>NZ_JAUCNR010000001.1:0-107038 GCF_030372825.1 Olivibacter sp. 47
TAGCTTTTTTTACAACAAACTGGAAATCAAACCGTTTTTTTTATAATAATAATCTTTCATCAGACAAACATTCATTAAATCGGGAAAAAAATGATTACACGATACCCTAATCATTGAGCCATTCAATGTTCTTTTTTAATCGCTTATGTTCTAAATCTCATAATTTCATGTTAGGTTTGTAAATACTATGAGCAATTTTTTGCCTTCTAAGCTTATCACAGCATTAAAGAAAGACTTCCAAATTGACGAGGAGGAATTCCGTCGTATACATCGGCAGCAGGAACAGATCACCTCGATACGCCTCAATCCGACAAAATGGACGAAAGCTTTTGAAAACAAAGATCACATCCCTTGGTGTCCTACAGGTTATTATTTGAATGAACGCCCTATATTTACATTAGATCCGCTATTTCACGCAGGCACATATTATGTTCAAGAAGCTTCATCTATGTTTATCGACCATATTATTCGCTCGCTCAATATAGATAAGAAAGCCTCTTTAGCACTCGATCTATGTGCTGCACCTGGTGGAAAAAGTACTTTATTAAATAGCGTATTACACCCTGATAGTTTATTAGTCTCAAACGAAATTATAAAAACCAGGGTTAACGTTCTGGCAGATAATTTGACAAAATGGGGAAATTTCAATGTTGTGGTTACTAATAATGATCCACAGTCTTTTAACAGGTTACCTGGTTTCTTCGACCTCATGCTGGTTGACGCTCCATGTTCAGGTTCCGGCATGTTCCGGAAAGACGAACAAACCATCAGTGAGTGGTCTGAGGAAACAGTAAATTTGTGCAGTCAAAGGCAACAGCGAATTCTATCAGATAGTCTTTCCACTCTTAAGGAAGATGGCATATTGATTTATTCCACTTGTTCCTATTCTATAGAAGAAAACGAAGAGATCGCAGATTGGTTGGTTGCCAATCATGATATGCAATCCATTCCAATCCCCCATGATCTTGCTTGGCAAATAGAGGAAACACGATCTCCAAAGTTTCAATGTCATGGTTATCGCTTTTATCCACACAAAGTGAGAGGCGAAGGTTTTTACGTCGCCTGTTTCCGTAAGAAAAAAAATCAGCCCACTTTTAATACGAAAAAAATTAAAATCGAAAAGACTCAATTAGATAAAGCATATTTAAAGAATTGGATAAAAACCGAAACCGAATTTACCGGACTCCTTTTTAAGGACGATATACTTATTATTCCGACACAACACGAACTAAATGTAAAAGCACTTCAACATGTTTTGTATCTGAAAAAGGCTGGAACAAACGTAGGAAGGCTTACAAAAAAAGAATTACTTCCACATCACGAGCTTGCCTTAAGTACAGCTATTAGTAATCAAATACCTCGCATTGAGCTTTCTTTAGAAACCGCCTTGCAATATTTAAGAAAAGCAGATATTCAGTTAACAACAGAAGTGAAGGGCTGGGTTTTAGCCTGCTATGACGGACATCCCTTGGGATGGATGAAAATACTACCGAATCGGGTAAACAACTATTACCCAAAAGAATGGCGAATTATTAACCTATAATCAGCTAGGATAATCACTATTATGACTTTACGAGATATAGCCAAAGCGTTGAACTTATCTACTTCAACCGTCTCTAAGGCGCTCCGAGACAGTTACGAAATCGGGGAAGACACAAAAAAGAGGGTGATAGCCTACGCCGAGCAGGTTGGCTATCAACCTAATACGCTCGCCAAAAGCCTTAAAGAGGGAAAAAGTCGCACCATAGGAGTAGTAATATGTGCCATTGACAACAGTTTTGTATCCCAAATGCTCAATGGTATTGACCGTGCCTGCAATGAACGGGGCTACAGTATCATGATCATGCAAAGTAAGGAATCGCACGTACAAGAAATAAAATGTACTGAGGTACTCTATGGTCGCTCGATTGACGGTTTACTCATTTCGCCAGCTTGCGAAACGCCTAATGTCGACCACTTAAAAAAATTTCAGCAATTAGGATTACCTATTGTCTTATTTGATCGATATAGCGATGAACTGGACGTTCCAAGAGTCAGTATCAATAACCTGGACGCCGCTTACCAAGCAACCGAACATCTTATAAAAAATGGCTATACGCGAATTGCCGTATTACATAGTAACACAAGTCTAAATATTAATATTCAACGCTTGGAAGGTTATAAAAAAGCATTACGTGACCATAGGATTGAATTGATGGATGAATATATACAACCCTGTAATTTACAGACTACAGCCCTATTAGAAGAGAGTATTCACCAAGCGATGCAAAAACTCAGCGCTTTAACTGTCCCGCCGACAGCGCTTCTTACCTTAAGCGACCAAATCAGCACTTCCAGCATTTCTATACTTCAGGAAATGGGTTATCAAATCCCACAAGATATGGCACTCATTGGGTTCACCAATACAAGCCTTGCAAATTCATTACACCCACCCCTCAGCACTATTTATCAACCCGCAATTGCAATAGGTGAAGCCGCCGCTAACCGATTAATTGATATTATCGAAGGTACAGACGAGGAGGAAAAGCAAACCGTTTACCTGGCTGCCCAACTTCATGAGCGGGCTTCCAGCAGGCGATTGGTATAACAAAGATGAAGAGGTCGGCGGAAAACCTCTTTATCTTGTGTCCTATAGAGGGAAATAATTTTTGGCATTATAATAACAGATGTCCTTAATAATTTTACCGATCCAATTGATATCTTTTGGCAGTAAGCCATTGTTTATATCGGAGGCAAACAGATTACAAAGTAAGCGGCGAAAATACTCATGTCGTGAATATGATAGAAAGCTTCTTGAATCTGTCAACATACCGATAAAACAAGCAATCAAACCGATATTTGATAAACTATTCATTTGATTCGTCATTCCTTCTAATTGATCTAAAAACCACCAGCCTGAACCAAACTGTATCTTACCAATAATGCCTCCTGATTGAAAATTGCCCGTCATAGATGCAAATACCTCATTATCAGAAGGGTTTAAATTATATAAAATAGTCTTTGTTAACTGGTTTTCGCTCTCAAGTAAATTCAAAAAGGCAGAAAGATTAGATGCTTGCTGAAAATCACCTATTGAATCATATCCGGTGTCGGGTCCCAGCTCTTTAAGTAATCGTGTATTGTTGTTCCGTAAAGCACCCAGATGAAACTGCTGTACCCATTCTTGTTGATGGTACATTTTACACAAAGCTTGAAGCACACATCCTGTAAAGGCGTCCTGACTAGCCAACGCTTTCGAATCGTTTCCTTGTAAAACTTCTTTGAAGACCTTTTCCAACTCAGCTTTGTTAAAGTGAATCGTTGGCATATGAGCCAAGCCATGATCAGCTATGCGGCAACCCTTGTCATGAAAATAAAACACCCGCTTCTGCAAGGCTTCTAACAACGAGTCGATATCTTTAATCACCACATCCGAAACTTCTGCTAACGAGGAAATGTACTGTCTGAACGTATCACCACCACTTAAATTGAATACCTTATCAGGACGAAAAGAGGGTAATATTCGGGTAGCGAAATCAGATGCAGCAATTTGCTCATGTTCAGTCAAATTAGCGAGCGGATCGTCCGTTGTTCCTACCATCTCCACATTAAAATGTGTAAGTAAGCCGCGTGGTGTAAACGCCGGATCTTGTAATTTATTGCCAGTTACTTCGTATATCCGATCAGCATTCTCTGTTGTTAGTATTTCTTGAACACCGAAAGGGTTTTTTAGTTCCATATGCGTCCAGTGATAAAGTGGATTTCTCACCGTGTAGGGCACACATGCAGCCCATTTTTTAAATTTCTCCTGATCGGACGCATTTCCTGTAATATATTTTTCATCGATTCCCAAAACCCGCTGTGCTCGCCACTTGTAATGATCACCCGCCAACCATATTTGCGTGATATTCGAAAAGTGTTGATTAGCAGCAATAACATCCGGGGGTAAATGGGAATGATAATCAATAATGGGTAAGTCTTTCGCGTACTCATTATATAAACGCACCGCCAGATCCGACTGTAACAAAAAGTCTTCGTCAAGAAATTCTTTCATATTCCCTACTTAATATCAATAATAAAATGATTAGCTAATCTATCACAATAGCCAATTAACTTCCGAGTATCCCTAATTCTAAACCACGTAATTCAGCCAAGCCACGTAACCTTCCGATGGCAGAATAACCAGGGTTCGAGGTCTTATGTAAATCATCAAGCATTTGATGTCCATGATCGGGCCTAAAGGGAATGGGCAGCTCACGCTTTTGATTTTCCTCTGTAAGAATCTTCATAACCGCGTACATATCCACATCTCCATCTAAATGGTCTGCTTCATAAAAATTACCTTCCTCGTCTTTTTTCACATTCCGCAAATGCGCGAAATGAACTCGGTTTTTGACCGATTCTAAAATGTCAGGGATGTTATTGCTTATACCGGCTCCCAAAGAACCGGTACAGAAACAAAGGCCATTAAATTCCCGAGGCTCTTCCTTCATCAAAAACAATAAATCATCCTTATTACTAACTACACGCGGCAAGCCCAAGATGGGATAAGGAGGATCGTCCGGATGGATGGTCATATGAATTCCATGCTTCTCGCATACTTGCGAAATAGCCGCTAAAAATTTAAGCAGATTTTTACGTAGGCCATCCGTACCAATCTCTTTATAAATTTCGATACTCTTTTGTAGATCACCTAAGCCGATTGGGTCTTCGGAAGGAATGCCCATCAAAACAACTTCACTCAACTTCGCTAATACATCCTGATTGGTTGTACTATACCGCTCCTTCGCCTTCTCCAATATCGATGTTGGGTAATTATGCTCCGCCCCTTTCCGTCTCAAAATAAACAAGTCAAACACCGCTAAATCTGTCCAATCAAAATATAAAGCCTTTGACCCATCCTTCATTACTAAATCCAACTGGGTACGGGTCCAGTCGAGCACGGGCATAAAATTATAACATATGGTTTTAATACCGCAGACTGCAAGATTTTCTAAGCTTTGTATGTAGTTTTTCAGGTATTTTTCTGCGTCCTCCCGATCAGTTTTGATGGCTTCATGTACCGGAACGCTTTCTACTACGGCCCAGGTAAGTCCCGCTGCTTCAATAATCCGCTTGCGTTCCTTAATATCCTCTAGCGGCCATACCTCTCCATGTGGAATATGATGAAGAGCCGTTACAATCGCTGTAGCACCTGCCTGCTTTACATCTTGTAAGGACACCAGATCATTTGGTCCATACCAACGCCAACTTTGTAATAACTTCATAGTTCTTTTTAGATTAAATTAAATGATATGACTATTAGGCGGAAACTTAAACTATAAACCGCTGTTACAGCTATCCAACGACTGATAGCCAACAGTGATTTCCAGAGCCCGCGCCTAAAGACTAAATACCCGGAATTTAAACGCCACAATAGGTGTTGAAACCACCATCAACTAAAATACTTGTTCCGCTCACAAAAGCAGAAGCATCGCTTAATAAATATACCAGGGTTCCTTTCAACTCTTCGGGATTACCCAATCGGCCAAAAGGAGTTCCATTTACGAATCGATTTGCTCTATCTGTATACGATCCGTCGGCATTGGTTAGTAAAGTTCTATTTTGCTCCGTGAGGAAAACACCCGGCGATATCGCATTCACACGCACACCATCACCATAACGTTGTGCTAACTCTACAGACATCCATTTCGTAAAACCTTCAATGGCAGTTTTGGCCATTGTATATCCCAATACACGGGTTATAGGTCGATGTGCCGAAAGAGAGGAGATATTCACAATAGAACCCCTTCCCTTCTCTGCAATTACTCTCCCGAATATAAACGTAGGTATCACTGTACCAAAAAGATTTAAATCAACTGCTTTTTTTGTATCAGCTATCTTGGCATCAAAAAGATTCTGATCAGGCGATATAGTCGCCCCTGGAATATTACCACCTGCAGCATTCACTAAACCATCGATGGTTCCGAAATGCTGCAAAATCTGCTCTTTGGCAAGAAGCACTTGATCCTCATCCATCGCATCTGCTAAAACAGCAATTGCTTCACCACCAACACCCTTAATTTGCTCAACTACCGCATCGGCGCGTTCTTTATTTCTACCCATGACAACCACCTTTGCTCCAGCTTCGGCTACGGCTAAAGAAAAGTGTTTACCCAACACACCGGTTGCACCGGTAATAACAATAACTTTATTTTCTAAAGAAAAAGGTGAAGTTTTATTCATTGCTTAGCTTTTTATATCAACTCATCAAAAAGATGCCTTGCAAAGAATTTAACAGCTTATAAAGGGCTCAGTTGTCTTTGGCAAGAATCAATAATGAACTATTAAGATTCAATTTTAGCAAATTAAAATCGATTTCAATTATTTTGCGAAAAGATTTTACGATATCGATTGCGTAGTTTTAAAAGGAATGGATATTTTTATACACGGGAATAATAACTATTTTCGACAAAAAAACTAGCCACTCTTGACAAGACACAACAGCTATGCTTTCCAGCAAGATACTTGTCATGATCTATTATCATTAGGCTTGCCTTAAAAAATTTAATTCATGAGTTTAAACGAAGGTAATCGGATAGCCGTCTTTGGCGAATTTCTTCTAAGGGTCAGCACACAGACCGGTCATTTTATCAATGCAAGCGAAGGCATTTCTATTTACGCTGGCGGGTCGGAAGCAAATGTAGCTTCTTCTTTAGCCTGTATGCATGCGCAAGTCTCGTACATAAGTTGTGTGCCCGACAATCAGTTGGCAAACCAAGCTCTTAACAGTCTAAAGGAGCGAGGCGTAAACATTAGCCAATGCCGATTTGCAGGTGATCGGCTAGGCCTTTATTTCCTTTTGTCGGCCAATGGGCTTAGCAAAGGAGAAGTGGTCTACGATCGGAAATATTCTTCATTCAGCGCGCTTAAAACTGGAGACATTGATTGGGACAATGTATTGGAAGGCCACAACTGGTTCCATTGGACGGCCCTTACTCCAGCCTTAAATGAAAACATGATCGCCGTTTGCGAAGAGGCTCTACAAGCCGCCAAGAAAAAGGGGCTTATTATATCGGTTGATCTGAATTACAGAAATAGACTGTGGAACTATGGCAAGTCCCCTATCGACGTAATGCCTTCCTTAGTCGATTATTGCGATGTCATTATGGGTAACATCTGGGCAGCCAACACCATGTTGGGCACTTCCATAGATCCCGACCTTGATCGTAACACTACGAAAGAAACTTATGTGGAACATGCCAATCAATCGGCCCAAGAAGTGTTCAAGCGATTCGAAAACTGTAAGCACATAGCCTATACTTTCCGATTCATGGATAACCCGTCCCACAATCTTTTCTATGGCACCTATCATACTCAAAAGGGGCATTATGTATCACAAACACTAGAGACGAATGAAGTGATCGATCGGATTGGAAGCGGGGACGCCTTTATGGGCGGACTCATTCGCGCGCTTACTACAGGAAAAGAAAACCAGGAGGTAATTGACATAGCAACTTCTGCCGGCTTTAAAAAGTTATTCGTTAAAGGTGATTTAGGAGACGGCAGTTATTAGTTATTGGTTATTGGTTATTGGTTATTGGTTGTTAGTTGTTAGTTGTTAGTTGTTAGTGTTAGTTGTTAGTTGTTAGTTGTTAGTGAAATTTACTTTTTACTTTTTACTTTTTACTTTTTACTTTTTACTTTTTACTTTTTACTTTTTACTTTTTACTTTTTACTTTTTACTTTTTACTTTATCCAAATGAAAACAATTGAAGAAAGTATTGTACAAATAAAAAAATATCCAGTCATTCCGGTTTATTACCATGATGACCTGCAAACATGTTTAGATACCGTGAAAGCATGTTATGATGGCGGTATTCGCGTCTTTGAATTTGTTAACAGAGGTGGTCAAGCCTTGGTAAATTTTAAAGAATTGAAAGCTTTTCGCGACGCGCAATTACCGGAATTACACCTAGGCATAGGCACCATTAAGTCGGCGAAACAGGCTGAAGACTACCTTTCCTTGGGAGCTGATTTTATCGTAAGTCCAATTGTGAAGCCGGAAATTGCTGCAATTACATTGGACGTAGACGTTCTATGGATACCCGGATGCATGACTCCTACAGAAATCAATACCGCAGAAGTTCTAGGAGCACCCCTGGTAAAATTGTTTCCGGGAAGCAGTTTAGGCCCAGACTTTCTAAAAGCTATTAAACCGCTTTTTCCTGACATGCTTTTTATGCCTACAGGTGGAGTTAATCCTGATGAAAATAGTATTTCCAAATGGTTTGCAGCAGGTGTTAGTGCGGTAGGTATGGGCTCCAAATTATTTGAAAAGCCAGCTGAGGCAGCCGGCTTTCAATGGCTAACTGACAAATGCAGAGAAGTTATGAACTTTGCTTCTGTCTAATTTGACTTGGATCCCAATGGACGATCCGCTTTTCGTTATAACTGATATTCGCCGCTAAAGCTGGTCCTGCGGTTCGCATGGCAAACTCAGGACCTTCTATGGCAACACCTTTAGTCCGTATAGCATTAAACCAGTCATCAAAGTGGTCCACGCGCATATCGTAACCCTTGGGCGCCTGAAAAATATTTTCGCCTACTGATAATACCTGTGGTCTGATGCCCTGATATTTCTCATTGTATTGAGACACAAATTCCTGTTGCACTTTCTCGGGAAAAGTTTCAAAAGTGTCCCAACCTCCGTAACCAGGTGCTTGTGGAAGCTTTTTATTTCGAATACTGACACTATTTCCATCCAAAACCATTTCTCCTTCATTACCTACAAGGCGCATGCTATCACCCCCTCCGGAACCATCCACAAAGTTAACGCGTAAAGAAAGGTTGAAAGCGGGATGCTGCTGCGTTTCAGGATAATCAAATAACCCCAACATCAAGTCCGCCACGTCACGTCCGTCTTTCCAATAATTCAGCCCTCCGGTTGCATAAATTCTCTCCGGCCCCAACGAGCCTGTAATGGTATGCAAGCGAGTAAACAAGTGCACAAATAAATCACCTGCCATGCCTGTACCATAGGCTTGATAATTTCTCCATCGGAAAAAACGTACCGGATCAAAAGGAAGCGCCGTTGCTCCGCCTTGAAACGTTCTCCAGTCGCATGTAGTTTCTGAAGCATTCGGTGGAATGGAATATTGCCAAGCGCCCTTTGCATCGAATCTATCGGTATAAACTTCCACAAAATTCAGCTTTCCGATGGCTCCTTGTTGGTATAACTCTTTTGCCTTATGAATAACAATAGAACTTGCCCATTGACTTCCTACCTGAAAGGCTACTTTTGTATTCCGATGTTCCCGAATCAAAGCTTCGCCTTCTTCAATTTTATGCACCAACGGCTTTTCACAGTATACAGCCTTCCCTTTTTTCATCGCAGCGATCGCTTGCCGGGCGTGCCAATGATCCGGTGTAGAAATGATCACCGCATCAATTCCCGGGTCATCTAAAATCTCCTCGTAGTGACGCGTTGTTTTAACATGGCTACCATACAACTCATTTAACTTTTGTAAATGTCCGTCATAGCAGTCGGCCCCGCTAACTAGCTCAATCCCCTCTCTGCTTAGTGCCGCTTTTAGGTTGCCAAACCCCATAATACCCAAACCTATTGCTGCAATATTAATCCGGTCATTAGCAGGTACTCTCCCCCGCTTCTTTAAGATTTGAACGTGCTTATCGGCAAAATTCGTTGCTGCACTTAATAAACTCGGACTTGCTGCTGCCAGCACAGCAGAACCACCCAATTTTTTCAGAAACTTTCTTCGGGAATTGTTATTGTCGGTTTTATTCATTGTTTAGCTTGCTTAAAATATCGACTAAAATAGATCAGGATATTCTTCGTCCTTGTTATTTAGCTGATTTTGTATTGAACGAGATACTTATCAGCCTACTAGAAGTGTTAAAGCTAAAATAAATATTTAAGCGAAACAAAAATTTCCCTCCATTTGCAACATCAATTTTACCAATCTTTACTTTACCTTTCAGGCTCCCGATGTTTTAGTTGCCCTTTAATTAGCCATATTTCCGTTTGACCTTTACCAAAGGCATTGGTGGCCGTCAGGGCAACAACAGTACCATCGGAGGTAACTGCTAGGCTATTCCATAAAGCCGATTTATCTGGAGGAATAAGAAAAGGCGTCGTGCAATGCTCAAAATTAGCAGCAAACCGATCTCCGACCACTACTTTCATGTCAGCATATTTCATTTTATTTTTTCGCCCTTCGGTCCCTTGGTAGGAAAGCAGCGTTAGCCCGTTTTGTGTTCGGCACAAATATGGGGCACCTGCATAAATCGTATCTGCCAGCTTATGCTTTAAGGCATAAGCACGATTCGAATCCTTAGCCAGCACCGGATAAGCTCGATCATTCTTTGCATTCCCATAAATTATATAGGGCTTGAATTGCTGCATTCCATTATCTTCGATTGCAATTGCCAACCTATGATCGTCAATTAGTAAGGGTACCGGCATACCATCACGAAAACCAGCTCTAAAACTTACAATCGTTGGCACTTTAGACCAAGTTAAGCCATTATCAAAGGATGTAAATCGCGAGATATTCTGTTCATCGCTGCTTAAGTACAAACCTTCGTTAGCAAAAAACAGTTGGATTGCTCCGTCTGGCAATTGTATAGCAGCTGGTTCCCAACAGCCGTTTTTAAATTCATTTCCCGCTTGATAAACTAAACGTTCATCATGCCAGGTTAATCCCAGATCGTTGCTTTTTTTTGTTCTGATCTCAAAGTGATGTTCCGTATTATTCTTTGTTGGTCTTGGGTTGTACATAGCTAAAAGTGAACCATCTTTCAGCTGAATCATGCTCGGAACGCACATATTCACGCTCGGTTTACGTTCTGCTACAATACTGATTCTTTTCCACGAATTGCCTTTGTCCACGCTTTCAGCGCATACGATATTCCCATCCGATTCGTAAATGCATAGCCAAGATTGATCCTGCAGCTCAATCATTCTAGGATAACTCGTGTAATGCTTGGCCGGGGCCGATACTTTTCGCATCGAGCCCCGATCCCAAACAATAGGCTGTCCATATATCTGCGTTGCACAAAAGCAAAATAGAAACACTAGAAGAAAGGCACCTCTCATTGATTTGATCGCTGATTAATATCCCGAATTCTGCTTTAAGTTAGGATTATTTAACACCTCGATTTGCGGAATTGGCAGACGAATATGTTTACCAACCACGAAATTCTTAAAATCCGGATCCCGCTCGGCAACAGCTGCCACCTTCTCTTGCGTTTCCAAATCACCCCAACGCTTCAAATCTGCCCAGCGCACACTTTCTCCACATAGTTCCAATTCCCGCTCCATCTTCAGTCGTTCTCTAAAAGCATTGGCATCTTGTGTTGCAGCGGCATGATTAACCGCCAAGTTTGGTAATCCTACACGGCTCCGCACCTGATCAACATAGGTAATCGCCTCGCTTGTACTTCCCAACTCATTCAAGACCTCTGCATAGAGCAACAAGATATCAGCATAACGTACCATACGGAAATTATTTTGCGCATAGTAATCCTCGTTATCGCGAAAGTAATCTCGGGCATATTTACGAAACCAAGCTTCATTCGCGTCCCATTGCCAACTTCTGCCATATACTTTATCGCCAAAATCCGCTTCCAAAGCGGGATAGAATAGGGTATAACGCAGTCGAGGATCAATGTTTCCGTCGACTGTTTTTTCCTTCTTAAACTCATCTACAATCCAGTAACGCGCCTGACCATCTGACCAACCGATACTCCTTGGCGCGAAGAATTGTGCACGCTGACTGCTCATCATTTGGCCGGGGCCATCGGCATCCTCCGGTGTTTTGTTTACGTCCGAAAATTGAATTTCAAATACAGACTCGCTATTATTTTCATTAGTGTGGGTAAAATTGTCCTGAAAATCGCTTACCAAGCTATATTTACCATTACCTTCACCGGTAAAGAAATAATCCAAGGCTTGTTTAGCTTCTGCCCATTTATGCTGTTGCATATATGCCCTTGCCAAATAAGCGTTGACAGCACCCTTTGTCGGCCGTCCGACATTATTGTCATCCCATTCAACCGGGAGCACTTCCAGGGCCTCTTTTAAATCCTTTTCAACCTGCGCCCAAACTTCTGCCAAGGTGCTTTGAAGAGGCAAATCATCAGGCTTAGAAGTTTTGAGAACCAGCGGAGCATTCTCCCATAATAAAGCCGCGTAATAATAATGTAATGCTCTTAAAAACTTAGCCTGCCCTAATATTCTGTCTTTTTTTACCTGGTCGGCAAAAGTGATATTTGGCACATTATCTAATACTTGATTGCATCGAAAGATAGCCTTGTACGTATCCTTCCAAGTGAAGACATTTCCTTCGCCGAAATTGTAATTCACATATTGAAATCGCGTCCAATCGCCTAACTCTATCCAAGGACTTTTGCTAAATCCTTCGTCAGAAGTAAGATCCAATCGAAAGTATATCCATCTCGACCACAAAGCCGGTTTATAAAACATAGCATAAATAGAGTTGACACCTCTCTGGGCATCCTCCTCCGTTTTCCAGAACACGTCCGTCGTCGGTGTGTTCGGGTTTTCTATATTCAATAGATCCTTTTTACAACTTCCACAAAGCGTTAAAAGGGAGATAAAGAGCAATATATATAAGCCTTTCATGATGTATCCTAATTAAATTTAAAATCCAAATTGCAAACCCAGCGAATAGGTCTTGAGATTTGGATAACTAAAATTGTCAAACCCGCGTTCGTATATATTCGTATTGTTAAACTCGGGGTCGAGCCCCTTATAGCCGGTAAAGGTCAGCAGGTTTTGTCCCGAAAGTGTTACCTGTCCGCTTTGGAAGCCAATGCGTTTCAACCAGCTTTCAGGAAGTGTATATGATAAACTGATGTATTTAAGACGCATAAAATTACCGCTTTCAAGCCAGCGGTCGGTGTCTCCGCGCGAGTTCAACGTAGAACCGTAGTACATTCTTGGCACATCTGTATTAGGATTTTCAGGCGTCCAGGGTTGTATGCCGGCGCGATAATTGGAGTTATCATCAAAACGATCTACTAAGCTGTGATAACCGTTGTAAACCGTAGCGCCGAAAGCACCGAACCAGTTCATGGTAAGAGAAAGGTTCTTATAAGAAGCACCTAGATTAATTCCCAGTTCAACATCTGCCCAAGGAGATCCTAGCACCAATTTATCATCATTTGTAATCTGTCCATCACCATTGTGGTCTTTGAACCGTATATCACCTGGTTTGGCCGAAGGTTGTATAACTCTTCCCTCTGCATTCTTATAATTGTCTACCTCCTCTTGGGATTGGAAAAGCCCATCCGTTTCCAGCACATACCACATACCGGCAGATTGCCCGACTTGCGTGACGGTATTCCCCACAAAAATGTTGTTCCGACCATACCCTAAGCTTGTCACTTTGTTTTTGAGCGTCGTAATATTGGTGTTTACATAATACTTAAACTCTCGGCTGCTTTCATTATAACCCAAAGAAAGTTCAAAACCGGTATTTTTTAGACTTGCAGCATTGGCTATTGGTGGTCTTCCATCATGGCCTGTTGTCAATGCAATAGGCATGGCCGTTAAGACATCCTTCGTATCGGCAATAAAATATTCGGCTGTTAACGTAATTTTATTATTGAATAACGTAGCGTCGACACCGAAATTCTTTTGCGTCAAGGTTTCCCAGCGAAGGTCAGGGTTAACCAGCGCGACCTGGGTAGCACCGGGATAAATCAACTGATCACGACCCATGGCGATAGTCGAAAATGTGTTGATAACCGCTAAGTAATCCCAATAATTGGCACTACTATTTCCAGCTAGGTCTGTACTCGTCGTGCTATTTCCAAGCCGTCCATAACTAGCCCTTAACTTTAAATCGTTAACCCATTCTTTCTGAAAGAATTTTTCATTACTGATTCGCCAAGCTCCTGATATGGAGGGAAAATTTCCCCATTGATTGGATCGACCCAAACGAGAACTTCCGTCGCGACGGATAACA
Organism: Olivibacter sp. 47; assembly: GCF_030372825.1. NCBI lineage: Bacteria > Pseudomonadati > Bacteroidota > Sphingobacteriia > Sphingobacteriales > Sphingobacteriaceae > Olivibacter > Olivibacter sp. 47. The sequence goes on from NZ_JAUCNR010000001.1 coordinate 13,974, forward strand.
CCATTTAATAAATAACGATTATCGTAGTTATATTCAATACGCCCTAAGTAAGATAAAATAATAGCTTCTTGCCGATACCCCCCTGCTTGCGGCTCATTTCCCTGATCGAGCTCACTGTAATAGCCGCCCTTTCCATCAGGGACTAAATTCCTTTTCATCCCGGAGATACGTGCATATAAATCCCGTTGATAGGTTTGACCAACTACCGCGTTGACCGAATGTTTACCAAAGTCTTTATTAAATGCTAGCGTATTTTCTACTAATATCGATTGAAAGCGAGCACGATATTCATCGGCGATGGAAGGTTGAAATTCTTGATTTAAGGACCAGTTACCCTGCTTTCGTAAATGGGCATAATGATCGCTGCTAGTTTCGTAACCTAAGTTAAACCGATACTTTAGAAATTCAACCGGCTTCAACTCAGACCAGACATTTCCGCGAATGCGTAGATTTTCGTTATACCGATCATCCAAATCAGCAATCGCCACGGGATTGCTACCAAAGGTCCGCGCCCTCCGTTCATCACCATATCCATATCCTCCCGGGTTATTCGGGTTATATACCGGAATGGTGGGCAAAAGCCGTACGACATCTGCAATAGGGTTGCCCGACATTTCATCAGCTTTTGCATTGCTGATTGCTAGGTTCTCACCGATACTAAAAATACCCTTTGTACCTTGTGTATTTACGCGAAAGCTTATGCGATCAAACCCGGTGCTGATTACGGTTCCATCATTTTTGAAATAATTCCCCGATACCAGGTAATTACCACTCTCTCCACCGCCCGAAAAAGTGAGATTCAAATCTTGCATGTTCCCTGTGCGGAAAGCCGCATCCTGCCAGTCGGTATTTTGACTTAAATCTAAATCTTGTCTAGTAGCTCCTGCATTGTCATAGGCCATATAATTAAGTCTGGCAAACTCTTCTGTTTGCGCCAACTTGTAGCGAGGTGTAGTTTGCGCACTCGTTGTTCCCGAGAACTGTACCTTCATCGGCCCTTTGGCTCCCTTTTTTGTTGTGATGATGATTACACCGTTAGCAGCGCGCGAACCGTAAATTGCCGCAGCAGAAGCATCTTTCAAAATTTGTACGGACTCGATGTCGTTGGGATTAAAATCCCGATTGGCGGTTGTAATCATTCCATCAATCACGTAGAGTGGATTGGTACCGCTTAAATTTTTCAAACCACGAATTTCCACTCTGGCTTCCGCTCCAGGCCGTCCCGCTCCGCGCACTTTAACACCCGACGCCAGTCCCTGAAGCGCTTCTCCCATGGTTGTTACTTGCCTTTTTGTCAATTCAGACGTTTTTACCACCGAAACGGCGCCCGTTAAATCCCGTTTCTGTTGTGTACCATATCCTACTACTACTACCTCATCAAGCGAATTTTCTTCAGGCAAGAGGGTTACATTTATTTCCTCCTTTCCCTGTAAGGCAACCTCTTGTGTGGTATAGCTAACATAGGAAAAAACCAAAACGGCTTGTTGATTGGGAACTTCAATACGGTATCGCCCCTCTTGATTGGTTGAAACACCCGTATTTGTATTCTTAACCTTTACACTTACGGCGGCTAAAGGTGCGCCTGATTCGTCCCGGACTAAGCCGGTGATGGTGGTTTGCGCCCACAGGCAAACCGAAAGGCAGATGAAGAAAATCAGTAAAAAGAATACCTTCATTACACTGCCCTTTCCATTTAACAATTGACTAGTATGCATACGTTCTCATTGGTTAGTAAAAAAGGAGCGAAGAACTCCCTCGTCGATAACCAAAGGTAGGTGCTGCATGCTTGTTAATGCTAAACGAAGCGTATCAATATTTCAGCATATTGTGTCAATTTAGCTGTATCAAGAAGCTTCCAAATACCCATTCAATTGCACTCAGACGAATCTTAAGCAATCAACATACTGACAAGTTCCTACAAGAAAAAAAAACGGTTAGTTTCGCTGTTTAAGATTCTCTACATATTCTGAAGGAGAAACGCCGAATTGCTTGTGAAAATTCCTACCGAAATGGGTCTGCGAACTATATCCTACCATTTCAGCTATCTCATATATTTTCAATCCGCCTTCAGCCAACAATTCCGCAGCCCGCTTAAGTCGAGCAACATTAATCAGTTCATTCGGGGTTAAGTTAGATATTGCTTTAATTTTCCGATATAAGGTAGGCCTGCTCATACACATTAAGTCGGCTAAATGCTCCACGTCTAGATTTGGATTTTCCAATCGCTGATGAATCAAATCGTTTAATTTCTCGAGAAACAATTCATCTGACTTCGAATGGGCCATCGTTTTTATGTGTACCAATGGAGAGGATGCAAAGTACTCGCGCAACTTATTCCGATTGGCCAGCAAATTGGCAATTTGAACTTGCAGGTACTCTGGAGAAAACGGTTTTTCGACATAAGCATCCGCACCCAGTTCCAGCCCTTGTATCTTGGATTGCAACGTATTTTTTGCTGTTAGTAGAATAACGGGAATATGACAGTATTCAACGGTAGATTTGACGGTCTCACATAAAGCATAGCCATCCATTACGGGCATCATAATATCACTGATGATGAGCTGTACACTTTCATCCGCTAAAAAGTTCAAAGCCTCTCGTCCATCATTAGCGGTAAATACTTGATAATGTTCCTGCAGATCATCTGCTAAAAAATCCAAGATCTCACGGTGATCATCTACCAGCAGCAAAGCAGGTTTGTTTGTAGTGGTTTGTAGGGTATTTATCATAGATCAGATTCTTTATGGTTAAGTGGTAGCGATAATACAAATGTATTAAAGTTTTCGTTATTCTTAATATCTAAAATCAAGCTGCCTCGATGCATTTCGGCAAGCGAACGCGCTAAAGCTAGGCCCAGACCACTACCAACAGATTTCGTATTCCCTTTGATCCGGTAGAAGGGCTCAAAAATTTTCTCTTGTAGATGGGGAGGTATTCGTTCTCCATCGCTAGCGATAATGACTCGAAAAAAGAGTTCTTCCTTTTGTAAACGAATAACAATTTTACTAGCCGCATATTTAAGGGCATTATTTAATAAGTTGCTTAACATTTTGTCTAAGGCTTCTACATCAACATATACCCATAATTCCTCCTTTAACACTTCTAACTTAATCTTTATACGCAACTCCATCGCTGTTGGACCGAGCCTTTCTACTTGATCTTTTAGAAATTGTGTTACCTCAAGATGTTGATAAGTGAGCACAAAGGCTTGTTCCTCGGTTTTCCTAAAATCTAACAGTTGCCCCGATAGCTCCAACAAACGATTGGTATTCTTTTCCATTATCAACAAATTCTTTCGAATAGTCGGCACTTCGTCCACTTGTTTAATAATTTTCTCCATAGGTCCCTTTATAAGGGTCAAGGGTGTTCTTATTTCATGTGCAACTTGCGTGAAGAATTCTATTTTTGCGCGATACATTTCCTCTTCTTTTTTATGTGCAAGCTGTTCCAATTTTAACCTATTCTTTTCCCGCAGACGGCGGTGATAGGAGCCTACGATATAATAGATTAATACTATAATCAATACGGTATATAAAAGATAAGCCGCTTTACTAGCCCAAAATGGCGGTAAAATATGAATGGATAAGATTGCCTCCTTCCCGATACGGGCCCCTAAACTATTGATTGTACTAACCCGAAAAATGTATTCGCCGGGTGGTAATTCAGTAAAGTAAGCCTTTCGGTTTGCCTGAAGGTGGGTCCAGTCGGGATCCAAGCCATCCATCTTGTAAACATATTCTGTCATTTCAGGAGATGTATAGCTAAGCGCAGCGAAGTCGATACTAAAGGTAGATTGGTTATGTCTTAAAATGATGGTATCGGTAAACGTAATCGACTTTTTCAAGGGCGAGCCGTTTTCACCAATCGTCAGGTCTTTATTATAAACCTGAAATCCGGTAAAATAAACGGGTGGTACAAAGGATTTGTCTTGCAATCGCCGCGGATTGAAACGAATTAAACCCTTTACGGTACCAAAGTATAACATACCATTTTGTGCTTTATAAACGGAATTATAGTTAAATTGATCGCTTAAAAGCCCGTTTGCAACTCCAAAAAAACGACTGGTATTTGCGCGCGGATTAAAACGGATCAAGCCTTTTGATGTACTGATCCAAAGGTCCCCATGATTATCTTCTTGTACTGTACATACCAATAGGCTTTGCATAGATTGAGGAAATTGATACTGCTTAAACTTTCCCAACGACTTGTCCAGGCGACAGAGCCCTTCCTCGGTAGCGACCCAGAGCTGTCGGTCTTTTGTTTCCGTAATGTAAGTCACACGATTACTTGTCAACGTAGCGATATTGCCCGGTTGATGACTATACCTTCCTCTATTACCTGTTTTAGGATTGTAAAAGTATAAGCCATCTCGCCAAGAGCCCGCCCAAATCGTACCTTCCCGGTCTTCAAAAAGCGATGTATAAAAAATATTCGACGGAAAATTACGTACAAGTTGAAACCCCTCTCTTTCATATAAATATTCATAGATTCCTCTGTCTGTCGCCAATAGTACTTCGCCGGAACGGAGGCGTAACATGGTATAAATGAAATTACTTCCCAAATGGAATGGCGCATTGGAAGCAGTATACTGTTTAAAAACTTCGCCGGTGGATATACGCATAAGGTTTAAGCCTTGGTGAAAGGTTCCCACCCATAAAGTATCCCCAGTCGCTAATAAGCCATGAATATTGGAAGAAGATAGTTCTTGAGGTTTACCTTGAACCGAAAAATGTTCAAATCTTCCGCTTGTCAGCGACAATTTGTTTAATCCACCATTTTCCGTTCCGATCCATAAATTTCCATAGCTGTCTGCCGTTATTTCACGAACAGCACTTCCTATAAGACTATTCTCTCCTTTTTGCGGGAAAAATTTCTCAAAGAAAGTATGCTGCTTATGATAATAACTGACACCTCCAAACCAAGAGCCAACCCAAATACCGCCTTCGGTATCACGACAAATAGTATAAACAGCGTTATCACTGATGGACCATTGATTATTATCTTCCTTTTTTAAATGTACAAAGCGTTTGTGTCGATCTTCGTAGATGAAAACGCCCAGCTCAGTAGCTGCCATATATTGCCCCTCATCCGTCCTTTTGATATCATGCACATAAATGGGCAGTTGATTTTCACTTTTTTTTAATAGATCCTGATAGGATCCGTCTAGCGGGTATAATAACTTTAGTCCTTCCTTAGCCGTGCCGATCCAGAGCCTTTCTTTGTTCTCGTCCCATAAAAGACATGTAACCGGTCTCGAACCGATGGACGATTGTTTTCCGAAAACTTCAAAGCGTTTTGTCTTTTCCCATTTAGGTTCAAGCAGCTTAATTTCACCATTGCTAGAGCCGACCCATACACCCGTTTTACTTACTGACACTGCATCTACTGAACTCATTCCTAGCTTTCCGAAGTTCTTAATTTGCCCTGTTTGGGTCTGGTATCGGACTAAGGATGAAAAGGCCGTATACCAGATATTACCTTCCTCGTCTGCTTGAATATGAGCGATCGCCGCGTCTTGATGATGAACAAAGTGGCTGAATTTCTCCGTAAGTGGATCATAGATATAGATTCCTAAGTCGGTCCCAACCCAAATATTCCCGAGGCGATCTTCAAACAGGCTGTGTATAAAGTTATTTCCTAAGCTAAGTGAATCCTGTGGATTGTGGTTAAAGACCTTAAAGGTGTAACCATCGAATCGATTGAGACCATCGCGTGTACCAAACCACATAAAACCTTTACTATCCTGCATGCTGCAAATAACCGCATTATTAGAAAGGCCGTTTTCAACCTGATAATGCTTGAAGTAATAAGGTTGACAATACAGTAGTTTTACGAACAGGCAAAACAGGAATACGCTGATTAGTTTTTTTATCATGGCTAATTCAAACTTAATATTTCTTTTCATTTCGAACAAGGTCGCATCTGACTTTTAGTATGAATGACTATCAATAAAACAGGACTTTAGTCAGCTTTTATTCGGACCTTGTTCGGATCTCATTCGGATACAGACAAATAAGGTCTTATTTATATTCAAATAAATTAATAATTGGTTAAGTGGTGATATGCTCGTTGATAGTACCCGTTCTTAACGCTTCTATGCTACCTGGCCTGGGCGAGACATGTAGCGAAAGATAATTTGTCGAAAGTTTGATACAATCGGATGAGCCACTTTTCCTTTCATTTTACGTTATTTGAGGTCTAATAACCAATTATTACATGAGGCGCTTTATTTTTTCGATTCTATCGATTTTGTTCATCCATTATTCGTTCGGGCAGGCCATCAAGAACCCGATCATCAATAAAGATTTTCCTGATCCAACCATTATTTACACTGAAGGATTTTATTACGCTTATGCAACCAATAGCAATATCGATGATAAACTAGCCCATATCCAGGTGGCCCGTTCCAAAGATCTTCAAAATTGGACTATTTTAGGCGACGCTCTCCCCGAAAAACCAAGCTGGGCGGATCGCGATTTTTGGGCTCCTCACGTGCTATTTGATAGTGCCATAAATCAGTTTGTGCTTTTTTATTCCGGCGAATCGGGGAACGGAAAATGCCTAGGTGTCGCTTACGCTAAACACCCCGCTGGACCGTTTAAGGATTCGGGCAAACCTTTGTTATGTGGAGAAGGGTTTGTGAATATCGATCCTATGGCCTTTATAGACCCTAAAACCAAAAAGAAACTACTTTATTGGGGGTCAGGTCATGCGCCGATTAAGGTGCAAGAAATGACGGATGATTGGTCAGCATTTCGTGAGGGCTCAAAATCGATTGACGTTATGCATCCGGAACAAGAAGCACAATACGATAAATTAATTGAAGGAGCATGGGTAGATTACCACCAAGGCTATTATTATCTTTATTATTCAGGTGATAATTGCTGTGGGCCTCAAGCCAGTTATGCGGTGATGATCGCTCGTGCAAGAAACCCCTTCGGGCCCTTCGAACGATTGGGTTCCAACAATCATTCGAATAGAAGCGTTTTGCTTGAAAAGGATAGTTTATGGCTGGCTCCGGGGCATAATTCCATTTTCCGCGATCCGAAGGGCAATATCTTTATCGCTTATCATGCCATTCCCATCAATCCCAACACGGGCAAACCAGATGGCTACGGACGTGTAGCCCTTATCAAGCGAATCCATTATCGGGAGGGCTGGCCTAAGATCGAAGATGCGAGCACCCATTCCGCACCGCTTACTTTAGCTGATCCTCACATTTTCTATGACAATGGCACCTACTACTTGTACGGTACTGGAGCACCTGATGGTTTTCAAGTATATAGCTCCGTAGACCTCGAAAACTGGACAGGTCCTGTTGGTCGCGATCGTAACGGTTACGCTTTGCATAAAGACCATACATTCGGCACGATGGGCTTCTGGGCGCCGCAGGTCTTTAAATATAAAAACAGGTTTTACATGGCTTATACTGCTAACGAACAAATTGCGATCGCTAGCAGCGATAGCCCACTTGGTCCTTTTACGCAAGACACAAAACGCGCCCTCAATGGACCTACCAAACAAATCGATCCGTTTATATTTTTTGATAAAAACAAAGCCTATCTCTATTTTGTGCGCTTACATGACGGCAATCGAATCTACTGTGCGGAATTGTCAAATGATTTAAGTCAAATTAAAGAGGAAACTGCCAGCGAATGCCTTCGTGCTGATGAACCTTGGGAAAACACATCCGACGCGCGCTGGCCTGTTACGGAGGGACCTACCGTTATTAAACATGCCGGACTTTATTATCTTCTTTATTCAGCCAATGATTTTCGAAACCCCGATTATGCCGTTGGTTATGCCACTTCATCGCATCCCATGGGACCGTGGAAAAAGCATCGAGGCAATCCCATTATAAGTAGAAGATTAATTGGGGAAGATGGCACCGGCCATGGAGACCTTATTCAAGACAAGCAGGGTAACTTGCATTATGTATTTCATACCCATTTCAAAAATGAGCAGGTTGCACCTCGAAAAACAGCATTTATTGATCTTAAATTCGAGCATAGCGGAAATCCGCCCATCCTTCAAGTCGATTCGAATTCCTTTAGGTTTTTAACAGTAGGAATAAAATAAGGTAAATAGCTGTTAAAACAGCACGAGAAAGAGTTATTTAAATACAGGAGCCCTTTGTTTGACAGAAGAAGTTCCTTGCCCTTTTATTTCAGGCCAACCATCTTTCCAAAACAAAGGTTCCATAAGTAGAACTCGACGATCCGTACCATTGCTTAACTTTCCTTTCCGGGCATTGAAACCATGATACAAGAACCAGTCCTGCCCATTGTCATCGCGAATAAGACGGGCATTATGCCCTGTTCCTACAAACCGGTCATTCCCTTGAATCAGTAAAGTACCTCGTCCTCTTTCAGTAATTGGGTACCCCTCTTTATCTAGATAAGGTCCTAGTAAATGCTTTGATCTTCCAACAAGCACATGGTATTTGCTGTTTAAGCCTTCACAGCAAGAGCCCTTTGAACCGAAGAAGTAGTAGTAATCACCCTCCTTATGAATCATAACCGCTTCCCAATCGCCAGCTGCTATTTTTGTTTTTTTGTGGATATCAGCAACCGATCTACCATCTTCGCTAAGTTCAATGGCATAAGTTCCTTGTGTTGGTAAATCACTGAAACTTCCCCAAAAAAGGTATTTTTTACCTCGATCTTCAAAGAAGCATGGATCGATAGAATTTGGCACATCCACCTCTGCGCTGAGAAATATTTTTCCTTGATCTATAAAATCTCCATTTAAGGAGTCAGCAATTGCCAAACCGATACCGGGGTTAGGATCTCCCCAAGTAGAAAATGCGTAGTACATGTAATATTTCCCATTTACTCGATTTACATCCGGTGCCCAAACACCTCCTTTTTCTTTCCATTGCGGTTTTTGCCGCAAGGCATTTTTCACGTAACGCCATTGGGTTAAATTCTTTGATTGCAACATGGGTACCCATCGCGGCCCTTTTCCATCTCCCCAGTCGTCAGCGGTGCCGAATGCATAGAACAAACCCGTCTTTGGATCCCTTATGACGGATGGATCTGCCAGTACAGGTTCGAATACCGGATTGCTATATCGATCAGGCTCTTGAGCAGCACATTCGAGCGCAAAACAGAGCAGCGAAAAAAGGAGGAACTTACGCATTCTACACCCTATTTAGTAACGGAAAAGACGTACTCCGAAGTCGTTTTGTAGACCTTGCCCGGGTCCAGAATGATCGACGGAAAGTCCGGTTGATTTACGGCATCCGGAAAATGCTGAGTCTCTAGAGCAAAAGATGTTCGATAGTCATCCTTCACGCCGCTTTTCAGGGTATTTTGTCCCTTCATAAAATTGCCTCCATAAAACTGCAATCCCGGTTCGTCGGTAAAGATCTGCATAACAATGCCACTCTTATCACCCGTAACAGTAGCTGCTAAACCATACTTATTCCCTTTGTTGAGTACAAAATTATGATCGTACCCACCTCCGAATTTTAATTGCTCATTGTCCTGATCTACGCGGCTACCAATGGCTTGCGCTGTTGTGAAGTCAAAGGGCGTATTCTTGACAGAAGCTAAATTACCCAGCGGAATCAGGGTGCTGTCAACTGGTGTATATCTATTTGCGTTTATTTGTAAAAGATGATTATTAATGGTGCCCGAGCCTTCCCCGTTCAGATTAAAGAAAGCATGGTTCGTAAGATTAACGGGCGTGCGTTTATCAGTAGTTGCCTCGTAATCAAACCGCAATCCATTATTGGCGGTGGCGGTATAGGTTATTTTAACTTCTAAGTTTCCTGGAAAATTTTCCTCACCATCGGGTGAACGGTATCGCAAAACAAGTGAAGAGTCGCTTGCTTGTTCTGCATCCCACACTACATCCTGAAACCCTTTTTTTCCGCCATGCAAGGTGTTTTGCCCATTATTGGTAAAGATACTATATGCCTTTCCATCCAATTCAAATTTCCCTTTCGCTATCCGATTCCCTACACGGCCGATCGTAGCACCATAATATGGCTCTGAAGAGGCCTTGTATTCCGCCGCTGTCGCAAAACCTAAAACGACGTCGACAGGCTTACCATCTTTATCCGGTACGGTTAAACTGACAACTCTGCCACCATAATTCGTGAGTGTTGCGGTTAATCCCTTTCCATTGCTGATTGTATAAAGCTTCGCTTCTTTACCATCGATTTGGCTATCAAACGCTGTTGTTTCTTTTACGCTGTGCTCATTTGCGTTGTTTTCTCTTGCGGGGTTATTACACGAAAGGGCTATACAGCCCAAAATGTAATAAACATAGTATTTTATCTTCATATCTGTCTTCATGAGGTGGGACTAAATTTGATTCTTCATCTCGATTTAGTCCCATTTTCAATATAACCCTTATTGTATAGACTGTTGATAGAGCGTCTGATGCAGTTGATTCAACTGTGTTTCAGGAATCTTGATCACTTCACGATCATAAGTCATCATTCCGTTCGTTTCAACCTCCACATCCGTTGTTTGAGTATATACACCAGCCGATAATCCTAATGGGATCAATCGTTTTAAGTCTTCGATCAGTTTAGTATAACGCTTTAAAAGCTCCTCTTTATTTTTAAAGCTTTGGTATCCCCAGTTATTTTTTTCCTGCCAGGTATGACCTTCTATTGGCAAACCTAAACCACCAAATTCGCCCAGTACCAATACTTGTTTTTCGCCAAATAATGCTGGGTCGGGCATCGAAGGATCAGGATAGTTGTGAATATCCAAAATATGTCCTGTCTTCAAGAAATTGCCTCCGCTGGCACTATTAACCAAACGTGACGGATCGTATTGGATAGTCCATTCGGTAATCTCCTTGGTCTTAAATTGTCCCCAAGCTTCATTAAATGGAACCCACACAACGATACTGGGGAAGTTATGCAAAGCGTCCATGATAGCTTTCCACTCTTTCTTGTGATAGGCTTCTGATTCAGCGGAACGTTCTTTATCCAAGTTATACCCTGAGAGCTGCCCTGGATGATTGTCCCAACGGTTACCGCCTAAATCGCCACTTGGCATATCCTGCCATACCAGCAAACCAAGACTGTCGCAGTAACGGTACCAACGAGCAGGTTCTACCTTAATGTGTTTACGGATCATATTAAAGCCCATTTCTTTTGTCTTTACAATATCAAACAATAGCGCTTCGTCGGTTGGGGCCGTGTACAAACCGTCGGGCCACCACCCTTGATCCAATGGGCCATACTGGAATACGAACTCGTTATTTAACATTAACCGCTGAATACCTTTACCATCCTTGGCCATGGATATTTTACGCATGGCGAAATAGCTTGTCGTCTCATCTATTACCCTTCCTTTCCGAAGAACCGATACGCGTAGATCGTAAAGTTTAGGGTTCGATGGCGACCATAACTCTACGCCGGGGACCGATAAATTTGCTTCTGCCCCTGCCGTTACAGTCTGTTCAGCCAGAACTTTATCACCATCCAGTGCAAGCACTTTAACCTGATCACCGCTTTGGCTGCCCTCTACTTGCGCGTAGAATGTTAGCGATTTTTTGTCGACATCCGGAGTTTGCTTTGTATGAGCTATATAGGTTTTTGGAACGTTTTCCAGCCAAACAGTTTGCCATATACCGGTAACGGGCGTATACCAAATACCTTCCGGATTTTTCACCTGCTTACCACGTGGTTGAGGCCCTTCATCCGTTGGATCCCACACTCGGATCGCTATCTCTTGTGTCTTTCCTTTTTTAAGGTATTTGCTGATATTAAAATAAAATGGATCGAAACCACCTTGATGACTACCCACTTGTTGGCCATTTACGTATACTTCACATTGCCAATCTACTGCTCCGAAATGCAACAGTACATCTTCCTTGCTATTTACGGCTTCTAATTTAATGGTGTTTTTGTACCATAAAGCTTGATCTTTACCAACCGTTTTTCCAACGCCTGATAAAGCAGATTCAACGGCAAAAGGGACAAGAATCTGTCCTTGGAAATTACTTGGTATATTTTGTTCTGTTTTCGAAGTTATGGCGTATTGCCAAAGGCCGTTCAAGTTTTGCCAGCCCTTCCGTACAAGCTGCGGCCTTGGATATTCTTGTAGCGTTTCTTTCGGATTTACTTTCTCTGCCCAAGGCGACATGATTTTATCGCCAACAGGCTTCCAATTTGCGTCTTGCGCCACAGCGAACTGCGAACTAATTAAAAGTAAGGATCCAAAAATCAAGTTACGTGTCATGCGTTCTTTTATATGTGAATAAAATATTAATTTGTTGCTTTAGTAAGCGATTTGATGAAGGCAACCTCCTCTTTACTATAAGGTGTGCCATCTTTTCTTAAAATGTCGTGAAACCAAACCTTAGGCGGCGCGTCGTAAGACTTAGACCAGCTATCCCATGCATAAATGGTTTGTGTTTTCCCATCGACAAAACCCCAATTGTAAGCCCCTACATTATATTTCTTTGCAATGGGCAAACTACCTTCAAAAGTACTCTTGTTTGGCCGGGCCATGTATTCTGTACATAATATAGGCCGCCCGTACTTTTCCAACTGCTTAATGCGCGCCTCAAAAGATGCGGGATCTTCATAATTGTGGAAGCTAATAATGTCTGACGCTTCCAATTGCAAACGCTGTATTTCGGTCAGTGCCGTTGAATCAGACCAGTCGCCGCCATCCCATAAACCAGACGTTAGGGGCTGGCTTGGCTGACTAGCACGCGCCCAATCGAAGGTTTTTTTGAGCAACTCGTAAACATACTTGTCCTTATTCTCTAATTCTACTTTTCCGTAAGAACTTTTATTGGGATTATTGGGCTCATTCCAAACATCCCAACCTAAAATGCGATTGTCTTGGGCGAAATGCGTCACAACCCCTTTAATATAGCGTTCCAATTTAGGGTATTGGGTACTATCTTTTAACACTTCCGAACCAGGACTTTGCACCCATCCCGAGTTGTGGACATGTGGTTTTGGGGCGCGTTGCTTTCCTAATTTTGGAAAAGGGTCCCAGCAAGAGTCGAAAAATACAAAAAGTGGTTTGATATGATGCTTATCGGCAATTGCCAGAAAAGTTTCCATTCTATTCAAGAAGCCCGCACTGTCTTGCTCATAAAGTAAATCATGAAGATATACGCGAACTGTGTTAAAGCCTAGATCCGCCGCCCAGCCTAATTCCTTATTGATAGTCAAGGTATCAAAACTATCCGCTTGCCACATTTCCAGCTGATTAATCGCCGTACTTGGACTAAAATTGCAGCCCACAAGCCAAGCTTGCTTTTCATACCATTCGTTGGCGTCTTCTGTCGACCAGCGCGTTTCCGCAGCTTCCTCGGTATGTTCATTTTCTTTTTTATTATTGGTTGACGAGCAGCCCGTCAGCCATCCTCCGGCGAGAATAAATGAAATACCTAGTAATAATGTTGATAGCTTCATATCGATTTGCTAATTGGTTTGTCGTTTGATAAAAAATCTTCCAACCAAAGGAAATGATTATCGTACGATAAACCAATTAGCACTGTGTCAATTTTTCTTTATATTGTCTCAATTTAGCTGTCAGACTTCAGCAATCAGCTTTCAGATTTAATTTATTTTAAGAGTTAAAACTTCGTTTCAAACGGACTGTCGACTGCTGTTTACTTTTTCAACATTTCCTTCTCTAGCATCTTCACAAAATAGCCGCCTACCACCGATCGTGCACGAAAACCAACTGACTTACCATCGGTTGTTTCATGCCAATCGCTCAAGGGGATACGGTCCGGTGTTTCATTCACAAATTTCCACACCGGGCTTACGAACGTCTCAAAATCCGTATCATCCGCTAAGGTAGCGGTCCATAAAATCCAGTCAGATTTTGTATAGGTTTTTCGACTATCTAAGGGCAAACCATATGTTTGCTGTTTTGTCTTGTAATAAGCAATTTCCTTTTCTACCACTTCCTTAGGGAATATATCCAATTTCAACAGCTTATCCCAAATGAGGTTGTACTTTTGACTCCAAGTATCCTTTTGGCCAAAAGCAAGGGTATAATGATTACCGTTGTCGGCCAATTTCATCCACTGGGCGGCCATTTGTTTCGCTAATTCGAAATGCTTTTTTGCTACGTCCTCTTTTTTTAGCATCTCTGCTAGTTTCGCATAAGAAGCGATTCCCATAATCGCTTTCACAGATAAGTTAGCATTGCGCGCGAGATGTCCTGCAAAGTCATCGGTACAGAGCTGATTTGCCGGGTCGAGTCCTTCTTTCTTTAAAAATTCAGTCCAAGTGGTCAGGGTTTCCCAATGTTTCTCCGCAAAATTCGTATTGCCATCCCGCAAAGCTATAGCGGCGGTAAGGGTAATCATATTACCTGCCTCTTCCACCGGCATATCTTCTCCATAGGTTTGACCATTGGCTAAAGGATACGTTCCGACATCATGGGCAGGGAACGGCTTCTTCCATCTACCACTTTCCGAATATTCAAAAATAAAACGTAACAAACCTTTCGCAAGCTCCGTATTATACAAAATAAAAAGCGGCGCAGAAGGATAGGTAACATCCACCGTTCCGATGGAACCGTTTGAAAAGTTTTCTTTCGAGAAAAACAACAATTCCCCATTGGTATTTGCTACTACTTTATGCGCAGCGATTGCTTGTCGATAGGCAAGGTTACATAAGTCGGCATATTGCTCACCGCCTACCTTTTGAGCATCGGCCGATAATTTTTCATCGAAAGATTGACAGGCCTGCATTAAACGATCATAGTCTTTCTCCGCAGCTTGAATCATATCTAGGGCATTTGTCTTATTATCCCGACGCCACCACGGGCGCAAATTCTTTCCGAAATATTGTACCGAGTATTCATCGTCATAAGCAATCACCAAATGTTCTGAGATTGCATCCGTTATTTGCCCTAAGGTCATCTCCACACCGATCAGCATATCGGATGCAGCGCCAATTTTTGCTTCAGAAGAAGCACCCTTTTTTGCAATATCTGCGACAAAACCCTGCAAGCTGTTTGGAGTTGATTTAATAGAAGCCTTTTTCGTGGTCGCGATATATGCTTTTCCCCAATCAATCCGAACATTATCTCCTTTTTTACCTAATATTTGCTGACTCGTTGTCCCCACCGATTGTACCAGTAGTTGATCATGATCTTCTATAGCTGCTTTCACTTCCTGTTTAGCTTTATCAGCGCTCACTTTTCCCGATAATGCAAACCAGATTTTTACATCGTGGGCTTTCCCGTCTTTCGACACTGATTTAAAAGTTAGATAGGATGCGGGTCTAGCCAATACTTCCAATTGATCCATCAATAAAGGCGAAGTAAAAGTTAAATCAATGGCTACGCCGCCGGCATCAAAGGAGTATTCAGTCTGTGTCGCCGTTAGATGCACAGACGTCTGTTTTGCCAATTCGGTATCCAACAGTTTCCGTTCCTGTACCAAACCGACATCGATAAAGGCGCCACCCCGATCATTACGACAATGTACAGCTAAAGTGTTTTTACCTTGCTTCAGTGCTTTTATACTCGCGGGCGAAAGAGCTCTTTGTCCATAATCTAGAATAAAATTCGGGTCTTCATAAGCCAATACGCCATTGATAAAAACTTGCACCGCGTCGTCATGGCTAATCAGTAACTTCGGATCATTTGGAAGCTTGTCCAAAGTAAATTCCCTTTTATACCAAATTTCCTTATCATAACGTGATGCGGCTTTCATCGGATTATCCACGGAATTATCGCCAAAAGGTGCTGTTCCGGCCTCCCAAGACTGATTGACAAAATCAGTTGCTTCCCAACCCGTTCCCGGATTTGCATAGGTGTAGTGAACTTCATAAGGTTTTTTCTGTGCGGTAGGCACTACATCTTCCAAAAGCGAAATTGCTTTGCCCACTAATTGATATACTTTGCCATCCACCTGAGCCAGTACTACAAGTGGTTGATCCTCGCCCGTCCAGTGTTTAGTTGACTGTGCATTCAGCGTATCTCCGAAAGACCAGATACTAAAGTAAGGATCATGCGTAATCAAGGGATAAGCAGGTGCCCTTAAACCTTGTTTCTTTTCCGCTGAGGCCTGTTTATCTGCACCACTTCCACAACTTGACAGGAGGCCTAAGCTGATCATTAACGCACTAAAAATGATGTTTTTTTCATCTTCTATTGTATTGTTTGTTTTAGTATATCCATTGTTAGCTATTAGCTAATCCCTTAAAACTAATACTTAATCACCGGAAAAGCACTAATCCGCAACCTTGCTGCCCCCATGGGTATAAGTTCTAGCTCTTCTGCCTCCGTATTCACCTGTACCGGACTGGCTGGTAATACATCCGTTAACCCATATTGATCGATTTTCCACTCCGGAATTTGTTTACCTTTAACTTTTAATCTTACCGGGACATGGTCAGGCGTAAAAGGAAAGTTATCCTCCGGCCACTCGCTTTTTATTACTTCTATTATTTCTCCTGGTTTCTGGCCAGCATACACGATTCCGTAGTTCCAAGGCGAGTTAGGCAGTATCTCAAAAGATGGCCATTTTTCAGGATCTGCATTATCTTGCCATTTAGAATCCCCAATGGCAGAGGCCTTGCTGTCTTTTTTGATATATTGCTCTTGGATTTTTAAAGAATAAGTGAGCGGTCCTCTGTTAATACTGATACTTCCCTTATTCTCTTTCCATTTTGTAATAGAAAGTTCCATGGGCAATGTTAAGGTAATTTTATCGCCATCATTCCATGTTCGCTCGATCTTAACATAAGAACCCGCTTTAAAGGCTTGTTGCACCTTTTTACCATTAACCAGTACACTGGCTTGATTACACCAATTTGGAATCCGTATATAGTAGGGGAAACTTACCCCATTTGCTGTA
The DNA here is from genome assembly GCF_030372825.1 of Olivibacter sp. 47. NCBI lineage: Bacteria > Pseudomonadati > Bacteroidota > Sphingobacteriia > Sphingobacteriales > Sphingobacteriaceae > Olivibacter > Olivibacter sp. 47. Next base: position 30,786 of record NZ_JAUCNR010000001.1, read on the forward strand.
TGTACGGTAAAGGAAATCTGATCATCAAAAGGATAATGCCCGGCCGATTCAATGCTAATCTCCTGTCCATTTGCCACTTTTGCTGTCACAACAGCTTCCGCAAAAAGCAGGGCCGCCAAACCGTTATCCGGTGTGGCCATAAAAATATGCTCGGCAAAATAAGGCCATCCTTGTGCATGGTTGTGTTGACAGCATCGCGAACTGAAAGGGTTCATCATTAAAAAGGGGCCTTTATTATCAATGCCCGGATGATGGTTCTTGCTATCACTGATGGACATATTCGGACTCGTAATATAACGTAAAGCCTTGAAATCAGGCATTACGGCCGCAGGATAGGTATTAAAAGCAACCTCTTCGGCATGATCTGCCCAAAAGGATCACCGGTTATTCCCATTAATATTTCATCGGAGGCCATTTGTTCGACCATGCCGCAGGTCTCAACTCCTTGTCGTGGATCCGCATAGCCTTCCCGCGCATTTTCATCTGCGCCGAACATGCCCCCTGGTACATTGCCGAAACGTTCGCGGATAATATCAAAATTACGATAACTAGCTTCGAGATCACTCGGATCGCCAGTTTGCAAATAATAAGTAGCGGGTTCACGGAAGCATTGCGCAATATTCACATTATGCCAATTCGGAAGGTTATGTTGCTGCTTCCAATCGGCCGTATTTCGGTGGATTTTCTTTGCCAAGTCCAACAACCATTCCTTTCCCTGTGTTCGGTTATAAAGCCAATAAATGCTATAGAGATTATCCCCTCCCCGACTGTTCTCCCAGTAATCCTTGAGTAGCTTCTCCTCCGGAAGTTGATTTTGCCAGGCAAAATACTTTTCCATAAAAGATAGCACCCGCTCGTCACGACTATACTCGTAGTACGATTGTAAACACCACAGCATAATCATATTGCCCCAGAGGTCGGGTTTGCCATCTTTTAAAATCAATGGACCGAAGTAACCGTCTTCTCGCTGGCTTTCCAACGCGGCGTTAAGCCAGATCCTCGCTTCCTGAATAATCCGTTCGTCCTTTAAAATATAGCCAAGATTAGCATAACCTTTCAACCAATAAGGAACTTCTTCCCAGCCATGATCCCCACTTCCATCTTTACTTAACCAGGCATTATTTTTCTTTGCTAGCCAAGCACTGATTTCCCCGAGATGTCCCGTCAATCCGTCACGCTGTAATTCCAGGTATTTCCGAAGCCAACCTTTTGGTTGGATAGAACCCACAGGCAATTTAACGAAATAAGCAGATCGCAGCGGTTTCCGATTGGATACGTAATGCTTATTAGATGCACTTGTATCGGGGCGGCTTACATTGGTAACCTCCTCAATAGCCTTCGTCGGATTTAGGATCGATAGACTTAAACAGGATGCGACAATTAAGGATTTATAGAACATCATTGCAATTTTTATCTAAGGCGAACAACTGGTGAGTAAATTCCTTGATCAGAACCACTTGGCCAAACGCATATCCGCCCGAAGAGCGCACGTCCATTGACCGCGTCAGGCTCGTCTGAAAAATCCACATTTAAAGCCATCTGTCCGACCTGAACATCATCACCCGTATATTCGGCTCGTACAACGTTAGCCACTTCGTCAACGAAGGTGGTCGTATTGAGGAGCAGCATTACCCGATCGATCTGCGCGGCATCCACAATTTGATTAATCGTAAAAGAGGTATTCATCACATTACCGCTCAAGGAGATCGATGAATTAGAGATGGTGAAGTAAGGCGTTACTTCCAAATCCACGGAAGCCGTCCCTCTTAATTCCACTTCCGTGGTATCGCGGGTATTAAGCCAGGGACCATTACCGTCTCTGGTAACCAATTTATAGTGTCCGTCAAATAATTTAGCGGAAAAGCTGCCATCTTGGGAGACGAAAACGTCCAATGGCGTCCGAAAGTCGTAACCATCCTGAAATAACTGAACGCGTACGCTCTCATTAGTCCCTTTCAATTGCAAAGGTTCTCCCTGATAAACGATTCGACCCGTTAATGTAGAGGTGGGTTCATCATAATTGTCTTTTCCACAACCCGCAAGGAGCGTCACGAAAATTAATAAGCTATATATACAATACTTTTTCATATTCTTTAGTTAAACTATGTTACTGATAGGGGTTTCTTACCAGTTTCGGGTTGTTATTTAACCAACCGTTATCCAATTCACTGTAATAATGACGCAGTTCAAAATACAAAGGATTTGGATAAATAAAATCCATATTCCGTACCTCGAATGCCCACTTGCCATTGTTAGGATCCCCTGATGCGACAACCCGATAAGGCCACAAGCCTCTTCTGCCGGCTTGTTCATTACGTGGATTCCCGTTCCAAACAATATGCGCACGCCGCCAGCGTAACAGATCCCAATAGCGATGATCTTCGAATGCGAACTCGACGCGCCGTTCATGTACGATATTTTCAAAAGTAAGTACTGTCAATGGCTGTACACCCGCACGTGCACGCACGGCATTGATATTCGACAAGGCGACGGCATTACTACCACCATTTAATTCAAAGGCCGCTTCAGCTGCAATCAGGTAAGCTTCTGCCATGCGGAAACGGGGTTCCCACATTTCTGACCCTCTACCAATGGTTCCGGCAGCAGGCGTTTCATCTAAAAATTTGCGGATACCAAAACCAGTCTTATTAACTAGCCGAAGGGCAGAATTGAAAATCGGCCCATTTTCGGAAGTCAGCAACTGACCATTCGCCGTACTATTGGCAGCACCTTCTCGTTTCATCCACGCGTTGCCCTCTCTATTCAATTGCCCGGCCTGATAAACTACCTCGGCGCCTGCGAATGTAGACCCCGGATATAATACCGTCCCCGCTAACCGTGGATCCCGACTCTCGAATAATTCACTTGCCGTTTCGAAAAACTGCGGCGTTCCGCCGAAACTACCGACCTCAAATTTACTACCTTGGCCAGGCGTTGTTGTATTAATAGGTTCGAACTCCTCGACCAAATTTAAAAGGATGGACAAATAGCTGGTATTGGCATCCTGTGCCATCGATGTGGGGAGATTCGCTCCTGTAAAACCATGTGTTTGCCCAGGAAAAATATAGTCACGCGCCCAAATAACTTCGGTATTGGCCTCTTTAACGCATACTGCTTCATAAAAATTGAGCGCCTTGTCTTCCGGCCTCCGGTCTTGAAGTTCGTATGGGCTTTGTTCGATCACCTCTGTAGCTTCTGCAAGAGCCGTTTCATAATAACCATTAGCCCTTGCCGATTCAATTCCCACCTCTCTACCAGCTGTTTGTATAGGCGCCGGCATCATGTTGTTGTATTTCGCTAAGGAACCAGCATATAGAGCTGCCCGAGCTGCCAACATTTTTGCCGTCCATTTATTGGCGCGTGCATTATTAGTTGTTTTGTCTCCGCTCATCAGTTCAGCGCTCTCCTGGCACTCACTGATAATATAATCGTACATTTCCGCTTCCGTCGCTCTTGGAAATTGTAAAGCGGTAACGTCTACACCAGGCACATAATCAAAAACTTCATCGCCTACTATGGGCATGCCACCCAATGTTCGACACGTATTGAAATAGCACCAGGCACGTAATAATCGTACTTCTCCAATCAAGGGCGCTTTCTCGGTATCGGTCAGGGCATCTGTTTCGTTCAATCCTTGTAAAAACTGATTAAAACTTCGGATGAGCCCATAGTCGTAAACGCGCCAACGGTTACGGTCAAAACTATTAAACTGGTCGAAATCATACTTAATCGCTTCATCTAATACGGTATAATCATATTGTCCTCCTCCAGGCCGTTGCCCCCAGCTGATGCGATCGTAAAAATCTGCGAGTGCTGAACGAATTAAGTTGGGATCACCAAAAACCTGGTCGTTTGTTAATATGGTATCGGGTTTTTGATCAAGAAAATCCTGGCAGCTGCTATTTAGTAAAGCGCCCGCGAGGATTGCTATATAAAAACATCTTTTTTTCATGTGTTAGAATTGAAGGTTTAAACCGAAATTATACATACGCATGGTCGGATAGCCCAAGCCATTCTGATCTTGCTGCTCGGGATCGACCCCTTGCACATTTGTCAGGGCAAAGAGATTCTGCCCCATCATATATACACGGATGCCTGAAATTTTTGCTTTGCTTAACCACGTTTTGGGCAGGTTATAGCCGAGCTCAATATTTCGTAACTTCACGTAGACTACATTACTTTTCCAAAATGTACTACCCCAATAATTGCTATGGTCGCCTTGATTCAAACGTACCAAAGGGTATTTACCGGGAATTAATTCACTGTTGGGATCCCAAACATCAGCCAAATGCCAGGCGTCGTCAAAAATAAAAGTCGGATTATTACCATTGTTTTGGAATGGCACAGCTTGTTCCCAACGTTGATACCAAGAAGAGAATGCCGTACCCGAGAAGTCGAAGGCCAGGTCGAATCCTTTGTAGTTAAAAGCGAAATTCAAACCAAAATTCAAAATCGGTGTAGCATCTTCGCGGTAACCAATTGGACGTTCATCCATATTGTTAATTACCCCGTCACCATTGAGATCCGCGTATTTAATATCTCCTGGCATGAGGGTCGTGTTTCCGCGCCGATCATTGTCGATCGGATAATTGGCAATCTCTTCCCAACTCTGGAACTGTCCAATGGCTTCCAATCCCCAGTTAAGGTATCCGTAACGCTTGTATATGCTGTTTCGGTACATATCCCACGAGTTGCTTCTCCTATTGTCGTATTGCTCCCAATCGTAGAAGCGCGCATAGGTAAAGTTACCGCCAATACTATAATTAAAGTCGTTGATGTTGTCCGCCCAGCGCAACATCCCATCTACTCCTCTAATAACATCTGAATTTAAGTTTTCATTAGGTAACCCAAAGCCGAGCTCGGAAGGCAGTTGCACATCATAGCGCGCTGCGGGAATGCCCGTCGTTAAGCGATTAAAATAAGAAAACGTAGCCGTCATCCGATTTTTTAAGGTTTCCATTTCGAAACCTACGTCTAAGATGTGGGATCGTGTCCACGATAAAGTAGTCACCGGTAAGCCTCTTGGACGCGAACCGATCACATATTGGCCGTCTATTACTGAAGCACCGGCACCATTTCTGAAATTATATCCTGCAAGGAAATCAAAGGCACTGTAGCCGTTGACGTCATCGTTTCCAACCGTACCATAGGAACCTCTGATTTTCAAATTATTGATCACATCATGAATGCCGTGACCTTTCCAAAATTCCTCCTCTGAAATCCGCCATCCAGCTGAGGCCGATGGGAAAAAACCCCAGCGGTGTCCTGGAGGGTATTTCCAGGAACCATCATAGCGACCCGATAATTCCAGCAAATACTTACCTCTAAAATCATAATTGAAACGTCCCATAATTCCCATACGTGCTTGCGTATTCCTCCCTCTGTCGTTGAATGTCCGCAATTCATCAAAACTAATCAGGTTCAAACTGTTAGCTGTTGGTCTGCTGACAATCTGGCCTTGTGGGTCACTGCGCTGAATGGTTTCGAATCCCACGATTGTATTGATGTTATGGTCTCCAAAAGTTTTCTTATAATCCAATTGGACATTCGATGTAATCTCTTCGATCTCTTCATAAATTCGTTCACGATAAGGGTCGTCCATGGAATAATCCACGGGATAGCTGTCTGTCGCAGGATCATAGCGGTAAAGCTGATAGGTATACTCTTGGTTGTCAAATTTACGATTCCCATAATAATAGCCACCCAGCATTCTTGCCGTAAGACCATCCATGATTTCGTATTCGGCGTTAGCCTGCAATTGAATATGCCTCCAGTTCTCTGTCATTCGACCAGACCGCTCGTAGTTCAGAACAGCAAAATTTGTCTGCGGATCGTCGCCGGGACGTTGTGGATATAGTGGATTATCGTTTGCATAAGGACGGCGCGTAGGTAAATTACGAAGAACAGCAAATCGAGGCAACCAGTAGTCGTCTCCCCCCGGAACACCAGGGTTCACCCGTTCTTCCAGACGGCCATTCATACGAAAACCAACCTTAAAGCGATCATTAATTCTGCTGTCCAAGTTCATTTGCAGGTTGGTCCGTTCAAAACCACCGTAATTTTTGATAGTGGCATCTTGCTGCAAGCGTCCAATAGAAACATAATAATTTGATTTGTCCGTTCCACCACTAAAATTAGCATTCAAGTAATACTGGGGAGCACTTTCCCAAATAAAATCGAGCCAATTGAAACCTTGGTAACCTACCTCCGTTCCTGCCATCCACTTATCGTATTCTTCGCGGGAATATTGTCTATCGGTGCCGCGTAACGTTTCACCTTGTACATAATTGTGCACATAGGTTTTGGAGTCAGCAGGATCAACAAATTTAAAATTATCCTGCATACCAAAGTAGCTATTTATAGATACCGTGTTTTTTGAGTTATTAGCACCTTTTTTAGTAGTCACAACTATTACGCCATTAGCCGCTCGTACGCCGTAAATAGAAGCAGAAGCGTCTTTTAATACCGATATAGATTCAATATCGTTAAAATCTAAATTATTGAATTGCCCTTGATCTGACTGCATACCATCGATCACATAAAGGGGATTTCCCATATTCCGAATTCGTATTTGTGTACCCGAACCAGGTCTACCATCAGTTTGCCTCGTATTCAACCCAGCAACTTTTCCGACGAGCGCACCAGAAACGTTGGGCGCTGAAGAACGTGCAATATCTTTTGAACCGATCGTCGAAATCGCTCCCGTTACCGAGGCTTTCTTTTGTGATAATCCAAAGCCCGTAACCACCACCTCTTCTAAAGATTGGGCATCGGGTTTTAACATAATTCGTATTTCTTTATCATCACCGATATTTATAGTTTGGGACATATAGCCAACGAATGAAATCTCAATGACGTTACTTTTCTGTAGTATCAAACGGAAAGCCCCTTTTTCATCAGTAGATGTACCATTACTTGTTCCTTGCTCCTTCACACTTACACCGGGCAATGGTAAATCAGATTCGTCTACTACACTGCCAATAATCTCCCGCTGCTGTGCTTCTAAGTGTGAATTTGGCGGTGCAAAGAACGTTGATTTTGCATAAGTATTCTTCCAAGGAAAGCAAAGAATACAAATGATTGAGCACAAAAAATAGCTGCTCGGTTTTTTTAATAGAAATGGTGGATGCAGTGTTTTCATCAAAGGCAATTTGATGAGCAGCCACTCAGAATAAAAGCGCGTATTCCTCCTCATAAGAAATTGTTTAAGTTTATTGGCACATTAATTTTGTTCAGTTAGCATTAATAATTTAAAACGGTTTAGCACGGCTAGTGTCTGAATCACGCTTATTTGCATAAACATGACTCAGGATTCAAAGAAAACGATTTAGCAATTCTTTAAATACTCTATTTGTATCAATAATTCGCCAATTTGTCTTATAGAAGATTGAAGAAGGGGGAATGGTAAAAGACGATATAAGGGGCAAAAAAAAAAGCGACCTTTTGGTCGCATTTTTTTATTCGAGGATCAATTCGATAACCGGGATCTCCACATTCGGTTTCACCACCGGTAAGTCCACAATGAGATCGTTTTCACCGGCTGTTGCTGTTGTGTGTGCACCGGACGCGGCAGACGAACGCGAGGTGTACTTAATTTCGGAGCCGTCGTGCAGAAACTGCGCATATTTTACCTTGCCCTTATAGTCGGGTAAATACAGTGTTTTAAACGGCCATTGTAATAGGTGGACGTACAAACGCTTGGTATCCGGATTGTAGGTCAGAAAACAGTTATCAGGTTTTTTAAATGCTTCAGGGGCGGCCGTACATCCATAGATGGACCGGCTATTGTATTTCATCCATTTGCCCATACCAGCCAACCGATCAGTAGCCCGATCATCGAAATACCCTCTGGCAGTTGGCCCTACATTTAACAATAGATTTCCGCCTTTGCTTACGACTTCAATCAGCATAGCAATCAGCTGGTTGGTGCTTTTCCACGTATTTTCGTCGCGGTGATAGCCCCACGAACCGGAAAACGTTTGGCAGGTTTCCCACGGCACTCTTTTACCATTCACCTCCGGCCATTTGCTTGGCATAAACTGCTCCGGTGTTTTGTAATCCCAGCCCCAATCCGTATCGTTTATATCTAATCGGTCGTTCACGATAATTTCGGGTTGTAGCTTGCGGGTCAGCTTTAAAATCCCTTCGCTGTCCCAGTCATCATGTCCCTTACCATCCGGACCTGGATAGGAGAAATCATAGAACAAAAGATCGATCTTTCCATAGTTAGTAAGCAGCTCGGTAATCTGGTCTTTCATAAATTGCCGATACTTACTCATATCGCGCTTACTGTTGCTCTCGCGGGCTTCCTTTTTATTGCGCAAAGCATGCGTACCGTCTACCTTAAAATCCGGATGGTGCCAATCGATTAGCGAATAGTAAAAGCCAACCTTTAAGCCGGCCTCGCGACAAGCCTCGACGAAAGGTTTCAAAAGATCTCTTTTTGCAGGCGTGTTCGGTGCTTTGTAATCACTTACCTTGGTATCCCATAAACTAAAACCCTCATGATGCCTTGCGGTGAGTACAATATATTTCATCCCAGCCTCTTTTGCATACGCTGCCCACTCTTTTGGGTTGTATAAATCCGGATCGAATATATTGAAGTACTTGTCCTTATATTCTTCAGTACTCCGTTGTTCTATCTGCTGTACCCACTCATGTCTTGCCGATACAGCATATAATCCCCAATGGATGAACATCCCAAAGCGATCGTGCCTCCACCAAGCCAGACGCTGATCTTTATGCTCTTGGCTTTCCTTCGCCCATGGGGGCGTTTCAGTGCTGCCTTGTCCGCTCGCAATCGAAACTCCAAGATATCCAATGAATAGTAGATTTAATAGAAGGGTTCTCATAATATAATTTTTGGTTTATGCATAAATACACATCCCAAAGCAGATTCAATCAAACTATATTAGCATAGTATTGAGTTATTTTAGCACCCGCTTACGATCGGCACTTTTGCGTATCCACTTTTTGACAAGACTCCCTTTCCAAAGCCAGAATCCCGAAAGAATAATGATGGGTAAGAATACAAACTTTACGGCTAAAGCCGGATATGTTAGTGCTGCCACCGGCCCGTAAATGTAGCCGAGTATTGGAATACTTAATATAATGTGTATCCAACGTATGATTTTTCTTTCTATGTGAGCCTTCATGTTACTCCTCCTTTTGTTTATGACGAGGCCGCTTATTGAGTCGTCAATTTCCTGATCACAAGCTAAATTAGTAAGCTTCGTAAGCATTTAGCGAAGAAGTAGATGTAGCCGAAGAATTTGGAGACCAATCCCTAAACTTTTGAGACCTATCACTTGGCACTTGACTTTTTAATAACAAAATCAGAGGCTAAAGAAACCTGTTCTTCCTCTTTTTCCGGATTATTAATCTTCTTGAGTAAAATATTGACAGCCTGTTGTCCTACCTCTACTAAAGGCTGTTTCACATAAGTTAGCGGACAATAAAAAAAATCAAATGCGTCACACTCGTCAAAGCAGACCACGGCCACATCGTCCGGTACTCTTAGCTTTTTGCGGTTTAAATATTTCAGGCCATGAATGGAAAGTGTGTTGGTAGCAAAAAACAACGCATCAATTTTTTGCTTTCCGTTAATTAATTCGTCAATTTTATCCTGTATTTCGCCTTCACCCATTTCATAAGTAACTTCTTTTAATAAGGCTTTTCCATATGCAGCATCTTTAACTGCCTGTTTATATCCCCTTACCCGTTCTTTCATATGAATAAGCCCATTTTTATAAGCTATCATACCGATCCGTTCGAAACCGGCATCAATTAAATGCTTTGTTGCCCTGTAGGCAGCTCCAAAATTATCGGTAATCACATAATTGGTTTGAATTTTGGGAAAATACCGGTCAATCAAGACAAAAGGGATATTGGCTTTTTTTAAGCTCTCTATCTGTGACTCCGTTCGTTCTGTGGGTGCTATAATAAACCCATCAACTTGCCTTTCAATCAATACTTCAATTAAATCTCGGGATTTTTCAGCATTTTCATCTGAGCTACCGAAGATAACGGTATAATTATATTTTTTTGCCTCATCTTCTATAGTGCGGGCGATATTTGCAAAAAAGGGGTTGGAAATATCCGCCAATATCAATCCGATCGTAAATGACTTTCCACTCTTCAAGCTTTTCGCCAACTGATTTGGTTGATAATTCATTTCCATTGCCTTTTTACGAATCACTTCGGCTATTTCTTTGCCTACTCTCGCTTCTTTTTCCTTATTATTAAGTACATAAGAAACTAAAGCGGTAGAAACTCCTACAGCCTTGGCAATGTCCTTTAACGAAACTTTTTTATTCATATAATGGCGTGAATAATGATTTAGCTTAAAGAATCTTATCAGAAGATTTAGTTCGCAAGTTACTGTTTAAACGATTAAATCTCAAATTCCAATTAATTATTGTCTTCAATAACGGGACTAAAACCTGTCCAAAATTTCCTGAGGTGTGCGTTCTGATATTCCAAAAAATATCTTTTGACCGGATTGATAAGGTTGGCGCAGTTCAAAATTTTCAAAGGCTGCCCCTCCTGGGATTTTCATGTAATGGGTAGAATCCCGACTTCCACCGCTCCAATAACGATACCTGCCGTTCACTCTTACCATTAAACGATTATCACTTCCATTGTTTTGTTCGCTACGCCAGTATTGCGTAAACTTCAGGGGTGGGCGATACCTCCAGCCCAATTTGCTTTTCGCCAAGGAATCAACCGGCCAAGCTTTTAAGGCTTGTATATCTTCATTACCGGTTGCAAATGCGAAATAACTTCCGTCAAGACTACGGAGCATGCTGCTCGCTGGATAGCTTTCCTTTTCGATAAAATCTATTCCATTATAGCCTTTATAGAGCACTCGGGAATCAATCGCGCCTTCTTTTAAATGTAGCGATCGTAGTCGTGCATAGTTTCCCATCGTCGCTGTGATATTGCAATAATCCATTTGCTTACTATCCTCCCGATTGAATAACTGAATAGCCAATTCATCCGGTCGATCACTTCGAATCGAGAGTTTTAAGTAGGGATGCGCCCCCGAGTGATATTTTTCCAGGAATACATAAATAGACAATTCCTCCAACTCGGGACGAGCGTCATCAGGGTGACTAATAACACCACGGCAATTAGCCGTTGGATAAAATGCAGTGGGATTGGGGTGATCGCTTGCCCACATTATCTTCCCCCAGCGGTTATCAACTGATGAAGGCGATATTTCGCTAAATTCGATCTTTCCATCTACAAGTGGTTCAATAGCTAAAAAATTAAGTAGATAAATTTTTCCACTTCGCTCAACGCCAACACGTATCAATCCCCTAGGACCACCACCGTAAATCGCATGCGCATCTTCGAGACCGTAGGGCCATAAACTGAAAACAATGCCTTGCCGGATTCCCCATTTCGCCACATCGTGTACATCATTCGGTCTAATCCAACGATCTTGCGCATTTAATGAAATATGCAGCAAACAGAAAAACGTAAGGAAAAAAATAAAAGACTTCATTATTTTATGATTTATAGCAAACACAGTCTTCGTCGCAGTTGACTAGTTTCTCATGCAGGCCGCTTGCAATTTCCGCCTTATTAGCTAAGCGGACCGTATCGATAATCACTTCCAGCTCAAAACTATCATCAAGACCTTTCCCTACATTCTTTTCGAGCGTAATTTTCTTTTGATCTCCTTTTTGTAAACCCGCCAGCTCCTGCTCTAATTGTGGATCAATCTTTCCATCTCCATAGAGATATTCAATGGCCGGGCCATTCATCAAATCTTCAAGAATTTCACCCTTGCTATTTGACATTCTATAGCGCAAGCTCACCACCGTATTTCTTTTTATCTTCATAAGGATTTCTTACTAATCAATAATGATCTAGGTAATGATTCGATGTGTAGGTCTGGGATATCCAGGAACAAATATACTTGTCTTCAGCAAGGCTATTTTTACACCGTTCTGTTTTGCAACCCGCTGTAAAGCTTTATCGACAATACCTTGTAACGATTTAGGCCGACATTGGACGCGTGCATTTATAAGCATCCGAAGCTTGTCAAGCTTGCCTGATAGTTGTATACGAAAATCCGCTGTTTCCATGGTAGTAAAACTTAATTTCTGACTCTCTTCTCCGCCTTCGATTAAAAATTTCAGGTGTCCTATAGGCAAATTGCGCTCGCGAATCATCCTGTTTAACATGCTAATCAATAGCTCAGCAGCGTGGCCCGCACGCCCTTCCGAAGAAACCAGCTCCAAGTTGTAATCAAGCCAAGTTAGGGCTGCCTCACCTTTCCCATATATATCATAATCAATAAAAAGTGATCTTCTTTCCTTAAAATGCTCATATGTTTCCGTTTTCTGCAACCAATTCAGAATAGATTCACGCTGTAAGGAGCTTTGAAAGACCACCTGCTTATCGGGAAATTCTTTTTTGATCAACGAATCCAAAACAGCTAATTCGGTTGGCTCTAAAAGGTCTACTTTGTTGATGATCAGCAAGTCGGCCTCCTCCAGTTGACGCTTATAAATGTAATTTACACTATCTTTAAAAATTCGGGAATGTCCCAAAGCTATAGGCAAAAGCTTCGCATCGGCGAAAACAGATAAGGTTATTTTGATTTCACCATAATATCGACGTAAAGGATTAAGAATCGTCGAAATCAAATCCGTGCAAGAACCAACCGACTCCGCAAAAATCAAATCAACCTGATGCTGCTCAAGCAGCTGATTCATATTACGAGTAAACGACTCGAAGTTGCAACAGAAGCAGCTTCCCGTCACTTCCTCAGTGAGGATGCCTTCTCGAGCCATAAATTGGGTGTCTACTAATTCCGTTCCCTGATCGTTTGTAATAACACCTACTCTAAATCCTTGCATCTGCAATAATTTGCATGCATGGTTAATAGCCGTAGTTTTCCCACTGCCCAAAAAACCGCTTAAAAGATTTAAATGCATATGCCTTTATTTTAACCAAGTCTCACTTTTTTACCTGATAGTGAAATTTCTTTCGCTGGTATTTCACCATAAACAACGTCCAACTTTGCCTGACCATTTTTTAAACTCACCAATCCAAAGCCTTTGTCTGTAGACAAGAAAGAAGAGAAATCACCGATTTTGGAATCAATATAAAGCACTTTGTCCACTGCATCGTAGCGCACTCCCGTCATTGCCTGTAAACAAGCATAACTAGCCATTGCTCTGGCATACCAACTTCCACATTCGTATTCATTAAATGGGTTTCTTATACGTCCATCATACCGCTTTCTGCAAGCGCTGATAATCTCAAGTCCTTTATCAGTTTCACCGATCTGCATCAAGTGCGAAGCTACTTGATACTCGATACCTGTCCACACCTCATTACTATACACGAAAGGCAGCGAAAGCATGCCTCCTTTAGGCCAAGTACAGAGCAACAAACCACCTTCATGTCCCATCGCATAAGTCGGTCGCTGTGGGTTGATATGATCTGTTAAATCGTTTTTGAGATTGTATTGATGCACCGCACGTAAATGGCTGTTTACCTTTTCTTGGTCTAACGGATTTTCCAATCCGCACATCGCCGCCATCCAAGCACCGATTACACCATCCGAAAGACAGCCTGTACCATATTGATACTTTGGCCCCTCTTTTTTCAATATTTCGATGGCCTCGGGTGTATACTGTGTATGAAAGGATTGCGCTTTGGTTGGATCCGGGGCCTTCAAACCTGTCCACTGTATCTTTTGAATAAAATATTCGCCATTATACAGCTGATCTTCCATATAGGCCCTTCCGCGATCATACAAAGTCTCGTAACGTTTCATATTTTTCCTTTGATAGCGCCCCATTTCGATCAGTGCCTTCAGTGCTCCTAAATAAAAGCTTGTGCACATACCATTTGGGCCCCAAAATTCGATATCATAGGTATTATGATGCGGTTCTTCCAAGATCCCTTTGCCGTTGGGATCCCAAGTTTGAATGCAATAATCCAAACTCTTTTGTACCATCGGGTAAAGCTTTTTCATCCACTCATCATCACCCGATATTCGCCAATCTCGATAAACTTTCATAATCCCGCCCAATTGGCCATCAGCCGCAGCGTGAAAATCGTGTTTCAACGGACTGATCGGCAAATTAGCTCGAAAGCCCTGATGCCCTTCTGCATTTTGATTTTCACAAAATTCCGTGAGTCGTAAGCTTCTTTCCAAGGAGGGGAACAGATGAGGCAATGCTTGCGCATAGTTCCATACATGCGTACAAGACCCGTCACAGCAACCGTTATGCGGAAAGATTCCCTCGTAGGCCCAAAGACGACCGTCGTGCTGTCTTCTTACGGTCGGCGTTTTCAAAATGCTTAAATTAGCAGCTACTGCCTCCAATACTTCAGGCGGTAAAGTGGAAGCATAAAAGGTATCCCGAAATAAGGCCGTGTTTTTATAAAGTGTTGTGTAATTGGTTTTCCAATAGTCAACCAGCTCCTCCATATGCTTAAATCTTTGGCTATACCAAGGTTTATAATTTGTAGGAATCGGCTTATCTTCCCCCATACCTAAGGCGGCCGGTGTAGTGCAACAAGCTTCTTTGCCTGTTTTGTCGTCTGGCATGGCTTGCCCTGCTTTCTCATTTGATTCGGGCACATACCATGCCATAAGGATTCGGATTTCCTTCTCTTCATTCGCCCCTAATTGAAAAGGAATAAAGAGGGAAGCTCCAGGTGCATCCTTGTCAATAGGATCTACCGCTTTTACATTGGCATCCTTAATGGTATTCCACACCATGGTTAGGGGATCAAACCAGCCTCCTCTGAACCAGCAATAATCAACAATTACCTCGTCCCTGGTATCTGCAAAAATGGCAAAGTCGGTCGCTAAATTATTTTTACCCTCTGTTTTAGCCTGCGATAGGAGGAAGCCTTTTTGTATTTTCTTTATCGATCCCTCTCCTTCCGGTTGAACTACAAAGTTTCGGCTGTTGAAAGAAAAAACAGCCTCGAGGTTTTCTTGTGAAGTATTAATGAATCGGTACGTTAAAGCACCAACCGGCAGGCTGGAATTATCGGCATCAGAAGGAACGAAAGGACTCCACGCCTCCAGTCGTACTTGTAACGGAAACTTATCATCACGTAGCTGGATCTCCGCAAAAGGAAACCGTGCTAAAAATTCAGCTTGCTCGAAGTGAGGTAGGCCATAAGTTGTACCACCACTACCGCCACCATAATCCTTATAACCGAAAAGCTTCCAGTCCGGCACCGGTCCTTCCAACACTTTCGCACTGTTTGCTCGACCTTTAATGGCTACAGCGCCAAAATGGTAGGTTCATGAAACAGCTCCGGTTTATGACGGATGGAGACGTGCGAAATTGCGCCGGAGCCTTCCAAACAGAACATACCGGCACCGATTCCACCAATGGGAAAAGCAATCTTATCGAGGTGATGACCAACATATGGTCCGTTGAATACTCGGTCATGCTCCTCCTTCGTGAATTGTCTACAGCTTTGCTGTTCCTTTTCTATAGGGCTTTCATTGGTAGAGGCAAAGAGCGTTGAAGGTGCCGCACCTACGGCAACTCCTCCCAATGCGAGATTACGAAGAAAGTTCCGCCGATCTTTTTTCTGTTGCATAATTCATATTTTTAGGTTTAAAACTGGCTGTTAAGCCTTTTCTATACAAACGCCTAACTGATTATATCGCTGATAACGCTTTTCGTACAATTCGGTATATGTTATATTCGGATGGTAGACACGATCAAATCCTGGCCCCATCGCTTCCATCGCTTTTTCCACAGAAGGATAAATATCCGCTACGGTCGCCGCGAACATAGCAGCGCCAAGTGCACAGGTTTGCTCCGATCGATGCACTTTAAGTGGCATTCCTAGAATATCAGCTAACATTTGCATAATGAAGGGCGATTTTTGAGCGATCCCCCCTACACCAATTAGCCCCTTTACCGGAATGCCTTCTTCTTGAAATCGTTCTACTATCTTACGTGCACCAAAACAGGTTGCTTCAACCAATGAACGATATATACTAGGGGCGCTGCTTCCTAAAGTTAAGCCACTAACAAGACCTTTCAATTGCTGATTTGCGTCCGGTGTCCTTCGCCCATTTAACCAGTCAACCGCCAATTCGCTCGATTCGTCGAAAGTTAGTTTAGCAGCTTCATTTGCAAGTCCGTCCAATAATTGGTCCTGTAAACGAGCATACAGCTGGCGCGTTAAGATTGGGTCTGCAGAATTGGAGTTGGACAAATGTTGTACAGGCCATAAAAGCAGTTGTTTAAACCAAGCATATACATCCCCAAAAGCAGATTGTCCGGCCTCCAAGCCAATCATCCCCGGGATGATCGAGCCGTTTACCTGTCCGCAGATTCCTCTTACAACCCGATGTCCCAATTCATGGGGCGGCACGATTAACATATCACAAGTAGAAGTTCCCATCACCTTACTTAGAAAATAAGGTTCTATCTGCCCTCCTACAGCCCCCATATGCGCATCCATGGCCCCAATACCGATTAAAACCTGTGTGGATAAACCCAGACGATCAGCCCATTCCTCACTTAGGCTTCCGGCCAGTTGGTCAGCAGTATAAACCCTTTTGGGATAAGTTTTTACCACCTTCATCAAACGAGGATCAAGTGTCGCAAAAAAATCATCAGAAGGTAATCCATCATACTCACTTGACCAGAGCCCTTTATGTCCCGCTGTGCAGATCCCTCTTTTGATTTGATCAGCGTGCTTTCCACCTGTTAGTAAAAAAGGCATCCAATCGCAATGTTCAACCCAAGTATAACATGCCTTATACACCGCTTCATCGGACTTCACTACATGGAGTAGTTTAGCCCAAAACCATTCAGAGGAATATATTCCACCCACATACTTCAAATAATCGATATTAAATTTTTTTGCTAAAGCATTTATAGCAGCAGCCTCCTCTACCGCGGTATGATCCTTCCAAAGAACAAACATGGCATTGGGATTATCGGCAAAGCCCGGCAAAAGGGCTAGCGGCGTACCGGCAGCGTCCACTGCAACAGGTGTCGACCCTGTCGTGTCTACCGAAATGGCCCGAATATTAGCACGCACCACGCTGCCCGCCTGTTTCAGACAAGCCTTAATAGTTTGTTCTACGCCTTCTATATAATCTTTGGGATGTTGACGAAATTGATTACGAATAGGATTGCAATACAAACCGTCTCGCCAACGCGGATAGGGGTGTACGGCGGCAGCTATCTCTTCCCCGGAATGCGCATCAACAATGAGCGCGCGCACGGAATCCGTGCCAAAATCTACACCTATACAGTAATTGGAATTCATTTCTTCAGCTTTATGCCATAAGCAGTAAGCTATAGGCCATTGGTTATTTGTTGTTCGTTATTGGTGATTAGTTACCGGTTATTCGTTGTGCCTTTCAGACAGGAGTTGTTGAACAGTTGGTCGACTATTTAACCACTCAACTATTTAACTACTTAACGTATTAATGATGATGCAAGATAATCTCATTATCATGTTCTATTTTGCCGACCCCCCAGATCGCGTACCAAGCAATGAACGCAAAACATAGCATCGGAATGAAAAACGCTACAGACATACTTGAATGATCGGCAACTACGCCCATAATAGGTGGACAAAAGGCTCCTCCTGCTACTGCCATAACAAGAAAAGAGGATGCTTTTTTTGTAAGCGACCCCAAGCCGTGGATTCCTAAAGCAAAAATAGTTGGGAACATGACAGACATAAAGAAGTAGCAGCTAAATAAGGCGATAACAGAGCCCCAACCTAATGCTAACTGTACGAAAACCATTAAGGCTGTATTAATAAGCGCATAAATAGCCAGCAATTTTTTAGGTTTTAGAAATTTCATGAGATACGCCCCGGATATTCTCCCTATCCAGAATAAGCCCATGCCTCCGATTGCAAGAATTACGGAGGCTGCCTGCTCTGCATTCTTCGGCATAAAGACCTCTCCAAAATAACCTAAGTGTTGCATCATGTTAGCGACCGGGCCTGTTACGTTTGGAATTTCTTCCGTTACGTAGTTAATGAAGAAAGAATTAACACCAGTTTGGGCGGCCACATAAAGAAACTGAGCAATTACTGCAGCAATAAAGGCAGGATGTTTTAACAGTCGGCCCATTTTCGGGTTCTCTTCAGACTCTTCCTCGCTTTTTTCCTCAATATCGGGTAATTTAATCAACATAAAAATAACAGCGACCACTACAACCACACAGCCGATGCCCATATACGGTTTTACCAGCGAATCAAATTTTTCGGCGCCGTCCTGTTGTTCGGCACCGAAAATAAACAAACCACCCATCAAAGGTCCTAAAATCCACCCCAGTCCGTTGAACGACTGGGAAATATTGATACGCCGTGCTGCAAACTCCTCCTCTTGCGAGCCTAACACGGTAGAATAGGGATTCGCGGCTGTTTCCAAACAGGCCAGTCCGCAAGCAATTACAAATAAGGCTAGCAAAAAGGGAATAAAAGCTTCAAATTTTGCTGCCGGATAAAACAAAAACGCTCCTATCCCAAAAAGGGTTAGTCCCAGAATAATTCCCTTTTGATATCCGTAACGTTTCATAAAAATGCCCGCAGGGATGGCCATTGCCAAGTAACCGATATAAAGGGAAAATTGGACAAATCCGGATTGCGCCTTAGAAACCTGTAGCGTATCCTGAAAGTGCTTATCCAACACGTCCAATAAACCATGAGCAAAGCCCCATAGCAAAAAAAGACTGCAGATAAACATAAAAGGAACGAGGTAGTTTATACCATCCTTGGTTCGGAAAAGCGACCCTGTTGTTTTTTTATTCATAAACATGGCTTATTTATATAGTGGTCCATAACTGGCACAGGCGCGGTAATCAGCACCTTCATGGTCCATACCAAAGGCATTCCAGGCGCTGGGTCTAAAAATGCGAGGGGATTCAACGTTATGCATACAAACAGGGATCCGAAGCATGGATGCCAGCGTCAATAGATCGGCACCGATATGTCCATGACTAATAGCGCCGTGGTTGGAGCCCCAAGCAGCCATTACACTATAAACGTCACGAAACGCGCCTTCTCCTGTGGTTTTCGGTACAAACCAAGTAGTTGGCCATGTGCGATCCGTTCGTTCATCCAGTAACCTATTCACATTTTCCGGAAGCTCGACAGTCCACCCTTCGGCCAGTTGCAATACCGGTCCTACACCTTTCACCAGATTTAAACGACACATCGTAACCGGCATACCGCCCTCTGTCAAAAATTTGGACGAATAGCCGCCTCCTCTAAAATAATCGAGATTTGCCGGATGCCAAGTGGTCGCTGCTAAGCAAGCTTCCACTTCTTCATCGCTAATTTCCCAATGTGGTTTCATCACAGGCTCTCCTTCGTATTTCTGTTTACCGGTGCCATCCAGCGTAGCGGCTCCGGAGTTAATTAAATGGATAAAGCCATGTTGAGCAACACCTGTAGGCCGCCAACCCGAAACACGCTCAACCGCATCCGGGCTCCAAAAGGTTCGGACATCGGCAAAAATCTGCGCTTTATTCGTCAATAAGTAATTAAACAGCATGGACACCCCGTTCAACGAATCGTTTTCGGTAGCTACTATAAAGGGGGCACGTTTGCCATTCCAATCGAAGGAAGAATTCAGCAATGCTTCTGAAAAATCGCCGTTCGGCAGGAAATCGGTCCATTGGCGTTGCCCTTGGAAGCCCGATACCAAGGCATGATGCCCGTGTGCTTCTTCAGCATAGCCCATATCCTTTAACTTTTTGTTCCCGATCATGAGGTCGCGGATAATAAGGGTCATTTTCACTACAAATTCCCAATCGTTATCTTTTTCGGCGCGCGATTTTACTTTATGAGATTGATTAAAATCCTCACCTTCTTTACAGTATTTTTTTGTCCAAGCTAGCGCCCGTTCATATTCATCCTGATCAAACAAATTCAGTTGAATTCTGCGTAGCACTTCTGACGAATCAACGTATTCATTACGCATGCCTAAATAATTCTGAAAAAAGTCAGCATCAACGATTGATCCCACTATGCCCATAGAAACCGAACCAATGGCTAAATACGATTTTCCGCGCATGATGGCTACTGCTAAACCCGCGCGTGCAAAGCTCAACAGTTTTTCTTTTACATCATCCGGAATAAAGCGATCTCCCATATCTTGTACATCCTCGCCATAGATACCAAAAGCTGGAAGTCCCTTTTGGTTGTGGGCCGCAAGGGTAGCTGCCAAATACACCGCACCAGGGCGTTCTGTCCCATTGAAACCCCAAATTGCTTTCGGCAACAAGGGATTCATATCCATTGTTTCTGAACCATAACACCAGCAAGGTGTTACAGACAAAGAAACACCGACATTTTCGGCTTCGAACTTTTGTGCACAATCGGCGGCCTCCCTTACGCCGCCGATACAAGTATCGGCAATCACACATTGCACCGGACTTCCGTCAGGGTAACGCAACTCTGACTGAAATAAAGCAGCCACATCCTGCGCCATATTCATAGTCGTTTCTTCCAATGATTCGCGGATACCTCCTAAGCGGCCGTCGATAATGGGCCTAATTCCTATTTTGGGATAGTTGTTCATTTATTAATCGTGTTAAATTCAAAAGTCAAAAGTCAAAATTCAAAACCCTGTCAGTACGTGCTACTGCCACTCTTATAATCCAGTTGCCACTGCCACAACTCACTCATGACTCCTCATTCCAATCTACCGGCAGACAGGCATCCACTACTTAACTATTTTCCTACTCAACCATTTTACGATTTCCTACTCAATTTTCGCTTCCTTCAACGATATTCCGAGCACCTTTTGCGCAATGGTGTCTAAGTCCTCTTCCTCGCCGGTAAAATGAAAGACATAATGGTGATGTGTCAATTCTTCTTTAGGCTTTAAAAAAGCAGCCGGTGATACGCTTTCAATTTCATAAAAAGGCCCCATCTGACTGCCGTCTGCTAACGGACCATCATTATAAGCATTCATTGCATCGCCGGTAAAGGGGTCCTTATCCGGTGTCCACTCTTGGTTGAGATAAGTTGCTTTCGGGTGAATATCGAAATAAGTGATGGTTAACACTTTCGTGTCCGCAGCATAGCTGCCTGCAATTGGCTTAACGCGTTGAGGAGGTATGCCGAGCTTCCCTCGCGATTTTCCATCAGCCTTAAACAACAGCACGCTATCCTTTGCGATCAGTCTGTCCTTTGATATCTCTCCGAAATAATCCGTAGTAGCAATTTTACCCTTAACTTCCTTCTCAAACGGAATTATAATGACGGTTTTAGGCGTCGGAGTGAACATATCTAAGCTCCATAGACAAGGTGCGCCACTTTGCTTATCCCAAGCTTTGTCACCTTGATTAAGGATTTTATTAGTTGTTCGAAAACCTACTGTTTTTATGCTTTCACTCCAAGAAAGTCCCAGTACTTGCTCGATATCCTTTTTTTCAAGAATTTCGATGTTTCTCGAAAGTTGGATTTGTAGCTCAGTACCGGCATAATTCGTAATCGCAGTCTGCTTATGAAGCGTTACCTCTCTATCATTGGAAGCGCTGACTTCCCAAGGCTCTGTATCTACTGCCGACGGAGTATGCCAATTAGCAAACTCCATTGTGCTTTTCGGTTCAAAGAACAAAGAGAACTTCCCGCCTTCCGGCCCTAACCATAACCTATCTTCGCCTCCGTAAGCATTCATGTGCTCATCTTTCTTATCAAAAGCAGCGTAGTTGATCCAGCCAAAACTTCTACCCCTTTCTCCATCTGCCGTACTGGTAAATACCTTTGCTTGATATTTGGGCGAGACTACCACCTGCGCATCTCCGTGCACATCTTTAAGCACAATAACACTATCCCGTTTAGATAAAAAGGCAATATCATAACCGAACGAGCCGGGTTTATAGGTGGTCATTTCTTTAGAGGCTATCGTTGCTTGTTTATCTGATTTTTTTGACGATTGACTGCAAGCAACACTAAAAAGAGCCAGTATGCTTGAGACAATAATACGCTGCTTCATTCTTTTCATCTTAGTTAACTTCCAAATCGTTTTTCGCCGGTAATTTCGGAAAACGAGCATGGGGCTCGCGTTGATACCAGAAAGCAACGGTAATAATATCCGATTTTTGCGGTAAATATCGTCCCTCGGAACGCCATCCTAAGTCTTGAATCGTCACCTTCAGATCACTATCGAAGCGGATTGGGTCCATAATGTGCCAGCGATACATGCCAAAGCGTTGTTGCGCTTGATAGACACCGTCTGGACGGATCACCTGATGCAAACCGGCGAAGGGCGTGCAGTATTCCTGATATTGATGTGTTTTCTTATTTTCAAAATTGTAAGAACCGCAGAAGTAATCCTCGGTACCCGTACCTACAATAGTAGCGAAGTCTTTATCGCCATCCATAAAGAACTTAATCTCGCCTTCACCCCACCAGCCGTTATTGTTTACGCCTACGCCCATGTAGGTACCTACATAATGACCTTTTCCTTTGACGCCATCTAAAATGGTGTGAAGCGAAGTTGAATTTGGATTTGAACGGCGGTATTGTGCATGTAAATAAGCCTCCTCTTCCCCTACATCTGTTAACGTATAATCTACCTGATAATACAGGTTCATGGGTTCGCTGTTAATATTTTCAACCGTAATTCTACATTTTTTTCGGAACGGCATCTTCCAATAACAATTAAAGGCACTACCCGGATTCACCGTGACTGCCATAGAGCTCAACGGAGCGAATTCGTTCCAAGCCATTCCGAAAAAAGCACCAAACCGGAGCTTCAATAGAAGGCTCCGTTTCATCATCCCAATAGAAACGGATAATAGAGTAACTCCAATTGCCTGTAGGTGTCATCCAGATATGCTGCACCGCCCCTGGGCCTTCCATTTCAGCAATCGTGAAGGTCTCGCCTCCATTGATAGTAATATAAGGATTCACTTTCCAACCAAGACCTAAGTCACGTGCCTGAGAGGCGGAATTCGCTACATTTCGCTGACCTGCCTGCTTAACCGGATCTGCCATACCGCCCTTTCCTTTAGCACCGGAAAAATTTTCGGGACTAATTGAACGGGTTTTGGCATCCGATAACTTGGACAGCGTGCCCATGTTCATGTCGAGACCATTGAATGCGCCCTGTTGCTGTGCGTACGTAAATGAATAAATGAAAAGACCGATTAGCGCTGCCAGAAATTTTTTCATCATATTTTTCTTAAGGTTCATAAAAGCATTAGTTTAATAATTGGAAACCGATTGCCGGTTATCTTCATTTTGGTTTTACAATAGTAAGCTTAATCGTTTAAACAAACAAATAAAAGCCATTTATTTTTTATCATTTCTTCAACAATCCGTCTCACTGACCTTCGGCAATAACCGCCGTTTGGCCTAAAGAATAGATATTACTTGAATAGTTTACATCTTTTACTTTTGTCGAACCGTTTAGCTTAATGGTTATATGGTAAGTTTTAGCAATATCGGGAATTTCATAAATGAATTCTGAAGGTGCGTTTGACAATGTCGTATTGAAAACAGGAAGCGTTTTAGTCACGTTAACGATTTCCTTAACTTCAACAAAAACGTTGACCGGTAGTTCTATCTCGTTTGGAATATTGTCTGGAATATTCCATGTTAAGCGAACATGCTTATCATCTACTCGCTGCATAGTTAATCCCTCAACGGCAGGTAAACTTACTCCATCTTTTCTTTCCAGCATATCGCGATCGTTACAACCGGTAAAAAAGAGCGCGGACAGCGAGAATATATATATAAGTACTATTTTCATAATATGATAGTTTAATAGCCGGGATTTTGTTTATAACTACCTTTAGACCAATTCATCTGCGCTTGGGGGATCGGCAAAAATTCATCTCTACCTGCGGTAAAGCGCCCTTGATTATACCAATCAAATCGCGTTTTCTCTTTATTAATAAAAGCATTCATAACAGGTTCTAACTGTCCCCATCGCATCAAATCAAAAAAGCGTCGCCCCTCCATGGAAAATTCCAATCTGTTTTCCCACATCAAAGCCTGCCAAGCGAACTCTTTTGTCCAGGTCACGTTTACCCCAGGTTTATACGTTTCCACTTTATAATCCATCCACAAAGAACCATCCGGTTTATGCAAGCGCTGTGTACTGTTCGCGGCTCGTTGGCGTATACGATTAATCAATGGCAATGCTTCATTAAAGCGATCGAGCTGGATAAGTACCTCGGCCTTCCACAGTAAAACTTCGGAGTAGCGGATAACTTTTTCATTCATCGAATTCATTACATAAAATGGCCGAAAAATACAGTCGCAATCGGGATGAACCTGTTCTTTCATGGAGTTGAAGTAGCCATATTGGAAAGGAGCGCGTGACCCTGATTCTTGATACAATAAATTATTATCGTATTTCCAGGGATAGCCTGGTATAGCAGCTGTATGACTTAATCGTGGATCAAATTCATGACTTTTAAAAAATTCAACATAGGTATTGCCTTTCATTTCCGTATTGTTGTAGTTCTGGAAATCAGGCAAACCCGTTTCGTCTGTTTTAAAAGCATTGATCATTGTATGTGAAACTTTATTGAAGTCGCAGCAGGTAAAGTATGGCGCCCACCAGGGAGCATTGAGCTCATTACCTCGATTGATATGACCATCCGTTGTGCCGTCATCAATGGAATATTGTATCTCCCAAAGCGCCTCCTTGGTAGCGTTATCGAATTCAATCATAAAATTATCTCCAAAGTCCGCTTGTAAATCATAAACAGCCCCGTCTACGGCCATAATTGCATCTAAGTGGTCCAATGCTCTCTGCAGCGTTTCCTTGTTAATGTTAATCACTTGATGCCGATCGTTTTGTTCGTATGCTCTAAAAAGCAAGGCCTTTGCAGCTAGCGCGTGTGCCGCATATTTTGTTGGTCGACCTTTTTCAGCTTGGGTCTCAGGCAAAATAGCTGCCGCATCTTCGAAATTTTGAATAATCCAATCCCATAAAGGCAAATCATTCGCCATGCCATCCGGTCGATTCGAAATACCTTCTACCACTACTGCGTCAGAAGGTGTGTTCTCGTCAATTATGGGCACATATTTCCATCTTAGTTTCATACCAAGGTAGATCCATCCGCGTAGAAATTTCATTTCTGCGATTCGCTGATCCTTCTTTGGAAACGTGGACGCATCTACCGCATTCAGTAAACGCAAAGCAATGTTTGCTCGGCTAATCCCAACATAACCGCGGTACCAAGGACCGTCGTTATTGCCGACGTTTGGTGTTACACCGGTAAAGGTTTCCATTTCGTACCACGGTGTTTGATCACTCAAACCACCACCTCCCTTATAAGCGTCATCTGAACGAACAGATTGAATCCAGGGATTGTGTGTGTCTGCAAATCCCAACGAAGACATGTGTGAATAGGCGGCCACTACAAAACTTTCTATTTGAGCAGGGTCTTCTGCTTGACTTTGCGATAAAACACCCTTGGTGTCGACCTCTAAAAATTTCTGACACCCCGCTGATAAGATCAGTAAAGTCAGGGTTATATACAATTGAACTGTTTTCATCATAATAAGATTAGAATGTCACATTAACTCCTACAAATAATGTTCTTGGCATTGGGTAACCAAAACCCGGATTTTCGGGATCTCCCCCTGTAAACCGGTCATCTCCCCAAGTTTTCTTCAGCGTAAACAAGTTTTGACCTGATACGTAAAGTCGAAGTCTGCTTAAGTGCCAAGAATCCATCCACTTTTGAGGGAATGTATAGCCGATATCTAATGTTCGCAACTTGATATAAGATCCGTTTTCAATAAAGTAGGTTGATAACCTTTTTTCTCCATTTGCATCACGCCTAGATAAAGCAGGGATGTCTGAGTCCGGGTTATGAGGTGTCCACGCGTCTAGTATGCGACTGGGATGATTCCGGTCATTCTGAACTCCGATATTCCAGAAATCGCTTAGTTCTTTCCACGTATTACGAACATCATTCCCAAATACGCCTTGAAGGAAAAAGGTTATATCGAAATTTTTGTAACGCGCCTCGAAATTTAAGCCTGCCATTAAATCAGGATCGGTAATCGCAATCCATGTACGATCATAAATTTCGTTAATCACGCCGTCACCATCGAGATCCTTATAGCGAATCCTACCGACCCCTTTTCCTTGCTGTTGTGGCGCATTATCAACTTCTTCCTGGGTTTTGAAAATACCATCGGCTACCAATCCGTATAACGAGTTTAACGGCCGACCAATAATATCATCCGTTAAGCCATTTCCACCATAAGCAAAGCGAACATTTGCTGGTACATCGTGCACTTCATTTTTATAGGCCGAAAAATTCCCTGTGATCGTGTATGAAAAGTCATTTCTTGATTCCCCCCAGCTGAGCAAAAATTCGAAACCTTTGTTGGTCATATTGGCTCCATTCACCCACCGGTAACCTCCTTCTCCCAAGGCTGCAATGTAAGGCGGTTCAAAAAGCATATCCGTGGTCTTTTTGGTAAACCAATCAAAGGACCCCGATAAGCGATTATCAAGAAACGCATAGTCGACCCCTATATTGGTCTGCGTTGTTGTTTCCCATTTGAGGTCAGGATTCCCCAAACTACTCCTTCTGTAACCAGATGGAATATTACCTGAGGGATTCCCGCCTATTGCATAGGAGGTGCCATTCACATCCGGAACATAAATATCGGTGAATCTCCCCGTTAAAACAGGTTGTGAGTTACCATTTTTACCCCAGCTGGCGCGGAGTTTCAAATCTGATAAAAAATCAGCTTGTTTCAAAAATGCTTCATCTTTTAATCTCCATCCCGCTGAAAAAGCCGGGAAGTTACCATATCGATTATTCTCTCCAAAAACGGAGGCGCCATCACGTCTAAAAGTGGCCGACAGCAGATATTTGGATTTATAAGCATAGTTGATTTTTCCAAAGAAGGACAAAATACGCCGTTCGTTTCCCCCTCCCGCGAGGTCCCTTCTTTCTCCCGTAGCAGTAGATAGATAGGCATAAGCTCGGTCTTCCAGCAGAATCCCTTCGCGATATACATTTACACTTTCATTGGTAAATTTATAGGTTTCAATACCTCCTAAGATATCGAAGCGATTGTTATTCAACTCCAAGTTATAGACTAAGGTATTGGTCCAGGTTTGACCGATATCGTGCCAGTTGTTTTGTCTAACCCCATTTAAACTGCTGCTTTTGCCCCCTGCCTCTTCCCACTTCCGCTGGATATTTCGATCATACCACATACTGTAATCGACACCATATTGTGTTTTAAAGTTCAGGTTATCTAATATTTTCACATTAGCATAGGCAGTTCCCAAAACCTTCATAAAATTTCCAATGTTATCTTTATTAAGCATTAGGTCACGGATTGGGTTATTAAAGTCATCCATGCCTAACGGCATAGCTACACCACCCCAAGCTCCGTTGTTATCGTACACCGGAATGTTCGGAGGCATAACTAAAAATTCGTAAGTTCGGCTGACATCCCGAAAACGCAGATGGGTAAGCGTTAAATTTTCGCCGATCGTCACTCGTCCGTTGAGTAATTGGTATTCGTTATTAAAGCGTCCTGCCAAACGTTTAAAATATGAAGTAAGCTGTGTACCTTCGTTGTTATAATAATTCAAAGAAAAGAGGCTAGTCGATTTTTCACCTCCCCCCGTTATTGTCAACTGGTGATTGGTTTGAATCCCCTCCCTCGTCCCTTCCTTAAACCAATTTGTGTTTGATGAAGGCATTGTTTGAGCCGCATTTAACCACGGAATTGGTGTTACACTGTTTAGTACCGGGACACCATTGTTATCATAGTTCCAATCGTAATCATAAATCCGTATCGCAGTAGACGGATCATCCCCATCATTAACAGTAGCTTGCCATAGGCCACGCCCATAACCAACGGCATCGAGCATTTTTGGTACACCGGTAATCTTAGATGTTCCGACATAACCTTCATAGGTGATCTGTGTACCTCCTTTTTGTCCTTTCCTTGTGTTTACCAGAATAACACCCCCAGCTGCACGCGCACCATAAATAGAAGCGGATGACGCGTCTTTCAAGATCTGAATCGATTCAATATCATTAGGATTGATATCCCGAAGATTGATATTTACCGGTTGTCCATCAAGTACGATCAACGCCGGCGCAGAATTGAAGGAAGTAACTCCGCGAACCTGGATACCTACGTTTTCGGCCGGGTTACCATCGGTTGTGATCCGGACGCCCGGAATTTTACCTTGGAGGGATCGCATCACATTGGCGCTGGGTGTTTTCGTAAAATCTGCTCTTTTTATCAAGCTGACAGCTCCTGTTAAATCCGCTTTCTTTTGGGTCATGTAACCAGTTGAAACAACCACCTCTTCGAGTGCTTGCGCATCATCGCTTAAGGTAACCGTATACTCACGAACACTCGTCAACGTTAATTCTAAAACCTCTTTTCCGACATATGTAAATAGCAAATGCGTTGTGTTAATGGGCACATCCATTTCAAAACGTCCCAAGGAATCGGTTTGCGTGCTGGCGGCGATGCCCTTTACGGACACACTAACACCGGCCAACCGTTCCCCCGCTTCATCTAGTACACGACCAATGATTTTTCGGGTTTGCTGACGGGCATGCGCTTCGAAAGTTTGTGCACCGATCAGGTAAATGAGCAATGTGCCTACACATAACGCTCGTATAAAAGGTATAGGCAAAAGAGTCTCTCCTCTACAGCGCCATGCTGCGAGTCGTTGTAAAAAATTCATTAGCATAATGAGTTAAGTTTTCTAATTGGTTCGTTATTCGCTCCTATCGGGCGCAAGCTCAAACTTTCGATAGGAGCTTAACCTGAATTGAATGATTGTTTCATAAGTTTTTCATTAGCTTAATCGATTAAACAAATGTGTTTTAAATATCCCCGTTTCTAATTCTGTTTATCGTAATTTTATTAGCAAGTCTCTCTTTAAACGTTTAAGCAAACTGCTTCTGTGACCGTATCAAGGAGATTAGTAAGAAGAAAAATATTTGGCTTATAATGATACAATATTAAGCTTAATCGGTTAAGCAAGCAAATTTATTGTTCTACAAATTGTATCAATGATTCGTCTATTTGTCTCAAATAGAATAAATAGCAGAGAAGTAATAAAATAGTAAAGGGAGCGGTTAACCACTCCCCAATTACCAATTTCCTCATTTCCTATTTCAGTAAAAGCGATCTTTAAATTCCGGCGCCTACGGCGCGATCGAGATGCACATAACCGCCGTCTACATGGATTAATTGCCCCGTTGTATGGGAAGACTGGGGCGATAATAAAAACACGGCCATGGCTGCAATTTCTTCAGACGTAGTCATTCGATTTTCCAGTGGGATTCTGCTTGTTATTTGTCTAAGCGTTTCCTCTGGATTGTCTAAGGTTTGTATCCAGCTATCATATTGAGGTGTGGCACATTCTGCTACGACGATGGCGTTGACTCGAATATGATAAGGCAATAGTTCGACAGCCCATTCCCGCGTCAGTGCATTCCTTGCTCCATTGGAAGCTGCATAGGCGGATGTTCCTCCCTGTCCGGTTTCGGCCGTTTTTGAGCTAATGTTCAGAATCACCCCTTTATGCTCTTTGAGTGAAGGTAGCGCATAATGCGCCATAAGATAATAATGTACTAAACTATTATGAAGTCCTTTCAAAAACAACTCGTAATTTCCACTCTCTAAACTGACTCCATCGTTCAGTCCGGCATTGTTTACCAGCCCATCAATTCTACCGAACTTCCTTAAGGTCTGCTCCACAGCATTCTTACAGGCCTCTGCTTGGGTTAATTCGGCTTCCACACCGAAAGCCCGTCCACCCTGCGCAATAATTTCATCCACAACGGTATCATTGTCGGGCTTTTTTCTACCAATAATAACCGGTACAGCCCCTTCCTTTGCTAAGGTCACCGCTATACTTCGGCCAATACCTTTCGCTCCCCCTGTTACAATGATGATTTTATCTTTAAGTTTTAAATCCATTTGTTGTAGCTTTGAGCTATCAGCTTTCGGTTTTCAGCTTTCTGCTCAGCGAAATTAGCTGATGGCTGATATCCGATAGCCGACAGCTAATTAAAGTCTGTAAAATTCCTCTGCGTTTTTATACCATATCGCTTCTTGCTCCGCTAATGTTAGCGATCCGAGATGCTTATCTAACAAACTTACAACCTGTTCATATTGGGCCGCCACCAGGCAAACCGGCCAATCGGAACCGAACATAAGTCTGGAAGGGCCAAACGTATCCAAGAGATGATTGATATAAAATGAAAAATCATCCATCTTCCAGTGCTTCCAATTCGCTTCGGTCACCATGCCCGACAGCTTGCAATATAAGTTGTTATGACGCGCTAATAGGGCCATCTCGGTTGCCCAAGGTTCTGTCTTTTTAGCAGCGATGTAAGGCTTAGCTAAGTGATCGATTACAAAGCGTTGTTCACTATCGAAATGCGTAAGGAACTTAATGACAGCAGGTAATTGCTTAGGTTTAACCAATATATCATAACTAAATCCAAATTTGTGCAATGCTGCCACACCTCGGATAAAGGATGGACTCAACATAAAGTGAGGGTCGGGCTCTCCTTGCAAAATATGCCTGAATCCTTTCAATTTGGGAAACAGACTATAATGAGCCAAACGCTCTTCGATATGTGCAGTTTTCAAATCGACCCAGCCCACTACGCCTTTAATGAACGAGAATTGTTTTGCCAGATTCAGCAAAAAGTTAGTCTCCTGTTCAGACTGATCAGCTTGTACAGCTACGCAAGCATCGACTTCATTGGCTTGCAAAAGGCCCTCCAAATCCGTAGGTAAAAAGTCATGCTGGATAGCGGCCATGTCGTCTGTTATCCAAGCATCTTTCACAGCATTATAATTCCAAAAATGTTGATGCGAATCAATGCGCTTCATAAGCTTTTACTACTTGTTTAGAGGTGCCTAGACCTTCAGCTCCCAACTCCACTATATCCCCAGGCTTTAAGTATACGGGTGGATTAAATCCGAGACCCACTCCTGCCGGTGTTCCTGTAGAGATAACATCTCCAGGCAATAAGGTCATAAACTGGCTAATATACGAAACAATGAATGGTACTTTAAAAATTAGATTCTTAGTATTGCCATCTTGAACAACTTTACCATTAACACTGAGCCATAAACGGACATTATTTATATCGCTTATCTCATCTTGGGTCGCCAAAAAAGGACCTATAGGAGCAAAGGTATCGCATCCTTTTCCCTTATCCCATGTTCCGCCGCGCTCTAATTGATATTCTCTTTCAGAGACATCATTATGTAATACATAACCAGCAACATAATCCATGGCTGCTGTCTCTTCTACGTAACTCGCTTTCTTTCCAATGACAATACCAAATTCGACCTCCCAGTCCGTTTTAGTAGAACCTTTCGGTATAACGATCGCATCATTTGGTCCAACCATTGAAGTGGTCGATTTCATAAATATGATGGGTTCGGCAGGAATCTTCGCATTGGTTTCTTCTGCATGATCGCGATAGTTCAAACCAATACAGACAATTTTTGATGGCCTGGCAATCGGGCTGCCCAGTCGCGTTCCTTCGGGGACCTCCACTAAGGTTTCCTTATTTGCCTTTATAAACTCTTCTAAGCGAGCCAATCCATTTTCTTGGAAGAACTGCTCGTTAAAATCACCGCCGAAAGCGGATACATCGTAATTTTTTTCTTCTATCTGTACACCTATTTTTTCACGGCTAGGCTCACCGTAACGGATTAGTTTCATATTATTATTAGCTTTTAGCTTTTAGCTATCAGGCATCGGCCTTCAGCTTTAATTCGTTTTCAATTGGCCGAAAGCTGACTTCTGAAAGCAGAAAGCTGTTAATTATTCAACTTAATAAAGCCTCCATCAATTGGATAGTCATTGCCCGTAATGAAATCAGCTTCGTCAGAACATAGATAAAGTGCTAACGAGGCTATTTCCTCCGGTTTAGCCATCCGTCCAATGGGCTGGCTAGCGGCTAATTTAGCAAACATTTCTTCTTCTTTGCCCGGATAATTTTTAGCAATAAAGCCGTCCACAAAAGGTGTATGTACTCTTGCCGGCGAAATACTATTACAGCGTATCCCATAATCAATATAATCACGAGCAACCGACAATGTCATCGCAGCAATAGCACCTTTGCTCATGGAATAGGCAAATCGATCAGTAATACCAACCTGTGAGGCAATTGATGCCAAATTCAGAATGGCACCCTTTTTTCGCTCTTTCATCAAGGGGATAACACTAAACAAAGCATTATAAGCTCCTTTGACATTCACACTGTAAACACGTTCGAAATCTTCCACTTTACAGTTTTCTAAATTGCCGACATGAGCAATACCGGCATTATTCACCAAAATATCCACCGCTCCGATTCCCTGCACAACCGCTAGCATTTCGCTTTGATCGCTCACATTCACAGCGTGAGAGAAAGCCTTCCCACCGGCTTCCTTAATCTCGTCTCTAACAGCCGAAGCCGCTGACTCATTAAGTTCTAATATATGCACTTCAGCCCCCTGCTTTCCAAACAACAAGCTGATTGCTCTTCCGATACCACTTCCCCCTCCTGTAATAATCGCTTTTTTTCCAGTTAAATCAAACATCATATTTTATTTTTAGCTATCGGCCTTCAGCATTCAGCTTTCAGCCCCTTTATACCTCTCACCTTACACCTTATAAAGACACCCCCCGTCTCCAAGGGATAAAATCGTCTTGCCCTAATTTCACCGCTTTAGGCACTTGTTTCCCACTGGCCACCTCTATTACAAAATCCAAAATTCGTTCGGCAGCCTGCTCGATGGTTTCTGTACCTTCGATGATCGTGCCGCAGTTAATATCGATAATGTCTGGCATCTTTTCGAAGGTCTTTGTATTGGTCGACAACTTAACGACGGGCGCAATTGGATTGCCCGTAGGTGTACCTAAACCCGTCGTGAACAGTACAACATTCGCCCCTGCTGCCACCTCGGCCGTGGTACTCTCTACGTCGTTTCCCGGCGTACACAAAAGGTTCAATCCAGGTGTGTTGGCTAATTCCGGATAATCGATCACCGCTTGCACCGGCGAAGTTCCTCCTTTTTTTGCTGCGCCTGCGGATTTAATCGCATCGGTTATCAGACCATCACGAATATTTCCAGGTGAAGGATTGGCATAAAAACCACTGCCATCTTGCTCTGCCTTCGCATTGTAAGTTTTCATCAATTCCATGAACCGAAGGGCTGTTTCCTCGTCTTTACAGCGATCGCTAAGCTCCTGCTCTACTCCGCAAAGCTCCGGAAATTCGGAAAGTATAACAGATCCGCCTAAGGTTACCAGCATATCGGATAGATAACCAAGCGCAGGATTCGCTGAAATACCGGAAAACCCGTCGGATCCACCGCACTCTAAACCGATACACAGCTTATCTAAACCTGCCGGCCTTCTTTCTTGTTGATTAGCTTGAATCAGACCCGTGAAAGTATGCTTCAAGGCCTCCTGAAGCAGCACACTTTCAGATCCGATTTTCTGTTGCTCAAAAACATATAAGGGTCTATCAAAATGTGGATCACGTTTTGCAATCTCGGCTCTCAAAATACTCGCCTGCGCATGTTGGCAGCCTAAGCTTAGGACGGTGGCACCTGCTACATTAGGATGCGTTATATAACCTGCTAGCAGACCGCACAAAGCATCTGAATCCATGCGCGTTCCACCACAACCCATATCATGATTTAAAAATTTAATGCCATCTACATTCGGAAAAAGCTTGTGATGCCGGTGCGATTCCTTTACATCCCGCAGATCCACCGACAATAACTGCTCGATGGAGGCACCGGTCTTATAGAGCGAGATCAATTGCTCTACTTCCGGTTCATAACTTTTGGCTTTTTTAAAGCCAAGCTTTTCCTCAAAAGCTTCCTTCATTACCAATACGTTCCGATTTTCACAGAAAACTAAGGGGATAACCAACCAATAATTTCCTGTTCCAACTGTTCCGTTGCTACGATGATAGCCAAGAAAGCTACGGTTTGAAAAGCGGGAAACATCCGGTTTATGCCAGTCTAGTTTTCGTTTCCCTAGTTTAAAATCGTTTGCTGCGTGATAAATGTTTTCGGTGGTAATTGCCTCTCCTTTGCCGATTGCTCTATTCGTTTTTCCTACCAGAACGCCGTACATATGTATTTCCTGCTCCGGTGCCATCTCCTCTATCGTGAATTTATGCTTTGCAGCTACCGCGCCAGGTAGCACGAAACTATCACCATTAAAGTGAATTGATTCACCGGCAGGCAGGTCCTGCAACGCCACCAGTACATTATCCGATGGATGTATTTGCAAATATTTTCGTATTGTTGTCATTTCCAGTGATCAGCTGTCAGCCTTGGGCGATCAGCTTTTTGTTTCGATTTATTTTTGCCAATATGCCTATAGCATAAAGCCTTATAATTTAAAAATTTCCTCCATCAACAACCACTTTTCACCTTCTTTTGCTTGTGGCAACGGTTGTTGGTATTTCCACATTAAAGCTTCCCATTCCTGTACTTTCGGATTGTTTGCGTCCATCTCCGCTTTTTTATCAAAGCTAAAATCATCCGTAACCTCCATGATCATAAACAAACGGTTAGCCAATCGGTATATGCGCATATCGATGACTCCCGCTGTTAAAATCGACTCCCTGATCTCAGGCCAAATAGCCCGATGATGCTGCTCATATTCTTTTATTAGATGATCATCTTCTTTGAGATCAAGTGCCAATGCGTATGTTTTCATTTTGCAAAGTCAAAATTCAAAAGTAAAAATTCAAAAGCCTGCCTCCCGGAGGGATGGTAAAAAGGCCCATTCACTCATTCAACGCTCATCATTCCTCACTCATCACTCATCACTATTTAACTACTTCCCTACTCAACCATTTAACTGCTATTGAACTACCTAGATCCTATACCCTTTCCATCCATAGTAAAAGACAACCAAAAAACATATTAACGGAACCAGATAAGCAATTTGTATACTGTTTGCCGCAACGGAGACGAGCCCCATCAACAAAGGAACAACAGCCCCACCAATGATTGACATCACCAAAAAGGAAGAAGCAATCTTTGTTTCTTCACTTGTAAGATTTTGTATACCGAGTGAAAAGATGGTTGGATACATAATGGACATAAAAAAAGGAACGGCAACAAGTGCATACAAAGCCACGGTGCCTGAACTAAACACGGCCACCAACAATAGCAAAGTGCATAACAAACCATAAGCCGCCAATAAACTAGCCGGTTTAATATAACGCATTAAGAAAGTGCCGCTGAAGCGACCTAACATGAAACCAACCATCGCTACTGATCCAAACAAATAGGCCGCATTTTTTTCTCCCATATCGGTCACATGATTAGCATAGCGTATAAAAAAACTACCGACGCCCACTTGTGCACCCACGTAGAAAAATTGGCTGACAACTGCCCATAAAAAATGCTTATGCTTAAATATCTTCAATGAAAAATTCGTCCCAACAGTGTGCGTACCATCCGATTCCTCCTCTTGACTTTCCGGAAGCTTGGTGACAACGAATAAGAGTAAAAGGGCGACTACAATACCGGCGATAACAAGATAGGGTACTTTCACCGTATCGGCTTCCGACTGTAAATACGAATTCAACGACTCGGGGCTCATAGCGGCTAATTTTTCGGGACTATGTTCGATCCCTGAAAGAATGAATCTACCACCTAAAATAGGTGCTACCACGGCGCCCAAACCATTAAACGATTGAGCAAAATTTAGCCGTTGTGTGGCGGTTTCCTTATCACCTAGTACGGCTATATACGGGTTAGCCACCGTTTCCAGAAAGGTTGCCCCTGCTGCAATGACGAAAATAGCCGACAGAAAAAAGATATAGTTCCTTTCAGAGGCCGCAGGAATAACCAGGAGTGCTCCTATCGCGTAAAGAATCAATCCAAGTAAAACTCCCTTTTTATAACCGAACCGTTGCATATATAAACCCGCCGGAATAGCTACTACGAAATAGCTTATGTAAGCAGATGTGTCGATCAATGAAGACTGTAGATCGTCTAAGGCAAAGGCCTTTCTCAAGTGTGGAATTAATATGGGATTTAAGTTATGAAGCAGGGCCCATAGAAAGAACAATGAAGTAACTAAAATGATGGGTATCAGCACACCTTTTTTCGACATAAAATAATATTAGGTTCAGTTTTAATCAAAATAATTTATCCTTATTGGTAAAGCCAACTACAAATTAAGGAATTTCACTTTTTAAATCCCTTGCTCATTTTAGCCAATCATTAAGCTATTTTAGCATATTTGTTTTATATTTGCCTGATTAGCTGACCATACAACTGAATAGATTGGATATTGTTTCGCATTAAGCAGTTGACGTTAATCACCTAATATGTAAAATAATGAAACCTCAATTACTCAAGCTAAGTACGGCACCTACGCAATCTTTCAGCGTCCGCCAGGACTTTGTTCCCTATATTAATAATAGATGGCATTATCATGCGGAGGTAGAACTCATTCATTTTTACCGAGGAAAAGGAACACAGTTTATTGGAGATCAAATCAATCACTTTCATTCAGGGGATATCGTTTTGGTTGGATCTCAGCTACCCCACTATTGGCGATTTGACGATCACTATTTTGATGAGCAAAATGAGGATCGGGCCGATGTTCGAGTCGCTCATTTCAATGAACACTTCTGGGGTCGCGACTTTTTGGAACTTCCCGAAAACATAGCCATTAAGCAGTTGCTCGAAAAGGCACGAAGGGGCATTCAGGTAACAGGGCAAGCTAAACAGAAAGTAAGTACCTTGTTAGAACAAATGCTTCATTCGGAAGGAACCCGACGGATTATTTTATTAATGGAGGCCCTACATGCAATTGCTTCCGATTCCTCTTATCGGTTGATTTCATCCATTGGCTTTCATCCAAACTTGCAAGATGAAGAGAAAAAAAGAATCAACAGCATATTTGACTACACCTTAGCTAACTTTCGTCAAAAGATTAGCTTAGAAGATATATCAGCTATCGCCGGCATTAGTTCTAACTCTTTTTGTAGGTATTTTAAAGCAAAAACAGGTAAAACCTATTCTCGCTTTCTCTTGGAAATCCGCGTTGGCCATGCCTGTAAATTACTGATTGAGAATAAAATGAGTGTCAAACAATTATGTTACGAAAGTGGATTCAACAACTTCGCAAGTTTTCACAAATACTTTAAACAGATAACAGAAAAAAGCCCTTTGGCTTATCAAAAGGCTTTTTTGGAGAAAGCTTAGTTTTGCTGTAGGCAGTAAGCTGTAAGCGGTCGGCTATAGGCTTGTGCTGCTGCTACTACTTAACTACTCTCCTACTTAACTACAAACTAATTAAAGCCATTCATCGCTCATCATTCATAATTCAACACTAATAAAACCCTACTTAACGACTCAACTACTTAACTACTTAACGACTCTCCTACTTAACTACGAGCTCACCTTAACGTGTTCCATCACAGGCACCCCGGAAATAACCAACGGATTCGGCTATACCAGCTAATGGATCTTTCATATCTTTTTCATACTCCAAGCTACAAGAGCCTGTGTAGTTTACTTTTCGTAACATTTTCACATAAGCGGGGATATCAATCACCCCACGCCCCAGCTCGCAGGTTTTACCGTCCTTTGTTGCTGCGGTGACATTTTTTAAATGCATATCAAAAATGCGCTTGCTGTATTTTTGCAGGTCCGCTACCGAATCGCGACCGTCCCGTTTGTTGTGTCCCATATCAAAGCAGATGCCCAATCGTGGATCCAAATTCTTTATCAAATCATAAATTACCGATGCATTTGGGTAAAGCTTATCTTCCGGTCCATGATTGTGAATGGCATAGCGAATGTCATATTCCTTTGTTTTTTCGGCGACATACGCCAGATCTTCATGATTAGGGATACCGATAATTAAGTTTACACCAACCCGTTTAGCATAATCAAAACCTTTATCAATCTCTTCTCTGGTTTTCATATAAATAGGTCCTACCGCGTAACCGGTAACATCAAAGCTTTTCAGTTTCGCATGAAAAGTCGCTATTTGCTCGGCTGTACTATTATATGGTAAATGAAAATCCTTGATGCACAAATAGTGTACATCTACTTTCTTCATCATCTCCAGCGATTGATCTAAGTTAAAATTAACGAAACTATAACCTGCAATTCCAAGTTTGAAAGGTTCGTCTTTCGCATGCGCTCCTCCAAGTGGTTTAGCTTCGACACTATTATATACGCCGTCTACAAGTGTTGCACTTACTGCTCCTATTATACTTTTCTTTAAAAAATTTCTTCTCGGGTTCATTATCTAGATTTATTTCTTCTTGGCCAATTCCAAGGCCTTTGTGGTTACATAATATTTGGCGATCATATTAGGCACTTCCCAGTCGGGCAGTTTACCTTCTTTCAAATAACTTAGGTAGTTACTGGTCACTTGCCCAAAATGCTCCTCGTGATTAGTCTTTAACACTTCCGGTATATTAATCTTATAATAACCTGCTTTCAATTTTTCAGCAGCTACACCGGTGTATTGCTTAGCAATTTGCGCAACCGCTTCCTGTACAATTTTCTCGAAGTCCGCTTGCTCTTCCCCTACTGCTTCCAGATAGAGAACGGGCTTATAATTTTCTTCCTTACCTTGCTTAATGATCAAGTTCGCTTTTGATCCACGCATAATAGAATAGTGGGTATCGCCGGTACCTTCAGGAGCTTCAAAATTCCATTTCACCACCACTTTTGCATGCACATTCTTAATCGTATAGTTAATTTCGCCGTTAGCAAAAACCCCCAACTCGCCTTTCTCATTCATGTTACCTTTCAGCATATCGGGAAACTCTTCTTGCGTTGCTTTCTTGAATTGTGCGGCACCTAACCAGGTTGGCCAACGTTTAGCATTTAACAGCTTAATATCTTTTTTATAATCAATTACCTGTTCCGGAAATCCTTCCCATTGAACTAAATCGACCAAATGCGTAGTCACGTCCACAATACCCTCTCCCTGTTGATTCACATCAAAGAACCATGTAGGGCGGATGAGGGGCTTACCCGATACATTCTTGAAAAAATGATGCACACTTTCTTTGGTTATGGCCGGTTCGTCAAGCGTACCCCTTTGCAATTCGCCAAATAGCGCTGAAATTTGAGAGAACTCTTTTTGCAGGGTAGCTGTAATCTCAAAGCGTTCGGTCATAATATCATAAAGCAAGACCTTCTTCTCTTTAGCTGAGGCAAAAGCTTTTTCCAGTTTCTCAAAACCTGCTACATCGATGGCCATCGGTTTATCGGCCAGCACGTTCAATCCGGCGTCAATAGATTGGGTAATGTAATCTATTTTCTTTTGGTTATTTCCGGCGAGCACTACTACATTACCTTTTTTATCTGCTATCATTTTTTGAAGATAGTCCGTACCGGTATAAACTTCCTCTTTCCAATGAGTTGGATCTTCCATTCGCGTATTATAACTCTCAATTAGAGCTAAGTGCGCTTTTAGATCTTTACCATCTTCCGGTGCGTATACATGCACCACACTGTCAACATTCGGATACATAGACTTTTGC
This sequence comes from Olivibacter sp. 47, assembly GCF_030372825.1. Taxonomy (NCBI): domain Bacteria; kingdom Pseudomonadati; phylum Bacteroidota; class Sphingobacteriia; order Sphingobacteriales; family Sphingobacteriaceae; genus Olivibacter; species Olivibacter sp. 47. The sequence continues at coordinate 70,304 of NZ_JAUCNR010000001.1, forward strand.
ACCAGGGCGGCATGGAAATGTCCGGGATCCAGTGTAATTAAGCGGATGGCATTCGCATCGCTCTCTTGTTTTTCTTTACTCGACTGGTTATTACAGGCAACCATTGCTCCACCCAGTAGCAGCAGTCCCGCAGCCTTCATAAATTTGTTTTTAAACATTTGAATTTCCTATTTTAGCAAGTATTTGTTTTTCCTTTTAAAGCGTCGCGCTTTTTGCTTTTGAATTATTGATGCTTTGTTAGTTTTTTAAGGTATCAATGAGCCCTTCGGGGTTATTGATGCTTTGTTAGTTTTTTAAGGTATCAATGAGCCCTTCGGCATTTTTACCATCCCTCCGGGAGGCAGGCTTTTGAATTTTTAATTTTGAATTTTTACTTCTGAATTTATTCACCCTTTCACATAATTAGTTCCATAAGGAAAACGCTGCGGTCTAGCGAAGGTTGCATTCGCCTTTTCGTCACCAATAAAACGTTCTGTTTTATTATCCCAGGTTAACTTCTTGCCCAGTTTCATGGCTGTGTGTGCCACGATACAAGCCGAGCCAACACGTTGCGCCACCTCTACCGGGCTAATTGTCTCTTTACCATTTTTAATGCATTCGAGCCAATTGGTATGTTGTTCAGGACTTTCATAAAGATGTATCTCATTAGGTCCTATTTTCGAAGTTAATATTTTTTTGTCACTTGCGTAGAAAGCTTTATTTTCTTCACCGCTGGCGGAAGCGGTAGGATCGGTGGCGGTAACACCAACGTTTCCACGGGAAACGAAAATCCACCCATCCGTCCCTTCGAAACGAACCCCATTCGGAAAAGTATCACGCACTTCCACTTGCACCTTATTGGGATAAAGCGCATGAATCTCATATTTACCATGTACGTCCCACAGACCACTTGTCGGAAACTCCGCCTTTCCCTCAACTTCAAGTGGACCTCCGAGTTCCTGGTCCATGCCCCAATGTGCTATATCGAAGTGATGAACGCCCCAACCGGTAATCATGCCGGCACAGAACTGCTCGCAGCGCAACCAGCCCGGCCGTTCGCCGTCAATTTCCGTTTGAGAATGGACGCGATCTTTGGTATAATATACATAAGGAGTCGATCCCAACCACTTGTCATAATCTAAATTTGGGGGAACCGGCATTTGCGCTGTGTTGCCTCCGGCAGGATCGATGGGCAATCCGATTTGGATTCGCTTAAGTTCACCGATACGGCCATTTCTAACTAATTCGCAGGTCCGTTTAAATTGAGGCCAAGGGTTCATGGACCGTTGTTGCGTTCCAAGTTGAAAGACTACCCCTGATTTTTTCACCGCATCGGCCATGGTTCTACCTTCGGCAATGGTTAAAGCCGTTGGCTTCTGTAAATAAATATGTTTACCTGCCAGCGCGGCTTCCATAGCCGGTTGTGCATGCCAGTGATCGGGAGTACTAATGACAACAGCATCTATATCCTTTGCAGCAATTAAGTCTTTGTAATCATCATAGGTCTTTACATCAATAGATTTTCCAAATTTGTCCGTATGCTTCTTTTCTATCCAGGCTTTACCTTGCTTCAGTCGATTGCTATCAAAATCAGCAACAGCCACTACATGTACATAATCATGTTTCATTACTTCCGGCAGATCATGCGTCATACCTATTCTACCAAAGCCTATTTGGCCTATATGAATGCGATTACTAGGCGCATTTTTTCCAAAAACAGAAGCTGGTACAATTGTTGGAAACGCCGTTGCTGCAAGTAATACAGCAGAACCTTTCGCCGATTTTTTAATGAATGAACGACGGTTTAATTGGTTTTTGTTCATATCTTATCATATTTAGTTCTATAATTCGATTGGCTTTTTCATCTTTCCATCACTTAGCAAGCTGGTTAATCGCTCTTTCAACACGTTGAGCCTTAGCTTTACTGTAGTCTCGCTCCCTTTGTTCGCCTATAGCCCATTGGATGCCTCCCAAAATATGCTTCCGAAAGGCAGCATCATCATAATCTTCCTTCTGATGTCCTAATGACGTATACCAAGCCCGTCCACCGTCAAATTCATGACACCAAACGGATGGAAACTTATTACCGAAGGTGATAGGTCTTCGTTCGCGCACTTTATCTATTGTGTTGAGGTCATTAACCGCAATCACTTGCAGATTCACCTCCATTTCCTTTAAATAATAACATTCATCTTTTGCTCGCTTCCATCTAACAGGCAAATGCGATACAGAAGGGTGATCCTGCTGGATAAGCAGTACATCAAAGGCTTGTCCGGGTTCGTGCCAGTCGAAAGTCCCACCTAGCAAGCGTTTAAACCAGGGCCAGTTACGCTCGGTTCCAGATGCAGAATGAATGCCGACAAAAGCACCACCCGCCTGAATGTAGCGCATCAAGGCAAGCCGTTGCTTGTCGTTATCGAAAACGTCATTATTTGTGTTAGAGAAGATTAATACATCATACTGTTTTAATCTCTCATCCGTAAAATCTGCCGGATTCTCGCTAAAATCAACCTTGAAGCCTGTAGAGGCTGCTATCTCCTGTAGGGCTTTTTTGGAGTTTTCGATATTGTCGTGAACAAAGCCCTTACCGTTTTTGGTATAAACCAGCACTTTTACATCCTTCCAAACGATGGTCTGCATCGCTTTCAAGAATGTTGGTAAACACAAGAAGAGGAACAAATGAATACTTATTAGCCTTTTCATAAATATAGTACAATTTACATTGGTTTCATTTTTGATAGTCTATGTTTGGCTTAACACGAGGCTAGACGAAGATAGCCATGAACATCCTCCATGATCCACAATATTAAGTATAGCCGAACGGTTTTACACCACGGATGTCATTAAAAATTAACGATAACGATGTCGTAAAAAAGAGATTACCGAAATTAAGCGTTTCCAAAACATATATATTTCTTTGCGTCAACTTTAAATTTCTAGTCATGCCTAATAAACCTGCTACGATTAAAGATATCGCTAAAGCACTTAAGGTATCCATATCGACGGTATCAAAGGCCCTGCATAATCATCCAAATATAGGAGCCATTACCAAAGAGCGTGTGTTGGCCATGGCAAAGCAGCTTGATTATACGCCAAACATTACAGCCATTCAATTTAAGCAGCAAAAAACATTTACTTTGGGCATTATCGTTCCCACATTGCTCGATCATTTCTACATACATGCCGTAAATGGCTTTGAGGAAGTTGCATCCAAAGCGCACTACACTGTACTGATAGGCCAAAATCAGGAAAGCCTCCAGCGCGAAAAAGAACTCGTGTCAGTGATGCAGGGCAACCGCATTGATGGATTGTTAATTGCCATGTCGAAAGAGACAAGCAACCTCGATCATTTGCGAAAACTGGAACGTGCGGGGATACCCGTCATGTTTTTTGCACGAAAACCTGTCAATGAAACCTATAGCTGTGTAAGTAGCGATGTATACCACGCCGCTAAAGACGCCGTAGACCTTTTTGTATCGAGAGGCCATCAGCGTATTGCCATTATTAACGGACCATCACATTGGACAACCAGTCGGGATCGATACCTCGGCTATCGTGACGGATTACTTAAAAATGGTCTATCTCCTGATCAAGAATTGATATGCGAAAGCGATCTAACAACAACCGATAACTATAAGGTCTTACGAAAGCTTATGCGACTAACGGATCCACCAACAGCGATGCTATTGTTTAAAGACTACCTGATGCTCGATATTATGACCTGCCTACGTACAGAATTCCCCAATCGATATCTTATAACAGAACTGATCGGCTATGGTGCATTGCCTCTTTTTAGCCATTTCGAAAGACCACCGCTTGCCTCCTTAAAAGAACAACCTTTCCAGATTGGCGTCAAAGCAGGTTCGCTACTTCTTGATATGATCAAAAATCCGCATCAGTCCCGCAAGCCAAAGCTTATCTCACTCCCTTGTAAACTCCATTATTTTAAAGAACTCTAAGTAGCTTCAGCTTTTAAAGCTGTAGGCTATAAGCAATAAGCTTTAAGCACGACTTAACGATCAACCTAAACCAGCTAATTGGCTCATTATCACATCTGCTCATTAACTCATCGGCTAACCGACCGTAGGGAGCCCCATGAGTACCGAAAAAGCAAACACTTACGAATAATTAACGAGCTTTCAGTCGCGCTAGCCTCTCATTATCACATTGGCTCATCGGCTAATTAACTCATCGGCTCATTAACTATTCCCTACTCCCTACTAACTCCAATTAACTATTTTCTACTGCCCCGTAAATTTTTTCCAAAATTTCTCCGCTTCTGTCGGTTCCATTTCACCATCAAATACAATCATTCGATAACGGAGTATGTATTTCTTCCCGGGAACTAGCACCCAATCTTTATTTTTAGTTGGTGAAAAATTTACAAACACATCCCCTCTCCCTTTATTCTCTTGTTCCGGCCATACACGAATGGGCTCCGGATGATTATAATTCTCAGGAGAAGACAAGAAAAGGAGCCCTGCAGATGATCCATCAAGATCTCCTTCAGCGATTACCCAACGTGCTAAAGAGCCATCGGCTGTTTTACGGTCGTTTCCCTCTGAAGTAATGATTTTACTGTTCTTATTAGTCCACTGCTCACTTGCGCGAAAGCCAAGGCCAGCATAACGATATGCCTTTAACACGACGGTGTCTTGTCCAACGACTTGGAGTGTTGACGTCAAATCGCAGCTATACCTTTTATCATCAATAGGTGAAATGTGCGCCTCCCAGCTTTCGTCCAAAATCTGCACTTCTTTTTCTGACTGTGGGAATATAATATGCGCGTGTTTGGCTTTGAACCCAATCGTCTTCCCTTTACTTTTTATTTCCTCCACCCCTTGAGATCTGATGGTCCCCTGTTTATCTCCAATATTCCATAAATCGTACACCTTGCCTTTATAAGCAATTCGTGTCCAAGGATTCCATAATCCAAAATGATGGTAATGATCGGATGGCTGAATGCGTGTCAATGTTTTTCCGGACAAAGTATTAAGAGGATGGATAAAACCAGCTCGCTTGAACGCCGCGTCAACTCCGGGGGGAGGGCTTAAGATTTCATACTGATAGCCCAGTAAATAGTGTCCCTTTGCATCCATTAACTTCAGCACACCATCTTTCCTAACGGCCTGCTGTGCGAAACCGTAAGTAAAACAGCATAATAAATACGTCAATAAAAGATAATTTTTCATCACTGCTTGGTTAGTTTTCTCTTTAAATATAGGTCTTTCTTCATAAAATCAACTATATGACATCCACTAATTATTTCCTTCAGCCGGGATTTCCTCCAAAGGTGGAATATTGCTTTCCGAGCCCGCATAACCTTGATTTTGATTGATATGCCCCATTGGATTGGCGTTAATAGCGCTAATCGGAATAGGCCATAATACGTGATACGGACTAATTTTATAAGTAATCCCCAAATTGGTAGTTACGCCCTTATTATAAAAATCGCTCTTGGCCAAAATACGATCATAAAAGTAATTGTCTGTTGAAAAAGCCTGCAAGGTATATGACTTCCCATTCTCTGCCACTTTTCCGGTCATCGCAAAGATATAAGCAATGCGTGTCAATTCTGTCTTCCGCGGTTCTTCATAATACAATTCGCGTGCACGTTCGTCCAAGATGGTTCCTATATTGACGTCTGCTACCGAAATGGGAGCGGCTTGCGCCCGTATACGTACTTTGTTAATATCGTTAGCGGCACTTGCCAAATCACCTTTCCAAAAATAGGCTTCCGCACGTAGCAGATAAGTCTCTGCTAACCGAAAGACATACCAATCCGTATTTCCGCCGGCAGGTTGTACGCGATTCGGATCTTCTATGTACAGTTTGTAATGGGGCCATCCAAACCATTGGCGAATCGTGTCGCTCGACAATAACTTCCCGGCTTCGTTACGCAGCTGAAGATGCTTCCCATAATAAGGGTCATTATCTCGTTTCAAATTGGGGTGATTGTAAACGAGGTCTTCCATATCCATCCAATTACCGGGTGCATGTCGAAGATCGTTCGCGTCTGTCCAAAGCCCCTTTTGACTATAATAAGTTGGACGTAAACGGCCGATTCCTCTTCCATAGGCTGTTACCTGGTCAATTTCGATCCCCTTTGTATCCGAAGTACCACCACGGCCACTTGGCGTAACAATTCCTGAATTGGCCCAAAAAGGAACCGTGTTTCGCATGGTTTGACTACCCCCATCAAAATTTCCGTCGATATTCAGACGGTCAATAACAAGCATAAGCGCTTCGGTATTAGAAGCTAACGATTTATTCTCAGGTCGATGTAAATCCCATATCACATTTTTGGTAGGATCACCGGCGTCGGTACCGAAGCGATCGGTCATAAGCCGATACCGACCGCCATCAATAACGCGACTGGCTGAAGCAATGGCATCATCAAATAAGCCTAAAGCCAAGTTTACTTTCGTTAATAAATGACTCACCGCTCCCTTGGTAACTTGTCCTTTGTTCACGTCATCAGGCACCCATTCTTGTGCAAATTCAAGATCTTGCTTCATTTTGTGAAGAATGACTTCTCGTTTGGTACTGTAGAAATCCAATTTAGGTTCATCCAATACATTAAGAATCAAAGGAACATCCCCAAATTGTTGCGTTAATCGATAATATCGAGCGGCTCGATGAAAATAAGCAGCCCCTAAGAGATGGTTGCGTTCCGCTTCCGAGGCGTAGTCCGTCGGTTTATCAATATTCACAATGGCCGTATTGGCATAGCGAATACCACGATATCCTTCATTCCAGTACCAACCGATTTTATTATAGTCGGTATGGTTCAACTCAGCATCCGGCGTAATAGCCAAATCGAGATTTTGCGCCGGGCCCGGCTTATCGGTTGTACCCTCTACTGCTATTTCCGAAAAGATACCTTCGGTAACGATTGGAGGCGCATCGCCAAAAAACTCAATACGCATATTTCGCTCGCAAGAAACTAAGGTTGCCCACAAACCTTGCGCTGATTTAAAGGTTTCTTCCGGTGTAAAGAATGACAGTGGCCTAGGCTCTAAAAACTCTTTCTTACATGCTTGCGGTAGCATGCAGGCAAATAGGCTAACAACAATATATAAAGGTTTAATACGATTTTTCATTTCATCTAGTTTTGTTAAATCTCCAACTCTTCTAATCTCTTGATTGATCAAAGGCAATTTTATAACGTTACATCGAGTCCAAAAGTGAAGGTACGTGGAGTTGGCCCTGCACCATCGTTTGGATCCCACTCCGGATCCCAGAATTGCCATTCTTTGGTATATAGAGCAGCATTACGCACATTTAGATAAAGCCTTAAGTTTCGTATCTTGTATTTCTCAGTCCAGGCACTGGGCACGTTATAGGCTAGCGACACATTATCCAAGCGGATGAAAGACCGATCGCGATAGACATTGAAACCCGTTGCGCTGCCTTCGTTAGAACCGATACGGGCCCATTCCGTTGATTGATTTTCAGGCGTCCAGTAAGGATAATCATAGGAGTTCATCCGATCTGGAAAGCCATTTCTATTCTTCAACCAATTAAAAGAAGTTTTGTGCCCCCACAGCGAATACATCATGAAGGAGAAAGAGAAATTCTTATAAATCTGAAATTCATTTCGAAGTGACCATCTAAATCGGGGTTCGGTATACCCCAAAAACTGTCGATCTGCATTCGTAAATCGTCCATCGTCATCCACATCTTCTAGGCGGTAGTCTCCGGGTACCAAAGAATACCTCGCTGCAAGCTCCTCTTGTCCTAGCTGGTAAACCCCAAGCGCTTTCCAATCCCAAATGGCATCAATAGCATGCCCAATAAACCATTTATTGGCGATATCATCTACCTCCTTACCATTGCTATCGAAGTTGCGATAGATGTGTAAAATTTTATTTCTATTTAATTGGAAATTGAATGTAGTACGCCATGTAAAGTTGTCTCTCTGCATATTATTCGAGTTGAGGGTAATTTCGAAACCACGATTCTGCACTTCTCCTAGATTATCCATCACCCAGTCGAAACCGGAAACATTAGGCAAGGTTCTTCTAACCAATAAATCCGTTGAATTCATTTGATAAGCTTCAATCGTACCGTCCAATACATTATTAAACAAAGCAAAATCAAGCCCCACGTTATAGGACGTATTCCGTTCCCATCGCAAATTTTTATTTTGCATCCTATTCACCCAAAGCTGACTTGCCTGAATAACTGTTCCATCAGGCAAAACATATAAGTACTTTCCAGTGGTTAAATCAGCGATCGCATTATATAAGCCGTCTTCTCCCAGATCACGATTACCATTACTACCCCATGAGAAGCGTAATTTCCCGTAATTAAACCACTTACTTTTAAAAAACGCCTCCTCCGAGAACACCCAACCTACGGCCACTGAGCCGAAATTGGCCCGTGGATTGCGCTGTCCGAAAGCAGAATAACCATCGCGCCGAAAGGTACCGGTGAACATATATTTGTCTTTCAACGAATATACCAAGCGGGCCATCAAGGCATCACCGGTACTATATTGGTCGTTACTACTGATGATCGGTTTTATTCCCGATCCAATACCATGATATCCCAATTCATCCGTAGGATCGAAATTTTCGTTGGTCATGGTATTATCCCAGCGTTGGAACTTTTCCGCATTGACTAAGAATGTCACATCGAAGCGGTGTATGTCGTTAAAAGTTCGGTCCCATTTTAACAAATTATCCACCTGCCAATAATAAGTCTCCCGTTGCCTTCTGGACGCCCTACCACCAAACCCCGCCCATTCTTCGTGCTTTGCACTTTGTGCATTATATTGGTCCAATAACTCCAAACGAGGTGTAAAATTCAATTGATAAGTAATGCCAAAAGGGAGTTTAACACGACCAAAAATAGTGCTATTCAAACTATTTGTTCGGTATAAACGGTCGGTAAAGAAAGCATCGTAACCCAAGTTGACACCTCCGCTTGCTTCATTGTTTGGCCGCCACATCAGATTACCGTTCTCATCATAACGGCTACCCCAAGGTGATAAGCTTGTAATGGCGCCCCAATTGTATGGGATTGCACTTTCATTCTTAGTAGTAAACTGCGTATTCATACCAACCGTCAGAAACTTGGTTACATTCGCTTCAATATTGACTCGTGTTCGTATCGTCTTATACTGATCGTTCACAATGATCCCCTCATTATTTAAATATCCTGCTCCAACATAATAAGAGATATCTTTATTCTTACCTGAAAAACTAATATTGTGATCTTGGCGTAGTCCATTCTGAAAAGCGAGATCATACCAATCTACACTTTTACCCGCTATATAATTATCAATTTCGACAGGCTGCATGTTAAGGCGCCGCAACCAAGTGCGAACAGGATCACCACTGGCTCCGTCATACCCCATCCACTCTTCAACGCTGATATCGCTGGGCAATGTTCGCGGGTCGTTATATCGGTAAGGTTCGGCCTTCGGATTACTCGTTCTGAAGTAATCAGAACGCCATGTCGTGAAACTAGACGCATCGAACACTTTTTGGTTAACGGCCATCGTAGCAAGTCCGACATTTGAGCTTATGTTAATGAGCGGCTTTCCCTCTTTACCTTTTTTAGTAGTGACGATGATAACCCCCGTTGCAGATTTTGCTCCGAATACAGCCGCAGAGCTCGCATCCTTTAAAACATCCACAGTTTCAATGTCGTTAGGATTTATATCTTCCCATGCGCCATAATAAATGGCTCCATCCATTACAATCAGCGGTGATGTCCCGGCATTTAGCGATGTTCTACCCCGAATTTGTAAGCTACCTCCTCCCTTGGCGCGGGCGCTGAAGCCCACATTTACTCCCGCAGCATTCCCTCTTAATACATCTGTCAACTGCGCAGGCACTTCGTTTTCCAACTTCTGTGTGTTTACCTGAGAAACTGCACCTGTTAAATCTCTTTTACGCACAGTTCCATACCCCACCACGACCACTTCATCTAAATTAGCCATATCAGCTACGAGTTCCACCCGAATTGCTTCTTGAGCCTGTGCTACCCGCTCTTGCGTTACGTAGCCTACAAAAGAAAAGGTAAGTGTTGCATTGGGCTTAACATTTGATAGCACAAATTGCCCTTTGTCGTCCGTACTGATTCCATTGGTTGTTCCCTTTTCTTTGACGGCTACGCCAGACAGGGGAGCCTGATCTGTCTGTGAGATGACCACACCCTTTACGGTTATCCCTTGTTGGGCTTCAGCGGATACCACAGAGAATAAAAGCCAAGCCAATAACAGGCTTATCGATTTAAAATGGTAAAAAAGTACATGTAGAATCCTTTGTGGAAAAGTTTTCATCATAATTTGGTCTCCTTGTTTTTATGGGGTGGTTAAACCCAATTGGTTATCAATAATCCGTTGCAATGGATGGGATAAAATTAGAGACGTCAAGAGCAAGATGTTGCACAACAGGGCGAAACAAGTTTTAGATTTCGTTCAAAAACCGCGATAAAACTGCATTTCAAACGTTGTACTAAAATTTTAGAGAAACATCAAATTACGCAATCGATTGTGCTTTTTTACGCAATCGATTGTGTTTTCCGGTCGCTTTGAATGCTATTTTTTTACGATTATCATTGTTAGCCTATACGCTCATTATCGGTTGTATTCTGAGTGGTGTATAGTTTGATCAACTAATTAATAGAGAAGGACTACGATAACAGATGCCCCTGCGGCGGCCGATTTATCAAAACTAAACTAAAAACCATGAAGAGTAAATTTATTTTATTCTGCACATTCCTTGTATTTCTAGTTCATGCTTCTAGGGCACAGACAATGAAAGTCGTAGGAACAGTGCAAGATCAGCAAGGCATCCCCCTGCCGGGTGTCACCATTTCGGAAGTGGGCAATGAAAAAATTTCTACGCAGAGTAATGAAGTCGGACAATTTAGCCTAACTGTTAGCTCCGGCAAGGCCTCCTTACGCTTTTCCTTCATCGGTTACCTAACCAAAGAGGTAGTCGTTGACCGATCAATGAACGTAACGATGCAGGAGGACATGGCTCAATTAGATGAAATTGTTGTCACCGGTTACTCTACACAGAAAAAAGGGAACATCACTGCCGCAGTAGCAACAGTGGCTCCCGAAAAACTGAAGGATGCGTCCTCTCCCAGCGTAAGTAACCTCCTCCAAGGTAAAGTTGCCGGCGTGGATGTTGTTGCAGCCACAGGGCGACCCGGTGATAATCCCAATATCCGTATCCGCGGAAGAAGTTCGATACTATCCAGCGTCGATCCGCTTTGGGTTGTCGACGGGGTTATTATCCACGGCACACCTAACCTCAATCCAAATGATATTGAAACGATGTCTGTATTGAAAGATGCTGCTGCTACAACTCAATACGGTTCGCGCGGTAGCAATGGTGTTATTGTTGTCACCACCAAACGAGCTAAGGAAGTCGGTACCTCACAATTAACAGCGAATTTGAAAACCGGGTTAACCTATCTCAATCAAGGAAAATTCAAACTGATGAATAGTCGGCAATTGTATGATCAGTTTCAACTTTTCAATGAAGATACAGGCATTACAGACGATGTCTTGAACACCGACTATGATTGGGTAAAAAACGGTTCGCAGGCTGGTCAGCTTAATGATTTAAGTATAACGTATTTAGGAAAGTCAGACAAGGCAACCTTATATGCCGGTGGAAATTACTATGCTGAAGAAGGGTCTGTAAAAGGGTATAAATTTGAGCGTTGGGCCGGGCGTCTGAACTTGGATTATGAAATTAGCGACAAATTAACGATTCGTCCGAAAATCAACGCTACCTTTACTTCTAGCGACGACCGACAGCATGATTTATACCAAATGTACTTAAATATGCCTTGGGACAATCCTTATGATTATTCCGGCAAACTGGTTAATGCACAGGAGGCGTCCCTATGGTATGGAAGGGATCTGAGCAATTACTTATATGACTTGCAATATAACTATGGAAAGTCCGACATCTTTGATTTCCAATTCAATGGTGATTTTGATTATAAGTTTTCAGATCATTTCTCCTATGTTTCCACGAACAATGTAGCTTACTATAACTCAACCGGTATGTCTTATGTGGATCCTAAATCCATAGCCGGTCAATCCACTGAAGGTCGAATTACCAACAATTCTGCGCGGCGAATCGTGCGCTTTACGAACCAAATGCTTAAATACAATCAAAGTTTTGGCTTGCATACTTTTGGTGGCTTTATTGCCTATGAATACATGGATTATCAATATAAAGACCAGTCCGCAACGGGAAATGGTATCGTTGCCGGCTCAGAAATTTTAGATAATGCTGCCAGCATTGGGTCTTACAGCGGAACTAAAAACGACTACTCGGCCCAATCCGGAATCATTAATGCAACATATAGCTATGATGACCGCTACAACCTTCAAGCTTCTTATCGCTACGACGGATCCTCGCGCTTCGGTAGCGAACGACAGTATGGTAGTTTCTACGCTTTTAGTGCTGCTTGGAACGTACATGAGGAAGCTTTCTTTAAAACTGAAACTGTAAATTACTTACGTGTGCGGGCGTCCTATGGGAAAGTAGGAAACGTTCCTAATACCTATTATGGCTCCTATGATCTATTTAAGCTCGATGCACAGTATAATGGCCTGCCCGCCTCATACCCGGACCAATTGAGCAATCCACGACTTACATGGGAAACTTCTAAAGATGCCAATCTGGGATTTGAGTTCGGCCTTCTCAACCGACTCGACTTTACTTTAGACCTGTATAATAAGAACACCGATGGCTTACTACACTATGTACAATTACCGGTTACTTCTGGTTATAGTGGATATTATGACAATATTGGAGCCGTCCGTAACCGTGGTATTGAATTCAGTATCGGTGCTAATATCTTCAATGCTGAGAATCCTTTTCAATGGCGTATTGATTTCAATATTGCAAAAAATGTAAATAAAATTGTCGAGCTAGCGGACCATAAAGAACAAGCCGCCGGCAACAAGCGTTATGCAGAGGGTAGAGATATTGATTCGTGGTATATGCGTAAATGGATTGGAGTAGATCCGGCAAATGGCGATCCCCTTTGGGAAGTTATTGATCCCACGACAGGAGCTGTTTCCACCACCAATAGCTACAATGCAGCCACTTTACAGTTTGTTGGAACTGCAACTCCGGATTTTACAGGTGGGTTCTCTTCCTCCATGCAGTATAAAAATTTTTTCCTGAATGCCAGTTTTGCATTCAATAAAGGAGCGTATGCTTATTTTAGCGGACGTGAATTATTCGATAGTGACGGTGCCTACCCTTATTATAATCAAATGATTCTGCAAGATGGTTGGTCTAGATGGACACCGGACAATCCAAATGCCACCCATCCTCGTTTGGTTTATAATGGTGGCACGAACTCCAATAAGACCTCCTCAAGATACCTAGAAGACGCATCTTTTCTACGTATGCGGAACATCACTCTGGGATATCGCGTACCGAGTAAATTTATCCAAAAGCTAAAACTGAAAGCATTGGACGCTTATATCAGCGCTGACAACCTCTGGACCTTGACGAAATTTTCGGGTGTAGATCCCGAAGCCGCTCTCTATACAGGTGTAAGACAAGCCGATAATGGTAATGTTGCAGGCGACGCCACCAGCACTTATCCTGCCCCAAGGCGCTTTACCTTAGGTATCAATATTTCATTTTAAATGTAGTGGATCATGAAAACATACTTTAAATATATATTCCTTGCTTGCATTGCATTCAATAGTGCCTGCAGTTTAGACAAAAAACCTTATGACGCCATCACGTCCGATGAGCTTGATAACCTGGAAGGAAGTTTAGGATCGGTTACTTTAGGTAATTACAGTCGCCTTAAAGGCTGGGTTGAAAACTGGCATCGTGTTACCGAATATCCTGGAACCAACGTAGCTTTGAGTGGAACAACAACAGATAATTTATTCTATTCGTATAATTACAATCGATTGGTTACCAATTCAAGAGTCAACAATGTATGGGAACAATCGTACAAAATAATCGTAGGAACGAATATCGTAATAGAAAAATTGCAGGACAGCACAAATCCCGAGGATCAGCAATTATTGGCTGAGAACCTGTACATACGCTCTATGTTGTACTTTTATCTCACCAATATATTTGGCCGGCCTTATAATCAAGGATTAGATAATTTAGCGGTACCATTGAAGCTTTCGAGCGATCCTATGGATAATCCTCCAAGAGCAACTGTAGGTGACGTTTACACACAAATCGAAAATGATCTATTAAAAGCAGAAAGCCTCTTTACCCAAAGTAAAGAAAACATCTATGCCTCTCGCGAAGCAGTACAGGCGCTCTTAGCTCGTATTTATCTTTATGAGGGAAAAAATCAAGACGCCATTACGTACGCGAATAAAGTATTAAGCTCTGGTCGATTCTCACTTTTAGGTACATCTCAACTAGCAAATTATACGACAATAACGCCCGAATCAAATAGCGAAACAATTTTTGCTATCCGTTTTGTGAAGGATACTGACTATCCTGATAACGGTTGGTATACTGTAGGTTCTTTGTATGCGACTATAGATGGCGCCGGCTGGGGAGAGATGTATGCCTCAAGGCCTTACCTCGAACTGGTTCGAAAATATCCGTCAGACCAAAGAAATAAGTTTATAGCACCGAAGACGACGGGTTCTACTAACCTTTGGGCACTCTATGTAACCGACAATTATACTTACGCTCATAAAGTAGTTACCAAAGTAGGTGACGACTATCAATACAGCGAAGATGGAACCACCAAATCGCTCATCAAACGAAGCAATAACATCGGAAGTTACGATTATTGGATCAATGTAGCAGGTAAAGAAAAGAAGGTACTGATTGATTCGGAAATGGAAATGCGCAATGGATATCCAAAATACTATATTTTGAAATGTTCAGGGCAAGAAGGCCAAGGACATCTTTGGTCGCCCGTAATCTCGCGCTTGGCAGAAATTTATTTAATCCGTGCGGAAGCAAACGCTAAATTAGGCAATAATCAAGCCGCACTTGACGACGTTAATATTATCCGAACTCGCGCGGGCATTCCAGCAGCAGGTTTGTATAACCTTACTAATCTAGATGGCAAATCAGTTTTTGATATCGTGATGGAGGAGAGGCAATTGGAGTTGGCTTGGGAAGGGCATAACAAGTTCGATACTTTCCGAAATGGACTTGTTCTGAACCGTCAATACCCAGGAACACATCTTTCAGGAGCCTCTCCTAAATCCATCGTCGCACCGACATCTAACGACATTGTCGAATATATTCCGGAATCGCAGATTACGGCGTCAGGTGGGATTTTAGTGCAAAACCCATAAAGAAAAAAGATTAAAATCTGTTAGTAAAAGCCCGAACAGTACGCTCGGGCTTCTTTTTTTTATCAATTTATCAAAAGTCGTGAAATGATAGCTGGTATTTCTTCCCTGAAACAAAATCGATAGCCTTTGTTTTGCCTTTATATGTTAAGGTTTTTTGCCCACTTTTGTCTGCAATGATTTCTGCCGATTTTAATTGTCCAGCTTCCCAATTTAAATTAACGGTAAAACCGCCGCGCGCGCACAAACCGCTGATCCGCCCTGTAGGCCAGTTCTTTGGCAATGCAGGTAACAGTTCGATTTCGCCTGTTTGTGACTGCAATAGCATCTCCGCAACACCGGCCGTAGCGCCCATATTTCCGTCTAGCTGAAAGGGTGGATGCGCATCCAATAAGTTGGCATAAGAGCCTGAACCCTCCCCCTCGTAATTAATAGCGCCTGAACTTGACTTTGTTGCACCCGCGGGCTTAATAACCATTTTATACAGTTTCAAAGCACGATCACCATTTTTAAGTCTTGCCCAAAAATTCACTTTCCAGCCTAAAGACCAGCCGGTTGCTTCATCACCCCGTGCTTCCAGACTTACTTTAGCCGCTTCTGCCAGTTCAGGTGTTTTAAGAGGGGATATTTGACGTCCCGGGTGCAATGCAAAAAGATGAGATACATGCCGGTGTTTATTATTGGGATCATCCACATCCTCTTTCCACTCCTGCAGCTGGCCCCATCGTCCTATTTGCGGAGGTAAAATGCGATCCCGCACACGTTGTACCGTGTCAGCAAAAGCTTTATCATCCAACACCATGGCAGCTTCAAGTGAATTGTTCAATATATCCCACGCTATTTGATGGTCCATGGAAGCTCCTCCTGAAATACCACCATGCTCAGGCGAATAAGACGGCGAGGACACCAAGTGCCCGTTCTCATCGGGTGTCAGATAATCAATCCAGAAACGAGCAGCCTCTTTCATTATAGGGTAGGCTCGATTGCGCAAGTATGCCTTATCCTGCGTATAGGCGTAATGCTCCCATACATGCTGCGTCAACCATGCAGCACCTGCGGGATAAAAACCCCAAGGCAGCCCCCAATTTACAGCGGTATAACCAAAAGCGTTGTTCATCGTATTGACGATCCACCCCCTCGTATGGAAGAAATCATGAGCACTTTTTTTTCCCGGTTCTACCAAGCTTTCGATATAATCAATCAAAGGCTCGTGGCATTCGCTAAGGTTGGTTACCTCTGCCGGCCAATATAACATCTGTTCATTAATATTGGTGTGATAATCGGCTGCCCAAGGAGGATTTACACTGTTGTTCCACTTCCCTTGCAAATGCATTGGCATGGTTCCCGGCCTTGATGCAGCAATCATCAGATACCGGCCATATTGAAAATAAAGTTGCTCCAAACCCACATCTTCGGCACCTTCGAAAAAGGCTTGCTGTCGCTTATCAGTCGGTAAATGATCGGCTGATTTCCCCTGTAATTGAAAGGATACCCGATCAAAAAGTGGCTGATAGTCTTCTTGATGTATCTGAAAGAGTTGCTTATAACTCTTTCCTTTGGCCGCATCTAAACGCTTTTTGATAATGGCTCGAAAGTCGTTACCGTTATAATGCGGATACTGCATCTTATAAGCAGTTGCAGCCGTATGAATAATAAGCAGTGATTTCGCCTCCTCTACGGATACTGTTCCGTTAGTGTATTTTACTCTACCATCTGTAACCAGTTGATAAGCCGTTTCGAAAGCTAACTTATTGTTGGGCACATAGCCTACACAGGAGTAACGTAGTCCTTCAAAACTTTCCTTCTCTTTATATTGGGGTGTGCTAAAATGAAGTGTGTAGCTCTCCGATTTATCGGAGGTGAACTTATAAATCATTACGCCTTGGGGATAACTGCCAAAAAAACTACGTTGGTACTTATTTCCCGCCACACTGTAGGACACCTTTCCGATTGCTCTTTGTATATCCAACGTGCGTCGGTAATCCTGTACAGGGATCGATCCATGCCCTACCTTAATAAATAAATCACCCATTGTTTGCTGGGCACCATAATCGCCCCAATCTGTACTGTCGCCAGCCAGTTTAACCGGTGCCATGCCTGTCATCTGTTTCTCTACGAGTTCGTTTGCCTCCTTTAATTTTCCCTGCTTAATCAGCGCTCTCACCTCTCCAAGGTATTTCCAGGCATTGGGTCGGTTTCCGAAGTTATAATTTGGATTAGCACCTGGACCACCGGACCAAAGTGACCCCTCGGAGAATTGGATCTGCTCTTCACCAATTCCTCCGAAAAACATAGCGCCTATATACCCATTTCCGATTGGAAGCGCCTCCCGCATCCAGTCGGTAGCAGGCCTGTCATACCATAGTTGAAGCGCTTTTTGCTGAGAGAACGCCAATTTTATTGACAATAAAATACTGAAAAATAAGATTAGCACTGATTTATATCTTGACGGTATCATACATTTAGTTTAACTACATAGATAGCATAATCTGCCGGCAAAGCAAACAGTTATATCGGCAATTTATTCAGCTATTTTCACCTTTCGATACCGGTACCTGAAAAATAAATATGACCATCGGCTTTCCGTAGAATAGGAATGAACTCCCGTTGGTCAGTTCTCCTTTAACATACAGATGAAGGTGTTTATATTAAAAGAAGGATTATTTTAACTTCTTTCTTTCTCCGCGAAATAAAGAAGCAAAGAAAGCTCGTCGCTTGGAACTTTGCTACAACGGTAGTGCATCAACGTGCAAACCGCAAATTTCCTAGGCGACATTTTAGCAGAACGTAGGGTTTTTGCGGACAGCCAATAGGGCCCAGAGTGTCGGACAAAACGGCCTTGGAGGATACAGAGGCAACGAGCAGTAAAGCATTTGTGTGTCTGTTCATGTTGCAGTACCCAAGCGGATTGAAGAAGTGAAATGGCTCCAATACGCGCCAGTAATGCTTTGCCATCAGTTGCAAGGTAGCCTACACGGGCCTTGATTTTGCTCAACTTTTATCAAGAAAAGTTGATTAAGAAAATCCTTCCTTTTTAAGCAATCCTATTATATCCGGCAGTCATTAATAAATTTATTTGTTGGTGAAGTTCTGCATAATAGTAGCAACCTCTAAAGCATCATCTATGCTACAGGGATTACCACGTTCACCGCGTAGGTAACCAACTACTGCTTCGATCATTGGCTGTTGTACATGCTTTAACGCTTCGAAATGAAAGACTTGCACTCCCTCCCCATTCATTAACTCAATTGTATGTGGCGTAAAAAAAGAAAGAGTCAGCTTACCTTTGCTACCGAAAATCTCACATCGATCTACCTCTTCTGTTACATTGAAAGCCCATAAACCATTAAAAAGTACGTCATTTTCAAAAAGAATCCGCCCGGTTACCACATCGTCGGCAGGATATCGCTTACCTAGGTTTAAAGCCAGTCCTTCGCTTTTTTGAATAGGGCCAAAAAGTCGATAGATGATGTCCAGTTGGTGCGGTGCCAAATCATGGAATAGGCCGCCGCCGGATTTGGCCGGATCTAAACGCCACGCTATTTTAGGATCTTGCAGCATCTCTTCGGTCAACGACTTTTTCAGCAACTGTAATGATATCACTAGCGGTTCACCGATAAGTCCGTCGTCAATTATTTGTACAATTTTTTTAAAATAAGGTTGTTCTCTTCGATAATGCGCCACAGATAAACATCCTCCCACCTTTTGCACATAATTAGCTAAGCGCATCGCCTCTTCTACATTTAAAGTAACAGGTTTCTCGACATAAACTGCCTTTCCGGCTTGTAGGGCCATCATGCAATATTGAAGGTGGGTATCTGGAGGCGTGGCAATATAAACAGCATTTACTTCTTCATCATCGATCAATTGCTTCGCATCTGTATACCATTTACGAATACCGTGGCGACGGGCGTAATCTTGCACTTTAACTGCATCACGGCGCATGACGGCCACCAAATCGGAGTGTGGCACTTTCTTAAAAGCGGGACCACTTTTCACCTCGGTAACGTCTCCCGCGCCAATCATTCCCCATTTAATTGAATTTGTCATAGCTTATTGTTTGTCAATACACGAAGGTATTATTTTTATTTCACCAACACATCTGTTGATAGCAAGATATCAGTTCTGTTTGGTATTTCGCGTTCAAACATTTGGTAGACTGAAAATTCCTGTTCTCAAAACCTTCCGCTATATTTACTTGTTGATATACTTACCAAATAAGATTCCATGAAACGGCCTTCCTATTTTCTGCTTATAATGGTTTTCATCTCCCTAACCGGATATGCACAAAAGCATGATACTACAGATGCTTTGCAGCGGACTTTAAAACACCTGGAAACTTTTCAACAGAAACATCCACAAGAACGGGTTTATCTACAGACAGATCGGGCATATTATGAAGCCGGTGATGATATCTGGTTTAAGGCCTATGTAACGGTAAGTCAATTCAATTTACTCTCGGCCATTAGCAAAATCATGTATGTTGAGCTATTGAATGATCAACAGGAAGTAGTACAATCCAGGCGATTACCGGTGATTTCCGGCTTGTCAATGGGCGACTTTAAATTGCCGGAAACACTTGTAGAAGGCCAATACCATATCCGTGCTTATACCAATTGGATGCGGAACTTCGATGAAGGCTTGTTTTTTCACCAAGCAATTACCGTAAACAACAAAAACTCCGGCGGCATTATTAGCAGAAGCAACTTTATTTACAAGAACACAACGGAAAAAGACAAACAGGTTTATGGTACTGTCCAGCTGCTGGACTTTAAAGGCCGGATGATTCTAAATAGGCAAGTAGCCTTCGAGCTAAAGAATAACGGCAAAACAATTGCTAAACAGCAAGTGGCAACAGATGAGCTTGGCCGATTGCGTTTTCAGTTTCCTTATGAAAGTCGAAAAAAAGACCAACCGGATTTATTAATTCTTCATATCGACCACGGTAATCAAGGGACGATTGTAAAAAATATTCCGGTAATTATCCGTCCCGATAAACGTTCGATACACCTACAAGCAGAAGCAGGAACGCTGCTAGCAGGTATCCAAAACCGGGTTGGTGTCCAAGTAATCCGAAATTTTATAGATGAAAAACAAGAAGTGCAGGGGCAATTAGAAAGCAACGGGCAAGTAATCACAAAATTTAAAAGTGACGCTGCCGGTTTAGGTAGTTTCGACTTTATCCCGGAAAGCGACAAAGCCTATTCCGTACTGGTATATTTTGCTGACGGTGATACCATCCGTATGCCTTTGCCAGACGTGCAAACAGAAGGATTTCATTTGGCCGTCAACAATTTAATGGAGCAGGGGATCGTTGCTCAATTGACGGCCTCGCAAAGTCATATAAAAAATCAGCAAATCGCATGCATCATTCAAAGCCAGGGTATGGTATTCTACGCAGCGAAACAGTCGATGAGCAAACCAGCGATTACATTTAATATCCCTAAAAAAGATTTACCCTCAGGCATACTTGAGGTAGCTTTGTTAGATGAGCAAATGGATCTGATCGGCTCCCGCAAAATCTTCATTTTGAACCCCCGCGATACCCTTATACTACAAGCAAGACCAAATCAAACAAGCTATGGTACTCGCGAAAAGATTACCCTTGAAATAAAAGGGCTTATGCCTGATACAACCGATATAGGTGCTTTTTCCGCTTCAGTGGTGAATATCGACAAAATACCCCAAATTCCTAAAGCAGACAAGAATATATTTTCGACCTTATGGCTTCAAGCTAATACTTACAACACCTTTGATCAACCTCCGATCAACATTGTTCATCAAAACAAGCAGACTCAGCAGCAAATAGATGTGCTGATGCTCACTCAGTCTATTAATCGTAGCTTTTGGAAAAATGTAAAAGAGGGCAAGTTCCCCGAGATTGCCTATACACCTGAAAAAGAATTAAGGATCAGCGGTATTGTAACCAATAAGCAAGACGAGCCGGTCGCCAATGCAAAAGTGACCATTGCGTCCTTTAAACCAACTGCGACTGTTTTAGATACGGTGACAGACAGCGCTGGCCGTTTTAATTTCGACAAACTATTGTTTTATGATCAAACCGATTTCCTCGTTCAGGCAAGAGATGCAAAAGGCAAAAAAAATGTAAAAGTAAAATTGGATGAAGTCCCCAGTCAGGCCATATCCCAAGAAGATCGTGAGGGAGAAGTGAAAGTAACTGCGAAGGAAGGGGCTTCAAATCAAAATAGCGAAAAATCGCTTGATGAAGTACAACAATATGGTTTTTCCGGGAAAAGCATTGTTTTGGAGGAAGTGGAAGTCAACGCGAAAAAAGAGAACCCGGCCAAACATTCATCTAATTTGAATGGTCCGGGGAATGCCGACCAAGTTATCAGTGGTGATGAGCTATATTTTAACGGCTGTCCGACACTCGATATTTGTCTACAAGGACGGCTTGTAGGCGTACGTTTTGTTAATGGTATCCCATATAGTACCCGTTCCATGAACCGGCCAATGCAAATCATTTTGGATGGCATGTACATGGACGCTTCCGCGCTCAATATTATTAACCCTTTTGACGTGGCCTCCGTTGAAGTATTACGAACAGTAGGTAATACAGCCATTTACGGTATGTGGGGAAGCAATGGTGTGCTGGTGATCACTACAAGAAGAGGCGATCAGCCTAGACGTTTCGGTCCCGAACTCTATGCCCCCGGCTTGACAACCTTTAGTCCGCAAGGCTTCTATGAAATCCGTAATTTTGAATCACCGGATTACGAAGCAGCTGCAGATACTACGGGTTCCGATCGACGTACCACCGTCTACTGGCAACCCGGAATAGTCGTTCAAAAGGAGCATCCCGCCTCCATCTCTTTCTATACGGCAGACGAACCGGGAATTTATCGTATCGAAATAGAAGGACTTGATGTGAATGGAAGATTAGGTAAGTCAACGTCATATATTCGGGTAGAAAAGAAATAGGAAGAAGGGGGTCAATTCCCTGTTCTTATTTTACAACTTAACAATTAGCTTTAGGGTAAGATTGAGCTTGTCTGCCCCTCTGTTGGTTGGTGTTACTGTAGCTGCTACAGTTTTATCACTACCCACCTACTTTACGGTTTTACGGCTTAACTACTTAACTACCTTAAAATCGATATCAATACTTATTTCCCGGTTGACATCCATCTTCTTCCAAAGCGGGCCATTTCGTACGATCTCCACAGCTCGTTTATCATGTTTGGGATCCAGACTTTTAATAACCCGTATATTTTCCGGTTTACCATCTTTATCTAGCCAAAAAGCGATTTTGACTCGGCCCGCTCGGTCTTTAATGGCTCCTGTCGATTCCTCCAAATACTTCTCATAGGCCTTCCAACCAATGAGGGGCTCGGTGACTAATCTCGCGGAAGGTATGCTGATGGTTGAATCCTTAGTGATATGAACATCAAGAGTGCGGCTCGCTAATTTCGATGACACGCTCTTTTTTGTCCCTTGTCGGTTATAAGCCGAAACCACTTCCTCATTCAGGGTCGCATTTACCGGCTGCATGGCAATCATTACACTATCCTGATCTTTTACGGCGACATTTCGATTTTCATATCCCAAATAGGACACCTTTAATGTTTCGGCTCTTTGCGGATTTAAAGGGTGAATTGACCGTTCGAATCTGTAACGACACTTGTAAGTTTGGCTGCTTTCACGGTCACGCCTGCTAAAGGTTCTTCCGTATGTTCGTCCACGACACGTCCTCGAATAGGTGTAGGTTCGACCACTTGTTTGGGCGCTAAAGTCGCTAAGGCAGTTTCAGCATGTGTTTCCACAAGAGAGTCTACTACTGTAGCCTTCTGATGTGATGGTTCTTCTACTTGGTTCAAAGAAGATACCGGTTTACGACGTGCCGCTGATGAACGCGTCGGTACCGGGGCCTTGGCAGTGGTTTTAGGTTCTTTAACAGGTTTCATCGCAATCAAAGGCATAGAATCTCTTTTAACGCTAGTTTGCGAATCCCTTGCCTGGTTTTGTTCTTGCACCAAAGTGGGTTGTTGAATGAATTCTTTCTTTAAGATCCAATATCCCATAAAGAAGAGAACTCCCACAAGAGAAGCGGCCATCCACCAAAGAGACTGCTTTTTTCGATGAATAGCAGGCGTATTAAGCCGCTCCCGCATACGTCCCTTAATATCCGCTAAGTTCCCCACGTGCATCTGCTCATCCCCTTTCTCCATTCCCTGCAATAGATCCATCAACAAAGGATCGTTGTGTGCCCGCCGCTCCAGTTGATACATTTCTTCGCGGCTCAGCTCTCCTTTTAGATAGCTCTTAATTAACGCTATGTCAGATTTATGCTCTTTCACGGTGATTATCCATACAATTCTTTAAATTCCTCTTGCCATTTTGAATGTAGCTTTTTACCTCATTGAGCGAATACCCTGTTATATCCACAATTTCTTTATAGCATTTCTCATTCAGAAAAAAGAGGTCTATGCTCTTCTTTTGTTTTTCCGGTAGCGTTTCTAAACATTTTTCCAAAGCTACCAAAGCAATCTCTTTTTCTTCCCGGTCTTCAGGATGCACATCCATAGGAAATTCCACAAATTCTTCCATGGAAACCCATTGCATCTTTTTCTCCGACCGTAGCTGCATCAAACAGAAATTTCTAGTCAACACATAAAGCCAGGTGACAAATTTCTTAATTTCTTGCTTTTCTACCTTTACGATCAGCTCTTCAAACAGCTGCATGACCGCATCTTTTGCTCGCTCTCCATCCTCCAAATAACGAAAGCAAACGTAATATACCATTTCCGTATGCCGCTCATATAGCTCACCTAAAACCGTTAAATCTCGTGTATGGAGATAACGTTTTAACAATGACGCATCGTCTAGTGTCTCATTCGTTTTTTTTGAGCGTTGGAACCAATTCATGCCGAGCGTAAAATAATGCTTTTTTTTGATTAGTTAAGTAGTTAAACAGTTGAGAGGTTAATTAGCCAATGTGATAATGAGCCAATTAGCTAGCTTAGGTTGATCGTTAAGTCGTGCTTAAAGCCTACTGCCTATAGCTTACTGCTTATAGCCTAACGCCCTGTAAATAGTTATTATAAAAAAAATTATGGAATTATAGATAGCACTGCATCCTTGGGCAAAATTTACGATTATGAATACAAGAATATCAGTAATTCTACTCCTCTTTAGCCTGCTTTCCTTCAAGCCAAGCTCGGAACTGACCGTTAATGGCATCGTTTACAATCAGGCAGATCAACTAGGTATAGCGGGTGTTTCGGTTCTTATAGAAGGTACAACTATCGGTACGCTCACAGACGCAAAGGGTCGATATACTATTAAATTGACTCCCCGAGCAAAGTTTCTTATTTTTTCCAAACTCGGTTTCGAAAGTAAACGTGTCGCGATTGGGGCAGGGAAGCAGCTGGACGTGACATTAATACCTTCTGTCGCATTACAAGAGATCACCGTAGTGGAGCATGCGCATGTCAAAAAACGCGGCGCACAAACATTGATGGCCTATAGCCCTGGCTTACACGTGCGTCCCCCATCGTCACCTTTCTATATGCAGCATCTTCCATCGACGGAAGATTATCAAAAAATTAAAGAAAACGGGTTTGTCAGTCCAAAAAAAGAGCCCTTATCAACTTTTGCGGTTGATGTTGATGGTGCGTCCTATAGCAATATTCGCCGCTTTATCAATAACGGTCAATTACCACCAAAAGATGCCATACGTTTGGAAGAGATGATCAACTATTTTCAATATAATTTACCGGCCCCTCAAAATAATGAGCCCGTGGCGATCCACACGGAACTATCGCAAGCCCCTTGGAATCCTCACCATCGTCTGTTGCGTATTGCCTTGAAGGCAAAAGCCATTGATGCCGCGAAACTTCCACCTGCAAACCTCGTTTTCTTAATCGATGTGTCGGGATCAATGGACGGTCCCAATCGATTACCCCTAGTAAAATCGTCATTAAAGATGTTAGTCGATCAATTGCGCAAAGAAGACCGAGTGGCCATTGTGACCTATGCCGGCACCGCGCGAATCAAACTTGCGCCTGTTTGGGCTAACGAAAAGATGCGTATAAAAAATGCCATCGACGAACTTGATGCCGGTGGTTCTACTGCCGGTGGTGCCGGTTTAAAAATGGCCTACGACTTGGCGAGAGAACATTTTAAAAAAGACGGTAATAATCGTATTATCCTGGCTTCGGATGGCGACTTTAACGTAGGCCCTTCCAGTAACGAGGATATGGAAACATTGATTGAAAAAGAACGACAAAGCGGTGTCAGCTTATCGGTACTTGGCTTTGGGATGGTCAATTTGAAAGACAGCAAGATGGAACTTTTGGCGAATAAAGGACATGGGAACTATGCCTATATAGATAATTTGATGGAAGCAAAAAAGGCAATGATAAGCGAGTTCGGCGCCACCTTTTTTACGGTAGCCAAGGATGTTAAAATGCAAGTTGAATTCAATCCCGCTAAGGTAGAAGCTTATCGCTTATTGGGCTACGAGAATCGTTTGCTGAACCAAGAAGATTTCAACAATGATCAAAAGCTCGGCGGTGATATGGGAACCGGACATATCGTTACTGCCTTTTATGAAATTGTTCCCAAAGGCATTAAAGAGCCTTATATAGGCAGTGTAGATCCCTTAAAATATCAACCGGAGAAAAGTGTATTTGTCGCAAAAGCTTCCGATGAACTGCTTACGGTTAAATTTAGGTACAAGGAACCAAAAGAAGATAAAAGCAAAATGAAACAAGTTAGTGTTTTGGATAAGCCGATGCAGCTAGCCGAAACCAGCGATGATTTTCGCTTCGCAAGTGCTATTGCTGAATTTGCCATCTGTTGCGGAATTCCGATTTCAAACAGCAGGCTAATTACGATGCGCTTATTAATCGTGCGAAATCAGCTAGAGGGGCGGATTCAACGGGTTATCGTGCGGAATTTATACGATTGGCAGAAAGTGCTAAATTGCTAGCAAAAAGTAACGATATAGCGGCTAAAGAATAACAACAAGTAAATGAGGGAGCTATCTTGAAATAGATAACCCCTCATTTCCCGCTTATTTGTACCCAATGGAGAAAGGGAGTTTAGAGAAGCTTATTAGCTAAGTCCAGCTCTTCCCTCGAGATGCTATGTGCTTTGTTTTTAAAGAATTGCAAGGTAACATGTCCACCAAGATCTTCCAAGACCTTCGCTGTATCTGTCACACGTGCAACGGGCACATGCACATCCGGATCACTACTAGTTAATAGAATAGGTGTACCTTGAAAATTGCCTTGATAACGCTGATTAATTAATTGTTGTCCAATCAATCCACCTGTAAAAGCAATAATACCACCATATTTCTTTGCATTCCTTGCCGTATACTCAAGCGTTAGACAGGCACCTTGCGAGAAACCCAGAAAATAGATCTGCTCTTCTAAAACACCATTCACTTTGAGTTCTTCTACAACCTCTCCAATAATGGCTATTGCCGAATCAAGTGCAGGCTGATTATCCTGCTCAGGTGCCATGAAACTGTAAGGATACCAGCTATTGTTAGTAGCTTGCGGTGCGAAGATAGCCATATCATCAATCTTCAAAAAACGCTGAAGTGATATAATATCGGCCGCACTCCCTCCGCGTCCGTGAATCATAAGGATAGCCTTATCCGTTTCATTGAACGGTTTTCCCGCTTTTATAAATTGTTTATCGTGTGTGTACATGTTATTAAATGATGAGTGTTGAACGATGAGTTATGAATTTTTAGCCGTAGCACGGGCAGCGGCGGTTGCAGGAGCTTAAAGCGTACACCTTATACCCTAAACCCAACGCCTTTCTCCGCTTATCCCAAAGAAGGAAGCACTTTTTCCAATTGTTCCCGATAAGCTTCGTATTGCGGCGGCAGTTTTAATCCTTTACCTAGATCTTCCACCGTTTCATCCGTTGCAAAACCCGGATTGTCCGTTGCAATTTCGAAAAGTACTCCCCCTGGCTCCCGGAAGTAAAGTGAATAGAAATAGTTTCTATCTATCTTTTCCGTAATCTGTAAACCAGCTTCCAACACTTTTTGGCGATAATACATTAACACCTCTTCATTTTCTACCCTGAACGCAACATGATGTACCGAGCCGCCTGCTACATGGCCGGCACTTTCACCCGGCGCTTCAACCAAATCAACTAAATTGGCCTGTGCTGCATGATCGGTAATAAAGCGAAAACGGTTAACGTGCTGCTCTGTCAAGCGATAACCCAAAATGTCAGTCAACACCCTTGCTGTTGCTTCTGCCTTATTGGTGGTAATAGTGATATGATGGAATCCCCTTGTAGCTACTAATTCGCCTACTTCACTGGTTGTCCATGGTTTGCGCGTATCTTCATTCTTTGGAACCGTTAGCTCAAATTTAAGTCCATCGGGATCTAAAAAAGTGAGATACTGCTCACCAAATTTTTCTGCCACTTTATTATAAGTTACATTATTAGCTTCGAATCGCTTCATCCAAAAATCCAAGCTTTCCGCAGGCACGGAATAGCCGATTTCGGTAACCTGGCGTGTTCCTCGTCTACCTGCTGAAATCCCGCCCCAAGGGAAAAAAGTCAAAATAGTACCGGGTGTACCAACTTCATCGCCATAGTAAAATGATAGGTCTCCGGATCGTCGAAATTCACCGTTTTTTTCACTAATCGCAAACCTAGCACACGTGTGTAAAATCATAATTCTTTTTAGCATCACCTGCAATTGCTGTGATATGGTGTATGCCTCTTATTTGATTGTCCATGTCTTTGTCCTTTCTATTATCTTATGATACAAAGGTCGACATCCCATTGTTCAAAAAAATTAACCTATGACAAGAAATTGTAACGAGTTGAAGTTCTACCTATTTGGAAACCGCACATGATAGCAACTATGTTTTTGCTTTTTCATATAATACAGAACTTGCCTGCTCTTTATCTGTGCTTTCTAATACAATCACCATCGGTTGACTAGGCTTGTGTTTCAGGTGAATAAAAAACTCGTTACCATCCGCTTTACTTCGGTGAATTTCTTCGGGAGAATAGTTCCTGTTCGGTTCAGCCAGGTCATAGAGGCTCGCTATATCTGAGCCCGGAGCCAACTTGATTCGCAAGGCACCGGATACCGGTATATTGAAAACAATCAGATAATACTTGCCTGTTTTTCTATGTTTAGTGATATATCCCCAATCTTGCTTCTCCAAGCCAGCGTAGCCGCAATCGTAGATAGCTTCATGATTCACTTTCATCCACTCGCCAATTTCCTTCGCTAATTTGGTTTCTTCAGGACGGATCGCTCCTTGTCCATCCGGTCCGAAGTTAAGTACAAAGTTTCCGTCTAAAGCCACCGACTTGGCCATCATTTCAATAAGCTCTACGCTAGTCTTTACGTGACCACGCCATTCCGAATGATAACCCCATTGATTCTCCGGTATCGTCATGACACAATCCCAATCATTGCCATGTACATCTTCGATGGTATTCGGCAATTTGCGTTCCCACCCTT
The DNA here is from genome assembly GCF_030372825.1 of Olivibacter sp. 47. Lineage (NCBI taxonomy): Bacteria > Pseudomonadati > Bacteroidota > Sphingobacteriia > Sphingobacteriales > Sphingobacteriaceae > Olivibacter > Olivibacter sp. 47. The sequence goes on from NZ_JAUCNR010000001.1 coordinate 99,049, forward strand.
GTTCGTAATCACCCATCAAATCGCCGTTACTATCGAAATGCCTCCGACCAAATTCATCTGCTCGAAAACGGCTCCCAATGATCAAGCCAGGGCGCATTTCCCTTAGTTCAGCTTCCAGGCTATCGGCAAAAGCCGTTTGTTCTATCCAAGCCTTATCCCACGTTCCATCAAACCATAAGCCTTTCGTACTAGGATAATTGCGTAGTAATTCTTTGAGCTGATTGGCGGTAAATTTTTTAAAGTCCTCGTATGCCCGCTTTTCTTCCCCTGTTTCAGGAATGGCAGAACGGTATCCTTTATGATTCCAGTCTATAATGGAGAAATAGAGGTATACGTCGATTCCTATAGACTCATAAGCCTCCACAATTTCCTTCAGCGCATCTTTTTTGTAAGGTGAGTTAGCGATCGTATAATCGGTATATTGACTTGGCCATATACAGAATCCGTCGTGATGCTTGGTAGTAATAATCACATAACGTGCTCCCATATCTTTAGCCTGTTTAGCCCAAGCTTTTGCATTGAAATTTTGGGGGTTAAACTCTTTATAGAGATTATCATAGGCATCTTTGGGCATATCTTTCCAAGAGCGTATCCACTCGGCAGCACCTGCGTAATATTTCCCATTCCAATGCCCTCCCGGAATGGCATAAAGGCCCCAGTGAATAAATTGGCCTAAACCATAATTTCTCCAAGTTTCCATCTGTGCATCCGTCCGCTTCCCCAAACGATGGGCACCGTGTTCTAGCGTTATCGACGATCTTTTTTCAACCGCACCTGGAAATTGGGCCATTAAGGGCTGGTATAGCCCAAGGCAAAGGAATAAGGTTAGATAGGTTAGTTTTTTCATTTGTTACTTTGTTGAGTAGTTGAATTGTTAAGTAGTTAAGTCATTGAACAAACAACTACTTAACTATTATTACTATTCAACTATTTTTCACTAATTATTAATTCTCCTCTGCATTTAAATCCTTCCGATCTTTTTTAAAGTAAACGGGTTCGGGAATATCATTTGGCTGGAAGGGATTGTAGAAATAAAGATTCTGCTTCCTATATAGCAGCAAGTGTTGTTTTAAGCGTTCCTTAAAAGATGCATAGTCTTTCACGCTCTTATGGCTCCAAGCTGCTTCTGCCAGACCCGCCAGTCGTGGAAACAGCAAATAATCAACGCGGTTTAAATTGGTAACCGTTTCCGTCCAGAGGTTCGCCTGTATACCCAGAACCAGTTTCCTTTGTTCTGTATTTCGAACCAAGCTGTCCACGGAAAACTTATAGACGTTTTCGAGGGGACTGTATAATTCTCCCCATTTCCTGCCGGCACGATGGCTGCTGTCTTGGACAAAGTCAAAATAATAGGGCAACCGTGGGCAGAGAATTGTTTGATAACCCTTATCGAGTGACTTTTGCAATTGTTCCGGCTTATCATGGCGCCACCAACATATAATAGTGCTATCCTTTGGCAAATTAATGTCCGCCATTTCATCCCATACCAGCAGCTTCGCATCCAGTTGGTATACGGAATCGGCCATCCGCTCCATAAAGTAACGCTCCACATCCTTCAATCCCTGTAAATGATGTTTCTTCATTACCTTTTTTATCCCCTCATTTTCCATCCACTTGTCCGATCCAAAGCTCACCTCATCACCACCAAGGTGTAACATGCCGGAAGAAAACACGGCATTGGTTTCCCTTAAAATATTTGACAAAAAAGTGTAGGTCTCTTCCTTTCCCGGATCAAAGGTAAAATCAGGGTGCTGTTGACTTCCACCCCCACTATAGTATGGATAAGCTCGATTAGCGGCTGTAGCATGGCCTGGCATATCAATTTCAGGAATAATTGAAATATTCCGCTTAGCGGCATAGTCAATCACTTCGGCAATCTCTCTCTGCGTATAATAAGCCGCCGGTTTCAGCGGATTATTGTGATCACCAATCCCTCCGATCAGCGCCAGTTTGGGATATTTTTTGATTTCCAGTCGCCAAGCAGGTTCATCCGTCAGATGCCAATGCAGCTTATTTAATTTATAAAAGGCCATCCAATCGATTAAATCCATTACCTTTTCCTTTCCGATAAAGAAACGTGATTCATCCAACATCAATCCACGCCAGGGATATGCAGGTTCATCCTCAATTTGCCAAGCGGGGATTGACAACTTGTTATTGCTAATATCAATGCCACTAATTAATTGAACCAAGCTGGATGCGCCATTAAAGGCTCCGGCCACCGAGTTAGCCTCAACAACAATGTTCCGTTCTGTTATCCTCAAACGATAAGCCTCCTCTGCCATATTTTTCTTTTCTGCTAATCTTAAATGAATGCCGGCAGTGCACGACATTTTTTTGCTGCTCCGGGCCAAGGGTAAAAACTTCAGACGTAGCAACTCATGTTGCAGATAAGAAGCCACCTTCTCTAATGCAGGGTCCTCCACCCATAGCGGCGTATTCACATCCAAGCTAAATATACCTGCTTCAAGATCTGCCTTTAGTGGTGCAGGGATAATCGGGCATCGTTGCTGCGCATAACTTGGAAATGTTAGGGCTAAAAACGCAAGCCAGGTTAAAAATCGGTTTGTCATATTCGTTTATAGTTGAGCTGTTGAATAATCGAGTTGTTAAGTAGCTTATTACTTAAACAAGCAACAATTTAACTATTTTTTACCTACTAGCAAACCAACCATTACCGCGTAAGTCGCATGCCACGTCCACCGCCACCTCCACCAAATTGGCGTAAGTTGTAAGTGAAGCTTAATAGGAAATATTGTTGCAATATATTCGACTGAGAATCCTCAATATAGCGTTCCGTAATATTTCGGGTAATCTGCGTATTACTGTTAAGCAGGTCAAAGGCAGTAAGCGTTATCTCTGCTTGTTCCTTTTTAAATAACTTTTTACCGATGGAGGCATTCCATAGAAGAAAACTTTGGTCATAGCCGGCAGCAAGGCCGGTATTGTAGCGATAGTTTAAACTGGAAGCTACGCGCAATCCCTTCCAGAAAATATAAGTAATATCATTTCGTATCTGCTGATTGTATGAATTATTGCTTAGATCGCGGTTACTGTTATTCCGAACCATATTATAATTCCCGCTATAAGAAAGACTAAAAATAATCTTACGGCTAATATTACTGTTAATACCGATACGTTGATTAATACCAAAGGTATTCGTATGTGTGACCAGTTCATTCAATATACCTACATCCCGATTATGATGCACGGTCGTATTAGCATTCAAGTTAATTTTCAAGGCTTCAATAGGAATACCAAAAGAGCTATTGGCACGCACACTATAATACCCATTTACATTAACCAGACGGGTAAATTGCGCCCCCTTGCCCAACAACACATTGTCCAATATAAAGGTATCTATCGCTGCTATAATCGTCGAATTGACAATGCGATTATTGGTAAGTTCACCATTCACACCAACTGAAAAGTTAGCTCCCGACTCTCTATTAACACTATTATAGTGCAAGGAGAAGGCATGTCTGAACTCTTGCTTTAGGTTGGGATTGCCCCCTGTAATATTCAAAGGGTTCTGGTTATTCACTACATCTTGCAATTGCAAAACATTTGGCGGATTCGTGGATGTATTGTAGTTGAAGCGTACACGTCGATCACGTGAAAATCGATACATGAGGTTTGCATTCGGCAAATAGTTAACGAATTGATGAGACGCGCTCGTTACCTCCGGAAAAATCCGGTCATTTGCCATTTTCGCCTGTTGATAGTCGATCCCCAAATCAACTAGAAAACTTTCCGAAGAATATTGGTAGTTGAGCCCTGCCCCGTAAAATTTATAATCGTTCCTGAATTCATTAGAGAGTTCCCGATTCAACTCACTGTACTGACCCGTTTCCAATAAAAAGTCATACATTCTTCGATCGGAATAGCTATTATTACTACGGTAACTCGCATTTCCCATCAGTCGGGCATGCGCTCCGAAAGGCTCCGTATAAGTAAGTCGCGCATTCCAAAGCGTGCTGTTAGAACGACTATCATTTCGATTATTGACTGTATCGGATCGGCTCATCGTACCGCTATCATAGAACGTATTATAAGAAAGGGCAAAGGCTTCGTTCGTGTTTCGGTTGTAGTTATTCTCCAGATGCGCAGAAACCGATCGGCCTTCACTACTTAAGCGCAAACCATAGTCAATACTACCTCCCAAGGTAAACGCATGGTTATTTCCTCTGTTTTCCCTATCGGACGTATTGATCAACTGTTGTAAAATGTCCTGTGTACGCGTATGGTTGGTATTCGTTGTTTTCCCACTATTGAAATTGATACGTGGATTAACGGTTAAACGTTGCGTTGAATCACGCTTGTATACTACTCGTATGCTAGCGGCATGCCCTTGATTAGTTCGATTGGTTTGTTGCGAAGATATATTAAACTGGTTGGCCTCATCTGCCATAAGTACCTCCCGATTCGCTGTTCGAATTAAATCTTTATCGGACGTATTAAAATGATAATCTGCATTAAACTCCACCTCCTTCCACCACGTATTATTGTAATTTAAAGCAATTCGATGATTGGGGCCAATCCCTCCACCGCTACCACCGTCGCCTCCCCGACCTCCCCTACTGCTCGCTCCAACAAGCTCATTGCTCGAAAAACTTCCCTGATTGATATTGTTGGAAAGAATATTTCCACTAATTCGGCGGTCGCCCTTAAAAGCGTTTAGAAAACCGCCTGTATTATAGCGCTCCTGGTTACCGATAGCTCCCGCCATACGCCCGAAATAGCCACGCCGTTTCTCCGGTTTCGTGACAATATTAATGATTTTACGTCTGTTCCCATCGTCGAAGCCGGTTAGCTTTGATTGTTCGCTCTTTTCATCAATCAATTGTATTTTATCAATTACATCAGCAGGAAGCGTTTTTAAAGCTACGGCCGGATCGGAGCTGAAAAATTCTTTTCCATCTACAATTATTTTCTGTACATCTTCACCTTGTGCTTTAATTTTTCCATCCGCGTCAATTTCTACACCCGGGATCTGGGCAACTAGTGCATCGGCGTCAGCGTAAGCTTCCGTTTTATAAGCGGCGGCACTAAATTCGGTGGTATCCCCCTTTACCAACACAGGTGGAGGAGCGACCGTAATATTAACCGCATCAAGCATCGTAAAACTAGTTGTCAATGGAAACTTTAATTCCAAGTCTCGATCCGCTATTTTTATCCTTCGCTTGCTTTGTTTATAGCCGATATAGGTTAATAAAAGAGTATAGTCAGCGCTCGGCAGTTGATCTATTACAAAACGACCGTTCACTTGCGCAACTGCTTGCTTGATTATGGAGTCTCCGGTGTTCAACAAACTGATACGGGCGCCCTGCAGCCCGATACCATCAGCACTATCTACGACAGTACCGATAATCTTATGTTGGGAAAAGCCGGAAAAGAATGAAAAGCAAAAAATAAGGCAAATAACGACTCTTAAATGTATCTGACGCATTTATCATAAATTGGTTTGGATAAAAAGGGATGTCATAAATCGTCGGATTTGCCGACTCATTTAGACATGCCCTCCATTGCCTACCCGAGGCTCTATCCAGAAAAATTAATGTTCTGTTTGTTTTAGTATAAAGTAAGACAGAATCTTGCTTTTATAGTTTAATCGCCACTTAATTGTTACATTTTTTGTTAAACTCGATTTTACTTTCTCTTTTGGAAAAAGGATTAAATCAGCCCCTGAAAACCGGTATTTTAATTCGAAAAAGGCAAATTTGAAACTAAAAATTAGCCTGAATTTATTTAAATGCTTAGCTTCACTCTTATGAAATACACGAGTATACTCGTTCTCATTTGCACCATGCTGTGCAGCGTGAGTTCGGCGCAAGAGCAAAGAAAAATATTCTACTTTCTCTCACCTGATAGCTTACTAGGCGTTAAGGATAGTCAAGGCAACATCATCATTCCCGCCATGCATTACTTTCTTCCCATTGCATATGATGATTTTAGCTTGCCTATTCAGGATAGCATTATCATGCTGGTTCCAAAACGTTCCCATCACTTGAAAGATCCGAAGCCTTATGGTTTGGCTTATGATAGAAATGGAAAAGTACTATACGCTCCTTACCTATTCGACAACGGCCCTGATTACCTAGAGGAGGGGCTTTCTCGCTACGTCGAAAATAACAAAATAGGTTTTGTCAACCGCTATGGCGAAAAAATAATTAAGGCGCAATGGGATTGGGTTAGCCCTTTCGAATACGGTATCGCTCGAGCTTGCAACGGTTGCGCTATTGACTATAGTCAAGATACCGAGCACCCTCGCTTAGACATGTCGAATGCCAGCACCTTTTATATAGACAAAAAAGGTCGAATCTTACAGGCCCTGCCCGAAAAATCATCTGAACAAGACCAAGCGATAGATCGTGTTTATCTACCCTATCAATTTAGCTACAATCCATTTGAAGCTAAATTAATAAAGAAATTAGATAGTCAAGCCCTCATCAGCAAAGCTTATTTTGCAAATTATTACAACCGCTTAACGGAAAAGGAAAAAAATCTTCATTTTGAGATTGTGGAAAAACCGAGCAAAAGCTTCCCTTATTATGTGATCAATGCTTTCCGCTACGACGCCAATGGCTCTTATCACAGGGTAGACAATCCAGATCTATTGTTTTACGCAACGGGAAGCGGCGATATTTATCAAGTACCCTATGGAAATTTAGCGGAGAAGATGTCCTTAAAGGAATGGCTATCGAATTATGATGCAGCCGCCCGCCGTTACTTAAAAGAGCACCCCGATGCTCCCAATAGGTATCAATAAAAAAGGCCGCCTCAGAAAATTGTAGGCGACCTTACCAAACACATATTTTATGGCTGTCAGTTATCAGACATCAGCCTTCACTCGCTCTATACTAGATAATTTTGTTTTTCTTGTATTGAAAAGTCTTCTTGCATATCCTTTAAAAATTCGTCTAATTGCGTTTTTTCCACGCCCGGCATGCAGACAACATGGCTGCACCCATTTTCAGTTGCTAATTGCCATTTTTGACGCAGGTGTTTCGAAGGTTCCGGAAAAACGACTGTAATAGCCGAAGGGTTTCGCCAAGCTTGGATTCCCCGGTCCAATAGTTGGCTTTCCAGATAGGTTGCCATCGTAAGACTTTCCGTTGCCCTTCGTTGAAGTCCCTCGCGTCCCAGTTTCTTTATAGCATACCATAAAAAGACGGGACTATGACCATTTCTGCTCCCCGTGATGGTTGTATCCACCGTTCCAATATAAGGTATGGCCTTTCCAATCCGTTCTTTATAATTCCTTTTTACCAATACTAGTCCACAAGGAATGGGGGAGCCAATAAACTTATGCCCACTGATGGCCAAACTATCGGCTCCATGACCGAAGTCGAAACCCGGTTTTAAATTTAATAACGCACTGTATACCCCGGCTAAAGCGGCATCGCAATGGATATAATAATTTTTAATTGCCGCCATTCGTAGTCGACTTTTTATTTCCACTAGGTCATCTTTGGCCTCTGTCATCGTTGTACCGATATTGGCAAAAATAATAGCAGGCTGATCTTACTTTGCGTATACCTATTTCCTTCGTACGTTTAGCTGTCGTAAACGACGCCAGTCCGTAAAGACCAAGGCTGGCAACAAAAATGGAGAGTGCCGAAAAAATAGTCATAAGTGCTTGTTGCTGTATATCTTTCCTATAAAGCTCATCAAAACGTTGATCAAGAAAGCTGTATTCAAAAGGGTAATCCGGTGCCAACTTTCGGTACTCCCTTTCGATAGCATTCATCCCCAACTTGATATTCCCCGATTTCAGCGCAATCAATGCCACTCGGTTATCCTCATTCGGAGAAATAACAAGTGGCTCCACTTTGTCTTTGAGAGAAAGAAAGTTAAAGTCCTCCACTACTCCAATAATTCTGCGTCTGGAGTTATCCCTTATGGTATTCTGTATCCACTTACCGATTGCCTGATCCGGCGTATATCCCAGCGTGGCGGCCGCCGTTCTGTTAATCAGAACCGAGTTGGT
>NZ_JAUCNR010000001.1:107138-108952 GCF_030372825.1 Olivibacter sp. 47
GGTATCGGTTTTAAACGATGCCGAAAAGTCCCTTCCTGCGATCATCTTCAGGCCCAAAGTTTCTATATATTCGAAATCGGCAAACTGTGTTCTTAACGACCAGGTGCGATCGTCAGTACCCTCAACCTGAAACGTTTGCGAGTCGTGGAATCCTCCCGGTTCACCCGACATTAGCGACACCTCTTTTATTGCCGTGTTGTTTTGCAAGTCCTCCTTAAATTGCCGTCTCCCCCTGTAGATATCATTATTACCATCCACACGTATGCTCACGACATGTTCCATATTGTAGCCTAATTCCTTCGTTTTCATATATTTCAGTTGACTGGAAATCACCACGACTCCAATAACCAGGAGAATCGAAATACCGAATTGGAGGGTTACTAAAGCCTGACGGAACATGGACCCACCCTTACCCAATCGGAGTTTACCTTTGAGGGCCTGAACGGGCGAAAAACCTGAAATAAAGAAAGCAGGATAGCTACCTGCCAAGAGTCCAACAACCAATATGATTCCGGCAAAGAAAGCGTATAAATGCCATGTGTTCCAAGGGATATCAAGGGGATATCCAAGCAACCGGGCGTAAAGAGGGTTCAATAACTTTACAAGACCTAACGAAACCAAAGATGAAATGAGTACCGTTAAAACGGATTCACTGATAAACTGTCCGGCGAGGTGACTCTTTATGGCACCCATTACTTTTCTCAGTCCCACTTCTTTTGAGCGTTCAATAGCCTTGATGGTAGAAAGATTTATAAAATTGACACAGGCAATAAGCAGAATCAATAGCGCAATTGCTATAAAAATGTATGCTAAAGTTCTATTCCCATGTCTGCTTGGGTCCGGAGGGCCGCCCGGTTCAAAATATATATCGGAAAGAGGCGTTAGCGAAAGGTTTACCTTGAGCCCCATCCGGGCAAGTAGCTGGCCCATATGCTTCCGGACAAAGCCGGGAAATCTGCTTTCCAGGGAGGATGGATCAGTACCTTCACGGAGTAACACATAGGTAAATAAGCAGTTAAAAAACCAATTTTCGGATTCGTCAGTAACAGTATAATTTGATAAAGGGACAACAAGGTCAAAATCCAGGTGGGAATTTGCCGGTATATCTTTAGCAATTCCGGTGACGGTAAGCGGCAAGTTCTTATCCAATTCGATAATCTTGCCCAGTGGATCTTGATCACCGAAATATTTTCGGGCAGTCGATTCGGTCAAGACGATACTTCCGGGATTACTTAAGGCTGTGGCAGGGTTACCGGCTACCAGGGGAAAGGAAAAGAAAGTAAAAAAATCACTATCGGCTTTCAGTACTTTTTTTTCGTTAAATGAAATCGATCCAAAAGCTACCAATGCATTGCCCGGCCATACCCGAGTTGCTTTTTTAACCTCGCCGGAAAAATCAATCGGCAAAGCCGTAGCAAAAGGCGGAGATAACCAGGGCACCCGTTTCTCAGAACCATTTTCATCAAAGCTACGGACTAGACGGTAAATATTTTTTCCCTGTTCGTGGAATCTATCAAAAGTAAATTCATTTCTGACAAAAAGGAAGATCATCGTACAAACGGTCACACCGATGGTAAGTCCAAGAATATTGATGATCGCGAACACCTGGTTCCTTTTCATATTACGCCAAGCAATTGTAAAATAGCTCTTAATCATGACTTCTAATTTTGTCCATGGGAATTAATTCCTTGCTCATCGGCACAATAAAACTGCCACTACGACAAATGCCTTACAGTTTATCAAAAACAAGCCGTTGCCAATTTGACGGCGTTCGTTTTCAGACACCTATTGTGCGGATTCGGACATACCTGAAT
>NZ_JAUCNR010000001.1:109052-121054 GCF_030372825.1 Olivibacter sp. 47
CCAACGCGAGGGGCAGGTTACCCACGTGGTGGCCAAAAGGCTTTACAATCTCTCCGGGCTACTCACGCTGCTCGGCCCGAAGGAAAGAAAGCAGGCTGAGCTGCGGACACTCTCGCCCGCCGATGAAAAAGACGGCCATGTCTTCCCTGCCAAAAACAAAAGAACACAGGTACGGGTTGATGCTCAACTGGAGCTGTTTCCGAAAGGACGGAATTTCAGGTAAATTTTAATTGAATGGAGATGCAGGGGAAACTGTTTGATGATAACCGGCAACTGGTACTGCCACGGGAACTGATGGACTATACGCCCGACTTTCTGGAACGGCGGGAGGCAGATACGCTGCTTACTTTTTTATTGCATAATGTGCCAGGTGATCCGGCAGCGCATGGAGGCATTTACCGGCATGGCCTTTCAGGGCGTGCTGCTGAACCTCTACCGAAACGGCAGCGATTCGGTGGCCTGGCATGCCGACAAGGATACGGTGCCCGGCGTTTCTGCTGTTGGACATAGAGTTAAACGCATTGGTCAAGTTCTTTTTGGTGTTTACAGGCTCCGTATGTTGCAGTATGGGAGCAAGCTATTTGTTAAAAAGGATTCCCTTTATTGCAAGATACTGGTAAAAGTTATCGCAAATTGCGCGGCAAAAGAATTGTTCTTCCAGTACCCCCCCTCGGAGATAGTTAACCTGACCAAGGTGGTAATTCAGGTGCCGCAACAACCGGATCAGAACATAGCAGGTAATAACACTTCCCTTGTCCAAAAAAGTGGGGAACTTCTTATGCTTTCGTCACGGAATTGACCCGTTTCGTCACATGAATTTGCAGTTTTATCATATTTTTCGTAGTCGGGGTACGTCAGTATACTGTTTGGCTCTCGTTCTGGGAACCATTTGCTCCGCAGGTTCTCTTTTCAGAATGTCATTGAAAATCCCAACCCATATTCTCTTCCATTATAAAAAGGCATAACAATTCCATTTGTCTTATCCTTGTCTTTGAAAACTGTTTTCTTGATTAGTGGATGAATCCAATAAGCAATCTTGGTACTTAAAATTCCAATTCCAGCACCTGTGGCAACATCGGTAAGCCAATGCTTTTCGTTGTATATTCTAAAAAGACCTGTGCCAGCGGCGACCACATAGCCGGTAATGCCATACCAAACAGATACATCTTTATATTCCTGACGTAAAAATTCGGCACCCATAAAAGCCGTAGCGGTGTGCCCCGAAGGAAACGACCTCGCGTTTGAGCCATCTGGTCTTTCAACTTTTGAAGTTTTTTTTAGGATGTTTACAGAGCTACCCATAATGAGATACGCCGTTGCCAAAACAATGGTTCTATCTTTAAAATTATTTTTTCCTTGTATGCCCATCGCATTTAATGCATATACAGATAAAAACGGACTGTACTGAGAAAAATCGTCGATGTTTAATTTCTTATCATCATACCCCCTAAGATCATTTTTAACACTGTTATTAATATCTTTTAAACTAGGGCTTTTAAGACCAACAAATCCATATCCGATTAGAACAGATGGAATGATCAGCGATTTGTATTTGAATTGACTATTATCCTTGTTTTTTGTTGAGTCAATTGAAGCGTTTTGTCCGTTAACCTTTGAAACGGATAGAAATAGAAAAAGCACAATTATTATTTTATTCATTTACTTTATTCAATTACACACGAAAAATGTTGTTTCTATATGCTTTATTGCATCGCTTCAATTGCTCCAAGATTATTGAATAACCGGACTTTTCATGGAGAGAGTAATTCCGATTTTTACTGCAGGCAGAAAGGTTAATTACTTAATCTTATAGCTTTTTGTGTCTACTTCTGCCAGTCTGAAATAGCCAAAAGCGTAATTATTGCTATTGGTCTGATTGATAATATTACCGCGGACTGCACTTGGTGTTGTAGGGAAAGGGTTGCCATCATTGCCGGTAGCCAATATTAATTTGAACATGTAATTGTAATAGCTTTTTGAAATTCCGTACAGTTTAAAGTCTACCTGGTCCCCAGCTTTTAACTTTTCATGCGAGAAGGATTCCTGCATTAAATTACCATTCGTGTGTTCATCATCTTCAACCTCCAGCTCGGGGAACGGCGAATATGGCTGTATAATACTGTTTAGATAAGAATTTGCCTGACTTGCATTATCCTTATAGTAAAATGTTATTTCAATTTCATCACCCATTTCACCTCCTTTGTCATTCTGATCAATATTATCTTCAATTTTTGGAACGGGAGTAAATGTTTCTGATGCAGTATAGGTTTCTCCGTTTAAAACAATTTTTAAGTTATAAGTCTGGCCGATAACAGGAAGGAAATTGTGACAAACATATTGCCCCGTTCCGGGAGTTTCAACAAAATTAAAAACTGTATTTGATGCATTTGTTACAGTAACTACTGCTCCTGAAACGCTCGGGAATTCAGAACTGTAATAACCTGTTGTTGTCGACAGTACGATCTTTTGTTCATTGCCTGCTGTATTTTTAACCCAATCTATAGACGCATCTATAACCAATCTTGGCGATGCTGTCTCAAGAGGTACATTAATAGCTTTCTCGCATCCTGTTAAAAACAGTCCAACAGATAGAATTATAATTTTTGGTAGTAGTTTCATTTTTATTTTTTTAAATAGGTGAATTGCTTTTAAAATTTTACGTTGTAGGTAACACTGGGAATAATACCAAAAATGGATGCTCTTCTCGTCTCACTTGTTCCTGTATCTTCATTCTGTCTAAAAGCATACGATGCTGCATTGCTTCTGTTGTAAAGATTGTAGATACTAAAATTCCATTCACCCTGCCATCCTTTTTTCTTGTTGGGTTTAGGGATATAAGTTGCAGATACATCTAAGCGATGGTACGCGGCTAAAGAATTTTCATTTCTTACTCCATAGCTCGCAACATTAACGCCTTGATATTGGTATTTTCCATTAGGAAATGTGGCTGCTTTTCCGCTCTGGAAGGTAAAAATCGCTCCAAATGACCATTTCGGACTTGCCGCATAAGCGCCCGTAATAGATAAATTATGCAGTTTATCATAATTCGCCCTGTACCATTCTCCGTTATTTATACCGGGTTCATCTGCATTTCTGCCAGGCGTTCTTTGTTCCGCTTTAGAAATAGTATAGGAAACCCAGCCGGTCAGCTTTCCTGTATTCTTTTTGAACATCATTTCCAGACCATACGCTCTTCCTTCGCCGTTTAAAAGCACGCTTTCTACAGCATCGATTCCAAGTAAATCTGCGCCGTCAATGTAATCTGCCTTGTTTTTCACCTTTTTATAGAATGTTTCGGTTTCCAAAGAATATTTACCGTCTTTAAAATTGTGAAAGTACCCCAGCGCTACCTGATCTAAAATTTCTGGTTTAAGGTATTGGTCAGAAGGCGCCCATATATCAAGCGGGCTTGCAGAAGCAGTATTGGAAATCAGATGAACATATTGGCTCATTCTATTATAACTGGCCTTGATGGATTGGTCATTGTTCAGCGAATAAGCTATGGCAAGTCTTGGTTCCAGGTTGTCAAAACTTACTATCTTTTTATTTTTCAAATAGTTTATTGTTCCTGTTGGCTCAGCCTCCTCATAGATATGAAGCTCCTTATTGTAAACAACCGGCTGATTATTAGCATAGGTGTATACTTCCTGCGCACCTAATCTTTGAAAATTACTGTAGCGGAGTCCATAATTCAGTGATAATTTGTCAGAAAGGTTTTGTTCAGCACTGATATAGGCGGCATTCTCAAAAGCGTATTTTTTGGCCAACTGATCCGGATTTACACCTGAAATCTCTCCAAACGGCCTGATTGTTCCGGGATTAAAATTGTAGTAAATTGAATTTACGCCATAGTTTAACGTCAGGCTATTTGAAACATAGTGTTTAAAATCATATTTAAAATTGTAATTTTTCACCTCTGCTTTCCAGTCAAGTCCAGCGGATTTTACTTTGATCTGGTAGTCATAGTCACTATAAATGGCAGATGCGTTAGAGAAGATCTTGTCTGAAAATATATGGTTCCACCTGAGGTTAAAAAGTTTGTTACCATAGGTGTTTATAAAACTGTTATTAAAATTCAGGTGGTCGTTTCCGAAATATCCTGATAGAAAAACATTATTTTTCTCATTGAATTTGTAATTCAGCTTGGTGTTCAAATCGTAGAAATAGGCTGAATTTGGGTCATTCGCCATTTTCAAGAAAAGATGCGCGTAAGATCCTCTTCCTGCAACCACAAAAGAACTTTTATCTTTAACGATAGGACCTTCAACAAGCAATCGGCTTGAGACTAATCCGATACCCGCGTTAACATGATACTCCTTGTTGTTTCCTTCTTTTTGATAAATATCCAGTACGGATGATATACGTCCTCCGAAATTAGCTGGAATTCCGCCTTTGTAAAGTTTTAAATCTTTGATTACATCAGAATTAAAAACAGAAAAGAATCCGAATAAGTGCGAGGTATTATAAACAACGGCTTCATCAAGCAGTACTAGGTTTCCATCAACAGAACCTCCCCTGACATTAAATCCCGATGCACCTTCCTGAGCATTCGTAACCCCGGGAAGCTGTAAGATCGATTTTAATACATCTACTTCACCCAAAACGGCCGGCATCTTTTTTATCGTAGCAATAGACAATCTATTGGTACTCATTTCAGGTTTTCGTATGTTTTCTCTTGTTGAATTGCTTTTAACTATAACTTCATCCAATGTTTTACTGTTTTCAGTCATCCCAAAGTTCCTTCTTGTGTTTTCGGTCAGCGTGATAGTTTCTTCTACATCATCAAAACCCACGTGACTTATGATAATCGTGTAAGTTCCTTTTGGCACTGTGGTGGTATAAAATCCATAAGAATTGGTAGTAATGCCGACTTTCGCTTCTGGAATGTAAATTGTCACGCCAATCAATGTTTCGGTATTGGATTTATTAGATATTGTGCCGCTGAGGGTAACTTTTTCCTGCGAATATGCATGGCCGGCATAAGCAAAAAAGAGTACTAGCAAGGATAGGATTCTGCTTTTCATTTATTAATCTTTTGAGTTAAATGTTACAATTATTAGCTAAAGTATATTTTTGCAGAACCCGCATATTTTATATATACAAAATGCCTTAATTAATATATTAAAGCGGCTTTTGCATATAGTAAAATAAAGTGCACACGAAGGTTTCAGTGAAAGAAGCTGGGTTTTTGCTTTTCGTGGATTTGAACCTAATTTTTGATGCTCAATGAAAACAAGAGTACCCTTACACATCAAATATGTCAAGGTGGAGGTGTTTATCTGTAAATTTTGGGAAGTTAACAGGGGTTTCCAACCAATGTTGCCACTGCGTATGCTAAAAAGTTGAAATATGGTAACATCGCATTTGCATGTATCTTAACTCGTAACTGAAAAAGGAGTTCGAAATCCGAACTCCTTTTTCCTGACAAATCATACGACAAGCACGACGCGATGAAAAATCAGTTAATGGATGAGGTGATGATACGCAACGATTATTTTAGTGCGTAATTAAGGTAACCACCATCCGCAATGATCTCAGTTCCTGTAATGAAACTTGCGGCATCAGAAGCCAAAAACAACACTGTTTTCGCGATTTCATCAGGATGACCAAGCCTTTGCAGCGCTGTAGCGCCAGCTAAGAACTCTTTTGCTTCAGCAGGTATTACCGTATCTAAGCCTGGCGTATCTATAGGTCCCGGACTAACAATGTTGACGCGGATTTTTCTTCCAGCCAGTTCATTTGCTGCAATTTGGGCAATTTTGTTCAATGCTCCTTTAGTTGCAGAATAAACAATGGCCCCCACGTTTGCCGCGGTGGCAGCAGTTGAAGATGTGAACAGTACTGCCGCTCCATCTGCCAGATGAGGAAGTAATTTTTGCAACGTAAAGAAATGCCCCTTGACGTTGGTATTAAATTGTGCATCAAAATTTGCTTCGGTTACTTTTTCTATTGGTTCAAATGTTCCAATTCCCGCATTCAGGAAGAGAACATCTAATTTGTTTTCACTTTCTGCAACTGCTTTTTCCAGAATCGATATGCCTTCGAGCTTTGAAGTGTCCGAAACCACCGTAAATAATTTCGGGTTGTTTATTTCTGCATTTGCTTTTTGTAGATTTTCGGAATTTCTGCCTGTAATCCAAACATTTGCCCCTGCGGTGATAAATGCTTTTGCTGTTGCCAGGCCTATACCTGAAGTTCCACCTGTAATAACGACGTTTTTATTTGTAAAGTCCATAGTTAAATTTTTAGCTATTTTGTAGTTTGTTTTGTAAACTACAAACGTATAGAAAAGTAGTTTTAAAAACAAACTACTTTTAAATTTGACATAATGAAAACAATTGAAAGAAGATCAACATGCCCGATCAATTATTCGGTGGAAATTTTCGGCGACAAATGGATGCTGCTGCTCTTACGGGATTTAATGTTTAATGGAAAAAATTCCTTCCTGGAGTTTCGGGCATCGGACGAGAAGATATCTTCGGCTGTACTGACGGAAAAGCTCAATATACTTTTAAATGAAGGGATTGTTTCTAAAGTAACCTCCCCGAAAAACGCTTCTAAATTCCTGTATCTGCTAACTGAGAAAGGTATCGAACTGGTACCGTTCATGGTGGAGTTTCTTAACTGGGGCTCCAGGTACAACCCTGACGGTGGTCCCAAATCATTGCTTGAAGGAATTAAAAAGAATAAAAAGAAAGCAATTACGGAGCTACAGGATAAATTAAGAAGCCAGCGACATTCCTATACAGAAAACCGAATCAACGCTTTTTAGTGAAGTCAATACGACTTGCCATCATTCCTTCAAAAGCTGGAAGTCGCTTATGCGATTTTGCTTTAACTGCTTTTTATAACCACAATTTTAGAAGATTTCTACGTCTGTTTTTTGAATTGACTCCCCCGTTCTCGGAAATTTTGCCTTGTACGTCATTTTTAATTCTCAGAAAAGGTTAACCCTATTTAGATCGTATTTTGGTATATTATTCATGCGCTTTTGTATATTAAATATATATATACGTTGCAGGTTGGTACATTTGCTCGAATCTAAAATAGGCTTATGAATAAAACGTTACACAGAAAAACTATGGATGCCAATTGGATGCTTCAGTTAATCATTTCAGAAAAATACCGATTTCAACGTCATTTGTTATTAATCGCATTTTGTATTGTTGTTTTGTATTACAGTCCACCGGACTATATAGAACCTTTCGAAACCTATAATCGAGGCGTTGTTTTTTTTCAGATTATTTTACTAGCCTACAGTAATATGTATTTTTTTGTGCCTAAATTTTTGTTTAGAAAAAAATACCTGAGCTATGGACTTTTTGTGCTTTCAAGCATGATTCTTTCGTTTTACATTCATGAAGCTTTTTCTTGGTGTTTCAAACTTGATTTACTGCCTAACGAGGATGACAATATTAACTTTTTCACCTTTTCCTTTATGATTTTGATGCTTATTATTGCATCGGCAGCAGTTAAATTATTTCAGCAGTGGATATCCAATGCTCAACTCATTCATGATCTGGACTTGGCAAAAACTAACGCTGAACTAGAACAGCTCAAGAATCAGATCAATCCGCATTTCCTTTTTAATATGCTCAACAACGCTAATGTTTTAATTGAAGATGATCCTAAAAAAGCTTCGCAGGTTTTGATGAAACTAAGTGATCTACTTCGTTATCAGCTTTATGACAGCTCAAGAGATAAAGTTTTATTAACTTCAGAAATCCATTTTTTAGAAGATTTTTTAAATCTGGAAAAAGTTAGACGGGATAATTTTAATTTTTTAATATCCAAAGAAGGTGAATTGAGCGGTGTGCAGGCTCCTCCCTTATTATTTATCTCATTTGTTGAAAATGCTGTTAAACACAATAATGACTCAGCAAAATCATCCTATGTAAATTTGTTTTTCGATGTTAGCCATACTGGGCTTTATTTCAAATGCATAAACTCGAAACCCGCTGTAAAAGCAGTTAATAAATCTGGGGGATTAGGCCTGGCCAATATTAAAAGAAGATTAGAACTCCTATTCCCTTCTTCACATGATTTGAAAATAGAAGACAATTCGGAAACGTACTGCGTTACCTTAACTTTAAAATTATAAAATGAACTGTATAATAGTAGATGATGAACCATTAGCAAGAAAAGCAATCCAAAAATTGGTTAATGAGACAGAAAATTTAGAATCTATAGCTTCATTTAACGGAGCAGATGCTACAAGAGAATTCCTTGCAAAAAATGCTGTTGATTTAGTATTTCTTGATATTCAAATGCCAGGAGTGAATGGAATTGAATTTGCCAGAACTATTCCTAAAAAAAACGCTAGTGGTATTTACTACCGCTTTTCACGAATTTGCTTCTGAGAGTTATGAAGTCGACGCTATTGACTATTTGATCAAGCCTGTAAAATTAGAGCGCTTTCAAAAAGCGGTTGAAAAAGCCCAGACGTATTGTAAATTATTCCGTACTGATCATACAAACAGCAACATAGAAAACATAACCGACGATTATATTTTTGTAAGGGCAGACCGCAGAATGTTCAAAGTGCATTTTAGTGATATACTTTATATCGAAGGGTTAAAAGATTATGTTATTATTTACTTAGAAAATCAAAAAGTGGTTACACTAATGAATATTAAAACTATTCATGATTTGCTTCCGAAAAATTTCTTTGTCAGAGTCAGCAAATCCTACATCATCAATGTAAATAAAATCGATTCTGTAGATAACAATACAGTGTATATAGGAAAAAATGAAATACCCATTGGCAATATCTACAGGGATTTCTTTTTTAATGAATTTGTAATCAAAAAAATTTTGAACAAGTAAGTTAAATAGGAAGCAGTGCCCGTTATTAGCTGACCTATTTCATCATCCGGTAACCATTTGGAGTAACGCCTGTTTTTTGTTTGAATAAACGCATGAAGTGCTGAGGGTATTTGAAGCCTAATTCATAGGCAATCTCACTTACCGACCTGTTTTTGTCAAACACTTTCTCTTTAGCCACATCTATCACTTTGGATGAATTAATAAGATTTCAAGGTTTGCAGATGATCCGGCCAACTGCTTTCGAAGTTTAGACTTTTCTTCAACCAACCACACAATCTCATACTATGCTTAATATGTAGGTGTGCTCCGATCACTTTTTAACGCAAACCTAAGGATAAAATAGTATCTTGGCTTCTTATGAGAAAAGTGTTAGTCTACGTAATGTCAATCCTGATGCTACTGCAAACAGGTTCTGCATTACTGATCATGACAGCCTTTTACGCCAATCGGGATTATATTGCACAAAATCTTTGCGAGAACCGCACGCGTCCTGAACTCCATTGCAATGGACAATGTGTACTGATGAAGAAGTTAAAAAAGGAACAGGAAAGGGAAGCCAAACATCCCGAACTCAAACTCAAGGAAGTACAATTTCTCCTAGCGGAGCAAACCTTTCTCCCGCCCTTAGCCAGCCAACTCTTGCCCATACGTCGGGGCTTTGATTTATATAAGCTTGTTTATACCTTTAAGTACCATCGGCACCTACTTAGGCCGCCCATTTCATAACCTGTCCCTTAAGGGAAGTTCCATTTTTCTTAATATTCTTTTATTGTCCACGTTCAATTCTCCTATCAGGGGCATTGATCCATATATATAGGTTATATCATGAAATATCTTTTAAGTGTACTTGCTTTGTATACAAGCAACACTTTATTTGCCCAAACGCCCGTAGATACCGTTAGAAAACAAGATAGCATCCGACTGGAGGAGGTTTCCGTTACGTCGAAATACTACCGAAAATACAAGCTTGATACCTCATCAAACACGCTCAAACAGCTGAGCCCCATTTTGGAACTACCGCAAAATATACAGGAAGTCGATAAAAGTATCCTGCTTGACCAGCAGGCCATCAATGTTAATGAAAGTGTAAGTCGCAATGTAAGTGGGACCATGCGCAACAATACCGCCGATTTTTATGGTCCATTTCTTTTCATGCGTGGAGCAGGTATCAACACGCTGCGCAACGGGGTAGACCTTTCCATGATCTATTACGGTCCCATGCCGGAGGATGCCAATATCATTGAGCGGATGGAGTTTATCAAAGGTCCGGCAGGGTTCATGAATTCCATTGGTGACCCGGCAGGCTCCTTCAACCTTGTAACCAAGAAACCAAGCGGTATCAACAGTAACCAAGTCTTCCTTCAGACAGGCAGCTGGGATCTCTACCGCTTGGGTGCAGATCTGGACGGTAGTTTTGATGCTGATAAGAAATGGCTCTATCGTTTCAATGCGGTGGGCCAAAAGTCCAAATCCTTCCAGCGTTTCGCTTTCAATGACAAGATTGTTCTCAACCCCAGCTTGCGGTTCAACATCAACAAAAACTCCTCCCTTACGGCCGAGTACACCTACCAGCAGCAACAGTTCTTGCAATACCTGCTAACAGTCTTTTCGCCGGATGGATTTGCATCGCTACCGAGAGATTTCAGTATCGCTGATCCCAATAAGGAACCTGTGGACGCTAATGAACACAGTGCTTTTTTAACATATTACAACCGCCTAAATCGTAATTGGCAGTTCACGGCCAAAGCCGCTTATGCCAGAAGTAATATGGACGGCAATTACTTTTTCGTCTCCGCCTACGACAAAGAGCAGCCGGAAGAGATCAGGAGACGCGTTACCTACGAACGCTTCCATACAGATGTAGCTTCCCTTCAGGCCTATATCAACGGGGATTTTAGAACGGGGCGTATCAAGCACCGTTTTTTAGGTGGTGCAGATCTCAACCGCAAATCCCTGCTGGGCTATTCAGGCTATAACGACCCAAATGCCAACCCTACCCTTTATCCCTTGAATGTGCATGCACCGATATATGGCATTGATTTTAACCCGAATAAAAAAGAAGGGTCATTAAAAGATATCGCAACCAATGAACAACAGCTAACCTATTTCGCCTTTTACGCACAGGATGAGATACGGCTTTTGGAAGAAAAACTGCGCTTTACTCTAGCTGCCCGCTTAACACATTCAAAAAATCAGATAAGTATCCCTTCTTCATCGTCTGTGTCCGATGTAGCGCTAACGCCACGCATCGGCCTTAGTTACTCCATTCTTTCAAGTTTGGCGGTTTATACGCTATATGATCAGACCTACACGCCGCAAAGCGGCATAAGTGTAGATGGCAGCCATTTTGACCCGCTGAAGGGTAAGAACATTGAAGTAGGTATCAAGAAAGATTGGGCCAATGGTAAGTGGAATAGCGTCCTCTCTGTATACCATATTCACCGCAACAATATCATCGTAACCGATCCGCAGACAAACCTACAATCGCAGATTGGACAGACAACGTCCAAAGGCCTTGAATTTGATATAAAAGGGGTAATAGTAAAAGGACTCAATGCTGTGATCAATTATGCTTATACCGATGCCTATGTGTCTGAAGATGCCAATCCGGCTATCATTGGACTTCCCGTACCTTACCGTGTTAAACATATACAGAATACCTGGCTAAATTATAGGCTTCCTTTGCAAAAGATCAAAGGTTTCAGTCTTTCGGCGGGGTACCAGTTTCAGGCAGGTCGCGCAGGCCGTTATCCACAGGATGGCGAGATCGAGATCAACAATATTTTCCGTTTGGACGGGGGTTTAGGCTGGACGAACGGGAAAATTGCTATTAATGGACTGGTGAACAACATATTAAATCGCTTCAATTATGGCAGTGCCTGGACAAGACCTACCGGACTGTATGCCTATGTGCCGTTCCCGTCGAGAGAATTCAGACTAAATATTGCATATAATTTCTGAGAGCGGTATGTAAATCCATCACCCGTTAACCGAAAAAACAAAAAGAGGTATCAGTCATCCCTAAGCGAGTTTATAGGATTTCCCACTGCCGCCCGAATAGCTTGCGAGCTTACCGTAAGCAAAGCAATGCATACCGCAATAAGGCCGGAAAGTGCAAACATCCACCATGCAATATCAATATGGTAAGCAAAGTTCGCTAGCCAGCGATTCATTAC
>NZ_JAUCNR010000001.1:121154-816530 GCF_030372825.1 Olivibacter sp. 47
TGGGAAAAAGCATCAGCTTCGGGTTGCTTTGGTGCTAGGGATTTTTTAACATCAAATATTGTTAAGTAAAATGGGGGCCTATAACGTCAAAACACAATATGCTTCTAAAAGAAAACAATGAGCTCAAATAGCCCTATCCGTATTGTTCCGGATTATATGGCAGATCAACGATCGAAATACCATAATCGGCACGCTCTTTACCTTTCTGTTCTTTTTCGAAAATACATTACCGATATGCCGGTACATTAATGTACATTCATGATCAACGGCTCGAACAGCTTTTTTTTTTCGACTCAGAAATGATGTGCTTTATATCGGTTATGTTTACAAGCATAAGATAGGATTTTTCGTGCAATTCTGATTATAAATTAAGAAATTTAATCATAGGCTGCCGAAATTCAGCCGGTAAGATTCATATGATTTTTTTGTAAGGATTCACCAGTCTTTGCGACTAAACCGGCAAAAACGTATGAGAAAAAATAAAATCAACAAGGTAAGGTTGATAAAATCATTGTTAGCGGTTACGCTGCTCGGTTTTTCGGCACTAACTTTTAATGCAGCTGCAATTAATCAAAC
Source organism: Olivibacter sp. 47 (assembly GCF_030372825.1). Taxonomy (NCBI): domain Bacteria; kingdom Pseudomonadati; phylum Bacteroidota; class Sphingobacteriia; order Sphingobacteriales; family Sphingobacteriaceae; genus Olivibacter; species Olivibacter sp. 47. Next base: position 121,731 of record NZ_JAUCNR010000001.1, read on the forward strand.
CGATTCATCTTCGTCAAGACAGCATATGTTTATTGCGGAGGATACTGTAAAGGTGGTAGCAGGTGCCCCATTAAAAGCCGAAGATGTAAGTCCCCTTCTAGCGGGCGAGCAAATCCCTGTTCTAAACCTGCGCAAATCTTCCGGCGAAATGTTCGACTTAAACAAGTCGGTATCGGAAACGCCAACGATTATTGTTTTTTACCGTGGGGGCTGGTGTCCTTATTGCTCGAAACAGCTTTCCGGATTACAGGAGATTGAAAAAGATTTAACCAAAATGGGTTATCAGATTGTCGCCATCAGTACTGACAGTCCAGAGAACCTTAATAAAACAATGGACAAGGAAAAACTTTCCTACACCCTGTTATCAGATGCAGATCTGGCTGCCGCCAAGAGCTTTGGTATAGCCTTTAAGGGCCCTAAAAGCTACGATAAATTTCTATCGGAAACCTCGGGTGGAAAAAATGTTGACAAACTTCTGCCGGTGCCATCCGTCTTTATCCTAAACAAAAAGGGGAACATCCTTTTCGAATACATCAACCCGAATATCACGCAAAGGCTAAGTGCGCCCTTATTGAAGGCCGCTGCTGCTGCCCTTCGTGATGAGGTCTAAGCTATCGGATACAAGCAAATGAAAAAAATCCTCGTTTTACTGAGCTTCATATGGTTTTCCATATCAGTGAAAGCTCAAATAGAAAGTCCGGTACACTGGAGCTTTTCCGCGGAAAAAATCAATACACAGGAAGCCTTCCTTGTGTTAAAAGCAGATATTGACTCCGGCTGGCATGTCTATTCGCAATTTATTAAGGAAGGCGGGCCTATACCTACTTCCTTTAAGTTTGATAGCTCGACAGCTTACCAGTTAGTAGACAAAGTGCTGGAGACGCCAAAGGCACTTTCCGGCTTTGACAAAAATTTCAATATGGAAATCTTTTGGCATGAAAAACAGGTGATATTTAAACAACGGATTAAGCTTAACCAGCCCACAACGATAACAGGTTCATTGGAATTTATGGTTTGCAATGACCATAAGTGCCTGCCTCCAACAGAGGAAGAGTTTAGCATCCCGGTGGGCCAAAAAGGATCACAAGCTCAACCGGTGGCTGAACCCGGACAGCGAAGTACCGGCACGCAATCAAAAGTGGAACAAGCCGCAAAAAGTTACATGCCCGGTGGAAGTGCTTCTTCTTACCTTGGAATTTTGATTGCGGGTTTTTTAGGAGGTCTGGCCGCTTTCTTTATGCCATGTATTTATCCGATGATACCGCTAACTATTTCCTTCTTTACCAAGCAGGAAGTGTCCAGGCGCAAAGGAATACAAAAGGCCTTTTTATACGGAACTTTCATCATTACAATTTATGTGGGCTTAGGATTGCTGATCACTTTTTTTTTCGGCTCATCCGCCTTAAACGAAGCGGCCAGCAGTGCTACATTCAATCTCATTTTTTTTGCTATACTGATCGTTTTTGCACTTTCCTTTTTAGGTGCTTTTGAAATTACTCTACCCTCGTACTGGTTAACAGGATGGACGAGAAATCTAACAAAGGTGGGATAATAGGGCTATTTTTTATGGCTTTTACCCTAGCACTGGTTTCGTTCTCGTGCACAGGGCCAATTATCGGAACCTTACTGGTCGATGCCGTTTCTAACGGAACCTATTACGGGCCAGCGATGGGTATGCTTGGATTCTCTTTAGCTTTGGCAATTCCCTTTACTTTGTTTGCTATTTTTCCCTCCTGGTTGAAAGAACTCCCAAAATCCGGTGGTTGGTTGAATTCGATAAAAGTGTCTCTTGGTTTCCTCGAATTCGCGCTGGCTTTTAAATACCTGTCAAACGTCGATTTGGCTTACCACTGGGGGGTTTTGAACAGGGATGTTTTTCTGATCATATGGATAATCATATTTGCGTTTCTGGGCTTCTACCTTGTAGGAAAGATCAGACTTTCACATGATACTGAAACAAAAACACTTTCCCTTCCCCGTTTATTTGTCAGCATGCTGGTCTTTGGTTTTACGCTTTATATGCTACCGGGAGTTTTCGGTGCATCCCTGAAGTCGATCAGTGCTTGGTTGCCGCCTATCACTTCGCAAGAATTTGATTTAACCGGTTCGGCCGTTAAAGAGAAAACAGAAGAAACCGCTAATAAAAAATATGCGTCCCTTTTTCATACGCCATACGGCTTAGATGCTTTTTATGATTATGAGCAAGCTCTTGTGCAATCAAAAAAATTGAATAAACCCATCCTATTAGATTTTACAGGTTGGAGCTGCACCAATTGCCGTAAGATGGAAGCAAGTGTATGGTCAGACCCGGCGGTACTGGAACGTCTAAAAAAGGATTATATCCTGGTATCCCTCTACGTAGATGACAAAAGCGAACTTGCAGAAAATGAAAAGTACATTTCAAAATTCAGTGGCAGGAAAGTAAAGACCTTGGGTCAAAAATGGAGCGATTTTCAGGCTGCTTCTTTTGGCACAAATTCTCAGCCCTATTATGTTGTCGTAGACGGTTCTGGCAACCGGTTGACATCTCCGCAGGCATTCGATCTTAATGTTTCAAAATATGTGACATTTATAGACAAGGGAACCGCCGCATATAAAGACATGTAATAATTAAAACCCAATCAAATGAAAAATATAAAGTATCAGTTGCTTCTATTTGGAGCGTTATTCTCACTGAGTTCATTCTCAATCATTCACAGCGTACATGATTTAATAAATGAAAGGCCGGTGAAAAGCAAGCCCATAACATTTATCGAAAACTCCTATTCAATCGCGTTAAAGAAAGCAAAAGCAGAACGTAAATACGTTTTTGTTGATGCCTATACAACCTGGTGCGGCCCATGTAAGCAGTTGAAGAACATAACCTTTAAAGACAGTCAGGCTGCTGATTTTTTTAATAAAAATTTCGTGAACATATCTATAGATATGGAAAAAGGGGAAGGCGCAGATCTGGCTTCAAAGTGGGACGTGCAGGAGTACCCTACGCTCTTAATTCTTGACTATAATGGAAAGGTGCTACTACGTTCAATAGGTTATCTCGATGCTAAACAACTGACAGCTTTTGGGAAGAAGGCTCTACAAAAAAATTAATTCCATTGAGTATCTCTGGTTTATTAACAAATCACTTTAGTTTATCAATGCCATTTGAAACCGTAAAATACATATCAATTGCTACCCGCACAACTATCTTTCGTCCAAGCTAAAGCTATTGTCGGCTATTCCAAAGAATCCTTAAAAAGTCAAAAATATTTGTAAGGATTCAATCAGATTTCCGACTAAGGGATGTTATTCACCGTTACGATTATGAAAAAAGATCGAAAGACATCATAAATCAAAATGGAACATTAAATTTACTTATGCTAACGAACGATCCCGAAATTAACACAATAGATAACCACGCAGTTAACCCGCATAAATGGGTCAGCAGGTACGCAGACTACCTTTACACATATGCCGCTTTCCGTATAAATGACGAGGATTTGGCGAGAGACCTTGTACAAGAAACTTTTTTATCAGCACTTGAGCGCAAGGAAAAGTTTGAAGGAAAAAGCTCTGAAAAGACCTGGCTTACGGCGATCCTAAAAAACAAAATAGTTGATGTATATCGGTCGAGATCAATGAGACTTGCAAAAGGAGTTGATGCAACAAATTCTGATGATACTGATACCGACTTCTTCGATCACAATGATGGCCATTGGAGGGAACAGCACAGACCTGCCGAACTGGGGATTGAACAGGCCGATGCACTGGAAAACAAAGAGTTTCAAAAAATATTGGAAGCTTGTATGAAAAAGCTGCCAGCTCTATGGTTTTCGGTATTTTCCATGAAACACATAGATGATGAAACCACTGAAATGATTTGCAGTGAGTTGAAACTGACATCGTCTAATTTTTGGGTGATTATTCATAGAACGAAGGTGAATTTGAGGTCTTGCCTTCAAAAAAACTGGATTTAAATAGATACAGATGAAAGAATTGAGTGAAGCGGAGTTAAAAAAAATAGCCTACAATTGTAGAAAGGCTACTTTTTTAATTGAGAAGCAACAAATCGGAAAAATAACGTTGAGGGAAAAGATGGAGTTAAAAATACACTTAACAGGATGTTCCATTTGTGTAACCTTCATGCAGCAAAGTGCGGTCATAAACCAAATGGCCAGGAAACTTTTTACCTCGGATTACAAGGAATTGAAATTAGATGAAGGATTTAAAGAGCAACTTCAAAAGCGGATCAACAATCAACTTGACGAAAATTGAGTGCAATTAAGGATTGATATATGACATTTACTCTTGTGAATTTAATCCGTCCGTTATCGGCATTTCTGCTGATGACAGCTCTCCTTTCACTTAGTTATTGCCCTCTTAGAAGAGCTATTCAAAATCTCATAAAAGGCACACAGGAAACGGAACGATCAGCTGACGGACGGCAGGCTGGCTTAGCTATTTGTCAGGGCATTATAGATAGCTCAGGCTCTACATTTAACGTGCCCGAGCCTAAGTCAGCAGTTAGCGTTCCTATTTTTACAGCTATCGTTTTATCGCTCTTTTATTCTATCCGGCGATTTCTCCCTTCCGAAAGACTCGTCTTACAGCGAAAGTCTTTAGTTGCTTATCGGAATGCTGTACCTATTTATTTAAGGAACAGAATCCTACTAATTTGATATTCTATTATTACGGAAACGAAGCACGCGGCGCGCGGCTTTAACTAGCACTGCTATTGCTTTACGGCAGTGGTTATTACCCAATCAACAATAATAAATAGAATATAAAAAAACAGACATGATAAATCACATTTTTTCAATATCAGAAAAGAATTATAAGCAATGGAGCCCGTTGTTTTTACGATTAATTATCGGCTTTGGCTTTATGGCACATGGATGGGCTAAATTGAGCAAGGGAAGCCCGGTAGGCTTTGAGAAACTTCTCACACAACTAGGAGTTCCGTTTCCTCATCTTAGTTCGTGGGTTGCATCGTTAGTCGAAATATTGGGCGGACTGGCAATTTTTGTCGGATTCTTTGTAAGTGTTACCGCTATACCCCTTATCTGCACGATGCTCGTTGCTATGTTCACCATTCATATCAACTATGGCTTTAGCTCGGTGAAAACGATAGGTTTAGCGCCACAGGGTCCTTTATTTGGCCCTCCCGGATATGAAATCAACCTATTGTACATTGCAGGCTTAATTTCCCTTATTGTTACCGGTGCAGGGCTCAGCTCAATCGATTCTTGGCTTGCAAAAAGGAAACCTGAAAAGAAATAATAAACTGGCCGGCACTAATAAAGCTGGCTAAATATCAGGTTCGAATCCGGTTGTATTTAAACACCGTCGTTCAAACCTGTGTGTAGAAGAACCGTAAGTCACCCCGGTCCAGCTTTTGTGCCCATGCCAGATAGCTTGGTAACCGGCCTCTTGGATTGCTTTTAAGTGAAAGCGGTTCCGGGGTGCTTTGAGTAACGTTATGGCATTTAATATTGGGAATTGCTGAACCGAATAAAAGTTTGAACCGAATCAGCAAAACGATCATTCATTTATCTAATTTAGCGTCTTCATTGAGAAAATCTAAATCATAAATGAAACGTGTTATATTTCTTGTACTTTTTATGCTGACTGCGGCGTTTGTATCGGCACAAGTTCTGTATTCAAAAGCCTATGGAGATCGACACGATCCGCCCATCATATTTATTCACGGCGGTCCTAGTGGAAATTCCACACTCTTTGAATCGACCACTGCGCAAAAACTTGCCGATAAAGGTTTCTACGTCATCGTGTATGATCGTCGCGGTGAAGGTCGATCCGTTGATTCAATCGCCACTTTCACTTACGCAGAAGCATTTAACGATTTGAACGGAATCTTGCAGCTATACAGCATCGATCAAGCGACACTTATAGGGCATAGTTTCGGAGGTCTGGTAGCTGCTCTATTTACAGAACGGTTCCCTAAAAAAGTAAACGCGCTTATATTGGCAGGAGCACTTGTTTCCCAACAGGAAACCTACGACCATATTTTATCGTCCGTTGAGCACATCTATAAAAGTAATGGAGACAGTTTAATGCTAAACAAGGTATCTGAAATTGAGCGGTTAAACAAAAACTCGGCTGAATATCGAAAAGCTTGTTACGAGCTGGCCAGCCTGAATCATTATTTCGAGATGCCCTACCCTACCAGACAATCAAACGAATTAAGGGAGAACTATGCATCAAGTCTATTTTTTGAACAGAATATCAGAAATAAAATTGCGCCTATTCAGTTCTATAAAAACGAAACACTGCGAAATATTGACACCAAAAGCATATTAACTAAATTAAAAAGCACGACAGCAATATTTGCTATTTACGGAAAGCAGGACGGAATCTTCTCTCCTAAGCAATTACAGGATATTAAGAATATCGTAACACCGGACAACTTTGTTCTCATCGATAACTGCTCCCATTATCTCTTTGTAGATCAACAGTTGGAGTTTATTGATGTTATTAAGAAATGGGTAAATAACGATGAAAATAAGATTCAATAACGTATGTATACACTTTAACATGTAGTTCAGCGCTGACTTTTGGATGAGAGCTTTCCTATAAAGGCCGAAAAATATCAACTTTTCAGTTGTAAAATCGTAACGTGTTAATTATTTCATAAAGCGTCTCATTTTCAAATCATGGAGCTTTTTTTATTTTCAGAGAGTCTTATTTTAACGATTTTTTTAAAGGGCAGATTCGGAAAGTTCCTATATTTTCGGATGGCAAGACCCCGATTTATCTGCTTGAAAGCTCCAACATGACTTTTGTAGATAATATCTTTTACAAAATCACGGCTGAAATGGCCTCCGACTACGAGTTCAAACACGATCTAATCTGCGGCTATATTTTGGAGCTGATGCATTATGCCTTGAAAATGCAGCCCAGCGAAAGACTATATGACCAGATTGATGCAAAGACGCGGATTACGCATGTTTTCAATGAGCTTTTGGAAAGGCAGTTTCCAATTGAATCTCTGGAACAAAAGGTTGAGATACGAAGTCCCGGCGAGTATGCGGACAAGTTAGGTGTTCATGTCAACTATCTTAACAAAGCACTCAGGGATACTACAGGAAAGACGACCAGTCAGCATATTGCAGATCGACTGACCAGCGAAGCGATTGCTTTGCTCAAGCACTCTGATTGGAATATTGCTGAGATCTCCTATACGCTTGGCTTTGAGGACCCTTCGCATTTTAACCACTTTTTTAAAAAGCAAACCAGCCAATCTCCCAAAAATTACAGAATGCCTGTTGTCCGTTGAGCTTTGTTAACCAGTGACATTTAAAAATTCGCTATCATTATATCCTAATTCTGTATATTTCAAAATGCAAGTACGCAATAAAACTATCAGCTCTTTTGACGGGTCTGTAATCAGATCTGCCGGTACTGCACGATAATTTCGTTCTTCATATCTTACTTCGTAACTAGAAAAGGAGTTCGAAAGCGGAACTCCTTTTTCCTGCCAAATCATACGACAAGCATGATACGATGAAAAATCAGTTACTGGATAAAGTGATGATATGATCAACGATTATTTTAGTGCGTAATTAAGATAACCACCATCCGCAACGATCTCAGCTCCTGTAATGAAACTTGCGGCATCAGAAGCCAAAAACAACACTGTTTTCGCGATTTCATCAGGATGACCAAGCCTTTGCAGCGCTGTAGCGCCAGCTATTGACTCTTTTGCTTCAGCAGGTAATACCGTATCTAAGCCTGGCGTATCTATAGGTCCCGGACTAACAATGTTGACGCGGATTTTTCTTCCTGCCAGTTCATTTGCCGCAATTTGGGCAATTTTATTCAATGCTCCTTTAGTTGCAGAATAAACGATGGCACTCACGTTTGCCGCGGTGGCAACGGTTGAAGATGTGAACAGTACTGCCGCTCCATCTGCAAGATGGGGAAGTAATTTTTGCAACGTAAAGAAATGCCCCTTGACATTGGTGTTAAATTGTGCATCAAAATTTGCTTCGGTTACTTTTTCTATTGGCTCAAATGTTCCAATTCCCGCATTCAGGAAGAGAACATCTAATTTGTTTCCACTTTCTGCAACTGCTTTTTCCAGAATCGAAATGCCTTCGAGCTTTGAAGTGTCTGAAATCACTGTAAATAATTTCGGATTGTTTATTTCTGCATTTGCTTTTTGTAGATTTTCGGCATTTCTTCCCGTAATCCAAACATTTGCCCCTGCGGCGATAAATGCTTTTGCTGTTGCTAAGCCTATACCTGAAGTTCCACCGGTAATAACGACGTTTTTATTTGTAAAGTCCATAATTAAATTTTAGCTATTTTTGTAGTTTGTTTTGTAAACTACAAACGTATAGAAAAGTAGTTTTAAAAACAAACTACTTTTAAATTTGACATAATGAAAACAATTGAAAGAAGATCAACATGCCCGATCAATTATTCGGTGGAAATTTTCGGCGACAAATGGATGCTGTTGCTCTTACGGGATTTAATGTTTAATGGAAAAAATTCCTTCCTCGAGTTTCGGGCATCGGACGAGAAAATATCTTCAGCTGTACTGACGGAAAAGCTCAATATACTTTTAAATGAGGGGATTGTTTCTAAAGTAACCTCCCCAAAAAACGCTTCTAAATTCCTGTATCTACTAACTGAGAAGGGTATCGAACTGGTGCCGTTCATGGTGGAGTTTCTTAACTGGGGCTCCAAGTACAACCCTGACGGTGGTCCCAAATCATTGCTTGAAAGAATTAAAAAGAATAAAAAGAAAGCAATTACGGAGCTCCAGGATAAATTAAGAAGCCAGCAGCATTCCTATACAGAAAACCGAATCAACGCTTTTTAGTGAAGTCAATACGAATTGTCATCATTCCGTTTCAAAAGCTGGAAGTCGCTTATGCGAATTTGCTTTAACTGCTTTTTATAGCCACAAATTTTAGAAGATTTCTACTTTCGTTTTTTGAATTGACTCCCCCGTTTTCGGAAATTTTGCCTTCTATGTCATTTTTAACTCTTAGAAAAGGTTAACCTTCTTTGAATTATTTACCGTATATGCTTCTTAAAAAATGTTTTAACGATATCGGACTTCTACCTAGTAATTGTTTTACATCACTTTTATTGGTGTCGAACTCTCCTCTGGCAATCGCCTCACCGAACCTTGCCACATATGCTGAATCATCTTCAGAAAATCCGTTCTGCACAAGCTGCGCAATGTATGAATCTACCTCTGGTTGGTAATAAGTCACACTTCTTCCCAATATGTCTGATATTAGATCAGCGATTTCACCGAAAGAAAAAGCAGCGTCTGCAGCGATGACATATTCTTTGTTTTCATGCCCGGGAGTAGTCAGTACAACAGCTAGGGCTTCGGCCATTTCTGATATCGGTAAAAAAGGTGTTTTACCATTTCCGGCGGGGATGGAAACACCTCCATCCCATATATTAGTTGCGGACAACAGGGGAATCATGTCAGCATACAGTGTATTATCCATCAAGGTGTAAGGTACAGCTATCTGTTTTAGATAGTCACTTGTGTCTGCATGGTATTGTACATCTCCCCCCATTATACTGCGACGCAGATCTACCATATCAAAACTGGTATAAATGATATGACCGACACCAGTTTCCTTGGCAGCATTAATTACGTTTTTATGCTGCTCAAACCTGTGAACTATTTCCGATGAAGAAGATATCAGCAGTAGCTTGTCCACGTCTTGGAACGCACTTTTTAAAGACTCAAAATTCTGATAGTCGCCAATCCGCACCTGAATGCCTTTTGATTTAAATTCTGCCGATTTGGATTCATCTCTTACCAATGCTGCAATATTGTTTGCGGATATGCCTTTGTTCAATAAAGAATTAATGGTGGCTTTGCCTAAATTACCGGTTGCACCTGTTACTAAAATCATGGTGTTTGTTTTAATATAAATGATGATTACTTTTGTTAGGCTAAGATACTGCAAAAGGGCTTTGCCCGTTGTTAATAACAATAAAAGGTGGTAACCTAAAAGTGACTAATGAAGAATAAAAACGACTATGCTGACTGTCCTGTTACGGAAGTTATAGCTTTGTTCGGAGGACGGTGGAAATTAATTATTTTACGTGTGCTTTCTAAGCATGCCAGACGATTTGGAGAAATCAGTGTTAGGATACCTGCTATTTCAAAAAAAGTTTTAACTGAACAATTGAAAGAACTTGAAGCGGATGGCTTAATTAGCAGGAAACAGTTCGGGGAGTTTCCCCTCGCGTAGAGTATGCGCTCACGGAATATGGGAAAAGCCTTTGCCCGTTGTTAGCTTATATAGCAGCATGGAAAAAAGAAAGGGTTTAGGATGATTAACTTAAAATACTATAACAATCTCCGATTAAATGCACATTAGCGCTAAAAAAGCCGCCTCTTAAAACAAGAAACGGCTTCAATATATCTGCAAATACCGGATGCCTAATTCTTCTTCTTTTTAGCCAAATCAGCGCTGACTTCTTGGACAAAATCAGAATCAACAATTGCCGATTGCCAAAATACTGTATCATGAGATCGGTTTATTGCTCTTTTTCATCGCAAGACATAGATTACTATACCTTCGTCCTAGCTAAATCTGTGAATACTCCGCTGGCTGAAGAAATGTGCTCGTTATCTTAGATACAAGCTTTGAGTCTGCATATTCCGGAATCGCACTGATTTTCTTCCATTCCGGATCAGCACCAAAAGATTTCCAATGTTGGTCGCGTGCGGCCATATCATCGAAGGTAACCATATAAATAAGGTTCGGGCGGGCCTCTCCAATGATCGTTTCTCCAAAGAAAACCGGTTTAAAACCCAGCCGTTTGAAAATTTCAATCTCCCCCGCGTCATTGAACATCTCGCGCTTCTTTGTCCCTGCCACCTCACTCGCGTGCTCATATCTACGCAGTTCGAAAATACGTTTATCCTTCGACGGAAGCTCTATGCCGGGCATGTTTTTAAAGGCTTTAAGTAAGGAACTTTGTATACGCTCATATGCCGGTTTTGTTGCCGGAGCATTCAGGTATGAGGCACCTTCTGTAAGATAAAGTTTATCCTGTTCAAGCCTATCATTTATTGTCTCAAACTCGTGTAGTGATTGGTAAGGGATTAACACAATCACTATTGATTGTGCTGAAGGCTTAAGTTCGGTAAATACGCCGATGTTTTCAATGCCCAACCTGTTCAATGCGGGGATTGCTGCTTTTTCAAGATAATCTTCCACCAGGCTCAGCTGGTCAGCGTCCTTTAACGTATAGGTTCTAAGTTCATAATACATCTGCATCTTATTGCTGGGTTTAAGTTGAGCAAAACCAATCTGCGGTAGTATTGCGGCGGCAGCACTACTTACGATTGTTGTCTTAAAAAAAACGCGTCTTTTCATATTAAATATCAGTTTAACAGCGATAAATTTTACAAGAATAACGATTTTGGATCTATTTGCAAGTTTCAATCCAGTAAGGCATTATTTAAATATGATATATGCAGTATGTAAAGAAACAAAAGTTAGCACAATGGAAAGTTGATAGCGTTAAAATGGATTATTTTTAAATTGTTATGGCAAATACGTCGGAAGTTAAAAAACCATAATATTTCATTCGTTTATAGAAAGGTTCTATCATTGTAATTTTGTTCCATTACCTGTGGTTCGATTCAGTGTATGGATTTGACAAATTACATCGTGGTAATAATTTACAGGTTGGACTAATGAATTTGAAAATCATCTTTCAACAAGTACCTTTCGGTGCTTTTTGCCCCATTCTATCATTTGGTTGATCAACGTTCCGTATTCTTTTGCATACTCCGTAAAAGTGTATTCAACCGTCACCGGATAGTCCGTATATACTTTACGGGTAATGAGCTTATTATCTTCCAGTTCTTTCAGGTTTCGTGATAACATTCGGGTGGTAATCCCCGGGATGCTGTTTTTAATATCTTTAAACCGCTTGTTCCCATTACATATGGCGTAGATTATGGGTAACTTCCATTTGCCTCCGATTACGTATATCGTATCTTGTAGAGCTTTTATATCCTTCTCGTTGATTTCCGTTTTTGCGCAAGTTTCCATACAATACCTTTCGTGTTTAGATATATGCACAGTATCATCAGTGATACTAGTTACAAAGTTATACTAAATAGCGAATAACTTTGTAAAGTATTAGCGTAAAGGGTAGGACGTCTTATTAAAACAATAGCGCAGTTCTATAGGCTAATAAAAATTAATTTTAATATGAAAGCAGTTATTTTAAAAAAACAAGGGGGTGTTGATCAGCTATCAGTCGCTGAGCTTCCCATCCCGGTTCCGTCAAAAGATGAGCTGTTAATCAAAGTTTACGCCATTGGTATAAACCCGACAGACATTTATGCCAGACAAAATGTAGCGTTAAATTATATCTTCAATAACGAAGAGCCCAAGATATTGGGTTGGGATGTCTCTGGTGTGGTTGTTGGTCATGGCGAGAATGTTACAGATTTCCACATCGGCGACTCCGTGTTCGGTTTATTAAACTTCCCTACTTTTACTTCGCCAGGCCATGCAAAAGCGTATGCTGAGTATGTACTTGCGCGACCGGAAGACGTTACTTTAAAGCCGGATAATATTTCGCACGATGAAGCGTCGGCAGTTCCTTTGGCCGCATTGACGACGTGGCAGGCAATCAAAAAGTACCCAATTAAACCTGGAGATCGGGTATTTGTCACCGCAGCTGGCGGTGGCGTTGGTCATTTTGCAGTACAAATAGCCAAGTATTTTGGTGCGCATGTAACTGCACTCGCCTCTGGAGCTAAGCGGGATTTTGTTAACAGCCTCGGTGCTGATGAGTTTATCGACTATCAAAGGACCAATTTCGTGAATGTACTTGCTCCTGTAGATTATGTGATAGAAGGTCTGCGTGATGAACATGTAGGACAGACACTGCGGATTGTTAAAAAGGGAGGGCATCTATTGAGTCTGTGGTCAAAGATTGACGGCACACAATGGGAGAAGCAGGCAAAGGCCGGTGGTATACATGCCTTCTATAATGCAGTGATGTCGAGCGGTAAGGACTTATCGGAAATTGCAGTGCTTTTAAAAATGCGCAGACTTATTCCTCATGTATCAAAGAAGTTTACGCTTGAACAGATGCCGCTGGCGCACCTTGAAATGGAAAAAAACCACACGACCGGCAAGATCATTGTCAACCCTACCTGAGAGCCTTCCTTTTTAGCACATAACGATCCAAAACCGACAGAATTACGATCGGTTTTACTGAATATTCAGTTTCAGATTTATCGGAGATCGCAAAAGAAAACTTAAATAACAAAAAAAAAGTGCACAGCACAATAAATTTTTAATTAAATTAATATGTCAACGTTAAAAGAAAAAGTAGCTTTCGTAACCGGCGGTACGCGGGGCATGGGAGAAGCAATAGTGAAACGTTTAGCTAGAGAAGGCGCAACAGTCGCATTTACCTATGTAAATTCAGAAGATAAAGCACAGCTCATAGCAAACGAAATTAATGGAGCGGGAGGAAAAGCCTTAGCGATAAAAGCAGATGGCGCTGTGAAAGGGGCGGTGAAAAATGCAATTGAACAGGCAGTTTCCGCTTTTACTAAAATAGATATATTGGTCAATAATGCGGCAGTTTCTGTAGCGGGACCAATTGAATCGGCCGATACGAGGGAAGATGAATATGACCGCCAGATAGATGTGAACATACGCTCTGTAGCGGAAGCGGTAAGAACAGTCCAAAAGTACATGCCCGACGGCGGTCGTATAATCAATATCGCCTCTGTTGGTGGAATCAGAATCGGCGGCTCCGGTTTATCAGATTATGTTTCCACAAAAGCAGCTGTTTCAGCCTATACACGTGGGCTGGCATGGGATCTTGCGCCGCGAAAAATTACCGTGAACAGCGTTGAACCAGGAGCAATCGATACCGACATGCTGCAAAAGGCTGATGACGATGCCCGCCAACAGTATATCAATGCCATACCTTTAAAGCGGTTTGGTAAACCGGAAGAAATCGCTGCAATGGTCAGCTTCCTCGCAGGGGATGAAGCAGGTTATATTACCGGCAGCAGCTTCAAAGTAGATGGTGGTATATCAGCCTAAGCGAAAGTCTTTTTGCAAAACCATCGCATGTTGCGGTGGCTTTGCAAGATAGAAAAGGTTATAGCATACAAACTTCGCCTACTTCGGTGCCTTATAGCCGATTTATATTTTTTTGGTAATGTTTGCAAGAATTTCTGTAGTTTCATCTCTAAGCACAGGATTTAGTATTTGTCAATCAATATTGCCAATCATTTTGCTGGCAGAAACCATACCCTTCGCTCCCATTTGTATGTTTTTCTTATCCTGAACTCACGCTAATAAAAATTTGAATGGGGTTAATAACTTTTGATGCGTCATCATTATCACCGACGGATGATGTTTTTCATTTGTCGATGCCTTTAAACACCTGAATATACAACGGAAAAGTGTGTACAAATTTTTCATAACGGACCCTTTATGACGATCGGTTATTTTTGAAAAATTTTACAACAGAAAGCCAAATTATTCGATAGGATAAATATCCTTGAACTATAGACCATGCTGAAATCTCAATCTCACTTCTTCTTCGGTTCGCGGTAAAAGTTTCTCTAACATTTCTACTGCTGCGCCCTGCACTTCTTCTATAAAAGGCCGAAGCTCACTGTTATAGTTGTTAAAGGCTGATTGAAAATTCCCAGGGTGTTTTTCAAAAGCATCTGCCAATGCTGTTGCACCTATAATGGCTAACGAACCGCCCATACCTGCTGCAGGAGAAGCACAATAGCCGGCATCCCCTACCAGCGCCACCCTCCCTTTTGTCCTTGGAAGGAACCAACTATATTTTCCGTGTAAGCTGAGGGGGTATATGTGTAAAAAGTTCATATCTTGAATCTGTTTTCTATTACCTTCAATGGCAACGCTAAGGTTGATGTCTAAATTGATTACTTAGCAATACACGATGCACTTTCTGCTACATATTTGATACAATAAAGTGAACATTTCGGATTAAAGTATCCAAAGTAAACTACTAAAACGATTAAAAAAGGATTCTTACATATTATTATAACTCTAGTATATCATCTAAAACAATTATTATGAAGAATTTTTCCGTCAACTTATTTGTGGCTGCTTTATGTTTATTTATATCTGTTACGCAAAAGGGCTTTGCCCAGAGTGGTGGCAGTTTGTATCTGGGATATGGGGTTGCGACTGCTAACTCTATAGAGGACGTCATTACGGATATAGTCATCACAACTGCTACAGGAGGCTCATACAGGGTAACTGATTCTAAATATAGTGGTGCAATTTTCGGAGGATATAGAAGCTACATAACTGAGAAATTGGAGTTTGGTGGGACATTTGTTTATGAAAATGCCAGTAAAGATCTTTTAACGGAATCTGAGGGTACAAGTAGTATATCCACTAAAACTTATGCAGTGTTAGCAGAGCTTAAATATAATTACATTAACCACCAGCATTTTAGGCTACATTCTGGTATTGGCGCCGGTGTTGCACATGCTCGTACATCTGCTGAAGACGATGTAAGGGTTGAAAAGGATAAAACAACCGATTTCGCTTACCAGATAGATGCCATAGGTGTTAGTTATGGAAAAGCATTCAGTGTCTCTTTAAACCTCGGTTATGGTTATAAAGGACTTGCTAATCTCGGGTTGGCATATAAACTTTAATGCTAGGATCACAAAAAAAAGCACTCAGAATATACCGGCATCATTGTTTCTAGCTCAATGATTACCGGTATATGATGGTGCCAATGGAATAGTTACAATTACTTCAGTACCATTTGCGTTTGAATTTGAACTTTAAAAACAACCTTCGTTCCCAGCGTATGGCAAGGAAAAATCACCGCTTCGCAGAAAAAATAAAATTATTATCTTGTCCGTTAAAACAGTTTATGATGAGCTATATTTCCGTTCTAACATTAAGTTTCTTATCACTAATTTTCGCACTTGATAGCTTTGGTCAAGAGGCCAAAACGGTCTTTATAGATGCGCGCGAGCTTACATTAGTGGGCAAGGTGCGTCATAAAGGTCCGTTCTACCATCGTTTGGACACAGTTGCAACTCCCAATCTTCCGAAAGCGGTAAAAGCTTTAGCTACACATTCTGCTGGTCTGGCCATTACCTTTGAGACCACCAGTTCCAAAATAGCGGCTAAATGGTGTACAGGCTCTAGAATTCCAACAGATAATATGACAGGACTGGCCGTTGAGGGCATGGACCTTTATATTAAACGAAATGACCGATGGCAATATGCAGGTGTCGCTCGCCCAAAATCCCATGATTGCAATGAGGTTGAAATTGTAGCGAATATGGCAGCCGGGAATAAAACATGCCTGCTTTTCCTCCCTACTTATGATGAGACTATATCACTTCAAATTGGTGTAGATTCCGAGGCAACCATTAGCCCTGCCGGTAACCCATTTAAAAAAAATATTGTGATTTATGGTTCGAGCATTGTACAGGGAGCATCTGCAAGCCGACCTGGTTTATCTTATCCTGCAAGGCTCTCGCGGGAAACAGGACTAAACTTTATTAATCTTGGTTTCAGTGGGAGTGCAAAAATGGAAATTGACGTTGCGAATTTAATATCTGATCTGTCGATGGACGCTTTAATCCTTGATTGCGTCCCCAATCCGTCGCCGGAGGAAGTGCTAACAAGAACAGCTGATTTCGTTACTACCATTCGCAAAAAACATCCTAAAATACCCATTATCGCCATACAAAGCATAGCAAGAGAAAAGGGAAATTTTGACACCGAAGTTGCCACCAAAGTACTGCTAAAAAACAACTATTTTGAGGCAGAGATCAAAAAGCTGCAAAAACACGACCCGAACTTGTATCTTATCTATGCGGAGGGCCTATTAGGGGGTGATCAGGAAGGGACTACAGACGGTATTCACCCCAACGATCTTGGGTTCGACCGGATGCTTCAGAAGATCCGCCCCATGATTTTAAAAATTCTCCAGCCTTATGGAATCTGACCTATTACAGAGCCACAGCAATTAACTGAACACCTAGGTGGCTAATTGCTTGCTATTGAATCGGGGTACTTTTAAATCATTATGGCAAATACATCGGACCTTATAAAAACCATAATATTTCGTTCATTTGTAGAAAAGGCCCTATCATTGTAATATTATTCTATTCCTACCTTTTGGCTCAGGGTGGTAGATTTGACAAAATTACATCGTGATAATAATTTACGCTATGTTTAATGATAAGCTTAATATTCATCTTCGAAAGACTAAAGTTTCAGATCTGGAAAGTTTATTTCGGTTTCAACTGGATCCGGATGCAAATTATCTGGCAGCATTTACGTCAAAAGATCCAACTAATAAAAGTGCATATTTGGAAAAATACACCAAGTTGTTAAATGACCCTACTGTTAACAACTTTACCATTGTTGTGGATGGGATCATCGTGGGAAGCGTAGCGAAATTTGTTATGGAAGGAAATGCCGAAATTACCTATTGGATAGACAAGAAGTATTGGAAAAAAGGCATTACATCCTATGCTTTAAAGCACTTTCTTGCCATCGAAACTACACGTCCTATTTTCGCACGCGTTGCGTTTGATAATTTTGGTTCTCGGAGAGTTTTAGAGAAGTGCGGCTTTGTAAAAATCGGTACAGACAGGGGCTACGCTAATGCACGACAACTGGAGATAGAAGAGGTTATTTACAGGCTGGATAATTTTTAACAGCGTTTATTCCAACCTGTAGTAGAGCAGCGCAAATAATCAATAACTAAACGTATTCATTTCTTAAAGTGTGTATCGCGTTTGTATTCATTTTGATTTCAGATCATCTTACTGTAACTGCAACTCAGCATCTGCGACAATAAAAACGCTATCACCTATCAATTTTTCAGGAAACTTGCTACCTATTTCGAAATCAGAACGACTAATCGTACCGGTAACCTGAAAACCCGCCGTTCTTTTTTTCGTTACTGTATTGTTTATTGTCCCATTATGTACCATCTCCATCGTAACCTGTTTGGTTACATCATGCATCGTTAACATTCCGGTAACAGAATATCTATTTTCATCGATTCTGGATATAGATTTACTTTTAAACTGAATAGTTGAATAGCTTTCCGCATCAAAGAAATCCTTATCTTTCAGATGCTTGTCGCGTGCTTCTACTTCTGTATCAATTGAGCTGATTTCAGCCCTTAATGCTATCACGGCGTCACTGAAATCCGGCTTCGCGGCTTTAACCTCTATTTCAAAGTCTTTAAAAATGCCATTGACCTCTGAAATCTGCATATGCTCTATCCTAAAACCCAATCTTGAATGCTCCGGGTCGCTTTTCCACTTTTGTGCCGAAGCACACAGCGTTGTAATCGCAAGAAAAAAAGTTAATTTAAATCTTTTCATAAATTGAGTTTGTTTTGTAAAACAGTGCCAGTTTTAATTGGCACTGTCTTACACGAAAGTTGGCAAAAGGGAGTAATCCGTTATTTAGAAACACACAGAGGTCGTTAAATCATAAACTTTAATCCTTGTTATTATAAAACCCGCCATAATATTTGAATGGCGACCATACGGGAAGTGTTTCAGGTAATTTCGGGGACAGGCTTTTATACTCGTCTGCGCCAAAAACCACCCTGCCGTCTACGACGGTCAATAAGGAGGAGATTGTTTTTATTTCATCATCCGGTATGGTAAAATAATCTTTATTAAGCAAGACGAAATCTGCGAAATGACCCGGAATGATTTTTCCCATTTCACGCTCTTGATCTTCAAACCAGGTTGGGGCTACCGTAAACAATTTTAAGGCTTCTTCTCTTGTTAACCGATTATTTTTTGCCAATATTTCGGCACCCGACACTGATTTCCCTGTGGTCATCCAACTTATGCCTATCCATGGATTAAAGGAAGCGACCCTAAATGCATCCGTCGTCATCGTAAGTGGAACACCGCTATCATACAAATCACGTAATCTCGGGGTTTGTGATGCTTTCTCTGCTCCATAGGTCTTTACAAAAGCTTCGCCGTGCATGGCCAGCTTTGTATCTAAAGCGATACCGCCCCCTAGTTTTTTTACTCTGGCAGCATTCTCAAGAGATATCGTTTCGGCATGTTCAATACTCCAGCGTAAACCATCCAATGGTGTCTTTTTGTTTATTGCTTCGAGTTCGTCGAGGAACGGAGTGATATTTTCGTCGTAGCTGATGTGCATGCGAAAAGGGATTCCTTTCTCAACGAGCTTGGTAATGTCCTCTCTAATGTAACGGCGCATTACTTCATTATCGATAATTACAGCTGGTCTGTCGAAGTTTTCATGGTCATGTAGTTCCATTCTAAGCAATTCGCCGGCACCTTCATATTCATGACCATGTGCCATAGTCGGATGCAGATTCTCTCCCGGACTGATAGGGGATTTCTTTATTACCGCGTTAATTTCTGCATCTACCAAACTAGCACTGTTCGTATCACCGTACTGAAGGTCTATGAATGGCATCCTTATGTTTAGACGATTCTCCTTCGCCAGTTGTTGTATTTGCGTATGTCCGTGAGGATGGCCGATCAAAGCGGCTCCATCAACAGCTGAAGTAACTCCAAAGCGGTTCAGACTATTTATTACATTTGCAATTGAACTAAGCTGCTCATCACTTGAAGGCTGTGGCACCATCGCTTCCAGTGAGATAAACGTAAATGTATACCCGTCTACGACCCCTGTATAATTTCCTTTCTTATCCTTTTCGAATACCGTACCCGGCAACGCCGGAAAACGATCGGTACCTACTCCAAAAGCTTTCATAGCCATTTCGTTTAAAAATGCCCGGTTGTAAGCATACTGTACAATCGCAGGTCTGTTCGGAACTGCCTTTCGAATTTCTTCGATGGTGGGCAATCGATTTTCTTTAAACTGGTATGGCGACCAACCCCCGATCACTTTTACCCATTGGCCCTCAGGAGTTCGTTCTGCCTGCTCACTTAACATTTCCAATGCACGCTTCAAAGTCGGCACGCCTTCCCATCTGACATTGTAATTGTAACTCCTATCATTTAATATATGGATGTGGGCATCATTGATACCAGGTATCAACCGCTTACCACCTGCATTGATGACCTTGGTGCTATTGTCTTTCAATTTCAATATCTCGACATCTGTGCCTACAGCATAAATTTTACCTCGTTTTACTGCGAGTGCAGAAGCTTCGGGTTTGGTTAGGCTTCCGGTAGTGATCTTTGCATTAAACACGATCATATCGGCACCGATCAATTGTTCAGTGGTTTGTGCTCTACTGTATACAATGCTGATTATAGCTGTTGCTAGAACGATTAGTCTTCTCATAGTTTACTATTAAAAATTAATTTTTGATTGTCCTGTAATTCTTTAAATGGCACTCGGATATTTAATCCAAAATTAATTTTCCTCAAAATGTTAGAAGATGACATTTGCCTAAAAATTCAATCGGCAAATGTCTACGTATCAGGAATAACAGCTGTTTTGGGTAATGAACGGTACCCAACCGGAGTGTGAAGTTGTTGTCCGGCGTTTGGCACTATGCCTGTTGAAAAAATAAAAAAAGCAAATTACTAAGTCGAAGTCAAGACCATATGCCTCGTTATCAGTTTCTATTTAGCTTTCACCGCTTTCTTCGATAATGCAATTGTGTCAATCCGGTATCGTAGGGTTTTGTGGTTAGGAGTTCAAGCATTTGTTCAGGCCTTTCGTCCTTAAAAAGTCTTGTTCCATCGCCTAACAAAATCGGTATAACGGAAATTATAAACTCGTCTATTAAGTCATGCTTTAACAACTCATTTATTATTTCTGCTCCCCCATCACAATAAATGTTCTTGCCGTTTTCAGATTTTAGTCTTTTTACCAATTCCACCAAATCTCCTGTGTAAAAAATTGTTCTACCTGCATTTGGTCGTTGATTTCTTGTTATTACATAAACATCTCTCTGCCCGTTGTCATAATGAGAAGAACCGACTTCTTTGAGGACATAATCATAGGTTTTTCTACCAACAATTAATGTGTCGACTGTATCTGTGAACGAAGTATAGCCATAATCTTCGCCCTCTTTTTCGACAAGTTTTAGAAAATTGAGGTCGTCATTAGGTTTTGCAATGTAACCATCTAAACTCATCGCAATGAAAAGTGATATTTTTCGCATTTTCCTTTATTTTAATGTTTCTACAAAAATAGTTTTAGATAACTATTGGCACTTTGGAAAAATGCGACAAAATTAAACCGATTACATTTAGTCAGGTAATAAATATTAAGGTTTGGATGGAACAGCTTCGGGATGCGAGGCTAATATCTTCTTCATCTCCTCCAAAATGGAAGGTTCATCCTTCGCGATGTTTTTCATCTCTACATCCGAGTACTGATAATCATACAATTCATATTCTGCTGATTCGACCGGTTCCCCGATTTTCTTCCATTCCACCAAACGGTAGCGATCTGTACGAATAGCTCGGCCCAAACGTCCGCCACGTGGAAAGCAATGGTAGGCATGATCACCGATCTTAGCTTTGGGATTGCGGAATAGCGGCACCAAACTAACACCATCAAAAGGCTGTTCAACTCTGGGCTGCGGAAAACCGGCAAGCTCAACGACGGTTGGATAAATATCTACCGTTTCAACAAGCGCTGAAGTTGCCGTAGCGGGTTGCGAAGCACCAGGGGCAACAATAAGCAGCGGAATTTTGTTAGCGCGCTCGTAATTGACATGCTTGGTCCATATTCCCATTTCACCCAAGTGGTAACCGTGGTCTCCCCAGAGCACAACAATGGTGTTTTCATCAAGCCCCGAGTCTTCCAAGGCCTGTAGCACCTTACCAATCTGCGCATCTACATAGCTAACTCCGGCATAATAGCCATGAATAAGTTGCTGTTTTAATTCGAGCGGAAATGGATCCTGCTCTGAAGACGGTCGTACCGGCTTATATTGATCAATTTCCGTGTCACGCTTTACTGCATAAGATGGAGCATCTTCCGGTGCTTTCTCGTAGGTAGGCAAAGGAAGGTTTTCCTTTTGGTAAAGATCCCAATATTTTTTGGGCACTGAAAACGGAAGATGGGGTCGGGCAAAACCTACTGCAAGAAAAAAAGGTTGATCATCCTGCTTGTTCTCACTCAGCTCCTTTAGCCGCTTAATCGCCCGAGCAGCCGTTCGTCCATCCGCATATGCATCGTCAGCAACTTCCGGAGACTCCCATGCCACTCCTCGTGGTAAACCTTTTGCACTTTGATTTGAGAACAACGCCTCCTCTCGGGTGAAGCCCTCCTGCTTACTTGTGGGATCGACATATTCAATGACCAAATCTTTATGATGGGGCACGCTCCACGATTGTTCATCATTGTAAGTACCATGCCCGATATGGAACACCTTACCCATTGACTCGGTGTGATAACCCTGTCCTTTAAAAAACTGGGGCAATGTTGTAGCGTTTGGATAATAGTCGCGGAAATTTTGGCCAAATCCATAAATGCCCGACGACGAAGAACGGCTTCCCAACATTAAATTAAAACGGGAAGGTGCACATACTGCTTGATTAGCATAAGCCATATCGAAACGCATTCCCTTTGTCGCGAGCCTATCCATATTCGGCGTAATGGCCACGGGGTCTCCATAGGTGCCTAAGGCCGGTTTTAAATCATCCACCAGAATAAACAGTATATTGGGCCGTTTTTGTTTGCTATTCTCGTTAATATCCTGTCCTGATAGTGGGCATACGGCTATACATAAAAGTAATATAAAGAGACTCCAGGTTTTCTTTTTTATCATCTTGATCGATAATTGACGTAATCGGAAAATGTCGCCACCTGTAAAGGTTAGTAATGTTATGGCGACTATTCAAAGCTAAAAAAAAGTGAACGACCTGGTTGATCAATTTATAGCCTATTTGTCTCAAATTTTCATCTTTGCTTCTCTATAATCAATATTCCAGGATATCTTTATCTCCTATCATAATCTCACACCGTTTTATATTGTGGGAAGAATCAGTGGTTTTAAGTTTGGTCATGATTCAATAAGCTGAGCAGCCCTTCCATATCTAACCGGCGGTTATACATGATCACTTTGCCCTGCTCGTCAGTTGGCCATTTATCACTCGGACGGTCCCAATACAGTTCTACACCATTGCCATCGGGATCGTCTAAATAAATCGCTTCAGATACCCCATGGTCTGCTGTACCGGTAATTGGATACCCTTCATTGATCAACCTTTGTAAAATAGCAGCTAGATCCTTTCTCTCGGGATATAAAATTGCCGTGTGGTATAAACCCGGTGCATTTTCCGGTGCCGGACCAGCGCCCTTGCTATGCCATGTGTTCAGTCCGATATGGTGATGGTAGCCGCCTGCTGAAATAAAGGCAGCCTGATTGCCGTACATAGCAACCAGCTCAAATCCTAATAGATCTCGGTAGAAGGCCAGTGATCTTTGAATATCGCTAACTTTTATATGCACATGCCCGATGCGGGTTTGTGCGGGTACTTTATAATCCTTCATTCGTTTTGATATTAACATTCATGTCAGCCGTTAACAAATTTCGAAATTTTGGCGAATCGGAAAGACGATATTTGCAGAAAAACAACGTAGATAATTGTCGATGAAATAAGGATAAGTTAGTCGTGCCCGAACGGTATGTAGGCTTTTATCTACTACTTTTTGCGATAAATGTCATCTTTATGTTTTAGCCTGATTACAGAGATTTGTGTGTCAACTTATATCAGTCGTTACACAAGGCGGTTTTGACTTGCTAACTGTGCGCTTTTATAAGTTTTAACTTTAAGTTTCAAAAGTACGCTATGGAAACACTAAAATATCTGAATGGTGATATTACCATCCTCTGGAAACCAAAAGTATGTATTCATTCGGGCCTTTGTGTCCGGACACTCCCTCAGGTTTATGATCTCAAAGCCAGACCCTGGATACGACCGGAAAATGCGACTACTCAGGAACTGATCGATCAGATTGCCAGTTGCCCCTCGGGGGCATTGAGCATTCAAACTAACATTACCGGAGACGAAACTAAACCATAATGGAGAGGACAACAGTAGTTTTTAAGGGTCGTGCCTACGGCGAGGTAGAGCTCTTCACTGACGAGATCAAAGCCGGTAAAATGGACATTGCCATCACGAATGGAAGATTGACCGTATTCCATACCGAAGTGGCTCCCGAGTTTGAAGGACGGGGTTTCGCAAAGTTGTTGCTCGAAAAACTGGTAAACTATGCAAAAGAGAAGAGTTTGAAGATCATACCGCTTTGCCCCTATGTGAATATGCAATTCAGACGCCACCCTGCAGAATATGAGGATGTTTGGGAAAAGAACTGGCATTGATGTCATACCGCGGCATATAAACGGATTCTTCGCTCTTAGATATAAATACGTTAAATCAGGGGCTGCGCGAAGTAAATCCGACGCATGTGTTTTTTACACCTTTTTTCTACATGTATAATTCTTCTGAATGTACGCGCGACAAAACCGGACATTCTTTATCGTTCGGGTTATTTTTGGTAGCGCTGGCGCTTGACACGACTTAACGTATCCTTATTAATACCAAGATAGGAAGCGAGGATATGCTGCGGGAAACGTTTGTAAAGTTCAGGATAGCATTCTATAAAATCAGTATAACGCTTAGCTGCGGTAGCGCTTATGGCAGAGGCCAGGCGCCGATTGTTGGCCATATGATTGCGCTCGTCAAGTTGCTGTTTCATTTCACAAAACGCCAAGACCTTCTTCTGCAGGTCAATAGCACCTTCTCTGGTAATATAAAGCAGCTCACAGTGCTCCCACGCCTCAATATGATAGGGGCTTGGTAGGAACATCACAAAACTTTCCATATCACCCATCCACCAGTTTTCGACACCTAGCCGTACAATGTGTTCGGTGCCTTTATCATCCACTGAATACATTCGCATTGCACCTTTTACGATAAATGCAAAATACTTACACTGGTCTCCGGCCTGCAGCATAAATTGTCTTTTCCTTAATTTCGATGGAATAAATGTTCGCCTTATCAATGCCTTATCATCGTCTGAAAGCGGCTCAGAGCTGAATTTACTCAGGTAGTCAAAAAAAGCGTCGTACATATCGGTCTCGCGTATCTTTAAATATTATAAATTGTTCAGGCAAATATAAAATTAAATGCAGACTCTTACTAGCATAACGGGAGATAACACTGTATAATTGATTGATAAATCGATACTTATGAATTGTGATGCCTTCATTGTTTTTAATCCAAGTGTACGAGCGAAGAAATTAATAGACAAATATCTACGGGTTTTTCTGACAAATATCATCTTTAAGATTTCTCCTGATCACGAACTTTGTTGCATTAACAAACACAAGATATTATGAGATCCGGACTATGCTTTTCTTTCTATCATCCTCGTAGCAAAATCCTTCTGGCCAGCCGTTTTGCCAACAGTGTCTCTTACATATGTTGCGCTTTTCTATTTAATAATTAACCATAAAAAACAACATCATGTCAAAAAATGTAAAAAGAGGCCTTGAGGCCTTGCTGCGTCCGGAAGGCAGTATCGTCGCAGTTATTGAATAGGCCTGTTTCGGCACAATAAGCAAAGTCGCTAACAAAGCAACATCCTGCATGATCTCAGGGCGTTGCCTTGTTTATCGATCACCGCCATCACTTTTACTATCAAGAGATGACCAACCAAGCAGCTATCATGATGAGAGATAACCTTAACCAACATATTGTTAACACACCGTGCGGGTTAAGGAACCTGAATACGGCAAATTATTAAAAAACAAGAGCATTTATTATGGAAATAGGCATAGATAGTTTTGCTTCAGCGATGTACGGAAGCAACGATTTGGGCAGTGAAGATGCCATGGAGCAGTTGCTGGCAAGAATCGTTGCGGCGGATGAGGCCGGTCATGATTTTTTTGGTATCGGCGAACATCATAAAAAAGAATTCCTGGACTCTGTTCCCGCAATGATACTCGCAGCTGCAGCAGCCCGCACTAAAAAGATCCGGCTGACAAGCGCCGTGACCGTCTTAAGTACTTCTGACCCTGTGAGTGTATTCCAACAATTCGCAACATTGGATATTATTTCGAAAGGTCGCGCTGAGATGGTAGCTGGAAGAGGTTCTGCGACAGAAGCATTTCCATTATTCGGATATAACCTGAACGATTATGACGCTCTGTTCAAAGAGAAATTAAAGTTACTGATACAGATCAGGGACGAAGAATTTGTCACCTGGTCGGGTAAGTTCAGACCAGCATTGAAAAATCAACCGGTATATCCACGTCCGCTTCAGAAAAAGTTACCTGTTTGGGTAGGTGCCGGTGGCACGCCGCAATCTTTTGTACGTGCAGGGATGCTGGGCCTTCCCTTAATGGTAGCCATCATCGGTGGCGAAACCGAGCGCTTTCGGCCGCTGGTAGATCTTTACAGAAAATCTGGAGAGGAAGCGGGCTTTAAGCCGGAAGAATTGAAGGTCGGACTGCACTCGCCGGGATACGTTGGCGAGACGGACCAGTCGGCGATCGCTGATTATTATCCAGGCTATGTGAATTCATGGACCAAAATAGGCCGCGAGCGCGGCTGGCCACCTGTCACCAAAGCACAGTTTGATGCAGGGATCTCCCCAAAAGGTGTTCTTGTGGTGGGTGGGCCGGATACAGTAGCTGAAAAGCTATTGCGCCATAGCGAAGCCCTAGGTGGAGTAGACCGTTTTGCCTTCCAGATGGATATGGCGGGCCTTACTCATCAGCAGTTAATGCGAACTATTGAGTTAATCGGCACCAGCGTGATTCCACAAGTCAGGCAGAATAATCGACAGAAGTAGATGCTGCTATAAAGGAAGAGGTTTTGCGAAATTATTGCTTGATCAATTCGTCCGTTATCAATATTTCCACCGAATTCAATAACATCTCAATAGCAAAGGATACAAAAATATAGATGGCTCATTTACCCGAACTAATACAAGATATGGCGCTGATTCTCTTGGTAGGCGCTTTGGTTACCATTCTTTTTAAACGAATTAAGCAGCCCTTGGTTTTAGGTTATATCATTGCCGGCTTTTTAGTTGGCCCACATTTCGATTACCTACCCACTATCGCTGATCACGAAAACGTAGAGACTTTTGCAGAGATTGGCGTCATCATGCTGTTGTTCAGTTTAGGATTGGAATTCAGTTTTAAAAAACTGGTGAAAGTAGGTGGTTCGGCATCCATTACGGCCGTTATCGAAATTGTATTTGTAGGTTTGGGCGGCTATCTTACCGGATATTTTTTGGGTTGGAGTCAAATGGATAGTCTTTTCCTAGCGGGTATGTTGGCAAGTTCCTCCACTACCATTATTCTGCGGGCTTTTGATGAACTGGGTTTAAAACCCAAACAGTTTGCTAAAGTAGTTTTCGGTGTACTGGTGGTAGAAGATATTATTGTTATCCTGTTGATGGTATTGCTATCTACCGTTGCCGTAACACAAACTTTTCACGGCTCAGAAATCCTTTTCACCGTACTCAAGCTCGGCTTCTTTTTGGTGTTGTGGTTTTTAGTAGGGATCTATCTACTGCCGGTATTTATAAAAAAGACCAAAAAGTGGATGGACGAAGAAACGGTGCTCATTCTTGCAATAGGACTTTGTTTCGGCATGGTATTGTTGGCTACGCAGGTAGGGTTTTCGGCCGAATTAGGTGCATTTGTAATGGGTTCTTTAATAGCAGAAACCGTATTGGCAGAAAAGATCGAACACCTTACCCAACCGATTAAACAATTTTTCGGCACCATATTCTTTGTCTCTGTAGGTATGATGATCGATCCACAAGCGATGTATACCTATGCAGGCCCTATATTGGCCGTTACGTCACTCACCATTGTGGGAAAGTTTTTCTTCAGTGGGTTAGGAGCCTTGATTTCCGGGCAACCGTTAAAACAAGCTGTACAGATCGGTTCCAGTATGGCTCAGATTGGTGAATTTGCTTTTATTGTTGCCGCTTTGGGATTGTCATTAGGCGTTATTTCAGAATTTCTGTTTCCTATTGCCGTCGGTGTATCGGCAATCACTACGTTTACCACACCCTATCTGATTAAATTTTCGGAACCATTATACGGCACAATTGTAAAGATACTTCCGGTAAAATGGGTAGCCCGGTTGGATGTCTACACTTCCGAAACGCAGAAAAATAAAGACAATCCGCTTTGGAAAAAAATGCTGCAGGAGTATAATAGAATCCTGATCACCAATAGCATTATACTTGTCGCGATTACCTTGCTGTTCAAATACACATTCATTCCGTTTTTGACTACGCAAATAGAAAGTGTGCTTTGGCGAAATGTGGTGTTGATAAGCGCAGCAACCTTGCTGGCATCACCTTTCCTATGGGCTATCCTCAACAAAAAGATTACTGTAAAAGACGGGAATGAAACCGTCAATTCCTATTACCTGAACTATTCGGTGACGGCTATCTCCCTTCATGCTGTCCGATATCTTTTAGGAATATTTCTTATAGGTTTCTTTATCGATCAGATCACGACAACCAAATACGCACTGATGGTTGCTGTTCCGGTAATTGTAGTATTGCTCTGGTTTTTCTCAGATAAGGTTCAGAAGATTCACCAGCGAATAGAGCAACGGTTTATATCCAATCTAAACGAAAGGGAACGGCTTGCATACATTCAAAATAAAGGAAATATTGCACTACAACACAAAAATGAGGAAGCAAAAAAGCACTTTCAGGAATGGAATGCTTACGTAACCGAATTGGAAGCAGTCGACACCATTTTTTTTGCAGGAATGACTTTGTACGAACTTAACTGGAAAGAGAAGTACGGGATACATATTGTGTATATACGTAGAAACGACCGAACCATTCATCTGCCAAACGGAAAACATCGGATATTGCCTTACGACAAAGTGGGCATATTGGGAACTGACGAACAGATTTCCCAGGTAAAACTACTATTTGACCAAACAATCCAGCAAGCTGATAATGAAGAAGATATTGACATCAATTATATACAGCTTATTAAGGTACAGGTTACCGAAGCCAATCCCTATTCCGGTAAAACGATCAAAACCTCCGGTATCCGAAAAGATCTGCGTAGCCAGGTTGTGGGTATTGAAAGGACCGGAAACCGAATGCTAAACCCAGGTTCGTCGGAAATGATCTTCGTTAATGATGTTGTATGGCTCGTGGGCGATACACGTAGAATAAAAGCTTGTTTAGAAAATCATCAGGGGAACTTTTTGGAGGTATAAAACAGGATTTCGTCCCGCATCCGTAGTTATTCTTCCTCCTGCAGCCATAGCCTTTATTCCACCCTACCTCAGCACAGCACAAATATTTGGATATTAAAATTTAACACTATACATTTGTATTATACAACTTGAATAATACATGAAGAATAAGTTAGTTGATGAGCTGCTTTCGGCCTGGGAGGAAACGTATAAAAAGGGCCAACTTACCCTTGGATATTTATGGCATTGAAAGATGGCAAAAAATATGTAGACGAAATCAAGCTGTTTATTGAAATTGAATCAAAATATACTATGCAGTGTGAAGAACAAAGCCTTTATCGGAATCTCAGAAAACTCCATCATATAGGAGCAGTAGATTTCGAAAGTGGAAAAGGCCACAAGGGTCCGGAACGTAAGTATTACTACCTGACGGCATTGGGCAACGAATTGTTCACAAGATTTGTTGAACGGAACATTCAGTTATTTTTCAACTCTAAAATAACCAAACTATTAAAAATGGAGGAAACGTTATGAAAAGCTTAACAACCTATCAGATTGGCTATGCAGCCGTAGCAATGGGAACAACTATTTTATTCCGGTACTTATTGTCCTTTTTTCTAACTCAGCAACAGTATGTGTTAACGTGGGTATTGGCAACTTTATACTTTATTTCCATGTTTCTTGCAGGATGGCATTTTGGCAAAAAAGCAAATCAATCACTGTCAATTGTCTCACTTACTTTTCGATTCCATCTCTATACGTTCCTAATTTTTACTCTTATTTCATTCATCTGGTTTAAACTGGATCTTGCAAGTATTAATGAAAGTTTCAAGAGCTTTCAGACTGGAACCTTTATTTGGTCAATTATACTCTTGTTACACTTTGGTATATATCTGCTGAAAGGTAGAAATGCCATAAAGGGGATCGCTAGAACCGACCTCTTTGAATAATCGGAAGCTCCTGCCGCCTATCTCAGGCCAGGCTTACGCCTTCCGGTGGAGGCCATCATCAAGGTATCAGTAAAAACAGATGCCCTAGGTTGTCAAAGCACATATAAATTAATATCTTTAAAGGCGTATTCCGGAGCATATTCAGTATCGATAGAACGATAACTTTTGTTTTATTGAAAAGATGCATCTAATGTAACATTTCACACAGCATGGTAGTCTCTTAGGATATTGATTTCTCATGCAATTCGAATCTCTTTGTACGCTTCGGCAATTTGGGAAAGCAACAACATTCATATGAAGTCAATTGATCAGAGAAAATAATTAAGAAATGGAATTCAACCCAAACAACAAGGTCGTTAAACTCTGCCTTCAGGGCATGAGCATGGAGGATAATAACCAACCCGAAGAAGCAAGTAAATTATTTCTTCAAGCCTCGTATGAAGCAACAAACGATTTTGAACGATTTCTCGCGGCCTATTACGTAGCTCGACACCAAAAGAATGTCGCGGACAAATTAAAATGGCTGGGCACCGCTTTGCGTTCTGCATCCGAGATAAATGATGATGCTGTCAAGAGCGCTTTTCCTTCTCTATATGAAAGCATCGCAAAATGCTATGAGGAATTACATGACTTTGATAATGCGAAAAAGAATTATGAACTAGCTGATTCATTCAGGGATCGGAGTTCTGACAAGGGTCCTTTTTATCACGGAACGAAAGCGGATTTACAGGTTGGCGATTTGTTAACAGCAGGGTACAACTCGAACTACAAACCAGAGATTGTAATGAATCATATATATTTTACAGCTTTGATTAATGGAGCGGGACTTGCAGCGGCCCTAGCGAAAGGTGATGGGCCCGACCGCATTTATATCGTTGAGCCAACGGGTAGCTTTGAAAATGATCCAAATGTTACCGACAAGAAATTTCCGGGCAATCCAACCCGTTCGTATCGCAGTCAAGAACCGTTGAAAATTGTTGGGGAGATTACAGACTGGGTACGATTAACGCCTGAAGAACGACAGCAGTGGCAGCAAAAGATAGCGAATCTCAAAGGAGAAATTATCAACTAGCTTCCTATTGAACTGTCCAATGTCAGGTGACAAAGATCCCCAAGAAGTTTTATTTTTCATGAGCACAATAAAGATCGCTTCTCAACGTTAATTAAATAGTCGATAAAAATAAATGCGTACATTTTCAAGTAAAAGAATAAAGCCTCTAATTAGAGGCTTTATTTGTTTTTCAGCTTTCCCCTAGATCTTACCATCGACCTTCTTTATCTATCATGAAAGGACGGATGGAATTTCCATAGCAGTTCATCCCTTCTTGTTGACCAATAACTAATATGAAATATTCAATTTCTGCAAGAGTATTTCCCGATAATTAGGTCCAATAGGAAGATCGATCAAATCAGTTTTGGCAAGATTTCCTGTGATCGCTTTAATTTTGACAAGTTGTACGATATAGGATCGATGAATTCTAAGAAAAATAGCTTGAGGCAGTAGTGTTTCGACCATCCCGATATTCATGCTCATCATCATGGCAGCCCCGTCCGCCAAATACACCATCGAGAAATCACGCTGCGCCTCCACATAAACAATTTCTTCAAAGTTTACCCGTATCAATTTGTTGTTTTGCTTGATAAATATAAAAGTGCGTTCGCTATCTGTTTCGCCATAAACAGTGCGGGTAGCCATTCGCTCCCTTAGCTTTTGGGCAGCTTGCAAAAAGCGGTCGAAGGTAATGGGCTTTACCAGATAGTCAACTGAATTTAAGTCGAATCCCTCAACAGCAAATTGTGGATAGGCAGTGGTAAATACCACGTAAGGTGGATTCCGCAAGGAGCGGAGGAACTCTGTACCCGCAATCCGTGGCATCTGTATGTCCAAAAACATGACGTCTATTTGCTGCGTGTATAGTGCTTCATAAGCCTCCATGGCGTTTATACACATGTTCTTTATTTCGAAATCCGGCAACTTTTCAAGATGGTCTTTTATAATGTCACGAGCAATGGGTTCGTCGTCAACAATTATACAGGAGATGCTCATAATTTACAGATTAAGGTTACTCGATAGCTATTTGCTTGTTCGTCCAACTCGTATTGATGTTTGTTGGGATAAAAAAAAGCCAGCCTTTTACGCAAATGCTGCAAACCCAATCCGCCATATTTATTTTCTTCTGAATCACCTATTGTGTTTTCTTCCATAAAATACAGTTGTTTATCACTTACGTGAATCACAAAATGGACAAAAGTGCCGGGAACATCCTCCGTATGCTTAAACGCATTTTCGACTAATGGCATCAATAGCAAGGATGGCAATTGTACTGAGGGATTTTCAATCGTGACCTCCACGCTGACTTTCGTGTGGTTGAGCCGTATTTTTTCTAATTCAATATAGTCCGCGATCAACTTCGTTTCTTCTGCAACAGGCATCCATTCGTTATTGGCTTCATATGTTGTATAACGCAAAAACGCTGATAAATGAGCGATCACCGAAGCGGATTGCGCGATATTCCCACGTAAAATCAAACCATATATATTATTCAATGAATTGAAGAGAAAGTGTGGATTGAACTGTGCTTTAAGAAAATCAAGCTCCAACTTTGCTTTTTCTTTGATAAGCTCTGCATTCGCATAAGCATTACGCAAGGCGGCCAAACCTACCTTTATGCTTATCGGCATTCCCAGCATGAAAATAATACCAAGTGGCAAACCTAAGCTCATAAAGCGCTTAAACACCACATTGCTCAGTTGCTGTTGGAGAAATTTATGGTAGTTGGGATTGTTCCGTTCTATAAGCGCCATACAATCGGTGCAGTTCCTCAATAAAGCTGCCTCCATGTAGCCGTCTGCGACAGTATACAAAATAAACAGCATGATTAAACCAAATAGGCTACCCACCATACTTTTCGCCCTGATAGCATGGGGATAAAGCCCGTAAACCAGGGTGTAATAAAAAGCAGCCAACAATGCGGTACTATACAAATTTATTTTAAACAGCGTCGTAGTCGGTAATCCATTATAGACGTTAAAGGTTATGGAGGCCATGTAGTTTTTTACCGCCAACATAAATAGCCAAAAACAAAGGTGTAACAGTAGCCTGAGTGCCCTCTGCTGATAAATACGGTAAACAGTTGCTTGAAGCACAGTGGTTTGAAGCTGCATACGGTAAATATAGCTGTTTAAATAGCTCGCCCCAAAATAAATAGACCAAGACTACTCGGTTTCCTACGAAGCCTCTTTTTTTGGCAACGAAGGATTTCCTTTTACTTGGTTACCGTACAAAAGCTATTGGTCGATAAGTGGGTGGGCCCTGTCGACTTTATTTTTTTGCTTCATTTCTACTTTGTCATTTTGTGTTGACATTAAATAAATTACAAATGATGAGCAAAAAATTAATACCACTTGTTAACGTAGTGATTTACTTTATCCTACTCGGCGCAGCGATGATCATTGCCGGATTGATTCGGCCATTAAACAGTCCGCTGTTCTTCTTTTGTCTTTCCTTCGTACTCAGTTTTATCTTTTTAAGGCGGGAAGGGAAAAATATAACGTCCATTGGCTTTATCCCTAAAAACAGCATGAACTACCTTCAACTTTTCCTTGGCCTGGGCATTGGCGTGCTGATGCTTATTGTTACCGCTTCTCTTACTTTCCTTTTAACAGGCGATCAATGGGTATTCAGCGATAGAATAAACGCCGGGCCTATTCTTACTATCTTTTTAAACTGCTTCTGTTCCTCCTTTGCACAGGAATTTGTTTTTCGTGGCTATCCGTTTCAAAGCTTACATAGACATTACGGCGCATGGCCGGCGCAATTAGTAGTAATGGTGCCCTTTGGATTAATGCACGTTCACCTAGCCATGCCTTTCGGTGATTTTATGCTCACCTTACTTACCACTGGCGTTGGTTCACTCCTTTTTGGCCTTCTTTATCTAAAGACCAAGAAATTATTTCTGCCCATTGGATTACATACCGGATGGAATTTTGCGCAGACTTTGATTCCACGCACCTCCCCCGGTGAAATTGATGGGATCATACACGTTACACAAAGCCAGCATCATTACAACTTCTTTACTGTTGTTCTACCGTATTTGATCTGCATCGCTTTAGCCTTTATTCTTTTTTGGCAATATAGAACCAAGCTGAGTGAATCATGAAGAATAAGCAAAATTCATTCGATTTAACGAAACTTGCGGGATAACTATATTGCCTTACGATGGACATGGGATGTCTGGAAAAGCTTGGTTATGACAAGCTTTTCCAGTTTTTTCTTTTGAAATTGCGTACTTGTTTTGAAACGCGAACCTATTTATTTTGAAGAAAACGAATCTGCCAGACAGCACGCAATGACAACGTTGGTTATCTCGCTTTGCTATTAAAACTAGTTGACTATTAAATCAATCACCTCTTGGGGCGACACTTCGTTTTTCTGCCAGATCTCTTCGATTGTTTTCGAATCACCAATGAATATGCCATTACTTTTAAGTGTTCGCAATGCCTGATCATAATCGATATTTAAGGCTTGAAAAGCTTTCATTATCGGAGCCTTGACTATTCGTTTGACAACCAGTGTATCAAGGGTTGGGTTACCTCTTTGATGTATAACAAAGGCAGTTGAAACCACCGCGACGGCGATGGCGGCGGGTAAGAAAACTTTTTTTCCAAAATGGGTTTGTAAGCTCTTCCAATTGACAAGAATATGAAAGATGGCAAAAATGACAAAAACCAATCCCAGGCTTTCATGCATAACTTCCGTATAACCATCAAATAGATGGAAAAGCATCAGCAGGCCAGATAGGGCTACAACAAGAAAAACAAGGGTGATAAAAGGTGTGATGTACTTTCTATTAAGCTTCATGTGTCCACGTGTTTATTTCTACAAATGTATGTAGGGAGAAATCTTGGGTACAATAACATTTGTTATCAAATGTAACGGCTGATATTTATTGGCTGAATTACATATATTACCTAAATTCCTATCTTTACGCATATGGAAGAAATGCTTCGACGGCATATAGAGCAGGTAGTACCATTGAGTGACGAAGAGTACACTTTTGTGCGACAGCACTTCAGTGTAAAGCATTGTAAGAAAGGTGGGTTCCTTATCGACAAGAACGAACCGGTACGTTATGTATACCTGGTCATATCCGGGTTGCTTAAGCTGGTCTATCATGACAAAACAGGCCGCGAACATATTATTTCTTTTGCGATGGAAGACTGGTGGGAAAGCGACTATCCCGCTTGGTTCTCCCGGCAACCGGCGTCATTGAGCTTACAGTGTATTGAGGATACGGAAGTATATTGCCTTTCACTGGATAGCTATCAGACAATTTGCGCCAAGCTACAAAAAATGGAGCATTTCTTCCTGCATAAGGCGAACCGAGGACACATGGCTTCTCAGGAGCGTATTCTGTCATTCCTTACAGCCAACCCACGTGAAAGGTATGAGCAGGTACTCCGCAAACAGCCTGCATTGATGCAACGGGTACCTAAGACCCTTCTGGCCGCTTATTTGGGTGTATCTCGTGAAACCCTTAGCCGGCTTTGGCGCAACAATTAAACGGCCAACAATTTGCCAAATGTGATCCAAGTCACAACACCCCGCGTATAGTTTTCTCAATTTTGCTGTACAGAAAAACAAAAAAATATCATGAAAAAAACAGTGATTAATCCCTGGACTTGGCAGGAAGAACGCGGCTACGTACAGGCCGTAGAAGTAAAGGAGGCAACAGGAACTTTATACTGTGCCGGACAGGCAGCAGTACATGCCGATGGCACATCGAGCAACGCCGATATGCGTACCCAACTGGAATTGGCAATACAGAACCTTGAAACCGTAGTCAGTGAAGCGGGTTACGAGTGCCGTAACATTGTTAGATTGACAGTTTATACCACTTCATCAGATGAGTTTATCAAAAACTGTTTTGACATATTCCGTAGTTTTGTAGCAAAGCATGGCATGAAACAAGTGGTTACACTGATGCAAGTGGTTGCCTTGTATGAAACACTGAATGTAGAGCTGGAAGCTACTGTTGTAAAATAGTAAATTTGGTTGGTGCTCCTTATAAGGCATCAACCAAGCTTACTTTTTGCTATCCCGACACATGTTATTCCGAAGCCAATATTTGAACGTTAGGAAAGATTTTATTTCATTTTTGCAAACCTGCTTTCAAGACCGGCCAGCCATTTTACCCGTTTTTCCTGACCCACTGTTTTGACACGATTAAAGCTGATCCAGCTAAGATTTTTATATCCCATTGTTTTAAAAACACTTTTTAGCATTGCTTTGCTGATTAGATTTCCTATCAGTAAGGAATACATAATTTTCGGTTTATTCATAGTAGTGATGATTGTTACCCCTTTTAAATTTTCTAAAAGAGGAATCAATCCGAAGCCTCTCGGATGATGGTCATAAGCAACCCCGGGGGTAAGAACCCTATCAATAAATCCTTTGGTAGTTGCAGGCATGAGATCCCACCATATTGGGAATATAAAAACCAAGTGATTCGCTTCCGCTAAGCGCCTATTATAGTCTATTACCTGTGGATCAACGGCTTTGTGCTCTACAAAGCCTTTCAAGTCTGCACTTGACATAACCGGATTAAAACCGTCATTGTCCAGATGCATAAGGTCCACTTCGTGACCTGCGGTCTTCAGCCCTTTTGTTACCGCAGCTAAAATCGCGGTTGCATAGCTTCCTTCATAGGGATGATTAAATACGATGACCACTCTCATTTTACTCTATTTATTTTGGAGTAAAACTAATCAGCTCAATGGCGCTCAACGATAACATTTGTTATCAAATTCCATATTACGCTCCCTTTCGGACCAGCTTGCTTTTTATACGGCTGAGATGAACCTTGGTTATTCCCAGATACGATGCAATATAATGTTGGGGAATACGCTTTATGATATCTGGACGTTGCTGCAAGATCTGTATATAACGTTCTTGGGGACTATCTTTAATATGCGAAAGCAAAAGCTTTTGACAGTGAACAAATCGATTGAAGAGATGATTCTCCATCTCCATTTTTATATTCGGAGAGCTGTCCAGTACAAATTCAAAATCTTTCTTGGAAATAAATTGTATAATGCTAGGCTCTATACTTTCAATACTATAAAGGCTTGGCCCATTTGTTCTGAAGCTTTCAATAGAAGAAACACCCTCGCCCTCAAAGAAAAACTGGGTAGTTATGTCGATTCCGTCGTTGTTAAACCATGTCCGCAAACAACCCTTTTCTACAAGATAAGCATTTTTTGAAATTTCTCCCTCGCGTAAAAGCATTGTTTTAGCAGGTATTTCCAAACGTTTAAAAAGGTGGTTGAATTTATACCATTCGCTTGTTGCCGCTATTGTTCTTTTGTTCATTTATCTATTGCATAAAGCATATCCTCAAACAAATATAATAAACAGGCCGCTAGAACGGAAGGAGGTGAAGCAGCCGGCACATTTTTTACATCCATATTGTCATCTTGGATATTGTTGATTAATTTGGACAAACTATATTGTAAATCTGCAATCGGCTTGTTTATCGTTTTTATACTTTTGGCTAGCTATATTTGAAAAACGCGGATGAAGACAAAGGTGAACCACACTTCGTTTGAAGCGATATCCTAATAAGAAAGTATTTCATTGAATTAAAGAAATAGCTAAATTGATGGACCACTCCGTTTTAATTAATTATCTGCATGATGACAATGACGCAGGCCTAATTGGCATATATCGTATTTACAACAAACCATTGCTTTACTTTGTGCAGCGGTACCTTAAAAACCATCAATTAGCAGAAGAGGTGGTTGCAGATGTATTTGTCAAGGTTTGGGAAAGGAGGCTACACTTTACGAATATGAACGCACTTCGTGCGTTTCTATATATTGCTGCAAAGAATATATGCCTTAACAAATTAAGAGGAGACCGGATATTTAAAGATGCCGAAAATATTGAGGACTACAGCCAACTCCTAACAGAAGATTCAGATGCCTTTACCCAAATAGTGCGTGCCGAATTGTTGAAAAGTATTATGGATGAAGTTCAACGCCTCCCCGAAAAACAACGAAAGATTTTTCATATGACTTTTATTGATGATATGAGTATGGATGAGATTGGTTTGCATTTGGGCATGTCACCAAACGCCGTGTATACG
Source organism: Olivibacter sp. 47 (assembly GCF_030372825.1). Taxonomy (NCBI): domain Bacteria; kingdom Pseudomonadati; phylum Bacteroidota; class Sphingobacteriia; order Sphingobacteriales; family Sphingobacteriaceae; genus Olivibacter; species Olivibacter sp. 47. Next base: position 160,016 of record NZ_JAUCNR010000001.1, read on the forward strand.
AATAGATCAAGAGCGCTTGCAACCTTGCGGGATCATATAAAGACGAAAGACTCATTATATGCTGCGATCTTATTTTTCTACTTTTTTCAGTAACGCAAATCGGAAAATGTATTTTTTTTAAAACTTTCTGTAAGGTTTTTCAAATTCTTGTGTTTCTATGTTGATACGTAACCAAGAGCCATGCAAAACCTAGATCGAATCGTAACATTATTAAAGGGATATTTGAGCGACAACCTGACTGTGGATGAGTCTGCCGAGCTTCAGCAATTATTGAAAAATCATCCCAGTCTTAACGAATTGTCGAATGAATTGAAGGATATCGGTCAGCTGGAGTGTGCATTACAGGAGTATGAGATACTGTACAATGAAATTAATAGTAACAAAGAACAGCAGTTGCTGACTGATATTCTTTTGCAAATCAATGATAAAAGGGGGCGAAATCGAGTATATCATCTTAGGCGACAGATAATACGGTACAGCTCTGTTGCGGCAGTTTTTATCGCTTTCGTTGTTGGAATCTTCTTTTTGCGTAAACATTACTTTGTGATCGAACCAAACGAAAAAAATGGTCAGTCGTTAAGCGAAAATTTCGTTCCCGGGCACAACCAGGCGACATTAACTTCATCGAATGGACAAACACTCGAACTAAGTGATGCCCATCTTGGCATTGTCATTAACAAGAATATTACTTACAACGATGGTACCGAGCTGAATATCGGACAGAATACCATTGAACATACGCAACTCACCCTGTCTACCCCCAAGGGCGGTCAGTATCAGGTAACCTTAGCGGATGGAACCAAGGTGTGGCTGAACGCAGCTACTGTACTCTGGTATCCGCAGAAATTTGCAAGCGACATCAGAATAGTCGAACTAGAAGGAGAAGCATATTTTGAAGTTGCAAGAAACGAAAAAGCTCCTTTTGTTGTTCGGACAAAAAATGAAAGTGTTCGGGTGTTGGGTACGCACTTTAATGTCAATACTTACCGGGATGAACCGGTTTCTATCGTTTCTCTTTTAGAGGGAAGCGTGACCGTATCGCTGCCTAATAAAATCTCCCAAATTTTAAAACCCGGACAGCAGTCTATCACACGCACGGACCGAATAGACGTTCAGCCCGTAAACACAAGTGAAGCGGTAGCATGGAAAAACGGCGAGTTTATGTTTAATAGCGAAAACTTAGTGAGCGCTATGAATAAAATTGCGCGTTGGTATGACCTTGAAATCATTGTAGAACCTCCATTAAGAGAGATAGCCATATGGGGGGCAATATCAAGATATGACAAGTTTGACAAAGTACTTGAATTGATTCAACTTGTAGACAGCCGCATAAAATTTAAAATAGAAGGAAGGAGGGTGACGCTCATGAAATAATCTTACTGCCGGAAAATTAAGGAAAACGAAAGACCGAAGAAGGTGGTGCTTCTTCGGCCCGAAGGTTCCAATTCTAAAAAGAGATATCGTATTTTTTATAAACTAAAACCAATTAAAGGTAATGAAAAATTACATTTTATCATTGGGGGTAGACCTCTTATGCCCCAAATATAAATTCCTAATTATAATGAAAATGATAACCGTGTTGCTTTTGCTTACACTCTGTCAAGTTCGTGCCAAAACTTTTGGACAGAACATCAGCATTTCAAATTCGAAGATGCAGATAGTAGACCTGTTCAGGGAAATTAAGAAGCAAACAGGATATACGGTTGTCTGCAATGCAGAGATTATTAGAGCAAATTCCAACCTAAAGGTTGAGGTGCATAATAAACCATTGTTTGAAGCACTGAATATGATTCTGTCTCCTCTCCAATTAACGTATACGGTGAGAGATCGATCCATTGTTGTTCGAAAACGCACAGAAGATAAGCAGGTTACTAGCGCTGTAATGGTTCCAACGAAACCCCAACAACGAATCACAGGAATAGTGACCGATTCCGATGGCACCCCGTTGCCGGGCGTCACCATTAAACTGAAAGGGAAATCTATCGGCGAAATAACGAATAACGACGGAAAGTATAGCATCGCGGCATCCACCGGTCAAGTGTTGCAATTTAGCTATATAGGTTATGAACCAAAAGAAGTACTAATAGGGACTGATCTTACCGTCGACGTTAAGCTGCAATCGTTGAATGAGGCCTTAACAGAAGTGGTAATAGTAGGCTACGGTACGCAGAAAAAAGCGGTAGTATCTGGTGCAATAGCTACCGTAAAAGGGGAAGATCTTGCTAGATCTCCGGCGGCTAATCTTTCAAATTCATTTGTCGGTAGACTACCGGGAGTAACAGCCATGCAAAGTAGTGGAGAACCTGGCTACGACGGCTCTACGCTTCGTATTCGCGGTATTAATTCGCTACCTGGCGGCAACAGTGAACCCTTAATCGTCATCGATGGGGTACCGCAACGCGCAGGTGGCTTGGATCGGATTAATCCGAATGATATCGAAAGCGTATCCGTATTAAAAGATGCGTCGGCCGCCATTTACGGCTCTCGGGCAGGTAATGGCGTTATCCTTGTCACGACGAAACAAGGCAAAATAGGTAAAGCCCAAATTTCTTATGATTTTACCTATGGTATACAGCGCCCCACTCGTACACCGAAAATGGCGAATTCGGAACAATATACAGCTATTATTAACGAGGTTACGGGTGTATATCCGCAAGATCCCGCAAAGTGGACAGAAATCTGGCAAGCATTTAATACAGGTACCGGTACCTACAATGGAACTTCGGGAGCCATCAACCCGGAATATAGTCCTGAAGAAAGACAAAAATATAGCGATGGATCAGACCTTTTACGTTATCCGAATACGGATTGGTTTGCCGCTACGCTAAAAGATTGGTCTCCACAGCAACGGCATAACGTACAAATAAATGGGGGTACCGAAACGACAAAATACTTGATATCCTTAGGGTACTTAAACCAAGATGCTATTTATAAGAATTCGGCTACATATTATAAGCAATACGATTTGCGTGCAAACCTGGAATTCAATTTTGGTAAATATGTTACGGCAAGGTTAGCGATAACCGGTCGAGAAGAATCGCGTAATTTCCCAACTAGAGGAGCTGGCGATATTTTTAGATTTCTTGCGCGCGGTCTTCCTACCAATATTGCCACATGGCCTAATGGACTTCCCGGGCCCGATTTAGAGAATGGTGCTAATCCGGTTGTAATTACTACCGGTGCAACCGGATATGATAGAAATACAAGGGACTACTTGCAAAACACAGGAGCGATCGATATTAAAATCCCCGGAGTAGAGGGTTTAAAATTAACGGGAACGGCTTCGATCGACAAATACTGGGGCAGATCGAAAAGATGGGAAACACCTTGGACCTTATACGATTGGGATAAAGTGAGTTTTGAAGCCGATGGGGTCACACCAAAACTATCGGGCTATATACCAAAAGGAATAGAACCCAAAGCTCAACTTCGGGAAGCTACGGAAGATCAATTAGCGATCAACGTATCGGCCTTGGTTTCCTATGATAAAACGATCAAAGGTGTACATAACATTTCCGCAATAGCCGGGCTGACCCGTGAAACCGTGACCAATAACGGTTTTTTTGCAGCCCGAATGGATTTTCCGTCGATACTAGTAGAACAATTGAACTTTGGCGACCGTGTGCGTCAAACCCTGGGCAACGAAAACACCTATGATAGAGCACGATTGAGTTACTATGGTCGCGTAAACTATAATTACCAAGAAAAGTATCTTTTCGAGTTTAATTGGCGTGTAGATGGATCGTATATTTTTCCTCCAAACAAAAGGTTTGGCTTTTTTCCCGGGGTATCGGCCGGTTGGCGTTTATCCGAAGAAAGCTTTTTTAAAAACAATATTGCTTTCATCAACAATTTAAAACTAAGAGGTTCTTGGGGTCAGATGGGCGCAGAAGCTTATTATGACAACAGCCTTCAAGAATATAAATATTTATCACTGATGAATACCGGACAGGGTGTATTCAGCGACCTACTCTATCAAACCATTTACGAAAGTACCATTCCAAACCCAAACTTCACATGGGAAGTGGCCAACAACAGCAATATTGGCTTGGACGCCTCATTTTTGAACGATAAGCTGGCTCTGGAGCTGGACTTATTCTATAATAAACGGACCCATGTTTTAACAAAAAATCCCGGTGTAGTACCTATAAGTTCAGGTATTTCGGGCAATCTGCCTATTGCAAATCTTGGTAACCTCATTAATAAAGGTTACGAATTTAAATTAACCTACACCGATAAAGTTGGCGATCTGTTTTATAATATAGGGGTGAATGGCGGCTACGCGAAGAATAATGTGCAATACTCCAGTGATGTAGCCAATACTTTACCTTATCAACAACAAATAGGAAAAGTTACGGATTCATGGCTGGTGTATTTGTATGACGGCGTTTTCAAAGATCAAGCCGCTATTGATGCGAATACCGTCGATTATTCTGCTCTTGGATTAAAAAACGGGAAATTATTGCCGGGGGATATGAAATATATAGATTATAATGGCGATGGTAAAATTACAAGCGACGATCGTGTACGACTAAACCAAAATAGCACGCCCACTTTTACAGGAGGCTTAATACTAGGAGGACAATATAAGGGCTTTGACTTTAATATATTGATACAGGGAGCAACCGGTGGAATGCGAAGAATGGGGCCCACGGAATCGGGATTAATAGGAAACTACCTCGAATGGAATTATAATCATCGTTGGTCTATTGATAACCCGAGTGACACAGATCCCCGTCTTACCAATCGTTCGGACACCTATTATACAACTACTGATAATACTTATTGGATCCGCAGCACCAATTATATAAGATTAAAAAATGTTGAATTGGGATATACTTTACCAACTCAATTGGTTAACAAAATAGGCTTGAGTACGCTTCGCTTTTATATCAATGGCATTAACCTGGCAACCATTGACAAGATAAAAATATGGGATCCTGAGGCTAACAACAGTACCGGTCAATTTTATCCGCAATCTAAAATTATCAGTTTTGGCGTAAAGGCTGTGTTTTAACCCAATTATAAATAAACTAAGGTGAAATGAAGACATTAATGAAAAACAGGATTTTTTATATGTTGGCTGTTCTATTGTTTACGACAGCATGTAGTACAGATTTTTTAGATGTATCCCCTCGTAACGCGTTCTCCGATGAGACGATATGGCAAGACCCGGTATTAGCAGAAAAATTTGTCAGTGATATTTACAATGTTTTTGAAGCAGGTAACTCCGGTTTCACCGAACAGATGCAAGCTTCGGCAACTGATGAGTCGTTATGGAACCATACCGATGCTTTCCTCTTATTGAATACAGGTGCTATCAATGGGGCAAATGAAGGCTGGAGCGGGACATCCAGGTGGTGGGAGCGCATGTATACGTATATAAGATTCAGCAATATTGCGATCGAAAGACTAATAGATGACACCAAAAATGGTATCAGTGATCAAGGAGCTAAAGATAAATTATTGGCTCAGGCTTTTTTTATTCGCGCCTATTGTTATCACCAACTATTAAGGTACTACGGTGGTGTCCCGATTATTACCAGCAGCTATGAATACTCAGAAGATCCAATTATATATGAAAAAGAACGCGGCACGTATGAGGCCTGTGTAAATCAAATTATACAGGATTGCGATGAAGCCTACCGGCGATTGGGGAATACTGTACTTGAAAAAGGACGTATTAATTCGCTCACTATTTTGGCGCTCAAATCCAGAACTTTGATTTATGCAGCAAGCGATCTGCATGACGCCGTAAAGCTTACTGCAAAGGTCACGGATCTAAATAATCTTTCGGAGAGATTACCTTTATTAGCGTATACGAGCGGCTCCCAAGAAGAACGGTATCGTTTGGCACAGGCTGCCGCTAAGGCGGTGTTGGATGCGGGAACGGGTTATAAATTAAATCTAACCGAACCGGTCGCACCGGAACAGGGGAGAATTAATTATAAAAGTATCGCCATGGGTGGCGGTAGCAAAGCAGCAGGTATTGATCAGGGGGCGGCATCTGACATACTTTATGCACGCTATTTTATCACCGAACAAAGTTCAACGCATGCCAGAGATAACGGTCCGAATGGTTATAACAATTGGGGTGGGAACCAACCTATAGGCCTTTTGGTAGATGACTATGAAATGAATGATGGAACTAAATTCGATTGGAACAATCCCCTTCATAAAGCGGCCCCTTATAAAAACAGAGATCCGCGCTTTTATGCCTCCATATTGTACGATGGCGCAGATTGGAAACCAAGAAATAACCCTTTAGACCCAGCCAATCAAATACAAACAGGCGCATATGATTTAATCGTAGATGGCAAGCTGACGAAATTTGCCGGACTAGACACAAAACAAGGACCTAAGGAAGCACATAACGGGACTTGGACAGGTTATTATATTCAAAAATTTATTGATCCGGACCCGAATATTATTGATGCGCAAGCAAGGCAGTTCGTGCCCTGGCCCTATTTTAGGTTTACAGAAGTTGTATTTAACTATGTGGAAGCCTGTATTGAACTGGGCGACACGGAAACGGCAAGAACTTGGCTAAATAAAATTCGCTTCCGGGCGGGCATGCCCGCTATCACAGCAACGGATCAAAGTACGCTAAGAGAAATATACCGCCATGAACGCCGCATAGAAATGGCTTATGAACAACAGCGTTTTTTTGATGCGAGGAGATGGTTAATTGCTGAAGAAACACTTGGCAGGAAAGTGACAATAGTTAAAATTGATGGAACGTTCAAGCCTGGAAAAACCTTGTCAGGTAATTATAGATATGATGAATCTATTTACAATTACAGCTATACTCCACAGGAATTTAATAGTAAAGAAAATCGTGTTTGGAAAAACCAACTATATTTTCTACCCCTTTCGCGAGACGAAATAAGGAAAAACCCATTATTGGTTCAAAATCCAGGATACATTGAATAGTCACTTTGGTATAGAGTATCGACGATTTTGTTTGGTTTACCTATAATTAATTTACAAGGTTTAAAACTCGTTAAAACGAGTTTTAAACCTTGACTCGGTGACATCAACCATATTTACTTATAACCAAGTTAGGTAAAATCCGTTACCCCTCCTCACCAGCCTAGCTGAAGCTGATAGGTCGGAATGAAACGACTGAGTTTAAAGAAAATGACGTATATTAGCCCATAACAAAGACAGTTTTTTCCAACCGCATGCCGTCATATCAAGTGTTAGCTTTACATCTTAATGAAACATTATCTATCTGCCGTATTAGGCTTCGCTATTTGGGGCACTTTTGCTCTAGTACTAAAACCGTTAAGTGCTTATGCGGCGCTGGATATTCTTATTCACCGCGTCATCTTTGCTGCCATTAGTATCGCTTTCGTTTGTTTTATGTTCAGAAGAAAACAAACTTTTGCCAGCATCCATTATGTCAAAACAATATCGCCAAAAGAAAGAGTAAAACTGCTGATAAATATGTTCTTCAGTGCCATTATGCTCGGGTTGAATTGGTTCTCGTTTATTTATGTGATGAATGCAGTCAGTGTCAACGCCACGTCTTTGGCCTACCTGATCTGTCCGATCTTAACGACAGTTCTAGCCAGCCTTTTTTTGCGTGAAAAACTGAATATAGGACAATGGTTTGCTGTACTGTTAAGCTTGATTAGTTGCCTTATCCTTGCATATGGCCATTTTATGGATTTGATTTACAGCATGGTGATCGCGCTTTCGTATGCAATCTATTTAGTGCTTCAAAAGAATACCTTTCAGATGGATAAATTTTTCACATTAACCATTCATATTGTCGTGAGCACCTTCTTGCTGCTCCCGATTTTAACGGTCATTGATACTACGGTACTTAAAACAATGACATTCTATGGCCTTGTTGCAATTATTGCAGTGGGTTACACCATTATTCCCCTGTTCCTCAATATTTTTGCTCTTAAAGGGTTGGATTCTTCTATTGTCGGCACCTTATTATATTTAAATCCCATTATTAGTTTCTTATTGGCCATTCTCTATTATAAAGAACCGATCAATACGGTTCAGCTTATTGCCTTTGGAATGATTTTCACGGCCGTTGTGATTTTCAACATCGCCTATTTGTACGGAAGGAAGAGAAATATGGCATTAAAGTAAGTCAAATAAACCGGTAACTATTCATATATAGCTGATTTAAGATGAAATTTCGGATATCTTTTTGGTGATTCTATGTAGTATTTCCGACAGGATTAAGGCAAATACGACAAATAGAACAAACACCATATAGCCCGGTTGTAAAGAGGTATTGTTTGTTGCAATACTCGTAATATTGTCTTCCCTGATGTTTAAAACGGCTAACTGAGAAGTTAGCATACTGTTCATACCAATATAGGTCAACATGATTGCCACCACCATGACGTCGGCCATGCTCCATTTACCGGACTTGAAAGCGAAAAAATGGACGAATTTATTCTTTCTGCTCGACTCGCGCAAGAGATAAAGGCCCGATGAGATGAGCTTACCGAGCGGAAAGAATACACTGAATGTTAAAATGAGCAGACCTACCACGATGGAATCGATCTTGGCATTCTTCAAAAGAATTACTACCACATCGATAATACTCTTGCTCTGAAAGAAAAGAACTTGGTCTTCAAAAATGAGATGTTCTCCCATTAAGTGGAAGTCTATCTTCTCCAACCTTGCTTCCACCTCAATCATGACCGATGAAACGCCTACGATTAACACAATGCCAGCGGCTAAAAGTGAAAAAATAAATAATGATTTTTGCAATTCCTGATGATCGATGAAATATTTCCACAAGGCCAACAACAGTAAAATACAGGCAAAAACAACAAGCGTATACGCATAGCTCTCGTAGCGGATATCGGCAAATAGTTTATCCGTCTTCTTTTTGAAGCCGGTACTGTTTCGCGCACCGTATTTACTGAAAATGGAGTTGGTTACTTTTCGTTGCGCCACCATAGAGCTGTCGAAAGTCGTTTCTTTTACTTCATCCAGTTTATCTTCGGCCAGATTTTTCAAGGTTTTCTTGGTGGATGGTTTGTTTACCTGATCGACAATGGTTTTTGCAAAACCGGGAACCTGATCGTGTAATTGATCTTCATCGACAAAAACATTGACTGCTGCCTTCCGTATTTTTCCTTTGATGCTCGTTTGCTTTTTCGTCAGATTACTCATGGCTTTATCGATCATAGCATGAAGCATTTTTTCCACTTCTTTCTGCAGCTCAACCCTTTGCTCCGGCGTAAAACTGAACTGCTGAATTTGTTTTTCAACTATTGTAGTTATCTTTTCTTCCCATTTATTAATAGAAAGAATGCCGAATGCAATGCTATTTACGGTACTATAGTCTTCCATGATCTGCACTTGCTGCCGTGATAGGGCATTGATACGGTACCCCGAAAAGGCTATCAATAACAACAGCAAGCTCAGCCCTATAGTGAGGAAAAGTTTAGTTTTTGAAAACATAGATATGTATTTAATCTTTCATATAAGTTAAGGATATATTACATACGATATGCCTCCCTATATTGTTTTACAGATCTAAAAAATTTTCGGGATGATTTTCACATTAATTCAACCAACCTGTGATCGTTACAGATTATATTAAACACTTTTTCATAAAAACAGGAAAAATCCTATATGAAAAATAGTGTTATACCTCTTTCATCGTTTCGCTATATTTCTCACTTTTGTTTCACTCAAGCATCCTATCTATCGAAAAACAGTAGGTGCGAATTACCAAATGTATTTCGGCACCGGCATGACCGACAAACGTGCATGCCTTAAAGAATTAACAAAGGGAAAGTGACATGGGAGGCGGCTTCGGCCGCCATTTTTTTAACTACTCTAGCAACTGATTCATCAAATTTCACATGTATTGCCGGTTTACCTTCGCACTGATCTGATCATTTCATAGCGAAGTCCTATTTAATGCATTTTTAGCCGCATAATGAAATAATGCTGCCGAAACTAGAAACAGGCCGGCGAAGAAACCATTAACGCCCAATATTTCGATGACCGAGCTGCCATGATGCTGCATACCTGCAAGAAGGGCAATTGTTGCAAGCACTACCAGTGTCAGTACGGTGACATACATGGCACGTTCCATGCCGGCCGCTTTGAACTGCGATAGCAAGGAGCCAACGATCACGACGATGGCTACTGCTATATACATAAGGTTGCCGATATTTGGGCCGCTGCCGATCAGGCCTACTGCTAAGTTGGCCCAGATCATTAAAAAGGTGGCCACGACCATTATGCTGATGGCAATTCGATACATGAGATTGGGCGATCGCCTAACCAGCCACGTAAATGAAATCCCCGTTCCGAATATAAGCGCTCCCATAATAATAAAATCAAGCGAGCTCCAGTTTACCTCGTTGGTAAAGTGCATGGCTACGAAAGGGATCAGCAATAGGAACAGGGTCACACATGCGACACCTATAATAGATGAATAAATGCTGCTTTGCTTTTTCATGCTTTGAAAAATTTAGTGAATAATCTATTTTGTTATTTCTATTCAAAAGTACTTTGTATTTCAAAGTAAAACAAAAAAATTGGGAATTTTATTTTCATCGCCGCCTGGTAAGCAATTCTCCATTAGGCGTACTATGTAAAGCCGAATTTTTGAAGGCTAAAGCAAATCAGTGGACAGAAAAATTAATACAAGCTAAACACACGATTAATGCAACGAAATTATCTTTGTCCTATAAAAAATCGCCTTCTCATAATTAGGTTTATAATTGGTTAGCGAACGCTCCGTTACTCCCCATTTCGGAGCGTTTCTTTAGACACCCCACAACATGGTTATAGGCAGGTAACAAGAAGAAGAATAACCCCTTAATATATCATAGGCGTACCGAAAGAAGTACTCCATTTAATGCAACCGATTGCGTTTATTGTCAATTTTGTTTTCCTTCTTTTTTATACTACTATTGCTTTTACATTATTCTTAACTGCTATACACCGCTTAAAGACCGGATCATGTTACCAATGGGCCAAACACATCTCAAAGAATGAATGTTATGGTTTATTTTAACCTGTAGATGATGAAATTTATTATTTTTTGCCTTGTATTCCTTCTATCAGCCACATCAACTTTTGCATTCGGACAATCCAAAAAGCGTCCCAATATCATTGTTTTTTGGTTGATGATATGGGATGGCAAGATAGCTCAGAGCCCTTTTGGACAGAGATTACGTCCTTAAATCGGAAATACCATACACCCAATATGGAACGTTTGGCAAAAGAAGGCGCTAAATTCACCAATGCCTACGCAAACCCCGTATGCACGCCTACACGTGTCAGTATGCTGTCGGGCATGACAGCAGCTCATCATGGTGTGACGAATTGGACTTCTCCCGCTCCTAATAATAATACCGATGCTCTTGATAAACAGTTTGGCGCAGCATCCTGGAATTATAATGGTATGAGCCCGGTGCCGAATATTCCGCATACCTTTCATGCAACCCCTTTTCCGAAAATTTTGAAAGATGCCGGCTACTTTACCGTTCATGTAGGGAAAGCTCATTGGGGCTCTGCCGGAACGCCGGGGGCCAATCCTTATAATATGGGTTTTATGGTTAATATCTCGGGCCATACCGCCGGACATCCACAGAATTATTTGGGGCAGGAAAATTATGGCAATCTTCCAGGCAAGGCAAGTTGGCAGGCTGTACCTGATCTAGAAGAATATTATGGAAGGGATACCTTTCTCACGGAAGCACTCACTTTGGAGGCAATCAAGGCACTGGAACAGCCGATTAAAGAAGGGAAGCCTTTTTATTTGAATATGGCGCATTATGCCGTACATGTCCCATTGCAGGCTGATAAACGCTTTTATCAAAAATACATCGATACTGGTTTAGGAGAATCTGAAGCGATGTATGCCTCGTTATTGGAAGGTATGGATAAAAGCTTAGGCGACCTGATGGACTATCTACAAGAAAAGGGAATAGCCGATAATACCATCGTCATTTTTATGAGTGATAATGGAGGTTTGAGTTTATCGCCACCAAGGGGTGGATCACCGCATAGCCAAAATTCACCTTTAAGGGCCGGAAAAGGCTCAGTTTATGAAGGCGGAATCCGCGAACCCATGCTCGTGAAATGGCCCGGTGTTGCAAAAGCCGGTTCGGTGGTAAACCAATACGTAATGATTGAAGATTTTTTTCCCAGCATTTTAGAAATGGCAAGTGTTCCATCAACAGAAATTTTGCAAAGCATCGATGGCAAGAGTTTTGTTCCCTACCTTAAAAATCCCAATTTGAGCGACTCAACACGTGCATTAATATGGCACTCGCCAAACAAATGGACAACGGACGATGGCCCGGGTATCAACTATAAAAGCGCTATTCGGAAAGGGGATTGGAAGCTTATTTATAATATGCGTGATACAAGCTTTGAGCTATATAACTTAAAAAATGATATTCGGGAATCACATAATTTAGCTGTTCACTATTCGGATAAAGTGAAAGAACTCGGCCAATTGTTAAGCGATAAATTAAGAAAATGGAGGGCACCTATGCCAATAAACAAGACAAGTGGCCAACCTGTCCCCATGCCCGACAGGCACGACTAAACAGCAATGTGGTTATTGTTGATGTGACTGATATTCAAAAAGTCAATTGATAAAGTGAAAAGGCAACGACACTTACGAATTAGCTATTTTCATCTTTCGTTGGCCCGCCGATAAGGACTTTGTTTTCTTGAAAGTCAGAATATCGGTTAACTCATTAGCGGAAAGTGATTGAGATTCGTAAGTATCCAAACAATCTATTTCAACGTCCAGCGTCACCGGGTTCTCGGTAATCACATACGTATCATTCAACCAAATCAGTCGAATATCTCCTATCGTTGTAATCTCTAATTTGAGTAATTTACTTAATAAAGGTAGTTTCAAATGCATGGCAATAATTTTTATTCTAATATACCACCCTTATATTACACAAACGATTGTTTATTATTAATTTTTTATTTTTTTGTACGTTTTATAGAAATTTCAGCATAATATCTTCCGAATGAACCGATGTCTTCCTTCCCGAATACTGTATCGGCTACGGAGATTTCCTTTATTTGTTACGTTCGGCTGCTAAAATAGCAGCCAACTCCTTCACCATCTTCGGATGAGTATCTGCCACGTTATTTTTTTCACCCATATCTTTTGATAGATCATATAATTGCGGATGTGGCGCATTTCCTAATTCTGTGTCGGTTAACTTGGCATAAGCCCGTCCATTGCCCGGCTCAATGTATTTCCATTTTCCTTTAATAACAGCTAGACTTCCGGCGTGTTCAATCAAGTGACTTCTTCCCTCTTTATCTTTTCCAAGAAAGGTGTCCCATAAAGCCTGACTATCGAAGGCCTCTCCTTTCGGTATCGCCTGCCCCAGCATATCGGCAACGGAGGCGAGCAGATCGATCTGACAAAGAAGTGCATCTGAAGTAACACCCTTAGCTGCTCCTGCCCCACTGACAATGAAGGGCACGCGTGTACCTCCCTCGAATATACTGTATTTGCCTCCTCTTAAGGGCCCGGCAGGCATATGCCCATTTCGTTGGCTTACTGCACCATCTTGATAGCCATCATCCAACACCGGTCCATTATCACTCGAGAAGATAATCAGCGTATTGTCGGACAAGCCGAGTGACTCTATTTGATCCATGATCTGTCCAACAGTCCAGTCCAATTGCAGAATAGCGTCTCCTCGGTAACCTAGATTGCTTTTTCCCTTAAATATAGTGGCGGGCATACGGGGCACGTGGGGTTCAGTCAACGCAAAATAAAGAAAAAAGGGTCGCTCTTTATTCCGTTTTATATATTCCTGCGCAACCGAAAGAAATGTGGTAGAAACTTCCTCATCGACCCATCTTGCCCGATGGCCACCGCTCATATAGCCAATACGTCCGATACCGTTTACAATGGTTTGATTATGCCCTTGTCCGGGTGATGAATGCATCTTCAGCAACTCCGGATGTTCTTTACCTGTGGGATCATTGCCTACCGGTTGTTGGTAATCTACTTCTATCGGGTCGTTCTGATCAAGCCCTAACACGCGATGATTTTCCATAAATACGGTGGGTACACGGTCCGCTGTTGCGGGAAAAATAAACGAATAATCGAAACCGACCTCATTTGGGCCTGGCTTTACATCTGTATTCCAATTCTTCTTCACCTGTGTCCCCAGACCTAAATGCCATTTACCAACCACGGCGGTGTGGTAGCCCGCCTTTTTAAAAATTTTCGGCAAGCTTACTCGATCGGTGGGAATAATCAGCTTTGCATCGCCCGGAAGGACGCCCGTGCCCTGCTGTCGCCAAGGATAAATACCCGTCATCAAACCAAAACGGGATGGGGTACAAGTAGCAGAGGTTGTATGTGCATTGGTAAATCGTATACCGCTGGCAGCCAAACGATCGAGGTTGGGTGTCTGTATTTTTGTAGCGCCATACGCACTTACGTCGCCATAACCCAAATCATCAGCGTATATATAAATAATATTTGGTTTCCCGGATTTTTGCTGTCCGTATCCGAATTGGGAACTTAATAAGGCAATACTCAATAAAATGAGGCCCACCCATGGTTTTAAGTTGTTTGTTATTGGTGTCATTTTAGCATCTTTTATTCGCTACTACGTTCATTAGCTTGCTTTTTTTCTCATACAGCCTGTAGACCGACAAGCCGCGTTCGTGCGGTTAGCGATTCGTTAAATCATCAATAAGCAATAAAACTAACAGTTCTAGTTCACATTATCCAGTAGTGATTAAACGCAACCGATTGCGAAAAAACAGTTTAGCGCACCGCTGTCCAATACGACACCGTCAACGCAATGATAAGACATCTTAGATATGCTTTATTAAGTTGACGTTTACATATAGTGACAAGAAATATGTTTAGACAAAATAAACATCTGCGCTAAAATTGTACTATTTAAAACAAAATCATGCGCCTACCCTCCTTGTAAAGCTTAACATAAATTTAATTTTGGAAATAGTTCATTATAAGTAAACTTTGTTTATATTTGAAAATTGATTTAATATTTAAATTTTATGCCTAATGAAATAAAAATGGTTGTTTTTGATATGGCCGGCACCACAGTAGATGAAGATAATATCGTCTACAAAACATTGCAAAAAGCTATTAATGAAGCTGGATTTGACTTTAGCTTAGAACAAGTTTTAGCGGAGGGTGCCGGAAAGGAAAAGAAACAGGCAATCCGTTCCATACTTGCCAGGTATGAAAATATAGAGAACGAGGGTTTAGTTGATTCGATTTACGAGAGCTTCAGGCAGCAGCTCGACCAAGCCTATGAAAGGGAGGAAATTGTACCTCAGAAGAATGCCGAAGAACTTTTTAGAGCGTTGAAAGAGCGGAATATTTTAGTAGTTCTCAATACGGGTTACGATAGGATTACCGCTCAGTCGATTATCGATAAATTGCGATGGAAAGAGGGTGAGCAAATAGACGCGCTGGTAACCGCCAGCGACGTACCGGAAAATAGGCCTTATCCCGATATGATCCATTTTGCCATGAAACGTTTTAACATAACTGATGGCAGTCAAGTCGCTAAAATAGGAGATTCAACCATTGATATCAAGGAAGGTCAAAATGCCGGTTGTGGTTTAAATATCGGTATTACTACCGGTGCACATACTGTTGAGCAACTAGAAACGGCAAATCCGGATAAAATTATCGGCGATTTGATTGATGTATTATCTTTATTGGACGAGGTTACTGCATAAATTTCGTTGTTCATATATAGAAACAGAATCAACATAAGTGGTGTCTTAAGTGTAGAAAGAAACTTTCAGGCACCACTTATCGTATTCATTTATTCTTCTGTCTCGATATGTTCTTGCAAACAAGTAATGGCATCATATAATACCCCCGCTTCCCCTCTAAAGGTTCCGGAACCTTCGGGTTTATTATCGCGAGTATACCATTCGAAAAATCCGTTATTCTTGATCACACGATCCACCATCGGCTTTAGCTGTTCATAAGCTTCTTTTTGAAAGCCATACTTGACTAACTGCTGAATCATTCGTCCGCCAAACCAGGTCCAATCTCCTCCATTTTGATAGCCGTAAGGGTACATACCTTTGTTCTTGAACGCACCTTCGGGATAAGTGGGGTAAAGTGTTAAACCAATGGTTGCGGCTCCTGATTCCTTGACGTTGGCAATCATCTTGTCCAAAGAAGCTTTAATCTCGTCTTTATTTAACAAGCCAGCCTCAATAGCTATTGCTGTACCCCCATGATAGTAGATTGCATTTTCGTCAAAAGTGCTATCGAATGGTGAGCCGTTCAGGTAAAGATGGGGGATAAATTTTTGGCGCTTAGCATCCCAGAGATGTGCCATCGTGTTCTTCGCAATATGCTCGCGGATGGGCTTCCATTTTGCTGCTTTTTCAGGTACCATCTCCATAAAATTATCTAAGGCGATCAAAAACATGGCGTTATCATAAATATCGATCGCCAGGTGGGAATCGTCGGTTAGATAAACACCCCAATCATGCTCGGGTTGCACATCGCCCCAATCAGCTGTTGTTGCCCCCCATAGCAGTCCATATTTTTCGTTATATCGCTTATTCATTAGAAAGGATAAGGCTTGCTCCATCCGATCGCGTACAGGGATTGCACCTACTTTAAGGTTTAAAAACGTGGTGTCCTGCGTTGCTTGCAGGTATTTATGCACGGCCTGTATTAATGAGGTCTCCTGATCAGTTTCCACGGTGTTTTTATGTCCTGCGTAATGGGGTGCCAGATCGTTATAGATATAGTCATAACCCCCTTTGCTCGGTTTTACAGTAGATTTTGGAACAAAACCGTCAACAATATTACCATCTGTTCCTTGCAATTGGAAAAAGATAACCAAGTTATCCCTTAAGGTGTCTTTTGGGTGAGCTTTTGCAGCAAGGTTAATAAAAGTGTTATAATCGCGAATCCAAACTTCACGGTATCCATCTCCTGCATTAAAGCCCGTGCTTACCACCTTTAAGGCTCGCTCTTTCACTATATTTAGATTACTGTCAGCTGCAATTATCTGTGCTAATGTCTGTTCCTTATTCCTGCTCGTTTGGTTATTACATGCGTAAATGCCTAGGCAAACAAGGAATGAGATTATTGTAGTTCTTTTCATTTTTTATCTATTTATCATTTGTTAGTCTGCCGGGGGAATACCGCTGATACCCCATGCTTGATTAGGTTCGGATCCCATTTCCAGAACTAGTGTACCGCCTTTTAACACCTCTGCAGCCGGTAACCAGCAATCGTTCCATACTTTTCCGTTCAGATAAGCTTTTTGTATGTAAATATTTCGTTTACTTGTGTTTTTTGCTTCAATGGTAAAGCTTTGACCTCTTCCAAAACGCCCACCGAGATTAACTGTCACTTTCTTAAAAATGGGGCTGCCGATCTCATAAATTGGATTGACGCGGGTTCCTCCATCAGTTTGGAAGAGTCCTAACGCATTCATGACAAACCAAGCGCTCATTTGCCCTTGATCTTCATCACCCAAATATGCATTTGCTTCGCCATGCCCATAGTAACGCTCCATAATGGCACGACTCCATTTTTGTGTTAGCCACGGCCGCTTAACCCAGTTGAATAGAAAGGCAAAGTGCATGGATTGTTGGTTTCCCTGCACCACCGGATAATCCCAGTATTGATCATTCGGACCATTGAAACGCCAGCGGTAGCTTTCACCAAAGCCCCATTCCAATCGTTTGACAAAAGTTTCTTCACCAATTTTTTGTGCTAAACCTGTTACGTCCTGCGGCACAAAATAGGTCAATTGCCATGCATTTCCCTCTACGTAATGTTTATTAGCTCCTGATTTGAAAGGATCAAAATCAGGTAACCAGTTTCCATTCTTATCCCGCATCCTTGCATAACCCGTTGTAGTATCAATCGCATTTTTCCACCAGGACCCTCGGTTGGCAAAAATTTGGTATTCCTTTTCTTTACCAAGGGCTTTGGCAAATTGACCGACAGTCCAGTCGTCATAGCTATATTCCAGCGAATTGGAAAAGCGGCCTTCATCGAAAGGAACATAATGATGCTTAAGATAAGTCGCCAAATCGCGATTGCCGGCATAACCTCCTTCTACCGGTCCGGATAAGGTTGTCTGCATTTTATACGCTGCTTTAAAGGCCTTTTCTACATCATAATTACGGATTCCCATTTGATAAGCCCCTACAATAAGTGGTATCTCATGTTCAGCAACCATCACCGGAATATATTCCATACCCGCCGGTCCTTTGGCCAACCAGCCATTGGCATCGTACATTGCCAATTGTGATCGAACCCATTTATTTGACCACTCGGGCGTAATCAAGTTCCAGAACTGATTAAGGTTCCAGAAGGTATTCCAAAAAGCGTCACACCCTAGGGCCCGATCGCTTGTATCACTAAAACGGCGTACCTTTTCATCTGCAGACACCCAGCTTCCATCTACGTCACTAAAGGTATTCCTACTCGCTAGGGAACGATACATATTGGTATAGAAGCGTTGTTTTTGAAAAAAGTCGTCTGATTCTATATGCACACGATTTAATAATTCGTTCCAAACTTCTCGCTGATTGGCTACTGCTTTATCGAACGACCAACCAAAGGGTTTACTGATTTCCTCCATCAAATTCTGCTCCGCCTGCGTTAAACCGACAAAGGAAATACCGGTTCTGACTTGTACAGTATGCTTCTTTCTTAGGTCGAACTCTACAAACATACCGGCGTTTTTTGCATGACCAGTGGATAGTTCCGGCTGTTTTAACACCTGATCGTCCTTCCAAAAACCCAGTTGTTGAATAGGCTGGTCGAACTCCATCACAAAGTATACGGTATAAGCCTGATCAACACCGCCTGACCAGACACTTTTCGATAGTTGTTTACTATATCCAACAATGCGGTTAGGTGCAATTTGCTTCAAACTTGCTTCTTCAATTTCATAAGGATATTCACTTGGGATTTGTAGATCGACCATGACGCGGCCAGTGTCTCCACGATGGTACGTATAACGTTGCAAGCTGCTACGCGTACCCGCGGTTAATTCTGCCGTAATATCATAATCGGACAAATCTACCCGATAATAGCCTAAAGGGGCTTTTTCGGTCGACTTATCAATTCTGGATCGGTAACCACTATCAGGCTGGTGCTCGTCACCGATACGAATCTGCAAAGGACCTGTCGTCGGAAAAGTCCCCAAACCGGTCATGGTCCATTCATGGATATGGCTAAAAGTCCCGATCGACTCAATGGTAGGGTCATATCCAGCTTGCCAGCCGCTATTCTGATTATCCGGACTCAACTTCACCATGCTAAACGGCATCCAAGGACCCGGAGCGATCATCCATCGTGAATGGGCGGCCCCCATCATGGTATTGACATAAGTCGCGGGGCTAGCTTCGCTTTGCGCCGACCGGAGCACCTCACCGCTCTCCTTCAGCTGTCCATTAACAAACAGCGCGTATTTGCTTTTTTTGGATTGCTTAACAGCCGGCATCGGCGCTTCGAAAATGTAGCGTCCTGAATCAAGCTGCCGCTTAAAAATAGATTGTCCCTCCAATTTGACTTCAAGAACGGGGCTTCCTTTTAGGGAAGAAATATCGATCAACAAGGGTTGATAACGCTTACTTGCTTGTTCTATTTCATAGTCAGCGGTTTCTACACTTCGGATTAAGGCATCATTTGTCGATTTTAAGGAAACTGTGGAGGGTCCTTTCAATAAGAGGTTATCGAAAACAAGCCAACCACCTTGAAGGCTTGTCAATTGAATCTCATTGAAACCATTTCTTAACAAATTAGGTGGTATTGATATTTCAATCCGTTGTGCATCTGTATTCGAAAAAGGACCGACGGGTTCGGCCTTTCCTTTACTGCTTTTTAGTTGAAAATGATGAGCCTGTCCGTTGATGGTAACTTTCAATACCGGCGCATGGAGTGGATCAGTCTGCAATATATTAGCTTCGAAATAAAACTTGTCAGCTTTATGCAGATGCGCTAACTCAAAGTCAATATTTAGGACATGCGAACGTATACCCGCAGTTGGTCCGGTACCTCCCCATTTCGTTGCCGGCCCCGGTAGTACATAAGGCCACTCCTTAGTAGGATCTGAATAACCGATCAGAAAAAAACGATCTTCAAAACCGAAATCATGTGCAATAAATTGCTGATATGCATTGGGTGCCAAGGCCATCCCCTGTGGGCTATGATCGGACTTACCAATTTCCCATAAGATTTTTAAATCCTCGTTAGCACGCGCGGTCAGGGAAACCAATACGGTAAGCAAGGCCCATGTGTATTTTTTTATTCGCATCATTCTTTTTATTGATTTAAACAAGCTTCATCTTTCACGAAGGCCACCACCACTTTTGCTTTCTTTTGTCCCAAGTTTCGAAGGCTATAACCATGAGCTGCTGCCGGGATTGCAAACGTTTCTACGAAGTTAAACACATGCTTCGATCCATTAGCAGTTGTCAACTCAATCGACTCTCCTTCTACCAACATCAATACATGACATTGCCCGTGCGTTAAGATATTAACACGATCGTCAAATTCGTAACGGTCAACCGTGTAGAAATGTTCAGGATGTGTTGGCAAGTGAATCACGCTGCTCTGTTCATCGAGCACCTGTTGTACCGGTTTTGAGATCAGTGTATCTATAACAGCCTGCCCCTTTCGTGAGAAATCTAAGTTATCAAAAGCCCGATCAATATTTAAAGGTCGTGGATTTCCTTCTAAATCCGGACGAACCCAATCGTACATCTTGAAAGTAAAAATATAAGGTGTCGCACTGATTTCCAGCACCAGGTTATTCTTACCGGAAGCATGGACTGTCCCGTTCGGAATCAGGTATAATCCATGCTTTTCAGCAGGAAATTTCTGCACGTAATCTTCAATATTCAAGGCTTCATTTTTCTCGAAACTTTGCTCCAGTGCCTGTTTGAAACGTTTGGGTTCGATGTTGTCCTGAAAGCCAAGATAAACCTTCGCATCTACCTCACAATCAACAATATAATAAGTTTCATCTTGTGTAAAACTTTCGCCAAAATTTTCTCGAATGTAAGCGGTTCTTGGATGGCACTGAATGGATAGATTTCCCCCCTCATAGGTATCCAGAAAGTCGAAGCGAATAGGAAACTCGTCACCAAAACGTCGATGTGCTCTTCCTAATACATTTTCGCTTTCCTGATACATCAGTTGATCGAAGGAAATCTCTAGCTGGTTTCCTCCGTCTGTTAGCACCAGGCCGTTTTCAGGGACAATCATCTCAAAAGACCAAGCATAATTAGGAACTTCCTGGTCTAGACCAGGTAAATGATTTTTTAACCATTGTCCTCCCCACACACCGGGTTCGAACCAAGGTCTGACCCTAAAAAAAGATTGTGACATCTGCTTAAGGGTCTTCCGAAGGGCGTCGCCATACATCCAAGAGATTGTATCCGATTCTTGCTGATCTGCCATGATACTGATGTGAGGCAGTAGCGCCTTTTTATGTTTATTCAGGACAACCCAATCAACAAAATAAAAACGTTTGTAGGTTTGTTTGTTATCTTGCAGTCGTTGCGCACCCAGATTGCGTACCAAACCGGCGCGCATACGCTTTTGGATGATGTTTTTAGGAAGATCGATATAGACTATCGGTGCCGTTGAACTACAAAGTGCAGCGCCGCAGCCATATACTACTATTTGCTGTGCGCTGCCATTGTAAATCAAACTTTTAAGTCGGCCTCCATCAAAAAAATCGACTAAGGATAAAGACGTTTTCGTTCCAAAGATCGGATCGTCACCTCCAAGAAAAGGCTGTACCATGGTTTCAATGCTCGATGTTGGCAATAAAGCTTGATCAACCGACACGAATCGTACTTCTTTACCAAGGCTTTTAAACGATGCTTCCAAATTGCTCACCACGGTATGCCAATCGACACCAATATAACCATCAAGTAAACAAAGAGGTAAATCGCCTAAAATATTGGTAACCAACGCATCAAAGCCTTTAAAAATTTCGCCTTGCGCCGGATAAGTCGGGCATATTTCATAATTCAGGTTTACTTTTCCATTGGCTAATTCCATTTCCTTTTGTTGTTGTTCCATAATATTAATCTTTCTTTTTCGTATCTTCTTTTATCCTTAGTCGAATTTTAAGTAATCAGCACATTATTTCCTATTCATGTTAGTAGCCAGGGTTTTGCGTTAAACTAGGATTCCTTTGCAGTTCATCCGTTGGGATTGGTAATAACAAATTCTTTTCTTGTATAATTGCGCCTTTATCATTTGCATGGCCAATAACCGGTTCAAAACGGATATCTCCGCCGCCATCTCCGACTGGTACCGGAAACATCCGCGTGCGTTGGATGTCAAACCATTGCCGGCCTTCAAATACCAATTCGCGGTAGCGCTCTTTCCAAACCTCTTGAACAAATTGCTCAACCGAAAGGCCAGCTAAACTTTGTCTCAATTGATTGATATCAGATTTCCACAGCGCTCTTGCCCTAACCTGCAAGAGGTAATCAACAGCTTCACCCGTTACACCTTCCGAAAGGGCGATAGCCTCGGCAGCAACCAATAGCACATCCGAATAGGTATAAATCGGCAAGTCCTTTCCCGAACTAGCTGTTTCAAAGGTCGCTACATCATCCATCCACATATAAGGAGCCGTAACAAAATTCAGGGTTGTACCATTAGATCGGGTTAATGACGAATGGAAGTATTGTTTTTCCTGAATACGGAGGTCATCCGTACGGTTATAACCTTGTAAAAATCTGGTTGAAGGCCCATAAGCGTTATTGGTAATGGCAAAGACCGTAGAGGATGCCGCTGTAGCCGGGAAAGCCCAGTGTACGTGAGTGGAAGTAGAAATACCTACCGCGAACTCATAATAGTAAATGTATTCCGCACTATTATTATCCACCAAACGCAGTTTATTATAGGCCGTACTATTCAGATTAACCGCACCATCCGCGCTACGATCGTGCGTAGTTAGCTGGTAAACCCCACTACTGATAACGGACTTAGCAACCGATGCACTTTTCGCATACTCCGCTTTTTGTAGGGGGTAACCTCCCATCGTAAGGTAGACATCTGCTAGAAGCGTGGCAGCCGTACCCCTGGTTATCCTTCCACCGTTGTCTGGCATGATCGTCTCCGCAAGTTCTCCTTCATTCACGGCAAACTCCAAGTCAGCGGTAATCAAGGCGTACACTTCTTCCAGAGGGCTCTTGGGAACATTTAAATTCTCTAAGCTTTCATAAGGTTCGGTAATCAACGGCACTTCGCCAAAAAGTCGAGCGAGTTGAAAATAACCCATCGCCCGAAAATAACGCGCTTCTGCCAACAGCTGATTACGCTGCGTATCTGACAAACCGGGTGTTGCAGGAATGTATTTAATCGCATTATTGGCACGGGCAATACCCCTATACAAGATGCTCCAAATATCCTGAAAATAGGTAGACAAATTGGTTGCATTGAAGGTCATGTTTTGGGCATGCTGTACATGCACCTCCTGCCCCTTAAATTCATTGTCGATATACCCGGTTAAATACGGGCCGAAGAACATTTTCGCACCGGAATAATGCGTACCCGACCCATCGTAAAGCTGTGGCGCACCCGTTCTGTACAATCCGTTAACGGCATTGATGGCATGCTCCGGCTGTGTGAAATATTGACTGCCGGCTATTTCATCTTTAGGTTCCTCTTCCAGAAACTTTTCACATGAGCTGAAAATGACAGCTACTGCAATTAAATATATAATGATAATTGGTTTCATTTGATCAACTTTTAAGATTTTCAATGGATTCATATCGCCTTACTTAAAATTGAAAACTAGTGCCTAAAGTGAACGTCCGAGGGCGCGGATACTGGTGAAAGTATATATTCTGTCCCCATTGATTCGTTCCCCAGGAAGTAGCTTCCGGATCGTAACCTTTAAAGCTGTCGGATTTGATTAAGAAGGCATTTTGGACGCTTGCATAAATCCGCCAGTTCTTCAGGCCAATTTTGCTCAATTGTGTGTTGCCAAAATTGTAACCCAAACTGATGGCGTTAACCCGAAGGTAAGAGCCATTGGCCACCCAATGATCGTCAACTTCACTATTCTGTCCGGAATATGGGCCGTTACGAATTTGTTGAATCATGGTATTTTGATTCTCCTCTGTCCAGCTTTCCGTCAATGTCCATCTAAAGCCATTGGAATAACCGGTACGATCTTCCATCGAGTGGAAGAACTGTTGGAGGATATCTACGCCCATTACAAATTGTAAATCAACATTTAAATCAAAGTTTTTATAGCGAAAGTTGTTGATAAAACTACCGGTCCAATCAGGTAATCCTTTACCAATAATGGTACGCTCGCTGCTGCGCTTCGCTTCACCGGGAATGGCGCCCACTTTAGCGGCTTCAGCAGCTTCATCCGTACTCCAAGTTCCCAGTCGTCGGTAACCCCAAAAAGAGCTCAGACTTTCACCAACCCGGAGAATGGTTTGGCTGCCCGACACCCAGTTTGGCCCGGGGAAGATATCTTCATCATTCGCTCCTAAGGCTTCGATCTTATTTTTATTATAATTGAAGTTAAGCGTTGTTTCCCAACTGAAATCAGTGGATTTCACCGGGCTACCGCTGATCAACACTTCAACACCTCTATTCGATACAGAGCCAATATTATCCCGAACGGCAGCAAAGCCGGTAGAAGTTGGAACGGGGCGATCCAGCAATAGATCGGTTGTGAGCTTATGGTAATAATCGAAACCGAAACTTAAGCGACGATTAAATAGCGATAAATCCATCCCAATATCAAACTGTTTTGTTTTCTCCCATTCCAAATTCGGATTCGGCAAACGGTTGATATAACTCTGGGAAACGCGTGTACCATTGATCAATGTTGTTTCTGAAGATATGGTACCTAAGGATTGGTAAGTTGGAATCTCTGTATTGCCTGTTATACCATAACTCGAACGCAATTTTAGTTCATCGATAGCCTCCAAATCCGCTAAAAAACGTTCTTGAGATAACACCCAACCCAAACCCACGGATGGGAAAATACCGTATTTATTGTTGGCGCCGAAGCGTGAGGAACCGTCGACCCGTCCTGTAAAGGTCAGCAGGTATTTACTTTTATAGCTGTAGCTTCCGCGCAAAAAATAGGAATTCATTGACCAACGATCATAGGATGAGGTTGGTGCGCCGGGCTGACTGGCGGCCTGGATGCTATTGAAACGGAAGAAATTATCAGAAAAGCCTCTTGCTGAGATCGCATCGGTTTCGGCAGTTCGTTCTTGCCAACTCAGTCCCAGGACACCGTTGATACGATGATCGCCAAGCTCTTTATTGTAATTTAAATAGGTTTCTTCCTGCCAGTAGAACGAATGTTGATTCTCAATATAGGCATAACCAAGCGGTGCAGAAATGTTGATTAAATCTGTCGGATCGTAATTCTGGATGAGGTTATCTTGCTTATCGAAACCAAATTGTGTGCGTAAGTCAAGTCCAGGCAGGATGTGAAAGGTTGCGTAGGTGTTTCCGAATATCTGTGTCCGCTTCCGAAAACGATCTTGGGTTGTTAGCACATGTACCGGATTAGGGATGGCTTCAAGCGAATACGCATCACTGATCATTCCACTGTGCGCCCAAGTACCGTCAGGAAATTTCACCGGAAAAATCGGAGGCATTTCCAACATCGACCTTCTGGGCATTTGGTGGCCTCCCTCCTCTTCAAATTCATTCCCGCGGTTATAATTCACGAGTATATTGGTTCCCAACGACAACCATTTCTTTGGATTGGCATCATAAGCAAGTTTACCGTTAATACGTTCTAACCAGTTATTGAGCATAATACCCTCCGTTTTATTGTAATTCATAAAAGCACCGAAGGAAGATTTTTCTGATTTTCCCAGTACCGATAATTGATGGTTATGCGATACGGCGGTTCGCGTAGCCTCTTCTTGCCAATCGGTATCATACAGGGGATTTCCCTGTGCATCGAATAGCCGTGGATCTGATTTAGTAAAGACAGGTGGTGTACCGCTCGGATTATATTTGCTATAATTTTGAAAACCTCGCTCAATTACCTCCAAAAATTCCGCCGAATTCAGCACCTCCAATTTTTTAGGCAATACCCCCATACCTACAAAGCCATCGTAACCAATGACAAGACCTTCGGTTGGTGCACCACGCTTGGTGGTCACAAGAATGACCCCATTAGCACCCCTGGCACCATAGATCGCAGTTGATGAAGCATCTTTCAAGACTTCCATGCGCTCAATGTCATTTGGATTAAGGAATTGAATGTTCTCCATTACCACGCCGTCTACCACATAAAGTGGGTTCGACGAAGAATTAATCGTACCTAAGCCTCTGATCAGTACCCGAGGACTGCCCGTCGGCGAACCTGAGTTTAGAAATACATTTACACCTGATACTTTACCTTTTAAGCCTTGTAGCATATTGTTGGCAGGAACATTTAGTAATTCTTTTGAGGAGACAACAGCAACAGAACCCGTGAGGTCAGATTTACGCTGGGTGCCGTAACCCGTAACGACGACCTCCTCTAAGGCTTCATCATCCGATTGAAGATTCATGTTAAAGGTACGTTGCTTACCCACCGTAATTTCTTGCGGTTGCATACCGATGTAACTGAATACCAGCACAGCTCGTTCGCTTGCTACCGTTAGTTGAAATCGTCCTTGAGCATCGGTAATGGTACCATTTGCCGTTCCTTTTTCACTGACACTGGCGCCGGCCAAAGCCATATCGGTCCCCGTACCCTCGAACACGCGCCCGGAAATTGGAATGCCTTGCTTTGCAATGGCATTCGATTGAGTTGCTAACAGGATTAATAATCCCAGGAAGTAAAACTTCCAGCGTTTGTACATTTTTGTTTCTTTCATCTCATTTAAGTTTTAATAAAGGTTAGTTTATAAGTAGACGTTATTATTTATTGTTATTTTCCCCGCGTCTGTTTTGATTGAATTTCTCCTGCCAATAGGTTTCGATGGTTTCCAACGTTTTTCCTTTGGTTTCCGGTAAAAGATAGTACACCGCGAAAAAGGCGATTGCACAGCAGACCGCAAAAAAGCGGAAGGTCCAAGCAGCTCCCCAACTGTCGAGCATAATGGGTGTTAATTGACCAACGATGGCGTCTGCGATCCACATCACCAACACGCTTAAGGCCATCGCCTTTGCACGGATAGCACTTGGAAATATTTCGGAGGCTACGACGAACTTGAGTGGCCCGATGGAAAACGCAAAAAAGAGTAGAAAGCCAAGAATAGGAAGTGCCAGCAACCATCCATAGTTTTCCATGTTAACATTTAAGAACCAAGCTGTTAATAGCAAGCAAATTGTAGCACCGGCAGAACCGACGAGATAAAGTGGACGTCTCCCCCAGCTATCTACTTTCCAAATAGCGATTCCTGTAAAAATGACATTAGCTAAACCAAAATAGATTTGCGTTTGCAAGGATCCGCTTAAGGAAAGTCCGGATTGCACTAAGATCGTCGGGCCGAAATAGATGATGGCATTAATACCGCTCAATTGTGAAAATAAGGGTAATAACAAGCCGAGCAGAAGGGCCTGACGGTACACAGGCTTCCAAAGAGACACCTTAATCATCCGCTCGGGCGATGATGCAGTACTGATCACTTCGGTTAACTGTAGACGTCGCATCACCTCCGCCGCCCGGTCGTCCCTCCCCTTTTGCATCAACCATCTCGACTTTCAGGAATACGATAAAGTCCAAACCAGAACAGCAGGGCCGGTATAGCCCCCATAAGAAACATCATGCGCCAGTGCGAGCCATCAGTCCACTGCCAATTGTACTGGAGCACTGCCGCATTACTGAGATAAGCTATTAAAATGCCAATGGTAACCGCCAACTGATAGCAAGTGACCATACGACCGCGCAAAGAAGCAGGTGATACCTCAGCGATATACAGTGGTACCACAATGGAAGCAACTCCCACGCCAACACCGCTCAAGCACCGCGCTACTAACAAGGTAAAGAAATCAGGGCTCAAACTACACCCTATTGCCGACAGAAAAAAAAGTGCTGCCGCCGCGATCAAAAGCGACTTCCTACCGTAACGGTCGCTCAATTTACCGGCAAAGGCGACACCTACAATACAACCGATTAGCGCAGATGACACAAACAATCCCTCCTGAGAAGCGCTGAGTGCAAAATCTGTCTTAATCAGCGGGATAATGCCCGAAACCACGGCCATATCGAAACCAAACAGGAAGCCTCCAAGTGTAACAACTACAATAATAAAAAGCAGGTATATCCTCATAATTCTTTTTGGTTTGAGAGTACATATATCTAATATGTACACACATACAAACATATGTCTATTTTTTTAATTCTGCAAATAATCTTATTTTAGCCTACCAAATGGAGAAAATGAAACTTCAGATAGATCATAAAAGTGCGGTTCCTTTGCATATACAGGCCGAAATGCTCTTGCGAGAACTGATTAAATCACCGGAATACCAGCAGGGCAAATTGCTGCCCAACGAAGTAGAATTAGCCAAACGATTGGCCATTTCGCGTACAACTTTACGTTTGGCCATTAATAAGCTAGTCTACGAAGAGTTATTGATCCGCAAGAAGGGTGTCGGTACGAAAGTGGCTTCTACCAAATTCAGCTCAAAATCGAAAAACTGGCTGAGCTTCTCCCAGGAGATGAAGAACCGAGGCATTGAAGTCAAGAACTTTGAATTGCATGTGAGCTGGGTATTACCCGAACCGCATGTTGCCGATTTCTTTGAATTAAAAGAAGATCGAAAAGTATTGAAACTGGAGCGTTTACGGGGAAAAAAAGATGATCCTTTTGTCTACTTTATTTCTTATTTCCATCCGCGCGTAGGACTCACGGGCGATGAGGACTTTAAACGCCCCCTCTACGAAATACTTGAGCAGGATTATCATATCGTAGCGGACCTATCGCAAGAAGAAATCAATGCAAAAGCGGCCAATAAATTTGTTGCGGACAAATTAGAGATTAATCAGGGCGATCCTATCTTATTCCGAAAACGATTTGTATTCGACCGAGCGGGCCGCCCAATCGAATACAATTTAGGTTATTACCGCGCCGACAGTTTTACCTTCACGGTAGAAAGTCGACGTGATTGATATAAAACCCTGTCTTCCTTTATTTTAAATTAAAAAACAGTATTCTTCTGTCATAGGTACATCGCTCACTCATGATTTACTAATGAAGACTTCGATTTAAAAAAGTTTGTTCATACAAGCTAGATTTTAAAGGAAACAAAGAGTAAGCTGAGGCCTCCCTTCATTTGCATGCCACTTGATACATAAGAAGATATTACTATATTTGCATAGTATGTACACACATACATAATTTATACAATAATAAGTTGATCGTAAAAAATCGCTTAGATCTATTTAAGCTTAATTATGAAGAATATAAAAAATCTATGCTATCTATTCATTATCTCCCTTAATTGGATTACAATTTTAAAGGCCCAAGAGGTAGAAGATCTTACCCGATACGTTAATCCCAATATTGGTACTGCTCACAGCCGTTATTTCTTTTATACACCTGCCGCGGTACCTTTTGGTATGGCCAAGTTAGCCCCTAGCACCAATGGAAGTTATGGCAATCCATCGGGCTGGGAAGCAGTTGGTTACGACGAGCGGCATCAATCGATCGAGGGCTTTCCTAATTTTCACGAGTTTCAAATCGGCGGTGTTGTTTTTGCACCTACAGTAGGCACTTTACAAACGCGCCCCGGTAAATTAGAAGAGGTTGAAAGCGGCTATCGATCGCGTTTCGACAAAAAAGACGAATATGCTACGGCGGGATACTATCGTGTCTATTTAAAAGATTATAAAGTTACGGCAGAATTAACGGCAACCGAGCGGGTTGGTTTTCATCGTTATACCTTTCCCGTAACAGATTCGGCGAACATAATTTTCGATATTGGTCATCAAATGGGTGAAAGCGGGCCCGTAGTGGATGCCTCTGTTCATTATGAAGGTCAAGTGGTTAAAGGTTACGTGGTTACAAAGCCGGCTTACGTGCAGAAGTATCAGCCGAACGCGAATGTAACCCTCTATTTCTACGCTGAACTGGATAAAAGGCCCACTTCCTTCGGCACTTTCACCGACAGCCTATGCTATCAAGGACAGCAGAAAGCACAGGGTAAAGGCGTGGGTGCCTACCTACGCTTTGGCACACGGGAAGGCGAGCAAGTCAACATTAAAGTAGGACTTTCCTACACCTCCGTGGAAAATGCCCGGGAGAATTTAATCGCTGAGGCTTCCAATCTTTCGTTTGAGGATGCCAAACAACGTGCATATCAACGTTGGAATCAGTACCTTGGCAGAATTCATGTAAATGGAGGCAAAGAGGCGGATAAGGTAAAATTCTATACCGGCCTGTATCATGCGCTTTTGGGCAGGGGGTTAGCAAGCGATGTTAATGGGGCTTATCCTAAAAATGACGGCAGTGTTGGCCGGATTCCGCTAGATGAGGTAGGAAAGCCGATACATGCACATTATAACACCGACGCGATATGGGGGGCTTTTTGGAATCTGACACAGTTATGGTCAATTGCCTATCCCGAGTACTACGAAGATTGGATTCAAAGTCAGTTGCTCGTATATAAAGATGCCGGTTGGCTGGGCGACGGGATTGCCACTAGCAAGTTTGTTTCAGGTGTAGGGACTAATTTCACCGGATTGGCTATTGCCGCTGCCTATAACGTTGGTTTGCGGAACTACGATGTAGCGCTTGCTTATGAGGCCGTGCGGAAAAATGAGTTGGAAAGTGAAAAGCGGATCCCAGGTGCCGGAAAGCTGGATGTCGGCGTCTTTGTAGAAAAGGGCTTCTCTCCTTATATCGCGGATGACACCGGGAAGCCTGAATTGAATCTACATGGTTCACCTTTTGGTGCTTCTCATAC
Organism: Olivibacter sp. 47; assembly: GCF_030372825.1. NCBI lineage: Bacteria > Pseudomonadati > Bacteroidota > Sphingobacteriia > Sphingobacteriales > Sphingobacteriaceae > Olivibacter > Olivibacter sp. 47. The sequence continues at coordinate 190,908 of NZ_JAUCNR010000001.1, forward strand.
GCTTGAGTATGCTTTTTCAAGTTTTGCTGCAGCTCAATTCGCTAAATCTTTAGGTAAAAAGGCGGATTTCAAAAGGTTCTCGCATTTGGCTAATGCCTGGGAAACGCTGTATGATCCAAGCACAAAATTTATCAGACCGAAGGATGAGGAGGGCAATTTCTTACAGGATTTTGACCCATTTGCTCCGTGGCGGGGCTTTCAGGAGGGAAATGCCTGGCAGTACACCTTTTACGTACCTCACAACCCTAAAGGGCTGGTGGATCTTATCGGTGAAAAAACCTTTAATGATCGTTTAGACAGTATTTTCCGTGAATCGCAAAAAAATGTCTTTGGCGGCGGTAAAGAAATCGATGCTTTTGCGGGTATACAAGGTCTGTACAACCATGGAAACCAACCTAACCTTCATGTCGCTTGGCTTTTTCACGCTTCCGGTCGGCCCGACCTAACGCAAAAGTGGGTGCATGCTATTTGTGATGAATTTTATGGTACTGACGGTATACATGGTTATGGTTATGGCCAAGACGAAGATCAAGGGCAGTTGGGTGCTTGGTATGTTTTGGCCGGTATGGGATTATTCGATGTCGCCGGATTAACAGCTCCCAACCCCTCTTTACAGATCGGTACGCCCTTATTTGATGAGGTAGTCATCAATCTGCCACTTGCTGAACGATCAAGGAAATTTACGATAAAGACTAAACGAAGTAAAAATGGACCCTGCTATACGAAGTCTGCTAAGCTGAATGGAAAGGTCTTAGAGGCCCTTCAACTTCCTTTTGAAGCACTTATTAAGGGTGGCACGTTAGAATTGAATATGGTACCTCGATCGTGAAATTTAACAACGATGCATTGTCGTTATATTTAGATAGAAACAGCTCTCCGTTGGAGAGCTGTTTCTATATGAACCTATTTTCTATTCGTATAAGGCCTAAGCTCCTTTAGTAGCCGGGATTTTGCTTGAATTGATCTTTATTAGTGACTGCATCCAGCTCACTTTGTGGAATCGGCCGTATTTTATGAAACTCTTTAATATGGGGCGCCGCATCGGGATTGTGGGCTTGTACCCGCTCGACCAATTTATTGGTTCGTTTTAAATCAAACCAACGCAGTTGTTCACCTGCAAACTCCCTAGCCCGCTCATCTAAAATAAAGTCGAGCGTCACCGATGAAGCGCTTACCGTCATGTCTTCGGGATTTTGTTTATTCAACGCTGCACGTTGTCTGACAATATTTATATAGTTCGCTGCCTCCGCCTGATTACCCAACTGTAATTCGGCCTCGGCAGCAATCATATACATTTCTGCCAGTCTAATGATGAAAACGTCTCTGGCACTTTCTGTTTCGTTCGCAGACGCCCTGGTAGGATCTTCAAACTTTTTCAAGGAAATATAATGAAAGCGATCTGCCGGTATACCGTTCTCCCGATAAACATCGTTGATATCATAAATTTTATAAGCTTTGCCTGCACGAGCATCTGATGAAATCACATATTTACTGCAAAAAATAGCCGTATCACCGAGGTTCATACCTTGCGGTCTCTTTCCGGCATCCGTTTCATTGCAAAACCAAGTAGTTTTAAAGGACGCCTCGTAACGGGCATCTATACGCTCATCAAATAAATTCAACAAAAATTTGGTGGGCATATAGCGCACATTTGGATAACCATTGTTGACATCTCGTAGCATTCCCGGCTGTGTATCATATTCCATCAAATACATCGAATGTCCCACATTACTTCCTTCATTGAACTCCAAATTGGTTGAATAGTTCAACCCCCAGATAACTTCCTGATTTTTCTCATTATCCATTTTCCAAAGGTCAGCATAATTCGGCATCAGACTAAAGCCATAGTCGTTAATCACATGTTGGGCATGATCTAAGGCTTCTTGATAACGACCTCTAGTCAAATAAACACGCGCAATAAACGCTTCAGCAATAGGCTTGGTAATTTTCCCATAATCGGTATTGCTTAGCGGTGCATGCTCCACCGCGAATTGTAGATCTATAAAAATCTGCTCATAAACCTGATCGACCGGCGTGCGATTGGCGACCGTAACAATACTTTCAGTCGGTTCCAACGTGAAGGGAATGTCGCCAAATGATTCTACCAAATGCCAATAATACCAAGCGCGCATAAAACGCAACTCTGCTTCTAAGACCGGAGCCTTAACAGCTTCCACCCCCGCTTCCGGAAGATATTTCAATGCGGTATTGGCTAAATTGATACCGGCATAACAAGGTTGCCAAAGGTTGGACTTCACCCATACATTGTCGGAAATCAAGCCTTGATAGTTCATTAAAGGAGGCTGGGGATAAACACCATTTGTTCCGGAATTGCCACTATTAGCCCCTCCTGTCCAAATATCCGTCCCCATTTCGAGCAAGGCATAACCTTGTTCTTTTCCATATATTTTTTGGTTGTAAGTATAGGTGCCATTGGCCGCTGCTTCAATCCCTTCCGGTGTATTGAATAAACTTTCGACGGTAGCTCCGCCCGGATTATATTCATCCAGAGAGCAAGATCCCAATAAGAAGGAAAGAAAAAGGGCACATAGGCCTTTAGGTTTTCCGATTGCAATTTCAAGATAATTCTTCATAATTTTTGTTGCGCAATGCGCTCATTAAAATCCAACATTAAGACCGAAAACGAACAGACGATTTAAGGGTTGATCTATAACCCCCTCGCCTTCAGGGTCAAAATCCTTCAAGCTACTGAAAGTGTGCAAATTTTTACCCGAAGCATATATCCGAAGGCTTTGTAACTTCCATTTGCTTATAAGGGCTGAGGGAAAATTATAACCCAATGTGATATTTCTGATTTTTACATAAGATGCTTGTCGCTCGGTAAGCGTAGTTACGTAATTGGAGTTTTTATTGGCATTCGGCCTTGGATACTCATTCGTTGGATTTTCAGGTGTCCAGTAGTCGATGCGTGCGCCGTTTTCTAAGCCATTTCTTTTATACTTGGCATAGTAATCGGAACTGATCCATTGGCCAACCCGTGCTACCAACAGAATATTCAAATCAAATCCCTTAAATCGCAAATCATTACTTAAGCCGGCTGTCCATTTTGGAACGCGCTGGCCTATAATCGTACGATCAAAGGCATCGATTTTCCCATCGTTATTCAGGTCCGCGATTTTGATATCACCCGGTTCGGCACCATATTGGGCGGCCTGTTCTTCTTCTCCTAATTGCCAAATGCCTATTTTTTTATAGTCATAATAAATCTGAGCCGGTTGACCTACGATCAGCGATTCGCGATAGTCATCTGCAATCACATTGCCGTTCGGTAAAGCAACAATTTTTTCATTATTACGTGCAAAGGTTAAGTTAGTATTCCAGGAGAATGAGTTCTTTTGGATGTTATGGGAAGTGAGACTTAATTCAATCCCTTTATTTTGTGTTTTTCCTATATTCCTATTCACGGTGGTGACGCCGGTAGAAAGCGGTAAGGTGTAAGGGAAGATCAAATCGTCGGTTTTCGCGTGGTAGTAGTCAACACTACCTGTCACTATATTGTTAAAAAGACCAAAATCTACCCCGATATTCATCGTTTTTGTTAGTTCCCATTTTAAGGTATTGTTACCGATAAGTCCATTAATGACATAGGCATTGGCAGCATTGGCATCGTTAAAAGAAAAGTTCTGCACTACCACGGAATTCTGCGTAGCATAAGGACTGATTACATCATTACCTGACACACCATAACTAACTCGAAGCTTCAAATCGCTGAATACCTGCTGATTTTTCATAAAATCTTCATCCACGATACGCCATGCTGCAGCGGCCGACGGAAAGAAAGCCCATTTGTGACCGGCTGCTAATTTGGATGATCCATCATTTCGCCCGGTTAGCGTTAACAGATATTTTCCTTTATAACTATAGTTAATCCGACCGCTAAATGATAATAGTTTGCTTTCCACATAACCACTTCCATAGAAAGGGTTTTGGTTTGCTCCACCTATATTATAATAGTATTGGGAAGGAAATAGTTGGTTATTACCACCTGCATAACTATTGGTATTAGTCCACGAAAGGTAACTTGTTACGCCTGTTAATTGCAAAGAGTGGTCTGCGAATCGCTTATTGTAGGTAATAACGTTTTCCCAGCTAATGTTTCGATCTTGGTTATTGGTAATGGAGGCTTGCGAACGGGAACCTTTTCCATCGATGGTATTTTTTGAGTAGAAATTACCTGCTTCCGAGGTGGAAAAGATCGCACCAAAAGTTGACTTAATCGACAAATCTTTAATCGGCTTCAACTCAATGTAACCGGAAACAGTAGCTCGATTGGATTTGGTGTTCCGTTTATAGGCGTCAGGCTGTTCATCTGCTAAAGGATTGATTAACGTTCCCTGCAAGGGGAACAAGTTGAATTCACCATTTTCATCGTAAGGAAGTCCCAACGGTGCTATTTTGGACGCCTGGTTAAGCGGATCACGACGGATATCATTGTCAATGTAAGCAAATTGCGATTGCAAGCCGACGTTCATCCAGCTGTTAATCGTTTGATCGATATTCAATCTCCCGGAATAACGTTTATATTCGTCCATTTTTAGCAAACCCTTTTCCTGAAAATAAGCACCGGAAAAATACACTTTGGTATTTTTCCCTCCACCACTCACACTGAGTTGATGATTTTGTTGGAAACCATTGTGCAGTAAAAGGTCACTCCAATTGGTGAATTGTCCGTTTTGAAAAGCTTGCAATTGAAGTGGATTCAAAATTTTATTGTCATCCGCGGGCGAATTCCACGTTCCAACAGCACGGTAAGCTTCACGCCGGAAATCAACATATTCCTGCCCGGTCATAAACTCACCGTAACCCGCTACTTTCGAGACACCGGCATAGGCATTGTAATTTAGTCTCGGTTTTTCGTTGGCTCCTCTCTTTGTCGTAATCAAGATTACGCCATTTGCCCCCCTCGACCCATAAATCGCCGTTGAAGATGCATCTTTTAGTACTTCTATTGACTGGATATCATTAGGATCAACATCCTGTGCTGCGACACCTTGTATACCATCAACAATGTAAAGTACATTGTTAGAGCTTTCAGGGTTTGCGATCGATCGGTTACCACGCAACTGAATCGATGCCCCTTGGCCGGCATAGCCGTTGTTGCGCGTAATGTCCGCCCCAGGTACGCGGCCTTGCAAGCTTCCGCGGGGCTCGTTACAGGCACCTTGGTCAAGTCTTCCCCCTTTACGGAAACCACCGATCCGGTTAAATCACGCTTTTTAACTTCGCCATAACCTATTACAACCACCTCGTCCAACGCTTTCTCACTATCTTGCAAGGTGACTTGGATACTAGACTGACCGGCGCTAAGTGGTATTTCTCTTGTTACATGTCCCAGGTGATTAATAACCAGAATGAGGTCACCTCCAGCTGGCAGGCTGATAGCAAATCGACCATCTGTATCGGTAGATGTTCCAACTTTTGTACCTTTAACGGACACACTTGCACCAACAATCGGTGTGCCTTTTGCATCTTTTACCGTACCTGTAAACTTTGCCTGCTGCAGCAAAAGATTCCCTTTAACCTCGAACGCACTTGCTTGAAAAATGAGCAGCAGCAGTATCAAACAAACCAGCATACTTCGGGATACACATAAAAAGGAGGACATAACTCCTATCCTAAGATAATTTATCATAAATTATTAATCTTATAAGAGAAGCAAGCCATTTACTGCCTGCTTGCGGTTAGCTTTAATGCGGGCAAGTTAGGTGTTAAACAAATATTTAACCTATATAAAATTGGCATTTTATTGTATCATTTTAACATAACAAAGATGTCATATAAATCGTCTTTGCTCGCATTCTAAAATCCACTGTAGCTTGGAAGTCGACTTAGGTGTTGAAGGACACAGAATAATTAACTAAAGCAGTTAGGAAAAAGCAAATGAACCTTATTACTTTCAATTCTATCGCATTCTGAACGAGATGCCTACTGTTCCACTAGGTCTTTGTTTAGGCTTTAGGTAAACGAGATTCGCGATAATTCGTAAGTTTTTTTCTTTAAATAAAAGCTTGGCAGTATAGAAAGTAGCCAAGCCCTTATTATATTGCCATAATTTATTCTGATAAGGCTTTTAACATGGCCTTCCTGCTCGCTCTAAAATTTTTGATACTCGTATCATACCAATCGAATCTAAACACCATATTATCAATGATCTTCTTCGCTAAATCAGGGTTCTTCTTTGTCAGCATTTGCAAGAGTGTGTAATCGTTAATACCATCTCGCATGGCTTCTAAACGTATTGAACTATACAATTTTTGATAACCCGGATAAACGATCCAGGAATCTCCGGTTGGCAAAATATTCCCTCCTTCGCTATTGATGCCGGTTGTTTCCTCATAAGGATCTTGGTTCCAGTAATTAAAACCCCAATGTAGATAACCATCAATCTGATATTTATAATTTATCCAGTGGATCAATCGGGTTTTTATAAGTGGAAGATCGATAAACCGATTGGCATAATTGCCTCTAGGAGACAGGCAGGTATAGAACCACACTTCATCGCCTGCCTTTTTACGGTCTTGATAGAACGTGAAATCTTTATTTAAAAAATCAAGTTGAGGAACCCATAAATCAATTGTTTCTGCTAGATCTTTGCTATGACAGGCCTCCATAATTTTGATTTGCGGTGCGATGGATTTAACATAGCTTGCTATGGCAATATAGGATTCCTTGTTGTCACCGGTAGGTTCGTCGGCAATGTGTTGATAATAATCGCTTAACCATCCCTTTTCTTCTAAGTGGGCGATAAGTGCTTTAAAGAACCGGGCATAGAAGTTCTTCGCTCTTGGGTCTTCGATTGGCAACTGCCTGAAGCGAGTAGAATCGGCCAGAGGCTCAGGAACCCTTACAATAAAGGGACTACTCCAATTGCGCGCCCGTTGACCAATATGGCCACCCTCAATTCTCCCTAAGACACCCGCTTTGCGAAAAATATCTACCGTTTGGTCAAATCTTGAAAAATCAATGCTTAAATGTTCCCCTTCCATTTTGTAAATAGCTAAATCCAGCGGTGAAATAAGCGCTGTATTTTGTCCATAAGCAGCCATTTTATTTGCCAAAGTTTCTATTAAACGCCAGTATACCGGGCCAAAGGATTTTACTTGTTCCCCTTTATTCAATAGAGCCAAGCGTTCGGGCGCTAAACTATACCAGTTGGTTACCCATAACTCTTGTTTCGCCAAACGAACATTGTGCACATGAATAGCAAACTCTTTTCGTATTTGCATATCCTTTGTTCTAATGTCCACTTTTACCGGATATGTCCCTGCTTTCGTTTCCGCAGAAATCGGTATGCTTATATAAAAAGCCTGGGCTAATCCTGCCTGAAGACTCAATGGTTTATCATCCAATATGGGATCGGGATAAAAACCTGTATTCGAAACGAGTCTGTCCACCGCCGGATCGGTGTATTGGCGCCCCGCTCGTACAAAGCCAATCGCACCGCAGGATATTCCTTCATTCGGTAAACCAGGTGCGTCCACAGATAGCTCCACTTGATCCAAGTTTTCGCCACTGCGAAGGACTAACTGAGCACTCGCCACTTCGCCTTTAGCTACATCAATCTCATGGAAGCTATCATAAGGGAGGACCGTCTCGGGAAATATTTTCTCCAAAGGATCTACCATAGACGCACAAAGCTGAGCATTAGCACTTTTCATGGAAACAACGATTCCAAAACTTAACAAAACGCTTGCTAAGCCATTTTTAATCAATTCTCTTAGTTGCATGTTTTTTGTTTTAGTATTTGACAATTGATGGTAGCTTGACCTAACACTACCTGATAAATATGGAATGTAAAGAAAAAAGCAAGCCGTTCTCTCGAACAGCTTGCCACCAACCAATCAAAATTACCACCCGGGATTCTGCTTAATTTTTGGATTTAAACTGATCTGATCAAGCGGAATGGGTGATAAATAATCTCTATCAAGCTTAAACTGATACCCCGCATTTAAGGCACCTACTTGCTGATAATATTCGATATATCCATCCGCGTCTACAGGAAAGCTCCTTACAGCCGTAGCGATATTTTCAGGCACCCCTGCTACTTCCCATTGTGCTCTTTTGGCTCCTTTGGGCTTCCAGCCACTGATTTTCTCGTCAATAGCGGCCCACCTGAATAAATCATCCGAGCGATACCCTTCGCAGGCAAGTTCTACACGTCTTTCCCGGCGAATCTCGTTGAGCAACGGACTGATGTCATCGAATTCCCAATTAGGATCGCGTTCAATGTTGGCAACGGATAAATCGACCATACCAACACGCCGTCTCAGCAAATTAATACTTCGATCAGCATCTGCCTGTGTAAATTGCCGGAGTTCGGCCTTAGCTTCAGCATAGATAAGAACGGCCTCAGCAAAACGAAAAATGATTTGTCCGGTAGTACCCAAATCCTGTTGTTGATTATAATCTGGATTATGGCCTTTGTACACTTGATAACCGGTTAACGATTTGTTTTCGTTAGCAACATCAAACGTGGGGTATTCGAAGATAACAACGGGTTGTCCACCTGGGCGGTTATCTGTGATGATATGGCTGCCATCCGGCACATAGATTGTTTGTTTTAAACGGGGGTCTCTATTGGCAACGACATCGTGCAAGGTTGCATCACCTTGGTAGAGATCACTTGACCCGATAGGCTTTCCATCTATGCACAAATAGGCATCTACTAAATCTTTGGTTACACCTCTCCCTCCACCACTTGGGGTATAGCGGTGCCAGCGATGCCCTAAGTTTAGGCTCAAATTATACGCGCGCCAGAGCATAACCTCATTGTTGGAGCTATAAGTTACCTGGTTAAAGAGACGCCAATAATCATCATCGGTCGAAAACGACGCTAGACCGTACCCTCCACTATTGTCCAACAGTGCGGAGCTCACGGAGGCAGCCTTTTCTAAGAATTTGCTTCCATCCGATCCAGAAACGCCAAAAGGTGTACCGGCATGGTATTTTTCCCAAGTGCCCTCAAAAAGTGCTATTCTGGCTTGAAAGAGCATGGCAATTTCCTTGTTGATACGCGAAGCTTCCGCCGAACCTTTTGTAGGCAAATATGCGATGGCTTTGTCCAAATCATTCATCAGGGAGTCGACTACAATATTTCTAGGCAAACGTTCATTATAAACTTCTTCCGACGAAGTGTTTAGTGGAACATTGATCCAAGGTAGATCGCCAAAACTTTTCAATTTATCAAAGTAGAAATATGCCCTGAAAAAGAGTGCCTCTCCCACATATGCTTTGATTACATCGAAGGACTCGTTTACTTTGTTATAATTAGCCAAAAAATAATTCACATTCCGAAGCGCCGCCCAGTCGCCATAAGCACCGTAGCCGCCGTCAGTTCCAGGAACAACTCTTTCGCCATTTAAGGCTGAATTATAGCTGGTAGCGATCATATTATCGCTGCCATTCGCATCCAAGCCATAAATACCGATCGATCCCCAACCATTATAATTGGGTAACATCGTATTATAAAAATTATTGGCGTAAAGCTTCAAGTCGTTAGCCGTTTTCCAATAATCTGCGTCGCTGATATTGGTTTCAGGAGTTTGCTCTAACAAATCCTTCTGGCAGCTGCTGGAGAAAAAGCAGCAAAGCATAAGCAAAGCTATTGTTTGTAGTAATTTCATATCGTTTGAATAAACTTTAAAAAGACAAATTCACACCCGCTGCATAGGTCCGCTGTAAGGGATAGATCTTGGCATCGCTAATCGACAGCTCGGGATCCATTGTTTTGATCAAATCAGTAATCGTGAAAACATTTTCTACACTGACATAGAATCGCACTTTACTGAAACCTATTTTTTCCAACCAAGACTTGGGCAGTGAATAGCCCAGCTGAATATTTTTCAATCTCAAATAAGCTGCGTTCTGCAAATAACGCGTTTGTGTCTGCGTATTCTTTCCATTCTCGCCAGTTAAGTAAAACTTCGGAAAATAGCCATTGGGGTTATCCGGACTCCAACGATCTTGGTGCACGTTGAAAGGTGAGCTTTGCCATTCGTCGCCCACAATACCCCAAAAATAATTGGACCCAACCCATGCATCACGCTTTGCGATTCCCTGGATAAAAAACATAAAATCGATATTTTTCCAGCTGAGATCCCCCGTGAAACCGTAAGCGAAACGGGGCGTATTATTACCGATAACACTTCTGTCTCCCGGATTGGAAATCGTGTTGTCGCCAAAATCAATAATGCCGTTGTTGTTCAGATCCACATATCGTACATCTCCCGGTTTCCATGTCTGGCCAGATATACGCTGTTGCGAGGGAGCCGCATCAATTTCTGCCTGATTTTGGAAAAGGCCATAAGTAGTATAGCCCCAGATATCGCCCATTTGCTGGCCTGCATACCAAGTACTATTTAAACCTGTTGGATTCGGATAACGGGTTACCTTTCCTCGATAATCACTCAATACTGCGCGTAGACCGTAGTTAACCTCTCCGATTCGATCGCGCCATTGTAAACTCAATTCGAAGCCCCGCGTTTCCATGGCTGCGTTATTTGCACTAGGAGGCGTATTACCTAAGACACTAGGTAAAGCCTGGGCGGGCCCGGCAAAATCGTCCGCTTTACGGATATACCAATCGAAGGAGGCATTCAAACGATCCTGCAATAAGCCGATTTCGGTTCCGATGTTCAACGAGGTGGTCGTCACCCAGGTTAAATCCGGATTGATCAAGCCCGGTGGTGACACAGCTGCTTGTTGGTTACCCCCAAAAAGCCAATTAGTACTCGGTGGACTTGAAGTACCCAAACTTGGATAGAATGGGTACCAATTCGGGTTGCTCGGGTCCGGATCAATAAAAGCCTGATCGCCCAGTGATCCATAAGAGCCTCTCAATTTAAAGCTATTGACTGTTGTTTTAATCGATTCAAAAAAGATTTCTTTATCGACATTCCATCCTACGGAAACGCCCGGATAGAACTTCCAACGAACCGGACCGAGAAAGCGTGATGTACCATCATAACGCCCATTGAATTCGAATAGATATTTTTGCTTATAGTTGTAATTAAAACGTCCGAAAAAACCATCGGAAGCCAGTTTTCGAGTAAAATCACTGATAGACGGTGCCGGTCCATAAGTTCCGGATAAAGAGGGGATATTATCGGAATAGAGTTGGCTATTGCTGGCCGCATAACGCTGATAGTCCGTGTAATCACGAACAAAACCACCCATTATACTAAAGAAATGATCGTCCAGTTGCTTTTCATATTTGGTAAATGCGTTGACGATGTGATGCTGAATACGGTAGTTCGATCGGCTAAATCCGTTCGGATAAGTACCACCTATCTGGTATTGCGAACCATCTGGACGTACTGAATAGAGCGTCTTGGTGTGAGCGTTTTGATCTTGGAATGTCCCATCAAATGTATAATTAACCGTCGCCGTCCAGCCGGTCGCCAATTTGAAGATAAACTCGCCGGTCAATAAAGCTTTGTCAAGCGTTGATTTGGATCGTCCACCTTGTTGGTGAAGCAATACATCGCTGGCATCTGAATAATTGCCATCAGGATTAAAAAGGGGAACACTTGGCCACTTTCGAGCGATCTGATGCATATAGTTCCCTCCTGTTTTTCCTGAATAGGTATTAGGTGAGTTGCTAAGTTCTTTTGAAAAGCTTCCACGGTAGCTAAAGTCTAACCACTTCGCTACCGATGTGGTGATGTTGGTACGAACGTTAAAGCGCTTATACGAATCATCACCATAATTGTACATACCGGCCCTATCGTTATACCCCAAGCCGACGTAATAAGTGGTATTTTCGGAACCACCGGAAACACCTACATTATGTTGTTGGCTGAATGCGAGATCTTTAAAGTATACTTTAAACCAATCATTGTTAGCGTTTCCATTCCCCCAGGTATAATAATCATTTGCACCGGGTTGCGGATTGGCGATCGTTTCGTCCTTAAAGGATCCGTTTTGATAAGCAATGATACGATCGATCGTTTCCTGACTAAATATTTCACTTCGCCCTCCATTCGTCGCTGCCTCATTATACAAGTTGGCAAAATCCAGTGAATTCAGCATGGTTGGCAAATTGATCGGCGCGGCCCATCCCAAGGTATTATTGTAAGTAATAGCTGGTTTACTTCCTTTTTTACCTTGTTTTGTTGTAATTAAGATAACACCGTAAGGAGCGCTTGATCCATAAATAGCCGCGGATGCTGCATCCTTCAGCACAGAAATATTCTCGATATCATCCGGATTTAATGCATTGATATCTCCTCCTTGTACACCATCGATAACGACCAGTGGTCCGCCAGTCGTTCCCAGTCCCGTAAATCCGCGGACATTGATATTCTGTGTAGCATTAGGTGCTCCGCCACTGCTACCGGTGATAATATTGAGACCTGGCATCTGCCCTTGCAAAGCCTGGCTCACACGCGATATGGGCCGATTTTGTAACACTTCACCGCTAATCTGCGAAACCGCGCCGGTTACAAGCGCTTTGTTCTGCGTTCCATAACCTACTACCACCACTTCATCTAAGTTGGCTAGATCTTGTTCCAAAATCACTTCAATTAGGTTTCCTGTAACAGCAATTTCTCTTGGGGTATAACCCAGGTACGTGAAAACCAACATGGCATTATTTTTACTTAGATTGAGACTGAACCTTCCTTGTGAATCGGTTAAGGTACCATTCTTCACCCCCTTTTCTTGAACGCTTACGCCAGCTAAGGGCAAGCCGGCTTCGTCTTTCACTAAACCACCAACTCTAAGCTGTTGTACCACACTTTGTATAGGGGGCGTTGACTGCTCGACTTGGTTACGAATGACAATCGATTTGTCCTCTATACTATAGGCCAGTGTCTGACCGGCTAAGGCTTTTTCAAGACTTTCTTCCAAAGAAGCATGTTGTAAGTTAATCGTAACAGGCTTTGCCTGCTGTAACAGCTTACTATTATAGAAAAGACGGTAGCCGCTTTGCTTGCTGATTGATTTCAAGATGGAGGCTAAGGGTGCGTTTTTTACCGAGAGATTAATTTCCTGCGAGAACACTTTACCCGACACCTGCAGTAATGAAAGCAGTAATATAAAAATTGTTAACTTACTGATTTTTAATACATTTAAACCAAAAAAAGTCCAAGAAGATCGGTGACTTTTAGGCCAATAGGGTGCTTTGTATTGAATAGTTAAATTCATACATTTGTAAATTAAGTTAGTCGATTAGTTTATTTAACTTTTTAGGCAAATTGACTTGCGCCAATTTAAACCGGCAGCGCGGCATCGCTACCGGTTTTTTCATATACGATTTTTACATAGGCATCTTAGTTTTTACGTAAATCTTTCTGTTATTCATGTCAAATTTTAATTCCCCGGTTCTTTCCATCATGTCTAAGACTTGTTTCAAATTGGCATCTCGGGGTATATATCCACTATAGATATTGTTCGCAACACTTCCAAAATCCACTTCCACGTCATACCATCTAGCCAATTGCTTCATGATTTCGTATATGGGTGTTTCATTGAAAACAAAGTCCCCATGCTTCCAAGCCAAAACTTCTTCTATGTCTGCATCACTTACCGAAGTCGCAGCTGCTGCTTTACTTAAGGTCAACTCTTTTCCGGGATTTAACTGTAAAATTTGCCGGGTGCGCTTGTTTATTACGTTTACACGACCTGTGACAAGTGTCGAGGTTTCGCTGGGCTCGTCCTGATAAGCCTTTATATTAAAGCTTGTACCGAGCACCTGAATATCTTGATATCGCGTATGGACCGTAAATGGTTGGTTTTCTTGTTTGGAAATCTTCGACTCGACTTCAAAATAGGCTTCACCATCAAGTTCAACCTCCCGCCGGGCCTTACTAAATCGAACAGGAAATTTGAGTTTGCTGCCGGCATTGAGCCATACTTTGGTTCCATCACTCAATATCACTTTGTACTTTCCACCATTTGGTATCGCAATCTCATGATATACCAAAGCTTCGCCTTCCCTTGTTGCATCCTTATTGTAACCTATAACTGCTTTTAGTTTACTTAACACTTGAAACCCATCTGTATTTTCGCTTTCGCTTCGGGTTGAATCCAGCTTGATTTTAGTGCCATCTGCCAGCGTTAGAATTGCCTGATCTTTAGCTGCTGTTATCTCTTCGGGTGGTTGAATTATCGCACGGTTATGATGGTGATTTTGATAGTAAAAGAAAATAAATCCGGAAACGAAACATATAACGATAGCGGCTGCATAACCGAAATTTAACGAAAGTCTGCTCTTCGGACGCCCCCCACAGAAATGGTCCTCCATTATTTCGCTTAGATAATGATCTATTTCGCCCGATTGGACAAGATGATAGAACGCTTCCAACTCCTCTTCTGTAGCGGAGCCGGCGCGGTATCTGTGGATTAATTCTTTATAAAAAGCGTCTTTGTTCATCTCGTTTATGCAGTTTATCGGAACTACATAATTTAAGACACTCGAACGCTCATTTAGGGTACCTAAGAAATAAAACTTTTTTAAAAATCTGCGAATTGTAAATTAGCTTTTCATGGGTTGCGTAGATTTGCTTTCACTGATTTATCTGCAATCATTAAAAAAAAATTAAAAAAACAAGATGATTAATACTGAATCATCTTGTTTTTTCCCGTTCGTACCTTATTCGACGAATTTTTTGGCGTATCGTAACTTGGTTTGGATTATCGTTCCGCCGCAAAGTTCCCGCAGGCATCAATGGAAATCAAAATCAGGACAAATGCTTGCTTACTTCTTCCACTTCAACCTCAAACTATTGCTTACTACACTTACACTACTTAATGCCATCGCTGCACCTGCAATCATGGGATTCAGCAAGAAACCATTTATTGGGTAGAGTATACCTGCGGCAACCGGAATACCGATAACATTATAGATAAATGCCCAAAACAAATTTTGTTTAATGGTAGTCACCGTCTGCTTTGACAAGCGGATAGCCTGCGCTATTTTAGTCAAATCTGAGGAAATGATAGTCATTTTCGCAACATCCATTGCAATATCACTTCCTTTTCCCATTGCTATACTTACATCGGCAGTTGCAAGAGCGGTGCTATCGTTGATACCATCACCAACCATCGCCACTAATTTGCCTTGCCTTTGCAATTCTTTTATAAAATCGGCTTTGTCCTGCGGCAAAACCTCGGCCTTGTAGTGCTTAATGCCTGTTTGTTGTGCAATCGCTTTAGCGGTTGCTTTGTTATCACCGGTAAGCATATATAGGTCAATACCCATATCTTGTATTTCCTTGATGGCCTGTATCGAAGTAGCTTTAATTTGGTCAGCAATCGCAATGACAGAAAGTGCTTGTGTGCTATTGGAAAACCAAATAACGGTTTTAGACTGCTCACCCCATTGGCTAGCTTGCTGTAAAAGCTGCTCTGCAATAGTAATGTTATTTTCCACCAACAGCTTTTTATTACCGACGTAATAGGTTTCGTTATGATAGTCGGCTTTTACGCCTTTACCTGTGATGCTGTCAAACCGTGATAAAGCGGTGGTTTCTATTCCTCCTAAATGTTTTACCACGGCTTCTGCCAATGGATGCTCTGACTGCTTTTCGATACTCAGTAGAATATCTTTGGCTGCATCATCATTATTCAACCACAGCATACCGGTTACCTGCGGTCTGCCTTCCGTAACTGTTCCGGTTTTATCTAATACGATTGCATTTACTTTTTTCGCTAATTCAAGACTTTCTGCATCCTTAATCAAAATACCTTTTTCAGCACCTCTTCCCACACCTACCATAATGGCCGTCGGTGTCGCCAAGCCCAGAGCACAGGGACAGGCAATTACCAATACCGTAACGGCTGCCAATAAACCTTGTACAACTCCATTATCTCCTCCGAGAATAAACCATAAAAGGAATGTAAAAATAGCAATAGCAATCACGACAGGAACAAAAATACCAGCAATCTTATCTACCAGCTTTTGTACAGGTGCTTTGCTTCCCTGCGCGTCCTGCACCATTTTAATGATTTGTGCAAGCATGGTTTCCTTGCCCACTTTTACCGCTTTGAACCGGAAGCTACCTTTCTGGTTAATGGTACCGGCAAATACTTTTTCGTCTTCCTTCTTTAATACCGGTACAGGCTCACCACTCAACATACTTTCATCTACATAAGATGTTCCCGATATAACCAAACCGTCCACTGCGATTTTTTCTCCTGGTTTTACGAGAATTATATCACCCTCATTCACATCTTCAATCGCTTTTTGTCTTTCATTACCATTAGTTTCAATTACAATAACTGTTTTTGGCTGCAAGCCCATTAGTTTTTTGATCGCGGAAGAGGTATTACCTTTTGCTTTCTCTTCTAATAACTTGCCTAACAGTATGAATGCAACAATGACAGCCGCTGCCTCAAAGTAAACGTGTGCGTGTAATCCTCTTTGATGCCAGAAATCCAAGAAAAGCATATTAAACACGCTGAACAGATAGGCTATACCTGTACTTAGTGCTACCAATGTATCCATATTGGCAGAACGGTGCTTCGTCTGTTTCCACGCGTTGACAAAGAAGTCTTTACCTAACCATAAAACAACAGGGGTTGAGAAAAACCACATTATTTCATTGGCAAAAGGCATATCCATTAAGAACATCCCAATGATCACTACAGGAAGCGATAGTAATACGGCCCATATCGTTTTATTTTTTAGCTTCTTAAATTTATCTGCATGGATAGCTTCTAATGTTTCCTGCTGTTTGGTTTCATCTTCAATCAGTAAATCGTAACCTACTCCTCGAACAGCCTCTTGCAGTTTGGCAGCATTGGTCATATTTGGCAGGTACTCAACCGTAAGATTGCCAGTTGCAAAGTTTACAGCGGCGCTGACAACCCCGTCTTGGTACTTGACAATGCTTTCAGCGCTTGCGGCACAAGAAGCACATGTCATGCCTAATACCGGAAATGAATTTTTGACTGTGGGAACTCCATAGCCTAAATCTTTAATGACCTTCACAGCTTCCCCAATTACGGCGTTATCCGTTACCCTAATAGCTGCCCTGTGGTTATTCAGTTCTACTTGGTGGCTTTCTACTCCACTTATCTGTGCAAGCCCTTTCTCGACTATTAATGCGCAGTGTTCACTTTCTACATCGGTTAATGGAATATAAACTGTTTCTTTAGTCGCCATATGCTGATTGCTTTGTTTTTGCAATACAAAATTGGCAACAATATCACCATGTTTTATTATGAAATTATAGGATTGATTTGTAAGATTTACTTATATCTTGTCCAACAGCTTTGACCATTAATTTGATATTGTTATCAATATGCTAAAAATTAAATGAAAGCTGAGATGGCAATGTTCATCCAAAAGAAAATGCACCAACGTACCTCTAATGGCCCCTCGATAAGGGCTTTGAGCGTTTTCATCGTTTGAACCATATGTTTTTTTATTGCATTTCGACTTATACCCAACTCACGAGCTACTTGATCATAGGTTTTTTGCTCTTCGCGGCAAAGCTTGAATATACGTCGAGCGGTAGGTGTTAAACCATCCAACGTTTCATGCAAATAACGTTGATATTCTTTCAATTGAACTTCGTTTTCTGTCGTTTTTTCATTGGTTGGATAATAGCTCAGTACTTCTACCATCGTAATACGGGAATTGCTTGCCTTTCTTAAAATATTCAGGGTGTGATTTCGAGTGATCGTGAAAAGGTAGGCCTTGAAAGATTTTATTTCCACTAAACTCGCTCGATTATGCCATATTTTAATAAATATCTCCTGACAGACATCTTCGGTTAAATCCGGTGATTTAACATATGCTAAAACAAATGAATAAACCCGTTTAAAGTATTTACCATATAGTGTGTAAAATGCTTTTTCGCTACCATTCGCCAATTTCTTGATTAAGATAGATTCATCGGGATTAAAATAGGCCTTCATCTTTCAAAAATTTGTACCCAACCGTGTAAATAAAAGTATCGCTTATACGAGCGCATTGCTTTTCCCAAAATGTCTTTAAGACAGGTATGATCAGTTAGCTTTTCACAATGCTAGAGAAAAAAAAAGAGTATAACAAACCAGTTACAAACGCAACCGTTTGCGTAAAATAGCAGATTATCTTTTTGACGCTCCGATTCATCGCTCGGAAAAACATCCGAATTAATCGCTAATATAAACGGCCAATCATCCTATCATTTTGATAAAGGCCCTATCAAGATGATAGTTTTTTTTGCAAGGCCTAAGAAGGCAAAAAGAATTAAACAACTAAAATACAAGCAATTAAATAAAACAAGACACGATTGGAATGCTTTTGGCACCCTGCGGTCAAAACAATATTAAAAATGAACAAAATCAATCAAGACGAAATTCCGGATATTATCTCCGCCGAGATCCCGGAAATAAAACGCGAGATAAGCGAATTATCAAGGGAAAACCTCGCAGGGGCGCTTCAAGTGGTCGTAAGCTATATTCGCGACCGGATAACCGTACATGAAATTGCGAAGGTCATCTATTCCATCTCCCTTGTAGGCTGGATATACAATTGCGGGAACGAAAGAGTTAAAGATCTGATAGAAAATCTATTTGTACGCTCGTTCAACGGCATGCGGAAATTATGCAGTCAATATGAGTGGGGCTTAATTGAGAAACGCATTCCCATAAAACTATTAACAGTATATACCAAGCAGCAGTATTAACTGAACGCTATGAGAAAGTTACGAAGCAAATTGAGAAAAAAAGTCATAAAACCACAATGGAATAGGCCATTTGCTATCCTTATTTCTCTCTTTATTATTTTCATTATCGTCGGTATCATTATCCGTGTGATCAATTAAAAGAAAACAAAAATCATGCTCACCCTTCTTCTAATACTTATCGGCATTCTCTGTTTTGCCCTTTTCTTCAAACTGGTGGATTATTTCGAAAAAATATAAAATCATGACAGCGCTATTTATCATCTCAATTGGTGTTTTTGCATACATTCTGTACGTCTTGCTAAAACCTGAAAAATTCTAAAAATCAATATTCAGTACTTAGGTACATCCACATTTAGTTAAAAAAAAATGAACACAGAAATATTTGGAGTCGTTTTCATGTTCCTTCTGACTTGCGTCTTAGCGATTCCGTTAGGAAAATATATAGCTAAGGTATATAGTGGCGAACGCACTTGGCTCGACTTCCTTTTTGGCAATATAGAAAACACTATCTATCGACTTGGCAAAATCGATTCAAAACATGAAATGAGCTGGAAACAACATTTAGTTGCTTTATTGACTATAAATTCCATATGGTTCCTTGTCGGTATGTTTATTTTGATGAATCAAGACTGGCTTCCCTTAAATCCGGACACTAATCCGGCCATGTCTGCTCATTTAGCATTTAACACGGTTATCTCCTTTGTGGTCAATTGCAACTTACAACACTATTCGGGAGAAAGTGGTCTGAGTTATTTAGGACAACTTTGGCTGATGTTTTTGCAATTTGTAAGCGCGGGAACCGGAATGGCTGCAGCAGCCGTATTATTTAATGCACTTAAGGAACGAACTACAGACAAGCTCGGAAACTTTTACGTGTATTTCCTGAAATCTTGTACACGTATTTTACTTCCCATTTCACTTCTCGTGGCTATCCTACTTGTATTTAATGGTACACCTATGACTTTCGAAGGGAAAGATACAATGATTTCGTTGCAGGGAGATACGGTTCAGGTTGCTAGAGGACCCGCTGCCAGTTTTATTGCTATTAAGCATGTTGGAACCAATGGCGGAGGCTTCTTTGGTGCAAATTCAGCACATCCCTTTGAAAACCCTAATTATCTGACCAATATGGTAGAAATGGTCGCGCAAATGATTATCCCATTAGCCATGATTTTTGCATTGGGCTATTATTTAAACCGGAAGAAGCTTTCCTATATGATTTTTGCCACCATGACGGCTGGGTTCTTAGCTCTAGCTATTCCAAACGTACTCATGGAGATGCGAGGTAATCCTGCGATTGGAAGCATGGGAATTGACAATGCCTTAGGCGCTATGGAGGGTAAAGAAATTAGGTTTGGAGCCGCGGCCTCGGGATTTTGGAGCATCGCCACCACTGTCATTTCCACCGGCTCCGTGAATGCTATGCATGACAGTACCATGCCGTTATCCGGCATGAACGAATTGTTAGCGATGATTACCAATAGCTTTTATGGAGGTGTGGGTGCAGGCATACTGAATTTTTATATCTTCATTATTCTCGCTGTTTTTATTAGTGGATTAATGGTAGGTCGCACACCCGAGTTTTTGGGAAAAAAGGTAGAAGCCCGAGAGGTAAAAATAGCCATTATTATTGCGCTTGTACATCCCTTTCTAATACTAGCCGGTACGGCCTTATCGGTTGCCTTACCTCAACTTACACTAAGCACGTTAAATAATCCCGGTTTTCATGGCTTCAGCGAAATGCTTTACGAATTTACTTCTTCATCCGCAAATAATGGCAGTGGATTTGAAGGACTTGGGGATAACACACCCTGGTGGAATATCAGTACAGGTATTGTATTAATTCTTTCACGATTTATTCCCATTATTGGTCCGGTTGCTATCGCCGGCTTACTTGCCAACAAAAAGTATACACCCGAAAGCGCGGGAACATTAAAGACGGATACAGCAACTTTTGGCTTGATGGTATTTGCTGTCATTGTGATCATTGCCGCGCTTACTTTCTTTCCCGCATTAGCATTAGGGCCTATTGCAGAATATTTTACCATGAGATAAATGACAGTCTATTACTTGGTGGAAGGCAATCAGAACAAAAAATTATTTACAAATGAAATCAGAAAAAAAATCACTGTTTCAACAAGAGCTCGTTAGTGAAGCTTTTAAACAGTCGTTCATAAAACTCAGTCCCCGGATCATGTTCCGCAATCCCGTTATGTTTACGGTGGAGATAGGGACCTTTGTCATGTTCGGTGTATGCATTTGGACACTCATGGGCGAGAAATCGCAAGGGAGCATTGCCTACAACCTATCTATTTTCTTTGTGCTTTTTATAACCCTCCTTTTTGCCAATTTTGCAGAGGCTATAGCAGAAGCACGAGGTAAAGCCCAGGCCGACTCATTGAGAAGGACCCGGGAGGAGACTCCAGCCAAACGTTTGGCACCCGATGGCAGCGTTACGCAAATCGCGTCTTCCTCCCTTCGAAAAGGAGATGTTTTCTTTTGCGAGGCGGGGGATATCATACCTACCGATGGCGAAATTATTGAAGGCTTAGCAACAATTGACGAAAGTGCCATCACCGGTGAATCGGCTCCGGTTATCCGCGAAGCAGGAGGCGATAAAAGCAGTGTAACCGGCGGAACGAAGGTCTTGTCTGATCGCATTCGCGTACGCGTAACAACAGAACCCGGAGAGAGTTTCCTCGATAAGATGATTGCATTGGTAGAAGGGGCTAGTAGGCAAAAAACGCCTAATGAAATTGCATTGACTATTTTGCTTGCGGGTTTCACTTTGGTATTTATTATTGTTTGTGTTACGCTAAAACCATTTGCTGACTATGCAAATACACCGATCACCATTGCTGCGTTTATCTCCTTGTTCGTATGTTTAATACCTACGACCATCGGTGGACTGCTAAGCGCCATCGGAATTGCGGGCATGGACCGTGCTTTGCGAGCCAACGTCATCACGAAGAGCGGTAAAGCCGTAGAAACCGCGGGCGACATTGATGTGTTATTGTTGGATAAAACAGGTACCATAACGATTGGCAACCGAAAGGCAACGCACTTTTACCCCGCCCAAGGCGTGGATGACAAACGATTTATAAGGGCTGCGGTTCTGAGTTCATTAGCGGATGAGACTCCTGAGGGCAAATCGATCATTGAATTGTCCATAAATCCTGAACATAAATTTGCTGCCATGGGTACTACCCAATTGAGTGAAGCTTCAAAAAATCGAAGCAAATTGCAATTTATTGGCTTTACGGCCGAAACGAGATGTTCGGGGGTTGATCTCGAAGATGCGACCAAAATACGGAAAGGGGCGACCGATGCAATACGGAACTTAGTCGAAAAAAGTGGAAACAACTTTCCGAAAGAAATAATCGGCCGTGTTGAGGAAATTTCTTCAAACGGAGGAACACCCTTGGTCGTTTCTGAAGAGGACGCCACGGGAAATGTACAGGTTCTAGGCGTCATAGAACTTCAAGATATTATTAAACCAGGCATTCAGGAGCGTTTCTCCCGGCTTCGAAAAATGGGTATCAAAACGGTCATGGTGACCGGGGACAATCCATTAACTGCCAAATTTATCGCAAATAAGGCTGGAGTGGACGACTTTATTGCAGAAGCGAAACCAGAAGATAAGATGAACTATATCCGAAAGGAACAAGCTTCCGGTAGGCTGGTAGCTATGATGGGTGACGGAACAAATGATGCGCCCGCTCTTGCACAAGCAGACGTAGGAGTTGCCATGAACAGTGGTACGCAGGCGGCGAAAGAAGCTGGCAATATGGTGGATTTGGATAACGACCCTACCAAGCTGATTGAAATTGTAGAGATTGGAAAACAGTTACTTATGACTCGAGGTACGCTAACCACGTTTTCGATAGCTAACGACGTGGCAAAATATTTTGCGATCATTCCTGCGTTGTTCATCAGCGCGATTCCCGCCTTGCAGGGACTTAATATTATGGACTTGCACAGCCCGGAAAGTGCTATACTTTCTGCTGTTATTTTCAACGCAATTATTATCCCCCTCCTCATTCCATTAGCGTTAAAAGGTGTCGCCTATAAACCGATCGGCGCCAGTGCCCTTTTAAGGAGAAATCTTTTCATCTATGGATTGGGAGGCATCATCATACCTTTTATCGGCATAAAGTTGATCGATGTTATGGTAGCACTGTTTATATAGAAGTTAGAACAAATCATCATGAAGAAGAATCTTTTTTCAGCAATTACATTAACCGTCTTAACCATCATACTCTTTTCCGGAGTGTATACAAGTGTGGTATGGGCCATTGCACAAATTTCACCGAATCGCGGAGAAGGCGAGATCGTTTTAATAGACGGAAAAAAATACTACACGAACATTGGCCAGTCGTTTACGGTAGACAAGTACTTTTATTCTCGGCCATCAGCGGTTGACTATAATGCGGCTGGCTCTGCCGGCAGTAATAAGGGGCCATCAAATCCGGAATACTTAGCAACTGTTCAAGCGCGCATCGATACACTATTAAAGCATAATCCGGGAATTCGGAAAGCAGATATCCCGGTTGATTTGGTAACTGCAAGCGGTAGCGGTTTGGATCCCAATATCAGCGTTAAAGCTGCACAGGTGCAGATACAACGAATTGCCCGTATCCGTGGTATCGCTCCAGAAAAGATTGCTTCGTTAATCGCGAATCACACGGAAAAACCCGTATTGGGCATGTTAGGACCCGAAAAAATCAATGTCCTTAAACTTAATTTAGCTTTAGATCATATACAATAACGATTTAATTATCAAAATGAAACAAATCATTAGTGCCCTCGCATTTTTACTAAGTACACTCCATATATTCGCGCAAAACGATCATCAATCGCCGTTGACAATAAGTGGCTACGCTGAAATTTATTACTTGCATGATTTCAATCGTCCGTTGAGCAACACACGCCCCGGCTTTGTGTACAGCCACAATCGTACGGATGAGGTTAACGTAAATCTAGCTTTTGTAAAGGCGAATTATACAAACAACAAGCTTCGCGCAAATGTGGCGCTCGCAGCGGGCACTTATATGAATGCCAACTATGCTGCTGAAACGGGTGTACTTAAAAACATCTATGAGGCCAATGTAGGTATAAAACTTTCAAAGCGTCATGAGCTTTGGCTTGATGCAGGGATTATGCCTTCTCATATTGGATTTGAAAGTGCTATTGGAAAAGATAATTGGACCTTAACAAGAAGCCTACTAGCAGATAACTCGCCCTATTTTGAGACAGGCACAAAATTGAATTATACCAGTGCAGATGGCAAGTGGTACCTAGCAGCACTTTATCTTAATGGTTGGCAGCGTATCCAACGGGTAGACGGTAACACAACGCCTGCATTTGGTCATCAGCTTACCTTCAAAGCCAACGATGCCATTACCTTAAATAGTAGTTCTTTTATAGGAAGTGACAAAGCAGACAGCGTACGACAGATGCGTTACTTTCATAACTTTTATGCGCAATTCCAGCTGAATGAACGTCTCGGTATTATTGCGGGCTTCGATTTCGGAGCTGAACAGGATGAAAAAGGCAGCAGCAAATATCATACATGGTATACACCCATCATCATCGCCCGCTATGGCCTTACACAAAATCTCTCTATTACTGCTCGTGGAGAATATTATCAAGATAAAGAGGGTGTAATAATTTCAACCGAAAACCCGGCAGGATTTAGTACTTGGGGTTATTCCATGAATGTCGATTATCAATTGTTTCCAAATGTAGTCTGGAGAACGGAAATCAGACGGCTGGCAAGTAAAGATGAGATTTTCATTAAACGGAACCAATCGGCCACTTCTAACAGTACGACGCTTGCAACAGCACTCGCATTGAGCTTTTAATACTTATTGGCCACTTCCGATAATATAATGCATCAACACATGAAGATAACGTCAATTACATCTATTTTTGGTGAAAGGAATACGTTATCTTCTATAAGTAGACATATCATTTCTTCAATAGCAAGCAAATGGAAGAAGAGAACCAACAAGCTGCACATTTTCTCGACCTGATAAAGAAATCACGGCAGGGAAAGTTCAAAGTGTATATAGGAATGAGCGCAGGCGTAGGCAAAACCTATAGAATGCTGCAGGAAGCACATATGCTACTTAGAAACGGCATAGATGTAAAGATCGCTTATGTAGAAACCCATAACCGTACGGAAACGCAAGCCTTGTTGGCAGGTTTACCGATTATCCAACGACGCAAACTATTTTACCGAGGCAAGGAACTAGAAGAATTAGATGTTCAGGGCGTACTAAATTTAAGGCCGGAAGTCGTCATCATTGATGAATTGGCACATACCAATATAGAAGGAAGCAAGAATGAAAAACGATGGCAAGATGTTTTGGAAATTATTGAATCCGGCATCAACGTCATCAGCGCTGTCAATATTCAGCATATTGAAAGCTTAAATGATGACATACGAAAAATTACAGGAATTGAAGTTAAAGAGCGTATTCCTGACAAAATTATCACATTAGCCGATGAGGTTGTCAACATTGATTTGACAGCGGACGAACTAATCGATCGCTTAAAAGAAGGAAAGATTTATACGGCAGACAAGATAGAAACCGCTTTACAGAATTTTTTTAGGAATGACCATATCCTTCAATTACGGGAGCTCGCATTAAAGGAAGTGGCGGGCCATGTCGAACGAAAAGTTGATGCCGTAGTGCCACCATTAGAGGCGTTGCGATCCGAGCGCTTCCTGGCCTGTATTAGTAGCAATGAACAAAAAGCGAAAACGGTCATCCGTAAAACGGCTAGGTTAGCCAGCTATTACAATGGACAATGGTATGTGCTCTATGTGCAAACGCCCAAAGAGGCTACCGTAAAAATACCTTTGGATAAACAACGTTATCTCATTAACAATTTGAAACTCGCAACAGAATTGGGCGGAACGGTATTGCAGATACAACATAAGAATGTACCGCTTGCTATCTCTGAATTAGCGATCAAGTACAAAGTAACCACAGTCTGTATCGGCAAACCGCGTCTCAATCTGTTTCGCATTATTTTAGCAACGGGTATCTTCAATCAATTATTAAGAAAATTATCTGACAATGATATCGATCTTATTATTTTATCTTGATCCTACTAAATTGTAACGTGTATACTTGTCTAACGAACGTCGCATATAGGAATGTTAAAAAAAACCGAATGAAAACGAAGACTAAACTTACCTTGGGAGTAGGACTTCTCTTTTTGTTGATCGTACTGCTTTCTGTCATTAGCATTTGGTACGTCAATGCATTAAAGAAGGACACAGAGAATATCTTAGTTGCCAATTATAAAACCTTGGCGTATTCGAGACAAATGTTGATCGCACTCGACGATATTCCCGAACGTGCAGGTTCATTGGATACCTTTCGATCAAATCTTGAAAAACAACTGGCTAATCTCACTGAACCGGGAGAAAGAGAAGCGACGAACAAACTAAAAGCGCATTTTAACGAGCTTATTCGCGACTCAGGAAAAAACGACGCCTATTATAAATTAATAAGACAAGATATAGGTGAGATCATGCGACTCAACATGAATGCCATCGCTCGCAAAAGCGATGCTGCTTCTCTAACCGCTGAAAATGCCAACATATGGATAGGTACTACCGGCGCCCTTTGTTTTATTATTGCTTTTACCTTGTTAATAAATTTACCTGGCAACATTGCCAATCCAATTCGGGAGCTCACCAATAGCATTAGAGAAATTACTGCCCATAACTACCATCAGCGGGTGCATTTTGAAAGCAATAACGAATTTGGGGAGCTGGCTCATTCCTTCAATATCATGGCAGAAAAGTTAGAAGAATACGCCGGGAGCAACCTGTCGCGACTTCTAATGGAAAAGAAGCGGATAGAAACGTTGATTAACAATATGCACGATCCGGTTATCGGTTTGGATGAAAATCAGGTAGTGATCTTTACAAACAATGAGGCCTTACAAATAGTAGGTTTTAAGAAAGAAGAAGTTATAGGAAAAAAATAATCGAGCTTGCGTTGTATAACGACCTCTTACGTCTACTCGCAAAAGATTTAAACCTTCAAGAGACGAAGCCAACCAAAAAAGAACCCATCAAGATTTTTGCAGATGGCAAGGAGAGCTTCTTCGAAAAGGAACATATCCCAATAAATATCGTCCCTACGGGCGAAACTAGACCGCAGTTTATCGGCCATGTGATTATGCTTAAGAATATCACTCCGTTTAGAGAACTTGATTTGGCTAAAACTAATTTTATTGCAACAGTTTCCCATGAATTGAAGACGCCCATTTCATCAATCAAGATGAGTTTAGAACTGCTGAACAACAAACTTACCGGGTCATTAAATAACGAACAACAGCAGTTGGTAGCCGGAATTGCGGAAGATAGTAATCGGTTATTACTGATAACCGGTGAGCTCTTAAATATGTCGCAAGTGGAAACGGGAAATATACAATTGAACCTTCGGCAAAGCAAACCTGAAGAGATTCTTCATTATGCATTGTCAGCAGTACAAACTGCCGCCGATCATAAAATGATCCACTTCGATCTGCAAGTAGAAGATCCATTACCGAACGTGAAAGTAGATCCCGAAAAAACAGCGTGGGTCCTGACAAATTTTTTAAGCAATGCCATTCGTTACTCGCCCGAACAGGGCACCATTATTATTTCAATCCGTTTGGAGGCTAAGGTGTTACGCTTCAGTGTAAAGGATAATGGCAGAGGCATTGACGAGCGGTATACGCAACGCATTTTTGAGCGCTATTTTCAAATTCCCGGTAGTAATCGCTCGGGCTCGGGTTTAGGCTTAGCAATTAGCAAAGAGTTTATAGAAGCACAGGGAGGTGAAATCGGTGTCGAAAGTGCGCTTGGTATTGGCAGCACTTTTTATTTCAGTTTTCCGGTTTAGTGGCGTAACTTTCGTTATATTGGCCTATCTAATCTGTTCATTTAATACTACTATGCAATGACAGGAAAGAGAATCGTTATCGTGGGTGCAAGTTCCGGCATTGGCAGCGTTTTAGCAACGCTTTTAGCGGCCAAGGGCAATGCTCTCGGTATTACCGGAAGACGTGGTGCATTGTTGTATGAATTAAAAAACAAGTATCCGGGCAATATTTATGTCTCTTCATTTGACATTCAAGAAACCCACACCTGCCCTGGGTATCTCGAAGAATTAGTGCAGCAGATGGGCGGCCTGGATCTGTTAATTATAAGTGCAGGAAACGGAGAAGTGAATGAGGCGCTTGATTTTTCTGTGGAAAATGAAATGATAGCACTTAATGTGTGTGGCTTCACCTGTGTGGCCGATTGGGCTTTCAATTATTTCCTTCAACAAGGTTACGGGCATCTGGTCGCCATCACCTCCCTTGCAGGCTTACGAGGTAGCAGACAGGCCCCCGCTTATAGTGCTACTAAAGCTTACCAAATTCGGTACTTAGAAAGTCTTCGCCAAAAAGCTTTTCATTTGCAAAAAGAGATTATTGTTACTGATATTTGCCCGGGCTTTGTAGACACGCCTATGGCCAAATCGCCCGTTAAATTTTGGGTAGCCCCTGTCGAAAAAGCAGCGAAGCAGATCGTCCAAGCGATTGACAGAAGGAAGAACACGGCGTACATAACCCGTCGATGGCAAATTATTGCATGGATATACCGTTATTTACCCGACTTTATACATAAGCGTTTGTAATTTTCTATATTAAGTAGACCCAATTAAAATTATTGTATTTGGTTTCAGTCACTTAGTGGTTGCGCAGCAAATATCATTTGACAAATTGAAACTTAGGACTATATTTGCAGCGCATTCAAGTTGATACCAACATCGGGGTGTAGCGTAGCCCGGTATCGCGCCACATTTGGGATGTGGAGGTCGTAGGTTCGAATCCTGCCACCCCGACAACATAGGCAACAAAAGCCTACAAAAAGCCTCTAAATATCACATTTAGGGGCTTTTTTCATTTTTGTCATATCAAGATAATACAAGGCATATCAAGGTTTTTGTGCCCTATTCCGTGCCCTGTCCTTTTCTCGTATTATTGTACTGATAATAGGTGTAATCAATTGTAATTCAGTTGTTTTTAATTTATTTTAATGCCTTTTGATATGTTTTGTTATGCCTTGACTTTTTAAGGGCGGCAAGGCATATCAGAATGGCATAGAAAGGGGCAAATGATATGACAAGCCATCAGACATTCAATTTTCAGTTCTTTCTTAAGAAAGACAAAGCCAGCAAAGGTACCGCACCGCTCTATGCACGTATATGGGTGGACGGAGTACCCGCGGACCTTTCCCTAAAATGCAGGGTCAGTATTTCATCATGGAACCATGATAAACAAAAAATTGAAAGTAAGACCAACGAAGATGAACGTGCCAGTGGTAAGCTAAGGTCTTATAGGAAAGATATTGACAATGCCTATGATGAACTTGTCAGGGACAAACTGCCGGTTTCTTCGGAAGCGATCAAAGCAAAGGTCTTAGGTGTCAATGTTGAGATCAGTACATTGAAAGCGCTGATCAAATACCACAACACGGTAATCGGTAAGGTGCTCACTGAAGGAACAATGAAGAACTACCGGACTACCGAGCGCTTCATCCATGAATTTATTTCGCTGAAAAAAAGAGCGGACATCCACCTTTCCCAGATCGGAAACCAGTTCATCACTGATTTTAAAATTTTCCTGCTAACACGTAAGCCCGATAAAGGGCAACGGCCCTGCTCCAATAATACCGCCATGAAGCACATGGAAAGGCTTAAAAAGATGGTAGGCATTGCCCTTAAAAACAAATGGATCAAGAACGATCCCTTTGAGCATTTTGAGCGAAAGATGGTGAGAAAAGACAGGGAACCACTTGATAGTAATGAACTGGAAAGATTCAGAAAGGTCAAGCTCTTCAAATTCGGCCAGATTATAGTCCAGGATATGTTCCTTTTCAGTTGTTACACCGGATTGGGATACAGTGAAATATGTAATTTCAGTCATCAACATATCATTCGGGACGAAAACGGTGACCATTGGTTGGAGATGGTAAGAAAGAAAACCTTTAATACCACCGAGCAGAAATTTTTTGTACTCCTTTTACCGGAAGCGTTGAAGCTGATTGAAAAGTATAGGAATCATCCCGCATCACTCGCAAAAGGAACAATATTTCCCTACTACACAAACCAAACAACCAACAGGTATTTAAAGGTAATAGCTGCACTTGCTGGGATCAGCAAAAAAGTCACTTTCCATGTAGCGCGTCACACATTTGCAACCACTGTCACATTAGAGAACGGGGTAAGTATTGAAAGCGTTTCGGCCATGCTTGGCCATGCTAGTATCCGTACTACGCAGATATATGCAAAGGTAAAGAAAAAGAAAGTTGCAAATGATATGAAGTCGCTTATGGCGAAAAGGAACGAATCGTTATTACATGCAATTTGATTGGTGATGAAATGTTTTTTGGGTAGTACCCAAAAGGTCATCAACTTATCTGTAAATTGATAGTTAGCTTTGCCAAGAAGATAAAAACAAAAGACATGGCAACTATTGAATTTATTACAAAAGAGGACTTAGAGAAGTTCAAGAGAGAGCTTTTTGCAGAGTTAAAAAGGCCAGCTTTCGGAATACATAAAAAGGAGGAACAAAAGGAATGGCTTAAAAGTTATGAGGTACGTAATCTTTTGGGCATATCTGCGGGCACGTTACAGACATTAAGAAGAAACGGTACGTTAAGGTACTCTAAAATTGGAGGTCTAATGTATTACCGATACGAAGACATAACTGATTTGATTGAAGGAAACAAAGGTTAATAAACATATGTAAAATGGTAAATAAAAAGCTGGTTGAAAAAGTCTACCACGGTACAAATGCGAAATTCGGGAAATTTGATGAACGTTTTAAAGGAAACAATACGGAATATGGAAATACTATTTACGGGTTCTTCTTTACTAAAAAAAATTACTACACCTGTTATTTCGGAAGCCGTATTATTGAAGCGAGCATTTTATGTTGAAACCAGCCGATCTCCGTTTACACGGTATACCTTAAGCTATTTAAAATTTCTTAATTTCAATATTGATTTAATAAAATTTTTGTTCGAAATTGGATAAAAATTTTATAAACCATTCTACATGCCTGATAAAGAGAAAGAAAATGAAAATTTAATACCAATTAGGTTTCATTTCTATTCAATTAAGTTCACTCCTTTTAAAGAAAGCAGCGATTTAAAAAGTAATGATATATTGTTTAAAGTAATAACTTATGTGAGTCAACAATTACAAAATGGAAATGGCTATCTTGTGGACAGATACAATAATAGGAAAGGAACCGAAAGAAGGGAAATTTTCATGAATAACGCAATAATAATGCTGAAAGAAAAGAGAATGCGTTGTTCTATGGCTTTACTAAGAGGAGGAAAACAACCTATGTTGAAACCGGCTGATTCCTTTAACTTAGTGCCTCTGGATAAAGCCAATGGATCTATAGTTGAACAGACCCATTTTTTTATAGATTACAGCGTCACACCTGCCATTATTTGTCTGGAATTTAATAACAATGGCCCAAGAATTTCCGATATTGAATATTATTTTCGTAATGTGTCCAACAAAGAAAGATTGGCAAAGGCTACTGAAGCTACAATATTCATGGACAATACTATTGATAAAACATTGGCATCTTTGCATAACGTTTTAAATTTTGAAATGAAGCTACAGCCCCAAAAAGTTGCGCAGATGGATAATGATTTGAAAGGTTATATCTCCGGTATAAGTACAATGGGAAATAAATTAAAACCAAAATTTATTAAGGTCGAAGCTCTTTTTCAATCTCCGGGTAGCAAGGTTAAAAGCGTTGAGCTTAACAAAGATGCCAATAATATGATTTTGAATTTTTTAAGAAAATTCAAAGGAAGACCATTTAATATAGATTGTTTCGAACATTTTGAAGTGAAATATGAAGATAAAGAAGGCGTCGAAAATCTTTTCAGCTTGCTCAAAGGGAAAAGGGAGGTTGTAAAAGATATTGACCTTCAGGCAATAAGAAAGACAAGTGAATGGTATGAGATTATTAAAGATGATTTCGATCAATTTATCCAAGATCTAGGTCAATAGTCATGATTGATAAGTATTTTAAATCGCCTATACTATATGACTATACGTTAGCATTGGTAATATGCGGTGCGTGTTATTTTTTACATTATAAGGGTTATCTTCAATTGCCAAGTTTTGAAAATACAGTGGCAATTACTAGCGATTTATCTACTATCGCTCTTACGTTAGCTGGATTTATTCTTACATTATTAACAGTATTA
This sequence comes from Olivibacter sp. 47, assembly GCF_030372825.1. Classification (NCBI taxonomy): domain Bacteria; kingdom Pseudomonadati; phylum Bacteroidota; class Sphingobacteriia; order Sphingobacteriales; family Sphingobacteriaceae; genus Olivibacter; species Olivibacter sp. 47. The sequence goes on from NZ_JAUCNR010000001.1 coordinate 222,843, forward strand.
ATTACTTTCAAGACGGGAGCTAAAACACCCAATGGAAGAAATAACGAAGATGTTCCGCTTTTTGATCTTTTTTTTTCATCAAAGCTTTATTTTCAAACTGTAACCTTGTTAAAAAATTGTATAAAATCATTAATTTTTGTAGCTGTGTTGGGGTTTTCATTAAAGATATTTCTAAACGAAGTTTTATTGAAGTTTTTGTTTTTTACTAATGTACTTGGATTAACAATAATTGTGGCAACATTATGGAGAAGTTTATTGATCTTGACTAAAATCGTGGCACTTCAAAAGGACTAATGATAGGTTATTTTTAAATGGGTTAAAAGTTATATACTTTTGTATAGATTCTTAGAAGAGGCATATTGCTCGAGAGAATAGTAACTTAAGGTTGATTTCGATAATGTAATCGTTACTAATATTTTTTGCTATTTATTATTAATCGGATAAGTATAACTCCACGCGCTTTTTTCGAAAAGGACTACTATTAACAAATAGATTAAGGGTCACAGAACAGCATGATTATTAATTTCTTCATTAATTGGCCGTCCGAGGGAATAATTTTAACATGTTGAGATCCTTTGTGTTACATCCCCTCCTGAATAATATAAGAGACTCATCTCGAATTTTGGCGAGTATTGGATAATATAAATTCAATGAATCTCTGACGCTTTTTTTTTGTAAAACTTCCAAACATCAGTTCAGTATTTAAAGGAAAATATTATTTAGTGATTTCGCATAAATTTATGATATTTAGATTGTGCTATTTTATTGGCATTTATAATGAAACAAAAACATAGTGTTTTTTTATTCGGTGCCGGAGCTGCACTGTCTTGGGGTGCCCCAAAAACATCAGAACTAACTGAAATGGTACTCAACAGTGGCTATTTGGTAAAGGGTGAAGATGTCACTATTACCCAGTTTATCTATAATGTGCTATTAGACAATGGTTACCAAGAGAGAGATGTCAATTTTGAGACTATTATAAATGTCATCGAAGAGTTAGTAGTATTTTATAGTAAGTTCGATTATCGATCATGGCGGACAAGTGGCGGTATTCCATCTTTACCACGATGTTTTTCTAACGCAATATTCGAAGACAAGTTGCTTAATTTTGAAATAGTTGGAGGGATAGTCAAACATGGCTATCAAATTAAAACAAGAAAACGATATGGGGCTGAATATATTTCATCTCATTGTTATCACGATGAGGCGCCAGAGCAGTTTTTCTTTCAACATCTCCTGCTTGAGTTATATACAGCTATCACAACTCGAATTATTGAATATGCATATCATTCTCAAGAATCCTCAAGCATAGATACAGAATCAACTATAAGCCAAAATTTCATTAAATGGATGAAACAATACCTAAGTAAAAATTCTGTAAAGCTTTATACATTGAACTATGACAGGTTGTTTAAGATCCTGTTAGAAAAAAGTGGACATAAGATTTTCGAGGGCTTTGATTGCGGGGAATTTATTCAAGATGAGCAGATTCGCGCTAATATTTTAAAGATTCTTTCCGATTTTGACACCAATTCACACTACAATCTTCATGGGTCAATATATTGGGATCTTGAGGGTTTGGACAAACACAGTTTGCCTAACGCTGAACTGTTTCTATCATCCTATCCCAATTTGCAGTCAAATTATTCTCCCTCTTCATTTCAGATGGAAAAGGGTAAAACAATGTTGTTGACCAATATTATTACTGGATATCAAAAGGCCCAACGCGGAATGTTATCTCCTATTAAGCAGATGCAAGCATCATTCGATAGATCCAGCGTCACTGCATCGCATTTGTTTATAATTGGATATTCGTTTGGAGACGAGCATATTAATGAAAGCATCAAAATAGCTTTGCGATATAATAAAGATATTATTGTGCATGTTGTTGATCCAGGATTTATAAAAAATGATATAAACCAACAATTTATAGAAAGATTTGTAGGATCTAGATCTGAAAATCCAATATTGAAAAAACTGGAAATAAATTTATATAGTATTTTTGACTGGCCACGTAAGAATATACACAATGGGCTTTGAAGAGTATCTTAATAATCCTCTGTTGTGGGTTCATTCAGTGTTTCCTAAAATCTGACTTTAAATTTAACTTCTGAAATGACAACTTTTAAACCCCCTATTTTACGTAATGACTTTGTTTTTATAGTAAACGAGGATAAATACGAGTTAGCTTGTTTAGCTCTTTCATATCTATATAAACCCAATCAGTATTTACCAATTTTCTTATTTTCAAATATAGATTTTACTCAAGAGGGCATCATTGCTGAATCAGATGTTAATGCAATTCGTCGAAGGCGTGCTCATGAGTTTTCAGTGTTTCTGAATAATGCCTTAATCGAAAATCAAAAGTGTGAAAATATCATTTTACTTGGAATTAACGACGGCCAAAAATCCTATCTGGATTTTCTTGAACATTACTATGTATTGGATATTCAGGATTATGGAGATATAGAAACTTATCTAGGTGGTTTTGGCGCTAATAAAGAGGAAACTATCGAATGTTCTATGCAACAGATATTCCAAGGCACAATTACTGCAATAAGGCGAGATGCTATCCTCAAAATAATCAATGATGATCAAAATATCGAGGAAAATTTTGAAGTACATGAGCAAGATGGACTAGTTGTCATAGAAAGTTACAAAGACTCAAGGTCACTTTTAGCTATGAATTATGCATTAAGTATTGACTCTGAGATAAAGTTTGTTGAGAAGCTAGAAGAGGGTGAAGATGAAGAAATTTTATCCCTTTTGGAATCTTGGAACAGAAAGAGGGAAGAACCGCTGAATAAACTGAAAGAAAAGATCTTTAATAGAATTGGAGACATTGATTTTGGTATGTATAATTTTGTAACCTTTTTCACACAAGGTCTACCATACTCGCTTATTGGAATAGAAATCCCCAATTCCTACGTCAATATTGAACTTCGCCCTGATTTTTTTCTCTTTAATTCTTTTATTTATGAAAAGTTTGGTGGACTAGGTTCGGCTGTGATCTTTTCGCCCGGAAAGTTCTCTAAATTCTCTAAAGAGGAGGTGGATGACCTAGCATCTTTATTTGACTTCGAAAACTTCTATATTAACTTTTTAGCAGGAGGGAATGCCACTGTATACAATCTAAAAACGGTAGTAGAAAATTACCCTTTTGACCTTTTACACATCTGTAGTCATGGAGGCGATGTAATGGGAACAAACTGCATAGTGCAATTTTATGATAACCATTCTAAAAAACATACAATTGAGTTTGATGAAGTATTAAGCATTGCTTTAAACCCTTATGAGGATTCCCATTTGGTAGAAACCCTGTATTATTTTAAAAAACTTGATGGATTTGAATGGAGAAGTGAGGAACTTAAAGCAGAGAGTTATTCCAGTGAATTTTATGCGACTATATTGCCTGCAATTAGAAAGGCTTATGCTTCAAGAAAAGTAATAAAAAGAAATAAAGTCGAAAGAGTTTTTAACTCAAATAGTATAACCTGTTCGGATTTTAATTATTCTGCTATTTTTGATTCTGTAGGGGGCAATAAAGTACACCCCATTATTTTTAATAATATATGTTGGTCATGGGCTAAGGTTTCAACATCATTCATTTCATCAGGGTCAAGAGGTTATGTCGGTACACTGACAGCCGTACAAAACGACAAAGCTATTCAGTTTGCCAAGAAATTTTATGATAATGTTTTTGATAATAATATTATCTCTGCTTTTCATATTGCAAGTTCAAATTACCTTAAAAGTGAAAGTTCTAATATTTATATTTATTGGGGAGTACACTTTTCTACTTTAAAAAATAAGAGAGCTCAACAGTTCAACAAGGTAAACGTTTTGCAATATTTGAAGGAAGAGTTACATGGATGGATTAGAAAATTACACCTTAAAGAAGGAAAAGTCGATGTAGAACTAACGAAGGGAAGAATTTACGTTATTAAAAGGCTTTTGGATATCCATTATAGGAGATAATAAGAAATTAACGGCCAGGCAAAATAGTTCCCATAAATCTTTAACCACTCCCTAACAGATTGTCAAGTAACCATATTAGTTCCCCTCAACTTTGACTGAAAATAAAGTCAAAGCCATGAAAAGGAACACACAAAAAAAGCTATTAAAAGAGCAGATCTACCCAAAGATCTGAAACCTATTATAAGGCCAGTAGGAAATACCCGCACAAGGATTACGCAACTCCTTCGGTCTTTCATACCACTCCATCCACTCGAAGACACCAGCGAAAATTATCAGTAATTGCCTAACTAAGTATGGGAAGTCAAGATCAAAAGTAATTTCTATAACCGAAGTTCAGACTACGTTCGGGCAGGTCAACGACGGCCCACGAGGGTGGGCAGCAAAGATGTATTTTCGTATACGAAAATATCTTTTCCGTCCTTGAGGCCGGGGACTTTGCTCGGAACTCGCAAAGTCTGAACCTTCTAAAAGTGTAATTTATGCCCAAGAAAAAAATCAAAGATCAAGAACAGGTACTTACTAATCCGATTGTTATAAGGGTCACCTTGAATGAGTTTAATAAGCTTGAAAAGGTCAGAAAAGAAAGTGATTGCAGGAGCATTGGAGAAGTGGTCAGAAAGATACTTTTAAAACAACCGATAACCTACCTGCACAAGGATATTTCTATGAATGGTCCTATGGAAGAGCTTGCATTGATAAGAAAAGAGATTAAAGCTATAGGTATAAATATCAATCAACAGACGCATCGTTTCCATACCAGTCAGAATGAGGCTGAACGGGCCTTTTTCGCTCTTAAAACTGCCAGCGTTTATAAGCAGATGGAACCTAAGCTGGAACATCTGTTAAGTATTGTTTCAAAACTTGCTGAAAAATGGTTGCAAAGATCATGATAGGTAAAAGTATTCGGGGCATATTGCATTATAACGAGCAGAAGGTTGCGGAAGGTTCTGCTACGCTGATTATGGCCAGTGGGTTTGCAGATGACATCAAAAAGTTGAATTTCGCTCATAAACTTACGCGATTTGAACATCTAACCGATCTCAAACCAAGTGTAAAAACGAATGCACTTCATATTTCACTTAACTTCCATTCAAGCGAAAAATTGGCCGACGCTGAAATGCAACAGATCGCAGCAGCCTATATGGAAGGTATCGGGTTTGGTGACCAACCTTTTCTGGTATATCGGCACCACGATGTTTCCCATCAGCATTTCCACATCGCAACGGTAAATATAAAAAAGGATGGCAACTCTATCGACCTACATAACATAGGAAGGATAAAATCGGAACAGGCAAGAAAATTCATAGAGAAAGAATTTGGCCTGATAAGAGCGGAGAGCAAAACATATCATCCAGAGCCAGCTATAAAGGCAATTGATCCTGAGAAAATACAATATGGTCATTTGCCTACCAAAAGGGCAATCGGCAGTGTGGTTACGACGGTGATGAATAGCTATAAGTTCACGTCACTTGCAGAATTTAATGCAGTGCTCAAACAGTTCAATGTCGTGGTAGACAGGGGGAGTGAGGAAAGCGAAATGTTCAGACAAAAAGGTCTTCTTTATTCAGTACTGGACAGACAGGGCAATAAAGTTGGAGTTCCGATCAAAGCAAGCAGCTTTTATAGTAAACCTATCCTTAAACGGTTGGAAAGAAAGTTTGAACAGAATGTCGAGAAGAGGAAGCCGTATCGCGATGATCTAAAAGAGCGGATCGACCAGGTGCTTAACAGGTATGAAGGCGTTACTAAACAGACCTTGAATACCGAATTACAGAAAAGTGAGATAGCGCTTGTTTTCCGCCAGAACGAAGAAGGGTTTATATACGGCACCACGTTTATTGATCACCGGTGTAAAACCGTTTTTAATGGCAGCAGTCTTGGGAAAGCTTACAGTGCAAAAGCCCTGAAGGAAAAACTTGCCGAAAATGATAAGGTCAAGACCTATCTGGCGAAACCAAAAAGAATAAACAGTTACCTAAAACCCCACAATGAAAAAAAGCACCTTCAACATGCCGGAAAAATCAACTTTTCCAATCTGACTGTCTCCACTACAACCGATAAAATACTGAAAGACCTTCTTAATCCCGAGTATACCGGATATGCACCTTCTATTACTTCCAAAAAGAAAAAAAGACAGATAAAGCGAAAACAACCATGAACACAGGAGAAGATATACAGGGCTTAAGGAAAATTATAGACTTTTCTAGACTGATCAGCATATTCATATTGGCTATCCATTTTTACCTATGCTGTTATAAAGTTTTTGAACAATGGGGCTGGACAGCAGAAATTACCAATCGAATCATAAGTGTTATTGCAAAGACGGGCCTTTATTCCCACATCTTCTTGCCCAAACTTGCTTCACTGGGTTTGCTGTCAATATCCCTGTTGGGAGCAAAGGGCAAAAAGGATGAAAAGATGAAGGTAAGGGTGATCGTTTGCTATATTATTACCGGACTGTTACTTTACTTCATAAGTATACTTTGTTTTTATCTCCCTACACGAATAGCGGTCATTGCAGCACTCTATATGCTGATGACATCAATAGGCTACCTCCTGATCCTAACAGGAGGCGTATACCTCTCAAGGCTATTAAAAGAAAAGTTTAGCCATGATATCTTCAATACCGAGAATGAAACCTTTCCACAGGAAGAACGGCTGTTGGAAAACGAATTTTCCGTTAACCTTCCGACAAAATATCAGCTTAAGGGAAAGATAAGGAACGGTTGGATAAACTTCATTAATCTTTTCAGAGGATTATTGGTAGCAGGAACCCCTGGCGCAGGGAAAAGTTATTTTGTCATCCGCCATATCATTGATCAGCATATAAAAAAGGGGTTCTCAGTCTTCTTATATGATTTTAAATTCGATGATCTGTCCAAGATTACCTATAATGCATTATTGAGATATCGGAAGAATTATGCTGTGAAGCCAACCTTCTGGGTGATCGATTTCGAGAAAATATACCACAGGTGCAATCCATTGGATCCAGAAAGTATGGACGATATTACAGACGCCACAGAGGCAAGCCGCACCATTATGCTTGGGCTTAACCGCGACTGGATAAAAAAGGAAGGTGATTTCTTTGTAGAGAGTCCCATAAACTTCCTAACAGCCATTATCTGGTTTCTTCGGAAGTATGAAAATGGGAGATATTGCACCCTGCCGCATGTTATAGAGCTAATGCAGATGGATTACGATCCGCTTTTTGCGGTATTACAACAGGAGGAACAGATCAAGGTATTGATCAACCCATTTATATCCGCCTTTCAGAATAATGCAAAAGAGCAGCTTGAAGGACAGATCGCCAGCGCAAAAATCGGATTGGCCAGATTATCCTCGCCCCAATTATATTATGTTCTGAGCGGCAATGATTTTACCTTGGATGTTAATAACCCAAAAGCTCCGAAAATTGTATGCGTCGGCAACAACCCGCAGAAACTACAGGTGTTCGGCCCGGTACTTTCTCTCTTCATTTCAAGGATGATAAAACTGGTCAACAGGAAAGGACAGCTTAAAAGCAGCCTTATTTTTGATGAGTTTCCAACGATCTACTTTAACAATATTGATAGCCTTATTGCCACAGCAAGGAGCAACAAAGTAGCTACCGTATTAGCCGTTCAGGATTTCAGCCAGCTAAAAAAAGATTACGGGGCCGACCAAGCTGATGTAATAACCGGAATTGTCGGAAATATTATCAGCGGACAGGTGAGCGGCGATACTGCAAAAAAGTTATCGGAGACATTTGGCAAAATTGTTCAGGATCGACAGAGCCTGAGCATAAACAGCAGTGATACATCCATTTCCAAATCTACGCAGTTGGATGCGGCCATTCCGGCAAGCAAGATAGCAACACTTTCATCAGGCGTGTTTGTTGGCATTGTTGCCGACAACCCAGACTGTAAGATACCACAGAAAATTTTTCATGCAGAAATACAAAATGACCATGAGGCAATAAAGGCAGAAGAAGCTTCTTATAGAGATATACCGCTTGTTGAAAAGGTGACTTCAGAGGACATACAGGAAACCTATCTCAGTATAAAGGATGATATACAGCAGTTGATAACAAAAGAGCTGGCAAAGATAACCGGGTCACTACCCAAAGAAAATGACGCCCTTCCAAAAAATATTCCAACGCCTCCTGAACAGACTTCCCTGTCTTTATAAAGTACTTTTTTAATCGATTGTAAAATGGGTGGTTAATCCGCGCCACCCTAACCACCCATTTTATTAAAAAAATAATTTTTCCTTTATGAATAAAATTCAGGCTATGGTGGAATTACGACAAAGACTACAATCCCTAAAAACAGCTAACGAAAAGACCATCATGTTGTTAGAGGATCTCTTCTCCCCAATTTCATTTAAACGAAGCTGGGTGATTTCCTATCCTACAGGTATTTCTACTGCATATCTTTATTATATCACAGGTGGTCTGGTAAGAAGTGTGGTTTCCAAATCCAGTGGAGACTACTGCTTGTGGATAATCGATAAAGGATTTATAGTGCCGGGTAATGGCTTTCTATCCGGAACAAAAAAAGAGGAACTTATTCAGGTTTTAAATGATACAGAAGGATACGCCCTTAACCTTTTACGCGCAGATGCCATTGCACGCAACAACATCAATATGTACAGAATGCTGCTGGAAATTTATGAAGAGGCCGTAGTGGAAGGTGCCGGAAGAGAGATCATGCTGCGAATTAAAAATGCAACAGACCGATATAATTACTTTCTTATGGAATATCCTGATCTTGCCAGAAAACTGACCATTGAACAACAGGCTCAATACCTACAAATTGACAGAAGATATCTGTACAAGATTATCAAATAAAACCACTACAGTAAAATCGCAGGTTTTCTCTACACCAAGCCGAAAATAGGCAGATTTTCACATAAGCTATTTTTATGGGGTGAAACCATTTTATTCCGCGCTACATTTCTTTCAAATCCCCTCTAGTTCGACATAAGAGCTGCTTAATCGTGATTAATGACCTAAAATTTATCGTTTTTGTGACAAGAATCTGTGTCTTTTACGACAAAGCCATGTCTCATATCCGACAAAAGTTTTCGAAAACTGATACAAAAATTTATTTCTCACTTTCAGAACTTTATCATATTAGATAACAGCTTTTAAGATACCCATATGGATGCCTTGTATATAGATATAAAAAGAAAAAGGAAAAGAAGAACTGGCAAGAGATAACACTGGAAGTAATTGGTATTCTTCTCATTGGTCTTTTTGGTTTAACTGCATTTGACAAGGCAATTCGCTTTGAGAGGTTTTACAGTGAATTGGGTAAATCTCCATTTCTTATGAATTATGCTTTCATAACTGCAATAGGGACGCCATTGGTTGAGTTGGCAGTGGCCGTTGTATTAAGTATAGATAAAACAAGATTAAAAGGCTTGTACGCATCGGTTTTTCTTATGAGCTTATTCACCGCATACATATATATGCTTGTAAACTTCAGCTACTTTACTTCATGCCTGTGCTCGGCTGCTATAGAGTCACTTTCATGGCAGCAACATTTAATATTCAATATTGTGTTTCTGGTACTGGCGATCATTGGAGTTTTAATAGAGGAAACCAATCCACAGAATCAAATACCAAAGTCATGAAAAAACTGTTAAACAATTTATATCCGCATTCGCCACCTTAACTAAGATGTGCTATATCACTGACGATCTATCTGAAAAGCGAATTTTTAAGAACTAACAACAAATAAAATGAAGCTATCATGATCTATTCAAACCAAACAGGATATGAATAAATCTGATAGCTTCATCACCACTAAAAAATAAATTTAAATAGATGAAAAAAACAATTTTAAGAATCACATTGGCTGCTGGGTTGGTCGGTGTGGCAAATTGGGCAATGAACAATGACATTGTAGCAAAGGCCTCGGTGCTAAAGGTTCAGGAAGAGGAATACCGTATTACAGATTCATCACATCCGAATTTTAATCTGGTGGGACCCGAATCTGAAATTTCGCCTTTGTGCCAAGGTTCTCAGCAAACCTGTGCGGAGCCAACGGATCAGAATTCTACTGCTCCAAACTTAGAGTGGAACGGAAATGAAAATAAATTTTAGATTTTCAAACAATGAGCGGAGAATCCGCTCATTGTTAACATGATGAGATGAGAGTTTTTGTTTCTTTGCTGATTTCGCTTACATTACCCATTCTGATAATCTATGGGTTATGGGCAATGGCTGATTTACCTAATAAAAAAGACAATGGTTTTCACCGGAAAATTCTCATGGGCCAGTTTGAAGAGATCAGCAGGTCTATATTAAAAAAACAGACAACTGCAATATTGGGAACGTATGGCAAATACACGTTTTTGGAGACAGATGATCCCAGGTTTTTGTTAAAATTTAACAACGATTCTTATCAGACATCGGTTATGACCATTGGCAATTTTTCGCCAAGTTTAGGGAATAAAAAATACAAGTACCAGTTATTAGGTGCTCAGCTCTATCGTTACGACCGCAGTGGAGAAGTTGAAATTTTTAATCTGGATAACAATATACCAAAACTGTTCTCACGATTTGAAGCGCCTCCGGTGATTTATTACGTGCCTATTTCAGATAATAGATATGGCTATTTAAAATACACCGGTATTGAAACATTCAAGCAGTTTTGTATCGGCCGTTTTAATGGCGTTACAATATCCTGTGATACCGGTAATGCCATTTTATCCGAACCAAAGGGGCTGATAGCGGATGGGCAATTAAATTTTGATGATTCCACCCAGACTTTTGTCTATACGCACTATTATAAAAATGAGGTAACAACTTTCGATACCTCATTACACCTAAAAAATATCGTTCACACTATCGACACAGTTACAAACAGCTTAAAAGAAGGCGAAAATGGTGCAAGGTTTGCGATAAACCAAAAGAGCTGCGTACACGACGGACTACTGTATATATCGTCCAATCTAAAAGCAGATAATGAATCGCGATCCCATTATACCCGGCATATTCCGATTGATATATACGATATAAAGGCCGCTTCCTATTCAGGCAGCTTTTATCTTCCGGTTTCCAAAGGTAAACTGATCAAATCAATGAAGTTTATATCACGGTATAAAATATTGGTGTTATACCATAGCAATGAATTACGTCTTTTTACTGTCAGAGATCTGTTCAATCTGTAATGGAAAGGATATCGATCACCCGCTTTTCCTTCTTTACTCCCAAACCGTATCTGGCCATTTCAGATTCAAAAATATCCTCGTCAAAAGTTAGCATGTTGACTACTTTTCCCTGCTTTCTATCGAGAAATGGAGACTTACTGAAGTCAATTACGATGTCAATAGGCTCGGATATATTCGTCTCATTGATAAACGGCTTTGCCCGGAACATATTCAAGTTCTTAACGAGGTGGCGCATGTTCCATTTCCTCATAATTATCTTTTCAGTGGTTATGGCTGCATTTTGATCGCCACCCTTATAAACAAGGCTGTCGGCGACTTTCGTTTTATCCTTGACATAAAGAACCAGACATTCAATATTTCTTTTTACTATTTTCCCTTTTATGGGGAAAAACCGATTAAAATCATCAAACATGTATTGATAGACCAGCGTATCTGGGACAAACTCCCGAAGTTTTAATTCATAACTGTATAAATTATGCTTATTGTATTCCTGTCTGGTTTTCCACTTTCGGAAAGGTAAGTCCGGGAAAAAAGGAATCTTTGTGTTAACGTCAGCATATAGCCTCCTGATGGAATCATCTTTTATATTGACCTCAACACGATACGGATTGACATTCCCATCTCCTTTGTTTTTCCATAACATGTATATGCAGTAATAAAGACGTATAACGGGGTAGTTCGAAAAAAACGCCCGATTGACGGTTTTATACTTCGTACTGTCAGTGCCGAAGCTCGGGGCTCCTCTGTCAAACATGCCGCGATGTGGAGCATTTGGGTTATATTTTGAAAGCATTGATCGGTACAGCACATCATCGCTGTCAGCATTACTTAACCCCTCTTTTTCATAATTGAAATTTTCTCTTTTGACCGGCAACCTAAGTTCTTCGTTCGCTAAAAACTTTTGGATATTTTCTTTACTTATTTCGCTCCCGCCTGTAATGGCAACTACAACGCCCTTATCGTTGATCCATACTTCGTGGGGCAGGGTTAAATATGGAAAGTATCTCTTTAATATTTTATCGTTCGTAATAATATTTGACTTGATTTCTTTGGGAATTAAATTCTTTTTATAAATGTTATTGACCAGACTATCATTTTCGTAGGTAACGTAAAATATTTCCAGTTGATCGGCGAATTTCTTTTGTAAGTCAGATAACTTCGGCATTCCATTAAGACAGGCAAAACACCAGGTTGCCCAAAAGTCAATGATCACATACTTTGATTTGATTTTTTTTTTTGGGGACTATCAAAGCCGTTGATTGCAGTAAGGTCTATCGTATCTCCTACTGTTAATGGTTTAATAGGAATATTTCTTTCGTTTTGGCAATGGCTTTCAGTTGGAAAGTTCATTCCCGTTAATATCACCAGTACAAATCTTAATTTTCTTATGTAGTTTCTCATTTCAATTCTCTTGTTAATAACCTTCATTTTGGATTAAAAAAGGATTCGTGTCCAGCTCCTGTAAGGGCACAGGCCAATAAACATCAGTAGATTGCCAGTTTACCCCCTTGATCGTTTGTAGTACTGTGGATGCAAGGCTCAGTCGTTTAAGGTCAAACCAGCGATGACCCCATTCCATAAATAATTCATGCCTGCGCTGTGTTCGGATCTCATCTATCGTCTCCTCGATGCTGTTAATAACTACTTCTTCCAATCCCGCCCTTTTACGGATCATGTTCAAATCCTGTAGGGCGTTGGCAATATCGTTCTGCCTTGCCAAAGCCTCTGCCCTTATCAGGTGCTGCTCGGCAAGTCGAAACACAACTAGGTATTCCGATAATTCAGTACCTATCTGCACTTTATATTTATGGGGGGAATGATAAACTCTATCAGCGATTGTTAAGGAGCTTATCCATTCATGTTGTCGCTTATCGGCATTGGAAAATGATTGTAGGAAATCTTCAATCAGAAAGTAATTTGGAATCCTGCTGCTAGATGTCGGAATTAGTATTCTTCCGATATTGGTGTTATAGCCGGGAAATACCGGTATTAGCTGCCAGATTGTTTCTTCACTTGCTTTTAAAAATACTGTTGAAAGCTCAGGAAGTGAATATAAACCACTATTGATGATCTGGGAAGCTTTCTCTTCCGCTAGTTGCCATTTTTCGCGATAAAGATAAACTCGAGACAACAAAGCGGCGGCTGCCAAACGGTTGGGCCTGACTTTATCCAAAACCGGATAGTCTTCCGTCAATAACGTTTCAGCCTCTGTAAGATCCCTTTCAATCTGTTCATAGACGCTAGCTATTTCGGTTCTGCCAAGGCGCTGGTTAGCCTGATAGTCGGTTTCCAATATCAGCGGAACATCTCCGAATAGGTTCACCAGATAAAAGTAGCAGAACGCCCTGATAAATTTCGCTTCTCCCAGTAGTTGATTCCGTACAGACTCACTTAGATTAGATGAAGATAAAAGTCCTTCAATTGCCATGTTGGTGTTGTAAATGCTACTGTATGCCATGGACCAAAAACTACCGACCAATGTGTTGTTAGTCTGTATATTGCTGTTTAGAAATTCAAGATAACTCTGCGAAGATTGTGAATAAGATAGCTCGTCTGCATTGAGTGCTACGGCAATGTGCATGTCAGCATTTAAAGTATGGGAAATGTTTGAAAGGTTACTATATATCCCGCTGACTACAGACGTTGCTGTCGCTTCATTGTTGAATGCGTTAATTTTACCGATCTGGTTGGGCGGTAATTCAACTTCCACGAAATTGCTACAGCCTGTAAAACTTGTGATGATCGCCATCAGATAGTATTTAAATAATTTTTTTTGTTTCATTTTTATGCCGTTAAAAAGTTCCCTGAATTCCAAATGTTAATGTTCGCAGAGGCCGGAGGGTACGCATGCTGGTTACTTCCGGATCATTACCTTCGTATCCCGTGAAGGTCAGTAGATTCTGTCCCTGAAAGTAAATGCGAAGCTGCTTGATGTCCATGCTGCTAACCCAACGATCAGGCAAACGATAGCTGAGTGAAACATTCTTTAATCGGATAAATGAGGCATCTGTTATTACACCATTCGATAACAGGTAATTGCTTCTTGCAGTTGCGGCTCCTCCCCCTGTAGAAGGTTTCTGAATCTCACTATCAATATTTGAAGGGGTCCAATGGTTTGCCAAAACCTTTGGTTGGTTAAAGTTTGTAGTTCCCATTAACGCCGGAAGACTATGTATGAAACTGTATCCGTCCTTTTTGACAAATTGAAGAAAGACGTCCAATTGTAATCCCTTGAACTGGAAGCTGTTGTTTAACCCGCCGTAAAATTTCGGTGTAAGGTCGCGAATAACGCTGCGACCGTTGTTAAGATCGATAGACCAAAGGCCTGTCTCAGGATCTACCCCTAAATAGGGATATAACTTAACGATGTTCAGGGACTCGCCGATCGCATATTGATTTGCATAACTTGATTTATCGAGACCGGGAAAATCAAGTAACTTGTTTGTTGCGCGTGTAATGTTGAAAGACGAATTCCATTTGAATGCAGGTTTTTGGAGATTTATGGTGCTGATTTCAAATTCCCACCCTTTGTTTTCCACCTCGGCAGGTAGATTTTGGGTAATGCCTCGGAATCCCGTCTGAGATGGTAAGGTATATTGCAATAGTTGATTGGAGCTTCGGTTTCTGAACCAAGCTCCTGAAAACAGTATCCGATCTTTCAATAGACCAAGCTCCAAAGCCATTTCCAATTTACGGTTGCTTTCCCATTCGTAGTCAGGATTGTAAAGACGTTGCGGAGCTAGGCCACCGACACCAGCGTACGGATAACGGACATTTCCATAAGTGTCAAGAAACTGGTAGTCGCCTATTTTATCGTTTCCTGTCAGCCCGTAGCTTGCTCGAAATTTCCCAAAGCTTAAGAAGGTTAAATTGTTTTTAATGATGTTCTCATTGGTAAAAATCCATGCGGCACCAATTGCGCCGAAATTTGCAAATTGACGTCCGGGTCCGAAACGGGAAGAACCATCCCGTCGCCCGGTCAGATTAAAAAGATATCGTTCTTTATATTGGTAATTGATCCTTCCGAATATTGCCTGATACCGATAAAGTCCATATTCTTCGGTGACATTTAGGGTACTTGCCCCGGTTGTGGAGAACAACAATTCTTCGCTACTATAATTGCTGGCAAATATAACCCTACCGCTGGATTTCTCTTCCTGCCAACTGGATCCCAACAACATTTCCAACTTATGGTCGCCAAAGCTTCGGATATACGTAAGTTGCGGCTCTACAATCCAACTATTAAAATCACTATTGGCGAATGTTGATTCCCCGCTTATCCTGGAATTGTTCGGTATAAAAGAGCTTAACGGATAAACGTTGGCCTCATCTGTGGCAATGGTGGTATAACCGGCATTCAACCTGATAGCTATGTGTTTTGTAATACTGTAGTTAGCGTTCAGATTGCTGACCAAATTCTGCGTTTTTGTCCGGTAACTTCTCAATGTAGCCGCCAAAGGGTTATTATATACGGCTGATCCGTTTTCTGACCATGATAAGGATCCATTATCTTCATATGGTAGTAAGTTTGGTGCAGTGTAAATACCCTCTGTTAAATCGGTGGGAAGTATGTTGTTCTTGTAATCTGAAAAGCTGCTCGTAAAAGAAATCCGGAACTTCTCATTTTCGGATCTGTGATCGAGATTTAATTGCGCGCTTGCTCGTTTGTCGACCTCATCTCCGGGATAAACGTTTTCCTCCGTTCGATAGGCACCTGAAATACGGAACTGTGTTTTATCACTGCCCCCTGAAAGGTTTAACTGTAGATCAGATAAATGAGCTGTATTTCCAATTAAAATTTTTTTCCAATTTGTATACCGCTGCTGATCGTAAAGTGTAAGGTCAGGAGCATTTACAGACGTAGGGGAGATGTTATCATTTACAAAGGCTTGAGCACGCATTTCAATGTATTCCTGTGTGTTCATTAACGGCATAGTGTGCCCGACCTGGCTAATACCTGTGTAAGCATTCAGGCCAACTTCTGTTTTTCCCTGCTTGCCTTTCTTTGTGGAGATGAGTATCACACCGTTTGCTCCTCTACTACCAAAAATTGCGGTTGCATCAGCGTCTTTAAGCACTTCGACACTCTCAATGTCTAATGGGTTAATGCTGTTAAACGGACTTTGTGAACCCACAGAACTGGCTTTTGAAATACCGGCACTTAACCACGGCACTCCATCGATCAGGTATAGGGGTTCGTTGCCGTTTGCAATCGAGCTTCTACCTCTTATAAGAACATTAAAATTTGCTCCCGTACGTCCGCTCTGTTGTGTTATCTCTACTCCCGAAATTCGCCCCTGTAACGCAGCTATAGGATTGGCAACCGGTTGCCTTGAAATTTCTGCTGCGGTTACACGCCCAACACTACCGGTGTTGAAGCGTTTGGTAGTTTGTCCATAAGCAATTACTACGGTTTCGTCTAAGGTATTTTGCTGTGGATCAAGTTTTATGGTATAGTACTGGCTGGTGGAAATATCATACTGAATTTCTTTGGTTTGATAGCCCAAATAGGTGACCGTAAATGTTCCCTTGTTCTTTTTGGTTATGACAGTGAAATTCCCTTTCTGATCGGTGGTTATAGAGGTGACTTCCGTACGTACGGTAGCCCCTTCAAGCGGTTCGCCATTAACTGCTGACAGCACGTTACCCTTCAGCGTTATTTGCCGTAAAGCCACGCCGGTGGCAGCCTCCGGGGAGGAGGACTGCCGGGCGTGTGCCAAACAAACACAGAACAAAATCTTTAAGGTTATAAGGTAAAAGGCGTAAGGTCTAAGGACGCGCAAGATCACTCCGCTCAAACCTATCTTTATGCCTGTTTTATATGGGTATCTATTGGCGACCTTTAAAGTGTGATTCGCAATGATTTTATGTCGTTGGTCCCTGCACACGGTCGTTCGTCCCAAAAAATGGGGACGGACAGTAGTGTGGAGATTGGTGATATTTCTTTTATTAGTACTGTTTTTCTTGAATCGGGATTTAGCTGATAGCCGATTGCCGAAAGCCGATAGCTCGCCTTTTGGACACAGCAAACCCCTTATGAGCGTTAAATTCATTTTCTGTGATTACGGTTTGGTTAAAAATTAGGTTGAACTTCTTTTTGGAAAGAAGGGGAAAGGGGCTAAACAGGAGATTTAATAAGGTTCTTGTATAGATTCTTTTTAGTGCCTTTTTTCTCCGTACATTGAATTGTCAGATTGAAATCTGAAGTGCTAACGATAATTTCTTCATCGTCAACGAGAGTTACTACCGGATAAAATTTACTTGGTTGGTATGGGAAGAGCTTAAACAGAAGACGACCCTTGACCTTTCTTAAGACGGCTTTAATCGATTTAGGTATCTTTTGCTTTTTCATAATCTATTGTTAGGAATAGCAAAGAAAAAACAAATGCGGTGAAAATTAGAGAAAATCACTTCCAACACTTGATGTTGTAGTTCAGAAAGATGAATTTATACGGAGGTTTGTTTAGAAGTATTTGTTCTTTTGTGGAAGTTTTACTATATTTACGATTATAAAAATTTATAACATGAAAATAGGGAAAAACATCATTGAAATCCGAAGAGCTCACAAGTATACTGAAGAGTTTATGGCCGACGAATTGAAAATTAGTGTTGATGAATACAAATCAATTGAAAATGATGATGTTGACATAACTTTAAGTATGCTGGATGCAATTTGTAGTGTTTTGTCTTTAACTCCTGCAGAATTGCTTCAACTTAACGAGCCGACTAACGGAATAAAAAATTATTTTTTTAACCATAGTGATAATTCGGGAACAAATATTAAGATTCAGGGAATTGATCAAAAAGAAGTAAGAAAAGCATATAAAGAGTTATATAGTGAAGAACTAAAAAGGATACCCAAGCTTGAAAAGTTGTTGCGCGAAAACAATATACCAATAGATTTTTGAACCTTTTGACATGAAAGTTGGCGATAATATAAGAGAAATTAGGGAAACCGAAAAGAACTTTAAAAGGAGCTATATGGCCGATAGGTTAAATATCTCCGAAAGGGCATATGGTAACATTGAGAATAATGTTACAGATATAAGTTTAACTAGACTGGAAGAGATTGCTTCAATATTTGAATGTAGTCCAGAATATATCCTGAACTATAAGCAGTCTAAGAAAGAATTTTATAATTATTTTCACAACAAAAGCGGCAATAAGGGAACTAATATTATGCATCAGGGCGGAACAGGCATAGAGTCAGAAAGCAATAAGAAAATCCTTAGATTACAAGAGGAATTGCTAGAAAGCGAACGGAAACGCATCTCTTTACTGGAAGCACTATTGAAAAACAATAATATCGAATTTTAAGTATTTAAGATATGAAGATTGGAGAAAATATTAAAGAAATCCGAGAAAAGGAAAAAGGCTTGCACAAAGAGGATGTAGCAAAGGCTCTCGGTATAACAGTTAAAGCGTATAGTAATATCGAAAATAATGTTGCAGACGTTACAGTGTCAAGACTTTACGAGCTATCGGAGATTTTCGGAGTAGCCCCAGAATATATACTCAACTATCAAGAAAAGGCCACTTATACAAACCACTTTAACAATTATGATGGTAATCAGGGAGTGAACATAATGTACCAAGGCTGCTCTTCTGACCAGATCAAGAATTTAGAGGAACAGGTTGATAAAAGTAAAAGAGATGCAAGTCGCTTACAGGCTCGGGTGCAAACGAGGAATAATTAACCAATTACCCTCCCGCGGTACACTTCTTTACGATGAGTCAACCAATTAAATTTGAGAAGCAGCTTTTTGTTGACGTAGCCAAGCTGATTGAGGAAAGCAAACAACAACTTGCTCAAAGCGCAAACAGTACACTCACCTATCTCTATTGGAGAATAGGGAAGCGTGTAAGTGAAAACTTACTTACAGAAAAAAGAGCTGCATATGGGCAGCGTATCATTGTGGGACTTTCAGAGAGATTGGTACAGCAATATGGCAATAATTTCTCTGAGAAGAATCTTAGGCGAATGATTCAATTTGCCACAGTATTTTCAGATGAGCAAATTGTCGTATCGGCAATACGACAATTGAGTTGGACACATTTTATTGCTTTGATACCATTGAAAAGTGAGCTTCAACGGGAATTCTATTTGGAATTATGCAAAGCTGAAGGATGGAATGTAAAGACCCTTCGTGATAAAATAAGTAGTACCTATAGCGAACAGCATCTCGAAGATGCCATTTTAAGGGAACTTGAACGGTTTATTCTGGAATTGGGCCAAGGATTTAGTTTTGTGGAGCGTCAAAAGCGTATGATTATCGACGGAGAGGACTTTCGGTTGGATTTGCTGTTTTACCACCGAAAACTTAAGAGACTCATTGCCGTCGAGCTGAAGCTAGGTCGCTTCAAAGCAGCATATAAAGGCCAGATGGAACTTTATTTGAGATGATTGGAGCGTTATGAGATGGAAGAAGGTGAAAATACACCATTGGGGTTGATTCTTTGCGCCGAAGGTAACCACGAACAAGTGGAACTCTTACAACTTGATAACGCAGGTATCAAGGTTTCTGAATACCTTACTCAGTTGCCTAGTAAAAAACTGCTAAAAGAAAAATTACATCAAGCTGTTGAAGTGTCAAAAAAGCAAATCGAGAATAAAGTAGAGGATAAGCCCTAACAATTATTATGCAAACAATATAAATAACCAATTAACAGTCTTAAGGCAAACGGAGGTATCAATATGGCAAATATAACGGTTCAACCACCATTAAGCAATGTGCAAATGGAATTGCTTAAATTGTTTTGTGTGGATATACCTGAAAACGAATTGCTGGAGCTAAAGAGCATGATGGTTAAGTTCTTATTGGAACGCGCTCGTGATAGTGCTGATGCTATTTGGGACAAGAAAGGATATAGTGATGAAAAACTGAAAAAGATACTCGATAGCAAATAATAGTTATGGCTTTGCTGAAAGTAGTATTAGATACCAATGTTATTCTACGTTCTGTCTATCTCCCGAGGTCTGCATTTTGTGATGTATTATACCCAAATCTTATATCTAACGTGGAGAAGAGAGCCTTTGCCGAAAGCAATATGTGAAGAAATGAATCGAATACAATTTATTTGCCGCTGCGAATTGATTACCAAGACGATAAATCAGCGATTGTCCCCCTCAAGTAATTAATTGTTTAGTAATCAGAAATATGTAGAAAGACCGAACTGAAATCCTGCTACCTTAACAGCCGGATTGCCCAGCAGATCCCTGTGCCATTCATAACGATAGTTTGCCCGGAATACCGTTTGCCCTGAAGGACGGAAACTAATACCAGGTACTATAGCTGTAACCTGGTCGTAAATGTTATCTCCTGTTTGTTTGAATGTGCCCACATTATAATCAACATATTCTCCTCTTACTGCCAGGTTAACGGTTGCATTATCCCAACCCAGCATAGTACGTTTAATGACCGGTTGTACAATATCAATGAATCCTCCTTGCTGACGGTTACCAAATTGCTGTGTATATGTAGAAGGAACATCAATAAAAGCCCATACCCATTCTCCGTTGATGTAAGTATTCCATTGGGATACTATCGTATTAAAATCAATAGCTAATAAATCGACGCGCCGTTTTTTATCCAGAATAATCCCATCATCCCGGTACTTATTATATACACCGCCCATCCAGGATACTCCCAACTCCCCAAATCCCCTGTGCCGGATAGCCGTTTTAAGGGTTACCAAAGGCGATCCGTTAAAACTTTCCTCAAACCGTTCCGCGTTTTCTTTACTGGCAGGCATCCACGTACGGTTTTCACTATTGTTGATAATCTTATCGTCAAAACCATTGCTAAGGTATGCCTCATAAGCCCAAACCCAGTCATTACGGGCATATTTGCCATATAATCCAAATCCTACAGTGCTCCATGTAGCGGGGATAATAGTGGTGGCTGAAATCGGACGGCTGATAAATTCCCACTTTGGCCCATCATGATTTTGGTTGAATGAGCCAATTGGGTTCATGATCACGCCGCCCCGCAGGTTCAGCAATGGATGGAATTCAACATCTACTGATGCAAATTCTATATTGATCTCCCTGCCTCCTTCTTCCAGTTCAATTTCACTAAGAAATTTGATCCGGTGCCGGATGGTCGAGGCGACAAATAAAGTAAGCCTGGGTAGTTGGAATGATAAGCCTTCGGTTATACCATTTTCGTTAAAATAAGCCGTGTTGGCTTCAATGTAACCGCCTAGCGTTGCAGGCAGCTTACCTATTTGCAGAAACGGACGATTGTACACAGCATCCATATTCAGTTTCATCTTTGCGGTATCCGGCATTACCCTTTTAAAAAGGGAAGTATCCCTTTGTGCAGAAGCTGAACACGTAATCAGTGCAAAAATAAAGAATAAAAAAATTTTCTTCATACCAGGTGTATAAACAGATTCTGTGCATCAACAGTAGTAACAAATGAACGCAGTTTATCTTCCGCAGGGCCATGCACTACTTCACCCTTAGCGTTGAACTCGCTTCCATGTGCAGGACAGGTAAGCAGGTCACCGTTTACGTTTAGTTCATTGTATTGATGGCTGCACCGCAATAACAGGGCTGTGTAGTTATTTTCTGCATTGCGATATACTACGATAGGGTAGTTCAGCCGATCATTCCTGACAATGATATATCGCTTGAATTGCTGCCGGTTATTTTTTGATGATGTTATGAAAACAGAAAGGGGAACCTGCATTTGGCTCCTATCATTTATCGACGCATCCAATTGCCTGGATACGGCGCAGCTTTCAGTAAGCGCTGATAACCCCATTACCCCCAAGCAAGCAAACCCACATTGGTGCATAAATTCTTTTCGATTCATATCAAAGACTTTCTAAAAATTTAACTAGTTGCTGCTTTTCCTTATCTGTGAACTGCTGGAATTGATTGCGGCTGTTCTGTGCCTCACCACCGTGTAATAAAATGGCCTCTTCTATGCTCCTGGCCCTTCCGTCATGTAACAGAAAGTATTGCCCACCCTGTGAATTTTTTGAAAGCCCCAATCCCCATAAAGGGGGTGTTCTCCATTCTTCTGGCAGGGCAGTGCCTTCAGTGTAGCCATCGTTCAAACCATTGCCCATGTCATGCAATAGCAGATCGGTATATGGGTAAAATGTTTTGCCGGATAATGCTGCTATGGGAGAATGACCGGTTTTAAGTTGCGGAGCGTGACATTTGCCGCAGCTAATGTTCATGAAGATCTGTTTGCCGGCCTTTACATCCGTATTCTCAGCATTTCGCTGAATAGGCGCTTTCAGGGTTTTCAAATAGAATACCACGTCCAATACGGTCTGATTGCTTACTTCCGGGTCTATAGGTTGCCCGTTGTAGGTATCAACGGGTTCGTATCCTGAAGTGATACCAATATCCTGGTTATAGGCAACAGCAGTTTGCTGGAGCAGATCATACACAGCAGCTTTTTTTCCAATCCGGCCAATATACTTTCCATTATGCTCAATGGTTTCGGGGCGGGGCATGCAGTAAGCAGGTGCATGTATCCAGTTTGGCCTGCCCGAAATACCATCCCCATCAGCATCATTGGGATCGGCCAACGCAAGTAAAGCAGCATCAGGCACAGCATCCAGAAAACCAAGCCCCGTATTGGCCGGTGGCATAAAGTCGGAAAAGGTGGCCCCTGTAGGTAGGCTTTCAGATATGAACCCGGGTAAGGCTCTGTGCTGTAACTGCGGCCCACCCTGGTGCAAAAACCTGTTACCCAATGTATCGGATTGTCCGAAACGGGTTAAAGTGGTAAAAGGGTGTCCCTTACCATCCCCGGCATGACAAGTGCCACAGGAAGTGGCTACAAATAAAGGGCCCAGCCCGGTCTCTCCTGAAAACACATCATCATTAAAGGCCACATCGCCACGGAGGAACTGTATATGCTGCTCAGCAGTTAGCCCCTCCATAGGACCATCCAACAGGCTATCTTCTGGAGGGGCTTCGGGCAGCATTTTTTCACAGGCAATCAGGAAGATTATAGCAGTCATAGCAACGACTGTGATCTTCCTTTTTTTAGTCATATACATCATTATAATTTAGATCTGTCTAACTTTAATATTTTGCAAGTCTAATCATTTTTTGTAAATAATCAAAACTTATCCATTTGCCTTAATGAGGAAGTTGGACTGAAATTGAGTAGTTTACAGGAGCATGCACTATATATTTAATGATTCCTTTATGAGTCAGCAATATAAAATGACGCCGGAGCAATCGGAAACCTTAAAAATTAGAGGATATTGGTCCGTTGACTTTGGTGTCTCAAATCCGTTGGATATAAAGGATAAGAATAGCCATTGCCGGTTGCTGGCAAGCAAAGAATTGGTGTTCGAACAAGGAATTACCTAGGATAGTTATCAGGTATCTATTGTGATGATCTGAAAGAGTTATGCTGAGATAAAAGCAGTTATGCTTTTTGAAAGTCGCCGCAAAAAAAGTCCATGTCAAATAATAGCCAAAATCATACCCCCACTTCATAAAATATGGTATAGGGAGCCACGTTCCAATGGGTATAATCAAAAGCCGTTACAAACTATCTGAAACCAGTATTGGGCAATTTTCCTCCGGTTGCGCAGGGTTACAGCAATTTTGGCATTTTTGCACCCCGACAATTAGCTGATTACGTAGGGAGATCATATCGTGAATTTTTGTATCCAGCAAATCAACCTTTTTAGCTATTAGATCACTAACATTATCACAAGTAGCTGCATTAACATCTATCATACCCAACAATGTGGCTGCTTCGTTCAGCGTAAAGCCGAAATTCTTCATCCGTTTTATAGCCTGAAGTCGGTTTAACACATCCTCTGAATACTCTTTGTAATTATTCTTTCTTCGCTGCTTCCTGCCAACCTGAATTAAACCTTGCTTTTCGTAAAAGCGAATGGTATCTTTTGAAAGCCCTGTTTTTAAAGATAATTCACCAATTAACATAACTGTTACAATTTTTACTTGACCATGGACTATACTCCATGGTATATATTTGCAAAAGTAACTTTAATAAATTTATCGAATGGGAACATTGAAATCATTTTTAATATTTATTCTCGCAGGCTTATGCGAGATCGGCGGCGGTTATTTTGTTTGGCTTTGGCTAAAAGAAGATAAGCCGCTATGGTTTGGCATAATAGGCGGTGTAGTTTTAGCCTTGTATGGGGTAGTGGCTACCTGGCAGACCGCAAACTTTGGCCGGGTATACGCTACGTATGGTGGTATCTTCATAGTCCTTTCCTTGCTATGGGCTTGGAAAGTAGATGGTTTTAAACCTGATCGCTATGATATCATTGGCGCTTTGATAGCCCTGTTGGGTGTTTGTGTAATTTTTTATGCTCCGCGAACAACTAATTAATGTATGAAAAAAATCTTAATTCTACCACTGTTGGCTGTTTCTCTTGTAGGATATAGCCAAACCAACATCAATATGAAAATGGAAGACGATAACGTAAAAGTGACAAATGAAGTAAATTCCATAAAAAGGGAAGTTTCCTGTAAACTGACCACGCCGGAAATGCAAAGGCGTAAAGCCTCTATTATTGCCAGCTTGAAAAAGCAGGTTATAGAAAAGAAGGAGTTGAAAGATGGTTTCTCTTATAAGTTTAATGGCTCAGATAAAATAATTGATGAGCTTTCCGATTTCGTAAAAACAGAACGGCTTTGTTGTGATTTTTTTGATTTTGGTTTATCCGTTAAAGGTGATGGCTCCAATACATGGCTCACTATTACGGGGCCAAAGGGGACAAAAAATTTTATCACTTCTGAATTAGAATTGTAACCCTTTGGTCTGTAAAAGAGTAATACCTATTATTGGCATTGTACTGTAAAACTATTGCCAAGCCCTGCTGCCGATTAGCTTCTTTTCCGAGTGGATATTTCAATGTTTCACCAAAGAGATGTGTAACCTATTGCCTCATCATTACGTCATTCCATTCAACTACAGTACGTGTTCGCTCTGTTTAGCCAAATTTCCTTTATCTGCTTCGCTTTAATAAATAGCAGCTTTTTAAGGCTTCCGCAGCCAATTTCAAGTGTAGCAAAACAAACCAGTGGAACAATATAGGTGCCTCAATAGAAGGCTGATCTGTAATCCCTCAAAACTTTCGCATACAGAAAAGCGACATTCACATATAGAATCCCACCATTCAAACCAAGTTAGTTGAATAGACCTCTCTAACGCTCGAAATTCGCTATCGGATATCCAGTAAAACCCGGTGGCCATCGGTAGGGCGTAACCGAAAACCCTTGATCAGAGTAGGCAATGGTTTAACTATAGATACACAAAAGATGAAACGTAAAAGAGGAAAATCCCGGATAGGCAAACTGTTCAGCCGCCCCATTACGTTGCTCGCGTTGGAAGCTATTATGCTGGTAGCAGAAACGGAAGACAAATGTATCCCTTATGAGGGACTATAGAAATAATGTTTACCGCCCGGCGGTTTTTCGTCCGTCGGGCTAAATCTTTAAAAATGGAGAATAACCTTATAAAAAGTCACTCCCACGGCTTTCCTATCACCCATATAAGAACTTCTTTAGAACCTACAAATCCCTTCTGGTACAAATTTCAGGTAGTGAGTGCAAGCTTCCGTAATTTTCTTCCATCGCTAAAATACATGGAGCATGAGTCACATTTCTTTAAGTTATTGACAAACCAGCAGCAAAGCTATTTTGAACAGTCACTTCCGGACCTACCCAAAAACCTTAAAGTCCGCTTTCATGGTTATGCTTTGCAGGATATTAAAAATAGACCTGGAGTAATTGCCACCTTTCATAGTGGATCTTTTCGGATGATCGGGCATTACCTGGCAAAAAATGATGTCCCATTTGCCTTGGTTGTTTCAAAAAATGGCATGCAAAAAGAAAATGAATTGGTCAATCTGAAATATGATAGCCAAAAAATAGAACACCTTGGTTTTAATCTGATCAATGCCAACGATAAAAACAGCCTACTGCGAATAAATAGAGAACTAAGGGACGGAAAAAATATTTTAGTTTATGTAGATGGAAATACCGGAACAGGAGACGACCTGACGAGCCGTAACCTTATATCCATCCCTTTTCTGAACCAACATGTCAAAGTAAGAGCAGGGGCAGCTTTTATTTCTTACCTGAGCAAATCCCCGATTTATCCGGTAGTTTCTACACGGCAATGGAAGCGTGTTCCCTGTCTCGATTTTTTTCCTCCGATATTACCGAATGAGGAGCTTAATAGGCAAATATTTATAGAGCAGGCCGTTTCGCGAATCTATAAATATCTTGAGAAGGCTGTCTCCAAAAGGCCCTGGCAATGGGAAACATGGCTGCATTTGCATGAGCATGCCGATATCGTCAATCCGATCGCGGAACAGATATCCGAACCAATTATCACAGAAGGAAAAAAGAAAAGACTGATCAGATTCAACGAAGAGGATTATAGCTTTTTCAGTATAACCGGCAAATATTTTCTTTTCAGGAAAAGAGATTATCAATGTTTCGATATCGAACACTGGTTATATAGGCGGCTGGAACAGATTTATAGAAGGGATTATCCTTTTACAGTCCCTTTATTGCAGCGGAATCACATGAAAGATCTCATAACCAATAGAGTTGTATTAGAAATCTAAGAAAAGAGAATATGCAATCATTAGATGCGATCGCTGCACAGGGAAATAACGTCCTTTGCACACTTTTTTACGGAAAATGGCCTAATTTTTTTATCTTGTGGAATGATGAACCAAAAAATCCGGAAGATATGGCCACTTTTTTCCGTAAACACCCCCTGTTGTTCAATTTTATCTGTTGGATAATCTATGCCCAGTTTGTATATATCTACAACCTACCCAAAATCAGTTATGTCGACTACAGTCATATACTTTTTCTCTGCTTGTTGTATTCGATTATCTTTTACAGTAATTTCTTTCTCTTTAAATTTATCGAAAGCCGGAAAATAAATATTGGGATCGCTATATTATTGGTAATCTCCACTTTCTTTATACTGGCAGCACTGGGCTATGTGTGCATCTATGGAATATTGCCGCTATTTGGGGCTAAATTATATTATGAGGATGTGCCGTTTAAACTGAGCCTGTACCTGCGCAATATACTTTCCCCTTATATCAAATACGCCAGCTATGCCATTATCGTGTATTTTATACTGAAATGGTTTGCCAATCTGGCGTACAAACGCCGGATGGAAAAAGCACATTACGAAATGGAACGGGAAAAGTTCGAATATGAACAGGCATTTTTAAGAGCCCAGGTCAATCCCCATTTTCTGCATAATTCACTAAATTTTATCTATACAGAAGCACTTTCTTTATCCAAATCATTGGCCGATAGCATCTACCTGCTTTCCATGATGATGCGTTATTCGTTGGACAATGCGGTGAAAGGCAAACAGCTTGTGCCGGTGCATAAGGAGCTGGAATATCTGGAAATTTACCTCGAAATCAACCAGCGACGTTTCGGCAAAGGAAAAAACATTGTGTTCGAATTCGAGGGTGACCGCTACCTGCATTCGATTCCACCTTTATCCTTTATTACGCTTGTGGAAAATGCCTTCAAATATGGAGACCTATCAGATCCGCTATATCCCCTGCAGATCAAGATCGTGGTCAATCGGGATAAAATTTATTTCTATAGTTCCAATAAAAAACGGATCAGCAAAACATTGGATACTTCCGGCAGCCACATTGGTCTGAAAAATGTGGAGCGGAGACTGAGAGGTGCTTTTAAGGACAAGGCCAGACTCAGTCGTACGGAAGACAGTGAGATTTATACAGTTGAGTTATTTATTGATTTTTCCGCTGATACAAATAAACGACCATGATAAACTGTTTCGCAATTGATGATGAACCTGCCGCACTGGAACAGATTTCCCGTTACCTAAGCCAGGTTCCGGACATCCGTTTGATTGGAACCGCCACAAGACCACTCGAAGGTTTAAAAATGATCCCGAAACTAAATGTTCATGCAGTTTTTCTTGACATGGAAATGGATGAAATGACGGGTACCGAAGTGATGCGCGAGCTTGACCCTTCGGTTAAAGTGGTCGTCTGTACTGCTTATACTGAATTTGCAATCGAAAGTATCGAGCTCGATGCGGTGGATTATCTGTTAAAGCCTGTTCAATTCGATCGATTTGCAAAAGCAGTGGAAAAGCTGAAGGAAAGGATACTACACAGAACATTGGAATTACCCACAGTAAAAAACGATTACATCTTTGTACAGATCGAACATAAAGGAAAATTAAAGAAGATAGATTTCAGTGATATCATTTATGTAGAAGCAAGGGGAAACGATGTGATATTCCACAAACATGATGAATTTGTACTGACTTCTATGCGGATGGACGATGTTGAATCCGAACTGCGCCTGACTGACGGTTTTATACGAATCCACCGATCTTATATCATATCTATAAAGATGATTGACCTGATCGATGAAGGTATGGTTATACTGAAAAATAAAACAGGGCTGATCATCGGAAAAACATATAAGGACTATGTTCTAAAGACGTTGTATCAACACTAATCACCAACATGAGATGTATGCCAGATCGAACCGAATTGCGCGCGCCGATGACCTTCATGAACTCATTAATGAGGTATTGATATCAGAAACGGATAAAGAGAGCTTCACGTCTTATAAACGGGTCATAAAACAATATTTTTTAAGTCTGGAAACAAATATCTCGGCTACAGTCCTCCATGAGCCGTTCAGCAGGTATACATTAATCGGAAAATACCAACTCAATATAACCGATGTAATGCAGGAATGGTGGAGAAGACTTGAACAGGAAAAGGAAAGAAGAATAAAGATACCTTACGGGAATAACTACCGGGCTGCGGTCTATTACTATGCACTGAACCAGGGAACCCGGTTTCTGGAAGGCTTATTTCAACACTATCCCGATTCTTTTCACGAGCATAGATCACTGCCCCCTTTTATACCCTATTTAAGGTCAACAACCTTTCTGAGCAATACACACTTATTGTTGGGAGAGATGTATAAGAACCGTGTCGATCGACAGTTGATCAACTCCCTGCAAAACTATTTTTCCGGATTTGCAGATGAAAGCATGATGAGCTATTTCAAATGGCACCATTGGCATTATGCCCTTAGACTTGCCGCTGAGCTGCCTGCACGCCTATCTTACCTGAAATATTCGGATCGCTACGAACGGGAACTGATCGAACAGCTCATAATGCTGAATTTCAATTATGGCCCTTTCTGTCATCTTATCAGAGAGAAAATGGCAAAGGCTGTTGAAAATCTGGATGATGAATATAAAAAAGAAGAACAATGGCTAACTTACCAGAATCAATTGGCGCTGATACCTGAAATAAAAAAGTGGGCTGCGGATAGCCAGATACTATCCATAAGGAAGCAACTCTTAACATATAGCAAACGTAAACGTAAAGAACTCCGTAAGCGTCGAAGATTATGGTCAAAATTTCCGGTAGGTGCAATTGATCCAGCAACGGGCCGCTACCATTTTCAGGTTTCCCTTACCGAACGGCAGCTACTTTTCTTTTTCCGCGTGCTGCTGGAAATGAAAATACTGATAGTGGATACCAAGAAAATGTTATTTGCTTTTATAGCAGACTTTATCGGAACACCCAACAGAGAACACCTGGCGTTGCATAGTTTACTGAGTAAGGATACCATTCCCTCTCAACAGGTGATCAATAAAGTAAAACAGATGTTAACCTCAATGTTGAATTACATAAATTCCAAGTATCCCTGATCAAGGGTTCATCCTATATAGCATCCCAAGCTCTCTCAGGTAAGCCAACAGTTCATCAAACCATTCGTCGTTGATCTTTGGATGTTCTGCAACCTTTTTCAGTCCGGCATTGAAAATATCTTCTATCGTTAGCCATCCAATTTTGTTGCATGTTTTAATAAAACTAGCGCTTAAGGGGTGCTGGTTCAGGGGAAGTGTCTCCAAGCCCGTTAATTTTTCCAGTTCCGACATCTTATTCATCTGCATAAAAATAAGAATATTTTACTACTTATTAGTAGTATCTAATTAGTAGTAACTTATTAATGGTAACATATAAATATCCTTATGGCTTATTTTGTTTGTATGTCGCAAAAGGAAATATCACCATCGGAAGATGAAGATTTAAGAAAACTGGGAGAAAGGATAAAAGCACTCCGGATCAAAGCCGGATATGCTAATTATGAAAAATTTGCCAATGCCCATGATCTAGCGCGAGCACAATATGGTCGCTATGAGGCAGGCGAAAACCTACAGTACAAAAGCCTTTTGAAAGTCATGAAAGCACTTAATGTGACACCCAAAGAGTTCTTCAGTGAAGGTTTTGACTAATATTACACATTTTTTCCCATTTTTCCACCACCTAATACCTTTAATAGGCCGTAAACAAGCTCTGATATTACACAGGTAGTCGTTCCGACACCACCTTAACCACTTTATTTCCATCCGTAAAACCTGAGTATTTGTAGCGCACCAAAATTTTTGCTTATGATACTCGAAATCGCCAATAATCTTTACCGGCAACTTTCAGATGAGCTGGTAATGATCGAACAGGAAGAAATAACAGATAAGCTGGAAATTGCCAAAAAATTGCTGACTGCGCGTTCTTATCTCGTTGAACTTAAAAACAGGACTGTAAACTATACCTTTAGCAGTGAACAGGAAGAAATAGCTTTTTTTAAGACTAAAAAGCCTACGTTTATAAGTCAGGTACTTTATTATTCTGCCAGACAACGGATTGAATTGACGAAACCGGAAGGCACGGCCGATCAACTTAAGAAATATTACCGTTATCTCCTCAAGGGGATCGAGAAATTCTATCGCGACAACCGTGAACTTCACAGCTATCATCGTTCCGGAGCTGACCACCTCGACCGCCTTCTGTTTATGCGTTCGTCTACAGAACCACCGTCATGGCTCTGTCCGGTACGGATTGACTACGACGAACGTTTCTCCACCCCGGCAGATTATCTCATCGGTAAGATTCTTTCCAATGAGCGTATGACCACCTATCTACGGAAGCTGATAGATGGAAAGGACAATGTTACCGACACCGAAGCGGGGAACGACATGGTTTGGACCGGAGAAAGCATTAATTTGCTGGAAACTGCCTACGGGTGGTACTGTACCGGACAGATCAACAAAGGTCAGGCGGGAATAGGTGAAATTGTCCGTAAGCTGGAAATTCTCTTCAATGTAAAAATCGGACGCCCTTACAGAAGATTTACCGAAATCAAGCAGCGCAAAAGGCTCAGTCGTACCAAATATATTGACGAAATGGGTAAAGCTATAATCCAAAAGCTGGATGATGAAGATGCATATCGCCCGGACATCCAAAATAGACGATTTTAAATCAGCCTGTTCTTCAGGTGTTTACCCGTTTATTTTTGGGTACTACCCAGTAGGTTGTCAAGCAAAAAAACGTAGTCTATCAAACTTTGCTTCGTAAAAGCTGCACAATGGAGTGCAGCTGAAAGCAAAGTATTATGTTAAAACATATCACATGGCATGAGTTCTTACTTGCCGCCACCTTGTTGACATTCCTATGGTATATCAGCGTAATCCTGCTCCTTTTCAGAAAAGAATTAAAAAGGTTGTTGACAGGTAAAAAAAACGGTGCTGAAAAAAGACCACACAGCGGAACAAAGGAGAATGACCTCGATGCAGAACAAACGGAAAGCGTGGACGATGACCTGATGGGTAAGACGAAACTTCCCGAAGGGATGAGTGTCATGGGCATGGACGAATTCTCTTTTCGGAAAAGGGATGAAGAGCACAAAGAAAAAATGCTCGGCAACATTCCCGATCTACTGGAAGAGATGAAACAGCTTTTTCAGATCCTAAAAGACGAGGAAGGGACAAAAGAAGATTTCCTTATCCTGATGGATGGATTCAAACCACGCCTCAAGGCTATCCGTACCAATTCCAACCAGCAATCCCTTAATGAATTTATTACCCGGCATGCCCCTTTTCCCCTTTCGGAAAGAGAGTTGGAAAACTTCTGGGAATAAAATTTTTATAGAAACTTAAAATTATCCTTATATGAATCGCAACAATCATAAAAAACAGGCTATTGCCAGGATACTCTTTGCCTTATATATCTTTTTCAGTTATCAGTTTTTCCTTTCCATTCCACTATTTGCGCAGGACGGGGATGCCGGTATTCAGTCAGCAACCGATAAGGTGAAGGGGTATTTTGATTCGGGAATTGACCTAATGTATGCCATCGGTGCGGTGGTAGGCATTATAGGAGCTGTCAAGGTTTTCAATAAATGGAATGCTGGAGAACCCGACACGAATAAAGTGGCAGCTTCATGGTTTGGAAGCTGCGTCTTTCTGGTCATTGTAGCCACGGTTCTCAAATCATTTTTCGGTGTATAAACGGGCAGACTATGAGCAGCATTTATTCTATCAACAAAGGCGTTTCGCAACCGATTGTGTTCAAAGGGCTCAAGGCACAGTATATTATCTATCTGGCAATAGGACTGGTTGTTCTTCTGATTCTCTTTGCGTTATTGTATATCATAGGTGCCGGCCTGCTGATCGTTTTACCACTGATCCTGATGCTGGGCACAGCACATTTTTTATTAGTTCTTCATTTAAGCCACCGCTTTGGAACGCATGGACTGATGAAATATCTGGCAAAGAGAAGGCTGCCCCATACTATACGATTCCGCTCGCGCCGTCTATTTACTTCTTTAAATGCACACACGCATTCCGTTAACCCTAAATAAGAAAATGATATGATAGCCGAAGCAACAAACATATTTCCTATTTACAAAGTGGAGCACGACTGTATACTCAGCAGACAGGGAGATATTACGGTGGCCTATGAACTGACCCTGCCCGAAATTTTCACTTTATCGGAACGGGATTATACGGCTTATCACAGCACCTTTGTCAAGGCAATCAAGGTACTCCAAAATCACACCGTCCTGCACAAACAGGATTGGTACACACAGGCGAGTTATAAAGCAGACTACGAAGGAAAGGATGGTTTCCTTGCCCGTAGCAGTGAAAAGTTCTTTAATGAACGACCTTATCTGGCCCATTCCTGCTATCTTTTTCTGACAAAAAAGCCGAATGGGCGCAAGCCGGCCACATCCGCCTACAGCAATCTTTTACGGAGGACAATTGTTCCGGCGCAGACCGTGGACGAAAACCTTTTCCAACATTTTCTGGACAGCGCGGGACAATTCGAACGGATATTAACGGATAGTGGCTTTATAAGTCCGAGGCGATTGAAAAATGATGACCTAGCGGGAACGTCGGTAAAAGCAGGGATTATAGAACGTTACTGTTTTCTGTTAACAGAAAACGAGCAGCCGATAGTACGTGACATCAATCTGCAAAACGGTTTGAAAATAGGTGACCGGTACTGTCAGCTGTATACACTTGCCGATACCGAGAACCTTCCTGCCCTGTGTGGCAGCAGGATCAACTATGAAAAGTACAGTACAGACCGAACCAAGTTCAGTGTTGGTTTTGCAAGCCCTTTGGGGCAGCTCCTAAATTGTAACCATATTTACAACCAGTATATATTGATCGAGGATCCGCAAAAAACGATCAAGATGCTGGAATCTAAAAAGCTCCGGCTACAATCCCTTTCGATGTACAGCAGGGAAAACGCCCTGGCAATGGAGGCGGTCAACGGCTTTCTGAACGAGGCCATTGGTGAGCAGCGGCTGCCTATTAAAGCGCATTTCAATGTGCTGGTATGGTCGGATAAACCGGAAGACGCAGAACTTAGAAATCTGGTCAGTTCGGCGCTTGCTCAAATGGACTGCACAGCCAAACAAGAGACAGACGGCATGGCCCAGATATGGTACGCCGGAATGCCCGGAGCAGGAGCAGATTTTCCCATCAATGATACCTTTGACAGCTTTGCCGAGCAGGCTGCATGTTTCTTCAATCTGGAAACCAACTATAAAGATAGCATCAGTCCGTTCGGTATCCGTCTTGGAGACCGGATAAGTGGTCGACCTGTGCATGTGGATATTTCGGACGAGCCCTGGAAACAGGGATGGATCACCAATCGGGCAAAATTTATATTGGGCCCTTCGGGTTCGGGAAAAAGTTTTCTGACCAACCATTTCATGCGGAGCTACCATGAACAGGGTGCACATATCATTATCGTGGATATTGGCCACAGCTATAAGGGATTGTGCGATCTGGTAGGCGGCTACTATTTTAGCTATTCGGATGAGGACCCCATACGTTTCAATCCTTTCTATCTGCCTGAGGGTAGCTCGCTCGACACCGAAAAAAAAGAAAGCATTAAGACTTTGCTGTTATCCTTATGGAAAAAGGATAGCGAACCTTACAAAAGGTCCGAGTATGTTGCGATATCCAATGCCCTAACCTTTTACTACGCTTACTTAGACGAAAATCCCGACATCTTTCCTTCATTCAACAGCTTTTACGAATTTCTCTTATCCGAATATTCTCCGGTACTCAAAGAAGCGCAGGTAAAGGAAAAAGATTTTGACTTGGGGAGTTTTCTTTATGTACTCAATCCTTACTACAAGGGCGGGGAGTTTGATTACCTGTTGAACGCCAATGAAAATCTGGACTTACTTCATCAACGGTTCATTGTGATGGAACTGGATGCGGTGAAAGACCACCCCGTGCTCTTCCCCGTGATTACCCTTGTCATAATGGAAATGATTATATCGAAGATGCGGAAAATACCGCAGATCAGGAAAGTTGTGCTGCTGGAAGAAGCATGGAAGGCAATTGCAAAAGATAGTATGGCCGAACATGTGCGCTACCTATGGAAAACCATGCGCAAGTTCTTTGGTGAACCTATCGTAGTGACGCAGGAAATCGAGGACATTATCAGTTCGCCCATCGTAAAAAATGCCATCATTAATAATTCTGACACGAAGATATTGCTCGATCAGTCCAAATATGCCAACAAGTTTGAGCAGGTACAGGAACTGCTGGGGCTTACGGATAAGGAGAAAGCACTGGTGCTATCCATGAACAAAGCTAACGATCCCGACCGCTCGTACAAGGAGGTGTTCATCAGCCTTGGTGGACACAGCAAGGTCTACCGTACCGAAGTATCACCAAAAGAGTATTGGACCTATACTACCGAGGCCAGTGAAAAAGCAAAAGTACAGGAATACGCGCTGCGGTATGGTAGCATGCAGAAAGGCATTGAAATGCTTGTGAAAGAAATGTCGGGCCAATAACGATAAAGTAAATGGAAACGATAAAAAATTTGACGCATAAAATCAGCAAAATTATGAAAAAGTATATGATTATGCTTCCCCTTAGCGCCGCCACATTGTTTGTAGGTGTGCCGAAAGGGGCCAGCGCACAGATTGCCATTGCGGAAGTGATCCGTACAGGCGTAAAAAGGGTCATCAAAGCGGTAGATCTGAAGATACAACGCTTACAGAACGAAACGATATGGTTACAGAATGCCCAGAAAGTATTGGAAAATCAGCTTTCCAAACTGAAACTCACCGAAATTGCCGATTGGACGGAAAAACAGAAAGAACTCTATCGTAAATACTATCAGGAACTCTGGGAAATCAAATCGGCTGTTACCTACTACAAACGTCTCAGGGAACTCACGGCAAAACAGGTTGAACTGGTAAATGAATATAAGTGGGCATGGAACCTCTTTAAACGCGATAAGCATTTCACGCCCGAAGAAATCTCCGTTATGGAAAAGGTATATACAGGGATACTGGATGCAAGTGTCAAAAATGCAGACGAGCTTTTATTGGTCGTAAACAGCTTCAAAACCCAGATGTCAGATGCCGCCAGACTGGAAATCATTGCCGGTGCAGCCGATAAGATTGATATGAACCTTTCGGATCTGAAAAAATTCAACCACGAAAACATCAAACTGAGTATCCAGCGGGCAAAGTCATTGGATGAAGTGGTCACATTAAAAGAGATTTATGGAATACAGGAATAAGCTATCGGTATTTCACAGCACATTGTTGAACGTTCTATTGTACTGGATTGTAATATTGCCACTTTCTTCTGTGGTTAATATTGCCCAAGCCCAGACATTCTCGGAATTTTTCAAACAGAAAAAGACGCAGAAAAAATACCTGTTAACGCAGATTGCAGCCTTGCAGCTTTATTCGGGCTATGTAAGAGATGGTTATAATATTGCGCGTTCAGGACTGCAAACGGTAAAGGGTTTTACCAATGGGGAGTTCAGTCTCCATAATGTCTTTATCAGCTCATTAACAGCCGTAAGCCCCTTCATCAGAAACCATGTGAAAGTGACCGAAACCATGGCTTTCCAGCTAGCTATCAGCAAACTGTTCAATATGCTCAAAAAGGATGTTGGAGTCCTTTCAAGTTCGCAAAAGGCATATGTTGAAAAGATTCACGCTAAGCTGTCGGAGGATTGTAGCAGGGATATGGAGGAATTGATGTTGGTTATTGCTTCGGGCAAAATCGAAATGACGGAAGGCCAGCGCTTGCAGCGGTTAGATAAGGTGTATATGTCCATGCGTGACAGGTTCTCGTTTGCCCAACATTTCGCGGGACAGGTAAATGTGTTAAAAGGACAGATAAGATCAGAATTAAAGTCCGTAAATCAAATCCACAATATGTATGAAACAGTTAATTGAAAAAGGCAGGTATTTTCTGTTTGCCGTAACTGCTTACTGCCTAACAATGGCATTGCCCTTCAGGTCATCCGGGCAGTCTACCGAAATACAGCAATTGATCCTCAATGCAGAAAAGCTGAGCCAGTTCAAAAACATTTTAAGGGATATGAAAACAGGTTATGATATTATCAGCAATGGTTATAATGCCATCAGGAATATAGCAGAGGGCAACTTTTCCCTGCATACCGTTTTTCTTGATGGCCTGATGCTGGTCAGTCCCGAAGTGAAAAAATATGGACGGGTTGCCGATATCATCAGCTTGCAAGGTAGGATCAATTCGGAATATCGATCCGCGCTATCACATTTCAGAGGTTCGGCAATATTCAACTCCGGAGAATTGGAATATATGGCCAACGTTTACGGAAGGCTATTGAACCAGAGCAAAGACAACCTGGAGGATCTTCTCTTGGTGATCACTTCCTCTCAATTGAGAATGAGCGATGAAGAGCGTCTGGCACAGATCGACCGTATTTACAACGACATACAGGACAAGTTACTTTTCCTCCGGAAATTTAATGAATCAGGTAATGTATTGCTGATGCAGCGGAAAAGGGAAATAAATGATATCAAAGGTATCAGTCAATTTTTTAACGGTAAAAACCTATGAAAAAAATTAAACTTGCGGCCGTCCTGTTGGCGGCCAGTGCGCTTGTCTTCCCGCTTGCCAGTCGCGCGGATATTGCCCAGACCTTGGGCGGCATGCAACCCGTACTGGACAGCGTGCGGGATGATATGCAGCCGCTAAGCGGAAAACTCATTGACGTTGCGCGTGCCATAGCTGGTTTTGGCGCCCTCTGGTATACCGCCAGTCGCGTATGGCGCCAGATTGCGGCCGCCGAACCGATCGACTTTTATCCGCTTTTGCGTCCATTCGGTCTTGGCCTTGCCATTATGTTCTTCCCCGCGGTCATCGATCTGATGAACGGTGTACTGCAACCGACCGTGCTTGCCACTGGGGCGATGGTCAGAGACAGTGACGATGCAATAATAGCACTCCTGAAACAAAAAGAGGCGGCAGTAAAAAAATCCGATCTGTACAACATCTATGTCGGGGAAGACGGTAATGGAGATCGTTCTGAATGGTATAAATATAAATATCCCGAAAACGAGAACGGCTCCGGCGAGGGACTTTTGGAAGGACTGGGTCACGATATGCAGTTCTGGATGGAGAAACAATCTTATAATTTCCGCAATTCGGTAAAGCAATGGATGAGCGAGGTTTTGCAGGTTGTTTTCGCAGCTGCTTCTCTTTGCATCAATACTATCCGGACATTTTTTTTGATCGTGCTCTCTATACTAGGACCCTTTGTGCTAGGTCTAGCAGTCTTTGATGGTTTCCAGCAGTCACTTGTCCAATGGCTTGCACGGTATATAAACGTCTTTTTATGGCTTCCCATCAGTAACATATTCGGAAGTATCCTCGGCAAAATTCAGGAGAACATGCTCAAAATAGATATCGGACAGATCGGCCAATCGGGTGATACCTTTTTCAGTACCTATGATACCGCTTACCTGATATTTATGCTGATCGGAATTGTAGGGTATTTCACCGTTCCCAACGTAGCGGGCTACGTGGTGCAGGCAGGAGGAGCCAATGCCATGTTACAGAAAGTAACCAGCATGGTATCCACTTCGGCCATGGTTGCAGGAGGTTTGGCGACAGGTGGGGCTGCTAGTGTAATGCAGGGAGGTTCCAACATCTTACAGGCCGGAAAACAATATTCCGGCCAGCAGGAAGGTTCAGGCTCACATGATGCATCAGGTACTATGGGAAAAGGAGGAGCCTACCTCTATGACAAACTTTCCGGTAAATAATTCAAATTAAAGACAAGCGTATGTTCACACAATTCAGAAATATCGATACGGCTTTCAGGCATATAAAAAGGTTCAGTATCGTCCTGATATTGGCCAATGTTCTGACCGTCTGTTTCTGTGCCTACAAAAGCTACCAGATGGTAGAAGCGGCTCAGCAACGGATTTATATTCTATATAACGGGAAGGTGCTGGAAGCCCTTGCAACACATAGGCAAGGTAACCTCTCTGTTGAGCTACGGGATCATATCAAAACGTTCCACTACTACTTTTTTAACCTCATTCCGGACGACAAAGCGATAGAGGCCAGTGTTTCAAAGGCATTTTATCTCGCGGACGAGTCTGCCAAGAAGCAGTATGACAACCTGAAGGAATCGGGTTATTATAATAACCTGATTTCGGCCAATATCTCACAGGAAATTGAGGTGGACAGCACCGTGCTTGATATAGACCAATACCCCTACACATTTACCTGTTACGCCACCCAAAAGCTCACCCGCTCAACCAGCACGGCACTGAAGAGACTGGTCACCAAAGGAAAAGTGCGTGACTTAAAGCAACAGACAGATAATAACCCACATGGCTTTCTGATACAGCATTGGGAAGTCCTCAAAAACGAAAATCAGTTGCCATGAAACTCTACAGGAAACAAAAGGATAGAAAGCATGAACAAGATGAACAGGATGAAACGGCTTACCGGATAGCGATGAAAATCGTTAAGGGACAACAACGGGTTGCTTCCTTTTTGAATAAAAAGGCCGATGGCTTACCCCGATGGGTTTTACTATCCGCTTTTCTCTCGTACTTTCTCTCCATTGGAGCTTACTGTATTTACCTGTTGGTTCAGGCACTGAATTGAAATTGATCATCAATAAAAAACAATATCATGATGGAACAGGAAAAAAAGAAAGATACTCGCAAAATATGGCTGTTCTTGCCATTGCTCGTAATGCCCTTTTTGGTATTTGCATTTTATACATTGGGAGGCGGTAAGAGAACAGAGGAGATACTCAAATCGAAAAAAAAGCAAGTCAAATACGGAATTACCTGATGCTGCATTCAGGCAGAAAAATCAACCCCGCGATAAGATGGATTTTTACCGGCAGGCGACGAGGGATGAGGAAAAAAAGCAGGAAGGTATTGAAAACGTTATAAATAGACTGGGCTTCTCGCTGGAGGAAAATCCAAAAGCCGAGGAAATTGATGAAAAGCTAAAAGCAATCCGGCAGGAAATCAACGGGCCACAAGAAAAACATGAAAAATTTCCTTTTGCGGTTGTAGCTGAAAATCCGATGGTGGAACCCAGCCCCAAATCAGAGATGAACAGCGAAGTAGATCGGTTGGAAGCGCTGATGAAAAGCATGCATACAGACAGCGCTGATGACAGAGAGGTGGAGCAGCTCAACGGACTGCTCCAAACGATTCTGGATATTCAGCACCCAGAGCGGGTCAAAGAAAAGCTACAAAGTGAAAACGAGATAATTCCAGAGAAGGATAGCCTTTTCAAAGCGATACCAGCGATCATTACCAATAAACAAAAAGTAGTACAGGGAGCCACGGTAAGGCTTCAGTTGCAGGATAGTATGGACATCAAGGGCCATCATATTCCCAAAGGCTTTTATCTGTTCGCTACCTGCCGGATAGCGAATCAACGGATCATGCTGAATATTCGCAATATTCGCTTGGGAACATCGATTATCCCCGTAAATCTAAGCGTTTACAGTCTCGATGGAATGGAGGGCCTTTACGCTCCCGAAGCGGTAATCACGGAAGCGGCAAATCTTGGGACGGACAATCTGGTGCGTGGAATGGGTATGTACGGGCTAGATGGCTCTATTGCCACGCAGGTAGCGGGTGCCGGTATGGAGGCCGCTAAAAACATAATCAGCAAAAAAGTCCGCAAAATAAAGGTTAAGGTAAAAGCCGGGGAGTCTGTACTCTTAAAGAATAATGATTTAAAAAACACTAGATAGGTTGGAAGAACCCGCCTTCCTAAAAGGAGAAGAAAACAACCATTTCATATTTAACAATATCCGTAAATTAAAAATTAAATGTTATGAATCTGAACAATTTAGAAGATAGAATCGACGAAGCTAAAAACCTTGGTTTTAGCCCAAAAACCATTGCACAAATTGAAGAAAATATCAAGTTGGGTGTTCCCGAATTTAAAGCATATGACAGTATGCCTGCAACGGCAAAAGGACAGATTGATTTTACGCTGCATTACAAAAAATCCAGCCAATCGGATTTCTATTATTTCAACAAATTTGACGCCGTGCACAATAAGGTCGACCCACTGGAGATCGGTCAGAAATATATGCTTATCTTAAAAGGCGAAGATGACAAAAACATAGTCAAGAAGCTTGATAACGTTAATGAGGCTATTGAACTGTTCAAAAAGCAGGAAGGAAATGCGGAACTTGCTATCGGAAAAGACCCTGCCCATAAAAGTATGGTTGCCAACATGGAGAATGGAAAGATCAATTTTGTAGCAAAAACTTTCCAATCTGCCTATTATGCCAATCCGATACCACAGACATTTTACGTAGAAGAAGGAAAGGGATTCAACAAGGAACAGGCGGGAAATCTGGTGCAGGGACGTGCCGTGTACCGGGATGATCTGCTGAATATACAGGGTATGGTTTATAAAGCATGGGTAATGCTGAATACCGACAAACCCCGTGACAGGTATAATAATCTAACGACAAGAATATTCCACGACCCGAGTTATGGTTTTGATCTTAAAGAATCGCTCAAGTCATTTAATATTAAAGATCTTGAAAATCCGGAAAGGGCGGAAAAGATCTTTACAGGGATTATGAACGGAAACAGGGAGCTCGTAAAAGCGGAGAAAGCCAATGGAGAAACGGTTAACGTTTATGTAGAAGCCTCGGTAAGGTTCCGTAAGGCCAATTTCTTCCTTGAAAATGGTAAACCTGAAAAACGGGAGGAATTTTTAAAGCCAGGAGTAAAAGCCGAACAACAGAGTAAAGTATCCAGAGAAAATAAGCAGGAAAGAGCGGCAGGTATTGCCCGGTAAAGTGATTTGCCGTATTTTAGGGTTTTGAACGATAGGCTTGATCAGTAACCAAGCCTATTGTTCGGTATTAACACAATTATAGTCACAAAGATTTGGGGGCTTTTCAAAACGACCTCTATATCTCATTCTTAAAAACAATCTGTATCATGGAAAAATTCGCAGCACTGAAAGAACTTATCGCATCGGCCGAAAAAGATGCAAAGGCATTTTATGAGAAAGGAAACAAAGCAGCGGGTACACGCTTACGTAACGCGCTCCAGAACACAAAAGCGTTGGCGCAGGAAATACGCAACGAGGTTACTGCAAAGAAGAATGCTAAGTAAGTTTACTAATTAAGCCGCTAGCTATAGCGGCTTTTTTGTACGCTAATATAGGCTGTTTTGAGTAATACTTTCTTAATATTTTTATTTAATGGCTTATATTTGAGTTTGTT
This sequence comes from Olivibacter sp. 47, assembly GCF_030372825.1. NCBI lineage: Bacteria > Pseudomonadati > Bacteroidota > Sphingobacteriia > Sphingobacteriales > Sphingobacteriaceae > Olivibacter > Olivibacter sp. 47. Next base: position 264,882 of record NZ_JAUCNR010000001.1, read on the forward strand.
ATCTAAACTCCTGATTATGGAAGCATACAGAAATTTTAGTTGGGTCGTGTTGCTATCGATTTCATCTTTTACCTTTTCCTGTTCATCACCAAAGGGGAAAACAGACTTACAAGATCAGCTAATTGGTAAATATGCATCTCAAAGCGAATCCACTTTTGACTATTACAAAGATACGGTAGAAATCAAGCCAACAGATGAAGGAAAATTTGATGTTCAGGTAATAGCCCATTGGAGCAATGCAAAAAGGATGATCCCAAACGTCCTGTAAATAAAGTTGCCGGTGTGTGGAATAAGGGAAAGCCGGGATCTATATTAGTTGCGGATCTTCAGACCAGTGATACCACGTTGCGTATTGTAGGTCAACTAAGAGGAGGTGTGAAAATTCTCAAATTTAATCTTGATAAAGCAATAATGGAATGGCCAGGAGATGACAGTGAAACACTGATTTATACAAAAGTCGACAATTAAGAATAAAATTCTGGCCAATATGCTTGTATAATAATATTATTCATCCTTCAAACTGCAAGAGGACAGCCGCTTCTTCGTGCCTTGAAGCCGCTATCCTCTTATCTTTTGCAACAGGCAGCCTCGTCCCTCAGCAGCCAGTTGCTTCCTGTTCAAGTCAAACCCTTCGTTTAATGTTCTTTAGCCCAAAAAACGCTTAGTGATTGCGTACCCCCCGGCGATTCGTTAGCAAAAAAATTAAACAATCCCCAACCGAGCAAGCCTGCCCGTTGGTTTGCTCGAAAAAATCTTCCTCGCTCGTTCCTCGCGAGCGTATTTTTTTCGGCAAAGCCTTGCACGGATGGGGATTCTATTAAGGTGAGGCTGCTTAACAATTGCCGGAGGGCCCCTGCGCCCGATGGACTTAAAAGTTAGGCGCTATGAAAAAAATTAAAGGCAGAAGCCCGCCATTAAGCTAACAGCAGATTGAAGCGGTTTTCCGCTCGCTCTGCCCAAAAAAGGAATTACACGAACGGAATTATTGACATCAAAAAAAGAAATCATGAAAACTACAGAAATAAACAGCAAAAGCAATTTGGAGAATATTGTAAAGAACAGTGCACAAAATGGAGTTAAACCACAGGGCGATATAAAGCCTTCTTTGCCTCAGGACAAACAGCAGGAGAAGACTACAGATACAAAAAAAGGAGCTTCTCCAATAGCTGAGCAAAAAGAGCCGAAAGCAACAGAAACTGCTCCCAAGTTGGAAAAACCTGCACTGAACTTAGAAAGCACCTTAAAGCTTGTTGAAGAATTGCACCGCAGGAAAATCCAACGGGATAAGCTGATCGATACCATTGATACACTTAATGCTTTTGAAGTAGCGCAGAAAGACGATGCAGAAGAAACTGATAGCAACCATTTTCAGGGCTGCGTGCTATCGATCGGGGACGATAAGCGGAGAGAATTTATTACTAAAAACCCTTACATCATCAAGAAGGTTGCAGAATACATCAACACGCTTTGTATGGATAGATTAGCCGAGATTGAAGGTGAAATCCAACTGCCTGCTTAGTTATGGATGCCCCTTGTCATTTACTGCAAGGGGCAAATTAATTGCTCAAGTTATGGAAACAGCATTTTTGGAGTATTTGGACGGGCTTTATTGGGAAGGTTACGGGGAGGAATTCAGAGAAGAAAACCCTAGAGAGTTTCAGGTTCAGTTAACGGCCTTTATCTGTGAGCATGCAGGTACGACCACAAACAGCAATACTAAAATTAGAGGAAATGGGACACAACATCAATTATAACGGCACTAGGGGAGACTATTCTTTTTTCAGTGTGAAGGAAATCCCCTGGCATGGCCTAGGTACAATATTGCAGGATTATCCCACAAGCGAGGAAGCCATAAAATTTGCGGGGCTTAATTATGAAGTTGCGAAATCACCCAATAAGCAGGTTTTCCCGAGCGGAAAAGAACGGTTTTCAGAAAACAGTTTTTTTACTTATAGAACCGACAACGAGGAAGTTCTAGGCGAGCATGTGGGGAAAGATTATGAGGTGGTACAAAACGCTTTCGCATTCGAATTTTTTGATAGCATTGTCGGGGCAAAGAATGGGATTCTGTATGAAACGGCCGGGGCATTGGGAAAGGGGGAACGCATATTTATCACCGCTAAATTGCCTGACTTTATCAGGGTCGGCCGTGATGATCTTATCGATCAATATATTTTCCTTACCACTGCGCATGACGGGACAAACAGTATTACCGCTGCATTTACACCGATCAGGATCGCATGCAATAACAGCCTTAATGCAGCCCTTCGGACGACAGAAAGGATTGTTAAAATACGTCATACAGCCAGTGCACACGAGAAGCTAAAAAAGGCACATAAGTTGTTAGGGATCAGCCATACGGTTAGTTGTGAACTTCAGGAAATTTTTAACAGTTGGTCAAAAATCCGTATCACAGACGCCAATCTCAAACGCTTGATACAATTGGCCTTAGCTCCCAGTAAAGAGGCATTGGACAAAATATTTGGCGAGAAACAGGAGGAACTATCGACCCATTTCAATAAAAAGATTGATGCTGTTTTAGCCTATGCTTTTAATAACCCTTCTCAGATTGACCCAACAACAAATGGGACGCTGTATGGCTGTTATAATGCGGTCACGGGCTATCTGCAAAATGTTCATGATTACGGTAGCGGAGAAAACAAACTAAAGTCCCTTATGTGGGGAATTTCCCAACAACAGACACAAACGGCCTTTGATCTTTGCAACGGCTTTGCACAGGTAGGTGCAGCTGCATTGAATTAATGTTTTAACCTAAGCGGAGGCGCAACCGTACAAAGGGCGCGTTTTATTATGAAATCGATAAATGAATTAACAAACACAGATAAAGCCAAATTGATACATCAGCTTTTTCCCGAAGAAATAGCACCACTTTTGGAATATACATCATCGTTTTGCGTTAAGCTATCTGAAAATAGAGCAGCTTACGAAAGCGAATGGAGCAGCAAAAGTATAATAACATTTAGCTTTTGGCTTCATCTTGCAGGGGAAACGGAAAAACTCATTAAACGTTTGAAATACGATATGATCAAAAGCCGACATGTTTTTGCAGAACAATTGTGTTTTAACCATAACGCTATCTTTTTTAATGAATGTTTGATGAGGTACGCTAAAGAGAAGAGCATTAATGACAAATTTAAAAAGGCGATAGTTTTGTTATATAGTTGATACCTTAGAGTATATCAATTTTAGTCCCTTCGATTTTCATCGAAAATCAAGGGGCTTTTTTTGCGGCGCCTTAAGTGCCTTTTATGTTCTTTTAAGCGTTTTTAAAGATTGTGCAATTCAAATGTCTAGTATTCTTAGTGACTTTTTAGTCCCCAATTTAGTTTTGATTAGTCAAAACAATCACTGGATAAACTCTAGAACTTAATTTTGAAAATCGGTTCGTCATAACTATAGGTTATTTTGTCGCGAACTCTTGTGTAATGTAATGAGGATCATTCGTGAAGAGCGTCGAGGTGTTTTGAATAAGCCCATATATATACCGCAATAAAAATTATCGAAATTATCATTAGAACTACACCAAAAATTGTCCCTATTTTCTCTATGCCTGTCATGTCTCGTTTCTTTTTTTTAGATGGTCGTCTTTTATTGGGATGAGCTGTAACTTTCTTAACTTGATTCTTATTCATTTTTATATGCCAATAGCCTTAATGCATTAAATACCACAACTAAAGTTGACCCTTCATGTGCTACTACGGCCGGACCGATGGAAGCTATCCCGAGAATAGTTAATGGAATCAGAACAGCGACGACACCGAGGCTGATCCATAAATTTTGTTTAATGATACCTTTCGCTTTACGGCTGAGCCCAATTGCAAAAGGAAGCAAATTGAGATTATCTCCCATTAAAGCAATATCGGCAGTTTCGAGTGCAACATCCGACCCCGCGGCTCCCATTGCGATACCAACAGTGCTATTGGCCATTGCAGGTGCATCATTAACCCCATCTCCTACCATCGCTACATTCTTTTCCTCCTGCCTAAGCTTTTTTATTGCATCAACCTTCTGCTCTGGAAGCAGGCCTCCCCACGCGTCAGACAGGCCAATCTCACCAGCTATAGCATCAGCCACTTTTTGATTATCCCCAGTTAACATGACCATACGACGGATGCCAATCGCTTCTAGACGGGACAAGGTCGCTTTTGCTTCCGGACGGGGTGTATCCATAACAGCAATCATCCCTATGTAATCGTCGTTCTTTCGTATTATCATGGTAGTATTACCTTGACCTTCCAGTTCCTGTACTTTTTTTACAAAGGGGTCCGACGGTTTTTTTGCATCTAATGTTTCAAATAGGCTAAGGTTGCCAATGTATATTGTATCTCCTTCTAATTTCGCTTTTACTCCTTTACCGAGCACCGCTTCAAGACTCTCCGCGGAAGGGATGTTTGTATCATTGAGCCTTTTCATCCCGTCCTGTACAATTGCCTTTGCCAACGGATGGTCGCTTAATGCTTCTACTGCTATTGTAATCTTGAGCAGGGTTTCTTCATTGATATCTTTAGCGGGAAAAACCGCCGTAAGTTTTGGCTTACCTTCCGTTAATGTTCCTGTCTTGTCGAAAGCTAAAGCTGTTAATGTTCCCAAGTCTTCCAGTGGTTTTCCTCCTTTTATAAGCACACCACCTTTTGCCGCTCGCGCAACGCCGCTGAGTACCGCACTGGGCGTAGATATTGCAAGGGCGCACGGACTGGCAGCTACCAACACGGACATCGCTCTATAAAAACTGGCACTAAATGTTTCGTCGGTCACAAGAAATGCAAAACACAGTAAAAACACTAAAATCAGGACAGCAGGTACAAAAAGTTTTTCAAAACGATCTGTAAATTGCTGCGTGGGCGACTTTTGTGTTTGCGCTTCATTAACCATTTTAATCATCCGGGAAATTGTTGAATCACTGGCTTCCCGACTTACCTTCACTTCCAGTGTGCCGTTTCCGTTAATTGAGCCTGAGAATACTTTGTACTTTGCGTCAAGTGTAGCGGCTTTATTTATATCTATCTCTTCTTTCTCAAATGCCAGCTTATCGACGGGAATACTTTCTCCGGTAATTGGTGCCTGGTTGACCCCGCTGGCTCCTTTAACTACTATACCATCTGCAGCAATTTTGGTATTGGGACGAATAACGATGATGTCGCCGATATTAAGTTGTTCGATGGGAACTTCTTCAATTTTATCAGCATGTTTTCTAAAGGCGGTTTTTGGTGCCAGGTCCGTGAGCGCAGCTATTGATTTACGCGCCTTTTCTAACGCAAAGTGTTCGAGTGCGTGCCCTAAACTGAATAGAAACAATAAAAGAGCACCTTCTGTCCACTGCCCAAGTGCCCCAGCTCCGGCGGCGGCCACTAACATTAAAAAATCTATTTCAAATTCTCCTTTAGAAATAGCCTCATAGGCTTCTTTAGTAACATAATAGGCTCCGAAAAAATAAGCTCCGAAAAGGAAGCAAAGAGAAACCCATGGAGCGAGACCTTCTAAAAAGGATAAACCAAAGCCTATCCCTAATAATGTCCCTGAGATAATGCTAAAAACGAGTTCAGCGTTTTTGCCGAATATACCCTCGTGAACGTGATCATGCTCCTTTGACTTACCCTCTTCATTCTTTTTATCCACGTGTTTATCTATCCCATCGCTTTTCTGTCCGATAAATTGTGTGTGCTCATTAGAAATTATTTTAATTCCCATAGCTGTTATTGAGCGTTCAACTTCCTTTTGATTGATTTTATCATGATCGAATTCGATATACATTACCCCGGTTCCCGAAACGGATACCATCGTAAAACCTTTGATTCGCTTCAATCTGCTTTCAATGAGCCGTGCATGTCTTACATGTCGAACACCGTCTGTGCGTATCAATAAATGCCCAAATTTTTCAGTAAATGTGGCTCCCGCCTTTTTAGCTAAGCTTTGTATTCTATCGATGGAGATAACATCGGGGTCATAGTGGAAACATAATTGAGCTTTATTTTGCTCATTTTGAGGTTTGAGATGTATCTTTTCAATCCCATTTCTACCTTCCAGCAATTTTATTAAACGCTCAACGCAACGATCCCGTTCATCAGGGATTTCGGGAAGGAGTATGTCTAAGTTTATTTTTGTTTTTTTCATGGTCAGCTTTATTGGTTTTGGCACTTAATTCTTCTCTGCTACAATTAAGGGATATAATTTAAATATATATAGTACAAAGTTTCAGTAACATTTGTTGCCTCTTTATCGCCCGAATCGTGAAGCGCAGGATAACGCGTTATCCTGCTTTACTATTACCTCTTCTATTCCTCCTCCTCACTGTTTTTCATTTTTGATAACAGGTCATAAGCGCCGTTAACTACTATCTTGGTAGAGTCGATATTTTTCGGCAGAGTAACTTCTACATATCCCGCCTCTGATAGACCTGTCGTTACTTCGACCAGTTGGAAATCGTGCGTCTTTTCAGCAGGAGCATTTTCAGATTCCACATTTCTTACACCTTTTTCAATAAATATGTATTTTTTACCTAAGTAATCTACCACTCCGCCTTCAGGAAGCGCGCTTACCTCGTTGTTACCCGTTTCAATAAAAGCCTTAATATAGGTGTTGGGTATCAGGCTCTCACTTTGGATGGTAGCTAAACAGTGTACCGTCACGGTTTTATCTGGATCAATTTCGCGCCCAACTAAAATGACCTTTGCTATTCTTTCCTCTGTCTCATTATTTAATGTAAATCGCACAGATTTGGCCTTTTTTTACTTTCGATACATCTTTTCAAAAACCTTAAGTTCTACATGAAGGTTGACGTTATTGACAATTTCGAACATTACGTCGTTGGGCGCGACAAATCTGCCTACATTGGTATTTACCTTAGTGACGTAACCGTTAATCGGCGCGTAAATATTTATCGTACTCCTGATATTTCCTGCATTCAGTGTGGTAGCATTGATATTTATCAACTTTAAACGCTCTTTAAGGGCACTGGTTCTCGACAGCATTGTCAGATATTGCGATTTTGCCTGTTGCACGGTTTTTTGCGCATTGATGTTTTGCTTCGACAATTCCAATTGCCTTTTGTATTCGGCATCGGCGAGCTCCAGTTGGCTGTTACTTTCCAGGTAGTCCTGCTGAAGCTGGACATAGTCCTGATTCTCAAGAACCGCAATAACCTGGCCTCTGCGAACTGAAGCACCCTGCAACAATGAAGTAGATTTAACGATACCTCCCAACTGGGTTGTAATGCTATAAAGGTTTTCGGGCGGGACATCTACAAATCCGTTTACTTTCAAAACACCGCTAAGTGATTTTTTTTCAACGGTTCCGATCTTTATCTGTGAGCCTTTATATTGAGCAGGAGAAAGTTCGACAATATTGGAATTTTCTTCTTCGGCAACTGTTGTTTCCGGCTCCTGTGTTTCCGTGGTTTTGGTTCCACACGAAGAGAATAGCATAAGAATAAGTACTGTTGCTACAAGTATGTGTTTGATATTTATGTTCTTTTTCATTGCTGGATTATTGATTTAAGCCAATAAGGTATTGTGCTGTATATACTGACTGATTGTATTGATTAAGGGCCTGTAAGTATGCAAAACGAATGTCGGAATAAGTCCGAAGAGCTACAGAGAACTCAAGATAACCGATTTCGCCATTTTGAAATGCAACTTGTGCCTGCCGCAAAATCAGATTTGCGTTCGGCAGCGCACTGTTCTGATAATAGTCAATGCTCTTCGAATTTTTCAATAAATCTTGGTTTGCCTGTTGAAATTGCGATTTCAGATTTGTCTGAGCTAAATCGTATTGTGATTCCGCTATTTCTTTCTGAATCTTTGCTGTCTTAATGCGGTTAGCAAAAGGTTTGTAGAAGATTGGCAATGCTACACCTACCTGTATCCCCTGAAACCGCTTTCCCGCATCGAACACCACTTCTTGTCCGTTTACATTCTGTGAACCGATTATCGATTGGTTAAAATATCCTAGTGTAAAGTCCGGGCCAGCTTTCGCTTTCTCTATACCAATGCTTTTATCTGCTATCTCTATCTGCTGTTTTTGCATCGAAAGCCACGGATTTTCACTAACAGTGCCGGTATTAATTTGCCAATGCTCTTTTTTTAATTCGCTTTCTGAGATTTGGACGCTGTCTTGTGTATTAAGGAGCCTTTTCAGCTCGGCCATATAGATCATAATATCTGCTCTATTTTTTTCGAGCTGATTGAGAACTTCATTCCGCTGCGTTTCAGCTGTTGTTTTTTCCAGCAAATTAGTTTCCCCTGTCTGGTAACGTAGGGATGATGCCTTGAGAAAATTATTAAATATCGAATCTTGGGTATGGTAAAGCTTTTGAAGTGAAAGAAAATACGCGAGTTGTCCGTATGTGCTTTTGACTTGGTAGATTAATTCATTCTCGGTAACGCCGAGATTAAACTCGCTACTTTTAAGCTGGGCATCGTAGAGTTTACGCTGCTTACTAAATAAGAACGGATTCACAATACTTTGACTGATGGAAATATTATTATCTCGTTTAATTGTATTCATTTGACCATATTGAAGGTCAAAATTTGTTTTCCCAAAGTCAATCGAGGTCCCGCGTAATGCTTTTTGTTGATCTATTTGCAATTCTGCTGAATTCACCATTTGGTTGTTTTTAAGTGCTATCTCAATTGCCTCAGCCAATGTTATCCTTTGGGAAATTGAAGATGGTTCCTGTGCTTTAGAACTATAAGGAAACATCAAGAACGCCAAAAAAACAACCACCGCAGTTCCTTTTACTACGTGCTTTTTTAGTTTGAAGGACTCAAAATAAGTATACAATACCGGCAAAACCAGCAGCGTTAGAATCGTTGATGTAATCAATCCGCCAATTACAACTGTTGCCAGCGGCTTTTGAACCTCTGCTCCGGCTGCTGTAGATAATGCCATAGGCATAAACCCTAAAGATGCGACAGTCGCAGTCATCAGTACGGGACGAAGTCTAACGGCTGTCCCTTTTATTACAATTTCTCTTAAATCCTTTATACCGGACTTTTTCAACCGATTGAATTCGGTTATTAATACAATTCCGTTTAACACGGCAACTCCGAAGAGCGCAATGAACCCCACTCCGGCGGAAATACTGAATGGCATTCCTCGCACCAAAAGGGCAAATACTCCACCGATTGCAGCCATTGGAATGGCCGTAAAAATTAATATAGATTGTTTTATTGATCCAAAAGTGAAATACAATAATAAAAGTATCAGCAATAGTGCCACAGGTACAGCAACAGATAAGCGCTGGCTGGCGGCTTGAAGATTTTCAAACTGCCCCCCGTAGGTAATGTAATAGCCGGTCGGCAATTTAATCTGACTGCCGATTTTCTGTTCAATTTCTTCTACGACACTTTCAATATCTCTTCCCCTAACATTTAGACCTACAATAATTCTACGCTTCGTATCTTCCCGTTGTATTTGGTTCGGACCTACTTCAAAGTCTACCGACGCCACTTGCGACAATGGGACTTTTTCACCATCGGGCGTTGATATAAACAGACTGCGAACATTATCGATGTTCTGCCTGTATTCTTCATCCAGACGAACTACCATATCAAAGCGCTTTTCGCCTTCATATACCAATCCCGCCGCCTGACCGGCAAAAGCGGCATTTACGGCCTGGTTCACAGCTTCAACGTCTATCCCGAAACGGGCAAGCTGGTCGCGATCCACCTTAATGACAATCTGAGGGAGACCGCTGGCCTGCTCGATATATAGATCAGCAGCCCCTTGGACCGTTGCAACGATTTTGCCTATTTTTCGTGAGAGATCGGTTAGGTGATCCAGATCATCACCGAAAATTTTAATTCCTATGTCCTGTCGCACCCCTGATATTAGCTCGTTGGAGCGTAACTGAATGGGCTGTGAAAAGCCGAAAGTTACACCGGTGACCGGTTCTAGCGCCTCAGCCATTTTATCAGCTAACTCTTCCCGATTAACCGCACTTACCCAATCTTTTTTATCCTTTAGAATAATGGTTAGGTCAGTTGCTTCCATAGGCATTGGATCTGTCGGAATTTCTGCCGCACCTATTTTTCCTACTACCTCTATCACTTCAGGAAATTTATCGATGAGTATGGCAGAAGCTTGATTGACTTTATCTATCGTTTGATTGAGGGAGCTTCCGGTAAGTAATCTTGTTTCTACCGCAAAATCACCTTCTTCGAGCGTCGGGATAAATTCACCCCCCATACGGGTAAAGGCAAAAACACTGAGGCCTAACAAAACTACTGCCGTAAGTACTACGATTACACGATTGCGAAGCGCCACACGGATCATCGGATCATAATACCTATGAAAAAAGTCCATCATACGATCCGAAAAATTGCGCTTATGACTGATCTTTTTGCTCAATATAAGTGCTGACATCATCGGTACATAAGTAAGGGAAAGAATGAAAGCACCTAAAATGGCAAAGGACACTGTTTGCGCCATGGGACCGAACATTTTTCCTTCTATACCTACAAGTGCAAGAATAGGGAGATACACAATTAGAATTATAATCTCACCGAATGCAGCCGCAGATCGTATTTTTGAAGCTGACTCATAGACCTCATCATCCATTTCTTTTTGTGAAAGCTTATTTGGGTTCCTGCTTAAACCGAGATGATGCATGGTGGCTTCGACAATAATAACGGCCCCATCAACGATTAATCCGAAATCGATGGCCCCAAGGCTCATCAGGTTTCCACTGACCCCGAATATGTTCATCATCGAAATAGCAAAAAGCATTGAAAGAGGTATAACAGAAGCAACGACAATTCCGGCCCGGAGATTTCCCAGAAATAGTACAAGTACAAAAATAACTATTAATGCGCCTTCTATTAGATTTTTTGCGACGGTCCCGATCGCCCGGTCAACAAGCGCGCTGCGATCCAAGAAGGGTTCAATGGTAACGCCCTCGGGAAGTGTTTTATTGATACGTGCTATCTTTTCTTTTACCTTGCTTACAACTTCGTTTGCATTTGCGCCCTTCAGCATCATTACAATACCCCCCACTGCTTCCCCTTGACTTTTTTTCGTAGTTCTTGTCAACGCACCGTACCGAATAGCATTACCAAGTTTAACTTCGGCAATATCTCTGATCAGTATGGGTACTTGCTTTGGGCTTTTCCTGACGACAATTTTTTTAATATCATCAATACTTCCTACCAGACCTTCACTTCGGATAAAGTAAGCATTGGGCTTTTTATCTATATATGCGCCACCTGTGTTTTGATTATTGCGTTCCAATGCACTAAAAACATCATTAATGCTTAGATTATAACTATTCAGCTTATCCGGATCAAGTGCGATTTCATATTGTTTTAACAAACCTCCAAAGCTATTTACTTCCGCTATACCCGGCGTTCCCAATAATTGTCTACGTACAATCCAATCTTCGATCGTACGCAATTCTCTTGCATCATACTTCTCTTCATAACCAGGTTTTGCATGCACTACATATTGATAGATTTCGCCGAGACCGGTTGAGATCGGAGCGATTTCGGGTTTACCTACATCCGAAGGAATATTGTTACCTGCTTCGGTTAATTTTTCATTCACCTGTTGACGGGCCCAATAAATGTCAACATCGTCATGAAACACGATGGTCACTACTGAAAGGCCGAAACGGGAGATCGAACGTACCTGCTCTATTTCCGGAATAGTTGACATCGTTTGCTCTACCGGAAAAGTTATTAGCCGTTCCACTTCGGGTGTCGCAAGTGATGGACTTTGGGTTATCACCTGAACCTGATTATTTGTGATATCAGGCGTCGCATCAATTGGTAGCTGCTTTAACGAATACAGCCCCCAGGCAATCAATCCCAGAGTCATCAAAGCAACAATCAGTTTATTCTCTATAGAGAACTTAATAATTTTATTAAGCATATCTTATTTGAAATGAATTAAAGCGTGTAGAATCATTCCAATAATCGCTAACAGCAAAATCATTGAAAGTAGAAGTAGACAAACCACCCTTAGGATTTTTATCCATTGAGGTCGCGTGTAGCTCTTTCCTGAACGACCTACGCTTTTTGCTGGTAATGACCTTTTCTTTTTAGTCATAGCCTGAGCAATAATATTATTTGATTTTTGTAATTAAATGGACAGACTTGAGTCCATATACGCACAGAAATGTGCTTAAGAAATCACTTTAGGCGGTTGCCATACATTTATATGGGCTTCCAGGCATTTTCCGGGGGTATGCCAACTATGAGATTCAAGAACAATAGGATCGGGACTCACAATAATGTAAGCCATTTGCTGTATTGAAGGTGTAGCACAACATGTGCATTGACAGAATGGTGTACAGCTATCTTTGTGATCCTGACTCTTCGATGAGGTAACAGAAAGTTCTGTTCGTTTGTGAAGACTGGTAGTCGCAATTTTATCTGTACACGGCATCATTACCTGAACCAGTACTATTAGCGCACATATATAAGATAACAGCTTCATCATTTGCAAATATATATTTTTTTATATTATGTAACTAACTTTCCAGTCTTTATATGATATTATAATGGCCTGAAAAGTTAGTTATTTTGAAAAAACAAGAAACGGCTACGACAAACTCCGCTTCGTTTCTTAATACTTTACTTCGCTAAATTTAATATTCGAAACGCCCCTCTTAATACAATGGCAAAAACGATTGTACCAACAATCAGGTCCGGCAAACGGGACGCAGTAATGAAAACCAGTATACCTGCTAGCATAACACCGATATTTATAATTACGTCATTGGAAGTAAATATTTGACTAGCTTTGATATGTGCCTCATCACTCTTAGTTCTGCGAAGGATTACAAGGGAAAACGCATTCCCAATCAAGGCCAATAGCGAAATAACTACCATCATTCCAAATTCAGGTGTTTCGCCAAACCCCATGAAACGTCTGATTACCTCTGAAAAGCCTAAAACAGCAAGTATTATCTGAAAGTATCCACTGGCTTTTGCAATTTTCTTTTTTCGGAGGACTGTCCCACCAACGGCATATAAGCTGAGTCCGTACACGAGTGCATCAGCTAACATATCCAAGCTATCGGCAACAAGCCCCATTGAATGAGAAATAAATCCTGTTGTAATTTCGAGTACAAAGAAAAAGGCATTGATAATCAGCACATATAGCAGCAGCTTGCGCTCTTCACGCTCTGAACCCGCTGCCGAAGTGTTATCTGTTTCTTCAGTTGAAATGAAACGATCTCCTAAACTCAGCTCTTTAATGGCCGTGGCTATGCGATCTATATTTCCGGTATGTATCACAATTAGCTTCCTCTCCGGAAGATTAAAATCGAGGTGAATAAGCTCTTCAATCCCGTCTAATTTCATACGGACCATTTGCTCCTCTGCGGCACAGTCCATGTTTTTTATTTCAAAAGTTGATTTTTTCATGGCTATAATTTTATTTTTAAACCACCGTTAACGACGAACCCATCGAGCGGTGCATATATATCACGGAATATTGGCTTTGTAACCGTTCCTGTATAGATACTGTCAAATCTAGTTTGCCGGGTATCCGTAAAGTTCTCAAAATTGACAAAAAGAGAGAAGCGTTCCCATATCTTTTCGGCCATAAAGCCACAGGTCCAATAGGGTTTTCCCGTGGTACCGTCATTGAGGGCCTGACGGCTATAATAATAGGCTTCCAGTCCAAGTTTCCATTTATCCTCGATCTCATACATGAGGACATTATTCAACCGGTGGCGGGCAGTCAATGGATTCTCCCGCTTTTGTGTTCCTTCACGGAGCCAGGCGTCGGTAAAGGTATAACCGATGAACAGTTTGAAATCACCGTAGCCCAGCCTTACATTCGTCTCCCAGCCCTTTGTATCCACATAACCGTCTGCATTTACCAGTTGCACCGTTCCCGAACCGCTAAATTCTGTAAGTAATGGATCATTGATACGGGTATAGAAAAAGAGCTGGTTTACGCTCAGGCTTATCTTCTCGAAGAGCGTAGTCCTATAGTTGACGTCATAGCTTGCCCCATAAGACCGCTCCAGTTTATTTGCCTCCGGACTGATGGGAAGAACCGAACGGAACTGAATGCGCTCTGTTTCTTCGGTGAATATGGTCGGTGTTTTATAGCCCAGCCCTCCACCCAAACGGGAAGTTATATGGGGGGAGACCGTAAAGAACGCAGAGATCCGTGGCAGGAACACGAAACCGTAATCGATCACATAATCCCCGCGGATACCCGTTTCCAACTGCAACCAATCCGTGGTCTTAAAAGTATTCTGAACAAATCCTCCGAATGTATTCTGGTCATAGTCCCTTTTCTGAAAGCCATCTTTTGGATATTCGCTGAAATTGTCTGTGTAGAGATTGATACCTGCTACCCAATCTGCTCTTTCGCCGTTGTTGTTGTAGGCGACCTCCGAATAGGTTGACCATTGTTTTCCGTCAAATACATAGTCAGGAATAGTTATGGTTCTGTTGAAGTTGTTAACTGAATTTTTGATGGTCAGGCCACTTCTTTCTGTGAACCGGTGATCTAGGGAAAACTGGGTGGAGAACCGGCTGCTTTTGTTCTTTTCAAAATAGCTGTGGACATTATCACCTTTCCCTTTTATGAAGAGGATATCTCCACCGGTACGGTCTTCAAATATGGTATTTAACCCAAGGCTCATGGTTGTTTTCGGGCTGAAATAGACAAATAGCTTTGGATTGACCACATATCTTTCCGTTTTGGGTATGGCGGTAAAACCAGTATTGGACGGATCATAGGGCCTGCTGGAATTACGGGATGCAAATACCGTGAGACCGACCTTTTCAAACCTCTGTCCATAAAAACCATTGATGTCCAGTCCTCCGGCAGAAGTTCCGTTCAGCAGGAAACGGAGTTCTCTTTCCTCCATGGGCATCTTTGATACCAGGTTGACAAGGCCGGCAATGGCTCCGCCACCATACAAAGTAGAAGAAGAGCCTTTGATGATCTCCACCTGCTTCAGGTCTAGCGGTGGCGTCTGCAACAGGCCGAGGCCGCCGGAGAAACCCGCATATAAGGGGAAGCCGTCTTTGAGTATCTGGGTATAACGACCATCAAGTCCCTGGATGCGGATGCTGGAATTGGCAGAGGTGGCCGAGACCTGCTGCGTTTGGATACCTGTGCTTTCATTGAGCATCATACGAATATCTCCCGGCTTCATATTGCCCTTCTCTTCCAATTCTTCCCCTCCGATAAATTCAACACGCGTGGGAATGTTCTGTATGGTACGGGTACTCCGGGTCGAAGAAATAACTACTTCCTCCAGGTCCTCATCCGTTGCTTCAAGATAAATGGTAACAGTATCGCTGGGACGGGGAAAATCAAGTGTATCCCTTTGCTCCTCATAACCTAAATTCCGGAACACGAAAACATGCCTTCCCTCGGATATACCTGTAAGGGAAACAGCACCGTTTTCATCGGTTGTTCCACCTTTGCTCGTACCGAGTTGTAATACCGTGGCGCCCGCCAGTGGTTCTTTTGTATCTGCATCTTTTAGTATGGTTGTTAATGTATGCTGGGCCATGCACAGGTTTACTGTACAAAGCCATAGTATCAAGCCTATAACTTTATTCATTCTTAAATCTTTGTATGTAAATGTAAATATGCCGCCGTAAAGGCAGCGATCAGCGTAAAACCGGAAGATATTATGCGGTTTTGGGAGGTTGCCAGATTGTCCGGGAAAGTTCCAGTAATGGGTATTCCTGATAGGAGAAATGTCGTTGGAAAATTGGCGGCAGTTCTTTGATGACCGCCATTATGGCATTTGACAGAACTGCCCCGATACAGGTACCACATGCGAAAAAAGGTGAACAGGGACAGACCGATCTATGGTTGCGCTCTTCAGCAGGCTTTTCCTTTTTGGCTAAGCTGTAAGTATCATCAATGCAGCAATTATCTTCCGCACCACAGGGTACAGCGGATAAGACAAGTACATAGATGGAAAACAAATAAACCAGCCATTTCATGTCCCAAAGATAAGGAAGTAAGTGAAATAATGCATGGTAGCTATTAACATAAAACCGGGCATAGAAAAAAAATAATCTAAAATTCCGCATCTTTTTCTTCCATTCTCCGTCATCCTTCAAAAAATTAATAGTTATGACTGAGAAAATGAAAATAACCATCTACGAAATGGGTGATGCTGTTCTACCAGTTTGGTAAATTTGCCGGAATCGGAGTTTCTCTTGCTTTGAAAGTGAATCTCGGAAAAGACGGTTTAATAATTGTGAATTCGTTCGCTCATACAGAAACATAAAAAAATCCATATATAGACAAAATTTCGTATATTTGCATATTATTAAAGTACGGTTGATTTGATACCATTTTTAAGCAAAAAAATCGAGCTTTAGGATAGGTTGTTTTATTTTGATGCAATTTGAAACGTGCCCTATTTCATGCCCTTTTAAAAAGAATGGGTATTAAATAGTTTAAATACAGATATTTAGAGTAGAGGGGTGATCGTTCTGCCACCCCGACAGCTAAAAAGCTCTTGCGAAAGCAAGGGCTTTCGTTGTTTATAACGAACCGAGTTTACTCGGGTGAGTAAATAAACAACGAAAGCCCAAGCACGGAGTGCGAAGCTTTTTGGCTGTCATCTCCCCAATTCAGGATCACCGAGCGGAGCGAGGTAATCCTGCAGCGAACCAAGCCTGCTTGAGTGAGCTATAAACCACAATGCCCAAGCACGGAGTGCGAAGCTTTTTAGCTGTCATCCTCCCCTTTTCAGGATCACCGAGCGGAGCGAAGTCCTCTTTCAAAAGACCATGTCTCTACAAACACACCACGAACTTTTAAAATAATTTCTTTTTTTCCATTTTATTTTTACTTTTGCATAACTAGTATAGACTAGTACAGAATAGAATACGCTAACCTATACAATGATAAAAGTATAATACTGATGTAATGTACCTACAATGAACCTAATGTCGCAGTGGGCGTAAAGGACCCCTATTTACAAATTATAAAACCTGTTAAAAATCATGATTCTAACTTTAAAAAGATGGTATTGTGCTATAGCAAGCACAAAAGCAGCGTTCGCTTTCAGTTTGCTGCTTTTATTTGGAACTGCAACTTCGGCACAACAAATGAAAATGACCGGAAGCATCTTGGACAGTCTAACCCGCGAAAGCCTACCGGGTGTTTCCATTAAGGTAAAAGGCAGTACAAATGGCACAGCATCAAACGCGAACGGGCAGTATTCCATCACTGTAGCTCCAGATGCTATTCTCGTAATTACGTATATTGGTTATCAACCTAAGGAATTACGTGTTTCAAATGCGGTTTCCGACATCTTACTTCAACCGCAAGGGTTTGAGCTGGAAGATGTCGTTGTTGTCGGAACCCGAATAAAGAAGAGCGATCTTACCGGAGCCATTGGATCGATCAGTGAAAAACAACTAAAGGAAATTCCAACAACCGATCTTACAACTGCCATGCAAGGAAAAGTGCCCGGTTTATATATTGCCCGTTCCAATGCCACACCGGGAGAAGATGTAACGATCAAAGTGCGCGGTACCAACTCAATCTCTTACGGTACCAATCCCGTTTATGTAATTGATGGTATTGTAGCGGAAGAAGGTATTCGAATGATCAATCCGGATGACATTGCGTCCATAGAAGTTTTAAAAGATGCCTCGTCTACCGCTTTATACGGATCAAAGGCATCAAATGGTGTCATTGTCATAACTACAAAAAGGGGGCAGCAAGGGGAAGGAAAAGTTAGTTACAGCGGTTTTGCTACCATAAGCAACTATCAGAATCGCATCAAATTATTGGATGCCCGTCAAATGTATGATCTACGTATAGACGCTTACGCAAATGCCTATATGGATGAAAATCCGAATGCTGATCGCCAAGCTTATATTGATAATTTCTTAACAAAAACAGATATAGCAGGCGCAATCTTTTCTCCGGAAGAATTATACAATGGCCAGAACAACATCACCAGTGATTGGCTCGATGCTATTACACGAACCGGCCTGGAACAGAACCACTCATTAAATTTTTCCGGTGGCGATAATAAATCGAACTACTTTTTGGGATTTTCATATTCGGATAATAAGGGTGTGCTTGATGTATCTCGTTACAAACGGATTAGTGGCCGTTTCAATTATGAGCGACAAATCAAGTCGTGGTTAAAGGTGGGTACCAATACGAGTATTTCGCGCGGAGATAAAAATCGCTTGGATGCAAACGCTTATTCCACCGCCTTAATGGCCAATCCTATGCAAACGATTGATACCGATCGGTTGTATATGGCTTTCCAAGGCGTATCACAGATGGGAAATTACAATCCTATATTAACGAAAGATTTGCTTAGTGAGGAAATACATAGCCGGATTTTAACAACCAATTTTTTAGAGGCCAAGCCCGTGGAAGGGCTCAATGTACGCACATCCTTATCCGCAGATATTTATAATAAACAAGATAACAGTTATATTCCGAGCAATATCGGTCAATCCATGCGCGACAATTACAATGGAAGGGGTTGGCAATGGCGTGGAGTTACGGAGTACTGGCAATGGGATAATTCGATCAGCTACGATAAGTCCTTTGGCAAGAACCGTCTTTTTGGATTAATTAGCACAAGTATGTCAAAAACGCGAACCAATGCCATTGATATGACCGGTTATAACTACCCTACTGACATATTGGGTTATAAAGGTATGGGATTGGCCAGCGACCGCGAACGTAATACTATCAACTCCGATTATGTAACCAACACCCTGGCTTCCATTATCGCTCGGATCAATTACTCATATGATGGCAAATACTTGTTAACTGCAACAGTGCGCCGCGATGGAAGTTCGCGATTTGGAGATGGAAACAAATGGGGCACCTTTCCTTCCCTATCGCTCGGTTGGAATATGCGAGAAGAAAGCTTTCTAAAAAATGCAAGCTGGTTGGATCAATTGAAATTGCGAGCGGGTTTTGGCTTGCTGGGAAACCAAAATATACCAAACTACACTTATATGACCATCTACCAACCTGCTTATTCGAACGGCGTTGTCGGATTCACTCCGGAAGATAACCGATTCGGTAATCCAGCCTTAAGATGGGAAAAACAAAAACAATACAATGCAGGTTTCGACCTGAGCATTTTAAACAATAGGCTATCCTTCACCGGTGATGTGTTTTATA
Organism: Olivibacter sp. 47; assembly: GCF_030372825.1. Classification (NCBI taxonomy): domain Bacteria; kingdom Pseudomonadati; phylum Bacteroidota; class Sphingobacteriia; order Sphingobacteriales; family Sphingobacteriaceae; genus Olivibacter; species Olivibacter sp. 47. The sequence continues at coordinate 284,004 of NZ_JAUCNR010000001.1, forward strand.
TGCGGAATACGGATCTGCTAATGCGTATGGCCCTTTGGCCGTCGTTCGGTTACGATTATCAAATTGCTAATGTAGGAGAGCTAGCTAACAAAGGTTTGGAATTCAGTTTTAATGCCTTAGTTATCAACTCCAAAGATTTTCAGTGGCGTATCTCAGGTAATATTGCACACGATAAAAATACCGTTAAAAAGTTGGTCAATGGTGTCAACGTATTATGGAACGGCGGTAACATTATGGCACGAGACGGTAATTTATTTGTTGGGCAGTCGCTTAACACCTTCTATACATTTAAGGCCGAAAAAATCGCTCAACAAATGGATATGGACCGCATTAACGGTATGACCTTTTATAACGGTTACATTGTACGGCCGGGAGATATTCTGCCAGCTGACCTAGACGGCGACGGAAAAATCACAGCCGAAAATGATATGGCAATCGTCGGCAAAGCAGATCCTAAATTTTATGGTGGCTTCAACACCAACATTGCTTATAAAACCTGTCCCTCAACGCGGTATTCACCTATTCTTACGGGCAAAAAAGTTTAATGGGCAATGGGATGCGTTAATGGACGGTTCTGCCAGCTTTACCCCTGCAAGTATCGATCAACTTAATCGTTGGACCCCTGAAAATACGGATACGGATGTCCCTAGAGCCTATCGCGGAAACAAATTTAATCGATTTGGATACGGCTCTACCGATTGGGCGATGTTAGATGCCTCTTTTATACGTTTAGCGGCATTGAACCTAACATATAATTTTCCTGGTAAATCAATAGGTCCTCTAAGCAATCTGAGTATTTATGCCTCTGGAAACAACCTCCTGCTCATCACCCCATACAAGGGGTACGATCCCGAAGCAGGTGAAGGCTATCCATTAACACGCAGTTTTACTTTGGGCGTTAATCTATCATTCTAATGCTTAGACCACTTAAATCTAAATACAACTCATTATGAAAAAGCACTTATTATATACCGGTATATTACTGGCAACGCTGTCTTTGCCTCTTAGCTCTTGCAACAAATTTTTGGATGTAAAACCTGAATCCAAAATTCAGGATGATGCCATTTTTGATAATATTGAGAATTTAAACGGCTATATCCTGGGGCTTTACAAGGATTGGCGCGACTCGCACAAAAATCGGATCGAACTATATGCAGGCACTGATGAAGCCAACATGGGAGGCATACAATGGCGGGATAATAATTTTCGCAAAGGATTAGAAACTTACCTTGATGGTATGAACAGTACCAATGGTGGTATACTCGATGTATGGAAAAGTCGATTCCGTATCGTAGCGCGTGCGTCTAGCGCGATATCCGCCTTAAGCCCGAATGAAAGTAGTCAAGATAACGCTTTCAATCTCCGTTTAGGTGAAGCCTGTTTTTTACGAGCTGTCAATAATTTCGAGCTCGTACAGATGTTTGGTGCTATCCCCCTCACCGGAACAGATATGGGCGGAAAACGACAATCAATTGATTTAGTTTATAAGTCCATAGAAAGCGATTTACAAAAGGCCATTCAGTATTTGCCTGATCCGGCGGATCCTAATTATACCGATTTAAGAAGAGCTACACGTGCCATAGCACAAGCGATACTCGGCAAAGTTTACCTTTATGCGCCGGAATCCTCCGGTTTCAGAGACTATACAAAAGCCGCAGAACAATTTGAAAAAGTCTATAACAATCCCTACTTTGGTGGTACAGGAGCAATCAATTATAGTACGATTTATGATGCCCATCAGCAGAATTCGACCGATTATAAAAGAGAAATGGTGTATGCTTTCCAATTCAGTAATGTGAGCGGCGATATGAATAGCATACAATGGGATATGGGTTCAAGACCGGTAGCGAGTATGACGGCCGTAGAGGCAACCGCTTTATTTGCAGGCTTTGATGGAACCATGCCAAGTGAATACTGTTATAAGCTACGATCGGAAGGAGGTGTATGGGAAGAAGGCGATGTGAGACGAGCCGAGAGTATACGATATGATTTTACCTGGGATGGCAAAAAACCATCATTAACGGGCTATGTTTGGGGCGATGAGCTTGATCCCCATGTAAAAAAATATGAAGACACACGCACGGTAGAGCAAGGCCTCAGCTCCTACTATAGCGGCAAGAATGTCCCATTCGTTCGCTTTAGCGATGTTGCGTTATGTTATGCTGAATGCTTATACAAGATAGGCAGACAAGGAGAAGCTATAGAACTAATCAATAACGTCGTCCGTAAAAGAGCTTTCGGAGGTAACCTTCCGACAGACAAAAGATGGGGCATGATGGGCGAAGAAGAGTTTATGAAAAACCTGATGGATGAGCGGATGCGCGAACTCTGTTTTGAAGGCTGGCGCAAATTCGATTTATTACGCACCGGATTGCTAAAGCAATACGTACAGGAAAGAAATCGTTGGGTTTCGGGTATGTATAAAGGAAACAGAATCAGCGAACCGGTGACCATACCGGATTTTCGCCTTGTTTGGCCAATACCTTTAGATGAACTTCGACAAAATCCGGATTTATCAGAAAGCGACCAAAATTCAGGGTATTAATATAGCAAACAGACCATATGCAAATCATAAAGTATTTATATAGCTTCAGCTTCGCTGCTTTATCATTCTTTTTTACGACAACAAATGTGGTGGCTCAAACCACAGCAGATTACGTTGTCCCGTTTGGCGGAGAGAATGAACTGATTATTCATAGAAAATCGGGGTCATTCTCCATAAAATATAAGAGCACAGCTATTATAAACGAAGCTGGAATTTCTTTTCTAGCCAACCAGAAGAAATACACTAACACCGATTACAGTAACTACGAAATACAACAACAGCAAATAAAAGACGAATTGGGGAAAGGTGTTCAGATTAAACTTACCGCAAAAGCACCGGGGCAACCAACGGTCAACCATTATTTCTACTGCTATCCAAACCGGGAATTTATTTTGACGCAATTGGAAATAATGGACCAACAATTATTGACTTCCAACCAGCTCATACCCTTATATAGCAAGCATGCACAGCTCCTACACGGTGAAGATGTTAGAACGCTATTCGTACCTTTTGATAACGATACATTTATCTCTTACGACGCAAAACCTATCAGCTTGAATGCACAAACAAGTGCAGAAATAGGCGTTGTGTTTGATAATCAATCTCGTCACGGATTGGTTGTTGGATCCTTAAACCATATGAACTGGAAAACCGGCGTGAAAACTGCCGGTCAAAAAGCCTCTATTCATGAACTCGAAATATGTGCTGGTTACAGCGACGTAAAGGTGACCAGAGATTCCATGGCGCACGGAGCAATCAGTGGCAAAACGATACAATCGCCGAAAATTTTCGTTGGTTATTTTTCGGATTGGCGAGATGGCCTGGAAATTTACGCAAAAGCAGGTCGATCGGTTGAAGCGCCCTATATTAAACCTTGGGCCAAAGCTACACCCGTTGGTTGGAATAGCTGGGGCGTTATCAAGGAACATCTCAGCTACGAACAGGCGACCCGTGTAGTTGATTTTTTTGACAAAAAAATTCCATTCTTTAGAAATAATGATCAAACCGCCTTTATCGATCTCGACTCTTTTTGGGATAATATGGTGGAGGGTGGATTCTCCGGTGATTTTTCCCAATTAAAGGAATTCGTTGCTTATTGCAAAAAAAGAGCGCTGGAGCCCGGGGTTTATTGGGCACCATTCACCGACTGGGGCTTTAGAGGAGATTCTAACAGGGTAGCGGAGGGGGGTAACTATAAATTTTCAGACATGTGGACGAAAACCACTAAAGGTTACCACGACCTCGATGGCGGCAGAGCACTTGATCCCACCCATCCCGGCACACAAGCCCGAATCGCTTATGTTATTAACAAACTTAAGGAGTGCGGATTTAAGATGATAAAAATCGACTTCCTCGCACATGCCGCAGCTGAGTCCAGTGGTTTTTTCGATAGCACAATAAGCACCGGTATGCAGGCATATCGAGTTGGAATGGAATGTCTATCAAACCATCTAGCTAACAGCATGTTGGTATATGCAGCCATCTCCCCTTCTTTAGCAACAGCGCGCTATGCGCATATGAGACGCATAGCCTGCGATGCTTGGAAAAGTATTAAAGATACGGAATACACGTTAAACAGCGTCAATTATGGCTGGTGGCAGACTTATCAATACGATTATATCGATGCAGATCATTTAGTTTTCGAACAGGAGAGCGAAGGGGCTAATCGTGCACGCCTAATCGCTGGTTTGATTACAGGTTCGGTTATTTTAGGTGATGATTATTCAAAGCCTGCGCATTGGCAACAACGGATCATAAAATGGCTCCAAAGTGCTGAAATTAAATCAATCATACAATCCGGGAAAGCCTTTCGTCCGGTAGAAGGGAACACTGGGACAAAAACCAATCCCCTATTTATCCGCTCTGATCAGGCCGGTACCTACCTTGCCGTATTTAACTTCGACACCGAGGCTACAACTATTCATCTCGACACGGAGCGGGTTGGTTTAAACCCCAATAAGACCTACGTATTTAAAGAGGTATTAAGTGGCCAAGAAATGAAACTAAACAAGCAGATGGACATCGCATTTGAAAAAGAAGGTGCTTATCTTTACAAAATCAGTGCTAAGTAAATACTAAATGATACAAAATATGCCTTCCAATCGGTCACCTATTTTTGAAAAAATACATTCATTAGAAAAAATTCAATCGCTTTCGAAGCATGAAAAACTCATTCAAGGTGTTTTGGATGCTATTGATGACGAATGTCTATATGCAAACGATCCATTACCTTCTGTTAATACAATGGTAAAAGAGCTGGGCTACGCGCGTGAGACAATTGTGAAAGCTTATAAAGAACTGATTGAGCGAGGTGTCATTGCCTCGAAGAACCGGAAGGGTTATTTTGTAATCAGTAAAAACACCAAACAAAAGCAGAAGATCGCCTTATTGATGTACGCTTTTGACACCTTTCAAGAAACTTTATACCAACATTTAAAGATCAATCTGGGCGATGATGCCCAAGTTGATCTTTATTTTCACCATAACAATCCGGATGTGTTTGAAGCCATTTTTCATCGCATTGTTGGGCATTACGGCTTATACATCATTGCCCCTATTCCGTCTGAACGGATTAAAGAGCTTTTGTTGAGTATTCCTCCCTTTAAATTGCTGATCATCGACCGCCTTATTTCGCTGGGAAAAGACTATTCTTATATCGTACAAGAGTTTCAACACACCTCTTATCGCATATTTAAACAACTGGAAAGCAAGTTATCGACTTATGAGGAGGTTATTTTCTTCTTTAGAAAGGACACCGCCGAACCGCAGGATATTTTGAAGTCTTTTAAAAAATTCTTAAAGGAGACCGGAATCAAGGGTAAAGTCGAAACCAGCTATAAACCGGGTACGATACAGAAAAATAAAGTATATTTTACGATCCATAATCCTGAACTGTACGCGATCCTTAAAGACGTAATGGACAAGAAATGGGAACTGGGGAAAGACTTGGGGGTGTTGGCACATAATGACGATGTGATTAAGGAGATCTTGGCAGGAGGTATCACAACATTTTCAACGGATTTTAAGAAAATGGGCGAACTTGCTGCTACTTATGCTAAAGATCGTGAACAGATTCAACTTGTTATTGAAACGGAATTATATCAAAGAAAGTCATTGTAAATAATGGAGGCCTTTGTCAGCTTTGGACTATGCACCTTATTGATTGCTTTTATTTCATGGTATAAAACGAAATCAACTAATTTACGGACTGTAAAAGGACTCTTACTTGCAGGAAAAAACAATGGTTATTTGATCGTTGCAAGTTCATTGATTCTCACCAATCTTAGCGCGAATCAATTTATCGGCGAGAATGAGTCGGTATACCTAAATAACCTATCTGTTATGGCATGGGGTATTACCTCTGTAGTTGCCATGCTCCTGGTATCTGAGTACTTTCTTCCCATCTATTTTAAAGGAGGAATGATTACGACGCCGGATTTTCTAGCAAAGCGTTATGACGAGGATACGAAGCGACTTGTTTCCATTATCTTTCTTTTGAGCTATACGGTAAATTTGCTACCACCGGTATTATATGGTGGTGCGGTGGCATTAACAGGGATGTTTCATCTCCCAAGCTTATGGGGAATCAGTTATTGGCAATCTATATGGCTTTTGGTATGGCTTTTGGGTTTAATAGGAAGTGCTTACACTATTTTAGGAGGATTACGAGCCATCACCATATCGGACACGCTTTTAGGCATAGGCTTGTTGTTGCTTGCTATTGTACTACCTTTCTATGGACTTCGTTATTTAGGCAAGGGCGACCTCGCACTTGGTTTAACGCTTCTTTTAAGCAAACACACGAGCCATTTAAATGCTATCGGCACGGCTCAAGATGCCGTTCCTTTCAGCACAATCTTTACAGGAATGTTATTGGTCAATCTTTATTATTGGGGAATCGAGCAATACATTGTCCAACAAACCTTTGCTGCTAAAAATTTAAAAGAAGCTCAAAAAGGAATGGCACTCGCTGCATTGAGCAAATTATTTATGCCTCTTTTAATTAATCTGCCTGGCTTAATAGCCGTGCATTTATATGCAGGCGTTGAAAATACCGCATCAATTTTCCCCCAGGTAGCAGCAGATACGCTTCCTAATACACTATTGGGCATTACGACAGCACTTGTTTTCGGTGCAGCGATAACTACCTATAATGCAGGATTACATGGAAGCAGCACGCTTTTTGTTATGAATCTCTATTTACCCTATTTAGAAAAAAAACATAAAACACCAACAGAAACTCAATTAGTAAGAACTGCCAAACGTTTTGAATTGCTATTATCGATGATCGCGATGATAACCGCTCCCTTTATTCTCTTTGTTGACAGCGGATTCTATACCTATTTACAGCGAGTAGCGGGACTTTTCAGCATGCCTATTTTCACCATTATTGTTGTTGGCTTTATAAACCAAAAGGTCCCACCCATCGCTGCAAAAATCGGCTTGCTCTTTTTTATGGTTGCTTACTTTATATGCGAATATATCCTCGTATTGACGATACATTACCTACACATTCTAGCCATCCTCTTCTTACTTACAGTCTTCATCATGATCGCTATCAGCTTCTGTTATCCATCAAAAAACACGAAAGCGATTTCAATCAACCTCTCCCATAGCCTCGTCGTTCCATGGAAAAACCGGCACATTGTAAACGTTGTCTTACTCATCCTGATGGTATTGATTTATATCATCTTTTCTCCTTTCGTACTGGCATCCTGATTCCATGATTAAGCCATCAATTTAATCAACTGAATTGGGGTTACATAGTTGATGCTGAAGAGACAGGTATTGCTTCGGAGTCAATTGCGTGAAGTGTTTAAAATCGCGTATTAACTGGCTCTGATCGTAGTAAGAACAGTGTTCTATCAGTTCAAACCAGTTAATTTTTCCCTTCCTTTTTAGTTGTTGTTCCAGCCATTGAATCGCTTTAAGAAAACGATAATAACGATTCAACTCTTTGGCGCTATAGCCTAAGATTTTCTTATGTTTTAACTGCAAGTTCCGCTCAGTTTGCCTGGTTTCTCTAGCTATCTCTTGAATAGGATTGAGCCAGGTATGTGTTTCGTGAAAAGTCAACATGTGGGCAACATCCTGGTCATTTATACGAAGATAGGGTTCACAAAACGCCAGTAAGTACCGGATCCGTTCCTCATTGGATTTTGCCTGGAGTTTCAACGTCAGTTCCGCGAAGCAACTATCCGTTAATAAATCATCCGGATGCATAAAAAAATGATCGATTAGTGCTCTTCCAAAAAAACGATAAAAAGCATCGCCTTTGAAATTTATGACCAATAGTTCAGTGCCCGGAGCCAAGGTATAATCAAAGGCTCTTTTTATGGGGCCTAAGACAAGACAAGTATTTATAAAGCGTGCAATGGCTTCACCCACCGATAACGATACTTCTCCGCCAAAACAAAAGACAAGCACTGTCTGATAATTGGGTAACAGTGTTTTTGTAAGGGATTCGCTGCCTATGTTAGCGGCATAGTAAAAATGGCTAAAAACAGGTTGGAATTTTTCCGACACTTCTATCCGCTCACTGATATAATCAAGTCTTTCAGTCATTTAAGAAATGATCAATTAAAAAATTGGAACAACAAATACGAGTAAATATGCGTATTTTTCTAGCATATAATAAACAATATATGAAAGTATTTACTACAATTGGCTTGCTTGTGCTTTCAAACGCCTTTATGAATGTTGCCTGGTATGGTCATCTAAAATTTTTCGCCAAGTCGGAAGGCAACACGGCATGGTGGCTTATCATTTAGTCAGCTGGGGTTTAGCGTTTTTCGAGTACTGCTTTCAAGTACCGGCTAATCGGATCGGTTTTGAACAAAATGGAGGTCCGTTCTCTTTGGTACAACTAAAAGTATTACAAGAGGTGATCACCTTGGTCATATTCATGTTATTCTCCGTTATTGCATTCAAGAATATCCATTTTACCGGCAATCATTTTATCGGTTTTGTATTTCTTGTACTAGCCGTTTACTTTATTTTCAAAAAGTAATAATTTATGCTTAGTTTTAAATGCTATTAGAACCCTGAATTATATTCAGACTCTTATCACATTTTATTTGTTGGAATAAATGAGGAACGTACTATCCAGACGATCCTTTACTAAAGGTCGTTTTGGACATATTTGCGGGGAGGAAGGCGGCGGCATCCATGCACTATCCAAACATCTATTTGCTGCAACCGGTGCCGGCAGCAGATCTTACGACTTGGAAAAATCTTGGAATATGGTTATCCCACTAAAACAAGCATAAGGCCTGTTAGATCTTGTATTGTTCAATCTTTCTGTATAATGTCGCAATACCAATATCGAGTAAACGAGCAGCTTCCGCTTTATTTCCGTGTGTAAAAGCCAATACTTTTTGAATATGCAGCTTCTCCATGCTTTCAAGCGAAAAATTCGAAGATACCGTTGTATGCTGCAATTCGGGATGACGAACTTCGTACGGTAAGCTATCAACATTCAATACCCCGCTTTCATCCAGGATGACGCTGCGTTCGATAACATTTTTTAGTTCCCGAATATTTCCTTTCCATGGATAATGTTCCAAAGCCTGCAGGTAAGTGTGGCTTAATTTGACGATTCGTTTATTCGTTTTCAGGGCAAAAACTTCAGCAAAATTATTGGCAAGCAAAGCGATATCCTGCTTCCTTTCTCTGAGTGGCGGTAAAAAAATAGTAAATACCGAAAGTCGATAATAAAGATCACTTCTGAAAGTCCCTTTTTCAATCTCGTCTTCCAACTGTCTATTCGTAGCGGCAACAATACGGACGTCTACTTTTGTCGGCTTTGTTTCTCCAATTTTTAAAAATTCTCCCATTTCTAAAACTCTTAACAATTTAGCCTGTAAGTCAACAGCCATCTCTCCTATTTCATCTAAAAATAACGTCCCGCCGTTTGCTTCCTCAAATAATCCCTTTTCATCTTTCAATGCACCTGTAAACGAACCCGCTTTATGACCAAAAAGTTCGCTTTCTAACAATTCTCTTCCAAAAGCAGCACAGTTTAGAGCCACGAAGTTTCTCTTATTTCGATTACTGGCTTGATGGATTGCTTGTGCAAACACTTCCTTGCCTGTTCCTGTCTCGCCTAATAGCAAAACAGTTGTATCTCCCTGAGCTACTTTTTTACCCCAATTAATAGCATCTATAATGGCAGGCGATCTCCCAATAATACTATCAAAATTATATTTCTTTGCGACCTGCTTTTCCAGCTGCTGTACTCTTTTTGCAAGCTGAGCTTTTTCAAATGCACGATGTAACAGGGGTATAATCTTATTGTTATCATCTCCCTTAGTGATATAATCAAATGCACCATTTTTTATAGATTGTACACCGTCCGCAATATTCCCATAGGCTGTTAATAAAATAATTTCAGCAAAGGGCTGCTTTTCTTTGATACTTTCTATAAACTCCACCCCATTACCATCCGGCAATTTGACATCGCAAATCACTACATCAAACTCTTCACTTATGAGTTTTTTTCGAGCGCTTTTTAAACTATCTGCTTGTACAACTTCAAAACCTTCCAACGCAATAATGCGAGCCGTAAGCTGGCGGAGCTTTTCCTCGTCGTCAATTAATAATACATGCTTCACTTTCGAACAATTTAATTGGATACGGACAAATGGGATTGTCAGTTATCCTATCGAACAAACTTAGAGAAAATTGGACCATTCCCCAACATCCATAAGAATATTCGATTAAAATAGTAGTTCGCTGCTTTATCGGCACATGTGATGCGATCGTCGGGAAATCTATTCGGGATTGAGAGAAATCATTTTTATATACGATTGACAAGACATTAACGGGCATTGTCAGCATAAAAATGTTCACTTATTATACAAAAATCGTGAAAAAAAAAGAGAACGCAGCGCAATTGTTCTCATAAACCTAGCGTCTTGTAAAAAGAAGAACGCGAATCTCGATCCAATTCATTAACACACTTGCGGTGAGGCAACTATGTATCTTTATTGTAAAGATGTGCGAAGTAAATATTAAGACACATTATGTAACTTGTGAACAACTTAGCCTACAGAACTAAAACATATGTGTAACAATTTACAAACTTTAAGCATTCTTCTGAATATCGAGATCCAAAACAACAATATTGGCAACGTTCCTTACATTCCTTTGGGCGATCGCTACATCGTTACAGAAGACTACCTAACAAAAGAACTGGAGTTGAATGACCTTCACCTTTATCAATGGACAGTAAAATCGCTGAGTGAAATACTGAATTTCGCTGCTCGATTATGAATAAAACCCAACCTCTTTCTTTTCTCTGTTTTTTGAAGCAAACAAAAGCTAAAAATGTCTTATTTTCGACTAAATGCTCATGCATTTAGCTAATACACAGATCTTGGAACAACGACACACACAACAGAACGAATGAAAAGGGGAACATTTCTAAAACTGAGACAATTAGGACTCATCATTATTATATGGATGTTCATTGGCTTTATAATAGCTATATATGATCATTTAGTGTTGCATACCCAAGTATCGCTAGGTACGACGGCCAATTATTCCTTCTTTATTTCCGTACTTAGGAATATAGGAGCGGGTCTCATTGGTGCGCTATTGGGTGGCAGTATACTCGTTTTTTACATCAACGAAAAGTTCAGAGATAAACCTTATGGTTATACCATTTTAATTGTGATTATATGTTTTGTGCTTATCGTCGGTATCATTACACTTGTTATGGGTCTAACAATCGTACCCTATCAATTGAAAAGGCCACTATCCGATCCCGCCACCCGACAGGCGGTTGTTTCGTTCATGACAGATAGTTATCCACTAAAGAATGGCTTGGTTTGGGCCTTCATTGTCGCGCTCACCCAGTTTCTTCTACAGGTGAGCAGTAAATTCGGACATGAAACATTTCTCCATATTTTGACAGGCAAATACAATACGCCCAAGGCTGAAAAGCGCATTTTTATGTTTCTGGATTTAAATGCATCCACCACCATAGCAGAGCGGTTAGGTAACGAACGGTACCATTCGCTTCTTAAAGATTTTTTTGCTGATATTACCAACCCAATTCTTGAAAACAAGGGAAATATCTATCAATATGTTGGAGATGAAGTAGTAGTAGCATGGAGCTACAAGGATGGCTTGGAAAAGTCTCACTGCCTTCGTTGCTTTTTCGATATAAAGATGACTATTGAAGATAAGAAAGATAAGTACGAACAATCGTATGGTTTGGTGCCAACCTTTAAAGCGGGTATTCATTCGGGTAATGTCATCGCGGGTGAAATAGGTGTTGTTAAAAGAGATATCACCTACTCAGGTGACGTGTTGAACACGACTTCTCGTATATTGGGGAAGTGCGGAGAATTTAAGGAAGAAGTAATCATCAGTGCCGATTTACTATCTCTGTTGAACAGCGCCAAGGAATACAGCAGCAAACTGTTGGGTAGCATACGATTACGGGGAAAAGAACGAGAAGTAGCTATTCTCGCACTTTTACCCAACTCGATCGATTCAGCTGGCAGCTAATTCATTTTCCAGTTCGAGTAAAGCTCTTTTTCGCCAGATGCCACCTCCATAGCCCGTTAGCTGTCCATCTGATCCGATCACCCGATGGCAGGGAATCAAGATGGATACCCTATTCATACCATTTGCGTTTGCAACAGCTCTAATAGAAGCTTCCTTTTCCATCATTTGCGCCTGCTCCTTATAAGAGATGGTTTGACCATAGGGTATACGTTGAAGGGTGTTCCAAACTAGATTTTGAAAATTTGTGCCTGGTGTAAAAAGCGGGACCGTAAACTGTTTTCGCTGGCCGGCAAAATATTCGGCCAATTCAATTTCCAACTGTCTGATATGCAAGTTATCACCTTGCATGATAGTTGCATTTAGCCTTTTAGAAAGTGCTTTAAATTCCGTTTCAAGCATCTTTCTATCCGTAAACTCCAACAAGCAAATTCCCTCCGTAACAGCACAGGCAACCATGGTTCCGAGTGGTGTTTCCAGACGTTTCAAATCAATTACTCGTTGCTCCTTTGAGTGCTTGGGAGATACCCCGAAAATTGATTTAAATGAATCTCCAAACCCGCTCAACGATTCGTATCCCACATCAAAGGCCGTTGCTGTAATAGATTCACCTCTTTGAATACGCTTGAAAGCATGGTTGATGCGAAACATTCTTTGATATGCCTGAAAAGTCATACCATGGTTTTTTAAAAACCAGCGTCTCATCGTACTGGGTTCAACACCCATTTGCAGCAAATCACTGTCTCTGAATTTCCTAGTGGGATTTTCAGCAAGTTGATTCAGGATATTCCTTATGCCATCAGGTGTCATATTATATTTTTCTAAGGGATGACACACTTTGCAAGGCCGATACCCCTTCATTATGGCCTCTTTTGCGGTTTTAAAAAATTCAACGTTTTCTTTCTTTGGTTTCCGTGCAGTACAAGTGGGGCGACAAAAAATACCGGTCGTCTTTACGGCCGTGAAAAAGATCCCTTCAAAAGAGGAATCTTTGTTTACGGCAGCTTCATACATTAGATCTATTGTTAATTGCATAATACTGTATTTAATAGATCAAAAATAGCTCAATCGACAACATAGGCACAACCGAAAACTTAACAAGTATTTTTAGGAGATCAGCTTCAATAGATCGCCTTCGCTTTTTACTTTTCCTTGCTCAACAAGTAGCTCGATTGCACGCGCAACTTCATTTCGTACTTCTTCTGTCAATCTACCGAAGCCCAGCGCTCTGCTAACAAGCGGGAAGAGTGCTTCCGGTACAATAGCAATGGAACGGTCAATTATTTGCAAAACAGCAAATGCTATCTCCTCGGGTGCGATATATTGAATCTTTTTTGATGTTGCAGGCAAATTAGTCCGATCTCTTACCGGCGGCTCATTTTGCTTGCCTCTCCACAAAAAATCACCTACGCGCCGGATGGTTCTTTTCTTTTCCGCTAAATGACTAGCTATCGTTAAAGTGTCTCGCATGCGTGCTCCTAATTTTGAAACGCCAACGGCATTTACAATACGTCTAGCCATCTCTTCAAAGTGAATCGGTCCTTCAATTTTCACTATATATTCTACCCATTCAACAATCTCTTCAAGAGGATGCTGATGTAGGTTAAGACTCGATGACATCTTCGGTAATTCTGCGATTTCGTAGAGCTCAAAAGATGCGGAACTCGGTTCAACCAGCTCTTCACGCATTAGGTCAGTAAACTCTTCTCTATACGTGGCTTCGGAAACATCTTCCATCAGGGACTTTCCTTGAGCTTCTTCAATAGCTTCCAGCAAAGCCTGCAATTCTCTAGCTGGATTTCTGTACCAGCTAACGCTCCACACGCGGTATAGGTTCCAACCCATATTGGTTAATACCTGTTCCCGCAAGCGATCCCGATCGCGTGCTGATCTTGCCTTCGCGTAGTTCTCGCCATCACATTGAATTCCAAGAATATAACGATCCGGATATTTTGAGTCAATCACCGCCAAATCCAGATAAAAGCCAGCTGTACCAACGTTTTTTCTTACATGATATCCCTTTTCTTCCAAACTGCTTTTTACGAGGTCTTCAAAAGGAGTTTTTGCTACAAGTTCGGACTCGTCCTTTGCTAAGAAATCTCCATGTTGCGCAAAGTATAAAAAGCGCTTGAGCGTGTAGATTCCTCTTTTATTCGATCGATTTAAATCAATATCCTCCGCTGTAATATTGGTAAACACCTCACATCTCATCTTGGCGCGTGTGATTAACACATTCAGTCGCCGTTCGCCCCCATCGTTATTAAGCGGTCCAAAATTCATCAACAATTTGTCATCTTCACTGCGACCATAACCCACACTGATAAAAATCACATCCCGTTCATCTCCTTGAACATTCTCAAGGTTTTTTATAAAAAAGGGCTCGTTGGAGTGACTTTTAAAAAAACCTTCCATTTCAGGCTGCTTACGCCTCCTAATTTCCAAAGCCAGCTGGATAGCCTGCATTTGTGTTGAACTGAATGCAACGACGCCCAAAGTAAGATGAGCATGTTCTGCGGCATGCGACATAACCGCGTCGGCCACGGCTTCTGCCTCCAGCGGATTGGTACGGGTTTTTCCTCGATCATATAAGGCATTCTCTAAATAATGATATTTTAGGCCCATATGAAACGCTGAGCCGGGACTCGGAAAAACCACTAATTTGTTTTCGTAGAACTCTCGGTTCGACAAACCGATAAGTGCTTCATGTCGACTTCGATAGTGCCAACGTAGCATCGACTGGGATGCTCCCTGCCCTTCACATAATCCCAATATACTTTGCACATCTGCCGTAATATTCTCCTCTTCTTCCAAATCATTGTTCATTGTATCAAAGAAACTTGTCGGTGGCAGTTGCTTACTGTCTCCTACTACTACTAACTGTTTTGCACGCAGAATAGCTCCTATAGCTTCAACAGGACGCACTTGGCTCGCCTCGTCAAAAATTACCAAATCAAAATCTACACTTGACGGCGGTAAAAAATTAGCAATCGAAAGCGGACTCATCATGAACACGGGTTTAATCGCTTGGATTGCCAGTCCAGCTTCTTGCATAAGCCGCCTAATAGGCATATGCCGCGCCTTTTTATTGAACTCGGTTCGTAAGACATTTACTTGCCCACCGGCCTCCTGCCTTGGAATATCTTCCCAATGTTTTAAGGCTACCAAGGCCCTATGGTATTGTTGATTCAGCAAGTCGAGCTTCTTGAACTTCGATAAAGTTTCTTCATGACTGTTTTTTTCAAACTTTCGCAAGGCAGGTTCATTGAACATGACCTGTTCAATAAGCAACTCGTACCAAGTTTTTTGTAGTGCTGTTTTAAGATGATCCTTTGCCTCCGGCCAAAATTGAGCAACAACCGTAATCCGCTTCAAGTCGAGTTCTTCTGCTTGTTGTGTTAAATTATTCCACGCAATTGCATCGTTGATCTCAACGAAGTTGTTATTCCATCTATTTAAAAGATCCAACTGAATGGAAAAATCTTCGGCCAATAAGCCCTTCTCAAACTTTTTTTGGTCATCATAGGCAAGTCGTTCCAAAACTTCCCGCGACTTTCTATGCTGCTGTTCCAATAAATCTGTTAGAACCTTTACGTTATTTTGAGCAACTGACGGTTCATTGTAGCGATTTAAATAAGAAAGCAAACAAGCAGGGTACTTTTCTTCTAACACGTCTTGATGTACTTGTGATAAAAAAGCAGCAATGCGTGTCATGGTAACGAAATCTGATTTCTCTCGTTTCCAAGTTGTTCCAAAAAGCTTCTCTGCTAAGTCCTGATATTCCAATAAACTCTTTCTTAAGCGTTTTACTTCCAGTATCGCATTGACGTAATTTAATCGTGTGTTTATGTCGTCGGGAAGTGTTGTCCGACAGATGACAGCAAGCTGTTTCGTACTTTTTCTGTAGTCACTGATCAAAAAGCGATACCATTTCCTTCCATGGCTCATCAAACACTGTCTGATCGCTAAAACTTCTTGCTCCCAAGCTTCAGGTAATAATACCGACTCATATTGTCGATAAATTGCTGATAGCCTTTCGCCGGCCTCTATAAATTCGCGGATGTCTTCCTGCTCGGTGATCCATTTTTTTGATAATACGTCTACATTGTCCAATTGGGGCGCTTTACCTGCAATATCAAAAAGGGCAATGAGCAAACGGATGTCATCCGTATTTTTGGAGCCCTTAGGACCTTCATATCTTCACCTAAGCGCTGCCCTTGATACAGGAGATCTTCACTCGCTTTCTTACTTCCCTGCAGCAACGCGCGGATTTCGTCATGTTCATGTGGTAACAAAACCTCTAGGCCACTGCCCCAAAACAGTAATTCCGCCGGTATACCAATCTCCCGCAAACTTGCCTGAACGCGTTCAGCAAAGGCTTCGGCCTTTCGCATGCGTTCCGCATCCCAACTTTGCAAATCATCCAATGGTATTTTCGGCAACTTGAGGTTACCGATGGCATCCTGTATAGCCATTAGATGCCCAATAACTTTGTGCGGCGTCAACTCACTCTTTTCAACAAAGGTATTAATAGCTTGACAGTATGCGTTGAGCTCATCTTTATATTCGCTGAGCAGGCTGACCTCTCGCTCTAAGTGGGCAAGAGCAGGTCGTCCTAAATCCATTGTACGCCGCAACTCCTCATGTAGCTCTTTTTTATTGCTTTTATGACTATGCAACTCAATACAGGCATCACCGAGATTGATCATATCCAATCTCCTCTTCACCACTTCCAAAGCTGCTAGCTTCTCCGCTACAAACAAGACCTTCTTACCCTGTCCGATTGCATTAGCGATCATATTGGTGATGGTTTGCGATTTACCGGTTCCGGGAGGCCCCTGAATTATCATATTCTTTCCTTCATTAACAGCAAGCAGGGCGAGCAATTGCGAGCTATCAGCATCCATCACATGAAAAATCTTGGCCGCTTCCGGATACTTATCCAAGTCATGTTCCTCATTGGCTGTCGGCGCAGACTCCTTAAAACCATCCGTAAACAGTGCCTGTAAAAGCGGTTGGTTCGCGGGCTTATTTTCCGATGGCCATTGATCGCTGTCGAGATCATGGTAGATCATAAATTTCCCAAATGAGAAAAATCCAAGCTCAATATGGTCTCGATCTATCTTCCAATTGTCCTGACTGCGAATAGATTTTTCAACGACATCGAAATAGGCATCCATACCAAAGTCTTCGATATCCCCCATATCCGGAATTACAACATGAAAATCAGACAGCATTTTCGCCTGTAACGATAAATTTGCACCAACCTCACCTCCTGAATACCGTAATCGAAAACGTTCTTGGGCACTGGATCGCTCGAGTGATACGGGTATTAAAACCAAGGGAGCATGACGAACTTCATCGGATTGATTACTTTCGGTCCAATGAAGCATACCGAGTGCTAGATAAAGCGTGTTTACACCCTGTTCCTCGATACAGGTACGAGCGTAATAAAAAGTATTTAATAATTTAGTTTGTAAGCGACTAACCAGTTCGTCTGTTTGCAGTTTTGTATCTAAGTAGGCATTTTCCGGTACTTCCGCATGTAATTCAGCCGGTAGAGACAAACCATTATTTCGAGCTTCCTTTTCGGATAGGCCAATAAAGCTCAAGGCTTTTCCTTGCCTTACTAACACTTCATATATAGCGGTACTTTTTTCGTGAATAATATGTAAACCCCTACTTTTCGACACCCGATAGTTTAGTAACGGGTTGCGTAATCCTAAATCTAAAAGTTCTTTACGGGCAGATTCGAGGCGGGCTAAGACAGTTTCATTCATAACATCTTTTATTTCAGACGTGGGATAAGGCGATTAATCCCAAACACCATTTTCGGCTGTTAGAATCAATGGTTTTCCATCTGTAACGACAATGGTATGTTCATGTTGTACGGCATAGCCACCTTTATTGCCAACTAAAGTCCATCCGTCCGGCTGTTCAACGGCGAGGGTAGAATCAGTAGCTATAAAAGTTTCGATGGCTACCACGGAATTTTTCTTAAATCTTCTTCTATCAAAGCGATCTTTATAGTTTAGGATATTATCCGGTTCTTCGTGTAGGCTCTTCCCGATGCCATGTCCAGCTAAATTCTTTATAACTTTATAACCCTCCTTCTTTGCCTCTCTCTCCATTACTTCGCCAATATCAGCAATCCGGACACCACCTCTAATACGATTAATTGCCATTTGCAGAATACGCTTGGAAGTATGTATCAAATGCATTTTTTTATGAATATCCTTTCCCAATATAAAAGAGCTTCCATTGTCTGCCCAAAACCCATTCAATTCAGCCGATACATCAATGTTCACTAAATCCCCTTCCTGAAGTACGCGTTCCGCAGAAGGGATACCATGAGCGACTTCGTTGTTGACACTAATACAGGTGCACCCAGGGAAACCATAGCTCAGTGCAGGAGCTGACCTTGCACCGTATGTTTGCAAGATCTCAGCGCCAAAGTCATCTAATTCCTTCGTCGTCATCCCAGGCTTAGCATAGGTCTGCATTGCCTTCAATGTCGTTGCTACGATCTTGCCTATTTTCATCATTCCAACCAATTCTGATTCTTTACTTATTGACATATTATTTATTTAAGTCATTCTAATTAAAGCTAAAAGCCTTGTTCTCTTGTTAACAAACTTAGAGAATTTACCGCTCATATACAATCGTGTGCCTCATCGTTCAGTCATTCGACGCGGCGCCATTGAATTTTTAATCGTAAAAATTGCTTAAAAAATACAGAATTATTGAATATTAGTTGGAATTTAGCTGAGGGAGGGCTCAATCGCTTGAAACGATAAGTGAAACAAAACAAGTATACTCATTAATGACTTAACAATAAATTACTTGAAAATGAAAATAGGTCTAGCTGCAGATCATGCGGGCTTCGAGCAGAAGCAGCAACTGCTTAAACAACTAAGTGAAAAAGGTTTTGATGTGACCGATTATGGTGCTACTAGTTACAATGCCACAGATGATTATCCGGATGTTATTAAGCCGTTGGGCCTCGCTTTGGCAAAGGGCGAGGTAACAAGAGGTATTGCCATCTGCGGAAGCGGCGTAGGTGTATCGGTTGCTGCCAATAAAATTCCCGGGGTGCGAGCGGCGCTTGTAACCGAGACTTATTCTGCACACCAAGGTGTAGAACATGATGATATGAACCTGCTCTGTCTAGGGGGAAGAGTAATCGGGCCCCAACTGATATGGGAACTGGTAGAAACTTTTTTAAAGGCCCGGTATATTGGAGAGGAACGCTTCCAACGTCGCCTTGATAAAATAATTGCATTAGAACAACAGTTTGCAACGTTTAAAAATATAGATTAGCACAAAAACAGATTCAGAAGACTCAATAATAAAATTATACTATATGGAATCATTCGATTTTGGCATTGTAGGCCTAGGTGTTATGGGCAGAAACCTACTACTCAATATGGCTGACCATCAATTTGCCGTGGCGGGGTTAGACTTAGATGCGGCAAAAGCCAATTCATTGGAAAGCGAAGCGGATACAGGGCAGCGTGTAAAAGGCACTACCGCTCCTGAGGAATTTGTTAAACTCATTAAACGTCCGCGTGCTATTATGCTACTTGTTCCTGCGGGCAATCCGGTAGACGCCGCGATTGAAACGCTTCTTCCCTATCTCGAAGAAGGCGACATCGTCATCGATGGCGGAAACACCTATTTTCCGGATACGGACAGGCGGGTTGCCAGCCTTGCAGAAAAAAAAATACATTTCTTCGGTATGGGAATTTCCGGTGGCGAAAAAGGTGCGCGTTTCGGTCCTAGTATGATGCCGGGTGGCGATAAAAAAGCCTACGAGCGTCTTCGCCCAATATTCGAAGCAATTGCCGCTAAAGTAGATGGCGAACCTTGTGTGGCTTATCTCGGCAATGGTTCGGCAGGTAATTATGTTAAAATGGTGCATAATGGTATAGAATACGGCATCATGCAGCTCATTGCCGAAACGTACGATTTACTAAAAAGAGGATACGCTTTTGATGATGAAACCCTCCAGCAGACTTTCGAAGAATGGAATCAAGGCGAACTTCAGTCATTCTTAATTGAGATAACAGGTGAAGTCTTGAAAAAATATGATGATGAAACCGGCCAGCGATTGATTAATCTGATCTCCGATCGTGCACGCGCCAAAGGTACAGGAAAATGGACCTCACAAAATGCGATGGATCTACAAGTCCCCATCCCATCCATCGACGTGGCTGTGAATATGCGTGACATATCCATTTATAAAGAAGAACGTATACAGGCGGCCGAGCAACTTACCTGGGATTATACGGTTGGCTCTATTGACGCCAATGAAAAGTCGGCCCTGCAAGAAAAAGTAAAGAATGCATTTTATTTTGCTATGATTACCATTTATGCACAAGGCCTGGCGCAACTCCATGTAGCCTCCAAAACATATGATTATGGTTTAAACCTAGAAGAGGTTGCCAAAATATGGCGCGGCGGTTGTATTATTAGGGCCCTGTGTCTAGAAGATTTTCGTCAAGCTTACAAACGTACGGCTTCGCTACCTAATATTTTGTTAGACCAAGAAATCGGTCGTAAACTAGTAGATAGACAGGCTGATTTACGAGCGATTGTGAAGGAAGCAGTTGACAAAGGCATTCCGGTTCCGGCTTTTATGTCGTCTTTAGCCTATTTCGATGCTTACAGAAGCGCTACGCTTCCGACGAATCTGATTCAGGCGCAACGCGACTACTTTGGTGCTCATCTTTACGAACGCACCGACAAGCCAGGTACATTTCATACACAATGGGACTAAGAGGTTAATTATAGCAGTATCCATTTTTTATATGTTTTAAACCATCTAAAAGAGATCTGCCATAATTACTAGTTCGACAGAAAACAAAAAAGAAAAGAACAAGAACATGAAAACAGGTAAAAAGGCAACTCCTACCATTATCGTAATTTTTGGAGGAACCGGCGATTTAGCTAAAAGAAAATTAATTCCCGCATTCTATAATTTATATTTAGACGGTTGGATGCCTGAAAAGTTCGCCATTATCGGATTGGGAAGGACCGAGTTAGATGATGAACAATATAATAATCATTTGCATGAAGGGCTGATCGAATTTTCACGAAAAGGCAAACCGGATGAAGCACAATGGGCTAACTTTAAAAAAAATGTCTCCTATTTTAAATCAAATATCAACAATACCGGTGATTATTCCGTATTGGCCGAAAAGCTAGATAAAATTGATGCTGAGTGGGGCATGCGAGCCAACCGCCTATTTTACTTGTCGGTAGCGCCTCAATTTATTGAAGCGGTAACCGTCAACCTACATGACAGCAAACTGGCATCAGAACCCGTTTCCGATCGGATTATTATAGAGAAACCATTTGGTCATAACAAAGAAACCGCGATTGAGTTAAATAATTTATTAACACGTACGTTTCAGGAAGAACAAATCTATCGAATTGATCACTATCTTGGTAAAGAAACCGTACAGAATATTTTGGCTTTTCGCTTTGCGAATGCGTTATTTGAACCCCTGTGGAATCGAAATTATATTGATTCCGTACAGATCACGGTAGCTGAACAGGTAGGTGTCGAAGAGCGTGGGGGGTATTATGAGGGTTCCGGTGCTTTACGTGATATGATCCAAAATCACTTACTCCAAATTCTTTGTATGGTGGCTATGGAAGCGCCGGTTTCGTTTCAAGCAGAAGAAATAAGAAATCGAAAAGTAGATGTGCTAAGAGCTGTCAGACGAATTAAACCGGAGGATGTACATCGTTACGCCGTTCGAGGTCAATACGATGCGGGGTGGATACAAGGAAAAAAAGTTCCGGGGTATCGGGAAGAGCCGGAGGTGTCTCCAAAATCTAACACAGAGACTTACGTCGCCATTAAATTTTACCTAGATAATTGGCGTTGGCAAGGAGTGCCATTTTATTTACGAACGGGTAAAAGGATGCAAGAAAAAACGTCTTCCATCACCATACAATTCCGGCCCGTTCCACACTCCACTTTCCCTGAAAGTCAATCGGATAGCCTTATGCCTAATCGACTGACAATTAACATACAACCTCAGATGGATATCCGCCTGCGTTTCATGGCTAAAAAGACCGGATTAGAAATGAACCTTAACCCGGCAGAAATGATATTCGACTACGACACCTGCTCAACCCAAACACCCGAAGCTTATGAAACCTTGCTTTTGGACGCTATGCGCGGGGACACAACGTTGTTTATGCGATCCGATCAGGTAGAAGAAGCATGGGATGTAATTATGCCAATATTGGACACTTGGGAATCCAGAGAATCGCTTGATTTTCCAAATTACGCGGCCGGTACTTGGGGACCCGAAAATGCCGAGGCATTAATTGCCCGCGATGGGCATGTATGGGCAACAAACCTCCACCCGAAAGAACACCACTAAAAATTTCAAGATGATTAACGTTTTCAAAGATATTGATACACTGAGCAAAAGTGCGGCTGAGCATTTTGTACAAATCGCCCAACATGCAATCGAGTCGAGCGGTCGGTTTTCCGTAGCGCTAACGGGAGGGAGCTCTCCTATTCAGCTCTATCACTTACTTGCTGAACAGCCCTATGTAGAACAAATCGATTGGACGAAAGTATTTGTTTTCTGGGGAGATGAGCGGTGGGTACCGTTAACCGACGACAAGAGCAATGCAAAAATGGCATTTGAAACGCTGTTAGACCATGTTCCCATTCCAAAAAATCAAATTTTCCCGATGTGGAAGGCAAATACTACACCGGAGGTTTATGCATTGGAATATGAACAACTATTACAAACGCATTTTGGTACGAATCCACAATTTGACCTGATATTATTGGGCATGGGAGAAGATGGGCATACGGCTTCTTTATTTCCGAACACGGCCGTTTTAAAAGAGAAAAAAAAATGGGTCGAGGCCTACTACTTGGAACCGCAACAGATGTATCGCATTACATTAACAGCCCCTCTTATTAATCAAGCGAAAGTTATTGCTTTTATTACTTACGGAAAAGGTAAAGCAAAAGCACTTTATGAAGTCTTACACGGGGAACCCAATCCAAGCCAGTATCCATCGCAGTTGATTAGGCCGGCTCAGGGTGAGGTTTACTGGTTCGTAGATGAGGCCGCCGCAAATCGAGTGAGATAACCTGGAAGAATTGTATCGCAGAAAGATGAAATATATAACGAGCGGTATCTTTTTCCTCTTCTTCACTACTATTGCCATTTGTCAAACATGGGTGACAGGCAAAGTCATTCGGATTGCGGACGGGGATACCATTACCCTTTTAGATGAAAATAAACAACAACTGAAAATCCGTTTATATGGTATTGATTGCCCTGAACGCCGTCAAGACTATGGTATGATAGCGAGGCAGTTTACAGCCGACCGTTGCTTTCGGCAAGTGATAAGAGTCGAAATAAAACAAGCGGATCGTTATGGTCGTAAAGTCGGTATCGTTATCCTACCAAATGGAAAAAATTTAAATAAAGAACTGCTGAAAGCAGGACTTGCATGGCACTATCTTAGCTTTGATCATTCAAAAGAATTTGCTGATCTTGAAAGAAACGCAAAGCAAAAAAGAAGAGGCTTATGGCGCATGAACAAGCCGGTTGCTCCCTGGTTATATAGGAAGCATGCAGCCTGATTTTATGAAGCTGTCGATCAATGATCGGCAGCTTTTATTTTTCCTATTCTTTGTTTTTCACTCGTTCCTCCAACCTCTTAGGTGCAATATTGCAATAGGCCGTTATTACCGCGTCTTTGAAAAGCTCCTCTTCAACGTGATCAAGCAGTAGAAAGGTCCATCCCCGCTTACCCCATTTATTTGGCACTGGATAAATACTGGATTTGTTAAATGAGGAAAAAACATATTGATCGATTTCCGAAAGTTTAACGCATGCGCTGTTTTCGAATTCAGAAAGTGTAGCGAAAATCCTTTTATTAACTACAAAAGATGCTTTATCAAAGTGTGCTCGTTCCATTACTTCAGGAAGTGATAAAGCTAATTCTCTGAATTGACGGATAGTAACCATAATGAGGAATCTTAAGATGTTAAATAAATTTACTCAAAACAGATTGGATATACAAAACAATTGTGACATCATTAAAATTCAGTGCTAATTATATAATTCCATTCATTGACTGTATCTTATCCAATTCAGGCATTGGAGACGATTACACTTCGCAATTAGTTAGTAAAAAGTGCGATAAAATACGGAGATTATTTTTTAAGTTTGTTCATATTGATAGACAAAAGCCCATTACCGTTTAACTTCCTACTGATCCATTTAAGAAAGATAAGGTGACGGCTATCAACATTGTAAACACTCAACTTATAAACAACATGGCAAAATATTCAATTCTGGTAAACGATAAAACCTACGAGGTGGATGTAATGGACGACATGCCGCTTTTATGGGTTTTAAGAGATGTACTGGGTATGCGGGGAACAAAATTTGGATGTGGCAAAGCACTGTGCGGTGCCTGCACGGTCAATTTAGATGACACCGCTATTCGATCATGCAGTTTCCCTATATCAGCAGTTGGAAAGGGAAAAATCACCACCATCGAGGGAATTTCGGATCATGGTGATCACCCTGTTCAAAAGGCTTGGGAGCAGTATGTTGTACCGCAATGCGGTTATTGTCAAACTGGCCAGATCATGAATGCGGTAGCGCTGTTAAAAAGTAATCCCCGCCCTTCGGAGCAGGAAATCGAACAAGCAATGCAAGGTAACTTATGTCGATGTGGTACATATAATCGCATAAAAACAGCTATTTTAAGTATCGCCGGCGCATAGTTTTTATTATCAACCAAGGCAATCAACAATATGAACATACCTACATTCGATAAAAAAGACCTGAAGAACGTAAGTTCACAAATCTTTAAAGCATCAAGAAGAGATTTTCTAAAAATAGGCGGTATGCTTGCGGGCAGTTTCGCCCTCGGCGTTAGTTTTTTCAGCTGCAATGAGAAAGGAGAAAAGATCAGTTCCCTCGCTCCCAATGTGTACCTACAGATTACATCTAAAGGAGAAGTGATCATTATTGCCCATCGTTCTGAAATGGGACAAGGTATACGCACCTCACTTCCCCTTATTGTAGCAGACGAGCTAGGGGCCGATTGGCATAAAGTTCGCATTGTACAAGCAGAGGGGGATGAAAAGAAATATGGAAGCCAGAACACCGACGGTTCCTTTTCTGTGAGAATGTTTTATAAACCTATGCGCGAGGCCGGTGCGGTTGCCAAATTATTGCTAATTCAAGCGGCAGTTAAGCTGTGGCAAGTCCCCATTGAGGAATGCGATACCGCTAAAAATCAAGTTGTACACAAAGCCTCCGGTAAAGCAATTGATTTTGGAGAATTAATAGAATCTGCTAAAAACTTACCTATTCCCCGCATACAAGACATTAAACTAAAGGAAAGACAGCAATTCACGTTGATCGGTAAAGCAACACCCATCATAGACCTACACGAAATCGTTAGTGGTACGGCCGTTTTTGGCATCGACGCCGTTGTCGATAATATGAAAATAGCGGTGATTAAACGCTGTCCTGTGCTAGGTGGTAAAGTAAAATCATATGACGACAAAAAAGCACTGGCTGTGCCTGGCGTACTAAAAGTTATCCCTATTAAAGGAGGGGATATTCCGCCTACGATTGAAAAACCCTTAAGTGGTGTAGCCGTAATTGCAGCGAATACCTGGGCAGCTATTAAAGGTCGGGACCTTTTAGACGTAACTTGGGATTTAGGAGAACATGCTACTTACAACTCCGCGCAACAATTAGAGGAACTGAGTAAAGAGGTTTTGAAAAAAGGTACGCTCAGAAGAAATCGCGGTAACTTTGATCAAGCAAAAGCACAGGCTAAAAAAGTCATTGAACATACCTATATAGCTCCGTATTTAGCACATGGAACCATCGAACCTCCTAATGCTTTAGCAGTGGTAAAAGACGGAAAATGCGAAGTTTGGGCCCCAACACAACATCCACAGGGAGCCAGAGACGCCATCGCTCAATTTCTAGGAATTTCCGCGGAAAATGTAAAAGTCAATGTAACCCTATTGGGTGGCGGTTTTGGAAGGAAATCGAAACCCGATTTTATCGTAGAGGCGGCCTTGTTAGCTAAAGAATCCGGTTTCCCGATTAAAGTGCAATGGACGCGTGAAGACGATTTGCATCACGATTTCTTTCATGCACTGAGTGTGCAGCGAATTACCGCCACTATTGATCAGAACAATCAAATAAGCGGCTGGAACCATCATATAGCCTACCCCTCCATTAGCGCTACTTTTGATGCGTCGGTATTACAACCTGCCGACGGTGAATTGGGCCAAGGAGCAAGCGACTTTCCTTACAATGTACCTGCCGTCAGGGTGGAAACCCATGATGCAAAAGCACATTTAAGAATTGGATGGCTCCGTTCGGTACGGAATATTCCACAGGTTTTTGCCATTGCTACGATGTTGGATGAACTGGCTGAAGCGCGAGGAATAGACCCCGTTCAACAGGCACTATCTCTCCTGGGAGACGATCGTTCGATCACCTTTGATGAGGAGATGGTGAATGGAAAATATGGTAATTACGGAGAGGATATCAGTACCTATCCTTGGGAGACTGCGCGTATGAAAAAAGTCATAGAACGAGTCGCCAAAGAAGCAGGTTGGGGTAAAAAACTACCTGCGGGTTCGGGACTGGGTTTTGCAGCGCATAAAAGTTTTCTGACCTATGTTGCTTGTATAGTGGAAGTAAAAGTAGGTCCGGATAACAAAATCAATATTCCTCATGTGCATTATGCGGTAGATTGCGGTACGGCAGTCAATACGGATCGAATTAAATCACAATTTGAAGGGGGTGCGCAATTCTCTACGAGCATCGCCCTAAAAAGCGAAATCACCGTAGAAAATGGAGCCGTCGTACAAAACAACTTTGATGCTTATCAAATTGTACGCATGCCCGAGTCACCTCAACAGATTCATGTCCATATTGTGGACAGCGAAGCTAAACCAACCGGCGTTGGTGAACCTCCCGTACCGCCCTTTACGCCTGCTTTGTGCAACGCCATCTATGCTGCAACCGGAAAAAGGATTTACCGGTTACCTATTGATTTAAAAGAACAACGGAGCTATTAAAATATATCGTTATCTACCCTTCCGTTCCATTTGTGGAACGGAAGGGTTTCATATCGTGATTATAATAGCAATTAGCTATAAGCAGTAGGCCCTAAGCACCCACATGCGGCAAGCAGGCTCCATTATCAAATTGGCTAACCGACCTTAGGGAGCTCATGAGTGCCGAAAAAAGCAAACACTTACGAATAATTGGCTATTTGGCTAATTAACTAATTGGCTAATTGGCTAATCATCTAGTTCCCTACTCTACTACTCAACTATCTTAAATCGGAGCACCGTAAAGGAGTAGGCAGGTAATTCATCTTTGAAGTTCTTCGTTACAGCTATCGGCGTACTTTTTGGTCTGAGCGCTTCATCTTCCGGATTCCCCGCTAAGCTGATTTTTAAGGCATCAGTTGAGATGTTGCCTAACGGTTCTAAATTCAAAGCCACCCGTGTACTAACCGGTAAAAGGTTAACTATTTTCACAATGGCATCTCCGGATTTTGTATCACGTACGACCGATATAGCCAAACGTTTTTTAACAGCCTCTTCGGTGTTGGATAAGCGAACTTGAGTGGGCAGATAAATATCACCGGCATGTTGCCCATATATCTGCTGTACAAAGTAACCGACCGTAGGTTTCACTTCTGTGTTATTAAAATAAATAAGATCGGGCTTCCATTGCGTATGATCTTCTTTAGCTAATAAAGGTGCGTAGGAAGCCATGCTAACCACATCCCCATTACGCTCCAAGCTTGTTAAATGTATCGCCTCGGCGAGAGCCGTTTCCAGGTTACTAGGCCTACCTGGCAAATGAGCCGCGTATTCACCTAAATATACCTTAGCCTTTGATCGATCATACTTATCGTAATATGCTTGATTATGAATAAACCAACCCGGTGACTGGTAATAATGTTCATCCACCATAGGTACTTGAAGTTTATTAGCAATCAGCCAACCTTCCGTATAATCAGTACCTTCAAAACTTGGCCCAACCGTACCGATCACTGTTATTTCAGGATGTTTTTCGCGTACCCGGTTAAAGATCATGGTAAAACGTTCTTCAAAAATATCGGATATAAGATCTTCATTACCGATACCGATATATTTTAGATTGAATGGTTTTGGGTGGCCTGCCTCTGCGCGCTTTTTCCCCCAAACTGTATGCGTATCTCCGTTCGCATATTCAATCAAATCCAGCACCTCCTGTATATAGGCTTCCATCTCTGCCATCGGTACCCCGCCTTGCTGACCGGCACCGCCCGTGGATGAGTTTTGACAAGGCACACCCGCCGGAACTACCGGTACTGGCTCAGCCCCAATATCTTCACAAAACTGGAAATATTCGAAGTAACCAAGCCCGGCCGTTTGATGGTAATTCCATAAATTTCGTTGCGGTACCCGAGCTTCCAACGGACCAATTGTATTTTGCCAACGATACATATTTCCCAAACCATCTCCATGTGCGACACAGCCGCCTGGAAAACGAACAAACCGCGGATGTAGATCAGCTATGGTTTGCGCTAAGTCTGCACGCAAACCATTTTTCCGCCCTTTAAAAGTCTTCTCCGGAAATAGCGAAATCATGTCAAGCGCTATTTCCCCCGCCTCTTGTGGAATAATCTCCAGCGATGCTTTGGCCGCGTCTGCTTTCACTGAAATCGCCGCTTCATACTTTCTCCAATTACCTTTAATAGCCCGAATGCGAGCTTCACCTAATAGCTTACCATGCTCATCAATTAAACGGATTAGAAGCGCTATGGCTTTCTCTTGCGGGTTCCTCGCAAATAAAGAGACATTATAACGCTCTCCGGCTTTTAATGGAATGCCGTCGAAACCGGCATTGACCAAAGCAGTGCCTGCCTTTTCAATATTTAAAATCGCATAATGTACGTTATTTGGGTGTAAAGGGTTTACGCTATCTATCTTAAATGTTCCCTCCTCTCCTTTTAAAGACCATGCCTTATAACTATGCCAGCTGGTATCGCTACCTTTTTTATCACTTAAGCGATATTCAAAATCTCGATTCTGCACTAATTCGGCATATAAACCACCATCAGCAGCATAATTAATGTCCTCGAAAAAAACACCCATTAGCAAATCACTGATTTTCTTTTTATTTTCCACATCAATTTGTACCTCCACATCGACTGGTTTTAAAGAAGCGAATCGAATACCATCTTCAGCCGTTTTCTCCGACCATAATTCCTGTTCATAGGCTGCTTGCTGTTGAGCCTGCAGTAAACCTTTAATTACATTCCAAGACACTTTATGGACGGTTCCATTTTCCTCCCCATTTTCCAAACGTATAGTATGCCTATTATCAAACGTAGCTTTAGCAACTGGTTCTGGAGGTGTATAATTTTTAAAGTCAAGTGTACTACTTCTATAATAAGTAGCATCGGCTCCCCCATTCGTACTCTTCCACTCCACTATAAATTTTCCATGCTCTTTATCAAAGGAAAGAGCGGGAAGCAAACAATTCTCTTTTTGCATCAAGATAGGATAAGATTGTCTTCTCCAATACACAAGATCTTTTGAAGTTACGTGCACAACAACACCGTCAGTTTCGTTGACCGACCAGACAGCATGCCATAAGCTATCAGGACCATAGAACAAAAAAGGTGTAAGCATCCGTTTCTGAGCTCCCCAAGTCCCATAATCGCAACGGACGTAACTGTACTCCGGTCCTATTGCATGCCACTTTTTGCGATCGATACTCCATGCGAAATGTAAGCCGTTCCGTCCTCCATTTTTTAGAGAAGCATAGGCAAAAATATAGGCGGAATCCGGTTCTTTCGTCATCTCAGCAGCACCTGCGCGCGTCAAGCTTAGTAACGTAGAGGCAATAAGTAATATCAAGTACTTTTTCATGAATTTGTATACGGTTTATTTGTTATTAGCTTTCAAACGAGGAATATTCACTTATTTCAACAACCTTATTTCTAAAATTTTTCCCGTAGCTTCTTTATTACATGCTTTGATTTTTACCCTTAATTTATCTTGATCCGTATCAGCGGCTTCAAGATTAAAAGTCGAAATATCAATTCCTTCTGCATCTGTCGTTCGAGACGTTACGGAAACTTTTTTATCATTTATCCATAGTTCATAGCAAGCGGTTGCATCATGTTCATGTTTAATGCTTATTTTTTTACTTTGTCGACCATTGTTAAGCATTTCATAACTAAACCATCCCCTTGCCGCACGCCAATGATAATCACCCAAGACACCTGTATAGGAATCCTCTTGCTGCATATGATGATCTGACTCAGGTTGCTGTTCACCCGATACTACTACATCTATGGTTTGTCTATCTAGCTTTAACTGTGCTTCTTCGCGCTGACGTGCAACACCGGCAATACTATCTAATGACCGTTTGTCGGCCGTACGCCAATAAACGGTATAACGCGCATCATGTACCGAAAAGAAAGGCTGTAACGTTACTTTCGTTGCTTTGCCATTTTTATATAAGTGATCGAGTTCAAACAACAACTTATTCGCATCCAGAACTTTTGCGTACTTATTAAGTTCCCCACTTTCAGGTACAAGGATCGGATTGGCATCCATCGGAAGTAATGCTCCCGCAGCGATATGTCCCATTCGTTTGTCATCTGCAAAAAGCCCCTTTAAATCTTCCGTTCCATTTTTTGAAGCCAACACAATGGGACCGTAGGTATAAGAAACCCAAGGCTCGCCACTGGGCAGCAGCTCCGCATTGATTTGCATAGGTAAATTAAAAGTAATAATCGATTGCCCTACCCATTTACGATTGATTTTCAAATATTCTTTATCTTCCTGATAGCTTATCAGCTTTCCGTTTACTAATAGGTTGATAGGTTGTTTTCCTAACCATTTTGGTTTACGAATAAACACGGAAAAGGTTTTTGGATTTGCCACCTCAATTGTTACACTGCTTTTCTGTTCATAGGGAAACCGTGTACGCTGCGTCAGCGATATGCCCTGTTCCTGCCATTTCAATGTAGACGGGATAAAGAGATTGATGTAGAGGTCCTGTCCACTATGCGTATAAATTAACTCACCATATTTACCGTGATTTTCTAAACCACTACCCACACAGCACCAAAAACAAGCCTGCGCTTGCGAATACACTCTGTAGTGATTGGGACGCATTGGTGTGAAATATACAAAGCCGCCTTCCTTCGGATGCTGTGATGAAAGGATATGATTATAAGTTGCTCTTTCATAATAATCGATGAATTTGCGATCCGGCCCCTGTAAGAAAAGATCTTTGGAGAGCTTCATCATGTTATAGGTATTACAGGTTTCAGGCCCCTCACGCGAGGATAGCATTTTTCCAAAGCTATTAAGTGCATGGAAGTGTTCACTTTCACTGTTCCCACCGATCGATACGGTACGATGTTCTACGACGGTCTCCCAAAAGAAACGAGCAGCATTCGCCCAGCTCATACTATCGGCCAGCGCCGCAATTTTTTCAAAGCCAATGACCTTCGGAATTTGCGTATTGGCATGTAAGCCGGTCAGTTCATCCTTTCCAGCAATTAAGGGCTGCAATATGGCACGGTGCGAAAGTCGTTTAGCCATGGTTAAGTATTTTTGATCACCACTTATCTGCGCTAAATCCGCAAAAACTTCATTAATTCCACCATGTTCCGAACGTAATATCGTTTGAATCTGTTCATCAGTAAGTCCACCGAAAACACTTAACCACCAATTCCCTAGCTTAAGAACCATTTGCCGGGCATGCTCATTGCCTGTATAACGATATGCATCAATTAAACCGGCAAAGAGCTTATGAATGTTATAAATGGGAACCCATTTTCCATTTAGAGAAAAAGATTGGGCCTCTATTTTCCCTCTTTTAATGTCGTTCCACATTTGCTTGCCTCCCGGTATACCGCCCACGTAGCCGTCCGAATCTTGATTCTGACAACGTTTTAACTCGCTTAACATATAAGTAAGTCTATCCTGTATAACTTGATTTTCTGTTGCTGCAGCCATAAGCGATAGTGCCGAAAGGTAATGCCCCCCTATATGGCCATCCAAGCCTGTGTTTTCCCAGTTACCATAACTAGAGGCTTTCGGCTCAAGCCCCGCCTCTCTTAAATAAGGAGCTAGCAAACGATCCGGGTTTAATGCCAATATATATCGAAGATCCGTTTCCTGCGCGTCCTTTAACGGGCCATCAGCTAATCGTATGGATGCTAAAGGAAACGGCTCCATTTTAACTCTTTGAGCCAATGATCGCTGATTCATTCCAAGCCATAAGCTAATAAAGATCAAGAAAGAGGATACCAAGCACAGTGGGTTACTTCTCATTTGTATTAATTGGTTAGAAAATAAGTGTTACATTAACAATTATAAATCAAATATATTAATACTATTCAATAAATCAAATAAAAGCATGAAAAACACCGGATATTTACGCTTAATTCCCGCTGTATATGCAAGAATTTCGCTTTTAATATAAACACCTTTATCTATATGTTAAAGGCGAAACCGACCAACGGGAGTTCACCGAGGTAATCAGGGATTTCGTCTTTAAAAAAGAACATTTATTTTAGTCAATTTTATTTACGTTTTATCTTGATGATTTTTTTTATTTCATCTCTCTTTACCTTGATGCAAAGAGAGGCAAACATCAAGGCTGCACATCCTTTCGCTAAAGATTTAGGCCCAATGTTGAATCCTGTGGAGCCGCTCCTTCCCGCCAGTCTTCCCCTTCGCTTCTTCACATGATTTTTTGTCCTCGGCTATCCTAAATCTTCTTCACGCTCATGCTGTGAGGCCGTTTTGCCCTACGCACTGTAGCCTGGTATCAGCACTGCCGTTCCGAAGTGCATCAATGGCCTAGTCTGTGGAGGTAGCAACCGGCAGTCAAAGATGCCCCTTCACCATTATCGTGCGAAGCAGGTGGTAATGAGTGAATCGACGAACGAAGGGCATGCCATTGCGCAAGAGGGTGGCTCCGATTCACGGATGGGCATCTGACCACGAGTTGCAACGGAATAGACAAGCCGAAGCACCTTGCCCCAATGGGCGCAGCAAGTGGGATGTATAAAATAAATGTTCTTTTAATAGAAACACCTTTATATATAAAAACGAAACCGATCAATAGGAGTTCACCGAAGGTAATCCCTGAGGTACAGTATTAAAATGCAGGTTTTTTAATGATTTTTAGTATATTCGTAGAACTTTTTTGAGGTCCATTCACTTGCCTTTAACGGATATCCAATACAGCAAACACCTTCTTAATACCAAGTAGCTACCATCTTCTCCATGCAAACATTATTTGAGAAGACTATCTCCGCATTGAGTCCAGGTTTTTGCTATAAAAACCTGGACTCACCCTGGACTCAATGTGGACTCACCCTGGACTCACCTCGAAGAAAGTACCTCGTTTGTCTTATCTTGGTGTAGTATGATTATGGAGAAGCTTGTAATCAAGGTTGTTAGTTGCGACACCCCAAAGAAAATTGATTTAGGCTAAGACAAGATAGCATTTTTTAATAAGTTTTCTATTTATCAACCAATTTAAAATGGCGGTCGGGAAACAAAGAGCTAATTTTTCTCATTAACATCTTCGGTAATAAACGGAGATGCCGGCAAACCGTCTTTATTATAAAAGTTTACATCAGGCACATTTGCCCAACCATAACGGGCCTGCTTTGGCTTTTTTACCCGATCGCTACTTAACACGATCGTAGTATCTTCGATAGAAGCCATCGCAGGGTAATACACGCCGTCGGCTCCGGCAAGTTCAAATCCCTTTAATTTCTCTTCTTGAGGAAGGCTTACCAGTCCTTTTCCAATATGCTTAAATGTTAAGTATAGTTTATCAGCTTTTATTTTGTACGCACTATACATAGGTCCCTGATACTCCTCCTTGCCATGGTAAGCGAGGGCATGGGCGGCAAGTGCCAAACGTTCACCTACGGGCTTTTTATTGGTCGGATGTATATCCATCGCATCTCCACAATCGGTAGTTACAATCAATGCCGTATTAGGTACATGTGCTACTACCATACGTTGCGCATCTCTTAATTCGGGCTTCATATCTTTATGTGGTGCAATCTGAACAATTAAAAAGGGAAAATCACCTTGATTAAAATCGGTGCGCCAATTTTTTATCATATTCGTGAGCACCATTTCATATTGCTCTGCCCGATTATTATTAGATTCTCCCTGATACCAAGCGACACCCTTAATGGCAAAGGGAAGCAGCGGATGGATCATGCCATTATATAAGCCCGAAACACACTGCCCCTTTGGATGATAGCCTACATTCATGGTTTCAACATAATTTTTAACCAACTCATTTAGTTCGGGATTACGCTCCAAAGCTGCCCTACTTGTCCAATCTTCAGCAGGTGTTCCGCCAAAGGCAGAAAATAAAATTCCTATGGGTACTTCAAGCTGCATATATAAATCCGCTGCGAAGAAATAGCCAACAGCGGAAAAGTCTACTACCGTATTTGGACTGCATACCTTCCATTTTCCGTCAACATCATCTTGTGGTGTTTCTGCATACTTCAGCGGCACATAAAATTGACGGATTAAGGGATAATTAGCCCGATCCCGCTCTGCTTCCCAACCAAGTATAGGCTTTTGCGGTGGACGTGGACCAAGCTGACGCTCCATATTAGATTGCCCACTGCAAAGCCACACCTCACCAATTAATACATCATGAATACGTATAGTATCTTCGGCAAAAACTTCCATGGTTAAGGGTTCCTTGGAAACAGCCATAGGTTTAAGCTTCACCAACCATTTGCCATTGGAAACTTTAGACGTCAACTGCTGTCCATTAAATCGCACGGTTACCTGTCCTTCGGTAGTTGACGAGCCCCAGACAGGGACTGTTACGCCCTGTTGAAGTACCATGTGATCGCTAAAAAGGCTGTTGACCGAAATCTCCGCAAAAGTAAGTGAACAAAAAAAGCAACCGGACAGCAATAGGAACGTCCGTTGTAACATGCGTTTAATAAGAAGGTGTTTTAACATTTTTCAGATTGTATAAAAGGTAACAATCTAAGATAGTAATTTATTGAAAATAATTCATCAAAAATCATATTGCGCATTACTTCAATCGGCTTGGAAAAAGCAGTTACGATTGTCTTTTGCGTAGCTGTGAAGACTCCCGGATGCGAAATTCATTCTTAAGCACAATATGAACAGGTTTATCTTGCTTTGGCATTTTTGCATTCGTTAGCCTATCCAGTACTAAATTAATGGCTTGCTGGGCCATCTCATTAATTGGTTGAGAGATTGCGGTAACGGAGGGAGTAAAAAGTCTAAACATGTTATGATCATCGAATACCACAACGCCCAAATCGCTTGGTATTTTGATTTTCAGATTCCGAATTGCTTCCAATCCATTCTCTGCAATGTAATTAGTAGCAAAAAAACGGCATCAACATAGCTGTGTGTCAATAAAAACTCCTCAATTTCGCGAATACTATGTTGTTTATCATCGTGGTACTTTATACGTTTAATAGTATAAGGTGCACCAATCTCTGACATGGCTTGTAAATAACCCCTTTCACGTTCCAACATTTGTACTTGATCGGATGAAAGGGTGATAAAAGCTACACATTGAAAATTATGCGCAACAAGGTGCTTCATGGCCGTATACGCGCTATCAAAATTATCAACCAACACGCTATCCGTAGCGACACCCGGTAAGGTACGATCAAATAGAACGACAGGAAACCCTTCTCGTAAAAGTTCTTCTATTTCATTTTCTATAGCTGGAGGAGGTGCAATTATATAGCCATCCACTCCGCTGTTCCTATAAACCTCCAACATTTCTTTCGCTTTGTTGGTATCATTTTCTGTGCTACTGTAGACAATTTTGTAACCCATTTCGTACGCGCGCTCTTCCACTTGACGTGCAATCGCGGAAAAAAACGGATCTGATATATCTTCCACTAACATGCCGATTATTCTTGTTTTACCATTTCGTAATCCCTGGGCATACTGATTAGGAATGTAGCCTACTTTCCTTATATAATCGAGCACGCGCTTTTCCAGAGACGGACTGATCTGAATCTCCCGAGCCTTTCCATTGAGCACGATGGAAACCGTAGTTTTAGACACCCCAAGTGCTTTAGCGATATCGCTGATGGTAATCCTTTTCTTTGACATGATCAAACAGTTGTGGTTCTTCAAGAAGTTAATACCCGTTGAGAAGATCGAAACTACTTTTTCATAATTCAACCTTTTGGTAGTCTGTTTTATTTTTTGTGATTTTCTTCCCATTTGCCTCAATTATTGAGACACCCTTATCACTGGCAAAAAAGTACTGTCCCTGCTTATAGACCAATACTACATTGGCTTTTTCGCTGCATCTTATAGTAATTCCTTTAGCGCTTATTAAAGTCCCCCCTCCTAAAAATAAGCTAAAATCTTTGTTTTCCTCGCTAATAACCGCGTAAATACCCTGGACTGTCATGTTATTGTAGTGTACCTTTTCATCTTTTGCAGATGAAAAAATATGATCCAGTCTGCCTGATTTACTTGTCACTATCAAACCTACAAAATCGTCAGACACATCGCCTACTTCGAATGTACTAATCGAATCAATAGATTTACCTTCTTTTTCCGTTGTTGGTTCAAAGATGGAGACAAAAGGATGATTCCATGCTTCTCCATGCTGCCTTGCCGCTATTGTTAAAAATGGAGCCGTCTTTAAGTCGTAGGAAAATCCCTCATTTGAACGGAAGGATTTCACCGGTGGTGCCTTAATGGTAAACACTTCCCTCCCGTCGTATCCCTTCATCCACAGGTTCATATAGACATGATTACTATCAGGTTGGTTCATCTTCCAAACTGCCCGATAGTCTTTATTTGTCTTTGCTGCACGCTTATCCCACATATAGTCGAGCGCGAAAAGGTGTCCGCCGGCAAAAGCCATTTCCTCGCTAGGTTTTAAATCCAAAGCTCGCCCTTTCGTGTCTTGCACAGAAAGGTGCTCACCCAGATTATGATAGAAATAGTCGTGAAATCTATCTTTACCATTCCGTCTTTTCGAACGAAAAATATCGACATAATAACCCGTAGTTTCGCCTGTATTTACAATGCTCAATAACCTACTTTGGTCACTATGGCTCTCCGGTTCTAGAAAATAAACATTCGAGTAAGTAATACCGGGATAATATCCATCCTTTCTTCCAGTTGCAGGATAACATCCTAGCAGATCAAAGGGATGATTGCTTAACATTTCGGGATATTTGGATATCCCATCGACCATTACGGTATTATGTGCAGGAAACTGGGAATAATATTCTAAATAAGGTTTTTCAAAATAAGTCGACCCTATTCCCGATTCCGGCCCCAGCACATATCCTTTTCCATAGAGTTCCATTGCAACACCATTAGAATGCGCATGATTGCCATAAGACGCAAATTGCGATATCATCAGGCCGTGCGCTTTACTATGGTATTTTGATCGTTGTACAAACCAACTCACATTGGGCGCGTAAAAAGTGGCGGTTACAAAGTCTTTTAATCGAGCTGCGGGAATGTGTTTATCCAAAACAAGTGGTTTACCGGTAAAGAAAGATTGGATTTGTGGCAACAACTTAGTTTCTGTTGAGCCTTGTACCCGATTACCAATAAACCGTTTATACATCCCTGTGAAAAGCTCTTCGTCTTCCCGATTTTTATATTTTTGGCTTATTTTAACCATATCCACTATGGGCGAAGCAGAAAGACCGGCATAATACGAATCACCAAAGGCTGTCGTTAGTTCATTGGGAAAGAGATATTGTGGAAGAACCGTTACCGCTTTTTTCATTACCGGCATATAGGGCAATAAATTCTGATGATAAGTATGGTCGTAATGCATAATAAACTCCATGAAAAGACCTGTTACACTCTGTGCATAACCAGGACTTTCATTCCAGATACCGGTTTCTTTATCGTACCCATAATTCATCAGCTTGCTTAAGGCCCATTGCCGCGCAGACGTCTTGTTTAAGATACGATCGATGTAATACATTCTCCCCCTTTTATCGGTGTAGGCCACGTCATCATTTAACACCATAATCACCGGCAGTATGAGACTCGCTTGATGTAAATTCCAGTTGTTATGGGGCACACCATGCTTGATGATCACATCAATCCATTTTTTAAACGCTTGCTCATAAACGAGAAGTTTATCCGGATAATTCGTTTGTATATATCCATAGAGAAAATCGTAGAAAACGGCTAACTCCGGAAGAATTTTCTCTTGGATAACCTCAAAAGTGCTCATGCCAACTAAAGTTTGCGCATGGCCATTTCCCTCGTCGATAGGTTCTTTCATATAATACATCCCAGTCATATAGGTATCAAAAACCCCAAAAGCCAACTTCGCATATTGCTCCTCTCCCAGCAACCAATAAAGAAAGGCGGCATCCCTCCCCAGCCCGATAATTTCGCTGTTCACGCTTTCAATATTCGCGCCTGACACCGCCGCTTGGTCAACCCATTCCAAAGGGTCACCCTCTTTGATTGTATTTTGAAAGAATACGCCCTTGGTATCGTCCATGTAAGGTATAATATCTTCCAATTTGGGGCGTTTGATCGATGAACCAATCCCCCTTGTGCTTCCAAAGCGAACCGTAGGAACCGGAGCTTTCCCTTCTGCCCGTGCATAAATACCTCCATTGATATACACCTGATCAGCATGGCTCTTCCAATACATCATCAATCGAGAAAACAACCAATCCGGTTCTTCCTGTGTTCTCTTTATGTAAGGATCCAGTCGATCCCTAATTCCCTGCATCACCTCTTTCGCCCAGTTTTCCTTTTTGATTCTCTTTTGCAACATGGATTTGTTCTTCGGCGTTGTCAGCAATCGAGGATGTTCCTGCGGCAGATTTGTGGGTAACGGGATCTGTTGACTATATAATTGGCCGCTTATTACCACGATCGCCAAGCTTAAAAACATTTTTAACTTCATAGTATTAAGTAATCTGCATTCAAAATAGATTCCTATTCCGTAAAATCAAATCAACGACTATTTTCCTAACTGTTGACCTTTCCAATATATATTTATAAACTGTACTCAACCGTGGGAACTGATCGCATCTGTTCACTCACTGCTACCATATTGCCAATTAGTAACGGTGCAAAAATAAATGCGCGATATAAACTACCGACTTTATCCATCTTTAAGGTATAAAAGTCACATTTTCTACATGTTCACCAATGTAAACCCGTGCCATATCGCCTGTTTTATACCATTTCGGTTTATCAGACATATCATCAGTGATCAGCCTGCCGTTTATACGTAGATTTTGGAAAACCACATTCTTTACTTTCCGCTCACTATCATAACCCGAAATCATGGATAGCTCGCCCCCACTTCCATTGTAACTGACGTCCTTAAAAACTATATTTTCAATACCCCGCCCAGGGGCTTTGCAATATTTTTCGTTAAAAAATATGCGTAAATTCACCAATTGACCCTGCCTAAAATCCTCTATACGGATATTCTCGAAATGTACGTTACGGATCAGGTTGTTGTCGCCCGCATTAATAGCTAAACAACCTTGATAGTCCAACTGCGCTTCCTTATGATCTAGAATATCGATGTTTTTATAAAAAACATCTTCGATCGTATCCGGCTTTTCGGCATTTCCATGTATCCCGATAAAAACTGGATGCGCCACATCGGCCCAAAGGGTAGAATTTTCCATGCGAATATTTTTGCATCCCCCTTCAAATCCCTTCCGTGTTGCGTATACCGTTGTACAATCGTCGGAATTACGACAAAATACCCCATCAAATAATACATTATTGCTAGCAAAAACATTCATACCATCCCCCCAACCATAATAGCTTACACTTTTCACATTACGAATGATCACGTTATCCGAGCCTCCGGTAGCGCATTGTGTCGCAAATATTCCTTCTACTAGAATATGTTTAGCACTCGAAATGTGGACGCCCATCTTCACCGTATGCTCTACCATTCCACGTCCAATTACGTTTACGTTTTCTACGTTCTGTATTTTCAACTGGCCTCTTAAAATAGCACCGCCATCAATATAGACTGTCTTATTGGAAGGCACCGAAAAACCTTTCTCGCCCAGCTCATGAATACCCGCATCGAAGAAAATAACGTTAGGATCCTTGCGATCTGGCTTATTCTCAACCATTGGATTAGCAAATAAGAGTAGGTTATGAAAAATATCCCCATTTACTTCTACCGATAAGTTGCGCGGTCTGCCTAACTTAAATGTAAGGGTGTTATCTTTCACGGTAGGTTCAATTCCATACGACAGGGGTCTCACCCGCGCTTTGTTTACCTTACCTTTATTGAAGGTAATAGAAACCTCCACTTCCCCTTTAAAATCAAAATAAGCCATTGAAGAGCTTTCTATGTGATGCTTCGCATTGCGTACCTCATCTACTTTAATCAAATGGCTAGGTATCGGTTGCCATTTTTTCTCACCAATCAATCGAACAGCAACGGTATAATCATCGTTTAGTAGGGCCCCCTTAGGGGCCTTGTAAACTACTAACTGATTGGGTAACTTCTCCGCCTTCGCGAAGAATGCCAAGAAGACCGGAAATAACAGTAATAAAGCCCAACGGTTGTTATTCAATTCCATACCCCTATCTTTAAAATACCTTTTAGGTAGTGCTTTATATTTCTTTTCATTTTCCTTATTCGCGGGTGTAAAGCGTATAGCGGCTCCACCGCTTGCTTTTAATTGTAATCGAAGGGTCTCCGAGCTTTTTACCAAGAAGCGATTCACGGCAACCTTTGTTTTAGTTTGTACCTGCCCATCGTCTGTATAGATATGCATTACATATTGTTTTCCTTTTTCCAAAAAATCCAGTGTAAAAGCAATCGCTCTTGCATCGGTATTGGTGATAGTGCCCACAAACCAATCCGATCCACTACGTCGAGCTGTCACAATATATTCGCCTATTTTACCATCGAGCACTCTTGTATCATCCCAAACTGTTTTAACCCGATCGAAAAACTCAATTTCCGGTTCACCTTGATAATTTGCAGGTTTATCGTACCAATACAAAAACTGCAAGGGGCTATAATAAACTACCGATAAAGCGAGTTGATGTGCATGAGTTGTTTTAATTCGATTATTATAATAGCAAATGGTATAATCTCCTGCTCCCGCCAGAAATCTGGTGAAGGGTAGGATGGTATTGTGCGTTGCATCCGGCATCTCTTCATTGCCTCGTATTCCCTCCTGCGTCATGAGGTTGGGGTAAGTCCTACTAACCCCCGTCGGCCTGTACTCATCATGGATATCCACCAATAACTGATGTTCTGCAGCCTTCTTAACCGCTTTATGCAACCAGTCGGACCACCTATTCGAGCCTACCTGAACGAAACCGAATTTCACCCCCTTAATTCCCCATTTTTGAAAAAGTGGAAAAAGTTCATCCAGTTGATTTGCCAAAGCTCGTTGATTAACGTAAACGATAATTCCGATATTCTTTGTTGCTGCATAATTGATCAATTCTTGCATCTTCAAGTTACGGTTCTCGGCTACTCGGCGGGCATCCGAAGCTACCTTCATTTCCGGTCCGTACCAACCCGCATCTAGATGAACATACTGCATATTATGCGCTGCAGCAAAATCTACACATGCCTTTGCCTCTACCGTAGTCAAACCTGAACGAATGACCTTCCCCGGTTTAATCCAGGAAGTATTTTTAATTTGGTTCGGTTCATTCAAGTTCAATAACAAATCATTATGTTCAATCAGGTCACCTGCTCTTTCAGCGGCCATAATAACCCGCCAAGAAGTAGCGAATGGGCTAATGGCATCAACCTTATCATAGATAGATGCTTGCAAGGTATTTTCCTCGTCAAGCTTCAGCTTAAACTTAGTTCGTGCATAATCAATCATTTGTGCTTCCAGCAAAGACACATATAAACCATTTTTCAACTCGAGCGTCAGCGGGCGCTCACCTTCATCCTCCCAATTTTTCAAGGGCTGTAACGTATAAGGTCCCTGCGCCCATCGCTCATAGTAGGCTTTGGTTCCCGAAGCGAAGGAAAAGGAAGTTTGTTCACCTACAATATGAAGGAAAAGACCGTTGGTACTCTCGGGAAAGAAATATTTAAAAGCCACACCCTCGTTATAAGCGCGGACAATGAGATGCATCTCATAGCTTCTTCGCTTATCATAACTGGTACCATGCCGGCCTTCCGTAAGTATGCTTCCCTCATCAAACTTGGTAAATTTCAATATCAGCTCCTGATAGCGATTTTCTATGTAGCTCCGCTCTCCATACAGCGGTTTCCAATCAGCTTCTATCGTATTCCGAAGCTCTTCTTTAAATTCAAGGTTCTCGCACCAATACGTACTTGGATCATTTTCGATACCCAAGGCGGATTCGAACAGTTGATTCTCAAGTTGAATGCCCAGTTCAGACTCTGTGACTACTTCCTTACCTTTATAATTCAATCGGTAGTATAATTGTCGTTTATTGGATGCGATTTCCTTCTGTGTAATCTGCATCTCATAAGCGCCGTTCGGAGAAGTTAATTTCCAACTTTTATCCTCTCGGGCAAAAACGCTTTTTGCAGGCAGCAACCATAAAAACCAAAGAAAAAATACGAATGTCCTAACCATGGTATTGATTATATTTGCGTGTCTTTATTTTTTCGATCTGCGTAACCGCCAACCCATAGATATCCACTCCTACCTGTATTTTATTACCTACAGGTCAGCAATTCACTATAATTGTATAAAAAGACGCTTGTTAAATTTTCATGTGCGAGTGATTTTTGTGATCACCATAATTAAACAGCGGATGATCAGGAGAAATTAAATCCCCAGCTCCTTTTGGATTTGCTCCAGACTTTTCCCCTTCGTTTCAGGCATAACACGCCAAATGAATAAAAAGGATAAGAACATCATGACGCTGTAGAAAACGAAGGAATAAAAACCTCCCATAGCGCTACCTTCCACAATAATGGGAAATATCCAAGAAATAATAGCGGCCATGATCCAATGCGTAAAACTTCCTAGAGAACCTCCCTGTGAACGCACGGAATTAGGAAAAATTTCAGAGATAAACACCCATATGACAGCTCCCTGCGAAAAGGCAAAAAAGGCAATAAACCCGATTAAATAAATAATAACATGTTTATCTGTTACAGCCGGGTTACTAAAAGAGACGGCGGTTAATGCCAAAAAAAACACCATCCCTACGGCCCCTGTCAGCAGTAAACGTTTTCTTCCAAAACGATCGATTAGGGTCATTGCCAAGGCGGTGAAGAGAAAATTGGCCAGTCCAATGTATACCGATTGCTGAAAAGCGTCCGCTTTGTTAAAACCCGCCATTTCAAAAATTCGCGGAGCATAATATAAAATCGCATTAATGCCCGACAGCTGGTTAAACATAGCCAACAGAATAGCATAAAAAATAGGTTTATTGTACTTGCCATTAAACAATTTTTCGCGTGTGCCTCCTGCAGCTAAACGGTGTTCTTCGCGGATAAGTTGAGCGGCGCCTTGTTCGCCCAGACGAATAAAGATCCGCTCAGCTTCTTGGTCTTTACCGTTTAGCACCAACCATCTTGGGCTTTCCGGTATAAATTGCAATAAAATAAAGAATAGCACAGCAGGAGCAGCCATCACGCCCAACATGTAACGCCAAGCATTTTCTTCACCTGTACCTGATAGCAGGTAGTTTGTTAAATAAGCAACTAATATTCCACCAACAATATTGAGCTGAAACATGCCGGCTAAACGGCCCCTAATCCGAGCGGGCGAGATTTCAGCAATATACATGGGACCTACTACAGAAGATGCGCCAACCGCAATTCCACCCAAAAAACGAAATAGAACAAATAAAATCCATTGTTGCGCCAACGCACACCCGACGGCTGAAAGCAAGTAAAATAATGCAATACCTATGAGCACCTTCTTCCTTCCATATTTCTGAGCAGGAGAACCAATGATCAGCGAACCTAGAACTGTCCCGATTAAGCTAGCTGCAACCGTAAATCCGAGCCAAAAGGCATCAAGTTTCCAAAATTCTTGGATCGTCTTTTCTGCCCCCGAGATGACAGCAGTTTCGAAGCCGAAAAGAAAACCACCCAAGGCGGCTATCAATGCAATACGTGTAGGATAAGTCATATTTCTT
This sequence comes from Olivibacter sp. 47, assembly GCF_030372825.1. Classification (NCBI taxonomy): domain Bacteria; kingdom Pseudomonadati; phylum Bacteroidota; class Sphingobacteriia; order Sphingobacteriales; family Sphingobacteriaceae; genus Olivibacter; species Olivibacter sp. 47. Next base: position 328,259 of record NZ_JAUCNR010000001.1, read on the forward strand.
TATACAATTATTTTAGGTTCATGCGTTCCTTGCACAGCGTTGAATAAAAAGGCGGCGCCAATCATGGCCGATTGTTCCCCTTGCAGAGCTAATTTAACAGCGGGTGTGATGCCCTTCGCCGCCAGCATAGCCGAAAATTTAGGAAGGAACAAGCGATTTGCCTTCGAGATATTCCCTCCGAAAACTAAGGTATCTATCCTTAAATCCACAATATGCCCCGCAAGGAAGTTAGTTAAGCGACTAGCATATTCGTCAAATAGTACGTCTACCGTTTTATCCTTTCCACTCAACTCACTCAATGCTTCTACATTTGTAACCTTATTTCCACTCAACTCCTCGTAGCGGTTTACAAACCATCTTGTCGTGAAAAAGTCATCGGCGATGCTGGTTTGATAAGATTCGCTTCCTAGGTTTAAATCGATTGTTTTTCCTGCGTAACTAAAAGCTGTACCCATCCCGGTGCCCAACGTAAGGCCTAAAACACGATTATTCATCTCTACTAAACCGGTAGCTACTTCACCATGCAGAAAAGCTTCCGCATCGTTTCTAAACAAAACGTGCTTATGAGATAAGTTTAATGTATTTGCTAATTCTTCTTTTATGTTGATACCATATAAACTTTCATATTTATCTAAGCCTCGGATATAAGAAATGCCATTTTCATAGTCAAATGGGCCTGGCATCGCTAAAGCTAGCTTATCAGGGCGTTCATTGAAGGAGGCAAAAGCCATCTCCAGCACATTGCACCAAGTGTTCAAAATATCCTCACGGGTTCCCCTACTATTCACGCGTGCACGTAACATTCTTTCCGAAACAGCTTGCGAGGAAGAAATATCTATGGGCGCAACCGTGATGTGTGAACCACCAATATCAGCAGCGATGACAATGCTTTCAATAGATGAATAGGGCTTATTTCGCATCTTTTACAATTATTTTTTAAGTTCTATGTTTTTAAGTCTCAATAAAGCCTCCAAATAATAGTAATCCGCATAATTAATAGAAGCATCTACTTCACTATTGTTTGGCTTGTGGCCTGTAGCATGTTTTAGAAAAGCCGTATTCGCATTACCACTTTGATAGTTCGTTGAGAGCGATATGAGCATTTGCACTGCTTTTTTATAAAAGTAATCGGCCCGCTTGCTATTTTTAACAAAACCTGACAATTCAATCAAAGCGGATGCGGTTACAGCAGCGGCCGAAGCGTCTTTGGGTGCATTTGGAATAGTGGGATCGTCAAAATCCCAGTACGGTACCTGATCCGCCGGTAATCGATCCAAATACACCTGCGCTACTTTTTGGGCGAAATCCAGAAATTCCGACTTTCCGGTTTCACGGTAACACATTGTATAACCGTAAATAGCCCATGCTTGACCACGTGCCCACATCGAGCCGTCAGCATAGCCTTGGTGAGTAAGTCCTTTAATTCGCCTACCTGTATTCCGGTCGTAAATAACGGCGTGGTAGGCAGTATAATCAGAACGAAAATGGTTCTTCATGGTTTTTTCAGCATGGCTTACCGCAATATCGTAAAACTTTTTGTTTCCACCATTTTTTGATGCCCAAAAAAGAAGCTCCAAATTGATCATGTTATCAATAATGGTATTATGCTGTGGCCACTCCATTCGCGGCACCAACCTCGGCCACGACAAAATAGTTCCTACATTCGGGTTGAAAAGTGTTGCCAGTGTATCCGCAGCGGCTAATATGATCTTCTTATAGCCGGCATCCTTCGTGAGACGATAACCATTTCCAAAACTATTGAATACCTGAAATCCCAAATCATGATCCAGTGCCGGTTCCTGCGATAAAGCGCTAAGTTCACGGGAGAAACGATCAGCAGCCAGTCGTAAAGAGTCATCACCACTAGCCTGGTAGCTGTACCAAAGTATACCCGGCCAAAAACCGCTGGTCCAATCTTTATAATTCACCATTTTCCATTTGCCTGTAGCATCTGTGATATTTCGTGGAATATTCGGTGTATCGAGCGGTAAAACGGCCAGGGTCTTTTTTACCTGTGCAACACAATAATCAATATCCCGTTGCGGATCGTACAGGACTTCCTTCTGATGGCAAGTCGCTAAACCCAAACTACCTAAAACAAAGCAACAGTATATCAATCGCATCTTCATATATTTTAAAAGTATTGCCCCTTCCTTGTTTGTAACGGAAGGGAGCACGATTCATCAACAAAAAAACCAACTCTTTATAAGCTATTTAAACGACTAGACCTACCATCCCGGATTCTGCTTTAAATTAGGATTCAACTGTATTTCCTGATTGGGAATGGGTAACAAATAATTCCGATCGTTCCATTGGCGTGCCGTTTCCAATGTGAACACGCCATTCTGAATCCTATTACCAATAGCTGGGTATTTAGTCTCCCATTCCGTTCCAGACCATGTAATTCCCTGTAATGGTTGAGGCATTTCTATCTCGGCGGTTTTCCAGCGTTTCAAATCGTCTACCCGAAAGCCTTCCATAAACAATTCGACCGTACGCTCCCGCCTAATTTCCGTCCGCATATCTAACCCATAATTCCCTACAAATCCATTACTCAATTTAGGCATACTCTTATTGACTCGTTGTCTAACCAGGTTTAAACTCTTATTTAGGTCGGCGTCGGATATAGCTTCGTTTCTTTCATAAACTGCCTCTGCATAATTTAATAGGACCTCTGCGTAACGAATTACCGGATAGTCGTATCCTTCGGCATTATCATCCACCCTTCGCTCCGCCGCCCATTTCTGATTAGCATAGCCTGTTCCCATCGCCCCATTATGACGTCCTCTTGAATTAGCCTGATCCACGGCGTCGCTTAACCAATTGACCCTACTTGATGGGGCCTCGTTATCCCAATAATAGTTACCATCAATCATCATCGTATAGCGCATACGATTATCCCTATTTGTGTATTCAGAACGGGCTGTGCTGTAACCGGCAAAACCGGCGCCTGCTTGATTGATCGGTAATCCATTTGCCATTAGAAACATATCAGCAAACTTCTTGGTAATCTGCATGCCTAAATAGCTATGCGTCACATTATATCGGATCTGTCGAAGTTCCGAATCATAACGATTAGAAAGTATGTACTCCTGATTAGCTGATTTATTCAGATTAGCCGGATTAGCCTGCTGGTTCTCCAATATAAACAAATATTTTTGAGCAGAATCTCCAAGCGCCTGGGGAGCAAACAACTGATATTGTCCACTCTCTATGACTGCGTTAGCATTTTGAATGGCCTTATCCAATAAGGCGTTGTACCTAACCGGGTCACCGTTCCTAAATTTTTGCCAAGTTCCCTCATATAGAGCCACCCGACCTAAAAAGGCTTGCGCAGCGCCTTTACTCACTCGCCCCTTTCCATTAACTCCAATTTCTTTTTCAAACGGAAGCAAGAGAATAGCTTCATCCAGATCATGAATGATAAAATCAACAACCTCTTCACGACTGTTCTGTGTTCCCTGCAACGCCGGCGAATCGACCGCCAGCGGTTTATCAAACAATTGGACTTGACCATACATCTGCAACAGATCAAAATACACATAAGCCCTAAAAAACTTAGCTTCCGCAATATAAACAGCAATTTCATCCGTATTTGCATAAGTTGAAGCTTTATCCAAAAAATAATTAATGGCTCTGATACGTTTAAAGGCATCCGAGTAATTATTATCGCTCGTTGTGTTGGTATTCGTACCATTACTATAGGGGTTCCTGTCATTTGCCGCGATTAAGTCCCCCCTAATTTCTGCATGTGGTGCATCAACCGTGCCGATTTGATTAAACGTACGTAAATAGGTGTAAAACTCATTGGCGGCCAGTTCGAACTGATCGGCCGTTTTCCAATAATCCACATCTGAAATTTCATTCGTTGGTTTCAGATCGAGCATTTTATTACATCCCGTCAAGGCCAGTCCGGCAGCAAGCCAAGAAAAGCAGATGATATTTTTATAAAAGGTTCTCATAATATTGTGCATTTGATTGGTTAAAGCGTTAGGTTTACTCCGAAAGTATAGAAACGATAGAAAGGGAAACGTTGACTAACGGTATGTACATTGTTGTTATCACTATCTCCCTCTGTATTAACCGTTCGCGGTGCTTCCGGGTCCCATCCATCACGGATTTTGCTAATCTCCCAAAGATCATTTCCCGAGAAATAAACCCGCAAACGTTCAATACCAATTTTTCTCGTTATGATTTGCGGAATAGTATATCCAATCACTAAATTTTTCAGACGTAAATATGCGCCGTTCTCGCGCACAAAGTCTGACGGAAAATAATTGTAATTATTAATGTTTCCGGTTGTAGATATACGAGGATATGCTGCATCAGTACGCTCGGGGGTCCACCATTTATTGTAAAAAGCCTCATTCTGTGCTTGGTAGACAACTGCGCCTGGAATACGCCAGTTACCGGTTCTAAGAATCGCGCGCTTACCTACCCCTTGAAAGATAAAGCTCATATCAAAACCTTTCCAATCGAAGCCCCCGTTTATGGCAAAAGAATAACGGGGATCATCCGTCCCTAAAAAGACCGCGTCGTCAGGAAATGTGATCTTACCGTCTCCATTCACGTCTTTAAACATATTATCGCCCAACTGCAGTCCGTTATTTCTACCCGTGCCTTGTGGAATTACATTGGAGCCGTTTTTATAAGCAGCGATATAAGCCTCCAATTGTTCTCGCGTTTGAATACGACCGTCGTACACTAATCCAAAGTAAGAGTTGATAGGATACCCTTCTACGCTGCTATTAAAACCCTGGTTACTTGATTGAATCAATGTTTGTCCACCAAAATTGACAAGCTCATTTTTGGCATCTGAAATATTACCACCGATATGGTAGTTTACATTTCCTATTTTATCGCGCCAGTTAAGACTTAACTCCCAACCTTTTGTTTTCAGTTCACCATTATTTCCTTGAGGAGCCGTTGCACCCAACACTGCCGGAAAGGTACGCGCCAAGAGCATATTCTTATTCCGTTTGACGAAATAATCAACACTACCCGTCAATCGATTATTGGCGAAAGCAAAGTCGAGCCCTATATTAGTTGTTTGCAATTCCTCCCAAGTTCGGTCAAAGGCCACCAAATTTTGAGGCGACACCCGAACGGCGGGACTGTTACCTAGAATAGGGAAGCCGCTCGACGCCGGGCCAGTCGAGTAGTCCAATCGCAAATATTCATAATAATCATATAAACCAATACCACTTTGGTTACCAACAGTGCCCCAAGAAGCGCGAAGCTTCAGATCGCTCACCAATTCAACATCTTTCAAAAATGCCTCTTCTTTCAAACGCCAACCACCTGAAATACCGCCGAATAATTTCCATCGGTCTTGCGCTCGGAATCTGGAGGAACCGTCATAGCGACCATTCACTTCCAATAAATAACGTCCTTTATAATTATAGTTCACGCGACTGAAATAGCCGGCTAATGCATTATGCCCTTGGGTCTCTGAAACTGATTTTGTCGTAGGATCGCCAAAACTATTACTTAATGACGGAGGAACGCCGTCCAGTACATCCAATGTTCTCCCCAAGAAGCGATTGAAATCATTCCTTTCGTATTGCGTTCCAGCCATCAATTTAAAATCGTGATCCGTACCGAATACCTTTTGATATTGCAAATAGATATTTCCTGTATAGTAATTTTCGCGACGTGCCCCTCTTTGATAAAAATTTTGGTTAGCTCCGGTGGACGTCAAATAAATGGGCGGAGCCGTTTCGAGGTAGTCATAATAACCTACCAGGTTTTCTTGTACTCGATTATCGCGATTGTAGAAATAATAACCGACGGCCGCATTTGCACTTAAATGTTCGTTCAATTGATAAGACAAATTGAAATTGGTATTAATCCGCGTATGGAACTCTTTATTCTCTCCCCCGTATTGTGCAATATTATTAACCGCCACATTGCCAATGCCCGAACCCCAGATATACGGTTTGCCATTAATAGTGGTTGTGGGCATACCTGGTTGAATACCATTATTCAACAGACCTCCTAAACCGCTAGGTTGCACAATATCATTCCGTTCCAATGATAGATTGCTTTGCAATTTAAATTTATCCGTAATTTGGTAATCATGGGATAAGCGTAAATTATAGCGTTTATTGCTGTTGTCCCCATACTGCAATAAACTTCCATCATTTAAGTACCCCAAAGAAATACGATATCCTGTCTTTTCTCCTTTACCGCTGATACTCAACTGATGTTCGTGACTGCTAGCGGTGCCCCAAAGTATATCCTGCATGGTACCATCAAAAAACATAAAATCGCGCACATCGGTAAAACCGGTAAATCCTTGATCTAAATATTCCTGTCTTGTTAGATAGTTCAATCCATTTTGCTTTGCATACATAGATGCTCGCGCTAAGTTGATCCATAAATCTTCGGCACCAAAACCATCCGATAAACGCGCCTCTTCGATCATGGGCCCCCACCCGTTTATATCTACCAGCTGAGGAAGCAATCCTACACGCTTGAGCGACAAGGAGCCATTGTAGTTAATAGTGGGTTTGCCATCTAACGCCCGCTTAGTGGTAATCAACACAACCCCACCCGCCGCACGAGCACCATAAATCGAAGCTGCCGCTGCGTCCTTTAAAAAAGAAATATTTTCTATATCATTTGGATTCAACGAGTTAAGTGCACTAACCCCTGGAACCGGAACACCGTCAATGATGACCAATGCTTCTGTACCATTGATAGAAGTAGCGCCTCGCATTTGGAAATTCCAACTCTCGCGGCCTGGTTGGGCCGAACTCCGTGTGACTGTTACACCTGCTACCTGACCTTGCAAAGCCGCTAAAGGATTTGAGATGGGTCCTCTATCCTGAAAGGTTTCTTTACCTATTGTGCCAACGGCTCCGGTCAGTGTCGTACGCTTTTGTGTACCGTAGCCCACAACAATCACTTCATCCAGAGCCTGTTGATCAGCTGTTAGAGAAATGGTTAAAGCTTCATGAGCGTTTACTACTATTTCTCTTGTGATATAACCGGTATACGAGATTTGCAAAACAGTGCCGTCGCCTCCCTTTAAGCTAAAACTTCCGTTTACGTCGGTTGCAGTACCTTGCAACGTCCCTTTTATTTTCACTGAAACACCAGGTAACGGCTCATTGGTATTGGCGTCAATTACCTTTCCAACTAATTTTCCTTGGGTAGCTCCCATTGTTTGCTGATTTTGGGCAACTGCTTGGGTTAAGCACCATGTGAAAAGGAATAATACACACCAATGCTTTCTTTTTTTTAATTCGATTAAATAGTTCATATATTTTTTGGTTGGTTAGTCTCTTAACACTTGTCCATGCTCGCTTAATGCGTCAAAACTATAAAGCCTAAACCGATTCAGGAAATGAGAACCCGGTAGGAGTTGTAGATAGTAATACATATTAAAAACAAGATAAAAAGCTGACTTTAATACACTTATATCTTTTAAAAAATCCGTATGCAGGGTAATTAAACTGAGAAGATTGTTAAATATCCTTAGTAATTCATTTGCATATTATTTGTAATGCGAAGCCCTAAACGTCCATAACCTGATGTTTCTCTAGGTAGGCTTTGGGCGTCATACCTGTGGCAGCTTTAAAGGCCTCATGAAAGGAGGTGTAATTTCTAAATCCACTGCTGTAGCATACCTGCTTTACAGACAACTGATCGCTCAACAATAACTTACATGCATAGCCTATCCGAACGTCCTGCAAAAAACGACTATAAGTTTTACCCGTAGTGACTTTAAAATACCTACAAAAAGAACTGGGTGCCAAATCGGCTACTTGTGCCACCTTTTCTAAATTTAGGTTCTCTTGAAAATTAGTTAAGATATAATGGTAGATATTATTGAGTCGATCAGTTTCCACTTTATTGCCCGTATATTGGAACCCCCTCGATGATAAAGTGTTTAATCCTTTGCATTCGGTCATTTTCCGCAGGCAATCCAATAAATCCAATATTTTCCGAAAACCGTCCGCATCGCATATTCTCTCTACATTCCCAAATAACGTTTTTGTTTCCAATCCACTAATTAAAACGCCTCTTTCTGCCTTCAATAGCAGTGATTTAATTGCTTTTGCCTCGGGCAAATTCAACCAAGTCTGCCCTAAAAAATCACGTCTAAAATGTAGCGTCGTCGTAAAGGGTGTATTATCACCTAGCAAACGGATTGAGTGGTCGTAACGCCAATGATGGGGTAAATTCGACCCAATCAACACAAGATCCCCCGCAAGAAATGTACGAATATGGTCCCCTATAAAAAGCGTACCCGTACCCTTATGAAAACAAACCAGTTCTAACTCTTCATGGCAATGCCATCGATCATTTAGATTAGGTGTCATGACTCTCCGTACGTTAAGCGAGCTGGTTGCTTTTTTGGGTATTATAATTTGCTGTGCATTCATTTCTTTCTATGGTTAGCTTCCGGGTTAGCGTTCAGATGAAGGCGATCTGCCGATCTGTTTTGCGAAATTGATTTATCTACCCCGTTAAAAGGGGGACAAATCCGTAAAAATGGTGGCTATTTTCGATTCATTTTCCTGGCTTTCGAGCCTCCTATATCGGTTCAGGAAAAATCGGGGTGAAAAGGCATCGCTTCATAAAGGAAATAATTCTGTCTTTATATTGAAAAAATTTTACTTTTATGGTTCTAACGCCGGAAACCCTAAAATGGAATAAAACGCATAAGCAACCTAATGAAAGCGCTACTTTTAATATTTTATTCATTATATTGTTTTACAACGCTTTATGCCCAAAAATCAGGAAATATCAGCTATGTGGATATTGAACGCGGTTTATCTAACAACCAAGTAAGGAGCATAACCCAAGACCATCGCGGTTTTATGTGGTTTGCCACCAAAGATGGCCTCAATCGTTACAACGGGTACACGTTTGATGTTTTTAGAAAGCAGGTGGATAACTCCTCGTCGCTGTCTCATAATATTTTAACAGCGGTTACCAATGACAGGCAACATCGTTTATGGGCAGCGACCCGACAAGGCGTTTGTATCTACAATGATACTACCAATACATTTATGCCTGTAGATCACCTCCCTTATCACGGCCAACATGCTAAACCTTTACAAGAGGTAATACGTACAGTACAAACAGATAAAGTCGGTAATATGTTGATTGCATCTGAAGGATTGGGATTATTATATTGCCAAAGTGGGCATACAGCAAGGCAAATTCCGTTAATTATAGACGGTAAAAAAAATCTCACTTACGGTGTCCCCTGCCTTACCATCGCGCCTAACGGAACTGTCTGGGTTTTTGTTCAAAAAATTGGCCTGTGTGTACTGCGTTACGACAAGATGTGCCTGGAACTGATCAACGAGGAAATTAAACTCGCTGTTAGCATGGAAGCCGATGGCCAATATCTCTACATTGGCAGCTACCGAGGTTTGTTAAAATTTGATATCAAACAACAAAAATTAGAAAAAGTATTTTTAGATAAGTTTGATCAAGGCGTGCTGACGGTCAACTGTCTCACATGGCGCACAGCCGATGAACTCTGGATCGGAACAGCCGAAGCTGGTATTTTTATATATCATGCTAAACAAAAAGAGGCTCAAGCCTTTTTATCATCTGATCAAAAGAATTTGTCGAGCTATGGTTATATCTACTCCATTTATGTCGACTATGATGCTCGAGTTTGGATTGGAACATCCATCAGTGGTGTGCTCATTATGGACCCTAACAAAAAAAAATTCCGTACCCTCACACCGGGCCAACTCGGAACAACTAAATCCAGTCAGTTAGCGATCTCTTCATTTATGGAAGATGGCGATCATAATCTGTATGTCGGCACTGAAAATGATGGATTGTACATATGGCATCCGAACAAAGGCTTTTACCATCATTTTCTTCATGACGAAAACAAAGCCACCTCTTTATCTAGTAATTCTGTCACTTCCATACTCCAAGACAATGAAAACGCCGTTTGGATAGGCACTTTCAATGCCGGAATCAACCGATACCATTCGGCAAACGGTACTTTTGAACGATTTCGTTGTATCAATCCGAGTACAGGTATTGAGAATAAAGTTATTCGACGTCTTTATAAGGACAGGCACGGTAACTTTTGGGCAACCACTTTAAGGCAGGGAACACTTACAGGAGGCCTATATCGATTTAATTATCAATCTGATAGCTTTCAACTTTTCGATGATCGCTTGAGCGATTTTTTTTCCTTTACAGAAGACAGACAAGGCACACTATGGGGTGGAAACCTTACCGAATTAGTAAAAATCGACACCGCAGCAAAAAATCATCGGTTTTTCCCTATTCATTACACGGTTACCAGCATTTACGAGGATAGGGGTGGTCATTTTTGGGTTGGTACCGAAGGTGGAGGGCTCTTCCTTTTCGATCGGGAGCGCTTCCAAATTACTAAACGGTATACCACAGAAAACGGGCTCAGCAACAACGCGGTGCTTTCCATTTTAGAGGACGAGCAAAGTAACTTATGGATGAGCACGTATAATGGCTTAATGAAATTTGATCCAAAGCGAGAGCAGTTTCTTTACTATTATCAAAGCGATGGACTCCAAAGCAATCAATTCCAATTGTGCGCGGCTGACCGTTTAGCCTCCGGAGCCTTTGTCTTTGGCGGCATAAAGGGCTTCAATCTATTTATGCCAGCTGAAATAACAACTGCTCAAACAAGCCCGGCACTTCACTTCACGCAAGTGGCGGTGGATGGAAAAGTGTTCCCCTTCATGAATACGCCTATTGTTTTGCCTTATAACCAAGCTGCGTTAAGCTTCCAATTTGCCGCCTTGGAATATTCAGCACCGGATAAGATACAGTATGCATATTATATGGAAGGTTGGGATAAAACCTGGAATTATGCCGGTAATAACCGGATCATTAATTACAATCGAATGGCAGAAGGCTCTTACGTCTTACATATACGTTGCACAAACAGCGAGGGCATTTGGATGGATAGTAATACACGTCTGGCAATTACCATACTTCCACCTTGGTATCGAAGCTGGTGGGCCTATTTGTTATATGCAGTAACCGCAGCTGCACTGCTATCCGGATATCTCTTGTACCGAACCAGGCAGACGCGTTTGCAATATGAAGTAAAAGTATCAAAGCTGGACGCATTGCGTAAAAAGGCTGAATACGATGCAGAAGTGGTACGGCACGAAAAGGATTTGATCGCTTTTGAACAAGAACGCTTGATCAATGAAAAAGAGAAAGAACTGAATGAAAAACGCATCTCCTTTTTCACCAACATCTCTCATGAGTTCCGTACCCCGCTCACACTAATTATCAATCCGATTAAAGAATTGTTGAATCGGATCAGCGAAAAGGAGGTGCGCAACGAATTGGATATTATGTACCGAAGTGCGCGTCGTATGTTAAATTTGGTTGATCAGCTCCTTCTTTTCAGGAAAGTGGAAGCGGGTTATGAGCAATTAAACAACTCTTACTTCAATTTCCATGACTTATGTGAAGAAGTATACCTCTATTTTATACAGCAAGCGCAGACCAAACACATTATTTATGATTTTTTCTGCCCGAATAAGGAACTGTATCTCGTAGGCGATCGGGACAAGCTTGAAATGGTATTCTTCAACCTTATTTCAAACGCTTTAAAATATACCTCCGTTGGGGGTCGAGTCAGGCTAAATGTTGTTGAGATGGTACAGGAACTGATAATTGAAGTGTCTGATACAGGATGCGGCATTTCAGCTCAGGAAGGAGATAAACTATTTGAACGATTTTACCAAACCGATTACGGAAATAAAACCGGTAAATTAGGCTTTGGAATCGGGCTTTATCTTGCTAAACAATTTGTCGAATTGCATGGAGGAAGCTTGACTTATCAGAGTGCACTTGGTAATGGTACCACATTCAAGGTGGTACTTGTGAAACAGGATAGGCAGCCCTTTGAAGCCCCTCCTATCGCAGTCCATTCCGTTTCCTCGCTTCCGGATCATTCGCTCATATCAAACTCTTCGGAAGCAGTGGAGTTAGATTTGAATACAACGAATTTAAACCAAGAATTCATCAGTGATAAAAGAAGTTTGCTGGTGGTTGATGACGATGTGGATATTCGCAACTATATCAAAAATATCTTTAAGTCAATTTACACAGTTTATGAAGCCGAAGATGGCGAGGAGGGTTTGGCAATGGTTCGGAGGAAGCTGCCCGATCTTATTATTACAGATTATAAGATGGGTGAACTGGATGGCATTAGCTTTTGTCAACAGCTAAAAAATGACACAACCTTTTCCAATATCCCCGTAATTCTATTAACCGCCAATACAGGCAAGGATGTCCAATTAAAAAGCCTTGATAGTGGGGCTGACGATTTTCTTACTAAACCATTCGAAACAGATTATTTAGTTGCTCGTGTGGCCAACCTCTTGCAAAACCGAAACTATTTACAAAATTATTTTTATAATGAAATAACGCTGCAATTTAACACTGTAGTGATATCAGAGGAATACAAGAAATTTCTGGATCGTTGCATAGAAATCGTGGAACAACATTTAACCGACACCGACTTCGGCATACAGGCGCTTGCCGCTGAGATTGGCATGAGTCATTCTAATCTATACAAAAGAGTAAAATCCATTTCGGGGCAGTCGGTCAGCGCCTTTATCCGCTTTATCCGGTTACGTAAAGCGGCTCAATTACTTATCGACACGGATTGTAACGTTACAGAAGCGGCTTTCAGAACGGGCTTTAATGATCCCAAATATTTCAGTAAGCAATTCACCAAACTATTTCGATCGAGTCCGTCGGAATTTATTAGAAAACACAGGGTAACCTTTGCTAAGCATTTTAAAGTTCAGAAAAAAGAATAACGAGGTCGCTAATTAGCGTATAGATAATTCTATATTCACGGTAGTTCCCTCGTTTATTGCTGAATCAATCTCTAGATTTCCTTTCAAAAAGGACACTCTACTCTCCATATTGTTCAGACCGATACCTTTCTTAGTTTTCAATATACTTTTATCGAAACCCCTGCCATTATCTTCCATGGTAATGAAAAAGCGATTTTCATTTTGACTACATTGCAACACAATTTGGCTAGCCCTTCCATGACGTACAGCATTTGTCAATAACTCTTGTATTATCCTGTAAATACTCACTTGTACCTGTTCAGGTATATCCTTTTGTATAGCAAATGCCTGAAAACTTATGTAGGTTACCTCGTTTCTAAAGAAATCACAAAGATCTTCCAACGCGATCTCTAAACCAAATTTGATAAGCGCCATAGGCATCATATTATGGGCTATACGGCGCAATTCTGTCAGTGAACCATCAACCTGATTAATGATGCCGCCTAAATCCTCTACAATTACATTGGTTTCAGCTCTCGACTCCAAACCCGAAAGATTGATCTTTACATTGGCAAGCAAGCCGCCTAAACCATCATGCAAATCACGTGCTAAACGTCGACGTTCCTTCTCTTCTCCTTCTAATAAGGCTGAACTATACTCAAGCTGTCGTTGTTGTTCGGCTTCCTTTAATTGCTGTCGATAATTTAGTTCCTTTTGTTCCGACAACTTTTTATTATTCCGGTAATACCATAACGAGAAAAAGGAAGCTAACAATAATACCAGACTTAAAGCTCCTAATAGCCAGTTAAAGAGACGATTGTTACGGGCTTCCAGTACAGTTCGATCATTCTCCGCCTTCAATTCGCTGATTTTCTTTTCGTTCTCTGCATTTCTAAACTTGACTTCCAGTTCGTGTATATCATTTTTCAGTTTACTCGCATTCAAACTATCACTCAAAACACTATATTGCTTTAACCAGTTATAAGCAGAAGACATATCTTTCAACCTTACATTCGTTTCCGCCAATCCTTCATAAATTTGCAATCTATTTACGGCAAGTGACATCAATTCCTTTCGATTTAATAGCTGATGAAGTACTTCTTTTGCTCGTTGATAGTCTCCGTTTTCATAGTAGACATAAAATTTTTGGAACACCAAACTCTGCTCGTCATAGGTCATGTTTAGCTTTTTTGCTAATCCGATTCCTTTATCCAAACTTTTCAGCGCTTTAACAGGGGCTCTAACTACGGTAAAGTACATTCCTTCTATCATATAATAGCGCAGAAAATGTTCAGACTCGGGAAAAGGAGCGAGTAAAACACGTGCGCTATCCAGCATCGCTTTTGCCTTCGGGTACTTTTCCAGAAAAACATAATTTTCAGCATTAGTAACGTAGGCTTTCGCCAATAATCCAGGCTCAGCGTGTGCATCCTTTAATGTCTCAATCGCCTTCAAGCAGTATTTTTCAGATTTCTCCAGTTGCCGTTTATTTTTGAAAACAATCCCCATTGCCAGGTAATTATCACCAACCAGCGAATAGTCGCCGGACTTTTGGGCAAACGGAATGGCTTTATTTACTAAAATATCGGTGAAAGCCTTTTCGTCATCATCCAATTGTTTCCACAAACCAATCTTCCGCCAAATTTTTGATCGAAATAGATAAACATCCCGACCTGTATATTTGCGTAAAGCGTCGTCTGCTTTTAAATAAATGTCCTCACTTTTTTTCCTTTCTTCTTCAAAAGAACCTTCAAAATAATAACGTATTCCCTGTAGATAGGGGTAGTTACGGCTCAATTGCGTTCCTTGTTCAAGGTATCGCTTTGCTTTGATTGTATCCTTGGCGGACCAATATTCAGCTAAAAGAAAACTTGTTCGTGCTTTAACACTATCAGACGCGGTGCCTTTCAAAACCATATTTAAACTGTCCCTATATTTACTATGATCAAGTGGCACTTGTGCCAGACATACAGTTAGGTAGTTTAGAAAAAAGATTAAACAAAACAGGTTGCGAAGCATATCGGCAAATTAAATTCGATTACAATCGTTAAAAATATTTAAAATTTACCGAAAATGGAATTTCCTTAAAGTAAACTCCCGTTGGTGGATTCGCCTTTAACATAGAGATGAAGGAATAGCCTTGTTATTTTCAATTTTTAGATCATGCTTTTGGAAAGTCCTGAGCCATCCGCCACGTCCTGCAAGGTTCTCCGCTGATTCATCCTTAGTATCCTGATGCGGTCGCCCACAGCTAAAGATGTTAAAACATGCTCTTTAGGACTTTTATTTCGTTTTTCACTAAACATCCAATTATTAACAAGCGTAAAATAAAAAGTTAAGCTTATTTGATCAAACCATCTCCGTCATAAAATATTCTTCATCTACGCTATGCAGTAATGATTAAAAACAGCCTCACCAGTCCAGTTTAATAAGCGCTACCGCTTGTCGTTTTAACGACAAAGGCACAAGGGCTTTGCCCGCGTTTATATCTATTCTTTTTTCCAAAATGCACTTTAGTTTACCCGCTTGCTCAAGCGTTGAGATTTGCTGTTGACTTGGCTTTTGCGGTGAGCCCATTTTTTTCCAAACTTCGTAAGAATTACTATTCTCGTCGTCAATAAGATACAGATGGAGCGTGGCATCCTTAGCTGGTACATGCGCTAAAACTACATTCACAATTTCGGCAGGCCCCTGTTCATCGGCATCGTGATAATTCCAAACCATCACCGCTGCTGATTTTACATCTTTAGTAGCCAATGCGCCAATATCCGTTTTTGGTCCACGCACACTGGAATCAAGTACCGTTTCAAGTGGATACATTCGATTACTCTCTACTGATATACGATCGCCTTTCATCATACCAAACATTCTGAAAACATTCAGTACCGGTTTATCAACTCCATTGGTTGCCAAATCACGGAAGCCGTAGAACCAAGGTTGATTTTCAAATTCAAAAGACCAAGATACCGCGCCCAGAAAATTCACTTTTGCATCATCAGCTAACAAATACTTCCTTGCGAAGGAAGCGGCAGTATAGCTCGAATACATGGTGCCATTTCGGTAAGCATTTTCAGGGTTCGTTGCCATACCACATGCTGCACATCCTTCAGGATCTGATTCACCGATAATAAGCGGCAAATGTTTTGTTTCAGGATAAGAAGACGCTATGCGGAAACCCGCAGCAATATCACGCATCTGTGGCGACATGTTCATCACGACCTTCCCGTCTACCACCTTGGGTGAACCTTTAGCATGAAAAAGCAAGGCTTCCAAGGGTGATCCCTTTTTTCCCGTGGCGTAATTGGTACCGGAAATGCAGTGTTTTATAAAATTATTCATCCATTCCATAGCACCTTTACTCGAAGTGCCCGCGATATTAGGTCCTCCAATTTTAGCAGTTGGCAGTGCGCGTTTAACACCATCCGCCGCATAATCATAAAGCTTAAAGAACTCATCCTGACTAGCCATCCAATAATGGCCATTAGGTTCGTTCCATACCTCCCAATACCACGTTTCTACCTCCTCTTTTCCATATCGCTCCACGGCATGTTTTACCCATTGGTAAACCAGTTCTCGCCATTTATTGTAATCTTTCGGAGGATAGGCCCATCCAGTAATAATATCGGTATAAGGATCACCGGGCTTCCAACGATGTCGATAAGGTTTTGGATTATTTGATGATAAATCTTCGGGCATAAAACCTATTTGAGCCAAGGGTTTCATTCCTCTCTGAATATACGTATCAAAAATACTGTCAATAATTTTCCAATCATAAACAGGCTTCCCATTTGCATCTTCGGTATACGCATTCGTTGAGCCCCATTTTAAAGCAGCGGTTCCATCGCCACTTACCAATAAGCTGTGTGTACGGACATATACCGGAACCGGACTTAAATCAGCCAGTTCAGAAAGAAGCTTTTTGCCATCTTTCATATAAGTATAATTAGGTTCATCGTATCCAAACCAGGCCCATATCGGTTTCATCGGAGCTATCTTTTTTTGAAGATCTACTTTGATGAGGTTATTAGTAGTTGAAGTTTGCCGGGCTTTTGCATTTGTGGATACAATTGCAAAAAAAAACAAGAAGTAAATAGCTAAATGTGTTTCGCATATCTATGATTTATAAGTGGTTGAAAAATCATTTATAAAATTGGTATATTTTATTATTCAATAAAGTTGAATAAATGTAATAACATTCCAAACTTTATCCAGCTTATAAATTTATTAGTTCCGTCAAAGCACCTCTGTATGGACGTAGATTGATGGAAAATATGTTAAATAGTTTAATAGCTATTCGTACACTCTTTTATTCCCACCTATTGAAAAGTAAGGTTCCATAGCCTGGGTGATCGGCTCCAAATGGGGCCCCTTCCGGCCGCAGGTCCTGTAGTACCTGAGAAGTAAAGGGCATTGCCAAGCCTTTTCTGTGTACGTAGTGATTGAATGCAATTTCAAATACAGATCGGAAATTTCCTCTATTCTTTGGAGATATGGCCTCTGGTGTGTAATCTTGATAATTTCTTTCCCCGTAGTCATACCAAAGCACGTAAGGCACCTCATTTCCCAAGTTATAATTGGCTGTATATTCATAACCTCTCATAAGAGCATTATTAGAAGCCTTGTATAAATCTATTCCTTGGTGATAAGCCATTTCAGCAAGTTCAGCTAATGATCCGAGCGCCAGCATGGTATGCGGTTGGTCTCGATTGCTTTCTTGCAGTTGTCCGGCGGTAGATACTACATAATTGTCGATACTTCCATTGCCCTCACCATGATAAAAGTAAGTAACAACTCGATTTATCATTTCCCGATCTTCGGTAAAGATGGCAATGGCCATCAATGCCTTCATACAAATAATATCCCAGTTGCCATGGGCATAGGGTCTGAAATTCTGTAAAGTCGGATAAAATACCTGCTTTAGCATAGTACCACAACGCTGGATAGAGGCTGTGGGCCACTGTGGATAAGTCGATCGCATGATTTCGGCAGCATTTGCTAAAATGAAGCCATAAAGGCCGTTCAACTCAGCATCGCCACCGATGATACCGGTGGTAGTGGAAGCGTAAGCATCAATAATTTCAATCGATTTTTGTGCATTAGCGACATTACCCGTAATATTCCACATCAAGGCATTGTAATAAGCAGCCAGGAAATCATTTTCTACTCGCGATTTCACCGCGCCTCCTCCTATCCCGTCAACGGTTTGACTTGCATCTCTTGTAAGTTTTGTAAAGGGCCCCGCCATATTAAAGGAAGCTGAGGAACGGCCATTGGCGGCCAACAACTGATAGCATGCATAAGCATTTGGCTTTTGGTCGGCAACTAAGGAACGAATATGATTTAAATCCGCCATTGTATGTAACATACCCGGATGTTTGAACGGTGCTGTGAATTGAAATGGAGCAGGGTTTGGCGCACCAACCTTTTGACGAAGGTCTTCGACGGATTTAAAAGTACCCACCCAATAAACCGGATAGTCAAGTTGCCGGTTAGCCAATTGGGCAGCAGTTAATTCAACATCCGCTACCTTAAATTGGAAGAGCGATAAGTTAATGTTGCTGTCAAGGGGCAGTGCGTTGCTGCCGAGTTTTCCTTTGCTCAGATCCCAATAATAAACATTACCGGAAGCCATTTTGATAACTGTATGGTTGTTATTACGGTTATCAAAAGCACCGAGATTCGTATCGAAAAAAAAATTACTTTTAGGCGGTTTTGCCATTTTAACGGCAATTATAGGATAGTTGCTAATATTAAGTACCGCTCCGCCAACGCGCTGTATATCGCCTCTAAATTTTGTGGTTCCGGACATTGTTACCTGCATGGCACCATTCAATAGGGCTACGGTGGCACCATTGGTTGGCGTGCGCCATGTCAAACTATCCAATTTGCCGAAATCGTCAAAAAAATAACCATCTAAATGCTCTTCTGCACCCGGGTTGACAGGATGTAAAACTTTTTTACAAGACAACAATAAGAAAATACTTGCAAGAACGACAAGTACACTTTTAAAGTACATGTTTTTCATCATCTAATCCGATTAAGTTTATAATTTCTGTGGTAGCAAGTAAAACACCAAACCCAATTATGACACGCTAAAATAGTGCACGCTTACCGCCGTTTTTTTATAATGGTTTCATCAAAACTAGTAATCTAAACCGGTTCAGGCAATTGAAGAACGGAAGCAGAACCAACTTAATCTTAAAAACAAAACAGCACAAAAAACTATTAATCAACACAATACGAGATAAATTCCTATAAAATCATGATAAGAATCTTAAGGAATATGATAGAATAACTTAGTAGATTAAATAGCGTATCTAAAGGTTAGGCTTTGGTTTTAGGGCCTTAGGCACTAGGTTATTAGTATTAGCTTTTAGCTGCCGGCAGCCAACTTTTGTCGGTGCCGCAGTAAAGCGGTTATTATTACTAATAAGAGTCTATAGGCAATAGGCGATCGATTTATTTTAAAGAATTCTTTATTTCATTCGTAATAGCGACAGTAACCTGCAGACAGCTTTGTTGTTTCTTTTGCAAAAAACAACCGCAAATGCCTACTAGTGCAACTGCCGCTAATCCTATTTAACTATGCAAAACACCTCAATACCCCGGGTTCTGTTTAAGCTTACTATTAGTCAGTAACTCAGAATTTGGAATAGGAAATAGTTTTCTATAATCCGCGCTTGGATCGTGCGAAAACCAAGATTTCTTCGTAAATACATTAAAGCGAATCATATCTTGCCTACGGCGTCCCTCTTGTGTAAACTCCCAGGCCAGTTCATCTAAAAATCTTCCATATTGAATATCAGCACCGCCTTCATGTGTATTCGCATTATTATCTCGCCTACCATAGTCATAAGCGCTTCCCTGCAAGAGTTGGGCGCCGGTTACTTTGGCCTTCTCCGGGCTTGCTTTAAAATTACGGGCCCTTACCTCTGTTACAAGGGTCGCCGCTTCATCCTGTCGGCCGGTTCGCAAAAGCGATTCTGCTTTCATTAACAGGACATCCGCATACCTAA
The DNA here is from genome assembly GCF_030372825.1 of Olivibacter sp. 47. Classification (NCBI taxonomy): domain Bacteria; kingdom Pseudomonadati; phylum Bacteroidota; class Sphingobacteriia; order Sphingobacteriales; family Sphingobacteriaceae; genus Olivibacter; species Olivibacter sp. 47. The sequence continues at coordinate 348,069 of NZ_JAUCNR010000001.1, forward strand.
ACAGTGGCCAATCGTTACTCAATCGATTCGTTATTCCCTGGGCGTACTCAAACTTACCCCAGCGTAACCCATGCACCTCTTGTGATTCGTCCATACTTGGCACCTCATTGATATAAGCAAGAGGCCGCCCGGCAAAGGCTCCCATTGTGCAATTCAATGCGGCACCTGTAGACGAATATTGCTGTCCCTGTATAAAATTAGTGACTAAGCGGTTGTCATCCGGATCAAAAGAATTAATATATTGAGGCGTTACACAAACTCCTCCCCAGGGGGTAGCTGTGAAATTGTACGTTGCCTGATTTGCAGGCTGTAACGTATACATATGAAAATCGAAAGCATTCCAATCGCTCACATAATTTTCGTCAAATGCCAGTGCCATAATAATTTCAACAGAGCTTTCATTATGTGTAGCAAATACATTAGATTGATTTCCCTCCAAAGCATATTTATTCGCCTCTATAATGCGGTTGCACGCTTCAATACAAGCATCATAGTTTCCTGTACCGGTATACACTTCGGCATTCAGGTATACCTTAGCCAACAAGCTGTATGCAGCCCACTTATTAAAACGGCCATAAAAATTACCACCTACCGTTTCGCTCAACTGATCGATATTTCCTGTTATCTCTGAAATAATGAAATCATACACTTCCTGTCGCGTGTTCTGTTCTGGCAAATAGCCTTCCGGCACGTCAAATTGGGTTACAATAGGTACATTACCATAGAGATCGCATAATAAATAATAATAGGAAGCACGTAGCACCTTTAACTCCGCCAATATTTGTTCGCGGGTATCTGGAACTTCAATAGCCCCCGATTCGATCTGATAAATTATGCGATTACAACTATTCACACCTACATATGTTCGTTCCCAGCAATTCCGCACCACCTCATCTTCAGAAGTCCATTTATGCTGATGTAAACGTTTATAAACACCACCATCTACCCAGCCATTGGGTCGGGCGGGTAATACGTCCTGATCAGCGGTAAGCATTTGCGCTCGAACGACACCATTCCATAGAAGCATGGTATGTCGCCATGGAACATAAGCGGATCCTATTAGCGCAATTAGATCGTCACCAGACGCCACAAATTCATCTGCGATAACCCGGTCGTAAGCATCGTCTTTCAACTTCGTACAGGAAAGGTTTATGATCAATGATGATAGCATTAAACCGATTAAGAATATCTTTATTTTCATCTTTATTATTTTTTAATGGCTGATGAGAGCTCGAGTAAATAATGACTGCCCCGTGTGTCAATATTACTTACATCTCGGCTTCATCTTTATTATTTTTTAGCATTTCTATAATATCCATGTACACTTCGTTCCTTTAAAAGCTAACATTTGCCCCGATCGTAAAGGAGCGTATCGTCGGATATTGATCTCGGTTGTCATAACCCGGATCAAGGCCTGCACGGCTTACTTCCGGATCGATCCCCTTATAACCAGTAATAATGAAGGTATTTAAACTGGATGCGTAAACACGCAAGCTCTTGACTCCCTTCCACTTATCCGATTTAAAAGTATACCCAAGTGTAATATTATCTATTTTCCAATGATCACCATTTTCTACATAATAGCTATTAAATTCGCCGGGGACGAGCTTGTTCAAAATCGCTTTTCCATAAATCTTGTCGTAGGCTGATTTTAAACGATTGTATTGCTCTAAGTTTGTATTCTCATAATACATCCGTGCACCGTTAATAATCTGATAACCAAATGCGCCACGCATACTGATATTCAAATCAAACTGCTTATACTGGAAGGAATGATTCCATCCAGCATACCATTTAGGGAGTCCATTACCGATTACTTTTTTATCTTCGAATGCGCGCGGAAAGTCGTCGTAAGCTACCGGATTTCCGTCTCTACCCTCATAGATCCATTTTCCGTCGTCTGAAATATCAATTACTTTAAAGCCATAGAAATTACCGATCTTATCGCCTACACGCACAATGTGAGACTCAGTCTTAACCGGTTCGCTGATCCATCCGGTCATAAAATAATCGCTTGACGACTGATATAGTTCGTTAGACAAACTGATCAGCTCATTGCTGTTTGTTGAAAAATTAATGGAGGTCGACCAGTTAAATTGCTTCTTTCTGATCGGGTTAAAGGATAGAAGTACTTCAATCCCTTTGTTGCGCATTTTTCCTACATTAGCCCTCGTTGTTTTATACAAATTAGGCGGACTTGGTACCGCGTAATCATAGAGTAACCCGTTGATATCCCGATTATATACATCGATGCTCCCGCTTAACCGGCTGTTGAACATGCTAAAGTCCAAACCGAAGTTGGTTTCGTGCTTTTCTTCCCAACGTAGATATGCATTTGGATTTTGTGACGGAGCCAAGGTTTGTATCCAGTTACCATTAGAATAAAAGTAATCGCTATAATTAAGCAAGGCAACGCCTAGAAACCCTAAATTCGGTTGACTTCCCGTTACACCATAACCTGCGCGAAGCTTCAAATCATCAAATATTTCCTGATCTTGCATAAAAGCTTCCTTGGTTAATCGCCATCCCAATGAAACAGCCGGAAAAGTTCCCCAAGGATTTTTGGTACCATACAGCTGACTTGCCGCCTCGTGCCTTACACTTGCTAATAGTAGGTATTTATCCTTGTAAGAATATGTGAGACGTCCGAAAAAACTAATTAAATTCGTCGTTATACGGGAGGTCGTCTCTTCAGTCAAACCTTCTTTTAATGCTCTGCCAGCTCCTATGTTATGGTAGCTAAAGTTATCGGTTGGAAAGTCCCAATTCGTCATCCTCTGCGAGGTATAATCTGTTTCCTGATAACTATAGCCGCCTAATAGATTAAACGTATGGTTATTTACTTCCTTGCTATACTGTGCTGTAAGCTCCATCAGTTTGGTCATATTTGCATTTGAACCGACGGCGGCAAAACCATTTCTTCCGTCCCTTAACGTGGAGATATGATTCTTGGTTTCATAATAGCCCCCATTTTGCTGGCTCTTCACATAAGATAATAAGGCGTTTAATTTCAAGTCCGAGATCGGCTTATAACTGATATTACCATTATAGCGCATTTCAGAAATTTCCTGCTTTCCATCACTTTCATACAAACGCGCGAGTGGATTTTCGTATTCAAATAAACCAGCTTGTTCCTGCCATTTGCCTTCTGCATCATAAATAGGAGCCGTTGGGTTTCTAATGATAGCTTGCCTATAAACATAATTATTGAAACCATCATTATCACCGGTAGCCGTATAATTGGTCTGATTGCCAATCATACTAAAATTTACATTCACCTTGTCGTCAAACAAGGATTGATTGATTTCCAGTCGGCCTTGAAAGATGTTGTTATCCGACCGCTTAAATATTCCTTGTAATGCGCGGTAATTAAGACTAGCAATGTAATTTGTTTTATGGTTCCCACCTCGAAAGGCCAAATTATGTACGTGGCTTATAGGGTTTCTAGTTATTTCATCCAACCAGTCGGTTGATGCCCCCAAGTCCCACGAAGCATCGCGCTCACCGGCAGCAATTTGGGCTCTATAATCAGCTGCCGTTAGCATATCAAGACGGCGGCTGATCTGCGAAGTGGTAGCATACACGCCGTAGTCAACTTGGTTGATTCCATCCCCTTTCGCTTTCTTCGTGGTAATAAGAATCACCCCATTTGTTCCTCTTGTACCATATATAGCGGCGGCCGAGCCGTCTTTCAATACGTCCATACTCTCAATATCTTCAGGCGCTACCGTATTAAACGTACCTGGAACACCGTCTATTAACACCAAAGGATCGGAATTGGCACCCAATATGGTGGTATTTCCCCGCAATAGCACCTGCGTTTTTTCGGTTGGATCACCACTGGGATTGGTAATAGTTAAACCAGCTACCTTCCCTTGAATCAACTGACCAGCATCCCGCACAGCGCCTTTTAAAAAGTCTTCCGATTTAACCGTTGCCACTGAGCTGGTAAGGTCACCTTTACGCTGTGTTCCGTAACCGATAACTACCACTTCTTCCAGGTTATTTTCGAGGCTTTGCAATACAACTTTTAAGCTATTGGTACCTGTAAGAGGTATTTCCTGCGCACGAAAGCCCATATATGAAAAGATTAGCAGCTTAGCATTGTCAGGAACCGCTAAACTGAATGTTCCGTTTTCGTCGGTCGTAGTACCTCGGTTCGTTCCATCAAGTCGTACACTAACCCCTGGTAAAGTACTCCCATTTTGATCCCTTACCACCCCGTTGATTTGGCGTTCCTGTGCAAGTTTTGCGTCATTTATTTCTTCTTTCTTAATCGACTCCGGAACAGACTTATCTTTCTCACTGATGATAATGCTTTCGGCACGCAGCTCATAGGTAAGCTTTGTATTCGCTAAAAGATGATTCAAGACTATAGCAAGCGGTTTTTCCTTCTCGTCGACCTGTAGCTTAGGATAAGCTGCGACCAATTCTTCGTTATATATAATCCGTAAGCCGGTAAGCTTGCCTACTTCCTCTAATATGTTCTTTAGGGAGGTGCCGTTTTTGTGAATGCTTATCTTTGTTTCACTTAACGACTGCTTTTTTCTAATTGTACCTACAGCAAACATTGGTAGCTGTAAATACAAAACAATACATAATAAACTAATTATATCCCTCCGTCTTTTTATCAACGTGGGCATTTTAATACAGATTTCCATATCTTTAAATGTTCGGTTAATTGGTATAATTTCTGAACGGGGCATGATGAAGTGATTCGCGTTACAAACCATGCCGCTGGGAGCAGAGCACTGTGTTCTGTTCCCCTTTTTGGTTTCATTTCATTTTCTTATCTCATTAATGCATGTTTAGTACAGGGTTACTTGATTATTAGCCCATTTATAATTAAAGTTGTTGGCTTTTGCTAGTTCATAAATGACATCGGTAGGTTTGTCCGAAAGATTGAAGCTTGCTGAGAACCTGACCTTTCGTAGCTTTTCACGGTGAATATCGATCTGTATTCCATACACTTGCATCAGTTTGTTTGCAGCATTTTCAAGTGTTTGCCCCTCAAAATAAATCCGGTTCCAATTACTTATTGACAAGGCATCTGCCGGTTCCTTCATGGGTGTTTTATTGCTGACGATCAAGGCCCGTTCATTCGGTTTTAAATAGAGCGATTTATGCTGCCCCGCTACCTGCTTCGATGTTACGGCGACTTTCCCTTTCCTAAGTGTTACAGCATCCGCCGCCTCTTTTATATTGATGTTAAAAGCTGTACCGAGAACCAAGGTTCGACTGTGCCTTGTTTCCACTACAAAAGGCTGGTGCTGATTGGCTGCTACATCAAAATAAGCTTCGCCTTTTAGCAATTGTACCCTTCTCTCCTTAACCCCAAACTTCTTTGAATAACTACACTTGCTTTCGGCATTTAGCATAATGATAGAACCATCCGTCATTCGGATGCGGACTTTTTGATTTTTAGAGGCCTGCACAACATACTGCTCTTCGTAGTGTTCCTTTGTGTTTTCTGTCCAATAATTAAGCCCTAACGAGAATAGACAGATGCAAGTAGCACCCACTAAGGTGCTAGCCGCCGTCCGCTTATATTTATTAATGCGAATCTGTTTATCTATTTTTTCTTTTATGAATTGCGCGCGCGTTAAGTCGGCATCTTTCCCTTGGTAAAATGCATTTGCTTCTCGCTGTTTAAGCCATGCATCAACAAGTGTTCGCTCCTCTTCAGAAGCAGTATTGTTTAGGTACTTCTTTAACAGATCGGCTAGCTTATGTGCATCCATAAAGATTAATTTCACATAAGTCGTAGAAGGAGGCGATAGGTAGTATAAAAAATTTATTTTTATTGCACGCCATTCACAATGATAAATAGCAACAGCATATCATTCCAAAAAGGAGTAGTAGACAGTTTATAGCGCAGGTACCTCAATGCATTATTGATCTGCTTTTTTACGGTTGTTGGAGCGATATGTAACCTATCCGCAATTGTTTTATGATTGAGTTGTTCGTTCCGACTTAGGTCAAAAATCTCTTTTGTCTTTTTGGGCATATTCCTCGTGCAGGCCTCCAGGAATGCAGCTAACTCCTTTGCGGATTGTAATTCGATTGGTGAAACTGATTGGTTCGGAAAAACGTGGCGTTGTTCAAAAGAACGTTGTTTCACCTGTTTGCGAATGACGTCGACGGCCTGATATTTAGCACAGTTGAAAAGGTATGTTTTTAAAGACTCTATAGGAGGCAATCGCTTTCTTCGTTCCCATAAGGAAACAAATATATTTTGCAATAAGTCCTGTACCAACTCCTCGTCCATCAACAATTTACTCAAATAATGCAAAAGCATAGCTGAGTAGCGATGATATAACGTATCGAAAGCATGCTTATCACTATTGGTTAACATAGCAATCAGCTCCTTGTCGGAAAGGAAATGATATTGATTCGTATGCATCGTCCCCAAGGTTTATACAGAAAATGGTTAGTAAACGACTATTAAATGTCAAACATACGATTATTTTTTATACATGCAAAAAAGACAAAAAAATTAAGGGTATAAGAATGAATGCATCCAATTACTGCAAAACCACGTGCTTTATATTTTTCCGATCATAGGTATACAAGACATGAATCAGGCCGTCACTCGTTTGTATAATGGCTGGGTAGCTATATTCTTCTGTTGTACCATTTTCTAAAACGGCTACATCAGTCCATTTCTTACCATCTAAAGAACAGGCAATCCGTAACTTGCTCCGGTTGTTGAACCACTCCTTTCCAGGTACATCCGGATTGTATACGATCAGTTGGCGTCCGTCGCGCAAGGTAACGGCGTCCGTTCCGGAATTTGGATTTAAAAGGGCGGTTTTATTCAGCGAACCCCAGTGTAGTCCTCCATCTTCAGACCAAGATTGGATTACTGATCCTTCTTTGCTTCGACAAAGTACTTGTAATCGTTGATTCTTGTAAGTTAAAATACTTGGTTGAATTACATTATACTCGGAGGCAGTATCTATGGGTATATATTGCCAGCTTTCACCGTCATCCTTTGATAGTTCAATATGAGCTCTCCATTTATTTTCGGTAACTTCTACACTAGAGGGCGATAAGATATAGCCATTAGCTAACTGAATCGGCTTATTTTTGATCGGGCCTAGGATTCCATCGGGAAGTTTCTGCGGGGATGACCAGTTTAGCCCGTCATCGGTTGATGTTTTTACCATTCCCCACCATGCTCTCGGATTGGGTCCAACCTTATAAAACAGAAAGGTTTTCCCCGCTTGTGATTTAAATAAAACGGGATTCCAGGTTGGATAACGTAAGGTATCATTTATGACACCATCAGCTATTATTTGGGCCGTTGAAATCTTTTCGCTGTTTATTTTGCATAGCCAAATGCTCACATCTTCCTTCCCTTCTTGCGAACCTCCAAAACAAGCCGCCAATAAGATACCCGGCTTTACTTCCAAAAGTGTAGATGCATGACATTCCTTAAAAGGAGGATTGGTAAACACCAGTTCTTGTTTAATAATTTTCAACCTCTTCTGGGCGTAAAGAGCTAAGAAAGGAAAAAATAGAAGAGCAGACAACAAAGACAGCTTTTTTAACATATTGAAATTGTTAGAAAGGCTAAGTTAATACTTATCGTTTTATAAGCAAGTAACTAACAAAGTCCAAATAACGTCCAAATGCTAAAAAGTAACTGTTAATCGGTTTTCTGTAGCAAGCATCCGTCAATTAAAATGCACATGCTTATGAACATTTTTCTCGAAGCGATCCGCAATAGCGAACACAAGCGCAATACCGTTATCCAGGTTAATAGTAATGGCATTTTCCTGTTCCAATGTATCGGCAAAGGTATCGATTACATAGTCTTTATGCATATAGTGTCCTTCGTCGTTCACGTATTGATTGAACCATGTTAAAAGTTCCGCGAAGCTCCTGCAAGATACTGGGTTGATCAGGACGTCAGGATAACATCTTCTAATAAATCCTACTGTATACATAATCCGGTTTTTAATATTTGCAAACCTAACAATATTTGTACGCGCTCACCGAGAACAACTGCCTCGATCATCACTCATTTTTTCACAAATAAACTGTATGATTTATGCAAAATAAAATTTTTTACACAGAAATGCCTTGTTGTTACACGAAAGTTCATTTCCTCGCTTCGAATTGTTTTTTATACACTTTTTAGGTTGCCTCAATCTGTGCTAAATTGTGATAGTCGAGAAGCATCCTTACCTGTTCTTCCTAGCCTCTGTCATCCAACATTCTAATAAATTTCTAATCACTTTCCAATATATCTTTAAGTTCTCTCGACATAAATAATGCTATCTTTGTCGACATAAAAAAAATAAAACAAAAAATGGATACGGGCCCCAGTTACATAACAGGAGAACGCGCTCATTAAACCTGCTGCTTCTTTCAGCTGTGTGGTAATTAATGAGCTGCATAAGCGAAAGGAGCGATGACAAACAAACTTTCCATCAACCTTCGCATTTCTTTTTGAACGAGTTATCAAGTAAAGCGTTGATAACGCTTAATGGTTCCTGCTTTCAACATTGCATTGTTTATCTGTAAATCATCAAGAAATGAACACTTTTCAAGAAATTCACCCTGCAGACATTGCTGAGCAAATCACTTTATTTGACAGCAAAGAGCGAAACATTGCCTTTCTCAAATTAGCTGGCGAACAAAAGACAGCTGTATTTTCGTATCTGACAATTGATCTACAAAAAGAGATTATTAAAAGTCTGGGAGATAAAGAAGTAGCTGAGGTATTGAACAATTTAGAACCAGACGATCGTACATCGCTATTCGAGAGCTTTCCTGACGATCTTATTAAGCGAAGCATTAACTTATTGAATGATGAGGAAAAAGAGGTTGCGTTAAATTTAATCGGATATCCGGCAGATTGTATTGCGCGGTTGATGACACCCAACTACGTGCAAGCGAGAGCCGAGTGGACTGTACAGCAAGTTTTTACACATATCAAGAAATTTGGAAAAAAGGCAGAAACGCTCAATCATATATACATAGTCGACAAGGATAACAAATTGATTGATGATCTTCGCATTGGTCAGTTATTGATGGCCGAGCCCGACGATATGCTTCGAAAATTGATGGATGAGAGCTTTATCGCTATCACTACAACCACCTCCATTGAAACTGCCTTGGACATTTTCGAGAAGTACGATCGCGCGGCGCTACCCATTACCACTGAAAAAGGTGTGTTAGTCGGGATTGTTACCTCCGATGATATTTTAGATAAAATGAAAGAATTGGATACCGAAGATATTCAGAAATTCGGGGGTGTTGAAGAACTGGATTTATCCTATACCCAGACGTCGCTCGTCGACTTGGTAAAAAAGAGAGCAGGCTGGCTTATCATCCTTTTTATAGGTGAAATGTTTACGGCTTCTGCTATGAGTTTTTTTGATTCCGAAATTGAAAAAGCAGTTGTATTGGCTTTATTCGTTCCGCTCATTATATCCAGTGGGGGAAATTCGGGATCACAAGCTGCATCGCTCATTATACGAGCTATGGCTTTGGGTGAACTAAAACTAAAAGATTGGTGGTATGTCATGCGAAAGGAAATGCTATCGGGTTTATCTCTAGGTATCATCCTCGGCACCATTGGATTTTTGCGGATTTTTATTTGGCAACAAACCGGTATCTACAACTATGGTACTTATTGGATCTGGGTAGCCTTAAGTGTTTCCATATCACTCGTTTTCATTGTACTTTGGGGTTCTTTATCAGGATCACTGATTCCTTTTGTTTTAAGAAGAATAGGCATGGACCCCGCTACGGCCTCTGCTCCTTTTGTGGCTACACTCGTTGACGTAACCGGTCTAATCATCTACTTTTCTGTAGCGGCCCTTTTTCTTTCAGGCAAATTACTTTAATATAGAAAGGGATGCTTTGGCATCCCTTTCTATATTAAATCAACCTTTCGGCTACTTTATCCCAATGTACCACATTCCACCAATTCTGTACATATTCAGATCGGCGGTTCTGATATTTTAAATAATAGGCGTGTTCCCACACATCCAACCCCAGCAAGGGAGTCTTTTGAGCGGGTCCCATCAATGGATTATCCTGATTGGAGGTTGAAATAATTTCCATTTTTCCCTTATGATCGACCAACCAGGTCCAACCCGAGCCGAAATGGGTAACAGCAGCCTGTGCAAACTGCTCCTTAAATTGTTCAAAAGAACCAAATGTAGCTTGAATCATATCGGCCAATTTGCTTGGAGGTGTTCCTACCTTTGGCGTCATGCTTTCCCAAAAGAAATTATGATTCCAAGCACCTCCTGCATTATTTCGGAGCTTGTCCGAATAGCTTGCTACATCCTTAAACAAGTCATGGGCTGTCTGCTCCATAACATTTTCGGCAATTATTGCTTCATTGACTGATTTAATATAGGCCGTATGATGTTTTGTATAGTGGATTTCCATCGTCAAAGCATCGATGTATGGTGCTAAATCCTTATAAGTATACATCAACCTATCTTGTGTAAAAGATAAGCGTTTCTGTGCTTCGTTTTCAAGTGCTGATGCCTCTTCAACGTCGAGTAAAGAACCCGCTAGCATCGTCCCTACGAGCCCTTTACCTGTGTTTTTTATAAATTTTCTGCGTGTTAACATCTTATTACTGTTAATTTTTCCTTAGGTAGTCATAGATAGCTTTTGCTTCTTCCTCCGTCAATTGCTGATTAATCATGGGTGTTTGATAATGCTCGTACAAAGCCTTCGCCGCCGGATCTTCGGCAATCATCTTATCCGGTGCAAGCAACATGTTCAACACCCATTCGGGGCTATGCCTACTTGTGACTCCTTTCAGCGGCGGCCCTACGATCTTTCTGTCCATTTTATGGCACATGGCACATTTAGCCGTGAAGAGCTCCGACCCTTCATTCACCAGCTGGGCATTTATGCTGCCGGGTTTGAACGCCTTTATTGGGCCCACACCTTTATTGGTTAAATCTGCAGGTGACACTTCTGTTTTCTTCTCTGCGTGCTGTACTGCCGATGTTATCGCTTTACTCCTATTATCACTTTCACTTCCGGCGTTCTGATCCGTTCCACCACAGGCTAATAGGAACAGTTGCGCAATTAAGGATGGCACGATAGCCATCCATTTATTTCGTGTGATCATTGTTTTTGTTTTTAAGTTCTTTCGTCAGTCCATTGTTTTCCTTTAGAAGTATCTCCATATCATCAATCAATTTTGATACTTGTTCATCAACGGTTCCGTCGTAAATTCCCCGTATTCGTCGATCTCGATCCACCAAGGCAAAACTGCCACTGTGGATATATCCTCCCGGGGCCTCTTCTTCTTCTGCGGCTGCAGCGAAGTAAGATTTCTCGGCCAGCGTATATACCTGTTCTGCCGGTCCGCCCACAAAATGCCATAGGGAGGTGTCCGCACCAAGCTTCTCCGCATACTTTTTAAGCACGGGAATACTATCATGCTTTGGATCGATACTATGCGAAAGGATCGCTATTGAGGGGTTTCCCTTAAAATGAGTGGCTACTCGTTGCAAGTTCTTCGACATAATGGGACAAATGGTTGGGCAAGTTGTAAAGAAGAAATCGGCCACATAGATCTTGTCTGCAAAACTATCATTACTGATCCACACGCTATCCTGGTTGCGGAAACGGAAATCGGCAATTCGATGAGCAGCATCACCGTAGTAAGGTAACTTTTCGTCCTTACAAGCTCCCAAAAAGAACAGGGTGAGAAACCCTGCTACATATAATAGATTCTTCATAAACAACTATTCGCTAATGTTCACCTTAAACACAATGGGCTCTGTTGATACAACCTTTCCGTCTTTCAATAGACTTGCCTGCACCTCCCACAAACCAGGCATGCCAAGATTTATTTCTCCCTTATAATAGCCATTACCCGTAGCTTTGGCATCTTGATTGCCTTCGGAACCATGGCCCATATCCGGCATATGTGTTTTCAGTTGGATTTCATAACCATCAAAAACAGCCGGATATTCATTTTTACTAATACGATGAAGGATAAAATGCGCCGGTTGCTTCCCAACTTTCACCGAGTCGCTGTTCAACCACGACAAAAAGAAACGTCCATCCGCCCCACCGTCGAAAGCAATGGTGCGTGGCTTTTTCAAATGTTTTACCTCCACCGGAATGCTCACTCGATTTTGATTAGCATCGGGCTGGTCGACCAACAAGCTAAGCGTCCAGCGATGGCCACTTTCTGATGATGAGGGCATAATAAACACCACTGCCCCCTTAAAAAAACCATTTTCTGTTTCCTCATTTGGTTGTATTACCGGTGCTCCATGAGCCATCATCCCCATTTTCATTTCAGGCAGAATTTGTAAGCGCGCCTTCTCTATTGGCCGGCCTTTCGCATCGTTGAGTTTTATAAAAAAGGATTGATAGGTATCGTATAATGAATCGCTAGCATAAAGCGTAGCTGAAAGATCGCCGTCAACCGACGCCCCCTCCCCCACTTTGATCAAAGAAGATTCATCAAAAGATGTATTAGCTACGGTTTGACCATGATCGTTCTCAGCTACGTGAGTCTGTGGATTTTGATTACATGATAGCAGAAGGAGCATTAAAGATATTGTCGGTATGAAAATAAATTTGCAATGTGTTAACATAGTCTTTAAAATAAGTTTAGTTATCTAAGCCCATTAGGCAGCTTTTGCCCAGGTAAAGCAGCCAGACAACCGTGTGATTTTATATTTTTGATATACTCGGCTTATAAATAAAGCGTGAAAAGGCTAATATCTTAGCCGCAAAAGTAATTTTTCAAGTCATTCTTGGCGGGTGGAAAAGACTTGTTGCATAAAGATAGTAGTATCGACCCGAGTAAGGAGGAACGATCCATTGCCGTAGGGTGGGTATCGGGGCTTTTAATTTCAAGGTTTCAGGAACAATAACAAGAGCTTCTATTTTATTGATATATCTTTCACTGTCTTGTGATTCAGCTTCTCCCCATTTTTTTAATTTTTTCATTAATACACACTGACCGTTACAGTGCATCATCGGCCGCTCCTTGTTTTCACATAATTCATTCGTAATATACTCCCTATTGACTATAAACCAAGTCAGCAGTCCTAAGCTTCCCAGACACTGAAAAACCAAGCTGAGTAGCAATAGATAAACGAATGTTTTCCTAAACACTTCTTTATTGAAATAGTATACAAATAAAAAGAATACTTAATCCGAATGGATCAAACGACCATAGCTTCCATCAAGTCTTACACTTATGGGTTTTGATTTGAACCAAGGTTTAAATTATACAAGTGGGGGATGAAAGATAGACGCCAAGCTCGGTGCAATATACGGAAGCGCCCTTTCCGAAAATAAGATTGGTTTATCAAGAGGAAGAACCAGTGGATTAATATCGAGAAACACAAAGGTTCGGTTCATTGGTTGGAAATCCCGTAACTTGGTTTCCGCATTTTTTTTATCTTGATCTTGCTCTTTTTTAAGTTCTTTTACCAAGATACATCGACCACTACATAAAGGAGCCATTTTTGTATTTCTATTAATACAAAGATTTTTGGCTATATAATCCTGATTGGCGTAAAAAGCTGTCATAATAAATAATCCTGCGCAGGTTTGAAGCAACACGATGGGGATTAATAATATGATAGCAAAGCGTTTCAAAAGACTAACATTAAGATGTTGCGAATATAAGGCTTTGTTATAAAACGTGCAATTCAATTCGCTTTTATAAACGATGCTTCTAAAGAAAACCGCCCCCCGCATGCATCGGGTAGGCGGTTCATTTACAAACCAATCATTGTAAAAGGAACTCGAATACCTTTGACTCGATAATAATACGGGTCTATATAGCCGTCTTGACATCCGTCTAAGCCACATGCAGAATAATTTAAGCAGTAGGTAAGCAACAATTCATTCCGGCCATTATTAAAATGTGGATGAATAGCGGGTGTATAATACCGGGCATATTGTCCGTAAAAATATTCACTAATCGTGTAAACAGCCTTTCGTTCGGTAAAGGGACCCGTCGGGCTATCAGCAGTAGCCAGGTAAATGCGCCGATTGGCATCGCAATTAAACCCCTGATCCATCGTCATCAAAATATACTTTCCATTCAGGTAGGATACGGCACTTGAGCCCAAGCCATCTGCTACTTTTGAAGCAGCACCGGTAGTAGGCGTTGCTGTCCACTCGGTACCATTAAAAAATTCCCATTGTTGAGGATTACTTTCCGGAAAACGTGCAACATGAATATAGCTTTCGTAGCCAAACCCAACTGTCTCACTTCCATAAGCGTACACATAGCCATCCCCTGCTTTAACCATGCCGGTAGCATATAAAATGGCAGTCTGCCCGCTTAAACCCGTTGGGGTAGTTCGTTGTGTTTGCCAGGTAGTGCTGGCATTTTGCGTAAAGACATAGAGCGATTGATTGGTGGCGTTTAAACCGGAACCTTCTCCACAGTGAACATATACTTTATCGCCGATTTCTACCCCCACCCCTGGCCAGGCAAAAGTATTATTTGGTTGAATAGTGCAAACTTGCCTTGGCCGTCCATTTGCACCACCGGGAACGGTTACATTTGGTGTATGCAGGTTATTCCAATCCGTTAAGGAAGGTTGTAGCAGCATCGAATTCCCATAACTGAAGAAATAATTGCAAGGAAATTTATCCTCCGATGTTAAAGAGGTACCATCCAAGCGTCCTGTGTAACCCACAGCACTTTGCCGGCATTAGTGCCCCAACTCAATAAGATGCTATTTCCCTGATCAAAAGCAACCGAGCCTTGCTCTGATTCATTACGGTTAAAGAAACGAACAACTTCATCATCACGATAGGTATCTTCCGCCTCCAAGCTAATCACCCACTGCTGGCGGCTCTCATTGACCAAGGGTTCCTGCACAACAGCGACTCCATTATTCGTATTTCCATTCGCTATTGCCAAGGCCAAACCATTTCCTTTATTCACCAATCTAACAGAGGTGCCGTCCGACTGCTCCTCCAAACGCCATAGTTGTTGGTCGGCTAAAAAAGGAAAAGCCGCATACTGCTGTATTTGCATATTTACTGAATCAGATGCCGCAGGAACATCGATTAACTTTCCACTATGTAGATTTCTAATTTGATAATACTTTACCCCATCAGTGGTGGTACGATAAATCAAATGCCATTTCTGCCATCGGCTTTGTGCACCGTCAGACATGGAAGTTTCCCATTGCTGCAATTTCGCTTCGTCGTCAAATTTGTTATTGTAGAGTGGATCACCTGCCACTTCCATAAATTTGTTGCTAGCCACATTTTTCAGCGTTATTACGCCATAATCCGGCAGGGAAGCGAGTTGTAAAGAAGTAGGTTGATCTACTTCTTTCATCACACGTTGACAAGCGCACAGCAACAGCAAGTAGCATAGGCTTGTAAGTAATACCTGTTTTGTCATAATTTAAGATTTAACTGTTAAAAAGCACCAATTTCATCTGTCCACATAGCAGGTTAGAAGGTTTAGGTAGGTTTATCCGCCATTTCAAAGACTAGTTCACCACCTTTCATGATATCCCGGTGTCGAAGGTTATAATGCGGATAAACATTTCCGTTTAAACGAATAGCACGGATATAACGATTTTGAGGAGAGTTGTTCGGGGCACTAATAGTAAAATAGATGTCTTTTCCCTGCTTACTTCCAACACGGATACGGATACGATTGAATACAGGGCTCGTAATCTCATAAGTTCCATCTGCCGCTGCAATCGGATGGATACCACTGGCTGCCAATACATACCATGCAGACATTTGACCGACATCTTCATTTCCCACCAATCCTCTTTCAACGGCATTATGATAAGCTTGTTCACATATTTGTCGCGTCCATTTTTGCGTCAGCTCAGGTTTACCCAATTTATTGAATAGAAAGGGAACATGATGGACTGGTTCATTGGCATGGTTGTAAAAATCGTTCCAGCTAAAATCTGCCGGCGTTCGATCAAAAAAGGAGGTTAAATCGGCTAACATGCGCTCCTTACCTCCCATTAAATCGGCTAAGCCGTTTACATCATGCGGAACGAACCATCCCTGCTGATAGGGATTACATTCAATCGTACCATACCAATGCTCTTCCCTTCCTTTCGCTGGCCATGGCAACCAATTTCCCGCGTCGTCCTTTGGCCGGAACCAAGCTTTCTCTCTATCGAATAAGTTTTGGTAAGCCAATGACCGCTTTAAATATTGATCCGCTTCTTGTTGCTTGCCAAGTTGTCCCGCTAGTTTTGCGAGACACCAATCATTATAAGCATATTCCAGCGTCACCGATATCCCTTGGTTACCCGGCGTGTAGTGCTTTGGTCCATTTCCGAATTTTTCCAAGGAACCAACAGCCAACTGATAAGCCGCTTCGACATCGTAGTTGCGGATTCCTTTCGCATAAGCTTCTGCTAACACATTCACCGCGGGATTACCGATCATGCAACCTGAATAGGCATTTAGCAATTCCCATCGTTCAAAATAGTTTTTGTTCTTTTCCTTTGCCAGATCGGTGAGCGAGTGTATCAAGTCGCCCACTACTTCCGGATTAATGATGGTTTGTAAAGGCATTTGACTTCTGAATACATCCCAACCGCTAAAGATCGTTCTACGCACATGCCCGTTACTCGCGTGATGGGTTTTTCCATCACCTCCGGGAAAGTGCCCATCCACATCCTGCAAGCTACGTGGGTCTAGCATCGTCCGATACAAAGCGGTATAAAACACTGATTTTTCCTCCTCTGTACCTCCCTCCACTAGAATCTTTTTCAGTGCGTCAGACCAGCTTTGGCGAGCAGATTGATGTACTTTATCAAAATCCCAGTCCTTAATTTCAGTTCTTAGGTTTTGCTCAGCGCCAGCCTCATCGACGAAAGAAATACCGGCTTTCATGAATACCTGCTCCTGGTCTTCCGTAGCAAAAGTGGTATAAAAGCCGATATGCTTTCCTTCAGCCTGTCTTGTGTTAGCGACTACTTCCGCGTCAGCAATCCACTGTTGGTAATAGTCAGCCTCTACATTTTCTCTTTTTCTTTTGGCGGTATCCGGAATCCGTGCTTTCCATACGCCGACATTTTTCAATGGTTTACTAAATTCGGCATAAAAATACACCGTATAATCAGCTTGTCCATCTCCATTGCCCCAACCACCGCCATCCGGTGTGCAGCGCATCCAGCCCGAAATGCTATGATTATCCCGGACACGTACATATTGAGCCGTAGAGGTTCCACCAACCCGTCTCGCCAAATCGATCTGAATGCGTGCGTCCTTGCTTTTAGGAAAAGTAAAGCGCAAGATACCACTATGAGGCGCCGCCGTTATCTCCGCTTTAATATGATGATCCGTTAATTCAACACTATAATAACCTGCAGACGCTTTTTCTGATTCCTTATCATAAGCGCTTCTATAACCATCCTTCTTACCCTCTATTCCTACAAAGGTCTTTAAAGGTCCGACAGTAGGCGTGACCAGAAAATTACCGAGATCGCCGTACCAGCCAATACCGCTCATTTGTGTAAAAGCAAATCCTTCGATTGTTTTGTGCTCGTAACTATAGCCTGAGCCGTTATCACCTCCGGTAATCGTATTAGGACTTAATTGAACCATTCCGAAAGGCGTGGTGGCGCCGGGGATTGTTTTACCAAGCCCGTGATAAACACCTGCCGCCCCCACGCTGGTGCTAGCGCCAATAAAAGGATTGACATAATCGACCGGATCTTTTTGCTTTTTGCTTTTTGCGGACATACATGATTGTCCTGCAAGTGATATCAAAAAAGAAACTGCTAATCCTATATTCAAAAACTTCTTCATCTTATTTATATTGCTGATATCGTAACCTGATGCTCCTTCGGTTTATTTTTCCGGTAGATCTCCTCGCGTAGAAATTGCATTTCTTTCTCCAATTGTCTGCGCGTATTAGGCACTCGGATCTGTTCATAATCCGCCGTCTTTATTTTTAGCCAGACATTATCCTCTTGATGTTTCATAATCGTATCACGTGCTCTCTCTGAATCATCAAACAACAGATTTTTTCCCTTCAGGAAATTATAGTTTACCCAATAATAGTTTCTGAGTTTAGCTTCCAACTCACGATGCTTCCGATTCAACTCCATTAGTTCGAGCGCCTGTTTATATTGCGGAGTATGGGTTATTTCCGCAAAGTTAATTCCTTTCGCCCATTCAGTAGCGCTAAAAGCTCCAATCCATTCTCCATCGATTTTTAAGGCATAGTTGCCTGCCTTTAATCCTTTCACCATCAAACGTTCCTGATTAAATTCTTCGGTAAACGGAATAACGCTCAAAGCATCTCTTTGTATCTGACTGTTTTCCCATACCCTGGGCAAGGTGTCAATAGGATAAGGAAGTGCGTTCGATAAATAGTCGAACCTTATAACGGACGGCTCCACCTTCAGCGATTTAATTTTCGCATTATCACTTTTTTCAACCTTTCTTGAAGGTACATCAATAGAAACGTCTGCTACGGCTTTACCGGCTAATCCCTGTTCTTTAAGAAAAAGATAAGCCATCACAAAATGGCCTGCACTACCAGGATGAATCCGGTCAGGTCCGGTCAGTGTAAATGCAGGATTCTCACCCTGTTCCTTCTCGGTAATAGCCAACATTGGATGCAATAAATCCACGTATTCCCATCGATTTTTACGCGCGACGTCCTGTTGAAAACCGGCAATCTCTTCCATAGTTTGACTTTTGCCAGGAAAATAGTTCTTCTCATTCCGCATGGTTTCATCATAAGGAGATGACGACATAATGATCTTTCGGATTCCGGGACGCCCTTTCAAAAATTCTTCGATTTTCAGGAAGTTGGCGTAGGCAGTGTCTACCGCTTCTCGACGCGTCTGGGCGGTCTTCGTTGTATCTTGGTATTCGAAATACTTACTATCATTCATTCCAAAAGTCACAATCAGTACAGACGGATCCTTTTCCATGATATCTCTCGGTAATCGATCATAAATCTGACCAGCAACATCCCCGCCTATACCGGCATTGAAAACTTGTAATTTCATGTCAGGAAAATGTGTGATGTAGTACAACCAAATATAATTTTCGTATAGACCTGCTTCAGTAATACTATTACCTGCGAACACAACGCGATCACCATTACTAAAAGGTTTGACAGACTGGCCATAGCCCAACTTAAAAAGGACAAGCAAGGCCCACAAGAGGTAGTTCTTTTTCATCTTATTATTTCATTTTAATTCGCAAGGTACGGAAGCCAAAACGAGGCATTTGTATCTCCAACTTTGCCGCATTAGCGTCTCGTTTTATCTCCAATTCCTCTATAGTCACTTTATTTAAATCTTCCAATTGCGCACGATGGATAGGAAGTTTTAAATCTATTCTTAACGGTCCTTCATCGCCGGCGGCGTTGAAGATACGTAACAGTAAATCATCTTCGTCCCATCGCAATGCCGTTAGTTGGTATCCCGGTTTACTAAAATCTAGTAAAGAACGTTCCTTTTCGACTATCTGCTGCGTTGAGGTCAGCTTCAGCGGATTGGCCAAAACGTCACTTACCTGCCAAAGGTCCGCTTTTTCCCAATTTCCCCGATGAGGTAACAAGCTGTAATTTAATTCAGTAGGCCCGTCCAAGTAGTAGTTACGTCCCCACAGGCCTTTTCCGACATACTGTACATTTAATGCCAGCGGATGTCGCTCTCCATGCGCATAAGATGTTGTATGATCGGTAAATAAGGCCAAACCATACTGCTCTTGACGATCGGTAACATCCACCCAATCGAGCACAACATTATTCTTGATACTATCCCAACTGCTAAAGAACGTATTATCAAGCCTACTTTGTGTCACATCAAATGGCGCATTCTTTGCTATACGCTGTTCTTCCAGTTGTGTCGGAAAAAGTACCAGTAGTTTAAATTGATCATTATAGAATGCCTTTTTCCTATTTTCAAAACGAAGCTCCTCATCGTTAAATTGTCCGATATGCGCTTGCCCGTTCCAATCGATCTTTAACCGAATATCCAGTCGCGGCTCCCCTTTTGTTAAGCAGATTTCCTGTAAAAAATCATGGTTAGCGATTTTTCCCGTTACGGCCAATCTCAAATGCAAGGGGCCCTGCTCCAAAACGGTAATATTGGCCTTGTTTTCAGTGCTTGATCGAAAGCGTTGCTCATCATAAAAAAAGCCGCGCAGTTCATTGAATCCTTTAAAAGCAGAAGTGTCCACCCACTCTTTATCACCTAAATCTTTCAATTTCAGGCTGCGGATAACTCCACCTAAATTTGCGTTTAAGCATAATAAGTGTTTGTCAGTTTCTACCAACAATTCGTCACCTCTCCAAGATAAGTGAGCAAAAGAGCGAGGCTTATACTGCTTCTCTTTTAACTGATACCGCGCCTCCCCCATGGCGGGAACATTGACTTCAAAAAGCAGATGTAATGCCTCTTTTCGCCGACTCCATTGGGTCGTTACCTGATGCCCATCAGCATCCACCACAACCAAGCCCGTATCAATTTTCGAGTTCGCAAAGCGATAATCAACCACACCCCTCCTTCTATAGGGCAGTACGTTCCGAACCATGAATGACGACGATGAAAGACTTTCTTTAGCCTCAAGCGACATCACCGAATCGGCAACTTCCATGGTTGTGTCTGTCCACAGTTTCACCTTTCCAGCCCAATCAACGCTGTCCACCTTGTTATAAGGAACAATCCAACAATCATGATGTTGAGCCAAAAGCAAGGGATACCAAGCCTTCCGAAAGCCAAACTCCGGCCATTCCTTTCCCCGCCATAGATGGTCCATCGCAGCCCACTTTTCAGCCATCAGTAAATGCTGCTCAGCCTTACGAACCCGTTGTGCAATCCGCTGCAACACCTGTGCGCCCCAAACGAGACTAACCTGAATATCCTCCTGCGAAAGTTGCCAGTTCTCCAAAATCCGATTCGTGCTCACTTGTTGAAAATAATGGCGCCATGTGACATACTCGGTAGGCTGATAATCACCCTTATTTGTGCCTAGCCAAGGTCCATTTGTCCAACCCGCGTCCTGCAAGCACATACCTATCGGATGCTCAATACCAGCATCTAGGGCTGCTTTAATAAAGCGCTTGCTATTGTAACTTGCTATAGTCTCCCACGTGGAGCCCGGCTTTAAAGCTTCTATCGCGTAGCGAGGTATTGTAGGTATCGTGGTGCCATCCGGTCCGAGCCAATTGACCGCTTCCCTTCCGTAGGCCCGCGTATAGCCACCCCAACAAGTATTCGGATTTTTCAATGAGGCGTATTTAAATCCAAAGCCTTTCAGGATCTGAGGTAGCGCACTTGTAAAACAAGGCTCTTCAGAAGCATAAGTATCAAATCGGATTGTAGGAAAATGTTTACGCAATAGTTCCATTCCGTAGATAAATTGCCGAATAATGCTCTCTCCCGATATATTATATAAATAAGCCTGTCCATAAGTGGGGTTCACATACTCCATACGTCCGGAGCTGGATTGATCTTGCATTAAAGCTACAAATTGCTGATAACCATATGGGTCCACTTCTTTTACCCAACCCCAAGTTACCGGTTCTATTTCAAGGTTCAGTTTCCAATCCGGATGCTGCAGCAACTGATTCACCATAAAGCTGGTATACTTGGGTGGAAAATGCCCCCATTTCCCACCATGATAACCATCCGCAAAATAGGCTTTCTGTGCTTGAACTACCAAACCATTCAACAAAAATACGCCCACTAAAAAAGCTGTATTTAATTTTTTTTCTGCATTTGGCAAGTATTTACTTCAAATTTGGATTCGCCTGAATTTCCGAGAGTGGAATTGGCCAAAACAAGTCCGCTTCCCGAAAGGCATTTACATGGTTCGGGGCCTTAAAACCGATCAGGTCAACGATGCGATCGTTTTCCACGTCAAAGGCCTTCCGTGTCCGTAACATATCAAACCAAGTATGAAACTCAAAACATAATTCCCAATAACGTTCTTTCAAGACTTCATCCGTGGTAATATTGGCTGGTTTTTGTAAGGTCGGGAAAGCGCGTTTCCGCACCGCATAGTATGCATCGATAGCCGCCACATCACCGGTCGAACCGCCGTCTATCATGGTTTTTGCCTCCGCACAAAGCAATAAGAGATCGGCATAACGCATTAATGGAAAATTAGCACCTGAGCGGGACGTCTCCTCAGCGGCGTCATCCCAGAATTTGTAAATAAAAGGATTCTGCTTACCTGGTGCATCGCCCACATAACGTACATTATAAAAAAACTGCTTCTCCTGCTTACGTAAGTCATTTTCGGCAAATGACTGATAGAACGCCATCGTAGGCGCCATGGCACCACCAAAATTAGGAATGACCGACACCGGTTCAGGGGGTTCGGGATAAGGCATAAAGTTAAAATGGATGATACTACCGGCGTTTCGTTGATCACGTTGATTCATCAATAGATACTCCCCTTCATTGTTTTTTGCCGGATTCCGTAAGTCGGCATAGGTAGTAAACAAACTATATTCGCCGGCATTTATTACTTCCATGCATTTGTCATAAGCCATTTGGTAATACGTTGCCCCTTTCTGTAAGGGATAACCGGCCATCGTCATGTAAACTTCGGCCAACTGCGCCTTCACGGCTCCTAGATTTACACGACCACTTTTATCTGTCCAAGGCAGGCCCGCGTTTTCTGCAAATTGTAAATCACTTACAATTTGATTATAAATATCGGCAATTGGGGTTTTCCCGATCAGGATGTTGTTCAGATTTTGAGTAGGTTCTGTTTTAAGAGGTATACTCCCGAACAAACGTACCGCTCGAAAATAATAATAGGCGCGCAAAAAATATACCTCTCCTAAAAAACGATTTCGTTTTTCTTCACTCACCACCTTTGTTTCTGTAACATTGGCAATGAAGCTATTGCAATTCTCTATGGGAATATAAGTACTGTTCCACCAGGTTTCAAAACGGCTATTTGAATTTTCAATATTCTGCAAAAGCAAGAACTGATCATCGGCGCTTCCCGATGGTCGCGGCCTTTTACTATATCCAGTCATATACTCAAGGGCATATACGGGACTGGCAGCCACCGTTATTTCCGTTGAAAACGGCATATTCAAACCAGCATAAGTACCATTAGCTGCTGCCTGAATTTGATCTTCTGTTTTATAATACTGATCCGTGGTCAGAAAACTCGCGGGCTCCTCTTCCAGAAATTTGTTGCAAGAGGTAAAAAGAACGAGTATCACTAAGGCTAATCTAAAAATTGTGTTCATGATTATTAAAAGCTAGTTTTAAGCGAAAAAGAAATGGTTCTTGGTTTGGGATATTGGTATACGTCTACGCCCTGATTAAGTGCCGCATCGAATGATGTTACTTCCGGATCATAACCCGTATATCCTGTAAAAAGAAGGGCATTTTCAACGTTTACGCCGAGCACCAAGGTATTTAATTTGATCTTTTGGAGCCAATTCTTGTCAAAACGGTAGGAAAGGCCTACATTGCGTACCCGTAGGAAAGAAGCATCCTCCACATTAAAGGAATCGCCCGCTTCATTGTCAAAACCGTCCGAATTCACCCGTAACTGGCCGAGCATTGTGTTTTGATTTTCCGGAGTCCAAGCATTTAAAATGGATTTGAAACTATTCACATTAGGCCCGGGATTTACCATCAATGCTTTCGCCAAACTAACGACGTGATTACCATATACGCCTTGCAAATCTATAAACAAGGAGAAGCCCTTATAGCTGATGGTATTGGTCATATTCATTTCCCATTTAGGCATTGCATTCCCTAAATTCACGCGGTCGTCTGCGTCTTTCGCACCATTCCCGTTCGTATCGCGGTATTTGATATCGCCCGGCTTTTTACCATACTGTGCTGCCTGTTCTGCTTCGCTTGTTCCCCACACACCTAATCGTTCATATCCATAGAACTCGTTCAATGGACCGCCTGCAATAATGCGGCCGAACCAAGGATAAATTACATCATTGTTAATATCGATTACTTTTGAACGATTGATGGAAAAATTATAACCGGTTGTCCAGCTAAAATCTGCTTTTCTGATATTTACCGTATTCAAGCCAAGCTCCACACCCCTGTTTTGAATACTTCCTATATTATCAAAGACATTTGTATACCCGGTAGTAACCGGCAGTTTTCGAAGGTACAGTAAATCATCGTTGCGTTTGTCATATACATCTGCCGTCAAGAGCACTTTACCATTGAATAAACTCATATCGAAGCCGATGTCCAATTGCTTTGCCTTTTCCCATCGCAAATCCGGATTTCCTAAACCTGCCAAGGTAACGGCTGATTGATAAGCGTTATTGAAAACCGCTTGTCCATTATTATAACGATTCAAAGTTACATAGTCACCGATCTCCGCATTGCCGACAATACCGTAACTGATTCTCAATTTCAGATCGTCAATACGGCTATCCATATTTTTAAAGAAAGACTCTCGGGAGATGCGCCAGGCCGCTGAAAAGGATGGAAAATAGCCATATTTATTGTTGGATCCAAAACGAGAGCTTCCATCAATGCGGAAGGACGCGCCAAATAAGTAACGATCGTCGAAATTATAATTAGCTCTCGCGAAGTAAGAATTCAATTGATTCTCCGTCTTTCCTGAACTGGGTATCCGGGGCGTAGTTCCGGTACCTAAGTTATTATATTGGAAAAAATCGTCAAAAAAGCCCTCGGCGCCGGCACGATCCGTAGAAGTCACATAATAATACCAGCTTGCTCCTGCCACCGCATTTAGATGATGTTTAGCCCAACTATTTGTATAAGAAAAGTAGTGCTCGGTTGTCCAAGATCCAAAATCCGTGTGCCCCCTCTCAGCGATGCCCTGCTGGTTTTCGGCCACATCAAATACAGTTCTGCCACCATAATAAAGATTATAACTGGAAGAAAGTTGCCCACTTACCGAGGCATTGAAGTCCAATTTGTCGGAAAGACGAAAAGTAGCCATTAAATTACCTAATGACTGTGTTCTTCCTGTTACGTTCTTCACCTCATTCAGCAGTTTAACCGGATTTTCCGAGTTTTCAGCGCCAGGGTAATCACCTTTTCTCGAATAAGTCCCATCGGGGTAAGTCACCGGCAAAAAGGGCAGATATTCCAAACTCTGACGTAGCGCATTGAGTCCCAATGTATTGT
Organism: Olivibacter sp. 47; assembly: GCF_030372825.1. NCBI lineage: Bacteria > Pseudomonadati > Bacteroidota > Sphingobacteriia > Sphingobacteriales > Sphingobacteriaceae > Olivibacter > Olivibacter sp. 47. The sequence continues at coordinate 373,160 of NZ_JAUCNR010000001.1, forward strand.
TGTCTATGTTATTACTTTGATATCCGCCCGCATTCAAATTAGCCTTGATGTTCAGCCATGGTTTCACCTCCCAATCGAGGTTTAAAAACCCATTCAATTGCTTATAATAACTATTTAACATAATTCCATCATTATTTCGGTAAGACACATTTGCCAACACCTTAATATTGTCCTTTCCGCCTGAAAAAGTCAATGCGTGTTGATGCGATACTGCCAGGCGGGTTGCCTCCCGCTGCCAGTTTATATTGTATTTTGGTGTTCCATCACTATTGAACAAATCATCTTTATGTAGAAAAAAATTATTGGGATCCAGGTGCGGCGCTATGCGACCGGGAACATACTCATACTGGCGCTTAAACATTTCCAAGCTTTCATTCGCATCCAATAGATCCAATTCGCGAGCAAGGGAAGCAAAACTTAATGTGTTATCGAAAGCAATTTGTGAGCTGTTAGGATCTCCATTTTTTGTCGTAATAACTACCACCCCATTTGCTCCTCGTGATCCATAGATAGCTGCCGACGAGGCGTCTTTCAGTACATCCACCGACTGGATGATATTCGGATCGATGGTAGTTGGGTCGGCTCCCACCATGCCATCAATCACATAAAGTGGCGTATTAGAGCCATTGATAGAACCTGTTCCCCTGATTTTAATCGCAGGGTTGCCTCCCGGTTTACCCGAATTAAGATTGATGTTTACACCGGCAATCTTTCCGGCCATTCCCTGCAATAGATTCTGTGCCGACGGCCGCTCCAATAATTCCTCCCCTTTTACAGAACCGACCGCCGTACTCAAATTCCCCTTACGGGAGGTACCGTAACCCACTACTACGATTTGCTCTAAACTATTGCTGGCGGTCGTCAAGGTTATCGATAAATTTTCAGCATCCGTAACCGGCATTTCTTTTTCCGAATAACCGACATAGGAAATAACGAGTAGTGCGCCCTTTGGTGCCTGAATCGAAAAAGCACCATTGCTGTCTGTTAAGGCGCCTGTCTTTGAGCCTTTAACGCGTACAGAAGCACCAGCCAAAGGTTGCCCGGCTTCATCTAGCACTTTCCCATGTAATGTCATCTGTTTCTCGGGTTTGATGGCTGATGCGATACGCTTTTCGCTGATAAAGATAGTCTTCCCCTTAATTTCATACGTTAAGGCGTAATTCGACAAAGCCGCCCGCAGTGCCTCATCTACAGAGCCGTTGCTGACATTCAGATCTATCATGCGCGTTGGCTCCAGTAATTGATCATTATAAAAGAAGGTATAATCCGATTGCTTTTCAATAGCTGCGAAGACCTCTGACAATCGCGCTTTTCGCATCTGTAGATTAATACCTTGAGCGGCAAGCGACGAGGTGCTTAATAACAAGCTGGCCAAAAACGACCAGGTTCGTGCCTGTTTCCTTAAATAAAGGCCAATAGTATTCCCTTTCGCCTTACGTTTAATTGCGATCATATAAGTCTATAATGTTAGGTTTGTTAATTTAAATTTATTTACTCATTGGTTTTTTGTGTTATACGACCTCAGGGTCCATTTGTTTCCATATGCTTTTATTTAAACAAGTCTTTTGGTAATTCAATAATGTGCTCTTGGTCTTCTATCTGAATAGGAATACCCGATAAGGCCAGGCCATTCAGGAGTTCAGACAAAGTAAGTTGACGATCTATTTTACCTGTATATGTCTTTGTTGTACTTGATTTCACTTTTAGATCCACATTATACCATCTAGAGAGCTCGCGTAAAACAGATGGTAGATCAGCTCGATTGAAGGCAAAATAGCCTTTCGTCCATGCTATAGCTAAGTCTGCCTCCTTCAAACGGTTGACTTTTATACTTCCTTTTGCTGTTAAACTAGCCTCCTCACCCGGTTGTAACCGGATTTTTTTTGAGGACGTCCCAACTGTTGTTATCGCTATACTTCCCGCCAGCAAGGTCGTTTTAAACGCTGTCTCATCCGGATATGCGCGTACGTTAAAATCTGTTCCGAGTACTTGAACACGTTGGCCTTCACAATTCACAAAAAACGGCTTATTCACATTACGAGCTACTTCAAAATAAGCTTCACCGCTAACCGTGACTTCCCTGATATCTCCATCAAAACGCGTTGGATAATGTAAAGAAGAGGCAGCATTTAGCCATACCTTCGTTCCATCGGCAAGCACCAACCGGTATTGCCCTCCCTTGGGTACGCGCATGGTATGAAAAACCATCTCTTTAGTCGATTTTTCAAGCCCACTGTAATTTAACCGGCCTTCCCCTTCCTTCACGAAACGGCTCTCACGATCTGCAAATATACCGTTTGCTATCTCCTCCAACTCAAGCGTTCGGCCATCCGGCAGTGTAATGGTGGCCCTTTCAAACCCAGGCTCGACATCCCGTTTAACCACCGTCTTTTTTGTTGATGAAGTGTCAATGGACTTCGATAGATAAGAATAAACAAATAGCCCGAGGCCTAGGCACACTAAAATAGCGGCAGCATATCCCCCGATGCGATACCATAGAACCCGGGGGCTTAAAACCGTTTGTTGTTTGATGCGCTTTAGTATCCGACTTGTTTGCTTGGCGTTGAAGAAGCGCTCCTTTTGTTCATAATCCAGATAAGTCTCTTCCAATAAAGCTTCCAGCGATTTTTGTAGCTCTTCCCTTTGGAGCAACTCGAACAATTCACGTTCTTCCTCCGGAGAAGCTTGTTTATTGAAATACTTTTCGAACAAGATGCGTAACCTGCTGTCCATTTACAATCAATTAGCCTATTGGTTTATTTATCTTAAAGACACAGTCAAAAGTAAAAAGGGGTAATGGGTCGATTTTTTTTTTAACGTAAAAAACGACTTAACAATATCACCAATAAAGGCAGGTCGATTCGTGCTTCGGCAAAATAGTTACGCAAAAATTTAAGCGCCAATTTCATGTGTTTTTTTACTGTCTCGGGTGAGAGTTGCAATACACGCGCGATTTCTTCTTGCTTCAGGTGTTCTATTTTACTCATTTTAAACACTTTCTGCTGTTGTGGCGGCAATTTTTGGATGGCCTCTTCCAGTATGGCCTTGTAGCGATCTACCGGATCGTCGCCGGCGTCAGCAGACTCATATTGAATCAATCCCCCCTGCCAAATCTCATTCCGAAGTTTTTCATTAGCAATTTTACGCAACGCATTCAACATTCTGTTTTTTGTAAGAATAAAGATATATCCTCTAAAAGAGGAAATCTCCCTTAACGATTCGCGCCTGAGCCATACTTCGATAAAAGCTTCTTGAACCACTTCTTCGGCTAAGATATCGGAAGAAGTGAGCTGATAAACAAAGGCCCCCAGCTTATCATAATAAGCATAAAATAGCTGCTCGAAGGCTTTTTCATCACCATTCGCTACCCTGACCAATAGGTCGGCTTCCGTATCAAGAGAAATCAATGCCACTCACCAGGTTTATATGTTGCTAATTTAGAAAATAAAAACGATTTAGCAAGAGTTTGTTATTACAACCCTTTATTTACCCGATTAAGCTTTTGACACTATTTAATGAATAACGCAAAAAAACCTTAAACTTTGCAACTTTTCAAACAGCTCGACCGGTAAGCTGTTATGTAATAAAGCATTTAATAGATGGAAAAAGACAGAAAAGCTGTTCCGAACGATCATCTAGCCAATGAACGTACCTTTTTAGCTTGGATACGTACATGTATTGCTACCATTGGTTTAGGCTTTGTTGTCGTTAAATTTTCGCTATTCATTCGACAATTGGCCTTAGTAGTGGGTACCGGTACCAAACTGCCCAATCATGGCTATTCGTCTATTATCGGAATTACTTTGGTTATTGGCGGTATGTTGCTTGCCTTGTTTGCCTACTATCGATTCAAGAGTACTCAACAGCAATTGCTTGCCGGCAGATTTCGACCATCGTCCGGCATATTTTGGGAATTACTACTGCTATCATACTTCTTGGTATTATCTTGGTGGCATATCTCTTGCAGCGTGTACGCTAATGCACAACAAAGGTTCACAATCTTTCGCACGTCATCATCGATACAACTGTATACAAACATTTTAACACCTGGGCTGTTAGAAATTAGTGAAACAGCTACGAGATTTATGTTAGAGAAGATTCAAGACCTTCCGGCTCATGTTTTCGGTGTTCGAGCATCAGGAGAGGTAAGCGGAGAGGATTTAAAAAAGGTATTGCATCCAGGTTTGCAAAAACTTGCCGCTAGCTTTGGAGAAATCTATTATTTGCTGGTACTGAACACATCGGTACAGAATTTTGATAGTAGCGCCTGGCTTCAAGATATGTTGGCAGGTATCAAACACTTCAATAAGTGGAAAAAAATGGCCATCGTAACCGATGAGGAGAACGTACGAACATTTACTGATATGGCCAGTTATATCATGCCGGGAATCGCCAAGGGTTTTTCCCACGCAGAAGTAGGCGCAGCGGTTACCTGGTTATCTACAAAAGACAGCGAAAAAAGGCCAATCGGCAAGACATCCCTGGACAAAATCGCTTTGGTTGCTTTAATTACCATTATCACCATAAAGCTGATAAAAAGAGCCGTGAAAAGCGCTAGACGATAAGTTCTATCATAAACCGCAACGAGTTGATCCTTTATTGCATTTCCTAATCGTCTCGTAAAGATTCAACCGGATTAGCTAAGGATGCTCGAACTGCTTGCCAACTCAGTGTCAATAGCGCAATTATCATCGCCACCAATCCCGCAACGACAAATATCCACCATGGGATGTCCATTCGATAAGCAAAATTAGCTAACCATCTATTCATCATCCACCAGGCTACCGGTGAGGCAATTAAAATAGCCACGCAGATTAATTTAACGAAATCATTGGATAAAAGTCGCACTATATGCATGGTTGAAGCACCAAGCACTTTACGCACACCTAGTTCCTTCACCCTTTGAGTGATGGTCAGCGCGATGAGGGCATACAAGCCAAGGCAAGAAATAAAGATTGCCAATAAGGTAAAATAGTTAAAAAATTGGGTTGTTATTTTGTCCTTTCGGTATTGCGCTGCATAGGCTTCATCTAAAAAGGTATAGTCGAAAACTCCTGTTTGGAAAAAAACTAGTCCAAGCATCCTTTACTTTCGACAAACTATGAGAATTAATCCGAAGCGAGATCGTAGTAGCGGGAAATGTATTATAAATCATTACCAAGGGTTCTACTAGATTATGCATTGATTTATAATAAAAATTTTTCACAACACCCACTACTTTTCCTTTATGCCCAAATCCTTCTAAAGGTTGACCAATAGCCTCTTTCCACCCCATCTCATGCAGAAAACTTTCATTTACCAGAAATGCCTGCTCCCGATCCAGGTGTAAGCTGTCAGATAGGTTTCTCCCGGCAACAAAATGTAGTTTTAATAAGGGCGCAAAATAAGGATCAATCAAAAAATAATTAGACATTAACTCCCTTCGTTGGCCGTTGTTTTTTGCAAAGGTTGTAGCCATCGTCAGGTCATCGGCTTGTAAACCACTCCCCATGGTTACTCCTTCCACTTCGGGTAGTTGTTTTAAAGATTCATAGAATCCCTTAACCTTTGTTTGTTCGATTGAATCGGTTGGAACACGTACACTTACTATCTGATTTAAATTAAAGCCTAAATCCGTATTCGTCACATATTCTACTTGTCGATAAACCACTATTGTACCAATAATCATTGCGGTAGCCATAGCAAACTGAACAATAACAATTCCTTTACGGAAGATTATTCCTTTTATACTTGTTTTAAAACTTTTTTTCAGCATCCCTATGGGCCCATATCGTGCTAACGTAAGGGATGGATAAATTGCTGCCAATAACGTAGTTAAAACAAATACACCTAGTAGAAAAAGACCATATTCTTGCCATTCAAAAGCGATAGCAGTCCCCAATAGGTGGTTAAAGTACGGAATTAACAACGACACCAACATAGTGGCAATCACCCAAGCTGTGGCGATCAACAAGAACGACTCGATCACAAATTGTCTGATCAATTGAATAGGTCGTGCTCCCGCCACCTTTCTGATCCCTACTTCCTTGTTCCTTTCCATAGCGGCGGCAGTTGATAAATTAACATAATTCAGTAGGGCAATAAGGAGTATAAGCAGCGCTAATAAGGAAAAGACATTGTTGAAATGCTTATTTCCCTTCACTGTATCCATCAGCTTTCGTTGACTAAAATGCACTGAAGCAAGCGGCTCCGTTTGGAAACGAATACGATAATCATTCGCACCGACACCGTTTAGTTCCGGTTGTACATATTGGGTAGCTATTCGTTGCAATTTAGATTCGAAGCGCTTCAGGTTCGTACCCTTCTTCAACAGAGCAAAAGTATAAACCGGAAAATCGAGATCAGTCCACGTCCTTATGTCTGAAAAGTTAGCCGAAAGCAATCCTTCGATATGAAGATCCGTATTTGTTGGCAGATCAGCAATCACGCCTGTAATACGATGAGGTTTTCCATTGCATAGCAGGGTATTTCCGAATGCTCGGTCTGGACTATTAAAGTATTTCCTTGCGATGCTTTCCGTTAAAATCAACGTATTTGGTGCCGTCAACGCATGATGTGCCGAACCGACAATAAACGAGAAGGTAAAGATTGAGAACACCGATTGATCTGCCGCATAAAAACCTTTTTCCCGAATCAGTTCATTCTTATAAGGCACCACAGCCGGGGATGACTCAAGACGTACGACGGCCTCTGTTTCCGGATATTCACGCCGTATAATATCTGCTAAGGGATATGGGCTAGTAGCAAATGCTAAATCAGATTCAGGCGTGGATAAGGTAGTTGTTATTCGCGCTATACGCCTAAAATGCACATTATGTTGATCATATGTCAACTCGTAATGCACAAATAAAAAGATAAGCAGGCAAGCACCGATTCCTACCGATAAGCCGACAATGTTAATTGAAGTATACAATTTATGTTTCCATAAATTACGCCAAGCAATGTTTATATGGTAACGCAACATAAGATTTTTATCCCCGTAGTCATGCACAATAAATCTGCCATGGTAAAAAAGTCGCTTGAGACATCCTGTTCCCGGTTTTCGCTATAGGTGTTGTTCGAATCCGTACAGCATTGTGCGGATTCGAACATGTATCAGATACGAAACCAACCCCCCATATAAGCGTGGGGTATCTTATTGTTTGTGTTTGTTCAGAGGCACATCCATTGCTATCCCATGATCGCCTTGAGAGGCCAGCCAATTATCCAGTTGTCTGGCATATTTCTCAAGTAGACTGCGGTATTCCGGGTTTTCCGCTAAATTATTCAACTCATACGGATCCCTTTTTAGGTCGTATAACTCCACTGCCGGACGATGAGCAATTCGCTCTATAAGTGGTACCGCCGACTTATCATTTTCCGCTTTTCGAACCCAGCTTGTCCATGCCAAATTGTCTTTGTCGGTATTCATCATATATTTAATGTAATAGGTTGAGTCCGGCAATAAATTGCGGATATATTTATAATGAAGATCGCGAATACTTCTAATAGGATAAGCAGGCCCTTCCGGTATGTTATTGTGAATACCATAAGCAAAATCACGATGTGTGCTTGCCTTGTTTAATAAAACCTGCTTAAAGCTAAATCCGTCCAGTGCTTTTATAGACTTACCGCCCGCTATATCTAGCAAGGTTGGCATAATATCTTCATATTGAACAATCGCATCCGTTTTAGTACCCGCATCCACCTCGCCCGGCCATTTAACAATCATAGAACTTTTTTGTCCGTTGTCATACAGAGTCCATTTTCCTCCCGGAAATTGCGGACCTTGTTCGCCAAGAAAAATAACCATGGTATTGTCTTCCTTACCCGTTTCCTTTAATACGTTAATGATATCACCTACCTGATTATCCAGCCGACGTATTTCTGCCAAATAATTGCAGAATTGCCGGCGTGTTAAATCTGTATCCACCCAATGAGGCGGTAGTTTTAATTTTGATGGGTCGAATTCCGTTGGATCTCCCACAGTCCATGGCGCATGAGGATTAATACTCATTACAAAAAGACAAAAGGGGTCTTCTTGTTTTATATAGCTCCTCACGCTATCTAAGGTATAATTATCTGTTTGAGACACACAATTCGGCTCAAAGCCACCTACCCGATCAAATGGAAATATGGAAACCGGCTTAGTAACGTGATCCTTACCGGCAAGACCGACCCGATAACCAACCGCATTCAGGTAATGGATGATGCTTTTTAGCTCCGGATAAACTTGTTTGTGATTTTGATAAGCACCGTGTCTGGCGGGATACAGGCCGGTAAACAGTGAAGCTCTAGTAGGCACACACATAGCTTCGGAAGCAACAAGGGTGTTGAACTTCATACCTTCGGAGGCTAGTTGGTCAATATATTTTGTCTTTATATTGACCCCACCATAGCAGCTCAATTGTTTGGAATCAAGGTCATCGGCCATTATTATTATAATATTCGGCTTTTCGTCTTTATTAGGAAGGGCCGCTTGCGCGCGTTGTAAACAAGCGACAAGCAAAGCTAAAAGCAAAAGAGCGTTTAAAATCCGTACTGAAATAAAGTTAGTGCGTAGTAAGATGATCATCATATGTCGTAAACATGGTTAATTGGCGGTCCTTATCCAAAGATAAGAAACATACAAAGGATAAGTTGATCAAAATTTAGCAGTTTTGTCTCAATTATTTACTGTGGTCTGTCAGTGTCCCCTTTTATTGAGTTCGGTCGTCATGCATATAATAAAAACATCATGTATGCACCGGAAAAAAAACATTTTACACGTAATCTCTAGTCCGCGCGGAGCAGAATCGCAAAGTATTCGTTTGGGGCGCGCTATCATTAAACGACTTCTAACAGCCTATCCGGAAAGTGAAGTCGTGGAAAACCATTTATTACAAGATCAGCCTTCGTTTTTGACAGTTTCCCATCTGTCGTCATTTTTTAACACAGCGAACAACAGATCCGAGGCAGAACGTCAGGCTATTATGTATTCCGACAAAATTCTTCAGGAAGTTAAAAGCGCCGATATTTTAGTCATAGGCGCACCGATGTATAACTTCACTATACATGCCGCATTAAAAGCTTGGATCGACCAGTTGGTTCGGCTGGGTGAATCCTTTCGATATCTGCCCGATGGTAAGCGTATTGGATTATTCCCGGATAAGCAGGCCTTTTTAGCCATTAGTACAGGAGGCCGCTATCCGGACAGCACTTCCGATCCCATTAAGAACTATATTGAAGATTATCTCTTTACGATTTTAGGTTTTATTGGAATCAATGACATAACTTCACTTCGAATAGAAGGTACTGCCGAAGCCGGATTTCAGGCGAATTACGATTTTATTACCCGCAATATCGTTGAAAAGACCGAACTTTAATACAAAAAGTTAGCGCGCTTGTCCTCTTTTGGAAATTTCATTCGTCGTAACAAGAAATATCGAAAATCATGAAAGAATTCACCTTACTTTTCAGGTTGAGTAGTCAATCAGACAAAAAACCGTCGCTCGAGCAATTACAGGAGCGAATGGCTTGGCTAGCCGGGCTAGCCGCTCAAAATAAACTGGTCAATAAAGGAAATACCTTATCCGTCACTGAAGCAAAAACGGTACACGCCGATCACGTTGTAACCGATGGTCCCTATACCGAAATAAAGGAATTTGTCAGCGGGTATCTCATCGTGCGAGCGGAAACAATCGAGGAGGCTGTTGAATTGGCCAAGACAAACCCGATCTTTAAGGTCGGAGGTAGCATCGAAATACGAGAAGTCGTGCAACTATACGAGCAAAAATCGTGAGCAATTTTTCAAAAGAAAACGAATTATCGCATCTTTTTAGATCTGAATATACGAAAATGACGGCAGTATTATGTCGTCATTTTGGGCTCGTCAACTTAGAAATAGCTGAAGATATCGTTAGTGATGCATTTTTAAAAGCCGCTGAATATTGGGGAGTAAACGGAATACCCGATAATCCGGCGGCTTGGTTGTATACCGTAGCAAAAAACAAAGCGAAAGATTTTATTAAACGAGATACACTCTTTCAGTCTAAGCGTAACACGATTAAGGAACTAAGTGAGTCGTTTATAGCAAGTGATTCTCTTATAGAGCGACAATATATTGCCGACAGCGTTTTAGCCATGATGTTTGCGGTATGCGACTCACACAATTCTCCCGAATCCCAAATATGCCTTGCTTTGCAGATACTTTCAGGTTTTAGTGTTGAGGAGCTTGCCCAGGCCTTCCTCACTAAAACGGAAACCATAAAAAAAAGACTGTATCGTGCTCGGAATAACCTACGAAAAATAAAATTTCGTATTAACGAACTGAATGAGCAGGAAATCAAAGCGCGTTCTGAAACGGTTCTGAAAGTGTTATATTTACTTTATAATGAAGGGTATTATTCCAAAAGCAACAGTCAGATCATAAGAAAAGACTTATGCGCAGAAGCCATTCGCTTGGCCCTCTTATTATTGGAAAATCAAATAACAAATACCGCTCAAGCTAATGCCTTGATGGCTTTGATGTGCTATCAAAGTTCACGACTGGATGCCAGAATGAATGAGCATGGTGAGCCGCTCCGCTTTGATGAGCAAGACCGGGAACGTTGGGACAGCAGCTTGATTGAAAGAGGGCATTACTATATGCTTGAAGCATGCCATGGTAATGAGATGTCAAGTTATCATCTGGAGGCAAGTATTGCTTACTGGCACACCACCCTGCATAAAGAAAAGTGGAATAACATTCTTGATCTTTATGACCAGCTCCTCCAACTGGCCCCGACTCCACCAAGAACTTTAAACAGGTTTTTTGCTTATGGAAAAGTATACGGTCACGAAAAAGCCATCGAAGAATTAGAAAAAACCGGGTTAACACAACATGAGGGATGGCACGAGCTATTGGGTTATCTTTACGCATCAATTAATAAAGACCGGGCAATCGAGCATTACCAAAAAGCCATAAATAAAAAGCAATCTCCGGCTGCCAAAGAACAACTAATGAAAGAAATAATTCGACTAAGAGCAAAGCTTCCCATCTTGCGAGCACCGAAGTAACCATCATAGAAATCTACCGGAAAAGAATCGGAAACGGCCAGCCACTCAGGACAGCCTCCTGACAGACCGGCCGTTAAAACCTACGCTTCTCCTTAAATTTGCTGTGAAAAGACGGTAGCCGCTTCTTTATCCCGATATTCGTCGATTAACTTTTTGAGTTTATCTTTCAATTCTTCAATTGTCGTCTGATAAGCCTCGTCTTCGTAAACATTATGAAGTTCCTGTGGGTCTTTTTGCAAGTCATACAATTCCCAAGCATTCTGCCCTTTATAAAAACGCACCAGTTTGTAACGCTCCGTGGTAACGCCAAAATGAGGAGACACGTGATGAGGCTCCGGAAATTCATAATAATGATAATAGCTCGCCTCTCGAGTTCTCACATCCCTTCCATTGGCCTGCAAAACGGGAAGAAAGGACTGGCCCTGAATATCCTTTGGAACCGTTACACCCGCAATTTCAAGCAAAGTAGGCGCCCAATCGATATTCAATACATGCTGGTCAATCTTAGTGCCCGGATTTACTACGCCGGGGTACCGAATTAGAAACGGCGTTTTTAGTGACTCTTGATAGATAAAACGTTTATCAAACCAGCCATGTTCTCCCAGATAAAACCCTTGATCCGAACCATAGATTACAATCGTGTTTTCTGCTAAGCCCTTTTCATCTAAATATGCCAACAACTTGCCGATGTTACGATCCAGTGCATTCGCAGTGGAGAGGTAATCTCTTATATAACGTTGGTATTTCCACTCGGTGAGGGCCTTCCCACTTAGCTTCTTTGAGTCAAATTCCTCCGATATTTTATTATAGTAGGTACTGAAACGCTCCTTTTGTGCATCAGTAAAACGATTATAGACACCATTTTTACTAACTCCATAATCTAAATTCACCTTTAGATCTTGTTTTAAGCGCATCGTTTTTTCGATGGTCATATCCTGATCCGCTGCTGCTTTTCTTCCTGCATAAGCATCATAAAAAGTTTCCGGCAGGGGAAAATTAACATCATCGTAAGCTCCTAAGTCTTCTAGATCGGGTAGCCATTCGCGATGGGTAGCCTTCTCTCCTACCACTAAGAAAAACGGTTTATCTGTATCACGACTATCCAACCAGTTCGTCGCTAGATCTGTAATAATATTAGTCACATATCCCTCAATTCGGGTAGTATCATTCGCTTGGTTAATAAAATCAGGGTTGTAATAATGCCCTTGCCCAGGTAAGATATTCCAATAATCAAAGGCATCGCCGGGCAATGTCCCTAAGTGCCATTTACCGATCCAAGCGGTCTGATAGTCTGCTTGTTTTAACAAACGACTAAAGAGTTGTTGCTCTACATTGAATTTCCCTTCATTGCCCAAGTAACCATTTTCATGACTGTATTTTCCCGTCAGTAAATTTGCTCTGCTGGGTCCGCAGATCGAATTCGTTACTAAGAAATTATTAAAGATAGCCCCTTCCTTTGCAATGCGATCAATATTCGGTGTGCGTGCATATTTACTACCATAGGCACCGATTGCTTGGTAAGCGTGATCATCGGAAAAAATGAATATAATATTGGGTTTTTGCGGTTTACCTTCTGACTTTTTTGTGTTTTGATTACAGCTAGCCAGCGCAATTCCGAATGCAAGCAAGCAAATACTAATTTTTTTTACCATAATTTTATTTATCGTTCACCGCTAAATCTACAATATTTTTTTCAAATGCGGTGTCAGCATCTCCTTTGTTTATAGGTATATAGATCTTGATTTGAAGAACAAACTACTTAGGATGTGGCCCACTGCCTTCGATGCACTTTATTAATAAGCACTTCGCGGTTCGTCACATTCTTACGCGCTTCACTAATTGGCCATGTGAGATTATGATAACAATTATCGAACAAATAAGCAATATACCTATCATTTTTTCTCAAAAAACAGGGTTTTTCCTGTGCCATTTACAGTATTCCACCTGTAGATTATTTCTCCGTTTTTCCCAATCTTTGCATCACAAAAAAACAAATACTATCTATGGACAAGCATTATGGAGAAATTATCGAAATGACGATTCGAAGAAACGGTTACAGTATCAGTGAATTGAGTCGGATGATGAAAGTAAACAGACGATCGATTTATAATTGGTTTGCTCAGGCAAGATTCAAACCTGAGATCATCTTTAAAATCGGAGTCGCAATTCGTCATGATTTTTCTAAAGAATTTCCCGAACTATTCACCTCTGAAGACTTTCAACGCGAAATTGAAAAAAGTAAGCAGAACTTTTCAGCCACCATTCAACAGGTCGAAGAGATCTCTTATTGGAAAGACAAATACATCAGCCTTTTGGAAGAGTATAATGTTGCCTTAGCAAGACAAACACAACAATTTGGTAGAACTACCGTCCTAGCCTAAAACGAGTAAAAACGAGAAAGAGGGTGTTCACAAGAAAGGTGACGTTCAACCTGTCACCCTTTAGACACCCTCCTTTCTTTTTTCTCAAAACTTCCAAATTTCATCTACACATAAATCAAAAACTTTTTCTTTCATTAGCTATTGTATAGAAGGAAGCGATTCAATATTCTTTCTGACGCATTCGTCCCCATTCCATTGCATAAATTCATAATTTTGCTCTTCACATGAAAGCAAATTAGCTGATAAAAATCGGAAAATATTTCTTTTATTTGCAAAAACATCTATTAGTATGAATAGCAAGAGTTGCCTTCCCCCGCCAACCTGTTAGTTTTTCAACATGAACTTGCGTACTCGGGTTATAAGAATCCGCTGTTGTAATACGCATATCATTTATAAAAAAACGTTAACCGTCATCAATAAATAGGCAATTCAAATGAAAAAATCATATCTGCTATTACATATTGCTGTAATTCTGGCTGGCTTCACCGGTATCTTTGGAAAACTTATTACCCTCAATGAAGGGCTCCTCGTATGGTATCGAATGCTCTTTGCGTCCCTTATTCTTTTCGTCATTCTTCGTTTTACGCGCAAAGACCGAATACTTCATTTTCGGGAAAAAATAGCGATCGGAAAGGTCGGACTTTTACTGATGACCCATTGGGTGCTGTTTTATGCAAGCATCAAGTATGCTAACGTATCCATTGGCGTCGTATGCTACTGCCTCACCAGCTTCTTCACAGCTATTTTCGAACCGCTAATCAATAAAAAAAAGTTTGTACCTACGGAACTTGTCCTGAGTGCTTTGACGTTGCTGGGTATCAGCTTAATCTTTCATTTTGACACCTCTTATCAACTCGGTATTCTGATTGGAACGATCTCTTCCTCCTTTGCAGCACTTTATACTATTTTTAATGAACGACTGGTCAAAAATTATGACAGTAAAGTCATTAACTATTATCAGATGATTAGCGGAACTTGCGTCTTAGCGTTGTTAATGCCACTGTATCTCCGTTATTTTCCAACAGACAATCTATTTCCCGGTCTAACCGATCTCCTATACCTGCTTTTCTTAGCACTATTCTGTACCGTCCTTTTATATATGCTATTTGCAGAGAGTTTAAAACAGATCTCCGCATTCACCGTCAACTTGAGTTTTAATCTGGAACCGATATACGCCATAATACTGGCATTCTGGCTATTTAATGAAGGTAAGGAAGTGAACCTATCGTTTTATGTAGGTTGCACTTTCGTGATGACGTCGGTTGTACTACAATCATTAATCGCTCGGAGAAAACGGTTGAAGACGGCAAGAATCAAATCGTAGGAATTATTCCGTATTGACCCTAAACCTCATTTCCGTTGATAGTCCATCATGGCGAAATTAAAAAGTCTAACCGCTCTATTATCTCAACCGACTAGACAGACCTACCAACGCCTTCGCGGGCTAATTTTGAACGATTTGAATAATTGTCGCAGCAGGGCCTACTCCCGCTACTTGCTCATGTTCAACCGATGAATATCTTCTTCCGCAGTCTTCGAAACAATTTCTAGGTAGTGATCCAAGCGCTCTTTACCCACTTGATAAATCGGGCTTAAGTAAGTCGTGTACACCGGCGTAATTCCACAAAACTCCAAGGTCCCTTCCTTCAGCTGTAAAAAAGCGGAACCTTTATACTGTTCAATATAATCCTCTTCCGATGTATCAGCAGTACAGATAATTCGAGCCGTCCTGCCACTGAATAATTTATTATAAGAACCATCGTCTCTGCTTTCAAAAGCAATTGTTGGAAGGAAGAGTCGGTCAATAAAACCTTTCATCACAGCCGGATAACTCCACCACCATAAAGGATGAACCCAAACCAGATGATCACTCCATAAAATATTGTCTAAGGCCATCAATAGATCCGGTTCTAATTCCATACGTTTTCTATAACCATACTTGAGATTGGGATCGAAATCGAGCTCTCCCAGCATGAGACTGCGCGCATTTGCACCGAAAGAAACCGCTGTATCTATATAGCGGTCGGCAATCAATTGGTTAAAACTTTCTTTGTCAGGATGACCGTTAATCACTAAAATATTCTTTTTTTCCATTATATTTAAATTGTATATCAAAAAACAGGTCAAATGACCAAAACAAAAATAGGTCAAATGACCTATAAAGCAAAATTGATTTATCTTCTTTATGTCAAAAAGAGAAAACGTAACGGCCGACATTCTTAAACAGACGATAGCGATTTTAAAAGCAGAAGGAAGTAGTGGTGTAACGATGCGACAGGTTGCGAATAAAACGGGTATAACACTTAGTAATTTGCAATACTATTTCCCGGATCGGACCAAGCTATTTCAAGCGATGTGCGAATTTTTCTTTCGGCAATGTGAGAAAACAATACTCAGTGAACTGTCTACCATTAATGTAAACGATCGTGCATCCACTAACGGCTTCATTAAAAAATTACTTGAGATGTTGATTGTAGACGGAATTAACGATTATGATCATAGCATTTTTCGAGAGCTCTGGGCCCTTATGTTGAGAGACAAAGAACTCGCCGAAACCGTTCATCGCTTCTACAGGAATTATGCGAACTGGTTGGTTCAATTGATTTCGCAATTTACTCCCTGTCCTGAAAAAGTAGTATCATTATTGATTCCTTACGCGGATGGTTATGAGATCATGGGCGCAGATTTACCGCTCGAACGGAACGCAATTGTGGAGATGCTGTCTGAAATTATATCACAGATGACGAGGAAGAAATGACCTCCCTTTATGAGGCCTTCGAAATAGACGAGCTTTTAAACGTTTACGCGTTTATAGCTAATAAGTCCAGGTATCGTCTTTTTTTCCTCCAAGACGCCGGTCCGCGCAAAGTTTGCCCATACGGTACGCAGACGTCTTCCGGCAAGGCGTAGCTCTTCAGGCGAGCTTCCCTTGCAAAACAACGCATTCTTCCATAGCTGCTCATTACCGAATAAAAGCGGGATATCAATCACATGCGCTCCTCTAAAGTTATTTTTCTTCTCGCCCCAATCAATCTGATATTCATACACTTGCCTATGGCCGCTTGCCATTAATTCTGCAAAAGCTCTTCCTGAAGTTCGGTACACGCTATCTGTTGTCTTACGGATCAGCCATTCTAACATCGCTTTACCGAACACAGGCACGTAAGATAAGTGTTGTACCAGCTTAATATAGGGAGCAAAAAGCGCTGTTTCGCGGTTTGTCCACCCGATCAGTATATCCCATTGATTTGCCCTTTTTCGCCAAACCTCTTCTGTCCTTTCTTCGTGAGGAAGTGGCTCAAATCCATATTGGACACCAAAAGGCATTCCCCCCTTCAATCCTACCCGTTTCATGGAAAATAGCATCGTATTCTGTATATCCAAAAGCTTGTTTACCGGTGAATTTTTGGGGAAAGCAGCCACTTTCTTTATCAAGGTTTCAGTAAGTGATGCTTTTCCCTTCCTGATCCCTAAAGGTGCGCTTTGAATGATGACTCTATGAAATAGATTTTCTACGCCCTCCGCTAACATCAGGTGCGCAATGGCATCGCCACCCGCTGACTGACCAAAAAGGGTAATATTTTCCGGATTTCCGCCAAACGCGTCAATATGCCTTTTTATCCACCGTAACGCAGCTATAATGTCAAGCAGTCCCAGATTCGCCGGTATATCATTATATCCCCCTAAAAAACCAAATAAACCTAATCGATAAGTCACATTAACAACCACCACCTGCTGTTCACTGACAAGCAAGGCTGGGTCGTAAGCTGTCATATCCCCTGCACCGGTAAGATATGAACCTCCATGAATCCAGACCATTACCGGCAAGCCCGCTGATACAGGGGTACTAGCGGGAATTGTAATCGACAAGTGCTGACAATTCTCATTCAGGGGCAATTCATCCATCATATCCATGCCAAACACCTCCTTTAATACAGGAGAAAAGGATTGTGGACAAGCCGGCGACCAGTTGGTCGCCATATAAGGTTCTATACTGCCCAAACCGATTATCTCCCGGGGCTTTTCATAGCGCTCTGCTATCGCATAGGGAATACCTGTCGCCCTTATAACAGCTCCATCCTGCCATCCCTGTATCGTGCCCGCTAACGTTCTAAAACTCGTATTGGTCATTTATGATTTAAGGCAACTTATGTATACCTTATAGCTGCGAATATAGGAAATAGTCGTTATATATGACCTTAGCTTATCTTTTAGAAGCGTTCCAACAAACCTATGTGTTTCTTCACCGTCTCACGCCTCCATTTACCGATTATTTTCTGCTGTTCACCTATTTTTTCTCGGCCAAGCGCAATCCACTTCCTAGATTTGAATCAACAAGATAAATATCAAGATGTTGTTCAAAGCAAAACATGCAAGCACCCAACGCTGTCCGCCATAGGACAGATGATGTACGTTTTCGTACAGAAACGAGAACAGCTTAAACACATAAGTAACTACAAGACAACATTTTAAATAAAGCGGAACAATTATGTCATGCACTTGGCATAGAACACTAAAAAATTAACTCGATAAAATTTACAATTATGAAAACGTTCATCACCTCCATCATCGCAGCCATTGTATTAACAGGTACTGTTGCATTTTCTGCAACACCTAAACCGGCCAAACGCTCCAATATAGCAGCTATTAATCAAACCTTAGATCGTTATTCAGATGCTGTAACCAATGGACAGCTTACTAACATAGAGCAACTATTTAGTGAACAGTTTCATCAGCGCATTGTGCAAAGAAAAAAGGGTAATAGCTTTAACAAAAAACAGCTAGTCAGTTTCTTAAAAAATCAACGAAATGTACAGCAGAATTGCGAAACGGATTATAGTATCTTAGAAGAAAACGATGGCGTAACGATTGCTAAAATCGAAATGAAATACAAAGAGTTTTCACGCATCGATTATGTGACCATCTCGCAAACCGATCAGGGCTATCAGATCAACCAGGTTATAAGTACCTTCGAATAAAACTGTCCACTATAAAAAATATGGAAGGCTCCGTCTTTTAGCGGGGCCCTTCTTAAGCGCCATCTAAACATAGAGATACCGGTTTTAATTTGCCGAGTTAACTTTGCAGATAACTTTCAATCCTATGTGCAAATTCTCTTAATAAACTCGGGTCGACACGCTTTGCTTGAAAACGACAGGCCTCCTTTTGTGGAAACTCAAAAGTAACTTGCTCGTTCATAATGTCTACCATACATAATTGCATGCCCTGTATCGATGTTATATTGACGTTGTAAAAGTCACCCCTTACTTTCATCCAAAAATTTTGCATAATTTGTTCAATTAAAATCCTACCCTTTACCTTTCGGTATACACTCTCTTTATAACGATTCCACTATTAAAAATGTAACAAGCTGTTCACAATTTTCATAAGCTTTTAATGTCAGCGCAAATTCATTGCCGGTGATTCAGTTGACGCTCTATTCTATAAAAGAGTTATAGGGTATTTACACTCTTCTTATTGCCGTCGTAACTAACAAGGAAGAAAACAATGTATGTCAACCAATGTGCTTAATTTTAGGACAGATCATCATGGGCACTAAATACCATGCCCCAATACGTTGACTTTATTCAACGTATTGGGGCATCTAAAGACGCCCTGCTGCCAAAGTGGGCCCATGCATATGATTTACGCACAAATTGGCAAAATATAACCGTATTGTCAGCAGAAGACAATAAAAGCTGAATGAATGCGTTATAAGCTACAGTTATGCATTTTAGGTTACCATTCGGGATCCAAACAACCATAGCACCTAACTGAATATTTAAGTATCAAATGAATAAGCATCACGGGGAGATCATCGAGCGAACCATCCGAAGAAACGGCTATAGTATTACGGACCTAAGTCGAACGATCAATGTCAATAGACGATCTATGTACAACTGGTTCAGTCAACCCAAACTGAGACGGGATATCATATTGAAAATCGGCAAAGCACTCAATTATGACTTTTCCTTTGAGTTTCCGGAATTGTTTTCCACCGAAGATTTTCATACAACCACACCATTGGTCCCGACAGTTCAGAAAGACAATAATATTACGGATTTAGAGAGTGTCACCTACTGGAAGGAAAAATACATACAAGTATTGGAAGAATATAACCGTGTGTTAAAAGAAATCAATTCATCCAAAACAATTCGTCATAAGTCGCGCAGCAAAACAATAAAAACACGTTCTTTCTTATAATGCAAACTCGCTTAGATTAACCCTCGCTAGCCAAAGCCCATTTGGTTAAATCATGAGAAAGCATGCTATTTAAAACCAAAAACTCGGGAATTGTGAACGCATTAGCGGCGGTTTGCTGCGCTATGGAAAAACAAAAAAATAGGATCCGACTAAGCTTAGCTTAAAATTATATGCGATATTTACCTGTTGATAAATAAAAACATATGCCTATTCATGTTGCAATAACCCGAAAAATTTTACCGGGAAAAGAAGAAGAATTTAAAGAAGCACTGCGTCAGTTTTTAGGTGATTCTTTTGCGCACGGCGGCGTACATGGCGCGGCCATGATTACCGCGCTGCCAGGTACGGAAAACCGAGAAATCGGCATTCTCCGTACCTTTAAAGATGAGGCTGAACGAGATGCTTTCTATCGTTCGGATGCGTTTAAAAAATGGGAAGCTTATGCGTCAAGCGTCACCGAAGACACACTATACCGCGAGCTTAGCGGCCTTGAAGCCTGGTTCCGTTCTCCTGTGCCACCACCAAGGTGGAAAATGGCAATTGCCACTTTTTGCGGTGTTCTGCCAACAAGTACATTTTTGTCATTCGCACTTGGCCCTTTCATAAAAAATGTGCCTATCATTGCCCGCCTCTTTATCATGGCGATTCTGATGGTGTTACTTTTGACATGGGTAGTTATGCCCACCTTGACGAAGTGGATGAAACCTTGGCTCAGACCTTGAGTATTGTATCAGTTTATAATTGTTTATTTTCTATATGAATAGAGTCGCTATCCTTTGCTCCATCTCATTTAATCCTTAATCATCCTCATAAATTCCGATAAATACTTTTCGTACACACCTCGTGGGCTGCTTTGGTACTTTTTGGCAATAGAAGCCGCCATTCCCACCACCTCGCCCATCATTCCGCAGGTACGCATCACTCGGGTGCTTCCAAAGGCCACGTGTGTGGTACTAATGTTCCTTCCAGCCATAAAAAGATTATTGATATTCCGCGAGTAAAGACTTCGATAAGGTATCGTGTAAGGCGCTACGCGGATATGTTTGGTACCAGCAAAAAATTCCTCGTCCGGAAAATACAAACTGTTCTTTTTGTCCGGAAAATGAAGATCTATCGTCCAGGTAGCTGTCACCGTTGCATCCGGATACATTTTACCCTCTTGAATATCCATCTGCGTAAGGATATGATCGCCCATCAAGCGTCTGGATTCGCGCTTTCCGCCAATATAAGCAACCCAAGCCAATTCACGCTTAGCATATTTTTCCGGCTTGTGATTTTTTAAGTAAGACCAATTTCCGTAAACGCGCGTAGATTATGATCTCGTATCTGTTCTGCTTCGGTAATGGTGTTAAAGTTTCCGAAACCCGTTTCCCATTGCCAATCCGATTGCACTTCATCAATATGGTATTCATCTGAAAACGGAAGTGCCCATGGCGTCTCGGGAAAAGTCGTAGCGCTATCAACCGGTATAGATGCCCAGAGATTGGATGTTCCAAGGGTAAAATCGTCTGCCTCATCAGCAGCCAAAGATTCGCCCGTTTCCTTTCTACTCTCACGTCCCATTCTAAAATCAGCACCCGCCAAGAAGCCTAAGGTGCCATCTCCCGTACAATCTGCGAAATAAGCGCCTGTAAAACGCGTTTCCTGATTAGTCTCAATATTCCTTCCTATAACGGCTTTAATTGTATTGTTTTCAGTTTCTGCTTGGTAAACATGCGTATTGATAAAAAGCGAGAGATTTTTTTCAGCTTTCACAATTGCAAACTTACGTGCATCGCCGTATTCCTTCGCATTCGGGTTGCCGTTACCGGGATCTCCATTATCCAATTCACGTACAATTCTACCCAACTTAGGATAATAACTTTTATCGAGGTCGCCCATCAGATGCACCCGTACCTCTGAACTATTGTTCCCCCCTAACAAGGGTCTGTCCTGTATTAAGGCGACCTTAAGACCTAAACGAGCAGCAGATAAAGCAGCACAGGTTCCGGCCACTCCACCACCTACCACGACCAGGTCAAAATTTCCCATCTCTTTTCTACCTGCCGCCAAACCCAATAGTCTATTCCGCAGCATATCCAATGCCGCGAGTTCATTTGGGGGCTCAGCCTCACTTCCCTTATTAAAAAGTATAGCATCTACCCGACCGTTAAATCCGGTTAAATCCTGTAACACCAACTCAACCGAATCTCGGTCGACCTTAATGTCACCGCCATTATACCATTTCCAGGCGCTGTCGCCACTTTCTCCAAAAGTTACCTGCAAAGGCTTACCATCCACAAAGAGTTTGAACCTGCCCGGGCCCACCGGAAAAGGCGCCCAATCTTTTGTACGCACCCACACTCGGTAAGTACCCTTCTTTGGAAACTTCACCGTCGTCTTCGCATCTGCAACCGGCCTGCCCATTCCATGGGCCATCAGATACGAAGAGTGAAGGACGGGGAACGATTGCTGGTCAATTACCCATCCTCCCTTTTGTTTAAAAGACTCCGCTTCTATTAATATTTGTTCCTGTGCTACCAAACGTTGCATACAGAAGAAAACGACAAAGCTTAGTAGATGCCTGCTAAAAATAAGTTTTATCATGATTTTTTATGGTTTATAAGTTCTTAATTGTTCGTTAAAATTTTCACGTATTTGCTTATGCTGCTTCATCACTTCATATACTGCTCTTGCTCTTTCTTTATCCGGTGCAGTAAGATAAGCCATCAACTTTTCCTGTGCTGCCTTCGATAATGTTTCCTGACTAGCCAATACTGACAGTGCTTGTTTGAATAGGGCCTGATTTAGTTGCGGTAAGTAATCAACTATTTGTAATACCACAGCCGAATCCAGACTCAGTTCGCTTATCTTTTTTAACATAGCTACTTGTTGCATATAAGGTGATCGGTCAAAAACGCGCCATAATTGCTCTTGCATTTTGTCTGTGGCAAAATAACTTAAGTTGATCCGTTCCCAAACACGGCGGGCGGCAAACACGTTATCGCTTTCCAACAAAGTCAGCACATCCGTTAGAAAGCCTGCACGTACCAACCCTTCCGTATCCATCACCTCGCCCAGCGCAAAATACACATAATGGTAGTTGTCGCTCCGCAAAAAGTGATGCAGCAAGGCGTCATTCAACTTGCTCTGCGTAATTTTTAGAATTTCGCCCGGAGTCGTACCATGTGCCAGGTGCCATAGCGTATAGCAGGTATATAAAGCTCCCTCAATAACCTCTCCTTTCACGGTGTTTTTTGTAGCACCGGTAATTGCGTCCACCGAATCTGATAGGCCTTGACTGGTTGAATCTACGAGGTCTTCCATTTTAAAATCCTTTAAGAGCGAGTTTTCGTTCGAAAGGATTTCCTGTAATTTACTATGGTCTTCCGGCGTAAATTCTTTATGATCTAACTTAGTCAAAGGTTCCGCCTTCGGCACTTCATAACGCAAATAATTACCCAGCAAATCCCAGAACAATTTAATGCGTACCGGTTTGCAGACATTGTCTAGGCAAACCGGCGTAAATATATCCCGGAAATAATAAACAGGTTGCTTCCCTGCATCAAAAACCAACACCAATTCATAAGTCTCACCCTGCTCTGTTAATGTATAACTTTCCCGAGCCGACTGTGCCTGCACTGAAGCGAGCCATACATAGCTCATCAACAAACTTAATCCGTAGCGAAGCATGCTTATCATAATTTTAAACCTTCTCGTTCATCGAAATTAACTATAAGAAAGCCAAGCGGTTGCAACACAATCTCGATCAACTTTAAATCGGATCCATCGTGCTTGAAATGACGGCGGAAAATCAAAATCGACGTTTTCGCCTTGCCGTACCTTGATCGATTTATAACGTATCCAATTACCATCGCCTCCTGGATCTACCTCCATAGTAAAAATCACGCTTTCCGTTGCCTGGTGGGACATTCTCAATTTCCGTTGATCATAGAACCCGATTAAATACGGGTCGGAGGCGATGCCTTCACGCACCTCGCTATCTTTCCAAGGGCCGCCCTCCCCCCTTGGCTTGCCGAGCTTCCATAGATCATCAATCACACCGGCCCAAACCGCAGCCTTCTTATCTTCTGAGACAATTATATGTTCGTTTCGGTTTACTTCCAGCTGCGAGGGGTCTATCCCCGTCATAATCAACATCCCTCGGTAAGAAGCGTAATCGTTCATGTTGAACGCATGCGAGGCTACCGGTCTCAACTTTGCAAAGCCATCCGCATTTTCTGCAGGCAACTCGTAAAAGGTACCATGGCAATTAAACAAGTCACGTTCGGTAGCCACTTCGCGGCATATCCGCAAGGTTCCCTCATGGATTAATTCCGTAAAAGACTTATTCCCCATTGGAAGTCGCCATCTGCGTTCTTTATCATCAATAATCAGTACCGAAGCGCTATCTACATGTACCACTTTTTTGGGTATAGCAAAACGCTGCTCGATAAACCTTGCAGTTGTATCATCTTTCTTGGCAACGAGCTGCATTTTTTCATTCAGTTCATAATATCCGATATTCGCTTTTAATTCACCCTTTTCGTATTGTCTGGCCACCATTCCCATGGCCTTTCGTTGATCGCCTAAACCGTACAATAAGCCACCGTTGAAGGTAGATGTCTTTGCAAGGCCATCAAAAAGATCAGCTGCATCCCGTCCACGTTTTTCAGTTTGTGCGTAAGTAAAATGTGCACTAGCATTTGTTGTCACTGCATTTTTAATCCGTATCCATTCTCCTTTTTCTTCCCTATCAAAGGGTACCTGTATCGCTTCTCCCGGTAACACCTTCACCACCTTATGTGTTTGCCACTGCCCATTACCTGACAGATCTACTTCAAACGTGAAGCTTGTTTCAACCTTACCGTCATTCGACAACCAGCAGGACCGGATCGGCCAACCTGCAAACAAAAAGGGATCGGAGAGCTGTCCGGCGCCTATATGCTCTTGCTGCCAAACCGAGCCGTCGGCGGTAGCTGGTCCTAGCAGATCAGGTTTTTCCAACGAAGTAAACCATAAATTGGAATTCGATTGCCCAGGACCTTCAATATTGCCCTTTGCCTTTCGTTTATTTAGAAACTCTCGCTCGGCTGAATCATCGCAGCCGAAAACTAAGCGATCGTTCCATCTTGCAAAGTCGCCAATCACCTTAAGGTATGCCGATCGTGGGCGGACACCAGCTGTTTGCCTAAGGTTAAAATTCCCTGGAAAACGCCAAAACAAACCGTGCATAGTCATCAAATAGTCCGGTTTCTCCGCCGTACCTATATTTCTGATCCGCGGCCATTCGGTATTCCAACCATGGGCGCCATCATAACTATGGCTTGCTTTCGGCAAGCGGAAGAATGACCAACCATCAGCTCCCCGCACACCCAACAGCACCGATTTATGATCCCAACCGACGGTCCAGATAGGATCCTCACCAGGATTAACATTTCCATAAATACCTCCCGGACCCGTTATTTCCGTGAATTGATTTCTACGGATCATTTTCCACTGCTTGCCGTCCCACTCATGCAGACCGCCGGAAGGCGCGTTGAAATGATGAAGCGCACTATCCCCCCGTTCGCCGTTATTACTGTATACCAGGACCCCTTGTCCTGAATAAAGCCCTTTACCATGCCATCCGATTAAATTGGCCATGGGTACCTGCCGTCTTTGCTCCGGTTTCAAATTTTCATCAGCAAAGAGCCACTGCGGTTTTAACGTATGCACATCCACCTCATAAAAACCTTCCTCCATCGTTCCGTAGTATATTTTGTTGGCAGGATCCGTCAAGTGGCGGGCATTGCCCGTCAGACGACCCGGCATATCTTTGTACTGAATGGCCCGTACCTGTCGAGTCGAATCAATTGCATATGGGCCGATGAACAGTTGTTTACTTTCACGGTGAATCATACGATTGGCAGGCGTACCACCGATACTTTCCGGGTGGATTGTCCGTTCCATATCCTCCTTTATTTCATATAAACGGTCTGAAGAGCCGAAAGGGAGATGCGGACCATAAGTAATCACCCATAACCTATCCTGCCAAGGCACCACAGCGCCCGTACCACATTCGCCCTCATCATTATACATTGCTAGATGCGGATAAATGCCACTGATCCGGACCGGCTCTTTAGGTTCTTGTACTGCACAAGCGCTCAGTAAGCAGAACAGCAGCGCATAACCTACTATTTTTTTCATTTGTAACATCTTTCTTTTGGTATTGAATTAATAGTTAGGGTTCTGTTTTAAACCGCTGGTTAGCACCTCATTGGTAGGTATAGGCCAAATATATTGCCGCGTTGCGTCAAACTTCCGTACAGCGATCTGTTTAATCTGTCCCGCGCTATACATAGCCGAAAAATCGGCCGTACCATCTTCATCAATCAACGGTACCTGCGGAAAAAACCATAAACCTGTGTTTATCACTTTCGCCCGCAAATCATCGACATCGAGCATGCCATAGTTTATTCTGTTCAGCACCTTTTCTGCCAACTGCCAACGAATGATATCCATGTACCGAATACCTTCGAGCGCAAATTCCATCCGGCGTTCCGTCCGCACAATCCGGCGCATTTGGTCTTGCGTACTCAATTGCACAGCCGGGTAGGCTTGTGTATCGCCGAGGTCAACGCCATAGCCTCTGGCCCGTACCAGATTAATCGCTTCCGTTACGGAATCATCCAATTCGCCCAATTCAATCTTAGCCTCCGCATACATAAGGAGTACATCCGCATAGCGGATGATAATCTGATCGGGTTCCACCTGCCATGAATTTTTCAACCAATCCTCATCGATGCCCTTTTTCCAAAGCAGCCCGTTAAAAGAAGCGTATTGCGCAACCGAACGGGTATCCCTATTCTCAACCCTTGTGCCATTAGTCACGTTTAAGACCGTCAGTGTATCGGGATGTGGCTGATAGATATAACCTAGATGTGGTGTCTGAAACTCGACAATGGTTTTAGCACAACGGGGGTCACGATTTCGGAAAGGCATTCGTGGATCAAACAGGGGCGATTCGTCTATCGGCAAGCCATCTGTGCACAGAAAAGCACAGAAAAGATCCCATGAAGGCGCTTTCGCTCCCCATCCGCCGGCATTACGGGGAACATAGTTCTGGCAATCTCCTTTGGTAACATTAAGGACAATCGAACGCGGAAATCCAAAAACCGTTTCAATCGAGTTCTTCGTTTTGGAGAGGAATAACTCCGAAAAATCCGCGTGCAAGCGATACACATCTAGCTCCATACAGGCCTTTGCAGCATTTTTTGCCGTTTCCCAATCGCCCATATACAAAGCAATACGCGCCTTCAACGCCAACGCCGCTCCGGCAGTCGCCCGTTTGGGTTCTGAGGCACCGTAACTAATCTTTAGCTTATCCGCTGCGAAATCGTAATCTTCATAGATCTTTTGAAGCACCATGGTAGGGTCGGCTTGTTCAGCGACCATAGCTTCGTCAATGTCCATCATCGTTTCCGTATAGATGATATTACGATAATGCGTTAGAAGCCGCGCATACTGGGAAGCGCGCACAAAACGCGCTTCAGCAACATAACGATCACGCTGTTCCTGCGACAGCAGATTTGCCGCCCTGTCTACACTGGCCACAATGTTATTGGCCCTTGCAATACACTTATACGTATTTTTCCACCAGTCGCTCACAAACTGTGTTCGCCCATCAAGCGTTGCGTTTGTAATTGGTGTTAACCCATCCCGATAAATCCAGTCGTCGGTCCACTCATCCTGATCCATCATCCAAAAATCAGCTTTATACAAACCGTTCAGAGACATCTCAATCTCTTCCGGTGTAGAGTTCCAAGTTTCGCTCGATCCTTGTGATAGCGGATTCAGATCCAATTTACCGCAGGAGGCCAAAAGCAGTGTAAACGCTGCATAGATGTATGTTTTTACTGAAAAGTTCATATCCATTTCGTTAAAATTTTACGGAAGCACCGATTAAAAAAGTTCTGGTGATGGGATAACCGAGCGTATTCATTTCCGGATCCCAGCCTTTGGGAAAATTATGAATGGCGAAAACATCGTTCACGGTTCCATATATCCGCAATCCTTTCAGATGTACTTTATCCATCCATCTCTGTGGAAAGGCATAACCTATGGTCACATTCTTCAAGCGGAGATAGCCCCCATTGATGAGCCAATAATCAGACATCGCATAATTATTTCCGGCAGAAGTATTCGAATAGCGGGGATATTTAGCTTGTAAGTTTTGTTCATCACTTTGGTAATCGCTCCATGTATTTCCGTCCAAGATGGCCGGAAAATTACCATAGTTTTCGCGGAGCGGCTGCACGATGTCCTGATGCAGTCGGCTGTTCTGTTTTCCGACACCTTGGATAACGAAAGATAAATCCCAACTTTTATAGCCTACGTTGAAGTTACCACCGAATATGTAGCGCGGCAAGGAACCGCCCAGCAAAACTCGGTCGTATTCCTGCGATATCTTGCCATCGGGAACACCGTCAGGCCCACTGATATCCTTGTAACGGACGTCCCCCGGACGGACATTGGCGTTTAGTTTGGCCGAATTATCCACTTCCGCTTGTGTTTGATACAGACCATCCGACAGATAGCCATACCATTCATTAAACTCACTCCCTTCGATTTTTATCTGATCGCCGATAAACTCCGTTCCTCCTAAGTCGCCCATGCGGGAGATGAAATCGGATATATTGAAGGAGGCACCGTAACGGAAATCACCGGCACGGTCGTTCCAACCAATCTGCGCTTCCCAGCCCTTTGTATACATTTTTCCTGTATTCTGATCCGGATTATCGAAGCCCACATAATCCGGAATTTCCAATTTTAACAACATATCCTTGGTTGTCTTTTTGTAATAGTCGCCTACAAAACTCAACCGGTTATCAAAAAAGTTCACATCCAGTCCGATATCGAACGAAGAGGTAGTCTCCCAAGAAATATCACGGATCACATACTGCCATTGCGCAGCCGACTGTCCGGCGATGATGGTGTTTCCCTGATAAAAGAGGGATTTATTCTCAAATGACAACAAAGCCTGGTAAGGATAGTTGCCAATACGTTCATTACCTAGCGTACCGTAAGACGCTCGTAGTTTTAAAAACGACAGCGGTTTCCATTGATCCTTTAAGAAGTCTTCGTTAGACAGCACCCAGCCTGCCGAAACCGAAGGAAAGGAGCCCCAGCGATGGGCGGGAGCGAAACGTGATGAGCCATCATAGCGAATGTTAGCCTGAAGAAGATACTTATCCTGATAGTTATACATTATCCGGCCAAACCACGACCGATAGGCATTTTCATAAGCATTGCCACTGTTATTGCGATAGTCCAACGGACCGATATCGAGATAGGGATAGTTCGTCAGTAAATATTGACCACGTGAAGCACCCAGATCCTCATTAAACGCATAAAAGTACTCATAGCCCGCTAACGCATTAATATGGTGATCACCCTGCTGCTTGGTGTAATTCGCCAGGAATTGTACGGTATAGCGGTGACTGTCGTTGCGTTCCTCCTGCAACTTCGTCTCCGTGGCCTGTTCAATATAACCGGCAATCGTTTCCGGGTCGCTAAAAGTAGTATAAGGTACCTTTCGGTTAAATACCTTGGCCTTATCAAAATTTAGAAAGGGAGAGAAAACGCCCGATAATTTCAAGCCATCCAGAGGTGTAAAATCCAAGCTTATTTTTCCACCCACTTGATTGTACCAGTAGTGCTCAAAGCCCCCCTCTTTCATCAATGCGTAGATATTAGCACCATCTTTACCCGCCCCGATTCGTCCATCCGACCATAGAGCCGCATAAATAGGTGGCATAATACCCATTTTATACATCGGCGTAGTGGCCCGGCCATCCTCATTCAGCGATCGTGCATCAAAAACCGCATTTTTGGTAATGGTTCGCCGATAACTAAGGTCGGCGCTCGCCTTTAAATACTTTCCGATGGTAAAGTCGTTATTGATTCTGGTTGTGATCCGATCATAACTTCTTTCGTCATAAAAAGCTTCGTTTTTATCATACACGATAGACGCGCGGGTTTTTATAAATTTATTAGCTCCATAGATACCCAGTACGTGACTCTGTCTTGGTGCAAAGTCGCGCAACATGAGTCCACGCCAATCAGTAATGGGATAAGCGTCCGGGTTCTCGCCATTCAATTGCAGATAATTTTCCACCAACTGTTGCGTATAGATCGGGTATTGATTCTCACTGTTACCGTTATCATTCCAACGTAGCTCATTGGTCAGCTGCATATAACGAACTGCATCAACGTATTCAGGGTATTGGGTAGCTTTTTCCCAGCCATATTCGACCGAATAATCCAAGCCTATCTGCCCTTCCTTTGCCCTCTTGGTAGTAATAAGAATCACCCCTGAGGCCGCGCGCGAGCCATATATAGAAGCTGAGGCTGCGTCTTTCAATACGGAAATATTTTCAATATCGTTCGGGTTTACGCTGTTGATATCGTCAATGGGCACCCCATCAAGAATATAAAGCGGGTTTAGCCCTCCATCGGTGATGGTTGTGATACCCCGTACCCGTATAGTGGCCGACGAGCCGGGTGCGTTGTTATTGCGAGTCACCATCAAACCCGGAACCGCTCCCTGCAAAGCCTGTGATATCTGCGTCGTTTTACGGGCGGTAATCAGGTCGCCCTGCACGCTCGAAACGGCTCCTGTCAAATCCTTTTTGGCAACGGTCCCATAACCAACAACCACTACTTCGTCGAGTAAAGCCTCTTCACGTTCCAATTGAATTACAAGCTGTTGTCGTATATCTATCGTGCTTATGTCGATCTCCTTTTTAACAAAACCGATCGAACTGACTACCAAGACCGCATCTCTTGACACCTGCAAAGAGAATTCGCCGTCCATATTCGTTTTTGTACCACTGTTTTGGCGGTCTTTCCGGTAGATTGATGCACCAGGCATTGGCGCACCGTCTTTGTCCGTCACCTTTCCTTTAACAGACACTTCCTGTTGTATTACCGGATGTGATACTACGGCTTTCTTCCGTTCCAGCAATACCGTAGATTTGTCGATTTTGTAAATCAGTGGCTGCCCTTCCAAACAACGGTCCAATATTTCAGACAGAGGCCGATTGTGTAGATGAACAGTCACCGGTGCCACATCTGAAAGGTCGTCGGTGGCATACAAAAAATCGTATCCCGTTTGCTTCTTTAATATTCTGAAAACACTTTTCAAGGACAGGTTCTCTACTGAAAGTGTCGCATTTTGTGCACGTACGGCAGCCTCCAGATGGAAGTAAAACACCATTGTCAGGAAAACAGCATATTTCATAACCAGTATAGGTTTTAATAGGCAAGGGTATCCCTTACCACCTTTTTGGTAGTATATTTTTTGTACATTTGTATAGGTTTTAATTAATAATTGTAGTATACAAAAATTGGTTACCTAGCATGTACCGGAAGTGCCGTGAACATTTCCGGTATTTTTGTAACTCCCTTTGTAAATAAATATCAAGGCATAACAACAATCCTCCTTCCTTTTTTAAAATAAGAACCATTCTCTAGCTTAAACCTTAAGCCTCCCAATCGCTCCAGGTGGCTTAACAATTCCTCGATAGGTTTCGTACGTGAGAAAGTACCTCCAAACTTTTTTGTCGGAATAGTCCCCTGAAACACCACTTCTGTGTTGTACCAACGTGCAATCTGATACATAATAGACTTAATATCAAGGTCATCAAACACGAAATAATCATTCTTCCATGCCACAAAAATTTCGGGATCTATCTTTGACTTGCTTAAATGACTTCCGCCACGATCTGCTCTTGCCTGCTCGCCCGGTTCTAATACCACTCTCTGTTTAGCTAAGGACACGGCAACGGCGCCATCGGTTAACGTTGTCAGCACTTCCTTCTCGTCCGGATAAGCGGACACATTGAATGCAGTGCCCATTACCGCTATCATAGTCCCATTCGCCTCCACAAAAAAAGGTTGCTGTGCTTGTTGCTTCACCTCGAAATACGCTTCTCCCCTCAATATTACCTTTCGACTTGCCCTCCCGAAGGCGGAAGGAAAAGAAAGTTCAGAGCAGGCATTCAGCCAGACTTTACTACCATCGGGTAAAAGCAAGTGATAGCTGGCTCCCGGAGGAATTCGTAAGGTATTCCATTTCTCTTCCGAAGCCCTATCTTCTGTCTCTGACCGATATGCGTAACTGATGCTATTGTCCATTCCCTTTTTTATGATACCAGCTTCAGTTTGGCTTACGCCTCCCCCCCTTTAAACTTCCAAGGTCAATTTCGGTTCCATCAGACATAGTGAGCCGCGCACCATCAACCTGCTCCGGTAAAGCGATTATATGGTCCGCCTGTAATTGCGGCTGTTCCGCTTTCTGCCAAAAAACAATTCCCGTCACTACCGCTAAAAAGCAGGCCGCAATGGCAGCGAAACGGTAATAGGCGGGTACGCGTCGCCGCAACCGAAGCGACACGCTTTGCTCGATTTTACCGGCAATACGCTGCTTCACCTCGGCCAAGTGTTCCCGATTACTCCAAGACCAATCCGATTGCTCTTCAACATGGCGCAACCAAGCTTCCACCCATTTTTTTTCATCAGGCGTACATCGATCCTTGGCATAACGTTCCAGCAAGATTTTGATTTCCTCTTCGGTCATCGGTATTTATGATTTATAAAGGTCTTTCCTATAAGAGTAGCAAAAATGGAAATGGTGGTAGATTAATTTGAAAAAAAATGAAGATTTGGTTTATAAGCAATAGAATTTGATCATCACCAGCAGTATTAAGGCGCTGTACTGGTCTTTATTCAATTTTTCGCGTAGCGTTTTAAGTGAATTGTATATCTGCTTTTTTACCGTTTCATTTGATATGCCCAGTCGTTCGGCAATTTGTTTATGACTGAGCTCCTCTTTACGGCTTAACAGGAAAATCTCCCGCATTTTAGTTGGCAACTTTTCAATTTCAGACTCAAAGAATTGCTCCAGGCCTTTTGCCATGAAAGCTTCGTCCGATGCACCTGCCAACTCATCAAAAAAAGACTTAATTGAGCTTAGATAATGACGAGTTTCGATATTGCGCCTAATAATCTTGACCGCATTGTTACGGACAATTGCCAATAGATAGCTTTGTATATTTTCAACATGCTCTATTGATTTCCGATACTTCCAGCATGAAACGAACGTATCCTGAACGGCATCCTCTGCGTCATCCTCGTTATCCAGAATGCGGACGGCGCACAGAAAAAGTCGCTCCCAATAGGCATCGTACAATTCAGCAAAAGCCGAATCATCGCCTGCAATAAAGCGCTGCAACAAGGCACGATCTCTTTTTCCGCTCATGAAGATTAGGTTTATATCAGCTTCTATTTAAGGATCACTTAAATATATTCGAATATATAAAAATTAATAAGCTTGAGCAAGCAAAAAAAAATCGCTGATTTAATTAGCGAATTAAGCCACTATTACACGAAGCTGAGACCGAAACCGAAGAAGTGTTGATATTTTCACGTCGACCCAAATGCATATTGTTTGCCGTTAAGAAAATGATGGTCGCAATCGCCATCGCGGCGATCTACTCAATCCTATTGATCTTTTCGATCCTTTTCAATCAATTTACGAGCTATTTCCAATGCGTCCTCATCACCTGAAAACACATCAGGAATGACACCGGTACCCTCCCATCCTTCATCGGAATGTGGAGCGACCACCATCTTTACCGGAACAAAAGCGATCAGATTTCGCTTGAGCGGAACAAAAGACCCCGCAATACCGGCACCTGCCGTGGTATCGCCCACAATGGTTGCTCTACCAAGCTTTTGCATGGCATAAGCTAAGCCTTCCGATGCGGAAGCCGTTCCAGGTCCCACCAAAATGTATACTTTAGCATCCGGGTTTCTCCTACCGGGCACATACGAATAGGTCCACTCCTGCTCGTCCATTTTACGATTTTTGTAAAACCCGTTCAGATAAAATTTTTCATTTCCGGGCGAATAGAAATAAGAAGCGATAAAACGTCCCATATGACCGGTACCACCTGGATTATGGCGGATATCAAGGATCACATATTTACTGTGAGCTGCCATATTCATAGCTGCAGATGCCATTTCAAAGGATTCTTGTGTTCCCCAAAACGGACCGGGGATATCAATATAAGCGGTAGATTTAGCACCATCGATCTGTACACTTTTAAAGCCGTAATTTTGAGTTTTCATACGCTTTAGTTCTGTGCTGTCGTCCGATCGACGGCCTGAAGGTGCCGATAAACGCTTATAGGTTTCCTCATTTTTCATGACCCGCAGATGCACATCTTTATGCACAGTACGTAAGTCCTCCGTTAACTTCTTAGCCAGCGAATCTTCAGATAACCCTACGTAACGACCAGCCTTTTCATTTCTTAATATGGCTTGCTGATATTTGGCAGATATTTCGGGAAACGGATATACCTCCACCAACTGATCTGTCAATTTTTGCACAATATCATGTACATCTTTAACACCGACGGTTTGTGCACTTGCGGATGCACTAAACAATAATAAGGCTATTGATAAGGCTTTTTTGATTTTAATAGGGTTCATTTTAAACATCATACCAACAAATATAAAAATGCCGATTCAGTGTCATGCGGGTCCCCCACCGGATTAACAATACATTAACAATTAAGATAGTTTAACGTATTATGTTATCAACTCCATCCGTTAAATGAAGCCCGAAAAGCTAGGGGTGTCAAGTTTGTTTTACTTTTGAAGAGCTTACTGAAGCTTTGCGGATGCTCAAAGCCCAGGTTGTAGGCTATTTCGCTCACCGACCGATCAGTTGTTGACAATTGTTCTTTCGCTATTTCAATGACTTTATGGTGTATATGCCATTGCGTGCTTTGCCCGGTTAATAGCTGGAGCAAGTTGCGGAGGTAGGTAGGCGATACGTGCAAACTATCGGATATATATTTTACAGTCGGCAAGCCTTTATGCATTAAATCCCCATCGTCGAAATAGTCGGCAAGCAGCCGTTCCAACCGATCGAGTATTTGGTGGTTACTTACCTGTCGGGTGATAAATTGCCTTTGGTAGAAGCGATCAGCGTAATTAAGTAAGGTCTCTATTTGAGAAATAATAATAGGTTGACTGAATTTGTCGATATTCGTTTGATATTCCTGTTCAATGTTTTGAATAATGCCATTTAAGGTCGATTCCTCCTTTGCTGAGAGGAATAGAGCCTCATTCACTGCATAATCAAAAAAATCATATTTTTTAATCGCCTTGGCCAAAGATGTATTCCAAAGGAAATCCGGATGAAATAGCAGTAGCCAGCCGGCATGTTGCATAGCAGCATCGCTACTTTTCGTAATACTAAACACCTGATTGGGTGCCATAAAAAATAGCACCCCCTCATCAAAATCATACACCTGTTGACCATAGCGTATCTTCGCATTGCTCATTCGCTTTAAAGAAATGGAATAAAAGTCCAATATCAAGCTGTCCCAATCATAAGAAGAATCATGCTGAATGAGCCGATAATCCACCACGCTGACCAATGGATGTTCGGGCTCAGGCAAATTGCGCAGCTTATGAAATTCACTAATGGATTTAATACGCCTTGGTACAGACATAAATTTTTAATTAGTTACGATGAAAAACATGCGCAAACTCTTCTGCATAACTTTCAAGCGATACCCTCCCAAATGCTGGTGGATGCTCGTCAAAATCCGCTCGCAATTTTCCGTTATGAATGGCCATTCCCAATTCGATCAGCTTTTCCGCTGTCTCCTGACGCATTCCTCTATCCCGCAAGTTTTTCATCACCTCATCTTCCGGTAAAGTTAACCATTTCAGATCAGGCATACCAATTGCCTTACCCAAAATCGTGGCAACCTCATTGCACGTACGATCATCGCTGACCACATACCGGATCGGCCTTGTTTCCCCTACAAGCGTTAGCTCTTCCGCTACGGCATCTGCAATATCCAGTGGCGAAACCATCGGTAATCGATCGTTACCGCCATAAACAGCGCCTATGAATCCTGCTGTCTTAATCATTCCGATAAAAGACTCCAAATTATAATAAAAAAAACCTGGACGAACATGCGTTAAATTAATAGCCGGGATTTTATTCAACATCTGCTCCACACGATAAGAACCCGTAATGATGCCGGTCGCCGATGGCAAATGTGCTCCATAACTGCTCAAATGAACAATTCTTTTCACACCGGATTTCCGTATAGCATGATCATATATTTTTCCGGTAGATTCGTAATAAACGATTTGATCGGGCTGCGTAAAGTCGGGCGGTATCATACAAAAGGCTGCATCCGCACCAAGAAATACTTGTTCAAGAAACTCACTGTCAAGCAAAGATCCGATCGCAGCTTTTGCACCCAGTGTTTCAATATCCCTTTGCCTATCGGGATTGCTACTAATAAGTGTTACCGCATGTCCTCTCTTTACTAATTGTTCCGTTAGCGGACTACCGATATGTCCTAAAGAACCTGTTACTATAATCTTCATTTTTTATGCATTTTATTTGTACAAAAGTCCCTCTTTGCATAAAAATGGATGTAGCCGAATCGATCTATTTTGTAGTTAAAAAACTTAGTCTCGCTCGTTGTACACAATGTAATCCCAGGCCTGCACATGATGTTTATCACTTGGGTTTTTTATCCGTACACGTACCTGATGTTTTCCCGTTGGCAGCTGATATTTCCAGAAAAGCTCATACCTTCGCGTGCGATAAGCAGTCGGCAGCTTTGCTCGTTCCATTAACTTTCCGTCAATGTAACACTCCGCGTCAAAAACATAGTCCGCTGCTACCCCAACGTTCCGATTAGCGGCACCCCGCAGTACAAAACCGGTACCTTCCACTTCGAACGAAAACTCATCGGAAATGCTCTGGTTGATGCTTTGCTTTGCAATTGGATACACGCCCTCAAAGCTTTGTTCCAATTTTACGGTTTTGATCGGCTCCACCGGAATCCTTACTTGTGTCGGTGTCACTACCCCTCCATTTTTACGTAGCATTTCCAAAGCGTGCTTATAACTAATATCGTATACTTTGTTGAGCGACATGCGCGTGTATTTGAAATCCATATCCTCCACATCCCTTAAGCCCTTTTTCCAGAAGTCCGGAATTTTATTATAGCCATAAATAGTACCCAGTACACCTGCTGCAGAAGAAGGGTTACAATCCGAGTCCTGGCCGGCACGCGTTGAAATTTCCAAGGTTTTGGTAAAATCACCTTTGCCATAAAGCAGGCCCAATACCACGTAGGCAGCGTTCACCTTGGCGTCAATATCAAGCGGAGCAAAAATACCTTCCGGGCAACCTACCTCCTCCGTCCACTTACGTTGAATTTCAAACCAGGTTTTCTTCCAATCGTCGGGATATTGGTCGTGCCAGCGAATCACATCCGCGAGGCATTGATAGAAACTGCTTTCTACCGGAATCGTCTTCAAAGCTTCCTTCACTATAAAATCGACATCATCATGCAAAAAAGCCAAGGCGTACATGGCTCCCATATATACCCCACCATACCAACCATCACCGTAATTCATGATATGTCCTACCTTATCACTGAGCGCCGAGGCAGCATTCGGCATACCGGGACTCATTAAGCCTGCAAAATCCGCTTCTATTTGAAAGTCGATATCATCCGCGTGCGGGTTATTCAGCCAATGTCCCGATTCGGGCGCCTTCAGCCCGTTCAATATATTATATCTCGCGGCTTGATTGGCGTGCCATAGATTATAGCCGGCATTAGCAAAAGCATGCGCAAAAGAATCCACCGGCGCCTCAATCCCGTAGCGTTCGATTACATCCACAAAAGTCAAGTCCATATATATATCATCGTAGAGATCGGGCCATTCCAGCATCAGCTTCTTAATTTGGCCGTCGCTCCAGGGAATCGGTTGATAATCCTGGATAAAAGTACCGTTATGCCGGAATTCGGTATAACTTCCAAAAGAAACACCGATCGTCTGTCCGGCCCAACCACCTTTAATCTTATCCAATAATTTGGCCCTATCGATAGTCACTTCTTCCCTGCCGGGATGATCCATGACTTTTGCTATCAGTTCCGAAGAAGTGGCGAGTAAAAAAACGGCCACTTTAAATAAAGTATTCATCATATTAAAGGTTTAAAAAATTTAATTGTATCCGGGGTTCTGTTTTAAGTTCGGGTTCGCCTGCATCTCCGTAAACGGAATCGGAAAAAGATTCAGATGTTCACTTTGTGAGGCCGAGTGAAAGCGCCATTCACCGCGGGTATAATTATTATCAAAACGGATTAACTGCGATCGTCTCAAACCTTCCAGTGCAAACTCACGCCCCCACTCGAGCAGCATATTTCCCCATCTAACAGCTGTACCGTTCACCTGAACGGTTTCCGTTAAGTCTGAAGCGCTCAATGCCGACTCCACGCTTCGCTTGCGTACCGCATTCACCAAGATTGCCGCTTCATTTGCATCTTCTCCCAATCGTAAAATGCACTCTGCTTTCATATAATAAACCTCAGCGTAACGCATAGCCACCCAGTCATTGTTCATCGCTCGGCTTGTTCCCATTTCGATTTCATATTTTCCGCAACGATAGCCTTCGGCCTCGCCGCCATTCTCCAAACTGGATACCTCTTTAGTATAATTCAATGGTTTTCCGGCCCATCCTGGTACAATTCCTGTACAATAAAGCATCGATCCGTCACTACCATACTGCTGGCCCATACGCCAAGTCTTCTCCAGACGATGATCATCCGCTGCATAATGCTCAACAAACGAAGGGACCGCACAAACCCCATTATCCAGCCAGGTCTGCAAGTTAAAGGTCTTTACGTTAGAAGGATGCAGTGTTTTCTGCAAGGCCATATAAATCGTACTACCTGTTTTTACCTCATCGTTAGGATAAGCGAATATGATCTCCGGTGAGTTTTCGTTACGCACCGCAAAAGGAGCACTATAATCCGGTTCCAGGCTATACTTCCCGGAAGCGATAATTTCATCGCACAAAAGCTTACAGGCATCATACATGGGTTTCCCAATCCAAGCTTCCGCATTTAAATACAAGCGCGCCAATAGCATTTTCGCATTGAATTTATTAAACCTTCCGTAAGAAAGTCGAGTATCCTCACTCAATAAATCTACATTTTTTTTGATACTCGCTTCAATAAAATCGAACACTTCCTGCCTTGTATTAGTCGCCGGTAAATATCCCGGTTCCACATCAAAACGATCGATCAGCGGCACATTTCCAAAAGCTTCGCAGAGAATATAATACCAGTAGGCTCTCGCCAGCTCTAATTCGGCAATAAATCTGTCCTTGTTCTGAATAGGGAACTCGGCCTTATTGATCTGATAAATCACGCGATTGCAATCACTGATACCGCCATAAGCTTGGCCCCAAAGATCGGAAAAATGCGGATCCTCACTTCGCCACGTGTGATTATTCAAACGGATGTAAATTCCACCGTCAAACCACGCAGCCCTCGGCGTCACCACAATATCTGTGGTCTCCTCAAAATCCCACCATTTACGCCATTCCAACAAGCCCCTATATCCTCCATATACTGGCGCCACTGCTGCCAGCAGATCCCGCTCGTCCCGATAGAAATGCTCTTCCGTCAGTTGATCATACACCTCCTCATCCAGATTGGTACAAGCACTAAAGCTCAATATATTTAATAACACAAATGTTATTCGAAATAGATACATTTTCATAATACACGATTTATAGGTTAATCATACAGCCCAATGTATAGGATCGCACCGTAGGATAAAGCGATTTACTTTCAACTCCCGGCGCTAAGCCTTTTATACTTACCTCCGGATCCATGCCTTTGTAGCCGGTAAAGGTATATAGGTTAAGGCCCGAGAGATAGACCCGTAACCTTTTAAAATACTTATTGTTCAGGTTCAGGTTGTAGCCAAAAGTTATGTTGTCAATCTTTACAAAATCTCCATCCTCGATAAAATAGCTATTATAAACCTGCGGTTCCCATACATAGGAATTACTGCCAAAGGGTTTATTTAGGGCTGATTTAGGGAGGTTTCCCTCACTTATCCTACCCATCGTTTCCCAATGCGCACGGTATTCATTAAACACCTGGTAATCAAATGCACCCCTCACCATCATCCCTAGATCAAACTTCCTATAGCGCATATATACATTCAAAGAAGCATACATCTTTGGCAGGCCGTTTCCAAGCACTTGCTTATCTTCCTGTCCTGCCTCACTCTGCAGTTTTTGTCCGCCGTCCAATGCCTCAACCAGCCACCTACCTTCCTCAGATAGACCTACTGCTTTCAATCCGTAAAAATTACCCAAAGGTTCGCCCTGTTTAACAATATGGGTGTATTGTTGTATACCCGATGAGGTCCAACCCGTATACCAGTAATCCCGCTGATAGCTTTCGTTCGATAAGGATACCACCTTGTTCTTATTATAGGAGAAGTTGCCCGTCAAACTCAAATCAAACTGTTCACGTTGCACAGCTTTTCCTGTTAATGAGATTTCCACTCCGCGGTTATTTATTTTACCCACATTTGCCCACATCGAACTGGTATAATTAGGAGGCACTGGCACCTGGTATTCGGCCAGTAGATTGCTGGTCGTACGATCATACAGATCCAACGTAGCGCTTATTCGGCTTTTCAGTAAGCTTACATCCAAACCAACGTTCCATTCAGCTTTCCGCTCCCACTTCAGATTTGGATTAGGGTTAGATGCCGGGACCACCCCACGTATCCATTCGCCATTAAGAAAACTAGGTGAGGTATAATTTAAAAGTACAAGGGATTGATAGGCACTTCCGATCTCCGTACCCGTGATGCCATATCCAACGCGTAACTTCAGGTCGTCAATAGCCTTTGCGTTTTCCATAAAGCGCTCCTTCGAGATTCGCCAGCCCGCTGAAACCGCAGGAAAGAAACCCCATTTGTTATCCTTTCCGAATTTGGTAGATCCTTCCCGCCGAAGACTGGTCATCACCATATATTTATCCGCATAATTGTAAGTAAGCCGTCCGAAGAAAGAAATGAGCTTACTATTATTACGATAGCTCGACAGCTGTGCCCTCCCATCTAAGATGGCATTTGACGATTGAATGTTCCAAGCCTCAAAATAGTCGGTCGGAAAATCAAAGGCATACATGGAGCTTCCCTGCCGGTTAAAATCCTGATAATTGTAACCGATCATGCCCGTTATACTATGCAATCCGATGTCTTTCACGTAATCAGCCGTCAGTTCCAGTGTCCGATCCATATGCAAGTTATTCCACTTCGTAACTTCACCGTTCTTGTTTTCGATCGTTGTCGTAAAATAGCGGAAAGTATTCCATTTATCACGTGTATCGTCATAGCGTTGAAATCCGCCCATAACACTTACATTTAAATTACTGATGGGTGAATACGTTATTCGTCCACTGGTTAATAAGGTATTCGCCCGCTGCTTATCCGTTTCCTCATTCAGTAAAGCAACCGGATTATAAGGTTTGTAAGAAACCCCGTATTCGTTGTAAGTTCCGTCCGCTGCATAAACCGGTCGCGTTGGATTTGACAACATCGCTTGCAGAAAAGCATCATACCAAGTAACCTGCTGCGTAACCATCGAATTGCTGATATTAAACTGGAATTTCAATTTATCGTCCCACATATTGTGGTTGATATTGGCTTTCAAAATAATCGGCTTCTTATAAGTGCGCAGTAAAACTCCCTCCTGTGAACGATAGGTTCCCGAAAGCATGTAGTTTGTACTTGCCGTCCCGCCTCTTAGCGAAAGATTATGCACAAAATTGATCGGCGTCCGTGTTACCTCCTCCACCCAATCCGTAGAAGTGCCCTCATCGCTTACCTTGTCCGCAAACTGCGGATCCTGTAAT
The DNA here is from genome assembly GCF_030372825.1 of Olivibacter sp. 47. Taxonomy (NCBI): domain Bacteria; kingdom Pseudomonadati; phylum Bacteroidota; class Sphingobacteriia; order Sphingobacteriales; family Sphingobacteriaceae; genus Olivibacter; species Olivibacter sp. 47. The sequence goes on from NZ_JAUCNR010000001.1 coordinate 414,561, forward strand.
AGGCTCCGATAGTCCGTCGCATTCAACAGTTCCGGCTTTTTCTGCAACTGCTCATAACTGTAATATGTATGGTAATCCAAAGAAGCTGCACCGGCCTTTGCCTTTTTAGTTGTTACAAGGATCACCCCGTTTGTACCACGCGTACCATAAATGGCTGCAGCCGATCCGTCTTTTAACACATCAATAGACTCCACGTCTTCAGGTGCAATGGCGTTCAGACTCCCGCCGGGGATTCCATCAATAACCACTAAAGGGTCCGATGAAGCCGATATTGTGGAAACGCCTCGGATGTTAATTTGAACACCGGCGGTCGGGTCGCCCGATGGATTGGACATTTGCAGGCCCGCCACTTTACCTTGCAGGAGCTGCGTAGGACTCCGCACCATACCCTGTACAAATTCGTCCGATTTTACATTTGCGATAGCGCTGGTCACTTCGCCTTTCTTCATCGATCCATATCCTACTACCACCACCTCGTCCAGTTTTGAGGCGTCGGGCACGAGCTGCACAATCACAGAAGCCCTTCCCTGCAGAGGTATCAAGCGATCAGTATAGCCCAAATACGTGATTCGAAGCGTATCCTGTAAATTGGCTACTGATAACTCAAAACGACCTTTTTCATCCGTTAAGGCCGTTTTTCCGCTACCAACGGCCGTAATGCTGGCCTTTACCAGCGCACGCTCAGTCCCTTGTTCTTTAACCGTCCCCTTTACGGTCAACTGTGCGAAACCGGGAAGATACCATAAGGAAAAACAGAGCAATAAGAAGCCCTTAGAAATCTTTTCCATTTCTTTTGAAATTAAGGTTTACAAATTAGGTTCAGTTTCCCGCCATTATTATCAATCCGAGACCGATAATAAAAAGCAGAAACATGGATGTTATATAAAATTTAACGGTTTTGCTCCCACCTTGAAACTCCTTCCAGACAAACACGCCCCACACTGCGGCAACCAGAGTAGCCCCCTGTCCCAGTCCGTAGGAAATCGCCGGACCGGCCTTTCCTGCGGCAATCAGGTTAAAGAGATTTCCAAGCCCCCAGATAGCGCCACCCAGAAGCCCCACTGTATGCATGCGCAGCGGGCCGCGGAAATACATGCTATATGTGATAGGCGGTCCCTCCAAGGGTCTCCGCATCAAGAAGCTGTTAAAAAACAAGTTGCTCACCGCGATTCCGAGTGCGAAAATCACAAAAGCGGTATAAGGCGTCATCTTTCCTACAGCGGGTGTCCTAAAATCCGAGAGGTCCATGCCGGCCGCTACAAAGGGATAAAAGGTTGACATCAATATCCCCGCAATGATCGAAACGACAATCCACTTTCCCGTAGCGCGACTATCCATATTTCCACCTCGATGCATACGATAGGCCAAGGCGTTCAGGATGATGGCCACACTCACACAGGTGACACCCGTAAAAAGCAAAAGAGGATCTCCCTTACTCGCCAGCACGTAGTTCAATACGACGCCAATAATCAAGGCCAGGCCAATGCCAAGTGGAAAGGCCACCGCCATACCCGCATGAGCGATGGCGGCTGTGAGCAGGATGTTTGCCAAATTAAATACCACACCGCCTATCAGTGCACTCCGGATATTAGCGGCTTCTGCCTGCTCCAAGTCTTGTAAAAAAGACCTTCCCCCCTCACCATAACTACCTAGCGTGAATGCACCGAGCAGTGCAAACAGCAGAATGCCCAATACATAATCCCAATAGAACAGTTCGAACCGCCACTGCCCCTGCACTAACTTTTGCGTATTAGCCCATGAACCCCAGCAGAGCATGGTAATTAGGCAGCATACGACCGCCAGCGTATAGGTTTCTACAATAAACATAATCCGTTTAAAATTTGGTTAATTGGTTCAATATTGCTAGCTGATGATACTCATCAGCACCTCATTCCGGTACGGAATAGATGATTGCGCGCCCAAACGGGTTACGGCAATAGCAGCAGCCCGACAGGCAAAGTTTGTCGCTTCGCGCAGAGGCTTACCCTCAGCGATCGCTACGGCCAAAGCCCCGTTGAATACATCGCCCGCAGCCGTAGTATCGATGGTTTCCACACTTGGTGCAGGAACATGGAAGAATGCATCATCCTCCAACACCGCAGCGCCCTGCTTTCCCATGGTAATAATTACCTGCTTGGGACCTTTTGCTTGTATCTTCCGAGCAGCTTGCCCGGCACTGTCCAGGTCAGCTATCCGTATACCCGATAACATTTCGGCTTCACTTTCATTCGGTGTTATGATATCCATCAATTCAAACACTTCCTTAGGCAGTTCATTTGCGGGCGCTGGATTCAGGATGATCTTCATCCCTTTCTCTTTGGCCCTTTTGGCTGTGTAAGCCACAGTGTCCATGGGTATTTCGAGCTGAATAAGCAGCAATGCCGCATCGGGATAATAGGTAAGCGCCTTTTCCACATCGGTCGCTTTCAAGTTCGCATTCGCTCCCGGTGCCACCACAATGCTGTTTTCTCCCTTTTGATCAACGGTTATCAAGGCAATGCCGGAAGGCAGCGCAGCATCCGAAACAATACCCTGCGTGTTCACTCCTTCTTCCTCGAATAATTGGGCTGACTGTTTGCCGAAGATATCATCGCCCATCTTTCCAATAAAAGCAACATCCCCACCCAAGCGTGCTACCGCGATGGCCTGATTGGCGCCCTTGCCACCGGGGTTCATAAAAAAAGACCCGCCTAATACAGTCTCTCCCGGTCGGGGAATATGACTTGTTTTGACCACCATGTCCATGTTCATACTACCTGCTACGATAATTTTCTTCATATATGATCTAAGGAAAAAGTTTATAATTTGATCAACTGCCTTGTGCAGCTTTATCTATTTTCAAAGATAGTCCCTTAACAGTTTCAAAATAGACACAAATTCATATAATTCCTGAATCGTAATTTTATTTTTTAATCTCTATATTTACCACATAACACTCACTAACAACCATTTGTAAACAGACTATTATTTTATTTTCCTGAATTTATTAATATGCTGAAGCTTGAACTGGAAAAATTGATCGGTGGACTATCTGTTTCGGAGCGGAAGCAGTTCAAACAACACTGCGCCGGGCAAAGGGCTCACAAAGAATATGTAGCTTTATTCGATCTGCTGACACAATATCGGGTAGCACCTGACCAGCAGGCTGAAAGTTTGTTTGCTGCGCGCTTCCCTGGAAAATCTTTTGAAAATACCGCAGCTTATTTATACAAGGTACTCAGCAATATGCTCATCCAAACACGAATTGAACAAGATACCTGGTATGCACGTTATCAAGCGCTCATGAAAGCTCGTTTATGCTTTGAGCGTTCACTTCCTTCGATGGCCTTAAAAGAATTGAAGAAAGCCAGGAAACTTGCAATAGAAGCGGAAGATCCCTACATTCAATATCAATCTTTACGCATGGAGCTGGGTTATCTAACTGATATAGGCCTTCCCGATGTACCGGAACAGACACTGGTAGATCAACAAATGCTCGGACGGAACCTATTGCGTATCATGCAGCAGATCCACGAGCATCAATCGCTGTATCAGCTGCTAACCCAGCGCCTAAATCACGATCATGAGCTTGTTTCCCAAGACCAAAAGAAGATAACTGATTTGGTATTGAGCGAATTAAGTATCACCAATCGAGGGATGCGTCATCAATTTGAATCAAAGAAAGTTCATTTGCTCTTCCAATCGTTCTTTTTCATCCGCACCGGTGAGTATCACGCAGCCTTAAAAATGTTCAAAGAATTGAACACGCTAATCGAGGCTCACGAAAATATGTGGAATTTCCCGCCCTACGACTATCTTTCTGCGCTACGAGGCATTCTTGATAGTCTACGAACCATTGGCTATTATGTCGAAATGCAGTATTTCATCCATCGTGTAGACAAACTATCTCAGGGCGCATACCCCGAGCATTTCATCCGCGAGGCAAGCCAAACTCATCACGTTTACCGACTCAATATGCTCACGCAGTTGCGTAAGGACGAAGAAGCCCTTCAACTTGTACTATCGCTCAAAAAACAACAATTGCTAAAGAATAACTTTTACTATCGCGACGAGCACAATGCCTTACTGTTTTTTACCGCTTTGGCTTACTTTCAGCAAGGCCGCTGGTCAGACGCCAACCAATACCTGCAGCTGGCTCTTCGTGAGCGTGAAGTAAGTAGTCAGCTCATATACCGTTCTACATGGCTACTGCATCTACTGGTACACATGGAACTGGATAATCTCGAATACCTTCACTACGAAATCCGGACCTATAAACGGGCATTCAGTAAGCAAGGTGGGATGTTCAAAATAGAGAAGTTTATTTTTAAGCTGGTCCAACTAGACCCCGGACGCTGCAGCATGCCAAAGAGAAAAGCCATTGCCGAGAAGTGGTTTACCCAGCTGGATGACTTACGATTGGATAAACGCGAGCGCCAACTCCTTAAATACGCCGATTTTATCGATTGGATTAAGCGAAAGATAGAAGATAAGCCATAAAAAATTGCGTATTCTATCCCGAATAAAAGAAACATCTATTAGTTTTGTCAGAACAATACATACGCTAAAAAGCCATGAACCGACGTGCCCATACCATTCCTTTAAATACGATGGCCAGTACATTCGGAACGGGTATTTTCCTCGAAACGGCCTCGTCGAGGGATGTAGAATTACATAAGCCCGCGGCAGAAGCGCATCGGGACGACTATCATTTATTTTGCATTCAGGACCAGGGAACAACCACGTTCGAGATCGACTTTCAACGCTATGAAGTCGTCGGCGCTGCGCTCATGTATATACAGCCCAATCAGGTACATCGGGTAATCGGCGTTGAGAAAGCGAACTTCCGTGTACTTATCATCAGTCATGACAACCTTCACCCCGAAATTCTCAATACACTGCAAGAAATAGCACCCGCAAAGCCGCTAAGATTGAGTCAGGAAGCTTTTAGTCTCGTCTCCGAAAGCATGTCGCTCTGCATCAAACATTTTCAACGGAAACAGGAAAAATTATATCACATCATACTCAGAGAGAGCTGCAATGCTTTAGTCGCCTTAATTACCTCTCAATATTCAGCACTTACCAAACCAACGGAAACCCTTTCCCGCTTCGATGTAATTACCAAAACATTCAAATCCATCCTGGAAAAGGACTTCACGCTCATAAAACGACCCACTGATTACGCCAGGCGATTAAAGGTCTCCACTGTTTACCTAAACGAGTGTGTCAAAAAAAGCACCGGCCAACCCGTACGCTATCACATTCAGCAACGTATCATACTTGAAGCGAAACGTTTACTTTATCATTCCAACAAATCGGTAAAAGAAATCGCGTTCGAGCTAGGTTATGACGATTATCCCTACTTTTCTCGTTTGTTCACCAAAATAGTTGGTATGACGGCATTAAGCTTTCGAAAGAAAAACCTTGATTAGTCCAATACTTACCCTGTTTCAGCCTTCTTTGCGCGGTCGTTTCGTGGTTTCTTTGTTCAAAAAAATAAAGATTATGCCAAGCGCTCCCAAATGGGTATTCGATGTTTTCGACCGTGTTTTATCGTCTAAGTCATCAACGATGGAGGTAACCAAGGTCGAATACCTATCCGATACCGTCAAGAGAATTCAATTTACAGGAAATTTTAGAAAGTTCAATTTCGGTGTAGGAAGTTTTATCGATTTCCGGGTAAGTGATACAGAGGCCAGGCGATATACCGTTTCTTATGTTGACGATATGCGCGAAAGACTTGAACTCATTGCGCATATACATGGTGAAGCACCCGGAAGCTGCTTTATGCGTAAGCTCGATATTGGCGACACGGTTAACATCAATCCGCCCCGAGAGTACAAGTATTATGAGCCAACAGCCGCAAAGTACGTCGTTTTTGGCGATGAAACATCCTTAGGACTTGCCTGTTCTTTCTTACCGGTGCTTATACAAAACCGGCATCAGTTTCAATTCTATTTGGAACTGGAAAAAGAAAATCACGACATCGTCTCGCTGTTGCCATTGAGCAATTGCACCGTATTTGATAAGAACGACGCATTTAGTGATGAGAAATGGGTGGACGCGCTACCCGTTGTCCAATCGACCGAATGGCAGCAATCCAACTTTGTCCTAACCGGGAACGCCAAATCGGTCCGAACATTCCGGAAGGTTTTGAAAGCCAGAAACGCGGGTAAAATAGTCTCACACGGTTATTGGCTGGAAGGAAAAAAGGGTTTATAATAAAATTTTATCAGATGATTTACATATTTAAAACTTCCGTACAGCGCGAAGAGGATATCCGGCAACTAAAGCCCTATTTAGATAGCATTCAACCGTGGGCGAAATGGAATTTTGATCTAGAGGATTGCGATAAAATCTTACGGGTCGATACCCCGCGCAATGATGCTTTTAGCATCATTCGCGTGTTGCATACGAATGGTTTTCAATGTGAAGAGCTGTCATATTGATTGCTCCACGTTCGAATGCTTCGATTGATTTTTATACATATCAATAAACACTTGCATCAGCTTGGATGAACGGCGGTTGCTACGCGAGATCAGGACTGTTGTCATCGTTCCGAGCGACTTGCTCAGCGGGAAAGTCTTGATCTCTCTCGCTGCATAATAGGAACTGACAATCTGCTCGGGCAAGATGCTAATGCCCAAACCCGCCTCTACAAAATTTATAATGCCCTCAATGGAATTCACTACAATAGGCCTATACTGTACGATGCCTTTTGCGCTTAATAGCGATTCCAATCTTTCCCGGAATACGCAGCCTTGATCAAATACAACAATCTTAGGGATTGCATGCCGGCTTAATTCCGATGATAAGGAGGCGGCCTTCCTATGCGCCAAGATAACCAATTGCTCTTCGTGAATGATTTCCTGCGTTAGACCGGAGATGCTAATAGGACCCGAAACAAAAGCCGCGTCTAGCTTATAGTCAAGTACATCCTGCACCAATTCCGGTCGCATGGCTGATTTGAATTCCAACTCTACATGTGGGTAGGCCGCACCAAAATCATGCAGAATCGTCGGAACACGAAGCGCCATGGTGGTTTCAATGCATCCGATTTTCAATGATCCCGTCAAGACATCAATATTTTTGACCTCTCTTTTCGCTTCATCCAGCAGGTGAGTAATCTCTTTAGCATATTGCATCAGCACTTCACCTGCCGGTGTCAATGCCACCTTTTTTGCATTTCGTTCAAAAAGCGATGTACCAAACTCCTCTTCCAAGCTGCGAATACGCGCCGTTACGTTCGACTGCACGGTAAACATCGCTTCTGCGGCCCGTGTAAAGCTACTATGCAATGCCACGGCCTCAAATATCCTTAGGTCATTTGTATTCATAAATCATAAATAATGATTTATTACATCATAATAAATCGTTTTTAATAATCAAATATCTGAAATAATTTTGGATAAGCAAAACAATAGAACATGAAAACAAATTCGATTCATTACCATACCCTGAGCGCTAACGGCATCAATATTTTTTACCGTGAAGCCGGCCCGACAGAAGCGCCAACGCTTTTATTGCTACACGGTTATCCAACTTCATCACACATGTTCCGGAGTTTGATCCCGATTTTAGCTGATCGTTATCACCTAATCGCGCCTGATCTTCCCGGCTTTGGCTACTCCGATGCACCTAGCAGAACGGTATTTACGTATACATTTGATAATCTGGCGAAAACCATGCAGGCTTTTATTGACAAATTAAACCTTAAAAGATTTGCCATCTATGTATTCGATTACGGCGCGCCTACGGGTTATCGTCTGGCACTCGCCAATCCTGAAAAAATCACCGGTATCATCTCTCAAAATGGCAATGCGTATGAAGAAGGTTTAGGCTCCGATTGGGGACCTATTCAAAAGTACTGGAAAGAAGATACGCTGGAAAACAGAGATGCACTCCGAGGCTTCGTTACATTAGAAGGAACCAAGTTTCAGTATTTTAGCGGTGTATCCGATCCAAGCTTAATAGCCCCTGAATCGTACACCCTGGATCAGTATTTTCTTGATCGCCCCGAATCGGATGAAATCCAGCTCGATCTGTTAAGAGATTACAAAAATAACGTCGCTTTATATCCAAGCTTTCAGGAATACTTCAGAACCTATCAACCCAAGCTTTTAGCTGTTTGGGGCAACAAGGATCCTTTCTTTTTGCCACCCGGCGCAGAGGCTTATAAAAGAGACATTCCCGATGCAAGCGTAAAATTCTATGACACCGGCCACTTTGCGCTCGAAACCCATGTGAACGAGATCGGCGCAGATATACTGGCCTTTTTAGACAGCCTGCCCCAATAGCCTAATACATAGTTTTTAAATTGATAATATATGGAACAGAAACATCCTTTACCGCCATTCACCTACGAAACAGCACTTCAAAAGGTACAATTAGCAGAAGACGCATGGAACAGTCGCGATCCCGAAAAGGTGTGCCTTGCCTATACCATCGATACCGAATGGCGCAACCGTTCGGAGTTCATCAATGGACGCGAAGAGGTGAAAGCTTTTCTTGCCCGAAAGTGGGCGCGGGAATTAGATTATAAGCTTAAGAAAGAGCTCTGGAGCTTTCAAGAGAACCGCATTGCCGTCCGTTTTGAATATGAATGGCATCAGGCCGAAGGACAATGGTATCGAAGTTACGGAAATGAAATGTGGGAATTCGATGAAAATGGGTTGATGCGGAAACGCTACGCTAGCATTAACGATTGTCCTATTACGGAACAGGAGCGGTATCTTTAACGTATAATCATCAGTTGAAAGACTGTCGAAACTCCAGGGGGCTGTGTTTGGTCTTGGCTTTGAATAGTTTGCTGAACGACTGAGCATGTTCAAAACCTAGTGCATAGGCGATTTCACTGACGGACAAATCGGAAGTAGAAAGCTGCTCTTTCGCTTTTTCAATCAGTTTTTCGTGAATATGCTGTTGGGTGGTCTGCCCCGTCAGCTGTTTCAGCAAACTGCTTAAATATTTCGTCGAAATATGAAGTTCGCTTGCGATGTAACCGACGGTCGGCAGACCTTTAGAAAGTAAATCTTCCTTATTGAAAGAAGATGCTAACACATCTTCCAGACGTTCCAGGATTTTATGATTGGTAATTTTTCGGGTAATAAATTGCCGCTCGTAAAAGCGTTGCACATAAGCAAACAACAATTCCAATTGAGCGATAATCACATCCTGGCTAAATTTATCAATATTTGTATGGTATTCCTGCTTAATATGGTCAATAATACTGTTAATAAGGGCCTCTTCCTTATCCGAAAGAAACAAAGCCTCGTTAGCGGCATAACCAAAATATTCATATTGTTTGATTTTTTTTGCCAGCGAAGTGCCCCAAAAAAAAGCAGGATCAATAAATAACATCCAACCTTCTAAGTTCGGTGGTGTGCTCCCCTCTTCTCCGCGCAAAATTTGCCCAGGCGCAATAAAAGCCATCACCCCCTCATCAAAATCATATCGCTGCTGCCCATAAATCAACTTATCACAACCTCTTTTCAGCGATATCATATAAAAATCAAAAACCGCCGCCGTTACAGACGAATTTCCCTTTAAGTCCGCACAATCAACGATACTAATAAGCGGGTGATGAGGTTTGGGTAGTCCGGATAAGCGATGCCCCTCCGTAATTGATTTTATTCTGACAGGTTTTGAACTTGACATAACAGAGTTTAGCTTTCAAATGGATACTTCAGCCAAATCAATATTAAGGGCATGATTAAAAACGGTATTTCGATCAAAGCCATTTTTGTGTTTCCTGCGTTTAACGCCAAGGCCATAATTAAAAGAATGGACACCGTGTTCAGCACATTCCCGAGAAAGAAAGTTCTCGGAAACAACAGCAAAAGCCCTATAAGGATCATCACGATTCCCATGATCGGGACATAAGACTCTTTGATACCCAACTCAGCCATCATCTTGGCAGATTCCGGATGATCTTTGACATGTAATGAATCCCATCCATGTTTAAAAGACAGGAAGACAGAGATTAATAGTAGGATGAGTGATATAATATGCTTTATCATGTTCAAATCATTTAGCTTATTGAATTCTTTTAAATTGCCTCGTTCTACCCAGCAGCGAAATGCCTACATAACCCCGGAATTCCAATTCATTGGCACTTTTTAATTTCGCTTTCACGTTATATGTTCGTCCATCGTCCGGATTGTATAACGTTCCCTCCTCATATTCACCCTGATAGTAGCGAAGATCACGAAGATTGACGATGTTCTGTCGAGATCTGTTTCGCAAATTCTTATCCGGATTCTTCGAATCCTTTTTGGGTGTTTTTCCATCCGCTTCAAACATCGTCGAAGCCCATAGCAGCTTCCCAAAGTATTTACCTTCCGATCTATATATCTCAAATTTAAGCTTTACATCTGAATCTTCACTAAACCAAACGCCTATTATTTTATCGGCAGGTAAATTTTGAGCAGATGCCGCAAATGCCATCCAGATCAAGGCAGTCGTAAAAAGTAAATTTCTCATTATTTCGTGCGATTAGTTCCATACATAAATGAAGCTCCCATTTTGCCCGCCTGTGCAATCATTAACTTCGGGGCGAGTCGGCTTACCATGCGCATCACTTTAGCAAGACCAGGGAACACTTCCTCTTTATTTTGCCGTATTCCTTTGATAGCGGCGTCCACAATTTTCTCCGGTGCCATCAGCATCTTCGCATTAAAACCATCCTCCTGCATAAACTTATCGTTCAATGATGTCGAGGAACCGGGAGCCACTAATTCCATTACTTTGATATCTGTATTTTTTAACTGCACCCTTAATGCTTGTGTATACGAACGTAAGCCAGCTTTACTCGCGCTGTATATGGGCGATATCGCAAAAGGCGAGAGTGCAATACCCGAAGTTACATTGAGAATAAGTGCCTTTTGTTGCTTTTTAAGTAAAGGCAAAAAAGTTTGTACCATCCGGATCGGCCCCATTAGGTTGATTTCCACCTCACGGGTAATGTCGTTCAGATCCTGCGCCTGCTGTAGACTTATTTTACGCATTTCTCCTGCATTGTTAATAAGCATATTCAGATTTGGAAATTGTACTGCAATATGATCATACAGCTCGCAAATGTCCTCCACTTGAGCCACATCACTCTTTATCACGTGTACAGCTGGAAGTCTACGTTTTATGTCTTGGAGTTTCTGTTCATTTCTCCCGGTAATGATAACCGTGTTACCCAGTGCAATCAGTTTAGAAGCAAAGGTGTAGCCGAAACCTCCCGTTCCGCCAGTAATTAAGATCGTATTCTTTTGCACGTTCATTTTGCTGATGTATTGTTTCAGCAAAGATCAGGCATCATTAGCTAGCGAATTTAACCAAAAGGAACATCGTCGTAGCCAAAAGGGCGAAATGTACGTGGGCACAGTAAACCTTTCCTATGTTCTAAAGTCAAAACTAAAAGCGCCATTAAGCTGGAACGATTTTTCGCTTTGACGCTTTCATTAAATTGAGCAAACATGAAAAGAGCAATATTATTAGCAGTTGCCGCCTTCACGATGGTAATTGTGGGACAAAGCCAAGTACATGCGCAACGCCACGAAAAGGACGATAAGTATTGGGAGCGACGTAAAGAAGCCGATAAAAAAAGATATGAATATTATCGTGAGCGCGACAAAAAGCGGGCAGAATATGCGCGTGAAGAAAGAAAGAGAGAAAAAGAGTACTATCGTGAGTCGGCTAAACGTCGTAAAGAATACTTAAAAGAACGCCGCAAGCATGGGCTACCTAGCTGGGCATTGGCACATCACTACGACGCAAGTCGCCATGTATATTTTCGCGATTATCATACCTTTTATGATCCCTATCGCGGCGGCTATGTTTTTTTAAACGGCGGGAATTGGCGTTTTTCAGCAGAAATACCTTCCTTCATGATCAATGTCGACCTTGGCCGCGCCAATATAATGGTAGTGAAGGATGTTCCGATAAGCAGGCACCCCGAGGACTTTTACGATGACTATGAAGAAGACTACTGGGATGATTAATGTGCTTTAATGTAGTGATTATTAGCGTAAAGCGCTGTAAAATAAGATACCCCATGACCTACTGCGCCAAGGGGTATCTTTATAAGCCATTTTCTTTATTAAAATGATCGAGTGCCTTACGCATTTTTTCATCTTTATCGTATACCTGCTGAAATAACTTTCCTTTTCGCTCCAACAATTCAAAGATCTTATCTTGCGCTAGCCTTATTTTTGTGGTATCCACGCCATGCGTTATTACTTGTTGCATAACCTCTTCCCGATCGGCCATATGTAGCAACTTCAACGCTTGATAATAATCAACCGCCGCTCGTTTTAAGGCCTCCCCTTCCTTCACGTTCCTAACAGAAATAGCAGAAGTTCTTTGTATCAAGGAATCAAATTGCGCTTCCTGTTTATCAATCGCTGATAAGGCGCCCTTAAAATCATCGTTTACCAAGCAATTCAATTTCGCCTCTTCCGGGCTTCCCTCACTTAGTATGATATCTTTTAGGTATTCGTCATTGGCGCTAATCGTGTTCCTTAGGTCAATAGCTTCCGTTGGTTTGCAGGAAGCAAGTACCAGCATGCCACCTATCGCAACAATAATTTTCGTCTTCATAAACGCTTCATCATTTCATGTGCAAATAAATTGATTTTTAACAACATATGGAATATTGCCTTTATTTTTGTTTGCACAGTCAATTATATTGTCGGTGTTCACAATTTAATTTTAGTCAATACTTTATTCAATAAATACGCTAAATCTTCCAACTCTTCTTTTGACAATATGGCGCTTGCTTGTTTGGTAACGTGCTCACGGAAGCTTTCTGAAGCATCTATTAACAACTTCCCTTTGTCGGTTGCTTTGAGATAAAAAACCCGCCGATCTTCATCGCTTTGCTCCTGAGATAGCAAATCATTTTCCAGTAAAAACTTAACCTGTCGGGATATGGCCGGTGCACTGATCCCGAAATCCATCGCCAATTTCTTTCCTGTTGTCTTCCCTTTGCGGTATATATACTCCACTAAGTTATAGTGCGTTGCGGTGACTCCATTAAAATCACCTTTGTTCATATTAGCTAATATATAACACTGAAGATCCGTAAAAACTTCAAAAAACCGTTTCTGCGCGTTTGTCATAAAACAAAAAAAGGTTAACTTAGTTAACTATTAACAAAGTTAATAAAAAAACATGTCTTCTATCAAAATCATCCATGCACGGCAAAATAACCTTAAAAATATTTCACTCGAGATTCCAAAAAAAAGTATCACCGTTTTTACGGGTGTCTCCGGCTCCGGCAAATCATCCTTGGTGTTTGAAACCATTGGTGCAGAGGCACAACGGCAGATCAATGAAACGCAGAGTAGTTTTATCCGAAATCGCTTACAGCACTATGGCGTTGCCGATGTAGATCGGATTGAAAATCTCAATGTTCCGGTCATTATCAATCAAAAAAGATTAGGGGGCAATGCACGTTCTACGGTCGGCACAGCAACCGATGTATATGCTCCTTTACGGCTTCTGTTTTCACGGATGGGCCAGCCTTTTGTAGGGTATTCTAATGTCTTTTCTTTTAATAATCCCCAAGGCATGTGCCCACAATGTGAGGGATTAGGCTTTGTTCAGACCGTCAACGTGTCCACGCTCATCGATAAGGAGAAGTCGTTAAACGAAGGCGCTATTTTATTTCCAACCTTCCAGCCTGGTGGCTGGCGTTGGACCCGCTATGTATATGCCGGTTATTTTGACAACGATAAAAAACTGAAGGACTATACCGAAGACGAGTGGAATAGGTTACTCTATGCGCCAGAGCATAAACCTCCGCACCCCGATAAAAATTGGGGCAAGACGGTAAAGTATGAGGGCGTAATCCCGCGAATTGAACAAGCTTTTTTACGAAAAGATGCCAAGGAATATCATACACGTAAACAGGCCTTAAAGCAGATAATAAGTACACAAACTTGCCCTTCCTGTAAAGGACAACGGTTAAATGAGAAGGTACTCTCTTGTAAAATAGGCGGAAAAAATATAGCAGATTGCACCGCATTAGCTATCGATGAGTTATTGCATTTCATTAATAACCTACAATCCGAAGCCTATGCCGTCATTCTTCAGGAAATAACCAAAAAGCTCCAAAACATCTGCGATATTGGTTTGCAATACTTAACGCTGGACCGGCGAACAGACACATTATCCGGTGGCGAGTCGCAGCGGATTAAAATGGTGAAATACCTTGGCAGTAGTTTGGTCGATTTACTTTATATTTTTGATGAACCCAGTATTGGTTTGCATCCAAAGGACGTTCAACATATCGCTTCGATCATCCATCAGATAAAAGACAAAGGAAATACCGTGCTGATCGTAGAACACGATCCGGATCTCATTAAAATAGCCGATCAGGTAGTAGACATGGGGCCGGGATCGGGCAGCAATGGCGGCGAAATCATCTACCAGGGCGGCTTTGCAGGTCTCAAGCAATCGGATGGAAAAACGGGCCGCTATTTCGCACAGCGTCCTTCGTTCAATAAAAATCCACGCAAGGCTAAGGGATATCTGGAAATCAAAAATGCCACCAAAAATAATTTAAAAAACGTTTCCGTGCGCATTCCCGAAGGTGTCTTTACCGTTGTCACCGGTGTAGCCGGCTCCGGAAAAAGCACCTTAATTCATGGTGTACTACCGGATTTTTATCCCCAAGCCACCATCATTGATCAATCGGCCTTCGTAAGCAATGTCCGATCCAATGTATTAACCTACCTTCATTTATCTGATGCCCTTAGAAAGCTCTTTGCTGACGCCAATCAGGTATCAGAAAAACTATTTAGCAGAAACAGCGAAGGAGCCTGCAAAAACTGCAAAGGCTTGGGCGTAGAAAAGATTGATCTTGCATTTATAGACGACATCGAACAACCATGCGAGGTATGTGGCGGTTCGGGATATGACCCGGAAGTTTTGCAATATACTTACCGCAAGTTGAGCATTGCCGATGTGATGAAGCTGACCATCACCGATGCAATTTCCCTTTTTCCTGAACCCCTGTTTTCAAAAGCTTTTAACTTGTTAATTCAGTTGGGATTGGAATACTTAACGCTTGGTCAACGGTTAGATACTTTTTCAGGTGGAGAAAGACAACGCCTGAAATTAACAAAAGAGCTGAGTGGTTCCGGCAATATCCTTATTTTGGATGAGCCGAGCACAGGCCTCCATCCTAGCGACACCGAAAAATTATTGATTTTTCTGAACCAGCTGGTTGATCAAAACAATACGCTTATTGTAATTGAACATAACCTCGACATCATTGCCAGAGCAGATTGGATTATTGATATTGGGCCCGGAGCAGGGAAATACGGCGGTGAAATTGTATTTGAAGGAACCATAGAACAGCTGTTAAAAAACAAAACCAGTGTTACTGCAAGCTACTTAAATCAGTATTTAAAGACATAGCCTTCGGGGTTTATCAGGACCCTATCAGTATACTTATTCCTTTTTTAAGGACTCAACCGGATTCATCCAAGCGGCTTTAACCGTCTGATAGCTTAAGGTTAATATCGTAATACCCACTGCAAATAAACCTACCAGCCCGAATACCCACCATGGGATCTGGATATGCAAGGCATAATTTTGCAGCCAGTTGTTCATGGCGTACCAGGTTATGGGGATTGCCACTACCAAAGCCAGTGCAATCAATCTTACAAATTCAAACGACAATAAGCTTACGATATCAGGTATCGAAGCGCCCAGCACTTTTCGAATACCGATCTCTTTGGTACGTTTATGAATGGTATAGGTGGTTAAACCCAGAACACCCAAACAGGTAATCAGAAGCACCAATACGGAGAAAACACCCACTACCTCGCCAAATCGACGGTCAGATTGATACTGCTGATCCAATAGTTCGTCCATAAAATGATAATTCAGGGCATATTCAGAGTAGACAGCTTTCCATTCTTTCTCAATCGCCAGCAAACTGCTCGCAACATGGTCGGTCTGTAGCTTTACGGTAAAGAAATCACTTCTTGTGCTATACCAATGGATCATTGGTGGCACGGCTTCCTTTAAAGAATGCTGATGAAAATCACGTATTACACCTATAACCGTTCTTTTGGCTCCCCATAAATCGATCAGTCCACCTACCGCGGCTGCCGGACTTTCAAAGCCCAACAATTTTGCCGCCGTTTCGTTAATAATGAGTTTATTTTCATTTAGTGACCCTTTTTCAAAGTTCTTACCTGCTGATAATTTGATATCATTGGTAGGAACAAAGTCTTCGTCTATGCCATAGAGATTGTAGTTATATCGATTTTTGTCGGTAGCACCGTAACGTGTGATTCCCACGGAAGTGCTAACATCATACAGCGCTGTAGGCACCGCATCGGAAAGTGCGACCTTCTCCACTTCGGGCAAGGCGAGCAAGCTATTCTTAAAGGCCAGACCTTTTTGGCTACGTAGCGAATCAGCACCAGTTTTTGGCCCACGGATTACCAATAGTTCCGAGGGGTTTAAACCAATATCCTGGTTTTTTAAAAATTTCAATTGTTGAAAAACGATTAAGGTGGCTGATAGCACCACCATGGCAGCTACAAACTGCCCCACAATAAGCGCTTTACGAAAGAAACTACCCTCTTTATCGGTCGTAAAGACTCGTCCCACTACCTTAATCGGTTTAGTAGCCGCCAATTGAAAAGCTGGATATAGTCCCGAAATAACGCAATTAAACAAAAGTAAAGAGGCGATGCTCAACCAAAAGAATCCAGTACCCAGCAGGTCAACCGAATTATCCTGCCCAATCAGCTGTCTATAAAAAGGTAAGACTGTAACGATCAACAACATCGCAAAACCTATAGCTGCCACATTAATAATCAACGTTTCTAAGAGCAGTTGGCGAATGAGCAGTCCTTTGGAAGAGCCCAACAATTTACGCATACCAATCTCTTTCACCCGATCAGACGCTCTTGCCGTGGTAAGGTTCACATAATTCACCGATCCCACAAGCAAGATCAACAGCGCAATAACGGCCAGAAAATTAACCGCTTTAACATCGCCATTCACCTCCGGTTCGAAGAATTTATGCGAATGCAAGTGGATTGATTTAATCGGTTCCGCATTAAAAACGTTTCTGACCCTTTCATTTAACTTGCTCTTCGTCAGCGCATGTAGTTTTGCATTAAAGGCGTTGACATCTATTTTTGGCGGCAATTGTATATATAGATAATTGTTATTTCCTCCCCAATTATCATCGATTGACCAGCCTAATGCATTCAATGAAGAGAAAGAAACCAATACATCCAGCTTAAGGTGTGTGTTTGCCGGTGAGTCCTGAAAAACACCGGTAACCGTATATAGCGTATTTTCTTGCTTAACAGTTTTTCCAATGGGATCTTCCGATCCAAAAATTCGCTTTGCTTCCGTTTCAGATAAGACTAATTGATAGGGTCGATGAAAACTGTCGGCATCTCCTTTAACGAAAGGCACTTCAAATAAAGAAAAAGTAGAAGGATCCGCCGCATAAATATGCTCAATCCGGAAAGCTCGATGCTTATACTGAATCTCATTATTATCCTCCAACATTTGTAACCGGGCAAAATCCAGCACCTCCGGCATTTCCCGTTTTAAAAATGGCCCTAAGGGCGGGAAAGTTTCACAATCGGTATCCACATATTCAGATCCGTTATAATTGTCCAACGTTACGCGGTACAAATCATCTGCTTTTTTAATAAAGTTCTCATAGCTATATTCAAAGCGGACAAAATGAACTAACAATAGAAATACGGCGGTCGATACCGCTAAGCCAAAGACATTGATAAGGGCATAATACCTATCTTTCCACAGTGTACGCCAGGCAGATTTTAAGTAGTTAATAAGCATAATGAACGGATTACCACAGAAACGCACAATTACAAAGCCAAAAGCCAAATTGCCTTCCTGTAGCTCACAAAACCCTATTTAGGCATTTAAATCATGTTCGGATACGAACAACTACTGTGCGGTAATGTACAGTTTGTTTAAGTAGCGCTATGAAAATGCTGAAAAATAAAACCCCTCCATGTTGTACCGGGCGGTAAGGAGGGGTTTAAAACCTAAACCTATATTCAAATTTACTTATTTTCTTTTTTAGATGCAAGATATCGTCGTAGTAAATTAAATTTCTTATCTAACACCAACATACACTTGTTATTAAATAAGAAAAAACAGAAGCATCATAAGTGATTCTTCGGTGGCTTACTTTCCGGTCTTTAGAGATGCTTAAGGAGGTCTTATTGGTTTAACCAATCCTTATACGAGATTACCCCCAATTCAGGTTTTCCATCACCATCTAAAATTGAAATAAATTCCAGCTGATTGCCATCCGGATCATTGAAATAGATCGCCAAAGCCGGCATCCAAGCAAACACCATAGGTTGCACACTTCCATCGTTAAGAAAATTGTAAGGCTGAAGCCTTCTGTCTGTTAAAAACTGTTGTGCCCGGTTTAAGATATCTTCCTTCGTACTCCTAAATGCAAAATGCCGTGGCTGAAAGTTTTCTTTGGTTTCCCAAAGCCCCAACATATATTCCTTATCTTGGCCAATCCATAGAAAAACGATTGGCCTTGTTTCATCACGATGTGCAAACTTAAGTCCCAATACTTCTGTATAAAACTTGGTTGCCATTTCTAGATCACGCACCTGTATATGCGTCTCGTAAAGTCCTCTAATCATTATTCAAAACATGTAATTCATTTCTAAACAAGATTTCATTGACTACGAAAATCAAGACACCTTGTGTAGGCGGTCGCAAAAGAAGATTACAACCATTGTAAATTTAGAAATAAAAGGTAAAAGACAAAAATCAATAGACAACGGATTAGTAGCTTAAACAAGTTTTAATGGAAAAATTGAGCTTTCGACAGTTTTGATTTATGCACAGTATTAAGTAAGTTTACTCGACACATTGGGTAGTTCCTAAACAAGATAAAAACCTTGATGAATACGCTATTAAAACTGGAAGAACTAGGACAGCTTTTACTTTCCATACTCCTATTCAGCCAACTGGACTATAGCTGGTGGGTTTTCCCTGCCTGTTTGCTCTTACCGGACCTTTCTATGCTTGGTTATGTGATCAACCCACGGGTAGGTGCCGCACTTTATAACTTTTTTCATCATAAATTACTAGCCATTGTCGTTTTAATTTTGGCATATTGGTTGGATAGTCAGATGCTCGGCTTATCCGGCATCATTTTATTTGGACATTCGGCCATGGATCGGGCGCTTGGCTATGGATTAAAGTTTAATGACGATTTTAAACATACTCACTTAGGCTGGATCGGAAAGAAAAACTGAAACTGACACGCCATATAGCGCTGCAAACAAAATCTATTCACTCCTCAGCGATTTTACCGGATTTGCCAAGGCTGCCTTTATCGTTTGAAAACTCACGGTAGCCAGGGTAAGAACCACCGCCCCAACCGCAGTTAAAACAAAGACCCATATGGAAATATTCGTACGATAATCATAATCGGCCAACCAATTTTCCATCATATACCACGAAATAGGAATCGCCAAACAAAAGGAAATGACGACCAACAGCAAAAAGTTCGTTGATAGTAAAATCCAGAGATTGAACACCGTCGCTCCCAGCACCTTCCGTACGCCAATCTCCTTGGTCCGTTGTTCGGCCATGAACGCTGCTAAACCGAAAATGCCCAAGCAACTGATAAAAATAGCAAAGCCGGCAAATAAAGAAGCCAGACTCCCTATTTTCTGCTCAAAGGAAAACTTATCTGCATAGTCTGTATCCACAAAACTATAGGCAAATGGCGATGCCGGATCATATTTTTTTAGTACGACCTCAATTGCTTTGAGCGCCTTCGCAGTGCTTACGTTAGGTTTGATCTTAATCGTTATCGCTTCCAGGTTATTGTAACTCAGCATAAATACGTTGGGGTATACTTCCTCAAAAGGCGATTCCATTAACACATTCTTAATCACACCAATTACCTTATAGGGCACATCCTCGAATTTTATCGTCTCTCCCACCGGATGCTGTAAAGCCATATACCGCACCGCAGCTTCGTTCAGAATAACCGCATTGCTATCGGTCGGAAAATCCCTTGAAAAACCCCGTCCCTCCTTAAATTCCCATGCTACCGTATTTCCAAAATCGTGCGTCACGTAAGAGACGCCAAAACTTTGATTGATATGAGGCTGTTTCCCCGGCCAATCAAAGCCATCAAAATGGTTATTGATGCCGGTGGCAGTATTAGAGGCCGCAGCCATGTTCTCTACATACCCCGAATTCAGCAGCTCGTTCCGCAAAACGTTATAAACACCTGGCAACCTTAAATCCGGCGTATTTATCTCCACACTGATCAAGCCGTCTTGATTATAACCCAAGGGTCGGTTTTTGACATAGTTTATCTGCTGATAAATGATTACCGTTCCGATAATCAGCGAAAGCGAAACCGTAAACTGAAAAACAACTAGCGAGCGCCTCGATATCTCCGCAAAGCCTCCCACCTTCATCAGGCCTTTTAACACCCCCACCGGTTTAAATGAAGACAGGTATAGCGCCGGATAACTTCCGGATAACAGCCCGGTCAACAGTGCAAACGGAAAAATGGCCAACCAAAATAGCGGAGCCTGCAATGGAAAAACAATCTCCTTATTAGCTAGGTTATTGAACCAAGGCAAGGCTAGCCAAACCAATACGATGGCTACAAGAGCCGAAAAAAATGCAATCAGTACAGATTCGCTTAAAAACTGAATAATCAAATACGCTTTCGAAGATCCAACTGTCTTTCGAATCCCCACCTCGGTTGCCCGCTTCTGAGATCGCGCAGTACTGAGGTTCATGAAATTAATACAGGCCAATAGACATACAAAAACGCCGATTAATCCAAACATCCACACAAACTGGATATTACCGCCCACATTTTTGCCATTTTTGAACTCATTGTACAGATGCCATTCAGAAGCAGGTTGAAGGATAATCTCGGGATGATCATCCCGATTAGGCTTACCCACCAGCAGGTTCTTTACTTTATTAGTTACCTTTTTTAAATCAGCACGCTTCGCTATTTTAGCTAGAATATAAAAGGAATTATTATTCCATTGGTTATAAGCCCTTTTAACCCATGGTCTCGTCGCCAGCAAATGACTCCAGGGAAGAATAAAGTCCCGTTTATTAAAATCGGTATTGGGTGCAAAGTTCCGGTAAACACCAATAACCTTTGCAGACGATTCATTGTTTAT
Organism: Olivibacter sp. 47; assembly: GCF_030372825.1. Lineage (NCBI taxonomy): Bacteria > Pseudomonadati > Bacteroidota > Sphingobacteriia > Sphingobacteriales > Sphingobacteriaceae > Olivibacter > Olivibacter sp. 47. Next base: position 435,740 of record NZ_JAUCNR010000001.1, read on the forward strand.
TTTAATAGTCTGATTTATTGGATCCCTTTGATTAAAAAGAACCGCCGCAAGGCGTTCACTGATTAAGATGGTGGATGGGTCGGTGAAATCACCAAGAGATCCCCTTGTTAAGTTCAGAGATAAAATAGCAGGGAATGCAGGTTCAGCATAAAAACCCTGGCTAATGGCTTTCTCCTCCCCATTCTCTTTTGTCAGCGTTGCTCGCCCATTACGATACAAGGCGATTCCCTCAAAATCCTGCGCAAACTTATCTTTGAGTTCTTCGGCTGTCGGAATGGATATCGTATTAAAGGTATTGATATGAAGGCCGTCGGAAGAATGGTGTAATACCTTGACAATACGCTCATTATCTTTGAAGCGCTTGTTAAATGACACCTCATCCCAAATCCATAAAGCAATCAAGATACTAATGGTCATACCGAATGCCAGACCAAAAATATTGATCACGGCATGTACCTTGTTTCTAACCAGATTTCGCCAAGCTACCTTGAGATAATTTTTTAACATCGTATGCAGATTATCGGGTGTAACCATCACCTTCAATAAAGCTGCCAAATTACTTATTTGTTGATAAAAGACATCCAGCGGCCCCTTTCCCCGCTAATCAATGTGCGATTACGAACACCTAGGTGTACGCTTGCGAACAGATATACATGGTTAATCCAACACCGACAAGGCCGTTTCGATGACGCCTTCGAAAAATGAACGATCGCTCCGAACTTTGGAATACACGCGCAACCCCGTGATGGTGTTACATAAAAAATGCGCAAGTACCTTTGGATCTTTGGAAGCGTTGATCTGCCTGTCAGCCTGTCCTTTTTTAATCGCTTTGATCAGTGCCTCTTCAATTAGCCGTTCATCCTCGCGCAGCACCTTCCTGATCAATTCATCATGGGTAGCAAGCTCTACCTCCGTATTCACCTTAAAACATCCTTTAGGGCATGCACTGTCGAGCCTATCCACAACACCGATACGTAAGAGTGCCTTAATTCCCTCTTTAACGGAGGATGCATCGTTCAGGGCGGCTTCAATACGTGCGGTCGCTTCCTCCTGATATCGCTCAAGCGCTTTTACAAACAGCTTATGTTTGTCGCCGAAGGCATGGTAAATACTTGACCGCCCGATGCCGAGGCCTTCTATTAAATCATACAGGGAAGTCGCATGATAACCTTTCTCCCAAAAAATAGAAATCGCTTTCTTTAATATCTCGTTCTCATCAAAGTCTTTTGTTCTCATAAAAAATAGCCTTACCCAACAGAGGCAAAGCTATTGATTTTAATAGAAAAAACATTACCGCAAGCCACCACTCGCCAGGATAAGCTCTCCGGTTAACCATTTTGAATCGTCAGATGCCAAAAACGCCGCCACGGCCGCAATGTCATCAGGCTCACCAATACGACGCAGCGGTGTCTCATTCGCCATGGCCTCTGCAAATTCGCTTCCCACAAAACCGGCAGCGCGTGAACCTTCCGTAGCCACCACCCCTGGATTGATCGAGTTTACGCGGATATTTCGAGGGCCCAATTCTTTTGACAACACACGAGTAATTCCATCAACGGCACTTTTAGTCGCCGTATACACGGCACTGCCGGCAGGTGTAGCGCTCGATACGACCGAACCAATATTGATGATGCTCCCTCCTTTTTCTCCAAAACTATTCACGGCAATTTTCGATGCTAAAATTAGTCCCAATACATTGATATTAAACTGACGGTGAAAACTTTCTTCTGTAAACGCTTCAATGGGAGCCCACTCATAGATCCCTGCATTGTTTACCAACACATCCAAGCTGCCGTACCGGCTAAGCGCTTCCGCAAAGAGACGATCCACATCCGCTGCCTTGGATACATCCGCTTGAATGGCAGTCGCTTTACCTCCATTGTTTACAATTTCGGCAACTACCTTTTCTGCATCCGCTTGCGCAGCACCATAGTTAACCACCACCGCGGCACCTTCTGTTGCCAACTTTTTGGCAATAGCGGCGCCGATCCCTTTTGAAGCGCCTGTAACCAGCGCAACCTTATTTTCTAATTTTTTCATATATTGAACCATTTGGTCCACAAAGATAACACCTAATTAGACTGATTGGTCTAATTAGGTGTTATATGAAGAAGTCATGACAATTGAGGTTTTTATTCTTCAACAGATATCCGCTCCATGATATCACTAAATTCAATCCCGTCAAGAAAAGCAACTACTTCGGTTATTTTGCCATCTTTCATTTTCATATACCATGAATACGAGCTACGATAAGGTTTTCCGTCCAGCGCCGTAGCTTCGCCATCCCAAAGCGCAATTACCATATCACCGTCAACAAAAATATTACGTACCGTTGGTTTGATTTTTACCTTCAATTTCTTGTTGAGCGGAATAATCACCTGATCCAAAAATTCCTTTTTGGAGTTATAGACCCTTGAGTAAGGTGTAGATCCCGTTATTTCCCAATGCAAATCGTCCGTCAATAAATCGAAAAAATTACCCGTCCCCTCCTGCCAGTCGTGAAAAGCGTTTGTAATAATTTCTTTATTGGCCAATTCCGCTTCGCTGTAATTTTGAGCTGACGCTATCGAAAATGAAATCATAAAAAGAGAAATTAATAATAGTTTCATTAGGATTATACTTTTAGTTAGTTGATCGAAACAAGCCTCAACGTTGGTTAAGGCTTGTTTTCCTTTAAAATCAAATGCGATTCTCCCAAGCTTTCAATTGATGATCTTTGAGCATATCTTCAATCACTTTAGGAACTACATTTCTGAATTTCCCTTCATCAGCCGGCACGATTTCAATCATGCGATCTATCATTTCTTTCGGATCCATTTTTCCTTCCGGTGTAGCAAAGAAATCATCAAAACCTTTGCGAAGGTCTGCTCTTTTCGTAAAGTTGACTTCATCATCCAACCAACGGAACGGATTATCAGCCATGGTTTCGTTATATCCCGTATAATAAGCACCCGGGTTAATGGTCTGTACCTTGATACCATACCCTGCAAGCTCTTGCTGCAAGGCTTCTGCCAAAGATTCCAGCGCGTGTTTGGTAGAAACATAGGTGCCCCAGTTAGCAGGTGTAAACAAACCTCCCATCGACGAGGTGAATACCACTTTTCCTTTTTTGCCGTCTCGCACCCATCGCTGCACCACCCCTTGCGTAAGAATCAGCGGGAGAAAAACATTCACTTCAAAGTTTTTCCGTACCAGATCTACCGGAATCTCCCAAACGGGCCCCGCCTCCCCCATTCCGGCATTGTTCCAAAGAATATCAAAGTCCCATTTTAAGGCTTGTTTGATATCATACTGATCGGTAAGGTCCAAGCGTTCCACGCGGATTTTATCAGACAAACCTAAGGCAGCAACTTCTTCGCGAAGCGGGGTTACTTGTGATGATACGTGTACCGTTGCAATGATGTTGTGTCCGTTTTTAGCCATTCCTAATGCAGCTCCTTTTCCGAATCCTGAACCTGCTCCTGTAATTAAAATTGTTTTAGCTTCCATTTTTTATCGTTTTAAAATTGGTAATAAAATGTTTATTAGTGTTCTAATTAATTTTGGTTAAAAATTTCCGCTCCCGCGGTTGCAATCTGTAAGTCTTCCGAAACGGCACCGCCTGATACACCGATGTAGCCGATGATACGTTTATCCTTCAGAATTGGAAGTCCGCCGGCAAATCCCACCAGACCATTGTTGGTGTTTACCATGCCGTAGGTTCCTGCTTCAGGTTTTAGGTATTCGCCAACGTTTTCGCTACTGGTTCTAAAAAGGCTGGCCGTTTTCGCTTTCTTGATGGCGATGTCCATGGATCCTAAGAAGGCGTCATCCATCCTTTCAAAAGTCTTAAGATGTCCGCCCGTATCCAGTATCGCAATATTTACATTTACATTGAGTTGTATAGCCTTTGCCCTAGCTTGCTGCACAACCTGTCTTGATTCATTGAGATTGATTTCCATACTATTGCTTTTTAGTTGTTATGTTTTTATTTCGTTTTGTTAAGACAAAGTTGCAGCAGATAGGGAAGGATTCTTATAGGAAAAAAAAGCCGGATTTTATGAAAATCAAACCTGACCAAAAATTTTAAGATTTTTGATAACTTTATGGAACGAAAACTAACCACGTCTATGAAAATGAGCATGGACCACAAAGCGATAGATCGGCTTCGTGATTTCCCGGAACTTACACCTATATACCGGGAGGCCCACGACCGTCCCCCCATCAAAGTGTTCAATCGTGAGATTGAAGACTGCCGTAATTACCTCTCCGCTAATCGACGAGACTTTTATAAAATTCTGATGATCGCCGGCGGAAAAGGAGTTTTCACCTTAGGGCTCAACAAGTATTTAATCGATACGCCGACTCTACTTTTTATTCATCCCAATGACATTATCTCCTGGCAGAAAACTTCGGGAGAATCGGCCGGATATTACCTGCTTTTCAAAAGGGATTTTATCAATCACCACCCCATGTTGAAGGCGACACTAGAGCGACTAAACTTATTTAAAGACAAGTCAAAATCAGTCATCCGGATAGAAGACAGAGACCTTCCCGGCTTTAACCGCCTTTGGGAAAGCATGTATCAAGAGCAAGGTAATGAATTGGGATATGATGCTATTCAGGCCTATATACAACTACTGATGATTGAAAGTGCCCGAAAATCCAATTACCTTGTTCCGCAACGAACAGATGAAGAGTACGACCATATTCATCGCTTTTTTGGTTTACTGGAAGAAGAAGTCTCTCAAATTAACTATGAAAACCCTATCCGGCTCCGAACTGCACAGGAATTTGCAGTCTCCCTCAATCTGCATCCTAATTATTTAAACCGGATTCTTAAAAAACGAACCGGGCAGAATGTAAGTACGCATATTAAGGGGAGACTTTTGGATGAATGCAAAGCACTTTTAATACAAACTACCTGGACCTTAGATCAAATTAGTTACGCGGTGGGTTTTTCTGATCAACCTAATTTTAATTTTTTCTTTAAAAAGAACACGGGATGTACCCCCAACGCATTTAGGAGAGGTGTGTCGCAATGATATTGCTTTATATATCGGTTAATTTTGGAATTACTCAATGTACTGCTAAAAATTACTCAGTACATTGAGTAATTTTTATAAACATGCACGAAAGACTTATTTACAAATATTTACCCCAATGCAGCATCTGTTTTCGTTAAAAAGTTATTAATTGCATCTTTGATATCGATACCAGATCTTTCAGCCAAAACAATAAGCCACCAGATATTTTCACCTAGCTTATGTTCTAATTCATCTTTTGAACCTGCTTTCGGCCAGCGTTGCTGCTCAGACATGATATTACGCCCTACTAATCCTGCATCGGTAAGATACGCCAAGGCATCTTCTTCCACCGTCCATTTGCTGCCGTGATGTTGCAGTTCCAGTTCGTGGTATTTCTTTCTAATTATCATCGAGTGACGAATGATCTCGTCAAAATCTTCTTTATTCATTCTTATGTGATTTTACTGAATCAATTTATCTGCTTTACTTTCTTAACCACATGGGTTTGGTTGTTAAAATTGTTTTATGGACAGAACAGGTTTCAGCGTGTGCCCCCGGCAGATAGCCGATGCTCATCAAAAACTCATTTACGATTTCGCCACCAGTAAAACGGAAGGTTTTCTTAAACAACTTTACCCACTCCTCTTTGCTTTTCGGATGATGATGTTCCAGCCATTTTTCAAAACTGCCATATTCTTTTTGCAAGGCTAAAATAGTTTTGGCATTTTCGATGGCTGCATTTACCTTCAGTTTGTTGCGGATGATACCGGCATCTGCCAACAGCCTTTCCCGATCTGCTTCTGTGTAGTTGGCAATCGTTTCAATATTAAAATCGTTGTATGCTTTTCGGAAGCCTTCTTCTTTTTTCAAAATGGTTTCCCAACTCAGTCCCGCCTGATTGATTTCCATAATCAGGCGTCCGAAAAGCTCATTATCATCATGAATAGGAAAACCATAATAGCTGTCATGATAGTTTTGATGAAGGCTACGGCTAGGCTCTTTCATCATGGGTATATAATCGCAATAACTCATTTTATTTATACTTTTAATTGATGTACAAAAATGAAACAAATTATCAATATAAGGTTCGCCAAAACGGAGCGATCTGTTGTCGTTTTGACGAATCTTCATTGTTAAAGTTCACAGGCAAATTTTTATTTTCCATTGTTTTCGATCGTGCTTAGATCTATCGTGTTTGGTTTAGCGTGATGGGAAAGATCTCCCGCCAATGTAATAATAAACTCACGAATCAAGAAATACCATTTCCCATCCATTCTTTTGAATAGGTCGTGATAACGTCCGATAGCTATCGGTTGCAATGAAAAATCACGATCTGCATCCTGCTGAAAAATAGTGAGGTATGAAACTGCTATCGCCTCGTCGTTATCTTCCAGAATATCTAAAAGACTATTGGTGGTCACATGTGCCGTTCTCGGTGTACCATCAGCATATACCTGAAGGTTCTGCTCCAAATGCTTTGAAACGTCATCTTTTCCTTCCATGGTGCCGCCTGGGGCAATTATTCTCCCGTTGGCAAAGAGTTCACCCACTTTATCAAATTTAGCTTGATCCACGTAGCGTGTATATTGGGCGATTAAATTCAAAATTTGTTGTTCGCTACTCATTTTTTGATTTTTCATTTATAGAAATGTTTGTGTTGGTTGCCTAATATCAATTAGATGGGTATCAGGAATATCTTTTATGATCTCTTCTCCGTAAGCAGATCCGGGCGATTGATAACCGATCTTAAAATCATTATTTAAGATGCGGTGTGCCACCGCTACTACCGAAAGCGGAGTAAGGTCATAGCCCATGGTGCATCTACATACGCTTTTACAACGGTACCGTCTTTGCCCGTAATCTCGGCTGCTATCCCATTTCGCCCCGCTGCACGTTCGTCCTTTGTTGGTCCGTCCGGCAGATTTTCGTTTGTTAAATCAGACAGCTCTGTGGCCGGCAGTTTCAAAGAGAAAAATTCTTCGATATTGGGAATACCCGTAGCTTTATAGCTCAAAATAATTCCCCCCAATGGCGTTGGCATACATTCCACCGCTTCTTCCCCGAATGAAAACACTTTAGACCTTGGGTGTGGGTTATTAAGGATTTCTCCATTTTTACGGATTAATATGCCCAAATCGGCAATGTTCTTACTACTTAAAACCGAGCCTCTGGAGAATCCACCATAATGACGGAACCCTACCTTCAAATATTCGGGTTTGACCACTAACTTTGACAGGTGCACCACCAATGCATCATAACTGACAAATAGCCCTGCACCCGATATCAACTGAATGCCTGCTACCCTTGCTTTATCATCCAAAGATTCTGCCAGTCGGTAGGTGTCTAGTTCTGCACTTATATCAAGATAATGGACTCCAGCGTCAAGGCAGGCATTCATAGCTAGCTCCGCTGTAAGTAGAAAAGGGCCAGCCGCATTTATGAGTACTTGTTTGTCCGTCAATGCCCTTTCCCAAGCTTTAGAGTCGTCTACCGTAAAAATATGGTAGGGTATATTTAACTCCCGTGCCATCGCTTTGATCTTATCTTCCGATCTTCCAGCTATCTCAAAATCTAAGTTTAGTGCTTTTGCTCTGGCAGTAATAATTTTACCAGTATATCCCGTGGCTCCGTAAATCAGCAATTTGCGTTTATTGTTCATTTCTATTTAAAACCTTAATTTAAAAATTAGATGTTATTTATGATCTATTTGTTTTTTGGTGGAAGCGCAACCGAGGCAATATTTTTCGCAGCCCAGGTGAACCCATCAGTTATCTTACAATGACGGATTTGCTCCTCCGTCAATAATATAGTTTACACCAGTAATATAGGAGGCTCTCGGGGATACAAGAAACCCAACCAGCTCTGCTATTTCTTCAGGAAGGGCCATTCTGCCCATCGGTACACCACCTAGAGTGGTCATCAAATCCTGTGTAACTTCTTCAACACTGCGTCCTGAGGTATCAGATAATGATTGTAAATAATCACCCATTGTGTCGGTTTTTACCATCCCCGGAGAAACCGCTGCAACGCGTATGCCCTTAGGGGTAAATTCTTTTGACAGGCTTTTGCTATAGTTATTTAAGGCAGCTTTTGCAACGGCATACGCTCCAAGCGATTCATATAAGGGTAAAATACCACTTAGTGATGAAATATGGATAATAACACCCCCTTTCTGTTCTGCCATTTGGGGTAAAATTGCCCTGTCAATCCGAATAGAAGATTGCAAATTTAATTGCAGATCATTTTCCCAATGTTCATCAGTAAGAGCAGCAAATCCTCCCGACGGACTGGTAGATCCACCCATGTTATTGACCAAAATATCGATGGTTCCAAATTTTTTGTTGATTTCCCGCACTACTTTATCGGTTTCACTAGGAATAGTCAAATCTGTTGGGATAAAATAAGACTTCAAATTTTCGTCGCCTGGATGATTTCTGGCAGTCACTACCACCGTGGCACCCGCTTCAAGCAATCTGTCGGCAATTGCTCTTCCGATACCTTTAGTACCACCCGTTACTAACGCTAATTTCCCGGTTAGTTCTTTTGCAAATTTTTCCATTATTGATTGTTGTATTGAAACATCTGTTTCGTTTTATTTTTTACTTTTTTTTAAACTAGAGACCTAAAAAGTAGTAGGAATAGTTCCGCCATCAATCACATAGTTGGTTCCAGTGATGTAAGAGGCTTTTGGCGAAACCAGAAAGCCCACCAGATGTGCTATTTCTTCGGGTTGGGCCAGTCTGTTCATGGGTACACCGCCCAAACTGTTCATTACCAACTGCGCAGTTTCGTCCAAATTTTTTCCAATGGAGGTACCATAGCTATTCAGAAAAGTTTCCATGGCCGTGGTTTTTACCATACCAGGTGAAACGGTTATCACCCGGACACCTTTGGGGGCAACTTCATTAGCCAATGCCTTGCTATAATTATTAAGAGCTGCTTTGGTAACACCGTAAGAAAAATTAGAAGCATAAAGCGGTAACTTACCATTGAGGGAGGAAATATGGATAACCACACCTGTGTTACGTTCAATCATTAATGGAACAAGTGCTTTGTCTAACTTAATTGCTGCCAATAAATTCAATTGCAGGTCATTTTCCCAGTCGGCATCAGACAAAACGCTAAAGCCACCTGCCGGCGCAGAGGTACCACCTACATTATTAATTAAAATATCCAGTCCGCGGTATTCTGCTATAATTTCTTTCGCCAACTGCTCATTGTCTTCGGGCTTAGTAAGGTCTGCTGCTATAAATGCGTGTCTGAGGTTTCCATCAGGTTTGCTTCTTGCTGTAATAATCACGGTAGCACCAAGTTGAGCAAGTTCATCTACGATGGCTTTTCCGATACCTTTAGTACCACCCGTTACTAAGGCAATTTTACCCGATAATTCTTTCGTTGATTTTTCCATAAATAATTGTTATTACTGAAACATATGTTCCAGATATGATTAAAAAAATTAGTTTTGCTTTGTTACAGAATCACGCAGGATAGTTTGCAGATGTGTCTGACTTTGTCCAACTTCAAAATTTGTTAAATGGATCTCATGGTGCATACCGGATTTTCTAAAACCATTGTCCGTCGCAAACTGTTGCAAAACAGGTAGTGTCTCTAATTCTCCTGCAAAAGGCCCTACATGCAGAAGCTGCACGCAGGTTCCTGCTGTATAGGTGAAATGTTGAAAGTCATTCGCGAATGAAATATCAGGCCTTTCTTTGGCAACCTTTTTAATTTCCTTATCGGTAATAAAATCCGGAACGCGTATTGCAATTCGGTAGTACAGTAATTCAAGATCAACTGTTGTATAGAAGTTGCCGATATCTACGTATCCAACCTCTTCCTCATTAAACCAATAAAATATTTCCACAATATTACTAGTAAATGCGCTGCTTGTCCCTGCATGCTTGTTTTCCAGTGCTGCTACAAATGCCGCGATTGCTTTTTTCTTTTCATAGAAAACAGCAGTACCCGGACTTCCTTTTCCAAGAATAGAAATATAGGCTGCTTTATCTATCTCTACAATTTCGGCTTGCTCCCTTGCCGTGTAATAGGCTTTATATTCCTGTTGTATAGCTAGTTTATTCATAATTATAGAACGTTTGTTCCAAAAAAAAAGTAAAAAAATTATTGATTTATTTGTCTTATCAAGAAGGCAGCCATTTTCTTGATCCGTGTTTTGTCTCGGTGAATAATGAAGGATTCATGCCAGCCGGTAAAATGGTTGATGATATAGTCCGTCAGCATTTCCGCATCTTGGCTCACCTTGATTTCCTTTGCTTCAATCGCTTTCCCAACCAGATCTATCAAAAGATTATAGGTAAATTCGTTATCAGCCTTTATAATTTTCTGCACCTGCTCATCAGTAGTAGCTACTTCAAAAGTTGTTTTGATAGCCAAACAACTGTTAGGTTCATTTGTAATGGCATAAACAGACGATAGAATAAACTTCTCTATCGCTTTTAAAGGAGATTTAATAGGTTGCAATTGTTTTCGGGCGGCCGCCATTCTCGATTCGGTATAGTACTTAATGGATTTTAGAAAAAGTTGATGTTTATCGCCGATCGTATTGTAAAGACTGCTGCTGCTGATGCCCATCGCTTCGGTCAAATCGCGCATAGTAGCTCCATTATAACCCTTTTTCCAGAAAACATCCATTGCTCTGGAAATTGCCAATTGCTCGTCAAATTCTACACTTCTTGCCATAAATTAATTGCAAAGATAATAAGATATTTAGAACATACGTTCCAGAATTATCCACTTAAGGTCATTTTTTAACTGTATTCATTTTTCTATGTTTTTTATTGCGAAACAAAATTCCGCTGATTAGATTTACCAGATTTTCCATGCGCACCATAAGTAGTGCTATAATTCTACGGGAAGCCTGGCATCCAAGGCCTTTAGTCTAATTCCGTAAACTTTTTTTATAGCCTGAAGGAGATAAAGATGTTTTGCTTTTGAACAATTTATTGAAAGACTGCGGGTGTTCAAAGCCCAAGTGATAAGCGATTTGGGCCACCGTTAGGTCATTTTTTGCGAGATATTCCTTTGCTTTTTCAATCACCTTTTCGTGGATGAACTGTTGTGCGTTCAAACCGATCAGGTTTCGCAACAAATCACTCAGGTAACGTGGCGTAACATGCAGGTTTTCTGCAAGGGTAGCAACAGAAGGCAATCCCCCTGTTAATAACTTATCGTCCTTAAAATAATCTTCCAATTGTTGTTCCAGTCTTACCAAAAGATCATTGTTCACCGCCTTTCGGGTAAGGAATTGACGATCATAAAAACGATTGGCATAATTAAGCAGCAATTCAATTTGTGAAATAATCACATCCTGGCTAAATTTATCAATCCGCTCGTTCAGCTCATCCTGAATAAATCTGTAAATGCTGAGGATGGTTGCCTTTTCTTTTTCAGAAAGATATAAAGCCTCTGCCGCGGAATAGCTAAAATAACCATATTGTTTGATGGCCGAATTTAGTGGATAAGACCTAAGAAAGTCGGGATGAATATGCAGCGTCATACCACTGTAGTCGGCCTCTTCGTCCTGCATTTTTAAAAGTTGACCAGGCGCGATGAAAGACATCCCCCCCTCTTCAAAATCATAGAATCCCTGACCGTATTTCAACTTTCCCGAAAAACTCGTTTTGAATGATATTTTGTAAAAGTTCAGAATAATGCCCTCTTCAAAATCTTTAGGATCAAAACGTGCTTCCCCATAATTCATGATGCTGATGAGCGGATGGGATGGTGCAGCTTGTCCCATCGCTTTATGCAGCTGAGATATGGAATTGAATATGACGGGATGTTTTTTCACGATATACAAACTTAATCAAATTTAATTCCTGCTGAGAGACAATAAAGATTTGAAAGGAACAAAATGAAGATTAAAAAATGAACTGGGAACGTATTTTCTTAAATTGTCCCTCCGGTGTCGCTTCGAGGCGTTCCTTATACAAGGCTATAGCATCATTACCAGCTATATACCGCAGTTGATCTTTCCCATCCGTGGCCGCGTCATAAATAATCTGAGCTACATCTGCTGCTTTTGTGTAATTGGCAACCTGTTCTTCGCTGTAGCCTTCACTTACCTTTGCCGCCAAGCGATTATAAGCTTCGTGCATCCCTCCCTGTAAGGATCTTCCTGCAAAATCCGTCTGCATACCACCTGGTGCTACCACTTTAACCTTGACACCAAAATTGGCTAACTCATAAGCGAGACCTTCTGAAAAACCATCTACGGCAAACTTGCTAGCATTATAAACGGAGCAAGTTGGATAGCCTAGCAGGCCAAATGTAGAAGTAATGTTGATGAATGTCCCGCTTTTCCTTTCCCGAAAGTAAGGGACGAATGCTTTTGTAACGTGGATGACACCGAATAGATTGGTCTGCAGCTGAGCATCGATCTGCTCATCGCTGAACGCTTCTAAAGGACCGATGAGGCCATAACCTGCATTGTTCAAGACCACATCAACAGAATGAGATTTCAAAATTTCCGTTACCGTTTTTTGGATTTGTGCTCTATTCGTAACATCCAGTGGCAATAAGGTTACATTTGAAAGCTGGGCCAGTTCAGTTTCCTTCTCCGGGCTCCTCATGGTGGCAATTACTTGCCAGCCTTTCGCCTGAAATAATTTGGCGGTTGCTTTTCCCAATCCAGATGAGGCTCCGGTAATAAAAATTGTCTTTTGCATATTTATTTGTTTTAATTGTACTATGCAAAAGTGGACATTACTATAAACCTGAAATTAATCTAAAACGAAATATTGTAAGCCAAAATGACGTATTTCTCCGCGATAACAAAAAAAGAGCATAGACCGTTAAATTCATTCTTTAAAAAGGAAGGTCATGACTCTTCATTTACTATCGGATTTTCTTTCAACACTCTGGGCAGTGCTATTTCCTCTTCACGCCACGGATTAAAACAGCGGCCCCCGATTTTCCGTCCCACCCACAGGTTTGTTTCTTTTGAATATGGTTTATGTCTTGGCATTCTAGCGATTTAGGCCCTATGCCGTACCAATCCATAAACATCTGCACTATCATCGCAAATTGTATCATGAATGCAAATAATATTGCATTGGTTACGCGTGGAAATCGCGGCTTCGGACTGCTTAATATATCTCAGCAAGTTTTTTTCAAACGCCCTCCCCTCTTAAATTTCTGGCTATAATGATTCCGTGCTGATGCAGGCCAACGCCTGCAATACTGATTGGGCTACAAAGTGTCGGGGTTGGGCTACAAATCAAATTCATTACATCCTGAAATTTGTATCAAGAAAAAATTAAAATCATGAGTACAAATAAAATTGCATTGGTTACCGGCGGAAGTCGTGGCTTGGGAAGAGATATGGCCATCAATATCGCCAAAAAAGGATTAGATGTAGTGATAACTTATCAATCTAACCAAACTGCTGCTGACAGTGTGGTATCTGAAATTGAAAAAATAGGACAGAAAGCATTGGCCTTACCTTTAGATGTGAGCATCTATGAAAATTACGAACCCTTCTTTTCGGATAAACTACTGCCGGCATTAAACAACCATTTTCAGGCTTCGACTATTGATTATCTCGTACACAACGCCGGACAAATTGCACCCGCACCCTTTGAGGCCGCGAGCATCAGCGAGTTTAAAGACATGATACACATCCATTTAATGGCGCCATTCTTTCTTACACAACATGCCTTAAAAATTATGAATAATGGCGGTGGCATTATTAACATTTCCAGTGGGCTTACCCGTTTTACAACCCCTGGATTTGCAACCTACGCAGCAATGAAGGGCGGTTTGGAGGTACTAACCAAATATCAGGCAAAAGAACTGGGCGCCCGTAAAATTCGTGCCAATGTGGTAGCGCCAGGTGCCATTGAAACCGACATTATGGGCGGCGCAGTGCGAGATAATTCAACCCTTAACAAAGCACTGGCTGCCGATACAGCATTAGGACGCGTTGGTTTACCCACCGATATTGGTGCTGTGGTTGCCTTTTTATGTACCGATGAAGCGTACTGGATCAATGCACAACGTATTGAAATATCCGGTGGAATGAATCTTTAATTTCTTCGTATTTTTGGGTAATGAAAACATTCACGCATATTAAAACAATTAGCGAATTTCATCAGCGAAATCGGTTGCCCAAGCCGGAGCATCCCCTGATCAGCTTGGTAGACTACGGTCAAATGTACCACGATGAAATGCTATTGCATTTTACGCAGGGATTTTATTCCATTGCCTTTAAAAAGAATGTTATCGGTAAATGGCAGTACGGACGGCAGGATTATGACTTTGATGAAGGACTCATGTCTTTTTTTGCTCCTAATCAGGTACTGGATATTACGATTGACGAACAACAGTTGAAGAATAAACCATCAGGATGGATTTTACTTATCCATCCTGATTTCCTATGGAATACCGAGCTATCGCAAAAATTCAGACAATATGATTTTTTCAATTACGCGATCAATGAAGCACTTTTCCTATCAGAAAAAGAAGAAACGATTATTGCCCAAATTTTTGCGAATATACAACATGAATACGCTTCAAATATGGACGAATTTAGCAAAAGCATCATCATCTCACAGATCGGGTTGTTATTGAACTATTCACAACGATTCTATAAAAGACAGTTCCTCACCCGGGAAAAAAACAACCACGAAATTCTCACCCGTTTTGAAAAAATTCTAGTGGACTATTGTAGCAGCGAGCTACTGACTCGGCAGGGCTTGCCAACGGTGTCCTATATCAGTGAAAAACTTCATATCACACCAGATTACCTCAGCACGATGTTGCGGCATATTACCGGACAAAACACTCGCCAACATATACAGGATAAAGTCATTGAAATGGCTAAAGAAAAATTATCGACCACATCGGCTTCCGTAAGCGAGATTGCCTATGGCTTGGGTTTTGAACATCCACAATCCTTTAGTAAGCTGTTCAAAAAACGCACAAAACTAACGCCTCTTGAATTTCGAGCAAGTATTAAGGCAACAAGCGCTCCTCAATAATTTGCACGACGGCCGACCCCGCCGCCGCTCGCGTTAAAATAACGTTCAGTTTCTTGCATATGTTGTAAAAATTAACTGACCTTAAGTGGCTACCAATGATACCCATTCAGAAAAAAATATTCACAAAAAGAACATAACCAGTTAAATTCATCCCTTAAAAAATGAAGTTCATCAGAAAAGGAGTAGATTTAGTAATAAATCTTCGCTGGAAACTTTATTTTTGAGCATGCCTCGGGTGAAAAGAATAAATATAAAAAAACTGTTCATTTTTTTCTTCTCCACACTGATTTATGCTTTGTGTCAAATGCTTTTCAGCATTATTCTCATGAAGGAAGATTTATGGGCTAATTTCCACATACAGTTATCAGCACATTATATCGTTATCTTCATCATGTGTTTTGCTGATTATGGCTTACTGCTACTTTTAAATAAATATCTACCTTATTCCAAAAATATATTTTATCGTATTGTGGCGGGCCTTATAGGCATCACATTGATCTGTTTGGTCATTCTGTGGATGTTTAATTACATGATCTACGACGTATTTCATATACCTGAGGAAGGTCTTCCCCCCTTCCTGGTGAAATTTGCATTTGCCATGACAACCAATATCCCGATTCTGTTGGTATTTGAATTAATCTATTATTTCCAGTCGGAACAAAAAGCTATAGCCGACTCCGAAACAGCCAAGCGCAAAGTGCTGTTATTCCAGCACGAAACCTTAAGGTCACAGATAAACCCACACTTCCTCTTCAATTCGTTGAATGTACTTTCTTCATTAATCTATATCAATCCCGACAATGCCAATAAATTCACCAAAGCCCTCTCCAAGACCTATCGGTATGTACTTTCTCTTACCCGGCAGCCGGTTGTTTCGGTAGCGGAAGAATTAGATGCCTTGGATTCGTATCTTTTCCTTATGCGGATGCGGTTCGAAAACTCGTTCACTTTTACGGTAGATAAAATAGCGGACTGTGAAAAGAACAAAATTATTCCGCTCACTTTGCAACTGCTGATAGAGAATGCTTTTAAGCATAATATCGCAACCGAAGAATCACTGTTGCACATAAAAATTACGGTCGACCCTGATTATATTACGATTGAAAATAACATTCAACCGTCTAGCGATGTGGATAAAGGCGGTATAGGACTCAAGTACATTACCAAGCAATATAAGCTGTATGCCAAAGACGTCGTCGTGACGCATACCGGCGATCTATTTATTGTAAAAATCCCTTATATCCAACAATGAAATACCTAATAGTAGAAGACGAACGATTTGCATACGAAGAATTAAAACGGATGATGGCGAAACTACGCTCCGGTTATCTCCTGGAGAAGCAAACCAAAACAGTTATCGATACCATTGGTTTCCTGAAAGCATCTTCTGTCGATTTAATTTTGATGGATATCCGTCTGGCCGATGGCAATTGCTTCGAAATATTCAACCATGTAAAGGTCAACACGCCTGTCATATTTACCACCGCTTACGATGAACATGCCATCAAAGCCTTTAAGCTGAACAGCATCGATTACCTGTTAAAACCTTTTGATGAGAAGGAGTTAGAAGCGGCCTTAATCAAATTCGAAAACATCTTTCATAACCACCACTATATAACCGACCCCAAGCGTTTTGAGCAAATCCTACCGGTTAAAACCAAAAATCGTTTCCTGATATCGAAGGGAGAAAATTATCACTACATAGAAACCACTGATATCGCGCATTTTTATAGTGAAGACGGCGTCGTTTTTCTCCACACCCTTCACGATAAACGGTATATTATTAATTATACTTTAGATCAGCTAGAACAGCAAGTTGACAGCCGTTTGTTTTTCCGCGTATCACGTAACTGCATTGCGAACGTAAAAGCTATTGAAAGTGTTAACAAATATTTTAACAGCCGACTGAAACTTTCCTTCGTACCAGCATGTCCACATGAGGTGCTAGTCAGTCGTGTACGCGTCCCCGACTTTCTGCGATGGATGGACGGGATTGTGGAATAGCTCCAAACACGGAAAACTTCATCCCTTCCATTCTATAGTTCATAGGGCAAATTCTTAGGTCTGTCGCTTGCACCTTTCAATAGCGGATCATCCATCGTTCTTTTGTTCAACATTAAAAACAACATTAAATTTTAGAACGATGAACAAGAACGCAATCACATTTTTCCTAGCAGCCGGCGCCCTATTTCTTTCCCTACAAATGTCAGCTCAGGACAAACCTGTATCATTCGGTATTAAAACCGGACCAAATCTATCTAATTACCGCTTAGGTGGTGATATGAAAAACTTTAAAAGTAAAAGGAAAATAGGCGGTTCCTTTGGCGGTTTCGTTAAATACGATCTGAGTACCAATTTTGCCTTGCAATCCGGGATTGATGTGTATTATGACATCTCGAACCTAGAATCCAAATCAACTCAATCAACTACCAAGTTCAAATCCGTTGGTGTAGAAATTCCGCTCTATGGAATGGTTCAAGGGCAGCTAGGCAGTGGGAAAGCCTTTATAGGCGTAGGCCCTTATGTCGGTTATGGCGTCCTGGCAAAAGCCGGTGGCGTGAACCTGTTCAAAACGAATGGGGAGACCGGAAGACCTGCCCTAAAACGTTTCGATTATGGTGTCGGCGGCATTATAGGATACCAGTTTGATAAAAACTGGCAAATAAATGCCAGTTATCAATACGGGTTGGCCGACCTGCATAAAGCCCAGGGAGGCTCCATGAAAAACCAGCGTGCAGCCATCGGAATAGCCTATAAATTTTAAAAAAGCCAAGCCATAGAACAGGTTGCGTACAGCAGTGTAAATATATGCCCCTAAAGAAAACAGCAAATAAACGTAGGGTCTTCCATTTCATAATTGTCTTAGCGTTATACAAGACATTAATTATAGGAAGCAAGCGATGAAAACAAACAACAAGGGTCAAGCCGGTTATTTAAAAATAGGTTATGCCGTGCAATTTAATACACCTGAATTTCTGTACGCAATGGCTTTTTTCGAATTCATTTTATCCGGTTCATACTACACTTCATCCACCAGATGCTGAAGTCTGCCATCTATTGCTTTCGACATCACTTCATTCACCCTTCTTTTGCTTCCTATATAATAAATAAGTGCAAATAAAAATTTAAAAATCATATGAAGTTCATATCATTCTGCTTAACAACGTTAGCCATACTACTCTATCTCGAAGGCAACGCGCAACAAGTGTCTTTCAGAACCGAGTATATTGGAAATTCGGGCTATTATTATCTGCCTCCGGGTGAAAAACCACGAGAAAAAATCGGTAATAGCAAAGGTTCCGCCATGGTTTACCAAGGAGCCGTCAACATTCCCTTATCCATGAAAATGAATGAAAAGAATCGTCCCACAGCTTGGGGGATTGGCCTTGGCGGATCATACGTCTCTTTGAAAAACCGAAATTTTTCAGATGAAATGGTTTCCGAAATCATGAATATACAACTCGGGGTTTACCATCTACGTCCGTTAAATGACCGATGGTCGATGCGGGCCAGCCTAGGAGCCGGTATATTTGCTCCCACTACCGATTTCTCCAAGCTGACATTTAAAAATGTGCTGGGAAGTGGGGGCCTTGTTTTTATCCGGCACCTGAAACCGAATCTGGATATAGGCGGTGGCGTATCGATCAATAGTTCTTTAGGGTACCCCATGATATTTCCGGCGGTTTATGTTAAATGGAAGCTTCACGGAAAATACGATGTCAATGTAGAAGTAATCGAAGGCCTTGAATTATCGGCAGGTTACGATTTCAACGATCGGTTCAAACTATCTTATGCCATTGAAATGAACGGGCAGGTCGCCTTGCTGAAAAAAGACGGCAAAGACGTGATCTTCTCGCACCAGTATATCGTTACAGGCTTTCGTCCCGAGCTCAAGCTCGGTAAAACCGGGTTAACCATGACCGGTATGGTGGGACTAAACCTATACCGTCCGGCTGCGTACAGCGACAGAACCTTGAAGGGTATATTTGCATCCGATAATGATTACTTTTTTTCTGTTTCCCCTTATGCATCGGTTGGCTTAAAGATGAAACTCTAAATATGAACCCGAAGCAGATACTAAAACAACTTGCTTATAGAAGTGCTTATGCCGGCCTATACATAATAAGCCTGCTACCGATGACCTTTCTATATGCATTGGGTTCCATCACTTATTTTCTTGCTTATTATATCATCGGTTACAGAAAAGAAGTCGTTATCCAGAATATAGCACGTGCCTTTCCGGATAAGCGATACGGAGAAGTCCATGCAATTGTAAAAAAGTTCTACACTTGCTTTACCGCCTATTTTGCCGAAATCATCAAAAGCATTTCCGTTTCGGCTGAAGTGCTTGACAAGAAAATTGTATTTGAGAATCAAGAATTAATTGATCAGTACATAGCCTCCGGACGAGACGTTATTGCTTGCCTGGGCCATTGCGGAAATTGGGAGATGCTGAATTTTATGCCTTTTAAGATGCAATACGACATATATGCCGTTTACAAACCCCTTCGCTCAACCACGATGAATAAGCTGATGATTAGATTCCGGTCTCGTTTTGGCATGAAGTTATTACCTGATAAAGCGGTTGTACGCCAAATACTAGCTAAAGTTCAGGTCCGGCCGTCTATCTATTCCTTGCCGACCAATGTCCGCCGATAAAAGAAGAAAAATTCAGGTTCACTTTCTTGCACCAGGACACATACGTCTTTTCAGGCATGGAGAAATTGGCACGCACGAGTCGATCGGCCGTCATCTACTTACATATTACACAGCTATCTAAAGGGCATTACAAAATAACCTGTTTACCAATCTGTTCCGAAGCTTCAGCTACGCGAGAGGGCGAGATAACCCAAAAATATATAAGCCTCTTAGCCGAAAACATCAAAGAAGAACCCTATGGTTGGTTATGGACACACAAGCGATGGAAAGGATCTCCATCTAGCTGATATCCACCATTAAATTTACAGCATTCCAGATAGCAGCGGCTAAAAATCTTTAGCATAAAACATTTTTGATAATGAAATATCCATGATTACCAAAGACAAACACAAAATAATCCGGATATTCCACCTGCCTGCCGGTAGGCAGGTATGGCCTTTAAAAGAGAAGTCATTTACATATGAACCCGACATGATTAAAAATAATCATTAAGCACACAGGGCAATGATTATTTTAATCATCAAAGGCTCCATCTGACAACTAAAAACAAAAAATAAACAGATGAAATATTTATTAGTTGGAGATAACGGACAAGAAGAACAAATGTTACTCGACCATCTTGCAGCGTTTTTTTGGAACAATGGACACGAAGTGTATAGCCGTACCAGTTTAGGCAATGAAATCAATTATCAAAACATGCTAACATGCTGTGACTATATCGTTTTGCTGACCTTTCGAGATTATCCAACAGCATCATTCTCTGAACCAGGGCAGGCAGTATATGAACATGTTGGCTTAACGAAGAAGCTTCACAAAAAAATTATGCTTGTTTTTTCCAAAAATGGTGTCTATACCAATGCGATTCCATTTCCACATAAAATTTTCCATTTTGAGCACTTGAACAAAAAAGAATTAAGCCGTTTCTTCCGTTGGGGCACGAAATTAAATCTATTTATCAAACATTCACCGCATAGGGGTTACCGAAACTTCATCTTCCTTTAAAGTCTAACATAAAAAGAGAATATCATGCAGTCAACGATCACCTACAATGATATGGCCCTTATTTTAACATGGCCGGATACCACTATCCGCGGAGACGAAAAGTGGATGTTGTTTTTAAAGAAAATTGGCATCGTAAAAAACTTGAATTTTAAAGTAGGTCATACCGGTATTGTTATCATTAAACGAGAAACCGGCGAAATGCTCTTCTATGACTTCGGACGATATATCACGCCCCGGCAATATGGTCGAGCTCGTTCTAAATTTTCAGACCCTCGCCTAGCGATTACGATTAAGGCGAAATTTGAAGGCCGTACTATTGTCAACCTTGAAGAAATCGCAACGCAGTTTGAAGGATTGAAACCTGCCATGTATGGAGAAGGTATTCTTTATTTCGCTATTGCTCGTGGTATTAATTTCGAACGCGCCAAAGCTTACGGAGACGAATGTGTACTTCAAGGTGCATATCCTTATGGTGCCATCGCCCGCAACAACAATAATTGTTCACGATTTATTGTCCGCATGCTTGCTCGGTGTTCCAAGCGCTACAGCTGGCGACATACTATCAATTTCCCCGAAACAATTAAAGCAAGTCCCATCAGTAATTTAGTTAATGTAGTGCCAGATAGAATGATTTACTCATTTACACCCCATGAGGGCTTAAAACATGTTAAGATGAACCGTTGGCAGTCCGTTCGTTTTTTACTGAAAAAGCTAGGAGAGAATGTAAGCCAAAGAAAAGCCCGTCTTTTACCCGCCGACCACTCGGTTGGCCGCATGAACGCACCCTCAAAACCCATTACTGTGCCTAAAGAGGCACAGTATCTTGGAGGCGTGGGTGATGGAGCATGGTTCAGTATACAAGCCACTACTGGCGACAATGTCATCATTAAGCGGTTCACTTCGGAAGGAAAATTGGAGTATGTGATCCTTGGCGAAACAACCGAACCGGTTAACCTGTCACAACCTTTCGAAGTCACCTATGACAGTCACCTCCTCTTTACACATATCAAACAGCACAGAAAAAAGATTCGCATCGAGCATCTACAGCAACTGCCGGTAAACTACTCCCCGAGTGAATGGCGTTATAAGAATCTTCCCGTGGTTGGCTAACCGTCCCTGATCTTTTAAGCCAACTTGTCAATTTCCAGCTCATGGAAGTGTTGCGCAGCAATAGCAAGCGCCCCTACAGCCAGATTAAATCGTTTATGCTACAAAAGCAGAAAATTCTTCTATGGGCAACCTTACTTTTGGCATATCAACCAGGTAATCATTTTCCGCATCCCGATAGCCCAACGAAAGGATCACCGCCGTATGCAATCCCTTCTCCTTTAGCCCTAAAACCTCATCAAATTGGGCAGCATCAAAACCCTCCATGGGCGTAGAATCTATCTTCAATTCCGCAGCCGCCAGCAAGGCAGTACCCAAGCCAATATAAGCCTGTTTACTAGCCCAGACGGCATTTGCTTCCGCTGTATTTGCACTGAAATAGTTAACTAGTTTTTCTGTAAAATTAGCCATCCCACCTTCCGGTAAATTCCGTTGCTTTTCGGCCATTTTTATATATTCTTCAATATATGTTGTGGATATCTCGTTGAAAGCCGCAAACACCAATAAATGAGAAGAATTTACAATCTGTCCGTTAAACGAACCTGCGCCCAATTTGGCCCTTATCTCCGGATTAGAAACTACCAAAACCCGATAGGGCTGTATTCCGCATGAAGAAGCGGTTAGGTTGATGGCTTCTAAAATTTGGTTGATCTTTTCCTCGCTAACTTTTTCTGTGCTGTATTTTTTAGTGGCGTAACGCCATTTTAAATGATTAATAAGTTCCATTGTATAAATTTTTATGTTTGCGATGCAAAGGTAAAGCAGAATTGTTTAAATTTGCCACTAAGTGACAAAAAGTAACAGTGACATTTGGGTAACCAAGGGACAAAAATGAAATCAGAAAGTATACTAATCGAAGACTGTAGCCAAACCGTATTGGCTATAAACGACACCATGGAAATCTTAGGTGGAAAGTGGAAGGTGCTTATTATCGCCTGCCTGTGTTACCAATCCATGCGCTATTCCGAATTACTGAAGAAAGTTCAGGGCATCTCCGGTAAGATGTTAAGTCGGGAGCTGAAGGAGCTTGAAGTAAACGGATTGATTGAAAGAAATGTATTGGCCACTTCTCCTGTCTCGGTAGCCTATAAGATTACAGAGTACGGAAAATCATTAAAGCAATTGACGCAAACCATTGCCGAATGGGGACTTCAACACCGCGCACGTATTCTCAAAGACATGAGACAGGAAAAAGTTTAGGTGAAGCAGTAATTGTTTTGTAAGATTCTATTTAATCAGTTTACTTTCAAAGGCTGTTGGCGTTAGTATTTGGGCTGTTTTAAACGGATTATGTTCTAAGAGATCTTTATCTCCCGTGACTAAAAAATCAGCTTTGGAAAAAATCTATTAAATCTAATAGAAAATTGTCTTTGGGGTCTCTGCTAATTAAATGAGTTGATTTTATCTCAACGTTTTCACCAATTGTTTCCAACAAAACAATTAGTTCCTTCACACTTCCTTTCGGAAAATATTTTTTAAGTTTTTCACGGGCTGTTACAATTTTTATCTCCGTCAATAACTGCTCTGTAATTATAATCTTAATACGGCCGTCAACAATATATTTTTTTATTTTGGAGAGCTGCTTTCCTATTAAGAAACTAATCCAAACATTCGTGTCAAAAATTACTTTAACGCTTTTGTTTATCATATATTTCTTGCCTTACGCTTTCTACTTCTGCCGCAATTGTTTTTGCATCCAACTCGTTTGTTTTAAAGGTAGTCAACAACTGTTGGAGCTTTGAATCTATAACTTCTTTTTCCAATTCCTTGCTCAGCTTTATCTTCTGTTGCTTGGGCAACTGCTTAACCATGGAAAGTATCTGCTCAAAAGTGATATCTATTTGTAATGCCGTTTTCATTTCTAAAGCCGTTATTGTCTTCCAAATTTACATAAATTTATACTGATAAACAACGCTACTAGGAGAATTAGGCATCAAGTCGTATTCTCGTTTGCAGCCCAATTGATCTCTGTGATGGATTGCGGCAATACTCGCCGCAAACATCACCTTTTATACCTACAAACTCAATAAATCTTTCATTCCAAATGCTGTTAGTACTCGGTCGTATTCAACCTGAACGGCTTCATTAGCCGTTTTGACAATCTCTCCCGTAGATGGGTCAACCACGGTTCTTAACGGGCGTTGTCCTTTTGGTAAATTGATTAGCTTTACCACGGCATCTGCAATGTTTTGAGGATCCGGTTTTACAGTTTCAAACATCTGACTAAGGGCATTGAACATTTTTTCCGGAACTTCCGCTATCAATTTATAATCGTCAACAACCGATGTGTCAGATCCAGCTTGAATCTTTTGAGACATCTCAGTCGGGAAAGCCCCCGGTTGAATAATTGCAACATCTACCCCTAAAGGTCGTACCTCATAATGCAAGCCTTCGCTTAAACCTTCCAAAGCGAATTTTGAAGCACCATACACCGCTGAAAAAGGGGGCGAGAACCTACCCCACCCACTCGAGACGTTGATGATCAAACCTTCCGACTGTTTACGCATAAAAGGCAAGGTCAATTTCATTAATCTCCAGGGAGCGATCACATTCACATCAAAAACTCGTTGCACATCGGCCGTAGTAGCACTTTCAGCCACCCCGAATAGGGCAACACCCGCATTATTTACCAATACATCGATGGTACCTTCCTTCGCTATAACAGTGTCAAAAGCCTCCTTAACACTGGTTTCATCTGTTAGCGTAACATCCAAAACGGTGATATTGGCTACCTGTGATAGCGCATTTGCCTTATCTGCATTCTTTCCTTGGGTGTCTCTCATGGTGGCATATACTTTATGCCCCAAAGCGGCTACACTATTAGCGGTAAGCCATCCAAACCCACTATTTGTTCCTGTAATTAATACAACTTTTTTGCTCATTGCTATTCATTTAAATTAATGATACAAAGCTCGGTATCAAAAAAGAGGAAGCATTTACCATTTGGTAAAAAGTGCGCTCAACGGATATTTCTTCGTATTCGGCTCAAGGATTGTTGCGTGATCCCAAGATAAGAAGCGACATGAGAAAGCGGCACACGATTGACCAGGCCGGGAAATTGTTCAATGAACGATAAATAGCGCGTAGTTGCATCCTCAGAAACCAGTGGGCTCCTTCTTTCAATCGCTTTTAACAAACAATTTTTTGTAATCTGAGTTATAATAGCGTCCCAGCCAACAATCGTATTGCCGATCTCGTCCCAACTTTTCTTTGAAAAAACGAGCATTTTGCAAGGGGTAACGGCCTGTACATAATCGGAGGCCACCACTTGTGCCTCAAACTTTTGTTGGTCAGAAACAAAATTGTTCTCGTCTACGAATGAGTGTGTGATCTCTTCGCCTTTGTTGTTGTAATAGCAGAAACGAACGATCCCTTCAAGAATAAACCCAACGTGTCTGGGGATCTTTCCAGCTTCCGAAAAATAGTCATCCTTATGAAGTTCCAACGTTTCCGCTTTGCTCAGAATGAAATCGATTTGCTGTTTGTTCAAATTCCCAAACTGTAATACGTAGTTGATAAACTCTTTCATACTTTAAATTTCGAACTTATTATGAGGAATCCGCTTACCATATGGTAAAAAGTTTTTTCGCTGCCTAATTTATCAATGGCTAGGAACCTGTTTAAAAGAACATTTTTTTTATTTTGATGTCGCTGCTCGTTGCTTCAGTATCGTCCAAGGCCATTTAAGCATTTCAGAACCTCAATGCAAAGGGGCTGTAGCGCCTAGGGAAGGACGGCCTTCCAGGGTGAGCGTAAAGAAAATTCGATTGGAAGGGCCGAAAAAACGTTATGCGAAAAAGCGAAGGAAAGGATTGAGATATGGGGCGGCTCCGCATAACGGCGGGTATGAAATCGAATTTTTAGCGAGAACTGGACAGCCTTGATGTTTGTCTCACTTTGCATCAAGGTAAAGTGAGATGAAAGCTGTGCGCCAATGAACAATCACTGTTCGAAAACGAACACTTGCTGTTAAAAACCAAAGACACAAACAACTAATAATCAAATCGATAAAATTATGGCTCCATTTATGTTTAGCTAATATTCAATTAAAGGGCTCGGTATGATAAAGAACTACATCAAAATCGCTTGGCGCAATCTGCTTAAAAACAAAGGGTATTCCATCTTGAACATAACAGGCTTGGCTATTGGTATGGCAGCTGCCATGCTCATCCTTTCCTGGGTACAAAACGAACGGAGTTTTGACCTATTTCACCATAAAAAAGACCAACTCTTTTTAGTAGGAAACCGAGCCAATTGGGGCGATAAACTTCAGGTGTGGTTCTACACGCCCAAGCCTTTAGGGCCGGCCGCCAAAGCGGAATTTCCGGAAATAGCCCATTACAGCCGCTACTCCGATAACAGTTTTCTGTTCTCCGTGGGCGACAAGAAGCTAAAGGGCCAGGGCGCCTTCGTAGATTCCGCTTTCCTTTCCATGTTCGATTTTCCGTTGCTCGAAGGTGATAAAGAGCATATCTTAAAAACCCCCACCGAAATTGTCATCAGCCAAAGCCTGGCTAAACGTTTATTTGGCAAAGAAGAAGCACTGGGGAAAACGCTCAAAATAGATAGTGTAGATGTAGTGACCGTCTCTGGTGTTCTAGCCGATATGCCCGGCAATACCCGGTTCACCGATGCGGAGTTCCTGCTTCCTTGGAAATACATGGAAAAGATTGGTTATAGCGACGACTATTGGAGCAACAACTCGGTACAAACCTATGTAGAATTAAATCCGGGCATCAGCAAAGAGGCAATGGACAGAAAGATTAAGGACATTACCAAGCGGCATAATGGACCGGAGGAAGACACGGAAGTCCTGCTGCATGCACTCCCCGACTGGTGGCTCCGCTCCAAATTTGAAAATGGAAAGATAGTGGGCGGGCGCATTGATATGGTCAACCTCTTCACGCTGATCGCCGTTTTCATCTTGGTGATTGCCTGCATTAACTTCATGAACATCAGCACCGCCCGAAGTGAGAAACGGGCCAAGGAAGTCGGCATCCGAAAAGTAGCGGGCGCCTATCGCGTGTCGCTGATCGGCCAGTTTTTAAGCGAATCCATTTTGATTGCCGCCATCTCCGGCGTCATCGCCCTGTTTATTACCTGGTTAGCCCTACCCTCCTTCGGCAATTTAATCAGCAGGCGTTTAGCTGTTGATTTTGGTCATTTCCAGTTTTGGTTAAACGCCGTAGGCTTTATTTTAATAACCGGCTTGCTCGCCGGCAGTTTCCCGGCATTTTTCCTTTCCTCCTTTCAGCCTGTTAAGGTGTTAAAAGGCACCTTTAAACAAGCAAAAGCCACTTTTAGTCTTCGTAAAATCCTGGTAGTTGTTCAGTTCACCATTGCCATCATTCTTATTATAAGCACCTTGGCTGTTCATAAACAAATCCAATACGCAAAAGACAGGGAAAATGGTTATGACAAAAACAATGTCGTTTATATTTCGGAGGAGGGCGAGGTCGCCAAGAACAGCAAGCTGATCAAAAATGAGCTGCTCCAAGGAGGTGTAGCCGTATCGGTCACGCGATCCAATTCTCCGATTACCGAAAGTTGGAGTAACAGTAATGGATTTTGGTGGCAGGGAAAAGCACCAAACGATAAAACACTTATCGACCGTATGTGCGCTGACGAGCACATTGTAAAAACAGCCGGTCTTCGTTTAGTGGCCGGCAGGGACATGGACCTGACGCAGTACCCTACCGATTCCACAGCGGTCCTTTTAAATGAATCAGCCGTAAGACTTATGGGCTTCAAAGACCCCATTGGCCAGTTGATCAAAGATAATGGCATTGAATGGCACGTAGTGGGCGTGGTGGCCGATTTTATTTCCCGTTCACCCTATGAACCCGTGGAACCCGCTGTCATCGAAGGAGCGAAAGGATGGTTTAATGTCATGCATATCAAGTTCAATCCTGCCTTATCTACGGCTACCGCGCTTGCTAAAACAGAAGCCATTTTTAAGCGCTACAACCCCAATTATCCTTCGCCTACAACTTTGTAGACAAAGCCTACGCCGCTAAATTCAAAGAGTCCGAGCAAACCGGCACCATGGCAGCTTTATTTGCTTTTCTCACCATCTTTATTTCCTGCCTGGGTTTATTTGGACTTGCCGCCTATATGGCCGAAAATCGGACGAAAGAAATTGGAGTCCGCAAAGTACTCGGTGCGTCGGTTTTTTCAATTACACGCTTGCTGTCCAAAGAATTTGCCTGGTTAGTCATCATTTCTTGTTTGGTAGCTTTTCCTATTGCCTATTGGGCGATGGATAAATTCCTGGAAGCTTACACGTACCGTATTTCCCTCGGTTGGGGTTTATTTATCATCGCAGGATTGGGGGGCGCTTATACTGGCTTTACTCACTGTGAGTTCACAAGCCATTAAAGCGGCAATAGCCAATCCGATTGATTCATTAAGGAATGAGTAAGTAAATGGTTTTTTTACTGTATTGCGCTACGCACAGCGTCTAAGCGTTTTTGTAATCCGTCTTGAACATGTTGTATGGCCACTTTTCCGATCGGCAATCTAAACGGAGGTTGCGCATGGACGGCACAATCGATTATAGCTTGCGCAACATCATACACATTGTCCAGTTCACCAAAACCCTCATCGATAAATTTGCGTAGATCGTTTACCGGTGTGTCTTGGTATACATCCAAAGCAGGCGCTATGAGCAGGCTACTGCCGAAGTTAGTTCCCGTTGGCCCCGGTTCGGCAATTGTAAACCTAATATTAAAAGGCCGTACATCCTGTGCGGTCGACTCGATGAAGCCCTCTATTCCCCATTTAGATGCATGATATAAGCTGAAGCCCGGATAAGCAATCTGACCGCCTTCTGAAGACACCTGTATAATATGTCCCCGCTCAGGCTGTTGGCGCATTACCGGAATCAGTGCTTTTATCAGTCGGATTGATCCTAACAAATTGACTTCAATCTGCTTCGAGATGACATGATCATCCAATTCCTCCACCGCTCCGAAAACACCCAATCCGGCATTGCTCACCGCAACATCTATTCGTCCCATTTCCGCCAGCGCTGCTGCCACTGCATTATAAATACTCTCTGTATCTGTCAGTTCTAAATAACCAACATGGAGTTGTTTAGGATATCTTTCTTTCAATTCCAACAATTGTTCCGTTTGCCGGAGCGTCGCAAAAACTTTGTTGCCCGATGCCAGCAATTGTTCCGTAAGAATACGGCCAATACCGCTTGACGTACCTGTAATAAACCAATTCTTTGTCATTATTTTACGTTATTATTTACAAGACAAAGTTCGTGAATAGGTTTAGGATCAATTTACAGAAAACGAACCATCATTTACAAAAATCAAACCTTTCGGTACTGCAATGGCGAAAGCCCTTCATATTTCTTGAAAAAGTTGGAAAAATGGCTAACTTCTTTAAAGCCCAAGAGATAGGCAATTTCCGAAATATCAATGGAACTATGCTTGATGAGAACACGCGCCTCCTGTAAGAAGCGTTGCTGTATTAACTGGGTAGTTGTACTTCCCATCGTTTTTTTCAAAACCCTGTTCAAGTAGTTTTCGTGAATCGCTAGCGTATCCGCAAAATCCGCTGCGTTCCGAAGGGGCACCTGCCGGTTTTTCAATTCAAGCGGAAACTGTCTTTCCAATAACTCCAAAAATGAGCCGGTAATCCTGCTAGCGGCTGCATCGTGCCGGTTAATCCGTGTTTCTTTCGTAGACACTTCATTTACACTGTGTAACACCTCAAAAATAAAATTCCGGATTTTATCATATTTATGTTGATACGCCGATCGGAAAGCCACGTCCATTTTCTCAAAAATACCTTCAATTTCATCGTACAACCCTTCCGTCAATTCAATAACATTATCCCCTTCAGGCCGAAACATTTGGTAGGCATCAATATTGCCAAAATGATGAAAAAACTCTTTGTTAAAAATACAATACACCCCACTGTGCGAATCCGCTCCCTTCGGAATCCAGTTATAGGGATAAGAAGGATTACCAAAGAACAAACCCCGCTTTTGAATTTCATAGGTTTTATCTGCGAGATGAACTGTATACGCGCCCTTGAGCAAGTTTATTTTGTAAAAATCCCGTCGATTGTAAGGGATAGGCTGTACGGCACAAGTATCCAATTCCTGTACCCAAAAAAGGTTGAAACTACCCAAATCCTTATTCAGTAATTTATTTTGCGATTTCAGGAAGTGGTTCATATCAATTCTTTTCATGTTCTAAAATTACAAAAATCAAACTAATTCCAGTGGGTGATTTCCGCTTCCTTTCATATTCATACCTAAACCGTCAATACAATGATTCTGCTAAGCTGCACCATCACGCTACAAAAGTTTTACCCAGCAGCAGTGCTTATCGTAATACTATATAATTCTTGCAGCAAATACATCGTATTACCGCAAGAGAAAAAATAGATTATTCACCAAATAGGAACAACGTTATCCACTACTACTGAACAATTTCATCCATTTGGAATGAATATCATTTGTATTGGCTTGTATACGAGTAAAAGATGACCAACGTAGCCGATAAAATAGCGATTACAAAATAACCATTCCTTCGATTTTTCTTATCTTTGATTATCAAACTAGATAAGATACCACGATGAAAACCATATCAATACAAGTACCTCCTGCTTTAGCTTCCGCTTATGAGCAAGCAGATCCGGACAGGAAACGAAAAGTTGAGATATATATCAATGCCTTTTTGAACGATTTCTTCAGCAATCAATCCGCTAATGAACGGTTGTTTGAAACAATGAGAAAAGCAAGCGCAGAAGCGAAGTCAAAAGGTTTTTCACAGGAGGAGTTGGACAAACTGCTGAATGAGGATGAATAATTATTTTATATTCGACACAAACACCTTACTCAGCGCACTATTCAACGAAGGCTCTACTGCTGGTCTTGCATTAAAAAGGGCAAGAATTTCAGGCACCTTACTGGTTTCGGATGAAATTGTTGCTGAGTACGTTATTGTCTTCTCTCGTGAAAAGTTTAATAGATGGGTGAAAATGGAAACCCGAATCGACTTCATTGAAAATATAATCAGCAATTCGATTTCTATTAATCCTGCGCAAACTATAACAGCATGTCGTGACCCAAAAGACGACAAGTACCTTTCTCTGGCTGTATCCGCCCAAGCTTCTTGTATTATAACCGGAGACAAAGACCTCCTGGTTCTGCATCCGTTTGATAAGATTCCCATACTTAATCCCACAGATTTTCTTACGGTATATAAATGACCATCTTTGTAAGACCTTCCAAAAGCCATTCTAATGTTATAAAAAGCCCAAATTAAACCTCTCAAAACGCAATTCCGGACTGCAAGAAGTGGTTCATATCAATTCTTTTCATGCTTTACAATTGCTGCACCGGACATGCGCATCAATGCTGTAGGGTCTGGTTATATCGATACGCCGTTGTTTGATCAGCTTGATGAAGAAAAAAAGCAAGCATTAATCGGCAAACGTCCCACTGGTCGTCTCGGAACAACGGAAGAAGTTGACAACCTCGTCCTGTTCTTGAGTGCAGAAACCTCTACTTTTATCAATGGCAGCTATTATGCAATTGATAGCGGGTATATAGCCATCTAAATTAAACAGCTGTATGTCGATCATTCAATTGGTTAATTAAATGAATGCCTGAACTCCAGTGGCGAGAAACTTGTTTTAGTTTTGAATAGTTTGCTGAACGACTGAAGGTGTTCGAATCCCAGTTCATAAGCGATCTCGCTTATAGAAAGGTTCGTGGTAGAAAGTTTCTCTTTTGCCAGCTCTATTAATTTATCATGCAGATGCTGTTGCGTACTTTGGCCGGTCAAAGATTTAAGTAAGCTACTCAGGTAACCCGGCGAAATATTTAAAGTTTCAGCAATCAGTGTAACACTTGGCAAGCCCTTGGAAGCCAATGCACCGCTATTGAAATACGCTGATAGGAAATCTTCCAGGCGGGTAAGTAATTCGTGGCCGGAGGCTTTCCTGGTAATGAACTGACGTTGGTAAAACCGTTCCGAATAGGTCAGCAGAAGTTCGAGCTGTGCAATGATAACTTGCTGACTGAAAGCATCTATGTTTGTATTATATTCCCTTTCGATCTGATCGGTGATGGCTGTAAGCATAGCCTCCTCCTTATCAGAAAGATAAAGTGCCTCATTTACTGAATAGTTAAAGAAATCATATTTTTTAATATTTTTTGCCAGCGGCGTATTCCATAAAAAATCCGGATGGATTAAGATCATCCATCCCTCAGGTTGTCTTCCTTCCTTCAGATCAATTGGTAAATCAATACCGAATACTTGGCCGGGCGACATGAAAAACAATGCACCTTCATCAAAATCACCGGTCTGTTGTCCGTACTTATATCGCGCAGGAGATGCCTTTTTTAGCGAAATCGTATAAAAATCGTAGATGACCCTGAAAGGAATTTCCGCGATGGGCATGTTAACGTCCTCCATACGGATAACGCTAATCAACGGATGTGCAGGACTTGGCAAACCCACGGCCCGATGACATTCAGGTATTGTACTGAAACGGAGCAGTTTAGTGCTATTCATCGATATAAAACTAACTATTTTTATGATAATCTCTCGCAAATTCTTTGGCAAAATCAGCCAGCTTAACCTTACCCATTTTAGGGTTGTTCCGGTGGAAGTTCTCCAAAGCTTTGCCGCTGTGCATCGCAGCCTGCATTTCTACAAGCGTATTGGCCAGTTTTTCCGGCACTTTGGCCATCTTCAAGCCCCGCAACATTTCCTTGTCAGACAGCAGAACCCATTTTAGCCATGGTTTACCTATTGCCGTACCTATGATCTTTGCCGCTTCGTTACAGGTCATTTCCTCGCTGCCCACGTAACGGATTGTTTTTGTTTCAGGATGTAATAACAGCTCCTCCGAAACGGCGTATGCAATATCTTTCGGCGACACGAAAACAATTCGATCCTCCCCACCATAATTGCCCAGAAGCAGGCCAGTCTTCCCGCTGAGCAAGGCCCAAAGCCCCGAATATCGCAACGTTAGAAACATACCCATTAAACCTTTACCTCTAATTAAGTCGATAGACTGATAGAAGTTGTTATAAAAAACAGTCGGGCGCAGAATCGTCAGGGAGATTTTTAAATGACCAAAAACGTGCTCGATATTCTCGTTCCGTGTCAGATCAGCGGCCCAACCACTCAACAGCACCACCCGCTTAATCCCAGCCGGTTCCAAAGCCTGTACATAATTTTGTGCCATCCTTCGTAAATAATCACCCAAATCGGGCTCCGTCATACTCAGAGGAACCATGGCATAAAGAGCATCCGCCCCCATAAAGGTGTCCGTTAAAAACTTAACGTCGGCAATCGATCCGATAGCAGCCGTAGCTCCCAAAGCTTCAATATCCGCCAGTTTTTTCTGATCACTGCTGATCACCGTTACCTGATGCCCTTGAGCAACCAGTATTTCCGTCAGCGGTTTGCCAATATTCCCCAAAGAACCCGTCACAATAATTTTCATAGCTTTATCTAGTATAAATATCTACTTCAACTTTTATTAATTTTCCTTTTGACACTACAAAGATCACTTAACTGCGTCAAAACGATTTATCCAAATCTGCTTTTGGTTTAGTCGAATCCGACATTCACGCTCCAGAAACCGCTAAATTCATATTCGGCTAAAACCAAGCATTACCTTCTTAGAATATTTTAATTTGAAGTGAAAGCAAAGGTATACTTTGCTGCAGGATACACACAGACAAATATCCGGCGAATTCTGTTTGATTTTCGTAACTTTGTCCTATGGAGAAAACGCAATCAATAGAAGAATTCTACAAAAGCAAACTCAACTGGGTACCGACAATATCCGTAGGGAGATTGGCCATTTTAACGTTTTCAAGTTGGATGATTTCGCAGGCACCCATCCCAAACCGGTTCCGTACAGCAGAAAAGACTATTACAAAATCAGCCTGATTATCGGCAGAAATAAAATCTATTATGCTGATAAAGAAATCGAAATAACCAAGCAGGCATTATTATTTGCCAACCCGCAGATACCCTATAACTGGGAATCGCTTGATGATGAACAATCCGGCTATTTCTGTGTGTTTACACCCGCTTTTTTTCACCATTTCGGAAACCTGAGTAAGTACGAAGTTTTCCAGCCCAACGGTACACCTATTTTTGAAATCAACGATGAGCAGGCTGAAAGCATCAAGCAGATTTACCTGCAGATGTTTGAAGAAATTAGCTCAGATTATGAACATAAATACGATGCATTAAGAAATCTGGTGTTTGCTATTTTACATCAAACCCATAAAATGAAACCCGCAAAGAAAATTGACAAACAGGAAATCAATGCATCTCATCGAATATCCATCCTATTTCTGGAATTACTGGAAAGGCAATTTCCCATTGAGGACGTCAGACAACGCGTACAGTTCCGTTCCGCATCCGATTTCGCCAATCAACTTTCAATACACGTCAACCATTTAAGCAGAGCGATCAGAGAAACCACAGAAAAAACCACTTCACAGATTATCGCTGAGCGCTTATTACAGGAAGCTAAAATCTTGCTCACACAAACCACCTGGAATATATCAGAAATTGCCTTTGCCTTGGGCTTTACCGAAGTGACCCATTTCAACAACTTTTTTAAGAAACATTTGAACATAAACCCTACCCAATTCCGCAATGTTAGAATTTCGTAAGTTATTGTTAGCATTTCGTTAATTGTTCCGCTACGGCCGCTTTAATTTTGTGTCATCATAAAAAATTAAAACATATGGACACAACAAAAAAAGTTTGGTTAGTTACCGGTGCTTCAAAAGGTTTAGGCCTATCACTGGTTAAAAAATTGTTAGCGCAGAACTATCGCGTAGTAGCCACTTCCCGCAACATCCAGTCATTAATCGCTGAAGTTAGTGAAGTCTCAGACGTATTCCTACCACTGGAAGTTCGTTTAACAGACAATGAACATGTAAAGGAAGGAATTGCCAAAAGCATCGCCCATTTCGGTCAGCTAGACGTTATCGTAAACAATGCCGGTTTCGGACAAATAGGCACATTGGAGGAACTGACAGACGAAGAAGCGCGAAACAGTTTTGATGTCAACGTTTTCGGCTCGCTGAATGTCATCAGAAATGCCATGCCTTACTTACGCAAAAATAGGTCGGGGCATATCTTCAACATCGCCTCTGTTGGCGGCTTTTCCGGTGCATTTCCGGGTTGGGGCATCTATTGCGCCACTAAATTTGCCGTTGTCGGTTTTACAGAGAGCTTGGCCGAAGAAGTCAAAGGATTGGGTGTACATGCTACTGTTGTTTATCCCGGTTATTTCCGTACCGATTTTCTCGCCAAAGGTTCGGTAAAAACACCTCAGCATACCATTGAGGAGTATGAAGCTGCCCGCCAATCCCAACAGGCACACCTTAGCGACATAAATGGCAATCAGCCCAATGATCCGGAAAAGGCAGCAGAAGTATTGATTGCGATAAGCAAAGAAGAAAAACCGCCGGTTCATTTGTTTTTGGGTAGTGATGCCTATGATATCGTGTATAAAAAAGTAGATTTTATAACCAGCGAAGTAGAGCAATGGAAAAGCTACACACTGTCTACGGCGCTCTAACGCTCGCACTCTTTCTTGGGCATGTTGTTTTTTCTGCAAATGCCCAAGAAAAGAAAGAGTCTGCTTTGCAAAAACAGTTAGACCTGGTTGCCCATCAGTTTAAGCAATGGGAAAATGGCACAGCGAGTTTCTTTGATCTGCTAGCGGATGACGTTAACTGGGAGGTTAGCGGACGGTCTCCCGTTTCCGGTGCTTATAAAGGCAAGCAAGCGTTTATGGAGCGTGCTGTAGCGCCCATTATTGAAAAATTGAAAGAGCCCTTAAAGCCAAAACTAATTAGCCTTACGGCAGACGACCGATTTATCTGGCTTCATTTCAAAGCACAGGCAAAAACCAAAACGAACACGATTTACGAAAACACCTACATCTGGAAACTGCAACTCAACGACGGGAAAATCATCCACGCGGTTGCTTTTTTAGACACGTATGAATTAGTTCAATTAATGCAAAACAATACAACAGTTATGAAAAAGACAATAGAAGAAACCAAAGGGTATATCGGCATGTGGGTAACGGCAGATGGACATATACGTCAGGAATTACTTCCCGGCAACCGTTATGACGAAGCTCGGGGAAGCCGTCTAAGTGCTTATCAGGGAGCCTATAAAGTAAGCGGAAATGAAATCTTTTATCGAGATGACACCGGCTTTACGGCAGACGGAACATTTGTTGACGAA
The DNA here is from genome assembly GCF_030372825.1 of Olivibacter sp. 47. NCBI lineage: Bacteria > Pseudomonadati > Bacteroidota > Sphingobacteriia > Sphingobacteriales > Sphingobacteriaceae > Olivibacter > Olivibacter sp. 47. The sequence goes on from NZ_JAUCNR010000001.1 coordinate 471,782, forward strand.
AATACCCTTCACCATGGTGGTTATATCTTTTACAAAGAAGTAAAAGACGAAAAACAATAAATAAGGTCCGTGCAATAATGAGGGTTTCAGCGTTGAACGTATCATGACCCTACTAACTCCCCACCAATTTCGCCCGTTATCAGATCTTTATCAGGTATTACCAGATTCTCATCAGATAAACCTGATCAGAATCTGGTAAAAACTTGGTATGAAACTAATTAAATATCGAGAAACCTATGAAGTAAGTATGAAAAAGGTAGCTGACTCTTGATAAGGGGATCTACTTGAATTACTGGTGGTTACGCCTACTTTCAGGCATAGGTTTATTATTTATTGGTGCCCGATTCTTTTTCGATCCGGTAGGCGCAGAAATTGCTTTTGGCATCAATACACCTACCAACGGAGATTTTTCGTTTCACCACATCAAAGGTGTACGCGACTTCTTTTTCGGATTCATTATCTTGCTACTGCTGCTGAAAAAAGAGTTCCGGATATTGGGCTATATTCTATTAGGCGGAACCATCATTCCAGCTAGTGATTTCATCACCGTACTATCCTACCAAGGGCAAATAACCGGTTATCTTTATGCGCACCTTATAGCGGCAATAATATGCGCGGGCTGTGGACTATACTATAACCGATCAGCGGCACAGCATTAGCGACGATACATTTTTTCCATAGTTTCCCACTGGTACTGGATAACTTTATTCATATTTTGCATAAACTCGAAAGCAAATATCCATTGGAAGTAAGCAACTATTGCTTTGAAAGCAGGTTGGAAGCCAATGAGCTTTATTTTGATTATAAAATAAACAAAGGTATTGCGAAGAATAAAAATGCCACCCATTTAATGCAGAAAGCGGGTTTGATAAAGTAATCCAATTCTGTCAGGAAAATAACCACTTTCATTGTTTCCCCATTTTAACCGTTATAAATCCGGTACCTTTTGCTTACCATGAATAACTAAGTATCCTGACGGTGAACAATGTAAACAGTTGATTGTTATACCTATAGCAAAACAAAACTACAATCGATCATGGGTATTTTAAATGATAAAGTTGCCTACGTAACCGGAGCTGGTTCTGGTATTGGAAAAGCAATTGCCTTATTATATGCCAAAGAAGGTGCTAAGGTAGTGATCTCAGATATAAACGACGAGCATGGTGAAGCTGTGGCGGCGTCCATCAAAAACGATGGTGGAGATGCCATTTATGTAAATGCCAATACAGCCATACCGGAAGAGGTGGAAAATCTCGTTGAAAAAACAGTAGCGCAATATGGCAGCTTAGACATTGCCTGCAATAACGCCGGTATTGGCGGAGAGGCTAACCTCGGTGCAGACCTGAGTATTGAAGGTTGGAAAACCATCATCGACATCAATCTCAATGGCGTATTCTATGGCTGTAAATATGCAACTGCCCAGATGTTGAAAAACGGAGGCGGCGCTATTGTCAATGTAGGCTCCATCCACAGCATTACCGCCGTACCGCAGTCTGTCGGTTATGCTGCATCCAAACACGCGGTTTTGGGACTTACGCGCAATTTTGGTGTCGAATATGCTGCACAAAACATACGCGTCAATGCTGTAGGACCTGGTTATATTGATACACCGCTGCTAGATCAGCTTGATGAAGAAAAAAAGCAGGCATTAATCGGCAAACATCCCATTGGTCGTCTCGGAACAGCAGAAGAAGTTGCCAACCTCGTCCTGTTCTTAAGTGCAGAGACCTCTACTTTTATCAATGGCAGCTATTATGCAATTGATGGTGGGTATACCGCTATATAAAGAGCTGCCATGATAACGACAATGCTTTTTACCGATTAACTTTGCGCACACTTCGGCCATGAAGCAGACTTTTGCCGGGTGCGACCGGTTTTTACCCGTTATACCTGATAAGACACTGGTAGCTATCTGTAATAGCTATTGAACTGACATGAGTTATAGTTGGTTAGACCGAAACTTTCCGTGTAGTAGAATATAGGTTCTGTGTAAAAATAGCTGAAAGCAGGTACACGAATTTTATTTTAGAACGCACTTAAAATTTAGGACTCTATGATAGTAGAAGATGTGATCCATAAAACAGCAAACATAGCATTGAATATGGGAATCGACTGGCGTTACGACTTTAACACCATAAAAGAACAAATGCTCTGGGCTCCATACATACTCCCTAAAATATTAACCAGTGAAAAACATTTATACCTAGCCTGTTTTAGTGTCACTTATCTGTTCTACGTAGAAGATGCAAAGGTAAGGTACAAGGATTTTGTTCATCATGCGATGGATATTCATAGTAGCCGGGCCACGGCTCCAAAGGGCGAATATGACCGCAACAAGTATGACATCGTTTATTACTATGAAAATCTGTTACAGGAAACGCTGAGCCCCTTCAACTATGAACTTGTACATAAAGATTTGCTTGACTTTTTACCTACGGAATTTGACGGTAACCAGGAGAAGCATTTTAGCAGTATGGACGATTATTTAAATGAACGTCTTAAAAACATCGCTGTGCATATTTTCTTTATCATGCTGTACGATGCATTAAATTTGAATTTCCCTACCGAACACGATCATTATTTCAGAAAAGCCGTCTTTAACATTCTTATTTTTAATGACCTACACTCTTATATTAAAGAAAAAGCAGAGAACGAGCAATATAATGCCCTCGTTTTACTACAGAAGGAAAAAAACGATATTGAACATAACGTCCAAGAGTTATTGCAAATGGCCAATGACTATTTGCTAGCATCTTACGAGATAAAGGACGAATTAATGCGAGAGGTTCTTGTAGCTGCACAATTGGGCAATATAGCCTGGGGAAGTACCTGTAGAAGATATGGCGTGATGAAAAATCTTAAATGGCAATAAGATAACTGTTTCTTGATTTAGCATCCTTGGAAACCCGGCCGACAAAAAAGTTAGCTTTGGAGAAAGCTAAATAATGGATTATTTGTAATTACTCAATATATTGAGTAATTTTACTCAACGTATTGAGTAATTTTATAAATATGTTTGAAAGACCTTATTTACAGACACTTACAAACAGAATAAACGAAGAAAGAAAGTTCATTCAAGTTTTAATGGGACCTCGCCAAGTGGGCAAAACCACCTTGATAACCCAATTGACAAAAAAAATAAGCATTCCTTACTTATTTGTTTCGGCCGATGCTGTACCTGCTTCTGATGGTAGCTGGCTTTCAGCGCAATGGGATACTGCGCGTATACAAATGAAGCAAAAGGAGAGTAATGAATTTCTCTTGATCATCGATGAAATACAAAAAATAAATAATTGGAGTGAAACTGTAAAGCTCCTTTGGGATACAGACACCCGAACAGAAACCAACTTAAAAGTCATTTTACTTGGATCGTCCCGCTTACTCCTTCAACAGGGTTTAACCGAATCCTTGGCTGGGAGATTTGAAACCACTTATATGGGGCACTGGTCATTCTCCGAGATGCAACAGGCCTTTGACTGGACGGTGGATGATTATGTATGGTTTGGGGGATATCCAGGATCAGCAAGTCTAATTTCAGATGAAGAGAGGTGGAAACAGTACGTTGTTGGGTCCCTGATCGAAACCAGTATCTCTAAAGACATATTAATGCTTACTCGAGTAGACAAACCGGCACTCATGAAAAGACTTTTTGAGATCGGTTGCAATTATTCCGGACAAATACTATCCTACACGAAAATAATGGGACAACTGTTAGACGCTGGAAATACAACCACACTGGCTCATTATCTCGGCCTTCTAAATACAGCAGGTCTGCTAAATGGATTAGAGAAGTTTGACAATAAACTGATACGCAAGCGATCGTCCAGTCCAAAATTTCAGGTGCATAACACTGCGCTTATCAGTGCCCAAAGGGTGGAAACATTTCAAGAAGTACGATCGCAGCCCGATTCCTGGGGAAGAATGGTTGAATCTGCAATCGGTGCCTACCTAATCAACAGTTCATTTAGTACTGGTTTCCAATTATATTATTGGCGGGAGGGAAATTATGAAGTCGATTTTGTTTTGGAATACCGGGGTAAGGTAATCGGCATAGAGATAAAAAGCGGTCATGCACAAACTACATCCGGCATGCAAGTATTTCAAAAAACGCAAAAGCCTGACCAGGTTCTGTTAGTTGGTGACAGTAGTTTACCTTGGCAGGAATTTCTGCAGCTCAACATTAGCACATTGTTTTAATAAATAATCACCCAAATGGCTTAAGAAAGGATTTGGTGGACTCCCCGTTGTCACTCTTCTCGAAGGCTCTTTGTCGGATTCGTAAGAGCAGTCTTTATCGCCGGTGATCTCACGGTAATAAGTGCAAGTATCAAAGCCCCTAATCCTGCGGAAGCAAACACCCACCAGTGTAAATCAGTACGATACGCAAAGTTACCTAGCCAGTCGTTCATTACTCACCATGCTAATAGTTCTTTTCAGTTGCACTAGCTAGCACATTGATACAATTATTTTGATTAATTCTAAATAAAAGTATATTTGTATCGGATAACGCTTCATAGCGACTTTTGAACGCCACATCAACAGCCCGTATGCTACAAATTGACCATCACACTTTTAAAAAGCTATACCAACAGTACTGGAAAAGAGTGTTCGGCGTTTGTTACCATTACCTACAGGATACCGAACTGGCGAAAGAGCTCTCCCAAGATATCTTCGAATCTCTATGGAAAAGAAGGGACAGCCTTTTCATCAAGGAAAATGCAGAGGCTTATCTGCTCAAGGCGGCCAAATTGGAAGTTTTTCAATACATCCGTAAACAGCATATCAGGCAAAAACATTTGCACCAATATGCTGAAAACGTATCCGACACGGATAACTGCACACAAGAGAGCGTTCTTTACGGCGAGCTCTCCACCCGCGTCGAAGAACTATTAGAACAACTACCCATCAAGCGCCAGCAGATTTACCGCCTCAGTTTTCAGGGAGTTAGCCGTCAGGAAATCGCGTCCACTTTTCAGCTCAGCGAAAAAAGCGTCGAATATCATCTGTACAAGGCCAGGGCTTTCTTACGCCATCAACTCAAGGTCCACCAATAATACCCAACTGTAAATAAGCCACTTACATTTATATCAAAATAAATTTAGGAAAAAACAGCTGTTATGCAACTATATGGTTAGTATAGCGCATAGCTCATTTTAGTTGAATGAAAATCACCAAAGAAATAATAGAGCGGTATCATGAAGGCACTTGCACAGCGGCAGAAGAGAAAGCGGTAGAACGATGGCTTCAGGAAGCGAAGGCAGAACAATCTTACCCTCCTGCAGTGGATATGGATCGTATGCAGAAAGAAGCTTGGCAAGGCTTTGAAAAAAAGTATCGTCCATTACCTCCTCCCTTACACAGCCAAAAGGCATCCTCATCAGTATGGTTGCGGGGTGGTATCGCCGCCGGTATTTGCTTCTTGATAGCCATCGCCTATGGGTATTACAGCCATCAGGCCGGTATCATCGCCTTTCCGGGCAAAAAACAGGTTGATTTCATTGCTGTTTTTGCCCCTAAAGGAAAAAAGAAAACCCTCCTCCTTCCAGATGGGTCCAAGGTTTATTTAAATGCCGGCAGCACCCTGCGCTATGTGAAATCATTTAATCACAAACGCCTTCTTATATTGGAAGGTGAAGCATTTTTTGAGGTCGCCAAGCAACCTAACAAACCCTTTATCGTTCAAACCAAACATAGCCAAATCGATGTATTAGGTACTCGTTTCAATTTAAAAAGCTATCTGGAGGAAAATAAAACATATGTAACTGTAGAAGAGGGATGTGTCCGATTTAGTCCCGATAAACGCATTCAGCCAATTATTTTAACGGCCAACAAACAGGCAACCTATCAAGCTGACAATCAACATTTGGATACCCTAACCACTTTTAACCAAATCGGATGGAAAACCGGTTATCTGGTATTCGATGGCGATCCTTTGATCGAAATCGTACCCGTATTGGAGCGATGGTATAATATCCGAATTACCATCAGTGATCCTAAGCTATACAATTACCGCATCAGAGGGCGTTATCCATCTCCATCCTTGCAGAGTCTGCTGGAAGATCTTGCCTTTACCACGAATATTCATTTTCGCATCAACGGAAGTCAAATCACTCTTTATAAATAACAAAACAGGAACCATGCACCCTACATAAAATCCATAACCACATCACCTATCAAAAAATCCCGGGCCAGCGTCGGCAAAACAGAGACCCGGGCTTAGCAATAGATCCGTTTAATCCATTTACTTTAATCAAAAATATGTATTCTTTCGTTAGAACTACTACGTCTAATAAACATTTTCATCGTTTCTTATTGTTTGCGTTTGCATTCTTTTGTTTTTCCGCAACTTATGCTCAGCAAAATATCCTGGACAAACCCATCACCCTTCACCTCTATCAAACCAAACTATCTGACGCCATCCTGTCGATTGAAAAAGCGGCCGATTGCAGCATCTCCTATAGCGAAACTTTCCTGAACAATGAGCAACTTATTTCCTTGGATGCAAACGATATTCCTTTATCCAGCGTATTGCAACAGATGTTCGGAGATCTAGTCAAAGGAATACGCGTAAAAGGTAATCAAATTAGCATACAACCATCCAAAGGAAAAGGTACCATAACCGGTACCGTTAAAACCAGTGATGGGCAGGCTGCAGCATTTGTCAGCATCAGTATACAGGGTCAGCGAAGCACACAAACAGACGAAAATGGTCATTTTACCTTAACGTCTGTTGAGACGGGCCGTCATACCGTTCAAGCCAGTCACCTCGGACTGCGCACGCAAAACCAATCGGTGATAGTTTCTCCGGAAGAAACAACCGAAGTATTCTTTACTTTCATTGAGAATGCACAGCATTTAGACGAAGTGACTGTTACCGGACAAAAACGAAAAACAGCCTCGGTAACGCACTCGGACCTGCCTATTCAGGATATTCCGCTATCCATACAATTGATTGACCAAACACTCCTTCAACAGCAATTGACCATTGATGTGCGAGACGCGATCAAGAATGTCAGTGGAATCACCAACACGGGCACTTATGCAGGTGGGTACGCAGACTATACAGGAAGAGGTTTCGCTATGAATGGTACCAGCAACTTCAGACGCAATGGTATCTACCTTAACAACATGAGCCATTTATATAACGATAATATCGAACGGATCGAAATTTTGAAAGGCCCTGCTTCCGTCATGTATGGCGATATTGCTCCCGGCGCGGTCATGAATTTCGTTACCAAGAAGCCCCTCGACTATGACTATCGGAAGTTTGAAATGAAAATTGGCGAATATGGATTGTACCGCCCCAGTTTCGACCTGTCCGGCCCGCTAGATCAGCAACATAAGCTCTTATATCGCGTAAATGCCAGTTATGAGCGTTCTAACAGCTTTATTGATTATGTCAACAATCAAACCCTGCTATTTACACCGAGCATCACGTGGTTGATCACGCCAAAACTATCTTGGAATATAGAAGCAACCTTCAAAAATGACGAGCGTACCCACAATGCCGGTGTCGTATCACCCGATGGCACGACGGCCACATTAGATCAGTTACCTCTTAGCCGCTTTCTAGGTGAACCTAACAATCAGTTCAGATACCGGGAGACGAGCTTATATTCTGATCTCAATTACGAATTGAGTACACATTGGCGGATACGAAACAGTACTTTTTATTCTAATACACAAGATCGTGTCGAAGGAACTTATTATCCACTCCTTACGCCCGATGTAGAAGGCAATATCGTGCGCAGTACCTGGATGACCAATTTTTTCCCCACAAGCTGGGGAAATAACCTCGACGTAGTGGGCAATGTGCAAACCGGGGTATTCAAACACGCGCTTGCCTTTGGCATTGACTATTTACGCAACGAAAACGGCTATAACCAAGTGGAAAGCCAGCAAATGGAACCGATTAACATTTTCAACCCTGTATATGGTTTAACCAAGGTAATCAGAAGTAATTCATATCCCGGGATGGAAGGTCCAAAAGCATTTTTCTCCAGAACAGGAATTTACGCGCAAGAGCAACTTTCCACTTTACAGGATCGTTTGCATCTCTTTGTTGGCCTTCGCTATAACATCACGCGGCAGGGCACAGAATTTACAAATGCTTCACCCGCACCCGAATTGTATAAAGAAGATAAGAAAAACCTACTAAGCCCACGCATAGGTTTAGTTATTAAACCCAAAGATTGGTTATCGCTCTATGGTTCTTACGCCCAATCGTATGAACAAAACGGACAGGATATGTTAACCGGAAATATTATTCCGCAAACGGATGCTGATCAATGGGAAACCGGTATTAAAACCAGTCTGCTTAATGATCGCCTTGGTATTGGTTTGGCAGCATTTCGGATCAATAAAGAAAATGTTTTCGGTTACGTCTACAACTTGGCCGAAGAGCCCGACTTTCCTCATCTGTACTGGGATCCTGATACCAAGATAGCTTCTTATTTAGGTGGTCATCATCGCAGCAAAGGGATTGAACTAGATGTAAACGGTGTATTGGCAAAAGGTTTAAATGTGAATTTAGCAGCCTCCTATATCGATGCCTACGTAGTGCAGGATCCGGCATTCGCTACAGGAAATCAGCTACGTGGCAATGCAAAGAAGACCGCCAATTTCTGGGCACATTATCAATTTCAGCAAGGCGCTTTACAAGGCTTTTCGCTTGGATGGGGCATCTTTTATAAAGACGGCTTTTATACCAATAGTAATAATGACCCAACAAAATGGCTTGATTCGTTCTGGTCTATGGATGCCTCTGCCGGATACAACTATCGCAATGTATTTGCACGCCTTAATGTATCAAACTTAACCGACAATATCGGCTACCTGGGCACCGCTGGCTATACCCCACTATGGGTACGCCGGGCCGTGTTGAGCTTTGGCGTACAGTTCTGATTTTCGGCCAGTGGGGCAAAGCCCCATTGGCCACTTTTATTAAGAGATCGTCACGTAATTGGAACCATGCACCGCTGCTGTGCACCAGGGGAAGCGACACTTCAACCAGGTACTTTAACGAAGTACCATTTATAATCTATAATTTATTAATCTAAAATTTAGATATTTGGGTTGAAAAGCGTATGGCAAAATCAACGGAATCGTTAGCAGAATTTTACAGACACAAATTCAATGACCGTCCGGAACATCATGTACCGGAGATAGGGCCGTTCAATGTATTCCGCATTGAAGATTCCATCAAATCGGATCATGCGCCGGCACTTTATACCAGAAGGGATTTCTATAAGATTATGCTTTTACAGGGGCATAGTGTTTTTCACTATGGGGATAAAAGCATACCGGTAAATGGCAATACGTTACTGTTTTTCAACCCCCAACTGCCCTATACCTCTGAACCCTTTACTCCGGAAAACAAAGGATATTTCTGCGTATTTAAGGATGAGTTTTTCAAGACGAGCCTACGTATTAATTTGAACGATCTGCCTTTATTCAGTGCAAACACCCAACCTATATTTGCTTTAGATGAAATCCAGTTTCGGCAGATCAAGGCGATATTTGAAAAGATATGCAGTGAAATAGCGTCAAACTATGTTTTTCGTTATGAACTCATCAAAGGCTATGTAAATGAATTGATATACCTGGCCATAAAACTGCAGCCTACGCAGCAGCGCTTTAAACACCCGGATGCAAGTGCACGTACCACATCGGTATTTTTTGAATTGCTGGAGAGGCAATTCCCTATCACCTCGAGGTCCGAACGTTTTGAGTTTCGCGCACCGAAAGCCATTGCAGAAAAACTTGCTGTCCATGTAAATTACCTCAACCGGGCTATCAAAAAAGCCACCGGGCGCACCACTACCGATCACCTGGCGGAAAGGCTGATCGGTGAAGCAAAGGCCTTACTTAGGCATACCGATTGGAACATTTCGGAAATAAGCTACGCTCTGGGATTTGAAGACCAGGCGCAGTTCAACAACTTTTTAAAAACATACGCAGCAGAATCCCACCTCTTTTCGGCAGGTTTCAAATTCACAATAATCGGTTTGCGAATGACAAATCGTTTGGTATTCCCGTTCCTAATTTTGCATCAAATAAAAAAATGATGGAAAAGAACAGCACACAGGAACAATTGAACAGAGAGATTATTCAGAAAGCTTTAGCCAACTCGGCACATGACTTTACTTTGTTTTTTGAGCAAGCTTTTAGGCAAGATGTTGCATGGACAATTGCAGGGCACGGTCCGGTAGCGAGGACCTATCATGGTTTGAAAGATCTATTTGATAACGCCGAAGCCGAATTATTCAGACGTTTTGCCCAACCGCTTGCCGTAAAAACGTTGGGTGTGTGGGCAGATGGCAACGAGGTCTTTGCTCGTATACAAAGCTCCACCCTAGCTATCGACGACAAGCCCTACAGGAATGAATACATGTATATTATGACCATGCAAGACGGTAAAGTTATTTCCGGCATTGAATGGCTCAACCTGAATGCCTATTATGATATAATCAGTCGTATAAATTTACCTGAATTTAAGTAACACAAAAATATGAGGGTATGCAGCGCGAGCTCAGCAAAGTTAAGCGCTGCAGTTTCTACTTCGATGTTGTTCATTGGAGTAGACCATTTTTTCTTTAAATTCGGAATAATTTAATTTTTAGATCATGTCAGAATACTCTTCGCTTTATATCAACATCCAGATCAAAGAAGAAAAACTTCAATACTTTTTTCAACAGAAACCCATGCCGCAAAGCATCGATGAAAATTGGTCGAAATGGTGGGACAGCCGAAAAATGTATAGCAAACAACCTTTATCGAACCTCCCCTATTATCGCGTTCAGAACAACCGTGCCGTCTTCGACCAATTGCTTGATGGAAGAGATTTCGGGGGTGTTGAGCATTACGACAAAAATACGGAGAGATGGACATTCATCGTTGTTTTTTTTAGTGAGAATTATACAGAGATATCACCGATGCTCTCTCTGCTGAAACAATTGGCAACCTATCAAGATGCAGCAGATACCGGTGTCGCTTTTATCTATGATTTTTTCTGGGATTGCGAAGAAGTAATGGCCTATCTGGAGTTCGCTTCACAGCAGGCCTTGTTCAAAGATTATAGTACCACTAAAGAAATAGAGCCTGCCATTTTGATAGAAGCCAATCGTGCACTTGAAGCAGCCGTCGAAAAATTCAGTCAACAGTTCAAAGAATAATGGATATATGAAAACCAATGCCAAATGAATTGACAGCGATCTTAACTTCCATCCTCCTTCTCAATTTTCCCTATTGCTTCCAAAATCCAACTGCGTAAGCGTGGAGCTAATTCCTTTGAAATTTCAACCTTACATAGGAAATAGAATTTTCCGTGCAATAGAATATAGGTTCTATATAAAAATAGCTGAAAGCAGGAAGACGAATTTTATTTTAGAGCATACTTAAATTGAATTTAACGTCCAGCGGTTACTGCAAATGGCCAATCAATGCCCATATGGTTATTTTATTGACAGGCTGTGCAAAGGATTGCAAATACCAATTAAATTCTATACGTTTGTACGGTAGACCTAGCACTCATAACCAATATGAACCCGGCATGATTAAAGCAATCATCAAAGGCTCCATCTGACAAATGAAAAGCTAAAAATAAATAGATGAAACCAGTATCAGTCGTAGAAAAGGATGAATCTCTTTTGATTACTGCGCTCCAATCGGGAGATAAACGCGCGTTTAGGGTACTGTACGAGCAACTACATCCTGCTGTTTATCGTTTCATCTATGCCTTGTTAAAAGACCAAAGCCATAGCGAGGAAATCCTGCAGGAAACCTTTATCAAGCTATGGGCGAACCGGCATAAATTAGACAGCCAGCAGCCACTATATCCCTACTTATACCTTATCGCCCGACGTTTATCGATCGATGCTTTTCGCAAAGTAATTGCAGAAAACAAATTGAAAGAGCATTTGCAATACGTGGTGGACGATGTAAGCAACCACACCGAAGAGCAACTATTGCTACACGATTTGCGGCAATGTATTGATGATGGAATGAAACATTTACCCCATCAGCAACGGCTTGTTTTTCAGCTTAATCGCTTAGAGGGTTTGTCGTATGACGAAATCGCCAAAAATCTCAAAATATCCCGCAATACCGTACGCAATCACCTCGTAAGTGCTTTAAAAACCATGAAGATATTTATTTCAAAAAATGATATCACTATCTTTTTTTTATTTTTTTTTCCTTTTACACTAGTTCGATCCCCTTCCTTATCCGTATCTATATATAAAAGGGATAAAACTGTCCCCTGCTAACCAATAACGATGCGCTTCAAAGAGGAAAGATTTATTACGCTTTTAAAGGCTTATATGAATGAGCAAATCAGCGAATCCGAATTCGAGGAGCTCGTAAACTATATACAACAAGCAGATACAGCGCAATTAAACGAGCAACTGTTGGACTTATTTGACAAAGCTTGGCAGCAAGCAAATCAGCAGCTCCCGATCAAATTGGACGCAGAGCGTGTCTTACACGGGATAATGACTTCGCCACAGCTTAACACACAAGCCCGGAGGAAAAAACCAAAGGTCTGGTTGATTGCCGCGAGCATAGCAGCGCTGGTATGTCTCGCCACTTTATTAGTTAGGCAATATACCCCCCTTCCACTTCAAGCGGCCAAAGAAAAGTTGCTAACTCAAGAAGAAGATACACTTACATCGGATAGAAGAGAAGTTATGCTTACCCTATCAGACGGACATCAAATCCCTGTTAATGCACTCAGCGAAGGCGTTCAGACCTTTCAATCCGGCACACATGTAAAAAGAGATCAAAACCAGCTGATTTATACCGAAGACCAAGACACAAAGGCTCATCCATCGCCCGCTTTACATACCATCACCACCCCTATCGGAATGGATTATAAGCTGACCTTACCGGATGGTACCCGCGTACAGCTCAATGCCGGTTCTTCCCTTACGTTTCCCGTCGCCTTCGGTCGGCAGGAACGTAAAGTGGAACTCCAAGGTGAAGCTTATTTTGATGTCGCCAAACATCCTAACCAAGCTTTCCTTGTGCAAGCAAAAGGCACCGATATTCACGTCTTAGGAACGGCATTCAACGTTAGCGCATATCAGGAAGATCCTTATGTTGTCACTACTTTACTTACGGGGAGTCTGAAAGTACAGTCCAAAATACTGCGCCCCGGACAACAGGCACTTAGTAACGAAACTGGGCACCCCATCGTTATTCGGGAGGTAGATCCAGACGAAATCATGGCTTGGGCCAGGGGTTATTTTGTTTTTGACCAAGATGACATTAAACAGGTTATGAATACCTTGGCCCGGTGGTACGATATAGAAGTCGTATATGAAGGAAATCTAAAAGGTAAAACCTTTGGCGGAACATTATCCAGGTATACTGATTTCCGACAGCTATTGCATGCGATAGAACAAACAGGATCCGTTAAATTTACCATAACAGGAAGGAGGGTTACCGTGTCTCCCTAACTAGAAGCGGCATTGACACATAAAGTCAGGAACGCTTGGAACCGCTCCTGACCGATAGCATCAAATGCCTGGATTTAAAAAACGTAGGATCATTCATTAAATCACCATCAAATGTATAAAAAAAATACTGCTTTTTCCCGCAGATGGGAAAGAAACGCCTTATTCAAACCCATACTTGTCATGAAGCTCGCATTCATCCTCGTGTGTATCAGCTTATGGAAAGTCAACGCCGCGAGCTATGCCCAACAGATCAGTATTCATAAGCAGCACGCCAGCATCACCGCTATATTTAAAGAAATTCAAAAGCAGAGTGATTATCATATCTTTTATGATGCCGAAATGCTCCGTAACACGAAGCCCGTTAGCCTACAACTGCTACGTGTATCCATCAAGGAAGCGATGGAGCAAACCCTAGTCAACCAAGGCTTGAGCTATGAGATTTTGGATAAGAATATTATTATAAAAAAAGCGGCTTCGGCAGTACAAGATCGAATCATCAGCGGCACTGTGGTAAATACCGAAGGAGACCCCTTGCCCGGTGTTACGGTGCGCATCAAGAATGAGCGTTTGCAAAGCAGCACGGACGCATCCGGTCGGTTTAGTATAAAAGTGCCCTCGGCAGAAAGCGTGCTTGTTTTCAGCTTAATGGGTTATGGCACCGAAGAGCGCGTAGCAAACGCCGAGCGGGAAATCAGAATCCAACTCCGGGAACAGGTGGCCGACTTAAATGAAGTGGTGGTGGTAGGTTACGGTACCCAAAAGCGCACCAACATCACCGGCTCCGTGGTTTCGGTTAGTGCTCAAGATATTCAGGATGTACCCGCTCCCAGTTTGGATGCCGCCATCACCGGCAAAATGGCGGGGGTACAAGTATCGCAAACAACCGGTGCGCCAGGCGGCGGCCTGTCGGTAAAGGTGCGCGGTACCGGATCTATCGGAGCTGGCAATGAGCCATTATATGTGATTGACGGTTTCCCCATCACCGCAAATTATAACCAGAGCAACAACCCCTTAAACTCCATCAACCCGAGCGATATACAATCGATAGAAGTGTTAAAAGATGCCTCGGCAACTGCTATCTATGGCTCCAGGGGCAGCAATGGGGTCATTATCGTTACTACCAAAAGCGGCAAGTCGGGAAAAATGAAAATCGACTTAGACACCTATACCGGTTTGCAAAAGGTAAGCAAATATATGGATCTGATGAATGCGCAGGAATTTGCTTCCTATATCGTCGATTCGCGCAACAACGCTTGGGTAGATATGGGCGGCGACATCAATGCACCCAATGAGGAGCGCAGCGCCATCTATCAAATTTTACCTGAGCTTCAGCATCCTGAAACACTCGGAGAAGGCACTAACTGGCAGAAAGAAATATTCCGTACGGCACCCATGCATAATATTCAGCTCACTTTCTCCGGGGGTAACGAACAGGTCAATTACCTGACCAGTGCGGGCTATTTTAAACAAGAAGGCATCATCCTAAACTCCGATTTTGAGCGCTATTCTTTTCGCGTAAACCTCGATGCCAATACCTCAAAAAAATTCCGGATAGGTTTAAACCTGAGCCCCACTTACACGGTAAGCAACCCTGTTAGGGCAGAAGGCCATTTTGCAGATGGCGCCGTTGTGTTGAGCGCATTGATGATGCCACCAAATTTACCGGTTTATAATCCGGATGGAAGCTATAGCTCCGGCATCTCCCTCGGAAATGGATTCAGCAGTCTGGAAAACCCCGTAAAAGTTGCCCGCGAGCTGGTGAACCACCGCACTAATTTCAGACTATTGGGTACAACTTTTGCGGAATACGCGTTTACGGACGAGTTGAAATACAAATTGCTAATTGGCACCGATTTGCAACACATGAAGTCTAACACCTTCAACCCATCCACTGTTGGACGCGACGGTAATCCGGCACCGGTTATTCCGAGTGCCTCTTACAGTTCACAGGAATCTTATAATTGGTTAATTGAACATACCCTCAGCTATAACAAA
This sequence comes from Olivibacter sp. 47, assembly GCF_030372825.1. NCBI lineage: Bacteria > Pseudomonadati > Bacteroidota > Sphingobacteriia > Sphingobacteriales > Sphingobacteriaceae > Olivibacter > Olivibacter sp. 47. Next base: position 487,234 of record NZ_JAUCNR010000001.1, read on the forward strand.
TTCTTCGGAGATCACCATGTTGATGCTTTAGCGGGCTTTACTGCACAAAAAGTGCGGTCTGATATGGCTAGTATCAACGCCACGAATTTCCCGAACGACTTGGTACAGACGATCAACGCAGGAGTGGTTTCGGGCGCTAGCACTACTGCGCTGGAGTGGTCTTTACTCTCCTATCTGGGCAGACTCAATTACGATTACGCTGGCAAATACCTCTTTACAGCCACCCTTCGAACAGACGGATCTTCGCGTTTTGGTGCCAACAACCGTTGGGGTGTTTTCCCTTCGTTCTCAGGCGGATGGCGTCTTTCTCAAGAGGATTTTATGGCCAACCTTACTGCCATCAATGAGCTGAAACTACGGGCCAGTTATGGTTTTACGGGCAACAACTTTATTGGCAATTATGACCATATTGGCCTACTCAGCAATAGCAATTACGTATTCGGCAGCAGTGGCGGCGCCATCGCCCATGGCCTAGGGCCCAATACCGTAAGCAACGCCAACCTGAGTTGGGAAAAGAACAAGCAACTGGATCTAGCCCTGGAGCTGGGATTATTTAGCGGGCGCTTATTCTTCGTTGCTGATTATTACCGCAAGATAACCTCCGATCTGTTATTGAATGTACCCGTGCCATCACTCACCGGTTACACCATAGCTACCCAAAATATCGGTCGTGTAGAGAATCAAGGGTGGGAATTTGATCTGCGCAGCCAAAATCTAACAAAAGCCCTTAAATGGACAACCGATATCAACCTGTCCTTTAACCGGAACAAAGTACTGGCCCTCGGCCCCAGTGGCGAGCCCCTATTCAGCAATTATCAGCTTACCAATAGTCATATTACCGAAATCGGAAAGCCCATGGGAAATTTCTATGGCTACGAGGTAATTGGCATCTTCCAAAATCAGCAGGAAATTGATCAGAATGCCTCTTTTGCCGATTCAAAGCCGGGGCAATTCCGTTTTGCAGATGTTAATGGCGACGGAATACTAAGTGTAGACGACCGCACCATTCTGGGCAATCCCCAACCCGACTATGTCTTCGGCATCACCAATGCCTTTCGCTACAAAAATCTCGAATTGAGCTTTTTGATACAAGGTGTTCAAGGTAACGAAATTATGCATTTAGGCCGCCGTTTTTATGCCAACTTCGCCGGAACTGCTAACGGATTAAAGGAGTTGAATAACCGCTGGCGTTCAGAGGAAAATCCGGGTAATGGATTTACCCCTAGAGCCAACCGCGACTTGTCCCGCTATAGCAGCAGCAATGCCAGTGCCAACATATCATCCACGCACATCGAAGATGGCTCCTTCATCCGTTTACGCAATATATCGCTGGCTTATAACGTACCCGGCCAGATCCTGCAAAAATGGAAATTGCGGAACGTCCGGATCTACGCCCAGGCACAAAACCTGTTTACGATTACCAACTATACCGGTTATAATCCGGAAGTAAGTGTAAATGGCATCAGCTCCTTAACTCCGGGAGTAGACTATGGCGGTTATCCCATTGCCAAAACATTCACACTGGGTTTAAACCTGGGATTTTAACCAAACAGCTTATGTCAATGAAAAAGATTATTATATACAGCACCTGCCTCCTCTTGCTGATCACTTCTTGCAAGAAGGGCTTTCTAGATTTGGCGCCCATATCGGACACCAATACCGTCAATTTCTATCGTACCGCCGGGGACATGCTCAATGCCGTAAATGCAGCTTATGCCTCCTTACAAAACAGCGGACAATACAATGCTGCCCTATACGCCATCGGTGAAGTAGCATCCGATAATACAGAAATCTTAGATGCCCAATCAGGTATCGATATTAGCCAGATAGACGCCTTTACCACCATCACCAACAATGGCATCCTCAGGACCATGTGGAATGCGCACTACAAGGGCATACTCGCCTGTAATGCCGTTATTGATCGTATTCCTGCCGTGGATATGGACGAAACGCTAAAAGCACGCTATGTAAGTGAATGTTTATTTCTCCGATCACTCATGTACTTTAATATGGTTAGAACCTTTGGAGACATCCCTTTGATAACTAAAGAAATTGTGGATGTGCAAGAAGGTTATGCCTTCCCACGCAGCCCAAAGGAAACCGTGTATGAGCAGATCATTGCCGATTTGGAACAATCCGCTGCTACGCTTCCCAACAGCTATGGTTCTGCAGATGTCGGTCGTGCTACCGCAGGAGCTGCCCGAGGCTTACTCGCCAAAGTCTATTTAACCCTGCAAAGATGGCAAGAAGCCGCCGAGCAAACAAAAGCTGTGATGAACCTAGGTATTTATCAGCTCATGCCTACCTACGAGGGCGTATTTGCGATAGCCAATAAAAACAACGCAGAATCCCTTTTTGAAGTCCAATATAAAAAAGGAGGATTCGGACTTGGCAGTCCATTCAACAATGCATTTGCACCCCGCTTATCCGGACAGATTGTAACCACTATTGGCGCCGGAGGTGGACAGAACCAACCTACTGCCGACATGGCCAATAGCTATGAAGAAGGTGATCAGAGGCGCGCCGTCTCCATGGCAGATGGTTATCAGCAGGGCAACCAATTTATTGCGGTACGCTATATCAAGAAATACCTGGATCCTGCCCCTTTTAGTGCCGGTGATGCCGACAATAACTGGCCGGTATTACGCTATGCCGATATTTTACTCATGCGCGCAGAGGCACTCAATGAGCTTGGATACACCCCGGACGGGGAAGCTTTCGAACTGCTTAACAGCATCCGCAAACGTGCTGGTTTAGCCTCCCTTAGCAGTGCTGCGCTTGGTAATCAAGAAAGCTTCCGAGCAGCCCTCGAACACGAAAGGCGGGTAGAACTTGCGTTTGAAAACCATCGTTGGTTCGACTTAGTGCGCACGGGCCGCGCAGTGGAGGTGCTGCGTGCTAAGGGGATAGCCATAAAAGACCATCAGCTGCTATTTCCGATACCACAAGAACAGATCGATATCAATCCAGACGTCCTCAAGCAAAATCCGGGCTATTAACAACATTCGCTATCCTTTAATAGCATGTATTTACCAAAAACGAATAAAATGAAAAGATATAACATTGTGCTGATCACCATACTGATAAGTACGCTCCTCTCCTTTCCGGGCGAAATATGGGCGCAACAGCGCATACATCCCGATGCCCAATTTGCCGAAGCGAATATCATCGGACAAAAAGCAAATGGCTTTAAAGGCATTTGGTACATGAATCAGCCTTCCGATGACGAATATGCATATAAATACAGTGGCGGTATGGCCACCTACCCCGCTAACCATCGGCCTTTTGCTATCTACGCCCCAAAGGTGCGGAAAACTTTTTTTTGTTTTGGTGGAAGCGATGACGAAAACAGCACCTTATACCACAATGTTTCCTATTATGATCATCAACGGAAAAGACTCGCCAATCCCACCATCATTTTAGATAAAAAGACAACCGATGCCCATGACAATCCGGTTATTTCAATGGATGACGACGGCTATATTTGGGTTTTTTCCACCTCTCATGGCACGTCCCGTCCGTCCTATATCTCTAAATCCAAAACACCTTATCAAATTGATCAATTTGAATCCATCCAGGCAACAGAAATAGTTGATGGCGAAACAAAACCCTTCCATAACTTTTCTTATTTCCAAGTTTATCATCTTACAGGTAAGGGCTTTATTGCTTTATTTACCAAGTACAATAAGCAAGGGCACCGGGTTATTGGTTTTAACACCAGCGCAGATGGGCGCAGCTGGAGCCAATGGCAGGTCTTGGCACATATAGAAGACGGGCATTACCAAGTAAGTGCCGAGCGAAACGGGAAGATTGGCGTTGCCTTTGACTACCATCCTAAAGGTAAAGGATTGAATTACCGTACCAATTTATATTACCTGGAGACTGCTGATTTCGGAAAAACGTGGACGACCGCCGCAGGAAAGCCCGTTAGCCTTCCCCTTCAGGAAATACAAAATGCAGCTTTGGTACATGATTACAGCAACCCGCAACGCAACAGCTATCTTTTAGACATTGATTTAGACGAGGCGGGAAAACCCTTTATCCTGACGATTACCAGTAAAGGCTATGAAGCCGGCCCTAAAAACGCACCGAGGAATTGGACACTCTCTACATTTGATGGGCAGTGGATTGCCGACACCATCACACAGTCTGACAGTAATTACGATATGGGCTCTATCTACCTGAATAAGGATGACATCTATATCATCGGGCCCACTGCAGACGGCCCGCAAACCTATAATCCAGGCGGGGAAATCGCCATTTGGCGGAGCACCCATACCGGTAAAAACTGGGCTCAGGTTAAACAACTAACGGCCCATAGCGAGATGAATCACAGTTACGTGCGGAAACCGCGTAATGCGCAACCCGACTTTTATGCCATTTGGGCCGATGGCAATGCACGGAAGCCCTCTATTTCGCATTTATATTACCTAGGCAAAAATGGCACCGTTTACCAGATGCCACGCGCATTCAACAAAAAGTTCATAAAGGCAAAGCCGATAAATAAAACGCCATGATCTGTAGTCTTTTTACAAACAGTAATGTCTGGAAGCTGGTACAGGTAGGAGCTGCGGCCCTGCCCATACTCGCGATATTCTGGGCACTGGTATTTGCTAAATGGAAAGGACATTGGGCAAGCCTATTCGCTCTTGCATTTGCCTGTTTAATAGCTTATAGCGTCTTTCATGTACCGATGCAAACGATTGCTTTTTCCAGTGTCCGCGGTATGCTCTATGGTTTATTTCCTATATCTTGGATAGTAATCAACACGCTATTTCTTTTTAATCTGAGCGTAGAAAGTGGTCAATTCAAGACAATCAAACAGTACATTGCCGCTATCACGCCCGATCCGCGTTTACAGGTACTACTGGTAGCCTTTTCTTTCGGCGCGTTCCTAGAAGGCACTGCCGGCTATGGTGCACCCGTAGCCATTACGGCAGCCATGTTAGTAGGTCTGGGCTTCCAACCCTTACAAGCTGCCGGCATTTGCCTGATTGCCAATACGGCGCCGGTAGCCTTTGGCGCCGTAGGTATCCCCATTACCGTTTTGGCCGATATCTCCGGTTTACCGGAGATGGCCATATCACAGACTGTCGGGCGCACTTTACCCTTTCTATCTTTGATGATGCCCATGTATCTCATCATCACCTTGGCCGGTTGGAAGCAGATGGTAGCCATACTTCCCGCACTGCTCGTTTCGGGTGGCTCTTTTGCTTTGTTGCAATGGTTCTCCGCCAGTTTCATTGGCCCCACGCTGCCCGATATCATCGCAGGGCTCGGATCCTTGCTTGCCCTATGGGGCTACTTGCGCTTCCGCAAGATATCAACAGAAAAAGAGCAAGCAGAAGGCGGCATACTCCGCGCTTTCAGTCCGTTTTTACTACTTACGCTATTCATTATACTCTGGGGCATACCCACATTAAAACGAGCGTTCGATGAGTGGGCGCAAGCCAAAATCAACATCGGTTTAACAGAGGTGCCTATTCCCTACCTTTCCACTCCAGGTACAGCTATTCTGTTAGCCGCTCTATGTTCGATACCACTTACCGGACTCTCCTTCCTAAAAGCAGCCGGCATTTACGGCAAGACCCTTAAACAGCTCCGCTATGCCATACTCACCATTGCTACAATCATGGGCTTTGCCTACCTGCTGAATGATGCAGGTATTACCCTAACCTTAGCAGCTGCCATGGCTAATACCGGTGCGCTTTATCCACTTTTCGCACCAATACTCGGTTGGCTCGGGGTCTTTATAACCGGTTCCGACACTTCCTCCAATGCACTGTTCGGCAAATTACAGTTTGAAACAGCCCAGCGTATCGGGCTTAATCCACTCACCATGGTAGCCGCCAATGCTTCCGGAGGTGTCTTAGGTAAAATGATTTCCCCACAATCTATCGCCGTAGCAGCGGCAGGCAGTGGTTTAACCGGTAGCGAATCACATTTATTGCGCTATACACTCAAACACAGTTTTATACTATTAGGGATTATCTGCCTTATCGTGTTGTTACAGGCATACGTTTTTAAAAATATGATCCCCGTATTAGACAGTTATGCAACACCTTAAAATTCATCATGAATCCCTTTAACAAAAATCAAGCATATGTTAACATCAAAAAACACGCTCCAGAGCAGCATTTATTTGCTCTTTATTCTGTTGGCAGGATTTGCACCCCTTAATGGACAAACAAACAAGTCGTACGGATACAAGCTCAATCAGGCATTCATTAACGAGCAACTAAGCCAAGCCGTAACGCAGTACAAAACGCTTCGGCAGCACCTACCAAAAGGCGTATTTCCACGCACTTACGAACACGATAGTCTGTTGGTTAGTAAAAGTAACTCCTGGATATCCGGATTCTATCCCGGCACATTGTGGTATTTGTACGAATTCAGCGGAGATGAAAGCTTAAGGAAAGAAGCCGAGAGCCGGATGAAAGACCTGGAAAAAGAGCAATATAACAAGGGCACCCATGATTTGGGCTTTATGCTTTATTGTAGTTTTGGAAATGGTTTGCGGCTCACCGGAAATTCACATTATCAAGAAGTATTGCTCCAAGGAGCTACTTCGTTGATCAGCCGATTCAACCCGCAGGTAGGCTGCATCCGATCTTGGGATCATCATCAAGATAAATGGGAATTTCCTGTCATCATCGATAATATGATGAACCTGGAACTATTGAACTGGGCAAATAGGGTATCAAATAATGAACGCTATGCTGAGATTGCCCAAACACACGCAAACACCACATTGAAAAACCATTTCCGTCAAGATAACAGTTCGTATCACGTGGTCGATTACGCTCCCGCTACGGGCGCAATACGGCACAAACAAACCGCACAGGGCGCTTTCGATGAATCTGCATGGGCCCGTGGACAAGCATGGGGTTTATATGGTTATACCATGATGTACCGAGATACCCGCCACGAAGCTTACCTACAGCAAGCCATGCATATCGCTTCCTATTTAATGAACCACCCAAACTTGCCATCGGATAAGATTCCGTACTGGGACTATAATGCAAAAGATATTCCCAACAGCCCTCGGGATGCATCTGCGGCTGCAATTAGCGCTTCGGCTTTACTGGAATTAAGCACTTACGCTCCGAAGGATACGGCCGCCAAATATGTCAACTTTGCGGAGCAAATCATCCAACAGCTTGCTTCACCCACATACCGCGCAGCCATTGGTACTAATGGAGGTTTTCTTTTGAAGCATTCCGTGGGCAATTTACCTGGCAATAGCGAAGTGGATGTGCCTTTATCATATGCTGACTATTATTATGTAGAAGCCCTTATGCGCTACAGGAATTTATCGAAAAAAAACGGCAAATAAGTCAAACGACCTTCCCAAAAAGCTAGCCGTACAGGTCACGGCTAGCTATCACCAATTACCAGCTCGTCTATAACCCGCACTTCTGTAGTACTTAACCAGTACTAAGGTATAACCAAGATAGTACGAAACTAGTGCGAAAATAGTGCTAAACCAGTGTCACGGCAGTACCAAATGAGTGTCAAACCAGTGTGAAGCCAGTAGGTTTCAGTGTGGTTTTAGTAGGTTTGTAGTAGCTTTTAGTGTCAAAAAAGGGGATTACAACAACCTTCATTGGCAATAAAACTTCCCGGTAGAGAGTCTGGTATCCAACCGTCATTGTAAAAATGTGTAATGTTCCTTTTGCTATCCGGTTCTTATGGAAATTGGTTCATTCATGCATCAAAGCCATAAATAACACACCATGAAAATCCTATTTATACTTTTTACTTTCTTACAGACCTTAGCTTTGCCATCACTAGCGCAGCTTATTTCCAGAAAAGACAGTGCACATTACACTATCAAAACATATTCAATACCCGATACGATCCATGTACGCGGTAAACTCACCACACCCGATGGGGAGCCGGCAATAGGAATTACGGTTTGGCTTAGATCGACAAAGTATTTTTATGATGAGACACCTAAAAGCGTTACAGACAGTTTAGGAAATTACCATATTGAATATATTGAGCCTGGCGATACCCTCCAAATAACGGGACTATATTTTCGGCAAACCGTGCCTGTGATGGGCAGCCGCATCATCAACCTCACCATAAAAGACAGTAGTAACCAAACGATAGACACCATACAAGTCAATGGTAAGGCTAAAGCCAAAAAAACGAAATCACCTGTTCTTTATCAGACAAAAGTGATGAATGCATTTAACTGTTCATTCTATTTCCCGCCAACACCTGCTGGTGGCATTCCAGGTTTTCAAAAGCACCTCAAAGAACATGTTATCTATCCACAAGAAGCTTTGGATCAGGGCATTGAAGGGCTTGTCAGTGTCACATTCGAAATCAGCAAGGAAGGAAAGCCAGTCAACTTCCGTATCAGAAGAGGCATCGGTTACGGCTGTGAAGAAGCTGTTATAGCCGCGGTTAAAAGTCTCCCCTGGAAACCCGCAATCGCGGAGGGCAGTATAACTAATTTCAAAATGGAAGCAACGCTATATTTTGCGTTGGAATAAAACAAGTGGTGAGTACTTAAGAAGTACTAAGGTATAACCAAGCTAGCGCGAAACTAGTGTGAAAATAGTATAAAGCCTGTGTCACAGCAGTACCAAACTAGTGTCAAACCAGTGTGAAGCCAGTAGGTTTCAGTGTGGTTTCAGTAGGTTCGTAGTAGCTTTTAGTGTCAAAAAAGGGGATTACAGTGATCTTAACTTCCATCCTCCTTCTCAATTTTCCCTACTGCTTCCAAAATCCAACTGCGTAAGCGTGCAGCTAATTCCTTTGAAATTTCAATCGTGCAATTTAGCGGTTCTTTCACTTGTAGCTCAAGCTTTCCGTCCTTTATGCGTTTACAAGCCAATAGCATATGCTGTGGCAATGCCATGTTCCGATTTACCTTACGGAAAAAGCCCTCTGTCTCGCTTTCTACTTTTACGAGTGATGATTCATTTGCCGGGATCTTTTGTCCGTCGGTCTTCGTCTGGAGGTAGACGTAAGGTTCTTCATAAAGAAAGCAAGCAATATCTTCATATTGATGGAGGGAGATCAGCTTTTGCGTATGCACTTCATAAATACTCGCCAAGCTTTTGCCGTTCACCTCAAAGTTCTCCTCGGTTTGCAAAAGTGATACACCCCTTTCTAGCTCGGTTATTTGTGTTTTCAAGGTGCTTATTTCATGCTGAAACGCTTCATTTTCTTTTTCCAAACGTGCCTTATCCCTGAACATTGTATTTCCCGATTGGATTGCATATCGATAGCGCCTCAGCAATCCACGCCTTTTTAAACCGGCTCGATTATGCAACTGAACAAAAAAAGCCAAGGTATAACAGAGATTTACCAGCAGCAACAACACAACAATCCAAGGCAAATCCACCTCAAACAAACCCGAAGTTAGCACCTCTGTCGACAACAACTTATGGGCTGCCAGGTACACTAAAAAAAGCGCCAAGCTAGGTGCCGCCCAGCAATATGCGGCCTGAAAAACCAATCTATTGAACCAGCCACTTAACCAATTCCATTTCCTATCCAATATGCGCACCTCCCGGCGTATATATGCCAACGCGCCACCAATAAAGAAGAGAAACACGAAGTAACTCACGTAAAAATTCGCCGTTGTCATCCCCACTAACAAGCCCACCTTAGAAGCATAATAGCAACACAAACCTGCCATCAATAAGGCCCCCATCACTAGCGGGAATCGATCCTGATAGTCGAAAATAGGCCCTTTAGACCTTACCTTATGTTTCGTAAAGTTCTCCTTCATATCAATAAGATCTTATATATCCAGCCCAGGCAGCTTTCCGCACAACAGGTTTGTCACCAACAAGATACAAAAAATAAAAAACCGGCAAAAACACCTATCTGCGTTCGCACCAGCTTTAACCTAAAACGACGGCCCCTTTAACCAATAAAAAAGGGGCTTTAACCGGAAAAATCACGCTTTAACCAAGAATTTGGCGGTGGGTTTACAAACTCCGGTGAAATTTTCATTAGCCCATCCGTATTATTTAACTTTATGAAAATCAATACACTGTGTATTATGAAGCAATACAACACTTTACCTTGGCCGCAACGGATTCTCCTGATGATAGGATCGGTACTATTAATAGGAAGCAGCTACCGTTTATGCAATTATGCCTTCCAGCAAATTATGCAAGTCTTCACGGGTAACCATCAGCTCATTTTTCAGCTTCTTACCAGCATGGGTATGATGGTGGTGTTCGCACTTGCGCTACTCCTTGTCGGTACGGCCTATCTGATCAATGCCTTGGCTTGGGCTTTACCGATTCCATTCGTAGATACCGAAACGGACAAAAATCCATCCGAAGATGCGGAAACGTTAGAAATTCAGATCGGCTCGCGCAATTGCTATATCTTGCTCCTTGCCGCTATAGGATCTTATTACATGCTCTTTTTGCAGCAATCGCAACATATAGATTTCTACTGGGTATTATGCTTCCCACTCTTTCTGCTACTGGTTAACTGGCAAAGTGCACGGAGCTACGTATACTATGTGTTAGGCATCCTTGGTGTAATCGGATTTATCTGCACTTTAAAATTAAATATGCTGTACAACGCCCACTTACTCAGCAGTGTACCCTTATTTTTTAGCGCATCGTTGCTGAGCTACGTTTTAGTCGGTCTGTGGATATATTACCACCTGCGGCGCATGAGTGAAGAAAAATCCTTGATGGAATACCGCTTGCTACTCACCTTTCTATTAGGCACACTTTGTATCATCTATTTTCATTCCATACTCAGCATTATCAATTGCCGATACGATCCGATGAGAGGTACTGTTACCTACCAAGCCATTGTGATGCAAAAATGTCCGCCTTATGGCGATTATACCTTATCCATCAGTTATTACAAAGACAAACGCTATCACGGTATGCTACTGCCCGTTTCAGCGAGGCATTACCATCAAATCAAAGAGGGCGATACGATCACATTAAGATTACATCCCGGGCTTTTCGGTTGGCCTTGGTACCACGACGGGCTTGGCATGCGCGAAGCAATCAAAAAATAAACACAATGAACGTACAATGCATGATACTATTTTACTTCAATTAATAGATGAATATTTTTTACCAAAAGGGTATAGAGGAGCCCCTGATTTTATTCGGGAGTTTCACGACTATGTATTGCCGCTTATTACCCCAATGCGCATCGGCAAGAACACCGTACTTTTCACGCAACATAGTATTCCCAACTGTATTTTCTTTTTGCTCTCCGGTGTTGCCTATAGTTCAATGGAACACCCACTTAGTACGATGCTTCTAGCACCCTTTCTATGGCGAGCGCCTGCTATCATTGGTGATGGAAGAAGTTTTTATAAGCAAAAATCTGCCCGTTTTGCTGTAGCCATGCAAGGATACGGCACGGTGTATAGCTTAGAAAGGAAACACTTACAATTGATTGAGGATAAATTTCCAAAGGTGCAGGTCAATATCCGTTTAGCTATCAAACAACAGCAACAAGCGTTTAAAAATTGGAAAGACTCCTTTAGCCATGAAAAGGTGCCGATTCGATTACAGCACTTATTAGAACAAGATCCAGCACTCCTTGAGCATGTCCAGCAAAAACACCTTGCAGGCTACTTAGGCATTTATGAGTCCTATTGCAGCAAGTTAATCAAAGAGCACAGAGTATCGCTTCTCTAAATAATTAGCCAATCGATGCCATCACCAATTAACTGTTAGCCCACAATGGTCCTATCCGAACGTACCACCAAAATAAGTTTAGGATAAGCCGTTAATGGAATAACATACAAGCTATCATTCTATTAGCAAAAAAATTCAAGCTAAAATCGGCCCTTAGCCTATCATAAGCACCGTTCACTTATAACTCTATAAGTTATTTAGTTATAACCTTATAAGTTGTTAGCTTATAACATTGTAAGTCACTTTGGTCGTTTTTCTATTTTATTTGCAATAAGCGTACGAGAGGTAGAAACAGCGCGGCGATAGGCGGCCGTAGATCGCTACGGCCCCTTATCATAAAATAAAAAACATATGAATGCAAAAACGAGACATATCATTTATAACGGCGTTATCTGGCTGTTGGTGACTTTATGGGTTATCACCATTTGCGTGAAGCTATATGATATCGAAAAAACGAGAAGTGAAATGCGGAATCAAGTGTTTCCGATATGGGTGGCCGAAGTGCTGGTGTGGTTAATCCCTGCCGTATGTGCAGGGATAACCATTCTTTTACTGAGTGGCAAGAGAAGCTTACTCGGATTAAAGGCCTCCCTATTATTACTCTGTCTGTTCAGCCTTTACATTATCCTAGGAATGAACAACGCTTTTGGCAGAATTCCTTGCAGTTGTGGGAGTATTTTGCCACACGGAAATTATAGTGAACAATTACTATTGAACGGAGTATTTATACTTCTCATTACCATAACACTATACAAGAAACTAAACATTTAGTTTTAGTGACTTAGCCAGGTGTTTTTACAGAAAAAGAAAGGAGTTAAAAGGCAACATTTGAGGATAAGAAATGGTTGGGTTTGAGCCTACCCGACCGATATAAAAAAGGAGTAATTAACGCTTTTGGGAATAAAGGCTCCAGTATTCCGAAAGCCATTGTTTAACCCGTTATATCCAGATTTGGTATAACATAAAACGTGAAGCTATGAATACGCTAGCAAAAAGCCTAGGTAAGCTGGGTGCAGTAGCAATGATTGCGACCTTCAGTTTCGCATTTGCGACACCAAGTGTGCGACAAGCACACAACGTGTATAACGCAAACACAAGCGGATCGGGGGCTCCTGATTGGCAGCCCTTAACCCGTTCTGAAGGACCGATCGGACAGCCAGGCACATATCGTTGCGATAATGCCGATAACGTCTGTACTGCTTTCCAAGACCCTGCAACCGGGCAGATCCTTGATGAAAAGGAAGGGATGTACCAAGAAAACAACTAGTACATAACTTTCTGTAAAAACAGAGGGCCATAGCAGCCCTCTGTTTAATAAACTGTTCTACCTTATATTTTGTTCAATCTTATTTGCCTCCAACTCATTCGAAGGAATTGGAAACGTATACCGCGCACTATTCGGTAAGAGGGCAATTATCTGTCCATTGACCATGCGACGTAGCGTAATCGCCCGGTCACTTTGCTGATTTAACCGTCGTAAATCAACCCATCTTACGCTTCGGCCAAGTAGCTCTTTCCGGCGTTCACCCAAAATGACATGCAATAATTCATCAGGCCCCATCAACGGTAAGGCCTTAAAACTGTCATTTGCGTATCGTTTTGACCGAAAAACGTTAATTGTTTGCAATGCTCCGTGTATATCGCCATTGTAAACCTTACTCTCTGACAACATCAAATAAACCTCATCAACCGCTATTCCCGTAAAGGGCAATAAACTCCCAGAATAGGAACCTTTAAAGTTTCCCTGTTCATTAACGAATATTTTCTTTCGCAAATCATTCACGGCAAAAGAAGCAACCAGATTGGTATCAAGCTTTGTAACTGAAGAAATAATATCTGAATAAGAGTTGGGAAAGCTGTAGAATATGACTTCTTTATTCCCTTCTTGTCCTACCGTAGGGAGTGCCATCGGCAAAGGTGCTGCCAGTGAAGCATTCAACGTATTGAAATCAAGCAGCTCATCTGTTATTTTTAGTGTTTCCAAGCTATAATGTTCCACTTCCCGATACTTTCCCATTATCAAATTTATTCTTGCCAATAATGCCAAAGCTGCTGCCTTACTGGGTCTTGTCTTTAAAGACACCTTATCGGGGAGCGATAAAAGACAATATTCCAAATCATGGATAATCTGTGCATAAACATCTTTTATTGGCGCCCTGAACACCCGTTCTGTCACATTACTACTTAGTTTTAACGGGATTCCTGGCATCTCCAAATTGGCTGTGTTATAAGGCGGTGCAAATTGCTGCACCAACCAATAGAATGCTATACTGCGATAAAAAAGAGCCCTCGCTTCGATGAGACGATATCGCTCGGCCTGTTCTTCACCAACACTTAAATCTTTCAAGCCATCTAATACCACGTTGGCGTAAAAAACCTGCTGATAAGGCATATCCCAATCCACTGCAGACAGATTCTGAAAAACATCCTTTTCCCATAAATAAGCATTGCGCGAAAATATAGTATAGGCTTGTAGGCCTTGATCTGTTGTATAAAAATTATCGGCCGAGCTTATCATTAAATAAGGCGATACATTCATTACTCGGTAGCTATTATCAAGTATAGCCTCGAAATCATCAAGCGTACTCGGAACTAGCAGTGCTTTGTCCGGTCTTTCCTTTAAAAACTCCTTTTGACAAGAAGCCAATAATACCGATAATGAGATGAGAAATATTGATAAGATTATTTTCATAAGCGATTTAAAAGGTAAATTTAAAACCAAAGGCCAACGTCCGCGCAGGCGGATAATTGGAAACGGCGTAATCTGGATCAAGGTCTATATTCGTCCGCTTCCACAGCAATCCAACATTATCCACGTAGAGGTAAGCTTGCAGCGTATTGAAAGCAAAGCCACCGACTTTAAGATTTTGCATGGTATAGGTCAAATTAATATCCTGCAATCTTATATGGTCACCCGGTTCAATCAAGTAGTCAGAACTGGAATATAGGCTCTGCCTGTTTCCATTATTTATAGCGGGCATGGACGGAACTTGTGTGAATGCCTCATCACCGGGTTTCTGCCAGCGAAGGGCATAATCACCATGGCTTACCATTCCGTTCAATACGGCGCCATAGGATACCGAATTACGGCGAAAGTAATAACCAAGGCGATAGCTCACATTAAAGGAAAGGGAAAAACAGCCATAATTGAACGTATTCCTTATGGCGCCGAAAGAAGTAGGTCTTGACGGCCCGATGTAATTCAGGTTCTCCACTGTCGTGGCACCGATAATAGCCGCGTAATCTTTACTCAATTCACCATCCAGATAGCCTAGCGGGTCACCCGTTTCGGGGTCCAACCCACCCCATCTGAAAGCATAAAGGGCATAAAGTGGCCGCCCTTCTACCGGATAACCACCAGCATCCGAATTGGCAATATAACTTGTAGCCAAAGCTTTATATTTGAAAGAGGTCACCTCTTCATGTATTGCGCTATAAAAGAAATTGGTGAACCATTTGAATGTGCGGTCAATATTCTTGGTTTGTATATTTATATCAAGACCACTGCCAAATGTACTGGCATTATTGCCCGTGAAGATCTTAACTCCGCTAGAAGGAGGGAATGATGTTCGTCCGATCAGATCCTGCCCCCACTTCCGATAATATTCCACCGTACCGCTAACTACATTGTTTTTTGTTGTAAAATCAATTGCCAGGTTGAGCTGTCGTATTCGTTCCCAGCGCAATTCAGGGTTTGGAGGAAAAACTATCTCAGCAAAAGGCTGACGCGTTATCGCATCGTAATTACTGTAAGAAGCAATCGTATAAGCAGATGTTGACCGATCGACGTTTCCGTTGTACCCAATTGTTGAGCGAAGTTTCAATCGCGGTATCCAATCAATCCGATAAAAATCCTCTCGATCAATTTGCCATCCCAGTCCTGCTGACCATAACGGCACGCCCTGTTGATTTGTTTTTACGCCAAAAAGATTACTCCGATCAAACCGCGCACTACCGGAAACGGTATATTTCTCCTGAAAGGTATAAGCCGCATTTGCATACCATGACACAAATCGATCGACCAGTTCTCTCCCGTTATCTGCAAAAGGAATACGATTAGTTGTGGAAGCGGGGTTTACATAGGAACGAAAAGTAGAAACATAATCCACTGGTTTATTGATAATATGCTGCGTATCGTAACCATATAAGCGATTATTATTAATCGATGTATTTCTTGATTGAAGCTCATATCCTACCAGCGCTGATATGGCATGTGGTTTACCAAAATGACGGTTAAAGTTCAGTTGTCCGCGAAGATAGTTGGTGTTTACAGACTGTTTCCCTATATCCAGGATACCTCCCAGAGGTATCGGCCTTTCAACCGAACCATCTGCCTGTATATTCGAGAACTGATTGATCAGGTTTCTGGTATAGTAAGATTCTTCACCGTTGAGGTTGAAGATATCCGTAATGATTCTATTGCGTTGATACCGGGCATCGATATCCAATCCGTCGATCAAACGATAAGTAAGCCCTACGTTCAACCGATAATCTATTTGCTTTTGCGAACGATCGCTGTTATAAATTTCATCCAGGGGCTTATATTCCCAGTTCAGTAAACCTTCTTCAAATGCTCTATCTACAAAAGAAGTCCGGTAATCTTTGATTATCGCCCGCGGTAATCCCTTTTCATCAACCAACTGTGCATACGGAAAAATAGCAGTCGGCGTACCGACCGGCCCGATGTACGTGATATTGCCCAGACCATTATTTTTGACATTCCCTTCTGCATAATATACATCTGTCGTCAACTGAAGACGTGCATCCAAAAAGCTTCGGTTAAATTTCAGGTTGGCTGTTGTACGCTGATTTTCATTTCCGACAAGATCAGCCAACTTTCGATCGTGCCCAGCTGAAAAGTAATAGGTATAATCACTTCCACCTCCTTCAGCATTGACAAAATACTGCTGACCCAGGCTCCTACGGTATAAGTATTGCTCAATGTCATTTCTGACATCATTCATTTTGAAAAGCGCAATTTGTGTATCCAGTTCACTTTCTGAAAGATAACCATCCCTGTGAGCGACCAATGCCTCGACAACCGGTGTTAAAGGGTACTTATTCACCGAAGTCTCGGCTCTCGTATAGAACCCTTCATTAAAAAGCTTTCTTTCATTTTCAATAAAATCAGCTGAAGACATCATTGGCTGGTAGTGAATGTTAGGACGTTGAGCAAACGTAAGGTTACTATTTACAGTTACCTTATTTTGTGTTCTTCTTTCCCCCTTTTTTGTTGTTATAACGATAACGCCATTCCCTGCTCTTGCTCCCCATATAGATGCCGCCGCTGCATCCTTCAAAACCGTGACACTTGCTATATCGTTCGGATTAACAGTATTGATATCACCTTCATAAGGGAAGTTGTCGATTACAATCAGTGGTTGGTTGTTCGCAGACAGCGTACTCTGCCCCCTTATTGTGATATCGTTAGCACCCGCTCCTCTCCCTTTGTTAAAGACCAGGCCTGGGGTTACATCTGCTAGCCTACTCAAAATATCCGAACTCACGCGTCTATTCAGAAGTGTGCTATCAATCTGTACAAAAGAACCGGTAGCTCGCTCACGGGACAGTTGTTGATATCCCGTTGACACGACGACCTCGTCCAAAGCCCCTACTGCAGGAAACATCTCAATTATCAGTAAGGTGTCAATTGCTTCATTAATGGTCAGGTATTGCCTTTCGTAACCGATACAGCTAATTTCCAACTGTACTTCGGCATCGAATTTAAGGCGAAACAAGCCGTTAACGTCAGTTACTGTAGCTTTGCGGCTTTTGGCATTCAATATCGTGGCACCTCCGAGAGGTTTTAATGAAGTGGCGTTAACAACCTTTCCTTTCAACCCAGTTTGTGCAACAAGTTCGAGCCAAATCATTGAAAGGCTCATTAAAAGTATATATCGCAACATATTTAAATGGAATCTTTTATAGTTAATACCGGGATGGAAACATTTTTCTTCACGAATTTAAAGCCCGACTTTTCGAGCGATTTGTTAATAGCTGCTAAATCCGATAAGTTGTTACCGAAGTCCATATCGACCGCGAAACCACAAGCCGTATCGTCTATTATCGGATACGGAGATTTCTGCATATAGAAAATATTCAGGTTATATACAATATGTTCAGGAAGCATGTTACGGACTTGCAAATTGCCCGTATCATCCGCAACTTTCATTGACGGGGTTCCTCTAACGGTATGCTGTCTTCGTGTTGCCTGAAGGTCGATAAGTACCAGACAGGCTTTATTTCTGTTTTCTACTTCGACACTATATTGCGGGAACATCAATGAGAGATCTCGCTGAAAGATATCAAAACACTTTTCAGTACGCTCCACGGGCAACAGCAGCTCGTAACAGAACGTATTTTTACGGGCCCAATCTAAATAAGCAGCGCCTGTCGCGGAACTGAAAACTTTAGAAGAGTCGCTGACATCCAATTGCAAGCGATTGCTCCCAAAGAACACTTTTCCTTCACCATAAGCCAGCGAAAACAACTTACGCAACGAACCATTCCGTACCGTAATCTTCGTTTGCGGCCCTTTGGCCAGTTGCACGGATGACCCCGCATCCAGCCCTTCGATATAACCACTGATCATACTGTGGTACAATAGTTCATTCCCGCCCCCTCCGTTACCGTTTATCAGGAGCGGTTTGTCCCTTTCGTAGGCAAGGGAATAATCCTTTTTAGCTTTGACAACCAGATTTCCCTTTAGTGCATCCCTTAGTGATTCTTCATTCAATGCCTCCATACCAGTAATAGCCGCTACCTGGCCTTCGGGATCAATCCATACGAAATGAGGCAATACCTGATGCGGAAACAATCTATGCAATGAGCTATCATTCACTACCTTTTCAATTATAGTAGTCTTCTGCCTTTGTAGAACAGGTTTAACAGTAGCGGTATTCTGATAGGTAACGGAGATAAATTGAACTTCGCCCTTAAAGTCTTCTTGAAGCTGATTGAGTTGAGGTAACATAGCAATGCAAGGAGAACACCATGTTGCCCAAAAGTCTAAAATAAGCCACTGTCCTTTATATTTTTCAAGTTTTGTGCTTCCTACAGGATAAGTATGCAATTCCTCCGTCCAAATAGATACTGGCAGCGCATCACCAACATGTAAACCTAGGGAAACAATATCAAGTGCCTGATTTTTGGCCGTATCAATCGCGAAATTTTCTGTAAAAGCCACGCCGTTGGCAGCCTCCGGGGAGGAGGACTGCCGGGCGTGTGCCAAACAAACACAGAACAAGACGTTTAAGGCTGTAAGGTATATGGTGTAGGGTTTAAGGGCGCGCTGGATAACCTTTGCACGGCCAACCTCACTTCTCCCTGTCCTCTCCCCTACTTGCCAACTTGAGCGAAACTGAAGGTGCACTCGATGGGGAATTCCCCCATGGAGCTCGCCACGAGTGCCCATTGATTTCCGACCAATATTAATCGAACCACCGAAGCCATCTTCAAGAGGGGGACAGACGGGGGACCCGACAAATTGTATCGATTTATTATCTATATTGGAGGCCAGCCTATTTAGGGCCCCTTTTTGATCTTTAAATACTTTTTTCTTTTGGGAGGTATCTTTAGCCGATGGCTGACAACTGATAGCCGACGGCCTGCCGACTGGGCAAAGCCCTCCCATTACGTTTTTATCGTTCATTTTTAGATTTGGTTGAAAAGAATCAGTACATTAATAAATCAAGCTCTTTGGCTTGAAAAATTCAAGATCAACCTGCTAAATAGGGTTTTGGGCTTGCGAGCAAATAGGAGATCAAAAATCGTCAACCCATTCTTGGAAACAACGCTTCCTCCTATCCTTCGGAAAAGGGAATTTAATTTCTTTTGATGTTTAGGTTTTGTATTCATCATTTAAAGTTTATAGACATTAAACGACGAAGTATATGAAAAAGGTAGCGAACCGATTCAGAAAGAGACGGGGGCTTACCTTATTCCCTGCTGAAGGCCGTAGGAAGCCGTTGGAGAAAACAAGAGCCTGCCCGTCTCTCTACGCAAAGATAAGAGATCGGGCATTTGACTCCTGAACCTGCTCCGTTGAAAATTTCCTACGTTTTCAGCAGCAAGACTCAGCGTCTAATGCTAATTAAATCAATAGATAGTCAATACTTTACTAGCTATTTCGATTGCTAAAATAAGTAGATAATTACAAAAATGCAAATTTTACTATGTTATTTGTTTAGCTGAATCGTCAGCTGACTTAGGTAATATCGTTTATGATCGAAATTACGCCTCTTTCAGCTTACGTTATCAACCGAGTAAAGTATCGCCGATTAGTCTTAGGCATATCAGCTTACCACCTTTCTCAATTATTAGGTAAAAGCCAAAACTTTGTAATCAACATAGAGAACAGCGATTTACCTGGTCAGTATAATACACATGATTATCCTACGCTTGCTAAATCATTAGACTGGCAGATACACGACCTCCTTCCTCCTGATGAAGCCGATCAAAAAAGTGATGGCACTTTAGTAGAAAAAGCAGTATTGAGCTTGAGCAATGAAACTGATATGCAACTTGTTCTTAAGGGGATGATTGATCATGGTTTTTTCGATAGCGACAAAACTATAACTGATACAGCAAAACATCTTTTTATTGAAGGTAAAGCTGAGGAGAAAATCATGGTGAGAACACTCAACAAACTAGCAGCGAATGGATTGTTGGAGAATAAATCATCGGTGTATACTAAGGCTTAACTCTTTACGAGAAAAATTCTTATATTTGTATGTTAACAGAATAATATGGCCATGCAACTTGTTTCAGCAAAATTAAGAGCAAAAGGAGATCGATTGAATTGGACTCCACTTAAGGATGTAAAGCCCGTACGATTAAACGCTTGTGAAATCGAGGGGAAGGTCGTCCATGTAAAAGAAACGTCTAAGCAAAACAGCCAAGAAAAACCTAAACTATTAATACCTTGATATTTGACTATCCGGGCTACGAGTTACAATTCATACAGAAAAGAAGAATTAAAGATGGTTCAGCCCATCTTTTTTCATTCTTATACAAATTTTGTTCTCCTGTAACCGATCTGCAATATGTACTTACTGCGGATTATCATGAAGGTGATTTTTTTGCCATTAAGTTTTATGCAAAAATGCACCGAAAGAGTGATTTCAAATATTACCTTATTACTAACAGAGGTGATGTTGGTAATTTGCTGGTCACCTGCCTGAAATGTGTTCCTTTATTACTTGGAGAATATCCTACGGCTTCATTTGGTTTTGTAGGCTCGCGCACCTACGATAAAAATTCAAGGAAGATGGAGGGATATTCTAACACCCAACGCTTTAAAATCTATCGGGAGTTTGTATCTAAGAAAATCGGTACCGGTCTATTCCAACATTTCGAATACGAAGAAGTAAGTGGGTATCTACTTATAAATCAGAAATGTGGTGTTGATCCGAACATCAAAGAACGACAACTGGTATCCATGCTAGCTGCCACATATAATGATTTGCCAAATCCTTAAGTCAATTTAGCTAGCACATTTTACAGGTGTCCTTTTTTGGTTGACACTAAATTGTTATGTTTGGGTAACCTTAATCTCTTTTATCAAGCCGTGGCAAAAACAGAAAACAATCCAAAGCAAAGGAATGGTGGGTGTAGCTTAGTAATTATGTCTCGCATGGATTTCGAGATAGCGCGTTTTGTTTTTGAAAGAAGTACAGAAATTGGGCTTACTCCTTCTGAAGTTTCATTTTTGCTAGGGAAGAAAGACGCTTATTTCTTTGATCTTTTGGATCCCACCGATAAAAACAAATTTAAAACCGAACAGCTGGATTTACTCCCGGCTATATTGGACTCTACTATCCGCGAGATTATTCCGAATAATATCCAACCTGACGAGCAAGTTTCCATCACAGGAAGCAAAAAGATCCACGACACCGAGCAATACAAAACCATCACCTATCGATTTACGGTTGAGTATAAAGATAAATCAACCAGGGATTTTATTTGGAAAAAGAAGGAGACAAAAGGAGAACGGAGTAAAGAAAATGAGGCTGTAACCAACTATCTATTGAAGTTAATAAAGGAAGGGTATTTCGACGAGCTAAAATTTGCTTTGACGATCTACCTCTTGTTGCAAGAAAATTTAGGGGCGGCCTTTACCGCAAAAGACATTCAAACTAGTTTAGCTATTTTGTGCAGGAAACAAAATAAAGAACCAGTTTTAGAACGAAAGGAAGATCGGAGTCGGTTTGTTTATCAAAAAGCCTCATTGAATTAGTCAACAAGTTGTTGACCAATCATCGTTTTCTGTAGAAATAACTGTCATAATGAAAATACTTTTAACATACTTAATCTTACTTTTAGCATCTGTCTCATATTCATATGCCCAGCTAAAAGCAATTCATAGGATAGATAGCCTTTTTACAGAATTAACTGAAAAAAATGAATTTTCAGGCGCCGTTTTAATTGCCGATAGCACTAAGACATTGCTGCAAAAAGGTTATGGGTATGCGGATCGAGAAAAAAAGATAAAAAACACGGCAAACACCAGATTCGATCTTTCCTCTGCGTCTAAAGTATTCACTGGAACAGCGATCACCTATTTGGCACAGCAGGGAAGGATCAATTTCAATGATACGATTGGCACATACATAAAAGGTTTGCCTAAAGGTGATGTGATCACCATTCATCAGATACTGACACATTCGGCCGGTTTTGATGATTTTTATAAAGCAAAAGGCTTCAGCTATCGAAATATTAAAAACTGTACCGATATGCTCCCTTTCATGAAATCGATGCCATTAGTTTATAACCCGGGAGACAGTTGCATATACTCAACAGGCGACCTTATTGTGCTTGGAGCCTTAATAGAGAAAATTACGGGTATGGATTTCCAGGATTACATACAGACTTTAATTATTAAGCCCCTTAAATTAAAGAACACCTCTTTTACGCCCTATTGGACATTAGATGAAACGCAACGGCAATACGCGATCGGTTATAGCAAAGACTCAACTCATATCAAAAGAAAACCTTATGATTATGACAATGGCTCTATACCTTTATCGGCAGGTGGTGCATGGAGCAGTATTTCTGATCTATACAAATTTGATCGCGCTGTTTTTACAGGCAAGATATTGAATGAAAAGTATCTAAAGCTGATGACAGCTCCATACACTCCACAGTGGGATAATGCGCATTTTGGTTATGTATGGATTATAACGGATAAGGGAGCGTTTACCAGTATCGGCCATCCAGGTAATAGTTCGGGGTGGCAAGCAATGAATGAATACTATCCCGACCAAGGATATACTGTCATCATCTTAAGCAATTTAGGTTCAGTGGATATTTTTCAGCTGACTCAGCAGGTTGAGAAGATACTGTTTCATAACTAATTTGACGTCATTCGAAGTTAGACATCGGAATGAAAAAAGAAACCGCAGCCAAATATTTTAATGAATTACCTATGCAATGGGGACTACGTGGTGACCCATTTCTTTGGGATGAAATGAAAATTTCATTTGAAAAGATTAATTTACCTGTCAGTTCTCGTGAATTTGAAAAATTACTTTATAAATTTTTCAGACAGTTGACAGGCGAAAGACCGGAAAAAGGTAGGACCATCTTTATTGAACGGTATAACAAAGGTGGTATGTCCGGCGGATTTGTGAGTTGTGATTTTTGGCTAGAGAAAGGTTTTCCACTGTTAATACAACGTTACATCGAAGAGATAGAACGTTAATACGAATAAAAATTTAGCATGACAGCAGCAATACGTGTTTGACGGATTAGTGCAAATTCTTGTATATTAGTTTCATAAACACAACAGTTATCTTCTCCTAATAAAAGAATCTAATGAAAGAATTATTGGATCCAATAAAAACTATTTTGTTCTCATTTATATTGGCTTTTTCACTCCCAATAAAAGCTCAAACTGTCTCAGATAGCATTGATACATTTATCAAAGAAAAAATGGAACGACTCAAAATCCCCGGACTTCAGTTATCCGTTGTGAAAAATGGAAAATTAGAAAAGTCGGGCAGCTATGGCTTTGCAAATTTAGAACATCAGGTTACTACAGATTCTAAGACCACCTTCTCCATTAATTCTATGACTAAAGCGTTTGTTGGCGTAGCAATTATGCAATTACAGGAACGGGGAAAACTAAGTGTGAAAGATCCCCTTTCCCTTTATATTTCCGATATTCCCAACGAATGGAAGTCAATAAAGATTGAACAGTTATTGAGTAACACTTCAGGACTTCCAAACAATATAGACGAAAAAGAGCAAGTGTTGGGTGACGGTACAGAAAACGGAAACTGGGAACTGGTGAAAAAGCTGCCAATGGAATTCTCTCCCGGAGAAAGATTCAGTTACAATCAAACAGGCTATTATATTTTGGGGAGGATACTTAATAAAGTAAGTGGACAACATTTTACTCAGTTTATTGCGGAAAATCAATTTAAGCCTTGTATGATGAAATCCACGCGATTTGGAGATTCCAATGACATTATCCCAAATAATTCAAACTCATATTCGACTATTTATAATGACAGTGGAAAATGGATAAATGATGGGAAACTGCATAACTCGTATGCCACTTTCCCTTTATTTTTTAGAACTGCTACAGGTATTATCTCTACTGCAGAAGATTTAAGTAAATGGCTTATCGCATTGCAAAATGGAAAGCTGCTGAGTCAAGCAAGTATCGATCAAATGTTTACCACCACAAGATTGAACAGCGGAGACATAGGAGGCTTTAATAAGTTAACGAATGGCTATGCTTTGGGATGGCCAACGGTAGTGAGAGAAGAACATCCCGCAGTAGCTCCTGTTGGCGGAATGCGGTCCGCATTATTCGTATATCCTCAAGACGATTTATCCATCGTTGTTTTAACAAATCTACAAGGTTCAAATCCTGAATGGTTTATTGACGAGATAGCGGGCTTCTATATTCCGGATATGAAACGCGAAAATGGATTTGGATTGAGTAAAAACTTAAAATTATTACGTCAAGAACTCTTAAAAAATGATTTCAAAAACGTCAATAAAACTTATAAAAAGGTAGCGAAACAAAACAAAAATTTCATATTGGCAGAAGACGAAATAAATTCTTGGGGCTATCAACTTTTAAAACATAACCAGAAAAAGGAAGCTTTACAAATTTTCAAACTAAATACTACCCTATTTCCCAATAGCTGGAATGTATATGACAGTTATGGGGAGCTATTAGCAACATTGGGATATCGGGAAGAAGCCATTATAAATTATAAAAAATCCCTTGAACTTAACCCTGACAATTCTAACGCCAGTAATTATTTAAAAAACAAAAATTGATATAAAGCTGCCATTGACAAGTAGTTCTGCGAAAGAGCGGTTTTTAGTCAAAGTTGAACGTCTGTGTATTTTAACAACAGAAAAATGGTTTTGCCAACGTGGGGAGCTTGTAGTATTTTCAAGCAGCTGATTCTGGATATACACCAACATTCAGGAGAATATCGATTGATAAAACAGAAAATAAATTGATATTTGAGGATATAGAGGAATAGCTATTAGCACATTTAACTCATAAAGATAGAGAACTAAAATCAACCATGGGATTCGGCCTCAACCTGTTTTTTGCATTTATTCTTATCCTGCTGATGGGCATTCTTTTGCTCGCTTGGATCTTTACGAGAAAGAAAGCTTTCGGTTTGGCATCGGGATCGGTTTTGCTTGGCTTGTTAGGGATATTCTCATTACTGGTGATACTTAACAGGATAACAAGATAATAGAACTGGATCAACCCACGCATCATATCCTATCAGGAAACCCGACTACCTATCGGAGCATCTGGAGTTATTATCTGGTATTTTATTCACCGAAATTCAACAATGTATTTTTTAAAAAGGTAAGTGGAAGCCGATAGCGGAATGAAAAAAATTGGCATGGACACCTAATTAAATAAGATCGATTTTGTATTATCTTTATAAAACAATTTGCTTCTATGTCATACTTAACCTATCTACAAACAGCTTGGGGAGATACTATAGAACACCCTGTTAATATTATTGATGTAAAAAATGCTATTGCTCAATTCCAAGAAGTGGATAATGAACACGGCGCTTTTTGGGTAGCGATAGTGAGGAATAGCGAATATATATTGGAAGCTTCAAAGGATCGGAGTGTAATCGCCGCTATAGGTGACGAGGAATTTAGAGTCGCACTAGCAACTTGGGAGGAAATAACAACATTATATGAGTTATTCTTGGCTATGCGCTTTGAAGAAAATGCTAATGGAAAGATTGTGAGATATGATTTTACCGTCTGATAAGGATTATAAAGCTACCAAGTTAATTATGCAGGGTAAGGCTGTTATGAATAGTGATTTTATAGAACTGGCCGATTTTATATACCAAACATTTGGCGTGTCCCCAGTTAATATCATCTATGACACCTTTGGTAAAGAAAATAGGCCAAGATTAAACCTCTGTTTTGAATTTGCGCGTAGTAAGGCTATTTTTAGTAATCAAAACCAAACCCTCGGCTACAACGCTGAAAAACAGAAAGTGATTGCAGATAAATTTACTGAACTTGTAAAGAACGAACAGCCAGCGTTAGATAAACGTATATTAAATTTCTTTCAAAAGAAAAGAATATCAAAATACAAAACCGATGATGTTTGGGTTATCTATAGCGCCTTTGAACCTATAGCCAAAGCCGAGGCAGGCAACAAGATAAATAGTAACCAAATAGCTGGTTTGAAAACAAAGTTAAATAATTTGGATTTATGGGAAATATCTCGTGTTGATTCTTACGTGACATTTTTTCTATTTACCGAACAACAAGTCCAACAATACGAGCATAGTGAAACAAGAAAAATATGGGCGGACGAATACTTTAAACTTTTAAAGCCTTATGATGAGTTTGGCTACTTTAAACGCGACAACTTCAACATCTTCTTGGATAGCAAGGAAAATTTTGATAAAAATTACCAAAGTAACTGGTATTACTACTATAAATAGGATAAATTACAATCAGACACATATCATGATACAGTGACCACCTTAATGATATGAGATATCAAAAAGGTCAATGCAATCGATAGCTAAATAATAAAAAACTGTAAATGGTAAACATTAATGACTTAAACACGGATTTTTTAGATTTTATATTCCTAAGTATCGACCACGGAATTGATTCTATCAAAGATGACGATGAATTATTGGTGCCATTTTTAATAATCAGTAAGGATGGCGATACCAGCTTAAAACGATTTGCTACCGACAAATATGAGGACAGTATACGTGTGGCTGAAGAACAACTTAGTTCTTTACCCTATACACCAGACTTCGCGCTGATAGTTTACGACGGTTACGTAACAATAGCAAAGAAAAAATATGATGCAATCTTGGTAAAAGCTTATGACAAAACCGAACAGTTTGGATATATTTTTGCCCAGCGTTATTCGATCGCCGATGCAAAGTTAGAAACCCTCGGCAATGTTGCACTGATCGAAGCTATCGAAAACTCTTTAAAGTAGTACCTCAATATATTTGGACATAAACTTCTTGCTATACTGCCACGAGAATTGACTTTATCTGCGGAAAAGAATCTACACTTGACACATACTAACTTTTTAGTAGCTTTAGAAGAATATCGATTGATAAAACAGAGAATAAATTGATATTTGAGGATATAGAGGAATAGCCACTAGCTCATTTAACTCATGAAAACTATCTTAAAAAACCTAGTTTTATATACACTAATTTTTGGATTTTCGGAACTTTTCGCCAGTCCACAATTACCTGACTATATCATATATAAAAAAGATACTATTGCTACCTACAATCTTATACTTGAACAATACCTGCAAAAACAAGATACGACAGCGAAAGAAAAGTTATTTGGGTTGACATTTAGAGCCGGAGCATCGTTTAATTGTTGGAGAGGTTATCAAGCTATTTATAAAATTCAAAATGACAGCCTTTTCCTAACTAATATCCTCAATTGTGGTGATCTTAGAAATGGAAGGGTTGATAAAAGTGGATCGCAGAAAAAAATGAAAGCGATTTTTGGCAAGAATCTCATTAATGAAAAAGTATATGTAGATTGGTTTGTCGGCGATATAAGTTTTCCTTTGAAAAATAAAGTTTTGAGAGATGACGGTGTTTTCTACAGAATCTTCGAACAAGAAAAAGTAATTTCAATAAAAAACGGAATAGTTGATACAATCAAGGATGTTGAAAATTATGTTGACGATCCAAAATCAATAAACAGAAGAGACAAAATAAAATTACGAATACCTTATTTCGGAAATTAAAAAAAGCGAAGTGGAAAAACAGCAACAAATTTGATTGTTCTGCCAAATATATTATAACAATCGATGAAAATGGTAATATTTCAAAAGTTAGGATGGCTAATTCGGACGAAGAAATAGCTCAGCAGTATGAGGTAAAGGAATTGGACTTTTGTATAAAAAATATATACGAATTGTTGAAACCCTTAAAGTTTGATATCATCAAAGATAAAGGAAAGCCGATAGCAGAAGATATTTACCTTGAAATTTGGGTTGAAGACAACGGAAAAATTGAGAACTGGACTTGACATTAAGAGTAGTTTCAATGTTATCCTAGATCAACCTCTCTTTGAAAAAGAAACATGTCTATAGAAGAAATTACACTTGAAGTATTAGCTGAAAGAGCTCTATCAGATTTCGACAGTAAAGCATTAGTCGCATGGGCGGTAAAAATGCTCCATTATGGCCAAGAAAGTGAAAACCTTTTCATTCTAGCTGGTTTAGATTATGAAGCGACGGACGAGCGGGAGAAGTATTTTCAAAAATCATTAGCTGATCTTAACCTGCCGTTAGGTCAATCTGAAGAAACACTCATCGCAAATTACGCGACACTAATAGCGAAGAAAACGGTTAGCGGCATAATTGAAATTGACTTCGCATTAAAACAGATGACAAAAATTGTTTTCGCTACAGAATATGATCTTAGATACATTGCTTTTTATGAAATCGATGAAGATTTAGACCTCCTTCATTATGGTGAGTCGGTTCTATTTAATCCTGGACTAGCTGTACAAAATTATCGTGAATTTATTCTGGAGGAATTTAAGATTTTCCTCGAAATGAAAAGATTAAACATACCGTTAGAAGAGAGGAATTACAGCTATTGTATTTCCTGTTCTAAGTTGGTTAAACCTATTCTGAAAACTAAATATCAACTTCGGAACCCGCATCGATATCAAGTTTGGTGCTGCCCTGATTGTAAATCCGAGAAATTAAGATTTTCGAGTGAACATGCGGTAAAATGGTTGATTATTGAAAGGTATAAAGAAAACGAGCAAAACACATAATTTGGTTTTCGTTTGGTCTTCCACAATGATATATTTCATCAGCATATTATGAATAGCATCAAAAAAAGACGGCCTTCACTTTCAAAGATTACCCATGGCCATAACTTTGTTAATATCTTTTTTAGGTAGTGGATGCGGGCATCGCCTTCATAAATCGCTTACGTATTATAATGGGTATCCCAAGATTGACTTCTGCGATTTGAGGAGTATAAAAATGAAGTGGTGTATACCCAAGGTGCATATTCGGGAATCGACGAATATTGGAGCTTTTATTCTCTTGACAAAAAATGTAAACGTTTAAATGTTGATCTGTACTGTCTCGTCCTAAAAAACTTTACAGATTGTCTTATACTGGAAAAGATTATTTATAGTTGGTTGTTGTAATCTAGTAATGAGCTGAATAAATTTTGGGCCAAATCAACTAAACAATCATTCCAAATTCGTTAGCTCGAGATTAGCAGGCTGTCAGCGTAAATGAATACAAAATCTTTTTAGGCGAGAAATTGGGAGTTTGAAAGTAGTTATTTTTCGTTAGTGATGACTACTCTTTATGGTTTCATTGAAACAAAATTCTCCGCAATTAATACGGAGAATTTTTAGTCAAACTAATTTTTTACACTAGAAGTTTCTTACCGTAACATTCATTTGCTTAGTTACCGGTGAACCGTCTATAAGAAATGAAACGGAAACTGTACCAGACACAGCATTCGACCAAGCCTTTACATATGCGCTATTGCCCACGGTATTTTCAAAAATCCAACCAGATGGAAAACTCCAATTAATATTAGTCGGTGTTTTCCCTGCCAAAATTCCACTCAGAGAAAAGGTGTAGATTGACGGTTCTTCAGACATTTTAATAATCACATCAGGACCAGTTAACGTCACATTCTGATCAGCTAAGGATGGTATATTTTTAATTGCGATATCATTACATCCCGGCAATGAAATTTTTATCAGCCCTCCTGCCAATCCAGTCCGTTTTATTGTGGCAGTAGGCCCCGAAACACTTCCTACAATTTCAAGAGCTCCAGTAGCAGACCAATTAAATGAGTCTGATACTGGATAGTTACTCGCGGTTACATTAAAGACAGTCTGAGAGCCTACACTTAAATCGATGGGTCCGCCAATGGCTAATATCGGGGTCTCATCTATATAAATTTTATCTGTCGACAATGTATTCGACCCATTAGAACTCCAAAACTGCCCAACTCTAGCATTTATAACTAAATTTTCGTAGCATGCCGTTGGTGTAAAATCAACTGTTACATCACTCGCCACTGAATTCTGCGGTACTTTCGTTATTATTGGCCCATTGTTAGGTAATAGAGTTATTTGAGGCGTTTCATATCCTTCACAAATAGGTCCAAGAGTTGGAATAGTGTTTGTAAACTGGAAATCTAAAACTGGGGCATTAGAAATAGCAGATACACGCATTCTAATCTTATAACTTTTTCCCTTTTTAAAAGGGTATTGTACTGAGATAGCAGAACCTTTATGAAAATCATCGCCGCCCTTGGCAAATAGCTCCCATTTCCCTTGAGAGATACTTTGCACCCTCCCATGGATGCCAGTGACATTTACTCCAGAAACACTAACTGTTCTAGCATTAGAGAATACACATCCCGTTAAACCGGAACCGGTAAAATCAATCGTTTTGGTGCTAGTAGAAGTTGTCATTTGCGAATTAAGCTGACCTAGGTTCTGTAAAGCAATCGCCCTATCTACGGTCAGCGCTTTCTCTAACATTTGACCATCCAAGTTTTCATCTGCTTTTTTTGAGCAAGATAACGCGAATGTTAGAGTTAGAGTTAGAATTAAAAATAGATATAATTTCATATTTCGGTTTTTTAGTAAAATACAAATATTTATTAACAATCAAATAGGCCTGCAAAATTTAGAGTTCTTTAGGCTTTATAAAACAAATAAAAATTATTCAATAATAAGTGAAAAATTTAATTTTTACTAATTCTCAGTTTATTTTTTAAACGATTTGTGCCCAATGAACTATGAGAACGGCTGTAGACTAGATAAGTTTTTTTGAATGTTCATGTTTTTCGAATCACAAATCTTTCTCGATATTTTTAGCCGTCAAGCCCGATGAATCTGATACGTCAACATCTCAAAATAGTTCCTTATATCAGAGGAGCAAGTAACTAAAGAGAAGCGAGCGATATTGGATTCGAATTTATCTATGTTCTCCTCTATTACGCAATCATCTTTTAAGTGAGATGTAACAGCTAATATGTAAGTTATATTTTTTGAAAAGAGCGCTGCAAATTCTTCCTTTGTTAGACCATTAACATTTCTGTTCTTCTTTTTCAAAATATCATATAGTCTATCAAAAAAACTAATATTACCTGCTCCTAACGCTTCACTAAGCCTTCTTGCAGAAATAAGAACTTGATTAGTCAGTTCCCGAATTTTTGAGTCAAACCCATACTTCACATGAATTAAATAAAGGTTGTTATCATCGTAATGCAAAATATCACATAGCTCTACACCATCAGAGATAATTGAATCTATCACTATATAGTCAGGAAATGGATCATATTGAAGATTATAATCCCCTTCTCTTTTTAATAAGTTTTTGTCCCATGGCAATTTCAGCACAGTTTTAGGTGCTTTATAAATACACAAAACACGCTCTGTTTGAGTTTTTAAGTCGCTTATAAAAACCTCCTTTAGGTGATACCATTTAGTATCAATAAGAAATACAGGTTTATTTTCATAATTAAGTTCAGCACTGATGTGGTACATAAAAGTCGAAGATGAGATACTCTTACTTCCAAGATATCCTAGAACTCTTACCCCATTTAAAAACACTTTAATTTGAAATGCGTTATTTCCATGAAGCTCATAGGCTCGCCTGATTACAGTTCGGTATATTTCTGAGCGATCAAAGACTGTAGAGAAGACTCTATGAGAATCTTCCGTCTTTTCCTTTAAAACATATTTTTCAGCCTCATAGAATTTTTCAATGTTGTTGGGATTACAAAAGTCGAATTCAAATCGGTCTCGAGGGTCATAAGTCTCACCCAATGCATATCGAATATTATTATATATTTTTTCATGAAGCACGTCTTGTAATTTCTGAATAGAATCTTCATCACTGATTTCTATATACGAACTCAAATATTCTTTTTGCGGCATTGACAAAACGATTAACAAATCTTCTAAAACTTGATGCAGATAGTTAAAGGTCACTGATTTTCTTATTTTGAAACTTCTTCCTACGGCTATTTGCAATCGTTCATTTTCTTTATCCAAAATCAATGGAAAATATAGTTTAGAAGTACTTTCACTCAATTTAACATGAAGCTCTTGAGGAACTTTGCCAAATTTCATGTAGTTAATAATCCGATAATCTTCCCTATATTGTTCATTTGCGGCCATCCTTTGTCCAGTAATGCCACGAGATCTCATTGATGATAATTCATCCTCATTTATTTCGATAATTCTGTCATAGGTATTTAAGCCAAAAGACTGATCTATGAAAGGGATGATCATCCGAAATGCATTTCCACCAACGACCGCAAACAATTCAAACTCCGTTTCAACGAACAAGATTAAAGATAATTTCTTCTGTAAAAACCTGCTGTCCTTTGCTAGTGAAGAAGGTAGAAATGAAGCCCATTCGGATGTCTTTTCATCCGTATTATATAAGTAAAGGTGATATATAAAATTATCTTTCTGATAACTATTCAACAGCGGAGCATCCGAATTTTCTTTCCATTCATTTTTTTTATATGAAGATTTGATAATCCGCTTCATAACGGCTTCATTATTTCTTAATTGTTTCAGGTCGCGGTGATTTTTATCAATACGATAAATATTCGGATAGATGGTCATTGTCTAGTTTTTCTGATTCGAAACTACTGTGATTATTATTTTTTAATAACGTACATTTTTAATTCCTCTATATCTGACCATTCAACACAGTTTGGGGGCACCTTGCCAGAATGGTCAAGCAAAGAGTCAAATAAAGCTTCAACTGTAGCAAACTTCTCTGAATCTGTCGAGATTATAGAGAGCGCATTATATGGTTTCTCTGACGTAAGCTCTTTCTCAAAATACGCCCCTTCAAAATTCGGAATTGACGCTAGCAATCGTACATTTAAACCTTTTGGTCGTATAGTTAATGCTTCAAGAATTCTCGAATTATTAGTCCACGCAGGATTTGTAGCACCACTCTTTATTGTTGGCGTATCACTATCGTGTAAAACGGAATAACCAGTACCAAAATGATTCAGGATTTTTACGAGAGATACAATAGTAGCTTTGCCTCGTGCTCTAACGATATGTATATCTTTATACTTAGCTGGTTTTGCTTGTCTTATGTAGTTAAAAGCAGTATACTCAGTATCTCCTTCGACGATTACAACTTTACCCCCAAAGAAGAACTCTGCGACATATGGATCGCAGATGTTCAGAAGTTTCAAATTTCTCCTATCGTCATCATCAAATTTCACCTTGTCAGGGCGAAAGACAGTAGTACCTTCTACGTCTCCCTTTTCATTACGCTCGACTTTAACTATGGTTGTGTTATCACGAGAAAAATCTATAAAAACTGGTGAATGGGTTGTTACCATTACTTGCCAGTTACCAGCTTTGGGTAAATCATACAACACTTTACATGCTTCTCTAATAGCACTTGGATGAAGACAAATCTCCGGTTCATCTATTAACAAAAGATATGGTCGCTCAAAACTGTTGTCGTCTTTATTCCTCCGTGTTGTTTCAGCAATATATTTGAGAGCCGTCCACAGTAATGTCCTTCTTGCACCACTTCCTTGTTTGTCAACAGTACTTAAAAATCCATCTTGAGGTCCCATCTTCAATTGAGAATTCCATTTAAATAACCCCAAATCCAGCGTCCCTTCAGGCTGGGCTTCGAAATTAACCACATAGTTTGGAAAAACTTGATTTATAAGGTTTGTCAATGAGCCGTTAGCCACTTCAATTTGGTCCTTTGTTTCCTCAATAATTCTTTTTTGCAAGGCAATGGATTGATCTAAAAGCTCATGAAATTCGTTTCGCTCTTCCGATGACTGTAAACTTCTAACTCTCTCTGAAATTGCTGTCATCAAAAGTTTTTTTATTTCCTTCGCCTGCTCTTCCGGATCGGAAAAAGCATCAACTTTATGAGGTTCGGGTTCTCCTTTTATTTGCTACATTTGGAGGCCCAAAGGGTAGCTCTTATCATCCCAACTACCAGATTCCATATTCCACCCTCTCCGAACCGGCTTACCAGTATCAAACCATGTCCATCTTTCCTTGACTAAATAACCTCCATCAACCTTTTCTAACCATTGTTGGCCTACCCGTTCGTCATAAACTATAGTATGTAATTCAATTTGTGGCGGTTTTTCTGGATTAACAATGTTATTTGGGAAATCTTCAATTGTCAACTCACCTTTCTTGGAGCCATCAGACATTACAACTTCATAAGCTTTCAGAATAGAGCTTTTGCCAGCATTATTTGCACCAACCAAAACGACAATATCATTCAAATCTATTTCTACCGGCGTAGCACCGATACACCTAAAGTTTTTTACTATCAATTTCTTTAGTCGAGGTTTAGGCATTTCCTCTATATAAGAAAAATCTTCTGCCGGAGCCTTGGTCGTCTTTGCCATATTTTCAATATTTTTATAAATTAATTTTTCATTATTGGTGGTCTTTCGGCTAAGCCACCTTCTCCTTCTCATAGTACCCAAGACTCTGCACTATTTCTTCCGAGAAGTTATAGATATCATCCAAGCGTGTGATATCATGCTTGGTTTCTTTCTTATCCTGATCAAATAAACCGATCCGTAAGCGATTGCCTGTGAAATAGAAACGGCATATGGGTTTGCGGTTATTATCATCCAAAAGCACCCCGCAATAAGATTGGGTATCGCGCATATAAATACGGCCCACTTCTACTTCCTTGCGTAGGATAGACTTCACAATCAGGAAACCATCAATCTCATCTTGTGTGGTAATAACCAGTGATTCGGGCTCTGTTGTTGCCGGTGTAGCTTCTTCGGCCGTTTCGGTTTCTTTCTTCAGGGCGCTCTTCAAGCGCTCGCTGATCTGATCGTTCACGATCTGGCCAAAAACTCTTTTGGTAAGGGCGGTAAACTGATCGAGCACTTTGGCGGTTACCAAACCTGGATAAACTTGTTTGGCGAAATAACGGACGAATTCTTCTTTTGGATTATACATTTCGCCATTGATCAAGATCTTGATTTCATTGAAAAATTTGAGATCGCTGGCGGTATTGGAGATACTCTCGAGATCGAATATGGATTTATGGAATTTACGGAGCTCGGCAATTTCATTATCGCGCATTTCGGTAATCTTGAACTCGAAGAAGGGTTTCTCGTCCATTTTATTGGGCGTTACCAGATCGGTATAGAAACGGTACTCGAGCCCGTTAGTGAGTAAGCTGAACTTGGCCTCCGTGGTATGAAAATAACGGAAGAGCTGCGAGTTGTGCGGATCTAAGCCATCGGCATAGTGTTTACACTCGATCAGGATGACGGGTTTCTCGTCTTTAAGAATGGCGTAATCTACCTTCTCCCCTTTTTTAATGCCGATATCGGCTACAAATTCGGGATGTACCTCGAAGGGATCGAATACATCGTAACCGAGTATTCGTAAGAAAGGCATAATTAGCGAGGTTTTGGTAGCTTCCTCGGTTTTGATCTGTGGCAGCAAGCGATCTACCCGCTTGGCAAATTGCTGAATTTCGTCTTTGAAGTCCATGCTGTTTGATTTAGTGTTTGACTTATTGTTTTATTCGTTAAACTTTAGGCATAGTTAAATATTAATATTTTCGCTTTTTTACGGTTTCCCGTATTCCTGTTTTGGTTGTTGGTTATTCGTTATTGGTTATTCGTTATTGGTTATTCGTTGTTCCAATGTACATCTCCTTCAGTTTACTTTAATTTATATTTCATTATTCGATCCGTCTTGATTGACTATAACTTCTGGCCGGATATAAGTCGGTTCTCTTTTTGGTACACGCGGATCGTCTCCGTAATAGTTCTCACCTTCTTCGCCCTGCCGGAATATCAATACCAAAAAATAGAAGGGAACTATTTGATACCAACCATTACTGCCAAGATCATGGCATCTCTTTGCACCCTGTGCCCACAAAAACCACAAAAGTGGTACAGCTCCTAATCCCAAAAGGTTATAAATAGAGTCTTCGTCATCACCTATTACGATGTTGATGAAGATTATGAAGATAAGATAGATCAAAAAGCTGATACCGTATTCTAACCTTCTGATACGGCCTTCAAATGAAAAAGGTGCTCTGAACATTTTGGTTATTGGTTGATTGTTAGTTATTGGTTACTCGTTATTAGTTATTGGTTCCGGCGCGCGTAGCTACAGAGCCTATTTTTAGGTTGTTAGTTGTTCGCGTCTCACACGAAGCCATTACATTTTCAATTATTGTTTTTTGTTCTGATTCTATAGGTTATAGAAATGCTGCATTCCTATTCCGTTGGTTGCTATGTTCTAGTTGTTAGTTGCCAGTTGCGAGTTGTCAGACTCACAAAGCTCCCTCACTATTTGATTTCGTTGGTTCAGCTTGTTTAATGTTTTAGTTTGACCTTTTCTTTTTCTTTTGGACCGCCAAAAGAAACAAAACCAAAGGAGCATTGCGACGCGCTCATGAACTCCTTTAATTTCGATCTCTTGTGAATAACCTCGCGACTTGACCTGCTTTAGCAAGCTTTATTGCCTTCAAAAACAAATAAGACAATAAAAAATCTTCTTTGAACGGCTCTGCTGTTACTTAGCCTCTACTACCCGAACATTTCGAGGTCGCTTTTTTCCTTATTGAAGGGTTATTCCTTCGACTATTGATAGCTAACTTTAGTTCTCTGACTTTGGCTTAGTTTGTTTAATATTTTAGTTTGACTATGGAAAGTTAGAAAAAGATTTTTTGATTTCACAAATAAAAATAAAAAAGTGAGCACAATCATATTTTTTAACTTGTACATTGATTCGATTTTTCTCCAAATTTTACGATTACCATATAGAATACGAAACTATTTTCACGAATTGTGTTCTGGATTATATGAAAATGAATAGAAGATCAACTTTCTGTAGGAGCACTATGAATTTGTGAAAATACGAGATTGATAGCACATATTTAGACAGTATTTCTTACCTTAGCTAATATTATTGACACTAAACCTAAGCACCATTTTTATGCGTTATACTTTATTGGAAAGATCAAAATTTAAAAACACATCATCTGCCGTGGATGGTAATCAAAATATTAAAATCAGCTTTTGTCATCCGCCCTCCCTTACTATAAAAAGAAGGTATAATGTAATCCTTAAAACGATATATAATTTTCCCAAATAAAAATATCCCCTTAACACACAGAAATGCAGAACATATCTCATTAGCGAAGTAAAAGAATTCAAACCTTTAACTAAATCAGAACGTTTTGAGAAGAGCCGAACAATATGCCCGTCAGCACTTAGCGAAAGAGGTAACCGAAATACGGAAAAGTAGACGTATTGAAGAACATCTGGAATTAACGTTGTATGAGAAAGCATTTATCTATAAGTATTCGGAAGACGGTTATGAAGGTGTTAACGAAATTTTACGTAAAAGCCAAGGCAGGATAAACACCGAATTTGGTGAACTGTTAATAAAATGTTTATCAAAGTTAGCCAATTATGAGGGGGTGGTTTACAGAAGCATTAATTTAAGCAAATCCGAGCTTGAGAAATACGCACGGGCGTTGGTTTCAAGCCATCTAATTACAGAACCAACATTTTTGTCAACAAGTAAATCTCGGTTGATAGCGATGGCTTTCAATGGAAATACACTATTCAGAATATTCTCCAAAACAGGAAAAGCTATTGAAAAAATCGCTAAATTTGGGATACACAATCCCCCGGATGAAAAGGAAGTACTATTCAGACCAAATAGAGCATTTAGAGTATTAGAAATCAAGGAGGAAGTGTCACGGATTACCATAACAATGGAGGAAGTTTAATATGACAGCTATACAGGAGATACGGGATAAGAATAAAATTGAAAAACAGGACTTTGATACTCTTTCAAATATTGTGTTTGATTCGATTTTAATTAAGGGTAGCTATAAAACCGCCATTCAGTTAGAAAAAAAGGAAAAGCTGATTGATGCGTTTTCTTCTTTTATAGAACAATTGGTAGAGTTACGCCTCGCATCTTCAAAGCAGAATAAGCTTGAGCTAATTAATTTTATTGACAAGTTGAATATGCAAAAGGAACTATTGGAGTTGGAAAAGGGTGAAACCAAAATGGATGATATTCAAACAGCGGCTAATCGATTAGGGAAAAAGGCACAATCTGCTTTTGGCGGGGAATGATTTGCGGACATTCTGCGTGTATTCTAAGGACGTGGAAAGATTACCTGTAAGATCTTTTTAGGACTAATGTTTAAATTTGTAAGGCTTTTTTAAGCCGACACGAAAAAGAAATTTCAGTTAACTTTATCTATATTAAGGAATGCAAGATATGGAAGATCATAAAGACAAAAAGAAGACGCAGAATAAAAAAGAGGCTAAACAAACTGGTTCTGTGGCTCAATACTCCAATTCAACCTTCTTTAGAAGAAAGGATGAAGAAGCTAAAAAGTTTCTTGAGGAACATCCTATCCCATCTAGTTTCTGGGAGTAACCGATTATAGCTAGGTAATTTAATTTTATCTATACTTTTCCTCAGAACAGCTTATTAGCAATTTGTCCAACGGGCTGTTGGACAAACTTTCAAGACAGCCCGATCGTTAGAGATGAGTGCGACGCATAAATTAGCATGGCCACGCCAATTACTAAAAATATCACGTCACCACCTCTTATCTTTTTGATTATAAAAGCTGCCAGATCGTCTTCCATATAGATTACCTTTACCTTCTTACCCTTTTAAAAGACGAAGGCATATATACCTGCTTCAGACGCTGGCTCTCCTACTCAAGCTCCTTCAGGCGTTTCAGTCCCCCCTCCATTCCACCATATTTTTTACGCCAGTAATAAAATGTGCTCTTGTCTATGCCCAGTTCCCAAGATATATCCCCGAAACTGCACCCTCCTTGATCCGCCTCTCACTGAATATGTGTTTTTTCATGATAACAGTTAAGTTCTAAAATAACATTTTTTGGATAAATAACTATCCTATTTCTAGGGAAGGCTACACGCCCCGACATTTGAATACAACATGCCGACATTTGAACACTTTTAACTTTTCAAACAGTCGCAATTTTGCCACATAAAATTTGAAGAAGATGGAGGTTATATTAATTACAGGTGCAACAAGCGGAATTGGTGAAGCATTAGCATACCGACTAGCAAAGAAAAAACACAATTTGCTTTTGGTTGCACGAAATGAACAAAAACTGAAACAGCAATGCGAACAACTATCAAACCAAAACGGAATTACAGCAAGTTACATTGTTGCAGATTTGAGCAAACCCGAAACCGCATATTATGTTTTTGAAGAGGCTAAAAAGAGAAACTTGTCGGTAAACGTTCTGGTGAATAATGCAGGAATTGGTTCAAGTGGAGAGTTTGTAAACAACAATTTGCAGTCCGAGTTAGAAATGTTGCAATTAAATAATTCTTCATTGGTTGCACTTTGTCATCTTTTCCTGCCCGAAATGAAAAACAACAAAAACGGAACTATTATAAATGTCGGTTCTATGGCTTCCTTCTTCCCAAGTCCATATATGAGTGTTTATGCGGCTTCCAAAATGTTTGTACGTTCATTTACCCAGGCATTGACCGAAGAATGCAAACCTTATGGAGTAAATGTAATGCTGTTTTGTCCGGGATTTACGAGTTCCAATTTTATGAATACTGCCGCCAACAATAATGAATGGGGAAAAATACTTGTAAAAGGTGCGTATACACAGACATCTGAACAAGTTGCCGCAGAAATGATAAAAGCATTGAAAAAGAAAAAAACATTTCATGTTTCAGGATTTCAAAATGCAATGTTAGCAAAAATAGGGTCTTTAATTCCATACTCTACTATTACGAGCGTTTTTGCTCAACGAAAAAGAAAAGAAATGGGATTGTAATTCATAAATTTGAACTTATGAACAAGCAGGAAGTTGCAACGGTAAATATTCGGTCATTGGCACAACAACATCAGCTATTGGGTTTAGCGAAACCGAAACATCCTTTGTTTAGTTTACTGCGATTTGAAGATTTCCCAAAAAATGAAGTGGAACAACGCACAAAATTAGTTTCGGATTTATATCAGATCACGCTTAAAAAAGATTGCCCTTGCAAAACGCAATACGGGCAAACGCAATACGATTTTGACGAGGGGGTCATGTCTTTCTTTTCTCCGAAGCAAGTGAACATTTTAGAAGTAGGCAATTTTATTCCGCAAACGGGTTGGTTGCTGTCCGTACATCCCGATTTTTTGAGAGGTTATCCCTTATCGCAAAAGACAAAAACGTATGACTTTTTTCATTATGCTGTTAACGAAGCATTGATATTGTCAGATGAAGAACAAA
This sequence comes from Olivibacter sp. 47, assembly GCF_030372825.1. Lineage (NCBI taxonomy): Bacteria > Pseudomonadati > Bacteroidota > Sphingobacteriia > Sphingobacteriales > Sphingobacteriaceae > Olivibacter > Olivibacter sp. 47. The sequence continues at coordinate 527,704 of NZ_JAUCNR010000001.1, forward strand.
AGTCCATTGAAGCCATTTTTTTACAGATAGAAAAAGAAACAAGCTTACCGATAGACAAATTTAGTCAGGATGTAATTATTTCAAACATTGATTTATTGCTTACGTACTGCAATCGTTACTATCATAGACAGTTCATTACACGAAAACAAAATAGTAGTGAACTTTTAAGCAAATTTGAAAGCTTGCTAAATGCTTATTTTACGGAAACGGAAAACGGTTTACCGACTGTAAACTATTTCGCTTCTAAACTTAATTTATCACCAAAGTATTTGAGCGATTGTTTAAAACAACTCACCGGTCAAACCGCACAACAGCATATTCACGACAAATTGATTGAAAATGCTAAAGAAAAACTGACAAGCACCGGACTTTCAGTAAGCGAAATAGCGTATCAATTGGGTTTTGATTATCCGCAATCGTTCAGTAAATTATTTAAACAAAAAACCGAAATGTCGCCTTTAGCGTTCCGGCAAAACTTTAACTGATAATTACTTCAAATATCACGCGCTCGTGAATACGCATTCCTCGGATTCGAAAACCTATAGTTATTGGCTCAGCGCGAATTGTGTTCGGGGTTATTGGAAAGTGAACAGAAGATCAACTTTCTGTAGGAGTGCTGGAAGTTCTTATTATTTTACGCTCATTCCATAAGGCTGTTCTGCGATCGCACGAGAGCCTCGTTTGACTTATCTGTTGTAATTGAACAAAAAAGCCATGCACGTTTTTTTTCGGTGCATGGCTCAAATATGTATGATAAATAGATTAGTCTATTTATTCTTATTATCTAGTTTGGCGCGAATTTTTTGAACGAATTCAATTGAAACATCTGCCGCTTCAGCAGCCTGTTCTATGCTAAAGCCAAATTTTTCCAAGAGATTTGAAATAACCTGACTTTTGCTTTTTTGTTCACCCTTTTGTATTCCTTGTTTTGTTGCCCTGTCGAGCATCAGTTCTTCTATGCCCATAGCTTCGCTCCTTCCTTTAACCGTTTGTATTTGTTTATCAAAAATAACATTATTATACTGATTATCAAAATGTACATAATACTTCAAAAAATTCATTAATGCTCTGATCTTCTTACTGCTAAGCTGTGCCTTCGCCAACTTTCGCAATAGCGTTCCTTTGAATTCCAGCAGCTCGCTATCTCTTTTCTCGCTGTCCTCTGCCCTATTGCCAACAAAAGCGCTCCTGCCAACCAGTACCGCAAGAGCAAAGGGATTATCACTCTGCAGTAACTCTTGCTCATTAGAATGAGCCAGCTGGTATGTATTGAAGCGATAGGTTAGGCTGGTGCCCTGATAGCCGGTTTCGTATCTATCGGGTCGCTTCACCTTGTATCCGTCCGTAAAAATGGCATAGGCGCTGATACGTTGGTTATATTTGTCCAATATCCTGTAATAATAAGTAAACATCCTTTGGGAAAATCCTTCTGATACCTTCCCTGTACTTCCACATGGATCAGTACCCATTCCTCCTTCCCTTCCCGGGTGTTTACTCTTGCCAGCTTGTCCACAACTTTTGGTGAAAATTCATCTTCTTCGGGCGGGAATAACTGCTCGAGTTCCTTATCGAGAAAGGCGATACCTTTTTTCAGGTCGTATATCTCATCAGCCTCGGGATGCATGAAACGAAGGAAGTCATCGAAGATCTCTTCCAGTATCCCCTTCCATAACAGATCGTCTTTTTTTGCCATTGATAGGTTCGGCTTTGGTTCTATGGCAAAGATACTGAAAACAGCTGAATATTACTAACATTTTTAGCACAAAACAGTATATTGCTTGAACAGCTACAAAACATGATTAGGTTTTCTGTCAAGAGTTTTATCAATTACGCTTCGCCCTCTTGTTATCCTCCGATCACTAGTAAATATTGTTTGTTGTTAATCTTCACATAACTTGAATTTATCTTTTTAATCATGGAACGTTAAAAAGCATTTTTGATTTCATAATCGGGAAAGATCGTCTTATATTTAAGCAATTAATTGAGCTAAACGGGCTTCAAACTGTCCATTTTGAAATAAGCACTACCAGAACATTAAAATGATAGAAGCTAAAAAAAACAGCACTAATAGTGGCCATAGCATGCTTGCTTAGTAGTTCTGCTTTTTGCCAGAACCAAATTTATAACGAGCGGATTTCTACAACGATTTTAATAGATATGGCATCTGAAAGTAACAAAAGATCTAGGCTGTATGAACTTCGCTAAAGATTCAGCTCCTACACGCAATCCTGTTGAGCCGCTCTACCCGCTAACCGTACTTCGCTTCTTAACATGATTTTTAGTCCACCAAAGGCTAAAGTTATTATATATCTAACCTCCATTCCTTCTATAGTCTAGTCCGATGCGAGTCCGATAGGTATTGCTTAAAAGGCCGTGTTTGCGTCTTTTCACGTACCACATAGGGATATCACTAGGATATAGAGTGAAGGAGACAGGAATGAGACACGGATCAAAGTCGGATCTAAGAGCGTCTCTGGAAAGAAAACGAGGCGGTAACCAACTATGGTTACTTTGATTTTATATTTGGTCTTCTCGTCCGGAGTTATTGCACGGGCCATCAGTTGCGCAGCGCGTGTGTTAAAAGAAAAATCTGCAAAAACCGATGATGCCCGGAACCGACGTAGCGGTTATATGCAATATGTTCTCCATTGTGTGCATATACCGGTGCACCGACAGGTTTTTCTTGGTCTGAAAATCTAGGTGTGATGCGTTGTGTATTGCCAGAAAAGATGTTGGTAATGAACAAGCTATTGTCGGCGGGATAGACAAGCTCTTTACCATTCGGATGTACGTTAAAAGGTCCTTGAATGGAAAAATCATTATCGGTTATTTGTCTAATTTCTCCTCCTATTGTGGCTACGCTGAACAGCTGAACGAGGCCTTTTCTATCTCGTGCTAGATAAAAGATCAGACTTCCATCCGGTGTGCTCCGCAACCAATGCCTAGGCCCACCAACATGCGCCCCGTGAGTAAGGCGTCGCTGCACAACGCCTAATGGAGTATTAGGGAGCGTTGTTGAGGTGCCTTCCAATGGATAACCACTACGCGGCTTTTTTAGATCTTCGGGTAAATCGATCACGAATACTTCGGTAAGGGAAACGCCCGATTCATCATAAACATTGCCCTGAAAGGCGATTGCTCGGTGCTGCCGTGAGCCGTCGGCTTTGATATAACCCTTATTGCCTATCCACGTTTCGTCGAATGCACGATCGACTTCATCACTCCCCCACCGGGGATTGGTTATCACCTGTGCCGCTATTACAGAAAAATAGGTTCCGCTATTATTTTCCAAACTTCTATCCTCGTCAACAGACACAATTCCAGGTACCATAACACCTACCGTTCTTAAATCTTGACCAGCCTTACCCGGCTGCTGTTCTGCGAACACCGCATCATTGTATGTAAAGCTGATCATTTTTCCATCACCGCTCCAGCTGTGCGCATGTGTACCTCCTCGTAAGGCACCGGGGGTATAGGGTGCAGTAATATCACGCGCATCCATAAAAATTGGCTTTAGGGGCTGATCGGTTTGGATGGCAACCCCTGTACGTCTGGTAATAGAATAGGGTTTCTCTTCATCAGCATTGCGGATACCGTGAATGAATAGGACTTTGCTCTCGACGGGTGAAAAACTTGCTGCACCGACTCCTGGGCCGAAGGGTGTCTGCCTTTCGGTACGATAAAGTTCCTTCACCTCAGCACTGTGGATATTGACCATCTCAATACGATCAGTGCTTCCAATTTGGGTATCATCGTTCCGTGTATCATAAACTATCCACTCATTATTGGGCGAAAAAACCTGTCCGTTGTGAATAGTGTGCCCATATGAGCCAGAAGTAAGCTGCTTTTCGTTGTAGTGCATATATAAATCGTCTTGCTGTTGGCTTACCAAACCAAATATCCAACTAAAAAGGTATAAGGATGGCTTTAACATAGATTATTGTTTTTGTTTTCTGAAATTTTTAATGCGATGGAATGTCAGATAGTTGGCATCGTGGTTATTGTGCGCACCTCCCTCTCCATCGTTGTAAGCAGTTCTGGATAAGACGATCAGATCGTTGCCGTCAAAGAGCCAGTCTACATATTGGAAACCGTGCGCCTTAACGTCGGGATGCGATAATAGGGTGCTGTGTAAAGTCCAGGTACGTAAATCGGGAGAACTGAATAATTGGAGCGTATTACGGATTGTTGCGGGATTTTTCCCTTGGTTTGCCTGTTTTACGCTATCAGGTATGGCATTACTCAAGGTCCAATACAAATCGCTTTTTGGATCCCGTCGAATAGCAAATTTTTTGCTGCCTCCGGGAAAATTGATAAAACCTGAAAGCGTATCAAAACTGGCATGCTTCCCATCTGCACTTATATGCACGATAGCAGCTTTCTCATCAAGGGTAGAGTGATCATCTACGCGTAGGATATCCACTATATTGCCATCGGGAGTGGCCACGGCATTGCCCTCCAACCAGCCACCGAAATTGCCATGGAGATAGGTAGAGTCGTACAATAGGCTATTGCTAGCGGTCCAGCTACTGGCCTTCAGTAGATCTGCATCTACCGGTGCAGATAACATCATCGCGCCATAGCGTTTACCCCATTGTAAGATGGGTCCATGAGCCGTTTCTATAGCCCGCCAAAGTCGTCCTTTATATTCCATAACGGGCATAGGAGCACAATGATACTGGCCAGCCAATAGTAAACCATTTTCTTTTCCGGTAGGCTGGGTCCAGGTTTCTCCCCCATCGTTGGAGCGACGGATCAGGGCGGTTCCATGATGGCGATCGGGTCCTAAAAGATAGAGCGCCCCACGGTTGACAAAGAGACTTGACCAGAAGGCGCCGCTGATTTCACTGACTTGCTTCCAACTTTTGCCCTTATCTGATGAGCGAAAGACACGCGTGATTGCCTGCACAAATTCTGAACTATTTGGGCCAAAAAATCGTGAGAGGCAACGTAATCGCCATTCGGTAAAACTGCTAAACTAGGCGAGCCTATGTATTGTCCGCTCGATGCGGGATTATGCGTTACAACCACACCAGGAACTTGATCCATTTTCACTTGGGCCATTGCGTTTATTAAGATCGCTGCACTCAACCCTATTGTTAACAAATATATCTTCATCTTTTTCGTATTTAATAACCTTCGTTCTGAACTAATTTGGGATCGGAATCCATGACCACCTGAGGGATGGGAAAGTGCACATGAAAATCCTTGGCATTGCTTTTTCCTCTGGCCTGTGCCCCGGAAATAAACTGCCCCATACGAATCAAGTCCATCCTGCGATGACCTTCGGCATAGAACTCCCACCCTCTTTCACGCAAGATCTGCTCGCGCAGGCTTTGTTGATCAAAATTACCTTGGTTCAATGCCGCAAGACCTGCACGGGCACGTACTTGGTTGATCAGTGAGATACTCTCGTTATTGGGGCCAGTCAGCTCATTGAGCGCCTCTGCCCGGCACAGCAGAATGTCGGCATAGCGGATGTCTGGAATATCATTACCATGTGACGCTCCCTGCGCGTTGGGATCGGGCCAATATTTAAAACATCGGGTATTATTGTTGTTCAATAAAGAGATGAGCTGTCCTGATTTATCCACGTATTCGCTGATGAGCAGGTTTCGACGCTTATCACCTTCTTCAAAGGAGTTGTAAAAGCCATCAAGTATGCGAAATTCATTTGGCCAATTTAACCATGTATTTGCAAACTCAAGGCCTGTTCTAGGATCTTGTTGGAAATTATCAGGAAATGAGACATTCATCCATGAATTTGCAGACGCTCTATTCGAACTTGCAAAAGCAGGTCTCACAAAAATATATTCCGGATTGCGTTCATTTTCTACTTTAAACAAATCTTCGTAATTGGCGAAGAGCTGATAATGATTCAACGCGATAACTTGCTGCGCATAGGACGCGCTCTGCTCCCAATCTTTTATATTGAGATAAAACTTTGCCAAATAGGCCAGCGCCGCCCCCTTATTGGCTCTGCCATATTGAGCCTCATCGCTGGGGTTTGGTAAATCGTTTACAACTGCAGTCAACTCACTGGAAATAAAGCCACGCATCTCTTCGTCGGACGCCTTGGCCAGTTGAAGCTCCTGCTTTGAGCTTGTTCTTAAGGGTACGCTCCCAAAAAAGAAGTATAACTTATAGTAATTGATGGCTCGTAGAAAACGAAACTCTGCCGTAGATAGGGCCTTTTCTTCTTCGGACATGTTCGTCACATTCGCTATGTTCTCTAGCCCGATATTAGCGTCTCGAATGGCCTGGTAAGGTGGGTCCCAATTGGTAACGAGAAAATCTACCGTGGGATCCCAAGTGAATTCAATATAGTTGCGGGCGTCTCGCTCAACATTATCTCCCGATTGGAACAAGATATCCGTGGTCCATTCTTGGGGTGCAATTACATAGATCGAATTGTTCGAATTCATATTGGCTGTTCGAGCATAGGTATCCGTTAACAAAGATGCAAGGCCCTCTTTGGTATTCAGAAAATTCTCGGGAGCAAGTTGCGAAAAGACTTCTTCTTTCAGAAAATCTTTGCAGCCTTGTAGACTTCCCATTATTATGAACAGCAAACTAGCAATAAATATTGGCTTTTTCATGGTATTAAAAATTTAAGGTTGCACCAAAAAGGTAAGTACGCGGAGCGGGATATGCATTCCAGTCCATCCGGAAATTGGCTCCCCCATTGGGATTTAGCGCCGGATCGAAACCGGTATAATCCGTAATGGTATACAGGTTCTGCCCGGAAACATAGACCGTAGCCCCGGCGATAGGCCCTGACTTAATGGGTAGGTTATAGCTGATACGCACGGTGTTCAAACGTATATAGGATGCATCTTCAACGGTATAATTGTTGACACCCTTTTGCCCCTGTGTATTGGGTGTAACAAAAGACGGATAAACGTTAGAGGGGTTTTGCGGTGTCCACCGATTCAACAAAGGTTCTGCCAGTCGGTTGCGACGCAAATTAGGTGGAAAATACGTATCTACCAGGTTATTATTTAACATACTGACGCCCTGCACGCCCTCAATAAAAATATATAAACCAAATCCCTTGTACTGAAAATTATTAGTTAGTGAATAGGTAAAGTCTGGAAACGATTTGCCGATAATAACGCGATCAGCGGCATTGACTGTTTTGTCGCCGTTTACATCGAGGTACTTGAAGTCCCCCGCTTGTACGTTATCCACCGTGGAGGAGAAATCATCATTTTCCTGCCAAATACCGACAATCTGGTAACCATAAAAGGAGTTAAGGGGCTCGCCTTCTTGGATGATAGCCACCTGACTGGTTGAGCCAGCCGACCCGGTGATGATGTTTGGTATACCGCCTAAGCTCTTGACCTTGTTACGAAGGGTTGTAAACATCGCAGTGGTTGTCCACTGGAATGCTCCAATTAGATTATTGGAGGTAATACCGAGCTCCAGTCCGCTATTTTGTACGCTGCCGACGTTCGTCATCATGGTTGAAAAACCTGATGAACGGGGCACGGGCAGGTTGAGCAACATATCCTTGGTGTCTTTTTTGTACCAATCGATCGTACCGCTAATGCGGTCTTTAAATAGGCCAAAATCAATCCCAATATTTACCTGTTCGGAACTCTCCCATTTCAAGTTCGGATTGGGAATGCGACTGGGTGCAATGCCGATGACCTGCACACCATCCAGTACAGCGGTCCAGCCACTGCTGAGCGTGGATAAAGATTGATAGTTCCCGATTTCCTGATTTCCTGTACGCCCCCAGCTCGCCCTCAATTTCAAGGAGCTAATGCTATTGATCGATTTCATAAAATCTTCCTCCTTAATTTTCCACCCTAAAGCAAAAGAGGGAAAATAACCGAAGCGGTTGTTCTCCCCAAAACGGGAGGAACCATCAGCCCTAAAAGCAGTTGTAAACAGATATTTATCTTTATAGCTATAATTTATTCTCGCTAAATAAGAGAGCAAGCTATTGATCGCCTTGTTACTGGTATTTTGCCGGGTTAAGGGATCACCTAAGTTTAAATTATTGGTCCCCGTAGCATCAGAAGCGAAGCCACGTGCGGAGGCAAAAAAATTGTCGTCAATGAATTTTTGTCCGGTCATGCCGACGACGGCGTTGATTTGGTGTTCGGCAAATGACCGATTATAGGAAAGGGTGGCTTCGCCTAAGTAATTGCTGTTTTTCCCTTGTTCGATGCTACCAATACCTCCGGCAGCCAAACCATCGATGGTACTCCGGTCGACATAGGTATCGGTTCTTTGGCTCACGATATCCCCTCCTACATTTATCTTCGCCTTGAACCCATTTAGAAAATTATATTCAGCATAAGCGGTTCCAAACGTACGGTAACTATTGGAAAAGGCATCCTTACCATTCGCAATGGCCAGTGGATTATCAATATTCATGTTGGGTGATAGGAAATATCGGCCATTATCTGCCCATACGGGTAAGGTTGGATCGTAATTTATGGCAGCATAGATGACGCCTGCACGCTCATTGAGATCAAAGCCATTGGGCACGAAATCATCTTTGGTATAAGACGTATTGATATTAACACCCAGTTTAAAATTTTCCTTAACACGATGCTCCAAGTTCAACCGAGCACTGTAGCGTTTAAATGCCGAATTAATAATCAGTCCATCTTGAGCATAATAATTAAAAGAGGTGTTGAACTGCGTATTTTCATTTCCTCCCGAAAATGATAAGTTATGATTATGCGTTGGTGCATTTTTCCGAAAAACGGATCCCAGCCAATCGGTACCATCATTTGTAAGAGTAGCAACACGATCATTTTCGCTGCCACCGCCCGCGTCTATAATGTCATTCATGACCTGTTGATACTCACCAGCATTTAACAGCTTGATATTATTGGCCACCTGCTGTATGCCCCCATATGCGTCATACGTAATGCTAAGTCTGCCAGCTTTTCCTTTTTTTGTAGTGATCATCACCACGCCATTTGCCCCCCTCGACCCGTAGATAGCGGTAGCTGAAGCGTCTTTCAATATTTCGATTGATTCAATGTCTGCCGGATTAATGGTATTTAAGGGATTTCGTGGTGCCCTTGAATTGGTAAAATTCTCTCCTCCCCCACTTACCACCGTCGAATTGTCGAGTGGAAGGCCATCGACGACGTAGAGCGGACTATTGCCGGCATTGATAGACCCTACACCGCGGATATTGACCGAAAAACCACCACCCGGTTCACCGCTATTTTGTACGACCTGTACACCTGGTGCTTTACCAAAAAACAACTGATCGGCCGAAGCAATTGGTCCCTCATTAAAATCCGCTCTTTTCAAGGCGGTTACCGAACCCGTGATGTCGCTCTTTTTGACTGTACCATACCCTACTACTACAATCTCCTCAAGCTGCGATGCATCTGGTGTTAGCAGGATTTTTAACGCGCTGCGATTATTCAATTTAATTTCTCTGGGTAAATACCCCATGTAACTGACGCTTAAACTGACCTGCAGATTAGGCACCTGCAGGGAAAAATGGCCTTTCTCATCGGTGGAAACACCGATAGTTGCACCGACTACTTTGACGCTGGCGCCCGGCAACATTTCGCCGCTGAGCTCATTGGCGACGGAACCGCTAATGCGCACCTGTGCGAGCACCTCGTTGATGCACATGAGCAAGAGAACGGTGCTTACAACGACCTTTATCTTTACTATAGTTTTCATGGTTAAATAATTAGTTGTTTAACGTGTTATATCGGATGGTGCTCCCCGCACCGCTACTGCTAATTTATTATGGCGACTGTTCAACCCAGCACTGCAGGAATGTCCAATTGCTCGAACAAAAGTTTCCGTTCGCGCTCAAGTTCTTCCAAACCGCTCTTTACGAGGTCATCCAAGTCGGTATGTGCTGTTCTGCAAAAAGTGCCGATGCCTAGACCCCGTTTACGCAAATAGAATTTGGCAATAAGAGGATAATTGGTATGCATGAGGTCCATGTGCTTTATGAAGAACTGCTGTACGCGATTAACCATCGTCTCATTCTCTTTCTGCTCATAATGCTGGCACAACCAAACCACCAATTCCGGAAAATAATTTCCCTGTATGCACGATAGTCCTGCCGCGCCACTTTGCAAAGAGGCTACCGCATGCGCCATATAGGCGTCATAAAGACCGAAGGCTGCGCAATGCTGGGTGCCTGCTATTTTCTCACGTACCTGCTGTATATCTAAAGAGGTATCTTTATGATAAATGACGCGACCCGTATCCACAAACTCTGCCAAGAGATTAGGTTGTAGGAGACGCTTGTAGGGTTCGGGGCATTCATAAAAACCGAAAAGTATTCCCTCCGTACGATCAAGCAATTGATAGAAACGCTTGCGCAATATGTTATCGTCTTCCTTTTTATTCGCCAAAATGCCACTTATCAAGATAATGGCTTCTGTACCCTGGTCATGAAGTTCCTTAATGAAATCCACCTGTTGGGCAGTCGTCCCTCCAAAGCTACCTGTAGCTACTACAGGTACTCTTCCATTGGCTGTTCTGACAATATGTTTGGCAACCTGAATGCGCTCTTCTGGTTGCAGGTGGTACATTTCGCTCGACTGGCAATTGGCAAAAAGCCCAGATGCACCTGCCTCTAAATAGAACTCGGTGAGTTGCGTTAATCCCTCAAAATCAACGGCACCATTTTCTAAAAAAGGGGTGAGCATAACAGGTACAAATTTTTTCTTTTGCTGGTTCATATAATAAATGGATAGATTGTTAAAGGCCTATATATTTTTACGGGAAAATGTGCGTAAACGGGACAGCAGGCTTCCTATCAGAAAAATGCTGAGTGTGCCCACCACAATGATCATATTTTTATCCAGCGGGCTCTTCAAGGATTTCATATCCTGTGGCAGGTACTCCGAAAAGGTCATCCAGATGATGATGATGATCCCAACAGCGGTTGCAATTGCCGCATCGGCATTGTGCGCATATTTGCTAACCAAACCCAGCAGAAACAAGCCTAACATACCGCCGGCGAAAATGCCGGAAAGTATCCACCACAAGTCGAGCACACTGGATATACCGATCATCGCGATTCCTGCAGACATACCGCACAGACCAACAACGACCGTGGCAATATGTAAGGCACGTAATGTTGTCCGCTCGTTGGTAGGGGCTTTGAAATAGCGTTTATAGATATCTTCAACAAAAACGGTAGCACTGGCATTCATACCAGAACTTATCGTGCTCATAGCGGCCGATAGGATAGCCGAGATGATGATACCAATTAGGCCGGTGGGTATTTGCGTCACCATGAAATGCGGCATGACCTTATCCCCATAATCCGCAGGTTGCAGGGTGGCCGCAAGATGGGAGATTTCCGTCGCTGTAGCCCCTGATCCTAGGCGCTCAGCCGCAGCTTGTAATTTTACAGGCTCGATTAATGCGGGATTGGCTTGATAATACACATATAAGGAAGTGCCTATTAGGAAAAACAGCAGAGAAGTAGGCACATAAATCCAAACACATAACCAAATGGATCGTGCAGCATCTTTGGGTGATTTCGCTGCATGATAACGCTGCACATAGTTTTGATCCATTCCGAAATTATTCAGATTGATAAACACCCCATATAGGAAGATGACCCAAAAAGTGGAGTGATTAAAATCAAAATCAAAACTTCCTAAACTGATTTTCTTTTCACTAAGCCCAACCCAATTGATTGTTTCGATGCCTCCATCTATACGATCGATCAGTAAGTAAAGGATGAGCACGGCGCCGAAGGTTTTAATGACACCTTGTACCACTTCTGTCCATATTACAGCTTCTATGCCACCTAATACGGTGTAGATAATGATGCATATACCGGTGACCGTCATGATAAGTTCCATCGAATAACCCGTAAGCGCTTGTAGGCTTAGCGCTACACCAAAAAATACTGAACCGATACGGGCCAGCTGGGTTAATAGAAAACAGGTGACAGCATAGGTTCTGGCCCATGGTCCAAAGCGTTTCTCTAAATGGGTATAGGCAGAAACCTCACCCGAACGGCGATAAAAGGATACGAAGAAACGACTGGCGAAAAAGGCAGCGACTGGCATAGACAAACTAAAAACAAAGGCATTCCAATTGCTTCCGAAAGCTTTGCCAGGAACCCCTAAAAAGGTATTGCTACTTAAAAAGGTAGCGTAGATGGATAGCCCGATCGCCCAGGAAGGGATGTTCCCGGAGGCTTTGGTAAATTGATCCGCACGTTGATTCCGAAATGAAAACCAAAAACCAACACCGATCATTGCGATGAGATACAGGCCGATAATACACAGATCCACAATTGGTAACTTATTCATTGGTTTTGCTTGTTAGGTATAATAATTGGTTTACCAGGAACAAAAATGCTAACTTTTTAGCCGTGCCGATTTGCCCTGAATTGCCGAGTTTTTGTACAATTTTATCCTATGTATAATGGACACCTGTGCTTATTGCCGTCTAATGGTATTTGCAAGCTGGTTAAAATAATTGCTCAAAGATCAATAAGGCCAAAAGCTTGTATAATAAAACCACTTTCTATATGTTTGTGTCGTTATAGGATGTTGACATAAAACTAACGACATTCATACTTAACCAACTATATATCTGTGTAGCAGCGGCTGTCTATCCTAACCCAGATAGCTTATTGTTTAATTGATAGCAAAAGCCAATATGAAACCACATTTTCACAAAGTACCGATACAGATGAGGAGCTCATTTAGTGTTCGACATGACGTACAGCCCAATTTTGGTAATGTTTGGCATTACCACCCTGAGTTGGAATTACATTATGTGGTGAAAGGTGAGGGTACGCGTTTAGTGGGCGATCATGTTGGCAGTTTTCATGCCGGAGAGTTACTTCTGTTGGGAGAAAACCTGCCCCATACTTGGCACTGTCAGGAGGACTATTTTGAAAAATATGCAGAAAATTATGTTGAAGCAATTGTAATACATTTTTCATCCTCTTGTTTAGGACATGAATTCTTGAACCTGCCTGAAACAAATGCCTTAATGCGGCTATTTGAAAAAGCGAAACGGGGTATGCAGATTTTCGGCACCAGCCGCGAGCAATTGAAACAGCTTATGATGCAAGCTGTTATGGCAGAAGACTTACGGAAAGTCATTTTATTATTGGAGATATTGGAGATATTAACCAAAACACAGGAATATCGAAATATCAGTACAACGTTTCCGTTCTTGAAAGCTACAGAGGGAGATATGGTGCGAATGAACAGCATCTATAATTACACACTCAACAATTTCACTAAAGACATTTCGCTGAAAGAAATTGCCTCTGTTAGCAATTTGACGATGACCTCGTTTTGTCGGTACTTTAAAATAATGACAAAAAAAACCTATGCCGATTTTTTTGAACGAAGTCCGCATTAATCATGCCTGTAAACTGTTATCTGAAAACACCTTACAGATTGATGAGATTTGCTATACCTGTGGCTTCAACAATCTCTCTAATTTTTATCGGCAATTCAAACGCGTTACGCGCTACACCCCAAAGGATTTCAGACGACGTTATAATATTTATCTAAGTTAAACTCCTACTTGATTTTCTATCGAACGCTTTTCTCTCCTTGAAAATAAAAAAGCCATGCATTTCTAAATGCATGGCTTGTAGTATATATTTTTAAAACTATTAATCTAGTTTTTTCTTTTTGTTCAATTGCGCGCGAACCTTTTAAACGAATTCAATTGAAACATCTGCCGCTTCAGCAGCCTGTTCTATGCTAAAGCCAAATTTTTCCAAGAGATTTGAAATAACCTGACTTTTGCTTTTTTGTTCACCCTTTTGTATTCCTTGTTTTGTTGCCCTGTCGAGCATCAGTTCTTCTATGCCCATAGCTTCGCTCTTTCCTTTAATCCTTTGTATTTGTTTATCAAAATAACATTATTATACTGATTATCAAAATGTACAGCTTAATCTTGCCAGCTTGTCCACAACCTTCGGCGAAAATTCATCTTCTTTGGGCGGGAATAACTGCTCGAGTTCCTTACAGAAAAAATAGTGTTATATTTGTGCTACCGCAAGATCGGGAAAACGAACGAACATTTATTATCAAACAATATGAGAGCATCTTCGCCGAAACAAACTGACAGAAAAAAGGCTGTCAAGAAACGTTCTCTTTCCTCTTCGGGCAAAGAATTAAACGAGATGCACATACTGGACGTTTCGCCGGCATGCACAGCAACCTCGAAAAAGTTGAACCGGTTTTTATCCCAGGTTATAAACTGCGGGGATAGCGGTTATTTTTCTTAAACACCAAATGAACGCAAAGCTGGAAACCTTCATAAACGCCTAGAGTCAACCAGAACAGATCTATTCAAAAGTCTCCCTTTAAGTTCCGTATTTTTTGTCATTTCTTCTCTAAAATTACTTCAACTAGCTTTAAAATGATCACTGTCCCGAAACAGATCCAGAAGACAATCAACAGATTATTGACCCTTTTTTGAAATTTAGTGGTTTTTATCGGAAGCAAGCAACTCAGACTATGAGTACGGCTCAAAGCATTCAATAGGGATATCATTTTACCATAATCCCATCTATATCTATTAATTAAATAAATGCGATATAATATGCAAAATAACCCAATGACGGCAAGAATAGGCGTTATCACTTTTATCATTTCAAACCTTCAGCTCTTTTCTTAATAATCTGCAAAATATTGCTCTGGATATCCTTCATAATCCAGCATGCCCACCAACTTGCATAGAAATTGAAAGTGGTGCTTAAGGTAAACTGACTGTATAAATGCAAGCGGTAATTGTGCCCGGACAACTCCTTAAGTTGATAGGTGCCGTTTAATACATCAAAATACCTTCCTCCTATGGTTATGTGCTCATCAAGAGTTGTTGACGGAATTTCATAGGGATTTGCTTTAATGGTAAATTCCATTTTTTTTAGCGGCTCGTAATGGGTTACTGTCTCATGGAAAACCAAGCCTTTGCTAAAAATGGCTTCGCGATAAGCACCTACTCCTTCGTAGTTAAGTTCTGCCTTTATTGGACGAGGAAAACCAAGGGTACGTGTAAGCCAACCTTTGTCCTGTTCTCTTGCTATCTCAGAGACTCTTGTAACGTTTTGCCAGATGCTCTCCGGCTTACTTTGAATATCAATGTAAGTATAAGCGCTGTAGGTTCCGGGTATTGCTTTCAATAATTGCTCAATGGGGGAAAACAAAAAGGGCAATAAGACAAGTACCGAGATTTTAAAAGTTTGTCGGTGCTTTTTCTTCTTAAGGTATCCACCAATGAGTCCTCCAATGGATGCGCCTATCAGAAATAAGGGAAGTGCCATGAGCCAACATGCCCAGCCTTCTAGGTTAACTACTATGGTAATTACAAAGAAGAGGAAGATAGCGAGCCAAGGTGTAAAAATCTGATATTCTTTTTTCACCGCTTTTTCTATAGGCGAGAAATAAACCACCAAAACCCCAACGATTAAAGGCAAACAAAATAAAAAGCTCAGGCTCATTACTGAAAATAGGTCTTGCCAAGTATCAACCCCGAAAAATATACGTAGTATAATAGCATAAAGTACGGGGATTAACAGTACTTTGATGGTGGTTGACAGGGATTTCTTCATAGATCGAGAGATACTGATAGGTTTTTTTGTGTTTTTGCGTTAGCTTTATGTTGATCTAGTTTTACTTTGCGAATGTAAGCATTATCAATAGGAATTTTTTAATTTTCAAGTTTGTCACTTGAGAAGAAATAAGCAACATAAAGTCTAAATTAGACGACTTAATATTTTAAATGTATACGGTTTATTTTTTTAGCGGTTTGGGTGCTGACGAACGCGCTTTCCAATATTTGGATTTGGGATTAGATCAGGTCAACATTCATCATATAAAGTGGGTTGAGCCGCTTTCAAAAGAGGACCTTACTCCTTATGCAAAACGACTAGCCGCGAATATGTTAAAAGAAGATCCGATTTTCATCGGTCTATCTTTTGGTGGCATCATGGCTATTGAGGTGGCTAAATTTGTTAATCCGCGAAAAATAATCCTAATCGCATCTGCTAAAACTTATAGAGAAATTCCTTTTTATTTTAGATGGGCGGGTTTGCTTCGTCTGCACCGTTTAACGCCGCTCACTTGGCTTAAAAAACCCTCTTTGTTTAATAGTTGGTTGTTCGGCGCTAGAAGTATCCGCGAGAGAAAATTGCTTAAAATGATACTGCAAGATACAGACGCAATGTTTCTTAAATGGGCGATTCAATGTATTATTGATTGGAAAAATATAGACATTCCGGTCGGACTAACACATATTCATGGAGAGGCAGATCGCATTCTACCTATTCGTTTCGTTAAACCTGATATTATTATCTCGGATGGTGGACATTTAATGACAATCGATAAAGCGAAAGAGATATCGCAATATATCAGAAATATAATCTCCAACACTTAATAAACTACTAATTGAATTCAATAGAACATCCAGAATAACACCAGAATAGATTTTTGTTTTAAATATTTTTGAACATCACGTTAGTAGCGCAGAAAAAGATTTTTGATTTTAAAAAAATGAGAAGATTTAGGAAAGTATAAATTTCCTCCTATCGACGATTTGGCAAGTGTATCTACGCTATTACGTTTGAAACTTTTAAAAAATAACTTAACTTCATACCAATTATAACTTCCTATTTTATGATACAACGAATAAGTCTGTTAAGTACCGTACTTATTTCTCATCTGCTGTTAAACTGTCTGCTTGTCTCAGCGCAGGAAGACGATTCTGTAAAATTTACGGCTATTGAGGATAGTGTCATTTCTATAAGAATGCAGAAAATGCTCGGTAGCGGCCCTGATGGCAACATATCCTTTTCAATAGGGGTACAAATGGATTATCCTGAAGAAATAAAGGCCTGTAACCCTAATGTCACCGGTATTCCGGAAAGCATTCGCCAGGCAACTGCTTCCTTTTTAATATTGGATAATTTTCAATTCTATTTTCAAAATTATATTGCAGGAAAAATGCCTAAAACTTATTTCCTGCAGGAAGCAAAAAAAGCCGGATGGGATTTAAAGGATACCCTGTTCCTTTCTCGCGAACCCCTGCGGTGTATACTGCAATTTGTTACGGGTTTAAACGACAAAGGTGAAGCCATTTTTATTGCAGATATTAATGGGAATAATGATTTCTCTGATGATGCGATAAAACGCTTATCGAGTTTAGCTCATTTAACGTATGGGGCGTCGCCGATTCCCGTTCCGGTGGATTACAGTGAAAGCGGTCAAATTCTTAAAGATACAGTGCATATAATTTTAGCAAGCCACGAAAAGGACAGTGAGGGTAAACCCATGCTTACTATAACGTATCCTGAGTTTTATTACCGAAAAATATACAGTAACGGGATCCCTTATTACTTATGCTGTGGGCGTTCAATCGGTGATCCGCTTAGATTGTATGTCGTGCCGGAACAACCGAATTTCAGTCCAATGCAGAGGGACAAAGGTTACAGATTGGGCGATCTGATCCAATTAAATGGTAATTCATTTATTTTCAAAAATAGTTTGAGTCACGGCAGGATAATACGTTTGGAAGGGAAAGGCCTAGGCGCCATTCAGATCGGTCAACAGCAGCCCGGATACGCAGATGTAACCCGCGCAGATATCGATACGAAATCTGTGAGAAATCAAGTAGGTTTTATCGCCCCAACGGTAGCAGGTACAAATATAATCGATAACAAAAAGATCAATACCGATAGCCTCAGGGACCGCTGGGTTTTTATCGACTTCTGGAGCACTACCTGCGGCCCATGCATAGAGGAGTTTCCAAATCTGAAAAAGCTGTACGGAACGGTGGATAAAAGCAGGGTTGAGTTCATTGCTGTGGTTGATGAGCGTCGTGGAGCTAGCCTTCAGGAATTGATGAGGAAACATGAACTTCCCTGGCCTACACTTAAGATGGGAACCGGCACAACCATGGAAGGCTATGACATTTATTCTTACCCTACCACTGTACTGATTGATCCAAAGGGTAAAATTGTACAAAAGGATATACGCGGGGAGGAATTAAATAATGTATTGCAGGATTTGCAATTGTTGCAATAATTGGATTTTAGAGGCGTACTTCGTACGCCATACGTTCCTCCCTGCCTACCAGCATGCAGATTTAATTTCGATGTTTCTTGATAAATAATGCTCTTCTAGAAGTTTTTGCAGAACTAAGATATTAGAGGATTTCTAAGTTCTCAATGCGCTTGAAATGTTTTTTGTTCAGTGTAACAATCGGCATTTCATGAACCAAACAGGTAGCAGCGATAAAAATGTCTCTAAATTCAATCATCTTATTCTTTAGTCTTAACTCATGATATAACTGAGCCGCCTTTTGTGCTACCGAATCTGTAAAGGGAAGTACAGTAAAGTATGCCGTGATAGCTTCCACATCTCTTATTTTATCGCTCGTAGTAGCTCCCATATAGAGTTCATACAGCGTAACAGCCGAGGTATAAAGACCATTATCCGCAGAGATCTTATACAGTGTGGTTGATAGTTTATCTTTTGCCCGCAAGTGTTCGATAAAAACTCCTGTATCAACTACCATTGCTGTGGTTTTAAACTATCAAAAGCCTTTTTGCTCTCCTCAAAAATTTTCAAATCGTCATCAGACCATACGGACACCTCTGCCAGCTTCGATTTCGCCTCTGCCACATCTGTTCTTTTTTCCTGCTGAATAACTACTCCTAGTTCTTTCAGAATCTGCTTTACTAAAGCAGTTTTATTTTCCGGTATATTGATAGTCAACTTCTCCATATTACAAATTTACTAAAAACATGAGATTTGAAGAAATCGTTAATACGCATGCTTTCCTATATCAAAATGATAAGCTGACAAAACCAGGTATCTTGCCCATGCGCTACATATCAATACTATAGAGAAAACAATTAATAAAAAGAGAGTCCTGCAAATAATAGCACAGAAGATCATTAAGGAACTTCAATACTAAATACTGCCATATAATGAGTAATTACTACGCTTCAATTGTTCGAAGGTAGAAACACAAAAAAATTACGCACGTTTTATCTATTGACGTAAAGATTACATCAGTTAGTGACTATACGAACTTGTTTGGATTTAGACATGCTGCAGACCTATTGGTTTTGATTACCCCTAATGTAGTTGATTATGCCTTAAATCATGATACTTTTAGATAGAAACAAAATTTTTCCGTAAATTATGTTCCATTATTTTGTGCGTCGAGCACACACCTTTAAATATGGCAGTTCAAACATTACCTTTTAGTACCCTCATCGCTGTTGACAGACAGTCCGCAATACCTATTTTCAGACAGGTTGCAAATAGTTTGGTGGAACTGATAAAGAATGGAAAACTAAAACCCGGGTATCAATTACCGGCAAGTCGGGATATGGCGTCAATGTTAACATTAAACCGTACAACGGTAGTTGCTGCCTATGAAGAACTGCAGGCTCAGGGTTGGCTTGAAGCGATAAAGCGGAAAGGCAATTTCGTTGCGCAGCAGTTACCGGTAATGAGCCCCAAGTCGTTCGACATGGGCACCTCAGCGAAATTTCAATCAAAGGACCAAGAGATCTTTTATCGACAGGTGGCTATTCGAAAACCAATAACCAAGCAGCTAAAACCTTACCAGCTAATGATTAATGATGGTTATCCTGATGCCAGAATTGCACCGGTAGACCTGATCGTTGATCGGTACAAATTTTTATCAAGAAAAACGAATGTTCATGATAGGTTATTAGCTGACGGCTCAAAGGGTAGTATATCGTTAAGAACTGAGCTTGCTCTTTTTTTGTCGAAGACCAGAGCCCTCGATATTATCCCTGAGCAAGTGCTGATTACTCATGGTGCACAATTGGCAATAGCTGTCGCGGCCAGTATGATACTCCAGCCTGGTAGTACCGTTGTTGTAGGCGACCTTAATTACGTCTTGGCAGATAGGCTTTTTGAACAGCTAGGCGCTAAGCTTATAAAAGTTAAGGTTGATCAGGATGGTATTGATGTCGATGCAATTGAAAATATCTGCAAGCAATCAACACCGAGTCTGCTTTACATCATTCCACACCACCACCACCCCACAACGGTTACGCTCAGTGCCGAAAGGCGAGTCAAACTTTTAGACATTATTCGCCGCTATCGTCTTCCTGTAATCGAAGATGATTATGACTATGATTTTCACTACGCAAGTGCCCCTATATTACCTTTAGCCAGTGCTGAACACGATGGCTACGTTCTTTACATTGGCTCAATTTCTAAAACATTGGCTCCAACTATCAGGCTGGGATATTTAATTGGCAGTGAAGACTTTATATGGCAAGCATCGAAGCTAAAACAAGTTCTAGATATTCGTGGTGATGTATTATTCGAAGAGTCTGTTGCCCATCTTTTCAGCATCGGCGAAATGCAAAGGCATTTGAGAAGATCTGTAAAACTATACAAAAGAAGGCGGGATGAGTTCTGCGAACTATTAAATTCTTCTTTGGGAGATATTGCCAATTTCAGTACTCCTAATGGGGGTATGGCAGTTTGGACTTTATTTAATCCTGAATACTCCATACCCCAACTCTCAGAAAGGCTTGCTACCCAAGGCATATACATGAACGATGGCAGCATCTATAAATATAAGCATGACGTCAATGGAATAAGGTTTGGCTTTGCCTCGCTGAATATGAGTGAAATGCAATCTTTCGCAAATGCACTAAAACGATCCCGATAAACATCCCTGCAATTATATTAAGGCAATCTAATGGAAGGCTTAGCTCTATGCTTAAAGTGGAGCCTCATTTCCGCTGAAAGCTGGAATGTCACAACCTAAACAGAAAGATTTCAATAATATAATCCGATAGATTTTGTAAAGGTCCTCAATGTATTATGATGACTTTCTTGTCCAATCATCGAACCTTATCTTACCTGGATAGAAATCGCCGGCAGGAACCAATCCTGACTTTGGCATGCTATGGAACATGTATTTGTCATCCTCGTTAGCTACCACAACTTTATCTTCACCTTTCACCTTCAAATAGTTTTCCACGAAGTTGTTCATCAATCCGCGGTCAGGCCCTGCTATTTCAACGATCTTATTTTTAGGCTGTTCCAAAGCGAACATTACCACATAATCTACAACATCTTGCAATGCGATCGGTTGATAGTCAATTGTTGAAACATGGACGTTCCGGCCTTCGCCCTGAACAGCGATGATGGTGCTTACATGTTCATGAAATTGTGTTGAACGGATGATAGTATAGGGTATGCCTGATTCGATTACGGCATCTTCCTGATACTTTTTTGCTTGCAGATACCCTATATGTTGTGCGCGATCTGTTCCGACAATAGAAAGTACTAGGTGGTGCTTAATAGCTGCAAGCTTTTCAGCTTTAATTAGATGTTCAGCGGCGGTACGAAAAAAATCCAAAGCGATTTGATCATCTGGCGATTGCGAATTAGAAAGATCGATTACGATTTCAGTTCCCATCAAGGCTTTTGCCAGTCCTTCCCCCGTCAGGATATTGATGCCGGATGAGGGCGCTCCAACAATTACCTCATTCCCCATACTTTCCAATTTTTTACTTACTCCTTTGCCCACAAGGCCGGTTCCTCCGATTACTAAGATTTTCATGATTCATTTATTTAAATAAAACTTAATCAAACAAAAACAGACGCCGATTATAAATGCGAAGCTACTGCCTTGTTTATTTACAAAATACGATATAAAACAGATAGAGATGACCATCCAATATTCGGATTTGCGACAGTCCAGCTTTTGCATTCAACTAAATAGAATAACGAAAATATCACTGGATACTACGGCCAGTTAGGAAAAGTAGTGTTATCGAAGTGATTAATGTATAGAAAAAGACCCGACCTAATGCTTCCGACGAACCGGCTACAGTCATTTGGTTACAAGTCCAGGCAGAATTTTACTGTTGCATACTGGCCCGAATTACCTGTGCATTTCAGTTGAAGGATTGCCTGAAATCCAATGGGCTTTGCTTAGTCTTGCTTTTAAATAATTTATTGAAAGACTGAGGATGCTCAAACCCGAGTTGGTAGGCGATCTCACTTACAGACATCTGCGTCGTAGATAATTTCTCTTTGGCCTTTTCGATCAGCTTCTCATGGATGATCTGTTGCATCGTCTGACCGGTCAGTTGTTTCAACAGGCTACTTAAATACTTAGCCGATAGGTTCAAAGCTTCAGCAAAGTATTGCACGCTTGGCAGCCCTTTAGAAAGCAGCACTTCGTTCTTAAAATAGCTTGTTACGATTTCTTCCACCTGATTTAAGACGTGATGGTTAGTGATCTTTCGGGTGATGAACTGACGTTGGTAAAAACGCTCGGCGTACTGCAGCAAGGTCTCCAGGTTGGAGATAATAATATCTTGGCTGAATCTATCCATATTGGAATGATATTCAGTTTTAATATTTTTGACCAGGTCATTGATCACTATTTCCTCCTTATCAGAAAGGAAAAGCGCCTCACTGGTACTATAGCCAAAGTAATCAAAACGCTTGATCTTGACAGCAAGTGATGTGTTCCAAAGAAAGTCGGGGTGTACGAAAAGCATCCAACCTTCCAGATCAGGCGGCACACCGTTCGCTTCACCACGCAAGATCTGGCCGGGAGCCATAAAGGCCATAAGGCCTTCGTCGAAATCGTATTTCTGTTGCCCGTAATGTAAACCGTCGCAACCTCTTTTCATAGATATCACATACAAGTCGAAAACGACCGCCTCTATTCCTGTGTCATTTTTCAGGCCTTTCAGATCCACGATGCTGATCAGCGGATGATGGGGTTTCGGTAGTCCCATCAAACGGTGTATCTCCGTTATGGAACTGATTCGGTAGGGTTTCCTGTTTGTCATACTACATTTACTTAAATTTGAACGGATACTTCAGCCATATCATAATTAATGGCATAACTAAAAACGGGATTTCTATCAACGCGATGCGGTAATTTCCTGCTCGTAGCGCCAGCCCCATAATCATAACAATCAGGGCCGCATTTAGCATATTGCCCAGAAAAAAAGTGCGTGGGATGAGTAAAAGTACGCCAACCGCTATGGCTGCACAAGCAAGATATGGAATGAACGTTTCGCTGATTCCTAAGCTTTCCATCATCTTAACGGATTCCGGATTGCTTTTGTAGTATACGGTATCCCAGGCATGTTTAAAACTAAGCGTTACCGAAATGAACAGCAGTGCTGCGGAAATAATGATTCTTATCATAGTTTAGTTGAGGACAAAAGTGTTCATGATGTAACCTCCGATTATCGCTATCGGCACACCGATCATTGCACTTGTTAAAGCTTTTCTAGCCTTATTTGGATGTGCCTTTCTGTGTCTGAAATAAAGGAAAAATCCTATAGGGGGAAGGGCATTGGAAGCGACAAACCAAAACCTCGACAGCCTGTCTTTATTATCTTTCATGAGCGTTGTTTTTATAGTTTACTGAACTCTTTTCCATTTAAATGATTTGCCCATCAATGGGACACCTTTGTAACCCCGGGTTTCCAGGTCATTAGGGCCTTTCAGTTTACCTTTGAGACCATACGTGTTTCCATCCTGTACGCTATACAGGGTACCATCCACGTATTCGCCGTCCTTATAGACAAGGCCGGTGATATGCGTCAAACCTTGCACAGACCTGCTCCGGAGTTTTTCATTCGGATTTTTAACGTCCTTCTTTGATGTTTTGCCATCTGCTTCGAACATCTCTTTCGACCATAAAAGTTTGGCGGAATAGGTGTTGCCCGCTTTGAATACCTCGATCTTGTAATCATCACATTGCCACACCCCTGTGATCCGGTCAGCAGGTAATTTCTGTGCGAAAGAGGTTAGTGATAACAGCAGTGCGAACACGGCTAAAATTGATTTTCTCATAGCTGATTATTTATTGTTGATTATTCAGTTTTTTAAATTTTTTAAATTCCCTGTGTCCTAACTGCATCAGTTGGTTAGGCACCAGTCTGCTTAGAAATTTTATCACATTCACCAGAAATGGCTTGATCTCAGGTGTATCGTTCAGAAGTCCTTTGATGGCTACACTGACCAGTTTATCCACATCCATCATTTGGCTTGGGTTCGGTGGCAACACCCAATCATGCTGAAGATTAGTATTCACCCCCGGAGGAACCAGTTCGAATACCTTGACACTGGTTTTGTTCAATTGAAGGCGTAGGGCTTGCGTGTACGCATGAATTCCGGCTTTTGAAGCGCTATAAACCGGAGCGGTAGAATAAGGCATAAAAGCAATGGCAGAAGAGACGTTCACAATTGCCGCAGCAGGCTTTTTGATCAGGTGCGGTAAGAACTGATGAACCATCCGTATCGGTCCCGTGAGATTAATATCGATCTCACGGGTGACGTTTTCCAAGTCTTTGCCGGCATCCTGAACGTCAAGCAACCGCATTTCACCTGCATTGTTGATTATGATATTCAGATCAGGATATTGTTGCGTCACCTCCTCGTAAAGGCGCTCAATATCCAGCGGATCGCTTACATCGCTCTGAAAGACGTGTATTTTTGGGAAACGCCTTTTGGTATCATTTAAAGCTTCTTGTTTACGACCTGTAACGATGATGGTTGATCCCTGCCGGGTAAGTTGCCTGACAAGTTCCAAACCTATACCGCTGGTTCCTCCTGTGATCAGGATGGTGCTATTCTTTAAGTCCATATTTTCTCACTGTTGTTGATGCAAAGTTCAGCCAATATCGTTGAGCAGATGTATCCAAAAGTCGCGAGGTTGTAGTAAAAACACCATTTGCTTGATAGCGTAATTTCAGCGGGAACGAAATTGTCTAAAAACTTACTTCTTTCGCTTCGAAAAGGGGTTAAAAGAAAATCCGATGTTGGCGTAAGGCGCCGCGTCAGCTCTGCCTTCCCAAGTGTAATCCGTGAACGAACGGTCTTTTTCAAACGTGCGTGCGTATGGATTTATACGGACACCGGCCCGCAACGAAAGGGTGATGCTTCCCGGTAAAATGTGCTCATAAAGCAGTCCCGTGTTCACGTCAACCTGGCGATACTGATAGGTTGTGCCGTTTTCGTCAAGATCGTTCAGAAAGAAAGTGGTTTGCGGGTCGAGTTCCCAACCTGCGGAAAGCCTGCCATTGCTAAACACTTTTTTTCGCAGGTAGGCATACCGTGGCAGAAAAACATCTGCCATCAGGCGCTCATTGAACTTATGCTCTAAAAGGAATGTTGGAATCACACGGATAAATGTACCAGGATCGGTAGTGTATAAAATTCCGACATTGATCTTCGTTCTATTGTTCGCTTTCAGAACAATAGCGCCGGTAAACAGCCCGCGAACCCTTTCCAGCGAACGTTCACTCCAATCAACATTGACACTGCCGCTATAGATGACGGTCTTTCCAAAGAGTTTCGAGAAATAGACAACGTTCAGCCCCTCTGTATGATAATGAAGATCTCTGCTGACCGTTTGTGATGTAGCCGTTGTGGATGTCGGGAAGTTGTACTCAGCAGAGACATATCGGTAAAAACCATTGGCCTGTACCAACCATCGGCGGTTTTGCAAAAGATTAATATTGGCACTAGCACTCAGTTGTGACCATTTGGTAAACTCGCCATCCGGAAGATCCTGTCCTCTTAGGGTAGACGAGGAGTTGTAATTGCCGTATTGTTTGTAGTCTATGCTAAACGGTCTGCGTTCGGCAAACTTATCCGCTTCATATTCAGCGACTTTTTTGGCAAGACTATCCTGGCTCTGCGCCTTACCGGCGAGGGGCAGCATTGCAATACACGTGATTACTGTTAGCGCCTGGATATAGCCGAAAGCTGCTCCTATTGAATGACGCGCGCTAGAAATTAAAAAATTGTGATTAAACATAATTGCTAAGATTAATTGTATGGAACTATTATTTTTTATGGCGGAGCCTGATCCTGACGAACATGTCTATGCCGCAGGTAGTCAGGCGTACGTAGCGTACAGGTGATCTGACGATATTTGTCCTTTGCAGGTGAATTTTGATCGCAATATGGATGATCTGGAAAACGTAAGTCCGCACCAGGTCGGACTTGTAGAGATAGTTGGATTCCATGCTACCGCATATTTTATCAAAGATCGGCGCAAGTGTCAGCACTTCTTCCTCATCCAATTCGATGCTTATGGGATTGCGCTCTTTAAAAAGATCGATGGCCTCGAAATTGCACCAAACACCTTTATCAAAAAATGCCTTTTCAAACGATGTGATATAACCCATATCCTGATCTTCCCATTCAAGATCGCTTGACCTGCAGAAGACAAGGGCCGGACGACCCGTTAAGGTGGCACTTATTTTTAGATAGATGTAAAACGTGTTTTCGTTTGGAAGCAACCTGCCCCTCCCGCTTCGACCCGATGGCCACCATTCGGCATAAAACTGATCACTTTTCATTTTTTCGAAAATATTACCAAGTATGCCAGCCCTAGGTCCAGACAATACCTATTTACACAGCTTTACCAGCCGTTATGGCAAACGCGCAGGTTTGCATGATAGTCAGTGAATATGTTATTTAATAAGTGAAAGTTGGTTGCCCATGTCTGCAGCGACATTTTGTCTGGGTGGTACGGCGAGGTGTCCTCTGATCTTTCTGCTGGCGATGAATAGGGCAATGCTGCTTAGTAAACTGGCAACAGGAACGATCATCATTCCCCAGCGCAAACCGTTTACCTCATAAGCCGCACCGACCGCATCACTGATCATGCCTACGAGCAGCGGCGATAGTGCCGGACCTAATAACCCGGAAGCGATCATAAGCAGACTGGAAGACAGTGCCTGCTTCCTTGCCCCTGCTATAAGATGACCTGCGCCAAAAGCAAATGGAAGCAGAAACGCAAAGGCTAGCATAGCAGGTACAAAAAGCGCAATGGACATCCAGCCTTCGGGCGCCAGGAGCCCTGCAATCGTTGCAATTGCGGCGATGCTGAAAACAATAGCTGGCGGATGCAATAAACGGCTTGCCTCGCGGTTTAAAGCGCTATCAAATAACCGTCCACCGCCTACTGTGCCGATGATGCCCATCAGCCCTTGTAACAAGCCGAAGGATAGCCCCACCTCGCTGGCTGTCATGCCGTGTGTCCGTATCAGGAACGGTGCAGTGAAGGCATAAAATGGCGCAGCGGCAAAACCTAAAAAGTTCGCGCCAATGAACATCCACAGGAACGCAGGTTTCGACAGCAACTCGCGGCCGGCGGACCAGATATTGCCGGTAGCACTGCCGGGCTGCTTCGAAGTAATGGCCGTCTTCCCTGTAAACGTCAACACCAGGATAACCAATAGTAATCCGACACCCCCCGCAACAAAAAGAGCAAAGCGCCAGCCTATATGATCACTTGCCCAGCCACCGACACCAAACCCTATCATTGTACCCAAAGGGATGCCCATCGAAAAAATGCCGAGCGCGCGACCACGCCGATGCTCTGGGATGTTACCCGCAATCAGTGCATGACTGGCGGGTGTTCCTCCGGCTTCTCCAAGGGCTACGCCAAAGCGCGAAAGCGCCATTGTCAGGAAACCTGCCGACAAACCACCCAGTCCTGTCATAATGCTCCAGATCAATACACACCAGAGCAAAACCTGCCTGGATGCCCCACGATCAGCCAACCGTGCAAGCGGCAGGGAGGCCAGTGAATAGATCGCTGCAAAGGCTATCCCATTGATCAGCCCTAACTGCGTATCACTGAGGTGCAATTCTTTTTTAATGGACTCTGCAAGGATAAAAGGTAATATGCGGTCGATCTGGCTGAATGCGCTGACCAAAAATAAGGTAACAATGAAAGCCGTTCTGCGCCAGCGGCTCAGCGGAGTTGTTGAAGTCAATTGATCGTTCATAACCATGATTTTGATTGTAAGTAGAATTTTTTTGAGGGAAATTATTTGCCGGACATGGCTTTCTCGCCCATCTTAGTGGCTTGCGAAAGCATGAATTTGGGGGCAAGCCTGCTCAGGATACGCATGATCTTGGCACTGCCGGGAAAGATCTCGTAGGTATTGTTGATCATCCCTTTAATAGCTTCGTCTACAATTTTTTCGGGTGAGACTAACATTTTGGTATCAACTTCGCCGCCATTCCTGAACTTTTCATTCAGGGGTGTTGTAGAGCCGGGGGCGATCAGTTCGAATACCTTGATGCCGGTAGATTTAACCTGTACCCGCAGACATTGCGTGAAGGATCGTAATCCTGATTTACTGGCGCTATAGACAGGGGCAATTGGAAACGCACCAAGTGCGATACCGGAGGTGACATTTAGGATGGCAGCGGTCTGCTGTTTTTTAAGATGGGGCAGAAACTCCTGGACCATGCGAATGGGGCCCATCAGGTTGATCTCTATTTCGCGGGTAATATCATACAGGTCGTGATCTTCATACAGGGCAATCTTTCGCATCTCCCCGGCATTATTGATCAGCATGTTCAGCTCGGGAAACTTTTCTGTTACCTCTTTGTACAGACAGCTGATATCCTCGACCTTGCTAACATCACTTTTTATAGTGTGGATGCCAGGAAGAATCTTTTTTGTCTCTTCCAGTTTTTGTTCGTTCCTGCCGGTGATGATCACCCTATTGCCGAGTTGAAGGAGTCTGGAGGCAAACTCAAAACCAAAGCCACTTGTTCCTCCCGTGATCAGAATTGTGTTCTTGCTTAATTCCATGTTCTTTAATTTAATAGAACAAAGTTGGCAAGAACGGATCAGGAGGACTTTGCAAGAATCAAAACAATGTTTGCAAAAACGAAACCTTTCTCTAGTTTCTGAAAGTCAGAGGAGAGCAGTCCGTCTGCTTTTTGAAAAAGTTAGAAAAATGTGCGACCTCTTCAAATCCTAAACTAAACGCGATCTCGGACACATTCCATTCCGTTTGCCTGAGCAATATCTTGGCTTCCTGAATGATCCGATTACTGATCAGGCTTTTTGTCGTCTGGCCGGTCTGCTGTTTCAGTACACGGTTCAGATAGTTAACATGGATAGACAGCTGATCGGCATAGTCTTTAGGCGTACGCAGTTTAAGTCCCTGAAATGGCGAGGCGATGGGAAACTGCCGCTCCAAAAGTTCGGCGAACAATGAGGATACACGGGACGAGGCGTTATGCTCCTGGTAAAGATCAGTAGCAGGCTGCAACTTTTGACCGTAATGGATCAGCTCCATTAAATAGTTGCGTATCAGGTCATATTTATACGCATAATCGGAATTGATCTCCTTATGCATCTTTCTGAAAATCGCTTTGATCTCTTCCTTTTCCTGTTCATTGATATGGAAGCAGGGATACCCCCCCGGCTTAAATATAGGCAGTTCATCAAGTACAACACCACTTTTGGACTGTGCAAGAAAATCCGCGCTGAAAAGGCAAAAGTAGCCACGCTGATCCATGTCTTTGGCGATCCAGTTATAAGGGACCTTCGGCGTGGTAAACATCAGTGCCTGCGTTTCGATATCAATTACTTTATCAGCATATTCCGCCCGGTTGCGTCCATCAATTAGGTTGATCTTATAGTAGGCGCGCCTGTTGTAAGTCATATTAGGCTTTACTTTGATCAGTTTTGCCAATTCACTGACATCAAATACATTGAAATGGCCAACTTCCTTTGTAAGCCCCTGGGGTAATAACTGGCTGATGTCTTTGTTTAAATTATCTGAAGCTGTCTTATAAAAACCTTCAAGCGTAGTGATTTCCATATTGATCGATTTGCAATAATCAAACATAACCATTCTATTCCACCTTAACAAACATTCTTTAAAACTGCGCTTGAAATTCAAAATTGTGGTGCCATCAAAAGCGGATAACGGTGTAGATTTACGAAATTTAGGACAGCATAAAATTCAGATAAAAATAATTTCCGCAAATTACTTTTACACTACGACTGGCACTTTGTAAAAATGCGACAAATTAAAGTAATGATGGTGAAAGTCCCGTATTTCGTTTGATGTCATTGCTAAGATGTGAATGATCATAATAACCGCATTCAAATGCAATATCGAACAAGCTGCGGTTTTGCTTCGAATCTTTGATTAAAGACAAAGCATGCTGAAAACGAATAATGTTCGAATATTCTTTTGGTGATAGTCCGATGAGCTTTTTAAAATTTCGCTCCAGTTGTCTTACGGTTGTAAAATTTCTTTTCGCCAGATCGTAAATGTTAGCTGTTCCGTTTGATGAATGTATATGGTCAATAACAGCATGTAATGGATTGGTTTTGGTTTTTATTCTTTCGGAATAAAAATGGTCAAAATAATTGAATGGATTTTCAAATGCTTTATCAACACGAAATGAATTGGATTTTTCTAATTCGACCGTGTTATTTGTCAATTCGTCTTGCGAAGCATGACGATAGAAATTCGCAAAAGTTGCCGGTTTTAGGCACACACCAATTAAATGCGTATCGTTATCAATAAAGCTATCTTTAAAAGAATTCATGGCACCCACTACGTACGTCTTTCCAAATTCCATCGAAAGCGCCCCGTTATCTGTCAGGCATTTATTTCCTAAATTCAGTATAATGCCCGCACAGCCATCGGGAAAAACCCGTTCCCATTGCTTTTCATTTTCAGCTCCCTTCAGTTCCCAATAAAAATGAATGAAGCGCGCTAATTCTTTATAGGGTTTTATTTTTTTGTATTTCATCAAAATAATTCATCACTTTTTTGTCTGTGTCGTTTTGTAATCTCACTTTGCTGTCAAAAAGTTCCGTCCTTAATTGTCTGTATAAGGATACTCCGTTTCTCAAACTAGCTAATAAGGATTGCCGATCATAGGTTGGAATCGTGCGTTTTAACTTTTCTAAATCTGCGGATTCCAGTTCTGTTTCTACTTTTCTAACACCACGGGGTAAATTGTCATTTTTGATATGGAGCAATGGTCCAAAAACAACCATGCGTAAAAATCCCATAAAGTCATATGCTTCAAAATATTCTCCCCGCCCTATTTTTAGCAATGCGTAATGGATCCAAGTCCAAAAACGATCTTCAATCCATTGATAGTCCGGGTAAGGAAACTTCGCTTCGGTACAGTGAATTGCTCTTTCAAGTTGTCTATCTTTGTCGATTAGCAAAGTTGGAGTTTCAATACGGACTTGAAATTCGTCAAGTGTTAAAAATTTTATATCTACGTGCAAAAGAGGATTGTCATAAAGACAAATCAATAATCTCGGTTCTCCAACGTGCTCACCCGTAAATCCCGACAAAAAATCCCCTAATCTTTTTGCATAGTCGAGCATACGATTGCTGTCGTTGGAAATTTTTTGTTTCGTTACCAGAATTAGGTCGAGGTCAGAAAATTCATCTATTTCATTGGTCAGCCACGAACCGGCAACAGCCAAACCAATCACGTTGTCGTCCGGCTCTAAAATCTCTTTAGCTTTGTCAGCAAATTCTCGTTGTATCATTGTATCACTGTCATTTCTTCAGGTTACCTGTAACTGATAAATACACGTAATGCGAATTTAAAATAGTTGTTAGCATTAGTTTCAAATTTACAAAATAAATTCTTCCGTAATTATTGTTTGAATGCCAAGTGTGTCTTTCAACGTCAATCAACACCACCTTTCCCATCCCTTCAAAATACCTTTATAAATTCGACTTCCACAGCAAATGAGGCTGCTCTCTTTTTTGCTTTTCCCGAGGCTAAGCTAATCTTCCAAAGTAATAGCCATAATTGGAATTTTTCCGTAAATTATGCTCTATTATCTTCTGCGTCGAGTACACACCAGGTTCCCTTACTGAATAAGCCTACCCTCTTACTTTTACAAGCAAGTCGTGCGGATAGCCTAACACGATTTTACTTAATTCATCCAATCGGGAAAGTTCTTCAGGGTTTAATTCTATCTCTGCTGCTTTTAAGCTGTCTTCCAAATGATTAATATTACGGGCACCCGCCAATGGAAAATGACCAGTGGATAACGCCCAGGCAAAAGCGACCTGCCCCGGCTTTGCATCATGTTCTTTGGCCACTAACTCCAGGTAGTTAAGGATCTCCTTCGTAATATCATCCTCCCGTTGCGCTTCATCAGCTATTTTGGCCAAGCGCCCGGTTGCACCCTTCCTGTATTTACCGGTTAATAAACCGCCGGCAAGCGGAGAATAAAGCATGGTTCCTAATCCAAACTCTTTGGCCATTGCCAGAAATTCCCGATCTGCTGTTCGTTGTACCAAATTGTATTCAATCTGGATGGCGTTCAATGGAATCGAGGAGGCAATCGCAGCAGTTTTCCAGGCAGGGAAATTGGTTAGCCCCATATAAAGCACCTTGCCGCATTGTACTAAATCTTCCAATCCGCGGGCAATTTCCTCCCAAGGGGTGCAACCATCGTCATAATGCGGCATATAAATGTCGATATAATCGGTTTGCAATCTTTTGAGGCTTGCGTCCACGGCCTGACGCATCGCTTTACGGTGATTTCCGAAATTGCTGATACCAGGATTCGGACTGCTACTTTGCGTATATTTTGTGGAAATAATAAAATTCTGGCGTTGACCTTTCAGAAATCTCCCGATGATTTCTTCCGATTCGCCCAACTGGTATCTATCGGAAGTGTCGATAAAGTTACCACCTGCCTTAGCATAGCTTGTTAGGATACCGTGTGCTTCCTCCGGAGTTGATCCATAACCGCTGCGGATGCCCAAACCGGCTCCGCCTAGAATAATTTCACTTGCATACAGACCGGTGCGTGTGCCGAATAATTTGTACTTCATTTTTTTTGTTTACTTTTATTATACAAAAGTATCTGAAGGTAATTTTGTGTGCAATAACGGATAAATTTGTCCGTATCCGAATCGTTTAGCAATTGGCCTTATGTATCAAAAGAAAATACCGGTGATGCTGGATTGTGGCCTGCATCTTTTTATGGAAGTGATGAGCGGAAAATGGAAAATAAGTCTTCTTTGGAGCATTTACCACGGCATCAAACGACCGGGAGAAATTCACAGAACCCTATCCAAAGCTTCCAGAAGGGTGTTGGATGTACAGCTGAATCAATTGGTAGCACATGGTTTAATTTTAAAGAAAGATTATAACACCAAACCCTTTAAAGTGGAATACGAATTGACGGAACTAGGAAAATCACTTATTCCTGTTATTGAATCAACTGCCCGATGGGGAGAAGAAAACAGAGAAATTTTAGAAGAGCGGATTTTATCCGAAGGAGTGTAATGAAGGGTTACGTTTTTTTTCTCTCCGCAAAAAACAACCTAAAGTAAGGTAAGTTCATTATTCCAAAAATGGTTCCCGGTTAACATGATGCTATGAATTCGGACAGTATATTCCTGATTTTATTTCCCTTAATAAAACAGGTACAGAAATGCTTACCAAAGATTAGATCAGCATAGTTGATGGTGCACCACCTTAAAAGAGTTGCCAAAATAGCTTATTAGGTAGCCGACGGACGGGATTCCTTACAACTAAACACCTCCGAAGCTAAAATTGGCAACCAGTACCTTTATCAAAGATTCTATATTTGGATCAACTACAATTCATTAGCGAGTTATTAGAAAATGGATGATCTTTTATTATACAATCAATATCAAAAAATAAAGACTTTTATGTATCAAGCTGTCTAGCGAAAGGTCTTATGGGGGAGCAGAAGGCATATCACTGTTTTGAGATGTTGGATGTTTTATGTTGTAACGCCCTGATGTTTTTTGTGCCAACCTCATCCATCCATTGATCAAAAGTCGTCAAGCTTGGCATCCATTGATTAATAAGCGAATAATCTATTGGATCGTAGCCTTCCTTTTCGATCATTTCAACCAGTTGCGCGAATGTTTTGCTTTGTTGATATAATAGCTCTTGAGGGACTTCTATAAACTCGATGGATTGGTTTAATTTACTTTCCAGTAGCTGTAAAATTTGCTTCGGCGTGTACAGGTCGCTTCCTAAATCAATCGTTTTCCCTTCGAATTGTTTTGGGTTTTGAAATACAATTCTGGCAAAGGTTCCTATATCCTTAGTGGCAACATAAGGGATCGCACGATCTTCAGGTAAGGGATTTATAAATTTCCCCTCTCCTAAACCGAAACTTGGCAGCAAAAGATTTTCCATAAACGATGCTGGCCTGAGAACCACACCCTTTAACCCGCTGGCCCATAAGTATTGTTCAATACTGAATTTGAATTTTGGACGGAAGGTTGCTTGTTTATCTGATGCCATGACCGAAGAATATACAACGAAATTGACTCCGCATTCTTTGGCTACCTCTAAGATCTGAATTCCCATCGCTGCTTCCTGTTCATCAGTCTCTTTGCTGGATATCCAAACCGGTGGCAGCACAAGATATAGTCCGTCTATGGTTTGCAACGTTGGGCGTAAAGCATCAATGTTTTCCAGATCTCCTTGTAATAAATGAGCACCTTTGTTTTTTAAATGCTGTGCTTCCGGACTATTTGGATTTCGGGTTAAAGCAGTCACGTCGAAACCATGATCTAATAACTCTAAAACGGTGGCGCTTCCTTGATTTCCGGTAGCACCTGTAACAAAAATCTTTTTCATTTTCTGTAATATATCGGACAAAGGTAGTTCGCGATATCGTTATATTTGCGTTTAGTTTCCTCAAGGAAAGCGCTATGGAAAAAAAGATAAAGCCCTGTATCGACGATGAAGAAATGTTGAATAAAAGATTTTTGGCATTGCGAGACACGTTAGAATTATTTGGAGGTAAATGGAGGTTCTGTTTACTTCTTAATATTTATTATCATGAGCGATTACGGTTTAAGGATTTTTTTGAAGTTTCAAAGGGTATTTCCCCAAAAGTCCTAAGTAAGGAATTGACAATTCTGGAGGAACACCAACTTGTTCAGAAAGTTGTCGAATACACGCCTACGCAAGATATTGCGTATTATCAACTCACTTCCCATGCGCAGATGATTTGGCCGGTTCTGAATAGTTTGATCGAGTTTGGACTCTCAAACAGAAAAGAGGTAATTGAGGCCATCTTAAAAAGTAAATCTTGATGGTATTTTTTGTTGAACGGGGTGATGTAAGATCAATACCCTCTA
Organism: Olivibacter sp. 47; assembly: GCF_030372825.1. Taxonomy (NCBI): domain Bacteria; kingdom Pseudomonadati; phylum Bacteroidota; class Sphingobacteriia; order Sphingobacteriales; family Sphingobacteriaceae; genus Olivibacter; species Olivibacter sp. 47. The sequence continues at coordinate 562,637 of NZ_JAUCNR010000001.1, forward strand.
CTTCGCTTCTTCACATAATTTTTCGGCTGTGACAAACCTAAATCATCTTTGCGCTCATTCCATAAGGTCAACCCAGTGATATAACGGCTGTGTTTAAAATATAGTTCTTTTTTATTAAATTTGAGCAAAGCGGTAATAGAATGGGTAATGTAGCAAAATCGTCAAATAGGTTGTCCAGTATAATGGAAAGAAACGCAGTCAGCAAAGCGGCAAAGAAAGCATCGTCACGCGCTGCGAGGATTTCCAAAGCATTAGAGATCCCAGTTCAAGTAATCATGAAGGGCACTTTGATCGAAAAGTCCGCTGACGGATCTGTTAGGACAATTAAAAAAATCAAAAAATCACCTAGTAATATAAAACTCAAAAAAGGAGCGACGTTATGCCTAAAGCCAAAAGGCTAAGGGTTTTTGCGGGCCCGAATGGATCTGGCAAATCTACCTTGTTCGAAGATATCAACCAGCAATTTGATACAGGCTATTTCGTAAATTCAGACGCTATCGAAAAAGAAATCAGTTCGACAGGCTTTGTTAATTTAGAAAATTTTGGATTAAGCCTTACGGAAAAGGATTTGCATTCTTTTTTTCGGAAGCCCAATACGCAATCGCTTCTGGAAAAATCTGCGGCTGAGGGACATAAAATTGATATTCGGATTAAAGAAAACGTAATCGTTGATAGGTCACGGGATACACATAGTTATGAAGCTTCACTTATAACCTCTTTCATTCGTAAACACTTACTGGAAAAAGGGATTTCCTATTCTTTTGAAACGGTGATGAGTCATATTTCAAAATTGGATGAAATTCAAAATGCCAAAGATTTGGGGTATAAAACTTATCTTTACTTTATATGTCTTGATGATAGTCAGCTTAATATTTCTCGCGTACAAAACAGGGTAGAAAAAGGAGGGCATGCTGTTCCGAAAGATAAAATTATCACACGATATACGCGAACTTTAGAAAATCTTCTACCAGCAGTTCTATTAGTACAAAAGGCGTATCTATTTGACAATTCCGGGCAAACCATGCTTCTAGTCGCTGAAGTAAAAGATGGACAACTAACTATTCTTGTGGAAGAAGAGAAACTTCCAAACTGGTTTATAGAGTATATCGTAAATAAAGTTAAATAGCGCGGGGCAAAATCTATGTATGGCTGGAGCTTAAAGCCAGCTTGCTATTGCCGGGAAGTCGTCGTTCGGACGGCAAATAGTATTATTAAACAGAAAGCCATGAGCGTTGTTTAATGCATAGCTCAAATATGTACGATAAATAGATGTATTTAGCCTATTTCTTCTTCTTGTTTAATTTCAACCAGCATATTGGCATATTACAGTTTTTATCAAATGGTAAATAAGTAAAGTGATATTATGTTTAACTTGCCTTAATGGAAGAAATGATTGAATATATGCTGCGATTTGGCAACCTTAATAAACAGCAAATCGATCTGGTCGTAAGTAAAGCGCAACCACGCGAATTAAAAAAAGAGGATTATTTCTCTGAAGCGGGAAAAGTGCCAAAGGAGGTCGGCTTTGTAGTTGAAGGTGTTATTCGTGGCTGTTATTACAATAATAAGGGTGATGAAATTACACGTTGTTTTATTAGTGAAAACAGCTTGGTATGTGATTATGTTAACTTGGAGGCAAACACTTCATCTTCTGAGTATCTACAAGCCATTACAGATTGTAACCTAATTGTATTTTCAAAAAAAGATTGGGAAGAACTCTCCCATATTATCGTTGGTTGGGATAACATTAAGAATAAAATGGTGCAACTATGTATGTACCAAAAATCCAGAAAAGGCCCCGTAATATCGCAAGATGCTACCACAAGATATTTAGAATTTATGGAAAATTACCCATCGCTCATCAATCGTATTCCACTGGCTTATATTGCCTCCTATTTAGGAGTAACTCAACAATCTCTTAGCCGAATACGGAAAAATATCCGGTAATATAACTTTTTACTATTGGTAAATAGCATGACTGTTTAATGCTCAGGTTTTGTGATTAACATGATGCCGTCATATAATTACTCCACTTTCCATTCCCTACGCTGCTTGTGCTGCTGCCTGAATTTGGCATAATAGCCGTTTTGCAGCAGCAGATCATGAGGGCTTCCCTGCTCTATGACACTGCCGTTTTCCAGTACAACGATATGGTTGGCCGCCTGAATAGTGGCAGGGCGATGGGCAATGATGATGATGGTCCGGTTTTGGTCGCTGGAAATATTAGCAATGGCGTTGCTGATAGCCTGTTCGTTTTCCGGGTCAAGGGCTGATGCGGCCTCATCTATTAACACAATACGCGCATATTGGAACATAGGCTTTCGTATGAAGATAATTCGCTATCGATGGAATTATCTGACATCTCTTTAAATGATTTTCATTTAATACGTGGCAGGCAGGCAGCCAACGAGGATATCAGCTTTGTTATCCACTTCGACACTTCATTTTATGTCACCCATTTTGTGCTAGGTGATACCTTAAATACCTCAAAGCAGAATCCCTGGGCACCTTCTCTAAACACCTATCGGCTATACTATCAAGACAGGGATCAATCGGAATCCGGATATATAGGTAAAAACCAGCAATATAACTTCTTTGAAATGGCTTTTCGGAAAAGCTTTTTAGACGGGCTCGTTGAAGAAGATGAGCTGCTTGCAGACAAGTTATTTAGCCGCTTTGGTAAGGAAGAATATAGAAACGCTCCTGCTTCTCCTATAATCCCTGATATGTACAGTTGTCTTGGCGCTATGGACAGTAAGGTTTTTACCGGGCCGCTGCAACAATTGTACCTAGAGACGAAAGCCCGTGAGCTTTTGTTGCTACAGATTCAGACGCTAATGAAAACAGAAAGTGCAGTATCAACGTTAAAACCTGCGGATATTGACTGCCTGCATGAAGCAAAGCATTACATCGAGCGGAACTACCGAAGGCCTTGCTCCATTATTGATTTAGCCAAAATTGTCGGTATTAATCAAACCAAACTGAAACGCGGTTTTAAAGAGTTGTTCGGCACCACGGTATTCGGTTATGTGAGAGATTTGCAAATGGAAAGGGCTAAGCAGCTACTGCTGGAAGAAGGCCTTTATGTTAGCGAAGTGGCCGATCAGGTAGGATATAATCACCCTCAGCATTTTACCGTGGCGTTTAAGCGTAAATTCGGTGTATTGCCAAGCGAACTGAAAAATAGTTAGATTTCATTCCATGAGACTGTTCTTAGCACGGGAGCCTCGTTTGAACTGCCAACAGTATTTTAAACAGAAAAGCCATGCACGTTGTTTAATGCATGGCTTAAATATGTATGATAAATAGATGTCTTAGTCTATTTCTTTTTCTTATCTAGTTTGGCGCGGATTTTTTGAACGAATTCAATAGAAACTTTTGCGGCTTTGGCCGCTTGCTCATCGGTAAAACCGAATTCGAGCAATAGATTCTCTACAAACTCTTTGCTCTTTTTTTGTTCACCTTGCCTAGTAGCTCTATCCAACAGTAATTCTTCTATGCCCATAGCTTCGCTCCTTCCTGTAACCGTTTGTATTTCTTGTTCAAATTTAACATTATTATCATCATTTTCAAAACGTACATAATACCTTAAAAAGTTCATCAGTGCCCTGATTTTCTTTCTTTTAATCCTTCTTTCAGTCAGCTTGCGTAGCAATTGTAGCTTAAAGCTCATCAGCTCTGCCTCGCTTTCTTGACTATCTCCGTACTTGCTTCCTATAAATGCTGCCCTTCCTACCAATACTGCGATTGCAAACGGATTACCACTTTCCAATAATTCTTCTTCATTCTGCAGCGCCAGCTGGTATGTATTAAAGCGATAAGTTAAACTGGTTCCTTGATAGCTGGTTTCGTATCTATCAGGTCGCTTCATCTTGTATCCGTCCGTAAAGACGGCATAGGCACTGATACGTCGGTTGTATTTGTCCAATATCCTGTAATAGTAAGTGAACATACGCCTGGGGAAATCCTTTTGATACCTTCCTTGTACTTCTACATGAATCAGTATCCATTCCTCCTTCCCTTCCCAGGTGTTTACTCTTGCCAGCTTGTCCACAACTTTTGGTGAAAATTCATCTTCTTCGGGCGGGAATAACTGCTCGAGTTCTTTATCGAGAAAGGCGATGCCCTTTTTTCAGGTCGTATATCTCATCAGCCTTGGGATGCATGAAACGAAGGAAGTCATCGAAGATCTCTTCCAATATCCCCTTCCATAACAGATCGTCTTTTTTTGCCATCGACAGGTTCGGCTTTGGTTCTATGGCAAAGATACTGAAAACAACTGAATATTACTAATATTTTTAGCAAAATAAACAAACGTAATTAATAACTATTTTTACTGTTAGAAGAAATTAAAAACATTGTTGTTTAAAAAGGATACCAGATTGGAGGCAGCATGTAAAGAGGCAACAAAAAGTGTTGCTTTAGCGATATCGTACTGGTTCCGGATAAACACGTATGAGTAGGCAAAAATGAATCCGGTAAAGACCATCACCATCGCATACACCCAATTATAATAGTGAGAAATACCAAATAAGATAGCTGATAATAGCACCGGCAATCTTCCCCTCAACTTAAACTCGTATCCTATTTCGATAACGGCCAGCTGGAAAATAAAGGTCTCTATCACCGGTGCAACGATAACAGATATTATAAAGATAACGTAAATACTTTCCTTTTCAATCGGATTATAGGTTAAGTCGGGGTCAATCATGGTCGCGATAAAAGCAGTGACACCTGAAAAAGTCATTTCAGCAATAAGAAAAATGAAAAATAATTGGATATAGGATTTTGATTGCAGGTAGGATGTCAATTGAGATTGTATTTGGTAAGCTATTTTAATCATCGGTTTATTAGCTAATAAAGAAAAATAAGGAAAGACATGTTGATTTCACCATTCAGCGTAGAAATTTAGAAACGGTATTCTTAAATAAAAAAGTCATACATAGCAATTAAATTATTGACGTCTATAAACTTACAGTATTATTCTTAACGTTTTTTACTCAATTCCGGAAATACTTCAAACTATTTCCGGAAATTTCGGCAGCCCCGAACAATCCTTTTATGCCATATTTCTTCACTGCCTCTATTCCATTCAGGTAGTGTACAGAACCGCCTGTTGCTTGTACCCTACTAAGGGGCTCCTTAATATTCTTGCCATTAACGGTTAATACGTGGTGATTACCCAAGACGCCGACAAGGGTGTTTGCTGCCCATTTGTGATAGATGGCTATGCCTCTGTTATAGGTATATACGTTTGAGCCGGGTTCGATGTTTCCTTCAATCTTTATCCGGCCATTTAAAATAGTGTCTAATTTCCCATAGCGATAAATAAGTAAGCGTCTACTTTTTTCCTTTTTTGTCTCACTGTTGCTGACGTAATATAGGTTATCCGGTGTTAATGTCAGCAACGTATCACCTTTTAAACGGTAACTTAAGGATCCTAGAAATAGCGTATCATCTATTTCTCCAGTGGAATGAATGGCGTTAAGGCCCAGGTTTAAGCGAGAAGGAACGGAACCGGTATTATGAGCCAAGAGAAGAGCCATTTTTTTATTCATACGAACACTATCTTCCCTTCCATAAAAGATCTGTGCTTTGCCTCCTCTTATCTCTACTGCACCATACTGCCCGGCATCTCCGAATTTTTCCATCGCCTTTTCCCTGCTGTATTCCACTATAGTGGATGCATGACTTACGCCAGGTGCGTATTTTCCTTCTTCCGGATGGAAAATGGAGTCGTTCAGGAGAATTAGTCGATCATTTGGTCGGACATACCCTTTGATTCCGCTGGAAACATTGTCAAAGAAATAATCCGGCAAATATCGTTTTCCGAAAGGAACTAGTGACCAGCCGCTTAAAGAAATAGATAAGACGACAAGAATTATTATGCTAACGGCGATCAAAGATTTACGATGATTATTACGCATAATTTAGGGTTTAAGGAATTGTCCCAAATGAATTGATTCTCTAATATACAGATTTTAGCTAAATTAATGGAGGGTTAGCTTCTATCCTACTTGCATTACTGTCTATAAAATGATTTGAGAAAGTCATAATGGCCAGTATAAAGCTTTAAGCCATTCATTTTTTAAATCAGCGGATAACAGCGTATTCAGCTTGCTATAATCACCCAACCGAACCGGTGACAAAATAAGTTGCCAAATCTGTGTTAGAAAAACCAGTAAAACCGACTTGCCGTAGCATGGTTACCAATTGTCCGCGATGGTAAGTAGCGTGATTGTTGTGGTGTAAAACGGTTTGTGCAAACTCCATTTTCCATTCTTTCCCTCTTACCTTAAACGAAATTATCTGGGAATAATTTGCTTCGGGGTAATTCGCAATGAGATCTTGGTAATCGTCCATTGTTTTCTTCCAGATTTCAATCAGCTCGCTTTTTGTTCCCGTAAATCGAGCTGAAAGAAAAGCCGGATTAGCTACATTTTTCCAAAAATCAATCCAAATCTTTTTAGCACTCACTAGGTGAATTGCTGTTTTTGCAATTGAATTAAAACTGCTTGCTATTTCTTTTTCCCATTGCTCATCGCTGATTTGTTCAAGCCATTTGATTACAGCGCTATCAGCCCAGTTGCTATAATTAGCAATTTCCAACAGATACTTTTTTGTCATTTTTTGTTGCGTTAAAGTGTAACGCAAAAGTAGAAGACTTGTATATGGCAGCGTTATCGCAGATCGTTCAATTGCTGTTGAGGAACAGCCATATTCTGCTGCTGAAATTGTTTAGGGCTTATACCATAAACCTGTTTGAACGATTTCGAAAAACTTGAATGATTTTCGTATCCAACTTTATAATATACTTCGCCCGGATTTTCGTTCTGTAACAACAGGGTCTTTGCCATTTCCATTTTTTGTTGCTGGAAGTATTGGCTTGGCACTACATGGTAGAGTTTTACAAATTTTCGCTTGAAAGTAGATACGCTTGTGTTGCACAAAAACGCCAATTCTTCTAAGGTGAGATTGTTGGTTATGTTTAATTCAACTGCTTTCCGTATTTCAAAGTCTGAATATTTTTCTTGATTTTTTACTTGGAACGCAAGCATTTCGTTCGGGTATTTTTCAAGTAGATGCAACATTAATTCTTCAAATTTCAGTTCTATTATTTTTTCAGAAAAGATGCGGGTTTTGATTGAATGAGCTTAAGCGAGGTGATGTAGGTTCTGATAAATTCGTCTTTCTCAAATACGACAAACGGCTGATTGGGTCTGTCGGGTTTTGATGGAATTTTGTCAATTATAGAAGCGTATTTAATAAAGAATGTGGCTAATGTCGTATTATCAAAGAACAACATCAAGCTACGATAATGATTGTTTACCGGAAGTTTTTCGGTCATTAAACAATTACCGGAAGAAAGTATCGCAAATTGCTTGTCTGTAATAATGGTTTTGCTGTTGGCATAATACACTACTTTCTCGCCTTGTTCTAATAACGAAATCAGATTTTGTGGAAGAAAGATTTTGTTTCTGGGCGCTTGCCGGTCTGAAACGTAATCGTGTATGCTCAATGTATCCATTTTAGATTGTTTATCCTTAGTCTAACGTCACTCCCTGCAAAAGAATACGTTGCTCCAAATTTAGTAAATGTTTTAATCGTCTTCTTTCTTTGCCGTGAAGAAAGAAGCAAAGAACCTCGCAGCGGCAAAATTTTCTACCACGTAACTGCTCTTACTTAGCCTATAGCTACCGAAAATTTTGGAGGCTGCATTTTATGTTTATGATTGTTACTCCTTCGATCATCATACTCGAACGGAATCAGTCAATATCACCTGTAGTTCTTGCTTCCAAGTATTGTTGGTATAATATTTAGTGGAAATGCTTAATGCAGTCACCTTAGATCGCCCGTCATATCCTAGCGTCGCAATAGAAATACCTCTGTTCGAATTTAGTAGAATGTGTTTTAATCGTCTTTTTTCTTCGCCATGAAGATTAGAAAACTTCTTCTTATTTTCGGTACGTATCAAAGAAACTATCACATGGAAATTATGTTATACTTTTTTTTACCGTGTGGTATAAGCGTTGACAACGATTTACCAAGATCGAATAAATTATATTAGAAGGCTATGATTAGTTTGTATACGCTTAACGGTGTTGATAGCGATAAACCTACACGAGTACTCAGATATAAACTGATTTGGTGCCAACAGGGTTCTGCCAGTATTGTTATTGACGCGCAACAGTTTTCGCTCACCGAAAATGAACTGGTTTCCATCACCTCTGGTCAGGTCCATTATTTTAAAGAAATAATAGGATGTATAAGAGTTTTAGAATTTACGCTGGACTTTATATGCAAGGATGAAAACGATATCGAACTAATTTTCCACACCGGCTTATTCTGCCATTTTGGAATGAATGAGGTAATATGCATTTATGAAACCGAAAAATTTGAAGGGTTACTGAATGCTATTGATATCGAACTAAGCACACAGCCTTATCAATACCATATTGCGCTTCGTACATACATCGAACTGTTAATCGTGGAAGTTAATCGGGCTAAAATTGCTCGTGGAGATGAAATATGGAAGCCTAGCGCTCTGTTTTTATATTTTTTAGAGCTTGTGAGGAATAATTTTTCTCGAAATTACTCTTTGGTTGATATAGCTGCTATCCTCAATACGACAGAAACAAAGTTAAATGAACTAGCTAAACTTCATACCAGTAAAACCGCGCAAAACGTAATTTACAGCCTGGTTGTGTCTGAGGCGAAACGACTGCTTATTTATCAATCGCACCGTTCCATTAAGGAAATAGCTTTCGAGCTAGGTTTTAGCGATCCTTTCTATTTTTCTAACTTCTTTAAGAAACACACAACACTATCGCCAAAAGATTATAGAAAGGCCTATCTCCTCTAAATATTACATGTTTTTCCAAGCTTTGTCCATTTTATGGCTTCGCATCTATATGGATCTTTGTAAAGCATTAAAAACAAGTTATGGACACTAATATTAACAATTACATTGTTCAAAGCGAAGCCATTGAATGGATTCCTTTAATCGAGAATAATCATCATTACGAAGGCATATTTGTAAAGTCGCTTCGATACGACAAGCTAACAAAGCGATCTAAAACCATCCTTCTTAAATTCGAACCTGGTGCTGCTTATCCTTACCACAACCACCCGGCGGGAGAAGAGTTGTTTGTATTGAAGGGAGAAGCCATTATTGAGAAAACAAGACTCTCCGAGGGCTCTTATTTATATACACCCCCCAACTTCAAACATAGTGTGCATACAGAGCTGGGTTGCCTTCTCTTATTGGTAATCCCTGAAGAAGTGGAAATTTTATAAGCCTACACCCCTATCATGATTAAAAAAAGAAGCCATGCACGTTCTTGACTGCATGGCATAAATAGGTGTGAACTCATTACAAAGCTTAACTCCCGATAGATAACAAGCGTTACGTTAAAATTATTCGTTTTTCTTTTACTGTGCTACTATCAGAACAAACTTTAAGGCCAATTGTAGACCATTCATTATTATCTTTAAGCTCTCTATTGCCGACAAAGAGGCTCAATAGTTACATTATTTGAATATAAAAATATATCTTTAGTGTAAGAAATAAGTAGATCTGACTTGACTACCCGGCGATAAAAGTGATCAACCTCATTTCTTGTTAAACAGGCATGTCTTCTTGGTAAACTTAAATGATGATAATGATAAAAAAGATTTCTTGGATTCTATTTGCTGCTTTATCGATAATAATTGGGCTATATCCGCTGCAATATTTCTTAATTGCCGGAAGAGTGGGAATATTAAATTCAAAACCGGCATGGCTTTTAACAGATACATTCTGGAATGTTGCCTTTTACACGCATATTATTTTAGGGGGGCTTGCCTTACTTATTGGGTGGGTTCAATTTAGTTCAAAACTGCGGATTAAAACACCCTTGCTTCACAGGCAAGTTGGTAAAATTTATGTCGGATCGGTTTTATTAAGTTCTCTAGCTGGCTTTTACATCGCATTGTTTGCAGATGAAGGCCCCTGGACCTCCTTTGGATTTGCTTGCTTGGCCGTGATTTGGTTTTATACGACGTTGAGGGCTTACTTAACTGTCAAGAAAAAACAGTTTCTGACCCATCAAATTATGATGGTATATAGTTATGCATCTTGCTTTGCTGCCGTAACGCTAAGAATTTGGTTGCCTATTTTGATTTCAATCATCGGCAATTATAGATCAGCTTATATTATTGTGGCTTGGTGGTGTTGGCTACCTAATTTGTTTATCGCCTATTTGATCGTAAAAGGGTTAAAACATAAAAATGAGCCGGATGGTTTGGAACCTGCGGAAACGATCAATCGTTAACCTGCAATTCGTTTTCAACAAGCGCTAATGCAATACGAAATGCATTAATTCTACGCATCATTAAGGTATGTTGAGCCGAATTTTCTCTTAATTTGAGTATGGCTTTTTCGCATTTGCCAAGTGTTGAATTTAAAGCCTCTAGCGCCTCTTCTAGTTAGCCTTTGGAATATTTTGTCATATGAACAAAGTTACCATTAACTTATAAACTCCTATAATCTGAATATATAAAAAAATTCAACTGCTCCTGACATACAGTTGTCATAAGGCTAACTTACTTTTGAAATGTACAATTAAAGAAGACAGCATGAATCTAGTATCAATCCGAATTATAACGGCCAATATAAATGGCTTAATCGCATTTTATGAACAAGTGACCCAAAGTTCTGTTGTGCATTACACGCCTGATTTTGTGGAGTTGAAAACAAAAACGGCAACCTTAGCGATAGGAAGTACTCGAACGCTGCAGTTTTTCGGTGGCGATTCTGTTGCCCAGTCCGCCACAAACCGTAGTGTGATCATAGAATTTAGGGTTGAAGATGTAGATCGTGATTATGAAAGATTGGCGGATCTTTTACAGCCCTATCTTGTTCAAAAACCTACGCTAATGCCTTGGGGAAATAAATCATTATTATTCCGTGACCCTGACGGTAATTTGGTCAATTTGTTTACACCGGTAAAGAAATAAGGAGTCAATTACCAAAATTATTCTGCTCTCAACGACTTCGTGGGATTCATCCAGGCCGCTTTCAATGACTGAAAAGCCACCGTTAGCAAAGCGATCATAAGGGCAAATATACCTGCTAAGGCAAATATCCACCAATCCAGGTCAACCCGATATGCAAAATTCTCTAGCCAGCGATTCATAAAATACCAGGCCAAGGGTACGGCGATAATAAAACCGACAAGTACGAGTTTAATGTAATCTTTGCTCAACAGCCTTACGATACCTGGAATACTCGCACCCAGCACTTTCCTTATTCCGATCTCCTTCATGCGTTGTTGTGTAGAATAGGCTGCCAATCCGAATAGTCCCAAAGAGGCGATCAAAACGGCAAGTAGCGTAAATGAGGTGAATAGCTCCCCAAGTCTGATGTCATTCTTATATAATTTATTAAAATTATCATCGATAAACTGATAATCAAAGGGATATGGGGTAACATTCCTAATCACCCGCTCAAACTTCGCAATAGTCTCCTGCAAATTCTCCGATCGGATCTTCGCAGAAATATATCCTGAAGGTCCTTGATCTAGTGTCAGTACAAGTAGTCCGAGTGGTTGGTGTATGGAATTGAAATGAAAATCTTTCACCACCCCCACAATTCGCCTTTGACCACGCCCATCGGAGTAATTAAACTCCTTACCAATAGCTTCTTTTGGTGTCCAACCCAAGGCCTTAGCAACAGATTCATTTATAAGTGCAATGGGAGCACCAAGTGTGTCTGTTCCGAATTGACGCGAAAACCCTCGTCCAGCAACAAGTGGTATCCCATAAACATCGAGAAAATCATAATCTATACCAGTGGTTTGGGTTGGCAATAGTTTGCCATCACTACCTTCCCAACCAGACATGCTTTGACTGGTAATCACATCCGTGGGTAAGTATAACGAATAGCTCATTGCAACCACATGAGGATCGTGCAACAACGTTTCACGAATAGTGGAGTAGCGTTGACTCAAGTTAGCATCACTGACTTTTATGGTAAGGATATGCTCCCGATCGTATCCAAGCTCTTTATGCTGGACAAATTGCATCTGTCTATATATAATGAAACTCCCTGCCAGCAAAGCGATAGAAACAGCATATTGTCCGACAGTTAATACGCGTTGTAATGTAAAACGACTAGCGGGCACTGTATTCTTGCCCTTGAGTATAGTAACGGGTTTAAGCCTGCTCATCAGCAAGGCCGGATAGCTACCTGAAATTAGGCTTACTAGCACAACAAGCGTTAATAGCGCTGGCAACAACATGGGATTACTTAAATAATCTATATGAATGGGGCGCTCCATTAACTGGCTAAATGAAGGCAACAGTAGGTGTACCATCGCTAATGCCAGCAGAAGTGCTAGCAAAGTCATGATTACAGATTCACCCAAAAATTGTCGCATAAGTTGCCATCGCCGGGCCCCCGCTACTTTTCGTACACCAACTTCCTGAGCACGTTGGATAGACCGAGCTACCGCTATGTTGGTATAATTGGCACAAGCGAGTAGTAGCACAATGAAACCGATTGCTAAAAAAGGTATACGTATCTTTGACTTCCCCCCTTCTCAAAGGGAAATGTTTTCAGATGTTGCGATTTGAGATGAATGTCTCGCAAGGGTTGGAATAAAAAAGCCATACGATCTTCCGGTCTCCAATCAGCCAAGTTTCTGTCAATGTAAGCACGCATTTTTTCCTCTACCCTATGGGTATCCACTCCTGATGCTAAAACCACATAGGTATACAAACCGTTATTGTACCAAGGTTCTCTGGTGATACAATCTCGATAGTACTGATCAGATAATGCAGGGAGAATATAACTGAAGGCTAGATGCGAGGTTTCAGGTACATCAGCCATAATACCCGTAACAATATGCGGTTGTTGGTTTTGGTATGTCAACGTTTGACCAATAGGGTTTTGCTCACCAAATATTTTTCGAGCAAAAGAGGCGGTAAGCACAATGCTATTGGGACTTTCAAGAGCTGTTGCCGCATCGCCCTGTAGAAACGGAAAGGTAAATATTTTTAGGAAATTAGTATCAGCAAGAATTCCTTCCTCCGTAAAGCGTTTGTCACCTAAACTGATCAGTGGATTAAAGGTTGGAAACACCGAAGTCGCGCTCGTAACTTCCGAAAGTTCTTTCTTGAGGGTAGAAGCTAATGCGGGTGATGTAGCAGCCCAATGATCCGCTCCTTTAGAATCTGGACGCCGCTGTATAACGCGATATAGCTGATCACTATTTTTATGAAATCGATCATACGATAATTCATGTTGCACAAAAATCAATATGAGGATAAAACAGGCTAGTCCTGAAGCGAGGCCAAATATATTGATAAACGAATAAACCGGATTCTTGCGGAGGTTTCGCAGTGCAATCTTAATATAATTTCTTATCATAAGACAGAAGCTTTATCCTGAGAAAACAAGAACACTGCCATATGCATTAAATCTCTTCTAAGTCGTGCCATCCGCACTTTGGCTGGCATCTACTGTTCGTTTATGGACGGCTAGTGTTCGAAAGCGCACAGTAGATTTCCAACGGCACGAGATAAGCTGCACTAAATACGCTCAGAAATATTCCTGATTTAGGTAAATCAAATGGCTGCCCTGAATTGCATCGGCGAAAGTTTCGTTTTCATTTTAAATAGCCTACTGAATGACTGCGGATGCTCGAAACCTAACTCATAGGCTACTTCGCTGATTGTTAAGGTAGTGATTGCGAGTAGTTCTTTGGCTTTCTCAATGAGCTTTTCATGTATATGCTGCTGGGCATTCAGACCGGTGAGCGAACGCAGCATATCGCTTAGATAATTGGCGGTGTAATGTAAATGTTCGGCCAAGTATTGTACGGTTGGCATACCGTGCTTTACCGCCTCGCCTTTCTCAAAGTAGGTATTCAGTAGTTCTTCCAATTGTTGAAGTAAGTCGCTGCTAGCCGGCTGGCGGGTCAAGAACTGACGCTTGTAGAAGCGCTTGGCATAACTCAGCAGCAACTCGATCTGTGCAATAATTACTTCGCGGCTGAAATCGTCTATCCGGCTATTGAGTTCGTCGCGAATGATGGCAAAGATGGACGATACCGTTGTCCGCTCCTTCTCGGACAGGTGCAGCGCCTCGTTTGAGGCGTAGGAAAAGAAACCGTATTGTTTAATTTTCGCAGCTAGCGGATATCCTTGAAAAAAATCCTGATGAATAATCAACGAATAACCTTCATTCCCTTGGTAGTTTGAGGTATTACCAACAAGCTGGTTAGGTGCTGTAAACAGAAGACTTCCCTCGTCAAAATCATAATAGCCTTGGCCGTATCTAAACTTGCCACCTAACTTTGTTATAAAGGAAATTTTGTAAAGACTGGTTACGTAACTTAATGGTAATCGACTTAGGTTGATCCGCCCTTCTGTGGTATCCAGTAAACTGATCAGCGGATGACCAGGGCCCGGAAGACCGAGTATACGGTGTATCTCGGTTATGGATTCGAGTTTGGCGACTTTTGGCGTTTGCGGTTTCATGCTGTAAGATAATGATTATGACCGTTTCTTATTTCAAGCAACGGTCATAAAGTAAGCAACCTTAATACTATCTTGTACTTGATGACGGTTTACCAAGGTAGCGGGCCATCCGGACCGGTAAAACGACCGGTGGGGCCGTCCGTCTCCAGCGCTACGCGAACCGGTTCGCGGGACCCCACTTCCAGACTGTCCGTGCCCTGAAAGTTATTCAGCGCAGTGGCTGTAAAACCCGGGCTCGTAGCGTTAACCTTGATGTTTTCTTTTTCCAGTTCTAGGGCAAAGGAAAGGGTAACGGCATTAAGGGCTGTTTTTGATGCGGCATATACTACACCAAAGTGCTCTCTTGCCCAACAAGCCGGGTCGGATACCCAAGTGAGTGATCCCAGCCCGCTCGATACATTGACGATGCGGGCCGCATCAGACTTACGCAGTAAGGGTAGCGCTGCCTGTGTTACGGCAATGACGCCGAATACGTTGGTTTCCCAAACTGCCCGCACTTCGTCAAGCGATGCGGTGGTAGCACGGCCTTCTGCCAAAACCTCTTCCATTGGTCGACCGGGTTTTCCAGCATGGGATATACCCGCGTTGTTGACCAGCAAATCAAGGCGGCCATATTCTTGCTCGATACGCGCTACTGCGGCGTTAATGGATTGTTGTTGGGTAACATTCAG
This sequence comes from Olivibacter sp. 47, assembly GCF_030372825.1. NCBI lineage: Bacteria > Pseudomonadati > Bacteroidota > Sphingobacteriia > Sphingobacteriales > Sphingobacteriaceae > Olivibacter > Olivibacter sp. 47. Next base: position 577,831 of record NZ_JAUCNR010000001.1, read on the forward strand.
CTGGATAGCCGTGGCATTCTCACCGATTTCAGCGGCTGCTTTTTCGCCATTGCTTAAGTTACGTGAACCTACATATACTTGATAGCCATTTGCTGCTAACGCTTTGGCGATTTCATTACCTACACCCTGATTGGCGCCTGTCACCAATGCAACCGGCTGCTTATTGTTCTTTGACGCTGCTTGATTTTTCATAAGTATTACAATTAACAATTACTGATACAAAAATCTGCATTCGGCTCCGCACCCTTGTAACTAAATCAAGGAGTCTTGTAACTGAAATGCCTGATCTTGAGACGACCTGCTTTTCTCCTAATAGGACGGCATACGTGATACCGACCAACTGATGGTACTCAAAATAGCATCATGTAATCTTTTAATTTACCTCGCAATATTTTCAACGATTTGGTTATTCGATACTCCACCGTTTTAATGGACACATCAAGTTTGGATGATATCTTTGCATTGGTCAGCCCTTCAAAACGACTCATTTCAAATGTTTCGCGATAGCTTTCCGGGAGATCTCGAATGGCATCGTTTATCTTAAGGGCCAATTCATCTGCCATATAAAAGTCGGGATCATCTAGCTGCTCTCCTTCTAAACTGTCGTAAAGTTTAGCATGTATGCGTTCGCGGTATTTTTGCTTGCGGATGGCGTTGAACGATCGATTCTTTACAGCAATAAAAAGATAGGATTTGAGGGAAGTGGCGATGATTAAATGCTTTCTTGCTTCCCAAATATAGAGCATCAGATCCTGCACCAACTCCTCTGCATCCGTATCGGATAAAAACTGGGCAGCGTAGGCACACAAAGGCGCATAATATTTCAGAAACATCTCTTTATACGCAAGCAAATTCCCTTCTCGTATGGCCTCGAAGAGATCTAGATCATTCATAATATCATCAGGTTGCAAACAAAGATAGGGATTATCACTATAGCAACAAAAGCAATTGTTTACTCTAAAACACAAGAAAAAAATATTTTAGTTTAGGGTATGCGGAGAGTTATGTGTCGTCCGTGTATAAAACAGCATAAACTTGAATAAAGACCAATATAACGGAATACCGGAGGCGTCTACCTTGATGGGCTATCTCGCGGGAACACTTACTGCTGAAGAAAAACAGCTGGTAGAAAAGTGGGCCAATAGCTCCGTTCTCAATCAACTACTCCTACAACGCATGGCCTTTATTTATGATGCACGACAAGTAGAACAGAGACTAAAATATACAGATTCACACACTGCATTCAACCATCTTGAGCAGCGCATGCGGGGAAAAAAGCGGTTGCGGATTCTCAAAAGAGTAAGCATCGCTGCAGCCATTTTTATCGGATTAGTCGGCTTGGGTACGCTATTTATTACCCCCAGCCCAAAAGCAACTTCCTCTACCCTTGTCACGGTTTCTGCTCAAAACCATGCGCAAACCAAACTGACACTGCCAGACGGATCTCAGGTTTTTCTTGGCGCAGGAAGCAGTATTAGTTATCCGGCTTTAATGGATCAAGAAAGGCACGTTACCTTGCATGGCAAAGGATACTTTTCGATCGTACCGAATGCAAAGGCACCGTTTCAGGTGAAGGTTGGTGATGGCGCTATGTATATCAACGTTTTGGGAACGGCTTTTAGCATAGAAGAAAACCGAGAAAGCCAAACCTTTCAGACCACACTGATATCCGGAAGTATTGAGTTGGCTTTTCCGGAAAAAAAGATAAAAAAACGTTTAAAACCTACTGAAAAAGCAATTTATACAACAGAAGACAACAATCTATCCATAACAACAGTTAACACGGATCGAGCATTAGACTGGCTGCACAATCGCTTGGTATTCAGAAAAACACCGATGAAAGAGGTACTGAATCGCATCAGTACGTTTTACGATGTTGACATTGAAGTCGCTGATAGGTCTGTTGAACAAGGGACCTTTACGGGTACTTTTGAAAATAAACCTTTACTTCAAGTACTGGATTATATTACGCTTGCATCGAAAATGACTTATTCATTTGAACATGCGACACCAAAAACCGGAACAAAACCTTTAATAAAAATAACCAAACAACGCTAACAAAAAGATTGGGGACGATCTTGGTATAAACCTAATGTAATTGCCTATGATAAAATAAGAGCACCTAAAAATAAAAACACGGAAACATGTTACCAGCATGTTCCCGCGTAAAATAAATCAAAAACAAATTTATTTTTTTACTTAAATCATAACAAAAATATGAAAATTGTCTATCAACTCCAACGCGCGTGGAGCTGGCATTATTGTTATTGCAAATTCTCCAATATATTACGTACTATGAAATTAATACTGGCATTTTTTTTCTTGTCAGTCAATGTTGTATTCGCAATAGATTCTTATGCGCAGCAAACCAAATTATCATTTGAGCTTAAAAATAAACGAATCATTGATGTACTAGATGCGATTGAAGAACAATCTGACTTTCGTTTCTTTTACGATGGAAACCTCATTGATGTAGAACAGCCCATATCTATAAAGGCTGATAAACGAGCGGTTCTTGCAATTTTATCAGATATTTTCTCCACACGTGAAGTTGATTATAAAGTTATTGGCAATGATGTGATTTTAACAGCCGTAAGCCCTAAAAGCGCCAAGCAGACGGCAACGGGTAAACAGCAAATGGTTAGCGGACAAGTGCTTGATGAAATGGGAGAGCCCTTACCAGGTGTAAGCGTGCTATTAAAAAACACCAAAATCGGTACGTTAACTGATGCAAACGGTAAGTATAGTCTCCGAGTAAGTGAAACAGAGGGTGTATTGATTTTTTCCTATCTCGGTTATAATTCCCTTGAGGAAAGCATCGGCGCCCGAACAACGGTCAGTGTTACGCTGACGGGAGAAATGCAACAAATGGAAGAGGTAGTAGCTGTAGGTTACGGCACGGTCAAACGCGCGAACTTAGGAGGAGCGGTATCCACCCTAGATTCACGTACCTTCGAATCACGACCGGTACGGAATGCCGCCAACGCACTGCAAGGACAGGTTCCGGGGCTTACTGTGGTCCGTAATGGTGGGGCACCCGGTAGCAGTCCGGCATTGCGTATACGCGATGTATCCTCTGTTAACGGCGGTTCTCCACTGGTACTCATCGATGGAGCAGAAGGTGATATCGGTCTGATTAATCCAGCCGATATCGAAAATATTTCGGTTTTGAAAGATGGAACGGCTGCTATTTACGGAGCCAGAGCGGCGGACGGCGTTATTTTAGTGACCACAAAGAACGGTCGGAAAAATCAAGACCTTCGAATTTCTTTAGACAGCTATTACTCGCTTAAAACACCGGCTTTGGTGAAGGAAGCAGCCAGCCTATACGAGCACGCTGCAATGGCCTTGGAAATCAGCGATGGTTCTTTCCCCATCGAATATACTCAAGAAGAACTGCAACTTATTCTGGAAGGTAGCGACCGTGTAGACCCTACTTCTAATTGGGGACGGTGGACGGGCTATCCCAAATTCTATAAAAATCAAGATTGGAACAAATTAATCATTGGCAACGGCAGTCTACAGAACTATCATCTTGGTATTTCGGGAGGTGGCGATAAATATACCTACCTGATATCTTTGGGGCATGCCCGCGAAGAAGGGTTACCTAAATTTGGCATTGATAATGACAAACGCTATTATGCGCGGGCAAAATCAACCATTGATCTCACCAAAAACCTACAGTACGATTTTAATTTATCGTATGAAGCCAATAACCGAAACTATTCCTCGGGTATCAGTGAAGGGCAAAACATATGGGAACTTACCTATAAAACGCGAAGCTGGGCACCACTCCGTAATCCTGCAGGCAATTTTTACACCTTCGAAGGTTTTGACAATCCGGCACAGGTATTGGAAGAGGGTGGAGAATCTTCGCTTACCGGAGGAAACCTCACCTTTAACAACCAGTTGACCTATAAAGTAACCAAAGACCTGAACTTGGTAGGAAGAGCGGTGGTACGTAAGAATGACATTGATAGTTCCATTGTGCAGAAAATATTATATAGCTACAATTGGGATAATGTCAACCATCGGACAGCTAGACTCCCTAATAGTGCCGAACGAAAATATGCTAAAACGCTTTATAAGAATTTTACTTTATATGGCGACTACAAAAAACCATCGGACAGCATGATATCGGTGTAATGATTGGTGCGGCAAGCGAATCTGCCAATTACGATATGTTTCGTGCTAAGCGCATCAATTTCGATCAGCAGGAGTCCATGCCGTTGAATTTAGGCAGCGCACAAGACCAATTAGCTACGAGCCATGGTAATGCCTGGACCATCAATTCGTTCTTTTCGCGGGTTAATTATGCGTTCAACAATAAATACCTCCTGGAGGCAACCCTCAGAGCAGATGGTAGTTCGCGTTTTGACCCTGATAGCCGCTGGGGCTATTTTCCGGGTGCAAATGCTACCTGGCGTCTGGCCGAGGAGGCTTTTATCAAAAAGCTGAACTTTTTTGATGATCTGAAGTTGCGGGCTTCCTATGGTGAAATGGGTAACCAGTCTGGCATTGGACCCTATGATTATATCGAGCTAGTGAGCCTTTACGCAGGCTATTATCCCTTCGGTAATGGCCAGCGCGGCCAACTGGCTACACAGTCCAACCTCGTCTCAAAATCAAGAACCTGGGAAACCATTATCTCGAAAAACATCGGTATGGATTTTAGTATGCTGCGCGATCGCTTGTATGGTTCGTTGGACTATTTCTGGAAAAACAATAACAACATGTTGATACCCATTGCCTACCCATCGGCATTGGGTATTGAAGCGCCTACTACCAATAGCGGCAAGCTGGCTGTTCAGGGCTGGGAACTCAATATTGGCTGGCGCGACCAAGTGGGTGATCTCAGCTATTCCGTACGTGCCAATATCAGCGATGCGAAAAATAAAGTAACGCAACGGATCGGTAACAACCTGATTGAGCTTGGCAATAACGCTACACCGGCAGGTTACCCCTTAAATTCTTACTTTGGCTATGTGTTTGACGGCATTATCCAGAATGAGCAGGAGTTGGCCGACTATCGGGCACGTTTCCCCAATGAAGGGATGATCCAAACCCAGGTAGGCATTGGTGATGCAAAGTATAAAGACCTGGACGGTGATGGCAGGTTATCTGAATTAGGCAACGGCAGCCCAGGATCAGGCGATTTAATTTATTTGGGAGACACCAACCCGCGTTATAATTTTGGTATTAACCTCTTTGCTTCTTATAAGGGTTTTGATTTCACGGCATTCATTCAAGGCATAGGCAGACGCACTATGATTTTAGAAGGTGAAGCTTCCATGCCCTTCTATTACCCTTGGTTCCAGTCGGCGCAATATTGGTATGGCAAAACCTGGACACCCGAGCGGACCGATGCCCAATACCCGGCCATTACGCTGACGGATAAACGCTATTACAACTATAATCCTTCTACTAACACCACCCATCGGGTCGGCTATGCCCGGCTTAAGAACCTCCAGATCGGTTATACTTTCCCTAAAAAATTGACCCAGCGGATCAAACTTGAAAAGCTTCGGATCTATTTCAGTGGTGAGGACCTATTCGAAATTCACAATACACCGGGCGGTTGGGATCCGGAAGATAGAGGCAATATAGAAGGTGGTGGCAGCTACACAAGCTATCCTTTTGCACGTAATTATTCATTGGGCCTTAATCTTATTTTCTAAACGTAACATGTATATCATCATGAAAAAATATCCATCAAGAATCTTTACAGCCATCGCGATACTACTGCTTATGGTCAATTGTCAGAAGATCGACTTAAGCCCCAAAGATAACCTAAGCGACAGCCAGTTTTGGAAAGGGCCGAGCGATTTTATGAAAGCGGTCAATCAATTATATACTACTGCTGAATCATTTGACGTGAAAGATGTGGATAGTGATATTGGCTATAATCAAGCTCCAGACGTTTTCAGCAATGGCACCTGGAGCGCTCCTACCAGCGATACTTTATGGAGCAATCGCTTTGCAGACCTGCGCAATTGCAATAAAATCATTGAAAAAAGTGAAAGCTATGCCGGCGATCCAAAGGAAATTGAACGCTATGTTGCGGAGGCGCGCTTTTTCAGGGCCTATAACCATTGGCGCTTAATGAAGCGCTTCAATGACATTCCGATTCTAACGAGTGTTTTGAGCACCGACTCCGAAGAGCTATATGGCAAGCGTCAACCACAGGCGACGGCCGAAGACTTCATTTTGTCGGAACTTGAAGAAGCTGCTTCTAAGCTCCCTAAACAAAGTGAAGTTCAGTCGAGCGAGCTCGGTCGTGTTACTCAAGGAGCAGCCCTTGCCTTAAAAGCACGTGTAGCTCTTTTTGCTGGAACATGGGCCAAATATCACCAGCATCGGGGCGACTACGGTCAGTTATTGGATCAAGCGATAGATGCTGCAAAACGGGTTATCGAAAGCAACGAATACCAATTATTCGAGGGCGCAGGGGACGATAGCTATCGTCAGCTGTTCATTGACCAAGGGGATGACTCACACGAGGGCATCTTCGACAGTCGTTATGCCAAAAACATCCGCATGCATTCTGCCGCGCATTCCGTTTATTGGGGCTGGCGGGGAACGCCGACCAAAAAATTGGCTGATATGTACCTCTGCAAAAGCAGCGGCCTTCCCATCGAAAAAAGCAATTCGGGCTTTCAGGGTTATGAGAAAATCAGCGATGAATTCAGTAACCGTGATCCCCGGATGTCGCAAACTTTTATCATGCCCGGCACCAACTACCGCAATGCTAATGGTCCCGACTCGTGTGTAGCAAAGTTTACCGTTCGCCCGGAAACCCGCACAGGTTACAAGCTATGGAAGTTTATGGGCGAAACGGTTGCCGGTGTTAATGAAGCAATCTATGATTACCATATTATCCGTTATCCGGAAGTCTTACTTATCTTAGCTGAAGCCACTTTTGAGAAAGATGGTGCTATCAGTGATAATGTGCTGAATCAAACAATCAATGTGATCCGTTCGCGGAAAGGCGTGGAAATGCCGGTGCTAAGTAATGCCTTTGTGAACAGCAACGCTTTGGACATGTTGACCGAAATCCGTCGCGAGCGTACCATCGAGTTAGCTTTTGAAGGTTTTCGACGAGACGACCTACGCCGCTGGAAAACCGCCGCGACAGAACTCGTTAAACCTCTACTTGGCATTAAATATAAAGGAACGCAATATGAACAACTCAAGGTATTGAACGACGGTAACCCGGGTAATGTAGATGCGAATGGCTTTCTGATTATCGACCCGGCGAATGCCCGTTTTTTCAGAACACCTAAACATTATTATTATCCCGTTCCGTTGGATGAGTTAACGCTCAATCCTAATTTATTACCCAATAATCCGGGCTGGTAACTTATAACAGAAAAAGAAGGGGGTACGCAACAAGGTTCCCTCTTCAATAAATAAATAAATTCTATGTATACAAAAAAAGCATTCTTTTTTATTTTCCTGATTTTTATAACGAATACAATGTATGACCTCGCCTACGGTCAAGCAAATGATCGAACTGGTAACGAGGCACCCCGAATCATCAATATTGTGAATTTCATCCGTCAAACAGACTACCGGGTACAAGATGCCGATAGTCTCTTGTTCGAAACGGTAAGGAAGCAGATTCAACTTGTCAATCAATATCAGTTTCCGGCTACTTTCTTGTTTCAATACGATGCTTTGATTAATCCGAAATATCAGACGCTCATGAAAAGCCAGTTACGCGAAAACTGTGAAATTGGAGCTTGGTGGGAAATTACGCAGCCGCATGTAGAAGCCGCAGGTATTAAATGGCGCGGAGAACATGCGTGGGTTTCTCATGCTAATATTGCCTTCACCACTGGCTACAGTCCGGAAGAAAGAGAAAAATTGGTAGACGTCTATATGGAAAAGTTTAAAGAGATCTATGGCCAATATCCCAAGTCGGTTGGTTCTTGGTTTATCGACTCACATACACTGGCCTATATGTATGACAAATATGGAATCATTGCTTCCTGTAATTGCAAAGATCAGGTAGGAACAGATGGGTATACGCTCTGGGGCGGATATTGGAATCAAGCCTATTATCCTAGTAAACTGAATGCCTATATGCCAGCACAAAGCAAGATGTCTCAGATTCCGGTTCCGATTTTTCGCATGCTCGGGAGCGATCCTATTTACCAATACGATACCGGCTTGGGAGATTCCCGTCAAGGAGTAATCTCTCTGGAGCCCGTTTACCAGGAGTCAGGTAAGAATAAAAAATGGGTCGAGTACTTTTTGGAATCTGTTGTGAACCAGCCCTGCCTAGCCTTTAGCTATGCACAAGCTGGTCAGGAAAACTCGTTCACTTGGGATGGAATGGAAGCAGGTTTAACCATGCAATTTCCCTTATTTGATTCATTATCGAAAGCCGGGAAAATCCGGATAGAAACATTGGCAAGTTCCGCGGCCTGGTTCAAAGCAAGGTTTGATATGACGCCAGCAACGGCCGTGACAACGATCGATGATGTGCGGGATGAAGGGCGTAAAAGTGTATGGTTTAACAGCCGTTACTACCGTACTAACTTGTTGTGGGAAAAAGAAAGTTTTCGATTCCGGGATATACATCTATTTGATGAAGAATTTGAATCCAGCTATTTGCGGAAAGCAGGTACCGGGAACCAATTTTTTTATTATGCGCTACCCATTGTAGATGGTTTTAACTGGAGTACGAAAGAGGATCGCGCGGGACTCCGCATCGTGAAAATAGGTTCTGGTGGAAGAAAAGTGAGCCTCTCTTTAAAAGACCCAACGGTAACAGAGAAGGAAAAAAATGTATTAGAGGTAAGCACGCGGGATGAAGCGGGAAATATTTTTACGATCATTTTCCACGAAGACCGCTTTGAAGTGAACTGTAAACCGAAAGAAAAAGGATTCAATTGGATATTGGAACTACACACCGCGGTATCTGCGAACCTGCCTTTCCAATCTATTACGCGCAAACAAGTAAAGGCGGAATTTCGAAATTTTTCTTATAGTCTTAATTGTAACAAGGGATCAATTCAACAAGGTGCCGAAACAAATGAGGCGGTTTTCCAGATAATGCCTGCGGCACATCAAATCGTTCTGGATTGCACTAACCCTTAGTATTTTTAGGAGGTGGTGCATTATGGCAGCTTCATTGTAAATAACTTAAAATGAGTGAAACGAGTTCATGCCAAAGGCAGCATGAATATTGTTAGAAACAGACACAAAGAATAAAATAATTACGTTAATGAAAATTACCTTTATAGTATTTCGACTAAGTTCTTTAAAATATTTTCTTTTAGGAGTCGCTCTTGTGTTCATTAATTTAGGAGCAAACGCACAAATAGCTTCTTCTGATACCGCGCTTCAGCTAAAAGGCAATCGCTTTGTCACCTTATGCATCATGATACGCACTACCCCCTGGGAGGTGTCACGTGATGTCAAATTGCATCCACGTGATGAGGGAGATTGGCATACCTTAGAGGGTGTGCGCGCTTTACGGGAAGCCTTTGCAAAGAACAATTCCGATGGCCGTTTGACTTGGGGATTTACATTAAATGCCTTGGAAGACCAACGCGAAAATTTTAAGCGAATACGTGATTATGTAGTCGACTGTCATAAAAAGTATGGTGATGAAGTATCATACTTTCCAGGTTATTTCCCCGCTATGTATCTGCCACGTGAGCGGGTAAATCGCGAAATATCGGAGGCGCTAACACTCATTTCCAATATGGTAGGAAATGGTTATCGTCCACAATCAATCATGGGCGGATTTTTATCGGCAGACAACCTTAAATACCTTGCAGAAAAGGAAAATATTCATGTGGCGCATGCTGTGATATGGAGCCAGCACAATATTGATGGCGGTGGAGCGGATGGTTCACCTTCCTATCCTTTTTATCCTTCTACAGAGCACTTTTGCAAACCCGCGCAGGGGAAGGCTGATTTTATTGATTGTGTAAACTTGGATGGCTGGACGGTAGACTTTATCTGTGCCCGCCAGAGCGGTGCCAATGGTCACGAAATAACCGGCTATAACAGTCGCCGAGGTGTAGGTCCTATTGAGACTTATAAAGGCTGGGGTTTAGACCTCGGACACCGGGAAGTCATGCATACGCAGGCTATTCATTTTGACAAAGGCATGGAGTTAAATGGATTTGGCTGGGTAACCAACATTTGGGAGGCGCAAATGGTGCATGAATTTGGGCGGGAGTTTATCTGTGAGGCGATGGAAAAATGGGTAACGGATACAAAAAAGCGTTGGCCGGATACGCACTTTACCAGTTTCGGCGAATTTGGTAATCTCTGGAGAAAGGAGCATGCCTCAAATGAGGATTGGAATTATCGATTTATAGAAAAGGGTTCTGGATTAGGTGATTCTTATAATAACCTGGAAATTAAATGGTTTATGAATAAATCATTTCGTTTGGCTTTACTCCGTAATTGGCATAAAAAGGAGTCCCCTACCTATGTTATTGATTTTACACGATATGACCTTTCTGCACGGGAGCCGGCAGACCCCTCGCCAAACAAACCAGGTAAAGACTGGAGTCTGATGAATGTGCTGAACCAAAAAGGTTTAAGGCCCCAGGATAAGCCTAAACAACTGAGCGAATTGGCTACGAATGATCAGCAGTTGATTAAAAAATACTATCCAGAGCTTTTTAGCAATTAGACAACTTACCGTATTCAGTTACATGATTTTTTGGGGGCTTTGGACTAAAGACCAAGCCACCAACTGAAAAAAATGTATAATCTTGTATTACTATGACGACTTACCAATACTTTATCTACTTCTTACTTCTCTTTGTCAATGCCTATCCCCTTAGGGGTCAAGTGGCTCAATTGCCTACTCCGTGGACCGAAACGGCAAGCCGGGCGGAAGTCCCTTTAGCGGAATACCCTCGACCGCAATTGCAGCGAGCGGAATGGTTATGTCTTAATGGCAAGTGGGATTATCTCGGGGGAAAGGATGCTCCGGACGCTTTTCAGCCACAAAAACCGGCCGTTTTTGATAACGTAGCGGAGAAAATTCTTGTTCCTTACTGCCCGGAATCGTTTTTGTCGGGCATACAACGGAAACAGGAAATAAACATGTGGTATAGGCGGATTTTTGAAGTACCTGCTGCCTGGAAAAACAAACAGATCATTCTTCATTTTGGTGCGGTGGATCATGATGCAACCATCTTTGTAAATGGAGAGCAAGCCGGCAGCCATGCAGGAGGTTATGATGCGTTCTCTATAAATATTACTCCTTTCCTAAAAAACGGCAAAAACACCCTCATTGTAGCAGCTAAGGATTTAAATGATGGTAAAACACCATCAGGCAAAAACGGTCCGCGGGGCGATTATACCTTCACCTCCGGTATCTGGCAGACGGTATGGCTCGAACCGGTAAATAAACACTTTATACAGGGTATTCGTTTACTTCCGGAGCTTGACCATGGACGACTAAAAATATTTGTAGAAAGTGATGGAGCCAAAAAGATATCCGCGGCTGCTTATGATGGTAAACAACTGATTACCAAGAGTGATGGAGTGAGTGGTTCGTATTTTTACCTGCCCATAAAAATCCGAAGCTCTGGTCGCCAGACAGCCCTTTTCTCTATGACCTAAAGTTAAGTCTTTATGGTAAAGATGGTGGTATCTCCGACGAAGTAACGAGCTATTTTGCTATGCGGGATATTAAACTGTGCAAAATAAATGGTGTGGTAAGACCGCTTCTGAATGGAAAGTTTGTGATGCAACTGGGGTTGTTGGATCAGGGTTATTGGCCGGATGGGATATTAACGGCGCCGACTGAGGAAGCCTTAAAATCCGACATCGAGTATACGAAAAAGGCAGGATACAACCTGATTAGAAAGCATATGAAAACGGAACCGCAGCGTTTTTACTATTGGACGGATAAATTGGGATTGCTGGTTTGGCAAGATATGCCTGCCATTTGGTATCCTAACGAAGATACGACGATATACCGGGAAATGTTCCGAAAGGAACTGAAGGCAATAATTGATGATCACTATAATTCGCCATCTATCATCGCCTGGGTTCCCTTCAATGAAAACTGGGGAGCCTTTGACGTAAAAAACATCACGGATTGGGTGAAACAATACGATCCGTCGCGACTGGTTAATGGGAACTCCGGCTTTAATAATAATCCCAGCTATCAGAAGGCTTACGGCGACCCGGGCAATGGGGACTTTGTGGATACACACATCTATGTGGGACCTTACGGCGCTTCGGTGCCTGACAGCGCGCGGGCAGCCTCTTTAGGTGAATTTGGGGGTGTGGGATTATACACCCGAGGCCATATGTGGCCCGTAGAAAATAATGCCTATGCTTATGAGCCTACGCAGACAGCGCTCACGGACCGTTATATACTACTTCTAGAGCAAGTAGATCAGCTCATGAAGTATAAGGGGCTCAGTGTGGCCATATATACGCAAACAACGGATGTGGAACATGAAGTGAACGGTGTGTTGACTTATGATAGAAAAGTGGAAAAAATGCAACTAGAGCGCATTAAGGAAATTAACGAAGCTGTTATTAAGGATAGTTATGAATTGAATAAGAGTATCGGACAAAATGGACAGGACTGATTACACCCAATATTTTATTGAAAGATTTTGGAAGTCGACCGAGTATGAATATCTTTATCTTATGCATTAGCATTTATACATTAAACCCGAATTAACAGTTATGGAACGCAGGAAATTCCTCCAATCTTCGCTTGTGGCTGCTGCAAGTGCATCAGTAAGTATCAACCCAACAATGGCAAATGATAAAGCGCCGACGCAAAAAGAAGTATACGAATGGCGCGAATATGAAGCGCGATTTGGTTCTGATATAGGTCAGCTGGAAAATTATTTCAAAACAGCCCTTATTCCTGCATTGAATAAATATGGAGTAAAAAAAGTTGGTGTCTTTAAGGAATGGAGACCATCGGATCCCGCCAAAATTTATTTATTGATGCCTTATTCTTCGCTCGATAATTATCAATCCGTTAATGCAAAAGTAAAAGCGGACGTCGATTATATTAAAAATAGCGCCGCATATAACAGTATACCTGCTGATAAACCTGTCTACAATCGCTTTACGTCGTCTTTAATGGTTGCCTTTGATGGATTTCCTACAATGGTTGTCCCTTCAGGTGAGTCACGGATATTTGAATTAAGAACATATGAAGGTTATAGTGAAGACGCCGTAAGAAGAAAGATTAAGATGTTCCATGATGGAGAATTTCCTATTTTTAAACGCGCAAATTGATGCCTGTATTCTTTGGTGAAGTGATTGCCGGTGACAGGCTACCCCGTATCACTTATATGCTCACGTGCAACAGCATGGAAGAACGCGATAAGGGGTGGTCTGCTTTTGGGGCAGACCCTGAATGGAAAAAATTACTAGCAGATCCGCAGTATGCGAATACCATTTCTAAAATTAGCAATAGCTTTTTGATTCCAACTCCTTATTCACAGGTATAGTGTCAACCGAGAACCAATTATTGTTAGATGGCAATTGAATTAATCATTACGGCCATCTAACAATTGGCTGCGTCTCTACTGCACGATACGGAATAGGCCCTTTGTCAGTTCTTTTTTATGTCGTAATCTTTAAAGACTGAATGTGTCCATCTGCGATTTCAAGATGATAGTTTAAAACGACAGGGCTACCGGGAAAGGTTCCTGATACTTCTGCTTTTAAAATACTTGTTGTCTCTTTTTCTTCAAAGTGAAGAGGCTGCATTACGGGTTTGTAATTTTCATTAGCATTGGCAATCCATTGTTCGATGTCTGTTTTTCCTTTATACGTTTTCCCTTCATCAAAGACAGTAGCAGTTTCAGAAAAACAGTTAGCATAAGCAACACTGTCGGCTTGATTTTGTGCTTCAACTAATTTGGTTATAACCTTAGGTAGCTTCATATTCGTATCATTTATGGTTAACTAATTTTTTGTATTTCTTTTAGATGCAATTTCATGCTGCAATTATATGGTTGGGATAGTGCCCCCATCTATGACGTATTCTGTACCCGTTAAATAGCCGGCTCTTGGAGAAACAAGAAAACCAACCAATTCTGCAATCTCTTCAGGTTGAGCTGGTCTTCCATAAGGAATACCACCTAACGCATCCATTACACTTTGTGTAGCTGCTTCGATGGAAATATTTGAGCTTTCAGCAATACGTTCCATCATTCGCGCTGACGATTCTGTCATTATCCAACCCGGGGAAACGGTTAACACACGTACACCTTTAGCGGATACTTCTTTTGACAGCCCCTTGCTGTAATTAATTAGGCCTGCTTTTGCAGCGGCATACGGAAGAGTGGAATCATAGAGCGGCAACCTGCCTTGAATAGATGCGATGTGAATAATTACACCGCTTTTGTTGTTAAGCATCTGCGGTAGAAACGCTTTATCTAAGCGAACCGGAGCGAGTAAATTGGTTTGTATCGTCTCTTCCCAATCCCTGTCAGTTAATGCGACAAAGCCCCCCCCCGGGGTTTCGGAACCTCCAAGATTGTTTACGAGGATATCGAGTTTCCCGAATTTTTCAAACACTTCAGCCGCAACTTTAGCAGCGCCCTCCGGTTTACTTAAATCTACCGAAATAAAATACTGCTCTTCATTGAGTGATTCGGGTCTGTTTCTAGCCGTGATGATTACTTTTGCACCCGCTTGGTTTAAACGTTCAGCAATGGCTTTGCCTGCTCCTTTTGTTCCGCCGGTTACCAAAGCAATCTTGCCTGATAGTTCGTTTTGATAATCTAAATTTTCCATGTTCAATAACTTTCAATGCAAAGTTGAGAAGTATGATACGTCCCTACAAGTACGGCATTACGATTCATATAGGGATAAATTATTCCCCTATTGTACGCCGAGGAACATAGGCTTATTTTTGTGTCATGTACGAAAGAAAAATAATACCTAACTTAAATTGCGGACTTGACCTGGTTGGTGAAGTATTATACGGCAAGTGGAAGATACGCTTGCTTTGGTTTATCAATGAAGGTCATATACGACCAAGCGAATTACAACGCAAAATACCGGATGCTTCGCGCAGGGTGTTGAACATTCAATTGAAAGAATTGGAAGAGCATGAACTTATAAGCAAGAAAATCTACCCGGTAGTTCCGCCAAAAGTTGAATATAGCCTTACTGAATTCGGAAAGAGCTTGATCCCGGTAATTGATACCTTAGGACGATGGGGAGACGAAAATGGAGAGCAGTTAAGAACCGTTATAGCAAAAAGATTTACCCCGTAAACTCGATTGAGAGTAAAAAAAAAGTATTAACCAGATTCGTATCGCAGAGGTTAACATAATTTTTACGATAGATTTACGTTGATATCATTAACTTTACGGATATACGGAGTGGTTTAGCTATAGACAATAATGACCACTTTCATGTTTAACTTCATTAATAAACCAATTGTGCCTGTAATTGAATTAACCACTAATATTCGAGCGGAAATTGATATCTGCTTTGATTTGTCGAGAAGTATTGATTTACACTGTATATCCACCGTAGGAACTGATGAAAAGGCTATAGCCGGTACTACTTGTGGATTGATTGGCTTTAATGAAACCGTCACCTGGCAAGCTAAGCATTTTGGAATACGCCAGCAACTGACCTCGAAGATAACAGCATTTGAACGTCCATTCCATTTCAGAGATGAGCAATTAAAAGGGCCGTTTTCTTACATCAAACATGATCATTTTTTTAGAACAGTTGGCAATTTCACTACGGTTATTGATCATTTTGATTATGGTATTCCTTATGGTGTTTTTGGCAAGTCTTTCGACCGGTTAATTCTCAACAACTATCTTCGCAGGTTCTTAGAGGAACGAAATCGTATTATAAAGGATTATGCGGAATGCGGAAGATTTATGGACCTATTAAAAACAGGTTCATAAGCGTATCGTATTCAGTAGGATACTCTTTGTATGAAGACCGATTGGTCAATTTATCGCTGTCATGCAAAGGTAGAAGCAGGAACCTAACAGCATTAACGATTGAGCTTTAAGCTCTTGTTTATCATATTTGACATGAAGACCTTACACTCACGATTAAAGTTAACAATAAAACAAAGGTTAAAACGAAAACCTGTATTTCGGAAATCACCATGCACAGGATGATCAAAAAAAGTAACATGACAGCGTTTGTTACCACACTCATCAGCCTTGCAAAACGGTTTTTTTCCACCAAGTGAATTAGATTGATACAGCCATTGAAAAACATGGCCAAGCCGCCTGAAAGAAACCACATCACACTTGCGGTTGAGCTTAACCCGGTGCGATCAAAAAGTGGATATAGCAGATGCGCTATTGCAAAAGTAAAAATCAATCCTACCAAGATTTTGTACGAACGAACCATTTCCTTTCTTCTTTTTTACAAAATTGATTATCAACTAACTTTTTCGTATATCGCTTCTGTTAATGCCCCTCCCAAATAGGCCGTTTGTGGTTCTAATACAATGTTCTGCTGACTTGTTGCAAATCGATCACCCATATTCACAACAATGTCGACACAGGTATCAGGATAAAAAACTTCATAAGCTCCGTTCGTACCTTTGAGTGTCCAGTAAGAGTGAATATAGGGTTTCAGCTCTTCACAAGGTTTGAAATATTCGAATGGCATACTAAAGATTGCTTATCCTGCCAAAAGGGCTTCTTCCAAAGTTACATTTTTTAATAACTAAATTTAGTGATGGGCTTACGCCAATTAAAAAACTATCAAAATTAAACGTGCATAACGACGAGCTTACTTTTGTTATTACGAAAACGTCTTCTCATATACTAAGGCTGGCTTAAAACGCTTCGCCAAGGTGCCGGTAGCTTTACTTAGGTCAATATCGACTATCAGCACACCGCTTTCTCCATAGTTCTGCCTAGCTAAGCAAGAACCGTCGGGCGCTATGACAGCACTGGCCGCTTCTTGGTACTTAGCGGCATAATTGACGCTGGCAAAGTAAATGGTGTTTTCCAAGGCGCGCATCATCATTGCTTTTTCGTAATAGGGATTTTCTTTAGCGCCGAACTCGGTGAGGAGCATTCCTTTTTCATTACTGCCGACAAAATGCGGGTGAAAAACGATCTGTGCACCTCGTTGAGCAGCCCACCGTACCGACTCAGGATATCGAAAACCTTCATGACATATGGTGATTCCAAACTTGACCTTGTTCAGCTCAAAAATTTGCCGCTGCTCGCCTGCCGTCCATAAATTATCTTCTGTAGGATCTAACTGATTTTTTGTTTGATAACCTAACAATTCTCCTTTATTTGATATAACATGAGCTAGATTAAACACTTGTGATCCAAGATACCAGTCCATGGGAAGAATAATAGCGATATGATTTCTTTTAGCTATATCGCAAGCCTCTGCCAACGCCCACTTTAATGCGTCAGCTGTACGATCTTCTTTTGAATAACCCATTCCCGGATAACCAGGGATGAAAGATTCAGGGAAACAGACCACTTCTGCTTGTTGCAGCCCAGCATATTCAGCTAAAACACGTAACGAAGCAAGTCCCTCGCGAAGAGATTTAGGAAAAAATGGCGACGCCAGCGCTATTTTCATGAGTTGAATGGAATAATACGCTAAATATAACAAAGTTTTATCATACCTCCTCTATCATAACAAGTGTTCATTCCATCGTTCATTTATTTTTAGAGTAAATAGGACCACCTTCCAATAAACTTATAAAATACCGGCTTTACCACTTCCAAATCGATAACTTAAACCGACCTCGTGAGTGGCATTATCGATTCTTCGTTTAAGTGGATTATCATTGGAGTTAAATTGATAACTATACCCCAGCTTCAATGGCCCCACCATGATTTCAAGCAAGGCAGATAAATCACTATTAGTGCGAGCATTTAACCCCAAACCAGCCTTCTTCTGCACGTATATCATTGCAGAAAAATCTGCCTGTAAGGGCACTCCCGGAATATAACTTGCCAGGAATGCGGGTTTTATGTCAAAACTCTGATCAAGCCGAAGCACAGCACCGCCCATGAGGTGATATTGATTGCTGAAATTATATTGTCGATTTATATCGCCTCCAGATCCTAAATCTGACAGGGCAAGTCTTGGCATGGAAAGACCGACATAATAACCTTCGGGCCGATAAAGCAACACACCGAAACCCATCAAAGCGGTACTTTCGCGAATATCAGAACGAAACGCAGGGTCATTTGGATCTACTTGACTAAAACTTCCGTTATAAAAGCTGACCCCTAAGCTCATGGACATTGCCAAGTACTCGTTCTCCGAAAGCCGAACTGACTTCGCCAGAAAGGCACTTAATTCCGTTGCGTTTTCAATGGCCAGACTTTCATGGCGCACATTTAATCCTATCGCCGCATTAAATTTGTGCCAAGGTGCATGCGCAGTCATCCAATAGGAAGTTGGCGCACCTTCTAGGTTAACCCATTGCTTGCGGCCCAACAAAGCAACCTCGCCATCTGGCCGTAACAAACTTGCAGTAGGATTCAAGGCGGTTGGCTGATTAGCGTATTGATTATACGTGGGAGCCTGTTGAGCTTTTGCGAATGTAAGGTGCAGCAATAGGACCGCAATAACTGATATGAATTTTATACTGTTCATGTTAGCTTATATTTTCGCTGCCTTCATTCTTAAAAAGAAGGCGTCTATCTTTGATGACCACTTAATATCGGACTACGAAATAACCTTTTTCATGCTTCCAAGTTCCGTCCACTTTTACTTCCAGGAGATAATAATAGGTTCCTGGAGGAATCTGGTTATTACCAGGACCAAGCCCTCGGAACACTTTGTCTTCATTATTGTAACCGCTCATCTCTATGATTTGCATACCGTTCCGGTCTACAATGATAAGTTTGTTATCAGGATAGTCTTTAACTCCTTCGATCATCAGAAAATCATTGATACCGTCTCCATTTGGTGAAAGCGCTTTGTGTACTTTTATGGGTAACGCAGCTCCCTTATCTATTACTTGCACCCGGATGCTTACAGGGTTTGCGGCTTCATAGTTGGCGTCTCCTTCCTGGAAAGCCGTTATCATTACGGTACCTAACCGAAGGACATTAAGGGTTGTCCCGGAAACAGTTGCTACCTGTGGATCGCTTACTTCTAGCCGAATCGGCAGGGAGCTGCTTGCACTTACCGTTAACGGGAGACGGCCTACGTTACGGGCTACTTCTCCTAGTTCCGTGAAACTAATTTCTTGCGAAGCTTTTTTAACGATTAGTTTCCTACTTACCGTTGGCTTGTTGTTATAATTAGCGTTATCCGGAACGGTGGCCGTAATAATAGTTTCACCAGCGCCAACAATATGGATACGCCCGTCGACACTGATTGTCGCTACGTTGGTATTACTGCTAATGTAACTAACCGCCTCCCCACTATTAGCCGTAGCCTGTACATTAAAATCGTTATCGCCGTAGGTTTTTTCCGGTAATTCCGCGAAATCGATACTACGCTCAACAGTCCTTATTTGTAAGGTTGCTTTTAGCGTGAGTGGGATATAATTGCTACCGCTTACCTTAGCGGTTACTTCCTGCATTCCAACATCGGTGCGATTGTTATTCTCATAACTGACACTTGTGCCTACTGGCAAAGTCCCCGAGATGGCCAGTGATTTTGCGGTGCCGTCGTATACAAAAGATCCATCTTGGAAACTGATGCCGGTGATAGCGGCCTTGGTTACTGTCAGATTGGCGGTCAACACTAGATCGGTATAATTCGCTCCGTTGATTGTTGCTATTACCTCTTGTGTACCTACATCTGTGCGACCATTGTTTCCATAGCTAACAGTAGTGCCTGCTGGTAAAGTACCTGCTATTGCTAATGACTTGGCCTTACCATCGTAGGCAAAACTTGCATCTTCCAATGTGATACCAGTAATGGTGGCCTTGCTGATTGTTAAGTTTGCTTTCAGCACCAGGGTTTCGTAATTATCACCGTTAATGGTGGCCGTCACTTCCTGTGTTCCTACATCCGTGCGATTGTTATGCTCATAACTGACACTTGTGCCCGCTGGCAAAGTCCCCGATATAGCCAGTGATTTTGCGGTGCCGTCATACACAAAAGCCCCGTCTTCCAACGTTACACCTGTAATGGTGGCCTTGCTGATTGTTAAGTTTGCTTTCAGCACCAGGGTTTCGTAATTATCACCGTTAATGGTGGCCGTCACTTCCTGTGTTCCTACATCCGTGCGACTGTTATTTTCATAACTGACACTCGTGCCCGCTGGCAAGGTACCTGAGATGGCCAGTGATTTTGCGGTGCCGTCATAAACGAAAGATCCGTCATCCAACGTTACGCCCGTAATGTTGGTCTTGGTAATTGTTAAGCGCGCTTTCAGTACCAAGGTTTCATAATTATCACCACTAATCGTAGCACTTACTTCCTGTGTACCTACATCCGTGCGACTGTTATTTTCATAACTGACAGTCGTGCCCATTGGTAAAGTGCCCGAAATGGCCAGTGATTTTGCGGTTCCGTCGTATACAAAAGATCCATCTTGGAAACTGATGCCTGTGATAGCGGCCTTGCTAATCGTTAAGTTTGCTTTCAGCACCAGGGTTTCGTAATTATCACCGTTAATGGTGGCCGTCACTTCCTGCGTACCTACATCCGTGCGACTGTTATTTTCATAGCTTACGCTTGTGCCCACCGGTAAGGTACCTGAGATGGCCAATGATTTTGCTGTTCCGTCGTATACAAAAGATCCATCTTGGAAACTGATGCCTGTGATAGCGGCTTTGGTAATCGTTAAGTTTGCTTTTAATATCAGTGTTTCATAATTATCACCGCTAATCGTGGCCGTTACTTCCTGCGTACCTACATCGGTGCGACTGTTATTTTCATAACTGACACTCGTGCCCGCTGGTAAGGTGCCGGCGATAGCCAGCGATTTTGCGGTGCCGTCATACACAAAAGACCCGTCATCCAAGGTTATGCCCGTAATAATCGTCGCATACTGAAGACTTAGTGTATTGGATGCTAGGTTACCATTGCTACCGACATTAACCGCCATATCAGCTGGTATGTAGATCTGCACAATTCCCCCCGCCGCGGGTGTCACTAAGAACGAATAAGAAATATTATCGTTTGTTTGTAAGTTACTAAGTGTTGCATTGCTTCCTATAATATCCTCAAGTGTAAATCCAGTAACGGCTTCACTGAACGTTGCAATTACGGTGAAAGGACTACTAACTGGAGAACTGGCCTCCGTAGAAAGCGTTACGCTTGGTTGTATGGTATTGACGAAAATTCCTGCTGTACTCGGTACATTATTCAACATAGCGGAAGCCTCATTGCCAGCAGCGTCCTGCATAACACTTGCATTGCCGATAATTCCGGCCAAGGTGATCCCATCTAAATCTAAGTCTCCGCTTTGCACGGCGTAGCTAAACGCAAGCGTGCTAGTTCCTGAACCTGCAACATAGGCCGCCTGAACAAGTGCTGCTCCAATAGTTAGGTTCAGGTAAGGGTTGCCACTAACGGTAACAGGCTCATTGAAATTCACCGTAAAGTTTAGTGAACTTCCCATTCTATAATATCCATTATTTGGTACAATAACCAAGGTTGAAACGGGAGTAACTCCATCAACGACAATATCATGTTGACCGGCAAGGGAGTTTGGACCACCAGTATTTGGCAATGTGAGATCCGCATCAACTAAAGCCCCGTTTCTTATCACCGCACCATTGAGTCTCAATGCGGTGGTTGATAGGTAATCCAGGTCATGACTGAGATCACCTGCTTGCACCGTGTAATTAAATGTTATGGCATCGGTACCCGATCCGGAAACATATTCGGCCTCCCTGTTCACGACACCTGTATTTAATGTCAGCGTGGGGTTTCCCCCTGCCGCTTGAACGACGACAATTTGATTAAAAACAACTACGATACTTATCTCATCTCCTAATTTATACAAACCGTTTGAGGCAGTTGTATTTACCATATTTATTCGTGGGTTTCCAGCAGTTACTGCTATTCTAAGCGTTGCGGTGTCACAAAGTGAAGGCGAGCCATTATCACATACTTGATAGATTACACTATCTTGACCGAAAAAGTCTGAATTTGGCGTGTAGGTAAAACTGCCGTCTGCATTCAGCACGACTGTGCCATTCACAGGCGCCGTCACCAGTGAGGCAGTCAACGCATTCCCGTCGGGATCGTTATCGTTCGTCAAAACGTTACCCGTTGCAGGTTCATTTTCAGTTACAATAATTTCATCATCAACTGCAACCGGAGCGTCATTTGTTGAATTTACGGTAAACTTGACAGTCGCTGTATCGCATAAGGACGGGCTACCATTATCGCATACCTGATAGTTCAGGCTGTCTAAGCCGACAAAATTAGTGTTTGGTGTGTACGTGAAACTGCCGTTAGCATTCAATACCACCGTTCCATTAACCGGCGCCGTCACCAGTGAGACAGTCAGCACATTCCCTTCAGGGTCTGTATCATTCGTCAAAACATTCCCTATCGCTGCTACGTTTTTCGCTGTACTGACAGCATCGTCTACAGCCATCGGAGCGTCGTTCACCGGCGTAATATCTATATTGATAGTACCAACGACTACATTATTTGCACCGCCTGAACCGGTGTTACCGTTATCATTGATGGAAACTTCTACCAGAGCCGCATTGTCGCCTGACAGGTTATGATCAGGTCGGAAATAAATATTACTAGGCACATTGATGTAATTATTAAGATCTATCAGATTTCCCGTCAATGTTAACTTTCCAGTCAAATGGCCCGTTATGGAGATTCCAGTTCCTGCTGCAATATCAAATATTCCGCCAGTGGCGTCCAACGTTAAGGAGACTTGTCCCACACCCGCATCAACATCCATTATTGTCGCCGACGAAATATCCAATGCATCTTCGGTAGCGTCTTCTCGCACGGTAATATCGGCAGGTAGTCCCACAATTACCGGTGCATCGTTTACCGCTTCAATTTGAAAGTGTGCCCATGCTGTATCACATCGAGAAGGTGTACCATTATCGCAAACCTGATATCGTAAACTATCCAAACCATTAAAATTAGCACTTGGTGTATAAGTAAAGCTACCATCCGCATTGAGTACGATCGTGCCATTTACGGGCGCCGTCACCAAAGAGGCGGTCAGGGCGTTCTCTTCCGGATCACTATCATTCGTCAAGACATTCCCAGTGCCGGGTGTATCTTCCCTTACCGATACGGCATCATCCATCGCGACAGGAGCCTGATTAGTCATTACTTCAATATCATCCAACATAACACCTATGTTGAAACCAACTATTTCAAGCTCATCCATATTCGCCAAGAATGGATAGTCGCTTGAACTTATGGCAATTTTATGGATGGGTATAGTGGGTTGATAGTAAGTCCGGATGGTATCAATAAGAACACCATCTCTTTTTACATAAATTTCAATCATCTGGGTTTCATTTTGGGTAGGCCAAATGTTAAATTGCCTTATACCAAAATTATCTCCAGAGGTACTTTTTAAAGTGGCAGAATGAAGCGTAGCGCCAGCCAACGCATCATAACGTAACACTTTTGTACTTAAACTAGTGCCAATTAACACCCTGATTTGACTACCATTGCCATTTCCCGTTGCAATGGCTGAAAAGCCATTACCAACCTCCCAGGTGGCTGGTGCCGTATTTGTGCTAATGGCGTGAACCTCTCCTGCATTAAAGCCCTCCCAGTCATAAACACCGGAATTGAGTACTTGTGCATGTACAATAAGACCACTGAATAACAGTCCGCAAAGCGTTATTAGGTAGTTGAAAAATTTTGTAGGGTAAAAGTATTTCATATATACTTGTTAAAATATCGACTAGACGCATAAGTAAGGATTCTGCCACCCGGAACTATTTTGATAGGCCGCTTGCAGCATCTCAGGGTGCTCCCAACTGATACCTGGATCCTGGTCAATTACCTTATTTTCTACTAGGCCTGTTTTACGATTGATTTGTGAGAGCCGGACATATACCGGGTGACTGGACTGATAAGGCGTCGTTTTAAGGTTGATTTCCCCTCGTGGACCGAGGCAGGTGATCGCTGCCAGCACACTAGCCAATGAATCGCGTGTGATCTTCTTATCTTCATGTCCACGAATCGCTTTTGAAAGACATAAGCCTACTTCGTAACCAAGCATGCTATACACTATCGGTTTCTCGTCATAGTTACTCTCATAAGCCTGTATAAAATCCTGATTAGCGCCTGTTTCTAATGTGTAGGTCCAGGTTATAGCACTGGTTAGATTTGTCACGAATAGATCGCTTGTTTCCAAGCACTCATCCGTCATAAACGGAGCCACACTTAATGCGGTGCGAGAGGATATCTTACTTTCCTGATAATAGCGGAGAAACTGCTCTCCTTCTTTTCCCGATAACATGGCGTGGGTGTGGTTTGGCATCAACATTTGTAATTGATTGATGAGAAGCAGGGTGTTTGGCATGGAAGTCATTCCATTTATAAAATTAAGCTTGACGTGGCTAGCTCCAGCCGCATGTAAGCCATAACGATAACATTCGTGCATATTATACCCTGCCTCATAATACGATAGGCTTACACATGGATCCGCGCCGTATTCCCGTTGCGCCCATTTCCCCATCACCCACTCGCTTTTCCAAAGATCGAGACTCGTATAAAAGAGATAATCTGACCGGAATTGATACGTAGGAACAAAACCACCTAAATTGGCTATCGCGACGGGTATACGGTATTTATTGATGATTTCTAAGCAGTTTTGAGTAACCTTGGTACCTACCACACCAATGATCATATCGACTTGATCGAATAAAGCCAGTTTATTTAGTGCATTTTCGACAAAGGACTGACCGCCGGTTTGAATAAACTCCTCAATAATTTCGATACGGCAGTTTGGTGTCCTTTGCGCCAACGCAAGCATAACACCTTGCTTGAAATCATTGCGAAGATTTTTGAACACCCCTGAATAGGGTATTAAGAATCCTATTTTTAACTTTTGCATATCAAAGGTAAAAGGGGATTATTCTCTCGAAGGAAATACACCTTGCAGTGCAATTACAAAATTGAGTACTTGATAAGGCTGCATGATGTTGAACGGTATATTGCCGCCTGCGAATCCTACAGCTACGTCTCCTCCACCGGTTGCTGATACGCCACCGAGATTGACCAAAGTGCCCGCATTTGCCTGATCGATAAAGCCATTTAATGATGCTGCGTTATTGGGGTCATAGGGTGCTGCCAATACGCTACCAGATGTGGCTACATGTGTTTGTGCTTGGTTCGTGGAAACACCAACGGAAACGCTCCCGGGAGTTGGCGTGAACGTTGCTTGATGTGTATGCATTGGCATTTGGGCCGATGTCAAGGTGATGGTTTCTGTGCCCGCTGTTTGTCCAAGCGTATAATTGGACCCGCCTGGACTTTGTCCTTGGCCAATTACCGCGCGACCTTGCAAGTCCGGCAATGCAAAGGTAGTTGTACCATTCCCACCATAAGTAGTTCCAAGCAGTGCAAACAGTGCGGAGTTTGAACTGATGGCTAAGAGCTGCCCTTGACAAAATGCCCAACCCCTTGGGGCAAAATTGGGCGCCCATATCATTATTTCGCTTAAAAGAGGATCTGCTGCCATAATTTTTGAGTTTAGTATGTGTTACGTATATTGACTGCTATTGTGGATATGAAATATTTCACACAATTTCCACAACAGCACAAAATGAACACAAATTTTGCTCACTTTGTATCCCTCCTTTGGGGGGGATCGCATGTGTGGAAATTAAGGGTTGTGCACTGTGGCTAAGAGGAGGAGCTAGCGTAGCCTGGATATACTTGTTATTTAGTGTAGGAGCTGATACAAGGCATAATTTATTAAACAAAGCTTCTTACACATGAACTATTTAAATTTTCGGCTGATCAATGCATGTCTACTATTGACCTCTAGCTTTTGATAGATATTTTTAATATGATATTTAACGGTCTCTACAGCAATATCCAAACGCAGTGCGACTTCCTTATTAGTTAGTCCTTCCTCAATAGCACTTACGACTTGCTCTTCTCTCGGTGTAAGTTTTTCTTTTGGATCAGGCGTCACCCTGGGGTTGAAATACTCCACCACCAGTCGTGCAATACCTGGCGACATCGGTGCTCCCCCATCGCAAAGTGAAATAACAGACTCTTTGATTTTTTGTAAAGGCGTTTGCTTTAAGAGGTAACCGGAAGCGCCATTGCACAAGGCTTGAAAAACCCTTTTTGCGTCATCATAAACAGTCAGCATAATTACCTGACATTTTGGTGCTCTCTTTTTTATGCGGGAAATCCCTTTAATTCCGGATTCTCCAGGCAGCCCGATATCTGACAAAACCACATCGAGATAAGTATTGTCTGTCCACTGACTCATAAAGTCTTCTACCGAGCCCGCCGCTAAAAGACAAGAAAAACCTTGCTGTTCTTTGAAAAAATTTAACAGGGCTGTACGAATATGCTCGTCATCCTCAATTATCCCTAAACGTATCATGCGTTAAAACTATTTATTATTTTTGGTTCTACATCCCCCCCAATGGGGGTGCATGCATTAGTTTTAAACTACATAAGTATTATATGCACCTGAAAATATTGATTCTCTTCAACAATAGACAACTGTGCATTCATTTTAGCAGCGCGCTCCTTCATATTTTGGAGTCCGCGTCCACCTTGGTGATTTACAAATAATTCCTTAGGATTTGAACAGGTATTTTTAATCGACAAGTGTATAGTATTGTCGATAACCAGCTCGATGATTGCTTCTGAACCATCGCCATACTTGATCACGTTGGTCACAGCCTCTTTAAAAATAAGAAAAAGGTTCTGCCTTACAATTTGTGACAAGCCGTTTGAGGCATAAGCTCCCCGAATCTCAAACTTATACTGAAAATCTACCTCCTCCTGAAGTTTATACAGGTAGTCTTTCATACGGATAACCAGGTCTTTTATTGTATCAAAACGCGAATCGATCGACCAAACCATGTCGCTCATGGTAGATAAGGCTTGCCTACTAGTATCTGCGATTTGTTGCAATTGCTTATTTTCTCCACTCCACCCGTTTATTTTGCTGTTCAGCGAATCGGCTTGGTAATAAATGCGTGTTAAAGAACTTCCCACCTCATCATGAAGATCGCTGGCGATGCTAATTCGTAAACGACGTTCTTTGATTTGTATATATTCACGATATTTAAAGATTGCCCAAATAATGATCGCGAAAAGCAATACGAGCAGGCATTTAAACCAAATTGTTTGATAAAAGGTGGGATTCACTTGAAGTGGCACGATTAGGCTAGCGTTAGTCCACCGCCCATCCGGCAGACGAGAAGCAAGGTGCAGCTGATAACTGCCGGGCGGCGTTTCAACGAAGGTAATTTCCTGCCGACGCCCCAAAGGCAGCCAATCCAAGTGTCCATCCAATCGATAAAAAAACTGTAGCTCTTTGGCCAGCTCACTCACCCCGCCAAAGCCAATCGTAAAATAGCGCGTCCCAGCTTCTATTATAAGCCTTTTATCTTGTTTATACGGGAAGGTGTAATGCCGTTCCAATCCCTGGCCTGCTCGCTCGGTAGTAAAGCTGGTAATATTTAGGGGAGTGGTTTTCGTTAATCTTCTTACTTGCGGCACACGAGGCGCCTCCGCATTAAAATAAAGCAAACCATTGATGGTTCCCAAGTAAAAGGTATTGCCCTGCTGAAAAGCAGCCGCCTGATTAAATTCATTTGCTGGCAATCGATCCAGTCGAGAGTAATTAGCAATCTGCTTTGTCTGTTTGTCAATCATACTTAAACCATTATGGGTGGCTACCGCGACATGGTCTGCCTTGGTTAATATACTATACACAATATCATCAGCCAAGCCATCTTCATTGGTGATTTTCTGCCGTACCGCTCCATTCCCGTCTAATATCCAAACGCCTTCTCCATGTGTTCCTATCCAAAACGTATCATCTACCGGCGTAATACAATACACTGCGTTTCCCAAGGCATTTGTTTGCAAGCTGTTAGTTTGGCAATCCCAGATAAATAGCCCTTCGGGCGTACCGATCCATAATTTTTTTCCAACGGGTGTTACATGTAATATCTTTAATCGTGCAAGTTTAGGGTGTTTCACTACCCGGTATGTTTTTGAATAAGGATTAACCATATATAAGCCTGCATAAGTGCCTACCCATACAGAATCATGCGAAACACGCGTCAACGTTGTCATGGCTTCAACTGGCAGTTTTTCGCTTTTTGCCGCCAAACTAAGCCTAATAGATGAAAGTCGTTTTTTTTTCGATCGAACCAGAGCAAGCCACTTCCTTCCGTTCCTAATAATAAGGTGTCTTTACTCCATGGAAGTATCCGATAAACAAACTGCCCACCGAGTGTTTCCTTTTCTCCGGTCCGCTCGTTTATGGCAATAAATCGATCTTTGTACGATCCGACATAGAGCGTGCCGTCACTGTGCTTATAGATGCTTCGTATACTATTGATTGACGTACCATTGCTAAGGAGCGTATGAAATCGATGATTAGTGGGCAATAACTCTAAGACATGATTGTTAAGCGACATCAACAAGCTATTACCTAAATTTTTAAACCATACGATATGATCATCTTTTAGGTTGTCGGGGTAGGTCATTTCTTGCTTGCTTACATGGTTGGTCGGAAAGTTATATGTAAACAGCTGTTCTTTACCGATACTTGCTTTATTCGTGAATATCAAGATGTGATCATTATTGAAAGGTGCCATATATACGGTACCGTCCTTACCAACCTGATTCCTTTCCAATGCCGGAATTTGGTCAAAAGTTCCGTTTTGAGTATCAAAAAGATACAAACCACGATCTTTAATGTTTAACAAGCATTTTCCCGAGGGATGAAAGTGCACTTGTTCAATCTCTGTATTATTCAATTCAGGTAAGCCAAAGTATGTCGGGGGTGATAAATAACCCTCCCGGATTCGGAGACGGATCATTTTCCCTGCTTTCGTGGATACCCAAAGTTCTCCGGCATAAGGTTCTGAGATGGAAACGATAGAAGGCTTGTTGAAATGGTTTGGATAATCCCGATTGATATCAAGCAGAAGTTTTAGGCTATCACCGTTGACCTGATAGAGTCTACCATCAAACGACCCTGCATATATATTGCCGTTGCGCCCTTGCCCAATACACTCTATATCCGGTTTATGAACATATTGGTCTAATTCCGGGTTTTTTACAAAATTCATTTCCCAACTTCGCAAATCGAAGCGTACGAGGCCATTTTCAGTTCCGATCCAAAGGTTGTTTTGCCTGTCGGGAAAAAGGGTCTTAATTCTACTGTTCGGAATAGCGGGTTTACTTTTATTATTCAGGAAGATAGTTTCGTTTCCGTCGTATCGACATAATCCACCGCTAGTAGCCATCCACAGAAGCCCCGCACTGTCTCTTATAACATCCGTAATAACTTGGCTCTGCAAATTTTCGGGAAACTTGGCATCTCGAAAAATAAATCCCTCTTCTTGGGAGTACACGTACAACATACGTGTAAGCAAAACAATAAGCAAGAAAGGTTTTCTAATATACATGAATAGGTAGAATGGAACACATTCATCTGATCTGGTGCGAAACTTTAATTATAAATTAAGCGAAATATTGTCCATCTTTTTTATTCATTCTGTTCATTTTTTTTACACATAAAAATTGGGTAAAAAGTGTTCTCCAAAGTCTTTCTCCAAACGAATCGATAGAAGAACAGTTTTTTTATTTTCTTTTATACTTTCCTGCGTTTATATTTGTCGGCATCGAATGACCAACAATGAAACGAATTATAAGCATTTTCACTTTCTTTTCACTAACATTATCCTTTAATAACCAGCTGTTTGCTCAATCGCAAAACACCTATCAAAACCCGTTGCCGGTTGCATTTGGTGACCCTTACGTACTGCACGTATCGGGCGACAAATATTATATGTACGGCACGGGTGGAGTTGCAAAAAATGGATTTGCTGCTTATTCTTCGACCGACCTTGTGAATTGGAAAGATGAAGGCCAAGTATTTTATGCCGGTAACCCAAATGGTTGGAGCGATTCTACCGCCGCTTGGAACGGAGCCTACTGGGCACCGGAAGTATATGCGCATAACGGCAAGTTCTACCTATTTTACTCCGCTCAATGGAGCGATAACCCTGGCAAGGAGGTTGAAAATTTTCGCATTGGAGTAGCTGTGGCGGATAAGCCTACGGGGCCATTTGTTGACTTAACCGATAAACCAATTTTTGATCCTGGATACCCTATTATCGATGCGAATGTACTTTTTGATGACAGCGGTAAGATTTATCTTTATTATTCCCGCTGCTGTTATAAGCATCCCGTGGAAAGCGAAGTAGCTACCTGGGCTAAGAAAAAGGGATGGTTTGATACAATAGAGGAAAGTTGGGTGTATGGTGTTGAGTTGAAACCTGATTTCAGCGGCGTTATAGGCGAGCCCGTCTTATTATTAAGACCTCCTGTAGAAATGAGCGATAAACAGGCGGAGTGGGAAAGTCGTTCGGTTACGTCAAAGGAAGTTAATCGCCGGTGGACAGAGGGCTCCGCTATTTTTAAGAAGGGAGACACTTATTATATGATGTACTCGGCCAATTACTTTGGGGGTAAGAATTATGCCGTAGGATACGCGACTTCCAAAAGTCCGCTCGGCCCATTTACCAAAGCGGCTAATAACCCTGTATTGCAGAAGAACAGCGAACGTGGTGGTGTGGTAACAGGAACCGGTCATAATAGTGTGACCTACTCGCCAGACGGAAAGGAAATGTTCTGCGTGTATCACGCGCGGACCTTATCAACGGGTGAAGAACGTGTTGTTTTTATTGATAGAATGAAGATAACAGAAGACGGGAAATTGATAGTAGAGGGACCGACTACGACACCTCAACTAGTTCCAAGCAGATAAAAAAAGGAACCTCCTGCACAGTGGGTTCCCTTTACTTTTGATCAGGAAACGTTGGCTCAGTCTAACGTGTCGAGTTGTTTAAGATCGAAATCATCATTAATCACTTCGCCGTTGGGTTTTACCAAGACAAATCTGGGTAGCTCAGAAAGATATAGGGTATTGATTAAGTCCTGTTGTGCTTCGTTTCTCATTCTATAACTATATTTAAAATCCAGGCCTTCCGTATTCTCTTTCCACTTACTGAATTGGCTTTCCATTGAAATCGGCAATATATCAATTCCTCTTTTCTCCAAAACTGGCACTTCTTGTTCCAATTGCTTAACCGCCTTGGCGGACGCTTGATCTGCACTATTCCAAAATGACAGCAGCAAATATTTACGATCCTTAAAAGAATCCCATGGAATTTCTGAAAGCTGTGCATCGGTTGCGACTACCTGTTTTTGAAGATCTAACCGTTGTATTTTCGTTTGCACCTTTTCGAGTCGTTTGGCAAAGTCTAGGCCATACTTGCTCTGCTTTACCTCAATTGGCGCCTGTTCTAACAGATTCCCGTATGCTTTTGCGTATTGACGCTGTTTTCCCGCCCGTGATAACAAATAAAATGAGCTGATTAATGGCTGGTGTTTTTTGATGAAATCTTCAGTAATTGAAGCAGGACTTTTCGAAAGTTCTTTCTTACCCGAAACTTTGGTGACGCCTGCCCCGCCAAGGCTGTAACTTTCTGTCTGTCCTTCTACTTCCGCTTCAAGTTCGGCAAGTACAGTATGCCATTTATTTAATAACTCTTGTTCTTTTCCACCACCTTGAATCGAAAAGGCAGTTTTGCTTATGGAGCCTGGGTGATTAAAGGGCCGTTGTACAAGCTTCAGATCTGTAGAAGCGGATGCTAAAACCGGGATGGAGGCTTCCCAAACTAACCCACTGGTACCGCGTTTTGTGGACTTTCCTTCTATTTTTATAAAGTAAATTTCGTTAAGATTAGCGGTATCCAGCTTGAGTTTGAATTTCCCGTTCTCAATAGGGACGGATATAACGGAATCCTTCTCATTGTCCTTGAACAAAGAAACTTTTTTTATTTCGGAATTCGCTGTTTCGCTAATAATCGATAGCGCGCCTTTCTCGGGTGTATAAAGATATTTTTGCTTTTTAGTGTCCGTCTGTTTATTTTGTTCGCGGTGTTGGCATGACGATATAGTCAGTAAAAAGCCAATCACAATAACGTAAGGGCTCGATCTAAAGAATTTCATATGCTAATATACCAACATGTAATCATATTGTTTGTGTACTTGCGAAAATTGTAAACATCCATTTAATATTTATATAAGTTTGCACGGATATCTAATTACAGTAACTAAGTTATGATTCAAAAAGAAGACACCGAAATATTTTATCCAATGGATTTGACAGCTTGGCGGGCATGGTTGGAGAAAAACCATCAATCAAAATCATCCGTCTGGCTCGTTCTTTATAATAAATCTTCAGGCAAACCTTCCATTTCCTGGAGTGAGGCGGTAGACGTTGCTTTGTGCTTTGGATGGATAGATAGTAAAAAGATAAAAATAGACCCTGAAAGATCCCATCAGTTTTTCAGCAAGCGAAAAGCTAAAAGCACATGGTCAAAAATCAACAAAGATAAAGTGGAGAGATTGATAGCAAGCGGCTTAATGACACAAGCTGGTTTGGAGTGTATTGAAAAGGCGAAACAGAATGGGTCCTGGACGATTTTAGATGAAGTGGAAGCACTTAAAATTCCGGCGGATTTAGAAGCTGCATTTATGATTCATACCGGGGCAAAATCATTTTTCGAAGGGCTGAGCAAGTCCGCAAGAAAGGCAATGTTACAGTGGTTGGTTCTAGCCAAGCGGCCTGAAACAAGACAGGAACGAGTACACCAGATTGCTGCACTCGCTTCAAAAGGAATGAAACCGAAACCGTTTTAACTTGTACTTACTCGGCATACCTATCAAAATCATTCCGAAATTAATTCCACATCCTTTTGCAAATAACGCACAAAACACTGATAAAAATTAGTGAAAAATAGAGACATATTGTGCAATTCGATTCCGCTTGTTTGTTTTTATTTGCCTACAGAGTGAGGGGTTTCTTGCAAGTTTGTTAAAAACCAATTATGTCCTATAGAACCGGATTGGGGCCTCTTCTAAAATTACGGACAAACGAAGGTGTTCATGAACTGCACCGGTAGCGTATAAAGTACGATTATTTCACCATTATAATGTCCAAATTATGAAAAAGATTACGATCAATTTATGTTATCTATGTCTCTTGCTCTTGTACGCTTGTGAAAAAAACGTTAAGATGCAGCCAAACCCTGAAACAATGGATATGATGGGTTTTATTATAGATAGCACTTTTACCAACCCTATCATACCGCGAGGCGCCGATCCATGGGTGACGCACAAACATGGCTTTTACTACTTTACATACACGCAGGGGGGCAAATTAGTCTTGTATAAAACAAAAAACATGTCTGAGTTGGCATTGGCGAGCGCCCACGATGCGTGGATACCCGAACAAGGTATGCCATATTCCAAAAATCTATGGGCGCCGGAATTACACTACCTTGATAATAAATGGTATATGTATTTTGCTGCAGACAATGGGCAGAATGCAAATCATCGAATGTATGTCGTAGAAAATGCGGCAGCAGATCCTACGACCGGAGAGTGGGTGCTCAAGGGAAAGGTGGCCGACCCGTCCAACGAGTGGGCCATTGATGGTACCGTACTTGAATATAAAGGGCAACGCTATATGTTATGGTCGGGTGGAAACGCCGGTGCTGCTCCGCAACGTATCTATATTGCAAAGATGAGCAATCCATGGACCATCAGTAGCGAAAAGGTGGCTATCTCCAGTCCGATACATCCTTGGGAAATGAATGGTAGTGCGATTAACGAAGGTCCCCAGGTATTAATAAGTCCGAGTGGTCGCGTACACGTGGTATATTCAGCAAGTGGTTATTGGGTTGACACCTATTGCTTAGGTTTACTAAGCCTGAACATAGATGGAGATCCAATGAATCCCGATGACTGGGTAAAAACACCGCAACCCGTTTTTTCTATGAATGCCGAAAGCGGCGCTTATGGCCCCGGCCACAATGGTTTTTTCAAATCGCCGGACGATAGCGAAGACTGGATTATTTATCATGCACGGAGCTTACCTGGAGGTGGGGATGGAAACGGTCGGAATGCCCGCATTCAGCAATTTACTTGGAATGCAGATGGAACCCCCAACTTCGGTATACCCGTTAAGATTGGTGTACCTATTGCAAAACCTTCTGGCGAACCCATTCGAAAAGTATATCGTACTGATAACTGGTCTATTGCAAGCTTTAGTTCTGAGGAGACTGTCAATAATCGTTTGGCTAGTAAATTGATTGATAATGACGTAAATTCGTACTGGATAACGCGATACTCATCCAATCCAACAAACTATCCCGATCATTGGATTACCGTTGATATGGGGGAATCCCTAACAGTGGATGGCTTTATGCTCGCGCAGAAAAGCGGTGATCGAAAAGTTAAAGAAATAGAAATTTTAATAAGCGACGACAACAGTTCGTGGGAAAGTCTGGGAACCTTTGAATTGGCTAATGTAAATTTGGTTAAACAATACTTAAATATAGATGTAAGGCGTACCTGTAGGTACTTTAAGTTAGTCCCGTTGGCTGGTTATGATAGTCAGCAGCAACCCGGACTTGCAGAAGCGGGTGCCTACATTAAAGGAGAGTAAAAATTTAAGTCCCCTGAATTAATCGGGTTGAAAAAAAAATGAAACTATATTGTAAGTTTATATGTCTTTTCTGTCTGCTATTATTGGCAGGCAATTTGCGTGGTCAAGAAAAACCTAATATCATTATTATTCTTACAGATGACATGGGATTCAGCGACATAGGCACTTTTGGAGGCCAGTTTGTTCCCACCCCCCATTTGGATCAACTGGCTAAAGAAGGCACTAAATATACGCAGTATTATAGCGCCGCTCCTATTTGTAGCCCTTCTCGTACCAGTATCCTGACGGGTATGTTCCCTGCTGAATGGAATTTCACGACCTTCCTGAATGATCGGCGAAGCAATGCGCGTGCAGAGCAAGCAAACTATTTGAATGTAAACGCCCCCTCATTGGCCAAAGTATTAAAAGCAGCGGGATACGCCACCGGGCATTTTGGAAAGTGGCATATGGGCGGTGGCCGCGATATTAAAAATGCACCGGGCTTTAAGAAATATGGTTTTGACGAGCACGCCAGCACGTACGAAAGTCCGGATCCTGACCCTGCCCTAACTGCAAGGGACTGGATCTGGTCTGATGAGGACAGCATCAAACGTTGGGACCGAACGGCTTACTTTGTAGATAAAACGCTTGATTTCCTCCGTCGGCATAAGGGTGTACCTTGTTTCGTGAACCTTTGGCCGGATGACATGCACACGCCATGGGTACCGGAAGAAAATCGTCGGCAATCGGGTAAATTCCCAATGAATCCGGACGAAGAGAAGGCTTTTAAGCTGGTATTAGCTGAATTTGACAAACAAATGGGCAGGTTGTTTGACGGCTTAGAGAAACTGGGTTTAGCTGAAAATACGCTGATCATTTTCACCAGTGATAATGGTCCGCTACCGAGCTTTAAGGGCAGCAGGGCGGGCGGCTTGCGGGGCACGAAACTCTCACTCTACGAAGGTGGTATTCGTATGCCTTTTATCGTACGATGGCCGGGCCATACACCTGCGGGTCAGACGGACAGTGTGTCGGTCTTGAATTCAAGCGACTTGTTTCCCACCTTGGCACGTATTGCCGCTGCTCCACTACCACCTAATTACAAAGGAGACGGCGAGGATAGAATGAAGGTATTCTTAGGAAAGCCCTCCTCAAGAGAAAAAGATATGTATTGGGAATATGGGCGAAATGATTATGCTTTTAACTATCCCAAAGGAAGAGACCGGAGTCCGAACTTAGCGATCCGGTCGGGTAAGTGGAAACTGTTAGTTGACTACCAAGGTGATAATGTAGAATTATATAATATCGTGGATGATAAATATGAAACTAACAACGTTGCCGCATGGCATTCGGATATCGTAGCTGACTTAAAAACGAAGCTTATTACTTGGCGGGCTTATTTACCTGAATTAACAGCCGACCGCGCTAATCCTTAACATGAATACGGTTGCTCGATTTTGACGCAAGTCAATGTTTTTAAAAGTTATTTAATGCAACTTTGGCTTGTAATTCACGGTGATGTCTGACATGCTAAAGGACCTTATACAACGAAAAACACAACTTGAAGAAAAGCAAGTTCTCGAGATACTGAGGTATTTCAAGCCACTTGTCGCCAAAAAAAACGAATTATTACTTGCAGAGGGTGCTGTAGCAGATAAGTTGTTTTTTATTGACAAGGGATGTCTGCGGCTCTATTACAATAATGATAACCACGGCGTATCGACAAGATTTATGGCTTTTGAGCATACTTTTTTAACGTCAATTGTTAGTTTTATTTCAAGAACACCGGCACCTGAATATATACAGGCTGTAGAAACTTCGGAATTATTCGTGATCTCCTACCATGATTTTTTTCGATTGCGGACGACGATCCCGGCATGGGACAAAATGTATATTTATATCCTAGAATACGGTCTCACCGTTATTACATCGAAGCTTAGCGGATTACTTACGCAGAGCGCAACAGAACGTTATCGCAACTTACTAAAAAATAACCCGGAACTTGTACAGCGGTTATCAAATGCAAACTTAGCGGCTTATTTGAATATATCACCCGAAACACTCAGTAGGTTAAAATCAAATTTATAATAGTAGAATCAAAGCGGCATACCCGTTTCAGAAACAAAATTGATTTAAGTAAATAAGCAAATCAGTCATGAGAAGTGATGAAGTAAAAAAAGGATACCATAGAACGCCACACCGGTCTTTATTTAGAGCCACCGGATTAAAGGATGAAGATTTCGAAAAGCCCTTTATCGGTGTAGCCAACTCATTCATAGAGATTATTCCCGGACACTTTTTTTTGAACAAGGTGGCGAACATCATTAAGGAGGAGATTCGTGCAAACGGATGCATCCCTTTTGAATTCAACACCATTGGAATTGACGATGGCATTGCTATGGGACATGACGGTATGCTGTATTCGCTTCCGAGTAGAGAATTAATTGCCAGTTCAATAGAAAGTGTAATGAACGCACACAAATTGGACGCCATGATTGCTATACCAAATTGTGATAAGATAGTACCTGGTATGATCATGGGTGCACTACGTGTAAACGTACCTACCATTTTTGTGAGTGGAGGTCCCATGGCAAAAGGTTATAAAAAAGATGGTACTCCCATCGATCTCGCATCTGCATTTGAGGCAGTGGGCAAGCACGAGGCTGGGGTTATTAGCGAGGAACAACTTCGGGATATCGAATGTAATGCCTGTCCAAGTGCGGGCAGCTGCTCGGGTATGTTTACGGCTAATTCTATGAACACCTTGATGGAGGCAATGGGCATAGCCCTACCGGGTAACGGAACTATCCTTGCCCAAACAGTCGAACGGGAGACACTTTATAGAAAAGCGGCTCGACGCATCTGTGAGATTGCAAAAGAAGAGACAGCACGTAAAAAATTCACCCTGAAAAATATATTGAACGAAAACGCCGTTCGAAATGCCTTTGCTGTTGATATGGCAATGGGTGGTAGTTCCAATACTGTTTTACATATGCTTGCTATTGCAAATGAGGCAGGTTTAGATTTTCAACTGAAAGATATTAACGCAATTTCACGGAATGTTTCGCACATTGCTAAAATCTCACCAAGCCTAACGAATGTTCATATGGAAGACATTAATCGGGCAGGTGGCGTTAGTGCTGTGATGAAAGAGATGACCAAAAGGAGTAATAATATTCTTATAGACAATTTAACAATCAGCGGCGAAAACCTTTTACAACTTATAGTAGGAGCCGAAATTAAGGACAAAAATATTATACGTACCATCGATAACCCATACAGTGAAGTGGGTGGCTTAGCAATTCTGTATGGAAATCTGGCCGAACAAGGTGCCGTTATCAAAACCGCAGGGCTTACGGGTTCTAGGGTATTTACTGGCAAAGCCGTTTGTTTTAATGGTCAACAGGAAGCCGTCGATGGCATAATCGGCGGAAAAGTTAAAGAGGGTGATGTGGTAGTTATCCGTTACGAAGGTCCAAAAGGCGGTCCTGGAATGCAAGAAATGCTGACGCCCACAAGCTTGATTATGGGCATGGGCTTGGGAAGCTCTGTTGCACTAATAACAGATGGTAGATTTAGCGGAGCAACTAGAGGTGCCTCCATTGGACACGTATCTCCGGAAGCGGCTGAGGGTGGTATGATTGGTTTAATAGAGGATGGGGATGAAATTCATATTGACGTAGACAATTACATCTTATCGGTTAAGTTAAGTGATGAGGAAATTGGGAAGAGAAAAGCGAATTTTGTGCTCCTCAAAAAAAGCTGCAATCGCGATGGCTTAGCCAATACAGGGCTTTAGTAACAAATGCCAGCAAAGGTGCGGTCTTAAGAAGTGACCTGTAAAGGAAAGGCGATAATTAGACATTGATGAGGATGTAAATGTCCGAATTATAATTTCGGAGTAAAATTGCACTGAAAAATTCTATTTGGTTATTCCGTCCTTTATTTTTGGAGATGCGACATCAGCTTATACGCCATGATCAATTTTGGCGAAAAACGTGGATCAGAAGTTTTTCATATTTTGTATTTTTACTCTATCCAACCCTTAGCAAAGCGCAATTAATTGAACGCGACAGTGCATTTACTTCATCTGAAGCAATTACAGGTCACCCCGGTTTTTCTATACATCGCGATAACTATTTCATCACGGGTATTCCGATGAATCAACAACCAACACGAAATAACTCGGATATTAAGTATCAGATTAGTTTCAAACAACGCTTACGCAAAACACCACTACCCGGTGGCCTATTTCCTTATATTACCTACTCACAAAAAGCATTTTGGGATATCTATCGCGATTCTAAACCATTTGACGAAATTAACTTCAACCCCGGGCTCGCACTAGTAAGACCTTTTTTTCTAAAAGGGCATCGTTTGGCCTACGCTACGCTATCGCTGGAACACGAATCAAACGGACGTGATTCTGTTTATTCACGTAGCTGGAACTTTATGGCCTTTTCCTTGAGATCGCAACTAGATGAACGCTGGATTGTAGGGCTTCGGTTCTGGTTGCCTATGTCTTATAAGGATGACAACCCTGATCTAATGGACTATGTAGGTTATGCCGAGGCTAATGCTACTTATCGAATTAAACCCGACAAATGGTCAGTCGATATAACTGCAAAAAAAGGAAAAGGATGGAATAGACGAGGATCAATCCAAGCTCAGTTGAATTGGCGACCCTTCAAGGATGAAAACCAATACCTCATGTTACAATGGTTTCAAGGTTATGGCGAAAGTTTAATAGACTATCGGGAACATACAAGCATGATCCGCATAGGATTCATGCTGAAAGCAACTACATTGGGGATTTATTAACACCGGTATTAAACTGTGCGGAAATAGGAAAATATGGCAACCAAAACTATGTTTCATAGTCCCTTTATTGAACCCTCAATACCCCTTCTTTTCTTATTGTTACAGCTTGCGTTTACGCACACGTTTGCGTAAATCCACGCAATCGATTGATCTCGAAACCAATTTGTTTTTTTATATAGGCTTGAATATGTTTGCTCACGCAGTAACCAATTTGACCACAATAAACTAGGAAAAATCGTGAACTCGTCTTTACCGTAAGGACGAAGTATTCGACTGAATGATTGTGTGTATTACTAAATTATGAAGAACTATGAGAGAGCGTTAAACTTATTCTTGTAGGCGGACGTCACGCCAAACAAAGCAACAAAATTATTAACAAAAACCCTTAAACTATGCTATATGATTAGTACCGGATTCCTATTGCCTAAAAAAAGGCACATTTCAATCAATCTTTTATATGTTTTCCTTGTTTCATTTTGCACGGCAGGAAGCAGCATATCCATTCATGCACATGCAAGTAAGCGACTATCGACGTTTTTTCGTCAAACAAGTGTATATGGCACAGTCACCGATGAACGTGGCGCCCCCATAGAGGGAGTAACAATTTCTGTAAAAGGAACAACAATAGCCGCTAAAACCAATAGTGAGGGAAGATACCAATTAAACGTGCCCCCTAAGGCTGTTTTGATTTTTAGCAATTTGGGCTTTGAGACACAAGAACTCAACTTCGCAGGAGAACGCGAACTTAACGTAGTATTAAAAGATATGATCAGCGATCTTGAAGAAGTTGTTATTGTTGGATATGGAACGCAGAAGAAAGTAAATCTTACAGGGGCGGTTAGTTCGGTTAACGCCAGGGAACTGACGAATATTGCACCGGCAAATCTGTCTAATACACTAGCCGGTCGAGCCCCAGGTGTAAACGTCACTAATACTTCCGGACTCTCAGGTGCCACTTCCCAAATTAGAATAAGGGGTAGTTTTGGTGAACCACTTTATGTCATTGATGGTATTGTACGAGACAAAGCCGCTTTTGACGCTTTGGAGGCATCTGAAGTAGACCAAATGAGCTTTTTGAAAGACGCTGCAACGGCCTCTATCTACGGATCGAGAGCTGGAAATGGGGTTGTGCTGGCAACGACCCGAAAGGGAATTGAGCAAAAACCTACCTTCAATTTTCAATCTAATTATACAACGTCCAGCCCGACCATGCCACTGCTATCTGACCTCACAACAGCAACGGATGAATTAATTTACCAAAATCGGGTGGCGGAATTTAACGGAACACCTCCACCTAACGGACAAGAAGAGTTCGACTATTTTAAGGATAAAAGCTACAATGTACACGACATGATCTGGCGAAATCCAACTAGTCATCGCCAAGCGTTGAGCGTTAGCGGAGGATCCGAGAAGATAACCTACTATTCATTACTAAGCTATCGCGGCGAGAACGGATCGTATAAAACGGTAGATCATGGTAAATTTAATCTTCGCAGTAATGTCTCGGCTAAAATCAGTGAAAGTATCTCTGTTGATTTGAATCTCTCTGCGTACCAACAAAATCTAGATCGCTTTTATTGGCCTTTTACCGGCGATGATGACTTTGATGTGTCCGATTTATATCGGGTAACCTTCAACTGGCCAAAAACTTATCCTTTCTACGTCGAAGCAGATGGGACACCAGCCAATTATGTAACTCCCTATCCTATCCAGACGCCAATGGGGAGTTGGCAGGCTTGGAGCGTGATCGATCAGGTCGTAGGTGATCGCTATATCAAGACCCGACAACGTCAATTCAATCCGATACTAGCGGTTAACATTAAGCTGGATAAATTTATTCCGGGCCTCTCTACAAAAGTGGTAGGAAGCTATCTGGGTGAAGACTACATGCGAAAAAAATATTTAACGTTCCAAAAGAACTATGTCTTCAATCAAGCAGATCCGGATGGTAATCGCTTTTTGCCTGGGCCTCCTGACCCGAATAAGACAAACACTTTTACCTTCAGCCAAAATCAGCCCTTTATGAGCTATGAACTAACGAACGATTGGAGCTATCAGTTCAACTGGTTTGCAAATTATACGCGGACCTTCAATAAACACAGTGTAGATGCATTATTTGTTTTTGAGCAGGCTGAGAATGGCGGTTATGCATCCTATGCAAGAGCCGAAAATCCGCTAACTTCATTAGATCAGATGTTTGCTTATCCTACCGACAGGCAATTCCGCGAAGCGAACGGGTGGGAAGAAATAGGCGCCCGGCAATCATACATAGGAAGAGTAAACTATAATTTTGACAGTCGATATATCGCTGAGTTTTCTTTCCGTTACGACGGGAATACCTTATTCCCTGAAAATAAGCGTTGGGGCTTTTTCCCATCAGTCTCTGCCGCTTGGCGTCTGTCAGAAGAGAGCTTCTTCAAGAAGTTCACCAATGCTTTTAATGAACTGAAGATTAGAGGTTCTTACGGAACCACCGGGAACGACTTAGACGTCAATAACGAAAAGATAAATCCTTTTTCTTATGTAGCAAGGTACATTAATTCCGGCGGGTATATGTTTGGCGATCGCTTTTACGGAGCCATCGCACCAGGGGCGACGCCCAATCCGAATCTAACTTGGGCAACCTCTACGAGTTATAACATCGGTTTGGATGCGGCAGGTTTTAATAATCGCTTGAGTGGAACGCTCGATCTATTTTTAAGGAAAGAAACGGATATTCTCGGCTCTCGTTTAGTGACTTTACCTGATAATTATGGGCAGGCGCTAGCACCGGAAAATTACGCAGCTAGATCCTGGAGAGGCGGCGAAATCACTTTACAATGGAACGACAATGCGGCCAATAATGAGGTTAACTATTCCATTATGGCAAATGCGGGTTATGCAAAAGACCGCTGGGATATTTTTGACGAAAGTGCGGCTTATGGACCTGGTGGCTATCGCCACTTCGAATCGCGTATTGGACAACCTGCCGAAAGGATTATCGGTCTAAAGACACTGGGAATTATAAGAACCCAAGAACAACTGGATGAATTACTCGCACAAGGTTTTAAACAATTTGGACGTGATCCCTATTTAGGTGGTTTATACTTCGAGGATGTACGGGGTGATGGGTACGCTCCGGGACCTGACGGAAAAATAGACGGTAATGATAATCAGTTGCTCTCGACAAATGCGGCTCCTAGGATTAACTATGGTTTTGGCTTCAACATCGCTTATAAGAACTTCTCTTTACAAGCGCATTTTCAGGGCGTGCTCAATTACGATCGAATTATCAGCAACCAAGAAGGAGCAGGTATGAGGCAGCACGGAGGTACTGTAAGACCTTATTATCCTGTATGGGCATCTGACAAGGTATGGACACCGGAAAATCCAGATGGTGAATATCCTCGCCCAATTGGGCAGAATTGGTATGAATCCGGAACAGGTGCGTCTTCTTTCTGGATCCGAAATGGGGGCTATCTCCGTTTGAGAACACTTAATGTGGGATATAACCTGCCGAAATCTTGGGTATCTGCACTAAAGCTGGAAAACGCGCAATTATACTTTAACGGAACCAACTTATTTGTGCTGTCAGATATGAAGGAGTTTCAAGATCCCGAGCAAAAAAATTACGACTCCTATCCTATTATGAAGACCTTCACTTTTGGTTTGGATGTCAGGTTTTAACGAGGCAAATAATACGGTAACAAATAGAAACAAGATGAAAAGGAATATATATATTATTTTATGCTTTATAGGTGTTTTTGCAAGCTCTTGCAAAAAGGTACTTGATATTGAAGATATCGACAATTACGACCCACAGCAGGTTTGGAATGACCCCAATTTGGCAAACGCTTATATGGCTAATATCTACCCCATGTTCGGCAACTGGAATCCAGGCGCCGATTCGGATAGCGAGCAGTTGATCGGCATTAATTTTTATCCCGATCGGGTGACGATTTCGAATGGCGAGTTTAAATCATGGAATTACAGTAATATACGTTTAATAAATCAAGCTATCAGGGATGTCAATGCCGGTGCTTTAGACCAAGCCACAAAAGACGGCATAACTGGTCAAGCTTTGTTTATGCGTGCTTATGCGTATTTTTGGATGGTAGTATATCATGGCGGTGTACCCTATATCACCGTACCGCAAGATCGCTATGAAGATGACCTTTATGTAGCGCGGAACTCTACAGCCGAGTGCTTCGATTTAATTATTCGTGATTTGGATGAAGCAATTGCTAAGCTCCCGGAGCGCATCGCTACCTCATCTACTGACTATGGAAAAATTGACGCTAGTTTTGCGCTCGCTTTTAAAGCAAAAGTACTTCTTTATAAGGCCTCTCCTCAATTCAATCCTACTAACCCTTGGAACAATTCATACTGGGAAGCCGCTTATCAGGAAAACAAAAAGGCCTTTAATGATTTGCAGGCAAGGGGTTATCGATTGACGGAGGACTATGCGAATATCGCTTTAGTGGAAAAAGGCCCCGAAGTAATCTTTGCCGTGGTAAATTCCTATCCCAATAAAGTCGCCTCATGGGATTATGGTGTCCGACCGGGATCCGAAAGCCGTGGCCCCGCCTATGCATGTCCAACTTGGGAGTTCATAAAAGAATTCCCGATGAAAGATGGCAAACTATATAACGATTCCACGAGCGCCTATCATAAAACGGAGGCTGCCTTTCTCCAGCAATATTGGGAAGATAGAGACCCCCGTTTCGATAAGTCGATCGTTTGGAACGGAAAACCCTATGCTGTTTCCGGCAAAACGGGAAAACGGCAATATACATCACTAGGCATAGCACATGAATTGGATGATTTTGGTGTGAATCCAAAAGCTGGTGTGAATTCAACCAATCTCAATAGGTACAGTGGTTTTTTTATCGAAAAAAATAGTTTGCTGAAACTGACACAGGCGGAGGTGCAACAATATGATGTCGATTTTGTGCTAATGCGTTTCGCGGAAGTTATGCTGAATTATGCAGAGGCCGCTAATGAAACCGGGAGAATCGGTGAAGCGATGGATATTTTAAAGCAAATACGCCAACGGG
Organism: Olivibacter sp. 47; assembly: GCF_030372825.1. Lineage (NCBI taxonomy): Bacteria > Pseudomonadati > Bacteroidota > Sphingobacteriia > Sphingobacteriales > Sphingobacteriaceae > Olivibacter > Olivibacter sp. 47. The sequence continues at coordinate 622,303 of NZ_JAUCNR010000001.1, forward strand.
CCGGTATTGAAGCCGGTGGAGACAGTAACTACGGAATCAAAGCAATAACGAGAGATCAAATGCGTGAGGCGATTCTGGCAGAACGTAATATAGAGTTCTGCTTCGAAGGACATCGCTTTTGGGATTTACGTCGGCTACGGATGTTAAATCGTTTAGACGGCACCACAAAACATGGTGTAGAAGCGATTGCGATTAATGATGATGGATCAGAAATGGCGATGGGACAGGCACGGGCACTTGCCGATAAATACGAACTGATGGAAAACAATTTTAAATATAGCGTTTTACAAGTTCCCCTATCAGGCGTTAAAGTAAACTCGTTACCTGAAAGCTATTATTTCTTTCCGATTCAGGAAAGCATAATCGATAAAAATCCTAAAATTGAACAGAACAATAACTGGGGTGGTACGTTTAATCCGACCTTAGAATAAATCAAATAATGATTTCAATCGGTAAAGTTTCTATATGCAAACTTTACCGATTGAAATCACCTAATTGAACTCTCTTTAGCGTTTCCTTTACTCAAAATTGATCAGTTTCAGAACCGCATTTCTCTTACGGATAATGGTACTATCGGCTTTTTTGGCTAAACGTTCTTTATCGGTAAAATAATACTTATATCGGGCTTTTGTCATGCTAATATTATAGTCAGGTATCTTACCCTTTACATCTACGCCCATTTTAAAAGGGACCGGAGATTTTAGTACCGAGATATGATAATCATAGGACAGATCAATATGTTGTATGCCTCCTACTGCTAGGCGATAACGGTCAATTTCGACCAAAGCGGGTAAAATCTCTAGCTGCCGATCTTTAATTAACATTTCTACGTTCAGCGAATCGATGTATGTGCTGTCTCGTTCCTTGAACTTGAAGGTTTTGGCCAGCTCCCTAAACGCTTCATTGTCTTGCACGGCCAAGTGGGTAGCTCGCAACGCGGCTACACTTCTTACTGATCCGATATCGATCTCCATATCGTTATTCAGATTAGCAGAGCCTTTTATACTGAAATCTGCATTACCTTCCAGTGATTTTATAACAGGGAAAAGAGTGTCTAACGTGGGGGCAAAATCCTTCAATTGATTCATTTTCATGTTACGTACGTCAATCACGTATTGCATTCTAGCTTGACCATTCGCCAGTGGTTTATAACGCAGTTTGGTTTGCAGAGAAGCCTCACCGGATTTTAAACTGAAATCATGTAAATTCAACTGCCCGTTATCAACACGGGCTTGACCTTTAAGATTGTTCAGCATTAATGATCCCATTTTCAATTGCTCTATAAAGGAGTTAAAGGTAAAACGAATATTGGTAGGTAATGTAAAACGAGTAGAGTCTGCTATAGGTGTTACGGGTGGCGCGGCGGTCAACGCTGGCGCCGCCATACGCTCTATAACTCCTGCGTTAGCGCTTTCGGCTTGCAATACGCCCATTAACTCGTCAATATCCAAATAGCGGGCATGCAGATTTAAATCAGCATACAAAAGCGTATCCCGCTTGTCTACCGGAAAGATGTTGCGTACCTCGCCGTCGAGCTTCATCTTGAAGTCGCCAAGCGCCACAAAAGCATTGTTTAGGTGAATATCATGTCCTTTTACAGTAATAAGGGAACGATTAACCGACAGCGGCATACCGACATTAGGAATGGCCGCCTTAAGCTTCGAAAAGCTAAAGGAGCCTATTGGCCACCATTGCTTCTGCTCATTTTTCTCGACATTGAATTGGTAAGACCCTTTATCAACGATCAGTGTCATTTGTCCATAGTGCAGGGCTAAATTCTGCGCGTCGAAGCTCGTAACAAAATGAGGAGCACGTGGCAGCTTACCTGGGCCAACCGCAGCAGCGATGGAAGCTTTCTCAATGCGTACATTCATACTGTCTGTAGATTGATAGTGAAGAGCCGCCAAATTGATCTTCGATTTCAGCGGTAAGCGTTTGTCGACTTTTTTAGATCCTGAAAGCTGCGCATGAAGTGCCTGCACCGTAAGCTTATGTTTTTTTCCGTATTGTAGATTAAGCCTATCTATATCCAATTGTCCGGACAATCCATTCTTTTCATCTCTTTTCAGGCTCAGTGCAGTATAAGGTGTATGAAAAAGAAGCTCCTCTTTAGCCATGTTTATTTGTAGATCCGCGAGCTTAGCATTACCTTGTAATGACAGATCGCGATAATCAAAGCCCGATTGAGCCGTATACGTAATTTTTCCCGCGAGATCTATGAACGCTCTTCCACCGAGCTGCAATCCCTCGACAATAGGAAATGTTGACCCAATTTTTGTAAGATCGATATTTGCTTCGACATCCGGTTCAATTTCCGGGTTATCCAACAGGTTTTGTGCTGATACGCTACCGCTAAGGTGTATGCCCGTTCCTCTTATTAGCATCTTATTGATACGTACTGCGGAACGTTGGCGCTCATTAAAGTCTAAAAGACTTTCTACATCTGCCTCTAGGGCGGTAATTTGGCCCGGAAACTTTTTATAACGCAGAGAACCGCCATGTATTTTAAGCTGTGCCCTTGATACAGGCAGCTTGCCTTCACCGTACACGCCATTTGTCCGCAACACTAAAAACACCCTCCCGCCAACATCAACATCTGTTGTCTTAAGGTATCTTTTTGGCACCATTTTCCATAAATTTGCCAGCGATGGCACCTTCATTTTAGCTTGCAATGCTACATTTACAGCTTTTCTGCCATTGGGTCGTTCAAAGACGCCGTCAAGCAGAAAGTCTATATCGTTCAATTTTAGCGTTCCATTGGTAAAGCTGAGTTTTCGACTTTTCTTATCAAGCTTCATATCTGTATCCAAAAGGCTGTTCAATTGCCGGATAAAGACAAATCCACCCTTCGTGATCGTTAGCTGCTTACTATCTGAATGTAATTTTAACAGGAGGTGATCCTCGTCGTAAACAAACCCAATTTTAAGAGCCAAATGCGGGATTCGGCAATCAAGTCTTGATCCTTTGTCTTCATAGTGAAAACTGGCATCTTCGATGCGAAGCGATTTAATATGAATTTTTTTTATTGCCGATTGGACATCGCTTGTGTCAGTAGCTTCAGCCGTTTCCTTCTTCAGAATATCATAATTTGCGTTGCCGTGCTGATCCACTGCCAAATGAAGTCGCGGCCTGCGCAATGTAATTCGCTCAATATCTATTTCTTTTTTTAAAAGTAATTTAGTCATGTTGACGGCGCCCCGAAAGTCACTGAAAACAACTAGGGTATCTCTCCTGTCTCTCGAAAGAATATATCCGTCATGTAGACGAGCACCGAAACGTGGAAAAGAAGAAAAAAAAGTTAATTCGACGCTTTTACAAAAAACCTGTCCATCCAATTGTTGATTAATCGCCTTAAGTGCTATGGGCGTTATCTTCTCAGGTTTAAAGAGAAAATTAGTAATGAAAGTTATGGCAAGCAGAATCAAAGTGCAGGCTAAGCCCAAGCTAATAAGAATTTTTTTTAGGATGTTCGACATATATTCTATTTCCTGTTCTGCCGCAAGGCGTTTAACCGATTCAGCCTCGGAGAGCTGCAAACAGGCCTTATATTTTGCGTCGCCAAATTTAATACTATTTTCAAAATGCTTTTTAGCACATCAGATACTCCTATACACATAAACGACTTGGTTAACTTTCTGCGGCTTCTTTTGTTACTACATCCCGATGCGCTCTCCCCCAATTAATCATTTCCTGGATAATATTACCGAAAGTTCTACAGTATCCTGTTGGTTCATATTCAATCAATACCGGCGTGTCTACATAAACCGTTCGTTTCACCAATTTATTTAATTCCATCTCCTTCAGTTCTTTAGATAACATACGCGTAGTAATTCCTGGAATACTCCGTTCAATTTCCCGAAAACGCCTGTTACCGTTGCAAATGGAATTAATGATAGGTATCCGCCATTTCCCGCCGATAAAGTATAGGGTGTCTTGCAAAGCCCTGAGTTCTTCTTCTTGATTTCTTTCCATTTTTATTTATGTTACCTGATATACTCTGTTATACTGATTACAAAAGTATACCATTTTCAGCATATCTTTATCAAAAAAATAAAAAAATGAATAATTTAAAAAATAAGATAGCCCTTGTAACCGGCGGGAATAGTGGCATTGGCTATGCAATTGGGAAAGAACTGGTAGCGCAAGGCGCAAAAGTCGTTATTACAGGAAGACGTAAAGAGGCAATAGAGGCCGCTGCCCATGAAATAGGTGCCAGTTCTTTCTTAGCCGACCAAGCGAACCTCGATGACACCATACAATTAACGGCTGCTGTTAAAGAGCAATTTGCTAAGATAGATATCTTAGTTATCAACGCAGGAATTACCGGAACCTTGGGACCGATTGAAGAAGCGAGTGTAGAAAATTTCGATCGTGTGATGAATATCAATTTTAGGGGAGCCTATTTTACGTTGAGCAAGTTCATTCCCTTACTAAATGATGGTGCTTCGGTTGTGATACTTTCCTCTATAGTAGCCGCTACTCATAAACCAAACAGTTCTATTTATCAGGCCAGCAAAGCGGCTTTAAATTCAATCGCAAAAACAGCAGCCGCAGAATTGGCGCCAAGAAAAATCAGGGTAAATATTGTAAGTCCGGGTCCGCATAGAACGGAAATAATGAGGAAAACAGGCTTGGAAGAAATGGCGTTAAAAAGCATTACAGAACAGCTAATCAACGATATTCCATTGAAAAAAATGGGTGAACCGGAAGATGTTGCCAAATTGGTCACTTACTTATGTGATGACGCGGCCTCTTTTATCACCGGTACGGAAGTTATTGTGGATGGTGGAATAACACTTTAACCCAGGTGGCTTATATAAAGTAAAAAAGCAAACCATAAAGGTTTGCTTTTTTACGCTATAGGGAAAATATCGTATATTTTATGGGATACAGTTTTCTAAACTGGATGTAGACCATCGTTAATACGCTAAAAGCAACGAGTGCATCAACCGTAGCAGGAAAACCGATTACACTTATCTTAGAAAAGAAAGCGAAGATAATATCAAAGAACATTCCTGCAAACACCCATTCTTTTAGTCGAATGAGCTTATTAGGAAGCAAGAGTACGGCAACGCCTGAAAGCTTAAAAACACCTAATAGGTAGATAAAATGTGATGGATATCCCAATTGCTGCGTGATACCCCATACAATTGGATTTCTCGTCAGTTCGAAATAGCCACTCGCTCCAAACCAAAGCGACATAAAGATAACTCCTGACCAGTAAATAATTTTTGTTGTTTTCATTTTTTATTTAGTTATTGAATTTAAGATGAGATAGTAATAGCTTCGCCGAGTGAGTTAGCGGCTAGAAGACCGGTTTGTACCCCATGATATAGCTTATTCTTTTTTGCTGGTCTTCCGGCTTATTATTTCCGTTTTGCAGCGTCCCTTTATTAAGCTGATACGATATGGCACCCATTCCATCACTTTCAATCGATTCGACACTTAAGAGTTCACCGTTTATGGTACCTCCAACATATTGGGGATTATCATGCGAACGCCAGGTAACCAAGCGTAAAACACTACCTGCCGCAGGTAAGCTATCGCCTTTTGACAAAGTCTGATAGGCTTTTTCATTACCATATAAGGCAGCCATGGTTTGGTTCTTTTTACTCACGGAAGAGGCAATAAATTTTAAGGCCCCGGGGTCAAATACAACACGACTATAACCCTTGTTTTCCGCTTTGTCGACACAGCTGCTAAGCAACGTACCAATAAGCACTAGCATAAAAATCATTTTATTCATGTCTTATTATTTTTGAGATTAGTTCTTTACGATTTACTTTTAAGGGTACGTCAAAAAGATACCCGGTAGATTCCGCTAGCTGGCGGTGACAGCTGATACAGGATTGCTGTGCAAATAAGGCTGTTTTACCAGTGGGAATTAATTGTTGGCCACTGAATTTGGCAAAGCCCCAACCCTCTGTATTCTTATATTGCTCAGCATCCTTCACCATGAATTGTGCATTGATGAATTTACCTGCTCGGAGTTCGCCGTCGGGCCCTTCTGTTTGCTCCCAAACGGCCTTCACTACTAAACTGCCTTTAGGCCAGGGGTGAAAATTTTCTTCTTCAATCGCTTTTACGGCGATCTCGTTTCCAAAAATTACCCGGATAGAATGGTCAAACAGCGTACTCATGCTGATCACCTTCCAGTTTTTAAAAGCGTCCGTATATTTTATACCATTGGGCGAAACAGAAAACCTTTCTTCCGAAATAGTTGGAATTGCTTCCGGATGTGCGAAAGAGCTATTTGCAGTAGTGTCCTTTCTTGATAAGGATAAAGTGTACGCGTTAATCACTGCTATATCTTTTTTTGAGATTTTTGCGGTAGGATGCAATAAGGTATATGGCGATAGAGGCATTTTCCCAGCCTTTAGCATGTTGAGTATGGCGTACATTTTCCCTTCATGTTCTGCTGGCGAGTATTTTCCCCATTCGGAAAAATTTAATACTTCTCGTGCCCGATTCACATCTTTTTTTACTATCCAAGAAACTGGGGCAGTCCGCTCTAGCCAGTTCAGCTTTTGCTCATTAGAATGACATCCATAACATGACCGCTCGAGAATGGCCCTTACTTCTTTCGGAGCTTCAATAGCACCGGTGATCGGTTTACCCGCTAAAGGTTGGTTAAAAAACTGAATGCCGATAAACAGGCTAATTATCCCGAGTAATGCCAGGTATAATCGCTGTTTTCTCTTTCTTCTTATTGCTTCCATAATCTGTGTTTTTTCTATTTTCAATAGCGAAAATAGTGATGGAAACGTCGGAAGGAAACGAATATCTTGGTGGATTAGGCAAATTAGGGCCTGTAGACGGAATTTTGGGGCTTGGCCAGACTATCGATCTTCCAACCAGTGCAGAAATGCTGCTGTTTTTTCCTTTCCGATTAAAAGCTTTTCGGGTGTAGCGATATGCAAGCGAACAAACAGTTTTCTGGCAAAGTAATGTTCTACTTCTTTTATAGCCGTAAAGTTGATAAGGTATTGCCTATTTAATCGATAAAACTGTCTGCTCGATAACTGATTCTGTATTTGATCCAATGATTGGTTAATGGCATACTCATCTCCTTTGAAAGTAACGATAGATGGAGCGTTATAATTAATATAGATATAGGCAATTTGTTCGGTTTGTACCGTTTGGTATTTATTGTTCTTAAAAACCAAAAAACTTTTTTTTCCATCATCTACATTCATTCTACGAATCAGCTCTTGCAGATTGGTTCCTGTATGTTGTTGAAAGAAATTTTTAAAGTTATCGATTCTTCCAAAAGCTGTTTCAAGATCGGCTTCAGCGAATGGTTTCAGTAGATAGTCAACACCGTTAGCCTTTATTGCTTCTAAGGCATACTCCCCGTAGGCAGTACAAAATATAATAGGACAGGTAATATTCACGGATTTAAAAATCTCGAAGCAAAGTCCGTCGGACAATTGAATATCCATAAATATCACTTCCGGCATCTCGTGATTTGCTAAATAATTTATGGATGCCTCTACACTTTGCAATTTAGCCAATATGCAGATAGAAGGACGCAATTTTACAATCATATTCTCTAAAGATTTGGCCGCTTTGATCTCGTCCTCAATGATGATTGCTTTCATAAATAACTGGTAATTTAATGGTGAATGTGTTATCGGTGACTTCAATTACTATTTCCCTGTCTAAAAGATGTTGGTAGCGCTGGTTAATATTCTCAAGTCCTAATCCGGTGGAAGACTCCGGTTCTCGCTTCAGCTGGATATTGTTTTCTATCACCAAGTAATCCGTATCCAAATAAAGGCGTATTTGTAGGGGCTTTTCTAAGGAGACAATATTATGTTTTATGCAATTCTCTATCAATAACTGCAAAGTGAAAGGTGGAATCGGTGAAGTATGTACTTTTTCCGGCAAGTTGGTCGATAGTTCAATCCCGTTCTCAAAGCGTGCTTTCAACAGATACATATAGGCTTCTAATATCTTTAATTCTTCTGAAAGATCAATCAAATCAAGTTTTCTGCTTTCTAACGTGAAACGATAAAAGTCGGATAGTTTTAAAATAAAATTGACTGCCTGCGGATCTCCGCTTTCAACCATATATTTGAGTGTGTTTAAACTATTAAATAGAAAATGTGGATTTACCTGTTGCTTTAATAATTCGTATTGGGCCCATACATTTGCAGCTGTTGTCCGCTCCAGTTCTACGCTGACCTGTTGATTAAGATAACTTTGATACAAAAGGTGGATAAACATATAGAAGGCACTGCTAATGAGGATACTACGCACCTCAAACATCAGCATCACGGGACCAAAAGGCAGATGTGATAAGAGATATTGCTGTATGCAAGCAAGCAAAAACATGAGCACCAAACCAAAGAAAAGCCCTTTCAGCAGCTGCTTTGTCGAGAAACCACCTTTCGGGTTATTGGCCGTATATCTTGGCAAATTATAGACATTGTAATACCATATAATCAAGGCAAATAGAAAGGTTACGGATGAATCGACTAAAGCCTCGTAAGGGCGAAACTGGTGTTCTGCAATTTTAGGTACGGCCGTGAGCATTCCTAAAAAAAGCGAGCTGAACCAGATGAGCTTATGGGAAATTTTAAATGTCCTCACTGCTTTCATAAAAAACTAAAAAAAAGCTTCATATAGCTAGCTGATTAAATCAGATCGCTAGACAAACAATCTGTTTGATATTTCTTTCGGAAAAAATTGCTATTCATATAAATGGATATGGCATCAAACTTAACAAATTGGATTGATAATACTTCTATGAATTTATCGAAATGGACCGGTTTACATCTGATCTGGACAATACGCAGGCCGAACTAGACAAGTCTAAAACCGGGTACAAACTGCCATTCGAAATAGGTAAAGGAATAAAATAAGTTTGACAATGAAAAATGCCAAATTCAAGACCTAATCTGCCTTATTCAACCATTTAATGATTCTCTGGGAGTTCATCCCGAACTACTTTTGTTCCACTTACCAATCACAAAGCGACGGTAAGGAGTAGTGTTAAATTCATATTTTATCATGATGGAACAAATAGTCAAATATGGGCGTCGGCGCTTTTTAAGCGTCGCTGCATTAACCGTTGTTGCGGCAGAAATGAGCGGCATAGGTCTATTGAAAGCAGAGAACAGTAAAATTCCTTTTTTAACTGAGAATGGCATAAGCCCTCGATTCCGAAATTCATCTTTTGATATAATTAAGCAGGTAAAAGCCGGCGTATTGGACCTTGGTTATGCCGAAGTTGGTCCAACCAACGGTCAAGCAGTTATTTTATTACATGGCTGGCCTTATGATATCCACAGTTATGCGGAGGTTAGCGCCTTATTGGCAAACGAAGGTTATCGAGTTATTGTACCTTACCTACGTGGCCATGGCAGTACAAGGTTTCTTTCCGACCAATCACCCAGAAATGGACAGCAGTCAGCAATTGCGATGGACATTATTGCGTTGATGGATGCACTGAAAATCGATAAGGCTGTTATTGGTGGGTTTGACTGGGGGGCCCGCACGGCCAATATTATAGCTGCCTTATGGCCGCAACGTTGTAAAGCGATGGTTTCTGTAAGCGGCTATCTAATTGGAAGTCAACAAGCAAATGCAAATCCCCTGTCGCCAAAAGCAGAGTTATCATGGTGGTACCAATTTTATTTTGCAACCGAACGTGGCCGCAAGGGCTATGAAGCAAATCGGCGCGATTTTGCAAAGCTTATTTGGCAAACGGCTTCACCCAAATGGGAATTTGATGATACCACATTCGAGCTGTCTGCACCTGCCTTGGATAATCCCGATCATGTTGCAATCGTCATTCACAATTATCGTTGGCGTTTGGGTCTTGCGGCAGGTGAAAGCCAGTACGACTCCCTTGAAAAACAGCTGGCTGAGGGCCCGGTGATAAATGTTCCAACCATTACCCTCGAAGGCGATGCAAATGGCGCTCCTCACCCCGACCCTGCTATATATGCTGCCAAATTTAATGGTAAATACAGACATAGAACTCTTCAGGGGGGTATTGGACATAATTTACCGCAGGAAGCACCTGAAGCTTTTGCCAAAGCCATTATAGAAGCTGATGACTACGGCAAAGCTTCACAATAGCTGATAAATCAACAAATATATTCACGACAAATCTCAAAACAAATGAAAACAATATGTAAATGGCTTAATACCATCAAATTAACCCTTGTAGCTACACTTCTGATAAGCTGTCAATTACTTATAGCCACGGGAAATGCTTATGCACAAGGCGTTCCTGTAAAGAATATCGTACTGGTGCACGGCGCTTTTGCGGATGGTTCGGGTTGGAAAGGAGTTTACGACATTCTTACTAAAAAGGGCTACCATGTCAGTATTGTCCAGAATCCATTGACTTCACTTAGGGACGATGTTGCCGAAACGCAAAGTGTTATTGAAGCGCAGGATGGCCCGGTAATTTTAGTAGGTCATTCTTGGGGAGGCACCGTGATTACCGAAGCAGGTTTACACCCAAAGGTAAGTGGTTTGGTATATGTAGCTGCCTTTATGCCAGATAAAGGTGAAACAACTGGAAAATGGGTTGCAGCCGCGCCTGCAGCACCTGAAGCTGGGTTTACAGCAGCGGACAGGTTTGGGTTTGTATATTTTGATCCGATGAAATTTCATGCTGGTTTTGCCGGTGATTTAAGTAAAGCGCAGAGCGACTTTATGAACGCTTCACAGGTACCGATTATCGGAAAGTGTTTTGAGGAGCCCGTTGAAAACGCGGCTTGGAAAATGAAACCAAGCTACGCCATTGTTGCCACGGAAGATAAGGCCCTCAATCCGGAGACGGAGCGGGTTATGTATAAGCGCGCGCACGCTGATGTCACTGAAATTAAGGGTAGTCATGTAATTTTTATTTCACAAGCGGAAGCAGTAGCAGAGGTGATTATGAAAGCAGCAACTCAGCTATAACAAGTTAACAGTACATATATTAACGATGTGCCGATTCCTTTTCACGAAGTCCAATTTTATTAGCCTATTGCCTTAACTAAAAACAACAATATGAAAAAAATTATCTTATCAGTACTAGTCGCGCTTCAACTATTATCCTGTAAAAAAGAGGACGGTCCGCAAGAAGGCTCCAATATGGATGAAATAGATTATCATCAAACAGCAAGCACCCAATTTATTAAAGTAGGAGAAGTTAAATTTGCTTACAGGGTTTTAGGCAAAACGGATGATATACCGCTTGTTATGGTTTCTCCTTTGGGTAGCTCTATGGATGATTGGGATCCTGCCATTACAAATGGCTTAGCCGAAAAGAATAAAGTAATCTTATTTGATCTTGAAGGGGCTGGCTCTTCAAGCGGCCACACGCCCGAAAATATACCTGATATGGCTAAGGGTGTGGTAGCCTTTATAAAAGCTTTGGGGTATAAGAAAGTAAATCTTCTGGGTTTTTCAATGGGCGGATTTATCAGTCAGCAGATTATATTAACTGAACCTACCCTTGTAAATAAACTGATTTTAACCGGAACAGGACCCAAAGGTAGTGAAGGGCTTTCGAAGTTACCAGAGCTGCTGGAAAGCACGGCAAATCTGAGTCCGGAGGAGAGTTTTTTACATGTTGGTTTCACTAAATCCGACGCTAGCCGGCAAGCAGGAAAACGCGTCTACGAAAGAATTCAAAAGCGTGTAATCGATCGCGATCTTCCCTTGAGTGCACAAAGTGCCACAGCAGAATTAACCGCGGTACTGAAATGGGCTACCCCCTACCCGGATGCGCTGAAAGAGTTGGCAACAGTTAAACAACCGGTTTTGATTGCACAAGGTCAGGAAGATGTTCCCACTCCGGTGATAAATGCTATAAAGATGTCCGAGCATATACCAAATGCGCGGCTGATCGTCTATAAAGATGCGGGTCATGCGGCTGCTTTTCAATATGCACTTGATTTCGTACAGCAAGCAATTGAGTTTTTAAACAATTAAAACGAATGAAAATAATAACTGCTTTCATGTTGGCCCTTTCCTTTAGTGTATCAGCCAACGCCCAATCCTTATCCCCAGGGGGGATAAGGTCATTACAAGAATTGGCACCTAGTAAATTATTATCTATAGGCGTCACAAAATCCGCATTTCCGCAATCGCCGAGCTATATCAGTAAACAAGCGGATTTTGTATATTTTCCCTTTAGCGAACCCGTGGAAATCAACCAATACCCGCCAATTGGCCAGCGCTTGGACTTAATAACGTCTTTTGCAATTGGACGGGAGTCATACGATAAAGCTGCACTCTATAAACAACATTTGAAGTTGCCGGGTAAGTTTGTCTTTAGCGGTTCGCTGGAAGTTATACCCTGTAATGACCTCAGTTATTTTATTCCTGAACCAATTGCTCGGAATTATTAACTTTACTCATTCGTGCTCTCCAAATAACGTCTCTTATTTGTACAGTACCTTGTTATATGAGGTTTAGATTTGTCGTTCAGTAACGACTGAATATAGCGATGGTGAAGATGCATTTTCATTGAGCACGACAATGCCTACGTCATTTTTTACAACAAATTTGTTTGGAAAAATGAACATTCGGTGCGATACACATTAAATTTGACCAATCAATTTTACATTTTTCAACAGATAATTTATACCTTGTACATGTGAAATAATATGCTAGTGTACTTGTATTTTTTCTATAAAAGAACCTTAAGAAGCGGAAGAGAGACAGCTATACGACTTTTATGCAATTCGATGATATTATGTATAAAACAATTTATCTTAGTTTGTAAGTAACTATCGTAACGGAAAGTTAGTGGCATTGTAAACGCACTAAAAAACTGTCGCCAACTATGAAAAAATATAGAATATTACTTTGGGGAGCGGGCACCGTTTTACTTTTTACTTTTTTTACTGCGTTTTCCTATCGTGGCGGTATGCCTTACACCGATGATACAACGATGGGATTTCCGCTTATATTCCTCCGAAAATCAGTTGGTCAAAACGTGGAGACAGGACTTTTTGCTGAAATAAAGGACTTTCACTTTGGGTATCTTTTTATCGACATCGTTTTTTCAGTACTACTTGTTCTCGGTTTATTTAAGCTGTTCCGATTTAAATATACCGTCCCGGATGAAGAGGATAACTGATATGACAGACACTTAATGAAACCCGATATGGAAGGATCAGCAAAATTGAATCGTATTGTAGAGGCGAGAATGAAATTAAAAGCACGTTTCGCAGCAAAAATGAAAGATACGCCCTCTATGGCGGACGACAAACCCATGGGGACGGGTAAAATAAATCGGCATGGGATGCCAACTATTCCTATAGGACAGGTTGTAACTACCAAATGGCCGGTTTTAGACCTCGGTTATCAGCCCGATATTTCGCTAGATCGTTGGCGTTTAAGGATAGACGGCAATGTAAAGCATCCGGTTATGTTAACTTGGGAAGATTTTATGGCACTACCACAGACCCATGACATATCCGACTTACACTGCGTCACTACTTGGTCCAAACTGGATATGAGCTGGATTGGTGTCAGTATGTTGGATTTAGCTGCACTTGTGCAACCTCACGAAGACGCAACTCATATTCTTTGTCATGGCTATGATACTTATACTACTAACCTTTCATTAGAAGAGGCCTTGAAGCCAGACGTGCTTTTAGTGCATACCTTTGAGAACCAACCGCTGGCGAAGGAACACGGCGGGCCTTGTCGTATGATTACACCTCAACTTTATGCTTGGAAAGGCGCCAAATGGATAAAAAGAATTGAATTCCTGAACCAGGACCAACCAGGCTTTTGGGAGGAGCGTGGTTATTCGAATACCGCTTATCCTTGGCGTAATGATCGTTATGATTAACCAAAGAACGATTCTATTCATCAAATTTTGATAAAAAAGCCACCCGGATCCAAAAGGGTGGCCAAATCAAAAATGAAATCTATTCGTTTCCTATGCATGGAAACTTCTCAAAAATAACCTTGACCTATTGAATTGAAGTAAGAAAACAAAGAAACCGTTAATATTTTTAATTAACACTATATTAAACAAACTGATAATAAACAACATAAACAAATAAAACTAATATTATCATATATTTTGCACGGTATTTGTTATAACTTCATGTCGCGCAGTTCCTTTTGCCGTTAGAGGCTAAACAATATAAAGCTTTTTTTCACTTGTGTAATTTGTGCGAAGTTATGCTATACCGCTATGACTAAGAAAAAAACAATGTTATACGTTGAAGACGATTCAGAGATGCAAGGTCTGATTATGGATATTCTCGATTATGAAGGTATTGAAGTTATCATGGACACCGGGAAAAACTTGTATAGATTGCTGGATGAACATGAGGTAGGCATGATTTTAATGGATGAAAATCTGCGATGGTGTCAGGGAAGCGATCTTTGTAAGCAGCTTAAATCCTTAAGTAATTACCAGCATGTACCGGTAATTATGATATCCGGACTATGGGATATTCCATCAATTGCACTGGAATGCGGAGCAGATGGATATATACGTAAACCCTTTGATATGTATGATATTATGTCGACAATCAATCTACACTACGCGCATTCATAGTCTAAGCTGATTATTCATGACGGTCTATCGCCATTTTGATTTTCCACCGTTTCTGCAATACTTAGGTACTGACATTTATCAGAGCAGTAGCCGTATTATCATTATTCCGCCTATAAAATTGTACTGAATTAGTTAACAAATAAGTTAAAACAGTTACTTTTACGTCATGTCTGATAGAATAAAACCGTGGACTCTTTTAGAAGACGAGGATATTTCGCCAAGCGTCTGGTATCCTCTACATAAGCAAAAAGTAGAATTACCAAATGGTCTGATCGTAGATGATTACTTTTTATCTCCACTGGGCGATGTGGTGCAGGTTTTAGCTTTTACTCCTGACAATCAGGTGGTACTTACTCGTCAATATAAACATGGGCTTGGCGAAATTCTAATTGAAGTGCCCGGAGGAATGCAACAAAAGGATAAAACGCTAAAACAATCAGCCGTAGCCGAGCTTGAAGAAGAGTGTGGAATCAAAGCCGCTGAGGAAGATTTGAAATTTATCTGTCGTTTTGCTATTAATCCAACTAAACTCAAACAAATAACCTATGGCTATATCTTATTTAATGCTGAATTCAATGCTGTACAACGTCTGGACATCACTGAAAATATAGAAGTAATTACGTTACCGGCATCGGAAGCGCTTCGTATGGTTGAAAATGGTGAAATTTGGGTTACGGATTCAATGAATTTAATATTAATGGCAGCAAGAAAATATCCGGCTATTTTTAATGTCTAAGAATCCTTTGCTTACGACTAGGTCATTTGTTGATTAGCTATATCTCCATCTAAACCGTTAATAGCGGTTTTTATTAAATATATTAAAAACTGTCTCAAATTTATTTTGAACTCTTTCTGCAAACACATAACACCGAAACAAGAAGCATGTCCACCTATTCTGTATTGAAACGCCATATACGTAATACCACCTAAAATAATCGGGAATAGAAACTCGAGGAGAAACGGCTTTCCCGTTGAGTCAGTTAATTCGGATGTTTTCATCATCTTCAACATGCGTCGTTCACGAGCCGATACCATTTTCGCGATCGCAGCATCTGTTCCCATAAATTCGGCAACTGCGAATTCTCGGTATAGGGGATCTCTCATAAGTGCATCAAAATGTTGAACGATAAGGTGCGCTAAGAGTTCAAATCGCATAGCTTCCTCCTGTCTCGCCGCTAAAGCGACTATTTGGGGTAAGTTCGCAATAAGGTAGTCGTGTCGGCTGTACAGTTCTTTTTTTACACCATCTAAACTACCGAAATGATTATAGATCGTCCACCGGGTGAATTTGGATCTATCGGCGAGACGACTTATTTTTAGTGCTTGAAGACCTTTTTCTCGTATGATATTGGCAGCTGCCTCTAAAATAATAGCTCTTGTGCGCTGTGCGTTTTTTTTCTCTATCTCCATCGTAACCCTATCTATAGGTGTATACGAAATTGCATGGTTTGCCTTGCAATTAACAGTTAACTTTACGAACAGTGCTATAGCATCTATCAATTCGTTTTCTTGGTCTACTTTTCGCATGCTGAGCCATGCGAGCTTATACTTCGATTTAGTTAATTTGTCTTAGGTTTGGCCTCATATCACGTCGAATGGTATCCAGTCTACAGACTGACTTTCTCAAACGGCTACCAGACGTTGCTGATGTAATGTTGTTTCTCTTCGGAAAGTTTGCCGTATTCACTACGGGTAGACATAGTTTGAAGCGAGAGCATAACACTTTCTTAGCCAATTTTCAATAAACAGCATAGTACTGGAATACCTTCGATCATGTTCCAAATTGACAATAATATATTGTTCAATATGAAATATCCTTGAGCAAATGTAAGTATTATAATCACTCTGAACGAGCCTCCACCAGATGCAGATCACTTTCATTAAATTATTGCTACACTTTTCTGATTTTGTTGATAAAATCATTTATTACAACAGATAATCAATAACTTACAAAAAATACCTCGGTTATATCCTAAAAGAACGGGTGACAATTGCGCACATCAAGCACTAAAGAAGCCGAATTATCTATTCTACACTAAATTGAATTTGTGGTTGACTGATGATTTATTAAATACCTAATATAAGTCGTCACGAGCAACAGATTTCTTCATACCAACTTGGTAGCAAAAATTCTTGGCAAAACGATGTTGAGCGTATATGCAAGTTGGTATAAGAAGATAGGCGGTTGATTAAATAAACATGCCTATCAAATTCATTCCCCTCAAATTAGCCTAGGATAAATTATAAACAACATGGAAAAGTTTAACAAAAGTCTTTTAGAAAGTTATTTAAGAATCGAAGCAGAGTGTATCTGCACTATAGACGCACCGCGCGAAAGTAACCAGCATCTTCGAGATGGTGACGAAACAGTGAGCAGCATGACCTTTACCACATCGAATTTCATTTAATACTCACCTTGCTAAAATAAAGGAATATGCGATGCTTGATATGCGCTATCGTGGAGGATGAGCCGCTCGCTGTACAAATGCTCAAGGGCTATATCAGTAAACGGTCCGATTTAACGTTGGTAGCTACGATTGATAATGTGTACGATTTTCATGTGATTATAAAAAGAATTACGCCGGATATCATCTTCCTTGATTTCAAAACACCTGGTTTTGATGGCGATGTTGACAAAATACTGGATCAAATCTCACCTAATTCAATTGTTATCAACACATCTGCTTCACCCCTATCCCACTTCAGAAATAAAGAAGAAATAGAAAACAATAATAAGGTTTATGAATTATTGAAGCCCTTTTCGCTTGAAAAATTCAATGAATGCATTGACTTTTTGTTAGGAATAGGACACTTCCAGTAGACTCTGCATGCGATGTTAAGTAATATTGAACATTTAGGTTTCTTTTTATTAAGATTGCCAAGTTTACCATTGCAGGAAATTCAAAGGATCAATGCCGATAATACGGCCAGCCTAGCCGAAAACCTACATGATTTGCTCAGTCGTAATCCGGAAGTATTGGAAGCTATTTCATTTGCCAGCAAAGATCTCTATCATACCTATCTTAGCTGGTTAGAGAATGGATATATGCCAGATCTAAAGCTACTGGTTACTCTGTATAAATATGTCTCTCGCATGGCTTCTCGCGCTACTCCCTTTGGTAGTTTTGCCGGTGTCTGCATGGGGCATATCAATGATAATACGAGTACATTAACGCTTACAGGGCACGCAACTATCTATGCTCGTGTGAGTCTAGATCACTTGATGCGTCAACTTCATCAGCTACAACAAAGTCAGGATTGGCTAAACGACATTGTATTCTACACGAATAATAGTATTTACGCAGTAGGCGGTTATTTCAGGTATATACGTTTTGAAACCGTAAAAGACAAAAGGACTTTTTTTCAGGTTAAACTTAAGATAAACCCTTTATTGAAATTGCTTTATGATTATGCCAGGGAAGGGAGAACTTTCAGTGAACTCATAACCTTTCTTATGGACTTTGATATTGAGAGAAACGAGATAACAGCCTATCTATCTAAGCTCTTAGATAATCAATTTCTAATATCGGAATTAGAGCCCACGATTTTGGAAGACCAAGATATTCACAAGCTTACTCATAAGTTAAAGGGAACGGATGCCGCAGTTGTAGAGATGCGAGACCTATTAACTTTGTCATCTTGCTCCAACAGAATAGCTACCTTAGATGAATTCCCATTCAACGTTGTGCTACCACAGGTTGATAAAAAATTCATCGCAAAGGAGGTCAACCTGAAACAATCTGTAATACAGCTAATAGCTAGAGAATTGTGTGAGCTACATCCGTTGTTTACATCATTAATACCACAAGAACTGCAGGTTTTTATTCAAAAATTTAAAAGGCGATACGAGATGATGGAGGTACCACTGCTGGAAGTACTTGATGGGGATTTGGGTATCGGCTATGGAAACCTCGATAATCAATATAAAAGCGAACATCCTTTAATTAACAACCTGGATATAAGCGAGGGTAAGAAACAGCTCACATCGACGCTTGAAGAACAAGTGATGACTAATGCGTTGTTTTCCGGTTCACGGCATATAGATCTGGAAACAATTTATCCTCTTTTGGAAAAGAGACAGGAGAACAGTGCTGTTGCGCCGACCTGCTACGCCATTGGCAATCTTTTGACAAAAAAAGTAGAGGATTTGGATAACGGCAATTTTCAATTTCACCTAGCCGCATGTAGTGGATCGTCAGCAGTAAATTTGATGTCGCGCTTTGCTTATATGGACGAGGCGCTGAAGAATAACCTTCGAAGCTGCGCTATTTATGAAGAACAATGCTTTGATAATGTGATTCTGGCAGATATCAAACATATACCGGAGAATAAAATAGGTAACATCTTGCGGCGGCCGAAGCTGTACAGTTATGAAATACCCGTATTGGGACTTACTTGTACAAAAAATAAAAAACAAATCCCTCTTTCGGACCTTACAGTAACTGTGAGAAACAACCAGGTTATTTTGTTCTCCAAAAAACTAGACAAAAGGGTTATTCCAAGGTTGAGTTGCGCTCACAATTTTAGACAAGGAATCTCCGTTTATCGATTTTTATGCGATTTGCAATATCAAGACACCCCTTTTTCCATCTATTGGAACTGGGACAAATATAAAAGGGCTCCGTTCTTACCTAGAATCAGCTATAAACATCTTATCTTATCTCGCGCGCGCTGGTATATAAAGCAAAGGCGCCAGTTCGATATAAATTGGTTTAGGCAGCTGCAAAAGGATCTACGATTACCGAACGAAATATTGATCGCTGAAGGCGACAATGAATTATACATTGACATCAGAACCAGTTGGGGAATGCAGTTATTGAAAGACAAACTGGCGTTGGGGGATGTAATATTATATGAGTCTTTAGTGCACCATAGCACTATTATTAAGGATACAAACGGTAATGCTTTTGTTAACGAAATTATCATTCCTTTCAAATCGATTGTAAAAAAGTGCGCGTTCATCGAAATGACCCCGTTGAAGAACAAGGAAGTGAAACGGAGTTTCTTGCCTGGAAGCGAATGGATTTATATAAAGCTTTATTGTCCACAGAAAACTGCGGATGAAATATTGGCTGAAGATATCATGAACTTAGTTAGACAGCTTAAAGAATGGCAACTCATCGATAAGTGTTTCTTTACGCGCTATCATGACCCCGAATTCCATATCCGTTTGCGCCTACACGCACCCAATAACAGTAAAAAGGCTTATAATAAACTACGAGAAATTTTACGCTTCACTATGGAACATTTGGCCTCTCAAAACAAAATTTGGACAGTTCAATACGATACATATGTGAGAGAACTTGAACGTTATGGCGTTGATAATATCGAGCATTGCGAATCGATATTCTCAATTGATTCAGCGGTTGTTTTGGATTTTTTGGCAACGCTGCCCAAGGACGACGTAAATGTGCGATGGCTTTTTGGATTAAAGGCCGTTGATCAACTATTTAACGCTTTCGGAATAAATCTATCAGAACGTTTCGAATTAACTGAAGAATGGAGTTTAGCGCTGGCCAGAGAATTTAAAATTGATAAGGTAAAGCAAAAAAAGATGAATCTAAATTACCGAAATCATGCCGCTTCCATTGATGCTCTGCTTTGGCATCAAGAGCCTTCCCGGATTTTCGCGAAAGATCTTCTTGAAAAGCGATTCCAAGGTATTACCCATATATTACAAAAATGGAAGCCAAATAAGATTGAGGTAAATAAGCTAATTGGAAGCATCTGCCATATGTTTTTTAACCGACTTTTCTTTTCGGATCAGCGAGCCAACGAAATGGTCCTATATAGCTTTTTGGCTAAAAATTACCGATCAAGGATAGCTCGATCGAAGAATGAAAGCGCTACCACCTTTGCAATTACGACAGGAGAACTATGTCCAAGTTAGTGATTCACTAATTTTTTATAAACCTCATCCCGATAGGTAACACCTATTGGGATATCTTTTATACTCCCTCTCATAATGATCTTGTCCGGATCGACTGCTCGCACAAAGTTTTTATTGATAATATAGGACTTATGGGTCCTCAGAAACACATCCTGTGGTAGGTCGTTGGTGATTTTTTTTAATGAGTAAATGATCAGGAACTCCCGTTCAGTTGTGGATATTCTGATATATTCCCGGTCGCCCTCTACGTATTGTATTTCGTGATAGGGAACCAGATAGTTCCTATAATTGTCTTTAATAGCAAACGTACCAGTCTGCACTTTTTCTACTACATCATTTCGAGTAAGATGGCTCTGTGCTCGCGATAAGGCCTTGAATAACCTTTCAAATGAATAAGGCTTCAGTATATAATCGAATACTTCCAATTCAAAGCTTTCCAATGCATAGTCTGCTCGTCCTGTAATAAATATGAAAAGCGGTCTTTTAGATAGCGATTTCAGGAAATCAACCCCATTAATACCAGGCATATTAATGTCTGAAATGACCACATCGATGTTGTTTTTGCTTAAAAAAACGATTGCATCCATCGCCGTTTCGAAACTAGCTTCCAAACTTACAAAGGGGATCTGAGTGATATGTTCACTTATGCCTTTTCTCGCCAACGGTTCATCTTCAATTATTATACATCGTAGCATATTTCAATTAGATTTCAGATTAATTTTCAAATGTACTGAATATACGTTTTTTTGTACCCCATAGGACAAATAATACTTGTCCTTATAATGTAAGTCCAATCTTCGGAGAATATTGGACATACCCACCCCTCCTACGGATTGACTATCATTTGGTTTAGCGATGTGTTGGGTAGATTCTACTTCGTTCTCTACCTGCAAAAATATCCAATCGTCGTTTACGTCAATGTTAATGTAAACGAAATTATTGTTAGGGCTTTTATCCGGTCCGTGCTTGAAAGCATTTTCCACAAATGGTATAAGCATCAATGGACTGATTTTATAAGGCTCTTTTATATCCGTAATATACGCTTCGATCTGCACGCGTTCACCGTATCTAATATGCATAAGCGCTATAAAATCTTTAAGGAATTCGAGTTCCTTTCGTAAGGGAATAAAATGATTTTGGGATTCGTATAGCGTATAGCGCATTAACGTCGAAAGACGCAGAACCATATCTCGGCCTTTATCATAATCCGTATCGAGTAGTTGATAGATATTGTTTAGGGTATTAAATAAAAAGTGTGGGTTTACCTGCGACTTGAGAAAATTAAGCTCAAGCTCGAGGTTGTCGCGCTCTAGCCTTGTTTTAGTAAGTACTTGTTCTAACATGATTTTCACGAATTTCGGCCCAACGGGGAGTGAAATAAGAAAGATAAAATCAAGCACAAAAATGTAAACATTCTTCACTATACTTAAAGGTCCATCTGTCAGTACAAGCTCAAGATACTTACCGAATCTCGGTCCATAGTTTTTGAATGTAGCCTGAAAGATAAAACATGCAGCGTAAGTTGTTAAGGCCCAAATTACATACAAGACTGCTATCCATAACAGCACAAAAGGGATACCACGTGGATTGGAGAAAACAGACACAACTTTTCGAGAAGATAGTGAATAAAAAGCAATCATCACCACTAATAACTCTTTTATTACAAATATCCATACGTGCTCGGCGTTACCGATCAATCTATAGTAGTTAAAATAATAAACTACAGCGATTAATAGCCAAAAGAGACTATGATAAGCTAAACGTAAACCCAGCCGCGAAAATACTGAGTCACTTGACGTTGGAATACGTAGCTCACTAACATTCATCTTATTGACAGGTTAAGTGCCATAAAAATAGGCTTTATTTCCAAAATGCGTTATATCGGAATGCTTAAAAATAAAATAGTTTAGCAAATAGTTCCCCATTCTTGAACAACTATTTTTAGACCATTCTAATACGGTTTGGTTATTTTAGCGAAACTCTCGACAAGAGGGCATACTTTACAGCACAGTTTAATAAAGGCCGCTTGAGAAAGCGGCTTTTATTATGATGTAAAATCGCTCCCTTAACTTATCGTTCCATCTATCAGATCGATATAACGTACATGGGGGATGCTGTCCACCATAAGATAAGTATGATTATTAAATCGTTTAGACATTTTTTTTACGTAAAAACATCCAGAGTACGTATAGCAAAAAGCAGACGAGCCCTAGCATCATATCAATAAACAGATTGGTAGGGATTAAACCTACAGATGTATCTGTACCATGAGAAGATACAAAACGCTGCACTTCGAGGTAAGAGAAGGGCTGTCCAAACTGCAAACCTCCATGCTGCAACCAAAGGGAAAAGTTAGGTCCCAACAGTAAAACAATGATTAGACAGATCAATATATAGGATATTCTATTTCTCATGTTTTGATTTAGAAAGCAGATGGCATCTAACCATAAACTTTGTAATGCAGTTATGACGATCACTTTTCAATCGGAGATGGCCTCTGTTGATGATACGACTTTGTTTCTGTTTTATTTATAGCAAAAATAAGGAACCACTAATTTCAGGGAAAGAAATTTACACATAAACAGCCCTACCTTACACGAAAATCTGTGTCAGCTACATAACAACCCCACATGGAAAGCGTATCTCAATGAAGTGAATAAAATGTCATTCACCCTGACAGCTTGTCTGCTAAAGTCCTATATAATGTGTATTCAGCTTTCGGCATAAGATTTGATAGTAGAAGGACAGGTTTAGGTTGATTAGAAAAGTCCGGCGATCCCAAAAGCCGGGCTTTTCGCTTTTATTAAACTTAGTTTGTGTCAATTACTCAGAAGCATACGCCCATACGCAGGTTTATATAGCTGTAGCTTATCCATAAACCGTATTCCCTAAAATCTCAAGATAGGCTTTTCTCTTCCGCAACCTTTTTGCTTGATCCGAAAAACCATGTATCGAAAAAAGAAAAGCCTTCAACCGGGGAGATTGAAGGCCTTTACTAACCAATTATAAACCTAAATTATGATGACACAAATATCGCATTAAAGAGACAATGTTGCAAAATGATTAACATATTTTAACAAAGCTGGCAGTAAACGCCCACTTCTGCAACATCAACTATCATACGCGCAAAAATTCGATTACTCTTTTACGGTTATAGCGGATCCGTTTAATAAACCACTGACAAACAGGTTGCTTGTAAACCATTCAAAAGAAAACCTTGCGGTCATCGCGACGGCAAGGCTGAGCATTGGTGTTTAATGCGATATAACTGTTGTCTATTAACCCTCAACGTTAGCTTTTGTTTTGAGGTATAGAAATTTTTCTTTCGTTTTATTAGGTATTCGGCCCATTGCAAGCTAGTTCATAAGATTATAGTTTATACCACCTGAATTTCGTAGGCTTGTAAGCCTTTAGGTCCCTTTCGGGTTCTGAAATTCACAACATCATCAACTTTGATAGACGCAGGTGCCTCGGCAATGAGGAAAAACACACGTTCTCCAAATTCGTTGTTAATAAAGCCCCAACCACGCTGTTCATTATAATACTTCACCTTTCCTTTATGCACATCGTCTTCCTCCACCATTTTGGGTGTGCTAATCTGGATCTCTTCGACGTTAATCTTTTGTTTTCTAAATTCTGCAGGTTTTTCAGTAGTCAAGTTTCCATTCTCATCCACATACGCCAACATATCTTCCAACGATTTTCCCTTGTCAGATTGACTACTCCTATTTTCCTTTCTTAGCTCTTTATCCTTTTTCTTTTGTTCGCGCTTTTTAATATTTTCTTTCTTTCTGAATGTTTCTTGACTTCTACCCATACGTTATTATTTATGAATTAATAAATGAAATTGACCGTGTTTACAATGAAAAAGGAGACCTGCGGAAAAAGGAGACCGGAAACAGAGTAAGTGAGGTTTTCGTCAAATATACGAAAATATTTGTACATCTCCTATGAAGGAGAGCGTATAAGCTAAAGATGTTGCAACAAATCGCGTCCCGAAGACGAATTTTTAATATGTAGAAGCGCCTTTGTTTTCAACTGCCGGATACGCTCCGGTGTAAGTTTTAACTGATAGGCGATTTCGTCCAGCGTTTGCGGCTCACTATTGCTTAATCCATAAAACATGGTAAGAATTTGCCGTTCACGTGATGAAAGTTTCTTCAGCACCAAATCAATCCGCAGAAAGAGCGAGTCTTGAATCAGTTGCTGATCAGTGGCAGGATCTGAACTAGCTAAACTATCCAACAATCGCTCTTCTTCCGAGAATACTGATGGAGCATCTATCGACAGCTGCCTTTCAGCATTTGCAAAAGAGGCAATAATACGATCGGAGTAGTTCCCAGCTCGACGGCTAATTCTTCCACGCTCGGCTCGCGTTCTAGGCGTTGTTCCATCTCAGCCTGGGAACGCCGCAGTTTGATCAAGTTGCTAATCTGATTTCCCGGAAGTCGGACCGCTCTAGACTGAATGGAAATAGCGGACATGATACTCTGTCGAATCCACCATACTGCATAAGAGATAAATTTAAAACCCTTCGTTTCATCAAAGCGTCTAGCAGCCTTTACTAAGCCGGCATTCCCCTCATTGATTAGATCTTCCAATACCAATCCCTGATGTTGATACTGCTTTGCTACAGAAATCACAAAGCGCAAGTTGGCCTTGGTTAAACGTTCGAGCGCAAGTTGATCTCCCTCTCTTATTTTTTCAGCTAAAGACACTTCTTCGTCGGCACTGATTAATTCAAACTTGCTAACCTCATTTAAATACAGACTGAGGGAACGGTTATTACGGTTGGTAATTGAATCGGATATTTTTAATTGTCTCATTGATTTTTTTTTACGGATACGTTATGCCTAAAAGCGAAAGCATTCTTCGACTAAAAAGAATGCTCTTACATATGCGGATAGCTTAGGCTATCTTAAGTTCGATGGCGCTTAGGCCTTTAGACCTTTGTACTACCTTGTAGGTAACTTGATCGTTTTCATGAATTTTTCCCCGTTGTGGTATTGTAAAGCCAAAACCGCGAGATCCATTAAAAATTCTTACTATTCCCTCCTGCATAATGGCTTTTGTTAAGCTTATTACTTCTTTCCTTTTGTTAAGTTAGATTTTCCGGTTGTTATTATTTCTGTTTTTGAAGAGGTCTTTTTACTGTTTTGATAATCAGAAGAACCCTTCTTCTCGGTGCTTTTGGGTGTTTTTTTGTCTCTGCTCATGGTATATTTATTAATTATTTCCCATTAATCGTTCTAACCGACGGATATTATCCTCAAGTAAATTTTTGTTTAGATCATCATAATGGTCGATACGGTATTGCTTTAATACTGCTATCACCGCATCAGCCTGTGCAATAAGAGATGATATGTAATGTAGTGCGCCACTTTTTGCATGTTCCATCGCCGTAATCTTATCAACGAAATCCTGCTGAATAGAACGCATTCCGGTAAGCGAATATGCTTGATTGGTTAACGAATAATACACTTTCACGGGATGGTTGTCTTTCCAAATTGTCTTGAAAGGCTTCATATTAATCCGAGTGAAATCATTCGAAGACATCTCAGTAATTTCGGTATTATTTATTGAGACCCGGTAGTACCGATAATAGCTCTTCATCGTAAATTGTTTTTAAGTAAAGTATATTCTTTTAGGAAGGAACTTGCCAGAGCATCCATTCAAAAAATGAATGATGAGATGCATTGCTTCATTACCATAATGATCTTATTCTATTAAAAATTACCGCTCAGTCGATATCGATTGCTAAATAATTTGATAAAAAAAGAAGTATTGTTCCAAGGGTTCATGATCTGTAGCCTCGAGCTACCTAGTAGCCCTATATCAACCAATTTTACCCTTTTCTTTTGGAGATATGCAATAAAGGTAATAAAATAATTGACAACCAATGAATTGTACCACTTTATTTTTTTAGTCTCCCTCTTTAAATCATTGCTTTTTTTGTTATTACCAACCAAAAAAGTTATCTTTACATTTTAGAGTACAGTTAGCATTCTACAGGTTACCACTTTCCTTCTTTCTACACTGCCAAAGTGGGCTTCAAATTTTTTCTGCATTCTTGATTTATTTACACAATTAGTTTTATGGTTATTTTCATTTTTTTTATCGGACTATGGTATCTGTCCCTTTTTTCACAAACCTTCTTTCAACATCGATATGCAGCACATGGCTCCTTTACGATGAGTAAGTTTTGGGAGCGTTTTTTTTTCATCTTCGCCTATCTCACCCAGGGTTCTTCTTACATGAGCGCCCGAGCCTACGCCATTATGCATCGCATGCATCACGCTTATACTGATACCGAGAAAGATCCTCATTCTCCTCGGTTCTCATCTAATATCTTCAGTATGATGTGGCGTACACGAAATATTTACGGGAATATTGTTAACAATAAAGAACCGATAGAAACACGGTTTCTTAAAAACTTGCCTGAGTGGAAAGGATTTGATCGCTGGGCACATTCGGGAGTATCGCGACTTCTGTGGGTAGCTGCCTATTTCGCTTTTTTTCTATTTTTTGCCAACACCTATTGGTGGTTTTTGCTGTTGCCTATTGTAATCACGATGGGTGCGTTTCATGGCGCGATCGTTAATTGGTTTGCGCATAAATATGGCTATATAAATTTCAGGTTACGAAACACCGCTAAAAATTTATTGGTTATTGATGTATTGATGCTCGGTGAATCGTACCATAATAATCATCATAAGCATCCTTCATCTGTAAATTTCGGAAATCGCTGGCATGAAATAGATCCTGTTTATCCCATCATTGTTTTGTTGAAGTGGCTTCGGATTATTCGCTTTCCCAAACTTACTCCAGTAATTTAACTCATTAAAAGCCGAATAACGATCTGGTTTATTGCTTTTTTGGCGGTTTAGTGCTAGGCGCCGCGAAGTGTCGATGCAGCTTCCGGAACGAAATCATTGTACCGAACAGAAGCAAATGTTAAGTTATGTTAAGATTTGGGCTATGCTGAAAATCTACCGACTAAAAGACGTACCTTACACCAATTAAAAATATGATGTTATTAGATAAAGTGTTAGATCCGCCATCGTATGGATGGACGGATCGGGATGGGGCCTTCAGTAAACCTACAACCAAGCAATTACTCCGCGAGTTTTTAAAACGTATTAATATATTTCAATCCAAAAAAAATTGGTTACCTCTATTTAGCTGGGCTCGCGTACTTTTACTGATTCCGCTGCTATTTCTTTTTATATTCAACTATTTCAGCGTCGCTTTATTAGTTGCCGCGTTTATTTACAGCATGATCATTATGGGAACGCACGGAACGATCTGGCACCATCGGTATTGCACGCACAAAGCCTACCGTTTTAAGAATCGATTTTGGCGGGTGCTAACACAAAACCTAACGATCAGCATGATTCCCGAAGAAATTTATGCCATCTCGCACCACGTGCATCACGCGAAATCAGACAAGCCGGGCGATCCTTATAATGCCAATGGCGGTTTCTTATATTGCTTTTTAGCAGATGTAAATCATCAACCTATTGCTAAAGACCTCAGTGCAGAGGAATATAAGCAAACTGTGCAACTAATGGCACACACCGGTGTAAAAGCTAATTGCTATAGAAAGTATCAGAAATGGGGATCAGTTGTACATCCAATGCGTGCTATCTCTGCTTGCTTAGTAAATTGGTTGGTATGGTACGGTATATTTTATTTAATTGGCGGTCATGCGCTGGCTTGCGCACTCTTTGGTGCCGCAGCTTTCTGGGCAATAGGCGTGCGAACGTTTAATTATGAAGGACATGGAAAAGGAAAAGATAAGCGTAAAAAAGGCTATGATTTAAACGAAAAAGATATGTCAATTAATCAATTATGGCCAGGTTTTGTTGCAGGGGAATGGCATAATAATCATCATTTATACCCGAGCAGTGCGCGTTCAGGCTTTTTAAAACATCAGGTAGACTTGGCTTGGTATTATATAAAGTTCTTGCACTTTATCGGTGGCGTAATCACTTACCATGATTCGAAAGCTTCTTTTATGAAGCGATATAACGGGGCATAAAATAACGACTACTCCTGTTGGAGAGGCAAAAAATAGCCAGCGATCTAGTTAAGAGGCTGGCTATCTTTATTTGTATAAAGCTACTTTGCGGGTGTAATAACAACCTTTCTGAATTCAATCGGACCATGGTCTCCTTGAAAATAGATCGGACCAGGCTCACCTTCATTACTGTCGAGCGCACCACCGGTAATACCTGGTATTTCTTGATTCGCAATAATCGTTTTACCATTGGCTACTATGGTAACCATCCGCCCCACCAGTGTAATATCGTAACTCTGCCATTCGCCCGGACCTTTTACCGCCATCTCACTTGGCACTAAAAAGCCGTAAACTCCACCGAACAAATGACTATTGGGATGATCTGTTTTTGGATTGTCAATGATTTGTACTTCGTATCGGCCTCTCAAATAAACACCACTATTGCTCCCCTCTTTATACCTAAATTCCACGTGTAGCTTAAAGTCGTTAAACTTTTTCTCCGACACCAGGTTTGCACCCGATTCCGGACTCGTCAGAATTCCATCTTTCACTACCCATTGATTTTTGTTCCCAAGTGCCGTCCACCCTGTTAAATCTTTTCCATTGAACAGCTCGATTGGTTTTCCCCAAACGGGTTCAGCTGTTCTTGTTAGATAGGGGGCTCTTACTCCAGTAAAAGACTGCTTTACACCGGCGCTTGTAGTGATTGTCCCCTGAATGCGATCGCCCGATACAGTTCCTTCTAAGACCAAGTCACGGTCTTCGCGCTCCCATTGTGGAGGAATAGCAAAACTGAATTTTCCATTCTCAAAATTAACTTTAGCAACAGGCCGTGCACTACCTCCTGTACTAACAAAACGTCCCACCAGTGTTTTAAAGCCCGACAACTCCACTTCCAACCAAGATGGTGCCGGTTTGCCATTCTCTTCGACGGTGATATCCCAACGACCGATGAGCTCCCCTCCTTGCACCGCATTGCTGTGGATAGGCGCTACCTGTGCCTGTGCGCAAAAAGGCTCGATTGCAGCAAACAATAAACCACATGCTAAGCCTAAAAATAGTTTCTTCTTCATAAATATGGTATTCAATAGTTATTATGGTCAATAAAGATATCGTTTTTTACCCATACACGAAATTTTTAGACTGAATAGACTTTTCTTAACCATAGCTTCCATTTTTCAAATGGGTGTTTTCGGTTTAGGAAAATGCTTAAGCTACATTTCCAGATATCCCTGAAATGTGGTAACGAACTTGCCAACATCAACCCCATCACACAGCGCATGATGTACATGTATAGACATGGGAAGCAAGATCTGATCATTTTGAAATAGGTATTTCCCAAAGGTGATTTTTGGTATGCCATTATCTTGCCCCCCATATAAAGCATGTTCCATTTGTGTAAAGGAAATGTAGGGCAGCACCGAATAGTGTATAACATCCCGGCAATTTGCATCCGTTTGTAATCCACGCGACTGCTTTTCTAAATTAATTTGTTTTTTTAGTTCTACTTGAAAGCGCTCAAATTCATCGTAAAAATCAAAATAGGCAAAGCCGAAAGTTTCGTCAGGCCTGATGACGGTAATGGACCCGCCAATTTCGTGATACTCCAGGACGTTGTTGTCATGTATGCGATAACGAAAAGCCTGCACTTCGTTAACCGCCCGCAGCGATAAGTATAAATAATAGCAAAAAAACGAGACATTATAAGTCTTACAATATGCAAAAGCTTTCGTACAATTTAACTGCGTGGTGACACCCCAGAACGGTTTTTCAAAGGATCTAAAAAAGTCGTAATGAGCTTGCCGTTTCCAGTTCAGCGTATTGACTTGGTTATAAGAAACTTCTTTTTTCATGCGACAAATATCTATTTTTGCTCGTGGAGCCTTGGTGCAAAAAAGGATTTTAAACAGCGCAAACGGATTTTTATGTATACCTTATATAGCCATGAATTCACCCAATTAGTGGACCGGCAATTTGCTGATTCGGAAAAAGGCCAGTAT
Organism: Olivibacter sp. 47; assembly: GCF_030372825.1. NCBI lineage: Bacteria > Pseudomonadati > Bacteroidota > Sphingobacteriia > Sphingobacteriales > Sphingobacteriaceae > Olivibacter > Olivibacter sp. 47. The sequence goes on from NZ_JAUCNR010000001.1 coordinate 652,746, forward strand.
AAAGCGTTAAAGCATGTCGGTCAATTTAATGCTATAACGCGTACGTCCAACAACAGCAATTTTAACATACTTCAATTCGAGTCGTCCTTTCAGGAGGAAGTACGTGTCGTTAACTTTCGAGACTTCAATCATACCAGCTTCCACTTCCAACTTGAAGGGCATTCGAACGCGCGTATCTCTTGTTTCGGGGATGCGCTACCCATGAAGCAGGGTGAATTTAATGTAATGAATTGTATTGATCCTATCAGTAATTTCTCGTTTCCAAAACAGAAAGACTATAGTTATATATGCCTAGGGATTAATCAACAATACCTTACATCACTATTGGAACAGTGCGGAGCCGAATGGCAGAAAATAGCTAAAAAGCTAGCAAAAGACCAACCCTTTACTTTATTTGACAAACCAAAGCATTTTGGCTCCTTACTAAAACAAACCCTTTACGCAATCATTCATCCTCCGGTGGCCGATTCTTTAATTTCTACCTATGTCCCCCATAAAATTGAAGAATTGATATTACTTATCCTAAATGAATCATCGCTTAGTCAGAAAAGAAACACTTTTCCTTTCAGTCAACGCGACGTCGACTTACTTCACGATTTAAAAATATACTTAGACGATAATTTCCTGAAGCAGCATAACCTTTCCGGGCTGGCCAGACAGGCCGGTATCAATGAATTCAAACTAAAGAAAGGCTTCAAAATCTTATTTAACTATTCAGTGTTTGGCTACATCAACCATTTGCGTATGCAATATAGTTATAAACTCCTCCAAGCAAGAGCTCTTCCTTTGGGTGCAATTGCGGCCTTGGTTGGCTATCAATCTGATGCCTCCTTTATACGTGCCTTTAAAAACTATTATGGGTACGCGCCGAATAAAAGTAAGCCCCTTGGAAATGGTTGTTTTCAGGGATTATAGAAATGAGTTTCCTGTACTAATTTTGATGTAGAAATCATACATCAACAATGGCTACCTGGAGCTTTAGCTACACTTTTTTTATTTCAGTTGTTTTCTGTTGCTCCATGCACGCCTGTCAAAGCAAAACGAAGGTGATCGCAACCACTGTAGAAACCAATTCCCTTCAGCTATATCCTTATCTTGGCAGCAATGGACTTTATGGTTACGCTGACACGGCGATGCGCTTGGTGGTTTCCCCATGTTATATTACTGCGAATAAGTTTACTCATACCGGTTTTGCCGTCGTACAAGATACGACACTGCAATATGGTGTCATCAACACTCTTGGGAATATCGTTGTGCCTATAAAGTATAAACATATTTATCTTCAAGAACTGGACAACTACACGTTAATGTGGACGGAAGAGACTTATACTACGCGATGGCGTTTCTGGAATTGGCGCTTTCTTCCCGGTCTTTCGCTTATGGGATCTTCAAAAAATGATAACCGTTTATTTGACACCAAGGTTAACATGTCTAAACTAAAAATCACTATTATTGAAAACAAGCAAGTTATTTATGATAATGAAGTACAGACTTCTGAAAGCTATCGTTACCACATGGAGGTTAATAATTTGGGCGACGGATATTTTTTACACAAAAGAAAATTATATCAACTAAATGATGGCAAAGCAAAGGTCATAAGCAACCATATTGAAAATGTTATTGGATATGACCAATTGTTTCAAGTTAACGGTAACAACTATTATATCACCGATCGAAATAACCGAAAAACAGATGGACGGATATTTAGAAAAAAGACAGTTTAATTTATACTGTTAAAGGCGAAAGCCATGCCATTAAACTGCATAAAGACGACTACCTTTACCAAAATATCGCGCAAGTGTTTGAAGATACAGAAGGCAAGCAGTACCTCTTCCCTGAAATGAAGATAGCATTTCCCCAATCTGTCGAAACTCTAATTGATGATCATATTTTAGCTGATTCGGTATTACAGCAAGCGATGTTATTAGCGCCCATTGCCGGAACAAATTGCTTCTTAGTACGCTCGTTCGACCAAATAACCGGCCAGATTAAACACAAAGTTCTTCAATCGGATGGAAGGTGGGTGTCCCAACCTTCCGGCGAACATAATTTTACATTACGTTATCCTACCGGCGATATCGTATGGCCCGAATTATCCACTGTAATCAATCCAAATGCTTTGAAAGATTTTCGTGCCATTGCTTACGAAGATGTATCCGAAAATATGCATTGGTTGATCATAACTCTTAAGCGAGGCGATCACCAGAGACAAGGCCTTTGGAATAAACAGGAAAATCGTTGGATTTGGAATCCCGATAATTATAGCATCCGCTGCTTGGATGCCGAAAAGGGGTTATGGTCTTTTAGGCCTGAACGTGAAAAGGCCTACGGTATTTATCGTCCAAAAACAGGTGAGGTTTTAATTACCCCGACCTATTTTGACATCAATAGCGATGGGATGGTTACCTTACAGGAGAACGGACAATATATACGTTTCTACGTCGATTTTGAGAGCTTACAGGAATATCGGGATAAAATCAGGAAATAAATCAGTTATGCATTCTTAACAATTTTCACTAATCGCACAAGAACCGGTGATGTTAGTAAAAGAATAAGACCTATGGTGATATAGTTGAGATAGGGCTTCAACATTGGCACTTTGCCTATTAAATATCCTGTGAGTGAAAACCCAACTACATAAAAAAGGGAACCTACAGCGGCATACAGTAAAAACTTATTGAAATGGACCTTAGTAATACCGGCAACAATAGGCACAAAAGTACGAACCACAGGAAAAAATAAAGCAACAGCAATTGCTAAAGAGCCATGTTTTTGAAAGAACCGCTGTGCACTTATTAAGTAGGTTTGCTTAAAGAATCGGGAATCTTGTCGCGTATGCAGATATGGTGCTATTTTTTTACCGAATATATATCCCGTTATATTGCCGGCAATAGCAGCGATAGTTAGCAGCATACATAGTGTCGGCAGGTCATAATGATATCTACCGGCTGCAATTAGCACACCGGCGGTAAACATAAACCCACCACTCGGTAAGAAAAAGAGAAAAATCAACCCGATCTGTCCATAAACAGAAAAAATCAAAAACAACATGCCCCCCTGGTTTAGCAACGCTTCCGTATCAAACATGACACAAACATACTAAATTCAGTATTTGCAAAAGAAGAATATGGTCTTACGCGCAGGAGGTAATTGTGTTGATACGCAAAAAACAAGCAAAGGAGCCTTTCATCCCAAAAAAAGCACTATTCATCCCAATTAATTGCGTCAGGACAGTTAATTATTTAGCATTGTACAAAATAAGAATATGAAACTAAGAAGAATCGAAGCCATTGTCGCTACCGTTATTACACTGGTTGTTATGGTAATAATGTTTGGCAAAAAAACGAAAAACTGGGAAGCTAGGACGTCGCTATTTCTAGAAAAGCCCTTTGAAGAAAAGGGAATGACTTTTAACTTTTTTGAAAACCATCTTTTGCCGACCCTATTATTTGTAGCACTTTTCTATATAGCTTTTCTCACATTCAATAATTTCATTATTCCCAGATACATAAACAAAGCGAAGTACGAAATGGCACTCTTTACATCTTTTCTTACGCTTTTTATTTTGTGGTTTGGCTTTGCCTACTGTGAGTGGATGCAGCATCGATATAATAGACTAACTGTTTGGGCCTATTTTGGCGAAAGCGGGAGGGTAATCAGCTCTATTGTTTCTATTATTCTATTTATTAGTACTTATACGTTAGCGAAACAAGGGCGTCTCTTTTTACTTCAAAAAAAATTAAATCTGTCATCGACACTTCTAAAAGAAAGTTTAATTGCTTTCTCCGTTATATCATCTGCCTATTTGTTCCTTCTGGTTTTTAATGGAAGTATGGCCTTTTTCTGGCTTATAATTTCCATTTATCTATTTATTATGTATAGTATAGAAATGTACGGATTACTCCCATTTTGTAGCAAAGCCAAATACAGTTTAAAACAATACCTCTATGTACGATTGCCTCTTTCGTTTCTTATTTATGCACCATTTGGATTTGTAGTGGTTAGCGGGCTAGGATTCAACACTAATGCCTTTTTCGCGTTATGGTGCTGTACTTGTCTAATCTCTATCCCGGTTATTAAACACCTATATCACCTAAAGCTGCAACATCATACAAAATTAGGTAATCTTGAAAATGCCTTAGGTAATAGTACGGCTAATTTGAGCTTTTTACGTTCGCAAATTAATCCTCATTTTTTATTTAACGCATTAAATACTTTATATGGCAGCGCGCTGACAGAGGGCGCAGAGATGACCGCCACGAGTATACAGAAACTCGGTGATATTATGCGCTTTATGCTTCATGAGAACATACTAGATAACATACTGTTGGTTAGGGAAATAGAATATTTACACAACTATATAGATCTTCAGAAACTGCGGACAGATTTATCGCAAAATGTTATCGTGGATTACAATATTCAACAAGTTACTAAGGACCTTTTTATCGCCCCTATGTTGTTGATCCCTTTTGTCGAAAATGCCTTTAAGCACGGTATAAGTTTAAAAGAGCCGTCGTGGATTAAAGTCAATCTTTCTATGCAGGATGATCGCTTATTTTTTGATGTATACAATAGCGTGCATTTAAAGCAGATAAATGATCCCGAAAAAAACCGCAGTAGTATAGGTATTCCCAATGTAAGGCAGCGCTTATTACAACTCTATCCTAATAAACACGAGCTTACTATACGTCAAACTGATATGGAGTATTTTGTTCACTTAACCCTAACATTATGAAATTTAAAGCTTTTCTAATTGATGTAATTCTTATCTTTTCGTCTTTTCTTTCATTTGCACAATTCAAAATCAGCGGTTCTGTGATCGGCGATAAGGAGGTGAATCTAAAATTGGACGTCCCAGTAATCTACGATCTCGACCCATTAAATGCAAAAGAAATAGCTGTTGAAAGCAACGGGAACTTCAGCGTCAACATCCCACTAACAGACCGACGATTTATTGCTCTTCATCTTGATAACGATCAAATACTTCTATTCGTCCAGCCTCACGAAGATTTATTTTTAGTGATCAATAGTAACAATAGAACGATTGCGGACTTCAAAGGAAGTCTGGCGGATGAGAACTACTTACTGCAAGCTATTGGTTTTAACAAAACTCCTTTTTTCATGGAACAGCAAGGAGGAAAGTATAACTATGCATCTACAACGGCTGAAGAAATACAAAGCATGGTAGTTAAACCGTGGTTTAAAGAACGTGAGGAAAAGTTACTGCGTATAACACAGAGCTCGATCTCTCAAGCAAACAAGGAGCTTTTTAAAAATGAGGTGCGATTCCATGCGCTAGCAAGCTTGACAGATTTTACAGGGTCAATTGTCCGTTGGAGGAAAAGCGAATGGAGAAATTTTCAGCTGGCATTATACGATACCTGTGTCACCGAATCTGGAGGAACAGTATCATGGTCTTCAATACTATAAATTCATTGACCGATACATTAGTTATATGCAATCCAAAGCGCTTGATCAATACTTAAAGGACACAACAATCAGCCGTCTGCTTTTTTTCAATTTAAGTTTAGACAGCATAATGAGGCTAGCTAAAGTAAATGGTGAAAACTATGTGGCATGGTTGTCTGTTAAACAAAATGTCAGTCGTGCTACTGCTGAAAGGTATCTTGCGCAGCAAATCCTAAACAGCTATCGCTATAAGGATTTAAAATCGATGAAAATTTTAATGGTTGATTTTGAAGCATATTTTGCCGATAGTCGTTATTTACCCCATCTCCGGACTTGCATAGCGAAGCTTGATGAAAAATTGATGGCTAATAAGCGTAACGCTTCTATTAAATTTTTTAATGAAGGCAACCATATAAAATCTATTTACGAAATCATCAAACGATATCGAGGGAAAGTGGTGTATTTAGCTATTTGGGGAACCTGGTGCGGCCCCTGTAAAGTAGAATTATCTTACACATCGCAATTAAAAGATAAATTTAACAATAAAGATATTGTTTTTATATATTTAGACATGGACGACGACGACAAAGAGGATGAATGGCGTAATTTTGTCTGGATTAGTAATCTACAAGGCCTCCATATACGTATGAATAATGAGCATATTCAGCGAATCTGGGCAGAGCTTCTTCCAACCGGGGACGGTCTATGCGGATTATATCCTAGTTATTTTATATTTGACAAAAATGGAATCTTGATCAAAGAGAAGGCAAAGCGTCCGAGTGATCAGCAACTACTCTATACACAACTGGAAAAACACCTATGATATGATTAAAGCAATCGCTATCGATGATGAGCCTATAGCCTTAGGTATTATACAAAAGCTTGCAGAGAAAGTACCTTTTCTGCAAATAGATAGTACATTTACTAATGCTTATCAGGCCATAGAATACTTGCAAGTGGAAAAAGTAGATCTATTGTTTTTAGATATAAAAATGCCTGACATTTCAGGTATCGACTTTTATGATGGCTTATATAAAAAACCCTTCGTAATATTTACAACCGCTTATGCAGAACACGCTCTAAAAGGCTTTGACCTAGATGCAGTGGATTATCTTTTAAAGCCCTTCTCCGTCACTCGTTTCTTGAAAGCATGTCATAAGGCTAAGAATCTCTTACAAGTAAAAAATGGCGTTACCGAAATGTCTCACGCTATTTTAGTTAAAAGCGGTATAGAACAAATCCGCCTATATCTGAACGATCTGCTTTATATAGAAGCAACTGGCAATTATGTCAGTTTTGTATGTAAAAACGAAATTGTCAATAGTCGGATGACCTTAACCGAGTGTGAAGAGTTGCTTCCTAAAAGTCGTTTTATCCGCATTCATAGATCATTTATCGTAAATACAGACGCGGTAACGAAAATCGAACGTCATCAATTAACCGCTCAAGGCTATATTCTTCCCATTTCATCTTCGTATAAAAACAAGTTGCCTAGGCTTTAATAGAAATTGGCAAATCATGCATACTAGCCTGTATTGTCCATCGATGGATTCGAAAGGTACAGAAGCCAATTATCTCAAATTAATACAACTGGTTCAAGCGTTCAACTAATTATATCTGTATCAACAGGTTGATATCCAAGGCATCTACTTATACTTAGTATTTGTCCTTTATGATGAAACTCATGAGTAATAACATGGCTAAATAGGTGAAAAGGACTTAGTGTACATAGACGGCCATTTCGCATAAAAGTAACGCCCAATTTTTTCTGCCTGCTTTTTTTTATGAAGGCATCAACATGAGCATCTATGTCCAAATAGATAGGAATAATGTCTTTCATAGAGCTAACCACTTCCTCCTTCAAAAAATCCGTGTTTAATGCCATGCCACGACATACGATCCAAGCTTTGTAGGTATTACTAACAAGCTCCGCACACTACCTCCATTACCAAAAAAAGAAATTGGCTTTACAAAATCCTCGGTTACGAACGTGCTGCAATAGTCAAATAGTTTTTTCCGTGAATGCTTCACCAATTGATATTGGTGCTCCATATATTCATTTAATGATTCCATTGATTCCAATTATTGTTTGTATGTGAATCTTTCTCTCCATTACATAAGGTTCAAATGTCTGTTTTATAATTCAACGCAGTAGTTGTGCCAATTGTTACATCGATGGTGGTACCTGTAATACTTTTCGCCATATCTGACACTAAAAACGACGCTGCAGAAGCAATGTCGTGCATAGACGGTAACTCTTTTAACATCGTATCAGATTTCATCTTTTTGATTACTTCTATGATTCGATCACCACCAAAAGCTAAGGCCTCCTTAAAGGGGCGCGAATCTAAGGATCCTGCCGATCGTATGTTAACTACTCTTACCCCTAAAGGTCCTAATTCGGCTGCCAGATTTTTGGAAAAGGTTTCGACAGCCGAACATATGGGCCCGAAGCCTCCGACTTTGGGGTAACCTATTCCGCCGGGAGTTGCCGTTAAAGTTAATATCACCCCGTAACCTTGTTTAGCCATGATTCTCCCGGCAGCCGTAGCAGTTAGAGAATGAGTTTGCATCGCCGTCGTTATCGGACGAACAAAGTCGTCTAACGACATATCAATCAGATCAACATCCTGCAGCACTTCAAACCCCGCAAGATTAAAGGAAGCATCGATTCGCTTCGTTTTCTTTAGTGTCTTGACAAGGTGTTTTTCAATAGCCCCCTTGTCTAGGGCATCAACTTCGGCTGCTTCGGCAAAACCGCCTGCTTCATTTATTTCTCGTGCGACTTCTTCTGCCGGCGTCAAGTGGCGGTTGCTTAAGAACAGCTTTGCACCGGCTTGAGCCATTGTTTTGGCTACGGCGCCGGCAAGCGACTGGCTGGCTCCGTAAATTACTATTACTTTGTCTTTTAACATAATTTGGCTTTTTAATATCAGCACAAATATACAAGTCGAAAATTAGCTGGCCCTACTATTACGCTTTTATGAAGTGTATTGTGAATTTTAAAAAAGTTTAGTTGCCTTTTCTAAATTTTTCGTAACTTGTAATCACGCTATAATAACATTTATTTAAAGATTTGCTAAAGTAGTTTTTGAATTTTTGCGAGCGGACAACTTACCCTATTCTTTGGATATAAAACAAAAGTACTGGCATGCAAACGACAACAAAAGACCTATCCGAACTATTGAAGGCCCGTGATCAAATGATGGCGGCAATAGCCTTTACCATTGCAAAGGATATTAAATCTGAGAAAGCAGTGGAAGTAACTCAGCAGAAAGAACAAGCAATTTCGCTTCATTTGTTAGATTTAATTAACATCGATGTAAGTGATGAATACCAACACCGGGCTCTCTGAGCTAATGTTTACTCACCACCCGCCCCAATGCCTGTCTTATTAGCCAATAGGCATATAAGGCCTTTAACCTTGTCTCACGGATGATACAAATTGCGTCTTTATAGGACCGCATCAAAATCCACCATGGCATGAAGCATGTATCGTCAGTTGGCTAATTATGTAAATGTGTAATTAATTAGTTTATTATTTTAAAACAAAAAAGCTTTTTTTGCATTTTATACTATACATTTATTAGAGGCAGCTAATGTCCTCAAGGATATTAACATTTATAAACCAAAACGATTATGATATCCCCAATTAATCTCTGTAAAAGAAAATTGATGGGCTGTGTGTTCATTGGGATGACAGTCCTGTTGACATCTTGTGAAACAAAGCCGATAGAGCCCAGTGAACTTCTTTCCCAAAAACAGACCTTTAGCTCACTTAAGCGAACTAGTTCACCGTTACCTTCGTTACATGTAGACGGCAATCAAATTAAAGATGCTTTCGGAAATCCTGTTACACTTAGGGGTTTTTCACTCCTTCCAAACGAAAGCAACGATGAATGTACCACCTGTAGCCCACGACCGATTAGTGAAATGTTAGCATTACAGGCTAATGCTGCCCAAGGATGGTTCTCGCGAGTTGTGCGCATCGGTGTTCATCAAAGTTACAGTGATCCTGCCAGTGCTTTTGCAAATCACATTGATCCTTTTGTGCAACAGGCCATTTCGTTAGGCTTATATGTTATTGTTGATCTTCATCTTGTCGCAAATTATGGTGATGGAGGGACGCCACAGTCAAAAGTGATCGACTTCTGGCGTTATGTAGCGCCACACTATGCCAATAATCCGGAAGTGATTTTCGAGGTGTACAATGAGCCAATTAGTCCCGATAATTGGACGACATGGAAAAATTTTATTCAACCTGTTGTCGATACTATCCGAGCAGTTGCACCTAATAATCTCATCCTCATGGGTAACCCACAATGGAGCACACGGGTCAACCAAGCCGTTTCTGACCCTTTTGATGATCCAAATATGGCTTATGTGTATCATATTTATCCTAATCAGCCGGCAACTACTAGCAGTTTGGATGCTCGATTTGGTAATGCTGCAAATAGCATTCCTATTGTTATAACTGAATTTGGATGGAACGCTGACCCAAATTATTCCGACAATGTCACTTATGGCACATCCGGCGGTTGGGGCAAACAGTTCCGTACGTATATGGATGGCCACGCCCATATCGGTTGGCTTAACTACATTTTTGACAATTATTGGAAACCACAGATATTCGACTGGAACTGGAATTTAATGAGCGGCGAAAATCAAGGAAAGTTTATACGGGACTGGCTTTTCGAATTGCAAAATCACAATCAGGCGGGCGGTTTTACACCCGGACCACAAACGGCGTTTAAGGTGCATAACATTCCTGGCAGAATGGAAATTGAAGATTTCGATGAAGGCGGCCAAGATATCTCCTATCATGAAACGACCTTCGACAATCAGGGAGGAAATGTTTACCGTAACACGCCGGTTGACCTAGGTACCACAAATGATGGCGGCGGTGGATATACGCTTGGTTATATAAATACGGGCGAGTGGCTTGCTTACACCTTATCAAATACAGTTGCCGGCACCTACGACATCAACCTGCGTGTAGCAAGTGGCGATGCAGCCACCGGAAAAAAAATCACCGTAAAGCTTGATAACGTTCCACTCGGAACAGTCGATATTACAAGTACCGGTGGTTGGGAGACCTATCAGAACTTTACGTTAAGTGATGTGACGGTACCATCGGGCAGTAATAAAATTCTTCGACTGGAATTTGAAGGCATCGGCTACAATGTAAACTGGGTTGAATTTTTGTCGAATCCCTAATTTACTCTTCTTGTCTCTATCAATATCATCAAGAAAAATAATTGTAATTGTAAGCTGTTTTTGTAAATTGCACGTAAAAGCAATCCGATTCCATCGCCACTTAGTACGGTGAATTGGATTGTTTTATGCTTAAACTTCAACAACTAATAAGCCGAGCGCAGCTAATGAAGGAACAGAAATTACGATTCACTGCCCTGGATGTATTTCGGGGAATGACAATATGTTTCATGATAATTGTAAACAGTCCAGGGTCAGGTGCAACACCGTATTGGCCTTTGAACCATGCAACATGGCATGGTTTTACTCCTACGGATCTTGTCTTTCCTTCATTCTTATTTGCCGTTGGGAACGCACTTTCATTTTCTGAAAGGAAATTTCAGTATCTCTCATCCAAACAGGTACTTTTGACCATTTTCAAAAGAGCGGCATTGATTTTTTTATTAGGCTTTTTAATGTATTGGTTCCCCTTTTTTAAAATAACGGAGCAACATGAAATCATATCTTTCCCTTTACATGAGACTCGTGTATTTGGCGTTTTACAGCGTATTGCCTTATGTTATCTTTTTACAGCCCTAGCGGTGTACTATGTTCGAAGAAAGTATCTTGTTTGGCTTGCGATTGCATTATTATCAATATATTGGGTCATCCTACTAATTTTTGGCACGGATGCGCCCTATTCATTAGAGGGAAATGCCATATTCAAACTCGACCTATGGCTTCTTGGCGAGTCTCATTTATATCATAGCCACGGAATTATTTTTGATCCGGAAGGTTTGTTGAGCACAATACCTGCTATTACCAATGCAATTGCAGGGTATTTGGTCGGTAAGTATTTACAAGAAAAGGGCGGAACGGTACAGAGCCTTGGTAAATTGTTGATTATTGGCGCTATCGGTGTATTGATAGCCTTGGTATGGAACCAGGTGTTTCCTATAAATAAAAAAATATGGTCCAGTTCATTTGCGCTATTAACGATTAGCTTAGACCTACTAATTCTTCCTTTGTTGGTTCCAATTTCAGAAAATGGTAATGGCGTCCCAAGAAAATGGACTAATTTCTTTATTATCTTTGGAAAAAATCCGCTATTCGTTTACCTATTATCCGAAATTGTTTTGATCAGCCTATTTTTAATACCTTTAGGTGGAACTTCGTTGTTTGATTACATCAACATACATTTGTTTCAGAAATTACTCCCCGGTCCGGCAGGATCGTTATTATTTGCACTATGCTATATGCTTTTCTGTTGGAGTGTTGGGTGGCTACTTGATCGCAAGAAGATTTATATAAAAGTCTAACGAGAATGGGCACATCACAAATATGATGCAATTACTCTGCTGGACGAAATCAAGTAAAGACTTGTTTTTACCCTTATTAAAGATTTGTACATTCGCATTAGCTTTAATTCTGCTAAGAAGCGTGGAGTGCATGCTCTGAAGTTGATCGCACTGAAATAGTGAGGAAAAGTAATAATACGTTAAATGCAAAAAGAGTATATATACCCTATTGCCATGACAATTGCCGGCTTTGACGGTAGTGGTGGCGCAGGAATTCAGGCAGACATCAAAACCTTCTCCGCATTGGGATGCTTTGCTACCTCGGTGTTAACAGCACTTCCCATTCAAAACACACAAGGGGTTCAAGCGATTTATGCCATCCCGGATCGGGCCATACAGGAACAGATAAGGGTTCTATTGAGCGACATTTTTCCGAAAGCTATAAAAATTGGAATGGTGCACACAGCAACTTTAGTGGATGTCATCGTGGAAACCCTTTCAGAATATCCAAAAGTTCCACTTATTTTCGATCCCGTGATGGTAGCAAGCAGCGGACATCGACTAGTACAAGACGCAACTGTAGCTACTATTGTGGAAAAGCTAATTCCGAAAACCGATCTTATTACCCCCAATATCGATGAGGCTGCTGTACTTGCCGAAATGAAAATCAGCTCCCTGGATGATATGTATATTGCCGGCGAACGGATTTTGAAGCTGGGAGCTACGAATGTTTTATTGAAAGGAGGCCACTTGCAGTCATCTACGCTTACGTCCTTATATTTCGACAATCAAGGTAAAGTCCATTCCTATGAGTCAGCTAAACTGGAAACGAATAATCTACATGGAACAGGCTGCACGCTATCATCTGCTATTACAAGCTTCTTAGCCCGGGATTTCCCTATGGAAAGCGCAATAGTTGCGGGACAGTGCTATACGTACAAAGCTATCAAAAACGGAATGGATGTCTTAACGGGTAAAGGGCGCGGCCCTTTAAATCATTTTTTCGATCCTGAAAAATTAATAAAAAACGCTTTTCTTTCGGAGAGCGAGCAAGATCAAAAAAACAGGTAAAGCCCGTGTGAATGCTATTAATTATTAACGCCTGAGCAACCGATATGTTCGACTTTCACACGAGGCTGTCTAGGCAAGGCTACTACTGCAATTTAGGATCGAAATCAAATATTAGTTTCCCTTCAATGGCGTTAAAGCCCACTCTATTCAGTTGTCCTTGAGGTCCGTGATCCACAGCCCGGTCAAATTTGGTACCGATGGCATTAATCGCGTGCAAAAATGAAATGTCACCATCAGGAAAATCGGGAGAATTGTTTTCATTCCTTGCGCCTTTTGGTTTTTCCGGCGTGTACAACCGCAAAAACAGTTTATCACTTCCGTTATATACAATAAAATCCTTTGCTTTATTTTTTATTACAACCCAGTTGAAATCGCGATAATAGCCCTTAAACTCCGGATAATCCCATGATTCGCCCGTGACCGTATTATTGTACTTTTTGTTCCAAACACCGAAGCTATTTCCCTTCATCCGATTTTTCCATACCCTATAGGGGCCTCGTCCCATATACCGAACACCGGTAATTAAATTTTCAGGAAAATTGAAGTTAATTCCTAAAAAGGGATACTCGTTATGCGGATTGGAATTATAAACATTGTATGCATATTCCAATGTTAATAAACCGTTCGGAGCCAATATATAACGAACCTTCTTCCAAGCACCGGTATACTGAACATCCACATAAAGACTGTCTCCTTTTTTGTAATGTTTCATACCTACATAAGATGCCTTTCCTACCGCCAATTGCGGGCCGTTAGTCAAAGGAATTACCGTGCCGTTACTAATCACACTTTGCAGTAAGCCACTTTTTGTATCAAAGGCAATGGTAGTTTTATTCAATTGTAAACGTAAAGTATTATTAGCTTCGTCAACGGAAATAGGCCAGCTTATTTTTGTGCTGAGCCATCTTTCATTCATTTCAATTGGTGATTTTAGTGACCAAGTCCAAGTGAAAATCTCCCGACCATAAGGATCTTTAGCGGTAAGTGCTAACACATCGGTCTTCGCTAAATCATGCTGAAAGGGTAAGCGTAAATAGCCGTTTTGCTGAGGCTCTACATTGGGTCCTTGTAAATCACCTTTCTCAAGAATTTTCACGGTGGTATCCGATTCATATGGTGTCGGTAATTGCCGACATTCATAGCTAAACCTAATCTGATTGAGATTGGTATAAAGGTAATCATTGCTGAGCGGAAGTAAGCCATCAAAGTTCTGGGGAAGCTTATCAAGAGCTATCTTTATAGGTGACCAAATCTCTTTAATAGTATAAAAACTCCCTTCTTTTTCACGATAAGGTCCAAGTATTCCATCGGGTGCCAAGTTACCTTTTATATCCATGCGTCCTTCCTGATCCAACCGCACAACCCCTTCGTCTGCAAAGGACCATAAAAAGCCTCCCGCAGATAATGGTTTACTTCTCATCAGGTTCCAGTGATCTTCCAGCCCGGCACCGTGCCCTCCGTCATAGAGTCCGTGTAAGAATTCAGTAGGAAAAAATACTTCTTTTCCATTATACAATGATCCGACACAGCAATCATAAGCTCTGTAATGCTGCGTGTCGGTACCTTCAAAATTATTCCATGGGTGTATAACGGTGCGCTTTTGTGGGTCATATTTTGCGTAATCGGCAACGAGCTCGTGATTATTCCCCCCTTCGTTTCCGTTAGCCCAGATAACGATAGAAGGATGATTTACGTCCTTCATAACCATTTCTTTAAGTAATTTACGTCCGACGCTGGTATCGTATTTTTTTGCCAGCCTGTCAATTCATCAATCACAAACAGTCCGAGCGAGTCGCAAATATCTAAAAAATGAGCGTCCGGAGAATAATGAGACATACGAACCGCATTCATATTCATGTCTTTTATAAGATTAACATCTAACTCACTGATTTCCTTGCTCATTGTTCTGCCAGAGGTAGGCCATGCGCTATGTCTGTTAACGCCTTTAAAACGCACTTTCACGCCGTTCACGAAAAAACCTTCTCCACGTCTCAACTCAGCGGTTCGAAAGCCAAACTTTTCGACCTTGCTGTGAATGATTTTGCCTTTATAGTCTCTTAATCTAACAACTACCTGATAACGGTTGGGAAATTCAGGCGACCATAATGCAGGTTTAGTTACTTTATTATTCAGTGTTACTTTCCCTGATTTGTGATCGAGTTTCGCTTGAAATGCTTCGCCAACAAGCTTTCCGTCTAAATCGCTTATCTGCGCTTCCACATATCCATGTGCTAACTTTCCTTCTGTGTATACGTCCATCACGAAATTGCCATCTGCTCTAGCATCAATAGCTGTCCATTCTATATGTGTCTGCGGCGTAATTTCTAAATATACGGGACGAAAAATACCGCCGAACACCCAGAAATCTGACATCCGTTCGGCACGATTGACCGAAGTATCGGCCGATATTTTGCTGACTTTAACTTCCAAAAGGTTATCACCCGTTTTCTTCAGTAATTTAGTGATATCATATTTAAATCGATAAAAGGAACCTTGATGAATAGCTCCCGCGATTTTACCATTAATCTTCACTTCTGTATCGGTCATTGAACCTTCAAAGACTATTTTCATGGTTTTATTTTTCCACGTCGGGTTGCTGGGAAATCGATACTTATAATAACCGATTTCGTTTTTACTGAAATCTTCTTCCCAACCATAGTGGTAGGTTCCAAAACCCTGGGTTTCCCAATTCGAGGGCACTTCAATCGTCGTCCACTGCCCACTTTTTGCACCGGAAGAAACCATAAAATCCCAATTTTTAGTATGATCTTTGTCCGTTCCTGAAAGATATTTGACCACTGTTTCCTGACTAAATACCGTTGATCCCGACAGAAAGCACAAAAGGAAGAAGCTTATAAGACCTATTTGTGGTCTACTACAAAAAGCGATTACGGAAATTCTATATTGCTGAAGCATAATTATTGGCTCGATAATGATAAGTGTTAGTTTTACAATTTTCAGCATTTTTGTGCATTAAACAAAATATTGTTTAGATTATCCGCCAAGCGCGACTAAGACCCAAATGTATAGCGTTGTTGCAGACCTTATTGAGTCGGGAAAAATGGGGAGATTTAGTTCATATGCAAAACAAAACAGTTCATTTATCCTTTATAAAAGGAATGTCTTAAATACACCCTAAAAATGGCATAAAGAGCCTCTTCTATTCTCATAAATAGGTAATACCTTTGTTATACGATAATAAGACAAAAAAAATAGCTAACAAAAAATAAAACACTGAATTATGAAAAACAATGTTATATGCTGGTTTGAAATATATGTCCGGGACCTAGAAAGGGCAAAGACGTTTTACCGGACAGTTTTAAATAGAACGTTCTTTGATGCTGAATGCGCACCAGGCGAAGCGCCTCAAGAAATGAAGATGACTTTCTTTTCTTCGCCTGATGAGGAGACCGATAAGGTAAGCGGCGCACTGATAGAAATGCCCGGCACAAAAGAAGGCGACGGTGCTTGCGTCAATACCATCGTTTATTTTCCCTGCCAAGATTGCAGTATAGAAGAGAGCCGTGTAGAAGCGGCCGGAGGAAAAGTTCATAAATCGAAATTTTCTATTGGCGAATACGGCTATTGTTCTCTGTGCATGGATACAGAGGGCAACCTCTTTGGCTTGTATTCAATGGAGTAATGAAAGAGAATTTAACCCTTTAGTAATGTGTAACACATAAAACATTAATAGTTTTATAGCTAACAGCTAATAACCTCTAATTAAAATAAATAATATGAAACTCAATCCTTATTTGAACTTCGATGGCCAGGCAGAAGAAGCATTCAAGTTCTATCAATCAGTTTTTGGCGGTGAATTATTTATCCAAAAAATGAGTGCGGCTCCAGGAGGTGAAAATCTTCCTGACCATGAAAAAAACTATGCGATGCATGTCTCTATTCCCATTGGTGAGGGACAATTTTTAATGGCTTCCGATTGTCTAAAATCAGCAGGTCATCAATTAAACGTAGGAAACAACAACTATATCTGTATCACACCTGATAGTCGCGAAGAGGCGGATAGATTATTTAACGGATTGTCGGCTGGAGGAAAAGTCGAAATGCCTATGGCAGACATGTTTTGGGGCGATTACTTTGGTTCATTTGAAGACAGGTACGGTGTTCGTTGGATGATCAATTATAACGAAAAGGCGAAATAACAAATCTTAAGTATTGAAGGAGTGGGAGACGAATCATCTGCCCACTTCCTAACGATTATTCGCCGCTTCCTGAAAAACTCGCGAACCTTCAAATGCCAGAATTGTTATGGTAAAAACAAAGATATTTTACCATGGCTAAAAAATGGTTCCTTGCTGCCAACAAAAAGCAAACGGACGGCAATAGAATGGAAGCACCGCAAAGGATCAATGCGAGTGACGGAATCAACACCTCAGCTTCCCTCGAGACACTCCCTCACGTTTTATTCGCAGATGATGATGCCAATATGCGGGAATATGTTAGTTGTTTACTTAAGACACAATATCGAGTAACCGTAGTTCAGAATGGCATTATGGCTCTTGAGCTAGCAAAAACAACACGACCCGACCTAATATTAAGCGATATTATAATGCCTGGGATGGACGGAATACAGCTATTGCAGGCGTTACGTCAAGATCCGAGAACACATGATATCCCACTCATTCTACTTTCCATAAGAGCGAGCGAAGCGTCAAAAATTGATAGTTTCGACGCCGGTGCTGACGATTATTTAGTAAAACCTTTCACTCCGCCCGAATTATTGGCACGAATTAAAGCGCATATCACGCTTAAGAGAACGAGAAACCAAGCCTATCAGGCTATTAAGAGCAGTGAAGAGCTTCTACAGTCTGTTTTTAACGGCGTGCCAAGCTCGATTGCTGTATATAAAACATGCTATGCTGCAGATAATTCCATCGATGATTTTGAAATGTTCTTATTGAACGATTTAATGTGCCAATCACTTAATCGACCAAAGCACGATATTATTGGAAAACGTTATCGCGAATTATTTCCTACTGCTTCGAAGCTCGATGTATTGGACCTGTTTAAAGAAGTTGTTTATACGGGGCAATCAACTAGTTTTGAACGATGGTACGAAACAAATGGAAAAATCGCTGCTTGCGATTTAAAGCGAATAAGCTTCATGATTTGTTGATCGTAATAGCGGACGATATGACAGCAGAAAAGCAGTTACAGATAAAGAATGAGCAAATGAAGGCAAAACAGTTAGAGATGGAAGCGCGACAACAAAGAGAAATTTTTCGCGTAACACTTCGGACCCAAGAAGAAGAAAGAAGGCGGATTTCGGAGAATCTACATAATGGACTCGGACAGATGCTATTTAGCATTAAGCTGAATTTAGATACGATTGATTTAAGCGATTCCCTTTTTTCGACTGAGGAGAACCGAAAAAAATTAAAAAATGCGGAATTACTTCTTGCCAATTGTATTCGAGAAAGCCGACGAATTTCTCATGAGCTTATGCCCAGCATTTTAGAAGATTTCGGATTGGAGGCTGCTATTGAAAATATCTGTAGTCAACTTACCGGCCCCTGCAATTTCGTTGCAGAAATCGAACCCATAGTCCCACCGGCTGACCAAGAGATTCAGCTAGCCGTTTATCGTATTGTTCAAGAACTCGCCTTGAACATCGTTAAGCATTCGCAAGCTACCGAAGCCTCTATTAAAATCTATGATTCAAATGAAGGTTTTATCAATGCAACTGTTTCGGACAATGGTATCGGTTTTGATATTCAAAAAGAAGACAACAATGCTACCGGCTTACTCACCATAAAGCACAGAGTAAAAATGTTAAGGGGAAATATACATTGCAGTTCCCAAATTGGTATAGGTACTGACAATAAAATTTCGCTTCCGAAAACTATCGATACGTATTAGCAAATACAAAGCTTCCCTCATTATTTAGTTTCAACTCTTATTTCACCCCCCTTAAGAAACAAATCGTGCGATACAAAATAACCTTTATTTGGTTTATCATTGACTATAATGTTTTTCAGCGCCCGTCCTTCACCGGCTTTTATTATAGTCAATTCTTTTCCGGCGGCTCGATGCCATTTCACTTTATCGAAAAGTGGCACGGTCACAAGGTAAGTCGGATCCGTTGCAGAATATGTGTATAGACCCAATGCACTCAGTACATACCATGAGGACATTTCACCTGCATCATCCATTCCACAAAGGGCTAGCCCCTCATCACCAATACCATAGAGATTATTTAAGATATAATCGATAATGCGTTGCGATTTTTCGGGCTTCTCTATAAAATAATAAGCGAAAGGTGCTTCATGGTCAGGCTGGTTTCCATGGCAATACTGTCCGATCATTGTTTCAACGTTTCTTGCTATATAAGTTGGATTCCATGGGATGGTAAATAACGAATCTAGTTTTGACTCGAACGCTTTCTTTCCACCGTATAATTCAATCAGTCCTTCCATATCATGCGGTGCAAAAAAAGACACTTGCCAAGCATTGGCTTCTCTATACATGTATTCATAATAAGGGTATTGCGGATTGAAAGGGGTTATCCAGTCTCCATTGTCTAATCTGCCCCGCATAAGCTTTGTCGTTGGATCAAATACGTTTCTGTAGTTCTTTGAACGGGCTATCAAACGCTTATAATTGACTTCATCGCCCAGTTTTTTTGCCATTTGCGCAAGCGAATAATCATCATAAGCGTACTCGAGTGTTTTTGAAACACCCGCTTTCCCTTTTGTTTCAACATGCGGGTTTGCGATGTCAGGATCCGATATATAACCTTTCTGTATATACTCATCTACATAAGGGCGGGCACCATTTGACGCATTTGCATTCCGTAATAATAGTTTGTAAGTTCCTTGAACATCAAAATCATTGATGCCACGTAAATAAGCGCCAACTATAGAAGAAGCTCCATGATCACCATGAAAGAAAGTTGGAATAAACCCTGTTTTATCTCCCACGTCTTTCATTGATTTAATGACATCCAATGCGACCTGCGGAGCAAGTAACCCGAGGAGTACGTCCTTATTCCGGTAAGTGTCCCAAAGGGAAGGTTCAGTATAATAGTTGAAATCTGCTTTATCCACGTTTCCTTTTGCGTCGGTAAATTCTCCATTCACGTCGCTACGTAAAGCAGGCCATAACAAAGACCGGTATAGGGATGAGTAAAACATTTCTTTTTGTTTTTTTGTTCCCCCTGTTACTTCTATAGAAGATAATATTTCGTTCCATTGACGGCTAGCCTCCTCTTGAATTTCAACAAAGCTTTTATTACCTATTTCCTGTAAAAGGTTTTGTTTAGCGTTTTCCATGCTAACAAATGACAAACCTATTTTAAGTTCAACAGGTGCTTTACTTTCATTTGTTAAATGAACAAGAGCGAAGCCCTTTGACTTTTCTGTTTGATTCTTCTGGAGCTTTTTTATATCCGTATTCAAAACGGCATAAAAATATATGCGCTCACCTGTTTGTTGATATCCTTGTAGCGTTCTACTATCTATTTGATCAATTTGCCACGCCGACACTCGGTTATTTGCCTTGGCAAGATCGAAGAGTATCTGTCGGTTCATGGTATTTTTATAATCATATGAATGGTACCCACAGCGAAGCGTTGTGGTCAATTTAACATCAACCTGATAATCATCTAAAAATACTTGATAAAATCCAGGTGCGGCTTGCTCGCGTTTATGTGTGAACTTCGAACCGAAAGAATCATCGGGATTAGATATGGGAAGTATGGGAATATTACAAAGATTCCAATGCCCTTTATTTGTATGAGTAAAACCATAAATTACTGTATCTTCATATTCGTAGCCGGCGCCTGAACCATATTCCGTAATCGGACTCAATTGAACCATAGCATTAGGCAAAGAAGCTCCCGGAAATGTAAGACCTGCCCATGACCTCCAACCTGTAGGAAGCTCATAACCAAGAATTTTTGAATCCGTAAGTGGCGCAGTACCGATGAAAGGATTTACATACTGTATATAATTCTGTTTGGTTTGCCCCCTACCGAAAAGAGCGATAAACGATAGAATCATTGTAAAGATTAAGGTTTTTTTTGCTTGGCTATTCATCTTATATTTATGCTTGGCTTTTCAAATATATACATTCAGGTTCTTATACTTACAATGCACCAGAAATGTTACAAAATCGATTTAGCAAACTCAGGAGATTACATTTGAAAAGGACGTTTATGAAGACTTGTCAAAAGAAAAGCCTTCAATCGGGGAGATTGAAGGCTTTATTAACCAATTATAAACCTAAATTATGATATCACAAAACTACGCCATCGTTGGCTTTTTTGCAAAACCTTAACAATCTTTAACATTTCAAGATCATGTTCTCCGATTAATCCAGCTCGTAGGTTCAAATTAGCAGTAGCAACCTATGATCATGCGTAAAATGCCGCGAGGAGGCACAGTTATTTCATATATTATGGTAATATGTGGTAAAAAAACAGGAAATACCCCGTTTATTTCTCTCCTTTTTCCTCTAGTTTTTACACTTTTTTACCCAGTTCTTTGTGTTAACAAAATTATCAACCAAATGAGAAATAATATTGACAAACACTATGGCGAGATCATCGAACGCACTATCAGACGTAATGGTTACAGCATTAGCGAACTGTCGCGATTGATGAAAGTAAATAGACGATCTATTTACAATTGGTTTAATCAAGCTAAGTTTAAATCTGAAATTATTTTTAAGATCGGTTGTGCTTTGAAACACGATTTTTCGAACGAATTTCCCGAGTTATTCTCACCTGCGGATTTCCAGCAGGCATTTAGCAAAAGCAGATCTTTCAGTGACGATTTTTTAGCGAGTGAATTGGAAAAAATAAATTATTGGAAGGATAAATATATATCCTTGTTAGAGGAATATAACGAAATTTTGGCTATAAAAGGCAAGGATGCGCCTACAAGTGCCTACATGAGTCTAAAGCAACTGTAAGGAACAAACCAAGATTCTCACCCTTTATCATTCATGTGCACATCATAATACAGAAAAGGCTATTGCAAAATTACAGTGGCCTTTTATCAATATGTTAAATCTCCGGTATAAGCCTGTTGATCATCAGGGACAGGAACTTGATTGATTCTCTCAACCGGCGCTTTTAAGGCCTGATATTTTTTGATTCTTGCAAAAGCTATAAGCGCCACCAATCCTAATGATATCCAAAGTAGATCAATTAGCAGAATATCCGTTGCATGTCGAGCCCAGGTATTCCATAGCCAATTACCGGAAAAAACGCCGTTAACAACAGGAACCAGCAAAGCTAATATACCGCCTAAAAGTAAAGTCTCTGCATTAGTACGCCTGAGATTTCTCCTAAGAATATAATATAGGCTAATTACCAGCCAACTGCAAAAGTAAATTTGGTAGATTAAGGTTTGATTTACGTTACCAATGAACTTGATTAGGATAAATGAAAAAGCGGTTACAGGGAACATCGTTAGACAGATGGCTAAAAAAACGTTAGACAACCAAAAATTAAATTTTCTCTTATAAGAAGCGACACTGCTTTTGTCGCGCGCAACCAGCCAGATCAAGATACCGGATATAATAACCACACAACCCGCTATTCCCAAAATAAAATTAACAAGTTTTACAAAATACCCCCCATAGTCACCAAAGTGCAATCGATATATAAAGCTTTTAACCGATGCAATGTAGGTTGGCGTATCGTAGGGTGAACGATGGGTCAAGACCTTTCCCGTCTTCAATTCATAAGTAATTTGTCCGGTTCCTGCAAAGCTTTGTTTACGATCTGCCTCTGACTCGATCGACAGTAACATACTTTCATCGCCATAGTTCTTAATAGCTACACGATTGAAGAAAGCACCTGGCCATCTTTTCTGTGTTTGATCCATATATTCTTGAATATTGGGCGTTGACGTTAACGGCTTGCCGATGAAAGTAGCTTCAGCAGCTGTCGCATATTCCAAATCTTGAAATACTTTTTCCATATCGCCTTTATAGAGTAGTTGGCTAAAGGGTGCCAAAAAAACGGTATTAATGATTAAGATAATACCGGTAAGGGCAAAAACGAATTGAAATGGAAAACCGATTACGCCCAAAACTGTGTGTAGATCTGTCCACAGGGTCTTCCATTTAGACCAGGGTCTGAATAGATAAAAATTGGAAACCAACTTGTCCCAGTGTAGCAATAAGCCCGTAATTAACGCAAACAGGAAGAGAAAGGCCACCAGACCTGCAATCAGATAGCCAATGGGGTATCCTATTCGTAGGGGGATCGCCTGATTGAGTTGGGCCAAAAAATGCAAACGATAGAGAAACTCGCCCATATCATACGATTCTTCATAACTTTTTTCCTTACGCTCAGCAAAATCATACCCTATATAAGCCCGCTCTTTTGCTTTAGGATTATGGAGCGTGTCCTTAGAAGGCGCTATATTTATATAGCAATGACTCGTGTTGGGGTAAAGGTAAAAGTTAATATCTCTACCTGCAAGATTGTATTTTGAATCAAGGGAATCCAAGAGTAGTTGATAGGGTAATCCGTGAGATAGTTTTTCATTTACTGATTTGCCGCTTTGCCAAGCGCTGATCTCGTCTTTAAAAAAAGAAAATGAACCGGCGAAAAAAATAACATATAATAGCGATGCTATGATAATGCCGCTTATCGTGTGGGTATGGAAATAAATATTGTAGTTTCGGTTATTCATAACGT
Source organism: Olivibacter sp. 47 (assembly GCF_030372825.1). Classification (NCBI taxonomy): domain Bacteria; kingdom Pseudomonadati; phylum Bacteroidota; class Sphingobacteriia; order Sphingobacteriales; family Sphingobacteriaceae; genus Olivibacter; species Olivibacter sp. 47. The sequence goes on from NZ_JAUCNR010000001.1 coordinate 676,389, forward strand.
GCTATTTTAGTAGGTAGGGTAATAAAAAGACGATGGTTAACGCTAAATAGATGATCCACGGCTTCCACCACGACCTCGAGAGGAAAGCGAAAAGCAATAGTAAGGCCCAAAGCACATAGCCTACTACGGCGCCAGTTACAATAACATTCTTTTTTTCGAGAAAACAAGCGAGCATTAAGAAGAACGAGATCATAACACCGTATCCACCGAAAAAACCCGCACTGATTTTCATCCATCTTTGCCACGGTGAAGAAGTTAAATATTTTTTATTAGCTGGCATGACTAAAAGATAAAGGTTTCAAGAACAATGGAAAAAAAATAAATGGCAAGTAAATGGTGCCATCGAATATAACGTAACGGTGACAACACCACAACAAAACTGGCGCACACCATCAATAGCAGCATTGCACAGAAAATACCAGCCCCTATTCCTAATCGGTTAATCAACAAAACCGATGTCACCAGGATCAAAATTAAGCTAAGCATTCGTGTTAAAATAATTCGTTCTCTGAAGTATATTGCCCGGGCCGGTTTATTCTTACTCGGAACCCGTTGAGAAAGATTATATAAAAGGTAGAAGGCAATAAGAAGTAAAATAAAAACTGTACTGTACATAATCGCCTGATTTTTTACTATTATTAATTAGATTGATTACAAACAATACAAAGGTAAACAAAAAAGTGTCTTTAGCAAGCTTTAAATAAGTATTTTCCTTCCAAGCAAAAAAAGCAACCTGTAACTTGACTAACAGATTGCTTCATATTACTTTAGGGCAACTTTCTTTGCCAACATTATTCAACGACTCCTCCGACAGGGAAATTACTTGTCAGCCGCTATACTTATTTTGTAGGGATTTTGCTGAAGATCGGCTATACGTTGAATTGATTGCGAAAAGTAGCGATCCAACTCTTGTAATTTTGATAACGCTTCTTGATTCGCTATGTCGGCATTCTTCTTCCGCAGCCTCGCTACTTTTCTTTGTTCCAATGTGAGCGCTTCCTTTAATGAACGTTGCATGCGAGCGATCTCTTTTGCTTCATAAGCTTCTCGTTTAGCAAGTTCCTTTTGAAATTTTTTTTCAATTTCTTCAATCGCCTTTTTACTTTCTTCTACTGCGATTCCCTTTCCGATATTTTGCTCATGCACATTGATAAAATAGGCTTTATCACTTTGGAGTTCCATTCGGTTTCCTTTACTGCCTTGAATACGGGCAACCATGAGGTCGTACTGGTTCCAAAGAATATCAATGTTTCGCTGATGAAATTCAATTTGACTTTTTAGATCGTCTATCATTTTGGCTGGTATCACTAATTCCGGCCCACTTCTGAAATTCTCGTGAGCGCCACTTGTCGTTTGATTAGCAAGTGCGTTACCAGCGCTTGCAATTGCTATTAGACTACTTAATACTAACGTTTTCATACTTTCTTTATTTATTGTTAATCTTATTTTCCACATTGGAACGATCGAGATCATCAACCATGTTTTAGCCCCAATGACCATTTATGCCAATAATTCACATTATCGTTCCAAAACAATAAACAACTGATTATCAATTAAATAAATTATAAAATATTAGGTTACACTGTTCGAAAATGAACGATGGATTGTTCGCTATTGAACAATTTGATTGACAAACAGAAAGATTGCTACTTAGTGAGAGGGTCCACTTTGTGTAACAACTGCTCAATATATTTTTTGAGAATGCTTTGGTCAGCATCTGATTGCGTGTAGACTAACGCGGTTCGATAATAAGCTACTGCTTTTTGATTATCCAATCCCGTATACAGATTTCCCAGTAATGAATAGTAAAAAGGATTATCTGCAAGGTTTAATTTTTCTGCCTCCTTAATAGCTTCTTCCTTTCCATTACTTTTAGCCAACGCATAGGTTCGGTTTAAGGCTGCTATGGGTGAATATTCCAAAATGAGTAAATGATTATATAACTGTAAAATATTCTCCCATTTTTCTTTTGTATCTTCTTTATGCGTGTGCCAATAGGCAATACCTGCTTCTAAGTGATATTTGGTTAGTTGACTACCTTGGGAGGCTCGGTTCAGATAATAAATCCCCTTTTCGATCAGCTCTTTGTTCCAGAGTTGCTCATCTTGATCGTCATACAAAATCATCATTCCGTTTTGACGAATACGAGCGTCAAATCTCGATGAGTGGAAACACATAAGTGATAACAAAGCACTTACTGCGGGTTTGTCTGTGTGATGGTTCTCCATCAACAAATAGGTTAAACGCATAGCCTCAGCACAGAGATCCCGACGCAAGACGGTGTGATGAGAGATAGAATAATAACCCTCTGAAAACAACAGGTATAATGCCGTTAAAACGGTATCCAATCGAGCATTAATTTCAGTTATTTTAGGTTGCTCAATCTTAATATTTTCATCTTTTAACTTTTCTTTGGCTCGCTGAATTCTTTTATAGATTACCTCTTTGTTTGTTAAAAAAGCGTTTGCAATTTCTTGTGCACTAAAGCCACATAACAGATTGAGGGCTAAAGAAATTTGCGCCTCGCTTGAAATACAAGGATTGCAGACCGCAAAGATCATTGCCAGCTGGCTATCACTAATGTTTTTTTCTGATAAATCAATTTCCAGTTCTTCAACTTTATCGGTAATGTGCTTTAAATCAGGTGATAATTTCTGCTCAAATAAGTTACTCCGTTTTAGGTGATTTTTTGTTTTATTTTTAGCAACCGTGTATAGCCATGCGGTGGGATTATCAGGAATTCCTTTTATACTCCATGATTCACTGGCAGAAAGAAATGTATCGCTTACGATATCTTCCGCTATTTCTATATGTTCTATACCAAACAGATAACAGAGTACCGAAACCAGCTTACGGTACTCTGTACGAAATAAATGTGGCAAAAGCTCGCTGTTGTGCATTGTCCGGTCAAGCAGCTTTATTCATGATAATCGGCCGGCACAGCTAGCCTTATTTCTACATTTCCCCCCATCTGTAAGATGGGGCAATCTTTTGCGATCTCAGTAGCTTCGTCATAATCATACGCTTTTATAATGATTAAGCCACCAATGGATTCCTTGATTTCGGCATAAGGTCCGTTAATCACGGTTTTGCTACTCGTAACCACCTTTCCTTTGGCATCCCAACGTTGCAATGGTCTAGCGAGTTTATTTTGTGCGGCGATATTCCCCAGCCAATCCTGCCAAGGTTTTATACTAGCCTGCAATTGTTCGGGCGATGGTGCCTCTTCGCCAATAAAGGATCTACGGAATATTAATAAAAACTCATTCATTACTTTCGTTTTTTGATTTACAATAAAAAATTCTTTTTCGACTTCATCGGTTCAAAGATAAAGTTTACGTAACTACTGTTGAAATGGACATCAAAGGAGCTAAGCCATGTCTTCATTATTTCTATTTATCTGCTTTAACGAGAAGACATTTGAACTTTAAAAATTGGACAACAGACGAAGTTTTTTATATTCTCTATATACAGCCGGCTAATTTAGAAAAGATTATTTATTGTTGCATTCATCAATAAACAAGGAGTTCAGCGGTTATCGGGTCGGATAACCGTGTGTTTTTTGAAATGATGGCATGAGTCGTAAAAGTGCCGAAAAATAGACCCATGGGATAAAAAAAATTGTAGGAAAAAAAATGAACCAAGGTTAAGAAGCTGCTGTTAAGCATATCTGAAAAGAAAAGGCCCAACGTTTGGAATTTGCCAGGCACTTTATACTAAGTGTACAAATATCGCATAACCCGGCTTTATACGATAGCTAAGATTTGATAACTCCTCTTATTGAATGTAAGGCACTCCCCAACACGCTTTCCTAACATCGTCTGTCCAAAAGGAGATACAGGAGAGATAACAAAAAAGCTATAGGGTGAAAGTTCAACTGTCCCAAGGGCAATTGCCAAAAAAATAAGCCATCATTGGTTTGCACTAAACTTCCCAATTGAACAATATCACTCGCTAACGCAACAGAAACACCATCAAGTTGATATTTTAACCGGTTTGCTTCTGCCAATTGACGTTCATTTCTATTGATTTCTTGTTGCATCATTTCGCGCGTAGTTTCGTATTTATCTCCCGCGCTACTTTTTGTATCATCCGTTGCTGCATCTTTTGCATAGCAAATCCCTTGCTCTGCATGATCAATACGCTCGTTCACGATCTCATGGCAACGTTTATACAGCTTAGTTTTTAATTCATTCAATTCTTTATTCATAGGAAGCTAATTTCGAAAAAATAATTGCTTCCTGATCCTTCTCTATTACATAATTGTAAATCGGTAGGCTATCCATATCGGCCGTGTTATAGAGAACCATCATACCGTTTTAATAATTTCTAAAGTCAATCTTCCAGCTGAACGCATTGGAATTCCATTAATAAAACACCTATAACCGTACAGGTCATCCCAACAAAACATTAGTTCCGAACTTTGGAAGCACCTACGTTTTCGGATCAACTGATAAAAACCGCTGCTATAATGCGGAAATCGAGATCGTCCTCGTCTGGATATTGTTTGCCGCAAGAATATGGTTATATTCTTCCAATAAACTGATGTACTTGTCCTTCCAATAGTTTATCTTTTCACGCTCCTCATCTAAAAATCGCATATGGAACATCTTGCTATCATTAAAAACTTTCTGAAACTCCTCAGCAGAAAAAAGCTCAGGAAACTCATTCGAAAAATCATGTTTTAAAGCGCAGCCTATTTTGAAAATGATTTCAGGCTTAAATTTAGGCTGATTAAACCAATTGTAAATAGATCTTCTATTTACTTTCATCAATCTCGACAATTCGCTGATACTATAGCCATTGCGACGGATGGTTCTTTCAATAATTTCACCGTAATGCTTTTCCATATTTTTAATTTTAAGCGGTAAAAACAATTTCTATACAAAGAAAGGCGACAAATCCGTGATTAACTAGAGGAAAACCCTTCAAAAAACACAGGAAATACCCTGTATTTTAGAATAAATCATAAAATAAAGGCAACAAACAAACAGAAAAGATAAAAATATATTAACAATAACTTAATTTCGATAAACAAAACGCAATACTGATAAACCCAAAAGAGCTTACTGTAGAAAAGCAATGGCAAACCGGCTGGGTAGCAAAAAAAATAAAGCCGGTTATTCTTCAAAACTGCTTTCTAAACTCCTCAGGCGTTAATCCGACATATTTTTTAAAGAACTTGGTGAAATAGGAAGGATCGTTGAAATTTAATTCGTACGCAATAGCGGAAATCGGGAGTTCCAAATTAACAAGTAAACGTTTTGCTTCCAATACAATACGATTTCTAATTAATTCACCCGCTGATATACCCAACATATCTGAACAAAGTGCATTTAGGTAATTGGGCGTTACATATAAAAGTGCCGCATATTCTTTCGGCAATCGCAAAGTTTGAAAGTTCTGATCTATTAACCGCTGAAAATTCCGAATGACTGTTTGATTAACCAAAGAACTACCATGGCTTTTCCCTATATGGGAGGCACCAATACATAGAAATAGTTCTAATGCTTTCACGCGTAAAGCATCTAGATTCATTGGATTAATAGTTTCCCGAAGACTAATCATTTCTTCAAAAATCTTTTCAATCTTTCCTTGAAGCGATAAGGGAATATCCAAGACCGAATCCTTAGCTATTCCATTAAAAAAAGTAAAATCGTTAAGGTAATCCGACCGCATTAAAAACGACTGGAAAAAGGAGGTGGAAAAATTCAGTACATATCCTTCTATCTCGCCTTCAAAATTCCAGTGATGCACTTGACCCGGCACCATAAAATAAATCTGAAAAGGCTTTACCTGAAACTGTTCAAAATCGATTGTATGAATACCTTGTCCTTGTCTAAAATAACCTACATGAAAGAAAGCGTGTCGATGGGGAACCAACAACTTCTGATGTTCCAGGATGTAGGGAGCAAACGGCTTAACTAAAACATCATTCTGCGTAACCCCCAAACCAATAATATCATAAACAGGGAAAGCCTTCATATGTCTCACAAAGGTATCGCTTATTCGTCAGTCATAATGCATAAATAATACTTCTACAAATTATTTCTTCTGCTGTTGAACAAAATCGGGTATATAACGTAGTCCCGGGGTTAACCAGAACAGCAAGATGACACGCGAATATCGATAATTTAATGGCGAAAGCAAAAGCGCTGCTGCAAGTGCTGCACCTAAATACAGCCAGGGTGACTCCAAATTACCGGTTAGTAAATAGGTACCTACACAGGCGGCGATTAACTCGGCCACGTTCATGGCATAGCTCACAAACATAGCAACATAAAAATAACCGGGCTCGCGCTCAAACTTCAAACCGCAATGTGGACAGTTTTCATTCATTTTTTGAATTTTAAGCCCGTAAGCTTTCCCGGTAAACATGGCGCCTGTACGACAACGTGGACATTTCGCTTCTAGCGCAGCGCTCCACTCACTGATTTCTTTCGAATTTTCCATATTTCTTTTTACAACCTGAGGGACATCTTTATCCTTTATTTGCCAAAACTAAACAACGCACTTTATAACCGGTGGTGTGATTTACGGAGCTAATGGTATAATTTACCGATTCGATGGCATGATTTCTTGAAACCATAGGTGTTACGGCTCAAAATGAGGCAGACCAGAGCATACCAAATAAATAGAAGTAAAAAATATACCATTAGTTATCAAATAAATAATATGATCTATATAAACTGTTTATACATAATACTAGCGAAGATTAGTTGACATTAATAAAATAACACATAAAGCTAGAAGCTGCATAATCACCTATTTAGAGAACACATGGCTTAACGCGCATTAGAGAATCTCCTCTTCCTGGCATTTTTTTGTAAAGACTAGAAGAACATCTATATTAAAAGTTTATAAAACAACATAAAATAACTGATTTTAAACAATTTATAATGTTTTGTAACAAAGAAAAAGCTTTTATTGTACCGACTGTCTTTTTATTAAACTGGCCGGATTGAACCTCCATTCGAACGACGTCTTCTAATTGGTCTCCATTTTATCGTATTTCATTTGGATAAATTTTACCTTTATGAATAAAATCAAAAACTATGGCATGGAATCCGGCTCTCTATAACAGGTTTAAAAAGGAAAGGTATGCACCTTTTTATGATCTTTTAGCACTCATTAATTCAAAGCAGGGAATGACCGTTCTTGATTTAGGATGCGGCACCGGTGAATTAACCAAAATGCTTTCTGAAGAACTCCAAAACGCTGAAAGCGTATTAGGAATAGATTCATCGTCAGAAATGCTGGAAGAATCTAAACACTACCAAAACGAACGTGTTTCTTTTGAGCGAAAGACAATCGAAGAACAACTAAACGAACCAAGTCAATGGGACCTAGTGTTTTCCAACGCGGCAATCCAATGGATTGACGATCACGCCCGTTTAATACCGAAAATGATTTCTATTCTGAAATCCGATGGACAGCTGGCTATTCAAATGCCTTCTCAAAAGGAGAATGTGCTGAATCAAATGTTATTGGATATGGTTCAGGAAGAGCCGTTTTCAAGCGCATTAAAGGGATGGAAAAAGATCTCTCCTATATTGAGTATAGATGAATATGCCCAAATCTTATTCGAAAATGGTTGTAAAGAAATGAATATTATTCAGAAAGTTTATCCTTTAATAGTCCACAACAGCAATGAGCTCCTCGAATTCATCTCAGGATCTGCATTAATACCTTATTTCGAACGTTTTACTGACGATATCAAAACCTTATTTATCCAAGAGTATCAAAGACGTGTACAGCAGAGATTTTCCGCCTCCCCTATCTTATATGCATTTAAAAGAATACTGATTAAAGGTGATTTTTGAGTCATTTAGTGAGTTTTCATTAGTTGGCCTACTTAGCTTTTTTATTCTAATTCTTTTCTTAACTATTAATGTAACTCTCCAAGTGGCTGATAGTTTGCTTCTGATCTTCAATAATATATTTAACAAGATCGCCTATCGATATAATCCCTATCAAGTTACCGTTTTCTACTATCGGCAGGTGCCTGAAGTGCCGATCAGTCATAAGCTGCATGCAATGATCAATGGAATGATTCGGTCCAACGGTATGTGGATTTGATGTCATTACCTCATGAATGGCAGTATTTGCGGAGGCCCTGCCTTTGAGAATAATTTTTCGGGCGTAATCCCTTTCCGTAAAGATACCGAGTAACACACCTTGATCAACGACCAACAATGCGCTAATGTTTTTTTCCATCATAATTCGTAAAGCCCCCAAAACGGAATCATTGGGAGATACCGACACGATGGATTTAGCCTTATTTTCAAGAATATACTTAACTGTTTTCATAACGTAACTTAGTTTTGTAATTGGCAAACAAAAAGTATGGGGCTTGATAAGCAAAGGATCGGCTAAGGCAATATAGCAACATGCATAATTACCATAAAATTAATACTTTTAATGAAAAAAGTCAACTAATTCTACAGCTCCTGTGTCGGCGATTCGTAGCGATTTCCATATTTGCTTACGGTAGATCACGCAATTCTATCCAAACCGGGGCATGATCGCTTGTTTTTTCCCACCCACGCACATAACGATCCACTCCGGCTGCAACCAGTCTTTCAACCAGTTGTGGGCTGAGCAAAAAGTGATCAATACGTAAGCCGGCGTCGCGGCCATATGCATTACGGAAATAATCCCAAAAAGTGTAAATCCGCTCGTTGGGATATAATTGTCGAATTGCATCCGTCCATCCTTGCGTCATTAAATCGGAGAAAGCCATACGCACCTCCGGCCGAAATAATGCATCGTCTACCCAACGTTCCGGTTTGTATACATCGAGTTCGGTGGGGATCACATTATAGTCGCCCGTTAATATCACAGGAATATTCTTATTCAATAACTCCTGTGCGTGATTGGCTAAACGCTGAAGCCACTTGAGCTTATAGTCAAACTTAGGTCCGGGAACCGGATTACCGTTTGGCAAATAGAGACATCCTATATGAATGTTATTGATACTTGCTTCGATATATCGGCTATGTGTATCCTCCGGATCTCCCGGAAGTACACGTCCAAACTCTATTATATCTAGATGTCGAGCGAGGATGGCCACGCCATTCCAGCTTTTCTGGCCATGCCATATAACATTATAACCAGCTTCTCGGATTGCCTGTTCGGGAAATTTTTCCTGAGGGGCTTTTAACTCCTGCAAGCAAACGACATCGGGCTTCGCCTCTTCCAACCAACGAAGCAATACGGGCAATCGGCCATTAACACCATTTACATTGTATGTAGCTATTTTCATCTTTGTATTTTTAAGCCTCTTTTATTTTTAACGTAATAAGCCGGTTAACAAGTAACCGGCTTTCACTTTAAATTCACTTTTATTGGACCCAGTAAATCCTATGTTATTGGATAACTTTCAAAGCGGCCTGATAATTTGGTTCTTGAGCAATTTCGGGCACCTGTTCTTCATAAATGATTTTGCCCTGAGGATCAATTACTACTACGGCGCGACTTAGTAAACCTCTCATTTGGCTGTCTGCAATTTCAACACCGTACTCCTCACCGAAATTTGAACGGAAATCGGACAACATAACAACATTTTTTATCCCCTCGGCCCCGCAAAACTGTGCTTGAGCAAAAGGTAAATCTTTAGATATACATAACACGGTCGTGTTGGGTAGATTAGCTGCGTCTTCGTTAAATTTACGTACAGACGCTGCACAAACACCGGTATTAACGCTGGGAAAAATATTGAGGATTACGTATTTTCCTTTGAAGTCGTCCAGCGTCTTTTCAGATAAGTCAATAGCGGTCAGCCTGAAGTTTTTTGCTTCGCTCCCAACGGAAGGTAATGTACCAACCGTATGTACGGCATTGCCCTTTAATGTAATAGATGTCATTTTTGTTATTTTATTTAATTGTTGATTTATAGTCGATGGTGACTGAGCATAGCTCTCCCCATATAAAGTAAAAATAAAACAAAAGAGCATTAAATATTTCATCATACTATTATTAAATACAAGCAAGTTAGCGGATTTGTTCGAATTCCTCATCGCTTTATTATTAACATGGCTATTATTTTACAAAAGAATGTATGATGAGTCATTCGTACGAAGTGAAATAAATCGATATACTATTGGTTTGAAGGCAATTGCGCCGAATCAAAAATCTTGCTCACAAACACCAATAGCATTCACCCCGGCAGGAAGATGATGATGACAATTGTTATGGGAGACCTTTTTTAAACTTCTTTATGCATTCTATGGCACAATGATTATTTTGCCGGTTGCAAATAAAAAAGCTATGTATGACACCTTAAGAATATTTTTTCATAAACTAATACCTAAATTAGATGATGAAACCTGGAATAGTTTTGTTAGCCTTCAACAAGTCAAACACTACAAGAAGGGCGACATAATCAGTGAAGAAGGAAAAACAAACAACATTGTGTCTTTTATTCAAAAAGGAGCAGTAATGGTTTATAACCATCTGGATAATAAAAAATGTGTTTATAATTTCTTCTTCGAAAATGAGTACACAGGCGACTATGAAAGTTTTCTGACACGTAAACCCGCTCTATATGGTATCGAGGCAGTTGAAGACTGTATTTTGTTTCAATTACACTACAACGGTTTACAGTTAATGTATGAGAAGCATCCGGTGTTTGAACGAGCGGGTCGACTAATTGCCGAAGCTCAATTTTTGAGACTGACAACAAGAAACGCGTCTTTATTAGCTGAAAAGCCTGAAGAACGTTATCTAAACCTTATTAAAGCGAAGCCGCAGGTTATACAACGCATACCTCAATACCACATTGCATCTTACCTAGGCATTACACCGGAAGCCCTGAGTAGGATTCGGAAGCGGATAATGTGAAAACTACGCACTATAAGCAATCGTTTATTGACTTCGATCAACAAAAAGATCCGAAAATGCCATTTTTTTTGTAAAAAAAGGCATATATGAAAATCGTTTTTTTCCTATTCATCACATTTTACCTTGTACAGACCAAGGCTCAACAAGTAACTCAAATTGTTAAAGGCAATGTTAGCGACGAGGCTTCTAAGCAATCATTGCAAGGTGTTACGATTCGACTTGCTTCTAACCTTTCCAAAACCACCCTAAGTGATTCCTCTGGTAATTTCAAATTAACGGACATTCCGCTTGGCAGACAGCGATTCATTATAACCGCTGTTGGCTATGAACCTCTTTCATTAAATAACATTATTGTAACAGCAGGCAAGGAAGTGGACTTAACAATCAGTTTGCGTGAAAGTTTAATGAATTTGGACGTCGTCGAGATCACAGCTAATGAAAATAGCGGGGGACGTAAGGTTAACAACGATATGTTAAGTGTGAGCGCCAGAACTTTTAATATGGATGAGACGAAACGTTACGCAGGTTCGTTAGGCGATCCCGCGCGAATGGCTACTAATTTTGCAGGTGTTGTTTCTACCAATGATACTCGAAATGACATCATCATCCGAGGAAACTCTCCAAATGCTATGCTATGGCAATTGGAGGGGCTTAATATACCAAATCCAAATCATTTTGGTTCTCTTAATAGCATGGGAGGCTCCGTTAGTATGCTGAACAGCAATTTGATTGATCAATCTGATTTTATGACAGGGGCTTTTCCTGCCCAATATGGCAACGCATTATCCGGTGTGTTTGATCTAAAACTTCGCAACGGAAATAGTGAGAAACACGAGTTTGTAACGCAGATGGGGTTCAATGGCTTTGAAGGTGGAGCAGAAGGCCCTATAGGCAACAGTAAGGGGGCGAGCTATTTGATAAATGCCCGCTATTCCACCTTATCGCTTTTTCAGAATTTAGGTATTGAGTTTGGCACCGGCGGAGCCACTCCTGAATATATGGATTTAAACTATAAAATTAACTGTCGTATCGGGAAGCATGGTAATCTTTCCTTATTTGGCATTTGGGGAAGAAGCAGCATGGATATTTTGGCAAGCGAATATGATCCCGAAGGTCAATCCTATGGCAACGAATATAGTAACCGTTATCCCCGTTATCAGACCAGCATAAGCGGATTAAGTTATAAATACCAACTGAACAAAAAAACCGCTATCAACTTTATTCTGGGTTATAGCCGTACGAACGAGCAATTTGATCGAGATTCGGTTAATCAAGAAAACATCAACCAAACGATACCTGACTGGCATTGGCGTTTTAAAATAAACAAATTCTCCGGCGTTCTTCACCTCCATCATAAATTCAATGCAAAGCATAGCTTGGTAGCGGGTATCACAGAGGATTTCACCAATTACACTCTTTTTAACAGGAGGATGCGACATGGAATAAGTGAAATGATACTGAACAATCGGAATGGTGACTTTGGCTTAATGCAAGCCTTTACTCAGTGGAAATTCAGAATGACAGATCATTTTAGTATGGTCTCCGGTTTGCATTATCAGTACTTAAGCCTTTCACAAACGAATAGTTTAGAACCTAGAATCGGTGTTAAATACGAGGGCTTAGGATCCCATGTTTTTGGCTTTGCATACGGCCTACACAGTCAAATGGACAATATTCTCACCTATGCTACAGTTACGACAACGGCGGCCGGCAATCGATATACTAATGAATCGTTGGGATTTATACGCAGTCACCAATTTATTTTATCACATAATTGGAACATACGTTCCAATACCCATCTTAAAACAGAACTGTATTTTCAGCGGCTATTTGATGTTCCGGTCACGAAAGCTCCGAGCTCTTTTTCAACATTAAATCTTGGCGCCGAAACCATTCCTGTTTTGCGCGATAACCTGATAAATGAAGGAGTTGGAAGAAATTATGGCTTAGACATCACGCTGGAACGTCTTTTCAATAAAGGCTTTTATTACTTGCTAACCGGATCCTTTTTCAGTTCTAGGTATCAGGGAAGTGATGGCATATGGCGCAACACTGCATTTAACATGAAAAATGTTTTTAACTTATTGGGGGGTAAGGAATGGAAAGTAGGAAAACAGGAAAACATATTCGGTTTAAGCGTAAAGGTTTCTCGGGTGGGTGGACGTTATTTATCGCCGGTAGACATCGCTTCTTCTGTTATCGACGGCGAAATTCAGTACGAGGAAACAAGGGCATATTCTTTACAGCAGCCTGCTTATTTCCGGGCAGATGTAAAAGTCTCCTATCGCAAAGAATTCACGCGGGCAACTATGGAACTCGCTCTCGACCTGCAAAATGTAACCGATAATAAGAATATTTTTCGCCAGGAGTGGAATGCTCAACAGCTTAATGTTATCAACGTCTACCAGCAAGGCTTTTTTCCCGTTCCTTTTGTGCGATTCACATTTTGATAATGTTATCGATGCTTTACATACTGAGATAAGCATTGATACTTATCTCAGTATGCTCCTTATTCAAACATCAGCCCATGCGTTTATTCTTCATTCGTACTTCACGGCGATTGATAAATAATTTGGGCAAGCCTCAGACAATATTTATATTTAGCTTTTATTTGTCGGTGTGAAAAAACACGAAAGGCTTTCTACATACTATCCATTGACCCATAAAAGCCAAATCAGATGGCTTAGAATCCTCATAATCAGCATACTGTTTGGCTGTAGTGGAAAAGAGATGCCTGAAATATATGTTGATCAGCAGACAGAAGTGTATCTTCGAGATACCAACATCATAAAAAAAAGCTACTTGCAGGCCTTAAGTTTTGCCAAATCTACCGGATTAGCTGTAACAGCGCTCACCGACGAAGAATTCAAAAAGATTGGGGTTCGCCGTAACCAACTACTCATAACAGCCGACACGATAGGTGCCCGTGAAGAATCTTGGGGCTTTAGTTTTCAAGGCCCGGCAAGCAATCCAGGACAATGTATTTTTTCACTTACTTATACGGGCACTTTAAGTATACAAACACCAAATCGTTCGGTTAAATACAATCTGGAAAACCGGAAAATGATTGATCAGGAAGCGGGAATTCCGGAAGCTTTTTTGTTACACTTCAAAGCGCTCCCAATAAAACCTTCAACCGAGGAAGAGGAGAACATACCGACAGACGTACAGCTGACAGGACGGGGTGTACTGCTTCAACAACCTTATGTCGAATGGACTTATCCCGACTCCAGTATGGAAAGAATATGGTCTAACGGGAGGGAATGGGGATTTAGCGAGCTGCCTTCGAGGAAAAATCATGCTGCCCCAGGGGCACTGGTCCTTGCTTTTGAAAAACCCACCGGTTCTCAACGCTTGGTCATGACAACGAAGGAACTGCAGATCGACAAAAAAGTTGACCGAACGCCGTTTCAATTCGATCAACACCGGTAATCCAAAACATCTTTGCTTCAAAACCCCCGGAAACGGGGATTGACAACCTTTGAATCTTACGTATCTTTGATCATGCAACGCATTTCCCGCACGATTACCATCTCAAACCGTATCCTTTATCGAATACCTAGTAAGCTATTATTTATCAGCATCAACACAGGCTTACATTTATTTCAACATGTGCGGTTCACCTTTACTTTATGTTTATTGCTTTCAATAGCATTCAATACTTCTTATGCCCATTTATCGGAAGACTCTTTACGATTGGTTTTAGACCGAAAAGAGCTATCTAGCCAAGATCGATTAGAAACAATGGCTAGGTTAGCTGAATTTTTATATTATAGAAGAGATCCCAGATTAGCCTTCGAGTTACTAGATAAAGCACTAAAATTATCAAAACGGCTTGATAATATTGATCAAACCACGAGCTTATACGCGCTTCTTGCCATGCAGCATAGCAACGATGGAAATATACAGCTCGCCTTGTCAAGTTTAGATAGCGCCCAATTTTATGCAAAAAAATCAGCGAACAAACGGAGCAAAGCCTTAGTCCAGCTCTCCAAAGGGACAATTCAGCTTGCGCAAAATGAGCCGCATGAAGCCATTGCCAGTTTATTGCTTGCTGCCAAAGACTTCGACGGGGATCATGATTATTCCTATGAAAGCAACCTTTATACAACAATTTCCACCATTTATGGCCAATGGTCTGATCTTCCCAATCAAGACAAATACGCGCGAATAGCGCGTTATAGCGCTGAAAGGAGTAAAGATCTCGATAAGTTAATTGCTGCGTATCGATGTACAGCCAATAACTTTATGGCGCACTATGAAGCCAACACGATCCGAAAACAATTGTTGGACTCTGCGCTTGTACGAAATAAAGCGGCTTTCTCTTTGGCAAAAAAGAACAAAGATCGTATTATTCATGTTACTGAAATTGCCGCATTAGCCAAAAATATTGCCGCTATTTACGAGCAATATTTTCCGGAAAGTTCACACGATTCTGCTCGTTATTACCTGGAAATCGCTATTGAAGAAGCTCAATTCAGCAAAGAAAACACAGTGCTTGCAGACAGCTACGTCATGCTAGCGAAACAACAAATTGAAAAAGGCAATTTGACTGAGGCCGAGATGCTGGTGGGAAACGCAATAATGGCACTTCATCGAGACCCTACTGTTAATAATGAAATTGAAGCAAAAATTTTCTACTGCCTTGCCGTTATGAAGGAAAAGCAAGAAGATTTAAATGGCGCTCTTCGCAATTACAAACTTTATGTAGATGCCTACACTACATTATTCAATACGGAAAAAATGAGCTTGGGTAAACGTTTAGACGCTCAATATGAGGCAGGAAAAAAAGAAAAGGCACTCCTGGTATTACAGCAGCAAGTTCAATTTAACCAGAAGCTGAATCGCATTTACATCGCATTCAGTCTGACAAGCTTTTTAACGCTCCTCTTTCTTTTTTATGCCTATAAGCAGCGGGTGAAGGCCATGAAGCAACAGGATAAATTGCACCAAATGGAAGTAAATAAAATCAGGCAGGAACATCGCATTTCCCTTTTATCCGCCATGCTCGATGGCCAGGAGCAAGAACGGAGCAGGTTAGCACGTGATTTACATGATGGTTTAGGCGGATTATTATCAGGAGTAAAAATAGAATTGGCAGGTTTCATGCAACTTTTAAAAAACGATAGTCAACAACAGCTAATGAATAGAACTTTACAGCATTTGGACGGAGCGATTGGAGAGCTCAGACGAATTGCTCACAGTATGATGCCTGAGATACTCATGCGTTACGGACTGGGAGAAGCCATACGTGAATATTGCCAAAAATTGAAATCTTCCGGTATTAACATCCAGTGTCAAATCTATCACTACACCAATAAAATGGAAGCCTCCAGGCAATTGGTACTGTACAGAATCATGCAAGAACTGGTAAATAACGCAGTAAAGCATGCACATTCATCTCTTATCCTGGTTCAACTACAGCAGATCGAGCAGTCTGTAACACTTATTGTGGAAGATGATGGAAACGGCTTCGATGTGAAAGCTTTATTAGCAGCCGGTAAGGGAGCGGGTTTAACAAATATAGAATCCAGGGTTGAATTTCTGAATGGAACGATGGATTTCCATTCAGAAATAGGAGCTGGTACAACGGTTACCATTGAATGTAACGAAGTATAAGGACATTAAACAATTTAGTCGTTACCGGTAAAACCATATTGCCGCCATACATCTTCCGGGACTCCATCCCACGGCCCGGGGCGGTTACCGACATAACCAATATCCTTCACCCCAATTTCACTGGTAAAAAAACCGGAAGCGGTGAGATTTCGCATTAAACTAAAAAAAGCCACCCCCTGCTGCATTTCGGGTCTTGCCTTCAGCGGATAGGCTATTTCATCTATCAGCGTTAGCTGATCCCTTTCACTGCATTCAACAAAAGGCTTATTAAAACGCTTTAAACACTGTACGTCCAGCCATTTTAAACCTCCCCGCATGGGTAATTTGTAGTCAGGAATGTCTTTTACCATGAACTCGATAAAAGCCGGTACGCCGGCCTTTGAAGCACTTTCCGAAAAATCGTCTTTAGGGATAATAATATCTGCAAGCACCGTAATAGAGGCCATTTCGTGTTCCGAAAAAAAACGCTCCTTATTTAGTTCCGTATTACGGGCATGTTCGAATTCCTGCACACCAGGTAATTTACCTGAATTTTGTACAGACTCTTCCACCGTTTTGTTAGCATCTCCTTGTCTACATGATTCTAACAAAAGGCCTGTACCCACCGTAGTAAGCCCTATCGCTTTAATCGACTCTCTCCTGTTCATTGTCGTTAAATATTAAGTTTACTTCTTTGTTCTAAAATATGTTCTGCCGTTCGCATAGACAGTGCCAAAATCGTCCAGGTAAGATTTTTATCTCCCTGTTGTACAAAAGGTGCAGCATCTACTACAAATAAATTTTTGCAATCATGTGATTGGCACCATTTATTTAACACCGATTTCTTTGGATCGTCACCCATACGAACCGTACCTCCTTCATGAATGATTTTTCCCGGCGCTTCTAAACCATAAGATGTATCTGCGCCATAGGTAGGAGATGTTATGATCGCACCCATTTCGTGCATAATAGATTGGAAAGTTTCCTGCATGTGCTTGGCCTGAGCCACTTCTTCCCTACCCCATTTATAATGGAACCTTAATACCGGAATGCCGAACTTATCCACTTTATTCGGATCGATTTCGCAGTAATTATCTTTATGTGCTAAGGCAGTACCTCGTCCTGCCATTCCTACATTTGCACCATAAAAGCGCCTATAATCATTCTTTAATGAAACACCATAACCACCTTGTTCCTTCGTTTTACCATGTTTATCAGGTACCTTTCCATTCACCGACGGAACCCAATCCAGAAAACCATAAGAAGGCATGTGTAAGCCGCCGCCATACTCTATGTGATACCCACGCGGAAAGTCCAATTTTTTGTTATCGAGCCACCATGGTGAATAAATATGTACACTGCCTGTTCCGTCTTCATTATAGCGCTTTCTCTCCATTAATTCCGGAATAAAGCCCGACATGCTTGAACCTGTCGAATCATGTAAATACCTTCCTACTAATCCGCTGCTATTACCCAGTCCGCCGGGATGAGCCTTCGATTTTGAATTCAGTAAAAGCCGGGCAGACTCACAAGCACTGGCGCCTAATATCACCAATTTACCCCGTACGCTATATTCTTTCAAATCTACCGTATTCACATAAGAGACACCGGTAGCCAAACCCTCGTCATTGGTGAGTACTTCACGTACCATCGCGTTATCGATCACCTTCAAATTATTGGTTTTCATTGCCGGAATTACCAAACAGGAAGACGAAGAGAAATCGCCATAAACTTTACAGCTACGCCCACATTGTCCGCAATAAAAACATGTTCCACGCCCCTTCATCCCGGGAAGCGCCTCCGTCAATACGGAGCCTCTGCCTGGAATAACAGTGACACCGGCTTTTTTTGCGCCTCGTTTAATAAACAACTCATTTAAACGGGGTTTTGGTGGTTTCAGAAAAATACCATCGGGTTCATTTGGTAGCCCTTCAACTGTACCATAAATACCAATCAGTCGATCCACTTTATCATAAAACGGCTTTACCTCCTCGTAAGTAATGGGCCATTCGTCAGTCACACCGTCGGTAGGCTTGAAATCAGCTGGTCCCATTCGAAGAGAGATACGTCCCCAATGGTTTGTTCTTCCACCAAGCATACGCGCCCTAAACCATTGGAAATCAGTTCCGTCAACCGTAGAGTACGGTTCACCTTCCAGCTGCCATCCTCCGTAAGCGGCGTCAAAGTCGCCAAAGGGCCTTACCGTGGATGCGCCGCGTCTAGGTGATTCCCACGGCCATCTAAGTTGCAAAGCATCTTTAGCTGGGTCAAAAAAGGGACCCGCCTCCAACATTAAAACTTTAAGTCCCGCATTCGCTAGAACGTATCCCGCCATGCCCCCGCCGGCGCCGGAGCCAACTACAATTGCATCATACACTTGGTCCTGCTCCTGAATTTCAAAATGTTTCATTAAACGTAGTTTAGTTTATCGTTAATGCCTTCAACGAAACGCACACAAAAGTTTTATTCCGATTTATATATATTCCGTATTAGACATGTTGGTTGTTAGCCCCTAAAGATAGATGATTATTTTGGAAATTCTATAAACATGCAATAAAAAAATGCATTTTTAGCCATGCTAATATGTTTTAGGTGATCATGATTAGCAAGCGTTTTGTCACAAACGTCACAACGCGTCTATTGGAAAGCTTGTATCTACAAGCTTTTTTAGCTAGCTTTGTGTTGGGTTTAGTTACAAAAGAGATTGGTGCAACGCCAAATTGATAGCCAACTCGTTAAATCCTAAGGGAATGGTTTCCGTTCCCTTTTTTGTTAGCTTATAAAACCTTTTACATAATCTTTAGTCAATGCTTCTTTTGGGTTCAACAGCACTTCTTCGGTTGGCCCGAATTCGATAATTTCCCCCATATATACGAAGACAATAAAGTCGGACACCCTTCTGGCCTGACGTAAAATATGAGTAACAAGTACGATGGTATAGTTTTCTTTCAGCTTGATGAGTAAATCCTCGATTGTCTTCGTAGAAATTGGATCGAGTGCAGAGGTTGATTCATCCCCCAAAATAATCTCCGGTTCAACAGCAAGTCCCCTAGCGAGGCATAATCGTTGTTGTTGCCCAATAGACAGAGCACTGGCAGACGTATGGAGACGATGCTTCACTTCTTCCCAAAGTCCAACTGCTTGTAGGTAATGTTCCACTAAGACATTCAACTCTTTCTTATTTTTTAAACCATGTATACGTGGGCCATAGGCGATATTATCATAAATTGACATCGGTAATGGAAATGGCCTTTGCGCGAGTAGTCCCATTTTTTTTCGTATGTGGGTAACTTCCGTTTTTGGTCCGTAAATATCTTCTCCGTCCACTAACACACTTCCGCTTATATTTACTTCCGGGATATCGTCCAGCAACCGATTAAGGCTTTTCAATAAGGTTGTTTTGCCGCAACCTGAAGGGCCTATGATAGAGGTGACGCTTTTATCAGGAATATTTATGTTGATGTTTTTTAACAAGTGATTACCACTGATGTGTACATTTAAATCTTTTACACTGATATGAGGGGTTTGCGTCATGACTTTTTGCGTCTTTTATTAGTAAGCAACGTGCTTAAAACCACAATAATTAAAATGAAAATGGATAAAATGAATGCAGAAGCGTAGGCCCTGCCTTGTACTTCCGGAATCGGGCTACCCAATTGAAAAAATATGGCCAAAGGTAAGGTTGCCGCCGGCTCGTTCAGTGAAGTGGGAATGTTATCGCTGAAACCTGCAGTAAACATAACAGCGGCGACATCTCCTACGCCTCTTCCGAAAGCCAATAAAACAGCTGTTAAGATACCGGCTTTAATTTGTCGAAAATAAATTTTTGCCATCTCCCAACGCGTTGCTCCTAAAGACAGCACGGCCTCTTTTAATTCCTTAGGCACATGAATAATCACTTCGTCCAAGGTTCTTACCATTATAGGAATAACCAATAAAGCCACTGCAATGACGCCGCCCAATAAAGAGGCCCTAACTCCTAGATAAACCATCAAACTGAAAGCAAAGGCACCATAAACAATGGATGGGATCCCGAACAAGACATCAAAGGAAAGTTTGGCAAAACGTGCAAAACGATTTTCTTTTTTTAGATAGATATTTAAGTAAATTGCCACAGGTAAGCTGATGAGCATACCTAGCAATGTTGCGCCACCGGCGACGTATATCGAGCCGATTATTGCGTTCAGGACGCCGCCCGATCGTCCAAAATAATAGCCACCATTCGGGGTTTTTGTTAACATATCTAAACTTAAAAAAGGCAAGCCTTTTATAATAACCGTGCCAATGATTAAAAAGAGCGATAGCCCTACCAAAATAGTCGAGCCTATCATGAGACCCTTAAAGATAAGTTCTTCTATTTTTCTTCTACGCATTTCGAACGCTTATTTTTTGGAGGATTAACCTGGAAATTATATTAAAGATCAAAATAATGACGAATAGAGCCAAGGCTGAAAACATAAGCGCAGCATCGTACAGAGGAACCGACATCATTTCGCCAAAGTTATTAGCTAATAAGGCCGGCAAGGATAAGCCGGGTCAAAGATCGACTGCGGCGCAATGGGTACATTGCCGCAAACCATCAAAACGGCTATTGTTTCGCCAAATGCCCTGGATACAGCCAGCACGATGGCGGCTATGATTCCCGGCATCGCCTTCCTTAAAACTACCTTTTTGATGGTCTCCCACTTCGTAGCACCCAATGAAAGCGATGCCTCCCGCAGTTCCTTCGGAATGGTTTGCAAAACCTCAACTATAATACTTACAATTAGCGGAAATATCATAACAGCCAATACGATCCCGCCGGCTAAAACCGTAAAACCGGTTGAGAAATCAACAAAAAAAGGGGCAACATACTTTTGGACTAAAGGCACAACAAATAGCACTCCCCATACACCGTAAATAACCGGTGGAATACCCGCCAACATGTTGATCATAGGTAAAAAGAAATTCTTAAACCGATTGGGCGCATATTCAGAGACATAGATCGCAGTAAGCAAACATAATGGAATAGCAATCGCTATAGACATGCCCGTCACCCACAATGTCCCCATAATGAAAGGGTAAAACCCGAAGGATCCTTTTAGGGGACGCCATACATTCGAACTTATTAACTCCCAGACGGAATAGTCTTGTAAAATAGGCAAAGAGCGCCAATAAAGTCCAACACCTATCAACAAAACCATTGATACGGATAAAATGGAGAAAACGAGCATCGCTCCACTAATTACTTTATCCTTGAACAAACGTATTTTCATTTTATTTTTGCTAATTCCTGAGCCGTTAATTCTTTATTCAAACTCACGTAGCCATTCTCAGGTAAGCGAGCCTGCCCTTTTGCTGAAAGAATATATTCTAAGAAGGATATGAGTATTTTGTTTTTTGGTTTGCCATGGAATAAGAGGCCAAGTGTTCTTGCTGGCGGGGAAGGGTAACGACCGTCACCGATTGCTTGATTTAAACTATCAAGATTTTGATAATAATACTCATAAGGGTCAATTTGTCCATTTTTGTTCCAATCAATAGGAATGATTTGCACATTCTGCTGCGGCTTTCGATCTTTTAAACTATAAACGTAATTCAAGTTACTGAAACCAATCGATAATGGATCTCGCATAATCGCTTGAGCCTGGCCCGGATCACCAAACACACCTATTCCCAACAGATCCTCTTGGGAAGCGTCAAGAAATTTCGCCCATGTTTCCGCAGCACCGGCTGCATCAGATCGAACATACACGTGCATGTCGTAGTCATTGTCAATACCTGCTAACTGATTCCAACGGGTGATTTTTGCTTTCAAAAAAACATCAATAAATTCCTCTTTTGTTAATCCACGCTTTACAATCTGTTCTGCCGCAGGGTTGTTGGCATTACAAGTTGCCACGACGGCATCATTTGCTACGTTGACTAGAAAAGCGCCCTTCTCGAACTCCTCCGGATGAATATCACGCGACACCATACCGATATCTACCATATCGGATAATACGTCAGCGATTCCTTTACCGGCACCTCCCGCTGAAATATTGAAACGTACGTTTGGATGATTTTCTTTAAAATCTTCACTCCACTGTATGAGCATCGGATAAAGCGCAAAAGCACCCGATATAGATATGGTCTCCTGATTTTCCTGTCGTTCTTTTTCTGTGTAGGTACACCCGATTATTCCAAGCAAAACGCCACCTATCAATCCGAAAGATAAGTATTTTATCATTTGTTAAGTTGATTCAATTTTCTTGCTCGGAAACATCTACCCCAATTACTTATTTCTTCAATCACGCCCTTTAGCTCATACGCGATGGCCGTTAGCTGATACTCCGTATATATTGGCCGTTCCCTACAGGCACCTTTTGTTATCAACCCGTTTCGTTCCAGCACTTTTAGTTCTTTTGATAAAGCCCTAGGTGAAATATTTCCGATATATTCTTTTATTTCGTTAAAGCGCTTATGTCCTTTGGCTAAAGCAACAATCAATTTTAAACTCCATTTACCACCTATAGCATTTTGTGCCTCATGGATAGAAGATAGGTCAATAGCAAAGTCAGGCAAAATCGAATCAAGCGGGTATTCTTTAGTTGTTTCCATTTTCTATCACTTACTGCTAAATAAGATAAGGGGTAAAGTTAATAGAAAAAATCAAAAATCTACAAAAACCATAGACATTATATTTATAAATAGGGAGGTTGTCTACGATCGTTATTAGCATTTGTTATGATGTAATAAAAAAATAAATAAAGTCTATTGGTTTAGTAGACTTTCTTGTTTACTTTTGTTGACTACAGTATAGTTACAAAGAAGGATGGCGGACACGATTATCTAGACAAAAAGATTCAAGGATGACAAATGCGGAATTACTTTATCAAATAAAAAGTCATAGAAAAGCCAAAGGCTTGTCGCAAGGCGATATGGCGAATAAGTTGAACATTGTTCTTAAGACGTACCAGAACATAGAAAGCGGCATCACTCGCTTGGATATTGAGCGATTGAAACAAATCGCAAGTCTAATTGACTTAAATTTAAGCACTGTATTTAATCAATCACCGGAGACAATGGCGGGCAAAAATATAGAGAAGGAACTATACCATAAATTGCTTATGGAAAAAGAAACGTACATCACAAAGCTAGAAAATGATATCAAGTTCTACCAAGAAATCTTACGTGAAAACAAGCATTTTTTATAAGAAGTAGAAGTGAATGTAACGCCCCCATCAGCGGAAATTCCTTTGAAGTCGCGGGTAGATTCGAACTACCGTAAAAGGTCGTGCAGACCTCCACCTAACCGCTCGGTCACGCGACATTTTTTAAAGATCTTGACTACCCTCCCCATTGTTTAAGGATTTAACTTCATTTTTCTTTTGGCGTTTTTTTTCTCTTATCGACGTATTTTCATCGCTTTCTATTTCCAGGCAACGCAAGCAATAGTCATATTGAACATCTATGTATACTTGCTCTTCGTCGGATTCAATTCCCCCTCTTTTCATGATTTAATATTTTAAATAATAATCCCTCATAGGTGGCAAACAGCGCTTACTATTCAGTCCTTAAAGTAGTATCTAAAGCACCACCTACCAAAAACACAGAATGATTTTTCAAACAAAGATAAAGAATTTTTAATAAAGAATATTAAGTCTATAAAATTAGTATACTATATTTTACTGCTTATTAAAGTGACTAGGAGATCGTTTACACACGCACGTATTTTGCAGACGCGCAAACGTTCGTTCGGACCATAAACTCCTCAATCACTTACCAACCCTTGATAGCGCCTCCTTTAAATACTTTTTCTGCGACAGCCTCCACTTCGGGGGATTGGTAGGCTTCAACAAATTTTTTCACCTTTTCTTCATGCTGATTGTCAGTACGAGATACGATTATGTTTACATAAGGCGATTTTTCATCTTCCACGAAAATCCCATCCTTTTTCGCAACCAGTCCAATAGAAGCGGCAAAGGTATTGTTTATGATCGCTACCGTAACCTGGGCATCATCTAAAGATCTCGGCAACTGAGGCGCTTCCAATTCGAGAATTCGCAAACTTTTCGGATTCTCAACAATATCATTGACTGTGGGTAATAGACCGACACCGTCTTTTAATTTGATCAAGCCGACTTTCTCCATTAGCAACAAAGCACGCCCGCCATTAGTAGGATCATTAGGAATAATAATGGTATTACCCACTTGCAATTGATCGATATTTTTTATTTTCTTCGAATAACCAGCCAATGGAAAAACGAATGTGTTACCTAAAATAGCGAAATCATAACCTCGTTGCTTTGCCTGCACATCCAAATAGGGCTTGTTTTGAAAAACATTCACATCAATATCATTTTGCCGAAGCGCCTCATTCGGCATCACATAGTCGTTAAACTGCACAAGCTCGACTTCCAGTCCGTATTTTTCTTTTGCCACTCGTTGGGCCGCTTCAGCGAGGCTATACTCCGGACCGGCTTCCACACCTACTTTGATGTGATTGGGATTATTTTTAGATGCATTTCCACAAGATGCAAACACAATTAAAAGGATTATCCCTAACAAGCTAAAATTCTTCATAAATTCTTCAATTATTTTCTATGATCTACCTTCTTTGAAATAAAATCGCCTAGAAACTGAATAAGGAATACCAGCGCAACGAGCAATAGAAGCACAACATTCATTACTACGGCATCGTAGCCTACATAGCCATATTGGTAACCGATATGCCCCAATCCCCCAGCCCCCACAGCCCCACCCATAGCTGAATAACCAACTAAGGTAATAAGCGTTATGCTTGCACTGTTTATAATGGCGGGAAGGGCTTCGGGTAATAATACTTTACGAACAACCTGAATAGGCTTAGCTCCCATGGCTCTTGCTGCTTCAACCAGTCCGTGCGGCACTTCCAACAAGCAGTTCTCAATCATTCTGGCAATAAAGGGCGCAGCACCGATACTTAAGGGCACTAGGGCGGCCCCAACTCCGATGGATGTACCTACTACCAAACGGGTGAAAGGAATCATCCAAACGATAAGAATAATAAAGGGAATCGAACGAAAGACGTTTACAACTACCGCGATAACTCTATTTAACTTTCTGTTAGCCAACATCTGTTCTTCGCGTGTCATAAACAATAAAACACCCGTCGGCAAACCCAAACAGAAACCAAAAAAACCCGATACAAAGGTCATAACGATTGTTTCCCAGGTTCCTTTTAATAGCATCAGCAGCATTGCGTCAGACATAACCTATGACCTCCACCTCTAATTTTTTGTCTTTAAAATAATTAATCACATTTGTTATCGCATCGATACTACCACTGATTTTCAATAACATAACACCGACTTGCATATCTCCTAGCGTATCCATTTTCGCATTCAATACTTCATAATCAATGCCAAATAACTTGACAATGGAAGAAAGCAAAGGCTGATCAGTGCTAGCTCCATTAAAACGCACTTTTAACAATAAATCCTTGCCGTTATCTTCAGAAACCTGTACTAAACGATTCAGATACTCGTGTGCGATATCTACGTGAAGGGAAGAATTTATAAATTGCTGCGTTAAATCAGTCTTTGCATTTGAAAATATTTCTCGTACACTGCCCCGCTCTATTACTCTCCCTTCCGATAAAACAGCAACATCATCACAAATTGCCTTCACTACATCCATTTCATGGGTGATTAGGACAATCGTTATATTTAATCGTTTATTGATATCTTTTAACAAGTTTAAAATGGATCGAGTTGTCGCCGGATCGAGCGCACTGGTTGCTTCATCGCAAAGCAAAACAGCAGGATCGCTCGCTAATGCTCTGGCTATGGCTACACGCTGTTTTTGCCCACCCGATAAGCTAGCGGGATATTCGTCACTTTTACTCTCCAAACCAACTAAATCCAACAGTTCTTTAACTTTTAATTGAATATGTTCTTTTGATGTGCCAATTAACTCAAGGGGAAAAGCGATATTTTCGAAAACTGTTCGCGAGGACAATAAATTAAAATGCTGAAATATCATACCGATCTTTCGTCTGACATCGATGAGTTTACCTGGTGACAATGTCATAAGATCCACATCATTAATCAGCACTTGACCTTGGGTAGGTCTTTCAAGTAAATTAATACATCTTATGAGCGTGCTTTTCCCAGCACCCGATGAACCAATAATTCCATATATACGACCTTCCGGAATTTTCAAGTTGACCTCGGTAAGCGCCTTAATATCGATGTTTTTCTTCCGAAAAACTTTGCTTATATCCTTTAGTTCAATCATATATTTACCGTCCGTAAAGCCGACGATGTCCTGATGTATTATTGATATATCAAAACCAAATTACAGCCTCAACAAGAATAGAGAGGCAAAGGTAGAATAAAAGTTAAAAATCTACAACTCTAATAGACTATTAAGGTTTATTCGGTTGTATCCTTATTACATACATAATGATAAAAAACACCTGATATCTCAGCCAGGTATTGTTGCGCCAACTTTTCATCGACTCCCATAGAAAGTAATATGAGTACATATTTCCTTCCGTCCGGTAAAAAAACGATACCTGAATCATGGCACACCTTGTTGATTGAGCCGGTTTTATTAGCCACTTTGACGTCCGCTGGCAACTCTGCAGGGATTATGCCTCGAAAATGCTGCTTCATCAGTATATCGAGCATTTGTTCGCTCGATCTGCTGTTAATCATTTCGCCTCTTGCCAGTTGTACGAACAAGAGTGATAGATCATAGGCGCTTACCATATTGTTCATTCCATGTGCAAAGGCTTTACTATCTTCCACACCTCGAAGAATTTTCATTTCCTTCGCTCCTAAACGTTCCATTGTCTTCATCACATTCTTTGCCCCCACTAGATCTATTACAATGTTAGTCGCAAGGTTACTACTCTGTGTTATCATTCGCAAAAGCAAATCGGCAAGCGCCGCCTTCTTTCCTATTAATGAATAAAGTCCTTGTTCACTGTCGTCCCGTGCGTCAATTGCATAACTACTACCATCATAAATGCTTTTGAATTCGTTATAAACTTCAACAGAGTCCGACAGCGCTAACTTACCGCGTTCTATTTGCCTAAATGTCTCCGCCAATACAGGTGTCTTCATTGTACTGGCAGCATGAAACAATTGGTGTTCATTATAGAAAAAGGTATCGTTATCCGATAAATCTTTAAATGCTATCGCGAAAGTTCCGGGATTTCCTTTTTGAAGAACTTTCTCTATTTTTCTCTTTAACATTAAGGTATCATTTATGGCGTTTTTATCAGGTTTGAGAATTACCGACTCCCAGTCGTTATCTGCATCAGTAAAGGTCGATATGAAGTTCGCCTCACGGATTGATTTGTCGGGATTCAAAGAAAAGGATAACATGGGCGCTGAACTTCGATCCCGGTTGTCAAAAGCTAGATTAAAGATATCTCCATGAAAGTGCCGTAACGATGCATTTAATTGCGGTGAATTTAAGAATCGTATTTTTAACGAATCATGTTCGGCTTTAATACGAACCTTTCCCAATAACTTATTGGTATATACACCGGTATAGGCTTCTAAAGGTAAACTTAACTTTAACGTGGAGTCGGGACGCAGCTGTTTCTCTATAGAATCTTGTTTAATGCTCGCGTTATCTGCTTCTTTTTTATAGCCGGCGATCCAATCAAAGGACTGTGTTTGTAAATAATAATCTAGCAAGTGATTAATGATGGACCAATAGGCTCCCGACGATAATTGATTAGTCAATACAACAATGCCCAAACGTTTCTGTGGTACCATTGCGATTTGTGAAACAAAACCCGTCAAAAGTCCACCATGCCCGATTACCTCATACCCTCTATAGTCGTATTTTCTGAAACCTAAAGCGTATCCATAGAAATTTTTCTGTGCAGGCTGAAGCCAAGCAGGCTCCTTCGATATCGGCATAGGTCTTACGATCTTCCAAAGCTCCTGCGTCGCGTTCGATGCAAACAAGCGTCCTCCGTTTAATGTTAATCCCGAGTCCAATTGCGCGGCTACCCATTTCGTCATATCAACGGCACAGGATGCTATCCCTCCCGCTGGGTTTCCTGCATCGCCAATATTCTGATCAAAAAAACTGGCAACTACCTTCAATTGGCCTTTTCGTTTCACATGTGCATAAGCAACGTTTTTTTGCTGTTTAAGCATGGAAAACCGGCTTATGCTGTGTTGCATACCTACAACATCGAAAATTCTCTTTTTAATAAAATCTTCCCAAGTTATACCCGACACCTTTTCAATCACTTCACCAGCTGCTATATAGAGAATATTATCATAGGCATATACAGACCGAAAGTCATGTTGAAGGGGTACGTCCGCCAACTTCCGTAATAATTCTTGTCGACTAAAGGTAGAGGGTGGAAACAACAACAAATCATTGGCATATGCGGGTAATCCGCTGTGGTGCACCAATAGATCACGTATCGTTAAATGACTTGTAACATAAGCATCATTCAGTTGAAACCAGGGCAAGTACTTGATTACTCGATCTTCCCATTTTAACTTTCCCTCCTCTACCAATAAGGCTAGAGCCGTTGCCGTAAAGGCTTTACTATTGGAAGCAATACTAAAAAGTGTTTCTTCTGTCACAGGTGCGGCTTCGCCTAACCTCCTCACACCGTAGCCTTTAGTCAGTATGATTTTTCCATCTTTTACAATACCGACGCTTAGCCCCGGCACATCAAAAGTCTTCAGCACCTGATGCACATAGTTGTCAAAGCCTTGGGGTAGAGATAAATCCTGCGCAAGTACCAAGCTGGCCGGAAGCAAGAAACAAAGGAAACTATAAATGAATACCTGTAATCTCAGATACTGAATCTTAAAAATAAAAATTTTCACTTCTCTGTTTTTATTAACGTTTTTTCAAAAAAATCAGCGACTGCGCGGTCAACCTTTAATTGGTTATGATAGCGCATCCAATGATGTGTCTCGTCAGGAATCATAATCGTTTCCAAGTGAATCGATTTCCTCTTTAAACGCTCAATTAAATCAATACTTTGGTGAAAGTCGACATTGCCATCGTCATCACCGTGTATAATTAATGTAGGCGATTTCCAATGATCAACCCACGAAACGGGTGATGACTCCTTAGTTAACTGCATAGCTAGATCCAAGTCAGGCGCCGGTTCAGTCGCACGGAGGTTAATCCGTTCCATGTAATTATGTACACCATGAATATCGACACCTGCCGCAAAAAGGTCTGCATTTTTGCCGAGGGCCAAGGCAGTAAGGTATCCACCATAAGAACCTCCATAGACGCCTATGCGTTGTGCATCTACATCTTTGCGCTTTGCAAGCCATTCACCGGCCGATTGGATGTCTTGATATTCCGATGCGCCAAATCGTCCTGCATTAGCCGGTTTGTGAAACTCGAAACCATAACCGATACCCAGACGGTAATTAACTGCCAATACAACGAAACCCTTGCTCACCAAGTATTGATTCAAGGCATAAGTGTTGGCATAATAATCACCATAGTGCCATCCTGCTAGCATTTGTCGTTGCGGACCGCCGTGAATGAACAGGATGGCCGGATGCCGTTTAACTTTATTCTTAGGCTCAAACAGTTGCCCGTATACGGTTTTTCCATCTATCGATTTCCAACTTACCGACTTTGGCTTTATTAAGGAAGCATCACGAAGTGATTGGGGGATTAACTTTTCTCCAATGAGCTTTACGGAGGCATTGACTTGAAATGGCATCACTGCCGGTGTCGGAGCTAGTTGTTCGGTTGATTTAACAAATACTACGTGCCCGCCATCTCCCGTAAGCTGTGGAAAAGCCTCAATCCCTGTTCCTTTTGTTAACGCTTCCATTTGACTGTGACTAACGGACACTCGATACAGGTGACGTCGGTCGATATCATCGTTATTTTCACCTGTATTAGCACTGAATAGCAGCCACTTTCTATCAGCACTTAAATGTACGTGCTCCACCATAAAGTTCCCTGGTGTAAGCAATGAGGCTTCGCCACCTGCTGATGAAATGCTATATAAATGTGGCCAGCCGTCATGATAAGATAAAAACACAATACGTTCTTTATCCGCCCAATGCAAATTAAAACCTCCATCTGTAGTTGGAACTGAACCACTTAGGCTATGGGGAGAAGACCATATTTTCGTACTGCGACCATCATCCAAATCGCAGCGCCAAATCGTCCAAGGCCTCGCTTTTTGTACCGTTAACGAGTCTGAGGCACCACCAATGGCTGCTGTCCTTACGAAAACAACCGCAGTGCCATCAGGCGCCCATCGAGGGGATAAATCCCGACTAAAATCCGGTGCTAACCATTGAATGGGTGTTTTTATATCATGAAATACGCCAATGAGTGAATGATCATCCCGATCGGAGACAAAAACAACTTTAGAACCATCCGGCGAAAATTGGGCCCCGCCATTTTTACCACGAGCAAAGAATAAAGGCTTCGCTTCTTGCCCACCATTAATGGGAACCGTCCAAAGCTGTCCATCTTGCTCAAATAAAACCTCCTTGCTATCCGGTGCAATGATGGGATAATCTCCTTCTCCTAAACATATTGGATCTCCGCCTTCAAAGGGTATGCTCCAAACTTCTACTTTTGGCTTAATAGGGAGAGATGAAGGATTTCTTGGCTCACTCTCGTCAAAGGCACCATGATCACCGCCTTTTACATAAACTACCCATCTCCCATCGTTCGAAATTTTAAGACCACTCAGTTCTTGCCCATCGTCTGCTAAGAAGTTGGTTAACCGACGCAATTCAAAAGTTGGTCCTTCAGCAACCCATATGTTTCGCTTCCCTTGCTCATTGATTGCCAATCCTATTTTACTTCCCGTACCACCCGTTACTAAGGAAGAAGGAAAGGGATAGGATGTAAGTGTTTCTAAACTCAATTCCTGCGACTTACAAAAGAAGCAACCAATAACAAAAAGACAACCAAGAATATTCTTTTTAAGGTGCATATTTTATTGTTCTAAAACTAAGCGATAGCTATTAAGGTTGATCCCACCAAAGTGGGGTATCTAAGGGCTCATCTGCCGGCACATTACTACTATTTCGGCCACGTTCATCAGCGGGATAAGCAACTCGTCTAATAAAATTATTTAGATAAGCGTTCAATGGCAACCTAAAATCTTTATATTGATAGTCATTTCTTCGCATATCATTCCAAGCTTCGGGATTCAAATAGGTAACAACGTATTTTTCTTTGAAGATCAGTTCCAAACTTAGGTTAGCTGCTCCAACTGCTACCGTTCTATTTTGCAGGTACGCATCCCTATCAGAAACAGCCACGCCCAGTTTGTCCATATGGGCTTGGATGCCTGCTAAATAAGCCTCGTAAGCACGATTATTGTTTCCAACACGTAATGCAGCCTCTGCTTCAACAAATTTAAGTTCTGCGTAAGTCATAATAACCAACGGAGCTGCTTCTGCGGTAAGAGGTGAATTGGTACTGATATAACATTCATCGTGGACTGTATTCGGACCTCCAACATTGCCCTGACCATTGCGAGTTCCAACGTAGTTGCCATTAATAGTCTTATCAGTAATTTTAGCGATGCGCGGATCTTCGAAACCATAGGTAGCCCCATTCAGATGATTAACAAAATTATCTGATAACCAACCACCTAATAGATTATTAGCATTATTTCTAGCAATCTGCGCCCATGGATTTATACCTAGAAAAGTATTCATGCTAGACTCGTCATCCGTTGATTGATAAGAGCTATCCAATGCGGCGAGAACAGCCGTTGGATCATAGCTCGACTTTTTGGACAGCTTATTCAGCAAGCGTGCTCTCAATCCGTAGGCAGTTTTAATCCATGCGCTTACATCTCCGTGGTGCATTAAATCCGAGGTTTCATCCAATTCGCTTGTAACGCCGGTTTTTCGTAGGTCTGCTATTCCTCGGTCAATCAGTTGAAGGGACTCGCTGTACAGTGCATCCTCACTGTCATAAGCCGGCGTTAATATATCATTAGCATAAAAGGCTTGTGAGAAAGGGGCTCTTCCCCAAACATCGGCTACCAAACCTAGCTGATAAGCCATCAATATTCTACCTGCTCCTGCATGGTGAAACGCATCTGTTGAATCGGCCTTTTGGATCATATCATATAGATCGGCCATTGCGTAATAAACGTCATTCCATTCTTCTGAATCATCCGTTACTTGATAGGTGTCAGCTGCCCCACTAGCTGAGGGATTTGCCAGATATTGCGTATAATAGCTTGTAATCAGACCAAACTGTTGCATATTCAACGCTGCTTTTTGCGTCGCTGTTGTCAACATGGCATTGATTGGTGGATCTTGCACCAAATTGGGATTTTCGTTCAGATCAAAATAATCCTTGCAACTTGAACATAAAATAATTCCCAGTAGCGCTATATATATAAATTTTGCCTTCATAATCGTATGTTTAAAAACCAACATTTAAAGTAAACAAAAAGCTTCTAACGGATGGATAAGTCATTCCCGCAAAAGCATCCACATTAGAACCGCTATTTGTTGTTGTGCTCTCCGGGTCGAAACCCGAGTAATCTGTCCATAAAGCCAAGTTGTTTCCGGTGACCGACAACTGAACGCTTTTTACAAAACTATTTTGCAACCACTTTTGTGGAAATCGATATCCTAACGAAACCGAACGAAGGCGTACCCATGAAGCGTCTTCTACAAAGTTCTCGGATACACCGCGGTGGATGATTCTATAATAGCCATCGCCATAATTAAGTCCCGTGGCAGGGTCAACACCCTGACCGAGCCATACCTCCTTTGTATTTGGTGTGCCGTCTGCCAATACACCCTCAAAAACCATATGGTCATTTCTATTTTCCGTGTACTTGGCCATGCCAAAGGCTGAGTAAAAATTCGCTAATTGATTATATCGCTCCTGACCCACTCGGGCGTCAATAAGAAAGGATAAAGACAGATCTTTATAATTAAAGGTATTGCTCCATCCTCCTAACCAATCCGGCTGCACATTTCCTAACTTCTTCTTATTAGCAACCGCATCCAGTATTGGAAAACCGTTATCCCCTATTAAAAGTGGTCTGTTCGGATCAATTTCATCCGATTGATCCAAACCTTGCGCTATTTCGTCCGGTGTATAATAACGTCTTAATACCCGACCATATAAGTCGCCATAGGCTTCTCCGGGGATCAGCCACATGTATACGTTGGAACTCAAATAACCAAATTCATTTCCCGCCTCTATTTGCGTTAAATCTTCCCGAAGCGATAAAACTTTATTTCTGTTCATTGAAAAATTCAAGCGCGTATCCCAACTGAAATCATCGAACTGAACAGGTCTTGCATTAACAGAGAGCTCTATCCCCTGATTGCGCATACTGCCCGCATTAACCGCGGCGTTCACATAACCGATACTTGAAGATACCGGAATCTTAATAATTTGATCTTTGCTTACAGAATGATAATAATTAAAATCGAAACTTAATCTGTTTTGTAAGAAAGCCATGCTTAAACCGGTTTCCCAGGTGTCTGTAAATTCCGGCTTCAACAGTGGGTCACCTAATAAGTTTGGTCGCGTAAACCCACTATACCCTGTGGGGAGACCGCGGTAGATTGCTAAGCCACGACTGGTTGAATATGGGTCAGCGTCCTTACCGATCCTAGCATAGGAGAAACGGAACTTGGCATTATCAATGCCGTCAGGCAATTTCAGATGATCAGAGAACACATAACTAAGTGTGGCAGATGGATAAAAGAAGGAGTTCCGTGGATTTACCAAGGAGGAAGTGATATCATTTCTACCGGTTAGTGTTAAATATAGATAGTTTTTATAGTTAAAGGAAAGTTCACCAAAAATACCCATGAGCCTGTATTTCTCTTCATAAGTGTCAGCCTGAATTGTTTTGGCGTTTGGTAATGAAAACCAATCATATACACTTAAATTAGATCCCTCTGTATTTTCCCGCCTGATATAACGATCGTATAAATCGTGTCCCAACCGTAAAGTCGCACCGAAATCATCTGA
Source organism: Olivibacter sp. 47 (assembly GCF_030372825.1). NCBI lineage: Bacteria > Pseudomonadati > Bacteroidota > Sphingobacteriia > Sphingobacteriales > Sphingobacteriaceae > Olivibacter > Olivibacter sp. 47. Next base: position 710,775 of record NZ_JAUCNR010000001.1, read on the forward strand.
AAACTGGTGATCAGCGCTTGCAATGAAAGTGCTATTGATGGAACGGAAGTTTTGATTATAAACCCGCATGAAACCTAGCCCGGGATTCGCATCGGTTCCGTTTTCTTCCACCAATCGCTCACCTACCAAATCTCTAAACCCTAGGGCCGTGCCCAAACGATTATCACGATAAGTATCTATTCCGGCCCGATAAGAAAGGTTTAACCACTCAATTGGTTTATAGGAGAAGTTGACATTTCCTATAAATCGTAAAACGTCATCTTTAAAACGATTGGTTTCGGCTACGTATCGAGGGTTGGTCGTTGTTCCGTAAGAACGCATCGTGCCATTGTCTTCTAAATAGTCATTCACGTCATGACGGGGCGACCAATAAATTAATTGCTCAATGTACCTACCGGCATTACCCCGATAACCACCCGAATTATTAACACTCATGTTGACACCGCCATTGAACTTTTCGCTTAATTTAAAGGTCGTATTCAATCGGGCCTGGTAATTCTTGAAATCTGTCGCCGGTAATACCCCTTCTTGATTTAGCTGGGACAAGGAAGATAGGAAAGTAATCTTTTCTGAGCCACCCGACAATGTCAACGTATTTTTAAACTGAGAACCTGTCCTAAACGCATCTTTAACATGGTCATATAACTGGGCAGGATGCGTTGGATCAATAGCGCGTGCGTCGGCTACCGTTGGTCCCCAAGACGGCCAGAAAGACGCTGGATCATACTCTCCTTGCCACCCCTGCGTATAGGTGTTTTGCAACTCGGGGAAACGCGCAACGTTTTCAAAACCGGCTGTTCCTTGATAGTCAATTTTCAAACTACCGGACTTACCTGACTTCGTGGTAATAACGACCACGCCATTGGCACCCCGTAAACCATATAAAGCGGTAGCGGCGCCTCCTCGTAAGATATTAATGGTTTCTATATCATCAGGATTGACGTCAACCGCTCTATTGCTCAATCCTCTACCTTCTGCTCCTTCGCCTTGAACGGATGTACTGTTATCCATTAATACGCCATCGATCACAAATAAGGGCTGATTATCCCGTGCAGGATCCAATGAGTTGATACCCCGTATCTGGATCCTTGCTCCCTGCCCGGGTGCTCCACCGGTACTACTGATGGTAACTCCCGCAACCTTACCTTGTAAAGCATTTACCATATTAGGTTGCTTATTATAGTTGAGCTCTTCAGCTGTCACTTTTTGCGCAGTATATCCTAACGAACGCTCATCTCTTCGAATACCTAAAGCAGTCACCACCACTTCGTCTAATCCGGAGGCGATGGGTTTTAAACGGGCATCAACACGTGTTTCAGCGCCGACAGTAAGTTCTAATGGTTCCATGCCTATGTAAGAAAACACAAGGATACTTCCGCGGGTGGCAACTAGCTCATAAATACCTTGTGCGTTGGTTTGTGTTCGCCGTTCGGTGCCCTTGATGGTTACCGTTACACCGGATAAACTTTCTCCCGTGTTTATATCAATAACCCTACCCTGAATGGTCTTTTCTTGTGCATAGGCATAGCTTGAACTCAGCACAAAAAGAAACAACAGAAATTGTCTTAATTTTTTCATATCATTTTGTTTAGTTAATTAGGTGGCAAACAACTTAAATAAACATGAAGTTCAAACTCTTCATACATCGAAAAGCGAACAGCTATAAAAAACTAATCCCTTGATTTAATACGTTTATAATGGTAAGGCCAATTTAAAAAGAAATCTTTGGATTATGCGTTTTTTGTAGTATTTTTTTTCGAAAACGAAAAATAACGCATAAAACTTCTTCAGTTTTACAATCTTACCAATAAATGAACATCTAAGAGAAATTCTTCATTAACTTGCCAAAAAAATCGATCATGAAATTCTTTATCAATAAAGTGGATCAAATCGTAAATGAAGCGATAGACGGACTCTTAACTAATCCTAATTTGGTTAAATTGGATAGTTTCCCAGAAGTACGTGTTGTACTACGCAAAGATTGGGACAAGTCAAAAGTTGCAGTCATCTCCGGTGGCGGATCCGGGCATGAACCTGCCCACGCCGGCTTTGTAGGAAAAGGGATGCTAACAGCCGCCGTTTGCGGAGACATATTTGCCTCTCCATCCGTTGATGCCGTTTTATCAGCCATCTTAGCTACGGCTGGTTCTAAAGGGTGTCTACTTATTATAAAGAATTATACAGGCGATCGGCTCAATTTCGGCCTAGCTGCGGAACAAGCACGAGCACTTGGTCTTCAGGTCGAGATTGTAACCGTTGATGATGATATTGCACTTGGCACCGATGTAAAAAGAAGAGGTCTGGCGGGGACATTATTCGTTCATAAAATAGCAGGGTATCTAGCCGAGGAAGGCAAGTCGCTGCAGGAAATTGTAGAGGCAGCACACCATGTGATTGATAACACGATATCCATCGGGCTATCACTTACCGAATGTCAACATTTAGGGCAAGAACCTACCATGCGATTAAATGACAATGAAGTTGAACTAGGCTTGGGTATACATGGAGAACCCGGAATAGAAGTTATTCCTTACGCACAAGCTGATAAGCTCATGGAGCTGGTGGTCGACAAATTAGCACAGCACTTACCTGAAGAGAACGGAAAATACGCCATGATTTTCAACAACATGGGAAGTGTAAGTCCAATAGAAATGAACTTATTGCTCAATAGTTTTCGTAAAACACATTTGGCCGATAAGGTTGAATATGTTGTTGGCCCGGCGGCACTGATGTCGTCTATTAACATGAGCGGCTTCTCCGTTTCGCTGCTCGCGTTAAATAACGACCTTGAAAGGGCGTTAATAGCACCTGTTAATCTCGCTACTTGGCAAATACAGACGTTTTCGAAACCGAACGTTGTACCACACCCGATGCTTCCTAAAACCATTCCGTACGAAGCATCAAGCAATAGTCGTGTACAACAATTTATAGAATGCATTGCTGAACTTTTGATTTTGTCGGAAGCGGAAATCAATAAATTGGATATACAAGTTGGCGATGGGGATGCGGGCTCTACTTTTGCAATTGCCGGACGGCGCTTGTTATCGTCCATTCATGCACTACCTTTAAATGAGCCTGAAAAATTATTGTCAAGTATAGGTCGTATCTTATCAAGGGAAACCGGTGGTTCCAGTGGTGTTCTTTTATCCATCCTGTTTACCGCCGCCGGAAATGAATTTTCAACCTTACAAGACATGGGGCAAGCGCTTCTGCAAGGATTAAAGAAAATGAACACATACGGCGGGGCTCAAGTAGGTGATCGCACCATGGTGGATGCACTGCAACCCGCTTTTGAAGCATTGGCTCAACAAAAGGATCTTCAGGAAGTAGCGAAGCAAGCTCGAAAAGGTGCCGATGGAACAAAGAATATAACCAAGACCAAATTCGGCCGCTCCGCATATCTGTCCGAAGCTGTATTAAAAAGTGTACCGGACCCGGGCGCAGAAATTGTCGCGCGTATATTTGAACGTATTGCTTCTTTATAAAACAGCGAAGCGCTATCAAAGGGTTTATATCGGCGAGGCAATTGTATTTTAATTTAAGTATGTTTGCAGCATGGAGCAAGCATTAACACACGAGTTACTGAATAAATTAAAGGAGGACGGCTTCACCGTTCTTTTCGCGCCCGGACAGCATCATCAGCAATCTTATGTATTTATACCCATCGGAGTGGATGTTGATGAATTCCAACGTTTAACAGCGCTTCCCGATTATCAGCAAGATGCTTTTTTTACGCTGGAAGAAGCATTACTTATGGAGGAAAGCGAGTTATTTAAGCATAAAGTAATTACTAGTTAGCGGCACTTTTCTTATTGTTAAATACAGTAACTTTAATCAGCATCAACAAAGGCATCTCCCCCAATAAATAACATATTCATAGAAGGCCTTGCCGGACTACCTGAAGCACCTACTGCAAACGAGCGACGTACTTCCCGACCGTCATTATAACGAAGAGTCAACGTATGTTCATCAATAGTATAAGTGCCGGCATTTTTACTTTTTTCCAGGCAGCGGAGCTCGGTGTACTGATGCCTGAATTAGTTCCTTCTTCGAAGTACTGATTATCTAGAAAGCTAATCTTATTAATGATCAGTGCATGGGTACCGTTGCCATAGTCTCCGCCGCTCGTCCGCTTATATACGTTTTTTAATGGTAGGCTCTTATGATATGCATAAGCTGGGAACCAATTTCCTGAGCCTAATTTGTAGTCAACAGTTTTTCCTTTATAATTAGTGAGGTAATAGACACCGTTCTTTAATTGCCACTTGCCCCAAGCTTTCGGCTTTTGCTGTTTGGAAGTACCAATCTCCACTTCATCGAGCGGCTCTTCACCTACCTCAAAATAATCGCCGTTTTTAAATAGCACAAGGGGTTCAAAGGTAATGGACACCGGATAGCCGCTAATCGCTCTAAAAAACCAACCTTCAATTGCCAACGGTCCTTGCCTTATATCTTTTTCTTTTTGTTGGCTGTTAGTAATTGGGATGACGCCAATCGTAAAAAAAACAAAAATCAACAATCTCTTTTTCATAAGATATTTCTTTTCAATAGTTCTCACTAACTCCAAGACTGGTTCAAATATAATGAGCTGCCTGAAAAGAAAACATCCTAAAAAACCATGATATTGTTATAGCTATTCTTAGCCACTTATAAAGACACCGTGCGATAAAGCTTGTAGTTTCATGTTTATCCGTAAAAATGTATTCCTTCCTGTTACCTAAATTAGTCATTACAACTTAATAATTACGAATAAGAGCCGAAGACGATTCTTTTCTATGCCAAACAATATGTACTTTGTACCAGTTAAATAGGTGACCTGCACGTGCTGGATCAGAAATTCAAAAAATTAACCTAGGATTCAGGACCTGGTATTGTTAAAACAAAAAACAATAACATATATGAAAATAGTAGTTGTTGGCGGTGGATTTGCCGGCATTAATTTCATAAAATCCATCGAATCGGATAAAAGATTCGAAATCACTTTGGTGGATAAAAATAATTATCACTTTTTCCCTCCGCTCCTCTATCAAGTCGCTTCCGCATTTATTGAACCGTCCAATATTAGCTACCCCTTTCGCCGAATGTTTCAGAAAAAAGATAATTTGCGTTTTCACATGGGTAGTTTAATTCAAGTGAATGTATCGGAAAACACAATCGATACAGATACAGGAACTTTATCATATGATTACCTTGTTCTCGCATTAGGTACAGAGACAAACTATTTCGGCATGGAGTCGGTAAAAAACGACTCGCTACCCATGAAAACAATAGACGAAGCCCTTCATTTACGCAACCATATTCTCTTAAATATGGAGAAAGTAGTCAGAATGCAGGACACCGCTCGGCGAGATGGCTTACTTAATATTGTTGTGGCGGGAGGTGGGCCTACCGGTGTTGAGTTTGCGGGAATGTTGGCTGAATTAGGCGGTTATATAGCGGCAAAAGAATATCCTGAGATCAAAGATTTTAGATCGCATATTTACCTTGTCAATTCCGGGCCTGTATTACTGGGCCCTATGAGTAAAACTGCCCAACAAGAAGCGGAGAAAGTTTTAACCAAGTTAGGTGTTAATGTGATTTTAAATGCGGCAGTAAAGGATTACCTCAATGGGCGTGTCATCTTGTCGAATGGAAGGACAATTGAGACGGAAGCGCTTATCTGGGCTACGGGAGTTATAGCACGAGAAGTTCCCGGATTACCATCGCAGGTTATAACCCGGGGACGGCGGATTATAGTCGACGCTTTTAATAAAGTAGTAGATACTGCCAATATTTTTGCCATTGGCGATATATGCTATCAAACAACGGACCCCCATTTTCCTGAGGGCCACCCACAGCTTGCTCAAGTGGCTATACAACAGGGAAAATTACTGGCAAAGAATTTATCCCGGGCAGTTAGCGGTCAAGAACAAAAATCTTTTCACTATAAAGATAAGGGAAGCATGGCCATCATTTCCAAATACAAAGCAGTAGCTGATCTTCCAAAGTTTTCTTTTAAAGGATTTTTTGCCTGGGTGCTTTGGTTATTTATCCATATAATCCCCTTAATAGGGTTTAGAAATAAGATGAAGCTGATATTCAGCTGGATGTGGTCTTTTATTACCAATGATCCTACCCTACGTTTAATATTTCGGCCAGGCTCGCATCAAAAGAAGAGAGATAAAGACGATTTTTAATTGGTTTCAGAACGAAACAGCATTTATCTTAAATAAACGTCCGCCAGATTAGCTATTTTTACACTGGCAAATCCCGGACAACAGCAATTTAATAGAATTTTCCATCCTTTACATTCGTTCTTCAATGAAAACCACAAAAATCTTAACGCTTTTTTTCTCATTATTTATAGCGATGGAGTTTAGCGTGATAGACGCCTTTGCTCAATTTTATCCCGAAAAAATCTTTGCACCGGACTTCTATACCTATAAAGGAGACGAATACAGAAGTGCCAGTGGCAAACCTGGCCCTAAATATTGGCAAAATCAGGCAGATTACCGTATACAGGCATCTTTTGACACACTTAACTATAATTTGGAGGGAATAGTGGAAATCCGCTATCAGAATAACAGCCCAGATAAACTAGACCAACTTTGGCTTCAGCTGGACCAAAACAATACCTTGGCTAGTACACGAGGGAATCGAATACAAGCACCGATCGCAGCTGTAGATGCGCGTAAAGGCTATCTAATCAGCTCGGTTAAAATAGAAAGGAACGGGGAATGGGTAGATGCAAGTTATCTAATTGAAGACACCCGCATGCAGATCCGACTGGCAGCTCACCCACTAAAGTCGGGTGAACAACTCAAGCTTTCCATCAAATATGCTTATACTTTACAGAAACAGGGCGGTGGAGGGCGTTCCGGCTATCTAGATACTAAAAACGGTAAGATTTTTGAATTTTCTTATTGGTATCCGCGCTTATGTGTCTATGATGATTATTATGGCTGGAATACGCTACCTTTTATGGGTAGCGGAGAAATGTATCTCGATTATGGAAATATTGATTTTTCGATAACCGCACCCGCCGGTGCCTTGGTCGTTGCTACAGGCGATCTAATCAATAAAGAAGAAGTTTTAACAGAGAAAACATTAGCCCGGCTTGCCAAAGCTCAAGAATCGGACGCAACGGTCATGATACGCTCAGCATCAGAATTAAAAGAAGGCTTAACAAAAAACAAACGTGGCACGGTAACCTGGCATTTTAATATGAAAAATACGCGCGACGTAGCCTGGGCGTTATCCTCTGCTTTTATTTGGGACGCAGCGCGCATTAATCTACCGGATGGTAAAACAGCCTTGGCACAGTCGGTATATCCTATTGAATCTACAACCGACTCGATTGCTTGGCCAAGGTCAACGGAAATGATCAAAGCTTCAGTGGAACACTATTCAAAAAAATGGTTTGCATTTCCATATCCGGTAGCTACCAGCGTCGCTGGGCCTGTTGGCGGCATGGAGTTTCCCGGCATGGCTTTTAATGGTTATCAAGCGAAACCCTATATCATGTATCTTTTGGCATCACACGAAATAGGACATACTTGTTTCCAATGATCGTAGGATCTAATGAGCGTCGTTATCCTTTTATGGATGAAGGATTCAATACTTTTCTTAATATTTTGGCGCAGGAAGAATTTAATGATGGGGAATTTGCTCCCAAAAGAGACGGTGAGTATGCACCGGGAGGTGGACATCCGGCGGATGAAATTGTTAAAGTGATTGCGGAAAGCGGAGAAGCTAATACGCTAATGACGCCTCCCGACGCCATGGATCGTAAATATGTGCATCCTCTCGCCTATTTCAAATCTGCTTTTGGTTTGGTTTTACTTAGGGATGTCATTCTCGGACCGGAAAGATTCGACTACGCATTCCGACAATATATTCATAATTGGGCTTATAAACATCCACAACCGGCAGACTTCTTCCGTTCGATAGAAAACGGTGCAGGAGAAGACCTATCCTGGTTTTGGAGGGCTTGGTATTATAATAATTGGCAGTTAGATCAAGCCATTAAAGGGGTGAGCTATGTAAATGGAGAACCAAAAAACGGAGTAATTATCACGGTGGAAAACAAACAACAAATGGCTATGCCTATTTTGGCACGCATTAAAGAAAGTAATGGTACAGTTCACAATTTCACCGTTCCTGTAGAAATTTGGCAACGGGGAGCTGATGCTACGTTTAATGTGAGCACGCAATCAAAAATAATAAGTGTTGAATTAGATCCCGAGCATAAAATTCCGGACATCGACCGATCAAATAATAGTTGGAAATAAATTAGAGGACAATGGAATTTTTAAATTTAAGGTGGGCAGATCTCGATCCTAATTTTCATTTGAGACATAGTGTTTATTATGACCTTGCAGCCCAGGAAAGAATTGCAATTTTAGATCGTTACGGCATAAATGCTGCTGTTATGATCGATCAACATTTTGGGCCGGTACTATTTAAAGAGGAGTGCGTATTTAAACGGGAAATCCGATTATCTTCCCGTATATATATTGACACAAAAGTTCTGAAAATGAAACGCGACGCTTCTTTTTGGGTAATTCAACACAGCTTTATAGCGGAAACGGATACATTACACGCCCTTCTTAAAGTGGAAGGAAGTTGGATGGATACCATCAAACGAAAATTAGCACGCCCTGTCCCTCCAATCGTACTTGAAGGTATGGAAAACTTCCCTAAAACAGCAGATTTTGAATACATCTAAACTTGTAGATGTACGCTTAGCCGCGAAGTCTTTATTTGCTAAAGATTTCGCGACTAGGCGTTAGAAAGTACGCATTAGAAAAAAGAAGCGTAATCTTGAGCAAAAGTTCGAAAATTCCGGGGCGATCTGCCTGTTATTGTTTTTACCGCAGCACTTACTCCTGCGGCCTCTCCCCTAGCGTAATGAGCATAATCTTCTATTAGCCCCGCCGCCTGCCATTGAGGAAACCCGAAGCGAATTAGCTCTTGATACATTTCATCGGGTCCTACATTTATAAATCGGATGGGCCGACCCAATTCTTCTGAAAAACAAGCAGCTATTTCCTCATGCGTGATTGCCTCTGGGCCTGTAAGATCGTAAATCCGATTTTCGTGTCCTTTACCAGTCAGCACTTCGCCAGCCACCCTAGCAATATCGCGGATATCAATTAAACTTATACGAGCATTGCCAATGGGCGCAAAAAACAATCCTTGTTCGGAAATAAGCTTTCTAAAACCTAATAGCCCCTGCATATATAAATTAGGTCGTAAAAAAGTATAAGGTATGCCACTGGCCGCTATTTTCTGCTCAACCACAGCATGATATCTTAAAAAACGCACAGGGGAAACCGGATCTGCTGCAAATTGGGACAATTTAACCAAGTGTTCAACACCTTCCTCTTTCGCCGCTTTCACTAAATTTAACTGCAAGAATTCGGCCTGTTCAGAGGAATCTGTTAGCAGAAATACTTTTTTTATCCCTTCTAATGCTTTTTTGAGACTATTCATATTGGCAAGATCTCCGTGAACAATCTCCGCCCCTTTATATTGAATTAAGCTTGTTTGTTTTGCGCCTTCCCTTGTTAGCGCTTTAAATGAGACATTTTTTTCAGCTAAATAAGCGGTTAATTGTGTGCCTACCGCGCCCGTTGCGCCGACTATTAAAATAGATGCTTTGCTTGTCATAACGTTATATTTATATCGCAAAATTCGGCTTGATGAACCATTCAAAATTGTAAGAAAACGAAATGTTTATTTTACCAATGTTGCTTTATCGATAGAAATATTACACGAATCATCTAAACATAAAATAATCATTTCGTGTTATGGATATTGCTCGGGCGAAAAGCAATTGAAATTTTTGGATTGAAAATTGTTTACGTTCGTTCTGAACATGTTTAAAACAAAGAAGAATATTTTGAAATTTAACAGCTCGTTTAATTCCCGGAAGTCGCTTCTTCGTAAGCACCAAACGTTTAAAAAACACTTAAAGACATGGCTAAGCATGTTCTGTTTGTTAAATGTATATGTATTTAGCTACGGACAAGATACAACTGCAGTGAGAATAGATGAACCTAAGCAGAAAGCTGATTCAACTTTTTATCAATATGATATCAGTGATTTAATAAGGAACATTATCCATCCTAAGAGAAAACCTGATTCGCTTAAGAAGAAATCAGGTATTACCCCTATGCCTAATATAGCTTACAATCCAAGTATTGGAGCCCAGATTGGAATTAAGGCAGTGGCAGGAAAAGTTTTAGGAAACGACCCCAACACGTTGATGTCGGTTGCTGCTACTTCAGCTTCGATTACTACAAAAGGCATCATTACTTTTACTTAAGTCATAACGTTTACACACCCGGGAATAAATGGAATTTACAAGGAAGCTTAGTAGCTGCAAGAACCGTATCACCCGACTTTGGGATTGGAATTGGGCACGCGGGCGGTGACACTGACGAAGACCGGGTATTGACCAATCCCGAACGTAGAGGCTATACGCAACATGCACAATACTATAACTTCCGAGAAAAAATCTACAAACAGATTCAGGAAAACCTATTTCTCGGAGCAGGTGTATCTTTTGATATCCGTAGGAAAATTGTAGACAGACAAATAGATCAGGGACTTACTCCTTATCATATCTATAACGAGCGATATGGTTTTAAGCAAGAAGACTATATGGCGAATGGCTTCCTGTTCAATGTACAATATACTACCCGCGATAATCAAAATCGTGCGTATAAAGGTATTTATTCCGACGTTGGCATCCGCGTTAATCAAACATGGATAGGAAGTAGCCAAAGTGCTGTACAGATTACGACCGATTTTCGCAAATATTGGAGCTTGTCGAAACGCAACCCTGAACATGTTATCGCATTCTGGAATTGGGGCTCTTATCTCGTCAGTGGAGCCCTACCTTATTTGGAGCTACCTGGTACAGGTAAAGACCCAAGTTTCCGGAGTGGCCGGGGTTATACCGTTTCATATTTTAAGGGTCCATTGTATTTTTATTCGGAAGTTGAATATCGTTTCCCCATTACACGAAACAAGTTCCTGAGTGGTGTTACTTTTTTCCATGTACAAACTGCGAATGACGATCTAGGCACTAAGCTATTCCAGCGTTGGCAACCAGGGGGAGGAGCAGGACTTCGTGTACTCTTCAACAAAGCGACCCGCACCAATCTTTGCCTCGATTATGCTTTTGGTCGATATGGCGCCCGTGGTTTTTTCCTCGGACTGAACGAAGCCTTTTAGCAAATTCTCAAGTCAGTCCAAGGAAATATACCTATTCCGATAGGCAGAAAAAAGTTAGGCAGCTGCATTCGATGTATCGGTTATTCCAAAAATTTCCGATACATCCAAATCAACAAACTTATAAAAACAGATAAGATGACCATGCTGGTAATGGGCATAAAAAAAGTGAATCCCGGTTTTTCTATGCGAATATCCCCAGGGAGCTTTCCGAACCAATTCAGATTAGAATTGGTAAAGTACATAATACAGCCTATAACTACCAAAAGACTTCCTATGTAGATTACTACCTTAGCCATACTTTTTTTAAATTTGTTAATTTATTTCATCCTGTTCAACTTCCGATCGTTCTTTCCGGCGTCCAAGTGCCATCAACGGAGATACCGTAAAAGAAATCAAACCTATTAATACAATTGCTCCGCCTAATATAAAAAACGTGCGGCCGATTCCAATATAATCAGCTATAAACCCCGTGCTCAACAAACCGATGACGGAGGGTAATATCGCAATACTATAGAACATGGAAAATACCCTTCCCATCATAGCGGGATCAATTTCCTCTTGAATAATCGTCGTAAAACTCGCGTTATAAATAGAGGCGGCGACACCGCCAATGGCGGTTAAAATTGCAAAGAAAATAAAACCGTTCATCGGTAACATACCGGAAATAGCTAAAGAAAGGCCCAACAGTATGTGCATGTAGTTAATTAAAATAACTTTACTGGCATTGGGTTTAAAAACCCCTAATAACCCGCCTCCCACTAACATTCCTATTCCCCATACGACTTCAATTAAGCTCATTTCAAATTTGCCACCTCCAAAATGCTGTAATGTCAACAACGGAAAAAGGACGGCTACCGGCATAATGCAAAACGTGGCTAAAATGGAAAAAAGAAACAAATAAGATAGTCCTCTATTCTTTGTAACGGCACGGACCCCAATCACGATATCCCGTCCTACTTGTTCAATACTTGCTTTATCTAATATTTGTTGAGCTGGATTTGGAATACGTATAAACAGTAACGACAAAATTGCAATAAAAGCGCCAACAACATCGAGTAAAAGAACATGACCAATATCTAAAAGACCGATGGCAAATGCGCCCAATGCGGGTCCCGCAATATTGGAAACAGATTGGATAATTTGATTAATACCCGCTATACGTAATAGCTGCGATTCAGGTGCCAACAAAGGCACAGACGCTTGCATGGCTGGCATATGAAAAGCAGACCCAGCCGAGCGGAGTCCCAACAACAAATAGATATATATTAACTCAAAATGACCTGCATAAAAAAGTAAGGACATAGCGATGGTGCAAATGCTTATAAAGCCGTCTGCAAAAATCATCGTCTTTTTTCGGTCCCACCGATCGATGAAGACACCGGCAAAGGGCCCTATAAGAGCTTGTGGCAAAAGACCGGCAATAGCCGCATAAGCTAACACCTCTGCGGAGCCCGTTTCTATGCTCAACCAAATGATAACCGCAAAATTAACTGCTGAACTACTTAATAAGGATATAAATTGACCCGTCCAGATAACGAGAAACTTTCTTTTCCAAGAGATTTCCATAAAAAAATGATTAATACCTCAAGAACCTATTGAACTCAAGGATGTTAAACAGAATCTAAAATAAAAGTAATGTTCCAGGAGATGTCCTGAAATAAGATAAGTGTTAAAGAAGTGCTCTTATTAAGCCCTATCTCTATACATAACAATTCTAACGGAAAAAATTAGCCTCATCGGTTATAATTTTAATTGAGAGCAAAATTAACTAAATGCTCCTTATCTCGCAAGTATACTGAACTACGTTAAAATTCGTCTTTTAATTTGATATACAATCGCTCGAAAATTTTAAAATTATTCATATAAGCCTCATGGTCCGCTTGTTTTGGCAAAAAAGAAGAAATGGTTACATCTTGATCATTATAAATAGAAAAGCCATCGATTAATTGTAATGCATTCATACCAACAATGGTCGCTCCCATCGCTGAACTTTCAATGGTCTTTCGAACAAATACTTGTTTGTTGAATATATCTGCAAGCATTTGTACCCAATCACTTGATCGGGCAAAACCGCCGCTCACGAAAATGCAACGGAAAGAACCGGAGGCCTCCTCCAAAGCCCGCGCCACACTGTACAAGCCAAAGAGTACACCTTCCATCATGGCTCTAATAAAATGGGCTTGTTTATGATGCTTTTGAACACCAAAGAAGACGCCTTTTGCATTTGCGTCCCAATGGGGAGCACGTTCGCCTGTCAAATAAGGCAGGAAAACCAAACCATTGGATCCGGGGCTTATCGCAGCGGCTTGTTGAGTCAATAAGGGAATTGTTTCCTCCAACGCTTGTCCATTTGAAGACACAAAACCTTCCTGATACCACTGCAGAATATTGGCGCCGTTATTCACTGCCCCACCCAGCACATAGGTTTCAGGTGATATTACGTAGCTGAAAATCCGTTCCTTTTCATCCCGTGCCGGTTTGTCTGATACCACGCGTATAGCCCCACTGGTTCCAATCGTAACAGAGGCAACGCCTGCATCCATGGCTTGTGCACCTATATTGGCTAAACAGCCATCACTTCCACCTACAATAAAGGGAGTATCGATCGGAAGCCTCATAAAATCGGCATAGTGCGCGTTTAGGCCTCTTGAAATATGCGTAATCGGCACTAATGAAGATAAACGCTCGGCAGAAAGATCTAGTAACGACAATGCAGGATTATACCATTGCTGCTTAGCCGTTTCCAATAATCCCGTGGCAGAAGCTATGGATACGTCAACGATATAGGTTCCAAATAATTTAAAGAATACGTATTCCTTAATAGAGATAAATTTATATGCCGCCTTAAAAATATCAACCTGGTTTTCTTTCATCCACCCAAGCTTGCAAAGTGGCGACATGGGATGAATAGGTGTACCTGTCTTCAAATATATATCGTGGCCTAAAGATGTGCCCTTTAATTGCGTCGCAAATGCTTCACTCCTGGTGTCCGCCCAGATAATACAATTGGTTAGCGGCCTTCCCGCTGAGTCTACGGCCATAAGGCCATGCATCGCACTACTGAAACTGATACCGCGTAATGCCGTCGCTGCCTGATTTCCATTCATAACTTGACGCACTGCGGCGATACAGTTGATGACGGCTTCGAACAGGACTTCGGGATCTTGTTCACTATAAGTGGGTAAAGGAGAAATAACCGGATAGGACATGCGGTGTTCGGTTATCACCTGCCCTTGTAAATTAAAAGCCAAAGCCTTTGTACTCGTAGTTCCAATATCCACGGCTATAATATATTCCATATGAAGTAAGCTCCTCAGCTTTAAAATGATTTTATCTCTCCATTAAGAAGAGAAAATTGTAAAATATAAATATAGTGGTTAGTCCTTTATTCGAAGAGTTTTATAGCAGAAAATATTACACATAATGGATTTTCCGAAATTGCGTGCTCTTTACATTGCAATATTCAGCAATCTCTTATTTCCTCCCGGAAATAAGAAGCATATTTTTCTCATCGGACAATCAAAAAATTACGTATATCACAACAGCAGCAGTCTGTCAAGTATTTACTTAGAACTAACGTTGCGAGAAACACAAAATCACTTCAATAACAGAGAAAAAAAACTATTTATCGCCAACTACACTTCTTTTCGATAAAAACAAGCAAACAAAAAACCATGAAAACACCGAAACATCGCCAGATTCTCACATTAGCTAAATAAAATTTCATATCTTTATTTTTTCCTGCATTCAAACATCGTTTTTTCGCATATGACAAGATTTATCAAAATAATGCATCCAACAGGATTGACTGAATGGATACATATTGATCAGATTTTTTCGTTTTATCCCTTAGAAAACCCCACACCCACACAACAAACCATACTAAACTTAGTCAATGGAAATAAAGTAACCATTTCACAAACAGTGGATGAAGTATTAAAGCAGTTAAAAGATCTTCGATAAAATTCGGTCGCTGGTCTGAGAGAAGAATAGCAACAAGCTGACCATCTCGCTTTAAGCTCATTGCTTCCTTAAAAACCCCTAAAAACAGCGATTTACACGTACTAAATGCGAAATTATCTTTGCTCTAAAAAAGTATTTATCTTAAAAGAATTTCCATGAAAAAAGTATTTATCGGTTTATCTATGATCTTATGTTTACTGACCGCTTATAATTGCAGTCAACCAAAAGATCCTGCGGCGTATAACAATGAATTAATGACCGTAATTAATGACAACGAAAAGCATATTAACGACATGAACGCTGCCATGACTGCTGCCGATTACAGCAAAGCATCAGAGGTAAGAAAAGCTTGGGAAACAAGTTTAAGTGAGCAGATTGCAAAAGTAGAAAAAGCGGGCGATTTTAATGGTGACGAAGTGCTTCAAAAAGGGATATTAAGCGGCTTGAAAGCTTATCAAAAAATTGTAACCGACGATTATCCGAAGCTAATTGATATACGCGCCAATAAAAAAGAAGACCCTCAAACCGAACAACAATTGCTAGAAAATATTAATAACGCCTTCGAAACCGCTGCCAATGACGTCAACAAAGCTTCGAACGATTTCGAAAGTAAATACGCGAAGTAATATTTCTATTGACCCTACACTACCTATTGCTAGAAAAGAAAATCGTACCTGAATATAGGGGCCTGTTTTCCAACACAGAAGACAGCCCCTTCTTCTGCTACCGGCGCGCTACTTAATTTCTATTTGGATGTTGCGTTGAAAGCATCAAACAACTTTTTTAGCTCTTTTGCTTTTTCAGGGAATTCGTCGATAACATTGGTTCGCTCACTCGGGTCATAGGAAACATTAAAAAGTTCTTTGGCTGCAGGATAAGCTTTTCCTGAATTATTATTTATGCCAGCTGGCAACTCCCGATATTTCCAACTACCACTTCTTACTGCTTCCACGTTGCCATGATTAACCAAGTAAATAGGACGGTGTTCAAAATCCAGATCTTTAGCTTTTCCCATGAGCAATGGGGCGATTGATTGCCCATCCAATTCGCGTGCTTTAGGTAATGAGGCATCCGTCAATTCAGCTAAAGTAGGTAATACATCTACGTTGCTAATCGCACTTCGCAGTACGGCTCCTTTTGGTGTGCGTCCTTTCCAGTAAACAATAAACGGCACACGTACCCCGCCCTCATAAGTCTGTGCTTTAGACCCCTTGAACATGCCCGCAGTGCCCACATGCCAATTTTTTGTAACACCGTCGCCACTCATTCTAATAGGATACTCAATCCATGGTCCGTTATCACTGGAAAAAATCAACATGGTATTATCGGCCAATCCTTGCTCTTCCAATGTTTTCCACATCAAAGCCAGCTGCTTATCCAAATCTTCTACAACAGCACCCAAGGCTCCTCCAAAGTGCAACGCTTTCATCCGATCGGCTTCGGCAGCTAAAGCGACCGGTAAGTGAGGCATATTATGGGCGTAGTATAGAAAAAAGGGTTGATCTTTCCTTTGTTCTTTAATAAAACGGATAACTTCTTCGCTGTAAATCCGACTTAAATTAGAATCGGCGGGACCTTGTATCGCAGGCTTTCGGTTTCGAAAAATTTTAATTGTCGTATCTGTTTTCACGTAGGGATCGCGATAATCATGGCTATACAACATGCCAAAAAATGAATCAAAGCCCTGCCCCGTTGGATAGTTGAAATCATGCTTATCTCCTAGGTGCCATTTTCCTACTAAAGCGGTGCGATACCCCACTTCTTTTAACATTTCGGCAATGGTTATTTCTTCGTCCGGCAGCCCTAATGTTGATCCAGGGCCTATCGGATCCGGAAGATTATAACGAGAAGCATAACGTCCGGTCAATAAGGATGCACGTGAAGGCGTACAGGAAGGACTCGTCACCATGAAATCGGTAGCACGAACCCCATTAGCAGCCATTGAATCCAAAAAAGGGGTCGATATGCTAGGGCTACCATAACAACCTAAATCGGAGTACCCCATATCATCGGCCAATACAAGAATAATATTGGGACGCTCTTGCGCGCTTCCGGAACCGAACAGGTAAAAACAATATAAGGCTGTAAGAATTATTTTTTTTATCCACATAGGCTGTAAAATTATAGATTCAGTCGTTAAGACCCAATCATTTTTGCAAGAATCTATAAACTTATTATCCTACATCAAGAACAGACAATAAACGAGTTCTTACCTTTGATTACAATTAACAGTAAAGCCCTTAATGACGGCAATACCTTACAAAGGGTACCCTTAAGGCGATTACTTTTAGGAAATTACGAAAAATTACTATGGAATTAGGTTTAAGCATGTTTGGCGATTTATCGTATAATCACGATACAAAGACCTTTCAATCCGCTCAGGAGCGGATTAAAGAAATACTGGAAGAAATAAAATTGGCAGATGAAGTCGGACTAGATGTTTTCGGCATTGGCGAGCACCACCGCCCTGATTTCGCTGTTTCCAGTCCGGAGATTATACTGGCTGCGGCAGCTGGTATGACTAAACAGATTAAACTGACCAGTTCGGTAACGGTACTCAGTTCAACGGATCCTGTCCGCACCTATCAGAATTTTTCCAGTGTGGATTTGATATCAAACGGTCGGGCCGAAATTACAGTCGGACGAGGTAGTTTCACCGAATCCTTCCCTCTGTTTGGATATAACCTAGGCGATTACAATGGTCTGTTTGCGGAAAAATTAGATCTCTTACTTGCTATTAATAAAAACGAAGTGATTACTTGGAAAGGCCGATTCCGCGCACCTTTGGAAGAACAACAGGTACTACCCCGCGCTACCGGAAAGGGCTTGGATATTTGGGTTGCCGTTGGAGGTACTCCTCAATCGGTCATGAGAGCAGGTCGGTTAGGACTGCCATTAATCATCGCCATTATCGGTGGCATGCCGATACAATTTAAACCTTTTTTTGAATTGTATAAACAGGAATACATAAAGGCTGGTCATGATCCGGCAAAAATGCGGATCGCTACGCATTCACATGGACTGATTGGCACGCATGGTCAAGAGCTAGCCGATCGTTATTTCCCTTTATATGCTGAGCAAATGAATCGCATCGGGAAAGACCGCGGCTGGGCACCGTATACAAAAGAGCAGTTTGAAGGTGGCCGAAGCCGTGATGGTGCCCTTTTTATCGGCGATGTCAATCAGGTGGTGGATAAAATACTTTATCACCAGGAACTTTTTGGCTTGACCCGCTTTCTGCTACATGCCGATGTGGGTGCCCCTCCGCATAAAGAATTGATGACAACCATTGAATTGTTAGGTACCAAAGTAGCGCCGGCAGTGCGAAAAGCGCTGGGTAAATAAAACTTACTCAGGCTAAAGATCGTTTACGTAAGCTGAAACAATGCCTGAAAAATTCCGATTGTGCTTAAACAACATGTAAAGACAAAAATACATAGTAAACTTTATTTTCGCGCCAAAAAGCTTAGTTTTGTAGGAGCCATTGACTTAGTATAACCAGGTAGCCGTTCCCGTCTTTCTCCATTTTCAAATTCGGTAACTAAAACACTGATTACGCTAAATCAATTTAGCTTTATTAAAACTAAAACAAACGATCAATGTATTTACTAAAGAAAAAAAGCTTGCTTTTGCTAATCTGTCTTAGCTTACTCTCCTCTTCTCTATTTGCACAACGTTTTTACGTGGCTACTTATAATATTCGAAATGATAATAACAAAGAGGATGCTGCACGTGGCGATGGCTGGAAACAACGTTATCCCATTATCGCCGACTTAATTCGGTTTCATGAATTTGATATCTTTGGCACACAGGAAGGCTTATATCATCAACTGGAAGACCTGAAAAGCAGCTTACCTAATTATAACTATACCGGTGTAGGACGTGATGACGGAAAGCAGGCAGGCGAATACTCCGCGATATTTTATAATATGGAAAAATTTGATTTGCTAGATCACGGAGATTTTTGGCTTTCCACGCAAACAGACTATCCTAATAAGGGCTGGGACGCTGTTCTTCCTCGGATTTGTAGCTGGGCCAAGCTGCAAGTAAAAGCAAATGGGAAAACGCTCTACTTTTTTAACGTGCATTTTGATCATGTGGGTACGACTGCCAGAAAGGAAAGTGCGAAACTTATTCTGAGTAAGGTCAAAGAATTGGCAGGAAATCACACCGCCATTCTTACCGGCGACTTTAACGTCGATCAGCATAGCGACAGTTATCAAGTATTGGAGCAATCTCATATTTTACAAGATGCTTTTGAGGCGGCTCCTTTCAGATACGTAACGAACGGCACTTTCAATAACTTCAATCCAAATAGTAAAACGGACAGTCGCATCGATCACATTTTCTTAACAACAGACTTTAAAGTTCATAAATATGGCATTCTGACCGACACTTATCGCTCGATGCTACAAAATCCGCAAGATGCCTATCAATCGGGTAATTTCCCTAAAGAAGTGCGGTTAACAGATCATCGTGCACGTGTACCTTCAGATCATTTTCCGGTCATGATCAGTCTTGACATGCCTTAATCTTTTCCTCTACTATTTGTGCTATCTGAAAAAACTAAAAAATGAAATTGAAAGCCCACTTTAAAACGACTTTTATTGTTACAGCCCTGCTCTTTACGCGCACATTCATTATGGGCCAAGAAAACACTGATCCTGTTTCATATGTGAACACATTGGTTGGTACGCAATCCAAATTCGAGCTCTCTACCGGCAATACCTATCCCGCCATTGCTCTGCCCTGGGGCATGAACTTTTGGGTTCCGCAAACCGGTAAAATGGGCGATGGATGGGTTTACACCTATACAGCTGACAAGATAAAGGGTTTTAAACAGACTCATCAACAAGTCCTTGGATGAACGACTATGGACAATTCTCCTTGATGCCATTAACGGACAAACCGGTATTCGACGAAGACGAGCGTGCCAGTTGGTTTTCCCATAAAGCGGAGATCGCAAAGCCTTATTATTATAAGGTGTATTTAGCGGATCACGATGTGGTCACCGAAATTACGCCGACCGAAAGGGCGGCCATGTTTCGGTTCACATTCCCTGAAACGAAAAACGCCTATGTAACTATCGACGCTTTTGATAAAGGCTCTTATGTTAAGGTTATACCCGAGGAACGCAAAATAATCGGGTACACCACACGCAACAGTGGCGGAGTGCCCGACAACTTCAAAAATTATTTCGTTATTGTTTTCGATAAGGATTTTACTTATCAGGCAACGGTTGATCAAAAGCGCATTCAAGAGAAACCTTTGGAAGTACAAGCAGATCATAGCGGGGCTATTATTGGTTTTGCTACCGCTAAAGGCGAACAAGTACATGCACGGGTTGCTTCCTCTTTCATAAGCTTTGAACAGGCGGCTATCAACCTGAAAGAACTGGGTGCCGACAATTTTGATCAACTTGCATCAAGGGGAAAAGAGGTATGGAACAAAACGCTCGGTAAGATTGAAATTGCCGATGAAAACATCAATAACCTACGTACTTTTTACTCTTGTCTGTACCGTTCGGTTCTCTTCCCAAGGAGCTTTTATGAAATAAACGCCGAAGGGAAAATCGTTCATTATAGTCCATACAATGGAAAGGTTTTGCCAGGCTATATGTTTACGGATACCGGATTTTGGGACACCTTCCGTTCTTTATTTCCATTCCTTAATCTCTTATATCCTTCAATGAATGTGAAAATGCAAGAAGGGTTGGTAAATGCCTATAAAGAGAGTGGTTTCTTACCCGAATGGGCCAGTCCGGGACACCGCGACATTATGGTAGGCAACAACTCCGCTTCTGTAGTAGCAGATGCCTATATTAAAGGTCTAAAGGGTTATGACATCGAAACCCTATGGGAGGCATTAAAACATGGCGCTAATAACGTGCACCCCACAGTCTCCGCATCCGGACGTAAAGGTTATCAAGAATACAATCAATACGGCTATATCCCCAATGATCTAGACATTAATCAGAACGTTGCCCGTACCCTGGAATATGCGTATGACGACTGGGCAATCTATACCTTAGGAAAAAAACTTAACAAGCCGCAAAAAGAAATAGCCATCTATGCAAAAAGGGCCATGAATTATAAAAATGTGTTCGACATTCACTACAAGCTGATGCGTGGCCGAAAAGCGGATGGCAGCTTTTCCGGCGCATTTAAGGGCACTGATTGGAGCCGAGATTTTACGGAAGGAAATAGTTGGCATTACAGCTGGTCGGTCTTCCATGACCCGCAGGGCTTGATTGACCTAATGGGCGGTAATGGCGCTTTTACCAAAATGCTCGACTCGGTTTTTATTATTCCAGGTGCTGAAGGTATGAAAAGCCGCTCCATGATACATGAAATGCGGGAAATGCAAGTGATGAATATGGGGCAGTATGCTCATGGAAACCAACCGATTCAGCATATGATCTACTTATATAACTATGCAGCTGAGCCATGGAAAACACAGTATTGGGCTCGGGAGGTTATGGATAAGCTTTATGCCGCTGGTCCGGACGGCTATTGTGGAGATGAAGACAATGGTCAGACTTCCGCTTGGTATGTCTTCTCAGCGCTCGGATTTTATCCGGTATGTCCTGGAACCGACCAATATGTTATTGGCTCACCTTTATTTAAGGTGGTTAAACTGCATTTAGAGAATGGTAAGCAAGTAACCATTAAGGCACCTAGGAACAGCAGCGATCACCGCTACATTAATCGCGTTGAATTGAACGGTAAAGCTTATGGTAAGAATTATTTTCTACACAGTGATTTACAGGGTGGAGCGAATATTGTCTATCAAATGGAAAAAACACCCAACAAAGAAAGAGGTATAGCACCAACCGACGCACCTTATTCTTTCAGTAAGGAAATAGAAAAGACCTTAGAGAAATAAGAAACATCAAAGGAAGTCTCCTAGGTAGGCTTCCTTTGATGTTTTGTTTCCTATCGCTCCAATTCTAGCTCATCTGGATCTATTTGTCCCCTATGAGACACAACCTCCTTATGTAAGTGGTATTTTAATTGACCTTTTACATGCATTGTGTTCACCTTTGCCAGCTCGTGAAGTTTTACCAAAACATCATTGCTGTATTGCTTTGCGTCATCAATAGATAAGGAAGGATTGAACTCGATCAACTTATTGGCGATGTCTTCCACAGTCCCCTCCATCATATACCCTAAGGTATAAATTACCTGATCCACCACAGGTGCATTTGAATCAAAATTAGCAGGTATTTTCAATGGTTCTGCCATATCTTTATAGTCATCAAAAGATAAGGATACTGTCTTGCTTGATTTTTCCATAGCTGTTCATATTATTATAATATAACCCATAATGCTGAATAGTGTTTTAGTTACTGCCACCAAGCGCCTCTGATACAGCATAACTATCTTCCAGTAGGCGGTATTGACTTATCAACCCTTCTTGTACTCTTATCAGAATAGAGAAAAGTGAATCAACGACCTGATCAGTAGGCAGCATTTTCGTAGAGAATTCGCCTACAACAATCGCTACTTCATCGTCAACAAACAGATACTGAATCGAGGCTGTCAGTGGTTTCGTATTCGACCATAGATCCTCGAAAAACATACGTATCTCTGACTTGGCACTCCTTTTACCCAACCAGCTAGCACGACTAAAATTACCGGGAATATACCAATCCACCGATTCAGCAAACAGTCTCATGATTTTCGTTAAATCTCTATTGGCCAAAGCCTCCATGTAATTGTATACCACATCTCTTGTTTGCGCGCTTTGAGCAGTTGCTATCGTTTTCATATGTTTTATGTATTAACTAATTTTTTTGTATTTGATGAGCCCTCTCGGAGATAGCGATGCTGCAAATATGCCATGAGTGCTACCCAAATAGCTACCAGACTAACTGCTAGATTCCCAACAGGCGACAGACGAAAGGCATCGGTTATCAAAATCAGGACACTGACTAATACCCAAATGATATCAAGTGTAATAACGAGCTTTACACCTTGTGGCTTTGCTTGACTTCGACGGCTCGCGTAGTAAACCAAGCAGGCAAAAGCTACTAAAAAGGCACCCACTGCAACGAGCGGAATCCCATTTGATACTTTAAAAAGCTCAGCAATATTTTCGGATAAAACAATTAATAACAAACCCGTTGCACCTGAGCTTAGTGCATTCACAAACATTACTTTTTTTAATCTTTCCATAGCTGTTTTTTTTTATCAAAATTATCTTTCATTGCTAAGGAAAAATTGATATTTTGCGACAATCTGAAAACAACATGCAAATCCTCGCGGTACATCTACAGGCTTTTATTAATTACTTATCTATCCGTCAGCATGGAAAAAACCTGCTAGATAACGATCGTTTACCAACCTCGCTATCTACCCATCTGCATGATGGACATACCGTTATTTCGACCGATTTGTTCTATGATATCCTTGATCAGGTAAGACTGCAATTACAAGATGAGTATCTTGGACTGCGCGTTGGTAGTTTCCTTAACTTAAACGCATTAGGCCTCATTTATCAGATATCTTTGCAAGCAACCAGTGTAGAAGAAGGACTGTATTATTTACGCAACTTTGTCGACGCCACTTTACCCATTGTCCAACTAGACAGCAGACTTTCTCAAGGAAGATATACGATTCAGCTTTCCATTAAAGATGGCCCGAATCATCTTAGCCAGATCGTACTGGAGTGTGTACAAACGATTATTATGAAAGAGCTTCGGATGATGTGCGTAGAAGGTATCGAGATTCAGGCGCGCTCGCCCTATTACGACAGCCACTATCCGGAAGACTTCACCTATGGGAAACACCACGAAATCGAATTCGAGAACATCGTGTTAAAGTCGACAATCAGAAGCTATCGTAAGCATTGTTTAGATTACCTGGTTCCTCAATACTTACAATTCATTGAGCGAATCAAAATGGATGACGAGACCTTTGCCAATAAAGTAAAAATTGCGGCACTGAATCTAGCTACACCAGCCCTTCCCAAGTTAGAACAGGTTGCAGAAAATTTTAATCTCAGCCCGCGTACATTTCAGCGCATTTTAGCAAAAGAGCAATTAAGCTTCCGGATGCTGACAGATAGTTTAAATAAAGAACTTGCTTTGCTTTTATTACGACACGATGGCTATGCCATCGCTGACATTGGCTACCTACTAGGCTATGCTGAACCCGCCTCTTTCTTGCACAGTTTTAAAAAATGGTATGGACAAGCACCCGGTGCCATTAAACGGCAACTATAAAAATCTCTTTAATTACTGCTAAAACATATTAGTAATTTCAAAAACAAAATACTAAGCTTATATTTACGGCAAATAAGTTTATACCTTTTGGCTTAAAGTACATAGTCAACACTTTACAATCATGAAACGACCAACTATTTTAACCATTTTACTTTCAGTGGTATTTGCGACTAAACTTTTTGCGCAAACAGCAAAAGATCCGGTCGACTATATTAATCCTTATATCGGAAATATCAGTCATCTGCTTGTTCCAACTTATCCGACGGTCCATTTACCTAACAGTCTTTTGCGTATCTATCCGGAGCGCGAAAATTTCACGGGAAACGTACTGAGGGGCTTACCGCTTATTGTAACCAGTCATCGGGGAAGTTCCGCGTTTAATTTAAGTCCTTTTCAAGGAGTGGTAAAAGATATCAAGCATGTACTTCCCTTGAGCTACGACAATGAAGTAATCAAACCTTATTTCTATAGTGTAGACCTTGATGAACAGAATGTTGCGGTACAATATGCTCCTTCGCATCAATCCGGTATTTATGAGCTTCATTTCAATCACCCGGAGAAAGACACCTATTTGATTTTCAACACCCGAAATGGTGAACTATCTCATGACAACCGGCATATCAGTGGATACCAGAATTTAGATAAACAGACCAAGGTATATATCTACTTGGAAACGGATGTGCAGCCTATTGTTATTGGAACAAATCAAGGTGATAAGGTCGGCACAAACGATAAAAGCACAAAGGGCGAAGATGCCTATTTTATCGTACAATATCCTAAAGGCACCACTAAAATAAAGCTACGTTATGGTGTATCCTTTATCAGTACGGAGCAGGCAAAAAGAAATCTTCGTAGGGAGATTAGGGATTTTGATTTAGCGACGATTTCAAAAAGGGGGCGCGACATTTGGAATCAGACATTGAACAAAATAAAAGTTACCGGCACCGATGAGGATGCAAAAACTGTCTTCTATACGTCTTTGTATCGGACTTACGAAAGGATGATCTGCCTTTCTGAAGATGGAAAATATTTCAGTGCTTACGATGGTAAAGTCCATGACGACAAAGGCAGACCCTTTTACACCGACGATTGGATCTGGGACACCTATCGGGCGACCCACCCACTTCGCATATTGATTGAGCCGGAAATGGAGGCAAACATGATTAATTCCTATATTGTTATGACGCAACAAATGCCGCGCGCGTGGATGCCTAATTTTCCCGAGGTTACGGGGGATAGTCGTAGGATGAACTCCAATCATGCAGTGGCGATGGTTGCAGACGCATATAATAAAGGGCTTCGGAATTTTAATTTGGAAGAAGCTTATCGGGTAGCCAAAGCAGCCATCACAGAGAAAACCTTAGCTCCCTGGTCGGCTAAACCAGCAGGCGTACTGGATCAATTCTATAAAGACCACGGCTATTTTCCTTCCTTGGCACCAGGCGAAAAGGAAACCGTACCGGAAGTGCACAGTTGGGAACGCAGGCAGCCCATTGCGGTGACACTCGGCACAGTATATGATGAATGGTGTTTATCGCAAATAGCTAGCAAGCTTGGAAAAACGGATGAAGCCAAATACTTTTCGGAAAGAAGCCTAAACTATCGCAAAGTCTTTAATCCTGAAACAAAATTTTTCCATCCAAAAGATACCTTTGGGGTTTTTATACCTCATATGGATTACCGATTTCCTCCCGGTATTGGTGGCCGCGATGCTTATGATGAAAATACCGGTTATGTTTATCGCTTCGACGTACCTCATAACATTGGTGATCTCGTACAATTAATCGGCGGAAAACAGGCATTTATTGATGCCTTGGAAGATATGTTCAGTACGCCGCTGGGTAAAGGAAGACCCGATTTTTACCATATTTATGCGGATCATAGTGGAAATGTTGGTCAATTTTCAATGGGTAATGAACCCGCCATGCATATCCCCTATCTATACAATTATGCGGGACAACCCTGGCGTTCGCAAAAACGGGTGCGTACATTACTTCAGCAATGGTTCCGCAACGATTTGATGGGCATCCCAGGTGATGAGGATGGTGGAGGCCTTACTTCTTTCGTCGTGTTCTCCCAATTGGGCTTTTATCCCATCACCGCCGGTTTACCCATGTATGTCATCGGAAGTCCAACCTTCGAAAGTGCCACGCTGGACATCGGTGATGGTAAGATATTCAGTGTGGTTTGCGAGAATTATTCACCTGACAACAAATACATCCAGTCAGCAAAACTCAATGGCGTATCCTGGAACAAATCCTGGTTTAGCCATGAAGATTTGATGAAAGGCGGTAAACTTGAACTGGTTATGGGGAAACATCCCAACAAAACCTGGGCCACCGGAGATGACGCCATTCCGCCATCGTTTAAGATGAATGATAAATTAAAAATTAAAAAGTAAAAAAGCTTGCCTCTCGTAGTGATGGCCTACCTGTTGAAAGGCAGGCCATCATTATCACATTAACCACTTCTCTACTCAACGTTTCAACCACTCAACCATCAGCTAATCATCACATTAGCTACTCAACTTCCAAGGCCATCCTTTCACTTTTCAACTGAGCTCCGCTTACCTTCACACGAATTGCCCCCTTCTTCTCCGCAGCTTGTACAATAAAGACCAGCTTTCCATTAAACGTTTTCATTTGCGGGATATGAAAAGGCTCTAAAGACGTTGCGTCTCCATTACAGACGGCCTTAAAGCTACCTGAACCTTCTACCGTAAAAGACAAGGGAACAGCGGCATCCGGGCAGAGATTACCCTCGCTGTCAATCACTTCAACCGTTATAAAAGACAGATCTACTCCATCAGCAATCAATTGATTTCTATCGGCACTTAATCTTAAACCGGTAGGCTTTCCCGCAGTATGTACTTCCCTTTCCTGAGCTATGGCACCGTTTTCATTATAGGCTACTACTTTTAACGTACCTGGTTGGTATACCACCTTGTTCCAACGCAATCGATAACGGTCTAATTTGCTCGCTGGATTTTTCTTGATTCTTCCCTGGCTGACGCCATTCACAAAGAGTTCCGCTTCAGGGAAATCTGTATAGCAATACACGGGGATGATATCGCCTTCCTTGCCTGGCCAAGTCCAATGTGGTAATAGATGCAGGGTGTGCGCTTCTTGATTCCATTTACTACGGTAAAGATAGTAGCGATCTTTTGGTAATCCCGCTAAATCGCAAATTCCGAAATAAGAACTTCTGGAAGGCCAAACCTGATCATAAGGTGTCGGTTCTCCCAGATAATCAAACCCCGTCCATACAAACTCTCCTATTACCCAAGGTTTATCATCTTGCAGTTCCCAATCCTCTTCCGGTAAATTCGACCAACTGCAGCTCTCCAGATCATATGATGAGCTTTGGGCATCCGGATAGGTTTTTTGTTGATAAGGTTGTACCGGATATTTATAAACACCACGCGAACTGACTGTTGAAGCTGTTTCGGAACCCAAAATAAAACCTTGAGGTAGCTTATCGTAAGCAGTTTGATAACGGTGGGTGCGGTAGTTCAATCCCGGCACATCTAAGAGTGCCGCAAAATTGTTGGCAATTGCATTATCTACACGATCCATCCCTATGGTAACAGGCCGTGTCGGGTCTTCGCGATGGCAAATATCCTGCAGGCGCTTAGCTATTCGATTACCTCCGTCCATGCTTTGTTCGGGCACTTCATTGCCAATGCTCCACATCACAATGGACGGATGATTGCGGTGACAGCGAATCAAATTTACTAAATCGCGCTCTGCCCATTGGTCAAAGAAACGATTATAACCGTTTTTACATTTTGCAGCTTTCCACTCGTCAAAGCTCTCGGCCATCACCATCAATCCCAGTTCATCACAAAGCTCCATTTGCCAGGGTGAGGGCATGTTATGAGCCGTGCGAATGGCGTCCGCGCCCATTTCTTTCATAATTAAAAGTTGCCGTTTCAAAGCCGCTTTATTAATGGCGGCACCCAAAGGGCCTAAATCATGGTGCAAGCAAACGCCCTTAATCTTTCTAGATTTTCCGTTTAACATAAAACCACCGTGAGCGTTGACCTTTACCTCACGAATACCGAAGCGAACGGAATCCACATCCACTAATCGATCACCATCATAAAGTTCGATCTTTGCTAAGTACAAAGCTGGGCGCTCGGGCGACCACAATGCAGGTCGCTCCAATATTAGATTTTCCTCTATCGGAATTCCACGCCAAACTAAATTCGCCTCCTTTGTGAGAAGTACATGGCTTTTCTGATCGAGAACGGTTGTTACTGCCCGCAATTTCTTGTTTTGGTGCGCATTCAGTTCTGCCTTTATACTAATTTGTGCTAAACTGTCGGATACCACTGGCGTGGTAACCGATAGGCCCCAGGGCACCACCGCAGTTTCATTTGTAAATAATAGCCGAACAGGCCGATATAAACCTGCTCCCGGATACCAACGCGAAGATTCCGGTTGATTTTCCAACCGAACGGCTAACACATTTTCGCCTTCAACCCCTAAAAAAGGAGTGATATCGAAATGAAAAGAGTTATAGCCATAGGGCCAAAATCCCACTTCCTTTCCGTTGATATAGACCCGTGCTTCGCTCATAGCTCCGTCGAATATAATGCTTGCACGGCGGCCGGCTAAAGATTCTTTCGGCAACGTCGTCCGGTACCATCCTACTCCTATGTAGGGAAGTGCGCCGGTGCGGCCCGTTTTTTCGCTAGGTATCGTTTCACCATTTTGCGTAATGGCTACCGTTTGTTTATCGATTTCTTTATCAAACGGACCAGTGATAGCCCAATCGTGCGGAATATTTATTTTTTGCCAATTTTGATCGTTAAAATCAGGTTGTTCGGCTCCTTTTATATCGCCTCGCTGAAAAGACCATCCTTTATTTAAATAAATTTCTTTTCGTACCTGAGCCGACAACAGGCTGACTGCCATCGTCGCCCATAGGGTAACCGCCATACGCTTCTTCATGAATAAAATCGTTACTCTAACCAAATAGCCTCTAAGTATAATCCCAGCGACTTGTTCAACAATAAGTTATCTCTTTCGATATAGATTTGCAATTTATCTATTTTTTGGATATCGAGCATCTTTTCCAAACTACTTAAAAACCATTGCGGCAAAAATCCAGGATACGGGCGAGGTAAAAGAAAGGTCTTTCCCTGCTGAAGTAAATCGAGTGGAATCCGAATCAGTGAATCGGTTGATTTCAGTGTTATCTCTTTCGAGAAACATTGCCCATCGGAGTCAATTAAGCCGATACTGATCGGTAATGCGGCAATCCCTTCCATTCCTCCTCTGATTATCAATTCCCTTGCTCCAAACACATTCGTTAGTCGGGCAGGCTGAATAGGAAGCTGTAAAGCAAAACCTGGTAATGCGTCCGCATCCCGTAAGGTTACGTTTAAGACGAATGCACTCGACCTAGGCCGAATAACGTAATCATGACGAATCGACGGATGATGTGATGGAAAAGTAAACACTCGGCGATCATTTTCCGGTCGATACAATAGAGACCAATTACCTTGCTGTAAAATATCGTATGTCCACCATGCTGATGAAAAATCGTCCCAAGCCTTTGGCTCTCCCTTATAATTATCAGGAAAGCGCTGGCGAGTACTTCCATTTTTTATCCATACGCGATAGTTGAGTCGGCCTGCCCTTCGCCACGCTGTAGGGATCGGAGCAGCAAACAATCCTGGCTTTATGCGTAGCATAGGAACCTGCTGTGCAAAGCTGCCCCATCTTTCCATATCCATAAGCAGGCTGTCACCAACTACTTCACCAGCAACATAAACATGTATTAAACTATCCGATCTCAATGTTGGTGGAGCCGGCTTAACGAACAAACCAGTGTATACTGGTTTTGGAGCGGCAAATTCGCGTAGCGATAGAGTTCCCATGGTTGTCGACCGATCTTCTAGCTCAACTCCTTTTCTTGTTAGGAGATAAGTTCCAGGACCAAGGACGACAGTGCCGTGCTTAGCTACTTCCGAAACCGTATTTCCTTCATTCAATCCATGTATCTGAAAATCAGCTCCCAGATCGGTTAAATTAATTTTTAGTTGATGAAAGTTCCAAGTTACCCGATTGACCTCTTTTTTCAAAGAGGGAGTTTCAAATGGATCGGAAAGTGCTATTACATCAGGCATCAGTTCCAAACGCCAGACACCATTTTCAAGCTTATCCAAAAAATAAGCCCCCGTTCCGGGAAAGTCGATTACCGGCGAAGAGCCAACGCCTGCAAGATGTCTCAAGGAGGTTGGATCGACGGGTCGCTCTTCCGTTGTCGTGGTATAATAAAAAGCCGTGTCGGTGTTCATTAAACTCAGTTGTTTCAAATAATCTAGCTTAAATGGACCAAAAGAGGCGCTTTGAGGATACTTACCATAATGACCACCCGAAGGTAAACTTCTAAATACGTACCCCGCTATTAACAAGCTAATGGCTTTCGCTGGTGTATATGCCAGGTTTAAATAATGGGTTTGATATTCGGTATTTGCATAAGCAATGGCTAGCGGATCGTAAGCAAACTGTGTGGCCCATTGAAAGCCCGCCTCGCGGAAACTACGGGCCATAGCAGGAAACAAAATCGGCTGGACCTGATCCGCGGCATCGAACTCATACACCATTTTTGGCTTTTTTAGAAATCCCGGGATTGTATCGAAAGGAATTGTATAACGATCGACATGTGGCAAAAAATTCCCTTGAAGGCTACCTCCCGCCACCAAACCCACGGGATACCATTGAAAGCTAAAACCATCGGCGGCTGAACGGGCAACTGCAGCTGCTTTACTCGGGTTTTGACTTATATTATAAAAAATCGGTTTCTTCCAACCCGTCTTTTTTATCACCTGTTTTAAGGTATTAATGTAGGTAGTAATTTGTTGTTCGTCTCCACCGTGATCTGGTTCATTATTGATTTCAGCAGCCACTATATTAGGGTCTTCTCCATAGGTCAAACCCGTATACGGATTTTTATGGGAGAAAAACTGTTGCAAATAGCGCTCTTGCGCTTTAATAGCTTCTTTATTCGTTGTGGAAGCCGCTTTTCCGTAATAGGCAGAAAAACCGGGAAGCTTTTCGTCCCGTTCAGGATAACCATTTCCCCAAAAAGCGATGGGCGTAATGAGCGCATAAATCCCCCTACGTTTTAGCTCGGCCAAGAGAAAATCAAATAATCGCAAGTGCTCATTTGCCATTAAATTACCTTCCCGATCGCTGATTTCAACGTCCCATACATGTACGCGAAAGGCATTGAGACCCAGACGTGATAAGTGGTAAACGTCTTGCCGAATAGCTGCCTCCAAATCGATCCCAAGCTGTTTATGAGCTCGGTAAGCATGTGCAAAAGGTGTTGTATAGTTAACTCCGAAAAAGCGAGCCTCCTTTCCCGAGGTCTTCCAACGCATTATTCCTTGCTTATCCACGACCAAAACACTCGTGTTGTCATGTGACTGGCCCTTTGCAGACGATATCAACAACAGAACCATTGCGATATGGAAATATTTCTTAACATTCATATCAATAGCCGGTTGTTTGCGTTAAAGTTCCTCCACTTACATCTAAGGCATATTGCGGCACAGGAAAGAGCTCGCCACTCGGTGTTTTCCCTACTTCCTGTAGTGAAGACACCCATTTACCATGTCGGATAAGATCCATCTTACGTACGCCTTCCAAGTACAGGTCCCAAGCTCGTTCCTGCAAGATCGCATCATTTAGTTGTGCTTGGTTTAAATCATTAGACAAAGGCTCTAATCCCGCGTGCTTGGCGCGCACTTCATTTACTAAATTGAAGGCTTCAGCAGTAGGACCTTGCTGCTGATTAATGGCTTCTGCTAGCATTAATAATACATCGGCGTAACGTAACAAGGGGATATCATTGCCCTGTACATCGGCACCGGGACTCGACTCGTCCGGATATTTTTTTAGTACCGGCCCGCGCATATTGCTGCGATTTCTCTCCCTTCCATCTTTGGCCGTATAAGAAGGAACCATTAATGTCCGCCGCTTATCAGCCGGATCAAAAGAATCATAGAATTGCCAAGTCGGACAAAACACCCCATTCGGATTAGCCCACCCGCCACTTATTTTCGTACTTTGAAAATCGCCCGGCAAGCAATACATAGCGTAGGCATTAAAATTACCACCAAAGTTGCCACTGGTAGGAGCCGTCGGGTCAACACTGATGGCATAAATTGTTTCATTGTTCCGTTCGGTACCTTCACGGAATAGGCTGGCATAGTCGTCCACCAGTGCATAACCCATCCCCATCATTTCTCGTCCTACTGCTTCAGCTCGCTGCCAGTTTTTTTCGTTTAAATAAAGTCGCATAAGGTACCCCATGGCTAAGCCCTTATTGAAGCGCCCGTATTCAGTTGGACTTTGTACCAAATGATCGGCCGCGAACTGCAAATCACTTTCAATGCTTGCAACAAAAGCTTCTCTCGATAACCTCGTTAAATCTTTTTCAGCTTCGGTATTAATTTTCTCCGGATCGAGAATGACCGGTAAAGGGCCATACATATGCAAGAGGTAATACATAGCCATTCCACGTCCCATACGTGCCTCTGCGCTGAAGCGGTTTTTAGCCTCTTCACTTATTGAGGACGTGGCGATATCCTTTAATACTTGCGTCATACCGGTTACATACCGGACCTTTTCAAAATGGCTGGTTTTGTCTTGCGTCCGTAAGAAAGTAAAATTGGCGCGACTGAAAAACTCCCAAAACCCACCCCACTCTGAAAAGGTGTTAAAGAGATCGGTAGATAAATCAAACATTGCCAAATGCCCATATTCCGGACTGAAAAACATGTTCTGGTAAGCAACATCGTTATAACCCCATTTAGAACCAAAGGGTTTATAGGCTTGCAGCGTATAAAGGTTAAAGTCGGCTTCCGTGCGCGGAAAGTTATCAGGTGAAAGCACCCCGGTAATAACCGGGTCAAAATTCTTTTTACAGGCACTAAGGGATATAACCAAAAGTAGCAGGCTGTAAAGGGTATATTTATTGAAGGTTGTCATATTATTTCTATTTTTACATTAAAAACTTGCTCTTAGCCCCAGAGAGATGGTCCGCGCCATGGGATAAGGTGCCGGCCCTCCTTTAATAGATACCGCCTGCACCTCAGGATCAACTCCATCAAAACCGGTGATGATAAAGGCGTTCTGTACATCGGCGTATACGCGAAGCGAATTCATTAATTTACTGATGGCACCTGTTCGGAAGGTATACCCCAGCGTAATATTACGACAGCGTAGGAAGTCGCGCTTAGCCAATCGGGTATCTACACCGGGATCTAAACCTAATGCCGCCTCATTAAAAGCAGCCCCAGGTTGCGTACCGCTTGGGTTGGAAGTACTCCAAGCGTCTTTGATACGCGTGGTTCCGCCTTGTTGATTACCCAACAGATTGACTGGATCGCCCCATAATGTGGTATAGTCATATCCCCAGGCTCCGAATTGTCCGTAAAGAAAGATCCCTAAGTCGAAATTTTTATACGTAAAATTGTTACCAAATCCGACAATCAATTTTGGAATTCCCGAATAACTGACCACATCATCAAAATTTAAGGCACCATCACCATTACTATCCACAAAAATCGGAGAACCGGGCTTTTGTGCATTCTGTGGCTGCCAGGCGGGTACTTCTTGTCCAATTTGCAAAATACCAGCTGTTGGATACACATAAATAATATTGCTGCCCACAGGATCGGTAACGCCTGCATAAGGAGGCGGAGGTTCGTTGGCAAAACGTTCCACCCAACGATTTTGGTAATGTGTTAGGTTCACCACCGAGTTCCAAGTGAAGTTATCACTACTTAGGTTTACCGTGTTTAAGCTAAAATCGAAACCAGTGCGCCTTTGATGCCCGCCATTGACAGGCGAGGTTGAGATAATCGATAATTGAGGCGTCGTAGCGTTGGTTAACAAACGAGTTTTGTTCTCGATAAAGTAATCGAAAGAGCCGTTGATTCTATCCCTGAATAAGCCAAAATCAAAACCGGCATTGAATGTTTTGGTAATAGGCCATTGCAAATTGGGATTCGTAAACGCATTTACGCGGTAAGGAATATACCTTACCGAGCCATTTTCAAATGCAATCGCCGTAGCATCTGGTCCATAAGCGCCGTAAGCTACACTTCCCGGACGCTCACCGGCGGTACCGTAGCTGGTGCGTAATTTGAGCAAACTGATTGCCTCTATCTTTTTTATGAAAGGTTCATTGGAGAATTTATAAGCGAGGGAGGCCGAAGGAAAATTTTGATATTTCTTATCCGGAAAGAACTTATCAGCCCCGTCTCTACGTAAAGAAAGTGACAACACAAAACGATCAGTTAGTTCCACATTACTACGGATAAAAAACGATCGCAACTTATTTTTACCCCGATAAGATCCAATAGTGGGTATGCCAGTCGCAGTGGCCAAGTTATCGGTATTAATCACATCGGGCATATCAAATGCTTCCACGTTAAAACCCGAGAAATCTTCCAGATACTGGCCTACACCGGTCACTGCGTCGATTGCCAACCATTCGTTTAGACGCTTGCGATAAGAAACCGTCGCTTCCATTGTTTGATTTTGCCTACGTGTCTCTGCTAAAGATGCACGCGATCGATAAAGTTGACCCCAGAACACGTTAGAAGGGATAAAGAAATTGCGGAGGGAATTTTCGTCATTATTACCGTAGAGCACCTTCGCTGTCAACTCATTTGGGATCAGTGTAAAATCGAGTGATGTATTGATTGTTAAACCATTAAATTTCGTTTGGTCTTTAATCGTCAATAGGGATACAGGATTACCGGTCACTGCAAAAATGGAATAATTACCATCGGCGTCGTAAATAGGAACCGTTGACGGATAACCTAATGCCGCTTGCAGAGCATTGAAACCTTGCGTACCGGCTCCGCCCGTCTGCCATCCTGCTTGAGGGTTGGCATACTCATTTCTATTGGCATTGACATTAGTATTTAAGCTCAGCCATTTACTAAGCGCAAAAGTAACATTCAACCGGCCGGACCATCGTGTTAAATCGGAATTCTTTACGGTGCCCGTTTGCTTATAGTAATTGGCGGAGGTGTAGTAAGTCACTTTTTCTGTCCCTCCGTTAAGACTTAATTGATGATTATCCACGTTACCATTCCGCAGCACCTGATCAAGCCATCGCGTACCTTCTCCTGCACCATTGATTTGTTCTTGTGTAAAACGGGGCGAATAGGCCCTCAGGTCCGGCGTACCTTGTCCAAAGGGTTCCATATTATTGTCTGACAAATACTTATCAACGCTCAGCTGATTATGATACACCATATAGTCCCTTGCATTCAAAGGCTCCAAGTATTTCATGTTATTGACAAAGGAATGGTTGGCATCATAGCTAATATTCATACGCCCAGCCTTGCCTTTTTTCGTAGTAATGTACATGACCCCATTAGCGGCAGAAACACCATAAATAGCCGCACTGGCATCTTTCAGAATTTCAATCGATTCAATGTCGTTGGGATTCAGACCCGCTAATGGACCGCGATCAACGCCTTGAATCTCTACTGACCCGTTATCCGGTTCCAGCGCATTATTCGGAAACACAACACCGTCCACCACAATAAGGGGTGTTCCCTTTCCGCGGATGGAGACATTAATATTACCGCCAGGTTGTGAACTCTGTTGATTTACCTGCAGACCCGCTGCCCGGCCAAATAACAGTTCCGGAACAGAGCTATTAGCTGCTGTCGGAATTTTCTTCGGATCGATTTTCGAGACGGAAGTGGTTAGATTTTCTTTTGTCGTGGTGCCATACCCGACCACTACCACTTCATCCAACGCGTTCTCTTCTTCTACTAAGGTCAGATTAATCACGTTTCCTGTCACCTTGATACGCTGTTCTTGATAACCCACCGCCTTTATCAGTAGGCTAGCATTGGAAGGCACGCTCAGGCTGTATCGTCCCTCTGCATCGGTAGAGGTGCCAACGGCGGAACCTTGTACAAGAACCGATACCCCGGGAATCGGTTGGCCATCGCTTTGCGCGATGATTTTGCCACTCACTTGTATGTTTTGCTGCGCATGCATCTCGGAGACGAGCATACACAGTGCAAAAAGAAAGCAAGTGAAGTTCTTTAGTTTAAATTGATCATTAAACATCTTCATAGCATGTTTTAATTGGTTAAAATCTTTGTTTGGTTAGTCACATCGCTGCAAATGAAGGGTATTCGACGATTTCTTTTTGTTTCAATCGTACATACTTTTGGTTCGAACATGCATAATAGCATGATACAATTTGTGCGTCGGCTCCTTTAAGCCGACCGCACATTTATTGATGCAAGTCACAGTAAGAAAAGTGTGATACGCTATAGCCAATACCGAAATTATTTCCTTAGATTCGTAATAATAACCAGCACCTAATCAATGCAGACTGTTCAATTATATCAACGGATTTCGTGGTACGTCCTCTTTATACTATTCTTCTACTGCATGATTGGTAATCCCTATTACCTAAAGGCTAAAGACGGCCTCCACTTTCAACACATTAATCACTTCCAAGGACTTTCCAATAATACCGTTGAATGTATATTTCAGGACACTAGGGGCTTCATGTGGTTCGGCACTCGAGATGGGCTCAATCGCTATGATGGATATGAAGTGATTTCTTATCGCAACATACCCAACAACCCGCATTCGCTTAGTGACAATTACATTACTTGCATCTATGAAGATAAAACCGGTGGCTTATGGATAGGGACTTTAAACGGTTTGAACTATTACGACCGCGCAAAGAATCAATTTAAACGTTTTAAAAGTAGTGACAATAGAGAGTATGCTATTAGTTGCAATCGCATTAGCGCCATAACGGAAGTAGGCGGTGCCTTATGGATTGGCACATTTGGAGGAGGATTGAATCGTTTGGACAAGCGGACTGGACATTTTATTACATACCGCCAAGTAGCACATAAAGCAAGTCTTGTTGACGACTTTATCCGTTGTTTTTACGTCGATCAAAAGCAACGTCTGTGGATCGGAACGCAGCGGGGGCTCAGCTTATTGGAGCCAAAAAAAGGCATTTTCTGTCAGATCCCGCACGATAAAGGGCTGGATATTTTAGCCATCGTGGAAGATGCTAACCATCAAATCTTACTGGGTACCAATAACGAAGGAGTTTATTCATTTAATACACAGCTTCTTCGCTACGAAGAGCGCCGATATCACGAGGGCATCAACGGTGGCATCACCAGCGACCTGATCCGGGCCTTACTGCTAGATCAACAGCGTCGACTTTGGGTTGGCAGTATTAACGGTGGACTAAGTCAATATAACCCTCAAACGGAAGAGTGGAGCCATTATACTGCCGAGCCGGATAATCCCAACAGCCTTTCGCAGCGCACAATCTCAGCTCTTTTTGAAGACCGTCAAGGAAACCTTTGGATCGGCACCCATCGAGGCGGGGTTAACTTATACAGTCCGCATGCTAAGAAATTTGAACTTTTCAGAAGAACCGCCCATAGGGAAAGTCTTGGCTATAACGACGTCACCGCCTTTTGCGAAGATAGTAAAGGGCGTATTTGGGTTGGAACGGACGGAGGCGGCCTCGACTTATTCAATCCTAAAACGAAGAAGTTTACCCATTATCGTCATGATCCGAAAAATTCACAAAGTCTAGCTTCTAACGCGGTCCTTCATATCATGGAAGACCGCAATGGACGATTATGGGTAAGTACTTGGGGTGGCGGAATTCATCTTTTTAATCCTGAAAAGGGTACTTTCAAACGTTACCTGCACGACGAAAATAACAGGGCTTCCATCACTTCCAATTTTGTGCATGAAATTTTCGAAGATGCTCGAGGACAATTTTGGGTGGCTACCTATTACGGTGGACTTAACCGCTTTGATCCGGAGAAAGGTACATTTTCGCGCTTCACGTATGGAAACAATCTACAGAACGTATTCAAAGGCAACAATGTCGTGGCCATTGAAGAAGATAAGCATGGCCAATTATGGTTTGGAACGGATGATGGCGGCTTAAATTGCTATCAGCCTGAATCAGGAAGAATTATACATTACCTGGATAACTGGGAAAAGAATCCTTATGTACGCATTATCCATGAAGATCGTAAAGGCCGACTGTGGTTAGGACTCGATAAACTGTATCTTTTTGACGAAAATAAAAAACAATTCCTACCCAATCCTGCATCTTCTGACTTATCGCAAGGATACATTAAGGGCATACTCGAAGACGAACAAGGCAATTTATGGCTGTCAACCACCAATGGACTAGTAAAATATCACCCGGAAAACCAAAATTACAGACGGTACAATATGAACGATGGTTTGCAGGATTTAGAGTTTGAGGCAGGAGCTTACTTAAAAACCCGCGAGGGTTCATTTCTATTTGGCGGTATTAATGGCTTCAATCGATTTGTTCCGGATAAATTGGCAGAAAATAGGGTAAAACCTCCGCTGTATTTTACTTCATTCGAACTATTTAATAAGAAAGTAGAGGTAGGCGAAAAAGGATCACCCCTGCCTGTCGATATCAGTGTTGTTGACCTTATTTCGTTAAGGCATCAACAATCCAGTTTTTCAGTTACGTTTTCTGCTCTTAATTATATAGCTTCTGCCAACAATCAGTATGCGTACAAATTAGAAGGTTTTGACAGCGATTGGATTCGTACGAATGATCGCAAAGCGGTTTATACGAATCTCAATCCGGGGAAATATATACTTCGCGTCAAAGCATCTAACAATGATGGTGTATGGAACGAAAACGAGAAAAAGTTATTCATCGAAATAAAACCACCCTTTTGGGCCACCTGGTGGTTCCGAGCTTGCGGCTTGGCGTTTTTAGCTGTGCTCCTCTTTCAGTATATTAGGATAACTCGAGAAAAACATAGGCAACGGTTGGAAGACCAAAAGAAGGAAGAATTGCACCAGTTGCAGTTGCAGTTTTTCACCAATATATCCCATGAGTTTCGCACGCCCCTTTCTTTAATTCTGGGACCGATTGAAAATCTATTGCATGAGGAAAAAAGTGCCGGAAAAGAACTGCAGGTTTATCAGCTTATTCATCGCAACGCTAAACGATTGATGGGTTTAATTAATGAATTGATGGATTTCCGTCAAGTAGAAACCGGTGGGTTTAAATTGAATGTACGAGCGGGTGATATGAGTGAGCACGTACGCCGGATAGCCGAAGATTTCACTCTTATCGCCAAACAAAACCAAATCACCTTCACGGTACAGCTGCCAGATGACGATGATTTAACATGGTTTGACCCAACCATGCTGGATAAAATTATGCTTAACATTCTCAATAATGCCTTCAAATACACGCGTACAGAAGGCAACATTCACGTTAAGTTATTGAAAAGTATAAATGAGCATCATCCGGCCTATCCGCATCAATTACGTATCCCACCCATTTATCCTGCTAAAGCGTATCGATATTTTGTGGTGAAAGATAACGGTATAGGCATTTCCGAAAGTTCACTGCAGCATCTATTTAAACGATATTATCGCATCGCCGATTACCATATTGGCTCAGGTGTAGGATTAGCCTTTGTTAAGAGTTTGACCTTGCTACATAAAGGTTATATCGAAGTTAGCAGTGAAACCGACCAAGGAGTTGAATTTATGGTTGCAATTCCATGTGATCGGGAAGATTATCAAGAACATGAAATTAATCATCAAGCGGCTGCATCCTCAACTGATATAGTTATTCAAACGACGTCTGCCGTACAAAACAAGAAAAAGAGTAAACGCCCTATACGAACTGCTGAGGAAAAGGCCCCGCATATTTTACTGGTGGAAGACCATGATGAATTACGTTCCTTTATCAAAGATCAATTAGGTTCCAGCTATCAGATTTGGGAGGCTACCAATGGCATAGAAGCTCTCGACTTTTTGCAGGAACGTTTGCCGGATCTGATCATAAGCGATGTGATGATGCCAAAAATGAATGGGGTTCAGTTATGTAAACGACTTAAATCGAATCCGGAAACACAATCAATTCCTTTCCTCATACTTACTGCCAAACAAGACGAGGATGCTCACCTTGCCGGCGTAGAAGCCGGGGCTGACTACTACTTTTCGAAACCTTTGAATATGGCTTTTTTACAGCAAACCATCCGTAATATTTTTATGCAGCGTGCAAGTATCAAAAGACGCTTGGCAAAAAACAGCCAGCTCGTTGCGCTCGAAAAGGCACATAGACAAAAAGACCGCGCTTTTACACAGAAAATTGTAAAAATTATTGAAAACAATTTATCCAATCCCGCGCTGGATATTATCTTTCTTTGTAAAGAAACCGGCATGAGTCGCACCAAACTTTATCAGGAAATTAAAATGATTCACAATCAATCGATAGGTGATTTTATTCGTTCTATACGAATGAAGCAGGCTGCTCACTTGATGGTGTACGATAATCTACCGATTGCAGAAGTTATGTTCCGGGTCGGAATACAAACTCAATCCTATTTTACCAAAGCTTTCAAAAACGAGTTTGGTAAAACGCCTACGCAATATTTAAAAGATTTAGAAAAGAAGTAAAATCGGCCGAGTGTCGGAATCTGTCGTTACGGATCAATCACGATTAGATACCATGTATCTTGCAGCCAAACAGCTACTTATTTCGCCACTATTTTCTTTTCATCAACCATTTACTAAACCATCCCATTTTTTGAATGCGGCAATTATGAAAGGCGGTCATTTTCCATTTCCCAGAGGGATCACGCACCCATACAGACGTATTAATCGATAAACGATTGGGTGCCACTTTCTTCTGCCATCTAAATTTAATGGCTCCTCTAGCTATAACGACAACAGTCTTTTCATTGAGAAAACGAATATCGGTAATATCCCCTTCCAACTTAGCTCCTTTGAACATAAAATTGTTCATCAGCTCTTTGTGGGCCCGTACATAGGCGGCCCTTCCTTTAAGATGCATCCCGTTAAACGTTATATAATCGCAATCCTCGGTGAGATGCTCGCCTGCAGCCTTGAAATCTAAGGTTTCAAACGCCTGGTAAATCGAGCGGTTGGCTTCCTGAATAGCTTTTACATCCATCGAATGTTGATTCATATGACTGGCTTTTAAATTATGTAAAATAGTATCGGTTTTCATCATATATCGCTCAGGTCAATTATTAGCGTAAAAATAGATAGCGTCAACGCAAATGGCCACTGTTTTTCCGTTAACCATTGCAAATCATCGGTAAACAACCAGATTCAATCGGTTAACCGAACAAGTTACTTTTCACATTAGCTAATAAAAAGACGCAAGGGTATTAAAATGGTTGCATTGGTGAACAACAGTTTTGCTTTTATTTTCAATATCCACTAGTATTAATTATTTATAGACCTAAACAAAGAACTTAAAAATGATGTTACAATAAATAGATGTTCTAGTCTGGTATTTTCATGAAGAGAATTTCATAAAGAAATATCAATTAGAATGCTTATGTTTATTATTCATAAAACAATAAACTAAAAATAAGTTTCATGCACTGTATGAGGGTCCATCTTTTAGTATCAATCCTTTTGATGCCATTTTTTGCCTTTGCTCAAACGAAAACATCTGACGATCTCTTCACCGAAGCAAGGAATGCAGCTTTCGAGCAAAAAAATTATGAGAAGGCTAAACAATTGGCAAAAAGGGCGTTAGCTCAATCGCCCGATTATACGGATGTTGCCATTTTCTTAGGTCGGGTATATACTTGGACCGATCAACCGGACAGCGCAAGAAACGTATTTGAAAACATCCTTTTGCGAGGCGTAACATCGGAAGATCTTTTTTTGGCTTACGCCTCGCTTGAGTACTGGAACGATAATAATCATAAAGCGCTAAACCTAGTTAATCAAGGTTTAACCATAAACGCTTCTTCTGAAGATTTGTTATTACTAAAATCCCGTATATTATATGCTGAAACAAATTATCGAGAGGCCGAGCAAGTGATTGGTAATCTATTGAATATCAACAACCAAAATACTGAAGCCCGAGCATTGGCGGCACGGATTTCAGACAACAGTGCATTAAATGCGATAGGTATTGTCTATAATTTTGTCCATTTTAATAAACAATTTGATGATCCCTGGCATTTGGCCGGTATCAGCTATAAAAGACAAACGAAATTCGGATCGGTTATAGCCAAACTGAATTATGCAAACCGTTTCAAAACCAATGGTTTTCAATATGAACTAGAAGCTTATCCCAGAATTTCAAAAATGTTCTACATGTATCTAAATGCGGGATACTCGGGCGATGTCGGAGTATTTCCCAAATATCGTACGGGCGCCTCACTTTACGCCAATTTACCGAAAAGCTTTGAGGCCGAGATTGGTTATAGACAACTTTATTTTACTGACGCCACTTGGATGTATACCGCATCGGTAGGAAAATATTTTAGAAACTTTTGGTTTAATTTTCGTACCTATCTTACTCCTGATAATGAAGACATATCGCAATCTTATACATTCACCACCCGTTATTATATCGGGGGAGCGAACGACTATTTCGGTGCCGCTATCGGCACGGGTATATCACCGGACGATAAAAATACAAACGTCCTTTTGGAGGAAGCCTATAAACTACGTACCAACAAAATAATGCTTGAATACAATTTCTCAGTGAAAAACCTCCATATATTTAATGTGAACGCAAGCTTTTTCAGGCAAGAATACCAGCCTACCATCAAAGGGAACCAGCTAGATATCGGTATCTCCTATCAAAAGCGGTTTTAATGATTTGGAAGTGGGCCGCTAATGAAACGCAATAGTGAATCTGGAAGCAACGAGTTGTTCTTTATGAATCGATCGTTTTTCTCTTTATATCGATGAAAGGCCGCACGCAATTCATCCCGAATACGACTGTCCTGAACAACTTCCTCATCCAGCCCCTCCGTAAACATGTATAAAGACTCTTCGTTTAGATGATATTTACCCATAACAAAATCGATTAATTGTGATTTCGTCTGCATTAGTGGCAAGCTCTGTTCACTTACCATAGTTGACAAGGTATCCAAACCGTTCCCTAACCAGGTAACATTTTCGGGAATCTGTATGGAATATTGCTTATTTAGAAAACGGAGTAGTGAAGGCGTTATATCTAAATGACTAACAATGTTGGTCAGTTTTGCAGTGCGTTTCAACAGCGGCGAATATATAATTAACGGAACATGATAACGATCTATTTTTGTACGCATAGGTATCTCGGGCATTCTGTGATCGCCGGTGATAATAAAAATAGTTTGATTGTAATCGTTCCTTTGTCGATAGGCCATAAAAAACGATCTTAATGCATCGTCTGCATTCAACACACTTGTGAGTTGTAAAGCATATCGCCTTAATTCAATACGCTGTTGCGGATTAGAGGTAATATCAGCAAGTCGTTCGTCGAATCGTTTTGCAAAAAAATCCGGGTTATTGATAAGAAAAGGATTATGTGTTGAAACGGATAGAAGCACGCTTACTTGTGGTTGCTTATCATTCTCATTCCGGCTTTTTAAAAAATGGTTAAATAGCGATTGATCATCATATCCCCAGCTGAAATCATTTGAAGCAGGTAATTTTTTATAGCTAGGCGGAAACGTTTTCCCATCATTCAATTCGGATAAATCATTTTTCTTCAAAAAGATGTCCATATGATCAAACGAGGCATCCCCTCCATAATAAAATGAGCTGTGGTATCCATTTTTCTGTAGTACGTTCAACAATGAATAATGTAAGGGCATTTGTTCGCCCAGCTCCAAAAAGCCATGTTCTCCAAATGGTAACGATGCCAATACCGATGGTAGAGCGGCAAAAGTTCTCCCACCTGCGCTTAGGCAATTTTCCCAGTAAAGCCCCTGTTTAGCAAGGGAATCCAAGAATGGCGTAAAGTTGCCTAAATAAGCCCCCTCGTTAACGAATGCCCGACCAAATCCTTCCATTAAAAGAATAATAATATTAGGTTTTTTCTCGCTTTTGCGAAAAAAGGGACTTAGTACATCTTCCGTTTCGTCTACTCTTAAGAAAGGGTAGTTCAGTGGATCTAAATAGTAGTATTCCTTAACGGAAACTTCCATATCTCCTACCGATGTCTGTTCATTATTAAATTGTAAAAGGCCACCAGGAAAATAATTTAGGTAGCTTTGTCTATAAAAATAGTTCGATTTATTGGTTACGAGGCTCTTTTCAAAATCGCTAGTCGACCAATGGTCTCTAAATAATTTATCCGAATTGACTAAAAACGACCCTATTCCCGCGACAAAAAAGAAACCGATAAATGCCATAGACCACATCTTTCTCAACTTTATC
This sequence comes from Olivibacter sp. 47, assembly GCF_030372825.1. Classification (NCBI taxonomy): domain Bacteria; kingdom Pseudomonadati; phylum Bacteroidota; class Sphingobacteriia; order Sphingobacteriales; family Sphingobacteriaceae; genus Olivibacter; species Olivibacter sp. 47. The sequence continues at coordinate 755,451 of NZ_JAUCNR010000001.1, forward strand.
CAACTAAAACATGCAATACCGACAAAGATGACAATAAGTAGCTTTAGAACATTGACAACATTGATTGCGCCGGATGAACCGATTGTTTGTTTAATTTCAGACGATGAGTAACTATAAATATCAGCACCTAATGGAACAAGCGATACAAGAAAATATTGAACAAGAATAGTTTGTACTAAAAGGATAAGTACAAAAATGCCGGCCGTTACAATTAAGGCCCATTTCGAGGAGATAAAACGAAGGATGTAAAAAACTATAAAACCAAAGAAGCTTGCCGAAAGCCAAAATAAAAATTGATTGAAAAGCATTTGCGCAAAAAGTACACCACCATTTGATAATGGACCAAATTGCTGTGTATAAACGATAAATTCAATGAAGCTAGCGATCAATAACAGCCCTAAAAAAACAATAGATAAATTAATATAAGGGGATACCAGCATGTTAAAACGTTGGGATGACGTTTCAGCTGCTGATGAGTGTTGAGACGCCTGCTTGGCATTAAAACCCCGTCGCGTCATATCTCCCCAGGCTTTTTTCTTGAGTAAATAATCACGGAGTCCCCGGACTGCAGATAATACCACAAAAGGATGGAACAAGAAAGGTTCTAGAATAGCTGTTAACACTAATTTTACGACATCGGTATTCCTTCTATAAACACGATAGGTTACAGTATCAACCAAGATGGCGTAAATAGAGTAGAGAACGCCGAACACCATGACGAAACCGAGCAAAATAAAGAAAGCGGGCCAATCAACTAATCCCAGTATGAGGAAAACAAAAAAACCTATAAACCCTATAAATTCTATTATCGGCCCTAAAAATTCAAATAAAAACCAATATGGATAACTAATTAAACCCGTAATGCCATATTTCGGATTAAAAAATAATTTCTTATGTTTCCATAAGGTCTCAATTGTGCCACGCATCCATCTATTACGTTGACGACTAAGAATCTTAAAACTATCCGGTGCTTCCGTCCAGCATAAAGGGTCAGGTATATTAACAACACGGTACGCTTCATTCTGTTCTTCCATATAGCGCCTCATTCGGACAACCAACTCCATATCTTCTCCAACTGTGCCATGATCATAGCCACCTGCCTTGAGTATGATTTCTTTATCGAATGCCCCGAATGCACCCGATATTAGCAACAAGCCATTTGCACGACTCCAGGCAAGTCTTCCCAGCAAAAAAGCCCGAATATACTCCAATGCTTGGGAACGAGCTAACCAACTTTTTGGCAGCTTTACTTCAACAAGCTTACCATTTTCTATCCTACAATCGTTAGCCAATCGGATAATACCACCACAAGCAATTGTCCGTTTATCTGTTTCTTCCATGAAAGGTTTCGCCAGCTTCAAGATAGCATCCTGCTCTAAGATGCAATCTACATCTATACATACTGCATAGTCGTTACTTGCGATATTTATCCCCACATTTAAAGCATCTGCTTTTCCACCATTCTCTTTATCAACGACTAATAGCTTCTTAAATGCGGGATTCTTACTTTTGTACACTCCCTTAACTTCCTTCGTTGGCAATACATAATCGACGTAAAAATCTGCCTTAAAAAGTTCATACGCATCAATCAATTTTTGCAAAGAGTTATCTTTGCTTCCATCATTGATAATAATAATTTCCAGGTTGACATAATGAATGGAAAGAAGGGAACGTACATTTTCTACAATAGTGGCTGATTCATTGTACGCCGGAGCCAATAAACTAAAGCTTGGAGCGTTAGTAGAAGTAGCTAAGAGACGATAGTCCGTAAAGCTATTTTTACGCATATGCTTTATAATCGCACCCAATGAAAAAAGCCCTATCCATAAATACACTAAACATAATAATATGGCATAAAGTAGGATTCCAAACGTAAAGAATTCATAAAAAAACAACTGCCAGTTCATTAATAATGTCCTTCCATAGCTTGGTTAATAATTGTTTTAGCTGGTTCATCGAGTTGCTTCTTGGTCTCTTCCAGGACAGCAACTCCTTTTGCGGAACAGTTTAAAATAGCTCGGGCTGCACCTAATCTAACTTTACTGTTGTCATTATTATAGAATTCATGTAATAAAAAATTTAGTTCATTTATGCCTGCAATATTCTCTAAGACACGAATAGCCCGCATTTTGTATGCGTCAGATGCGTTATCATAAACCTCAATGACAGCAGCCGCTGTATTTTCTTGAGAAATACGTTCTAGCGTTTTCAGCGACTGCATTTGTACTTTTATTGAAGATGCCGAAATTTTTAATAAGACGCTTTCATGGAGTTCAAGTAATTGAAATTTTGCAATAAGCTTCAATGCAAATATAACAACGCTCTGATTATCCGAATTTAACCAACACTGAACATGATGTGCTGCATTAAGTGGTAATTGCCCGATCGCACTTAGCAGCTTAAGCTGCTGCCAATCTGAAATTGGATTTTGCAAATCATCTAAGAAAGCCAACCCTTGGAACCCCTTCAACCTAACTAAGCCGTACTGTGCTTCTAATCTAATAATGTCCTTATAATGATTTACCAAACTTACAATTTCGGGTTCCGCTTCCGAGATTTGCATGGCACTTAATTCTTGTATAGCGGAAGCCACAATATGCGCATGCCTGCTGGACAACCTTGCTGTACTGTCTTTGTCTAACCTCAGTTGTTTATAAACTACCTTTAAATTGGACGCTGCAATACCTGAAAGACTTTTTTCCGCATTCACTAAACTTCTTGCTAAGTATTTTCTAAATCTTCGATTAGTTAAATGGTCATTTAGCGCCGTGGGTGGCTGCAATGGAATATCAGCGGATGCTGCCTCATATATTACGATGGCTATTAGCTGTTGCCAAGATTTCCTTAAATCTGCAGCACGGTTTTTTTCAATCAAAAAAAACAAAATGACAATAAAAACCAGGAAGAGAAGACTTACCATCACGAGAGTTGCCCAAAAGAAATCAATAATGGGTAAGCCAAGAAGTGTTTCGTTCAACTGCATAATTAATACAGAATTCTATTTAGCGTCCAACGGTAAAACGTTTAATACGAAGAATAAGCTCTCCTGGACTAAACGGTTTGACAATAAAATCATCAGCACCCAACTTAAAAGCGTCCAAAACAACTTCTTCTTGGCCTAATCCCGAAAGAATAATAATGGGTATCGCTTTTTCTTTTATGGCGCGAACGGCAGTCACTATTTCTAAACCCGAAACATAAGGCATCATAATATCCGTGATAACCAGATCGGGGAGTGTTTCCTTTATTTTCTCAAGGGCATCCTTTCCATCGATGGCAGAAATTATTTGATGGTTTTCCTTTGACAGCCTGAATTCAAGAGTTTTCCGTATTAACTCGTCATCTTCTGCAATTAAAATAATCATTCAGCTACTAGTTAAAAGGTGTAATTCCAATTATTTTCTTTACTATTTTTATTTCTTCAAAAATCTTGCGCAACAAGTCTTGCCGAGTAATTTCTACTATACTGTCAGCCCTTTCAAGTTCCTCGGCAAGTTCATTCAGAAGAAGCAAACCGGCCGTTCTTGAGGTTCCTAGCAATTTATGCCCTATCTTTTTTAAAGACTGAAGATCTTGTTCTTCTTGAGCTTGTTCTATTTTCTTGACGGTACCTTCTAACTCAGATATGGTCAATTTTATGAATTCCCTTTTAAACATTTCATCGCCAGCGGCGTAGTCGTCCATCATATGATAATCGACGTGTAAATCGACCGTTATCTCATCTGTTTTTTCCTTAAAAAGCCAGGTCTTGATCTTTAACTCAATATCTGCTTCCACAATAGGTTTTGCGATAAAATCATTAAACCCGGCATCTAAGCATTTCTCCATCTCCCCTTTCACATTGCCGGCAGTAAGTGCTATTATGATAACATCAACGCCGGAGGGCAAAGACCGAATGCTACGTGTTGCTTCTATTCCATTAAGTTCGGGCATTTGAATGTCCATAAAAATAAGGTCTGGCATTTTGACTTTGCAGGCCTCTACCGCAAGCAAACCATTTTCAGCTTTTTCAATTGACGCAAGTGGGGCAATGCGTTCGATAATTGTGCTCGTTAACAACATATTAACCGCATTATCTTCGGCAATAAGCACATTAAAAGGACGAACGACAGCTTTAGATGGCAACCGATCGCTTTCTTCACCATTTACGACATCAATCTTTTGCGTTCGCTTAAGAGCCTCGTACATCTCTTTCGTATTAATCGGTTTCCTTACCCGTGTTACCATTAATTCATTTGATTGTTTAACAATATCTTCGTCTTCAGATGAACTGTATAGCAAAATAATTGGAATGTTGGAATATTCCGCTTTTGGGCTCTGTCGTATTTTTCTAATTACCTCTAAGCCATCTAAAATCGGCATCTGGTAGTCTACAATCAGTAAATCATATTTTTTATTGTCGTATAATTTTTGCAGGGCATCGAAGCCATTACTAACAGATTCAGAATGAATATTTTTCAACGCCAACATCCGTTCCAGTATCATCCTATTATGATCATTATCATCTACGATCAAAACAGATTGCAAGTCGTTTAAATCACCATTTCCTGCAGGATCTCCAAGCTCAAACGACGTTTCTAAGTTAAAAAAGAACGTGCTTCCAATCCCGACCTCGCTTTCCAGCTGCAGATGACTGCCCATTAACGCTAACAATTTATTGGAAATAGTAAGACCTAAACCTGTTCCCCCATATTTCTTAGTAATAGTACTATCTTCTTGGGCAAAAGCCTCAAAAATTTCATGTTGTTTGTCTCGTTGAATACCGATACCCGTATCTGTTACGGAAAACCGCAAAGTAGTTTTGTTATCTGAGGCGCTTATTTGTACTTCTTCTATTTTCAGTTCTATTTCTCCTATTTCTGTAAATTTGACGGCATTACCCAGTAAATTAATAAGTATTTGTTTTAATCGTGCATCGTCCGCCCAGATAAAACGCGGAAGATGAGGAGACATATCGAGAATTAATTCCAATCCTTTCTTTTGAGCTTGGTAGGTGATAACGTTTATTACCTGTTCACTCAAGTCAAATAAGTCTATTCTTTCAGAATTCAGCTCCAGTTTACCCGCTTCGATTTTAGAAAAATCAAGGATATCATTAATAATCGCTAAAAGCGAAACTGCAGAATCATTAACGATCGTGAGATACTGTTTCTGCGTATCATTTAATGAAGTTTTTAATATCAGATCAGTAAAGCCAATCACACCGTTGAGAGGCGTTCTTATTTCGTGGCTCATGTTAGCAAGAAATTCAGATTTAGCTTTGCTGGCTTGTTCCGCTATTTTTTTTGCCTTCCGCAATTCCTCGCTCTTTTCAAAACTTTCTGTTATATCCTGCGTAAACATAACCAGTCCCCCCACTTCATTATTAAAGTGACGCCAAGGTCTGATTTCCCAAATAAGGTGTTGTTCGTGGTCCCATCCCGGTGGCGTCCAGACATCGTCATTTTTTTTATGCACCTCGCCATTCAGACATTTTTTATGAATTTCTTTCCAATCGTCAGGAAGATTCGGAAAAACATCGTAATGTGATTTGCCAATAATACTCACATCTGCTAAATGATAACTTTCATACCATCGTTTGCTGACGGCAATATATCTTAAATCTTTGTCTAACATTGCTACAGCCGCCGGCGCATGCTCAATGAACGTTCGAAGCCTGGCCCTTTCCTCTATTAATGCAACTTCTGCCCGCTTCTTTTGATCTATATCTTGGAAAGTACCGAAAATCCGTTTGCATACACCTTCTATCATTTCGGGTTGTCCGTGGCTTCTGACCCAAATCAATCGTTTCTTTGCGGTGCGTAACTGTAATTCTAAGTCATAAGGTATGCCTTTCGTCACGGCTTCTTGAAATGCTTCTTCTATATACGCACGATTCTCGTCTTCATAAAAGGCCAATGCCTGTTCAATGGTCGGTTCATAATCGACTGCGACTTCATGAATACTTTTTGTAACATCCGACCATATAATTCTATTATTCGTTAAATCTACCTCCCAGCCGCCAACCCGCGCGACGCGGTTGGTCTGCTCCAACATTTCTTTCGTCTTCTTGAGATCACCCTCCAACTTCAAACGCTCAGTCATGTCAATCGCATTTCCAATAATGTAATCGTTACCTTCTGCGTCTTGCTCTAACACATTATTATAGAGCCAAAACAAGGGCTGTCCGTCTTTATGAAGCGTTTTCATAAGCCCTGTATCTTTGCGATTTAATTTGATACGATTCAAATATCCTTTCAGAAATTCGTGATGATAGGGTGGAACTAAATCGAATAAGGACATTCCTAGAATTTCTTCCTTTTTATATCCTAGTATGGCAGCACCTGCTTGATTGACCGACAAAATATTGCCCGCTAAGTCGTGTGTACACATCAGGCCCTGAGAATTCTCAAAAAAAGAACGAAGTTTATTTTCGCTTATCTCTAGCTCTTGATTCTTTAGCGTTTCTTCCGTCATATCACGACCAACGACGAAAATCTCATTTTCTCCGATATTAGGAGTTACAGACCATTGGATCGTTCGATTAGATCCGTCTTTTGCCAATAAACGATTAGTAAAATGAATGGTGTTCTTTCCGGATCGCCTATCCGAAAGTTCGTCCTCTGTCTTCCTGATATCATCCGGATAAACAAACGTTAAAAGTTTCTTTCCGAGCAACTCGCTTTCTCGCCAACCTAAAAGGTCTTGGAAAGCGGGATTCACCATTTTTATGATGCCTTCGGAGGTGACCGAGCTGATCAAATCTTTTGATATGTCAAACAATTTAGAAAAGTACTTTGCTTCTTGGGTATTCTTTCTCTCAAGTATTAAAGTAACCACCTGCTTAGCCAAAAGCTCAAGAAGTCTTTTCTGCTTTTCGTTTAATTCTTTCGGCTTTTTATCGATAACACATAATGCTCCCAATGCATATCCGCGAGGATCAATTAACGGGTAACCTGCGTAAAAAGCGATATTTGGATCTCCTGTAACGAGTGGGTTATGAACAAATCGGCTATCTTTTGCTGTATCGTTTACTTGGAAAACGCTGTCATTTAAAATGGTATACTGGCAAAAGGAAATATCACGGCTCATTTCAACCGTATCGATACCTTTCTTCGATTTAAACCACTGTCTGTTTTCGTCAATAAGTGATATAAGCGAAATTGGGGTGTCGCAAATCAAACTAGCCGCTTCAGTAATGCTATCAAAGTCTTCCTCTTCAAGTGAATCAAGTATATCATAATTTCTCAGCGCCTGCACGCGCTCTTTCTCGTTTTCAGGAATTGGAAAACTTATCATAATTTGGATTTATTGTACACCTAATATACAACAAACAAAAACAAATTAAGTTCTTTATAAAGAAATGTAAGATGATTTAGAAATATCAATGTCGAATCAAAACGACCTAATTTTCATAAAACCGACACAAGTATCACAATAATTCACATGAAAGCTGGTTGCAGTATACTCTTTGTACGTGATCATCATAGTCTAATTATTGTATTGAATTGCCTCTGCCTTATAGTATGAATCAGCATCTTCGCCGCCTGTATATTCAATGCCATGAATAATAACTCCATCTGCACCGACAGCTTTAGCCTTTTCAACTATTTTCCGCTTCGCCACTTCTTCATTGAGCAAAACCTTCGAAGATATATGTCCGATAACTTTATAGTCTTTTTTAACGTCTTTGCTTGCATAATAAACATCCATATGCATCGTCGGATTAAATCGATCTCCAAGATAAGATGTGCCGACGCAGGACATCATACTCAATAAAATAGGTAAAAATAGCTTTTTGTTCATAATTGATTCGATTGTTACTGGTTAGACTGGTGAAACACGTTTTGGTTTAGCAAACGGTTATAACTTGTCGCTATATACCCGGATATTGCCGCATTTCGAGTGCTCACATTCACTAATTCAACTTAAATTTACGTTCAATATTTACATTCATCATGACACGTAGATTACCAACCATTACATTATTAATGCTAGTTTTTTTATCTATGAAAGCTCAACAAACACAAATTGGCAGTTATGCCCAAGTAAATGGCCTGAAAATGTTTTATGAAATCCATGGTAAAGGCAATCCCTTAGTATTATTACATGGAGGAGGATCAACCATTGCAACTACTTTCGGCCGCATTTTACCCGAACTTGCCAAAGCACATCAAGTAATTGCAGTAGAGCTACAGGCACATGGGCACACTACTGATATCGATAGGCCACTCAGTTTCGAACAGGATGCAGATGACGTGGCGGCACTCTTAAAGCAGCTGAGCATTAAGAAAGCGAGCTTTATGGGTTTCAGCAACGGAGGTACCACCTGCTTGCAAATTGCTATACGACACCCCGATTTAGTAGACAAGCTTATTGTGGCCTCTTCCAATTATAAGCGCGGCGGACTGCAACCCGGCTTTTTTGAGGGTATGGAGCAAGCAACACTTGATAATATGCCACAACCATTGAAAGACGCCTATTACGCTATTAATCCTGACCCAAAGGGGCTACAAGCCATGTTTGAGCGGGATAAGGCTAGAATGCTTGCATTTAAAGATATAAGCGATGAGCAAATAAAGAGCATTCAGGTTCCTGTGCTTGTCGTGAATGGCGATACGGATGTAATTCGTACCGAGCACGCACTTGAACTTTCCCGGATGTTACCGCATGCACAACTGGCCATTCTACCTGGTGGGCACGGTGATTATCTAGGGGAAATTTGTGCGCCAAATAAAACAAGTAATATGCCCGTCTTCTTTGTCGCTTTGATTAACGACTTTCTTGGGAAATGACGCCGGAAAACGCACTCCTTATAATTATACTGCCATCAAAACGGATAGACAAGATTTAGTAATGTCAATATGACATCTTCCATCCTTGTTGCACAGCTTTTGCTGAGGCTCGAAAAAAGGATTGATTTTGCATGATGACCATTCATTTGACAGAAAATAATAAACTGAAAAAGTTGATTGTTGTAGGAGATCGGGTGCTGGTAAAACCGGCGAAACCTAATGAGCGGACAGAAAGCGGGCTCTATCTACCACCCGGGGTTCAGGAGAAGGAAAAGGTGCAACAGGGTTATGTTATAAAAACAGGGCCAGGTTATGCTATTCCCGTACCCGCTGATGAAGATGATGCTTGGAAGCCACAAGAAGAGAAGGTAAAATATATCCCCCTACAGGCGAAGGAAGGAGATTTAGCAATTTTCTTGGTAAACGGCTCCACCGAGATCTTGTATCAGGGTGAAAAATACTTCATTGTTCCACAAGGGGCCATTTTAATGCTGGAAAGAGAAGAAGAACTCTAATTCTTTGCATGGCGGCGATTTTTCAAATTTGTTGCTTGACTAAACAATATCACCTCATGACTGTTAAGTTAAGCAACAAATTATTTCTATTATGAAAAATCTTAAAAAGCTATTCGCAACACTATCAGCTTGTTTATTTTTATCGATTATTGGCTGTGGACAAAATAGCCAGGAAAACGAAACGGAAGGTGATTCTTATCGAGATACCGTAGAAGCGCCTACGACTAACGATAACAATATGCGCAATGACCAACCGACGGACGAGTTGACAACAAAGGATTCGCTGAGTACCGACTCTATTTGATGTTGCTGCTAAGCCAACTTGCAAGCAAACTTATCTTTACCTATTTTTGCTAATAATGTTAGCAAACAAATGAAAGAAGAGATAAATTTTTACTTATTACAGGCGGATAAATTCAATCCTTATATTAACCGAAAGGAGCATCTTCAACGTATTTATCCTAAATTGACGTGGGAAACGATTTTAAGCCACCGACGAGAAGTCTATACTCGAGATCGGATAATCATCTACTTAAAACAAAACATAGAAAGATTAGGTGCGCTTGGCTTTAGGGAAGTAGCGGAGCGGCATCTCCATCAGTACGAACGGGAAAGCTATCCGGAGTTATTTTATGACGAGTGAGCTTGGTAGCCACATAAAAACAAAAGGTTCTTTTTAACAAGGAACCTTTTGTTTTTTATACTGTCGGTCAGGGTTTTATTCGCCTGCTTTTTTACCTACTCGAAACAACCATCCGGAATCAGTAACTGCATACAGGGCACCGTCCGGTCCTTCTGTTATTGCCCGGAAACGTTGCGCTTGATCGGCTAGCAGTCTTTCCTCTCCAACTACCTTATTATCCTGAATAACAAGACGAGCTATGTGCACACCACTCAAGGCGGAGATAAATAGGTTATCCTTCCATTCAGGAATCACGTCGCTGCTGTAAAAGGTAATGCCGCTGGGTGAAATTACAGGGTCATAGTAATAAATAGGCTGCTCTAAACCTTCCTTTTGTTGAATGCTATCGCCAATTTTTTTCCCACTGTATTCGATACCATAGGTTATAATCGGCCAACCATAGTTTTTACCTGGAAGAATACGATTTACTTCATCACCTCCCCTTGGTCCAAACTCGGTTTCCCAAAGATCGCCCGTCGTAGGATGAAAAGCTAGGCCTTGCACATTTCTATGGCCATATGAATAAATCTCAGGGCGCGCATCCCCCTTACCCTCGAAGGGGTTACCTGGAGCAGGTTTACCGTCCTTTGTAATTCGAAGAATTTTACCTAAGCCCGACTTCAAGTCTTGGGCTTGAGGTCTTGTTTCCAGATCAGAACGCTCGCCGGTGCTCACGATGAGATTACCTGTTTTATCAAAGAGAATACGACCACCATAATGTAATGTTCCATCATGAACAGGTGTCGCTTCGTAAATGACTTGCGCCTGCTCAATTGTCTTTTCGTCAGCAGCTAACTTACCTTTGCCAACTGCTGTCAAGTTGCCGCCGGCCTTAGGTTCTGAAAAAACCCAATAAACCATCCGGTTATTTGCAAAGTCAGGGTCTATTGTTAGCCCCAGTAAACCACCTTGTCCCCTTGCATCAACCTTAGGTAAGCCCGTAATGGCCTCGCTGATTTTACCGTCTTTTGCAACAATCCGCATCGTACCACCTTTTTCAGTAATCAGAAACCTTCCATCCGGTAGACAGGTGATACCCCAAGGATTTTTCAATTCTTTGTTGAGTACGGTGACCTCGTAAGGAGTGCTTGTTTTTACAGCGCCTATACGCGTTTGTCCCGCGAAAGCTGGTTTATAGTCGCTATTCGGTGAACCCGTCTCTACCGGTGGTAAGCTGGTTGTATCCGCGCCTACCGGTCCGCCGTTCTTATTGGCTGAAGAACTACAAGAGGCAACAGATAATGCTAATCCGGAAAGCAATCCTAAAAATGTTGAGTTATATGACATAGTTTATCTTTTTTGCGATTATAAAACTATTGAATTTTATTTATATCAGCAATTAATCCTACACTAACAAAAAAAGAAGAGTACCATCAAAGCTCCCAGAAGCGTATTAAGAAAATTTACGCCGTTATTTCCCAAATATTGCTTTCTTTCCAAACTCGCACCTAAAATAGAATCGAACAGGTTACCTAAAAAACCCGCAATAGCGATAAAGACGGCTACTTTATTCAATCCTGCATAAACAATCCCCATTAAAGCTGAAGCCATAAGTCCTATCAAGGTACCTTCCACGCTGACGACACCATCTTCACCTCGGATGTCGTGTTTGAAAGTTAACATGTTATAAAAAGAACGGCCATAAAGGGTACCTAATTCGGAAGACAAAGTATCTGCCAATGCCGCTGCAAGACTGCCGACCATCATGATTTTATAGACATCGGTATGCGACACATCTATCAAGCATAAAACTGCTAGCAATCCGGCAACACCTCCATTTGCAAACACCTGTCCCGCTCCCCGTGTTTCTTCATGCTTAGATAAGGCAAGTAACCGCGCTTTATCTATTTTCTTATGTGAAGTTGCCAATACGGCAAGGCCAAAAAATAAGCATAACATCAACAATTCCTTGATTCCCATAGCATAAAAAACCAACAAGCCGATACAAGAGGCTAGCCCGGCAGCAGAAACCGTTAGCTTTTTCGTGAGAACGGCTAACATGGCACAGATTAATAATACAAAACAAAGAATTAGCGAAGAATTTCCCATTAAATTGTCAGGATTATCCAATATAACATCATTTAACAAATTATTATTATTAGAGTTTCTACCTTTACCCCATCACACATAAAACAATTGCGCTATGAATTCCACAACATTATCATTGAAGGGAAATAGTGAAATACTTATCAAAAAACCAGGCGTAAAAGAACTGATCGCCGTTGCAAAGGGAATGAAAAAAGATGGATTTTCCTATGACGAAATCGCGAGAGAAACAAAACTCACACTAGCTTTTGTTATGTCTTTGTTTAAATAGTTCGTTTGCGTGCGTTGCTACCCCTTATATAGCAGCGCACGTAAAATGCAAATGCACGATCATTTGATGTTTAAACATTTATTATTTTAGCAGCTATTTTATTTATCAATCCAATCTACTATTTTTGTAGACATTTAAACAAAAAATAGCGTATGAAGACAATTATCCCAGCATTCGCCCTCGTGCTCCTTTTAGCAGCATGTGGTGGTTCAACAAGCGATCAAGCGAAAACCGAGGAAAAACAGGAAGCAGCGGCAGCAACCGGTAGTTCTTACAGCATCGATACAACCGCTAGTCAGGTCACTTGGCAAGGTACTCATAAAGGCGGCTTAGCTCCTCGTTTTGGAAACATTAAGGTTACAGGTGGTTCATTATCCGTTGAAAACGGGACGGTAGCCGCAGGCGATTTGGAAGTAAGTCTTGCCAGTCTGCAAGTTGATCCTAAGTCTGTTACCGAAGAGGGCAAAAAACATACAGATTTAGAAGGTCATCTAAAAAGTGCTGATTTTTTTGACGTCGCAAAACATCCTGCTGCAAAATTTGTCATCACCGCTGTAGCACCTTACGACAGCACCAAGCAAAAAAGTTTGCTTCCCGGTGCTACTAATTTGGTCAGTGGCAATTTAACGTTAAAAGATAGCACCCTCAATATAACGTTCCCTGCACAACTTACGGTAGCTGAAAACGAAGTGACGGCTAAAGCAAAGTTCACGATCGATAGAAGCGCTTGGGGTATCAACTATAAAACAGAAGGAAGTCCTGAAAATTGGGCGATCAGCAAAGACGTTGAAATCGGCTTTGATTTGAAAGCTGTTAAAAAATAATTCCAAAAAAGTAGTTTGTGAAGGCCTGACGTCAATGTTCAGGCCTTTTTTTATGTCACTAGTCCTATACCAATTTATATACTCATCCAAATAATATAGCAAGCCGCTAACTAAGTCATTTTCTACCACATTGTTATCTATAATAAAAATGACCGCCCATTTTTAAGGTTTTCTTTTTATCTTAGGTCGCGTTGTAATATTTCCACTTATATACGCTAACATCAGCACTTATGTCTATACTGCAGCACATTAAAGAAAATCAATTAGTTGCGATTGTTAGAGGAGCAGATCCAAAGGATATCCTCTCTATTGCGGAAGCACTGTATGAAGGGGGAATCCGTTTATTAGAGATTACCATGAATTCCACCGAACCTCTGGCTGCCATCGAGCAGGTGAGCAATAAACTGGGCGATAAGCTCATTATCGGCGCGGGAACTGTACTGGATAGCACGATGGCAAAAGATGCCATTCATGCCGGTGCGCATTTTATTCTTTCTCCTATATTGGATAAGAGGGTCATTGAGACGACCAAGAGCCTAAACAGGGTAAGCATTCCAGGTGCTTATACAGCGACGGAAATTTACCAAGCTTACCAAATGGGCGCGGATATTATAAAAGTTTTCCCGGCTACTTCACCATCTTATCTAAAAGACATTGCCGGTCCGCTGCCACACATCCCTTTGCTCCCAACCGGTGGCATCACGATCGATAATATTGCAAACTTTAAAAAAGCAGGGGCCGTAGGCTTCGGAATCGGAAGTGCGCTCGTGGATACCAAGCAACAAGTGACCGGCCAATACCTGCTAAACCTCACCCATACCGCTAGAAAATTTGTAGAAGCAGTTAACGTATAATAGCAATTCAGATGAAGATTAAAAGTTATGAATTATTTCAGGTACCTCCACGATGGTTGTTTTTAAAAATAGAAACCGATGAAGGGATCGTGGGTTGGGGAGAACCGGTGATCGAAGGTAAAGCGGCGACAGTAAAAACAGCAGTCGACGAATTGATGGAATACCTGATGGGTAAAGATCCAATGCATATTGAAGATCATTGGAATGTGCTATATCGCGCAGGCTTCTATCGCGGTGGGCCGATTATAATGAGTGCAATTGCCGGTATTGACCAAGCGTTGTGGGACATCAAAGGTAAATTTTATAATGCCCCTATTCACCAGCTATTGGGAGGAAAAGCGAAAGACAAAATGAAAGTCTACTCCTGGATTGGAGGCGATCGTCCGGCAGAAGTTGGCTTAGCAGCGAAAAAAATGGCTGAACAAGGCTTTCTTGCGGTAAAAATGAATGCCACTGAAGAACTCCAGTATGTCGACAGCTATGATAAGATAGACGAAGCGGTTGCAAGGATTGCAGCGGTACGAGAGGCTGTTGGTCCGGCTTTTGGGATAGGGATCGACTTCCATGGACGGGTACATAAACCCATGGCAAAAATATTGGCAAAAGAGCTGGAGCGCTATAGACCGATGTTTATCGAAGAGCCTGTACTACCCGAGAATAACGAGGATCTGCGAGAAATCGCCAACCATGTGGCTATTCCAATCGCAACCGGGGAGCGGATGTTTTCTAAATGGCAATTCAAGGCTTTGCTGAAAGAAGGGTATGCTGATATTATCCAGCCTGATCTTTCCCATGCCGGCGGTATTACCGAATGCAAAAAAATCATCTCCATGGCAGAAGCGTTTGACGTAGCGGCAGCTCCGCATTGCCCGCTCGGCCCAATAGCGCTTGCCGCCTGCTTACAGGTCGATGCTACCTGTCATAATGCTTTTATTCAAGAGCAAAGTTTAGGTATACACTATAATGAGGGAAGTGATTTGCTCGATTATCTCGTAGATAAAACCGTATTTGAATATGATGGGGGCTATGTAAACATCCCTGACAAACCGGGACTAGGTATTGAAATTAATGAAGAACATGTAAGAAAAATGGCTGCCATTGGGCACAATTGGAAAAATCCGGTTTGGAGGCATCAGGATGGCAGCGTAGCCGAATGGTAATTGAGTTATTGCGTTCTAACCGGTTTGTCTGACTACGAAAAGCCGATAGCTAATTAATTACAACTGATAACTACCTGCTAAAAGCTAATACCTAAATATGAAACCGACAAAAATCAGGCATCAGATGCTCTTTCTGATCTTTGTAAATGTAGTTATAAACTACATGGATCGAAGTAATCTAGCCGTGGCGGCATCTGATATTGGTAAAGAATTTAAATTCTCATCCGTACAGATGGGGCTTATCTTTTCAGCCTTTAGCTGGACCTATCTTTTATTTCAAATCCCGGGCGGAATTTTAGTCAAGCATATTAGTCCAAGAATATTATACGCAGTCAGCCTCATTAGCTGGTCCTTTGCAACCCTCATACAAGGTTTTGCCAAAGGCTTTGCCACTTTGTTCGGGCTACGTATGATAACAGGCGCATTCGAAGCGCCGGCCTTTCCAATTAATAACCGCGTAGTTAGTGCCTGGTTTCCGGAAAATGAAAGAGCATCGGCCATAGGAATTTATACGTCCGGCCAGTTTTTAGGTCTTGCTTTTTTAATGCCGATACTTTCAAAAATTCAAGCTTATGTAGGGTGGAAGGGTCTTTTTGTTGTAACGGGACTCATCGGCGTCATTTGGGGTTTTGTCTGGTATTTTTTTTACCGTGATCCGATGAAACATACAAAAGTCAATAAAGCCGAGCTCGAAGTTATAGAAAGCGGAGGTGGCTTATTGGACCGAACGCTTACAGGGACCGGTCCGAAAAGAAGCTTCCGGTGGTCCGATCTAAGGGAAGTATTATCCTACAGAAAATTGTGGGGCATTTACATTGGTCAGTTCGCTGTGAATTCTACCTTATGGTTTTTTCTTACCTGGTTTCCTAAATACTTGGTTGACTACCGCGGAATGGGCTTCATCCAATCGGGATATTGGGCTTCTATACCGTATCTTGCTGCGTTCTTGGGTGTGCTTTGCTCTGGCTTCCTCTCCGATTATTTGATTCGAAAAGGCATTTCAGCGGCAAAAGCACGTAAACGTCCTATCATAATTGGTCTTTTAATCTCTGTACTCATTTTGGGTGCTAATTATGTCAATGCACCTAGTCTGGTGATTTTATTTATGTCTTTGTCTTTTTTTGGTGTCGGCTTTGCTTCGATCACCTGGATATTTGTTTCTACCCTTGCACCGAAACATTTGATTGATATAACGGGCGGTGTTTTCAATTTTATCGGCCAGTCGTCCGGCATTATCGTTCCCATAGCCATTGGCTTTTTGGCAAGTGGTGGTAATTTTGCACCTGCTTTGATTTTTGTTGCTTCGCTTGGCCTCCTAGGTGCCTGTTCTTACCTCTTTTTAGTGGGAAATGTTGAACGCATAAAATCTAATGATATTGCTGAATTACCAAATAGTGAAATTTAATGGATACATTTTTAAGCTGCGATTGGGGAACAAGTTCCTTTCGATTACGCCTAGTTGAGGTAAAAAGTTTCAAGATACTTGCCGAAATAAAAAACGATTCAGGTATTTTGGAGACATTTACCGCTTGGCAACAAAACGAGCCTGCGACGAATCGTGTTTTGTTTTACACTTCAATCATAACGAACCACATCCGAATACTAAGCGAGAAGCTTCGTGTTTCGCTTAAGGGAATACCTGTAGTACTATCAGGAATGGCATCGTCTACGATAGGGCTCATTGATTTACCTTATAAAGTTCTACCCTTTGAAATAGATGGTTCTGACTTGCACATCGAAATGTATAAAAGTGACGAGACGACCAATCCGCTTATTATTGTCTCCGGTGCAAGAACTGAAAACGACGTTATGCGAGGAGAAGAGACCAAAATAGTGGGCTGTGCTCAATTGATCGGAAACGATGAGTCCGAGCAGCTGTTCGTTCTTCCAGGTACGCATCCAAAACATGTTCTAATAAAAGATCGCCGGATTATCGGTTTCAAAACCTTTATGACCGGCGAATTTTTTGATCTCCTTTCAACAAAAAGTATCTTGTCAGGATCTATAGCCGCGGGAGAAGATTTAAATAGTCGGGCAAATCAGAAAAGTTTTATGGAAGCAGTACAGCTAAGCCAAACCACCGATCTACTTCACCATAGTTTTCTAGTTCGGACCAATCAAGTATTGGAACGCCTTTCTAAACAACAGAACTATTACTACCTCAGTGGGCTGCTTATTGGAGCGGAGCTAGCGAGTCTGGAATCAAAAAAATCCATATACTTACTTGGGGGGCCCGCGCACCGTTCCTTATATACCTTGGCGTGTTCGACCCTCGGTATTGAGATTATACAGTCATGGGATGCCGATCGGGCTTTGATTCAAGGGCAGGCAACAATTTTCTCAAGAATGAAAGATAGTTCATCCCTTCTCGCTTAACACTAATCTTTTTTTACTTTAACGGCAAATAACGTCCAAGTGGCCAAAAGTAGCAGGACAGCGGAGAACTGATAAATAATCGAGAGATCAATCTGTGCATCTTTCAATGCGCCTCCAACATATACCATCAGCCCTCCTACGATGGTACTCAGAAAATTGAGGAAACCATAGCCCGTAGCGATATATCGATCATCGGCCACTTGCCTTAAAATAGGCATCAGGTTAGCATCATTAAATCCTCTTGCCAGACCAAAGATCAGCATCGCAATGATGGCAATGCCAAAGACAGAAGTAGATGCCATTAAAAAAAGAAACGGGGCGCCCAAAGTAAAACCGATAATAAGCATATAAATTCGGCCCCTATTGTTTTTACGAGTCCAACGATCTGCCAAAATCCCTCCTACGATGACGCCAATAAATGAACCGATCTGAATGTATCCGGTGGCGGAAATTCCGGCTTCGCCGAGGTCAAGGTGAAAATGCTCTTTAAGAAAGGTAGGTAACCAACCGTAAACAAGCCAATTTACAATACCTAACACTGCAAAATAAAACAAGAGAACGTAAAACGAGGCCTTACTAAAAAGATTTTTCAGTGCCCCACGGATGTTAACTTCTAAATCGATTGGAACTACTTCCGTTAAATCACTTTGCGTGCGTTGATGATCTTTTAAAATTTTTAATAAAATAAAAGAATAAACAATTCCAACAATACCAAAAACGTGAAAGCCATAGCGCCATCCCCATAGTTCTGCAATGTACCCACCGATACCGCCCAATGCTAATCCGGCATATAGACCACTCATATGTAAACCGGTTGCCAGCGACCGTGTCCGCCCTCGGTGGTAATCGGTTATTAGGGCCAAAGCGGCAGGAATATAACATGCCTCACTTATACCCATGATGATGCGCGCAACTAGCATTTCGGAAAAAGAGCTTGCAAAACCTGTCCATAAGGTAACCGCCGACCACACCATAACGCTAAAAACAATCACTTTCTTTCTACTGTACTTGTCGGCGAAGAAACCTCCAAAGGGACTTAAAATCCCATACGACCAAAGAAAGACCGACGTCAATAGACCGAATTGTGCATCCGACAGTTTGAAATCAGCCACAATAGGATCGTGCATCGAAGTTATTAATATACGATCAAGGTAATTTAAGAAGGCTACTACCCATAATAAAGCTACAATAAGCCATGCGTAACGATTAACAGTATGTTTCATTATTGATCCGTTATTTTTTCAGGTGTCAGTCTTAGCACGCGAGGGGTACGAACGGCAGGTCTTACTTCTCCCCCCGGTATTATGACAGCATCGTTCCATATAGTTAAACTGGTCGTTACCGGAGCCCAGCTGCTCCCATTTGGATTGGCAATTGCATCTTCTTTTTTATCAGTGGGAACCTCTCCTATTTTCTTCCAGGTATTTGTGGACACATCATAATCTAAAATGTTCGTAGAAAAACCGGGGTGTTGCTGTTTCAATTGATTTGCTTTTGCAGCCAGCTTCCCATCATCGCCTCCAAAAATTAAAAGATGGTATTTGTTAATACCATAAGCCGGATTTGGCGCCGCTACAACTGATTGGGGAAGATCGGCTATTTTCTTCCACCCTACCTGGGGGGTATATTCATAGGCATCTTTCAGGTATTCCCTAACTCCATCCACCAGCTTTGCTCCGCTGAATAAATACAATTTACGATGCTGAACACCTGCAACCGCTAACATTCTGGACGGTCCCGGCCAAGGGTCAAGTACCTTCCATTCTTTCGTATCGGCAGCAAGATCCAATGCCCAAAAATTTTTCTCCGTTGTCTTGGAGTCCGGTTTCCTGATACCGCCCGCTATATAAATAACATCTCCTAACAGTACCCCTGTACAATTGGCTAATGGGTGGGGTAAATCGGGCAATGTACTTTTTTCAATTCTTCCGTTGTCATATCGCAACATCCAAACTTCCTTGTGATGACCATTTTCATTACTCCCTCCGATAAGAATCACTGCATTTCTCCAAGATACGGATACTCCATAACCTAATGGTTGCGACAACCTCCCTACTTCTTTCCATTTGGCGTTTGGGTTGTCTAGTGCGAATACCCGATCGTACCATACCTTATCAGAACCGGTCCAAGGCGCACCGCCATCGGGAAAATTTGCACCACCTATAACCAAAAGTGCGCCATTGCTGACTCCAACAAAAGAACCCGCAAATCCAATCGGATCCGGGAGTGCTTGCAGCTCATCCCATTTTAATTGATTTGTAGAAACGAACTGCGCCACTCCTTTATTTAAAGAAAAAGTCATAAGAAAAATGAGAAGTGAATAAGAAGATCTGTCCATGCTAACATTCAATTATATTTTACAGCTCACTGCTCTTCGCTCAGTATTTCCGAAGCCTGCTTCACCACGTCAAAAAAACCGTTCACATCTAAGGCGTTTTTCAGCTGCAGCACGTCGTCTTCATTTAGCGGCTCAAGTGGTAGCCGACAAGGACCGAGATCAAAGCCTATCATCTTCATGATTGCCCGTTGCGCAGGAATCGGCGGATATTTTACAAGACAACGCACCATGTTAACCGAATGCAATTGCATGTTTGCCGCTTCCTCATAATGTCCGTTTTTATAATACCTTAATAGTTGTAAATAGAGCGATGCAGAAAAAGTATAAGTGCTACCAATAGCTCCCATCGCGCCAACGGCAAGTGCCGGTAGAAGCATCTCATCGTAGCCGAACAGCACATCAAACTTACCCCCTTTATAGTTTAGACAGGCTTGATATTCATGTAAGGTAGAGGCGGTATATTTAAGTCCGGCAAAATTAGGGATCACTTTTTCAGCCTGTTCCAAGAAGGCGAGCATATCAATGGCGATGCCCGTTAATGTAGGGATATGATAATAGTAGAAGGGTGTATGAGGTGCTGCAGAAGCAATCTGAGCCATACTATTCACCAGATTGCTCACAGTAGTAGGTTTAAAGTAAAAAGCTGCGACGGAAGAAATAGCATCAGCGCCAATCTGTTCTGCATGGGCTGCCAATCGTCGACAGTCCGCAATCGAACTGTGTCCAACGTGCACCAGTACCAATATCCGTTTATTAGCAGCTTTCACATAGGCCTCAGCAATAGCCATGCGTTCTTCCACCGTTAAATTCGGCCCCTCTCCATTCGTTCCGCAAATAAACACACCAGATAATCCATCGGCTACCATTTTATCTACTATTCTCGGGATAATATTCAGATTTATTGTTCCATCTTCGTGATACGCCGCAAAAGTTGCCGCTATTAATCCGGTAATTTTATTCATATATTTATTTATTGTAAGTTTTATTTATTTCCAAACAACTCAGTGCACAATTTTCGTTTCACGATAAGTTATTATTATTTATTATCGGTCAGCCAGTCAAGCTTAAAGGTCTTCAACACGATGTTATAGTTCCAGTCTTTTCCCGAATTTGTTTCAAACAAGCAATAAACGGTTCCATCCGCCCCTACCGCAACATCTGAATAGCCGGATGGCCCTTCGTGAATCAGCTTACTAATAGGCCACGTCTGTCCCTCGTCATAGCTGACTTTAGCAGTTAAGTTTTTACGGGGATGTTTTGGAATATCGCGGCTATCAGGATTGAGAAATAGGATACCTTTCTTCCTGTCGGATAACCTAATAATACTAGCCATGCAGATCGGATCGAAAAGTTCTTCATCAAAGACAGGTTTCGACCATCCGCTGATGCCGTCCTTACTATAGCTTACACCACGCAAATGTTTTTCCGAAGTATTTCTGATATTCACCATTACCCTTCCGTCCTTTAATTGAACTGCCATGGTTTCGCTGGGATTTTTAAATTCAGCCGAGTTTTTAGCGATGATTTCACCTCGTTTCCACGTTTTTCCGAGATCATCGCTATAAATGGTTGCAATGCAAGAAGGGGCGTGGCTCCGATGAGGTACCGTCTTAGCAGGATCACTCAACCAAACCGGGACAAGCAATCTGCCATTTTTTAGCTGAATGCTATGTCCGGGGCCAGGTGCTAATACTTTCCAATCATACGCTGGCTTAAAGGCGTCAAAAGTGGCGGTGATATCCATGGCAGGGCTCCAGGTTTCTCCATCATCGGTAGAAAAAGTATAATAAGCTCTTGCGTAATCCCGCTGATAAAGCAGGTGAATTGTCCCCTTACTGTCAACGATAGGCGTGGGATTACTGGTAGGGCCACTTTTCTTGGGAGCAATAACGATTGGGGCTTCCCAAGTGCGCCCTCCATCTTTGCTTCGACGCATCAACAAATCCATTTCTGACCAGTCGCTCGCGGTACCGATCCGACCTTCACAAAAGGCCAATAAGGTGCCTTTTTTACTCATTACGAGCGCAGGAATCCGCGTTGATGCATAGCGTTCATTCGGAGTAAAGACAATACTGCTATCCACAGCCATTCGCTCAGAAGTATGTTGCCCGGCCACACATCCGTAACCAACAATTAAAAAGTTGATCAGTAGATACAGATATTTAAATTTATTCTCTCTCATGGCTTTGTGTTTTGATTTTTTGTGCTTCGTTGCATAAAAACTTCCGGCAAAAGCTCGGCACATCGCTGCTTAACAACGTGTATTTCTTCTTCGGGAATCCAGCGATACGGCCATCGCAAACGGGTACTTATAGGTGTCCATCCACCTACCGCAGCCATAAACTTATCCACCGCTTGGTTAGCATAAGCTTGATCCCGAATATAAGGCACCATGCATTGCTGCATAAATTGTTGAATACGCGATTGCATTTCGAACGGATCACCTGTTTTGTTCACCATATCGTTATACCAGTTTTGGGCAAACGCAGGGTGTAAGCAAGCGACATTAGAATAGGTACCATGGGCCCCTTGGGAGATGCCGGTTGCGAGTTGATGCCCGGGTACAAATACTGAAAACGGAACCGGCAACTCGCTCATCTCCCGATACCACTTCTCGTCTCCTCCCGAAACCTTACATCCCGCCAAGGGAATTCCTGCTAGTAGAATCTCTGCAAAGTCACTCGGTAAAAGTTTCGTTTTCGCATGCGGTGGGTTATACAAAACCAATCTAATCGGATCAGCTTCTTCCGCCAATCGCGTTAAAAAATGGATAATCTCCGCCTGAGACGGCACAAACCAATCCGGCAAAATGACTTGAACGGCAGACGGTTTTAGCAGTTTGGCTCGTTTTAATCGTTCCAAGGATATTTTAGGACTCATATGCGAGCATCCGATCTGAAAAGGCATGGATGCAGCGTTACATTTTGTGGCTAAAATTTCATTTATCTGATCAAATTCGTCTTCAGTTTGATTGTAAAATTCTCCAGCCGTACCATTTGAATAAATTCCGTTCACTCCATGGGCAATTAGCGTGTCTATCTCATCTTCCAATTGTTTAAAATTAATACTTTCGTCATCATCAAGTGGAAGCAACAAAGTTGCCCAATTACCGTAGATCTCATTTGCTTTTAGTGGAACCATTTTGTTTTATCTTCAATTTCCTAACTTTTAGTCTTCGATTATTCATACTCCCAATAAAGCTTCTTTTTAATTACGGTTCCGTGCGGCCATTCAATATCCAGGCTAGGTTAAATTTGTTGAACTCAATAGATTTGTTACTGTTGGCTGAATCGTGTACATTTTCATTATATTCAATCAGCGCACCAATGCAATAATCCGAGGTCTTGACCATGCTCGAGTATCCACCGTAAACCACGGTACTTGTCGTATAATTGCAGTTTCCGCTGTTGTACAAAGCTCTGCTTATTGGCCAGGTCTCTCCATCATCATAGCTGATGCGAACAGTCATATTACAGCGTTGACTTGTGCCGTTTGGATTTAAAAAAATTATTCTATTCGGATCATCCACATTATATCGAAGTATAGAGCCCTCGCACTTCGGATCGGGAAGAGCGGAAACAGCAGAAAAAGAAGAGAAATTTCCGGAAATTGACCCCACAGACTTCCTTCTTGTTTTTGAAATATTCCACTCCGTTGTATTGGGACGATCATTCCGCATTAAACTTCCGTTCATTAGCTCAACGATGGTACTTTCATCCGTACCACCCGGGACAGGTTCATAACTCCAGGTCGCTCCATGATCATCACTATAAATATTTCTTCCGTATGCCGGAACAATTAATCTACCTGGATGATCGTAAACAGTTCTGATACCGATCCCTGGACCAACACAATCCCATTTATAACTCAAAGGAGTTAATGTACCGGTGCGATCTACGGGATCAGACCAATTAGCGCCATGATCATCACTGTATGAAGTATGAATTCTTCTATCACCCCAAGCTTGAAAATCCGACCATTTGGTTTTGAATTCGTCGTTCCATTCTAAAAAGAGCCATATTCTACCGTTTACGCCTACCGAAGGGTCATAAACAGCTGTGGGATTTCCCCAGGTACCATTTCCTTTTCCCACTACCTCTCCTAATGCCGACCAGGTTGTTCCGTTATCCATCGACCTTTTAAATACCACATTGATATCGCCATAGTCGCTTGGACTCCAGCGCCTACCTTCCGCAAAAGCTACCAGCGTTCCATTCTTGGTTTTAATAATAGACGGAATACGGTACGAATGGTAAATCCCTTCACTACCTCCGTTAAAAACAATTATCCGCGTGTTAATTGGTGCTGCTAAGGCTGCATGCTCAGTAAGACTTTGCTCCTGATCAAGACCCGGTAGTTTTTCTCGATCGGCATTTGTTACTTTAGCGCAACTCAATGCGATAGACAAAACAAAACCTAAACCGAGGTATGCCAGATTAATTGGTTTAGTAGTCCACATTTTAACGTTATTCATTTAGATTTATATTTAGCTATTAGTACTTATGTAGTACATATCAAATGTGACAACTATTTTAAATATTTCCAAATTTTTATCGAAAAACTTCCTCGGCTCGCAGAATTGGCTATCACAATTCTCTACAGGCAAGTTCTCCCAACAACTTAAGATCTCTTTCCAATTTCTCATCCCACAATAGTCCGTAGTTTAACCGGAGGCAGTTATCGTATTGGTTTTGTAAGGTGAATATTCTGCCCGGAGCAAAACTAATTTTATATCTCAAACACTTTTCATAAAGAGTGACAGCATCGATAGCCTTGGGTAATTCTACCCAGATAACAAATCCTCCTCGCGGTCTGGTGGCCATTGTCCCCTCAGGGAAATAGTCTGAAATAGCCCTTGAAAATTTCAACATGTTGCCGTGAAGTGTGTGCCTTAGTTTGCGGAGATGACTCTCGTACCGACCGGTTTCGAGAAACCACGCAATAACTTCGTGGGTAACAGACGTGGATGAAATACTATGATAGAGTTTCATTCGCCTTACCTCGTTTTTGAATTTTCCAGGAGCGACCCAACCGACCCGATAGCCCGGGGCAAGCGTTTTCGACACGGAGCTGCACCATAGCACTAACCCACTTTCATCGTAAGTCTTGCATGATTTCGGACGTTGTTGACCAAAATATATATCGCCATTGAGATCATTCTCAATAAGTGGGATGTTATATTTTTCCAAGAGACGTACGGTCTGCTTCTTATTTTCATCCGGCATACAACTGCCTAGCGGATTACTGAAATTGCTGATAAAAAGACATACATTTATTTTGTTTGCCTTCAGTGCATCTTCCAACGCATTTAAATCAATACCATGCTGAGGATCCGAGGGCAATTCTAATACTTTAACACCTAAAACCTGAGCTAGTTGCAGCATTCCAAACGAAATCGGGCTTTCCATCGCCACCGTATCGCCTCTTTTTGTTAATGCCATCATGCAGTAAGATAATGCATTCAAGCAACCGCCGGTTGTGATAATTTCGTCGTGGTTCAAATGCCCCTCCATCGCAAAAGACCATCGGGCAATCTGACGTCGTAATCTTTCATTCCCTTCGATTTTATCATACATTACGCCGCTTCCTTTTAACTCTCTCATCGCCACTGTTAAACCCTTATTGAGTTTTGCAATAGGCAACAATTCATTCGCCGGAATCCCTAAAGCAAGTGCCAAATGGCCATCTTCTCCCAAACCGTCATAAATTTTGCGAACTAATAGCTCGCTGTCGGCATAATGTGCTTCGGCCTCGGGTTTGGTAATTTGAGGAAGCGCCGGGACTTTCGTCTTGGAATAACGCACATAATATCCCGATTGAGGTTTCGTTTCAATCAACATTTTACTTTCCAGATTATAATATGCACTTAATGCCGTATTCTGACTTACTCCATATTCACGGCAAATAGTCCTTAAAGAAGGAAGCTTATCACCTGTTCGTAAAGCACCATTTAAGATTTGTTGCTCAATAACTTTGGCGATCCGTATATACATGAAATCTAATTTCTCTTTAACTTTTTTCATTCGTTATTCATTTAACTGCTACCATCAAAAATAACATATCTGCATCTGCTATCATAAAGATGTTTTATCGAACTTTGTTTATCAAAACGAACGTAAATACGATGGCACACAATGAGATAAAAACAGGTTTTCTTTTCGCAAATCGCGAACTACTTATTCTTGCATTTCCGGGAAATATCCGATCCCGAAAAAACACCTACTATAGTATGTACCGTAAGATCGCCTAAAACCAGCAACAATGGACTCAGTTCAAAAACACATATTTATTATCGGTTCAGGAGCCATCGGCAAAGCGCTCGCCGTTTTCCTTAAACTTGCCGGAAGAAAAGTGACCGTAATCAGAGGAAGGGTAAAAGATGCTTGCACAACAACCAGGCGTATAGGTATTGAAATCCAAAATGGCGTGACCCTCGAAGCCAATGTCAAAATTACAACATTGGATTCGCTTCCAATGATTGATGGCATTGTTGTTCTCTCCAACAAATCGTTTGGGAATGAACAATTGGCGCGTGCACTAAAAGGAAGAACAGGTAACTCCCCTATTGTTCTCTTGCAAAATGGGTTAGGTATAGAGCAGTCCTTTCTAGATCACGGATATCCACAGCTATACCGTTGTGTACTCTTCGTAACTAGTCAGCTAATCAACCAATCTAATATAAGGTTTAAGCCCGTAGACATTTGTCCAATCGGTATTGAACGGGGAAATAAGGCTGATCTGGAAAGGGTTGTCAACCACCTCAATACACCAAATTTTAGGTTCAGAAGCGAACTCCACTTACAGCATATTATTTGGAAGAAAGCTATTATAAATTGCGTTTTCAATTCCATTTGCCCCTTATTGGAAATTGACAATGGTATATTTCATAGAAGTCAGGACGCGCTAAAAATTGCACGCAGAATCATTGTAGAATGTATTAATATTGCTACAGAAAAAGGGATAGCAATTCGTCAGGACGAAGTCGAAACCGGTTTGCTGCAAATAAGTCAGTTGTCTGAAGGACAAGCGATATCGACTTTACAGGATATTCGAAACAAAAGAAGAACGGAAATAGAAACGCTGAATCATGAAATAGTACGGATAGCGGAGCAGATGCATCAGCAGGACAGCGTTCGTGAAACCAGATTGTTGGGCGAGCTTATCAAGCTCAAATCAGAGCTTACCCAAAACATTATAGATACGGAAGTAATTGGCAAATTATAAAGGAAAGAAAGTATTACTATGAAAACAATACTAATAACAGGTGCAAGTAGAGGAATTGGCGCTGCGACAGCGCTTCTTGCCGCCCGAAATGGTTATGCAGTAGCAGTTAATTACCAAAAAAATCATAAGGCAGCGAATGAGGTTGTCAACCAAATTCTTTCCATGGGAGGCGAAGCCATTGCAATTCAGGCCGACGTTTCTAAAGAAGATGAAATCCTTCATTTGTTTTCCGTAATTGATAGCCGGTTTGGAAATCTCCATTGCCTCGTTAACAATGCAGGCATACTGGAACATCAGATGAAGCTTGTCGATATGGATTATGCCAGGTTACAGCGGATGTTCAAAGCCAACATCCTTGGTTCGTTTCTTTGTTGTAAGGAAGCGATTAAACGTATGTCTACAAAATTAGGTGGCAAAGGCGGCACCATTGTTAATGTTTCATCCATTGCTTCCAGAACCGGTGCACCTTTTGAGTATATTGATTATGCAGCCACTAAAGGAGCGTTGGATAGCCTTACGATCGGATTGTCTAAAGAGGTGGCGGACGAGGGTATTCGGGTAAATGCCGTTCGTCCTGCATTTATCTATACCGATATACATGCCGATGGCGGGGAACCTGATAGAATTAATCGACTAAAAGAAGGCATACCATTGAAAAGAGGTGGTTTGACAGAAGAAGTAGCTGAAGCTATTTTATGGCTTGCGTCAGAAAAATCTTCGTATTCTACAGGCATTTTCATCGATGTCACCGGAGGCAAATAGATGAATTTTAACCACTTAAAAGATAAAACATAAAGAAAAAACACCTATTTATAAACCGTATCAAAACCTCATGACAAGGTGCTTGTAAAATTGATGGGACATACTCGCCCGAGTAAATTCCGCTCCCATACAAGACGATCCAAGATGATTTTTATCAAGCGCTAAACACTGCATATCGCCCTAATGGTTTTTCATTGAACCTCGCATTTTTAGTTCGGTTGGATAACATCGAACTGTACAAAATAAAGACCTATGTACTTTGGTAAAAACAACAGTTATGACCAAGTGTAGCATCTTATTTTTGGGAATACCTCCTATCGCGATATCAAGCAGTATCGCTAAAGCACAGCATTATGATTGCGAAATGCCTGCGTTAAACCGGTTGATGACCAAGATGGCTTGTGTCATACAGAAAGAGCACATGCCAGGATTAACAATTGGGCTATGCCGATCTGGAATATGTAATTCATACTTTCACGCAAATACCATAAATTTACGAAAACAGTCCAAAATATCTAATGTCTGAAATAAATACCTTAGCTGCTTTTTATGCCTTTTCGGGCGGAGCATTATGGCTATTAGGATCCCTGCTCTTTATTGGATTTGATAAAGTAAATACCCAAGCCAACCGATGGCTTGGGGCATTCTATTTTATTCTGGCATGCAGTTTTACGCAACTTTTTCTAGAAGAATTTGAAATAGGTGGCAGTTTCCTTATTCATCTGCTCGAGCTACCAAGATGGGCGATGCTTCCCTGTCTATATATGGCAGTAACCGGCTACGTGTCCCCATCTTTACCAAAAAAAGATAAGCTTCTCCACTTCGTTCCTTTTTTGCTTTTCCTTGTATTTTCTTTGGTGTACTTAATGCCAAAATTCTTTAATGGGCAATACCATCTGCCGATATTACCTCCGTGGATCGGCTTTATCGTTCGATATTTTTCTTTTGGCCAGATGGTTTATTATTGGATCGTCTGTTTCTTGTTGCTCCGTCGTCACCAAAAGAATATAAAACGAGTTTCTTCTTTTACCGATAAAATAGATCTGGAATGGCTAAGATATCTATTGATTTCCGTGTTAGTTTTGATTTTTATCCGCATACTGAGCATATCCAGCATTCACGTAACTTATTACTCCCCAATCCTTTATTTTTTAGGAATAATTCTTTTGGCCTATTCAACGCTGTCTCAGAAATCAATTTATGCTATCGAGGCATATCAACCGCCGGAAAAAGACGGAATTGCACCCCAGAAAGTGTTAAATGAACGGCTTACCGCAGAACAAGTGGAGGAGCTCAAATCCATCGTTACGAGAAAAACAGACAGTGAAAAGTTGTACCTCGATCCAAGTTTGACACTTTCAGTGCTTTCCGGTAAAATTGGCATCAGCACCCATGAACTCTCTTATGTTCTCAATAACGGGCTTGGTAAGAGCTTTTATCAGTTTATAAATGAGTTACGGACCGAGGAAGCAAAATCTTTACTCTTATCAGAAGACACCAAGCATTTAGATATGCTCGGTGTTGCTATCAGAGCTGGTTTTAATTCCAAAACTACATTTTATACCACCTTTAAAAAAGCGACTAAGCTCACACCTAAAGAATACATTAAAGCAAATTCAAAGACTAGTTGACAGCAATTCCGTTCATTTGCATCCATCCGAACTTCTTCTAATCACTGAATGGTTATCATTGCATCATAAGATAATTACGAAATACGCATGTTCGAAAAACACAAGCGCATGCGTATTCCATATGATCATTAAAAAATAAATCATAATCGGATGAATCCAATGAACAAGTCTGCAATCGCTCCAAAAGATTCGTGTGGTCATCGGCAGCATTTTATTCGGAAACGTATTTCTTGCAATAAGCTGTTTTGCACAGCCCCCCGGCCGTACATTGCCTTCCCACTTATTTTTTTATTGAATGATAACGAAGCGACACAGGTCTCATGTTTCGAGACGATGTATGGATCAAAGCAAAATAGAAGGTTATGATATGGAAGATTTTAATCGAATTTTCGTCATTTGGTATATATTAGTCGTTTGGACAGCTGATGGAATAGCACAGCAAGTGACGGACGAAAGCTTTAATTATTCGGTTTCCATCCCTATGTACGGGGTAGGAAATGGCCCCGTAATATTATTTGATGAAGCCCATAATAATGCGTCGACATTGAAGGGGACCTATGCCGCCTTTGGTAAACTGCTAACAAGTGACGGTTATCAGGTAGTAAGCAGTAAAGAAAAGGTGACTCTAGAACTTTTAAAAAAAGCCAAGATCTATGTAAGCGTCAATGCGATGTATGATATGGAAGACTGGGATTTACCGGCGAGGTCGGCCTTTTCCCAAGACGAAATAAATGAACTCTGCCATTGGGTGGCCAATGGGGGAAGCTTATTTCTTGTAACGGATCATATGCCCTGCGGTGCCTCGGTCAATGAACTAGCAGGAAGATTTGGAATCAACATACTAAATGGCTTCGCTATTCGAAAGGATGGTCGGCCAGAGATATTTTCAAAAGAAAAAAAAACACTTATTTTAAATGAGATTACCAATCGTCCCGGTAAAAAAATCGATAGCATTATGTGCTGGGGTGGAACGGGATTTATTGTTCCGACCCATGCCCATGTAATTTCTGTATTGGGCGACGATTACCGCATCTACCTCCCTAGCTATGTTTCCCAAATAAGAAAAAGATTATCAGACACTATTCCTTATATTTCCGGAAGAGGGTTAGTGAATGGCGCATATTTAGAATTTGGTAAAGGAAGAATTGTCATATTCGGTGACGGGGCACCTTTTTCAGCGCAGCTCCAAGGTGTCAAAAGTGAGAAAAGAGGCATGAATCATCCCGCAGCAACACAGAATGCCCAATTTCTGCTTAATATTATACACTGGTTAGACAGGAAATAATAAATGTAAAAACAGCTATTTCCAGTGCGGGTTTTGGCAACTTTTGTTAGCCCGCTATTTGCTCATCCATCTATATGCTACTCCTTTATTTTTTCAGCTTAGCTACTTGTATGGCTATTAATTTGGGCAAATAATTAGGTGTACAATTTTTAGCAACTATTTCATCTTTATACAGCCCTGTACGTTCTCCCAGTCCAACACATCTCGGACGATACTTCTCTTCAAAAATTCCGATTTGAGCCGTCGTGAAATTCATTGCCCATTGGACTTCAGGCACTTCTTTTTCGATACGTGCTTCAATTTTAGAAAGTAATTCTTCACTATTTGACGGTGGTGTTTGTCCAACCCAACGTAAACGAGCTTGGTAATACCAAAAAATTCGTCTTTGTAGTGAAGATTGACTGTTTTCCCAAGTTTCCATTAATGAAATAGTCTTTTTGTCTTTTGAAAGTTGGTTTGCCATTAACCAGTCTATTAGTTGAAGTCTTTCATCTTCATGATGTTGCTTCATGTCGTTATCCAAATTGTCAATGAGTTTTTGCGAGAGTTGCTTTTTGTCCATAATCAAAATTGCCAACTGTCGGGGTAAAAATTGGCCTGTTGACCAAAGCTCCAAAGCCAATTCGTGGTCTTTTTTTATCTCACCCGCAATTTTTCGTAGGTCTCCCAGCTTAGTTTTAGCATTGATCTGAGCCAAGATGTTTTTCGCTTGTGAAGAGAGTTCCATATCAATCTTTTTGTTTTCGGAGAAATAAACAATTTCTGACCTTGAATAACCGTCCGCTTACCTTGTTGTTCTCGATTCAGGAAAATATTTCTTTGTGTTTGTTTCGGTTGTATTTTCCATCTTAATTAGCCTTGTTTCCAAAGCTAAAAAATCCAATAAGAAAGGTGACGATAATCCCAATTATATACCCTAAATAATCCATACAGTAAGCTTGAATTTTTGTTTTATTCTTTTTCGGAGAGTTCCTTGATAATGTTTATCGCATCATCCCACATTTTCTGATGAAACGGGATATCGCTTTTTGCCATTTTACCAACTTCAATGGAAAGTATGTATCCGTCTTTATCAGGAACGATACGATACTTCTCATAGTAATCGCCTAATGCGGTTTTGGGTTTCTGTTCCACATCATCATAGTAATGCAGTTGTAAATATTCTTCCGGTCTATGAACTTCTACTACTCCAGTTGCACCGATATTGTTTTCTGCATCTCTCCAAATAATTAGCGAGCCTTCATTCCAATCTGTTTCTGCAATCGCACCTCCACCAAATGCTGTTCCCCATTGATTATTAGGATTAAGAACAATATCCCAAATATTTTTCAGACTTGCCCGAATGCGAATTGACTTGTTAAAGCTGTCTGTTTCCACAAAATTGCGAAGCGATTGCCCAAGGATACTTTCCCAACCCTCATTGAAATCTGCTTTTTCGAAGTCAGGATGCGACAGAAAGCTGTCCGTACCTGAATGGGTCAGTTTCAAACGGGTTTTGTTCTCGTCTTCACTAAACAACTCAAATGTTACTAATGATTGTCCCTCATAACCCTCATAGCTCCAAGTATAAGCAATTTTTGTTATTGGCTTAGCTTCCACAACCTTACACTTGTGCAAATATATTTTCCCCTCGTTTTCTGCAGAAAATTGAAACTCAAATCCAACTTCTGCTTTGAAGTCGGATACGTCAAAATACCACTGTTTCATTTGGTCTTTATTCGTAAGAGCTTCCCAAACTTTTTCAATCGTGGCTTCGTAAATACGTTCGATTACTACTATTTTCTTGTTCATTATTTTGATTTTTTATTGTTGTTAAGAAATTTGCCCAATGCGTCCAATTTGCTTTCCCAAAACTGTTTGTACTGTGATACCCATTCGTTTATTTCGTTCAGTTTTTCCAATTTTGCTTCGCAAATCCGTTCACGTCCTTGTTGCTTCATATTTAGCAAACCACATTCTGCTAATATTTTTAAATGGAGTGATATGGCTTGCCGACTTACATCAAACTGTTCAGCAATGGTGTTGACATTGACAGGTTCTTTTGCAATCATACCGATAATAGCTCTCCGTGTCGGGTCTGCAATAGCTTGAAATACATCTCTTCGTGCCTCCATAATATGCAAGTATTTGCTTGCAAATATAAAAGCAAGCATTTACTTGCGCAATTTTTTTTATACTTAATTTCAATTAATACCGTGGAAGCATAACTTATTAGCCATTAACGGATAGCAATAAATCGAGCAATATGCTTACGTGCTCGACAACCATTCCATTGACAGAAGTTGGGTATAGGAAGGGTAGCAGGATTACTTCGCAGCACTCGGTGATCCTGTAGGTGAGGGTGACAGACAAAAAGCTCCGCACTACGTGCTTGGCTTTTGTTGTTTACTGATTGAACTGGTGAACTCGGCTCCCGCTGGATTACCTCGCTGCGCTCGGTGATCCTGTAGGTGAGGATGACAGACAAAAAGCTCCGCACTACGTGCTTGGCTTTTGTTGTTACAACTCGCTCAAGCAAGCTTGGCTCGTTGTAAAACAACAAAAGCCCTTGCTTTCGCAAGAGCTTTTTGTCTGTCGGGGTGGCAGGATTCGAACCTACGACCTCCACATCCCAAATGTGGCGCGATACCGGGCTACGCTACACCCCGATCTTTCCATTTAACAATCGTATTCTTTTGTAAACGGAGTGCAAATATAGAATTTGTTTTCTAATAAATAAAATTTATTTAACAGTTTTTTTTGATGCAAATTGCAGGAACTTTCCTATCAATTTGCCGGTGCGTTCTAGGTTTTCAGCAGTACATTTTTTTAGTTCCTCAAGGGACACTGCTCCATGCCCCGTTGGAATTAAGATATCAAAATAAGCGTCCATTTGTTCATTCGTTTGCAGGGGGACGTTACCGGCTACTCCGATGACAGGTAGTCCCAAGGCTTTCGCCCTATATGCCACACCGAAAGGGCCTTTTCCATCTAATGTTTGTAAGTCAATAGCCCCCTCTCCTGTTATCAGCAAATCGGCTTTGGTGAGCTTTTTATCGAAGTCCGTCACTTTCAAGAAATAATCAATCCCATTCAATAGCTCGGCATCCAACATAGCCCACAATCCCGCAGCCACCCCACCTGCTGCACCACCTCCTATTAACCGACCGGCATCTTTCTTTAGCTGAGTTGTCCAGATACAATTCAAATGCTCTAAAAAATCGTCCAATATCTCCTGTTGTTCCACGGAAGCACCTTTTTGTGGTCCAAATACAAAAGCGGCCCCCTTGCTCCCTAGCAGCTTGTTTTTTACATCTGTTAAAACAGTAAACCGGCAGTATTCAATTCGCTTATCTAATCCCGACAAATCAATTCTTTCAAGTTTCAAAAGTCCCAATGGAGATACCTTTAGCTCCTCTCCCTTTTTATCTAGAAACTTGGCGCCCATTGCGCTTAATATACCACAAGCTCCATCCACGGTTGCCGAACCTCCTACACCTAAAATAACATATCTTGCACCCCTGACTAGAGCATCCTTTATCATAAGTCCGGTTCCCTGACTGGTTGCCTTCATGGGATTTAGTTCATTGTCGGCTAGCAATCGTATCCCCGATGCATCGGCCATTTCAATGTACGCAGTAGCAGTCTTCTGATCATAGCCGTAATTGGCCTTGATTGGCCTACCTAAAGGATCAATTGTATTGACTTCAACAGTATTCAGACACAGATGTTTGATCAACAACTTCATGGTGCCATCGCCCCCGTCTCCAATTGGAAAACAGCTAAGGGAACATATCAGCCCACTCTCTTTCAGGCCTTCAGCCAATGCAATGGCTGCTTGATCGGCCGCCAAGCTATTCTTAAACGCATTAGGTGCTATGAGTATCTGCATAACTATTCTTTTGCCAGGCTGTTAATCAATTCGTGGCGGCATGAGTTTATATACGACCGGTGTTATGATCCGCGACAGAAGGGTCGAGCTAATTAATCCGCCTATCATAACAATAGCCAAAGGCGAAATGAGGGGATTACTCGACCAAGCAATCGGTAGCAAACCGCCAATGGCTGTCAGTGTCGTTAGAATGATAGGTAAAAATCTTATTTCACCTGCCTTCTCAATTGCCTCATTCAATTCCATACCTTCACGCCTGAGTTGATTGGTAAAATCCACCAGCAAAATTGTGTTCTTGACCTCTATGCCTGCTAACGCCACAATACCGATCGTGGCTACAAAGGATAACGTGTTACCGGTGACCAGCAACGCCAGTACCGCCCCGACGATACCTAATGGAATGACTGAAAGAACAATAAGCGTACTCTTGAAGGTCTTGAATTCTAATACGAGTACCGCAATAAAGAGAAAAACAGTAACCATAATGACGGTTCCAAACCCACCGAATGACTCTTGTCTACTTTCTACTTCACCACCCATTTCGTAGTGGTAACCGGTCGGTAGCTTCATACTATCCATCTTCTTAATTACCTCATTGATAACCCGGTCATTTAAATACCCTTTCTTAACAAACGCATTAACCGAAATCGTTCGTATCTTGTTGATGTGATTTATGCTGACAGGCGACGACTCAAAGCCGACTTCGGCTAATTGCTTTAATGGTATAGCTACGCCTTGTACATTGTTTACGTAAAGATTATTTAGTACCGATAAATCCGGATAAGCCGCTCTTGGCACGCTAAGGCGTATACGGTAGTCGTCATCGTCTGATGCAGGATTTGTATAAGTAGCTAAATCGATACCTGCCAACGCCATACGAATTGTTCTATCGATGGAAACACTAGGCACGCCAAGACTTAGTGCTTTTTCCTTGTTAATGCTTAAACGAATATCGGTTTTATAGTTCTTAACGGGGTTATTCACATAAATGGTCCCTTCTGTTTCTTTTAAAGTTTGTTCAACATGAGCGGCCAACGATCGTAAAGTGTCTAAATTTTCACCAAACAAACGAACTTCAACCGGTGATATAATGGGCACGCCTTGCTCAAAATCTTTTACTTCTACCTTAGCGCCCGGGTACGGCGTCCACGCATCTCTTAACCTTTCGATAATGGCGACCTTTTCATCTGATTTAACGTCACTCCTAAGTTGAACGAAAATTTCAGCAAAGTCGGTGCGCTGATTTTGTTGGGCAACGTTATAGTAAATACGTGGGTTACCTTTGCCCACATTCGCTGTATAATACTGCACCTGAGGAATCGATTTTAATTCTCGTTCTATTTGTCTGGTAATGCTATCGGTATAAAATATACTTGCTTGCTGTGGTGCAGAAATATCAATTAAAAATTGTGGCTTCTCCGATGCCGGGAACAAACTGAAGCCAATGACAGGAATCAAACCCAGCGAACCAATGAAAATGATGCCTGCCACCAATATCGCGATCCACGGTTTTTTAAGCGCCTTATCCAGCAAGACGGCATAGGTTCCGTGAATAATCCGTTGAAAAGCCCTTAATACAGCATTTCCTTCCGGGTTCTCATGCGCTTTCAACAAACGACTTGATAGAAAGGGCACAACCGTCAGCGCAATAATCATCGAGGCAATGACGGTGCTGATAACGGCTACCGGCAAACTTCTAATGAAATCACCGGAAGCTTCCGGCATAAACATTAATGGCATAAAGGCAATGACCAGCGTTGCCGTACAACCCAGAACCGCCATAGCAATTTGCCCTGTTCCTTTTATCGCAGCATCAAGCCTTGAATGTCCTTCCCGCAGCCATCGTTCTATGTTTTCAACCACAACGATGCTGTCGTCCACCAAAAGTCCCAGTGCAACAACAAAACCAACGATACTTAATTGGTTTAAACTGAAACCAAAAATATGTAAGAGCACTAAACCGATGGAAAGAGAAAGAGGTATCGCTATCATCACGACCATGGAAGCCCGATTTCCTAGTGGCAATAAGGTAATTAAAACCAATGAAACAGCAATTAAAAAATCAATACCCAAACCGCTCAAGCGATGATTAACATTCTCCGCCTGATCAAAGTGCAGCACCAAATCCATGTTTTTTGGCAAGCTTTGCTTAAATTTTTCAATAACAGGCAAATAAGCCTCTTGCGTTTTGCTTATATTTTCACCGGATTT
The DNA here is from genome assembly GCF_030372825.1 of Olivibacter sp. 47. Taxonomy (NCBI): domain Bacteria; kingdom Pseudomonadati; phylum Bacteroidota; class Sphingobacteriia; order Sphingobacteriales; family Sphingobacteriaceae; genus Olivibacter; species Olivibacter sp. 47. The sequence goes on from NZ_JAUCNR010000001.1 coordinate 792,275, forward strand.
CTGTGCCGCATTAATTAACAAGCAACGGTAACCATTTAGGCGGGTAATGTGGTCATCAGGTGCAAAGTCGGGATAAACTTCCGCAACATCCTTTAACAATACATTCTTCCCTTCGCTACTAAATACAATCGTATTCCCAATCTCATCGATACTTTGGTAGTTACCGCTGGTTTTGACACTGAAGGACTTCCCCCCGCCCAATATGCTACCGCCCGGAATATTAGCGGCTTCACTTTGAACCGCTTCCATCACCGTGTTAAGTGGGATATGCATCTGCGCCAAACGATCGGGGTGGACATCTATGCGCACCAGCTGCTCGGGCAAACCACTTATTTTCACTTCTTTGAGTGACGAAATCTTCTCCAATTCATCTTGTAGATTTTCCGCTACTTTCTTTAATGCCTTTCGGGATGCATTTTGGGATATTAACGCCAACTGAACAACATTTACCCCGCTGGGTTCCACCTTCTGAATGTCTATATTATAAATATCTTGAGGCAACTCTGCGCGTAATGCGCCGATTTCCCGCACCAGCTCCTGATATTTACTATCGTAATCACTTTCAAACTTATACTCCACCGTTAATACAGCGAGCCCATTTAAAATGGTAGTTTTAATCCGCTTAATATCATCCAAGCCATATATCTTCGTTTCCATTGGCTTAACCACCAGTTCCTCCATATCTTTTGGACTTGTCCCGGGATATACCACTACCACCGGAAACATAGGCGTTTGCATTTCCGGATCTTCTGCCCTGGGCATGCTTAACATAGTGCTTATGCCCACTACTACCACCATGATGACCATAATCAAGGTGAACTGGCTGTTCTTTATTGCATACGATGAAAGGTTCATTTTTTTTAGCTTTCAGCAGTCAGCAATCAGCTTTCTGCTACTTAACGAATTCCTGCTCTACTACTTAACTACTTAACCACTTAACCACTCAACTACTTAACGACTTAACCACTCAACTACTTACCTACTTAACCACTTTAATTGGCGACCCATCTGTTAAATAGGCACTTCCTGAAATAATCAACGATGGGGTGTTTTCCAATCCCGCTGAGATTGACACCGTATTTTGTTGAATAGCATCCACCTTTACCTCAACCTGCCTAGCTGTTTTTCCGTCATTCGTAACGAAAACAAAAGCCTTTCCGGCATCGCCATCTAAAATAGCGTCGTAGGGTATTTGCCAATGAGACGCATCTTCCTTCGTCTGTATGACAGCTTGGGCAAACATACCCGCACCGATTTTTTTGCCGTAATCACCCGGAAGAAGTTTAAGCATAATGGTGAATACACCGGAAGCGGGGTCGATCCCTTCCGATTTTTTATAAACCAGCGCTGCCACCTTGTTCCCAAGCACTTCGGAAGAGATAATAGCAGAATCACCAACCGCTATACGCGACCACTGTTGATCACTCACACCTACTTTCAACTGCCAATCGCTGCCCCCCGTCCTATTCAACTGAAGCACAGGACTTCCCGGACCCACAACTTGCCCGTCATTCACAAAGCGTTTCAGCACATAACCTGCTGAAGCCGCCCTAATCTCAGTTTGATTTCGATTATAATTGGCTGCCCGCAATTGCTCTTGAGCAATTCGAAGGGCAGTTTCGGCATTCTGTAACTGTTCAAGGGTGGCTACACTATCTTTGAATAAGGCTTGGGCCCGCTGAAAATCACGTTGTGCTTTTTCCTCAGAAAGCTTAGCCTGTCCGACACTCGCAGCAACCTCTGTCGGATTCAGCGTTGCCAACAATTGACCGGTTTGTACGGCATCACCCTCTTTCACATATATCTTACTAACTACGCCACCATTTTTAAAAGAAAGAATCGCTTCGTTGTCGGTTGTAAAAACGCCGGATGTCTTGATTTGCTGTCCCACCGATTTCTGAGATAATGTTAATAATTTTACGGGTATCGTATCCTCACGGAGCCCATCGGCCGATCGATCGCTGGTGCTTTTACAGGAAACAAAAGCAACCAGAAGTACTAATAGAGAACCAAATCTATTCATAATCTTATTTTTTTAATGGATAAGTGGCTGTTTCCCTTTCCAACTCCGCGGCAGCCAACAAGACGTTATATTTATTAATGAGTGTAGATAATTGAGCAGTGGTTAATTGATTTCTTGCGTCAATTGTTTCAATGTATGTATTAGAACCTACTTTATACCCCTTTTCAATCAGCCGTTGATAAGACGCGGCAGCCTCTAATTGTTTTAAAGAAGAGTGATAATTCTGCCACGCGGCAATCAGATTGTTCTTCGCGATCCTCGAGCTCACTTCCAGTTGTTGCTGCACATGCGCTCTATTAAGAGATGCGTCAGCCAACTCTAATTGCGACTGCTTGATTTTTATGCGGTTTCTATTACCGGTATATATAGGCAAATCAAATTGCAAACCAACCATCAAATAACGCGATTGATCGTTGAAACGCATTTGTTCCGCTTGTGAGCCCAAATCCAAAAATCCGCTGATCTTAGGAATGGAAAACTTTTTGTTCATCTTAATGACATTTTCATTGATAGCTATCACTTGTTGAAGTGATTTCAACTCCTCACGTGACTGAATATCAGGATCTGCCTGTAACAGAACAGTTGCTTTTTCCAAGGCCGCATCAGCATTATACAGAGTATCTATGAATGTCTCTCCTTTTCTGTTGAGTAATGCGTTAAAATATAACCGAGCGTTTATTTGTTGTTGCTCCGCCTGGGTAACCTGCGATCTTACCTGCTCGATTTCGCTGTTAGCGCGAAGCACATAGGCCGGTAGTCCTTTACCGTTTGCCAATAGACGTTCGTTAACCCGCTTGGATTCCTCAGCCAGTTTTAATGCCGATTCATATATTTTTACAGCTTGGTGTGCATTTAAAAAGTTGAAATAGGCCGACTTAATATTTTTCACCAATTCACGCTCGTAAGTCTGCACCTCAAATTCTTGTAAATGAACCTGTTGCTCATTAATCCGTTTATTGTATCCAATATCCGTATTAATAATGGGTACCGTCGTTCTAATCCGAGCGTCATAATAGTTCTTTGGCAAAAAATTGATCGATTCGTTCTGCAGCTGAGGAAAGTTTTGAGAATTTGTCAATTGATTCAAGGTCGTATATACCGGGTTCATCAAATCACCTAAAGGCAATAATATATTTCGACCTCCCGAGGCCGTGCTATAAGTTGCCTGAAGAGCAACGCTTGGCTGGTACATACTCTTTGCTGTCTGGAGAGCCAACATCGCCTTATCCAAGGAAATGTTTTTTTTCTTGAGCACTAAATTGTTATGTCTTCCCTCCTCGATATAAGCATCTAGCGTACTGATTTGCGCCCTCGACAAGAAGGGGATCAGTAACACTAAACAACAAGTTATTATAAACAGTGTTTTCATTATTAACAGTGTTCTTTAATGAATAAAAAAATTAACCTTTTATCTGTTCCAAAAATTTAATATAACTATCAAAAGCGCAATCAAGAATTTGAGTCCCCTCCTTTAGCTCAATCAAATGCTTCTCAACGACATGGGTGATATGCCCGTGCATATTAAGCGCACACAAGCCGTGCACGTCGACCAAACCAACAAGGAAAACATTTTAGTGTCATGTCCCTTAAAATAACCGGATCGTTGACATTCAGCGATGGTGTAAACCAGAAAGTTAAAAGCCTCTACACCATCGTCCCACTGCTCTGCCTCGCTACCGCAAATTTTCTGAAGATATTCCAAAGGCTCCTTCATGATAAACATAAGCTCATAAAATTCACGATTTTCCATGGAAAACTGCAAATAGGTTCGCCCCATCGCTTTCAAGCGCTCAAATGGGTCATCCACGTTACTAAGGGCAGAAAATTTAGTGCGCAACACCTTGAATCCTTCCTTCTGTAACGTATAGATAATATCGTTTTTATCTTTATAATAAAGATAAATGGTAGTCGGACTGAACTCAATGGCTGATGCTATTTTCCGGATAGAAGTAGCTTCATAACCTTCTTTCAAAAACAGCACTTTCGCAGCGTCCAAAATACGCTGACGCAAATCTTCTTTATGCCTCTCTTTGCGTTCCTTTATTCCCATTTTTTATACCTCAAGCAAATAACACAGCAAACATAGTTAACAGTGTTAATATTTCCAAATTTATTTTGTAATCAGCTCTTAGATGTTAGTCAAGAGGTGTCATTAATTAGCTTGCGGCAGACACCGAAACCTCTCCGTCTTATAATATTGTTACACCAATCCATATATATTCAAAAACAAAAATTTTACCTTCGTTCAAAAAAATTGGCCGACTAACAAATCGGTATTTGTTCAAATAAGCAATAAACATTTGGGCATCTATAAAAAAGAATTGTTTATTTTTAACTTAATGATTCAATTTGCCAAATTTCTACAACAAATAATTTAACACACATGAAGTATTATTCCCCTTTACTTTACTGCAGTCTGGCCTTTGCTGTCTTTCAAGGCTGCTCGCAAGCTGAAAAGAGCACAACACTCACTAATACTCCTGAGAAACTAATCGATCCTGCCAATATGGACACAACTTTTAAACCGGGAGATGATTTTTTTCATTATGCAAGCGGCGTCTGGCTGAAAAACAATCCAGTACCGGCCAAAGAAACGCGTTGGGGTAGCTTCAACCAACTACGAGATTTTAACGCAAAAGCAGTAAAGAGCATTTTGGAAGAGGTTTCCACAAAAAAAGATGCAAAAACAGGTAGCGTAGAACAACGCGTGGGGGATTTTTTCTCGAGTGCGATGGATAGCGTTGGAATCGATGCTGCGGGCAAAGAACCAATTAAAGATGATTTAACGCGCATCAACAGTATAAAGGATATCGATGGCGTTGTCAAAGAAATTGCATTTCAGCGAACTATTGGAATTGGTTCCCCTCTTTATAATTTTTACGTCGATCAAGACGAAAAAAATACAGCAGCCAACATTGCGCAATTTGGTCAAGGTGGACTCACACTCCCTGATCGCGACTATTATCTAGTTAATAACACGAGAAATCGTGATATTAAACAAGCCTACGAAACTTATGTTCAGCAGCTATTTACCCTGGCAGGAACTAACGACACGGAAACGGTTAAAAAGTTTGAACAAATATGGAATATAGAAGCTGCTCTCGCGAAAGCCGAATGGAGTCGGGAGGATATGCGAGATCCCTACAGAACCTACAACAAACTTACATTAGCCGACTTAAAGAAGAACGCTCCCCAACTCAATTGGGAGACGACTTTTAGTACGCTAAAGATTGAGGATGCAGACAGCGTAATAGTCAACAATCCTTCATTTTTCGTCGAGGCATCTAAGCTACTTGCAAAAAAATCGGTTGACGAATGGAAAACATATTTGCAATGGAATATGCTTAAAACTGCAGCACCACACTTAAGCACGCCTTTTGTCAAAGCTAATTTTGCTTTCACACAGGCCCTGACAGGTCAGAAAGAGATGACACCCCGTTGGCAACGCAGTTTTGAAGTGATTGATCGTTCCATCGGTGACTTATTAGGCCAATTATATGTAGCCAAATATTTCAAACCTGATGCAAAAAAACGAATGGTTGAATTGGTAAAGAACTTATCGGAAACTTACGAGGAACGAATCAAGACACTGGACTGGATGAGTGAAACGACCAAGAAAAAGGCCATTGAAAAACTACAGGCCTTCACACCCAAAATCGGCTATCCCGATAAATGGGAAACCTATGACGGTTTGGAAATAAAGAAGGATGATTATTATGGAAATATCCGCCGTGCCAAGATATGGAACTATAACGACATGGTGGACCAGTTAGGCAAACCGGTAGACAGAACACGTTGGGGTATGACACCGCCGACTGTGAATGCCTATTACAATCCGGCAAACAATGAAATTGCTTTCCCAGCCGGTATTTTACAATTTCCGTTTTTTGACTTTTCGGCAGATGATGCAGTTAATTATGGTGGGATCGGCGCCGTCATCGGTCATGAGATGACGCATGGCTTTGACGATCAGGGAAGGCAATACGCTGCCGATGGTAACTTAAAAGACTGGTGGACAAAAGAAGATGCGGATAATTTCAAAAAATTGGCGAATAAGGTGGTGGAGCAATACAATGGCTACACCGTTCTTGATACACTTCATGTAAAGGGCAAGCTCACCTTGGGAGAAAATCTGGCGGATTTGGGCGGTTTGGCCATGGCCTATGCAGCATTCAAAAAGACTCCTCAAGGGCAATCCAACGAAAAGATTGATGGCTTTACCCCTGATCAGCGTTTCTTTTTATCATGGGCTCAGGTATGGCGTATGAATACTACACCTGAAACAGCCGCTCAATTGATTTTGGTGGATCCCCATGCACCTGCTACAGCACGGACAATCGGCCCCCTAGTTAATATGGATGCTTGGTATAAAGCCTTTAATGTAAAAGAAGGCGATAAGCTATACAAACCGGAGAATGAACGAATCAGGGTTTGGTAGAAAGGTATAAAGCGTAGGGTATAGGGTATAAGGGGGCGGCATACCTTATACCCTATACCTAAAACCTTACCTTAAATCTCAATAAGCTCCAAACATAGGTTCTTTTAAACGACAGATAGGATGATATTCTTTAAAGTCAACTGCCATAGCGATATATCCGTCTCTTACGGGTTCTTCTCTAACCAAATCGGTGCTTAAGTACTTTTTATTGTCATCACATAGCAAAGTAACAACAACTGCATCTTCCCCCAATTCTTCCTTCAGCTTAATGGCTCCAATCACATTAGCACCCGAGGAGATTCCTACGGCCAATCCTAACTGTTCGGCCAATTTTTGGGCCATCAAAATAGCATCACCATCATTCGCCCGAACTACCTTGTCCAATTGATCTAACTGAACAATGGCAGGTATAAATTCATCAGATATCCCTTGTATCCGGTGCGAGCCAACTTTAAATCCTGTAGATAGCGTAGGACTTTCGGCCGGTTCCAAAGGATGAATCCGAACTTGGGGATGTACACTGCGTAAATAACTTCCTACACCCATGACTGTCCCACCGGTGCCGACTCCGGCAACAAAAGCATCTGGCTGTAGGCCTTTGCTTTTTAATTGTTCCCAAATTTCACGTCCTGTTGTTCGTTCATGTGCTTCACAATTATACCTGTTTTCAAATTGGCGAGGTAAAAACACACCGCCTCTCTCAGCCATCTCTTCACTCATTTTAATACTTCCCAAAAAGCCACCCTCCTCTTTACTCACCAACACAATCTCGGCTCCCATGCTTTTTATGATGTCAATACGTTCGCGACTAAGCCAGTTAGGCATGATAATTTTAACCGGGTGCCCAAGCGTCCTGCCAATCGCTGAAAAGGCTATTCCCGTATTCCCACTCGTTGCTTCAACGATGGTGTCAGTTGGTTTTATTTGACACCCTAAATAAGCTTTATACATAATATATAAAGCCATCCGGTCTTTAATACTTCCAGTTAGATTATAATGTTCGCACTTGACGTAAATCTTATTGGCTTTTCCAAGATATTTGTAATGTAATTCCAGCATCGGCGTATTACCTACTAAATGCCATAAATGCTTGAATCGACTATCCAATTCAGGCGATAGGCAAGCGCTTAATACCTCTTCTTTTGAAATAAAGTTCATTGTATTCAATTTATTGGTTGATAAAAAAATTGCCCTATATTCTTTAGAAAATTCTATATAGACTTAGTAGACAAAGGGTTATTTTTTTTAGCGAAGTATTTTATTGGTTAAATTAACTCCACACTTATTAAGACAAAGGCTGAGCGCCGATATTAGCAGCAAAGGTAGTCTTTTTTATATAAACAATGAAATTCCCTTAATTACGATCGCAATCGGCATAAGCAAGTACGTTGATTTTATGTTTTGTCTACACAAATGCCTGAATCGTCGTCCATAACAACCTTATTGTATATAGTAGCGAACAACCGATTGCACAAGCAAATCTATTTCCTTACTTTCATTTAAAACTTGATAAAGAAGCATTGTTAGCATGTTAACATCCTTATCCTTCAAGCAAGTCCATGTGGCTCTTCATATTTTTATATGGAGCGTCCTATTGCTTTTGCCCTATCTTATCGGATCTGCTGACAATAATTATCAAATTGGTGCTATACCCGGTTGGCTCTTTACACTAACAGGCATAATACATGCCGCCATATTTTATGGAAATGCCTATTTTCTTTATCCAAAGCTATTCAATAAACGATTCTGGTGGTTATATATAGTTGGTAGCCTCTTGTTAATTTTCGTTTCTCTCCGATTAAAGCATTGGCTGCTTTTAAACTATTTTGCTGAAATTCCCCGTAGTCCTTTGGTTTATAGATTCCTCTTCGCTCCTTCCATTCTTGTCTTTGTCATAAGTTTTGTTTACCGTATGGTGTTAAACAGGATTCGAGCAGAACGATTACAAAAAGAACGGCTAGCGGTTCAATTACAGGCCGAACTTAAATTTCTCCGCACGCAAATCAGTCCGCATTTCCTTTTCAACGTATTGACCAACATGGTGTCCCTTGCCCGAAAAAAATCTGATAAATTAGAAGAATCCCTTATTATGTTGTCAGGTATAATGCGTTACATGCTTTACGACACAGAAGGCAAAAAAGTCGCTTTAATCAAGGAAATTGAATATTTAGAAAATTACATTCAGCTGCAAGCCTTGCGATTTGGGCAAGAAGTCAGGATAATCAGCCAGCTGTCAAGGCCAGCCGAGGACAAGCAATATGTTATTGAACCCATGTTGCTAATACCATTTGTTGAAAATGCTTTTAAACACGGTGTTACCCACTTGGAAGCTCCACAAATCCATATCTCTTTGACAGTACAGGATGACGTGCTCTTTTTTGAAGTTCGAAATCACTATCAAAGCCAGCATAAAACCGTCCATGAACGATCAAGTGGTATAGGACTGGAGAACACGAAACAGCGTTTAGAACTTTTATATAAAGAGAAATACGCATTAAAAACCAATGCAGACAATAATCTGTTTTGCATACAACTTACTCTTAAACTAATATGATGAGGTGTTTAATTGTAGATGATGAAGTATTGGTGCGAGAGCTGATGGAAGATAATATTCGGCAAGTACCCTTTCTAAATTTAATAAAATCCTGTAGAAATGCGCTGGAAGCGGCAGCTGTATTGCACCAAGAACCGATCGATTTAATTTTTCTGGATATACAAATGCCGCAAATAAGTGGCCTGGAATTTCTGCAGACACTCAAAAAACCACCATTGATCATCTTGGTTACCGCTTATGAGCAATATGCGTTAGAAGGTTTTAATCTACAGGTGGTAGACTATCTCTTAAAGCCCTTTGGCTTTAAGAGATTTTTAAAAGCTTGCAATCGCGCACAGGACTTGTTCGCCATGCAAACCGCCGTAACACCAAAAAAGGAGGAGACGGATCACTTCTTCGTTCATGTTGAGTATACTTTAGTTAAGATTTTGATAAACGAAATAGACTATGTGGAAGGGCTTAAGGACTATATTAAAATTCACTTATCCTCTACATCCAAACCCGTGTTGACGCGCATGACCATGAAATCGATAGAAGAACGATTACAGCCTTTTTCTTTTATACGTACACATAAATCTTACCTGGTTGCTGCAAATAAAATCACGACCATTAAACGTGATTTCGTATGCATTCGAGACCAAGAAATCCCGGTTGGCGAATCTTTCAAGGAACGAGTTAATCAATTATTGAATCTCGGAAGTTAAATTTTTGCTGTTTGTCGACACATATGCTATCCTGGTCTACTTTCCTAAAATACTAAAATCAAAGCCACTAATTTTAAATCAGTAAGGCAAAAAACTGCATCAAAAAGGAAATTTGGTGAAAGCCTTATGAGAAGGTTTAATTTTAAAATTTGGTATTATGTTAGTCTTCATTGCAATTCGGATACTTTTTGTAGCCTGCATGATTTTTATAATCGGCTACATTTATGGGGGATTTTCCCGCAAGCCTGTGTTGGCGACCATTTCGAAAGTCGCTGCAATTCTCGTTATTTTTCTTTTTATAGCAGCCAATATTTTCGCTTTCCAATGGCGAGGCAATAGGCCTTTTGGGAAACACGTACATCATTGCGATCAGATTGAATACAGGCAAGATAAAGAAGAACGTTAATTTACTGGAGTGGGTTTTGACAATGCCGTCTGCACAAGTTGCGCAGACGGCGTTTTGTTATTACGAAACAATGATAAACAACCCTTTATTTTTTCGAGATAATTCGCTCGTTTACTTTTCTCCAATCAAAGACATGAAAGGTTCGGTTGGTACTCATAGCCACCAAAATCCCTTCAGGAAATTGCGCTCCTAAATTTACGGAACTAGCGTCGGCTCCATCCGTCTCCATTGCACTAACAGGAATTTCAGCTAATAAGGATATTCGCTTTTATTGGCTTTCGTTCCTTCCCGAGGATAAACCATAAAAGTATGCGAGCCTTGGTTAGACACGAGAATATAACCGGTTTCAGCCCCCGTTTTGTAAATAGCAATTCCTTCATGATCCTTTGAAAAACCACTTTGTCCGAAAAGAGCTAGTTCTTCATTATTATTTACCGCAGGATCAGCCATATATTTCCGAATCCCTGTTTGTTCATCGGAATAATAGATATAGCCCAGTTCGTTATCGACCGCAATGGCTTCAATTTCCTTCTTGCCACTATACTTCCCAAATTTCCGTACAAGGTCACCGCTGACAGATCCGGCTCCATTGTCTCTTAACCGATATTGCCATAAATAACCCACTGCCGGGCCCGATTTTCTGCCTACCACCGCAAATACTTGCTTGTCTCTCGGCCGCGTATACAAAGCAATGCCCATTGGAGCTCGCTCCTCTTCACCTACAAATACATCTATTCCGCCGTTATCCACGGGACTTAAATCAGGCAGCGTAAAAACTCGTATTTTATTTGTTTCACGCTCAGTCAACACCGCAATGTCCACACTTTTCCCGTTCAATTGAAAACCGTAAGCAATATCAACGTTATTCGGCCTTTTAATCCCCTCTACTCTTTTGACAATTTTCCCCTGCAGATTAAAAGCATAGAGAGCTCCATCACTATCTTTATCCGTTCCGATAATTAGGCTTTTTTCCACCTGTTCCGAATTAATCCAAATGGCCGGATCATCACTATCATGTTTAACCTTTTCGGTAATGACCGTTGCAACTAATGTATCTGTTGGGTGATCCAATGGTTGAGTTGATTTACTATCATTTTTATTGCTAGCCGATTGACAACCAAAAGCCAGTACAGTAGCCATAAACGCTAAAACGAAGTATACTTTATTTCTTTTGTTCATTATTCTTTTTCTCACAAAAATGCCTTTATTGACTGAATTAAATCAATTTTCAAGCGTTACAAATAGTGAACATGATTAAAAATAAAGGCAACAATTTGTAACAATACGTCCTAAATTTAGATTATGCCCACCTCTTCTCTGTTATTGAAATAGTATTAATGATGCATTTATAGAGTTTTAATAAAGAGTTAATAAGGATATTACCCTTATTAACCCTTTGTCAACACCTTATTAAATCCTTATCAACCCTTTGTTAATAGTAACAATAGTATCAAGTATTCGAGTGGAAAGCCTAATTAAACCATAAACAAGAACGCTTTATATAGCTTGAAGAAATGCCGTTAAACTCTTGCCCGGCTCGACACCTAATTTTTTACGAAGACGATACCTGGATACACGAAGACTGTCTGTAGAGATACCCAAGAGGGCAGCCATGTCCGGTGTATTCATGTTGAGTTTAATGAGGGAAACCAGGCGCAGATCTGCCGCAGATAAATCAGGGTTAATCTGTTGTAAATGCAGAAAGAAATCTTGATTAATTTCTTCGAATACTCTTCGGAAATCAACCCAGCTAGCTTCTTTATGAAAGCTTTGGTTAATCTTATTGAGTAATTGCCTAAGCTCTTTTTTATAGCTTCTACTATCGTTTCGAATAATTTCAGTCAAAGCCAGTTTCATTTCCTCCAGCAATTTATTTTTTTCAATTGCCTGGAGCGTATGAGACGTAATTTCTTTTGCTTTGCTTTCGATTTCGATCTGTAATTGCTCTTCCTGAAGTTTTTTATTTTGCAGCTCTACTTCCATTAAACGTTGCTTAGCCTGTAGCAGATCCGTTTCCTGATCGCGAAGCTGCCTTTCATTGCGTATTTTTTGCCGCTCGTTTCTCACCACGATTATGAATAAAAGAACCAATAAACAAGCGATAATACCAAGTGTTGCATAGATAATAATGGCCGTTCTGCGCTCCTTCGCCAATTGTGCGATGCGGGCGTCTTTACGATCAATATCGTAAAGTACCTTAAGCAGAGCAGCTTGGTTTTTACTATCTTCATTATAGATTTCGATATACAGCTTCCGACTCAACTCTAAATAGTAAAATGCACTATCCGCATTTTTCAGAAAACTATAGGTCTTCCCTAGGTCCCTATAAGCACTACTTAATCTGCTCCATGCTTTGTTTTCTTTAGCTAACTTTTCGGCCAGTCCGGTATAGATCAAGGCCTCTTGGTATTTGCCCGTCTTTCTGTTGATATCTCCTATGTTATTATAGGCATCAATTAGCATTGGAATATTACCGTTCGCTTTAAAACGATTCAATGCTTTGGTAAAGTATTGATAGGCCTCAACATACCTTCCCTTATCTTCATAAATACTTCCTAAATTCTCGTTGATTAAAGCTATGCCGTCTAAGTCATTTATTTGCTCAAAGGCTTGCATAGCCTTTTGTTGAAAGTAAAAAGCGCTGTCGTAATCGCTACATTTTTCATAAAGATGCCCAAGATTTCCATAAGTATTTCCTTGTCCTTTAACATCTTCTGATCTTTTATAGCTATTTAAGGCTTGGAAATAAAGGCGTTTAGCTTCTTCTCTTTGATTGTTTAAAAATAACAAGAGAGCTAAATCATTCAGGTTTGCCGCTCGTTGACTTTGGTTTCCTCGCTCCAGCAGTTTTTCTGCTTGTAGATGGTAATTTAATGATTGCGCGAAGAGGCCCGAGTTATAACATATCTGCCCCATCTTTTGCAAGGATAAGGCTTGTTTAAGCCTATCGTCTTGCCTTTCGGCTTGCAGATAACGTTCATTCTCTATGACTAATAAGGAATCGGAAGGTCGAATATCATACAGATCTAAATGCCCAATATCCAAAACAGCAGAAGGTGTTTGCGCTGTTAAAAAACGTGGATAGCATAATATCCAGGCAATTGCAAAGATACAGACACGAAAACGTACCATATCACAAAAATAATCGCCTGATATTAATTTATTGTTAATTAAAATCTTATAAAGTGTTCGCTTAATAAACGAAGTTGCCGCAGTTATATACCATGACCTAGGTCTATAATAAAAAGGGCTATCTAGTGCATGACAGCCCCTTTTATTTTTCTATTATTACTTACATATCAAACTTAAGACCTAGATTATAACGTGGTTTATAAAACTCATTTTGCATCGGACGATTACTGGCGCCCCAATAATAGCGTAACGATTGATTGGTCAGGTTATTAGCTTCTACAAACACGCGCATATACTTTCCGAATTTATACGAAGCATTTGCATCTAAGAAGAATTGGCTATCGTAATAAAAATCGCTAAAAGCATCGGATCCTATTTCATCGATGTAAGCAGCTGTATAATTGGCTGAGACACGCGCGGAAAAGCGTTTATTTTCCCACGATAACGAACCATTCACCATATGTGGGGCAGTTTGTGGCAAAGTCATATTACCTCTCGGGTTACCATCCGCATCCGCAATACCTTTCGCTTTCGACTTGGTGTAGGTGTAGTTGGCATATACGCCAAAACCTTTCAGGAATTTACCGGGCAGGAAGTCCAATTGACGCTGAATAGCAAGCTCAAAACCATAAACATCCACATTATCGCCGTTACGATCCTGCACAAAACGCCAAGTTTCTCCTTCCGGAATTAAATTGCTTGCTCCTGGAAAATCGTTTGCAAACTGTTCTGCCGTATAATCTCTATTACTGTATTTATAAATAAAATTCTTCAAGTTTTTATAATATACACCTCCGGAAATAATACCGACCGACTTAAAATACTTCTCCGCCATGAGATCGAAGTTCCAAGCATAAGTCGCTTTTAGATCCGGATTACCCGCCACGACAAAACCATCGTCTATGTTAGACTGTACATAAGGGGCGATCGCATAATAGTTCGGTCTGGCCAAGCTCGTTGTAACAGCACCTCTTAATACCAAGTCTTCTTGAGGAACATACTTAAAAGTTACACTCGGTAATACGTTTGTATAACTATTTTTAACAGACCTTGTACCTGCCAGTTCTTCCTCATCGGCCACCACATTTCCGGTATAGTCGATATTGGTATGTTCGATCCTTGCCCCTAAAATCATGGACAATTGACTATTGAAATCCTGATCCCAACGAATATAACCCGCGGTTATTCGTTCTTTGGCTTTATAATTTGCGGATAAATACTCATCGGGTTTATCCTCTTGCTCAAACTGAGACGCATCTGTCAAATCAAGGTTACCCAATAAATGCTTGTCGGCAAATAAACCGGGCGCATATTGGTTACCTGGTTCAAAGGCACCTGTCCAATTGACAGTTTGCACATTGCCTAAAACATCATATTGTCCGCCAAGTGGTGTGTATTCAAAGAATTCATTTCTCCGTTCCTTCTCTTTCAGACGTAAGCGGGCACCAAAACGCAAGCGACCTTTTTCACCGTCAATCAAGGAGAAAGGAACCCGAAAGTTCAGTTTTGCACCTAGTTCGGTTTCATCGGTATAATCATGATTTTCGCTGATGGCGTCAAGTTGACTTAAACCAGCATTTGGACGGTCATACACTAAATCTACCGGGCGATCATTAGAAGAGGACATTTGTTGGATCAATAAGTCTTCTTCGCTTTCGTATTCGTAGTTAATGTATCGTTCATGTGGCCGGTCTTCACTTGCCTTCGCATAACTCACCGCCCAATCCATATCCAAGGACGAACCCAGCAGGTGGTTCCCACCCAATGAATAGTTTTGCACACGTTGGTCTTCTAAGCGAGCATAATCAACGCGGTTATTACCGATGCCCCCTTTAGTTTCGCGCGAAATTTTATCGAGTTTAAAACCTCCCGCCACTCCCAGATCTTCTTCCGCCAATTCCATATCGGTTCGCACACGATATCGGTTTTCCCAGTCGTCCCGCCAATTGTAAATGAGATTAGCATATAAACTATGATTCTCATTAATTTTATAATCAAAAGCTCCCGCCACACTTCTTCTAACACGGTGCACATTGTATCTTCGAATATCTTCGCGAGATAGCCACGCATTGCCATCTTTATCCTGTTCCCATTCGCCTTCAATACCTTCGGAGCCCAGTTGATTATTGTTGTAAGAGCCACTCAACACCATACCGAATTTGTTATTAGCAAAACGGTTTCCATAAACAAAAGCACCGGTATAAATGGGTGTTTGGTGTAAGGGGTTATAACCGCCTGCTAAGGTTGCTGATATCCGTTGCCCATTTGGTGAAGCCCTCGTAATCAAGTTCACCGATCCACCGATGGCATCCGCGTCCATGTCGGGCGTTAACGTTTTATTCACCTCGATGGTTGAAATCATATCCGAGGGGATTAAATCCATTTGTACCCGTCGATTGTCGCCTTCTGCCGAAGGGATCCGATCGCCATTGAGTGTCACGGAATTTAACTCCGGTGACAATCCACGCACGATAATATTACGGGCTTCTCCTTGGTCATTCTGCATGGTAATACCAGGAACGCGCCGCAAGGCGTCACCGATATTGGCATCAGGGAAACGTCCTACTTGATCAGATGAAATGATATTGGTGATATTAGATTTACTTTTTTGTTGATTAAGCGCCCTGGCCTGTCCTCGGAGACGATCACCCATAATGACTACCTCGTCCATCGTAACGGAACCGTCTTCTAACATAAAATTGACAACTGTATTTTCCCCCGCAGTTACCAGGACCTGCTGCTTTGTCCTTTGATAACCCATATAAATTACTTCCATTTCATAGGTTCCTGCAGGCACATTTAAAAATTCATAGTCGCCATTTTGACCTGATATAGTATAACGGTTTCCAACATTGAGGCGTACAGTGGCTCCCGGCAAGGAAGCTCTTGTAAGCGATTCTTGCACTTTTCCGGAAATTACTCCATGCTGTTGTGCAAAAGCGATAAAGGATAAGGTCAAGAGCAAACAGCTTGTAAAAAGTTTTTTCATTTCTTTGATGGTTTAGTATTTCACTTAAGACATGACAGCTTGATATTAACATCTCACTTGTTCATGTTACAAAGTTGATGAACCTCACCATTCCATGAAAAGGCAAACGTTACAAAATATATACCTAGCCCTTTCAACCGTTAACAGCATAGCAGCAAGCAGATAAAAACAAATCACAAAACACTCATTAACAAATACTTACAAACAAACAAAAGAACCATTAAGTTTATGTTAAATAGAAGTTAGCTTTGGAGCAGTGAGAAGTAAGATTGAAGGTATAAGGTGGAGTATGATATCCATAAGGCTTATAGCTTATAGCCTATTGCTTATAGCTTATAGCCTATTACTTAAAGCCCGCATGTCTCTTATGAAAATAAATATGTGCGGGCAATCCAAAAGGTTTTTCACTTGTCGTATAATAACCGGACCCGTCCCGTGCAAAAGTGATTGCTTCGCCTTGCGGTTCGGGCTGATAAGGCTGCATAGTGCCTTCATGACGAAACATTTCGGGTATAGACTCACCTTGCTTACGCTTCCAATAATACACATTCAGTAGATTTTTTATCAGCACCTCCTTACCATCCGGCGAGATATCGGCACTTGTAACAAAGGTATAAGGAATGGAGATACGCTTTTTCAGGGTAATCGTATCAGTTTTCTGTGCAGGAAGTATCGCTTCATAGACACCAACATGCAGGTCGCGCTTACTTATGATATAGAGCTTTTTATCAATAGGGTCGAAAAATAGGGACTCAGCGTCTTTCGGACCGTCTTCATAGCGAAGAGTGTACGTTGTAATGGACTGTTTAGGAATGGTATCAACAACGTTGTTCTCATTAATTTTTGGCTCTTCAAACTTATGAACATAAATAGTTGAATGTTTTGCCAAATTGTCGCCAATATCGCCAACTAATAAATAAGACTTCCCGCTATCTTTCATGGCAGCCATATCTTCCCAATCACGGGCGTCAATTCCTTCTAAATAATAGGTTGTTTTATGTCTCGCCGCGCTATCCAGCAAAAACACACGGGCCTGATCACCGCTATCGTTGTGTGTCCAGAAATAACCTGGATTATAACCACTGCAGACTAAACCCGAAGCTTCGTCGATAGCGTCATAAGTAATCTCGCCTTTATCGATTGCTTCTCCAAATTCACCTTGTTCTATGGGGCAGAATACGGTAAGAAGAAACGATATACCGATGATGTGAATAATTAAACGCATAGTAATTTATTTGACAATTAAAGGTTCCCCCTCCCTGACCATTTTTTGTACCTTTGCCCATATTTTGGTTGACATGCAGATAGAACAATTTTACGACACCGGGCTCTCCCATGCTTCTTACGCTATTGTTAGTAATAACGAAATGGTACTGGTTGATCCGGCAAGAGATCCTGAGCCGTACCTCGCCTTTGCAAGAGAAAATCATGCCAAAATTATCGGCATCATTGAAACACATCCTCATGCAGATTTTGTAAGCAGTCATTTGGAGCTTCATAAACGTACGGGAGCCGCCATATATACCAGTAAATTAGTAGAAGCGGATTATCCACATCAATCTTTTGACGAAAACGATGTGATTGAAATTGGTAGTCATACCTTAAAAGCACTTAATACTCCCGGACATTCACCCGACAGTATTTGTGTACTGTTGAGCGATCAAACCGGAAAAGAATTGGCTTTATTTACAGGTGATACCCTTTTCGTTGGAGACGTTGGACGACCTGATCTTCGCGAAAATGTTGGAAATGTAAAGGCAAAAGCGACCGAATTGGCAAAAGCCATGTATCATACCTTGCACAGCAAAATCATGAAGTTACCGGCTGACGTGGTAGTCTATCCCGCACACGGCCCTGGCTCGCTTTGTGGCAGGAGCATGAGTAAAGAGTTACAAAGCACTATTGGCAAAGAGCTCAAAGAAAACCCGGTTTTACGCCCCATGGAAGAGTCGGAATTTGTAGAATTGCTAATGGATGACCAGCCTTTTATTCCAAAGTACTTTGTCCATGATGTAGCAATCAATCGTTCGGGGGCCGACGATTTGGAAGCAAGCTTGGCACACATTATACGTATAGTGGAATCAGAAATTGAAAACACTACCGCTTTGCTCATCGATGCGCGCCCTGCACATGTATTCAAAGCCGGGCATTATCCACATGCCATTAATATTCCGGATGGCAACAAATTTGAGACCTGGGTCGGCAGTATTGTTGGGCCGGGCGAATCATTCTATTTAATTGTTGCGGAAGAACGAAACGCGGATGGTTTATTACGTAAACTGGCCAAGATCGGTTATGAGAGTCAGTGTAAAGGCTATCTCACATCAACGGAAAGCAGTAATGTAAGTCCAGCGTTCGATCTTTCTTTTTTCAAAGAAAACGAAACTGACTTTACAATTATCGACATTCGCAATGATAGCGAGCTAAAGAAGGGCAAGTTGTTTAAGGAAGCCATTCATATACCCCTGCCCCGATTACGGGAATCGCTTCAAGCAATACCGGAAGAAAAGCCGATTGTCGTACATTGCGCCGGCGGCTATCGCTCGGCTATCGGCTCGAGCATTATTGCCGCTCGTGTAGCGGTACCTGTATACGATTTAAGTACTGCTGTACATGAATTTGAGAAATAGTTGAGTGGTTGAGTAGAGAAGTAGTTGAGTGGCTTAACGCTTTGATAATTCAACGTTTTAACTACTCAACATTTTAAACGATTCACCTATTTAACGTTTCGACAACTCAACTATTCAACAACTTAACGTAAAACAAATGAACTTTGTAATAACCGCTGACGGCTCGAAAACTATTTTCCATGAAACGGTCGGAGAGCATTATCACTCCAAGCATGGAGCGGTGCAGGAAAGCAGGCATGTATTTCTTCAATCCGGGTTACAATACCTCCTCCAACAGGGGTTAACTTCACAAAATGAGAAAGTATCGATTCTAGAGGTAGGATTCGGAACAGGTCTTAATTTTTTGTTGACCGCGGATTATTGCTTGAAACAAAACATTAAATTAACCTATACCGGTATTGAAGCCTATCCACTCGAAGTTGAGGTGATTGCACAAACGGGTTATGACAAAGAAGTAGATGCTACTCTTTGGCATTCATTCTTGGAGCATTATGGCCAAACTCTATCCAATCCGCAATGTTTAGTGAACGAAATAGACTTAACGATTGCCCATCAAGAAGTACTTAGCTTCAACAGCAAACAATGTGTTGACGTACTTTATTTTGATGCCTTCGCTGCGATTCATCAGCCGGAAATGTGGACATTGGAAACGCTTGAACATGCATGTTCCTTTCTAAAACCGGGAGGCGTATTTGTAACCTATGCTATTACAGGCAACCTAAAGCGTACGATGAAAAGTCTGGGATTTTCCATAGAAAAAGCACCCGGAGCACCGGGAAAGCGGGAGATGTTAAGGGCTGTTAAAATTGGTTAATTAGGTAGTGGAATGGTTAAGTTGTTAAATAGTTAAGTAGTAAAATCTCGACTACTCAATGTTTTGACCTCTCAATTAACGTCTCAACTACTCAACGTTTTGACTTCTCAACCACTCGACAATTTACAATTCCCCTTCAACCCCCAGCCCGAATAAAGCAAAGTCGTATTTCACGGGATCGTTGGCATCTAGTAGTCGAAGGTTGTCTGTTAGTTCAACAGCCGTATTCCAATCCGTCTGTTTACGCGTAATTAAACCTAAATGCCTGGCAACCCGTTCAACATGAACATCGCAGGGACAAATTAACTCGCTCATTCTTATTCGCTTCCAAATACCGAAATCCACTCCTCGAAGATCATTGCGAACCATCCAGCGTAAAAACATATTAAGGCGTTTACAAGTTGACTTTTGAGCCGGTGAACTGATATGTTTTCGTGTGCGGGTAGGGTAATCCGGTAAACTAAAAAAATATGCCCGAAAACGATTCAATGCATCTTCAACCTTTAAATTCGGACGTATAAGCTCAGTTTGATAACACACATTACTGCTCATCTCTTGACTTGATACAGCTTCTTCCTTCCCTTCCATTAAAAAGTCTTCCCTAAACTCGCTCGACATCGATGAAGGCAAAAACGCATCCTCCAGGGAGTTAAAACGTTCATAATGCGCTCTGAAAAAGCTGACGAAATACAGCAAGTCGGTATCATTAAAAGTTCGATGCTTGAAGCCCAACAAGCCTTTCAAATCATCTGGTTCATGTCCTATAATAAACGCATAAGGCTTTCCATCCATTCTGTCAATTAGTTCGCGGCATTTATTAATAATGGTTTTCCGTTGTCCCCAAGCTAATACCGCTGCGAAAAAGCCCATGATTTCCACATCCTGCTTTACTGAAAATTGATGCGGAATGCAGATCGGATCATTTTCAATAAATCCAGGCTGATTATATTGTTCAACCTTACGATCGAGGAAGTCTTTTAAATGAAGCATTTAGCAGTTAGCATTTAGTGATTAGTGGTCAACAAACAGCTATTAATTCGTACAACGTATAACCTAAAGCTTATAACTTAAGAGCTTGCTCCAAATCTTTCAAAAGGTCTTCAATATCTTCGACACCAACACTAATGCGGATTAGATTATCAACAACTCCGACTTTTTCTCTAATTTCTTTTGGAATAGAGCCGTGGGTCATGGTAGCGGGATGGTTGATCAAAGATTCAACGCCTCCCAACGATTCGGCTAAAGAAAAAACTTTAAATGAGGAAGCTACTTTGAAGGTATCCTGTAGGGAGGCGTCCTTTAAAACAATGGAAATCATACCACCGAAATCGCGCATCTGTTTTTTAGCTACTTCATGATTTGGGTGGTCTTCAAAACCCGGCCAATATACCTTTTCAATTCTTGGATGATTCCGTAAGAATTGGGCTATCTGCCTACCATTCTCACAATGAGCTTTCATACGAAGATGAAGCGTTTTTATACCGCGAAGAGCCAGGAAACTATCTTGAGGCCCCGGTGTACCGCCACATGCGTTATAATAAAAGAACAATTGCTTATACAATTCTTCATTATTGGTGACTAAAGCGCCCATCACCACATCGCTATGTCCGGCTATATATTTCGTAACTGAATGCATTACAATATCTGCGCCTAAATCGATCGGATTTTGTAAATAAGGCGAAGCAAAGGTATTGTCCACTACATATAGAACGCCAGCCTCTTTCGCAATGAGTCCTACCGCTTCAATATCAACAATTTGCATCGTTGGATTCGTAGGAGTTTCAATCCAGATCAGCTTTGTTTGATCGTTTAAATAAGACCGGATAGTTTCAGGCCTCGTGAAGTCAACAAAATGGAACTTAATACCAAACTTCTCAAACACTTTTGTAAAGATCCGATACGAACCGCCGTATAAATCATTACCCGTAATAACCTCGTCCCCTGGCTTTAGCAAGCGTAGCACCGTATCGGTAGCGGCCATACCACTGGAGAAAGCCAAACCATATTTAGCATTTTCCAAGGCTGCAATACATTCCTCCAGTGCTTTGCGCGTCGGATTGGTACCTCGCGAGTATTCATAACCTTTATGTTCCCCAGGCGATTGTTGCCAGTACGTCGATGTCTGATAAATCGGCGTCATCACCGCTCCGGTTGTCGGATCGGGATGCTGCCCTGCATGTATAGCTTTTGTTGCGAATTTCATAAATTTCGTTATTCGTTGTTAGTTGTTAGTTATTCGTTGTTAGTTGTTAGTTATTGACTATGAACAAGAACTAATAACCAATTATCGATTATGACTAAGAACCAGTAACCGATAACTAATAACCAATTAATAAGCCTTAGCAAACAACACCCGTTGTTTTGATGGTTTGCCCGTAAATATACACGTTCCTTCTTCCTCTTTATTATTAAGAGGAATACAGCGGATGGTCGCTTTGGTTTCCTCCTTGACTCTTTTCTCCGTTTCTACTGTACCATCCCAATGGGCCGAGATAAAGCCGCCCTCCCCTTCAAGCACCTTTTTAAATTCTTCATAAGAATTTACTTCGGTAATGTGTGCATCGCGGTAAGTTAGTGCTTTTTGGTAGATATTCTCCTGTATAGTAATTAATAATTGTTCGATGGCTTCCGCTAATCCTGTTTGCGGAACCGTTTCTTTGCTTTGCGTATCCCTTCTTGCCAGCTCCACAGTTCCATTTTGCAAATCACGAGCTCCTATCGCTACACGGACCGGCACTCCCTTAAGCTCCCATTCGGCAAATTTGAATCCGGGACGTTGCGTATCACGGTCGTCATATTTGGCGGAAATCCCCTTTTGCTTCAATTGTGCTATTAAGTTATCGGCAAGTGCGCCTATCTGCCGGCTCTCTTCTTCTGTTTTATAAATCGGTACAATAACTACTTGGATAGGCGCTAATTTAGGAGGCAAAACCAATCCGGCATCATCCGAGTGGGCCATAATTAAAGCACCCATCAAGCGGGTAGATACCCCCCAAGAGGTTGCCCATACATAATCCAGCTTGCCTTCTTTCGACGTAAATTTAACGTCAAAGGCCTTTGCAAAATTCTGCCCTAAAAAGTGGGAGGTGCCTGCCTGTAAAGCTTTACCATCTTGCATAAGCGCCTCGATGCAATAGGTATCTAAAGCTCCCGCAAAACGTTCGTTCTCCGTTTTTCTTCCACGAACCACAGGTAAAGCCATCCATTCTTCGGCAAAAGTAGCGTATACATTCAGCATACGTTCTGTTTCTTCCACAGCTTCCTCGCTTGTGGCATGCGCCGTATGCCCTTCTTGCCATAAAAATTCAGCTGTTCTCAAAAATAGACGCGTGCGCATCTCCCAACGTACGACATTGGCCCATTGATTGACCAAGATGGGTAAATCGCGATAAGACTGTATCCAGCCTTTGTAAGTATTCCATATAATGGTTTCCGAGGTTGGTCTTACAATTAACTCTTCCTCTAATTTTGCCTCTTCGTCAACAATGATTTGTCCATTTCCGTCATTTTTAAGACGGTAGTGTGTCACAACGGCACACTCTGTGGCAAAACCTTCCACGTGAGAAGCCTCTTTTGAAAAAAATGACTTTGGTATGAAGAGCGGAAAATAGGCGTTGCTGTGGCCGGTGTCTTTAAACATTTGGTCAAGTGCCGCTTGCATTTTTTCCCATATAGCGTATCCATAGGGCTTAATAACCATACATCCACGTACGGCGGAATGTTCTGCTAAATCGGCTTTACTTACTAATTCATTATACCATTGCGAATAGTCTTCATTTCTGCTAGTTATACCTTTACTCATTGTTGTATGTTTGGAATAAAAATTGTACTTTAAATGGAAAGCAAAAGGAACTGTTAAAATTTGTTAAAAATGTTAAAATCACTGTAAAGTTACTTCCATTTTGCGAATGTAAGGATTATTAAATTATTTTTGTAGCAGACGCATTTTTACAACCGTTTACCTATTAAACCTTTTCGGTTTAACGGTGTCTAACGTTATAAAGACCACAAAATTATTTGAAAGGAAAGAACAATGAAAAGTAAACCATTAATCATAAAAAGTGCCATATTGATAGGTGCCTTATCCTTAGGATCTTGCGCTACCAGTCAGTACGCACAGAATACTTTTCAGGATGATGTTTATGGAGGGAAGACAAAGGCAAAGGAGATCGCCTATCGCAGCCCGGACTATTACGATGAGTATGCCGAGCCTGCAGAAGGTTACGATGAATATGCAGATACGGATACCAATGCTTATGCCGACCAATATGCAGATCAGAATGGAAGATATTACGACGATGAATATGCGGACAGCTATGGGGATGCATATGCAGACGAATATAGCGACTCTGAATATGCCAATCGTATCAATCGCTTTTACTATGCGACACCAGGCATGTCCTATTACGACCCATTTTTTGACCCTTGGTATGGCTATGCCGGCTGGGGCGGTGGTTTTGGCTGGGGCGGCGGCTTCGGCTTAGGTTTTGGTTGGAGAAGTGGCTGGGGTTGGGGTGGTGGCTTCGGCTGGGGCGGATACTGGGGTAACCCATATTATCACCGACT
>NZ_JAUCNR010000001.1:816630-1060321 GCF_030372825.1 Olivibacter sp. 47
CAGTCGGTGAATTAAATTTTTCACTTTTCTTTCCCCTTGGAATGGGAAAAGAAACAAAGGATCAAGGCTGCATAATTTTCGCTAAAAAAATTTGCCCCTTCACACAACAGCGCGGAGCCGTTCGTCCCTCACTTCTTCACACTGTTTCTTTTCCTCACTATGCAAATTTTTCTTAACGCTCATCTTATGAGGCCGTTTTGTCCTACACGCGAGAGCCCCGTGTGATTTCATCACGCGCAACACACAACAGGCAACTCAACAACTCAACCGCTTCCCTACTCAACTATTTAACTTCTCAACAACTTAACTACTCAACAACTCAACCACTTCCCTATCCAACGGTTCAACGCCATTGACTAATTGACCAATTAACTAATCGGCTAATTGGCTAATTGGCTAACCGGCTAGTCAACAACTCAAAATAACGAAGACCAAAAGCGAACATTTGCTGTTCGAAAACGTGCAATGAAAAGGAGCAAAAACACAATCAAGACACTCAAAAACAACTAATTATAATTATGGCATTTAATTCGTGTGCGTTTAGCAAACAACACAAATTATGTTAAACACGCTATCTATTTTTAATACAGTGAGAACTTTTATATGGATTGCTTATTTCCTGCTTCTGACAACTGACTCATTAGGCCAGTGGAAGCATACCGAAAAGTTTATCGATAAATATGCAAAAGCGAACCATTACAATGGAACCATTTTAGTAAAACAGGCAAACAAAACATACCTGAAGAGTTTTGGAACGGCCAATTTCCAATTTGACGTACCCAATCAACCGGATACGAAGTATAAGATTGCTTCCATTACCAAGCTGTTCACAGCTGTTCTGATTATGCAATTATACGAAGCAGGTAAATTGGACCTACATGCTACGATAAAAACGTATTTACCCAATTACACCGGAGCAGCCGGCGATAAGGCAAGCATTTTTCACCTTTTAACCGCCACCTCCGGTATAGAAAACAGCGAGGCCGGCGAAAACCCGAATGAAGTACCTTCCATGTTTTTGAAGAAGTACACCACCGACGAAATTTTACAGCGATATTGTAGTGGCAAAATGGAAAATGAACCCGGCAAACATTATAGTTACAATAATGCAGATTATGTGATCTTAGGCAAAATTATTGAGGCAATTTATGGTAGGCCTTATGAAGAAGTATTGAGAACCCAACTATTGCAGCCCTTGAAGATGCATCATTCGGGGATGTGCTCCTATCAGCAAGTAACAGAAAATCTAGCCGCTGTTTATAGCATAGATGAGAGCTCCAAAGAACTAAAAAACGATCCATTTTATTATATCGAAAACTTCTATTCAGCCGGAGCGATGTACTCCACCGCCGAAGACCTTCTATTGTTTTCAGAAGCGTTATATAACGGTGGATTACTTGCTAATTCCAGTTTAAAGATGATGCTGACACCCTATTTAGAATCCTATGGTTTCGGTTTATGGATCCGAAAATTACAGATCAATAATCGCGAAGTTGTTATGAATGAGCGGCAAGGTTCCATTTGGGGAACAACAACACGGCTGCTGTATATCCCACAGGAGAAAATTACGATTATACTCCTTACCAATATGTATACCACCAGCCTCAACACCTTTCAAAACGAGATTATAAAGACCTTAATTCATTAGCCAGAACACATTAACCGGTTATTATACATTACCGTCGCGCGCTACGCAACATGGGCCGTAAAACCGGTGAATTGCCTGATTGGATTTCGCCAATAACTTCAAAACCATGTTGCTCATATAGTGGTATATTCTTCGGGTTCGAAGATTCAAGATAGGCGATCAATCCATCCCTGTCGACGGTCTTGAGCGCCTCCGCCATCAATGCGGAGCCCACTCCCGCCCCTTGAAAGGCCGGGTCTACACCTATCATCGGCAAATACCAGTGCGGCTCGGTTGGATGAAATTTCTCCATCTGTTCAAAAATCCCCGGCATATCTTTTTTCACCTCCCCTTCCACATTTTCATCGAACAGCTTCATTAAAGCTTCCTCATCAGATCGGGCACCGGGTCGCAGCCACAAAGCAGCACCGGCAAAGCCATTAGCCAGGTAGGCTGTCCCCTCAGTAAATGAGTTTCCGCCAAAGGCCTTGGCTAAGGCGGGAAATACGGCTAAATATTTTGCGGGGTCCGGTAAAGACCAGCGCGCCATCGGATCAGCGCTGAAAGCTAAAGTCAATGCAGCGAAGGCACCTGCTTCGTCCGATATTTGAGCAATCTTGATCTCCATAGGCCATTTCTTATTTCCAAGCTCGTTGGTCTATCCAATAATAAACACCGTTCTCCCCGGTTTGTTTCTTTTGAGGTTTTTATTGTTATCCCTTGCTATGGTTTAGCTATCGGATGTCAGCGATCAATAGGTGTAAGCTTTTAAGGCCGTATGCTATAAGCTGTAGGCTTTAGGTATCACCAGCCCCATCATGACATTAGCTCATCATCACATTAGCTCATTGGCTATTTCCAGCTTTCAGCCATCAGTAGTCAGCTTTCCGCTATAAGGGACAACAAAAAGACTCATCATTCAACACTCATAACTCATCACTTATAAAATGCTCATCATCACATTGGCTCATTGGCTATTTCCAGCTTTCAGCCATCAGCAGTCAGCTTTCCGCTATAAAGGGCGGCAACAAAAAATTCCTGCCTACCGGCAGGCAGGCATCGCTCATCATTTGTATCGGCTTTTCTTCTAATTTTCATTGTTATTTTTTTTAATTAAAATTTTCATTTTCTTTTCCCCTTGATGGGAAAAGAAACAAAAGGATCAAGGCTGCATAATTTTCGCTAAAAAATTTACCCCTTCACACAACAGGCAACTCAACAACTCAACCACTTCCCTACTCAACTATTTAACTTCTCAACAACTTAACTACTCAACAACTTAACTACTCAACAACTTAACTTCTCAACAACTTAACTTCTCAACAACTTAACTACTTCCCTATCCAACGGTTCAACGCCATTGACTAATTGACCAATTAACTAATTGGCTCATCGGCTAATTGGCTCATCATCACATCGGCTAATCGGCTCATTAACTAACCTCACAACGAATAACGAGCAACCAATAACGAATAACTAATAACTAATAACTAATAACTAACAACTAACAACCAATAACGAGCAACCAATATCCAACAAACTCCATCAATACTATTTCACCGTTATACTTTTTCTTTCCGTGGTATGTGCACTAAAATATCCCAATGATGTGGGTGTGATATTCGTAGGTGGGTCTGCCGGGGTTACGCTTCCGCCCGGGCCATCGCTTCCCTGCTGCGAGGCCAATGAATACCAATAGGTGTAAATTGGCTTATCGATACATTGCATCTCCACCTCAACACGGTCGCCCGGAAGTACTTCTAAATCATCGTCATCATCGCCTAAAGGTAGATCCAATTCAACAGAACGTCCGTCGCTAAACCGATCGTCATTCACAAAATCGCGTTTAACAAGTACGCCGTTCAAGTATAAGACAAACCGGTATTGATTAGAAACGCCCGCAGGATCCTGATAATGGACACTGATTATCCGCGCATTTTCATGTTCTCCGAATTCATCCTTTCGGGCGGTTATCGAATCCAATTTTACCGGGGAAGGCATTTTTGACCGGGCACTAAACGTTGTATCTCCCGTAAGCACCTTCAACGAATAAGTTCTTCCATAAACACCAGCCACCGTATCGGTTGTATATATACCGGCGGGGCCCTCCTTAAATATATAAGTGTTACCCGCGTCGTCTTCCACACTAACTTGCGCTCCCGTCACAGGGGGATAGGTATTTGGTTCCGAGAAACGAACGTTGGTGCTAAGCCGAACAGTTTGCGCCCCCTGTTGATCATGAAAGTTAGCCTCTATCACCAGGCGTCCTATATCATCTCGTAGCTCGAGTTCAATCACCCTTTCGCAGGAGCTTAGAAAAGAAACGATAAGGAGATAAATGATGCAGTTTATTGAATTTTTCATCCGTGCTTGTATAAATGTTAAAATTTAAAGTTCCAGGTTACAGAAGGTATCGGTATGGGAAACAGACTCGTCCGTACCGCCTCAGTAGTATTTGGATTGGTCTTGCTATCCCGAAAAGTAATTGCATAAGGATTGTGGTAGCCATATACGTTGTAAATACTAAAAGTCCAGCTCGAGTGATAGCGCTTATGCTCTTTTCCTTCCAGCGTAGCCCCTATATCCAGCCGGTGCGTAGCGGGTAGGCGATACCCATTGCGTTCCGAATAAGAAAACCTGGTTCGATCGCCGAGGCTATACTTGCCGGTAGGATAAGTAACCGCATTGCCCGTTCCGTATATAAACGTACCGGAGAAAGTCCAACGATCGTTTAATTTGTAAATTCCCACGATTGAAAGATCATGCGTTCTATCCTGCCGTGCAGGGTAATAATTACCTTGGTTTATTGCATCAAACTTTCTTTCCGTGCGTGATAAGGTATAACCGATCCAGCCATTGAGTCGGCCGTGTCTCTTTTTTACAAATAACTCCATGCCGTAAGCCCTTCCCGTACCATAGGTTAACTGTGATTCAGCATCCTGATTAACCATCAGTTCAGCACCGTCTTTATAGTCAATCTGGTTTTGCATCCATTTATAATAAACTTCAGCAGAGAATTCGTAATTATTATCGCTGAAATTCCGGAAATATCCGGTTGATAGCTGATCGGCAATTTCCGGCTTAATATTATTACTACTCATTACGTACAGATCAGTAGGCGTACTACTGGTAGAGTTGCTGAGCAAGTGTATATTTTGCGTATTGCGATTATAGGACAGTTTAACCGAAGTCCGATCGTTCAACAGATAACTAGCAGAAAACCGTGGCTCCAGCATAAGGTAGGATTTCACCAGATCGCCTGAGCCAACTGCTGTAGTTGTTGAGACCGTCCCATCCGGATTGTATGTTTTAAACGTTCCGGGGCCCATCACAAACATCCCATTCAAGCGTAGCCCATAAAGCAATGTAAGCTTATCAGTTGGCTTCCACTCGTCGCTCGCGTAAATTGCAGCCTCATAACCGTACCGATCTTCAACATGAAGATCATTAAAACTGGAATTAGCGCTAGCACGGACATCACCCGGCGATATTTTGTGATGCACTACATTTGCGCCAAATTTGATGGCATGTTTACTATTTAGTGTGTACTGAAAATCCTGTTTCAGATTAAAATCCCGTATACGCGAGGTAATCTTAACATCCTCCTCATTTTGAAACTGTTGAACGGCGTACCGATAATTACTGTAAATCAGGGAAGTATTAGAAAACAGCTTACTGCTGAACAAGTGATTAAACCGTATAGTAGCCGTGCTGTTGCCCCAATCCGTCCCGAAGATATCCTGCACGCCCAATACGTCCTTACCGAAATACCCCGATAAATAGAGCGCGTTCTTGTCGTCAAAATGATAATTGGCTTTGGCGTTCAGATCATAAAAATATAAGGTACTGCTATTAACCGTAGAATCCGAAGAAGCCTTCAGAAATAGGTCCACGTATGTCCTGCGGCCGCTTATCATAAAAGATCCTTTATCTTTCACAATCGGCCCTTCCACCTTTAAACGCGAAGCAATCAATCCCAGGCCACCCTCAACGGTAAATCTTTTATTATTACCCTCATTCATCTTTACATCAAGCACAGATGATAAGCGCCCTCCGTATTCAGCGGGCATCCCACCTTTATAAATACTCACGTCTTTGATGGCGTCCGAATTAAAGGTAGAGAAAAAGCCCAGTAAATGAGATGCGTTATAGACAGGCGCTTCATCCAGAAGAATAAGGTTTTGGTCGGCAGCACCACCCCGAACGTAGAACCCCGTGTTCCCTTCTCCTCCCGATTTAATGCCGGGCATCAGCGTGACTGTCTTTAAAATATCCCGCTCACCCATTACCACGGGCACCATATTGATCTGTGCCATATTGAGTTTCTCTACCCCCATCTGTGGCGATCGGATTTGATCATGATCTGAACGATCTGCCCGGATAACCACTTCCTCTAATGTACCCCTCGGTGTAAGCGATACGTTCAACGTTTGATTGCCATGCAATGAAACCTTTTCAACAACCGTTTCATAGCCTATATAACTAAACAACAAGGTGTGTTCTCCTTCCGCGGGGGAGAGCGAATAAAAGCCATAGCTATTGGTGGTAGTACCTAAAGCACTAAAGCCCTGCACCCTTATGGACGCCCCGATAAGGGTCTCTCCCGTGCTGGCATCTTTGATCGTTCCATGGATCGTGAATTTCTTTTGCGCATAGCTACTTAAGCCTGGAAGTAGCAGGATAATTAAAAACAGTGATCTACTCATTAAATATAATTGATGTCGGTGAATGTGATACGTTGCTATTAGCCGAGGGTAGTTACTCGTTATAATTCATAAGCCATGTTTTCGCAGCAGATCCCTTCTGCTCGTAATAATTTTTCAATTGTTCGCGGATGCAGATCGGTTGAGACAAGCCGCAAGAC
Organism: Olivibacter sp. 47; assembly: GCF_030372825.1. NCBI lineage: Bacteria > Pseudomonadati > Bacteroidota > Sphingobacteriia > Sphingobacteriales > Sphingobacteriaceae > Olivibacter > Olivibacter sp. 47. The sequence goes on from NZ_JAUCNR010000001.1 coordinate 823,122, forward strand.
TCTGTCGCAATCCGTAAGATCAAAACTCCATTGCCTAACCTTACCGGTTGATTCTAAAAGAGCGGCTAGCCTATTTACATCGTCCATACAATCAACGTCTGTTTTAAAAATTAGCACCTGATCCATAATCTCTTTTTTATTTGAAAAATCCCGCCTGTTGCTCGGAATTAGTGTGGGACAAATGTATATGGCGGTATCATGGCCGGCTGTTTTTTTATACAAAGGGGGATGGTTTTTTATACCAAATCCGGCTATTGGTCTCATTTGTATACCATCCCCGAAAGACCGGTCAGAAGCATCCCCTAATACGGTGAAAATGGTAGGTTTATATAAAAAAAAGGTACGTTTGTATAAAAATCAGTTTACGACAACAATCTTTTACCTTACTTTGGTATAGCATAATTGGGTGTGCTCACGAATATTGTAAATGAAAGACAATTCCTCCCGACAACACTGGTTTGTAGATTTTCTTGTCGAAGACAATTATCGGATTTATCGGCATTTACTGATCTGGATTTACATCATCTTAACTGAAATTCCGAATTTCAATGGAACAAAGAAGTATGCAGGAAATTACGACCTATTTTATGGTGCTACAAAATTACTGCTATTTATACCGATGGTGTATATGAATATGTATATTCTTGTTCCCAAGCTATTGTTCAAAGACCGTTATTTCGTTTACTTATTTACGATCCTGATGATGATCCTGATCATGATATCGATCATGCAGGTGCTGTCAAACGGTATCTTCGACTACTTTTTCAAAACCTATCGATTGACAAACGATCAGGAGAATTACGGCCCACTTGCTACCATCATAGATAATTTGAACATATTGGGCATAGCCGTAATAGCCTCCACCTCAATTAAGCTATTGCAGCGGTGGAAAAAAGACTCCACACGGATTAATGATCTGGAAAAAAACACCTTGCAGATTGAGCTTCGCGAACTAAAAAACCAGATAAACCCACATTTTCTGTTTAACATGCTCAACAACGTCAATGTACTGATTTCAAAAGATCCACAAAAAGCCTCAACCGTTATCAAGAAACTGTCCCAGTTTTTGCGTTATCAACTCTATGAAACTCGTGGACAGACCGTATCATTACAGTCAGAAATTGAATTTTTACGGGATTTCTTAGCACTGGAAAAAATTAGGCGTGACGAATTTAGCTTTGAAATTACCAACGAACAACCTACCGATTTATTGGACACTTCAATACCCCCCGGTCTTTTTCTTACTTTTGTAGAAAACGCCGTGAAGCACAGTGCAGATACCGAAGCGCCTTCGAGCATTTCATTATGTTTTAAAAACATCGGAAAAAGGTTGATCTTTACCTGTGTCAATACAAAACCGAATGAACCTTTTTTTATACGAACGGGTGGGCTGGGACTTGCCAACATCATTCGTCGATTAGATTTATTATATGGAAAGAGCTACAAACTTGACATCGACAATGGGGACGATTTATATAAAGTAATCTTAAGTATACCGATATGAATTGTATTATCGTCGACGATGAGCCATTGGCCAGGGAAGGGATACTATTGCACCTGCAAGGAATTCCGGATATCGTCATATTAGGCAGTTTCAACAGTGCAAGAAAAGCCCATGATTTTATCAGCAACAATCCCGTCGATCTTATTTTTTTAGATGTAGAGATGCCTGGAATAAACGGGGTAAATTTTGCCGCATCACTTCCGAAGGAAATATTAGTGATTTTTGTTACCGCCTACTCCGAATATGCTTTAGAAAGTTATGAAGCCGATGCGATCGATTACCTCGTAAAGCCGGTTGAAAGAGAACGATTAGAGCGGGCCATCGCAAAGGCGTTTTTCTATCGCGGTCTTTTAGACAAGCAAGGGGTTACAGAAAGTATCGAAAGTGATTTTATCCTTATAAAAGCCGAGCGGCGCTACCACAAAATTTTCTTCGACGATATTTTGTATGTTCAGGGATTAAAAGATTACGTCGTGATCTTTACAGAAAATAACAAGATCGTCACCGCCATGAACCTGAAGACAATTTCCGGTTACCTAAAGCCCGGTCGTTTTGTCAGAGTGAGTAAATCTTACTTGGTAAACCTCAAGCGCATCGATTCGTTTGATGTGCACACTATTTATATAAAAAATGCCGAAATCCCAATCGGCGAAGTTTTCAAGCGGGCTTTTTTTGAAATATATCTAGGTAAAAATCTCCCCGATAGCTTGTGATTAGCTGTCAGCTATCAGTAGTCAGCTTTCGGATGTCAGCTTTCGGATGTCAGCTTTCGGATGTCAGCTTTCGGCTTTACTTGGTGTTACTGCTAATAAGGTTTATGCTATAAGCTCTAGGCTTTAGGCAGCACCAGCCATCATCAAATTGGCTAATCATCACATTGGCTAATTATTTCAGCTTTCGGCTATAAAGGGCAGCAACAAAAAAATTCTTGCCTACCGGCAGGCAGGCATCACTTATTTCCACGAACGCCTATTTACAAAACCAATTCGTACCTAACAGATCTGCCGGCACCAATTTGATTTAAAATCCCTATAGCATGCAAATGCTGTAAATCTCGCGTAGCAGTTGCTTTAGAAGTTTTGGCTATCGCCATGAACTTTTTAGCCGTCATTCCACCTTCAAAGCCCTCCAATCCATTTTCGAGCATTCGTTTAATGACCTTTAATTCCCGCTCATTCAGAAGAGCGGTAAACCGATCAAAAAATTTGGCCTTTTTTACGGTGAACTCAACCAGCTCTCTCGCATTCCGTTGTGCCTCTACTATAACCTGCGTAAAATAATGAATCCATGCTGTTAAGTCTAAGCCCGCTTGTGCCTGCTTTAGTGCATCGTAATATTGCTTTTTGTCTTTTTCAATGGTTTTAGATATGGACAGCAAAACAGGGCTCCCGAGTGTGTTGGAGAGTGTATATTCGGCCAGGGCTCTTCCAACGCGTCCGTTTCCATCTTCAAAGGGATGGATAGATTCAAAATAAACATGGGCTACTGCAGCCTTTAACAAAGCCCGCATGATGTCGTCTTTTACGTCAAAATGATCGCGGTGAAACCAGTCCATAAACTGTTCCATCTCTTTTGGCACTTGGGAAGATGGAGGTGCCTCGTAATGTATAGTCTCTTTTCCATAAGCGCCCGAGACAACCTGCATCGGCTCTTCACCTTTACGCCATTCGCCTCCACTAATTTTGGGAAAGCCCTCCATTAAAAGTTGATGCCAATGCCGGATCATATTGAGAGACAACTTTTCCGCAGCATCTGTTCTAACAGTGGTCATCAATTTAGCTATCCCGGTCGCTCGCTTATCGCGAACGGGAGCTTCATCATTTAACCCTAAATTTCTCTTGATAGAAGACATAACATCTTCACGGCTCATATATTCTCCTTCGATTTCAGATGTTTTGATGGCCTCTGCTATCAGAACCTCTATTAGAGCTTCCTGCCTCAACTCATCATTCAAGCCGGTTATAAGACCACCTATCAAGCCGAGTTCCTTAGCAAATGCAACACCGGTAGATGCCAGGTGTGTTGTCGAATAGGTAAAATTGGGCCAATCTTTATATTGCCAGTTGTACATAATGAGCCGATTAGCATAATTAATCGGCTCAAATATAACGTTTTTTTGAGCCGATTAAAAGAAATAATCGGCTCAGGTCTTTGCTTTTTGTTAGACTTTCGCACTCATCATCACATTGGCTAATTATTTCAGCTTTCGGCCATCAGCAGTCAGCTTTCCGCTATAAGGGACAACAAAAAAAATTCTTCATTCAACACTCATAACTCCTGCCTACCGGCAGGCAGGCATCACTCATCACTCATCACTTATTTGCGTCGGCTTTCAGTCGCACTAGCTTATTATCACATTGGCTCATTGGCTCATTGGCTAATTATTTCAGCTTTCAGCCATCAGCTTCCCGAAAGAAAATTAAGCCGTATATTTACACGCTCATAGAAGCGCAGACTGGATAAGCAATTACAGCAGCGGAAACATTTTAAAAAAGCAATCGGCCAAAATTGAACTGCTAATACAGATTTATGTATTCAAATATTATTAACAATGTAAGCAAGCATATTACATTAACCAAAGATGAAACGCAATTCTTCACCGAACTGCTAACTTTCAAGAAAGTACCTAAAAAAACTATTCTGCTTCAACAAGGTGAGATTTGCAAATTTGAAGTTTATATCCAGAAGGGCTGCATCAGGTCCTATTATATTGACGAAGATGGCCTTGAAGTAACACTTTTATTTTCAGTAGAAGATTGGTGGGTAAGTAATATGGCCTCGTTTCACGAACAAACGCCTTCACAGATGATTATTGAAACCATGGAGGACTGCGAGCTCTATATAGTGACCCCCCAAACCAAAGAAATACTTTTAAAGAAGATCCCTAAATTCGAACGATTCTTCCGCATCATCGTACAGCGCCATTTATGTACGTTTCAAAATAGAGTGCTCCATACGATCTCCAAGAGTGCAACAGACCGCTATTTAGACTTTTTGAAACTATACCCCGGCATCCCCACAAGAGTGGCACAACACTATATCGCCTCCTACCTAGGTATATCGGCTGAGTTTCTAAGTAAAATAAGAAAGCGTCTTTCCGGAAAATAAGTTAGCGGACAACATAGCAGAATAAGCTCGAAATTCCGGTTTTTGCTGAAATTAACGTTATATAAAAAAACACCTGCGGCCAATACTCCACGTAAAGCAAAGCTATTTGTTTTGAATTGATCCCATACCACCTTCACCTGCCATCCTAAAGCGAGGTCGATTTTTCGAAAATAAACATACCGCATTAAGCGGAAAGCGCCCTACTCCGAAGTGTCACATAAAAACTTTATGGACTTATCATTTCTTGAACCAGTTCAATGGAAAGCGCCCGTAGAGTCCCTAGTTTTGCTTAACAAAAAGCTTTGTACACGAACCTCTTAAAAAACATATCAAACACAAGGCAGAAACACAATTAATTATAGCAATCACAACAACAAAAACTAAAATGAAAAAGTTACTTTCCACATTCGCTGTCGTATCATTTTCAATAGCGGCATTTGCGCAAAAACCAAGCCCCGAGCTACTAAACCCTACCAACCATACGTTGGTAATGATTGATCACGAAGGGCAAATGTCTTTTGCCACGAAGAGCATTACAATGGATGAATTGAGGAATAATGTCGGTATTGTAGCCGGTGCCTCCAAAATATTTAAAGTGCCCACGGTTGTCACCACTGTGGCCGAGAAATCATTTAGCGGACCGGTATTTCCCGAGATAGAAACGTTCTATCCACAATCTACAAGCGGTTATATAGACAGAACCACCATGAACACATGGGAAGATACAAATGCACACCAAGCAATTACCGGAAAGAATAAAAAGAAAATTGTTTTCGCCGGGTTGTGGACCAGTGTTTGTATCGTAGGCCCTACATTATCCGCCATCAGCGAAGGATATGAAGTGTACGTGATTACAGACGCTTGCGGCGACGTCAGTAAAGAGGCGCATGAGCAAGCTGTTACCCGTATGGTACAAATGGGTGCAAAACCCATAACTGCTATTCAGTATCTGTTAGAATTGCAACGCGATTGGGCAAGACAGGAAACCTACAAACCTGTAACCGATTTAGTAAAAAAATATGGCGGTGCGTACGGCCTCGGTATACTATATGCCCACGATATGCTAAAACACTAATTCTATCAATCGAAGCAGGCTTAGTTCCTGCTTTTGCATTAAATAACAGTTCACAACATGAATATAGTTAAAACGCTACCTCTCTTATTTCTACTTTTCAGCTCTATTGCGGTACACGCCCAAGAAGCGGACATCGTTATCATTAACGGAAAAATCACGACGCTCAGCGATGAAAACGCGGAAGTACAGGCAGTGGCCGTCGCCGGCAACAAAATTCTACAAACCGGAACCAACGCTCAAATACTCAAACTGAAAACAAGCAAAACAAAGGTAATAGACGCCCGTGGAAGCCGTATTATCCCCGGTTTATTTGACAGTCACTTGCACGTTATCCGTGGCGGCCGTTTCTATAATACCGAACTACGCTGGGATGGTGTTACTTCGCTAAAAAAAGCCCTGCAAATGCTCAAAGAGCAGTCGGCCCGCACACCCGAAGGGCAATGGGTTCGCGTAGTAGGTGGTTGGAACGAATACCAGTTTGAAGAAAAACGATTACCCACTTTGGCAGAAATCAATGAAGCTACTGGCGATGCACCTACCTTCATTCTTTACCTGTATGGCAAGGCCTGGCTCAACAAGGCAGGATTGAAAAAATTAGCCATCAACGGCGACACCCCTAATCCCTTCCAGGGTTTGATTGAAAAAGACACCGAAGGTAACCCCACTGGGCTCCTAGTAGCAGAGCCGAACGCATCGATCTTATATTCTACCTTGGCAAAACTGCCCGAGCTTTCGCACGATGAAAAGGTAAACTCAACGCTGCAATATATGACGGAACTCAACCGCTTGGGAGTAACCGGCGTAATGGATGCCGGTGGCGGTTTCCAAAATTTTCCGGATGATTACGGCATTACCGACGAGCTGAATAAAGAAGGAAAAATAACGGTACGTTTGCCTTATTACCTCTTTGCCCAGAAAAAAGGTACAGAGCTTGCCGATTATAGCAAATGGACAGGAATGGTAGAAATAGACGATCACGGGCACAACGGTTTTAACGATGTAGATTATTATGTAGAAGGCGGCGGTGAGAATTTGGTAATGGATGGGGCCGATTTCGAGAATTTTCTTTTCCCCCGCCCCGAACTACCACCTACCATGGAAAAAAACATGAAGGAAGTACTCTCATTATTAGTAAAAAAACGGTGGCCATTTCGTATTCACGCCACCTATAATGAAAGCATCACCCGCTTCCTGAACGTGATTGAAGATATTGACAGGGAGACACCACTCAATGGGCTGGTTTGGTTTATTGATCACGCAGAAACTGTAACAGATGAAAACCTCAAACGTATAAAAGCGCTGGGCGGTGGTATAGCCGTGCAACATCGAATGGCCTATCAGGGCGAAAGCTTCATCCACCGTTATGGCAAAAAAGGTGCATTGGCAGCTCCGCCCGTGAAACGTATGTTAGCACTTGGGCTACCCGTAGGTTTAGGCACAGATGGAACCCGCGTAGCAAGCTACAATCCGTGGGTGGCCTTGTATTGGATTACTTCAGGTAAAACCATTGGCGGCACACAGGTAATGGCAAAGGATAATACACTGGACCGAAAAACCGCATTGGGTCTTTTAACGTACGGAGGGTACAAGTTGATTAAAGACACGTTAAAAGGAAAGATTGAAAAAGGATATTTCGCCGACCTGGCGATCCTCGATAAAGACTATTTCACGGTAAACGAAGAAGAAATCAAAAACATCACTGCTAAGCTCACCATTGTAGACGGAAAGATAGTATACGGAAACGAAGAATACAAAACCGTAGCACCCGCTACACTTCCGGTTATCCCCGCCTGGTCGCCCGTGAAGTATTTTGGCGGATACCAGAAAAATTAAGGTTTTAGCACCATCCGAAGTTAGGTATTCTGAAAGTCAACGTATGAGGTCTATTTTATTATACTTGTTCTTATTGTCTGTACCGATGCATATGCTGGCGCAGCGTTTTCAGCTGATGCGGTATGATGAAGATTATTCAGCACTGAAAGACAGTACAAGAACTTTTTACAACAAGATAAAATACATCCCTCTTTCCCAAACCGGTGCTATTTACCTTTCACTTGGGGGCGAAGTACGCGAAGAATTGGATTACTCCGCCAATGAAGACTGGGGAGAAATGCGCGTTGGTCGAGATGTTTTTTTGCTTCAGCGTTATCAAGTCCACGCTGATTTGCATGTGGGAAATCGCATTCGTTTTTTCGGGCAATTGCGGAGCGGTTTAGAAAATGGACGCAAGAACGGTCCGCGCCGTATTGACGAGGATAAACTAAATGTCGAAAATCTCTTTGTTGATTTTCTGGCCTATCGCAAATTGGATAAAGTGCTTACACTTCGCGTAGGCCGGCAAGAAATCCAATATGGCAGCGGTCGTTTGATTGACGTACGAGATGGTCCTAATCTTCGTCTTTATTTTGATGGAGCTAAACTTGCTTATGCATCACCAAGCTTAAATGTTGACGCTTTTGTTATGGCGGAGGCCAAAATAAACACTGGCTTTTTTGACAATAGCTCCACACGTGAAGCCAACCTTTGGGGTATGTACGGTACTTATATTATTCAGCAAAGTGGCAATCTTGATTTTTATTACCTCGGCATCAACCGTGCCGATGCCACGTTTGATGAAGGTGTAGCCAAAGAATCCCGGCATACACTCGGTGCCCGGTTTTGGAGAAGAGGCGGTGGTTTTATATATAATTTTGAAGGAGCCTATCAGTTCGGAAAATTCGGTATCGGCAATATAAAAGCGTGGACAGCATCAGCGGAGGTGGGCTATATGTTTGAATACATACCGGGGGCTCCTACCATAAACCTTCGCCACGATTACATTTCAGGCGACAAAACCAAGGGCGATGGTACATTGGGAACATTTAATCCCTTATACCCAAAAGGGGGGTATTTTGGATTCAACCCCCAAGTGGGCCCCGTAAATTTAATAGACCTTCATCCTTACCTTGCATGGAATGCCGCTAAAAACGTAGCACTCACGTTGGATGTTGTGTTCAACTGGCGCTATTCTTTGCAAGACGGCGTTTACCGTCCCGATGGATCGTTCAACATGTCGTCTTCAAACTCCGCAAAAAGATACATCGGAACGGCATACCTCACAAGTGTATCCTGGGATATAAATCGTTTTTTAAATTTCAACATCGGCGTACAATACTTTAAAACGGGAGATTACATAAAGGACGTAATACCGCAGTATAAAGACGGCTTCTTTGCAAGTTCCGTCGTCGGATTTAAATTTTAACCAAAATGAAAGATAAACCGCCCCTATCTCCGCCGTTCTAATACACAGAGTTAACATGCCTGTATTACTGTTATTAACAATAATATTAAATCGTATAAAAATGAAAAATCAACAACTCAGCTTTATTAAAGCAGTGACTTTACAAACCCTATGGATGGTATTTTTCGCTGCAGAGAGCATGGCTACCTTTGCGCAAACCGTTTCCACAAAAACCACACAAGCAAGCCCCGTAGGGACCTCAAAAGAGTGGGGCAGTGTTGATGGGATTTCATTAATCGGTTTGGTACAAGGGCCTTCCGCTGCCGTGGCCGATTTACAGATAGCCTGTGTGTTTGAATATACAGAAGGAGATATATTTAATTCTCCACCTGCCTTACCTGCTGCTCTTAACGGGTTGGTTCACCTTGACGAAGCACTGAAAGGTCAGCTCACCGAAATTCGTAAAACAGGTAAATTTTATGGGCACTTTCTGGAAACTTTTCTTATTACCCCAGACGAAAAAGTGCTAGGCGCAAAAAAACTATTGCTGATAGGGCTTGGTAACCGAAATAATTTTAACGAAGACATTATGATTTCCGTGGGAGCAATTGCCGCTCGTGAAGCCTTGAAACTAGGTGTTACTAACATAGCATTTGCCAGTGATTTGAAGGATGCGGGTATTGACAGTAAAACAGCCGTGGTATCCGGAAATGTGGTAAAAGGCATCATCAACGAATACCGCACACAAAATGGTTTAAAAATGCAAAAACTCGCTCAATTTAAACCGCTGAAAAAAGTATACCTTCTTGCCGGGCCCTCGTTTTTTGAAACAGCAGGTAATGGCATCAAGGAAGCCATCACCACTTTCAAGAATTGATAACCCCCGGTTTTCTCACAGAATCTTTGCCGGGCGCACTGCTCGGCAAACTTAGCAGACAGTAAACTATAGTCTTTAGCTATCGGATTTCGGCTGTCGGATGCCAGTCAGCTTTCGGCTTTACTTGGTGTTACTGCTAATAAGGTTTATGCTATAAGCTCTAGGCTTTAGGCAGCACCAGCCATCATCAAATTGGCTCATCATCACATTGGCTCATCATCACATTGGCTAACCATCACATCGGCTCATTGGCTAATTAAAACTCAACGACTTTTGCACCTGTTAATTCATAAAGAAAGTCCCCTCATATAATTCTATACAAGGGGACTTTCCGTTATTTTTCAACGCGCGTATCATCTTTTGCCACTGTTGAGATGGCTGATGCTACAATACCAGCCGTTGCGAGGTAGCCGGCGATGGTAACTACCGTTGCCGGTAAAGTAATAGGAGCTGTTAGCAACGCCCCGCCTACCGCACCCAAGGTTAAACCGATGGTTCTTATTCTTTTAAAGAACTTCGGTGTGGGGGATTTGATTCTATCTGTTATTTCGTTCATTTTCGTTATTTGTTGTTCGTTATTTGTTATTGGTTATTGGTTATTGGTTATTGGTTATTGGTTATTAGTTATTAGTTGTTGCTTATTAGTTTACGGCTTATGGCCATTTTCCAAAAACTCCATCCGCTGTCGCAGTAAATTATAATTCGCTTTTAAATCTGCTTTCAGCAATTGTATACTCGCTTTCATGATGGACACATCCTGCTCCATTTTCCGGAAGTTACCATGTAACTGTTTTAAAAAATAAGCGATGATTGATAGTAATATGGAGATAAGGGTTCCTAATAAGGTTATTAATTCTATTGATTTCATTGTTATTTAGCTTTTAGGGGTTAGAAATTAGGTATAAGCTATCGGCTTTCGGATGTCAGCTATCAGCGATCAATAAGTTGTAAGCTTTAAGGTATAAGCTCGCACTGTTGCCATAGCTACTTATAAGGCCGTAAGCGATTAGCTTTATGTAGCCAAAACATTATCATATTGGCTAATGATCACATTGGCTAATGATCAAACTACTCCCCGCGGCAGCACATTCAGCTAATAAAGGATACACCCTCTTATACGCATCCGCCGAATGCAGTACCCGATAGTCTCCGTCAATCAGCTGATAATAGCTTCCGGTTAAGGGGCAACCACGGGTATCCGTATGGTAATTCCCGATATGGAAGAACACTAAACTGAAATTGGGAATACCCCTGATTTCCACCATTCCTTTATGCATGGAGCTATATCGGCTCTGATATTTAGCATTCATACCCGCCAGCTTATTCAAACCCAATTGATAGGTTCCGGCCGGAATGGCCGTTTCTCCCGGGATTTTTTCATCCCGTATTTTATCTTCCAAGATATAGCACTGGAAGAGATCATTAATGTATAACTGGCCGAGGGTCGTATTAACGCCTTCGGCGATTCTTATTAGTTTAATCATGTTATTTAGTTTTTAGCTGTTAGGAATTAGGCGTTAGCTCTCAGCCATCAGCGGTCAGCTTTCGGATGTCAGCTATCAGCTTTATGCTGTAGGCTATAAGCGGTAGGCACTCACTCAAAATTCCTGCCTACCGGCAGGCAGGCATCGTTCATCACTCATAACTCAACACTAATAAATCTACTCAACCACTTCACCATTCCCCCAGATAAACGCTTCGTGAAAAATGTTTCCAATCGCGCGTACGAAAGAGGATATACACAAGTACCTCCTGATCTTTCAGTTGCGGAGGCAGTGTAATACTGACCTTTCCATCCGCCCGAATGGCTGGTTCTTCATTGATTCCCGCAATACGCAAAGAAGGACTATAGGCACATAAGAGCACGCCATCGTCCGGGTTACCAAAAATGTAATCCATCTTGCGTTAAATGTTGCTGTCAGGGTGTTTCCATCTCTCTTCAGCGCTATTTCGCGAGCGGACATTAAGGTTCCCTCACTCAGCAGCACCTTAGCCGGATTCACGTATTGATTGGGATATACCCCTTCAATCGCTCCGCTAAGCACCTTTGACATTGCTCTTCCCATGGCCGATTTTCCACGCTTCCTGGTACTATAGGTACTTTGCAGGAGTTTTCCCAAGGGCGCCAGAAATTCCATTGCGATCTTAAAACGTTGCTGTACGGCTAATCGTCCATTTGGTTCTTTTTTAACTTTCGGTAATTCAATTTTTGATATCCATTCCATTCTTTCTGCGTTAAGCGGAGGGCACGGTTACCCGTACCCTCTGTCACATACTAAGCAAGGTTCACCGTTCCGAGATACGTGCTTCTCGACACTTTCCTGCCCTGCCTATCGGCAAAGAAAGTCCACACATGCCCCTCACCTCCCAGGAAGTGATTGGGCAGCGTGATATCCACACTTCCATCGCCTCGTAAAGGAGGTGTCGGTGCCGATAAAAACTGATCGATCTCCGGTTGATATAACAGAATGTATACCCGATCGTCATTGTGGGTATCGTATAACGCATTCTGCGTAGTATCCCAGCTCACCGTCATAACACCGGCGTCCACAGTGACACTTTCAGAGCCACCACCCGCAAAGAAGCCGTCGCTGATACGGATTTTACTATAATCCAGCGAATAATCGGGATAGTCACCCATAAGCGCCAGCACCAGGTTCTCCCTGAAAGCCGTATTCATGGGGGTCATGCTGTCCACTCGCTTCTGGCCGAAACCGATACGAATGAACGCCGTGATGGGGAGCAGGAAGCGCATCACTGTACGGAATTTAGCCTGTTGCATCAGTTGTTCTTCCGTTGCAGGTTTCGTGCGTTTTTTGTAAAGGCCCTTGATGTAGTCTATGCTCTTCCAGCTGCTGCCGATCACACTTCCCGCTTTACCTTTGAAGCCACCATTTGCTCCATTTCTGATAGTTCCCATTTTTTTCTCTTTTAAAGTTTAACCATACATTCCGCAATCATTTATACCGGTATCTCATGCGTCATGAGGCAAACATAAAGCGTAAAAAAGGGCTTTCATAGGCACCGAAGTGCATTGAAGGGAGGATGAAGGGGATATATCGAAAAACTGAAGGGATCGTGAAGGGAGGGATAAAGCGTGTCTTTAGGTCTTTTGTCTTCGCAGAGGTGCTGTGCCCACCGGTCAACTACTTAACTATTTCCCTAGGTAATATCTCCACAACCGGCAACCAACTCTCCTCTTTTTTCTAAACATTATCGGGATTTTATCGAGGTGGTATCGGGGCGTGATCGAGAAATTGCCGATAAAAAGCCGATCAGGATTAAGTAAAAAGCAAGTAAGCGGCAGCATTTGATCAGAATTTGGCAGGTAATTGACCCGCAACACACAACTAAAAACCCCAATATATCGTTCTCAAGCGTTCCACGTCCACATCGCGAAAATACTTCTTACCCCTTTCCACTTTAGCCACTTTGATCAGGCCCTTATGCTGACAGCGAAGTAAAGTACTGTCACTAATCCCCACCCGATCCATCGTATAAGCCGCATCACGGTAAACGGTTTCTTCCTTTTCCTTTTGAAGGATGAAGCGTTGAATTTCGAGTGTATATTCTTTAAGGCCTCTCACTTCGCGATATAATAAGCGAAGGAGATAAGCACACTGCGGGCATGGCGCAGGCCCTTTAGGTCTTGCGTTCATGATGATTTGATTTAGGGTTTATTGGTCTATGCTAAGGAGCTTTAGCTCATAGATGTTTCGTGTTGATTAGGTTTACAAGATCCATCAGCAATCTTCTCACTTTCATAACGGTTTTACGATCAATGGTGTGGTACTTTTTCCGCAAGCTTTCGAAAGACAGTTTATCCTGCTGTGCTGTACCAATATGCTTACTAATAAAGAGGAAAAAGTTCCCTTTTTTGGTGTTTCAATAATCTTAGCTTCGTGCATAATATGCAACAAGAAAAGTAGCTGCATGGCCGTTATCGACACCCTGAAATAAAGATCGTCCTTCGGTGATTCCTTTCTCACCAGCACATTCAGCTCTTCCCATATGTGCAGATAAAACTGGTATTGTTCCATGCCGAACATGGCACGCGTTAGCGGCACATATTCCCGATCATCATCCCACAACTCAATTAATTGCGCTCTGGCGGCCAGGCGATCCTGCATCCCTTCGAAGGTTTTCTGCAACTTATTCAACAGATCGGAAAATTGCTTTTGCAGCTCTAACAGATCGTCTTTACGCCATTGATCTTCCAGTTTTTCTTCCTTAAAATTAGCTAAAAAAATTCCGAGGCGTTCCAATACGGACGCCCAATCTTGACTTGCGTGCTGCTTCATGCAATTACTTATTTATAATAGCTTCTATATTCTCTTTATACTTGGCACCGATCTTAATAACGGCCCCGTCTGAGAGGATCACCTCATTCGCTTTGATTACGTTGATATGTGCAACATTAACAATATTGGATTTTGCGATGCGCACAAAATGATCCGACGGCAGTCGTTCCTCCAATTCCGATAGCGTATCGTCTACAAAGATTTCGCGCTCAGCCGTAAAAATTTTCGTACGCTTTAGGTCGGTACCGATATGTAAGATATCTTTTAAACGGACCTTTAGGTGTTGCAACTTACCGTATTTTACAAAAATATTGCCACCTAAATCTAGTGCAACTTTGATTGGCTTCCCAAGCATCGGATTCTCTTTATTTACTTTAGAAAAAGCTTTCTTAATCGCAAAATACAAACCCAAAGCAAGCAGCCATAAAAGCAAAAACCTATTTACCATACGGCCTACGAAATCCCAATCAAAGGAAGCTTTTGCGGCTGAATAACGGATTCCCAAAGGATAAAGGCACTCGTATAAGTACAGGTAACTAAAAGGAACTGATAAGAAGAAAAACGCCACTAAAAAGACCAGTCCCCGGTACCAATTGTTCCGATTGAGCAAAAGCGGCAGAAAATAGAAAATCCCGTAAAAGATCGGAACCTTGAGGACAAAGGCAGCCAGCACGTAAACTACGTTGTGGTGAGGAAACTTGATGGCATTTCCGATCCATAGTACCGCGAAATAGATAAACCAAAAAAGCAAATGCCACTTCAAGAGCGGCCTCTCCCCCATTTGGAAGAGAAACCGCAACCATAATTTGCTGAGCTGTTTCATGCGTACCACTCCCCATAAAGTTCGCGATAGGTCTTCTCTTTCAGCTCAAAAGCCCGGTAAGAAGTTTTATCCAGCAGGAAAAACTCATCACCCAGGGCAAGCAAGGCATGGCTTTCAGGCCGTGGCTGTGCGAATGTACGTACAGGATGATTCGATTTAGGAAAGTGGAAATCGCTATGCTGCGCATAGAGGTGCAGTGTCGACCAGTTTTGCCATTGTGCCGGGTAATGCTGCAAATAAGCAGCAAAAGCACCATAAATCTTCATAATGGCAAATTCAATAAAAAGGTGTAGTGGCATCTCTTGACGTTCGATCGCATCCAAGCAAATGAAACGAAGTTGCTCGTCCGAATCGCGAAAGCACATCACCGGATAAATGGGCACATTAAAACGATAAGCCATATACGGAATGCCTTTGCGTACCAGCTGATGCTGTGCTAAAAAATCCAAACGGACCGTATTTTCGCGGTTGAGCGCCTGTGCACCTTGATAGCCGTCCATGTACGTTACTACACTCTTACCCATTTGCAATTGTGTTTTGATATTGAACAGGATTTTCGGATCATTGGCACTCAATATATCTAAAGGCGTCGGCCGGCAACCCGCCTAAAATCAGTAACCAATTGCCGAATAAATGCACCCTGTTCGCGTTGTGCCTGTTCGCCTATCAAAACCGCTAAAGGGACTGCCGCGCGGTGTAAGAGGTAGTTGATGAGCCGATAAGAGCCCGTATGGAACGTGCAAATAATACCGGGTTTTTCCTTTAAGCGAACGGGTAAGTCTTCATCCCAACCATTGAGCTGAAAAGGGTGTTCGCGCTTAAAGAATTGCTGATCCAGCGCATTCCATTGGCGGTTCAATGTTGCTTGGCGAAAGAGTTTGTCGTGCTCCGCATACGGTATAGCAGGCATAAAATTAGTGAGATTGGCACTGAAAAATGCAAAGGCATTGAGTTGCTGTTTCGATCGTATACCAGCGCCATTACCTAACCGAGCTTTTAGCTCGGCCAGCTTGATTCTGTAATTGTTTGGCATCTTCAATAAGTTTTGGTTCATAAAATGGAAGCCACCCGCCGAGTTTTGCGGACAGCTTCCTGTTTTTAGTTTAGATATCCCAGAATTCACATTCGGTAATTAGCACACCGAAGCCATAACGAAAGCACAGGTCTTTGAACTCAATTGGATTTTCCTGGATAAGGTTTACATTGAATGACATAGTTAATGTTGTTTTTTAAGAGTCGGTTTTTACTATTAGGCACCGACAATTAACCCACTCAATAGCTATGAGATTTTATGATCACGACCCAAACATCAAACTTTTAATTTAAAAAAATAAATTAAAGTGCCATAATGCGTTTTATAATGACCGAAATATAATTTTCAGGGGGCGAAATATTTCAAGTACACCCAAAGTCACCCTATTTCATCGTCAAATAAGCCCTTGGCGCAGCTTCGAAAATATCGGTATATTCCAATGTCACCCGCGTCACTTGACGAAAGGCGATAAAGGCTTTTCTTTGTCGGTTTCTAATTAAACAAACCTGAACATGTATGAACAAAAAATTAGACACATTGGAACAATTTTAAAGGATTTAAGTACGCTCATTGATATTCCACAGGGATTTGAAGAGAAGCTTATCCAGGTTAGTCGTTTAGTACATCAACAGCGACTGATGTATATTGAATATCCGGGCGAGGTAGGTGACGGCAGCTTATGGTATCTGCTGAGAGGTGTGGCAAGAAGTGTCGTAGCCAATAAGGAAAGAGGCGAATTTTGCACCATCCATTTGTGGAAAAAGGGAGATGTAATACTGCATACGGAAAGCTTACTTGGCAATGCTGACCGAGACGAAAGTATTCAGTTATTAGATGAGTCTATTTTGTTGCAAATCCCCAACAACCAAGTGCAGCAGCTTCTGGGAGAATGGCCCATACTTTATGGCTTGATAAATCGCCTGGCGGCTTATCGTCGCAATAGCCTCATGCGTTATGCATTGTCGTTACGCTATCCAGCCATAGAGCGTATTCGCTTATTCCTAAAAAACAATCCGGCTATGCATCGGCGAGTAAGTCAAGCTTACCTAGCAGACTATCTTGCAATGGACCGCAGCACCTTTAGCAGTCTGCTCAAACAAATTCAAACGGCATCCGGATAGTGTTCCCTGCACAACAGGCAACTGTTCCGCGGAGAACATCACACACATAGCGTTCCTACTAAATTTGATTTGTGAACGCGATGGTGCAACCAAAGCGAACATGCAATAAATCTAAATGTTTCACTAAACAGTTTTGGTACCCTTTTTTCGAATGGTTAGAAAAAAGTTCCTCCGATGAAAAAAATCTTTTCAGTATTCATCTTAGCTGCGGCGATTATGACCAGTGTCAGCGCCGCCGAAAATGAACCCAAGCAGCCAAAGCGCGCTAATGTTTGGTATGAGTTCACGCAAGATGTAGATGACGATCCCATGAATCCGAATAACTACACCAACCGTGGAGCTACCGATCCAACCGGGTGCGACGAGGGCAGCGAACTGTGCTCTGTTAATCTACCTGATAGCGGCACCCATCCAAGTCAGGCGGATTTGGAGGCAATCGAAAGTCAGATACAAGCAGGCGAAAGAACTTCACAAGTGACCTTCAAAAACTAAACAAGATCTTGTCTGTGTTCTGTAATGAAGCCGGTAGCATCCTTTGCTAACCGGCTTCTTTTTAGTTTTGTACAATATCGCTATTCTCCAAGGCTTCCACCGGAATGAGGAAGGTGTAAGCATCCAGATCGGCCGCAGGTAAGGTAAAAGTTTCGGTTCCCAGTTGCCTCTTCAAATCTTTCTTAAATTGATCCTCCTTGCTCAAACGCCTGAGGTCCGTCCAGCGAAGCCCCCTGAACAGCAATTCCTTCCGCCGCTCATCCAGCAAGAAGGTCAGCAATTCGTCCCCGTTCTTATCCAGCAACATCGCCTGCACATCCCCCATATATCGATGCTTTAGTAGCAACGCTATATCGGCCTTCGCCTCGGCAAATCTTTCAGCTCTGATATGGCATTCCGATCTGATAAGTAACAATTCGGCCGTCGTCATTCCATTAAACTGCGCATTAGAGGTAGTTGCAGCATAGTTTCCGGTAAAAGACATTGTTCCATCTCCATTCACGGTAAAAAACAACTGGCGGCGGGTATCACTTTCAGCGTAAGCAGCATACAAGTTTGTATCTACCCTGGCGTTGTTTGGTTGTAAATTGGTTTGCCCATTCAATTGAGAAAAAAACAATACTTCTTCATTGTACGGTTCAAAAGGGTAAGGCCTGCCCGTTGGGATACCTTTATAGTCCAGTATTTCTCCGTGTAACTGTAAAGCCGAATCCGCATACAGACCGGCACGTTCGTAATCACGCATGCTTAAGAAAGTTCTTGATAGCACGGCATAAGCAGCTGCCCTGCTTGGTCGCGTGGCATACATAGGCCGTTCGGGTGCAAGAAGCTGTGCTGCTTCCCGCAAATCAGCAATAATGCGCTCATAACTTTCCTGTACCGTTGATCGGCGCGATCGAGTAGTTATATCTGGGTTTAAACGTAATACAATACCCAAGTCGCTCGCGGCTGTGCCGGGGTCATAGGCTTTCGCAAATATTTGTACCAATTGCAAAAAGGCATAGGCCCGAAAAAAAAGTGCACGCCCTCTTAACTCAGTTTTCAATAGTTCATCCTGTACTGTACCAGCTTTGATATCGTTCAGGTGGAACAAGGCCGTATTTGCGCAGAAAACGGCACGGTAGGCCGATGTCCACTGCAAACGGTAAACGGGTGTTCTTTTCCAAATGTAATTATCGCGGTATTCAGGTACGGAGAATGACTCATAAACAGCAAGCGGAAGGAAATAATTGTCGCCCGCGATTTCGCCCAAGCCGGGATAACCGCTATTCATATCTTCCGGCCTATCCAAAATAGCCTGCACATCCTGCAAGGTACTTGGAACCGCCATGCTTTTATCAGGCTTTACATCCAGGTATTTTTGGCAGCCTGTTAATACAAGGAAACCCATGAGTAAATTTAATATCGTTCTTTTCATTTCTTTTCGTGTTAATCAGTTATTTACAAAGACAGGTTTAATCCAAAAGCAAGGCTTTTCGGTTGTGGGATAAATCCGTTAACTTGTGGATCGAGCCCACGTTTATTTGCGCGCCACAATACGCCCAAATTACTTGCATACACAAAGGCCTTTAGTTGTTTAACGGTACCTTGGAGGAACCGCGGTTGGACGGTATAATCCAAACGGATATCCTGCAAACGAACATGATCACCTTTTTCAATCAATGTTGCCGAACCCAGGTAAAAACTGTTGCGATTGGTATTATTGGGATATTGAAAAGAAGGTACGTTCGTCCTATTTTCATCTCCCGGCTGTTGCCAACGGGCAGCATAATCACCGTGCCCACTTCCGGTGTTAAGCAGTGAATTGTAGTTCAGACCGGTACGACGGAAAAAGTAATCAAAAAAGTACGCGATATTGAACGATAACCCCCATTGCTTATATTGAAAATTATTGCGGATAGAACCAAAATAACGCGGGCGCGAAGAGCCGTGATACTCCATCTCTTCGAGTGGTGTATTCCGCACGATATTGGCATAATCTTTACTCAACTCACCGTTCCAATAGCCCAGGGGGTCACCCGTTTCGCCGTCCAAGCCACCCCAGCGGTAACTGAACACGGGGAACGCATCGTATCCCGGTACGGCTATCAACCCCGTGCTGATATACGAATTACTGCTTGAGCGCCTCATGAAATATTCGTCCACCCGGTTTTGGTTGTGGCTAAAAAGCAAGTTGCTCGTCCAGCCGATCAATCCTTTTGTATTTGTACTGTTCAATTGCAGATCAATACCCTTCGTAGTAGTCGAAGCTACATTCATGGTTAGCGTGGCCACACCCGTGGTCGGTTCTAAGGTAAAAGGCCCGAACAGATCCGAAGTACTTTTGCGATAATAATCAATGGAACCGTTCAAACGGTTATTCAGCACGGCGAAGTCCAGTCCGAGATTTAAGGTGGACACTTTTTCCCAACGGAGGATCGGATTTGGCGGACTGGAAATATAAGCATTCAACAAATTAAGATTGAAGGAGCTACTATTGGGCAGGTAGCTAAGCGTTGTATAAGCTGAAACGCCCGAACCAATATTTCCGCTGTAACCGTACGTCGCCCGCAACTTTAGCTTATCCAGCCAGTCCACCCGCATAAAGGCCTCTTCCATCACGTTCCATGCCATGCCCAGCGACCATAATGGCGTCCACTTTTGGTTAGTAGCCACACCAAAAAGATTGGAAGCATCCCGTCTGGCACTTCCGGATAAGGTATATCTACCACGGTAAGTATACGAAGCGTTTGCATAAACAGATACGAAGCGATTCATAGTTTCACTAAACGATAAAGGGTTGGGAATTGTAGTAGGTCCACTCAGGTTACCATAAATCGGAAAGCGACTAACGAAATCCATATTCGATGTATAGGTAAGCAAATTATCGTCGAACCCGTAGGTACGATGACTGTGCGATGCGCTTGCCGTTTGCCTGATTTCGGCACCGGCCGATGCCACCAGCTGATGTGCATCCTGCCAGCTATGGTTGAAGTTTGCCTGCGCCCGCGCCTGATGCGCGTTCACTAGCATATCCTCCTTATTCAGAATCGCACCCATCGGTACCGGATAAAGCACCTGATTACCATTGATCTGCGTATAGCGGTTAATCAGGTCGCGCGTAAAGTAACGATCCAGATCGGCAAGTTCCTCCCGACTGCCCATATTACGCTGATATTGGTATTTCAACTCGAGCGAGAGTGGCGTAATCAACTGATAGCGGAGCGTAAAATTGGCCAACAGATCGTTATCGGTACTCTTACGTCCATCCATTCTTGCCTCCGCCAGCGGACTAAAATTCCAGTCCAACAGCTTCCCATTACCGGCTGTATCAATATAGCTTTGCCGAACATCCCGTGCAAAGTATAAGGGATTACCCTGTTCATCGGCCAAGGAGGTGTAAGGCGGAAGGTCCCTACTCCCCAAACGGGCAGATCCGTAAGTGAAGGCTCCTGTGCTACCCGGCGCATAAGCATTGGAGAGTGTATATAAAATACTCGTAGCCAGTTCCAGCTTTTTGGAAAACCTAAACTGCTGATTGGCCCTAAGCGTTAACCGATCATACTGATTGCTGATCATCGATTGCAGGTTTTTATCGTAACCAAGCGAGAAGTTGAAATTATAGTTACGGCCACCCCCTGTCGCACTGAAGGCATGTTGTTGATTAATTGCCTTCCTGTACATATAATCCATAAAATCGCGTCGTACATCTTTTCCGCGCAGTGCATCCAATTCAGCTTGTAGCGCATCGGTTTCCAAAAAACCGTCCCGATGCTTGATGAGCAATTCCACTACCGGCGATAAAGAAGGTTTAGACGCACTTCGCTCTTGGCTATTGTAAAAGCCCCGATCAAAAAGATAGCGCTCTAGTTCAATAAAATCAGCGGAAGAAATCACATGGTCGGCCATCAAATTGGGCTTCTCCGTAATATTGACATTGCTGTTGAAAGTAAACTGAATCGGTTTGTTATCGCGTCCTCTTTTTGTAGTAATCACAATAACCCCATTCCCGGCCCGTGCTCCCCAAATAGAAGAAGCCGCCGCATCCCGCAAAAGCGTGATGCTTTCGATATCATTTGGGTTGATGTTGCTGATATCACCTTCGTAAGGAAAATCGTCCAGCACAATAAGTGGCCCTCTCACGCCGGCCTGCAAAGTACTGATTCCACGAATGGTTAAATCGGACGAGGGCCTTCCACCCTCATTCATTGATAAGTTTGAGAATCGATCAGCGAAATAAGTACCCGCTGTAACGTCTTTCAAACGACTGATGATATCCGTACCTACAGCCCTATTAAACAGAGTGCTATCTACTTGCTGAAAAGAGCCTGTTGCCCGTTCTAAAGGGATTCTTTCGTAACCGGTACTTACCGTCACTTCCTGCAATTCGTTAACGTCTCTATCAAGCAATATGTGCAGCACACTAGAGGCCGACAAAGCCATTTGTTTAGGTGCGTAACCCATATGCTTTACGTGCAGTGCCGTATCGCTGGCAGAAACGTCCATGCGAAACCTCCCCTGCTCGTTGGTTTCCACCCGTATTTTACTCGGCAGTGCCTGCAAGGTTACATGTTCTATCGGCTTAGCCCCATTTCTGCCAAGCACCGTACCTTCTATTGTTCTTTTTTGTTGGGCCCAACCCATCAACGGTAGGGCCACGCATACATACGTAAAAAAATAAAGCTTCATGTGTTTGGTATAGGTTGGTTGTAATTAATTTTTGCTAATCACCAGTACTTCAATACGTTCTTCGCATGCTTGCAAAAGCAAGCCGTAGCGCATTAACTGTTCATTCAATTTGTTTATATCGGAGACATCATCCAAGTGCAAGGTTAAATCCAGTTTCCCTTTGAAATCCGTTCCATCCAATACGGGGGGCATGTTTGCCATTTGGTTTAAGCTCGCTACCAATCGCGACGGTGGTGCCGCAATAAGCTTCTTTATGGGCGCAGCCTTATCCAACAGGGTATTGCTATACTCCGCATCTTCAGCAGCTTCACGAAGCCGCTTAGCATCCGTTAAAACCAAGCGAAAACAAGGCATTACCCGTTGCTCCAAACGTACATTAAGAGCGAGGTAGCTATTCAGATCGCTCAGTAGTTTCGCTTTTACCGCGCTAAAAGAAGTCTGCAATGGCAGCTGCGTTTCGTAGGATACCGCATGTTTTTGATACCATGCATCGCGATTAAGCCCTGCCTGATGCGCATCGAATAAAACTGTATCAGGTGAAATTCCTTCACAGATAATGCGGTTCCTCGGAAAATCATTAAACCTACCCAATGCCTTGAGGTAAAGACTGCGTATTGAATGATTGATAAATTGCCATCGAACAGTACCGGAAACCGTATCCGCGAGTTGTTTGACATGATAGTTATTGATTCCCTTTTGGTATGGCGTTAGCACGGAATAATAACAATTCGCCTTCGATGTAGAAAGGTTTTCGTTTGGTACCAGCAGCGGTAAGTCATATAATTGCTTCAGCTCCTCTTTAACCGGCCATCGGTAAAGTTTACCATCCAATGCCTCCTGAACGTAGGTGGATGTCAATAAATTGGAAGACGTTGCCGCACCGAATTTACCATCCGGTGTAATCCATACCACATGCGGTAGAATCTGGTGCGGAAACGCTTGCTGCAAGAATTGATCCTCCACGATGGAGAACATCGGGATCGACTTTAATATCTTGTTATGATCATAACCCTCGCGGACCTTTTGAGTGGCTTGAAAGGATACTGGCAGCACCTGTATCGACTGATGAAAAGTCTGTTGCAGATGAAGCAATTTGGGCATCGCCGCAATACAAGCGCTGCACCAGGTTGACCAAAAATCCAGAATAATAAGCTTACCCCTGTAATCATTGAGCGTTACCGTAGTACTTCCTTCCTGCCCTGCTTTTACCATTTGCAGAGGCATGTGCCATAAGGCTTCCGGAATGGTGTCTCCTATTTGTAGCGGCCTAATAGAATCCGTGGATAAAGCCACGCCATGGGCAGCCTCCGGGGAGGAGGACTGCCGGGCGTGTGCCAAACAAACACAGAACAAGATCTTTAGGGTTATAAGGTATACGGTGTAAGGTTTAAGGACGCAGAGGACACTACCTCCTGCCATCCCGACGTTGCGAAGTGCCGTCATTTCGACCTTGCGGAGAAATCTCCGAGCGTCGGTATTTCTACTGCAACGAATAAATCTATATGCGGATTTCCAGCACTTTTTTATGCAAATTTTAGCAGTAAAAAACCACCAAAAAGTACGTTGAACACTTCTTAAACGGCATTTTCCTGTAACTCGCGAGTTACAGGTAGTTTTTTCAGTATTTTTTGTATACGCAATGGTCGTAGCAGGAAACCGCTCATACTGGAAAAACTGGCCTCCAAAATTTCGGATAGCATAGGCTAAGTAATCGATGTAACTTACATAGAAATTTTGCAGCCAGGAGTTTTTGGGTACCTTTTTGCGGAAAAAAGGTACATGTTATTGCGAGGAGTTTACGACGTGGCAGTCTCCTCCGCCTCATAGCCTCAATCATATTCTCGTCAGCCCCATTTTGCGACGAAAAAAGGTATCTGCACCTAAATTTCCAGCACTTTTTTATGCAAATTTTAGCGATAAAAAAGTACCAAAAGCGCTTTGAACACTTCTTAAACCCTGTTTTCCTGTAACTCGCGAGTTACAGGTGGCTTTTTCAGTATTTTTTTGTATGCGACTAGTTTTGCAGCCTGGTTTTACCCCGTGTACTATCCTGATCCCGTTGCAGAACGGGATGAAGGATCCTCGAGCGCTTGACCTGAGCGCACTCATCACTAATCGCTCATCATTCATCGTTAGTGAACTCTTGCGCGCTGTATTTAATATTTTATTCTTTCGAGAGATGGCTTGAACTAATAACTTCCCAACAGCACACACCCCTCCCATTAAGCGTAAAAATGCTTTCATTTCGGTCGATTTAACTCGATTTAGGTTTGAAAAATTTTAGAAAAACCGACCCCATGCCACTAACAAGGCACAAATTATTTGCTGGTTTGAAAGAAAGCCACTATCTTTAGAGGTAATTGCAATAACCAAAAGATCTGACCTACTCCAAGCCTAAGCGAACAATCGTTTTCTTATTGGAATAGGATCGGTGACAGACTGGGATATGGCTTTTTATAGCCTGCTTCGGGTTGAGCTTCTTTGCTTCTCCCCTATGCTATCCACAGCCTGTTTATCTTTTGGCACGCTTATTCAGGCGATGCAATTATGTTCTTTAAGGGTGATTGAAGGGATTTGGGATGTACCCGCAAGGTGCCATTCTGGATGACGGACCACACAAGTAATTTGTGATTTAAGTAACTAGTCGGTTTGGTTTTTTTCGTTTTCATAATTCCTGATTTTATGGAAACGATGTCAAAAAACTTTGGACCTTTTTACCTATAGAAACCAATAGGGCGGCTCCAATGCTTTTTTGATTGAGGGATAACCGCCAAGCTAACCCTTGCACAAATCTACTCGAGATTTACGCTTTGCCTTCAAAAAAGACTAACATGAAGTCCGCCTCTATCGGTAATATATCATCAAAGATAACATATCCAATAGAATCTGGCGAACTCACGGTCTTCTCGTAGGCAATTTGGCGGTTTTCTCAAACGAGAGAGACATCGTTAAAGTAGAATCTTCTACTCTTTACTGTCGCGTTTTACTAATGCAAATATACAAAGTTGACTTTTAAAAGTCAACTAAAAATGAAAATTTATTTATAGAAATGAAATTGAACCGTTTAGCAGAGGTTTTTGAAGAACTCGGGGTAGAGAACAATGATATAGTAAAATTTTTAAAAGTTAAGAAAGAGACGGTATCTAGATGGGTTAATAATCATCAACAACCGTCGTTAACAACCTTTGCTCAAATTGCGGAGTATTTGCGTGTTGACATAAGAGAGCTTTTCTATCCCAGCGATTGGAGCAGCAGCACAGTTGAAGCGTTTAAATCTAAAAAAGTAAGGAATTAGAACAAGTCGACATACAAAATGGCGAATAAATCATCTTCTAGTTATAACAAAACAATAATATGATAGATTGGAATAGTGACAATATATTAAAAATCAACAATGACATTGACTGTTTCAACGCAGACAGTATTGATGAACATAAAATAGACGACCTTAGAAAAAGAATTGAACCCTGGCTAACAGCAATATTTCAAAGTGAACATTTTTCTCTTCTTTCAGGGGCTGGGCTTTCAATTGGCCTAACCTATCTTGCCGGTGTAAAAGCACAGGGTATGGACCGAATTGAATTCAACATTTATAAGAAGGAGATTAAGGACTGGGCTGATAATAGTGCAAAAGAACTTGGAAGAGGCAATGCAAATATTGAAGACGATTTCAGAAGTGCAATTGAGTTATTACAAGGGTTAAAAATTCAAGGCAACCGAGATGCCGATACTCTTGAAAAAGAAATAAACCTTCAGTTGGATAAATTTATACGGAACATAATTAAGACTGAAAAGGAATTTAATAAAAGTGAAAGATATCAAGAAGCTTTAAACATTCTCAAATCTTTTTTGATAAGTTTCTCAAGTAGAACTGCGACAAGAGAGAGAACAAATATTTTCACAACAAATTATGATCGATTTATTGAACTGGCTTTGGACAGCGCAGGGATTTTAACCATAGACAGGTTTGTAGGTAAAGTAAAGTCAATATTCAGGACAACGAAATTGGAGCTGGATTACCATTATAATCCTCCTGGGATTCGGGGAGAACCAAGATATGTTGAGGGCGTAGTTAAATACACAAAATTACATGGATCAGTTGACTGGAAATTTGGTGTAAATTCTATAAGTAAATTGCCGCTTGAATTTGGTGTTGATGAATCAACCAACCAATTACCCGCTTCACCAAAAGACTTTTCCGTTATATACCCAAACTCGTCAAAAGGAATTGATACAGCGTACTTCCCCTATTCTGAATTATTCCGCGATTTTTCAACTGCTGTATGCAGACCAAACTCCGTTGTGGTAACTTATGGGTATGGTTTTGGGGACACCCATATCAATCGTGTAATTGAAGATATGTTGACGCTACCCTCAACCCATTTAGTAATTATATCCTTTGACACTGCGTCCGGTCGCGTTCAGAGCTTCTATGAAAAAATGAATTCGGCGCAGATTACGTTAATTATGGGAAATCATATCGGAGACTTAAAAAACTTGGTTGAAAATTATTTGCCAAAAGCCGCTATTGACAGAATTCAAGAAAGACTGGTAAAAACATTAGAAAAAAGAGGAAAGACGGAGCATTTTAAAGGCGCAAATGAAGATAATGTAGGCTCAACAGGTGTTGATACAACGCCTTTAACCACTTCTAAACCAAATGGCAATGCATAATTTTTACGACTTTGACGAAATTCGTAACCTTACAATAGGGACCATCGAATCAGTATCTCCAATTGAAATTAAGGTGCTATTGGAGGTTGATGCTCCTCAAAATGTTGCCATTAACACTGGTGTTCCAACTCACTTCCCGAAAATCAATGGTTATGTTTTGATTCCAAATGAAACAGGTGCTATTGTTGGAGTTGTTAACTGGATCGGAGTCCAACATTCAAATTATCCAATAAGAAAAGGGTTCAAAGATTTTGACTTAATTGATTTGCCTTTTCCGCTACGGAAAATGAATATTACACCTCTTGGTGTTCTAAAAAAGAAAAAAGATAGCACCTATGAAATTGAAAGAGGAGTATATAATTACCCGTCTGTTGGTGATAATGTTATTCTCCCAACGGATAAACAGCTCTCTGCAATTGTAGAAAATCCTGACGGAAAATTTGAAATAGGTAGGGCGCCAATAGCAAGCAACGCCTCAATCAAAGTGAACCCTGACAAATTGTTTGGAAGACATTTAGCCATTCTCGGAAATACAGGAAGTGGAAAATCTTGTTCGGTGGCAGGACTTATAAGATGGTCATTAACCGAAGCCGAAAAAGTTAAGACTAATGCTCAACTCAACTCAAGATTTATTATACTGGATCCAAACGGAGAATATTTTAATGCATTCAACGATTTAGGCTCAAAAAAGGTACGGAAGTTTACAGTAAAGCTGGACGAATCGGATTCAAATTTCGAACAATTAAAGATTCCTGCCTGGATGTGGAACTCTCAAGAGTGGATTAGTTTTTCCCAGGCCGCTCCAGGTGCTCAAAGACCTTTATTGCTTCAATCTCTTTTAGATTTAAAGAGAGGCAAACAGTTAGGTAACTCTAATACCATTAGAGTTCATAGTTTCCTGAATACTAGCAGGAACTCATTACTTACGTTCTTAGGAAATCTTCCTACTACAGCAACTTTTCCTCAGTTTATTGCCATGGTTGGCGTCCTTCAAAATATTTCTACCGATTTAGATTTCCATTTACCATTAATACCAACAGACAATCAACCATTATCTGATTCTTACAATCTGTTAAATACAGATTTCAAGCAAACGTTGGCAAACAGAGAATGGCAACCCGGTAGATTTAATTCATTCTCACATCAGGACATCAGCTCAGTCATTACAGGAATTGATGCCGTCCTCTCTCATATACAATTAACCGAGAATGAAACAAGTCAAATCAACCCTGATACACCAATCAAATTTGAATTAAATGACTTGATTCCATATTTAGAGCAGCTTGCAGAAAATCAAGGAGGAAATATTTTGCAATTTGTTCAAATGCTTTCATTAAGAATGCGGTTTTTATTTTCTGATGAAAGACTGAATGGAGTAGTTCAACCCAAGGAAGATATAACCCTTGTAGATTGGTTAAATTTGTATATTGGCTCAAATACTGCTGAAAATGGCCAAATTACTTTAATTGACTTATCCTTAATCCCTTCTGACATTATTCACGTAGTTGTCGCCGTTCTTTCACGGCTGACATTTGAAGCGATTCAACGATACCGAAAGATTTATAAAAAAGAACTACCAACGACAATTGTATTAGAAGAAGCCCATACCTTTTTGCGTGAGTTCAATAACAACTCCAATAATATCTGTTTAGAGACGTTTGAACGAATCGCCAGAGAAGGCAGGAAATTCGGGCTAAGTATGGTTCTATCTTCACAAAGGCCTTCGGAACTATCTCAAACAGTTTTATCGCAATGCAATACATTTTTATTACACCGAATAGTTAATGATAGAGATCAAGAGTTAGTCAAAAAATTAGTACCTGACAGCCTAAGTGGTTTGCTGAAAGAATTACCGATTCTACCTTCAAGAAAAGCAATATTGGTCGGTTGGGCTTTCTCTATTCCAGTGTTAGTTGAAATGAGATTTTTAGACGAGAAACATAGGCCACAATCAAACGATCCCAATTTTTGGGATGTGTGGATAGGCGAAGAGAAAAGAGAAATTGATTGGGTAAAAATTGCAAATGACTGGCAAGGACATGGTCAACAAGACACTGTAGAAGAGAATCATTCGAAAAAGACGTTAGAGGCGGATCCGGATAAAAACCAAAGAACTGACGAAGACGACGTTAAATTTTAAATAAAGTAAACAATATATATTTACAAGAAGTATCCAAAGCACATAATATTGATGCTATTTTGTGCTAACCTTGTCATTGCAAGATAAATCGGTTAACGTGACTAACAATATATCAAACTCAGACATACAAAAGGGTTTTCTAAAGAAAGCAGAAACACGATTCGATAAATTTATTAATGAGTTAAAACAAGAGTCGGATCGTGGAGCAGCTATTTTCGCAGCAACTTTTTTTGAATATAAATTAAAAGAAATTCTCCGCGAATTACTGAACGATGCTCCCTCGACTAAAAACTTATTGGAAGATGCCAACGGCGGATTAAATACTTTCAGTGCAAAAATTAACATATGTCTTAGTCTAGGCTATATTACACGTAATGAATACAACGCATTAAATCACCTTAAAAAAATTCGGAACCAATTTGCACATAATTTCGATTTTCAGTTTTCTTTCAGCGATGCCAAGATAACGGCGTTATGCAAGTCTCTTAAAAATGAGTTCAAAGAACTCAAAGAAGAAGAATTTGAGACGGCTAGAGAAATTTTCATTGGTTCAATAATTTTCTTTCATAGACAATTGATTGACCGCCAGTACGAACTATTCACTTTCGCCCCTATTGGATTTAAAATTGAAGAAATCCATAATGACCCGAACGCTTACATAAACTTGGGTGCTAATGAACGTATGTTAGAAGAACATAGATTTTTAGAACAAGAGTGGGCAAAGCAACGTGCGAATAGAAAGAAGTAAAATAGATTTTCTTGTTAAATATTAATAAGAAGTATCTAAACAAAAGTAAACATGGAAAAAGAACGCTACACAATTAAAGACACGGACTTCAAATACCCGACTAGAGAGAGTTAAAGAAAATATATAGAGTTGGTCTTCCTTATGTCTTTGAAATCAGTTCATTACTTAATAAAATTCCTATGGAAGAAGTTAAGTATTCCGGAAGAAATTGACCCCCATAATCCGTTAGTAAATCAAGAGCTGAAGTTCGTTTAAATGAACTGAGCGCACGCCAATTTGGCACATACTGACCCCTCTGGATTCGAAGGAGTGTCCCATTCCGGACCATGTTACCCCTGGACTTTTCGGGACCATCATTCCGGAGCAAGTTGATCCGTTTAGGGTGAGCCATGAGTCAGATGAAACAATTGATCAGGTTGCACAAATATGGCTACAGCATCATTATACCATGAAAGCGCTTTTAAACCGATATTCTGAAATATAACTATCGATTCATTAAAAGAAGTGTATAACTCAATTCTGTGTCTAAGCACAGATTTTTAGTATATAGCCTGTATTAGTAAATTTAGAATGTTCATTCATCTTTGAAATAATTTTATACCAAACTGTAAACCTATATTAGTAGAGGACTCCCCGCTAGGAACTCCTTAGCGGGCAATATTAGGACCATTGTAGAGAAATTAGACGAAATAAGAGACTTGACCCCAATTTGAAATGCGTGCACTTGATGATCAAAATCAATAAATTTCTTTTTGATATGGCTAAGGATATAAATACATTGCTAACAAGAAAATAAACATAAATTTATAAGGCAATTACTATTATTTCTTATATTAGTAAAGAAATAATATCAAATATTAATATTGATATGAAAATTCCACCTATCGATTTGGAAAAAAAATAATCCTTGTGGGAAATGCCCTCCCTCTGAAGGACTATTCAGAATTGGTAAACGGACATGACATTGTAATACGCTTTAACCGATTAAATTTTTTATGGACAGGTTTTTTAGGAAGGAAAACTGATATTTGGGCAATTCAAAATATGGATGAAACCTTAAGGAGAAGGAAAACTTTATTTGGTGAATGGGAACGGCTCTTAATAATATCAGAAAATAAATATAAAGATTATACCCAGGAGATTCTTCAAGTAAACAATTGGGAAGAAAAGCTATATTCAACTATTTATTCCGATGATTTACCGTTGAAAGAGAAGTTAAGAGGTAATAACGGTTCAAGTGGTTTCATAATTTTAGAATGGGTACTTCAAGCATATCCCAATTTACTTTATCCGATATCGATTGTTGGCTTCACTTGGGAAGGATGGACTGGACATTCCTGGGAACTGGAAAGAGAGTTATGTTATCAATATCAATTTGAAAAGAAAGTAAAAATACACCTGTAATCGATCCTAGAAGGCAAAAAATAAAATAGTGAATATCGGTTAAATCACCTAAAATTTGTAAATTGGGGACAAAGAAACTGAAGACGGACGTATTGGAATTTATAAAGGAATTTCCTGACGAGGCGAGCTGCCGCAGGAAATTTACGCTTAAGGGGTTTTCGATGATGGAAATCTAGAGTCAGTTGGTGCGTTAGTGTCTAGGCGATGACGTGTCAACTTCATCCAATGATTGGAGATCGGGACCGTATTTATCAGCTGAAAGAGACGACAGAACTGCATTGTATAAAAATAATTCGGATATTACCACGATAATCATCAAATTTATTATGATTCAACAAGAGGCTTTTATTAAGTTAACTATAGAAGAATTCTCTCAGTGGATAAAGCCACGTAAAGTTACGAGAGCTGTCTCCAAAATTCAGTTACATCACACTTACATCCCTGATTATTCCAGTTTTAATGGTGATAACCATTTCCAGTTACAATCCTCAATGAGAGATTTTCATAAACAACAAAATGGATGGGAAGACATAGGTCAACATTTAACAATATTCCCTGATGGAATTATACTTACTGGAAGAGATTTCGACAGAGACCCTGCAGGGATATACGGTGCGAATTCGGGCGCCGTTGCAATTGAAAATATAGGAAATTTCGACGTTCACCGTGACACGATGCGTAAAGAGCAGCAGGACACAATATTGAAAACAGTAGCTATTTTGTGCCATAAATTTGACCTGGAAATCTCCACAGAAACGATCGTATACCACCACTGGTATAATTTGATTTCGGGAAAAAGGAACGATGGATCAAACGGGAATAAATCATGTCCTGGCAGCAATTTCTTTGGAGGAAATAAAGTAGCGGACTGTCGGAAGAATTTTTTGCCCAAAGTAAGTTTCGAATTTTTTCAAACATATCAATCGATATGAGAACTCGTTTAAAGAGACTTGCGTACCGAATCTTTATTAAGATAGCACTTATAAGTCTTAAAACAAAACCCGTCAACAAGTTAGTTTTCAGCAAAGTAAAGAAAAGACTATCGAAATATCATATAATGAATATTGTATGGTGTAAAATGAAAATCTCTAATAATGCGATATCTATACATGATCTAACATTCAAAAGGAACTCTTTCGCTTTTAAAATCGACTTGCTTTCGATAAATCTCAACGAAGTACCTAAAGTTATAAAAGTTAGAAAGGCAGAAATAAGACAAGTTGCAGACTTAAGGAAAACTGACAAAAAAAAATCAAGAACAAACCTGGAAGTTCATACCCTTGCTATAAAGTTCAAAAAAAGACATCAACTTATAAAAAATATTTTAACCAAGGTGATTTTTAGTATTAATGAAATAGAAATTATTTCAAATAGGGGAAAGGCGTCCTTATACAATATATTTTCAGAGAACCCCACTATTAAAGGCGAACTAAACAAATTATCTGCAATTAGCAACTCTAAATATAAATTTAAAATATCCATCTTAGAACACAACATCAAAATTAGTATCAATAGGTTAGAAAAAGATACGACAGACATCTTTTCATTCAACAAACTTCTAGCAAAAGTCGATTTTTCTGACCATTCTAAATTACTGGTTTCAACCTTCATTCATCTAGGACAGCTGTATCACCCAACAATATCAAGAGAGAGAGTTGAAATAGAGTATTTTAAGGCGAAGCAATTCCTTCCTCTGGAGGACACCCAAATCTTTGGAGGTGATGAATCATACATAGACATTGATGGTAATGTCATATTCTATAGCATCGTTAGACATAATCTCCCAAACAAGAACATTAATTTATCAATATTCTTGCAAATATACTCAAGTCTAAGCAAGTTAATCGATATTATACCATCACCTACTAACCCCGAACTCAAAACTCTACTGGACGATGGAAATTTCTTGGCAGAAATCGATTTTCATATCAATCTTGAAGATTTAAAAAATTCCATTCTTAGCTTTAAATTTTATAAAAACGATTATAACATCATAAACATAGATTGGGATCTTAGCTATTTAAATAATAAATTTCCTCTATCGACATATAAACATTCAATGCTAGTCTATTCAGGTTCAACCGACCAATCTATTTCAAATTTTGCTAAAAAAGTAATAATAATAAATGAAGACCCCTCCTTTTTTCAGCATTCAGGAATAGAGCCTATGGCAATAGGATTGGCAATTATTAGAAATTTCAAATCTGGTAATACGAAAGTGGGAGGCAGTACGATTTCAATGCAATTGGTTAAGAATCTTTTTATGGATGAGTCAAGGACCTTAGCAAGAAAATTGGAAGAAGCAATTATAACGGTACTATTAGAAAACTACTATTCAATAAAGAAACACAGGATCTTAGCTGTTTATTTTCAAGTAATAGAGTTCGCTCCAGGCGTTTTTGGAATTGAAAATGGAAGTTATTTTTATTTTGGCAAAGAGTCTAATTCTTTAACTACTATCCAAGCACTCACGTTATCCTATATCGTACCACGGCCTAGGTTTTTTCTTGACGCTGTTTTGACTCGTAGCCAGCAACTTGATCGCAATCTATCTAATTATATAGAGAACATGCTGGAAAATCTCTATTTCAGGAACCTTATTTCAGATATAGATATTAATAGCTTTCTAACAGAAATTGAGTTCTCGGAAAATATCGGAAAATTGTATTTAGAAAACTTGAAGATTGATAGGGTTTTAAAGCGGATACAGGATCAAAAATTATTGCAATAAACGGATCGCTGGACATATCTAAGAAGATATATCAAGCAGCCATTAAAGATTAAATGGAATCAGCTTGATTCAATACGTATGGAAATCCGTGCTTTAAACCAAAAGACTTAACAGAGCGCCTAATCACTGTATCATCTAATAAATATTGATACATACCTTCTTTTAAATGAACTTCAAAATTTTCATCACTTTCTTTATAAAAATCATACTTGGCTTTCCTGTCAAATAGATTTTTAATTCCATGATGAAGCAGCAACAAATTAGACCTTGATACACGTTGCAAATATGGGACAGCAGTAAAGTGTAAATTCTTATCCGCATAAATCTGCATAGGACCAATATTTTTGAAAATTCTCCATCTGAATATTGCGCCATGTGCTGAGTTTACATTTCCATCAGGAATATCCGCACGGTATTCATAATCATTATTCCATAAATTCAATAAGTATATTCCCCAAACATCTACTTCAGAACGTTCCGTGATCTCTAACACATTATTATATCGATCCTCAAACATTTCATCCGCATCAATAAAAAAGAAATAAGTAGATTTCAAAAAAGAACCGAGCCTAAGAAGAATATTTCTGTTTTTTAGATCATCAAACCCTTTACGCCTTTTCTTTACTTTGAATAGTAATTTTTCACTATTCATTAATTCATATGTAGAATCCTCACTTGAATCGTCAAGACAAATAATCCCATCAACACTTTTTGATAGATTAGATAAAGTATCCTTTATATATTTTTGTTCATTGTATGTTTGAACTAATGCTATTATTTTATATTCCTTCGCGAAAAATTCCGTGTCGAATATTTTATATTCGACAAATTCATCTAAGTAGCTCACTAAAAGGCTGAACTTTCCCTTATCCCAAACGTCCCAGTCATAGATTACTTTACCATTAGTGGCAGTGACATGGGTTTTAGCATTTTTAGGGAACAAAGCTCTCTCATAACCACTACTTTTAATATTTATCCCATTGCGATAAAGATAAGGGATCGGTTTCCCAGAAAAATCTATACCAATCTCTTTAAATCCAAGTATATCCAATCTCGCTTTAATGTTTTCAACATAAAATTGGTCCAAACTTTCGTCAAATCCACCCGTAAGGTCAATTATCTCTCGTGGAAACGCAAATCCTATGGCCTTGGAAGGCTCTTCACTGCTGTTGATTATTGAAAAATAGTACTTGGTATACTCTATCATCACGCCTTTAAGTTGAACAAAAAAGCTAAATTGAAGAGAAAATTGCTGATCTAATATACATATATGATCTTTCCTACATAAGTCTAGACAAGTATTCAGAATAGCTCCGGAAGAAAACGATTTGCTATAGCTAACAATACAAAGATTTAAGAATGGAAATTGTGATACACACTTGCTCAGTTCTGAAGAAACAATCTCTTCTGGAAGCGCATACACAATTCGCAGTCCGTTCCTGCCAAACAAGAGCGAATTACGAACCATGTAAACCTTCCACTCGTCTAAAGTTTCAATGCCCACAACAACTATATCTAGATCAATGTTATTCCAAACGTCGTGCATCCTTTATAATTTCTAATCTTAGCACCTTATTTCTCCACAATTCTCCAACAAAATTGACAGCGGATTCGTAATCTTCATCACAGGAAACAAGAAATGTGAAAATTGCCTCAGACAAATTATTTTCTGAAATTAAAGATTCTAGAAACTTACATTCGGTTTTGTCCAAATGATGCCTTAGCTGATTGTGACTTTTTAATATAACAATCCCTTCTCCTTCCGAAGTAACACTAAGGTCTAGTCCCTCTAACAATTCTGCTCTCAAAGCAAAATAATCACCTCTATTGTAATGATCAAAGACAGAATTATGATATTCAACATGGCCAAGGACATTATCTATAAATCTTTCAATACTAACCAGTTGTCTTACTTTCTCAGTTTGGTGATATATTTGATCTTCAGAAAAATTTAATATTGTGTTAATCTCGTTCAACAATAAACTTCCTGGAATCTCCTCATCTAGATACCCTCCTATTCGACCTTTGATACCGGTTCTTAATTGATCAAAGAGATTTTCATCCGTTAGCCTCCCGCCAAACCCTTTTTCTCCCACGATTATCACGGGCGTACCCGAAACCGTCGCATTTAAGGCATTTACAGAATAAGTTAGAAGGATAATATCTTTTTGCATGTATAACTTTTCCTTATCTGTGGAAAAAAATGTTATGTTGTTGTTAAAATAAGGTTCGAAGCGCTTTTTATCTTCAGCTTTCCCGTACACATTTAGCTTCAAATCGGGAATAGTATTAAATATTTTAATTACTTGGTGAGCGAATCTGTTAGAGCAATGAAACAGATCTAAACCAATTGATTTAGCAAAATTTCGCTTCGCAGGAAAGTCACATGAAGAGAAATAAAACACTCTTTTGAATGGGATTTTTCTTTGCATTATTCCGATAGGGTTCAAGAAAAAAACTCCGAATAGATTATGTTTACTATGGGCAAGGTACGAAAAATACTCGTCGTCATCACAATTACAGACAAAGAGATAAATTGGCTTTTGAAATTTCTTGTTTAAAAAATTGATCTTTCGATCGACATTTTCTGAACCAAATACAAAGATGCAATCCCATTCCGAAGGATCTATTTTTTCGAAGCGTTCCAGCTTAACAGCATCACGAAAGTGTTGGCTTTTGACACTTAAATCTTTCACAAAATGCCCTGCTTCCTTTAATTTTTCTTCAAAAAAGGAAAAAGTCTTATGT
This sequence comes from Olivibacter sp. 47, assembly GCF_030372825.1. Taxonomy (NCBI): domain Bacteria; kingdom Pseudomonadati; phylum Bacteroidota; class Sphingobacteriia; order Sphingobacteriales; family Sphingobacteriaceae; genus Olivibacter; species Olivibacter sp. 47. The sequence goes on from NZ_JAUCNR010000001.1 coordinate 859,789, forward strand.
TCGCTTTTTGTTGCTTTTAAGTGTAATATCAGGATATCCATAGAATTAATTAATGAACTCAGCTAAGTTGTTAAGTGATTCATCTCTAATTTGTGGATCGTCTTTACCATTTAAGAACGGAATGGAAACAATAATTTCTTCAGCTCCATATTTGTCTTGTAGTTCAAGGATTTTTGTAATGCATTCGGATTTGTCGCCAATAACAAAGCCTTCTTTTTTTTGATAGATATTTTTCTTTTTCCATCTGTCAAGTAACTTTTTATCCTCAATACATAGACATTTAATGGCGATATTTCTCTGAGGAAGAAACCCATTTTGGTAGAAAAATTTTTCCGAAAAAATCTTTAATAGATCCTTTTTGTCCATTTGGCACAAGGAATCATGGAATAAGGACAAACTAAAATTGGATTTGTAGTTTATTGCTTGTTCGAAGACGGAATCCGAAGTTCCCAGAAACCAATAATCAGGAAATTCTCCCCCAATAGGTGCGATATATAACTCGACATCTTCTCCTTTGAGAAATTTGCTGTCATCATCTATAATTTGGAAAAGCTGGTCAATCTGCGAGCGAAAGAACATTTGTGAATCAGCAGCAGATAACTCATGCGTATATTTCTTTACAAATCCAGGAACTCCCCCTCTAGCAAATCCTAATTCTATTCTATTGGGAAATAAAGTGGATAACATCTTAAATGTCTGAATTAGGCGATATGGATTATGGTAATTTAAAAGAACACCAGCGGCACCTATTTTTATTTGTCTAGTTGAAGAAGCTATCAAAGTTAAGAGTACCTCAGGGCTGGACCATGTTGAAAACTCGTTATAATGTTCACCAATCCATAATCTAGAGAATCCCAATTTTTCAATCTTAATGGAATATAGAATTGTTTCCTCTATTATCTTTCGGCTTTGCTGCTTGTCAAATGCGTAGCCAAATTCTAAGATGCCTAATTTGATCATAACTAATCCAATAAATCCAGAAAGAATATCTTATCCCAATTCGATAGAGAATTATCTGGGTATTTTAGATTTAAATCAATAAGGGCAATCCCACTTAACCCCTCTAAAAGTCCTTGATGCCTAGTAATCAAATTAGCATATTTTCCGAATTGCTCTTCAGAGAAATTGATCCAATAGCGATATGCTTCAAAAATTTCATCATCATTAAAAATCTTTCCAAATTTGTTTAGAATAAAAGCGATTCCATAACTTCCATGGCAAAAAAATAAGTTCGGGATACCCGCCTCATCGCTTACCACGGCATATCCTTTTTTATGTAATCCAGAAGCAATTTTTACCATATCCTTAGCCTCTTTACGCAAATTATCATCGTTTAACTCCTTTGCCGCTGCAAAACATGCTGTTGCGACTGATAGAATTCCATAACACCAACTCAGGACATATGGATGTCGGACGAATTTCCTTTTGTCTGGCCAAACAACAGATGGGAATACATAATCATTATCACCTTGATTTAAAAGCCAACGCACCGCACCTTTGATCATTTCCGAGCATTTCTCTACTTCGATTTTTTTGCGAACGCATTTACTCAAAAAGCAAATGATGCTTGGAACACCGTGTGCTAATCCAACATTGAAATATGGATTTTTGTCACCATCCGGATTGTGGAGAGAGGTGTAAAAGTCTAGCCATGAAATATTTTCACCATCTTTTATGCAACTTTCGTCGAGTCCGTCAATTAGTCCTTTCAACAAATCAAGCACCTTATCATCTGTCCCAGATTCTAAACGCTCAAATAAGTACTGAGCCTTGCCAATGAAGCCTATAAACGGATCGTAAATCTTATCCTCAAGATCCCATTTCAACGATTTATAGAGATTGGCGTCAACGTCAATTAAAAAATCATCATAATCGTCGTTTAGTAATTTACGGTTCTTCAAAAACCGGATTAGCCATGTTAAACCTGTCAAACCATAGGCAAATTTAAAATTTAAGGTATAGTTAGCAGCCAACTCAACATGTTTATACAATAAATCTTCTGCCTGTACTTTTACCGTTTCATCTTTGCCAATGTCATATAAGCTAAAAAGTACAAGAACTTTACTGAGTTCTCCCGTTAAAATGCTACAATTGTCAATATTAACATCAAAATTAATGTATGGTATTATATGGGAAATTTCTTTACTGATTTGGAGCATTGAGTTTTTATTAATCAAAAAAGCATCATAGTCTTAAGAATAATATTCATAAAACTATGACGCCATTTTTAGAACTAAATGTTTTGTTTACTATTCTAACAACCAATTGCAGAACATACCGCAGCACTTGGCTCAACTGTCACTAAAGCTGCACCGCTAGAAGCACCAGCAAACGCAGATTTACTACATGAATAGCTTCCTCCACAACAGCTGTCATCCAATGCACCCAATCCAATTCCACCTCTTAGGTTGCTAAGTGCTTTTTCATCCAGGTTACTAATAGTCTGTTTGTTCAATTTTAATTTTTTTTTCATTTCAAAGGGGATTTTAAGTTAAATAAATTGTTAGTTATATATTGAGGCCTAAATATATTGCTTAACATGTTTGTTTACACTTAGGGAGCTTTCTTTGCTTTCTCTTCAATAGAAATTGAACAAATTACTTTACCCAGCCATATATTCCTTTTTATTGGAAAATGCCATCTTGTTCATTATTAACAGACTGCAATTGCTCTTTACAGCTTTCTTCTCTCGAATATCGTTCTACGAATTTTAATAGATTCATCGATTGGCTATGTTTATCCATAAAAACGACGATTTTGGATGAGACAATAAGTATAAATATTGACAGTTACTTTTTTAATGTATTCAAATATAAACAGTATTTTGAAAAAAAAAAAGAAAAAAGAAAAAAATAAATAAGTTAAACAAATATCATCGAAAGCATTCTTTCCATTTTTTAAAGCTCCGTTTTTTATAACAAAGGTAGTTAGCTATCAACAGATTGCAATATGTTTTTGGGCAGCTGGGTACTTTAATTGATTCGAAATCGAATTTTTGTAACCTTGAGGTTCAAGTATTCCTTAGTAGGCGTAACACACCCAAATCAGAGGTGAATTCTATTTCTAAATTATTGTCATTCCATAAACCAAATTTGTCCAAGTCAATCCCTTGTTGCTTAAGCCTATGTAAAACAGAGTGTACATGCTTACTAAGATTCACAGTCAAAATTGGCGACTTAATCTTCAAAGCCTCAAAAAAGTGTTTTGGCCTTGGAATAATATATGTTAGGGTAATCATTTCGATTAGTTTTAACTCAGAAACACTCTTACCAAAATAGAAGTTTGAGGCCTCCTTTACCCCCCTAATGTCTGGAGCGAATTCAATTATATTAAGATATACTTCAAATATCTTCTCCTTTGGTACGCATATAAGGTTTTCCATAATTAAAGAAATAAACACTTCCTCAATCTTCCGGTAAAAATTTCTATTCTGATTTAGAAAGAGATTACGAGAAAGCTGCATTGTAATGGTACTAGCGCCCCTCGCTATTTTTTTCAAATGGATATTGGTTGCTAGAGCGAAACCAATATTTTCAATATCTATGCCATTATGGAAGTAAAAAGACGGATCTTCGCACATCATTACAACCCGTGTCAACAAAACCGGATAACGTTCAAATGTAAGGAATGTATCAGTATATCGATCATCAACATGCAAACCGAATTCATTTAACGTGTAGTTTATTGAGTTAATTGACCTGGACATCTTGAAAGAGTTAAGCGAAATCAATTCAAATTCAGAGTCAGCAAAGTCGATGTCAAATTGATATTGATCCGGAGAACTTCGACTAAGTTTATACCTTCCCGAAACTTCTAAAAAGCCTCCAACATCAATGTCGTAGATGGATCGGTTAATAAAATTTTTAAAAAACACTTTAATATATGCAAAATCAACCCTATCAAGCTTAAAGGTTAGCTCCAACCAGTCTGGATTTAATGTTATATTAGACATGACGTTGATCCCATCTACAAATAATGACTTCATGTCTATATTCTTTACACAATTACGTTCGAAAACTTCTATATTAAAAGCAATTTTATCAAACTCCAAATTATCATTTGCCAAGGAATGTAGGGATATATCCGAGCCTCTGAGTTCAGTGTTCATTTTTATAGAAGATTTATCAATCTCAATTTTGGCATCGAGACCCTGAAAATATATTTTCAGAAGATTCTGTTCGCCTTTTAGAAGAGATATTGTAGATTTCGAACATACAACTAGACCTGGTCTAAAGATAGTCTTTCCTTTGTGGTTTAATTCAAAATCGTGTAGTCCATTGATTGCGAAATCTTCAACTATTATTTCTTGAAAAAAGGGTTGAAGCTTAGAGGTTAATGAATGAATCCTAGGTATATAGTTGGCATCATGTTCAGCATTCACCGATTCTTTCCCTCCCCACTGTTCATGTCTTAAAATTCGCATAGAAATAAGCTCTAAACTCTTAAAAAGAGGGCCATTAAGGAAGGGCTTGTTCAGGCAAAACCGAATGCTTTTTACAGAAAAATGCGCATTCCTTTTTGGAAAGTTAAAGTTTAGATTATAAAGTATGACATTTAAAAAACCAGTGATCTCAATTTTCTGATAACTTATTTCGACGCCAAATCTGCGCTCCAATTTCGATTTTGCAAAATAAAGGATTCTTTTGAACAAAGCCGTTTTCTTAAAGCTTTCAGAAAAATCAAAGAAAAAAGACGCTAAAGACTTCAATAGATACTAAATAACGTTTTTTTAAATCATTTCCGAACTGGGCTACTGGGGTGGCGGCTGGGGCTATCCAGGCTGGGGCTGGGGTGGTGGTTACATAAGCCGCGGAAACTATCAGCCTCGTTCATATGCCGATAACTATAGAGGGTCAAGATCGTCTATAACTCGAATTAACCGAGGTGTTACCGGACGGGTTACTTCAGGTAGTTCAAGACCTGCCAGAGGTGTGGTTTCCGGTGGGTCGGCTTCAAGCTATAGAGGTCGAGGCGGCCGGTCTTCATCCGATGCCAATATTAACTCATCAAGAGGTTCATCATATAACGGTTCGGCAAGAGGCAGTAGACCTGCAATTAGCAGACCGAATTATGGAAGATCCGAAGGCTTGTCAAGACCCGGTTATTCCCGTCCAGCTACAACAGGCTCAAGACCTGGCGTTACTAGACCTTCAGGATCTTATTCCAGACCAGCTCGACCAACTAATTCAAGACCGAGTGAAGGTTATTCACGCCCTACCTCAAGGCCATCCTATACTCCGTCTCCGAGTCGTTCGTCCGGAGGATTTAGCGGCGGTGGTGGCATGAGCAGAGGCGGTGGCGGCGGTTCCGGCAGCTCGTCTAGAGGTCGCGGAGGACGATAATCTTAGATAAAAATAAAGCCGACCTTTTTTGATCAATTGTTTCAAAATTAGTCGGCTTTATTATTACATAACATAAAGCAATCCACTTATTACTAATTAATTTACTTCTCATGAATAATAAGAAATTAGCAACTCTTTGTCTGTTTTTATTTACAGCGGTTGCTTCTAGGGGTCAAAATTTGGATGAGTCGCTTTTATTTTCACAATACGAGCAAGGCGCCACAGCTCGCTTTAAAGCGATGGGAAATGCGCAAACGGCACTGGGTGGGGATATTAGCAACATCGCCGGTAACCCCGCTGGTCTTGGTTTTTTCAACAATTCCGACATAAGCTTATCGCTGGATTATTTCGGTGATAAGAATAAAGCCACTTACTTTGGTTCCCAAACAGAGAGCACCCGAGATCGCTTCGGTTTAAATCAGTTAGGTATCGTTTTTAATCTCCCGTCTATGCGTGCGAGAGGTGCTAATCTAGATCAGGGTTGGCTTAACTTCAATGTAGGTTTAAGTTATAATAAAACGAACAGCTTTATATCCAACTTGAATTATTCAGGACAAAACAACGAATCAAGTATTGCCGACTATATGGCCGATCCTAGAACAGGTGTTGCTCACGACTTTGGTTGGGATGCGGGTTTAGTTGATATTGGCGCAGACAATCTGTATTTCCCTATGGGTGTTCCGGATAATACACAACGTTCTTTCACACAAACTAAGGGATCTCAATCAGAAACCAACCTGTCATTTGGGGCCAACTACAGCAATAAACTTTATCTAGGTGCATCCGTTGCATTTTCTTCTATTGATCATCGCACCTATAGGCGGTTTGAAGAGGATGGCTACCTGTTCGATGATAGAGTCGTAGACCAAGGCTCTCGTTTCCTAAACCCACAACAAGGTTCTGATGATCCTCGTTTCTACAACGAATTATTGAATTCCGATTATTACTACGATGATGATTACGAAGGGCATACAAAAGGCGCCGGTGTAAATGTAAAGCTTGGATTAATTTATCGCCCTACCGACATTATTCGTATCGGACTTTCGGCCACGACACCTACTTGGTATAATATGTCAACTGATTATTCAGATTATTATGGGATTACTAACTTTCACCCGGAAACAGGTGCGGAAATTTCGTGGTATGAATACGAGCCGGAGTACAGTTCATATGACTACAATTTAAGGACGCCATATCGTGTAAATGGTGGTATTTCCGCGGTATTTAGCAAAGGTCTGATCAGCGCAGACGTCGAATTCGTCAACTATAAAAGCATGAAAATCACTACAGATGTTGCTGACCTTGATATGCAATATGCAGAAGACATAAAAAATACATATAAAGGAGCCGTTAACTTAAAGGTCGGTGGTGAATATGTTGTTACGCCACAATTTATGATTCGCGCCGGTTATAACCATACGGGCAATCCTTACGAAAACGTAGATTATAAAGCACAATCGATTACCGGTGGTTTAGGTTTCCGCTTTGGCAACTATTACGTCGATGCAACTTATCAAAACTGGAGACAAGAGTATGATACAACGCCGTACGCTCTAGCTGCTGATTATCCGGTAAATTCGCCTATTGCCAGCGTTAAAAATACCCGTAACAATGTGTTCTTAACTATTGGCGCTAAATTTTAGTGCGATAATCGTAATCGCAAAATATAAAAAGGGTTAAGTAAAGATACTTAGCCCTTTTCCGTTTATTGGAAGCCAATCCTGTAGATTTCTGCATCGCTAAAGTGAAGTCTCCCAAACCAATTCATCCTTCACTTGTTAGCAAGATACGGTAAGTGTCAAAGCAGCCATAACAAAAGTAATATGGGAGATATTAGAAAAAAAATAATGTTTGATGCACCTTTGCAAAGGTCTTTTGATATTTTTCTGAGTGATTTGGGAATTTGGTGGCCTAAAGAGTACACTTGGTCGAAAGAAGAGTTGGTTGCCATCAAAGTCAATCCGACCGTCAATGGTTTTCTTACTGAAATAGGCCCATACGGCTTTCAGTGTGACTGGGGGCGAATTATAAAATTTGATCCATATACTTTAACTTTTCTTTGGCAAATAGGGCCTAACCGTGTGCCCGAACCAAACCCTGACAAAGCTAGTGAGGTGGAAATTTCCTTTAGCGAAGGCAACGAATGCACAACGATGATTTTGGAACATCGAAATTTTTCAAAGCATGGCGAAAAGGGCCCTGCTTACCGGGAAATGATGGATGCACCGGAAGGATGGGATTATATTCTGGCTTGTTTCGTAGAATATTTACTAACCAAAACGGCTTAAAAGACTGTAGCTTTCAGCAATCGGCTTTATTGACTTCAGCTTTCGGATATCAGCTTTCGGCTTTAGTCGGTGCTACTGCTACGAATAGGGTCGTAAGCTATACGCTGTAAGCTTTAGGCAACACTAGCTCCATCATCAAATTGGCTAATCGGCTAATTAACAACTCCACAACTCAACTATTTAACTATTGACTAACCGACCGTAGGGAGCTCATGAACCGAGCGCAACGAGCTCATGAATGCCAATAAAAAGCAAACAACAATGAATAATACCATTGAAAATAAATACTTATGAATAATTTAAGCTATAAGCAGCAATAAGCTCTAAGCCATCTGATGATCTCATTGGCTAATCGGCTAATTAGCTACTCAACCACTTAACTATTTTCCCAATTTAAAACTAACCGAAACGGCTAAGCCCTTTGAGTCCAATTTTGTCCGCCCATAACCGATCCCTGTTAAAGGTAATTTGACAAATGGCCTAACGCCGATTGTGACTTGGTTGTTCAACTGTTGTTCAAAAGTTGCCGAAATATTCGCTACGCCAAAAGGATGGTTATTTTGCCCTCTTACTTCATAGTTAGTGCGTTGCTTATCTTTATATGGATCACCGGTATCGTAACTAAATTCATATTGCTCTCGTAACATGAAATAGCTGGAAGCACCTCCGTTCAAGGTAATACGGGTTGCACCTTTATTGTAAACCTGATAATTAAGTTCTATAGGCACATCCAACACATCGCAAGCAGCATCTACCTGACTGGGTGTTGCTCCGTAGCTTCTTTGTATTTTGGGCCGGTAAAAACTGTAAGGTGAGTTATAATTCTTTCGTGCGTATAATACGCCGCCTGAAACGCTTAATTTCTTACTTAATGGTAGCGTATATAATACACCAATATTTTGGCTTAGCTGAGGATTACCGGCACCTCGTACGCTTGTTAAATCAGGCGCTGCTAAGATGGTTAAGTAAGATGGTCTTCTTTCTCGGTTGATCGTTAATTTTGGTTCAGACAAAATTTCTGCATCTGATGTATTAAATGAATATACAGGTGCTGGTTTTAGGCTTTGCCCTACTTTTCCAAGTAAGCCGTTCGTTCCTGCTTGCACTGTTAAGGTATCTTTATATATGTTTTCCGATATAGCTTCCAATCTACCCGTTCGTTCGTTAGATTTGTCTTCAAGAAGAGGGATGGAAATCGTTGGTGACGTATTCTTCGATGGCGCCTTATCATTTTAACGATCTGATCGACAATAGGTGGTACCGGCTTATCTATATGCGTTTTTTTAGATATGATACTATCTTCCTTTTTAACCACTTCAACAGACTGATCACTTGTAATGGGCCACCAGATGACAAGAAAAACCAGTATAACAGCCGCAGCGGCACTTAAAGAGCTAAGCCAAATAAGTCTTACCTTCTTTTTCCTATTGTTGACGAGCTTTTCTTCCATAGCTATCCAGTGCATCTCATCGTAAGATACTTCCGGGTTGTTCAACCCTTCTCTGAATAGATCATCGAGTTTCTTCTTCTCCATCACACTTATTCACTAAGGTTCTTGTCTGCTTCATTTCTGCCGACATTCAAGTCGATCGCCTTTAGCATCTCCATCAATTTTGCCCTGGCCTTAAACAGGTTAGATTTGGATGTTCCGACAGAAATATGCAACATTCCTGCTATTTCTTCATGGCTATATCCTTCAATTGCATAGAGGTTAAAAACCGTACGATAGGACGGGCTTAACGACTGTACCATGAATAATAGGTCTTGATAGTTTAGTTTCTCATAGATTGCTTCGTCAGACCCGGCCTGATCGTAATCCATTATATTTTCATTTCCTGCAAATTTAAGGTTAGCTCTATAATAATCGATTGCCGCATTGGCCATAATACGACCTATCCAAGCAGTAAAAGGTTTAGTGTGGTCGTATTTCTTGATATGCTTAAATACCTTAAAAAAACCATCGTTCATAATGCTGGCGGCGTCTATTTTATTACTCGCATAACGTTGGCAAATTCCCATCGAATATGCATAGTAATGTCTATAGAGTTCCTTTTGGGAATTCCGATCCTCTTTAATACATCCCTGTATTAGCTTCGATATGACTTCTTCCTGATTCTCCTTTGGTGCCACCAAGCCCTCCTTCCAATAAGCATTACGAATGCCGTAAAAAAAAGGTTGCTTCAAAGCTAAAATTATTTGTGCGTGTAAGGACAAAATTGGTAACAAATATTTTGCAATTTTTATAAAGCTAGGCAACCCTTTTGTCATGCGCTCCGTATTTAGAGTATCAATCAAAAAAAATAAAACGAATAGGTTAGCTTATGAAAGTCACGAAAAAAAAATCACTTTACACACTTGCTGTTTTAGCAAGTTTTATCGCTGTTATATACAGCTGTTCTAAAGATCAAGCAGTGGAGCCTGAAAAACCTGGCAATGAAGAAGTAACCGCTGAAAATGTTAGTTATAGCAATTTCGCCGGAGCCCTGTTTCAAACGAAATGCGCCGGTTGCCATGCTGCAGGTGGCGGTGCAAGTGGCCGTTGGACTTTCTCCGGCTTTGCATCTGTTCGGGATAATGGAGCGAGAATCAACAATGTCGTGCTAGTAACTGGTACCATGCCTGTCGGCGGTTCACTAAGTGCTAACGAAAAAGCGCTATTAAAAGCCTGGTTTGATCGTAATATGCCTGAACAATAACAATTAGAAATTATGATTCAGAAAATAGTTTTATCCTTATTTCTTATAATCCCTCTTTCTGTTGCAGTTTCAAAGGCACAGAACACCTTTGTAAGTAACGGGGCTACGATATCTTTTTTTAGCAGTACGCCCGTTGAAGATATAGAAGGTGTTAGTAAAAACGGACTTTCCGCACTGGACGTAAATACGGGAGACATTGTATTCAAGGTGAAAAACACCACGTTTCAATTCAAAAAAAAATTAATGCAGGAACATTTCAATGAAAATTATATGGAGAGCGACCGATATCCGTTTTCTGAATTTAAGGGAAAAATAAATGATCCTGGAAAATTGAGAAACGATGGGACCTACCAATGCATGATTAGCGGTGTACTTACCGTTCATGGTGTTGCTAAAAGTTACACTGCACCGGTTAAAATAACCGTGAACAATGGTGCGATCACAGCTAGCTGTACGTTCAAGGTAAAAACGGCCGACCATGATATTGAAGTTCCAACCTCGTTATAAAAAATATAGCAGAAACCTTAGACGTTAAGGTTGCTGCTATTTACCAAGCTAAAACTCCTTAAGTCATCCTATGAAGTGTATCACATTTTTTCTCCCTTATTTTCTATTGATCATTCCCTTTTCTCGTTTGTTCGCGCAGAGCGATTTAGAGGCGTTAATTCAAGAGGATAGTACCACGCGCGAAAAGGTGAGTGCCACTTTTAAGTCCAACCATTTAATCAATGCACAGTCGACCGAAACGATCCATAAAAAGGAACTCGAATTCCGGGTAGATCACCGATTTGGAGATATTGCAGGAGGTAGTGGGGGTATCGGAAATTTCTTCGGTCTTGATCAGTCGACAGACATCCGCATTGGTTTTGATTATGGTATATCTGACCGATTTAATGTTGGGATTGCCCGTGCAAAGGGTGCCACTGCGGCAACACAATTATATGAAGCCAATTTCAAATATCGTTTTCTAGAACAAACTACTGATAACGCTATTCCGGTAAGTCTTGCCTTTTTTGGAAGTGGGACGGTAAGCGGTGTTAAGGCTTCTGACGATCCTACAGCCTCGACCTCCTATAAGAATTTCGGCGATCGGATAACCTATGTTAGTCAGTTGATTGTGGCAAGAAAATTTAGTCCTAGCTTTTCTTTTGAACTTATTCCGAGTTACGTACATCGGAACTATACGATTTTTGGCGATCAAAATGGTGTATTTGCCTTAGGTGCCGGTGGTCGGTTAAAGATTAGCAAACGGATGGCTATTGTAGCAGACTACTTTCTTCCTTTTAGAAGCAAAGACAAAAAGGAATACGTAGAAAACATCAATCAGCAGAAGTTCTACGACGCCTTAGGTGTTGGTTTAGAAATCGAAACAGGCGGCCATGTCTTCCATTTAAATTTCACTAATGCCACAGCCATTCAGGAATCGCAATTTATACCGGAAACTACGACATCTTGGGGTAAAGGGCAGTATAGATGGGGCTTCAGTATATCTAGAAGATTTTCATTTAATAAAGATAGAGAAGGAAAAGCGGGTGGGTATTAGCGATTGACCACCCTAAGGAACAAGGGTTAAAGTTTAGAAAATCGCACCTGACTGCTGGGCTATGAACGCTTAGCAGTCACTTTTTTAACGGCACCTGGCAGCGCAAACTTAATAAGGCTAATCAACCCAATAAGTGCCCACAGCCCGTTAGCTACCGTGTTTGGTGTATCGTGATTGTAAAAAGCACTGATTACGAGAAATAATCCACCTAATGCGTTTAGCAACTGGTATTTCCAACCATTGGAATGAATATAACCTAGGCTAACCAACAAGTAACCGGAAGTACAACAGGCAACGCCGATCCAACCTAACAAGTTAATTGTTTCTAAAGACATGAACATAAACTATTTATCAAAAATAAATAGTTTGCTACTTTAGGAGCCTACATACTGTATTAATTAATTGTTAAAAGGTAGATTGAAATACAAAGGCTTGTCTCAGGTTGACATTCTCCCGTATCTATGCCATATCAATACCGCTACGCTCGACGACGCAAGAAAACGAACTTTTAGACAAGCCCAATGTATAGATTCAAGGTGTTATTGCTTATTGAGAAAGGCTCTTAACATCCAGTTTTGCTTTTCGTTAAACTGCATAAATGCGTTCACCATATCGTTGGAACCTTCATCATTTGCTTCGTCCGTAATTTCTAGCAGGTCCCGTTGCAAAGCGATCAATACTTCAAGGTCCTCTACCACAGCTTTCACCAGATCGACATCCGACATTCCGATGGTATCTATTTCCTTGATCTCCGCTGTCTCAAGATAGTCCTGATATCGGCTGAGCGGTGATTTCCCTAAGGTTAGTATACGCTCTGCTAGCTCATCAATGGTTGTAATCGCATTATTATATAATTCTTCAAATTTAGCATGTAATGTAAAGAAGTGCGAGCCTCTTACATTCCAATGACAACCACGTAGTTTTTGATAGTGAACATGATAGTTTGCCAATAAATCATTTAGGTGATCTACAACAGGTCTTAATTTTTTCTCTTCTAAACTAATTGCTTTTGGATTCATACATTATATTTTTTGTTAGTACCCTAAGCATGCGATCTGCATGCCGGGAATGACCTACTTATAACGTTTTGGCTTATGAATTGTTTAATACACCTGATCGTCCTTCTTTTTTCTGACAAAAAGATTATAGTTCTCGTGCTTTTCAACATAAACAATAGTATCCTTATCGATGAACCCATCTAAGGCCACGGCATCATACCATTTCCCTTCAATCTCGATTTTACCCGAAGGACGCAAGGCCGTCTTGGCGACTCCTTCTTTGTTAATTAAATTAAGATTTCTTACAGAAGAGACGTATCCTTTACCCGACTGTTGCTCATCGGCTAAAACCAGCCGTTGAAATGCACTGGAACGCAGAATGCTTTTGCCGAAAATGACACAAAGAATAATAGAAGCAATAGTAGCGGCGATTACAATAACGAAGGAAGTCATTACTTGGTTAGGCTCAACAGGTTGAAAGTTAAAGTTCTGATTGGGTACCATGCTGAATGCCAGTCCACATACCAATGCAATGATTCCCAGAATACCCGCAACACCAAAACCCGGTATGACAAAGACTTCGAGTAACAGCAAAATAATACCGATTATGAATAAGGCGATCTCCCAATTATCGGCCAGTCCCTGGATATATAACGGAGCAAAGAATAGAAGTGCAGCTATGATGGCGACTATCAATGCAAAACCGATGCCCGGCGTTTGCATTTCGAAATAAATTCCGCCAATAATCAGTAAAATCAGCACGCTACTCACTGCCGGATTGATAAGAAAATTAATAAAGCTATCAACCCATGTGCTTTGATACCGGGTGATAGATGCCCCTTTTAGACCTTCTTTAGCAAGTATCTCTGTCGAACTAACCACTTCGCCATTGATCATACCAATTTTTAGCGCTTCTTGTGTCGTCAAAGTAAGTACTTTGCCAGCCTCTTTTAATTCCGGTAGCACGACATCCGGGTCCACAAAAGCTTCTGCTACTCGTGGATCTCTCCCCTTTGCTTCAGCCGTTGCCCGCATTAAGCTCCGCATATAGGATTGATATTTCTCCGGCATCACCTCTCCTTGAGGATTTACCACGCTGGCAGCCCCTATGCTTGCACCTTTAACCATATAGATTTTATCACAGGCAAGCGCCACCAGCGCACCGGCAGAAGCCGCATTATGGTTTATAAAAGCAATGGTTTTCAGCTCCGACTCTAATATCTTAGTTCGTATGGAATCGGCGTAATTAAGCATTCCACCGTAGGTATTGATTTCGATTAAAATATAATCGGCATGATGTGCTTTAGCTGCACTAAATGCTTTTTCAGTTTTACGCCAGGCTGCCGGGCCAATTTCTTCACTTAAGTAATATTGATAAACGGTGGCCGTTTCCTGCGTTTTGCCTATTGCAGAACCGGGTAAAAATAACGCAATTAACAGTCCTATTGAAAGCCACTGCCGTAGGCTTCTGTCTTTTATCATAAGCATTGTCTTTATTTTTCTCCTTTTACCGATAAAGCTTCTTTTCCTTTGCACGCTTTTAAAGGGATTTTCCATATAAAGATACTATTTTTGTCAGATGGTTATAGAAGAAAGATGAAAGAGGGTAGCAATAATCGTTAACGAATGACAAAAGCATTTTCTTACTTATATGAAGGCACTATTTGGAAGATAGACATCCATGAACTATCCGGTATGCTTGCCATCGAATGGAGAGATCAGGATGGGCTGCCCTACTTTTCGGTTATTCATTATCGCAGTGGTCGTTTGTTATCCGATCACATACACTATGGCGATCGTTGGTGGACGCTGGCAGCGGTGAATACCAACCAACTGTTCCTGCAGCATTATCCGCAACCAAACCAAGGGCAAACGCAGGGACTTGTAGCTATCGATATACATAGTAAACAGGTCACCTGGGAGCAATTCAATCTGCAATTCGTAGAGCTTACACAGGAAGGAATAGCGGTAAAGCAACGATTTTCAGATACGAATGCGGTCAGCTTGCTGGAGCCTTTGTCGGGAAGTATACTTGAAAATCATACATTACTAAATAAACTGTCGCCTTTGCCCAGAAATATACGCTCGGCCTCCCCTGTTCACCGGACTCCTCCACTTCCAATTACAAGCACTTTAGTTGGCCCCTATTTCTTTCTGGAAACTGACGGTAAAGAGCTGTGGGCCTATCATGAGAGGAAAGAAGATAAGTTACAACTCATATTAACGGTTATTCAAGAGCACAACGTACAATTTAAGGAATGTATAGTTGATCGATTAGATCATCTGCTGCCGGAAGTCTTTTTTATGGTTGGCCAACAATTGTTTTTTGTAACGAATAATAAACGAGAAATTGTTTCGTATTTTGTATAATTGTAATGTATATGAAGAATAAAAAAATATTAAAAGGCTTAGGCGTGACTGTTGCCTGTGTCTTAACAAGTAGTGTTGTTTTTGCGAATCCGATAACAAGGGATTCGATAGGAGTTGAAAATCAAAATGGTAAAAAAGTAATTCTACATAAACTACAGACCAGAGAATCTTACTACTCTCTTGGACGCAAATACAACCTGAAGCCAAAAGACATCATTGATTTTAATGCTAATAAGTCGCTCAAAGCTGGTGATGTCGTTAAAATTCCGACCGGCGCACCCTTCTCGAACCCTGCAAACAATGTTGTAAAAACTGCGACTCCTAGCTCAAAGCCTCCCGTTAATGGCGGTGCAGCTATTACCTCCCAGGGAACCGATTATATTGAATACAAAGTAGGTGCAAAGGAAACGCTTTTTTCCATTTCAAAACGCTTTGGAGTAACTGTTGATGCGATTAAACAAGCGAACAATTTATCCGGCAACTCTTTAAAGGAGGGGCAATTAATCAGAATCCCGAATACATCTATAGAGGAAGCCGCCACTGATCCCAGTGTTCCAAAGAAAGTAATTAGCAACGAAGAGTTAAACGGTGTAACAAGCGAAAACGAACAGCAGGTTGCAAGCGGCAACGCCAATACGATTGAAGAAGAACCGGAAGAAACACCTAAAGAGGATAGCACACCGGCCAATCGCTACGGAATCAAGCAGGTGACAGCAAGCGGCATTGGAATCTGGATGGACGACTTAAATGGCGAAAGCGGCAAAATGCTCGCCTTGCATAACTCCGCTCCGGTCGGCACCGTAGTTAAAATTACCAACCCGATGACCAATCGAACTACTTATGCAAAGGTTGTAGGTAAATTCAATGAGACATCGGAAAATAAAGATGCTATCATCGTTATTTCCAAATCCGTGGCTTCATTAATCGGTGTAATTGACAGACGGTTTCAGGTTAATATCTCTTATTAGTTAAGTGGTTAAGTAGTTGAGTGGTTGAGTCGTAAAGATGTCATGTAGTTAATTAGCTAATTTGATAATGGGACTACGTGAGATTAAAGCCTACGGCTATAGCTTACGCCTTAATAATAGTTAAGTAGTGAATCAATACTAACAACGAATAGCTAATAACGAATAACTAAAGTCTAATAGCTAAAAAAATGTCTAAAAAACCTTATGTCATTGGTATCGCTGGCAGTAGTGGTTCGGGAAAGACGTTCTTTCTGAAGTGTTTTCTTAATCACTTCAAAGATCATGAAGTTACGTTAATCTCTCAGGATGATTATTACCTGCCAGCCAACACCAAAACGCAAGAGGAAAACAAACTGTATAATTTTGATGTGCCTGCTGCTATCAACCGAACGCTCTTTTATCATGATATTAGCGCGCTGATTGCAGGGAAGACGGTTTTTAAAGAAGAATACACTTTTAATAATCCGGCAATTAAGCCAAAAATGTTGGAGATAAAGCCAGCTCCCTTATTAATAGTAGAGGGGCTTTTTATTTTCCATTTTGAAGAAATCAATACACTTCTTGACGAGCGTATATTTCTTCACGCAGATGAACATATTGCATTAGAGCGCCGACTTCGACGGGACCTTATCGAACGGGGGTATTTTGAGGAAGATGTCAAATACAAATGGTATAATCACGTACTCCCCAGCTTTGATGAATATCTTTTTCCCTACAAATCGCAGTGTGATTTAATTATCGAAAACAATAAGGACGATACCGCGATGATGGTACAAGTAACTGATGAAATTTCCGCACGCTTACGGAAAAAACTATTTTAAAGTCTCATTTCCGGAATATTATCATCGGCTATAAACTTGCCGGCGGTTGCATTCCGGATTTCATCCACACTCAGTCCAGGTGCTCTTTCTAAGAGGCGAAAGCCTCCGTGTGGTTCAATAACAAAGACGGCTAACTCGGTAAAAATCTTCCGAACGCACCTCACTCCTGTCAAAGGCAAGGTGCAGGATGGAAGCAATTTACTTTCACCTTCCTTGTTAACCTGTTGCATCGCAACAATGATATTTTTGGCAGACGCTACCAGATCCATGGCTCCCCCCATTCCCTTGACCATTTTGCCCGGTATTTTCCAATTGGCAATATCGCCATTTTCCGAAACCTCCATAGCTCCCAGAATCGTCAAATCTACCTTCTGAGCCCGGATCATTCCAAAACTCATTGCTGAGTCAAATATTGCCGATCCGGGAAGCGTTGTAACCGTTTGTTTGCCCGCATTAATTAAATCCGGGTCGACTTCCTCTTCCGAAGGGTATGGTCCCATACCAAGCAAACCATTCTCCGATTGCAATACCACCTGGATATCTTCAGGTATATAATTGGCTACCAAGGTTGGTATACCGATACCGAGGTTAACGTAATAACCGTCTTTTATTTCCTGCGCAATGCGTTTGGCTATTCCTTGTTTGTCTAGGGTCATGGTGTTAGTTGTTAAGTTGTTAAGTTGTTGAGTTGTTAAGTAGTTAACAGCAGTGTCGAATATATTGTCATTCCTTTCGTTTCTTAAGGTAAAGTATATATCCATTCAAAAGTGCTATACATTTTTCTAGATCGGCTTTGCATTTATCAAATGTGGCGTTGTCAATATATTGTTCATCCAAAGCACATATTAAATGATCGAGTATCTCATACAGTGACCCTCTTGATTGTCTACAAAATTGGATGTTTTCTTGATAATGAAATCGGCCGTACCCTTCCGCAATATTTGCAGTAACTGATCTAGCTGCTCTTTTCAATTGATCTGATAACCTATATTTTTCTTCATTCGGAAGAAGTTTTATAACTTCACCCAATTTGTTTCTAAAGCTTCGACAGTGTTTCCAAACCTCTAGATCCTCAAACGTGCTGGTCATTGAATTGTACTGTTTTTCAATTTTTGATGCGAATCTCACTACTTAACTACTTAACAATTGGTCTACTTGACTACTCCCTTATGGTTCTCTTCTCAATTCTTTTTTCATATTTTTCTCCTTGGAATATGCGGTGTACATAAATCCCGGGCGTATGGATATGATCCGGATCCAAGGATCCAACAGGTAGCAACTCCTCGACTTCCGCAATGGTTATTTTTCCGGCCATGGCCATGATAGGATTAAAATTACGGGCCGTTGAGCGAAAGATAAGATTCCCGGTTGTATCTCCTTTCCAAGCCTTTACAATGGCAAAATCAGCATTGAATGCCATTTCTAACAAATAGTCTTTATCGTTAAATCTTCTGATTTCTTTACCTTCTGCCACTTCGGTTCCTACTCCTGCGGGTGTAAAGATTGCCGGCATTCCATAACCGGCCGCCAAGCATCGAGTGGCCAAGGTGCCTTGCGGTATTAACTCAACCTCCAGTTCTCCCGAAAGTAGCTGACGCTCAAATTCTGCATTTTCTCCAACGTAAGACGCGATCATCTTTTTTAGCTGCCTTTTTTGAAGCATTAAACCGATTCCGAAATCATCTACACCGGCATTATTGGAAATACATGTTAAGTCTTTCACTTCTTTTTTCACCAATGCGGCAATGCAATTCTCGGGTATCCCGCATAGACCAAATCCCCCGAGCATAAGTGTCATTCCATCCTGAATGTCTCTAATAGCTTCATCGGCATTGTTCACTACTTTATTAATCATGGCTATCAAGTTTAAAAATCGGCTGCAACGATGTTAATTTACAATTTTGGTTCTATAAAACAAAAGGCTGTAAACAATAAACTATAGGCTGTAAGCAATAAGCCATAAAGCCAACTGATGCGCGTAACTAAGAACGCCGCCCCTCGTTATCACATTGGCTCATCATCAAATTGGCTAATCGGCTAATTAACGAATTAACTACTCAGCCACTCCACAGCTCAGTGACTTAACAATTCCAAAAAACATTTAGAATTAATTTAAATAATACTTACCTTTGGCAGCGTAAATTGATGAAGATGAAGATATTGAACATTTTTGAGATGGAGCTGGTAAGAAATGGCTGCCCGTTAGATCCTGAAAACCACAAAGGACTGAATCCTTATACCGGTTGTTGTGAGTTCAAGAAGTGTTGCAAAAAATATAAGAAGGGCAAGCGTTGTAAAAAATGTCCCAATAGGTAAAGAATTAGCCCATTCGATAGGCTAATTCAAATATACATACGTTATTCCATCACCGCCTCTATCAGCATGTTCGTCTTCCATCCTGTTAACCTGCGAATATTTACGTAAATAATCCCGTATCATTTTTCTAAGAATACCATCTCCTTTACCGTGAATAACCTTTAGGCTTGGAAAACCCAACATAATGGCCTTATCTAGGTGCTTTTCGATCGCCTGAAGGGCGTCTTCTGTGCGCATGCCCCTTACATCCAATTCAGGATAAAATCCCGTTAACTCTTCGGTAACCATTGCGCTATGAGATTTACGAATTTCTTTTGGAACCTCTTTTGTTGCTACTTTTTCTACACGTTTTCTTTTCACCACCGATCGCAAATCACCCATCGCCAAGATAAGGTTATCTTTCGCAACTTCCAGTACCTGAGCCACATTACCTGATTCTATAATTTTCACCCAATCGCCAACGTGTATTTCTTGGTTATTAGCGACCGTAGCTCCTTTCGTTTTTGGTTCATTGAGTTGGTGGCGTTCAAGCTCTTGCTGCAAGTGTTGTCTAGCTGCCTTCGTTCTCTCTCTATCTGCTTTGCTCTCCTTAATTTCTGAAATCGTGTTTTCCACTAACCTGTTGGCATTTTTTATAATTTCCTGGGCTTCTAGCTTAGCTTGTTTAAGGATGGTCTTTTTATTCTCGTCTAAATAGCGTTGCAAAGCTTCGGTATCTTGTTGTAACTTATTGAGCGCAGTTTCTCTTTTCTCAACTAAACGCTTGGTATCCAGGATTGTCTTCTTTTCCCGCTCTAAGTCAACAAGTAAGGTGTCAACCCGCTTTTGTTGTGCACCTATCTTTTGTTTTGCTGCTTGTAGAACCTCCGTTGGCAATCCAATTTTTTGTGCAATTTCAAAAGCATAAGAACTACCCGGTTTCCCGATTTCTAAAATATAAAGTGGATGCATGGCTGCATTATCAAAAAGCATGGAAGCATTTTCCAGGCCTTCTGTCGCATTAGCAAAGTTCTTCAAATTAGAATAGTGAGTAGTAATTACCCCTCTTATTTTTTTACGGTTCAAAACTTCCAATACCGCTTCCGCTATCGGGCCACCGAATTGTGGATCAGTACCTGTGCCAAATTCGTCAATAAGCACCAACGTTTTACCGTTCGCGTGTTCCGTAAAGTATTTCATCTTCGAAAGATGGGCACTATAGGTACTTAAGTCACTTTCGATCGACTGGTCATCGCCGATATCAGCAAAAAACTGTTTAAAAACACCTATCGTCGACGACTCGTCCGCCGGAATCAATAATCCGGCTTGGCCCATTATTTGCAACAAGCCGATGGTTTTCATCGCTACCGATTTTCCGCCTGCATTAGGTCCTGAAACAACGATTACGCGCTGCTGATTATCTATTTTGACATTCAACGGCACAACTGTTTGTTTCTCCTTCTTAAAATTGAGCATCAGAAGGGGGTGTCTGGCGTTTATCAGTTCAACGGCAGCTTCTTTTGACAACTGTGGCATATCCGCTTCCAATTCGATTGCAAAAAGTGCCTTGGCTCGCACAAAATCAAGTTTACTAAGCAATCCATGATAGGCTAACAAGAGCGGAATATTGGGACGTAATGTATCCGTTAATTCAATTAAAATACGGATCACTTCTCTTCGCTTATCAAATTCAAGATCGCGGACTTTGTTGTTTAAATGAAAAACTTCTTCGGGTTCGATGAATACCGTTTGCCCCGTAGCCGATTCGTCATGAATAAAGCCCTTCAACTTGCGTTTGTTTTCTGCCAATAGCGGGATGCATAAACGGCCATCTCGAACGGTTAGGTTTCCGTCTGCCGTCCAGCCGTTTCCCTGAGCGCTTTTAAAAACATGGTCAATCCGTTTGCGCGCCTCCTGCTCTGCTTTGGCAATATCGGTGATAATTTCTGAGAGAAGCGATGAGGCGTTGGGCTTAATTTTACCTTTCGCATCGATTACGCGTTCGATAGCATTTACAATCCCTTTTTCTATTGGCAAGTGTTCGAATAATGCTTCCAGGTTAGGATAATGTCCATTTCGGTCGTTAAAATATCGGATAACTGCAAATACAGTTTTCAACGACAGTAGCACATGAAAAAACTCTTCTTCTGTCAAAAACACCCCCTCTACCCTAGCCTTTTCTGCGAGGGCACGTATGGGATACAAATGTTCTATGGGCAAGGGGGAATCGTTCAGTAATATTTCTTTAAATTCATAGGTTTGACGCATGAATTTATTGATCTGGTCAAACTGATGCATCGGCTGGATTTTGTCCACCATTTGCCTTCCCATTTCACTTAAACAGTATGCTTTTATTAGTGCCTTGATTTCGGTAAAACCTAATTTATCAACAGCATTCTGAGGATATATCATTCTATTTAACTTTAGGTAGCGCTGTAGGCTGTAAGCCGCAGAGGGTTAGTCCCTACTCAAGTACTTACTACTCCACTACTTAACTACTCAACTTTTAACCATTGACTAATTGGCTAATTAAAAATTTGGCTAATTAACAACTTAACGCCTCTTCGACTTAACCGGCCCCTTTATTTTCAACGAGTCTGCCGGTTTGGACTTCTTGATTGAATCTATGGGTAACAACAACTTACTCAATTCGCTATTTCCATTCGGAATATAAAGGATTCGTTTAACCAATGCCTTCTCCAGGGGCAAAGACCATGCCTCCGATTTACGGTTAGCCGAATCGGTATGCTTCCGATAAAGTAAATTTTTGGTCAACTGAAAATTCACCGAATCAGCCTTTATTTTGTCTAGACTATCTTTAATGGACGCACTCTTTAAAGAATCGGCCACGAAGACCTTTCTCATTTTTGCATCTATCTTCGCTTGTTCATCCTTTTGATATTGCTGCAACCGCTTTTGCACCTCGGCATAAATCTGATTCAATAAGCCCGGATCTTTTGAATAGAAGACGAGGCTTTTGTTAAACCCAGCCGAATCAGTGTCATATTTTTTAAAGATGGAAGCATAATAATTTTTCGCCAGCAAGCGAGACGAATCCATGGGTAAGGAAGACAGGTATCCTTCAGCCAGATGAAAATCACATAAAAGTGGGACCATCTTCTTTTGGGCGATAACTCCTTCAGGCACCTTCTCCTTATTACAAGCCGCTAACAAAAACACTGAAAGAATTACTATTAATAACCGAGTCATTTCTTTAAATTCGCACAAACTTAGATAAAATGCTTTTCATATGCAATTAGTTACCTTTGCGTCCGCTTTAAAGCAGGCGTTTAGGTTGCGATGAGTAATTGTCCAAGAAAGGTACAAGTGTGGGCGGGCGAAAAAAATTGATAAGAGAAATGAGTATTAGTGATAATTTAGAAAAGATTAAAAAAGAAACAGATTCGGTAGGTGTAACATTGGTAGCCGTTTCAAAAACCAAGTCAGTAACTGAGATTCAAGAAGCTTATGACGCCGGACAGCGCACGTTTGGAGAGAACCAGGTACAAGAATTGCGCGATAAATACGAAGTTTTACCGAAAGATATTGAATGGCATATGATCGGTCATTTACAAACAAATAAGGTAAAATATCTTGCGCCCTTTATCAAATTAATTCACTCTGTTGACAGTTTGAAATTGCTTCAAGAAATTAATAAACAGGCGTCAAAACATGACCGAATCATTGATTGTCTTTTGCAAATTTATATTGCGGACGAGGAAACGAAATTTGGCTTAGCTTACGACGAAGTAATCGAACTACTACGATCCGACGAATTCAGCATACTTAAAAATGTTCGTATTGTTGGTCTAATGGGAATTGCTACCAATACCGATAATGAGAAGCTGATCAAAGAAGAATTCTATGAGTTAAAAACACTTTTTAATGGCATTAAAGCCAGCTTCTTTCGAAAAGACGACGCTTTCAAGGAGTTATCGATGGGTATGTCGTCCGACTATAAAATTGCCATTGAACAAGGGAGTACAATGATTAGATTGGGAAGCACCATATTTGGGTCACGTTGAGTTGTTGAAACGTTAAGTTGTTGAGTCGTTAAATAGTTGAGTCGTTGCGACGTTGAATAGTTAGGTGACTACTTAACTATTTTCCTACTAAACTACTTAACTACTCCCCAACTATTTCCCTACTAAACTACTTGACTATTTTATTACACAAAGCATGATACGTAAAGCGCAAAAAGAAGACTGTTCGAGAATTTTAGAATTGATACATGAGTTAGCCTTGTATGAGAGGGCCCCGGAAGAGGTGACCGTTAGTCTGGAAGAAATGGAAGATGCCGGCTTTGGAGCGAATCCCGTATGGGAGGCTTTTGTAGCTGAAATTGACGGCGTTATACAAGGTATTGCTTTATACTATACACGTTATTCGACTTGGAAAGGGCGACGGCTTTATTTAGAGGACTTAATTGTTACCCAAGAAATGCGAGGTCGTGGCATCGGCAAGCTTCTGTTTGATAAAGTTATTGAAGAGATGCAGAACAAAGGCTATAGCGGTATGGTATGGCAAGTATTGGAGTGGAATGAGCCTGCGATAAACTTTTACAAAAAGTATCGCGCAACTTTTGATTCCGAATGGGTTAACGTTTCGATAAACAATTAATAGATTACCTTGTTAATTTGTCTAATATGCCGTTTTGTCTCTTCCTTTAATAAAGTGCTGATATGTTTAGAATAAAAAAATCTTTACTGATAAACGCTAGCCTGCTACTAACTTGTGCAAACATGCTGTTCCTATCATGCAATCTTAACAACGAACGGAGAACTGTCGCAAAAGCTGACACGCTCCGTTATCGGTATCAGCATTATATATTATCAAGTAAGGAGGTTGTGGATAACGATGGAAAAAAAGACACGACTTATTTCAAAGCGATTTTTCCTGAATTTGAACAAAAGGAAATCAATGATTTAATCAAAAGACAGTTTACAGCTAATAGGCAGCCCGACACGCAATATAATTCAATTGAACAAGAAGCAAAAGCATTTATTGAAAACTATGAAGATTTTGTAAAAATGGACGAATATCCCCGTGCCTGGTATTCTGAAATGCACGCAAAGGTATTACAAAACAAACCTTCTTTTCTTTCTCTATCCTTAGAACTTAGCGACTATACAGGCGGAGCACACGGGAACTATAATACACTTTTTTACAATTACGACCCGTTAAAAGTCGACACCATTGGACTTGAAAAGATTATCCCTGTGGAAAAGCAACAATCGCTAACCAAGATAGCAGAAGTGATATTCAGAAAACAGGAGGGACTATCTACCGAGCAAGCACTGGACGAATCCTATTTTTTTGAAGATAATCGTTTTCATTTAAACAATAACTTTACCCTTACCCCAAAAGGTTTATTATTTTTGTATAATGTATATGAAATCAAACCTTACGCAGCAGGCATCACAGAATTGATGATTCCCTATGAGCAGATCGACTCATTGATGACGGAGGAAGGCAAACATATACGAACCCAGCTAAGACAGAATATTACAACAAATTAATGCAGGTATTTAAATTTGGAGGTGCATCTGTAAAGGATGCCGACGGGGTTAGAAATGTTGCCCGTATCGTAGAAGATTATAAAGATCAACAGCTTATTATTGTAGTTTCAGCCATGGGCAAAACTACGAATTTATTGGAAGAAGTAACAAAGGCCTATTATAACCAAGAGCCGGAGCTATACAACCTTTTCGAAAAAGCCAAAAAATTTCATGAACAGGTGCTAGACGAGCTATTTGAAGATAAACAGCATTCCATTTTTGACGAGGTCGCCAATTTATTTGTTGAGATCGATTGGATCATTGAAGAGGAGCCGCAAGACGCTTATGATTACTTGTATGATCAGATTGTTTCTATTGGTGAGCTGGTCTCTTCGCGCATTATAGAAGCATACCTGAGAAAAGTTGATATACATAGTCTTTGGATTGATGCTAGAAACTATATCCACACCGATAATACTTTTCGAGAAGGGCAGGTAAATTGGGAAAAGACCGAACGCAGCATGCGATCTTCGATTCCCGCTCTATTGGAGAAAAATATACTGGTTACTCAAGGCTTTATTGGTAGCACCTCTGAAAATTTCACGACTACCCTAGGCAGAGAAGGCTCTGATTATACCGCAGCCATTTTTGCTGCTTCCTTAGATGCAGAGCTAGTAACGATATGGAAGGATGTTCCCGGGGTGCTCAATGCAGACCCAAAATGGTTCGACTCAACTGAATTAATACCTGAACTTTCTTATTTAGATGCGATTGAGCTTACTTATTATGGAGCCACGGTAATACATCCGAAAACAATTAAACCTTTACAAAACAAGGGGATTGCGCTAGCCGTACGCTCTTTTGTTGATACCAAGAACAACGGCACAATCATAAGGGCAACCAATAATACATTACCGGTCTCCTCTTTCATCTTTAAAGTAAATCAGGTACTCATTTCTATTTTGCCCAAGGACTTTTCTTTTATAGTTGAGGATAACTTCAGTCACATCTTTGATGTGTTTGCCAAACATCGGTTAAAGATCAATATGATGCACAATAGTGCAGTTAGTTTTTCGGTGAGCGTCGATTATGATGAACAAAATATCGTTTCTCTGATTAAAGAGTTGAAAAAACAATATGATGTGGAGTTTACACGCGACTTGGAGCTCGTAACCATACGATATCATAATCCGCAAACAATTGAACGGGTATTGATAAATAAAGAAGTGATCATGCAGTTACAGGACAACTATACCTGCCAAATGCTTATTCGATCGGTGGGTAGTTAATTAGTTCGTTGAGTTGAAGAATCGTCGAGTAGTTGATTAGCTGTTGTGATTATATGGGCGATAGTCGATTGCTGCAAGTTGATTACTAGTCCTAAAAACCCAAAAAAATGAACCAAGCGATTTTAAAACCGGAAGTGCAAAATTTCTTGCGGGATCATATCCAAGCATCTCCCGCTTCAATAGCCTTAGGGAAAAGTCCCTTTCCGGATGTAAGCGCCCCTGAACTGGCCGAGCAGCTAGATGGGATGAAGCGAGCTCAAAAAAAATTACCGCAATGGTTTAATACAACGAATATCTATTACCCGGGCCTCTTGGGACTCGAACAGTCTTCTTCATCACTTACCGGCGCCTATAAAAGAGGATTAATAAATGTCGGCAGCTCGATTGTCGATATTACCGGCGGATTCGGCGTTGACGACTATTACTTTGCTCAACGCGCACAGCAAGTAATTCATTGCGAGCGCAATGCCTCTTTATCACGGATAGCCGAGCATAATGCCAAACAACTTGGCGTTACGAATATTCAATTTTTCCCGAATGACGGCATCGGCTACCTTCATTCCTCCGATAAAGTTTTTGATTTTATTTACATCGATCCCTCGCGAAGAGTCAAACAGCAAAAGGTGTTTAGGCTAAGCGATTGTGAGCCCGACGTAGTTATGCATGGACCTTTGCTTAAACAGAGAGGTAAAACTGTGTTAATAAAAGCCGCACCGCTTTTGGATATACAGGCAGCTGTTCATGAACTTTCGGGAGTTACCGACGTTCACATTATCAGTGTACACAACGAATGCAAAGAGCTGCTATTTGTTTTGCGTAATAACCCTACAAACGCAATCACTTTTCATTGTGTGGCGCTTAGCAACAAGACTTCAGACATTTTGCGCTTCAACGAGGAACAGGAGAAAACGAGCCAACCTGTTTTTGATAATCCCGGGAGGTACTTATATGAACCGGATGCAGCGCTGTTAAAGGCAGGGTGTTTTAAATATACGGCCGTTCATTTCAACTTATCGAAGTTGCATCAACATACCCATTTATATACCTCCGAAACTTTCAAAGAAGGCTTTATTGGCCGCTGTTTTGAGGTTATTAAAGTAGAAACGTATAGTGATTTCAAAAAAAATAAGAATTCAACTCAAGGAAATGTATCCACGAGAAATTTTCCATTGAAACCGCAAGAATTAAAAAAGAAGCACAAAATAAAAGATGGCGGTGATCAGTATCTATTTTTCTGCACCGGCCCCCAAGAACAGCTTCTTGTACTATTTTGCAGAAAGCGTTAAATTAAGATCACCATTAACTATTCGGCAGAGGGCTTTATATCTTTCATCTCCTCGTGTTCTAATCCGCTTACCCCACCCGAAACCACGAGCTTCATGGCATCTGTTGCGCTCATTTTTAGCGGTGTTACACGTTTTGCCTTTACCACACAAACTTGCCCGGCAAAAGAGTAGGAATACGGAAAATAAACAATAACATCTTCCGGCAAGTGTATTTTACGAAGATCGTGCTGCGTAAGAAAGCCGATTTTCTTGAGTCCCGTTTCATTCACTTCTACCAGAACCGGCTCGTTAAATTTTTTCTCATCCCCAACAAATGCCTCTGTAAAATCTTTAATCGACGAATACAATGTACTGAATAGCGGTACTCGGTTTAACAATTTATACAATCGATTATAGATTGGCTCGGTAATAAAATTGGTAACGATCACACCGGCAAGAATTAATATCAGGATCATTATGACAATACCTAAGCCCGGTATATACAGCGGTTGTCCTGTTTCGTCGCGTATCAGCCAACTTAGATTTAAAGCGGAATCAATTGTTGCTACGATCCAAAAGATCAATAGTAAGGCACCTGCTAAAGGCACCAAAAACAAAACTCCTTTGATTAGGTAGTTTAATAACAATCTCAACAATGTTCTATTCGACATTTTATGGGGTAGATTAAATTTATTCAAAGTAATAAATGCGTCTTACGCGTTGTGAAATACTTGTTAGGATTTCGTATGGGATAGTCCCGATCGCTTTTGCCAATGTTTCTGGAGAAAGTTCCTCTCCCATTACCAAAACCTCCTCTCCTTCCCTAACATCAATCCCTGTAACATCCAACATACACATATCCATACAAATATCTCCAACAGTGGGTACAAGCATTCCTTTTATAAGCATCTTTCCAACGCCATTGCCAAACCTTCGACTGTATCCATCGGCATAACCGATCTTTACCGTAGCAATGGTGCCGTCGCCGCTTAAACGCCCGTTCCTATTATAACCCACTGTATCTCCAGCCTTTATATACTTAACTTGGGTAATCCCCGTACGGAGGCGAGTTACCGACTGCAATGGCAAAGAACGATATTCATCTGCTGAGACACCATATAGCCCGATGCCCAAACGAACCATATCAAATTGTGCTTGCGGAAAGCGGGAAATAGCAGATGTATTAGCTATATGCCTAATAAAATGATAACCTAAGCCACGCGTTAAATCTTGCGTAAAAACATCAAATAACCGTATCTGTTCTGATGTAAAGTTATCGTGTTCCCGGATCCCGCTTGCCGCCAAGTGCGAAAATACACTTTTTACGACTATTTTATCGGTTCTTTTCAATTTGGCCAATAATCGATCCACATCGTCCGGTTCAAAGCCTAATCGATGCATACCTGTATCCACCTTAATGTGTATCGGATAGGCTTCCATCTTTTCTGAAGGCAACTTGCTGATAAAAGCTTCGAGTTCAGAAAAGCTATATATCTCCGGTTCAAGACGATACTCAATCATTTGTTCGAAAGTATCCTCTCCGGGGCTCATTACTACGATAGGAAGCGTGATACCACTTTTTCGAAGAGCAATCCCTTCATCGGCATAAGCAACCGTTAGGTAATCCACTTTATTAAATTGTAACAAATTAGCAATTTCAAAACTTCCACTCCCATAGGAAAAAGCTTTTACCATTACCATCAATTTAGTGCCTTGCTGCAACAATGATTTATAAACATTCAAATTGTGCTCCAGCGCATTTAGATTAATTTCCAACGTAGTTTCGTGCGTTTGTAGCGTAAGCGCTTTACTGATGTTTTCAAAGCCGAAAACCCGACTGCCTTTAATGAGTATTGTACTATCTCGAATCTCAAGCTTAGGTATATTTGTCAGCAATTGTTCCGTTGTATCAAAGAATTGGGTATCCATACGAAATAATGCTGCATTTTGACGAAGGTGTTTTCCTACGCCAATCAATCGATCAAGTCCTTTGCCTTCGAGCATGGAGGCTACTTTTGTATAAAGTGCCGTTTGATTTTGCCCTACTGTCGGTAAATCGGAAAGTATCAGCATTTTACGTGAATGTTGTTGCTGTTGTTTCAGAAAGTCTAAAGCGATCAGTAAAGATGACAGATCGTTGCTATACGAATCATCGATAATCGAGTTGTTATTAATGCCCTTTTTAAGTTCTAAACGCATACTTACAGGAAGGAGACGTTTCACACGATCAACGATAACCATCGCTTCATAACCTATTGCTAACATAAGGGCCCAGCAACAAACGAGATTTTCTATAGAAGCCTTATCCACGAATGGCACAGTTAGCACATAAGACTGTTGAAGGTACGTTGCTTCTAACACGTATTGCGATCCGTTTTCCTTGAGAGAAGCCGTTACCTCCAGCTGAGCGCCTTTGCCGATTCTCCATGTAAAATGATGTCGACCAGGTACCTCTATTGCTGAATCTACGAATATCGGGTTATAAACGATTTTATCAGCATCTTTAAAAAGCTTTAACTTTTCAATGGTCTTTTCTTTAGTGGAAGCAAAACCATCATCATGAGCATGGCCGATGTTTGTTAATATACCAATTGTTGGCTTCACCATTCTTTCAATGGCTTCCATTTCACCTACTTTACTAATACCGGCTTCAATAATGGCTAAATTATGTTGTCCATCCATTTGCCAGAGTGATAAAGGTACACCAAGCTGTGAGTTATAACTTTTTGGGCTCCGAACAATGTGGTATTCCGGAGATAGTAATTGATAAAGCCATTCCTTTACGATAGTTTTGCCATTACTTCCTGTAATCGCAATTACAGGATATGCAAATTGCTTCCGATGGTAGGTAGCCAACTGTTGTAATGCATGCAGTGTATCCTGCGCAAAAAGCCAATTGCAATTAAGGTAATCGGTAATGTTAACAGCTTCTGGCCTGACAACAAAATTCCTGACACCTGCACGGTAGGCCTCTTGCACATATTGATGTCCGTCTCTCCTTCCAGGCAGCGCAAAAAAAAGAGCGTGTTTCGCATCCGTTATTTTGCGACTATCATAGGCTAGCGTATAAACAATGGCTGAAGGATCAATTAATTCGGAAGCTACTGCAACAATAGTTGCTATATCTTGTACAGTATAAATCTTATTGCTCATTTCATGCTATATCTGGATATTTGGAAAGGCCAAAAGAAAGCCGTCTTTCTTTGAATAAGCAGTGGTTTTAGAACCTTTTTCTAACCATTTACCTTTGCAGGTCCAAAATTGAGTATTTTTTAGGAATACGGCAATTTTTTACGACTTTAGAAGTATGGACTACGAGAAAGAGATAAAACAAAAAAAGCTGACAAGACAACAGGCCAAATCAAAAGCGGAAAGCTACTGTGCCTATCAAGAAAGGAGCCAACAAGAAATGCGTGATAAGCTTTACAGCTGGGGGCTTCATCCAGTGGATGTTGAAGAAATTATTTCTGACCTTATTACCGAAAATTTCTTAAACGAAGAACGCTTTGCTTTAGCCTATGCTTCGGGAAAGTTTACGATCAAAAGTTGGGGTAAGATAAAAATCAGACAGGGACTAAAATTGCATCAAATTTCACAGCGACTTATTCACAATGCTTTGAACCAAATCAACCAACAAGCATATTATGATAAGTTGCGTGGATTGTTAGAAAAAAAAGCAGCGCATTTGAAAGAATCAGACCCTTATAAACGAAGAAATAAGTTGGCTCAGTACGCACTGTCCAAAGGCTATGAAAACGTACTTTTATTTTGATATACTGACTAACAATAACTTATAAAATACTTTACATTTTTTTTAAAAAATAATTTGCCAGAAATTGAAAACTGCCTATATTTGCATCACCAAAACGGAAAAACGGTCTCAAAAAGATCGAAACAAGCGAAAGTAGCTCAGTTGGTAGAGCGCAACCTTGCCAAGGTTGAGGTCGCGAGTTCGAACCTCGTCTTTCGCTCCGAATCCTTTCTCTCGAGAAAGGATTTTAATTTTAAAAGCTAGTATAGCTGCCTAGGTGGTGGAACTGGTAGACACGCAGGACTTAAAATCCTGTTCGCCTTAAAGCGAGTGCGGGTTCGATTCCCGCCCTAGGTACGAAAGCCGCAGTTTAGCAACTGCGGCTTTTTTTTGTAATAAATTATGACCTCTTCACCTTCGATTGAATAGTAAAAATGTCCAGAATGGATTCATCAATTCGTTCTTTGGTTTGGTTCCTTCCGTCAAGGAAAAGAGCACTTTCGTAAAAAACGAAACCGATAACCATATAAAATTTTATCTTAGTATTTTAAATAGCTGTATATATGGCGCAAGAACTACTTCATCATTTACGAAAATTCATTAAAATATCTGCAGAAGACTTTCTTGACGTGATTCCTTATTTTAGCGGCAGAAGTTTACAAAAGAAAGATTTTCTATTAACTGAAGGTCAAATATGTAAATCCAATTATTTTGTGATAAAGGGTTGTTTACGAATGTACTTTGTTAATGAAAAAGGAGTTGAACAGACAACACAGTTTGCCATCGAAAATTGGTGGATAAGCGATTATATGGCTTTTCAACATCAGGCAGCGACGTCTTTTTTTATTCAAGCGGTAGAAAAAACAGAAGTCTTGATTATCGACCGTATCGTGCAAGATAAACTACTTGATCGATTTCCGATTATGGAAAAATATTTCCGTCTAACTTTTCAGCATGCTTTTGCAGCTTCTCAAATGCGCATGAAATACCTATATGACTTCTCCAAAGAAGAATTGTACCGGCATTTTAGTACGAATTATCCTTCCTTCATCCAGCGAATCCCGCAGTACTTATTGGCATCCTACCTTGGCTTTACACCTGAATACCTTAGTGAACTCAGAGCTAAAATACGTTCTTAAACCAGTTTAAGATTTATCTCCACCTTCTTCCCGACCTTTGAATCCCTAAAGAAATACAAATTGTAAGATTATGAAAACGAGAGTCAATGTGCAGGCTGTAGAACCGGCCGCTTATTCAGCTATGTTTGGATTGGAAAAATATTTACAGGGAACTTCATTGAAGAAATCGCATAAGGAGTTGCTAAAAGTGCGGGCTTCGCAGATAAACGGTTGTGCCTTTTGTTTGGATATGCATACAAAAGATGCCATAAAAGGTGGTGAAACAGCACAGCGTTTGTTTTTGCTTAGTGCTTGGCGTGAAACCGATCTATTTGATGAAGAGGAAAAGGCTATATTGGCCCTGACAGAACAAATGACACTTATCCATCAGGGAGGCGTATCTAATGAAGTATATGAGCAAGCCGCCAACCTATTTGACGAGCATTACTTATCACAGTTAATCATGGCTATTGTTACGATCAATGCTTGGAATCGAATCGCGATTACCACCCATTTACCGATTTCCAAATAAACATCCAGTATATATGCGGTGATAAAGAAGATGTCTAAAAAAGTGTCGCTCGACACGCGAAGAAAATATCTTTTTAGGCATCTTCTTTCATTTTTAGTTTTAATTTTGCACCCGCAAAAAAACATTAATGAACTGGAAGAAAACGATCCGCATATCTTTTGTACTCTTTTTATTAATTATCCAAAGCTTATTTCTTATTGCTATTCTTTTAGAGCATCAGCGTACTACTTTCATTCCGATTTTTGTTATCTTCATTTCCATCGCGCTCACCATAACGTATCTTAGGGCACCTCTCCACCACGAAGAACATACTTATGAGCACGTTTTCGTTGCTCTCTGGATTCCTGTTGGTGCTTTATGTTCCTATTATATAAATAACATACTACATTTAGGGCCTGTCATGGCGGCGGGCATGGTAGGAACAAGTGCCTCCTTTCTTCCGAATTTAAATAAGCGTTCACATTATTTAAAACAGCTTCCGCCCGCTTTTTATTGCGGAGCCTTTATCGGGATGTCAAGTACCAAGGTGGCATCAAGTATGCTTTTCATATTAGCCGCCAGTATCTTCACGGGCATGTTGATGATTCTCTCCAAGAGCCTTTTTTCAGGTCTTGGTGGCAAGTTAGGTGTTCTCGCATTTGCCGGTGTAACCATTACATCTTTGATTTTTTTTCTTATTTTCTGATGTCTGTACTGATTTTATTCATTGTAAGCTTTGCTGCCGCAATTAGCACTTTCTATGTCAACGAGCATCTAAAGCAAGGTCCTGTCCGCTCATCAGCCTTTTTATCTTTAACTATTGCGATCTTCTTCTTTTTATTTCCCAAGCTTTTATCCCCATACCTCACGACGAATATTCCTGTGGTTTTTATCGGTTCGTCCTTTATTGGTATGGTATCCGCACGTCTTGTTTCAAATTATTTTTTGATCGGTGCTGCCGGACTTGTCTTTTGCACGGTTTATCTCAATACGAGTAGTTTTTTTAACGGATATGGGGGAGCTTTGGGGACGTCTGCGGCGATTTCGTTACTCGCAGTACTCAGTTTACCTATACTGAAAGCAAGCGGCAAGTTCACAAACGGCTTTCATCTTTTACGTAAAATCGTTTTTAATAGAAAACTACGAAAATGACCTTGTTTCCATTAACCATCGAAAATGTCAATTACGTACACGATTTTGAAAACAATTAAGAAAAAATTCGCGAAAAAATTATTTTTGCGTCTGCTTTATGGAAGATACGATTTTACCTGACGAGACATATTTTTATAAAAGCCAACCCCTAAGGGTAACTTTCAAGAACATAGACTACGAGGTTAGAATACTAAATAAAGACATCAAGAAGACCGATACATCGGTCAAAATCTTATTAGATGGTATCGTGCAAACCTTAGAGAGGTCAGCATCACAATGGTATTTTAGCGGATCAGATGATGATCCTGCTTTCGCGCAAGCTATCTGGCATTCCATTTCGCTACGATACCGGTTATAATCAATTGCTAAAAGTCGAACTTTCGCCCTTTAAACAATCATTACAATTCTGTTCTTCCTGAAAAATCAGATGGAATCCGAGTTGAAATCGTAATCCTCAGTCCTTGTTGCTTTGGCATTATTTTTAGACAAACGCTGGAACCGGATATATTTAGCGTTGTATAAACTACATGTTCCATTCGCTTCAATATGGCCATATTAATTGTCTGATAATGATAGGCGGGTAGTTTTTCGCACAATACATCCCACAAGCTACTTCCTTCCAGATTTACATCGGAATATCCCAATAATTCGGCAGCTTTTTTATCTACCTTTACAATTTGATGCTCGCTGTCCACTTCTAAGTGGCCTACATCCGGCGATACTGTTCGGAGCATAACCTCGTGGAACCGGTCCGGTAATGAGGGAGCAGATGTCCTCTTCATACTTTCTGATCTAAACTATCTATGAAACAATTAAGGGGTATAATTTGTTTGCAATGTTTGATGCTTAATAAGGCCAACATATTTTTAACAAGTTCGTTACGTAGGCCATACGGCAACGATCATCCTTGAATAGACAACAAATATTAAACCACGTATTGTAACAGGCTCCGAACACAGCGAAACTAAAATCAAAAAAACTTGTATATCAATAAATTATACGTATCTTTATAGCAATTAATATATTTTTTTATTTTATCTATTACACCATGCAAAAAGGCATAGTAAAATTCTTCAATGAAACCAAAGGATTCGGTTTTATTACTCCACAAGATGGCGGACGCGAAATTTTTGTTCACAGCTCCGGATTGAAAGACCGTATTCGTGAAAATGATGATGTTTCATTTGAAGTACAACAAGGCCAAAAAGGTCCAAATGCAGTAAATGTTAAGTTGATTTAATACAACTCCATGATATTGTCTTTAAACCGCATCAATGCAAATTGATGCGGTTTTATTTTTGATAATTGCTATTCGGTAAACAATGAATAACTCGCGTATCGTTACAGGATCGATAGTACCCCTTAAAAAAGTTTATTGATATCTTTGCAATAAAGTATTTAATATGGATCATACAAGATGATGCAATGGGTATAAAAAAAGAAAATGCAGATTTGAATATTGCCGTTCTTATTGATGCAGATAACGTTTCAAGTACTAAGATAGAAGGTATTTTAGATGAGGTAAAGCGGCATGGCACTCCTTCTATCAAACGAATCTATGGCGACTGGACTAGCACCTATGTTGCCGGGTGGAAAGAACCATTACTTACTCATGCCATCACACCCATACAGCAGTACAGTTATACCACGGGGAAAAACGCAACCGATTCTGCACTTATAATAGATGCAATGGATATACTCCATACCCAAAAAGTGGATGGTTTTTGCATTGTCTCCAGCGATAGCGATTTTACAAGACTTGCCATTCGACTCAGAGAGTCGGGAAAGCTTGTATTAGGCATAGGTCAAAAGAAAACACCTAAACCATTTATTGCTGCTTGCGATAAATTCATTTATATTGAGATTCTATATAATAGCCGCGAGTCTACAGGCAGTGGAACACAAGCGCTAAATAAAGAAAAGGAACCTACCGAGCGGGAATCTCTTCGGAGTGCGGACGCAGAAAGCATCAGCCATAATTTTCTTAAATTAATAAAGAACACGATTGATGACGTTGCCGATGAAAGCGGATGGGCATCACTCGCTGAACTTGGTGCCTTGCTGAACAAAAGGAAACCCGATTTTGATCCTCGTATATACGGGTTTAGCAAACTGACACCCTTCTTTAAATCACTTAGTCGACATTTCGAAATCGAAGAAAAGAATGTCGAAAATTCTAAAATCAAACACGTATATATCAAGAATCGGGAACTTCTAAAGCCAAGTCGTAAAAAAGCAAAATAATGACGATGATTAACTCTTCGACAAATAGTGATTATTCAAGCCTATATTAATTCGCTACGCCAAAACTTAAGCACACAGATATTAGAGATTACTCACCGGGAGGGAATCGCTTTTTTAGCGCTATAATCAGCTCCCGCTTTATTTTCTCATAAGCGGGATCATCTGTCAAATTATAGAACTCGTTGGCGTCCGTTTCATGATCATAAAGCTCGGCTCCTGCTTTACCGGCATCCCATTCGGTATATCGCCATCGCTCCGTACGAACGCTTCGTCCGACTACTCCATTTGGCCTTTTTACCTGAGTATAAGCGGCCTTGGACCATCGGGCTTTCGGATTATGAAGGAGTGGCACTAAACTTTCCCCCTCCAAGTCTTTCGGAGCGGGGATATCGGCTAATTCGGCGAGCGTAGGATAAATATCGAGTAGTTCCACTGTACGATCGGAACGTTTGCCGCCACTAATCCTTGGCACGCGAAAGATCAATGGCACGCGCGCGGATGTCTCAAAAAGGCTCTGTTTCATCCACTGCCCGTGATGCCCGACATTGTAACCGTGATCACTCCAGAAGACTATAATGGTGTTTTTTGTAAGATCCAATTCGTCCAGCGCATTTAGTACTCTGCCCAGCTGTGCATCCATAAAAGAGATAGAAGCGTAATAAGCCCGAAGTGCTTCTCTTTGCTTTTCCTCACTCAATCCCCAATGCGCGGATTTTGTAAACAAAGCATCCTCCGGTATATCATCTAAATCATTCGGCAATTGCTTCGGCAACGGAACCGTCTGGAGTGGATATAGATCAAAATATTTTTTAGGTGCTACATAAGGTGTATGCGGTCTAAAAAAACCAACAGCTAAGAAGAATGGTTTTCTTTTGCTTTTGCTTTGCATCAACAATTTGATTGCTTCAGTTGCGATTAGTCCGTCCGTCTGCTCCTCATCCGTACCTTGGGCATTGAAATAAGACAGGGCAGACCCCAAGGGCCGGTCCGGCGTCAAATTTATAACTGCTGATTCTTCCGCTTTATCACGTCCCTTCGGATTGATACGTATGTCCCATGAAATTGAGTCGTCCAAACCGTTCGTACCGATCTGGGAGGGTACACCATAGTGATAAATTTTTCCGACTCGCGCAGTGAAGTAACCGCTATTTTTAAAAAGTTGTGGCAGGGTTATGACATTCGGTAAAGTCTCACGGAAGTGGGTTTTAAGTTCGTATACCTTGGTTACGTCCGGTGTATGACCGGTTAGTAGTGAACTTCGACTGGGGCTACAAAGTGGGTATTGATTGTAAGCCTTGTTGAATTGGATTCCTTCAAGCGCTAGGCGATCGATGTTGGGCGTCTTCACATACGTTTGTCCATAGGTTCCTTCATGATTGTTCAGATCGTCGACAGCGATGAATAAAATATTTGGTTGTTCTTTTTCTTGCCTCGCAATTCCGGATGAATTGCAGAAAATAACCAAAAGAAACAGGAATAAAACAGATCTGAAGTCTACGAAATAGCGCATAATGATTGAATTTAGTTACAACGCAGGCTTGCAACGCCAATTGAAAAGCCTTTATTTTAGTAATGATTAACGCGCATCCCACAAGTCGGTACGCACGCTCTTGTCATTCGTTTTTTTTACAATAATAAAAAAATACTACTAATCTTATAGTCTTTATAAAAATATTTTTTTCAAATAACCTCGCAAGCACTTACGGTTCCGTTAATCTTTCAAAAGAGAAGAAGTACAAAAGTATAGGTCAATTTATCCCTTTACGTCAACTTCAAATCAAATCACAATGCCTTTGGTTCAGGCATTAGGAGTAATTGCAAAATAAAAAAATATGAAAAAAACGATTAACAAACCAAGCGTTAACATTCATGAGTTTAACACCAACACTTAAAGTATGGCACAGACAAATCCTCCTGTAAAGGCAGCGAATGATCCCTCTATTTTTAAGGAAATACGGGGGTTCTTAAAAGAATTGAACGCGGGTGATGGCAAACCAATTGAGCAGTTAGGTGCGGAAGAAGCGCGTCAGGTATTGTTGGCGCGCAGAAATCGGTAGAAGTAGATTATTCAGGTATTACAGAAACCGAAAGGGAAATTTACACGTTATAATGGACTGATTCACGACTACGGCTTACTAAATCCGATAGCTCATGTACCTGCAATTAAAACGGCTATACTTCAGGCGGCGGTCATAATTAAAAAAACATTGGTCGATTAATTGCTTCATTTCCTACTTTCTACGATACAATAAAGGTTGCCCTTCCTTCCGGGCAACCTTTTTAGAAACCGCGTCTAAAAAACCGCTTATCCAAATTGACCTACTTTATAGTCACCAGGCACCGTATGAAAAGCAATATTAAGTCGATTCCATACATTGATTGCGCCAACGGTTAAAGTTAAGTCCACAAGCTCCTCATCAGAAAAATGGGCCTTTGCTTCTTGGTAGATGTTATCAGGCACATCGCAATGATTGACCGCTTCTGCCCAAGCCAAAGCAGCCCTTTCGCGTGCAGAAAAATAAGATGTTTCTCGCCATGCACTTAAACCATACAGACGCTGCTCTGTTTCGCCTGCGGCTCGAAGTTCCTTGGAATGCATATCCAAGCAATAGGCACATTTATTTATCTGTGATATTCTAAAATGTACCAATTCTTGAAGATTTTTTTCAATTGACGATTTTTTCAAATAGGCACCAACACCGAATAAAGCCTTTAATGCATTCTGTCCTTTAGTCTGAAAATTAATTCTCTGTTCCATGATATATTTTGTTTTTATACCCCTATGACAATTGAGTATTCGCGATTGGACATATTATTTGTTTTTTTTTTAACAAATCAATACAAATTTGAAATTCAACAACTTCGTTAGTTATTTATGTTTCTCAGAACAATGAGCTATAGGATCTGTTATTAAATAGACGAGTGTTTTTCGTCTCGTTTTAGTAGCATAGTTGTAAAATCCCTCATCGCCTGTTGAGGGATTTTTTAGTAGGCTTAGCTTATCTGTTTTTCTATCTCTTTGGCAATCTTTTCCAAAAGCTTTACTTCAATATCCGCATTGGTTGTAATAGCAATAATGCCATCCCCACTGTCCTTGAATAGTACTTCACTATTATCGACATCGGTTGTGAAAGACAGCTCCGAACTGTTAAGTGCGGGTTTTATCAGATAGACCTTGCCGGCCACCGTAATATCAAAGGAATCCATGGGTAAATAGTTTACTATAAAACATAGAGACCATTTTAATTGTTTCACCTGTAGTTTTCGATGGGTGCTATTTAGTTAACTACCTTATAACCATTAAATTCATCACAATTAAAAAGTAGCAGGTCATCCAGCAAAATAATCTCTTCTTCTCCCAAGGCAGCAAATTGATTACTGTTAATTGCCTCCAAGTCCCACTTTTTTGGCGTCAATAGGCAATAATTCCCAGTTGAGTGCATTGAAGAAACCAATACAGTATACCCTTTGACAATAAGTTCATCGATCAATTTTCTATCTAGATTAACTTCCATTTCAATAGACTTGATGAGAAAACAAGTGATACCACTTAACTCGTGTGCAAAATGCATCAGACATTTTCATAATTTAAATATTACTTTCCCATCCTACATACTTCTGAGAAAGCTATTGGTTTTGCTGTATAACAAACGATTACAAAAGAAAGTTTGCTATATATATAGTGAGTCAATATAAAAACAGCTTCCACATTGGAAATGCAAGCATCGCTCACAAAATAGTGCGAAAGAAAAAATACGACCATTTGTCATGCCACTT
This sequence comes from Olivibacter sp. 47, assembly GCF_030372825.1. NCBI lineage: Bacteria > Pseudomonadati > Bacteroidota > Sphingobacteriia > Sphingobacteriales > Sphingobacteriaceae > Olivibacter > Olivibacter sp. 47. The sequence goes on from NZ_JAUCNR010000001.1 coordinate 899,715, forward strand.
GTCAGTGACAAGAAATTATAAAACAATGCTAGCTAAGCCCTGTCTCCCAAAAATTTACAACAACATTAGTACGGAAAGAACACCATTAAATGAACCATGGCTTAATTTTTGACAACAGCCTTACCTATTACAAATTTTCACACATGATTTTTATTTACTCCATTAACGAAAAACAACTTATCCAAAAAAACATTCAGGGAAAGCTCAAGAACGCGCAAGTTGAAGAGTCCTTCGTATTGGCAATTAGCCAACATTATATCTCTTGGTTGGGACCTTGGTTCCCAGCGAGTGTTAAGAAAAGTCGGCTTTATACGATTCAAGGAAAGGAAATTCTAAAAGCAGATTGGAGTGACCTTATAAAAAAGGAGGCTGAAGTACTAAAGGAGGCTGTCCCTTTTCAAATTGGCTTCTTCAGAAATACAATCATTTTCTTAATCGCTATTGCTGTCCTATCGGTTGTAATGCCAAAGATAAATGCAAAAAAATCAGCGGAAGCTGCCACTCGGAAAGAAACGTTGTACAATCGTTTAAGGCAGTTAAAACAGGGAGATATTTTACGTGTATCTTTTATTAATACCGCAGATGAGCAAAGTATAAATGGAATCGGATTGGTTAAGGTCATGAAGATTGAAGGTGATTCCATCTTTATTGTCAGAAGTAACACCCTAGTAGAAGATAATATGGATAATAGGCAAAGTGAACTATCAATCGGGAATTTCGGAGCTAGCCAAGAGCGCGTTATTAAACATCTAATGGAAGAAATTGTACAAGAAGATGTGCTTATTGCTTACCCAAAAGACATGCAAAGAGCTAACTATACTATAGGACGGGTTATTAAATTTGAGAATTGAGATTATGGGTTTTTTACATAGTTTAGGAAGTTCGCTACAGCACGTGGCGCACCTCAAAGAACAATTACTTTATTGTCATCAATGGATTGATCAACATCAAATTCCGGTAAAAAAAATTGAAGATAATTTAGATGAACAATTGGTTGAGCTGGAAAAATGGAGTCATACGAATAGCTATTCAGCCGTTCTGAAAAAAGGCAAGCTGTGGAAATCAATCACGGTATCCATAGCCCTGTTGATAGGTCTCGTTATCGGGGGAATATACTTGACAAACCTTCTCTTTCCTGAGTATTTTATTCAAAAGCAGGTATTTAGTTGGATGTTTAGTCATATACTACCAGTGACCATTATACTAGCAATTGTTCTTCTTTTTCTCCTAGTAAGTGTTCAAATAGGAAATAGCTATATGAGAAGCACTCGGGGTGGTGGCAAAGCTTATCAGCAAGCATGGAATGAATTCCGTCAACATTTAAAAAATTCCCACACTTCATAACGAATAAATGAACAAGCTGTATTAAGATACCAACAAAAACAAGCAGATAATACTTAATTCTTTTAAATGCATTCTTAAATGTTTCAAAGCATAGGTGAGTTGATTTTCTACCGTTCTTTTTGAAATTCCGAGCTGTTGGGCAATCTCCTCATTAGACAACTGGTCAAATCGGCTCATCGAAAAGATCTCCTGACATCGAGCGGGTAGTGCCGATAAGTAATATTGAACAAGTTGCATCGATTCGTCTTGTACTAGCCTTTCTTCTCCCCTGTTAGTTGTATCATCTTTCAACTTTCGTTCTAAATCGTCCTCATATTCCATTAAATTTTTTCGAAGCTGGGACAAATTCCGGAAGATAATGTATTTGGTAGCTCTCGTTACGTACGCTTCAAATGATTGGATCATCAACGCGTCTCTTCGTAACCAAAGCGAAGTAAACACATCGTGTACTACATTTGCAGCTAATTCTTTATCGCGCAGATAGCTATAAGAAGTCGTATAGATTTTTGACCAATATCGATCGTACAAAAAACTAAATGCTCGTTGATCGCTTCGCTTTACCGCGAGCCATAATTCAAGGTCGGTTAGTTTGCTGCTTGACATAATTGGTTTCTGCAAATAAAACACATTCTCAAAAAAAATAAAATTTTTATGTGTGTGTCTTTAATTTTTTGTCACTACCATAATAACCAGTTAATCTTATGAATCGAGAAGATTTTATTGCACTCTATAAAAAATATACCAAAGGACTGTGTAGCGCCGAGGAAAAGCAACGTTTACGAGAGTATTGGCAGGAGTTTCGGCTAGACGATAAGCCATGGGATGAAAAGTTCGGTATTGAGAACGACATAAAAGAATCCATTTTCGAACGTATTAAAGAAACCACCGCACTTTCATCTTCAGGAAACACGCGAACAGTTAAGAAATTGTGGTACTATGCGGCAGCCGCCATTGTCGGTGTTTTACTAATCGGTTCTTATATCCATCTTTTAAAACCAATGAAACAATCAACGCGGCATATAGCGAAAGCAAGTGAATCTCCTATAGTTCCTGGAAAAAATAAGGCAACTCTGACACTTGCCGACGGTAGCACCATTCAATTAGACGACACCCAAAACGGTACAATAGCCAACGAGGAAGCCTTAATTACAAAAGACGAAGGGCGTGTAGTATATAAAGCAAAGGACCAAAAGACAAAGCAAGATGCAAATATAATTAACACACTTCATGTCCCAAAAGGTGGTGAATATCAATTGGAATTAGCAGATGGTACGAAGGTGTGGCTTAATGCTGGTTCAACGCTCAGTTTTCCCAGTTCATTCGCCAATCTGAAAGAAAGAGTTATCACACTAGCGGGCGAGGCCTATTTCGAAGTTGCTAAACGGACTCAACAGCCTTTCGTTGTCCGAAGTGAGGGCAGCACCGTGCAAGTGCTGGGCACCAGTTTCAATATTAAAGCGTACCCAGAAGAGTCCCTTGTCCAAACTACCTTGCTATCTGGGAGTGTAGTGGTGAAAGAACCTACATCAGCAAACACTAAACAACTATATCCAAACCAGCAAGCAGTCGTCCAAAAGAATCGCGGAAATATGCAGGTACGTACAGTAAATCCAGCAGATATTATTTCTTGGAAAAACGGCTACTTTATATTTGATAATCAAAGTATCCAACAAATTATGCCCGTAATTGAACGTTGGTATGATGTGGAAGTAAGCTATCAACAAACTGACAACACCGATCGTTACGGAGGGACCTTTTCTCGCAATGCCAACCTACAAGATATTCTCCGTGATTTGACGACACTCGGCAACATTCGGTTTAAACTTCAGGGAAGAAAGCTTATTGTGATGGATAACAACGAGTACAAATAATGAAATAAGGCAACGTTACCAAATAAAGAAAGGAGAAAAAAGAAACCGGAAATGTTGGCGCATTTCCGGCTCAGTAGCACAGGCTACAGTTAGGTAAATAAATTCATTGCTTCTAAACAATTTTAAACCCAACAATCAAATGTATAAAAATTTTATCGAAACGTCATTCGGTATGATACCGTATTGTTTCCGTCACATCTTGTTAAAAATGAAACTGACCGCATTGCTAGTTGTACTAACCATGTTGCAGGTGCATGCATCCAGCTTTGCACAGAAAATCACCCTTAAGGCTAAAAATGCAACACTAAAAGAGATCGTCGCAAAGATCAGGCAACAGGCAGATTACGATTTTCTCTATAATAATCGTGTTGCACAAGAGTTGCAACCTATTACGGTAGATATGCGAAACAAAGATATCAGAGAAGTACTCGACGCCTGTTTTGCTAATCAGTCCTTAGACTATAACATCCGCGGTAAGACAATCCTATTGCAAAGAAAAGTATCCGTTATATCACAACAAGAAGAATTACTGACGGGAATTGTAGTAGACGAACAGGACAAACCCTTAGCAGGTGTCACGATAAAAAACAAAAGCAGTGGCGAAACAATTACAACCGATGACGAAGGCCATTTCCAATGCAAGATTAATCTCCGTACAGGAATTCTTTTAGTGCAATTTTTAGGATACGAAGCTCAGGAGATCAACCTAAATGGCCAAGCTACGCTAACAATCTCCATGAAACCACTGATTAACGATCTGAACGAAGTGGTGATAGTGGGCTATGGAACGCAAAAAAAGGAGAATGTCATTGGGTCTGTTGCTACGATTAATGCGTCATCTATAGAGAACCGTTCTACTTCCACTTTATCTTCTTCTTTGGCGGGCCTTGCAGCAGGGGTCAATGTGCAAGCGAGCACCGGAAAACCCGGAGCGGATGGGTCCAACATTTTAGTACGTGGAACAGGAACCTTAAACGGCACTTCCCCTTTAGTGGTTATCGATGGTATTGTAGGTTCTATGGATGCCGTCAACCCAAATGATGTGGAGGCAATTTCCGTTTTGAAGGATGCAGCGAGCGCAGCTATTTATGGATCGCTAGGTTCAAATGGTGTTATTTTGATTACAACTAAGAAGGGCACAAAGGGAAAAACAAGCGTATCCTATACCGGCATGACTTCCTTGCTTAGGCCTAACAATGTGCCCGAATTTGTCACTGACTACACCAGCATATGCGACTGGTAAATGAAGGTTTTATGAATCTTGGACAAGCTGCTATATATACGGACGCAACAATCGATAAATGGGAGACAGCGGCGAAAGATCCGAATGGTTTAACCGAACACGGTATTCCCAATTATGTCGCTTATCCTAATACAAATTGGGGAAAAGAACTTTTCGGAGAACGGAAGTTATTGCAAAATCATAACCTTGCTTTGAACGGTGGAACAGAAAACACGCAATATCTTTTCTCCGTTGGTTATTTTGATAATCCCGGAACAATGCCCTTAACCAGCGCCGACAATATTCGGCTGCGCGTTAACCTCCAAGCTAAAGTAGCCAAATTTCTGACGGTGGGCACCCAAACTTTCGGTGACATCCAGAATACCAGTGTCGTTGACGTTGCAACGGCATATTCTTACTTAACGCAAACGGTTCCAGGTGTATACCCTAGCTACCGCGGTGTTTATGGATTCCCTGCCGCAGCCGAGGAGTCGGCAACGGCCAACAATGCATTAGCCTTCTTAAACAGCCAAGGGGGAAAAAACCAGGTGAACCGCATTAATAGCACAATCTTTGCAAAATTGGACTTGGTAAAAGGCTTAACATTTGAAACAAAAGTTCACTACGACAATTCGTATACAGAGAATAACACCCACCCTATCCCCTATGAGAAATGGAATTTTGCAACCAATCAGCTAAGTACAGCTGCACAAACTCCAGCACAAATGACAACCCGATATTCTTTGTACAAAAGCTATAATGTGATAATCGATAACGTTTTACGTTACAACAACACCCTTGGAAAACACGACTTTGGTGCGATATTGGGGTACAACGAACAATATTATAACCAATATAATTTTGATGCTGCTAAATTAGGCTTGATACATCCTGATTTAACGACATTAAATTCAGGCACAACCATGACTGGCATTAACGGAGATGAAACAGATTATGGTTTGCGATCGGTATTCGGTCGTCTCAATTATGCTTTTAACCAGCGCTATCTTGGAGAAGTAGTCATACGCTATGACGGCTCGTCGCGCTTTGGAGCCGCGCGTCGCTGGGGCTTGTTCCCTGCATTTTCTGCTGGTTGGCGGATTTCCGAAGAGCGCTTTATGTCGTCTATTAAATCCTTTATCGATGATCTTCGCATTCGCGCCTCTTGGGGCCGAACCGGCAATAATGCTTCCGGCAATTATGACCATTTGCCGACATATGGTACCGTTCCCTATTCTTTTAACAATCAAGCGGTACGAGGCTTGGCGCAGACGAAACTTGGTAACGATTTACTCCATTGGGAAACAACCACGACAACCAATCTTGGCATCTCCGGTATCACGTGGAAAGGGAAGCTTAATTTCGAAGTTGATTTTTACCGGGGGTATACGGACGGAATCCTCTTCGTTCCAAATATTCCCGCAACTACCGGCACTGCGGCAGCAGCGACAATGAATATTGCTGAGGTAAGCAAAAAGGGGGTCGAATTGAGCTTGGGATATCAGGGAAAAGCTAACGATTTCCAATATTCAATTTCCGGCAATTTTGCATACAACACCAATCGGGTTGAAAAATACAAAGGACGCTTGCAGGAGGGCTTCATAACTGATGCCACGGGAAACCGTGTTTATCAATCCAACATTGGCCAGGTTTCAAATGGAAGCAACACACGAATTTTGGAGGGGCATGCTATTAACGAGTTTTACCTGTACAATATCTATCAAGGTACGGGTGACCATTTTTTGGCCGACGGTTCTGTCAACATAAACGGTGGACCGCATGATGGCATGATCCGCACACCGGAGGACATGGAATGGTTAAAGCAGATGGTTGCGGCCGGTTACAGCTTCCAGCCGGCAGATGGTATTGATCTTACTAAGATCTGGTATGGCGATTTGATCTATGCGGATTTAAATGGTGATGGTATATATGGCAATGTCTACGATCAACAGTTTATGAACAAACGTGCCACACCCGCTTACAATTTCGGTTTAAGCGTTAACATGGCTTATAAAGGATTCGACTTTTCTATGATTTGGTCGGCGGCCACGGGAATGTCTTATTATTGGAATACGATTTATTTAAACCAATCGATCGTAGCACAAGGTAAATCAGTTCCACTTTTAGTGGCTGACAATCATTACTATTACAACGAAACAAATCCCAATGATCCGGCTAACAATATCCAAGGACATTATCCGCGCCTAAAGGGAGTCACCGATGCACAAAACGGCCGAACCAGTAATTTCTATTTCTATGATGCATCCTTTGTCAAACTTAGAAATTTACAGATCGGTTATACCATACCGAGTAATTTTGCTAACCGATTTTCCATCTCCAAGCTTCGGGTTTACTTAGCTGGCGAGAATTTGTTAACGTTCACCAAATTTCCGGGTTTGGATCCTGAAGTTGGGCCCGACTCAAATTACCCCACCATGCGTCAATATTCATTAGGCATAAATCTAACCTTTTAAACTCAGATGATCATGAAAAAAATATTCGCGATATTAATGATTAGCGCTCTTTGTAGTTGCAAAAAAGACCTATTGGATACTTCCCCCTATTCTTCTGTTTCCAGCACCACGATGTGGACTACGGATAACCTAACCGATTTAGGTGTCGCCGGCGTCTATAATGCGTTACGATTAAAAATGGGGCATAGCGGACTCGTTTCGCCCTATGAACTGTATCAGATGGACAGATTCTCATTTACAGGACAAGGACGTTGGGATGAGCCCTTGTTAACAGGTACGATTACTGCCGGCGATCCTTTGTTCTTAAATATCTGGCAGATGATGTATGAAGGCATCCAACGGGCCAATGATGGCATAAAGAACATTCCGCAGAAGTCACCATCTAGTACGGAAAAGAAGGCAAGGTATATTGCTGAATGTAAATTTTTGAGGGCCTACTTCTATTTCCGATTAAATCAAGTATATAAGGGGGTGCCTATCTATTTGGAACCTTTCACGGCAACAGAAGCGGTTAAGCCAAGAAATACCGAAGAAGAGGTATGGGATCAGGTTTTAGCTGATCTTAGCGACTGTATTAATGAACCACAGCTACCGGAACGATACGCTACCGGAGATGGAAACTATGGACACGTCACCAAGGCAGCGGCCTACGCCTTGCGTGGAAAGATTTATCTATACAAGACCGATTGGGCATTGGCCGCTGCAGATTTCCAAAAGGTGAAGGATGCCGGACATACTTTATTCGCTGACTACAAAGCTCTGTTTAAGGAAGCCAATGAACAGTCGTCAGAGATGATATTTTCAATTCAAAATCGTAGTGAATTTGGTTACGGAAACAATTTCCAGCTATTCTGCGGATGGCCCTCCGCTTACACTCGCGGTTGGAACTATTATATGCCCTCTCCGCATCTCGTGGATCTTTATGAAAATATGGATGGATCGAAATTCAGCTGGGACGCGGTTATTCCCGGCTACACAAAACTTTCCGTTAATGAAAGGGAGGTGTTTTTCTTACGCGATAAACTAACCGAAAGTGAAAAAGCCGCTGCTGCATTACGTGGTGCAAAAATGGAGCTTTATCTACCACAGGGTAACGAAGAACGCATTAAGGCAGCCTATGATAACCGTGATCCCCGTTTGCAGGCGAATATAGTTACTCCTTATGCAACCTTCCGCGGTGCCTATAATTTTACTAATGTGGAAAGTATACAACATATGCGTTGGCCCTTTAGGGCGCAAGCGCCAATCGATGGTGATATTCAAAGCGACACACAGATCAATTTCTTTTACTTTTATAGAAAGTTTGTAGCCGAAGGGGTTACTGAACTAGTAGACCGGAATTTTGGGCCGATCGATTTTCCTATTCTGCGGTACGCAGATGTGCTATTGATGTGGGCCGAGGCCCTCAACGAACAAGGGCTGCTATCAGAGGCAGTCGAAAAAGTGAATGAAGTACGGGCGCGGGCGGGTGTTGCCTTGTTAAATTCAAATACAGCCACTACCGTGACAGGACAAGAAGACTTGCGCGAGCGTATTCGCAATGAACGAAGAGTGGAATTTCCTAATGAAGGTATTAACTATTTCGATGAATTACGATGGGCTACTTGGAAAGAAAAGGTTTTCCAGGTCGGAAATGGTCGAAAGCAGATTTGGGGTGCCAATGTCAGCGATTATAGCTATAAAGGTGATCATCTGTATACCTGGCCCATACCATCAAATGAAATCCAAATGAATCCCAACTTGAAACAGAACCCAGGTTGGATTGATTAAATCAGCATGCCGTAAATTATTAAAGATGAAAAAGTTTTTATTCCCATACACCTTATTATTGACTTTGCTACTGGTTTCATTTAACCATGACAGGCAAGATATTGTCCAACGAAGTTTCGATCGGGCAGCGCGACAATACACCCTCCTGTTATCCGCTGCAACCGATCTAAATCGCTATCCACGATCGACCGATGCCAACGGAAAAACTAGCTATACTGATATCCATGATTGGACCGGTGGTTTCTGGCCAGGGTGTCTGTGGTATCTATATGAGTATACCAAAGACAATAAGTGGAAAGCAGCCGCTCAAAAATGGACCCATTCATTAGAAGCAAATCAATACAATACAGATCATCATGACATCGGATTTATGATGAATTCTAGCTATGGCAATGCATACCGGCTAACCGGCGACACGTGCTATAAGAAAATACTGATTCAAAGTGCCAAATCGCTTGTTAGTCGCTACAATTCAAAAGTCGGTGCCATCCAATCGTGGAACAGTTTTAGTTCGTGGGATGGCCAATCGGTTTATCAATTTCCGGTAATTATTGATAATATGATGAACCTGGAGCTGCTTTTTCTGGCATCACAGCTTTCAGGCGATAGCTCTTTCAGAACCATCGCCATAAAACATGCTGAAACAACGCTCAAAAACCACTATCGTCCAGATTATAGTTCTTATCACGTGGTCAACTATGATCCTTTAACGGGAGTGGTACTGAGTAGAGAAACGGCTCAGGGTTATGCCGACAATTCGGCTTGGTCAAGAGGACAAGCTTGGGGACTTTATGGTTTTACGGTTATGTATCGGGAAACTAAAGACACGAAATTTCTCCATTCCGCCATCAAAATGGCGGAATATTATATCAATCATCAACACTTGCCCAGTGACCTTATTCCCTATTGGGATTTCCATGTCGGACAAGCAGGTTATCAGCCAAACTGGGATTATGATGCCTCCAAGTTTAAAGAAATTCCAAGGGATGCATCAGCGGCTGCAATTACCAGCTCGGCACTGCTTGAGCTCAGTACTTATGTAGAAGAAAAGCATAAACGCTTATTTTACAGCACTGCAAAGAAAATTCTGCAATCATTGAGTACGGACAGGTATATGGCTCAAGCCGGCACAAATGGCTATTTTCTGCTAAAACATAGCGTAGGCAGTATTCCTCATGGAGGTGAGATTGATGTACCCTTAGTATATGCCGACTATTATTTTCTGGAAGCACTTTTACGCATCCAAAAGAATTCACACACTTAACTTATTCACTTATTCAAACCATGACGATCCGATTCTACTTGCTTATCAGTTTATTTTCTGTTATAACCTCTGTTGCCACGCAGACAGCCATTGCGCAGTCTGAACAGACAATGAAGGAACGTTGGCGAGAAATGAATAGAAGTAAGGCCACTGCTTTGGAGGAATTCCAAGACCTAAAATTCGGGCTGTTCATTCACTGGGGGTTGTACGCCATTCCCGGTGGAATTTGGGAAGGAAAAAAATGGAAGAAATGGGAAGTCCCAGCGTTGCAGAGTGGATTCAGCTTGTCGCGAAGATTTCACGAAAACAATACGCCAAATTGGCGGACGAATTTAACCCAAGTACCTTTGATGCCAATGCTATTGCTAAAATGGCCAAGGACGCCGGGATGAAATACATCGTCATCACCGCAAAGCATCATGACGGCTTTGCGTTGTTCAAATCGAAAGCAAGTCCTTTCAATGTTGTTGACGCCTCTCCATTTAATCGCGATATTATAGCAGAGTTCAACCAGGCCTGTCGAAAATTCGGTTTACGTTTCGGCGTTTACTATTCTCATAACATTGATTGGGCCGATGGTGCTGATGCGCAGTATAAAGAAACCAAAACGATGAATGATAGAGAGGGAAAACGAACCGACGCTTTTGGTGCTAACCTATGGGATCCCAGTCCAAATAGTTTTCAGTCATACCTAGACAACAAATCGGTACCCCAAGTCAAAGAATTACTTTACCAATTTAAAGACATACGTTACATCTGGTTTGATATGCCGGGTTTAATGAAACCCGAACAAAGTTTCCGATTCTATAAAACAGTTTATGATATTAATCCCAAGATTGTTATTTCAGAACGCATAGGTAATCAGATGGGCGATTATGCTATTCCGGGTGATAATAAGATCCCCACAGAAAAGGACCAATACGCTATTCCTTGGGAAACTGTCGGAACCTTCAATAATTCATGGGGTTATAAGTCCTATGATCAGGATTGGAAAAGTAAAGAGGAGCTACTTTATTGGTTGCTGGAAATAGTTAGCAAAGGTGGGAATTATATGCTCAACATCGGCCCACGTGCCGATGGTTCCGTACCCGAAATGGTCATTAACAATCTGCAATCGATTGGCAAATGGCTTCAGGTGAATCAAGAAGCCATTTATGGCACAAGACCATGGCGTATAAACCATGAAGGCCCTGCGGAATATAAAATTACCGATACAGAACAGCGGGAGAAAGAAGGTTTCACACTACAGATCAGCCCGACCGATTTTTGGTTTACACAAAAAAACGGTTCGGTATATGCCATAGCACTCAAAACGTCCTCTCATTCGAACATCTTAATTAAAGCCTTTTCAAAAGAAATCAGGACTATACAAAAGGTAGAAATTCTCGGTTTCGGCAAAGTAGCATTCGCACAAAAAATTGACGGCTTGGAAGTAACTTTACCTTTATCAATTATCAATTTGCCAAACGGCTATACACTAAAGGTAAGTTTTAAACGCGAGCCTGAATAGCTTAAAAAGAAATCAACTTTATAACAAGCTTGTTATTATCGGGTTTTAGCACAAAGGACGCTTCATCGAAACGAGGTGCCTTAAATAAGGGCATCTTTCTCGCCGAAAAACCAAAGGGTTCTTTGGGGATACCTAAGAAATTTGTATCCATTCGACCGTTACCATTTTTGTCAAAAAAAATAGCGAGCGCATATTTACCTATCGGTAGTTCTTCAAAGAAAAAAGATAGCGTGTCGGCGTGATTGCTCTCAACAATCTTACTGGCGTAACATTCCTTTTCATTTAAAAAAGACTGTTGATTTCTATAAAGAGCCGCGTATAAAACTCCTTTATTATTTTTTAGATTGCAAACATCGACCCGAAGCACACTTTTTTGCTGCGCACGTAGCCCTATATAACAAAAAACAAACGTAAATAAGCAAAATAATAGACGATGACAGGAACTAAACATCATTTTCATTTTTTGGATCTGAATATTGAGGGTTATCCGATTCAAACATCGAAATCAATTCATCAAAAGAGCTCTTTTTATCCAACGAATAAATCGGGCGATGTCGTTGATCCAATTTTTGCAGTAACGATAGTAATACGAGATGCTCCTTTTCCGACAACGGCGACATAATGAGATCAGTAACTTTATTAATGCGTTGCAAAGCCAAATAAAAAGCTTGCTTTCCCAGCGTCGTGGCAGACAGAACTTTCGCTCTTTTGTCTGTTTCGGAAGGTGTTTGTTCTACTAATTGTTTCTTTAACAAGCGGCGTATAACCTCGATTCCTGTCGGTTTAAGTTGAAGGTGAGTTTCAATTAATTTAGATGGAGAATAATTGCCTTTGAAAACCAAGCTCAACATAAAGGCAAACTCGTCGTAAGTATCGAAAGCAGTCCCGTCTAGCGCTTGCCGAATGTAGTTCATTTTATGCCTACCTACAGCTGTAATCAAATGAGATGCATTATAATGGGCCTTACCGCCGCGATCTTTCCCATGCCAATTTATTCGCATAAACAAACTTTCATCCGCAGCATCATTGAAATCGCGCTTATTAATTAACCAAGTTGCAAAAGAATGAATATTGTCGGGAGATCTATTCATCTCCTGTTCGTATTGCCTAAGTTCGGACAACAGCTGTATCACTAAATTGTAATCCATGTCAGTAATTAACCACAAATGTATCAAAATAAACAACAAAGATTTTAGTATGTTTTAAAACTTATTTACTGATTTTTTTGTATTATTACATACAAATTAGTTATTCATCCTTATGACGCATAAAAAGCCATCCATATCCATTATAGGAGCGGGTATTTCGGGAATGGTAGCCAGCTGCTATCTACAAAAAAAAGGTTACCAAGTGACAGTATATGAAAAAAATTTAGAGCCTGGCGGTCGCGTCAGAAATTTTACGAATAAAGGTTTTACGTTCGATATGGGGCCAAGTTGGTACTGGATGCCGGAAGTATTCGAGCAGTTCTTCTCAGACTTTGGAAAAAAGATTAGTAATTACTATGAACTGATTCGTTTAGAACCTTCCTATAGTGTGTATTTCAATGATGGCAAATTCGAAGTGCCATCATCCATTGAAGGTTTAGGTGAAAAATTTGAAAAACTGGAACCAGGTAGTGCTGGAAGATTACGCTATTATATAAAAGATGCCAGAGAGAAGTACGAAATAGGAATGCATCGATTTGCGTTAAAACCCGCTTTACGTTTTGACGAATTCTTAAGTAAGGATATTTACACACTTTTGCGACGATTACAACCGCTTCGCAATATGGAGCAGCATGTGAACCGATATTTCGAGCACCCAAAAATCAGGCGAATAATGCAATTTCCAGTTATTTTTTTAGGTGCTATGCCTGAAAAAATTCCGGCGATGTATAGTCTTATGAACTATGCCGACATTGTTCTTGGAACGTGGTATCCTAGAGGAGGTATGTCCCGAATCGTCAGCGCTATTTATGCGCTCGCCCTCGAGCTGGGTGTCACGTTTCGTTTTAATGTCGATATCGACCACATTGAAGTTTCATTAGGAAAAGCAAACTATCTAAACAGTTATGACGAACGTTTATCTACCGATTTAGTGATAGGCGCCGGCGATTATCATCACATCGAGCAGCTTCTTCCCGTAAATTATCAACAATATAGTGAACAGTATTGGGAAAGCCGATCGATGGCTCCTTCCTGTCTGTTATACTATATAGGCATTAATAAGCGACTCGACTTAAATCATCACAATCTGTTTTTCGACACTGATTTTGAGAATCACGCTTCTTCTCTGTATAAAAATCCATCGTGGCCGGAAAAACCTTTATTTTACGCGTGCGCTCCATCTGTAAGTGACCCGAGCGTAGCCCCTTCAGGTTGCGAAAATCTATTTTTGTTGGTGCCGATAGCAGCTGGTTTAAAAGGAGATGACCCTTCTCTTAGGGCGAAATATTTCAAACACCTAATGAGCCGTTTAGAGCACCACCTTAAAACGGATATCACCGATCACGTAATTTATTATAAGGATTACAGTATTCAAGAGTTTATAACAGACTATCATGCATATTTAGGGAATGCCTATGGTTTAGCGAATACACTCAAGCAAACAGCCTTTGGCAAGCCTCGTTTAAGGAGCAAAAAGGTAGAAAATCTCTTTTACTGTGGTCAACTGACCGTCCCAGGTCCCGGGCTTCCACCGTCCATACTATCTGGCAAAATGGTGGCTGAGCAAGCAGATCAGTATTTGGCAAAACAAAAAGGAGTAATTATTAGCTAGCGAAATCTATGAATACAATTGACCTCTTTAATTCGACCAGTTATCTTTGCAGCAAAACGATCACGGTTAATTACAGTAGCTCCTTCTCGTCGGCAATCAAACTTTTTCATCCAGAATTACATGCGCCGATTCATGGAATTTACGGTTTTGTCCGCTTAGCCGATGAAATTGTTGATACCTTTCATAATTATCCCAAGGCCATATTGTTAGCGCAGTTCAAAAAGGACACTTTCGACGCAATAGATCAAAAAATAAGTTTGAATCCAATTTTACAGAGTTTTCAGCTCACTGTAAATCAATACAATATCGGGCATGAACTAATCGAAGCATTTTTTGACAGCATGCACTCCGATTTGGAAAAAAAAGATTGGACCACAAAGGAGGAGCTTAGCCGCTATATTTATGGATCGGCCGAAGTAGTTGGTTTGATGTGTCTTCAGGTGTTCTGTGATGGCAATTATGAGCAAGCAAAAATGCTTGCACCAGCCGCCACTTCACTTGGTGCGGCATTCCAAAAAGTCAATTTCCTGCGCGACTTAGCAGACGACTTAAAGAATTTAGAAAGAAGTTATTTTCCCCAGATTGATTTACATTGCCTTTCCCGGTCGGAGAAGGAGTTAATAGAGATGGACATCTCGAAGGATTTTGAAAGGGCTTACGCGGGCATTCTCCAATTGCCGGCAAAGGCTCGCTTTGGGGTATTGGTAGCTTATAAATATTACTTCTGCCTCTTTCAGAAAATTAAGGGGATCACGCCTGAACAATTGCTATCAAGCCGAGTAAGTGTTCCTCCAATAAAAAAAATGCTTCTTCTACTACAAATCAAAGTTGGTAATCGCCTTGGATTTCAATAGAATTTTAACTAGTTTAAACAATGGATATGTTATTATATATCGGGTTGACTATACTTGTTTTTGTGCTCATGGAACCGATTACTTGGGCAACTCACCGCTACGTAATGCATGGTTTTTTATGGTCGCTTCATCGCGATCATCACGAGCCTAATCACAGTAAACTGGAAAAAAATGATTGGTTTGCCTTTATTTTTTCCATTCCAAGTATGCTATGCTTTTATTTTGGCCATATGCGAGAAAATCCATGGTATTATTGCCTAGGTACAGGCATATTGCTTTATGGTATAGCTTACTTTTTTGTTCATGATATCATTATCCATCAGCGTGTAAAATGGTTTACCAGATCAAAAAATCGCTACATCAGGCAACTCCGCTGGGCACATAAAATGCACCATAAACATCTTGGTCCGGAGAACGGGGAGTCGTTTGGATTTTTATACGTTGAAAAAAAATACCGAGCAAAAATAAAACGTGATGACGATCTCAACAACAACAGCGCCCAGCGACAATAACTTCGATTACATTATTATCGGTGCGGGCCTAGCTGGATTAAGTCTAGCTGTGAGCCTACTAAAGAATAAAATAACGGGTCGTAAGCGTATCTTACTCTTGGAAAAAAGTCAGCAGCAATATCAGGGGCGTACCTGGTGCTTTTGGGAAAATGGTGCTGATTGGTGGGATAGCTTAGTTAGTAAAACGTGGTCCATTGCTACCTTTTACGAGGGTACACGTCAGTTAGCAAAAGAATTAGCACCTATGAAATACAAAATGGTGCATTCAGATGACTATCGGCGTTACGTTTTCAATATACTTCGTAAACAGCAAAACATCCATCTACTATCTCGCGATGTAGTCGATTGCAAAGACCTCGGTACAACAGTCGCTGTTCATACGGAGGAGGGACTATTTTTTGCGCCCCTTGTATTCGATAGTCGTTTCCAGTTGGCTGAATTAGAGAGACACAAAGGGCACATACTTTATCAACAGTTTATAGGCTGGTTTATAAAAAGTGAAGAGCCGATTTTCGATCCGCAAAAAGCGTGTTTAATGGACTTTAGGGCGACACAAGATACACATGTATCTTTTTGCTATGTATTACCCAAGACAGCACATGAGGCGCTTGTTGAGTTTACCATATTCAGTAAACAAATTTATTCCGATCAATACCTCCAAGCATTACTAACCACATATATTGACGAACATATTGACACTTTTAGTTTTAATGTATTAGGCAAAGAGACCGGCGTCATTCCGATGACCGATTATGCGTTTGGGAGTCCGTCAAATCGCATCATTCCAATTGGCACAGCGGGTGGTTGCAGCAAGCCATCTTCAGGCTATACCTTCACTTTTGTGCAACAACATGTCAAACACATCGTTCAACAACTCGCACAAGACCGATTGCCACTTCCCTTCCATAAGCTTCAGGCTAAACGTTTTCTTTTTTATGACCGCGTTATGTTACGAATCCTTAAAGAATTTCCAGAAAAAGGCGCCTCATTATTTTTTAGTATGTTTCATCGAAATAACGCTAACAGCATGTTCAAATTTTTAGCGAACCAAAGCACACTTTGGCAAGAAATTAATATTTTCCGCAAACTGCCAGTTTTATTTTTTTTAAGAATGGCTTGGCGAGAGATCGTTCGCGATAAGTAAGCAATTAATCTGTATATAAATGATCCACCGTATTTATACGATTACGTAAAAATACGGTTTCGTCAATCAAGGAAAACTTCATCTGCATTCTCCTGTTAAGTGCTGTAGCTAGTGATGTTTATATTTAACACCGAATTTATGTTAGCAATGAACTACCGAGGACCGTTTAGAGTCCGGACTGATGAAAAACCATATCCAAAAATCCTACATCCAGAGGACGCTATTGTTCGAGTTACTCGCTCCTGCATATGCGGTTCTGATCTACACTTGTATCATGGACTGGTACCCGATACACGCGTCGGCAGCACTTTTGGCCACGAGTTTATCGGCATTGTAGAAGAAGTGGGATCGCAAGTAACCGAAATTCAGGTTGGCGATCATGTGCTTGTACCCTTCAATATAGCTTGCGGTAAATGTGCCTTTTGTAAACAGGAATTATATGGCAATTGTCATGAATCAAACCCTGAAGCAACTGCTGTTGGCGGTATCTTCGGTTATTCGCATACAGCAGGTGGTTACGATGGTGGACAAGCGGAGTACGTCCGTGTCCCTTACGCTAATGTCGGACCGACCCGCATACCTCCCGAGATGGATCCGGACGATGCGGTATTATTAGCCGATGTGGTGCCTACCGCCTATCAGGCAGCCGAGATGGGAGGCATCAAAAGGGTGATACAGTAGTTATTTTTGGAGCCGGGCCAATAGGTATTATGACGGCAAAATGCGCCTGGCTATTCGGTGCCGGCCGTGTTATCGTTATTGACCACTTGGAATATCGACTGGAATTCGTTAAAAATTACGCACAATGCGAGGCTTATAATTTTCGCTCGATGGAAGACCCGGTTCTCTTCATTAAAAAAACAACCGATTGGTTTGGTGCTGACGTGTGTATTGATGCTGTTGGTGGTGACGCTGCCGGTAATGCCATGCAAACCATCACTGGAAGAAAATTGCTCTTGCAAGCAGGTTCGGCTACGGCACTTCATTGGGCAATCAATTCGGTTAAAAAAGGAGGCATTGTATCCATTGTAGGCGTATACGGACCTACCGACAATCTGATCCCCATCGGCAACGTAGTAAACAAAGGCATCACCATTCGCGCTAACCAAGCGTCCGTAAAACGCGTATTACCTAAGCTTATAGATCATGTTATGGCAGGGCGGTTAAATCCCAAAGGCATTATCACACATCGGCTACCATTGGAAGAGGTATCCGACGCTTATCGTATGTTTTCATCTAAGTTAGACAATTGCATAAAACCTGTACTCATACCACCCAAAGCAAAAATATAATATGAAAGAGACAAAGGATTATTCACACATAAAAGGTTGGGGTATCGACGCAGATCCTGAAAACGAACCTACTTACCCCCTAAAAAACTATACAGGTGACGACCATGCTCGTACTCATTGGGACCGCCCAAGTCTACAGGTAAAGGACGTGGAAATCCTCCACTCTAACGAAAGGCCAACTATTAGCGCTGTATTTGGCAATACCTTACCTCCAAAAGGTTTAAGTGGAATCGTTAGACGTTTTGCCTTCAGATACAGCGAAAATCGATACCGCCATTGGTTACCCTTATTGTTGGCCGACCGGATTGATGTGATAGAGGGCTTGTTTGACGACCTACGCCATGGGCATATCCCAAACATCTTTGCAGAGAAAGGGTATAAAGCACGTTGGAAACATGATCGAAACGGTGTCATTAAAAAAGCGGCAACGGTTGTGGTGATAACAAGCTGCCTAATCCTTCTTCTTCGACACGGAAAAAATAAGCGGTAATTTATTTTTTGCCCCAAGGCTTTTCCTATTTTTGGTGCTCAAATGCATCATTATGAAAATATTCGCCCTTGTACCTTTATTCTGTTTGTTACCGCTCGCACCTAAAGCTCAGACCCTCGAAAAAATGACTTGGTTTAATGAGCCCGCCGAATGGAAAATAGATGGTCGACAATTCACGATGGAGGTGACCCCTAAAAGTGATTATTGGCGAGTTTCGCATTACGGATTTACCGTAGATGACGCACCTTTTTATTATGCTAACTATGGAGGTGAATTCGAAGCGAAGGTGAAACTCATTGGCCAGTACCAGGCGCGCTTTGATCAAATGGGTTTAATGATCCGAACCGACCATGAAAACTGGATCAAGGCGGGCGTCGAATTTGTGGATGGCAAACTCAATGTCAGTGCGGTAGTAACGCACGGAAAAAGCGATTGGAGTGTGGTACGATTGGAAAAAATCCCGCCCCACATTTGGATAAAAGCGATAAGACGCTTGGATGCCATTGAATTTTTTTACTCCTTCGACGACAAAAACTATATTATGCTGCGCAACGCTCCCTTAGAGGACAATCGGCCTGTACAGGTTGGTTTGATGGCAGCTTGTCCCGATGGCGAAGGTTTTACCGCCAAGTTCGAAGAATTTACCGTCAAGCATTTACCTGATCAACGTCGGATTGAGTGGTTGAAAAAGAACGCTTCAGAATAATTGCAAGAATTAAAAATATCCTTCCTTTTCTAATTTATTAGACAATGATTATCGCCAATGCTTGGAATTCTGCATTGATTGCCTATTTTTGTTTGCAGTAAACCAAATCGCAGACCTAGTGGCTTTCGAGGAAAAAGAATTGATATTACAAGTATCAAAGGGCAATGAACATGCCTTTTCGCTTCTTTTTCGTCAATATCATTTACACCTGGCTACCTTTGTTTATAAGCTGACAGACTCCTATGAGCTTACGGAGGAAATTGTGCAGGATGTCTTTCTCAAAATATGGACAAACCGAACGCAATTAACCGCTGTTAAAAATTTTAAAGCCTATCTATTTACTGTTTCGAAGAACCATAGCCTCAATTGTCTGAAGCAGGCGGTAAAAGAAAAAGCAGTCCGCCAACACTGGAAACACGAACACAGTAGGCTGTTTAGCGAAGATGAGTTAACAAACTATCATCTTTTGCTTGATCAGGCGATCGATACGCTTCCTCCCCAACAGCAAAGAGTTTATTTGCTAAGTAAGCATGAACACTTAAAATACGCGGAAATAGCCGATCGAATGGGGATTTCTAAAGAGACCGTTAAAAGCTACCTAAAACTTGCAACCAGTACGGTTATCAGCTACCTGAAAAAGCATATTTACCTTCTCCTCTTTTTGCTCATTAAAATAAAGTTTTAATTTTTCGCTAGTCGCTACCCCCTTTTTTTATTTTTTATTGTCTTTTATATAGTCTCGCTTTGCTAGCAAGGGACATAACCATTTATAATAATATGAACAGCGCTTCAGAAAGATTCTATTTTTTGCTAAATCGTTTTTTAAATAAAAGCATTCATCGTGAGGAGTTAGATGAACTGTTGTTTCTGTTAGATACCCTTCCGAAAGAAGAGATCGATCAAGTGTTACAGGCCATCTATGAGGAGACTCTTGTATCGCCCCTGTTAGCAGAAAAGCTAAAAAGCGAAGAGATGCTCAAACAAATATTAGGAAAGAAAGTAGCGCGCCCGATCTCCAAGCGTCATTCTCTGTCCCTATATGTCAAACTTGCGGCTACCGCGGCAGTCTTAGCGGGACTTGCTTTCGGAGTTTTTATTCTTCAGCAAAAAAACAAACCGCTGAATTTGCAAACGACAAACACTGCGCCAAGTAAGGAAAGCGATATTTTACCGGGAGGAAACAAAGCCACCTTAAGAATGGCAGACGGAACTACCATTATACTGAACGACTCACCGAACGGCCTTTTAGCCAATGAGAAAGGTATATCTATAAAGAAAATAGCTGACGGAGAACTCATCATTGATGCCGGTACAATAAAAAATGATGAAACGCCAACACAGCGTTGGAATACCGTAGCGACCCCTAGAGGGGGTCAATACCAAATACGGCTCCCCGATGGAAGTAAGGTCTGGTTAAACGCAGCAAGTTCCTTACGATTTCCTTCGCAGTTCCATGGCAATGAACGCAAGGTAGAATTAAGTGGTGAGGCTTACTTTGAGATTGCTAAACATTCAAACAAGGCATTTAAAGTGATTAGTAGGCATTTAGAAGTGCATGTATTGGGCACTGATTTTAATTTATTGGATTACGATAACGAAACGGTAGTTAAAACCACCCTGGTTAACGGAGCAGTTAAAATAAAGCGCGGGACACAGGCGAAGTTGTTAAAACCGGGCCAACAAGCATTACTGCATCGCAATGAGACCATTACTATAACTGATCATGCTGACATAGAAAGTGAAATTGCCTGGAAAAATGGCGTCTTTATATTTAAGGACGCTAGTATTCAACACGTTATGGAACAAGTGGCCAGATGGTATGATATTGAAGTGGAATATACCGGTGTTCGATCCAAGAAATTACTGAATGGAAGCGTTTCCAGAAATGTCAATCTATCTGAGTTGATGAATATGCTTGCCTATACCGGCGTAAATTACGAAATACGAGGAAGAAAAGTCTTGATTAAAAACTAACTGCAAAGCTTCGTCTTTGAGCCTAACCAATAACGTAAACCCAAACATGATGAGCGAATAAAAACAATAAGAATGACAGTAAAACGGAGAGTGCTGGTACCACTCTCCGAAAAGCTTGGAGTTATTTCCACATTGGTCTGACAACATTTATTAACCCAAACACAACAAAAGTAATGAAATTTATTTCAAAGGCCGCGCTATGTGATCGGCCGTTCCTGCAGCAATTATTATTGACTATGAAACTTACTGCGTTTATACTACTATTAGCCCTGATGCAGGTCAGTGCCAAAAGTTATAGTCAAGGGATAACCTTAAAAAAGGAAGAAGCTTCCGTCACTGATATCCTCAAGTTAATTGAACAGCAAAGTGGGTATCATTTTCTGTTCGATAAGATGGATATAGAGAAAGCCAGCCCCATCACCGTCGATCTTAAAAACGTATCCATTGAAGAAGCACTGAAAAAAAGCTTGGAAAACCAACCGCTATCATTCAAAATCATGCAACGAACGATTGTTTTGAAAGGCATCCATCGGGTAGTAAAAAGCGTTGCTACCTTTCAGCAATTTGTCAGTGGAGTAGTGAGAGACGAGAAAGGACTACCCCTACAAGGCGTTAGTATAAAGATAAAAGGTACTAACACCGGTACAACAAGCAATGTAGATGGGCTTTATAAGCTCTCGATTTCTCAGGAAAATGCAACTCTTTTATTCAGCTATATTGGTTATGTTACACAAGAAGTACCCATTAAGAACCAAAACACGATTGATATTACCTTAAAAGAAGATGCGAATACGCTTAATGAAGTGGTAGTAGTAGGATATGGCACACAAAAACGCGAACAAATTACCACCGCCATTGCCAGTGTTAAATCAGAAGATTTCGTTCAAGGTTCGGTAAATGACGCTGCACAATTGATTCGTGGTAAAGTTGCCGGTCTAAGTGTAGTATCACCCGATGCCAATCCGGTTGCAACTGCTCAAGTTAATCTCCGGGGAGTACCCTCTATTTTAGCCAGTAGTGCCCCTTTGGTGTTAATTGATGGTGTACCCGGAACGCTGTTTACCGTTGCACCGGAAGATATCGAGTCCATCGATATCCTGAAAGATGGCTCTGCGGCAGCCATTTATGGTACACGGGGCACCAATGGGGTTATTCTGATTACCACCAAAAAAGTAAATGGGGAAACACCCGCAACTATTGACGTCAACACCTATTTTACCACACAAAGTATTGCCAGAAGACTGGATTTTATGGATGCTGCTCAATACCGTCAACGGGTGGCTGAGGGAAGGCCAGGTGCTACTGATTATGGTTACGAGACCGATTGGTTGGACGAAATAACACAAACACCTATTTCACAAGTATATAATATCAGTTTAAAAGGCGGAAACAGTAAAACCAATTATATCGCTAATGTAAATTACAGAAATCTTGAAGGTATTATCAAAAGGTCGAACAACCAAGTACTTTTCCCACGCATTGAGTTTAATCATCAGATGTTTGACGGTAAGTTAAAATTGAATGCCAATATAAATGGTTATCAACAAAAATATTTTTCCGGCGCAGACGGTACGAGCTTCCGAGGAGATGTGTACAGAAACGGACTTACTTTTAATCCGACTGATCGTCTAAAAGATGATAACGGGACATGGGTTGAGCGGATAGAGAAAACCGACTATATGAATCCCGTAGCGCTCTTGGAAGAAACACAGGGACTCATTCAGAACAACAATTTCAGAACGTTTGGCAATATCACTTATTCGCCTACACAAGACATCCATGTAAAGCTTTTACTTTCGCGCGATCTTTATAATAGCACCCGGGGTTACTACGAAACAAAGAAGCATTTCTCAACCATTCGAGATGGAAGAAATGGCTACGCTTCCAGAGGCACTACACGCACGCAAGAGGATCTGTTAGAATTGACAGCTGACTACCATACAATTATTAAAGACCATGAAATTACCGGCTTAATCGGTTACAGTTGGCGAAACAATAATTACCAAGATTATTGGATGCAAAATTGGGATTTTCCGACGGATGATTTTTCATATAACAATATGGGAGCCGGATTAGCCTTAAAACGCGGACAAGCGCCTGAGAATTCCTTACAAAGCGAGAACAAGTTAGTCGGTTATTTTTTCAGACTAAACTACAATTATAAAGAAAAGTACCTTCTCATGGCCAGCATTCGTCATGAGGGGTCTTCTAAGTTTGGACGAAACAGCAAATGGGGTAATTTTCCGGCAGTTTCAGTAGGGTGGAATGCCATTCGCGAGCTTTTTTTCCAAGATGTCAAAGCTCTTAGTAACCTAAAATTTCGGGCAGGGTTCGGCATCACCGGTACGGAACCACCCGATCCGTATCAATCCTTAAGCCTAGTTAACTTTGATACCTATAGTCTTGTTAATGGACAATGGATTCAGGTAGTGAATCCTTCGCTAAATCCGAATCCCGATCTACGTTGGGAGAAGAAAGAGGAGTTAAATATGGGTCTTGATTTTGGGTTCTTTGACAACCGTTTGTCCGGTTCGGTCGACTACTACAGAAGAACCACAAAAGATTTGTTAATGGATTATCCGGTACCTACCCCACCCTATTTGTACAATACGATTCAAGCAAATGCAGCCTCTATGCAGAATAAGGGAGTCGAGTTGCAGGTGAACGGTGTACCTCTGCAAACGGGCGACTTTCAGTGGCGTACATCCGTAAACTTTTCCACCAACAGTAATAAGATTTTATCCTTATCTGATGAGAACTTCCAGCTCGCTAGCGGTTACTTTGATACCGGAGAAACGGGTGAACCGATTCAACAACGTACCCATCGCGTGCAAGTGGGTCAGCCTATAGGCAATTTCTATGGATTTAAGACCGTTGATATTGATGAGAACGGCTATTGGATTATTGAAGGTAAAGATGGCAACCCAAAGCCCATAGCCAATCAACAAGCCGATGACAAGCAAATTATAGGCAATGGGTTACCGAACTATTACGCAAGCTGGAACAACACTATAGTATACAAAAATTTCGATTTGAATATTACTATGCGTGGTGCCTTCGGTTTCCAAATCTTGAATATGCCCGAAATGTTCTATGGCAACCCGGTGATGCTTACACGCGGTAATTTACTCAATTCAGCCTATAACAACGTCTTTGACAAACGTCCACTTGCCGATGATCAATCCCTTAATTACGTAAGTTATTATATAGAAAATGGCGACTACTGGAAAATCGACAATGTCACTTTGGGCTATAATCTTCCGGCTACCGGCAAATACATTAAGCGCGTACGTCTGTATGGATCGATTTCGAACCTAGCTACCATTACCGGTTATAAAGGGATAGATCCCGAAGTAAGTATTAGCGGCTTATCTCCAGGTATTGATAATAAAAATCGTTATCCGTCTACTACTAGTTACACCTTGGGTGCATTCTTAACTTTTTAAGTCCTTGAAAGATGAAAACACTAACATATTATATACCGTTTTTTTTATTCGTCATTATGCTCTCTGCTTGCAACAATGACCTAGACGAAATCTTATATACTGAGGTAACTGATGATCAGTTAACCTACACCAATGCTTATCAGGCAACCGGCATTCTCTATGCCAATATGCGTGAACTTTTCGACCATCACAATTGGGCGGGCGTACAGGAAACTTCCTCGGATGAGTTGGTCATGCCTGCTAATGCCTCTGGTTGGGATGATGGTGGCATATACAAGAGAATCCACTTACATACATGGAATTCAGAAAACGAGCAAATGAGTGCCATGTGGAACAGCTTCTATAAAGGTGTAATCAACGCCAATCGCATTATAAGCTTATTTGAAGCGGACAAAATTCCCTTAAGTGACGGATTAACAAAAGAAAGCATCATAGCAGAAGTAAGAGTAATACGTGCTTTTTTTTATTGGCTCGTTTGTGATAATTTTGGCGATGCACCCCTCGTTACAACAGTCAGCACTCAGCTTCCGGCTAACGTGTCGAGAGCTGAACTTTATCAATTCATTGTTTCGGAAATCAACGCTGCCATCCCCGCACTAAGTGAAGATCGTGATCAGCTTTTCTATGGTCGATTTAATAAATGGGCCGCGAAATCCCTGTTAGCTAATGTGTATCTCAATGCAGAAGTTTACAGTGGTGCACCCGCCTGGCAAGATTGCATACAACAATGCAATGATGTGATCAGCTCTGGTAAATACAGTCTAAGCACCAACTTTAGGGAGATATTTAGCACCTTTAATGAAAATTCTCCGGAAATTATATTTGCCGTTCCCTTCAATGAAACTGTTGGCGGTGGTTTTCTCTTCCATATGTTTTCTTGGCACGCCTCGCTAAAAGCCAAAGCGAATATGCAAGCCACCCCTTGGGGTTCCGGTTCAGCCATGGCCGTACCACAATTTATCGACAGCTATGATCCAGTTGACGGACGCTTAGCCGACACTTGGTTGATGGGGCCTCAATTTGCCGCCGATGGCAAGACAGCACTTCTGGGTGCATACGATCAAGCCGGCAAGCCGCTTGTATTCACAAAAGCAATTCCGGACGGATTGTACACCGGTGAATCAGAAGGCTATCGGATGAATAAATTTACCGTCAAGATGGGGGCCATGCATAATTTAGATAATGATTTTCCTTTCTTCCGATATGCTGATATCCTGCTGATGAAGGCCGAGTGCCTGTTGCGTAACGGCAGCGCAGATGAAGCAGCGATGTTAGTTAGCCAAGTAAGAAACCGGGCTTTCAGAAATAATCCTGAAAAAGCGAATGTAACCGGTAGTGAGCTGAAGCAGAACAGTCGCTATCCTTATGGTTATGTAGAAGATTATAAAATAATAGATGAAGGCAACACAGCACCCATACAATATGGACGCATGCTTGATGAACTCGGGTGGGAATTCGCTTGGGAAGGTCACCGTCGACGCGACATGATTCGCTTTGGCATATTTACCAGCAAAAGTTGGCTATCACATAAACCAAATGGTGATTATCGTATTATCTTCCCGATTCCGCAGCAGACCATCAACTCGAATCCTAATTTAACACAAAACCAAGGTTACTAACATCATGCTTCATACAACGATGAAAACAAAACAAGTTATATGTTTTATTCTTCTTGCTTTCGGCCTAGGCGTTGCAAGCGAGGCGCAAGTACAGAATCGTAGCCCCCTACGTCCTAATCCTTATCTCGAGCTCCCGCTGGGTAATATACAAGCAAAGGGTTGGCTGGCCGATCAACTTAATCGAATGAAAGCCGGACTTACCGGACACCTGGATGCACGTTATCCGCAAGTAATTGGCTCGCGAAACGGCTGGTTGGGTGGCGATGGCGATGCGTGGGAAAGAGGCCCCTATTGGGTCGATGGTTTACTTCCTTTAGCGTATATTTTGAAAGACCAAGCTCTTATTAACAAAGTGAAACCTTGGATTGAATGGACTTTGAACAACCAGCGTGAAGACGGTTATCTTGGACCTAAACCCCTTGCGGAAAAACCAGAGCCCGAACCCGGTATTCAAAAAGAGCCCGTAGAAGATTGGTGGCCTCGTATGGTTATGCTAAAAGTGCTCCAACAATATTACAGCGCCACAGGCGATAAACGCGTTATTGAAGCGCTGACTAAATATTTTAAATATCAGCTGCAAGAACTTCCCCAGCATCCCTTGGACCAATGGTCTTTTTGGGGAAATCGCAGAGGAGCTGACAATTTAATGGTCGTTTATTGGTTGTACAACGTGACGGGCGAAAACTTTCTATTGGATTTAGGTAATCTGATTTATCAACAGACTTTTCCCTATACAAAGGTATTTTCAGGCGCTTACGGCACAAAACAGGATGGTATTGAACATCTCTACCCATATAACACCGGCAATACTTATCCATTTAAGCAAGCGCTTATCGATAAATTACATGTTGGTCAGTTGCAAAGCTTCCACTGTGTTAATCTTGCTCAAGGTATTAAAACACCGGTTATTTATTATCAACAGCATCCCGATTCGACCTATATCGAAGCAGTAAAAAAAGCCTTTAATGACATCGCTATCTTTCACGGTCAAGCGCAGGGCATGTACGGTGGAGACGAACCTCTCCATGGGAACGCGCCTACGCAAGGTATTGAATTCTGCTCGGTGGTCGAAATGCTCTTCTCCTTAGAAAGTATGCTGACCATTACAGGCGACACGGAATTTGCCGATCGAATCGAAAAAATCGCCTATAATGCCATGCCTACACAAGCTACGGACGACTTTAATTATCGGCAATATTTTCAAAGCGCAAACCAAGTTATGATTTCCCGCGCCAAACGTAATTTTTTCGAAGATGATGGGCACCAAGGTACTGATCAATGTTATGGATTACTTACGGGGTATCCCTGTTGTACAGCCAATATGCACCAAGGATGGCCCAAGCTTGTACAAAACCTCTGGTATCAAACGGCCGACGGAGGCGTAGCGGCGCTTTTGTACGGTCCTAGCCACGTAAAAGCACAAGTAAACGGACAGCCCATCGAAATCTCCGAAGACACCTATTATCCTTTCGATGAGCGTATTCATTTTACTATTCATAGCAAAAAGGATTTAAGTTTCCCTTTTCATCTACGCATTCCACATTGGGCAAAAAATGCACAAATTAAGATGAACGGCGAACTAAGTAATGAAGAGGTTAAGCCAGGCAGCATCGTAAAAATCAGTCGCCTCTGGAAAAATGGAGATCAAATAACCCTTGTTTTGCCTATGCAAATTGAAACCAGTCGCTGGGCTGAACTATCCGTTGCCGTAGAGCGCGGACCGCTGGTATACGCGTTGAAAATCGATGAGGATTGGCGTAAAGTGAACGACGGCGACTATTTTGGCGACTACCTCGAAGTGCATCCCAAATCGGATTGGAATTTCGGTTTACTATCGAAAACGATCGCAGATCCTCAGAGCGGCTTTGAAGTCATAAAGAACAAGGCAAACGGTCAATATCCATGGAATTTATCCGGCGCACCGATTATCCTTCAGACCAAAGCTAAAAAAATTCCGGAGTGGAAACTCTATAAAAACATGGCGGGCCCGCTTCCCCATCAATTTACGGAAGCAGCGGAAGAAGAAATCCCAATCACCTTGATTCCCTATGGTTGCACTACCTTACGAATCACACAATTCCCTGTAATTAATTAAAAATATCATGACGAGAAAAAGAATGCTTTATATCGGCAGTTACTTCCTATTCGCAATAGGAAATGCTTATGCGCAGGAGACATTGTCCTCTATACGGCCCGTCAACTTTTCGAAGGTTGAAATAACCGATCAATTTTGGACGCCAAAAATCAAAACAGTGAGCGAAGTAACCATTCCGGTCTGTATAGAGCAGACCGAAGTTAAAACACCCCGTATTCGAAATTTCGAGAAAGTGGCACAACATTCGGGCGAAAAACACGAAGGAATTTATTACGATGATTCGGATGTTTACAAAGCCTTGGAAGCGATCGCTTATTCGCTCAAAAACCACCCCGATCAGCAATTAGAGCAAAAAGCCGATGAGTGGATTGATAAAATAGCCGCTGCACAGCTGCCTGATGGATATTTGAATACGTACTATACACTTAATGGATTAGATAAACGATGGACGGACATGGATATGCATGAAGATTACTGTGCAGGTCATCTTATCGAAGCTGCTGTTGCTTATTATAATACCACCGGCAAAACAAAACTCCTGGAAGTTGCTACTCGTTTTGCCGATCATATAGATTCTACTTTTCGGCAACAAAACCGGCCTTGGGTGAGCGGGCACCAGGAAATCGAGTTAGCTTTGGTCAAGCTGTATCATATGACCAAAAAAGAACGCTATTTAGCGTTAGCAGACTGGTTTCTTCAACAGCGAGGACGCGGTTACGGTAAGGGCCATACATGGGACGACTTAAAAGATCCGGCTCGCTGCCAAGACGCCGTGCCGTTGAAAGATCAAAAGGAAATTACAGGACATGCGGTGCGGGCAATGTATCTTTATACAGGCGCCGCTGATGTGGGAGCCGCCACAGGCAATACCGAGTACATGCAAGCGATGCAAACAGTTTGGCAAGATGTCGTATACCGTAATATGTATATCACCGGAGGCATTGGGTCCACTGCAAAAAATGAAGGTTTTAGTCAAGATTACGATCTTCCCAATGCCAGCGCTTATTGCGAAACCTGTGCCTCCGTCGGCATGGTTTTCTGGAACCAGCGAATGAATCTACTTACCGGCGAAGCTAAATATTTCGACATACTCGAACGAAGTTTGTATAATGGCGCGCTGGACGGTCTCTCCTATAGCGGCAATCGTTTTTTCTATGGAAACCCACTCGCATCACATGGCGGCTACGGCCGAAGCGAGTGGTTCGGCACTGCTTGCTGTCCTTCCAATATTGCACGTTTAGTGGAATCTTTGGGCGATTATATTTATGCACATTCAGATAAAGCGGTTTGGGTGAACCTATTTGTAGGCAGTAAAGCTGCCATTCCTTTATCCCAAGGTACTGTTGAAATAGCACAACAGACCGGTTATCCATGGCAGGGCGATGTTAATATTCGGGTAACGCCCGATAGAAAAAGAAAGTTCCCGTTACATATCCGCATACCTGGCTGGCTGCTCGGTCAACCAGCTCCAGGCGATACTTATCGATTTTTAGACACTACGGAAAACAAATACACCTTGCAAGTCAATGGTAAGAATGTTCCTTATCAAATCGAAAAAGGTTATGTTGTTATAGATCGAATTTGGGACAAGAACGATGCTGTCAGTATTCAAATGCCATTGGAAGTAAAAAAGATTGCGGCCAACGATCAAGTCGTCGCCAATAAAAATCGTATTGCCCTACAACGCGGACCACTCGTTTACTGTGTAGAGCAAGTTGACAATCAGGATAACGCTATGAACTTCATCGTACCTCCAGACGCCCATTTTACAGCAAGCTTTCAAAAAGATCTACTGGGCGGGGTAGTTACTTTACAAAGCAAACTGCCGGCAGCCACTCCATCGAGTGATGGAAAATCGATTCAGGTTACCAAGCAAACGATCACAGCGATTCCTTATTTCTGTTGGGCTAATCGAGGCAATGGTGAAATGCAAGTGTGGTTACCTACTAAAATAAAAAATGTGCTGATTAATTCGAAGGGTCTTTAGTTAAGCTAGCTGTACCGACGATATTAAACTGTACTGTCCTGTTTTCCAATAGTTAAAATGGTTATGTTTGCTTCTAAAGCAACATATATTTAAACAGGCAGTACAGTTATATGAGGTCGTATAAATTTGAAGTATTCACTGTATCCATTGAAAAAAATATTCGTAAGGGTATTTATCAGCCAGGGCAAAGATTGCCTTCAGTACGCGACTTAAAAAAAATGCACCATTGAGTACAACTACTGTGCAACACGGTTATGAACGACTTGTAAGTCAGGGATTAGTGACCAGCGTTCCAAAGAAAGGCTACTACGTAAGTGAACCGATTACAGACCTGGAAAACACCGTATATCCGATTGTAAGAGATCCGATATTTGTAAATAATCGCTTCCATACTACTTCAGCAAATCTGAAGAGGTCTGTATCCGAGTTTAATGTCGCTGCTCCGGGAGACCTCCTAATTCCTCAGAAACTGTTATTACGCACCATGCAGCAAGTGATCCGGGATAAAAGTGCTGGTCTCTTGCGGTATTACGATTCAAATGGTTTACAGGATTTAAAACATAAAATTATCAGTCATGCGGCCATTTACCGAACGATTATTTCGCCTGACGAATTACTAATTACTGACGGAGCCCTACAAGCTCTTTATATTGCGCTCAGTTCAGTCTGCGAAACCAATGATGTCATTGCCATCGAAAGCCCTTGTGTCTTTTCCGTTCTTGAAGTTGCAAGGGTGCTTAAGTTAAAAGTAATAGAGATTCCTTTTACCACTAAAATAGGATTTGACCTCGATTTCTTACGGAAAGCCTGTCTCAAAAACAACGTAAAGGCACTCGTCATTACGCCCAACTTTCACAATCCTACGGGAGCGATGATGACGGATGAGGAAAAACAGAGTCTTCTTTCCATTGCACAAAAGCATGGGCTTATCGTAATAGAGAATGATATTTATGGCGACCTTCCTTTTAATGGAGAACGACCTTCAACTATTAGGAGTTTCGACGAAAGTGGTTCGGTAATGACCTACTCTTCTTATGCTAAAACCTTGGCTCCGGGGGTTCGGCTAGGATGGCTATCGACGGCTCATTTTATGCATCGCGCCGAACAGATTAAGTTCGCTCTGGGAAGTACAGTATCCCCTATTTATCAGGAAACTGTTCATCGCTTGCTATCGAATGCCAGCTATCAACGACATATTCGTTCTTTTAGAGCACAACTCGCAAAAAATGCACAATTTACCATTGACTTACTAAATGAATGTTTTCCAAGGGGAACGCAAATCAGCGATCCAAAAGGGGGATATAATCTCTGGGTAAAACTGCCAAAGCATATCGATGTTGACCTATTTTATCGTAAATGCGAGGAAACAGGAATCAGGTTTACACCCGGTGACACTTTTTCTTTTTCCAACGCCTTTGAAAATCATTTTAGGGTCGTTTTCTCGGACAAATATTCATCTAAGAAAATTGAGGCAATAAAATCAATTGGAAAATATATTCATTAAATGCTGTACTGAAGAGTCTTAGTATTTCTGTATCGAGGATGCTACTGAAATGTTATATACTTTCGTATACTTCATAATGCTACAAGAATGAGAATCATAACTAAATTTACCGTCGGAACGGAGCAAGGAATAAATGACTTAATGCAATTAACAAGCACTATTGCCACCGAAAAATATGTACATTTATTGAGCCCGGAAACACTCGAGAATTATCTATCAAAACATTTCAATGAAGATGAGCTTATTCGCGAAATAAATAGTTTATCGAATCAATGGCTCGTTGTATATGCGAACGACAAAGCGGTTGGTTATGCCCGTTTAACCACCAAAGGAGAAAGACCCACCTATTTAAGCCAACAGCGCCTGATCCGAATTGCCGATTTCGGCATTTTGCAAGACCATAAAGAACAGGCGATAAAAGAATCATTATTAGATAAATGCGTATCCGTTTCGAAGTCCTATGATCTTATATGGATTAACGAATATTTGGAGAACCCCCTCGTTTCGTTTTTCGAACAAAATGGCTTTTGTAGAGAAAACGGCGTTTATCAAATGGAAGAATTACCATTAGCATCAACGTATCTGATTAAACGTATCCATCAAAATACAATATAAAGGAGTAGGTTCCTACTCCTTTATATCATTCAAACAATTAGATGACCCCAATAAATTGAAGGTAAGGGCGCATGATTTCTTTTGTAAATGCGGGCGGCTTTAGATCAATTTCATCCAAAAAGCGTTGGGTATTGCTTCGATCATAGTAGTAGGTGTTTTCATAGGCTTCTACCAAACATTTGCCTTCATGTACATCTTCCGTGAACAGGCTTAAAAGTGGGTATATTGGGAGTTCATTATGATAACGCCATTGATTTAGCCATTGTTGATACGCCATTCCTTCTAGTTTCAATCCAAAATATTCATTCATCTTAGCACAGAAATCGGTCAGCGAAACATCATTTTCCGGCAAAGGCGACAAGTGAAAATTTAGACCCACTGCTTCAGGCTTTTTTCCAATATGGGTGATTGCCTTGCACATATAATCCACGGTCGTCAATTCATCTTTCAACCCCATCACCAAAGGGAATGATTGCAATTCTGCACAGCTGCGAATTAAGGCTCCCCACCATTGATTCTTAACGGTAGCACCGGAAGTGCTGTGACAAACTGCAAAGCCTAATCGGAAATTAATGATCGGCACGCCTTTGTATTTGGCCTTTTCTGCGATGCGTTCCATCACCCATTTACTTTGTATGTAACCTAAATCGCGACTTACCGCATCCAGGTTCTGCTCTATTGGATCATCTTCATACATCCAGGTTTTACCTGTAAAAGGCCGCCCCCAACTAAACACGCCCATGGAGGATAGTAATACAAGATATTTGACTTTACGAGTAACCGCTAGGTGTAAAATATGGTGTAAGCCATCTATATTCGGCTTTTTAATGAGTTGATACGGCTGTACGTAACTCACCGAGCTACCAGAGTGGTAGATCACTTCGATGGTGTCCACTAAATAGGCGTAACGTTCATCTTCCAAACCAAAATTCGAAAGCGAAAGATCCCCCACTTCAACCTTCACACGGTGGTCATAATCAGCATGCCATTTAAGTTTAAACTTATCGAACGTATCAGTAAGCCTCTTCTTTGCCATTTTTTCACTTTCAGCTCTTACGAGGCAATAAATCAAAGCCTGTGGGTGCTGATGAAGAAGCTCTTCCAAGAGATGCGAGCCTACAAAGCCGGTACTACCGGTCAGAAAAATATGTTGGGGCCTGGCTAACACATCTGCACTTGGTAGATCGCCTATGGTAAAATCGAAAAGGAGCTCGGCATCATTCAGTAATTCTTTGACAGTCTGCTCCGCTTTTATTTTTTGCGACACCTCTGTTTCATTCAATCTCTTTTCAACTTCTTCTACAAAACCTTTTATGGTTGAGTAAGTATAAAGTTCCGGCAAAGCGATTCGGGCCCGCACCATTTCCGGCAATTGCATATGCAATTGAGCCAGCAATAAAGAGTGTCCGCCCAGGTCAAAAAAGTTCACATCGGTTGAAATTTGCTCCAAACCTAGCAAGTCTTTCCATATCCTTGTAACAAGCTCGGTCAGATTTGTCTCTCTCCGAATAGATATACCTTTTTTATCTTCCTGTGAAGGGATTAGCAATTGCGATTTATCGACTTTTCCCGCATGAGTTAGTGGCAGTTTCTCCATTACAACCACTTTGTCCGGAACCATATATGCAGGCATTAATTGTTGCAACTTGACCCTGACATCGCTGAATGTATGTTCATCAACATTAGCAATAGGCTGGACGAATGCAGTCAATGATGGCAAACCCAGCTCGGGACGATGCACTTTCACCGCAGCCCTTGCCACTTGAGGCAACTTTGCAATATGATGTTCTATCTCAGCCAATTCAATACGGTATCCTCTAATTTTAACTTGTTCATCTTCCCTTCCCACATACTCTAGCATGCCATCTGCACGCTTTATAACCCGGTCGCCCGTACGATAAAGTCTGGGCTCGGCAGCCTGTTCATTCACAAACCACGATGGAGCTTTTATAAAAGCTTTTTCTGTCTCATCAGAACGATTAATATAACCTAAAGCCAATTGCGGACCACTTATGTACAATTCACCGATCCCTCCAACAGGTACCTGTTCCATTTCTGCATCTAAAACCCAAAGACCAATTCCCGGAAGCGCTGAACCGATGATACGAGGGTTAGGATCTTGGTCAAACAGATAGTTGGTTACCGCTACGGTCGTTTCGGTAGGCCCATAACTGTTAATCAGCTTGACTCGCTTATACCATTTACGAACCGTGCTCTCTACACTTGCTTCACCCCCTATGGCAATGGTATGAAGATTACCTATAGGTTTATTGACAGGCAAAGAAGCGAGCACAGCGGGTGGTAATAGAGGCACTATATCAATGTGATTCGCTACTATAAAATCCAACAGAGGTTCCCCCACAATCTTATTTTTCGGGTACAAGACCACCGTAGCGCCCTGTAATAAGGGCACCCAAATATCGATAACTGCCGCATCAAAGCTTGGGGAAGCGAACTGTAAAGTTCTACTGTCTGTGTTAATGTCCAATACCTTAGCTTGTCGACTCACAAAATGATAAAAAGCGCCGTGGCTGATCATTACTCCTTTCGGTTTACCACTACTACCTGATGTATAGATAATATAAGCACAGCTATCTGCTTCTACTATTCGTTCTAAATTATTGTCTGGATATTGAGCTAAATCAATGTGATCCGGCATATCAAGCATCACACTTTTGACCCCCGAATTTCCTGCGGTTAAATCATAACATTGCTCCGTTATAAGTAAGTCGACCCCTGCATCGTCAATCATCGTTTGAATACGGCTTTCCGGGAGCTGACCATCAATGGGCACATAGGCAGCCCCCGCTTTTAACACGGCCAGAAAAGCGATAATCCGCTGCGGTGATTGACGCAGGCAAACCGCCACTTTATATCCATGGGTTATCCCTTTACTTCGTAAATAATGGGCTAGTCGGTTAGCCTCTTCATTTAGAAATTGGTACGTATACTCCGTACCCTCAAACACCAAAGCTACTTTGTGGGAAAGTCGTAAAGCAATGGCCTCCAATCGATCTACTATATGAGTACAGTGATCGTTGTCTAAAATAGGTTCTTGTATTTGCATAGTATCTTTATTTAACAAATACAATTTTGCAATTTATGGTTATACAAGAAAAAATTTTACACATAAAGTACTTTAGCCGAGACTAAACTTACTATTAACCTCTTTTTGTTAATTATAGGTTAAATATATATAAATATGTATAGCCAATTCAATCGCCCTAAAATCTCAATATCGGCAGCTTCATATCATGATATAGAAGTACGGCCCAATGCTCTTTATTGGCCTTCCGTTCCCACTCTTGGCGAAGCATCATTGCCTTTTTACCATCATAATCACTTTTATAGGCAATATGTAACTTTAAATAACCACGTTGCGGTAAATTATCGGCCCCATAGAAGGCTGTTTGTTTCTGTTCTCGTATCCAAAAAACTTGATGAAAAGGAGAATGTCCACCAGTTACCTGATAAGAGATTTCATTACTGATCATCCCCTCATCGTCCTCCATAAAAATCAGGTTTGGTAATTCAGCTAATTTTTCAAGCAGTCGGGGATTGTAAGATGGAACATCCTTCTGTTCCAAGGCAAAAGCCAATTCACGTTTCTGCAAAAAAATCTCCGCTTCGGGAAAATTGGATATTAACTTTCCATTTTTCATTTGACCGAGACCTTCTATGTGGTCTTTGTGCAAATGGGAAAGGAGAATTTTCGTTATGGCTGTTGGTTTTACTCGTTCCTTTTCAAGATTACGATATATGAGCGGCATTCCGTCAGTATCAATCGTCCCCAGACCAGTGTCCAGAAGAATGCGCTCTTCACCTACAATCACCAAAAAAGGATTAATTGCCATTTTAAGATCAGTAGCCGGCAAGAACTCGTTCAATTCAGTGAACTCTTTATTCTTGGTGACACTGTAGTTGCCTTCCTTTAAGGGTATAATTTTCATCGATCTATTTTCGTAATTAATGCTTTCGAACCATATTGGCACACCGGATGCTCGCTTTTTTAATGACTTCCTTTTAAGCAGGCACATTGCGCTGCGAAAAGCTTTCGAAAAATAATTTTCCTAAGCGTAACATAGTGATAACATTTTACATGTGTTTTTTGAACAATTTTTCCCTATATTTGACCAAAATTTGGAGTTCAGTCTGAACGTAGTATTTTATTTTAGTCAACCGGATAAGGGTCTGCATTACAAAGGCTATAGCTATAGTCAGGCCCGGATAAGGATTATATGAAAACCTTTACAACACACCTTCAGGCAATTAACCCCGACACACAGGAATTGCAGTTATTTGCAGGGCCAAATATTTTAGCGCGGGATTGGGATGAGGCAGAAGATTACTGTTATAGAAACGGATTAGGTTATCTAGTAGTGGATGGTGAACTTAACGAGGCACTCGGCACAGAAAATGCAACCAAACTAGTTCAACATATAACGTTAAATTAGATTCTAAAAGATGCTGTAAATAACCACTACAAATTCAATTGCTTTAAAATCACTTGTTCCAGTTCAGTTACATCAAACGGTTTCTTTAAGTAAACATCGGCTTGTGAATTTTGTGCTATTTTATCAAAATCGTTATTAGCTGAAAAGAAAATGATTGGAATATGCTTAAACCGGACGTCCCCCTTTAATAAGGCAATGGACTTTAATCCACCCGGCCCAGGCATCCAATTGTCCAAAAGAATGATATCCGGCGATTTCGCTTGCACTTGCGAAACAATATCCTCCGTTGTATTGCTTGTTTCTACTTCAAGCCCTAATTCCTCACTAATGATGGAACAAAAATATAAAATGTCTTTATCGTCGTCTAGGATAAGGATGCGTTTCGCCATAGTCCACAAAAATAGCACTTGAGAAGCAATTCGCAAATTAACTACTAATTAAATTCATTCTTTTTTCAATTATTAGCGATCATTAACAAGAAACACTTCTCCGTTTCCGTTGATTTCCCAAACGGTGATCGGATTGAAATGATATCCGCCCTTGCTTTCCCTTGCTTTAACTAACTCACGATAACTCGGCTGCCGGTATCCTGTTTCATCTATGGCTCTGCTCATGATCAATGTTGCTCTTCCATTCCAATGCCACAAATATCGAAATGCAGTATGGGCCTTACGTAAAATCGGTTCCTGTAGTGAAGCTTCCTGCCAAGACCTTCCCGCATCCACACTTACCTCTACCCGCCGGATCCTGCCTCTCCCGCTCCAAGCAATTCCTCTAATTTCAACCCATCCCCTCGAGATTTGCAACGGATAAGATGGAAATGTAATGATAGAGCGTGCATCCATGACGAAACTAAACTGCCTGATTTTCCCACCGGCTATAGGTTCTGTATACTTCGATGTCTCTTCGCGTGTCATATAAGGCTGATCGGTCAATTCAATTCGTTTTAACCACTTAATTTGCGTATTACCTTCCCATCCGGGCAATAACAGTCGCAGGGGATAACCTTGCTCAGGCCGTATAGCCTCTCCATTCTGTGCATACACAATCATGGCATCATCAAATGCCTTGTTTAAAGGAATACTTCGTGTCATCAAAGCCGCATCCCCTCCTTCTGCAATAAACCAACTAGCTTTACTCTTGATGCCAACCTCTCGAAAAAGTGTCGACAGCATAACGCCGGTCCACTCACTTTGACTGGTCAATCCGCAAATTTCCTGTGGTGTCAACGTCGTCTTTCCGGTCCGAAAATTTCCTGAACATTCAATAAAGCAGATGCGCGTAAATACAGGAAAACGCTTGATATCCTCTAGGGTAAACGACATTGGTTTTTCAACCATCCCATGAATAAGCAGGTCATGCTTGGAGGGCTCAATAAACGGCACACCTGCGTGATCTCGCTCAAAGTGCAAGTCGGCAGGTGTAATTGTTCCATACAGGTCTTGCAAAGGGGTTCTCGCCGAAGTAAAAGATGGCAATTTAACCGGTTTCTCAAAAACTGAACGTGTGCCTAAAATACCGGGAGGCGCTCCTTGAATTTTAGTTGGGTTGGTTATCGGTGTCGGGAGTGTTTGCCTTGCCACTTGCGTAACCCGGCCCAAAGAGTCTTCAACCAATACCAAACCAAGCGCTGCGGTACCCTTTAACATACTTCGCCGATCCATTTTTAAGTTGGATAAGTTATCAGCTGCCCGCGTATTTATTATTTTGTTATCCTCTTTCATATTCACTTAATCATTGGCCCATCACGCCTATCATCCGAAATAAATTTGTATCTATTAGGCATTTTTACTTTAGGCAAAGTAATCGAGTTAATGTGCAGTGTATCCGCAATTAATGAATTGGCCGACAATAAATAAGCCGTCAAATGATAAACTTCATCATTAGCAAGCGAGCCCGGTGCATTATAAGGCATTGCTCTCCTTATATAGTCAAACAAGGTGGTCGCATACGGCCAGTAATTTCCGATGGTTTTTTCTTTTACCCCATGGTCTCCTACTAATCGATCATAAACCCCTCCCTCGCCTGTCTTTCCATGACAGGAAGCACATTTTTGTTGATAAATTAGCGCTCCTTCTTTTGCATTTCCGTTGCCTGCAGGTAATCCCTTACCATTCGGAGCAACCGAAATTGCGAATTGGGTAATTTCATTTTCTTTTACTATCCTTCCAAAACCAAAACTTTCCGGGTAGTTTCCCTCTCGTGGACGAATAAGTACATCTTTAGGTGACGGTTGGCAGCTCCAAAAAGTACCTATGAAAAATAGAATGGCTGTATACAATTTATTCTTTACGATCATAGGATCCTGCGTCCAAGGTGCTTTTGGTTAAAGTATAATTCCGATGCTGACGCTTTAATACCACTTTAATGGAATCTCGCGACTCATTTAATCCCTCTAGAACCACCGTCGAGCCATTATCACTCGTCCTATATTGCAAGACCATTTTATTTCGAATAAGGGGGAGCGGTGCTTTGACGAAGTCTCTGGATCTTCTAGCCGTTGCCCCTCGTGGGTCGATCATTTGATCTTCCTTTCCAATATGCTGCCAAGCCGTAGAACTTATCCAATCCGCTGGATAAATATCATCAATCGCAGTTTGCCCGGCTCCTTGCCTATTTGGATAGTCAACATTTCGTCTTTTAACGCTTGCAGGGAAGCGTGCCGCAGCAATATTCTTATCTTCCAGATAAAGTGTTTGCGTAATCGTATCTGCATAATAGTGATAAACCCGGCGCCCACCAGCAACACCGGCAATCTCGAAGGTACGATCCACATCGCGGATCGGGCTACCACCCCCATTGGATAAATCCAATGGTTGCGCCCTATTAACTTTAAAGGTTAAGCTACTCCACTTTTCGAAGGTTAAATCCTGCCACCGTAATGAGTCATTTGGATTAAAAGGAATTAACTTGCCATTTAGATAAAATTCATCAACCTGATAATAGCCTCGGAGTTTTGCAACGCCCGGAGATGACGGTTGCTTATAAGGATCATACCAAAAATTGAGCAGTTGCACATAAAACAGTACGCCTAAGAACAAAACGAGGACCACTGTCTTTAAACCGAAACGGACAATATGCTGCCAATTTCTTCGAAATTTAGGGTAGTAATGTCTTGGCACGGTTACTTGTTCCAAAATCATTAAGCGATAGATATCAGACACATAATAGCTCAGAATAAATGAGCCAAAGAGCACGAAATAAGAAGCATAAATATGCACACCTCCGTCATAAGCAAAATTTACAAAAGTAATGCTACCTAGTGCACCGACCAGCAGGGCTGCTCCGTAAAAAGTTGTTTTTCTAAAAAACAACAAACTACCGGCCAACAATTCTACAATACCTGCAAACACCTGATACCAGGGTACAATACCGATAGATAACCAGTAGATTTTTTGTGGCGTCAAATCACCAAAATTTGTATTCAACAAGCCTTCTGACGGATAAGGCATTTGAACCGGGAGCACTTTTGTGAAGGCAAAACCGATGATACCGATTCCGGCGCGATAACGAGCAACGACCATTAACCAGTAATACAATTTACGATAATCCCTTGCCTTTTTGTCAACTGCGCTCCATAATAGCGCACCAATTAAGGAAAACAACAATACGATAATCCAGTCATTATAGCCATACCACTCGGGAAGCCACTTAGTTAACATAGGGAAAGAAGGTTGAAACCGCGCAATGTCATATAAATCACGATAGTGGAGACTCGTCCAATCAATTGCAAATAGATCTGTATACCAACGGATATTCCAAGGAATAGACATGAGAACAAAAAACAAAAACAGCAATCGGAAACCGAACTTCTGCCCCTTGTTCCAAACATGGCCACTAGGGCTCACTGCATTTTGGACAGCTTCTTCTGAAATCGAAGAATGAATAGGTGAAACAATTGATGAATCCATGGCTTATAAAATTTATAATATGAGTTGGCTGCGTCTGCCCACTTTCTTCGCTTCCTTTAATAGGTATTTCTTATCTATTTTGCGCAAGTGTATATCGATCACTTTTTGAGCAGCATCCTTTCCAATCAACCGGATGGTGCTATCCGAAAGGAAGATCGTTGAAAAAGAAAATTTCGTCAATTCGTTATGGTTTGTGGGGATTCAGGGTAAGTCCTCCTCCATCGTTTTTTTCACAACGATAGTAGCGCCTAGCACCATTACCGGCAAATTCATAGGCCTTAGCTTCGTCATTGCGATGTATTACTTCGACGTTATGTGTATCGGGTTTCAGTCCAACTGCCGTTTGTATACTAAGGGTTGGCCATTTTTCCACAACCACATTTCGCCAACGTAAACTGCTTTTGCTGACATACGGAAGTTCCTTTCCATCGTATACAAAAGAACTTACATCATAAAAGCCTTCCCTTAATAAACCGGAACGGGAAGAAAATTGATAGCCCCCCATTCGATATTGCGTATAAGCTCGTTGCCCATAGAGTACGACAAAAAACAATAAAAAGCCGAGTTTTAACACCATTCTTCCAATAGAACCGTAATTTGTTACATATTCGGGTTTGAATCGGGCGGGTACTGCAGCGCGTTCAAGCGTGAGTAACGTATACAGACGAGGCGCATCATAAGCCAGCAAAACAAGGGCAAATTGAATGAGGTATAAGCTATATGTTGCCTCTCCCCCTTCATAAGCCAAATTGGAAAGAAACACATTTCCTGTAAAGCTAAGGATAATGAAAGTTGCGATGAATACAGTTTTTCGATATAATAAGAGCAGTCCGGCTAGGATTTCCACAAAGCCCAAAAAACTTTCAAAAGAGGGGGCTACACCCAAACTAAGCGAAAAAATTTTCCAGGCTGACAGATCACCATAAGGGGTATTCAAATCACTCAGTGTTGGTGGAGGAGATTGCAAAGGAAATAGTTTTAAATAGCCGTAAGCAATGACACCCAAAGCCAGGCGATAACGTAAAATTACGCGAAGAAAATAGTACCAGCGATCATACGCGCGTGGCGTACCACGATCAAAACCACTCCACGCTAGCGTACCAATAAGCGCAATCAATGCTAAAATTGACCAATCAGCAAAGGTATTCAAACCCCAATAATCGCCTGCCATATAAGAAGATAACAGTTGGGGCGTATACCGACTTATATTGAACAGATCGGTTAAAGTTGGGTGAAACCAATCGATTTTGAAAATATTTGCCCAATACTTCCAATCTAACGGTAAAGCTTGAAGTAGTAAATAGATCAAAAAGAAACGAAAAATAATCTTTTCAAAGCTACTCCAGTACGATGGTTTCTCAGTAGTTGAATTTGCCATACTATATCTTATTTTAATATCCCGGATTTTGTTCTAGCGCGCTGTCTACTAAAATCTGTTCGGCTGGCAAGGGCATCAATAAACGATTAGTATCACTGATATTAAGCACGGTCTGTGCCCTACCTGTTCGTACCAAATCAAACCATCTATGGGCTTCCAAACCAAACTCTAACCGTCGCTCATTTTCAATAGCCAGTAAAAGCTCATTTTGCGTACCCACAGCCGTTTGCGGTACACCGGCACGGTTCCGTATTGCATTTAAATCACGAACTGCTTCTTCCAGTTTTCCGAGCTATGCATTAGCTTCCGCGCGGATTAAGTACAATTCAGCTATCCTAATGACATAGGTGGGATCGGTGGCAGGGCTACGGTAATAAAGATTACCATACCATCTGTTCTGATTGTCTTTCGCCACAAGCGCACTGCGCGAACCACCTATTGTTGGATCGTTCACTAAATTCACGAACGTGTTATTCGGCGCCCATTGACGTGTCCCTCCATTTTGTTGTGGCTGCCATTGCCCACGATGGGGATTCACCTCATTGGCATTGTAAAAAATTTCAAAGACCGACTCACGGGTTCCAGTCACTCCGTCCGCAAAAAAGGAATAATAGGGATTTAATAAGCTATAATTAGCTTGATCGTCGATTAAGAGGCTAGCATAGTCTGCTGCCTGTTGCCAATTTTCCCGATAAAGAAAATAACGAGCTTTCAAGGCCCGTACCGTTTTCTTTGTAGCCTGGAATCGGTTGGTAGTCTCCTGCAGTAATTCCTCTGCTCGATTCAGATCAGCCAGAACCAGATTATAAGTCTCCTCTATTGAACTACGTGCAATACCCACGTTGTCGGTAGGACCGGCCGTAGGCTCAGTAATCAATGGAACACCACCCCAAGTACGAGCCAAGTCGAAATAGGCAAGCGCCCGAATAAAGTAAGCTTCGCCGGCAATTCGCTTTCGTACATCTTCACTGATAACGTTGGCTGCCAACTCATTTACGTTTTTAATTACTTGATTTGCTCTGTTGACGGCTACATAAATTTCCTTCCAGGTATTCGTGATTGTTGCGTTCTCTGCATTCACTTGATGGTTTATAAATTCCTGCACCTGCGATTGCGAACCTGTCCACTGAATATTATCTCCGGATAGATAAGCAATTGACTGGAAGTCGACACTGTAATAAGTTCGCAATGCACTATACACACCATTCAAAGCGGCATTTGCAGAAGTTTCGTCTACAATAATATTTTCGCCTGAAATAGAAGCCTTTGGTTCAACATCTAAAAATTTACTGCAGGAAACCATAGCCATGATAAAGGCAACAAAAGTTGTATTTTTTAATGTCGTCATGAAAAAATCCATTAAAGCGCTAAATTAATCCCCAGTTGAAAGCTCCTTGGTTGCGGAGGTGTTCCCAAGTCAATACCCTGCTCATTTGGATCGCTGCTAGCAGCAGCTTCCGGATCCAAACCGCTGTACTTAGTCCAGGTAAACAAATTATTCCCTTGCAAATAGAAGCGTAAACGATCCAAATGCCAGCGATCTGTTACATGCTTCGGCAAGGTATAACCGATAGTAAGCGACCGCAAACGCAGGTATGAACCATCTTCCAACCACCTGCTGCCACCATCTTTGTAGTTATTCACATTTACACCATCCGATCGGGGCACATCCGTTATATCACCGGGCTGCTGCCATCTGTCTAAGTTGGAGGCAAAGATGACCCGAGCTGCGTCACGCGCGCCCCCCGCTTCCCCGAAAAATCGATTATGGTTATAGATCTCATTGCCGTAAGAGAATACGAAGAAGATATTTGCGTCGAAACCTTTAAAGGTGAAATTGTTGGTTAGGCCGCCATAAAAATCCGGCCAAATACTGCCCATAATTTTCCGATCAGCTACTGTAATCCTACCATCTTCATTTACGTCCTCAT
Organism: Olivibacter sp. 47; assembly: GCF_030372825.1. Classification (NCBI taxonomy): domain Bacteria; kingdom Pseudomonadati; phylum Bacteroidota; class Sphingobacteriia; order Sphingobacteriales; family Sphingobacteriaceae; genus Olivibacter; species Olivibacter sp. 47. The sequence continues at coordinate 943,842 of NZ_JAUCNR010000001.1, forward strand.
AAACCACATCCCCTGTTTGCGGATCTACATATAATTGATTATAAACCCAAAAGGAATATAGTGGGTGCCCTTCTTGAAAAAGGATGAGATCACGGCTACCGTAGTTTAAGGGATTCTCCAGCTTTTCTATTTTATTTACGTTTCGCGCAATATTAAAGGAACTTTGCCAGGAGAAATCCGTTTTTCGGATATTCCGACTGACCAATGCCAGCTCCAGTCCCTTGTTACTGATTTCCGCAGCGTTACTCGTATAACTGTCATAACCGGTTGTGGCTGCTAGCGTAACCGGAAGTAAACCATCTTTCGTATATTTACGATACCAATTGAACGAGATGTCCAGTGCCTGTTTGAACAAGGTTGCATCCAGTCCAATATTCAATTGGTCGGTCCGTTCCCAGCGGAGCTCGCTGTTTGCTAATTGCTCAGGTGCGATCCCTGGAATCCCTTGATAAGAAGAGCCGATGCCCGACCAAAGTCTGCGCGCTGCAAAAGCACCGATACCGTTCTGATTTCCGGTGCTACCATAACTTGCACGAATTTTGAGGTCATCTAAATAAGCGAGGTTCTTTAAGAAATTCTCACGTTTGATACGCCAGGCTGCACCTACCGCAGGAAAATAGCCCCACAGGTCAGCAGACCCGAAACGCGAAGAGCCGTCGGCACGCAGAGAAAAATCGATCAAATATTTATCGTCAAAAGCATAATCGATTCGACCAAAAAAAGAAGCCAGGTTGTATTTCTCCCAATCTTGACTGCTTGTAGTGGTTGCAGCTGAAGAGATCAATTTAAAGTCGTTACTGGCAAACCCCCTGCCTGTTGCCGATGTGCGCTTAAGGGTTGAACCTTGTAAAGTATTACCTACCAATATACCGAAATCATGCCTTTGATTGACTTTTTTTCGATAGGTTATGGTTTGTTCATTGATCCACGTGGTAGACTGTCCGATAGCCGAGGTGGCTAAACCGTTCGGACTACCTGCAATAAGTAAGTTGTTCCAATATTCGCTTTCATCGTAATTGTTATAATCCAAGCTGAAAGTTGAACGGAATTTTAAGTCGGACGACAGCTGAATATCTGCATACAAATTTCCGATATAACGCAAACTGGTGCTGTGTACATCATAATTTTCCAATAATAGCGTCAGGTTGTCAAATCCAGCTCTGCCAACCAGCACCCCCTGATCATTATAAGGGGAAAGGTAAGTAGGAGTATGTAAGGCTGCCTGTAATAAACCGCCCTGAGGGCCATCACCTGCACGAGCTTGATTTCTTCCGGTTCGGCCGATGGTATTACTGGTTCCTATCTGGACACGATCACTGATTTTTTGATCGAGGTTCACCTTAAAGCTAAGCCGGTCAAAACTGATGGGTTTGAGAGTGGATTCCTGTCGATTGTATCCCCCACCAATATAATAACGGGTCCCGATAGCGCCCCCACTGATTGACAGATCGACATTGGTTAATGCTGCCGTACGAAATGCCTCACCAAGGCGATCATAGGTTTGCTGCTCTTCCGGCAAACCTATGCCTGCAATACCATTTATCACTTCCGTTACCGGACGAAAGGGCTCCGGTTGACCAATATTTCGATAGTATTCATTTACCAGCGTAGCATGCTCAGGCCCGGTTGTTAGCTCCCAAAGTTTCGCTGCCTTTGCTATTCCCTGTGAAAGATTGAGTGCCACCTTTGGCTTCTGATTAAAATTACCTCGTTTGGTTGTAATAATAATAACGCCATTTGCACCACGGGAACCATAGAGCGCCGTTGCTTCTGCATCTTTTAAAACCTCAATACTTTCTATATCTGCCGGATTGATATCGGCTATAGGAGATGTTGCCTTACCTCCTGTATTAACAGTTTGTAAACTGTTGGTATTTAAAAATACCCCGTCGATAACATATAAGGGATCATTGCTGGCATTGATGGAGGTTGCCCCCCGTAAACGTATATTTACAGCTTCCCCAGGTACACCTGTGTTGCTAGAAATTTGAACACCCGATACTTTACCCTGCAATTGCGCATCAAAACCACCTGCCGGAATATCCTTACTCTCAGCAGGATTCACTTTCGTAACCGAACCGATTAAGTTTTTCCGCTGTTGTGTAGTATAACCTACTACCACTACATCGTTTAACTGATTGAACCCTGGCTTGAGCAAAATTTCAATCTTCGCTTCTGATGCGATTATTTTTTTCTTTTCATAACCGATATAAGAGATTTCAAGTGTATAAGGAAATATTTGTCCCGTAACAAAGCCAAATTTTCCTTCCTCGTCCGTGGATACACTATGCGTAGTGCCTTCTATGTGTACCAAAGCACCCGGTAATGGTTCTTTTGTTATTGAATCGAGCACTTGCCCCTGAAGTGTAGAATTGACAAGCGGTTTAGTTTGCTGGGCAACTAACTGTTCCGTAAAAAAGATGATAAAAAGTAATGAAAGGAGAGATGGCACGGATTGTGCCCTCCTCTTTTGAGTTTGCATAAAAAATGGGTTAAGTTACAAAGCTTGATCACGCAACGCCAATTGATCATGATCAATGATTAAAATCCTATAGTTTATTTATATTTTGGTCTCCAAATCAACATCGAAAAACGAAAGCATGTAAATTCTTTATCTTCATAATCGTTCTAATTTAAAATCAAGATGCGCATCTTCGAGCCAAAGTTACAAAAAAATTGAAAAGAATATAATATCTACCTTTTTTATATACTTTTTTTACAAAAACAGTTCTATCTTTCACTTGTGGACTAAATCGTTATGTTGAAAATATCCTTCAGTGCTTGTTTAGCCGCATGGAAACCGCCCATTCCATGCACTCCTCCTCCAGGCGGTGTTGAAGCAGAACAGATATAAAGTCCTTTGGCAGAAGTACGATAAGGTGAAAAACGGAGTGCAGGGCGTGTAAAAAGTTGCCTCAAATCCAACGCACCACCATTTACATCTCCACCTATATAGTTTGGATTATAATTTTCAAGGTCTTCCGTATTGGTAATATGACGGGCCAAGATAAGGTCACGAAATCCAGGAGCGTACCGTTCTACCTGATTTTCTATCTGCTCCGTCATATCTTTTGTCGAACCATTAGGCACATGACAATACCCCCACCCTACCTGCTTTCCCTTTGGCGCACGTGAAGCGTCGAACAAGCTCTGCTGTGCAAACAGCACAAAAGGTTTTTCGGGATGTCTACCTTGAGCCACCAGTTTCTCTGAAAATGCAATTTCTTCAAAAGTGTTACCGATATGTATAGTTCCTGCCTGCCTACACGATTCCGCGATAAACGGAACAGGTTCACTCAAGGCCCAATCGATCTTGAAGAGACCTGCACCATAACGGTAACGACTTAGTTGCTTGCGATACAAAGAGGTAAAACGGTGCCCTGCAATAGCTAGTAGCTGTTTGGGCGATATATCAAAAAAAACAGCACGTGCTTTGGGTAATTGTGCAAGCGACCGAATCCAAATACCTGTTTCAATCTTACCGCCCAATGCGCAAAAATAAGCTGCCATGCTTTGCGCCAACTGCTGGCTTCCTCCCTCTACAATTGGCCAACCGCTGCGATGGCCTGCCATTGTAAGTACCAAGGCAATTGCAGACGTAGTGAGTTGGTCAAGATTTAAGAGGCTGTGCGCAGCCATACCTGCAAATAAAGCTTTTAACTCTTTCCCTTTAAAGCGTTTTGAAAACAAGGTAGCTGGAAGTCCCGCCTTTAAACCAAACCCTAAGTATTTCCATGGGTGTTTAGGAAAACCGAACGGCCCTAATAAATCATTTACAATATCCGGCCACGAAGTTACCAGCGGTTCAATCAAGTCCGAATAATATGCTCGGTCTATACCTAAAGTCTCCGCAGTTTGTCCAATATCCTTGTATAAGGCCGCAGCCGTTCCCCCGTCAAGTGGATGGGCCGCTAATACCTTGGGATCTATATAACGCAAACCATAATCCGCCAAAGGCAAGCTACCAAGAAATGGAGAGGCCGCTGCCATGGGATGCACTGCCGAACAAATGTCATGTATGAAACCGGGCAATGTTGATTCTGCACTACGCATACCACCTCCGATAACGTCCTTGCCTTCAATAATCAACACATTTAAGCCTTGTTGTTGCAATAAAATAGCGGCGGCTAAACCGTTAGGGCCTGAGCCAACTACTACTGCATCATAATCAGTATTAGGCATTCATCGCTCCTTTCTTCAGTGGACGTCTTTGCATATCATTTTATCGGCTTTTTACATCACTAAACCTCAGGACCCTACGAACCTTTTTGCTAAACTAATAAAAATCCACCAAATAGATATGTTTTTTTTCAGGCGGACAACCTAGTCGCACTATATAGTAAAGCCTTTAACTGTGCCTCCCATGGGCAACCCGTTATCCATAGGACGCCGTAATTTTGGCAGCTGAACCTCCGTACACAGGAAATCTTATAAACAAATTATAAGTTGGTCGTAATCAGCATTTCCGTTACTCGGAATATGCGATACAGAAAAGTGTTTCACCCTTATTAACCGGGGGCGTTCCTACTTTATATAGAATAACACCCGGCACCTCTGCAATAACATCCTGCAATTTATTTCCGAAAACATCCGTGATATATCCCAGCTGTTGTCCCTTGGTAACCCGATCCCCCGCAAGCAAGGTGCTATAGAAAATGCCTTGGCCATGTGAGCTGATATATTCTTGCCGGTTATAGTGCACCTTGGTCCGGGTAAGGTCTGATTTTGTTGCATCCGTGTACATGTCCATTTCTTTTAAACAATTGTATACGGCTTGCTTTATCTTCTTTACCGCACTGACCTGTACCGTTCCCAGTTTGCCACATTCGATACTCAATGCGATTCTTCCATCTTGAACAGCTTGTTTAAATGCATAAAGTGCCGCTTCATCGTCGCTAATAGTGTATGGATATGATACGATATGCTCGAAGTCGCTTGCTTCTGCTAATCGCTTTGCCACCCTCGTTTGTTCTGCTTTATCCCGACGGTCATAATAACAAACAAAAGGTAACAAGTCTTCATTTGCATCACCGCCGTGAATATCGAGAAAAACATCACTGTTGGGGATAACCTGCTGACTAATTAGATGCGCTAAACGCTCCGTAGCGGTGCCATCGTATTTACCCGGGAAGGATTTATTAAGATTCTTATGATCTATCGGATTGACAAAGGGTGATCTACGGTAGAAAGAAGCAGTGTTCGCAACCGGAATAATGATAAGGGTGCCTGTCAATTGCTTTGTATCTATTTCCTTCATCAGCTCCTGAACAGCAATAATAGGCGGATATTCAAAGCCATGTATACCAGCAACGATTGTGAAGATTGGTCCGGATTTTGCTCCTCTCATTACCGATATAGGCAAAGCAAGCAAGCTATCCTTATGGTTATCAACTCGTAAACTGAGGTTTTCTTTCCCCGGTCTCGCTCCATCCAACGCTCCCTTTAAAAGGCTTTGCGCGAAAGTAGTTTGAAAATAAAGAGACATTACTATGAATAGGATATATCGCATCGATCGTGTTTTGAATTCTTGAAAGCCCGTTTAACACGTGCGAGGCTAATATACGAAATTCGAAAATGAAGAAATCGTACTTTTATCTTTCGACCATCTGCGTTCTATCCGGACCAACGGAGATATAGACAATTGGTATCCCGAGCTCTTTCTCCAAAAATGTAACATAGTCTATTAAGGTCACCGGCAATTGTGATTTTTCACGGATCCCGTTTACATTGCCCCAACTTTTAAATTCTTTAAAAACAGGTGTCGCCTTATCACTGTCCACCCAGGTTGACACGAGATCCATTCGTTTGCCATCTACCAAATAATGTGTACAGACCTGAACAGTTTCCATAGCGCTGAGAACATCCACCTTGGTAATGATCAATTTAGTAACACCGTTCAGCATAATCGCATATTTCAAGGCAGGGAGATCCAACCACCCCGTTCTTCGCGGCCTTTTGGTTACAGCACCGAATTCATTACCTAATTCCCTTAATTTTTTGGTGTCTCCATTTTTTATTTCGGTTGGAAAGGGCCCATTTCCAACACGAGTGCAATACGCTTTAAAGACCCCGTATACCTCTCCTATTCGCTGCGGAGCGATTCCCAAGCCCACACAGGCACCCCCGGAAAGCGTACTAGAGGAAGTCACGAAAGGGTAAGAGCCATGATCTAAATCCAGTAGAGTCGCCTGAGCTCCTTCCGCTAATATCCGGCCTCCGCTATTTAAAATTTCCTGGAGTACGGGTTCGGTATCGATAAGGGTGAACTGGCGTAAAATATTGATGTTTTCCATAAACTTTTGATAAAGTGTTTCCAGGTCAATTTCTTCTGAAAACAATACCTGCAGTTGTTTAGCATGGTCCTCCATCAATTTTCGACAGCGTAGCGCAAAGTCGGGTTGCAAGAGATCACCAACACGAATACCTTTGCGAAGAATTTTGTCCGCATAGGCTGGAGCAATCCCTTTCTGAGTGGATCCAATTTTCCGTTCTCCTAAGCGCTCCTCTGCAAAGCGATCCAGGAGGCAATGTGTCGGCAAAACCAAATGTGCCTTTTTCGAAATAAGCAGATTCTGCCAATCGATGACCCGGTGCCCCAAGGACTCGAGTGCATTCAGCTCACGCCGTAGTGCAGCCACATCCAATACAACACCGCTGCCAATTACATTACGAATTTTTCGGTTAAAAATTCCGGACGGTAGAACGCTAAGCACCACCTTCTGTCCATTAAATTCCAGGGTATGTCCGGCATTTGATCCACCGTGATATCGGGCCACCGCTTGATACCGGTCACACAGAACATCAACGATTTTACCTTTACCTTCGTCTCCCCACTGAAGACCTAAAACAACATCTGCTTTCATTTTTGACGAATTAAATAATTATGATCCAAATTTGATCGCTAATTTTTAAATTCCCATTGTCATTTGACAAGAATGCTTTCGTTTAGAATATATTTCTTCGGATACGACTTAACGAGGAGGGAGTTATTCCAAGGTAGGAAGCCAACATTGATTGGGGAATACGATTAGACAGTCCCGGATAATGATTGAGGAAGTTCAAATAACGCGTTTGTCCGTCCTGCACCAACATATTGCTAGCTGTTTTCATTTTGTTCTCCAACACGGCTGCATTCAGTTTTACAAAAATGGTTGACCAATTTGGAAGTTCGTGATCTAAAAGCTCAAAATCTTCCCGGTTCAAAAGATAAATACGTGCATCAGTTATCGCTTCAATATATTCTGTGGAGGCAATACGATCAATAAAACCATTTATATCGCCTATTAATCGACCTTCATAGACAAAATACCTCGTAAAATCATCTCCAAATTTGTTGTAATAACAAGACCGAAAGATCCCCTCTTGCACAAAACCGAGGCTCGAACAGATTTTTCCTGCTTCAACGAAATATGCGCCCTTATGGATCGAAACTTCTTTTACAAGCTCTTTTAGAAGCTGCTCCCCTTTGTGCGTAAGTCTTCCAAATTGATCGAGATACGCTAATAATTCTTTCATTCAATAAAGTAGCTACCAAATATCGTGAACCAATTGTCAATTGACAAAAATTAAAAAACAAGTAGCAGCATCTACTACTTCTTATCGATCCACCGGACATTTATCTGTTTGCGCTTCTAATCGAATTAATTTATCTTTAGGTCGTGTAAAGATTAAGTTTTTGCCTACAATAGCGACTTTGTATAATTTGCCATCTATTGTCTTAAATCATTCCTAATTTCTACATAAACTTAGGCAGGTATAAGAATCTGTATGTAAATGTAACAACCAACGGAAAGTAAGAATTAAATACACGATGAAGAACTTGTATGTGTAATCAATAGTTTCACCATGACCAAATTTTCAATGTTTCTCTTTGTTATCATTCATCAAGATGAGGTGATTGCTTATGCATCTCGTTTAGAAGATTTATGGGAGCGTTTCGGCAATTATCTTGGCAGCCAAGGGCACGTAGATAGATTTAGGAAGATGGTGGAAGAACAACAGATTCTAGCAGGTAAAATCCAATCCTTCTCTTTTATAATAGAAGGTAATGAATATCATTTTCAACAATTGGAAAAAAGAATTAAACGATGAGATGCTCACTTACGATAGTGGACTATACAATTCTACAACAATTTTTGAAAGGTATATTCCTTTCCCGACAAGGTTAATTTAAAAAGCCTTTCTCTTTTAAATTTCCGATAAAAGAAGTCAAAATTTCTCGATTCTCCTTCGATCTCTTCAAATTTTCGTACAAAGGCCCGAAGATTCGTTTCAAAACAAATCGCTTCCCCATTTCGGATGACAATATATAATGCTTTTAAGCCCTGCAACATGGTAACAAAAATATACACTTTTTATGCAACTATATCTCAATAATGTTGTGATATTTTTTTCATTTGCAACAATATATGCCTATATTTGCAATCCTATTTTACGAATCATAAATGAGCATCTATGAACTTGCCGCACAACTTGGTTTATCTGTTTCATCTGATAACGTTGCTGAAATTCCCATTATCATTTTGAATGATCATTTATTTGTGTCAGCATCAAGCATGAATGATCTGTTCGATCTCAATGACACCCGCACCATGGAGTGGCTGAGCCTTCCTCCCATGTCCTTAGCCGATTATTATTTTTCAGGATTATCCGATCCTACATCTTACCTTACATCTTCTGATAGACAACACATAAAAAACTGTCTATCAGAAGATAAAAAACAAATTAGGCATACATTTGTGTGTCCGGCGTTCATTATATTTTTTTCGTAAGAGATAAAAATTAATTTCACATAAACATTTCACATATTTTCACGTTTAACTGTAATCAAGTGGTTGGTTATGAAGATATGTATTGTGGACGACGATCCCATATTTCAGCTATTGGCTAAAAAGCAATTTCAAAAAATCGCCGGTGATATCGATACGGTAAGTTTCACCAACGGGATAGACGCTTATGCGTATTTTCGGTCGGTTGAATTAACTTCTTTATCTATGCCTAAGCTTCTACTGGTAGATCTTAATCTTCCGATTATGAATGGCTGGCAGCTAATTGATAAATTAAGGAAGACCTGCCTTACAGAAAATACGCTTATTTATATCGTAAGCTCATCCCCCGCTATCGAGGACAGAGTACGAAGTCTATCCCTTACTTGCGTAAAAGATTATCTAATGAAACCAATCAATTCCCAACAATATGAAGAACTCTATAGAGCCGCTAATGTTGCGCACTAAAGTATAAAGGGGGTTGGGTTTATCGTAAGAATACCGGGTGTATTGCAATATCGTCATCATTTATTTCAATGATACTGTACCCTAATCGCTTATTGTCAATTTCAATTTGGCTGGCGTTTTTAACGAACTGATAAGATACCGCAGGTGAAACATATTGATTAATATTTCTGTAAACCTGTGAATCGGCCATGTGATAGTGTCCGCAACATATACATATTTTGGATGCAGATTGCGTTAGTAAATCAACTATTGTTTCCCGATCACTTAATGGATATTCGTCGTCGACAGGTGTGTTTACTTTAAGGAGCGGATGATGAATAAAGATAACAACCTGCTGTTCATCTACTAACTGCGTCTTTAACCATTCTTGTTGACCGCGACTAATGCTACCGGACGAAGAATCCATAAAAACATACTTGAATTGACCTACCTTTTCACTATAAAACAACTCATTGTCAACAAATTGAGCATCGACATGAAAATGCTTTATCACCTCATGAAATTTATCGTGATTGCCTAGAATCAATCGGAAACGAATCTGTGGCACATCAAATAATTTAATGAACTGCGCGTTCACCTTTGGATCTCCTATGTCCCCTCCGCAAATCACTTCCGTTATTCCCTTCGAACGGACGTCGTTCAAAACGGCTTCCAGATTTCTTACACCGTCAACACCCTGATCCAAGGTAAACTGTTCCCCCAAATGGGTATCCGTCAAAAATGCTATTTTCTTATGCATGCAATCAAGCGTTAAAATTAAGTATACAAGGCTCCGTATTTTACAACGATTTTATTTTCCGAAGATACACCTATTTCAAGAACAAACGGAACATCACAAGGTTTAAAATAATATATTCATTCAACAAAGTCCAAGGAGGTTCTAATACCGCAAGAATAATAATAGTAAGGATGATGGTCTTTATATGGATCTACCGGTTTTAAATCTACATATTGTATAGGGAGCGGTCTAAATCCGTTAGGTTATCCGAATTTGCCACCCACGTAATTCGCGGTCAGTTCATGTTGCGGATTATTAAAGAGCGACATGGTATTATTCTCCTCAATTATTTCGCCTAGGTACATAAACACTGTTTTGTCGGCAATACGCTGTGCTTGCTGCATGTTATGGGTAACAATGACAATGGTATAATTTTCCTTCAATTTAACAATAAGCTCTTCTATCTTCGAAGTGCTTATCGGATCAAGCGCGGAACAAGGCTCATCCATCAAAATCACTTCAGGTCGGAGTGCTACGGCCCGGGCAATACAAAGACGCTGCTGTTGGCCACCCGACAAGCGGGTGGCTGGTCTTAGCAAATCATCTTTTACTTCTTCCCAAATAAAACTTTCTTTCAGCGCATTTTCAACGATTCTTGGCCGTTGTTCTTTCGGCACTTGATTAATTTTCAAACCATAGTTTATATTTTCATAAATGCTTTTTGGAAAGGGATTCGGTTTTTGAAAGACCATTCCAATACGCCTTCTAACCTGTGTAACGGGAAAATCAGCATCATAAATATTTTTACCATCCAACAAAAAATCTCCTTCTATACGAGCGTCGGAGGTCAAGTCGTGCATCCTATTAAAGCAACGTAACAAGGTGCTTTTTCCACAACCCGAAGGTCCAATGAGTGCCGTAACTTTATTTTTTTCAAAACGGACATGGATGTTCTTAAGTACCTGCTTAGATCCGAACCAAAGATTTATTCCTGAGGCTGCAAGCTTCGTCTGACTATCCTTCATTTTTACTGTGTTTATAACGTATATAAAAGGCGATGCTGTTCAATATAAAAACCACCATAATCAAAATCAGCGCCGTTCCATAAGCCAAGGGTCTCACCTCCTCAATGGCTTGGTGCTGTGTTGATAACATATACAAATGGTATGGCAAGGCCATAAACTCTTGGTTGAGATAACCGGTGGGGTTGTTGATATAAAAAGCAACGCCGGTAAAAAGGATCGGTGCGGTTTCTCCGGCCGCTCTCGATAAAGCTAATACCATACCCGTAAGGATACCCGGTAACGCGGACGGTAGTACCATGTCACGAATGGATTCAAATTGTGTAGCACCTACCCCCAAAGCGCCTTCACGCGTGCTTGCCGGAATTCGACGAAGCGCTTCTTCTGTAGTGGTAATGATATAAGGCAGCGACAACAGACCTAAAGTAAAGCCTGCCGACAAGAGGGAAGTCCCCATGTTTAATCCCTGCACAAACAGCGCCAGGCCAAAGAGACCGTAAATAATGGAAGGCACTCCGGCCAAATTACGTATAGAAGCGCGAATAAGACGCGTAAACCAAGTGTTAGGAGCATACTCATTGAGGTAAATAGCACAGCCTATGCCAAAGGGCGCAGCCACCACTGCAGTAATTAAGGTCAGCATTACCGTACCTATTATTGCCGGCAAAATTCCCCCATTGGTCATACCATCTGTAGGCAGTGTACTAACAAAGTCCCAAGTTAGCACGGGTGCTCCTTTTCCGATGATATCACCGATAATGATCAAAAGAAAAATGCAGACTAAGCCTGTACAAAGAAGCAAAGTCCCCCATTCAATAATTGATGTTAATCTATTCATGGCTAAGAAGCTTGATATTTCTTAAACTTGTTAACGTAATATTCACCTACTAGGTTAACGACTAAAGTAAACAGGAAGAGAACCGTAGCGATGGCAAATAAACTATAGTAATGCGTTGTTTGATAAGGCACCTCTCCCATCTCAATGGCAATTGTTGCAGTAATGGTGCGTACGGAGTGGAAAAATCCTTTCGGAAAGGCAGCCGCATTACCGGTTGCCATTAGTACGGTCATTGTTTCACCTAAAGCACGGCCAACGCCTAACATGACGGCAGCCAATATCCCGGGTGCACTACTCGGAATGGTGATTTTACACAGCGTTTGCCAACGATTTGCGCCCAAGCCGAAACTAGCTTCCTTATAAGACTGCGGCAAGCTATGTAAGGCATCTTCTGTAACTGTTATAATGGTAGGTAGTGCCATAATCGCTAAAAGAATGGCACCATTGAGTGCATTCAAACCGTTCGGTTGATTCGATAATTCTCCTAGTTGTGGGCTTAAAATAACAATTCCTAAAAAGCCAATAGCTACAGAGGGAACGGCTGCCAGCATTTCAATAGCCGGTTTAAGAATATTCCGCAGCCTTCTATTGGCATATTCGGAAAGAAAGGCTGCCGTACCAATTCCTATTGGGATTGCTATCAACATGGCACCAAAGGTGACTAAACAAGTACTGACTAATAAGGGAAGGATACCATAAGTGGCGGGAGTACCTCCCGGATTCCACTGGGTACCGGTTATAAAGTCCAGCGGCTTAACCTCAATCAAGAAGGCTACGGTATTCCATAACAACATAAAAAAAATTCCACCAAGAATGGCGATAATGAGCATACCGGTTGCCCGAAAAAGCCATTTAGCGAGGAGATCGATTTTTTCTTTAGCACTTAATTGCATAGCCAGGGGATTTACCGGGTGATATAGTAGCCGGAAGCCTTTATAATTAACTTTCCTTCTTCGCTTCGCTCAAAATCGATAAAAGTCTTAACTTTCTCCCAAGAAGTACTCGGAATAAATTGATATAAGGGACGCTGAAAGGCATAACGTTTTTCCATGATTGCTTTTTCGTCTAAGGGAGAAACAGCGGTCGCCTTTTTTGGGTCGCGTATATAAAGAACTTTTACAGCACGTTCCTTCGCTTCGTGAGCGATGTATCCAGCGCCCACATAGCCAATGCCCGAACGATCCGCCTTAATGCCTTCCATAATCTGCGCATTTCCGTTCATCTCCTTTGCATCTCTGCTAAATCGAATACCCAGCCTTTCTTGAACAAAAGCATGTGTTCCGGAATTGCTTTGCCGCCCATAAATATTAATCGGCATGCTCGTTCCCGTCACTGGCTTCCATGTTCGGTACCGACCGCTTAAAACCTTTCTTAAAGTGGGTATATTGATGGTGTCTAACGGAAATTCCTTGTGTACAATAAAAGCCGTAGCGTCCTCTGCAAAGACAATCGTGTGTAGCTTTATCTTTTTAACCTTGAATAAACTATCTTCTTCTGCGTTTAAACGTCGTGAAGAATTAGCGATATCTGCTTGCCCATTCAGTAAAGAGGCGATTCCCAAACCGGACCCTCCACCGGATATTGCTACGCTAAAAGCGGGGTTCACTTTATAGAAACGTTCTGCAAGGGTTACCGCCAAGTTCACCTCCGTATCCGATCCTTTTACCTTAATAGATCGACTATCATTGCTACAGGCACATATAAGTAACAGAAAGACAAACCGATACCACATAAGTCGCTTGTTTGGCAATTAAACAAATCTACTAAATTAATGTTAGCAGAATATGTATTTTACATAAAGGAAAACACCTATTACAACGCCTCAACTATTCCGGAAGACTGTGACTAGTAAATAAGCAATAGAATGGTTACCCGAGCTACATCAATAAGCATTTGGCAACTATAGCCCCTCGATCTATCACTTCGTAACATCTATATGTGACATGAATGATTGGACACGAAACAGAATAAGTATAATTTTTGTGTTCTCTCTATGGATATGGAAATTAAACTATTCAAATAATTATGAAAAAGCTATTTTTATTTTCGGGAATATTGCTGTTAGCATTAATAGCACAATTCCAGCTAGCTCAAGCACAAACAGATCAAACAGGTAATGTGACCGTTTCGATCGACCTAACCGCTCCGGTTATATCCATTGATTTAGGTGCAGATCCAAACGTAACTTTCGTATATAGCACACCTGAAGACTACACCACACCACAGGTTGAACCGAAAGTGGGACATTTCACGGTGGTAAGTAATCAGGATTACGAAGTCACTGTACAAGCAACGGAAGAGTTTACGGTAATACCTGAGAACGCTTCGCCCATTCCACTGAGTGTTGTCCAAGTAAGTGTTGACCCTTCCACTACCGGTGGCGGAACGCCTGCGATAGTCCCATTATCATCCACCGCAGGAACTTTAGTTACTGATGGCCCAGCTACAATCGGCACAACTTATAATATCAATTACACCATACCCGATGCTACTTCTTTAATTGATAAAGTGCCCGAAGTATATTCTACTACGGTGATTTATACAGCAACGCAAATTTGATCGGTGCATGATATATGACAGGTGTTACTTGGAATTGATCAGGCGATGGAGAATTCGCACTTCTTTGCTCTCAGTGATTTTTTATTTGTTATGCACTTGGAACTGTTTCGCCCAAGGAATATCGATATCACCGTCTCGGATTTTTTTTAAGGGGCTTCCCGGCGAGACGGTCCAAGAAGTGATTACTCTTACCAACAACTCGTCAATATCGTTCAATTTTATTACGGCATTAAAAGATTGGCATCGCGATTCGATCGGTCGAAAGGTTTACGACGCCCCAGGTGATGTGGAACATTCCAATAGTCGCTGGATCAGACTTTCGGAATCTACCATTAACCTTAACCCGAACGAAACAAAACGCATACTCGTGTCAATGACCGTACCAAAGGATGCAGGCGCACGCGGCTTGACCAACAGTATGCTTTTTTTTACGCAAATGAAAGAGCAGACCAAGCTTTCAAAAGAAAAGAAGCAACTAGGCGTAAATGTGCTTTTAGAGGTCGGCGTGCAGATCTATCACGTGCCACCGGGACTAACACCGGGCGAGTTGGATTTTGTCGCTTTTGAAGATCAGGGTATCATAAAATTAGAAACAGACAGTGTTCGTCGCGTTGCACTGAAGGTTAAGAACACGGGAGAAATCAATAAAGATGCGCATGTACGTTTCGAGTTGACAAATGTGCAAACCGGCGCAGAAATCCCCATCAAAACCACCGCTATCGCCATGCTTCCCCATGCACAACAATGGATTTACGTCGATTTACCAATTTCATTAAAGGGAAAACACTTAGGAGTTGCCATCCTAGACGCGGGAGATAATTATGATTTGCGTGTTGCAGAAAAAGAAATTGATTATTAACAAGCTACTATTGGGATGGCTCCTGCTTTCAGCTCCAGCCTACGGACAAATCGTCATTAATTTGCCCCAAGCCAATATTACAGCACGTTCAGATTATACAGCTACCTTGGCAAGTGGAACGTATTCGAGCTTAATTGGGTTGGTGCCGAATATTGAGGTGAAAGCCAATAGTCCCAATTTTACCAATACGGTTGGAGAAACGTCTACTGTGCCACTGAATATCGCGCATATACGGTTACGAAGTATCGGCTCTCTTTCCTTAATAGGTGTCTCAGCAGAAGTCACCCTGAGTACTTCCTACGCTTTATTATACGCAGCATTGGCCAGTATTTCGTCAGGCGCCGTTATTGCGGACTATCGTATATCAACGGGCAGCCACACTTGGATATCGGGCATTTATCGTACGCCTATTAACTTCAGAACAGGACTGCTATCCCCCAATCAGATAACACCTACTACGCCGAATTTAGATATAAACGTACCTGGATTTATTGCCCCTCAGGCTACGTTATCGTCGCTAAGCTTGCCAGTAAACAATTTGAGTTTTTTCAGAAACAGCGCCGGTATCAGCGCTGCCGGCAATATCTCTGTATCAACTACGGTGCCCTATCTTCTGAGCTTGCAAGCAAGTAACACGCAGTTTTCTTTCAACACGAATAGTTCTTATAATCAAACACCTAGCACTTCGGTTGGGCTTGTCAATTCAACGCTATCCAATATCACCAATGCTACGCCGATCATGTTATCCACCACATCACAAGCATTAACGGCTGCTTCGGGCATAGCCGTGCCTACGAACAATAATCAAGCATTAACTGCAGCATTTTCCATTACGGGAAACAATCTGAAAACAGGTTTTGTACAAGCGGGAACCTATTCAGTGCCCATTACTTATACCTGGAGTAAATTGGCCAGTGCTTATCCTACAGGCTCATTACAGGTGCAGCGAAGCAGTACTTTACAAGTCATCGTCAGTGATTTAGCGGAGTTGATTGCTTTGCAGCCAAATGTTAACTTTGTTTTTGATGATGTGACGGATTACCGTCAAGGCATAACGAGAGATATGACGCAACATTTACGTATTAGTAAAACAACTCCCTATAGTCTCTACGTACGTTCATCAACCGCTAACTTTTCGGGAGCCGGTGGCCAAATACCTGTAAATATTTTGCGTATAGGCGCCTCTGCCGGGCAAACAGGAGTTAATACAGTTACTCTTTCCACTACACCACAACAACTTATAAATAATGCTAATCCCACGATCGATCGAACGTTGGATATCCGTTATAGTATTCCGAACACAGCAATGTCGCAATTGCTCGGTAAAGCACCCGGCACTTATAGTGCTACCGTTATTTACAGTTTTACTACACTTTAGGCACTAGAATTTTCTAACGTCTACTTTACGGCGTTGGTCATAATATTTAAAATCTAAAACGTATTTATCCGGTGCTGCCTTCATATCGATCTTCTCTATTTTATTTTCTATAGTAAATGGCATTTCATCGGTTTCAACGGAAACCTCATAAATATCAGGAGCTAAATAAAAAGTGTATCTCCCATTCTGATCGGTTAACGTTCTATAGACCCTTCCTTGCGAATCGACGGCAATCAAGCGAATACCCGACAGTAGTGGAGCCGTTAGCTGATAGTTTTTACCCATAACTTGCATTTCGCCCTGCAGTAACTTGGTTTGTGTCAGCGGAATTTCCAGGGATATATTCTTGTTTAGGACCAAGGATATTGGTTGCGCACTCGTCCAGCCCTTTGTACTCAGCAAGTCGACGGTATAGTTTCCTACTGGCATATGCTGAAATTCCGCCTGACCGGATTTATCGGTCACAGCAGTTTGATCATTTATTTTAACCATGAGACCCGAAATGTGCGATTCTCCTTCGTCTCGATTGCCATTGTTGTTAAGATCCTGATAATAGATGAGGCGGATTCTCTTGCCGTTGGATGTCTGCATGGCAGCAAACTGTTTTTCAATACCGATCCGTATCTGTCGCGTATCAAATGAAGAACGAACATAATTCAGACCTACTTCCTCAGGCAGTGCTGTTTGCATGGTCACCAATGTATAGAACATATCGCCTGTAACTGCCCAATTTCCCTTCAGATTCCACCTTGCCGTTCCATTTACAGAATAATTACGCGTATCTGTAAAGCCATAATAATTATACATCGCTGCCAATTGTACCTGCAACTTATTTTTAAACGCTGTAAAATTAGTATTGGGGCCTATTGAATATAAGCGGTAAGCTACATCATTTACGTTTGCAAACAGATCGCTGAGGTAATAGGGATTTATTTGGATATAAGTGCTAATACCGAACAAAGGATTGGTATAGCTTCCGTTAATCCGCAAAGAATGGTAAGAGCTTGGAGCCATCGGCATCGTGCTTTCATAAACATAGCCATGATCAACGTGCAGATAAAAACTATGTATAGGAGCTGCATAACCCACATTCAATAGCATTCGCCCCGCCGAAGATCGCCATCGCGACGCGGCTTCACCCTCCGATGAGTAGGTACCATTCCGTAAGCTTTGTTGCATGAGGTAAGGCTTCATTTCCAGCCGAAATCTTCCCAAATTTTTACCATAACCTATTTCATAGGAATAGATACTATTTTGAAAAGGGAGATAACCATATCCGTATCTTCGACCTTGATAGGAAGGTCGATTATTCAGCAAGCTAATACGTAGGGAGTATGTCCCGCCATCCTCTGTTGATTTTATAATTCGACTATCGCTTTGCAAAATTCCGCGTCGAAGCCCGGTAAAATAAGGACTGCTGTAATAGTTATTGGTGCTGAATTGATACCCTTTATGTGTGATTGAGTAATCGATTCCCCCAGCTACTGCTCGCCGAGTGCTTGCAATGTCCGTAAAAGTTTCCTGGCTATAACCTGCTTCTATTTTCAAATCATGTTGCGCACCTAGCTTCAGAGGAACTGCAACACTGACCTGATGACTGTTCAACGCATTAAATGATTGGTGGCTATGCAAGTAAGTCAATCGCCCCTCTTGCCCGTTTTTCAAAAAACTATAATTCACGGCTAATATATTTTCGTTCGGCAAATCATTGAATATTTGAGAAGCCAGCATATAATTATTCTGAAGAGCATATACGCTTACGCGGTCCACCTCATTGATGCGATAACTGGCCCGGGCACCACGGCCGCTCAGCGCGTAATCTAAGTTCTCATAAATGTTACCCAACTTCAGCCCCCAATTTTGATTTTCATAAGACAAATAGGTATCATAGAGATTAACACCGCCCAGCTGCTGATAATAATCCAGATTTAAACGATAGTCAAGTTCGTGTTTATTCGCCATAGTGAGCTGGCCATTCGCCTGCATTTGGTAAATTTCATTATACTGATTTAAACTGAGATATCGAAAAGCGGCCGTATTATTAGGTGTTTGTGCGAAAGGCGCATTACTGAAAAACGAGCTTACACTATTCACGTGTTGAATGCGTACGCGATGTACGGCTAATTGCTGACCACTAGCGTCTACTGCTTGAATAGTGACGGAAAAATCAGCTGCCTGACGGCTATTCGTTTTGTTTCGAGCAATGAACGGAATCAATTGGCGCGCACCTGCCGGCAATGTAAGACTCATCTGCTCGCCTATAAACTCCAATCCTTCAGGAACTTCGCTTAAAACCAAACGAAAGGAAATGGGAATTAAGCCATTGTTTACACAATTCAGCATCAGCTGCGTTTGGTTTGTACTTGGTTGCAAGAAGTAAACCGGTTGTTCTGTTTGGAGTGTTAAGGTACGTGTATCCGCTAATTGAGTATAGAAGAAGGCATTAGGCAGCGCCTCCATTTCCTGATCTAAGACATTTAACCGAACCTCAAAGCGTTGTAAATTTTCGACGATAGTCTGTTTATCCGCTATGTATTTTACGGGGAACCGCTTTTCCTCTCCCGGATCGAGTCTAATTGTGTCAGGTAAAGCGATCAGCGCCTTATTGGAAGATTTGCCGGTCGATTCAATTGTTAAGAAGACCTCATCAATAGTATGGTTTTTTACTACAAGTTTATTACTAAATGTACTACTTGGCTTTATAATTAAGGTATCTCTCTCGAAAACACAGCTAACCGTTAAGTCTTGCGCATATACATAACCGATGCACCAAACTATAGAGAAAAAAAGGATCAATATGGCTATAAGAGCTTTCACAAGCATGACAGAAGTACATAAATCCCAAAAACAAATATTCTATTTACAAAGCGGACCTAGAAAAAGCAGATGTCACATAACGATGTGATGATTCTTAATATTTTAATTGTGCGATCAATTCCCCCTTACTGTTTATGTTTAACTTGCGATAAATCCGTTTAATATAAACCCGTACCGTGTCAACTGCCAAATTGTAGCGATCGGCTACTAGCTTATAACTCAACCCATCAGCAAGCCCGTTAGCAATCTGCAATTCGCGCGCGGAAAGTAGATCCTCTCGTCGTTTTGCATCATGTATCCTTTCCACCATTTCGCGGGAAATAAAAGGGCTAATAACAGACCCACCTTTATGAGTTGCGATTAAAGCCGGTGCTATATTATTTAAGCAAGTAGACTTTAACAAATAGCTAACGGCGCCCGCGCGAAGGGCCTCCAGTACAGTCGCGATATTAGCGATTTCGCTTAATATGATTATATTTGTTTTTGGAAACTGAATTCTTATCTGTTTAATCACTCTTGTCGAATATCCTTTAAGTTCAACTAAGATCAGTTGTGGTGACAGTGCCTTTTGATGGAGCAGGTTATTGGCGCGCTCCAGCTCGAAAAGGATGTTGAATTCCTGACTTCTTTGGTTCAATAAGAGCGTCCGAATTGTAGCTCTCATCTGTTCATCCGATTCTATTATACCTACGCTTACCATAATTATTCTTTATACTTGGTAACAAAGAACAATTATACCAACAATTAGTTTGAGAAAAATCGAGAAATATTGAGAAATTATTTACAAATTATAGTGAATAAACGAGAACAAATTATCTTATACCGAGCTAAGACATACTCGTTTTCTTCTCAATGGCGTGCGGCACTATTAAGTATATCGCTCTATTTTTTCAAGCATATCGTTTAGTTCAAAAGGCTTGGCTATATAATCATCGGCTCCGGCTTCTTGGGCGATTTTCGCGATGTCTCTGTTTGCGGAAAACATAATAATGGGTAGTTGACGTGTTAGGTCTCGGCTTTTGAGCTGTTTACAAACGTCTTTTCCGTTCACACCTGACATCCAAATATCCAATAATAAAATATCCGGAAGCTCATGCCGTGAGTCTGTTACTATGCTTAAGTCGTCAGTGGCTTCAACGTCATAATTACATACCTCAAGCAATAATTTGACAGAATCAAGGATACCTGGATCATTATCTATGATCATTACCTTTTTCTTTCTCATCTTTATGCCAAGCTTTAACTTTTAACAACGTTTAGCTGATTATGTTCCCTTTATTTCTTTAGAAGCAATGAAAATGAAAAAATAGAGCCCCCCTCTTTTTTGTTTTCCAACCAAATGGTTCCTCCGTGCCATTTGATGATTTCCGAACAAATATAAAGCCCCAGTCCTAAACCCGGATACGTATTTTGATTTCCACCGGTTACGCGATAAAATCGCTCGAATATCCTTTCTTGGTCAGCTTCAGGAATGCCAATGCCAAAATCTTCCACAGAGAATACGATGCGATCGCGTTGATTCTCATTAACCAGCTTGGTGTATACATAGATAACATCTGACTGAGGAGAATACTTAATCGCATTAGTTAACAAATTGATGACAACCTGCCCAATCCGATCTTGATCACCAAACACCTTTTTTGATGTTGTTAAACGCCTAATGATCTGATGCCGCTGGGTAGTTCGTTGTATTTCCTCCACCACACTATCAATCAATTCATTGAAGTCGAAATGTTTCTCTTGCAAGTGTAGCTTTCCACCTTGTATTCTCGACACATCAAGTAGTTCCGCTATTCGCGATGTTAACTTATCAATCTGCGCCTCCATTTTTAAGGAAAGAGCTGCTGCTTGCTTGTCATTCGCTTCTTGCGCAGAACGATGAAAGATTTGGGTATAGGCCTTAATTACCGTCACCGGTGTTTTTAATTCGTGTGAGGCCATAGCCAAGAATTCGTCCTTTTGTTCCGAAAGTTGCCTCATCTCGGTAATATCACGGGTTGTACCTGCCACCGCAACAATTTCATTGTTTGCGTCAAATACCGGCGAAAAGATATAATCATAAATGCGTCTGCCAAGTGTAGCATGAGGGAAAGCAACCTCGCCTCTTATCAATCGTTTCGTTGCAACCACTTCGTCAATCTCCCGCTCGTGCATTTCGGCATGCCATTCTTCATAGCCCAATTCACGAAGCCCCTTACCCTTTGCCTCTTCCAAGGTGTTTTTGCCCCACATTATAAGTAAGGCCTTGTTAGCATAGGTAAATTTGTATTGTAAATCAAACACGTAGACAAGATCCGGTGTACTTGCCGTTACTGCCTCATAAAGCCTTTTCTGTTGTTCCAGTTCGTCTTTCGATCGACGTAAGGCTTCTTCCGCTTGCTTCCGTTGCGTAATGTCACTGGTGGTTCCAAACCATTCAATTATATTGCCATCTCGGTCCACAATTGGAATAGCACGAGAAGATGCCCAACCCATTTTACCGTCAAGCCGTTTCACTCGGTGTTCCAGTTGAAAAATACTCTTAGTGCGTATTGCTTCTTGGATGACATGCAAGATCTGTTCCTTATCTTCGGAATGGATGTACTTATCCATCCAATGCTGAATGGGTTCCCCTGTATCTTCGAGAAATTCACGGCCCTGAAGTTCGAGCATAATGGTCCAATCTGCGTTCATCCGATAAATGACATCGGACGTGGCTTTCACAAATGCGGCAAAACGTGTTTCACTATCTCGTAATTGCTTATTAACGTTTACCAATTGCTGATTTAACACGTTTGCCTCGGAAATTAGTGGGCTAGAAAATAACTGAGCACTATTCGTCTTCGGATCTGTCATCATTGTCAAGGTCGTCTTTGGTGAATTATCTATCAAAACCGACGCCGGTTTTTTTCGTCAAACTGGTATTATTTCCGTCATCAAATCTATATTGCCTCCCTTTAGCCTAAAACGTATGAAACCTGTTAAAAAATAATTTAAAAAAATGTCCTTATGGAAACAGCTCAGCCTATTAAGCCGAACTGACTCCTATACATCGCTGCTTGTCAATCAATTTCCAATTGAACAGTTCATAGGCATGCAAGGTTACCCAACGAATTAAAGCCGGCCGATCCGATACCATGGCCTTCTTGCATAACCTATCAATACAGACTCCTACCCTACAAGCAGGCATTTTCAGCTCGCTTCCAATTTCCGCATTGGTGTATCCTTCAATGACATAATGCAAAACCATTTTTTCTTGCTCACTGATCAAAGGTATTTTTCCATTGAGTGCAAGACCTGATAAGCGAACAAAATTTTCGGCGATCTCAAAGGAAGTTTCAGGTGAAAGCACGTACTCGCCTGCTAACAACAACTTAATTATAGTCAGGCAGTAATCATAAAAAAAATTTCTGGAGACATAACCATTTAGGTAAGTCCGGAAGTTGGAGAAATGAGTATAACAAGCCAACTCATCCACCAAAACAAGTTTTCCCGCAACACCGATATTGTGTTTGACTTTCGTCAATGTAGTTTCGTCCACCCGCTTTGTCTTCGTTTGAAATAGGAATAAAATTTTTGGGGGAACGCGATAATTTTCGATAAAATCATCTACACTTTGATAATATTGGAAACTACATGTTTGGTTTTCACTAATTGCGAGTCCATTTTTCAACAGGGCGGATCCCTCCCTTATAATTGAGATTTTTACTTTTTTCATTGTAGAACGACAGAAATTACGGTTTCTAAAGTCTTGAACAACAAAGAAAGATTTTTGTTCGCTTTTCTATAGGAAAAAGCTCTTGATTTGATACCAAAAATCACTCCTTCATAAATCAAGGATTACGAAGAATTGCCGAGATAATTTCGTTCCAAAATGCGCTTCAATAGTAAAAAGGGCAGTCGATGCGATCTAAGGAACGTGTTCAATTCGTCAACGGGCATTTTCAATTCAAGCGCCAACAAAGAGAGAAAGGGAATGTCCAATTTTTGCAGTTCGGTTACTTCCTCAATACTGAATGAACCGATTGCTTCGCAATCATGGTATAAATCTTTCAGCTTTCGTATTTTATTCGCTTGTTTCTTTGTGTAGTCCTCGATCAGCTGCTTGTGATCACGCATGAAATCGTCAAAATATCGGTGCAACAAATGTACCTCTTGAAAGGGTACCTCAAAATCAAGACTTGTTATGGAGTCGTCGCTACGTCTACTTATCCGCACCAAAACGTTCACTTTTCCATCGAGGTGTACGTGTTCTAAAAGTTCAAGATAAGTAGTCCCGTCTGAAAGTTTAATGCTCTTTTTCCCCATGATATCCAAATGGCGACAATATACCAAATTACCAAGCAAAAATAATTTTTAGTTAATTTTTTAGACTAGCAACTAATACATTAATAAAAATAGGCTAACAAACAAAAATACAATAGGTTTCTTTTATATGCAATATCCTACTTTTTCAAAACTTATACTACAACAAGTGTTAGTTTAATACGTTTGCCGTTGATCTTAACTAAAATGCAATGCCGTAAACAGTAATTGTGATCTTCAACGTAAGTTTATAAAGGAAGGCTTCGGGCCGGACCCTTGCGTCAGCTAAGATGAGAAGACACGATTCGCTGTAGACTGAGAATCTTTCCATGCTATTAATCGAGAAAAAGTCGATATTTATATACAATGGTTACCGGTCACCACATCTCACCTAGCAGTTTCGACTTTATTTCCTGTCCCAGTATATCGTCCTCATTTAGATCAGACATCCGGACACAGAGTTCAAGATGCCAACTGTGTATAGATTCCTCAATGGTGCTACCAAACCCGAATATTGTATCCGAAATACCATAGTAACAGCAATACATTTTACGGTAAGGGAAGACAATAGGAGTCAATACAGTATATACGTAATTCAGTTCAAGAACAGAACCTATTTCTTCATGGATATGAGAATTGCTGCGCTCCATTTGCCGTATTTTTCATCAAATAGTATTCATTATGGAACCATAGACTAGCCATTTTGTTTATTTAAAATGATATTTTAAAGAAGGAAGGCAAATACTAAAACGCAGGTTAACCCGCTTTCAATGTTGAGAAACTTGCAATATGTTCAATATTAAGGCTGTTGCAATTCCCGTACGATCGCGGCGGCCGGTGCAGTGATGAAAAACCGCCTGCTTTTCGTACATTGTTAACAGGGCTTGGAATAACGGTTTGTAACGAATTGCCAGTGGATCTACCCGACTATAAAATGCTGTCAGGAAAGCAGGGAGTTCTTCAAGGTTAACTCCAAACAATGGGCAGTTCGACGCAGGTATAACCGCTTTTTCCAACGCAGCGTATGATATCTTGTGTAGTAAAAAAAGCGCCTTCAATACGCAAGATATTATCTTTGTCTTCCAGATCAAAATTGATTTTCGAGCCTGGGTAGATTCGAGAAAGAAGACGAATGATGCGTTCAGCCTCCTGGAGATGCTCAACATCGGTTCTAAAAACTTTGATCATGTTATTTGCTTGCTTTAATGTGTCTTATTCTTCCTTACCAGAAACGAAAACGGATTAAAGGATACCCCCAAATTAATGTAGAATGTTGGATCAGGACTTGTTTGAAATACCGGATCGCCAAAAGAATCTTCTTTCCGGAATAATCGGCCTGATGTTGTCAATTTCATTCCCGTCTTAGCCGTGAGCACAAAATATTTTGCTAAAAGATGTTCATACACCAATCCCGAATTAAGATCCAATTGCCTGTATTCATATCGCTGTGAAGTGCCGTCAAGATCGTAAACATAAAAAGAAGTTCTATCTAATTCGGTTCCCAAAGACAGACGCCCATTGTTAAAGACATATTTTCGAAGGTAAATATTTCTTGGCAGTACAATGTCGGCTATAAGCCCATTATTGAATTTATGCTCATAAGAAAAGGTTGGTATAAATGGTGTTTGTGCGCTGGGATCGATATTAACCAACATTCCAACCATTAACCTGGTGCGTTGATTGGCTTTCAACACCATCGTGGCGGTCAACAGCCCTTTAACCCTTTCGAAATGTCGGTCACTGCCATCACCGGAAATGCTAGAGGTATAGATGGTCCGTTTGTTAAATAGCTTAGAGAAATAGGTAAGGGTCAAGGCTGAAAAGAGGTAATGATAATCTTCATCCACCGTTTTAATTGCACCGGTGGGTAACGACAAATCTGTGTTTAGTGAGGTGTATCGATAACCGGCTGTTGCGCCCAAAAGCCACGTCTTTCTTTTTATAAAATTAAAATTAGCGCTAATGTCGGCCTGTCTAATGTGATTAACCTTACTCTCCGGAATCGCATTGGGGCCTTTCTCGGAAGTAAATTTGTAAGGTGCCGTCTGAATGAACTCGATATTCAATGGACGGGTAAAGGCAAATTTATCGGCTACATAGGCCACGGCTTTTTTTCGTATGTTTAAACTATCGGATGTTGCCCTATACAGGCTGTCTTTCTGTTGCGAAAAACATTTTGCTGAACACAGTGCCAATAAGTTAAACAGAAGGAAGCTGGTTTTCTTTAAATTATCCATTTAATCGAGATTTTTTTATGTTGATGCTATGGCAGACGTTACAGGATAAACCGGTACTACTCGGCGATAATCAAGTAACGATATTTCGGAGTCATTTTTACTTTCCATATAATCCGATATGGGATTAACAGTCCAAAGAAAAGCATAAGCTTCTGACTTTTTTGGGTTTTTAGACCAAAGCCCTTACATATTATACTAAAGCCTTTCTATGGTAGATTTGGTATAATAAATAACAAGGTTAGTATAAAAACTAGTGTACATACTGCTTATCGAATTATCTTTGCTAAGAATTTGATCTTCCCCAATGCAGCAGCAGGAATCATTAGAAATAAAGAATACAGCGATTATCCGACTAATTGTAGACGAGCGTTATCGAGCGTTTCGACATATTTTTCTCTTTTTAGGCCTCTTTGTTATGATCTCCTTTACAAATCCCTTATCAGAATACACGGGGCTTTATCGTTATTATCGTCGGTTTTGTGTTTTTGCTCATTTAATATTCATGTTCTATGTGAATATGAATATTTTGATCCCTAAATTTTTCTTCAAAGGTAAATATGTACTATATATAGTGTCTTTACTCCTACTGGTAATGATATGCCTCTTTATGATGAAGTTTTTACTGGAAAACACACTCGACCCACAAAACGTTTCTGTAAACTATCAAAAGGGCAACCCTGCTAAAGGATTCTATGAAACTACACTCATATTAACACCAGTCATATTGGTTACCACATGATCAAGTTATTTCAACGTTGGATACGCGATAATGAGCGGATGTCTGATCTTAAAAACCTCACCCTCACCATGGAACTAAACGAGTTACGAAATCAGATCAATCCGCATTTTCTTTTTAACATGCTGAATGGGATTAAAGCGCTGGTTCGCAGTAACCCTGAAAAAGCGACGCTCGTTATCATGAAATTATCTGAGTTTCTTCGTTATCAACTTTATGAAAATAATGTAGAAAAAACACCGCTCCGATCCGAGATTGATTTCCTAACTAACTTCCTCGAATTAGAGAAGATCCGCCGGGATAACTTTCAGGTTGAGGTCAATGATCAGTCGACCATACATAACTTAAATGCTATTTTTTTACCCGCCAATATTTTCACCACTTTCGTCGAGAATGCCATCAAACATAGCATTGATATAAAGCAAGGGGAATCTTATATCCGTATTGACATAAACGTAAATAATCATAAACTTTATTTTGATTGTGTTAATTCAATAGATCCCAATTATGTCGCTTCAGATAAAAAGAACAGCGGACTTGGGCTGGCAAATGTTAAGAGACGGCTACATTTATTATACGGCGATAGTTATACATTAAATACCACTTCTAAAGTAAACGAATACCATGTTCACTTAATCTTACCGATATGAATTGTATTATCGTAGACGACGAACCATTGGCGAGAGATGAAATGCACGCGCTGATTAAAGATGTCTCTGACCTTGACATGCTGGGCAAATTCTCCAATGCGCCGGCAGCGCTCGATTTTATAAGCACCAATGAAGTAGATCTTATCTTTCTCGATATTCAGATGCCTATGGTAACCGGCCTGGAGTTTGCTGCACAAATCCCCAACCAGGTGCTCACCATTTTTACAACCGCCTATCCGCAATATGCCTTAAAAAGCTATGAGCTTGACGCCATTGATTACCTTTTAAAACCCGTTGATAAATCCCGCTTGGAAAAAGCAATACATAAAGCCGAAATATATAAAACGCTGCTTTCGCATGCTACGGAAAAGAACACCATTGAAGCGAATACGGAGCAGTACTTGATCGTCAAATCTGATCGTCGATTTTATCGGATAAACTTCGAAGATATCCGATTTATCGAAGGACTCAAAGACTATGTCGTGATTTATACCAAAAGCCAGAAACTGATAACAGCGATGAACTTAAAGGCCATCCATCAGAAAATTCCTTCCGGGATATTCGTCCGTGTAAGTAAATCGTATGTGGTTAACAAGAAATATGTTGAATCATTCGACCATCATACCATTTATCTAACAGATAATGAAATACCTTTAGGAGAAGTCTACAAAAATGATTTTTTTAAGGAATATTTAGGCAATGTCTCCAATCCAGATATTCCCTGATCAAATTTGTCTTTATTTTAGGTAATTTCCCGAGACTTTAGACGCCGACCGCAGCAAACACGCGAGGATCGACGCCTATCTTTCTAATTATATCACAGTTACTACTTTACACTACAATACTATCGATGGCCGTATCCAATGCAGTTTCCTGAACCGCCGATACGGCAAAACCTTCGCCCCGAATAAAAGTAACATCGGTAATGCCTATAAATCCCAGAGCCATTTTAAGATACGGTGTCACGAAATCGAAGGATTTATAGTCGCCGGAGCTGTAAATGCCGCCTGTTGTTACCGCTACGTAGGCTTTCTTTCCCGTTATCAGACCTACCGGGCCCTCCGGCGTATATTTAAAGGTAATTCCTGCGCGTGTAATATGATCAATCCATGCTTTCAAGGTAGATGAAATACCAAAGTTGTACATTGGAGCACCAATTACCAAAATATCCGCATCCATTATTTCCTGAATCGCCTGATTGGAATGTTGTATAGCTGCCCTATTCTCATCTGTGTATTTCTCAGCTGGTGTAAAAAAAGCATTGAGATGCACTTCTTCCAGATGAGGGAACGGGTTACGCGTTAAATCTTTCACTTTTACAAAAGATGCAGGCTCCTTTTCTCTAAGGCGGTCGATTACCGCATTCGCTAACTTGATACTGTTCGATTGCTCGCCCCTTGGGCTAGAAATAATATTTAGAATCCTTGCCATTTTATCTCTAATAATTTTTTGATTTGTTTTATGAGGTAAAATTAGGCAAGCAGCTCGCTGCCCGAAATAACATAGGTTAAGAAATTCGATTGATTTAGATCAAGAACTTACGTGACTAAGTAAACAATAAGGTGGGCAATTATCTCGCGGCTTTCCCAAATAGCGTAGTTAATAGGAAGGAAGTAGAGGGTGCCTAATGACAATCTAAGCTTTTTAGGCACCCTTATGAATATTTCAATTATTCCCAATCAAAAATCTGTTTAAGATTGGGATTGAGCATAATCTGTTGTTGCGGAATCGGTCGATAATAATATTTAGGGGCTACAAATGTTCCTACATCTTCTATTATCTGAATATTTCCCGCGTTTGCTCCTCCTAAGAAGACCGATACGTCCTGACCGAAGGTACCAACGCGGTAGTATTGGAGCACCTTACCCAAACTGTTGGTTTCTTTATCGTTAGGGATCGATTGCGAAGCAGGAAGCAAATAAATATCAGGCACGCCGTCACCCGTTAAATCATGTTTTCCCAACGAAGCAAAATAGATTCCCTGTGGTTCCTTTTCCAGTACTTTTCCCGCCTCCCACCGCATCAAATCATCATGTCGTAAACCCTCCATTGCCAGTTCTACCCTACGTTCCCTCCTGATTTCCAATAATTCGCTGCGCTGTGCAGACGAAAGGTTGGGAAATTTGGCAGCTTCAACTGGATCCATTGGCGGGTTTAAGGTCATGTGTGGCATACCAACACGATCCCTTAATTTATTCACCGTAATATCCAAGTCGCCTTGCGTAAGTTGCGCTAATTCGGCCCTAGCTTCCGCATAAATCAGCAGGACCTCAGCAAAGCGATAAAGCGGCACATCCATATTATTCCGTACATCCTGATCTGTTGTATTATAAAAGCCTTTAATCTGATGATAACCCGAAAAGTTCTTCGCCAACTGTTGCACATATAAACCCGTTCCCTGCGCATAAGTACCGGAGCGCACCAAAACCCATCCCGGATAAGCAAAAGTTTGATATAAACGCGGATCGCGGTTGCTGAATTCTTCAACAAACTCGTTTTGCTGATAGTTAGGGCGACTGCTATAAAAAGAACCGTCCTTCATAAGATACGCCTGTACGAGATCCTTTTGCGGATAAGTCTCATAGTTGCCGAAAACCCCTTCGCCACTATCTCCATTCAGCACATTCGCTTGGTAAAACCGACCAAATATGATTTCCGGATTGCTTGAGAGATCCGCACTTGCGAAAAGGCTCCCATAGTCTTCATTCGGTTTTCCGGTAGAATAGAGACTAAAGGTCCCGCTGTCCATAATTTCTTTCGCCACAGCGGCGGCTTTTTGTAGCAGTTCATCAGCTGATTCTGACAAGTTCAGTTCAGCATGGTATTTCCGAAAAGTTCCTTCATATAACAAAAAGCGGGCATAATCAGCTTTGACCACCCAACGGTTCACGGCTCCTTTAGGGGCCGAAACATCCACATTGTTCATTGCGAACTCATAGTCTTCGATGAGGTGGTTGACCACGGTTTCCCGTGGGTCGCGCCCGGCAAATAAGATATCTTCGCTGTTTGCTTCCAATGGTACATCTATCCAGGGAACATCCGAATAGCGTTTTATTTTATCAACATAAAAGCGGGCACGGAAAAAACGGGCTAAACCTTCGAAGTGGTTTAAGCGGTCCTCTGCAGCGTTGGCCCTCCGGAAATGCGCCAAAAAGAAATTAAAATTTCTGAGCTGGCCCCAGTCCCACCCACCGGTAATTGTGGTAGAAGAAGGATTGGTGGTCATCATGGTTTTCAATTCCACATTGCCCGTCGAGAAGGCATTGTCGGTTAAGTTATAAGCATCTGCTGTATAAATACCGGTAGAAGGAAAATTGTAAAGATTATAAATATATAAGTTTAAGTCTCCTTCCGTATTGAAAAAATTGCCCGCGTCAATATCCGTTTCGGGTGTTTTTTCCAAAAAATCATCATTACAGCTTACTGTCGAAAGGGCTAGGAGTCCGATGAACAGGCCGATTTTAAGAAACTTGTTCTTCTTTGTATATTCTATTGCTGACATGTTTTTATTTTTTAAAAGATGGCATTGATTCCTACCGAATAACTCCTTTGAAAAGGGTAAGTCATTCCATTTCCTTTTCTACCGATGCCACTGGTCGGATCGGTATTGATATTTGCGTTCGTACTTTCGGGATCATAAAAATCTTTGATTCCCGACCATTCGAAGAGGTTCTCACCGGAGGCATAAATGCGAAGACGGGCCAAGCCTATTTTTTTTATCAATGTTTCAGGTAAAGTGTAACCGATTGTAATATTTTTTATACGCAGATACGAACCGTTAAGCAGATAGCCGGTTTGGGGAATGGCCAATCCCATCGCATCGTCAATTCTTGTTCCTAGGTTAGCATCAGCCAACCACGATTGCATAATCGGGTATTTTCCGTTGGGATTTGCATCTGCAAGTCCGAGGTTCAGATAAGATTGCGAATGACGCGCCCTTTGTTCATCACTATCGCCGGTAGGTCTATAAAAGTCGAGCAAATGCTCATAGATATTTCCGTAGGGCTGTTGGTAAAAGCCCCAATAAAGGTAATCGATTGGATAATAATCCCGTTTTCCAACACCTTGTAAAAAGACCCTGACATCAAAATTTTTCCACGAGGAGTTTAGATCAAGACCAAACTGGTAGCGTGGTGTTGAATTTCCGATTACGGTTAAATCCTTTGTGTCGTCCAGCGTATAGCCCTTTTCAATTTTTCCGTTACCGTCCCGATCGATATATTTGGGCCATCCCGGTACAATCTGTAACGCACCCCAAGGAATAATAGCTGACTCGTCTAATTGTGCAATCTCGTCGGTATTGGCAAAAAGTCCGTTGCTTTGCAATCCCCAGATTTCCCCCAGCTCCATTCCTTTGTAGTATTGCAGGATGCTTCCGTTCGGATTATCAAACCGTGTAATATGTGTTTTAGAATCGGAGAGTACAAAGCGGCCCTGGAAGGTCAGTGGGCTTCCGCCAACCTCATATTTATTCTGATATCCAAATGAAAGCTCCCAACCCTTGGTTTGCAGGTCGGCAGCATTTTCACTCGGCTCAACGGCACCCATACGCCGGGGAGCTCCTTTCCGCGTGTTAACATATTGAGGGTGTTCCGTTTATACATGTCGAAAGTCAGCGTAATACGATCCTGGAGGAGCCCCATATCCAAACCGACATTAAGTGTATTCACCTTTTCCCACGTATAATTGGGTGAAACCAGGAGCGGCGGACTGATCATGGTCGGGCGCGAATCACCGATCAGGTAACCGGACTGTGAAGCCTCCATGAAAGGAAGATAGCCGTAGTTGGCCACGTTCTGATTTCCTAAGGAACCATAGGAAGCCCGAAGCTTTAGATTATTGACGGTCTGACGGATACCGTCCATAAAAGACTCCTGATCGATCCGCCATGCAGCGGAAGCGGAAGGGAAAAATCCGAAGCGTTTATTTTTGGGAAAGCGTGAAGAGCCGTCATATCTTCCGTTGAATTCCACGATATAACGGTCATTATAAATATAATTGACTCGACCGAAAGCACCTCTAAGCGCATAGGTCCTGATATCTTCCTCGCCATTGGTCAATCCTGTGGCTAAGCCAATCGTGGGATAAGATGAAGAAATCAGGTCCTGTTTGCTGACATAAAAAAATTCGTCACGGTAATTTTCCTGGTTATACCCCACAATGGCCGACAAACTGTGTTTTCCGAAGCTTTTATTCAATGTCCCATAGATATTGAATACTTGATAGGTAATAGATTCGGCATCTCTTCTGGCACTATTCTCTCCTTCCTCACGTACATCATTCGGACCATATCCGATTTGATATTTGGTATTATAAGAATTCGTGTTGATGGAGGTATTTCTAAAGGTAAAATCACTATTAACGGTGAGCAACTTATCCCAAAAAGACATCTCCGTGGTGAAGGTAGACTGAATCATGTTTTGTTTCACCGTCGTTGCACCACCGTCAACTAGTTGGGCGGCCAGCCGACCTACGGTTTCATTTGCCCAGGTGCCATCCGGATTCTTATCCCATGAAGTAGGAAAAATAGTATACAGATCATAAATACTGAAAGGAGTGTTCGTAACAGGCAGTGATGAGGAAGCTTGGCTGGGATTGCTGTAAAATCGGGGCGGCGATTTTCGGTTCGTATAGGTATAATAGGTGTTATTCCCAACTTTAAGCCACTTCTTTAAGTTATAATCAATTTTAGCGCGCAGACTATAGCGTTCATTGTAATCATCGGCCAAGGTTAACGGACTGTTCTGTCTGTTATAGCCGCCTGATAGGTAATATTGTGCTTTATTGTTTTCGCTCACGCCGCTAATGGCGAGGTCGTGATTTTGGTTGAAGTTATAATCATCCATAAAATAGCGGCTCCAGTCTCGATTACCCATATATTCCCATAAGCTGGGATCGGTAGGATTTACCCGTACCCCGGCGATAGACGGATTATCCGATCGTTCTTTGGCATATTGGTAAAATTGATCGCTATAATTAACGTTATCCCAAGGGGTATTATCGGTAGATAATTCCAGTAAACGCGAAAAGATGTAAGGGTCTGTCACCATTTTCGGCAAAACGGTAGGTTTATTTAGGCTGAAATTATTGGAGTAGCTGACGGTAGCACCCGCTACAGCGCCTGTTTTAGTTTTAATTAAAATCACCCCAAATGCCGCCCGCGCCCCATAGATGGCCGCAGCGGACGCATCTTTGATCACCGACATCGTCTCAATGTCCTGTGGCGCTATCAGGTTCAGTTCAGCGGCACTTATCTGCACACCATCAACCAATATAAGCGGCCCGCCACCATTGATGGAAGTGATGCCCCGAATGTTGATGTCCGCCGCTTCACCCGGACCACCGGATGCAAAGCGGATATTTAAATTTGGCACCATTCCCTGCAAACCTTGCGCAACATTTGCTATTGGCCGATTCTGTAGGTCTGTTGCTTTCACTTGGTCGACCGCACCGGATAGGTTCACTTTCTTCTGTGTTCCGTAACCAACCACGACAACTTCGTTAAGGCTTTGTTTGTCATCGGCCAATATGATGTCGTAATGCTCAGCCGCTGTTACCTTTACCTCTTGCGGCAAATAACCAATGGCAGAGATATGCAGCACATCCCCTGTTTTTACTTTTAAAGAGAAAACGCCGTCTATCGTTGTCGACGTTCCCTGTGTCTTACCAACAATGGCAATACTCACACCGGGCAGTGTTTCGCCAATCGAGTCTTTCACCGTTCCGGAAATTGTGCGGTCATCTTGACGCACCTGTCGGCCATATACCCCATACTGCCAGATGATCAGCGGGCTTATGACAAGTAACAGTAAAATCTGTTTCATAACTATTTTTTAAGATTAGGGATCTGGCAACAAAGATGAATTTCAGATGTTAAGGAGGAATTAATATATCGTTATTTTAATTGAACATTCATTCAATTAAAAAAGAAAAGACACTTACTGTCAGTCACTATCATAAGCCACTAACCTTATGGCGGCGTTGTTACGATCAATAAAGATGCGCAAGTCCGCTTCCGAAATATGCAGACAGAATAGCAAATTAGGAAGGAATGCTTGTAGGAGACGCTAGGTTAACTTTAACAGATCATAAACTTCTTCTTTGTATTGATTGAGTCTATTTTCGACCATCGACTTATCTTCTACCAACGATAAATAAAAATAAGCGCCATCCAGAAAAATAAAAATCAGATCAGCCGTATGCGCTGGGTTCGTTAGACGCAGCTGTTCCCGGTCGTTCAATTTAGCGAGTATGGTGCTAAGCATCGATCGTAACGAGTCGAGAATGGTAATGTATTTACGCCTAATTTGTTTGTTCCGGAAACTCTCTGCATAAAAGTCGTAGAATAGACTATCATCAAATAATTTGTTCCATTTCTTTGAAAAGAGTCGATCAATAATATCGTAGAGGTCTGTCAGGCTATAATCTTTTTCCTTGTCTATGTTGAAAATCAGCAGATAGCGTTCCAATAAGTAATCGATCAACGCTTCCTTTAAATCCTCTTTAGTAGCAAAATAATGGATGATAAGGCTGGGGTTTATATTCATCACTTTAGCCACTTTTGCTATTGAAGTATTGGCGTAACCAATTTTTTTTGCTACTTTATAGAAGACTTTGATAATCTCCTGTTTCCTGATATCTTTTATACTTTTTCTACCCATATATTTATCGTACTGAAATCGGTTACAAATAGATGAGTTATTATTGAATGAACATTCAATTAATTAATAAAATAAAGATTTCTTAATGATGGCTTAACTGCTCAAGCTGAATTTTACCGCAATGAATGTAAGTGCGACAAAAAGAAAAACCCAATGTCATCCCTATTAAAGAACCAAGTTAATCAATCCTTTCTGATTATGGGGATAATTCGGGATATTTGATTTTTGCCGAAAGATTTAAAACATGAAACCATCATGATTTATTCAAACCACACAGGGGAATGAATAAATCTGATAGCTTCATCACCACTAAAAAGCAAATTTAAATAGATGAAAAAACTTAGTATTTTAGTTCTATTCTGTATGTGCTTTGGCCCCGTCATTGCACAACGACAAAAAAAGGTAGTTTTCATAATTGCAGATGGCATTTCAGCCGATGCATTGGAGCGAACAGACGTGCCAAATATGAAAAAGTTGATGGCGAAAGGCGCCTACCTTCGCGCTTACCAAGGGGGTGAAGCAGGCTCGTATAGTGAATCGCCAACAATTTCTGCTGTAGGCTATAACAATGTACTAACAGGCGTTTGGTATAACAAACACAACGTTCCGGATAATGATATCAAAGATCCCAATTACAACTATCCAACGATTTTCCGTTTACTGAAAGATGCTTTTCCAAAGAAAAAAATTGCCGTTTTTTCCAGTTGGCAAGATAACAGAACGAAGTTAATCGGCGAGAACCTGGCACAAACGAATTACATTAAGATGGACGAAGCGTTCGATGGGTTGGAATTGGACACAGTGAAATATCCACATGACGCGAAACGCCGGTTTATGTTGGCAATTGATCAGGCAGTTAGCGCTAAAGCTGCCGAATCGATTGCCGAGCGGGCACCCGACCTCTCCTGGGTATACCTCGAACACACGGACGATATGGGCCACATGTATGGCGACAGCCCCGAATACACAGAGGCTATACAAAAGGTAGATGAAGAGGTTGGGCAAATTATGGCCGCTATAGACGAACGCGAAAAAAAATTCAACGAAGACTGGCTACTCCTGGTAACTACGGATCACGGCAGAGCAGAAAAAGATGGTAAAGGCCATGGGGGGCAGTCCTTTCGCCAGCGCTCAGCATGGATTCTCAGCAACAGGCCACTTAAAAACACCTATAGTGCAATGCTATACCCTTCTGTCGTTGATATTCTACCTACCATTGCCCGATATATGGAGATTCCTGTTCCGACAATAGCCGCACGCGAATTGGATGGTATTTCTTTAATGGGCGAAGTAGCAATAGCGCTTCCAAAAGTTCATCGCCTAAAAGAACACCTCGACATTTTTTGGACTCCCCTGAAGCAGGAGGGCGAAGTGAAGATCTGGCTATCCACCACCAATAATAAAAAAACGGGCAAAGAAGATGAATATCGGCTCATGGGCACGTATCCATTAACCGGTAAACATGCGCTTGTTTCTATCAAAGATATTCCTTCCCCTTTTTATAAAATAGTGTTGGAAACGCAAGACAATACGGTCAATCGCTGGGTAACCGAATAAAGGTTACCTACAGATCTAATATGCTTATCGTTTATCCCCATTTATAAGGGTTTAACTGCTTTTGGCCGGCCGCTGTCTTTCGAAATTAGATATTCCGGTATATTTGCAAAAAAGAGCTATTCAAATCTTTATTTTGAAAGACCGTATGATCATGAAGTCGATAGCAGTTAGTAAAGCGTCGCTTGGCGAGTTAAAAGTTATTCAAGACCTTGGCCGAACAACCTTCTTTGAAACCTTTGCAGCCAGTAATTCCGAAGCCGACATGCGCACCTATTTGGAGGCAAATTTCAGTGAAGAAAAGATCAGAACCGAACTAAATAATGCAGAATCGTTATTCTTCATTGCCTGGGACGGGGAAGAGGCGGTAGGTTATCTGAAAATTAATGTGGGCCATGCGCAAACCGAAGAACAAGGCGACGAAGCATTGGAAATTGAGCGTATCTATGTAAAAAGTAGCCATCACGGAAAAAAGGTCGGACAGCTTCTTTATGAAAAGGCGCTCGAAGTGGCAAAATCGTTAAACAAAGTATACATCTGGCTCGGGGTTTGGGAAGAAAATCCACGAGCTATCCGATTTTATGAAAAGAACGGATTCGTTGCATTCGATAAGCACATTTTCAAAATGGGCACCGATGAGCAAACGGATATTATGATGAAAAAGAATCTGAAATAAGCCGTTTCCATGTCAGTCATTGCTTAATAATTTTTATTAAAAAACCCACCCCGGGGAAGGGGATGGGTTCTGCTAATTGAATTGGACAAGTTTGGCAACTTGTTTTCGAAGTCACCATAAAAATAACAAGCCTGCATTATAATGACATTAAAGACCACGAACGATGAGCGGTTATTTTCTTTGCTAATCGATTGCTCTCAGCACCCTTGTATCCGTTTGGCAGC
Organism: Olivibacter sp. 47; assembly: GCF_030372825.1. Taxonomy (NCBI): domain Bacteria; kingdom Pseudomonadati; phylum Bacteroidota; class Sphingobacteriia; order Sphingobacteriales; family Sphingobacteriaceae; genus Olivibacter; species Olivibacter sp. 47. Next base: position 981,288 of record NZ_JAUCNR010000001.1, read on the forward strand.
ATCTGATGCAACTAACAGCCCACCTGCCATCATAATAATATCCTTAAGAACCAATCTGCCCGCGCCTGAGAGATAAGGAAAGCCGTAATTGGGCGTTGGAAAATCGCCTCCCAAATTTGGCACATATACCTCCGGTGTGGTGATGAGGAAGGATAAGGTTACGATCGACATGGCGGCAGTTAACAATCCGCCCAGCAGGCCTATTCGTGCCGACCATATCCCTGCTAAGGTCAATAGTCCAATAACAATGATGACGGTGCCCAAGCCGAAAGCAAAAAGGTAGGTCCCATTTTGTTTATGCCAGGCCACATTTTTAGCTACTGTCTTCCCTTCCGGGTTTTTATACTGCTGGTATTCCGGTGCATTCTTTGTGTAAAAGAAGCTCATAAATGGACTGTTGGCAACAAAAGGAACAATTCCATCAGCCTCATATTGAAAGGCTTTTAATCCTCCTATCCAAGCCATTACAATAAAAATGGCAATACGCATAAGATGAACAAAACTCGCTTGTCCATTTGCTAAAACGTTCAATAGCTGTTTCATATTTATTTTCTATTGAACAAAGGTAGCGGGCCGCTTAGGTTTATAAAATGGACAGAAACGGCATTATGGTACACTATTTTGCCGCAATGGAAATCCCCACTTTCGAGCGAAATTCCGATGGAGAGATACCCACATTTTTTTTAAAGTAACGACTGAAATAATGTTCATCATCAAAATTTAGTTGTACAGCAATTTCTTTTATTGATTGATACGTCAGGTGTAAAAGCTTTTTCGATTCCAATATAATCCGATCTTGAATAAAGATAGAAGGCGCTTTACCTAATTGTTTCTTGATTTTTTTACTAAAGGCATCTATACTGAGGTTAAAATGTTGCGCATAAAAATTCACAGACTTTTCCCTCATAAAATTTGCTTCCAGTAATTGCTGGAAAATGCGCCCCTCACCTATATCCTCCTGCTGTGGAATTTCATGTAGATTAATCTGATGCTTCTTCACTTGACTCGATAAAGCCAAGATCAATTGCAGGTAGGCTTTGACCACCGCATCAGAAAATTCAAGGCCAACCTTTAGTTCCTTCTCCATTTTGCGAACAAGTTGCTCGATCTCAAGATATGTTTCCTTTCCCAAGTTAACATGAGGTTGTAGATAGATGTTATTAAAAAGCAGGCCATTGCAAGCCACTTCTTTTTTATGGTATTCAATACAATAGAAATCTCCGTGAAATAGCAATTGCCAACCGGTTGTCAACGGACCTTTTAACCAACTCAAATGTTGATACGGACTTAGGCAAAGTAAAGAGTACGGAGCGGTTTTATAGTTCGTAAAATCTACCGTCATCTCCATCGGATCGCGGAGCAGGAAAATTTGATAGAACTCATTATCTTGAGTTTGTACTTCGTTGCCAATGGTACGGATAGAAAGCATAAGGCAAAGTTAACTTGATTTTTTCTTTTCTAATTATACTTAATTAATATGGTTGCAAGTGCTATACTTTGCCTATACCCCTATTCAATATCAGCGCCTGTGTTGTCATTACCATACGCGAATACAAGCTTTACATGCTTGTCAACTAGTGAATTTTAACCGTCAAATATAAGTGTGCGGCTCATACAAATATCATGTGTCCTCTACTCGCAACTTAACATGTGCATCTTAAATTTTGACAGTAAGTCAACTAGATTCTTAACGCGAAGCTTCTTATAAATCTTGGATTTGTACGTACCGATAGTAGACGTATGCAGCACCAATGTATCAGCGATTTCGCTTACTCTCATACCTTTGATTAACATCTGGCAGACCTCCATTTCGCGGTCAGTCAATTTGTTTAGCGGACTCAAAGATTGATGTTTTAGATTAAACCGTTTGTTTAACAAATGCTCCTTTAATCTATTGCTGACGTATTTTTCGCCACGGAGTATTACGCTCAAAGCCTCTTTAATCCGTTCTTCGTTTTCGTTCTTCTGTAAGAAACCATCGGCCCCAGCATCTAGGTATCGTTCACCATATACCAATTCATCATAAGTAGAGAATAGTAAAATTCTTGTACTTCTTTGATTTTCCTTCAATGATCTTATCAGGTAAAAACTATTAGCGTCCAAGATATCGCTATCCAGGAGTATGATATCAATTTGTTGTTGCGACAAAATTCTTTTACATTCTGTTAGGTTCTCGGCCAAAGAAACTATTGTCCCTGGCAGCCAATTTTCGATAATAAACTTCAAGCCCAGGCGCTCGGCAACGCGATCATCGGCAACAGTTATTTGTAATGGCATGATCTAAATACTTAATGATATATAATTGGATTTATAAATGAGCGAACCGAAAATTTTATAAATATTCGGTTCAATCGAAAGACCGAAAATTGTATCAGGTTTTTTTGAAAAAGAAGTAAAAATGTACTCATAGAGATCCTATTAGTAAGCAACATATCGTAACGTGTCGTCTTTAATTTACCCTCATTATCGGTAGGTTGAACAAATATATATATATGACCGAACCAGACGTTATTCAAACCGTTCATTACTCCGCTTCATGTTCATTCCGTTCACGCATATAAAAAGTATACCTTAAAGCTCTTGGTGAAACCACTCTTTTTCTTTATTTTGATGCAATAGATTGTTCATTACAAATGGTTAGACGGCGGGTTGCCGCAACCGATAAGGTTCGGCAGACTCAAGGTCCAATGCTGGTGCCTCAAACTTGATGTTCTGATTGCGCTAGAACAATAGTCCTTAAAAAAAGTGTCCAAAGCATTATCGGACACTTTTATAGCAAATGCGGAAAAATTAGCGTTACTTTAGGGCGTTCCGTTTCATAAACACCGCCACAGGTGCATTTTCGCTATTATCAAGTAACACCTCTTTATGTATATGAAAGCCCACCAAAGGTCCATAAAGTTTTGCCGATCTTCGAGTGCTAGCAAGAAGAAACGGTGTTTCATAGCCAAGTTTATCATAATGGTTCAAGGTCCATTTAAGAATGTGGCTACCATAACCGCGGCCTTGAGATTGCGGTAATACTCCCATATAATCGGGCAGCATACATCCTTTTAGCTTTGCAGAATCGATCTCAACATCGCCTGCTCTATAGAGTTCATAATAGCGTTTTACTCCTTCTGGATCAAGAATCTCATACCAGCGCTTCTTCCACTCACCCGGTTCTTGAAGACTGTAACCGTGCCATGTCCAAACCAGAACAACCTGCTGGTCCGGGCTGCTAAACACTGCGCCTCCGGACTCAAGTGCATCTTTCACTACGGCCTCAAAAAAATCTCTCAATACCGCTTCGTTCGTCTTTTCACCAATCCAGAACTTCAATACAGGATCGTTCAAAAAGGCTTTCGCTAGTACGTTCCATTGCCAAGGTTCGGGACTTTTAATTTGGATGGGGTCAGGAAGCTTCTGTTTAGTTTCTAAGTTTTCTAAAGTGTTATTCATATCAATTTAAAATTATGTAATGGTTCTAATGTTGGGCATCCAATTAGTTAATAGGACAACATATATTCTCCCGACTCTTCTGCATCCTTTTTTGACGGCACAATAGAAATTTCGTCTACGAAATGATCGATTGTTTCTTTTGAAACGCCTGGCATACAAATCAAGTGGGATTGCCCAGCTTCTGTTGCTAATTGCCATTTTGCACGGATTGATAAGGCGGGTTCAGGAAATACGAGGGTAATCGCATTTCTGTTGCGCCAGGCCGGTATACCTGCCGCCTGTAGTCTTGATTGCGTATAAGAAGCCAAAGAAACACTTTCAACGGCGCGCTGGACGAGTCCTTCCCTTCCGTATTTTTTAATGGCATACCACAAAAACAAAGGGCCATGGCCATTTCGGGAGCCAGTTATTGTACTGTCCAACGAACCTATATAAGGTACCGGCTGGCCAATTCGATCTTTGTAATTTTTTCGTACAATCACCACTCCACAAGGCATTGGCGAACCAATAAACTTATGACCGCTACAAGCTATACTGTCTGCGCCATGGGCGAAATCAAATGTTGGATCTTCTTCCAATAAAGGCAAATAATTGCCAGCAAGCGCCGCATCACAATGAATGTAATAAGAATTTATAGCAGTATCCTTTAAAAGTTGCCGGATTGTGGCAACGTTATCCTTGGCTTCGGTCATTGTCGTCCCGACGTTGGCAACCACTATAACCGGTCGTTGTCGATTCGATTTGATAGATGCTTCCAAATCCTCATAATCCATCTCACCGTTGGCTTGGGTGCGAATTATAATCGATTGCATACCCAGTAGATGAATGCTTTTGGGCACACTGTAATGACTCGAGGTCGAATAATAGACGATCGCTCGTGAGTACAGTTCTCGGGCAACATAAAGGCCGTACAAATTACCTTCACTACCACCGTTGGTGGCATAACCCCACCAGTTATCCTTAGGTGCCCTAAATAATTCAGCAAAAAAAGCTAACACTTCCCGTTCCAATGCACGAGAGCTAACTTTATAAGTTGATTCGATGAAAGGGTCTCCTATATTATTAAGGGAATAACCCAGCAAGGGATAAAGCTCGCTATAATTGAAATCCGTGGCGAAAGGATAACCAATAGAATTTGCTGCCCGCTGGACAATTACGTCCATTTGACGGTTTAATTGTTCTTTGTCTTCAGTTGTCATTTTATATGAAAATGGTGGTTTAACACTCGAGTAATTCCATCTTTATGTTGATCTTCATTCAGCAACCATTAGCTCACTAAAAGAGTCCTCAACCACACGAATATAATTTCAGATCTAAACTAGCATGAAATGTTTACACAAATCCATCCCCACCTTACACGAAAACATTGAAAAAAAGTAAATTGTAGTTATTTTTCTATCCTATATAGAAATTTTACGATGGCTAACTTTAAGTTATATGTTATTCTTTTTTCACTTATTAACGTTAACATTGGGAAGTCGGGCTATTAGAATGCCGTATCGGCAGCACTACGGCTTTACGAAAAACCAATAGGAATAGCATGAGGAAGGCAAACAATTAAATCAAACAGGATTTAACATTGACTTTATATCATATCCATACATTTGTGCCGAGTGACCATTAACGAAAGGCGTGTTCTTAAGCACCCTAATCAACAGATCTAATGCATAGTTTAGCGGATAACGCGCTGTTTCAATTAGTGCCTTTGGAATAACAAAAAAGGCACTTATTCACTCCGGTTTAGCAATATAATCTTGCTAAACCGGTGCAAACAAACGCTGCAAATCATCATCAGCCTATTATTCAAAGAAAACCTTTCAACTACTTAACCACTCAACTACTCCACTTAACTAGTTGTTTGAATATCTTAAGAAAATGTTTGATAATCATTAGCCCAAATCCGGTAATAAGATTAACTTTGATAGTAGGATGACAAAATTTAGCCAATGATTTCATTTACAGTCAACAACAAAACGTATCAGCTTGATCTGGACCCCAACATGCCATTGCTTTGGGCCTTACGGGATGTCGTCGGGCTCACCGGCACCAAATATGGCTGCGGTGTCGCACAATGTGGCGCCTGCGTCGTACATCTTGATGGAGAGGCGGTCCGATCCTGCATAACTAAATTAAGCAGGGTTGCGGGTAAACATGTTACTACCATCGAGGGTCTGTCGGAAAAAAACGACCATCCTTGCAGCAAGCCTGGGCCGCAGTGGACGTACCACAATGCGGTTACTGTCACTCCGGCCAGATTATGTCGGCCGCTGTATTACTGCGAGAAAAACCCAATCCAAGCGATGAAGATATCGACAATGCCATGGCGGGCAATATATGCCGGTGTGGCACATATCTGCGCATACGTAAAGCTATACATCTCGCCGCCGAACTACAGCAGAAAACATCAGAACGATAATTAAGGAAGACCTATGGCAAAAAAGCTCAAATTGATTATTTACGCCGTAATGATTGCTGCACTCGGGTTCTCTCTTTATACCGGTACAGAGAACACTTACGCACGCGATACCGGTAGACCGATTAGCAAAAGGAAGTTGGCCGATGACAGTGTTCGATCAGTCAGAGCGTTTAACAAAGTATATGCCGTGCTGATGAGCCCCCGATGTGTAAACTGCCATCCCGCCGGCGATGTGCCCCTACAAGGCGACGACAGCCATTTGCATACCATGTTGCCAGAAAGAGGGGCAGATGGCAAAGGTCTCTTCGCGATGAAGTGTGCAAACTGCCACCAACCTGAAAATACACCTGGACCGCACACGCCTCCCGGAAATCCCAACTGGCACCTTCCTCCGGCAGACATGAAAATGGTTTTTCAGGGTAAAACAGCCCATGAACTTGCAAAGCAGTTGTTAGATCCTCAACAAAACGGCCATAAAAACAAGCAACAACTGATTGAACATGCTGACGACGACTTGGTACTTGCCGGATGGAATATGGGAGAAGGGCGCACCAAACCACCGTTGAGCCATGCGGAATTCAAAAAGGCCTGGATTGAGTGGTTGGAAACAGGAGCTTATGCGCCACCCGCAAATTAATAATACAAGGTAAGAAAGCATCGCACATATGAAGGATTCACTTAAGCGAAATAGCCGATATTCACAAGAAGAGGCCACGCGTCTTTCACGGAAAAATTTTTTAAAAGCCGCCGGCCTGGGTTCAGCAGCATTGGCGCTGGGGTTTTATTTTCCCGCCGGCGCCCACATCGTAAATATACTTGCAGGAGAAACAGCAGCGGATAACGAAGTCCCTTTAGTATCATTAAATGCATGGATACATATCGATACAAACGGTCAAGTAACCTTGTTTGACCACCGCGCCGAAATGGGCCAGGGTTCCTATCATTCGGTTCCTCAAATTATCGCCGAAGAGTTGGAAGTAGATCTAAAAGATATTCAGGTATCCTTTGCTCCGGGCAATCGGAACGAATATGGAGGACAGATTACCGGTGGCAGTTCAACTATTCGCGGAAGCTATAAAAAACTGCTCAAGCTAAGCGCTACTGCCCGCATGATGCTCGAACAGGCGGCCGCCAATCAATGGAAGGTAGATGTATCGACCTGTTACGCAGCATCCGGTCACGTTATCCATAAGCCTTCCGGAAAGAAGCTCCACTATGGGCAATTGGTTGTTGCTGCATCAAAACTTCAGCCGCCTAAGGAAGTTCCGTTAAAGCCCGTTTCCGAATACAAGCTGATACGGAAAGCGAGCCGTCGGATCGATACACCATTAAAGACCAATGGCAGTGCCGTTTTCGGACTTGATAAGCGTATTCCCGATATGTTGTTCGCTACGGTGGAGCGCAATCCCCGCATGCGCGGCACTGTCCGATCTTTCGACGATTCGGACACGATGAAAGTAAAAGGGGTAACGAAGGTCTTCAAAGTAAGGATGAAAGTTTTTAACACCTGGCGCGAAGGGGTCGCTGTCGTAGCCGATTCAACTTGGGCGGCAATGCAAGGCAAAAAGGCCTTAAAAGTTGAATGGGATGATAGCAATTTTGAACATATAAGCACCCCTGAAATCTATAGGCGACAAAAAGAACTACTTTCCGGTCAAGAAGGCTTGATCTTTCAAACGCAAGGCAATCCATCGGAAGTCATTACCGCCGCCAGCACCGACGCCAAGTTAGACGTGTTATACGAAACACCTTACCAATCGCACTACGCGATGGAGCCGGTGAACTGTATCGCTCATTGGAAAGGCGATACGGTAGAAATCTGGGGGCCGATACAAGCCCCCGAAATGGTTCAGGACGCGATTGCCCAAGAGTTCAGTATTCCATGGCAAAACGTGAAGGTCAATATGACTTTTCTAGGCGGAGGCTTCGGACGTAAAGCCTTTATGGACTACCCTTTTGAGGCTGCCGCGATATCAAAAGAACTCGGAAAACCCGTACAGGTTGTCTGGACCCGCGAAGATGATGCAACCCAGGGCCCCTATCGCCCCGGCATATCCTATCGATGTGAAGGGGTTGTAAAGGCAGGTAAAATTGAGGCGATGAAAGTCCGTCTCTGTGGACAAAATATTGGCCATTTCAGCAGTAACGACCGGTCAAAGCCTAACGGAAGCGCCAGTGAGGGTTTCCTTAAGCCCTATACACAGTCGATCCCGCACCTTAGCATCGCTGATGTCACCTTTGAGCTTCCCATACCGGTTTTATGGTGGCGTTCGGTATACGCATCCACCAATGGATTTGCTTACGAAAGCTTTATTGACGAGTTAGCAGTTGCCGCCGGTACCGATCCGCTTGAGTTCCGTCGACAGCATTTGCCGGATGAACGCGTTCATAAACTAATCGATAAACTGGAAGCGGTTTCCGGATGGAAATCGCGGGGTACTAACAAAGGGTATGGCGTGGCGATTACAGAATGTTTTAATTCAACGGTAGGTCAGGTAGTAAAAGTTTCTCGCATTCCGGAGGGAGGAATTAAAATAGATAAAGTATGGGCCGTAATCGATTGTGGCTGGTATGTAAACCCCGATATTATCCACGCTCAGGTTGAAGGCAGCGTTGCCATGGGGCTAGGTGCTGCAGCTTTGCATGAAGTCACTTTTACCGACGGACTGGTTGACCAGAAAAATTTCTACGACTATAATATGCCCCGCATTGCGGATATGCCGCCGGTTGAGGTACACATCATCGACAATGCCGAGGATGCGGGCGGCGTGGGAGAACCGGGACTACCACCTTTCGCTCCCGCGCTGGCTAATGCCGTGTACGACTTGAGTGGGAAGAGAATTAGGCGGCTGCCTTTCAGCCTTGCATCCGTGTAATATACATTATTCAGTTGTCAATGAATATAAGAAAGCGCTCGGATTTCACTGATCGGCTTTCTTATAAATTGCTACTTTAAGCCATGAACTTCGTGATGCTATCTGTTAAAAAGTCTAAAAAGGACAGGCATGTCTTGTCGTGTTCATTAAAATAGCTTAAATTGCACAATAAATGATCCGCACGTTATCAAATAGGATAAAAACATATTACCCATACGGTCTCGTATTTGTAACCATGCTTTTAACGCTACTGACGTCCTGTCCAATTAAAAGTGGCATCAAAAGTCTTGCAGGTATTCCGATAAACGTTGAACAAGGCCATGCTAAAAGCGGTGTCGTAGGGAACATTCTTGGACAATGTATGAGTGGGTCAACAACAGATTCGGTCATCACCAAATCGATGTCTCACCATACCAACAAATTACTTCCCAGCGTCATTTTTATCGCGGCGTTTTTACTTCTACTCGGTTTCCGGATTTATAAAGGTCAATCTAATCTGTTTTATAGGAAACTAAAAGTTCCTAATATTGTTCCTCTCTTTCTTCAATACCGAAAACTCGTCATTTAATACCACTTCCCTTTCTCTTTTTTCTATTAGCTGCAAGGCATCAATAGACAACAACTTTATTCATTTTAGATCATCAGCACTTTACAAGAAGTAATAATTATTTAAATAAGCGGTCATGAAGACACAATTTATAAATCCGGCAATCCGCACAGGCGCGTTGGTTATGGTAACGATTTTTATAATGGCCTGTGGGAACAACGCAACACATGAAGAAAAAAATCCTACGAAAGGACATAGCGAAACACAAGCTTCAAGCATGAGCCAAACGGCAGATCTGATATTTCAGGATCAAAAGGGTAAAACCGTATCATTAAGTTCACTAAAAGGCAAAGTGGTATTCATTAATTTTTGGGCAACCTGGTGCCCTCCCTGTATACAGGAAATGCCCTCCATTAATAAATTAAAGCAGTCTTTTAATGGTAATGACCATATTGTATTCCTGATGGTAGACGTCGATGCGAATATCAAAAAATCGACCGGCTTTATGGAAAAAAATCAGTACGACTTACCGGTGTATGTTCCCGCCAGTGAAATACCACCAAGTTTTTTGGGAGATGCCATTCCAACAACGGTAATACTAGACAAAAAGGGGAATCTAATTGCCCGCATGGAAGGTGGTCGGGATTATGCAGATCCTCAAATGGTAACAGCCTTGAATGCGTTGATTAAAAGTGATGAATAAGCATTAACAAAAGTAAATAGAAACGAACTATGTTTAATAATAAGGAGATTTCAACGGAAAAATCGTCAGCAAATAAGTTTTGGCAATTTGTCCGAAAAAATGCGTTTTCTATCCTAATGGGAATTATTGCGTTGACCATGCTGATCAGTACCGGAGCAAAATCGATGGTGCTTCGGCAGCTTATGCTTACCGGATTGTTTAATGCCTCGATAGACCAAAAGAGTTTCGATGCCACAGATCAATCGATTGTTGATTTTGACTTTGAAGACGACAAAGGGCGTATTCAAAACACCTCCTCACTACGAGGCAAAGTGGTATTTATTAATTTTTGGGCTTCCTGGTGCCCGCCATGCAGGGCAGAATTTCCATCGATAGAAAAGCTCTATGCAAATTTCAAAGAGCATCCCGCTATTTTCTTTTTGACGATTAATGAAGATAAAGATTTAGCTACAGCATACACTTATTTAAAGAGAGAAAAGTACTCCATACCCATCTATAGGGCAAAAGGCAATGTTCCGGCCTCTATTTACGCCGGAACGTTGCCTACAACTGTCGTACTGGATAAGAATGGGAAAATAAGATTTCATCATACCGGTTTTGCCAACTATGCATCCGATAAATTCAATAAGCAGCTGGAAGAATTGATTCAGGAATAAGCGTTGAACGAGGGAAGTATGCGGTCTTGATAATATATTACTATGATGCCGACACCAAGTTGGGGTGCGGCATATTTTTATTTTTAAATAACTACTAAATCTATATAGTTTGTGTATTATATATTTTATTCTATTTTTGCTACGACTTTTTACAGTCTGGCAGCAGGGAAAAAGACCTGTATTGTTTACTTGAACTTAACCATATCGAAAAAATGATTTTACTTGTTAGAACAAGGCCCAAAAGCCTTATTCCTTTATTCTTGCTGTTCATAGGAAGCTATGTCACACTTCGCGCACAGCAAACCAAACCCCTTATCAACTCAACCCTCAGCGGTAAAGTACAGGACGCCCATACGGGCGAAGCCGTCGCAGGGGCTACCCTTACCCTGGAAGGCACCACGCACCGGGCAACATCCGATGGAAACGGACGATTTAACTTCGTAACCGGCCAAAAATTTCCCTACACGTTAATTGCCAGCTATGTAGGTTATAAGACCGTCAAGCTCGTAGTGAATAGCAGTGACATCGTTGTTCAATTAGAGCCTGATTTAAATGAACTCGAAGACGTTGTGGTGGTCGGCTACGGCACCCAAAAGAAAAGCACGCTTACCGGCGCGGTGGCTACCGTAGATTCGAAATTCCTTTCCAACAGACCGATCACTAATTCTACACAGGCCCTTCAGGGAGCTAACGGCGTTTATGTTAATCAGAATAAGGGACGTCCCGGAGCGGAAGGAAACACCATTCGTATACGAGGCGTCGGTACATTGAATAATAACAATCCCTTGGTGCTGGTGGATGGAATTGAATACCCACTAAGTGAAGTGAACCCGAACGATATCGAAAGCATATCGGTATTGAAAGATGCCGCCTCCGCCGCCATCTACGGTAACCGAGCGGCAAATGGCGTGATCCTCGTAAAAACAAAAACCGGACAAAAAGGCCAGTTCCAAGTAGACTATAACATTTACGTCGGTTCCCAGCGGGCAACCTTTAAACCGGATGTTGTTTCCAACGCCATTCAGTACATGGAAGGATAAATCGTGCACTGACCAACGAAGGAAAACCGGCAGAGTATGGGACGGAACTGTTAGATGAATACCGCAACGGAACTGATCCCTTTATATATCCCAATACGAACTGGTTCGACGTTATGTACAGAAATGCCCCCATCCAAGAACATAATCTCCGATTATCCGGTGGTGGCGAAAAAACTACCTTCTCGCTATCTTTCGGTTATTTGAATCAAGATGGTGTGCTTATCGCAACTGATGCCAAGAAGTATACTTTGAACAGCAATGTACAATCTGATCTCAATTCCTGGTTAAAAATAGGCGCTAATCTGGCCGGTACTTTCTGGAACGATCGCGAGAGCGCCTATACCGCCGACGAAGGCAATGGAGAAGGAGGCATCATGGGGCTCCTATACAGAGGTTTGCCCATGCAAGTTCCCTACGCGCAGGATGGAAGCTATGCCGATCAGTGGGTACGCGTCCCGGGCCATAATTTTTTCCGGAACCCGTTAGCCCTCTCTTATGAAGGTTTTCGCAGAAATCATCGATACCGTACACTAGCCAACGTTTTTGCAGAAGTTAAACTTCCGCTTAATTTAACTTATAAAATTACCGCCGCTGCCAATATCTTTTTCGGCAGAGAGAAATATGCCTATCCGCAGATTTCATTGACCAACCCCAAAACGGGAGTTGTCACCCCCATGGGTAACATTCCGGCGCGCGGCGTGAAACAGATTGCAACGGAAGGCGTAAACCTGACCAACTTCCATACGTTGAATTTTACCCGTCAGTTTGGTGATCACTCCGTCAATGCTTTAGCGGGATTCAGCATGGAGCGTTTTGACGACAGCGATTTTGACGCTTATAACCAAGGTTACCTGGGCAATGAATTGAACGAGCTGGATGCCGGAAGTACTGCACCTGCGGTGGGCGGCACTTCATCGCAATCGCGCCTACAGTCGTATTTCGGGCGGATAAACTATAGTTTTCGCGACAAATATATATTCGAAGCGAATGTGCGCTATGACGGATCGTCCCGCTTTGCCAACGGTAAACGCTGGGGCCTATTTCCATCTTTCTCCGGCGCTTGGAGACTGAACAGAGAAAACTTTTTAGCAGAAGCAAGCTGGATCGATAACCTGAAGCTCCGCGCATCTTGGGGCCAACTCGGCAATCAGAACATACCACTCTACAGTTATGTCAACGCCATTAGCTTAGGAAACAATTACAGCTTTAACAACAATGTGGTACCCGGAACCGCCATTATCCAACTTGCCGATCCCTCTATCTCCTGGGAGAAAACCACCATGACCAATATTGGTGTCGATTTTGATATTTTACAAGGAAAATTGGCCTTCCAACTAGATTTGTTCGATAAAACGACCAGTGAAATCCTAAGACAGGTAAATGTTCCTGCACAGGTAGGCAATTTAACGGGTCCTTTCCGTAATATCGGAAAAGTGTCCAACAAAGGTATCGAAGTCTCTTTAGCGTATCAGGACGCTATCGGCGATTTTCGCTATCGAGTGGGTGGAAACCTAGCCTACTTAAAAAATGAAGTATTGGATGTAAAAGGTAACATCTATTACGATGGTGTTACCATCATAAGAAAAGGCGATCCGATAAGTGCCTTTTACGGATTACAGTCGGCCGGTATTTTTCAGAACGAGGCCGAAATTGAACAACATGCCTTTCAGGCCGCCAACACCCGACCCGGTGATATCCGCTATGTCGACCAAAACCAAGACGGTATCGTCGATAATAACGACCGCATAGTGATCGGCAATAGCATTCCTAAATATACCTACGGTTTCACCTTGAGCGGCTCCTACAAAAACGTAGATCTTGATTTATTCTTTCAGGGAGTAGCGGATGTAGACACCTATGCCAACGGCAATCTAGCCTTCCCTTATCGGAACGGGGCAGGTGTAACAAACGAATGGTTGACCGACTCGTGGACGCCCGAAAATCCCGGGGCGCGGCTACCTATCCTTACCACCTCTTCCGGTTACCCGCAAAATTTTCTAACCTCTGATTTCTGGATCAAAGATGCCAGCTACTTGCGACTTAAGAATATTCAACTTGCTTACAGTTTACCCGGCGCTTGGCTGGAACGTCTACATATCCGAAGGTTCAAGGTTTTCGTAAACGCTCAGAACTATTTAACCTTTACGGACTTTAAATTAGGCGATCCAGAGCGGAACCTGACGCGAGCCAATATGATCGATTACCCTAACTATAAATCCATTACCGCAGGGGTAAATTTAACCCTCTAATGTTGTCCTCACCATGAATAGATTTTATATAAGAATGAAAACATTTAGCAAATATTTCATAATAGGAAGCCTACTTTTGTGCTTTGGTAGCTGCTCCTCTTTTCTTGATGTGGAGCCTACCGACCGATATACTGATGATAATTACTGGGAAACCGAAGAGCGCGTGGTTGCCAGCCTGAACGGTGTATACGCATCGTTGCTGCATAATGGTTTATATGGTGGTACAACACCTCTTTATTTTGAAAACCTGTCGCCTAACGCCTACCGCTATCAGGGCGATTACAATTTGGTAGCACAAGGGCAGCACAATGCCAATACGGCGCTATTTTATACCGTTTGGCAAGGAGCTTATCAAGGTATCGGGCGAGCCAATAACCTATTGGCTAATATCGGCAAGGTTGAAATGGATGAAAGCAGGCGTAAACGTTATACTGCTGAGGCGAAATTCCTACGGGCCGTATTTTACTTTCCTTTATGGAATCTTTTCGGAGGGGCGCCGCTTATTTTGGATGCAACCAATGATGCCACCCAATCGAATTTACCCAGAAACACAGCCGAGGAAATTTATACACAGCTATTGCGTGATCTGAATGAAGCCATTCCCGATCTACCCGCAAGCTATGGTGCCAACGAAAAAGGAAGGGCTACCAGTGGTGCCGCCCTGGCATTCAAAGCACGCATACTGCTTTACGCGAGGCAGTGGGAAGAGGCAGCCAAGACCGCCAAAGAAGTAATTGACGCCAACAACTATCAACTATTTCCGGACTATCGCGGATTGTTTTACCTGGAAAATGAAGGAAATGAAGAAGTCATATTTGATGTACAGTTTAAGTTTCCTGAATTTACGCACGGATTTGATATCAACCTGGATCAGTATAATAACATCGGGCCCTTACCTAATCTGGTTAATGACTATTACGATCGCGAAGGAAAAAACATCGGTCAGTCAAACCTATATGATCCGGCCAAGCCTTACGAAAATAGAGACCCGCGCTTACAGGCAACGGTAATTGTTAAGGGCAGTTTATTCAAGGGAGCGGTGGTGACCGAGGGACAATATCCGCGAACAGGATATGGGCAGAAAAAATATACGGTATTTAAAGACGACATACCAGCTGCGACAATTCCGGATGGGCAATCCGAATTAAACTATATCCTGCTACGTTATGCAGATGTCTTGCTGATGTACGCGGAGGCACAAAATGAAGCTTACGGCCCAGATCAATCCGTTTACAATGCCTTACAGCAAATAAGGTCCCGTATAGGGATGCCCGGATTATCCACCAGTTTATCGCAGGACGAATTACGACGAGAAATACGTCATGAACGACGCATTGAATTGGCAGGAGAAGGGCTCTATTATTACGATATAAGACGCTGGGGCATTGCACAAGAAGTTCTTAATGGCGATATTTACAACGACAAGGGGCAACGCATCGATACCAGACGGTTTGATCCGCAACGGGATAATCTTTGGCCTATTCCGGCCATCGCCATACAGGAGAATCCGGCATTGGCACAAAACCCCGGTTATGGAAATTAAGCAATGGCCGCTAACAACCATGGATACATCACAACAACAATTATAATCGAATGAAGAAGTTTTTGCTATTACCCTTACTAATGACACTATGCCTGCTATTTAATGCGAAAGCGCAGGAAAAAAAACCAAATATTATTTTTATTCTAGCGGATGATCTTGGTTATGGAGATGTGGGCTTCAATGGCCAACGGCTGATCAACACACCGAATCTGGACCGACTGGCAAAAGAGGGAATTCGCTTCAATCAGTTTTATGCCGGCACCGCTGTATGTGCGCCTTCCAGATCCGCGCTGATGAGCGGGCAACATACCGGTCACACCTTTATCCGTGGCAACCTCGGGGTAGAGCCTGAAGGACAATACCCTATTCCTGATTCGGTAGAGACGATCGCGGAGACGCTGAAAAAGGCGGGTTACCAAACCGGCGCCTTCGGTAAATGGGGCCTCGGCCCAGTCGGTTCCGAAGGCGATCCGAACAAGCAGGGCTTCGACCGCTTTTACGGTTACAACTGCCAGTCGTTAGCGCACCGTTATTATCCCACCCATCTGTGGGACAATAGCGAGAAAGTAGTCTTAACCGAAAATGGCGATCTGGAATACCATAAGCAATATGCACCCGATCTGATACAAGAGCAGGCACTTGGCTTTATCGAGGAGCATAAGGACCGGCCCTTTTTCCTTTTTCTTCCCTATATCCTCCCCCATGCCGAGCTCTTGGTACCGGACGATAGCATTTTTCAGTATTACAAAGGTAAATTTGAGGAAAAGCCTTTCAAAGGCTTCGACTATGGCAAGGGTGCGAAATCCGGCGGCTACGCTTCTCAACAGTATCCGCATGCTACCTTTGCAGCAATGGTGGCCCGGTTGGACTTATATGTCGGCCAGATAGAGGAAAAATTACGCAGTTTAGGATTGGATGAAAATACATTGATCATTTTCACCAGTGATAATGGCCCGCACAAAGAAGGCGGAGCAGATCCTACCTTCTTTCAAAGTTCCGGAGGGCTTCGTGGAATAAAACGCGACTTGTATGAAGGCGGAATACGTGTGCCCTTTGTCGCCAAGTGGCCAAAGGCAATCCGTGTGGGGCAACAGAGCGAGTTCATTGGCGCATTCTGGGACATTTTCCCTACGTTCGCCGAACTAGGCGGCGCAGCAACTGCCGCATCTACCGATGGTATCTCATTCGTAAATACGCTAAAGGGACAAGGAACACAAAAGCAGCATGAATATCTATACTGGGAATTTCATGAACAAGGCAGTAAACAGGCCGTACGTTACGGCAAATGGAAAGGTGTCCGCTTAAATGTAAAGGCAGATGGTGGTGCACCGATTGAGCTGTACGATCTATCAGCGACAGAGCCGAGAAGAATAACATCGCTTTCCAACATCCTGAAATTGTTAAAAAAATTGCCGGATTCATGCAAGAAGCACACACAGATAATCCCATTTTCCCGTGGGAATAAAAGAATAGATATATCTCCACTCCCTTTGTTTCGACCCTAAAATTTGGTTAAAACTGAAGGAGGTGGAGGTTCTTAACTTATCACTGAATCCTGTCCCGTTATCCCTTGGTCACGGACCATCAGGATGTTCCCTTGCCTTGATAAGCGTTTGCAAACGCGCAATGGCAGGCTTTCGCCATTCAACGGGCATATCCCCTTCAATATAGTCGAAGTTTTCGTCAATGTAAAGCACCTTTCCATCACAGGTGATTCTATAATAGTTGAAAGACTGGTTCTCCGTCAAATCAAAATCAAAACGTCTTTCTTCAAGTGGTGTAATCGCTACCGGTATTTCTTCGTATTCCATTTCCTACATTTTTTACAACATCCGTAAAAACCCGATCCTTAAAAGAACAACTTCATGGATCTGGTAAATTATGTAATTAACAAAACCTCAGAAAGATAGTTGCGACTGTTTTTATTTTGTAAATAAGTGAGAAAACAGCGCGCGCAATAAAGTTGAAACCAAGAAATACGATAAAATCTGTATTTTTGTATATGCCAGCTATCCAAAGTCTAGAAGCATTTTATGCCCGCAAATTCGACAAAAACCCTTCGCTATCCGCGAATGGTGTGGAAGCTTTTAACGTTTTCCGCTTAACGGACAGTAGAAATAGCAGTACAGCGGCCTCGCCCTATGCTCGGTACGACTTTTACAAGATTATGCTTATTAACGGGCAACACCGCTGTCATTATGCCGATAAAAGCATCGCCTTTGCCGGCAGCACACTCCTTTTTTTCAACCCGGCTGTCCCCTATCGCTTTGAGCGTTTAGATAAACAGTCCACCGGATTCTTTTGCGTTTTTAAAGAATCATTTTACACGGAAAGTTTTCGAAAGGGAATCCACGATTTGCCAATGTTCACACCTGGCGGAAAACCCGTATATGCTTTAAACGAAACGCGGGAATTAGAAGTAGCTACCCTATTTGAGAAAATGCTGAACGAGATGCATTCGGATTATCGCTTTAAGTACGACCTGCTGCGTAATTATGTATCCGAACTGCTTCATTGCGCTATGAAAATGGAACCGCATGAACAGCTATACCACCATCCGGACACCAATGCGAGAATCACTTCCATATTTATGGCTTTACTGGAACGCCAGTTTCCGATCGATTTACCCGGTCAGCCCATTCAAATGCGATCGCCAAGTGATTTCGCTGACAAGCTAGGCGTACACGTAAACCATCTCAACCGTGCGGTTCGACTAACAACCGGAAAAACAACCACCGCTCACATCGCCGAGCGCATGGCAGCCGAAGCCACGGCATTATTGAAACATACCAACTGGAATATCTCCGAGATCAGTTATAGCCTCGGTTTCGCCCATCCGTCCTATTTTACCTCTTTCTTTAAGAAACAAACTAAAGTTACACCTACTTCCATCCGACTTGTTTGAATTTCAATAGCATCCGTTTGATTCACCCAAACAGCTACGCTTGTGTCCGTTATACCTTTGCCATATGAATACAAACAATATGGAAAATAAGAAAGTATGGTTTATTACAGGGGCCTCTAAAGGCCTCGGACTCGCTTTAGCGAAACAATTATTACAGATTGGCCACCAAGTGGTTGCAACTTCTCGAAACAGCACAAGCTTGATTAATGCGATAAATTTTAAAGGCGAAGCCTTTCTTCCACTTCAGGTAGATCTGAGCAGTGATCAAGATGTAGCCGCAGCCATCCGGCAGGCTCATCAAACCTTCGGCCAAATAGACGTAGTTGTGAATAATGCCGGCTATGGTATTGGCGGTAGTATCGAAGAATTAACGGACAAGGAAACGCGTGACAGTTTTGATATTAATGTATTCGGAACGATTAATGTCATTCGTCATGCACTGCCCATCCTACGCGCACAAGCTTCAGGGCATATCATCAATATTTCCTCTATTGCAGGTATTGCACCGGCTATTGGCTGGTCGGTTTATGGCGCAGCAAAACATGCCATAATCGGTTTAAGTGAAGTATTGGCCGATGAAGTTAAAGAGCTAGGCATCAAGGTAACGGTTATTGCACCGGGAGCCTTCCGTACCAATTTCCTGCAAACCGATTCGCTTGTGTTGTCAGAAAGAAAAATCGATGCTTACGCTAACATCAGAGCTTCACATGAACGCTATACCCAGATGAACGGTCATCAGGCCGGCGATCCTGAAAAGGCGGCAAAGGCGATGATCGAGCTCGCTGAAATGCCCGAACCGCCTGTATACTTACTGCTGGGCAGCGATGCTTATGCACGTGCCTTTAGTAAGCTAGAGCTCCTAGCCTCCAGCTATAAACAATGGGAAGCTCTGACCAAATCGACTGATTATTAAGTTTACAACAAGCTGGCGATAAGCTATAAGCGTTAGGCACCTCATAGCTTATCGCTCATAGCTCCTGCCTGTCGGCAGGCAAGCATCATTTCTCTTGGCTATTAACAATCAGCGGCGTAGTACTACTGCAACTGCCACTATTCATCACTCCGAATTCATAATTCTTCGCTTAAAACCTCGTCACATCGACTTATTATCCACCGTCCACTTCAATCACCGTTAGCTCCGCGAAACATTTCGGAAAGCCGCTGGTTAATAAAGTAGCCGACGGCTTTTTTTGTTATGACCCGCGACGAAGCATTCGCGCTTCGAATACAAATCAATAATCGCGATTATGTGTGCTTTTATCAATATTATACTTATGACCCACCTTTTACAGCTGAACAGTAACACCGCCTCCTTTGCCGACTTCAAGAAAAATAAAGAAATACCAAAAATCATCGAAGCAAATGTACTGAAAGCCCTTTCCTATTATCCGGAACTACAGAACACCCACATTCGCTTCGAATTTAAACAACACATCAAAAAATCGGTTATGCAAGCCCAACCGGTGGCCTTATCATTGCTCCGGAAAAAAGAAAACAGAATCTACAAAATAAATATCAGCGCTCTGTTTCGGCTCACCCATACCGCTATCCCGATCCATCAACTCCCCGATAGTATTATGATTGGATGGATTGGCCATGAACTTGGGCATATTATGGATTATGAATCAAGAAGTACCTGGAGCATAATTGGTTTTGGGATTTCCTACCTGCTTTCAAAAAAGTTCATTCAGCGCGCAGAACTTACCGCTGATACCTTTGCGGTAAACCATGGTTTGGGCGCCTATATCATAGAAACAAAACGCTTTATTCTCGAACATGCGGATATACCACAAGCTTATAAAGATCGAATTGCCCGATTATATACCTCGCCCGATGAAATTGTAGAACAAGTTAAAGCATTAGAGGAAGAGCGGGAGCTACCCTAAAGCATTCAAAAACTTCTCTAAGGCCAAAAACTCGTTATCTTTCATCACCCTTGGTATCTTCACCTGTCCACCGAGCTTCTTGGTTTGTGCACTCCACTCATAAAAATGGTTAATAGGAACCAGTTTTACCTCTACCGATTTTAGCGCCTTGTTTCTTGCCACATCGTAGTTCTTGTTCAAAGCACGTAATTGATTGTCCAGGTAATCGGCTACTTTCGCGGCATCAGCCGATAGGTTAGTTGTTCCCAGAATCCATCGATTTTTGTAATCGCCATCGTTCACCAAAGCCGCAACCGTGAATTCTTCAATCGTGGTATTAAATTCCCTTTCCACCAAACGCATCGCTTCATTCATTTGGTAAACGGATAATTGCTCACCCACCACATTTAAATAATGCTTGGTACGCCCACTTATCTTAATCTCCATTATCTCTTTGTTGGTCACCATCACGGTGTCGCCAATCATATAGCGCCAGGCGCCCGCTACGGTCGAAATAAGGAGCACATAATTCACGTTCTCTTCTACCTCCGCAGTACTTAGCACCTGCGCCTGCGGTTTAATCGTCCCGTCTTTTTCCATATTTGCCTCAGTGAAGGGCACAAACTCAAAGAATACGCCATTATCCGTAATCAAAGCCATGTCGGCGTCCGGACGTTTTTGCGTAGCCAGGTAGCCTTCGGAGGCCAAATAAGTATCAATATAGACAAGTGGTTTCGCAACTAGTTTCTCGAAACTCTTCCGATAGGGTTCAAAGGCCACGCCACCGGAAGTATATACTGCCAAATTCGGCCATACATCATGAATGGTATTCAATTTATTAAAAGAAATGATTTCCTTTAACATCAGTTCGGTCCATGACGGAATACCCGTAATGCTACCAATATCCCACTCGGGCGCCCGCTCTGCTATCTGTCTTATTTTCTGTTCCCAGTTATCCAGCGAAGCAATTTCGCTTCCGGGCTTATAGAACTTTCTAAACCAAAAAGGAATATTTGCCGCACTGATCCCGCTGATTTCCCCCTCCAGGTGATCATCCTTTTGAATCAGGTTAGTACTGCTACCGAGCATCAATATTTGCTTTTCAAAAAATGTGGGTGGGAGGTCAAAGTTCTTTAAGCTTGTTATTTGTTGGATGCCCGCTCTACGGATCGCTTCCAGCATATCCTCGGTTACAGGTATGTATTTACTGTTGCTTGTGGTGCCGCTGCTTATCGCAAAGTACGACTGTCCACCTGGCCAGGTAACATTCTGATGTCCGGCCAGTAGGTAATGCCACCATTCAGTATACAACTTATCATAATCAAAAATCGGTACCGCCTGTTGAAAAGCTTGAATCAAAGATTTGTGCGTTAAGATCTTTTGAAAATCATATTGTTTTCCGAAAGCGGTATGTTTGGCTTTATTTAATAGCTTCCTCAATACCTGCTGTTGTTCTTTCACCGGATCCGCCTCCGTACCAATCGCCTCCGAAAGATGAATTGCCTGCTTAATGATTTTACCTATGATGGCCATAGAAATTTGATCAATCAGTTACACCACTACCGTGGCGACATTATTTTTGTTAGTTCCCGATTAAAACTCATCGGTGATGGCTATACCGGTATCTGTGCCTGCTCGTACAACAAACCTTCCGCTTTTAGTTCTTGCCAAAAAGCGGTAGGAACCGGTGTTTCCAAAGCCTTCGCATTTGATATTACCTGTTCAGGTTTGCTGGCGCCCGGAATGATGGATACAAACTCGTCTGCTGCCAGTACAAAATGGAGAGCGGCCGTGATGATGTCGATCCCATGACGCCTGGCAATCGCATCAATGCGATCCCTTTTTTCTCGAAAACCTTTTGGAATAACCTCTTTATAATTATAACGATCGCGTCCAGCTATAAATCCGGAATTATAGCCCGCGCCCGATACCAGTTGTACCCCGGCCTTTCTTACGGCAGGTAAAAGGCGGTCAACGGCGTCTTCATGTGCCAGAATAGAATACTGCGTGGCTGATAAGCAGATATCCGGATCGGCCCGCTCGATGCAATCAAGAATGGGCTCTATCTGATTAACGCCCATACCCCAAGCATTAATAATGCCCTGATCCCGATAATCGCTTAACACCTTGAAGGCGCCCTCTGTCGCCTGTTTCAGGAAATAAGGATATCGATCGCCCACCTGATCTTCTGATAAATCATGCACGAAAACGATGTCAATCCGATCTAATCCTGTGCGTTTCAAACTATCGTCCAGCGATCGCTTCACTGCGTCCGCAGTATAGTTATGTTCAAAATCATAGGGTAAAGGATCTTGCCACATGGTAGGTGGAACTTGCTTTTCAGGGACCTCGCGGAAAAGCCGACCTACTTTAGTAGAAAAAACGAAATCTTCTCGTACTTTATCCCCTAAGAACGTTCCGAAAGCCCGCTCACTTTTAGTGAGCCCATACCAAGGCGAAGTATCGTAGTAACGTATACCTACGTCCCAAGCCTTTGCTAAAACTTCCTGCGCTTGGTCATGGCTTATTTTTTCAAACGCTGTACCGATAGCGACACCACCTAGCCCTAGTTTTTCTTTCAGGTGAAAAGCACCTTCCTTAATCCATGTTTTCATAATGTTTATTCCGTTTTACATTCCCCCTTTTATTTACCATTTAAAAACCTAATTGTTTTTCTCGAGTCTCACTTAATTGCTTGCCGGAAAGTCCTACCCACCACTTAACCACCGTCCTATTAACAAAACCGAACAACAAGTGTTCATATTCGTACAGCGTTTCAGCATAAAATGGCCTTTGAATCGCCTTACAATCGTTTATATAAAATGGCTTCCTATTTGAGCTGATTTTAGCATCCAATTTATTACGATATGTTCAGACATTATTTTCGGATAGCGATACGATCCATAGCTCGTTATAAATCTTATGCTGCCATTAATATTTTCGGCTTGGCCTTAGGGCTTGCCTCTTGCATATTAATCCTTCTCATTGTTCGGAATGAGCTTAGTTATGATCAATATCATAAGCAAGCAGCCAGAACTTACCGGGTTACGTCGTTGGGTTTGGATTATAATCCAAGTGTTTCATTTGCCGTTGCGCCCGCCCTCAGAAATGATTTTCCTGAGCTGGAACACGTTTCACAATACTATTATTGGCGGGAAAGTATGATCGAGATCAATCACGAACGTTTTATCCTAAAAGACGTTGCCGCTGCCGATAATGAATTTGCCAAGATATTTGATTTAGTTTGGTTGGCAGGTGATCCCAATTCAGCCTTGGAAGCACCGAATACGATTGTACTTACCGAGAGCACCGCAAAACAATATTTCGGAGATCAGAACCCTATCGGGCAGACCATCCGTATGGATAACGATTGGGAACTGAAGGTAACCGGTCTTATTAAAGACCTACCCGGTAATACCCATTTAACCTTTAAATCATTGGTCTCTTGGGCAACATTCCATGATGAAACGAGCAATTTTTGGTCGATACAAGGAGGATACCTATACGTTACTTTACCTGAAAAGCTATCCGCCGCCACTGTTGAGCAAAGGCTTCCGGCCTTTATTAAAAAAAATTGGCGCGAAGCCGTTGAAAAAGAAAAAGCTACGCTATTGTTACAACCATTAACCGATATACATTACGATCAACGATATCTCAACCAGACCAGTATGCCGCGGTCTAAAAAAAGCATATACGGTTTAGCAGCAGTTGGTTTATTCATTTTAGTAATCGCCTGCATTAATTTTGTAAATATGGCTACCGCTTTTGCTTTAAAACGCTCCAAAGATGTGGGCATCCGAAAAGTAATCGGTGCCAAGCCCATTCAGATTATTAAAAGTGCGCTCTCAGAAATAGTCATTCAAGTGATCATTGCATTAGGACTGGCAATAGGTTGTCTATTGTTATTTATCCCTTATACGGAAGGATTCTTTGGTACCCGTATCAACGCCAATCAGCTTTTACACCTAGATGTTCTTATTGGCCTTTTTATTATTTCACTATTCGCGATTTTGATCTCCGGCGTATACCCCGCCTTGATCCAGTCGCGTTTCAATCAATTGCAGATTTTAAAGGCGTCTTTCTCAACAGCCGTTAAAGGAACTACCATCTTAAAAAGAGGACTGATCGGTATTCAGTTTTTGGTAACTCAATTGCTCATTATAAGCACCTTTATTGTAGCCAAACAGATGGATTTCTTTCTTAATAAAGACATTGGTTTTGATAAAGAATCCATTATCACTTTTGATATAGGAAAAACCCCGAGGGATTGCGTCAGCTACTTTCAAACCAACCCGGTGTTAAAGACTTTAGTTTTGCTTCCGTTGCGCCGGCTTACAACAATAATTATATGCCTTTTTCTGCGCCGAATTTGGGCATGCAAGAAGTAGATGTAACCGAAATGAAGGTGGTAGATGAAAATTATTTTTCCATGTTTGGACTAAAAATGTTGACTGGATTACCTATTACCAAGAGCATTATGCCGCAGGACAGTATTTTGAGAATTGTCGTCAATAAAACCCTTGTAAACCGATTAGGAATACAAAATTATAATGATGCGTTGGGACAGCAGATAACAGTAGGCGATCGTCGGGCAGAAATTCAGGGCGTGGTGGCCGATTTTCAAAGCGAATCCAAGCATAAAAAAATCAGGGCTTGCTTTCTTTATTACAATCCTGAAAGATTTCAGCAAGCAAGTGTGAAGCTTCAATCGAACCACATCAAACAGACCATCGCGTCCATCAACAGAGAATGGTCAGTGCTCAATCCCGAATCTTTATTCAATTATGAATTCATTGATAATAAGCTTGCAAGATTATATGAACGCGAGCAAACACTCTATAATACCTTTAAAGTGTTTACGTTTATTGCCATTGTTATCAGCTGCGTAGGGCTGCTCGGATTGGTGTCATTAATGGCCGTCCAACGTGTAAAAGAGATTGGTGTCCGCAAAGTGTTGGGTGCATCAGTAAACAATATTGTGCTGCTCTTTTTAAAAGACTTTGTCATATTGATCGGCATCTCCTTCGTAATAGCCGTACCCATTGCCTGGTACGCTATGCACAGTTGGCTACAAGAATTTGCCTATCAGATTAAAATAAGCCCTTTACATTTTATGGTCGGCTTGCTGGTTACGCTCTTTATTGCCGGGACTACTGTTTTTATCCGTAGCTTCATCGCCGCTACCGGCAATCCAATTAAGGCAATAAAAGAGGAGTAAGGTTAGTTAATAGGTTTTAGAAATTAGCTTTCAGCAGTCAGCTTTAGGCAGTGCCGGCCCTATCATCAAATTGGCTAATCGGCTCATCGGCTAATTATGGATTTCGGATATCGGCAGTCAGCTTTGGTTAGCCTGCCTGTATGTAGGCACTATTGCTATTACGACAATTCTAGAACTCAACCACTGAGCTACTCAACAACTCCGGCACCTGCAATAAGTCGCAATCCCCCTCACAATTTGACGTTTATACCCTAATATCTCTTTCAATTTTTCGATAGTTTTGTTATTAATAAAATAGGTCTGAAATAAAATAAAAATAAACTTATGAGAACATTAGAATTCACAAAAGAAATTAAAGCACCCGCCCAAAAAGTTTGGGATGTACTTTGGAATGACGACACCTATTCAAAATGGACAAACGCTTTTAATCCAAATGGCGGTTCCCGCATGCAAAGCGATTGGCAGGTAGGTGGTAGAACACTTTTCCTGGATAACAATGGCAACGGCATGGTAAGTACCATTAAAAGTAAAAACGAACCCTACGACGTGGTATTCGAGCACGTTGGAGAAATAATGGATGGTAAAGAAGACACCACCAGCGAGCAGGTTAAAAGCTGGGCAGGCTCATTAGAAGAATATCACCTTTCTGAAACCAACGGCTTCACTACACTGAAAGCGTCCGTACAAGTGGGAGAAGAATGGGTGGATATGATGAGCAAAGGGTTTACCGAAGGACTGGAAACCGTTAAAACACTCTCGGAACAATAGTTTCCCTTCGCTTCTTTTAGATAACGACGTTTGGTTCGATTAAAAAAGAATGTCCGGCTCTTAACGGCCGGACATTCTTGAAGGTTGCTGGTAAAACTACTTTCCTACTTAACTACTTAACTATTTCTACTCATTCAAACTACTTTCGAAATCGTTAGGCTATCGGCTCGGCTTTGAAACCCTTGCGTTGGATGATCGCGACTACCTCATCCTTTGTAATGCCCTTCGAACTGACGGTAAGGATTTTGTCTGCATTATCTGTATCAACATGCCAGTGACAGATACCGTCTGCACTATCTAAATCCGGTTGAACTTTTGATACACATCCGCCACAGTTAAGATTGGTTTTGAATTGATATTCTTTGTTCTCCATTGTTTTAAAATTTAGTGTTATTTAATACGCCAAATTTCGGTACAATATTGATGCCCCTTGTTGTACAATTTCTTGTTTGATTTATGAGATTTACTGTTAGTTTCTCGATGTTATTCCAAGTTATTAGTGGCAACGTCATATCCTTGCTGCACAGGTAGCCATCGGCTTAAAAAAAATCGTTCATCAAGCCCTGAGGCGCATTATTTCTTATGGAATTTCGGCAATGATTGTTAAATTGAAGGAATGGAGAGTCTATTATTACACTTTATCCAAAGGCTTTCTTTTATCCTCGCGTATTTGTTTAAAATGGCTTGGGGAAAGTCCGGTTACTTTTTTGAACTGATTACTTAAATAGGCAACACTCGAATAATTCAGACGGTAAGCAATCTCGCTCAACGACAGTTCATCATATACCAGCAGCTCCTTTACTTTTTCTATTTTTTGCGCAATAAAATACTTTTCGATCGTCGTCCCTTCTACTTCAGAAAACAAGTTAGACAAGTAATTATAATCATGGTTCAATCTGTCGCTTAGCACATCTGAAAGATTCGTTTTAGCATCATTATCCCTGTGATGAACCAAATCAATAATTATATTCTTTATCTTCTCAATGGTGCGGCTTTTTTTGTCGTCAATTAACTCAAAGCCTAAGGGATTCAAAGCCTGCTTTAATGCATCTTTCTGTTCAACCGATAATTCATCAGTAAGACTAACCTCACCCAATTTGACGCTTTTAGCGGCGATGCCAAGTTTATCCAGTTCATGCTGTACCACCATAATACAACGGTTACAGACCATATTTTTCACAAATAATGTATTCATACCCTTTCTAATCTGCAAACTAAAGAATATAAAATAAATTTCGGCGATCTGCTTTCGGCTGCCAGCCGTCGGCTTTCATTAGCCTGCCCAGCGGTAGGCAGGTACCCGCTACTCAACGTTCACATTCATATACTCATCCTCTCCATCCAACTGCCTCAGTGAACAAGGGAACTTGTTAGTTGAGAACATGTCTTACGCCCCATAAAGCTCCTAGTAACTATTCCCTACTCACTATTAACTATTCCCTACTCACTGTTAACTATTAACTATTCCCCACTCAACTATTCCACAATTCATTCATCACTTACGAAAAGCCTACGCAACTATTCAACGACTCAACAACTCAACTAAAACTCAATAATATTTCCTTCTAAACCAAAATGCGAGATTAACCAGGGCAATCAATGCGGGGACCTCTACCAAGGGGCCGATAACTCCCGCAAAGGCTTGGCCCGAATTGATCCCGAACACCCCAATCGCTACAGCAATAGCCAGCTCAAAATTATTTCCGGTTGCTGTAAAAGCGATCGACGTGTTTTTTGAATAATCCGCTCCGAAACGTTTGCCGATCATGAAACTGAAAATGAACATAAAAGTAAAATAAATAACCAAAGGAAGGGCAATCCGAACCACATCCATCGGAATCTGCACAATCAATTCGCCTTTTAGACTGAACATGACCACGATGGTAAATAACAAGGCAATCAGCGTAATAGGTGATATAAAAGGCAGAAACTTGTCCTGAAACCATTGCTCTCCTTTCATAGCAATCAGCCCGTAGCGACTGATCAGTCCCATGGCAAAAGGAATCCCCAGATAAATACCCACGCTTTTGGCTATTTCGCTGATGGTAATGTGTACTTCGACCCCTTCAATTCCGAATAAAGGAGGGAGTACCGTAATAAAAATATAAGCGAATACGCTATAGAACAGTACCTGGAATATACTGTTAAGCGCAATTAGCCCCGCTGCATATTCTCGGTTTCCTTCAGCAAGTTCATTCCAAACCACCACCATAGCAATACAACGCGCCAGACCGATCAAGATCAAGCCAATCATATATTCGGGATAATCTCTTAAAAACGTGACGGCTAAAAAGAACATCAGTAGCGGGCCTATTAGCCAATTTAGAATCAGCGAGATACTGAGCACCTTTACATCCTTAAATACGTTCCCTAAGTTTTCATACTTCACCTTTGCCAAAGGCGGATACATCATTAATATCAAGCCGATCGCCAAGGGTATGTTTGTTGTGCCACTCGAGTAGGAATTGATAAAAGTCGCTGTAGACGGAATAAAATAACCCATTCCAACACCGATGGCCATGGCGAGAAAAATCCATAAAGTCAGATAACGATCAAGAAAGCTTAACTGTTTACGGCCCGCAATCGGTGAGCAATTATTCGCTGACATATCGTTCGTTATTAACATGTTCATCAATAAAATCCTTCATATAGGCTTTAACCAGATCCCTGACCGCCCGGAACTCGTTCAGGATTTCTTCTGAAGTGCCCACCGCCTTTGCCGGATCGGGAAAATTGTGATGAAACTGCTTCGCTTTGGTAGGGAAGTAAGGACAGCTTTCCTTTGCATTGTCACACACGGTGATGACATAATCGAAATCAATATGGCTGTATTCATCTACATGATTGGAGGTGTGCCCGGAGATGTCGATACCGTCCTCTTTCATGACCTGTATCGCTTTCGGATTAACGCCGTGCGTTTCAATTCCCGCGCTGTATACCTCAGCCTTTCCTTGCGCAAAATGCCGTAAATAACCTTCTGCCAACTGACTGCGGCAACTATTGCCGGTACATAATACCAAAATTTTCTTCATTGTTCTTTTTGTTTTATTTAATCAATTCCTACCGTCTTACTCCGACGTTCCATTAATATCGTATCGCGCCACGTATTCTCGTGTTTACCAACCTTTTCCCGATAGCCCAATTTCCGAAAGCCATGCTTTTCATGTAGGCGAATACTTGCCTCATTTTCCGGGAAAATACCGGACTGAAGAGTCCAGAGACCTTGCGCTTCGCTACTTTCTATGAGTGTATTCATCAACAAATCACCCACACCTTTTTCACGGTAATCTTCATGTACGTATACACTTACTTCCGCCACACCGGCATAAACGCAACGACTTGAAACCGGAGAAAGAGCCGCCCATCCCGCAACGCTCCCATCAATGCTTGCTAAAAAACGAGAATGCCTGAGATGCGATCGATCCCAATCCTCCCAACTTGGTGCTTCTGTTTGAAAAGTGGCCTGGCCGGTTGCTATTCCCTGTAGATAAATAGCACGCACTGCGGGCCAGTCTGTTTCAGTAATGATACTAATTTCCATTAGTTAATTTGTTTTAGCAGCATCCGGATCCGGGGGTACAACTTTGGATAGTCGCTAGATTGACCATCCTATTTTGGCTTTCTTCTTCCTGAGCGGGCACACAGCATGTTTCGTTCTGATCCTTCGGACCACAACTACCACCACGCCCAATCGCTTTGCATTGCGTAGCATCCGGAATAAGGTCAACTACGAGGTTTTCACCTTTCAAAATCAAGTTCCCCGGAAATAGTTGACGGGTATCAAATTCCGAATTACCAAATTCAATCTTAACAATACCGCCAGGATTTAAAGGAAGGGACTTCTCTACCAATTCAATAATCGACAAGGCTTTACCCACCTTCATGGCTCTTTCCGAACCGTCCGAAGCCGGCTCCCAAAGCTGCACAATAATCTCCGTCCAGGCGTTCATCACACCTCCACAATCAACCGAAGTAATAGGCGCTTGTTTAATCTCGGTGATATGGTATGAGGCATCCACCCATTTATCTTCGGCGTACTGAAATTGTAAAATAGCCTCTACATTCCTTGTCAATTGGGATTTGAAATCGCCCCAAGTCATTAGTTCCTTCGAATTCATAATATTGCAATTTAACGATATATAGGTAAAAATTTTTTAACAGCACTCGTTGTTCGGCACATATCCATTTAAAAAAGTGCCTACTGTTTCTTTCAGCAGCTGCCAATTTTCAGGGTGAATGCAATAGCAGACACTGACCCCTTCAATGGTACCCTGTATCAATCCCGCTGTTTTAAGTTCTTTTAAATGCTGCGATATAGTTGCTTGCGCCAAACCCAGCTCTTCCACCAGATCCCCATTGATACAAGTCTTTGAAGCCATGATGTATTGCAAGATGGCAATACGGGCGGGATGGGCCATTGCTTTCAAAAGAACAGCTATTCTGTTCTGCTCTTCCGTAAATATTTCTGTTCTGGTAACGCCCATGATCTTATTATTTATTGCAATATTACGATAAATATTTTTAAGATGCAAATAGTGCTAGCAGCTTTCGGATGTCGGCTTTCAGCTTTCGTTAGCCTGCCGGTAGCTTGACGCTGCTGTAACTGTTTTTGTCATTATTTTTACAACTCAACTATTTAACCACTCGACAACTCAACTACTTAACCACTCGACAACTCAACTACTTAACGACTCGACAACTCAACTACTTAACCACTCAACAACTCAACTACTTAACCACTCAACAACTCAACTACTTAACCACTCAACTACTTAACCACTTAACTACTCAACTAGTTAACTATCCTCACAACTGAAATTCATCACTCATCATTTGTATCAGCTTTCGAATGTCGGCTTTCCTTCTAAGGATTTCATGATTATTTTTAATTAATATTATTTGTTGTTCTTTTTCTTGACAAAAAGAACCAAAAGTCAAGGCTGTCTAGGTTTCGCTAAAAATTCAATTGCCCCGCGCCGTTCTGCGGAGCCGCCCCAATCCTCATTTCTTTCCCTCCACTTCTTCGCATAACGTTTTTTCTACCCTTCTAATTGAATTTTCTTTACGCTCACCCTAGAAGGCCGTTTTGTACTACCCGCGAGAGCCCCGTGTGATTTCATCACTTGCAACGACAACTCAACTACTTAACCACTCGACAACTCAACTACTTAACTACTCGACTACTTAACTACTCAACAACTCAACAACTCAACTACTTAACAACTCAACTACTTAACCACTTAACCACTCAACAACTCAACTACTTAGCTACTCAACCACGGCTCTCACTGACATCGAACAAAATGAACAGAATGAACTTTCCTTTTTTAATAAATAGATAATTATATTTATTTAATATTATAAACGTTAGTTTCTTTATGGAATAGTAATCGTGCTGTTAACAGAGCAGTTGCGGCATGTTTAAATCGTTAAAAACTCGACACAATGACAAAGGAACAAGAATTCTACGCATTATTCCAAAACATGCAACGTCCTGAATATCCTTTCCCTAATCTAATTTCTCCCTTTGCACAAGAGATGCGGGAAATATATTATAATTGGATCGATACAGATTATACCTTTCATTCCGAGAAAGCACGCGAAACACACAAAAAGCATGTGCTGACAGATATAGCAGCCCGTGGTTTACCCTTCTTAAAAACGCTGGATGAACTGTTTCCGATCGCAAGTTTCGCAGCCAATGGAGCCATGATGGATGATTATTTTGACCATTGTAGCCACGAAGAAATGTGTCGTATAAGACAACGGAGTATAGCCATACTCAGTGGACAAGAGAAAGAAGAGCCTACAGACTTCGGCATATTCCGTCAGTTCTACTTAATAAGGCAGCGAGCCATTAAATGTGACATGCCACAGCGGCTGTATGATAAATTCATAGCTAGTATTCATACCCTGTTAATCGGTTATCAGGATGAAAAACGCTATATGAAGGCCGATATTATACCTCCATTCCCAGTCTATTTGGTACTTCGCGAAGATACCAGTGGCGGTTTACCTTTTTGTAAATATGTAGCCATGCAAAAAGATTTTCGCAATTTGCCCGATGAGGTGTTAGAACATCCCCATATTTTGAGCTTGCACACCTTGGCAGCCCTTATGATCGGCGTGCATAACGACATTATTTCGTTACCGAAGGAGTTGAGTCGGAAAGGTGATGTCATCAATATCGTAAAAGTTATACACAATGAAAATAACGTATCATGGGAAGAAGCCTATAAGATGGCCCTGGATTATCATGATAAGCTTCTAAACGAGTTTAAGATACTACACGAGCACTTACCAAATTTCGGGCGGTGGCAGGAACTTGCCTATGATTACGTATATACAATCGGGATTATGATACAAGGCGTATACGCCTGGCATACCAATGATAAATCCCGCTACGTTCCCGGTGGCTATGTAGAACCCGAATACCAAGGCCCGGAATAAAGCGACATTTATATTTAAGTATTAAGGGAATTAGCAATGCCTACCGGCAGGCATTACTAATTCCCTATTTTTGGTCTTCAGTGGCGCCGCAGCCAGGTTATTAGCGCTATTTTACTACTTACCGACTGAACTATTTAGCACTACTAGCAAGTCACAAACATCATCCCTAATTCCAGATAGATCGAACGTTTAAGATCTCCAAATCAGTTACCTCAATATTATTTCCCCAGAAATGGAAGCCTTCTTTATTATTGTCTTCCGCTTTTCTAGGCATGGAATAAGAGTAGGCACCGCCATCAATAAATACTTCAACGCTGGTTTTATCGATGTAAATATCGGCCGAAATTACCATACTGGCTGGATCGTTCGGCGAATAAAACAGACCATTCAGTTTATTATAATTCAAATCATAATCTACAATTCGTTGCCCAAAAAGATTAAGCCCGGCACTAGTGGCATGAGACAATTTAATGGTCGTCTTCACCCGCAAGCCATCCGCCTCCGCATATGATGCAAGCAATTGATTAGCACGTTCGGCTGTTAAGTTCATTTCCTTCCGAACCGATGTAAAAAGCTGTTCTGTTTCTTTAACGGGCCGACTAAAAAGGCGGGGACCCTCTTTCGTATTGCGCAGCGTTAGCTCCGTTGGCAATTGCATCATCCCTCTAAAAGGCATACCGGGATGTGTTATTTGTCCCCAGCCAATTTGCACACGTCGTCCGTCCGGCATATCCGTAAAGGTTTGTGCCGCATAAACTGATCCTGTTGTATAGACATATTTACCAGCTTCCGGCTTAAACACTTTCCCATCAAAAGACCCCAGCATATA
This sequence comes from Olivibacter sp. 47, assembly GCF_030372825.1. Classification (NCBI taxonomy): domain Bacteria; kingdom Pseudomonadati; phylum Bacteroidota; class Sphingobacteriia; order Sphingobacteriales; family Sphingobacteriaceae; genus Olivibacter; species Olivibacter sp. 47. Next base: position 1,014,794 of record NZ_JAUCNR010000001.1, read on the forward strand.
AGTACCCGAAGCACCATACATCACCCATTTGGTATTATTGATATCCCCATCTACCGGCAGTTCGAAAAGTTCGGGGCACTCCCAAAAACCGGTAACATGACTTTCGTAGTTCCACTTTTTCAAATCGTTAGAGGTATAGATAGAATGACCATCCCGCTCGTTAAGCACCATTACCCAGTGTTTTCCCGGTTTGTACCAAAACACCTTCGGATCGCGCGTGTCCGGGCTATTCCACTTCGCTTTGGAATCAATGATTGGATTCGATTCGTATTTTGTAAACGTCCGCCCTTTATCGAGGCTGTAGGCAATACACTGCACCTGCTTATCCGGCCCGGCTGCAGTATAAGCAGCTACCATAGCGGGCGTTTTACCTTTATTATAACCAGCTGTATTGTTATAATCGATTACAGCCGAACCTGAAAACATCGTTCCCAGCTCATCCGGATAAAGTGCATCCGGCAACTCCGTCCAGTGTACCAAATCTTTACTCACTGCATGCCCCCAGTGCATATTCTCCCATTCATTCTCATAAGGATTATGCTGGTAAAACAAATGATACTCCCCCTCATAAAAAAGTAAACCATTCGGATCATTGATCCATCCCCTGCGGGTCGTAAAATGAAACTGTGGCCGATTTTTCTCTTTATAAAGGCTATCTTGTCCAGCCAGTTTATCATTCTGATAAATTTTCGCCAGTCCTGCCTCATCACCCTCATAGCTTATCTTCAATGTTTTTCCTCGCAAATCCGAAACATCTTTAAAAACCCAATAATCAGGTGTAGCTTTGGTCAGTCTAATAACGACCGAAAGATCAGCTTTACCATCCACACTGAAAGTCATCTTCCGGCGCTCTTCCTTATGTGATACCGGAAAGTTAAGGTATTTCTTATTGATTTTGATTTCAATCTCACCTGCACTTAATGGAAGATAGTTAATCGACAGCAGGGCAATTGTTAAAAATTTGATCGCAAAAGTTCTCATCTGTTTGTTTTTTTATCATTTATTAAGTCGAGCCAAAGGCTAGTCATTCTTTATTTATTGCTTCTTATTATCATCGCCCGTACATCAAGGCCTGGCATACCAATAGGTTGTTGCCGCAATATCCACATAACCACTATCCCAGCTGAGCATTTCCATATCAAATGAAAATTGCTTACTAAAAGGTATGGCATCCAGTATGCGCGTCCGGGTAAATGTATTATGTCCTGTTGACGAAGTATGATCCGCCCGTGTTGCATTGGCAAAAGGTGTTTGGTAAATAACCACCGGCGCCCATGAGGTGTTGTAATAATCCTCCAATCCTGTACCAAATTCAGACGGAAAAGCTTCCCCGTCGACATAAGCTTTAGCATCCCCTTCCCCGTACCATGAATTCATATGATTCAGCGTCGCTAAGGTATTACCAACATATACCCCTTTACCCTTGATCGCAATGAAATTCCAGTCAATCGGTGCGCGGGCATCCCCTTTGGGGTTCTTCTCCGCATCATAATCCCACTTAGCGTCCCATACGTGTTCTTCCATTTTTGTGAAGGCATGAAAATACATTGCTCGTTCATCCCATTTAAAATCATCCGTTCCAACTGAAAGACTTAATTCGACAGGAAAATTATTGTTATTGATTAAGCGTATCACTGCCGACTTCTGAAAAGGCATCACCCATCGTGAGACGAGCGTTTGTTTATTTGCGAGCGTTCTATACCAACTTGCTATATCGCTCCCCCCATAGCCGCTACCTATAAAATCACCCAAGGGGCACAATACCGTTTCCTTGCCATCAAAGGATATTTTCAATACCACGTTCCTCCAGAGCGCCTCCTGATCGCGGTTTAACTTACTCATTTGGATTTTAAGCAGACGAATAGCCTTATGAGCATCCCTTAAATTCAGCGCACATTCCTCCGCAGGGTTCAATTTTTTTGAGATAGAATCCGTTACGCTAAAATTTGCCGATGGGTTCCAAAGGACACTTTCTGTATTATCAATTTCTTTTTTTAATCGTCGTAACTGCTCAAAGGAAAACGTTTCGGCTTTTATATTTTTTGGATATGTTCGGTAGTTGATCTGATAATAATGAGGCTTCTTTTTACTTGCACTATCAGCAAACTCCCATGTTATTTTGCAATGCTTCGCATAAACCAAAGGTAAATATAACGTATTCCCTCCCTTTCCCCGCGGATCATAATTCGTATGCGGGTTCAACAATGCCGGCCCCAACCCCAATCCTGCCTTCAATAAATCAAACCCGGGAACCGTAATCCTAGCTTCCTTTTCATGATCAAAATAAAAACGCATCGTTCCGGGTTTTTCCAAACAGGTGAGCCAAAAACGGACAATTGCACCTGGGCCTTCAGCGTCCATCATCACATGCTCTTCTCGTCCTTCATGCTCTTCCCGACGGATAAACTGATTAAAATCACTATTTGCAAACCATCCCGCCCTATTGCGCACGGTGGATCTTCTGTCATAACTGCTTACTTGTTTTAATGTATATGCAGGTTCAGGATAGCGAGCAACCTCCTCAACCTCACGCATCTCTTGCAATAACTTCTCCGTATTGACCACTTCCTGACAATGGCCGTAACGGACTGCAAAACCAATGGTTGCACAAATCAGTAAAAGAATTTTAGTTTTCATTTGATTTATTTATTGGTTCCCTTTTTCAAACTTAGATAAATTCATTTTATATGCCATGAATGACGTATTTTATAGAGGAATTTAATTACCAGCCGAAGTTCTGCACGTATAAACCCTGACTAAAGTTAATTTGATTCTGTGGGATCGGTAAATACTCATCTCTGTTTTTCTTGAAAGCGGCGCCCGCCAAATGGGGTGTTCTTCTTTGCTCAGCAGAAAAATAATCATTAATAAACTCGGCCGCAATACCCCACCGAACGAGGTCAAAAAAGCGATAACCTTCCATAGCAAATTCCAATCTGCGTTCAAAACGCAGCGCTTTACGCGCAAATTCATTGGTCCAAACGCAATTCACTCCTGGCTGATAAGTATCGATAAAGTAACTGGAAGTAGGCCTACCATCTGCCTGTGTCAATCGTGCCGCACTTTTCTGCGCGCGTTGCCTAATCAAATTAATTAGTGGCAGTGCCTCTTGTTCACGTCCCAGTTCAATTAAAGCTTCCGCTTTTATGAGTAACACATCCGCATACCTAATCACCGGCCAATCTTTAGCGCTCGACATAAAAGGTGGATATTTCATAAAAGTCGGATCGGTATAAGCAACCGTTTCTTTCATACTCATAAAGTTGCCATAAGTGGCATTGTCACGATTCCATGAAGCCTGAAACACCAGATCTTTTTGGTATTTATAGGGATGTCCGGGAATGGCCACAGTATGATCCAAACGCGTATCGAAGCTTTGCATTTTAAAATCTCCGGTAGGAACAACATCATGGGCATTATAGTCATCCAGCAGCGGCAATCCGTCAGCATTCGTTTTAAATGCGTTCACCAGATTAGAACTCGGCTGATGAAATCCACAGCAACCATATTCCTGGTTCATAGGATAATTGGTTCCCACACCGGCATTAATCCGTCCTTGTGGTGTGCCGTCGCTTTTTGAGAAAACGATGGCAAATACCGTCTCTGGACCATTTTCATATTCGGAAAGAAAATTTTCCGCAAAATCTTCAGAAAGGCGATATCTTCCCGAATTGATCACACTGTCGCAATACGCTACTACTTCATTCAATTTCGCTTGGTCTTTTGATAACACATTATGCTGATCATCCTGCACATAACTTTGGTAAAGCAATGTTTTTGCTAGGTAAGATTGGGCAGCCCCCTTTGTAATACGCGATGACTCTGCCTGCGCCAGCGGTAAATGCTGTGTAGCAAAGCGAAAATCTTCTGCTATTTTTGTCCATAGTTCATCGTTACTGTACAGATCATTCCCGATAGTTTGATAGGCTGATTTTTCAACACTTTCGTCGATGTAAGGTACTCGTTTAAAAAGAATTTTTAATAGAAAATAAAAGTGTGCCCGAAGGAAACGTACTTCAGCAATGCGCATTAACTTCTGTGGGAATATGTCATCACCTATTTCATTCAGCAGCGCTAAGGCTGCATTACATCTCGCTACGCCCACATACAAACGGAACCAAGTACCATCACTTTCTCCGAGGTCTACCCGATTGATTGAAAACAATTCGTAAGCGTGCACGTCGTTCTGGTCGCCCGTTCCGCCCCCGCCCTTGTAAGCGTCTCCGCCCCGCACACTTCCGTAGGCCCACATCGTTGTATAAGGTGTACTCCAATGATCATTACCCAAGGCTGAGTAAGCACTGATTACCATCGCCTCCACATTTTCGGGTGTTTTCAGATTTTCATTAAACACGACGCCTTGCGGCAGTTTTTCCAAATTTTTCGAGCAGCCAAAAAACAAGATGGCATACACAACCAATATTATGACAGGTAAATTTTTCATTTGCTAGTATTTTTAAATCAGATGATGATGGAAAATATACTAGAAGGATAGATTAAAACCCACTGTTGCAATTACCGGTATCGGATAGGCGTTCCCCGGATTTTCAGGATCTGGAGCTGTATAGGCCCGGTTCTTCCAACGTAGCAAGTTAGATGCCTGCATGTATACACGTGCCCGCGTTACATTAAACCTTTCAAAAGCATCCTTCAGATCATATCCGATTTCAATGTTCCGTAATTTGAAATAACTTCTAGGCTCTAAAAAATAGGTTGAAAATCTGTTCTCATTATTCGTATTGACCAAAGTTAAGGCAGGAACACTTGCCCCGGCGTTCTCAGGGGTCCAAGCATCCATTACGCGGCTGCCCCAATTTGATCCCGGTGCCAGCGAAGTAAAATCTGTCAGATTTTTATAGCTATTATTTACGACTCCTCCCTGTACGCCCTGAAAGAAAACGGCAATATTGAATCGCTTATAGCTTAGGGTTAAATTCAAGCCGTAAGTAAAATCAGGATCCGAGGTACCTAAGTACTGCTGGTCGTTATTATCAATCCGTCCATTCTGATCAAGGTCAAGGTAACGGATGCGACCAAGTGCCTTTCCCGGCTGTTCCGGGCTGTTATCAACTTCCTCTTGCGTCGTGAACAAGCCATCAGCCACCCAACCGAAGTGCGTATTTGGCGAGTGTCCGATAATCGTGTAGGTTGTACCATTACCTGGGTAACCGATAATTGCATTGTTAGGAAGCGCTGTTATCTTTAAACGGTTTCTGGTAATATTAGCCGCAATATCCAATTGAATATCCTCGGTCAAATCTTGGCTATAACTGATCGCCGCCTCCAAGCCCTTGTTTTGCAGCGAAGCACCGTTAATCCATGTATTTCCCCCTTCACCCACTACGCCCAAGTAAGGCGGGCTGATCAAAATATCGTCTGTATTCTTTATATAATATTCAACTGAACCGATAAGCCGATTGGAGAACAATCCAAAATCCGCTCCAAAATTAGATTGCGTGGTGGTTTCCCATTTAAGATCCGGGTTTCCGGTTTGGATGGCGGTATATCCGGTAGGAAGCGTACCGGTGCCCTGTCCACCTATGTCATAAGCGCTGCCTTCGCTTGGTTCCCAGGTCAGGTCCGTTCCATAAATGGCACGATAGAGTGAATAGGTAGCATATGCAGGAATGCTTTGATTACCCGTTTGCCCCCAGCTATACCGGAGTTTAAAATCCGAAATGAAATTTACATTGTCTTTAAAAAAGGCCTCTTCACTGATGCGCCATCCCAGAGAGGCGGCGGGGAAATTCGCGTAGCGATTGTTCGAACCGAACTTACTCGAACCATCTCTCCGAATGGTCACAGAAGCTAAGTATCGATCATGATAATTATAGTTTGCTTTAAAGAAAAATGACTGTAGCGCGTCCGAATTGCCATCGCCGCGGGCAAGTATATTTCGCGTACCTTGCGTCAAGTAAGCATAGTTCAGATCGGCAATAGCTAGCCCTTGTGCACTGGCATTAAATCCCTGGTACCTATTATTAACCGTTTCAGATCCCAAAAGGAAATTAACACGGTGGTCATTCGAATTCAAGTCATAGGTCAATATATTTTGCCAGGTTAATGATCCACTGTAGTCGAAATTGGTATTAACCTGCGTAACATCACTGTTTAAAAAGCCTGACCGGTATGGCAACTGCAAATGACGATAAAAAGTACCTGCATAATCCACATTAAACGCCGTTCTAAAATTCAAGCCCGGTAAAACGGAAAGATCCGCAAATGTACTGCTCAAAATGCGGGCAAAGTGGTTGTTATTCTGTCTATTATCTTCGATCAATCTGACCGGATTTTGCCGATCGTCCATCCCGGCCACGGGGCCACCCCAACCACCATTAACCGTATGAACCGGTAAAATGGGATTCAATATCAAGGCCAGCGAAGTGACGTCGCCCGTTGGTATTTGTGCGTCCTTAAAATACGAAAGGTTTAGATTCTCCCCTATCTTCAGTTTACCGTTAAACAGCGCATGGTCTACGTTCATACGTAAGGTTAATCGCTGGCTTCGCGTACGTTTGATGATACCCTCATTGTCATAATAACCTAACGAGAAGAAGGACGTTCCATGCTGTCCGCCATTGGAAAGAGCAACATTATATTGTTTAATCTGCGAAACCCGCGAAACTTCGTCAAACCACCGGGTGTCCGATGTGTACATCGACTGCTCAGGATCCACGTATTGCCCCAGGATTACCGCATTCAATTGCGGATTCGAAAAATCCTTATTCCAATCAAAATCGTAAATCAAACTTAAGGTAGAAGGATCCTGCGGATTATTACGAGACGGGCCGAAACGTCCGTCATTTACAGCAGCCTGCCAATAAGCCCGTGCGCGCTGATCGGTATTCAAGGTATTAATTTTACTATTATAAAACTGCAGGGAATGTGAAGCATCTACATCAATCCGCCGAAGGCCTGATTTACCTCGCTTGGTGGTCACAATAATCACTCCCGCTGCCGCTCTCGATCCATAAATCGAAGCAGCCGATGCATCGCGTAATACCTGCATCGATTCGATGTCGTTCTGATTAATCTCCTGTAATCCCCTTTGCGTTGGCACGCCATCTATAATATACAGGGGGTCATTGCTAATATTCAGTGTGGTTTGGCCTCGCATGCGCACCGTAACACCCCCATTCGGTGCACCGCTCGCGCCAACCTCTACTCCCGGAACCCGCCCTTGTATAGCTTTTACCGGGTTGCCCAGCGGCACATTTTCAATATCTGCCATTTTAACAACAGAAACAGCACCCGTTAAGTCCTTTTTGCGCTCTGAGGTATAGCCCGTTACAATAACATCCTCAAGGGCATTCAAGCTGGTTTTCATGACCACATTGATCGGGTCGCCGTTTCTAATCGTCACCCGGACCGATTCACTTCCCAACATACTGAAGGAGATGCTTTGCCCAACAGCAGCCGCAATGCGATACATCCCCTTATTGTCAGTAATAACAGAACCGGTTTTTCCAACAATAGACACCGTAACTCCTTCCAGCGGAACCGAGCTTGTATCTCGTACTATTCCGGAGATTACAACTTCCTGCGCCGCCGCACGAAGGAGAAAAAACATACTTATACAGTATGCAATCAATACTTGCTTTTTCATATTTGGTTAATTAATTAGATTAGTTTCGGTTTATTTTATGGTTAATAGACAAGTTATGTCAGTGGCTCATTGGCCAATTGTGCCTCGATAGCTTCTAAGCTGATGCCTTTCGTTTCGGGCATCCACCAAATCACAAACACCAGTTGCAACACCATCATTATCGCAAAGAATAGAAAGGTCGTCATGCCTCCAAGCGCCTCTGCCAGTATAGGAAAGGAAAAAGTCACCAACGCCGCCAAAATCCAGTGGATAGAACTTCCAAAGGTTTGCCCCTTTGCCCGCACCTGATTGGGAAAAATTTCTGCAATAAAGACCCAAATAACGGCCCCTTGAGAGAAGGCAAAACAGGCGATAAAAAGCATAAAGTACAGCGAAATATACATACCTGATGATGCCGGATTATTAAAAGAAAAAACAACCAGTAGAAGGGAAATAATAATGCCAATGGAGCCAATTTTCATCAACATTCGTCTACCTACCTTATCAATTAATTGGACAGCCAATAGCGTAAACACAAAATTGGTCATACCAATGCCGATTGTTGAAAGCAATGAAGAATGAACACCCAACCCGGCCATTTCAAAAATGCGTGGTGCATAGTAAATAATGGCATTAATGCCTGAAAATTGATTAAAGAGCGCAAACAGCCCGGCCAATACCAATGGCCTGCGATACGCTTTTACAAAGAGGGCTGGCTGTTTGTTAACGGCTTTTAGTTTTGCTGTGTTTTCAATTGCAATGAGCTCTTGTTGATAACCTAGTGGGTTGATAATACTTAATGTTTCTATAGCTTCTTCTCTCCGCAATCCATTCGTCAGCAACCATCTTGGACTTTCTCGAATAAAATAAATCGCTATTAGGAAAAGGAGAGACGGCACGGCCTGGATGCCCAGCATTAAGCGCCATGACTCTCCCTCTAACTGATTGATTAAATAGTTAGACAAGTAGGAGATCAAAATTCCCAATACAACATTAAATTGAAACAGCCCTACCAATGCACCGCGCCTATCCGATGGTGCGATTTCTGATATATAAATAGGTGCCGTAACCGAAGAAGCACCTACGCCCAAGCCACCAATAAAACGGAAGAGTACAAAAAGATGCCAGCTGGTGGTAAATGCCGTTCCAAGGGAAGCAAAAAGATAGGCCAATGCCACCAGGTATAGTGTTTTTTTACGTCCCAATTTATCCGTCGGATAGGATCCGAGTAACGATCCAATAACGGTTCCGATGAGCGCCACCGAAATGGTAAAGCCATGTTCAAAAATCGTGAGCTGCCAATATTGCTCAATGGCTTTTTCGGCCCCGGAAATAACTGCAGTGTCGAAGCCAAAAAGAAAGCCGCCCAAAGCCACCACTACCGACCATAGTTTCACCATGTGATTTTTCATAATATAGATCTATCTTGATTTGTTGAATTTGCTGTGCAAGGTAGACCGGTAAAAAGAGAAGGAGCTGCTGCAAATGATCAAATCATTTCATTTTTATAACAAAAATTATCCATCTGACTATCAAATAATTACAAAAACAAAGATGAATTATTCACTGTACGTTTTTGTCAGCGTACCATCTTTTTCAAGTATTATACCATCGGTGTTTAACCACCTAAATGGCGAAAATGCTTTTTTCTCTCCCCAAAAGATCCAATCTCTTATATTTGCCAAAACCTAGCGTCAATAATTGGTGGCTTAAAACTGAATTATAAATCATGAATACCATTTTTTTCAATCGATCCTATGTGGTGGTGTTTTTACTTTTGGGTTTCGGGTTGATAATTTCCTGCAGCACTAACAAAAAGCATAATAAGTTTACCATCGGATTCTCCCAATGCACGGGTAACGATCTATGGAGAAAAAACATGCTTGCGGAAATGTTGACTGAGCTAAGCCTTCATCCGGAAGTTGATTTTCATTATTTAGAGGCCAGTGGCAACAGTACCATGCAACGCGCCCAGGTAGATACGCTTATTGAAAAAGGAATTGATCTTTTAATAATTTCACCAAACGAAGCCGAACCCCTAACTGCCACCGTAAAAAAAGTGATGGATCGTGGCATTCCTGTCATTGTAATAGATCGGGAAGTGAAGGGAAATGGCTATACGGCATTCATCGGTGCTGATAATGTGGAAATCGGCGAAATGGCGGGCCAGTATCTATCGCAGCTTATTGGCAACAAAGGGAAAGTTGTAGAAATCACGGGCTTATCCGGTTCCTCTCCGGCGATAGACAGAAGTACCGGCTTCTTCGCCGCACTTAATCAGTTAAAAGCTTTAAAGATTGCCAAAACGGTATCTGGCGATTGGATGGAAGACACCACCAAAAATATCTTGAGCAAGATACACTGGCAGTTGAAGGACATAGATGCCATTTTTGCCCATAATGATAACATGGCGCTGGGAGCACGAAAAATTCTTAACAAATATTATCCTGAAAAACATATTCCCATTGTCGGCGTGGACGCCTGTTTTGGTGAAGGAGGAGGGTTGGATATGGTATACGACGGAAAAATTACCGCCTCCCTGGTGTATCCTACACTCGGCAAAGAGGCCATTCGGACAGCTCTGGACATTTTGAAAGGCCTCCCCTTCAGAAAAGAGAACAAATTGAGTTCCATTGTAATTGACTCAAGTAATGTGCGTGTCATGAAGATGCAGGCTGCCATGATCAGTAGCCAGAAAGACGACATTTACAATCAACGTAAACTACTGGACGAACAGAAATTAGTTTATAAAAGCCAGCAGGTTGTACTCAATACCATTATTGTGTTGCTCGTATTGTCGCTCATTTTTGGAAGCATTGTAGTCATTCTACTAAGAGATAACAGAAAAATCAATAAAAATCTAGCTAAGAAGAATATAGAAATCGACACCCAACGGAAGCAGTTAATTGAAATGTCAAAACAAGCCGCTGCCGGCACAGAAGCACGCTTAAACTTTTTTACCAACATTACCCATGAGCTGCGAACGCCCTTAACACTGATCTTATCGCCCATCGAGGATATGGTAAAAGATCCCCGCCTCTTGCCATTGGCTGCTGATAAGTTAAAAGCGGTGCAACGTAATTCGGTACAACTGCTGAATATCGTCAATCAGTTGTTAGATTTCAGAAAGATAGAAATAGAAGGCTACTTAATACAGGCCTCACCAAACAATTTGGTCTCCTTTGTCCGTGATCTCATCGAACCTTTTAAAGTATACGCTTTAAAAAGACAAGTGCAACTGTCCTTTGTTCCTGCAGAAAAAGAAATACCGGTATGGTTTGATGTCAATATGCTTGATAAAGCCCTGTTGAATCTCTTGTCAAATGCCTTCAAGTTTGTAAACGCCGGAGGTTTCATCAAAGTTTACATAGCCCGCTGCGGAAGTGAAGTAAGCATTCAGATCAAAGATTCAGGTATTGGGATGCATGAAAAAGATCTCGCCTTGATTTTTGACCCCTACTATCAGGCAGACAATTCTCCATCCAATGGCTTCGGTATCGGTTTATCTTTAGCAAAAGAGATTATCCACAAACACAAAGGAGACATTCAGGTAGCATCAGTCAAAGAACAGGGTTCTACTTTCACAGTTACGCTTCCACTGGGAAACGAGCATTTAAGCGAACGCGAAAAAGGTGTTCTTCATGACCCGGTACTTAAGAAGGACGAAAAATCTGCCATGTATACCATCGTTTCAGACATCGAAATGCTAGACATCAAACAAACGGAATCCTGTGGCTTAAAGGATCACTCTTTACTCATTGTGGAAGACAACCCCGATCTTTTAAACTATTTAGTGGCAGAGCTGAGCGATGAATACGATGTATTCTACACCACCAACGGCCCCGAAGCCATTCAACTTGCCAGAGAAAAGGTACCCGACCTCATTATTACCGATAATGTTATACCCGAAATATCCGGTAAAGAGGTATGCAGGACCTTAAAGAACGATCTTAAGACCTCTCATATTCCGATCATCCTTCTTACCGCCCAAGCAAGTTCGGAGCAGCTTGTTTCAGGCATGGATGCCATGGTAGACATGTACATCACGAAACCGTTCCTGATCAGCAATCTTTCGGCGAGTATTAGAGCGTTAATCAAGAACAGAAAAGTATTAAAAAGTCATTTTACCAGCAATATTGAGCTCCCGACAGAAAGTGCCAAATTAAGCTCGTTGGACAAAAAATTGTTAAACGACTTTTCCGGCGTGGTGGAAGAAAACCTCAGTAACGATCGATTCTGTGTGGACGATATTTGTCGGCTGATCGGAATTTCCCGCATGCATCTGTATCGAAAAGTTAAATCGTTGACCGGCATGACCGTTAATGAATATATTCTGGAGCGCAGATTAAAAAAGGCCTCTTACCTGCTTAAACATGAATCTTTAAATGTTGCAGAAATCACCTACGCCGTGGGTTTTTCCAGCCCCAGCTATTTTTCAACCACTTTCAAAGCCAAATTTGGATACTCGCCCAGTCAGTATAAAAGTAAAATCAAATAACATTTTTTGATCTCATTGCCATTTGAGTTGCTCTAACTGCTTCTGCCACATAAAACGTACTAAATCGGAGCTTTTGTAATCCGGGTTGGCTCCTGCCTGCGAGGTAACATAAGCCCCCAATGCAGCCGCATAATCCAATATATCTTCCGTCGATTTCCCTAATAACTTTTGCGCTACAAAAGCAGCCAAAAAAGAGTCGCCGCTACCAACCGTATCTTTCACAATAACCGGATATGCTTTGAAATCATATCGCTCCATAGGTGTATAGTAAGAAGCACCCTCTCCACCTTTGGTTACAATGATCTCTCCTATCTTATATTTGTCCTGCAAACGATTTACGTGCTCGTGTTCCTGACCGCCTTCATCACCAAACCACGAGGCAATAATGCGCAGTTCATGGTTGTTCAGTTTTACGATGTCAGCCTTGTCCAGTAGGTATTCAATAGTAGCTTGTTCATAATGCGGTGCACGAAAATTAACATCAAAAAGTCTCAATTTAGCGTGCGCAATCAGATCATACAGTGTAGCGCGGCTAAGCTCACTGCGGGCGGCCAAACTACCAAACACCATTAAATCAGCGTTTTCAACCAAATTAGCTGTTTGACGGTCGAAACGAATAAAATCCCAAGCCACCGGCTGTACGATCTCATAGCTCATTTCGTGATTAGCTCCTTCCGTAGCAATCACTTCACTGGTTTTTTGATCTTTATCCAGTTGAATGTATTCAGTAGACAAACCCATTTTTTTCAAGAACATAGTCAGTTCCTCTCCCAACGGATCATCGCCGACCCGACTTACCATATAACTCGCTATCCCTAGCCGGTTTAGATGATAAGCTACATTCATGGGGGCACCGCCCGGTTTTTTCCCTTCAGGAAGCACGTCCCAAAGCACTTCTCCAAAACAAACTACTTTTTTCATCCAATTAAATTATCTATGAGTGTTAAATCTCAAATGTATAGGCGAGATCGTTAAACTCGGTTTGTTCTTTGTAAGACTAAGTTAAAGACATTATTACTAAAACCCTTCTTATATCGTGCCATTTTTCTTTAATTCCGTACCATGGGGCTTAGGAGCAGCCGTCAGCATTAGCTTTCAGCTATCGGATGGCAGCTTTCGGCAGTCAGCGATCAATAAGGTGTAAGCTATAAGTTTTAAGCTTTAAGGTAATGAAATTAGGCCAATCTTTATATTGCCAGTTGTACATATTTGAGCCGATTCGTGTATATAATCGTCAAATATGTCATTTTTTGAGCCGATTAAAAGAAATAATCGGCTCATACTCCCAGTAAAGGTATAAGCTGTAGACTTTAAGGTTTTAGGAATTAGCTTCCAGCTATCGGATGGCAGAGCATAACTAATAACTGCTATAAACTTTATGTTCAGCGACAATTACCAAAGAACGTCTAGATCATATTTCTTCATATTTGCGTCTTTGGAAATAAGCTGACAGTTTAACTCTATCGCTGTGGCAGCGATAATCTTATCAAACGGATCTCGATGATGAAAAGGAAGTTTTTCCAATGTTAACAAAAATGCCGGTTGAAGTGGAAGGATTATAATATTACTAAAAACACATGACTGTATTAATTCATCAATGCTATAGCCAAGACGAAGTTTACCTAAAGACTTTTTAATCACCACTTCCCAAATCGATACTATACTAATATAAAGATCGTTCGAAGCGTCACTTAAAGCTTCTTTAATATGATCAGGAAGCTGATCATTATCATCTTGCATCCAAAGAAGTACATGTGTATCAAGAAGAAAACTGTCCCATTACATGTAATCCTTGAAATCATCTAAAGGTGCATCAAAATCACTATCCATGCTCAGTTTGCCCTTCAACAAACCTAACTTGCGTTTAACTTTTTTCTCTTTAGCAACTTTTTTTTCTAAGATAAAATCAATAAAATCCTCTACTTCCTGCTGATAAGCAGGTGGTATCTTTTTCACTTTTTCTATCAATTGAAGCTGTTCCATTCCATTGAAATTTATGTTAAAGATACACAAAATCGATCTTCCATACAACCTACAACGCTAAACTTATCACCCGTTTCAGCAACCAGCTTTCAGCCATCAGCTTTCGGCTATAAGGGGCTAATCGGCTCATACTCCCAGTAAAGGTATAAGCTTTAGGGTATAAGGTTTGAGCTCGCGCTACCGCCTTGCCAACTGCCACTGCCACTATTCTACAACTTAACTACTAAACAACTTAACTACTCAACTATTCTACAACTCAACTACTTAACCACTCAACCACTTAACTACTCAACCACTTAACCACTTAACTACTCAACCACTTAACTACTCAACTAATCCCCAAAATTCCTTATATTCGTATCATTGCACTTCATAAGCGATATTTATTTTAAACCTGCTAATTATTGAATGATGAAAAGCATCCTGGCAAATACGCTCCTCTATATAGGTTTAATCCTTTCTCCCTTACTCGCTAGCGCAGAAGACGGTGTACAATTCTTTGAAGGATCGTGGAAGGCCCTGTTGCAGCTTGCGAGGGAACAGAACAAGCCTATTTTTGTGGATGTTTATACCGATTGGTGCCCTCCCTGTAAACGAATGGACCAAGAGGTGCTACCCCTTGCAGCCGTAGGCGCCGTATATAACAAGGCATTCATCAATTACAAACTGAATGCAGAGCGGGGCGAAGGTATAAAGCTCGTCAAGCAATACGAAGTACACGCTTATCCAACCTATCTTTACCTGACACCCGAAGGTGTGTTATTGGCACGAGTGGTGGGTTACCAAGAGCCGGACACCTTTATGGCTTATGCGCATGACGCAGTAGCAAAAAATCGCGAGCAGGTATTAGCTAAAATGGATAAGCAATTTGAAGGGGGCAATCGGGATCCGCATTTTCTAAAAACCTATATCATCCAGAAGAAAGATTTAGGCCTTGATAACAGCTTAGCATTTGATGCCTATATCAAGGCCCAAAGCAGCACCGAGCGTGAAAACCCGGCTAACATTGATTTCATCCGTGATAATCTCAACCATGCCAAAGGGGCTGCTTTTGACCTATTACTAAAAACCTATCCTACGGTAGACCAAACAAGGCGGCAAAAACTGGCACCCGTGCTCTTTAACTTATTAACAGATGCAGCTAGCGCCGCGCTGAAAGAAAACCGCTTACAAGAGATACCCAGTTTTTTAATCAGGTGGACGTGCTCAAACAGCAGCTAAGTAGCAAGCAGCAAGGACACCTCTATCTGTTGCAGTTACGCTACGCACAACGCGCAAAAGACACCGAAATAGCTAAAAAAGCGGGTTATGCTTTCGTGGCCAACAGCATGGATATAACAACAGACAGCATACAAGCAGAAGACAAACGGCGTTATACTGCGCTTATGCAACCCTATTATAGCGGAGAAAGGGATAGCACTGAAATTACAGCCGAAGACAAAGTCTTGGCACAAAAAATCTACACCGGCGAGATCTGTGTTTATCTCTATGAGGCCAGCAATACCTTTGACATGGTATTAAACAATGGCGACCCGGCATTGAAAGACGCCCTACGCTGGGCAGAACGGCTGAGTCAATTACGTCCTAACAACCCCCAATTCAATCAGTTGATCGATCGTATCAAACAGAAAATAAACTGAAATCTACTTGGCTAGCAGTAATGTGCTATAGGTTTTAGGAATTAGCAATCAGCATTCGGCTTTCAGCTATCAGCAGTCAGCTTTCGGCTATAAGGGGCGGCAACAAAAAATTCCTGCCTACCGGCAGGCAGGCATCATTCATCGCTTATAAAAAAACTCATCACCCAACATCAAATTGGCTAATTATTGACTTCAGCTTTAGGCTTTCGTTAGCCTACCCAACGACAAACAAGTGCCACTTCCACGGCTACTATTCATCATTCAACACTCATAACTCATCACTTAAAAAAACCTACTCAACCACTTAACTACTCTCACAACTACCCTTTCGGCTACAGCAATCTGACGTTCGGCTACAGTATTATTTCGTCCATACAGGAACTTTGTATCAAACAAAATAGTTAAAAGATGAACATATTTGTAACAGGAGCATCAGGCTTCATCGGCTCGGCAGTAGTGAAGGAATTGATCCGAGCAGGACATCAGGTCATCGGCTTGGCACGTTCAGAAGCATCCGCGAAAATTATCCGTGATGCAGGCGCATCGGTTTTATTAGGAACACTTGAAGATTTAGAAATTTTAAAACAAGGCGCCTCACAGGCCGACGGCATTATTCACACCGCTTTTATCCATGATTTTACGCAATACCAAAAAGCAGGTGAAGTGGATAAAACCGCTATCCAGACTATGGGAAATGTCTTGGCAGGCACCAACAAACCTCTGGTGGTAACCTCCGGTATGTTAGGATTAACCCCTATCAATGGCTTTATTACAGAAGAAAGTCCGGTTGGAAATTCACCACGACCTTCAGAAGCCACGACCTTGGCACTGTCAGAAGCAGGCGTTCATGCGTCGGTAGTTCGTTTACCACCATCCGTTCATGACAAAGGCGATAAAGGCTTTATTCCGTTTATTATCGCACAGGCACGCAAAAATGGTGTTTCGGCCTATCCGGAGGAAGGGAAAAACCATTGGTCGGCGGTACATCGTTTAGATGCGGCCAAAGCTTACCGCTTGGCTGTAGAGAAAGCAGCGAAAGGAGCCGTGTATAATGTTGTGGGCGATCAATCCATTGAAATAAAAACAATTGCCACGTTAATCGGCAAACAATTGCAGTTACCTGTTCAATCCGTTTCAGGAGAAGCCATTGTAACACATTTTGACTGGATGGGTCGTTTCATTACCTTTGAAGGCGCCGCTATCGGAAGCAAAACACAAGAACAGCTGGACTGGAAACCCACGCATATTGGTTTATTAGAAGATATGCAGGAAAATTATTTCTAAATTTAAACATCAGTTTGTCATTGTCGGTTCGCCGCAATGACAAACTTTTACACCCAAAAATTAAGCTCGATCATGGAAAACCAGTCACCCATCCGGTTAAAAACCATCAGCGAATTTCATAAATCACGCGGTTTAGCACAACCCGAACATCCGCTCATCAGCGTCATTGATTTTGGTACCATTCCACGTTCAGCCGATATCCGTGGCAAAAGTTGGATATTTGATTTTTATCAAGTATCGCTAAAAAGAGGCATCGATTTCAAAATGAAATACGGACAGCAGGCATACGATTTTGATGAAGGCGTTTTGGGATTTATTGCACCAAATCAAGTTTTTAAAATCGAACACGAACCCCATGCTACGCAAAACCAAATTCGCTCCGGTTGGATGTTGCTAGTTCACCCCGATTTTTTCTGGAATACACCCTTAGCAAAAGCCATTAAACAGTATGAATATTTTGATTATGCGATAAACGAGGCGCTATTCCTATCAGAAAAAGAAGAGGCAACGTTGAATGCCATCATCGAGAATATCCGTCAGGAATACCATGCCAATATCGACAAGTTCAGCAAACAGATCATTATTTCGCAAATTGAAACTTTATTGAGTTATTCCGAACGGTTTTATCATCGTCAGTTCCTCACCAGAGAAAAATCCAACCATCAGGTGTTGCATCGTCTGGAAGAGCTTTTAAATCATTATTTCGATCAAGAAGATTTGATTTCAAGAGGTCTACCCTCCGTTCAGTACGTTGCCGATCAGCTGCACATCTCGCAAAAATATTTAAGTACCTTACTCAAAGTGCTCACCGGGCAAAGCACCCAACAGCATATTCACAACAAACTGATCGACAAGGCCAAAGAAAAACTTTCGACCACCAATTTATCAGTTTCCGAAATAGCTTACGCCTTGGGTTTCGAACATTCACAATCGTTCAGTAAACTGTTCAAATCCAAGACCGATCTATCACCAATCGAGTTTAGGCAATCGTTTAATTGAACTGCCGTCAGCTTTCAGCCGTCGGTTTTCAGCTTTAGCTGGTGCTCCTGCCACTGCTTCTGTCGCTTCAATAATCCCGCATCACTCCGCTACACGAACAACCAATAACGAACAACCAATAACGAATAACCAACAACCAATAACCAATAACGAATAACCAATACGGAACTACAAGGCTTCTTGAATTTCCTCCAGTGATTTCCCTTTAGTTTCCGGCATAAATCTCCAAATGAAGAAAAAAGAAACAGCCATCATCAGACTGTAAAAGATAAAAGAATAATAACCGCCATTAGGACTACCTTCGGCGATAATCGGAAAGAGCCAAGAAATGACGGCAGCCATGATCCAATGGGTGAAACTACCGAGCGAGCTACCCTGAGAGCGAACGCTATTCGGGAATATCTCCGAGATAAAAACCCAGATTACCGCGCCTTGCGAAAAGGCAAAGAATGCAATAAAACCGATCAAATAAATTAGCACCGAAGAAGCGGCTGCGATACCCTGACTAAAAGCATGGGCAACCAAGCCCAAAAACACAAACATTCCTAAACTACCGATCAACAGCAGTCGTTTTCGACCAAACTTATCGATGAAGAACATCGCCAGGCAGGTAAACAATAAATTAGCGCCTCCTATAAATACCGGCTGCAGATAAGCCAACTTTTGATCAAAACCCGCCAATTCAAAAATGCGAGGAGCATAATAGAGAATGGCATTGATACCACTTAATTGGTTAAACATCGCCAATATAACAGCATACAAAATGGGCTTCAGATATTTCTTTTGAAATAAACGGTCGTGCGCTCCTTTACCCACTTGATCAGCCTGTAATACGCTGTTCATAGCTTCCTCCTCTCCCAATTTACGAAAGACAGCATGCGCCTTATCGTTATAACTATTGATAGCCAACCACCGTGGGCTCTCCGGAACAAGCTGCAGAAGGCAAAAAAAGAGTACCGAAGGCACCACCATAATACCCAACATCCAGCGCCAAGCTTCATCGCCCAGTCCCACAAAAAGAAAATTTGTCAGATAGGCAATAAATATTCCCAGCACAATCATAAACTGAAAAGAGGCTGTCAACCGACCCCGGCGCTCAGCAGGAGCAATTTCCGAAATATAAATAGGCCCAACAACGGAAGATACACCAACGGCCAGCCCACCGATGAATCGGAATAAGATGAACAATAACCAGGTGTACGATAAAGCACATCCCACGGCTGAACATAAATAAGCAAGGGCAACCACGATCAATACTTTTTTACGTCCAAATTGCTGCGCCGGTATACTGGCCACCATCGCGCCTATAACCGTTCCAATCAAACTGGCAGATACGGTGAATCCCTGCCAAAACGAATTAAGTGTCCAGAGTTGCTGTATGTTTTTTTCCGCGCCGGAAATAACGGCTGTTTCAAAACCAAAAAGAAAACCTCCTAAAGATGCAATGAGTGAGCATCGAATGGCAAAGCCATATTTGGAAATAGCGTTCATTTATGCTATGTTTAACTATTAATCAATGAAGCAGCGCCGAGAAGAGCAGCCTGCTCTCCCATCATCGCTACTTTTATCGGAACAAGAATTTTTTGTGCAGCAAGCCTTTCAACAACCTCCGGCAGAAATAAGTGGTAAGCTTTACTGATATTCCCGCCTATAATCACCGCATCGGGCTTTAGTGCTGTCAAATGAATTAAAAGGAAATCGGCCAACCAATGGGCCAATTGGGCCATTGTCTCTTTTGCCTTACGATCTCCGGAAATCACTTCAGCCAATGATTTGACATCATCAATTCCGGCACCGCCTAAAGAGCGATAATAAGTTAATAAGCCACGGGTTGATATATAATCTTCCGCTATCCCATCCAGAAAGCGGGAGGAACCGAGATTCAGATCTTTTACTACTCCTGAGTTGAAAAATGCGGTTCCCAGGCCAGTTCCCATTGTCAACCCCAGAACCTGGCTTTTCTCCGCCAAGTTACTGCCTATGATCTCGCCACGGAGAAAAGCTTCCGCATCATTCAAAAAGCGGACGCGACTGGGCGGTAGTTTCACTCGTTTAGCAAAGACCTCTTTCACGTTAAAGCCATACAGCGCCTCATATTTATTCATGCCTTTGATCAATGAGATTCCGTTTTCGTAGTCGAAAGGACCGGGCATAGACACCGCTAGGTCTGTACATTGCTTGCCAGAGGCCTCTTGCGCCTCAATCAAGGCACAAGTCCAGGCCTCCAGAATAGTGGAGGCCGAAGCATGCGCATCAATTTTTTTGCGGATTAATGTATCATCGACTATCGATTGCGTTACCGGATGAATGACGGCCGCAGTAATATGCGAGCCTCCTACGTCTGCACTAAGGACAGTTGTTTGCATATAGAATTAAAATAATTTTTCACCTTTTAAACGTATATCAAGGCAACGGGTCGGGCTGTGCCGGATTGGCCGGATCATAAACGGCAACCCCTACTTTTGAATCCGCGCAACCGTAATACAGATACCATTTTTTCCCGAAATAAACCAACCCTTCAATAAACACCGTTCCATCTCTATATTGCCCACTCTTCTCAAACGGTTCCATTGGCCTCAAGAACGGCACATCCAATCGGCCGATGACCTTTGTCGGATCATTCCGATCAAAAAGCACCTGGCCTGCACTGTAAGTTCCCCGGTTAAAACGCTTATCCCCACGTTCCGGATTATTTTTTCCATTGTATAATAGCAAAATACCCTTTTCTGTTAACACCGCAGGCGGGCCACATTCCGTTAAATCGCTATCGAAGTACCCTGCTCTCGGCGAAATGAACGCCTTCAGGGCCCCGTTCCCATCCACAACAGGTTCCCAGTCTATCAAATTATCCGATGTCGCTCCGAAAACTCCATTTTCGCCCCAATACATCCAGTACTTGCCATTCACTTTGGTAATTACCTGCTTATCATTTTTCACCGTTGTCACAATGGAGGCTGATTTATGGAATTTATCCACAATCAGCGCCGCGTTTTTCGCTTTCGCAAAAATTTGCCCATGCTTTTCCCAATGCACTAAATCCTTCGAAGTAGCCACGCCCAATCGCGCGATTTTTCTGTTCCATTGGGTATAAAACATCACGTAAGTACCATCCTCCGTAACAGCCACTCGCGGATCTTCAGTTCCCCCCGGCCATTCGAAATCTTTCTGTCCATCATTCGCCGGATAAAAAACGGGCTTATCCTTTCTCGTAAAAGAAAGACCATCTTTACTAACTGCATACCCCAGACGCGAGGTACGATGGCCTATTTTCACACCGAACTTATCTTCGGCACGGTACAGGACAACAACTTCACCATCCTTTACGGCCGCTGCCGGGTTAAACGTATCATTAGATTCCCAAGCAACATCCTTCCTACTCATCGGGTCAAGAAACGTGGTATTTTCGCGCGGAGAAATAACCGGGTTTACACCAGCCGGGCGGACAAAACCGCCGAAGGCCCAATCAGGTAGTTTATTTGTTTTATGCTGCGCCTGTGAAGGAAGAACTCCGGCAACGCATATTCCCATTGCCATTATCACTGGCAAAAATCGCTTCTTCATATTCGTACTTTAATTAATAAATCATTTTCGTTGAAAAGTTAATATCCACTGTTCTGCGTAATCGTACCACCCGACAAATCGATCTCCCGCTGCGGCACCGGATACAGATAATGATTGGGATTAAAATTCTTACCCATAGCCTTCAGCACTTGTTCGGCCACTCCCCATCGTCTCAAGTCGCTAAAGCGATGATGTTCAAAACCTAACTCCGCTCTCCTTTCCTGCATAAGCCAAGCTTTGATTATGGCCGGATCTGTCACCTGTAAATTGCGGTCCGGTAGTGTTCCACTTGGTGCTGTTCCGCCCGTAACCGTAGAGGTGTTCCGAGCACGGGCACGTACCTCATTTATCAGACGAATAGCCTGCTGATAATCGCCTGTTTCCAGATAGGCTTCCGCCTTCCAAAGAAGAACATCTGCCCAACGTATCAGAATTTTGTTGGTTGGCGAGTCGCCATTTCCGCGATTAGCAGCATTCAGTTCCCCCATTAATTTATACACTAAGCGATCCGCTACATTAACCGTATAATCCAAACGCGGGTCGTTCGGTTCAAACGAGGCGACAAAGTCATCCGTAGGCGCAAGAAAACCCCAACCCAAGAGCGAACCAATGCCATTACCATTTTTTGGCAACGTCCCTTGCGTGTGGTTATACGCAAAAATCACTTCCCGGTCGTTAAACTTTTTACTATTGCTAAAGCTATCGAAATAATTGCTATTCAGGTTGAAATACCCCTTCTGCTGCAACCTATCGATCTTAGTCAACACTTCTTGCCATTGTTCGTTGAATAAAGCTACCTTGGCCTCAAGAGCCAATACGGCACCCCACGAAACACGCCAAGGCTCATTTTCAGCAGCGCGTCTCGTATCCGGAATCAATTGCGCTGCCTGTTGTAGATCAGCATTTATCTGTTGCCAGATCTGTTCTTTCGGTACCCGTACCGCCACTTCATAAGCTTCGTCGAAGTCGGTCAGCGGTTTTGTCAAAAGCGGCACATCTCCGAAATTGGTCACCAGCTCGAAATAATAATAAGCACGAAGGAAAAGCACCTCTCCCAACATACGTCTCGCCAGATCCTGCGAAACACCGGCCTGCTGCACCGTTTCCGGATTACCCAGTTTATCGATTGCCAGATTAGCTCTCGACACGCCCTCAAAAGCATAAGTCCAGAGGCCATTAAACGCGGGGTTATCCGCCGTGAACGAAAAGCGCCCCACCTCATCCATCCAGGCCTGATCACCGTCAGACACCCATTTTTTATTCATATCACCTCCGGCAATATCCTCCATCACAAAATCAGGACGAATAAACAGCCCGCGCGTCCAACTACCATCACCCAGAAAGCCCGTTGTATTACGGAGCGGTTCGTACGTACTATTGACGGCCGAGGTCAACGTTGCCTCCGACGGACTGTCGCTGATCTGATCCGGCATAAGCAGACCGATCGGGTCTTTTTCCATATTACAGGCCGCGAGCATTAAGCCCAAGCCCAGCAAACTGCTATAAATATATGTTTTCATTGCTATTATTTTTTGAAGTAACGAAAGTTGCGCATCACACACTATTTGTTATGTTAGGAACCACCAAGACAGGCTTTCAGTTACTTGTATTTAAGGTTAAAAAGTTACATTGATACCGAACAAAAAGGTTCTGGAAGATGGGTATGTTCCCATATCGATCAGATCGGTCGATTCCGGATCCAGCCCCTTATAATCTGTCCAGGTCAACAGGTTTTGCCCCGAAACATACACGCGCATATTTTTCAGCACCTTTGTATCTTTGATCAGCGATCCAAAAGAATAACCAAGCTCTACGTTTTTCAATCGTGCATACGATGCATCCTCCAGGATGATGGTCGAAACCCGGCTGCTGCCGTTGTCATTGAAAGTCACCCTCGGAATGGTGTTACTACTTCCTTCACCATCCCAGGCGCCAAGCACATCTGTCGTGTAGTTGAACGGTCGCGTATCAAAATCCAGTATCTTTCTACCGTCGTTATAGCGATCAACACCCTGCACACCTTGTATCAGCACGGCCAGGTCAAAGCCCTTGTACGCAGCAGTAAGGTTAAGTCCGTAGGTTAATTTAGGAATAGGGTTTCCCATAAAATCACGATCCTGATCATTGATCATGCCATCACCGTTTAGATCTTTAAAACGGATATCGCCCGGTTTTTGCGTCGGATTCGAAACACCGGACAAATGACTGTTCACTTCCGCCTGGTTTTGATAAATTCCCTCCACCACATAGCCGAAATAGGCATTCAAAGGATTACCTACCTGCGTACGCGTTGCCGTACCACTGATATAAGGTACATTCGGATGTAACTTCACCACTTCATTCGATAGGGTTGCGAGGTTTGCGTTCAATCCATAGCGGAAACCACCGGCCGTACTATTCCGGTATCCCAGTGAAAACTCAAACCCTTTGTTCTTTACCTGTCCTGCATTAACGATGGTAGGTTGCACGTTCCCCACCAAACTGGGAAGCGAAATTGGCAAGAGGATGTCGCGTGTATCCTTTATAAAATAGTCGGCCGAGAAAGAAACATGATCTCCAAAGAACGACGCATCCAAACCGATATTATGCTGTACAGTGGTTTCCCATTTCAGATCGGGATTTCCGTAACGATCAATCAGGTAGTTCTCACCCACCCGTTTCATCAAGGTCAGATACGCATAATTATCAATCTCCTGATTTCCCAGCGTACCGGTACTCGCGCGCAGACGAAGATCGCTAATCCACTTCACGTTTTGCATAAACTGTTCTTTGCTGACCGTCCATCCAGCAGAAACCGACGGAAAATAACCCCAGCGATGGTTTTCACCGAAACGCGAAGATTCGTCCGCCCGTAGATTCGCTGTCACCATATATTTACCCTCATACTCATAACTTGCCGATCCGAAGATACTGAACAGCGCATATTCTGATCCCGATCCGCCGTTCCATACATCGAGCAACGTACTACCATAATCCAGGTAGCGGAAAGTTGGTAAGGTATAATCGTAACGCCGACGAGACCCATTGATTGAAGCTCCATTATTCTTAATATATTCCGTTCCCGCCAGCGCGCTGATATGATGCGATCCAAATGTTTTATCATAAGAAAGCACATTATTCCAGGTCAAGGTGAAATCAGTTCCACGATCTTCATTTAAACCCTCTGGCCGATTAATCCGTCCCTTACCAAGGTCATTAGGGCCCGCGCTCCCATCATCGTCACCATAATTTTCAAAAAAGGCTTTGGTATGGTTTACATTGAGGTCGATCCCCACATTTGTTCGGAACTTTAATGATTTATCCGCAAGCAACGCATACTCGCCAAACACGTTGCCGAAGGTCTTGATCCGTGAGAACACATTATCGGTAAAATAAGCTGCCGCTACCGGGTTGCGGGTATATTCATATTTATTGCTCTCATAGCCCGTATTCACTTGGTTATTTCTGTAAAACGGCAAATCGGTAAAGGGATCAGTGGCAGACCAGGTTGGATCAGATGGATCTTTATACACGCTCAATAGCGGAGGTCTTAATAAAGCGTGCCTTATAATGCCCGGCGCATCACCTTTTGCCGATATCTGATCTCGCTTCGAATAGGTCATCTGCATGTTCGTACCAATTTTGAATCGGTCTGACAATGCACTGTTAACATTTACCCTAAAGTTAATCCGCTCGTATTTATCGTTATCGAAAATGACAATACCATTCTGCCGATAATAACCACCCGAAATCAAGTACTGCGTTTTTTCCGTTCCGCCGCTGGCCGATAGCTCGACACTATTCGTCTTACCCGTTTCAAACAGCTCGTCCAACCAATCCGTATTGGCGAGATCGGTACGCGATTTATCTGCTGTATAGGGGTTCGTGCCTGCAATCCCCGAATTGTTCCATGCTTTTTCAAGCACATTCAGGTATTGCTGCGTGTTCAGCAACTTAGGCAGATTGGTCGCCTGTTGCAGCCCGCCAAAGTAATTTATATTAATAGAACTTTGCCCGATCTTGCCCTGTTTGGTGGTAATCACCACCACACCCGCTGACGCCCGCGAACCATAGATTGCGGCAGCCGAAGCGTCTTTTAGTACAGACATCGACTCAATATCAGAAGGATTCAGAAAAGTTATATCCCTAGACGGTACACCATCTACCACATAAAGCGGGTTATTATTGCCAATGGTACCTTCGCCACGGATTCTCACATTGATGCCGTCCCCCGGGGCACCACTGCTTTGCGTAATTTGCACACCGGCCACCTGGCCCTGTAGCGACTGCGCCACATTAGGCACCCGTCTCGACTCAACGTCCGTCATATTAACTGAAGCTACAGCTCCGGTAACCGAAGATCTCCGCTGAGAAGAATAACCTACCACCACTACCTCATCCAGGGCAGCAGCATCCTCCTTTAAGGTAATCACCAAATTGCCGTTGCCGGTAACCGTTATTTCGGTGGATAAGTAACCCGTAAAGGACACGGAGATTTGCTGTCCATTTTCAGCCGGCAAGGTGAATTGTCCGTTCACATCGGTAGATGTTACGGCCGTTCCGCCCTTTATGCGGACGGTTGCCCCTGGCAGTGGTTGACCGGCAGCATCCAGCACTTTTCCACTAATGCGCTGCTGCTGTCCGATTGCGCTAACAAGCTCGCCCTTCCCCTCAGCGGCGGTTGAAAGCGCCGGGTGCAGTACACACGGAAGCGCAGCCAGGCATAGTTTAACCCATAAGTTTTTACTGTTCATGATACAATTAGTTAGGTGTTAATTCATAATTTATTAGCAATAAATCGTAAAGTCTAGGAAAACCGGTTTTTCTGATTGGCTAAAAAAAAGGTTAGTCCGAAAGACGTTTCAAAACTAAATTAAAAAAACCAGTTTAGCAAGGTTATTTTCGAAGTTTTTTTGGTTTAATGCTCGATTCGCGAATAATCAATTTCGAGGGGATTACTTGTACGTTCGGTCCGTGCGTGGAAGATTTGCCGTTGATCCGCTTCAATAAGTTGTCAAAAATAGCAGCGCTTAACTGCTCCAGGGGTTGTACAATCGAAGTAATGGAAGGTGTAAACAGCCGGAAGAGGTCGTGTTCATCGAATACAACGATACCAATTTGTTCCGGTATCTTCAAGCCCAGTTCACGGATAGCCTCCAGCCCACTGATACATAAATAATTCGTTGCAAAAACAATCGCATCTATCTGTGGATGTGATTGAAGAAATTTAATAATCTCTTTTTTCCGACTGTCTCCTTCGTCATTATAATCCATTTCCAGCACGATAGGCGATTGGCCGCAAGTGCCGACACAGCTAAGGTAGCCATCCAGTCTTTCTTTCATCTGGCTTTGAGAAGAGGCCAGCGAAACAAAAGCAATATGTTGGAAGCCCTGCTTCAGGAGATGCTCACAGGCCTCCACCACCATTTCCCGGTTATTCGTCCCCACGTAATCCGTTTCCACTCCTTCCAGCATCCGATCGAAAATTACCACCGGTACACCATCGTCTATGATTGTCTTGATCTGTTCTTCTATATGTAAAGGAGGTGCAACGATAAAACCATCTACCTTCGTATCACGAAACAAATCCAACACCGAAAGTGCGGCTTGGGTATCGCCCAGCGTACTACTATAAATGATCCGGTAACCACTTTTTTTCGCCTGCTTCTCAATCATTAGCGCAATCGGCCCAAAGAAAGAGTCCCCAATATTTTCCACAATCAGACCTATGCTGTTCGATCTACCTGTTGCGAGGCTTTGCGCCATATAATTGGGTTTAAAACCGATTTCTTTGACATAGTTAAGCACCCGCTGCTCCTGTTCTTTACTTATCCTATGAGCTTCCGCTTTCCCATTGATGATAAAAGATACCGTAGATTTGGCAACTTTAAGATGTTTTGCTATGTCATTAATCGAGGGTTTCTTCTCCGCCATATCGCATTATATACGCCCTAATTGAGAAAGGCTTGAGCGAATGTCTCAATTTTTGGAGATATTTACAAGCGACACAGTCATTTTTAGCTGGAGGCAGTGAGCAATAGGCTGTAGGTTTTAAGGCATAAGGTTTGTGCTACTATTTTCATATTCATTGTATTTCAGTACATATTTATCTACATTTGTTGCAACACCTTCTCCAATACGATCAACAGATGATACATACCTTCACTGCCTTGAATCTTCAACATCTTTTATCCAAGATCGTTGGTAACCCAAAGCAATTTACTTTACAACATCGTCTATTTAACGCCTTTACTTTCATCGGCTTTGTTCTGGTATTGGGCACACTTATATTTAACAGTTTATCCGGCCTCTACTATTCTGCGTTAATTTCACTCGTCGCCGCAGTACTTCTTGGCGCAGCCTATTATCAATCAACCATCAAGAATCGATACTTAGAGACTTTTGTGATCATGGCCGTCTGCCTTAATTTGCTATTGGCCATCAATTATTTCTATAACGCAGGTGTCGCTGGCCCTACCCTCTTTCTTTTACTAGGTATTTATCTGGCAACCATGATGATATCGCCTAAGCATCAATACATTTTCTGGACTATTCTTCATAATACCTTAATAATTCTCTTGCTAATAATCGAATTTAATTTTCCCGATAGTATAAAAAGCACCTATACGAGCCGCTCAATTTATTTTTTAGACAATCTTATTACTTATCTTGTTGTGTCGTTATTGGTTGCGGCCGGTGTAATAACCTTCGTTTTTCATTACACAGTTGAACGCAAAACTGTAGAAAAACAATCCAAGCTTCTCGGCTTACTCAACGATGAAAAAATTCGCTTGATATCAATTCTTTCACACGATTTACGCTCACCGATCTCGGGCATACAATCCTACCTTGATCGTCTTTTTTATGAGAGTTTGACAACAGAAGAGAAAGAAATAATCGAACAACATCTTCTCGATTTAACAAATCGCACACAGCAGCTACTGAACAGTGTATTGCATTGGTCTAAAGATTACTACCATGTAGATCAAATGCAGCTATCTACCGTTGATCTCACCAAAAGTTTACGACATAGTTCAGAACTATACACACATCTCGCCCAGCACAAGCGAATAAAGCTTGTGCTAAATAGTAGTTCTCCATTGCATATTATAAGCAACGAAGCGATCACACAGCTTATCATCCGAAACTTAATTGATAACGCCATAAAATTCACTAAAGAAGGCGGAGAAATCCATCTAAAAACGCGTAAAGAAGGTAAAACCGCCCTTATCTCCGTCGCCGATAGCGGATCGGGAGAGAGTCAATCGGTCGCTGAAAAGATATCCAAATCCTTTGAAAATTCTGCAGACACGTATCGAATCAATAGTGGTTTGGGCCTGATGATGTGCAAACAATATACCGAGGCGTTAGGAGGCTCCATTCATTGTAACACAAACGCATTGGGAGGAACCACCTTTGTAGTACGACTTCCCCTGTCCTAGTCGATAAGCGTCTTCATCTTTCGGTATATCCAAACAGATTGAAAAGGCCCGCAAAAAATTCGGGGGAAAGAATCAGCTATGCCGTACCAATATCTGTAAAACCTTTAGTCAACTTAAGTGTTTTAGGAAGAAACTTATGCATTTCCTTGTGAAAAAACGCTTCATCATACTATTACCGGCAATATTTTTTGTAATCAGCGCTTCGGCTCAGCAAGACACCGCTAAGCTCAAAAACCAATTTTCTATTTTCAATCCGACACCCGAATCGCTCTTAAGAGACGAAATCGGGGCAGACCGTCCAGATGAAACCGAATCGCCTTATACCATAGATGCAGGACACTTCATGTACGAAGCGGATCTGTTCAACTATGAACGTCAGCGAACCGATGAAGCCATTCAATCCACTTATCTTTTGCACCAGGCAAATTTGAAATTTGGCTTAACGAATACGATGGATTTTCAGATCAAGGTACAAAGTTATGGCCGCCAACGCAGTCGCTCCATCTCTTCAGGAAACGTCCAGTCGAAGAGTGGCTTTGGTGATGTGATCTTGCGGTTAAAGCAAAATCTCTATGGGAACGATCACGAAAATATCGCTTTCGGATGCATGGCCTATGTTAAACTACCCACAAACAACTATTCAGACAATAAAGAATATGAAGGGGGAATTATTATCCCGTTAGAATTAAAGCTGCCGGGTGAGTGGAAACTCGGTCTACAGGTAGAAGGCGATCGCTTGAAGGATGACGTTGGCAATGGTATGCATACGGAGTTTTTACAATCAGCCGTTATCAGTCATAAGGTGTTCAAAAATCTCAAAGGATTTTTGGAAACCTATTATACCTATGATTTCAAAGGGCATGAATGGCGTAATTTTATTGATATGGCCCTACAATATGAAATATCGAAAAAAATCATGGTTGACGGTGGATTGTATTATGGCCTACAGACTCAGGCAAGCAAAACGTACTTCTTTGGACTGCTTGTCGAGATATGATTTGGATGGCCCTTAGGGGTTAGTTTTTCAGCTTTCGGATATCAGCTTTCGGCTTTACTTGGTGTTACCGCTAATAAGGTTTATGCTATAAGCTCTAGGCTTTAGGCAGCACCAGCCATTATCAAATTGGCTAATTATTTCAGCTTTCAGCCATCAGCAGTCAGCTTTCGGCTATAACGGGGGTAACAAAAAAATTCATCACTCAACACTCATAACTCCTGCCTACCGGCAGGCAGGCATAACTTATTTGCGTCGGCTTTCAGTCGCACTAGCCCTTCTCATGCTGAGCAAATTTTTATACGCTTGAAAAAACGATCAGGAAAGTGTATTTTTGTTTTAGAGGGATTACACAAATGGAACTGATAATAGATATAGATAAAATTAAGGATGCTTCCAAAAGAGAATGGCTTTTAAGCACTCTAAAATTAATGGGTATAAGATTTCAAACAAGCGAAGGAGCTCAGACTTTAGCAGAATATAATGAAGACCTTGAAAATGGAAATAATGAAATAGAACGTGGTGAATTTATTTCTGCGAAAGATCTAAAAGATCAAGCAGCCAAATGGTAGTTATTTGGAGCAAACAAGCCCAGGAAGAACTAAAGAAGGTTTTTAAAAAAATTTCTTTAGATTCATTGCAGAATGCTGAAAAAGTCAGGGATACGATTATCGATCTGACGCTAGCACTGCCATTACATCCAAAAAGTTTCCTCTCGATAAGTACAAAACCGATAATGATGGATCTTGGAGAGCCTTCGAAAAGTATCATTTACGCGTTTCATACCGGGTAATGCCTGACGAAATTAGAATCATAAGGTTAAGACATACAAAAAGAAATCCAAAGTTGTATTAAGCACTTTCACCGCTACTTATAAAGCAGTAAGCGATAGGCTCTAACCTGTAGGCACTAACGAATATAGCTACTGGTAAGGCCGTAAGCTATAAGCTTTAGGGTGTAAGGCTTGTGCATCACATGGCTCATCATCAAATTGGCTAATTATTTCAGCTTTCAGCCATCAGCAGTCAGCTTTCCGCTATAAGGGGCGGCAACAAAAAAATTCCTGCCTACCGGCAGGCAGGCATCGCTCATCATTGTATCGGCTTTTCTTCTAATGTCGGTGATTAAATACGTTTTTTTAATAATGATTCCGCTATCAATAAAATCGATTCCGACTTCTCTTCAAGGTTGTGGTATGCGTTCATTAAAACCACCTCATTTACCCGCAGGGTATGAGCGATTTCAACAATCCTTTCACTCACTTCCGGGGGTTTGCCACAAATTGCTTTATGATCATTTTCCCATGATTTTGAGCTCATTTCGTTCTTGAATTTTTTAATTGTCTGTTCTGAACTTGAACAATTGACCTGCAGAGCTATTGACACAATAGGCAAGCTTCCATGGGCTTCAAAGAACATTTCGCGAAAAGAAGAAATGGTTTCGGATATATCTTTAAGTCTTCTATCTGTATGGAATAAAGACAAACAAAAATTCGTTTTATATTTCACAGCTGACTGTAAAAGATTTGGAGAAGATCCTAATAGCCAATAATCGGGTCCCTTGGTTGCATAAGGTTGAATTTGAATATTTTTATATTTAGTGTCCCCAAGATTGTTTCGCATGAAACCCATTAATTCATCAACCTGATCAAAAAAATAATCCTCCTTGGGATGCCTGTCTAGATTAGCGAATGGCTTAAGATAAATGTCTTGGATATCGCCTTTCGCTAATCCCAGATCAATCCTTTCGGGATAAAGAGAAGAGATCAAGGTAAATGCCTGCGCAACTCTAATAGGCATATGATACTTAAGTAAAACTCCAGCGACACCAATTTTAATTTCATCGGTATATCCAGCAAGCAATGGAATCAAATGTTCTGGAGAGGCCCAAGCAACATTATCAGCGAGATGCTCACTCATCCAATACCTTTTATACCCTAATCTTTCGAAAACCTGAATATTTTCCAAAAGATGGTTAATGACATCATGCGCATATACTTCAGGGGGGTAAATATTACCGAAATCCAAAAGACTTAAATTGACCATATTCTTCTTTAATAAAATAAAACCTCTGCAATATCAACGCTCTTCATGCATTTTGCGATTTAATATTAGTTTCATCAAAACTTCTCCTTTTTGCGTAATTAAAAAGTCACCATCTTCAAATTCAGAAGAATGTAAATCGATATTAGAGGAACTAATCAATATGAACAATTGTTGAATTGATCTATCGCTATGGACAGAGTCAACAATTCCATAAAAGGGATCTTCTTCAATCTTTTTAGGAACTATTTTCACCCTTTCACCAACTTGGAAGATTTTCAGAGAGCTGGTTTTAAATACCACGACTGAAGTATCCGCCAAACTCTTTCTTTTTACTGACTCAATATTTGCTTCGGAAACCGGGACGTAAGTATTTATAGCCAATAAAATTGTACATACAATTAATACCAATAGAATCAACGGTCCTCCATATCTTACAACATAAGATGGACGAGCGTTTAAAATTGATTGGGCGCTCTCAGATAGAGCATCATCTTTTATTGAGTTAGAATAATCTTTATTCATATCTACAAATTGAGTTGATTCCTTACTAGATTATAATAATACTTCTTTTGTGCAATGAGATCATCATGTGTACCTACTTCAACAATACGCCCCTTTTCCAGTACGACTATTTGATCAGCATTTTTAACGGTGCTTAGGCGATGAGCTACAATCAAAACTGTTCTATCTTTAAAAAATGTCTTTAAATTTGATAAGATCTGCCTTTCGTTTGTTGAGTCTAGAGAACTTGTTGCTTCATCCAATATAAGCAAAGAGGGGTCTTTATATACGGAACGCGCTATCAATAACCTCTGTTTTTGCCCCGCACTTAAACTAACATTCTCGTTTCCAATTTTTGTGGACAATTTGGTCTCCCCTACTCCAATGAAATCTAATACGTTGGAAACATCTATCGCTTTTGCTAGTCGAGTTTTATCTACTTCTCCACTACCGCTAATTGTAATATTATTAAGCAAAGTGTCATTAAAAATAAACCCATCTTGCATCACCGCACTGCTTCTGTTTCTCCATGATCTTTTCTTGATTTTTCGGAGCGAAACGTCGTTTACTAATATATCGCCCTTGTAGTCATCATAAAAATTTAACAGTAATTTTATTAATGTGCTTTTCCCACTACCACTCGAACCGACAATCGCGGTAACTTTCTTATTAGGGATTTTAAAGCTTACATCCTTTAAAACATAATCATTTCCCCCAAAATATTTAAAACTAACATTATGCAATATAATATCTGTTCGCTTTTCAGAGATCTCTAAGGGAGTCCCAAGACCTGATTCTTCATCTTCAATTTCATAAACTTCATTAAGCCTGTTTAGACTTATTTTTGTATCTTGAAACGCGGTGATAAACGCTAATAATTGCAACACAGGCCCTCCCATTTGGCCTATTAAAGAGACAATAGCCAACATTCCTCCCAATGTGATGTTGTCACTAATCACCAAATAAGCTGCAATACAAGTTATTAATATATTTTTAACTTCGTTAATCAAAGATGAGCCAAGGCTTAATGACTGTTCAAGTCGGAGACCTTTTAGATTAACTTTATAAAGTTCATTTTGGATTTCCTCCCATTCCCAGCGTTTCTTTGTTTCGGCATTGTGCAACTTCAGCTCCTGCATGCCATTTAATATCTCTATTATTTTACTTTGATCCTGGGCAGCAACCCCGAATCGTTCGTAGTCTATATTTTCTCTTTTTTTTCAAAAAGAGCATTATCCATATTCCGTAGAAAACGGTCCCAACAAAAAAAGACCAAGAAAATAAGCGCGCTATAGTAAAATAAAACACTACCCAAAACTATAAGTGATATTACGGAAAACAGCGTATTGAGAGCGCTAAGAGTCACCAAATTCTGTATCCTATAATTGTCATTGACACGTTGTAATGTATCACCTGTTTTTCTACTATCATAGTAAGATAGTGGTAAATTCATTAGCTTTATAAAGAAACCTGAAAGCATTGAAATATTAATCTTAGAGCTCAAATGAAGCAGTATCCATTTTCTAATTGCCTCTATTCCGAATCTTGAAAATAAAAAGAACAATTGGATCGTTAAGATCAACAAAACGAAGTTTATATCCTTATTCTGTATACCAACATCAATGATACTTTGAGTAAGGAAAGGAAAAAGAATCTGAAAAAAAAGACCTGCGATCAAACCGATGAACAGCTGAATCAGTAACTTCCTATGATCTCTAACATACTTTGAGAAGAGGGACAAAGTTGTGAGAGAGCTTGTTTTTTCGGTATGATAACTTTGTATTTTTGGAGTCGGTTCCAAAATTAAAACAGAACATTGACCGTTACTACTCATGCAATTTTTCTGGAATTCCTCCTTATTATAAACTACCAAACCCCTTGCAGGATCCGAAATATACACCTTGTTTCTTCGAACTTTATAAACTACAACAAAGTGCCTATCCATCCAATGTAGGATTGCAGGTAAATGCACCTCATCCAACAACATGTCATAATTAACCGCCACTCCATATGCGTGAAAACCAACTTCCTCAGCCGCCTTTCTTAGATTTAACATTGTCGTTCCCTCCCTTGTAGTATTACAGAGCTGCCGAATATCATTCAGTTTGCTCCAGACTTTGTAATAAAGCAAAACAATTCTTAAACAAACTGGACCACAGTCCATCTCATTGGGTTGTCTAATTGAAGGAAATCTATTTAGCATTTTTTATCAGTTGGGCGTTTAGAGAGACGTAATACTTAAGTAGTAGAGAATAACATACAAACTCTTGTGTTCGCTGTTTAACATTAAAAATCCTGTTCATTGACATATGCAATATGCTGTTCTGAATTTCCTCAAGATCTTTCTTATTATTTTTTATTATTTTAGACTTGATCGCGTAACATAACTTTCTTTTTTCTCCAAGGACGGCGCCAAAATCACGAAAGAGCCCACGTTCGTTCCTGAACTCTTCGAATTCAAATGAAATGATTCGCTTGTGGGTCCTATACAAAGCTGAAAATTCATGTCGAAGCCGCTTGTCTGCGGAATGCTCTATAGAAAAATAATGAAACAGCTTTTGTAAGGCTTTTATCCTTTCCGCTATAGGTAAGTCGAACCCTTCGAACGTTTGGTCTATTACAAGCAATGCTATTAACCAGCGTTCATCCTCATTTTTCTTTTTATATAATCTTGATATAATCTTTTCCGATACCAACGTGTCATTAAAAAAAAAGTATTCCACAAGTTCGATGGCATAAGGTTTATATCTTTGGATCTCTCTATTATAGGTATCAATTTGGATTGACGTTACAATAGCTCTTTGAAGATAACTATTGATATATCTATTCATCAAACTCAGTATTTGCGCGATATTATCAACACTCGGCATATGAAACCTCACCCTTAAATGGGTATTCGGATCAGCGTATCTTATAAAGAACCATTGATCTATTATTTTATCCTTCAATAGTCTTTTAGCTAAAGGAAAAACAATTCGATTCAATATCTCATCAGCAGACAATTCAGAACAATAAATTTTATAAAACAACCATTCAGTGCCAATTGGAAATTTCTTTCGAACCTTGCTCCCCTTAATTCCCTCTTTTATATAAGGAATAACCAATTTATTCTTCACAGACTTGTCTTTGTACAAAAATGTTAAAACTTGGTTTGTATGTGGACCATCAACACTTTCTACGTATGGACTGGATTCATTAAATAAATACTCTGTAAAAGATATATCGTTCTTCGCTTTTATTTCTGACAGGAATGTTTCAAAACTTAAATCATTCTCAAAATCAATAAAAAGTTCGTCGTCGCCCCGATCAAGCAGTAATATCCTTCGAGGAATATTAAAACTATTTAAAAATGACTCTAAAGCTTTTTTCCCATGATGTATTAAACTTAGAAAGTCCTTTCGCTTTAAGTTCCACCGGGCGGCTTGCAATATGACGTTTTTATATTGGACCCTGGGAAGAAACGTCCCTCCATTTAGAAAGTCTCCCCAATTAAAGCCAATGTATTTTCTGTATTTATAATTCTGGATATCACCTAAAAAACGATAAATAGGTGTCTTATCAAACCGGTAATTATGAGCACTTGTTATTCTTGGTACTACTTCTTTTTTTAAGGATTTACTATAGACTATTATCCGATTGTTCCTCACGGCAACTAACATATCACTTAAGGGAATATTTCGATCAAAGTCTTTATCCACGCCACCCATTATCGAAGTTTGATATTCCCTCATTCGAGGCTTTATCAGAATGTTGGAGACTCTGTCATGAGGAGAATAGTTAATTTCTGACAATATTTTCTCTGGGAGGAGTTCATTTTCAATCTGATTAAGTTCAGTAACTATTTTTCCTATTTCTGTAGACGAATTCGCAAACCTCGCTATAAGATTTGCACTTGACGAACCACCTACGGATTCGATTAATATTTTGTTTTCATCTGCATCAAGTACACGGAACAAAACATAAATTGTCTCAGGAATGTCAAACCAGTTTTCTGAAAGAAGGTCGATGTCACTATCAGTTATTTCGACACAAGTATGTCCCTTTTTTATTGCGTCTATATATTTTTATAAAAAAGATTTTGGATAGGATCCCAAGAAAATGATTCATTTTGGTTGACAGTCGGAAAGTTCAGACCTTTAAGCAGCCTTGGATCGTTTTGGTCTCTCTGATTTCCATCGAAATAGCCCACTCCATATTCAGGGTCAATTGCTAGGGAGATTGGGACGAACTTGTCCTCAAACCTCTCTACAAACCGTGACTTAAAATCCTCCAAGCTGTAATTTTGCCTGTAAATACTTATCTTGTTTAATACCGAAAGAGCTTCAGTTAAACGTTTCTGTAAATTTGTAGAAATTGTAAATTCTTTTCTTCCAATTAAGGTATCTATCTTCAAAATATTTTTTTCGGTAAGCGTAATTCCAGCATTCCTCAACAGATCTTCAGCATATTTTTGAAGTTCAACAACTTGATCTGTACTATTAACTCTGTTAGTTAAATTCAATAACTTCTCGATGTGCTCGAACCAAGGTCGATTTACAAGAACTGGATTTCTCTTTAAAATTTCTAAAACTTTCTTTTCTATTTCAACATCATGAATTCCCACTTTTAGTTCGCTCACAAGAAGACCTGCCCTCTTTAAATCAATAAGAAATTCTAATACTTCTGAACGTGAGAAATTATCATCAGTTAATTCATCCACAAGTGAAATCAAAGTACGTCCAGTTTTGACTAGTGTAAGTATTTTTTTAGATATACACTTGTATCAACTCCGCTTAAAACGTACTTCCTTCTATCCCCATCCTGAACTTCCTCTAAATACCTGAGTTGATTATGGGCTTGGTAGATTGTATTGTTAGGATAATATTTGATCTTTGCCTGTACAGTATTATCTTCCTCAAGTAAATCTAATATTTTAACCAGGTATGCATGATCTAATTTAACAATATACTCTTTCTTCCCATTTAAGATGCATTTGGACTCACGATCCCACTCTCCTATTGATATCCCTGAAAGTATGCTGAAAGGAGCTGGTTTAAAAGACATCCGATTTACATATTTGTATAAAGTTTTGACGCTTTTAGCGGCTTTATCGGAGTCAGTTTTTTGACTGGTCTTGAGATGTTCGAAAAATTCTCTGGATGTAACAGCCAAAGAATTCTTAAAGTCATTCCGAGCAACAATCTTATCAAGTTCTCCTCTAATTACATATTTAGAAGGAAATGAGGGAGTCCTTAAAACAATTTGCTTGTAATATAAGTAAGGTATACTTTTCATGTCAGACCAGGGTTATTTATCCATCCAAATCTTAAATTCCTTTACTTTATCTTTGGAAATTACGATCTCAAAATCAGTTTTGGTTTTCAATGTCAATCGAAGACTGTTTTTAAAATAAGGCACCACCGCAGTTATCGCTTCTACATTCACTACTGTTTGCCTATTACATCGGAAAAACTTTGATGGGTCTAACTGGTTCATAAGTTCGTCCAGCGTGTTGCCAAGAATAAACCTTTCGCCATCAAAAGTTTCAAGTATTACGGATGGACTTATGCAGATGTAGGCAATATTCGACGTTTGCACAATAAAATATTTTTCACCTTTCTTTAGAAGAAAGCGTTCACGAAAGATATTTTTCTCGTTTTTCCTGTCGAGTTTAGATATTAAGTTGTTTAAGGAACTGTTTATTCTATAAATTGATGTGTTTTTTTTTACCTTTTCTACCATATTATCGAATTGTATCTGTGATATAGGTTTTAACAAATATGACAAAGCATTATAATCAAAAGCTTTCAAAGCATAGCTGTCAAAAGCAGTAGTAAATACCACAGGGCAATTAAGTTGAATACTTTCAAAAAGTTCAAATACTAACCCATCACTTAATTGAATATCCATTAACAACAAATCAGGCTCGTCATTATTGGCCAACCATTCTTGCGCCTCTTCAACGCTTTTAATCCAAGCAATTATTAAAAGCGATTCTTCTCTCGAGTTTCTTACTAACCTCTCAATATTGTTATATGCAGCAATCTCATCTTCAATAACTACTACCTTCATATGCTAAAAATTTATTCTTACTATTAATCTGCTCGGATTTTAGTATTGGAACCTTCACAGTAAAAAAATCATCATTGATATTTATTTGAATTCCTTTTCCAGAGAGCATCATATAGATTTTTCGCAAACTATCTAATCCGATCCCGTTATTCTCATTTATTAGAGAATTCCTCTTTTTTATCATATTATTCGAGACGACCACAAAATGACTGCTAACATCAATCCTGCACACAATTTGGTGGTTATCATCAATGACATTATGTTTTATAACATTTTCTAAAAGGTTATAAATTGATAACGGCGGTACACGTGCCTCCGCAGTCAACTCATGGGAGTAATTGATCGAAACCAATAAATTAGCACCGAATCTCTCTTCTGCCATCTTTATGAATTTCTCTACAATTGTAAGCTCCTCGATCAAAGAAACAGTCTGATTATTTGCATTCTTCAAAAGGTATCGATAGAGTTCGGACATATTGTGTAAAAAGTCCAGTGCTTTTTTATTCTTATCGTCTATCAGTGAATAAAGTGTATTTAGATTATTGAAGAGGAAGTGATGTTCTAATTGCTTCTTTATTGCATTTATACTAACATTTTGCAATTGTTCATGTAATAAAACATTGTTACGCATATTTCTTATAGAAACCGAAATGGCGCCGTAAATCATAGAGTAGATGCTCAAACCAAGCCAACTTGAAAAAAAACGTTTTCGTAAAAATGTAGTAAATGATAAATCAAAATCCCAAGTCCCTAGATAAAATTCAAGAAGCTTTTCGACGATTGTGACAACCATTCCTATTATTATAAAAAGGAAAATTTTAACAATTTTTGTAAAGCCTGGTTTCTGAAAATCAAATTGACCACAGTACCACATTAAAAATGCAACCGGTACAGCATACAAAATTGAAGTCGGCACAATAAAAGAAAAGAAATGTTTGATCAAATATATAAAGTCTCTAGAAAGGAATTGAACCTCGCTGAGTAATATTATTAGGAACAATAAAACAGCAAACGAATAAGCTTTAAAGTATGTTTTTAAAAATTTACGCATTTACATCTAATTTTTGATCAATTTTTTCACCACAACTTTCTCGATCGCAAACTCATATTAACTTGAATTCTATTAATATACTAGTTCATTTGAATCGGGTTCCCTAAAGAACTTTTATCTTCTATTACATCCGAATCATCTCTCTTGTCGCTTGTTTTTACCTTCCCAAATTGATACCTAAAGTTCAAACGTAGCTGCCGAATTCGGGCTACGATCATCGAACGTTGATGAAAATTATATCCGAAAACTTCGTTTTCTATTTTGACATTTTTATTAAAAGGTTCTAGTATCGACAAAGAAATACTTGAATTTTTATTTATTATCTTCTTTTTAACACCGATCATTGAATATGACAAAGCTTCTGAATACCCCTGAAGTTGAATGTTCCTCGTATTGTAATTTGAAAACAGTTCTACTGAAAAACCCTTCTTGAATGAAGCAGAAGCAAAAAGACTTGTATTAACAACAACTCCGTCATTATTGTATTCTTCACTTGAAAGTTTGTTATAGTAAATATTTAAATTAGGAGCAATCAAAAATCTTGAACTTTGATACGAAAGGTAAAAATTGATCCCAACAGACCGACTTTTCCCAATGTTAGCAAATGTTAGATTAGTTGAACCGTCCTGATCTAGAAAACGCTTCTCCTGTATAGAATTATCAATAGATCTGAAAAATGGAGACAAATTGAAAAATAGATTTTTATATGCAAAGTTTGAATAGGAAAGTTCAATTTGGTGACTCTTTTCTGGTTTTAAATTCGGATTACCATATCGTATATTATTAACGTCACTTCTATTTACGAAAGGATTCAAATACGTAATACCAGGACGTAATAACCTCTGATTATAACTGAGACGCAACGACTGTTTGGAACTCTTGAATGATTTCAGAAGTGAAACTGTTGGTAAAAAACTCTCGTAATCATTCTCAAATGAGTTTGTGATATTAAGCTTACCATAATTCGAAGTGTTCTCATATCTCAACCCTATCGACGTACTGTATCCTCTTCCCAAAGTCAAATTGTAGCTATTGTAAACAGCAAGAATATTTTGGTCATAGTCCATATTGTCAAGTAAATTGTCAGGCAGCACAAAATTGTCGTTCACAGGATCGAAAATGGCCATCTGAGAAGAACTTTTAAAAAATCTACCAATATACTTAGCGCCCAATTCTGTATTTATTTGCTTTGATAACGGCTTCGAATAATCTATTTGAGCGGTCAGTTCATTACGTTTTTGAAAATTAAAGCTTCGATCGTCTGATATACGCTCCTGAGAAAGTAAATAATAATTGTCATCATCCGACAAACTAAATATGATCGAGGACGAGAGTGAGTGATTATCACCTTTAAATTTCACCATATGATC
The DNA here is from genome assembly GCF_030372825.1 of Olivibacter sp. 47. NCBI lineage: Bacteria > Pseudomonadati > Bacteroidota > Sphingobacteriia > Sphingobacteriales > Sphingobacteriaceae > Olivibacter > Olivibacter sp. 47. The sequence continues at coordinate 1,055,777 of NZ_JAUCNR010000001.1, forward strand.
GAGGTTTAACGAATAGCTTGGTTTTCTTACTTTACTATCTACGGTCCTGAAATTTGATTCAGCCATCTCCTCACCAGGGTGGTTATTAAAATCTATATCCTCGTACCTGTTATTATTGACCGTGTTTACCTGAAATCCGCCTGATAAAGTATTTCTTGAAGAGAAGTTATAGCTTGATTGTAAATTAATTCCATAGGAACGTCCAATAGCAGTAATATCATTTTTCTGGAAAAGATCTCCTATTTGATTGCTAAGGCCCTTTCTCTCTAGCTTTGATTGAAATCTATTCTTGTAAAGAGTCGAAGTCAGGGAAATGCTTGTAGAGAATTTAGCAGAAGTTATACTGCCTCCAGCAGATAGGTTCGCATTTCCAATTGATCCTCCAGAAAGATTTACAAAAGCATTTACACCACTGAGATCTTTCTTTGTAATAATATTAATAACCCCGGCCGTACCTTCGGCATCATATCTCGCACCTGGATTTGTAATAACTTCAACACGCTTAACCATATTTGCTGGAACTAGCCTCAATGCCTCAGCTACTGACCCGGCAATTATGGTTGACGGCTTATCGTTTATAAAGACTTTCACACTTGAACTTCCCCGCAGTTTTACTTCACCATTAAAATCAACTGTGACAAAAGGCACCTTCCTGAGCAGCTCACTTGCCGTAAAACTATCCGAATTAGAATCCCCGTCTGCATTGTATATTAACTTCCCATTCTTTTCTTCAATTAAAGCGGTTTTTGCTGTAACTGAAACCTCATTAAGTTTATGGTGCTTTTTAGTTAGTCTTATAGTAAATAAATCTTTTGGTATAGAGGAAGTTTCAAATGAATATAACGCGCCATCGTAACCAATATGGGAAATCTTAAGTAATAGCGAATCAATAGCCGGTACTGATAACTTGAAAAGCCCTAATTCATCAGAGGAAACACTATTTATAATATCACCTTTAACAAAATCTACAACTTCAACGGTTACCGATCGAATCGGCTCTTTTGAGTCTTCGTCAACTATCTTTCCAAATATTTTAAGGCTATCTATGCCTATCATATCATTTCTTAATGATTCCCAATTTTTTATAGTATTTCCTTTCAAGGATAGTACAACTACAAATGAAAAAAATAATAGTAGAGACAATTCTTTAGCGCTCATATTTAATACATTTTGTAGCATCTAAACTATGAAAGCAAAATCAAGATCACACCTAAAAAAGGATGAGTTCGAAAATTCATGGTGTAAGATCGAACTTTAGCGTTTAATTAATGGTTATCCTTCCTATGGTTTCTCACGTCTCATAAGAACTGTAATTTTTATTCTAAAAATAGTATTTAGTATCCAAATCCCAAATTAATTTTGCTTTAAATATTAAAAACCCACGATAAATCTTTAACTACTCTGGAGAAGATTGTCAAGTAACCCCAATAATCCTTCTCACTTTGACAGAAACAGTGTCAAGGACAACTGACTCAATTCAATCTTCAAAGTTCTGAAAAAAATCACTTGACAACCCAACGGCAATATATCCGGATAATAAAAGCTGGTGTATAGTTTCCGATTACGACCTACTGTTTACCTACATCGGCGGTTCTAAGATGCTAATAGATCGTGTAACCAAAAATAGCCCCTTTGATATTTATCCTATTGAACCTATCTTTAAAGCAAAAAACTTATAAAAAGAAATGGTAATATTTTAGCTCACCTGAAAGCAATCTACTTGATATATATATTTTCAAAGTCAAATTGGAAATTCAATACCTCCGTTAGCTGGCTTCCCTCCTCCTCAAAAAACAGTATAAGGGTTGTACATCAAAGGATCGTCCGCTGGAGGATTAAAATAGCTTTCAGAGATTCAGGCGATACTTCATCTAAAACAAACTCGCCTTTTAATTCCTCCGTATGCTTATCAAACCAGCTGACAACTCTTTCTATTTTCATATTACCTAAAGTTTCCCCATCCTAAGCGAACCGTCATTTAATTATGCGAAGCAATTTACGGCTTTCCGTAAAAAATTGAACAGCAGAACATATAGCTTTAAAGTATGAAAAATATTCTCAAATTGCTCAAAATTTCGTTATATTGGGATGGATGACAACGGTCAAGCTATCATAGTTATGATGTATTTTTCGAGAACAACCTAAAGAAATTAGGTTGGAGAGCTCGGCTACCAGCGTAATAAAATCGACAAAAAATAACCTTTAAAAAATATTTAGCAACAAATTTTGTTCTATTGGGAATATTTAATATATTTGCATCATAGTTCTTTGAAAAGCTTTTATAAGCAACGGTAATTAAGTTCAAACGTCTAAAGTATATCGTAATATACAGCCCACACGGGTAATTTGGGAACACCAAACCAATCATCATAGCAGATCACCCCAACCGATATCAGAAAACTTTCGCTCGGCTGTGACTACTGTAACATAATCCTCGACGAGAAGATTGAGTGGACAGTATATGATGTCGTTTGGCTCTTAACCTGATCAGACCGGAGTAGAGCTGAATCAGGCCAATTAGTAATTTAAGAAAAATTGTATACCAAATAGCTGTTCTCTTGATTGGAACAGGATATTGTAGGAATGGGACAAACGAACAACGTTTATGAATTTAATTATCACATTATTGAATGGAGCAGGCAATAGTGCCTTAATTCAAATTCAGTAATATTATGAAAAATAATACTTATAGAAGTGCGGATCACCTTATACAAGGTATAAAGGATGTCCTTTCGAAGAACCGTTGTTCGTTTTCAGTTGAAGAACAAGTTCTTTTAGAAGATTGTATCAAAAGATTGGAGGAGACAAAAAATCCAGTCCTAGATACCGAAAAACGGGAGATTGAAGTGATTGATATTTTAATGACAATCTACAAGATATTTTCTTTTGCAAAAGACCTATTTGACACGTTTAACAACTAACATTCCTACATTTTTCAAAAACCTGTATACTATGGATATTGGTAATACTATAAAAGAGATTAGAAAAAAGAAAGGGTTAAAGCAAAATGAGCTTGCTGAGAAATCTCAAATGACTCAAGCTTACCTTTCCAAAATCGAAAACAATTCAAAAGAGCCCACTATCGGTTCTTTAAAGTCAATTGCTGAAAGCCTGAATGTTCCCTTACCAATTCTCTTCTTTCATGCAATGACTGTTGAAGATGTTGAACCTGAGAAAAGAGACGCTTTCAAAATAATAATTCCATCCCTGAAAGGAATGGTAGAGACTTTTATCTAATTGTTTTTAAGTGCTTGATATACCTAAACTTTTGAAGCTACTACAGACGAATCAAAATAAGGTTGATTTAATATTACTTAACTTGAATAGATATTATTATCTAGATTCAAAACCCAAGTTAGACAAACATGGAAATCCAGTTTTTGATAAATATGGCAGGCCTCGAACACGAGACATATATCCTAGCACTGGTCAACTGAAGAAAATTCAAAAAACCATACTTCATCAATTATTGAGCACAATCAGACTCCCAGATTATGCCTTTGGCGGAGTAAAAAAAAGAGACAATATCTTAAATGCTAAAAGGCATCAAGGCAATAAATATTTTTTTAATACAGATTTAAGAGGCTATTATCCGGGAATTACAAATAGACAGGTGTTTGATATATTTGTAAAATATAAATTTGCCCTGCCCGTAGCTCGTCTTTTAACAAAACTGACAACATACAAAGGCATGCTTCCGCAAGGTACGCACACTTCTCCTTATATAGCTAATCTGGTTTTTACAGAAGCTGGTACCAAGTTGCAAAATTTCTCCAAAAATCACGAATTAACCTTCACCACTTTTGTAGATGATATAACCTTTTCCTCTAAGCGAGATTTCAAACACCTGATACCTGAAATAATTGGTATTATTACCTCTTCAGGTTTTAGAATCAGTCACAACAAAACATTTTACCAGACTAAAGATCCGAAAGTAACTCAAATTATCGTCAAAAATAACTGTTTATGCCTAGACACATACTATCATAAAAAGATTGAAGGCTTCGATGAAACTGAACGATCAACTCCAAAAGCAATAGGTACAATCAATTATTTTGAACGTGTAAAAAAATAGGCAACACGAAGAAGAGAAAGGTTTTTAAATAATCTGACAACTCAGCGGCTTACCGCATGATCTATATCCATATTTACAATTTACTCATAAACCCATCTAATGCCCCTTCAACACAGTTGATTGCATCCATGAATATATTAATATTCCCGTGTCGCGCTTCTTTTCTTATCCACTTCTTGTATTGTTCATCATCATAATATCTTTGTTCAATAGCTGAGACTTCCGAAAGTTCTGTGATAGTTTGATTGATAAGTATTTGGTCTTCTTGATCATCAGTTTGCAGTTGCTCTAGGAGTTCAATTGCGCCTCTACCGATACTTGCCACCCTAAAGATTACATATCCATCATCATAATGAATAGCCTTAATCATTTGTTGGCTTCTTTTTAGCTCTTGTATAATGTAAAATTATATGGCAAAAAATCAAAGAAAGGAAGGTGAGGTCAACCCTTTTCAGCGGAACGAGCGATCT
>NZ_JAUCNR010000001.1:1060421-1169793 GCF_030372825.1 Olivibacter sp. 47
GATCTTACCCCGAATCAGTAAAGCGAAAGATTGTATCTTAAATTCAAACCGGATCGCTCAGCCAACGAGCCGCCGAGAAAAAATTCAAGATCAACAGAAAAACGATCGATAGTTGGATAACTCAACATTCTTTGATTCCTTTGAAGCCGAAGACATTCAGCCAAACTATAGCGATGACAAAACCTTCCGAGAATGGCAGGTAGTTTTCTATCCAAACACGTTAGTGAACTACTGAATATTCATACTGCCCCCCTCTAAACGGGTAATTGGTCTTTATCGGAGTCAGGTTGTTCCTTGTATGGATTTCAGTAAATCAAGTAAGTTTAGAATCTATGCTAAAATAGAGGCTTTGTAAAAACAGAGGAAACACAAAAACAGATATTAGTTACTGAAGAACGGCTCTACGTGATGAGTATCCATATATTCTTCAATTAAATCCACTTCGCTGGTAGGTACCAGCTGAACTGCGGAATAGGTTTTAATACTTTTCCAAATACTGTGATGCTCTGGAAGTTTTTTTGATGGTTCGTCACCGATGAAAAAGAATTTGGTATCCTTGTTCTTTTCCTTCATTTTATCAACTAGAAACAAATGAGATCCAACTTGTTGTTTAAGCATATACAAGGCTTTGGTAAAATCGCTCATCTCCCCTACCACCTCTACATTATTTTTACCAACAAAAGTAACTTTAGACGGAACAATTAAGCCCGGCACCTCATTTTCCGTCATTTCTACATCGAAATTGACACGCTTTGCGATAGACTTGGCAAGTCTCTTTCTCACTATATCAATTTTACTTACTTTTTCTGTCCGATTAACAGGTATGTTAAAAACAAACTTCTCGAAAAGACGGTTAAAGTTATTCTGATCTAATGTGATGTTAATTTTAGTAGGCGCAGAAAATGTAAGCAGATTATTTGCGTATACAGAAAGATAGCTAAAATAACTTTCGCTCAAAATGGAGCTACTTTTATGCGCATGCATAAAATCGTCCGCGTATGCATTTGCTAGCTCACTGATAGCTCGCAGATTTGACTTTAAAAGCGAAAAAGCATCTCCCGGAATTAACTCTTTTAAGATATTTAGTTTCTCCTTCGAAAAAGAAAAGAAGCACCTTTCACCATCAGCCATAAAAAGGCCAATACTAATCCGTTCGCCTTGATTGGGGCGAATAGTACAGTACAATATGGAGTAAAACGCGCTCATCTTTTTATTATATACTCTGCTACCAGTTCTTTAAAGTTCGCTTTTGTATCCGCTATCCACGTAGCATTATCAATAATACTACTTTTTATTTGTTCGTGCAAAGTTCCCTTATCACTACACCAGTCATCAGGGATACCAGCTACTATTTCAGGTAGTGCATTGTTACAGGCAGTTACAAAGTTAGGAAAGTTATTCAACAGTAACAGTGTCTCTTCTGCAATTTTTTATTGTTATATAACAAAGTCTTCGCCAAATCGGAAGACAATATACTATCATACTCAGTCAATTGGGCAAGATCCTGCCCTAACCTACATCCATCAAAAATGTCGGAATGGTCAATGGGTGTTATTTCATAATAGCCTTTATTTGAATTCATCAAAAGGTTATAATTATTGACACTTCTATCTGTATTGGCAACCCAAAGATCAAATAAACCGATTTTTAAGAGGTCATATCTATTTTGAAATTTCTGCAACTCATTGTAATCTGACTTTAACCCTACTAACAGATTGGAGGCGTCTGTTGCTAAGTTATTATACCGCAAACCGAAACAGGGTTTATTGAAATGATGTAATTGTGTGCGATTTGAAAGTATGCTTGTACCCACATGTTCGGGAAGGATCTGTACAATGGCGGCATCTAATATTGGTAATTCCCAAATACGTAAAAAACAATGAGCTATGTATTCACTGATTAACTTGCTGCTGGCGTCGTATTTACATGCATAATCTTCTAAATCGTCTACCAAGACTACTACAGGCCGACTGCCATTGGTATCAATTACTCTACGAATAGATTCTATGGATATTCTAAGTGGCAGCATTTAGGCTTAGTTTCCGAATTTATTATATCATTGGCAATTTAACGAATTTAGAAGAAATATTAAAAACTTCGACACATGCTAGGCCAAATAACCGTAAATATTAACGGTAGTCGTGCTTTATACTTGAACTTGAATCTTATGGTGCATCCAATCCATTTTCAATAGATTGAATGCACTATGAACTTAGCTAAAAAGTTTATCGCTCACGATATCTGGATTGCTTTTCACAAAATTGCTAACGGTTAGGCGGTGTACCCCTAGAATTCTACCGATTGCAGAGAAAGACACTTGTTTATCCAATAGCTCTTTAATTTTCTTTTCCTGGCCCGTGAGCTTCATTTTAGACGATTTACTGCCGTGGGGGCGTCCTAGTGTAACTCCTTCTGCGCGCTTTCTAGCCAAGGCCTCTTTAGTGCGTTGGGAAATCAAATTTCTTTCAATCTCTGCGGAGAGGCCGAAAGCAAAAGCTAAAACTTTAGAGTTTATATCGCTACCTAAGCGGTAGTTATCTTTTATTGTCCAGACACGGATATCGCGGTTCATACACTCGTTTAGTACCCCCATGATCATCAGTAGATTCCTTCCTAATCTGGACAGCTCGGAACAAATAAGTACATCACCTTTTTTCATTCGTTTTAATAAACGACCAAGCTTTCGCTCTTCCACACTCCTAGCTCCAGATATTGTCTCTTCTATCCACTTATTGACGACAGTGCTATTTCTATCGCAAAAATCATTAATCTCAAATCGTTGGTTTTCTACTGTTTGTTTGTCTGTACTGACTCGGATGTAACCGTAAATCATCATAGTTGAATCTGTTAAAATATGTTATACAATAATGGTTTAAATTAAACGGATATTGTCTAAAATAAAACATTGCTATTTTTATGACACAAAAACGAGCGTTTATTTTAGACAATCAGCTTCGATCTGCGCCTTTTCAGGAGATTCTAGTTGGGTAATCTTAAGCGAAATAGAACAGCGTATCAAAGCCAAAATTGAAGCAGTCGGAACACCATTAAGGGATTGGAATATCAACATCTATCGTGGAATTCTTACCGGATATAACGAGGCTTTTATCATCGACAAAAATAAGCGAGATGAACTTATTGAAGAAGATCCAAAATCTGCCGAAATTATACGACCCTTATTAAGAGGACGTGATATTAAGAGATATTCTTACGAGTTTGCTGATTTGTATCTTTTATTTATTCCTTGGCATTTCCCATTACACAAAGATCCAAGTATAACTGGTGCATCCCAACAAGCTGAAGAAGCATTTGAAAATCAATATCCTGCAGTATATAGACATTTATTAAAGTTTAAATCGGAGCTCTCTAACCGGAACAAATCTGAGACGGGAGTTCGTTATGAATGGTACGCGTTACAAAGGTGGGGAGCAAATTATTGGGAGGATTTTTTTAGACAGAAAATAGTGTATCCCGACATTATGCGAATGCCTCGGGATAAGACGCTACTAAGAGAATATCCGTATTTCCACTTGGATAACGACAATTTTTTCATCGAAGCGACTAATTTTATGATAACTGGGGAGGATATTGATTTAATTTTTCTTTTTCTTACATCAAACTTAGGTTTTTTTGCATTTTCTAAATTCTATACTGGCCCACAATTTGATTCAACTGGCTTTCGATATAAAAAAGCATATCTGGATGAAACTTTTGTGCCTAAGCCGAACGATGTAGCAGCATCTTTGCTCCGCAACAAAATGGAGCACCTATCACACGAAGATATGGAAGACAGCTTAAATGATTTATGGTCAGATATTGTCGGTTTAACGATTGAAGAACGTCATTTCGTAAACGTATATAAAGAAAATCTTTTAACTAGCACTTTCAATGAATTTGATTTCCTCGATTGATAGATTATATAATTCGTAAATTGCCGCGTCTATTTCGTTTCTATTTTCTAAAGTTGGCGAAGAAACTAAAGCAGAAAAAGTTTCTTGATCCTTTGCAGATAGGATCCGAACAGGAAGTTGTTCGACAAACATTGGTTTATATTCAAAGTAACCTCCATTTCTTGTTACTCCCTTCTGTCGAATATACCAATCCCCCAGTTTGGAATTAAGGATTGCCAGTAAATATGCGTTATATGGAACGATTATCGAGCACGGCGCATTTAGAAACATTCCACTTGGAGTTGCAGAAAAGGCGGCCGAAAGCGATAAGTTTCCCCATACTATTTTTTGTCTAAAAAAATCCTCCATATAAGCACAGTTGCGAAGATTGTATGGAGTATCGCCTTTGTCAGTCCGCTTTGCCAGTTGTGGGTAGAAATTATCCAAATGCTTTTTTATAGCAGGGTAATCGTCTATTTTGATGGGTGTTATGCCTTTTTCTTTGATGCCGTTATGGACGTTTATTAGCCATAGATCCGCAAAATCATATCCATACTTTTTTATATCTCTGCCGCGTAAAATAGGTCGTATAATTTCATCACTTTTTGGGTCCTGTTCTATTAATTCTTTACGCTTAACACCATCTATGATAAACGCATCATTAAAGCCAGTTTTTATACCATAGTTAATTTGGATATCCCAATCTTTGAGTGGAGTGCCTATCCGTTCTATTTTCTCTTTAATACTCCTTTCTATAGACGAAAGTATGACCCAGCTGTCATTAGTTGTAAATTCTGCAATGGTTAGGTGTTGTCTAAAATAAACGCTCAAATTATTTAACACCTTTTCTTTGATAATACAAGTCTCCGTTTGTTGTCTATTTTTATCGTTAGCAAACATCAAAATATTGGTATCGACTGTTGCTGTATCAAAAATCTGCGTACCACCAAAATCTATCAAAATTAGTGGATCTGTTTTCTCTGCTAAAAACCTTCTTAGACTTTCTCCGTACGCTGCACGCATCCATTTATTGGATGTTATAAATGTCAACAAACCTTTTGGTCGTAAAATATAGAGTCCTTGTTCATAAAATAGGCTATAGATATCGCCTGTTTTGGCATAGGTATCATAGTTCATTTTTTGAAGAACATCGCTCTCGGTGCCCATTTTCTGTAATTGTATATATGGTGGATTACCGATCAACGCGTCAAAACCGACAAAATTGCCTTCGCCGTCCAATACCTCCGGAAACTCAAAACGCCATTCGAACGCATTTTTAAAATTAGCATTATCCAGTATCTCGTTCCTCTTCTTAATTTCTTTGTCGGCCTTGCTTTTTAACTTCTTTAACTCGTCCTTGTCCGCCTGCCTTAGTTTCTCACCAAATTGCAATAGATTTTGTTGACGTTGGCTTTCTTGTTCATATGCTCCCATGGCTTTCTGTACAGCCTCTTTGATCTTTCTATCAAGGGTTGATTTGAAATTGCTTTTTATGGTGTCAATGATGTTTTGGATTTCCCTTTTCTTACTTTTAGAGTTCGTTTTTTTGTAGTCGTTAACTGCTTGCTTATAGTCTTCAATAGTATAACTGACTTCTTTATTCTTAAACGCCGATTTGAGACTGTCCTCTAGAGAAAAACGATGAATTAACGAATTACCATGCTTGATATTAATATCAATATTAGGCAGTGTTTGCAGCTCCCCTTCGTCGGTATAATATGCATTCTTTAGAAGCTCAATCCATAGGCGCAAGCGGCATATATTTACGGAATTGGGATTAATGTCTACGCCAAAGAGACAATTCTCGATAATGGTTTGCTTCTCGTGAAAAATCGTTTTCTGTATACGCAGGCTATTTGGATCATTCCTACGATATTCAAACAAATCTCCATGGGCGTCCGAAATATAAAGTTCATCGTTTTCAATCTGGATATCACACGGTAGACGATGGCCATGCTCGTCCACTAGGATCCCTAATTCGCTTTTTATAGCAATTAATTCATTAAGAGCAGAAACCAAAAAATGCCCAGAGCCCACCGCGGGATCGCACACTCTGATAGAGTTGATGATTTCGTTAAACCGTTTTACATCTTGGTTCTTAAAGAAGCGAGCGCAGTAAGATTTAAGATCTTCAAAGTCATCAATTTGCTGATTCTCTAGAGCTTGAAACTTTTCGACTACCACTTTCCTCAGGGTCTCTCGACACATAAACATGGTAATGACACCGGGAGTATAGAAAGATCCATCTTTATAACCATTAATTTTTTCAAATATCAACCCAAGCACAGAAGCATTTATCAACCTTTTGCTTTCATGAGTATGGTCTGTTTCCGTACCCGCTTCAGCTGAAAAATCGTAGGCATCAAGAAATTTGAAAAGATATTCTAAGGTATTGATCTTGCCTTTTAGTCTACGGCTGTTGCTGTCTTTCAATATTGTAGCCGCATATACATCCATTACCTCATCTTTTAGCGATGTAATATCAAAGGTGATCTGCTCAATATAGCTGCGCTCAAATAGACTACTATTGAGATATGGAATATGTTTAAATTTGTCCGCATACCGCGCATGACGCTCACCTAGTGGCTTGGCTAAAGCGGAGAAAAACAGGTCGTTTAGCTCATCAAAGCCATTAATAAAGTCGATATTTAGAAATTTATAGGCAGGTGTTTGTAGATTATAACTTAATAATTGAGACTCGAGAAGCTTTAAGAATAATATTCGATTGACCCACGTCAAACACAACTCTAATCCTGCTGTGAAAGCTTTGTTTGAGTCGTTCGGTATATGCTTTACATTACTAAGATAATCTCTATCCTCAAGAGTGAAGATAGTGTTCTCCATCAGGGAACCGTAATCACGATCTCTGTTTTGCTTACGCTGAATAATCCTTTTAGAGTTTTCTTTGACTTCTTCCAGACCGATAATATGCAATAGTTCGTTATAAAACTCTTTGTTAAGGTAATTGCTGTCATTACCGAAACTCTTACCCATTAGGTGAACGTCGGAAAATAGTTTATAGATGTTTACTAATTCTTTGGAACTATGCTTGGCAACATCTTTTGTACGGAAATCTATATAAACATAAGGCAGTTCATTTTTAACAGTTTCAATATTGGGAGATGCTATCTCACTGAAGAAAAGTTCATTTTTTGAGGTGTCTTTTAACCTGTCTCTAAAACGCTCGTATTCTTTGATTAGATTTTTGTTCTTGTAAAAAGCGTTGTAGAAATCCTCTCCTTTGAATAGAAACCACTCCAATCCATTTGTTATGATAAGATGCTTGATATTATTGTTTTTGTGGTCTACCCGCTCTCTCAAGTAATACAATAATAGTTCTTGAAGAGCCTTCTTATTTAAGTTTGCGTTGGTTGGGAATTCAGCCTTGTTACTTGGGCGTTTTGCTTCTATGACTACACCGATATCGCTTTTTGCATCGCGGCCTAGATAAATTGCGAGGTCAATACGACCTTTCGTATTGATCTCATGCTGATTGTAGAAAGTCGCTTCCAAAAATTTTCTAATCGGTGACTTTAAATGCTCTTCGCTTTCACCTTTCTGATCGATGAACTTAATAGTCTCAATGCACTGCTCCAGCTTTTCAACAAAATCATCCACATCCTTTTTCAGGGGTTTGAATTTTTTATATGCAGGATTTAAAGCTTTTCGAAAATCGGTTTGGTTTGCGCTCATGTTAGTGGTTCGTATTCTTAGTTAATAGGTAAGGCTATATTATATTAGGTTAAAAGCAATGTTCCAAGTTGTAGAAATTTATCAATTCTTCATATTGTGAGTATATTCTTTCAAATATGCCCTTTCGGTAAGTAAGTAAATCGACAGAATTTTTAAGCACAAAATCTAACGTCAGTTCATTATCTACGTATAGAAATTTTTCCAGAATATCATTGCCTATTAATTTTGGCGAGATTGTGATATTAAAGCCTTTCTGCTCAACACTGCTTAAGTTGTAGAGTAAAGATTTCATGTTTCCAAGGCCACCACCAGATCCTTGTAAAGCAAATGTAGCGTCCGAAAATTCATATATTTTCCCCGAACTCCTTTGACGAATGATAGGCATTACCAAATGCCATTCACTACCGAGAGATTGCTCTTTTGAAATTAAAAGATAGACGTCTAGATCACTTTTTAATTTTCTGACCAGTTCTATCTGACTTCCACTTAGAAGTGTTTTGAAGTCCTGACTTCCTTTTATCTCAGGCACCTCTAATCGTTCATCATTTTCATGGACAGAAGTCGCACGTACTTGTTTAGAGCTAGGTTGATACGTAACATTAATGATATTGAAAGATATACCATTTAAACTTGGTTCAAAGAGGCTTATATTGAACATAATTTTTATTCTTTAACTAAAACAACATGAGACACCATACTCTCTATTATTTCCTCTATAGCAAAGATAGATTTTTCTGCAAGAAACGTATACAGTACCACTCAATTCCCTAATGTGTTATATTTTTAACCTTTTTGAGTAATTGCGATCTATTTATAAAACCATCCAAGGTATCGGTGGTAGTGGCGGCAAGTGTGAAAATTCAGGCATAGGTTATTGGTTTTGGTAGAAATACTACATATTATATAATTGGTTTTCTTTTAATGATTCATAAAAATGTCTCTCTTCGATTATATGTTGCCCTTGTATGATTGCAAATTTGGCAGCATCAGTAGCTATCTTAACAATAAGTGCCGCTGAGAAACCTTCCATTTGTTCTGCAAGCTTAGTCCAGTTCATCTTTTTGGCTACTTCTATTGAAGCTAATGTAGATTGAAGGATGCGTTTGATCTCCTCTTTGCCCGGCTTGGGCATCTCAATAATATCGTCGAAACGACGGAACAGTGCCTTATCTAAGATACCCTGTAAGTTGGTGGTAGCAATGATAATTCCCGGCCCATCATAATCTTCCAATACGTTCAGTAGAATATTTACTACCCTGTGCATCTCACCCACGTCCTGTTTACCATCACGTGATTTTGCAATAAAGTCAAATTCATCCAATAATAGTACACAGGGATAATGCTGTATCGCATCAAACAGGCTTTTCAGGTTACTTGCTGACTCTCCCAAATAGGAAGAAATAATAGCCTCAAATCGTACCTTTAAAAACGGTAAACCTATATTCCAAGCGATACGCTCGGCACTCATACTTTTTCCACAGCCCGGAGCTCCATGCAACAGGATTCTCTTTTTGGGTTTAAGTCCAAAATGCGCAAGACGCTCGCGCGCAATATATTCTTTCTCTATTCGATGAATCTTCTGCTCTACCTCTTTGGGCAAAATCATATCATGTCGAAGATGTTCCCTTGGCACCTCAACCGCCAAGGGTATATTCTTGCGCTTATCATTAGGTATATTTACCGAACCGCCGAAAATATTTTTCAGCTCTCCCTTTAGCGATTGCCCAGTATGTATATTCCGTTTCAATATAGCATCTAACCGATCTGCTAATTTCTCATGCCCTTTCTTGCGTTCAGAATCAATAATAACGTTAGCCACCTTAACGATATCGTCCTGTGGTTCTCCTTCGATTGAACGAAATAAACGTAGCATTAAGTCTTGATTCATGACACTTTGTTATTTTGATATAAATTTAGGCAAATATACAGTTAGACAAAAATTTCCTGGTCATAAAAAGGAAAGGATTTTACTGTTGGTCGAGTTCTTTTTTTACTATTGGGCGGAGATGTATTTTGAAGTATCTTGGTTATGCAGACAATAAATCTCCAATTTTCTTAAAGCAAACTTCATCGCTAAATTCATCTGCCACCCATTGGTATGCATTCTTGCCGAGTCGATGCCTCAACTCATTGTCATTAATGAGCATAAGAAGAGATTCAGCAAATGTGTCAGGATCATCCGCTATTAAAAAGGAGTTGTTTATACCCTTTTCCAGACCACTTGCACCATGAGTAGTGGTTATCAGAGGCAATCCGTTTGCTAGGGCTTCTATATTTTTAATTTTTAATCCAGAACCGATTCTAACAGGGTTTATAATAACATCCATATTCTTATAGACCTCTGTTAAGTTATCTTTAAAGCCTTCCAAGATTACGTTGTCAAATACGGACAACAGGGACGGGGCAATTTTTCTACCTACCGCACCAAAAATATGCAATTTTACTCCTATAGACGGTGGAATCAAAGGCCACACTTTTCGCAAAAACCAACTTATTGAATCAACGTTTGGCAGATAATCGCTTGCGATAAACCCAATTGCCGACGGTCTGCTACGAAGGCTCTGATATCTAGGAGTTGCTGGATGGGGCGCTAAGATCAGTCTTTCAGCACCAATAGCTTCGGTTACTGTATCGTAGTCTTTTTTTGATATCAATATAACGTAATCAAAAAGTCGATAAATCTTAAACTCTCTTTCTCGTGATAAATTATAATCCCAGTTTGCATACTGCAAACTGTTAAAGCTCCTGTTTCTCTCACTTATGATATCGTGAGTGTCTAAAATAGTGATAACTTCGTCGGGAACAGAGGCGAGATAGCGGGCATGGTGAATATACTCGAAAAAACAAACCTTATATTGTTCGAAGGAAAACAATCGCCCGATAAAATCGATATTCCTTTTTTTATCCTCCCTAGAGCTATTTTCCAAGAAAACAATGTTCACCCTGGGAGGAAGAAAACGTTCTATAGAGCGAAGTGGCTCCCGGCCCAAGTATACCACAGTAACGAAGCTATACTTAGTTAGAAACTGGATCAGCTTCTGTAATCGAGAGATGTGACCTGCACCGTATACCCAAATCGCAATATCGGTGATAATCATGCATTTTTGCATATCTAGCTAGGAAATGATAGGAAATTGATTTATTATAAAAAGCAATGCAGAAATTTTCTCTTCAAATAACCTTACCTGTTACGTGATTACAACACCTTTCATTTAATCATTTTTATTTTAAATTTTTTCTGAATTACTTCTGCAAGATTCTCTAGCTCCTTTTTATTTTCTTTACGCACAGGAATCCAAACCGGGATCAAAGGATAATAACTACTCATAAAAATCAAATACCCCTTGTAAAATTGTAAACTCTGAAACATTTGCAAGCCACATTCATTCACCAAATGCCCATAACTTATACGGACTCTCTTTTCATCTAAATCATAAACCATGCTCGTTTTTCCAACCTGCCTTTCGAACTCCCGCATAAATGGTATCCCTCTCAAAGAAGCGTTTAGCTTATAAAACCACCATGCTATCACCAATAATGCCGAAAACATCATAAAATACCAAAAGCGGACATCTAAAAGGAAAAGGCAATAATCATTAGAAAGGCCATCTTCTTGGTTGGCGCCTATTATTTGCGCCAAGCTATACACTGTAACAGTTGCCGACAAAAACAACCATCCTTTGTTTCGTTCATACCACCATCTTTTCGTCATTCGTTTATAAGTCTCCAGATAATGATCGTCTGTAATTATTAACTGCATAGATTGTTTAAATCATGGGTTTTAGGTTTATTCTTTCTTTGCTATCTGCCTGGTTTATTAACACTAATTTATAAATTAAATGATGTATTGCAAAATATGTAAAAATTTAAGAACACAATCTCTGCTTTCCTACAAGCTTACTATCATTTAGCAGTATAATAATCCCAGGTTGCTTTGGCGATGGAGGCAATCATATCCTCCGCAGTTTTGTATTTTTCCGTTGTGTTATACACAAACACTGCAATTGCAAAATGTTTTCCGTTGGGTAATTGTATAATCCCTACATCATTAACTGCAGCCGTTAATCCTTGTTCATTGGTAAAAGAGCTGCCCGGTCTATGCGCAACTTCTGCATTTGCAGGTAGTTTTCCTTTTATACGGTTCGGCCCAACAACCGTTTCTACCATAGTTTTATACAGGAATTCGGTTGATGATTTAGTTAAAATTCTTCCTTCGTAAAACTGCTTCAACTGCTGCGTAGAAAAATTTGGCGTTATTGTATTTACATATTGGGCATCCCAATTTCGGTGCATTTCTTCTTCGTTGTTTTTAATAACGAAGTTGGGACTGGCAATGAAGGTGTCAATAGCATGTACTCCTCCTACAAGTCTTATCAAAATGTCACAGATATTGTTATCGCTGTGGGAAACCATCCATTGTAACGATTCCTTTAGGGTTATATAGACATTTCCCTCCGGATATTTTTTCCTGAACGGACTCCATGTTTCTTTGAGCAATTCGTCTTTTTTTATAAAGATTTTTTGATTTAGTGATAGTTCACCTTTGTCAACCTTGTTTAAAACTGTCAACGCAATTTGAAATTTGAAAACACTGATCATAGGATAGTGTTTGTAACCGTTAACGCTCAGGGTATCATTGTCTTCAATACCTAGAATAGAAACGCCTACTTCTGCGTTTCCCGTCGCGATAATTCCCTTTATCTGACTGCGAAGTACTTCTTTTGGAGGTTGCGCGAGCGCATGAAAGGAAATAAATATAAAGAGGGCTGATATCAATAAGCGTGTTGGTAAACTATATTTCATAAGATGCTGTTAAAACGGCAAAATAACGTTTTTATACCTTATTTTCCTTCTTTTACAAATCAATTACATGACGACTTGAATATTAACAGTAGTCCCTCTACAAAATATGTGAAATACTGAAAAACACCATCCTTCGCATTCTACTATATGCCAGAAACAAACTTAATTGGCTTTATTTTTAGGCTTCTATGGAAAACTATTTCCTAAAGAACGATCGATTGTTCGGAATCAGACAAGAGTGTCCGTATCTGAACAGCAACCGATTGGTATAGAGAGCTTAACATGTCTATGCAATCGGAATTCCCGTGTTTGGCAAACTTCTTGTCAAAGGATAACTAAAAGAAATACCATGAAAAGGTTAATCCTATTTGTTTTATCGGTGATTCATTTAGTATGTTCAGCACTTGCTCAATCGGATGATCGCTCAGCTGCTATTAGTGGTTTGTTCAAGGGGTATGATATCAATAACATGGCCGGTGTGAGCGTAATGGTGATCAAAGACAGCCAAATCATTTATAACCGATCTTTCGGCTTTGCAGATGCCGCTCATAAAGTACCCGCTACTCCGCATACGAATTATCGCCTCGCTTCCCTGAGCAAGCCATTCACTGCTATGGCTGTAATGATACTACGGGATGAGCGCAAGCTTTCACTGGATGACCCTCTGCATAAATTCTTTCCAAAGATTCGTATATATGGGAATCAGATAACAATACGCCATATGCTGACCCATACAGCCGGCTTACCGAATTACGGCGACCTCATTCCGCCGGGAACCACCAAACCGCTTACCGACTGGGATGTGCTCAATTTAGTAGAACAACAGGATACGGCTGCTTTTAAACCGGGGCAACGGTTCGAATACAGTAACACTGCTTATTCTCTACTTAGTCTTATTGTAGAAAAAGTATCCGGGATGCCGTATGATGAATTCATAAAACAGCGCATTTTTAAACCACTGGGAATGACCAATAGTACCCTTAACGTCATGGGCGACAGCATTCGGAACCGTGCCTATGGCTACGACAAAAAAGGCGATAGCCTGGTGATGAGCGATCAAAGTCTATACAGTTATGTTCTGGGCGATGGCGGCGTTTACTCTTCCGTAAGTGACCTTTTTAAATGGGATCAGGCTTTATATACTTCTAAATTGGTAAAATCTGAAACAATAGACGAGATGTTTACAATTAAATCCTGGGAAAATGACCACACAGCATACGGATATGGATGGTATATCGACGAAAAATACGGTCAGAAACGGGTTTCCCATTCCGGCGGTACATCAGGCTTTTCAACTTACATGATCCGTTATCCTACCCTGAAATTTTCAATTATCATACTTTCCAACCTGGATGAAGGTTTTACTGTGGGAGAGGTCGCCAATCGGATTGAGAATATTTATTTGAAAGGGCATTGACAGGTCAGCTTCAACGTCTCAGCGTAATAGTTCACGATAGAAAGGTCCGTGAGGAGTTCCAGTTTAGTTCCACTAGGTTATAAATTAAATGATATTTCACAAAGTTTGTAAAATTGAGAAGATTTCTTCTCCCCCATCCTGTCAACCAATTAGCTGCTTTCTTGTCAGGGTGTTAAACTATTGATAAGCATATAAATAATGTTTTCAATGAAAGCTAATTGATAAAGGTTTAGTTATCGCAAAATTTGCAACAGCCGTATTAGACGCTATCATGTAGACTATTACAATTCGGAGGTTATTATTTCCGTTGTAATTCCAAAATTGTCGCCCGCTTGTAGTTTAAGCCTTTTTCGGGATCGTGTAGTCTTGCTCATACCGATCTATAAAAAAGTAAGTGAGTGACGTAAATACAACACTAAATAAAGCTGCCAAACAGGGATAGAGCAAATTGACATACCAGGGATCTGTCACAAATAGATTCAGTACAAAACAACCCAGCATAACAATGTAGAACATAAACAATACGAACAGCGTAAGAAATTTCCTGTAAAAGGTATAATTTCTACCCGCTTTCCGCTCGTAATCTTTGATCAATTGGAAAGGCAATAAAAGGAAAATCAAGCAAACAAAATAAAGTAGAAAAAAGACCCCATAGTCATAAATAGAAGTTAAGTATTCATAAAATGATGCGAACCGTTGTCCGTTCGTTTCATATTTACCCGATATCAGCGCTTTGAAAACACCTTGTAAAGCGCCCACATGCAATACGATGGGTGACAATAAAGCCAAAAGCAGATTTAATGCTATCTTTCTTAAAGTCATGTAAAAAGAACTTTATCCGATCCGGGCAATCTCACTTAATATCCCCCTTTCACAAATGGTCTTACAGTACAATTAGCCGTCATAGGTGGTAGTTGATTTACCAAAGAAACTGCTTAATTATTACTAAAACATTATGCTGTTGTTACTTTTAGGAAGAAAGGAATCGTAGCAGAACAAGAATCAACACGTCAAATCAAAAAAGTTTAATCGGTTCTGTTTTGTTTTTTACAGCGTAAAGGAAGGGAAAGTGTGTAAAAAAAGCCATCTAGGAGATGGCTTTTTTAAACAATTATATCAGTTGTAAAACCTACAACTTCTCTACTACCGCCAAGGGCAGTTTTAGACTTTCAGCAATGACGTGGTTGGCTACACCTGCGTTTTTTAAAGACTGTGCAGAGGCCAATTTCTCTTGGTCTGCTTTTTTACGCTCCTTTTCAGCTGCTTTTTCAGCAGCCTTTTTCTCAGCAAGCGACATCGCGCTGTTCCATAACCACTTGTCCTGCAAACTTGCTTCGTATGCCATTCTTTCCTCCTTTGTTAAATTGGACACTTCTGCTATTTTAAAAATTCGTTGAAATATCCGTTTGTTCATGAACGTTGGGATCTTATCCGCCTTACTTAGGTTATTCAATAGCCAGAACCACCTATCCTTATCCGATTTTATTTCCTCGTCCTTTTTGACAAAGTTAGGGAGTTCTAGGAATATATAGCTCAATTTACTGTAAAAAATTCTTCCCGAATCTTTGTCTATCAAGGAGATACTCTTCAAATATCGTTCCCGTTCCGTATCATCCATCCTAAACTC
Source organism: Olivibacter sp. 47 (assembly GCF_030372825.1). Classification (NCBI taxonomy): domain Bacteria; kingdom Pseudomonadati; phylum Bacteroidota; class Sphingobacteriia; order Sphingobacteriales; family Sphingobacteriaceae; genus Olivibacter; species Olivibacter sp. 47. The sequence goes on from NZ_JAUCNR010000001.1 coordinate 1,075,852, forward strand.
CAATATGCCTATGAAAATCACTTCCGGCAGTTCAAAGTTCCAGTATTCAACTCCTTTGGGATACTGGCTGCTTATAAGCCGCGAAGTACTGAACATAACCCGCTCTTTAAAGTTATCGTGGTTCATACGCTGCATTTCCACAATGATTTCTTCTCCGTTATCACCTGTACATCGAAGATCAAAAATAACTTTCTTCTGATCGGCTGTTTCGCCCAAATATTCTGTGGGGCCATATACAAGGCTTTTGATACGTTTACTGCTTCCGATCAATTCATTCAAAAAGGGGATCAATATATCCTGATGGGCAGGTCTTCCAAACAAAAATTTAAATCCGAAGTCGCTCCCGGGGTCAATATATCGACCAACAGTAGGTTTGTCTAAGTTGTTTTTTGTCATGCTTTGATATTTAGGTCATTTACAAATATAGCAAAACAGATTTTAAATTACTAAAAAAATTAGCTTTGTTTTGTAGTTGGTTGTCGAAAACAATCATGTTTCTAACCGAATATAATCGGTTCTGCTTTGGGTTTTTACGATTTCCGTAAGTTGATAGGATTACTGATTTACCACCCGTTTTCCCAGAGCCGTCAATGTATACCGTTGCTCACTACTTGTAGGGTTATCTGGATTTGACAACGCTACAAATCCTGCCTCGATTGCTGGACTTAAATAGTTTTTAGTGAAGTTTCCTATCTGATAAACCTAACAGATGTTGTAATTCTTGCCGTTTATGTTCCTTAGTAAATACAGCCAACAATCGCTCAACTTGGGGGGATACTTTGAACTTTCTAAAATCTTAGGCACACCCGATCCAAGTTGTTCTACCAATTCCAGATCCCGATAAACTCGCATAAGTTCCCGATTTCTCGGAATGGATACACCATCAAAAGACTCTGCGACACTTAAACCTTCCGGCAATGTTCCTGCCGACGTAATTTCTATTCGATCGGAAAATATTTCAAATTTAGGGGGTACTTCTCTCGTAAAATCATTACGTACTACCGCCTCGTGTGTCTTTAGCTTATCACATTATCATTCTGTCTTTAGAGACTTGACCGGGTTCATCAGAGCAGCTTTCAAGGATCGGTACCCAACGGTCAACATTGCTATGACCAGCGTGATCGCAATAGCCATTATGAAGATGCCGGCGCCAATATTAATCCGGTAAACAAAGTTTTCCAGCCAGCTATTCATTATCCACCAGGCCACGGGTGTTGCGATCAGAAAAGCAATAAGCAGTAGCCGGACAAACTCTCTTCCGTACAGCCATAGGATGTTTCTTATACTAGCTCCCAGCACTTTGCGTACACCAACTTCTTTGGTTTTCTGAGTGATCATAAAAGAGACAAGGCCGTACAAACCTAGACACCCTATTATTATCGCAATGCCGGCGAAGGTCTGGACTAAGCGCAGTATCCTATAGTCCTGCTCGTAAAACCGTGCAATCTGATCATCCAAGAAGTCATATTCATATACATGATTTGGAAAGGTCACTTTCCAAACCGGAGCAATCGCTTCCAACGTACGTCGCAGATTAGAAGGGTTGATCTTTACAGCAATCCGATTGTACCAGTCACCTTGTGTTGTTATGCAGAGTGGGTCAATGCCTGTATGGAACGATTGATTATGAAAGTCCTTTACTACGCCAACAATAGTACCTTTCGTATCGTTAATAATGGCGTTCTTTCCGATCACTCCGTCATTGGACACGCCTAATTTTTTCGCCAAGGTTTCATTAATAAGGTACTCACGTACAGTATCCGAAGAATGCAGATTACGCCCCGCCAACAATTCCAGTCCGAAAGTGGATAAATACTGCTCATCTCCTCCTTTGAAGACGACGTCGTAATTTTCCTTTTCGGTGCGGGTGTCATATACAATTTCGAAGCTGTTGCCACTCTCGCTGGCCGGAGCTTGTGTGCAAAAACTCACCCTTTCAACCCCCGCCAGTCTGGAGAACTCGGAACGGAGCGTACTTACAGTTGATTTGTCGCTGGTTGGCAGCGGCAATGTCACGATAGCGTCCTTGGTAAATCCCATATCGGTCTGCCGGGTAAAGTTTATCTGATGTGCTATAACCAACGTACCGATGATGAGGAGCTGAGAAATCGTAAACTGTGTCACGACCAATCCCCTTCGCAGTGAAAAGCCTCCTGTATGACGCTCGGATATTTTTCCTTTGAGCGCCAACACAGGCTGGAAACCCGCCAGAACAAGACCCGGATATGCTCCCGAAAGGAAAGTAATCAGAAGAAAAAGTAGCGGCAAAAATATCAGCAGATAATAATCGTAGAAAAAGATGCTCATAACAGGCACTTCAAATACCGATCTGAGTAAGGGCAAGGCCCAGTATAACACCATGAATGCCAACACTATAGCTATGAAGACAATGAGAGCCGTTTCGACCATAAATTGCCAGAAAAGTTGTTTTCGGAAGCTACCCAATGTTTTCCGGATGCCGATCTCTTTTGCGCGGTTCAATGCTTGAGCGGTAGCCAGGTTAACAAAATTTACCGATGCAGTTATAATGAGAAAAACCGCAATAAGAGACAACGCCCAAAGGCTTTGCTTAGTTATCTTTCCATCGAAGTCCGGATTGAAGTGAATATCCGAAAGAGGTTGGAGACGGAACCGCCATTCTTTAACATAGTTTCCGTCGTAATACTTACTTGAAAAATCATGAAAAGCCTGATTGACGGTGGCAGGCAGGACGCCTGGTTTCAATAATACGAAACTTTGCAATTCGTCGGCATAACTGAGCCAGTTGTTGTCATTGCCTGCCCATGGATTGTAATCTTTCAGGTTGCCGTATGACAGATAGATCTCCTGCCTTCGATCCGTATTTTCCGGGAGATCTCGCAGAATACCGTCGATGCGGAAGTTTAGCTTATTATCTAAACGGATGATCTTTCCCATAGGGTCTGTGTCGCCGAAATATTTTTTTGCTACCCGTTCGGTAATCAGGGCTGTATTCGGATTCGTTAAAACGGTATTTTTATCACCCTTCACTAACGGGAAGTCCAGGATATGGAAAAAATCCGGCTCGGCAAAAGCGACACCGTCTTCTTCCAAAAATTTTTGATTATCAGAGGAGTGCGGAAGAGAGATTAATCGTTCCCTTTTTACATAGATTCGGGCAACTTTTTCTCCAAATGTATAATCTTCTCTGAAAGCCCTCCCTAGCGGTGGCGGACCACCCGGACTATATACAGTTTGCTCAAGGCGGTTTTCCGTAACGATACGGTATATCCTATTTTTTTTTGCGTGAAAAGCGTCAACACTCAGGTGATATTTAACAAGAGAGAAGATGAAGACCTTACAGGCAATTCCCAGTGTCAGGCCCAGTACGTTAGTCAGGGTATAGCCTCTATTGCGGTTTAGGCTTCTTAGCGCAGTCTTGCAATAATTCCTTATCATTATCAGGCAGTTTTTTGAAAAAGCTCAAGAATATTGCCGGCTGTCGAAAATCAACTTCAAATACCATCTGCAATGATTTTAGCTATCGGAAAGTGTTCGAATGCGAACACCCGGTGTCTGAAGTTGGACAGTGACTATTGCGCGTTGTGAGTGCCATCCTTTAACCTCAATTTTTGTTAGCATTTTGATTTTAGCTAATAGTTTCAGTTTAGTTCTACTAAGTTATAAAATAGATGTCATGTCACGATTTGTAAATATTGAGAAATTTCCCTCTCCTAGCCTACTGTGCTTCGGAAACGAATATAATCGGTTCTGTTCATTTTTTATGGGAAGCCGTAAGTTGATATGATTACTGATTTACTATTCGTTTCCTCTTTTCTGTGAATCAGCATAGGCGCCTGAAATCAGGTGATTGGTTTTATTTCCGCCAACTGCTGTTTTAATCGCTCCACCTCCTGCTTGAGTTCCCCGATCTGTCTGTCCTTGGGCGCTGTTATTTCGTCAATTTCCGACAGGCTATATTTCGGAGTGATGTGTTGTGGGCAATTCCAGTCATAGGCCTTGATGTGGAACAATAAGATACGTTCGGGCCTGAATTTATAGTCTTCGGGTTTGAGAAAATCGAACAGCTCCGGCCTATCATCGATCTCAACGATTTCAGCCTCGGCATACATCTTCAACCTTGCCCGCATTGGATAGGATACAAAAATCAGGGATACCTTGGGGTTCATGGTAATATTTCCTAGGGAAATGTATTGCCTATTTCCTGTGAAATCGATCAGACCGATCGTTTGATCATCAATTACCTTTACAAAACCTTTCGGCCCCCCTCGGTGCTGAATGTAAGGGTAACCATTATCCCCGAAGGATGCCATATAGAAGCTATCCAATTGACCGAGAAACTGAATTTCAATAGGTGTCAACCCATCTACATAAGTCATTTTCTCGACGCGCTTATAAGCCGTTCTGCTGCCCAGTTTTTCCTGGAGGGTTTTAACGACATCGGTAAATGCAAGCTTTGGGTAATTCATATTAATTTGTTATGATGATTCTGTACTATATGAAAGCTTCATGTTTCATACTCCAAAGATCCATCATAAACAAATGGCGATGTTAGGCAGAAATTCCTTTAGTGTAAACAATTTTTCCTTTTAGGCTGTTGCCCGTTCGGATTTCTCGCGGTACTGCACAGGAGACATTCCTTCCCTACTTTTAAAGAAACGGCTGAATGTTTGGACGTCCTCATAGCCGAGCTCATAGGCAATTTCCTTTATCGATCGATTCGAATAATTAATCTGTCGTCTGGCATGGATCATGATACGATCATGAATAATATTGAGTGGACTACGGTTGGAAACAATGGAAAATAGGTTTGATAGTGTTTTGGGAGATTTGTTAAGCCTGGAGGCATAATAGGCAACATCATGGTGCTCAGCAAAATGCCTTTCAACCAGATAGTTGAACTCCCGGACAATGTCGCTCTGATTTTTCTCCAGCTTATGAAAGTTTGTGGAATGGGTCAAAATGCGAGCGGATAAGATCAGCATACGTTTAAGGATGGCCTGCAGCATGTCCTGCTGTAATAGGTCGCTTTTACGGATTTCCGAAGAGAACATTTCCCAGGAGATTTCAAAATCCCTCAAGTTTCTTTCATCGACAGAGACGATGGGAACACCCGAAGCGCCGAAGAAAAGAAATCCCTTGCTACCCACCTCGTTATCATGGTTTACTATACAGTAAAACGGCTGATTGAACCGTACCATTCGCGCAGATTCCAAGTCAATGGCATCAATCTTGTGAAATTCGGTAAGGAAAATAATCTGATGCTTTTTCAGTTGGTAGGGGATTCGGTCGATGGTAAGGTTCATAACCTCGCCCGTGTTCCAGATAAAGGTCATATCCGTTTCTTTTACATCGAAAACGAGATTAATGTTTTCTTTATCCAGCTCATGCACGCCGATGCATTCGTTCGTATTATTGACAAAAAGCATACTTTTTCTTTTCAAAGATATAACGATATCCCAAAGTCACAAACTCGGAATCAACTTTTAAACGGATACTATGAGGTATGGTATCGATTGGTGACACGACATACTGATGAGCAATGATTATCTTCTATTATTTTAGGAACGTACACTACTAACTATTTCGTTGATCTCGCCGTTTACTTTTACTTTTACGCGTGTAGGATTCGGTGAAGTAATGTGGTAATGAGTTACCTTTCCGTCTTTCCACTCGAAGTCTACCGTAAAGTTGCCACGGGCCTTTAGACCCCTTATTTCCCCGCTTCCTTTCCATGCATCGGGAAGGGCCGGCAGTAAGTCAATTATTCCGTTATGGCTTTGCAGCAACATCTCTGCGATTGCGGCAGTGCCACCGAAATTACCATCGATCTGCATGGGAGGGCCCGCTGTAAACAAACTCGGATAGGTGCCGCCGCCTGCACCGTAGTTGACGTGCGTTTCCCGGGTAAGTGTCAGTAATTGCTTGAACAATTTATAAGCCCGGTTACCATCCAACAGGCGGGCCCAGAAAATCTGTTTATAAGCAATGGCCCAGCTTGGACCATCATCTCCCCGTACATTGAGCGACTTTTTTGCAGCTTCGGCCAATTCAGGAGTTTTATAAGGCGAGATGAGATCGGCCGGGAATACGCCATATAGGTGGGAAATATGCCGGTGCTGCGAGTCAACTTCCTTGTATTCTTCCAGCCATTCCAATATCCGTCCGTCCGAGCCGATCCGGCCGGAGGGGGCCAAGTGTTTTAACTTATTCCGTAGGGTATCTTGGAAGGCGGGATCGATGCCAAACAGTTCCGCAGCGGTCAGCACATGCGTAAACAGTTCGCGCGTAATCTGATTATCGATCGTTGGCCCCATGCAGACATTGGCATGGTTGCCGTTTGGAAGATAAAACGCATTCTCGGGCGATACCGAGGGGCCGGTTACTAACCAACCCGATTTTGGATCTTCCATGAGCGCACTATTGTAAAATTGAGCAGACCCCTTGAGAACGGGATAGATGCGACGCAGGTACGCTGTATCCTTGGTAAAAGCATAGTGTTCCCAAAGATTATTGCATAACCACCCCGATCCCGCATTAGCCACTCCCCAGGAGGCGCTTTCGCCGGGCTCCGTGTATCCCCAAATATTGGTAATAACATGCGCCACCCATCCGTCTGCCGCATAGTAGGCTTTAGCGGTTCGGGTTCCGGGCTCCACCAGTTTAGCTACCAATTCAACCAAGGGAAAATCAAGTTCACTTAGGTTGGCGGGGCCAAGATGCCAGTGGTTCATCTGCACATTGACGTCGAGGTGGTAGTCACCATTCCAGGGTGTTTGTATCTGGTTGGCCCAAAGTCCCTGCAAATTGGGCGGCAACAACCCGACCCGCGTACTGCTAATACTCAGGTAGCGTCCGAATTGAAAAAATAAGGCTGCCATTTGCGGATCGGCATCGGCGTTTTCGGCAAACCGGGCTAACCGCTGGTCGGTAGGCAGTCCGTCGGTAGTGGGTTCTCCTATCCGGATATCCAATCGGTTGAAAAGCTTTTGGTAGTTCGTGGTATGCTGCTGCAATTGCAAGTCATAGGTTTTGTGCATTGCCTCGGAAAGTGTATGCGAGGAAGCAGTCAAGTAATCAACGTTGTTGAAATCTGTTGCTGTGGTCAGATAGATTTCGGCAGCGTCGGCTTGCCGGATAATCAGTGCATTTTCCGTCACTTCTATGTTGCCACCCGTTGTCTTTGCTTGTATGCGTGTAATAAACCGCATGCCTTGTCCATCCACCCCATCGTCCAACTGTCCCACCAATTGAAGTTCATTGCGTACCGTTTGGGCAGTTGCCCGCTCGGGCCGGTCGATTGTGATACGGACGTTGATTTTCCCTGATCGGTCGGCTCGAAGCCTGATTACACCTACGTCATCGCCAAAGCTGGTAAAATACTCCCGTGAATACTGTGTGCCTGCCAGGGAAAATGCCGTAGCCGAGCGTGCGTCATTTAGGTCAAGCTGGCGCCGGTAATCAATCGGTTCATTCGTTGCCGGTTCTCCGTAGTCGTATGCTAGGTGCAAGGTGCCCATCGTTTGAAAACATCCCCACTGCTTCCCGCCGGACCCAGGCCCCCGGCAGATAAAATGAGCATCTACCAGCTTCTGTGCCTCATCATTTTCCCTTCGCGCAATAGTTTCCGTATTTGGGAAAGGTAGTTATTTGCTTCGTAATTATTGGCATCTTGCAGGCTACCGGACCATAGCGTGATATCATTCAATACAATGGTTTCTTCGCGTATTCCACCATCGGGCATCATGCCGATCTTTCCATTACCCAACGGAATGGCTTCTTCCCATTGCTGAGCCGGTTGGGTATACCATACTGTGAGTGGCTCCGCGTCGCACCGGATGGAAAAAAAAATAAGACAGAAGGCTAAGTTTAAGAAAATACGAAAACACAACATAGTACTAGGGAATAATTGTAATATCTTTCATTCGATACAAGAAAACATTCTGTTTTTTTATGCACACCCCGATCCTCTGAAATGACCTCGGCCATGGGTTAAATTTAATTTTTGGATTATCGTTTACTATTGGTTCTAACCACTGAAGGAAATGAACGAACAAAAGTAGCAGGCTTTGTGCGCTCAACAAATGGATGATTCTGTGAAAAACATGGATAATATTACCATTAATTGAGTACGGCAATTGCCCATCATCATATTTACATCTTGGACTTAATGGCTTGGTCGCTGATGCTCATACATGCGGTACTTTAGTGTCAAATGCTAATTAGCAATCGAATCCTTATTAATAGGAAGTGCGGTAACAACCCCCGCTTCCAATATTTGCAGTTGGTGCTCAATACCGAGAATACGGAAAGCTTCTGTTAAGCTTGAGGTATTTTCGGTATAGTGTGACCATCCTTCTGCATGCAAAGGAATCAAAGTTGCCTGCGGAAATATATGGGCGGTATCGATTGCATCATTGGTACCCATGGTAACATTGAAAGGACCGCGCGGTCTCGCTGCTCCGGCAAAAATGAAAATATACCTAGGATTGATATGCTGTCCGAGCTTTTCGATTTCGTTGTAGTAAACGGTGTCACCGGTGATGTACAGCTCAAAGTCATTGTCGCCACTGACTGACAGATGAAAACCGATCACATCCCCCGTAATTGATTCGATACCCGCAGGGCCATGACGTGCCGGTGTCGCCGTGATCTTAATCCTATCACCGTTGGGCGCGTCGTACATGCGATACTCACCCGGATCAAGACCGATTGCCGTTCCTTTCAACCGCTCAGCGCCTACTTTGGTCGTTAGCGTAGTCTGTACTTCTTTCAAAAAATTCCGCCCGCTTCCATCTAGGTTATCGAAATGCTGGTCGTGACTTAAAAGAACGATATCTATGGGAGTCTCCGGAAAAGCAGCGGGTCCGGAATATTTCTTTTCACTCATCCGCTCGTTCAGGACGAATTCCGTGCCTGCAGGATCAAGCGTTGGATCGGTCATTAACCGCAAACCACCTATTTCCAGCACTACCGTAGGACCTCCCAGGTAAGTTGCTTCCAGCGGGGCAGTCGATATTTTTTTCATTTTTCTGTTAATGTTTATTTTGATTTATAAAATTTAAGCGCTTCGCACTATCAGAAGCAACAACCAGTCCCGCAGCCATCATAACCACGTCTTTCAGCACAAGACGCCCTGCGCCAGATAAAACATGAAAGAAGGGCTTTCAGGATGGTTCAGTATTTAAATAGACTGTATCTGCCTGATCATCTGACTGGTAAAACCCCACTCATTATCGTACCAAGCCATCACCTTAACGAGATCACCATCAACCACGCGCGTCATCTCCAGGTCAATGGTGGCTGCGAACGGACTTTTGATAATGTCTGTGGAGACAAGAGGTTCGGATGTAACGGCCACTACCTGATTATATCTTTCGGTTTCGGACTCTTCGGTAAGAATCCTGTTGATCTCCTCCACATCGTTAGCCCGCGCTGCAATAAAAGTAATGTCTGATATGGAACCGACCGGAACGGGAACCCTTACGGCAATCCCATCAAATTTACCTGCATATTGAGGTAAAGCCTTCGTAGTCGCGATTGCTGCTCCGGTTGCAGCTGGTGCGAGGTTAATCCCTGCAGCCCTACCCATCCGCGGCTCCCGTTTGGAAGGTGCATCAACCAGCGCCTGCGAAGCGGTATAACCGTGTGTTGTATTCAAGATCGCCTTTTTTATGCCAAGTCGCCGCCCCAGGATTTCAATTACCGGACTTATGCTGTTAGTCGTACAGCTGGCACACGAAAATACAGACACCTTCCCATCTTCCGTATTCACTCCGTGCACAACGGTAGGTGTATCTTTAGTCGGACCCGAAATTACTACGTAGCTCGCACCTGCGGTCAGATGCTTTTGAGCATCCGCATTGTTCGTAAAGATCCCGGTACTTTCAATTACCACATCTGCCTGTACAGCCTTCCAGGGCAATTGCTCAATGTCCCGGATACTGTGGTAAGCTATGGCCTTGCCGTCGACTAATATGTTATTACCTTCAACGCGTACCTCTTTATCGTATTTCCCGTAATTGCTGTCATATTTGAGCAAGTATGCCGCATTATCAATACTCATCAAGTCATTTATGGCAACTACCTCCAGATCCGCAGTTTCAGCGGCTATCTTAAGTGCGGCACGTCCTATACGCCCGAATCCGTTTATTGCTATTCTTTTCATACTATATTTTTGTATTTTGTTTTATTTTAACTCAAAGTTGCAGCATAAAGAAAGATTGTTGTTAGGCATCAATTCCCGTCGTGTTGGCAATATTTCCTTCTAATTAAAATCTGTTTTTGTTCCTGATCTCCTCCGGTATTCATCTCCGTCAGTGCCACTAGATTTATATAATGATTATACCAACAGCTCATCAAATCATTCGTACCGTTCTCTTATCACTGTTTATATTGTCTTATCTGTTCGCTAAGTTCATCTATATTCCAATTAAAAAGATTGACATTTGTCAATACTTTTTTTTAGCAAAAGTCATCGTTGAGCGGGTAAAGAACGAGGCAAATTTGTGTCATTAAACGACCGTCTGGTTGGTAATGGGATTAACTATTTAAAACAAAACATTATGCACACAAAAGCTTTTAATCCGGAGAATTCAGCGATATTGTTAATTGATCATCAGGTGGGGACAATGGGCTGGACTCATTCACATGACATCAATCTTGTTAAACAAAACGCCATAAAATTAGCTAAGATTGCTGCTGCACTTAATCTTCCGGTTGTATTGACATCTAGTATGGAAGAAAATGTTCAGGGTCCGCTGATTTCAGAACTTGAGGAAATTTTACCTGAGGCATTCGCAGCGCGTATAAGGCGACCGGGCATTGTCAATGCGATGCATCACGATGGCTTCAACAAAGCAGTGAAAGCACTTGGCCGCAAAAAACTGTTTGTAGCAGGTGTAACGACAGAAATCTGTGTTACGTTTCCTGTTTTGCAAATGCTTGATGAAGGGTACGAAGTTCAGGTCTCTGCCGATGCTTCGGCGTCATACACAAAATATGGGGACGAATTGGCATTAGCACGCATGCGCTCGGCAGGAGCTATCATTACAACCGTTGATCAGATTATTTCAGAATTGGCAATTGACTGGACGAGTCCCAAGGGTCAGAAACTGATGGGTATTCTAAACTATCATTAGATTCAGCCCCAACGGTAACCCACATAAATCATCGCATTTTTCAATCTCTTAAATTGAAAATGCTATCAATTTTTTAGATGGGAAAAATTGATAACTCTTCGGGAAAGGGCGCCTAACATCTCCTTTTATATAATGGTCAACTTTGTGCTATCAAATTAGATAAACAAAATCAAAAATTAAAAAAATTATGGCACGTATTATAATGGTAGACCCAGCAGAAGCTACCGGAAAAACAAAAGAACTGCTAGATGTTGTAAAAGCTAAAATGGGTATGGTTCCTAATATGATGAGAACGATGGCGAATTCTCCCGCAGTGCTTAGCGGTTATCTTGGATTTAGCAGTGGGCTTAGCACCTCATCTTTAGGTGGTAAATTGGGTGAACTTATCGCGTTGACGGTAGCCAACGGAAACGGATGTAATTATTGTAATTCAGCTCACAGTTTTGTTGCCGGGAAAATGGGCATCAAAGATCAGGATGTTGCGGATGCGCGACATGCCTCCTCTACAGATCTAAAAATAAATGCCGCTTTAACTTTCAGCAAGGAGATTTTAAACAGCCGGGGTGCGGTCTCTGAGGAAGCATTAAGTAGTGTTAGAGCAGCAGGCTATAATGATCAGGAAATAGTTGAAATATTGGCGCAAGTTTCATTGAGCATTTTCACCAATTATGTCAATATTCTTGCGGATACGGACATAGATTTTCCTAAACAGCCACCCATTGAAAAGAAATAATAACCACTAAAAATTTAAACGATGAAAACAACTTTCAAAACCGAAAATATTAATGGAGTAGATATTTTTTACAGAGAGGCAGGAGATAAAAGTAAACCGACATTGGTATTACTTCACGGATATCCTACATCATCACATATGTACCGCAATCTTATCCAGTCCTTATCCGACAAATACCATTTGATTGCTCCGGATTACCCAGGTTATGGTAGAAGTGAGCAGCCACCGATGGCAGAGTTTGAATATACCTTTGACAATTTTGCGAGAATAATTACAGCTCTTTTAAAAAAGCTTGAAATTCAAAAGTATAGTCTATATCTGATGGACTATGGTGCACCAATAGGTTTTAGAATTGCCAGTGCAAGCCCTGAAAAAATAGACACACTGATTGTACAGAACGGGTGCGCGTATGAGGAAGGATTGGAAGCGTTCTGGGATCCAATCAAAGCTTACTGGGCCGATAAGAACAACAAAGAGGCAGAAAACACGTTAAAAGGTTTTCATGATCTGAACGGCTTAAAATGGCAATATACACATAACGTTCCTGATCAAAGCGTAATCTCGCCGGACAATTGGGAAATTGATTTAAGACATCTTGAAAGACCGGAAAATGGTGCGATACAGCTTGCTTTATTTTATGACTATCAAAACAATGTACCATTGTACCCTAGTTGGCAACAATATTTCAGAGATCATCAACCGGAGATGCTGATTGTTTATGGGAAAGACGACTATATTTTTCCCGGCGCTGGAGCTGAAGCCTTCAAAAAAGATGTTAAGAAACTCGAATTTCATTTGTTTGACACCGGGCACTTTGCTTTAGAGTCACATGGCGAGGAGATTTCGGCTATCATAGATGATTTTCTTGAGCGAAAAGTTCTTGCGAGTTAATCTTTAATTGCTTTTGTGTGTTGCTTAAGAATATAATTTCCCATTCACTGACGTTCAAGGTGAATGGGAATTAAGATTGGGGATTTCAATATCCGAAAATAGTACCGTTATTCTAATAACTAGCTCTAAAAACACTAAATCATGGAACAAAGACATCCTTTACCTCCATTTACCTTGGAAACAGCACTTCAGAAGGTTCAATTGGCAGAAGATGCATGGAACTCTAAAAACCCGGAAAAAGTTGCGCAGGCCTATACATTGGATAGCAAATGGAGAAATCGATCAACTTTTATAAATGGCAGGCAGGAGATTATCGAATTTTTAACTGAAAAGTGGAAAAGAGAACTTGACTATAAATTAAAGAAAACGCTGTGGGCATTCACTGATAACCGGATCGCCGTTCGTTATGAGTATGAATTTCATAATGCCGAGGGCCAGTGGTTCAGAGCATACGGCAATGAAAACTGGGAATTTGATGAGAATGGATTCATGCAAAAAAGATTTGCAAGTGTGAATGACCTTCCGATAGATGCATCGGAAAGAAGGCTGTAAGACACCGGTTAACTTGTATTTTGAAAAGCGGAATTTTTTATTATTTTTGGTATGCATGCTATTTGTACGATACCAAAAATTAATGAAGAATGTACGACCCGCTTTTTGATTATATCGAACGATACAGCGATGCTCAACTTCTACCTTTTGATAGGGACCGTATTGCCAGTATCATGAAACCTAAAAAACTCCGTCGTAAACAGCTGTTCCTCGAAGAGGGAAGTATATGTGCATATACGGGCTTTATTCTTAAAGGGGCTGTGCGCCAATTTAGCATATCGGAAAACGGTATGGAATGCATTAACCAACTATGTATTGAAAACTGGTGGATCACAGATCGCGAAAGCTTTATACATCGTATTCCGTCAACATATTATATTGAGGCATGGGAGGATACAGACCTACTTGTCTTTCGGAGGTCGGATCTTGATTTACTTCTGGAAATACCCGCGATTCAACGTATGTTCTGGAAAATGAGCGAAAATAATCACATCGCATTTCAAAAAAGGTTGGACGCAGCAATAAGCTTAAATGCTTTGCAACGTTACGAAAGATTCTTACGGTGTTATCCGGAAATCGTCCAGCGATTTCCTCTTCATCACATTGCATCATATTTAGGAGTAGTGAAAGAAACTTTAAGTAGAGTAAGAAAACCAAGTAAAATGTAAAGCGAAAACAGCGGTTCTATCTCCTCCACCTCAAGCCATCCAGGTCAATATCCAGATCGTACGTATATACACTAAAATCCGGGAACTGTTAGTGGCCCATAAGGATGTATTTTTGAGGGTAGAACAGGTAGAAGAACAGATGATAAAACAGGACCAAAAAATCGAGGTGCTTTTCAGTTATCTTAGTAAGTTTATTGAAAAAGAAGAAAAGCCGAGAAAAAAAGTTGGATACGAGATCGGAAAGAATAAAATCTAACAGATGTTGTAATTCTAGCCGTTTATGTTCTTATTTCAAATTTAGGGGGCACTTCTCTCGTAAAATCATTATGTTGATATGATTACTGATTTACAAGAGATTTGGTATATAATATTAAACCTTGAAACTAATTCTTTGCTTCCTTGAATTGAGCCGGCGTTAGGCCTGCTACTTTTTTAAATAGACGCGTAAAATACGATGGGCTTTCAAACCCCAGATCATAGGCAATTCCGGAAATGCTGCTGTCTGATCCCAACAATAGATTTTTCGCTTCTGTTACCAGATAGATATGGACATGCTCCAGCGCGGTTTTCCCGGTTTCCTGCTTCAGAAGATCGCTCAGATACCTGCTTGACAGAAACAGTTCTCCCGCGAGATAGTTTACGGTGGGCAACCCATCTTTTAGGTGCAGTTTCTTATCAAAATAGGTCTGTAATACTGCCTGAAACCTTTTAAGCGTTGCGCCCGAAACGTTGTTGCTTCGATCCGAAAACTGTCTTTTATAAAAACGGTATGAATATTTTAGGATGGAATCAATATGTGACAGTATAATTTCACGGCTGAACTCATCCGAGTTTTCGTCATATTCTTTCCTTATCTTTTCATATAGCTCCCACATAATCACTTCCTCAGCAGGCGATAAGTGAAGCGCTTCGTTTATCTCATACTCAAAATAACCATAGTTTTTGATCTGTTTATGCAGGATGTGTCCGGCCAGGTAATCCTCATGGAAAAATATAACAAAACCCTTTTCTGCAAACTGGACGTTACTGACTTCGATAATCTGTCTTGGCTTCACGAAAACAGCGGAACCGTTGCTGTGGTCATATTTTGTTTTACCATAAAGGACATATCCCGACTTGATCTTTTTCAGGGCAATCATATAAAAGTCACCTGTGAATCTGTCTTCTCCGACCGAATAGGTCATAAGTTCTTTACAGGTCATCAGGCTTAAAAGTGGATGTTTTGGAGTTTCAAAGCCACTTCTTTCGTGAAGTTCGGTTATGCTTTTATAATGATTGATCTTTTCCAATGTGTCTGATTTTAAAAAATTACTCGTTGAAATGATCCAAAATTACATTTTCGTAAATCTGTGCTATTCTTCCGCTGATATGGAGTAGAGCAAAGGCCTGGTCTGGATATAACTTTGTCTTATCAAAATAACAAATAAAATTCTAAACAATAACAAAATGGCAAAGACAATTTTCATTACAGGCGCAACATCGGGATTTGGAAAACTATGGGCTGAAGCACTATTGCAACGTGGAGACAACGTAGCGGCAACCTCCAGAAGAGCTAACGCTTTTACAGCGCTGTCAGAAAAGTATGGTGATCAGTTTTTACCGCTACAGCTTGATATTACCGATAGAGAAGCCGTATTTGCTACCGTTAACAAAGCTAAAGAACATTTCGGTCAGCTTGATGTGGTGATCAACAATGCAGGTTATGGAGTTTTCGGTGCAGTAGAGGAAGTGAGGGAAAAAGTAGCAAGAGATGTTTTCGATGCGAATCTGTTCGGAACACTATGGGTGACGCAGGCGGCACTGCCGATCCTGAGAGCACAGGCCCACGGACATATCATCCAGCTTTCAAGTGTACTCGGTGTATGGAGCCTTCCCACTTTCGGTATTTACAATGCAACCAAATTTGCGGTAGAGGGACTTAGTGAAGCGCTGGCTAGTGAGGTCAAAGATTTTGGTATCCATGTAACTTTGATTGAGCCGAATGGGTACAAAACTGAATTTGGAGGAAGTTCAGCGGTATTCGGCGATTCGCTCGATGTATATAATCCATTGAGGGAAAGCTTGGGGAAAATTGAGGGACTTGGACCGGATGATTATGGTACTCCCAAAGCCACTGTTCCAGCTATCTTGAAACTGATCGACAGCGAAAACCCGCCGCTTAGACTATTTCTGGGCAAATTGGGATATGTCAAAACAGAAAGGGTTTATGGTGAAAAACTTCAGCAGTGGAAAGAATGGAAGGATGTTTCAGAAGCAGCGCATGGATAATACGGTGCTTTTTATAAATAGGTTAACAAAACAAGAAAAATAAAAATGAGCAAAATAGTTTTTATAACAGGAGCTTCCAAAGGATTTGGAAAAATATGGGCTGAGGCCTTACTTAAAAGAGGGGATAAAGTTGCCGCGTCGGCAAGAAATATCAGTGCGCTGGCAGATTTAAAATCTGCTTACGGTGACAGTATTTTAGAAGTGAAATTGGATGTTAACAGCCGTGAAGATGTTTTTTCAGCTGTTAAAAAGATCAAGGACCATTTTGGACGGATCGATGTAGTGATTAATAACGCCGGCTTTGGCTTGTTTGGAACAACCGAAGAAACATCCGAGCAGCAGGCCCGTGATCAGATGGAAACCAATTTTTTCGGATCACTGTGGGTCGCTCAGGCAGTATTGCCTATTATGAGGGAGCAAAAGAGCGGTCATATTATTCAGGTCTCAAGCTTTCTTGGACTAACGACACTGCCATTATTGGGATTATATAATGCTTCGAAATTTGCCGTAGAGGGTTTGATCGAAACGATCGGTTCGGAAACTGCCCACTTGGGTATTAAAACCACTTTAATTGAGCCCAATGGTTTTGCAACAGATTGGGCTGGAGCATCTGCGGTTCAGACTTCTTCGGAGATTACGGATTACAACCCGGTGCGCGCAGCTTTTGCAGAGAGCGGTGACAATCCTGACACCTGGGGAAAACCGGAAGCGACCGTTGAGCCGGTTTTGAACATCATCGATAGCGAAAATCCGCCCAAGCGCATATTGTTCGGTAGAATTGCCTATCAGGTCATTAATGATGTATATACCAAAAGGCTTGAAGATATCCAAAACTGGAAACAGGTCAGTATTGCTGCTCACGGACATTAGAAGAAGCTGAAATGACTCATCGCTTGAATGATGATCGTTAACAACACCAATATCGTGATCATACAGTAGGACATATCAACCTTTTTTTACGTTAAATGAATCCTGCCTTTGGTAAAATCTTTTTAACATAGATAAAATTGAACCGATGCAACATTATAAAACCCTTACAGCATTACATCTGGGCAATCAATGGGAAGCCCCGCAGCATCCGCTCTTCAGTATGATCGGCTGTCAGTCCGAATGTAAATTGGGAAATAGGGAATTTACGACCGACTGTTATGTAATTGCTTTTAAGAAAATTAAATCCGGCAATTTTATGTACGGACGTACGAGCTATGATCACGATAACGGATGCCTTTTCTTCGCCAAACCACGGCAGATCATCGAAATGAAAGATCTTGAATTCGAAGAAAAAGGATATATGCTGATGATCCATGAAGATTACCTGCATGGTCATGAACTTTTCAAAGAAATCGAGAAATACAGCTTTTTTGATTACGAAGTTACAGAGGCGCTGCATCTTTCCCCGAAAGAAGAACAGATTATATTGGAGCTTCATTCAAAAATCCAGACAGAATACTTTAATAATCCGGACGAATACAGCCGTGAAATTATTTTGAGCCATATTTCCTCTATCCTGAAGTATGCGCAGCGCTATTACAAAAGACAATTTGTTGATAGGGCGCAAGTCATCGGGAAGACAGCGTCCAAGTTTAACGATCTGCTGAGAAAATATTTAAATCAGGGTCTGATGGTAAAAAGCGGGCTTCCGAATGTGGCATTTCTGGCTGATCAGCTATTTGTTTCTCCACGCTATCTGAGTGATCTGCTGAAGCAGGAAACCGGAAAGACGGCAATGGAGCTAATTCATATCTTTATGATTTTAGAGGCCAAAACTTGCTGCGGCTGGGGAAAAAGGGCATAGCCGGAGCTAAAATGAAGATCAGGTAATCGGAAGCCCACTTATTTTGCGGGCTTCCGACGGCTACGATTCGTTGTTTGTCGGTTGCTTATTCTTTTCTGTATACCGATCAACCAGAAAGTACAGTAGCTTGGTAAAAACAAGCTGGAAAGGCACCAAGATCAGAATGGTTGGCAAAGCATATTCTATTCTGGTTTGGGTATGAAAATTTGGAACAAACCGCCACTATAATGATTATGTTCGATTAAGACCGGATAAATTCCAAAAGGTCTTTATTAATAGTCTGATGCTCTGTGGTAGGCATTCCGTGCGAGAAACCAGGGTACGTAATCAGCTTCCCGTTTTTCAGCAGCTTCGCAGATTTTATAGCTGAATTCTCTATTGGTACGATTTGGTCATCTTCACCGTGCAACACTAAGACCGGAATATCAACTGCCTTTAAATCTTCTGTAAAATCAGTTTCTGAAAAAGCTTTAATTCCATCATAGTGGGCAACGATGCCGCCCATCATTCCTTGCCGCCACCAGTTCCTCTGCACACCTTCCTTTATATCTGCACCTTCACGGTTATAGCCATAGAAAGGGAAAGTTAAGTCAATATAAAATTGGCTTCTATTATTTAATGTCTGTTCTCTGATATTGTCAAATACTTCCATTGGGACACCATCAGGATTAGATTCACTTTTTACCATAACAGGCGGAACTGCACTGATTAAAACAGCTTTCTTCGCTCTACCTTTGGCATACTTGTTTACATAACGGATTACTTCACCGCCACCTGTGGAGTGGCCTATGTGTACCACTTCTTTTAACCCCAAAAACTCAACCAGCTCAGCCGCGTCAGAAGCGTATTGCTCGATAGTGTGACCATAAATATTCTGGCTGGAACGGCCGTGACCTCTTCTGTCATGCGCGATTACACGATAGCCTTTTTGTAAAAAGAAAATCACCTGTGCATCCCAGTCGTCTGAAGATAATGGCCATCCATGATGAAACATCAAAACCGGGCCTTCTCCCTGGTCTTTGTAAAAAATCTCTGTTCCGTCTTTTAATTTTAGCGTGCTCATTTTTCTTAAATTTTTAAAGTTTGTGATAGTTAATGTCAAGTAATCTTGCCCTAATTCTTTAGCAAAAGTAGTGCAACCAAATTCATTCGATCTTAATCTAGGTTAAGATCGCAAAAATTAATTGTAATTAAATCCGATCGGCTCACTTTGCCTGCATAAAGTATGCTATCTATAAATCCCCGGGAGGATAAAACGACTTAGCTTTTTTTGGTTAATCAGACGAAACAGCATATAAGTCTTCACATCGATAATTGTTTTAAAGAAGGCGAGTTAAATAGAGTGGCAACTGTCAAGGAATCCTTGACAGTTCAACTTGAAGGAAATAGAAAGGTAAAACGGAAAATAGAGCCCTATAATCTCGATGTTATCATTTCGGTTGGATATCGTGTTAAATCTTCACAAGGCAAACTGTTTAACGTATTTCTTTACCTGTTCTTGAATAAAGAATACACGTTATCGAACAGCTTATTTAGTAAATTTCTTTTCTCGGTTATAACTTCTGCATTTGCTATCAAGCCATTTTTTAGCTGAATTTTTCGTTTATAGGACGTATTATTGCCATTTATGAGCGTGATCTTTGCGCTATATAGCGAATCAGAAAAGTTTATATCGGAGAGATAATCTATTCTGCCATGCAGAAGACCGAACTCTTGATATGGATATGCGCGAACTTTGAGCAGTACTCGTTGTCCTTCTCTTACCTTTCCCAAGGAAAATTGATCAATATGTAACCGGCCAATATATTCACTGATACGATTAGGTTCGATAAAAAGAGCAGGCTCGTCGGCGGTAAGCCATTGCCCTTGCACCAGTCGTTTATGAAAAACAACCGTACCGCTTATACTTGCAGTTAATACATACTTTCGTTTCCATTGATCGAGCTCACTCTTGAAGTTATTGATGACGCTGAGATAACTTGCTTTTCGCTCATTCACTTCATTCTCCAAGGTTAACATTTTACTTTGTATCTGTTCCATTTGAGAACGGTTAGCTAAAATGGCTGACCTTGTTTGCTGAACGGGCATTTCGCTGTTAATGAGCCGACTCTCCGCATATCTGTATTCTTGCGATGATATAAGCTTTTTGTCGAAGAGCTTTTTATAAGCATCATAATTTTCTTTCTGAAGGCGGTAATCATCTTCCTGTAACTGTAACTGTTTCGAAGCCTGAAGGTTTTGAGCCTTTAGATTGTGAATTTCGTTTTTCATAGACTGGTGTTGCTTTGCCAATAACCCACTTTCCAGAAAAGCGCTGAAACTAATGAATTTTTCCAAAAACACTTGATAACTGCCCTGTAATTCCCCTAAATGCCTTACACTGGCTAAGTTAAATGTCCCTAATGTTTTAAAATCTTTCGAAGCGGCATATGCAAGCATCGTATCAATCTTCTCACTTAAAGCAAGAATATCACGATGTTGAGCGGTGCTCTGTAAAAAACCAAGAACCGAGCCGCTATCGACCTGCTGAGTCTCTCTAACCAACAGATTTACTAACTTTCCGCTGCTACCTGCTACCACGGCTTGTGGTGGTTGCTTATTCTCAATTACTGCAGTAGCTTTTAAAATATCAGGGGCGGGAATAAATGCAGCTGCGACTACAAAAATAACGAGTATGGTAAAGAAGATACTTATCCCCCACCGTACAAGCCAACTCGGCACATCGGTGATGATGTCTTGTAGCTCTTCACTAAAATCGTTGTTGTATTCTTGAATAGTTGGCATATGTGACTACGTTAATTTTCGAGCTCCAATTGATTGCTTACCAATTCGTAGTACTTACCCTTTAGACCTAAAAGATGATGGTGGGTACCTTGCTCAACAATACCTCCACCGTCTAGCACCACAATATTATCAGCGGTTTTTACCGTGCTCAACCTATGGGCAACCACAACTACCGTGCGATTCACGAAAAAGGAATTTAAATTTTCAATAATCGCTTTCTCATTATTTGCATCGAGCGCATTGG
The DNA here is from genome assembly GCF_030372825.1 of Olivibacter sp. 47. NCBI lineage: Bacteria > Pseudomonadati > Bacteroidota > Sphingobacteriia > Sphingobacteriales > Sphingobacteriaceae > Olivibacter > Olivibacter sp. 47. The sequence continues at coordinate 1,096,907 of NZ_JAUCNR010000001.1, forward strand.
TAGCCTCGTCAAAAAAAACAAACGGTGCTTGCTTATAGATCGCACGCGCTATTAAAATTCGCTGTTTTTGACCTTGGCTAATTCCATTTCCTTCTGCGCCAATCTGCGTCTTTAATCCGTTTGGAAGAAGTCGGACAAAATCTTCTAAACAAGCCATTTGAATTGCTTTTTTTAACAAACTCTTGTCAACTGGCTTTTCAGAAAGCGTAATATTTGCTTCTATCGAATCGGAAAATATAAAGCTATCTTGCATCACAACACCACATTGGAGTTTCCAAAATTTTGGGTTAAACTGTTCCAGTGATATATCACCTATTTTGATATCGCCATGATACGACTGATAGAATCCTAACAGCAGTTTAACCAGTGTTGTCTTCCCGCTGCCGCTTACGCCAACTATGGCCGTCGTTTTTCCTTGCGGTATATAAAGGGTTAGATCTGTTAAAACGGGTTTGCCTCCCGGATAACTAAAACTGACTCCCTTCAAGGAAATAGTCACACTCTCTGGCAGTTCGTTGTAAAGTAACTTGCTTTCTCCTTCCTCATCTTCCAGCTCGTAAAGATCATTAAGTCTTTCCAAGCTAAGCTTTGCATCCTGATAACTTTGCACAAAGCTTAAAAATTGTTCGACGGGACTACTAAGCTGCCCAATTATATACTGGACGGCTACTAATCCTCCCAGCGACATATCACCGCTTATTACAGCTGTTGCTACGACATAAATAATCAATAAATTTTTCCCTTCGTTGAAAAAGACCCCGCCCGCTTGTTGATATTGCCCTAAGGCTAGCGAACGCACATTGAAATGAAATAATTTTGCCTGAAGATGTTCCCAATCCCACCGCTTTTTCTTCTCAGTGCCACTCAGCTTGATCTCTTGCATACCCTGCACGAGTTGTATCGTTGTGGATTGCGTCTTGGCAGAAATATCGAAGCGCTTATAGTCGAGCTGCTTTCTCCTTTCTAAAAACACATAGATCCATACACCGTATAACACGGTGCCTAAAATAAATATTCCAAAGACTTTCAAGTTGTAAAATGCCAGCACCATTGAAAATATCAGCAGATTAAAAATCGAAAAGCCGATATTCAGGGTTTGCCCTGTAAGGAAACTTTCTATCCGCTTCTGATCGTCAATACGTTGTAATATATCGCCTGTTTTTTTTGAATCAAAGAAACTGATAGGCAAGCGCATTAATTTGCTAAAGAAATCTGTAAGTACAAAGATGTTAAGACGCGTGCTTATATGAAGCAATATCCATGATCTTATAAAATCTACGCCTGTACGCCCTATTAGTAGTGCGAATTGGGCAATAAGTAACAGGTTAATCAACGCCATATCTTGCGTGGGAATACCTATGTCAACAATCGATTGTGTTAGGAAGGGTATCAAAATCTGCAAAAAACTGCCTACCAAAAACCCAATAAAGAGTTGCGCAAGAAGTTTTTTGTACCGAAACATGTACATGAAAAACTTGCCAAAGCCTGACTTTTTTTCTTCTTCTTCTTCCGATTTAAAAAAAGCAGGTGTTGGATCTAAAAGCAGCGCGATGCCATTTCCCTTATCCTGGCCCCAATGCTGCAAAAACTCTTGCTCGGAATACCGAATAATACCCATACCCGGATCGGCAACTGTAAAATTACTCTTGCGATGCTTAAAGAGCACAACGAAATGATTTTGATCCCAGTGTATAATAGCCGGCATAGGCGCTTCCTTGAGCTCTGAAAGAGGTAAGAATACGCCGCGTGTGTGAATTCCTATTTTCTCCGCAGCATCTGCTATACTATACATTGACACGCCTTCTCGATTTATCTGACAGTAATCCCGTAATTGCTGAAGGCTTATTGACTTACCGAAATACGCGGCAACCATTTTCAGGCATATGGGACCGCAATCCATTTGATCTAACTGCCGATGGAATTTTATTTTTTTGGACATAGGTTAACATCGCCTTCCTTTATATATTCATTTTACATTATCTAGCCAGGTATGCAGCCAATAATGGATGGCCGCTTTGCTGGGTTGTCTTTCCGCCATTTCCCTTATTTCATTGTAATCATATTCGAAAAGTTCCTTTACCGGAATTAGCTGCTGACGGGTTGATGAATTTTCTGCTAAGGTATCTCGCATCCGGTACGGCCCTGAATAGTAGGGGGTCGAAATAAGATCACGCATACCGCTTTCATAAGCAGAAACGATATCTTTAGCTACTTGTAGCAGGTAATTCTCCCTTGGCGGTGCACAAAAAAACTCCGACGCCAATGAATCATTTACAGGATCAATTAATAAATAACCCTTTGGACATGCTAAATGATACCTAATAAATTCATTCGGAATAACCAACTGAACGTCCCAATCTATGTAATAACCGCCGTGTCGATATACAATTAAATACCGCGCAATATCTGCTGCTTCTGCGAAATTTCTGGCTTGTTTAAAGGCTTCTACAGCAAAGGGGAATTCGGATTGTAGAAACTGCATCAGATCATCATCGTTCCAATATTTAATTGTGAAATCCAACTGTTTGAGCAATTGCCAGGATGCAAGACAATGCTGAACGACATCGTTTTTAACGCCACCTACAATTTGATGAATTACCGTTGGCACCATAGTACAATTAACAAATTAAAAGAATATGATTAAGAGTATTCCGGCCGGCTTTTGTTAACGAGCTTACCATCTCCACCACTCTCGGTTGATGGTTATAGTCAGGTAGCGCACCTCCGTACACCAAGTTGGTATAACGGGTTAAGTCGTGTTCCTGACGAAAACCTAACGAGGAGTTCAATGACGCAAAGCTTGCCGTCCAACGTTTATATCCTAACGATATGGCGGCTGTGTGTGCACAGGAACACAGAAAGTGTAAGGATTGATGATCCGCATTTTCCGGCCCTGCACGCAGACCTGTTTCGATTATAGATTCTGACCACTCTATTAGCCGATAAAGTGTTTTTTCAATCGTGTGAACATTAATACGAGCTGGCAATAAAAAACTGAGCACGATCAGCGTCTGGCCCGCCACCCTTATTACATCCGAATCCGTAAGACCGGTGTTCGGCATAATCTGTTGATCAACTTTATATCGAACGTCATCTGTAAGTAGTACCAAGCATTCCTGAAAACAGAGTTGACGGTACCTATTACTTTTTGGGTTTATATTGCTATTTCGCAATTGAAAGTACAACGCTGTTCCCAGTGAACCTTGTTGTATATCAAGGTTTTCATTGGGAGCATAAATAACCGCTTTATACAATTCATCATCAATGTCTTCCAATATTTCATCGGTGTTGAAGGGTGCAAATGAATTTTGAACAATCCACTCTAAACCCCAACCTATCCCCGCTAAACCATTTAAAAAGTTTAAATTATCAGTGTTTAATACCAAATCTGGCAAATCATCTAATATTGCAAACGCTTTTCTTGTGTCTTGTTCACCCCTGGAGTGGAAAGCTTTAAGAAAATGGTGGATACTTCGCCCGATATGCGACTCTAAAAACCGCACACTTTGTTGACTGGTTAACTGGTTGTCTATGCCGATCGTTTGTTCCATGTGTACATTATTTAACGCCAATGCCATGCTTCTGTATAGGCTTTCAGTTCGTTTTTATCCATGTTGCAAATCTTGAAATACTCCTCCATATATCGTTCCTGTACTTCATCGGCCATTTTTGAATTTTCCGATCGGGGATGCGGTAGATGATAAAGCGCTCCTCCTACGCGATCGATTCGGAAACCCAACGTATCCATCCGCTTCATACGTTCTCGATCTTCAGGGCCCCAGCTTTTGAAATGCTCATTTTCCAATCCGGCCGATATATAGCTATTCCGATTAAGAAAAACCACACCTCCGCATGAACGCCTCGTATCAACAACAAACTTGTTTTTGTTAACGGACAATAAAGACGGATCCAAAACTTTAGCGAACATCTGTTTGAACAATTCATCCAGCAAAACAAAGGTCCCATCATAAGGATAAACCATATCGCAAAAATCATATCTTAAGCGGTTTACACTTTCCAAAATTTGTTGAATGGGTATTACCGCGTCCGTATCATAAATTGCTATAATGGGCGTATCTGCTTTCTTAATCAACCAATTATTTAGGCTTGTCCTATGTAAAATCGGATTCTCATCTTCTAGAAAGAACAGTTGGCACCCTAACGGTAATAGTGATTTATCGACGCGGGCCATGGAATCGGACTCCGCAATTAGTATATGGGTTTTAAAGTACTTATCGAGATAGCTACATACTTGATAAAGGTTTTCTAATCTTTCTTCCGAGTCAGCTCTGATGGGAATTAAGAAACTTGTATCACTGAGATCTGCTCTTTTTTGGGTATCCCGAACCCGGTGTACATACTTAATCACAGCATGTGAAGCGATTTCTTTTGAAGAAAAATTGAGTTTTGAATCATGCCATGGTGAAAAATTTGCATAATCAGTTTTTGAAAAATTTTTTCCGTTGCCCCTTTGAGCGGATCCTGAATAATGTAAGATTTTTGTTGATTCATAGAGGACATTGGGATCATCGGCCCAACAAAATTTCAACTCATCATGTGTTTTTACTGTTATATCTAATGACCAAGCTCGCCATAATATTGCCCACATGTCGGCATACCAAGCTTGTAACCCGTGAAATTCACTACGTCTTAAACCTGTTAAGAGATATTCCTCTTCGGCCTTTTCGTTATTAAAATCACTGAGATGATAATAAAGATTTTCAGTATCTTCTTCAATAGTGTACCAAAAATCAGCTTTTACATTTTTCAGGAGATATTGTGCACCACCGGTATTTTTGTTATTTTTAAGTATCGTAGAAACGGGTATGTCCATTACTTGACACATTTCACTTAATAGTCTATCACCTCCGTATTTCTTAATGTATTCGACGGATAAATATGTATGAGTATCAGAAACGTACCAGGTATCGCCTCTTCTCAATTGCTCGAAATCAGGTAAGGTTCTGAAAATAACATCTGAGTCGTGATAAAAAATAATTGCTGATTCAAGGTCTTTAATTCGCAAATAATGCTGCCTGATTAAGTTTGGTCTAATGGAGGATGGATAAGACCTTCTCTTCCTGGTATCGGGATATATAAAAAACGGGCTTTATCCCTATTTTCGTTTATAAAAGCAGAAAATTCATCAGACAGCCCTTTTTTTTGCTCGTATCCAATAAGCACATGTATTGCAGATGGATGAATGCCCATATCGCTAAAATTCAGCAATTGAATCTCCAATTGCCAGATAAAATAAAATTCATCTGGCTGAGCTGAAAGATATATTATGGTATCATTCGTGTTCACTCGTTAAGCAGTTTATCTATTTCTTTAAAAAGCTGCTCGCTCTGGGACGGCCAAGGCAAATTGTTATTGACCAGCTTGCCATCTTTATTATACAACATGTACCTTGGTATGGGCATCACTGGCTGGTTAGTGATTTTTGATATAACGGGATAGGAATTGTTTGTTATCAGGTAATGATATCCTTCAAGCTGATAAAGTTCAATATCCTTTATCCAGCCATCGCCGTTTTTTGGAAAATCGACAGATAGGTATAGCAGCGCAAGGTTATTTTTCTTACTATAATCTTGCACGAGTTTTGCATTGGAAAATTCTTTTTTACAAGGAGCACACCATGTAGCCCAAAAATCAATTAAAACAGGTTTTCCTTTAAAATTTTGCTTTACAAAGTCGCCTAAATCTTTTAATGAATCCGTACTCAAAATTTCGAATGTATTGTCTTTGGCTTTATATTCGCCAAAAGTGTAGGGTCCGATTTGACCGGTACTTGATTGATCGAAATACTTGTTGAGAATCTTGTTGTAAGGACTGGCAGGGAAAGCTTCTTTAAACCGTAGATAGGCATTTACAATCTCTTCATTACTTTTAGTCTGAAAATTCACGTCGAACAACAAATTGGTTGCCAGCATTTTCTCCTGCAGCTCGGCAGGTGCCGCATCTCTAACTTTATCGCCACCTGTCCAAAGGCCTAAAGTATTCCTTGCTGTTCCTTCCAATATGCCCTTGTCTATTAGGCGACATTTCTCAACTGCATTCTCGGTCCGGGTGATGATAAAGACATCTCTATATTGCTCACTGAAAGGATCGTACTTCGTGAAAAGGTATTTGTATAGTTGCTGTATCTGGATATCTGATAATTTTATCTGATAATGATCTTTGATATGGGGTTGATTTCGGTTTGATATTACATTGGAAACTGTCAACAAAAATTTGGCCTCAATTTCGCGCGTTGCCTGTTTACAGAAATCTTCGGAACATGCCTTATTTTCCTTTAATGTAGAAAGTTCAGCAAGCAGCGTATTTTTAAATTGTTCCAACGACAGTATTAGGCGATCATTACCTTTGGCTTCAGCTAAAATTTGTGCTATTTTCTGTTCAATAATGTAGGCTTTGTTATAAAGATCGGAACTTAGAAAATACTGCTGACCCTTTGCATTATTACCTTCAAATGAAACGACCGGCTGATTTTTTGCACCGGTTTGTGTTATATTTATATGCAGCGAATCGCCTGGTGTTAGGATCAACCTCAATTTCGGAATATAAGGATTGTTATTTATCATCACCATCATAGGTGAGTTGATTGGTAGACTTTTTTTGAAGGTGCCGTTCTGAAAAACGGCTTTTTCATACATAAAGGCTTGATTGGCCGGATCACCATCTATCGACTGATAGAACCACACTTCTGTACCATCTTTTGCATTGGTATTTTTCCCGATAATTACTGCCTGCTGTGCGGAGGAATAGCTACTAAAAAATAACACGAAATATAACAAGATATAAACGCTTTGCCTTCTCATAATCATTAACCATCATAGTTCATAGAAATCCTCAATGCGGTCTAATGACTACATTGAGGATGAATTAGTGAAAACCTTCTCGGTAAAAAGGCTTTTACATGTCGGAGTCTAGCAAGAATCCCAACACCCCTGAAGTGATTTACAGCCGTAAGAAACTCCATTACATGTACATGGATAAGTTCCGGATGGACAATCGCTGCCACTGCTTGATAGCGCTTTGCCGCCTAAAACATTCTTTAATTGTTCTCTGGTTAGTACCTGCACGTTGCCTAACTGCTTCGCTTTTAAACTTAGCTTTTTCATAATTTTGATTTTTTAAAAAAATAATTGATATTGGTCACTTTTTTGAAGGTCGACCAACCCTTTGTCAATACTCTCCCTTGGAGACTACCGACGATCTCTAGCAAACATCAGCAAGGAACACTATAGCAAAAAATACTTTAAATCCTCTACTGTATAGAATGAGGGGATCCTTCGCCCATTTATATATATGGTTGGTGTGTATCGAATGTCATTATCGACGCACCACTGTTGCATGTTTTCCATTTCGTGGTCAAATTTTTCAGCATGGATTGATGGGTACTTTTCTTTGAAGCTTCTTAAATCCTTTTGATCACTTAAGTACCAGTCGTAAATAGCAGCTTTTAATTCACTTTGGTCGTACTGACGTGAAAGGGACAAGAAATGTCGGATTGTATCGGCATGTTGGTCATTATTTGGACGAGAAAAAATGATCTGTAAACAGACGTTATCGTTACGATCAATAATTTCGTCTAAAATAGCATGCGCCCGCGAACAAGGATCGCAATATGGGTTGCAGACTTTTACGATGTTTATTTCTGCGTCCGGGAAACCGAATCGAAAGCCTAATAATTTATTTTCGTTTACGATAGGTTGCTGAACGGACAGCAAATCTTGAAACATTGTCGGATCTTTTTTCAAGCGCTCGAAACGAAATAGTTTCTGTTGCTCCTTTTTTACGGTTGCTATATAGGGAACTAGCAAGTTTAAAATCAAGTATACGAATGAAAGACATACAATTAACGTGGATGACAGTATAACCTGACTCTCTTGAAAAATGATCTGCTGTATCCAGCCATCGTAAAAGCCGACCGTCAACTGCAAAACGAGTACACTTTGTACGATTAGGCACAATGCACACCACTTTCTAAGAACGAAGGCTTGTTGATAAAGGGAATAAACAATGACAGGTACGACTAAAACGTTTAAAAAAAACAGAAAATGGTAAGAAACGGGAGCATATGCAGCTTGGAGTATTAAAAACAATAAACTTCCTAAAAAGAATGTACCACCTAACAGTACTAAACTATGACCAAACAACTTTGCCCCTTTTGAACCGGAAACCTGCGAACAAGGAGAAGTTGATGCTGCGCTTCCGCAAAACATTTTTACGAGGCTTGTGTCTACGTGAAGAGATGACATAAGCAATAACATAGTGGCTGTAGCACCGACCAGCAAAAGCACATTATAGGCTATGTACGGCCATCCTCCACTTCCTAGTTCAGTATAAAGATAAAAAGTGAGCAGTAGTGTTAATACAGGAACAAGAAGTAACGCAACGGTATTTAACACGTGACGTTGTCGATCCGAAAGCAAGCTTTCGCGATCGTGGTTCTGCTTTGCTGAAAGTGTAGGCTCAACTAAAAGCAGATTATTTGAGCAGATATCTGCAAAGCTTTCTAATGACTTTGATGAATATCGAAGTGTTGTTGGATTCAAATAAGAAACGTTACTGCCGTTGATAGATCTTACTATGGAAAGAACGTCGCCTTCTTTATGCTGAATCTGTACCAAACAGGGTAGCATATTCGGTTCCAATGATGCTGGGGATGCCTGTATTGGGAGATTGTCAACACCAAAATATTTTAACGTATCTGAAATGGACAACAGGCTTGGATAATCCGGATGACTCTTGATCTCTTTTGAAAATGTAGATTTAGACACTTTGACATCTAGCTCTTTCAATAGTGTATATGCAACATCTAGCAAAATATCCCTTTCTAACAGCATACCTTTCATAATTAGGAAATTGGTTACATTGGTTATCGAGTCTTACCTTCTAAGTGGTTCAACTATATGCTTGTTGCAATGATATAAAAATCCCCGAGGCCTATGAAAAAGTTTACACATAATCTACCAGACTTTACACATAAAGAGCTACAGCTTACACTAATGAAACAATTTATCACCGATAGGAGACACTTATTAACGTTAAATTGAGATATCTAAACGTTATCGCATTACAATTAAAATCCATCGCGATTGAAAGAAACGTTTGGTCTGCCGCCGGGCAACAATTATTGGCAGAGGTTTAGGTAGCGATCGCGATCTTCACTTTTTGCTGCGTTGGCAATTACCAGTGCTTCCCTTGTATTGAAAACCGATGACTAAACCTGAGGAAGGGAAAACTTTATATTCATTTTCCAATTCATTCTCCGACACCACAAAATATTTGATGTAACGTTTCAGTCTTTCAGTCGGAAAATGTTTCTCGGACTTCATCTTATATAACAAAAAGTAGATGTATAAAAAGCATTCTACTCTTGCATATGCCATCAAAAACAATGGACTTTTAAACAAAGCAACTTCGGACGTTTGAACAAAGCCGGATTTTGATTGCCTGTTTACCTTTGTTTTATCAATAACGAATAAAATTTCTAAAAGATGGAAAAAAACAATTATCAGGGAGCATTGCAACAGCCAATAGGCTCGGGCTTCAACGCTGAATCAACAGCAGCAGACATCATCAAAGGTATTGACCTTTCAGGAAAAATCGCCGTTATAACAGGTGGTAACACAGGTATCGGTCAGGAAACTACCAAAACATTGGCACAGGCCGGGGCAACTGTCATCGTACCGGCAAGAGATGTAGAAAAAGCAAAACGTAACCTGGATGGAATCGCCAATGTCGAAATAGAGCCGATGGACCTGATGAATCCGGCTTCTATTGATGCCTTTGCACAAAAGTTTCTGAACTCTGGCAGGCCTCTGCATCTGCTCATCAACAATGCCGGCATTATGTGGGTACCGCTTCGCCACAACAGCCATGGTATTGAATCACAACTGGCGACCAATTACCTGGCACAATTCCGGTTAACAGCAAAGCTATGGCCTGCTCTCAAACAAGCGAATGGTGCCAGGGTCATCAATGTATCTTCCCACGGTCACCAGTTCGGAACCTTCGATTTTGATGACCCCAACTTTCAGCATCGTACATACGAAACATTACAGGCGTATGGTCAATCCAAAACGGCCAGTAATTTGTTCGCGCTTGAACTGGACAATCGGGCCAAAGCCTTCAATATACGGGCATATAGCCTGCATCCGGGTTCCATTGCGGGAACTGAACTTGGAAGGGAAGCACCCTTGGAATTATTTGTAAAAATGGGTTTTGTGGACGAACAGGGTAATATGTTGCCCGAAGTCTTGGCTTCACTCAAAACGATACCGCAGGGTGCTGCCACAACGGTATGGTGTGCCACTACGCCTTTGCTTGATAATATGGGTGGTGTGTACTGTGAGGATGCAGATGTTGCACCGTTAGCATCCGACAGCGGGCCGTCTCGGGGCGTAAAACGCTATTCGTTGGACGAGGCTGATGCCAAACGCCTGTGGAAATGGAGCGAAGAAACCAGCGGCATCTCTTTTCCACTGAGTTAATATCAAACTAAAGGGAATAAAAACGTTGAAAGATAAATCTGTCTGCCTTTCTTCGAAAGTTTAACAGGACTTTTAAACAAAGTAGATTAACTGATATTCTTTACTTTTACAGTAATTTTTCCGTACGGGATTACAATAAGAAACAGCTATGCAATACGAAGCCAAATACATAACGGATGATATCAAACTTTCCTGTTACGAGGATAAGTTTTTCAAATCAGACATTCTGTTTGAGCACCATATGCTGATCTGGTTCATTTCGGGCGAAACAAAAATTGTTCTGGCAGATGCGACTTATATTTTTAGAGAGGGTGATATTTTCCTGATTCCAAGAAACCAGCTCGCAACCATCATTAATTATCCCAAAGACGGCAAACCGCATCAGACAGTCGTGATGCATCTTTCCACAGCGAGATTAAGGGATTTTTATGCCAATCAGAATGGAGTTGCCAAAATCTTGGAACCGCCGAAAATCTATCATTTCAACAATCATCCGCTGCTGGAAAGTTGTTTATCTTCCCTGGTCCCGTATTTTGAAATGAACGAGCTGCCGGAGCATATCGCGTCATTAAAAATTACGGAGGCCATTAGTATCCTGAGGGCGATTGACAAAAGCATAGACAACATACTGACCAATTTTGAAGAACCGGGAAAAATTGATCTGACCGACTATATGGAAAAGAACTTTATGTTTAACCTTCCCCTGGAAAAATTCGCTTACCTGACCGGGAGAAGCCTCACTACCTTTAAAAGAGACTTCAGCAAAGTGTTTCATACTACCCCACAACGGTGGCTCACGCAAAAGCGGCTGGAACTGGCGCATTATCAGTTTACGGAAAAACAGAAGCGCCCGATTGACGTCTGTTACGAAACAGGCTTTGAAAACCTGTCGCACTTTTCGTACGCATTTAAGAAACATTTTGGCTATGCCCCAACTGAATTGCTGAACCAACCTACCAAGCCCCCGCAAACTTTAAATCCACGCCCGAACATTGAAACTTAAAATAATGCAAGGAGACAAGGGTTTGCCAAGGAAAACAAACGGGAATACCTGTTAAGCGACTTCTTAATAGACATGTTTTAACATCTCTGGAACCTTACTTAAAGGGTGAGCCGAACATCAAAATTTACAGTGCAATATAATTACCATTCAATCCGAAAGAATGATACTGGCAAAAGGATATGCTGCTGAAAGCAGTAAATGGGATGAGCACTTACAGTTAACAATCGTCCAACTTGAGGGGTAATTTGGGTATAAAAATTCCGGGCATATCCCGTCCAATTGTTTTAGATTCTCATAAGTTATAATTGTAAAATTTAAAGGTGCTCTCCTTAAACCCAACTTCCTCATAAAGCTTTTGCGCAGGGTTGTCTTTCGCCGTACTCAATGAAATTCGTGCACACTTCTGCTCTGTACAGAATTCAATAGCTTTACCTATCAGTAGCTTCGCGACACCTTTTCCTCGCTCAGACTCCAATACGTATAGATCGTTTAAAATAAAAACCTTTTTTAATGATGCGGATGAGAAGCTTGGATATAATTGAACAAAGCCGATTATTCGTCCATCCTTTTTTGCGTAAAATAGAGTTGACTCCTCGTTTTCGAGGCGCGCTCTTAAAAATTCAATCGCTGCCGACCTGTCCTTCCTCATCCCATAGAATTCTCTGTAAAGCGAAAACAGTGGTTCTATTTTCTCCACATCAACAACTAATGCGCGTATAATAGCGGTATTATCCATTCTATATTTTTATAATTCTACATTAACCTTCGATACGAGGGAATCTTATTGTTTTTCCATGATCCTTTTTAATGCAGGTTCAATTGCTAAAATATGACCATGTCCAAAAACCAACATTACTTTATTATGCATCAGGATCAAATTTTAAAGTACTTAACTGAGTAATGACCTTTGTTAATGCAAGATACAAGTATTTTTAAAACATATTGTTTTATGTTTAACGAATGCTGACCCGTAGGTCGAAGAAGCGTATGGCTCTGAATAAAGCTACCTGATAATTATTAAATGTAAGCGCAAAGATGTTATAAGTTACATTACATTGGATATGTATCTTTATCAAAAGTAATCATTATATTGTATCGACTGACAGATACCACTCAAAAACGATAAAAATGAATTTATATATAACCAAGGATTCCTAAGGAGTAGCTCAAGTAGAGTAACTGGAAAACAAACACCATGAACGTTTTTTTACACTTTTATAAGCGGGTTTTCGTTGCGAATTTTTCCTTTGCATTTGTCTTTTCGACATTTGCATATCTAGTTCCGAATTTGGCGCTGAGGGTTTTCGTTATATCACTTCCTACTTTTGCTTACGGGCTTACCTTATTTTTCTTTGAGAGATACAAATACCAATATTACATGTACAGAAATTTAGGGTATAAAAAAACGCAATTAATACTCTTTGGCTTTTTCGCAAACTGCATTATCGCATTACTTATGTATACTGTATTCAGCTTTCTTTTATGATGAACAAGCTAGAAATTGACTCTATTCAGCTCCATGTTGGTAATCATAGGCAACTCTTAACGGATTGCTATTTGAGTTGTTCTTCGGAAGAAATTATTGGGATATTGGGTCGGAACGGCAGCGGTAAATCTTCGCTGTTTGAAATCATCTTTGGCACGCTTGAACCATCCAATAAATTTATCAGAATTAATGGACAGGTATGTAAAACTCCGTTTGCAAAGAAATTGGTGGGGTATATTCCGCAGACATCCATTTTTCCGAAAGACGCCACCGTCCGGAAACTGTTGAAGTTTTTACTTAATAGCAACCGTTTTGAAGACCTCAAAAAAAATAAAAGGATTGAGTCGATTCTTTCCTCAAAAATCCGGCATCTTTCCGGTGGAGAATTAAAATACCTGGAAGTATCCACCATACTGCATATGGACCATCCTTTTGTGTTACTGGACGAACCTTTTTCCGGAATTGAACCGATATTTCAATCGGAAATCCAAGATTTACTTACGCGTAATCCGTATAAGAAGGGAATCTTGGTAAGCGATCACAATTTCCGAAACATAATGGATGTAAGCAACAAGCTCTTTTTACTAAACGATGGGGCTTTGGTGAAAATAACGAAAAATGTTGAACTGGAATATCTCGGCTATGTTCCCAAGGGTACATTTTCTGAAGATTGAACTCACGCTAATAAAAATTTGAATGAGGTTAAAAACTTTTGATGCGTCATCATTAACACCGACGGAAATGCAAGGTTATTTGCACTATGCCATTGCACCCCGACCAATATGTTTTGCATCCACTATTAATAAAAACGGCGAGGTTAATTTAAGTCCGTTTAGTTTTTTTAATGTATTTAGTATCAATCCTCCGATATGCGTTTTTTCGCCAACAAGCAGAGCGCGGGATAATACCACTAAGCATACGCTTGAAAACGTTTTGGAAATACCTGAATGTGTGATTAATATGGTGAACTATGATATGGTTCAACAGACCTATTTAACCAGTTTAGATTATCCAAAAGGAGTAAATGAGTTTTCGAAAGCGGGGTTTACCGAATTGGCCTCGGAGACGGTAAAGCCGCCCAGGGTAGCGGAATCGACCGTTCAATTGGAATGTGCAGTGAATGAGGTGATATCGCTGGGAAAAAATGGAGGAGCAGGTAATTTGATTATCGCAGAGGTGAAACGGATGCATATCTATGAAGGTATTTTGGATGCAAATGGCAAAATAGACCCTCATAAAATAGATTTGGTGGCTCGTTTAGGCGGTGATTGGTATTGCAGGGTAACCAGCGATAATTTATTTAAAATTGCCAAACCGATCGATTATGCCGGAATAGGTATCGGCGTAGATGCTTTTCCTGAAGAGGTTAAAAACTCCAACGTATTAACCGGGAACAATTTAGGGTTATTGGGGCTTGTTAAAACGCTACCATCCGATGAGGAGGTGGAAGCCTTTCGCAAAACCGATGAAATGAAAGAACTGCTTGATGATACCGCCGACCGCCACAACCGCACCACACGTCTGCATTTAAAAGCCAAGCATTTGTTAGATAACGGCCGTGTAATGGATGCATGGAAAGTGTTGTTGATGTAGTTTGTACTCTTCCATTTCGAACGGGGGAGAGCTAAATATCCAATAGGGGTAATATTGAAAGAAAAATTATGAGTAGATCCTCTATGGCGAATAGCTCAGGTTACGCGCCGGTGAAACACGGATGTAATTCCGGCGCGACCAAAAGAAGATCAAGTATTTGTCAGAGCAGGTTTTCTTGTGCCGCCTGATAAACGGTTCTTATCGAAGGTTGAAAGCCCAAGCTACGGGCGAGCGAGGCATCGGCATGAAGATACCAAGGGTTTATCAACGGCTCTGCGGATGAAGTCATCGTTTCGCCAACAAGCTGCAAGAGCTCGTATAATGTCGTTGGGGCCTCATCTGCGATATTGACCACTCGCCCATCCATGATCCCTTGCAAAGCCATGATGATAGCCGTGTATATATCGCGATGGTGGATGGTGCTCATCCGCATAGCCGGATGAAATTTTGCAGCAACCACATGTTTAGGTAATTCTTCCAGGTGGCCGTCACCATCACCATAAACAAATGGGAAGCGCAGAACAGACCAATTCAATCCGCTTTCACTCAACTCATTTTCCGCAGCAACTTTGCTAGCCGGATAGGCATGTTGCGGGTTAAGCGCATCATCCTCCCGACCGGGGTGTGGGCTATTTATATCGTAAACATGGCTGGTACTTGCAAATATGAAACGGGCATCAGGAGCGTTGCTCTTTACGGCATCAATGAGATTGCGCGTACCCTCCAGATTACTTTTCCAGATCAGGTCCATATCCGTTGACCGGAACACGGCTGCCAGGTGAATAACAGCTACGGCGTCTTTTACAGCTTCTTGAAGTGTCGCCGGATCAAATAAGTCGCCTTGCACAGCCGTTACTCCGGTCGCGACTTCTTTGCCACGTACCAGTGCAAAACAATCATATCCCGCTTTAACAAGGCGAGGCAAAAGCCTTGACCCAACTAACCCGGTTGCACCGGTTAGCAATATTTTACCAAATTGTTTGTCCATAATTAAATCGTTTTGGACAAAAGTGCGGCTAATGTACTAGTAAGATTCGGACAAAAACCGCTTTTACAAGGACAAATCCCGGTAAAAAGCGGCTATCGTTTTACCTGTTACCTTTTTGAACAGACGCGAAAAATAACTCGGGTCATTAAAGCCGAGCTCAAATGCCAGTTCCTTTACCGATGTATTTTGGTTATTATACATTCTGCGTCTGGCCTCCATGATCAAACGGTCTGTGATGAATTCCTTAGGTGAAACGCCGGAATGCTGTTTTACGATTCTATACAAACAATCTGTGCTTAAGGCCAGCTTATCGGCGATCTCCGTGATGGCAGGTTGATCAGTAAGATTATCTTCTACAAATAGTTTGAACCCTAAAAACTTATCAAGACCCGCTGCCGTGTGCTTCTTATGTAATGCATAATAAGCGGCGTTTATTTCTGTAAGCAGGCTGTTCAGGTAAGCCAGAATCAGCTCCGGATCATTGTCGGCAGTACGTAGCAGTTCGTTCAAAATCTTAAACGTATTCCGAAGTCTAAGTGCAGCATCGGGTGGAAAACTGATTTTTTGCCGGTTCAGAGGGTTGAGCAAAAAAGGGAACTTTTTCGGCAATCGCGAAAGGCACTCATCGTCAAACCCCAATTTATAATAGTCTGCGCTATGGTCGGTTGTAGGCAGTTGCCTAAGTTGGTGGGGTAACGCAAAAAAAAGCTCATGTTCGCCTACTTCGACCGTTTTCCCGTCTATGACCTCTTGGCTGTTCCCGCGCAGCACGAAAAGAAAGAAATAATAAGGTAGCCGTTGAGCAGAACCGTATTGAACCGCCATCTCTGATGATATATGGCCAAACTCCGGAGAAACGATACGTATAGAGAGCTCTTTGTTCTGGCTCAGATTTTCAGGAAAAGTATTAAGGGGCATAGTTTCTAACGATCACCTTTAAGCGAATTTACCAATTAATCTTTATATTTCAATATAAGTGAGGTTGGAACCATTATTCAATTAACTTTTATTCTGTAACTATACTCCCGTCCCAATCTCCTCCATTCGGAACAGAAGTGTGTTGGTGAATTAAAAGCCATTCATTCTTTTCGTCTTTTTTGAAACAGTCTGTTTCTCGGAATAATAAGGTCTTCTTAACATCATTTACGAGTACAATTTCTGCTTTTTGAATGGTGCATACAATGCCAATATCCTTGCTTAGAAATGTGTCCGTGTGAAGAATAGAAATTTTACACGATTTAAAGTTGCTAAAAGTAGTATCTAATTTTTTTATAGCAGGTTGAATACCGCGCGAAGCAAAAGGTGGGATATCGTACCATAAGGCATTTGTTGCCCAATTTTTTGTGCTTTCTAATCCTGATGTAGATTTTGTCATTGTTTCCACCATGGAAACAAGAATTTCTTTATCATCTTTTCTAATCATTATCAATTATCTTTTACAGTTAATAGTGCAAATATATTAGCAAGAAAGTATACATTTGATACCTATATACAAAAGGATACTTAATTTATGACAAAAGAAGAAGAAAACCTGTTTCAAGAGAATATCAGGGCGGTACAAGATACAATGTATGTAATTGGTGGTAAATGGAAATTACCAATCATCCTATCTATTTATAAGGGTAACAAGCGTTTTAATGACATAGCTAATTCTATTCCGAAAATTACAAATCGCGTTTTGTCGAAAGAGTTGAAACATTTGGAGGATAATTTTTTGATTAAAAGAACCCTCGTGAACGAATACCCGGTTAAAATCGAATATTCCGTTGTAGACTATACATTTTCGCTTCACGATATTATAAGGCCAATAGAAGTTTGGGGTAAAAAGCATAAAGAGAAAATCAGAAAGGAGTTATAATATTATCAGTTTTTATCTCTTTACTTATTATTACCAAATAGTTTAAATCGGAATCATTCAAGATACGTTCCAACTCCTATCCATTTCAGCTTTTTAGGGGCATTAAGCAAGATTTTAAATGGAGAAGAAAGTTATTATTACTTTTCATTTCTAAAAACAAATATCGAACAAACTGCTGCTATCAAAATACTAGCGCCAAATAGCTGAAATGCGCTATCTAGACCGATATTGACGATCAGGCTCAATACGAGACTTCCCAGACCGTAACCTGTGAAAAGGGAAAAAGCGAAAAGTCCGGTAGCAATGCCTTTTTTGGAACTGAATGTAGTGACAATGGCAGCAAACAAAGGATGGGATAAGTCAAATCCTAAAGATAGCAATGCTACTAAAACATGAGATGCGGCAAGGCTGAAATTCTGGCTTAGTAGTAGCACGGTTATACCGCTTAGCGCTAAGCCCACAGGTATTATCTTATTTCTTCCGTAGCGGTCAGCTAACCTGCCCAACAATGGACCCAACAACAGCCCCGGAATACCATAACCTAATAAGGCAAGACCGATCTGAAATTCGTTCAACCCATAATTCTTATAGAAGAAATAACCCAACCACGCAAAAACACCACTATGGAACATACCGTTGAACATTACATAAAGATAGGTCCGCTTGGCCCTTCCGGTCGACAAAGTACTCTGGATAGACAGTATAATATTATCCCTTTTTTTTACCGCAGCTTTGGTTTTTCCGAAGATGTTCTTTTGCTGCATCAATATCAGAACCAAAATAGCCAATCCGATAGATGCAACTTCCGCAAAAAGCCATTGCCAACCTATCAGGGAAGTAATTAATGCCCCTGTGGTGGCTCCAAATGCCGTACCGCCTGCCATGGCGCCGAAAAAAACGCCGAGGGCGTGACCCCGCTTTTCGTAAGGATAGGAATCACCAATCCAACTAATGGTTGTAGGAGCAACACCTGCAGCACCAATTCCTGTCAATAACCTTAGGAAAATCATCTGGTTGACTCCGTTTACAAAAGCAGTCGACAAAGTAAATAAGCAAAACATAAAAAGGCTAAATACGATAATCCGGAACCTACCGAAGCGGTCGCTAAGTGATGCATATACCAATGTGAACAGTCCATACCCGAGTAAGTAGGCAGGTTCGATAAAACTGACGTGACGGACAGTAGTACCGAACTGCTCGGAAAGCATGGGCAGTAGCGGTGCGACCATAAAGCCTTGAAAGATGATAATGAAAGTAGCCAGTGATACGATATAGACTGGTAGCATAGACGCCTGTACGGCTGTTTCGCCGCTTTTATTTAATTTGCTCATTCTTTTCTTTATTGTAATCGCCCAAATTTCGGGAGGATGAAAAGAATATCGCTTATACCAATTCAGGTGATGATTGGACTTTTTATCGATTTTGGCTTTAGAGTGGGCGTCGCATGAGTTGAAGGGCATCATCGCGGTAAGCCGTGGGTGTGATACCCGTCATTTTCTTAAAAAACCGGTTGAAATAAGGTGCTTCATTGAATTGTAGCAGGTCAGCTATTTCCGATACCTGAAGATCCGTATGTGTCAACAGGCTTTTTGCCTCCAGCAATATCTGTTCATGGATATGGTGCAACGCGGTGTGCCCAGTATACTTCTTGACAAGAAAGTTCAAATGACTGGGTGTGAGGTGTAGTTCATCTGCAATATTTTTTACGGTTGGTTTGTGCTCTTTTCTTTTGCTGGGTGCATCGATAGAATAACTATCCAACACTTTCCTGAACCTGATCATAAGGGATGCCTGTTTTAACTGAAAATCTGTTTTTGCCTCTTTGTCTTTATAGTACAGGCGACGGACACTAATAAGCAGCACCCTTAACAGCGGTTGTATCATTTCAAAATTATCCGCATGACCGGATTTCATTTCGCTGAGCAACGTTTCGGCTATACGTCCTACGGCATCCATATCTTCCTGCGATACCCTTAAAATTGAATTGGCTCCGTTCATGAAGAAGGGAAAGTCTTTTTCAAACCTCGGCCCTAGTGGGTCGATTTCCGCAAATTCCGGCGTAAAACAAATGAGGTAGCCATATATGGTTTCCACACGTTGCCAGCTTTCTATCTTGCCTGGATACGCAAAATAGATAGAGTTTGAGGATGTACTTACGGTTTCGTCGGGCAACAGGAATCGGAGCCCCGGTGTTTTGCAAATGACAAGCCGAAAAAAATTTCCACGAAAGAGCGGCATGAACAATAACTTATCTTTTGATTGGTCTTCCATCCGCATAATCGTAAAAAAATTATTCTCAGCCTTCCCGATCCGAAAAGTATCGTAGAAGTCGCTGATTTTATCGAGCCAGGGAATATAAACTTTGGTATTTGGCATAAACTAAAAAGACCACCGTAAATTTAAGTAAAAATTCCTCTTCGGATGTAATTAGGTCTGAAAGCGATGCTCTCAAAAAGTATCCCATTGATGGTTGAGTTAAATAGCATGTCGTTCGACAAGACAGTCTGGTATGCAGAATGATGATGGATTTTCGCGGCCAGTTTCTCCAAAGAATTCACTAAATCATTCCTTGATTTGCTTACAAGCTTCAGGGATTTGCATACACGCGCGCAAGTTGGTTTACCGACCTTTGGATCATGGAAATTAAACAAATTGCATTGGGCAGCCAGGGTTTGGTTGTGCCGATGGTCGGCCTGGGCTGTATGGGTATGACGGGTTTTGAAGAAGGCCATATGTACGGGCCTGCGGATGAGCAGGAAGCGATCGCGACGATTCACCGTTCGCTCGAGCTGGGCGGCAATTTCTTGGATACTGCCGATCTGTATGGACCGCTGAAAAACGAGCAGCTCATTGCGAAGGCAATCAACGGTAAACGCGATCAGTATATTCTGGCCACCAAGTTTGGCTGGGAGATCGATGACAACAATAAAGTGACTTGGGCCATCAATGGTAAAAGGGATTATGTAAAGAAATCTTTAGAGCGTTCGCTGAAGAATCTCGATACGGGTTACATCGATTTGTATTACCTACACCGTCTGGATAAAAATACGCCGATCGAGGAAACGGTGGAAGCCATGGCCGAGCTGGTTAAAGAAGGTAAAGTAGGTTATATCGGTCTGTCGGAAGTATCGTCTGAAACGGTTAAGCGTGCGCATGCCGTACACCCTATCACCGCAGTACAAAGCGAGTATTCTTTATTTGAACGAACGGTGGAAGAACGCGGAGTGTTAGCGACATTAAAGGAACTGGGTATCGGGTTTGTAGCTTACTCACCATTGGGCCGTGGCTTTTTATCGGGACAGATCAAAAGCATCGATGACCTGCCGGAGAACGATTTCCGCAGAGCGATTCCGCGTTTCCAAGGCGAGATGTTTAATAAGAATCTTGAATTGGTCAAGGCAATTGAAGCCATGGCTGAAGAAAAGAACGTAACTTCTTCGCAGCTGGCTTTGGCCTGGATCATGAGCAAGGGTATTTTACCGATCCCGGGAACAAAACGCAGAAAGTACCTGGAGCAAAACCTGGCGGCGACTACCATTGACTTGACGGAGGCGGATCTTTCGCAATTGGAAAGCATCGTACCTTTGGGTACGGATACGGGTGCACCTTACGATGAGTTCAGTATGGGTTTAATTGATTAATTTTGTGTATGAACGCAATTAACTCCATATCAGAATTTCACCGACTCCTGTCATTGCCCGAACCTCGCCACCCGCAGGTGAGCGTGATCAATCTGGCGGAAAGTGTTTTTTTTGGAAGACGATATCTGGAAAGGTTTCGTTAACCGCTTTTATTGCGTGGCGCTCAAACGCGACGCCAAAGGCAAGATCAGGTACGGGCAGCAGCATTATGATTACGATAAAGGCGTATTGAGTTTTACCGCACCTAACCAGGTGCAACAGCTGGACCTGCAAAATATGGAATGCGGGTCTGGTTATCTGCTGATCTTTCACCCGGACTTCCTGCTACGGCATACGCTGGCGAACAGCATTCATCACTACGGTTTTTTTGATTATGCGGTTAATGAAGCGCTGCACCTGTCGGCCGAGGAAGAAGACGACCTGATCACGATCTTCCATAAAATTGAGAGGGAGTGCCGTCATATCGATAAGCATACGCAGGAGATCATTCTGACACATATCGAGAGCCTGCTAAAATATTCCAACCGTTTTTATGAACGGCAGTTTTTGACCCGCAAAAATAATAATTCAGCGCTGCTGACCCGGTTCGAGCAGTTGATCGATGATTATTATAACAACGGGGTACAGGGTTTGCTTACGGTACAATATATTGCTGCACAGATGAACCTGTCGCCAAACTACCTGAGCGACCTGCTTCGGGTTCATACCGGACAGAACACACAGCAGCATATTCATGAAAAATTGATCGCGAAAGCTAAAGAGAAACTCTCCACGACCAATCTTTCTGTCAGCCAAATTGCCTATGCATTGGGCTTTGAGCATGCGCAATCCTTTAGCACGCTTTTTAAGAAGAAGACGAATTTATCGCCGCAGGCATTTCGGCAGACTTTTAACTGATTACCGGATTTTACGTATATTAATGATCTAGTATCGAAAGTTGACAGCGTTAAAATGTAAGATTTGTATCAGAGAATCAACTTTTTATCAAATGCAGCTGAACGGAATTATCACGGAGCTCGGAACCGGCTAGCTTAAATCTTAAATTAAGTTTGCTATTATCAGTGCCGAGACTACCACCGTGGGCAGTAATTATCGGACTAATGTTAAAATATATATCCGTTACAAAATTACCCTCTAGGAAAGCATTAAAGGTGCCTGTTCCTCCCCCGATTGCAATTTCTGTAAATCCCTTTTCGAAAAATAGTCGATTGCTTCTGTAGGTTTATTTACTACGGGATATGTAGATGAAATAAAAGATTTATCAGCTAATACGACAATTTCGACATTTTTGAATAACGCTTTTACATGATCGGGAAACTTCTCAAAGTTCTCAAAAGTTCTTGCTCCAATAACCAGGTTCCCGATCTGATTGACCAACTTCAGATAAAAATCCATCGTCTCCTGTGGTAGTTGATGGTGCGGGTGATCTGACACCAACACTTTTCCATTTGCAGCGATATTTGCAACGATTATTATTTTCATAACTCTTATATTTTAAGTTTTCAGCGCCAAAACTATTGGATAATTACTTTATATTTGATATTCATTACCTTTAGGAAAGTAACTATATGCAATGTAATGAAAGGGAACCTTCAAAAGAGAGCATGCTAGCATTGCGGGATGCGATTGAACTGCTTGGCGGAAAATGGAAAATTTGTATTCTTCGAAATTTATCGTTCGGTGAAATGCGTTTTAAAGACTTGCAGCAAATGGTGGTAGGGATTTCCCCTAAAATTTTATCGAAAGAATTACTGCATCTGGAACAAAACTTATTGATTACGAGAACGGTTAATAACACAAGACCTGTTACGGTTTCCTATGCTATTACAGACCATGCCCTACAGACGCTGCCTGTAATTGATGCTTTACTTGAATTTGGATTGAAGCACAGAAAAAAAATAAAGACAGGTTAAATCTTAAACAATTTATGCTTGAAATGCGAAGCCCAACACGCTTAGCATTTAAATATTATACAATAGATGGAAATGAAGTCATTTTTACTAATCGGCCAATCGAATATGGCAGGACGTGGATTTACACATGAAGTACCTTCGATTTACAATGAGCGAATTATGATGTTGCGAAATGGCAGATGGCAAATGATGACTGAACCTATTCATTTTGACAGACCAATTGCCGGCGTCGGGTTGTCGGCATCATTTGCAGAGGCATGGTGTAGCGATCATGAAGGAGAAAAAATTGGTCTCATTCCATGTGCAGAGGGAGGTAGCTCGATTGATGAGTGGTCGATAGATGGGACATTATTTCGCCATGCAATCAATGAAGCCAAATTCGCAATGGAAGATAGCGAATTAGCGGGCGTATTATGGCACCAAGGGGAAAGTGATAGTCACGATGGAAAACACAAGGTGTACCGTGAGAAAATATCGCGGATATTTGATGAAATAAGAAGAGCGTTATCAGCGCCTAGTATTCCATTTATTATAGGCGCATTGGGCGATTACTTGGGTAAGGTAGCATTTGGAGCAGGGTGTATAGAATACAAACTCATTAATGAAGAACTGCAAAAATATGCAATGGATAACAAAAACTGCTATTACGTAACTGCTGAAGGACTTACAGCCAACCCGGACGGTATCCATCATGATGCGATGTCACAACGCATATTTGGTATAAGGTACTATGAAGCGTATCTTAAAAACAAACATATATATGAACCGTTACCAAATGAAAAAGAACTAGTAGAAAAGTGTCATAATAGGGTGAATACTTTAGCGGAAAAAAGGTATATGGCACTGGAAAAGTTCACCTTAGGAGAGATTACTTATGAAGAGTTGATGAAGACTTTTTCGTAGGGAACATATCAACGTTTTATTACCGGATTTATGAGGACTGATCTAACTTCACTCCTAGCAGATTTCTCAACGGTGAGATATTTTTTAAGCGTCTTATTTTGACGGTCTTGCATATTTCTTATCTTTGAGATACATGATGATGTCGACTGTACTTCTCTATCACATGGGGCCGCAGCACACATAGATTACATATCAAGCTGTTTTATAAAATGTCGTAATTGTAAGCATTAACAAAGTTTGAAAATTGAAAGGAAGTAGATTAAAACCGGCTCAAAAAATTGCCGAATATGTTGACGAAATTCTCATCATTGAAAATTACGATGTTAAAGACAATTTCTCGCTGCCTCTTTTTGCAAATGGCAAACCGACGCTACTTTTTCAAAATACGTTAGGCACGATTAACAACACCAAAAATTATTTAACTCTTTTTGGACAGACGGTCCTTCCTGAAAAAATCACATTCTCTGACAACTTTACACTTATTGCCTACTTTTTTAAGCCGTTTTCTTTAAAGGCCCTTTTTGGCTTTTCTGCCCAAGAATTTACAGACAATCCTATTAACTTAAATTTAGTAGACTACAAAGTAGCGAGTGAGCTACAGGAAAAATTACTAAATGCCCTATCCATTCAGGCAATGTTGACCATTTTGGATGGTTTCATTTTCGGTCTTATTAATAAAATACAAATTTCCAATAAACTTATTGATTATGCTACGAAGCTAATTGCTGAAAATCCTTCAAAACAGATTTTAGCAAAAGCTCAAAACGAGATTTTTGTAACAGAACGGACTTTTCAGAGAATGTTTAAAAAGGAGGTAGGGATTTCACCAGATCAATATCGAAGAATAGCCCAGTTCAATTCTGCCTTTCAGCAACTAAATACCGGACTGTTTAAGCAGCTGACTGATATCGTATTTAATAATGGTTACGCTGACCAAAGCCACTTTATAAGAACATTCAAGGAGTTTACAAATTTAACACCTAAAGCGTATCTGAACTTAGGTAAGCAATAAGATATTTTGTCGGGATCATTCTATTTTGAGGTATTGCGGCATCCTACATTTGCAATATCAAAACTTTAAAAATTTATTTGAAATGAAAAATCCGATTTATCCGTGCTTGTGGTTTGACGGGCAAGCACAAGAGGCAGCTAAGTTTTATTGCTCAATTTTTCCAAATTCAAAAATCACCGCTGACAATCAGATGGTGGTAACGTTTGAATTGGACGGAAAAAAGTTTATGGGTTTAAATGGCGGACCAAATTTTACATTCAATGAAGCCGTATCCTTTGTTATTGACTGTGACACACAGGAGGAAATTGACCATTATTGGGAAAAATTGACATCCGGGGGTGGGCAAGAAGGAAATTGTGGTTGGCTGAAGGATAAATATGGAATGTCATGGCAGGTAGTTCCTACAGTTTTACCGAAACTGTTGAGTGATCCTGAAAAATCGCAGAAAGTACTGGACGCTTATTTAAAAATGAAAAAGTTTGACATTAAGACTTTGGAGGAAGTTTAAAACGGTTATATGTTACAATGCATTGGCGAAGTGACCGAATCTGCTACTTCGCCAATTTGTTATTCAAACGACCTTGGGTTCGACCGAATGCTTTATAAGATCCGGCCAATGAAAATATTTATTAACAGAATATTTCTGTTACTTATTCTTCAATTTCTGTAAACGTTCTTTTGCTGAAGGAATGACGTCATCATCTTCTTCATAGTTTTTAATCACGCTTTCCAACGTCTTCCTCGCTTGGAGCTTATCGCCCTTACCCGCATAGGCATCCGCAAGCAGAATGAAGCTTTTGGCCACCCAATAGTCATATGCACCCATGTTGTTGATCACATCAAAGGCTGTTTCCTGTGCTTTGTCGTATTCTTTGTCTTGATACTGCAGTTGCCCTATGCGGTACCTTGCCTCTGCACCGACTGCCGTTCGGCTCTTCAACGCCGCCTGATTCAGTTCATCCATGGCAGGCTCCACTTTCCCTTCCTGTAGCATGGCCCGTGCGCTGTATAAGTGTGCCTTGGCAATGTCCTCTTCAGACGACCGATCGTAATTCTTAATCAACTTCGCATACTTGGCCACCTGCTCGAAGTCGCCGATTTCGAAATAACAAATCATTAGGTTAGTTACCGCATAGCCATAGTTTTTTCTATATTCTGAAACGAGCTCCAGTTTTTTGAGATGCACGATGGCCTCGTTGTATTCCTTCAAGCTCAGGTATAAGGCAGCAACCGTTAGCAAGGTCTTCTCCGTATACTGGCTCGTCCAGTCGTTCAAGATAATGTTTAGGTCGTGCAGCGCTTCCTTCGGGTGCCCGGTATGGTACAAACTCACCCCGCGGATATAACGGGCATGTTTTTCCTGTACGGGTTTTGGGAATTTATCAAAATATGCATTAATCGCTTCCACAGCCGGTCCGTACTCTCCCCTGGTAAACAAGGAATTGGCCACCTGGAAAGCTAGGTTATCCTGCTCCGCAGTACTCAGATCACCGATATTGGCACCGGTTGCGTATTGAATATAACTCGAGGATCCCCTTGATCCAGATAGATGTTTTCAATGGAACGCAGCGCCTGCTTTGCCTCTTCGGTTGTGGGATATTTCTCTACCACCCGCTGAAAGGTGGCCTTCGCGGCTTCAGTTTCATCTTTATTGTACTGAACAAGCCCGATGGTCATCAATGCCCGGGGGACATAGCTGCTGCGGGGGTATTGTTCGATCATCTGTTGCAACCCTTCGATGGCGGCATCGTAATCTTCGGTAATGAAATACGTGTATGGAACCTCAAAAGCCACGTCGTCTGCATAGTTCGAACCGGGGAATTGTTCGATAACGGACCTTAGGGTGCTGAGTTTGGCTTCATTGTCGCCCTGCAATCCCTGAATAATACCGCGCTGGAACAACGCATAGTCCTGATTAGGAGCTTTGCTGTTGATCAGCTGGTCGTAGTATTCGTTGGCTCGGTCGTAATTGCGCAGGGACAGATACGAATCACCCAAACGGGCAATTACGTCATGACGCATATTTTCCTCTAGCGAACTTCCTTCGACAGCCAAAAAGCGTTCAAAATAATCGGCCGCTATGCTAAAGCTGTCGTTGCGAAACGCCGCATAAGCAAGGCCATAGTTTGCATAATTGTATACATTGGTGTTTCGGGCGGCGGGCAACCGAAGGAACCGGGAAAAGTTTTCTACCGCCTCTCTGTACTTACGCACTTCATACATCGCCTCCGCTTTCCAGTACGTGGCCAACGCCGCCATTTCCGCATCGATTGGGAATTTTTCCGATCGCATGAACAGGGATATGCTGTTTTCGAAAGCGCGCTCATTATAAAACTCCAGTCCGCGGTAATACGTTACCTTTTGGTAGACCATATCGGCTTCCCGCCCCCTGCTTTTGAACGATTCCAGCATAGCTACCCCTGCATGGAAATTGCTCGTACCCGACAAGACCTCGGCCAACAGGGTTTCCACATTCTCTGTATTTTCAGCATCAGGTTTACGATCCGCATATTTCTGAGCGATATATTTCTGAAGGACCTCCTGAGCAACCTGGGTGGAGTCTAATTCATATAAGATTTTAGCATAATTAAACAGCCCATCTAATTTCAATGCCTGATCGAAATCCAGCCTGGACGCTTTCACGAACACATCCCGTGCACGTTGCTTATCGCCGGTTTCTACGGCAATATGGCCCAAAGTAATCAATGAGCCCTGATAAAAGGCATCCGGATCTGCCACTTTCTCCAGAATAGAGTTTGCTCTTTCGTATTCGCCTGCTAAATAGGCGATAGAGCCGATCCGGAAATTATCGATATTGCTGCGTGAAGCATCCGGATACCGTTCAATTAATTTAACGTAGTAAGCTTGTTTGAATTTGTTCTGTGCAAAATACGTGGCGGCAGCGATACGGCGCAGCTCGATTTCAAGCGCTTCGCGTTTGATATTCATATCCGGACTCCGACGGATCTTTACGGCATCGGCCAGCATCGGCCGGTAATCACGTACGACATCGATGGACCCCATAGGCGTAGATTGCCCTTCGTCTAGCTTTTCAGTGGCTTGCTGCTTCTCTTCCTGCTGTTCTTTTTCCTCCTGCGCATACCCCATAACTAGCAAGGCTGAAAAGGCTGCGGTAAGCAGGTATTTCAGGTAGTTATAACCGATCCTTTCTTTTGATATCATTGTTTGTCTGTATTTCTGAGCTCTTCCAACATTCCTTCGAGGCGATAAAAAGCCAATTTACTTTTTCAATAAATGCACAAATTTACATATTTAAAATCTTTTCACAGAATTGCACAGAACTAACAAAATGCAATTATGCCATCCACCATTTCCCAATCTTTGGCAATGTAAATAGCTATCGTACAATTACCTTCGTCAACATGTCGGAAACAAACTTAATCGGTTATACTTTTAGGTAGGAGATACCGGAAAACAGCGAAGCGTATACAAAAAAGCCCAAATCGTCCCCGCGCTTTTTCATATTTTGTAGATAGAATATCCGCAGCTGACGAAACTAAAAACTGTATTGCCAATAGGTGCAAAATGTTGAAAACGGTATTTTGAACACAAGCTTGTCCGGTTTGGAAACATTTGCAGTTTCTGCTATGCTTACTTTTGCCTAAACTTACTAAAATATCAATATGCAAAAAACAATTTTTATAACGGGCGCTTCAACAGGCTTAGGCAGAGCCACTGCCAAACTATTTCAGCAAAAAGGCTGGAAAGTAATAGCCACCATGCGCAACCCTGATAAAGCCGGTGACTTGGCTAATCTCAAAAACGTCACCGTACAACAGCTTGATGTGACCGATCTTGACAATATCAATGCAGCGGTATCTACCGCTATCGCTTCCAACGATATTGATGTTGTTTTTAATAATGCCGGTTATGGGCTTATGGGATCCTTAGAAGCATTATCCGATGAGCAGATATTAAGAGAGATTAACACCAATCTTTTAGGTGTGATCAGAGTTACGCAAGCTTTTACGCCGCATTTCCGCGAAAGAAAGCAGGGTTTATTTATCAGTACTACTTCAATGGGCGGCTTTTTGGGCTTTCCGTTGCATTCTATTTACCATGCAACCAAATTTGGCATAGAGGGTTGGTCTGAGAGCATGTCTTTTGAATTAGCACTGTATAATATCGGTATCAAAACCATCGCACCGGGCGGTATCTCTACTGAATTTCTTGGCCGCTCGCTTGACAGAAGTTTTCATCCTGCTTATAAAGAATTAGAGGATAAGCTCTTTACCAATATTGACATGATGATGAAGGCTGCGTCAACGCCTGAACAGATAGCAGCAATAGTTTATGAGGCGGCCACTGACGGTAAAGATCAAATACGCTATGTGGCCGGTAATGACGCCAATGCACTATATCAAAAACAACTGGAGATCGGCAAGGAAGCTTTTCGTATAGAGATCAGACAGCAATTTTTAAGTAAATGAAATAAACAGGCAAACGGTTAAAACTGCGAGCCTATTACTACATTTGTATAACAGTATGGTAACAATTAGCTCCATTACCGAGTTTCATCGTAGGCATGGCCTGTCTGACCCTGTTCACCCACTGATCAGCTTGTTCCGCGTGGAGGATCTTCGTTTTATCAATGATCCCATGTGGAAGCAATATTCGCTTAATTTTTATTGCGTATCGTTAAAGAAGGAAATCACCAGCAAAGTAAAATACGGACAACAATACTATGATTTTGACAAAGGCTTGATGACCTTTATTGCTGCCGGTCAGGTACAAACTCTGGAAATACCTGAAGACGACTTATCCAAAGGTAGTGTTGGCACAGGCCATGCGCTGTTGTTTCATCCGGATCTACTATACGGGCATCCGCTTGCTGTAGCGATCAAAAACTATGGTTTTTTCTCTTACGCGGTTTATGAAGCGCTGCATCTTTCAGAGCAGGAAGAACAAAATGTGGTCGATATCTTTGACAAGATCGACCAAGAGATAAAATATATTGACCGTCATACGCAGGAGATTGTACTGTCACAGATCGATCTGCTGCTTAACTACAGCAAACGCTTCTACGAACGACAATTCATCACCCGGAAGGCTGTGAACCACGATTTGTTAAGCAAAATGGATAATTTGTTGACCACTTACTTATCAGATTCAGCAGCTTTAAAGAACGGGCCGCCAACGGTGGAGTATTTGGCTGAGCAACTTGCTCTTTCCTCACATTATCTGAGTGATATGCTTCGATCGCTAACCGGACAGGGCGCACAGCAACATATCCACAACAAAATGGTGGAGAAAGCGAAAGAGTACCTGAGTACCACTACACTTTCAGTAGCCGAAATAGCTTATCAATTAGGCTTTGAGTATCCTCAGTCTTTTAACAAACTGTTCAAAAAGAAAACCGATCTATCACCCCTTGAGTTTCGCCGTTCATTCAACTGATCTATACTTATCTGCAGCGCTGGTATAATATTATAAATCTGATGAATTAAAGATAAAATCAACCTGTTCCAAGATGGAACAGGTTGCTGCAGGCTGTGAAAAAGGTAATTTTAACATTAAATGATTTATCCCGAAACCTGCGTGCGTTGAATTATACTCGTCTTGCTGGCTGAAGCACCTTTTATAAATATCTTACCTTACCGTCGGGTAGCTAATTCCTAATTGTTCAAGATAAGTGCCGTATTTGCTGGGGTCATAATAGTATTTTTTCATGAGCGGACGGAATTCTTCCATTATTTTTTTATTCAGAAAAGTAGCGGGTTTATCTTTTTCTGAAACCAAGGGCGTATATTTTATTTCCTTGGTTTGTACCTCATTAAAATAAGTCCAAGCGTCTTTAATAATTTGTGGATCTACTAGCATATCCAGTAACGTAAGCGCTTCCACTTTTGCCCCGGCGATAACACCTTTATGTGCAATAGGTGTTGCCATGGCAATGGCATTAGCCCAATGATGACCAGGTAAACCAGGGATGTTGGAGGGATAACGTAACACTACGGTTGGCACGTTCCAGGCAATATCAGCAATATCATCAGACCCGCCGCCCATGAGAGATGGATTGGCATTGGGAATACCGAGTTTACTTAATTCTACGTTCATTCCTTCTTCTTTAACCTGAAGTTCCTTTTGTATCGCTTTGGCGAGTTGTTGATCCTGGGCGCTCCATGTAGGTAAACCCACTGCTTGAATGTTCTTGTACATGGTTTCGGCAATTGCTTGATTGAAATGTCCGGGCCAGGCGCTTCCTAACACTTCGTAGGTCATCTTGGTATTGGTCATTTTTGCGGCACCCTCAGCGATCCGAATGCCATCTTCATACATTTGCATGATCTTTGGATAGGTTTTCTCCCTAAAATAATACCATACCGATGCTTTAGATGGAACTACATTTGGCTGATCGCCGCCATCGGTTATCACGTAATGAGAACGCTGTGTGGGCTCCATATGTTCGCGGTGGTAATTCCAACCTGCATTCATGAGTTCTACGGCGTCTAAAGCACTTTTTCCACGCCAAGGGGCACCACCGGAATGGGCTGCTTCGCCCTCGAAATTGAACTTAACGGAAATCATGCCGTTCCCGCCACTGTCGCCATAGGATACCCCCAAGTTGTTTGCTACATGGGTGAAGATACAAGCGTCAATATCTTTAAAATAACCGTCACGTACATAGTAAGCTTTTGTACCCAATTGCTCTTCTGCAACCCCTGGCCATAAGACCAAGGTACCGCTGATGTGTTCGCGTTCCATTATCTTTTTTAGAGCCAGTGCAGCAGTAATATTTAAAGGAACACCCGAATTATGACCTTCGCCATGCCCAGGCGCCCCCTCCACTAGGGGAGCATGAAAGGCTACTCCGGGCTTTTGCGAGGCTTTGGGTATGCAATCAATGTCACTGCCAATAGCGATAACGGGCTTACCGTTTCCCCATCTCGCTAACCAGGCTGTTGGAACACCGGAAATGCCCTGCTCGATGGAAAAACCGTTTTCCTTTAGAATCCCGGTTAGATAGCGAGATGTTTCTTCTTCCTGAAAACCCAATTCGCCGAAACTAAAAACCATATCTACCATTTCCTGGCTCTTTTTCTGTTCTTTATCAATTTCAAGAATAAGCTCTTTTTTTAAAGTAGCTAATTTCTTGGCATTGATTTTTTGAGCGAAAAGTGGAGGCACACATCCAACTTGTATTATATAGAATACTACACTGATGAATAGAAGGTTGCTAATTTGATGTTTCTTCATGTTGAGCATTTAATTGAATGAACACATTTGGTCTATAAAATGAAGTGACGGGGTTCCTATAGGAGCACCGGGAGGCATTTGCATAGGGGCTTCGATTTCAAATTTTGAAGGATTTTCCCGGAAAGATTTAATTTGAGTTAAACCAAAGTGTAAATTAGAGGCGTAAGCTGGTGATGCATTGCCGAGATGATCTTGCATCCAGGTGGCTAGGTTCTCGATTAAATAGATGGCTTGCCCTTTCACCACGGTGGACGTCTCCTTACCGGCTGCTAACTGTAGCAAATACTGCAACGTAACATTATTTACCATGGCTTGTAATGCTCCCTTATAGCCGCCAACGAGGGGTTTCTTCCAAGTGAGCTCTAAAAGCCTTTCGGCCATGGGAATAAAACCGGGTTGTTTATCGTCTCTGCCTTGGTACTCAATTAACCTGGCTGCCCGCGCAGGATCTAATAGATGACCAAGCGTTGTGCTGGCAACTGTCTCTGCCGCGGCGATAGGATCAAAAGTAGGGCCTGTATAACGATTAAAGACTTCACGGGTCTGCGGATATCCCGAAGGCCGGGGCGGGATTTTCTGTATTAGCTGCTCCGGCAGTGAGAGCGCGTCTGCCTGGATTGTGCTGATTAAGGCATCAAAGGCCTTCCATTGTTCTTGGGGTTCAATGAGTTTGGTAATAACTTGTCCGTCATTCTTTAGGGCATGGGTAAAATACAAACCACCTAAAGACTTGGCTGCGGCTTCTATCTGATAACGGTGCAGGAGATAGATAGGCACCAATACTTCTTCCAAGGTGGCCATGGGTGCACCTTCGGGAATGGCTTTCTCTGAAAAATTTTGTAATAGTCGATTCCTGATTTGCAACAGGCGTTTTAACTCGTTAGGTGCATTGGTACCTTCATCCCATTGATTGGCGATGGGATGGACATAACCGCCGATATCGGGAATGAAGATATGCCCTTGAGCGAGGGTTTCTTTCATAATATCATCGAGGGCCTTGTTTTCATCGGTTCCTTCGGGGAAGTCTTGGTATCCCCAGATAATGGCACGCTTATCCCACTCACCTATACCTACGGCATAGGCATCTGCTACATTTATTTTACCTTGGTTGTCCATACTAAAGCGAGGGAAGGGATAATCCATTACCGATGCCCTGTTTTTCGTGCTGGAAGTAAAATTATGATATAAGCCAAGGGTGTGACCAATCTCATGAGCGGAAAGCTGACGAATACGTGCGAGCACAAAATTCTGCATATCATCATTTACTTCTTTTCCATCTTCATATTGCTGCAAAAGCCCTTCCACAATCAGGTAATCTTGCCGATGCCTGTCTGCTCCCAATGTTACCACACCTTTAATAATTTCACCGGTACGGGGATCTATATGGGACATACCGGTTGAAAAAGCCCTGGGGTTTCCGGTACGGTTAATCCAATTGACGATGTTATATCGAATATCCATGGGATCAGCACCTTCCGGTAGCTCTTTGATCTGAAAGGCATTCTTATATCCGGCCGCCTCGAAAGCTTGATTCCACCAGGAACCGCCTTCGATGAGCGCTTTCTTGATCAGTGCGGGCGCACCACGGTCAACATAGTAAACGATCGGTTTTACCGGTTCACTGAGCGCAGCCGTAGGATCTTTTTTTTCCAGGCGTTGCCTACGAGTAAAACGTTTAACGATGGGTTCTTTCATGGAAGCGGAAAAATCCATGTAGCTATACATATTAAAACCGGAGCGCGGATCAAATTTACGGGGCTTATAGCCAGCTTCGGGCAGCTCCACGAATGATTGATGCATCTTCACGGTAACTGCATTGGGGTCCGGCGCGATACCGGGCCCCATCCCCCAACCTCTGCCCTGGATGCTGCCTCCTGTAAAAGTGATGATGGCTTCGAATTCTGTGTTTTTTGGAAAGTTTTTAGTATTGTCTAAATAGATGGCCGATCTGCTTTCATCAAAATTATAAGCCGGGCCCATCTGTTGTGAAGCACCAATATGGAGACCGGGAAGGTTGTTACGCCCAATACTGGAAGCTATCTTCTGACTATCTCGTACCAAGAACGGGCTCAGGTCAATGAGTACTTTCCCCTGCCCTACCGCCAACACTTTGAATGACCAGATAACGGACTGAGCAAAGGCGTTTTCTACGGCTTTTTGCTCGTCTTTATTATCGGTTATCGCCCGGTAAGCATAGTTGGGCTCTACCAGCAAGATCTTCTGACCTACTTGGATAAATTTAGCTATAACTGCTGTTGCCTGTCCCCTTTCCGGCCCGCCGGAACCTACCCCATCGGTAAGCGAGGTGTAATACAAAAATTCAGTCCCTAGCTTGTCTATTTCCAGATAAATCTTATCATTTTTTCATCGTAATAGAAATTAAAATAACCGGGATACGCTTTTAGATTTTTGATGAAATCGGAGATACTTCCTGTTACAACGGGAGTAGCTATCGATTTCTGTGCCCGAAGGGTTTGGTAGGGTAGCAATCCCCCGATAAGGGACAACGTTATCAGGAAACACCTTGTAATCGTTTTTTTTAGACACATCATGTTCTTCTTGTTTATAAATCTTTGTTAGTTAATAGTTCTGAATTGGGCAAGGGAAAAATATAGGCTTCTTCTGTTGGTGAAACAGCTGGAGCAGTACCCTTTGCAGGAATAGTCTGCAAAGTACGCAACAGATCATTAGAACGCAATCCTTCGCCTAAAAGCTCAATTCGGCGTTCATGTAAAATCGTTTGGATCAGAGCGTCTACATTATTGATGGCACTTGTTGGGAACTGATAAGATGCATCAGCCCGGTTTCTAACATATGTTAGCAGATCGCGTGCTTTATCAAGATCTTCCACATGCGCTGCCGCCTCGGCATAATTAAGTAACACTTCGGCGTATCGGATCACAGGAATATAATCTAAAAATGGAGAAGGCTTGCTGTATTTTTTGAGATACTTGGTAGCTCCACCGGTAATGAACAGTCGGCGTTGATCGTTTTCGCGCCACTCCGTGTCGGCGATGATACCCAGTGGGTTTAAATTATACTCCGAATTTCCTGGCGAGGTATTGAGATTGTATCCTATGGACGATTGACCGGTGGTAGAATCTAAATCAGTCATGGGCATACTAAAGATAGACTCTGTTGTGGTATAATTATTTGATAAAAAAGGAATAGTAGCGTCGTCTTGTAGCGCATGGGCAACACCTGTTTCGGCTCGGTACGGTGCATTGGCCGAAACGATTTTCTGTGCTTCTTGTATCACCATACTGTAATTTCCCATCGTAAGGTAAACACGCGTTTTGAAAGCAATGGCCGTGTTGCGGTGAGCGCGCGTGGTATTGAGTAGAGGCGTACCATAGGATAACGGCAGGCCCGTTTCGGCTTCATCGAGATCTTTTAGTATTTGTGCATATACTTCGGCTACTGTACTGCGGGCTAATGAATTGTTGGCCGAGGAAGTTTCGGCCAGTAGACGCAAGGGTAAACCCGGCGCATTGCCATTGTTCTCGATATAAGGTCTTGCGTATAGGGTTACCAGGGCGAAATAAGAAACTGCCCGCACGAATTTAGCTTCGGCAGCGTATGCAGTAGCTGCTTCGGGATCTACTTTATCTGCATTGTCTACTAATCCCTGTAAAAAAACATTGCATAAATTAATGGTACGATATGCGGCAGCCCAAAGGTTTTGCACTTCGTTGGAACCGGCATTTAAGGTATGATTCCAGGAATCAAAAGCCGTAAAAAGATTGGCGGTTCTATTAATATATTCTTCACCTCGTACTTCGCAGTAAATGTAATAACGACCGCCATAAAATTGCTGGTCTTTCATGCCCCTATATAATCCATTTACCAAAGCCAGCACACGTTCAGGGGTGTCAAATGTTTGTTCTTGCGGAATATAAGTAGTGGGATCCGGATGCAGGTATTCCTGCTCGCTGCAAGAAATAAAGCATAGCACGGTAATCATGATTGATTGAATACCCTGTTTTAGAGTCTTATATTTTTTATTGTTCATAACCTATAGTTTTTATCACTTTTGTTTTAAACTGAATCCTGCTAGAAGCCTATGTTGACACCGAGTGTGAAAGTGCGTGCCTGCGGTACAGAATTTTTATCAACGCCCGGCGTTAAATTGTCGTTACCATTGGAAGAAAGTGCCGGATCTGAACCACTGTAGCCTGTAATGATGAATGCGTTGAACACCTGACCATAAAAACGCACCGAACTAATGCCGGATTTGCCCAGCAGTTTTGTCGGAAGCCGATAGCCCAATGACGCGGTTTGCAATCTGAGAAAATCTGCTTTTTCCACATTTTCTGATATGGGATAAGATGAGCCGTTTGAAATAACATCGCCATACACGAGGCGCGGGATATCTGTCTGCTGGCCCGGGCTTGTCCACCGATCATAGATTTCGGTGTAATTATTCCAGAAGCGCTGATCGCGCAGGGTAGCTTTGGTGCCATTCTGGATATAATTACCACCGGAGTATACAAAACTTAAGTTGAGGTCAAAGTTTTTATACTGAAGTGTGTTGTCAAACCCACCATACCAGGTTGGAAGGGCATTTCCCAGCAGGTAATAGTCGGCACCCGAAATTGCCTGAGCAGGTGAACCGTCCAGATAGGTCCATCTGCTTTCGCCCGCAGCCACCGCATGACTATATTGCACCCGCTCGCCGGCGCGGTTGATGAAAATACGCTGTCCTGTTTCGGGATTTACACCATCCGTTTTGGCTCCATATAAACTTCCAACGGAATAGCCAACCCGGGTAATATTAGTGGCTTCTGCCGCCGTACTGGTAGAACCAACAATGTCGGCATTGCCTTCTGCCAAGGCTGTAACACGGTTTTTAATCGTTGTAAAGTTAAACGATGAATTCCAGGTAAAACCGTTTTGTTCTAAAACACGGGCATTGAAGGTGAATTCAAATCCGCGATTGTACATAGAGCCAACATTTAACATAATGCCGTTATTGGGTATTCCTTTCGACGGCGTTTGCGGAGCATTGAGAATTAATCCATTTACGTTATTATAGAAATAAGTCATTTCTACTTGCAAACGGTCGTTGAAAAAACCTAAGTCCGCTCCAATATTGGTCTGGTCACTGGTTTCCCACTCCAAACCGCTATTTCCGGCTTGATAGTAGTTCAACATAGGTGCATCTCCATACAGAGCCGATTCATAAAGATTGAGCGAGGCAAACTTGTTTGGATTATTGGCATTTCCTACCCGCCCCCAACTACCACGCAATTTTATACTGTTTAAGGTTTCCGCTAGAGAAGACCCTTTATAGAAATTCTCCTCTGAAAGTGTCCAGCCAATGGAAGCCCCGCCGAAATTTCCGAATTTTGTTTTTTCTCCGAGTATGGAATTACCATCTCTTCGGAAGTTGATCGTTAAAAAATAACGCTTGTCGAAATCATAGTTTATCCTCGAAATATAAGAGATCAACGAAGATTCGGCATCTAGCATACTTCCAAAGGGTATAATACGTCCATAGCTTCCCTCAAAATTTTCATAATACTCATCGGATACCTGTGTACGGGTAGCACCCCATCGATTGAAATAAAAATGCTGCACTTCATAGCCACCTAATAGGGAAAGGTTGTGCTGACCAAAAGCTCTTCTGAAGGACATCGTATTGCTCCAATTCCAGGTGTTGATATTGTTAATTGTGTTGACAGCATTACCTTGAGGGGTAAAACCTGGTCCGTGTAGGGCACTTTCGAATGTTTTGTTTTCCACTTTAGTCCAATCCAATGCATAACTTGTTTTGAAATCTAAGCCTTTCAACAAGGTTACCGTAGCTCCCACATTTCCAATAATATGATCATTCTGTGCATCGTATCGGTTCAAACCCAATAAGGCGGTAGGATTATAGAAATTACTAACTACTGTATTGTTTCCCATCCCCATCGAATTGGTACTGCTAGCTATATTGTAAGTGCCATCGGGATTGTACGGACTAACATTGGGGGCCGTTAGCCAAGCTAAACGAGCAATACCGGTGAGTAAGAAAGCGTTCCCCCGGAGTGATCCCGTGTTGGGAGATTGATTATTACTGCGCGTATAATTAGCTCCTCCTGTTAGTTTTAACCAGTTCGTTAAATTATGATCTACATTGAAACGCACGCCAATTCTGTCAAATTCGTTATTTCGGATAAAGCCTTTTTGATCTGAGTAATTGGTAGAAAAGAAATATTTGGTATCCTCTGAACCCCCGGTCACATTAAGACTATGATTATGGGAAAAACCGGTGCGATAAGTTTCATCATACCAGCGTGTGTCCACTAATGATCCATCCTCCTTATAAGTGGGGAAGAAATACGCACTCGCGACATTGTCGTTAGCAGCGTTCCCACTTAAAATCTTTGAATTCAGTACAGCTTCGTTTTTTATCTCCATAAATTGAGCAGCATTAAGCATTGTTGGCAGCCTTACGGGGTTGGATATGCCCGTCCATCCCTCATAATTTACGCGTGCCTTACCTGTTTTACCTCTTTTAGTGGTGATGATCATGACACCAGCGGCACCTCTGGAGCCATAAATGGAAGTGGAGGCCGCATCTTTTAATATATTAACCGATTCGATATCCGCCGGATTGATATCTCCTAAAGGGTTATTAGTGACATTGGCATTCGATGAGACACTTTCTCCTGCATTGATCGGAATCCCATCCACCACAATAAGTGGGTAAGAACTTTGAGAAATGGAGTTAACACCTCTGATACGGATAACGGGAGCATTGTTTAATACACCATTAGGTTGCGCTATATTGACACCTGATGCCCTGCCGGCCAATGCCTGGTCGAAACTTTGGACGGGTTGATCGGCCAGTTTTTCTCCTCCTATGCGGGTTGCAGAACCAGTAAATTCTTCTTTTCGCTGTACACCGTAACCTACTACCACTACCTCATTTAACTCCGCAGCTACCGGTTCCATTTGTAGGTTTACCTCGGCTTTACCGGACACAGGCACTTCCGTTGGTCTGTATCCCATATAGGTAATGATTAAAATTGCATCAGGGGGTAAATTATTAATAACAAATTGGCCTTTTTCGTTTGTACTCGTTACCAAGGTAGTGCCCTTTATTTTCACTGCTGCAAATGGAATGGGTTGCCCCTGCTCGTCTGTCACTACACCACGTACGCTTCGCTGTTGTACATTTACCGGCTTTGATTGTACGGCAGCTATCTCGCTCGGTATATTTTTTTCGATAATGACGAAAAACCGATCATTGTTCTTCTTGAAGCTTAACTTTCGGTCTGCTAATGCGCTCGATAAGGCTGCTTCGATCGTGGATGCATGCTGAAGTACGGACATATCTATCTGATTATTTTTTAATAATCCGCTACGATATGCAATGGAGACATGGAACTTTTCTTCCAGCTTTTTTAAAGCCTCCTCGAGACTCACCGTTTGAAAAGATGGGCTGAAGGATTCAGAACTAGCTGCCATCAATTTTATGAGCTTTGGAGGCATAAACACACTCAATACCATTGTTAGACATATGATTTTTAGAATTTTACGAGCCATAATATTTGTTTTAGGATTGTTTGTTAAAAGGCAAAACGGTTTCATTAACCAGAAATGGATATTACTGATTTGGGT
The DNA here is from genome assembly GCF_030372825.1 of Olivibacter sp. 47. Lineage (NCBI taxonomy): Bacteria > Pseudomonadati > Bacteroidota > Sphingobacteriia > Sphingobacteriales > Sphingobacteriaceae > Olivibacter > Olivibacter sp. 47. The sequence continues at coordinate 1,136,635 of NZ_JAUCNR010000001.1, forward strand.
AGTACAAGGTCAATCTTACCTGTTCTGTTGCTAATTAGACGGTTGGCTTAGCAGCGCATAATGATGTTGATTAGTAATGATCTCATGTTTGTGGGTTTGAATGTTAAAAAAAGACAATAAAGAGCCGTTACGCACAAAAATGCGTGTAGCTTTTTGCAATAATGATGGCTTTTATCGACTCCTATTGGTGTGTAATGTGTTGCTTAGACTGAAATAAGAATCGATTATTCTTTCTCTTAATATCCAGATCGTATAATAATGCAATGTTAGAAATCATCTCATCAATATCCACATTTAAGGGCATAGATCCTGAAGCATCTCTCTTTAGTAACCTGTCATCTTTTAGGACGATTTCTACACCTTGAGTTGCTTTTAATACGGAAATCACTTCGTTAAGTGTGCTGTTGCTAAGTAATAGCTTGTGCTTTTGCCAAAGAAAAAACGCATCGATGGCAACATCGTTTTTCAGCTGATAATCACGACTGTTTTTAGCCAGCATAAAATGCTGCCCCGGTTGCATCTCGATTTTATAACTGTCTTGTTTACTAATACATCGAAAATTGATTTTACCTTCGCGTAATGCTATCAAAGTTTGGTTTCTATTTTGCACATTGAATTCTGTGCCTAGGACCTCAATAGAGGTGCTGTCGGATACATGTACGCTAAACCGTTGATTGTTTTGCTTATGTACAACAAGAAAGCTCGCCTCACCGTTTAACCAAACTTCCCGGTGGGCGTTAAAATTTCTTTTACGATAATATAAACTGGAATGGCCATTTAATTTCACTTGTGATCCGTCGGGTAAATGAATCATTTTGATCTCGCCATAGCCTGTTGTATATGTTATGGTAGGACCTTTTTGTAAGAATACAAAGACCGCAAATAATAAAATAACAGTAGCGGCACACCAAAGCATTTGATTCGAAGGTTTATACTTCTTCGGGGACGATATATTTGCGCGTGTTTTGATCTGGAATAACATATCATTGCCAAGCGCTTGCTTTGTTTGTGCAGAAAGTGTTTCGGTATATGCTTTACAGTGATCTGCTGCATTATACCAGGCTTCAAAACGCCGGGACATCTGGTTTTCTTCTGCTCTATGTATGTTATTTTGATCCATTCGGGATGTAAATACAATTAATAGTAAATTTAACAGGCATAGTACCTCTACTTTTTTTTCGATTATTTTAAAAATATGGTAAATAATAGCCAAATGAAGTGTTTAAGCTCCCTCCTTATTACTTTAAGTGCTTTGATAATATGTTTTTCTACAGTACTGGTTGATATTTTTAGAACGGCAGCAATTTCGGGATAGGTTAACCCGCCTTCTTGCTTTAATTTATAGGCGCGCCTGGTTTGATTAGGTAATTTTTCAATACTTTTTTTTAAAGCTTGATGTAGGTCGATGTAATTTATCCGTTCTTCTGTTAAATTATTTGTTGAATGGGGGCCATGTTGCTCATAGACGAATTGTCTATAACGGTCTTGTACTTGCTGTAATTTGTAGTAGTTATATATTTTAAATTTTAAAGCCTGGTGCAGATAAGATGAAATGGAAGTATGAATTTGTATTACCTCTCTATTCTGCCACAATTCCGTAAATAACTCTTGTATAAATTCTTTAACAATTTCTTCGTCAGCAAGTCTTTTATAGGCTTGATCAAAAAGTTTCGACCAATATTTATGATAAATTAGCTCAAAAGCTTTAGTATTGCCCGATTTTAGTTTTAGGAAGATATCGATGTCCGACATTTTCTTGCTTACTGACATAAAAATGGAATATTTTTTTTTAAAAACACGTCCTTTAGTCAGTTTAACAGGGGGGATATAACGGTTAATTGACACGAATTTAATTTAATTGCCATACAAAAACAACAAATCTGTTTTCTTTTTTACATTTTAATATCGATTATTTTTGATACAGGCCATCGAAAACGACTTGCAGATAGTAAAGGAGATGGCTTTTTTTCTATTAATGGAATTTTGTTCAGTTCTTCTTTGCTAAATCTGCATGGACTTGAATGAAGTCAACGGATACCTCCTCGATTTCTGCAGCCTCCTCATCGGATTTTCCTCTTATTTAAAATTAGCAATTCATTCCACTTTTCTCTACTTTTAAAGTAGATAAAGAAGGAAAACTGAAATAGTATTTGCTTAAGTCAGATCATATGAAAAGAGTAACATTACTAATCGTATTGCTATGCATGCACGTCATCCTGCTTATGGCGCAATCGAAAAAACCTAATATTCTAATTATTCTGGCAGATGATTTGGGATGGGGAGATTTAGGATATCTGGGAGGCACCATCAAAACCCCTGTAATCGATCAGTTAGCAAAAGACGGAATTCGCTTAAACCGGTTCTACACGGCGGCAGTCTGCTCCCCTACCCGTGCCGGACTGATGACCGGTCGTTATCCGGACAGGTTTGGTTTAAGAGAAACCGTTATTCCACCCTGGTCTAAATTTGGCGTGAACACTGACGAGACCTTTTTGCCCGAATATCTGGCTAAAGCGGGTTATAAGAACAGGGCAATTATCGGAAAATGGCATCTGGGACATGCCTCCTTAAAATATCATCCCTTACATAGGGGTTTCACCCATTTCTATGGTCATTTAAATGGAGCGATCGATTATTTTACGCATAAACGAGAGGGCGAATTAGATTGGCATAATGATTTTAATTCAAGCTATGATGAAGGTTACGCGACAGACTTACTTGCGGATGAGGCGGTAAAAAGGATTAGGCAGTACAGTCAAGAGGAAAACCCATTCTTTATGTACTTGGCTTTTAATGCGCCTCATGGGCCGTTTCAAGCAAAAGAAGAAGACCTATTAAAACCTCGCGGAGAAGACGATCTTAAAAAGCAAACTTATGCAGCCATGGTCAGGAGTTTAGATGGGAACATTGGGAAGGTCTTAGAAATATTGAAAACATTGAACATAGAAGATAACACCATCGTTCTTTTCTTTAGTGACAACGGGTATGCCCCGGATTCTCCCGGGTCATCCGGAGAACTGAAAGGGTCTAAATTTACCGAATGGGAAGGCGGCGTAAGGGCACCGGCCATTATAAAATGGCCTGCAAAGTTAAAAGGAGGAAAGACTATGGAGCAGGTAACCGGGTATGTAGATGTTTTACCAACCTTGCTGGATATAGCCGGAATTACAGAAGCACCCGAGAACCCGCTGGACGGAATAAGCATATACCCGGTATTAAATGGAAGCAAATCAGGCATACAGCGAAATTTCTACCTTGGGGAGGGAGCGCTGGTAAACAGTAATTGGAAATTAATAGAAGCAGGTAATAATAACTCGATAATGAAATTACAAACGGATGTTTTATTTAATATATCCCGAGATATAGGGGAAAGAAAAGATTTAAAAGATACAGAAACGACTATTTACAAGGATTTAAAAACAAAATTGGAAACGTATAATTCGATCAAAAGTTCGAAACAAGTTCCTCCCTATGGGCAGGGCAGAAAGGGATTTGTAGCACCAAAAGAGTGGGGTGTAAAAGAATAAGATCCATGTCGCTTTGTTTAATTAGGATTACCAACTACTGTTTTCGGCTTACGCCATTTCCACGGTGCAATGGGATTATGGTCATGCCATAGTCCTACCCTATTTAATCTGGCCTCTTGTTCGAGTTTTCCGATCGAACTAGCATATTCAATACGGATTCGGCTTTCGTCAAAGTCATATTTCATATCCATCTTTCGAGCTTGCTTTGCATATTTGCACTATTGCCGAGAGCGCCATAACAGGGTAAATACTTTAGCGGTAGCGCTGCAAAGATCTACCTTAGGAGAGATTACTTATGAAGAGTTGATGAAGGCTTCTTCATAGAAATATATCAACTTTTAAAAGAAAATGGTTTACTACAAAAAGGACTTCTTTAATAAATAATTAAGTATACAAAATAATAGCACCTTTGTATATATATGATAGAGCTTTTAAAAGGAGATATTACAAAACTTGAGGTGGATGCCATTGTAAACGCGGCTAATTCATCCTTGCTCGGTGGTGGTGGCGTTGACGGAGCTATCCATCGTGCGGGTGGCCCAGCGATATTGGAAGAATGCCAGCGCATCCGTGCAAAATAAGGAGGCTGTATGGTGGGCGAAGCCGTTATCACTACGGGTGGTAATCTCCCGGCGAAATTTGTGATTCATACAGTAGGTCCAACTTGGAATGGGGGCAAAAACAATGAAGAAGCGCTGCTCGCCTCAGCTTACAGAAGCAGTTTGGCATTAGCGGTTGAACATCAGCTCCAGTCGATCGCTTTTCCGAATATTAGTACAGGTGTCTATCGATTTCCCAAAGATCGGGCTGCCGAAATCGCAATTGATACCGTCAAGGAATTTCTCAACTTCAGTAGCGCAGAGATTAAAGTAACGTTTGTATGTTATGATGAGGAGAATTATTGGATTTATGAGGAGCTGATATAACTTTCCAAAGAAATCAATGAAAGAGACTTATCATATCAGTTATTTAAAAATTGCGCACAAAGGCAGTTCTTCGCATAGACAAGAAATATTAAGCAGCAAATTATGTGGCTGTTTTTATTGTAAAAAGACATACCCTCCATCTGAGATTTTCGAATGGATCAATGATATTAACGGCGAAACCGCGATCTGTCCGAAATGTGGGATAGATGCTGTTTTGAGTTCTAAATATCCTATTGAAGACAATAGATTCTTAAACGAGATGAATAGGTATTGGTTTTAATGGAGGGCTATTTTAAAAAACGGCAGTCAAAGCGTGATATCCGCTCAACCTCAACAGTTATTTAAGCTGATCTTCTGTTAGATTTGGTTAATTTTGACTAGAATTTTATAAGAAAGACGCCGGCTTATTTGTGAGGAGCCGGCAACATATTAAAATGTGTCCATTATAATGAATATTGTATCGAATAGGAGTTAAAGATGATAGTTACAGAAAGTGAAGTAATCAATATCATTCTAAACTGTAAACATGAGCCAAAAGTTGTTTTAATGTGCGGACTGTCAGGCTCGGGAAAAACGACATTCGCAAAGAAGCTAGAGGGTTATAATTTTCATAGGTTATCCATTGACGAAGAGATTTGGAATAACTATGGGAAATTTGGAATAGATTATGCCGAAGAAGAATATGAAAAACTGCAAGATTCAGCTGACAAAGCATTGTTTGTCAAATTTTTAGAACTCTTGAAATCCAAGCGAAACGTAGTTGTCGACTTTAGCTTCTGGCAAAAAGCAAAGCGTGATAGCTTTAAACAAATAGTAGAAAATAACAACGGAAAATGGTTTCTTATTTACATGAATACTCCTATTTCAACGATAAAGGCTAGACTGAAAAGTAGAAATAAAAGATTTGAGGCCAATGCAGCGTTTCCAATTACAACGTCAATCCTAAATAAATATCTGAGCACCTTTCAAATGCCTGACCAAGAGAACCAATTTGAAATAATCTCCAATACCGTAAATTAGGCAAAACTTTTGGTATGGAACTTCCGTTGGTTAATTTTTCCGTTAGTTCGTTATAGTTGTAACGATCGTTACTTGAAACAGGTGAACCGCTTAGCTCAACGACGAGACGTTGGAAAGGTTAGAGAATAACAAACAACAGCTCCGAAAAAAATCGAGGCTTTTATTTAATCACTACCTTCAAAAATTGCTAATTCTTTGTTCACCTCATTTAATAGCTGTTGTTCTGTTAGTAAGTAAATTTTTATGTTGGTAGCAACATTTTGCTTTTGCCTTTTTGGCAATCGTGAGTTTTACCATGGCCTTTATATCTGTTATGGATCAACTTATAATCAATCTAGTACTTATTTATAGTTAGTTAAAAATACTTATTTACGGGTATTGTATCTAATAAGAATGTCTCTTTAGATTTGCGCTTTAGATTTGCGCTTTATATTAATCTATGTACGAGGCTCATCTTAGGCTGGCTTTTATTGATTGCGTCTACTTTTATTAGAAACTATTTTTGGGCTAAGTCAAAGGATCCAAATTGTATTTTCATGAAAACAAACAAAATAACGAACTTCTCCATTATAATATGCACACTATTTATACTTGCTGGACTATCCGCCTGTAATAAAAGCGATGGCGATATTGGTGATTCTGCAGAGAAATACTTGATTTGTAAGCTAAATGGTAAAGAACATCGTTTTAACTATCATGTAAATGCCAATGATAAACCCGCTGAAGAAACCATACATTTTGTGGTAATTAGCGGCTGGGAAGAAGAGAATACAGCGACATCTCCCGGTTTTGGTATTGATTTGGTTTTACCGGAGGGCGCAGAAGAAAAGACCTATTCGGTAGCTGGTGGAAGCACTCCAGAGCTGGATGGTCAGTACTATATACAGCATGCTAAGGATGGAAAGACTTGGACCACTGTATATAGTGGCGGCAGAAGCACGGGTACCGAATTTACACTTAACATCACAAGCTTGACAGATTGGGGCGTAAAAGGAACCTTTTCGGGAAAATTAAGGCTATCCGGCGGTGATGAATACATAACCGTAACTGATGGAAAGTTTTCGGCTCCTTACAATGGTAATTAACTTTATGAAAATCATTTTAGACAAAGTCTATCAATAATTTCTGTATGAGCAGGATACCTGTCAATTAACTTATCTTTTTCTCCAAGCTCGAATTCTGAGAATTCAAAACCTGGAGCAACCACGCAGCTTGAAAGAGAAAAACCGCTGCGGGTGGGAATTTCCGCAGCAAACCATGCCCCAGCTTCGATGATTACAGATAATGACCCTGTCTCATTAATGGAGAGTTCCTTCCTTTCATATTGGCCATCTGGTCTGAGGATATGAATGTGAAGTGGGGAACCCACATGAAAGTACCATATTTCGTCTGATTGAAGTTTATGAAAACTGGAAAAATCAGCATTTTGTAGCAGGTAATGGATGGAAGTGCACGAATTTTTTAGTTGACTTTCTCCCTTCCTTGTTACTTGCTGCTCCGAGCGGAAGACTTCATTGTAATATCCTCCTTCTGGGTGTGGTTTTAATCTTAAATGATTTATCCAGTAATCTGCTTGTGTCGAATTCATGCTCATCTTAATTTTAGTAATATGCTAATGTTGGTGTAAAAATACTTTTTTCGACGAAAATCATAAGTCTCACCGGCTTCCACTTCCTTATAATCATCATTTCATTTTCTATTGTAACTACCGTTCCGGTAGAACCACTAAAGCCTATTGTTCGCAACTTAAACAACATACTGTTCATCGACCTTATATCGGAGAACAACAAAGCCGTTTTCTAAACGGCTTTGTTGCAGCAAATCATTCTTTGTATTTTATAAAGGTTGCCCTGATTTTCTTTTCTTTTAAATCCATAGTGGTACTACTTCCAACAACGGTTGTTTTGTTCTTCTTTTTTTCATTTACGCTACCACCAGTTGAACTGGAGGTTCCAAGAACCTCTTCTTCAATCGAAAAAATGATACCATCAGCTCCTTTTTCTTTTGCCAAGTCGATAATTTTCTGCTGTGTTTTTTCCAATGAGCGAAAACCTTTTGCAAGCTCAGTTTTCCCCATAACCGTGTATTCCTTTTCAACATCGGCAGGATCATAAAACTCATCGACATTTTTTGTAGCCGTGTAGGTTTTTCCGAAATACTTTTGTGCATACGACATGTTAAAAAAGAAGAATCCCAAAAAGACGCTTAAAATTGCTTTTTTCATTTTTCTTAAATTTTGTGTTAATCTTAAGGCACAAAAGTAAACCTCCTCTCCATCGAGAACGGTTACTTTTTTGGTGAAGTGATTAAAGTTTAGCATAGAGTGGCGGATTGACACAGCAAACTGTAAAAGCGCAACGATACCTCGAGGAGTAACTTAGCCGATGGAGAAATCGTTAGTTAATAATCTAACCACGATTTAAATAAAGGAGCTTTGGTTCTACTTACGATAACCTCGTCTGTACTGTCTTTTATGTGAAGCTTTAATTTGCCATTGAAAAAATTATAGACCTTTTCAATGGAGTTGACGTGAATGATGTATTGGCGGTTCGCCCTAAAAAAAAACCTCGGATCCAGTTCCTGCTCCAATGTTTCCAGGGTCTGCGGAACTACCACTCTTTCTCCGTTCATTAGATTGGCAAAACTGACGTTCATATGCGCATAAAAAAAAGCAATGTCCTCGACTTGAATCTTCCTATAACCATCACGATATGGAAGAAGAAAACGTGCGCGGTATACTTTCGGCTGGATATGGTTAAGTAACCCTTCGATTAATGCATACTGCTGGTATGGCTGCTGTACGGTGTTTTCAAATTTTAGAATGGCAGCTTCCAACTCATCCTTTTCTATAGGTTTGAGCAGATAATCCACACTATTATATTTGAATGCCTTAACTGCATATTCGTCGTACGCTGTTGTAAATATGACCGGGCATTTCACGTCTGTTAGGTTAAAAATCTCAAAACTTAGGCCATCTGCCAGTTGAATATCCATGATAATCAAATCAGGATTATCGTTGTCGGCAAGCCAATCCACGGTCTTTTTAACGCTGGGCAAGACATTGACAATCTCGATTTGTGGTCTTATTTTGCGCATTAACCGTTGGATTCGTTCGGCATTTAGCTTTTCATCCTCGAGGATCAATATTTTTCTTATTGTATGCTTCATGTGATAAGGGGTACTTTTACCGTAAAAGTTTTATCGCTTTGCTCCACAGAGGGCACTCTGTCGCTCAATAGCGCATAGCGACTGATGATATTTTTTAAACCTATGCCTGTAGAATGAGGCTTTTTTATCAAAGGCAATAGGGAATTGGATACCACCAACTCGTCCTGGTCATTGGAATAAATATGGACGACCAAGGGATCTTCCTCCTCTGTACGATTATACTTTAGTGCATTTTCGATGAAGATTTGAAGTGTGATAGGTGGAATCAACATGTTAAGCTTCGATTCATCAATATTGATCTGAAAGACGCTCCCACTCCCCATGCGATTGTGAATAAGAAAGAGATAGGCATCTAGAAATTTAAGTTCTTCGGACAAAGGAACTAACTTCTTTTTCGAGTTGACCAATAGATACCGATAAACTTTTGTAAAATTTTCCGTATAGGCGTACCCTAACTGTTGGTCTTTTAGTATTAATTCTGAAAGCACGCTCAGGTTATTGAATACAAAATGTGGATCAAGTTGTAACTTTAAGGCTTGCAGCTCAATCTCAGCTGCTAGTTGTTTGTGCTCTGCAGCTTTTATTTTATAGGCTGCGGCCGTCATTGTGGCTGTCTTCCAATTGACAAGTAAATAATATCCTGTGTTTAAACCGCTGACCATTAGCGCCCACAGTATGACCGCGATAACCGTATATAACCCTTCTCTTAGGCCTACATAAGGTGACTGATTAGTATTTTGTTTACCAAACACATAATAAAGAAAAACCAAACATATGATGAGGAACAGGGTGCCTAAGATGTGTAATAGTGTTTGGACCAGTAAGCGCCTTATAGGATGAGTTATCCATGATATTTTCTTATTTAATATGTGATCGATAAAGAGACTTAACTCTACGATTACCAAACAAAATACTAAATTGATCAACACGTCAATGACGAGCGAGAAAATTGGCATGCCGAAATAACTTTTCCAATAGGCATAGGGAAATATAGTGAACGAAGTTACATATGAACAAATAAAAGTAAACGCAACCAGAATAAACCGCTTTGCCTTACTTTTTCCTTTTACATGAACTGTTTCTTCTTGATTGCGCATCATTTTTAAAAGACAGAAAACCAAATTACCATTACTTCTTGAATAAAACGATTGTCTTGTTGAAATATATTTCGCAAAGCAAGCATCTTTTGAACAAATTTTTAAATGCAATGAATTGAAGTGTCTGAATAGTGTATTGAAATGACTTTCAGCTTTATTAAAGCGAAATACTGAGCGTTGATCTTGATAGATGCCTTTAAAGGTCTGCTTACCTTTTGTTTACTACTACAATAATCAGGAGAAATCGAAACAGACCGAAAGGCCCCCGATTGCTATGTTCGGTTTCAGGAATGGAGTATATTGTATCTTACCCTACCTACTTAAGAAAAGGAGCTTGCAAAATATCTGTTAAAAAGACCGGATAAAAAGTTGAAAGAAAATTTGCGAAACCGAAAAGTTGCACATATATTTGCAACCAATTGGTTTCTTAATTTAATAAAAAAATGAGAAGGGATGTTTTCCAAGCTATAGCCGACCCAACAAGAAGGGCTATCATAACGTTAATTGCCATACAGGCCATGACACCTAATGCGATTGCCGAGCATTTCGACACAACTCGCCAGTCGGTTTCCAAGCACCTGCGCATCTTGACAGAATGCGAACTCATAAAACATGAACAAAGAGGCAGAGAAATCTATTATCAGCTTGAGATTGATAAAATGAAAGAAATAGACAAATGGCTGGAACACTTCCGAAAAATCTGGGAAAACCGCTTTGATAATCTCGATAAATTATTGGCAAAAATGCAAAATAAGTAACCGATGGAAAACAGAAACAACTGAGCACAAATGACGAGAGCGGTAAAAGTGCTGATTGACCTCATTCGGAGTGTGTGAAAGAGTTAAAAAAGATGGATTTAATAGATTTTGAACGACGCAAAAAATATTTTGAACATAAAAATGGAAATCATGAACAGCAATTTATTATTTGACTTCACCGTCAACAAGGAAAACATGACAATCGAAATCAAACGTGAATTTAATGCCAGCTTAAAATTAGTCTGGCAAGCGTGGACAACCCCGGAATTACTCGACCAATGGTGGGGACCACAACCTTGGAGGGCCGAAACGAAGACGATGGATTTTCGGGTAGGTGGCTTTTGGCTTTACGCTATGGTAAGTCCTGAAGGCGAAAGGCATTACGCTAGAACGAATTTCATTTCTATTGTAACAGAAAAATCATTTGCGTCGAAAGGCGGATTCAGTGATGAAAACGGCACGATAAATCCTGCATTTCCCGTAAATTTATGGGAGAACAATTTTATAGAAGTGGGTGATAAGGTCCGTGTAGACATGTTACTGACCTATGATTCACTTGCCGATCTCGAAACGGAAATTGAGATGGGCTTTAAAGAAGGAATGACCGTAGATTTTCAGCAGTTGGATGAATTGTTATTGACCTTAACAAAGTAAGCGAATTAGCTTATAGCAAACCGGCAACTTGATTTTCTCGTATTTCTCAACCTACTGCTATCAAAGAGGACGCGTGTTGATTTTAATACGATAAAAAATTCATCTTTAAGTAAAACGACACGTTGCGTATTTGCTTTAATCAGATGTAATGATAGGACAAACAAAAGCAACATCTTGCGTGATTCAGGATGTTGCTTTATCGAACACCTTGGTTATGGTGCTGGAACAGGCATGTTGTTGTCACTCAAGGACCATGACTACGTCACAACCTTCTCCTGCAGCTCGGACAGATAGTATGATATCGCGTTCATTAAGCCTTATTGTACCTATCTCTATTAAAAACTCTTTACAAATTGTCTGACAGGTTCTATCGTGAACTTTGTTTTAATCGCATTAGTCATCTTTCAATATATAATATTTCTCAAGTTTTCATATTAAATTGTATACCATATTTAGGTTGTTTTATGGCTATCTTAGATAAAAACCTTATGAAAGCCAAATTTAACCTACCTCCACCCGGAATCAGACGTCTTCTTCTCGTTATTGGAGTTGTCCTTTGGATATCGCTTTTTGTATGGACTATTTCTGTGCGAAAAGAATTTTTGGTGGTAATCGTCATGCCAACCTTTTTCACTTTATTATATGGAATCTTAGCGGCCGTTGGCTTATGGATCTACGATGTTTTTTCTAAGGAGTAGCTAGTTCGAAGCCAGCTTGTTCATTTGAAAAATCTTAAAGGATTTATTAGTCTATGAACGATTGCGACGCAAACCTTAAAATGCGCTACTTGATGGTACAGCCAAATATCATTCTAATGATGTAGAAGTTTCTATCTCCGGTTATATAATTGTTTTACGGGAATCGACGACATCGGCACCGAAGAACGGGTAAAAGCAAATATAAACCGAATGAGGTTGTTAATTATAACAAGAAACGCCTTATCGATTTTTTGGCTTAGATCTATTTTGCTTCTTTTATCTAAATTCGTTTTTGTTCGACCGGGGATGTTTCTCTGAAAGAAAGCTACGAAATCACCCGATCATCATTTGACTTATAAAAAGAAAAGATTATTATGGCAAAAAGTAAATTACTGCGGATGGATAATATCGGCATTGTGGTAGAATCCCTCGATGAGACCATTTCATTCTTCGAAGAGCTTGGCTTAGAGCTCGAAGGGCGAGCCACGATTGAAGGGGAATGGGCAGGCCGCATTACGGGACTTGGCAACCAGCATGTAGAGGTTGCCGTGATGGTCACACCTGACGGTCATAGCCGCCTTGAAATTTCACGTTTTCTCAGACCAGCCGTCATCTCCGACCATCGGACCGCTCCTGTGAACGCATTTGGTTATTTACGGGCTATGTTTACCGTAGACGACATCGATGAATTACTCATTAGGCTACGACGGCACGGCGCTGAGCTTGTCGGCGAAGTAGTCCAGTATGAAAACAGCTATAGACTGTGCTATATCCGCGGACCGGAAGGACTTCTCATAGGATTGGCCGAACAACTTGATAATAAGTAAGAAGGAGATCTCAACTATTCCGTCTAATGAATAATTTGAGTTTGAGAGCGGGAAAGCAATGCTAATGCGAGTCAGTATAATTGATAGCAAAACGGTCGATATTGGGAATGGAACAGCGAACAGCTTTGTGGGGTTAAGGAAATCCTGTGCGAAACCGAACAGTATGCGTCCGATTTCGCACAGGACTTTTATTTTATTTAAGCATAAAAATATGATTTACAATCACTTAGTTTTATGGAAGTATTTTGGTAAGGTATTTATTGAATAATTGAATTTAACCAATACTGTATATATTGGACAATAAGACTAATGATCTAAAACATACCAATTATTATCCAGATAACTAAAGCGTTATTAAATACAGAGATTATGCTGAAAAATTATTTCAAAATCGCTTGGCGAAATATATTTCGATATAAAGCTAACAGTCTGTTCAACCTGCTGGGGCTAGCCTTGGGCATCGTATGTACGCTATTTTTAACATTATATATTAAAGAGGAGCTCAATTATGACAAATCATTCCCAAAACACGACCGTATTTACAGAATGGTATATACGGAATGGTCTAAATCCGCTCCACCTTTAGCTGAGGGATTAAAAAATTATTTCCCTGAAATAGAGCGAACAACACGCTTCGCACAGGCCGGAACTAACGTCGCGCGCACAAATGATAACAACCAGATGGAAATAGAGGGTTTCTATACCGATAGTTCCACAGTCCATATGTTTGATTTAAACAGCATTATCGGAAATGCTTTTCAAGCATTGAAAGAACCTTCCACGATCGTACTAACCAAATCTGTTGCTAAAAAGCTGTTTGGTAAAAAGAACCCTTTAGGAGAACAATTGATCTTTCAGGACGAGGAAGCTTTTCGGGTTAAAGCGGTGATAGATGACTTACCCGAAAACACCCATCTTAAGTTTGATTTTCTTGTCTCCATGCCCACTTTTATGTCGCTTGTTGAAAAAACTTATCCAGGATGGACGCAAAGCAAGGGATGGATGTTTGGGTGGACCTATGTGCAGCTTAACCATAAGGAGTCTATTAAACGTATTAAGCGAGACTTGACGCAATTTTATGTAAACTACCTAAAAGGAGAGGCTAGTGATGAACAAATAGCGGAATTTGCACAGAGTGCTCGGGTACAAGCACTCACTGATATTCATCTTAAATCGAATTTAGCGCAAGAATTGAGCCCAAACGGTAGCATGACTTATATCTATATTTTTATTGCTATTGAAGCGCTTGTTTTGCTTATGGCCTGTGTCAATTTCATTAATTTATTCACCACACAAGCATTAAAGCGCTTAAAAGAAGTCGGCGTCAGAAAAATTGTAGGCGCTAGCCGAAAACAGCTCATTCTGCAGTTTCTGTTAGAGGCCTTCTTACTCACCTTCATTTCTACCCTGCTAGCTGTTGTGTTATATTGGCTGATCCTTCCATTTTATAACCAATTAACGGGCAAATCCAATACGCTTTCGGATATCATGCAACACGGAAATTTATCAATTATACTAGCGATCCTTTTTACAATCACCTTAATTTCAGGATTATTTCCCTCTTTGTTTGCGTCTTCTTTCCTACCGGTAAAAGCTTTGAAATCGATTAAAACACCAAATACAACGGCAGTATACGTCAGGAAGTCTCTTGTTGTATTTCAATTTATCATAGCAGGCTTGTTGATTACTTCAACTTTATTGATTTATCAACAAATGCAATATTTTAGAAACAAAGAATTGGGATTTGATAAAGACCAAGTCATTGTGGCCAAATTATACGGAGATTTTAAAAAGACCTTAGAAAGTAACTCTTCGTTATTACAAACTGAGTTTCTCGCTAATCCAAATATTCTATCCGTCGCCAGAACATCAAACATAATCGGCGACCCCCTGAGCGTTGAGTTTATTGCTCCTACTAAAAACCCGGAAAATAAGGACTTTGGAACTTTAAAAGTCGTTCGCGTAGATGATAATTTTTTGAACGCTCTTAATATTACGTTGAAAGAAGGTCGAAACTTTTCAAAAGCATTTGGTGACTCAAGTGCTTTTATTCTCAACGAACAAGCCGTAGCGAAACTTGAACTCGAAAACCCGGTTAACCAGTCGCTCACGAATCACACAATTGAAAGACAAGGCAATATTGTGGGTGTTATTAAAGACTTTAATTTTGAATCCTTACACCATCAAATTGAACCGCTTGTATTGGAATATGCACCTCAAAAAACAGGTACCATGCTCATTAAAATAAGGGGAGGAAACGTCGAAAGTACGCTTGCTTTCCTTCAAAAGAAAGTGAGGCAAATAGCTCCCAACACCTTATTCTCCTACACTTTTTTAGATGAAAAGGTGAATTCTCTTTACAAGAAGGAAAATACAATGACATCTATTGTGTTGGCATTTACATTGCTTGGAATCATAATCTCGTGTTTGGGGCTATTAGGCCTTATTGGTTATACAGCTGAAATTCGGACGAAAGAAATTGGAATTCGCAAAATAATAGGTGCAAGCATCCAAAACTTGGTAACGCTTTTATCGGTAGATGTACTATTGATGGTTATTATCGGCAATGTGATCGCCTGGCCGCTAACTTGGTATTTTATTCATCAATGGCTTGAAAATTTTGCCTATAAGAGTCCAATCAGTTGGTGGACATTTGCTATATCATTACTGATCACCTTCATTATCGCTTTTACAACGGTTATTTGGCATTGCTTAAAAACCGCTTTTGCCAATCCGATACACGCTTTAAGAAATGAATAAACTTTAAGAATAACTACATTTATAGTACTTAACCAAGTTTTTTTCTCAACCATTTCCGCACAGGCTCGTCATACCATTTCAGGGCGACATAAGCCAAAACGATGGAGCCGCATAAAATAAGTAAGGCGTATGGCCAGGCCTGTAGAATGGTTACCCCCTTATTGTTACTGATCCAAGCAACATAAAAGTAAACAAAGGGATAATGCACCAGATAAAGTGGATACGAGATGTCGCCAAGAAATTTACATAGCTTACGTTCCGTTTTTGTAGAAACAATGCCACTAGCACCCAGATATACAATAAGGGGAAAAACGAAGATGATACATACAGATTCATAAACACCGTTCAGCCAAAGATGTTCCGCGCCACCAATCCGTGGCATATACAGTACCGTGGCTACTAAAATACTGCACCATGTAAAGGCGTTCCGGATGCGGGTTAATTTCGCTACACGGGAAAGTAACAAGCCTGCAAAAAAGGGATATATTGTTCGGGTAATCCCGATGCGCATGTGTTCGGCATTCAACGTCCAGCCGCCGCTTACATCACCTTTGGGGCTGGTAATAGCAAAATGAGCAAGTGCTACTGCTGCTATGAAAACAAAAACCGCTAATGCCTTATTTGAGAATTTTCTTACTATCGTGGCATAAAGGATGTTAGCAATATATTCAAAAAATAAAGACCAACCGACACTGTTGAGCGGATGCATTTCCTCCCAACCTCGAATATCGAGAGCTAATGGTACCGGTAATATTGTATATCCTATCAGCATGACCAGAAGTAACTTCCACAAGGGAACCGTATGGATAAGTGGCCAGATTGCCGAATCGGTAAAATAGAATCCGATCGCTCCGAGGGTCATTCCCAGAATTACCAAAGGGTGAAGTCGTTCGACCCGACGTTTTAAGAAGCTTCCGAGCGTCATTTTATGCCAACGATCGTCATAAGCATAGCCGATCACAAAACCTGATAACAGAAAGAAAAAATCAACGGCCAGATAACCATGGTTCACAAGGTTGTCCAGATTTCCGGTCGACAGAGGTTCGCTCAAGTGAAAAGTAACTACAATTATGGCTGCAATGCCTCGTAAACCGTCTAATATAGGGTAATGGGGTTTTGTGAAAAGATTATTGTTATTCATTGATTTTGGGAATAGAAACTAATATCGGCCATTAGTGAGCTGCTAAAATTAGATAAAAGGGATCACCGGATCTTACAAGATCTTATCAAAGTTCAGACATATTGTCTCATTTTGAATGGCATGCGAATAGCTCTCAGGCCGAATAGAAGAGACCATGAGAACCCAATGACATTAGCCACAAAAAATAGCCTGAAGTTATGATTGCATCCAGCAGAAATTCTTTAAATTTTAAAACAATTGTTTCAAAAATATTTTATCTTTGTTTCATCATGGCAAGATTGATAGAATTTGATGAAGAACAAGCCATACAGAAGGCAATGGAAGTCTTCTGGAAAAAAGGTTATGCGGCTACTTCTATGCGCGACTTAACTGATGCTATGCAAATTAATAGTAGCAGTCTTTATAACACAATAGGCGATAAACATCGCTTGTTTGTTAGGTGTATCAAGCATTATATAAAAATGCGAATTGATGCGGTTGAGCAGCGTTATATAAGTTTCGCCTCGCCGATCCAGGCTCTTGAAAGCTTTATTAAAGATGCAGCAGACATCATTACGACTGAACCGAACAGCTGCCTGTGCGTAAAGGCAACTTTTGAAATAGAAGGGGACGACCCGGAAATACAGGCGATCATAACATCCTATGATAATTTTACACACCGGTTTTTGAAAGATTTAGTAGAAAAAGCACAAAGCCAGCATCAGATTGGTCAAAACGAGAACGCAGATACTGTTGCGGATTATCTTGTTAGTACATTTATCGGTTGGTACAATTCATTCATTTTACATCAAGATCGAAATAAAATTTTAAATATGGCAGATTTTATCATTCGCCAATTAAGGTGTTAAATTTTTTTGACTTATTTTAAAACAAACGTTTCAAAATTAATATAAACATTCAATTCAAGTATTCATTATGAACAGTTTTTTAGAAGGACAGATTGCCTTGGTAACAGGCGGTACAAAAGGTATCGGAAAAGCGATTGCGGACAAATTAGGCGACGGAGGCGCTCAAATTATTGTAACTGCCAGAACCGAACCGACGGAAAATCCAAACGGGTATTATTTTATTGCTGCCGATCTTGCTCAACCCGAAAGTGCAAACATCGTCGCAAAAGAAATTTTGGATAAATATGGAAAAATCGACATTATCGTGAATAATGCTGGAGGTAATCTGGGACCTGGTGGCGGTTTCAGCACACTTTCGGACGAGCATTGGAACAATGAATTACAATTGAACTTGATGTCCGCCGTCCGTATTAACAAAGCATTATTGCCGACTATGATTGAACAGCAAAGTGGTGTAATTATCAACATTTCCACTTATGTTGCACAACAGCCGATTTGGGATATTACAATGACTTATTCTGTAGCCAAAGCGGCATTAAATGCATACAGTAAAGCATTGGCGAACGAAGTTGGCTCAAAAGGTATACGTGTAAACACTGTTTCACCCGGAGCAGTGAGAACTCAATTGATGCAGGACTTTATTGAAAATTTAGCAAAGTCATCAAATACAACGGTAGATGAAGCCTTTAAACTCGTTATGAGCAAAATTGGGGATATTCCGTTGGGCAGAATGGCTACCCCCGAAGAAATTGCTAATTTGGTGAGGTTCCTTGCGTCTCCGGAAGCACAATATATCACAGGTTCCAATTACCTGGTTGACGGCGGCGTTAGTTCGGCAATATGATTTAACCGTTATCTTCCTGCCCGCTTGGTTGCGGGCAGGGATATGTTGGACTCAGTTTAGCAAATTGCAAAATATAGGCTTCCAGCCCTTTCATAGCAGCAAATTAGTAACTGGTCTACACACTATCATCATTTGGTAGAACAACTTCCTTAATCCTCCGGTTTCTCGCGTGCATCTGCCATTCTGACTATTCTTGGCTCAAATTTAGCCAACACGTCAACCAGATCATGTTGAGCGGCCATTACCGCATGGATATTCTTATATGCCATAGGTGCTTCGTCGAGATCGCTTCCGAGCAAGGTGATGCGTTTGTCAACTAAGTCAGCAGCAACGACCGCTCTATCCAACGTTTTGAAAGCTGCGCTACGACTCATGGCCCTGCCCGCGCCGTGACTGGCCGAGTTGATGCTTGGCGTATGACCTTTACCGCGTACTAAAAAGCCGGGCGCACTCATACTACCTGGAATAATTCCCAACACACCCTCACCTGCCGGCGTAGCACCTTTACGGTGTACCATTACTTCAGTACCATCAGCCAGTTGCTCTTTCCAGGCAAAGTTGTGATGGTTCTCGATCATCATGATGGGTCTAAGTCCTAAGGCTCGTGCTATTTTGTTATGGATTTCATGATGGTTGGCACTGGCATATTCCCCTGCCAAGTTCATGGCTATCCAGTATTCCTGTCCTTCGTCTTTATCCAGATCAAGCCATGCTAAATGTTTAGCCTCGCCCGGAAGTTTGGTTTTAGTCATCGCTATCCTACTGTAATGATCTGCAATTGCACCTCCAAAGCCCCGAGAGCCGGAGTGCGAAAGCAGCGCTAAATACTTACCCGCCGGTATATCATTCAAGGCACCTTCGCCTAAGGTTAGTTCACCCCATTCTACAAAATGGTTACCGGTTCCACTGGTTCCTAATTGAGCGTACGCCTTATCCTTTAAACTGCGGATTATCTTGGTCTCTCCCCAGGTTTTACTATCGAATAAGGAGCTGTCAAAATATGATTTGGTAGTACAGCCCATACCAAAATAGGTGTGATCAACTAACAGATTCTTTAATTTATCGGTTTCGGTATCGAGTGTCTCAGCAGGTAGGTCAAATATACTTAAACACATACGGCATGCAATATCGACACCCACAGCAAATGGAATAATCGTGTTGGCCGTAGTGGCCAACACTCCGCCAATGGGAAGCCCATAACCTTGATGAGCATCCGGCATTAAGGCACCGGCGACCGCAATCGGTAATTGTACCGCTGTCCGCATTTGTGATAAGGCTCCTACTTCAATCTGTTCCAAGCCCCATACCGGGAAGTCAACTATTTCTTCTTTCAGTTTAAAGTTGCTACGTTCTTGTTTAACAAACTTACCCTCTTTTCGCAAAGCAATCACATCTTCTGCCAGGTTTTTGAATTTACCACCTTTCTTTAATGTATATGGCATAGGATCATCAATTAAAGCTTCTAGATTAGCCAGTATTTCGGGTTTATTCATTACGTTATGCTTTAACAAACCATTGGCTACGCGGCTAAAATTGACTAGTACTTCCACAGCATTGATCCCTAATGCCTTTAACTCGTTGTTGCTTATCTTTTCCTTTTCCATATCTATTAATTTTATTGTATGCTTAAAGTCTCTAAACTAATCTCGCTTTTCCGGTTTGGAAACGGAGTTTCATCAAATGTCTCTGCTTTTGATAATACAAAGAGAAATAACAAGTACGCAACCTATTTGCGCAGTAAAGAAATATTATATAAATTCATTCAAAATATTTGCTGATACTATGCCGATTAACCGCAACGCCCTGATTCGCTACCGCACGATCGACCAATGTCTCCAAAATCGTTTTAAAAAGTGGACACTTGAAGACTTGATTGAAGCTTGTAGCGATGCCATTTATGAATACCATGGAATCGATACGGGCGTAAGTCGTCGTACCGTGCAGGCGGATATAGCCATGATGCGCAGTAACAAGTTAGGTTACGAAGCACCTATTGTAGTGGTTGATAAGAAATATTACACCTACAGCGACAAGAATTATAGTATTACCAGTATCCCGCTGAATCAACAGGACATGGAAGTGTTGAGTGAAGTGTCCGGATTATTAAAACAATTTAAGGGCTTGAACCATTTTACCGATCTGAACGAACTGGTAAGTAAATTGGAAGACAAGATTTATTCGCAAAAAACGCAAAGTACGCCTGTAATTGATTTTGAAAAGAACGATGACCTGAAGGGTCTGGAATGGCTAGAGGTAATACGTAAAGCGATTGCAGCCAAGAAAACCATCTGTATTACCTATCAATCCTTTAAAGCCCGGGAGGCTAGTAGCTTCTGCTTCAGTGGGTACCTATTGAAAGAATATCGCAACCGCTGGTTTGTATTGGGCATGCCGCATAAACGGAATGCGCACATTATGAACTTGGCTCTGGATCGGATACAAGCCGTGGAAGAACGCGAAGAACCGTATAGGGAAAATAGAACATTGGATCTGGCAACCTATTATGATAACTGTATTGGTGTAACGAAAACACCCGACCAACGGGAGTGCGAAGTAGTTTTTTGGATCGATGCAGATAATGCACCTTATGTTATAACTAAACCCTTGCATCACACGCAAAAACTATTAAGCGACCAAGATAACGGTAAGATCTTTAGTATCAAGGTAATTTTAAATTTTGAGCTCGAGCGGGAATTATTGGGTTTTGGCGCTAAAATAAAGGTATTAGGACCGAAAATCTTGGTAAAACAGATAAAGCAGCAACTAGTAAAAGCATTAGAGCGATATGGGGTAAAGGAAACTTAAGACGAAATCAAATCCTTATGCATTATACACGTTTCACTTAACTCCTATAAAAATAATTGATTGCATAATTTGATAAAATTGGTATTTGATTATGCCAAATGGCCGCAAACTCTTATATTCGTAGCATTTAAAATAAAAGACTCTGTTATTTTGAAACGTCTGGCCATTATATTTTTAATTCCAATTGTGCTATTGCAAAGCTGCGCCGGACTATTCATCATGACTGCATTTTATGCCAACCGATCCTATATAGCTAATAATCTGTGTGAGAATAGAAACACCGCTATGGCTCCGTCTTGTGCGGGGACATGTCTTTTGATGAAAAAGCTGAAGAAAGAACGCGAACGGGAAAACAAAAACCCTGAGCTAAAATTAAAGGATTTTCAGGTGCTTGCAGCTCCGATTGATTTCAGAACAGTGAAACATCCTGTCACCACCGTCAAAAAGGAGACCTTCATCTATGGGGGAAATCTGCTATACCAGCCCCCCGTGCTGGGGTCCATCTTCCACCCTCCTCTCAGCTAAACAATTTTTCTTTTATTCGTCCATGTATAAAGACAACCATCCTTTACATGGCTGCGTAGCTTTTTGTTTATTTATATTTTTTCGTCAGCTGCAATTCGGCTGATCGAAATCGCTTTACACACTGGAAATGGTCAGAAAAACACTGGTCTATCTGTTATTATTTACATTGACATTTCAATGTCTTGGAAGTCTTGGTGTATTGACTTGGTTTCAGGTTAACAGAAATTATATTATCCGGGCTCTATGTGAAAATCGGGATAAACCTGAGATGCAGTGTAACGGACAGTGTGTCCTGATGAAAAAACTGAAGAAATTGGAAGAGTCTGAAAAAGGTTCGCGGAGTGCCGCTACCTCTAAGGCGGAAGTTACGATGGTGGTTTCAGAGATGCTCCATTTGCAAAGTCCATTTCCGGTACATCTATCGGAGAACCATCCGTCCTACGGCATCCTCTATAGATATCTCTATACAAACAAGCCATTTTTACCTCCTAAAATAATCTAACATTCCTCAATTTATATTTTTCGAAAGCATTATGTAGGTTATACCGGTTGTACAAGCCTATTGCCTGCACGTGGATAATTCATGCCTATTTACGTTGGCATTGAACTCCTATGCCTATACGCTATTGAAAGAATCGATTTTTAACAAAAAACTTAATAATAGAAAATGACAAACTTAATAAAATGGAAAATGATGGCATGGATAGGCTTATTCATGCTAACTGTAGTCAGTTGTAAGAAGGTGGAATCTCCGGATATCGATAGCACGAAAACGGGTGACTTTTCGATCGAGTTCGATAACCTAGTGGGCGATTACGGATTACAATTCAACAATACCAATAAACCGTATATAAACGCCAAAGGTGAAGCCTTCACTGTATCCCGTGTACAATATTATATTAGTAATATTAAGGTAAAAAAGGCGGATGGATCGGAATATGCCGTGCCTCAGGATCCGGTTGAAGAAAGTTATTTTTTGGTATATGGTGATAATCGTGGCTCCCGTTTTGCAAAAGTGAAAGTTCCCGAAGGGGATTATACTCAGGTTTCTTTTGTATTAGGCGTGGATAGTGCGCGCAGTACCATGGGGCTTGATGCACGCACAGGCGTACTTGACCCGACCACAGGTGACCACGAAACGCAGGGCATGTACTGGGGGTGGAACAGTGGCTATATTTTCTTCAAGTTTGAAGGCAATTCGCCGGTAATATCAGATGATCAACAGGGCGACCCAACAGGACGGAAGCAGTTTAAGTATCATATCGGTGGCTTCGGCGGATACAATGCGCCTACCTTGAATAATATCAAGACAATTACGATAGACTTAACAAAAGCAGGTGTTGCGCAGGTAAGGGCTGGCTACCGCAGCAATGTACATCTTTTTGTTGATCTGATGAAAGTGTTTAACGGCACACATACTTTCAGCATCGCTGAACACCCTAATGTTATGTTCAGCGAATACAGCCAATACATCGCCGATAACTTTCTGGATATGTTTACGCATGATCATACTGAAAATGGTGTAACCAGTGAGGATCAATTATAATAAAGCCATGAAAAAATGGATTGTTTTAATCGGGCTGGTAATTGTTGCATATGCCTGTAAAAAAGCGAATGAAACCTTGCCAGACCTTGACGAATTATTTCCCGGTTTTTTAAAACCGGGACATTTTCCCGAACCTGTTTACAAATTCACCGAAAACGAAGTAACGGAGGCTGGTTTTGAATTAGGTAAGCGCCTGTTCCATGAACCACGTCTATCTCGCAACAATACGATTTCCTGTGCCAGCTGCCATATTCAATCGGCCAATTTTACCCACCACGGACACGATGTTAGTCACGGGATTGACGATCAATTGGGTATCCGTAATCCCATGCCTATCATGAATCTCGCTTGGAACAAAGCGTTTTTTTGGGATGGTGGGGTGTTTAATCTCGACCTCCTTTCCATTGTTCCTATTGAAAACCCGGTTGAGATGGGTGAAAGGGTGCCGAACGTACTAGTAAAGCTGAGAACGCACCCGGATTATCCTACACTTTTTGAAAAGGCCTTTGGAAGCAGAGAGATCACTTCGGCGAAAATGTCTAAAGCATTGTCTCAGTTTATGCTAATGGCAGTTAGTGATAACAGCAAATACGATCAGGTGATCCGCGGGGAAAAGGGTATCTCTTTTACTGAGTCGGAACAGCGTGGCTACCTATTTTTCCAGAACAATTGTTCTCGCTGCCATAGCGAACCGCTGTTTACTGATGGCGATTTTCATGACAATGGACTGGGACGAAATCCAGCAGGTGACGAGGGGCGCTATGCCGTAACCTTGAACCCTACAGATAAACTAAAATTCAAGGTACCCAGCTTGCGTAATTTAAAATGGTCGGCTCCCTATATGCATGATGGCAGTATTTATACATTGAGCGGTGTACTGGACCATTACCGGAAATTTATGCAGCATACGGAAAATCTGGACATGGGTTTCCGGCACATGGACGGAACACGAGGGGTTGCTATGACAGATGTCGAGAAGGAGGATTTATTGAATTTCCTTAACACATTGAATGATGAAACTTTTGTAAAAAAACAACTGCTATCGGAACCGGGCGGTGGCTTTGTTATCAATTAAAGAAAAATGAGAGAACTACTTTTGATTTGTATTATGGTTTTATGTTATGCTTCCGCAAAAGCTTGTGACATCTGTGGCTGTGGTGTCGGAAGCTACTATCTGGGCATTTTGCCTGACTTTAATAAACGCTTTATTGGCTTGCGGTATCAATACAATACCATGCAAACGCATCTTGGCCCCGAGGGCCGGCATACACCACTCACTGCGGATGAAACATATCAGATAGTGGAGCTATGGGGCGCTTACAACTTTGGTGATCGGGTCAGGGTGATGGCTTTTCTACCGTTCAATTTCAACCAACGTCGGGTTAATGCCATGGAAGAGTCCGGTGAAAAGAGCGGATTGGGCGATATTGCGGCAATGGCCTATTATCGTATCTTTGAAGGGGGTAACACCACCACCAAATTCAAGCTGTTCAACCACTCCCTATGGGCGGGCGCAGGCGTGAAAGTGCCCAGTGGCGAATATGATAACTCCGAACGTGCAAGCGTCTCCGCCGATTCGCCCAATAATTTCCAATTGGGAACAGGCAGCACAGACTTCACGTTCAACGTAACTTACGACGCGCGTCTGATGGACATGGGATTTAACCTGAACTTATTATATAAATTCAATACCGAGAATCAATACGAATATCGCTATGGAAATAAATTCACCTGTAATGCGCTTTTTTACTACAAATTCTTAATCGATCAAAAGCTTAGAATTGCGCCGAATATAGGAATACGTTACGAAAAAGCGGAACAGGATGTATCTTATAGACGCTTTTATATAAACCAGTCGGGAGGAAACCTTACCTCGGCCATTGCAGGGCTTGAGTTAAACATTGGCAGATACGCTCTCGGTGTTAATTATCAGCTACCGGTTGATCAGCACTTGGCAGATAAGCGCGTTCACACGGGGAACAGATTAATGACTCACCTTTCTGTCTCTTTTTAAGCAACAAGGAAAATGAGGCAATTAAATAAAATCCAAAGGTTCAGTCCTAATGGTCGCCTGCTATTGATCATCCATTTGTTCGCCATGCGCCTACATGAGGAAATCTATTGATTGTAAAAATAGACACGGCTTCATTCACGATTATAAAAAACTGTTTGCCGGATAATTAAGTGAATCAATTATCCAGCAAACGTCTGTGATAATTGATTTGCCCGAGGTGATATGAAAGATGCATAGCAAGATGTGTTAAGAAATAACCGTTCGTAACTTTCTGATCCAATACATCTTGTGGATATTCTGCTGTCAGTTGCTCATCACTTAATTTACTGAAAGCAATTTCTATCACCGATATGGTTTCATCAATGCGCCTGATCAGTTCGGATCTTGGCACATCCTTAGCGGAAAACTCAAGTGGGCGATTCCGAACATAGCCCGTTTGCGCAAATTCGGCACCTATGTAGGTATTTAAATTGCCTATGAGGTGCAAGCATAGATTACCGGCGGTATTAGCGATCTGCTTTTCAACATGCCATATTCTTTGCTCGTTTTGGTATAAGGTTATTTCTGTTTTCAACTTGCCGAGGTCGCGCAAGAACAATTGTTTCAATACAGTTACCATCATTGATATTTGAATGGGCAAGGTAATAATTTATAACAATTAAAAAACCAGCGATAAGTTAAAAAAGGCAATCACCGAAAAATCGGAGGCTGGTTTAGAAATTCATTCTAAATCTGCAATACAAGAAGAAAATCAAAAGCACCGCTAGTAAGGACGGTTTTTGTTTGTTATTTTCGTTTACGTAATCAAAACTTACAATATATGACCTTTAGGCCGCGCGATCAGAACCAACCCCCGATTGAAGAAATGTATCAAATTGCGAAACAATACTCTCGTCGGCCGGAAGAAGTGGATGATTTGGTACAAGACCTGCTTCTTGAAGCGGTTAGAACGGGAAAGGATTTCCTGGACACTCGTTTTATGGCTTGGGGAAGAGGTTTTTTACGTAACCATGCCGCTTTCATTGCCCGTACAGAAGGCCGGCGTAGAAAGCGGGAAGAAGGGTATCAGGGGGATGATCCGAACCGTACTGATACTGATATAGGTAGACTTCCGGAAAACTTTATTGTTCCGCTCCGCCCATCCCTCCGAATACTGGCACGACTAATCAACGGCGGCCTGAGCAAAAAGGAAATTTTATATCTACTGGACATTCCGGATACCGCCCTGCGCCAGCGATTAACCGCCTTACGAAGAGAATGGAAAACTTATGCCACCGTAGGTTTTGAATCGGAAGGACCTGAAATTTTAACGCATACTCTACCTAGCGGATTAATGCGCCAATCTCTTTTACAAACATTCAAGCATGCCAACGATATAAAGCAGCAATTAATCGGGCGAGTTATTGGCAGCCACGACCCTGATGGACATTTATTTAGAATATATTCTTCTCCTGCTCACAAAAAAGAATTTCCCGGCAACAATGACCATGATAAATCGGGTTAAGATCCTGGACAATATTTAAAACTTTAAAAAAATCAACATGGGAGTAAAACTTAAAAAAGGTATCGCAGTTCTTTTCAACGTGAGCGATATCAGTCGTACCGAACGTTTTTACAGAGAAATTTTGGGAATCGAAGTGGAACGCCAACCTGGAGGCGATGAACCGGATTGGCTACTGGCTACGATAGGTAATGGTGTCGAACTACTTTTTTTTGAAGGAAAAGAAGAAATCGGCCGTTCGCCGATCGTAGTGTTCGAACTGGAAGAGGGTTACATTGAAACGGTGGTGGAAAATCTGGCTAAAGAGGGCGTAGAAGTGGTTACGCCGGTAACGGAAGCTCCGGGTGGTTGGAGCGCCGATTTCTCGGATCCTGACGGTCATCCGCTCGCATTTTACCAGTCTGGGGACTTGCCCTTAAGAAAATAGCAGGCCATGCCAAATTAGTACTCTTATGAAAAGCCCGACAGACTTCGGTATGTTTCGGGCTTTTTTCCCTTAACTTTCGAATGAATGTCTGCGAGACAGCTTTCTCCTACTTGTTGTAACCGTTACACCTCGTTCGTAACCCTTGCAAACTTATTTCTATACTCAATGGGCGTAAGGCCAGTAATCTTTTTAAATATGTCTCTAAATGCCTTTGTATCCGTATAGCCTACATCAAACATGGTTTCTGTCACATTTTTTCGTGATGCTTCGAAGAATTTTTTTGCAGCTTCTATTCTTACTCGTTGTATGTACTCAACAGGGGTATTGTTGGTTGCATCTTTAAATTTTCTTTCAAAAGTTCTACGACTTGTATTGATTAGGTTTGCCAGCGTTTCAATGGTTATTTTATTTTGATAATGTTTCTCGATAT
The DNA here is from genome assembly GCF_030372825.1 of Olivibacter sp. 47. Classification (NCBI taxonomy): domain Bacteria; kingdom Pseudomonadati; phylum Bacteroidota; class Sphingobacteriia; order Sphingobacteriales; family Sphingobacteriaceae; genus Olivibacter; species Olivibacter sp. 47. Next base: position 1,164,151 of record NZ_JAUCNR010000001.1, read on the forward strand.
AATCTTGCACTTTTTTAATATCATCATCACCATGATTCCGTTGACCTTTAAATATTGCAAACTGAGATTGACTATCTCTCCCTATATCTAAAGCAAAATATTTTGAAATCATGATGGCTGTTTCTCTGTCGGCGAACTTTTCAACCAGATATAATATTAAATTCCACAAGCTGCTTGCTCCGCCGCTACTGTATATGTTGTCATGTTCGGTTATTATCGCACCATCCTCTACCTCCACTTCGGGATATCTTTCTTTAAATTCGTTGATATAAGCCCAATGTGTGGAGCATTTTTTCCCATTGAGTAAACCCGTTTCTGCTAAAAGAAATGCACCGATACATAAGCTGGCAATACTTGAACCTTTTTCATGCAATTTTTTAAAATAAGGTATTGCTTCTGCGTTGGCTTGTACGCCCTTGGCAGTGTCACCATAGGCAGGCGGGATGATAAGTAGGTCCGTTTTCGACACATCTTTGAGCAATCTATTGGTTTTGATTGTGTATTCGCCGTTATTGGCAGGTACATATTCTTTTAAACCTACATATTCAACCTCGAAGATCGGCTTTTTACCAAAAGTGTTTAAAAACTCATTAGCAGTATTAAAGGTTCTAAATGGTGGTGTAACCGCTTCAATTACGCCATACTCCGGTACAAAAACAGAAACTTGCATAAATTAAATCCTTACTATTAAGTCGCAAGATAAAAAAAAGTTTGTCACAATTCACCCCTAAAGTTGTCATTTTCACAACAGCCATAACTCGCTAAGCCGTTGTAATTTTGGATTATAAGATTTTAACAAATAAAAATTAAAAACAATGACACAAGCATCAAAAATTACGGTAGAAGCAACAGCAAATGCTCCCTTGGAAAAAGTTTGGAAAGCATGGAATACACCAAATGATATTATGCAATGGAACACTCCTGATCCAAGTTGGCATTGTCCAAGCAGTGAAAACGACTTGAGAACCGGTGGTAAATTCAAGAATAGAATGGAGGCTAAAGATGGCAGCTTCGGATTTGACTTCGAGGGTGTTTATGACAAAGTGGAACTACACAAGGAAATTACTTATACCATGGCTGATGGAAGAAGAGCCACTACACTGTTTACCGAGCAAAATGGTAAAACGAATATTGAAACTATGTTTGATCCTGAAACGGAAAATGATCCCGAATTTCAGAAACAGGGATGGCAGGCTATCTTGGACAATTTTGTAAAATATGTTGAATCGATCCATTAATTCATTAGCAAAGTGAAAAAGAATAAAACAATCTTTTGGGTAGCAACCACCATCATCATACTTTGGGAAGGTGTAATGCCCCTTGGCACCCTACTATTTGCGCCGCAATATGTAAACGCGGGTACAAAACCGTTGGGTTATCCCGATTACTTTGCCTATACGCTTATTATCTGCAAAGCACTGGGAGTGTTGGCGATTTCTCTCCCCAAAACACCGAACAAGCTAAAGGAATGGGCCTATGCAGGGCTTACCTTTAATTTGGTTTTCGCATTCATTAGCCACGCATGTGTAGATAAAAACATTGGTTTTATGTTAATGCCATTGGTGGTACTGGCTATTCTAGCAGTTTCTTACATTTATAACAACAAAATCCATGCAAATGGCTAAGACCAATTATCAAACTATTGATGAGTATCATCAGGATTTTAGCGGTGAAACCCTCGTGCGAATGCAAACCATCAGAAAAATCATTCACGAATTGGTGCCTGATGTAGCGGAAAGTATAAGCTATCAAATACCTTGTTTTAAATATAATGGTTACCTGATCTACTATTGCGCTTTCCCGAAACACATCACCTTGTCGAATCCCTACAGCGAAGTATTTTGGGAACATTTCAAGGCTGATCTCAAAGGGTATAAAACCAGTAAAGCGGCCATTCAGATTCCAATGGATAAACCACTACCCGAAGCATTGATTAGAAAAATCGTATCATTCCGAAAAAAAGAGAATGAGGAAAGGGTGAAGGATAAAAATGGCAAGTAATATGATTTCGCAACGTAAGCTAACGAAGGCAAGCCCCGAGAAGGTGTTTCAGGAATTTGCTACTGGCAAATTAGTGTCGGCCATTTTCATTACCTTTTCGGGTAATTGCAGAAAGGCCCTCACTTTTTATCAAACCTGCTTTGGTGGCAGATTACAATTTGAAACCTTTGAAAAAGAATTACAAGGATATACAGAAATACCGGTAGTTGTAGGATCGCTCGTTTCCGACAACATCATTATTTACGGCTCCGACTTGGTACACAACGAAGGAAGGACCATTGGAAATTATATATCTATTTTTCTACATTGCACCAATGTTTATGAAAGAAAAGCGCTGATAAAAAAATTGTTAGCAAATAAAAAGGACCGGATTATACCCGATCCTGACGATCAAAAATTAATCGAAATAACCGATGCTTTTGACGTGGGATGGGTATTGGGCATCTGACTTAGCGCCATCCCAATTCCGGCGCTACATGTTCCAATATCGCGGACAAGAGATGTACATTATAATCCACTCCCAGGGTATTGGGTATCGTTAGAAGAAGTGTATCCGCTTCTTGGATAGCTTCGTCCTGCTCCAATTCCTTGATGAGTTTATCAGGTTCGGCTGCATAACTTCGCCCGAAAATTGCACGTTTATCTTTTTCAATCATTCCAATTTTATCGTCACGACTAACTTCCTGTCCGAAGTAGTAGCGATCTTGATCGTTCATTAAGGCAAATATTGATCGGCTAACAGACACCCTTGGTTCGCGTTGGTGACCCGCCTTTTTCCAAGCTTCTTTGTACAACCGAATCTGTTCTGCTTGCTGAACATGAAAGGGTTTCCCACTTTCGTCGTATTTCAAGGTAGAGCTTTGCAGGTTCATACCATTTTCGGCGGCCCAAACGGCTGTACTGTTGGATGCAGCGCCCCACCAGATCCGCTCTCGTAAACCTTTAGCATGTGGTTCCAAGCGTAACAGTCCCGGTGGGTTCGGAAACATAGGATATGGATTGGGTTGTGCAAAACCGACACCGTCTAGCCTTTTCAAAAATTCCAGCGCTTTACGGCGTCCCATATCCGCATCAGTTTCTCCTTCTATCAATTCATAACCGAAATAGCGCCAGCCGTCGATTACTTGTTCCGGCGACCCCCTACTGATTCCCAATTGCAACCGGCCACCTGAAATAAGGTCGGCAGCACCCGCATCTTCCACCATATACGATGGGTTTTCGTAACGCATATCGATCACACCGGTGCCGATCTCTATTTTTTTTGTTTTAGCACCAATGGCTGATAGCAATGGAAAGGGCGATGCTAATTGAGCAGCAAAATGATGCACACGGAAATAGGCTCCATCCAGGCCAATCTCTTCCGCAGCTACAGCCAGATCGATGGATTGAAGCAGGGTGTCACTAGCTGTGCGAGTGCTATATGCCGGATGATTAGACCAGTGCCCGAAGGATAAAAATCCTATTTTTTTCATAAGTAACTATAGTAAAAACGATCTCAATTATTTTCGTTACTGCCAAATATACTCAAATACTGCTTGCTACCGCAAGCTCGCTTTGTTAAACGAGACATTTCCTTTACAAAAATACGCTCGTTAGATTTTAGCAAAATTAATCTTTCTAAAGTGAACGGTGCTCTCCCAAAGTGACTCTTTAAAGACAGCATCATTTTGATATTCGAGACGAGGAAGGATTCTGTATTCAAGGGTAAGCTCAAATTCGTTATCCGTAAAAGGCCAGGGATCAACACTTAATATACTACCGCTTTTGTCAAAAACATAATAACTGCGGGCTTCCGGCCCCTGACTGACTTCCAACTTTCTCCCTTCGGGGGGAATCTGATCTTGGCAAAGGATCAGTGATAGCGCATCGCACCATTGCAAAATCGCATAATGGGCTTGTACTGTATCCCTATCGATCCCAAGCTCCGCCATCCATTTATGCTGCAACGATTGTAAACTTTTACAATATTGCGCCGATTCATCGGATTCAGTTGCATACAAGAATTGAATATGAAAAGATAACAAGAGCGCAACGTATAGACTTCGGGTAAGACCTTTCTTCAATAAAGCCTCACAACGCTGAAGGTTGAAGGACTCCATTTTGAAATCTTTTGGCCCTTTAAACCGGTTGATAATCCCTTCAACCTCGAATTCATTATAGGTGTCGTCGTGTATTCCCGTCGCAAACAGCACATCCAGTTTGAAAGGATCTGCTTCTAACCATTTAAGCTGATTTAAAATGGCCGCTGCTAATCGCCCGTGATGCCTTTGGAGTACAATTTCGAATCCCCTATCGGTATAAGTTACAATCATTTTATTCGGTAATAAGTCTATTCACTCGCTTTTTTTTTTCGGTGTCGAGTTTTCTGCGAGCCACCGCTTCTCTTTTTCTCCAAGTGTTAATATGCGGATCTTCATAGGTAGGCCTTCCTTTGTCATCCAAGAGGCCAAGTGATTTAGCAAGGCTTCGGCTAACGGTAGCAGAGCGGCGATTCGCTTTCTTCCAAGCCATCTGATCATCCCATAGATCTTTTTCATAGGCATCAATGCCCTGCTTGATAACAACGAGTTCATCCCGATATTGCTTCTGTCTTCGATAGATAATCATCAGGCGATTGTATGCTGCCGAGTGTAGTGGATCGGTTTGTATGATGCCCTTATATATCTTGACAGCGGCTGACATATCTCCTTCACGCTCTAATTCGCGGGCTTTCGTCATCTTTTCTTTTACGGACAATTTTTCTTTGGTCATTTGATATAAACATGATACTCAATCAACAAGTATCGGGCAAAGATGTTTATGTTATGATCTATGCTGGATAAAAACGTCTTTAGTTGCTGTCCCTTGCCAACTCTGTTGTTCGACACGCATATGAAGGCTTACCTTGAAGTGCTAAACAATATGGATTGGACGACGTTTATTAAGTCATATGGATCATAAGCTTAAAATGACAGTTGCCATTGTCGGATCGGGTGCCAGTGGTGTTACCTGCTTTATACAACTTGTATTAAAATATATAATAACCAAGCCGTCCAAGATACTTTCGATTATACTATTCGAAAAGAAAGGTGAATTTGGCACTGGTTTGGCCTATGGAACCGGACAAGAAGGACATTTATTAAACACAAAGGCTGGTTTAATGGGATTGTTTCCGCAAGAACGATTGCATTTTGTACGATGGATGCATGATCATAAAGACAGGATTGAGCAGGAATTCCCTCAAGTAAGTCCTCATCCCGATGCCTACCCGCCGAGAATGCTTTACGGTAAGTATGTTCAGGCCATGCTGGACGAGTATTGGCAGCTAGCCCGGCAAAAGGGCATTGAGGTGAGTAAACAGCAAGTAGAAATCGTTGATGCCGAAGTGCAGAAAGATAAGCGTGTTATATTGAGATCGGCCTCTGATCATAGCTACCCTGTAGATTATGTTATATTGGCGACAGGCACGCCTGAAGCAGCAACGTTTGAGAACCTAAAGAGCTCGGAAAGGTATATCGATTCACCTTGGCCATCAAAAAGAATTATACAAACCATTAAGGATAAATATGCGAAGATAAGTATTGTGGGTAGTAGTTTGACAGCCATTGATGCTTTGATTACTTTGGTTGCAAACGGGCATAAAGGTCCGATTACGTTTTTTTC
>NZ_JAUCNR010000001.1:1169893-1578251 GCF_030372825.1 Olivibacter sp. 47
ATTGAGAGGGCTTTTGCCGGGGGTTCAATCGGCATCGGAAAAACCATTTCAGCGAAAAGTATTAACGCTATCTACTATCAAGACCCTGATCCGCGAGAATCGCCGGTCATTGCGAGTTAAGGATTTAATACGCCTATTTCGGAGTGAAGTAGAAGGTTATCTTGAACGTAAGCTGGACTGGGCGACCGAAGAACGAGTCAATAAAAATCATCTTCAATTATTAGAAGAAGACATAAGACAAGCTATGAATGGTGACAGTTTGTTTCAAAATATTCTGTATTCTTTACGGGAAGAGACTTACGCTATATGGAAATTATTACCCGTTGATCAGAAAATTTTGTTCGTTAAATGGATAAAGCCCTATTTTGACATTAACCGGCATGCGGTACCCATGGAGAATGGCATTAAGATAATGAACCTATTGAAATCAAATCAGTTGGAGGTTATCGGCAATAGCGAGGACATCAAATGGAAAGGAAATAAATTTGTATTGAAGACGGAGGACGGCCAAGTCTACAAAGCGGACTTTGTCATCAATGCCTCCGGACCGGCGAGCGTCATTCATAAGATGGAAGATCAAAAGTTGTTACAAGCTTTATTAAGCAAAAAGTATATTCAAGAGTATGGCGCCGGTGGACTGATAGTGGATCTGAATACGCTGCGGGTCAAAGACGTTTCATCAGAGGAAAGGACGCCGTTCTACGCGCTTGGGCATCTGATTACGGGATTGCAATTGGATGTAAATTCGTTATGGTTTAATGTGGAACAAGCAGATCTCCTGACGGATGATCTCATTCGTCAATTTCAATAATGGAGTTATTGCAAGAACTTCTTAACAAGGTACTACCTCTCTACGGCTTCATTCTTATTGGGTTCTTTGCTAAAAAAAGATGGCAGTTGGGCAGTAAATGGATTTCAAAAATTCTTTTATACCTTTTAATTCCCTTACTTATCATTGAAAATATGCTCCAGGCCGAGCTATCGGAAAGCGCTGTGGTTGGATCTATAATCTTTGTTCTTGCCTTGGCAATGAATATACCTGCTATTATCTGTAAACGTTTTGTAGCAAAAGATTTTAATGGTAGTCTTTTGAAAGGTAGCTTTTCCTACTATAACATTGGATGGTTTGGGATCCCGGTTGTAATGGCTCTTTTTGGTAATGAACAAATGCCATTAATTATCAGCGCGTATGTAGGCAATGTATTTTACGGTGACACCATAGGTTATTATCTGATATCGCGCACGAAAGGTCTTCCTGTGAAAGAGGCTGCGAAAACGTTTTTCGTATACCTGCTCTGTATGCCTGTGTTATCGCGGTGCTATTGAACTTGTTTAGCGTGAACTTACCTCAAAGAGCTGAACTTATTGGCGATGTGGTAGGCTGGACAGTTTCGGCTTCCGGAATGTTCATCATTGGCCTCACGCTGGCGGACATCAATTTCCAACAGATACGATTATGGAATTTTGCTAAAATATTAGGCTTGCGCTACATCTCGGGCGCGGTACTTCTGGTCCTGTTGTTATGTCTTGAAAAACAATTTATGCAAATACTTGACGATGATAAATCGAAATTAATGGGGCTGATTGCTAGTTTTCCTATTGCTGCAAACCTTGTGGTCTTCGCGTCCTTTCTGGAAACTGAAAAAAAGAATTCAGCCCTATTGGTTGGGATTTCTTCTATCATTTCACTTGTTTTGGTTCCTATATTGTGCTTGCTGCTATTTTGATTCGGCGAATAAATCAAAAACAGCCGTGATGCTAATTCTTTTTTTCCATAATCTCTTTTAACTTACCAGCCAGTTCAGCCACTTTATCAGGATATTTGCCAGCTAAATTTCGTTGTTCCCGGGGATCGTGCTTTAAATTATATAACTGCGGCTCTTGTTGCAGACCCGTTTCAACCGTTTTATTATCCAACCAATCGGGTATTTTTTTGGAGACCGGTTCAATATACTTCCAGTTCTCCTCTCGAATAGCCATCGTAAACGATTCCTGTAGCATAACGCGACGCCCTTTCTTTGACTTTCCCGTTAATGCATCAAGTAAGTTTTCGCTATCAGGTGCGATTGTCTCTCGATCGATTTTAACTCCGGTAAGGTTTGCCAAGGAAGCAAAAAAATCGATCTGATTAATGACCGCATCGCTAATTCCGGGCTGTATCTCATTTGGCCAACGAACAATCATCGGCATCCGCAATCCGCCTTCGAAGGCGCTGTACTTCCCTCCTCGGTATATACCGGCCGGCTTATGGTTGCCAATCAATTCTTCTGCATGATCGCCATAACCATCGTCAAGTACCGGCCCATTATCGCTACTGAAAATGACGAGTGTGTTTTTATCGAGATTTAAATCTTTCAGCGTTTTCATAATCTCCCCCACCATGGCATCCATTTCAACAATGAGGTCTCCCCTAGGTCCCATGTTGGTAGTGCCCACGTATTTATTATTCGGCATACGTGGCACATGAATATGTGGCAGTGCATAATAGAGAAAAAAGGGCTCATTCTGATGTTGATGGATAAACGCTTTCGCCTTATCCGTAAATACGTCAGCAAAATCTTCATCTTTCCAATAAGCTTGATGCCCGCCCGTCATATAACCTATACGGCTGACTCCGTTAACAATAGTTCCGCTGTGCTGGGTGTCAGCCGCCATCTTCAGCATTTTGGGATGTTCGAGACCAATGGGATCTTTTCCTATTTTTTTATTATAATCCACCTGGATCGGATCTCGATGGTCTAAATCAACAACACGACGATTTTCTACATATACCGTAGGCACACGATCAGCCGTGGCTGGTAATAAAAAACTATAATCAAAACCTATCTCCAAGGGCCCAGGCTTTATGTCCGCATTCCAATCCGGACTTCCGTTGCCCAAACCTAAGTGCCACTTACCAACTACGCCTGCAGTATAGCCAGCCTTCTTCAACATCGACGCCAAGGTTTCACGATCGGGTTCAATAATCAAAGGTGCATCACCGGGCAAAATAGCCGCGTCGTTTCGAAAAGCATATCTTCCCGTCAGCATCGCATAACGTGACGGTGTACAGGTTGAAGCCTCGGAATAGGCATTGGTGAAACGTAAGCCTTCCGCTGCCAGTCTATCTATATGGGTTGTTTGCACTGCGCTTGCTCCATAGCAACTTAAATCACCATAGCCAAGATCGTCTGCATAAATAATAATGATATTGGGCTTTTTTACCGGCGAAGTGTTCTTTTGCTGGCAAGAGCTGAATACAATCGGGATGACAAGGGTGTAAAAGATATTTTTTATCATCTTCTTTGAATGAAAATCAATGCCTAATAGTAAAAATTCATATTCTCCAGGTTATCTTTAAACCAAGCCTGCTTTTAGCAGAAACAAATAAGCATCCTTGCTGTTCATCATTTCTCTGAATTAACGGTTGAATAGAAATCGGCTGCGGCTTTAATATCAGGCTTTAGTCGATTGTCTTCCCACTTTACCGGTACAAGGGCAGGACGACAAGTTTGAGGAAATTTTTTACCCATAGCACCGCGCGGATTAAAAAAGACGGTTGACCACCAATGTCCCTCTTTATCCCAAAATAGGTTGTTATGGCCACCTTCTATGATAGCGGGGTAGCGTGGACCATAAGGTCCGTAAATATGATCCGATTCTGCCACGACCACATCATAGCTATGTAATTGTTCACCGGGTGTTTCCTTTCTTAAATATGTATAGCGACCGTTGGAAAGCGGTACAGACCATACAGTTTGTAATAACTGGTATTTGCCATGATGCTTGGTCAACCACACGCCTTCGATATAAGGTTCTTTAGCATAAGGTGTTTCTTTAAGTTGCTTAAAAGGCTCCGCGATATCACTCAGATCATTCTTCATACGAGCGATATAATGATCATGACCGACGAGATAAACCTCGCCGTCCTCATCTTCGAAGGCGCTGAGGTCAATGTTATCGAAAATAGCATGCTGTTCATTTCCTTTGATATTGCGATAAGGCCCTTCCGGTTTTCCGGAAATACTCTCTAAAACGAAAGATCCCTGATTACCATTAAACAGGCAATGAGCAACCATTTTTTTTTTGCTTTTTATATAATGTAACTCTGGCGCCCATATGGCACGGTACATCGAGTCGAGCGGGTCACCATTTAATGACATTGCCCCCTTTTTTATAGGTTTACCGGCCTTCTGCCAATCAGCGGCATCTTCGTCGAACGACCAAATCCGGCCCATTGACTCCCAATGCTTAAGGTCTGCTGAACGCCATAGGTATAGACCATCATTATAATCCCAGCAGTGCACCCGTCCAGTAAAATGCCTATCAGGGGAAGCGGTTGTTCCAGTTAAATAATAATTCCCGTCGGGTCCGAGCATTGCATACGTATCGCGCATCCATACGTCTAACAATGGTTTTACCGTTGGAGGAACTGTAAGCAATGAATCTCCCACGGGTGCGCGAGGATCACTGAAAGATTGACGCTTGCTCCGGTTTTGAGCGTAACCGATGCAATAGCTTAAACATAATATAAGGAGTATGAATTTTATCCGTTTGGTTAACATAGCCGTCTTAGTGTATTAATAAAATCTCTAATTATATCCCTTGTTCTGTACGCAAAGTTTATTCGCTTGGATTTCGGATTGTGGAATGGGGAATAGAAGTTTATCTGGCGTTGCTAAAGCAGCTGACACTCCTCTTGCTATTGCTGATGACAAGAAGGTTCCTTGCCGGATTAAATCTTCCCGCCTTTTACCTTCAGAGATAAATTCCCAACCTCTCTCTTTAAACAGAGCTTCTCTGAAAAGTTCTTTTGTTCCTGCTTCGGTAAGTGTTAAATCGGGCAAACCGGCTCTTTTGCGTATCTGATTAATAAGTGTAAATGTTTCTTCTGAGGGCCCGGACAACTCGTTTAACGCTTCTGCGCGCGATAATAAAATATCTGCGTAGCGCAATACAGGCACGTCGTTTCCGCTGTTATTGCCGATGGTGCTGTTATCCCAATATTTAAAGCTTCGGGCATTGTCGTCATTGAGTATATTTACTGTCACGTTGTTATTATTTACATAACTGGTGCAGATCAACGCACGCCGCTGGTCGTTTTCCGCCATACTATTTACAAAGGCAGTCCTTAAACGGTATTGGGTTGCGAAGTTAGACATAGATGCCTGGTAAACAAACTCAGGAAGTTGAGCTGTACTTTTAAAATTTGGTGGAAGGGCTCCGGCCATAAACCAGTTCCCGAAATCTACTTCATTACGACAAGGCAATACTAATAGCATTTCGCGGTTGCTCATTCCTTCGTTTTCTACTCGAAAAAGATCTTTGAAGGCATATTGACCGGTGCTATAGTAATTAAAATCAATAATGGTTTTACAGGCATCTGCCGCTTTTTGCCATTGCTTGGTATTTAAGTAAAACTTCGCCAAAATACCGCTTGCGTTTCCTTTATTGAAGCGACCAAAGGCTTCCTCCTGTCCCGGATCCGGTAGATCGGGGATCGCTGCAAGAAATTCTGATTCGATGAAGTTTTTTATTTCTTCCTCAGTTGCTCTTGCCAAATCGCCTGTTTGTTCAGTGGAAAGGCGAAGAGGTACCGGCCCAAAGAAATTATATAAAATAGCAAAAGCCTGTGCACGCAGAGCGCGCGCTTCCGCTAGAATCAGTTTCTTACTTTCTTCCGAAGCATTTACCCCCTCTATATTTTCAATTACTCCGTTAGCGTCGCGGATACAGCGGTAATTCGGTGCCCACATATCACCTTCAAAAGTACCTAAAGTAGGTTCCCAACTAAAATTAATTAAGTGTAATAATTGTCCATTTTCTGCTCCGCCCGAATTGAAAGCCATATCAGTACATACCTCCGAATCGTTAATAATAAAGCGCGAATTCTGCTGCGTTTGTTGTTGCGCATAGGCAGAAAATAAAAGTGACTTGATACCAGCTTCTGTCGTGAGCACGTTGCCCGGTGCAAATTCAGAATTCGGCGTTACATCTAATACATCGCTACAGGACGAAAGGCTTCCCAAAAGCAACAATGTAATATATTGAGTGATCTTTTTCATCTGCATAAATTTTTCTATAAAAAATATACTTACATACTTTACCAAACTAAAACTGCACATTAATCCCCGCCGTAAATGTCCTTGTAAGTGGATATGAATTATAATCCACCCGCAGGATATCATCCCCAATTGCATTAACTGCAGGGTCTACCCCTGAATAGTTGGTAAACGTATATAAGTTCTGTCCGTTAACAAATACCGTTGCATTGCGAATAAATAGTTTTTCAGGTAAAGGGATCTGATAAGATAAACGCACGGATTGTATACGTAGGTAAGATGCGTCTTCTACTGTTTTATTCGTTATTTGTCTGGCACCCTGTACATCACCCGGAATAAAGGAGGGATACTCGTTATTTGGATTAGCTGCTGTCCATCGGTTAAGATATAGCTCAGCCAATTTATTACGGCGAAAATCAACGGCATAATAAGAATCTACCAGACTACTATTGAGCATCTTAGCACCTTTCGAGCCTTCTAAAAAAATAGATAAAGCTAGTTTTTTGTAGCGCATGTTTGCGTTAAAACCATAAAAGAAGTCCGGCAAGGATTTACCTAAGATGACGCGATCATCTGCATTGATGATTTTGTTATTATCGAAGTCCCTGTATTTCAGATCACCGGGTCTAACACCCGGTTGAGCCAACGAAAAATCGTCTCCTTCTTGCCAAACGCCATCCACGATGTAGCCATAAAACGAGCCCATTGACTCTCCCGGTTTTAATATGCTATACTGACCGATATTTCCAGGACCCGAGCCGATAAATTGTTCAACATTTCCTAAGCTCAACACCCTATTTTTTAACGTTGTGATATTAAAATTGGCATCTACCTTGAAATCCTCGTTTTCAACAATTACACCATTAATCGAAAACTCCATCCCCGTATTGCGCATACTGCCCACATTTTCTGTCCGACCAGCGAAACCTGAACTTAAAGGTTGAGGAACGTTATACAGCAGGTTCGAAGTTTTTCGGTTATAATAGTCTATGCTACCAGAAAGTTTAGAACTGAAAAAGGCAAAATCCAACCCAATGTCAATTTGATGGGCAGATTCCCATCTTAAGTACGAATTTGAGCTTCTGGTAGGGGCGATACTGGTTACTTTCTCTCCATCAAAAACGGCAACTCTGCCTGCAGCATAGGTTGAATAATAAAGATAATTTACATTAGGTTGGTTGCCGGTAGCGCCATAACTAGCTCTAAACTTCAAGTCATCTATAAGGTTCGTGTTCTTCAAAAAATCTTCTTGCTTCATTTTCCAAGCAAATGCCGCAGAAGGGAAATACCCGAAGCGATGCTCCGGACCGAACCGAGCCGAGCCGTCGGCACGTATCGATCCGGTGAACAAATATTTACCGGCATAGGAGTAGTTTATCCGCCCCAGATATGATAATAAAATATTTTCCTGTGCGCCATTGCCTACCCCATTTAGCATTGCATCCCCCGATCCGATACCGAAGTATGTCAAATCAGGTAATGCGAAGTCCCGCGAATTGGCAATTAACGAGCTGGAGGTGTATCGCTCATAGGTTGAACCTGCAACGGCTGACAAACTATGCTCACCAAAAGTTTTATTATAATTCAATGTACCCTCCACCAAATAATATGTTCGTTTTCCATCACGGGCGTCAGCATAACCATTATAGGAAGCGCCGGTAAGCGTGGAAGGATCTATCCAGAAGTTTCGTTGTGAGATATTGATATCTGCTCCAAGCCTTGCTTTTGCTGATAAGGAAGGAAGAATAAAATACTCGGCGTAGAGGTTTCCAAAAGTTCGATAGGTATCGCCTACCGAGTACTGCCCATTAATGACTGCTAGCGGGTTATCCATCGGCGCCATTAAAGGTGAACGATAGTAAGAACCGTCCGGATTATAAGGAGGGACCGTTGGATCGTAATTCTGTGCCATATAAAGGGCGCTGGCATTATCATTTAAACCTGTTCCATTTGCGTTATAATGATCCTTTATATAGGCCGTAGCGAGGTTAATGCCCACATTATACTTCGATGCCACACCCGTTTCCAGGTTAACTCGCGCGTTATACCGCTTAGTAGACGAATTTAACATCACCCCTTCTTGATCAAAATAGCCTGCCGAAATGTGAAACTTGGTAAGCTCATTTCCACCACTAAAAGACACATCATGACTTTGTATTGGTGCGTTTTTCAATAAGAGGTCCTGCCAATTGGTATTGTAAGTGCTCGCCTCTACGGGTTGGTATACGCTGCCGTTCAACTGTCCTTCTTGAATGATGCCATTAATGGCAGAGGTATATTCTTCAGCAGTCATATAGCGCTGTGTCTTAGCCACCTGCTGCTGTCCATAACTTGCATCATAAGTTACTGTAATTTTTCCCGCTTTCCCCTTTTTTGTGGTGATCAAGACAACACCGTTGGCACCACGCGAGCCGTAGATAGCTGTAGCAGAAGCATCTTTCAATATTTCTATCGAGGCGATGTCTGCCGGGTTAAGAGCGTTTAGTGGTGTACGATTATTCGGATTGTTCGTCGCTCCCCCTACACCGGCTGCGCCGATAGCGGCTGCATCATTCACGGGCATTCCATCAATCACATATAAGGGAGCGTTATTTCCGGTGATGGAAGTGATTCCACGGATTTGTACACTCATTGCTGCACCTGGCTCGCCGCTTTTCTGATAAATCTGCACACCTGACGTTCTCCCCTGTAGGGCCTGTTGCATGTTAACATTTGCACCCTTTGTTAAGTCTTCTGCCTTGACAGATGACACAGAACCGGTGAGATCACTTTTTGCCACCGCTCCGTAACCTATAACAACAATCTCGTCTAAAGCGGTACTTTCAGCTATCAGGGTTACTGACAGGTTATGTCTCCCGTTTAAGCCTAGTTCTTGTGTTTTGTAACCTACATACGTGAATTTTAAGGTTGCGTTTGTTTGGACGCCATTCAATGCAAACCGGCCCTTTTCGTCCGTCATCGTTGCCAAAGATGCCCCTTTAACGGATACACTTACACCGGACAGTGCCTGTCCTACTTGATCAGTCACTTTTCCGTTAACGCTTGTCTGTTGAGCTGCAAGTTGATGCATATGTACTAGCATCAGGCTTATCCATAGGAAGTGCTTTAGCCTATTGGTAAGCTTTTCTATTTTTAATCGATCCATAATTATTGGTTAGGTATTATCAAAGTATTTATACTCTCGTCATTTTAGTCAGAATAAATGCCTTCCTACCCACCGATAAGGTGGGATTCCATTATATTTCACCCGATACAATGATGACTCGCTATCTAGATGGCATCATGCGTCTTAAGGTTTCGGAAAAACGCTGTACCGGTTGGCTAATTCTTCCCATTTTTTCTTCATAGCTTCCATTCTTTGAGGATAAGTAGCCGACAGGTTTTGGGTTTCTGAACGATCTTTCGCTAAGTCATAAAGTTCCCATGGCGCATTGATATCTACCCGAACAATTTTCCAATCGCCCTGTCGCAGGGCAGCAGCACCGTTGTGTTCCCAGAACAATTCGTCATGAAGATGTGCTTTCTGCTTACCGGTCCACAGAGGCAATAGGCTTTTTCCCGGTGTAGGTGTGATACGATGTCCTTCAAAGGTCTCAGGGTATATTGCCCCCGCGATATCGGTACAAGTGGACATCAAATCAATAATATGTGCGGGTTCGTCGCTGATTTTATTTTGTGCCTTTATCTTATTTGGCCAATAAGCGATAAATGGCGTGGCGATTCCTCCCTCATGTTCTTTAGATTTCCAATAACGAAAGGGTGTACAGGATACGTTTGCCCACTCTGGTCCGATGCCGAAGTGTGTTGTTTGCGGGCCAGGCATTACATCCTTGTTGACAGAAAAACTGATCTTCCTACTATCTCGCGTCGTTCCTGAGCGATCGAAACCTGGGCCAAATTTAGCGGGTTGCTCGGGGCTAGCGCCATTATCTGAAAGGAAAACAATAAGCGTATTGTCAAGCTGGCCCGATTTCTGAAGCGCATCCATCATCTTGCCAATATTTTGATCCAGACGGTCTACCATTGCCGCATGAACCGCCATTGCACGCGCATCCCAAAGACTGTCAGCGTTTTTCTCCCAGCCCCTTTCTGGTGTCATAAATCTCGAAAGCTTTACTTGATTAGGCTTAATCAGTCCCAACTTCAGCATTTTTTGATAACGTTTTTCACGAATGTAGTTCCAGCCCTTTTTATATGTATTTTCGTATTTGCGGATATCACTTTCCAATGCTTGTAGTGGCCAATGGGGCGCCGTAAAGGCGACATACATAAAAAACGGCACCTCTTTTTGTGCGAATTGCCTTATATAAGAGGCCGTACTATCCCCAATAGCATTAGTGTAATAGAAATCTTTGGGAACTGACTGAATCGGCCGCGTGCCATTCACCAAGGAAAATGGGTCGAAATAGTCTACTACGCCCCAAATATTACCATAATGTTTATCAAAACCTTTATGTACAGGATATGACAAAGTATCTGAAAAGTCGCGATTAGTGATCTGATGATCGAGCCAAGCCAATTGTTCCTCTTTAGTTGGTAAGGGTTCTGTTTCAGAAACATGCCATTTACCTACCATTCCTGTTTGGTAGCCGGCTCCTTTTAATACCTGAGCGATTGTGACTACATTGGGTTGTAAAAAACCTCTGTATCCAGGTTGCCCTTGATCGCTTGTCATATTCCCGATACCAGCTGTATGTGGATATTGCCCGGTTAGTAGGGAGGCCCGTGTTGGGCAACATCGACTGGCATTATAAAAACTCGTCATTCGTAAACCGTGTGAAGCGAGTCGATCCAAATTAGGCGTCTTAATTTCTCCTCCATAACAGCCTATGTCTGAGAAACCCAAATCATCTGCCATTACAATAATGATATTAGGTTTATTTTGCGCCGAGACCCCGGCTGCATAAATTAACCAAATAAACAATAAGCATAGAATTTTTGCGTGTCGAAAAAAAGCCATAAGTGTATGATTGGTTTGCAAGAGCAATGTTAGACGAAAAACGCTATCATCAGTAGCACACATGTTAAATTTTATAGGACATTCGTTCAAAAACCGTATCTTAAACCCATTTAAAGCGATTTTCTATTTTTTTAGGAATTTCGTCGGATCTCGATAGACTAATCAATGCGTAAGCAATTCTACACCTGCGTTTTCTTTTTATTGTTGCTGATACAGGCAACGAAAGGTAGCGATATACGCTTCCGTAAAATAACCTCAAGCCAAGGTTTGTCGCACAATACGGTTTATGCTATCACCCAAGACGAACAGGGCTTTATGTGGTTCGGCACCCGAGAAGGCCTAAATCGATTCGATTGTCGTCATGTTAGAAGTTATTATATTGATGCTGCACCACCTGGAACGTCAACCAATCAGATTAATGCTTTACTGAGCCATCAAAAAAACATATATGTGGGTACCAATCACGGACTTTACCGCTACGATCTACGTCAAGATCGATTGATAGCCCACCCTTTAAATTCGGAAAGGCCCGCTGTAATTTTCATATCGGAACAACAAAGCGTGCTTTATATAGGTACATCTAGAGGCTTATTTCAAATCAAAAACGGTAGAACGAGTCTACTGCTTAAGGGATTCGCGAGAGCCATTTGCCCTCTATCTACAAACAGATTGTTGATTGCTATCGACCGGCGTATTCTTCTTATCAATGAGGCAGGTGATATTGAGCATACCTTCACTACGAGCTCTTTTCCTCCGCTGTCATTCTCCAATTTTACCATCTTCCAAATGCATCGCGATTTGAAAAATCGTATTTGGCTGGCTACATCGCGTGGACTTTATCTTTATAACGATGAAAAGCGACAATTTACTTCACTGCCCTTTACGAATGAAGAAAACACCGAGAACAGTACCGTTCGATCAATCACAGCAGACAAAGATGAACTTTTATATATAGGCACCGAAAATGGCCTTTATATATATGATATTAAAACAGGCCGAACTGAGAATCATTCGCAATCCTTCAATAACGAGCCTAAAAAGCTAAATGATAAAGCTATCTATTCTACCTTTATCGGTAAAGAGGGTACAGTTTGGATAGGCACTTATTTTGGCGGAGTCAACTACATCCCGGTAGGAAGTGATGGTTTTCAGAGCATACTACCAACCGATAAAAATAATGGTTTGGGAGGAAAAGCTGTCAGTCAATTAATGGAAGACAGCTTGCACCGATTATGGATTGCAACCGAAGATGGTGGTATTTCTATCTACGATCCATCTACCGCAGCTTTTAGTCGAATTAATAAAAACACCGCCCCCTTTTATCTCAATACCAACAATGTCCATGCACTCCATACAGATTCTTATGGAAATGTATGGGCTGGAACCTTTTTTGGAGGCTTGCACCGCTTTGACCTTAATAAGCGAACGACCACTATTTATGCGAAGAATCCGGCCGATCGCAACTCACTTTCCAACAATCAAGTATATGCGATATATCAGGATAGTCGCGGCATACTCTGGGTGGGTACTCAACAGGGCTTGAATCAATTTAACTATATAACAGGCAAGTTCACTTTACTTGCTCCGGAAATTTTAGGCGATAAATTCATATATGATCTCACCGAAGACAAAAATGGTGATTTATGGATCTGTACCAGACAGGATGGCATTTACCGATACAACCCGCTATCTAAAACCATGAAACACTATACTAACACGGGTAAAAATGCTCCTTTATTAAGCAATCAGCTAATCAGTGTGTATAAAGATCGTCACCAGCGTTTATGGTTCGGTACGTTAGACGGCGGCGTATGTGTTTATCATGCTGAAACAGATGCTTTTCAACATTATACCACAATTACCGGCTTGGCTAATAACAATGTCTATGGCATACTGGAGGACGATGCCGGTTTTATTTGGCTCAGTACCAACTTAGGTATTTCCAGGTGGAATCCAAACACGAAAAGATTTATAAACTATGATAATAGGCATGGCTTGAGTACGAATCAATTTAACTTTAAATCTTTCTTGCGAGGCAGCGACGGCACTTTTTATTTCGGCAGCATTAATGGCTTATGCTATTTTAATCCATTGAAGATGCAGGTAGACAGGCAATCCTATCCCCTGGTTTTTACAACCTTTCAGTTATTCAATAAGGAAGTACACCCGGATTCCGATTCTACAGTTTTGAAGCATCAGCTCGGTTACGCCCGTCAAATTAGTTTATCTTATGATCAGAATGTATTTACCATAAATTATATCACCATCAACTATGCAAACCCAACAAGCACCAACTACGCTTACTATTTAGAGGGATTTGAGGATCGATGGAATTATGTTGGTGATAAAACGAGCGCAACCTATACCAACTTGTCACCAGGCCGCTATACACTGCATGTCAAAACCCTAGATGACGCAGGCGGTTTTACCGGCCAGCAACAAAGTATTAGTATCCATGTGGCTCCTCCTTTTTACCGCACCAACCTGGCCTACCTCTTTTATGCATTTCTCTTATGCCTATGTATTTATATATATACCCGTTTTGTACGCTTTATTCATGAAAAGCGTTTGGAGATTCAACTCGCGCATATGGAGAAGGATAAAACAAAAGCACTTACACAACATCGAATTAACTTCTTCACTTTTATATCCCATGAATTTAAAACGCCCTTAACACTTATTCTTGCATCCATCGACAAATTTATAAATGAGAAGAATATCGATCTCAAGCAACATGTGGAGCTATCACATATCAAAAAGAATGCATCCAAATTATTTAAGCTCATTCACCAGCTAGCGGAATTCAGAAAGGTAGAGGGAGACGACCTGTCTGTGCATTTTAATCGATTGGATATGACCGCTTTTGTACGGCAAATCGTTAACGCTTTTGAGCCCTTGGCAAAGGAAAAAGATATTGCTATTTCTTTTGAGACGGAGATAGACGGACTTAATGTTTTTTTTGATAGCGATAAACTGGAAAAAATAATATCGAACATCTTGTCAAATGCTTTGAAACACACCCAAGCGGGTAGTGTTTCGGTATCTATGCGAACAACTCTTCAAGACGGACAGAATAGAGCAGATTTTGTCATCAGTGATACCGGAACAGGCATGTCTACGACCGATTTGAAACACCTATTTGACCCTTTTTATCGCTCGCCCTCCCAGACTGACATCTCAGGTTCGGGAATCGGTATGGCCTTAGTGCACCACTTGGTTAAAAGCCTTGAAGGCAGCATTGAAGCTTCCAGCACACTTGGCAACGGTACGACGATTTTTTTCAGTCTTCCAGTATACGAACAATTAACTGAACAACAAAGCGAACAACAAAATCCATCGGAAACTGACGTCAATATGGATGTCATCTCCCCGCCTATTGAAAAAAAAGAGCAACGACTAGACCGGCATTATACGCTACTTTTAGTAGAAGATAATAAAGAATTATTGAAATTTCTGGCACAACATTTTCAGAAGACGTACTCGGTAATAACTGCCTCAAACGGAGATATAGCATGGAAAAAGATCTGTAAAACATCTCCTGACATTATTATCAGTGATGTTAAGATGCCTAAAACCACTGGGCTGGACCTATGTTTAAGGATAAAACAAAATAAACAGTTTGATCATATTCCGTTTATCCTTTTGTCTGACAATCAGGATGAACAGATCAGGGTAAACGGATTGGATGTAGGCGCCGATGCCTATATCGGTAAACCGTTTAACTTAAATGAACTGGAGTTGGTAGTAGCCAATATGGTCAAATCAAGAATTAGTTTACGGGAACATGTAATAGGACTAGGCGCTTTTATTGATAACCCTGTTGTTGGCAATAACCGGGATCAGGACTTTCTTACCAAATTAAGTAGCGCTTTGGAGCGGCATTATAAAAACCCGGACCTATCCGTAGAAGATTTAGCGAATGAACTGAATACAAGCCGAACCTCTTTACATCTCAATCTTAAGCGTATTCTGCAAAAAAACGCAACAGAATTACTGAATGAATATCGCCTAAAAAAAGCATTGATGATGTTGGAAAAGGATGTCCCCGTTAACGAGATCTCTTACCATTGCGGCTATCGCGAACCGAATTACTTTAGTAGGGTCTTTAAAAAGCACTATCAGCTTTCTCCTCAGAAATACAAAGAGGTGCATTTTGATAAAAGTAAAGATTAGTGATATAGTAACATTTGCTTATAATGCTATACAATGTTTTTGGCCCTTTTAAGAACCGATTTATACTCTGATTTCGTTAAATGATGTTAAGCCTTTCGACTAAGCTTCTTTATTGCTAATTTAGAGCCTATGACTAGCTATCGGTCCTTTCTAATTCTTATAATTCTATCTTTGACGGCAGGTGGTCTGTATGGTCAGATGCAAAAAATAAGTGGTACGATTGTGATAAATGGGGTCAAGAGCAGTGGTTATCAGATAAAAGTAACAGAAGCGGATATAAGGAACATGAAGAAAAAGATTTCTACTAGACCTGATAATCTGGGCAATTTTTATATCGATGCCCATATTGGTGACTCGTTGGAAGTATACCTCCGAGGTTTTTCCAAAAAGTATGTCATAATAAGTAGTCATGATCATATGACCGTGTATTTAGACAATACTATTCTTTTGGAAGAAGTTGATATAAACGCAGCTATTAACAATAAAACCTTTTTGAAAAACACTGCAGTTGATTACAACAAACAAAACAATATATATTTTGGTGGAAAACCGCCTATCGCTTTGTTATCTCCGTTTGGAGGGAGTCCAATAACTTTTTTTCGTGAGCTCCTCGGTAAGGACGGCGAAAAAGTGAGGATATTCAATAAATATATTAACCAACAGATTGAACTTGAGGAAGTTGATGCTAAATTCAATACACAGACGATCAAGCAGGTAGTCGCCATTAACGATTACGAAATCAACGCATTTAAAGCTGCGTACAGACCAACTATAGAGGACATTAAAAAATGGACGAATTACGAACTGTACGATTACATCAAACAGTCGTATGAGGACTTTAAGAAAAGTAAATAATTTAACATTAATCTAACTGATTTTTTTGATTTATAGAAAAGCAAATAAGCGTTGTAAAGAAGATATCTCCTATGTAATTGCAAGAGATATCTTCTTTTAGGGGCCTATTTTAATAGGGTTTACAATCGTAACAAGTCACTTTCGAAAACGGATCTTATTCACTCCACAATAGGAACATTTAAGACATCACTGCCTTCCACTTTCTAACGTCAAGCACTAAAAAGAAATTAGCTACAACTACAAAACTGAGCAAACCGACTTGTGAGATATTATCTGATTCTTTGTAGATTGTTTCTCCTAAATGAAACACATTTAAAAGGAGTAGCATAATCGCCCAGGTAAAAAGGAACAATATGAAACCTTTCTTTTTAATATAGAGTGTTAATAAGGCTAACAACATACTGAACACTTCAAGTACAAATCGCATCAGGTGCATACTTACCGGAACTTTACCCGTAGCGCCAGGTATTTTTATGTCCATACCAAATACGGCCTGGCTAAAGTGGTAACTGCTGTGAAACAGATAACAAAGTGCGATCATAAGCCAGATAAAGGCGATTCTATGCTGGATGTTCATAATTTCCATTTTTTAAAATTTTAACCCGGCGCCCACAATGAAGTTACGCGGTGCTTGTGAATTGAATGTGGAATAACCTGTCCAATATTTCTCATTTCCAATATTGTTGGCTGAGAAGGTAATTCTAAATTTCTTTAGGTCGTAAAATATGGATGAATTGATAACAATGTAAGCGGGTGCATAGATTTTTCCAGCTGCAACTGAATTGACCAAGTAGTTTTTACTGGCGTAGTTACCACCAAAGCTAATGCCCAACCCTTCTGCTAACCCGAAAGGAATACGGTAACTTATATATAGATTACTTAAGTGGGTGGGGCCTGAAGTTTCGGGTCGCAGACCGTTTAAGCCGCCACTGGCACCATCTGCATCAATTTTTTCATATTTACTGTCGTTATAGGCATAACCGGCGATAATATTAAGTCCGTTAATTGGATTGGCTACAATCTCGGCTTCAAAACCCTTACTTAATTGGGTGCCATCCTGAATGTTTTGATTTGGTATTTGCGCGTAGGGGCGAACGATATCCTTCACTTTGATATTGTAATAACTAAAAGTACCCGATAATTTTCCACCAAATGCGTCCAGTTTTACGCCACCCTCTAGCTGATTGGCCTCTTCCGGCTTAAAGCTTTTACCTTCATAGTCAACGCCCGTTTTATTTGTAAAACCGTTCTGGTAATTACCGAATACCGATACTTGATCTTTTACAACCTGATAAATCAAACCGAACTTTGGCGAGAATGCCGTTTGAGCGTAACTATCAGAAGTGATATCGGTGGTCGCATTATAAATGCCCCTATTAAAGAAACGGTCAATCCTGATTCCTGCTAATGCAATCAGTTTGTCCGTAATATTGAGTGCATCAAACATAAAGGCACTGTAGGTATTGGTGTTTGAATTTGGTTCGTAGTTTAATAAAGGTTTAGTTCCGTATAAGGTTGAAACTTTATCCTCGTTAAAGTCGTTGTAGTTTGGTGCCGGTCCTGTAGCAGGCACGAGATCAAAGAAATCAGGTGTCTGTTGACCGCCGAATACATTGATAAAACGCTCATAAGAAATATTACTCTTATACTTAAAATAATCCAGTCCCACAGTCAGCCTATTTCTCATCCCCCCTATTTTGAAATCACCTTGCAACAAAGGCTGTATTTCTATTGCATGATCGCTTCCATTCGGCGACCACACCATTCGTGCCAGGTTGTCCGCTCCAGGAGTAGCGATCCCCAACAAAGCGTTAGGAACGAGCATTAAATAAGGTGTTCGACCTTCCGAAGAGCTGTTGGTTACCGATACATTGGTTTGTAATTTCCAGTCCTTATTTATTTGATAGTTCATCGCACCGAATAAATTGATATTTTCGGATTTGTTATATAAACTATTATTGAGAAATGCTTTGTCATAATCGATGTTAATCTCATCGATCCGGTCCGTACCTAAGTTATCCACGGTATTGCCATAGAAAAAAACGCCCATAAAGTCGTTGGCTTTCCCTGAAAAGATTTCTGCGTCTAAATTAAAGTTCAGCTTATCGTTTACCTTATAACTTAAACTAGGAGCGAAAGCAAAGCTTTTACTAAAGCCTGCATCACGGAAAGAATGTTGTGTTGTATAAGCTGAATTTACCCTAACCAATACAGATTTATCGGCATTCAAGGGGGTATTGACATCTGCGGATATTCTATTGAGCCCGAAGCTTCCTGTACTGTAATCTATCCTGCCTCCCAAACTATCATACGGTGTTTTCATGACTCTGTTAATCAATCCGCCATAAGAAGTAATTGTATTACCAAATAAGGTGGCTGATGGGCCTTTGATGACTTCGATGCGTTCGATATTCACCGCATCAATGCTTGAAGCAACATTTCCCGATATGCCATTGCGAGCTTTTATATTCGTTATGAATCCTCGTTGGCTAAAAATTGGACCTCCAATTCCGGCTCGCCCTACTGCATCCCACATTTTATGGACGCCAGGAGCATTTTTTAGGGCGTCCTCCACCCTAAATAGTTGTTGTTCGGCAAGTAAATCACCTGAAATAATGGAAATATTCTGTGGATTTTCCAGATTTCGCAGCGGCATTTTTGCTGACGCATCTGTCTTTTTAACAGCAAACTTATTGGTATGACCTGCTTTTATATTAACCTCCTGTAGTTGTGCTGAATTATAAGTAATATTAAAGTTGGCGGTAACGGTCTCTCCCAGCTTCACCGCAACGGATTGTGTTTCACTATTTGCTCCAACTGCGGTGGCTTTCAGGATATAATTTCCCGGTTTTACATTACTGATTTTATATTCTCCCCCGGTATTGGTTACGGCCCCTTGGCCAGTACCAGTTAATACAACAGATACATACGGTGCCGGATTTCCGTCTGATGTTAAAACTGTTCCGCGAACAACGCCGTTTTGCTGCGCAAAGACAGCCAGACTTGTCAGTATAAGGGTTACGAATAACTGAACGTGTAGTGTTATTTTCATTACTGTTTATTTAGATTAATTCCAAATACAAAAGAATAGATTAATTTTGATTCCCACAAATTATTTTGACACCGTTTCTTTACGCTTTACGATGGATTGCATTAGGAAAACTTAACCGATCTGAATTCACGCCTTGCACTGATACGGTACAGCTAAAAGGCGTCGAGGATGTGAAGGTTTAAAAGGCTGTACAGAAAGGCGGTATTGACACCAAATACCTTGGTACTTAACTAAGGCAGTTTCTACACTACCGGAACAAGAAGGTAAGCGAAGAGATCACACTGAGGCTTTTAATTTGTTAGACTAATAGGTAAAAATGTAAAAAGGCTTGTTGAACACAAGCCTTTTTACATTTTCTTCAAATAAGATAAATCGTTCTATCTTATAAGGTGGCAGATTTCTCATTTCTGCTCCGCTCTGGGTACGGAGTTCTGTTTTTCTTTCATCTTCTTATCTAATATCCCCCTGACTTTCTCACTTTGTTGATAGGCTTGTGCAATCTGCAAATAGGTCTCGACCTTTAAGCCTTCTTCTTCGACCGCCTTGGTCATCTTTCCTTCCAACCCCTGCTGCATGCCATTTATTTGTTCTGCCGCCTTTTGGAATACGGCCAGATCTTTCGGATCTTGCTTCGCAGCGGTGCTGTCCTGCTTTTGTTGCGCTTCTGCCATGGCATTGAATTTATCTACCGACATTCCTTCCTTCTCTATAATTTTCACCATCTCGCCTTGTGCTTCTGTCTGAATCGCGGTTATCTTTTGATTGGCATTGAGGAAACGATCCAACTCCTGCTCATTAAAATCTTCTTTTACCTGTGGTGTTTGCGTTTGGACGGGTGCTTGACCATATACGACTGAACTGCTCAAAACAATTAATAGCAATGCAAATGCACCCAAAGCTGTATTATACCTTCTTCTAATTCTGTTAAATGTTTTCATTTTTTTGTATTTTAATAGATGTACTTATTATTATAACGTAATGACATGATATTATTGCCCATTGGCTTAATTAAGATTGCCCAACCCGTTAAGATTTATGAACAATGATCTGGCTATTCTTTTAAAAGCGCTAATTTAAAAAGATGTTTCATTGCCCAATTTGATTGATATTTTCTTTATTTTTATTACAGGGCTATAAATGGCATAACTTCACACCCAAGAAATAAAAATGGACAAATCAAATGGTTATGAAAAAGTTGCGAAGACCTTTAGTGAAGTTCGTGGGCAAATTGTTGACGGAATCGGTGCATCTTCCGTCAGCATGTGGGCACAAACACTTCCTAAAGGTTCAGTTATATTAGATCTCGGTTGTGGAACGGGCATTCCGATTACGAAAGTTTTGATAGATGAAGGCATGTCGGTTTACGGAGTGGACGCATCACCTACATTAGCTCAAGCTTTTCGGAAAAACTTCCCACATTGCCCTATTGCCTGTGAACAGGTAGAAGATTCATTATTCTTTAACCGTAGTTTCGATGCCATTATCGCATGGGGGTTATTATTTTTATTATCCAAGGATAACCAAGCCATGGTGATACGGAAGATGGCCGAAGTATTGCGGATTGGCGGTAAATTGTTATTCACGGCCCCATCTTCAATAAGTGAATGGACGGATATCCTTACCGGACAACAATCAAGATCGCTTGGCACGAAAAAATACAAAGAAATACTATCGGCTGTTGGATTGTACTTGATAGAAGAATTTGAAGACGATGGTGAAAATCATTACTATCATGCTGTCAAAGTCCGATAAGGTCAATTGCTTTATATTTAAAGATTTATCATATTTATTTCACCTGCTTTTACTTCCACAAGCTTATTCAAATCAGCTTCTTGCATTTCACCTTTCTTTAAAAACGTGTAATGCATGTGAATAAGTTATACTCCTATCTTTGTATCCATTTTGCTGTTCTGTATATTTGAAGTAAGTAAATCAGTGTAAAAACACAATAAGCAGAACCAATTTTAATCTAAAAAATAAAAAAATGACCAAGTTAATAATGTGGAACATCATCACCCTCGACGGTTACTTTGAAGGTAGCCAACATTGGGACCTAAGTTTTCATAACAGTGTATGGGGGCAAGAACTTGAAAAATTAAGCCTCGAACAGTTGCACGCAGCGGATTGTCTTATTTTTGGGCGGATAACATATGAGGGTATGGCCGCTCACTGGACGAAAGCTAAAGGGGAAATTGCCGACCTTATGAACAGTATACCGAAGATTGTTTTCTCGACAACATTGAAAACGGCAACATGGAATAACTCCAAATTAATCAGCGGTAATGCTTCGGCAGAAATTAGCAAACTCAAAACGCAAAGTGCTAAGGATCTATATGTATTTGGTAGCGCTAATCTCTCAGAAACTTTTATAAATGACAATTTATTTGACGAATACCGTATTGGTATTGCACCTATAATTTTAGGAAGCGGAAGACCTCTTTTCAAACAAGGAATTTCGTCAAAAAATTTATCGCTCGTTTCAACACAACAGCTCTTGACGGGCGGTGTAGTATTAAAGTACACAAGTGCCCTGAGCAATAACTTGAAAAAAATGGATAATACAAGAGTTTACAAAATGTCTTTTGCCGGCGTATATCCCCATTATATACAAAAGGCGGAAAAAAAGGGCCGTACGAAAGCGGAAGTTGACGAAATAATATACTGGCTGACCGGATATGATGAAGACGCGCTGCAACAACACCTCGACGATAAAACAAATTTTGAAACTTTTTTTGCTCAAGCGCCACAAATAAATCCGAACGTTTCAAAAATCACAGGTGTTATCTGTGGATATCGCGTGGAAGAAATTGAAGACAAACTCATGCAGAAGATTCGCTATTTGGATAAATTGGTGGATGAACTGGCTAAAGGCAAGACGATGGAAAAGATTTTAAGAAAATAAAGAAAAAACCACCGCTCAAAATTTGAGCGGTAGTCTAACACATTAATTATCATTTTACTTGCTACCGATAAAGGTAGGCTTCTGAAATTAATACCGTATAAGAAAAAAAAGCCACCTCTTCAAAAAATAAAGAGGCAGCTCAAATGAACTTATAATGAATTGTTCTTCAAATATCGTTGTGACAGATTAGGGTGAAATAAGAAAAGCCGTCCTTAAATCTCAAAAAAGGACGGCCAAACAGAATGAAAAAAATTTACCTGTACCACTGAACACGTGGAATATCAAAGCTAGCCTTCACATATTAAATTGCCATAAGAATCGATGTAAAAAAACCGTCCTTTATGATGCGATCAAGGGCGGTTTAATTAATTCAGGTGAACTCCAACTAGTGGAGAAAGTACATAGAAGTATATTTCTGACTTGAGGTCGGAAGTGGATTCGAACCACTCTGGGATCTCTTGCGGAGCTCTGCCTAACCGCTCGGCCATCCGACCTTTTGTTTATAGAACAAATTTAGTAATGTCTGTCATCTTTACTCGGCACAAAACAATCACAGAAAAATGTATATTTATGTGACTGATATCTTTTTCTGTTTTGTCAAAAGGTGTTGATTTTTTAAAACTATGAAAGAAGAAGCCCGGTATTGATTTGAATAAATGGGTGGTATGCTGATCGAAAGTATAATTAGGGAAAACGGGTATTTTGGGCAGGTGGGCAATAATGTAACACGGCAAAATGAAAGTATTTCGAATTTATCAGCTTTAAAAAACGAAAAAAATAAAGACATTTTTTTTATAACAGCTAAGCAGTTAATCGGTAACGATCACGAAGCAACAATGATGGTACAACATTTAACAGATTTGAGGTTCACGAGAATTTCAGAAACAATTAATAAGGTACTTGAGCAGGCGATTAACAAATAACGTGATACCAAACATTTCAGCAAAGTATGCGTTATCCACTGTAAGGTCGACGGTTTACCACTCAATCGTGCAAGTATTAAATCAATTGGTTAATTCATGAACAAGGAAATAAATAGCCTAATCAACGCAGCAAGAATAGGCGACTTACAGCAGCTACAAGCATATATCACCGAGAGAGCAAACTTGGATGAGCGGGACGAAAGAGGTTACACACCACTCATTATTGCATGTTATAATAACCGATATGCGGCTGCAAAGCTGCTACTTGAAGCAGGTGTAGACGTTAACGCCCAAGATTTTGGTGGCAATACCGCTCTGATGGGCGTTGCTTTTAAAGGGTATCCCGATATCGCCGAGCTTTTAATTAGCCATGGCGCAGATTTAAACATACAACATGGAAATGGTGGGACGGCTATCATGTTTGCTGCCCTATTCGGGAGAAATAATTTGGTTGAATTATTACTTAATCATGGGGCCGACGTCACGATTCTCGAAAAAAGAGGATTAACCGTACTTGATCTAGCTGCTCAACAGGGCAACGAAGAGGCCATTACAATAATCGAAAAATATATTACTGAATAAAGCCATCCCTATAAGATGGCTTTATCTATTTTACGCAGGCACCTGCCGTGGTTTCTCCCGTTCCCAAAATCGATGTAAAGCAATGGCCTTTATAAACAGCCGCGCTAATTTTTTCTGGTCGGAGCTTACTGCAACACCTTCGGCCAATATCGTCTCTTCAGAAAAATCAGCGGGTAATTTATTCGCAAAGTAGGTTGCTTCGAGCACCTGTATGGCTTGTTCATCAGCCGCAATGGCTTTGCAATGTTTGAAGGCTTCATTCAAAAAGTGAACGGCATTTGCCTCGGCTTCAAGCGTTGCAACGCTGTTTGTACCTCCAGGCACATAAACGGCATCATACAAAACAGAGGCTGCTGTTAAAAAGCTTTCATCAACTGGCACCTCCTCTCCGTCCATACTGACAACTGCATTAAGTCTCGGCGCAATGATATGCACTACAGCTCCTTCAGAGACTAGAGCAGTTTTCATGTTGTTTACAGATTGCGCATTTACTCCATCAGCTACTAGAAAAGCGATCTTCCTTGAAATAATGCGATCTTTAACTGTATTTTTCATACTCAACGCTTCTGAACGAGCCAGTGAAGACTCTACCTGCGTCGGTTGATAATCAGCGGCGTTACCATCGGCAGGAATACTATGATTGATAGGTTGCTCAGGCTTTTGAGGTACTTTTAAGCCAAGCGCGTAGGCCACTTCTGAAGCAAGCCCTTTATCGATTAGGGACAAAATACCAATCATCCGTTGCCTTACGGCAACGGTTTTGACTTTACCAAGTTCAAAGGAGAAAGCATCAATTAGGTGATTTTTCTCCGGGTCGGACTGGCTATCAAAAAACAAACGCGCCTGACTAAAATGATCGAAAAAACTCTTGCTCCGTGCACGTACTTTTTTTGCATCAATACGTTCCTGATAACTTGCAAACCCGCCTTCAGAAGCTTTCGCTTGTATAGGATCTCCATTACCTAATGAATTCGGATTATAACTGGATTTGCCTTTGTTTATCTGCTGTCGCATATAACCATCCCGCTGATTGTTATGGATAGGTACGATCGATCTATTGATGGGAATTTCATGAAAATTGGGACCACCTAAACGAATCAATTGTGTATCTGTGTAAGAGAACAATCGTCCTTGGAGTAAAGGATCATTAGTAAAATCAATCCCAGGTACAATATGACCTACATGAAAAGCAGCTTGCTCCGTTTCGGCAAAAAAATTATCCGGATTACGGTTCAATGTCATCTTTCCAATACGCTTTACAGGCACCAACTCCTCCGGAATAATCTTGGTAGCATCTAAAAGATCAAAATCGAACTTGAATTCGTCTGCCTCCGGCACAATTTGTACGCCCAGTTCCCATTCGGGGAAGGCCCCACTTTCTATCGCTTCCCATAAATCCCGTCTATGAAAATCAGGATCTTTACCCGAAATATTCTGTGCTTCATCCCATGCCACTGAATGGACTCCTAACAATGGTTTCCAGTGAAACTTTACAAAGCTGGCCTCTCCCTTTTCGTTTATAAAACGGAAGGTATGAACACCGAAACCTTCCATCATCCGATAGCTGCGCGGAATCGCCCGGTCGCTCATGAGCCACATAATCATATGGGCCGATTCAGGCATTAGGGAGATAAAATCCCAGAACGTGTCATGTGCAGAAGCCGCCTGTGGAATCTCATTATCCGGCTCCGGTTTTACGGCATGAACTAGATCAGGGAACTTAATAGCATCCTGTATAAAGAACACGGGCATATTATTGCCGACCAAGTCGAAAATTCCCTCTTGTGTATAAAACTTTACAGCGAATCCTCGGACATCCCTAGCTAAGTCGGTTGATCCCCTAGACCCTGCCACTGTTGAAAAACGGACAAATACAGGTGTCTCTGCTGTCATATCATTTAAAAAATGTGCCTTGGTGTATTTATCCAAGGGCTCATATAGTTTAAATACTCCATGAGCACCGGAACCACGGGCGTGCACAATACGTTCGGGTATGCGCTCATGGTCAAAATGCGTGATCTTTTCGCGTAGTATAAAATCCTCCAAAAGTGTCGCACCGCGTTCACCTCCCTTCAGCGAATTTTGATCATCATTAACTTTTACACCCTGATTAGTAGTCAGGAATTGACCGGTACTCTGTTCCTTATCTGGCTCTAATTCCTCGATCTTCTTATTCACAGGTTGATCTTTTGATTGTTTTATTTTTTGTTTAGCCATTTGTTTTGTTCTTTAAGCTTCCTCCGCGGCTTGATAATTTATATCATTTTCAGCCACGTCAGTTAATAATTGATCAGCAGTCTTTTCTTCGATGAGGGTTTGCTCTAAGAGATTTGCAACTTCATTTAAACCCAAAGTAACAGCGAGCTGCTGAAGCCCCCCGTAGCTGGCAATTTCGTAGTGCTCGACTTTTTGTGCGGCCAAAATGATGCCTACATCTCGCGTCGCGGTTTGTGCCTCGGTGCTTTCGATAATGCTTTCTCCTTCCTTGGTTAACCCTTCCATAGCATCACATTTTTAGCAATTGCTTTTTCGCCAAGTAAACTAAACACCTGCTCGAGCCTAGCGACGTGTCCTATCGTCTCTTTTAAGTGATTTTGAATTGCCGTAGCAAGTTTTGGAGAAGTAGCCTCCTTAACCATTTTAGGAAGATTTTTGACCAAATGGTTCTCTGCCCAGTAGATATCCATGATACCGTCCAGGAACAAGGCCCTTAACGCGGGCTCTGCTGTTACAGAAGTTTTTGTTTTAAATTTAGGCTCTGTGCCTGTTTCATTTTTCATAGTGATGATTTTATTGGTTTATTTTTACTGTTGCTGTAGATAGATTTACTCGTTATCTGGATCTATTATAAAACTTCGTCTTTACGCGAATTGTTTGTAACAATTAATAAGTCTGCGTCAGATTGAAGTTTGACTTAATTCAAATGGATTACTTAAACGGAGAACATCGTTGATCCGTTTATACCTTCCTCACATAGCACTGTCTAAATTTTCTCTCCATTTTCAGGAGCAAGTCTTTGACGATAGTCTATCCTCTTCTATAGATCTTCCTTTTCATATCCACCCAAACAATCCAGGCAGGCATTGGCATATGCATCATATTCATTGTAAGCAGCCCCGATTTTACCAAACAGCGTTATTATTCTATCTATGCGTATTTCACTCCCTGTATCCAAAACCACAAAAACGCCTTCGCTTTTCTTCTCTTCTATGCGAGTGACACTCCCCTTTGCTTCAGCAACTTGATTGTTTGCGTCGAAAAAGAAAATTTTACCCCTACTTCTTTTACTGATCTCTTCTTCTACTACCTCGCGATATTCCCAAGGCACAGGAAGGTATGACTCGTTTTTATTATCAGCCATAATAAGTTCTTTTCTTTGCTAACAATTAGGGAGTTAAAGTGTTTAGCGAAGTGCGATTTCGGAAGCTTGGCTGATAGCGGCATCGCCTAGTCATTCAAGTACGCCCTGCAAGAATACATTTCTATTTTTTTTTAAAACAATTTTGGCCAATTGCTTATTTATTAGATAACATCTTATTTAAATTAAAATTTAAAAACCTATGGGAAATTTACTTTATATTGTAGCCGTTGTGCTCGTTATTATTTGGGCAATTAGCTTTTTTGGCGGTTACGCTCAGGGAGGAATTATTCACGTATTGTTGGTTATTGCTATTATTGCTATACTACTGAGAGTAATAAGAGGCGCTGCATAAACGATTTTTCTTTTTGCAGAAGATTAGCTTGGAGCTTATTAGCTTCAAGCTACTTTCATATATGGATTGTTCAATCCATTCTATTAAAAAACATACTGATGAACGAGCTCAACGACTAACCCACCACTTAACAAAGAAAGATTCTCCGTTTACCTACAACTATCGTTAATTGAGCTAAATGTATCAATCCTAACCAACCACCTTTGTACAATCATTTAAAAACAAATAGAAAATGAGCACAAAGAAGTTCGTTACCCCTATGGTCGTTCGATAGTTTCACATTCGAAAGGACATCGCCTTATTTTGGACGAGGCGTAATATATCTCTAAAGAGCCATCTGCCTATTGAATGGTTGGAACCTGCTGTGTGGTTTAATTATGAATTTTCGGCAATGCCTCCGTCCATTTTAATTGTATGTTCGAAAGATACCAGGACAGCCCATCTCCGGTGTTATTTCCTTGAAAAAACAAATAGTATTTTCCATTTTTTGTTTTAAAGATATCCGGGTGGCCGGACTCACTTTGATTCCAGGTTCCGGCCTTGCCATTTGCCAAAAAAGGTTCCTGTACTACACGTTTCCAATGGACTCCATCTTCACTTTTTGCCAATCCAATTTGTTGTGGATCATTGTTATAACTTCCTGCATAGAACATATATAAGGTATTGTCCTTTTCGATCACAGAAGCAGCTTCAATACAGCTACCTTCCCAAGGCAGCTCGGGCTTTAAAATAGGACCATCATGAGCTAGTTTCCAATGCGCTTTGCTGAAATCAGTGCCCTTAGGAGCAACAGCAACTCCCTGCATCTGTATTTCACCTTTAGGGTCTCGTGTAGCAAAAAAGAGAAAATATTGCTCTTGAAAAAAACAAACTTCTGCATCGATTGCGCGACCATTATTCCAATCACCTGTAGGTCTAAAAATTGGATTACTGTTATTTCTAGTAAAATGAATTCCGTCAGTGGAATAGGCGTGGCAGATGGCGTCTTTAGGACCATTGCCATATGTTTGATAAAAAAGGTGAATGGTGTCACCACGTACCAAGGCACCGGGAGCACATAAGCCATTTTGCTCATAAGTCGACATTTTATTCAATGTTCCAACTTTCTCCCAATCGATCAAATTATTGCTTTTTGCAATACCAATATGCCAACCCTTCCCCTCTTTGCCAGGAATGGAATAATACATCCAATATGCATCATTAAAATATATTACTTTAGGATCTTTAGCAATGGGTTTTCCCGACGATCGATCAGTAAAGTACATTTCGGGCTTCTCCTGAGCATATAAGTTTCCGAACCAAAGAAGGATAAAGAAGAAGCCTGTAACGATAAGGGGTAAGCGCATTTCCTGTCTCATATTAGTGGTCTGAATGATCTATGATTAGCATCGAAAGCTAAATAACAAAATTTTATGGAGTTTAAAACAACTATAATGTATCAAAATAACTGCGATTTGACTCATTTGATAAGTTAATCCCAAGTGAAACGCACAAATTTGCTTAATACAAAACCTGTTAAACTTATCTTTCTTTAAAATGTTGTTGCTAGATCAAGGAGATAGAAAAAATCAATAAATCAAAAGAAAGTACGAGGATGAAAAGGAAACTTTTTTTGGAAAACACCGCTAAAAACAATATCGTTGGACAGGCCGCGGCTAGTCGTGTTGCCCTTGGCGCAATCGCTATCGGGGCAATGGCTATTGGGGCGCTTGCAATAGGAGCAATAGCTATAGGCCTGTTGCGAATTAAAACCGGAAAAATCGGCAAACTCCATATAAGCGAGCTTAACATTGATAAACTAATGATGAAGGATCGATTATAAAACACGATCAATCAGCTTTTCTCATTAGAGCTACAATAATGGCCTAATATACAAGCACGCTCAACCGATCATTTACAATAAAATTAGCTGGGGATTTCCGTTATTAATGCAACTAAAGGATAAAAAATTTGTGCTTAGCTAGACGCCGGGAATAGCTTTACAAAAGCTATTCCTCATATAGCAAAGTGGCATTATAGCCCATTCGGTGAAGCGCTTCAGCCAACACGGCACCCTTTAAGTTAATTGCCTGGACTATCAATAGGTTATAAATAGAGTCAAAATCAATTTTCCATTCTCGGATTTCAGAAAACTTATCAAGAATAGACTTAATACGGCCCATTTCCATAGGTGAATTGATGTCTGTCATAAATTTCAACGTTTCCATAGCTTGCGATTAAATTTTCGATGAGTGATTTTATATTACGATTCAGCTATCTGAAATAAATCAACATAATTTCGCTTCGGCGTCCATTTCAAATATAAACACTTTATTATCACCGCAAAAGCCAAAAACAGAACATTGTAACGAAACAGTGGTTTTATGTAATAAACATGAAGATGACTATATCTATAAAAACCAATCGCACCTTACGGTTCTAGATAGTCCAGGTTAAAGAATTGAAATGCCGCCTCGTTACCCTGCGGTCCTTTAAAATTTAATCCGGGCCGGGGACTACGATCCCAAGGTGGCAAAAAATCAATTGCATATTTGTAATTTTTGCCAACTAATTCTTGCCATTCGTTAGACTGCTTCCAATATGCACTACAGGTAAAATCAGGAGATATTCGCATCTTTAAATAAACCGGGTACTGCTTTTTTGATAAAGGTTGCCTATCGAGCACCTCTCGCTTTCCGTCCTTTATTACCCAGAAAACCACCTCGTCACCCTCACTCGCAACTCCAATTGACGCATTTTCATCACCGTAAACAACCAATCCTTTGATTGCTTCATTATTATTTAGAACGAGTGTACTGATTTCATAAGCAACGCTATACGGTCTTAAAGTTAGCGCTATTCCGGCGCTGCTTGCCACATCATACTTCCCTGAAAGAAGTAATTGCCCATTTTGCCTTTGAATCTGTGGTTGCATATTTCGAAAATCCCATTGCCAGTAGGCCTGCTCTTCGTTTTTTCTAAAATCATGATGGCTATCATTATAGGCAAATTTGGCTGAAATGGCCTTACCAAAGACTGGCCATTCACCCTTCCATGCTAATTCGGAAATATGCCCTTCCCTTCCTGTGAAAACGTGGCTCTTCTTATTATAAGCATGATATATATAAAAGGATTTTCCGTCCTTATCTTCAACAAAAGTGCCATGTCCGGGACATTTCCAACCGTCTAAATCACTTAAAATAGGATTACTATCATATTCTTCATAAGGCCCCTCGATTGCTTCTGCACGTGCCACTCGTACATTATAGGTGCATTCGAGACCACAACAGGCACCGGCAGAATAAAACAAGTAGTAATAGCGATCCTTCTTTAAAATACTTTGCCCCTCAATTCCTGCGCCTCTTGTATCCTTTAGCATGGTAAAAGGCTTCCCCATTAAAGAAAGTCCATCGTCTGACAGTTGACACCCTAAAATTTCAATTGGTCTTTTGTCCAAACCGTATGCTTTCCACGTGATATATAACTGTCCATTGTCGTTCACAACAAAAGCATCAATTGCTTCCTTTCCATATTCTATTAAAACACCTTGATCCTTAAAGCCACGGTCGGGGAATCTGGAAGTTGCCACGCCAATACAGGAAACACCATCGCTCTTTCTTCGAGCTGTATAATAAACATAATAGGTTCCCTTATGGAAATAGTACTCGGGAGCCCAAAATGATCCTTTGGTCCACTTTGGAGCGTCTTCAAACAAAAAACCAACTTGCTGCCAGTTGTTCAAGTCAGTAGATTTAAAAATCGGAAAATGCGGTCCCCACTCACTCGATGTACCGATCGCATAATAGGTATTCTCTTGTCTTATAATGGATGGGTCTGCAAAATCACCAGGGATCACGGCATTTGTATGTTGAGCCAAAAGAATTTGGCACATTCCTAAATATACGACAAAAAACGGGGTAATCTTATTAAAGTCGAGCTTCATTATCTTAGACATCTGACATGTTATTTTGCCTGCAAACGTAGGTGCTAAAAATACATATTATAACAAAAGAACGAAGTGCCCTATTTCTCATTTATTCAATAGATCATCTCAAGGTATACTTTTTCAATTAACTTTTCAAGAAAATGAGCATTATGTCCATATTGTACCTGGAATGACCTCACAAAAGGAAGTGGCTAACGTGTTAAAAGCTAACATCAATTAGGCCTAAGTGTCCTGGAAAATGTACCCCCACATATTGGTAGGTGGTACATCTAAAATTTATTATTATGTGCCAACTGAGCAATCTCATTTTCCTGCAATGTTGTCTTAGGAGCGAAGGAAGATGACTGCATGTAGGCACTAAGGCTATATAATAATTGACGAGCCTCCGGCCTGTTTTGACGGTCCGTCAATAAATCGATTGCAGACACGATCAGTTTACCCTTTCCTATGTTGGCCTCAAAAACTAATCCTAACGGTCTTGCCGTAAACCAATCGTCAATTACGCGAACAATAGGCTTTAACGTTGGATTGATTCTATCGAGCCGCATAGCATCGGCATGAGTAATTGCATCCCACCACTGCCAGTTGGAATGGAAATCCGTTGGAAAATGTTGAAATGCCGGATGTTGGGGGTCGCAGAGGAGGCCAAGCGTAACAGGCGCCTGCCCACGCGTCCAAGCTGTATTCCAAAAAATGCTTGAAAAGCCTAAAGCGATATCGCCTCCCTTATCTTTCTTAAGAACACCTTTTCTTAAAGTGTACAGCACTTTACCTCCGCTTGCCAGTAGCTCCCTTGCCTTTTGATCAAAGCTAGCCGTCACATACACTTCGCTATTTACATTTGGCAGCGTTTTTGGAAAAACGAAAAAATCCCACTGATTCGCGTATTGGCCTAAGGTCACTATAAGCGTGAGTTTCTTCGCTTCTTTTATCTCATTCAAATTCATAGTGACGGCACCGGCTTGTTGGTTGTTTCCGATCCGCAGCGTATTGATCAAAAGACTTCCGGTACCATAAACATGCTTTGCCTCATCAATAATTTGCCATTTTACGCTCACATTGCTTTTTTCTTCTGCCCCATAATGAGCAATTTCTATGGGGACTTTTAATAATTGATCGTTGGTATATATAAAATTGGGAAAACGTGCCAGTGGTACGGTACTATTACAAAATTGCCTATAAGTTTTACCATCTACATAGCCCTTATCCTTCCAAAACGCATTTAACACACCTACCAAAGCCGTACCTTGACCGGGAAAATCGTGCAGATCTAATAGTTGAAAGCCCGCAAAACCAGGTGTTCGCAGAGCCGCTTCAATATCGGCCTTATAACATAATGTCTGCAACTTACCTGATGCTTGCAAAAACTGATCAGCTAAAGTGTCCATTCCGGTTTCGCGTAAGCGATCGCGGAAAATCTCTAAGTTTCTTGCTTTCATTACGCCTGTATAGGCGCTTATTTCTTTAAAATCCGGATACACACACCATTGGCCAATTTCATGACTGATCGTAGGAATGTCGAATTGAGCAATACGCTCGTGCCAATCGTAATCACTTCTCGGTTTTTGCTTATTAATGATCGAGTTCAATCCTTCACCCCAGGATTGTATTCGCGGTTCCGGTATGTTGTTGTAGTCATTTTCTGCGATGGCAGGCCAACCCGCCGCGGTAGTATATAAACGCCTCCCATCTTTGGCTTTCCACGTCTCCACAAATTTTCGAAGATACGCAACATGATTTTTTCCGCTAGGTTCATTTCCGTACGCCATCATTAAAAATGAGGGGTGATTTCCATACTGTGTCACGATCCGCTCGCTTTCACGATAGATATAATCATCCAGGGGTTTGCCATCTCCGATCGTAGCACCCTGATTTGCCCATGATGCACATTCTATTTGAAGATACATCCCAAGGCTATCGGCGGCTCTGAAAGCTGCTTCCGGAGGGCACCAAGAATGAAAACGAAGGTGGTTTAACCCGTAGGCCTTACAGGTTTTGATAATCTTCGCCCACGATGCAACGTCCGTTGCCGGATATCCTGTAAGTGGAAAAATGGCACTTTCCAGTGTACCACGTAAAAAAACAGGCCGTCCGTTTAAAGTGATTTCCTTTCCCTTAAGGGCTATCTCACGCATCCCAAAGTCTGTTTGATACCCAAAGGACTTCCCTTCTACCACTAAACTAGCTATCATGGTATATAAATTGGGGTTAAATTCGTCCCAGGTCTTAACGGCATTTCCCATCGGATAGTCTATTTTTATTTCATTAACACCACCTGTGAGAACTAATGTTTGTTGCACGTCTTTCAATCTCTCGCCCGCTTTCTCTGTTGCATAAAGTGTCAAAGAAGCGTTTACCGGCCGACTTATATTTACAATACGTGCACGGACAGCCACTGTTTTCTTTGATAGATCAGGAAAAACCTGTAAGCTCTCTACACGCAGTCTTTCCAATGGCTTCAAGGTCATCTTTCCGATCATTCCATTCCAGTTGGTTTGGGTATGATCAGTAATACTATGTGCATTGGGACCAACATCGATGGTTTTAACCCTATTGTCAATACGAATAGTGAGCAAGTGCTTTCCAGGCTTGAGACTCCCTTTAAACAAAAAGCGGTGCGGCGTGCTTAAGCTATTTTCAGTTCCCAGCTTTACGCTGTCTAACCAAACCGAACTTTCCCAATGGACCCGCTCGATGACAAGCTCTGCACCCTCCTGATAGGCACTATCAGGTATTTGAATCTCCTTTTGATACCAAGCAGCCCCTTTATAATATTTCACTGGTTGCAACCAAAACGGTACTTTTATATTCCCTGCCTTACGATAGCGAGCATACGCTGTATCCGTAAAGTAAGAAGAATCAACAATGCCCCCCGTCCAAGGCGTATGGACATCTATATCGAAGCCTTTACCATTTGTAGTGGTTGAGCCTGGCAGCTTCACTTTTTCCTTTAGACGCCTTGTAAACCATTTTTCCCTTTCGCCAATATCCGCTGTATCCAATGAAAAAGTCCATTCACCTGTCAGATCAAGATGGCTCTGCGTCGACTTGTCTACCTTACAAGCTGCGAACAACGCAAAACAAGAAAGTAAGAGCAATTTATTCATGGTCATTATAATCGTTTTTAAATTTTCGTATTCATTTGGTCATTACCAATTGGGATTTTGAACCATATTTGGATTTGTATTCAACTCATCTTGTGGAATTGGAAACAGTTCATGGCGTGGAAGCGTTAAAAACTGTCGGCCCTCTTTATCACTTGCCGCTATTTCATCCGCTAGTTTACCCCAACGCCTTAAATCATAAAATCGCAATCCTTCTCTAAAAAACTCGAGCATGCGCTGATGCATAATCTCTATCATCATAGCCTGCTGGTTTTTCCCCGCCGCAAGCGGAGCGAGTTTAGCACGCGTTCTTATTCTGTCTATAAGCGGATATGCTTCTTCTATCCGCCCCAATTGCACCAAAGCCTCAGCCCGCATTAACAAAACGTCTGCAAAGCGAATGACTTTTTCATTATTCTCGGAAATAAAAATTCCTTCATCATTATTTCTCCAATTTGGTATTTACGAATCATGGCATTGAAGCCGAATTGTTTCTTAATTGTTGAAAAAGGACGATTGTAATACAAGGCCCCTGGGTAGTCCCATACCAACGACGCATACATACGTGCGTCGAAATCACCATCCACTGTTTTTTCCTGTTGGAAAGCCTGGAATATCTTGTTGGTAGGAAAAGCTTCAAACCAACCGGCAACTTCGGCCGGTGCGAATTCCTGTGCCACCGTGGTGCCCTGCGACTCATTAGCATTCTCTCCTGCCCAAGGTTGCGGTCCGCCCACATTTTGCATTTGAACCTCAAACAGGGATTCTTTGTTGTTATCATAGGCGGCCATAAAATTATGCTCGTAATCATCCAGCAGGGTATAATCATAAGGAGCTTTCGTTATAATGTCCAACTCATTTGCTGCATCTTCCCAACGTTCCATATATAAATAAACTTTCCCTAACTGCGCAATGGCAGCTCCGTTGGTTGCTCTACCAATGTAAACATCCGAATAGTTGAGCGGCAACGTATTCTTCGCTTCTGTAAGATCCGCAATTATAAAATTCCAAAGGTCTGTCTGATTGGCAGGGGGCGCAAAATATTGTTCGCGCTCCTTCGGTACTGAAGAAATAAGCGGTACGTCTCCAAAATTGATAATCAGATAAAAGTAGTTCAAAGCACGGAGAAACTTCGCTTCTGCTATTAGCTCTGCTTTTTTTGCTTCATCAATCGATGCATTAGGCGTATTTTCGATCACTTGATTTGCCCTAAAGATTCCCCTAAAGAAACCGTCATAAATATCTCTGGGGGTTGTAGTAGTAGGATTATTAGTAAAAGTAGATAACTGATAAAGAGACTGCACATCATTTCTGATAAAAAAATCGTCGCCTCTCCCATTTGACAGCTCCACCCCTCTTACTCCGAAATATCCGCGATTAATATCTTTTAGCACTTTATAGGTAGCGGCAAGGCCGCTTAATACGTCTTCTTCATTTTTCCAAAAATTAGCATCCGTCTGTGTATTTGGATTTTCCAACGACAGTTTATCCGTGCAGCCTACTGCAAATATCATCACACTGACGATCAACACAGCGGTAATTACACGCTTTACTTGTGATATATATTCAATATTCATTTTCTTAGATTTAGCTTTTAAAAAGAAACCTGTACGCCTAGCATGGCAGTTTGTGCCAATGGATAAGCAATATGCCCAAAATCAACTCCTCGATTTAAAACGCTCCCCGTCCTTCCCAAATCCGGGTTATAGCCTTTATATTTTGAGATCGTGAAAACATTATCCAAACTCACGTAGAATCTACAATTGTTTATCTTCAAATGCTCCAATGTGGCAGATGGAAGTGTATAGCCGAGCTGTACTGTACGAAGTCGCAGGTAGGATCCGCTTTCTAAAAAACGGTCGCTAGTTTGGCTATTAAGATTCGGGTCATTTATCACTGCCCGAGGCATATTTGTATTCGTGTTCTGTGGAGTCCATGCGTTTAGCGTAGTTTTCAGGTAATTAAACTCTAAGTTCATGCCTTCTAAATCTTGGCGTAAACCATTATAGATTTTGTTGCCGTAAGTACCCTGAAAGAACAAGTTGAGGTCGATATTCTTCCAGCGCAAATTCCCCCCAAATCCGTAGCTGAATTTAGGATTCGGGCTCCCCGCATATTGCCGATCATTTTGATCGATTTTACCATCGTTATTAACGTCCCTGAAACGGATATCTCCCGGTTTAGCATTCGGTTGAATCAGTTGACCATTTAAGCTATGCTGCTGTACTTCCTGTTCTGATTGAAATATACCATCTGCATGAATCAAGTAGAAAGCTCCAACTGGCCAACC
Source organism: Olivibacter sp. 47 (assembly GCF_030372825.1). Lineage (NCBI taxonomy): Bacteria > Pseudomonadati > Bacteroidota > Sphingobacteriia > Sphingobacteriales > Sphingobacteriaceae > Olivibacter > Olivibacter sp. 47. The sequence goes on from NZ_JAUCNR010000001.1 coordinate 1,206,414, forward strand.
CGCTTGCGTTACCGTTGCAGAAGCGCCGTGATGAGTTGGCTGCCCCCCAAAAATCTGTTGAGACCCGGTGCCGAGTGCCAACACTTCATTCGAGATTGTTGAAAAAGTGGCATTAATGCCATAAGAAAAATCACCTTTTTCATCGGCAAAGGAAAGATCTGCTTCAAAACCTTTGTTACGTATGCTCCCTGCGTTGATAAACGGACTGGCGGCGCTGGCTCCGGTAGATAAGGGTATGGGAACCTGCAAAAGTATATCATTGCTATTTTTCACAAAATAATCAGCGATCACCGATAGCTTGTTATTGAAGAGCCCTAAGTCTATACCCGCATTGTACGTTTCCGAGCTTTCCCATCGTATATCCGGTGTAGCAAAAGCCACCTGTGTTGCACCTGGCATCAAATGTTGATCTGCTCCAATGACATAGTTGATATTAGGGTTTATATTGGCCAGGAACTGATAATCTGAGATTTCCTGGTTACCTAGCTTGCCATAACCTGCCCGAATCTTGAAGGAACTGATTGCCGGAACGGCATCTTTGAAAAACGACTCATTCGATACATTCCAAGCGGCCGCTAAAGAAGGAAAATTACCGTACTTATAGGCTTCACCAAAGCGAGAGGAACCATCTCTGCGGATAATTGCGGTCAGCGTGTATTTGTCATCAAAGGTATATATTAATCTTCCAAAATACGAAATTAAGGTGTTCTCGAGCGCATTACTGCCTGTAACAGTATTAGTGGTTCCGGCATCAAGCACCTCAATTCCTCGGGGCATACCACTTTTACGCCCGCTCAGCTCCCGATATCTTGTATTCTGATAGGTATAACCTGCCATTCCCTGTAAACTATGTTTGTTCCACTGTTTATCGTACGTTAACGTGTGCTCTTGCAAGATAACTTGTTTTTCCGTACGTCTTTCATAGAGGTTAGCCATTCGATTAATAAATAAGGTACCTACTTCATAGGGATGCTGATAAGCGAAATCCTTCCCATAGGTTCGGGTATATCCTGCATTATATTTATATTTTAATCCGTCAATAATACTGACCTCCGCATAGGCGTTGATAAGAGCATTAGCCACTGAGTATTCCGGCCTATCCAAATGCAGTTGAGCAAGAGGGTTAGCTACGTTGACCACGGGACCATAAGCTCCGCCAAAACCTCCAACGGCATCTGGATTGTATATATCGAAAACAGGAATCATTTTAAGAGCTGCACCAACTGGACCGCCACCCTGGCCTCCCCAACCTCCTGACATGTTTCGCCATTTTTCGTCCGAGAGAATAATAGTTTCCCCAATCTTTACACGGCCTTTGGTAAGATCTGATTTAATTCGCAGATTATATCGTTCGTACCCAGTGGTACGAACGATCCCTTCTTGACCAAGGTAATCTCCCGAAATACTATAGTTATAATTTTCACCCCCACCGGCAGCATTCATATTGTAATTTTGCATTGGCGACTTGTGGAAGATTTCATCTTGCCAATCTACATCTGCTAACTGTGCATAGTTTTCCGCAACTTCAAGACGTGCTAAACCAGCATTATCGTGTGCTGCATTGCTTACTGATGCCCATTCCTGCGCATTGAGGACGTCTAACTTCTTGGCCAATTTTTGAAAGCCATAATAAGCATTAAGCGCAATAATATGATCTCCTTTTTTACCTGACTTGGTTGTTACCAATACGACGCCATTAGCTGCACGCGACCCGTATATAGCGGCTGCAGAGGCGTCTTTTAACACGTCCATGGATGCGATATCATTAGGTGCTATGTTATTGATGTTATCAACCTGTACACCATCGACAATGTAAAGTGGGTTATTATTGTTCAACGATCCTGTTCCGCGAATCAGTACGCGCACACCCGATCCCGGATTGCCACCCCCTGATTCTATTTGTACACCGGCTACTTTACCTTGAATGGCTTGCCCAACATTACTAAAACCCTCAGAAACAATATCTTCAGCCGAAATAGACGCAATTGCTCCAGTTATATTTGATCTTTTTTGTGTACCATACCCAACTACTACTACTTCGTCCAACGTTGTATTATCGGTTGCAAGTTGAATATGGAGAACCTGTTGCTCACCTATTTTTACTTCTTGGGTAATATAACCGATAGCGCTTATTACCAGCACATCTTGTGAGTTAGCACTTAATTGAAAATTACCTTCAGAGTCGGAAGACGTCCCTTTGGCAGACATTCCCTTAACCGTAATCGAAACTCCAGGAATAGCTTGTCCTACAGGGTCGGTGATCTTCCCTCGTATTTGTTGTTCTCCGTCGTCCTGTGCACTTGATGCAAGTGGAATGAGAAAGCAAAGGATACAAAGAATCGTCCTGGACAAAGTCCGTGCACCCTTCTGATTGAGACTTGATTTAATTGGTAGCATAAAAGATTTATTTTGGTTAAATGATCGCCCCGTGGTATTGCAAAACTACGTTGCGTCGATCCGCAAAAAATAGACAATTGTGGGTAAAAGATGGAAAATATTCTTTTGATCTACTTAAGGGATGACCACTCCTATTGATGGGGACTGGTCATTGTTCTTGCTTTGCTGTTTACTTTGGCTATATCCTGGTTATCGGCCATCTTAGGCTTATTCGTTAAAAGTTTGGAAGCAGCACAATGGACAGGGTTTGTCGTAATTTTCCCACTGACATTTGCCTCTAGTGCCTTCGTCCCTACTGACACCATGCCTAAGGCACTACGATTTTTCGCTGAAAATCAATCACTCACACACGTTATCAACGCCATGCGTGCTTGGCTGGTAGTAACCATCTGGAAATTCGACCTGGTTGGCGTTTATTTGGTGCATCGCTATTATTGCTATAGCAATGCCTGTTGCAACGTGGATATTCAAACGTCAGGCGAGCTAGGCTATTCTTAGTTTATAAGGAAACTTTAATTAATTAGTAATGGCAGAAAAACATGATTTTTGTATTTTCTGCCATTTTACCTATTTTCGTTCTCCTTAAAAATAAGCGTGGATAATACGAAACATATCGTTATTATAGTTCCTCCAATGACTTCTATTTTAGACATAGCAGGTCCTTTGGAAGTTTTTACGAAAGCTGCCGACTACGTCAGGGGGCATAAACCCGAAATAAAGAGAGCCTATGTTACCCACGTCCTTTCGGCGGATTCATCCTTCGTAGTCAATACATCGGCGGGTTTGCCCATTGTTTGCGAGGGAGGGATTGACTCGATCGATTACGAAATAGATACCATCTTATTTGCCGGAAAAGGCAATGCCTGTAGTTCCATAATCGAGAAAATCGCTAGTTGGCTCAAAGAAAATATTAGTAAAATACGCCGTATAGGATCCATTTGTGCCGGTGCTTTCATTTTGGCGGAAGCTGGCCTATTGAATGGCAAACGAGTGACTTCACATTGGCAGGTTTGCGATAAAATGGCGTCGCTCTATCCGGAAATAAAAGTAGAAAAAGACGCCATTTATGTCAAGGATGGGAATATATATACATCTGCAGGTATCTCCACCGGTATGGATTTATCACTTGCAATGGTAGAAGAAGACTTCGGTCGTGATATAGCCGTTATGGTAGCAAAAATATTGGTCCTATACCTAAAACGCCCTGGAAATCAATCACAATTTAGCAGTATTCTCATGCATCAAACGGTGGATTACGAACCTATTAAAGTTGCCCAAGATTGGATTATCGATCATTTGGAGGATGAGCTGAGCGTAGCGTTCTTGGCTGAGAAAGTTTCTATGAGTCCTAGAAACTTCGCGCGTGTCTTTTTACGAGAAACCGGAATTACCCCGGCAAAATATATTGAAAAAATACGACTTGAAATGGCACGCCGGCGATTAGAGGAAACCCAATTGACATTGGACGAAATCTGCTGTGAGTGCGGAATCGGAAGCACCGAGGGACTACGCCGCTTGTTCTTACGTCACTTGAAAACAACTCCTAGTGACTATCGCAGAAACTTTACTACCGCAATCGCTTAATATCAGCGAGAACGACAATTTACAGTCAGTCCCCGCTGAGACACAAAAGTTCTATAAGGAACCGAAATAGGCCACCGTGCGAACCATTTGCGATACAAAAGACATTTCATTATCATACCAAGAAACAGTTTTTACTAACTGTTTGTCGCCAACCGTTACAATCTTTGTTTGGGTAGCATCGAAAAGCGAACCATAACGTATGCCTAATGTATCTGCCGAGACAATGAAATCTTCTGTATATCCGTATGATTCATTAGCTGCGGCTCGCATCGTTGTATTGATTTCTTTTGCACTCGTTTCTTTCTCAAGTACGGTAAACAATTCAACAAGGGATCCTGCATGGACAGGAACCCGTTGGGACGAACCATCAAGTTTTCCCTCTAATTCAGGAATCACTAGGCCTATCGCTTTTGCCGCTCCCGTGGTATAGGGAATGATACTGTCCCCCGCTGCTCTCGATTTACGATAATTTCCTTTTAGATCCGGAGTATCCATTAAGGGTTGTGAGTTGGTATAAGCATGAATGGTTGTCATTTGGCCGGCAATAATGCTAAAATTATCATTCAGTACTTTAGCCATCGGTGCCAAACAATTCGTTGTACAAGAAGCACAACTGATTAGTTTGTCGCTGGCGTTAAGCAGCTGGTGATTTACATTATAGACGATTGTCTTAACTTCTTTATCAGATGGTGCGGAAATAATCACTTTTTTAGCCCCCGCCTCCAAGTGCGCCTTTGCTCTCTCTTTGGATTCGAAAATTCCTGTGCATTCCAATACCACATCAATATTATCATCTCTCCATGGCAGCTTTGATGGCTCACGCTCTGTGTACACCGTGATTTTCTTTCCATCAACAACAAGGGCATCTGTAGTGTAATCAACATCTTTTTCAAACCTTCCATGTATGGAATCGTATTTCAGCAAGTAAGATAACATGGAAGGATCTGCTAAATCATTAATAGCAACAACTTCCAATTTATCATTATTCACCATTTCACGGAGTGCTAAACGACCGATACGACCGAACCCATTAATTGCAACTTTAATCATAACTTTATCTTTTTAAACAAAGCTACCATTCCTTATTCATGTCAGAAAAGACAAAAAACCAACAATTTCTGCCAACTAATAGATACAACGGACCTCCGGTAAAGTAAGGCCGATCTTCATTTGTCCTCTCAACCACAAGGGGCTATATAAAATGGTATAAGAATACTACATTACCCGTATATGCTGGCTTGGGTTGATCTTTAATAGCGAGCGTGGCTTCAATAACAACTTTGGTAACACCTCTCAAGTTAACAGCGGAAACAAGTTTTGCTTTTAACTGAACTTCATTATCTACTAAGACTGGCTGTCCAAACTTCAGGTTTTCTATACCATAATTTATTTCCATTTTAATATTCCGTACATCCGCAATCTGCTTCCATAAATATGGAATTAATGACAGTGTTAAATAACCATGAGCAATGGTACTTTTGAACGGCCCCTCACTTTCGGCTCGCTCCTTATCTACATGTATCCATTGATGATCTAATGTCGCATCGGCGAATTTGTCAATTTGCGATTGATCTATTTTATGCCAATCGGAAACACCAAGTTCCTCTCCCACATGCGATTGATACTCCTCAAAATTATTGATTACTAACATATATATTTAAATGGTTAATGAATATTTCCGTAAACGTTTTTTGGCTCTCGACTCAAGGTCAACGGCATAAAAGTATTGAAAAAATATGAAATGACAACGGGGTCTCTTATAAAGGAGATTTATTTCTGTAAAGTATATTTACAAAGACTGTTCTTTTCAGGATTCAACCTTCAAAACAGCCCATTACTCTAAACAAGCTACAATTTCATACTTTTAAAGGTTCCGCGTCATATACCACCTCCTATTTACACACTTCCATTCTCGCACCTCTTCAATCTCAATGACATATTCGCCAACCAAAGTGGTAGGGTCAATACGGGAACGATGATTCAGGACAGAGAATTTTTTTCGGCATCAACCCAGTTGTTTGTGGTGAGATAAGCCTAACGCACAATGAAATACCAACAGACCATCTAAATCTTACAATAGTATTTTTAGCAGATTTTTTCTACCTAGTATATGCTCGTTTTCGAAATATTCAAAAGGGTGACTTTTAACCTCAATACTACTCATGGAATAGTAATAGGGCTTACATATGTCATTACTTTTTATTTGGTTAATAGAATAGGACAATTCCACCCTCCCGAAATTAGCTACGTCAATGCTAAATGGGTAATCTCCTTCTCCTGTCTCCGGAATAATCAATATAAGTGTACCATTTAATGGATTTCTATCGTTGTTAATAATCATTTTGGGATATGACTTTACGATATTCGCAGATCTTATTTTAATAACTGCGGTATCCAGCTTATTAGCTATAATAATGTTTTCATCAGTCTGTTTGTTAACGAACACAAATCCAATTTGTTTTGGCTGTGATTCGTTTAACAAACCTTCACATGGGCTTCTTTCTGCTTTTTTGCAGCTAAACCCCAAATAAGTAACTAATAAAATTAACATAAATAAGGCATAGGTTTTCGTTTTCATTATTAAGGTCTAATTATTAATATCATATTTTAGGTTGCCGTTTACTGAATGACGAAAAATGTCTTGTAAATGCTACTCTTTAGAAAAAATAAACAAGTGGCTTCATTTGAAGGAATGCCACCTGTTTGATCTGTTTCTAAAATTTTTCTTAGAATAATAATCAGTAAAATTCGCTATTGATCTGAAGTTATTCACTTACAAGAACCTGGTATTTTTTCCAATTATCAAAAATCACCCAAAGATTTATTAAAAACATAACACCGGCAATCGCCAATCCGGACGGCATATAGACGGCATTGTGTAATATGACACCTACCATAACAGGAAGAATCACAATGGCTCCAAGAGCTCTTGTCCTGGGCAAGATAAACAACAATCCGCCTATTACTTCTATGGCACCTATTAAAGGGAATAACCACTTAATCTGCATAAAGGCCTGTCCGACCTTCAACATCTCACCTTCCATTGGCGGAACGGGCATGTAGTGAAAAAATTTGTCCAATCCGGCGTTGATGAACATCAAGCCAAATAACACGCAGAGAATAGTTTTTACAATTTTCATATTGACTAATTTATAATTTATCGGCATTTGTCCACTTCTAATTCGTTTAATCACGGACATATTTTATTTGCCATTAAGCTTAACAAAAATAGTAAATTACCTGTTACAAAACAGTAGCGATTACGGCAAAGGAAGGGGGCGTCTACGACAAAAAAAGAACGCTGCTAAACCTGCTCATCTTTATGTTTTTCAGGGTTGACGTCTCGTAAATGGATGGTCCTCTCCATATCTTTCCGATCTCTTCGATTTTTCCGAAGGAACCATATAAGTATTGCTATTATAGCAATACTTACTAATGTAATAATGATGATGTTAGTTTCCATATTGATTCTTTTCAACTTCTATCCACAGCAACATATTTTTCTTCTTATTGTTCTCTTTATCAATATTTTGACACGAATAGTGATTTCCGAATCAATGAATTACGATGAGTTTAATTTATACCTAAAACCTTATAATATGAACGACATAAATGGTGGAGCCAAAGTTCTTTTTCCGAAGCCCGTAACAGATTAATGTTCCAGTTAAAAATCGTTAAAATCCCAGTTTCCTCGATATGGTCTTGACAACATTCCATTTGCATAGACATTATCAAATATTTCCTTCTTAGGATCCCACTGTAAAGACTTCTGTAATTCATAAGCAATATTCACTGCATTGCAAACTGTTGCTGTGCGATGCCCTGTCTCTACATCCACAATAGGTTGCTTTCTGGCCTTAACAGCATTAATCCAATCTTGATAGTGATTTTCACTATGGTATACTTTCTTATCGCTCGCCTTAAGTGTGATTTTGGCTAGCGGCTCGGGTTTTGAACGAAGGAATTCTCTTGCCACTTCAATCGTCCCATTGGTACCTACGAATTGTATTGCATTACCTTCTATCCATCTTTTATGATTTACCTGAATGCCGTTCGCATATTTAAAATACAAACCCTCTTGTGCGAGCGGTTGTTGTGGAGGCACAAACTCTACAGGACCCGATCGGTCCATATCCAGAGCCCACTGGACAATATCGAACATATGAGCGCCCCAATCCGTTACATAACCGCCACCAAAGCCGTGGTAATTTCGCCAGCCGGCCCAGCTTTCATCACCTAAAGGTGGCGAAAGTGTGGGATGGTACCCCCGATACAGGGAAGGGCCAATCTAGTTATCCCAGTCCAAATAATCCGGTGTCGGCAAAGTTGGTAAATCGCATGCCCTGACAGGTCCACCAATCGAAACGTTGATCTCTTTAATCTCTCCGATATAGCCATTTCTTACCAAATTCACGGCATCTCTGAAATATTGTTGAGATCTTTGCATACTTCCGGTTTGAAAAACTCTTTTATACTTACCAACGGCATCTACCATCGCTCTGCCTTCCGCAATGGTTAAGGAAAGAGGTTTTTCACAATAAATATCTTTTCCGGCTTTTGCCGCATCTACAACCATTTGGGCGTGCCAATGATCCGGAGAAGCAATCACAACCGCATCAATATCTTTCCTATCTAACAGCTCGCGATACTGTCTGTAGGCTGCTACTTCTGCTGCTGCCTTCTTTTTATTTTCGACAATAGCAGCTTGAACAAAACGTTGTAACTTCTGCTTATCCACATCGCTGGCGGCTAGTACCATAGTCTCCGGACATTTAGCGATAGCCTTAAGTAAGTAACTATTCTGTTTTCCGGTTCCTATATAACCTAAATTGATCCGATCGCTGGGCGCTAAAAAGCCCTGACCGCCCAATACATGCCTCGGCAATATGGTAATACCAACCGCCCCGATTAGGGTGTTTTTAATAAAATCTTTTCTTTTCATTTTGGTTTACTTAAAGGCGTTCTGGTTTATTTAGCATATAACTGACTAAGTACGTACAAGATAGCAAATCTAAAAGAACCAAGCAATAATTTGTTTTCTAACAAGTGTCCGATTTTTACAATTAGATTCACATGAGCTATCTTAACTTAGCTGTCGGAAAAGTTGTACAGCAGTTGTTTTCGCCTTGGTAGACAAGAAATACTTTAGACAATATGGGAACTAGTTATAGTATTACAGACAAATTTGGAGAAGATTTAGCATGTCTTCTAGCAGAAAAGATAGTAAAACGATATACTGACTTTCATTCAGCGGCTTTTATTAAAGAGGTTGCTGTCAGCACAAAGGGCAAAACTTATACCCAACGGGTGGAGGTGATTGCTGATTTGTTAGATATTCATTTACCGTTTGCATACAAAGAAGCTATTCATATACTACTTTCCATATTAGGAGAAGAAAATCCGAAGGAGACGGGAATGTTCACCAATTTTTACTGGGTTTTACCCATCGGTAAATATGTAGAAAAGTACGGCTTATCAGATTACAATGTTTCTATGCGAGCAATTGCCGAGATAACCAAAAGAAACACAGGGGAATATGCGATACGTCCCTTTATAAGAAACTTCCCTGCACATACGTTGCAAATAATGGAAAGTGGGCGCAATCTGACAATTTTCACTTGCGGCGCTTGGCATCGGAAGGATTGCGCCCAAAACTACCGTGGGCTACAAGATTAGACACCTTTAATCATTGTCCTGAAAAAGTTTTTAAAATTCTGGAAATATTAAAAGAAGACCCTGTCTTGTTTGTGAAAAAATCCGTTGCTAACCATCTAACCGATTGGCTGAAAGTAGATAAGGATGCTACCATGCCTTTACTTAGAAGATGGGCAACGTCTAATAATAAACATACTATGTGGATCGTAAAACGTGCAAGTCGGAAAATTGACTTATTATTAGCTGATACAGTTGATAGGTAGCACTAAACGCACCTTGAAAAACTTGAATTAGCTAAACATAGAATTTACGCTGCCTATTGGTTTATCTTCCACTGATATTTCTGATCGTCGAACAGTTCTTTACCCCAAATGGGTAATTCGATCTTGATTCTCTCAACTACTTCCGTACATGCTTCAATTGCTGCCTTACGGTGCTGTGAAGAAGTGAATACAAAAAGGCAAATTTCTCCCGTCTTCACAACGCCTAAGCTATGGTGTACGTGCATACACGTCAACGCATACTTGTCGAAAATCTCTTCACGGATATTGTGCATTTTTTCCAATGCCATTTCTTCATAAGCAGTATATGCTATGGCAACAACTTCCTTTCCATCAATTAAATCAGCTCGTACCTGACCTAAAAAAATATTATGAGCCCCTATTTCTGTTTTCGTGGCATGTTTGGCAATGCTTTCTGAGATGAATGATGGACTTATCGGGCCATGTTGAAATATCTGTTTCATTTTTATAAATATAACTATGCTAAATTAGTAATTTATGTGCAAGGTTTTAATAAATTCATCTAATGCAGCAAGTGGATGCGATAGCGTAGTTAAAGCCCAAAACACAAAGTATTTCCTCAATGATTAATATATAAAGATTCCTATAACCGCTGCAACGGCTATTACAAAAACCGGATGTAATTTATATCGAACAGATAGGAACAGTGCCCCCAGAAACAGTAAAGGACTGAAGTAATCTATAAAGTTTTCGTGGTTCATTAAAGACACCGCTGCAAGTCCTATTAATGCAACGCTTAATAACCGAACTCCAGTCATGGCTCAGGTAAAATATTTATTGCTTCGAAAACGACTAAAAAAGTAAGATATTAAGATAATCAGAATAAACGAAGGTAAGCATAAAGAGAAGGTGGCTACGACTGACCCCAAAATAGACACAAAGGGAGAGCTTCCCGAATTTTCAAGGGCTGTATATCCGGCATAGGTCGCTGTATTTATCCCAATTGGTCCGGGCGTCATTTGAGATACCGCTATTAGATCGGTAAATTGCTGTTTCGTCATCCAATTGTTTTTTTCCACAACTTCGTCCTGAATCAATGAGAGCATGGCATAACCACCTCCGAAGCCAAAAACACCAATCTTTGTAAACACCCAAAATAGTCTAAAAAAAATCACCCTATCTCCTCTTATTTTTTTCTTTGAAAATATTATAGATTATTCCGGCAATACAGCCAAAAACAACAATGAAAATTGGCGATACATGTCCTTGCCACATTATGAGTAATGCCACAATAGGTATAATCGCTGTCTTATAAGTAAGTTTATTAGCTTTTATCGCCGAGAAACAAGGCGCCACAATAAGTGCGACCACCGCTGGACGCAGGGCTTTGAATGCTTTTGTGACCCATATATTTTCCTGAAATCTACTAAAAAAAGCAGCTATCATAATGATGATTGCAAAGGGCGCTACAATAGTTCCTAATGCGGCTATCGCACCACCCTTTAGCCCGTTTATTTTATAACCTACAAGTGCAGCAATGTTAGTAGCAAAAACACCTGGTAAAGATTCCGTAATGGATAGCAATTCATAAAATTCTTCCTTAGACAGCCAACCTCGGGACACAATATCCCGTTCTATTAACGGGATAACTGCATATCCACCACCAATTGTAAACAAACCGATTCTAGTGAAAGTGACAAATAATTTAAAGAACATTCAAACTAAAAAAAGGTAAAAAACTTCTGTACAACGTCTTCTCTTTTGTTATACCGGGGTTATATTTTATCTTATAAAGATACAAAAAAAGGCGCTTTTTTGGGCAATTTTTAATAAAAAAGAAATATAACCTAAAGAATAAAAAAGATGATAATTTCCGCTTCAGAAAACAACTAGCCTAATAAGTTCAGAGACAATCTATCGATGATAGAGCCATATATTTTCAAATTAGAAAAAGCAAATCGGATGAGACGAAATTTAGAAAAACTGAGACAGACGTTCACGATAGTCATCCATTTTTTGACTTTATTTGTGAGATGCTTTAGGAAAGATATTTCTTTGAATGTCCTGCGAGTTTCCACCGATTAAACATGTATAAAACAAAACCGAATTTTAGCCTTTTAAAGACAAAGCAGCATTTTGAGATTCTGGACGGATTAAGGGGAATCGCCGCAATAGCAGTGCTCATATTTCACTTCATGGAAATAGCTACTCCGGACTATCACGATAATTTTATAGCACATAGCTACTTAGCGGTTGATTTCTTCTTTTGTTTATCAGGCTTTGTGATTGCATACGCCTACGATAATAAGATGGATAGCATCGGCTTTATTTCGTTTCTTAAACTAAGGCTCATACGCTTGCACCCGCTCGTTATTATCGGCTCGATCATCGGTTTACTTGGTTTTTTGTATGATCCCTTCAGCGATCTGTATAAAGAATTTAGCCCCATTCAGATTGCGCTCATGTTTGCAAGCTCTTCCTTATTAATCCCATATCCTGCAGTGCCGGAAAGATACTTTAATTTATTTCATTTAAACCCACCCACCTGGTCATTATTTTGGGAATATATTGCGAATATTTCCTACGCTTTATTCCTTTATAAATTCCGTAACAAGATACTGTGGTGTCTCACCGGCATTGCAGCTCTTGCGCTATGTTACGAAGCCTATCGATCAAACTACTTGGGTGTGGGATGGGGAGCAGACAATATTCGAGGTGGCGGTATCCGTATCTCTTACTCTTTCTTAGTAGGCATGCTAGTTTATCGTTCTAACTGGGTCATCAAAAATAGATTAGGATTTATCTTGCTTGGAAGCTTACTCGCAATTACTTTCTTTATTCCTTTTTCTGAAAAATCAATTGGGTGTTAGATCCGTTTATTGTGATCTTCTACTTTCCGTTCTTAATTGTGCTCGGTGTAGGAGTTAATGTTCCATCATCTTCCAATAATATCTGCAAATTTTTGGGAGATATTTCCTATCCGCTTTATATGATTCATTATCCGTTTATCTGGATATTTATGAGCTATGTGGAACAGTTCCATCCAACTTGGTCTCAATTACGTATCATTGTACTTTTAGCAGTCATCACTATAATCATTTTCGCCTATTTCGTTTTTCGCGTACTGGATCTTCCAATACGAACCTACCTCAAAAATAAATTCAAGAGAGATTGGGATAAATAATAAAAAGCGCTTTATCGAGTTTTCATATTTATAATGGATATATACAATGGTATTAAACCACATGATATCAAAATAAAAATGCTTACGCGAATATAGTTAAGTGTTCGCCAAAGATTTGCCCTATCCAACAAATCGGTTTCTGAAGCAGCTCCATTGGCAACATCTTGGAATGTCATAATGTTAGGTGCAAAATACATCAGTGTCCAAGCTCTGACTGCCATATGCAAGAAGAAAAGAAGCAGCAACCAATTTCTAATGGGCATTATTTTCCAACAAAAAATGAGTGCCACTACAAAGGTGATCTCGTGAATGGTATGGACAACAATCCAGAAAGTCTTTAAGTTTAGGCCATACCTTCCTCCCAGTAACTGAAAGGATTCAGGTGGTGAAGCTGTCCATTTAGGAACAATCACTGCAGTTTCAAAAATTTGCGCCCCATTCATCAGAAAGTAAACAAGTGTCGTAATGAAGAGCCATGTCTCAGCCCTTACAATATAATTTGCGCCGTATTCCATATTTATTGTTTTCTTAACTGTTCAATCATTTCATTCATAATATCAATGGCAGAAGTAAAATACTTTTCAAGTACGGTGATTTCTTGATCGGAAAAGGAATTCACCAGCTTAGATGTTTTTTCATTTAATTTATCAAAAAGGGATTTAATAGCTTTAAGGTATTTTTGGTGTTCGGCACAATAATTACTTTGCGTCTATCCTCGCTATCAAACTTCCTTTTGACTAATTTTTTTTTCTCCAGCCGATCTACCAAGCCTGTGACAGCCCCTGTTGTCAGACCTGTTAATCTGGAAAGCTCACCGGCAGTCATTTCTCCATTTTGTATTATAAAACCTAAGTATTTATGATCTGTACCCGATAATCCTATTTCACGAGCAATCGCTTCGTGCATTAATATAGAGGTGTCTGAATACTTCCTGCTGAGGGATCTAAAGTTTTGAGCTTGCTGCTCTTTCGTTCTATCGGTCATTTCAAAATATATTAGCAACTAAATATCTTAGTTGCAAAGATAAAAAACAAAATCATACAAATCAATTCATTTTTTCCCCGAGGTTAAGAGTAGAGCTGCTCATGTATCTTAGTTCTGCCTGAAAGCAAGCCGCTTTCTTACTTTTTCAAGTTGCCTGCTGGCAAAAATTTGTGGCAGGTTTTAACATTTTGCAATTCCTTAAAACAAAATCGGCATCTAAATTCTTTTATGTGCATGGAAATCTCAACAAATAATATCGTCGCGCAAGTAAAAGAGCAGTTATTAGATCGTTTTGTAACGAGTGGCGCACATGTTGACCTCTTCGACGCAATACATGGGCTTTCTTGGGAGCAGGCCGGACAAAAAAACGAAACTTTTCCTTATAATATTTGGCAGCTAACAGAACATATTCGTATTTCTCAATTTGATATATTGGAATTTTGTCGCAATCCGAGTTACCGGTCTCCTGACTGGCCCTCAGGTTACTGGCCTAAACAGAGTAGTCCAAAAAATAGCTTGGAGTGGAAGCAAACGCAGGATAAAATTCGGGAAGATCATCAGGCCTTCATCGAATTAATACGAGAAAGCATGGAAATTTTTAAACGCTTTGATCACGGTACGGGGCAAAGCGTGTTTAATGAGGCCTTGTTGATTTTAGATCACAATGCGTATCATGTCGGACAAATCGTCCTAATTAGAAAAGTAAATGGATGGTGGCATTAATGCTGAATGTATTTAAGATAAGATCAATCGTATTTACAACTCCTTCCGCATATACATTGCTAACTGCTGATCACCTAAATCGCTATGGGACTGTAAGTCATTAATGATTTTTTCCCGTTCCAAACGCGTTTTATTCTGACTTAGCTTTTTAACTCCTTGAATATTCGATACTTCTAATTTAAACGCAACAATGCCCTTAATCATTCGGTCGATATACTCCTTTGGCAACGATTTCCATTGCTCATTATAGTCCTTATCATAGAAATTGATAGTAGCACTAAGTACCCGTAATATTTCTTCCCGCTCCCATATTAAACTAACGGTTCCATAAACATGAACCGCAACATAATTCCACGTCGGGACGCTTTCTATCTTTTCATAATTTTTAGGCGAAATATAAGCATGCGGCCCCGAAAACACCACCAAAACACTCTTTTCTTCTATCGACTTCCATTGCGTATTCGCTTTGGCAAAATGCGACTTTAATATTAATTGTCCGTTTTGGTGTTCAATGGCGAAGGGCAAGTGCGTTGCCACCGGAACCATCTGCTCATTCCCATTTATGATAAGACCAAAACTGTTCGCTTTTATAAACTCCAGTAAGTCATCTTGGTGTTTAAATACAAAATTTTTCGGAATATACATCTATTTCACCGTCTTTAAAACAATTTTAACAACATCTATTAGAAGTATGGTGTTTCCTCCCGAAAGTAGCATTGCGAAAAGAGGAGGCTTTCGTGAATTATCCTAGAATCCTATAAAAAAACGGCACGTACTTATTCATGCACTTGCCGTTTCCTGTCTAGTTTACGAAAGATTTACTCCGTAACCAATTGGGTATTTTTAAGCTGACTCCTTGTAGAAGTTGTCAATTCGCGTTTTGCTAAAGCATGACATTCCTCCAAAGCTTGGCTGAACATCATTTGTTCAGGAGGGGTTTTCTGAGTTGCGGCAGACGGCCCACGTAATGCTCCGACGATTCCCAATTCCCTAGCTACATATACATATCGTATAGCATCAATTACGACGCCAGCGGAATTTGGAGAATCCTGAACAGATAATTGTGCGTCTAATATCACCGGTGCCCCCATAAACCCTTCGAGTTCTAACCTAAAATTGGCCACTTTGTTGTCTCCATAATAAGCAATATACTCCGATGGCCCTGCGTGCAAAAAGCTATTCTCAGTAGATATGTTCCTGATATCGTTTTGTGCTCTAATAACATTCTCTTTGGAAATCTTCTTCGATTTCAAGCGATTCTTGTCTTCCATATTCAAAAAATCGGTATTCCCTCCAATATTTCTTTGAATATGGGCTTTTACGTGATGTCCGCGCGCAAACGCAAGTTCTTGCAGCATTTGCGATAAAATACTCGCTCCGAATTGGCTTCTCATATCATCTCCAATAATCGGAATGCCTGCATCAATAAATCTTTGCTCCCAGGCAGGATCAGAAGCAATAAATACCGGAATACAATTTACAAGTGAAATGCCTAGCTCTAAACAAATTTCTGCAAAAAATTCCGTGGCAATTTGTGAACCAACAGGCAGATAATTGATCAGAATCTCAACCTGATACGCCTTTAGCTGGTTAATAATCTGCTCACGGAAGACTTCAACAAGACCTTTGTCATATGTTGAGCTACTATCGAGCATATCTGTGGCTTTCAATGATTCCGCAACTTTGAATCTTTGCGCCTCCGGGTAGGAAGCCATCATTGGTGAAACACCATCAAGAACAACGGATGGATATATGGGTGCATTGGAGCTGATTTGATCATATAAAACCATTGTACAATTTGGTTTCTCAAAAATAGCATCTTTCAAAGTTTTTCCGATTTTCCGCTCGTCGACATCAAATCCGCAAACAAATTCAATGTCAGCAGCACGATATCCTCCAATGTCATCTGTCATTAAGCCAGATTTTTGATCGGGGTGGTTAGTATAATACTCAACACCTTGTACCAATGAGCTTGCGCAATTTCCTACACCCAGGATTGCGACTTTTATTTTATGTTCCATTAGTTAAAATATATTATTTTTTTTCATGTAAAACAAGTATTTAAAGTAAGTTTGCGGACGGATACAACTTATTACTGCTTCTTTAAATTACCTGTGGTTAAAATTATTGGTTCCAAAGGTAGCCAATGGTTTAAAATTCTCATCGAATAAAATATCTTTTTTTGAAAGTTTTACTTTTTTATTAACATAGTCAAGATATTGGTATATTCTAAATGTAAATATCGGATAATTTTCCGTTATAGTAAGGCTATGAGCAAGTTATAGACAGTGAGTTTTTTTCAAAAGATGCGAATTAAATTGGTAGTAGGTTATCGGAAACAGATACCGGATACCATATCGGTTTTAGCGACGATCAGCCCCCAATAAAAAAAAGGGCCTTGAGTCAACTATCAAGCCCCTTTTTATTTCAGATCGGTAAACCTATCGTACCGTTCTACCAAAACTGTAACGAATAGTCGCTCCAAATGTACGTGGGTCACCCAGCACAGCAGCATAGTGACCAGCATTGCCTGCAGCGGGAAGCAATTGCTCGAAGTAATCTTTATCTAGCAAGTTTCTACTCCAGATAAAGAACGATACACTTTGACTCGCTTGAAACCCGAGTCGCGCGTTCAGTAAAAGATAACCGTCCACATTTAAATATTGAGATGGAGACGGGCTCGATGAAAATGAAGAACGAAAATAAGAATCAATCGCGAAAAAGTAGCTCCCGCCTAAAGTAAGGAATTTACCCGGAATGTCAACTTGTCCACCTAAAGATCCCGCCCATTTTGAAATTCCAGGCAGCTTACCGCCTGAAATATCCTTGAAGGCAGACTCTCCGCCCGTTTCTTCTAACGGAACAGGTGCATTTTTAAAGGAAATGTACTTACCGTCGGTATACGAGAGCGCTCCATATAATGAAAAAACGTTGCCAATAAACACATTACCATCAAGCTCTGCTCCGCGTACCCTCACTTTTTCTGCGTTTGCTAAATAACCACGATTTACGCCTACTTCCGCGGTTTGCACTTGCGTTTGAAAATCTTTGATATCTGTATTATAAACAGAAAAATTTAAAGTAGCATTGTCCAAAGGAGTAGTTTTTATCCCAATTTCGTAATGTGTAACATATTCCGGTTTAATTTCTGCCAGTTCCAGCATTGGCTCACCGTTATTAGTAGGTAACCCCCCGAGGTTAAGTCCTACCGGTTTGTAGTTAGTTGAGAAAGTAGCGTAAGAATTGATACGATCATTGGGTTTATACGCTAGGGTTAGTTGGCCGGAAAGATTCGTATTATCGGTATTTGCGTTAAATACCTGATCCGTATAAACTGCTCTTTTAATTGCCAAAAGGGCTGGGTCATCGGTTTGAAGCCCTCCATAAGTTTGGCGGTTGAAATCTACTTTTTTGTCATCGTAATTAAACCTCAGTCCTGGCAATAGATGTATTTGGTCTGTGATCGACCAGTCGAGCTGGCCAAATACTGCCCCACTAAAAGACGTAAGCTTTGAATATGTCCGAATACCGTATCCATCGAGCAATCCCGGTGTGGCCCATAAATCACTCGTTGAATTTTGCGAGAACCGCCATTGCGCTGCACCTGATTCCTCCGTATGGTATGGATCTGTCTTCAATCGTTGTCCGATCGCATAAACACCAAACACTCCACTTAGACGGGATGAAAGATCACCGGCATAGCGAATTTCCTGCGACCATTGTTGATGTTTGGAAGGCGCTTGTGAGAGCGATAAAACTGGGAGCCCTGTAAAATCGCGATCGTTTGAGGGATTCCAGTTCCAATATCGCCACGCGGTCGTTGAAGTCAATGTACCTGATCCGATTTTAATATCTGCATTCAAAGAAACACCTCCTAAGTCATTATCTGATCGCCAAGGTGTGTCGTGGTCTATTTTTCTATCAAAAGGATTACGGCTTGGTAGATTATATCCCAGATCGGCAATAATTTGTTCAAATTGCCGATAAGCTGCTCTTTGTGTAGGAACTACCCCGGCGACAACTTGGGCATAACCATTGGGACGCTGTCTTGACACATCACCCGCAAATAGAATATTGACGTTATTGGAAGGTGCATAAAGTAATTGTCCTCGAAAGCCTAAATTATTAAGATCATTTACGTTTTGATCGGTAGCGACGTTATATAATACACCATCGCGCTGCGTACCGGAAAAAGAAACTCGGGCTGCCAAATTTTTCGTCAGGGGACCGGTAACGGAGCTTTTTGCCTGGACATAACCAAAATTTCCATAGCTCGCTTCGAAATTAACCTCCGGTGTAAAGCTAGGTTTACGAGTAGTGATGTTGAAAGCTCCTGCTGTCGTATTCTTTCCAAATAGCGTACCTTGGGGACCTCGCAGCACCTCTATTCGCTCAACATCAATAAAATCGAGTGTAGTTGCTGCTGGGCGTGCAAAGTAGACGCCATCGACGTAGAAACCTACACCGGGGTCTATGCCATCATTCGTAAGTCCAAACGTCGAACCTAACCCCCTAATATTCAAAGTCGTATTTCTAGGATTAGATGAATATAGTTGCACCGCTGGCACCAATTCTTTTAGACGATTAACATTGAATGCACCTGCATTTTCAACACGAGCTCCGCCGACAACAGAAATAGGAATGGGAACATTTTGCACACGTTCTGTACGACGCCTAGCCGTTACGGCAACTTCTGAAAGCTGGAAATCATCGGCAAGTAATACAATATTGAACTTGTTTCCACTCGCCTGTTGGACCTGCACTTCTTTTGTTCTGAATCCTACGGAACTGACAGAAAGTGTAAACGGCAAAGTTGTTGTCCCTTGAATGGTGAATTCACCATTAATGTCAGTAACAGCTTTTAAATTAGTACCCTTTATTAATACTGTTGCACCAAGAATAGCCACATCATTGGCATCTTTAACAATTCCCGTGACCGTTTGCTGTGCAAAAACAAACTGCGAGATTAGTGTGATTAGAAAAAGGAAAAGTAGCTTTTGTTTAAACATAATAAAATCTATAGAATAAGTAGACAAATATAGATATTCTTTTGATATTCCGTAGATTTTATAGAAATAATGAGGACGCTTATTAATGCGCATTTATTAATGGAGATGACGCTATTTTATCCAGGACAAATTACCATGGGAGAACATAAAGTAATTTAACACCAAGTAATCTCTGCGCTTATGTTTTGTATTCTTTTTCGGTTGATAGAATGCGATAACAATGGTGCGGAAATGCAAAATGTAAACAAAATTTTGTTCTTTTGTGTAAATGTTGCTACTTGCACCACGTTAATAACCGGTTATGAAATCATCATTATATTATTTAAGTCAACTGTTCTCTCAATAAATCCGGTGCCTGCTTGTAATAGACAAGCCTTTATGGTCATTGAAACAAATTTATAACAATGAAAAATCAATCTGATTTACCGTTATTACCTGTGGTCGTACGAATTTTTATCGTCGGGTTAATTGTAGGAACGTTGGATATAACAGCTGCCTTCATAAAATATTATTTAGAAACGGGAAAGAACCCGCTGTTTATTTTCAAGTATATTGCAAGTGGGGTACTTGGTTCAGAAGCTTTTTCAACAGGAATGCCGGCAATTCTCTTGGGATTATTTCTACACTACGGTATTGCGCTTTCATTTACGATAGTTTTTTGTGTAATATACCATCGGCTTCCGATTATATCGAAATATAAAGTGTTATCCGGTATCTTTTTTGGCTTTTCGATTTGGGTTATCATGAATTTCCTGATCGTGCCACTAAGCAGCACTCCGAAGGGCGAGTTTAAGGCAGGTAATGCAATAAAAGAACTCCTAATTTTGATAGGCATGATCGGCTTACCACTACCCTTCCTAGCAAATTGGCTTGTTTTTAACGAACGAATCCTTAAAAGGGTTTAGTTATTAAAAAGTTTCCGGATCGCTAACCGAACAGATCACGTTCTCCGTAAAACTGACGAATAATCTTCACAAATTCATCTCCCAATTCTTTGGCTTTTCCGACCCCTATACCTTTAATTTGAGCTAACTCTCCCAAGGATTTTGGCGATTTGGCTGCAATAGCGATACAAAGTTGTTCACTCAAAATGAGATAGTCTGCAACCCCTCTCTTTTCGCTATTTTTCGTTCGCCAAGCGAAAATTTCGTCGAGTAATAAGGGATTAACCAAGTCGCTAATTTTAGGTTCGTTCATCCCTTTTTTTCCTACTTGATAAACCGGAACGTAATTTATGGCAGCCTCCATCGATACTGATGATAATTTTTGGCTATCGACTTGGACCGGATCAATCTGTAAGACGGCCAGTTTCCCTTTCAGATGCATTACAAACTGATTGTATATCTCAAAAAATTCAGGGTCGAGTCCCTCTTCTATTGGTAACGTTAGTATTTCTTTTACCATATCCAATAGCAATTCGACTTTGGGCTTGAAATAGGTTACCGCTTGTTTTAAGCGAAGTGTAAAATTGCCTTGCACCAACGGAAGCCGGTAATCTAAATTATTCAATTCTCGCCTCAAGAATTTGTCAGCCACTTTTCTCACCTGATCGACTAAAAGCTGCTCAATCTCATTCACACGAGTGGCAACGGAAACCTCATTGACTGAAGATTGTAACATGGACTTCAAGAGGTTCCATTCAATTTCGATGTTCTTAAAGTCAAAGATATCCGCAATTAACTTATACTCATGTTCTAACATCGCATGGCTTAGCAAGTCAGCCTCTTCACTTTGCATTCGACTTTGATGCATAAACGAAGTTATGCGTGCATCTGTCATTACATTCTCGGCTTTTACGGGTGCCTTTAATATCAATCCTTCCAAATTTCTACACCGGCTGAGCGCCACATATGTTTGGCCGTGTGCAAATGCAGCCTCCACATCGATCACCGCTTTATCAAATGTCAAACCTTGACTCTTATGAATAGTAATTGCCCAGGCCAGTTTGATTGGATATTGCGTAAAAGAACCATTGGATGATGACGCTATTTTCCCTTCCAACTCATTGAGAGCATATTTGGTGTATTCCCAAGTCTCCGGCATCACGTCAAATATAGAATCATCATCTAGAAAGCGGACCTGTATACTGTCGTGTGTTGCCTTTAAAACGCAAGCCGTCCGCCCATTATAATATTGCTTCTTACCACTTGAATCGTTTTTTATAAAAATAACTTGCGCACCCACCTTAAGACGTAGTTCCGGTTCAGCAGGATAGGCGTCTTTAGGAAAATCGCCGGCAATAATCGCCTTATAAACCATGATCTCTCCTTCCAAATCTCTTAAGCGGGTCTCGTTGATCTCTCCCACAGAGCGATTATGTGTCGAAAGCGTAATATAGTCAGTCAGCTCGGCAGCAGCCATTCCCGGTTTAAATTGCCGATTCAAAACAGAAAGAAGCGATTCATCGACATTGCCATCCCTTATGCTGTTTAGAATGTTAATAAAAGTGGGATCTGCCTGCCTAAAAACTTCCGTAAGTTCGAAACTGACTAACGGAAAAGACGCAAAAATCCAACTACTGAAAAAATAGGGGCTGGTATAATACTGCTTTAAGATAGGCCAATCATTCTGATAAACCGGAGGTAATTGATAGAGATCGCCAATCATGAGTAACTGAACGCCGCCAAATGGCCTGTCAGAACCTTTAATACTTCTCAAAATCAAATCAATTCTGTCAATGACATCTGCGCGAACCATACTGATTTCATCAATAATGAGCAACTGTAGACTGATGAGCATCTTTGCTTTGTCGGGCGCCATGCGAACCGCCTTATGATCTTTGAAATCACCGAGATCTTTTCGAGGAATCAGCGGCCCGAAAGGTATTTGGAAAAGCGAATTGATAGTAACACCACCTGCATTTAAAGCAGCTATTGCGGTGGGAGCTACTATCGCGATGTTCTTTGCTATAGTAGTCTTTAGATAGTGAAGAAAGGTAGTCTTGCCCGTTCCTGCTTTACCTGTTAAAAAAACGGGTTTATCCGTTTTTGTTAAAAAATCGATAACGCGCCTATGAATAACATTTAAGTTCATATAATTTACGATGTATCTGCGAAATTCGTAGCAAGACTCGTCAGCAAAGGTAGAAAAATCATATCATGCCTTTTCCTGTTTTACGCATTTTCTGAAATTTAGACTACTTTTCAGTAGAACAACAAATTATGTTTTTATACGTTAAAACGAAAAGGCCGATTAACACCCTAAACATGAATGATACGTTTTTGATTGATAATCAAACTATAGACGATTTACAGCTTTTCGAAAGTCCAAAATACAATCGCAGCGTTTATGCTTACTTCGATTATACAACTACCCTTGGCGGTAAAACACGCCTAAAAGAACTCTTTCAAACGCCGCTCAGGAACATATATGACTTACAAACACGGGTTGAGGATTTAAGATTTCTTTACGAGGAAATCGAAAATATATCCTTTCAGAAAGAACCGATGGACTTTATTGAATTTTATTTAGCGAATTCAGATAGTCCAAAAAAATATTCCTTCTTTCGAGCCTTGAAAAAATCAATTCAATATCAATATAAAAAGAAACAGGAACAATATAATAAGCAACGTGGCTTAATCGAAATACTGGATACGATATCTTTCCTGAACGAGCTTTGTCAAGAATTACAGAAAAAAGGCCAAGTTTCTTTTATCAAGAACTTATCCATATTGATAAACACAATCTATGCCGATGCGTTCATAAGGAATTGCTTAGAAAAAAATTACCGGAAGTTAAAAGGAATTCGATTAGAACGTTGCGACTATTTAATAAGGAAAATTTATAGACAAGAAATTCGGGACATACTGAATTATGTTTATCAATTAGATGCCTATTATTCCGTTGCATTGGCGGCAAAAAAGCATTCCTTCTCTTTTCCCCAATATATCCAACATGACAAAAGCAGGCTCGAGCTGAAGGCAGTTTTTCATCCCTTTTTACACAATCCCATTGTTAACGACTTCAGCCTAACAGCGAATAATCATCTATGCTTTCTTACGGGGGTAAATATGTCCGGAAAATCGACATTAATGAAATCAATTGCCATCGCAACCTATCTCGCTCATATTGGTTTTCCTATACCGGCAAAAAAGATGACAACTGGATTGTTTAACGGCTTACTGACAACAATCAATCTTGCGGACGACCTAACACAGGGACGCAGCCATTTTTACAACGAGGTCTTACGCGTAAAATTCGTTGCACAAGAGCTTTCTACGCGCAAAAATCTACTTATTATCTTCGACGAACTCTTTAGGGGTACCAATGTAAAAGATGCCTATGAATGTTCATTGTTAATAGTTGAAGCTTTTTCGAAGCACCCAAACAGCCTCTTTGTGATTTCAAGTCATTTGGTAGAAATTGCCCATAATTTAAAAGATATCACTCCCATTCAATTCAAGCATTTTCAAACCCAATTCGGAATAAACGGACCAACCTTTAACCATATCTTATTAGATGGTATCACAAGCGACCGGATTGGCACTTGGCTTTTAAAAAACGAAGGGATCTTGGAAATGCTAAACGATATGACTAATAATAACGACACCGGCCACTAATGCCAACCTTCAATGTAACGAGCGGGATAACAAATTGTTTACCCCGCTTGTCAAGATATACCTTTTTACAATATCAGCTTGGGTCGCTTTTCTGAATAAGTAATTTATAAATTAAGGCTCCTATAATTGCTCCTATTATGGGTGCTGCCCAAAACAACCATAACTGACTAAGATATTCGCCTCCGGCAATTATCGCT
Source organism: Olivibacter sp. 47 (assembly GCF_030372825.1). Taxonomy (NCBI): domain Bacteria; kingdom Pseudomonadati; phylum Bacteroidota; class Sphingobacteriia; order Sphingobacteriales; family Sphingobacteriaceae; genus Olivibacter; species Olivibacter sp. 47. Next base: position 1,230,948 of record NZ_JAUCNR010000001.1, read on the forward strand.
TGCGAAGTAGAACGAGCAGGGTTCACCGATGTATTTGTTATGGGAATTGAAATCAAGTGAATTAAAGTAAGTGCCAACCCAATGGCTATACCGGCAAATTTACCATTCGCAAACTTATCGGTCGCTCCAAGTATAACAATCAGGAAAAAAGCCGTTAATACCGCTTCTGCTAAAAAAGCGGCACCAAATTGATAACCATGGGGCGACAAGGCACCATACCCATTTGCTGCAAACGCCCCTGCCTTCGTATTATCAATCGCAACAGGATTCGCATTGCCGGTTAATATTAAATAAAGAATTGCGCCGGCAGCAAGCGCTCCCAAAACCTGCGAAAGAATGTATGGCAGCAAATCCTTGGCCTGAAAACGGCCGCCTACTAAAAGTCCAATAGAGACTGCAGGATTAAAATGCCCTCCTGAAACATGACCTACAGCGTAGGCCATAGTAAGGACTGTTAAACCGAAAGCAAACGCTACTCCCATATAGCCAATGCCTAAATCTGGTATACCCGCAGCAAACAACGCGCTGCCACAGCCGCCAAAAACCAACCAGAAAGTTCCGAAAAATTCTGCGAAATAGTTTTTCATAATCTGTTATTATTAATTGGAAAGTGATTATTAGCGATTTACGCTAGGTAAATATATTAATTTATTTTAAAGAAAAGTAATTTTTTTAATTGCTGTTACAGTAAACCACACTATTGTGCAAACCTGTGTACTTTTTAAAAAGCAGCAATATTCGGGTTTTACAATACTTGAACATTAATTTATTTTGAAGAAATGTTTTATTATAATGTATCGACATATTGAACTTGGCAAAACCGGAGGAGAGAGAATGATCAAACTTCGGGCATTAATTCATAAAAAAAAAGTCAGCTTGGCAGGTTATTGGCCAAAAAAAATATATGGTTTATTGTCATGTGGTTCGGGCAAACGTATGAAAGTGGCACATCGTGTATTTTTCTATGACGAACAGGAAGCCGTTGCGAAAGGATATCGCCCGTGTGGCCATTGCCTGCGGAGTGCGTATGAAAAATGGAAATTAACTCAAAAACATTACTTTAAATAAGATGGAACAAATTTTTTCATTAATTGAAACACAAGATTGGAGCCGCATTTCCAGGTCTTTGCATGAAAAGGGTTTTGTAATTATAAAGAACCTTTTCTCTACCGATTTATGTGAGGAACTAATAAACTCATATGATAACGACACCCGTTACAGAAAGACCATTCTAATGGAAAGGTATCGTTTCGGTTTGGGTGAGTATAAGTATTTTAAATATCCTTTGCCTGAGCCAATTTTGGCGTTGCGTGAAGGTATTTATCCAAAGATTGTATCAGTGGCCAATCGTTGGATGAATGAACTAAAAATAAACGCTGCGTATCCTTCAACTTTTAATGAAATGCAAAGACATTGCCATGAGCAGGGACAGACGAAACCTACGGTATTGATATTAAAGTACCACGAGGGAGGATTTAATACCTTGCATCAGGATTTATACGGAACCGTTTACTTTCCCCTGCAAATGGTTATTATGCTCAATCAAATCGGAAAGGACTACACGGGCGGTGAATTTGTCATCACCGAACAGGTGCCACGTGCACAATCAAAGGCTAATGTACTACAGCTCAATCAAGGCGACCTATTAATATTCACTACAAATTTCCGATCTGTAAAGGGAGTAAAAGGTTTTCATAAAGTGAACATGAAACACGGCGTGAGTCCATTGCATACCGGTCAACGATACGCGCTTGGTATTATTTTTCATGATGCACTGAATTAATTTTCGCATCCTTCGAAAGACTATGCCATAAATAGAAGACGATGTAAGATTCCCAGTCCTTAAACTGTCTGAAGAACTGCTTAGTGCCAACTAAGTCTTTTTTGTCTTCTATTTATATGAAATTTCACGAGCGCGTTCAGTAGTCCTGCGTCTCCGTAAGGTATGCTATTATGCACTCGTAAACATTTCATCAAGACATAATTTGCTGTCCAAAGACCAATTCCCTTCACAGACATTAATAACTGCTGTTTCAATTCGAAACTTGGTAAACCTGCTACAATTTTCTTACTGATTCTACCTTCTAAAAAGGCTTTAGCTACCTCAATGATATAGTTAGCTTTACTCTTGGAGAGTTGTATTTTCAGTAGGTCCTGCGGATTTACGGCTATAAAATCCTGAGGAGAGGGAAAAACATAATAAGTATCGCCCTGATAAACAACACAATGGCCATACTCCTCTACCAAGCGCCTTTTTTATAAGCAAATGTCAAATTGATCTGTTGTCCTATAATGCACCAAACAATAGCTTCAAAAAGATCCGGAATACCGATTAATCGCAAACCATAAAAAGCGGTGGACATGTAGTTCAATTTCCCGGAAGAGGATACAATCGCATAGTAATTCTCTAAGTTATTTTCAAGATCAAACCATTCAGCTAAATACTGTTTAATATAAACAATCGTTTCTTCTTCTAACACTTTACCTGCTATTGTCACTTTAAGTCCTTCGGTATCTCCAAAAACATCCAAAATGATCTTTTCATTTTCTACAATCAGCGCCTTTCGAAAATGATCGTCATAAATGCGAATCAAACAGTCATCATATCCTCTATCGAGAAACCACAAACACTCTTTGAAGTTAAGAGGTCCGTTAACCGGTATTATCAAATGCTGATTTTGCATGAGTCGAAATTAAGGAAAGTAAGACTGGTCTACAATCCGTTTCTTGCTCGAATTTTCACAAAGCACGTTTACCCCTATCTTCGAAACCCATTGGTTGTCCTAATAGGGAACCGGTGCTATGGTGATTTTTTAAACCGGCCACTCAAATTCTACCTTTTCTCATTTTGAAGTTTATTATCAACAATCTCCCAATCCAGGATGTGAGCAGGTTGGTGCTCCCGAGCAACAATTCTATCAAATTCATGCAATAGTTCGGCATGCTGTTGTGCCAGGTCATTGGTTTCGCGGGGATCCTCTCCAAGATTAAACAACATCCATTTCGCTTTTCGATTCCCTTTCATATTAAGCTTGATTGCTTTCCAATCCCCTTTCCGAATTGCCAGTTGGCCTCCCTTTTCCGGATATTCAAAGTATAGAAATTTATGCTGTTTTTGTTTTTTCTCTTTCCCAAGCAAAGTAGGGAGAAACGAAATGCCATCTGTATTACCTGCATCCTCTCCGATAAGATCCGCTATAGTCGCCATCAAGTCGTATTGCGCCGAAACGTGGTCCGTTTTGCTGTTTGGTTTTATTTTACCGGGCCATCGTACCAGAAATGGCTCTTTAATTCCTCCTTCAAAAACATCCATCTTCAGACCTCTTAAACCTGCAGTACTATCAAAGAAGGTATAATCCACACCTCCATTGAACGCGGTCCCGTTATCACTCGAAAACATAACAATCGTCCGTTCATCTAAACCCAGCTCTTTTAATTTTTGTAAAATGAGACCGACCTGTGCATCCAAATAGGATATCAATGCAGCGTAGGTTGCTCGGGGATATTTCGTGGCCGCATACCCATGCTGCCCATAATAAGGTTGATCGTTAAACCGATCTTTATATTGATTTACATATTCGTCGGGAGCTTGAAGCGACACGTGGGGAATCGTATAGGGCAGGTAAAGAAAAAAACGCCTCTCTTTAGATCTTTCGATAAACCGAAGCGCCTTGTCTGTCATTAGACCAGGGGCATAGCTATTACCTTTGAAGTAATCAAAATCAGTATCATCTGCTTTCAAGGAATCGACAGAGCGATGCACAAATATATCCGGATTCCCTAATTTAACATATTGATCATTTTCCCATAAGTGAGAAGGGTAATAATTATGCGCTTGTTTCTGATCCAAATAACCAAAATAATAATCGAAGCCCTGCTTTAAGGGAGAACCAGTGGTATTATGCATTCCCAATCCCCATTTTCCTATTAAACCGGTCGCATATCCGGCTTTTTTTAGCATTTTAGCAAGTGTATAAGTCCCCTCCGGAAGGGGCATTTGCCCGCCTTCTAAGCTGTCCGGAAAACCACCCATCTCATAGTTTCCCCTAATATAGGAATGGCCACCATGCTTACCCGTTAGCAGCATACAACGTGCGGGCGCACAAACCGGTGTGCTTGTATAATGATTGGTAAATTGCATGCCTTCTTTCGCCATTTGATCCAAATAAGGCGTTTTTATTCTTTTCTGTCCATAAGGACTGATGTCACCATAGCCGAGATCGTCCGCATAAATATAGATAATGTTAGGCGGCAACGTATTATTCTGCGCGTATCCCATTAAAGGCAGGACAAAAATTATTACTTGACCAACTATTGCAAGCCACCGCATTAATCTATTAGATTTCATAATAAGTTATACATTTAGTGTTTTCGATTTCGGTTCCATATTGGCGTTCTGAGCAATTTTACGGCTTAAAATACTTAAAACCAAAAGCAATGTAAACGCAACCGTTTGCGAGACAAACGTTTCGATGGCAAGTGAGTAGAACAAGATTGATATTTTATTGTTATCAATCAGTGCAGGACAGCTAAGATGCGTTGCGAATGGTGAGGCGCTTAAAATAAACAAAGATGATATTACAAACTCGCAAGACATTCAGCAGTTATTCAGCTGATGATATGGAGAAAGCTGAAGCTTTTTACAAAAACACATTAGGATTACAGGTGACACGTGCCGAGATGGATGTGCTCGAACTTCATTTGACAGGTGGTCATACCATTATTATCTATCCAAAAAAGAATCATCAACCTGCCACTTTTACCGTACTTAACTTTGTGGTAGAAGACATAGTCAGTACGGTTAATCAACTTTCTGCCGACGGTGTTCATTTCCTTTCATATACAGGAGAAATTCGCACCGACGAACGAGGTATCGCTAATGCTGATGGCACAGGGCCAGGCCCCAAAATAGCTTGGTTTGCAGACCCTGCCGGCAATATTCTATCAATACTCGAAGAGCGTGTATAACAGGGGACTATAGCTCTTTACCAAAGGCTCCATAATGTGCTGCTCCCGTCAATGCAGTTCGGTTCTTTAGAATTAGGTGTATAGGAATACGCTGCAATAAAAGCTCCATGCGATCACTTTGGATAAACTGCTGCCGGAACAGCTCATCGCGTAAGAGTGGATAAATTTTTGGAGGAATCCCCCCTCCCAGGTATAAACCACCTGTAGCTTTCAATTTAAGAACCAAACTAGTGGCTTCTCGAGCCATATAACTTACAAATAACTGCATGGCTTTAACGCATCCATCGTTTAATTCACGCATTGCTGTGTGGCTTACCACCGCAGCGGGGTCTTCCGTAGTTAATTTTTCGCTCAACCAAGCAGGTTCTTTATAGCCTTTTACATCCCGTAGAAAGGAATAAATTCGGTATATCCCGGCCCCCGAAATCAAATGCTCCCAACTGATCAACGGACTTTCGTTTCGTAAATAATGAAAAAGTTCTATATCCGTTTCAGTACGCGGCGAGAATTCGCTATGACCTCCTTCCGTAGCAAAAGGCCGATAGAATTTTCCATCCCAAAAAAGCCCTGCTTCTCCCAATCCGGTACCCGGTGCTAGGATAGCAATATTCCCGGCCTCAGGTTCTCCCGAATATAACGTTGCCAAATCATCTTTTGCAATTCCCGCTAAACCATAAGCCATTGCTTCCAGGTCATTCAATATACATACTTTACTCCACCCGCTATTTTGTTGCAGCATCTTGGCATCAATATTCCATGATAAATTAGTCAATTTTACGGCATTATTTACCACGGGTCCTGCTACACCAATAGATAACACTTCAGGTGGTGAATTAACATCATTTCTTAAATATTCATCTAAAATCTGATCGAAAGATAAATAATCTCGGGACGGAAAGGTTTGCTCCCGTAGTAACTTAATTTGTGCATCTTCTACCTTAAACGTACCTAGGCTTGTTTTTGTCCCTCCAATATCAGCAGCAAGCAATAAGACATTTTTTCCATTTTGTTTATTGGGTAAATAAAGCGGTATACGGGTCATATTATGTTTTTTCTATAAACACGGAAGCGTGCATTTTGATTGCTTCTCCTTTCTTTTTCTACACATTAAAATGATTATTGTTTAATACAGTAGTTATGCCATAAGCCTCGTTAGCACTATATGGTCAATTTTCCTATATTTGATTCACCGTCAAAACAGACACTTTTTATGAAATCATTTACCCTATACCTTTGCATTTTTTTGTTAATTACTAAAGCCTCTTACAGTCAACAAACACAGAAACCACCTCTATACGGTAAAAATTGGATGGCGATAACCGGTAAGCCGCTCGCTGCTACTGCCGGAGCCATGATCTTCCAGAAAGGAGGAAACGCCGTTGACGCAGCCTGTGCCATGCTTGCTGCAACATGCACAATGTGGGACGTTTTAAGTTGGGGTGGGGAAACTCAAGCACTTATCTATAACCCGACAACGAAGAAAGTGATCGCCATCAATGCTTTGGGTGTTGCCCCTACCGGCGCGACTGTTGACTTTTTTAAATCGAAGGGCTACGACTTTCCACCCGAATACGGTCCTTTGGCAGCAATAACGCCAGGTACGCCAGGTGGACTTTGCTATATGTTGGCCAAATATGGTTCTCTAAGTCTGCAAGAAGTTTTGAATCCTTCAATCGAAATGGCCGCTGGGTATCCAATTGATGCTCAAACCGCGAACAGTATTGAACGTAATAAAGAAAAAATAAAAGAATGGCCTTATAGTAAAGCCGTTTTTCTACCGCATCTTGGTAGTAAGCGGGAGGCTCCTGCAGCTGGAGAAATTTTTCGTCAACCACAGCTGTTAGCTACACTCAACAAACTGGTAGAGGCCGAGCAACAAGCCTTGAAAGAAGGCAAAAACAGAGAAGAGGCAATTATGGCTGCTTATAATCGCTTTTACAAAGGTGATATTGCCGATGAATTCGTACGCGGTTCAGCTGAGCAAGGAGGTCTAATTACAAAGGCCGACTTGGCAAACTGGGCACCCATCGAAGAAGAACCTCTTCATGTAAATTATCGTGGGGTTGAGGTATATAAACTTCAAGAGTGGACGCAAGGCCCTGCCTTGTTACAGAGTTTGAATATTCTCGAAAATTTTGATCTCAAAAATTTGGGATATAATTCTGCTCAATATATTCATACCCTATATCAAACAATGAATTTGGCATTCGCAGATAGAGACTTTTACTATGGAGATCCTTACTTCAGGCCACGTCCTCCTATTAGTGGGTTGCTTGATAAAAATTACGCCAAAAAACGGGCAGCAATGATACCAAAAGACAGGAACCTCATGATTGCATTACCTGGAGATCCCTTTCCGTTCCAAAATGAAAGCAATCCGTTTAAAGGTCTTTTAAAGAAAAGATCTTTGTTGCTAGACAGCAACAGTAACGAAAAGATTAAGGATTTTGTACCTAAACACGACGCTTCAAATCAAGCCCTACTAAACAGTGAGACAGCGGAAGACAGTCTATATCGTGATCGACTTTGGAGAGGGACTACTAGTGTTGTTGCAGCGGATAAAGAAGGATGGCTTGTTGCAATTACACCGAGCGGTGGTTGGGTGCCCGCCTGCATTGCCGGAAATACCGGAATCGGTATGAGCCAACGCTTACAAAGTTTTGTTTTGGATTCAATCGTTAATCCTTACAACGTGATACAACCAGGCAAACGGCCCCGAGTGACATTAACACCTTCCTTAGCATTAAAAAATGGCAAGCCGTTTCTGGCTTTCGCTGTACAGGGAGGAGATACACAGGATCAGAACCTCCTTCAATTCTTTCTTAATATTGTTGAGTTCGGCATGACTGTACAGCAAGCAACGGAAGCAGCCAACATTAACAGCAATCAACTTTGGCTGTCGTTGGGTGGTACTCAAATGAAAGATAGGATACCAAAATCGGGAAGCATCTTGTTAAATAGCAACACTAAAGAGGGAATAAGACATACCTTAAAACAGATGGGCTACAACATGACTTTCGGCGAACGTACGAGTGGACCGATAAATGCTATCTTTGTCGATCAGGAACATGGCACCTTTTGGGGAGGGAGCAGTAACCATGGAGAGGATTACGGTATCGGTTGGTAAAGCCTTTGAAAGAAATGACTAAAAGAAGAATAATAGTAGGTATTAGTGGAGCCACGGGGATCCAATATGGAATAAAGGCACTTGAACTGCTGCAAGAACTGGATATTGAAACACATCTCATTATAAGCAAGGCCGCCGAAATGGTACGAACCTATGAAACGGGTTATAAACATGAACATGTGGTTTCGCTGGCCCATAGGGTTTATGCCCTGTCGGATGTTGGGGCTGCTATTTCCAGTGGATCTTTTAAAACGATGGGCATGTTAATTGCACCCTGTTCAGTAAAAACCTTGTCGGAAATAGCTACAGGCGTAACCAGCTCGCTTTTATCACGTGCAGCGGATGTAACATTAAAAGAAAGGCGAAGATTGGTTCTACTTTTTAGGGAAACACCATTACATGCTGGGCACATAAAAACAATGCTACAGGTAACTGAAATGGGAGGTGTTGTGATGCCCCCTGTGCCAGCCTTCTATATGCAACCTCAAACAATCGATGAAATGATTACCCACACCGTGGCACGGGCACTCGATTTATTCGGTTTCGATATAGACATTCCTAGATGGGAAAAGTAAACCGGCTCCTTTGTTATGTTCGGTTATCAAATGGAGCTCATAACTTAAGCTTTCTCGGTTGAATCTCTTAAAATCAATTGAGCAGATAGTTCTTTATGAAAGGTTTTATCCGTAACTTTACCAAGCTTTAAATCAACAAGCAATCGATCAATAATTAATTTTGCCATATCCTCAAGAGGTTGTTCAACCGCAGTTATGGCTGGTTGAAATAGGCGAAGTGCCTCATTATCGTCAAATGCTAGTACCGAAATTTTTGTCGGAATCTTTATTTTACGATGTCTCATTACTTCCAAGCCCCCTACCGCTAAATAATTGGTAGCAAAGCAGACGCTATCGATCATTGGATTTTTCTTTAGAAATTCTTCAAAATCGGACAACAATCGTTCTTTTCTTTCCCTATAAGGAATGTATAAAATATATTCATTCAAATTTCGCTCTTTTATTAATTTTTTGTAACCTTCCAACCTACTAAGCATCTGAGTTTGTTGCGAATCAGTCGTGATTAAAGCTATATGCTTCTTTCCTTTGTTCGCCAAATGCCGGCAGGCTTCATACATTGCATTTTCATTATTAATTCCTATATAATGGGAATCAATTTTCGGCAAGTATCTGTCGAAAAGTACAACTGGCCTATTTTCTTCCCTCAATTGTTTGATTTCGTCTTCCAGGCCTTCTGTAGGGCAAATTATGTAGCCATCCACCCCCCGGTCTCTGAACATCCGTATAAGTTCAACCGCCTTTTCTGTCTGTCCATTTGTACTACTGTAAATTATCTTGTAGCCGTTATTATAAGCCTGTTCTTCTATTAGCGAGGCGATTTGCGAGAAAAAAGGATTGCCAATATTCTCTACTATAAATCCTATTGTATTAGTTTTACCTGTCACCAAGCCTCTTGCTAAGTAATTAGGTGTATAGCCTACCTCTTTTACATAAGCTAAAACACGTTCAGCAACTTGCGCGCTTATTCGCATTTCCTCGGCCTTCCCATTCAAGATGAAAGAGATGGTCGTATTGGAAAGCCCTAAGGCCTTCGAAATATCTTTAATGGAGATTCTATTTCTTTTCATTGATTATGCAATTGGTAATAGCATTGTTTAGCTGATAAGGTTGTGGTAAAGATAATATTTAAAGAAAGAAAAAGGCAATCGTTTTCACATAATTGTTAAAAAGATTCTCAAACCATCCCTATTCCAGTACAAATTTTAAAAAGTTCTTTGATATTAACATTTTTATTAAGAAGTTAGCCGACTATTAATAAAACAAGCTAACAAACCACGGTGACCATGATGAACGAAATTTGTGCCTTTAAAACTAAAACAATTTAGCTGGTTAATACCACGCTTCTTATTTTTTTAGATCGTTCCTAAAGCGATTTAGTAACAATCTATTTACAATTCCGTACAAAATCAAGCATTTTACATTCTGATTATTAAGCATTTATGACCAATCAAAAAAACAAACCAATTAAAAACATAGCCTTAACAGGAAGTTTGGCTTTGTTGATTTCTGTTGGGATCCCCTTCTGCCCTTCGCAGGCTGCGGCTTCCAACAGGTTAACTTCCAATGCTACTTATCTTGCGAATAAGAAGCAACAACAAATTGCCGGTACAGTTACCAGTGCGACCGACCAAACGCCCTTACCTGGTGTTTCTGTGTTGGTAAAAGGATCCTCAAAAGGTGTTACTACCAATGAAAAAGGACAATTCACCATTGAAGCTTCTTCTTCTGATATACTAGTATTCAGCTATATAGGTTTTTTAACGACGGAAAGAACTGTCGGAAGCTCTACCAATTTAAATGTAGCACTACAAGAGGATAGCCAAAGTTTAGATGAGGTGGTTGTCGTCGGATATGGAACACAAAGAAAAGTAGATATTACCGGTTCCGTTGCGGGCGTTAAGTCTGAAGAACTAACGCAGCGCCCGGCACAAAACGTAAACCAAGCACTTAGTGGTCGGATAGCGGGTGTTAATGCATCAACAAACTCGGGAAGACCAGGTGGTAGAACACAAGTTCGTATCCGTGGATTTAGTTCAATTAACGCAACAAATGAGCCACTTTACGTTGTTGATGGAATTATCTTTACAGAAGATATATCCACCATCAACCCAAGTGATATCGAATCAGTTGATGTTCTAAAAGATGCATCTTCAACGGCGATCTACGGAACACGCGGGGCAAACGGTGTTATTATGATCACTACCAAACGCGGTAAAAAAGGACAAAGCCAGATCAACTATGATGCCTTTATGACCGTGAACAAAATGACACGTAAGCAAGATGTACTCAACTCCGCGGAATGGATGGAGATAGAAGCTTTGGGTTATCAAAATGCACAAAAATATGACCCGGAAGGCTTTGCAGCGGGTCGATATGAAAACCCTGTTGAGAAGCACAAGCGCTATGCCGTTGGCAACACTTTCGGCAACCGAGAACTGTTCACCGCTGATGGACAGCCTCTTTACGACGTAGATTGGCAAGATCTATTAACCCGTACAGCTATTGGTCAATCTCACAATTTATCTTTTACAGGAGGAAGCGATAAATCAACTTATGGTCTTTATTTAGGATATTTTGACGACCAAGGGATTATTGTAAATAGTTTTCAAAAACGATATAGCGCACGCGCCGTTATTGATCATCAAGTGCGCGATTGGCTTAAAGTTGGTGGAACGATCAGTTACTCTAACAACACAGAACGCAGACAGGATGATGGTGTCGGGGGAAATATCCCACCCCGCATGATGATTGAAATGGTTCCGTTCATTCCTTACAAGTATCCTGATGGCACATACGGTCGTCGTGAAGACTATGATGGTTTAGAAACCGGTGACAACCCTCGGGCACAAGCTGATGAAATAACGCGTCTTTATAAACGCAATGTATTCACAGGTAATGCCTATGCTAAGGTTACCTTAATGGAAGGCTTAGACTTTACTTCAACTATTGGTGCAAACGTACGCGACCAACATCAACCTTATTTTGTAAGTAGTTTATCGAACTTCGATGGTGGTTTAGGAAGAACTTTTGCAAGAATTGGCGCTGAAAGTTCATTCTTTTGGCAATGGTCTAACCACATCAATTACAACAGAACATTCGGCGATCATACAATTAGTGCAACGCTAGGTACAGAAGCGCAAAAGTTTGAAGTATTAGAGTGGGAGGCATCGGCTAATGATATCGCTGACGACTTTTATCAGTGGAATAACCTTGGTATGGGAGCTACACCAATGCCGCCTACTTCCGATGTGCAAAACTATCAAATGAATTCTTATTTTGCCCGTGCTAACTACGGCTATAAAGATAAGTACTTATTAACTCTTACCGGTCGTTTTGATGGATCATCTCGCTTCGGGGAAAACAATAAGTTTGCTTTTTTCCCATCCGCGGCAGCCGCTTGGCGTATTTCGGAAGAGGACTTTTTAAAAGGGAGCGAAACAGTTAGCAATCTGAAGTTACGTTTAAGCTACGGTTTAACCGGTAACTCCGAAATTGATAGTTATCTGTCTAGAGCCAACTTACAATCAGGTAATTATGTGTTTGATGGACGTTTATCAGCCGGAACCGTTATTAGCACATTACCAAACCCGAACTTAAAATGGGAAAAAACAGCGCAATATAATGCCGGTTTTGATTTGGGTTTATTGAATGATCGCATCAACATTGTCTTCGATGCTTATCTTAAGAAAACTTCTGACCTACTTCTTGCCGCACCTGTTCCGGCTTCTAGTGGATACACAAGCATGATGACAAATATTGGAGACATGAAGAACAGTGGATTTGAATTTGGAATCAATACGGTAAATATTGACAAAGGCGACTTCTCTTGGACTACCGCGTTAAACTTCTCTTATCTAAAGAATGAGGTAACGGCTTTGGGTACAAATAATGAAGACGTATTTATGAACCCATTCTTCATTGGAAGTAACAGTAATATTTTACGTGTCGGCAACCCCGTAGGTAGTTTCTATGGATTGATCAGAGAAGGTACTTGGAGCACTGCCGAAGAAGCGGAAGCAGCCAGATATAACCGTTTGCCGGGCGACATCAAGTATCGCGACCTGAATAATGACGGCCAGATAAATGACGCGGATAGAACTATTCTTGGAAAAGGTATTCCTGATTTCTATGGTGGCTTCTTTAATACCTTGCGCTACAAGAATTTTGATCTTACGCTCGAATTACAATATTCTTACGGAAACGATGTTTTCCGCATGAGTCAACATTCATCGGAAGATCGCACGGGTATTGCTAATAGCTATGCCACGGTCTTGAACGCATGGACTCCGGAGAATCAAAATACACCGATTGCCCAAATAAGAGGTGCGGGTGTACGTTACGACACCTTACTCGATTCACATAAAGTGGAAGACGGGTCTTTTATTCGCGGTAAAAACTTAATGCTAGGTTATAACCTTCCTTCTAGTGCATTGGAAAAGATCAAGTTAAGCAGACTGAGAGTGTACGCATCTGTCCAAAACTTTTTCTTAATAACAGATTACAGTGGCTATGATCCGGAAGTTACTACTTATGATGACACTTTTGCACAAGGCATTGAGTTTCATGATTACCCAAAACCCATGACGTTTACCTTCGGATTAAACGCAACCTTTTAACTTATACACGAAAGAACGATGAAAAAATCTATAATATCCATCTTTGCAGCTGCAACTTTACTTACAGCGAGTTCGTGCAGCGAGAGCTTCCTGGATGAAAACAACAAGAGTAATCCAACACAGGATAGCTATTTTCAGAATGCAACACAAGCTCAGACCTTTGTTAACGGTATTTACACCAATTTAAGAGCCAACACAAGCGGTGATGGGATTGGTTATGGTGAGAGCCCCTGGATAAACCTCGAATTACTCGTTGGCCATGCTTCGACAAATTCACAAAGTAACTTTAACTTGGGTGTTATCAACCACACAACCGGAACCGAGAACCCCGGCTTTTACAGCTATTGGCAAGGCTTTTATGAAGGTATAGCAAATGCCAATGTAGCAATAAGCCGCATTCCGCAGATTGATATGAATGACACTCAAAAATCTAATTTGATGGGTCAAGCTCATTTTTTGCGTGCATACTATTATTTCTTTCTTACCCGACTGTTTGGGGATATCCCATTGGTAACACAGCCGGTTGATCCAACAGACGATAGTCAATTACGCCCTCAAAGAGCCAATAAAGAAGAAATATATGAGCTTATTGTCAATGATTTAACAGCCGCTGAAAATTCTTCTATACCAGATGTAGACCGGACGGGAAGAGCATCTAAAGGGGCAGTTAAATCACTATTGGCCAATGTTTATCTTACAATGGCAGGCTATCCTTTAAATAAGGGTGCTGAATATTATCAGTTAGCAGCGGCCAAAGCAGCCGAAGTAACTACACAGGGTGATGCCTGGTATCCCTTGTTTAGTAATTTGGAGTTTCTCCACGATAGACCGAATAAAAATTTAGGGGAATTCATTTTACAGGTACAATACCTGGGCGGTGTAGCGGAAAATAACATCACCCAAATGATTATTCCTTATAATTCCTCAATCTCTAGACACGGTGATGAATATGGTTCATTGGTTCCACGTCGAGAGTTTGTTAACAGTTATGAAGCGGGTGATAAACGTAGCGCCGAACGCGGATTTTTCTTTACCAGTGCCCCAAGGGCAAAAAATGGTACCGGAACTATTACCTTTCCACCAGCCTTATATAAATATTGGTTGGAAGCTTCTTCGGGTGTTAATGGCGACTTAACACCGGACATCAACTTTACGTTAATCCGCATGCCGGAAGTATATTTAATTCATGCCGAAGCTGAAAATGAGGTTAACGGACCTACCGATGCAGCCTATGCTTCTTTGAATAAAGTAAGACAAAGAGCAGGATTGGCACCATTAAGTGGCTTATCACAAAGCCAATTTAGGGAAGCTGTTTGGCGTGAAAGATATCACGAACTATGCTATGAAAATAAAGCTTATTTCGACATCCAACGGACGCGTAAAGCCTATAATTTAGCGGCTAATAGCTTTGTTGACTTAATAGGTTATAGAAACGAAAGCGGTACCACTTGGACAGAAAAGTACTTATTATTACCAATACCTCAACGAGAACTTCAGGCGAATCCTAATTTAGCGCCAAATAATCCCGGATGGTAATGGGGTCGTACTCATCGCACCGAGTCAAAAGATAGCGCAGTTTTTAAGGCTTCTTTAGATAAATGCAAAACAGCAATTTTCCTTTTGGAAAATTGCTGTTTTTTTTACCCCTCCTCTATGATCACGAGCAACGTTTTTATTCATGACAAAAAGAGTGTGCATTACCGTCAATCTACTTGCCAAATAATATTGTTAGTTGTGTATACATTTCACAAATTAGCAAAAACTCTTTGATATTAATTTTTTTCTTAAGAAGTTAGCCTTTTGAAACTATATAAACTAACAAAAACCATTTAAACTATGATAAAAAAACTAAAACAGTTTAGCGTATCTACATTTTCTTAGGGTAACCAAGGCCTTTTTTTCGATTATTTTACTAAAGCGATTTAGTGAGGTGAGTATTTATTGACTTGATTTTTTGCTCACCGATCAATTTATAAACTTGATTATTAAACATTTATGACCAATCAAAAAAACAGACCAATTAAAAGCATGGCCTTAACGGGAAGTTTGGCTTTGTTAATTTCCATTGGGATGCCAGGCGTCCCATCTTTTGCCGAAGCGTCAAGTAGATTCGCTTCCAAATCGACCACCCGCTCGTTCAAACAACAGCAGAAGACAATCGCCGGAACGGTAACGAGCGCAACAGATCAAGCTCCTTTACCGGGAGTTTCGGTTTTAATAAAAGGCTCATCAAAAGGAGTAACAACTGATGAAAAGGGCCGCTTTCAGATCGAAGCTTCAACAAATGATGTGCTGGTGTTTAGCTATTTAGGTTATTTAAGCGCAGAGCAACCTGTTGGTAATAGAAGTATTGTCAATGTATCCTTACGGGAGGAGAGCAATAATTTAGAGGAAGTCGTTGTTGTGGGATACGGTACACAAAAGCGGAGCGAAATCAATTCAGCGGTTGCTAATGTGAAGGCCGAAGACTTCAATGCAGGGGGAACACGATCACCCATGGATTTAATCCAGGGAAAAGTAGCTGGTTTGAATATTACGCGCACACAAGGGAACAATCCAAATTCGACTACTTCAATTCAGTTAAGAGGGATTAATTCATTAAAAGGAGGCACGACACCGCTGATCGTTATCGACGGTATTCCGGGAGGTAACCTGGATTTACTGCAACAAGATGATATCGAATCTTTCTCAGTTTTAAAAGATGGATCCGCTGCTGCCATTTATGGTACACGCGGAAATGCGGGCGTAATTTTAATTACCACAAAAAGGGTAAGGCAGGGGAACCGAGGTATGACTACTCTACTTATATACAGCATGAGTCAGTAGATAAAAAGCCGGAGTATCTATCAGCATCCGAATTCCGCGATCTGATCAATCAGGGATTAATCGCTCAGGATTTGGATTTAGGCGGATCCACAGACTTATACGACGAGCTGGTAAACAAAGACAACTTTAGCCATTACCATAACTTAGCAGCGTCAGGAGGAAGTGAAAAGTCGAATTACCGTGCGTCACTTTATTTTAACAACGCACAAGGGATTGCAAAAGAAAATGGGAGGCGGCAATTTGGCGGACGGGTTAATGTGAATCAAAAGGGATTGCAAGATCGACTGGAGATGCAATTTAACTTAGCAGCCAACTTAAGTAAGGCGAACTTATTGGGTGGCGGCGTAAATGACGATATCAACTCGGTAGATTACGGAAAGACAACGGGTTCTGATTTTGAACAAGCGATACAGCGAAATCCGACGGCTCCGATTAGAAATCCCGATGGTTCCTTTTTAGAGACCCAAGGCTTTAACAATTATAATCCCCTTTCCAGATTAGAGAACCGCATTTTTGAACGTAATCAATCTACTATCAGTGGTGATGCTCGATTTACCTACAACATTATAGAAGGCCTAAAAGCTTCTGCCTTTGGCTCCTATGTTCGGGATGAATATAACGATCGGAGGTATCGCTCGATCAATGATTGGGATCAACGGCAAAATTCTGAATATCAGGGGATGGGATATGCCGCTAAAGCGAACTACCTCACCTGGTCGCAGACCTTCGAATCGACGCTCGACTATACCACTACGATCGCAGATGACCATTCGTTAAACGCGACAATAGGCTATAGTTATCAATATAATACGCTAGAAAAATTTAATGTGAATAATAACGGCTTTACTAATGACGCCATGTTGGATTGGAATCTTGGTGGTGGTAGCGCTATTAATAACACGCTACTGCCTCGCCCGGGTATGGGCAGTTTTAAAGATGACAATACGCTTGTAGCTTTTTTTGGTCGAATAAACTATTCTTATTTAGGAAAATACTCTGCACAATTTATTCTTCGGAGAGAGGGTTCTAGCCGCTTTGGTGAGAACAATAAATGGGGAAACTTTCCCGCGGCATCTATCGGTTGGACCATCAGTGAAGAGGAATTTTTAAAGAATACAACACTTGTCAATAATTTAAAGTTACGAGTTGGCTATGGTGTTACAGGCAATCAAGATATAAGTAATTACCAATCCCTGCTTACGCTTAGTACTGGAGGCACATACTTAATGGATGGAACTTATTATCAAACATTTGGCCCAGCAAGAAACGCCAATCCTAACCTTAAGTGGGAGCGCAAAGCCGAGTGGAACTTCGGTTTGGATTTTGCCTTATTAGACAATAGACTTTCCGGTTCATTAGATGTTTATAACCGTTTAACGAAGGATTTAATATATGACTATAATGCGCAGCAACCATCTTTCGTTCGCGACAAGATCTTAATGAATGTGGGCTCAATAACGAACAAAGGCGTTGAATTGATACTGAGCGGCACCCCGGTTAAAAAAGACAACTTCACATGGAACATCGATTTGGCTGGTAGCTTGCAAAATAACCGGCTAAAACAGTTATCAAGTGATGTATTTCAGGCTAATTTCCTTGAGTTCGGAGGGCTGCCCTCTCCAGGCAATCTTGGAAACGCCATTCGTCTTGAAGAAGGAGGTAAGGTTGGTAATTTCTATGGAAAACGATTTGCGGGCTTCACAGACGATGGGAAATGGCAATTTTATAAAGCTGATGGATCGGTGGCAACTACCAGTGAAATGAATAACGACGATCTTACCATAATCGGAAATGGTGTTCCGAAATACAATCTATCCCTTAATAATACATTACGCTACAAAAACTTTGATCTTACGGTATTTTTCAGGGGTAAATTCGGTTTTGACATTCTGAATACCAAAGAAATGTATTTTGGAAACAAGAAATGGCTTCCAAATAATATCTTCAAAAGTGCCATTACTACCCATAACCAGCTGAACGATGATCCGCAATACTCGGATTACTACTTAGAAAAAGGTGATTTTGTAAAATTGGATAATGTCACTTTAGGGTATACATTCAAATTGAGTTCGAACTATATAAGAAATTTAAGAATATACGCTGCCGGCAGAAATTTAGCAACATTCACGGGCTACAGTGGAATAGACCCTGAAATTCAGGACACTGGTTTTACGACAGGTATAGACGGTCGTGGTTTCTATCCTCGAACCAAATCATTCACGCTTGGTGTAAATGTTGGATTTTAAAAACATAAAAAAATGAAACAACTCCTAAAAAAATCTATATATATTTCTGTATTTGGTATGATAGCAATGAGCTATCAAGCTTGTACCAAACTGGACGAAAATCCTTATAGCGAAATAAGCAACGATAAATTTCTCAACAACAGAAGAGAAGTATTGCAAGCGGCCTTACGCCCAATGACCCATATGCAATCATGGCTAGCGCCTACCGGAGGCAGTGGTTATTACTACCATTCGGAATTGTCGTCTGATCAATTGGCCTGGCCGCAAAAAGGCAGACATGGCTATGATGCAGGAGATCATTTTAGACAGCATTATCACACATGGACAGACAATGAATCTCGCACACGCGATGCTTGGATTGGAATGTGGACAGGCTTAGGTTATGTTAACAACGCGCTCAATCGGATTCAAGCAACCCCACCAGAAAAGGTAGGTATGGAGCCTGACGAACTGAATGCGATCATTGCAGAACTCAAGGTACTTCGCGCCTTCCATTACATGAAAATTATGGAATTATGGGGCAATGTACCCATTGTTGAAGAAGTGTCTGAAGAAATAGCCAATCCAGAGACCAAACCACGTACGGAAGTCTTTGCTTTCATACAAAAGGAGCTTGAAGAAAATGTTCCTAATTTATTACCGCTTTCGGATGCATTAATTGGAAGAGTAAACAAGGCTGCGGGATACGCCATGCTAGCAGAACTCTATCTTAATGCTGAAAAGTGGGTAGGACAGCCCATGTGGGACGAGTGTATTGCAGCCTGTGATCAGGTTTTAAATGGTGAAGGGGGCGGCTTAGGGGGTGGTCCTAACCTGGCTGCTGATCTGACGTCTACATTTAGTAATACGAATCAACGTGCAACAGAGGCTCTTTTTCAATTTGCATATAGTCAAAAAGGAGGTTTCGCATTTGATTGGGGCGGCTTCTTTATGGGCTATGATTATATGAAAGATGTACTTAATGTCGGATACGGCGGATGGAATGCCTTCGTAGTGATACCAACCGCTTTTGATGCTTACACTGAAAACGACTTACGCAAGAAAGAGTGGTTTTTGTTCGGCCCACAATACAAATATGGCACACAAACACCGGTGTTAGGCACGGAAGAATGGAGCGGAAAACCTATTGTTTTTGTAAACAGTATCCGCCGTGAAAGCGAGGGAGACTTAACCAGCGCAGGCGGTATGGCACAAGGAGAAGAAAATAGTGGAGCTAGATTCAATAAATATAAATCCGGGACCTTACAAGATGCCAACTATCGTGAAAACCACTATATGATCTATCGTCTTACCGAAATATACTTTAATAAAGCAGAGGCCATTATGCGAAAAAATGGCGGTGTTGCCACCCAAGAGGCAGTAAATTTAATTAATGAAAGTAGAAAACGAGCCTTTTCCGCCGAAGATTGGCCTGCTGCACAATATACAACGGCAAGCTTGACACTAGATGAATTATTGGCTGAGCGAGGTCGTGAATTTATTTTTGAAGGAAAAAGACGTACCGATCTTATTCGTTTTGGAAAGTATACAACAGCCGCTTGGTGGGATCACAGACCTAGTAGTGACCCAAACCGGGAATTGTATCCGATTCCGAATACGCAAATTGCCATTAATCCAAATTTGAAGCAAAATCCGGGATACTAAACAACAGAGGCGCTCAAAAAATGAGCGCCTTTTTATCATATCCAATGATGTACCACCAATTTTACGGTCAGTTGGGAGCATGGCTTCTCAATCAAAACTCTTTGCCATCTTGACTTTAAAAGATATTCTCAACAATATTCGTTCATTATTTTTATAAATAAAACAATTCTGTTAATTTGCCTAACACAGTACCAACAAAACAGACACCAATGACCCTAGTTTACATTGCCCTATCCATTTTCTTGTTAATCCTACTGATTAATACATTCAAAGTACATCCCTTCCCTGCCTTTTTACTCGTTTCAATCTTTGCTGCAGCTACTTTAGGCTTATCTATTGATAAAATTGCGACAACATTAGAGAAAGGAATTGGCGATATTTTATCATCCTTACTAATATTAATTACGTTTGGAGCCATGTTCGGTAAAATCATTGCTGTAAGCGGTGCTGCGCAAAAAATAGCCGCGGTGATGATGTCGTGGGTGGGACAAAAAAAAATTCAGTGGGCCATGATGATTGTTGGCTTTATCATCGGTATTCCACTTTTTTACGGAGTAGGTTTTGTGCTGATGGTGCCCCTTATTTTTTCGGTAGTTTATAAATATAAACTTCCAGCGGTCTTCATTGGCTTGCCTATGTTAGCAGCGCTGTCGGTTACGCATGGCTTTTTACCCCCTCATCCTTCACCCTCCGCACTGGTTATCCAATTCAACGCCAATATGGGTTTAACGCTTGTATATGGCTTCGCTCTTGCTATACCGGCTATCATTATCGCCGGTCCTTTCTTTGCACAATTTCTCAAAAAAATCCCATCGCAACCCTTACAGACATTCATTTCAGAAGACTTACCCGATGATCAATTACCAGGCACTTTTAATAGCTTTTTTACGGCATTGTTGCCCGTTATACTACTAATTGCAACGACATTTATCCAACATGTATTTACGTTGAGTCCAACAGTTCAACAGCTATTAATATTTCTGAGTTCGCCATCGGTGGTTTTGATGATTGTATTTTTTTATTCACTTTTTTCCTTGGGAGTCGTTCAAAAACTTAAAATGGACGATTTAATGAATCATTGTACGCAAGCGGTGAAGGACGTTGCTACCATCATTTTGATTATTGCCGGTTCAGGAGCGCTCAAAGAAGTATTTACACAAACCGGTGTAAGCGAGGAGATTGCTACTTCATTGAGAGCACTTCCGGTTCCGCCGCTTGCCTTAGGTTGGTTAATAGCGGCTATTATACGAATATGCGTCGGATCGGCAACTGTAGCGGGATTGACGACCGGATCGATGATTCTACCACTGATTCAATCCACTGGAACTGATCCTAATTTGATGGTGCTAGCGGTCGGCGCAGGTAGTTTAGCCTTCTCACATGTCAATGATTCAGGCTTCTGGATGTTTAAGGAGTACTTTAATCTGACGATCAAAGATACCGTGCTAACTTGGTCGGTAATGGAATCCATTGTTGCCATCGTCGGCCTCATCGGTGTTCTGTTGTTAAATCTGGTTGTATAAGATCAACGATTTTATCCTAATAAATTATTGGTAAACTTAATACGTATACCAGACTGGAAATTTTCCACAGTCTTAAAAATTTCCTTTAAGGTAACACGTTCAATACGTGTAATCTTATCAATATCAATATAGTTGTCCGGCTCACCCTTATCAACGATCATGCGCACCGCCTGATTTTTTAGACGCATTGTCATTAAGTAATAATAAGATAAGCTTAATTCCTGATATTGATTTTCAGTGAACACGCCCATATCTCGCAACATTTTCATTCGTTCTCCGGTATTCTCTAAAAAAATCCGATTCCGTAGAGCATAAACACGCACCAAGTCTACGATTGGGGTCATCGCTTTTTTAATATCAAAGACCTCGCGGCCTTGTACTGTTATCGTCTTAATTGGTTTAAAGAACGTTAATGGCGGCACGTATTGCAAGGCATTTTTAGCCAAATACACAAAAAACTTCTCTAAAGGCTGCTGAAGCTCTACATCTAGAAAGTCTCGAAGATTATCCATGATTGCTTTATCTCCATAAATCAATCGGCAATCAAAAAAAGTCGAAAATTTAATGGCAGTCTCCGGAAGCGATTCCTCCATCCATTTTTTATAATTGCTCTTCCAATGCGATAAGGAGTGTGTCCATTGTGGATTACTCGCCATATAGCCCCCCGTACAATACGCGAAGCCTACAAAATGCAATCGATCAGACACTTTTTGCGCAAACTCAAGGAACCATTTCCGAACTTCCTCCCGATGTTCGTTCGCCTTATCCTCATAAATTAGCGCATTATCCTGATCTGTTTTCAAAGTCTGTTCTTTACGTCCCTCGCTTCCCAACACCATAAAAACGAATTTAGAGGGTGGATTGCTCATTTCGCTCAACACTTCTTCTATTACATTCTGCGCAATTGTATCAGCAATAGCGGTTATTAATTGATTAACAATCTCAGCTTGTACACCTTTACTCAATAACTGATTGACAATGTACGGAACACGAGACCACTTCTCTTTTAACTCGATACTCGTTCTAGCTAATTTTACAGATTGAATAAAGACTAATGGCGATTGAGCTTGTTCACTCATCAATTTATTTCTGCTAACAAATCCTACGTATTTGCCTTCTGACTCTACCAGCAAATAGCGTAATTTTGTTTCATACATCGTCAGCAGCGCTTCATATATATAGGTATCAATGGAAATTGACTCAATGGCGCGATCCATAAAATAATACACAGGTTTAGTAAGATCAGCTTTTTTCGCGATCACATTATCACGCAACGTTATATCAGTAATGAAGCCGTCGATATTTCCACTTTCACTGGTGACAAACAAACAACTAACCTTATTGGCAGCCATAATACGGGCGGCTTCGTACACCGGCATGCTTTCTTTGCAGGTCACCAGCTCCCTGAAAGCTATATCACTGATTCTTCTCGAATAGACCTGTTCAGGCATCAGGTAACTTTCATCAAATGAAGGGGCTTGTTCTTTTGTATTATCCATGAGTTTTTCTATAAAACTATAGTCATTAATTGAAGTGCATATAAATGACTTATAAACGCTTGAAAACTAACGAACAGACAATTAAAGCAATCAAAAAAAACAAAATTATTAACACCGTTGATATGCTCCATGGTGACTTATCAAGAATCAGTTGTTTTGATAATTTGACTTGCTGTTCTTCAATTGTTTCTTCTGTAACTTCTTTTCTTTTGACCAGCTCAAAATAACTCTTTGCTGTGGCGTCTGCATCTAATAAAGCATTATGGGCCTTCTCCAGCTCCTTTTCAAAAAGTTCCTGGTAGAGTTCGTTTAAACGGAGGTATTTTATCCAAGGTTTTTTAACGTATCCGGAACTCGCTAACATGGTACAAAATAGGCGTAAATCGCCAAGTGGGTTTTCCATAGCGCAGCGATAAAAATCCGCCCCCAATACATGAAAGTCGAGTGCGACAAAGTGCCCCACGACTAGAGGTTTAAATTGCCGGAGATCACTGCTGAGTTTTTCCATTACGGCACAACGCGGTACTCCAAACGTTCTTAAGTATGAATCCTTTATCCGATGCACTAATTGCGCTTGCCGACTAACCACCACATCGTCTTCGTTCACATAGAAATTTTCTCGCTTGATTTCCCTTCCGTCCTTTGTAAACACAATCCAAGCGACTTGAACGGCACTTGGCCAATTATCTTTTGTAGAATATCCTACCGTCCACTTTTTGGGTAGCCCCGTTGTTTCCGTGTCAATAAATAAAAGATATTCTTGCATGCAAGAAAAATAACTCTTTTTAATAACAAGTGCAATAAGAGACGGAAAATCCTGCTGTTTATATTGAATTATTCATTGCTCGGCTATTATAAAACGAAGGTGTCTCCTACATTTGTCTTTGACAAGCATAGGAGACACCCGCTTAGTATTATTCTATTAATCTTCCAAGATTTCGGCAACTCTTCCGATCTGCCCATCTTCGAGTCGAACTTTAATTCCTCTGGAATGAAAGGTGGCCGATGTTAAAATATCCTTGACATAGCCATAAGTAATGTTCCCCGTACGCTGATCTTTCTTCAGGATAATCCCTACATTTTGTCCTCTAAAAATTTCCTTACGATATTGTCCGTTGCTCATACCTTTCTAAATATATTCAAGTATACACTATTTAGGCGACTTCATCTTTATACAAATATAATTCGTCCACTAAATGCAAAAAATGCATTAGCTCAAATGGTTTCTTCACGTAGGCTTCTGCTCCACATCGCTCTTTAATTTTTGCTATATCATCGGAAGCGGATACCATCGCAACCGGAATATGGCTTGTTAACGGATTCTGCTTTAATTCCATGCACAAATCACTACCCCACATCCACATGAGGCGTTCATCTAGTAGAACCAACCCAAACTTTCCGGTTCTCAAAATACTGTGCATATTTTTTCCTGTATCTATTTTAACATCGTAGCCCTCCGGTTTTAGTATATCCGCAACCATTGCCGCGAAATCCGTATCGTCATCTACGCAAAGAATATTCTTCATTTTAAATCCTATTTTTTTGATAATCATCAACTCGCATATTTTATCACCTACTTTAAGCGGTGGTTTATGCAAGTGATCAGTCTTACTTTTAAAATTTTGAAGCGGGCAAAGCCACAATGACCAATCGTCATTCACTGAGTAGACGCTTCTTTTATTAATTTATTCCGATATAATCCAAAACAACAACTCCATACGTGTTTCTATACCCATTCAAGAAATAATCGTATTGAATTATTTTTATAACGTTGGCCATCGCAACGTCAGTATGTCTTGTTATCAAATATTCAACCAAAATCTCAGCTTTAACCCACAAAACAAGCCTTAAAAACACTCAACAAGTTGATTTTTAAAACCAAACCCATTTATCATTTTTTTGTTAATTTTTTGTTCACGTTGAACAGGCTCATTTATCAACTGTCAATCCCTCCCCTTGCATGATTATCCATGATATTTTTTTCCATATTTAATTTGTATAGAATGTGAGCAATTCAAGCATCTTTCGTTTACGTAAATTTACCATTAAATTACTTTGGTTTGAAGTTTGTAATATTAAGTTGTAAATAGAAAGTGGGGGAGTTTGACTACTTTATTATACAAAACATCTCCTATTTTGCTAGGCATAGGATACTATACTGCTAATGTATGAAGCAAATTGACGAAAATAAATTTTCATTTTCCGCTCGTACTTACAATAGGGAATTGGATCTGCTACTAACCGCTTTAGATACTACAAAAGTCGGTGTAGTAATAACCGATTGCTCGCAGCCCGATTATCCCATTGTCTACTGCAACAAGGCATTTGAAGAGCTCACTGGCTATTCGCGCAATGAAGTTATTGGCCATAATTGTCGTTTTTTACAAGGCAATGATGACAACGAAGAACAAAAAAAAGTCATCAAAACAGCCTTGCATCTGGGGCAGCCATGTGAAATAGAAATAAAAAACTATAAAAAAGACGGATCTCTATTTTGGAATCAACTTCGCTTACAACCAATAAGAGACGAGGAAAATAATGTTACTTATTATATTGGTGTTCAAAACGATGTTACTCGCTTAAAACTAACCAATCAGCAGCTCCGAGTAGAAAAACTTAAAGTAAAAAAAACGTTAGTTGAACATGACAACAATCTATCGGAAGATGAAGGTCTCCTGACGGCCGTAATAGACACGGTTAGGGATTCCGTGTTGATTTTGACGGAGAATCTTCATATTATAAAGGTCAATAGATCTTTCCTTAAAACTTTCCATATTGCCGAGGACGAGGTACTGGACCAACATATCCTGGGCATCGACAACGGGAAGTGGAACACTATGGGGCTACAAAACCTCGCCGAGCAATTAAGCTCAAAAAAAACGAGCATAAAGGATTATTTGTTGGAAGACTTTCCAACTCGTGTCGGAAAAAAAGTATTGAATTTTGATGCTCATTTTATATCACACACGACTAATGCAAACATCATTTTAGCGATTAGCGATATAACGGAGTTACGGGAGCTCGAGAAAAGAAAAGATGACTTTCTAAGTACAGCCAGTCATGAACTTAAAACTCCGTTAACAGCCATTACAGCGAGTTTACAATTAACACAACGGATGCTTCCTCCTGATGCAAGCGAAACACTTAAGGGAACACTCAATAAAACAAAATCTTATGTAGACAAATTGGAGCATCTGGTTATTGACCTCTTGGATGCATCCAAAATTAAAACCGGAAGAATAGAACTTACCAAACAGGCATTTGACTTTGACGCAATGATCTTAGAGGTCGTAGATAAATTACGAGGAAAATATCATGATAACCATTTCGAGGTTCAGGGAGCAGCAAGTAATTATTATATAGGAGATAGACTGCGCTTGGAGCAGGTCATCTTAAACTTATTAACTAACTCCATTAAATTTTCCCCGGTCAATAGATCAATTAATATACATCTTTCACGATTAAGTGATTTCATAAAAGTTTCAATTACCGATTATGGTTTGGGTGTAGACCATCAATATCAGAAGAAAATATTTGATTCTTTTTATCGGGTGGACGAAATACAGAAACAGTATCCCGGCATCGGTGTCGGTCTGTATATAAGCAACCAGATCATAAAAAAACATAAAGGAACCCTTTGGGTTGAAAGTACAATCGGAGAAGGCGCCACCTTTAGTTTTACATTACCCCTTAAATACCAAGATCATGATAAAGAAAATTATGATATGTGATGATGATGAAGGCATATTAGACATTACGGGCTTATTATTGGAAAGCTATGGATATCAGGTATTACTGGAGTCCAATAGCGCACGTTTGCTTCCAAGAATTTCATCGGAAAAGCCCGACTTGCTGTTAATCGATATCTGGATGCCCTTATTAATGGGGGACGAAATTGTGAGAATTTTAAAGAACAATAAAGAAACTGCTCACTTACCGATCATTATGTTTTCCGCTGGCCGAGAAAGCGAACGTATAGCATCCGAAGTTGGTGCTGACGATTATATAGCAAAACCTTTTAATATCGAGGATTTAAACAATAAAATCGTTGCGCTTGGATAAATTACTTACTATTTTTTATTTAATATCACCTTTTTCCAAAAATCCTGCATGAATCCCAAACCATAGGCAGTTAATTGAATCATAGCAGCTACCACACCAAGGCCCGCCACCCTAAGCGACTTGCTCTGAGACCAAGCGTGGAAAAAAAGTAATAAGACATAGACCCCTAGCAGAAAATTACAACACCATGTAACTAATGGAATTCTAAACAAAATAAAACCTTGTAAAAAATTCAGTGCGACGGTAAAAATTAAAAATAGCGTAAAAAGTGCCGGAAAAAAATGAACAAGTTTCAGCTCTGAGGGAAAGTGCTTGTAAATATTAATTCTAGCCCTTCCAAAAAAATGAAGCTGTTTATAAAACTGACTAAAATCAGTTCTCCGTTTGTGATAGACAATGGCTTCGGGGATTAGGCCGATCTTAAATCCTGCTCTTTGAATCCGTATACTATATTCTATATCCTCCCCTAATCTAGTCAACTTATATCCACCGACGGCCTCCCACACCTCTCTGGAAACGCCCATATTGAAACTTCGAGGATGAAACTGCCCGATATGCTTTTTATTCCCTCTAATCCCACCGGTAGTAAGGGGCGATGTCATGGAATAACTAATAGCTTTCTGAATGGGTGTAAACGACACATGTGCAGCATCGGGACCGCCATAAGCGTCCAACTTATGAAGAGATAGATAATCGTTAACCAGCTGTAGATAGTTAGCCGGAATCAAACAATCAGAGTCGAATACAATAAAGTAATCTCCCTTTGCACGTTCGAAACCAAAGTTTCGACTGAAACCTTGCCCTTCGTTGGGTTTGAAAAAATATCGAAGATTAAGTTTATCCCGGTAGCTTTCAACGATCTTCCCGGCACTATTTGTAGATCCATCCTCAATCACCAGCACTTCAAATTCAGGATAGCCTTGCTGTACCAGTGTAAACAGAAGCTCGTCTATTTCTTGCGGTCGATTATATAAAGGAATAATAATTGAAAAGAAAATCATAGCGGAAAATAAAAGCTATCTAGATCACTTTTTCTATTTGATAATTATTTCGGTCATGTGCATTGCGCGAGACCAACTCAGCAATAAAGCCGGTTAAAAATAGCTGCGTACCTACTATAATTGCAACTAGAGCAATGTAAAACAAAGGTTGATCGGTAACATTTCGATAGGAGGTACCTTTCGATATGCTGATCAGTTTATCCGAAATCAGCCAAAGAGTCATAATAAAGCCCCCCATAAAACTCAGTACACCTAGACTTCCAAAAAAATGCATCGGTCTTTTACTAAATTTGCCAACAAAAAATATTGACAGTAAGTCTAAAAAACCATTGATAAATCGACTGAAACCGAATTTGGTCGTGCCATACTTCCTAGGATAATGCTTTACAACCTGTTCTTCTATTTTTGTAAAGCCTGCCCATTTTGCAATAACGGGGATATAACGGTGCATCTCTCCGTAAACCTCTATATTTTTAACTACATCCTTTCGATAAGCCTTCAGCCCGCAATTGAAATCATGTAAGTTATTGATACCTGAAACCCTGCGTGTCACCGCATTAAAAAGTTTGGTAGGCAGCGTTTTATTTAAAGGGTCATGCCTTTTTTGTTTGTATCCCGACAATAAATCCAGCTTTTCCTCTTTTATTCGATGAAAAAGAACCGGTATCTCATCCGGACTATCTTGTAAGTCAGCATCCATGGTGATAACAACATCGCCCGATGCAGCTGCAAAACCGACATTCAATGCAGCTGATTTTCCATAATTCCGCCGAAATTTAATGGCATAAATTTCAGGATAGGTTAATTTTAGCACCTCAATTTCACGCCATGAACCGTCTGTGCTACCGTCATCTATCATAATCACTTCGTAACTGAAGCTGTTCTCATCATTTACCCGTTTAATCCAAGCCACCAATTCAGATAAAGATTCAACTTCATTGTACAAAGGTATGACGACAGATATATCCATGTGTTAATAAGCAATTATCAAATGATTTGTTTATCGGTTTATTCCTGAGGTTCTTCAGAGATTGTTTGAAATATGGGTCGTTCTTTCTTAAATAAAGCACCAAATATTAGAGCAATCACGAAAACAACAATAGTAGAGATCGCAAAACCACGCAATGTATTAACAATATTAACTTCACCTGCCTTTTCTATTTGCTCATCTATCTTTTCCAGTTGCGTGTCAATCTGCTCAGCATCAGCACCTGATTTCTCCATGTACTCAATTGAGTTATTCGCTATGTTACGCATATAGCGTTCTCTCATATCAGGCTCTATATACTTCTCAAAAACAAATCCGGAGACTGAGGAAATAAAGCTTGCCACAAGCAACATGGAAAAAACACCGATTACAGCTTGCTTAAAACTCCAATAGCCGCCGATAGTTCCTCGCAATCTAAATGTGAATAAAATAGCTAATACTAAAGGAAGAAAAAAGCCGGTGATGACCGGGCCAATAATGACCATCCAAAACGAGGAACTGGAAGCATAATAGTACATGGGAATAATGGTTAATACAATCATCAGTATTCCCACTACAATCCCTAACTTAGCTCCTTCTTTCCGTAATAAGCTGTTGTTTTCCATTTACTTTTAGTTTTTATTATAGGCCACTATAAGTGCATAAACCGCTGCGTCCATTGACGGATCGCCACTAGCTCTTAGATATTCGGTAAATTGGCTTTCCGATGGATTCTGTTCAGCAAAGAAGCTCATTATCGGATAAAACAGCCCAGCCAGCTCTTGCTCCTCGCCAAGATTAGCTGCTACTCGACTTATTTCTTTATAATTGCTCTCCACTAATATTTGGTTGGCAATCATCGGTTCATAAATACGATGTTCGTCTTGAAATTCATCTTCATCTACCAACAGGAATTCCTTTAGAAAATCACTTAACTCCGGCTCGATTTCCTCATCAATACATTCTCTTAAGTATAACAGTAAATTGAGCAACTCGGTTCCCCGATCTATAGTCTGCTCTTCAATATCTTCCCACTCCTCCGATTCGAGATAATCCTCTTCCAATTTTTCGACATCTGCTGCAAAAAAGTTCATCAGCAAGAGGTCGAACGCAATTTCCCTTAAATCTTCATAAGAAGGATAAGCATCAAAACATTCGTCTAACAAATCCACCTTTTGCATATAGCTCTCATCGCTATTAAAAGCTGCGAATAAATTCGTTCGAAAAACCTCGTTTGTTCCGTTTATCTTATCAAAAGCAGAAAGTGCAGCAGTTAATGCTTTCTCAATACGTGCGTCCATCATATTAATTTAGTGTACTATATACCTTATTATTATTCACCACCAAATTTACTTTGCCCATTAAAGTAGCGCCATAAAAAGGACTATTAATCGATTTGGAATAGTTTGTATTTATATCAAAGGTCCAATTTTCTTTCGGATTAAACAAAACTAAATTCGCAGCAGCTCCAACGGTCAAAGATGGCGTCGGAAGCGATAAAATCTCGCGCGGCCTTATTGAAATTTTTTCTATTATTAAATCGATTGATAATTGTGCTTCGAGTAGCAAAGGCAAAGTAGTTTGAAGGCCGATTATACCATTTTTTGCAATTTCAAACTCTACGCGCTTATATTCTACTTCATGGGGCGTATGCTGAGAAACAATCGCATCGATCGTACCGTCTAATAGCCCTTCTTTCAATGCCTGTATATCTTCTGCTGTTCTCAACGGGGGGCTCACCTTATAATTACTATCGAAACCGGCGACACGATCATCCGTTAAAACCAGATGATGAGCGGCGACGTCACAAGTGACCTGTATTCCCTTCTGCTTGGCTTCCCTTATCAGGGATACACTCCCTTTTGTACTAATTGTGCTAAAATGAATAACAGTGTTGTGGTAATTAGCGAGCGATAAATCTCTCGATATCATCAATTCTTCAGCAAGCCCGGGATTTCCCTTCATTCCCAAATAGGTACTCATAACACCCTCATTCATTTTTGAGTGATTTGCAATCGAAGCATCTTCCGCAAAAGACATGATCAGTGCACCGAATCCCTTGCAGTAGAGGAGTGCTCTACTCATTAGTTCTGCCTGTTGAATACTTTTATTGCCATTGGAAAAAGCAACAGCTCCCGCTAACTTCATATCATAAAGCTCTGCCAGATCATTACCCGTTCTCCCTTTACTTATAGCTCCAATCGGGTAAAGAGATACCAGTTGATTTCTCGCTAAATTTACAACCATGGATATCTCTCCTTTACTATGTAGGGCAGGCTCTGTGTTAGGTTGCATCGCTAATCCGGTAAAACCACCTGCCGCAGCAGCGGCACAACCGCTTTCAATCGTCTCCTTTGTCTCCAATCCCGGCTCGCCTAAATTTACGTTTAAATCGAAAAATCCCGGAGCCAAGTATTGTCCATTAGCGTCAATAACCGTTGCATCTTCGTCGTTTATGATATTCTTATTTTCAATGGCCTCGACTATACCCCGATTGATGAGAACATCTAGCGTTTGACCATTTTTTTCATGTCCGGGAAAGGCTAACGTGGCAGACTTTATCAGTATTTTATCCATGTAAAACAATACGTTTTTTGACAAATAAATATAAAGTGTCAGTGGCTTTCAGTGAAAAGCTTGACAACATCGTGCAAAAAGGGAAAAATTGTTTTAATATAACCGATGGGGTTATAAAACTCATTGAAGAATGAAGTACAATCTGAGGAACTTTCATTAAAAAACAAAAGTACAAAATAGTCGTTAATGCTAACGAATATTTTGTACTGAATTTGATGTGCCAGTTAGCTGATACGATCGTTAGCTAACTGCGAGTTGGCCGACAATTAACCGATAATCGTATTATCGGCAATCACGGCTCGTTTCTTAATAACGATAATGCCGTCCTTCACCGTATAGGTTTCAAAGTCTCCATCCGGCAGATGTGGGCCACCTTTAATCTGTACATTGTTACCGATTGAACAGCTCTTATCTAAAATTGCCGTGTCAATATAGCAATCTTCTCCAACCCCAACAATGGGCTTGTTAGTTCTCTTTGCATCTTCAAGCTCTTCAAGGTTTTGATAAAAATCACTCCCCATCATATAGGTATTCTTGATAACCGTACCCTTCCCTATCCTAGAACGGACGCCGATAACCGAGCGTTCGATTTCCTTCGCAGCAATAATACAACCATCCGCCACAATAGCGTTATAGAGCGTAGTCGCAGCCATTTTAGATGGAGGTAGCATACGAGGTCTTGTAAAAATACTCTGTTTATCAAAGAGGTTAAAGGCAGGTATTTCATCTGTTAAACCAATATTAGCTTCAAAGAAAGAATCAATGTTACCAATATCAGTCCAATAGCCATCATATTGATAGCTTATCACTTTCTTTTGATCGGTAATTGCATCAGGTATCAGTTCTTTACCGAAATCCAATCCCTGATTTTGTGTTAGCAGGTCGTTTAGTACCCCTTTACTAAAAACGTAAATTCCCATCGAAGCGAGATAAACCCTTCCCGCATCTTTCATTTCGTCACTTACCTCCGAACTCCAGTCAACAAGCAATTCTGTTTTAGGCTTTTCTATAAAGGAGGTAATATGCCCCTCATCATCAGATTTCAATATACCAAAAGAAGTAGCGTCCTTTGCGTTAACGGGGATCGTGGCAATGGTGATTTCTGCTTTCTTACTAATATGAAATTCAATCATCTCTTGGAAATCTATCTGATAGAGTTGATCGCCCGATAAAATAAGGATAAAATCATAATCGTGATTGACCATGTAACGTAAAGAGTGCCGCACGGCATCAGCGGTTCCCTGAAACCATTTATCTCCTTCAATCGTCTGTTCGGCAGCGATAATATCAACGAATCCTTTACTGAAAACACTAAAGTTATAAGTGTTTTTAATATGCGTATTTAGTGATGCCGAATTGTATTGGGTCAATACAAAAATTCGATTGAATCCCGAATTCAAACAGTTGGAAATAGGTATGTCGACTAAGCGATATTTACCGGCAATTGGCACCGCCGGCTTTGACCGTTTATCAGTTAAGGGTGCTAACCGGGAACCCCTCCCCCCTCCTAGCACGATGGATATTACCTTTGGAGTCATATTAATTAATTAGTTTTTTATATAAATCTGTATACTTGGCTGCCGATTTTTCCCAGGAAAAGTCGAGCTTCATTAATTTCTTCCTTAGGGCAGTCTGCTGCTTTTGGTCCGTTTGACGCCAAAAGTGCAAAGCGCGTTCAATGCCCTCGCAAACCCCGTTAACACTAATGTCATTAAATAAGACACCATACCCTTCTCGACCGATATCTACCACGGTATCTTTCAGCCCTCCTGTTGCATGTACTACAGGCACCGTTCCGTAACGCATAGCATACAATTGATTTAACCCGCAGGGTTCAACTCGAGACGGCATCAATAAAAAATCTGCACCGGCATATACTTGGTGAGCCAGTTCTTCATTATAACCAATAAACAAGGCCAAATGTTGTGAAAATTGTTCGCGTATTTTTAATAATGACGCTTCGATGCCCTTATCTCCTGATCCTAAAACGAAGAAATTAACCTCTCCTTCAAACCGTTCTAAAACAGATACGAGAACAGATGCTAATAGATCAGCTCCCTTCTCCAAAGCAAAACGACCGATGAAAACAAACAATGGTAGACTTGCGTCCATACCGTAAGTATCACACAGGATGCTCTTATTATTTTCTTTACCCTTCTTAACAGCAGCTGGTGAAAAATTATTTTCAAGCATGGGATCGGTAGCCGTATCCCAAACCTCTGTATCAATCCCATTTACAATCCCATATGACTTCGTCCTTTCAGCCTCAAAAAGGCCCTCCAAACCATTAGCTCTTACGTATAACTCATGTAAATATCCTTCTGAAACCGTCGTGTAAGCCCAACAACATTTGATTAGGGCTGCTAAGGGGTTAATTAATCCGTTCCAATCGAGCAAGCCCCATCGCCACGTATCAAAAGTGGGCATGAGCGAAGCGCTATTCCAGCTTAGCCATCCCTGATACTGTCCATTGTGAACGGTGGCAACTGTTGGAACACCCTTTAACAAGTTAAATTGATCCACATTTTCAATATAAAATGGAATCAGACCTGCATGATGATCATGGCAGTGTATAATGTCGGGCCGTTGGTAAGTTGCACATAGCCAATCCAAAGCGGCATGTTGAAAAGCCAAGAATTGTTCGCTTTCATCCGGGTAGCTATATACTTCCTCCCGATCAAGTAAGCCAGGTATTTTAATCAAAATTAACTCAAAGCCTAGCAGATTGCTGCGTTCTCGTAAAACGCTGTAATGGTAAGAGGAATTGCCTTGTTGGATGCTACCTTCGTGTAGAACTTCGAACTCATTATTCTGTACAAAAGTCTTGTTATAGAAAGGCATCACAACGGAGGATTCAATTCCAGCCTTCCGCTGATATTTGGGTAAAGAACCCAGCACGTCCGCTAAACCACCAACTTTGGCCACAGGATAACATTCCGCGGCGAAATGAATTACACGCATTTTTCTTTCGTTTTACCTTGTCCTTTTCAAAACTAAACCACTTAATGGAGGTAGCGTAAACTTCGCCGAATAGGCCTTGTTCATCCAATGATAAGGTTCGGCTTTAATAGGCTCGCAGTTAATTCCACTTCCAAAATATACTTTATCGTCTGAATTCAATAGTACCTCATAAGTTCCTTTATGAGGAAGACCGATACGATAATAATATCGCACTACAGGTGTCAGATTTAATATAACAACCAAGTCATCCTTCTCCGATCTCCCTTTCCGATAATAAACAAGCACCGAATTTTCATGGTCACCTAATTCTACCCATTCAAAACCCTCCGGCGAAAAACTTTTTTCATATAAAGCGGGTTGCGTCTTATATAAATTATTTAAATCTTTCACAAAACGAAATAAGCCTTCGTGTGGCGGAAAATTGAGCAAATGCCAATCTAGCGATTGGTTGTAATCCCATTCCGCAGTTTGTCCGAACTCACCTCCCATAAATAAAAGTTTAGTGCCCGAATGCGTAAACATATAAAGATATAACGCCCGGAGGTTTGCGAAACGTTGCCATTCATCCCCGGGCATTTTGTAGATTAACGAATGTTTTCCATGCACAACCTCATCATGCGACAAGGGAAGCATAAAATTTTCATGAAAGGCGTATACGGTACTGAAAGTTATCTGTTGATGATTATACTTACGATAAACGGGGTCCTGTTTAAAGTAGTTCAAGGTATCATGCATCCACCCCATCATCCATTTCATGCCAAATCCCAAACCACCGGTAAAAGTAGGTCTACTAACTCCCGGCCAAGCCGTCGATTCCTCAGCAATTGTTTGCACATCAGCAAAATTTGCATAAACGGCTTCATTTAGTTCTTTAAGGAAACTCACCGCTTCCAAGTTCTCACGACCACCGTATTCATTCGGTATCCATTCACCTGCATTGCGCGAATAATCTAAATATAACATAGAAGCCACCGCATCTACCCTTAAACCATCCGCATGAAATCGGTCCAGCCAAAATATTGCATTACTTATCAAAAAGGCCCTAACTTCATTTCGTCCATAATTAAAGATATAGGAGCTCCAATCGGGATGATATCCCTGTCGTGGATCTTGGTGTTCGTATAAATGCGATCCATCGAATCGATACAACCCGTGAGCATCCCCCGGAAAGTGTGAAGGAACCCAGTCGAGAAATACACCAATATCGTTCCGGTGCAGTTGCTCAATGAGATACATGAGTTCTTGCGGTGGACCGTAACGAGCACTGGCGGCGAAATAGCCGGTTACTTGATAACCCCATGAAGGATAGTAAGGATGCTCCATGATAGGCATAAACTCTACGTGCGTAAAACCGGCCTCTTTAATGTAGGGTACCAATTTATCAGCAATCTGCCCGTAACTTAATAAATGATCAGGATGCTCGGGGTCTCGCATCCAAGACCCCAGGTGTAATTCATATACAGATATAGGCCTATCCAAACCATTGTGAAGATGCCGTTTCTCCATCCAATCCTGATCCTTCCATTCATACCAGGTGGTACCGACTTTAGAAGCAGTTTTTGGCGGTGTTTCCCAAACTAAAGCAAAGGGATCTCCCTTTTCCAGATTTTCTCCGGTTGCCGTCTTGATAAGATACTTATAATTGGCCCCTAAAGGCACGTCAGGAATGAAGCCCTCCCAAATACCGGAAGCATCCCATCGAATATATAAGTGGTGCAAATGGGGGTTCCATCCATTAAAATCACCAATTACGCTGACTGATCGGGCATTAGGCGCCCAAACGGCAAAATAAGTTCCTTTTCTTTCCTCTTTTTCTAGATGATGAGCACCGAACTTTTCGTATAACTTAAAATGTTTTCCTGCTTTGAAAAGACTAACATCAAAATCAGTAAACAGTGAGAATACTTCAACAGTATTATGCATATAGTGTTTTTTTACAGTTAGGTGCGCTCTATAATGATTACTTTAGCTAAAAAGCAACCTGTCCGAACTTATTTCGGAGACACATTTCATTTCTACAAAAGAGAATATTGACCGTTACGTCAAACCTTCGCCCTTCTGACTCTTTATTCGACAACAATATTCCGGAAATCTTTATCAACCTGAATAGTAGGAACCCCTTCTTCTTCTTTCCATTCAGTAATTCGATTATCAACCAATATTCTATTTATTTCAATGGTAAACCTATAAAACTCAGTTTATAAGTTTCATATCTCTCTGTAAACAATCCATCGATCGTTTGGTTTAAGGTTAAGCTATTTTTTTCGCCTTTTAGTACAATTTTTTTCTCAAGGTAAATCTCCTGTTCGTAGGCAAACGTATCGCCATGATCTTCATAAAGGAAAGAATTCACTTCTATGTCCGCGTAATAAACTCTTAGCTTTAAACTATCAACCTGCCGAAGGTCCACGTATTGCATAACAGGATACTCGGGAATTACGGCTCCTGCTTTGATAAATAAAGGCATTTCATCTAACGGCGTTGCTATATCGTGTTCTTCCCCCCCTTTTAACACCGTATCAGACCAATAGTGATACCAGTAACCCGCAGGTAGATAAACTTTTTTGCTCACTTGTCCAGGATTGACTACAGGAGAAACCAACACCTTATCACCAAAAGAAAACTCCTCCTCTCTTGGGATATTCGATTCTATTGCCTGCTCTAGCATAGAGATCGGTCTCAGAATCGGAAAGCCGTACTGCGCATGTTCCCAAAAAACCGAATAAATGTAAGGTAGAAACTTATAGCGAAGCTCGATGAACTTTTTGTTGATTGCTTCTAGTTCCGCACCAAAACTCCAAGGTTCCCGCTCTCTTGTATCGCCGGCCGAATGTGCTCTCATAAAAGGTGAGAACACCCCAAATTGGATCCACCTAGTAAACAATTCGCCATCAGGTTCACCGCTAAATCCACCGATATCTGTTCCACAAAAAGACATACCCGATACCGAAAGCCGTTGGAGCTGCAGAACACCCAAACGAAGATGTTCCCAAGTAGCCACATTGTCGCCCGTCCAGACGGAAGAATATCGTTGAGTTCCAGCATAGGCCGCTCGGGTTATAGTGAATGGTCGCTTACCATGATTCAATTTCTTAAGCCCTTCATAGGTGGCTCGTACCATCTGCATTCCATATACATTATGCGCTTTGCGATGAGAGCCCCGGTAGCCGTCGTAGTTATGTCTCACATCGTTCGGGAATGTACCACGACCAAATACAGCCGGTTCATTCATATCGTTCCATACGCCGGCTACCCCGACATCAACCAACCCCTTGAATAAACCGCCCCACCATTCACGTGTTTCGGGATTGGTAAAATCAGGAAACTGACATCGTCCGGGCCATACATGACCTTCCATAAAATAATCATCACCTCTTCTACAGAAATATTTGTTTTCTTTGCCTTCTTTAAATACCCAATAATTATCATCCACTTTAATACCCGGGTCTATAATAACAACCGTTTTAAATCCCTGATCTGCCAGGGTTTTGATCATCTTTTTTGGATTTGGGAAATAATGTTTATTCCAAGTAAAGCAGCGATAACCATCCATGTAATCGATATCGAGATATATGGCATCGCAGGGAATATTTCTGGATCGAAAACCTGCCGCTATTTCGTGTACTTTGCTTTCCGGATAATAGCTCCATCGGCATTGGTGAAATCCCAAAGCCCACAAGGGAGGTAAATAATGAGTACCTGTAATACTATGATAGCGCTTCACGACGTCCATCATATGGGGGCCATGAATGTAATAGTATTGTAGCTCACCTCCCTCCGACCAAAAGCTGGTTTGGTCATGTTTTTCAGCAGCAAAATCAAAATAGGTTTTGAACGTATTGTCAAAGAAAATTCCATAAGCCTCCCCTTTGTTCAATCCAATATAAAAAGGGATACTTCGATACAAGGGATCTTGATCAAAGGAAAATGAATAGGTGTCTGAATTCCAATTGGTCAATCTTTTACCACGCAAATTTAGGTGCGTGGGTTTATCGCCTACACCATAAAAAGCTTCTTGCTCTTCCGCAACTTTGGTACAATAAACATAATACCCCCCAAAATCCGGATTTTCTTCCCAATGCATCGGCGTGTGATCCCGATTGATAACCTGTCCTTCACGGTCCTGAAAAGATATCAAGAAATCCTTTTTATTGATGACGCAAGTCACAGTATTAGTACTTACGCTATAAGTATCCTCTTCTTCCTGAAATGCGTAAAGCGCTACATGTTGATCAGGATTTGGAACTGCATAAGAAAAATCGTCTAAAAATTGGCTATGGGGTGCTAGCCTAATCCGTATGATTTCATCACTTACCACCTTTACTTCTACAGCGGCAGAACCATCTGTAAACACGTAACTATTACCTCTTTGTACATATCCTGTGATCTTTTGAAGATACTTTTTCACAATCTGCGGCAAATCCAGTACCGGGTTATTAACATGTTGTATACCGGATTCTAACGTCTCTTCCTGAATCGGTTCAATTGCATCTTTATTAATTGTCTCAGCCATATTCCGTCAATTTCAAATTTATATAGCCAATGTACAGTATTTGCGGTATGAATGCAATAGTCTGAAAACGATTTATAATTGTTTCATTTATACTGGATATCTACGACGATCTGCCCTAAGAATTGATGTCTTTTTTTACCGCTTTTTTTACATTCACTTGGTCAAAAGAGAAGTCCGAATAATTTCAAGCGCGCGCGTTTGAAAGGCTCGTGCCACAGGATAAGACAGGAAGTTTTCGTCTGATGTAAACATAAAATCGATCTGTCCCTTAAAGCTGGTAATGGATAAGGTAGAAGGATTACCCAAAGCAAAGAGACTAGCTGGCGCGTACAAGTTTTCAATGGCAAGTGCGCCGTAGCGCTCCTCCAATTGAACACGTCCCATATTTGAAAAAGTAAAGGCGTGCGTCCCTTTGTCTTTCTTTGCATAGTTGGTTATTTGCGGTATTAACGGCGTGAGCCCTTCACTAAAAACCAACGTATCATAAACCGTTAATTTTTCCATACGTTTTGCTAATGCAACCTTTAACATCTCCGCTTGTTGCCAAATGTTGCGAGCGGAATTTTTTTTCAGATGTAGGGGAACCATTGCAGGAAAAGCAAAGAGCATGTCATTTTTTACTTCCTTAATAAATCTTCTCATATCGATCGAACAAAAGAGTTTTACACATCGCCTTCTGCCATCAACATCACCATAAGCTGTCAAAAATACGGCGCTCAAAAAGGTGTGGATAGAAAGTCCTTTAAGCTTGCATTGTTCAAGAATCGCTTTTGATTCTTCTTTGCTTAAATTCCAATGAATAAAATAGGGGTTACATCGATTGATTTCTTTCTTAAAGGAGGCAAAGCGTAATGCCGTTTTTACTATCATTGGAAGGCATTTGGCGATAAACCTGTTACCCTTATTACGTTTTACATGCTCCGGGATAAAATCGAGCACAGACGAAAATTGGTCATAGCTACCAATATCCATTGCAGGGTTCCCTAATACACAGAGGGTCTCATTCATTAAATTCAGCACGGATCTGCCATCACAAATACAATGGTGGCCAACAAACATTAAGTCTGAAAGAATCTCGCCTCTAATCCACACAACACGTAAAAGTAAGCTATCAGTGGCATCGAAGGGGGCGAGACATTCCCGCACGAATTCGCTTTTCCAATCGTCGTCGGTAAGACGGTCAATAACTCGGACTTGAATATCTTTTTTTATTGTAGCTTGGACAAAATAGGGCGCACTGCTAACATCTTGCTCAATGTGAACATTTAAAAGAGGATGTCTCCGTTGTACTTTATCGAGGGCCGCCTGTAAACATGCCTTACTAAAGCTTCCACGAATCGTAACCGTCGTAACGACATTATTGGCAATGGCACCGCCAGCATATAAAGTTCCTTCCAGAAAAGTTAATTTTCTTTTCATTTGCTTATAATAGGCTATGGGACCAAACTAATAGGCAAGGTCAATGTCTCATAACATGAGGCATTCATCCCATATTTAATGTGAAGATAAGTAAAAAACCTAAAAAGTGAAGTACTATCGTTTTTGTTACACATGAATTTTTGCTAATAAAATTCACCTTTTATTTGCAAAAACAAAATTGAATCCTATATTTGCAACATTCTTCTTAACAAAGAAGTCCAGAATAAGAAAATGTTAAAAGTCTTCACACATCACGTACATTTCCATCATCGCCCTTGCGGCGATATGTAATAAGTATGTTTCTACGTGAAGCAGTTAAACCCCGATTCATTTACTTTTTTATATTCATCTGCATGTGCTTTGATACATGTAATAAAATATTATACTATCCATGTCATCCTTAAAAATAGCTATCCAAAAGTCGGGTAGATTAAACGAAAAATCTGTAGAGTTATTAAAAAACTGTGGCCTAACTTTCGAAAATTATAAAAGCTCACTCATATCTTCCGTATCCAATTTTCCACTGGAAATTCTTTTCTTACGGGATGATGATATACCGGAGTACGTTCAAGATGGGATCGCCGATCTAGGTATTGTCGGTGAAAATGTGATTAGTGAAACTGAGGTCAACGTACATTTTTTGCAACGCCTTGGTTTTGGAAAATGTAATTTGAAGATTGCCATACCAAATGAAAGCGAATTAGTACAAATAAATGATTTAGAGGGGCGAGCCATCGCCACTTCTTACCCCAACATCCTAAAAAAATACCTTTCTGACAATCAAATTAATGCAACGATTCGCACCATATCCGGATCAGTTGAAATTTCGCCGGGATTAGGATTAAGTGATGCTATATGCGATATCGTTTCCACAGGAGGCACCTTAAAAAGTAATGGCTTAAAACCTTTTGCTGACGTTATGTCATCGGAGGCCATCCTAATCGGCAAAAACGGAATCGAAAAAGAAGAGGCTGTGAAAGAGCTAATGCAGCGAATTCAATCCGTTTTGAAGGCAAAGGAAACTAAATACGTTGTACTTAATGTGAAAAGAGAAAATCTTCAAATAATAGTAGACCTGCTCCCCGGCGTAAAAAGTCCAACGGTGGTGCCTCTTGCCGAGGAAGGTTGGGTAGCCGTCCATACGGCCATACAAGA
The DNA here is from genome assembly GCF_030372825.1 of Olivibacter sp. 47. Taxonomy (NCBI): domain Bacteria; kingdom Pseudomonadati; phylum Bacteroidota; class Sphingobacteriia; order Sphingobacteriales; family Sphingobacteriaceae; genus Olivibacter; species Olivibacter sp. 47. The sequence continues at coordinate 1,272,627 of NZ_JAUCNR010000001.1, forward strand.
GCGTGACTTTTGGGAAAAAATAAATAAACTCAAAGCCGCCGGTGCTCAGGGAATTGTTGTCATGCCCATTGAAAAGATTATTATGTAATTGGACCCAAGATATTGGTAGCAAGACATATGTAGCAAGATGCAAGACAACCGTATAAGAAGGTGAAGAAAAATAACGTCTACCTGTCCTGATACTTTCGTCTTGATACTTTATCCTAATACAAGTAAAGCATGTTAAACACATATAACTATAAGGAGCTTTCCCCTGATGCGTTAAGCCAGCTGATTATTCGCAATACAGATCCGGCTCATACCATTCAGGAAACGGTTGACAATATTATCCAAAATGTCCGACAGAAGGGCGATGCCGCACTGTTTGACTTTACGGAACGGTTCGACAAAGTTAAACTGGATCGTTTGTATATTGAAGAGGACGATATTCAGTTGCTAGCAACCAGCATTGGTAGAGACCAGCAAAGGGCGTTGGAAATCGCTTTTAACAACATTTACAAATTTCATCAAAATCAATTACGTAAGGAAAAGAAGATCGACACGATGCAAGGCGTCACGTGTTGGAGGGAGGCGCGCCCCATTGAGCGTGTAGGACTTTACGTTCCCGGTGGGTCGGCTGTACTTCCAAGTACTTTTCTTATGCTTGGTGTCCCTGCTCGAATAGCGGGATGCAAAGAAATTGTCGTATGTTGCCCCCCACAAGCCAGTGGACTTATAAATGGCTATATTGCTTATTGTGCATATTTATTAAAAATTAAACGGATTTATCTGGTCGGCGGTGCCCAAGCGATCGCCGCAATGGCATATGGCACTGCAACCATTCCGAAAGTTGACAAGATTTTCGGTCCGGGCAACCAATTTGTAACAAAGGCTAAAACCATTGTACAAGCTACCACGAATACGGCGATCGACATGCCTGCCGGCCCCTCGGAAGTACTCATTATAGCTGATAAGACGAGCAATCCTATTTATGTAGCAGCCGATCTGCTTGCACAGGCTGAACATGGAAAAGATAGTCAAGCTATCTTGGTTAGTGATAGTGAATCCCTTATAGAACAAGTTAATCAAGAGCTAGCTAAACAGGTAGAAGCGCTCCCAAGAGTTGAAATAGCTAAAGCGGCCATCGCTCATTCCTATGCCGTGCTTTGCAGTGATTTAACACAAGCGATGTCGTTCAGCAATGCCTATGCCCCGGAGCACTTAATTCTTGCGCTCGATGACTGGCAATCTATTATAAACAAAATAATCAATGCCGGATCGGTTTTCTTAGGGCACTTAACACCTGAAAGCGTGGGAGATTATGCTTCAGGAACGAATCACACGTTACCGACAAGTGCTTATGCAAAGGCTTATTCCGGTGTGTCAGTAGATTCTTTTATTAAAAAAATAACTTTTCAACACATTACGCCAATTGGAATAAACCAATTAGGTCCTACCGTTGAAATATTGGCAGAACTTGAAGGGTTACACGCACATAAAAACGCTGTAAGCGTTAGATTAAGGCATAAAGCTGAGTAGCATTTTTTTACCACCCCTACGGGTGGCAAGCTTTTTACATTTTACTTTTTACTTTAAAAATGACCATCAACATTCAAAACCTGTTAAGGGACAATATTAGAAAGCTTACACCTTATTCTTCCGCTCGTGACGAATTTAAAGGAGAAGCTTCTATCTTATTAGATGCAAATGAAAATGCATTTGGTTCACCTTTACCTGTAAATTACAACCGATATCCGGACCCACTACAATTAAACTTAAAGGAAAAAGTCCGCCAAATCAAAGGTGTTCCTACGGAACATATTTTTGTTGGCAATGGAAGCGACGAAGCAATTGACCTTCTATTGAGGGCCTTTTGTCGCCCGGGTATAGACAATATTATTATCGTTCCGCCAACCTATGGAATGTATGAAGTATCCGCCAATATCAATGATGTTTTAATTAAGCGCGTCCCGCTGACGACAGAATTCCAGTTAGACCTTAATAGCATAGCTGAGACGATCGATGAAAACAGTAAAATTATTTTCATCTGTTCGCCCAACAATCCTACCGGGAATTCGATCAATAGAGCAGATATAGAAACGCTGTTGAATAACTTCAACGGTATAGTAGTGGTAGATGAAGCCTATATAAACTTCGCCAAACAACGATCTTTTATACAAGAGTTGACAGAATATAATAACCTGGTAGTGCTGCAAACGCTTTCTAAGGCTTGGGGATTGGCGGGATTGAGAATAGGAATGGCTTTTGCGGCCCGCGATATCATTGATGTGCTTAACAAAATAAAGCCGCCATACAACATTAACGAAGCGTCTCAAACACTTGCAATACAAGCTCTTGAAAATGTAGACGAAATCAACACATGGATAAAGACTACCGTCAGAGAAAGAGAGAAATTAGTTAAAGACCTCTCAACGCTCCCGCTTATACAATACATCTATCCTTCGGAGGCAAATTTCATCTTGGTAAAAATGACTACCCCTCGGGAAATTTACAAATACCTTGTTGAACTAGGCATTATTGTACGCGACCGATCGTCGGTCATATTATGCGAAGGATGCCTACGTATAACTATAGGCACTCCCGAAGAAAACCAGCAACTCTTACATGCACTTCGCACGTATCCGTTGGTTAATGGTCAGTAGAATAGTACTTTTGGATAATAAAACAGAAAGCTAAGTAAACACAACGGTGGCGTGCTTGGCTAGATTGTAAAGAATGATCGATAATATGGCTAGTAGCAATAATAAAAAGCGAATTTTGTTCATCGACCGCGATGGAACATTGATTATTGAACCGGAAGATGAACAGATAGATTCCTTTGAGAAACTTAAATTTTATCCTGGGGCATTACAATACTTACCCCGGATAGCCAAAGAATTGGACTATGAATTAGTTTTAGTGACTAATCAAGACGGTTTAGGTACCGATTCGCATCCTGAAGCCAATTTTTGGCCTGTACACCGCTTCATTATGGAAACTTTCGCCGGTGAAGGCGTGCACTTTAGCAAAGAGCACATCGATCGTACTTTTCCACATGAACAAGCGGAAACCAGAAAACCAGGCATCGGTATGCTAAAAGAGTATTTTGATACCGAAAAGTATGATTTAGCGAACTCCTATGTGATAGGTGATCGGATTAACGATGTGCGTCTTGCACAGAATCTAGGTGCAAAGGCTATCTGGTTACGAAATAACGACGCACTTGGAGCAAATGAAAACCTTCTCGTTGATGCCGGTGTTATTGCCTTAGAAACAACCGAGTTCAAAAAAGTGTATGAATTTTTGAAAGTTGGCAATCGCGCGGCGGTGCATCAACGAACAACGAATGAAACAGATATTTACGTCTCTGTCAACTTGGATGGGAAAGGTCAAGCGGCAATCGAAACAGGTCTTCCATTTTTCGATCATATGCTTGATCAATTAGCTCGCCACGGTAGCATGGACTTGACGATAAAGACAAAGGGCGATCTTCACATCGACGAGCATCACACAATCGAAGATACTGCCTTGGCATTGGGAGAAACGATATTGAAAGCACTGGGTGATAAAAGAGGCATCGAACGATATGGTTTTTGTTTACCGATGGATGATTGCCTGGCACAAGTAGCTTTGGATTTCGGGGGAAGGAACTGGCTGGTATGGGAGGCGGAATTTAAGCGCGAAAAAATAGGTGAAATGCCTACAGAAATGTTTATCCACTTTTTTAAATCCTTTTCAGATGCAGCTAAATGTAATCTGAACATTAAAGCAGAAGGACAAAATGAGCATCACAAAATCGAGGCAATTTTTAAGGCTTTTGCCAAAGCGATTAAAATGGCGGTAAAAAGGGATCCCGACCGAATGGAACTTCCCAGTACGAAAGGTGTGCTTTAAAGGTTTAGGGTGTAAGGTGTAGGATGAATGTAGCGGTTTGAGTAGATAGTAATAATATTGGTAATTTTTTAGAGCTGATAGCTGTGTGCTAAAGGCGAATAGCTAAACATGATTGGAATAATAAACTACGGTGCGGGCAACATTTTTTCGTTGACTGCCGCGCTCGATCGGCTGAGCTTAAAATATGGTATGGTTAATGCAGGAGATAATATGGATCGATATAGTCACATTATTATACCCGGCGTTGGCCATGCAGGAGCCGCCATGCAGAAACTGCAAACATCTGGACTAGTTAATTCGATAAAGGCTCTGACAAAACCGGTGTTGGGAATTTGCGTCGGCATGCAATTACTGACGCGCCATTCGGAAGAAGGAAATGCTCAATTATTGCATATTATGGATATTGACACACTGCATTTTGCTCATAAGATCCCCTATAAAGTTCCTCACATGGGATGGAATAGCGTGAATTCAAGTTATGATAATAACCTTTTTAAAGGAATACCGGCTGATGCATATTTTTATTTTGTCCACTCTTATTTTATCGAATATAATCCTACTTTTACACTCGCTTATACAACGTATGGTCTTAAGTTTTCTTCAGCTATACAGTTTAACAATTTTTATGGAGTCCAATTTCACCCTGAAAAATCAGGAGAAGCAGGAGAACAATTATTAAAAAATTTTTGTACAATCTAATCAAGAAAAGTCATGTATATTATTCCAGCAATCGATATATTGGATAAAAGGTAGTTCGTTTACGAGAAGGTAAATACGATGATATTACCACCTATGATATCAGTTTGGAGGAGATGATAGAAAAATATCAGTCGAACGGCACCGAATTTGTACATATTATTGATCTCAATGGCGCAAAAGGCGATTTCAGCAATCAACAGTATCTTTTTGACATTATCAAAAAAACCGACATGAAGGTTCAGTACGGCGGTGGGGTCAGAAGCATCGATAAGGTTAAGGAATTGATTGACTCCGGTATACATCGCGTCATCGTTGGAACGCAAGCCATCACCAATCCGGAGTTTTTAGATGAGCTTAGCCACCTTTACTGTAATGGAATCAAATGTTCCGATCACATTGTAGTTGCTATAGACGTACTAGACGAGGTCATTAAATATTCGGGCTGGATGGAAAGTTCACCTTTAAAGTTAATCGATTATATAGACAGATGCCTTGGTTTGGGCTTCTTCAGGTTCCTTTGCACAGACATCAACAAGGACGGAAAACTTGGCGGAGCGGGTATTGATTTGTATAAAAAACTTTTAGATCACTCCCCTATCATCAAATTAATTGCCTCCGGTGGTATCAGTTCCATGGATGATATCAAAGCCCTCGACGAACTTCGGATAGAAGCATGTGTTGTTGGAAAAGCCATATACGAAAATAGAATAAGTATTGAAGAGATAAAAGAATGGAACCTTCGCTCACTGATCAATTTTTAAATACGGGCGTTGCTAAGCGTATTATCCCTTGCTTGGATGTAAAGGATGGGAGAACCGTTAAAGGAGTTAACTTTGTCGATTTACGCGATGCGGGTGATCCAGTTGAGCTGGCATGGCAATATTCCAAGCAAGATGCTGATGAATTGGTTTTTCTGGATATAACCGCCACGCACGAAAAACGCAAGACAACGATTGATATGGTCAAAGCCGTTGCGAGAAATGTGAATATTCCTTTTACCATTGGCGGAGGCATACATGAGATTGGCGATGCAGATATATTATTAAATTCCGGTGCAGATAAAATTTCCATTAATTCTGCAGCTGTTAGAAATCCAGGATTAATCGACGAACTGGCCGATGCATTTGGTATTCAATTCGTTGTTGTCGCTATTGACACGAAGTACGTTGACGGCAAAAATTATGTTCACCTCAATGGTGGACGGATAAAAACGGATATCCTTACAGAAGAGTGGATAAAGGAGGCCGAAAGCAGAGGCGCCGGCGAAATATTACTCACATCCATGGACCATGACGGAACAAAGAATGGTTTTGATTGCAAGTTACTCCGTACTGTTAATCAAAGCTTAAGTATACCTATTATTGCCTCCGGCGGAGCGGGCAATCAACAACATTTTGTAGATGTTTTCTTAGAAACACAGGTAGATGCTGCTTTAGCAGCTTCCGTTTTTCACTATGGGGAAATTCGTATACCTGACCTGAAGGGAACACTGAGAGCACATGGTATAGAAGTCCGTTAATGTAATTTATTTTAAAAATGCTAGATTTTAATAAAGGAGCAGGCTTAGTTCCCGCTGTCATTCAGGATTATCAAACATTAGAAGTACTTATGCTGGGTTACATGAATGAAGAGGCATGGGAAAAGACGCAAAAAGAACAACGTGTCACCTTCTTCTCACGCACTAAGAATCGCTTATGGACAAAGGGAGAAGAAAGCGGTAATTACTTAGAGCTGGTTGAAGCGTCTGTTGATTGTGATAACGACACCCTACTAATTAAGGTAAATCCAAAAGGCCCAACCTGTCATACCGGATCTAGAAGTTGCTTCAAAACTGATTTTAATCAAAATTTCATTTTTCAATTAGAAAAAATTATTGATGATCGCTTTATCAATCCTAATGAAAGTTCTTATGTAAACAAACTGCGGGACAAAGGCATTAATAAAATCGCGCAAAAAGTGGGAGAAGAAGCTATAGAGACCGTTATAGCTGCACTGAAAGAATCAGACATGGATTTTATTAACGAATCATCAGACCTGATCTTTCATTTACTTGTTCTATTGAGAGAAAAAAACATCCCCTTGGTACGTATTGCTGAGAATTTAGCTAAACGGCATCATAAATAGTCATGAACAGAATAGAGGTTAATAAGAAATATACTTTATCAGGGCATCAAAATCCGATCTTTGCCGTTGAGACGGGAAGTACTCCCTCTATGCTGTTCACGGCAGGCAATGACAAAGGTGTGGTGGAATGGGATCTCGATGTAGGTAAATTTAAAAGAATACTCCTCCCTGTAAAAAGCTCTGTATATGCGCTGCACTACCTTCCTGCCGGCAAATTACTAGCCATTGGCGAAAGAAGCGGTTTGGTGACTATTGTGGATGTTGAAAAACATTTGGTGGTGGCTAGACTGCAACATCACGAAAAGCCGATTTTCGGGATACAGGCCTTCCTTACAAAACCTGAGCTGATTGTGTCGTCAGAAGATGGTACGGTATCTGTCTGGGACACTGTGAATTTCAAGTTGCTATATCATTTCAATGTGTCTGCAGAAACGGTCCGCTGCATTGCACTTAACCGCACCGAAGATACCATCGCGTTCGGTGCAAAAGACAGTAAAATAAGATTATTTCATGCCCGGGACTATCTGCAATTTCAAGAAATCAATGAGCATAGTGCCGCCATTACTGCACTCACATTTTCTCCCGATGGCAACTTTCTATTAACCGGCGGACGCGATGCACAATTAAATGTATTCGAGACAAAAGATTTTTTATTAAATAGAAATATCACGGCACATATGTTCAGCATTTATGGCATCGCTTACCACCCAAGCTTTCCCTTATTTACTACCGCGAGCCGCGATAAAAGCATTAAGATATGGCGCGCCACGGATTATTCCTTAATGAAAAATATTAGTTTGGAAAAAGGGTACGAAACACATCGTTTATCGATAAATAATATAACCTGGATCAACGATCATACCTTCGCCTCAGTAAGCGATGATAAAATGGTCCTTATTTGGAATACAGAGCTTATTTAGCACGCTTTTCGGGTTCCTTATTATCCAGCTTAATTTTCTCCTTGGCCGCGGAGCTTAAATCTTTATACTTATTATAAGAATCCATAATGTATAGACGGAGGGTCTCGTCATTCGCTTCCTGAATGAATGACGCTTTCGGACGATATTTTGCCATAAATAAGCTCAAATCTTCTCCTCTTAATGGTGTCAAGCTTGTAATCAACTCCTCTGTAAATCGCGCATCTATAATCCGATTATTACTTTCTCCTTCCAACATTCTATATTGTCTTCGGGCGTTACGAGCGCCCTTCCCAAATATGCGTGAGGGAGAAAAACCAATTCCTCCCATACGCTGTGTACCATTTGTGCTACTTCCTCCTGAAACTGTATTCGCAAACTGCCCTTCTTTTCTCAAACGTTCTTTCTCTTCGGCAATCCGGCTATTAGTCAAAGCGTTAATATTGACCTCATCCAACATTCGAGGATCGTTAACGGAGGTGAGGTATACTCTTTTTAAAGCAAAATCTGTTACTACTAAACTGTCCGTACGGTAACCTGGGTAAGAAAACACCAAAATATCATCCTTATCGGCTCGAAGAGAAAATTCCCCTGATCTATTACTACGTGTACTATCATGTTTATTTAAATTCTTCACCGAAACCTCCGGCATTAGCTCGTTGCTCTTATACTCCAAGACAATCCCTCTAAAACGATCCTGAGCACTTACGGTAATAACACTAGCCAATAGCAAGGAAAATAATATAAAAGGCTTTATCATATATTCAATGAATCTGGTATTTTCAGGTACAAACTAAACAGTTTTTGGCGAAAAGTGTTAGCTAAAACATAAAATTTAACATTTATTGCACATCGGTCCAATTATTATTGGCAGGATTAATGTCCGGAAAAACTTTATCAGGATCAATAACAACCGATTTAAGCCTTTCATTTGTAGCCACTTTAAATGAGAATGTCTGATTTCTTTCCCAAATTTCTACCGGAAGCTTTATCCGCTGCTTGTTACCGTTTGCTGATACAATTTCAACTATGAGCGGCATAGGCATTTCCTCGAGATTGGAAACGGTGATGATCGCACCTTTGGCAGGATCGTTTTCTACATATTTCACGCCTTCAACCGCTTGATCCAATTTCCAATTATACTGAAACCATGACCGCCAAAACCAACTTAAATTTTCGCCTGCCACGTTCTCGATGGTTCTAAAGAAATCAAATGGTGTAGGGTGTTTATAGGCCCAATAGTCAATATAAGTTTTAAAAGCCCTATCGAAGCGTTCCTCGCCCAATATATGTTCGCGCAAAATTGTTAATGCCAACTGCGGCTTCCTGTAGGCAAGTGTCCCTATATTACTTTCCTTCATATTTTGTGGAGACGACATAATAGGTTCAACGTCATCGCTAAAATAAACACGCGCCAAATCATGTCCATTGTATTTCGCTGTTCTGTATTCACCGTTATTAAACGCTTCTTTTGATAGGGTATTGATAAAGCTATTGAATCCTTCATCCATCCAGGCATACAGACGCTCGTTACTTCCCACAATCATAGGAAACCAGATATGACCAAATTCGTGGTCTGTTACGCCCCACAGGCTGCTTGCTTTGGCGGTGCTTCTACAGAAAACAATTCCCGGATACTCCATCCCTCCTATGTTCGAGGCAACATTTACGGCAATCGGATAAGGATAGGGATACCATTTGCTTGAATAATATTCTATAGATGATTTCGTATATTCTGTTGATCGTTCCCAAGCATTATTACCATTACTTTCCATCGGATAGGCAGACACGGCCATTGATGTTTGTCCGTTAGGTAAGTTAATTTTTGCGGCATCAATAATAAACGAGCTCGATGAAGCCCAAGCAATATCTCTGCTACGATTAAGTCTAAATCGCCAAGTCAGTTCTTTTTTGCCCTGTGGCCTGGATGTTGGGTTTGTCACTTCTTCACCGGAACGGATCATAACAGTTTTATCGCTTTTTTTAGCTTTTTCCCATCTTTTTAGCTGCTCCTCGGTATAGACTTCATCGGGATTTAACAGCTCTCCTCCACAAACGACAATATGTTTGCTAGGAGCCGTAATTTCAACATTGAAATCACCGTATTCTAAATAAAATTCGCCCGGACCTGTATAAGGCTGTACATTCCAGCCTAACACATCATCATAAACAGCCATTCTGGGATACCATTGTGCAATGGCGAAAATATCCCCATGGGCAGTTTGCAGTATGCCGGTTCTATCTGCGCCATAATCCGGTATCGTATAGCGATAATGGATGGCAAGCTTGGTGTTTCCTCCCGTTGCGTCCAAAGCTTCCGGTAAGAAAACTTGCATTCTTGTATCATTGACCTGATAAGCTATACTCTTACCATCGGCTCCTTTAACAGCCTCAATCGTATAGCCTCCGTCAAAAGGTGTATCATGTGAACCGTATCTGCTTTTTCCTACCGGAACGATCTGTGCCCCGCGACTCTTTTTCGAGAAAAGGTTTTGATCCAATTGTAACCACAGGAAGTCAAGCCTATCCGGACTGTTATTGGTATAATCTAAATATACAACGCCTTCTATCTCTTTGCGTTCCTCATTCAAGCGAACTTTTATTGTATAATTAACACGATTCTGCCAATATTTTACGCCAGGTTTCCCGCTAGCTGACCGATATTCGTTTCCATTTTGGGTATAAAAGATCGGGGCAAAGGCTTTTTCATAATCGTATTTGCTTGGCGCAGGGACAGTCTGACCAAAGGAGGTCCCTATCGTAAGAATAAAAGCAATGAGCGCAATGAAGGGTTGTTGTTTTAGCATACTTATAAATCGAAAAATAATTTGTAAGGCAAAAATTTGCCTTGGCTTTGACTATAAGCCGCTAATATAACTTTATTTTTAAGGCTGCCTTATAAAAATAAAGGCTTAAAATATCTATTTTAAGCCTTTGTAACAATTATTTTAGTTTATCTTGGTATTCCTTTTCGTCAAACCCAAGAATCAGGCCTTTCGGCGATTCAATAACCGGTCTCTTAATAACGCTGGTTTTTGCTTGCATCAATTTATTGGCCGTTTGCTGATCTATGACTGCCGTTTTTTCCGCATCGCTTAAACTTCGCCAAGTTGTACCTTTTTTATTTACTAAGGATTCCCAGCTCACTTCCTTTTCCCAACGTGCTAAAGTATCTTCACTGACACCTAACTTCTTGAAATCCTGAAATTCGTAAGAAACGTGGTTCTTATTTAACCAATCCAATGCTTTCTTTACCGTGTTGCAGTTTTTGATTCCGTAAACTTTCATATTTTTAATATTTAACACTTAGGTATTAGCTAATGGCTAAGCCCTACAGCTTTAACTACAGTTATTTATTAAAATTTGTCATTGTCAATTCCAAGCCTACCGTTACGAAACTCTTAATTGCTTCCACGGAATGTGCAATAAGTGCCGGTAAGTCGGCTTTTTCTTCTTGATCGAATGGTCCTAAAACATAATCTATTTGCCGCCCCTTTGGGTAGTTATCACCAATACCAAAGCGCAAACGTGGGTATTGCTGTCCTCCACAAAGAGCTTCGATATTTTTGAGTCCGTTATGTCCGGCAGCACTCCCTTTCGGTTTGATACGAACGCTTCCAAAAGGTATAGCTAAGTCATCCACAATAACCAAAACATTGGAAATAGGTATTTTAAGCTCATGCATCCAATAGTTAACGGCCTTTCCACTCAAGTTCATGTAAGTAGTGGGCTTAATGACATGAACGGTTCTACCCTTATGTTTAAATTCCGAATAAAAAGCATATTTCAAGGTAGAATACCCGGCACCAAATTCTTTTACGAGTTCATCCGCTACCATAAAACCTATATTATGTCTTGTGTCCGCGTATTCCTGCCCGATATTACCTAAACCAACGATTAAATATTTCATTTTTACCCTATAAAAAAAGCATCCGATGCTGATCACCGGATGCTTTTGGTAAATTCTTAAAAAGATTTTTATTTTTTACCGGCTTTAGCAGCTTCCTGTTCAGCTTGTTTTAATGCACGCGACATAATTACTGAAACGATCGTATCATCAGCATTGTTAAGGATTTTAGCATTCTTAACTTCCACCGCACCGACACGTACTGACTTACCTACTTCTAATGACTCCAAGCTTACTTCAATTACTTGAGGCATATCTTTAGGTAAGGCTTTTACACGTAATTTACGCAATTTCTGAACCAACTTACCTCCCATTTTTACACCGGGTGATGTGCCTGTCAAGGCAATAGGAATATTCATTGATACAGCTTTATCATCACTTAAAGCCAAAAAGTCAACGTGAATAATTTGATCCGTAAGCGGATGATATTGTGCTTCTTGAACGATTGCTTGATACTTCTTTCCGCTAATTTCAAGATCTACGAAATTAACTTCAGGTGTATAAATCAAAGGTTTCAAATCAGCTGCGGACACAGCGAAGTGATATTGTTCACCACCTCCGTAAAGAACAGCAGGCACCTTACCGGCGTAGCGTAATTCTTTTGCGTCTCTTTTCCCTACGTTCTCTCTAGGAGAACCGCTAATAGCAATTGATTTCATTTATTTCTATTTATTTATTTTTTATACGTCTAGAATATAATGATATACTCCGTTTTTCAAGGCTGCAAAGATAGAAAAATTTTGATCGATTATCTATTTGTATCAAAAATTTTGAACAGATCACTTATTGATCCGTGCTCATTGATGTTTGTTATCGCACGTGCAAATAAGTCAGCCGTCGATAACACCTTGATTTTGCTGCTCTCTCCCTTTAAAGGAATTGTATCGGTAACGATCAATTCGCTTAATACCGAGTTCTCTACCGTCTCGTAAGCCTTGCCGGAAAGGACGGGATGCGTACATACAGCCCGTACGCTGCTGGCACCATTTTCCATGATGAGGGAAGCTGCTTTTGACAAAGTACCGGCGGTATCGCAAATATCATCTATTAACACAATATCTTGCCCCGTTACATCGCCGATAATAGACATTGATTCAATCTCATTCGCCCGCTTGCGCTGTTTATCGCAAATAACCACTTCGGCATTAAAGTATTTGGCGAAGGTTCGCGCTCGGTAAGAACCGCCCATGTCAGGCGAAGCTATTGTAAGATTGGGAAGATTCAGCGATTTTATATAAGGCACAAAAATACTCGCCGCATCTAAGTGGTCAACAGGTATATCGAAGAAACCTTGAATTTGAGCGGCATGCAGATCCATTGTCATAATCCGATGAGCCCCCGCAGCTGTCAACAAATTTGCGATCATCTTCGCTCCTATAGCCACCCGAGGTTTATCTTTGCGATCCTGACGGGCAAACCCAAAATAGGGCACCACTGCCGTTATATAGTGGGCAGATGCTCTTTTTGCAGCATCAATCATTAAAAGCAATTCAAATAAGTTATCAGTGGGCTGATAGGTAGACTGAATCAAAAATACGTCGCTACCACGAACCGATTCGTTATAAAAAGGCTGGAATTCACCATCACTAAAGCGAGACAAAGTCATCTCACCTAATTCCTTTCCATAAGCTTGAGAGATTTTTTGAGCCAGTTCTTTGCTACCAGATCCGGCAAATAATTTAACCGTGTTAAATTGAAGAGGCATGAGTGCGGGTTTGGTGTTTAAAAAAATTCGGGCCGTTTTAAAACGACCCGAGTTCTCTTTTGTTATGTTGCCCGACCAGGATTCGAACCTAGACAAACTGAACCAAAATCAGTTGTACTACCTTTATACTATCGGGCAATCCTTTGTGTTTATCAGCCTTCTGCCGTAAACGGAGTGCAAATATAAAGCGATATTCTAAATACTCAAAATATTTTATTCATTTTTTTTCGCTTTTTTAGCACCTACTTGAATATCAAGCGGATTTTTTTCACTACCCCTTTTTTTACTTTTTACTTTTTAATTTTTCCTTTATATCAATACTAATACTTATTTTCGGCACTTAATTGTATTATAATGATATATTATGCGTTTATCCTAACAAGGTATGGGCATAAAAGAATGAAATAAACAATAGTAACTGATGGATTATAACAAAACAAACAATTTACTTGGATGGATAACATTTATGGTGTCCACCTTAGTTTATGTGTTAACCCTAGAACCTACAGCCAGTTATTGGGACTGTGGTGAATTTATCGCAGCGGCCTATAAGATGCAGATTGTGCATCAGCCCGGCGCCCCACTTTTTTTGATGTTGCAAAATATCTTTAGCAATTTGGCTTTCGGCAATAAAGAGTCCATTGCCTATTGGATGAACTTTGGGTCTGCTGTTTCCAGTGGCTTAACCATTCTGTTCTTGTTTTGGACCATCACCGCGTTAGCGCGTAAAGTACTATGGAGAAGCGGTACAGAACTTACACAGGGGAATCTCATTCAAATTATGGGTGCAGGCCTTGTGGGCGCTCTGGCTTATTCCTTTTCAGACACTTTTTGGTTTTCTGCTGTGGAGTCCGAAGTGTACGCTATGTCCTCACTGTGTACTGCTATCGTGTTCTGGGCAATCTTGAAATGGGAAGCTCATGCAGAGGAACCCCGTGCCGATAAATGGCTATTATTAATAGCTTATGTAATGGGGCTTTCTATTGGTGTTCACTTGCTCAATTTGTTAACCATTCCGGCATTGGCACTGGTCGTTTATTTTAAACGGGTTAAAAGTCCGACTAATAGCGGTGTTTTTAAAACCCTTCTTATCGGCTGTGTTATTGTGGCATTTGTACTATGGGGAATCATTCAGTACTTAATCAAGTTTGCCGCCTATTTTGACCTTTTCTTTGTCAACACATTGGGCCTGGGCTTTGGTACCGGTGTTGTATTCTTTGCTTTATTGGTAATAGGAGGCTTGACATTTGGCATATTCCACTCAATTAAAAAAGCAAAACCCCGGCTCAATCTTATTTTGCTGGGCATATGCTTTATTATTTTTGGATATGGTTCTTTTGCTATGATTTTAGTACGTGCAAAAGCTGATCCAAGCTTAAACAATAGTGATCCCGATAATGCATTTTCATTTTTGGGTTATCTTAATCGCGAACAATATGGTGAAGAACCACTATTGAAAGGACCCTACTTTACCTCAAAAATTATTGATCGGAAGGAAGGGGGCAACAGTTATATCAAAGGCGAAGAAAAGTATGAGAATATAGGAAAAAAATACAGTTATGTTTATGATCGCGAAACCATATTCCCGCGTATTTATAGTAATGATCCGGGAAGAGGGCATCCGCAATTTTACAGAAGCTGGTTAAACTTGGGAGAGAACGACCAACCGACTTTCGGGAACAACCTCAGTTTCTTTTTCACTTACCAAGTCGGACATATGTATGCCCGCTATTTTTTCTGGAATTTTGTTGGAAGACAAAATGATCAAAAAGGTGACGGCAGCTTCACCGAAGGGAATTGGATTACGGGTATCAAACCAATTGACCAAGCCCGCCTAGGTGGCCAGGACGCACTACCTGAATCATTAAAAACAGATCCCTCGAATAACAAATTTTATGGATTGCCTCTAATTCTAGGTATAATTGGCGCATTATGGCACTTTAAGCGTCATCAAAAAGATGCCGGTATTGTTGGTCTGCTCTTTTTCTTTACCGGTTTGGCTATTGTACTTTATCTTAACCAAACGCCACTCCAACCACGCGAACGCGATTATGCGTATGCAGGATCTTTTTACGCTTTTGCTATTTGGATCGGATTAGGCGTCATTGGCCTGGCTGATATGCTACAGAAGAGAACCAATGCCAAAACAGCAGGCATCGCGGCTACGCTCATTGGCTTACTCGCAGCTCCTGTTTTAATGGCGAAAGAAGGTTGGGATGATCACGATCGCTCTACTAAATATGTAGCAAGGGATCTCGCAAAAGATTATTTGCAATCCTGTGCGCCTAACGCTATTTTGTTTACATATGGAGACAATGACACCTACCCGCTTTGGTATGTGCAGGAAGTTGAAAATTTCAGACCCGACGTCCGCATTGTTAATCTTAGTTTATTGAGCGCAGATTGGTATGTACGCCAAATGAAAGAAAAAGTGAACGAAGCGGATGCCCTGCCTATCACTATGAAGGATAGTCAGTTTAAACAAGGAACACGTGATGGTTTATCTTTTATGGATGCCGGATTCAAGCAACCGATTGAATTAAGCTCCGTTCTGGACGTTTTGTTGTCCGACAATCCAAATGATCAAGTTGAATACCAAGATGGTAGTCGGTCAAACTATCTGTTTACCAAAAACTTTAAACTGACGGTAAATAAGGCTGACGTTTTGAAAAACAAGGTAGTTCCTACAAAATGGGATAATAATATTGTGGATACAATGGTTTGGACCTATAATAAGGATTTTGTATCTAAAGCAGAATTGGCCATGTTTGATATTTTGGTACATAACAACTGGAAACGGCCGATCTATTTTGCTACAACCGTACCTAACAGTAACTATTTGGGTCTTGACAACTACCTGATTAATGAAGGTTTCGCATTACGACTCATGCCGGTTAAATTTAATAAGACGGAAGAGCAGATGCGGATGGGAGAAACTGTAAATGTCGATGCCCTCTATGATAATACGATGAATAAATTTGTATGGGGCAATATGGCCAAGGCACGTTATCTTGATCATGAGTCTTATGGAATGCTTTCTTTGATTATCAACAACTTCAGTACACTTAGCCAGACTTTATATGAAGATGGGCGCAAGGAGGAAGCTAAAAAGGTATTGGAAAGATGCTTAGCTGTGGTTCCGAAACGTATTTACTCACTTGGCCAATCAAGGGTGCTATATTTCTTGTCTCGACAATTGTATCAGGTTGGTATGACTGATAAAGCAAATGCACTCTTGGAACAAAATGGCAAATATGTAGATGAGCTTCTGCGGTATTACATCGCAATTGCAAACACAAAGCCCAATTTAGAAATGCAAAATATTCAAATCGGCACACAGATTATCTACAGTTCAGCGGAACTTGCTAAAGAGTATAAACAAAGCAAACAAGCAAAGTCTTTGGAAGACGCCTTAAACAATATCGAAAAGCTATTTTCGGGAACTCCCCAAGGCTAAGAAAAAAGCGCCTATCGCATTTGTCGATAGGCGCTTTTTTTTCTAAGCAGCATAATTGAACAAGCTACAATCCTAATTTTTTAGCTATATCTTTAGGCAAGCCCCCTTTGTGCAACATAAACGCAGTGGTTTTAAATTGGACAAAGGCTTTGGTCACGTAAAGATAACCGTTATAATCGTTTGATACACCCCACGAATTTTTCACTATATAATACTCCTTACCATTTTGATCTTTGGCTAAACCCACGATATGCATTCCATGATCATCCGTGGTAGAATAATCGTCAAAAGCTTGTTGCCTCAAATCTTCCGTTATGGCCAGTTCAGGCTTCGGACCATTGAACATAGTCGCCTTCTCTTCCTCCGTCATTTTTTCATAAGCTTTCTCGGGCACATAAGCCACGCCGTTTTTCCAACTGAACCCTTTCTCACTTACATCTGTAGCCCAACCTACCGTATACCCATTTTTTAATGCATGATCGATAATAGCAGTGATATCGGTCATTGAAACATTATAAACTTGATCAAAAGACCAATTGTCTGGAATCAGAAGCGTAAATTTACTATAATAAGGATGGTCTTTAAAAGAAGAAAGCTCTATATAGTCATCCGCATTTAAGCCGATCACTTCTTTAGCAAAGGATTTTGGTGTATAACTTTTCCCTTTGTAATTGAACGTTTCAGGAACTTTCCCTAAATAAGTATCAATTGTATTGGTATAGGCACTGATCCAATTGGGCGTTAACTTACCATTCGGATTTTTCACAACCGCAGCTAATATGGCATCTGTCATCGCGCTCATTTCTGCCAACTTGTTCCCCTCCGTTCCATAATTTAATCCGGTATATACGTCACGAGGCACCGCACCATATTTACGATACATATTGATCACATCGTGCAGTTGCCCGCCTTCGCCCAAACTCAAACCACCATGTAAACGAACATAATTTTTGCCTTTCTCAATATATACATTTCTTGCGGTAAATAATTGAGATATTTCTACCGGCTCTCGCCCATTTCTGATCATTTCAGACTCAAGGAAGGAATTTCCTGAATAACTCCAACATGTACCCGATGACCCTTGATTCTTTACAGATGTATTTTGCAGGTTGATTACTTCTGTAAACTTAAATCCGAATTTACTGCTGTCGCTTCGGTTGTTCTGAAGCGCCCTCACCAGATTGTCTTGTGCAAAGCTCTGCCCACTGCCTGCGATAAAGAAGGCCGCGGCAACGACGAGCGTTTTCATATTAAATTTTAGCATGTGTGAAATATGTTTAGGGCCGTAAATGTAGAATTTTAGGAAACAAACTACAAGAAGAGGTTGATATATTGGAAGGTTCGTGGTAAAATGTGCTTATTCACGATACCCAAAAAAGAACAAAAGCCCTGTAACTTAATTGCTTACAGAGCTTTGTAAAATCTTTATTAAGCTAACTTAGCGTTTACTGAATTTAAATTCCAAAAACGAGTCGTTATTACCTCCCGTATTTACGGGCATTTGTAAAGTAAATGTTTGCTCATCTGCATAAGCCAAATCCAACCGGTAACCTTCAGTTACATTTTTAGCTTTTTCTCCGGGATAAAGCTTTTTAAATTGAAATTGAGCCTCTCCCCCATTTTCAGGTTCATAAATCGACCAAAAAATGTCTCGTGTTGCACCAGGTGCGCAAAGTTCACCATCAGTTGAGAACGTAATGGTGCCTTTTCCATTAGCGATCAAGTTCCAAGTACTTCCTATAAAGCAATCAATCGGTGCTTCATCAAAAATACGCTTCACATTAGCGCCTGAGGGAAAGTTCTTTTTCTCAACACTATTAAGTACCCATTGTCCCTTCACACCTCTCTTCCATTGTCCGGAACTAGGCGAGGATGACGATACTGCTTGTTTCGAGGATGAACAACCAACGAAAAAGAACAGAAAGGGCACTAAAATTAAAAGTTTCAAAGTTGTTTTCATTCTTACTAGTTATTAATGGTAAAGTACTCACTAAAGATTACTCCGATTGCGATACGAATCGCATCCGATAGCCGTTTATTCTTTAGTGATAGATTTTAATCTTAATACAATAAAGTTGTACATTTGTTTCCTTTGTAAAGGTTTCAGTAATAAAAAACGCAACGCAAATATATAGCATTGTGCAGCTTTTTAAAATTATTATCGCTCGATTTAATTATAGGCAGCTGCAAAAAAATAACAAAATAAGTACATGAAGTCTAGTTCTAAGAAATCCATATCCAAAAATCATACCATAAGTAAATTTGTTTCCAAATTATTGGTACGCCTTTTTATCCTTATCTTGGCAGCAGCTGTTATCCCTGTTTTTGTAGACGATGAGATCGGCGCAAAAATGGAAACTACTTACGTGTATATTGAAAACAAATGGGTCTTTGTATTTCCGTTAATCTTATTTTTAAGCTTTTTAACCTTATTAATCTTAACAGGAAGGGCTCGCCACGAAAAAACAGACCTCAACTGGATGCTCTCGCTAAACACCTTACTTCTGATCATTTATGTAATCATGCTCTTTATCCGCTTAGCTCCTCTGATCTATAAATAGCCCCAATGACCAAACAGACACTCTGGACTACTTCCAAATTACTCTTAAAATTTGCCGTTACCGCCCTGGCCTTATATTTAGTATTTACTAAAGTAAGTTTGAACGACTTGAAGGAAGTTTTCACAAAATCTGACCCTTTGTTTCTCTTCCTTGGCTTTTTGAGCTTCTTTATTTCGATTGTTATCTCCGCATGGCGGCTAAATACGTTTTTCAAAGGCATTAACCTCAATCTTCCGGAGTTATACAATTTCAAATTGTACTTGTTGGGTATGTTCTATAACATATCATTACCCGGTGGTATAGGTGGCGATGGTTACAAAATATACTTTTTGCGTAAAAAATATCAAGTAAAAGGGAGAAAGTTACTGTCATGCGTTTTTTTTGACAGACTAAGTGGTTTATGGGCTCTCTGTCTGATAACTGCTGCACTCGTTATTTTCATTCCAAAACTTGGCATTCCCAATTGGATCCCCATTTTCGTAGTCATCATCGGAACGATTATATATTATTTAATTATGCGCCGATTTTTTAATGACTATGCCTATTCATTTACTTTCAAGCACCTCAAGGCATTGGGTGTTCAATCGCTACAGGTAATTTGCGCGATATGCATTTTGTATGGACTACATTTCGAAGGCAAATTCTCTCCTTACCTATTGCTCTTTTTGCTTTCGCAAATTGTTGCGGTGATTCCTTTGTCAATAGGCGGATTAGGAGCAAGGGAAGTCGTATTTATGTATGGGTCAGATTTTTTCCATTTAGACTCCCACCGTGCGATCTTGATCAGTTTAATATCATACTTTATATCAGCAATTATATCCTTGCTGGGCTCCTATTTCACCTTTCATCCGAAAGCCTTGGGAGAGGAAAAGCTTCCCGAAACCAATGAGATAGATTTAGCCGACTAAGGAAAAGAATATTAACTTTATATAAACATTTACAGCACTGGAATGTAGTGCATAGTAGGTGAAAACTAGTGTTAAATATGAATATAGTAATAACGGGTGCGAGCAGCGGTGTAGGATTTGAAGCCGTTTTGGAGCTAATCTTACGAAATGAACATCATGTCGTGGCTTTGGCCCGATCACATGATAAGCTAAAAAAGCTGTTCGAAATAGCTAAAGGTCTAAATCCCGATTGCAATATATATCCGGCAAGATTTGACATCGTCCATGATGACTATGAGTCGGGTCTGTTGCCGTTTATTGTAGAAAAAATAGGTCATGTTGATATATTAATTAACAACGCCGGGGTTCTCATCAATAAATCTTTTGAAGAAACGAGCACGATTGATTTTGCAGAAATGTTACAAACAAATGTTTTAGGACATGTAAAAATGATTAAGCACCTTTGTCCAATCATGCCGGCTGGAAGCCATATCTTAAATATCGGCAGCATGGGCGGATTTCAGGGTAGCGTAAAATTTCCAGGCCTGGCAGCCTACTCGGCGAGTAAAGCGGCACTTCATACACTGACAGAGTGCTTGGCCGTTGAATTTGCAGAGAGAAAGATTCACATCAACTGTCTCGCACTGGGGTCGGCACAAACAGAAATGCTTGAAAAAGCGTTCCCTGATTACCAATCACCGATTGCTGCTTTTGAAATGGGTAAATATATTGCGGATTTTGCATTGACCGGACATAAGTTTTTTAATGGGAAAGTATTACCGGTGGCGGTTACAACACCATAAAATGCAATGATGATCTGCAAGTTCTAGACGCTTGCAAGTCAGTATCAAAAGGAATTTTTGGACTTTAGTAAAAATCACATGAGAGCAAAAAAGTCATTCACAAGAATTATCATTATAACAATGATGTCCTTTTTAATTTTCGCTTGTCGAAACGAACAAGAGAATAAAGCTAATCGAACTAGCTCAGACACCGTTGATACAGCGAAAACTATTTCCTCAGCGAGCAAAACGCTGACCTTGCCCTTTATTGCTGTTGTTGACTCAAATACAACACGCATAGAGCTACAGGCGAATCCACAGAAGAGTAAAGTTCCTTTAAATAAAGAAGAACTTGCTGAAGCACTAAATATCAAATATCCTGAAATTAAATTAGAACTTGGAAAAACCAGCCACGATACGTTATTAGTCAATATTCCAAGTGCTACTTTTTTGACGCAGCAAATGGGAACAACCGGTGCTCTTACTTACCTGGCAGAAGCAACGTATGCTTTTACTGACTTAGCAAATATTAAAGTGGTAAATTTTGTATTCAAAGAGGGGGATCATGCTGTTCCCGGCCCGTATACTCGTAAGAGTTTTAATACAAAAAACATTTAATTTTTATGCAATTGTCCCACTAGGACCATAGCGGGACAATGCTCCGATAGCTATTCAGAATGCGTTTCCATCTTACGAATTGCCTGCACCTCATTGACAACGATTTCCGTGGCATATCTGATTACCCCTTCTTTATCCGTGTAGCTTCGATTGATTAATCTTCCTTCGATGGATATTTCACTTCCCTTATCCAAACTTTTTTCAACAAAGGAAGCTTCTTTCCCCCAAAAAACCAGTTGATGCCATTGAGTATCCGTTAACCATTCTCCTTCTTGATTTTTGTAACGCTCGTTGGTTGCAAGTGATACACGCGCTAAACATTTGTTATCGCCAAATTTTTTAATAACAGGTTTATTCCCTAAAAAGCCTGTCAATCTTACGCTGTTTTTTAAAGTGCTCATAATTACTGATTAATTTGAAAAACTGTATGTACCCACAAATTTCGCACAGCTCCATGATCTAGTCGTATAATAAACGGGTATATCCGTTTATATCCGTTTATAAACGGTTAAAGAAACCGAAAACGACCAATAAATCTTTCCGTGAGATCACTTATTGATTGCCGTGATTTCCTCCATTTTTTTTATGTTTGAAAAAAATTTTATTATCATCATGCAGGATCCCATAACGCTTACCTCGGTCGCAGAATTTCATAAAACATTTAAACATCCTATTCTTGAAGATCCCACAATTCCCAGTGAACAACGTTGCAAACTACGTGTTTCACTCATTGCCGAAGAATTGAAAGAATTAGAAGAGGCTATCCAAAACAACGACATTGTAGAAGTTGCGGATGCGCTTTGCGATATTCAATATGTGCTGTCAGGAGCTATTCTTGAATTTGGTTTAGCAGAAAAGTTCAAGACACTTTTTGACGAGGTCCAACGTTCAAACATGAGCAAAGCCTGCAAAAGTATAGAAGAAGCCGAGGCAACGGTACTTCATTATAAAAACAAAGGTGTCGACTGTTTTTACGAGCAACAGGAAGATCTATACTTGGTATATAGAACGGAAGACCGCAAGACCTTGAAGTCGATCAACTATTCTCCGGCCAACCTTAAAGGTATTATCGAAAGTTAACAGATCATTTGTTTGTTCTAAAGAAACCGGCTTACAAACGAGCTGTATTTTATTTATATTTTCCACCATGCAGAAAACACATCAATACCGACTTCAAACGGAATGGACGGGTAATTTGGGGAAAGGTACGGCGAACTATAGTGCATATGATAGAAGTTATAAAATAGCTGTTAATCAAAAAGTAGTTATAGAAGGCTCTTCCGATCCCGCTTTTAGAGGGGATCGTACTAAATATAATCCCGAAGAGCTTTTGCTCGCATCCTTATCGAGCTGTCATATGCTGTGGTATTTGCATCTATGCGCAGAGGCCAAGATAACAGTTCTAGCGTATACGGATGATGCGACGGCATCCATGATTGAAACAAATGAAGGTGGAGGCGCTTTCAGCGAGGCTCACCTTCACCCAAGTGTGATTATCGCCGAAGAAGATATGATAAAAATGGCAA
The DNA here is from genome assembly GCF_030372825.1 of Olivibacter sp. 47. NCBI lineage: Bacteria > Pseudomonadati > Bacteroidota > Sphingobacteriia > Sphingobacteriales > Sphingobacteriaceae > Olivibacter > Olivibacter sp. 47. Next base: position 1,295,683 of record NZ_JAUCNR010000001.1, read on the forward strand.
TCGCCCTTCATAAGAAAGCAAATGAACTTTGTTTTATCGCTAACTCAGTTAATTTTAAAGTACACCATCACCCTACGTGTTCAGTGAAACAGGGATAAATGATTCCCTTACTGTTATTACTGAACCGTTGCAGGAAACTATTGTCTTTCCTACAAATTTTACATAGCTTTGCTATTGTGGAAAAGACATTACAAGGTCATTTAGGGAAGATCTCCTTCTATACAATTCATCGTTGTATGGAAAGTTTTTACCGTTTTTCCAGTCTTAAGGAATTCCACATGCAAACCCCGGACTTCCCTTTCAAGAAATCCACTTAGTCTCGGGGAAAAATCACTTAGCATTCAATAATTTTTCTAAGCTCATCCTGATTGATGAGCTTCTGCAATTTCGTTCAATTTAATTTTGCTATCTATAAAACTATAAAGAATATGAATAATCTAAAAAATCAAGTTGTATTATCCGAGGAGGACTATAATGTACTCATCAAACACGTAAGACCTTCCAATAATCCCGACCAGACCATGTCGCTGGCTTATGAGTTAGGGCGAGCAAAGGTTCTTGCAAAAGATGCCATTGAAAAGGAACGGGTGAAACTCAATTCGCAAGTTATGGTAAAAGATCTCGATAGCCAAAACACCATGGTATTTCGTATCGTAACACCCGACTTGGCCGATATGAAGCAACAGAAAATATCTGTTCTTACCCCCATGGGTTCTGCCCTAATCGGATTTAAAGAAGGTGATCAGGTAGAATGGAAAATGCCGATAGGTATAAAAAGATATGTTATATTGAAAGTAGAGTGAGCAAACACCGGATAATTTTCAGGATGAAATCGAAAAATTTAAATTGTTCAGTTTATTCATTCTCTAGTCGTGCCGTAGCATTCGTTGTTTATTTTGGTATATTGCAACATTCAGCCTATTGAGCAACACTAATCGCGCATTTAACTATGAATCGGTTTTGTTTAGATTGCCAGGAGCCTTTAATTGGTCGTTCAGATAAAAAGTTTTGCAACGATGCCTGCCGAAGTAATTTCAACAATAAACTGAAAACTCAAGATCAGAACTATGTTCATCGCATAAACGCTATACTCAAAAGGAATAGGCGGATAATAATGGATCTCAATCCCAACGGAATGAAAAAGGTCCTCAAAGAGGACCTTTCAAACATGGGTTTTGATTTCAAACATTATACGCATATACTCAATACCGCCAAAGGAAGCAGGTATTTTTTCTGTTATGAATTTGGTTACCTATTCATCAAACAAGATGAAGTGCTATTGGTAAAGAACGAATCCTTACTCAATCAATAGACCGCGCTGTTTGGTTTCTTTCGTTAGCGACATATCCCAGCGTACCAATAGCCACTGCAGCAGTTACTAATGCAACGCCCCGCCCCTTTGTCTTCTTGTTAAAGAAAGTATCTCCTCTTTTGCTTTTAAAGCTTAAAAGATTGGCAGGGCTTATCCCGAGCTTCGATACTTGATTTACATAAAAATTCTGTTCGAAGACCATTCGTTTCGTTTTTTCGGTTTTATCGTCACGCACATACATTGTTAGATAGCTTCTGAGGGTAAGGGGTGTGTTTTCTTGCGTGTAATTTCTTACTTTAATTTTTCGCATCGCCCCATCAATCGTTGCAAGGTCGACACTTCTATAGCTTGAGTCAGCTATATTTTCATAAAACAAATTAGTGAGTTTCAATTTGGTCTGTTTTATCTTCGAATGAGGTGGTATAAATGTTAAGCTTTGCGGAACAGTTGCCGTACCGGCAAAGGCACCCTCACTTAGTGACGTACGCCAATCATCGAAAGTGCGGTAACTCGAACCGGTAGACAAACTGCGTCCCTTAATAACCAGGTTGTCTCCTACGTAACTGGTTGCTTGGTCACCAACAATCAATGCCGATCGCTGCCAGTCGATATAAAGGGGTTCCTTTAGTTTATTATATACGTCAATGGTAACCGGCGCGTTCTCTCCGAAAAAATTATAAGTAACTTGTACAGAATCGTTTTCAAAAACGAACACACCCGTTTCATCGTTCTTATTTAGATCAGGGCTATTTAATTTACTCACATAATAGGTCGAACAGGAAGAAAACAGAAATGTCAAACCAAGAAGGGAAAACAGTCTATTCATAAAGATACGATTTAATAGTAAGTCTACGATTGCTTATTTGACAAGCTTTTACTACTTTAGTTTAATATCCTGAGACAAAAATGAAATTTAGTTTTTTGCATTACTTTTTCTAAGCCTTTGCCTATCATCTATTGAAGAAAGCCGCGCACAAGAAAAAACACCTGATACCTTACGTCAGTTACCTACGGCTTCCGTAAGAGCTTACTTAAGAACACAGCCCTATCTTCAACTGACAAGTTCTGTTGGTCTCATTGATAAAGAATTATTGAATTTGCAACAGGGGACCACCTTGCTACCGGCTTTTAACACAATTCCCGGTGTGCGCATGGAGGAACGCTCGCCCGGTAGCTACCGACTGTCGATCCGAGGGAGCTTACTACGGTCTCCCTTTGGTGTAAGAAACGTTAAAATATACTTAGACGAAGTGCCCTTAACCGATGCCAGTGGCAACACCTATTTGAATTCCATCGACCCATCTACACTTCATAATATTACCATTTTAAAGGGACCAGATGGGAGCTTATTTGGTGCAAACTCAGGCGGAGTAGTTATTATGACACCGAATGGACTGCAAAGTAACCCCTCCACCACATGGGGTATAAGAGAAAGCGCAGGCTCTTATGGATTGTTCCATCATCACCTTACCGGCAATTATGTGGTCAACAACAAGTATAATGTAGGCTTAGATTATGCTTATCAACGATCAGACGGATATCGCGAAAATACCGCCAGTCATCGACACTTTATACAAACTGCCCAACGTTTCAAATATACCGAAAAGAACGAATTACGTTTTATCGGTCTATACTCCAGTATGGCTTACAGAACACCGGGAGGACTTACTGAAGCACAATATGCAGAAAATCCCAAGCAGGCAAGACCAGCCGCAGGCCCTAATCCCGGAGCTACACAACAGCAAGCAGCGATTTACAACAACACCCTTTTGGGAGGTCTTATTCACGATGCCTTCTTAACAAGTCATCTTAAGCACGTATTTTCTGTATTCGGATCGTATACCGATTTTAAAAATCCTTTTATAACGAACTTTGAAAAAAGATATGAACATAATTATGGAGTGCGTTCCTATTTCTCTTATACCGGCCAATTTCACTCAAATTTCACTTGGCAAGCAGATGCAGGCATAGAATGGCAGCAAAGTAAAGCCGATATACTTAATTTCGACAATAATGGAGGTGTGCAGGGAAAGGAACAAGCCGGAGACGCGCTTAAAAAATTATCAACACTTTTACTTTGTCCGTTTTTCAGGCGACTTAGCAAAGCGGCTGAATATAGAAGCCGCCTTAAGTCTTAACTATTATAAATATGCTTACAAAGGTCTTTTCCCAGAGACCAATGATCAGTATCAAATAGTGGATTTTAAACCAACGTGGATGCCGAGGGTGGCAGCCTCTTATTTAATTACGCCAGCTATCAGCTGGAGAGCTTCTGTTGGAAGAGGCTTTTCTCCACCTACTGCTGCGGAAGTAAGATCCTCGGATAAAATTATTAACACCGCATTACAGCCGGAGACAGGTTGGAACAAAGAAACCGGCGTCAGATGGCAGAGCAGCAGCAATAGATTCCAATTGGATATTTCAGTGTTCAGCTATCGAATGCAGGATGCGATCGTACGTTTAAGCAATGAAAATGGAGAAGAGTTTTTTACCAATGCAGGAGGCGTTAAACAACGGGGTGTGGAGGCCGCTGTAAGTGCGTGGATCTTACAACCCGATACGCATCGGTTTATTAATGGATTGCGTCTTTCAAGCAACTTTACATGGAGTCACTTTAGGTTTGATGATTACCGCGATAATGGAAATAACTATTCCGGGAATAAACTAACAGGAGTACCCGGAGAGACTGTAGTGAGCGGAATGCACATACTTTTCCCAAAAAAATTCAGTTTTTATCTTCAACATAATTATACCTCTTCCATCCCTTTGAACGATGCCAATACAGCTTATGCAAAAAGATATCACTTAGTACAAAGCAAACTTAGCTGGGAAAAATCAATCTTCGGAACAACCAGACTCCAACTATTTGCTGGAATTGATAATTTATTGAACGAAAATTACAGCTTGGGAAATGACATTAATGCCTTTGGTGGGCGCTATTACAACGCAGCGATGCCACGCAATTATTATATGGGCCTGAATGTACAACTGTAATTGCTTGAGTCTAGGAAATTCGTCATATGCTTGGTAAATGGCGTAATTGTTAACTCTTTCACTTCTTTCTCAAAAAATAAGATCTACACATTTTTTTGTTTTGATCGGATATATCGTATATTTGAAATATGTTCTACATAAGAACTAAAAAACCAGTTATAAGCAATTTTTAATAGACATTCCTTCACTACAAAAAATCCACTTTCGATTTTTTAACAAAAGTTTTGAAATACGGAATTAAGTCTATTATATTTGTTTATATGTTCTACATAATAACCAATTCCAATTAGTAAACTTAACACGATGTTATGAAGGTTCGTTTGTTATTCATTATTTTTTGTATTGCACTGCTTTTGCAACGCAACTTGCAGTCGCACAAGACAGAAAGGTTACCGGCACTGTCAGTGGGGCTGACGGAAAGCCGTTAGAAGGGGTGACCGTCTCACTTAAGGGTTCGGCTGTAAAAGCCACCACGAATGAAGGCGGTGCATTTCGTATCGACGTTCCCTCTTCAGGTGGAACACTTGTTTTTTCAACCATTGGTTTTGAAACAAAAGAAACTGCAATCCCGGCTTCCAATGAAGTTATCATCACGCTGACCGAGACACATGAAAATTTAGATGAAGTAGTAGTGGTTGGTTATGGTACACAATCCCGCAGAACAATTACTTCGGCGATTACAAAAATTGAAGGAGAAGTTTTGCGAGACATTCCCATCAGCACAGTGGGAGAAGGTTTGAGAGGAAAAGTTGCCGGCGCACGGGTGTATCAATCTAACAATACACCGGGAGCAGATGCCGTTTTTCGGATACGTGGGGGCTCGTCCATTAATAAATCAAACGATCCGTTAGTCTTGGTGGATGGAGTAGAACGAGCTTTTTCGGGGATCAATCCCAATGATGTTGAATCAATTGAAGTACTGAAAGATGCTGCTTCGACTGCCATCTATGGATCACGCGCATCCAATGGGGTCGTGCTGATTACTACGAAAAAAGGTTCAGCTTCACAAACGCCACTGATCACTTTTGACGCAAGCCTTGCATATCAGGAGCCGGAAACGCTAATTGACTTCATGAACGCGCGCGACTATATCAATACGGTAAGGCCCGCCGTGGCCTTGAGTCCGACCCCTGAGTACAACAACGCTTCGGGATATTCGGCCAGTTCGGGCAATGATGAAAATTCGCTTTATTCCACTCGATACCTAAGGGAGGGTGAAGCTGTGCCTGCAGGGTATCATTCGATGCCGGATCCATTGGATCCAAGTAAAACTTTAATCTATCAGGATAACGATTACCAATCGCTGATGTTCCGCGAAGCGCTTTGGCAAAATTACTACCTGGGTGTAGATGGCGGTAACGAATTTCTTCGCTATGCAGCGAGCGGAGGTTATACGGATGACGCGGGCGTAGCCTTAGGGACCGGTTATAAACGTTATAGTGCGCGCGCAAAGACTGATGTAAAAATATCCGATCGACTTACGCTGAACACCGTTTTTGACTTCTCATCAACACACTCAAGTCAGTTCGAGAACCAGATGAACGTGATTGCCAGAGGCCTAGCCACTCCCCCTACCCAGAAAGTATACTATGCTGATGGACGGCCAACACCTGGCTATAATGCCAGCTCGCCAAACCCGGTTTGGTGGGACTACACACGGGATGTAGCAAATAAAGACAAACGACTTTCGTTGATTGGAGGATTAAATTACCGGATTTTAGACCAATTAAAGGCCAATGTTCAAGTTTCTAACTATAGCCATGTCACGCAATATGACTATTTTGAGAAAGCTCACGAATTCAGTGGCCTTCGGACCACTAAAGCGGAATTCGGAGAGCTGGAACGAACAAAACTGGATGCCTATCTTTCTTATGACGAGACTTTTGACAGCAAACATACCGTGTCCGGAATGGCAGGTTACTCTTATCAGGTTACAGATAACAAAGGATTTTCCGCCAGCGCCACGGGCGCTAGCTCGGATAAAGTACCCACACTTACTGCCGGGCCGAACAAAACCGGTGCGGACAGTAATTTTGACAAACAGGTCCTTATCGGTTATTTTGGGCGGTTGTCTTACAATTTTAAACAAAAATACCTGCTGATGGCCACCTTCCGAATGGATGGGTCGTCCTTATTTGCAAAAGAAAATCGCTGGGGCTTTTTTCCGGGTGTATCCGGTGGTTGGATTATGTCGGATGAAAATTTCCTAAGAGACAACCGATTGATTAACTACCTAAAGTTGCGGGCAAGTTACGGGCAAACAGGTAATAACTCCATCGGATTATACGATGCCCTGGGTCGCTTCGCCACCGATGCACGATATAACGGAAATGCGGGTATTCTGCCGAATATTATGCAAAACAGAAAACTGACTTGGGAAACCTCTACGCAGTTCGATGCAGGTTTCGATCTGAATGTTGTTAACAGTCGGATTTCAATCAGCGCCGATTATTTCAACAAAATCACGGAAGATCTTCTTTTCAGCATGGAGCTGCCCAATACTTCCGGGTTTAATAATGTGCAAACCAATGTCGGTAAGGTACGGTTCTATGGTTATGATCTTGAATTGTCATCACGAAACATTCAGACGGACGCCTTTTCTTGGGATTCTAAGCTTACCTGGAGCTTTGTTAAGAATAAAGTACTTGAATTGCCCGACAATGGCCGTGATCGGAATCGTATCGGTGGAATCACTTTATCGGATGGAACAGCTTATGGTGGTACGGCTGAAGGGGAACCTTTGTATAGATATTACGGTTATATGGTAGATCATATCCTTCAAAACGCCGAACAAGCGGCAAATGCACGATATGATGAGAGCGCTCGAGGCTGGGATCCTGCAGACGGAAAGAGCGTTCGCGGACGCAAGCTGCCCGGCGACTATGAATGGGTGGATCGTAACGGTGATGGACGAATCAATAATATGGACCAATTTGAGCTAGGCGTAACGGTGCCACACACTACCGGTGGATTGAACAACTCCTTTTCTTACAAAAACTTTAGTCTAAATATCTTTGTGGATTGGGCATTGGGTCATTCCATCAACCATAATGCGTATATGCGCTATTTCATGAATACCTTCGCCAACAATTATACACTTGTGGACAGAGTGAAGGAGACATGGAAGCAAGAAGGCGATGACACGAAATATGCCCGGTTTACGGCGAACGATCCGGATGCCGGTAATTCGAACTTTTCGAGAACGTCTAACGTCTTCAATTACAAAGGAGACTACCTCTGTATCCGGGAAGTAACCCTACAATATCGTCTACCCGAGAGCGTTTTCAGCAAATTGGGGGTAAAAAGCATGGTTCTTACCCTTTCCGGCAATAATCTGCATTATTTCTCCGCCGTGCGGGGCACGGGCATTTCACCGGAAGTAGGCGCTTCTACTACGTATAGTAATGCCAGTGGCAGTGCATATTACAACTATCCTCCAATCAGAAGATTTTCGATTGGCGCTAAAATCACCCTGTAAATCTAAACATTATGAAAATCAAACGATATTATCTAATCTCTATAATGGTCAGCTCGCTCGTAATGCAAGCATGCCATGACAAATTGGATGTTGATCAAAAAAGCGCTATTACAGCGCCCGCCATGTGGGCGGATGAAGGGGATGCCACTGCGGCAATGTATGGCGTGTACAATAAAATGCGTTCCTCTTTTGCGGATGCTTATATTTTCTGGGGAGAGTACCGATCTGGCCTATGGGGAAAGGGTTTGGCCACCAATGCAACTTATAGTGACCCGTTTACCAACCAATTGAACAGTTCACACACGTATGCTAACTGGCAAAACCTGTATACGACAATCAACGATTGCAATCTTATCCTGAAATATACGCCTACCATTTCCTTTGCTGACGAAGCAGACAAGAACAAGGTGCTAGCCAACGCGCTATTTGTTCGCGCGTTTTGTTATTACTGGATTGGCCGCGTTTGGGGAGATGCGCCTGTATTAATCGATGGATTCGAGTCCGGTGAACAAGAAGGCCTCTATCCTTCCCGAGAGCCCGCCGACCGTGTGTTCGAGCAGGTGAAAGTCGACCTGGAAGCAGCTAATTCGCTCATGCCTGAAAACGTGACCGACCGCAATTTAGCATCAAAGGGAGCGATCAATCTATTGCAAGCAGATTACTATTTGTGGATTGCTAAGGTGAGGAACGGAGGTGATGCAGCCTTAAATTCAGCAAAGCAAGCCATTGATGTCGTTTTGAACAACTCCAATTATACATTAATGAATGATTTTTCAAGTGTGTTCAAAAACAAACTTAACCAAGAAATCATATTTGCATGGAGCTTTGTAATGGATGAGTATACAGGCGGCTATCCTGCGGATCACCTAGTACCTTTACAATACATATCGGCACAATACATAGAAAATCCGATTAAGGTAGGTAGTCATCAACAATGGATTTTCTTAACGGATGAATATAAGGACTTCCTGTCGGAAAATGCAGATGATCAACGGACAAACGTAAGTTTTGAAACTTTTTTTGATGAACCGAAGAATGCAACTTTTCAATGGATCAATAAGTATGCGGGTAGCTGGCAGAATCAAACTCGCGTTTTTGATTCGGACATTATCGTTTACCGATACGCGGATGCCTTACTGATGAGTGCCGAAATTGAAAACGCTTTGGGTAATTCGGCCCTGGCGATTGAACGGCTTAACGCCGTTAGCCTACGAGCTTATGGTATAACTAATTTTTATCCTACTATATTATCAAAACAGCAAGTAGATTGGGCGATTCTGGACGAACGGAAGAAAGAGTTCGTAGCTGAAGGGAAAATCTGGTGGGATCTGATTCGATTTGGTGTTGTGTTCAGCGATGTTCCTAGTTTAGTAGGTCGCGAAAACGAACAGAATATTCTCCTTTGGCCGGTTCACAACAACTCGATTAACACGAATCCCAACATTATCCAAACACCTGGCTATTAATACAAGTATAAAAATAATCTACTTTTGAGTTAATCGCTAAATTAGAGGGTATGATGTCCGAGATCAAGAAAATGACTACAGTTATCATTACTATGCTGGTATTGATGGTAGTTCCAAATCTTTATGCACAAATATTACCGCGGTCGACAACTGCTAAAAAAGTCAATGTTTTATTTATAGCCGTTGATGATCTAAGAAATCAGTTGGGATGTTATGGTGATTCAGTGATCATAACGCCTAACATTGACCGTTTAGCAAAAAATGGCATTGTTTTTAACAATGCCTATTGCCAACAAGCTGTTTGCGGGCCTTCGCGTGCCTCTTTATTAACTGGACGACGGCCTGATGTAACGAAAGTTTGGGACTTAGAGACCCACTTCCGCAAGGCCCTTCCAAATGCAGTTACACTACCGCAATATTTTAAAGAAAACGGCTATCAATCGCTGTGTGTTGGTAAAATTTATCATGATCCTGCAGCTTCGCAAGATTCGATTTCATGGTCGGCTCCTGAGATCATGGCAGTAACGGGTACTGTTGGACATAAATATGTGCTTAAAAAAAACAGCAAAGCCAAGGGGAAAGCGGCAGCTGTCGAATGTGTAAATGTACCTGATAGTGCATACGTTGATGGTATGGTATGTAATGCTGCCATAAAAGTTCTTAGAGAGATTAAAGATAAACCCTTTTTTCTAGCGGTAGGATTTCGCAGGCCGCATTTACCTTTCACGGCTCCAAAAAAATATTGGGATTATTATAAACGAGATGAAATCCCTATGCCAAAACAGCCTGCACCTCCTCAAAATGTACCTGAAATTGCCTTACATAATTCCACAGAACTGAGAGGTTATACAGACGTTCCGGACGAAGGACCAATACCTCCGGATAAAATTCGTCAATTACGCCATGGCTATTATGCCAGCGTCACGTATACCGATATGCAAATCGGTAGACTGTTAGATGAACTGAACAAGCAAGGTTTAATGGATAACACGATCATTGTGCTTTGGAGCGACCACGGTTATCACTTGGGTGAACTCGGTCTTTGGTGCAAAAGCACAAATTTTGAGTCGGATACCCGCATCCCATTGATCATTTCCGCACCTAATATCAAAAATAAAGGTGTATATACCGATGGCATTGTGGAGTCGGTCGACCTGTACCCCACCTTAGCTCAACTGGCAGGTTTGTCCATTCCCGACGAATTAGACGGGCTCAGCATGGTTCCATTAATGGAAGCTCCGGAAAGACCTTGGAAAAAGGCGGCCTTTAGCCAATTTCCACGCCCCTGGATGTATAAAAACCTACCTAGGGTGATGGGTTATTCGGTACGTACAAAAGATTTTCGTTATACCGAATGGCGTAATTTTAAAAATGGCACGATTGAATTCACAGAACTTTATCGTTATCAAGCAAATGGCCGATTAGAAGAAAAAAACTTAGCGGCAATGAAGCAATACGATAACATAAAGATTACACTGAAACAGTTGTTAGATGACGGATGGCAGAAAGCACTTCCGGTTAAAAATCGATAGATTAAGAACCATGAGTATTTACAAAATATCATTACTAATTTATGTGTTTGGCATTTTTTTCCATCTGTCTATAGCTAAACCGGTTATCCAAATTGAACAGACACAATTTCAAGTTCCAATTTTAATTGGAAAACCGGTAAACCCGGTACTTCGGATCAAAATTACCATAGAGGGCACAAAACCGCATCAGCTTAAAGCTCTCTCCTTGCAAACACAAGGCACAACAGCTATTCAAGATTTAAATACTGTAGAGGTATACTATACAGGCAAAGACACGCTGTTGAACAAAATGTCGACAGCACTGAAGCTCTTCGGTAAAAAAGCCAATCCTAAAGCCAATATAACCCTAGAGGGTGATACGGAACTAAATCCGGGAATACATTATCTTTGGGTCACCTGTCGTCTTACTGATCAAGCCAATTTGCTACATAAAATAGCTTTCCAATTAGAAGATGTACACTTTAATGAATCCACCGATGTGAGAATAACCGACCGTCCAATAATGGAACAACGCATCGGCATTGCCATACATCAGCGCATGGAAAATGGCATACATACCGCACGCATTCCTGGTTTGGCCGTCACTCCCAAAGGGACTTTGCTTGCCATTTTTGATGCCCGCAGAGAAAGCTCTCGCGACTTACAAGGAGATATAGATATCGGTCTCCGTCGAAGTACCAATGGTGGACAAACCTGGGAGCCTCTAACAATTGCAATGGATATGGGCAAATGGGGAGGCTTACCGGAAAAATTTAATGGTGTATCAGATGCATGCATACTTGTTGACAAAAACTCAAATACCATTACATTGCAGCATTGTGGATGCACGGTATTATCGACAAAGATGGACAGTGGGTAAAAGGTTTAAAGGAAAACAGCGACCATTGGAACCATCAATGGAAAAACAAGGGCTCTCAACCTGGATTCGGGATAAAGCAAACATCACAATTTATGCTGGTTAAAAGTACCGATGACGGTAAAACTTGGAGCAAACCGCTGAACATTACAAAAATGTGTAAAAAGAAAGATTGGTGGCTCTTTGCTCCGGCACCTGGTAATGGCATTGTATTGAACGATGGTACACTGGTTTTCCCACTCAGGGTCGTGATTCTTTAGGCACGCCATTTTCAACCATCACATATAGTAAGGATAGCGGAAAAACATGGCAAACCGCCAAAAGAGCCTTAAATGAGGTAGCGACGACTGAATGCGCCGTTGTACAACTTGCAGACCGATCGCTTATGCTCAATATGCGGGCTAATAAAAACAAAGGCGAGATAGGCTCCAACAACGGCCGGGCCGTTTGTGTAACCCGTGATATGGGCAAGACATGGACTCAACACCCAAGCGCTTTTCATGCACTGCCCGAACCGGTTTGTATGGCGAGCTTGTATAAACATTCGTTTATGGATCCAGGAAAACAACGGCATCTTTTACTGTTTTCCAATCCAAACTCAAAAACGGATAGAGATCACTTAACGATTAAAGTTAGCACTAATGACGGCCAAACATGGCCACAAAAATACTGGGTGCTTTTGGATGAATGGAAAGGCAGAGGATATTCGTGTATTGCCGCTGTGGATGAACAACATATTGGTATTTTATATGAAAGTAGTCAAGCCGATATGGTCTTTCAAAAAATAGCTGTAAGCGAATGGCCTGAAAAATAGCCATCATCACGTTAAAAATCGTGAATTTTAATGAGAATCCCTCTTAGGTGTGCCTTGCTGAAGATATCGCAATATGTGCTGTGCTACTTTTGGTGATGCGCCAGGCAGGCCCATCCGTTCATGCAGCGACTTGTATTGCGCAAGCATCTCTTCCCGATAAGCCTTATTGTTCAGTAATTGATCCAACTCTTCGGCAATGGTATGATGATTAGCTTCCTTTTGTATCAATTCTTTAACGATCTCTTTATTCATGATCAGATTAACCAAAGAAATATAATCGACTTTGATCACCATCCGCCCGATGGCGATGGACAACGCATTTGCTTTATATACAACAACTTGCGGAACGTTTAGCAGAGCCGTTTCTAACGTCGCCGTTCCACTGGCAACAACTGCTGCTTCTGCATGCTGCAATAAATCATATGTCTGTCCGAAAACGAGCGGTATATTATCATTATCTAGAAATTGCCTGTAAAAATGAGTATTTAAGTTAGGGGCACCCGCTATTACAAATTGGTGCCCCGGAAAAAGTTTAGCGAGCTTCACCATTTCAGGAAGTAGCTTGCTTATCTCCATTTTTCTACTTCCAGGTAGCAGTGCAATTATTTTTTACCTTCCAATCCATAACGCGCTTTAAATGTCGTGTCCGGATGATGTAAGGTGACCGCATCTAATAGCGGATTCCCTACATAATCAACGTGCATATTCCAGTGTTTATAGAAATCGACTTCAAAAGGGAGGATACAGAACATATGATCAACGATACGTTTGATCTTTTTTACCCTACCTGTATTCCAGGCCCAAACTTTCGGCGAGATATAATAGAAAACCTTTATATTATGTTGCTTAGCAAAGGACGCGATCTTCAAATTAAATCCGGGAAAATCAATCAGAACCAAGGCGTCAGGACGGTATGCGAGGAGGTCTTTTTTAACAATTTTTAAGTTTTTAAGAATACTTTTTAAGTTCAACAACACTTCAACAAAACCCATAAAGGACATGTCCCGCACATGTAAAACGGCTTTTTGTTGGCTCGCTTGCTCCATACGATCTCCCCCCACAACCCTAAATTGGACATCTGAGCCCTGTTGTTTCGCTAATTCGCGGATCAGATTAGCTCCATGTAAATCACCGGAGCTCTCGCCCGCGATAATATAATATTTCATATCAATCGTGTATCCTATTTAAACCTTTATGCCACCTTTGAAATATAAAATCAATATCAAACCAATAAAGGTGATCCCCATAACACTTCCACCTGTTTTCGAGGCCTGCTGTTTATAACAATACCTGACTATAAGTAAATTTACTGCCCCCGCAATGGCATACAATGTCAGCGGTTTGTCTGCAAATTTACTACCTAAGCTTGTATATTCATTAAATAAAAAAGCAATTAAAGGAGCAATAGCACCTAACAAAATGCCAAGCAGTGGGTTATTCTTTTTTAACATATTTATTCAGCTATCAGCTGCTCGTTAGTCAGTCTCAGTTATGGCTACGGGTCCATCGGCCCATCATCACATTGGCTCATGAACTCCTCAACTATTGTCCTACTTAATAGCTCATTAATAGCTCAACTGTTTAACTTCAACAAAGCTACACATCAAACGACCACGAATTCAGTTGAGGGATAGCATGGTGCGCAGTCATATCAAATTGCACAGGTACCAAAGACGCAAAGTTATGCTTCAGCGCCCATACGTCCGTATCTTCTCCCCTATCGTTCAACACGAACTTACCGGTAAGCCAATAATACGGCCGATGATAGGGATCGATACGTTCTTCAAATTCCTCCGCCCATTTTGCATCAGCTTGTCTACATACCTTCACTCCTTTAATCGCGCCTTGAGGAAAATTTACATTCAACAACGTTCCCAACTGAAGCCCGTTCTTTAAGACTTGACTTGCAATTTCCCGTACAAATGGCCTGCAATTTTCAAAATCGGCATCTAAATTATGATCGTCATAAGAAAACCCGACAGACGGTATACCTTCTATAGCGCCCTCAACGGCTGCTGACATGGTTCCGCTATATAATACGTTGATTGAATTATTTAGTCCATGGTTAATACCTGATACACAAAGATCCGGCTTACGTCCTTTGAAAATCTTGTTGACCGCTAACTTCACACAGTCTACGGGCGTTCCAGAGCATCGATACATCTCAACATGAGGATATATATTTACCGGATCAACACGGAGTGGTTTACCTATGGTTATGGCATGTCCCATTCCCGACTGAGGGCTTTCAGGCGCAACAACTGTTACCTTTCCCAACATTTGCATTTCTTCCATTAACACCTTAATGCCGGGTGCCGTAATCCCATCATCGTTTACTACCAATATTGTTGGCTTTTGCTTTGTCATGTTGCGAAGATACTAAACCTTGGTTTATAAATATAACCAAAGCTGGTTGATTCCAGATTTTGCCGATCTCATAATAAGGTAAAATGAACTATTTTTTTAGTCACTTTTATTCGTTGCGGGAGTGCATCAACATGCAAGCCGCAAATTTCTAGGCGATATTTAAAGAGCTTTTACGTTTAATCGGACGTATTATCTTTAGCGGAATGTGCCCCTGTGTGCCGGAAGAATGACCTTGGAGGATACCGACGCAACGAGCAGCAAAGCATGTGCACAATCGTTCACCTTGCAATATCCAAGCGGATTGAGGAAGTGAAACGGCTCCAATATGCGCCGTAAATGCTTTTGCAATCAGTTGCAAGGTAGCCTACATATGCCTTGGCTTTTTGTTCAACTTTTGACAAGAAATTGATTAAAAAAATAGTTCCTTTATTAGGAACGAATACGGAATCCAACATCTGGCTATATATAACAAGAGAGGATGACATCTATTGCCATCCTCTCTCTTATTTAAAGTACTGAACGTAAAGCCTACAGGTTATTCAACCAATCCACCACCTGATCTCTTGTTTTTCCGGTCTTCTTCTGCAAACGTCCTATTAACTCATCTTCTTTCCCCTCTTCATACAATAAATCATCATCGGTTAAATCGGCATAAGCCTGTTTTGCTTTACCCTTAACTTCGTTCCACATTCCTTTTAGCTTCAAATTGCTCATTTCGACTAGTTTTTAATAAGTAAATAATTTTATTCTTTTCTAGTTAAACAAGCATAGAAACAAATTGTTTTAGCAACTTCAAAAGTCGTTGCTTAAAAATACGGTTATTGACCTATCCACGTAAGGCTTCCGCACCTTTCTTTATATCTTCAACTACTTCCGGATCTAACAAAGTAGTCGTATCACCGAGATTTGAAGTGTCACCTTCCGCAATTTTGCGAAGGATCCGTCGCATGATCTTCCCTGATCTGGTCTTTGGCAACCCGGTAACAAACTGGATTTTTTCCGGTTTAGCGATGGCTCCAATGATACGGGAAACGGTTTTATTAATATCTCCCCGCATTAAATCAGCATCTTTTAAATGATCTCCTGCAACGACAAAGGCATATATTCCTTGTCCTTTAATTGCATGCGGATACCCCACAACGGCTGATTCCACTACATCGCTGTGACGGTTTATGGCATCTTCTACCTCCGCCGTTCCGATACGATGTCCCGAAACATTCAGTACGTCATCCACACGGCCGGTAATACGGTAGTACCCATCCTTATCCCGCAAACAACCATCCCCTGTAAAGTACATATTTTCGTAAGTAGCAAAATAGGTTTTTCTACAACGTTCATGATCGCCGTATGTTGTTCGCAACATGCCCGGCCAAGGGAATTTAACGCATAGATTACCGCTAACATCATTCCCTTCTATTTCCCTCCCATTTTCGTCCATTAAGGCCAATTGTATACCCGGTTGCGGAAACATGGCGTAACTCGGTACCGTTGGTGTAATTCCTGCGATCGGACTAATAATAAAACCTCCCGTCTCCGTTTGCCAATAGGTATCTACGATAGGCGCTTTTCCATGACCTACTTTTTCATCGAACCATTTCCAGGCTTCTTCATTAATGGGCTCACCGACCGATCCCAGGGTTTTAATGCTGCTCAGGTCTTTACCCTCCACATATTCGTCTCCGAAACCCATCAATGAACGGATAGCAGTTGGCGCCGTGTATACAATATTAACCCTGTGCTTTTCAACAATATCCCAAAGACGTCCCGCATCCGGATAGGTGGGAATTCCCTCAAACATTAAGGAGGTGGCACCCTGCGACAAAGGGCCATACACGATATAGGAGTGTCCGGTAATCCAGCCTATGTCCGCCGTACAGAAATACACGTCTCCCCTTTCATACTGAAAAGTATTTGCAAAAGTATAGCCGGTATAAACCATATAGCCGCCGCATGTATGTACCACCCCTTTCGGGCTTCCCGTTGAACCGGATGTATACAATATGAACAACATATCTTCTGCATCCATCTCCTCTGCCGGAAAATGGGGGTTGCCCTGTGTCTCCACTTTTTTAATCTCGTCTTCCCACCATACATCACGGCCTTTTATCATCGAAACGGGCGTGCGTGTTCGCGTCAGAACGATCACTCTTTCCACTGATTTACATTGTCCCAAGGCATCATCTACAATATCTTTTAACTCAATTACTTTTGTGCCTCTAAAACTGCCATCTGCGGTAATCACCAATTTACATTGCGCATCATTGATCCGATCAGCAATAGATTGAGCAGAAAATCCACCAAAAACAACCGAATGAACTGCTCCAATACGAGCACACGCCAATACGGCAATTGCTAGCTCAGGCACCATAGGGAGGTAGATACAGACGCGATCGCCCTTAACAATGTCGTTGTTTTTTAATACGTTGGCAAACTGCTCAACATTGAAAAGTAATTGTTTATAACTTAATATACGATAATTTTCGTTCGGATCGTTCGGTTCCCAAATAATAGCGGGTTTATCTCCCAACTCTTGGATATGACGATCCAAACAGTTCTCGGTAATATTCAATTTCCCACCTTCAAACCACCTAACATCCGGACCTTTAAAATCCCAGCTTAATACTTTATCCCACTTTTTACGCCATTTAAACTCTTCTGCTATGCCTGACCAAAATTCCTCCGGCCGCTCGACGCTCTTTTTGTACGTTTCCTTGTAATCCTCAAATGACCTAACTTTTAAATTCATTGGTTATTAATTTAGTTTAGTTTATCGTTTATTCCCTTAGTGCGTGATTAGAATGGAAAGAATCAGGAACTACCTTTTGCATTCTAAACGGTTAGCTTTTTAAATATATTTGATTTTTTGCACCCAAGTTAATAATCTTTGTTGCCCTTTCCAAGGGACTATGTACAATTTAATCAAGCAGTTATCCGATTCGGCCAATTATTATTTATATTCAGCCAAGCACATTTTGAAATAACAGAAAAGGGAAAAACGAGCCGACTAATCGTCGTACTCTCCGAGTAAGGCGTACCATCCGAACACAAGCAATCCACCACTTATAATCGGCATTAACACAAAGGTATAAACAATCGCCGGCACCAAGTCTTCGGGTTTTTCACTTTGAAATTGGGGGATAGCCTGACTTACTATTAAATAATAGCCCGAAACAACGGCAAGCACGATCCAAAGAACACCTAAATATTTTTTTATGTAACGCATAGCTAATTAGATTAACAAAAACAACTACTCGGTCTTTTTATTCGATAAATAGACAATCCCAATAAGGAAGCTCACTCCTATGATAATAATAGGATACCAAAGTCCTTCTAAATACGGTTTGTCAAAAGGCAATGCTTTTCCGGCTGCCTGCGCAGCATCGTTAGCAGATTGAGCTTTCGCAACCAGATAAGTCGCGACAGTAGGCATCAATCCACCAAAAACACCATTTCCTATATGATAAGGTAAAGACATGGAGGTATAGCGGATTTTTACAGGAAACATCTCCACCAAAAAGGCAGCGATTGGACCATATACCATGGTAACATATAAAACCTGCAAAAATATGAGTCCAATCGCTATCCACATATCCTTTGTGACCAATTTAATAGAAACAACATCCTCTCGATGAATAATATGGCCATCGATAGGATCCACGTACTGTCTGCTAATTTCATCCTTCTGTGTGCCATCCTCATACACTCTGTGTATTGTAGTAACCAACCTCTCTTTTGCGCCGAAATCCCCATCCGGTACAGGCTCTCTCTTCATTGTATTTTTCAACGCATCTATTTGTTCCTTTTTTTCCCCTACATCTGCTAACTGATACAATTTATCGAAAATTGGCCGATAGGTAAGAATAGCCAGTAGCATCCCGGTCATCATTACAATCTTTCGACCAATTTTATCGGATAACCAACCAAAAAAGATAAAGAGTCCTGTACCTAAAAAAATAGCGATACCTAATATATAGTTTGTTTGGTCAAAATCGACGTGGCAAACTCTTTGCAAAAATGAAAGTGTATAAAATTGTCCGGTATAAAATACCACACCCTGCCCCATCGCTGCTCCAAACAGCGCCAAAAGCACAAATTTAAAGTTGTATCGGTGACCAAAAGACTCTTTAAGTGGGTTTTTAGAAGTTTTACCTTCCGCCTTTACCTTTTTGAATAAGGGCGATTCATCCATATTCTTTCGGATAAAGTAGCTCACAATAACCATTAATATCGAGATCAAAAAGGGTATCCGCCAGCCCCAGTCCATAAACGCTTCATTGGACATGCATTTGCGGGTTAGCAAAATAACAGCAAGGGAAATAAATAAGCCGAAAGAAGCTGTTGTCTGTATCCAGGATGTCCTTTCTCCCCTCCGATGTGGCTCGGCATGTTCCGCGACATAAGTAGCTGCTCCACCATACTCACCGCCAAGTGCCAAACCCTGTAAAAGTCTAAGTAGTAAAATTAAAATGGGGGCTAAAAATCCAATGGTTTTATATTCGGGGATTAATCCAATAGCCACGGTCGATAAGCCCATCACCAGCAGTGTTACCATAAAGGTATACTTCCTACCGATCATATCGCCTAACCTACCAAAAAAGAGAGCCCCGAAAGGTCTGACAACAAACCCCGCTGCAAAGGTCGCTAATGTCGATAGGAAAGCCGCCGTTGGATTATCTGCCGGAAAAAATTTCGTCGAGATAATAACGGCCAAACTGCCAAAGATGTAAAAATCATACCATTCGATAAGTGTTCCCAGTGAAGAGGCTCCAATAACTTTCCATAAGCCTTTGGTAGTAGTCGGTTTAACCGATAACGGTTCGTTCATAATTCAATAATGGTTTAAAATAAGGTTTTATTTCCTAGGCATTGCCCTTTCGCAAAGTAATAATAATACCGGAAATAATTACTTTCAGTAAGCGTTTTTTTGTTTAGAATTTATCGGCGTAAACAGGATCGTGTTGTTCGATTACTGAACTTCATAGCGATTATTTATGTATCTTTTTATGTAAGGCAGAAAATAGTTAGCAGGCGACATTATCAATCTGTTGAATATTTGGATTTTATTCAATAACTTCACGCTACCGTATGATAGCTATGGTGCTAATACCTATAAAATACGGGTAGCCGACGAATCTCTTCATATCCTAATGCAATCATCTATTTGGACGGTGGCAATGATGAACTGCTTTTTTTATAATCCTTTAAAAAACACTTGCATAAGAAAAACATTTTCAGATATTTGCAAACTCTTTGAGAAAATTGTTTTTTAAAATAGAACGAACATCATATAGTCATGTCAAGAATTTGTGATTTAACCGGTAAAGCAGCAATGAATGGATATAACGTTTCTAACTCAAACGTTAAAACCAAACGTAAATTTTACCCAAACCTTCAAACTAAAAGGTTCTTTATCCCGGAAGAAAACCGTTGGATTACGTTGAAAGTTTCAACTTCTGCAATCAAAACCATCAACAAAAATGGTATACTGCAGTTATTAATAAGTTCATAAAAAAAGGATACGTTTAGTTCCTACGTTATCACGCATAGTGATCTATCGATCCTGTTAAAAAATATCCCGCAGAATTGCGGCATTAAGACAAATAACAATGGCTAAAAAAGGTAATAGAGTTCAAGTAATCTTAGAGTGCACTGAACATAAAGAAAGTGGTTTACCGGGAATGTCTCGTTATATTTCCACCAAGAATAAGAAAAACACTACTGAACGCTTAGAGTTGAAAAAATACAACCCTGTACTTAAAAAAGTAACCGTTCATAAAGAGATTAAATAAATCTTTGATAACAACAGCTCGAAAGAGCATAAAAATAAAAGAAAATGGCTAAGAAAACCGTTGCAACCCTTAAAACCGGTAAAGGTAAAGATTACACGAAAGTAATTACTGCGGTTAGATCACCGAAAACAGGTGCTTATACTTTTAAAGAATTAATTGCTCACAACGATCATATCAAGGATGCAGTGGAAGCTGCAAAAGAGATTGTTGCCGAAAGCAACGCTTAATTTATTAAGTTGAGAAATTAAAAAGCCGTTCCGATAGCATATTGGAAGGGCTTTTTTTGTTACCGTCCTTCATCAATGATGGGCTATTGGCCGGCACGTCATCACCATTTAGCGGAAAGCTGAGATCTTGATACTGAGCAAACAATAAATTACGGTCAATTTAGTACCTTTACCAACAAAAACTAGATTCTGGCATCTTAATATTATGGGATTATTCGATTTTTTCAAGAAGAAAGAGCAGACCCCGGAAGCGCAGGAAGCGCTGGATAAAGGCTTAGAAAAAACCAAGGAGGGTTTCTTTACGAAAATCACAAAAGCAGTGGTAGGGAAATCAACCGTTGATGAAGAAGTATTGGACGATCTGGAAGAAGTGCTAGTTACCTCAGATGTAGGTGTTACCACCACCTTGAAAATAATCGAGCGCATTGAAGACCGGGTAGCCCGCGATAAATACATCAATACTTCGGAACTAAACGGAATTCTACGGGAAGAAATACAAGAGTTATTAGCCGAAAACAACAGCAACGATTTCGAGAATTTTGAATACGGCAACCATAAGCCTTATGTTATTATGGTTGTTGGTGTAAATGGTGTTGGTAAAACTACAACCATTGGAAAACTCGCACATAAACTGAAACAAGCAGGGAATAAGGTCGTTTTGGGTGCTGCCGATACCTTTAGGGCGGCCGCAGTCGATCAAATAAAACTGTGGGGAGAAAGAGTGGGCGTTCGCGTCGTTGCACAGGCCATGGGCTCTGATCCCGCTTCCGTGGCTTTTGACACCATCCAATCAGCGGTAGCAAATCAAGAGGATGTCGCTATTATTGATACTGCCGGGCGTTTGCATAATAAGCTTGCCTTAATGAATGAGCTGACGAAGATCAAAAACGTGATGAAAAAAGTGGTACCGGGTGCACCGCACGAAATACTACTTGTACTTGACGCATCCACCGGGCAAAATGCCATCGAACAATGCAAACAATTTACCCAAGCAACTGATGTCAACGCATTAGCATTGACAAAACTTGATGGAACCGCCAAAGGCGGCGTTGTCATCGGGATTTCGGATCAATTTAAAATACCCGTAAAATACATCGGTGTCGGCGAAGGAATAAACGATTTGCAATTATTTAATAAAAAAGAATTTGTGGATTCCCTTTTTAAATAGGGATAGTAGAAGAATGAGAACAAAAAAAATAAACAACTTACCATCGAAACCACGTGTCAATGTCATCACACTGGGTTGTTCAAAAAACATTCACGATAGTGAAGTGCTTATGGGGCAACTTCGTGGTAATCAGATGGAAGTTGTCCATGAGGCTAATAATATTTCTAAAAACGACATTGTCGTTATCAATACTTGTGGATTTATCGATAATGCCAAACAAGAATCTATCGATACCATTCTGCAATACAGTGCGTTGAAGGAAGAAGGCAAGCTGGAAAAAGTGATTGTAACGGGCTGCTTGTCAGAACGGTATAAACCTGAACTGGAAACGGAAATCCCGAATGTGGATGCCTATTTCGGAACCAACGATTTACAGCAGCTATTAGCAAGTGTAGGCGCCGATTATAAGCACGAGCTATTGGGTGAGCGGATGTTAACAACCCCTTCGCATTATGCCTATTTTAAAATCGCCGAAGGTTGTAATCGCCCCTGCTCCTTTTGTGCTATTCCTTTAATGCGTGGAAAACATATATCGAAACCCATCGAGGATTTAGTTAGCGAAGCGAAACACCTGGCAAAAAACGGCACAAAAGAGCTTATACTAATCGCGCAAGATTTGACCTATTATGGTTTGGACTTATACGGAAAAAGAAACTTAGCGGATCTCTTAAGAAACTTATCCGATGTGGAAGGTATTGAATGGATACGTTTACAATACGCCTATCCGTCAGGTTTTCCGATGGATGTATTGGATGTGATGAATGAAAGGCAAAATATTTGCAATTACTTAGATATGCCTTTGCAACACATTGCTGATAATATGCTAAAATCCATGCGCAGGGGAATTACCAAACAAAAAACGATCGACTTGGTAAATGCAATTCGCGACAAAGTACCGAATATTGCGCTTCGTACCACGTTAATCTGTGGCTACCCGGGAGAAACAGAACAAGATTTTGCTGAAATGATGGAATGGGTCGAACGTACTCGATTCGATCGTTTAGGATGCTTTACCTACTCTCATGAGGAAAAAAACGCATGCTTTCTCTTTAGTTGATGATGTACCTCAGGAAGAAAAGGAATCGCGAGTGGAGCAAATTATGGAAATTCAACAGGGTATATCTTACGAAATTAACCAAGAGAAAGTCGGAAATACGTATAAGGTCCTGATCGACCGAGTAGAAGAGGGATATTTCATTGGCCGCACAGAATATGACTCGCCGGAAGTAGACAACGAAGTATTGATTGCAGCAAATAACAATTATGCGGCTGTGGGGAGATTTGTTGATGTTCACATCGATAGAGCTGAGGACTTTGATCTTTACGGAACCGTCAAATCCTAAGGATTTATTAAATTGACGATAAAAGGACGAAAACAATCGGTTTTATAAGTTATTATTGTAGCTATATTATGTGATTGCCGACGGCTGATTGCTGAAAGCCTATATAAAACATGAAAGCAAGTTATATTAATTACAGCGATACCAATAGTTTTTCCGAAACGCTCTTAGCGTATATAGCACAAGATAAAAAACTAACACCCTTCTTGGGCAACAGTCCGGATATTGCCGGTTTTGAAAAGCAAATTAATCAGAAGAAAGCGAATCGGACTAACCGCAAGGTATTGGTAAATACACTCAGAGATCAATATAGCGCTTTCCACAATCTTCCATTAGAAGTTAAAAACAACATCAACCTACTGGAAGAAGCGAACACTTTCACGATAACCACCGGACATCAGCTAAACATTTTCACCGGTCCTTTGTACTTTATTTTCAAAATTGTCAGTACGATCAAGTTGTGCAAGCAATTAAAAGAAAAGTTCCCTGACTACCATTTTGTTCCTATTTATTGGATGGCGACAGAAGACCACGACTTCGCTGAGATTAACCACACCCAATTGCAGGGCGAATTGATTAAATGGGACATCCCTGCTCAGGCTGCTACGGGTCGAATGGAAACACTATCCATGGCACGTACCGTGAAGAAATACCAAAAATTACTTGGCTTAAGTCACAATTCAGATAAGCTAGCCAGGCTGGTTGAAGAAGCGTACTTGCAACATACCAACTTGGCTGACGCTACCCGCTATTTAGTGAACGGTTTGTTCGGAAAACACGGGCTGGTTGTAATGGATGCTGATCATCGCGACTTAAAAACGCTTTTCGCTCCCTATATCAAAGAAGATATTCTAGAACAACGTAGTTACCACAATATTACACGTACAACGGAAGCCTTAGAGAAAGCTGGTTTCGAAACGCAAGTTCATGCCCGAGAGATTAATTTTTTTTACTTGACGGAAGAGTACCGGGAACGGATCGTTCAAACAACATCAGGCGATTTTGAGGTATTGCACCATAATTTATTTTTCTCAAAGGAAGAATTAGTAAAAGAAATTGAAAACCACCCTGAGCGTTTCAGCCCAAACGTGGTGATGCGGCCGCTCTATCAGGAAGTTGTTTTGCCTAATCTCTGTTATATCGGCGGCGGTGCAGAAATTGTGTACTGGTTGCAATTAAAGAGTAATTTCGATCATTATAAGGTGGACTTTCCCATTCTACTTCCTCGTAACTCTGCAATCGTATCTAATGAGCATCTCGACTATAAAATTTTTAGGCTCAATTTAACATTTAAAAGTCTCTTTCGTGACGCAAACGAGTTAAAAAGAGAATATGTACGTATACACTCAAAACATCGCCTTAATTTAATGATGAGTGGCTTGAGATGGAAGCTATATTTGAACGTATTAAAGAAAGAGCCACTAAGATTGATCCTACCTTACGTCCCAGTGCAGAGGCTATAAAAACCAGGTTATGTAAAGCAATCAATAACCTCGAAAAGAAATTTGTTAAAGCAGATAAACTGAACTTTGAAGACGCTGTATCACAGATAGACAAAATAAAGGAGAAATTTTTTCCAAATGGTGGACTTCAAGAGCGGGTGGAGAATTTTGGATTACTCTATGTGAAATACGGTGACGAGCTCATAAACGATCTACTCAAATTCTTCAACCCGCTGGATATGAAGTTTACGATATTGTATTAGTTATTGGTTATTAGGTGTTAGGTGTTAGGTGTTAACCTAAATTTTTGAATTTTGAATTTTGAATTTTGAATTTTGAATTTTGAATTTTGAATTTTTACTTAAAAAAATGAACATCGAAGAACTAAGGACATATTGCCTAAGCAAAAGAGGAGTGACGGAAGGATTCCCCTTTGGTCCGGACACGCTAGTTTTTAAAGTCGGAGAAAAAGTCTTTCTTTTGACTGGCCTTGATGCACAACCATTATCTTTTAACGTAAAATGTGATCCCGAACGAGCTATTGAGTTACGAGAACAGTATCCCTCAAGTGTTCTTCCCGGTTATCATATGAATAAAAAACACTGGAGCACAGTACAAGCAAACGGGGAGCTCTCCTTTAAGCAGCTTACAGAACTCATCGACCATAGTTACGAACTCGTTTATAACAGCCTTCCACAACGAATCAAAGAGACGTTATCGTAACAAAAACGTATACATTCATATATTTAACATTTCGCCCGACACTTTTAACATTTTCTCCGTTAATTTTAGCTAACAAAACGCCTTATTATGGAGAAGACCTACAAAAAGTTGAACGATCTTATTGGTTGGCTATGCGCATTTATTGCGACCTTCATCTACTTTCTTACTAAAGAGCCAACCGTTAGTTTTTGGGATTGTGGCGAATTTATCGCCGCTGCTTATAAACTGGAGATTGTACACCAGCCTGGAGCACCCCTCTTCCTAATGTTGCAAAATATTTTTTCCAACCTTGCATTGGGCGACAAAACATCACTGGCTTACTGGATGAATACAGGTTCTGCTGTTTGCAGCGGCCTTACGGTGTTGTTCTTGTTCTGGACTATTACCTCATTGGCGAAAAAAATACTTGTTACTGAAGACCATTCACTATCTCTGCTAATCACAGTCAAGCTTTTAGGAGCTGGTATAGTAGGTTCTCTGGCCTTTGCTTTTTCAGACAGCTTCTGGTTTTCGGCGGTGGAAAGCGAAGTATATGCTTTGTCTTCTTTATGCACGGCGATTTTGTTCTGGCTTATTTTGAAGTGGGAAAACCACGCACATGAAGTAAGGTCATCAAAGTGGATTGTCTTAATCGCCTATATTATTGGGCTATCCATCGGAGTACATTTACTAAACTTATTAACTATTCCCGTACTTACCCTGGTAATTTACTTCAAGAACGCAAAGCAAATTACGACAAGAGGAATTATTAAACAGCTCGGTATTAGCTTTCTTCTACTAGGCGCTATTTTATGGGGTGTCATACAATATTTAATTAAAGCGGTCGCACAATTTGATGTTTTCTTCGTCAACACCTTAGGACTTGGGTTCGGAAGTGGCATCTTCACCTTTATTATATTATTGGTTACAGCAATCATTCTTGGCATTCGCTATTCCATTAAATACAATAAGGCTCAACTAAATTTGATACTACTTTGTTTTTGCTTTGTGCTCTTTGGATATAGCTCCTTCGTTATGGTATTTGTTAGAGGGACAGCCAATCCTTCGCTCAATAATAATCATCCCGACAACATTTTCTCCTTCCTAGAATACGTAACGCGTGATCAATACCCTCGCAGCCCATTAATCGTAGGTCAGTATTTTGATTCCAACCCGATCGCCGTAGAAAACGGAGCACCGATTTATAGAAAAGACGCCGAGAAATACACCATTGTAGGACATAAATCAGAATATACCTATGATCGCACGACATTATTCCCACGCGTGCACAGCCAAAAGGATAGCGATTTTTACAAACATTGGCTTCGTTTAGCAGAAAATGAACGTCCAACGTTTTGGAGCAATTTGCAGTTTTTCACAAGCTATCAAGCAGGCGTTATGTTCTGGCGTTATTTTATGTGGAATTTTGTTGGAAGGCAAAACGACGAATCGGGACAATTCGGCAATCTTACGGATGGAAATTGGCTGAGCGGAATTAAAGCGATCGATCATATGCGTTTAGGAGGCCAATATGATTTACCGTCATCTGTTAAGCAAGATCCGTCTCGCAATCACTTTTATTTTCTTCCACTACTACTGGGCTTAATTGGTTTAGGGTGGCACTATCAGCATAATAGAAAAGATATGAGTATCGTATTGCTTCTTTTCTTTTTCACTGGATTGGCAATCGTTCTTTATTTAAACGACACACCTCTGCAACCACGCGAACGTGATTATGCTTATGTAGGGGCTTTCTACGCTTTCGCTATCTGGATTGGCCTTGGCGTTATTGCATTGACTAGTCTAGCTAAGAAACGATCGTTGGTTTTCTCAACAACGCTCCTCTGTCTACTCGCCGTTCCGTTTTTATTATTATACCAGGGCTGGGATGATCACGATCGATCGGAAAAGTATACAACTAGAGATCTATATGCGCGCAATTATCTTGCATCTTGTGAACCAAATGCCATTTTATTTACTTATGGTGATAACGACACCTTCCCTATTTGGTATGCACAAGAGGTAGAAGGAATTCGTCCGGATGTCAGGATCGTTAATATTGGCTATCTGAATTCTGATTGGTATTTAAAGCAGATGCGCAAAAGGATCAACAATTCAGCGCCCTTGCCTATAGACATCGAACCCGCAAAAGTAGATAAAGGTGTAAGGGACTATCTGGTATACGAGGATTACCATATTGACAAGCCGGTGGAAATTAAAGATTTATTAGACATTATGTTGTCGGACCATCCCGACGACAAATCTGATCGCACCGGAGAAAATTTTCTACCTACCAAGAAGATGAAGCTGATGTAAGTAAGAAGAATGTAATGAAAAACAAGGTGGTACCAAAAGCTTGGCAAGACTTCATAACCGATAGCATGGAATGGGATTTCAATCGTAACTATATCACCCGTGGTGACTTAGCAATTTTGGATCTTTTGAAAAATAATGCGTGGAAGCGTCCCATTTATTTTGTCAAAATTCCACCAAGTGAAACCCTGGGATTGGACAAATACCTCGTAAACGAAGGACTGTTATACCGATTAATGCCGGTAGACTTAGCTAAAACCAACACCAAAGCAACTGCCAAGGCTCCGGTCGATACGCAGCACACCAATAGGTGGGCTATGTATCATAACTTGATGCATCGATATAACTGGGCGAATGTGAATAAGTTAAATTACTTAGATCCCCTTACCCGGAACATCGTTCCGCAATACACGAACAATTTTAATATTTTATCTCGAGAGCTCCTGGAAGTTGATCAAAAAGCAAAAGCCAAAGATGTCGTCAATAAGTGTCTAGAGGTACTTCCAAAACAGGTTTTAAGTATGAATCAAGCGGTTGACTATTATTTTATATCGGATACCTTATATGAAGTAAACGAAAAAATAAAGCAAATGAGCTTATGAAAAGAAATGGCGACTATATTATAGAGCAGCTCAATTATAATTTAGCAATCGCAAAAGATAAACCAAATGTTATAGACGAACGTAATATTCGCTTAGGCATGGGCCTCTTGAATGCTATGCTAGACAATTCCAAAAAATACAAACAGATGGATATGGAAAAATACTTAGGTAACCAGTACGCCATGCTCGAAAGAAAAATAGCAGCAATTAGCCAATAGGCTAATTGCTCTTTTCCCGTATCTTCTTGTAGATCTTAACAGCTATCATCAGCATGACAGCAAATAGTACCAGACCTACCACGCCATATATCCAGTTTATAGCGCTTTTTAGCACCACCGTAAAAACGATAGCAAATAATAAAACCGTTGCTAATTCATTCCATAATCTAAGTTTAATGGAGGTCCACTTGCTCGTTTCTCCCGCCAGCTGAAACATAATTCGTTGGCAAATAAAATGATAGACAATCAATCCTAAAACAAAAGTAAGTTTGACATGCATCCACGGTTGAGACCACCAAGCCGGATTCAGGTGCATCATCACCGCTGCAGCAATAATGGTTAAATACATAGATGGAGTAGCGATAATCCACCACAACTTGCGTTCCATCAAAACGAACTGCTTATGTAAAATGCGGTACTCATTTTCAGACTGCTGTTTTGCTTCTGTATGGTAAATAAATAGCCTGACCATATAAAATAGGCCCGCCATCCAGCAGACAACAAAGATAATATGTACAGCCTTTGCGTATAAATACATTTTTCCGTTATTAGTTGTTAGTTATTAGTTGTTAGAAATGTATGTCTTTTATGATAATGATTAAACCAGAATATCAAATCTAGGACGAATAACAAATAACCAACAACAGACAACAAAAAACTTAATACCTAAACTCCTTTACTACATCAATTGCATACTTTACGTTATCAAAAGGAATATCCGGCATGATGCCATGTCCTAAATTGAAGATAAAACCTTCTTCACCACGCATACGTTCGAAGAGATGTAAAATTTTTTTCTTTATTACCGCTTTGTCAGCATATAAGATAAAGGGATCTAAGTTACCCTGTACGGCTATTCCTTTCGGCAAATTGTTTTTTATTTGTTTCAAGTCTGCGTTCCAGTCGACCGAGATCACATCTGGTTTCGCCTCGGCCATAAGTGGTGCAAACACCGAACTTCCCTTACAGAAAGAAATAACCGGTATATCTTTTCGATCAAGTTGCGCAATAATTCCAGCATTATATTGGTGAGAAAATTCGCTATAATCATCCCATGATAATGCAAGTGCCCAACTGTCAAATAGCTGCAACGCATTCACTCCGGCCTTTATCTGCATGTTCAGATAAGTAACCGTCACATCAGCAATCTTCTTTAATAATTTGTGGGCTAATTCCGGCTGGTTGTTCAAAAAAAGCTTAGTAAGCTTAAAATCTTTGGATGATCCACCCTCGATTAAATAACTTAGAACCGTAAAAGGGGCCCCGGCAAAGCCTATTAAAGGAATTGCTCCATTAAGTCGTTGTTGGATAACCTGAATAGCATCAGCTACATATTGTAGTTTATCCGCGACGTCGGTTTGCAAGGCATCGATATCGCTTTCATTTCGTACCGGATTTGCAAATTTAGGCCCCACTCCCTGCGTAAAACTCAATTCACCGCCCATCGCTTCCGCCGTTACCAATATATCTGAAAAAAGAATAGCTGCATCAATTCCCAACAAATCGACAGGCAGCATGGTTACATCCGCCGCTATTTCAGGCGTCTTACACATTTCCAAGAAAGAATATTTATTTTTTATATCCCAGTATTCTTTCATAAATCTGCCCGCTTGCCGCATCATCCATACCGGGGGGCGTTCTGTTGGCTGCGAAAAAGCAGCTCTGATAAATAAACTATCTTTTATAGCTGTGGTCACGTTATTTTGGTATTTCGTTTTCTATTCTATTTACAATCTGGGCAATTCGACTACTCACTTCCAATTCCTTCACCTTTTCCAGATACGTCTTCACCCGATCATAGTCTTTCTTCATTAAGTTGATATTCGCCAGGTTTACAAAAATCAGTGCCTTATCACTTTTCCGTCGAAAAGGCAATCTACTGGCAATTTGGAAATGTCTTTCCGCGCTATCATAATTAAGTAATTGCAGATCCAAGCTACCGCTGATAAATTCATAGTAATTTCGTCTCCTCTTCCGCAGATGATCAGGATTCTTGATATCGGCCAAAAGGTTACGCGCTAAATCATATTGTTTCTTCTTAAAAGCCTCAGAAGCCAAGAGTACAGTACCTTCTCTATAGTAACTCCATATCGTATAGCCGATCAAACAAACCATTAAGGCTGTCAATTGGTATGTCTTTGCATACACCGTATAGGCTAATAGCAATAAAGCAAGCACGATAACACCTAGTCGAGCTTTTGAAGTCATCATAGGCTAATGTGTCTTGTTATCGGTAAACTTATAACCAACACCTCTGATCGAGTGGAAATAGATCGGGTTTTTCTGATCTGGCTCAAAATACTTACGGAAGGTCAAAATAAAGTTATCGATGGTGCGTGTTGAAGGATACACATCGTAATTCCAAACGGTTTCTAAAATTTGCTCGCGGGAAACGGCTTCATTTCTTCGCTCGATTAATAACTTAAGGAGCATCGTTTCTTTTTTTGTTAAAGCGGTAATCGTTCCGTCGGCGTGGTGTAACTCGAACGAGTTGAAATAAATCGTTTTGTCGCCGATTTGATAAGAATTTAACTCTTTCAGGTCATCACCTTTCATGCCTCTTCTCACTAAATTGCCCACTCGCAGGATAAGTTCTTCCAGGTTAAAAGGTTTAACTAGATAATCATCAGCACCTTTTTTTAAACCGGTAATACGATCTTCGCTTGTATTCTTGGCCGTGAGGAACATAATGGGCACTTCTGTATTTTCCAGTCGAATAGTCTCAGCAACTTGGAATCCATCAATTTCCGGTATCATGACATCAAGGATGATCAAATTAAATCGTTCTTCCTTGAACTTTTTAAGTGCCTTTTTTCCATCTGTAGCAGTAGTTACTTTATATCCTTCCAATTCAAGATTCAACTTGATGGCTTCGAGCAAGTGCTCTTCATCTTCTACGAGAAGTATGCGTTGTTTTGCTTGCATAATCAATTAAATGTTACATCAAAAATGCTCCCTGTAGGAGTGTTATTTAATACTTTAATTTGGGCGTTGTGTTTATCTAATACCGATTTTACAATGTATAACCCTAATCCCGTACCTTTAGTTTTACGGGTATCTTCACTCCCTACACGATAAAATTTATTAAAAATACGTTTTTTTTCCTCATCATTAATGCCTATTCCTAAATCAGCCACTGAGAACCGTATCTGCCCATCTTGTTTATACAGTCGCACATTAACATGTGCACACGGTGGCGAATATTTGATAGCATTCTCAATTAAATTGGTGACAACTGAAGTGATAGCCAGCTTATCACCGACAAAAAAAATGTTTGGCTGAATATCCGTTTTAATAATCTGGGAGGTGCAGGAATGTACCTGCAATCGATCAGCTATTCGTCCGGTCAGCTCAGAAAAATCAAATTCCTCTTTTGGAATACTTTTGCCTACACTTTCCAGTTTAGTTGCTAGCAGCACATTTTCCACTAAATCGTCTAGACGCTCAATATCTTTTAGAGAATTTGATAGGAATTGATCCCGTTGCTCTTTATTCAGATCACGTTTTAATATGGTTTGTATATACAATTTAATTGAAGCTAAGGGCGACTTTAGCTCGTGTGTAACGGAAAGAAGAAAGTTATGTTGTTGTTTATGTGTTTTATGCTCGTGTACGAAAGCTCTTTTCAGCTTAATAGCACCCACCAAAAAGATGGTCATAAAAATAAACCCCTCACCTATCACCATGCCTTTTCGTAATGGCTCCAGTTCCATTAAAAGCATTCCCCACCATACAATCTGCGCTATTGCATAGAAGACAAGAAAATAAAATAAAAACAATGGCTTTCGCATACCTAATTAGTTGTTAGTTGTTAGTTGTTAGTTGTTAGCTAATTCAAGCTTATAAGCTAAAAGCTAATACCTAAGTCCTAACACCTACTTAAACACCACATCCAAGCTTTCAAATATAGCCCTTTTCGCTTTCTCTAGTTCTATTTTCGAATGGGCAGCCGAAACAAAACCAACCTCATAGCCCGAAGGTCCGAGGTAGACACCTCTATTCAGCAATTCCCGATGCATTACCTTATATTTATCCATGCTTTCTGCTTCAATATCAGATGCGGCCTGGATATTATCTTTATCAGTAAAGGCAATCCAAAATATAGACCCTACGTTAAACACACGTACCTTATAATTTTTTGCGCTTGCATATCGTTGTATGGAAGCTGAAAATTCAGCTGCCTTCTTATTTAATTCTTTATAAAATCCGGGTTTATTCAGTTCGCTTAGCTGTGCAATCCCCGCAGCCATCGCAACCGGATTGCCGGATAAGGTGCCTGCCTGGTAAACGCCACCGTCCGGTGAAATATAACCCATAATTTCCTCCGAGGATCCATAAGCGCCAACAGGCATCCCTCCCCCAATTATTTTTCCGTAGGTTATAATATCCGGATGCACGTCGTAATAAGCCGCTGCGCCTTCAAATCCCAGACGAAAACCGGTAATCACTTCATCAAAAATAAGTAAACTCCCGTGATCGCTTGTTATCTTACGCAGAAATTCGATATATTCTTTATTCTGCATCAATAAGCCGTTATTTGCAGGGATTCCCTCAATAATAACAGCTGCAATTTCTTCTTTAAATTCAGCAAAAGCACGTTCCAAAGCCTCTTTATCGTTCAAGCCGATTACCACTGTTTCATCGGCAAATGCTTTAGGCACACCTAAAGAGGAAGTCTCACCAAAAGTTACCAATCCAGAGCCAGCTTTTACCAATAAAGAATCCGAATGCCCATGGTAACAGCCCTCAAATTTAATGATCTTATCCCTTTTGGTATAGCCCCTAGCCAAACGGATGGCCGACATAACAGCCTCTGTACCGGAACTGACAAATCGTAGCTTTTGGATATATTTATTATTTTTTAGAATTAACTCCGCTAATTCATTTTCCAAGGCTGTTGGTGCTCCGAAACTCAGCCCATGCTGGAGTGTAGAAATGACGGCTTCCCTTATTTTGGGATGATTATGGCCAAGAATAAGCGGACCCCAAGAGCAACAGAAATCTATAAACTGATTTCCATCAGCGTCCCACAAAAAACATCCATCGCCTTTCTCAATGAATAAAGGCGTGCCGTATACCGATTTAAAAGCCCGCACAGGCGAATTTACGCCACCCGGAAAGTACTTTTTTGCTTTCTCAAACAAAATTGCAGACTTCTCGCGCGATATGTCTGCTTTAGACCCGGCCACCCGTACCTCTTCCTCATTTCCCGAAAACATTTTTTTTATGGAATCTAACATGTTCGTTATTTGTTGAAACGTTAAGTAGTTGAGTTGTCTAGACGTTAAGTAGTAGAGTCGTTAAAACGTTAAGTGGGGTATTCATCATTCTTAACCACTTAACTACTTCCCTATTTAACTACTCAACATTCCATTAAATCCACTGCTGCTCTACCATATCTCTAATATGATAAGTGGTAATTATACGAGCACCCGCACGAGCAAAAGCATACATGGTTTCCATTACAATTTTTTGCTCGTCTATCCAGCCGTTTTGCGCAGCTGCTTTAACCATTGCAAATTCGCCTGAAACATTATAGCATGCCAAAGGCAAAGTGGTTTCATCCTTGATCCTACTAATAACATCCAGATAAGCTAAAGCCGGTTTAATCATTAGCACATCAGCGCCCTCTTGCTCATCTAAAAAGGCTTCTCTTAATGCCTCATTAGGATTTCTGAAATCCATCTGATAAGCCTTTCGATCTCCTTTGCTTGGAGCACAATCTGCTGCTTCCCTGAATGGACCATAATAAGAGGAAGCAAATTTTGTTGCATGCGACATAATCGCTACGTTTACCAGGTTATTTTCATCCAGTGCCTTTCTGATTGCACTAATTCTGCCGTCCATCATATCGGAAGGAGCTAACATATCCGCCCCGGCCTCCGCATGCGCGAGTGACATTTTTGTTAACACGTCGATGGTGGCATCATTCTGAACATAATCATGTTCTAAAATCCCACAGTGTCCGTGTGTCGTGTAAGAACATACACAGACATCCGTTACAATATATAGATCTTCACCAAAAGCTTCTCGAAGTGCTCTGATGGCTTTAGGAACCAGCCCATGGTGATCATAAGCCGTGTGTGCATCCGCACTCTTCTCTTCTCCAACCCCAAAAAGCATGATTTTATTAACGCCCAGTTTCAATCCAATTGCTACGTCCTCTATCAGTTTATCAATAGAAAAATGGTGTATACCCGGTAAGGAGGGCAAGGCATGTTTTATTTGATTTCCTGGAACGATAAAATAAGGATATATAAACATATCCTTTGACAGATGAGTTTCTGCCACCATCTCCCTCACAATTGGATTTTTACGTAATCTACGTTGTCGATAAATCATTTTCTTTTTTTTAATCTTAATCTCTCAAGACAAATCTCGTAGCTTTACAAGCTAAACACCAGGTATTTTCGAAAGAAAAAGGGAGGTGCTCGTACACGAAGCTTTTGAGATTTTTCTTGTTACAAAGATAAGCATGAAAATGTGCGATTGAAGTAGCAAAACATATTATAGCAATGGGGTGACAGTTCCTGATGAATCATTTTTCGTTGGCTTTCCCTTACTGTAATTCAGTGCAAAAACTGCTTCTGCCAACCCTAGCTCGTCAGGTGAGAAAGGCAATGTGTATTGAACTCCTATTTCCTCGAGCTTTTTTCCTGTAGAGTTACCGATACTGATCACTTTCTGCCCCGGCTCTACCAGGTTATCCTTAAAGTAGGCTTCAACATTGGTTGGACTAGTAAAGATTAGGACATCCGCTCCCGAGCCTTCTACCTGCTCATCAATACGCGTTTCATAAACCGGTAAATCAATAACCTTCGTATCGGCAGTTAGCCGACTTTGAATGGTTTGCAGCGAGCCTTTTGCGCGAGGAAATAGTACTGTAGAACCTGCTGCTACTTGGGCGAAGGCATCTCCCACTTTTTCCATTTCAATCCCCTCGGCTTCTCCAGTGAACGCAGGTATAATCCCATGGCTTCTTAAAGCTTCTTCGGAACCCCGACCAACTACGGCATATTGCACATGTTTACTAAGTCTCGGTTTAAGCTTGAAA
This sequence comes from Olivibacter sp. 47, assembly GCF_030372825.1. Classification (NCBI taxonomy): domain Bacteria; kingdom Pseudomonadati; phylum Bacteroidota; class Sphingobacteriia; order Sphingobacteriales; family Sphingobacteriaceae; genus Olivibacter; species Olivibacter sp. 47. The sequence goes on from NZ_JAUCNR010000001.1 coordinate 1,331,357, forward strand.
AAATTTTCGATTCCATTTTTACTACTAAAAAATACCCATCGAACATATTTGAGTATATATGGATCCAAGGTATTTATAATGGAAAAAATTTTAATGAGCGATCGCCCTTCAACTTTTATATGATGTTGTTCCAAGGACCGCTTCAGAAAAGAGGTGTCAGCAAGTTCACGGGTGATAAAAACGGAACTTGGCAATTTTCTATCCGGATCAAATTTCTCTACAATCTCTTCTGCCAAGCCAGCAGCACTTTCCGCTTTAAGATATAAACGTGTAGGAAAGCTTTCTCCGTCTTTAGCTTTTGCAGTCCAAACTTCATAACCGGTTGTAGTTTTCCGACAGTAACAACCTAATGGCATATGACATCCTCCTTCAAAAAGGTTAAGGACTTTACGCTCTACTCCTATAGTTTCAGCCACATCTTTTTGATGCAGTTTTTGCAAAACTTCATACAATGTATGATCGGATTCACGAATTTGAATAGCTAAAACTCCCTGAGCGGGAGCCGGAATAATTTCCGTTGGAGGTATGATTTCCACATGAAACTCGCTTAAATCTAATTTCAAACGTTCAACACCCGCTTTTGCCAACATGATAGCATCATATTTTTCATCACGCAACTTTTGTAAACGAGTATTTACATTACCTCGTAAATCTTCGATTTCCAAATCCGGTCTGAAAGCCAACAACTGTGCTTTCCGCCGATTGGAGGAAGTGCCAACAATGGCGTTATGTTTAACGGATAATCTTTTCTTAAGATCAACGCAATCTTTCAGAATAATCAATAATTCTGAAGGATCTTCTCTTTCAGATACCGCTGCAATTCTTAATCCGGGTGGATTTGCAGTAGGAAGATCTTTGTGCGAATGTACGGCAATGTCGATTTTTTCAGCAAGCAGTTCTTCTTCCAATTCTTTCGTAAAAAAACCCTTGCCTTCTAATTTATCTAAACGAAGATGCTGTATATTATCTCCCTGTGTTTTAATAACTTTAAGCTCTGCTTGTACGCCAATTGTAGCTAAACGATCTTTCACATGGTTAGCTTGCCACAAAGCCAAATCGCTACCTCTTGTTCCAATAATAAGCGTTCTGTCCACCTTTATAATATATGTTGCAATTGTAAATAATCCATTTTCTAACCCTCATTACCCAACTCAACTTTTATTCCGCCCTTGGAATACTCCCTTTATTCGTCCGCTATCTATTCATTGAATCCATTCAGCGCAGCTAGAGTCCGATGCTTCAACTAAAACACTTCACTAAATGCCAAAAAAGATGGTGTATTGTTAGATAACCATCTTTAATTGCTATAAAAATAAAAAAATAATGTGATAAGCTAAAAGCAATGTGTAGAAAGAAACCCTACCCTCTAATTTTCTGCCGCCTCTTTGCTTTTTGCGATTAATATTTCCTTTGCAAGCACCATCGGACCGCTGATATATTTTTTCTCCATATAGTTAATAACCTTTTCCAAAACCTCTCTGGAACTGGCATCCAAGGAATTAAGCTCGTTAGCAAATACCGTATTCAATGCAAAAGATTTTATTTCCTTCACTCTTTCGGGTACCTGGCGCATGGCTATTTCTACCTTTCGTTGTTTTAAAATAGGTAAAAACTCGGCAACATTGCTTTCAATAATTCTTTCCGCGTGGATAAGTTCGTTATAACGTTCCTGAAGATTCTTATTCGCAATTGCTTGCAAGCCGCTAACTTCTATGTAGTGTATTGCGTTTTCAGCAAGTACCTCCTCCGAAACATCGTTCGGGATTGCCAAATCAACGACTATCTTCTTGGATGTCTCCCCATTTAGCAAACTGGCATAAATAGACGATGTAATAACGGGTTCTGTAGAACCTGTACAGGTAATCAGTATATCAAATCCTTCCTTATAGTGCCTTAACTCGCTTAATGGAAAGGCTCGGCCATTTAACTCTTTCGCTAAACGTTCCGCTTTATCCATTGTACGGTTGAATACTACGAAGTTTGAAAATTTATGTTTTTGTAGGTATTTTGAGATATTTTGGTTGGTTTCACCTGCGCCTACTAGTAAGATACGGGGATTATCAGTGAACTTGAGATCTCTTAATTTACGATAGGCTAATGATACAACGGACACCGGATTACGGGAGATCATGGTATGCGTATAAACCTCCTTAGCCGTCTTCACCAAACTGTTCATCATTAAGCGCATAAAATCACCCGTTAATCCCCCTTTACGACATCTTTCATAAGCTCGTCGAACCTGCGCTAATATTTCCTTTTCTCCGACAACTAAACTCTCCAAAGAACAGGACATCCTAAATAAATGATGTAAAGCATCCAGTCCTTCATAAGTAGTCACCTGATTAAGAAATTGATCAAATTGTTCATCAGGCACACAAAAATTCAATCCACGCAAAAAGTTCTTCACGAACTCACTTGTTAAGGTATGTTTTCCATGAAAAACGAATTCAACCCGATTGCATGTGCCTACGTAAAAAATCTCTTCGATGTCAAAATTGTTTTTGACGTTAATCAATCGGCTTTCAAGCTCTTCATTACAAATAACCAAATTGCCTAAATCTTTTAGGTCAACGTGCTTGTGTGTAAATGCTATTACTTTAAGATGCTCCAAGGTCTCTTTACCCTCTCTATATTATACTGTCGACAAAAGTACATCTATACGCTTGTTACAGTGTCAAAACTTTGTCAAACACAGCTATTTAGAATGTTTTTAAATAATAGGGATTTCAAGAGTTTAGCTTCTGAGGCCCGGCATCTAATCACACCTTATACCTCACTCGTTATACCCTATACCCTATACCCTATACCCTATACCTTACACCCTATACCATATACCTTACACCTTATACCCTATACCCTACACCTCATCCCCTATACCTTACACCCTATACCTTACACCCTACTCCTCTCTTCTCACCCTCCTCATAAAACAAAAAAACCGTTCCTATAAATAGAAACGGTTTTCTTTACCTTTAAATCACTTATTTTGTTGCTGGAGTGGTAGTAGTAGGCGTCGTGGCTGCCGGTGCTACCGGTTTCGCATTTGGATCGATTCCTAACTTCGTTTTTACTGCAGCACTAATATCATCTCCTCCCTCAAAATATAAAACAGATTGTTGTGCAATATCTAGGATATAGGCATAACCTTTTTCCTTTGCCACCGCTTGAATAGCCTTTTCTGCTTTTTCAAAAACCGGTTGGAACACCTCTTCTCTTTTCGCACCTACTTCCTGTTCTGCCTTCTGCTGCACCTCTCCCATACGTCCTTCCATCTGCTGGATTTCTGTACTTAAGGTTTGCAATTCTTTATCTACTGTTTCTTTATTAGCTTCGCTTCTGGTTTTTTGCTTGTCCATAAATGCTGTGATCTTTTTTTGACGCTCAGCATCCATTTGTTGAATCTCAGTACGTTTAGTACCTACAAAAGTTTCCAATGTTTGATTGGCTGTTTTGTACTCCGGCATTAGAAGCAAAATCTCCTGTGAATTCACGTGTCCAATTTTTTGTTGTGCACTCACAGCGCCAACTGTTAAAAATAATCCTGCAGCTACTAAAACCGACTTAAATAAATGTTTCATTCGCAATTTTAATTTTGTTGACTCAACAGAGCCGTCTATAATTTTTGTTTAAGTTAATTACATTTTACACAACACAATCCGTAGTAGGCAAAAGCTCAGCTACGGATTTGAAAATTGGTGCAATTTTAAGCAAGTATTCTCTATTTTGCAAGTGCCTCCGGTTTATAACCCAAGCGAGTGATTACATCATTGCTTTTATCCAACCTCGGATTAGAGTACAAGAATGTCACTTCACTTCCTTTATCGAGTACCACGTCTAGATTTTGGCTTTCGGCAACCGCTTGTATGGCTTTGGAAACACGCTCTTGTATCGGCTTGATTAGTTTAAGGCGTTCCTTGTACAGATCACCTTCAAAGCCAAAAATTTTCTTTTGAAACTCTTTAGTCTCACGTTCCTTCTGCACAATCTCGTCCTCTCTTTTCTTTCTCATCTCATCGCTCAACATCACCTGATCTTGTTGATAAGCCTTATACATTCTTTCTATGCTGCTGTACCGAGCATCCACTTCCTTTTGCCATTTTTCGGACATATCTTCCAGTTGCTTCTGCGCAGAAACATATTCCGGAATGTGCTTTAATATGTATTCACTATCTACATAAGCAAAGCGTTGAGCGAATGCAGAAGCGCCGGCAATAAATATAAAAGCTAACGTTAAGAATATTTTTTTAGTGTTCATATGATCATTTCTTTATGTTCTTTCAGACTCGACTTTTCAGCCAAGGTTTAACCTGACTAATCGGGATGAAAGACCTCATCTTTTCTTAATGAATGCCAAATATAATACCATTCCTATATTTTAGATATAAAATTTAACATTTTTTAGCAATTCTTTTGGCATCAAGATATCAGTATCAAGACTAAAGTATCAGGTATCAGCACAAGTCTCACCGTCTTTTCCACTCCCTTACATTATCCTGTTTCTTATGTCTATATCCTACTACTTACGTCTGATGTCCTATTACTAGTTAAATCCTCCCATCTGTTGCATAATACTGAACGTGAATGGTTGGCGCCACTGGCTTCTATCAACCCCCGGTATAGGATCGAAGGCATGTCCATAATCAATTCCTAATAAACCAAATATTGGAAGGAAAATGCGCGCGCCTATACCCACCGAACGACGCACCTTAAACGGATTGAAATCTTTAAAGGCATCCCAGGTATTACCCGCGTCAGCGAATCCAAGCAAGAAGACCTTCGCCTGCTCATTCATCATGACAGGGTAACGCAACTCCATCTGATAACGTGTATAAATCGGGCTACCGGAGTTTCTTGCAATTTGAATATCCTGGCTGTTTGTTTTCGTTTCCGGTATCACATAACCATTGGCATAACCGCGCATGGCAACTACTTCAGAACCTTGTAGAAAGTCGAAGCCCATCATACCATCGCCCCCTAACTTAAAGCGCTCAAAGGCCGAGGTACCGGTAACTTTACTATAAGAGCCAATAAATCCAAATTGAGCTTGAGCTTTAAATACCAGTTTACCCACAACCGTTTGAAACCACTGCGAATCAAATTTCCATTTGTGATATTCTACCCAACGATAACGGATATGATCCGGCGCCGTAGGATAATTGATATTATTAAACAAAGAATAAGGAGGCGTTGCTTGTACCGTGAAGCGCAAATTCGATCCGGAGGTAGGGAAAATCGGATCGCTCAGCGAGTTCCGGCTTATCTCTTGCGTTAAGTTAATATTATAAGATGTACCATTTCTAAACAGGAAGTAAGCATCGTAATTACGCAACTTATATTGTTGTAAGTTTAACGAATAGTTTACCTGAAAATAATAGTCGGGCCATTTTAAACGCTTACCTAAGCTAACCGTTACACCGTTCATCCGGATTTTGGGGGTACTCTCCGTAACGTTCTCGCGGCCGGTATAATAATCGTAACCGCCATAGGCCGACATAGAAGTAAAGGCACTTATACCAAAATAAATCGGTTTCTTCCCTCCTAGCCAAGGCTCAGAAAAAGAGAAGCTATAGGATTGATACGATTTACCACTCGTTTGGCCTCTCAAGCTTAGCTTTTGCCCGTCTCCACGAGGAAGCGGTTTCCAAGCTTTTTTATTAAATAGATTTTTGGTAGAGAAGTTATTGAACGTTAAACCTAAGGTACCGATAATACGTCCCGCTCCGAAACCTCCAGACAATTCCACTTGATCGGAAGGTTTTTCAGCCACCGTATATTCAATATCGACCGTTCCATCGGCTGGGTTTGGCTTCGGCACCGGTGAAGTCTTGGATTCGTCAAAATTACCTAAGGTGGCAATTTCACGGATATCCCGCATGATATTCGTCTTGGAGAATTTTTGTCCCGGTTTCGTTTGTAATTGACGCCGAACCACTTTATCGTTTGTCACGTCGTTTCCTTTTAGCACAATCCGATTGACATCATATTGTGGTCCTTCATACATACGCATCTCCAAATCAATGGTATCCCCATAGATTTTTGTCTGCACAGGATCTACCTGGAAGGTCAAATAACCATCATCCATATAATAGGCAGAAACATCGGCTCCTGTTTTGGATGGGCCTAACAATTTGGTATTCAATTTCTCTTCACTAAATACCTCTCCCTTTTCTATCCCTAAGATCTTGCTAAGTGTTTCGTCGGTATATTTTGCGTTACCCGACCAGGTTATGTCACCAAAGTAATACTTTGGTCCTTCATACACATCAATGTCAATGCGAACATTTTTTCGATTCAACTGGGTAACAGAATCCCGAACAATGGTTGCATCGCGATAACCTTTACTGCGCATCTTCGAAATAAGCGCCTCTTTACCCTCAGCATATTTTTCATAGTTAAATTTACCGGGGCCCCAAAACCGCCACCACCTCTTTTGCTTCACTTTTTTCAGGTATTTATGCATTTTCGCATCGGAAAATTCCTTATTACCGGTGAAGTTAATTTCTTTCGCTTTTACTTTTTTATTTTTCTTAACTGCGACTTTTAGAATTTGGTTATTTGCTTCTGTTGTATCTTTTACTTGCGAAATGTTAATATCAGGATATAAATAGCCCTTTTCCCTAAGGTAACGTTTAATCGTATTTCGGGTGGTATTCAGTAAGTTTTCGTTAATGATTTTCCCCGTATTTTCGTTTAGTCGCTTTCTAACCTCCTCTGTTTGACTTTTACTCAAACCATCCAGGTCGATACGCGTTAAACGCGGTCGTTCTACCACGTCAATATTAAAAAATACTGTATCACCCCGAACTTGGTCTATGGTAAGTTCAATATTATCAAAAAGCCCTTGCGACCATAGGTTCTTGATTGCGTTGGAAGTTGCTTCTCCGGGTACTTCAATACGATCACCGACAGAAAGTTTCGAAATCGTCAATAATACATCGTTATCTAAAAACTTAGTACCACTTATTGTAACACCTCCAATAATATAATCCTTTGGATTCAGGTAGCCAGACCCACCCGTTTGCCTAGACGAATTACCTACTCGAAGTTGTGCTGAAGCAATTTGCGCTCCTATCAAACAAAAACCTATTAAAAGAAAAAGTCGCTTCATTGAATTTATTTATCGCCGCTAAAGTAAAATAAACAGTTGTTAATTTTTGTTAAACTATTTTTTTTCAAATTTTGAACGTTAGCTTTTGATATTTTGATATATATAAAGTTAAAATACTTATTTTAATTGTTCGCTGGTTAAGCCGAATCTGCGCTCTCGATTTTGAAACTCAACAATAGCGGCATACAGGTCATCCCTTCTAAAATCCGGCCATAATTTACTGGTAAAATACAATTCAGCGTAAGCTAATTGCCATAGTAAGTAATTACTGATGCGCTGTTCTCCGCTTGTGCGGATCATAAGTTCGGGATCAGGTAGAGGATAAGAATTAAGATGCTGAGCAAACAAGGCTTCGTCGATATCGTCAGCTTTCAATAAACCCTGTTGAACAGACTGTGCTATTTTTTTTGCTGCGTCTGCAATCTCCCAGCGGGAACTGTAGCTCAAGGCCAGCGTCAACGTACATTTGGTATTGGACGCCGTTTCTTCCATACACTGTTTCAAGTGCGCTAACGCTTTAGCAGGCAACAGATCGAGATTTCCGATCGCGTTTAGCTTCACGCCATTTGCCATCAATCGTTTTGTTTCTTTACCAATTGAAGACACTAACAACTCCATAAGGGCGGCCACCTCCAATTTCGGGCGGTTCCAGTTTTCAGCAGAAAATGTATATAGGGTTAAATAAGGCACACCGATTTCCACAGCACCTTCTAAAACATCTCGCACCGAGTCCACACCACGTTTATGGCCAAACACTCTCAACTTACCGCGTTCTTTTGCCCAGCGTCCATTTCCATCCATAATGATGGCTATATGTCGCGGCAACTTACTGCGATCTATCAGTTCAACATTAGTCATCGTAAAGCTAATTCTTCTTTATATAAACAGGACATCCTGCCCTAAATATCGCATATGTTACCGTAAAGGTGGCTAACATATACGTGTCTTTTTGTCGGCCATCACCTCGCTGCGTTCCCACGAGCATTTGCTGCGATGGATCAATAAAATACAGCCGTTGATTGAGCTCTTCATCCCCCAACCTGTTTCTTCCCGGCACCCAATCAAATCCATTTATGTAATCTCCACTTATATCATCTATGTAATCGGTAAATGCTATGCGATATCCCAACTCCACTCCAATTGTCCAGGGCCCGCGCAGATTATAACGAAACCCTACGCCAAAGGGAATACTAAGCGCATACCTTTTGTAATCAACACCTTCCGTTTGATAATCGTGTAGATTTACTAATTCTCCGTCAAAATTATAGTTCTTTGGCTGAAAATGAAAACCTCCAATACCCGCAAACAGATAAGGAGTATAAGAAACCCGACCATACGACGGTTCAAATTTAAAAAAATTAAACTCACCTACTAGCGATGCCTCATATATTGGTGATTTAAAATACAGTTGCTGCTGTCTTACAAATTCGTTGGAATTGGAAGCTCCATCACCCTGTGTATTGGCGCGAAGAAAATTAAACCGCACTGCCCAATTTCTGCTTAGGTTTTTTCTCACGAGTAAACCAAGCGTCCAGTCATTTAACTTAAGCGGATTAGTAGGATTCAATTCTCCCATATAACCTGACATGCCCCCACTAAGCCCAAACTCCCAGTCCTGAGATCTTCCTACATTTGTCACAAGAAGCATAACCGCAACTAGCAGCGATGTATTTTTTAGCATAACGTGCATGCATCTTCAATAAAGGTGGTAAAGATAAGAGAAATTTTATATAAGCGGTTAGGTTTTAGCTATTAGTTATTGAGCGGTTATTAGTTATTGAGTGGTCCATGACATCTTCAGCCTTCAGCAATCGGCACTGTCTGTTTTAGTTACGCACGGTACTTATTCCCCATTGGCTCATTAACCGGCTGTCAGCTTTCGTTCGCATTGGACCCTCATTATCACATTAGTAATTATCATATTGACTAATTAATAAGTTTCTTACTCAACTACGTTACTATTTTCACTAATAGTTCCTCGTGTCCAGCCCCCACAAAAGTTTATGGCGTATGGTACTAAAAAAACTTTCTTGCTTTAGCCGAATCAGATTAACAGCATAATCGGCCTTCCGTATATGGATCGCTGCCCCGGTATTAACCGTTTCAGTTGTTGAATCATAAGAAAACAAAAAAGAGTCGCTTCTGCTTTCGACTTCGATACGGATCGTGCTACTGTCTGATACCACGATAGGTCTGACATTTAGGTTATGAGGTGAAATAGGTGTAATGATAAAGTTTCCCGAGCCGGGCATTACAATTGGCCCACCGCAGCTCAATGAATATGCAGTAGAACCCGTCGGAGTCGCGATGATAAGTCCATCCGCCCAATAAGCATTTAACAGTTCGTTATTTACATAAGCATGAACCGTTATCATAGCAGAGCTATCTTTTTTAATGATTGTAATATCATTTAAAGCAAAAGCTAATTGCCTCCCATCCGGTTCCTGCCCATTACCTTTATAGGTAGCGAGCAAGACCCTCTTTTCGATATCATAATTCCCGCTAAGCAGTTGGGCAAGCGCATGTTCAATTTTGTCTTTATTGATACTTGCCAAAAAACCAAGTCGCCCAAAATTTATACCGGTCACCGGAATACCGCTATCACCGATAATGGAAACGGCTGCCAACATGGTTCCGTCACCGCCAAGGCTCAACATAAACCGGGTATCACCGGGAAGGTCTGTATAAGAATAAAAGGAGTGGGTTTCCTTCCTCCAAGCTATTTTATCGGCTAAAAATTCATTGAAAGGTTGATATACCCATATTTCGATATCTTCTGCTGCTAAAAGATCGAACAACGCTTGTACATATTGAATGACAGCATTCTGAAACTCTCTTCCGTATATAGCTATTTTCATTAAAATAATTTATTCTTAACGGAGATGAAGCTTTGATCGCATGAGGCGGTCGGCTGTGTCATATCGTCTGTCTGTTTCATCCGTAAAATCATAAATCCAGGTACCTCATTAACTGATCATACCGATCCCGGGTAGAGTCGTAGCCTCTCTTATCATTATAAATTCCCTTGACGATATAATCGTGCCTTAAAAACGCTGCCACAATAGAAGATATATCCGTTCTATTTAATTTCAATGTGATTTCAAGCCGCGTTGAGTCAGGAAAGCTTCTGACACTTGAACTGAGAATCTGGGTATTATCTGATTCGATAATTTGTGATATATGGGACAATGAGTTATCTCTATTTCCTATTTCCAACACAATGATTCCGCCTTCTGCATCGGACGCCATGTTTTCTGCCAGGAAATCTGTTAGATTTTTCAACGTAATCACACCTTTGTACTGCTGTTGTTCATCCACAATCGGCAATATATCCAAGCTATGTGCATGAAAAAGACGTAGCGCGTCATAAACGTGTTGATTTTCGAAGGCAAAAATCAGTTTTAAGGCATGCTTGGATGCAACCGCTTCCAAGCGCATCTCTCCCACATGCTCCAAAAGATCATCTTCAATAACCAAACCCAAGTAAGCGTTATTCTGCACTACAGGAAGTTGCGACACTTTATATTCAGTCATTCTATCCAAAAGAAATTGTAAGGTATCTTCCGGGCGGACTGGAAATATGTCGTTTTTTATGATTTCACCTGTAGTCATCGTTGCTTTTACTTTTTTAGTTAATCGGGTAATGAGTGCTGCAATTTCTCATCGCGCGAGTCATCAATAACTATTTATATATACGATAAAAACAACGTTTGGTTTAATCCCTTATCAAAAAAGAGGTCTTTTTGATAATACCTATGCATCCAGTTTATTCAAAAATGCTTTTAAGTGTTGATTAAACTGCAAAGGTTGTTCCATCATTGGAGCATGGCCACACTGATCGATCCAGGTCAATTCAGCATTGGGCAGTTTTTCTAAAAATTCCTCAGCTACTTCCGGCGGCGTAATTTTATCATTTTTCCCCCAAATTAAGCCTACTCGGATTTTAATATTTGGCAATTCCTTGGCCATATTATGCCGAATTGCCGATTTAGCCATAGCGATTGTTTTAATGACTCGCTCTTTATTATTTACGGTTTCGAAAACTTCATCTACTAGTTCCTTAGTAGCTATTTTTGGATCGTAAAAGGTAAACTCTACCTTTTCCTTTATATAATCGTAGCTTTCCCTTCTGGGAAATGAGCCGCCAAATGAATTTTCATATAATCCTGAGCTTCCCGTCAATACCAGCGCTTTCACTTTATTTTGGTGCTCCGCGACATACATGAGAGCCACATGGCCTCCTAAAGAATTACCGATTAGTACAAAATTGTTTAACTTGAGGTGGTTAACAAATTTTTCAAACCATTTTGTTAAACTTTTAACACCCGTTGAGATTATCGGCATATCGTATATCGGCAACATGGGGATGATCACTCTATGGGTCTCTTTCAATTCGCTAACTGTATCTTCCCAGTTACTTAAGGCTCCCATTAAACCATGGAGCATAAGCACCACTTCTCCTGTACCTTCATCTATATATTTAAAACCCTTATCTTCCTTAATGGTCAACTCCATATAATAATTCCTAGTATCTATATAACTTTTGATGAAATGCAATCATGTTTAGCACCTCCTATAAGGCACTTAACTGCTCCTTAACTACTTCTGCTATCGTCTTTCCATCAGCTTTGCCTGCTAAACGCTGATTAATAAGGCCCATTACTTTGCCCATATCTTTGACGCTTGTTGCACCCACCTCTTGTACTACACGTTGTACCTCTGCAACGATCTCTTCCCTACTGAGCTGTTTGGGTAAGTATTCTTCTATAACGTCCTGTTCTTCTTTTTCTATTTGATAAAGATCCTGTCTGTTTTGTTGCAAATAAATCTCAGCCGATTCTTTACGCTGCTTAACGAGTTTTTGTAGGACTTTTACCTCTGTTTCCTCCGTTAACGTTTCGGTTGCTCCTTTTTCCGTCTTCGCTAGTAAAAGAGCAGATTTAATTGCTCTCAATCCTCTCAACCGAGCCTCGTCTTTGGCTAACATAGCCGCTTTAATATCCTGATTTATCGTGTTCTCAAGAGCCATATTCATTTTATATTATGCACCTTTATGATGCGAATTATTTAACGTTTGGGATTGTTCCCTATATTATAAGCTACCGCGACATTACTTTTTGGGCAAAACTAATTATTTTACACATAAAACAGGTAAACAGGAACAAGTATTTACTTAAGATTTACCTTTCCTGCTAATCGATCAGTCTCAAAATAACCACAAAATAGCATACAATCCAAGTTTCGATAAAAATATTTTATGGCTCCTTATGGAAAAGAGTGCCGGTTGCCTGAGCCGTTGGCATTAGCAATAAATCATTTACATTTACATGGGGTGGACGGGAAGCTGCGAACCAAATAGCTTCTGCAACGTCCTCGGCAGACAAGGGAGTAAAACCTTCATATACTTTTTTAGCTCTCTCTCTATCACCTTTAAACCGAACAACGGAAAACTCAGTTTCGACTGCTCCCGGATCAACACTTGTGACCTTTATATTATACGGCAACAAATCGATTCGCATCGCTTTCGTCAAGGCATCTACTGCATGCTTTGTTGAACAGTACACGTTTCCATTTGGATAAACTTCCTTCCCGGCAATCGAACCGATATTGATGATATGTCCTGTCTTTCTCTCTTGCATAGCAGGAGCTACGGCTCTCGTAACATAAAGTAAGCCCTTCAAATTAGTATCAATCATGCGATCCCAATCGTCAGTGTTGCCTTCTTGTATCGGTTCCAATCCCTGACTCAAACCTGCATTGTTGATTAAAACATCAATAACCTTCCAATTTTCAGGCAATTCATCCCATACCTTTTGTACTAGGTTCTTATCCCGTACATCTAAACCTATTGCATGAATCTGAACGCCATATTTATTTTGTAGATCAGTAGCCATGGCATGCAACCGGTCTACCCGGCGGGATGCCAATAAAAGGTTGTACTTTTCCCTTGCAAATATTTCCGCGCAGGCAAAACCAATTCCCGAGCTTGCACCTGTTATAAAGACCGTCTTCATTCCTAACATGTTATTTTTATCGTGTTATACTGCTCAAGGTAAACACGATATTTTTAAATGAATTCCTTCTGTTTTGTTCTTTTATCTATGTAAGCCCATCTCCTTTTATGCTTTCTGAAATCACTCCCTCATAAAAGACTCGTTCAGCCAACTACTCAAATATCAAACTGAATTGGATACTTCTTAGCGATAGTTTATCAAGTGGTTCCATAAAAGGATTGGATAAGTTCTTCCATTTTTTATCGAGAATGCTATTCATGGTTTGCGACCATTTTAACTCTGCCGACATCTTGAAGTACTCAAAAAACAAATCGACACCTACCCCCGCTTCATATGAAAAATAATAAGGTTTTACAATAAGGGGCATGAATTCCGGACGATTTTCTGTAAGCTCGTTATAGTATTTGTTCCGTCCTATATTTCTACTGAATTTTGCACCTCCAACAAGGTAGCCCCGATATTTATCTTCGCCGTAGATCTTTTTCATATCCGATTTAAACTTAAATAGAACAGGCATTTCAAATGCAAAAAAATTCTTATCTAAGCTGTTACCGCTTGCATTAGGGTTGGGTTCCTCTTTATGATATTTAGATATCGTAACCCGTTCGCCTGTGGCTTCGTCCAAAAACGTATAGTCCAACGACTGATTAGCGAATATCAAATATGTGGGCCTGACAATAAAATTTGCATTCCCACCAATCCGTACATCAATTGGGATGCCGAAGCCTACTCCGCCCATGGCGGCAGGCGTTTTTAACCCTACCAACCTTCTTCCCGGAACACCACCATTGGATGATTGCCAATGGGCATTTTTTGTGGCCTTATAATAAGAAGTCTGATAGGTAAAGAAAAAGCCGAGATGAAGTATCTGATCTTCATCGTACTCGCCGCTAAAAGGTAAAGTCATTCTTTTTTGCGCACTCGCAACAAAAGAAAAAACGAGCATAACGCCCAATGCAATACCTTTTTTTATCATCATTTTGTGCCTATATAAATGCTACAAATACCGAAAGTTTGCGGTCTACATACTGTTTTTGAAAAACCTACTCGATCAAGAATTGTTGTAAACCGCTCTCCATCCGGAAATTGTACAACTGACTCCGGCAAATAGCTATAAGCTTCCCGATCTTTGGAGAACAATCTTCCGAAGAAAGGCATGAGTGTCCTGGAATAAACACTGTAAAGTTCCTTCATGGGAAAAGTTTTTGGATTTGAAAATTCCAATATAACCGCTTTCCCTCCCGGCCTTAACACGCGACAAATATCAGCAAGACCTTTTTCCAGGTTTTCAAAATTGCGAACGCCAAAAGCGACCGTAACGGCATCGAATGATCCATCATCAAAAGGCAAACCCTCTGAATCTCCCAGCACTACTTCAAATTTATTGCCCACACCTCGCTTTGCGATTTTCTCCTTGGCAACCGCTAACATCCCTTCAGAAATATCGACTCCGACTATTTTATCAGGCTTCAGTATATTAATAGCCTCAAATGCAAAATCACCCGTCCCGGTAGCTACATCCAATATTTTTTTAGGTTGCAATTGGCGAAGCGACCTAATCGCCTTTTTTCGCCATATGATATCAATACCAAAAGATAAAAAGTGATTGAGGAAATCGTAGGTCTTCGATATATTATTGAACATGGTAGCGACCTGTTGTTTCTTGCCTACCTTGTCATCTTTATATGGGGTAATTGTGTTTGAATCCATGCGTACGCAAACTTATACAAAATTGCGTTCTTCGCCAAGGGTCTCTATGTAATAATCGTTGTGAGTGGTCGACTAGCGTTGCAGACATAATTTGTCATGTCTTATGCCGAGTATCCTATCCCTTTTAATGGTATCAAGACAAAAGTATCAGGTATTAGGACAAAAGTATCAGTTACCAAGACAGGGTTACATTTTTCTGCCGCTTTCCTGTGACTGTTATTCTGTATCTTATGTCTTATGTCCTGTATCCTATCCCTTGTCTGTTATCAACCATTTCCCTACTCAACTATTTACGGCTTAAAACGTACAACTAAAATGCTATCTTTGCCTATTATGATCATAAAAAGTGCTGAATTTGTTTGTAGCAACACAAGGATAGATAAGCTTCCTCCTCCTACGATTCCTGAATACGCCTTTATAGGACGTTCAAATGTGGGAAAATCTTCATTGATCAATGCGTTAACTCAGCATAAAGGTTTAGCAAAAACTTCGCAAACACCCGGAAAAACGCAGTTAATAAACCATTTTTTAGTTAACAAGGAGTGGTTTTTGGTAGATTTACCGGGGTACGGTTATGCAAAAACCTCTAAAACAAATCGCAGCGAATGGGAAAAATTTATAAAAAAATACCTATTTAACCGGGAGAATCTACAATGTGTGTTCGTACTGATAGACAGCAGATTAACACCACAAAAAAATGATTTGGATTTTTGCTGTTTGTTGGGAGAAAAAGGCATTCCTTTTATTCTTATTTTTACCAAGGCTGATAAACAGTCTAAAATAAAATCGGAACATAATATAGAACTGTTTCGTAAGGCTCTTTTAACTTGGTTTGAAGAAGTTCCACCACATATACTCACCTCGTCCGAAACCCGAAATGGGTGCGACGAAGTACTTGGTTTAATTGACGAAGTTAATCAGAGATTCACCGTTTAATATCATCGATATAAACATAAGCTGACATCAGCCGGTGCGTAGCACGCCGTTACAATTACACAAATGAAAAAATATCTATCGCTTGTTCTTTTTGCACATAGCATTTTTGCGATGCCCTTTGCTTTTATTGGTTTCTTTTTAGCCATTCACACAACCAATTATACGTTCAATTGGTTGTTACTGTTACTGATGTTGATCTGTATGGTTTCAGCGCGTAATGCCGCTATGGCCTTTAATCGTTATCTAGACAGGGATATTGATGCGCTTAATCCCCGCACAGCTATGCGTGATATTCCAGCAGGCCGTATAAGTGCAAAGAGCGCACTAATTTTCACCACCATAAACTGCATTATTTTTGTAATAGCCACCTATTTTATTAATCCTGTTTGCTTTTACCTCTCGCCTGTAGCACTATTTGTTGTATTGTTTTATAGCTATACCAAACGTATAACGCCTCTGTGCCATTTGGTATTGGGATTAGGTCTAGGTTTAGCTCCTCTCGGTGCTTATTTGGTTGTAACGGGCAGCTTCAATATCGTACCGGTGTTATATGCGTTCTCTGTACTCTTCTGGGTAAGTGGTTTTGACATTATCTACGCTTTACAGGATGAAGAATTTGATCGAAGCCATCATTTAAACTCGATACCGGCTTACTTTGGCAAGAAGGGTGCATTACGTATATCCGAAGTTTTACATATACTATCGGCTTGTTGCGTAATCATCCCTATGTTTTATCTACATTTAAGTTGGTTCTATATTATAGGTGTTCTTTTTTATTGTTCGCTACTCGTCTATCAACATCTTATCGTAAGTCCTACCGACTTACGACGAGTTAATCGGGCGTTTATGACCACCAATGGGATTGCCTCCGTTATTTTTGCTATGTTCTTTTTATTGGATATTTATTTCTATGGTTAAGCCTTTACTAAAAAGGTGCTATTATTAATATGACAGTAGACACAATGGAAAAAGAGTAAGTGTTTGCACTACTCGATGCTTTTCCAGTCAAAAGCAAATAAAAGCCCTGCTTAAATAGATGTCCTGGGAGATCCCTTTTTCATCCGTCTTCCATTCCTATGATATTCCTGTAACATCCGTACTATATACGTTCTATAGAAAAGCAATGAAATACGGATGGATAGCGGAGGTATACCGAATGATAGGTGGATATGACGTGGACTAAAGGTGGATTTCACGTGGACTTGACGTGGATTCAAACATTGAAAAAATCTGATGTAATAATTGAAATCAGGAAGCTTTTAGGTGTTGGTAGGAATACTTTGCAAATTTACGAAAAATATTGTAAAATGCCGGCTAATTGGTAATACTATGGCAAAACAAACAAGTGATATTACCCTTAGCGGAAAATTAGGTGATCATGTTCATTATCATCGTAACGGCAAGCACTTTACAAAAAGGGCCTCCACTAAGCCCCATAATTTTTCACCAAGAAGTGTTGCGGCCCAAGAAACTTTCGGTTTGGGCAGCGCCGTAGGGAAGCAGTTAAAAATAGCTTTAAAGCCTGTTTTAGATGAATATAAATATGATGGTATACACAATAGATTAACTGAGGTTTGCAAACAAATTTTCAGAAAGGGGCCGATACATCCATCAGAAACTAAAAGATTCGAAGACTATAATATTAAAATGCTGCTCGGTTTGAACTTAAACAGGCACACAGCTATTGAATCACTGATATATAAAAACCCGTTAGAACTCCTTTATAGCCCTACAGGAGAAATAAAGATCATGGTAAATGAGCATAATCCAACGGAGGTTTTTCCGAACCATTTAAAGATGTATGCAGCTTCAATCAGATTTCTTTTTTTAATCATTGACTTAGAAAAACCATCTCATACCCACCATCAAACACAGGAGATCATAATCCCGTTAAATCAATCGCACTTTGCGAAAATACAGGGAAGTGTACACCTAGGATCAGTGGATAATAAACTGTTAATGTGTTGTACACAACTTAGATATTATGGCAATGCAGACTGCCATTCCTATTCAAACAATAAAAAGTTGGTCGCTGCAGCGATTACAGCCATTGAATACATTAAAAACGGAGCTTTTGTCTCCTATCCTCCATTTAATCAACATGAAGCTAAGCCTTTAGCCAATAAGGGCGTACCGCTTAATACAATCGCTATAAAATGGGAATAAGGGACAAAGAAATTAATGTCCTTTCCACTTCAAACGTTATTCATAAAAAGATATATGCAGACACCAAATAAAATTAACCGTCGATTTGTATCACAAGATTTGCCCATCTTATGGGAAAATCTGAATCCTTTGTTTCAAGACTTACAAAATCGATCCATTGATTCCAAAGAGGCATTGGAACAATGGATGCTTGACCGTAGTGAATTAGAAGCAGTTTTGGAAGAAGATTTCGCTTGGCGTTATATCCGTATGACATGCGATACAACAGATGAGAAATTACTTCAAGATTTTCAATATTTCGCTACCGAGATTGAGCCGAAAATAGCACCCATTGCCAATTTATTAAATAAAAAACTTATAGAATCCCCCTTTGTAAAGGAATTGGATCAAGAAAAGTATTTTATCTATTTGAGGGGGGTTAAGAAAGCGTTGGAAATATTTAGAGAGGAAAACATCCCACTTTTAACCGAATTGCAGGTGGAACAGCAAAAATATCAATCCATCACCGGAAATATGGAGGTGGAAGTTGATGGCAAAAGTTATACGCTTCCCCAAGCGGCCACATTTTTAAAGGCTACTAACCGGCAAAAACGGGTAGAGGTTTGGCAGCGTATAAACAACAGGCGCCTACAAGATAAAGATCAGTTGAATAGTCTTTTTAACCGTTTACTGAAGCTAAGACACCAAGTAGCGCTGAATGCCGGTTTTGAAAATTATCGCGATTATATGTTTCAGTCCCTAGGTCGTTTTGACTATACTCCTCAAGACTGTTATGCCTTCCATGCAGCAATCGAAAAAGAAGTGGTTCCGCTTTTGCTAGAAAAAGCAGAAATACGTAGAAATGCGCTTCAGATTAACGAGCTAAAGCCGTGGGATCTGGAAGTGGATATTACGGGAAAACCAGCGCTTAAACCTTTTGATAACGGACAAGAACTGATCGAAAAAACCGCTGCTTGTTTCAACCGATTAGATCCATCTATCGGCAAATACATCGAAATTATGCAAGCACGTGAACTTTTTGATGTGGAAAGCAGAAAAGGGAAAGCTCCCGGTGGCTATAACTATCCCTTAGCGGAAAGCGGTGCTCCGTTTATTTTTATGAATTCGGCCAACACATTCAGAGATTTAACAACTATGGTCCATGAGGGGGGGCATGCTTTGCATACCTTTCTAACTGCCGACTTAGAACTGAACGACTTCAAGCACCTTACCAGTGAGATTGCCGAACTAGCATCCATGAGCATGGAGCTCATTTCGATGGATTACTGGGATTCGTTCTTCGAAAACCATGAGGATCTCGTACGCGCCAAACGAGAACAACTGGAAGATGTATTGAAAACCTTACCTTGGGTGGCTACCGTTGATCAATTCCAGCATTGGCTCTATACTAATCCCGACCATACAGAGGAACAACGGGCTATCGCATGGAATGAGATTTTTGATCGCTTTGGCCATAATTTCGCGAACTGGGACGGCCAAGAGGAGGCAAAATCGTTCCTTTGGCAAAAGCAGCTGCATATCTACGAGGTACCGTTCTATTATATTGAATATGGTATGGCTCAATTGGGAGCGATTGCTGTATGGAAAAATTATAAGGAAAACCCTGAATTAGGTTTAAGGCAATACATAGATGCCCTTAAACTGGGGTACACGAAAACAATTCCCGAAATTTATCAAACGGCTGGAATTGCCTTCGATTTCAGCCAAACTTACATAAAAGAGCTGATACAATTTGTGAAAGCAGAATTGGAAAAATTATATGAAGAACAACATTAAGAGTATTACCGTATTTTGCGGATCTAGTAACGGACTGAAAAGCAGTTACATGGAACAAGCCTTTTTACTTGGCGAAACGTTAGCGCAAAAGGGTATTCAACTTGTATATGGTGGCGCTAAAGTAGGCTTAATGGGAGCCGTTGCGGATGGCGCGTTGAGCAAGAAGGGCAGAGTCGTCGGTATCATACCTGATTTTCTAAAAAAGAAGGAGTTGGCACATGGAGGTATTACCGAACTGCATATCGTTGAAACCATGCATCAACGTAAAACAAAGATGCATGATCTGTCTGATGGTTTTATAGCGTTGCCGGGAGGTTTTGGAACCATGGAAGAGCTGTTTGAAATTATTACCTGGGCCCAACTTGGCCTACATAAAAAGCCCATCGGGCTGCTCAACACAGATAGCTTTTATGACCACCTCGTCTTATTGCTCGATCAAATGGTCAATAACGGCCTCTTAAAGGAAAGCAATCGTAATATGTTATTGGTTAATCAGGATATTGATACGCTGATTGAGCAGATGTATTCGTATGAAGCTCCCGCTGTAGGCAAGTGGATCAGCAGTGAGGAAGAAGTGTAGTTAAATGTAGCAGCGGCACGAACTGTAGCAACATCAATAAGAGAGAGCGTGCTCGTGCTGCTGCCACTGTTACTATTTAACAAGCTAGCGAAATAACCGATCGAGAGTCTCCAGGTCAATATCGTGGTAATTGCGGATATAGTAGTCACAGGGTGGTAGTTCTTCTTTGGTATGAGAAGAAAGAACTCCAACAACCTTCATGCCTGCATTGACCGCTGCCGTCACGCCCGAAAATGAATCTTCAAAAACAACACAGCCCGTTGGTAATACCTGCAAATTTTTCGCCGATTTTAAATATACTTCGGGATTAGGCTTATGCTTTTCTACATCCTCGCTGCTTAATACCGATTCCATTTGAGGCGCGAATGCTAACTTGTCCAAAATAAGCTCGAGATTTAAGTAAGGCGCCGAAGTAGCCACCCCGGTTTTATATCCTGCATCTTTCAAGCTCGACAAAAAACTCAGAAATCCTGGTATAGGGTCAATATGATTGGCATAAATGGTTCTGAATAACAATTCCTTTTCGTCCTCCAGTTCTTTCACCTCCTCATCACTAAGCTCTTTTTTTAGAAAATACTTCATGATATAGCTATTATGCTTACCATATATATGATCTATGAATTCCTGTTCGGTATACGGAATTGATCTTTTATCAAAAAATTGCTTAAACGCTTCTGCATGATATGGGTTGGTATGACAAATGACTCCATCCATATCGAAAATTACGGCTCGATGATTCATGTCGCAAAGATAGTGATAAAGGTATAAGGTGAAAAGCCTAATCCTTACACCCCATACTGTACTCCCTAGACCTTACACCCTATACCGTACTTCTCGCACCGTTCTAATTCTTTATCGGTAAGAAGCCATACGTTTTCCCATATTCCAACATTTGTTCGTAAAAAGAAGTGGGATATTCGATTTTAACATCCGTTATTCGTCCATCTTCTTCTATTGCAATCAATTTTGGCTGTATGAAGCCCTTGTACGGCTTGAGATTTAATTTCGCATACCGCTCCAACACTTCTTTATGCAGCGCTTGATCAACCTTCACGCCGTAGTTTTCAACGAGATTTTTACCCGCTTCATAATCACCTTCGGATTTAATGCGTTGGATTTCTCTTAGCAGCTCGCCAAACAAAGTACGCAATTTTTCATAATCATTGATCTGCACATAGGTTTTACCGTTAGCTTTGATGAATTCAACAACTTTATCATTCTTCCCGCGCTCATATACCCAGTAAGCATTCAACGCGCGATTGCGCATGTGGGCTTCTTCTATATTATCACCTAACTTTAGCCGTGTCAACTGCGTCATTAAACCGTTCATCATATAGTTATCGTATTCGGCTTTCCCGACCTCTAAAGAAGGCATAACGCCTATTTCAACTAATTTAGGATCCATCACATAGTACAAGGCAACGAGATCAGCGCGAGCTTCTTCTAAGCACGAAGCATAGCTTTTCAAGGTTTTATCCGGAGTTCCAACGCCCGAATTTATCTGGCCCGAAGCGTGACCTATACATTCATGCATATCGGTATGCAAATCGCTTCCCAGGTTCCCAAATTGTTTCATACGCTCCAATTTTTTCGGATTATTAACAAACTCATCCAAGAACCCGCTGCTGGCACTACTTTCATTATAAGCATGTATGATATTGCTCAAAGACACTGACTTTGAGCCATACTCTTTGCGTAACCAGTCAGAGTTCGGTAAATTAATTCCGATAGGAGTACTAGGAGCGGCATCACCTGCTTCTACAATTGCCGTGATAGCTTTGGCACTGATTCCTTTTACTTTTTTCTTCTTGTGCTCTGCTATCAATGGTGAATTGTCTTCGAACCATTGCGCCTGATCCGCGATGGCTTTAATTCGTTTGGTACTTTCGAAATCCTTTAGGGAAAGAACGGCTTCATAGCTACCTTTCATGCCGATGGCATCGTTATAAACTTCGATAAAACCATTCGCAAAATCAATGGTAGCGGTGGTATCTTGCACCCATGCAATATTGTATTCATCCCATTTTTTTAAGTCGCCCGTTCTATAATAATCTACGAGCAACGACAGCGATTTTTTCTGTTGGTCATTTTCCGCTAATGGAATAGCTTTCTCAATCCAATGCACCATCTGCTTGATGGCTGCATCATACATGCCGCCCATTTTCCAAACACGTTCAATCAACTTGCCCGATTCTTTGGTAACTTTACTATTCAGGCCCCATTCCGGATCTTGCCCTGTATGTGGAAATGAATTGTAAAAATTTTCGACTTCCTGTTGTGTAACACCTTCATAAAAATTGTTAGACGACTGCGCGACGTGATCAATACCCTCTGTCAAGTTAACCATTTTAGACTCAAACGACGGATCAAAGATGATCTCTTTCATTTTTGCCAAAAAGGCTTCTACGGTCTCGCCTTCATTTAACGGGAGCGACTTTTCGTCGCAAGCCTTCACCAATTTAGCAAAGTAGTCAAAAGTGCAAGTAGGCACAAATTTATCGTTTGAATAATGATGATGATTCCCGTTACTGAACCAAAATTGTCCTGAATAAACCTTAAATTTCTCCCATTCATCTCCGGATTGCTCCGTTTTAGGGTTATGCCAAATGGCTTCTAACGTCTTCCTAATTGTTAAATTATACTTTCCTCTTTGATCATAGATAATATCACGACCCGAAAGTGCCGCTTGATAGAGATAATACGCGAAAGTCTTTTGTTTTAATGTAAGTTGTTCCCAGCCTGGTACCTGATAACGTAAGATTTCGAGGTCTGTGAAGGAATCGACGGAAACTTTAAACGTGTCCTTAACTGAAGTTTGCTTTTCAGAAGTATTGCAAGCGGGTAAAAGTGCGACTGCTAGTACACTAAAGAGCCAAATGCTCCGATTTTTTTTCTTCATCATATTGTGGTTCTAATTTAGCTTGTAAAGGTACTAGTTTAGGAAATAGTTAGTAGGGAAATTGTTAAGTAGTTGATTAGCCGATGAGCCAATGTGATGATGAGCTTATTGCGGGCTTAAAGCGTACTGCTTATGGCTTAGAGCATCGGCAATGGTTGAGTAGTTAGTTGCTTTTAATACAGGTAAAAAAGCTGATGGATAGCTGATTTGTATATTCGATAAATTTTTCATAACTTAAACATATAAAACCGGAGGTTAATATGTCTAAATTAAATGCCGATTGGTTTATCGAAATTCCCTTGGATTTTGAATACAAGAAATATCACCTTTTAGCCTATCTTAAAGAAATCAACCATCATTTCCACAAAAACAGGCTATATCCTAACTTAAATGATTTGGTCTTTCATTATAATAATTTACAAAAGTTCAAGAAGGATAAGACAACACTGCAAGATTCTTTTCCGGTGCGTTTAACCCATGCCGATACGGAAGCAGTAAAATTAACCTATGAAAAGCTAGTGAACGACGATGAATTAATGATGGAGATCGAACGCATTATCAGTTACGCTATCGTAAAGTTAGGTAGCGTCTTAAAAGAAGGAAAAGAGATTTATGATTTTGTAGAGAGCCGTTTGACCATTGAGTCGATTGGAGTAATGCCGCTTTACCCATATAATGGATATATGCTATTAAAAAACGGAGATGAGAAAGGCATTTTAGTATATGAATATCAAGTGACTTTGTTTGAAGGAAAAGACGAAAAATATCGTGGCGTTCATATGCATTACGTTACCAAATACGATCGGCATTTTCTTTACGGAACACCGGAGTCGATTCGTAAAGATCTTATACACAAACGGAAAAAGCTACCCAATCCGGCGGTTTACCATGTGGAAAGCGATATTACTTTTCCACTCGATCAGACATTGTTACCGCTGGCCAAGCGCACATTGATGAAGCATATATCTTAAGTTGTTGAGTGGTAAACTAGTTAAGATGTTTAGTGGTTAGTGGTTGATGTATTACAGTTACAGTACCAAGAAGCTATAACCAGTAACGCTTTAAATCCGTATAAGCTCATTATCACATTGGCTAATCGGCTAATTAACCACTCAACCATTTACCAGCTCTAAGCCATAAACAGTAATGCTTTAAACCCACATAAACCCATCATCCCATTGGCTAATCGGCTAATTAACCACTCAACTATTCCACTTTTCTTAATCAATCCATTCGAAACCTGTATAAGGCACAAGTACCGATGGAACTTTGATTCCTTGATCTGTTTGGTTTTCCTCCAAAATACAAGCAACAATCCTCGGAAGCGCCAAAGCACTTCCATTGAGTGTATGGGCTAAATGCATTTTCCCATCCTGTCCTTTAAATCGTGCCTTTAAACGGTTACTTTGAAAAGTTTCAAAATTAGAAACAGAAGAAACCTCCAACCATCGTTGCTGTGCGCCACTCCATACTTCCATATCATAGGTCATAGCAGAGGCAAAGCCCATATCCCCGCCACATAAGCGTAACACTCGGTACGGTAGTTGTAGCTTTTGCAACAGTGATTGCACATACTTGCTCATTTCCTCCAATACGTCATACGATTTTTCGGGGTGAACGATCTGAACCAATTCTACTTTATCAAACTGATGTAACCGGTTCAATCCTCGAACGTGTGCTCCATAGGATCCGGCTTCTCGTCTAAAACAAGGTGTATATGCCGTATTTTTTATAGGAAAATCCTCCTCCTTGAGAATCTCCCCTCTATACATATTGGTTACCGGCACCTCCGCTGTAGGAATAAGGTATAAGTCATCATCGGTTACATAATACATTTGCCCTTCTTTGTCCGGTAATTGTCCTGTTCCAAAACCCGAATCCCCATTGATTAAAATAGGTACCTGTACTTCCCGATAACCATTTTCAATTGCTTGATCCAAAAAGAAATTGATCAAAGCGCGTTGAAGTTTAGCTCCTTTTCCTTTATAAACAGGAAAACCAGCCCCACTAACCTTAACTCCTAACTCAAAATCAATGATATCATATTTGGCTGCCAATTCCCAATGTGGCAACGCATTTTCAGGTAAAACAGGCTTTTCACCGTGCTCCAATACAATTTCATTGTCTTCCGCTGTTTTACCCATGGGTACATCTTTGTAGGGGAGATTGGGTAATTGAACAATTTTCTGAAAAAACTGCTCTTCCAAAGAGCCTAACTCTTCGTTTAATACTTTTAGCTGTTCTTTGTATTCTCCTGACCGGGTTTTGATTTCTTCCGCTTCTTCTCTTTTCCCTTGACGCATTAATTCGCCAATTTGTTTCGCTGCTGCATTACCTTCCGCTGCAATGGACTCTGATCGGGTTTTGATGGAACGAATGTCTTCATCTAAACGAATGACTTCATCTACCAATTCCAATTGACCGAAATTACGCACTTGTAAGCGCTTAATCACATCCTCTCTATTCTCGCGGATATAGCTAATTTGCAACATATATTCTTATTTTTGCAGACAAAGATATTAAAAGTAAAAAGTAAAAAGTAAAAATTCAAAAACTTGGCTCCCGTAGGGATGGCCTGCCCTCCTGTAGGGATGGCAAAAAGCGAGCTCATTGATATCTTTAAAAGTAAGTAAGATATGTTCATAAAAAGCCATCGGTAGCATCCAGGTATCTCTTGACACCTCACACCCATGACTTGATCTTAATAACAGACAAATGCTTTATATCGTTCCAACACCCGTCGGCAATTTAGAAGACATGACATTCCGTGCCATACGTATTCTAAAAGAGGCTGATATCATTTTGGCTGAGGACACACGTACAAGTGCGCCTCTTCTCAAGCATTTTGGGATTGATAAAAAGGCTTATGCTCACCATCAACATAACGAGCATAAGGCCTTGAACGAGATTATTCGCTTTTTAAAAGAAGGTAAAAAAGTAGCACTCATATCCGATGCGGGAACACCCGCCATTTCTGACCCTGGTTTTCTGTTAGTCCGAGAAGCTATAAAAAATGGACTGGAAGTTTCTTGCCTTCCCGGCGCAACAGCTTTTGTTCCGGCATTGGTAAATTCGGGATTACCTACGGACAGCTTTGTCTTTGAAGGCTTTCTACCGATAAAAAAAGGCCGACAAACAAAACTCAAATCGCTCATTGACGAAGAAAGAACTACTATTTTTTACGAGTCGCCCCACCGCATTCTAAAAACCTTGGAGGAATTTAGTATATATTTCGGGAAAGACCGCTTCATTTCTGTATCACGAGAGATCAGTAAAATATACGAGGAAAATGTAAGGGGCACCATCGAAACTGTATTGACACATTTTAAAAACAATCCGATAAAAGGGGAGTTTGTAATTTGTGTGGCAGGAAAATCGTAAATTAGCATGGCTTAGTTGTGAGTAAGTTGATTAGGAAATGGGAATGGTCGAATGTAAGACTTAACGTCTCAACGACTTACCCTATATTCTTTATTTTGAATTTTGAATTTTACTTAAAAGATGTACATAGAACAATATCTAAACGAGGAACAAGACCCTAAAGTGGTAGAAAAACTCGTAAGCAAGTTAAAAGACATGCTTACTTCCGGTGAAGTGATCACTTATATTGCTGTACAAAAAAAACCAGCGGTTACACTGCTACCTGATTGTGTTGTAATTACCAGCAAGCGAATCATTCTTTGTGAGTCTGCTAAACTAGGTCTTACTACCAATTTTGAGATATTTACTTGGCAGGATGTAAAAGATGTGACGTTTAAAGAGGAATTCTTTGGAGCAAAATTTACGGTAATTCCGCAAAGTGGCGAGAACTTAACGGTAGAATATATTCCGAAAGTGCAAGCTAGAAAACTTTATCAACTAGCTAATGAAGCACTCGAAAGGAAGCGGGAAGAGCAACGTCTACGAGAAATAGAATTAAAAAAGGCCGCGACACCTCCTGTTATGTTAAAATCATTACCGGAGGAATTACCTATTGAACCACCACTGAAACCGGAAGAAGAGCCGGTCCTTAAAACATCCGCCGAACAGGAGGACGAAGTAACCATCAAATTGAAGAAGCTGAAAACGCTATTTGAAAAGCAGCTAATTACACAAGCCGAATACGAAAATAAGAAAAACGAAATCCTATCTCAATTTTAAGGTGAAGAACAATTACATTTGGGCCCTAATAAGTGCCTTTTTATTATGGCTGGGCTGGCCGCCCGTTCCTTATTCTGCTCTACTTCTTTTGATAGCTTTCGTCCCTTTATTAATGGCTATTGAACGTGTTATTTTAGATGACACAACAAAGAAAGGACAAAAAATATTTCTTTTAGCCGGTTTTACAGCGCTGATATGGAATACAACTTCAATTTACTGGGTATATAATGCAATAAGTGCAGTAATGCCAGCCTATATCGCTATTTTTATTAGCTTAATACCTTTTGGCTTGGCCGCCTTAATGATAGCTATCGTATTTAAGCTCTACTATCAACTCAGAAAACGATATAGTGTATCCGGTAGCCTCGTTGGACTTGTGTGCTTGTGGATCGGTTATGAATATCTCCATCAAAGCTGGGATCTCGCATTTCCTTGGATGACCTTGGGAAACGGTTTTTCCAATACACATCAATTAATTCAATGGTATGCCTACACCGGAGTTTATGGCGGAACGGCTTGGATCTGGTTGTGCAACATTGCTTTATTTCTTGTACTACGTAAACGAATTTATGAGAAAACTTCCACGCTAAACTTCAAACACACGCTAAACTTCAAACAATTTATACGTTTTGCCTTAGCAGTTCTAATTCCATCTATTATTTCGTTAGTACAATATTTCTCGTATGAGGAGCATGAAAATCCCTCTAATGTGGTGGTAGTACAACCAAATATTGACCCCTATGGCAAATTCGGCAATATACCTGTCGCCACTCAAGTTGAGAACCTTATTCGACTATCAAGAGATAAAGCACAAACAAATACCGAATTTTTTATTTGGCCCGAATCAGCAATTCCTGAAAGACCGCCCGGAGTAAATGAAGAGGAAATAAGGAATAACGACAGCTATCTTCGCATACGGGATTTTCTGTATAATTATAAAAACGGAAATGTATTATCCGGGATTGAATCAATGCAGTTGTACGATTCGCTTCAGACACCATCTGCTCGTCAATTCAGTAACGTATCCAAATACTATGACGTTTTTAATGCTGCCGTACTAATTGACAATTCCTCAAAAGTGCAATTCTATCATAAATCGAAATTGGTACCAGGTGTTGAACAAACACCATTTTCGTATCTATCCTTTTTAAAACCTTTATTTGCCGCATTCGGCGGTAGCACCGGGAGTTATGGTTCGCAAGAAAAACCTTCGGTCTTCTACTCGCAAAGCGGCATTGGAGCTGCCCCCGTCATTTGTTATGAATCCATTTGGGGAAATTATGTAGCTGAATACGTACGACAGGGCGCTCAATTTATCGCTGTAATCACAAACGACGGCTGGTGGGGCAACACCTCCGGTAAAAGCCAACATTTGGCTTACGCTAAATTGAGAGCTATAGAAAACCGACGATGGGTGGCGCGGGCAGCTAATACGGGTATTTCAGCCTTTATCAACCAACGGGGGGATATCGTTAGCCAGAGCGAATGGTGGGTACCAACTGCGCTTAAAGCAGATATTAATCTGAATGAAGAAATAACGTTCTATACAGCAACGGGCGACTATTTTGCTTATGCAGCTTGCTTTGGATGTGCAATCTACTTGGTTTTACTTTTGGGAACTTTTTTTAAACGGTTTGGTCGTGGAGTGGTTAGTCGATGAGGTATGAGTTAATTAGCCCATGAGGTTGCGTTGTTGTGTAGAAGATCACTCAGTAGATAATTAGCGCATGTGATAATGAACGAAGTCAGTTCATAAGTACTGGAATAAACAAATAAAGAATAGCATGACGGTATAGACCACAACTATAAACTAAAAAAGGGGCTCAATCTAACAGAAGAACCCCTTTTCAAATCATCACTTAAAAAATTCTTAGTTCTGGGCCATTACCGGATATTGTTTCATAATATTTTGCACAACTACCGGCAGGTCATTTACTGCTTTTTCAGGATTTCTAACTTCACCCGTACCTCTTCCTTGCCATACAATCTTCTTTGTTTTGGCATCGATTGCCTCTATGATAATATGACCGGCACGATAGCGCTCTCTACCGACAGCACCTCCCATGCCCCAACCCCAGTAAGGACCCCAACCCCAGCCCCAACCCCATCCGCCATACATTGGCGCATAGATAGTTCTACTGGTGTTGTTTACGATCGCTTTATATCTAAAGAGCAAATCAGGATTGCTTTTATCATAAGTCAAACCCCTCGCTTTCAGCGCAGCATCCGCTGCTTCGTAAATATTCTCCTCAGCTATTGAGTTATTGTAGTACGATTTAGAAAGCGAATCTAATCCCGGTAACCAAGCATAGGTTTTATACTGAGAAAAAGCCCCGTTTTTACTCTGTGTTGTATAGTATTTATATGGTGAGCAGGCAGCTATCATCACGACTGCCACAACCAACAGGAACCACTTTGTTTTCATTTTACTTACCTCCCAATTGTGTTATAAAAATAACGAATTTAATGCCAAGTTGCTACAGATTAGAAAAATTTAATGCATTGTAACAATATTTTACATTAAAAAGGATGTTTAGCTACCAAAGGCATCGCCCGACCTACGCCAAATGCTTTTCGTGTAACACGTAAAATGGGAGGCGACTGAAATCGCTTAAATTCTGAACCTACTACTAACTTAATAACACGTTGTACCAAAACTTCATCGAAACCATCAGCTATAATTTCTTTACTGCTCATCTCAAGTTCTACATAACGATGCAGTATCGCGTCGAGCACGTTATACTCAGGCAACGAATCCGAATCCTTTTGATCGGGTCGTAATTCAGCCGACGGTGCTTTAGTAATAGTATTTTCCGGAATAACAATGCCGTTACGGTTAATATAATGGGCAAGCTGATAGACTTTCGTTTTGAGTACATCGCCGATAACACCCAAGGAACCGGCCATATCTCCATAGAGGGTTCCATAACCAACGGCTGCCTCGCTTTTATTAGAAGTGTTCAATAAAATATAGCCATGCTTATTAGACATAGCCATCAAAACGATTGCACGTACACGTGCTTGTATGTTTTCTTCGGTAATATCGTTTTCCTTTCCTTTGAAGGCCTTCGCCATCATATTATCGAAAGCTTCCGTCGCCTCTTTAATCGGAATCACTTCATGTAAACACCCTAGATTCCCTACTAAATCCATGGCATCGTCTACGGAATGCCCGGTTGAATAAATGGAAGGCATCAACACTCCCATAACATTCGTAGATCCCAATGCCTCACAGGCTAAAGCCGCAACCACTGCAGAATCGATGCCTCCAGACAATCCTAATATGGCTTTTTTAAAGCCCGATTTTGCAAAAAAATCTTTGATTCCGAGAACCAAAGCTTCATGAATATTAACAATTGACTCAGGTTCTTTATAAACAGTGGTCAACTGTCGTGCAACAAGCTCTTTCCCGTTGAGTTGGTAATAACGAAGATCCTCGGCGAAAGGATTCAGCACATCTATCAATTTAGCTTTCTCATCAAACACTAACGAACGTCCATCAAAGATAATGTCTGCATGAGCACCTATGGTATTGACATACAGCGCAGGCAATGCATGCCGCTTGCTATGGGCGGTTACAACGGCGCAGCGAGCTTCAAAATGGCTTTCAGAAAATGGAGAAGCGGCGACATTGATCATAATGTTCGGCTGTTGCTTTGCCAGTTCGATCATGGGATCTTGCGGATAGAGGGAAGGGAAATGCTCATTCCATAGATCTTCGCATATAGTAAGTGCAATGCGGTTCCCTTTATAATCGACACACTTAAAGGTATTATTTGGTTCAAAATACCGGTATTCGTCAAATACATCATAATCCGGCAAAAGGGTTTTGTGAACCGTGTCCTTTACCGCTCCGTCTACGATAAAAAGCGCAGCATTATATAGCTGCTTTCCTTTGGTCAGTTTACTCCTTACAGGAGCACCAATAATACAGGCGATCCCAACACAAGATGCCGCAATCTGTTCAATACTTGTCTCGCAGGCATCCAGAAAAGAACGATATCGAAATAAATCTTTAGCTAAATAGCCGCCTATTGTGATTTCCGGAAACACCACCAGATCAGCGCCTTTCCTTTTAGCCTCAGCTATTGTTGCTATAATTTTTTCTGTGTTTCTCTCAAAATTACCAATATGGTAGTTTGTCTGCGCAATCGCTATAATCATATGTTACTGAACCTATCCGTTTATTAAAAAAGTATACCAAGATTAAAGGCAAAATAAGAATTATTAGCCCCTCCGTGTTTAATGACACGTGTAAATCCGTTATTAAAGCTTAGTCCCGTCATAAGCCGCAAATTATGATCTAACAGCCATTCGACCCCTCCTCCTATTTGGAGACCTAATCTGAAAATATCGGCGCCACCTTTCATATTATTGGATTCTTGGACTACGACCCTGTTACTGTTTAATATTTCTTGCTTCGCACTTAATTTAACGCCTAAAGTAAAGCCGAACTGGCCATAATAACTTCTATAATATTTTTGGGTGCTTTTTAGTTTTACGCCTAAGGGAATTTGGGCATATTGTAATCGATAGTTATTGATCACAAAATCGTTCCCTTCAGGTCCATTCTGATAGGTTTCTGATTGAGCGCGCAAGTTATCAATCAACAAACCACTTGAAAAATAATAATTCTCTGAAAACGCAAAATCGGCGACTAAGCCGTAATTGTAACCTATTTTAGCTGTATTTGACTTCACATCAAAGTCGCCGTACCGCAACCAGTTAATGTTGGGCGACAACATAATTCCTAAACTGATACGCTTATTATCATACTTTGATGCATAGTAATCCTGGCTATTAGCACTTGATAACATGAAAAAAAATATGCTTGTAATAAGCGCCAATTTTTTAAATGGTATGTTTATTTTCATTGATCTTTTGTTATTCGTTGAAGTTATTAAAAAACGTTAGTCGTTAAAATGTTGAATGGTCAAGACGTTAAGTGGTTGAGACGTTGAGTGTCGAGTGCTTTGACGTATTACAGTTACTGTACTAAGGCTCTAAGCCATAAGCAGTATGCTTTAAGCCCGCATAAGCCCATTATCACATTGGCTAACCGGCTAATTAACTACTCAACCATTTTATCAGCTCTAAGCCATAAACAATATGCTTTAAGCCTGCATAAGCCCATCATCACATTGGCTAATCGGCTCATTAACTACTCAACTATTCCTCTACTCAACCATTTCCCTATTCCACGTACTTCGAAATAAACTTTCCTTTCCACTTTTTACTTTTTATATTATTAATTTAGCGGCCTATCATCACAAGCATGAAGGCACTTAATTTGAAAGGCGCACAAATCTACCTCTTTTTTTTGACTATTACTTTGATGGCATGTAAGCATAGGCAAGAGCCTGATGTAAGCAACATCCAACTTGACATTAAAATCGAACGTTTCGACCAATCCTTGGATAGCCTTACCGCGTATAACCTATCTGAAAAGCATTCGCAATGGCAAAAAAAATACGATCAATTTTATAGCGACTTTATAACGCATATGCTCCAAGCAGGAAATCTACAAGACACCTCGGAGCTTTTCAACAATTATAGAAAAATATTACAGAGTCGTGATTTTATAGCGCTGAAAAAAAGTATTTCACAAACTTATCCAACTTTAAACGCACAAGAAGAGCAGCTAACGATTGCCTTTAAACATCTAAAGTATTATTTTCCAAACATAGAGATTCCAAAATTCATCGCCTTTTTCTCAGGCTTCACCGTCCAATCCCCCATTAACGAGCATTATATTGGTATTGGACTAGACATGTTCCTAGGTGCCAACTCGCCGTTTTATCCAGCTTTAGTTAAAAGCATCCCACTCTATATATCGCGAAGATTTACGCAGGAGAATATCGTGCCTCGTACGGTTGAAACTTACCTGCGGGAAGAGCTATTTCCGGAACCGGATAAAGGAAATCCAAGTATGCTGGATCTAATGCTGTACAATGGAAAAATCATGTACCTCATGGACAGGTCGATGCCTCTCCTAGCTGATAGTTTAAAAATCGGCTATACCACCGCGCAGATAAATTGGGCTAACACTTACGAAAAAGATATATGGGCCTGGTTTTTAGAGGAAAATTTGCTGTACGAAACTGACTACTATAAAATTCAGAAACACTTTGGCGAAGCTCCTTTTACACCCGAACTCGGCAGTCACAATGAGTCAGCGCCGAAGTTAGGTATTTATTTAGGCTGGCAAATAGTAAAAAAATATATGGAAGCGCATCCTCAAACGTCTTTAATGGACTTACTCCGTATTGAAGATGCTCAACAACTACTGCGAGATGCTCGCTATAAAGGCATTAACTAATCGCTATCCGATTTCAGTTAGAAGCTTTCTACAGTAACTTTACCATCCTTACCCGGGGATCCGGAATAGATTTGTCCTTGAGGCACACCGCCTAACCGGCCGCCGCCAGCCCGAATTCCCATTCCGATCTGTGTGTAAATATTGTATAGATCGGATTGGGGATTTACTCGATAACCACCGGCCCGCGTATCTATTCGTAAGTAAGCAGTTTGCTCTTTATCTTCCTGCTGGGGGTTAATGCCCGACTTATCGTAGCGGAATGTAACATTTCCGCCGTTCCCGTTAGGGTAAGTACGTGTCCCATTGTTGGCATCACGTCCTCCTGCTAATACGTAAAGTGCTCCAAGTTTTGCAAAATGGATTTGAATATCCATATCCGACCCATTGTTCTTACTATCGGTACCAATAATATAAGCTTGCTTTGGAATTTCCGCATAGTGAATTTTTAGCTTCACCTTTTTCTTTCCGAAGAATTCAAGGGAAGATTTGTCTTGCATAATCAATGTATCGATAGTTAGCACCAAAGTAGAATCTTGACGTTTTGTAGTGAAGCTCCTTTTCTTCTTATGCCCAATCTCTAGTTTTTGAATATGTTGCACCGAATCCTGAGAACCGGCAAATCCCCATGTACTACCTACCAAAAGTAATAGGAGTGTCAAAATCATTTTACCCTTCATAACCATATCTAATTTGATATAGATGATAACCTCGTTTTTTGTCAATTGTTCGCCAAAAACGCATAGCTATTTCTATCACTTAACTTGTTCAGCTGCTAATTAGACAGAAAATCCGGTAATAGGTTTAAGCAAAACAGCGACCTTTAATAGCCTTTTATTTTTTTCAATCGAATAGTTGCCTTCTCTGCTTCTGTTAAATTCCCTTTTGGATATAAAGATTGTTCCCAATCCCCATACATGGGGTTTGGAAGCATAATAAACGTGGTTCCGAACTTCCCCGCATGTTGATCCACCACTTTCTTTGTATCCTTATCTTCTTGATAGAAAATGGTAGAAAAATCACTTAAATTGTCACCGACCAACATGACTATATGATGCGTTTTAGCCACTTGGTTTCTTCTTGATTGTTTATTAGAGGTACTATCTCTAAACAATAGGTGGTCCGTATCGACATAAGGAAATCCAAATTGCTTCAAATTCTGCATGGTGGCGGGAATTTCGCTTTGATCCCGATTACTGATATAAAAAACTGCGACTTTTTTTGAAGCGGCATATTGGAGAAATGAGCACGCTCCAGGAACCGTGTCAGCAATGGCCATTCCGGTCCAACGCTTCCATTCAGCCAAATCAAAGGCTTTCTTCGATAGAATAGCCTGACCGCTTTGCGGAGAATTATCCAATAACGTTTCATCGATGTCTACAATAACACATTTAGGTAACTTCGAGTACTTTTTTAAGGCCTTATCAAGGCTACTATGCGCGTAATTATAGGCCTGAAAACATAAAGCCCGATATTCTCCCGATTGTTGTTGCCATAAAACCGCATTGGTATAATCCCGATGGAACTCCTGCCCATGGGCGCTTGCTATAGCAAAGAGAACACTCACTGTAAATAGATATTTGCTAACCATTTGTTTATAAGATTTTTTTGAAATTACCGGCAATAAAAAAGGCGCGAAAAACTTTCACGCCTTCTTATATTTTAAGATTCGGTTGCTTTATTTCATTATTCTGAAAACCGTACGGAAAGCTATAAAACTACCGATAATCAATAGAATATTAGAAATGGAAGTGAACAAAAAAGAATCCTGTATGAAACGGAAAAAGGTACCGGCTAAGCCAAAGGCTATAGCCACAACTAAGGTTACGTAATAATGAGTCTGATTTGCATTATTATCGGTACTGACGTGAGGTCTCTGCTCTGCTGAATTTGCCATAATAATTTCTTTGTATGCAAAAATAAACTTTTTTGATGGAATAAAAATATTTGGTGCTTTGTTACGTAGTTAAGTAGAAAAATAGCAAGGACGCTTGTTAGCTAGTCAATACGGTGTTATTCATAAACGTTCTCTTTAATAGACTTTCATGGCTTCCTACGGTCGCATAACCATTGTTAACGGATAATAAGACTGGTCTGTCCTTCAAATAAAAAAAGGCCTCCACAGTGTATTGCTGAGGCCTTTTTTAAATAGTCGTAGCTTACTAGCCGTTGGACAAAGCCGCTGCGCCACTGACAATTTCAGTAAGCTCAGTAGTAATAGCCGCCTGACGTGCTTGGTTATAAGAAAGCTTAAGTGATTTAAGCAATTCCCCCGCATTGTCGGTAGCTTTATCCATTGCAGTCATCCGGGCCCCATGCTCAGAAGCATGCGAATCCAGAACCGCCTTATATAACTGTATTTTTATGGACTTTGGTATTAACTCCTGAATAATCTCTTCTTTCGACGGCTCCAAAATATAATCGACTACATTCTGAGAAGTCTTTGCTTCATCCTTTTCAGCAGGAAGCAAAGGTAAAAGTTGCTCGGTCTTTAAGAATTGGACAGCAGCATTTTTAAACTGATTATAGATAAGTTCAACTCGATCGAATTCACCGTTTATAAAACCATCCATGATTTCTTCGGTGATCTTTGAGGTATTCTCAAAATTCAGTTTCGAAAACAGCTCAGTATGGTTACCTAAAACCTCATATTTATTCTTTCGGTAATAATCCTGTCCCTTCTTTCCAATAGCAATAATCTTTACGTTTCCTTTGCGATGTTGCTCTTGATATTTCTCGGTAATCAACAGATTGGTTGCCTTTATCACATTTGCGTTAAAAGCGCCCGCTAAACCACGGTTAGAAGTTACTACAACCAGTAAAATCTTTTTTGGTTTCCGAACAGCCATAAACGGAGAAGAAGTACCTTCCACTGAAGCTGATAAATTAGCTAAAATGTCTTTCAACTTTTCAGCGTAAGGTCGTAATTGTACAATCGCATTGGTAGCGCGCTTTAACTTCGCAGCTGACACCATTTTCATGGCTCTTGTAATCTGCTGTGTAGAGCTTACAGATGCAATTCGATTTCTAACTTCTTTTAAATTAGCCATATTTTATTAGTAGCGAGTATCAGGTAATAAGTATCAAGACTACACCTTCCATCTGCCTGCATTTAGTCTTATGTCCTGATATCTGCGTCTTGATACCAAAAAATTAATAACTAGCAGCTATCTCTTTAGCTACCTTATCTAAAACAGCGGTAATATCATCCGTGAATTTACCAGCCTTCAAGTCCTTAAGCACTTCAGGATGACGTAACTCCAACTGTTGCAGATAGTTAGCCTCAAACTCCTTCACCTTATTTACAGGAACACTACGGAACAAGCCCTTGACACCTGCGTAGATAATAGCAACTTGTTTTTCCACAGGCACCGGTGCAAACTGACCTTGCTTCAAAATCTCAACGTTTCTCACACCTTTGTCAAGCACGCCCTTTGTTGCAGCATCCAGATCCGATCCGAACTTGGCAAAAGCTTCCAATTCGCGATATTGTGCCTGATCTAATTTGAGAGTTCCGGCAACTTTCTTCATCGACTTTATTTGCGCATTACCTCCAACACGAGACACCGAAATACCAACGTTAATAGCAGGTCTTACACCAGCATTGAACAAGTTAGACTCTAGGAATATCTGACCATCAGTAATTGAAATTACATTTGTTGGAATATAAGCAGATACATCGCCTGCCTGTGTTTCTATAATAGGCAACGCTGTCAACGATCCTCCTCCCTTAACAATGCCTTTCAATGATTCCGGAAGGTCGTTCATGTTGCGTGCAATTTCATCAGACGCATTGATCTTTGCAGCGCGCTCTAAAAGGCGGCTGTGAAGGTAAAATACATCCCCAGGATAAGCCTCACGTCCGGGAGGGCGACGAAGTAACAAAGATACTTCGCGATAAGCCACAGCCTGTTTAGACAAGTCATCATATACAATCAGGGCCGGGCGACCTGTATCGCGGAAAAATTCACCAATTGCAGCACCTGCCATGGGCGCATAGAATTGCATAGGTGCCGGTTCGGAAGCAGAAGCTGAAACTACGATCGTATAAGCCAATGCTCCCCTTTCTTCTAAAGTACGAACGATATTGGCAACGGTTGAATTCTTTTGTCCCACAGCCACATAAATACAATATACGGGTTCACCTGCATCGTAAAATTCCTTTTGATTAAGAATGGTATCGATACAAACTGCCGTTTTACCCACCTGACGATCGCCGATCACCAACTCCCGTTGTCCACGACCGATCGGAATCATTGCGTCGATAGCTTTAATTCCCGTTTGAAGCGGTTCATTTACTGGTTGACGATAGATAACGCCTGGAGCTTTTCGCTCAATAGGCATCTCATAAGTTTTACCGGTAATCGGACCTTTTCCGTCTATCGGCTGTCCCAACGTATTTACAACACGTCCAAGCATTCCTTCACCAACGTTGATGGAAGCAATTTTATTGGTCCGTTTAATGGTATCACCTTCCTTGATTTCATCTGAAGGTCCTAGCAACACCACCCCTACATTATCTTCTTCAAGATTAAGTACAATTCCTTGTAATCCGTTTTCAAATTCAACCAATTCACCTGATTGGACTTTGGTTAGGCCGTAAACCCGAGCAATACCATCTCCCACCTGGAGTACGGTACCAACTTCTTCTAGTTCGGCTTCTGATTTAAAGTTCGACAATTGTTCTCTTAAGATTGCCGATACTTCATCTGGTCTTACCTCTACCATTTTATCTTTATTTTATATATTTCTCTTTTAAACCTTTACAATAATTAGGCATGAAAAGCCCTATCTAACTTATTCAGACGACCTGCTAAACTCGCATCAACTTGCCTGTCGCCTACAGTTACCACAAAACCGCCTATTAAATCGGCATCAACCGAGTTCTCAAGGATTACTTCCTTGCCTGTTGAAGAGGCAATAAGCTGCTTCAATTGAGCCACATTCTCAGCTGATAATGGAGCAGCCGAGCTTACCTTGGCGGTAACAATGCCTTTGTATTCATTGTATTCGCGGACAAACTCCTGTGCAGTTGCATACAGAATATCTCCTCGTCCTTTGTTGATCATAATTTTAAAAAATCCGATCACAACCGAGCTAAACTTCGCTCCAAAAAGTGCAGTAAGTATGTTGATTTTCTTATCGTGTTTGATAATCGGATTCTTCAATACCGCCTGCAATTCCACGTGGTCTTTAACTACGGCGATTAGCTGCCCTATTTCCGCTCGTACCTGATCAAGCGCACCTTGCTCGATGGATAAATCCAACAGTGCTTTAGCGTATCTAGATGAAACCTTAAATTCTGACATATCTTTAATAGGATTTAGCTGATTAGTTTAATTTCACCTCTTTCAACAACTCACCGACTAAAGCTTCTTGCTTGTTCTTATCCGCTAACTCTTGTTGTAAAACTTTACGGGCAATTTCCAATGAAAGCTTAGACACTTGGTTTTTAACATCAGCCATTGCGATGGCCTTTTGATTGTTAATTTCAATACGTGCCTTTTCAATCATTCTGTTTCCTTCCAACTGCGCTTGTTCTTTTGCATCTTTCAATAGCTGCTCTTTTATTTCGCGAGCCTCTTTTAAAATAAGATCGCGCTCGGCTCTGGCGTCTTTTAACAATTGTTCATTTTCATTTGTTAAGCGTGCCATTTCCTGTTTCGCTTTTTCCGCTGCATCTAACGCATTTTCAATTGAGCGTTCGCGATCTCCAATCGCTTTCATCACCGGCTTCCATGCAAATTTTGCCAGTAAAAACAACAATAGCAAAAACGAAAGGGTATGCCAAAAAATTAAGCCAATCTCAGGGATGAGTAAATCCATATTGTGTATTAATTAAGTGCTTTTATATATAAACGGTGCTTTAATGTCTGTGAAAAGAGCCTATAAACGGCAATCCCGAGGATAGGCTCCCTTTTTTCATTCGGGGTTTCCTTATTTTGCAATTAAAGAAACAACCACAGCGAATAACGCAACAGCCTCAATGAAGGCAGCAGCGATCAACATCGCAGTTTGAATTTTTGAAGCAGCCTCAGGTTGGCGAGCGATGCTTTCCATTGCAGAACCACCGATTTTACCAATACCTAATCCAGCGCCTATCGCAGCTAGACCTGCTCCAATTGCAGCTAATGTTCCAGTCATTTTGATTTAATTTATATATTTAGTTTAACAATAATGTTTAATAATTTTCTAGTGGTCAGCATGCTCTTCTATAGCCATTCCAATAAAAAGCGCAGATAAAATGGTAAAGATAAAAGCTTGAATAAAGGCTACTAACAATTCAATGGCACCGATAAATACAACAAAAAACACGGATACCGGTGCTACAGCTAGCGATTTAAAAATGAATACCAAACATAGTAGAGACAGCACAAGTATGTGACCTGCGGTG
Organism: Olivibacter sp. 47; assembly: GCF_030372825.1. Classification (NCBI taxonomy): domain Bacteria; kingdom Pseudomonadati; phylum Bacteroidota; class Sphingobacteriia; order Sphingobacteriales; family Sphingobacteriaceae; genus Olivibacter; species Olivibacter sp. 47. The sequence goes on from NZ_JAUCNR010000001.1 coordinate 1,371,396, forward strand.
ATATTCGCAAACAAACGGATCATCAAAGCAAAAGGCTTTGTAAAGATTCCGAAAATTTCAACAGGGATCATCAACGGTTTCAACCACCATGGAACGGGGGGGTTAAAAATATGGCCCCAATAATACTTATTACCACTGAACAAGATGATAATCAATGTAAATAAAGCCAATATCATAGTAATAGCAATATTCCCGGTAACATTGGCACCTCCCGGGAAGAAAGGTACCAAACCCAGCATATTATTCAACCAAATAAAAAAGAAAACCGTTAAAAGATACGGCATATATCTCTCGTATTTATGTCCTAAATTAGGTTTTGCAATATCGTCCCTAACAAATATAATGATCGGTTCCAATACAGACTGTAACCCCTTCGGAGCCCTACCTTCGCGTTTCCTGTAACCTTTCGCTACCGTTAGAAATACAATAAGCAAAATAGCAACCGATAAGAAAATCGTAAATACGTTCTTGGTGATCGATAAGTCAATCGGACGGGAATTCGTCACCACCTCTTGTCCATCAGTGTTCTGCTCATGATGTACATAACTTCCATGCACTGCCTCCTCTGCGGCGTAATAGATTTTTCCGTGCGAGCGAGCAAAACGCATACCCGCCTTTTCCACTACTACACTGCCATCATCATTCAAATGAAATTCTTTTGCACTAAAAGTAACCAACCCATTATGTGTATAAAGAATAACCGGAAGATACAAACCTGTCCAACTTTCGCCATGTCCCCAAAAGTGAAATTCATGCGAATCACCTATATGATGAAAGATAAAACTCGTAATATCAAACTCTTTTTCTTCATGGTTTTCATGATGGCCTGCTTCCACCTGTTCTACTGCGGTCGAATCTGCATGTTGACCATGATCATGATTTTGGGCATTGGCGTTCAAAAAAGCGAAGAAAACGGCAAAAAACGCTAGTATTCCTGATTTTTTTGAAGTCAAAAAGTGGCTAAATTTCATTTATTCCGTGATTTTTACTTATTATTTTGGTGGCGCAAGTTACGCAACAAAGACATAACTTCAAAGAGTGTAAATAATAAATATAAAGAAAAATAATTCAACGCAAAAACTAGCTGGTTTTCAGCTGTTTTCATCAAGATCACCAAAGCAAAGGATAGGGCAAAGAGTAGCTTCAAAATTATCCCTCCCATTATGGCCAAAACCCCTGTTTGAGGTGTTTTTTGAATCCCGAAGTAAGAAACCAGATAGGCAATGTAGGTAAGAAAAAAAAGAAAAAGAAAAATGAGCCAATAATTGGACGCCAGCAACGCATGCCCTTGAAAAAGCACAGAAAGCAAATAAGATAATAAGGCTAATACCAACCCGAAAATTCCGTAAAAGAGGGTAAATCTTAGTAATGTCATGCGCCTTCTTAATATATGCTATTTTTTATTCAAAACCGATCGAATGGTAGAATATAGGCTTACACAAACGCCTACTAGCGAAAACAGGCCCGTGTAAATACCCACATCCCCCTTTTTTGCCATATCGATCTTATAACCAATAAAAGCAAATACACCAATGGTCGCAATCATTTGAAATCCTAATCCCGTATAATAGACATATGCTTTTCCTTCCTTCTGAAAGTCTGATCGATCTCTTTTAGGTTTCATGTTGTATCCTTGAAGATGCAAACTTAGCTAAAATGCTTATTATTCGAGCAATCCAAAATAAAATAGGCGTCTTTTAACAGTGCTTGCGTCCGGATGATGACTGACAATTAGGCATTGAATATTTTTAAAAAGGTCATCTAAAACTACAACGTATCTGGAAGAATCCTTTGTTAGCAATAACAAAAACTGTATCTTTATAATTAGTGTTGAAAGCGGATCAGCGGAGTTATAATAAGATTTTCAGATTAGCAAAAGAGATTTAACTTTGTATATATTTTTAAATTGATGACTCATCGACGCAGAAGCATAAATCCGCATTATATCTTTCCAGAAACCATTTTATCCACCAATTATCCATTGAAAAAGCCTAAAATTACATTCCATATCCTGTTTATCAGCGTACTATTCTTATCGAGCTGCTTCCTTAATAAAAAAGAAAAGGGGGTAAAAACAGACTTGATGCAAAACATTACCACCAAGTTCAATATTCTATATAATTCAAAAAAAATATTGCATGATGCGGAACAAAACCGGATTAGCTTGGCAAAGCCCAATTATCAACATCCATTGCCGGTTTTTATTGAACCGAATGAAGCGAGTATTCCCTCAAATGCCAAACTGATGGACTCTGTTATACAGAAAGCAGTTACTATTATCAATGATAAGAGCGACAGCAAGTATATAGATGATGCTTATTTTATCATGGCAAGAGCTAACTACGAAAAGGGCAACTATTACAACGCCGCCGAATTTTTTTCCTATGTAATCAATACCGTAACTCCAGGTAAAACCGAGCTACTAGAAGCGTCTTTGGCCTGGAAATGTCGGGCACTTCTCCAAATTGGCTATGTAAAGCAAGCCGCAAAAGTACTGGATTCTACTTTTAGTGTCGCCGCCGGAAATAAACACACTTCGGCCTTGGCTTACGCAACAAGAGCTAAATATGACATTGAAACTGGCGACCTTGACCATGCGATACAGTCGCTTAATCTAGCTATTGACGAAAGTAAGGACGCGAAAGAGAAATTACGCTGGCATTACCTGCTAGGTCAATTATTGCAAAAGCAAAAAGACTACGTTGGAGCTTCGGCTCATTTTAAGCGGGTTATCAAAAGCAACGCTTCTTTTGAAATGGCTTTCAACGCACAATTGAATGAGGTCTTTATGCAAAAAAATGAGGGGGACTCCTCGTATGTTAATACCATATCCAAGCTTAAAAGGATGCTCAAAGACGATAAAAACAGGGGGTTCACTGACCAAATCCACTATATCATAGGCGAGACCTATCTGCAGGCAGAAAAGAAAGAAGAAGCCTTGAAAAGTTTCAATTCATCATTAAAAGAGCAGAGTACCAATAATTTTCAGCGAGCCCTCACCTATTTGAAGATGGCCGATCTTTATTTTGAACAGGGTGCCTATGAAAAATCGAAACTTTATTATGACAGTACCTCAACGCTTATAGACACCAATTTTCCGAACTATGAACTGATTCGATCAAAAGTCAGCCACTTAGATGAGCTAGTGCTTCATTTAAATACCATTTCCACACAAGACACCCTTCAAATGCTGGCAAAATTACCGGATGAGGCCAGAGTAAAAAAAATAGACAGTATCTTTGAGCACCGAAAACTTCAAGAAAAATCCGTTGCTCAGACAAATGTATCAGCCAATCAAACGCAAAACCTAAACTTTAACGATGTACCCCTTCGTGATGCAGCGAATAAGGGGGCGACTTCAACAAGCTTCTATTTCAATAATCCGGCAGCCGTAAGCAGTGGGCTCAGTGCCTTTCGAAGACGGTGGGGCAATCGTTCATTGGAAGATAATTGGCGTTTTAAAAATAAGGGTACGGATGCGTCATATGCCAACGAGACAGAGCTCTTGGAGATCAAGAAAGATTCGATGACGAACGAGTTGGCCGCATTAGCGGAAAAGGAAAACTTTATTCAGGCGATTCCCTTGACAGAAGAGTCTTTAAAAGAGTCTAACCGGAAAATAATTTACGCTTATGTTAAGCTGGGCGAAATTTACCGCGATAACCTACAAGATAAAGAAGCTGCCGCCAAAGCTTACACCACGTTATTAGCTCGCTTTCCACAGTTGACAGAAAAAGATCTGATTAACTATAATCTTTACAGGTTGTATAGCGAGCTAGGCGAGCTCGAGAAAAGCTCGCGCTATAAAAACCAGCTCCTGTCTTCTTCTCCACAGTCAATTTATGCCAAAGTTATTCAAGATCCTGATTACCTCAATAAGTTGAATCAGGAATCACAAACATTGAACAACCTTTATGGCGAAGTATATACACTTTATGGGGAAAAACAGTTCGACCAAGTGATTGCATTAACCGATAGCATTAACACCCTTATAGACGGAGATGATAGACCCGCTATTGCAGCTCAATTGGCCTATCTAAAGGCATTGGCAATTGGCAGAACGAGCCCATTAGACACTTTTGAACAAGAATTAAAACAAATTAAATCCGATTATCCTAATAATGAATTGATTACACCTCTAATAGAACAACATCTAAGCTATATTGATTCGAATAGACTATCTTTGCAGGAGAGGAAAGTCGCAATAATGGACATTGAAGCAGGCAGAGAGCAATTTGTAGATGAACCTATTCTCACTAAGTGGCCCGAATTGGCCTTTAATCGGGAAATGGCTGCGCCTACTCCTACTCCTCGTCGAAATTTGGCAGGAAATTTGTCTAAAAATCAACCAGGCATTCAGGTAACTCCTTTCAATAAAAAAGTGAATCTTCAAGGAAGCATTCAAGTGGCGGAATATAAGCCTGGTGAACATGTCAATAGTTATAGGGATTTGGCCCTTTTACCGGATTCGGCAGTGTACTATTTCGTTATCAACGTACAACATCCAAACGTAAATCTAAGTCCCTCTCGATATGGAATTGGTCAATTTAACCGAGGGCAGTATCCTTCAAAAAACCTAATCCATCAACTAAAAAAGATTGATGATGAATTACAGCTGTTGTATATTGGCAAATTTTTCACCTATGACGAGGCAAACGCTTATGCCGAGAAAATGGTAACACAATTAAAAAATATTATGAAAATACCATCAGCGAGTTATAATACGTTCCTTATAACAGAGCAATTTCTGCAAGGACTCGATGATTTCGATAAAGTGAATGATTATTTCATCAAATATCAGGAACAACGCTAAAGGCATATAGAAAAATGCAAAGAAACACAAAAAAGCAAAACAATAAATTAACAAACAACGACATTAGACGCTACACCTTTTCTTTTTGGAAATTGGTTGTAGGACTCATTATATTAGGTTTCTTGTTTCTTACAAGTGTAGGCCTTGGCTTATTTGGTGAGTTACCTTCCTTTAGGGACCTCGAAAACCCTAAAAGCAACTTATCTTCCGAAATTATCTCAGCCGACGGCGTCGTTCTCGGCACTTATTATGTCCAAAATAGATCGAATGTTACTTATAAAGAATTATCACCGGCTCTCATTCAAGCACTGATTGCGACGGAAGATATTCGCTTTAATACTCACTCCGGTATTGATTTCAAGCGTACTTTCACGATACTCTTTTATAACCTTATTGGCAAGAAACAAGGCGCAAGCACCATTACGCAACAATTGGCCTTAAATCTGTTTCAAGAGGAAGGAAGAGCACGTTCCTTTTCCAAACGATTTATTCAAAAACTCCAGGAGTGGATCATAGCAGTACGTTTAGAACGTAATTACACCAAAGAGGAGATATTAACCATGTATTTGAATACGGTCGACTTCGGAGCCTATAACACCTATGGCATTAAATCCGCAGCGCGTACGTATTTCAATACAACTCCTTCGAAGTTGACCGCACCACAAGCGGCCGTTTTAGTCGGAATGTTAAAAGGACCAGGTATTTATTCACCTATCCGCTATCCCAAAAATTCATTGAATAGACGAAATACTGTTTTGGAAAATATGCGAAAAGCAGGTTTTCTTACAGCCGAACAAACTGCAAACTATAAAGAACAACCGCTGGGACTCGCATTCCGACCAAATGTATATGGTGACGGTGTTGCGCCTTATTTAAGGGCTGTATTAAAAAGCGACATAAAGAATATATTTAATAAGCTATCGATCACTAAAGCGGATGGTACCCCATACGACCTGGATCGTGATGGTTTGAAAATTTACACCACCATCGATTCGAGAATGCAAGTCTATGCCGAAGAGGCCCAAAAGGAAATGATGCGCGAGTTGCAAGTAACTTTCAACAACCAATATAAGGGTCGAGACCCATTTAAAGGCCTGGAAACCCTGATCGATAGAGCGGTAAAACAATCGGATCGCTACAGATGGTTAAAACAAGGTGACCTTTCTGAAGATGAAGTTAAGAAGAATTTCAATACACCGGTTAAAATGACCGTGTTCAGTTGGAAGGGCGATTTGGACACCACCATGACGCCGCTTGATTCTATCAAATACAACAAACTGATTTTGCGGAATGCCATGATGTCGATGGAGCCGCAAACCGGGCATGTAAAAGCTTGGGTTGGAGGCATTAACTTCTCGCATTATAAATACGACCAAGTCAAAATGGGAACACGTCAAGTTGGGTCTACGGCAAAACCTTTTACTTATGCAGTTGCTATTGACAATGGCTATTCACCTTGCTTTAAAGTGCCCAATACGCCCATTAATGTCGACGGCTGGGCACCGAAAAGTGAGGGTACAATTGCCGGTCCTATTACCCTTAAAACGGCATTAGCGCATTCGCAAAACTGGGCTACAGCCGATGTTATCCAACGTGTTGGTGCGCAGAATGTAGCTAACTTGATAAAAAATATGGGCATCACTTCGGAGGTACCAGCCTACCCCTCCATCGCCCTGGGAACTTTTGATGCCTCTGTTTATGATATGGTAGGCGCCTATTCTACCTTTGTAAATCACGGGGTTTGGACAGAACCTATCTATCTCTTACGCATCGAGGACAAGAATGGTGCGCTGATTTACGAACACACGAAAAAAGTCAAAGTGGTCATGAACGATCAGTCAGCCTATGTTATGGTTGATATGCTGAAAGGTGTGGTGCAAAGTGGCTCCGGCGGCCGAATTCGATGGAAATACAAATTGCTTAATCCGATCGGCGGAAAAACCGGTACTTCCCAAGCTAACTCCGATGCCTGGTTTATTGGCGTAACACCGCAGTTGGTAAGTGGGGTATGGACAGGAGCCGACGAGCGAAGTATACACTTTAGCAGCACTAGGCTTGGCCAAGGTGCTAATGCCGCATTACCGATGTTTGCCCTCTTCATGCAAAAAGTATACGCCGACAAGAATTTAAAATATAGTCAGGGTGATTTTGAACTGCCGCCAGGTGGCCTGCAACGGGAACTGGACTGTGGCAAATACCAATATGACTACCCTTCAGAAGAGGAAGGTAAGATTGACGATCGGCTGGATTTTTAGTTATGGGCACATTTGACTACAGGGAAGAGTTAAAAAAAATACCCCATAAGCCCGGTGTTTATCAATATTACGATAAGCAAGGTACGCTCATTTACATTGGGAAGGCCAAAGACTTAAAAAATCGAGTAAGCTCTTACTTCGTTAAAGACGAATACCTGCACAATGCGAAAACACGTGTTCTCGTTAGAAAGATCAACAAGATTTCCTTTACTATTGTAGATACGGAGATCGATGCGTGGCTATTGGAAAACAGCCTTATCAAAAAGCATCAACCTCGGTATAATGTTCTCTTAAAAGATGATAAAACTTACCCGTGGATTGTCATTAAAAATGAGCGCTTCCCTCGAATTTTCTGGACACGTAAAATTATTAAAGACGGTTCAAAATACTTTGGGCCCTACGCTTCGGTAGGGATGATGCACGCCATTTTAAGTGTAATCAAAGAAATTTTTCCACTGCGTACCTGTAACCTACCATTAACGGTTAACAATATTGAACAAGGGAAATTTCGGGTTTGTTTGGAATATCAAATCGGCAATTGTAAAGGTCCTTGCCAAGCGTACCAAACAGAAGAAGAATATAATCAGAATATCGAAAGTATAAAAGATATCCTCAATGGGAAAACCGGTGTCGTATTCAAGCAATTAAAAGCCAATTTAGAACATGCCACCAATAATCTCCAGTTCGAGTTAGCACATGTTCTTAAGCAAAAGTTAGAGCTTCTGAGTAATTATCAAAGTAAATCTACGATCGTAAGCAACACCATCAACGATGTAGATGTGTTTAATATTGCCTCTGAAGAAGGATATGCTTTTGTTAATTTCTTAAAGGTAATGAACGGAACGGTTATACAAACGCAAACTCTTGAGCTGAAAAAGAGATTAGATGAAAGTGATCAGGAATTGCTCAGCTTAGCCGTTCAGGAACTTCGCACCCGCTTCAATAGTACATCCAAAGAAATTATCGTTCCTTTTAACCTCGACATTGAAAGCCCCAACTTCAAACAGACCGTTCCTCAGTTAGGCGATAAGAAAAAGTTATTGGACCTTTCTTATAAAAACGTAAGTTTTTTCAAACGGGAACGCTTGGACCAGTATGAAAAGTTAAATCCGGAGCTCAAAACAGAACGGCTGCTTAATAAGATGAAAGAGGATTTACGGCTCAATGTATTACCTAAACACATCGAATGTTTCGATAATTCGAACTTTCAGGGTAAATATCCTGTATCAGCAATTGTCGTATTTAAAGATGCCAAGCCGTCTAAAAAAGATTATAGGCATTTTAATGTTAAAACTGTTGAAGGCCCGAACGACTTTGCTACGATGGAAGAAGCTGTGTTCCGTCGGTATAAACGCATGTTAGATGAAGGTAGTTCATTACCGCAACTAATTATTATTGACGGAGGTAAAGGACAATTATCGGCAGCCTTAAAAAGCCTTAAAACACTAGGTATCGAATCAAAAGTTACGGTTATCGGTATTGCTAAACGTTTAGAAGAGCTTTACTACCCCGGAGATCAGTATCCCTTATATCTTGACAAAAGGTCGGAAACTTTAAAAATCATACAACATTTACGTGATGAAGCCCATCGATTTGGGATCACTTTCCACAGAAACCAGCGCAGCAGAAAAACTTTCCAAACGGAATTAGAGCAAATTCCCGGTATTGGCAGAACGAGTGCAGAGAAGTTGTTAGTAAACTTTAAATCTGTAAAAAAAATCAAGGAAGCATCCAAAGACCAGCTTATGGAAGTGGTCAATACAAAACAAGCCGAAGCGGTACTAGCGTATTTTAACAGCTAACGATTTCCGTTGTTAATACTTAAAAAGGACAACTAACACCTAATAGCTAATCCTAAAAAGTTATATCAATAACTCCACAAATCGTGCTCGTAATCCATCAAGGCTTGCTTGATGCGTTCCGATTCGTATAGCTTATCAATTCCTTCTTTGTAATCCTTAATTCGCAGGTCTTCAGGATTTGATTGTTTAACGATATAGCTAGCGAATATCCTTTTTGTAAACACATCATCATAGCTTAAACCGGTAGCATCGTTGTTTCTGTTTACTACCTCTTTATTTACCAATATGTGTCTAGCTTCTGGAAAGTATACCCAAAATGCTGGCTGTGGGTCTAAATAAACATCAGCAGCCTTCACGGAAACTAAAGGTGCAATCCCAATAATACGGGGTTCAAAAACCGATCGTTGCTTATCAAATATCCAATCTTCCTTGATTCTGAATTTTAACACGCTATCAGTATTGAATTCACCTGATTGAAAACTCCCGCCGATCTGGTTGCCCTCAGCATCAAATTCAGGAACAAATACACTATCAGCCAAGTTGCTCATTAGCTTAGACGGATCTAAAGTTGTTTTAAAGCTGTCGCCGTTTGGATCGTCCTTAGAGGGTGTAGGATCATAGGCTGTCAGCTCACCGGCTTTAATTGCTTCCATCAAAATATCCATGAGCCGCGATTTAGGAGAAGCGAAACTAGCATTTAACCGGTCGCGCAGATCAATTTCACGCCATACTCGTTTACTATACATTACGTCAACACTTCTTATGTGCGAATAAGGAATCACTTTCCTATTCTCGATGTCAGACTTAACATAGTAGCCGTCTACCGGCGGTCCATCCTGTATCGGTGTAACGCTGTTCGATAAATTTTCCTGTTGTCCATATGCCTGACATAGAACCAATAAACCGATGCAAGTAAAAAATAGTCGTTTCATATCTATCGTTCTATAAATCGCGTCCCGCGTATGAAGTTACACATCTAAACCCGATATAAGATTTGGCTGTATCCTGGTACTCATAAGTTCGGGTAGAGTTCTGTAAAAAGTAACCAATGTCCTTCCACGACCCACCTCTAACAACTTTCCGTTTAAGTATTTCAGGATCATTACTTTTCGCCTCATATGAATACGTTGGATTCATATCGTGGATAAACGATGATGACGATTCCTCGAATGAAGAGGCTGTCCATTCTGCCACATTTCCTGCCATATTGTAAAGTCCATAGTCGTTGGGAAAATAAGAGTGTACAGGCACCGTATAAGCACCTCCATCATCCGCATAATTCCCTCTGCCAGGTTTAAAATTTGCCATTAAACACCCTTTTGCATTTCGGATAGTTGGTCCGCCCCACGGATAAGGGGCTCCATTTAGTCCTCCCCTAGCTGCGTATTCCCATTGGTGTTCTGAAGGTAATTCGTACGATAAGCGAGCTAATCGAGAAAGGCCAACCCTTTGGGCGTAATTTTCATATAAACGAGTACGCCATACAGCAAACGCTCTCGCTTGTCGCCAATTGACTCCCACCACAGGATAATCCTGAAAAGCCGGATGCGAAAAATATCCTTCTACCATAGGTTCGTTTTGAGCATAAGAGAAATCGGCTAGCCATACCAAGGTGTCCGGATAAATCCCGATCGTATCGCGAATAATAAAATCCGAGCGTCGCATGTTTTTGTTATTTTTATTAGCGGCGGCCATGCGATGATTATAAATTTCGTAATGATATTTGAGCAAACGTACATCTAACTCGTCTCGACCAAAAATGCGATCATCTCCCTGATAGTACATCTGATTTAAGGCATCTTTATTATCATTCTTCTTTCCCCATAAACCATTGCCGTCCCCTACCTTTTGCCAATCGATAAAACGTTGCCCCGCATTATCACCTTCCTTTCCCTGTATAAAATAAGAAGGATCATTAAATACTGGGTGATGGCGATGGAATCCCTTACCCAATTGACAAACTGCCTATATTGACTATTTGAAATCTCAGTCTCGTCCATAAAAAAAGCAGATTGTGTAAACTGCCTGTTTTGTGCGATTTGTGCACTGGTGATATCTTCATCAGACTGACCGGCTATAAAGCTTCCAGCAGGAATAAAAACCATTCCTTTTGGGGCCTTACTCGATTTAAGTCCTTTCAGTCTAACACCTGTAAGTTCACCGCCTGCTTTACGATTACCACACGCACAAACAAAAAAGGACAACAACGCAAAACAACAATAGTAAATTTTCCTCATATTGATCATTATAACCACCTCATAATCACTCAATCAGCAAAAGTAAAGCAGCTCTTAGAACGCATTACAGCCTTGTAACAAATATAATTTGACTTATCAGGCTAAACTTTGTTCATTTTGTTCATTATTTGAACCGACAGATTCTTCAGGGATGGACTAACTGAATTACAAATAGAAAAGTAATTCGATGCAAACGAATAAGGTTATCAAATTTCTACTTCAATTTAATAAGCCATAAAAAAAGCAGAACCTAAAAGGTTCTGCTACTATATATTATTTCAGTTTTCTAAAACGATACTACTTATTAACTTTCTTAATGTACTGTTCAACGGCCATGGTCATACTTGGAGCTTCAGGTGTAGGTGCGGCAATATCTAGTATCAAATTTCTATCGGCTATTGCTTGATGGGTGCTGGGTCCGAAAGCAGCAATACGCGTATCATTTTGTTTAAAGTCAGGAAAGTTCTCAAATAGTGATTGAATGCTTGATGGACTGAAAAACACAATAATATCGTAAAACACATTTGCAAGATCAGACAGATCACTTACAACAGTTCTGAATAATACTGCAGGAGTAAAATCATAACCGTTTTCCTGTAACCAATTTTGCGTTTCTTCATTGGCTACATCCGAACAAGGATACAAAAATTTCTCCTTTGCATGCTTTTTGAGTACTTCTTCCAAATCTTGGGCAGTCTGCTTACCGAAGAAAATTTTCCGCTTTCTGTATTGGATGTACTTTTGTAGATAAAGTGCTATTGTTTCCGATAAACAGAAATACTTAAGGTCGGCCGGAACCTCATACCGCATCTCTTCGCAAATCCGGAAAAAATGATCCGCAGCATTTCTACTGGTAAAAATCACTGCCGTGAAATCGGCCAGATTAATCCTTTCCTTCCTAAATTCTCTAGCCGGAACACCCTCAACATGAATAAACGCTCTGAAATCCAGCTTCAAATTATACTTGCTAGCTAAAGCAAAATAAGGCGATTTATCATTCTCAGGTCTCGGTAAGGTTACTAAGATGCTTTTTACTTTTTTTTCTCTATCTTCTGCTGCCACGTGTGTTTATTTTTGTTTCGGTTAAATGCCTAATAACTTGATCAAAATAAGTATTGGACCAACTTCGAGGGTGCAAAGATAAATAAATAAATAAAACTTTGAAAACTGATAGCTTTTTAAAACGGTATTTGAGGCGCGCAAAAACTGCATAGCAAAGACAAAAAGACCTACAGCACAAGAAACTAGTATCCAAACTTTTACATGATTTGTCGGCACTAAACTCAATACCAAAAGTAAAGGAAGAAAAATTATAGCAGCATTAAAATAACTTAAATATAATATAGAAATATAGTCTCTCACAAGTTTTTGAATACCAAATACAAAACCGATTGCTCGGGTTATTAATATTTTAACGACAAATAGCATCAATACAAGCGCAGTAATAGTAAAAAAAAGACCTATTTCCGAATATCCCAGTTGAAGCTGGCCATACGAAACGTACAAATACAAAAAAAGTCCAATGGTGAATCCGAATAATAGATATAGAAACACGAAAGGCCAAGACGTGATTAGATTATCTTCTTTACTAACCTGCAAAAGGACTCTATTACTATAAAAAGACGTAGCTATTGCTTCTAGGTCTTTCATAAAAAACATTCTAATGAGTGCAAAAAACAAGAACAGGGAAAATACAGTATATAAAACCCACCGAGGCCGATGTACCTTTCGTACCCCCAGTTGCTTACTTCCGCTGTAGTTAATATTTTTCCCCCATACAAGTGTATTCCCATCCGTAATAATGTAAACCTTTCTCAAACTATCTAAAAATTGGTTCTTACTTCCGCGAGCAAGGGGTTTTATATAGTGCATACGCATCGAATCACGGACTAGCGCCAGTGAATCTGCAACTCGCTCTAGCGAGTCCTTAACACGCTGCTTTTCAATGGCCCGTGCAAAACGGGCTGAGTCTCTTACTAGGTACTTCAAAGAGAGAGGCACTGGTTTACGTGACGACGTGTCCTGAACGGCAATGGCAGAAAAAAAAGCAAAACTAAACAGTAATAGAAAAACCAGCCGAATTTTTAGCATCTATATTGAATCGGATTTAAGCTGCAAAGTTAGTTGTTTCCAGCTAAAAGAAATAGACAAAACGATACTTTAGCTAGCTTCATCAATGGAATCATTTAATAAACGTATTTAGAAGCCCTCGATCGCCATAATCGGTTCTATAGACAAAAACCAAGAAACGAAATTAGTGTTAACTTTATAACGATTATATTGAGCCGCTGGCTATTTGAGGTGTTAAAACCGCTTTAAAGATTACGAAATGAAAACAAGAAATAAATTGATTAATGGTGCCGCATTTATAAATGGCGAGCCAATAACCGGAAGAAAAACATTTGATGTTATCAATCCTGCAACAGGCGAAGCGATCATTTCCGTAACTGATCTTACAGCTAAAGACATTGAGCAAGCTATAGATTCTGCTGAGGAGGCTTGGATATCGTGGAAAGCGACTTCGATTGCCGAACGCAGTACTGTTTTAAAGAAATGGTATGATTTACTTATCAAGCACACCGAAGAAATAGCGGAAATTATAACGATGGAGTCAGGTAAGCCATTGGAAGAAAGCAGAATTGAGGTAAACTATGGTGCCTCATTCGTTAGTTGGTTTGCAGAAGAAACGTATCGTGCCTACGGTGATCACATCCCATCGCCTACGAATGATAAACAAATTGTGACATTACGACAGCCGGTGGGCGTTAGTGCCGCTATTACTCCCTGGAATTTTCCTTTAGCTATGGTAACTAGGAAGGTGGCACCGGCACTGGCCGCTGGCTGTACGGTTGTATTAAAACCAGCCTCTCAAACACCACTTACAGCCATAGCCGTTGCTCGTCTCGCAGTAGAGGCCGGCTTGCCAAAAGGCGTACTTAATGTTGTAACGGGAAAGGATTCAGCTGGTATCGGTAAGCTTTTATGTACCAGTCCCGCCATAAGAAAAATATCTTTTACCGGCTCAACTGCGGTTGGTAAAACGCTTATGCAACAAGCTGCATCTACTATTAAAAAAATCTCATTAGAGCTTGGAGGAAATGCACCGTTTATTGTGTTTGATGATGCAAACATAGAGTTGGCAGTTCAAGGTGCTATTGCCTCAAAATTCAGAAACTCGGGCCAAACTTGTGTCGCGGTAAACCGATTTTTGGTGCAGGATGCAATTTACGAAAAGTTTGCGCAGCGAATAAGTGAAGCCATTGCGGATTTAAAAGTCGGAAATGGCTTAGAAAAAGGAGTAAAAGTTGGCCCGTTAATCAATCAAAATGGACTAAAAAAGGTTGAAGACCATGTACAAGACGCTGTAAAAAAGGGTGCAATAGTGCTTACAGGTGGAAAACCCATCGCTAATTTATTCTTTGAACCGACTGTGCTAAGTGACGTTCCCTTAAATGCAAAGATTGCACATGAAGAAACTTTTGGTCCGATCGTCTCCCTATTTCGATTTAAAACGGAACAAGAGGCTATAAATCTGGCGAACAATACTGAATTTGGGCTTGCTGCTTACTTTTACAGTGAAAACGTTAAACGTTGTTGGCGTGTAGCAGAAGCATTGGAGGCCGGTATGGTGGGTATAAACGAAGGAGCCATTTCAACAGCGGTTGCACCATTTGGTGGCATAAAGGAATCCGGGCTTGGCCGCGAAGGTTCCAAATACGGACTTGAAGAATATATGGAAATAAAATATTTGTGTTTTGGGGTTTAGGGAGGATGGGAGTTAGGCGTTAGGCGTTAGGATTTGAGGGCTTTCTTAAGTTTTCACCTACCTAACACCTAATACCTCATATCTAAACCTTATACTTTACACCTTAAACTACATCTTCAGCCCAATCTCCCGGAGTCGTTCATCTAAATATTCACCAGCGGTACAATCCGGATAAATCTTAGGATGGCTTGCATCGACACAATTTTCTAAAGCAGCCAGACTCATTTCAGCTTTAGGATGTAAAAAAAATGGCACAGAATAACGTGAGGTTTTCATGAGCTCTTTAGGCGGGTTGACCACGCGATGCGTTGTAGATTTTAACTTATTGTTAGTAAGTCTTTGCAGCATATCCCCAACGTTAACGACAATATCCTCGCCATATGCTTTTACCGGATACCATGTACCGTTTCTTGTTAGTACCTCTAATCCATCTGCACTCGCACCTATCAGTAAGGTAATTAAATTAATATCTTCGTGCGCCCCGGCCCTAACGGCATCGGGCGCTATCTCATCCGGGTTTTCAATAGGAAAATAATGTATCGCGCGCAAGATGGAATTGCCGTTAATGACTTTGTCTTCAAAATAATCCTCTTCCAATTCCAAAAAACCGGCAATTGCTTTTAATAACGCACGTCCGGCAGTTTCCAGACGACGGTAAACTTCCTCTGTTACAGCATTAAAGCGCGGTAGCTCCCGTACTTCTACATTTTCAGGATACGATGCTCTCAACGTTTCATCGCCAATAATCGTTTGGCCGCGCTGCCAAAATTCTTTCAAGTCCGGGGTCTTCGCATCCTTTGCCTTTTCTTTGCCTTTTGCTGTGTAACCACGCTGTCCAGCTAAACCGGGTATCTCATAAGCACGCTTTGCCTCTTCCGGTAAAGCAAAAAACTGTTTAACAACTTCATATAATTCATCGATGAGTTCTTTGTTCATTCCGTGATTGGCAACAGTGACAAACCCGGTATCTGTAAAAGCTTTCCCGATATCATCAGAAAATTGCTTCCGTTGTTCAGCGGTCCCTTCTGTAAAATCTAACAGGTTGAGACGAGGGATATTAATTGTAGTATTCAGCATATTGGTGGCTCTTAATCGAAATTAAAGATACGAAGCTTTTTTAAATATGTGAATGATGAAGAAAATATTCCAACTATCTGATTTATGATCAGCGATTTAATCTCCTATATACATCTATTGAGAAGACGTATCAATACACCTTAAACTTATCACAGCGAATCACGAAAGAATAACAACAAATCGTTATTCAATCTTTCTTTGTGTGTCAAAAACAGACCATGTGGGGCACCTGGATAAAGAATAAATTGGCAATTTGCTATTAATGTACAAGCCACATTAGCACTTATATCTTCCGGAACAATTTTGTCGGCATCGCCATGAACGATGAGCGTGGGAACCGAAATATTAGCTAGGTCATCACGGAAATCGGTTTCCGAAAAAGCTTTTACGCATTGCTTGGTGGCTATGGGAGACGCTGTAAGTGCAATCGACATTTGATATTCCAACATCGCTTTACTTACCGGTTTATTAACCAAATTAACACCAAAAAATCATTAAAGAAGCTTTCCAAAAAGGCAGGTCGATCGCTCACGAGCCCGTCAATCATTTCATTAAATACCTTTGCCTCCAGACCATCCGGGTTATCAGCAGTTTTAAGCATATAAGGTGTAACAGAGCTAAGTAACACAACCTTATGAATCCGACTGCTACCATAACGAGTAAAGTATCGAGCAACTTCACCTCCACCCATTGAAAATCCGACTAAGATCACCTGGTGTAAATCAAGCTGCACCAATATATCATTCAAATCATCAGCCAGCGTATCATAATCATAACCATGTAATGGACGGGACGACATGCCAAAACCTCTTCTGTCATAGGCGATGGACCTAAAACCTTGCTGAACAAAAAAGTCCACCTGCGGCTCCCACATTAGATGACTGGACGGCCATCCGTGAATAAACACAAGAGGCTGACCCTCTCCTATGTCTTCGTAGCATAAAATAATGCGATCTTGACTTCCCTGATCAAACCTTTCTATGAAATTCATATTTTTTACCTTGAAGGTGAGTTTCTTCCAATAACGCAGAGAAAACTAAAATGTTTGTAAGTCACACCCATACGTGGGGTCCATTCTTTAATTACGATATAGAGAAAGACCTTTAATGTTTCCCGAATGAAACATCCTATTAAAGACCCAATCCGGTTGCCTACGTGACGGTGATCGACGAACGTAATTAATTAAAACTTTGTACTTTTGCTAACTTTACAGTATTAAGCCTTTTTTAAGGAACATTATCACATATATGGCAAAATCAAAAAAGAATACCGATCAGCATCCGGTTGCAATTGTCAATGAAAAAGCTCTGCGCTTTTTCGAGAAGTACATAAACAATCCTTCACCTACAGGCTACGAATGGGAAGGGCAACGTATTTGGTTAGATTATATAAAACCTTATGTAGACGAAACATTTACAGACAGCTATGGCACGGCGGTAGCAGTAATTAATCCAAAGGCTACTTATAAGGTGGTGATAGAGGCTCATTCAGATGAAATTTCGTGGTTTGTTAACTATATTACAAATGACGGTCTCATTTATGTTATCAGGAATGGCGGCTCTGACCATCAAATTGCACCGTCTAAACGCGTGAATATACATGGCGACAAGGGCGTTGTCAAGGCTGTATTTGGTTGGCCTGCCATTCATACCAGAGGCGGGGAAAAAGAAGAAGCGCCTTCTTTAAAAAACATTTTTCTCGATTGTGGCTGTACAAGCAAAGAAGAAGTTGAAGCGCTGGGTATTCATGTGGGATCAGTTATTACCTATGAGGATGAGTTCATGTTATTGAACGACCGTTACTATGTCGGCCGTGCGCTCGACAATCGGGCCGGAGGTCTTATGATTGCAGAAGTTGCCAGATTGCTGAAAGAAAACAAAAAGAAATTACCTTTCTCTTTATATATTGTAAATGCGGTACAAGAAGAGGTTGGTTTACGCGGTGCCGAAATGATCACCCAAACCATTAAACCTAATCTCGCTATTATAACGGATGTGACGCATGACACGCAGACGCCGATGATCAACAAAATCACACAAGGTGATTTGGCATGCGGAAAAGGTCCCGTCATCTCTTATGCGCCGTCAATTCAAATTAACTTAAACAAGCTCCTGATCGATACAGCCATTGAAAAGAAAATTCCTTTCCAACGACAGGCTTCTTCACGAGTAACCGGTACCGACACAGACGCTTTCGCCTATTCTAATGGGGGGGTGCCATCGGCGCTCATATCTCTCCCACTCCGATATATGCATACCACGGTCGAAATGATTCATAAAGAAGATGTTGATAATGTAATTCGATTAATATACGAAGTACTTTTAAATATCAAAGCTGATCAGGACTTCAGAACTTTTGCCAAATAATTTAATTGCACTCGTATGCCTATATCACTTAGGCGTACGAGATGCTTAGCTATATCTTAATGAAGTACCTCACGTTGTTTATGGCCATTTGCTGCGGCTTGGTCGTTGCTAACCTGTATTATTGCCAACCTCTGCTACCTCTTATAGCAGACGATTTTGGTATACGGGAGGCAGAAGCCGGAAGCATTACTTATATTACCCAATTAGGTTATGCAGCAGGTCTGTTACTCTTTGTTCCGCTAGGTGACCTATTGGAAAAGAAACAACAGATTATCGTTACAACCACTTTTTCCGTTATTGTCCTCCTCGGTGCGGCCTTTACAAAATCATTCCTTCTTCTACAGGTACTATGCTTTCTCATCGGATTGTTTTCGATTGTCCCGCAACTGATTATTCCGCTAGCGGCCAGCCTTGCTCCCGAGGAAAAACGAGGCAGTGTGATCGGCCTGGTAATGGGAGGGCTGTTGATAGGCATTGTCTCTTCCAGATCATTAAGTGGCTATATTGGGTACACTTTCGGTTGGCGACAAATGTATTATACAGCCGCCACTATCTGCTTTCTCCTAGTATTAATCATGCAAAGGGTATTTGTGAAAAGCAAGCCTACCTACCAAGGTACTTATCAATCGCTTATGTTATCGATTATCTACTATGTAAAAACATTTTCGCAACTACGAATCGCATCGATCAGCAATGCCATATCATTTGCCAGCATGAGTGCCTTTTGGGTTACTATGGTTTTATTTTTATCGGCTAAGCCCTTTGAATACAATACAGTTCAGATCGGTTTATTTGGCATTATTGGGGCCTCCGGTGCATTGGCAGCCCCTTTGGTTGGTAAGCGAAGTAGCGGAAGTATAGCGGTTGTTAAAAAGATATCTTTATTAGGTTTATTAGCACAACTACTTGGATATGTTGCTTTTTATTTTACGGGTAGTAAAATAATCCTGCTCATCATAGGCATCGTTTTAATAGATATAGGTCATCAAGCTTTACAGATTAGCAATCAAACGCTCATCTATTCGTTAAAACCGGACGCTAGAAATCGATTCAACACTGTATTTATGACCTCCACCTTTATAGGAGGTGCCGCGGGATCAGCTATTGGGATTTTTCTGTTTCATATGGGCGGTTGGAATATATTCTGTATAGGCATTAGCATACTAATCTTATGCAATATTCTTATTAATACGAAACGGCAGTAGGTATTAATTTTATACAGAAATAATTACCTGTTAGTTGATAGTTAATGGAAATAGAGATTCAAAATGATCATTCCCGACTCTTCCATCGTTCAAAAACTATTTATTTGGTTCCACTAACCGATAAATACTTCCTTTATCGCCTGCTAACAGAACAAAACGGCCGCTTTCGGAAGATCGGACCACATTATAACCTTTTTCATCCATTAATTTCCATGATTGTCCGCTATCCATGGAAAGATCGGTGCCTGATGTGCCTGTTGCAATAACTAACGTATCATTAATAAATTCAACACAGGATTTAAAGCCAGACAACCTGGTTTTGGGTGCATTCCATGTTATGCCATTGCCTGATAATTGGATTACATTGTTGTTGTTTTTAAAATTCTTATAATCACCTCCAATAGCAACGAGCTGTTTTTGTCCGTTTATCGCTAACGAAAATATACCTTGCGAAGCTTCGCCCTGTTCAATAGGTACTTTATAACTCGTCCAAGATTGTCCGAAGTTATAAGAAAACAACAAACGTGCTTGCGTTCCACCGGTTCCAATCCACACTAAACCATTTCCTACTGTTCGAATGCTGGTACCACTTGCCGCAAAGCCCGCTTCTCCTGCTTTCATTTGGACGTTAGCTTCGTCACTAATATTTAGCCAAGTACGTCCACCATCCTCTGTCGCGACAAGCTGAAGTTTCCCCTCTATAGGGTCGCCAAATACGATTCCCCTTTTCTCATCCCAAAACCCCATGCCGTCGTAAAATATCTCCTTGATATCGTAACTATGCACTTTTTCCCACGACTCTCCTCCATCTTCAGTTAATAGAATGACAGCAGGGCTTCCCGCATTTACCATAACCGCTTTTTTATCTGAAAAAGCCACTACTGACCGAAAATCGAAATCTTCGTAACCCTTGGCAATTAGCCAAGTCCAGTTTTTGCCTCCATCTGTTGTTTTCGCGATGGTTCCTTTCGTTCCGGTAATCCAAGCCACACTGTCATTTGGAATAGACATTCCTCTGAAGCTGACTTCGTTTCCTTCTTGCAGTTTCTCTAGCTTGTATTGCTGACCTTTTGCGGCATCTATAACAATAAAAAAAATAAAAGATAGTATAAATTTATTCATAGTATGAACTCCTTTTAGCTTCACCGGCACGGGTTTTCATGACGAGTTTTCTGACTTCAACCGCTTCTTTAACATCATGTACCCTGATCATTTCAACGCCTTTAAACAGTAAGATTGTATTTAATACACTGGTTCCGTTTAATGCTTCTTGAGGACTGCTATTTAACAGCTTATATATCATTGATTTTCTCGACACGGCACCCAATATGGGAAGCCCCAAGACTCTCAACTCTTCAATCCTACTCAGTAACAGATAGTTCTGTTCTAATGTTTTGGCAAAACCGAAGCCGGGATCAACTATAATATCCTTGACCCCTGCTGAACGCAACGCCTCTATCTTCTTTGTTAGATCACTGGTAATATCGTTTATCAGATCTTGATAAGCGGTTTCATTTTGCATGGTTTCGGGCGTCCCTTTACTGTGCATAAGTACATAGGGAACACCCAGTCTGGCGATAGTAGTAAACATTTTTTCGTCAAGATTTCCTCCTCCAATGTCGTTAATTATATGAGCACCGTATTTAACTGCCTCGATAGCAACATCCGCACGAAAGGTATCAATGGATAAAACAGCGTTTGGGTAAGTTTTTCGAATAGCATCAACTATTGGTAGTAATCGGTCCAACTCCTCTTGGAAATCCACCACGCGTGCACCAGGTCGCGACGAGTAAGCACCAACATCTATTATATCCGCCCCTTCTTCTAACATCGTTCCCACTCTATCCAATGCATTATTAAGGTTGTTATGCTTTCCACCATCAAAAAAAGAATCGGGTGTCATATTGAGTATCCCCATTATCTTGGGTATGTGGAAATCCAACAATTTACCGCCTACATTGCAAAATTTCATATATCTAATTGAGCAGGTATTGAACCCGAGTTAATGCTTAGGATCGACTATCTTTTGCAAACTTAGAGAAAAAGCGATTATCATGCAATAAATTGATTTCTGACAAGGGGCTTTTACATTCCGATGTGTTTTTTTAAATTTCAATTCGATATATTCGAAATAGATTTTTTTTTGTGTTAGGTTTGCAAGACTTAAGAGAATGATAAATACACGTGAACAGGAACCAAATGAATACATCGACGGCTTACGATATAATAATTAGCAAGTGTAGAGATCTGTTTGTGAAAAAAGCGGCGGACTATGGGACGGCTTGGCGCATTATGCGGCTGCCCTCTGTTACCGATCAGATTTTCATTAAGGCCCAACGGATCCGGACAATTGAAGAAAACAAATTCGCCAAAATTCCCGATGATATTCCGTCTGAGTACATTGGTATTATCAATTACTGTATAATTGCCATGATTCAACTCGAGCTGCCGGCCGATACAGAGGAGAATTTGCCTATTGAAAAAGTGAAAGAATTGTATGACCGATATATTAACGAAACAAAAGAGCTAATGCTTTCAAAAAATCACGATTATGGTGAGGCTTGGAGAGACCTCCGTATCGGCTCACTCACTGACTTGATTTTGATGAAAATATTCAGGGTAAAACAAATTGAGGATAACAGCGGATTAACTCTTGCCTCTGAGGGCGTAAAAGCTAATTATCAGGATATGCTTAACTACTCCGTTTTCGCACTTATAAAATTAAGGCACCTGGAGGAAGAACAAGTTCCAAACATATAAAATGCTATGAACGCTACAACCGTAAAGCAACATAAAAGTTCCTTTCTATTGATATTTTCCCGTTTGTTCGTTGGCTTTTTATTTGTTTTCTCCGGATTAATCAAAGCGAATGATCCGATAGGATTTTCATACAAACTTCAAGAATATTTTGAGGTCTTTCATGTAGCATTCCTTAACAACTATGCCGTTGCTTTTGCCATTGTTTTATGCAGTTTGGAAATAGTGCTCGGAATTTTATTGCTTTTCGGCTTATATAGCAAAAAGGTGGCTCTCGGCCTACTGCTACTTATAGTGTTTTTCACCTTTCTTACTTTTTATTCGGCATTTTTCAATGTAGTAACTTCTTGTGGCTGCTTCGGCGATGCTATAAAACTGACACCGTGGCAGTCTTTTAGCAAGGATTTGATTCTGTCATTTTTCATTCTCATTATTTTTTTGAACAGAAAAAAAAATACAGCCTCTGTTTTCCAATGAGATCAGCCAAGCACTTACCCTTTCGGCTGCCATTGTTCTAAGCTTAGGAATTGGAGTTTACACTTACAGTTTTTTACCCTTCATCGATTTCCTCCCTTATAAAGAAGGAAATAATCTACCTGCCTTGATGCACGTTCCCAAAGGAGCACCGTTGGATGAATATGAAATCACCTATACACTTCAAAATAAAACGACTCAGGAGACCAAATCGGTGACAGATAAGGTTTATCTTCAGCAGGAGCTTTGGAAAGATGAAAATTGGGAAGTTATAGGCGAACCCACAAGCCGTTTAATAAAAGAGGGATATCAAGCCCCCATTAAAGATTTGAGTATAACCGATGCTCAGGGTGTTGATTATACAAAGGAAATCATTGAAAACCCTTATTACAACCTGATATTTGTTGCCTATAATCTTGATCAGACAAATCCAAAGGCATTGAATAAAGTGAATGATCTTGCGAAACGGGCTTCGGAAGAGTATAATGTTCGAGCGGTGCTACTCACGGCTAGTACAGCACAAGACGTGAGCGAACTTGACCATCAGACTAAACTTTATGCAGAAACCTTTTTTGCCGATGCGGTTCCTCTAAAAAGCATGGTACGGGCGAATCCCGGTATCATTTTACTTAAAGATGGCGTCGTTGTCAAAAAGTGGCACTATCGCACGCTTCCTACTTTTGAAACCTTAGCCAAACGATATTTTGAACATTTAGAATAAGCAGTTATATTTCATGTTAAAAAAACATATCTTCCTAGTGGGCTTTATGGGTGTTGGAAAAACTACGAATGGTAAAAAGCTGGCCCAAGCGTTAAATAGAAAATTCATAGACTTAGATGAAACTTTCGTAGAGCAGGCAGGTATGTCCATTACTGACTATTTTAAGAAGCATGGAGAGGAAGCTTTTCGTGTCAAAGAAAGAGATATCCTACAAAATCTTTCGGCTCCCGAAGCTGCAGTGATAGCGACTGGAGGTGGAGCGCCTTGCTTCTTCGACAATATGGAATGGATGAATAAAAATGGCATCACGATCTATCTGCAAATCCCCACAGCCGCTTTGGCGAAACGATTAGCCGCAAGCAAAAGACATAAACGACCATTGATACAGGATTTGAGTGAAGAACAAATTTTTGAATTCATCAATGAGCGAATGCTCGTTCGGCATCCATATTATGCTCAAGCACATCATCATATCAATGTCATCGATCTCAATATTGATGAGCTTATAAAAAACTTGAACTTATAGAATAACTACATCTTCGATTACTACTCGGCCTACATATTC
Organism: Olivibacter sp. 47; assembly: GCF_030372825.1. NCBI lineage: Bacteria > Pseudomonadati > Bacteroidota > Sphingobacteriia > Sphingobacteriales > Sphingobacteriaceae > Olivibacter > Olivibacter sp. 47. The sequence continues at coordinate 1,395,434 of NZ_JAUCNR010000001.1, forward strand.
ATTAAGTTTGCCTATAATCTGAGAACGCATCAGGATCAGCTCATTTTTTATAACAGCCGATTCTACTCTTACGAACAGCTTCTTGTCCCGTATAAATAATTGTCTCGTGCGATTGGCGATCGCAGTTCCCATTAAGTCGGGCCATGCAGCCAATATAGAAGTTTCATCAAATTTCCGCCGCAGTTTCAATGCGTCTAGGTATTGACTAATCGCTTCTTTCAATGTCTTATCATTTGTACGGCCCATTTGTAATTTGGATAAAATATTGATGTCAAAATATAGCAAAGCCTGCTCAACGATGGCTTTTTATTTGACCAAAAGATTAAGCCAACCTATTCTTTTTATTTCCGCTTGTCATTCGTATCAAAAACTATTATTGGCTCACGTATTGACGTCAAAGTTACAAATAGACTAGTCATTTTAAGCAAAAGTTTTCAACATTAACCGAAACGCTAACTGACATATTAGCTAGTTTGCATTATTGGCCTCCGTTATCGTATTTTTCCGTTGGAAACCTCAAAAATACGAACGTCAACATCAATTCCATGAAAGGTATTTCGAACACGTTCAGCACTGGTATCAGTAATAAAAATCTGCCCAAAATCATCGTGGGAAACCATTTCCATTAACTTTCTGGTACGCTTGTCATCTAATTTATCAAAAATATCGTCTAACAGTAACAAAGGCTTAAATCCTTTTCTTTCGCGCAAAAAGCTATATTGTGCCAGCTTCAATGCAATTAAAAACGACTTTTGCTGCCCCTGTGAACCGAACTTCTTCAATGGCATCCCATGAATAGTAAATAACAAATCATCCTTATGGATACCTGTCGTAGTTCGTTCCAAGGCACGGTCCTTTGATAACGTGTTGTTCAGCAAATCGACAAACCTGTTCTCAAACAACTGCGATTCGTAAACCAGCTCAACTGGTTCGGTATCATTGGTAAGGTATTGATAGTGTTTGTTAAAAATTTCTATGAAGGGATTAATAAAAAGTTTACGTTTCTCAAAAATCTGCTCACCTACCAAAACTAGTTGTTCATTATATACTGCTAATAAATCATCATCGTAGTTTTTGCTCAACGCTTGTTGCTTCAATAAGCTATTTCTACTTTGAAGATACTTATTATATAAGATCAAATCGTCCAGATATCGATTATCCGTTTGTGAGATGACATTATCTATAAACTTACGCCTCTCCTCGCTTCCTTCTGAAATAATAAAAGAATCATTAGGAGAAATCATTACCAAGGGATATACGCCTATATGATCGGCTAAGCGCTGGTAATCCTTTTTATTTTTCTTAAATTGTTTTTTTTGGTTTCGTTTTAAGCTACAAGCTAAAACGTCTTCCTGATCGCCCTTTTCAAACACACCCTGTACCATAAAAAAGTCAGCTTGTTGTTTGATTTGCTGCGAATCTATTGGGTTAAAGTAACTCTTACACAAGGAAAGGTAATGCAATGCATCTAAAATATTCGTTTTCCCTGCACCATTATCACCGGTGAAAGCATTTACGCCAGGTGCAAATGTCAACGACGCCTCTTCATAATTTTTAAAATTGATTACCGTTAATTCTTTAACCCACATAGGTACAAACATAGATAAATAAGCAGCAAGACACAAATTAGGTTGGAAGGCGAGGTTATAAGCTGGATGGGATACGGGCTTATACCTCTGCTAAAAATCTTTTACCTTAGGTTCTTGTATCTAAGGTTTAAAAATGTATTTTTGCAATCTTAAAAAACTGAACTCAAATTAACCAAAAAATAACGTGAGCGTTAATAATACAAAAAACGGCGGAACAGGAAGTTTTATCCGCGATAATCAAAAGAGTCTAGCATTTATTGCCATTGGAATTGTTGTTTTAATTTTACTTTATATCGGTTATCAACGTTTCTATCTGGCACCAAGGGCAGAAAGAGCTACCAATGAAATGTTTAAGGCAGAAGAGTACGCTATGGTAGATTCTTTACAGAATAGAGCGATTGACGGAGATGGTTCTTACCCTGGCTTTAAAGAAATTGCAGAAGAATATTCGAACACAAAATCGGCTAATGTGGCGAATGCGTACTTAGGTGGTTTGTATTTGCGTCAAGGTAAATACCAGGAAGCTGTCAATGCCTTATCAAAATATTCAGATACCGGAAGCCCAATTATAGACCCGCTGGTAACAGGTCTATTGGGTGACGCCTACACTGAATTAAAAGACTATAAAAAGGCGGCCGATCAATACAAAAAAGCGGCAAGTAAGAGCGACAACTCTTTTACGGCTCCTTTATTTCTAAAAAAATTGGGCTTGGTGTACGAAGCACAAAACGATTATAAATCGGCATTAGAGAATTACCAAAAAATTAAAAAAGACTACCCACAGAGCTATGAAGCTTCTATCATTGATGGTTATATTGCTCGATGTGAAGCCCGTTAATCTTGTGCGATTATACGACTGAGACTATTTAAATGGCAACGAACTTAAAAAATTTGTCTGACTTCTCCCATATTGAAGTGGGCTCTGCATCCGATTTGGAGATTGCTATTGTTGTTGCACAATGGAATGCACAAGTGACCTCTCCCCTTTTAGAAGGCGCATACAATCTGCTTTTGAAACAAGGCGCCGCTGATCATAAAATTCACATCTTGAACGTACCTGGGAGCTATGAATTAAGCGCCGGCGCCGATATTATTCTGCGTAAAAAGCAAATTGATGCAGTAATATGCATAGGCTGTGTTATCCAGGGTGATACTCCGCATTTTACTTTCATATGCGATGCCGTAGCAAATGGTATTACAAATGTATCCCTGAAACACAATAAACCGGTCATCTTCGGCGTACTCACTACCAACACATTGGAACAAGCGTTGGAACGAGCGGGAGGTAAACATGGCAATAAGGGCGAAGAGGCAGCGGTTACTGCCATTCAAATGGCCAACTTGAGCAAATCAATACAAGCTTAGCTATAAAATATTTGTAAATTACCTATATTTAGGCTATGTTTACGTGTTTTATATAATAAATGGATCATGAGAAATTTACTGATTTATATGTTAGTGCTCGCTTTAGGTATGCTTTTATCCCAGGGCTGCGCTCGTAAAACATGTCCGGCTTACAACTCCTATCCGAAGGCAAAAAGGCTACGATAAGCGGTAGTTTTTAATCTTAAATACCCTCGCTTGAAACAATTTAACGCATAACTTGTTCCCGAATAATGTGCCAAGTTTTTTCAGTTAGTTCACCTATGATTTATAGCGAACCTGGAAATTTAGCATATAAATTAACAAACAAAGGAAAATGTGTATTCTAAAGATTAAACATGCTTTTTTTTTAATGCTGTTTTTACTTTCCTTCTTTTCCGAAAAACAAACTTCTGCCCAAACCAAGGATCAAATAGTTGATCTAATATGGCAGGGGCTGGGTGGCAAACAAGGTTGGAATGAAGCTCGTTACTTTATGTTTAGCTGTAAATCGAACCTAAACAAAACACTCTCCCGGGAACATGCATATATATGGGATCGAAACACCGGCAACTGTCGTTTTGAGGGAACAAATGAGCAAGAGCAGAAAATTATTGCATTATTTAATACGGAAAATAATAAAGGCAGAGCCTTTGTAGATAATAAAACAATAAACAATAGTGATTCGGCGGCTCTTCTAATTTCTTCCATAATCAATGCCTTTAATACAGAAACATTTTGGTTATTTCCGCCCAGGAATCTGACAGAATCGTCCCTACTCACCGTAAAAGAAGCCGAGCTAATAGGAAGCGTTCGATACAACGTAATTGAAATTCGACAGTCACCTACAGATAGCGCAGAATTCCGTACAAAAATATACATCGATACCAATACGGGTCGGATCTTTCAATGGCAAACACTGGACGAGGGTGGCTATATTAAATACAATTTTGTGACATCTGATTTCAAAGATGTAGGAGGCGGACTCACCCTTGCTACTACCTTTACAGATACAAACGATGGCTTTTTTATAAAATTCCCCATTGTTTCCGCCCTTATTAACGTAGAATCTGATAAATTTTCAAAACCATAGCTGATACATATGAAGTGGATTGAACTGAACACACAAGATACGCTTGAAACGATAGCGGCATCAAACTCGTATGCCATTATTTTCAAACATAGTACGCGCTGTCCTGTGAGCAGTATGGCAAAAAGAACGTTCGAATTTGAGTCGTCCCTGATACCAGAAGAAACCCCAGTGTACTTGGTCGATTTGATTAAATATCGTGAGATATCTAATCAAATCGCTGATAAATGGAAAGTACGGCACGAATCTCCCCAGGTACTGTTAATTAAGGGCGATGATTGTGTATATAACGAATCGCACAATGAAATAGAAGTCGCCAAGATTGTTGTTAAGATGGCCAATTAAAAGTTAGGGTTTTCTTAATATCAGGATGTAAGCTTAAGTAAACCGGACAGGTTTCCGCTGCCTTTTGCAAAATGCTTTGGTCATGATCCGAATAGTTTACATTATCAGCGAAATTCAGTACAACTTGTATTTCTGCAATTTTTCGTGGGTTTGACTGCATAATCTTCGTGGTGGCTGCTTCTATTTTTCCAAGTGAGATCTCGTGAGCTTGCGCAGCAATGCCCATGATAGTTAGCATGCAGCTGGTAAGCGAAGCAGCCAAGAGATCGGTCGGCGAAAAAGCCTCTCCTTTACCTTGATTGTCAACCGGCGCATCGGTTATTATTTTCGATTGCGATTGCAGGTGTATTGCTTCGGTACGCAAATCGCCTAAATAGGTTGTTCGAACAGTAGTCATTGTAAATATAATTAGAATGTAATAAGCTATTGTCTGTGTGTGCAACTGTCCAAGTTGACACAAAATACGCCGCTAATTTAGAAAATTATTAATTACTTTTGTGTTATGATTGAACTACCCGTTATCCCTGCCAATCAATTGCAGCGCAAGCCAGATTGGTTACGTGTTAAGCTTCCTGTAGGTAAAGAATATAAACATGTAAGAGGTTTAGTAGACGAACATAAACTCCATACCATCTGCGAAAGTGGTAATTGTCCTAATATGGGTGAGTGTTGGGGTGCAGGTACAGCGACATTTATGATTCTCGGGAATATCTGTACCCGGTCGTGCTCGTTTTGTGCAGTAGCGACTGGCCGGCCAAAAGCGGTTGAATTAGATGAACCCATGCGTGTAGCCACCTCTGTTAAGCTCATGCAGGTAAAGCATTGCGTAATTACTTCGGTAGATCGAGATGATTTGAAAGATGGTGGATCGACTATTTGGGCCGAAACAGTAAATGCCATTCGAAGGGAAAGTCCCGGAACAACTCTAGAGACACTCATACCGGATTTTAAAGGCATTTGGGAGAATTTAGATCGGGTATTAGCGGTACGTCCTGAAGTCGTATCTCATAATTTAGAGACTGTTCGACGTCTCACAAGAGAAGTACGTATACAAGCCAAATATGACAGAAGCCTTGAATGTTTAAGAAGAATATCTGCTGCAGGCTTACGCACGAAGTCTGGTATAATGCTTGGTTTCGGTGAGACGGAAGCTGATGTGATTGAGGCGATGCAGGATTTATATGATGCCGGTGTGCATATTCTCACGTTGGGACAATATTTACAACCGACGAAAGCTCATCACCCCGTAATTGAATGGATTACGCCCGAGCAATTTAAACATTATCAGGATATTGGCTTAAAGATGGGCTTTAAATATGTAGAAAGTGGACCTTTGGTACGTTCTTCTTACCATGCAGAAAAGCATTTATTCGATATGCAATAATTGATTTATGTCTATATCGACGACGAAAAATCCTCAATAACATTGGGGATTTTTTTTATCAAACAGCTTGCGGGTATTACACCCATGCCCTCTGCAGCTAATAGGTCTCCTGCTTTTCCATGTATAAAAACACCTAATATTGCAGCATCTGCTGCTTTATAACCCTGCGCCAATAAGGCTACTAAAATGCCCGTCAATACATCGCCCATACCGCCACTCGCCATAGCGGGATTTCCCGTAAAGTTAACCCATATCTTGCCATCAGGCAGAGCCACAAAGGTATATCGATTTTTTAGTACAATGATTAGTTTCCTCCTTGAAGCTTCTGTTCTTGCTTTTATGACACGATCCCACCAGTGATCACTATGTCCAAAAAGGCGGTCAAATTCTTTCATATGAGGTGTAAGGATTGTTTCCGCTTTTAATAGCGTCAGCAAGTTTTTATTTGCTGCCACTACATTTAACGCATCTGCATCCAACACGAGGGGGGGGAGATCATCTGCTAACAATTCGCTTAAACATCCCCTTATTTCCTCTCCCGTTCCTAAACCCGGGCCTATGCCTAATGACTTATACTTCCCTGTTCCTAATTCTGATAGTTTTGATCGGTCAAGTGCCATTACCTCGGGCAATCGAGTATTCAGGGCGCTTAATCCGCTTGACGGGATACAAACAGTAGTCAGCCCCGCTCCTGTATATAAACAAGCTTCAGCAGACAGCAATGCAGCTCCCATTGTATGCTCATTGCCAGCCAATATGCAGGCATGTCCATAGGTACCCTTATGACTAAAATTCTCTCGCACCTTTAAGCGAGAACGGATATCGTCATTCATAATCGAACAAAATTCAGTATCCAAGGAGGCCATAAAACCTTGGTGCAAACCGATATCCACCACATGGAAGCGTTTCAAAAACTTTCCGCTTTCGGGAAATAAGAAACTTATCTTAGGTGCTTGAAAAGTAATCACATCCTGCGCGATAATAACATTTTCGAAAGTCTCCATATTGCCTTCTGCAGGCATTCCGGTTGGAATATCGACCGAAACTACCACCTTTGCCTCTTTATTAATGTATCTAACAAGGGAACGCCAAGGATCAATTAGTGGCTTATTCAATCCTGAACCGAAAAGTGCATCAATCACAACGTCAGCTGTTATCGAAGGGAGCTGCTCAGCGGGAAATAATTCTTGAACTTGAATAGAATAGGTCAATAATCGTTTATAGTTGACCTCAAAGTCATCAGTTTTTTTATTATTATACCTAACTATCCATACCACAATATTGGTATAACCTCTTTCGAAAAGTAAACGAGCTATGGCTAGACCGTCTCCACCATTATTTCCCGTGCCACAGCAAATTATTACAGATGGGCGGTCTGTATATAAACTAACAAACTTATTCACAAAAGCCTCGGCTGCTCGTTCCATTAAATCAATGGACGAAACTGGTTCATTTATTATCGTATAAGCATCCACCTCCCGAATTTGAGAAGCTGTCAATAAATTTTGCATAGCGTAAGTTAACCAAAAAAAGTGGCATATTAAACATAGATAAATCCCTTATTATAGGAAACGTAATACGTTATCTATTAATAAGGGACTCATCAATATCCGTCGCTATTGAGGCTTATTTAGAAGAAAACAAGCTGCACAGCTCAAACTGAAAAAAGCCTATTCATTATTAAACGACTTCTATGACACCTCTGAGTGTTTTTGCAGCGTCCACCATTGCTTCCAGCGCTGCTTTTGTTTCCGGCCAAGCTCTTGTTTTTAGTCCACAGTCCGGATTTACCCATAATTGTTTAGGATTTATTACAGCCGATGCTTTGTCCATTAGCGAGATCATCTCCTCCTTACTTGGAATTCTCGGGGAATGGATGTCATAAACTCCCGGACCGATGTCATTTGGATAGTTAAAGTTAGCAAAAGCGTCCAGTAATTCCATTTGTGAACGAGACGTTTCGATAGTAATAACATCAGCATCCATAGCAGCGATGTCTGAAATAATGTCATTAAATTCAGAGTAGCACATATGAGTATGGATCTGGGTATCATCCTCGACACCAGCAGCAGTTAATCTAAAAGCTTTTACTGCCCAGTTTAAATAATCTCGTTGGTCTTTTTGACGCAAGGGCAGTCCTTCCCGAATAGCTGGCTCATCTATCTGTATTATCTTAATACCTGCGTGCTCCAATGCCAGTACTTCATCTCTTATGGCTAGTGCGATTTGAAAAGCAGTTTGCCAGCGAGGTTGATCATCTCTTACAAATGACCATTGTAGAATGGTGACCGGCCCCGTTAACATCCCTTTTACAGGCAGTCGAGTAATTGACTGGGCATAAGACGTCCAATATACCGTCATGTCTTTTGGTCGGCTAACATCACCAAATAAAACGGGCGGTTTTACGCAACGTGATCCGTAACTTTGCACCCATCCGTTCTTTGTGAAGGCATAGCCCTGTAATTGCTCGCCAAAATATTCAACCATATCATTCCTTTCGAACTCCCCATGTACCAAGACATCCAAACCGACCTGCTCTTGCCAGGCAATCGCCTCTTTTGTTTCTGCTCTAATTAGATTTTCGTATTCATCAATGGTGATTTCTCCTTTTTTAAATTTCGCCCGCCAGCCCCTCACTTCTTTTGTCTGCGGAAATGAACCGATGGTAGTGGTTGGATATAAGGGCAGGTTTAACGTTTCGAGCTGCTTTGCTTTTCGCTCCGCAAAAACGCTACGCCTGTTTGTATCTTTATCTGAAATTGCATTAACACGGTCTTTTACCTCTTGATGATGAATTAAGGCAGAAGTCTTACGCCGATTTTGCGAAACTTTGTTATCCTTAAATCGCTGAAGAACAGCTGTATCTTCATACTCGCTTCGTAACAAGGCCAGATCTTTTACTTCTTCCAATTTTTGTTTAGCAAAAGCAAGCCAGTCCTTCACTTCCAGTGGTAATGTCTCTTCATTATCCTCATAAGCCAAGTCACATGGAACATGTAACAGCGAACATGAAGGGGCAATCCATATCCGCTCCTTACCGATTTTCCGGATTGCTTTGTCAATCAGTGTGAGAGAGCGTTCATAATCATTTTTCCAAATATTTCGACCATCCACGACTCCTAAAGACAAAATAAGCTCGTTCGGTATGTTATCCAGCACTGCTTCGAGTTGATTTGCTGCCCTGACAAGATCTAAATGTAACGCATTAATAGGAAGTGACAAAGCGACCTCTAAATTATCATTTACTCCCTCGAAATAGGTTGCAATTAAAAGTTTAGTATCCCCGGCACTTTTAGCTAAACGCTTATAGACCTGCTGATATAACTTGCGAGCTTTATCAGGTAAATCCAATGCCAAAAAAGGTTCATCGAATTGAATCCATTTCACCCCATACTTTCGCAATCTCCCAATCACCTCTTCATAAACAGGCAGTAATGCCTCGATTAAATCTAAGCGATCGAAACCCGCTTCCTTTTCTTTACCCAATAGAAGATAAGTTATTGGCCCGATCAATACCGGTTTGGTATCGACACCCAATTGTTTCGCCTCGTAATATTCGTTGATAATTTTTTCCGAAAAAAGACTGAACTGCTGATTCTTTGTAAATTCCGGCACTAGGTAATGGTAATTGGTGTCAAACCATTTAGTCATTTCCATTGCAGTGACATCGATACCCTCATGTTGGAAACCTCTTGCCATAGCAAAATAGAGATCTAGTTCATGTTCCGAACTCTTATTTGCTGCAAGTCCGTGATACCGCGCAGGGATAGCCCCTACCATCAGTGTTGTGTCCAATACTTGATCATAGAAAGAGAAATCATTCGAAGGGATAAGATCTATTCCTATTTCCTTTTGAATTTTCCAATTAGTAGCGCGGATTTTAAGTCCTGCATCCAATAGCTCTTTTCTCGTAATCTTACCGCTCCAAAAGGCCTCACTTGCCTTTTTTAATTCCCGTTGGGCACCAATGCGCGGGTACCCTAAATTGTTTGTAAACAACATAGTTAAATAATTTAATGAATAACACTTGTTCTTTTTCAAAAACCCGCGGCTTGTAAAGAAGGAAGTTTAAGGCATAGTACGACAGGCTCCGATAAAGGAGTAGTATACTAAATGGGCCTCAACACAGCTTCTTCTCGCGAAAGCCTGTTGAAAATTCAATGGCAAGTCTCCTGGCTTGCATTCGTCCGTTTTACGTCTTCCCATTCTGGATTTTCCTGAACAGTGACTGTGGTATGTAAAACCTATCCCAAGAGGGAGAATGCTTACAGTTGCGCGACAGCCCATGATTTGCACATGGTTCCTTATTAATTCCCGTTAAGGGAAACCATTAAACGCTCAATCTGAGTATTACTTGATTAACAAGTCTCCAAACCTAAGATATTTTTAGTAACTTTGCAATTTGTTTACAAAGTATTCGACATAATAGGTAGACTACTACAATAATAAAATTTCCGCCAAACAGATAGTACAGGGTTGGCAATGGCGCCCAACTCATATATTGTTAACTAAATTAAGGATCAAAATGTCTATAGTTAGGGAAAGTGACTTACCTGGTATAGGTAAGAAATACCAAATTGAAACCGGAGCCGGTGATAACATGGTAGTGGTTATCCACGATGATGGTAATCGCGAGTTGTATCGTTTAGATGAGGAAGAGAATGAATCTAAATGTGTAATGACACTAAATGATGAGGAGTCTCGTCAAGTAGCAGGTATTATAGGTGGTTTATCTTACAAACCCAAGGCTCTTGAGACGATGGAGTTAGCAGTTAATGATCTTGTTATTGAATGGTATAAAATCGAAGAAAAGGCAGTCATTAATCAACAAACTATCGGACAATTAGGCGTTAGGCAAAAAACCGGGGCTTCTATTATTGCAGCGATTAAAAATGAAGACAGCGTAATAAACCCAGGTCCTGACTATTTAATAACACCCGGTACTACGTTAGTGGTTGCTGGAAAGCGGAGTAATATAAAAGCGTTAAAAGAATTATTAAAAAGCTATCAAGTTGTATAGTTAACCTTATAGGAAAACCCATGTGAAAGTATGCATACAGAAACCCTGATCTTAGAAATTGGAATAGCCGTTGGACTTGTTGCTTTAGTAGGTCTATTAGCCAATAAACTGCGTTTTTCAGTTATACCTTTCTTTATTTTGATTGGCATGGCCTTGGGAGAACACGCACCAACAATCGGTTTAATCGATTTGCAATTCACTGAAAGCAAACCCTTTATCGATTTCATGGGCAGATTAGGTGTTTTGTTTTTACTTTTCTATCTAGGTCTTGAGTTTTCAGTTGGACGGCTCATAAAATCGGGAAAAGCAATTGTATCCGGCGGATCAATCTATGTGTTTCTAAATTTTGTTTCCGGTTTATTAGTGGGGTGGATGATGAATTTACCTTTTGCGGAAATGATGATTCTATGCGGCATCATGACCAGCTCGTCCACAGCAATTGTTGCAAAAGTGTTGACAGACTTAAAGCGAACCGCAAACCCGGAAACGGAGGTTATTATGGGTATGATCATGTTTGACGACTTGTTTATAGCCATGCATATCTCTTTTCTTTCCGGTTTGGTTCTAACCGGTGGTGGCTCATTTTGGACCGTAGCCAGCACCTCCTTACTAGCACTTGCCTTCATTCTGCTTTTTTTGGTTCTCGGAAGGAAGGTGATCCCTTATATCGATAAGGTACTAAATGTTAAATCGGGCGAACTATTTATACTGATAATTTTCTCACTTCTATTCTTAGTTGCTGGCTTTTCGGAAACAATTCACGTTGCTGAAGCGATTGGGGCGCTGATGGCAGGCCTCGTTCTTGCTGATTCTCAATATATTAAACGAATAGAACAAATCGTATTGCCATATAAAGACTATTTTGGTGCGATGTTCTTCTTTAGCTTCGGTTTATCCATTGATCCTTTTTCCCTTGGAGGCGCCGTCATGTGGGGAGCTATAGCTGCATTGATAACTATCTTCGGAAATCTCGCCTCTGGTTATTTTGCTTCACATTTTGCTGGGTTGAAAAAGAAAACTTCTTTTGATATTGGCTTTACCTTATCTGCTAGAGGAGAGTTTTCCATTATCATGGCTAACATAGGCAAAGCGGGAGGGCTTAATCCGATTATCCAGTCTTTTGTGGTCGTATACGTGCTAATTCTAGCTATCGTTGCTCCAATATTAACCAAAGAATCCAGAAATATCTGGCATGGAATATTTGGAGGAGGATTATATGCGAAGGATAAGCAACCAGCGAAAACGCTTGAGGCATTAGAAGCGAAGAGTGCGGAGCAAGTACAGGTAGAAGATAAATAACCTACAAATATTATTATTATTTTCTCCAAGCAATCTCTTTGATGGAACTATGATGTTGAATTTTGTCTATGGCAGCCAAGATCTCTTTGTCTTTCTGCCCCTGAAACCCAATTTCAATAGTGATCTCATTATTAGCCTTATCAAAAAACAAATTGGCCAGCTTTAATTGCTCCGTATCTAACCATTCGTCAACGAATCTCATCGGATTGGTATCGTTGGTAAGCGTTAAACGTAGGATACGAGGTGCATAACGTTGTACAAGTCGCTTTTCTAGCGGTTGCAAAACCCACAATATAATAAGAACAAAGATTGTTGCAATTAGCGCGGCAAAATACATGCCACCACCGCAGGCCAAACCAATTCCGGCAACGGTCTATAATCCTGAGGCTGTCGTAAGCCCCTTCACAATGCCCTGTTTTAGAAACATAATGGTGCCTGCACCTAAGAAACCTATACCGCTCACTACCTGAGCCGCGACACGAGAAGGATCTAAAGTTACATGCCCTGTTTTGAGAATATCCGAAAAACCGAAAGACGACACCATCATCATCAAAGAAGCGCCAAGACAGACCATCATATGGGTGCGCATACCCGCAGCCCAATTCTTACGCTCGCGCTCTAATCCCACAGCAGCGCCAAATGCAGCTGCCAGCACAAGACGTATAACGGTTTCCTGATAGGATAACATAAAACATTTTTACATAAATCCCAACTCCAATCGAGCTTCCTCACTCATCATACTTTTATCCCATTTAGGCTCGAACGTAAGCTCCACAAGAGCATTCTTTACTCCCTCCACCTTCGCTACCTTTCGTTGCACTTCATCCAACAACTCACCTGCAACCGGACAGGCTGGTGCTGTAAGCGTCATAACTATTTTAGCCGTCCCATCCTCTTTGGTAATAATCTCGTAGACAAGTCCTAGCTCACATATATTAACAGGAATCTCAGGATCGAAAACTGTTTCTAACTCTGACTTGATTTTATCCGCTATTCCAAGTTTATCTAAAACTATCATGTTATATCGAATTATTTAGCAATACTCTCTTTGACGCTTTCCAGAAGCTCTGTTTTAAGAAAACGAGCCGTCTCACTCTTCTTATTTTTCACCATCTCCTCAGGCGTTCCGCTAAAAAGAATTTTTCCCCCACCCGCTCCACCTTCAGGGCCTAAATCTATAATCCAGTCCGAAACCTTAATAACGTCTAAATTATGCTCTATAACCAGAACGGTATTACCCCGATCTACTAATCGATTTAAAACACCCAACAGAACGTTAACGTCTTCGAAGTGTAGTCCTGTTGTGGGTTCATCAAGTATATAGAATGTATTCCCGGTATCTTTCTTTGATAATTCAGTTGCTAATTTTACCCGTTGTGCCTCACCTCCGGATAAAGTTACGGAAGATTGTCCTAAAGTGAGATATCCCAGGCCAACATCTTGCAATGTTTTGATTTTCCGATAAATTGCAGGAATTGACTCAAAAAACGGAACAGCTTCGTCAATACTCATATCTAGCACATCGCTGATAGATTTTCCTTTATATCTTACTTCGAGCGTTTCCCTATTATAACGTTTTCCATTACATCCTTCACATGGTACTTGTACATCCGGCAAAAAATTCATTTCAATCACCTTCATTCCGGCTCCCTGACAAACTTCGCAACGTCCACCTTTAACATTGAATGAAAATCTACCTGGCTTATATCCACGAATTTTAGCTTCAGGAAGCTGAACAAATAGACTTCGAATGTCTGAAAATACGCCAGTATACGTTGATGGATTTGACCGAGGTGTCCGGCCTATTGGAGTCTGATCTATTTCGATTACTTTATCAATATGCTCTAAGCCCTCAATCTTCGCATAAGGCATCGGAGTCTTTTTTGCCCTAAAAAAATGGTGGTTAAGAATTGGATAAAGAGTTTCCGTAATTAAAGTTGATTTACCACTTCCTGACACACCAGTAACCGAAATCAACGTTCCCAATGGAAAATCTACTGAAACATTTTTTAAATTGTTGCCCGTAGCCCCTCTTAAGCGTAAATGAAAGCCATTGCCTGTTCTTCTATTTTTCGGTACACGGATTTGCTTTGTGCCATTTAAATATGCGGCGGTTAACGTATCAGCTTCTTTAATCTGCGTAGGCTTCCCTTGTGCAACGACCACCCCGCCATTGAGGCCGGCCGCGGGGCCCATATCGATAACATAATCAGCTTCTAATATCATATCCTTATCGTGCTCCACAACAAGCACTGAATTACCGATGTCGCGAAGATCTTTTAATGCATTAATTAGACGCGCATTATCTCGTTGGTGCAAACCAATGCTCGGCTCGTCCAGAATATATAGTACATTAACTAACTGTGATCCTATTTGAGTAGCCAAACGTATCCTCTGTGCCTCCCCACCAGATAGCGTTTTTGCAGTACGATCCAACGTAAGATAACCTAAACCAACGTTTAACAGAAAATTCAAACGATTAATGATTTCTTTTAAAATTTCCTCGGCTATCACGATCTGACGTTCATTTAGTTTCTCTTTTAAAGAAGAAAACCAAGAGCTAAGCGCTACAACATCCATATTTGCCAGTTCGGATATGTTCTTATTAGCAAGCTTGAAATGAAGAGATTCTTTTTTTAGTCGTGCACCACTGCAAGCTGGACATTTCTTCATCACCCTGAAAAGTTCAATGTCTTCCGTTTTCCGTTCAGATTGTTCTTCCAGTAGTTTAAATATTCCGTCAAAGGTTATCTTGTATTCTTTAACATTCCACTTGTTATAGGCAACGGGCACTGTTATTAAATCAGGCGAACCATTTAACAATATGTCCAACTGTTCTTCTGTAAGCTTATTTAGAGGCTCAGACAATGAAAACTCATATTTCTTGGCAACAGCCTTTAACTGCTGAAAGGTCCAATTGTCTTTATACTCTCCCAGCGGAGCTATTCCTCCTTTAAGAATGCTTAATTTTGGGTTAGGTATAACGGACTCCTTGTCGATTTCAAACACATAACCTAGACCGTCGCATTGGTCACAGGCACCATACGGCGAATTAAAAGAAAAAGTGTTGGGCTGTGGCTCATCATAAGAAATGCCACTTTCCGGATCCATTAAGTAACGACTAAAGAAATATTCATTATTATCTTGGTCACTCAGCTTTATGATTCCTTTGGCTGCTTTCATAGCCTGTTGAATAGATGCTTGAAGCCGCTTTCTCTCTTGCTCACTAATCGTCAACCGATCGATAACCATTTCGATATCATGAATCTTGTATCGATCAACCTGCATTTTAGGTACTAAATCCATCATCTCACCGTCAACTCTCACTTTAACAAAGCCTTGTTTGCGAATCTGCTCAAACAGTTCTCTATAATGCCCTTTTCGGCCTTTTACTAAAGGGGCCAAAATATTCACGGCTTGCCCATCAAATTGTGTTAATATTCTTGTAATAATCTGATCTTCGGACATCCGTTCCATTTTACGGCCCGTAACATATGAATATGCTTCGCCAATACGGGCATACAGTAATCGCATAAAATCATATATTTCAGTAATAGTGCCAACTGTAGACCGCGGATTTTTACTGGTTGTTTTCTGCTCGATTGCAATTACAGGACTTAGACCAGCAATTTTGTCTACATCAGGGCGTTCCATGCCCCCCATAAATTGCCTACTGTAAGCACTAAAAGTCTCCATATAACGCCGCTGTCCCTCGGCGTAAATTGTATCAAATGCAAGTGACGATTTACCACTTCCGCTTAAACCTGTTATTACTACCAGCTCGTTCCGTGGTATCACAACGTCTATATTCTTTAGATTGTGAACACGCGCGCCAAAAACTTCAAGTTCACTTTGCTCTCCTAAATCAGGTGTATTCCGATTACTCATGTATAAAAAAGGATATAAATTGTGAATCTGTCAAGGGATAATCGCTGATGCTTTTATTTAGTATTTTTAACCTCTCCTCAACAGCCAAAGCATAGTACAAACTTAGGTAAATTACTTCGATATACAATCAAAGCTACGTCAATACTAATCATTTTTGCTAAAAAAATTAACAAAAAAAGTCACAGCATAAGCTGCGACTTTTTTATATCAGCGTAATAAGCTACAGCCGATCGGAATGTCCCTCGCTTTCATGGTTGGCATCAAGCGCAAGTTTTGAGTTTGGGCTGCTGACACCCTTATATCCGTAGCTTGTTGGGTTTTCAATAACCTCTTTCGTAGAAATTAGTTTATAAACGTAATTAGCTGTCTCTTTATTCAGCTTCAGTTTATAGTAATCTTCCTCGTTCTGTCGACGGATAGTCTTTCTAAGGCTCCCTCCTCCTACATTATAAGCCGCAGCTACGAGTGTCCAGTTTCCAAAATCTTTATATAAGACTTTCAAATACTTGCATGCTGCCTCAGTAGACTTTTCTACGTCAAGGCGCTCATCGAAGGACGGTCCAACTTTTAATCCGAAAGCCTTCGCGGTAGCTGGCATAAATTGCCATAGACCTGCCGCTCCTTTGTGTGAGGTGCCTTCGATCAACCCACTTTCGACAAGTGGCAAATACTTGAAGTCTTCTGGGATTCCGTATGCGCGAAGAATAGGTTCAATTTTTGGGAACCATGCTTTCGCATTCTTGTGAAGTTTGTGAGTCTTAAGTCGCTCAAAGGAGTGTGCTTTTAAAGAACGCTTAATCTTTCGTTCAACATTTTCATCTCCTACTGGAAGATATTCATCTGCAAAATTTAAGCTCGCAAATAAAGATCTCTTACTTTTTGACCCACTTTTTGTACTTGCTGGTATGGCGTTATAAGTTCGATGCTCAACTACAGGCCGGCTGTAAATAAACATTTTTGA
Organism: Olivibacter sp. 47; assembly: GCF_030372825.1. NCBI lineage: Bacteria > Pseudomonadati > Bacteroidota > Sphingobacteriia > Sphingobacteriales > Sphingobacteriaceae > Olivibacter > Olivibacter sp. 47. Next base: position 1,412,372 of record NZ_JAUCNR010000001.1, read on the forward strand.
AAGAACTAAAACAACTAAAACCACCACGCTTGTACATAGGTGTTTTTTTATCATTTTTTACCTTTCTGTTTTGGTTATGCAAAAAAGCGCAGCAAATATAAAAATTATTTCCTTACAATACAAACACTTACAAAACACACCTTGATTATGTGAAATTTTATACGTATAATATAAGTCTAATATTTTGGTAAAATTCACATTCAAAGTACTTTAATACTCATTATTTTGAGTACCTTTGCGAGATAATTTTACGGATAAAATAATTATGCCATTCAGCAACAAAAGGAACAGTCGAGATGACAAATCCGCTTATTCAAGACGTTCTTCTTCAAGGAACGACACCAGGAACAGTCGAGATGACAAGTCCCCCTATGTAAAACGTTCTTCTTCGAGGGATGAAGACAGGAATCAACGAAGCGATAAACCTTATTCTACGCGTTCGTTCTCACAAAGCGATAACAACAAAGAATTTAGAGACAAAGAGGAAAAATCGGCCTTTTCAAAAAAATCGAATTACGGAAGTCAAAAACACAAAAGGGACGACCGATCTTCCAGTACAAATCAAACGAACAAAACAGATAGATATAATAAACAAGAAAGGTCCTATTCGGGAACTAGAAGAAACACAAGAGACGAACGGCCTTACTCGTCGGACAGGAAAAATCAAAATACGAGGTTTAAGTCTGACAACAATTTTGCTGAGGGATCAAGGTATCGTTCCGATGAAAAAATGGGTAACCGATCTTATGGCAACACAAAGCGTGATAAATTTAAATCCAACGAACAGCGCTTTTCAAAAGAAAGAGAAGAAAATGGTTTAATCAGGCTTAACCGCTATATTGCGAATTCAGGTGTTTGTTCACGCCGAAAGGCGGACGAACTCATACAGGCAGGAGTTGTGACAGTGAACGGTGTGGTTGTTACGGAATTAGGCACAAAGGTCGATGCTGCGAAAGATGAAATAAGATATAATGGTGAGAAGTTGAAAAGGGAAAAAATGGTGTATGTGCTTCTGAACAAGCCTAAAGACTATATTACCACAACTGATGATCCACAAGAAAGAAAAACGGTGATGCATTTGGTTGAAAAGGCCTCAAGAGAGCGGATTTATCCTGTAGGTCGATTAGACAGAAATACGACAGGCCTTCTGCTTTTGACAAACGATGGTAATCTGGCAGAGAAGCTCTCTCATCCGAGAAACAACATCATGAAAATATATCATGTGGAGCTAAATAAGAGCTTAACCCAGGGAGATTTCAACAAAATAGGCTATGGGGTTGAACTAGAAGATGGCTTCATTAAACCCGATGAAGTAAGTTATATTCAAGGAGCAAGTAAACGGGAAATTGGGATACAGATTCATAGTGGTAGAAATAGAATCGTGCGGCGCATATTTGAATCTTTAGGCTATGATGTTATAAAACTAGATCGTGTAATATATGCGAACCTAACTAAAAAAGATTTACCAAGAGGCCGTTGGAGGTATCTAGAAGAAAAAGAAATTATCCAGCTAAAGCATTTTATTAAATAATTCAATTTTGCGCATAAAAAGAAAGGGCGCTTATCATACTAATAAGCGCCTTTTTATATTTAAAAAAATCTCATTCCTTCCCGTTACGATTTCTTTAGTTAACACTGATTCCTTTTTTACAAGGAAATTCCTTAGAAAAGCAATTATTACAGCATTGGCATCAATTCCGTGCCGATCCTTTTTTCCTTTATAATCAACTGGGAAAGGATTTTCAGGTTAATAAATTCAAGTCCTGCCACATGGGAAGTTTCTCCGCAGCCGACGGTAACTTTGACGGCTTACGATAAGCTGCTCCGACATGATTACAACTCCGCCGTTCCCGCAAATGTTTCACGCCCCGGACAACAGCTTTTTTTACAACAAACTGGAAATCAAATCGTTTTTTTTCCTCCCGCTATGCAAGCTTTGAATATGGATTCATTCATAAATCGCATAACTTAGAACCTGCCGTATCTTATCCTTTACTCCTTTCGTTATTTGATGCACCATTTGTACTTACGCGATCTACAGACCATGCGGGAAGGCAGCGCCGAAAAAAGATCTAGCTCCATTTAGGGGTACTATGAATAGATTCATAACACCTTTTATAGTACTAGACAAGTAAGCTCTGTTAAATGACATTTAAATAGCATGATAATTGTCCGCTGCGATTGATAGCCAATCTTATCGCCTATATATAATAGTCACTCATTTTTTAAACTGCTTCATAAACTCCCTTATCGAACAGCGGGACAAAAGAAAAAGCTAATTTAAATTTTTATTTTTTTTTAGGATTAATTTGAGAAATTTATGGCAGACATAGAACCCTCACCGAAGGGAATTCAACTATCATTTTTTACCAAAAAAAAAGCACAAAAACATGGGTGAAAAAAAACCACACTTTATCTGGTTGTGGAAAAATTTCACATTCCAAAAAACAAGTATAGATAAACAGCATATAAACGATATAATAAACTATAAAACAATCAGTTAAAACATTATTTAAATTTTAATTTTTTAGTTGTTTTTTTTTGTGAACTTCGACTCTCCGATAGGTTATTAACATTTTAACCTTCGATTATTGATAATCAGAATATTAGAATTTACGGTATGGAAAAAACGAGTACAAGTGTATGGAATAGCTGTCTAGAAATCATCAAAGATAACATTCCGGCTCAAAGCTTCAAGACATGGTTCGAACCAATATCGGCTTTGCGTTTGGAAGGAAACGTATTAACCATACAGGTACCCAGTTTATTTTTTTACGAATGGTTGGAGGAACACTATGTTGGCTTATTGCGAAAAACGGTAAAGAAGCAATTAGGAGAGAATGGTCGACTAGAATATAACATTGTTGTAGAAAAGTCATCGAATAAAAACATACCTTATACAACAAACATGCCCTCTAATGGGAATGGCGCAGAAGGCAAAAAACAATCTATCCCCGTACCTGTTGCACTCAATAAAGATATAAAGAATCCATTTGTTATCCCCGGGTTAAAAAAGCTTCAAGTCGACCCACAACTTAACCAAAATTATACATTTGATAATTTTATCGAAGGCGACTGTAACCGCCTGGCACGATCAGCAGGTTTTGCGGTAGCTAGCAAACCTGGTGGAACCTCTTTTAATCCACTCATGATATATGGTGGCGTCGGTTTGGGAAAAACGCACCTTGCCCAAGCTATAGGAAATGAAGTAAAGCGTCATATGCCAGACAAGTTGGTCATCTATGTCTCCTGTGAAAAGTTTTGTCAACAATTTGTTGATTCCTTAAAAAACAACACGATCAATGATTTTGTCAACTTCTATCAGGCAATGGATGTGATTATCATGGATGACGTGCACAATTTTGCAGGAAAAGATAAAACTCAAGATATTTTCTTTCATATTTTCAATCACCTTCACCAATCAGGCAAACAGATCATACTCACATCGGATAAAGCGCCCAAGGATTTAGCTGGATTAGAAGAGCGGCTGTTAAGTCGTTTCAAGTGGGGACTTTCGGCCGATATGCAAGTACCCGATTTAGAGACGAGAATGGCCATCCTCAAGAAAAAAATGTATGCAGATGGTATTGAACTCCCCTATGAAGTAGTGGAATATGTGGCTAACAATATTGACAACAACGTCCGTGAGCTTGAAGGGGCAATGGTTTCGCTACTAGCGCAAGCGACATTGAACAAAAAAGAAATAGACCTGAATTTAGCCAAGTCAATGCTAAAGAATTTCATCAAGAATTCGCATAAAGAAATCTCTATTGACTACATACAGAAACTAGTTTGTGAATATTTTGAAGTTCCTGTAGAGATGGTTAAATCAAAAACCAGAAAACGAGAAATCGTTCAGGCGAGACAAATTTCTATGTATCTTGCCAAGAATCACACTAAAACTTCTCTTAAATCAATTGGGGCTTACTTCGGTGGCCGTGACCATTCTACCGTGATATACGCCTGCCAAACGGTAGAGGATTTAATAGATACTGATAAAAAATTTAAAGCTTACGTGCAGGACATTCAGAAAAAGCTTAAAATGAGTTAAAAACCTTCTGAACGAAAATGCGAATAAAATAACAAAAGGCCGTATAGGCCTTTTGTTATTTTATTCGCATCAACTTACTTTACCGAAATTTCCTTTACAACCGGTTTCACTTCTTCTTTCTTTGCTACAGTTAACGTCAGCACACCATCTTTGAAATTAGCCTCGATCTTATTCACATCTACACTCTCTGGCAGAGTAAAGGAACGTTTAAAAGAGCTATAACTAAACTCTTTGCGGCTATATTGCTTCGCTTCATCTAAACTCTCTGCCTTATGCTCGCCACTAACAGCTAAAACATCCTTTTCTACACTAATTTTAAAATCTTCTTTACTAAATCCAGGTACCGCAAATTCAACATGAAAACCCTCCGCTGACTCAGAAACGTTTACGGCAGGGAACTTCGATAAGCTACGACCGGATCCATCATAAAACAGATTGTCAATTAAATTACTTACCCATGGATCAAAGGTTTTAACACGGTTATTCGTATCAATAAATCTTGAAATGTTCATTATATTGTCCTCCTAATTATTACTTTTTATTTGACAAACTTTGTTCAAATTGGATACCAACAGAAACAAATAATGCGAAATCAGAAACAATAAGACATTTTGTCATTTAAATCCATCAAATAACGACAATATGACAGAAAATCAATTAGCCAATTTTGCGTTCTCAACATCAATTCAGATCCGCTTTGTTGATCTTGATGCCTTTAGGCATGTCAATAATGCTAACTACCTCACCTATTGTGAAATTGCGCGTACTATTTATTGGAACCAAAAGATTAAATGGAACTGGAATACAATCGGCGTGATTATCGCGCGTGCGGAAGTTGATTATTTGAGTCCTTTAACGCTCAAAAATAATCTGCGCGTATATATAAGAACATCAAAAGTGGGAAATAAAAGTTTCGAACTGGAGTATCTTATGATCTCGAAACGAAATGGGAAGCTAACGACACATGCCAAGGCAAAAACTGTATGTGTATGTATCGATTACAGAAGCAACGAAACAGTTTTGATCCCAAAGAAGCAAAAGAAACTGATGCTGCAAGAGCTTAATCACTTTGTTAATAAAGGGTCATAAAGCCATAGCACTTCGAAAAAACACTGATTTCCTGTATCTTTGTAAACAAGTATTCAAATTTCAAAAGGAAAGCGAATAAAAGAAACGATTATGAGTACAGAAGTAATAACAAGTGCTGCACCCTTAACCTTGACCGAAGGTGCAGTAAAGGAATTGAAGAAGCTCCGGGAACAGCAAGAGATTGCAGATGACTTCGGTTTACGCGTCGGCGTCGAAGGCGGTGGTTGTGCCGGCATGAATTATATTTTAGGTTTTGATCAAAGAAAAGAGGGCGATACGGAATACCTTATCTCAGGAATTAAAGTGTTCATGAATAAAGCTCACGGATTATATCTCGCTGGAATGGAAATTGATTTTCAAAACGGATTGAATGCCCGCGGGTTCACATTTAATAATCCTAACGCAACCAGCACTTGCGGATGCGGGACTTCTTTTTCTGCTTAAATAATAGGAAACCGAAAGCTATAGCAACGCTGCGATGTCGTTCCGGATATCGCAGCGTTCTTAAATTATTAGGCAGAAACGATTCAATCCAAGCTATATGTGGAGTTTAGTTTCATTCGCATGAAAAAATTCAATTACCTTATCGGCTAAAATAGCCGCTATTTTATAATACGACTCAACTGTCCATCCCGCTACATGAGGACTCATCAACACCTTCTCGTTCATTTTTAATTTCTCGTACCAATCGCTTTGTGTCAAAGCAGGGAAGCCCTCGATTGGCAAGACATCAAACGATGCGCCTAAAATTCTACCTTTCTCTATCCCTTTAAGCACAGCGTTCACGTCAACAATTTCACCTCGTGCTCCGTTTAGAAAGAAAATCGGCTTACGGAATTGCGACAAATACTCTTCATTCACCATGTTACGAGTTTCTCGTGTTAATGGAATATGCAAACTCAACACATCTACCTGTTTCACCATTTGTTCCATACGAACTTCTTCCACATATATATCAGAAAAACCAGTTTTATATTTATCGTACGCTATGACCTTTACACCAAATCCATTGAGTTTTCTTGCCATCGCCTGTCCGTTATTGCCGTAGCCAATTAAACCTACCGTCCGTCCCGCCAATTCAAAGCCTCGATTAGCTTCACGCAACCACTGCCCCTCTCTGATTTGAACGTTTCCCCGAATTAAATTGTTCATCATGGCAAGCAACATACCTATCAAATGTTCGGCCACTGCATCCCGGTTGCCTTCAGGAGCGTTTAATAATTGTATACCTTTCTCTACCGCTAAAGGCTCATCAATGTTGTCCATACCTGCTCCTGCCCTTCCTATGCATTTCAACCGCTGTGCAACATGGAGAACCTCCGCATCGATCCTAAACTTAGATCGAATAATTAAAACTTCATAGTTAGGAAGTATTTGAAGTGCTTCGAAACGCGTAATCTCAGGACGATAATCACAAATCACCCCTGTATTTTTTAATTTATCAAGAAAAACCCCATGGATATCGTCTACAACCAAAACTCTCCACATAAAAGAATTGTCTTTTTGAGCCATTACAATATTTATTTTAGCGACTTTTCGATTTCATTCGTTAACTCTATGAAATCGTCGACCGATAGCCTCTCGGCACGCAAATCTAAAAATGGATGATTGGGCATCCTTGCCTTATCAGCTATTACGCTTAAGGCATTTCGTAATGTTTTTCGACGTTGGTTAAATCCCGCCTTAACGATTTTTTGGAAAAGATTTTCGTTACAAGCCAACCTGTCAATGCTATTACGCTCCAAACGAATAACGCCGGATAAAACTTTTGGTGGTGGGTTAAACGCCCCCGCCTTCACGGTAAAAAGATAAGCAATATCATAATAAGCTTGCAAAAACACACTTAAGATACCATAATCCTTACCCCCCGGCTTCGCCGCGCAGCGTTCAGCGACCTCCTTTTGAAACATTCCCACCAACTCAATAACCTGATGTCTATGCTCTAACACTTTAAATAGAATTTGAGAAGATATATTATAAGGGAAATTCCCGATGATCGCTAGCGGTCCGGGAAAAACAGAAGCAAAATCTAATAATAAGAAGTCGCCATGTATTAATCTTTTATCAAGTGAGGGGTACTTAGTCTTCAAAAATTCAACTGATTCTATGTCCAAATCAATTAACCAAGATTCAAATCGTTTATCTTCAAGGAGAAAATCTGATAATATCCCCATCCCTGGACCTACCTCCAAAACCTTATCAAAACCCTTCTCGGGTCGCAAAGCGTTCACTATGCGCTTTGCTGTATTCTTATCCGTGAGAAAATGCTGCCCTAAATGTTTCTTCGCGCGAACTACTGTCATCTTTGATGGTACCTTTCGCCAAAGATACATTTATTAGCTTAAATGTACTTTTAGATAAACAGTTTTATCCTGCAATTTGGCATAAAGGGCAGATAAAAGAGTTCCATGTTCCTGTGTTCTGTCTAATAATTGTTTTAAGCAGCATTATCCGAATTGCATATAAGTTCAATTTTACATAAGTTTGGCCTATTAAAAGAAGCAGTTAATATGAGCGACAAACTGAAGGTTGGAATAACTATTGGAGACGTGAATGGAATCGGCCTAGAGATTATTATAAAAACTCTTGCGGATAATAGAATATTAGATTTCTTCACACCAATTGTATATGGAAACACCAAAGTTGCTTCTTTTCACCGCAAAACAATAGGAGTCAACGATTTCAGTTTTAATGTAATCAATAGTCCGGAGCAAGCGCATGACAAAAGACCAAATATGATTAATTGTTGGCAGGAAGATGTCAAAATCACACTCGGAGAGTCAAATGAAATAGGAGGAAAATATGCTTTCTTATCCTTAGAACGGGCGACTCAAGATTTGATAGATGGCCAAATCGACGTTTTAGTCACGGCTCCAATAAATAAACACAACATTCAGCAAGAAGCATTCTCTTTTCCAGGGCATACCGAATATATACAAGCAAAAACAGGAGCAGATGACGCACTTATGTTTATGGTAAGTGACGAATTGAAAATAGGGGTGGTTACTGGGCATATTCCGGTCAACGAAATTGCAAAGTCAATTACAAAAGAAGCCATTCTAAAAAAGCTTGAGTTGATGAATGCAAGTTTGCGAACAGATTTTTGGATCCAGAAACCAAAAATTGCCGTTTTAGGGTTGAATCCTCATGCTGGCGACAACGGACTTATTGGCACAGAAGATATTGAAATCATTCTTCCCGCCATACGAGAAGCCAATGAACGCGATATTTTTGCTTTTGGGCCCTATGCTGCAGACGGTTTTTTTGCGGGAGACAATTATAAAAACTTCGATGGTGTATTAGCCATGTATCACGATCAGGGCCTTATTCCGTTTAAACAGATTGCTTTTCACAACGGCGTCAATTTTACGGCCGGATTACCTGTTATCCGAACCTCTCCCGACCATGGAACGGGCTATGATATCGCGGGAAAGAGTAAAGCATCAGAAACATCCTTTAGAGAAGCTATTTTTACTGCTCTCAAAATCGTCAGGAGAAGAAGAGAACAGGAAGAACTGATGGCAAATCCACTCAAAATAAGAAAACTCTCGAAGGATAGGGATTAACAATCTTATAGCATCCATCGTTTATCATCGATACGCTTACTTGCAAGGAGCAAAACGGGGTGGTAAAATCTCTACATCGTATCCAAGCCAGTAGACACACTACTTTCAAAAAAACTTTCAGTTCTAATTTATTATTTCTAAATTTGCGAGCTTAATTGTCGTGCTTTGAAAACTTTAGATCAATATCGAATACCATTACGGGTTTAAAGCCTGGGAAACACGAATTTGAATTTGAGATAAGCAAACTTTTTTTTGAGGAATTCGACTATTCCTTGGTTAAAAATGGTGAGCTAAAAGTTTCCCTTGTTCTTGATAAGCAAGAGACAATGATGGTTGCAGATATCCATATCACCGGCAAGATAGAATTGACCTGCGATGTTTGTCTCAATCAATTTTGGGGTAAGTCGGATATTTTGCAGCGACTCATTATCAAATTTGATGATGAAGACAGTGTTTCAGATCTTACGGATGAAATAATGGTTCTTAAAAAGAACGAACACGAACTTGATTTGGCGAATATATTTTACGAGTATATCACATTATCCGTACCGTATTATAGTCGATGTGAGGAACAGGGGATAAATGTTAGTTGCGATCAGTCGATGATTGATAAATTAAACAGTTTAAATAGTCAGGACGATGCATCAACCGATACAGATCCCCGCTGGGAAATATTAAAAAAAATAAAAAACAATAATTAAATAGAAAAGACGAGATGGCACATCCAAAACGTAAAACCTCTAAGTCTAGAAGAGACAAAAGAAGAACACATTATAAGGCAGAGTTACCTACACTTACGACCTGCCAAACTACCGGTGCAGTACATTTGCCACACCGTGCTTACAATGTTGACGGCAATCTTTATTATAACGGCAAGTTACTCATTGAAAACACCTCGATTGCCTAAGTTGATTTTTCAATATTAAAAAAACATCCCAAGGTTCGCTATTTCTGAAAAAATGCGGTACTTTGGGATGTTTTTAGTTAATAGAACAGCAAACGATAATCAAGGATGAAGATTGGTTTAGATATCATGGGCGGAGACTTTGCACCAAACGCCACTGTTTTAGGTGCAATAGAGGCCTCAAAGGTATTATCGAACGATCAGCAATTAGTACTGATTGGCAATAAGGAACTAGCATTACCCATTTTTGAACAGGCAGGTATAGACGCGTCATTATTTGAATTTATACATACTACCGAAACAATCAGTATGGGCGAGCATCCAACAAAGGCAATCACTCACAAACCCAACGCAAGTATTAGTTTAGGTTTTCAATTGCTAAAAGAAGGAGGCATTGACTCTTTCGCATCTGCAGGTAATACGGGTGCCATGCTAGTTGGCTCTATGTTCAGTGTCAAAACTGTACCAGGTGTTATCAGACCAGCCATAGCTACAAATGTGCCACGTTTAACCAGTGGATTCAGCGTTTTATTAGATGTTGGTGCAAACGCAGATTGTAAACCTGATAATTTACTGCAATTTGGTATATTGGGAAGTTTATATGCCCAACATGTCTACAGCAGTGAAAACCCTGCAGTTGCTTTATTAAACATAGGAGAAGAGGAAGAAAAGGGCAATATGCTTACCAACGCTGCCCATAACTTAATGAAAGAAGCACAAGCTTTTAATTTTATCGGAAATATTGAGGGCAGAGATTTGTTTGAAGATCATATTGACGTTATCGTATGTGATGGATTTACAGGAAATGTTGTATTAAAGCTTGCAGAGTCTTTCTACAGCTTAACTGTAAAAAAAGGTTTTAAAGATCCATTTTTTGATCGATTCAATTATGAACAATATGGGGGTAGTCCAATCTTAGGGGTCAATGCCCCCGTGATCATAGGACATGGTATTTCCAATCCGGAAGCAATCAAAAACATGATCCTTTTATCTCGGGATATGATTGAATCAAAATTCGTAGATAAGGTAAAAGCTGCTTTTAAATAAATAAGAGAATGTCTAAAATTCATGCTGCCATAACTGCCGTTAACGGATATGTTCCTGATTATATACTAACAAATCAGGAATTGGAGACTATGGTTGAAACGAACGATGAGTGGATTACCACACGAACAGGTATTAAGGAACGGCGCATTTTAAAAGGGGAAGGACAAGCGACCTCTGACATGGCAGTACCGGCTGTTGAGGGCCTTTTACGCAAACGAGGGATTTCAGCGGAGGAGATTGATCTAATCATTTTCTGTACCAGCACTCCAGACATGCCTTTTCCTGCTACCGCGAACATTTTAGCCGATAAAATAGGCGCTATTAATGCCTGGGGCTATGATCTTCAAGCGGCCTGTTCAGGTTTTATTTATGGTCTTACTACCGGTGCCCAATTTATCGAGTCCGGAAAACATCAAAAGGTATTAGTAGTTGGCGGAGATAAAATGTCTTCGATTATAAATTATGAAGATCGAGCGACATGCATCATATTTGGAGATGGTTGTGGGGCTGTCTTATTAGAACCTAATACAGAAGGACTGGGAGTTTTGGATGCTATTTTGAAAAGTGACGGCAGTGGAAAAGAATACCTCAATATCAAAGCGGGAGGATCTTTAATGCCTGCAACCCATGAAACTGTCGATCAAAAGTTGCATTATGCTTTTCAGGAAGGTAAAACAGTATTTAAATTTGCTGTTACCAATATGGCTAACGTTGCCGCTGAGATCATGGAAAGGAATCAACTCACCGCTGCAGATGTCAACTGGCTTGTTCCTCACCAAGCAAATAAACGCATTATCGATGCAACTGCTGAAAGAATGGGACTAGGTCCCGAAAAAGTAATGATCAATATTCAAAAATACGGGAACACAACCAGTGGTACAATCCCTTTGTGCTTGTGGGAATGGGAAAACCAGCTGAAGAAAGGCGACGTGCTGATCTTAGCCGCTTTTGGCGGGGGCTTCACTTGGGGTTCTGTATACCTCAAATGGGCTTATTAATACAATTTTAGTTTCAGTTTTGATCAAAGATACTAACTTTGCAATCTCTTTATCGATTTCGTAAAATATACAATTGTTAGATATTAAACTTAGAACCAACGAATATGAGCATGGATATTAAACAAATTCAGGACCTGATAAAGTTTGTCGCAAAATCAGGAGTCAATGAAGTTGCTATTGAGGAAAAAGACTTTAAAATAACCATAAAAACAAATCAAGAGCCAACTTATGTCACTGCAACCCTGCCCACTGCTACTCCCGTGGTGCCACAAACTCCTGTAAGTTCTCCTGTTGCAGCAGTGCCGGTATTAAACACAGATACGCCAAAGCCTGCAGAAGACTCTTCAAAATATTTAACGATCAAATCACCAATGATCGGTACATTTTATCGTTCTTCAAGCCCAGATAAACCAGCCTTCGTGAATGTAGGAGACGAAGTGAAAACAGGGCAAGTGGTTTGTATTGTAGAAGCAATGAAACTATTCAATGAAATTGAATCAGATATTTCAGGAAAAATTGTTAAAATACTGGTAGACAATGCACAACCAGTGGAATACGATCAGCCTTTGTTTTTAGTTGATCCTTCATAATAGTAACTTTTGGACCGAATTTAGTACACTGGTTTATTGAAAAAAATTCATGTTTAAAAAAATTTTAATAGCAAATAGAGGAGAAATTGCTCTACGAATTATAAGGACATGTAAGGAAATGGGGATTAAGAGTGTTGCTGTATACTCAACTGCCGACCGTGAGAGCTTACATGTGCGTTTTGCCGATGAGGCTGTCTGTATCGGCCCTCCAGCCAGTAAAGATTCTTATCTTAACATTCCTAACATTATTGCCGCTGCTGAGCTCACTAATGCGGACGCGATCCATCCCGGATATGGTTTCTTATCGGAAAATGAGAAATTTTCTGCTATATGTCGAGACTATGGCATTAAATTTATCGGTGCAACGCCTGAGCAGATTCGCAGTATGGGAGATAAGGCCTCAGCCAAAGAGACCATGAAAAATGCTGGCGTACCCACAATACCTGGATCTGATGGTTTGGTTCCCAATGTTTCGGAAGGGTTAAAAATAGCGAACGAAATAGGTTATCCTGTCATTCTAAAAGCTACCGCTGGAGGTGGTGGACGAGGTATGCGTGTTGTTTGGAAAGATAGTGAATTTGAACCGGCATGGGACTCGGCACGTCAAGAAGCAGGTGCAGCATTTGGAAATGATGGTATCTACCTAGAAAAGTTTGTGGAAGATCCACGTCATATCGAAATCCAGGTCATTGGCGATCAGTATGGAACCGTTTGTCATCTGTCCGAAAGAGATTGCTCTATACAAAGACGCCATCAGAAACTGGTAGAGGAAGCGCCATCTCCCTTTATTACACCTGAGCTCAGACAAAAAATGGGTGATGCAGCAATTGCAGGTGCAAAGGCAGTGAATTATGAAGGAGCCGGTACCATCGAATTTCTTGTGGATAAACACCGAAATTTTTACTTTATGGAGATGAATACACGCATTCAAGTGGAACATCCCGTAACGGAAGAAGTCATTAACTTCGATTTAATAAAAGAGCAAATAAAAGTTGCAGCAGGTGTTCCGTTATCTGGCAGGAATTATGAGCCGAATATGCATGCAATAGAATGTAGAATAAACGCAGAGGACCCCTTCAACGGATTCCGTCCATCCCCTGGAAAAATCACAACATTTCATTCACCTGGCGGTCACGGAGTTAGAGTTGACACACATGTTTATGCAGGTTACCAGATCCCGCCTAATTATGACTCTATGATCGCTAAGCTTATTTGTGTTGCACAAACTAGAGAAGAAGCTATTTCGACAATGGAAAGAGCTCTTAGCGAATTTGTTATTGAAGGTATTAAAACTACCATTCCTTTGCATTTACGATTAATGAGAGATCCTAACTTTAGAGCGGGAAATTTCACAACAAAGTTTATGGAAAACTTCGACCTTTCAGAGTAATAGTTATAGCCCCGGCAACGCTACTCTTGTCGCTAGCTTTCAAAATAAAATACGCTTTTATAAGCGAAAGTCTTTTAAGATATGAGCTTTTCATGCGATAATCTTTAATTTAAATACCATTCTTATATTAAGAATGGTATTTTTGTTTCTTATGAAATACGATTGGTGAGTTGGATCAACCTATTTCATTAACACTTTGATTGGTTTTTATTTACTACTAAATATTATGAGTGAAATCTCCGGAAAAAAAATTATTGAAACCATTAAACAAAAAGGCAAAACCATCGAAGCCGAAATGTCATTCTTTGACCATTTGGAGGTTCTAAGATGGCATCTGATTCGTTCAGCCATAGCAATAGCGATATTTATGGGGTTGGCTTTCGCCTTCTATGATTTCATTTTCGATACCGTTATTATGGGTCCGAAAAAACCTGATTTTTGGACATATAGAATGATGTGTATCATTGGAGAAAAATTTAATTTAGGCCCTGATTTCTGTGTAACCGAAATCCCGATCAATATTATAAACACTGATATGGCGGGACAATTCACCTTGCAATTGAACTCTTCGCTTTTAATTGGCTTGGTTTTGGGCTTTCCTTATCTTCTCTACGAAATATGGCTCTTTGTAAAACCGGCCTTAACCGATATTGAAAGAAAGTCGGCCAATGGTTTTGTATTTTACGCGACACTTTTATTCATTTTAGGAATCCTTTTTGGCTATTTCATGATTGCTCCTTTGTCTGTCAATTTTCTGGCGCATTATTCGGTAAGTCCGGAGATTGATAACCAAATAACGGTCGACTCATACTTATCTTCGGTTGCCACATTGACCCTGGGTACAGGTATCGTTTTTGAGCTACCGATCATTATATACATTCTGTCGAAAATCGGCATTATGACACCCCAATTTATGAGAGCAACTAGACGCTATGCTATCGTCGTCATTTTAGTGATAGCCGCTATTGTGACACCTACGCCAGACATACTAACCATGTTAACGGTAAGCTTCCCTCTGTTTTTGCTATATGAGCTTAGTATAGTAATTGCGGGACGGGTTGAAAGAGCTAAATTAAAAGCAGAAAAAGCATTTTACAATAACGAACAATAAATCAGTATAAAGATGCAAATCAAAACAGTAGCTATCGGCGGCGATCATGCAGGCTTCGAATATAAAGCAGCCATTATTCAATATTTAGAAGAATTAGGATATACCGTGCGCAACTTTGGAACGGATAGTGTTGAATCCGTAGATTATCCTGATTTCGCCCATCCTACTGCGAGCGCAGTAGAAAGTGGTTCTTGCGATATAGGCATATTGGTTTGCGGCAGTGCTAACGGTGTCGCCATTACAGCTAATAAACACCAAGGAATACGGGCTGCCATTTGTTGGAAGCCAGAGATAGCAGCGCTTGCTCGCCAACACAACAATGCAAATATTATCTGTTTGCCGGCACGTTTCACATCCATAGAAGAATGTAAAGAAATGGTACAGATCTTTCTCGCTACCGAATTTGAAGGGGGTAGACACGGTACTCGTGTTAATAAGATAGCCTGTTTATAGTTTTTGGCCTATGTCGATTAAAGGGATAGTCACTACAATACTTTTTTTCGTTCTTATCGGATGTTACGCACAACACAGCGTACCTTCCACCTATGCCGAGCTCATCGACCCTACATCTGCGAGAAAACACTTAACAATTATCGCATCAGATGAGTTTGAGGGAAGGGAAACGGGAAAAGTAGGAGCAGACAAAGCTGCGAATTACATTGCGCAGCAATTTGAACTATTAGGTTTAACGGCACCCGTTAACAGTAGCTATTACCAACCCGTGGAACTAGCTACGAAAGCTTTTTCGGTTGATACCTTTGAAGTAGGTGAACATACCTTTCGGCATGAGAAGGATTTTCTGATTATTGGCAAAAGATCGGAACAGGAAATAAAAACTGACCGGATGGTTTTTATTGGTTATGGTATTAGCGACAAGCATTACGACGATTTAGCTAAAATCGATATTGCTGATAAGGTAGTTCTGTTACTTAATGAGGATGAACCGAGGGATAAGATGGGGAAATCACTTATAACGGGGCAAACGAAAGGCTCTATTTGGTCGACCAGCAATAGCAAGCGAATGCAGCATATAATCAGTAAGAAGCCAAAATTGATTTTAGCTATATCAAAAAATGCAGACACCTTAATACAGCAAATCAGTAAGAAAAAATATGCAGAAAAGATTCAATTAAAAGAAGATTTGACACAGGAAAATCTAAGCACGGATCATTCCCCTACAGTTGTTTATATTTCTCCACAAACGGCTAATTTAATATTATCATCCCACGGATCCAATCTTGAAAAATTGAAGCAGGAGATTACCGAAAGTGGAAAACCTAGAAGTCGGGTGCTTAAAAGTACCTTAAAATTATCCTTCGGGCAAAAAATCATTGATGTCAAAGCGCAAAACGTTTTGGGCTATTTGGAGGGCACCGACTTAAAGGACGAACTTTTAGTGATAACAGCTCACTATGATCACATTGGGGTTAACCCAAATGGTGAAATAAACAATGGAGCGGACGATGATGGCTCGGGGGTTACGGCTGTACTTGAGATTGCAAAGGCATTCGCACGAGCGAAGGAGAATGGTCATTCTCCAAGAAGAAGTATCTTATTTATGATGGTTACAGGCGAGGAAAAAGGTCTATTAGGATCCGACTATTATACGAGGCACCCTGTATTTCCATTAAATAAAACCATCGCCAATCTTAATATAGATATGATTGGTAGAATTGATCCGTCGCATTTCGCTAAAGCGGATTACGTTTATTTGGTAGGTTCGGATAAATTGAGTTCAGAACTTCATCACATTAGTGAAGCGGCGAATAAAACATATACCAAATTGGATTTAGATTATCGATATAACGATCCTAACGATCCCGAAAAGATATATTATCGTTCGGATCATTACAATTTTGCAAAAAACGACATCCCTGTTATTTTTTACTTTAATGGCGTCCATGAGGATTATCATGATATTGGAGATACAGTGGATAAAATTGATTTCCCACTGCTCTGCAAACGAGCAAAGCTTGTCTTTTATACAGCATGGGATTTAGTCACGAGAGATACAAAACCCATTGTCGATTCACATAAAAAATAACGATCGGGTATTTACGTTATTAAAGTAAAAACACGCTGCCCTATGTCTACAAAAACTGCATCAAATTTCATATTAGCGAGCGAGAGCAAAGCCTTTGATCTACAACATCGAAGGGTTATTAGCTTTAATATTGACCGATATGATACGGCAGTCAGTAATGGGCTTAAGCGATGGAATAATCTAGAAAATGCAAAACGCAAAGCGCACAGCCTGAAGTGGCGGGTAATGGAAAATTTGGATAAGCTTTTACCTGAGTTTGAAGCGAATTTCCAAAAAAATGGCGGAAAAGTCATTTGGGCTAATGATATACAAGAAGCGCAGCAGGAAATACTAACGATACTGAAAAGAATACAGGCGAAGAAGGTAGTGAAGTCAAAATCAATGGTAACCGAGGAGATTGAACTGAATGCCTTCTTGGAAAGCAATCAAATCGAATCAGTTGAAACTGATTTAGGAGAATATATTGTTCAGCTGCTTGGTCAAAAGCCCTATCATATTGTCACTCCAGCTATGCATCTCAGCTTGCCCGATATAGCGAAGCTATTCCACGAAAAATTCGGCACACCCGAAAATGCAAGTGCAGAACAACTTACCTTGAAAGCACGGGAGTTATTAAGAGATGAATATCTGTCTGCCGATGTTGGAATTACAGGCGCAAATTTTCTCCTTGTAGATACAGGTAGCATCGCCATTACCGAGAATGAAGGGAATGCACGATTAAGCACGAGCTTTCCAAAAATACACATAGCCGTTGTTGGTATAGAAAAACTGATTCCGTCTATCAGCGATTTGGATTTATACTGGCCTCTTTTGGGCAATCACGGTACTGGCCAAAACCTCACCGTTTATAACACCATTTTAAGTGGCCCGAAGCGAGAAAACGAGTCTGACGGACCTGATGAGATGTATGTTATTTTACTCGATAATGGTCGGACAGATTTATTAGCACAGAAAGATCAAAGACAGGGACTTTATTGCATCCGCTGTGGAGCCTGTCTGAATGCATGCCCAATTTATAAAAATGTTGGGGGCCATACTTACGGCACAACCTACAGCGGCCCTATAGGATCAATTATTACGCCCCATATGAAGGGGATGCAAGAGTTCAAGCATTTAAGTTATGCCAGTAGCTTGTGCGGCAAGTGTTCAGAAGTATGTCCCGTTAAAATTGATATTCATAAAATGCTTTTACTAAATCGGCGGGACTCCGTTAAGGAAGGACTAAACCCTCAAGTTGAAAACTGGGGATGGAAGGCTTTCGTGAAGATTGCAACCAAAAGGAAATGGCTAGACTTTTGGGGTGGCAAATGGAAAAATTTCTTTCTAAGCAGGTTTTTTGCAAAAGCTTGGGGAACCAAAAGAACATTACCCTCTATTGCCCCTGAATCCTTTAGCAAGCAATGGAAAGAACAGCAAAAGGACAAGATCTGATACGGATACACCGATTATCATTGAAACCGAAAGGAAAAGGAGCTTTGATAATAGTTGTAATTAATGCCCTTTTCCTGACTTGGATTAGCGTACACTGTTTGTAAAAGCCACAACCCGGATCGATTAAGTTTAAAGTATATTTTACCCTCTGCATTGGAGCGATATTTTGCCGCATGCACTTGCCCATTGCCTGATTTCGTGTAAATAGTGGTACTCGTTCCTTCCAATGGTTTGCCATCCAATAAGATTACGGCAGTTATATCATCTCCATATTGTAATTTATAGGGATTTTGTTCAAGTATAATTTCCAGCTGTTTGCATTCCTTTGCTTTATAAAGATTTCCATTTGACTTGTCAGTGATTGTAAGAGCCTTCGCAGTAAAAAAAGTATTTGCAGTATATTCAGTGGTAAACCCCGATGAGTCAATAACCGAAGCCAAATCAGTCAAATTTTCAGTTTTTGCGAAATCTTCTACTACTAGTTGGTCATAAGTAACTGCTCCGCCTTTAAACTCAATTGTCAATAGACTTTGTCCCCCATTTTGTTGAACAGCCGCATATTTTAGAAAGTCTTTATTCAATGGAATAGTGTCGGCCACCTTCTTTCCTCCTTGGGTATAATTTGCATAAATTAGATTTTTAACTGCTTCCGGTGCTATTTCTGAAGATTCTAAGCCTCTTCCTTGATATATGGTGTAAGTTACACTATCTCCTGATGAAGCGACATACTTATCGGCAATCAGGGAATAATCTTGCGCGTTGGCTTGAAAAATCGATAAAACAAGAAAAGAAGAGATGACTAGGAAACTTTTGATCATATTATACATTGGACTATCCTCAACGTTAAGTAAGTCCAAACCTAACATAAAATTTTTACTTCAAAAAGCCTTAGAACTAATTTTAACACTTTTCCAACATTAATGACCTTGATCAATACCTCATGGCAAAACTTCGATTTTGCCATGAGGTTTGACTTTGCTAATAATTTATCTAAAAACAATATCCGTTGGCATCAATAAGCAGCTTGGCCACTCGTTGCCTCGCCTCTTTAACATTAAATGGCTCTAGCTTTGTAAATCTTCGTAAGCCTGCCAACATCATTTTTAACTCATCGCCTTCTGCAAAAGAATTCAGTGCTTCTTTACCAGCCAAGTACACTTGTCAACTGCATTGTATAAAAAGATCCGTGCCATGTCTATTTGTCCCGCCACTTCTTGCTCATTTTTGAAGTGTACTAATTTTTCCACCCTTAATAAAGTAGATTCAGCAAGATAAACGGTGCCGATAATATCGGCGATATTCATTAAGATCTCCTGTTCCTTTTGTAGCGTCATCATTAACTTCTGAACGGCAGCACCGGCAACTAATAGGCCCGCTTTCTTCAGATTCACAATAACTCTTTTTTCGTAAGCAAGCAAAACATCCTCAGGTTCTGAAAAGTCAGGTATAGCCATTAATTCTCCTGCCACCTCTTGTGCTGGCCCCATGAGATCAAGTTCACCTTTGAGCGCTCGCTTTAGTAACATATCAACAATGAGTAAACGGTTTACTTCGTTAGTTCCTTCAAATATTCTATTAATTCTCGAATCGCGATAAGACCTCTCCATTGGAGCGTCGGCTGAATAACCCATTCCACCATAAATTTGCACGCCTTCATCAACGATATAGTCGAGCATTTCTGAACCACAAACCTTAAGAATTGCACATTCAATAGCAAATTGTTCGGTCGACTTTAGTTTAGCTTTGGCGGGTTCCATACCGTCGGAAACAAGCGCTTCATAGGCATCATCAATATTCTGCCCTGCACGGTAAGCGGCACTTTCCACTGCGAAATTTCGAATTGCCATCTCCGCAAGTTTATACCGAATTGCACCGAATTTCGCAATTGGCAATTTAAACTGCACCCGTTCATTTGCATAGTTAATTGCTTGCGAGATAACCTTACGTGAAGAGCCGATAGCTGCTGCACCAAGTTTAATTCGCCCAATATTTAGAATATTGACCGCTATTTTAAATCCGTTTTCGCGTTCTGATAGCAGATTTTCTTTTGGGACAAGGCAATCATTAAAAAACACCTGTCTT
Source organism: Olivibacter sp. 47 (assembly GCF_030372825.1). Lineage (NCBI taxonomy): Bacteria > Pseudomonadati > Bacteroidota > Sphingobacteriia > Sphingobacteriales > Sphingobacteriaceae > Olivibacter > Olivibacter sp. 47. The sequence continues at coordinate 1,432,675 of NZ_JAUCNR010000001.1, forward strand.
GTTGAAGAACCTTTAATTCCCAGTTTATGTTCTTCGGGATTCATCGTAATACCCCCAAAGGCACGCTCTACAATAAACGCCGAAAGATTCTTATCATCATCAATCTTAGCAAATACGATAAATATATCGGCAAAACCACCGTTTGTAATCCACATCTTTTGACCGTTGATCAGATAGTGCGTTCCCTCATCATTTAATTTAGCGGTCGTGCGACCGCTATTAGCATCCGACCCTGCATTAGGCTCCGTTAAGCAATAAGCTGCTTTATACGCTCCTGTGGCTAGTTTTGGAATGTACTTTTGCTTTTGCTCGGTATTCCCGTAATAAAGGATAGGTAAAGTTCCTATACCGGTATGAGCAGAAAGTGCTACTGCAAAACTATGTCCGGCACCCACTGCATCTGTAACAAGCATAGACGTGTTGAAGTTCTTTCCAAAGCCCCCATATTCTTCCGGTATAGAAACACCTAACAAACCAAGTTCTCCTGCCTTATCAAGCAAGGTTTGCATTAGGCCTTCTTCTTGATTATCGATTCTTTCTAAATTTGGAGTAACCTCCGTCTGAAGAAAATCTTGGCAGGTTTTCTTGATCATCAGCTGTTCCTCATCAAACTCCTCAGGAATAAAAACGTCTTCGTAACGGGTCTCTTTAATAACGAATTCGCCACCTTTTATTGCTCTCTTTTTATCCACGGTTTCCATAATCTGTATTTTTAGTAATTGTTAGGCAATGGTCTTAAGTTCCACAACATAAAGCATAAACACTAAAGCATTTCGAAGATTCCTGCAGCCCCTTGCCCTGTTCCGACACACATCGTCACCATTCCGTATTTTTGCCTCCTTCTTTTTAGTTCGTTAAAAATTTGTACGCTTAATTTAGCTCCTGTACAACCTAATGGGTGTCCCAAAGCAACAGCTCCGCCATTTACATTAACTAAATCAGGATTTAAATTTAACTCGCGAATAACGGCCAGCGATTGGGAAGCAAAGGCCTCATTTAATTCAATAAGACTAAGATCATCCAAATTTAGTCCCGCTTGTTTCAGCGCTTTTGGTATAGCAAATATGGGACCTATTCCCATAATACGTGGTGGAACACCGGCTACGGCATAACTAACTAATCTGGCAATCGGTTGGCAATTTAATTGCTTTAGCTTTCTCTCTGATACAACCAATACAAACGCTGCACCATCTGACGTCTGGCTCGAGTTACCAGCTGTTACAAGTCCGTCCGCCGCAAAAACAGGCTTCAGTTTAGCCAGCGCTTCAAGGCTTGTATCAGCCCGGGGTCCTTCATCTGTATCCACTATATATTCTCTCGTACCGATCTTATTATCGCGAACAAAGTTTTCCATTACCGTAAAAGGCATAATTTCCTCTTTAAACAAACCCTTTGTAATCGCTGAAATTGCCTTTTGATGCGAATGATAAGAAAACGAATCCATATCTTCCCTGTTCACCTTATATTCTTTAGCGACCGCTTCGGCCGTCAAGCCCATATTCCAATACCAGTCGGGGTGTGTCTTTGCTACATCTGAATTTGGAACCACTTTCCACCCCCCCATAGGCATACCCGACATCACTTCAACACCGCCGGCAACAATTACATCTGCCATTCCTGCTTTTATTTTAGCCACAGCAGTTGCTATTGTCTCCAAACCTGATGCACAATATCTATTGACCGTAACGCCGGGAACCTTATCAGTATCGAGTGCCATCAAAGAAATGAGCCTTGCCATATTTAACCCTTGCTCTGCTTCAGGCGTAGCGTTTCCAACAATGACATCATCTATTTCTTCTTTATTAAGGTTAGGAACAGAATTGACCAGGTGTCTTATGACCGCCGCAGCCAAATCATCAGCACGTGTAAATCGGAAAGCGCCTTTTGGAGCCTTTCCTACAGCCGTTCTGTAACCCGCTATTATATATGCTTCCATATCTTCACTATTTTAAGATAACTTAGTTTCTGAGTGCTTTACCTTTAGTTAACATGTGCTGTATTCGTTCCAGTGTTTTCCTTTCCGCTGTCAGCTCCAAAAAGGCCTTTCTTTCAAGATCCAACAAGTATTGCTCGGAAACTTCCGTAGGTGCCGAGAGGTCTCCCCCACACAATACCCAGCCAAGCTTCTCTGATATTTTCTGATCATGTTCGCTAATATAATTTCCTGATTTCATTGAGTTTGCTCCAACGTACACGATGCCTAATCCCTGCTTTCCCAATACTTTAATATTGTTTCTCGGAATAGGCGCAGTATAGCCGGCTTCAGCCAGACCTAAAGCCTTTGCCTTTGCATCCGCAAGCAATCGGCTACGATTCATCGTAATGGCAAATTTACCTTGTTGGAGATAACCTAGTTCGTATGCCTCTATTCCGGAAGTACTTACTTTTGCTTGGCCGATGGTTAAAAAACGTTCCTTTAGCACATTTTGACTAATTTGATCTGCTTTATACTCATCTGAAGCCCTTAAGGCAAATTCTTTCGAGCCACCACCACCCGGTATCACCCCAACCCCAAATTCAACGAGTCCCATATAAGTTTCCGCATGGAGCTGCACGAAATCAGCATGCATAGCAAATTCACACCCTCCTCCCAAGGTCAGATTAAATGGAGCAACTACGACGGGTATATTCGAGTAACGCAAGCGCATGGCCGTATTCTGAAATAACTTAACGGCCATATTTAACTCATCGTAATCCTGCTCTACGGCCATCATAAAAATCATCCCGATATTGGCTCCGGCAGAGAAGTTGGCTCCGTCGTTCCCGATAACCAAGCCCTTATATTCTTTTTCGGCCATATCAATTGCTTTGTTAATGCCTTGAATCACATCTCCACCGATCGTATTCATCTTCGTATGGATCTCTGCATTAAGTATCCCGTCACCTAGGTCGATGATTGATACGCCACTATTTTTCCATAAGGTCTTCGTTTTTCGGAGATCGTCTAAGTTGATAAAATCAGCTATACCAGGGATTTCTTTATAGTCTTTGCTCTGAATATCATAAAATAATCTTTTCCCGTTTTCGACCTTATAAAAGCTTTTATGCCCGGATTGCAACATTTCCAATACCCACGATGCGACTTCGCCCGTTTGCCCTGGAATCCGCTTTTCTTCTTGCTTTATTTTTTCTAATGTTTCCTCAACACCTAGCGCATCCCATACTTGAAAGGGTCCTAATTCCCAACCAAAGCCCGCGCGCATCGCATCGTCAATTCGATAAAACTCTTCACTTATCTCCGGAATACGTTTAGATACATATTCAAACAGTGGATAATGCATGGCGCGAAATAATTCCGCTGCTTTATCATTTCCCTGTTCATAAACTTTCATTCGTTTCGCCAGGTCATCAATCTTTTTGGTTTCCTCTAATGTTACCGATTTTATCTTTTCCTGCTTTCGATAAGACATGGTGCCCAAGTCAAGCACCAGGATTTCACTATTTCCCTTCTCATCTTTTACTTTCTTATAAAAGCCTTGTTTAGTTTTTTCACCCAGCCACTTTCTTTCAGCCATGTTGTCAATATAGCTTGGCAAAACGAAAATATCCCGCGCTTCATCTTCAGGAACATTTTCGTATAGGCCTTTTGCAACATTCACCATCGTATCCAACCCGACAACATCCGAGGTCCTAAAAGTGGCAGATTTGGGGTGTCCCATAGCAGGACCTGTATATTTATCTACTTCTTCTAGGGTGAGATCTAGCTTCTTAACCAAATGTGTGACGGCCAACATTGAGTATACACCAATCCTATTTCCAATAAATGCGGGAGTGTCTTTGCACAACACAGTTGTTTTGCCTAGAAATTTATCTCCATAATGCATTAAAAACTCGATAATCGCAGGTTCCGTTTCGCGTGATGGGATGATTTCCAACAACCTCAGATAACGAGGTGGGTTAAAGAAATGAGTACCACAAAAGTGTTTTTTGAAATCTTCACTTCGTCCCTCAATCATTAGATGCATAGGAATACCAGAGGTATTACTACTAACAAGCGTCCCTGGTTTTCGATATTGTTCTATCTGCGTGAAAATCTGTCGCTTAATATCCAAACGCTCTACAACCACCTCTATAATCCAATCGACATGCGCTATATCAGCCATATTATCTGTAAAGTTACCTGTTGTGATACGCTGAACATATTGCTTGCTATATATAGGCGATGGGTTTGTCTTTAATGCGGTTTCTAATGATTGACTAACGATACGGTTTCTAACCTGTCGGCTTTCCAAAGTTAGACCTTTGGCCTGTTCGTCAGGGGAAAGCTCCGTCGGAGCGATATCCAATAATAAAACAGAAACACCTATATTGGCGAAATGACAGGCAATACGAGACCCCATTACCCCTGAACCCAATACGGCTACCTTCTTTATACTTTTATTGATCATAACTAAGAGGCTTTTGATAAAACATAGTGACAATAGCTTTTTTCAAGCTTTTTATTCAGCTTACCCTTCTTTCGGAACATATTTAACAGCCAATTCATTTAATCGTTTCAATGTATCTATAAGTTTTTGTCGCTCACTATCTTTAATTAAGCTGTCCAGGTAACTATTAAATTCCCTTACAATATTTTTTGCAATCTCTCGCCTTTTCTGTCCTTCCTCCGTTAAAAAAACACGTACCGAACGCTTATCCTGTGCGTCGGCTCTTCTATAAATTAGCCCTTGTTGTTCCATTCCGCTTAACATACGCGATAAACTTGTTGATTTAACACCTAATAATCCGGCTATTTGCGTAACGGGTGTCCCGTCTTTTCTGATATTGATCAAAACATATCCTGTTGCCTGTGTAATGCCGTGTTTCGATGCTAATTGATTGTATTTACTAGCAATTGACTGCCAGGTAATCTTTAAGTAATAATCAATGGTATTCTCTTGGCTCATTTTTTATTATGCTTGCATAGCAAATCTAATCTATAATTCCATAAGAAACAAGAACTTTATAAAGTTTTCAGTTAATTGAGGATTTTCGAAGCAATTTGGCTTCCACACTGTCTTTATCATTCAATTCTAAGATCATATCGTCTCTTAAGAGCGATTTTGGCATTTCTCTTGTATATAATTTATCTAAATAAAAAGCATACTACATATGCAAAAGAATTTATAAGTTTGCAGTTACACGTGTCATAACCTATAAGAAGTGCAACTAAAGAAGACAGATAGGCGATCAGGGTTGAGCTCAAAAGAGTTCCTTGACCAATATTTTAACAAAGGGGTTCCGGTTATCTTGGAAGATTTCGTCAGTAAAGATAGTCCTGCATTCAGTAAATGGAACTACGACTACTTCAAGGAGATTGCAGGCGATCATGTTATTGAACTATATGGCAAAGAGGACACTTCAAACGATCGGGCGAAAAGTGCTCCGGTGACGAAGATGAAATTCTCCGAATATCTGGATTTGATCGAACGTGAACCAACGGACCTGCGTATATTTTTGTTTAATTTGATAAAACTAAAACCTGAACTAAATAATGATATAATATACAATGATTTAACGGGTGGCAAGGTTCTTAAATGGCTTCCCTTTTTATTTTTCGGCGGAGAAGGCTCGAGCACACGGAATCATTTTGATATCGATATGTCACATGTGTTCATTACACAATACAAAGGTATCAAGCGAATCTGGCTTTTTCCTTTGGACCAGTCGGATTTGATGTACAAACTTCCTTATAATTTTCATAGTATTGCCAACTTAAAAAATCCCGACTACGCTAAATACCCAGCGCTTAAATACTTAAACGGCTATGAAGCGGAAATCCATCCTGGTGAAACCTTGTTGATGCCTTCCGGCTATTGGCACTACATACAGTATGTGACAGAAGGCTATTCCATCAGTGTTCGGGCATTGCCTTCAAAAAGAATGGACAAGTGGCGCGGTTTCAGAAACCTGGTGATCACACGTCATTTCGACAATACGATGCGGAAAATCTTCAAGGACAGGTGGTATCAGTACAAGATCGCTATAGCGACTTCACGGGCAAACAGAGCGATTAAAAAGATTAAATAGAGGATTATAATTTCCTCTATTTAGCTGCTATGGATGTTGTTCCCTTGGTTTCTGATCATGTTCATCGCTATAAATATGATCAATCAGTTCTTTGGTTCGCTCTAATATCACTTTTCGTTTCAGGCTTAATTTCGGTGTCAGCTCACCACCATCAATCGTCCATTCATTTGGTAGCAGAACAAATTTCTTAACCTGTTCCCAATGCCCAAAACTTTCATTAGTTTTATCAAGGACATGTTGATATTTTTCTATAACCTTGGGATCTTTTATCAGATCTTCCTTCGTACTTCCGGAAATTCCATTTTTGCCTGCCCACTTTTTTAATTCCTCAAACGCAGGAACGATGAGCGCGGCAGGAAAACGTTTTCCTTCTCCAATCACCATAATTTGTGCAATCAATGTCGATTCCATAAATTTATTCTCTATTATCTGAGGAGCGACATACTTACCACCTGCCGTTTTAAACATTTCCTTTTTACGATCTGTTATTCGCAAAAAAGCCCTCTGTTGTCAACTCACCAATGTCGCCGGTTTTAAAGTACCCATCTTCATCGAAAGCCTCTCGTGTAGCCTCATCATTTTTATAATAGCCCTTCGTCACATTTGGCCCTTTACACAGAATCTCTCCATCACTAGCTATTTTTACCTTCACTGATTTTAACAAAGGACCTACAGTTCCAAACCCCAATCCATTTCTCTCAAAATTATTTACTGCTATAACCGGTGAAGTTTCCGTTAAACCGTAACCTTCCAACACCGGGATACCTGCGGCCCAAAATACTCGTGCCAAACGCTCTTGTAAAGCAGCACCTCCACTGATAATGCCCACAATATTACCTCCAAGAGCCATCTGCCACTTTTTGAAGATAAGCTTTCTAGCTATTGCCAACTTAATCTTGTAGAAAAACGAATTCTTACGGGGTTCTTTAAATTTCAAGCCCAAGTCTAAAGCCCAGAAGAACAGCGCATGTTTAATCCCGGTAAGTGCCTTTCCTTTATCCACAATCTTGTCGTAAACCTTTTCCAATACCCGGGGCACTGTTGTAAAGCCATTCGGCTTCACGTCATTGATGTCGGCAACAATGGTATCCATATTTTCCGCATAATAAACACTTATCCCTTTATAAAAGTATAGGTAAACGACCATCCTCTCAAAGATATGGCATAGAGGCAAAAAGCTAATGGCTGTCTTATAATTCTCCGGAAGCAAATGGGCACAATCGGTGAAATTACTTACCAAATTTTTGTGTGATAAAAACACGCCTTTAGGACTACCGGTAGTTCCCGAGGTATAAATGAGCGTCAATAAATCATCTTCATGAATATCATTTCGGTAAACGTCGAGATCAACGGTGGTGAGCGATGCCCCAATCTCTTCAATTTCCTTCCAATATTTCTCCCCCTCTACTTTATCAAAAGTATATAATGGAATATCCAGATTGTGTAAGGTAAGTGCAGTCTTCAATTTTTTAGCTAAATCCGAGGTGCCTACAAAGGCCATTTTCACTTCTGCGTTTTCGGTAATATAATTTAGGTCGTGATCCGATAAGGTTGGGTACAACGGAACTACCGCAGCACCTATTTGGTTGATCGCAAAGTCGGTAAAGTTCCATTCCGGTCGGTTAGCTGACATAATGGCAAGCTTATCTCCTTTTTTTATGCCTAAATTGAGCAAGCCTTTACTAAGGTTATCAACAATCTGAAGAAAATGATCGGTTTCATAACACATCCATTTTCCTCCCTCCTTCCCCGCTACAACCGTTTTTTGTCCAAAGGAAGACTTATAATTAGATAACAAATCAAAAACGCGCGAAAGTGCCATAAGTTTACGTATTAATTTATGAATCGGTTTATTCAGCGTCCATTAAAGATAGCAAAATTTATCGGCTCTGTATCATTTTAAGCTAAGAAAAAATTGAAGCAGAACAAGTAAAACGGCAAATATATGCTATGTATACATAATAAAAAGACATTTACATTTTGTCTCTTGAACAATAAAATCAATCAAAAATTGTTTTTGTAACAAGTTAGCGTAACTTTGGCGCTTAAAACTGACGACTTACTGTTAACATTTATTTAAGATTAATTCTATGAAAAAATTGCTTTTTATTGCATGGGGTGTGGTTTCTCTTTTGTTCATATCCGTTAAATCACAAGCGCAAGCCACAGACGGTTACGAATATAAAAGTGCAATCGGAGGTCGCTTTGGTGTCGCCAATGGAGTGACTTTTAAAACTTTTCTACAAGGCCAAAATGCATTGGATGTGATTCTGAACTTCCGCTCCAATAGTAAATCATCCACCTTCAAGCTGGTAGGTTTATACGAAATCCATAATGACTTTGAAGGTGCTCCCGGTCTACGGTGGTATTATGGTGCCGGTGCTGGTATCGGAACTTATAAAAATAAAGAGACAGATAATAGCGGCGCTGCTTTCAGTATTGACGGCGTCCTAGGTTTAGATTATAAAATTGATGGCGCGCCGATTAACCTTTCTTTGGATTGGAAACCGGAAATGCGTTTTGCTCCCGACAATACCGGTTTAGACTTTGCCGGTTTCGGCCTTTCCATTCGCTTCGCTTTTTAAACAATCGAAAAAGAGGGAAGCAATCGTCCTTCCCTCTCTTAAACAACTATTTATTGCTCAGCCAACCACTTCTCTCTTAGTTGCTGTTGTTCAGCAGTCACATTTTCAGCTGGCATGAATGCATATTTTCCTGTTTTACTTGCCTGCACTTTTACAGCTAATTCTTGAATAATGCCATCACGGGAAACAAGCATTTTTACAACGTCCCCGATTCTACTGGCTTGAACTACTCGTTCTAACTCTTTTCCGGTTGCGTCTATGCGATAGCCGTTAATTGCAATTAGCTCATCCTTCACGTTAATGCCTCCGTCCCATGCTCCTCCACCACGTATTACATTCTGAACCAACAATTTATTATCTGTTGTTGAAGTCTTAATGCCTAGATCCGGCGTTTCGTAGCCGCGTTTAAGTCGACAAGCTCCAATCCGACAAACTGCAAATATTTATTATAGTCAGGCGAACCGGCGGTATTAACCAAATGATAAATATCATCTAAAGAAGTTCCTGCTACTTTTTCAGCTAAGTCTTTGAAGGCTGCATCAGAATAGCCTTTGCCCTGTTTTTTATAAAATTCGTTATAAGCCTCTCGCATGACGTCATCCAGACCTTTTTGCCCTTTGGTAGAATGCAATATTTTCAGGTCCATCATCATCGCAATCAAAGCTCCTTTATTATAGTAGGAGACGATACTGTTCAATGAATTCTCATCCTGGCGATAATATTTGATCCAAGCATCAAAGCTTGATTCACTTAACGGTTGAACCTGGTTGCCTGGTCGGTTTTCGACGGCTGTTACGTCTGTCGCCAACATCTGTAAATAACTGTCTTCTGTATGAAAACCAGCGCGTCGCACTAATAAATTATCATAATAAGCGGTAAAACCTTCTCCTATCCAAAGGTTAGTAGTATAATTCTCCTGATCATAGTTAAACGGCCCCAAAGCTTCCGGGCGTAATCTTTTAATGTTCCATAAGTGGAAATATTCGTGTGCAACTAAACTGAGAAAAGATTTATATCCGCTTTCACTGTTATAGTTAAACCGACTTGCACCGAGTACAGTAGAATTAAGGTGCTCCAATCCACCACCTCCTGAATGGTAGTTATGAACAATAAATACATATTTTTTATTCGGGTTCTCCCCAAAAATGGCGGTAGCAGATTCCACGATCTTAGCCATATCTTTAGCCAACCTCACCTTGTCGTAATTACCGCCGCTAACCATTGCAACCTCATGCGGAATTCCGGCCGCAGTAAACTCGAACACATCTTGGTTTCCTACTTCTATCGGTGCATCAAATAAAATATCAAAATCAGCTGCGAAATATGTATTGACTTCGCCTTCTTTTTCCATCAATCCTGTTGAAATCTTGTTCCACGATTTGTGAGGTATGATTTTCACCTCTGCAGGCCGATTTATTTGATTATCTACATACATAAAGATACCCGTCGGCGATAAAAAAGCATGCGAAGCATCAATAAAACTAGTGCGCACCGATACTTCAAACGCATAAACACGATAACTCACCATAATCTTTCCGGCGCCTTTGCTTGAAACCCTCCAGGTATTCTTGCTTACTTTTCGACTGGTCAGCGGCCTCCCATTGGCATCTTTGGCATGGAACCCTTCTACATTCTTCGAAAATTCTCTCACTAAATAAGAGCCCGGTGCCCAAACAGGCATTTTTACGTCCACGTAATCTTCTTTAACGCGATCAATTTCCATGGTAATTTCCGCGTAATGGGCCTGAGGCTCTTTAAAAGACACTTCAAAACGAATAGGGTTAAGTGCCAGCGCTTCGGCAGATAAGGTTGTTATCATGATAGTTAAAAAGCTAAAAAGTTTAATAAATATATTGTTCATGCGTGAAAGAATTAAACTGCAAAGGTAGCAATTTACAGCAGCATCACTGCACCTATTTGTCCTCTTCCATTGGGAGGGCGATTTTAACATCAATAATGTTGCAAAACTGTATGGCAAATAATAATTAACTTTATGCCTTGTAACGCTTGGCAGAATCCGTCAGATCAACTTTTGTGAGCTAACATCTAATATAAAAGAGAACTAAAACGCAGTCAATTTTTTCTGAATGAAGAGAAAGTACATTTACTTAATCATTATTGTAGGTATTATCGCTTTCGTTGCCTACAAGTTTTCCAGTGAAAAAGGAGGTAAAATTGCCCCACCTAGTGAAAGTCCAAAAGGTGCTCCCATTGAAGTAAATGGGATTGTGGTATCACCGAAAGATTTTGAGAATATTTTAACGGTATCGGGTAGCGTTGAACCAAACGAGCAAGTTCAAATTCGGAGCGAGGTTTCAGGTATTATACGAAATCTTTACTTCCATGAAGGATCTTTTGTAACAAAAGGACAAATTCTGTTTAACATTGACGACACAGAATTACAAGCTCAATTATTGCAACGTCAAACCGAAGAAAAACTTGCGGAAGAGAACGCTCGCCGAGCCTCCCTCTTGTTAGAAAAGGAGGCGATCAGCACGCAAGAAAAGGATGTGGCACTCGCAGATTTACAATCAGCTCAGGCGCAAACACAATTAATAAAAGCGCAGATAGCGAAAACAAAGGTAAGGGCACCTTTCAGTGGAAAAATAGGTCTTCGCTCGGTATCGGCAGGAGAATATTTGACACCCACTACGATTGTCGCAAATTTAATGAGTACCAACCCGGTAAAAATTTTATTTTCGGTTCCTGAAAAATATACAGCACAAATAAAAGAAGGGCTGCCTTTAAACTTTACGATAAGCGGCTCGTCAAAACAGTATGGCGCAAAAATATATGCCATCGAACCTGGAATTGATGCACAGACAAGGACAATACAAATTAGAGCTTTAGCTGCCAACGATTCAGGCGAGTTATTTCCAGGTTCTTTCGCCAGGGTGCAACTACCCATCAATATGGTAAAAGAAGCCGTTTTAATCCCCACGGAAGCCGTTATCCCGGTACAAGGAGGCAAACAAGTTTTTGTATGCAAGGGAGGCAAGGCGAGCGCGGTGGACATTGAAAGCGATAGCAGAACAAGCACAGATATCCTCGTGAACAAGGGTATTTCTATCGGTGATACCGTGCTCACTTCGGGTGTCATGGCCTTAAAAAACGGGATGAATGTGCATGTTAACTTAAAAAATTAAGCCATGAGTCTTTCAACCACCAGTATAAAACGTCCAGTTCTGACGATCGTCATGAACCTAATCTTGATTCTTTTTGGGATTATTGGTTACACCTTTTTAGGTATACGAGAATTCCCCTCTATCGACCCCCCTATCGTTTCGGTCCGTACCAATTATGCCGGGGCAAACCCCGACATCATCGAATCACAAATTACGGAACCCCTGGAAAAGTCGATCAATCAAATAGATGGTATTCGCAATATTTCATCGTCCAGCAATCAAGGTTCAAGTAATATTAACATAGAATTTGTTCTTGGTAAAAATTTAGAAGAAGCAGCAAACGACGTAAGAGACAAAGTCTCACAAGCACTCAGAAGCCTGCCACAAGATATAGACGCACCTCCGGTTGTTTCAAAGGCAGATGCTGATTCGGAACCCATACTTACTTTGACTGTAAGAAGTGACACGCGCGATCCATTAGACCTAAATGACATCGCAGAAAATGTCATTGCACAACGATTACAAACCCTTCCCGGCGTGAGTACCGTTCAAATTTGGGGACAACAACGTTACGCTATGCGTCTATGGATTGAGCCAATGCGTTTAGCCGCTTACGGTTTAACTCCCCTAGATGTCCGAAACGCATTGACGCTACAAAACGTCGAATTGCCATCCGGAAAGATTACGGGAGCCAATACAGAGCTTACTGTTAAAACAGCGGGAAACCTTGTAACCGAAGAAGATTTTAATAGATTGATCATTAAAACCGATGGTAATCGGATTATACGTTTTAGCGATGTTGGACGTGCCGTATTGGGACCTGAAAATATTGAAACGAAGATGACGGAATCAGGTATTCCAATGGTGGGGCTAGCTGTGATTCCTCAACCCGGAACTAATTATATCGAAATTGCAGAAGCATTCTACAAAAGAATTGAACAAATAAAGAACGAAATTCCTACCGATATTATACTAGACGTCGCATTGGACAACACGCTGTTCATCAAAAAATCCGTTACGGAAGTGGCCGAAACGATTGCTATAGCCCTGGTATTGGTTATATTGATCATATTTTTGTTCTTCCGAAACTGGGGTATCGCCTTCAGGCCGTTAATCGATATCCCTGTATCTTTAATTGCCACCTTCTTTATTATGTACCTTTTTGGTTTTTCCATTAATGTATTAACACTTCTCGCCATTGTATTGGCAACCGGACTTGTTGTGGACGACGGAATCGTTGTAACCGAAAATATTTACAAAAAGGTGGAAGAAGGTATGTCACCGATGCAGGCTGCCATCAAAGGATCAAATGAAATTTTCTTTGCTGTCATCTCCATTTCGATAACCTTAGCAGCGGTTTTCTTACCCGTTATGTTTCTGGAAGGATTTGTAGGACGGCTTTTTCGTGAATTTGGTGTCGTTATTGCGTCGGCGGTACTCATTTCTGCCTTTGTCTCGCTGACATTAACGCCAATGCTGAATGCTTACCTAATGAAGAAGGGCGGCACCAAGCACTCTCGGTTTTATGAACTCACCGAACCCTATTTTGTAAAAATGACTACTGGTTATGGTAAATCATTGACTCATTTCCTACAGCATAAATGGCTTAGCTTTCCTATCCTTTTCATCTGTTTTGGATTGATTGCCTTCTTTTGGACACATATCAAAAAAGAAACGGCTCCATATGAAGACCGGAGTCTGATTCGCGTCAATGTAACAGCTCCAGAAGGAAGTTCCTATGATTACATGGACCGTTTTATGACCGAACTTACACAGCTCGTTAATGACTCCATTCCTGAAAAATCTGTTAATTTGGTCATGACATCACCGGGATTCGGTTCATCTTCAATTAACAGCGGGAGAATGCGCATGACCCTAGTAGCTCCGGAAGACCGGGTACGTTCACAGGCAGAAATTGCAGAGGCATTAACTAAACAAACGAGAAAATATACCGAAGCCCGGACCTTCGTCACGCAAACGCCGACAATCTCGGTAAATAGACGAGGCGGGCTACCTGTACAATATATTATACAAGCACCAACATTCGACAAGCTCCGTGAAAAAATACCGGAATTTATGGACGAAGCGAACAATGATCCGACGTTTTCTGTGGTTGACATTGACCTTAAGTTCAATAAACCGGAACTCAATATAAGCATCGATCGCGACAAAGCCCAAAGTTTAGGCGTATCGGTACTCGACGTTGCTCAAACCCTGCAGCTCTCGCTAAGCGGCCAACGCTTTGCCTATTTTATCATGAATGGCAAACAATATCAAGTAATCGGTCAATTTGACGATGTAGACAGAAGTTCTCCTTTGGATTTAGCCGCTATATTTGTTCGAAGCAATACAGGGCAATTGATTCAATTGGACAACGTTGTAACGATCGAAGAACGTTCTAGCCCACCTCAATTATATCATAATAACCGGTTTATGTCGGCTACCGTATCGGCAGGATTAGCACCCGGCGTAAGTCTCGGCGAAGGTATTGATGCAATGGACAGAATTGCAGCCAAAGTACTTGACGACAGCTTTTCTACAGATTTAGGCGGTGAATCACGCGACTTTAGGGAAAGTGGGTCGAATACCTTATTCGCATTCGGGCTCGCTTTATTATTAGTATATTTAATATTGGCGGCGCAATTTGAGAGTTTTCTCGATCCATTTATCATTATACTTACCGTTCCTATGGCTGTGGCCGGTGCACTGTTATCCTTATGGGTGGTTGGAGAAAGTTGGAATGTATTCAGTCAGATCGGCACTATTATGTTGATCGGTTTAGTCACTAAAAATGGTATTCTGATAGTTGAATTTGCCAATCAACTTAAAGAAGAAGGCAAGACCGTTAAAGAGGCTATCTTAGAAGCGTCCGAGGCTCGGTTACGACCGATATTGATGACAAGCTTTGCAATCGCATTGGGAGCTCTTCCCATTGCATTGGCCCTTGGTGCAGCTGCAACAAGCAGAATAGGCATGGGAGTTGTAATTGTAGGCGGAACGATTTTCTCATTGATCCTAACCTTATTTGTCATCCCTGCCATTTACTCGTTATGGTCAAGAGAGTATAAACCGAATTTGGATTTGAAAGAAGCAGAAGAAGTAGAAAGACAGGAACTAAAAGCCGCTCAGGCAATGCTATAATAGCTAATCGTTTATGAAAAAATTATTGTATATTTTCTTACCGATATATATTTTGCCCTTTATTGCCTTTGCACAAGAGATATTGAATTTGGAAGATGCTGTCGCTATTGCCCTTAAACAAAACTATGACATCAGGCTTGTTAGCAATGATGTTGCTATTGCAAAGAACAATGCAAATTTGGCCAATGCCGGCATGTTGCCAAGTGTTACGGGCGATGCTTCTGCATCCGCTGCTACACAGAACACGACACAAACACTATTAAGCGGTGAAACCCGATCGTTAAAAGGGGCACGGAACACATCCATGGCTTATGGTGCAAATCTGGATTGGACTGTTTTTGATGGGTTTCAAATGTTTGCGCGTTACGATCAATTGAAAGAATTACAGAAGCTAGGTGATGCGAATTTAAAACAGGCAATTTTATCCACCGTTTTTAACGTCGTTAGCGAATATTTTAACCTGGTACAACAAAAACAACAACTTACCGCCTTACGAACAGCACTAGACCTTTCAAAATATCGCCTAGAAATGGCTGAGAATCGATATCAGATTGGAAGAGCCTCTAAATTAGAGGTTTTAGCCTCCAAAGTCGACTTAAATACCGATACCACAAATCTTATGCGTCAAAATGTGCTTTTCAGCAACACAAAAATCAGATTGAACGAAATCTTAGCTCGCGATGTCAATACGCTTTTTGACGTAACGGACAGTATCAGTATAGAAGACAATCTTAAATATGATAACTTATTAAATCTCGCACTCCAACATAATCCGGCTTTGCAAGCAGCTTTAATTAATCGAAGGATAGCACAGCTTGAATTGAAAGAAGTAAAAGGTCAGCGTTATCCCACAATAGACATAAATTCCGCGTATACACGAACACGAACTACGGCTGAATTAGGCTTTGCGACGAAAAATCAGGGCAATGGATTTAGTTACGGCGTGTCAGCATCAATGAATATATTCAATGGGTTTTTACAGAAAAGGAATGAGAGGAATGCAGCATTGGCCATTGAAAATGCGAGCATTAACCTGGAGAAAACGAATCAAGCACTTCTTTCACAGCTTTCATCTGCCTATCAGACTTATCTCGTTAATCTAGAATTAGTTGATCGAGAACAAGGAAATCAAATGGTTGCTAAGCAAAATATGGATATAACGCTCGAAAAATATCGTCTAGGAAGCATTACACCCTTAGAGTTTCGCGAAGCCCAAAGAAACTATGTTGATGCAAGCGTTCGATTCAGCAATGCTCAATATGAAGCAAAAATGGCAGAAATTGGTCTAAAACAGATTGCTGGGTCACTCACGCTCAATTAATGTGCTTTAGACACTTTATAAATGGTTATTCCAGTATTTTAGTATATTTGTATCTAAAACGTTAACACATAAAGCCTACCAAATTTTACTATGATATTGGTTGTAGATAGCGGATCGTATAAATCTGACTGGATGCTTGCACTTCCAAACAGCGAACCTTTAACTTTCAGAACAAGAGGATTAAATCCCTTTTTTACCACGGAGAAGGAAATCGTAAAGATTGTGCAGAATATCACAGATATAGCACCCTATGCAGATCTTATTTCAGAAGTCTATTTTTTTGGATCGGGCTGCACAAATCCCGACCGTCGGGAAATGGTATCAAATGCTCTTTCTCAAATCTTCAAAAAGGCTTTTATTTCAGTAGAAACCGACCTTATCGGCTCCGCTTATGCTACCTGTGGAAATGATAGTGGTTATACCGCAGTACTTGGAACGGGGTCAAATGTTACCTTTTTTGATGGTGAACAGGTACAACCAACAAGGCAAGGACTGGGTTTTATACTAGGTGATGAAGGTTCCGGCGCTTGGTTCGGAAAAAAATTGATAACAGCTTTTCTCTATGGTGCTTTACCCGAAGAGCTCTCCAGGAAATTTGAAAGTACTTACCGGATCAATAAAGAAATGGTTATCAAAAACGTTTATCAAAGGAATTCTCCAAACACCTATCTCGCCTCCTTTGCGCCTTTCATGGAAAGCAATCAAACGCACCCATATATTATGGGTCTATTGCACCGTGGCTTTGAGGAATTTGTAAAAACAAACATTTTATTGTTCCCTGATTATCAAAATCATTTATTTCATTTTGTGGGATCTATCGCTTATTACTTCAGTGACCAACTAAGGATCGTATGCGAGCAATACGCCGTACAAATCGGCAAAATAATTAAACAGCCTATTGAAGAATTGTTTAACTTCGTTATCGAAAGAGAAACAGTTTAAATCAATAGAAACATGAAAACGCTGCTTTTAATTATGAGCATGTTTATGGCTCTCCCACCTGAAAATATTTATCAGTTTTCATTTACCTCCATCGACGGTAAAACAATTGATCTAAAAGATTTCAAAGGAAAAAAAATCTTTTTGGTTAACACCGCCTCTAAATGCGGCTTCACTCCCCAGTATAAAGAACTGGAGGAATTATCAAAAAGATTCAAAGACAAGGTTGTCGTGATCGGATTTCCTGCCAACAATTTCGGCTCACAGGAGCCTGGTTCTAATGACGACATAAAGTCGTTTTGTGAACAAAATTATGGCGTGACTTTTTTACTCGCAGAAAAAAGCAGTGTGAAAGGCGACGATATTAACCCTATTTTTGATTATTTAACAAAAGCGGAGAATCCGGATTTTACAGGCGACATCAAATGGAACTTTGAGAAGTTCTTAATTGACGAAAACGGCCACTTGATACATCGTTATCGTTCCGCCACCAAGCCGCTATCAACTGAAATCACTTCTCAACTTTGAGTATATATTAAAATTGAAATAAAAAGCCTTGATGATGGGCATCAAGGCTTTTACTTAACCAATTATAAACCTAAATTATGAAAAGACTACTTTAATACTGCATGACAGCAGTCAAAACACTTACCACAAAGTCCATGCCAATAAAAAAAATGAGCAACCCTTTTTCGGATTGCCCATTTACATTTTAGGTTTGTAATCGGTATTTATAAAAGTATGACAAACAAGTGATAAATCAAAATTAAACTGCAATCTTTTTTATTGTCATGACACAGATTCAGTAATCGCTGTCAGTTAGAAAGTAGTATCAGTTTTACTCATCAATCGAGTGTCATTTAATATCAAACAATAAAAGGGAATAAAAATAGATATAAAATAAAAAAGCACCTTGAATAGATGCTTAAGTGTGGAGGCTACTGGATTCGAACCAGTGACCCTCTGCTTGTAAGGCAGATGCTCTGAACCAGCTGAGCTAAGCCTCCTTTTCCTACCTATCCAGGTATTCTTCCCGTTTGGGACTGCAAATATAGAGTTGTTCCACAACAATGCAAAATATTTTTGAACTATTTCTTCGCTTATTATGTAATCAGTTAATTTTTAATATTTTACTCTTTTGGTAAAAGTGGTTTTCTTAAACTTATCGACGCTATTCCTTCCTTCTGGGCTTTTTTATCGTCATTTAAAGCCTTTTTTATACACTTTCGTTTGCTCCCACGGTCTGCCGTCTTATCCAAATACCGGAAAACCATGGCATTCTATAAGGTTTGTGTTATATTTGCCGGAGTTAAATACGTCAAACACAACTTATATTACTTATGCAAAGACTAAAATTTTCTTTCTTCATTTTCGTTCTTTCCTTTTCTTTAGCTAATGCACAAGCGCAAACTGCACCTACTTCACCTGTTAAAACGTCAAAAATTTCCCAGGCAAAATCACAACAGGGATTGAACGGAGGATCTATTGCAAGTCAGTTTGACTATATTAACAACACTTCAAATAATTATCAGGACTATAAAGTAGTTCGAAAAACCTCCTTAGAAAAATTAGAGACAAACATAACAGATTCAATCAAAGCTATGCAGACCAAACTGGCCAATGTAAAAGCCACTTTGGACAACCATGATCGTGAGGTTTCTTCTCTTCAAGATAGCTTGAACAAGGTAGCACAGGAACTCAAAACTACCAGGGAACAAAAAGAGAGCTTTAGTTTTTTAGGGATCCTCTTACCGAAGAGTACCTATAACTTACTTATATGGTGTATAATTGGTGTACTTGCTCTGGCACTTACGTTTTATATATATCGTTTCAACCAAAGTCATTTAGTAACTGCCGATGCAAAAAAAACATTGGAAGAACTACGCCTCGAATTCGAGCAACATCGCAAGAAAGCTATGGAAAGGGAACAAAAGCTAAACAGGCAGCTCCAAGATGAATTAAACAAGAGGCTGTAAACCATAATATAGAGTGCTCCATGTTTTTGACAAGATATAGGAGACACTCTTTTTTTGTAGCTTATTTTCAAAGTAGCTTAGCCTGTTCACCTGTCTCCGCTAGTCCTTTCGGAACGTGTAAGTCAAGATCAAAAACGCTGTTCAACTTTTCAATAAAATAAGAGGAGAGTAAAGGCGACTCCCTTTCTATATTCTGATGCACAAAAAAGTACAAAGATTGCAAGCCTTCCGATCGCCATTCCTGTATTCTGTCTATCCATCGATCCAAACGTTCGTAGTCGCTTGAGTGATTTGCCCCAACATAGCGAATAAAGGCCTCAGGAGAGGTTAGTCGCATGTGCAACATATCCCTACGACCCGCGGTATCAACTATTATATTTGCCATACGATGCTCTTTTAGTAGATTACTATACTCGTCAAATATCTCTTTATTCTGAAACCACTCTTCATTTCTAACCTCTACCGCCAATGGTATGCCTTTTGGAAAAGCTGACAAATAAGCAGAAAGGCGGTCCAAATTAGTTGGTTTAAAATTGTCATGAAGCTGCAAAAATGCCATGCCAAGTTTTTCTTCAAAAAAGCTAATCGCATCGCAAAAAGCAATCGTAGGTTCCTCAGCATTTAATAAACGTCTGTAGTGACTGATCTGATTTGGCAATTTTGGGAAAAATTTAAAATCAGCAGGCACTTTATTCTTCCAAGTCAATACTTGTTGTTTATCCGGCGCATTGTAGAAGGTAGCATTGAGTTCAATTGCATTAAACTGGTTTGCGTAGTACGATAACTCGTCTTTTGTTCCACGTGGATAAAATCCTTTTAGATCTTGTTTATTCCACTTAGCACATCCTATGCTCACCTTAAAAGCCGCCTTGTTTCTAGTAGCATTCAGTAGGTTAATTGTATCCGAATGGGTGTCAGGCAAAGTAAAATCCACTTGCCCGGGGTCTTCAACTTGTCCAAATTTCATTGTTAATTTTTTTTATTATCGACATCGATCAAGAGACACACGCATAAATATACAAACATGTAAAAATCTTACTTGACTTCCGTAAAGTTAAGTTTATTTTTATTCATTGCTTTCAAAATGATTTCTATTTCCAAATCGACTATTTTTGCCAATGCTGTTATATTGACTTTTTCAGGAGTATCCGTAGGCATATGGTAATCTTCATGTCCACCCGTGTGAAAAAAAAGAACCGGGATACCTTTAGCGTAAAAGGAGCCATGATCAGAACCACCACTTCCGCTTCTGTCTGTAAAATATTTAATATCGCTTGTAATACCTTCAAAAACGGCTGGCCAACTATCGCTTGTACCGAAACCGCCTATTCCAAGTCCACGCCCCGGATCATACCTGCCAATCATATCCATGTTCACCATAAAATTCACTTTATTCATTGATGTAACAGGATGTTCTACATAATACTTAGAGCCCAGCAGCCCCAATTCCTCTCCCGAAAAAGCTACGAAAAGAATATTATAATTCTCTTGCCGTCCATTTTGTGAAAAACACCTTGCTAGTTCCAATAGTCCCGCGACGCCCGAGGCATTGTCATCGGCACCATGATGGATCTTCCCTTCAGGCAAAGCGTCCTTAGAACTGCCCTGTGTACCTAGCCCCAAATGATCATAATGGGCTCCAATGATGATTGTATTTGTCGCCCTATTATCCAAATATCCTATCAGGTTATCGGCTTTCCGCAAACTATCGGGAACAACCACCTTTTTCACTTTTGCTATAAACGGCTGTCGATAACCCTTATCTCCTAATGGCTTCAGGCCATATTTCTTAAAATAGCGCTCAATATACTTCGCCGCCTTTTTTATACCTTTACTGCCCGTTCCTCTACCTTCCAACTTATTTGCTGCCAAAAAATAGATATGCTTTTTTATCAAAAGTGAGTCTGCTTTAATTTCGCCGCTTTGAGCATGACAAAAGGAAACAGTTAAAAAAAACATAGAAGGCAGCACGTAACTTTTAATGAATGTAAACATATTATTCGTATATGATATGATTGCTTTAAGCCAAAACTTCTTCCAGTATTTCGAGTGATTTTATTTCGCCTAAACCATCGATATGGAGTTGATAAAAATCGATCAATTTCTGCAAAAGAATTCTTCGGTCCCGGTTACCTATTTTCACATTGTTAAGCGATGCAAAACTGGTATTTAAAAGTGTATTCCACTGACCGGTATGTGGTTCCTGCAAAACTAAGATATGACCTGGGGTGAATCGAGTAAAAACACCTTCCTTAAGATCAAAATAAATTTGTTCTCCTGTTCGGGATGCTGGATAGAAGCCTAAATATTTGGTGAGTTTTAGAAGAAAAGCTAAATGAAAATTGATCGGTGTTTCCTCGGACGAATCTAACCAGCATATTGCACTAAAGAGGTATTCAAAAAGCTTTTCATCCGGCCCCTGCTGCCGAATGCTTTTATATATTATTTCCGTAATAAACAAGGCCATGGAGCTTTTTATAATATCGTAGGGAATCCGTTGAAAAACCGGTAATTGCCGAGCCTCCGCCATCCGGTTTAATCCCGTTGTAGTTTTTTGATATACGACAAGATCTAATAAATGTAGTGGTTGCAATATATTAAGGTGAATCTTCGCCCGTGCCCTCTTTACGCCGTTGATAAGATAAGACTGTATACCAAACTTTTCCGTAAATATTTGCGCCACAACACTCGTCTCGGCATAAGGAGTAATCTTCAGGACAATTCCTCTGGTTTTATGTAACACTATTGAAATGCTTTATTACTTGCACAAGTTTAGGCAAAAAAATAATGATTCCACAAATAATAGAAAATACAGCCAACAGCAGAACGGCGGAGGCGGCGGCATCCTTCGCCTTTTTTGCTAAGGGATGCCAGGTAGGTGAAACCAGATTGGTTAAAGCTTCCAGCGCAGTATTAAATAGCTCAGCAGCCAATACAAGAAAAATGGATACCCCAATCCAAAGCCACTCATTGAGATCGATTTTCAATAAAAGCCCCATTATAAGGGCAAGTATTGCAAAAGCAGATTGGATCCTGAAGTTCCTTTCGGTTTTAAATGTATCACGTAAACCATACCAAGCAAATCTCAACGCAGATAGAAAGCCCATAATTAATCACTTTCGGAGGATTGCTGTTGCTCTTCTCTTGATTCAAGGATGCTTTGACGCTCTATTTTTCTAATTAAACTATAGACAATAGTAACAAAGCCGACACCAAATACCAGTACACCCAATGTTAATGTGATTCCATAGAAATCATTTTCCAACCTTTTCAGATACATGCCCAACATGCCCATCAGAATTCCCAACATTGTAATTAGGATACCGCGTTTCAGATATTTATTCATAACTACTAAGAGCTAAACTGTCAGTTAAAGATAATAAATTTTCGCTTTGTGACGATCTAAAGGTTTAAATCGAAAGAAAATACAGGAATAAGCAGGGAAGCGATTACACCGTTTTCACTTTTCGCCTTAATGTCTTAACTTTGCATCCTTAATTTTTGGATTAATACACTGATGTACAAGGAATATAAACAGCTCGATTTACCAAATATAGGCAACAATATCTTAGCTAATTGGCAGGCAAAGAATGTGTTTGAGAAAAGTGTCACCAGCAGGCCTTCTACAAAGCCCTATACTTTTTATGAAGGTCCTCCCTCTGCCAATGGTATGCCTGGCATACACCACGTCATGGCTAGGACAATAAAGGATATTTTCTGCCGATATAAAACCTTAAAAGGCTTCCAGGTAAAGCGGAAAGGCGGATGGGATACCCATGGTCTTCCCATCGAACTTGCTGTAGAAAAAACTTTAGGTATTACTAAAGAAGATATTGGTAAAAAGATATCAGTAGAGGAATACAATAACGCCTGTAAGCGCGAAGTAATGCGCTATACGGATGTTTGGAATGATCTGACTGAAAAAATGGGTTATTGGGTTGATCTCAAAAACCCCTACATTACTTATCAAAACGAATACATCGAAACCATTTGGTGGATATTAAAGGAATTATACAATAAAGACCTATTATACAAAGGTTATACTATTCAGCCATACTCTCCTGCTGCGGGAACCGGCCTGAGCTCACATGAGCTAAATCAACCCGGCACCTATAAACCTGTTAAAGACACGACAATTGTAGCAGAATTTAGAATCGTCAAAGATCAGATTCACCCATTAATGCCTCAGTTGTTCGAAGAGGAAGGAGAAGATACGGCAATCATCGCCTGGACTACCACACCTTGGACTTTACCGGCAAATTGCGCACTCGTCGTGGGAAAAAATATTACCTACGTAAAGATACGGACGTTTAATCCCTATACATTTGAGCCGATCAGCATTGTTTTGGCAAAAGATTTAGTTGGCAAGTATTTCAAATCGGAGGCGAAAGATCTTCCCTTCCAAGATTACAAAGAAGGTGACAAACTGATTCCTTGGGAACTTGCAACTGAATTTAAAGGAGAAGACTTGCTCAATTTACGTTATGAACAACTACTTCCTTATGTCATTAATGATGATTTACAGCAACATGCATTCCGTGTCATCCCTGGGGATTTTGTGACGACCGAAGATGGCACCGGTATCGTACATGCTGCTGCTACATTTGGTGCAGACGACTTTAGAGCCTGTCGTGAAAACGGAGTTCCCGGAGTTTTAGTAAAAGATGAAAATGGCAAAGATGTTCCAATTGTAGACAAACAGGGACGATTCGTCAAAGAAATTACAGATTTCGCCGGACGTTTTGTTAAGGAAGAATACTACAGCGACGAAGAAAGGCAAGAGCCGGACTTTAAACCAACGGATGTGTTAATTGCGATCAAGTTAAAGGAGGAGAATAAAGCCTTTGATGTCAAACGATATGAACACAGTTATCCACATTGTTGGCGTACCGACAAGCCTATCTTGTATTATCCCTTAGACAGCTGGTTTATAAAAACCACTGCCGTTAAGGAAAAACTCGTGGCACTTAATAAAACGATCAATTGGAAGCCTGAAGCTACCGGCACAGGACGTTTTGGAAATTGGCTGGAAAATCTAGTTGATTGGAATCTATCTCGATCTAGGTATTGGGGCACTCCCCTGCCTATCTGGCGTTCAGAAGATGAAAATGAAGAAATTTGTATAGGATCGATACAGGAATTACGTGAATATATCGAGTTTAGTTTAACTACCAATGTGTTAAATGAAGAAGAAAGCGCCAAACTACGCGAATATCTGGTAAAACTCGACACTGATAAATTTGATCTTCACCGACCTTATGTAGACGACATTGTGCTTGTGTCTGATAGCCTTCAGAAATTGTTTAGAGAGCCTGACCTTATCGATGTGTGGTTCGATTCCGGATCAATGCCGTATGCACAGTGGGGGTTAGACCATGAAAAATTAGCAAAAGGAGAGAAATTTCCATTCAAAGAAGGTTTTGAAGAGGCGTATCCAGCCGACTTTATAGCTGAGGGCGTAGACCAAACGCGGGGGTGGTTTTTACATTGCATGCAATAGCAACCATGCTTTGTGATTCCGTAGCATTTAAAAATGTGGTTTCTAACGGTCTGGTGCTCGATAAGAATGGAAACAAAATGTCCAAACGCTTAGGTAATGCGGTAGATCCTTTTGCCACCATTTCAAAATACAGTGCCGATGCTACCCGTTGGTACATGATCAGCAATGCTGCACCTTGGGATAACTTAAAATTCAATGAAGAAGGTTTAGATGAAGTGCGGCGTAAGTTCTTCGGAACACTATACAACACTTATGCTTTCTTTGCGCTATATGCCAACATTGACGGCTTCTCTTACATGGAAGCAGAGATCGCCTATAATGACCGTCCTGAAATTGATCGTTGGATCATATCACTCTTGAATAGTTTGACAAAAGAGGTAGATACATTCTATCAAGATTTCGAGCCAACAAAAGCAGCTCGTGCCATCCAAAATTTCGTGGATGAGCATTTAAGTAATTGGTATGTACGACTATGTCGCCGCCGTTTTTGGAAAGGCGAATATAGTGAAGATAAAATCTCTGCTTATCAAACCCTATATACCTGCTTAGACACAGTTGCGAAACTCATGTCTCCAATCGCTCCTTTTTTCAGTGATCAACTATTTCTGGACCTCAATAACGCAACGCAGAAAGATCGGGCGGAATCAGTTCACCTTTCTTTCTACCCGACTTATAATGAAGCGCTTGTAGACAAAAATCTGGAAGAACGGATGACCTTGGCCCAAGATATATCGTCGTTAACTTTATCTCTACGTAAAAAAGTAGGTATAAATGTTCGTCAACCACTAAACAAAATTCTACTTCCGGTGTTAGATGATACATTCAGGGAGAAAGTAGAGAAAGTGAAAGATTTGATTTTATCGGAGACAAACATCAAAGAAATAGAGTTTATAAAGGATACTTCCGGGATTATACGAAAAAAAATCAGACCTAACTTCAAGGCCTTGGGACCTAAGGTTGGAAAAGATATGAAACTGGTTGCAGCAGCTATTCAAGCGTTTGGAGAGTCGGAAATTAGTCAATTGGAAACATCTGGATCCTTTACCTTAACGGAGGCTCCTTATACAGTTACCTTAGCGGATGTAGAAATAATCGCAGAAGATGTAGCTGGCTGGCAAGTTGCCAACTTAGACAAGCTCACGGTAGCTTTAGATGTTCATATTACACCGACACTAAAAAATGAAGGCCTGGCACGTGAACTTGTGAATCGCATACAAACACTTCGAAAGGAACTTAACTTTGAAGTAACTGATAAGATCAATGTGACGATAAGCAATAGTTCCTTAATTGCCGATGCTATTAAAGATAATTTATCTTATATTAGCACAGAGATCCTAGCCAACTCGTTTAAAGTTGAAAACAACTTAACCGGTGGAGAACGTGTTGAAATAGAAGAGACTGAGCTAAATGTATTAATTGAAAAAGTGTAGTTTTAGAATCTATAACCCGTATTATAGCAAGGTCTTTAGCAAAACCTTGGCAGATTTAGATTCTTGTTAAAAAATTTGAAAAATGGAAAACACAGAAAAGACACGTTACAGCGATGCCGAACTACAAGAGTTTAAAGAAATTATCTTGGAAAAACTTCGAGTAGCGAAAGAAGAATTAGCCTCTTTGACTAAATCTTTAAGTAACCCAAACAGCAATGGTACAGATGATACGGCGGGTACTTTCAAAACGTTGGAAGATGGTTCGGCTACGCTTGAAAAAGAGCAGATCAATCAATTAGCTGCTCGTCAGAAAAAGTTCATTGACAATTTAGAGGCTGCATTGGTAAGAATAGAAAATAAAACATATGGCGTGTGCAGAGAAACGGGTAAACTAATTCAAAAAGAGCGTTTACGCGCTGTTCCCCACACTACTCTAAGCATGGAAGCCAAATTAAAACAATATTAAAAACAAATCGGCCATTTCTCATTAACGGAGGATCTCATTCTTCTTTAGGGAAATGGCTGATTGATTTTGTGCGAACGAAATAATGAAAGGATATACTAGACCGCTCTTCCTCGTATTAGTTGTTTTATTTTTAGATCAAGTTATCAAATTTTGGGTCAAGCTCAACATGACCTTGGGACAGGAATTTAAAATTGTCGGAAACCGGGCACTCATTCATTTTACTGAAAACAACGGTATGGCTTTCGGTATGGAATTTGGTGGCGAGAGCGGAAAATTAGCATTATCTGTGTTCCGTATATTGGCTGTATTGGGCATTGGATATGGATTGGTTTACATGATTAAACGTAAATATCACCGCGGACTCATTCTTTGTGTATCGTTAATTTTTGCCGGTGCTGTAGGAAATATCATTGACTCTACTTTCTATGGTATGATTTTTAGTGAAAGCACGTGGTATGAAAAAGCGGTTCTGTTTCCTGCTGGAGGTGGATATAGTAGTATTTTCCACGGAAAAGTAGTAGATATGTTTTATTTCCCTCTGTTGCAAGGGACTTTCCCATCATGGTTTCCGTTATGGTCAAATGAAGAATTTATCTTCTTCAGACCGGTTTTTAATTTAGCAGACTCTGCCATTTCAGTAGGCGTAATTATCATACTAATCTTCCAGAAACGTTATTTTAAGGAGGAAGTTCAAGAATCTGCAAGCTATCACAGCGAAGTTATAGAAGAATAAAATTCTAAAAAAATAACCTATTGTAGCATTTTCTTTTACAGTATCGTTTCATACACAAATATAAAACTTATAGCATAAGCAACCTGTTTGGGCCATAGTAATACGTGCAAAGCTCATGCAGGATTCATCACTTTTAAGAAAAAATTATGCAGATGAAAAAAATATTAGCAGCAGTATTGTTAGGAACAATCGCATTATCCGCTTCAGCACAAAATGTTGATACAAGAAGGAAGATAGAAGTTTATGGATCTGCTGAGGAGGAAGTAACCCCGGATATTATTTATGTGTCCATATCCTTAAAAGAGTATTTTAAGGATAATAACAACAAAAATAAGGTAGCAATTGATGAATTGGAAAAGCAGTTGTCAACTGCTGTAAAAAAAGCCGGAATAAAGGAAGAGGATTTCACTATAGAAAACATCTCAAGCTATAATTATATAGATCCCAAGAAGAAGAAAGATCCCGGTTTTTTAGCAAGCAAGCAATACAAAGTGAAAGTAGCTAATTTAAATGCAATCAATTCCATTCTTTCAAGCGTAGATGAAAAAGGAATTCAATCTACCGCTATTGCTGGGTATGACCATAGCAGGATGACCGAAATACGGAATGAGCTACGCATAAAAGCGGTAAAAAATGCGCGGGAGAAAGCAACCGTGTTAGCTCAAGCGTTAGGCGACAGCTTAGGAAAGGCCTTGGAAGTAAACGATAATAATACAGACGCAGGCAGTCCGCAGCCAGCTATGTACAGTGCAATGGCCATGCGCGGAAAAGCGGCAGATTATGCACAGGAGGAATCACTAGATATCGATTTTAAGAAAATTAAGATTAACTATCAATTTCGTGTTGTATTTGAACTAAAGTAATAAACACCGAATTATATTGATGAGCCAAGAGATTTTAAATCATCTCTTGGCTTTTCTTTTTATAAGTCATTTAAAATTCAGGAATGATGTAGTTAAAAACATTTTTAAGGAAAATGAAGTATTATAATAGTACTAAAACTAAACTAAAATGGACAAAAAAATAGCTTCACTTAGTCAATTGAGAAAGGAGGGAAAGCCTATAGAAAAACTTCCATTTTCTATTCGAATCCTATTGGAGAATGTTATACGCAATCATGATGGATTTTCTATTACCGATGAGCATTTAGAAACACTTATTCAGTGGAACCCCGCCGGTACTGACAAAGAGATCCCATTCAAACCTGCACGTGTGTTAATGCAGGATTTTACCGGCGTACCTGCAGTCGTAGATATTGCTTCAATTAGGGCTGAAGTAATACGAAAGGGGAAAGACGGAGATAAAATTAACCCGGCAATCCCGGTCGACCTGGTAATTGATCATTCTGTTCAAGTGGATTATTTCGGTACCGACTATGCTTATGAAAAAAATGTTGACTTAGAATATGAACGAAATGCAGAGCGTTATCAATTACTGAAATGGGCGCAAAAAGGATTAAATAACTTTACAGTAGTTCCTCCAGGAATGGGAATCTGTCATCAGGTAAATCTTGAATACTTGGCCAAGGGCGTTATTGACCGAGACGGCTGGTATTTCCCGGATACCTTGGTAGGCACAGACTCACATACTCCGATGGTCAACGGCATCGGTGTGTTGGGATGGGGTGTCGGTGGTATAGAAGCAGAAGCTGCGATGCTGGGGCAACCGATATATTTCACCTGCCCTCAAGTCATCGGATTAAAACTTACGGGAAAAATACCGGAGGGATGTACAGCTACCGATATGGTATTAGCTATTACCAAGCTGCTCCGAGATTATGGAGTTGTGGGAAAATTCGTAGAAGTGTTTGGAGAAGGCCTCGATAACTTAACGGTTACCGATCGGGCAACCATTTCCAATATGTCGCCCGAGTTCGGTTGTACCGTCACTTATTTCCCCATTGATCACCAGACACTTGATTATATGCAGCGGACAAATCGATCAGAGGACCACATTCGTTTGGTAGCGGATTATTGCAAGGAAAATCTATTATGGCGTACGGGGGAAGAAAAAATTCATTATACCGATATCCTTCATTTGGACCTGAATACTTTAGAACCTACAGTTGCCGGTCCAAAACGACCTCAGGACAAGATTCTGATCAAAGATCTATATCACAAGTTCGGTGCCTTGTTAGAAAAGGAATATAGTCGTACCTACGTTTCTTTCAAAGACAGGGAGGTTAATACCTGGCTGTCGGAAGGTGGATCCAGAACACAGTTCACGCCTACGAAACCCCATCCATCGCCGCAAACTACGATCAAAAGTGACCAACTGAAAACAGTAAGAATAATCGACAATAACCAAGAATATGAACTGAGTGACGGTTCCATCGTAATTGCTGCAATCACTAGCTGCACAAACACCTCCAACCCTGCGGTCATGATTGGTGCCGGCTTAGTCGCTCGAAAGGCCGTTGCTCGCGGCTTACGGACCAAATCATGGGTTAAAACAAGCTTGGCCCCTGGTTCCAAAGTAGTAACGGCTTATTTGGAGCGCTCAGGTTTATTAGAAGATCTTGAAGCCCTGCGATTTCATCACGTAGGCTATGGATGCACATCTTGCATCGGCAACAGTGGTCCGCTACCGCCCCACATTGCAGAAGCAGTTGATCAAGCGGAACTAGTGGTAGCCTCCATTCTAAGTGGCAACCGAAATTTTGAAGCACGCGTTCATCCTCAGGTAAAAATGAATTTCCTTGCTTCACCAATGCTCGTTGTTGTGTATGCACTTATCGGCAGAATCGATGTTGATATTTTAAATGACCCCATCGACACGGACCCGAATGGAGAACCCGTCTATTTAAAAGATATTTGGCCGACGCAAGAGGAAATTAATCAAGTCATTCTATCGTCACTTCAGCAGAGCGATTTTAAGAAAGTGTATGACGTAATCTTCGACGGAAATGAACAATGGCAAAATTTAATTGCACCTACCGGAAGCGATTATCAGTGGGACGAGCATTCTACTTATATACAGGAAGCTCCCTTCTTTAAAAACATTAGTAGCGAGCTTACACCATCAAGCGATATTAAAGAAGCGCGTGTACTGCTATATTTAGGTGATTCTGTAACGACCGATCATATCTCGCCTGCCGGTTCCTTCAAATCAGATACGGCCGCCGGCCAATATCTGGAAAACAAAGGCGTCGAGGTTAAGGATTTCAATTCTTACGGCTCTAGACGTGGTAACCATGAAGTGATGATGCGAGGAACATTTGCCAACGTACGCATCAAAAATAAAATTTCCGATAAAGAAGGTGGCTATACAACCTACTTTGGAACCAATGAAACACTTAACATTTATGATGCTGCCTCGCTTTATCAACGGGATTCTACACCACTTATTATCCTTGCCGGCAAAGAATACGGCAGCGGGTCATCACGGGACTGGGCAGCAAAAGGTACGAACCTACTCGGCGTTAAAGCGGTTATAGCGGAAAGTTTCGAACGCATACACCGCAGTAATCTGGTAGGTATGGGAGTAGCGCCATTGGAGTTTTTACCTGGAGAAAGTGCCGATACGCTGGGTTTAACCGGTAGGGAAACTTTTAATATCACCGGGATAGCCGATGATTTAGTACCGCACAAGCTGCTCGACGTACAAGCAAAAGACGAACAGGGACGAAATTTATCATTTAAAGTTAAAGCTCGATTTGATTCGGCTATTGAAATAGCTTACTACAAAAACGGCGGCATACTCCACTATGTTTTAAGAGATTTTTTAAAAAAATAAAACGAAGAAAGACAAGCATACAAATCTATCTTTCAGACTGTTAGCACGTTTTTGTAAAAATTTTCTCCAATTAAGCACAAAATAATATTAAATTTCATTTTTTATATTATTTTTCTTATATTTATGTTTTATAATCAATAAAGGCCTAAAAATCACGTTACGTGTTTTTACTTTTTATTAAAATCAAGGAGGGACTAGGAAAATGAAGAAATTATTTTTAGTGTTGATGGCAGCGATTTATTCTAACTTAGCATTAGCGAACCAGGTAGGTACGGACGAAGAGTATAGTACACCCAAAACCGTAGCTTATCTTGTTATTGGCGTTATCTTGGTAACAATTATTGCAACCGTGCTTTATAAGCGTCCTAAACGCAAATTTAATGAATAAGTAGTACCCTTGTGCAAGGGTACTACTCTAAAATTGATAGCAATTCATTTTTCCAACTCGATTTCCCGGTTTAAATAGGCAGCTACAATTTCTAATAAGGTGGCACGTTCAGATTCAAAGTATAGTTTCTCTCCCAAAAAATGCACCCGATCCTAAAAAACACCATTCCTATTTAAGATTGTCCTAGAGAACTAGAATTTTTATTAACTTCGCATATGCAAAGGAATGATGCATTAAGCCGCATTGAAGCGCTAACAAAAGAACTGAACGATCACAATTACAAATATTATGTACTCGCACAACCGAGTATATCTGACTTCGATTTTGACCAAAAGTTAGCTGAATTAGCTGCCTTGGAAAAGGACTATCCCGAGTTTTTAGACCCTGATTCACCAACGCAGAAAGTTGGCGGGGATATTACTAAACAATTCAAGACAGTCCGTCATAAGTGGCCTATGCTCTCTTTGAGTAATACCTATAGCGAGAAAGAGCTAAAAGACTTTGATGAACGGATCCGTAAGGTGCTGGGTGACGATTTTGAATATGTATGCGAGCTGAAATTTGACGGCCTATCTATCAGTTTAACTTACGAACAGGGCGTACTTACCAGGGGTGTCACAAGAGGTGACGGTACGCAAGGCGACGAAGTAACCAGCAATATAAAAACGATAAAAAGTGTTCCCAATAAAATTAAATCAGGCCACTTTCCGGATCTTTTTGAGATCAGAGGAGAGGTTTTTATGCATAGAGCGGCCTTTGAACGACTGAATAAGGAACGTCTGGAAAACGACGAAATTCCTTATGCCAATCCGCGTAATTTCGCAGCAGGCACCATCAAGCTGCAGGACTCCTCAGAAGTAGCTAAGCGTCCACTGGATTGCTTTCTTTATTTCTTATATATGGATAACCGCGATCGGTTATTCAAAACACATTGGGAGAGCCTGGAAGCCGTTAAATCGTGGGGCTTTCATGTTAGCGAACATACAAAGCTTTGCCGCACGATCGACGAGGTCTTACAGTTTATTTCCTATTGGGATGATGCTAGGCATAAGCTTTCTTACGATATTGACGGGATAGTGATTAAAGTAAACAGTTATGCACAACAGCACGAGCTCGGCTTTACCGCAAAGTCGCCGCGCTGGGCAATTGCTTATAAATATAAAGCTGAGGAAGTGGAGACCATCCTCAAATCCGTAAGCTATCAAGTAGGACGAACCGGTGCAGTAACACCCGTTGCAAATCTAGAACCCGTACAACTGTCCGGAACAACAGTAAAAAGAGCCACACTTCATAATGCCAATGAAATAACGAGACTCGATCTTCATGAGTTGGATACCGTCATGGTAGAGAAGGGCGGCGAAATTATTCCAAAAATCATTGGTGTAAACAAGGACAAACGCGTTCCTGACACGAAACAGATAGCCTACCCCACACACTGCCCGGTATGCAACACAGTGTTGATCCGCAAAGAGGGCGAAGCCGTACATTATTGTCCCAACGAATTGGGATGCCCTCCTCAAATAGTCGGGAAGATTCAACATTTCATCAGCAGAAAAGCAATGGATATTGAAGGGATGGGAAATGAAACAGTTGAAGTATTGTACAAAAAGGGATTACTGAAACAGATAAGCGATCTTTATCAATTACATCATCATAAAGAAGAACTTGAACAGATTGAACGCTTTGGTGAAAAATCGATCAACAATATGCTTCTTGGTATTCAGAAGTCGAAAGAGCGACCTTTTCAGAAAGTGCTGTTCGGTCTCGGAATCCGTTATGTAGGCGAAACTATTGCCAAGAAATTAGCGAATAGCTTTAAAAACATCGACAACCTCATTCAGGCGAGTGTAGAAGAGATTGCCGCTGTTGACGAAATAGGAGAGCGAATTGCCCAAAGCGTTAAGGAGTATTTCAGCAACACGCTTCACTTACATCAAGTTGAAATCCTAAAAGGCGAGAATCTACAGTTCGCTATTATTGAAGAAGAATTTCAATTGAACAGCAATAAGCTAGCCGACAAGTCTTTCGTGATATCAGGCGTATTCGAACACTATAGTAGAGAAGACCTCGGTAAAATCATTGTTCAAAATGGAGGCAAACTACTAAGCGGTATTAGCGCCAAGCTAAATTACCTCGTAGCCGGAGAAAATATGGGCCCGTCGAAACTCGCCAAAGCACAGAAATTTAATATCCCAATCATTTCAGAAGTGGAGTTAATAAAAATGATTCAGTAGCTTTGCAAAACGTACTTCACATAATGAATATAGAAGAAAGAATAATAAATCAAAACATAAAAAGGAATGAATAGCCTACATGGTGCCGGAGTGGCATTAGTAACCCCATTCAACAGTGATGGGAGTATCGACTTTGAGGGATTAGCTAATTTGATCGAGTATCAAATAGAAGGAGGTATGGACTATCTGGTTAGTATGGGTACAACCGGAGAAGTCGCTACATTGACAAAAGAAGAGAAGAAAAGTATTTTAGACTTCACTGCCGAGAAAGTTGCGGGACGCGTACCTTTGGTAGCCGGTTTCGGAGGAAATAACACCGCTGAATTGGTTGCGCAAATAAAGGACTTCAAAAATCCGGCTTATCAAGCTATTTTATCCGTAAGCCCCTATTATAATAAACCAACTCAAGAAGGAATTTATCAGCATTATAAGGCAATCGCACAAGCTACGGATCTTCCTATTATACTATATAATGTACCCGGCAGAACGGGAAGTATGATAAATGTCGATACCATTATTCGCTTAGCCAATGATTTTGACAATATCATTGGTGTAAAAGAAGCCTCCGCCAACTTTGAGCATTTTACACGTATTATGGCAAACAAGCCGGATAGCTTCTTATTGATTTCAGGCGACGATGCCCTTACCCTTCCCATGATGTCTTTGGGAGCTGTTGGCGTAATCACGGTAGTCGGGAATGCCTTCCCAAAGCAAACTCAGCGGCTAGTGAAATATTGCAATGAGTGGCACTATGAAGAAGCTCGCAAGCTTCATTATGAGCTACTAAACATCGATGACTTATGTTTCATTGAAGGGAACCCTGCAGGTGTCAAAGAGATGCTCCAGGAGCTCGGCGTATGCAAAAATTATGTACGGTTACCTTTAGTAAGTGTAAGTGAAGAAACAAAACGGAAAATTGCGCTGGCCGTTAATGATCTACAAGCTAAAACAAAGCTAGCAGAAGCAAACTAAGCAGTAATAACAATAAAGCTAAAGCTAAGACAATAATAAGAAAGCCTCCTAATATTCGATTAGAAGGCTTTTTTATCATAAAAGCAAGGTCGCGCGATTAGGCCGGCACAACTTGTTGTTCTCTATAGTGACCGTTGTTCAATTTCTCAGCGATTTCCGAGAAAGCGAAAATTGTTCGATTCACATCTTCAAGAGTATGCATTGCCGTCGGAATCAAGCGCAGTTCAATTTGTCCCTTCGGAATTACCGGATAAACAACAATAGAACAAAAAATACCGTAATTTTCTCTTAAGTCCATCGTTAATGCAGTCGCTTCTGATAGGTCGCCTTTCAGAAATACAGGCGTAACCATGGTATTCGTATGGCCTATATCAAATCCGTTATCTCTTAGGCCTTTCTGCAAGGATAAAGCTACTTCCCAAAGTTTTTCCCGAAGCACAGGCTGCCCCTTCAACAATTCTAAACGCTTCTGAAGGCCCACAACCATAGGCATAGGTAAAGATTTCGCAAAGGTCTGAGAACGCATATTATAGCGCAAGAAGGTTACAATTTCCTCATTAGCTGCCACAAAAGCACCAATACCGGCCATTGACTTGGCAAAAGTGCCGAAATAAATATCTACACCATCTACGCAATCCTGAGCCTCATGCGTTCCAGCTCCAGTTGGTCCCATAGTGCCGAAGCCATGGGCATCGTCTACTAACAATCTAAAATTAAACTCACTCTTTAACTCGTTGATCTCCTTTAATTTGCCTTGGGCACCCGACATACCAAATACACCTTCAGTAATAAGAAGAATGGCTCCACCTGTTTGTTCAACTATTTTGGTTGCACGCTCTAATTGCTTTCTACAACTTTCTACATCATTGTGTTGATAGACATATCGCTTGCCCATATGCAATCGAACGCCGTCTATAATGCAAGCATGCGACTCAGCATCATATACAATCACGTCATTTCTATCAACCAAGGCATCGATGATCGACACCATACCCTGATAGCCATAATTCAAAAGAAAAGCATCCTCCTTTCCCACAAAAGCGGCTAGATCTTGTTCCAACACTTCATGTTGATTTGAATTACCGGACATCATCCTTGCGCCCATCGGATAAGCCATACCATATAACTTTGCGGCTTCAGCATCTGTTGCGCGCACTTCCGGATGATTGGCCAAACCGAGATAATTGTTTAGGCTCCAAACAAGATGATCCTTCCCTCTAAATTTCATGTGTGGACCAATCTCACCTTCCAATTTGGGAAAAGAAAAATAACCATGAGACCACTTGTGATGTTGTCCGATTGGACCTAAATTTTTTGATATTTTATCGAATAAATCCAAAGTAAATACGTTTAATTTAATTAATACCTCTCAAAACCACAAATCCAACTTAGGTCTTTCGTAGAAAACGAATTGAAATGTATCCCGTTTACTTGCCTACCCACGGGTTAATCACTACTGTTCAGATTTCCTAAAAGCCACAATACGTGGTTATTAAATTGTTTACAAAGATAAAGTTTCACCTCAGAATTATCAACTTTCTAGTGAACCATATTCGAAATGAGTATAAAAACTTCTCTTTTATGCATTTATTTAAACAAAAAGGCCAGAAGAGTATACCACTCTTTCCGGCCTTTTTTTGATATCGTTTATAACAATTTAATCGACATTGTCATGAAGAAAAGAGTTGTTAGGTCTTATTTCAGTGATTCCATCTTCTGAAGAAAGTGTAAATCTTGAAACCTGTGACTCAGAAGAGTGAGGCACCTGATCTAAAGACCGCTGCTTCCTTCTATAGGCTGGCTCATTCTCTATCTCCTGTAGGCCATTGGTAGAACGCAGCTTCATACTTAAGTCTTTTAGACGTAATATACGCTCCTTTGTTTTTCGAAGTTGCTCCTCAATACTTTCGTCAGATTTATATTCATCAACTTGCTTGCTTACCGGGGTGCTCTCTGCTTTTGGTGCTTCATTAAAATCAACAGATTCCGGCGTTGAGGTGGCCGCTGGATCAGACACCTGTTGATTAGTATTCGCTTCGTTCGTAAAGAGAAATTCACTTTCGGAAACCTTCAATTGATATTCGTCAGCGGGCTTATTTTGCTCCGATACCGGCTCTTCCTCTACCAACGTGTGTCTGATAATCTCCTCTTTCTTCGGTGTTGCCACCTTATTATCAACCGGGTTCTGGCCAGATGGTCGTCCAAAGCCGCTAAATAAATCGGCCTGCGGCATCGCCGTCGGCTGTACCTTTGCCTGCACAGGCTCAGCTGGAGCTTTTTCTACAACCTCTTCTTTAGGCTTGTTAATAATTTGATTTACAGGCCTTACCAAAGGCACTTTCTCCTCCTCTAATGGAATTGCAATCCGTCGGTTGCTTTCCTCCTGTTTACGCTCCTCGGTAGTTTGGAAACCGGTTGCAATAATAGTAACCGACAGATCCTTATCCAAGGACTCGTCTAAACAATTACCCCAGATAATTTCTGCCGTGAAACCGGCTCGCTCCTGGATATAATCCGTAATGACCGAAATTTCGTCCATCGTAACCTCTTGCGTTCCGGAAGAAATATTCAACAAAATATAACGAGCACCCTCAATTTCACTATCCTTTAACAGAGGTGATGCCAAAGCACCTTCCACAGCTTTTTGCGCGCGATCATCGCCACTAGCTTTCGCATTCCCCATAATAGCCACGCCGCTATCATTCATCACCGTCCGAACATCCTTGAAATCGACATTGATATAACCGGGAATGGTGATAATTTCCGCGATACCCTTTGCCGCCGTTGTTAAAATATCATCTGCTTTGGCAAAAGCTGAACTCATCGTGAGATTACCAAAGATTTCCCTTAATCTATCATTGGATATAACCAAATATGAGTCGACATATTTCCGCAACTCGCCAAGCCCCTCTTCCGCTTGACTCCTCCGCCTCTTTCCCTCGAATGCAAAAGGGGTGGTAACAATTGCTACGGTTAAGATACCTAGCTCTTTAGCCGCTTTCGCAATAACAGGACTTGCACCGGTTCCGGTTCCGCCACCCATACCGGCAGTGATGAACAACATTTTGGTATTCACCCCTAGCATGCGTTTTATATCTTCGATACTTTCAATCGCAGAATTTTCACCTACATCAGGATCCGAACCAGCTCCCATCCCCTCTGTTAAACTGGCACCTAATTGTACTTTATTAGGTATAGGACTTAACTCTAATGCTTGTGCATCGGTATTGCAAATTATAAAGTCCACACCGCTAATACCCTGTCTGTACATGTGGTTAACTGCATTGCCACCACCTCCGCCAACACCTATTACCTTTATAATAGATGATTGTTCTTTAAGCATTTCAAATTTCATACGTGTATAATTTGTTCCTTAAAGGCTCTATGAAATGTATTTATTCCCTGCTCCTTTTCAAATCTGTAAAAGTATGCCGCGCCCTTTTCTTCCTGTTCATCTGCAAGTACGCGTACCCATACTGTCTTAATTTACTCTAAATGAGTGGTATCCTGATTTAATATTTACGTAACTTTCGCATTGTAATATTAATACTTTTTCCACAATTGTTTTCCACAATTGTTTATAATGTGGAAAAAAAACCGAGTGTTGAAAACTATTTAATATAGTCTGTATCTTCAATTTTATTATCATCGCTGATATAGCGAATAATCTTATCTAAGAAGCCAAATGTCTTCTTTCCTTCTTCCGCTATACCTTTGACAGCTTGGCTCTTTACCGGGTGCTCCACCTCATTATACTCAGCGGCCTCAATTCCCTTAATTAACAAGCCAATACCCGTTGCATAGAGTGGACTTTTCAGTTCATCATAAGTGTTCTTCGGCAGCACTTCATTTTTCGACAAATGTTCATTTGGCATACCGATACGACATTCCAAACCAGTCACGTATTCCACCAATTGAACTAGGTGTTTTAATTGCGCCCCTCCTCCTGTAATAACGATTCCACCGATAAGTTTACGCTCATATCCGGATGACTTTATTTCATAATAAACATGCTCTATAATTTCTTCCATCCGGGCTTGAATGATATAGGCTAAATTTTTAACCGAAATCTCTTTGTGTTCCCTTCCACGCAACCCCGGCACACAAATTATTTCATTTTCCCGGTTTTCTTCCGCTAATGCGGAACCGAATCTAACTTTTAACAATTCTGCCTGATTACGCAGAACCGAGCATCCTTGTTTGATATCTTCGGTTACAATATTCCCTCCCAAAGGAATAACGGCCGTGTGTCTAATAATACCTTCATGGAAAATCGCTACATCCGTAGTTCCGCCACCAATATCGACTAAAACAACACCTGCGTCCTTCTCTTCAGGGCTAAGCACAGCTTCGGAAGAGGCTAGCGGTTCCAGAATAAGCTCTTGCGCCTCTAAACTAGCATATTCAACACAACGCTTAATATTTCTTACCGCGCTGACATGGCCCGAAATAATATGAAAATTAGCTTCCATACGTCGACCGGCCATACCAATCGGGTCTTTTATACCTGGCTCATTATCAATTGTAAACTCTTGCGGTAGCACATGGATGATCTCCTCCCCCGGAGGAAGCACCAATTTATACATATCCTCTACCAGCTTCTCTATATCTTTCCTACCAATCTCATTATCATCTTTTCTTGTTAGAATACCCCGATGTTGAAGACTTTTGATATGTTGACCAGCAATACCAACATTTACAACTTTGATATCGACATTGGACTGCGCACTTGCTTCTTCGACAGCTTTAACAATACTTGTAACTGTTTTTTGAATATTGGCAACTACTCCACGGCTCACGCCCAGCGATTCTGCTTTACCAATGCCCAATACCTCTATCTTATTATGCTCGCTCCTCCGACCTACTGTTACGCAGATCTTTGTTGTACCAATATCTAGACCAACAACTATAGGAGCGTCCTTCGGATTAGTAGTTCGTTTTTCCATGTCTAATGCGTGTTAATATGCTGTTTATTATTTTTTTCCTTCTGTATAATACTATCTGCCTTCTCGCAAACAATTTGATTTGCAAATTTTAAATTCACGGTCTTGTAAGTTCCCCATCCTGCCTTCGGAATAATTTGCTTATAAAAGACCATTAACCTGTTAAATTTATTCGGCAACGAATCAGCGTTACCCAAAACGATCTTTTGGTTTCCTACTCTAGGCACAATTTCGATATCTTGTTCTTCATTTACATATAGCTGCTCCACCTGACTGTTCCATAACGAGTCCTTTCCTAAAAAATCAGCCACCTTGCATAAATCCTTTACGAGTGTGGAACGAACGGTATCTCTTTTTCCATCAAAACGTTCTGATACATTCCCATTTGCAACTATGATATGCGGTGCGTACAATTTAGATGTGGGAAATTTGACACCTTCTTTATCAATATAAAAATCATTTCCAACATTATTAATGATACGCATGATGGCCTCCCGTTGCTCAATTTTAACATGCACCATGCCGTCCATCTCGGTAAAAACCTTTACACTTTGAATAAAAGGATTTTGCGCTAACTTATTTTCTAACTCGTGTATCGGCACGTTTTTCAAAAGGTGTCCTGTCAGCGGACCTTCGCTTTCTTCGATAATGCCGAATACATCTTCCTGCGAAACAAAAGCCTGCGATCCGGGAACAATAATTTTAACTCCTTTACAGGCTATCTCATTCTTTTTGGTATTAATAAACCCCATCAGCACAAAAAAACCGGCTAAGGCTAACACCCAGGTGAATAAATAAGTCACCCGACGCCAATTGATCTTTTTGATGCTATTAAACATTTGTCAAAACCTCCTTTATTGGATTTACTAACAGATCAATATCACCTGCCCCAACAGTAAGCAGCACTGGCGGCCGTTCCCTTTTTATATAAGCCAACACATCCGATGCCGATTGCTTATACTTATGTGTTAACTGCACTTTACTCAATAACCAATCTGAATTCACTCCCTCGATAGGCTGCTCTCTGGCAGGGTATATATCCATTAATAACAAAACGTCTGCCAAGCCCAGCACCTCCGCAAATTCGTCGACGAAATCACGTGTACGTGTAAATAAATGGGGCTGAAAAACGCAGGTAATTTCCTTGTCACCATACAGTTCTTTCATAGCAGACAAACAAGCCCTCAACTCTTCCGGATGATGCGCATAATCGTCCACGTAAACCTGGTCTTCGCGATTTACAATGTATTCGAAACGACGCTTAACTCCTTTAAAGGAAGCAAGTGATCCGCTAATCGCCTCGTCGTCAATACCCAACAGCTTGGCAACGGTGATTGCTGCAACGGCGTTCTCAATATTATGTTTGCCAGCAATACCTAGCTTAATATCAAAAATGGATTTATTGTAACCCAGATAATCAAAATAAAAGCATTTATTCCTTATTTGGATATTTGTTGCGTATACGTCCGCCCTTTTTTCAACTGCATAACGAATATCTGTTGGCAAGTGCAAACCTTCCTTAATAATACGTTTGCCATCTTTGGCTACTTGATTTACAAAAAGCCGGAAAGATTCTAACATATGTTCTGAATCGCCATATATATCAAGATGATCAGGATCAGTCGCCGTCACCACCGCAATATTGGGATGCAGCGTAAGGAATGACCTGTCAAATTCGTCCGCCTCTACTACGAATAAATCAGAATCCGCAAGCAGTAAATTTGTATTATAATTAGCTGCAATCCCACCCAAAAATGCAGAACAAGGGCGCCCGCTACTTGTTAAAATATGCGCAATCATACTACTTGTCGTCGTTTTTCCATGGGTGCCCGCCACAGCTATCGTAAAATGCGACTCACTTATCTTTCCCAAGATTTCAGATCGTTTATACAAGCGATAGCCCAGCCGTTGAAAAAAAGCTACCAAATCCAAATCTTTTGGAACAGCAGGTGTATAAATCACTAAACTGCCCTCTCGATCTTCAACAAACGGTGGCGCAATCAGGTCTATGTTATCGCTATAAAAAACATTGATTCCTTCACTTGTCAATTGCCTTGTCAAAGAAGTTTCGGTCTTGTCATAGCCATAAACACGCATTCCTTTATGATGGAAGTAACGGGCGAGCGCACTCATACCGATACCGCCTATACCTATCAGGAACACTTGTTTTATCGCTGTCAATACCGTATTTTCCATTTGTCAACCTTTACGTGCCCGTTATTTGTTAAGTTTAATAAGTTCTAAAACCTCTTTCGCGATTACTTCATCAGCATCCACTTTTGCCAAATTTTTTATATTTGCTGATAAAACTTTACATTCTTCCTTATCCTTTATTAACGCAATCACTTCGTCCATTAATGTTTCCTGTGCCTTCAAATCTTCCACCATAATCGCTGCATTTTTCTTGATCAATGCCAGCGCATTTTTTGTTTGGTGATCTTCAGCGACATTTGGCGACGGCACCAGGATTGCCGGTTTTCCAACAGCACATAATTCAGCAATTGTGCCGGCCCCCGCCCGCGCAACGATTACGTCAGCTGCCGCATAAGCTAAGTCCATGCGGTGGAGAAAGGGCTTCAAACAAACATCCTCCAACCCATCGTCTTTGAGCACATCTTGCATTTTTTCATAATAGTAGCTTCCACACTGCCATATAATCTGCAAATTAGCCTTACGCATTTTTTGCAGACCGTTCAGTATACTTTCGTTTAGCGTTCGAGCACCCAAACTGCCGCCTGTTAGTAAAATCGTCTTCTTATCGTGATCTAAGCCCAACAATTCTTTCGCCTCAAACTCCTTCCCTACAATATCAACGGCATCACGTCGAATGGGGTTTCCCGTAATCAGCAATTTATCTTTGGGGAAAAAGCGATCCATCCCGTCAAAAGCCACACATATCTTTGATGCTTTCGCTCCTAATTTCTTGTTTGTTATGCCCGCATATGAATTTTGCTCTTGTATTAGATATGGAATATTCAGTCGACCGGCAGCATGCAATAAAGGTCCCGAGGCATAACCGCCCACACCGACGACTACATCCGGGCGGAAATTTCGGATAATAGCTCTTGCCCGCTGTATACTTTTCCACAATTTAAAAGGTAGGAGTATATTTTTAAGCAGCGACTGCCTATTGATACCTTGGATATCCAAACCGATAATCTTATAGCCAGCGGCAGGCACCTTATCCATCTCCATTCTCCCATTAGCACCAACGAATAGAATTTCAATAGACGGCTCCAGACGTCGCAACGCATTAGCAATGGCGATGGCAGGGAAAATATGTCCTCCTGTTCCTCCTCCACTAATAATCACACGTTTTGTCTTGCTTTCCATACCTTTTAAGTTTATGCCATTGCCGGAATTTCACCAACAATCACTTTGTCATTTGCCTTTTTACCCCTAGTTTCCTTTTCCTTTCCTTTTGACTTAAGTTCTTCAATATTTCGGCTTACACTCAAAATAATTCCGAATGCCACACTGGTAAACAAAATCGACGTCCCCCCCATACTCACCAAGGGTAAAGGCACACCTGTTACCGGCCCAAGCCCCACGGCCACAGCCATATTTCCAAAGGCTTGGATCGTTAAACTAAAACCTAAGCCCGCAGCCAATAAGGCGCCGAAGGCTTTCGGGCTCTGCGTAACGATACGTATACATCTATACATAAATACTAGATATAAAGCTGCCAAAACGACGCCTCCTACGGCACCATATTCTTCTATGATTATAGCAAAAATGAAATCAGAATAAGGGTGAGGTAACATATTACGCTGTGTACTATTTCCGGGGCCTTTACCAAACAGGCCACCGGTCGCAATTGCAATCTTGGCCTGATTAGCCTGAAACTCCTTATCCGGATCGGGTTCACCTTTGCCTAAAAACGTTTCTACACGGGATATATAGGTTTGTCGACGAGGGCCTAAGAGCACAACTAATGTAAGCAAGAAAACACCCGCTACGCTTACATAAGCTATTTGCTTAATACTGATGCGTCCGATAATAAGTAATAAAATACTCACCGCAAAGAGCATAATGGCCGTAGACATGTTTGCAATAGCAATCAGAATGATAACAATGCAAACTGACCCCATTATAGGCATAAATGCTCTCTTTACGTCTTTTATATTTTCCTGCTTTCGAGTTAACATCCTAGCCAAAAAGGTTATAAGCGCCAATTTAGCCATGTCGGATGTTTGGAACGTTTGGTTAATAACCGGAATGGTAACCCACCTGTTGGCATCATTCACTGATTCGGTAAACAATAGGGTATACAAAAGAAGCGGGATGGTAATGATCATCAAAATTTTTGAGATTCCCGCATAATACCTATAATCCAAAAGATGGGAAAAATACATCAGGATAAGGCCCGCAAAAATAAGCGTAAAATGTTTGATCAAGTATGTTTCAGTTCCTCGCCCCTCTTTATAAGCCAAAGTTCCTGTAGAGCTATAAACGGCCAATAAAGACCAAACGGATAATAATATGACTATTATCCAAATCCATTTGTCTCCTTTCAGTTTATTGAATATACGCTCCATAATTCGTTATTATAAAATAAATCAATTTATTCAAAGCTCACGCACAGCCGCTTTAAACTGATCGCCCCGGTCCTCATAATTTTTGAACAGGTCGAAACTGGCGCAAGCAGGTGACAACAACACCGTATCCCCTTTTTGTGCAATATGATAAGCAATCTGAACGGCCTCACTCATTGTTTGGGTATTCACAATTACATCCGTATCAGCTTCGAAAGCGTTATGAATATTACGATTATCTTTACCTAGGCAAACAATACCGCGCACTTTACTTTGCACCAATTCACGAAGCATACTATAGTCATTGCCCTTATCTACCCCTCCCATAATCAATACAATTTTCCCTGGTAAGCTCTCCAATGCGTACCATACAGAGTTTACGTTCGTTGCTTTTGAGTCGTTTATAAATTCTATCCCGGAAATTTTGGTTACATGCTCCAAACGATGCGGAATATTCACAAAGTCGCCCATACTCTCCCGAATCGACTCGTTCCGTAACTCCCAAACCTTGGCAACAATTCCAGAAGCCATATTATTGTAAACATTGTGTTTTCCCTGTAATGCTAAATCGTTAATAGACATGATAAATCTTTCCTGGTTAGGTAATGTTATTACTATTTCTTTTTCTTCATTCAAATAAGCCCCATATTGCACCTCTTCTGTCAAGCTAAAAGGATACATTGTTGCGTTAATTTCTTTCGCGGTCAGCGCTTTATTTGTTTCCGGATCATCTTTACAATAGATAAAGATGTCGTTCCCGCGTTGATTTCTAGTAATTCTAAATTTAGAATTAACATAGTTTTCCATTTTGTAATCGTAGCGGTCCAAATGATCGGGCGTTATATTCAACAGCACTGCAATATCAGCTCGAAAATCGTACATATCATCCAACATGAAGCTGCTAATTTCGAGCACATATACCTCATATTGTTCCGTAGCGACCTGTAGGGCGAAACTTTT
Source organism: Olivibacter sp. 47 (assembly GCF_030372825.1). NCBI lineage: Bacteria > Pseudomonadati > Bacteroidota > Sphingobacteriia > Sphingobacteriales > Sphingobacteriaceae > Olivibacter > Olivibacter sp. 47. The sequence goes on from NZ_JAUCNR010000001.1 coordinate 1,477,667, forward strand.
CCCGATATTTCCCGCTAAGCCAACGTTGATACCCGCTTTTTGGAGGATATGGTACGTAAGCATCGTGGTTGTCGATTTGCCATTTGAGCCAGTGATACAAACGGTCTTCGCATCCGTATAACGTGCCGCAAATTCGATTTCTCCTATCACAGGAATCCTTTGTTTCCTTAAGGCTTGTACAATCCCTGCTTTTTCGGGTATGCCCGGGCTTTTAATGACTAAATCAGCGACTAGAATTTTATCGATCGAATGCCCCTTTTCTTCAAATGGAATGCGATGATGTTTTAGCTGACTCTTATATATCTCTTTGATTTCGCCTCCATCCGACACAAACACGTCAAAGCTCTGTTTCATTCCTAAAACAGCTGCACCAAAACCACTTTCCCCTGCTCCCAGAATTACTAGCAGTGGTTTCTTTTGACGTGTATGATGACTCCTATGCTCCATCTCGTTATTATCTCACTTTTAACGTTACAATTGTAATAACAGCTAATATGATTCCGACAATCCAGAATCGAGTAACGATCTTCGATTCATGATAGCCCTTCTTTTGGTAGTGATGATGTAACGGAGACATTAAGAAGATTCTTCTTCCTTCTCCGAATTTCTTTTTTGTATATTTAAAATACGATACCTGCATAATGACTGATACAAGTTCAATGAGGAAGATGCCACATAATACAGGTATGAGTAATTCTTTACGAATCATGATGGCAAAAGCAGCGATAACGCCACCAATAGCCAAGCTCCCGGTATCACCCATGAAGACTTGAGCAGGATAGGAATTATACCATAAAAACCCGACACAAGCCCCAACAAAGGCGCCCGCAAACACTACTAGCTCACCGGAATTGGGGATATACATGATATTTAAATAATCGGCAAAAATGCTATTACCCGACACGTAGGCCAAAATGGCTAATGTTGCACCTATGATAGCGGATGTACCTGTTGCCAAACCATCAATGCCGTCCGTAATATTAGCACCATTTGACACAGCGGTAATGATAAATACGACGAAAGCTAAAAAAACAAAAAAGCATATTTTCCATCCGGAACGCCAAAAACGCTTAATACCTTTCCATAATCAAACTCGTTATTCTTATAAAAAGGAATATTTGTTTTTGTAGATTTAACTTCTACGTTGTAATAGCTTTTCGTACCATCAAAGTTTTGCTGCATTTCAATATTCTCACCTTTTATTGGGCCATTCACTTTCTGTCTTGTCACAATAGACGGATGATCATGCATTGTCCAGGCAATAATAATTCCCAATCCTACCTGTCCAACCACCTTAAATTTTCCGGCGAGTCCCTCTTTATTCTTTCTAAATACTTTGATATAATCATCTATGAAACCAACGGTTCCCATCCAGACCGTAGCAATGATCATTAGAATAATATAAACGTTCTCTAACTTAGCAAACAGCAGCGTAGGTAAAAGAATACCGGCGATGATAATTAGCCCACCCATTGTAGGCGTACCTTGCTTCTGCGTCTCGCCTTCCAACCCTAAGCTTCTCACCGTTTCACCAACCTGTTTTTTCCGTAGCAGACCGATAAGCCGACCACCATAAACAGTAGTAATAATAAGGGACAATATAACGGTCATACCAAAGCGAAAGGAGATATACTGGAATACCCCGGCACCAGGTAAATTAAAATGATCATGTAAATATGTAAATAAATAATACAGCATCCCCTTTGGTATATTGTTTATTATTAGTCGTTTACCTCTTTAAAAAGATCCTTTAATATTGCTTTATCGTCAAAAGGTCTTTTTTCCCCCATAACTTCCTGATATTTTTCATGTCCCTTGCCCGCTATGAGAACAATGTCACCTGGTTGTGCAAGATGAACAGCTGCTTTGATGGCTTCATAGCGATCCGTGATGGAAAACACATGTCTTTTCTTATCGGCAGGTATCCCAGCTTCCATTTCGCGAATAATCTGTTGCGGATCTTCGCTTCTTGGGTTATCTGAGGTTAAAATCACCTTATCACTTAGGTTTGCGGCTACCGCCGCCATTTCGGGTCGCTTCGTCTTATCCCTATCTCCGCCGCACCCTAATACAGCTATTATTTGTTCCTTATTTTTTCGCAAATCTACAATCGTTCGCAAGACATTTTCCACCGCGTCAGGCGTATGCGCATAATCCACGATACCAATAACACCGTTACCCGAAACCAGCGTATCGAATCTACCTTCTGCTCCGGTTAATCTGCTTAAAATCGTTAACACTCGGGTCGTATCCTGTTCCAAAAGAATGGCAACACTATACACTGCCAACAAATTATAAGCATTGAACGCACCAACTAAACGTATCCATACTTCACGTGTATCGATTTGCATTAGCATACCATTGAAATGGCTTTCCACAATCCTCCCTTTAAAGTCGGCAATATTCTTTAAACCGTATGTCTTTTTGTAAGCGTCGGTATTCTGGAGCATGACGCTTCCATTTTTATCATCTATATTCACCAAGGCAAAAGCCGACTTAGGCAGCATATCGAAAAAAGCCTTTTTCGCTTTTAGATAGGCATCAAAAGTTTTGTGAAAATCCAAATGGTCATGCGTTAAGTTGGTAAAAACACCACCAACAAAGGACAAACCTGTAATTCGATGCTGTGCAACCGCATGCGAGCTAACCTCCATGAAGCAATAATCACAACCACTGTTTACCATCTCACATAAAAGCTCATTTAAGCTTATCGGATCAGGTGTGGTATGGGTTGATTCAATGACGCGCTCGTTCACCTTATTTTGTACAGTCGAAATAAGGCCAACTCTAAATCCGAGTTCAATAAATAATTTATATAGTAACGTCGCAACCGTCGTTTTTCCGTTCGTGCCGGTTACGCCCACTAACTTCAATTTGGCGGATGGGTTATCATAAAAGTTAGCAGCTATCAACCCTAGTGCAAAGCCTGCATTCTCAACTTGTATATAGGTAATGTGCCCACTAAGGTCTTGAGGTAGCTGCTCGCATACCACTATCTTAGCTCCCAGGGCAACTGCTTTATCTATGAATACATGACCATCGGTAAGAGTTCCCCTGACAGCAACGAAAAGATCACCATCTACCACCTGGCGGGAATCAAAACGTACCGCATGAACAGTCACATCCATGCTACCTATAACCTGTTTTATAGATACACCATTCAATATTTTCGATAGCGAAATCATTCTAACTCAATTGTAATAAATCCACCTTTATTTACCAGCTCTCCGGGGTTAACAGATTGCTTAACTACTCTACCTTTTCCCTTTACAAAGGTCTTTACTCCTATATTGCCTAATAGATACATGGCATCTTTAAGCCCCATCCCTTTCAAATCAGGGATTTTATCTTCCGGTAGATGATCATCCGATAACAACACTTTCGCCGTATCTTGTTTCAGGTGTTGTGTCGACTTTAACCCTAAAGCACCGAATACATATTGACTATCCTTCTGAAAGCCATATTTAATCGGCGGAGCAGCTGGTACGGAAGCCATTTGCAATTTCTTAAAATCATGATACATCCGACTGTCTCCTGCGTATACCTTTTCTGCAATTTCCTTAAAAACAGGCGCGGCAATCGTGGTTGCGTAGTACCCTCCCTTCCTTGGATTTTGTACAACGACAATCATCGAATATTTTGGGTTATCTGCCGGGAAATATCCTGCAAAAGACCCTTGATACCTTCTTTTGGTTTTATATCCGGCGGCTCCATCTGCCATTTGGGCTGTTCCGGTTTTACCCGCCATCTTAAAAAGAGAATTTTTTAGCTGTTTAGCGGTTCCTTCTTCAACGACCCCTTCCAACATTCCCCTCATTTTAGCAATCGTTTGGTCTGAAGCAATCTTCTCATTGATCACTCTTGCCTCAAACTTCTCTACAGTATTGCCTAAGCGCCGAATCTCTTTTACAAAAAGTGGGGCGATCATTTTACCATTATTTGCGACCGCATTGTATAACGTAAGCATTTGTAATGGCGTTATCTTTAGTTCATATCCATAAGCCATTTGAGGGAGCGTTAACCCGCTCCACGATCTGCTTTTAGGCGTTTTTATCAAAGGTTGCCCTTCTCCCGGTATTTGTAACCCGAGCGGCTCATTTAGATGCATTGCATAGAGTCTATCTGTAAAAGCAGACGGATTATCTTTATAATATTTATAGATTAATTTGGTGACCGCGGTATTAGATGAAACTTCAAAGGCGCGCTTTACTGAAATCTTGCCATCTCCTTTATGCGAATCCCGAATCGTATGCCTATAGACTCTAAATGTTCCATCTTCCGTATCTACAATATCGCTGGTATCAATCTTACCATCTTCAATCGCCGCCATGTAAGAGGCCAATTTAAACGTTGATCCGGGCTCAGAACTTTGCGCAATGGCATAGTTGAACTTTTCCTTATAAACACCTTCTTCCACCCTTGTGAAATTCGCTACAGCGCGCACCTCCCCAGTTGCTACTTCCATTAAAATCACACAGCCATTATCTGCGTCGCTGGCAATCAACTGTTTTTCGAGCGCCTTTTGTGCAATATCTTGCATATTGATATCAATAGTAGATATGATATCAGCTCCATCGGTTGGAGCTACTTCCGTATCCTCGTTGATAGGCATCCAGCTTCCGCCGGCAATTCGTTGTACCAGCCTGCTCCCACTAACGCCGTCCATATACTCAGCGTAGGCCCCCTCTAAACCAACGGGCTGCACGTTATCATTTTTATAACCTATTGTTCGGGCCGCCAAGGTTTTGAAAGGCAAAATCCTTTTGTTTTTTTGCTCCGCGATAAGCCCTCCTTTGTATTTCCCCAATTTAAATATGGGAAAAGAACGCACGGCTTTCATTTCCTGAAAGCTCACGTTTCTCTTCACCAAAAAATAACGGTTCTTATCCTTTCTGGCTTTACGCAATAAACGTCGATACTGTTCAACCGATTTATCCTGAAAGAAAGATGCCAAACGCGCAGCTAATGAATCAACTTTAGAATAAAAGACATCGTCTTCCAGAATACCTGGCGCCATCATATCCATGCGTACATCATATTCCGGTACCGATGTGGCAAGCAGACTTCCATCTACTGAAAAAATATTCCCTCTAGTGGCTTCTATGGTTTGATAGCGGGTAGACAAACTATCTGCCATTGCCTGCCAATGCGCTCCCTGTACAACCTGAAGGCTGAACATTTTATATAGTACAGCCACCGCAAAGAGAACCATAGCCCCGAAGGAGAGGTACACCCGCAACAATATGTCTGTTCTAATATTCATTTATTTATTAACAATATCTTCTTGCCCTAAAACGATTTTCTTTGGTGGCTCAACCAAAGCCTTCAGTCCGATCGTATCAACCTTCCTCGCCACTTCACTCTGTGTACTCTTAAGCATGAGATCGGCCTTTAGCGACTTATATTCCCAGCTCAAATACTTTACTTCTTTTGACAAGGTGTCGATTTCACGTACACTGTCTTCTGCAAAATGCCGATTGGCTATATATATAATAGCTAAAAGTGCCAAATAACCAATAAAAGGAACCGCCGCAACCGCCCTTGCCGCGGAAAAGCCTTTAGGTGTTAACAGCGATTTCAGAAAGTCCTTTGATTCATCTGCTTTCGCTTCTACATCATTTTGCAAGGCCTCTTGTTGCTCTTCACTTAATCCTTCATTTTTGTACCTGTTCAACATACCTTTAACCATTTAACTTCTCCGCCACCCGTAATTTAGCACTTCTTGCTCGGTTGTTTTGTCTTATTTCATCCTCCGAAGCAATAATGGCTTTTCGACTCACCAGCATAAAAGGCTTTATTTCATTCCCATAAAAATCCTTTTCAACCTCCCCTTTAAATTTGCCTTTTGCCATAAAGTTCTTAACTAATCGATCTTCAAGTGAATGATACGACATCACGACTAACCTTCCTCCCGGCTTTAAAACCGCTTGCGCCTGTACCAAAAACTCTTGCAGGGCCTCCAATTCTTTATTTACTTCTATACGTAGGGCCTGAAAAAGTTGTGCATAGTACTTATTCTCCTTTCCCCTCGGAACCAATTTCGATACGATGGACTTCAAGTCAGACACCGTATTAATAGGCCTCGACAAACGACTTGTCACGATTACCTTGGCCAGGCTTTTTGCATTTTGAACTTCTCCGTACATCCCAAAAATGCGATGCAAATCCTCTTCGGAATACGAATTCAAAATACCTTTTGCATCTAATTCACCTACTCGATCCATTCGCATATCCAAGTCTGCATCAAAACGAATGGAAAACCCTCTTTCCGCTTCATCAAATTGATGCGAAGACACACCCAAATCTGCTAAAATCCCATCAACTTGTTTAAGTCCCTGTAAACGCAAATTATTCTTTAAATACCTAAAATTTTGATGAATCAGCGTAAACCGTTCATCCGGCAGGGCATTATTTAAAGCGTCCGGATCTTGGTCGAAAGCAATGAGTCTCCCTTCCTCACCTAAATGTTGGATAATAGCACTCGAATGCCCCCCGCCTCCAAATGTGACGTCTACATAAACGCCATTGGGCTTTATGGCAAGTGCCTCGATGCATTCTTGCAACATGACCGGTAAATGATAACCATTATCCATCCAGTCTTTTATTTAAATTCCCCATCACCTCCTCCGCCAAAGCAGCAAAATCATCTCCTTCATCATCCCATTGCGCGTCATAAGCATCTTTGGCCCACATTTCAATCTTGTTAAACTGACTCGCCAAGACCACCTCCCCGTCAATTCCCGCGTATTCTAACAAAGGCTTGGGTACTAATACCCGGTTAGCAGCATCCAAAGTAAGTTCAGTGGCTCCGCGCATAAATTTTCTCACAAATTCCCGAGTCTTACGCTCGAAGGTATTTAGCCTACTCAACTCCTCCATAATACGATCCCACTCCTTTCTTGGATAAATCACTAGATGAGCTTCCAACCCCCGGTTAATAACAAGCCCTTCCCGCTCCACCTCAGGCATTTGCTTCTTGAGGCCGGCAGGTAATACCATTCTTCCTTTGGTATCTAGCTTGCATTCAAATTCTCCGAGAAAATGAGCCATCTATACAGTTTATCCAAATAATCAAATGTAAAATTAGATAAATCTTCCACTTTCTCCCACTTTCTCCCACAAAAAAGTTTTCCACAGGTACTTCCTCCCACTCACCGCCATTTTTTCGCAATTTCCAACCATAAATTGACGATTGGAAAAAACCAGTCTCTTAAGCGCTTCAAGTCCTTTTTTACCTTCGACCATCAGCCCCTTCAAAACGAAAAAAGAAAAAATATCAGCTGAAAAAAACCGAATGAAATACTGAAAAATATTGTAACATTGATGGAATATCCCTAAATGCATAACAGATTAAACAACTGAGGAGCAACAGTTTAAAACATTATACAACCAAAATTGTATTAGAGAAAACCGCATCCATAAAACAAATAGCGGCCAATTATAATTTAGAATCAAATTTTAGCAGTCATGAACTCCAAACGGTTATTCGTACTACCTGTTATAGTAATGGGAGTATGTTTCTGGCTAATATCATGTAGCTCAAAATCATTGAAGGATCAGCGTGCCCAGCAGGAAATTGAATACGTATTAGAACCAGGAGCACAAGTTGTTGTGTCAGAAGGCATCGCAACATTTACCGGCACTTTTCCGGATGAAGAAAGCATGAGAGAAGCGGAACAGACGGCAAGAAGTATTAAAAGTGTCAAATCGGTAGTCAACAAGGCCACCGTCGCACACAAAGTGCAAACAGCGGTAGATTCAAATGAACCAACGCAATAATTTCTGTAAAAATAAACAGCAAAGGAGGGCAGTGTCCCTCCTTTGCTGTCTTATATCTTTAGGTAAAACTAATCGTTCACTGCTTTTACTCCTGGCAGCTCTTTACCTTCCATATACTCAAGCAGGGCACCTCCACCGGTACTTACGTAACTTACATCATCTGTCATATTAAACTTTGTAACAGCCGCAGCAGAGTCGCCACCACCTATTAAAGAAAAAGCCCCCTCCTTCGTCGCTTCCACCACCGCTTCCGCAACTGCTTTGGTTCCTTTTGCAAAAGTGTCCATCTCAAACACACCCATTGGTCCGTTCCACAAAATAGTTTTAGACGATTTAATAACTTCTGAAAACTTCTTCGCTGATTCGGACCCAATATCTAAGCCCATCTTATCGGCTGGTATTTGGTTGTTCGGACCATCATAGACAGCAGCATCATTTGCAAATTTGTCGGCAATCTGCGAGTCTGTAGGCAAAATCAACTGGACTCCTTTTGCTTTCGCCTTTTCCACTAAGCTATTTGCTAAGTCAAGTTTATCCAACTCAACAAGCGATTGTCCAATTTCTCCTCCTTTTGCTTTCACAAAAGTATAGGCCATTCCGCCACCGATAATCAGATTATCCACTTTAGAAAGTAATGCATCAATCAGTTCTAATTTATCAGAAACCTTTGCACCACCCATAATAGCTGTAAATGGTCTTTCTGGATTATTCAATACCTTTTCCGCGTTTTTTAATTCTGCGGCCATCAAATAACCGAAATATTTAGCCTGAGGGAAAAACTTCGCAATCACTGCTGTTGATGCATGAGCCCGGTGGGCAGTACCGAATGCATCATTTACATAAACATCACCCAATGCCGCTAATTTTTCGGCAAAAGTCTCATCACCTTTTTCCTCTTCTTTATAGAAGCGCAAATTCTCTAGCAACAATACCTCGCCATTTTTTAGATTCTTTGCTTTATCAATCGCCTCTTGACCAATGCAGTCATTTGCAAAAGCGACCTGAACACCCAGCTCTTTAGAGAGATGGTTTACAATATGTTTTAAGGAAAATTTGTCGGTAGGCCCATCTTTTGGTCGTCCAAGGTGCGACATCAAAATCACAGCTCCACCGTCCTTTAAAATCTTTTCGATTGTTGGTTTTGCTCCTTTTATACGATTATCGTCTGTGATATTAAAATTTTCATCCAATGGCACATTAAAATCCACCCGCACTAAAGCCTTCTTCCCGGAAAAGTTAAAATCTTCAATTGTCTTCATTTGAATAGTTATTAATAATATGTTGTTCGCGTTGCTAAGTCAGTAAAAAAGAACCTGCTGCTCAGTATGCCATTACGGGTTACTTCCGTCTCGCAAAAGCTCGAAAGCCCCCTGTTCATTAACCTTGCAGCTTGCACTGTTGCAGCAAACATATAGAAAAATGCTTGCTTCTGCAATAAAGCAATACCGCGGAAAGCGTGAATTAACATAGACTTAAACACATCACGCTCCGAAGTCCTATTCCCTAAACATCAAATCGATAACTAAAAAGCCTGATTAGCTTTTAACTTAAGCAATAGATCTACTAAGCGATTAGAATACCCAAATTCATTATCATACCAGCCCACAACCTTTACCAGTCCCCCTACAACTGACGTTAGTTGGGCATCGAAAATACAGGAAAAAGGTGAGTTGACAATATCGATCGAAACGATGGGATCTTCCGTATACTGTAAAATTCCTTTCAGATCGTTTTCAGCTGCTTTAGCAAACGCATTGTTAATTTCCGATACCGACGGCTTTCTCTCCAATATGCAGGTAAAATCAGTTAGCGAACCATTCAATACAGGTACACGGATGCCTGCACCACCTAATTTTCCATCCAAATGAGGAAAAACATTCGTTACTGCCTTCGCAGCCCCTGTTGTGGTCGGTATAATGGATGAAGAAGCAGCTCGCGCTCGTCTCAAATCTTTATGTGGCGCGTCGTGCAGATTCTGATCACCGGTCATGGAATGGACGGTCGTTATATAACCATCTATAACCTTCCAATGTGCATCCAATACTTTAATGAGTGGAGCTACATTATTTGTGGTACAGGAAGCATTAGACAAAATGGGACTACTCCAATCGACCGTTTCATCATTTACTCCTAATACGATTGTTGGCACTTCCTTATCAGGAGAGGGAGCCGAAATCAAAACCTTTTTCGCGCCCGCCTTCAAATGTTCCGCTGCCAGGTTCTTAGCCGTAAACTTTCCGGTACTTTCTACCACCACATCAATGTCGAGCGTATCCCAAGGTAAATCCTGTGGAGAACGGACGTTAACAATCCGAATGGATTTTCCATTTACAACCAAATCATCACCACTGATAGCGACTTGCCCTTCGAACGGACCATGTACCGAATCATATCTAAATAAATGTGCAAGCGTCGCTACATCAGCCAAGTCATTAATGGCAACTATTTCAATCGCATCATTTCTTCGTATTATATTTCGTAAAGTGTTTCGGCCGATACGACCAAAACCATTAATAGCTACCCTCATTCGTTTGATATATTAGGAATAGGCAAATTTACTTTACCTAACTGTGCAGTTAAAACAAAAAATGTGTTTTTGTGTTAAATCAACGTAAACATTCTACAAACAAATCGTTACACCATGAACAGGCAAAGCAAAAACAAGTTTGAACCCCACGACTCCGAGCAATCTACACCGGAGGATAATAAAGTCGTTAAAAAAAAGAAAGACACGCAATACAAAAAAGAGCCGGCCAATTTAAAAAGCCCTGCCAAAAAGAAAGAATTCAGCGAACAACCTCCCACAAAGCACAATACCCACAACTAAACAAGTTTGGCAAGATATTGCTCCAAGATCTGATTAAAAATTTCAGGGGCTTCTAAATTAGGCAGATGCCCACAGTGCTCAATCTCCACTAATTCTGCATATTTAATATGCTCTTTCAATACTTGGGCTTGCTCTCGGGTCATCAACTTATCTTCACTTCCCCTAATGATCAAACAAGGAAAAGGGATGGTATGCAGACTTTCTGTTGTATCCGTTCTTGAAGCCAAAGCCAAAAGAGTTGCACATATACTACGGATATCATTCCTTCTGATGCTACTACGAATCAAGTCGACCTCTTCCGTCCTTGTCTGCAAGCTCGTCTCCGAAAAAACATTCCTTACAAAACCTATAGCAAAAGTTCGTCTACCATATTTTAGTACCGACTGTATGGTATCGAAGCGTTTAATTTTAGCCTCATTTGAATCCGCTTGCGAGTTCGTATCGGCCAGCACCATTCCATGGAAGACTGAAGGAGCTAATTGATAAGCCCGTAAAGCGATATAACCTCCCATAGAAATTCCACACAACACCACTTTATCCAATCCCAATCTCTCTACAAACGCGATTAAATCCTGTGCAAAAACATCCACACTGAAGTAACCATGTCCACTTGTACTCCTCCCATGGCCACGCACATCCATAGCAATACCTCGAATGTCTTCCGGTAGTGCTTCTAACTGATATATCCACATATTTTTATTAAAGGGAAAGCCATGGATAAAAATGACGGTCTTCGTTGGACGGGCAGACTCTTTCAGCAAATAAGAGACGCTGATATCCCCCACTCGTATTTTTTTTCGTTGTACGGAAAACTGATAATTCATGTTCTTTATAAACTTCAAAGCTAAAAATAAGTTTTACCAATGCATGCATTTTACCACATATCTTGTACCAAGATGTACAAATATTCACTGAAATACATCCCATCAAAAAATCACTTCTTTTTTACCCACATAATCAATTATTTAACAAAGAGCACAAAATTTTTAAGCTATTTTTATTTAAATATTTTTGGAATTTTAACAATCGTTCATATCTTTGCATTCCAATTCGGAACGCACTTGTAGCTTAATTGGATAGAGCACCTGACTACGGATCAGGAGGTTAGGGGTTCGACTCCCTTCAAGTGCACATCAGAAAGCGAGATATATAATGAATATATTTCGCTTTTTTATTTTGCAAAAATCTTTATTCTTTTCTAGCCCAAATGTAACCTTGCGTACTTGGTATTTCACTTTTCATTCGGCTCCTTTCTATAGCATCCATTATAGAAACCCTGTTCCTTCGAATAATTTTATACTCTCAACTTTTTTTGCTCTTAATTTTCTACCACTTTAATTTGTCCGTTCTATTGCGTTCGTTTTTATATTTCTACGGTATCTTCCAGTCATTACTCATCAAAACCGGATTAAACTCAATCGAAGTAGTGGTTGCGGTAACTTTTGTCTTTCCATCGGAAGATTCCGTAGTACCGGGGTATGTGATGCCGTTTGTCTCCCTAAAATCTTTATAAATGGACATATTGGGATCAGCATGAATGGTATAGGCGTTTCCTTTCAAGGAATAATCACTGCCAATCAAATAAACAATTTTATGCTGATTTTTGTAGAAAGTAATGATATAATCGTCTCCGGATGGAGAGACAACTCCGCTTAAGAAATAGCTATTTAAATTTTTATGTAAACCCAGCACCCCTTGGTACAAGCTTAACATTAGCTCCTCTTTTTCGTCTTGCGACAGGGCTTTTTTTACTCCCTCTACCCACTGCCAGCCTTCATTTCCGTTCAGCTGTTTTACCAGCAGCAACTTACCGTTTCGTCGCAGCTCGGCGCGTATTTTATTGTTGACAATATCGGTTACAAGGGTAGCTTGTATATTACCTGTTATGGTGGCAATTTCTCTGACAGTTGTTATCTTATCTATACTTTCGCCACCATACTGCCTCCGGAGACCAATTAATAGATCGGCTGGTGTAGGAAGCCGGGTTGTCACAGATAGGTCGGCGGGGCCGCTATCCTCTGTTGTTCGTTGTGTAGTTATAGTCGCTTCCCCCTCTTCCTGTCGGAAATAGAATTCTCCATCCAGCAAAACCAGGTCTTCTTCGTTCGGTGGACTATAAAAGAAGCTATGTTTGGAAACTGTTCCATTGCCGAATGTAAACGTTATTTCTCCATCGCCAAGCTGATACGTTCCACTGCTTATACCCCTTTTTTCAAATTGGCCACCCACGGTACCCCCTGTTGCATCTCCTGCTACTCCTACCATGCCGGAACGGTCCATCGAAAAATTTCCCTTTCCATCAAAATACAGATAATTTGAAGAAAAAGCACCTACAGCCGGCGTACCTGTTCCCATACCCCCACTGGTAGAAGCATTCCTTTTTTCATATACGCCCGCGGGAAGAACCGCCACTTTCTTCACCTTATGTAAAGTATGCTTCACACCAGCGGTGCTTTCGAGATTACCATTGGTTGCCAACGTATACTTTTCGCTTTCATCCCCGTTTTGGAATGTCAGCTGTACGATATTATTTGTATTTGTATAATAACCGCTAACTTTCGTTTTCCAGTCAGTTTGGCTTAATGCGTTATTAAAGGTACCATCGTTTCTGAAATAGATCACGATATTATTGATCTGCATGCCTTGAAAGGGTGTGGTATATAGCTCTGCACCAATATATACACCGTTAATCCTTAACGACTGTGCATGCACAACAAATATCATTACAATGAACAGACAAAGGGATAGGAAGCGTTTTTTTGTCATAAAAATACATGTTAAACAATCTTTTCGGACAACTTATTTGTAAAAATTATTCCAATTAAATATCCGTATTGTTCGATTAAAAATCAATAAGGAGCTCAGTAAACTATTCCTTAAACTTGCGAACTGAATTTCCGGTATTTGGCGAAATGCCCAAACAAGCCGCAAATTTCAGGACTATACGCTATTCGTCTTTATAGAATTATTTTTAACTTGCGATTAACGCTAAATAATTCAACTGTTTAATAAAACCGTTAATCAGTCTACGATGAAAAACGAGAAACAGCTTACAAGGAGTGAAGAGATCACGGAACAATACTTTCGCTTATTAGATAAGCATCTACTGGATATCGTTGAGGCGCGAGCCACAGAAATGATGTCCCTTAAGCAAATCGCTGAAAAGCTTTTTGTATCGCACAATCATTTAACTGATACAATACAAAAGACGAGGGGCCACCATCCTTGTCATTTCTACGATCTAAAAATAATTGATTGGGCAAAAAGGCTTTTGTCTGATTCTGAACATCCTGTCAGGGAAATTGCGCTTCTCTTAACTTATGATCCTTCTAATTTTTCAAAATTCTTCAAGAAAATGACCGGTCAAACTCCCGGTCAATTCCGGGAATCCCGGACACCGAAGGTCTCTTAAATAAAAATCCGAAAAGTTCACCATAATAATAGTGAACCGAATCCGATTTTTGTCTAATTCATAAACTTAAAATTTAAATGCTATGGCACGAAATGATTTGAATGGAAAAGTAGTTCTTATTGCCGGTGGAGGTAAAAACCTTGGAGGTTTGCTGAGTAGAAATCTGGCAGCAAAAGGTGCAAAAGTCGCAATTCATTACAACAGTGAGCAGACCCGGCCAGATGCCGAGCAAACACTTGCAGCTATAAAACAATCGGGTGGTGATGCGTTTCTTTTTCAGGCTGATCTCACCCAGATTGCCAATATCAAAAAGCTTTTTGAAGAAACAAAAAGCAAATATGGAGGAATCGATATTGCGATTAATACGGTAGGACGTGTATTGAAAAAACCATTCGTAGATACTACAGAAGAAGAATATGACAACATGTTTGACATCAATTCAAAAGTAGCCTATTTCTTCCTTCAGGAGGCTGGAAAACAGCTTAACGATAACGGAAAAATATGTACCATTGTAACCTCCTTACTTGCTGCCTATACCGGTTATTATTCAACTTATGCCGGTGCAAAAGCACCGGTAGAAGACTTTACGCGATCGGCTTCGAAGGAATTCGGTGAACGTGGCATATCCGTTACAGCAGTAGCGCCCGGACCAATGGATACCCCCTTCTTTTATGGGCAAGAAAGCGACGATGCGGTGGCTTATCATAAATCTGCCTCCGCTTTGGGTGGCCTAACAGACATCAAAGATATCGCGCCGTTAGTTGAATTTTTGGTAACAGATGGTTGGTGGATCACCGGACAAACCATTTTTGCAAACGGTGGCTACACCACACGCTAAAGCATATCTAAGAAAGATGATGTTTTATCCATCATCTTTCTTTTCCTGTATATAGTCAGCACATTAGGTTCTTTTGACTTAAAACATATCATCCACCTATAAAACAAACCTTCCTTCTTACAAAGTATTCGGATACTTATCGTTTAGCGCCTGTTTGCACATATGAATCTTTCATGATTGAATGCAAAAAAATAAAAAAATAAGCCTTACCTTTGCGACCGCTCTTTTTTACTAAAGAGTCATTTATACGAATGTAACAAGGGCCGAATTCTTAAGTGGGCAAGGCTTTTGTTATCATTAACAACGTACAAAACTTCAAAGAAGTAAAGTTCCGAAGAAAGCTAGCGGCAAAGATGTAGATTGTGGAAACCGTTGGTTGTACAAGTTTAACCGTGTCTCGATGTAAAAACACATTGAGCAAAAAATTCATAACATGCTAAATTTAGTTTTATTTGGCCCTCCAGGCGCCGGAAAAGGTACACAATCCCAAAAACTTATTGAAAAGTATCAATTAGTCCATCTATCTACAGGAGACCTCCTTAGAAGTGAAATTGCGCAGGGAACTGCTTTAGGACTAGAAGCTAAAAAACTGATGGATGATGGTAAGCTGGTTCCTGATGAAGTTGTAATCGGTATGATCAGTAACAAGCTTGATAGTAATCAAGAGGCAAAGGGTTTTATTTTCGATGGTTTTCCACGTACCGTAGCGCAAGCTGAAGCTCTTGACAAACTCTTAGCATCAAAAGGAGCGCAAATATCCGGCATGATAGCACTTCAGGTTGATGAAGACGAGCTGGAAAAAAGACTATTACTACGTGGAAAAGATTCCGGTCGTGCCGACGATGCTAATCCCGAAATCATCCGCAAACGTATCGTAGAATATAATTCAAAAACAGCACCGGTTGCCGGTTATTACCAGCAACAAGGAAAACTACAGAATATTGATGGAATAGGATCCATTGATGAGATTTTTAAGGCAATATGCGCTGTTGTAGACCGCTATTAATTCCAGTAATTCAATAACAAAAAATGGCTCAAGGTTCAAACTTTGTCGATTATGTTAAAATTTGTTGTCGTTCCGGTCATGGAGGGGCTGGCTCTGCCCACCTCCATCGCGACAAACATACAGCAAAGGGTGGACCTGACGGGGGCGACGGGGGCAGAGGAGGCCATATTATACTGCGGGGCAATAGTCAATTATGGACGCTTTTGCACCTTAAATACAGAAAGCACATTATCGCTGAGCCCGGCGGGCCGGGCTCCAGCGCATTGCAACATGGCAAGAACGGAAAAGATGAAATCTTGGAAGTTCCGTTGGGCACTATCGCCAGGAATGCCGAAACAGGGGAAGTCCTATTTGATATTACCGAAGACGGTGAAACCAAGGTTCTCACACCCGGGGGGCGCGGCGGATTAGGCAACTGGCATTTCAAAACACCAACGCAACAAACACCACGCTTTGCTCAACCTGGTGAGCCTGGCATAGAAGAATGGATTGTTTTGGAGCTCAAAGTATTGGCTGATGTAGGCTTGGTCGGTTTTCCGAACGCAGGTAAATCCACGCTACTTTCCGTAGTTTCTGCAGCTAAGCCCGAAATAGCCGATTACCCCTTTACAACATTAGTTCCCAATTTGGGTATCGTATCTTATCGCGATAACAAATCTTTTGTGATGGCCGACATTCCTGGCATCATTGAAGGCGCCTCTGAGGGAAAGGGACTGGGTTATCGATTCTTAAGACATATCGAGCGTAATTCCGTATTGCTTTTTATGGTTCCTGCTGACACTCACCGCTCAATTGCAGAAGAGTTTAATATTCTCTTACACGAACTCACGGCTTACAATCCGGAGCTCTTGGATAAACCCCGTCTGTTAGCCATTACAAAATCCGATATGCTAGACGAGGAACTACAGCTGGAAATGGAGCAAGACCTTCCAGAGCAAATCCCTTACATCTTCATTTCCTCCGTCGCACAAAAAGGACTGCAGGAACTTAAAGATTTAATCTGGAAAGCGATAAACAGCTAAGCACTCTTTTTTGCAAAACAGAAAACCAATGTTAAGGCTAAATTCATATTGTCCAACTACTCACGCCTAAACATTTTCACCGAACCATCTAGGTTAAAGTCGATGGCAAAACGTTGCCTTGAACCGTTTATACTTCGAGGATACCAAATAAATTCACCATCCCAAACAATACCGTACACATGGTTGACCGGTTTTGCTCCCTCTATCGTTCCCGCCTTTTCGTTATAGTTATTCATAATAGTTGACACCGTTCTGAATTTAATTCTATCCAGATCAAACAGCTTACTTTGTAGATTAGTTCTAATAGAAATTTGAACAGGCTTTGGCTCACTCCATACCCCATCATCATATTCGTAAGCATCAATATACTCCGGATTCTCGGGATGTTGAAGATTAAGCATCACCCTTCCATCATCGTAAAAGTGAATATCGTCATATAGTCTGATTTTCTTTCCATTATATTGCGGAAGTTTCCTTAAGGATTGCTCTGCCTTTCCAAGGGCAAGGGTATCACTTAAAAAATCTTTTACCGGAGGTGGTGTAACTTCTTTATATATTTTTCTTTGTTGAACAGTTTCTTGCTTACTAGTATCCGGCATGAGGTTACTTGCTGAAGCCGCAGTATCTTTCTCAGCTTTTGAAGAGTCATCAAAAGTATCTCGAATGCTTTTGGTTATACTGTTACAAGCAACCATAATATTTAGGGAACCTATCAATAAGATAGTAAGTTTGTAAGTTTTCATGAAAATTTAAATACCCTATTGAAATTAATCATTCAGATCCTTGCTAAAAGCTATTGTTTGGGGATCTTCTTCTAAATAAAAAATGTCTACCGTCTGTTGCTGAGTTATACTCACCTCCAGCAGACTTACGATTTTCTTAAGACTTACCCTATGCGTCCGACCCCTCTCGTCCTTAAAATCCAACTCAAACCGCACCTGTGGCTGTTCATTAATGTAAGTACCGGTTTGTTTTGCGCTTAAAATCCTCGCAGTAGCTTGCTTTCCATAGAAGATCAATCGTAATACATCCTTGGGTAAGCCACTAAGTTGTCCCAGTAAAGCATCCAAGCCGAGGAAGCTGAGCAATAAAATTAAAGGACATAATAATAAGGGATGCCAGAAGATAAGGAATCGCCACCCGGTGCCTCTGCTTTCCAATTGATAGGAGAAAATATAATAGGCGATAACAAGCCCTAAAGCCAATAACCATCCTATGATAGAAAGAAACATTTGACTTTTCCTTAATTCTACTTGCACCCCATCCGGTATGAAGACGGGGCTGCTTTTTAAGGTTTTATCAATCCGTAGTTTTATACGTTTACCTGCTTCGTATCGATTCTGTTGCGGCTTACTATCATTAATAGGTATTGTCTGTAAAACCTTCGTGCCTGAAAAATTCTCAAACCGCACCGATACCTCCAAGGTTTCAACGTCTTTTGCGACAGGTTTGAGCGTTTTCACGTCCACAATTTCCCCATCCTTTAACACGCCATCACGAAGCAGCGACTCAATATTTGATTTGGTCTGTAAAGTGAGTGCGATCCATCGCTGATAAAGCTTATATAAAACGATCGTCCACAATACCAGCGAAATTAACAGATAGGTTAAAGCCAACCAAGGATTTGTACCGTCTCCCCTTATTTCAGAATTGTAATTGATACTATAGTACAATATCATCGGAAAGGGAACCGCGAAGAAGAACATGTAAGCTTTCCAAAAGTAACTCATTATATTTCATTTTAAGGTCAACATGTTTGCAATACACATCCCAAAAAACACAACGATTTCAAAAGCAACGTTTACAATAATAAAGAAAGATTCTTAAATTAGGCTGATTGAACCCGGAAAACCCCTGTTTTCAGCTAGATAAATTTTCATCTAAGGGGACAAAGAAAAAGTAAGCTCATGAAGGTAAAACGTATTGTAGCAAATATAGAAACAGATAACATTGAATTGGCAGCAACCTTTTATGGTGACGTATTAGGCTTACAAAACGTGATGAACCATGGATGGATCGCAACTTATGCGTCCTCTGAAGAAAGCGGAACGCAGGTAAGTTTCGCCTCTCAGGGAGGAGACGGCCTGCCTGTACCGTATTTGTCTATCGAAGTGGACGACTTAGACCAAGCATTAACGGAAATAACAAAACATGGCTTTGAGATCATTTATGGACCTTCCCATGAACCTTGGGGAGTAAGGCGTTTTTTTGTAAAGGATCCTTTCGACAATATTATCAATATTCTATCTCATGAATAAGCCCCACTTCATCAAAGCTATCCGCATAGAAGTAAAATTAGGTTAAGTGACTAAAAAACTTGTTTTATACTTTTTATCTTGAACTTAAATATTAGCAGCTCTTCCTTTCGTCGTACCAGCAACATGACTTCCTTTTTTGGCCGCTGCAGCGCCTTTTTATATTGGGCAAAATTCACACTGAAATCACCATTTACAGCGAGCAACAAATCGCCAACTTTTAACCCGGCCAATTCTGCGGGTGACCCTTTCGCCACGCCTCCGATTTCTATGTTTCCATCAATTAATTGCAAGTCCAAGCCCGAATAGGCGTAATCAAACCGATCCCGAAAACTGTTATTAGGTATGAGGTGAATATCTCCCTTTTCATAGTTATAGATCATGTTAAAACGCCTGAAAATATCGTTCCCGATCAAGCCGCCCAAGTAGGGATAGGAAGTCACATCATACACATCATCAAAAATCAAGGTAGGGACATGTTTAAATTTGTACGGACCAAAACGGAGCTCCTTAATAACCGTTAAATCCATCTGTATCTTACCCCCCAAACCATGTCCTTCTTTCGGCCATAGCTTTCGATTCCATGCTAACAGTGTACTATCTTCAACGAACTCTTTCGAAAGCATAACACATACACCCGCACCGATATCGTGCAAAAAGCGCGCATTCACTTGGTGCTTATCTTTTAATAAGGCCCGCTGCACCACTAAACTTTTTATGTTAGGCCTTAAAAGAAAACCTCCCTTTGGATAACGAATGGTGCCTTGCGAGCAGATATGCATCAGGCTATCATCATAATTTATTTTCACTATATATCGGCTAAATAATGAGTAGCCAATGATCCCATCAACTTTAACCCCGTACACACTTGAAAGAAAAGAATAGTCGTTGATATGAAAATTTAAGCTATCAACCGTATATCCCGGGAACTTAAGATGCTGATTATATAGATAGCTAACCTGTTTAATGCCTGCAACGCCTCGGATGCGGGTGGCGCTTGGCGTCGGTTTCAATCCAAGAGAAACAACCGTGGAAGAATCCAGGGAAATACCCCCGCTCCCGGTATCTAAAATAAAATTTAATGTATCTGGAAAACCATTCAACAAGGCGGGCAAAACAACCACTCCACCCATTAAGGTTTTAAAATGCACCTCGCTTAATACTTGAGAAGGCGAAGGAACAATTTCTTCTTGCGCAGCACTACGCATATAGCCCACCAGTAATAAGGCAAAAAAGACGAGACGCATGTTCTGTTTATAAATGGTTATTAAAGTATAAAAATACTAAATAATTTTAAAAAGTAACAGGCCAATAATCGGGGAGATTAGAGGCCTGTCAACCAATTATAAACCTAAATTATGAAAGCACAAAGCTAATACTTTTTTCCATAAACACAAAATTTTCTAAGCTGTTATAACTTTTTTAAAAAACAACAAAAAGATAAGTGTCTACAAAACAATTTATTGTTACCTAAAAAATCTTAAATCCGACAGCTAATGAGTATATGCCTGTCTTTTGGCCAAGACGCTTGTCCAGATCGGTAAAACTTCTACTATAGCGCGCATCCAAGGTAATATTTCCTATGTCCACCCCCACATTAAAAACGCCGCCTATGTTGAATTTTTTAAAGTCGCCGGATTTAAACACATCCGGCTCATTCAGATTGTAACTAAAATCAGGCCCTAAAGAAACTCTTAACGCAAGTGCTTCTTGGTCCAGCAGCTTATATCCCAACATCAAAGGCACATTTAACTGGCTCAGCTTTGGATTATGCCTTTGGCCGTTGTATTGAAATTCATTGGAAAAATGTACAAAATTGAGCTCCGGTTGAAAAAAAACTGTTTGGCCTATGCGAGCGAATGCACCCGCCGTAAAACCTACCTTTCCTTTTTTGTCATTTAGTCCTTGTGCATCCGAATGAAGATTAGCGTAGTTGGCTCCTGCCTTTAAGCCAATGGTCCAATCCCCTACTTGCGCTTTTGTACTTGATGCACTTGTTACGATAATAGCGATAATCGCCAATAATTTAAACAGCTTCATAGTTCTCATATTATTTTAAAACTATGACACCTTTGCCCTTTCATACCCCTATAGTTTTACCATTTTTTCTGCCAAATACAGGCTTTTTTTGCTATTTTCGCCAGTATGGCTAAAATAATTAACTTCAAATCCTTTCAAGAGTTCTTAAAATCCGGTACTGCGGGTGGGGTAATTCTGATTCTTTGTGTTGTCATCTCCCTTATCATTGCCAACACAACCTTCAGTGGTGCTTTTAATAATTTTTTAGAAATGAAAGTAGGTTACCATTCTGAAACCCTTCATTTGGAATATCCTATTATCATTGGATTAATGACGGATTAATGGCCATTTTCTTTCTCTTAGTAGGCTTGGAAATTAAGCGGGAATTGGTAGAAGGTGAATTGGCATCGATCAAAAAGGCAACCTTACCTGTATTTGCTGCACTCGGTGGTGTAATCGCACCGGCATTGATCTATACCTTTTTCAATAAAAACTCGGAATTCGCAGGAGGTTGGGGCATTCCAATGGCAACTGACATAGCCTTCGCCTTGGCTATCATCACGCTCTTAGGCAATAAAGTACCTTCCTCATTGAAAATATTCTTGGCGGCATTGGCTATTGTAGACGACTTAATGGCCATACTTGTTATTGCTATATTTACTCAACCTCCCTGCAATATCAATACCTCCTATATGCCGGTCTATTGTTCGCCCTACTTTTGATTTTCAATAAGTTAGGAGTCAAAAAAATTATTTTTTACCTAATCCCGGGAATATTCATGTGGTATTTCATTCACCATTCAGGTATTCATGCAACGATTGCCGGTGTTCTTACAGCTTTTACCTTACCTACCACGCCGGACGCTACAGAGTCTCCTTTAGAAAAATTAGAGCATCTATTAGTAAAGCCGGTGAATTTCCTGATCATGCCGATATTCGCTTTGGCAAACACGAACATCAAATATGAAGATGGCATGCTAGAAGGTTTATTTACACCTTTAGGATTAGGAATAGCGCTTGGTTTGTTTCTTGGAAAGCCAGTCGGGATTACTGCTTTTTCCTGGTTAGCTGTTAAATTAAGAATTAGTAATCGACCACACGGTGCTTCTTGGAAACACATTTTAGGAGTCGGTATGCTGGGAGGAATTGGCTTTACCATGTCGATTTTTATTGCCATCTTATCTTTCGCGAATGCTACGCATGTATTAGCCGAAGCTAAATTTTCCATTTTAGCCGGTTCCGTATTATCCGGCATCGCGGGCAGCGTCCTACTACTGTTGACAAATAAGAAGGCTAAGAAAGCGCTGTAATTTTTATTTACTGATAGTCAAGCTCTAACAAAATATTTAAAATTTGTCTTTTGAAATATAAAATCCTTGTCTATCTTTGCAGACCGAAAAACGGACACGCATTCCGGAATAAAAAAGGCCCGTTCGTCTAGGGGTTAGGACGCAAGATTTTCATTCTTGAAACAGGGGTTCGATTCCCCTACGGGCTACCTCAGGGGAAAGATTCAAATTAAACGAATCTTTCCCTTTTTTTATTGCGTCTAATTCGTTGTTGATCAGTAAATAAGCAATAAGTCGAACAGGATGGTTAAAAGGGGGGCTGGAAAAAAATATCTTCCGGAAATAGGCTCGGACGGTTTGAGGGAAGAGCCTTGAGGTCCTTTCTTCGTTACAAGCACTCTTAAATTATAATATTTAAGGCGACAATGAAAATCCCCGACACTTCTGGGTATCGGGAATCTTCTTTAGTGAAGCTTTTCAGAAAGCCTCTTATTTGAACAAAAGTTGTTTTCCTCCTATTGTACCAATTGAACCGAAAGCTCATTAAGCAATCCTTTTGCATCGTTGAGATCTTGATTCCAAGTCTGGTTAGGTTTCGTAATCTTCAATTTCTGGATGGCCGTTTCCAACCGATCTAAGTTAGCTTGGTCTCCCTTATTTTCCAGTGCTCGTTTCACAACTTGAATCTTCGCATAGTCTTGAAGCCCCTCCAACAGTCGCTCGTAACGAATCGAGCTTCTAGCATTTGGGTAGACGATATAGGTATCGCCCGCCGGCCAGGTACGGAAACGGGAATCTAACAATGGATTTTCTACCCAAGAATTGAATGCCCATCGTAACATACCGTCAAAATTCGCTGCTTCTGCAAACCACGCCACGAGGACAGATTCCGCTGGGTCAGAAAATGTAAACTGATTGGGAAACGCATTACCGCAATAGATATAAAACGTCGTGTTCAATCCCCGTGATTGACGGTCTTTTAGATCTTCTTCCGAAAATGGGTGTCCCATTGCAATACTAACATCGTCGCTATTCGGATAACGTCGATAAGTTCTTTGGTTATCAGCATAAGAAACACCTAATTCCGGTGACACTTTTTGTAATAAAGTCAAAGCACCGTCCACTTCTTCCCTCGTACGTTCATCAATGGCTATATTTGTTTTTTCCAACCACCCCTTCCCCCGAAGGTGTTCTACGAAATCTTCTAAGAACGGCGTCCATAATTGCTCAAATATAGGTGTACCCGGTTTAGCCTCGACATTTACCAATTCACCACTTGTTTCATCATTATAATGGATTTCATTATTCCAAGGGATGATGGAATAACAATTTATCATCTTGTTAACACCAAGATCCAGCATAAACTGCACCCATTTATCAAATACGCTGTAATCATACTTCCAGGAACCATCCTTTTGCTTTGTCCATATAATCATATCTGCATAAGGGTCAAATGTCTGCACATTCCAAGGATCTTTGTTAAGGGTCGCAGTGATCACTTTCTGCCCGACGTCTGCTAACATCTGCATCTGTGGTTTCAGCGCTTTGAAATGTTCCTCCGACCACATTTCGAGCCCTTCTACACGTGCTACTGCCGATGGATGTTGCCATTGATCTAATGGTAAGTCCATTCCGATGGCTTAGGCAGGAGCTTATCTATAACATGTAAAGAGAGATTCAGTTCTTGCGTGGGTACTTCAGCAGCTTTCACTTGTACCTTTGCCGTATAGTAACCTGGTTTTGCGTCTTCCGGAATACGTAATGTTACCCAAACTGGCCGTACCTTCTTTGCTTCGAGATCGAAAGAGTTCAGATTATCTAACATATCGGGCGACAGAGACGAGGCGAAATCTTCCGGCTTACGATGACCACATCCCCCGGCGTACTCATCTGTCATCACATAACGAACAAAATGGGTAGACGCTATATCCGATGGCAAATCGCTGCCGCTTTCTGCACGAAAACCTGATACGTCCACTTGCGCACCGGCAATTTCAGCATTTGTCCATAGTAATATTTGAGCAGAGACACGCTCTCCTCTCCACCCTGTCACAGACGCTTGCTTTTCGACGGCGAAGTCAGGAGCTATGGACTTCGGAAAACGTTTATCAATCGTCACAAAAGAAGCGTGTAATCCATTTTCTACTTTAGACCAATCAGACAATGTATCTGCCGTCGGGTCGGGTAATTCCTTAAAGTTGACCAAATCCAAAGGAGTTCTCCGCTCCTGTTCTTGTTGGTTTTGGCCGCATGCAGAAGTCACTCCAATGAGGATAGCACCACATAGCATACCTTTTAATTTTTGTGTTTTTAAGTTCATAATATGTCATTATTCATTGATGCCAACATGACTCCACCCAATACCGTTGACGGAGTTCTAAGAGATAACCTGACATAAACTTCGTCAAAAAGTCCAGCAGATGCAAATGTTGCTGAAACACAATCGATTGCATAAAGTTACTCGCTTGTTTTTAAGGAGCTTTACAAGGTAATGAAAGAGAAGGGCGCATACCATATCATTCCACAGCGCTTACCTGCCGATAGGCTGGCGTCTCAGAATTATTCGGGCAAGATTGGATCGATTTCCGAAATTTTTACCGACATGCGTATTACCCCCTTCGGGAACCTGCATTCTCGAAAAACACTCAATAACTTACTGGGCACCGGTCGAACACAGGTCGAAGAGACCGGCTCGTTTACGAAAGAACACCTTCCAAATGAACACGTTTTTATTAGAACAGGACATTCCTAAATGTGATGTCTGGATAAAACCTTTTCGTCTCAGAAAAAGCTAGCCTCTCTCCTCTCCCTGTCCTCTCCCCTGCGAGCCAACTTGAGCGGCACTGAAGGTGCACTCGATTGGGAATTTCCCCATGGAGCTCGCAACGAGTACCCATTAAGTTCCGACCAATATTAATCGAACCACCGAAGCCATCTTCAAGAGAGGTATAAGCGCGGGGCTCGACGGCATGTGTCGATTTATTATCTATATTGGAGGCCTGCGTATTTAGGGCCTCTTTTTGATTTTTAAAATTTTCTTCTTTTGGGAAGAGTCTTTGGCCGACTGCCTACCTACTGGGCAAAGCCCTCCTTAAACGCCTATATCTAGTTTTGTATAAGAAAATGAGTGTAGAAAAGTATATTTGACTTTGACAGAAATCTCTGAAAAATGGACGATGCTTATTCATAATTGAGACATCATCCTAAATCAGTCCTTAACTTTATTTGTTGGGATAAAGGAACCGTAAAAACTCCGGGAACCATTCTTCAAATGCGCCTTTCAGAAGCTCATCGTTTTTCTTTCTAGGTTTTTTGCTATTTGGATAAATATTTTTTGACACAAGGCAAATACAAGAGTTTCAGAATTTTATAATCTTTACAACCCAGCGATTGGATCATTATAAGCTGCAACGCATGAAGAAAATCTATTCTGTGCGTTCTAATAAAAATAAAGAAATGTGATAGGCGCCCTTGATAAACCCTTTACCGATGTTGCTATTCTTATAAATGAAGCTCGCCATAATTGCATATACTAAATATCCCCTGTTGCCTCGTGCAGTAGATTTAAAACCCAAACAAAAACACCTATCAAAACCATCGCGGATAAAAGGACAAAGGAAAGGATAGCGAATCCGGTCCAAAAGCAAATTGATAAGAAAATCGTCATCTTTTTAAAAAATTTCATTGCTGCGCATCAGCTAATGATAAGACAACATTAGAGCAGAAGACCCCTACCGGAAATCGATTTAACCTATGCACCGCTATTTTGAACATAGTTGTCGCGTTTTTTGAAGGGAAATCGTTGTATAGGCCTAACCTCATTAAAGCCTGTTATGAAACGAGGAATCATATTAATCTCTTTTTTCCTTTCAATTTTCGCTTGCGATAAAGAAGATAGGGAGGACAAAGAATGCATGCTACTTATGTATGTGCCATTACCTTCCCTTGAAGAAGTTTACGGGTGTACCGATACTCGCTATGCATTTCATATCGATCTAAAGGAAACACATGAATTAATCCGAACGAAGCATACTTATGATGAAAAGGTAACAGGGAGCTGTCATCCAGCCATCGATTTCGAGAAATATGACCTGTTAATAGGAAGAAAAGGACTAAAATCAGGCAATCATTCAATAACGTATGAGTTAAAAAAAAAGCTGTACGGGAGAGGAACGATTAGTTGTCACCTTTCATCAGGATATAAGTGCCGTAGCGGCTACTGTCACTTATCATGTCTTATTGCCAAAGGCAGACAGCAATCGAACAATTGCAGTCGAAACAAAAATAGTATATTGATAGGCTGTCCATCAAGTAAACGACCCCATGATTAGTCCCTAATTTCATTTTCGTTAATTTCTCGCTTGATACGTTCGTTTATATCAATATGGGTATTCCTGAAAATGAAGACAGTCGTCCCATATTCACGCGCGTAGGGGTTGGTTACGGAATCAGCCACAAAGGTATCGGCAAAAAAGGGACTGGTTTCCTTTAACTCCTCCTTTACCTCTCTGTAATTTTTTACACGTATCAAATGAACATACTTTTTATCCAAATTTATCCAATGAAGATAATCGGCATTGAAGGAAACGGCAGTCACCTCCTTTGTCTTCTTGTAATAATTGATGGCACCTGCTTGTCCGTAATTATCGCAAAGCACCAGTGTATGCTCTCCTTTCGGAAGCCTTGAAAAAGCAAGATCAACCTTGTTTGCCAATTCCTTCCATCCCAGCATATCAGCAAAATCCTGCGGTAGAAGGTGATCTTTACCATCCTCCCACCTAAGCAAGCCTAAAGCACGATAGGTCGCCTGATGCGCCAAGATATAGGCCGGAGTCTTATTCGGGAATGCAGTATGGTACATCGGTATAAAAAACAAAAAAGGGAGCAAAACGCAGGCAAAGCGTAAATTATTAACCTTAGTGCTTCCTCTTTTTAATAACTCTCCCAGATAAGCGGATCCAAAAGCCAAATAGATAGGATATAAGCCAATAGCATAATATCCTTTAGCTTTTAAAGCAATAAACACCATTAAGGTGATACAAAAAGACCAAAAGAAGACCCGATACTTTTTAAAAGGAGCATAGAAGACCAATGCATAAAAGGCAGCAAAGAGAACAAACAAAGAACCTAAAAAATAAATGACCTGTTCCTTCAAAAAGCCTACTCTACTGACATTAATCAATTGTGTATCCGTTAATTCTTTTAAATGATGATATACGGGAAAGTGGTGCTTATATTGCCACCAAAGATTTGGCGCGATAAGCAGTAAGGTTAATAAAGTGGATATATAAAAGGATGGTTTAAGGAAAATACTTCGTTGCGGGGTCAAAAGCAACGCAGGAAAAAGTCCAACCAGCAGGAAAATTATATTGTATTTATTCAGAAAGCCTAAAGCGAAGATAAGTGCGCCCGCATAAAGCCATTTGCTATCCGCCGAATTGATATATTTCAAAAAGATGAAGTAAAAAGCCGTCCAGCAAAGCACATCCAATGAATTGGGTTGATAAAGAATATTCAAGCGTAAAAGAACAGAAAAAAGTATGGCCGTAGCAGCCAATATCAAAGAAAAAAGATTTCCCTTAAGCTCTTCGACTGCTTTCCAAACAAATATCAAGGTGAGGGCTCCAAACAGAGCCGGAAAAAATCGAATCCAAAATAGGGTGTTACCCAGAAAATAAATTATTTTTGATATGATAGAGGTGACCGGTGGAACAGATAAAAATCCCCATGCTAAGTGGTTTCCCTGATCGAGGTGCAAAAATTCGTCACGATGCAATTCGTACGTTGAATTTACCAAAGCATATTGCAATATAAACTTCAGTAAAACAAAGACAAGCAATATGCCATTTTTTTATTCATCGATTGAGTTTAAGCGGATTAGAATTTATTACTCAAACTTAATCAATTTCCGGCATTAGTAATATTTCTCCAGTTGACTTTAATGAAATCCTTAACAAAAAATTAAAACTAAATTAATTAGTAATACTGCGTATTTTATTAGTATTTTTGCTCTGAAGCGATACGCAAATTACCCTTTATTTGTCGTGTTTTAGCGCATAGCTCCTTAAATACGATTATTTATTTTGTAAAGCGTTATTGGAAGGAAACGGGACCCTTTAATTGATACAGCCATGGATAAAATTGAAGCATTGAATATCGTGAAAAACATTTATACCGAAGCTGACCGGACCGGCAATATGCTGCCGATATTTAATAGTTTGGCAGAAGATGTAATCTTCCACTCCACCATTCCGGAAGGCACACCCATAAGCGGAATTTTCAAAGGCAAACAGAATGTCATTAATTTCTATAAGAATCTGCTGCCTTCAGTAGCTATTTTCCAAAAATTGACCCCTTCCGTTTTCGTTATGCGAGATGACAGGGTAATTGTCGTGGGAGAAAACATCTTCACGCTTGTCAAATCCGGTGAGACCTATCACAGGCCTTATGTCAATATTATTAGTTTGGTTGATCGCCTCATCACGTCGATTATCTTAATTCAAGATTTCTCGGGATTTAACAAGCTTTATCAGAAAGAGATAAAACGCTGTTAATTTTTATCGACCGGACGGACCCAAATAGCTTATTATAGATTTCTGGCGAGAAAGCGGTTTCTTCGTTTTGCTTTTTGTAGAAAATATTATTTCTTTACACTACGAAAAACACATGTCAGATTACCCTATACATAATCAAATGCTTCCCAGTCAAGATAACGTTCAGCTAGCGCATGCTGTAGCTGCAGCCATTGGCATTGATCCACAGGTTTATGCTTACTACGATGACAATAGAGAAAATAGTCTCCATATCCTAAACTGCATCGACCCAATGGATCCAAAAAGTAAGATTTACTGTACGATAGGCTTATCAGATTACCCCAATGAAATAGAAATGATCAAGGGCGTGTTAAAAAACATCCCAATTGAATTGATGATAGCAGGTAACGAAAGTAGCGATAAATGGGCAAATATATTATCGACGGCAGGCTTCTTCGTTACCAAGAACAAGTGGACTTGTCAACCCGGCACCGTGTTTAAGAACATGATTGATATGTACCATAAGGGCACCCATTTAAAACATTTGCTTTTTGTGGAGCCGGTGATGTGGCAAGAAAAGCTTGAGCAAATGAAACTCTCCAACAAAAAGGTTCATTTCTTATTGCTAATCCCCATTTCAGATGCCGAATGTAAATATCGGGAGAAACATGGTTTCGATGCGCTTGAAAGCATCTTTATGGAAAAAGAAATCGATATTACCAATCTCAATAGGCTATCCGTTTTATAATTATTTTACCGGGGATATGTTGGCAACAACGGCCTTCTATTTTCGAAAAGCCAGCCCTTTCTCTTCGAGCTTTTGTTTAAGTTTCGGGATCGATCCAGGTCCCATACCATGCAGGCTAAGAATTTCCTTTTCACTAAAGCTTGCCAATTTACGCAAGGTTGTAATGCCTTGGTTTTCCAAGGCCCTTCGGGCAGGTGCAGCAATTGCAGCAAGAAAATCTTCGGTTACCGCGCGTTGCTGTTCGCATAGGGGACATACGGGGCAATCGCTACTTTTATAATACTGATGTCCTTGGTCGCAGGTACGAAGTGTTTTGCTTTGTTTAACCATAATCTACTATTGATGAACAAACTACACTCTTTTCGAACGCATTGCTTTTACTATTTTTAATTGCTTATCCTTGCAGAAATAAGCATAGTCGTCCGAGTCGACACCATACAAAGTCACCTTTCCTTCTTCGTTACTATGAATGCCCCATCCATAGCGCTTTGCTAAAGGAGAAGATCGCAAGCAGGCCTGTCCCTTGGAAAAAAAATCCGCTCTCGCAGCAGTCAGATCGCCTTTTAAATCATTCTTCCAGACAAAACATTGGAACAAGATATCATCAGAGGTGTATTGATAAGGATGTTTCATAATCAGATCAAACTGCATGTTGGCAATCGTTTTGCCGGATTTTTTCTCCGGAGGAATTTCGCCCTTTTTTGCAGTACAATCATCCGCTACTTCAATGAATGTATTTTTGTAATTTGTGGTATGTGTTTTCATTTATTAATTACGATACCATTGCTTAGGAACGCCCAATATTAGCGGAAATAGACAATACCCCCACCTACCATCAGATGATTCTCTTTCTCCTTCCTGTTTGCATCACTAAGGTAGCAAAAAGGAAGGGAATTACAATGGATGGATGAACGCCTAAAGGTTCCCTTTCTTCAACTCTTCTACAGCAAAAGCAGCCGCTCTCGCCGTCATGGCCATATAAGTAAGCGAGGGATTAACGCAACCCGAGGAAGTCATGGCAGCGCCATCTGTTACAAAAACATTAGGTGCATCCCAAACTTGGTTATGAGCGTTTAACACGGAGGTCTTGGGATCTCGTCCCATACGGGCCGTACCCATTTCATGAATGCCTTGTCCCATGGCAAATACACTACGGTATCCCGTTACTTCTTTAACCCCCGCAGCTTCGAGCATCTCTTTTCCTTCTTTTATAATATCATCAATCATCAATTTTTCATTCTCTTTAATTTCTGCATCGATTGCCAAAACCGGTAAACCCCATTTATCTTTCCGATTTTTATCGATATATACCCTGTTCTCGTGATAAGGTAAAATCTCACCAAAACCGGTAAGGCCAATCGACCAAACTCCCGGTTCGCATAATTCTTCCTTCAGCCCCGCCCCAATACTCAATTCAGCTATAGATCGTTGCCATGCATCCCGACCTGCTCCACCTTGGTAACCATATCCTCTAATAAATGAACGTTTATCATCACCGATATTCTGAAAACGCGGTATGTACACGCCATTTGCTCGTCTGCCATAGACATATTTATCCTCATAGCCTTCTACAATCCCTCTAGCTCCGTTACCTAGTGTATGATCCATTACGTTATGCCCTAATTCCCCCGAACTGCTACCCAATCCGCCTTCCCAGATATCCGTCGCAGAGTTCATTAATACCCAAGCGGAGTTAAGTGCCGATGCATTTACGAAAATGACTTTAGCGAAATACTCATAAGTCTGTCCGTTTTCGGCATCTAGAATCCGAACACCTTTGGCTTTTTTCAATTCCTTATCATATAGGATCTCCATGACAATCGACCACGGCCGAACGGTTAAATTACCCGTCTTGACCGCCGCAGGTAAAGTAGACGACTGTGTACTAAAATAGCCTCCAAAATTACATCCGTTGCTACATTGGTTTTGGTATTGACAGTTAATCCTTCCGGGCAGCGGTTTCGTGATGTTGGCAACTCGACCGATAATCATCGCGCGCTTATCGCTATAGTGCTTTTTAATACGAGCTGCTACATCCTTCTCTACAACATTCAGTTCCATCGGTGGCAAAAATTCGCCATCGGGTAAAATAGAAATCCCATCACGATTACCGCTTATACCGGCAAAGCGTTCCACATAACTGTACCAAGGAGCGAGGTCTTTATAACGGATGGGCCAGTCGACCGCAATCCCATCGCGAAGATTAGCTGTAAAGTCTACATCGCTCAGACGATAGCTCTGCCGTCCCCATATCAATGATTTTCCTCCTACCTGATATCCCCTAACCCAATCAAAACGTTTGACTTCTACATAAGGATTATCAATTTCATTG
This sequence comes from Olivibacter sp. 47, assembly GCF_030372825.1. NCBI lineage: Bacteria > Pseudomonadati > Bacteroidota > Sphingobacteriia > Sphingobacteriales > Sphingobacteriaceae > Olivibacter > Olivibacter sp. 47. The sequence goes on from NZ_JAUCNR010000001.1 coordinate 1,509,726, forward strand.
ACTAAAAAATTGACATTACCTTCCGTCATAGGCCAATAACGAGCCTGTATAGGATGCTCATGAAGCATTTTTTGACTTCTATTATTACGGTATGGGTAATCCCATATATCCTTTGCCGCAAAGCCATAATCCTTTACATGCTCTACATTCCGGCCACGTTCCAACATCAGCGTTTTTAATCCGCTCTCTGTAAGTTCTTTAGCGGCCCAACCACCGCTAATGCCTGACCCAATAACAATGGCATCATAATTTTTCTCTGTCATATATGTGTTTTTAGTATCCGACGATCATAACGAAATCTTTTACAAACAGCAGTGCCAACGTTGGCTTTACCGAACATCTCAATTAACTGATTGTTGTGTGAAAGACTCGCATAAATATTTTATATTGGTTTATTAAACAGACCTTGTCATTATCCAAACATAAATAATTCCTCGCTAAAGCGCAAATAGGAAGTAATTTATTTCATTCAGTATAAGCTTCATGATACTATTTACATGGAGAGAAAACAATTTAACGAAAACACCATATAACGACAAAATCCATCGTTTTTTCGTAAATTTGTGATACCCTTCTCCTCCTAAACATTCTCAGTAAATTTTTGGCCTTGCATTCCACGTCAAATCCACGTGAAATCCACCTTTAGTCCACGTTAGATCCACCTGTCATTCGGTATCCCTTTGGTGTATACCCGTGTTTCCTTGCTTTTCTATAGAGCGTACATAGCACGGATAGCGCACGAATATCACAGGAATGGAAAACGAATAGAACACGACTGGAAATAAATGAATGTAAGGCTAATTTCATTTATAGCTGTACTCATAAAAATTTCTTAACACATGCTACAACATTTTCCTACCTTGTACGTCTAATGCATTAAAAACTATAGGAATGTTCAGTAGAATATTATTTATTATACCAATTTGGTTGATTTTAGATTTTTACTTTTTTCAATCGCTAAAGTCAGTTACGCAAAATCTATCAAGTGCCACTCGAAATGGAGTTCATTGGGCTTATTGGCTGTTTGATCTTGTGTTGATTTTAATCGTACTCTTTTTAATATTTATAAACCCAAAACTGCTACCGGCCAAATACATCTTTGTACTCGTCGGTTTTGTTTTACTTAGCTTGGTTCCCAAGTTATTAGTACTTCCTTTCCTCCTCTTGGAGGATATCACTCGTTTAGGAAGCTATGCATGGAATTTCAAGAACAACATCCCTTATCCCGAAAGAAGAAAATTCATTGGTCAAATTATACTTGGCGTTAGCGCCGTCCCTTTCCTTGCCATCATTTACGGGATGTCTCGAGGTAAATATCAATATAAAGTGCATCATCATACCTTATATTTCGAAGATTTACCCGAGGCCTTTGATAACTTTACCATTACACAACTATCCGATATACATTGTGGCAGCTTCACGGATCACGCCTCGGTTAAAAGAGGAATAGAACTAGCAAATGAGCAGAAAAGCGACTTATTGGTTTTCACCGGTGATTTGGTAAACAATGAGTCCATCGAATTGGATGAATGGCAAAGTTTATTTGCCCGATTAAATGCTCCCTTTGGTGTCTATTCCATATTAGGTAATCACGACTACGGCGACTATACCGAATGGCCTTCTCCGGATGCAAAGGCAGCCAATTTGAACCGATTAAAGACCATGCAAAAAGAAATGGGTTTCCGTTTATTGCTTGATGAACATGTCAAATTGGAGAAAAATGGTCAATTCATCAACTTGGTTGGTGTACAAAACTGGGGTAAGAATTTCGCGCGCTATGGCAATCTCGAAAAAGCGATGTCTACCGTAGATCGTGATAGCTTCACGGTCGTATTATCACATGATCCTACTCATTGGGAAGCTGAAATTTTACGGCACCCCATGCCGGTTCATCTAACCTTAGCGGGCCATACACACGGCATGCAATTCGGCATCGAAATTCCCGGTTTCAGGTGGAGCGCTGTTAAATATATTTACAATCAATGGGCAGGCCTATATAATAAAGGAAAGCAATATATTAACGTAAATCGCGGATTTGGTTTTATAGGCTTTTCAGGAAGAGTAGGTATTTGGCCTGAAATCAGCGTCATTACCTTAAAGAAAAGAACAGTTTAAGCCGCTACACTTTCAAAGTGACCTCGATTACACAAATCCGCGCGCTAAGTTTCAAGTTAGGTGGTGGTGGATAACTACCGGTATAAAATGTAAGGTAAAAAATTCTTAAGAAAGCTAAAACGATTTAATTATATTTGAAACCGATAGAAATAGCTATAACCAAAAAAACCGTCATGAAACTAAAAACAGTTACCTTACTTCTTTTATGCTCTTCATCGGGCCTAGCAGCAGAAAAACAACTGGCTGACTATGTCAATACTTTACAAGGGACTAATTCCAAGCATGAGCTTACTCGAGGGAATACCTATCCAACAACAGCATTGCCATTTGGTATGCATACTTGGACGCCACAAACCGGAAAAAATGGAGACGGTTGGAAATACCAGTATTTTAAGAAAACCTTAAGAGGCTTTCAACAAGCGCACCAATGCAGTTCATGGACAAATGATTATGCTGTATTTTCTTTTTTTCCAACGATTGACAGTCTACAGGTAGACGAAGAAAAGCGAGCGACGGGATTTTCACATGAAAATGAAATTGCCAAGCCCTATTACTATCAGGTAAAAATGGATAATCATATCCAAACAGAAATGGCTCCAACCGAGAGAGGCGCGCATTTGCGCTTTTCGTTCCCAAAGGGACATAAGGCGTTTCTAGTGCTTGATGGTTATACGGGTTATAGCTTGGTTAAAATTCTACCCAAAGAAAGGAAAATCATTGGCTATGTACATAATGGTCGCGGATTTAAAGAGGGTTTTAAAAGCTTCTTTGTGGCCGAGTTTGATCAGCCGTTTCTTGATTATGGTACGTGGGAGAACAGGAAAAACACGACCGATGCACGGACTTTGGAAGCAGAAGGCGATGGAAAAGGTGCTTATTTGGTGTTCAAATCAGGTGCAACTGTACAAGTTAAAGTGGCCTCTTCTTATATCAGTCAAGAGCAGGCTGAACTTAATTTAGACAGAGAACTGGGAGATGATAAAAAGCTGGAAGTAACCAAAAATCGTGCGGCTACTGTCTGGAATAAACATTTGGGAAGAATTAAGGTGGAAGGAGGCAGTGAAGAAGACAAAGCTACCTTTTATAGCTGCTTCTTCAGAGCAAGTCTTTTTTCCCGTCAGTATTTTGAGTATGATAAGGATGGTAAACCTTATTATTTCAGTCCGTATGATGGAAAAGTGTATCCGGGCCATATGTTTACGGATACCGGTTTTTGGGACACGTTTAGGGCACAATTCCCTTTAAATGCGCTTCTCTATCCAACAATGCATGGCCAGTATATGCAGGCGCTACTTGCCGCTTACGAACAGTGTGGTTGGCTACCCTCCTGGTCTTTTCCCAGTGAAGCAGGAAGTATGATCGGCAATCATGCCATTTCGCTACTAGCCGATGCTTGGGCTAAGGGTATTCGTACATTTGACCCTAAAAAAGCACTGGAGGCTTATTTACATGAGGCTACTAACAAGGGACCATGGGGGCCAGCCAATGGCAGGGATGGCTGGAAGGAATATTACCAGTTGGGTTATGTCCCCTATCCGGAGGTAAGAGAAGCTACTGCCAAAACGTTGGAATACGCTTATGATGACTTCTGTGGTTACCAACTTGCAAAAATGACCAATCAACCCTTTTACGCGGACATTTTTAAACGGCAAATGTTTAACTATCGGAACGTCTACGACTCCAAAACCCGATTTATGCGCGGAAGAGATAAAAATGGTAACTGGAACAACAATTTTGATCCCGCCGAATGGGGTGGTCCTTTTACTGAAGGAAACGCCTGGCACTGGGTTTGGTCGGTTTTCCATGACACAGAAGGACTGATTAAACTCTTAGGTGGAGATGCCAACTTTATTGCTAAATTAGACTCCGTATTTACGGAACCGAACCGCGTGAATGTAGGCACTTATGGCGGCTTGATTCACGAGATGACCGAAATGGTAATGGCGAATATGGGACAATATGCTCACGGCAATCAACCGATTCAGCATATGGTATATCTATACAATTACGCGGGTCAGCCCTGGAAAGCGCAGTATCATGCACGGGAAGTTATGCGCAGGCTATATAACAGCACAGAAAACGGCTATCCTGGTGATGAGGATCAAGGACAGACCTCATCGTGGTATGTATTAAGCGCCCTCGGTTTCTACAGCGTTTGTCCCGGAACTGATCAATATGTCCTGGGAAGCCCGGCATTTAATAAAATCACCATTAGTTTAGAAAATGGGAAAGAATTCATTATTCAGGCGGATAAAAATAACGCAGACAACGTATACATACAAAAGGCCTCTTTAAACGGGCAGGACTATTCGAAAAATTACCTCACCTATTCAGCTATAAACAATGGAGGCATCTTAGTATTGGAAATGGGTGCAAATCCAGATAAGGAAAGAGGTGTTCGTGAAGAAGATAGACCGTTTTCTGTTAGCAACTCATTTATCGAAATGGAATAAAAAAGAGAGGTTTCACTGATTGTTAAATACCGTATATTTTGCTATTTTTGCGAAACGGAAATGATGCCTTCCGACTGAACCGCCTTAAAAAAGCTGATGGCGTCTACTAAAATAAAAGGAATGCGATAGACACTTATATGCGGTCTATTAGAGCCTATTTTGTAGACACATAGCTTTGTATACCATGATAGATAAAATTTTCTTGCTTGAACAGGTTCGCGTTTTGAAAAATCTACTGCGGTGGACCCTTATTATCCTCCCTGTGTCTATCGCGATAGGGAGCATGGTTGCCCTGTTTCTTTGGTTGCTTCATCTTTGCATCCATTTTCGTTTCGAGCATCCTTGGTTACTTTATTTCCTCCCCCTAGCAGGTTTGCTTATCCATTTTGCTTATAAACTGTACGGAAAAAATGCCGAACGGGGTAATAATTTAATTATCGACGAAATTCACGAACCGGGAGGAGGTATTCCGAAACGTATGGCACCTTTGGTTTTATTGAGCACAGTTGTTACCCACCTCTTCGGAGGGTCTGCCGGCAGAGAGGGTACGGCTGTACAAATTGGAGGAAGTATTGCGCAAGCCTTTAGCAAATGGTTTGGTTTAAACGACAAAGAAACTGGTATTCTATTGACCGCTGGTGTAGCTGCAGGTTTTGGTGCCGTATTTGGTACACCACTAACCGGTGCCATCTTTGCGCTCGAAGTGTTAACCATCGGACGCATTCAATACCAAGCCGTTTTTCCCTGCTTAGTGGCAAGCCTTATCGGCGACCTTACCGTTTCGGCATGGCAGGTCCATCATACGAGTTACCGGATCGATGCAATTGATATTCCAAATTATTTTGACGCCTATTTCTCGTTGAACCCTTTGCTGTTAATAAAAGTTGTAATCGCCTCAATTGCCTTTGGCTTAGCCAGTTTATTATTTGCGCAAATGGTCCATAGGATGAAGCATCTTTTCCTTAGCGTTTTTTCTAAAACATGGATTGTGCCTATGGTGGGTGGGCTAACGATCATTCTCTTAACATTTATTTTAGGTAAACCCGATTATTTGAGCTTAGGTGTTGATGCGGAATATAATGGCGCGATTACCATCCCATCCGCTTTCCAAGCTGGCGGGGCTGATACCTGGAGTTGGCTGTGGAAAACCATTTATACCAGCGTCACCCTAAGCAGCGGCTTTAAAGGTGGCGAAGTGACACCGCTATTCTATATTGGAGCAACCTTGGGAAATACCTTATCAACGTTATTAGATGCACCCGTCAGTCTTTTTGCTGCCTTAGGTTTTCTGGCCGTTTTTGCCGGTGCCACCAATACTCCCCTAGCTTGTACTATTATGGGCGTTGAGCTGTTCGGAGGAGAATATGTACTCTACTTCGCCATCGCTTGTTATACGGCTTATTTTTTCAGTGGACATAATGGAATCTATAGTGCACAAAAAATTGGCATAAAGAAATTAGACGCTTAAGAGACTAGGGCTGATAGTTATCCTGATAAAGGAAGCGTAAACCATAAAATAGTGCGGGTAACACTACACTCCCATGGTTCTCTTCATCAAAACGCCTATAATGCCATCGTAAGGTTGGTTGTGTCGTTTCTTTGAGCATATCAGGCAATGACAAGCGTTTTTCATGGTTTGGATTTATGTTTTTTTCCATTCCGGCGCTGGCGACGAATAAACCAACGTGATCAAATTGCGATCTTTGCAGAATCTCCTTTGCTTCTGTCAACAATTTGGAATCATCCCACCATAAACTTGGATCGATAGCTAAATAATCGGAAAATAATTGGGTGTGTTTTAGAAAGATATTGATGGTTGTTAACCCGCCAAAAGAATGGCCGATGAGCACGCGTCTTTTGCTCGTACGAAATTGGCTATCCACCAAGGGAAGCAGTTCTTTTTCAAGAAAGGAGACAAAGCGTTCTCCACCACCGCTATTTGTTAAAGTGGCATGTCCACGCTCGCTAACTGCCGGTGTGGGCGTCAAGTCCCGGGTACGATCGGTATTTTCAATCCCAACAATAATGGCATCGGGTTTACGGCTACGGCCTCCGCGATGTAAGGCGGCCTGTACTCCGGTTACGGTTAAAAAATTCAGTTCGGCATCCAACACGTAAATTACGGGATAATGATGATTGATTGCGCGTTTATCGTGGTAGTTTTCCGGCAAATGAATCCAAATAGATCGTTCTTCTTTCAATTGCCGGGAAACAATTTTATTCTTTTTCCCAACAATTAAAAGACTATCGTTCTCCTTTGCCTGCAAATCCATCATAAAGAAAAAAAACACAAATAATGTATGTATGGTATATTTCATTCTACAACAACTTTAAATATGTTCTGTTTGTTCCAGACAGCATATAATAGTCGTTTAGGCTCCCCTCCTTTCCATCACTCCGATCTATTCTTCTATTTCTATGCGCATATCACGAACACGCGTCTTAAATTCAACTGGTTGGTCAAGGTTCTTTTTCGCGCTTGTCTTTTTTGATTTCTTTTTAAGCTTATTGATCCAAATAATCGTACCGGTTACAGGCAAACTGGTAGCTATTAAGCAACCGATAAAATAAAGAATTTTGGAAAAAGTGCCGTAGATATCTCCAAGATGCAAAGGTTTAATGGAAGCAACGATGCGTTCGTTCAGTGGTTTATCACCAAATCGATCGACTTTAATTAATTCACCGCTATATTGATCAATCACTACTTTATCCGTCGCAGCAGGCGCAAAAAAACCGGTTTTGTTCTTATAAACTACAGCCGAAGCAGCCTCATCTGCCGGTAAGCTAATCCGAACGTCTCCTTTATAGGAGAGTTGCGCATTAGCCAAAGCTATATAATCCGCTATTTCCAAAGACCGCTGGTTTTGCCCCTTAAGCTCGGATCCCGGGAATTTTTCATTCCTTCCACCGAAAACCTTTGCACCCATTACATTGCTTACCCCATCACGATACCATTCAAAAGACCAGCAAAGGCCCGTCAATGCCATAATGGTTAACAGGATAAATGAATAGAAACCTAAGGTATTGTGCAAATCGTGATTAAATCGTTTCCAATTGGAAGTTTTAATGGTAAATCCCGGTTTCCACATTTTCCATTTTTTCATCTGCTTCCATTTAGCAGGAGCCCATAAGACCAATCCGGAAATTTCGAGTATCAGAAAAACCAACGTAGCAACTCCAACAATCATTTTACCAACTCCTCCCTCAATGAGTAACCAGCGATGCGCTTGCATCATTATCAAAAAGAATTGGGATGATGCATGTTGTGTTGTCCCCTGTATTTCGCCGGTGTAAGGGTTCACGAGATAGTTGGTACCTCTATTGCGGCCATGTCCACCGGCCTTGCCCTCGCCACTTTTACCTTCTTTTCTGTCCTGCCTAGGCTTTTTCGCTAATTCTTTTTTTATTTTGACCGGTTGAGTTGCAAAGGTCCAGGCTTCTTGCGGATTGTTCGGTATGGTCACGGCTGTAACACGCGACTTGGTTTCCCTCGAAATCTGTGCAATCAACTGATCTACCGGGATCAGTTGTTGCCCGGCCTTCGGTACGACGTGGTAAACCTCCCTATTCAAAAAGCGGGTTATTTCATCCTTGAAGGTATAAATCGTACCCGTAAGACATACTATAAACAGTATCAATCCACTAGCGATACCCAACCATAAATGAATATCACCAATAAATTTTCGCAGGGTGTATTTTTTCTGTACAGTCCTTTGTTTAGCAATCATAGCTCAATGGTTAAGGTAAAAGTGATCTCCGGTATTCGTTTTCAACGAATACCGGAGATGTCGACAAAGCTATTAAAGTGTTAATTTTGTTACCGAATTGACAGATTCTGCCTGTATTACTAGACCAGCCGTTGCGCTGGCTGTCGTTGGATCAATCACATAAATTGTAGGAGCCGTTGTATCGGTTGTCACCGGAAAATACAACTTGCCTCCATCGGCAAAAGGAAGACCTGTGGCTGTTATTTGATCTTTCGATGGGAAACCATTGGTTAACCAGGTGAAGGATCGATCTCCCATTTTTACGATCGCATATTGCGTTGCAGGCGTATTGGTATCGTATTGAACACTATTGTAGAATTCGAGTAAATAGTAATCCTCTGTAATATACCATACGTTTCTAAAGCGATAACCACCGGACTTTTCTTGGATATTGAAATAATAATCCTGATCAAATGTTTCGGCACCCCGATTAATGCGTAAAGCGCCAGCCGGTTTGGTTGTTGTACCATCATAAGAACCGGAGAACACATATACATTCCCCTCTCCATCTTTGGCTATTTGTGAATAGTATTGGGATTTAAATCTTCCGGAACTGTAACTTAAACGATCATCCCGATAAATTCGCTTTACATTCAAATCGGCATCCAACGCCGCCACCCAAACGCTGTCCGGGAAGTTTACCTTGCCAGTGCTACTTCCTCCACCTGAACCTTCTTCTTTCAGCCCCGAAGCTACTACCCCTGTTAAGAACTCACCGTTTCCTAAATCAACAATGCCCGAAAAAGTGGCTATATCTCCATTTCCTGTAAAATTGGTTGTATTGATGGATTTTTGGGTGAGTTGACTGCGATTGTTCATATCGATAAAGTTGAAAGTAGAACCAATACTACCATCATCTAAAGTCTGTCCACTTACGCCTGTTAACACATAATGGTCATATGTCCCATAAGTAGTAAACCGCGAATTAATCAAAAATTCATTCCCAACAGGTGCCAAGGAACCATCCGATGCTAAACCATAGGTAACGCCAACGCCCGGATTCCCCTGCGCATAATAAAGACCAACGGTGGCCTTTGTACCATAATTTACCCAAGTGGTATAAGTCGTGAGCAGCTCCACACCATTACCTGTAGTAGTAATGGTATCACTATGGTTGGTTAAATCATCCGCTGTTAACAAATAGGTCGCTGTACCGGTTGTAGCAGCAATAAAATACTTTTGGCCATTAAAATCACCGCCCCCGGTATCGGGACCATCACTTTTACTGCAAGCTGTAAGGCCAAACACCGCCAGACCAAGCAACCAACTATTTTTTTTAAAGGTGTTGAATTGAATCATGTTCATGAAAATTGAGTGTATATATTTCTATTAATGTCTTTTTACTAAGAAATAGCGCAACTTGAGCGCAAAACTTCTGCCCGGTTTCTGTAAGCTATAGTTATCATAAAGCATTTCATTGGTGAAATTGCGTGCTTCAAATGCGATATTGTAGCGTCCGTTCTTCATCATATAGCTCATATTAAAGTCGTGCGAAAGTTGTTGAGGTAGTTCGAGCTTCGTATTACGATCGCCCTGGCTTTCCCAATGCAGGTAAAACTGGCCAATGAAGTTTAGGCTGTAGCCTAAGGAAAGCACATTACCCTTGCCGCAAAAATCACGAATAAAATAAGCAGCGTCAGCATTTCCAAAGAAATAAGGCACATTCGGTACCCGATCGTCATAAACATTACTTAGCTGTGTGCTATTTTCGGAAACCAATTGTTCTTTATTGCGCATATTCTGATAGGTTACATTTCCGCCAAGCGAAAAAATGTCTCGATAATAATAACGAAGCTCGGTGTCTACACCAACGTTACGCACTTTGCCGTGGTTGCTGTAAGCCGCCCCTCCCAAGCGCTGATCAATTAACCGACGGATATAATCATTAATATCCCGATAATAACCTGCTACATCTACATACAGATTATGATCACTCGTGAGTTGCTTATTGAACGTCAAACCCAGATTATAGTTATACGAATTCTCTGCCCGTAACGAAGCATTTCCCGTCTCCAGCACCCCATCGCCAAACAACTCGTTCTCGGTAGGCAAGCGGTAGGCTTTTTCCCAGGACACTTTCAACTGCAAGTGTTTATGTAAAAAATAAGTACTGGCAATACCGTATCCGGTAGTATGATAAGCTTTATCAAAACGAGCGTAAGAAGAAGTACCTGAAGTCCTGGAGGTATCAACCGGCCCGGTAATGTTTTGGGTGTAATGCTTCATAAAAACTGAGGTTACCCATCTGCGTTTATAACTAAAGCGGTAAGAAGCACCAAAGATATTTTTTCGGTTCTCCCTTTTAATCGTATCGGCTGCCGATATCGGATCAAGAATAGCCACCTCATCTGTGTTTTGCCTTTTATAACCAGCTATTACATCGCTAACCGAAAAGGAGTGCATCTCATTGATGCGATAACTTAAATTGGCCGTAGCCGAGGCATTTTTGTTACGGAACTCGCCTAGTGTATGCACACCCGACTCTCCTTTTGAAGATTTTGCCCACGAGTTGCCCAACCAATTATATTGACGAGCAGCGGTATCTATATTTCGATTGTAATTACTGTTGTAATTTGCTGTCAAGCGTAGGTTCAACCCGTCAACAAACAGATCTTTTTTCTCATAGGTCAAAGATGGCAGTATGGTCGATGCCCTTCGCTCCTTTTGTCCATAGACAATTTTCATAATATTGGCATGCTGGATATCCGCGTGCTCCTGCCCTAATGTTAAACCCAACAATAAGCGATCGGCCCAGGGTTTCTTCACAAAGCCGATCTTCGCCATAATGGTTTCATTATGATAGGTATCATGAAAGCGGCGTACCCATTGGTCCTCTTGGTTACCGTTGGGATATTGCACCGTCGTAAAAACCCGATAATCGTTATCCGAGTAATTCTGAAAAGCATTCAGTTGGAATGTGAGGCCTTTAGGTGTGGTATGCCCTAAACTAATATTCGATTTATGTGTATTAAAAGAGCCGTAGGAATAGGACGCATCTAAATAGCTGTTTGCACTTTGATTGGTGACAATGTTAATGACACCGCCCATAGCATCTGCTCCAAATTCAATCGGCACTACCCCTTTATACACCTCAATACGATCGGCAATATTAACGGGAATATTATTCAATTGAAAAGCAGAGCCAAAACCCTCCATCGGCACACCGTCCATAAACAGCTTCACGTGTCGCCCGGTGAATCCATTGAGGAAAACCGACATATTGGAGCCGGTACCGCCGGTTTCTCGTATTTTAACCCCCGAAGCCCTATCTAACATATGACCTAAATCGAGGGTTGAATTATATAAAGACTTCGCATCTAGTGCCACCACGTTGTAAGGAGTTTCTCGCACTTCTTTGATGGCTGATTTTCCAATAACCTCCACTTCGTTGAGTGCCATCCGCGCATCAGGTTTTAAGGTAAAAGATAGATTTTGTTGTTTTCCTTTTCCAACGTGAATTTTGATCGATTGCGTTTCATAGCCTAAAGCCGAACAGGTGATCTCATAATCGCCCGGATATAGATGCAAAAAATATGAGCCATCTTCGCTTGTTATGGTATCGAATTTGGTATGCTTTACATAAATACCGGCCTGCGCTATGGGTCGACCGTTTTTATCTTTTACATGGCCCGACAAGAGAGCACTTGGCTCTTGTGCTCGTGCCGCTTGGAAAAAGAAGAAAAAAAACGAAAGGTAAAATAAAAATCTTTTCACGTATATCCTTAATCTTTGATTTGGTTGAGCATCTTTACCATTTCATATTCCTGTATCGGAATTGGTATTTAGACTTATTTTAAATAATTTCGCTCAAAAATAGAAAGGTCGTAAGAGATTGGATGACGGAAAACGGAATAAAAATAGCGCAAAAAGAATTATGTATATTTATTCTAAATTAATAGAGTCAGAAACCGTAGTTTGTGATATAAGGCTGGATAATGCTTACAATCAGGAAGAGTTAGTAACAGAAAGCCAAGTCAATGAAACAAGTGAACGCGCCGATATCCAAAGTAAATCTCGCTACAGCTCAGGCTTCCTGATGCTGGAAACCTATTTTTCGATTCGGAAAAAAGTTACTGATCAATTTATTGTTGAGGGTGAGCATATTCAACTTAGCTTCTTCTTGAACGGGAAATCGCGCATGATGGAGCCTTTACAAGACTCCTCGTGCGACCTTGATATAGGGATAATGCGAAGGAACTATTTTAAAGACTATCATCGCAACTTTGACATGCGGGGAGGGAATGAGGTTAATTATGTCGCCATTTACCTATCGAGCGACTTTTTTCGCAAACTCGTAGAAAAAGAACACTGGGCGGCTAAAGATTCCCTCGTCCAACGTGTGTTGAAAAGGGATGAAAGCGGTTCGAATGACGAAATTTGTGCCATTAGCCTCCCGGTTCTGAAAATATTGCAAGAGTTGTTTCGATCAACTTATGACGGTTTACATCAACGTTATTTTATAGAGCTAAAACTGAAAGAGCTTTTATTTCTATCCTACGTAGAACATACTCAACTGGATACTACTTATAAAGGATTAGAAAACACGTTATATACAACGCTTGAAAAAGTCAAGGCATACCTAACCACACATTTCGACAATCCGCCTACTATCAAACAACTTTCCCGGATGTTCTCGTTGAACGAGCTTAAATTGAAGCAGGGTTTCAAAAATCTATATGGGACAACCATTTACGCTTATGTCATCCATTTACGTATGCAACAAGCTGAAAAAATGCTACTCGAAGATTATTCTGTAAATGAGATGTCCTCCATATTGGGCTACCGCAGCGTATCCCATTTTATCAGTACCTATAAAAAGCATTTTGGATATACGCCAAAACAAGCACTGAAAAGAATTTCACAGTCGCTCCCCCTGTTTGTTGCCTTCTTAAACGGTTGTTTAGACCATAGTTTATAGGCTTGCAAAGAAGCAGAAAATGGGTTAATCCAGTGCACCAAACACCTTCTTCAACAAGGACGTACTTCTGAACGCCGCATTATCGCGCACACCTTTTTCCTTTTCGGCAACCATTTTAAATACACCATTAAGCGTTTCTTCCGTTACATACTGATTCAAATCAGGGGTAACATTTTGTTTAGTGATGCTGTTATATTTGGTAATGATTTGATTCCATACTTTATCGGCACCCACCTTTCCTAACGAATTTTCAACCTTTGGTTCAAACGCCTGGTACAATTGTGCAGATGTTTTTCCCTTTAAATAGCTGGTGGCCGCCGTATCCGTACCTAAAAGAATCTTCTTTGCATCATCAAAAGTCATGGATGTAATCGCATTAGCAAAAATAGGCACGCCTTCAGTCACGGCATCTTCGGCCGCTCTATTCAATAGTTTAATTCCCTGATCAGCCAAGCTTCCCATACCCATCATTCGTAAAGTGGATTCTACTTTTTGTAGTTTTTCAGGTAGTAAAATCTTTACCAGATTATTCTTATAAAAACCATCTTCCGCTCCTAATTTTTTTATACCTTCTTCGACACCTATATTAAGCGCTTGCTTTAATGCACCCGAAACATCAGTGCTACTTAGTTTCTCCACCGCGCTATTATTGCTGCTCGTTGATTTATTCGTGGTGCTACTATCCGCATTTTTCTGCTGCTCTACTGCCTTTTTAACTTTGTCAAAAATGCTTTGGGCCTGTAGATTAGATGAAACCGCTAAACTGATTATTAAGAGTAGTAAAACACGGCTGACTTTCTTCATTCCTTTTGTAATTATGTATTTCCTTAAATATGGCTTAAATATAAGAAAGTTCTTCACCGAATTTTAATATATTGCTTCGGTTTTCCGATAACGCTATGTTCGAGATTTTATTTGAACACATTAACAGAAAAATTTCGCTTCAGGAAGCGGAAATGGAACAATTAAAAACTTTTTTCATTCCAAAAAAATACCGCAGAAAACAGTATGTACTCCAACAAGGAGATCCATGCAAATACATCGTATTTGTAGAAAAGGGCATGTTGCGATCTTATCAGGTGGACGACAAAGGGAACGAGCATATCGTTCAATTTGCGCCGGAAGGCTGGTGGATTAGTGACAGCTACAGTTTTTTAACGGGTACTCCCGCTAGCTACGATATTGATGTATTAGAGGAAGCAGAAGTTTTGCTTATTACGCAACCGGCGATGGAAGAGATGTTACAAGCGATTCCGGCAATGGAACGCTATATGCGTATCCTGATGCAGAATAGTCTAATCAGCATGCAACGTCGAATTGCCTGTACACTGACAACACAGGCAGAAGAGCGATACCTGGGATTTATTGCCGAACATCCACATATCGGCCAACGAGTACCTCAGCATATGCTGGCTTCCTTTCTTGGCATGACTCCTGAAACCTTAAGTCGGGTTAGAAAACAATTACTGAAGAAAAGTTGATTGTCAAAGTAGGTAATACGTAGAAACGGGATATAAGTATCAGGACGTAAGACTCATGAGGGGAGGCTTCTACTTAAATCGTATAACTTATCACATAGAACGTACAACTACCTCCCCCCTCTTGATCTATATCAATCCTATTTCTTATTTCATATCAACAGAATAGGGCTCCATTTGTCTCTACCTTTGTAGTACAAAACGAAGGAAATATGAATACAAAACAAACGATTGCTATTGTTGGAGCCACCGGACAAATGGGCTCTGCCTTAGCGAAGAGCTTGGCAGGGAGTTCTTATCGTTTATTACTAATGGGAACAAACCAGGCCAAGCTTCAAGATTTATATCATCAATTGAAAAAGATAAATCAAGAAGTGGATAGCGACTGGATTTTATGTCCCGTCGATGCCAGTTGGGAAGCTGATATCATTGTTCTGGCGGTTCCTTATAGCGCAGAGAAGGATTTGGCGGCCAAAATCGCACCGGTGACTACGGGAAAGATCGTTATCAGCATCTCAAATCCGATAACACCTGATTTTCAGGGATCACTTTTGCCCGAGCATACCAGTGCAGCAGAAGAACTGCAAGCTCTTTTACCCTATTCGAAAGTCGTGAAGGCATTTAACACCACCTTTGCAGCCAATTTTGGCCAGCCTGTATTTTCAAATCACGTGGCTGATTGCTTTTTAGCGGGTGACGATGAGGCAGCTTTAAGCCAGACGGAAGCACTGGTGAAAGAAGTTGGTTTTAGGCCGGTGATTGCCGGAAATTTGAGCAAAAGTAGAACATTGGAAAATATGCAGATTCTGTTAATGCAACTGGGAATTAAAAACCATTATAATTGGCACGCCGGTTGGAAAATTTTGCATAATTAATTAAGCATCAAATTCTATATAAAACAAGCTGTTAAAGCTTATAACGTAAACTTAAAACGAATAAAATGAAAATTGCATTAATTGGCGCCACGGGATTTGTTGGCGAAACTATTTTAAACGAGTTATTAAATAGAGGGCAAGAGGTAACCGTCTTGCTGAGAGATCCTTCTAAATTAAATACACAGGATGAAAAGCTGCACATCGCCCAGGTTGATGTACTTGATACAGAAAATTTTGTAAAAGCCATCCAAGGTTTCGACCTTGTGATCAGTTCTTATAATGCCGGCTGGACAAATCCAAACTTGTACAATGATTTCTTAACCGGCTCAAAAGCTATTCAAGAAGGCGTAAAAAAAGCTGGCGTAAAGAGATTACTGGTAATTGGAGGTGCGGGCAGCCTATATGCTGCTGAAGGTTTACAGATCGTTGATACCCCCGAATTTCCGGCTGAGTGGAAACCCGGTGCTCAGGCCGCTCGTGATTACTTAAACATCCTAAAACAAGAACAGGATATCGACTGGACATTTATAAGCCCTGCACCTGAAATGCACCATGGCCTACCGAGAGAACGAAAAGGTACTTATCGAACCGGTACTGATTATCCGGTTGCTGATGAAGCTGGAAGAAGTTGGATAACGGTAGACGATCTGGCCGTAGCCATTGTTGACGAAGCTTTAAATCCGCAACATATTAAACAACGCTTCACGGTTGCTTACTAAACATGAGGTTTGTTCAAAAGGATAGTATAACTTAACAATTCGCTAAAACGAAAGGTCTCCAACCGGGGAGATTGAAGACCTTTACTAACCAATTATAAACCTAAATTATGATGACACAAAGATAATAAGGAGCAGGTACATCGCAAAACTTTTTTTGGAGTTTTAACATATTTTAACATTCTGCTAAAACATTTTAACAACCTATTTTTAGTCTTAAAAATCTACGTGGTAATCCTTTCTAAAAGGCTCTCCTTTCCATGCTTTTAACATGGTCCATTCTTGAAAAGGGGCCGACCAAAAAGGATGTTTTTCAGGCAAGCCTAGGGGCAAGAAAGATAATGATGTTAAATACATACTTCCTGTATTACTATAACTGTCTGCCAAACCACTTTGCCTATCCCCGATAATCCCTAAAGTTAGCCAACCATCCTTTGTAAAGCTCTCCGGAATAAACACCCGCCTCTTCACAGCTGTTATTGCACTCCTCACTTGTGCAGGTGTAATCCAATCAGGCAGGGCATCTTCTAAGGCCAGTTGCACCAAAGGCTGAAAAATGGCCGTACGATAGGTTGCCGATCTTCCGAAGATTGGATACGTTCCTTCCGGTGAAATCATGCGCTCCAAAAATTCGGCATATCGTTGCATGCGTTTATACGCCCGATCAAATTCGTCCCGTGTACGGCGCCCCTGTTTCACATTCACTCGTAAAATATCCACCAGCATGGGTTGAATAACATAACTATTATAATAATCGAAACTAAAAACCGCTCCATCACTATACCATCCATCTCCCTTGTACCAAGTCACGATCTTCTCAATAGCATAATCAATTCGTTTTTCCTCCACATTTTCACCTATTTCCAAAAGAAAGCTTTCTATCATAGCGGCAAAGAGCAACCAATTACTTTCGTAAGGCTTTATGCGTCGAAGCTGCTTAAATTCGTGGATTAATTGTTGCTTAGTACCGTCACTTAGGGGTTCCCACAATACCTTAGGGGCCTTCACGAAAGCCTGCGCCAGAAAAGCAGCATCCACTAAGGGTTGAGATCCTTTATCCCAACTTAGGTAATCCGCGCTTTTCGGATCAACTCCCTGTGCAATACTATCCTGCAATTGCTTCTTTAATCGTGATTGGATTACTTTTTCATCAGTATTCACCTCCTCTAAGGTAAGCCAGGGCCCCATACCAACAGCTAAACGACCTAAAGCTTCTAAATATCCGACTCCTATATCGCGGTTATCCCATATCGGACTGACCCGCATATCCATATTTTTTCGTAACAGGCCTTTACTCATATTGTCAAGTACCGGACTCGCTATCTTATCCATTAACGAGACCCAATAAGCCCGATCGCGTGAGCCATTGATCGACGCTGTATCGTTATTTATTTCAGTACGAGCAAGTAAGGTTGAAGGTTTATATATACCAACCAGTCCGGCCAGGGACAATCCTTTTAAAAGGCTTCTTCTTTTCATGTTAAGTCCGTATACGGTTATCCTCCAAAAATAGGTATTTAATGAACATATTCTAATTCAACAGCAATCTTATGGCTGTTTTTAAGCAACCTATGCTGCAAATTTTGCAAACTTAATATCTGTTATGTAAGTTTGATTGCAGAAGATACCATGCAGATGCCTTGGCTTTTTAAAAAGATCGACCATATCCAACTCATTCTTTTTAGGATATTTTTTGGGCTCTTGGCTTTGCTGGAATGTTGGGGGGCTATTGCAACGGGCTGGGTAAAGGAAACCTTCGTCGACCCTAATTTTACATTCCCCTTTTTTGGTTTCGAATGGACCCAATTTTTATTAGGAGATATCATGTACCTTTTATTTGCGGTACTCGGACTATCTGGGCTCTGTATCGCAATCGGTTACCGTTATCGTGTCAGCATTCTCCTGTTTAGTTTGGGTTGGTCGTTGGTTTATTTCATGCAAAAATCAAACTACAACAATCATTACTATTTAGTGATGCTCATTGCATGGTTTATGGTTTTTATGCCGGCGAATCGCGCACTTTCACTGGATGTTAAACGAGGACGTACAAAAGGCCAGCAAAGCATGTTTAATTGGCAACGCTATTTATTTGTTACTCAATTATTGATTGTATACACTTTTGCCGGTATTGCAAAGTTATATCCCGGTTGGTACAATGGACAATATTTGCATTTACGACTTTCCGATTCGGCAACTTGGTACCGCACACATTTTTCCTGGAGTCATTTCGCCGACCTACTTTCTTCTGAAAATTTTGCACGACTATTATCCTGGCTTGGCATTGGCTTTGATCTACTGGTAATACCCCTTCTATTATGGAAACCAACACGTACTATTGCATTTATCGCCGCACTGCTATTTCACATTTTCAATTCAATCACTTTACACATCGGTATCTTCCCTTATTTTGCTTTAGCATTAGCTATATTTTGTTTTCCACCTGAATTAATTCGAAAGCGATTTGGACAATATTTGACGAATAATCCATATCGTGTCGTTTCATCTCCTCCCCGCCCTTTGAGCAAATATTTATTGCTTCTATTGGCTTCTTATGTACTCTGGCAACTCTATTTACCGTTGCGCCATCACCTAATAGCAGGTGACGTACTCTGGACGGAAGAAGGCCATCGCCTGGCATGGCGTATGATGCTCAGACGAAAATCCGGGCAGATCACATTTTACGTTGTTAATAAAGAAACCGGTAAGAAAGAACAGATTCGGTTAAACGAATACGTAATGCCCCATCAACTACACCTTGTCAGTACAGCCCCGGATGCTATTTGGCAATTCGCCCAGCGCTTAGCAAAGGAATATAAGCAAAGAGGACAAGTAGTTTCGGTATTTGCGCAAAGTATGGTTTCCGTAAATGGTAGCCCCTATTACCCATTTATTGATCCCACCGTTGATTTAGCGGCAACTTCCTGGAGATACTTTTCGCACCAACACTGGATTCTGGACGCCCCCGAAGAAATTTACAAGAAAAACACACCCACACCGGAATATTTCCTGCCACAAATTCGAGCGTATTAACAATCCATCCGAACCTTAAATCAACAGATCGCAGTCCGCGAATCACCGTATTAGCTTTTATATTTGCACGGTGTTGTATAGACATCCTACTCATTTATGCTAAGGTTTTTATTTGCTTCGTTTTAGCCAGCAAATTTGGCGAGATTTGTTGAATCGTTTTTTCTGAAAAGTCTAATACATGAATCGTTGCTGTCGATTCGGACTCACTTAGTTTACACAACATGTTTGCGGATTTTCTTTGTGTGATTCCTGCTTTGAAGACATAAACGTTTATTTCTTTTTGAGGAACAGCCAATAAAGAGGAGTCAAGCGCTAAAAAATCAGGCGTACCAATGATAACATAATTAAAGTGTTGCTTAAGCGTTAAGAGTATTTCTTTTAACCCTGCCTTCGCAAAAAAATGCTGCAAGCTCCCGTAGTCATTCAAGCCGGATTCGCCTTTCACGTCGCCCGTTCGAAACGTTTTAACAATATTAACCAGTACCGGGCCTTCCGTTTTCTTCTCCATCGTTTGACAAAGCTGATTCTTTATACGCTCAGCGTTGCCAATAAACTCAATAAAATCGTATGTATATACGTTATCCATATATTGTCGATCAAATTGATTTGAGAGATTTATATGAAGCACTTCATTTCCAAGCTTCGCCAATAAAGCTCCAAGTTGTACACTTATTATATATTGTTCTTTTTCTGCCTCAACAGAGTTAAAGACAATAAGACTTGGCTTTTTTGCTAAACGTTCAACTTCTTGAATGAGTTCTCCGTAGTTAAAGGCAACAAGCTCTTGATTTACATTTTTATTTAGCTCCAGCTTACTGCTTTCTGTTCGAAGCGAGATGTCAAGGTCTTCGAGCCGCTTTACAATGGGGGATTTATACCTTCTAAAAAAGCCAATAAAAAAGGGTATGATCCCTACAAAAACAGCAAGCAACAAAACAACCCATAACCATTTCAATGCACTGTTGGGAAGTAATATGTACCGAGAGATCTCGGCGGGTTGCACCGTTTGAATCTGAGGTGCTACCAATGAATCCATTAAATCACTTACTTGTGTTTGACTTAATTTTTTTTGATATCGCTCAAGCTGATCTGAATAAATCTCCGTGATTGAATCCCGGCTATTGAAAAGGGCGATGAGTTTTTCAGAAGGTTGCCGCGTATAGAACCTTTTACGCTGTGGGACTCTATTTGGCTTAAGGAGCTCCCTTTTTTCAGTGTCCAGTTTGTTAATAAGATCATCTCGCGAACGTTCAATTGGGATAAAATAAGAGGTATCGTATTTCGATTTTTCTTTATACACCTGCTGTAGCTTAGCCAACTCTTCATTATACGATCTAATCTGTTGTTCTAAAGAAGCGTTATTGATGAAATACGCCGGTAATTGGTTAAATTGGTTAAGTGGAGTTTTCAAATATTTTTAAGATCGCTTCTATTTTTCTAATGATAAGCTGCTTGTTGGTCTTTGAAACTTTATTGGCCCCATTTTCATTAATAGGCCGTAATTCACTTCGTTCAGCACGTAGTTGCTCTTCAACCTGCGTATTTAATTGTAAAAGTTGTTTATTGGTCAGCGATAAACTATCTTCTAATTGCAATAAGGCACTTTTACTTGTTATCACTTGTTTCACTTCAGTTTTATTGCCAAGCGTTACACGCGCCATCAGGTACGTATAAATCACTCCTCCAATAAGAAGTAGACTGGCTAATGATAAAATTAACTGCTTTCTGTTACGATAAGCATCAACACTTTCCTTGGCTATAGTTATTATTCTCTTTCTTCTATTCTTCTTCTGCATTACGCCCCCTTTGGAGCTTAATACGAAATAAAAGGAATCCTAGTGTAGGTGTGTCGATATTGTATAGTAAACAGTATACCAAACAAGTAAAAAAATGAGGTATCCACATGAAGGAAATCGCTTTAAAAAAAGAACGTTTTCTTTAGTCACTTTTTTCCAGCAAAAAGTGACGCAAAACTCATCGCTTGTAACTTTGCTACAACGGCAGTGCATCAACGTGCAAACCGCAAATTTCCTAGGCGATATTTTGGCAGAACGAGGGCTTTTACTTTTAACCAATGTATTACATCTTCAGCGCTAAATATAGCCTTGTGCGTGGGAAAAGCGGCCTTGGAGGATACCGCAGCAACGAGCAGCAAAGCATTTGCACTCCTGCTCATTGTGCAGTATCCAAGCGGATTGAGGAAGTGAAACGGCTCCAATACGTGCCGTTGATGCTTTGCCATCAGTTGCAAGGTAGCCTACACAGCCTTGGGTTTTGTTCAACTTTTTGCCAAGAAAAAGTTGATTAAAAAAATCGTTCCTTTAATATAAACACTTTCATTTGTGTGTTAAATCGAAACTAAAGCGTTCAGCAGAAAAAGTAGTTGTTATCCTTTAGCGTTATAAGTAATTTTATAGATGGTTCCCTGCAGGTCATCGCTTACATACAAAGCTCCATCCGGACCCTGAGCCAATCCGCACGGTTTATGTTGACTGGGGCCCGTCGGATTTTTCAAGTCGATTCCTGCAAAATCGTCCGCAAAAATCTCCCAATTCCCTGTCGGCTTACCATTCTTGAAAGGCACGAAGGCGACACAGAAACCCTTATGCAGTTCCGGCGATTGATTATGAAAAGCAATAAAAGCGCCGTTCCTATATTTCTCAGGAAACATAGTCCCTGTATAGAAGAGCATCGCATTTGGCCCCAGGTGTGCTGGAAATGCCAGGGCGGGCTCCAAGTACTTACTATCACCTTCTTTTTTACCATCCCCTCCAAATTCGGGAGCCAGTAATTTTTTATGTCGAATATGATCGTAGTAAATATAGGGCCAGCCCGCATCAGCCCCTTTTTTTAGCTCATATAACGTTTCAGCGGGATAGGTAGCCGAATAGGTTGCATCAAAATATTGCGGAAACTTTTCATGAAATTGCCCCGGCCATGCTGTAAGGCATAAAGTGAATTGGATACATCGTTCCATGCAAATCCCATCACCCCCTTTAATCCCGTTGCATACTGTTCACCATCGCTGTACTCCTGATTTAACTTATCGGCGTCAAATCGCCAAATACCTGCTACGGAATCTAGTAAAGGACAAGATTTCCCGTCTTTTGTTTCGTCTGCACAGGCATCTGAATAGGAGGCAACTGCTACATATAAATTCCGTTCCTTATCAATCACCAGCGGTTTTGCACCATCAATGGCATGCGCAACCAACCCTTTAACTATAACCTCAGGGTGGTCCACATCAGTCACCTGCTGATTTTGATCGAGCTTATATCGATATACAGTTGTGTTAGATGATGCATACAGATATTTTTGATCGACTAAAATACCTGTGCCGGTATAATCACCAAAAGCGACTGTTTTGTCGATCGTCCCGTCACGATCCGTGTCTGACAAACAATAGATTCCCTTTCCATCTTTTAAATTATTCAATTTAACGTATACATCGCCTTGCTGACTGACCGCAATGTGACGCGCCGCGCCTAAAGAGTCTGCAATAACAGTAGCCGAAAAACCCGGTTCTAGTGTAAGTTTGGCTGTTTTCGGCTCTTTCTTTGCAGGTGATGAGCAGGCAAGACAAGCACTTACGAATGCAAGCACACTCGTTTTTTTTACAATTTTTTTTAAACATTGTTTTAGCTGTTGTTTTAGTATTAATCCGACACCTAATCATTGTAGGTTATTGAATGTAAAACTAAAAATATCGAGCAATTTCCGCCTAAGTGCTTTGTATCTTTTGTGTTGCACTCATTTGGATGGATTTATTTTAGTATGATATCCGCTTCAGCATGAACCGATTGTTTTTTTTCGACCTTAACTTATCCGTAAAAAAAATAAATATGGCAAGGAGGAGAATTAGACAAATGGGGGTAATGGCGTAAGAAAAATAAATTAGTATAGATGACCACCTCACACCCGGTAAGCCGAATTCTTTAAATAAAAGAAGCGCTACACTTCCGAGATATCCAGCAGAATCGCAGATGTATACAAAAAAACCAGCATTTGCTTTCAGCTTAAACAGTGCAATAATTCGTTCAAATAGGACTGTTTGTACCGGTGTATAAGCCAGGAACAGCCCAATTCCTAATAACATCATCCAAGAGTAAGCATTTAAGTAATGCATTTGAAAGAGCAGTGTACCGGTACCACTCAAAAGCACACCAAAAACCATTAATATGAGTGTGCAAAGAAAACCCTTGTGATTATTTCGTATAAAGGCAATCAAACCCACTGACAGAATCACAACTATACTACTGATAATCTCGGTGGTGGCAAAAACAGTCCCCACGTAGCCTGGTTGGATTTCATCCCAGATCTCTACCGAAAAATTATCACGGAAATCACGCATAACGGTTAAAAATGCATATACGACAACGATTGTCACTACTCCGACACCATAAAGTGCCATCGTATGCTTCCTTGTTTCTTTATCCATGGGTATTCTTTCCGTTCGCAATAGTCGGTCCTTTTCGTTAGGTACGGGAATAACGGCAAGCATCCATACAAATAGTAGAAAAAAGGGAAAGAACAGCGCACCAACAATAAAAGGCATCCAAAATTCACTAATATGAATTTGTTGTTGTATAAAAACGTATATCGTTTTGAGTACGCCGGATGCCACGATGATACTTATGTTTAAACCGAAACCTAATAATTCCGTAAATCGTCGCCCCTCTAGAAAGCTAAAAACAATCCCCCAAATCATCCCTAAAGGGAGCCCGTTTAGAAATAAGCAGATAAAATTGTATGGAAAGGGAACAAGGGCAAACAGCAATAGGCTGAGACCAGCCGCTAGAATAAGTGAAATAATCAGCCAAACACGTTGGGCGCTTTTTAGCTCGGCAATTACCTTGATACCGATAAACTTGGACAACATATAGCCAAACACTTGCGCAATGATAAGAACAGATTTATAGTCCATACCAAAAAGACGCAAGCCGTCGTAATGACCGGTATTGAAAGGTTTACGGAAAGCATACATGCAAAAGTACGCTCCGAAAGCGGCGATGGAACACCATAAAATAAAGGCAATATCCGATGTGCGCGACAACCAGGTTGTCACGTTACTTTTCTTTGTATTTTCCATTGTGTATTGACGATTCGTACCTAATGATCGAAGAGTTGCTGAATACTGGCTTCCGTGTAACCTATTCCTGCCGTCATGCCCTTTCCTCCAATACAAGTACGGATGTGGATGTCATCTGTTACATTTACTTCCACAATATTCTTCTCGGGGTGTTGCGGGTAATACCCTGCCCAGCTACCGGCGATTTGTTGTACATCGAAATTGACAATACGTTGCGCCTCATTAAGCATCAACCGATTGATGTAAGAACTAATTTGAAAGCCTAAATCATCCACTTGATTCGAATCGGCATATTCATGTGAATCACCTATAATAAAACTTCCGTCAGTTGCCTTTTTGAATAGTATATGAATACCCCATTTTTTAAGTTCAAGATAATGCTCGGGCGTGCCAATTTGGTTAAATGAGGGACAATACATTTCAAAACTTTCATAGCGTCTAATGGTCAATCCTGTCAAAATATTACCTTCCAATTCAACTTTCGGCATTGGAACCGTACGCAGCATCTGTAATTTACTAACCATTTGTCCGCTGGCACTGAAGATATCCGGAAAGAGTAGTTTAAACTCATTGCCATTACAGATCACCAACTTAGCCCCCAAGTAAGATGTGCCATTCGATCTTCTTACGCAAACACCTTCGTTTAATTGCTCGGCACCAATTACCGGTGCATTATAATTAAGTGTTAAATTTTCAAACCGCGATTGCATATACGCATGTACCCGATGAATCATCTTGTCGGGTTCTAAACTTACTTCTTGAGGAAAAAACAGCGCTTCTTGCACGTAAGACGATCGAATAGCCGGGTATTTTTTCAGCACTTGATCACTGCTCAGCAAATCACAGGCATATCCTACAGTGTCATAATGCGTCTTTAGTTCGTGAATAAGTTGTTGTTCGTCTTTATCAGAAGCAATGTAAACACTTCCATTATTGCGCACCGAAATATCAAATTCTTTCTGGAGTGCTTGATAAACTTCAAGTCCTTTTACACCATACCAAAACCATTGATCCACCATGCCGGAAGGTACGGCCTGACCGAAGTTTCGCACGGTTGCGCCTACAGGGTAGTTATCCTTCTCGAGTAAAAGCACTTTTAATCCTCTCAGAAGCGCATGGTAAGCATGAAAGGTTCCCAAAATACCACTTCCTACAACAATAAGATCAAATTTTGCTTGCATTGTTTAATCGATAAAAAACCAATTCCATTTATAAGACAATTATAAACATTGTTTATTATAAATAAACAATGTTTATGTTAATTTTTTGTTAAGAATAAAGGACTAAGTCATGTTAATCCGTAGGAACATTGATGTTAATCTGTTTCGGTTAATAATAAATGGTTTCGTATCGGCTCGAGCCATCTTCGTATAAGTCCAATATAGAATATGCGGGCGGGAAATCATCCAAAACGCCATTCCACCAATTCCCCGAAACGGCTCCGCCACAATAATAACGGACACCCAAATAATCCACTTGGTCTACATAATGTACATGGCCGCTGAGCGCAACTTTAACTTTGCCACTTTCCTTGAATATTTTTTTTACGTCCATTACGTCCACGTGTTGATCACCCCCTGGGAAGCCTAGTTCTTTGGCAGGTTTACGTTGTGCGGCATAAAGTAGGGGAGTAACGGATATAATAGGTACGTGCGAAAAAATCAGTACGTGCATATCTTTCGGTGTATTTGACAACTGATCTTTTAACCATTCGAGTTGCTCTTCTCCAAAAGTATAGCCACCCTTATCAGTTACATAATGAATACTATCCAAGGCAATAAATCGCCATCCCCCCTTATCAAAAGTAAAATAATCACCCGGTAATCCCAATTTCTGCTTAACCCATTGTTTTCCATAATACGCATCTTCCTTTGACGTCCCGTATGCTGCATGCTCCGAAGAAAGGTACCAGACATCGTGATTACCGATACAACTTTTGACCGGCAGATGATTGTATTGAATAACTTCATCCCAGGCTGTCCAAAGGTTGGTTACCTCTTCCTTTGTTTTATTATTCATGTCCATAAGTGAATCGCCTGTGTTAATAATCAAGTCCGGCTTATCACTTAATGTATTTACATCCTTTAACACTTTGGCAAAGGCAGCTTTTGGATTAGCTTCGTTAAGCAAATGGATATCTGTAAGATGCGCAATCCGCAGTGTCCGTTTTATGTTTTTCTTATTTTTCTCAGCGGCAAAAGCGCTTAGATTGGCAAAAGCAAGTAAAGAAGAAGCCGACAACAAGCCTGCTCCTTTTAAAAAATTTCTTCTTTGATAATTCATGAGAGATAATGAATTTGCTTACTATTTAATCAACCAAATGACATCATTCTGGGTATCAGAACCCTTGAATTGTCGTTGTAGCGCTTCTTTTAAATTCGCTTCGTTGGTACTATATTCCGCAGTTGGATAAGCCCATCTTTTTGGTATTTCATTGTTATTTGCGTTTGCAGGCCCAACACTGAATGTTGGAACTCCTGTGCGTCTCTGTTCAAAGAAGGCCTGCTTTCCGGAGTTTTCGAAGAAGGCAACATATTTTTGTGTTAAAATTTGCCGAAGACCATCTTCATTATTTCCCTTATAGGGATTGCCCGCTAAGAATGTACTGATTTGATCAGCAGGCACACCATAGAATTTCATGGACTCTTCGATACCTAATTTAAAATGTTCCGCAGCGTTGCCTGCCGCCCATCCACGATTAACACCTTCGGCCAAAGCAAATTGAACTTCTGAGGCTCCGAGCTGTATGGCCGGAATACCGGAAGGGGAAGCTATCCAATAATCAAAATTGATCATTGAAAGTTGGCCCTCGGTAGCCTGCTTCAAGAGTGTGCTTTGTAGATCGCCGGTTTTTCCTCCCTGAAAGGCGGTAAAAGGATTATCGGGATCAGCACGGAGCCCTTCTGCCGGAAGCGCCTGAATTAGTAAGCGCGGATCTCTGCTTTCCTTTAGAATATCTACATATGTAGCGCCTAACGTATTACGTGCATCTCGCTTAATGACGATACCATCTGAAGGCCATAAAGGATACATGTTGATGGTGTTGTATCGTAACTGAAAATTATCCTGATTGGATAATATAAGCGGAAATTGTGATGGATTGGCCAATAGCTCGGCAAAACGTTCTTTTACACGTAAGTCAGGCGTATCATCCGCACGCTTACTCAAATCCATCAATACCCTCAATTTAAACGAATTCACCAACTTGCGCCACTTATCAATTTGCCCGTCATAAAAAAAGTCGCCTTCTAACGAAGCGCCCTGCGCCGCGTGCGCCTCAAGCTCGGTATTAGCCTCCTCTAGCCAGTTCAACACTTGTGCATATACCGCTTGCTGTGTATCATATTTGGGCTGAAAGTTGTTGTCAGCCTCTCCTTTAATAGCTTCTGACATCGGTATATCACCAAACATGGCCGTTGCCCGGCAAAAAAAATAGGCTTTGAAAAATTTAGCCATACTGAGATAAACAGCACCGAGTTCACCGGCCTTTTGCGCCTCCACTTCCATGCGATTTACGTCGCGGAGTGCGCCATATGCCTCCTCATAGGATCCGGTAGTCCAATTATAAGGCTGTCCGGCATAATAGGCCTCATTCTGCGTCATGTATTGATTGTGACGCTGATCTTGGCTCCAAGGCGCATCGGAAGCACGCATCAATAATCCGGTGAAAATAAGTTTAGGCGCGGGGTCATAAACGGCGGCCGGATCTTTTTGTAGATCTTCAATTTTTTTACAGGCACTCACCATGCAAGCTAGCAGCAAAATGAGCGTTATTGATTGGAAGGTTTTCATTAGTATATTTTTCGGGTCCATGGAAGTATTAGAAAGTTGCATTGAGGTTGATGCCAAAACTCTTGACAGATGGCGTCTGGTAATCAGAACTAGAACCTGTAAACTGATCCAGATCCATATTTTGCGTCCCTTTGCCTGTAAAATAGAACAGATTGCGCCCGACTAAAGAGACACTTGCCGTATCAAAGAACTTGGTCCGTTTGAGAAAGGATGACGGGAAGTTATAGCTCAACACAATCTCTCGCAACTTTACAAAGGTTCTTTTCTTCGTTGCAATGGGATCGGATTGATAATAATTGGTCGCCCACGCTTGCCATAATACCGGAATATCATTTGGAGCGAAAACACGTGTGTCAGAAATTACATTCCCATCTTGATCGGCATTCAATTGACCGCTGACGATTTTTACGCCGTCCGTCATAACACTACCTTTATACCCGTCCACATCTCGATTTTGCCAGTCCTTTAAACGGTACTCATTGGCAGATTCCGGATGAGTGCCTGATCCCCACTGTTTGGCGTCTTGTACATTCTTTATCAAACCACCAAATCGGCCATCGAACATAAAACTTAAGCTAAAGGTCTTATACTTGAAGGTGTTGTTAACACTGACAGCCCAGTTATTATCGCTGTGTCCTATTTTCGTCATATAAGGATTATAGGCAGGTAGACCGCTTGTTCCCACAATAAGCTTCCCTTCATCATCCCGTTGGAAATCTTTTATATAATAACTGTCCCATCGTTCGCCGACATGGATATTTCCATAACGATTTTGCACGCCGTCAATTTCATGTAACCAGGCATGATTCGTCGAGGCATTGACAAGCACATTCCACGAGAAATTATCACGGGCAATGGGCGTACCATCTACACTTAACTCCAGCCCCTTGCGTAAGAGCGTTAAACCATTTGTCTGTCGAGCACTGACACCCGATGTTAGGGATGTAGCAAGCTCAATAATCCGCGGCCCTTCTAAATTTCTAAAAACAGCTGCATCTACGCCTAGTCGTCCATTAAAAAATCTTGCCTCAAGCCCTAGCTCAAATGTCTTCACACGTTCCGCCAACAAATCAGGATTAGGCAATACACCGGTATAATTAACGCCGGTATAGGTATTTTCCCATCTCCCATAATTACTATAAAAGGGTAACAACTTGTAGATATCGTACTGGGCATCTTCGTCCACAAAATCACTGGCAACGTCTGCGTAAGCACCGCGCACTTTCAAGGATGTTATCGCTTTGGGCATGCTAATCATTTCGGAGATAATAGCACTAAGAGACGCCGATGGATAAAAGTAGGTGTTGTTTTTTAGGGGCATAGTGGATGATTTGTCAACACGCCCGGTCAAACTTAAATACAATAAACTCTTGTAGTCGAGATCAATAAAACCATATACACTTCCAACCTGTCTGGAAGCCCTATCGTTAGTGGCAATGGTAGGCATAACCGAATTACTCAAGTCGTACACTCCCGGTACTGTTAACCCACGGTCAGTCCGTGCAAACAGCGATTTAGCGCTCACGGTTCGCAAGTTCCCGAAAATGGATCCCGTGAAACCAACATCTTCAAAAAACCGGTCTTGATACTTTAAGGACGCTTCCGTATTGTTTTCCCAAAAGGTATCATACGTTTCCTGATAGCCCCCCACTCTACTTCCACCAATAGTGTAGCCATATAAGTTGGCTGATATCGGGATTTTAATTGTGCGATTCCGGTTCCAAGTACTAACACTCGTACGAGCATTGAAAGACAGCTTCTCCGTTAACTTATAGTTCATCATGATATGTCCATAAATATCATCTTTATCATAAGTTCGCAGGTTTTCATAAGCTGTCATCCAAGGGTTATCGTAAATCGTATACTCTCGATTATATTGTTGTACATTCTCTTTGCCCGGTTGCCAATAATTTCGGAGATCATTAATATCGTAATCCGCGCCTCCCCAAAGCGTTAATATATAAATGGGACTTTGCGGACCATAAGCTAAATTCGGATAGTTGGGTGAATATTGTTTATTATAATTGATACTCGCATCAAAGCGAAGCTTACTGCCGGCATTAATACCGCCGGAGAGATTTACGTTGGTTCCTCCTAATTTTGTGTTAGGTGTCGTGCCTTTCTGAAACATCTGGGATGCCGACAATCGGAAATCTCCTCGATCTCCTTTAGTGGAAATAGCCAGGTTATTTGTACTTAATAAACCATTTTCCAGAAACTCCTTTAAATTGTCTTTTCCTTTTGCCGTCCAAGGCAATGGCACCAGTTCGCCGGTTTGCGGGTCAAGCGGACTGTTATACTGTGTAATCAGTTGCCCTTCGAAACGCGGCCCCCAAATATTGTAATCATTATCATTAATCCCGCCCCCTCTACCGTCTTTAAAAGCATATTCATAATTGGAACCGGGACCGTACGCTGTTTGAATTTTTGGTATCGCATTATAACCGGTCTGTAATTGGGTACTCGAATTAAATTCGACTTGAAAGCCTTTGTCTCGAGCCTTGGCACGTTTTGTAGTAATGACAATCGCACCATTTTGCCCTCTGTTACCATATAGAGCGGCAGCATTAGCGCCTTTCAATACAGAATACGACTCAATATCATCAGGACTTAAATTCCAGGAATCTGTATTAATGGGCATACCATCAACTACAATTAACACATTATTACGCCCTCGTAAAGTAATACCGGGGTCACCGAAGAGATTGGTGCTTGGTGTGATCGTGAGACCGGCAACCCGACCTGCCAAATTGGAAATAGCACTCGGCTCACGCGCTTTTACTAAATCCTGCCCTTTTACTTCCTGAATAGAATAACCAACCGCCTGCTTTTCCTTTTTAATACCTAGTGCGGTAACGACTACTTCATTTAGACCCTGTTGATTAGGTGCGAGGGCAATAATAAGTTCTTTTTTTGTATCGACAATCATACGCTTGATCAAATAGCCAATAAAGGCAATCTGTAGCGAGTCAGCCGAATTTGCCGAAACATTAAAATTTCCATTTTGATCGGTTGACACCATTTTTCCGGTGCTCATGTTACGAACGGTCGCGCCGGGAATGGTTTCGCCGGTCAGCGAATCGGTTACTTTTCCGCTGACTACGGGAGATTGCCCGAAGGAATAGCCATAAAGAACCGTCAACAGGAGTAATAGTATTGATTTCTGCCG
Source organism: Olivibacter sp. 47 (assembly GCF_030372825.1). Lineage (NCBI taxonomy): Bacteria > Pseudomonadati > Bacteroidota > Sphingobacteriia > Sphingobacteriales > Sphingobacteriaceae > Olivibacter > Olivibacter sp. 47. The sequence goes on from NZ_JAUCNR010000001.1 coordinate 1,541,128, forward strand.
TAACTGAGATGAAGGTTGAACTAACATAAACAAACTTTTAACATTAGGTGTTTTTAAACACAACAATATTAAACTTTGTATATTATTAGTAAACTATTTAAATATTAAATTTTGGTTAACTCCAAACATAGACTAGCTAAAAACAAATCAAACTACTAAAAAACAACCATTTAAAGTTATTAAACCGAAAAACAAAGAGTAAAAACCGGCACTTACCGTTACTTAACAATTGTTTATAAAAAAAGCCGTTCTTTGCAGAACGGCTCGGTTTTAAGACAGATTTAGCGGGCTAGTAGCCAGGATTCTGTATTAATTTCGTATTCAATCTCATTTCGCTGGTAGGCACCGGATAAATGCGATAGGTTGGTGCTTGCCCTCCGGGATTAAATCCCCAAGCATCTTCAAATTTACCAAAGCGTATCAAATCATTCCTTCTCCAAGCTTCCCAAGCAAACTCCCTTGCTCGTTCGTTTAGAAGAGTTTCTAAAGTAATACCCATTACTTCATCCGCGCCCACACGCCTACGAATCTTATTTACAAGTACATCTGCCGTTTGTGATTCACCTTTCACGGTGGTTGCCGCGGCACCTCGGAGAATCGCCTCGGCTTTCATTAGATAAACATCCGCCAAACGAAATACCGGCACATCATTGTTAGAATCACGATTGCTGGGATGCGTATTCTTATCGGGGTAGTACTTTATTGAACGTACACCGCGGGCTTTACCAAGTTCATCATTGCCGACGTCCATCGTAGCTTCCAAACGTAAAGGCATTTCGGGCGTAAATTCCAATTGCCATTGAATTTCTTTCCCTGGGTCCGGCCCGCTATAGCTTGCATCTAAGCCTTTATTGGTTGTTTTGACCAAAATCGGATTACCATCAAAATCTACTTGTTTTCCAGCCAGCCAAGTCTCATTGCGTTTGTCGCCCGCTAGATTAAACAAACGATAGAAATCGGCGATAGTGCTTAAGGCAATACTCGGTCTAAAGGGCAAATCGTATTTATCTTGTAGAGCTGTATGCAATCCGAATCGTGAGAATTGATTTCCCGGAGCCACATTGGCATCATAAGGCACTGCAAAGATGGTCTCGCTGTTTGGACCATTATCCGGCATGAACAAACTTGTAAAATCGCTCACAAGTGAAAAATTTGATTCAGTCAGGAGCTTATCAGCGTACACCACCGATTCTGTATATTTCGGCGTACCCGTATAATATTCGGCGTTTAAGTAAAGTTTCTGCAGCATTACATAGGCTAGCCAACGAGTTGGACGACCATAAGTCAACATACCTGTCTCGACCGATAAATCAGGAACCGCAGCCAACAACTCCGTTTCGATAAAATTAAAGACCTCTGAACGACTTGAAGTAGCTGGTTGTTCGGATGAACCGAAAGCAATCGAAATGGGTACATTTCCATATAAATCCATCATAAAAAAATAGAAAAGCGCTCGCATAGTCCGAATCTCCGCTAGGGTTTGTCTCTTCGAATCACTCTCTACTGCATCTTCGAACAGTGCCAACAGCCGATTACACGTTTGGATACCACCAAAGCCCCATTCCCAAACCGCTTTAATCGTTGGATGGTCCGGATTCCAATTATGTTTATGCAGCATCCTATATTGCCCACCATCATCATAATTCCCATCTCTTGCAGGGATAATAGCTTCATCGGTAGAAAGTTCCTGCATACGCCAATAGTTAACAGCATAACCAGACCTCAGCTGTGTATAAATGGGTCCTGTTGCAGCCACAAAAGCTTCCGGTGTATTTGGAAAATTATCAGGAGTCAGCTCCGACTCAACAGGTACGTCCAGCTTCGTACAGCTTGCAGCTATCATCCCAATAAACATGGCGATTAAAAATATTCTTTTTTTCATCTTGTATATCTTTAGTGCAATACAACCATCATTATTTATCATATTGCTGTCTACTTTATTGAACATTAAATTCCATTAAAAATTCACGTTTAAACCCAACATGAAGGAGCGAGTTTTAGGGTAATAATTGCGATTATCAATTCCCGGCTCTATCCCACCCATGCTAATCTCAGGGTCAATTCCTCGATAATTTGTAATAACAAACAAGTTATTAGCACCCACATATATTCGAATCATACTTTTGTCCTTCTTAAAGTTATAACCTAAGGTCGCGTTATCTAAACGCAGATAACTCCCGCTCTCAACAAAACGATCCGACAGCAAATAGGCATTGTTATCATTAATAGGCTCCTGCTCATCTAAGGTAAACTGTGTATATTCGTTTGCGTAGCATTATTAGGCGCATTCATATCGGCTAGGGTTGCATTAATAATTTTATTACCAGTAACTCCGCGGAGAAAGAAATTTAAGTCAAAATTCTTATACTTAAAGGTATTGTTCCAACCATAAATCAGTTTAGGTTGCGCATTACCGATATAATAAAAGTCGTTTGACGTTGGTGCAGTTGTTAAGTTCCCATCTTTATCATAGAACTGCGATACACCCTCGGCGTTCTTTCCGGCATAACGCCATGTATAGATGGAACCCAATGCATAACCTTCTTGTACACGCTGGGAAGCATTCCCCGATTGTCCTCTACCTCCTAAGTAAGCGGTTTGTATCAGCGGCAATTCAAAATTATCATTGCTCAGTGATGTCATTTTATTGCGGTTATGCGCCAGGTTAATAGCTGTTGTCCAGCTAAAACCATTTCGGTTAACCGGAGTAGCCTGCAAAGCGAGCTCGATTCCTTTATTGGACATTTCACCGGCATTAGCTGTCAATTCAGGTACAAAATATTGCGTAGCTGATACGGGATAAGTCCATAGCAAATCGGAGGTACGCTTGTCATAAACATCCACCGAACCGGAAAGTTTATTGTTAAACAAACCAAAATCCAACCCGATATTAAGTGTAGCTGTTCGTTCCCACTTTAAATCGGGGTTTTCATTTTGGAAAGGTCCAATCGCATTAACGAAGCGACCGTTATAATAAAAACGCCCTGTACCTGCATAAAGGAATCTGGATGTAAACACGTTGAATCCTTGTGAATTGCCGGAAACGCCGTAACCGGCACGTAATTTCAGGCTACTGACAACCGGTAATGCTTGCATAAACGCCTCCTGATCAATTAACCACCCTAAGGATACCGCTGGAAACAAACCCCATTTATTGTTTTCGCCAAAGGCGGATGATCCATCTCTTCTTAAGCTGGCTTGTAATAGATACCGGCCTTTATATTGGTAGTTTGCCCTACCGTAAAAAGAAATGAGTCTTAATGTCTGAATTCGCTTGGTACCATAATCGACCGGTATTTCGTTTGAATCGCCCAAACCCGGGTTGTTATAAGACAAACCATCCGTCACAAATCCCTGGTTAGTAGTTTGAAAACCATCTCCTAAACGATCCTCTTGCCAAGAATAACCAGCTAACAGTTTTACGCCATGCTCACCGAAGCTACGATTGTAATTAAAGAACGACTCCAGGATTTTTTTTGTATTACTAACGGTATTTCGGATAACGCGTCCGTTTAGATTCTGCGCTAATCCTGAAAATCGGTTATAATAGACATTGCTGTCAATCCGTTCATCTTGATAAGACACATTGGTGGTAAAATCGAATCCTTCGAGAATAGTTACTCTCGCACCACCGCTGGCTAAAAACACCTTTGTTTTTTGACGGATATCGTTATTGTCAATCAACGAAACAGGATTCAAATAGCCGCGAGTTACTGAAAAGTCTTCGGTATAAGAGCCATCCGGTTGTTTTACAGCAACTGTTGGCAAATAGGTCAGCATATTGCTGTATACCTCATTGGGCACCAACTTACTATCTGTGTTACTATTGGTAATATTTAAGTTGAGCTTTAAGCGATCGTTAAAAGCGTGTTGTTCCATATAACCTCGCACAATAAATCGTTCCATGGAAGTGCCTTTAATAACCCCTTGATTATTTAAGTAATTTACGCTGGCACCATAGGAAGAGTTTTGACCACTTCCACTAAACGACAGATTGTGATTATGGGAAATACCTGTGCGGCTTACCTCTTCTTGCCAATCCGTATTGCTCCCATCATCTTGGGCAGCCGTTTTACCATTTTCACCAAGGTAGGCACGCAAATCTTCACCACTTAACATGTCAATGGTGTTGGAAATCTGCTCGGCTGCCACATAGGTACTATAAGAAAGCCGGGTAGCACCCGCCTTAGCTTTCTTAGTGGTAACCATAATTACACCATTAGCTGCCCGAGAGCCGTAAATGGCTGTGGAAGCCGCATCCTTCAATACGTCAATGCTTTCGATATCATCCGGCGCTACCAAATCGATGGAAGCACCCGGCACCCCATCAATTACATAAAAAGGCTCTTGCGACCCTGCGCGCAAAGTAGTTGGGCCTCGAAGAATTACCGTGGGTTTTTCATTTGGATTACCGCTTCGGGTTATGTTTAAGCCCGCAACTTTACCTTGTAATAACTGCCCGGGCGTACTAAAAACCCCGGCGTTGAACTCTTCGCTACTTACCGAGGTAATTGACCCGGTAATTTCGCGCTTGCTACTTGTACCATACCCAACAATAACGACCTCACCTAAACCTGTTGCTTCTTCTTGCAGTTTAACACTTAATGTTACCTGTTTTCCTGCACTCAGCTGATAATTCCGCAGTGTGTCCGATTGATAGCCTATATAGCTAAAGACAAAGTCATAAGGACCTCCAAGCGGCATCTGCATGAATTGAAATAGTCCTTTCTCAGATGTGCTCGCTTGAAAACTCTTTCCACTACTTTGATTAATGGCCTTCACGCTTACCCCAATAAGCGGTTGGCCCAGCACGTCCTGCACGATACCTGATACCATGGGTTGCCCCTGCCGCGCATAAACATGCTGACAAAGCACACAGGTAATCAGCAAAATGCTTGTTTTTAGTTGCTTTAATACATTCATTTTGAAATTAATTTAATTAAGTGTTTGATATGGTTATGGTATTTGTGTTTTCCCTTTATGGATAGTAAATCTGTTGCCCTGATTTGGTTCTAGTGTTAGTCCGTTTAACAAACAAATATTTGCCAACACATTATCAATCGGTTCGAGCTGCATATTAATTTCGCCGGTATAGCTTATATGTTCAATTTTAAGCTTCGGCTCAAGTACGATCTCCACTTGATAATTTTCAGCCAACACTTGCAGCACTTCATTCAATTGCATCTTATTGAAATGGAGCGTAAAGCCGCTTTTCTCGAAAGAACGCGTTTCATTGTCCTTATTCCGCTTAGAAACAAGCGTAACCGGAATTTCTCGTTGTCTTAGGCGGTTAAAGGTGAAATGTTGACCGGGTAATAAAATTTTCTTCCGAAAGTTTTTTGATAATTGCAAAGGCTCTATTTGAATTTTGCCCGTATGCAGTTTCACATAGGTGTTTTCTCCTTTGCCCAACGTGTTAATGGTAAACGAAGTACCCAGTACGGTTGTTTTCAATCCTCCTGCGTAAACACGGAAAGGTTTCTGTTCATCTTTCGCGACTTCAAAAAAGGCCTTACCACTTAGAAATAACGCTCTTTCTCCGTCATTAAATTTCTCTAAATGCTTTGCGGAACTATGTGCATATAATACCATCCATGAAGAATCCGGTAAGCGCACACGGACCGCCTTTTCTGTTGTGTTGTTATAAACTTTCCATTGCGGTACAGTGTTGAGCGATGCTACCTGCGGTTTCTGTTTTTTTTCGGTAGTCGACGATATATAGGATCGCCAAAGAACAATCACCGTTAGCAAAAGCAAGAAAGTAGCTGCGGCCGCATATATACCCGGCCAATACACCTGTAGGCGCTTATTGACACGAGACGAATCATGTTTTTGCAATCTGTTGGATATAGAAGCAAATAGCTGATCTGACTTCTCTTGTCCAAGTTCCTCCGGTGACCGGAAGGTCTCCCATTCTCGTTCGGTAAAGTATCTTTTTATCGAACGTGTTGGCCAACGCCATATAGATCGTCTGATATCTTGTTTTCCCTTCATATACAAACAATACGTTTGCCGGAAGGGAGTCCCTTGATACTTAACAATTATTTAACATTAGTATGAACAGCTATTTCAATTCAGGTAAATCAAAGGAACAGGGTATACATATATTGCTTTAACCGGTTCAATACTTTTGTAATATGCCCTTCTACGGTTTTCATAGAAATGCCCATCATTTCGGCGATCTCTTTATGACTCAACCCCTTCTCTCGGCTTAGGTTAAATATAAGTCGACGAATCTGTGGCATATCGGACAGCTGGTTATCAAAAAGCCGGATTAAATCTTTAGCTTCTATTGCTTGGACGAGGTTATCGGTAAAGGGCGTAGCGGCGCAAACTCCTTCGTGCTTAGTGCGCGTTGCTTCCTTGCGTAGCTCATCAATCATAACTTGACGGGCCATATGAAACAACTGCAACGAAAGATCTATATGACCATTAACAGCTGTACGGCATTGCCAGAGCTTAATAAAAGTAAGCTGCACGACTTCCTCCGCCAGAAAGTCCGAATTTGTCTTTTTTTTAATGAAGAAATAAAGCTGTTGATGGTATTGCTTATAAACAGCATTAAAGGCGGTCCAGTTGCCTTGCTTTAGCTCTTCCGTTAACTGCATGGCCTCAAAATTAAAATGCCACTTTTAGCTCAACCCTTATTATATGTTAAGCTTTCATTAAAGGCATCGTTCGGTTTATAATTGGTAGTGCTTCTTAAAAATTGTATATGATAAAACGGCTTAACGAGCTCTGTATATATTTACCAAAATCTAGCGTAAATGACGGATAGTAATAAAATAGTAGTAATACTTAAAATAATGGTAGACGGCTCCAGCTTAAACATCGCTTTGTCAAGAGAAAAGGCTTTTGGACTGATTTTCGGGCCGGCTAAACTTACACCAATCATGACAAGTACCGTCGTAAAGAAAGACCAACCTAAACATATAAAAAAGGGTATCTCATACACGCCTTCCGAGTTTTTAAAAGCTGAATATAACCATGTTTCAGGTCCTAGCAGCGGTACCGCCAGTTGGTTAAAGAAAATAGAAGCAGCAAAGCCGGTTAATATACCGACTACAGCGGCCGCGCCACTGGTACGCTTCCAAAACATACCCAACAAAAAGGTGGCCAGCACACCGGGACTGATAAAGCTTGAATATTTTTGCACAAAAGTATAGCCACCCTCTCCACTTATACCTAACAGATCATTCCAAGTAAACGCAATACTTAAAAGCATCGCAACAACGACAGCAATACGACCCGTTCTCACCATACGCTCTTCGTCAGCACATTTATTCAAATACTTCTTATATACATCCATGGTAAATATGGTGGATATGCTATTAGCCTTTCCCGCCAATGAAGCTACAATAGCAGCGGTTAAGGCCGCCACCGCCAGCCCCTTTAGCCCGGCAGGCAGAAATGTCAATATAGACGCATAGGCAGCATCTTTATTCTGTCCTTCCATAGCAGGCAGCATGCCATTTTTGTATAATACATAAGCAATGATTCCAGGCAACATAACAATAACCGGCATTAAAATTTTAAGCAAACTGGCAAATAAGATCCCCGTTCGCGCGGTTTTTAGATCTGCCCCTAAGGCTCGTTGCGTAATATACTGATTGCAACCCCAATAGTTTAAGTTACTGATCCACTGACCCGCTGCATACATACCAAATGCCGGTAGGATTAAATATTTGTCAACATACTCTTGTGGGGCCCCGGCGGTGGGTTTTTTAAACATTAAATGGAAATGATCCGGAGCCTGCTGCAGCAAGACATTAAATCCAGCGAAGGCGTTTTTTCCCAATCCGAAATTCTGGCTTACAATGGTTAAAGCCATATAGGTGGTTGCTAAGCCTCCTATTATTAGCACGGCAACCTGTATCGCGTCGGTATAGCCGATCACCTTCATGCCTCCTAGGGTGATGAAAATGGCAAACAAAGCTAACACCATCATAATTTCGTGAAAATAAGCACCGCCTAACAGTCCATTGATCGCTAGCGCACCTAAGTACAGGATGGAAGTTAGGTTAACAAACACATAAAGAAATAGCCAGAAAATCGACATAATAAGCGCTACTTGCTCATTGTAGCGCATCGTTAAAAACTGGGGCATGGTATAAATCCTGTTCTTGATATAAACAGGCATTAAAAAGATCGCTACCAATATTAATACGGCCGCCCCCAACCATTCATAGATAGCTACGGCAATACCGGCAAAGAAACCGTCACCACTCATTCCTATAAACTGTTCGGCTGAAATATTGGAAGCAATGATGGATGCGCCAATGGCCCACCATGTAAGTGATCCTTCTGCCAAAAAGAAATTTTTGGTACTATTTGCTTCGTTTTTCTTCTTTTTCTTATAAATCCAATATCCGTATGAAACAATTATTACCAAGTAGAAAGCAAATACGAGATAATCCCAAAAAATGAGTTGATTTGGCATGGATAGCGTTAAATAATTTGGATGAATAAGTTCTAAGAGGTTCAATTTCTTTCCCTCATCTGTCAATGCCCGTTGTTTAGGAGGGCATTGGACAGGATGAGGGACGGTCATTTTTGTCTCTTCACTATTGTCAAAGACAAACATATAGAAATTGGATTGATATTACAATGATGGCGCTGCCATAATTATCGCACAACAGCTAATTTATAACTTCAGCTTTGGCGGCAAATACTTGGCTACCAAGTCTTCATAATAGGGTTTTAGTTCCTTCCAATTAGGAGGTACCGGACTTTTGGAATATAAATCGTACGGATTAAATAAGTTAACCCAATAGAACATCTCCTGATCATGTTTATTCAGCAAGTGATCATAGGCATGCTCTCGATGCTGTGCATAGAATGAATGATAACGTAACATGTACAAAGCGCTTTCGGGCAAATAGTCTTTCATCATCTGATAGATGTATTCGTCATGTCCCCAGGAGAGTTGCACCTGATCTAACCCACAATTGGGTTCGTAAATACCATATTTGGTATTAAACGTCTCGTTTTGAGAATCGGGGTTATATTTAAAAAACTCCGAATAGACAATTTTATCCGAAAAAGCGCAACCTACCGGAAATGTATCACCGACAACAGCCCATTGTGGCTCGCCGAATAGACAGAGTACTTTTCCCAAATCGTGAAAGAGCCCCGTTAGCACCATCCAATCGGGATGGCCATCTGCTCGGATCGCTTCCGAAGTCTGCAACAGATGTTGAAACTGATCCAAATCGGTATCGGGATCTGAATCGTCTACCAATTGATTTAAGAAATCAAAGGCTTCCCATATCGGCATCTCCTTTTTGTTGAATTGCAAGAATTCCTTCTTTTTGTTTTCAACAAACTCAAAAGTTTGATACGTATGATTTAACCGATAAAATTCTTTCACACTATCGCGAGCCGGTTCTTCGTAATTTCGATATTCCTCTTTTGTCTTTGCCGTAGCGATCGTGTCGGGATCGGGGTAACGACGCAGCAGATCATCCTCCCAATGTTCTAAATCTGTAAGTGGGTTATGATTAACCATTGAATTCGTTTGATTGTTCATAATATTAGTTGTTAGCTGTTTGTTATTGGTTACTCGTTATTAGTTGTTAGTTGTTAGTTATTAGTTGCTTGTAGTTGCTTGTTATTGGTTATTCGTTATTGGTTATTGACTATTAGCCATTGTCGTTGATATTAAGCAAAGTCCTTACCAAAGAGCAACTTTATATCTCAACTATTTTGCTATTAAACTACTCAACGACGCATCGTTTACCCAAATTTGCAATATTTCCTTTAGGATAAATCGCTTTTGATTAGATATATTTACTTAATCGTTTACGTAAAACCAATTATATAAAGCATAGATATGGCAACCATCGGGATGAAGGAACTGGCAAGGGAACTGAAATTATCAACTGCAACGGTTTCTAAAGCACTTCGCGATAGCTATGACATCAGTGAGGAAACAAAACAACGGGTTTTAAAACTAGCTCGCGAGTGGAATTATATTCCGAATGCCCACGCCAGTAGCTTACGGGGCAAAAAAAGTAAAACTATTGCTGTTGTTATCCCCGAAGTGGCCGATAGTTATTTCGCACAAGCTATTAATGGTGTAGAGACAGTAGCCCAAAAGGAAGGCTTTCATGTACTGGTTTATTTAACCCACGAACAAGTTGAAAAAGAAAATCTCATTTTAAAAGAGCTTTTAAACGGGCGTGTCGATGGTATTCTTATTTCAGTAACGAGTCAAAGTCAGGATGTGACCGCTGTAAACAAACTCAAACAAGCGGGCATTCCCGTAGTATTTTTTGACCGTGTTTTAGAGGGCGTTGGTGATGGACAAATTATCACGAATGATTTTGAAGCAAGTTATAAATTAACAGCACATTTAATAGAACAGGATTGCAAGAACATCGCCTTTCTTCTTTTCTCTGAGTCACTGAATATTAGCACGCAGCGCATGAATGGCTATAAAAGCGCGCTTCATCAATACGCCCTTAGTCTACAAGACAAAAATCTCTTAATATGTACAAATCAAGATGAGGAAAACCGAAAAGCCATTCATCAACTGCTACAGGCAGAGAGTCGTCCTGACGCTATTATTGCCTCTGTTGAAAAACTCATTCTCCCTACTTATTTGGCCTGCGCTGAACGCAACCTGGTTATTCCCAACGATATAAAGGTAGCCGCCTTCTCTAATTTGATGCATGCAAGCATCCTCAATCCGGCCATCACGACCATTACTCAACCCGCTTTTGAAATGGGAAAAGTAGCTGCGGAATTGCTATTGAAGGCATTAAAAGGAAAGCCTATCGATCAGGACGAGTCCAAAATAGTGCTACCTTCTATCTTGGAAATCCGAACTTCTTCCAAGTTGTTTTTGTAGCTGGAATTCAGCATTCACAGGAGGGATAATTTTTTTTAAAAAAAGTATACTATTTTAGTAGACTTTTATATATTTGTTCCGTATTCAATTTGTCTTCTCTTCTCATATATATTAGGTTTTATAATTGGTTAGCTCAGCGTATCTGCCCATCGGATGCGCTGATTTTTTAAAACCGTAACGAACCACTTAGGCGTAATCTAAAGTTATTTGATCTTTCTTGTAACGGTTAATAGAGCAGTGATAGCTACGTCATCCCAAAGCAATAAACAAAGAAAGCACTTTGTTTATTGCTTTGGGAACTTAACTTTGCGGTAAATACCCTCATTAAAGAGGGTGTTCTCAAATAAACTGGTACGCCATGAAGACTATAGAAAATAATGCTTTTTACTTTTATTGGGTTACGTTGCAAATCATGTATGCCAATATGAAATAATTGTAAGATTTATGAACAGCATAGAGAATGTAGCCAATAAAATACAAACATTGGATATTAAATCAATGAATTTAATGGACTATAAACCGACCGTCAAATTCAAAGATTTTGATCTAGCTCCTTACCTTTATAAAGGCTTAATTCTTAAAGAAAAAGAGTTTAAGGAAAACATGGAACGTGTTGACTGGTCGGTTTATAAGGGTACAGCGGTATCTCTGTTCTGTGCTATTGATGCAATTATCCCACAATGGGTTTACATGTATATAGCCGCTAAGCTGAGCAGTTTCACCGATCTCATTTCCTGCAAACATCAACGTGAGTACCTGATGGATTTATGGATAGAAGAAATAAAGAAGAATGATTTTGAATATCTCAGGGGTCAAAAAGTAGTTTTAAAAGCCAATCCCCAAATTCCGGAAGCTATTTATATTGGTGCCACCAACATTTTGCTTACTTACCGTGTTAAAGCTTTAATGTATGGTGAAATCGGCATGCCCAAAGTTGTATTCAAACAAATTGATTAAACATGAATGTGTTAATATTTAACGGAGCCCTGGAAAAACGGAACACGGGTACTTCCAAAACCATCAGTAATTACTTTCACAACCGGCTAACGGATGCAGGAGCTGTGGTCACGGAATTTAATCTTGCTGATGCCGGCATTCCTTTTTTTGATCTCAGTCTTGTCAACATACCGCAATCGGTGAAAATCATGACAGGTATTTTCACGGAGGCCGATGCCCATATTTGGCTGACTCCTTTATATCATGGCGGTATGACCGGTATTATGAAAAATTGCTTGGATTGGCTGGAAATAAGCAGTAAAGCAAATCCACCATATCTCACCAACAAAACAGTCGGACTGGTATGCTGGGCTAGCGGTGGCCACGCCATGCAGGGTATTAATGCGATGGATGCAGTTGCCAAGTCGCTTCGCGCTTGGACACTGCCCTATACGATCCCCGTTGTACGAAACGATCTTTTCCATACTGATGGAAACTTACACCCGCTATATAAAGAAAAATTTAATCTGATGAGCCGCTTATTATTGGAATCGTCACATAGTATTTCTGCCCGCCCGTAAGTGGCGGGAGATCACGACATGCAAATACGTTAGTGGATCTCGCATAAACTCGTTAAAATACTATTTCATAGTAGCCAATTTTTCCAACAGTAAGTAACGATCTCGGTGTTTTTCTTTTATCGCTTCGGAAACCGTATCGACGTGCATAATGGTTGCAGCGTTGCCCTGCTGGATAGCCGGCCAGGCAGGCACCCCTAAACCATTTGGATCGCCGGATTTAATAAAATTAGCAAAATAGGCCTGCAATACCGCTGATACTTTATAATCGTCGGCTTGCCAGTCGTAAACCCTATTGGTTGGCAAATTGCCTAGTGCGTATTCTATTTCAGCAGAATGCACCGCTCCTTTTGACAGTGGTATCCGCTGTTTTTTTGCCTCTCCCCCTTTTATCACCCCGCCGGCCAAACCAGCTACCGCGTCGCCCATTTCCGCGCGCATTGCCGGCCTGGGTCTTGCATAAAGATAGCGATATACCGGGTTTTCTCCTGTTTGGCTGTGTAAATCTGACCAACGCCAAGTGCCGTAGGCAATAAATTGATCGCCCGCAAAATCAGTTGCTACCCGCTCTACATCCTCATCCGTATCTATCTTATAAACAGCAAGCAAGGCTTCGGCATCTTCTCCGAATCGCTCTCTAACAACTTTTGTGAAGTTCTCCTTAGTTGGCTGCAAACTCCCTAGCAAGGCCCGATAGTTCATTTCTTCCGAATTCCATCCCACTAATAGAGGCACCTTAGCCTGTTCTCCGTCCTTGAAAACATCCGCCGGATTTTTTTGGAATAAATAACCATCGATGTTCACACCAAAATTTGCATCCGGACGAGCAGTCGCTTCTAATAGCTTATCCGCCGAAAGTGCTCGTAAAGCCTCTAATGACGGAGCGCCTATTGCTGATGCAAAGGCTATACCTTTCTTTTCAGATTCAGCTAGAGTGGGTAAAGGTCGGTTGCCGAGCAGCGAACCACTTTCACCGATTGCTGCTCGAAAGAGTCCTTTTGATAAAGGCGAAGCCATTTGAGCACTGACTGAAAAAGACCCCGCGGACTCACCCGCGATCGTTACCTTATTCGGATCGCCGCCAAAAGCAGCTATATTCGCTTGTACCCATTTTAAGGCCGCATATTGGTCCAGTAAACCGTAATTTCCTGAAGCCTTAAACGGAGACTCTTTACTTAGCTCAGGATGGGAAAAGAACCCGAATATATTTAAACGATAATTAACAGTGACTGCCACAATACCTTGCCGAGCCATGCTTTCCCCGTCATACCGCGGTTCTGAACCATCGCCTGCCATCAATCCGCCGCCATAGAAATATACCAATACCGGCAGTTTCTCCTGAAAAGTTTTCGTAGGCGTCCATACATTTAAGTAAAGACAGTCCTCACTCATGCCATTTGATCGGAAATTCATGTCACCGAATATTGGGCGTTGCATGGCACGCGGGCCGAATTTATCGGCTTTCCTTACACCTTGCCATTTTTTCACGGGCTGTGGTTCACGCCAACGTAAAGGACCTATGGGAGGGGCTGCAAAAGGAATCCCTTTGAAAACATAAACTCCCGACTCATTAACGCCTTCCAACACACCGTCTCTAGTGCTGACTTGCAGCTCTTGTGCATTCAATCTATCTTCGCCAAGCACACCGGCGATACTGAAAATTAACATAAAAGTAAATGCTAAAAGCTTCATGGCAATATTGATCAGTTTGTAGGAGTGCAATTTAGTTAATATATGCTAAAGCTCAAACGAAAAATCGCAGCTACCAGCCCTTCAAGCTTAATGTACCTAACAGCTAACTCCTAATCGCCCATACTCCTAGTCTAAGCTTTGCTCGAAACCATAAATAAAAGTTCTTATAAAAGGCAGCTCAATACATAGTGAATTTCTTGCTTTAGCTTGTTAATCATTGTTTGAATTTGCTGCAATGTTAAGTCGCCCGTTTCTATTTCATACGCAATTTTATGCATTGCGGAAAAGCCCAACATAAGTGCTGTAGCTCGAATTTTATGCGCAGTATGCTTTATTGCATTAATATCGGCCTGATTATAAAAGGAGTCTACCTCCACTATAGATTCTCGAAGCGCCTGTTTCGCGACTTCGATGATTTCAACAGCGTCTTCTATTTTTACATTTAATACTTTCGACAAACGCTCGCCAAGATTCGCGAGGTTTTCCGGCTTCTGCTCAACACACGTTATCAGTTGTTTTTGTTCCTCTGTCAGCCACCTTTCTACAATGCTTCGGAGGGTATCTTGCAAAACAGGTTTACTTAAATAGTCATTCATTCCGCTAGCTAAACATTTTTCCTTTTCGCCGTTTAAAATACCGGCAGTTAACGCAATAATGGGCACCTCCCTTCCTTCATTTAATGATCGTATGCCCCTGGTCAGATCAAAACCATTCATCTTAGGCATTTGCAAATCGGTGATGACAAGATGCGGTTTAAACTTTTTAAACAACTCCAAAGCTTTCTGCCCATCACCGGCCTCTAAAAGTTTTGCGTGCGGAATAATATTATTAAAATAAGACTTTAGCAAAAGCATGTTAGTTGAATTGTCTTCGACCAATAAAATGGTAACATCGCATAACAACTGGCTGTCCAACGCGGTGAAAGAAGACCTTTCAGCTTCCGAAGGCTGGTCAGTGTCTACCAAGGTCAACAACAAATCGAAATAGAAAGTACTACCGGTTCCGGTTTCACTTCTCAATTTCAGTTGGCTTCCCATTAAGGAAAGTATCCTGTTGGAGATGGTTAATCCTAGGCCAGTTCCACCAAATCGTTTAATAATGGATGAATTTTCCTGCACAAAGGCTTCAAATATTTTCTCACGGTTCTCTTCCGCTATTCCTATTCCCGTATCGGTAACGGAAAAACGGATAATCACTTCTTTCGCTGAAAGATGTTGTTCTACTTGAATATCCAAGTCAACACTTCCTCTTTCCGTAAATTTCAGTGCATTGCTCAATAGATTAAAGAGCACTTGACGCAACCGTTGACCATCGGACAAAACCAACGGGGGTAGCTCGGGAGATAATATCAGATTAAAGTCGAGCCCCTTTTTATTTGCTTGATATTTTAATATTTCAACAACCTGCTTTGCCAGCTTAATGAGATCCACCGATTCAAACACTAAATCAAGCTTTCCCGACTCAATTTTAGAAAGGTCCAGGAGATCATTTATCAAATCGAGCAAAGATTGTCCGGACTGAAACACCGCTCGCATATATTCTTTTTGTGCCTCACCCAAAGGGCTCTTTAATAACAAGTCGGTAAAGCCAATAATTGCATTCAATGGTGTTCGCATCTCATGGCTCATGTTAGCCAAAAATTCAGACTTAGCATTGTTTGCGATCTCCGCCTGCTCTTTGGCCGCCTTCAATGCCCTTTGCTGCTCTTTTTGTTGAGAAATATCCTGAACGATCGTAAGGATTTTCTTTTCTCCGTTTACGTCTGTAAATGCGACACCGGTAACAGAAACCCAAACCCGCTTTCCATCCTTTCGAAGATATTCCTTTTCGTAGTTATCAAAGCGTCCGTTCTTGTGGAGTTGCTTAAGTTGTAGCTTATCTGCTTCGTGATAGGCTCTAGGTGTGATATCCGAAAAAGATAACCGAAGTAACTCGTCTCTCGTATATCCGGTAAACATCGGAATTGCCGGATTCACTTCCTGAAAAATACCGGTCTGATATTCAACAAGCGCAATTCCAATAGGACTATTATCGACAATGCTCTTAAATTTTGCATTTAACGCCCGCAGTTCCCTTTCTGCAATGAAATTTACCGTATCATCTCTACATAAAACGATGATCTTATCTCCTTCGAAAGGGACCACGCGTGCACGATAATACTTTTCCTGCTCATGCAAGATTAAGCTATAAGTAAATTCGACCAATGAATCAGTACGAATAGACTGTTCAATCTTTTCTTCGATTAATAGCCCGAGTTTTGCAGGAAAAATATCTTTAAAGTTTTTACCGAGAAACAGATTTGGTTTTGTATATAAATCCTTTTCATGCGATTTATAATCCAAAAATTCACCATCCCTACTTAAGACAAACAATAAATCCGGAATGCTGGTTATCAGTGAATGCGCATAACTTTCGCTCCGTCGCAAATTTTCTTGTAATTGCTTTTCTTTGGTGTTTTCCAAATGCGTACCATACATCCATAACGGAGCGCCCTTATCATCCCACGACAAGATCTTTCCCTGCACGAGCATCCAAACCGTATGTCCCGCTTTATGTATCATACGCATTTCGCACTGATAGATGTCCGTTTCTCCCGAAAAATACGACTCCATAGCATTCTTCGCCTTATCAAAATCCTCGGGATAAATAAAACGCTGAAAGGCACTCCCTGTTATTGGCTGCACCTCCATCAGCTCATACCCTAAAAACGCCGCCCATTGCTCATTAAATAAAATCTCGTCTGTCTGAACATTCCACTCCCAAGTACCTAGGTTAGCACCCTGCAAGACGTACTTCAAGCGTTGCCGCTCTTTTATCAGATTGTATTCTGTATTTTTTTGCTCATGAATATCTTGTATTAATCCATAGGCACCAATACATTGCCCTCCCTTGTACAGCGGAATTCCAATGAAGCGGATCCATCCTTCCAATCGACGGGATGAAAGAATGGAGAATACCTCATCCATACGTCCCTCTTGATCGCGATTTGATTGTTTGAGCTTCTCAAGAAGATATTGAAAACGTTCCTTCTCCTTTATTAGGCCACAAAACGCATTGACAGACAGTTCATTCTCTTTTAAACCAAAAATTTCTCCTGCAAATTTGCTCAAGTGAATACTATTTTCTCCGAAGTTGATGTCCCATTGACCAATCCGAGCGGCTTCATTAGATTTTTCCAGCATTCTCTTTGTACGATCAAGTGAGCTCAATAAATTTCTTTTCCAATGCTCGGCAATGAGAGCAATAAAGAAAATACAGATAATCACTCCGACAGTAGATACAAATAAATGTATATCGCGCAAATGCGGTGCAATAAGATTTGGAAAAACATACTCACTTTGAGAAAGAAGCGTAAAAATAGTTAGAATGAAAAGAATTACACCGAACCACCAACGTGTATTTTTCCTATTTCCGAATAATAGTACAAATATCAAGGGAGGTAGGGCAAGCCAAGACGTGATTGGGGAGTTTAATCCGCCGGTAAAATACATTAACGGAACAAGCAGACAAAAAGTAATAATAAAAATCAAAAAATGAATGGCATACTGTATCCGAATCTTTCGTTTCCGTATTAACCATCTAAAGCAAGTGATAAACACTAAGAATACAGCCAAAAAACTGACCAGCAGCACGCTCCTCAATAAACTGAATATAACAAAGTAGGTCGTTGTCAGCAACATGCACAGATCCACCAAACCTGTCAGCATTTGCTCCTTGGAAAGAAAGATTTCCCGCAAACCTAAATTAGTTTTCAACTGCTCAAAAAAACCTTTCATAAATTGGCGCTGCAAATAATCCGTATGTTTTTCTATTAAAGATAATACAATTCATCACATTTTCATCGTGTCAAATTTATTTGATACTTTTTTGATTTCTGTTGTTTCTCTAGCTAGTACTTCCCTAGAGAAAAAGAATGGTTTACACCTATTTTTAGTTCGATGTTTAAAACGATCTAAAGACTAAGCCGATTGACTGTTATAAATTTGAGCTATACAACTGATGAATCGTTTTATTTCTTGAGATAAAGCACGGCTATTCTGATTTTTTTTAAACAAACGACATTTTAGAGAGAAAGATTACTAATTGTATCATTTTTTTCTATCATTACAGCTTTCACAGAATTACTTAACCTTTACGCATAATAAAATGGAGGAAATTGCCAATTACATCAATAATATCATCTGGAGTGACGCTCTAATTGTACTGTGCTTGGGAGCTGGAATTTACTTTTCTTTCAGCACGCGGTTAGTCCAACTAAGATCGATCAAAGAAATGTTACGTTTACTATTTGGCAGTAAATCTTCCGATCAAGGAGTTAGTTCATTTCAAGCTTTTGCCATTGCACTATCGGGGAGAGTTGGTACAGGTAATATTGCAGGTGTAGCTACAGCTATTGCCATGGGTGGTCCGGGAGCTATTTTTTGGATGTGGGCTATCGCTTTTTTAGGCTCTGCTTCTGCCTATATAGAAGCTACCCTCGGTCAACTTTACAAACGTGAAATCGATGGGCAATATCGCGGTGGCCCGGCCTACTATATTGAAAAGGGTTTGGGCATAAAATGGTATGCCGTACTCTTCGCTATTGCTACCATTTTCAGCACAGCGCTTTTTCTTCCCGGTGTACAGAGCAACAGTATCGTCGTGAGTGCGTTCCACGCTTTTGAAATACCTCAATACCTTACCGGGTTGATTGTTGTATCGTTATTAGCACTCATTATATTCGGCGGCGTTAAACGCATTGGAAAAGTAGCTGAGTTCGTAGTACCTTTTATGGCAGGCGCATATATTTTAATGGCCGTAATTATTATAGCATTACATATCAAGCAGGTACCGGATATGTTTATGCTTATCATCCGTTCGGCATTCGGGGCAGAGCAAGCTTTCAGCGGCATATTTGGAATGGCCGTTGCCTGGGGCGTAAAGCGGGGGATTTATTCCAATGAAGCCGGCCAAGGCACGGCTCCTCATGCCGCTGCTGCAGCTGAAACGAGGCACCCTGCTGCACAGGGTTTAGTGCAAGCTTTTTCTGTGTATGTTGATACATTGTTCGTTTGCACAGCTACAGCATTCATGATTCTCTTCACAGGAAAATACAATGTAAAGAGTCCGTCGGGAGGCTTCCTAGTCGAAAATCTACCAGGCGTTGAAGAAGGTCCTGCCTTTACACAACAGGCGATTAATGCACACTTCCCGTCTATGGGTTCAGGATTTGTCGCTGTCTCTCTTTTGTTTTTTGCCTTCACAACGATCATGGCTTATTATTATATCGCTGAAACAAACCTCAGTTACCTGCTTAAAAGAACCGAGAAAAAATGGATGCTTATTCTATTGCGGGTCCTATTTTTAGCAGCAACCTACTACGGATCGATAAAAACTGCTAAATTGGCCTGGACCTTAGGCGATATCGGCGTAGGACTGATGGCTTGGTTAAATATTATAGCGATCCTTTTATTACGCAAACCTGCACTCAAATTGTTGAAAGATTACGAGGAGCAGCGGAAGAGAACGAAGGAACCCATATTTGACCCGGAGAAGCTGGGCATTGATCATGTTGATTTTTGGATGTTGAGGAATCAGGGACATGAATCCAAATAGCAATTGTTACGAATAGCACTTGTTTTGTTCCTTAAGCGCTAGGATATGTATCTTTGCAACCTTCACTTATCGAACACAAACGGTATATCAATTAATGGAGCAAAAGCTATACACGCTAAATTTCTGGTTGCTTTGTTCAAGCTCACTTTTGTTTTCGGCGAGTTTCAACATGCTGATACCCGAACTACCATCGTACTTAAGCAGTATAGGAGGAGCAGAATATAAAGGATTAATTATAGCATTATTTACGTTAACGGCAGGGATTTCAAGACCCTTTAGTGGTAAACTCACTGATACAATAGGACGCGTGCCCGTTATGGCGGTAGGCTCAAGCGTTTGCTTTATATGTGGATTTCTTTACCCTATCTTGAGCAGTGTTTCCGGTTTTTTATTCCTACGCTTATTGCATGGCTTTTCCACGGGCTTTAAGCCAACCGCTACAGCAGCCTATGTAGCCGACATCGCTCCTTCTTCGCGATGGGGAGAGGCTCTTGGTATTCACGGGTTATTTTTTAGTACGGGTATGGCCATTGGTCCTGCTATCGGCAGCGCCATTACAGCGAGTTATTCAATAGACACGCTTTTTTACTGCTCCTCTCTCCTGGCCTTTCTTTCCATTGGCATCTTACTTAATTTGAAAGAGACATTAGCAAAAAAACAACGCTTCTCCTCGCAATCAATTAAGATCACAAAAAACGACATCATCGATTTACGTGTGTTTCCGGCAGCTTTTGTGACCTTGCTATCCTATTTTGCTTATGGCACTATACTTACGTTGATTCCGGACTGGAGCGAGTATATCGGCTTAAAAAATAAGGGGTTGTTCTTTATGGTCTTTACCGTTTCTTCTTTACTGATTCGCTTCGTAGCGGGAAAAACATCTGACAGATATGGCAGAACAACGATTATTACGATTGGCCTTATCGTTCTTATTATTTCCTTATCCATCATAGGTTCATTTCAATCGGTACCGGGCTTATTGATCGGTTCGTTTATCTACGGTATTGCAACCGGTTTGTTATCACCGGCAACCAATGCATGGACAGTGGATTTAAGCGACCCGGCTCATCGAGGAAAAGCCATGGCAACCATGTATATAGCGCTCGAAGTAGGGATTGGCATCGGAGCTCTCTGCTCCGGTTGGTTTTATCAAGATCGATTGACGATGATCCCTCGCTTAATCTTCTTAGCGGCGGGAATAGCCGGCCTTGCCTTGCTGTATCTAGTTAAACGGCGTTATAATCAAAGACAAGAGGCTCATTGATGGCCGGTCTTCAACCAAGCGTATGGTAAGCAAAAGATAATGTCATTGTACAATTCAATTTCGTAAATAGCACGCATTTTACCTAAGTTTGTTAAACAACAGCAGAAAAAATGGAGGATCAATTAAAATTTCCCATCGGCACTTTTCAAAGGCCTGAAATCATTAGTAAAGAACAGATAGCTGATTATATAGACATCATTGAAACTTTTCCGGAACGGCTTGCCGCAGAAGTAATGCAATTGAGTAATGAGCAATTAGACACCCCTTATCGACTAGGAGGATGGACAATAAGACAAGTGGTCCATCATTGCGCTGATAGCCATGTAAACAGCTTCGTGCGCTTTAAACTAAGCCTAACGGAGGATACGCCTGTCATCAAGCCTTATTATGAAGACCGCTGGGCCGAATTAGCGGACGCAAAAAGTCTGGCAATCGAACCTTCTCTCCTTTTATTAAAAGGATTACATAAGCGATGGGTGGTATTATTAAAATCGTTAAAGGCAGACGATCTGAAGCGAACTTTTATCCATCCCCAAAGTGGCAGAACATATGCCTTAGACGAAAACATCGGACTTTATGCATGGCATTGCAATCATCATTTAGCGCATATAACAACCCTTAAGAGCAGAAGAGGCTGGTAGCGTTCACATCGTAGCCAAGAGACGCTCATGGATTAAAAGAAAAATTGTTTCAACATGAAAATATTCCAACAAGAAATACAGATTCCTCGTAAAAGACGTGGTTTTCACCTTATTACGCCATCAATTATAGAGTCAGTTCCAGGCATTCGGGAATTTCGATCAGGAATGTGCCAGGTATTTATACAGCACACGTCGGCCTCGCTAACTATCAATGAAAATGCTGACCCAACGGTTAGAGGTGATTTTGAAACTTTTTTCAATAAAACCGTACCGGAAAATGATCCGGATTATATGCACGATTATGAAGGCCCGGACGACATGCCGGCGCACTTAAAGGCCTCTATATTGGGCAGTTCAATTTTAATACCTATTCGTCAGGGCGAGTTGGCCCTAGGGACCTGGCAAGGGATTTATTTATGCGAACATCGTGACCACGCAACACCGAGAAACTTAATTATTACCGTCTGGGGTGAATAGTTTATGCGTCTCTCCGTCGATAAAAACGGTTCCTTCTCCCTCAAATTCCACGGCCCGCTCTGCCTCTTTCTCACCCAAGTAATAGGTATTGTTACTCAGGGTTAAATCTTTCGGATTGGTCGATATCAAGGTCGATGTCGAACGATTGGAAGTATCAGAAGCAAGTGTATTTTTGATAATTTTCAACTGCTGGGAACCAGCGTCTTTGATGCACACGGTTGAAGAACGTATTTTATTCGCTTCAATAACAACATTCATGGCCTCATTATGCACATACAAAGCGTCACTTTTATTGGCAGATATTTCATTGCCGGATAAAACGGCTCCATTAACTTTCCATAAAGAAATACCTCCTCTAGGAGAACTACTTGATAAAACATTATCTTTAAATATGAGTTGACCACTCATATTTACATTGATATTACCTTTTAGATCGTTCGCTAAAAACACTAAACTATCAACCATAATTCCGTTTGGTATTGCTAAATAGCGAATATTATTGGAATCAAGCATCAATTTTTTAGCTTTCAAATCAGACAATAACCGTAAGCCGGCAAAGGTATTTTTATATAAATGGATTTGCCCTTGGCTTCCTACGATTTCAGCAAAATTATCGGCATTGTTGTTAATCACCTGAACTGCATCACAGTCCCGAAGATAAACAGCTGGCCGATTACTCCGATTCGATTTATTATTTCGGACCATGATATTTTTGAGCCCCACCAATGTAGCGATACCAGAACCGTCCCGTGTCTTTTCACCTTTTACCCATCCATTATCATAACTCGTGTTGCCTTCTATAAGGGCCGCTAAATTTATTTGCCTCGATATATCCGGATTATTAATATCGATTGCATCAGCTGCATTAGCAAAAATCAAATTATTTGTAATTTGATACGTATTTTCAAGTCCAACGCTTCCAAAGGCTACCTGAATACCACTCATTCCGTTATGGCTGATCTTATTCCGATTAAGGGTAATGTTCGCACAGCTGTGCAGAAAGACACCGTTCTCGCCATTGTGATGAATACGATTTTCATTGATGGTTACATCGCTACACGTTTGAAGGCGAATGCCGGTACCCCGTTGGTAATAATTGGGACTTTTTCTCGGCATTCCATAATAAGCCAATTCGGCATTTTCTATATTGATATTTTTACTGCGAAACAAATAAATACCGGAAAAAGAATAAAGTTTTGTGGAATCGCCAAAAGCGACCACGTCTTGAATCGTTATGTTCTCAGCATTATCCAAACGAACGGCCTCTCCATAAGTAAATGCGTTGAAGCGAAGGGACAAGCCTTTTACCTTATTACCGTAAAAGAGCGGATGCTCCGAATACTGTTTCCCCATGGTAAAGTTTTCTGCGCTATCTGGCTTGATCTGTTTCAAAGTGCCCAGGGTATGGACACTAACACCACTTTTCAGCTGCAAAGAACGTACATGGTAAATTCGCTTCGCCAACTTTATGGTATCTCCAGGTATCGCTTTATCTATTAACGATTGTATAAATCTTGTATCATCATCTTCTATTTTTGTTCTTTTTGTCTGTACACTTTTCGTTTTTTTCTTTTCTTGACCTAAACCCGTATGAAAGTTTAACACCATTGATAAAAAAAACAGCGTTACGGCTAATAATCTATTCATGAATTCGCTTTTTATGTAAGTATCTTATCGTGAACGCAATATACTATTATTTTCTATAACTGAGTAATGTAATTATTATTTTAATTTCATACGAAAAAGATTAAACAATGACATTAGCACTACATTTCTAATGGTTTTTTAATACATGCTATCCTTATGCCTAAGCACAGAGGCTACTTCGTTACACGGTTTTGGATTCACAAGCCCGAACGGCTCTAAAAACCTCATTGTCTAAGGCAGGCAGATAAAAAAATGGATTCTGGTCAACAAGTGAGTAAAATATTGACCAAAACATCAATATACCGCAATCCGATGCGTCCGTTGTTTATATGGAATCTTTTCCTTGCTCGCACTTCTTTGAAAACCAATACTTTTTGAGACTTTGACGGGCATGTGGCAATCAATACAGTTATCTTTGGCAAGATGTAACGCCTTTTCATCCAATGACGGATGCTTTATCTTTTGATGGCATTGCAAGCAAGTCTGCGAATAGACAGCCAGGTCAGGGCTTAGGTTAGTGTGTGTCTGATGGCAACTACCACAATCCATATTGCTAAGTTTATAACATTTGCTGGCCATTAACAATTGCTTTTGTTTACCATGAACATCTGGATCTTCGCCGGTATAACTCGTATACTCCGGTAAATTGTTAATCGTATCTCCGGGCTTAAAGAAAAAGGTCGAGTTCAACATTTTCAAATTAGTACCCGAATGGCAAACACCACACATATCGACTTTTTGTGAACGGGATAATTCTTGATATTTGACCATATATTTAGCTTCCTTCTCGTTGGGATGTTCTTGGTGGAATTGCACATGTTCTGCGGCCGGCCCATGGCAACGTTGACAATCGATCCCCGCAATCAATGAATTTTTAAGAAACTCTTCTTCCTGTTGAAAGTTCGCAGAAGCGATAATTTTAGACTGCACAAAGGAGCTATGACACTCCAAGCATCGCGTAATAATAGCCCTACCAAAATATATCTGCTCGGTGGGAAATCCCGGGCTGTTAACCCATTCATGTTCGGGAACGAGGTAATTCAAGGGCATTTGCATCAACCTATTCCCGTACCAAAATGCAAATGTATAGGCGCTTTTGCCCGCACCAAAGACCATGGCTGTTCGCTCTTCTTTCACGTTTTCTCCATTTACGTAAGCTACTTGATATAAACCGTCTGCTCGCTTCTCAACACCTACCTTGGTCTTCTCGTTAAACACGTATACGTTCTCCTCTAGTCCCATGCTATCTGTAGCAGAGGGCGTGTGTAATTCTTTACTGGTATTGAAATGTGCATTATGAAGATAGTTTTGAGCGATATCATTATGACATTGCACACAGCTCGTACGATTGGCATATTGTTTACCACGTACATCACCCGATTCCTGCTCTGTACATTGCACTATGGCAATTAATAGAGACACGCCCAAAAAGAGAATGGCAATAAGCTGTTTGCGGTTCAATTGGCCTTTTAGCATGTTGTTTAGTTTTTATTCCGATGGATTCATCGCTTTGCATTTGCTCGAAACGCTTGGGAAGATACGGATTTCATGGCATATACTGCAAGTCCGGTTTTTGTGATAGCAAGGAAAAACAGAAGCAAGCTGTCAAATAGTCCGATAGTTAGTTCCTAATAACCAATGGAAAACGTATTTTTGCAATCAACAGTAAAGGTTTAATTTTGACATTTTGTATTCTAAAGAAGAAGCCTCTAAATTAAAACAGTCTTTTTGGACCACCTTTGGGCAATACATGGCTTCCGTACCCTCGTCGGAAGGAATGGAGATAAATTGGATCAACTACAAAACGGGTTTTAAGCATCTATATTTTAAAATGGATGCTGGCAAAAAAGAAGCCTATATCGCTATTGAAATCAACCATCCGGATATGGGAATACAGGAACTGTTCTTTGAGCAGTTTAAGGAATTCAAAAAGATACTGGAAGGATACTTGAATGAAACTTGGTCCTGGAAATTGCATACGGAAGACGAGCACGGAAAAATCATAAGCAGAATATACTGCCAAATTGATCCTGTGAGCGTATTTAACCAAGCAGATTGGCCAACCTTGATTTCATTTTTTAAACCGAGAATCATCGCGCTGGACGAGTTTTGGAATATGGTTAAGGATAGTTTTGAGGCACTGAAATAAAATCCCTCGCATGTCTCCTTTAAGCCGTATGTCTACGAAATTTACATAACATAAAGGTTACATTTTAGCTTTTCACATATGTCTCACAAAAGCTTATCTTTCGAATCGAATTCGCATTGATACCTGGTTGACACTAAATGGTATCAGCTTACTGATAAACTAATACAATAAAAATAGAGTACAGAACCTTTTATGTGTATCTGTTATTAAACGCACAGGAAGGTCTAACCGATTAAAAAACATGAATTCAAAAGACGTTTCAAGAAGGTTATTTCTCAGGAAGGCAATGATGTTATCTGCCGCCGCTGCCGTTGCGCCTACTATCTTACACGCCAATTCTTTCGCCCCAATAAAACGCGCCAAGGCGAGCGAAAGGGTAAATCTAGCCTGTTGCGGCATAGGCAATCGGGGTGGCGAGATCATTCAAGCACTTTATAGCACCGGTTTAGCAAACATAGTTGCACTATGCGACGTTGATATGGGCGCTCCCCATACGCTAAAAACCTTACAACAATTTCCGGACGTGCCGCGCTTTAAGGACTTCCGTGAAATGTTCGATAAAATGGGAGGCCAAATTGAAGCGGTTTCCGTGGGCGTACCCGATTTTTCGCATTTCCCAATATGCATGGAGGCGATGGATCGCGGTATTCATGTATACGTAGAAAAGCCAATGGCAAGAACATTCAATGAATGCGAGTTACTGATGAAAGCTGCGGATAAATACCCTAAAGTAGTAACACAAATGGGCAACCAAGGCCATTCTGAAGCAAACTATTTCCAATTTAAGGCTTGGGTTGAAGCCGGTATTATAAAAGATGTAACGGCAATCACAGCGCATATGAATTCTCCGCGCCGTTGGCATGGCTGGGACACGAATATCAGTGCACTGCCGTCTGCCGAACCTATTCCGGAAACGCTAGACTGGGATAAATGGCTTACCACTAGACCTTTTCACAACTACAATCATGATTATGTAAATGGACAGTGGCGTTGCTGGTATGATTTTGGCCTTGGAGCGCTGGGGGACTGGGGGGCACACATTCTGGATACAGCGCACCAGTTTCTAAACCTAGGGCTACCTGAAGAAGTAAACGCCATTAAACTCGAAGGCCATAATGATTTCTTTTTTCCGCAAGCATCAACACTATCTTTCAAATTTCCGAAGCGGAAGAAAATGCCTGCGCTAGAGATTACTTGGTACGATGGTGTAAACAATTTACCTCCCATTCCGGAGGGATACGGTGTTTCGGGATTGGATCCCAATATCCCACCACCAAGTACAGGAAAAATCGAACCCGCCAAGCTTAATCCCGGTAAAATTATCTATAGTAAGGAACTGACCTTTAAGGGAGGTTCGCACGGGAGCACCTTATCCATTATTCCGGAAGAAAAAGCGAAAGAAATGGCGTCAAAATTACCGGAAGTCCCCATCAGCCCGTCAAACCATTTCAAGAACTTTTTACTGGCCTGTAAAGGGGAAGAACAAACTCGTTCGCCATTCCATATTGCGGGCCCACTAAGTCAAGTACTTTGTTTAGGTGTATTAGCACAACAGCTAAACACGAAATTATTGTTTGATCGTGACAAAAAGGTGATAACCAATAACAAAACCGCGAACGAGCTACTTGTAGGGCCGCCGCCAAGAAAAGGCTGGGAGGATTATTACAAAGTGTAAATTTATGTAGAGGGTGTCTGAGAATTGTTACATATACGAACATAGAAGACACCCTCCCTTCATTTATTACTTTTTTGGAAAGGTGCTTGCGCCCTTCACTTCTTCTATCTGTTCAGTGTGTCTTAAACTATGCCCCGCTATATACAAAAGCATCCGGTATGCATCGGCGTATTCTTTGGCGGGTGTAATGGTTAGGTGATTTCGTAAGTCGTCAAGTGGCGTATTCTTAATAAAGTCTAATGTAATTGCACGTTGTTTCTTGAAATCGTCCAACACTTTGGTCAATTGATAGGATTGTTTGTGGGGCTGTAAAGGTTCAGGTGCTTTAAATTTCTGCGTTCTATTCTGCATCATACCAATCACATCACTATCCGTGCCCTTTAATGCTGTACGTTTTTCAGGATTGGCCGGCTGCTTCATCAAATCCTGCACCATACCTAAAAGCATATGTTCTGTTTTGGTAATGTGTTCAAGGCATTGCCCTATAGACCAGCTAGCGGTATCTGCTTTGAAGTTTACTTGTTGTTCGCTTAACCCGGCGACGTCATTAAACAAGCGAGTTTCCGACTGTTTAAAAACAGTCAGCAACGAATCTTTCGCGTTATCCGTTGCTTTTGCCGCCTCTAAGACAAACAGTAAAAAGGCGATCAAAATAATTGATTTTTTCATTGGAGTAATTTGTTTTATGTGTTTAAACTTCCCTACCTACTATCGGTAAATAGGTGCTATCTATTCTTCTCCGCTGAGCGTTGACTCAGATTTATAAGTATATTGTATGGTTTTTAATTTGGCATCTGAGCGTTACTTCAGATCAAAACAGAATAAATAATTTCCACCTCGCGTTTGACCGCCGAAATAACACTTTAATAAGTCAAAGTTATGCAGAATTCATTAAATAACGGAGGTGAAAAACGACAAAATCAGGGTGTGGAATAGACGAATAAGCATATTGCACAAAATAACACAAAGTGGTTGATTGCGACAATATTACCGTTTATATTTGCGTTATTAAGCAAAAACCAATTAGAAAACAAACAATCTTAGGTCATGAAACACATATCGATCCTGATTCCCGAAGGACACACCAGTATCACTAACATTGAAGGCACGCACCAAATTTTCTCAGAAGTAAACGAATGCTTTGTTCGAGTTGGTAGACCCCCTCTTTTCGACATTAAACTGGTTGGGATTAACCCGAATGCCAGCCAACGAAACGGTGTGTATACGATTAAACCGGATCATCTTATAGGAGAGGTAAGCAAAACAGACCTGATCATTATTCCCGCTATGCTGGGTGATCTGGAAAATGCGCTCAAGCTTAATGCGGCCTTTATTCCCTGGGTTGTCAAACAGTACATGCAAGGTGCCGAATTAGCTAGTTTTTGCGTCGGCGCTTTCTTTTTGGCCGCAACGGGTCTATTAGACGGCAAACAATGCGCAACACATTGGCGATTTGCCAACCAGTTTAGACAGCAATATCCGAACGCAAGGCTCGTTGACGATAAAATTATGACCGAAGATCGTGGAATCTATACAAGCGGTGGCGCTTATTCTTATACTAACCTACTCTTATATTTAGTAGAGAAACATGCTGGAAGAGAAATTGCTGTACTGATTGCCAAAACGTTTATGATCGACATTGATCGATATAGTCAATCACCTTTCATTATGTTTAAAGGGCAGAAGGAACATGAAGACGATCTGATTATTAAAGCCCAGGAGTTTATTGAAAAAAATTTCCAGGAAAAAATAACTGTTGATCAACTGGCAGACATGCTTGCTCTCGGACGTAGAAGCTTGGAAAGACGGTTTAAGAAAGCAACCAGCAATACAGTAACAGAATATATACAGCGGGTAAAAATGGAAGCTGCAAAAAAAGAATTGGAAACAAGTAGAAAAACGGTAAGTGAGTTGATGTACGAAATTGGTTATTCCGACACAAAAGCTTTCCGTTCGACCTTTAAAAAAATCACCGGTTTGTCTCCGATTGAATACCGTAATAAATATAACAAGGAATCTATTGTTCTTTCTTAACGAACCAACGTTCGCTAGAAGCAATAGCGTCACCAGCGATTAAGTAGAATGGAGAAGAAATATAAAACGCTGAAACCCTATAAAACACCCTACTCAAACCCGATTACACTGGTAAAAGGAGAAATCGTACGACTAGGAAAAGAGGAAACTGAAGAAAAGTGGAGAGGATGGATCTGGGCAGAGAATGATAGTAATAAAGGGTGGATACCTCGTCAGATCGTTGCTTTTTCAGAAGATAAAAGAAGTGGTTGCCTGTTGGAGAATTATTCCGCCAAAGAACTAACTATTAATGCGGACGAGCAAATCATGATCCTACGATCTTTAAACGGTTGGAGTTGGGTGCAAAATATAACAACTCATGAAGAGGGCTGGATTCCTGATGAGATAATCGGTCAAAGTGAATAACCCAACAATGTCAAAACATATGCTCCGCCATTCTTCCTTATAATGAGTTCCTACCTTCTAGCTCCTCTTCGTTAGGCCATATCTTCTTCGAAAAAATAAACCACCAGCATAACCGCCTTATAAGATCCGATGTTTTTGGGGGTATGAGGAATCCTACCGTCGAATAATAACGAATCTCCTGCACTCAAAAGGACACTTTCCTGTTCGAATTTATATTCGATTTCGCCGGATAAGATATACTTATATTCAAAAGCCAGTGTTTCTACCATTGGTCTTGAAGCATTGGGCTCTAGTTCCAGTAAAACAATATCAACCGTTGAGTTTTTAATATTTCTGGTGAAAATTCGGTGATAGTGAAACCCGATCGCTTCCTCTTTTTCAAAATGGCTATACTCGTCCTTTTTCTTTATCAGAATTGTCTTATTGTTTTTGTTGACACCGATATCCTTAAAAAAAATGTTCAAATCAACATCCAAAGATTTGATGATTTCAATCAACACCATCAAGGAAGGGATGACGCGGTTATTTTCTATTTGCGATATCAGTCCTTTACTTACCGAAGCTCTGTCAGCTAGTTCCTGAACGGTAATTCCTTTATTCTTACGTCGTTCTTTGATTTGATTGCCTATTTGTATTAAAATATCGTCCTTCATTTAGACAGCTTGTTATACTTGATGATGTAATGACTACAAATATATCAGAGCTTCCTGTCTATAACAAATGACAATAAACTATTTAGACTAAAATATTTTTAGCCGATTACCGATTATGTATAGCCGTATTGTGTTGCTTCCGAGCAGTCCAAGCACCGGTACTCCAGAGAGGCCATATAATAAGCAGCGGATGTAGGCAAAGACGTAATAACCGTAAAAAATCACTGTTTAAACCAAAAGCGTCCGCATGGGTTAAATACTGCTGGAGGTTCCCCGGAAAAATTAGCAGGAAAAACAAAGCGGTTAACCATCCTATCGGCACTTGTTTTGACACCCAAAACAGCAATGCAATACCAAGCAAAATCTCCACTGCGCCCGATAAATTGACGACTAAATCGGGATCTAATGGTAGCCAGGAAGGTACTTGTGCACGGAATGGGATATGTAACCAAGTGAGGTGTCCGGTACCTGTAAATAACAAAAGCAATCCTAATAACACCCTGAAAAGACGCTGTGTTTTAGTTGTTGAGATCATAATTTAAGAAGGTAAAGGTGAAAAAACAGGTGCATAACTGTTACGCAACCTCAAGACAAATATAAATATTTAGTTGATTATCAACAAGAAATGCCATATAATTCAAAAAAACATGCTATGCAACGAATCCACTTCAATCCAATTGGCTTTATGTATAGGATCAGTGATTGGTGGCTGTTCCGGAAGAAAACATCCTTTTAGCGACCGTAAAAATTCCCACTGCGATTAAGCCTACTGCTAACCCAATTACAAATTCTTTGAGAATGGATGGTATGTTCGGCAAAATATGGTGCAAATATTCAATATTGTGAACAAAGATACCACCTGAAACCAATATAAGGGCGATTGTACCAATCACACTCAAGAACTTGATAACCAAGGGGAGCGACTTAACCAATAAGTGCCCAAGCGTCGACCATAATCCCTTATCATTGGAATACTTGATTAACCTGTACCCGGTGTCATCCATCCTAACAATGAGCGCAACGATGCCATAAACTCCTATGGTTGCCAAAAGAGCTACAACCGAAACGGTTAAAATTTGGATGGTTAGACTTCTATCTAAAACAGCACCTAATGCTATAATTACAATCTCTATTGAAAGAATGAAATCGGTAGTGATGGCGGATTTAATTTTTGCTTTTTCAACATCTCCATTTTTTTCTTCACGTTCCTCAATTACCTCATGTCCCGGCTTCTTTCGATGAAAAAAGTACTCAACTATTTTTTCAGCACCTTCAAATGCTAAATAAATGCCGCCCAACACCAGGAATACTTTTATCGCAATGGGAAAAAACACATTTAAGGTCAATGCAATTGGAACAATAATGAGCTTGTTGATCAAAGAACCTTTCGTAATAGCCCACAGCACCGGTAATTCACGTGTTGAAAGAAAGCCCGTCGCTTTTTCGGCATTGACCGCTAAATCGTCGCCCAATATACCGGCTGTTTTACGCGTTGCTATTTTACTGGTTACCGCAACATCGTCCATCAATGAAGCTATATCATCTAAAATCGCAAAAAAACCTGATGCCATATGTGTTTGTCTATAAAGCTATAAAAATATAAATTAAATTCAATTCTTGGTTAACCAATATTAGGCGCGAGCTACAACTTGCCTCGTCTCGCCCATACGCCGAGGATCTTTTCGGACAACCATTCATCATAATGAAAATATGGCGTTCTATTACCTTTAAAAACAAACACCTTTTAATTCTTTCAATTAAAAGAAACAACAAAAAAGGGAAAGATTCGTTTGAATCTTTCCCTTGTAGACCCTAGGGGAAGGATATCGAACCGCTTTTTGGTGGATTTGAAGAGAATTGCTGATTAAGTTTTTGAGTTATCGAAGTGGTAGAACGACCATCTCATAAAGAATAGCCACATAAAATCTATTAATAGAGTACAAAAAGATTGTAGTCAATGAACTTTATCGATCCAACATTTAGACAATGAAATGATATAGCGGAACTTTGTCCCGATTAAGCGAAATATCCAGCCTCCTCCCACAAACTAAAATATCTGACCAAATTTTCTAATATTCGGGGTAATGAAATAAATAAGAATAACAATCAAAAAGCAATCAAGGGTACCTCAGTGAGTTCCAAATTTTTATTGTACCGATAGATGTCCACATATTAACGCTACAAAATTGTTTTTTTACCATATTATTAAATACTATATTTGGAATGTTTCGGAATCTTTGATTAAAACCTTATAAATAAATCACCTATATCAACCTATAAATTATGAGCAATTCTAGAGGCTCCTTTTGGAGAAAAGCTGATTTTCACATCCACACTCCTCTTTCATACCTCAATAATGAATTTGGTCAAGACTTTGACACATACGTGCAAACAATGCTTAGAAAGGCAATTGAAACAAAAGTCAATATCATTGGAATTACTGACTATTTTAGTATTGACGGTTACAAGAAACTTAAAACAGAATATCTGGAGAAACCAGAGAAACTTAAAACACTATTTATAGATGAGGAAATCAGAAAAATCAATTCAATGCTGATTCTTCCAAACATCGAATTTCGGATAAATAAAATCATCCAGATAAATAAATATAAAGATGGGGAAAAAATTGGAACAGAAAGCGGAAGAGTAAACTTCCACATTATCTTCTCTAATGAGGTATCAATAAAAACTATTGAGGAAAATTTTCTGCATGATATCCATTTTATCTATGAAGCTGATCCCACCGAACCAGATAAGATGCAAAGGCTTAAAATTGATAATCTTATTAAACTTGGACAGCGTCTAAAGAATGAACAACCTGACTTAAAAGGTACTGATGTAGTTGTAGGAATGAACAATGCTGTGGTCGATGATCAACAAGTTTGTAAGTTGTTGAGCGAAAATAAAGACTTTAAAGACAAATACCTGATTGTTGTTCCAGTCGATGAAGATCTTTCTGAAATATCTTGGAAAAGCCAAGAACACCTGACAAGAAAAGTGATATTGCAGCGTGCTCAAGCCTTTTTCTCCTCAAACAGGAATACCGTCGAGTTTGGATTGGGACAAAAGCATCCATCCTTAGACAGTTTTGAGCGCGAATTTAAAACTTTAAAACCCTGTATATGGGGTTCGGATGCCCATAGCTTTGGCGGTCTTTTTGAACCTAAAAATAAAAACTACTGCTGGATTAAGTCCGAACTGACATTCAACGGTGTAAGACAAATACTCTTCGAGCCGGAAGACAGAGTTTATATTGGCGAGCAACCTGCATTATTTACTAAAATATATGCCGCCAGAGGAAATTATATCGATTCAATAGAAATCAATCAAATAGAAAATTATAGTGAAGGGAAAGGCGTGTGGTTCAAGAATTTTGATTTGCAGATAGGACTTGAATTGACAGCTATTATTGGCAACAAAGGGAAGGGAAAAAGTGCGATTGCGGATATTATTGCTCTATTGGGCAATGCTCATGTACCCGCTAAAGATTTCTCCTTTCTGAACGCCTCTAAATTTTGTCAAAAGGGATTTGCAGAGAATTTTATAGGAAGATTAAAGTGGTTTGATAAAAATGAGAATACGAAGCTCCTAAATGAAGGAGTGGATTTTACCGACGTATCCCGTGTGAAATATATTCCGCAAACATATCTAGAAAAATTATGCAATGACGAAAATAGCGGTTTCAAAGATGAAATAAATAAAGTGGTTTTTTCCCGTCTGGAAGAATCAGACAAACTTGGCAAACAAAGTTTCGAAGAATTAGAAGAATATTTGACGAATCTCGTTAATCAGGAGATAGCGATAATCCTCACAAAAATAGATAGTATAAATAAATCCATTTTGCAGCTAAATAATAGGCAAAAGAAGGAATATGTTTTATCTATTGAAAACAATAAAAAGTTGAAAGAACAGGAGATGGATATTCATGAGCAAGAAAAAGAGAAGATTATTGTTGTGCAGAATCCTGAAAACGACCCTAACATTTCGAAAGAACAGAAAGAGCTATTTAACAGCGCTACCAAACTGGAAGAAGATATCAGGATTATAGAAAATCAGATCCTTGCCGAACACAATAAATTGAGACTATTAAAAATAGAGCTTTCGGAGCACAAAAATTTTCTAAGTAGTATCGAAAATCTTGAGAACAGCCTAAATGAATGGCTATCGGGACATGATGACTACTTCCAAAAATACAAATTAGTCGCTACAACAATATTCTCTTATAAATCGGATAAAGCAACTATTAACAGGCTTATACGAGAAACAGAACAAAAGATTGCAGCAAGTGAAAATACTCTTTCTGCTAAAACAATATCAACTGAGACGGGCGTGGAATTGGGTTTGACATCTAAGTTAACGCACCTGACGAATATGAAATTGAAAATAGAATATGATTTAAACAAGCCGTTAAAAGAGTACCAAGATTACCTGTTAAAAGAGAGGGAATGGAATACCCGGGCCAAAGAAATCATTGGGGATGAATTAACCGAAAACACATTGAAATATTATGAAGCTGAACTAACATATGTCAAAAATCAACTTCCTATTGACATAAACGAGAAATTGGACCAACGTAAAAAGCTTATCCAAGAAGTCTACAATCGCAAAAAACACATTCAAGGCATTTATGATAAGATGAAACAAGCTATCAGCAATATATTGATGGAATTCGCAATAGAGCAGAATATCTCCATCGAAACATCCTTCAAAATTGACCGCCTATTCTTCTCCAAATTCTTTGACTTTGTAAATAGATATGGGGACTTTTATCAAAATGGGGACGACTACTTATCTAATCTAGTCAATAACCAAGATTTTAATAGCGAAGAGGATGTTCAAAGGTTTCTTAAATCATTAGAAGATTCAAATATAAGATTTAAAGAAGGAAGAGAGCTAGACTTTCACAACTATATCTATTCCCTTGGTTATTTAAACCCAGAGTACGAGCTAAGACTGAACGGCAAGTCACTAAACCAACTATCACCCGGCGAGAAGGGAGGACTATTATTAGTTTTCTATTTGGTTTTGGATAAAGATGATAAACCACTTATAATAGACCAGCCCGAAGACAATCTTGATAACCAAAGTGTAGCTGAAATCTTAGTCCCTTATATTAAGAAGGCAAAAAAGCGAAGACAAATTATTATGGTAACACATAATCCAAATCTTGCAATTGTTGCTGATGCTGAACAGGTCATATATATGAATATTGACAAAGAGGATAATTATGCCGTTTCTTTTGACTCTGGTGGAATTGAAAATGCGGTCATGAATAAACACATAGTCAATATCTTAGAGGGTAGAATGAAAGCTTTTGAAAATAGAAGAGTGAAATACACAAAAATGTAAATACTGTTTCAAAACGATATGGAACTATGCCAATAAAATTTCATGAACACTATTGAACTTGTTAAAAAAATTTTCACTTCTCAATTTGAATTAGATCTGTTCTCTGCATCCTTAGCTAGTCTCAATGATGTCAACAACAAATTGAGGTACAATAATTTTGCTTATAGTATCAGGGAATTATCTAGGCACTTTCTGCATGCTTTGGCACCCGAATCAAAAATCAAAAATTGCGTTTGGTATACACCCGAAACAATCGACAATAGACCCACGCGAGCACAGCGAATAAAATACGCTATACAAGGCGGAATAAGTGATGATATTTTACAGAGTTGGGATTTCGACATTGATAATCTAACAGAAACGATAAAATCAATAAAAAATACTATCGATTCTTTAAGCAAATACACCCATATTAACGAAAATGTTTTCAACTTAGACGATGATTCCATCAAAGTTAAAAGCAACGAAGTCCTAGCTATGTTTGCCAGATTTGTAATGAACATTGATGAATATAGAGAAAACCTAAAACAATCTTTAGATGGCCAAATAGAAGATCAAATGATTTCTTCAGTGTTTTCAAATTCCTTTGAGAATATTGACAGTTTAGCCCCACGTTACTCCCTTAATTACTGCGACATCTATGCCTATCACATTTCAGAGATAAATGACTCTGAAATTATTGTAAATGTATCCGGAGAACTTTATGTAACTTTAGAGTATGGTTCCAATAAAGAAAGACGGGAGGGAGATGGGTTAGACTTAAAGGAAAGTTTTCCTTTTGAAACAAAGGTAAGATATGAGATTTCAGAGGATTTTCCCAATAGTTGTTACGAAATTGACGATTACGGTGTGGATACCTCCAAATGGTATGGTGAAGAAGATTACTTATAAATCGATCTCAAATTTGGACGCAAAGAAGTATATTTTCTCATTCTAACAAAATGACTAATCAGAATAATATTAATAAAACTTCACATTTAGAAAACTTTTAAAACCTTAATAGGCACTTAAGGCGCGGAAAAAAAGCCCCTTGATTTTCGATGAAAATCGAAGGGACTAAAAATTGATATGTTCTATGTTCTCAGCTATACAGCAAATCTACCGCCTTTTTAAACTTCTCGTTCAAGCACTTTTCGTTAGCGTACCTCACCAAACATTCATTAAAAAAGATAGCGTT
>NZ_JAUCNR010000001.1:1578351-1668319 GCF_030372825.1 Olivibacter sp. 47
GCGTTATGGTTAAAGCACAACTGCTCTGCAAAAACATGTCGGCTTTTAATCATATCGTACTTCAAACGTTTAATGAGTTTTTCCGTTTCCCCTGCAAGATGAAGCCAAAAGCTAAATGTTATGATACTTTAGCTACCCCATTCGCTTTCGTAAACTGCTTTCTTTTCAGATAGCCTAACGCAAAACGATGATGTATATTCCAAAAGCGGTGCTATCTCTTCGGGAAAAAGCTGATGTATCAGCTTGGCTTTATCCGTGTTTGTTAATTCATCTATCGATTTCATATAAAACCGCGCCCTTAGTACGGTTGCGCCTCCGCTTAAGTTAAAACATTAATTCAATGCAGCTGCACCCGCCTGTGCAAAGCTATTGCAAAGATTAAAGGCCGTTGGTGTCTGTTGCTGGGAAATTCCCCACATAAGGGACTTTAGTTTGTTTTCTCCATCACTGTAATTTTGCACGTTCTGAAAACAACTGCTCACAGCAATCACCAAAGCATAAAATGCTTATATAACGCCTAGAACAACAGTAGATGGCTAGATTATTTCCAAGCCTGCTACTAAATTCTTAAATTTGTTATTATGAAGAAAAAACTACCCGACAACCTACCTGAAGCCAAAAAGACAGAAATCGCCCAAATAGTAGAAGTAATTAAGGAGTTTGTCAATCCCGACAAAATCGTTCTTTATGGAAGTTATGCGACCGGCAAGTATGTAGAGCAAGTATACATCAAGGAAGGTATCAGGTATTTTTACATCAGTGATTACGATTTAATAGTCATTACCGATAAAACAGAAATAAAGGAATATGAGTTGGCCAATGAGCTGGAAAAGCGGCTAAAAACTAAGCCCGATATCAATTTCTTTATGTATGACATCAAATACCTCAACAATGGGCTAAAAACAGGAAATTACTTCTTCATACCTGTCTATAAATATGGTGTCCTGTTGTATGATGCAGGAAAAACAAAATTGGTTAAACCAGGACCGCTATCGAAAGAACAGATATATAAAAACGCTAAATCTTACTATGATTTTTGGGTTATTAATAGTCAACGGTTTTACAAGCATGCTCAAGTAGAATTAGCTGACGCATTAAAAGGCGAGACAAGACCGAGCTTAGTGTTATGGTTCTTATTCCAAACGATCGAATCCTTGTACAGCACTTTATTATTGGTTTTCATGGGCGATAAACCAAAACTGCACAACCTCAATAAATATAGACGTTCTGTTTCATCGCTTTCAGAAGAATTGAATGCTATCTTTCCTGACATAAAAGATAGCTACGAAAGAAGATTATTTGATCTTCTTAACCGAGCGTATATCGGCGGAAAATATAAGATGGACTTTGAAGTGGATATTGAAGATGTACAGGAACTGAATATAAGAATTGCTAAGATGATTGAAATAACTAAAAAGATATGCATGCAGCGCATCCAAGAATTAGAATAATTTTATTCTTCAAAAGAAACCAATTCTGACAGACTTATTCCAAGCGCTTTAGCCAATGCTTTCAATGTAAGTAAAGAAGGTGCTGTTCGCCCTTTCTCAATGCGGTGGATTTGACTGTGATCTACTTCAGCTAACTGTTCCAATATTCTCAAGCTGATTTTACTTCCGATTCTTACCTTTTGCCCCTCACGGATTGCTTTGAGATGCTTTCCAAAGGCTTTTAAAAATTTCTCCTCCTCTTGAGTCATATACAAAAAGAATATTTAATTAAAAATTTTATGTAGGACTATTTGCGTACATAAATCGTTTGCATATATTTACACCGTACTATTGACATACTCCTCTCTGAGCCTAAAGAACAAGAAACAGTAATTGGAGATATGTCTATTAAAAACCTTATATGGACCAAATTGGGTGTGGGTTTTAGTTTATTCACTCGGGCCGGTTCTTTAGTGCTCAGTAATGAGGACAATAAACCTGCACCTACTTTTGGTTCGCTTAACCGCTCTTTTTGCTTTCCATTCCGGATAAAAGGTTTTTGTGATCTTTTCGTTTTAATTATATCGGCGCCCGAATAGATTTGGCTTGATAAAAAAACATCTCTATATATCATGTTGTAATTCTGTTACTATTCCCATCAACTTAACTAAAGAAAATGAACCTAGATTTCATAAAGGAATTGTTATGCCTTTTTCATTCTAACCATATTGTAAAATTAAGCGAGAAATCTCCTACAAAATATAGACGTCGAACTGCTTTAAGCATTTCGCTCTCCACCTTCTTGTTCTGTGTTTGTTTGGCCCACGCCAGGCAGCAGGGATTAGGCGCCCCTGCTGCCAACGGCGTGGCTTTATCCGCAGATTCTATTACGCCTTTGCAAATAGGAGATACCATCCCTGACGCTTTATGGAATCTACCTTTACAAGTGGTGAACCATCCCCAGGGCAAGGAAACAATAAAGCTTGCAGACTACAGCGACAAGTTAATCATACTGGATTTCTGGGCTACCTGGTGCGGTAGCTGTATCAAAAATTTCCCAAAATTAGCTGCTTTGCAAAATGACAACGAGAAACACGTAAAGACACTATTAGTTAACAGCAGATCTACAAGAGATACCCGAAATAAGGCAGAGCAGTTTTTATCCAAACGCCAGAAGGAATATAACCTGACATCCATCGTTGCGGATACCGTTCTTAAAAAGCTGTTCCCGCACCGCTCGATACCTCACTATGTATGGATAAATGGAGGAAGGTACCTTGCTGCAACTAACGGCGAAGATCTAACCGATGGGAATGTTCAAAACACGTTTGACGGTAAAGATATACAGACATCGTACGTACCTGAAACCGAGTATAACATCCGTCAGCCTTTGTTTGAAAACGGCAACGGAGGGGAAGCACCTAAATATATATACAAGTCGATCTTGGCCCCATTTGTCAACGGACTGAAAAGCTCGTTTAGTACGGATAGAGATAACAAACGATTGATATCAAGAGTAGCATTTACAAATGCCCGTCTTTCGATGATATATTCATACGCTTACCCTGAAATTCAAAATCTGTCAAAAGCTAGGTTGGTTATTGACGTTGAAAATCCCGAACCGTTTGAAAGCGGCAATACTTCACTAAATTGGAAGCATAAAAATCTATATAACTACGAGGCGCAGTTTCCACCTACTTCGGAACAAAATGCGAAGAAAATCGTCCGGCACGACTTACAAAAATTCTTTGGATACATCCTTCGATCAGAAAACAGGGTACTGGATTGCTGGGTGGTTAAATCCGGTAACGGTTCCATCGCGACCGATTTTCCGAACAACCTGAAAAGTGAAACAAATTTATACGACAATGATGGGACAGATATTTATTTCAACAACTACCCACTTTCCAATTTACTAAACGAATTGGAAAGGTTGTATGGCCAACCATTTTTGGATGAAACGGGAATCGGCACACCGGTAAAACTCAATCTGCCAGCCGACCTTCTTCAAAAGCACGAAGTTCAGACAAGTCTTTTAAAGCAGGGCATCATATTGACCAAAGAGAAGCGTGAGCTACCGGTGGTTATTTTATCAGATAATTAAACTAAACCTAAATGAACCGTCCACGTTTAAAATTTCATTTTCATCACACAGGGGAATGTAAATTTTAAACATGGTAAGCTCCATCTGACCGATGGATAAAATTATTTACAGATGAAATATATATACCTATTAATAATAACTCTTTTACCTGTTGCAGCTTATTGCCAGCAGGTGAAAGGCCGTGTTTACAACACCGAAGGAGAGACGTTACCCGATATTTCCATTCGCGTTAAAGGTTCCGGCGCTGAAACAAAGACGGATTCACAGGGGAATTTTATAGTTAATGTACCAAACTCGAATAACATGCTCCTATTTTCGGGGATCGGCTACCAACCACTGGAGGCAAAGGCCCTATTCGGGATCGACATGCAGATCCATCTGAACCCAGATATAAGCATTCTGGATGAAGTACAGGTCATTGCCTATGGAACAACGACCAAGCGATATAATCTTGGATCTGTGACAACAGTGAAATCCGAAGATATAAGGAAACAGCCTGTAACCAATCCATTGGCAGCATTACAGGGAAGGGTTCCCGGGTTAGCGGTAACCAGTACAAGTGGTTTACCCGGTTCAAACTATAATCTGCAGATAAGGGGGCAGAATACTTTAAACAGTACACTGGCATCGGTAGTCCCGATAGACAACCCCCTATTTATCATTGACGGTGTCCCTTTTTCACCACAGAACCGCAATGTCAACCAATTGGCATCCGTTCAGTCTCCCGGGAACAGTGTTGTGTCCAACAATCCCTACGGAGGTTTCAGCCCATTCAACAGTATCAATCCCTCAGATATTGAAAGCATTGAAGTACTGCGGGATGCCGATGCAACAGCGATTTATGGATCAAGGGGCGGTAACGGCGTCATACTGATTACGACAAAAAAAGGAAAAACCGGTAAAACAGATTTTCAGATGGATTTATCACACGGAATAAGCTCTGTTGGCGAAACCATGCGCATGATGAATACACAGGAATATCTTATGATGAGAAAAGAAGCCATCGCCAATGGCGGTCTTGAGCCAAATCTGACACAGGACAGCGAGGGGTATGCTCCCGATCTTTTACTTTTTGATCCGAATAAAGAAACCGACTGGAAAGAATATTTTTTGGGAAACAACGCAAAAAATACGATTGCAAACCTATCTCTGTCGGGAGGAACAACGAATACACAATTCAGGATCGGAGCAGGATTTAACCGGAATACGTATGTATATCCGGGAGACTTTGGGGATCGCAGGGCCAACTTTCTGGTGAATCTGAATCACGCATCCAACGACAAAAGATTCCGCATACAGTTTTCTTCCAATTATTCTTACTACAAGAATAATTCATCCGGGAACCGGAACCTCCTTGAGGCTTTTAAGCTTGATCCAA
The DNA here is from genome assembly GCF_030372825.1 of Olivibacter sp. 47. Taxonomy (NCBI): domain Bacteria; kingdom Pseudomonadati; phylum Bacteroidota; class Sphingobacteriia; order Sphingobacteriales; family Sphingobacteriaceae; genus Olivibacter; species Olivibacter sp. 47. Next base: position 1,583,264 of record NZ_JAUCNR010000001.1, read on the forward strand.
ATTATCCCGATCTTTTAGATGACAACGGTAACCTTGTCTGGACATACAGAGGAATACCCCTTGGAAGGGGCGGAACACTGGCCAATCCCCTAAGTTATCTGAAAAACAAATATCATGTACGGAACAACAATCTGACAGGTAACCTGCAATTCAGTTATGAGATTATAAGCGGATTGAAAGCCGGAGCCAGTTTTGGTTACAATACGCTATATACTGACGAATATTCAGGGACCCCCAAAGCTGCAATCAATCCCATTCTCAATACGCAGGCTTCCGCAAATTTTGGCAAAAACAACTTCAGTACATGGATTATAGAACCACAGATCGAATATCAAAAAAGCATCCATAGACATTCTTTTAATTTTCTCGTAGGTTCAACACTCCAGAGAGACATAAATGAACGGACGATGATTACGGGCACGGGCTATATAAATGATAATCTTATAGAATCTATCTCGACAGCGACGACGAGAAATGCTTCCGACGGATTTAATGAATACAAATATGCAGCAATGTTTTCAAGACTTCATTATAGATTTGATAACAGGTATTTGCTCAGCCTTAATGCTAGACGTGACGGCTCAAGCAGATTTGGCCCCGGTAGACAATTCGGAAACTTTGGTTCCATAGCATTAGGCTGGCTATTCAGTGAGGAAAACATTTTTAAAGACAAATTGCAATTTCTTTCTTATGGTAAGCTACGGGGATCGTATGGCGTAACCGGAAGTGATGCCACTTCAGATTATCAATATCTATCAAGGTGGCAGACGACATTGTATACATACGATGGCACTTTAGGCTACATTCCGCAAAATCTTTTCAACCCGTCGTTAAGTTGGGCTTCAACAAAGAAGTTTGAAGCAGCCCTCGAGCTAGGGTTCGTACAAGATAGAATCTTCCTGACCACCACCTATTACAAAAACAGGTCAGAAGACCAATTGGTGTCATATAATTTACCTACTATGACCGGGTTCTTTAACATCGCCGCAAATTGGGAGGCTAAGGTTCAAAATTCGGGAATAGAATTGCTATTACAATCCACCAATGTCAAAAACGGTCAATTTACCTGGTCTTCCTCCTTTAATCTTTCCATTCCCAAAAATAAATTACTGTCATTTCCCGGTCTCGAATCGTCGAGCTATCTCACAAGGTACGTTTTAGGACAGTCCCTGAATACCGTTTTGGGCTTTAAATATGCGGGAGTAAGCGAAGAAACGGGAGTGTTCCGGTTTTATGATGCGGAAGGAAATGTCACCGATTCTCCGAGGCGGCCTTCTTCAGGAAAACTGAATGATTATCAAAATCTGGGAGATCTTGATCCGGAGTTCTTTGGCGGTTTTCTCAATAGTTTCTCCTACCGCAATTTTCAGTTTGATATATTCCTGGAGTTCAGGAAACAAATGGGCGTTAACTATATGCAGCAGGTGTATAGCTATCTTCCCGGTAGTCAGATGAATCTTCCCGCCGTTCTTTTGGACAGATGGCAATCTCCCGGAGACCGGGCGACCCATCAAAAGTATTCTACGCAATATACCGATGTGTACAATGCGGCGAGCAATTTTGTACGTTCAGATGGAGCCTACTCCGACGCTTCCTACATAAGATTTAAAACGATTTCTCTGTCTTATAACTTACACAATGAATTGTTGCAGCGTATCAAGGTTAAAAATCTGCGTATTTTCTGTAATGCCCAGAACCTCTTTACCATAACAGACTACTTGGGAAATGATCCTGAGACGCAAAGCATATACGCCGTTCCCACCCTTAAAACCGTGGTTCTGGGACTTCAATTAAACCTTTAAAATCAAATCGCCATGAAAAATTCGCTCTCATATGTTATAGTTCCTTTCATCTTAATCTTTACGTCCTGTCAAAAATTTGTGGAAATTGATCTGCCAAAGAATCAGATTGCTACCGCGTATGTATTTGAAGATAGCGTGAATACCAATGCAGCAATAGCGGGAATATACGTGGACATGTTGCAGGCATTCAACCTGGGATTTAGTTCAGGTGGAATTACAGCTTTTACCGGACTATCTTCCGATGAACTGTATCACACCGCAAACAACCAGAACCAGGAATTTTACGCCGTGAATATATTACCGACAAATACTACAAATCTAAATTTATGGACATCCGCTTATAAGTTTATCTATGAGGCAAACGCCTGCATAGAGGGAATACGGAACAGTAACACGTTACCGGAAAACCAAAAGAACCTGTTTCTGGGCGAAGCATTGACAATCCGTGCTTTTTTATATTTCAATCTTACCAACCTATATGGTGCAGTTCCTCTGATTCTGACCACGGATTACGGGAAAAACAGATTGTTGTCCCGAACAGATGAGCATGAGGTATACTCACAGCTGATCGCAGATTTACAGTCCGCGAAGTCATTATTGCCAAAGACCTCCAACTATAATAATACAAGGGCAGGGCACTACGCTGCCTCGGCTTTGCTGGCAAGAGCCTATCTCTATACCAAAAACTACGATGCTGCCAGGGAGGAAGCAAGCTATGTGATCAATTCACAGCGATACGCTATAGAGGCTGATCTGGACGATGTTTTTAAAGTTGGCAGTAAGGAAATTCTTTGGGGATTTGCTCCGGTATATCCGGGCAGGGAAACATGGGAAGGATATTATTTTGTCCCCACTTCCACAACCGCGGTTCCGACTTATGTCATCACGGATGAATTGCTTAATTCTTTTGATGATAACGATCTCAGGAAGCATAATTGGATGCGGATCAATACAAATAGTGGAACCGACTATCCAATACCGTATAAATATAAATTGAACGCAATGCAGACATCGGTAAGTGAAAGGTACAGTGTGCTGCGCTTGGCAGAGCAATATCTAATACGGGCCGAAGCCTATGCTTACCTAAATGAAATTTCCCCTGCCGAAGATGATGTTAACATAATTAAAGGTAGAGCCGGTTTACTTCCGGTGTCCGGGAATATACAATCCGGACTGATCGATCTGATACAGCAGGAAAGAAGACGCGAAATGATGTGTGAGTGGGGGCATCGCTGGTTTGATCTTAAACGGACCGGATTGATAGATGAAACGTTAGCGCCGATAAAGCCAAATTGGAGGCCTACGGCTCGACTATTCCCTATACCCCAGACAGAAATAGACAATAATCCGAATCTGAGCCAGAATAACGGTTACTGAATCGGAACGATTATCAGGCAGGAAGTTATTTCACCACCTTCCTGCCTGATAACTTAATTTTTCAAACTCGCTACACTCTCAGGCATCTGTGAACCGATGATTTGATTCGACGAATTTACCTGATCATCGGTAAACCCTGAAATGCATTGATACTCAGCCCCTCCACACCCTGTTCCGGGTGGCGGAGTCGGACTTTGCCCTATATAGGTCACGTCCGCTTGAGTAAGCGGTTGATCAGGCTCCCTTTCGGTGTTTACCTGAAACCAATGTAGGTCCTCTTGCCTGTTCTCAACCTTACCTTCACTTTTATTAATAAAAGCAAATGACATTGTGACTAACCCGGTTAGTACGAACAATGATAAAACTGAACCAATCAGTAGTTTTTTCATCTTTTTAAATTGTTTTTTAGCGATGATGAAGCTATCAGATTTATTCATTCCCCTGCGTGGCTTGAATAAATCATGATGGTTTCATCTTTTTAATTTTTAAAGAGTTTTTATATAGTCTTTTGGCCGACCAGCCCTCGGCGGTCCCTCCCTTTGGGGGTGCCGCCTCGATGTAATTTCCCTGATTGCTAATTCATCCTTTCCGGATTATCTCACCTGTTTTAGGCAACATTCAGGCAAAATAAGGCCACCCTTCCACGGAATTACCTATGGTGTTCGATGAAATCGGCTAATTTTTCCTGAACTGTCTAAAAAATTATAATGTTTTTGTTTTTTTATGTAGGTTTGTATTATTCCATCAATACAAAACCTTTCTCTTTATATCTAACTTGCATAGAAGCGGGTTTGGTACCATATAAATTTTAATTTTTTTCATATAAAACTGAAAACCAAGTGGATAAAATTCGTTGATTGGTGTTTCAGGCCATCCCAAATCGATGAGCGCATGGGAGCTAAACGCAGATATAACGATGTTGAACTTTTCAGGCAACTGGTGAACCGACCGGACACGGCGCTTGAGGCCATTTACAGCCGTTATGGCGGCTTGCTGGCTACCTACCTGCGGAATTTCATCCGTAACGACGATGACCTGATAAAGGATGTGATTTCAGAGGCATTGGTGGTGGTCTGGAAAAAACGGGAGGAAGCCGCGGGAAAGAAGAAACCCCTGGAATGGATGATGCGCGTGGCACATAACATCGCCCTGTACAGGATAAGGGAGGAAACCAGACGTGGCACCGAAACGCTGGATGGGGATGCCGGAGTGGCAGATGCAAACCGTGCCGACAGCGAACTGGAAGGCAGGGAGCTGGACAGGCTTATCCGACAGGCCGCCGATACGCTGACACCGAAAGAGCGACTGGTCTTCCTGCAGGTCAAGATGGACGGCATGACCAACAGGGAAGTGATGGAGCGGAACGGTATGGCCGAACAGACGGTAAAGAATCTATTGGTCCGGGCATTGAAGAAGATCCGCAGGAGGCTGAAGGGAGTACTGGGCATAATTTTTATTTGAGGGATTATTATAAAAGGAAATGACATGATTCACGATCCGGAATATGTGAAAGAACTGATAAAGAAGCAGGTGGAGGGTACGCTCACACCGGTGGAGGCCGAGCGGCTGAAAGGCGCACGGAAGATCTACGACGACGGGGAATTCCTCCGGATGGCGGGCGAGGTGCTGACGGCACTCGAGGGAAAACTGTCGGAGGACCCCCTGAAGGAATGGAAACCCGACTTTGAAGCGATACGTTCAGGTGCCTGTCGCAGTTATGGAAAGGGCAACGGAAGGCTGATGGTATCGCTGAGACTGGGAGGTATAGCCGCGGCCGCAGTATTGCTGGTTATGCTGATTGCCTATCTTGGCCGTGACAGACAGCCAGATTTTTATCTGTCTGCGGGTGAATGCGGAGATGTGCCACCGGATAAGGAAATCCCCGCATCCGAATTTGCCTGCACGGTACGTTGGGGCGACTCCTCCGGAAGACGGGTCGGTAGTAAGGACAGCGGGCAGATCATCCGTTTAGGACAAATAGCCGTCATCAAGGACAGTGAAGGGATAATCAAGTTGATGCAGTCCCCAAATGCCCCGGCCGCCGACACGGGCATCCTTGATATCTCTGTGGTTACCGGATCCAGACAGCAATGTATCGTGGAGCTGCCGGACGGTGTACGCATACGGCTGAATGCGGGGTCGAAGCTGCACTTTCCGCTCTCCCATGCTGACGGCGAGCCTCAACGGGTGAAGCTGATGGGCGAGGCCTACGTGAAGGTCCCACTGAGGGATGGAAGGGTACGGTCCGTCATGGAAACGTTCAACAGCCTGATAGAGTGCGGCAATGGGGACTTTAGCGTCATGGCAGTGAAGGGCTATACCAGAACGGTACTCATGGGCGGCAAGCTATCGCTAAGGAGCCGAACGGAAAAACGGCAGCTCGAACTGGATTGCTATGGCGCACTGGGCATCGTGGCAAGCTACCGGCGCATGGCTACGACCGTTCCAACAGACTCCCTGACCTATTCACCGCATGGCAATCCGGACAGAGAACTGACCTGGACAAAGGCAGTACGTACATACAGGGATGTACCCTTGCGGCAATTTGTGGCCGAGGCGAGCCGCTGGCAGGGTTTCCGTGTGGAAAACATCTACTGCATCCCGGCTGATGTGCGCATCAGCATATCGGTATGCTACAAGGCTCCGGTGAACGAGGTGCTGGCAGCAATACAGGAGGAAGGTGTGACGATGTATGAACGGGAAGGAATGGTAAGCTTCTGCAGGCCGAAAAAAGAAAACCATGCAGCATTGGCAGAGGTTTCCAGTCGGGCAAAAATTGCATGCTGTACCGTGCGTAAAGACGACCGCCGAGGATACAACAGGTAGTTCTGCCGATCGGGCCCGGGGGCATCCACATAAACATTCATACTGAAGTGATATGAAAAGAAAAGGGAGGAAAAAGCCGTTAGCCAGGGATACAAAGTTGACACAACGGAAAGCATTCTATGTACGTATCCGTACCATCTCCGAAAAGATGGTAGGCGCGGGTTACTTTGACCTATTTCCCGAAAGAAGTCTACGCCTGATGTCTGCCCGCCGATACCCGCCCATCAAAGTCGTGCTGGATGGTAGACGGGTAATGACAGATGAGGAAGCCCTGAGATACAGGCGCTCTCTGGTGGAACTGTTTTCCAACAGGTACGTGGAGACATTCATGGGCGAGCGCATTAGCTATACCCGATTCCTCACCGATGCGTTGGTCCTCATCCACCATGTACAGTATGGCATAGACAACAGGTTCAGGGGCGCATCAGCACTGATACGGGCTTTCGGCCCTTATTTCACGAATGGCGATTGGTACAGACGGCGGAAAGAGGAGGCATTGCAGCTGATGGGCTTGGCAGACCTGCAGTTGTACGACTTTTACCGCGGGACGGTCAGGAGCCGCGCCGATGGCATGGCCGTGATAAGTCCCGGCCAGCGAAATGTTATCCGTGTGTACCGTCTGCCGCATCAGACCGGCCTGCTGAACATTGACGGGAGGAAGAGAGTGATTACCAAACTTGGTATCCCTAGTCAAAAGGAGATAAGGGTCTTCGACTGGCCTTTGCTACGTCCAAGTGATTTGGGTTTTGAGGGGATAAATGACAGCGTGGCCATGCCCCTCTATGCGCAGCAGCATGCGTTCAATCGCTTCAAGGAGCGTACTTCTTTCCCATCCGGCTATGTGCTGACAATTTTCACAAACCTGTTCACGAACGGTAAACCGCATTTCCGGCATTATGAAGGCCGTTCTCTGCTGGAATGTTACATCGGCAAACATAAAGTGGGCTATTTCGTCATCACGCCTCATGACGGCAGGTGGGTGGTGCGCACCTTCCTGTTCCTCACCAATGACGGTACTCCAGAAGGCCGTAAGCTAGCGGACCTCACCAACTGGCAGCGTATGGACAGAAAGTACCTGATGGTAGACAGGATGGATGCATTCCTTGCCTACGATATTTCGGGCGACGCAGGATTGCGTAAGCTGTTCGTCAAGGCAGGCTGTGGGTCCCTGCTTCGATTTGCAGACGAATTGACTGCCCTAGCAGGAATAACGCCCGAAAGTGCTAATTACATTTATAAGTACATGATCAGGATGACGTGACTTTTGAAAGGTTATTATCTTTGGGAGCTATTAAATGAACAGGATACCGTAAAACACAAAAAGCCTACAAATCAAATGATCGTACGCTTTTTATTCTGCTTATAGGTACGGGTGGTTTTAAGAGCAAAAAAAGCCCGTTCTGCCTTTACGAGTTCCGAGTAAAGTCCCCGGCCTCAAGGACGGCAAAGATGTTTTCGTATACGAAAATACATCTTTGCTGCCCACCCACGTGGGCCATAACTGACCTACCGGAACGTAGTCTAAACTTGAATTATCTGTTAATGGATTGTTTTATCTAAACCTATTTGGTCATACCTCAATTTCAGTAAAGAGGATCAATGTCTTCTACTCCTTTGGTTGGATGGCGCGGAATAAACGAACGTAATAATTGCCTGATATCTGTTCGGGTATTTCGCACAGGTTTAATGTTTAGCTGTAAGCTCTTTTGAAACTCGGGTGCTTTTGTAAGCTTTTTTCTTATAGTCTTCTTCATGGTTTGACGATAACTTCTGTCAAAGTTGAAAAAGGTTTATTAAGCTGTTTGACAACTTATTGGGGAGTGGTTAAAGATTTAATGCAGATCTAGCGAGTTATCACTTTTAACTGATACACATTCGAGTGTTTGATTGATAAGTGAGCTGTTTAGCTTTGACTCATACCTAATTTTTTGCCTTGTAAGTTCTTGATTAGTATGTTTAACCATTGGAAAGTGTCGACATTATAGCAAAAGGATATATATTATATACCATGATACATTTCGTACAAGCTCTGGAATAAATAAAAAAGCCCCCAAGCTACAGATAACTTGAGGGATATGTCTTGTAAAAACTTCCTAATTCATTTTACTTACGAAATGGTTGCATCTTTAAGTAAGTTGCCGAACGTAAGAACCACTCTAACGGACCATATAAATAATTTTTGAGCCAATACGTACTAAATATCAACTGGAAAATGTATAACACTACGCCTAATAAAAATAATTCAGTCATTCCCCAAGTTTGGAAAATGGGTCCAAATGCCCACATCGAAAATATCAGACATCCGATAACGCTCTGCATTTCATAATTTGTCAACCCCATGCGCCCATAAGGTGAAAAGACATCCAGGTATTTACTGAAATGCCTATTTTGATATAAAAGAGTGAACCCTGTAACTATTGCTCCTGAAAAGGCAACTATTTTTAGATCATTCAACGTCATTACGGTTAGTCCGGAAAAAATGCTTTCCGCTTCACCGTTCATTAACGAACGAAAATTCAAATCGGGAAGTAGACCGACAACAAAGCTTATCAGCACTATAGTAATTACAAAGGCTGAAAAAAGCAAAGCGACTTTTCTTTTCGGTTGCACTCGCTCAAAAAAACCTAAACGACCGACAACCAGGCCGATTATGAACAATGCCAATGTGATATACCCTCGCCCAAATAAACCGAATTGATAATTTAACTTTCCTTGTAACCCTCGAGTAAAATTGTGCTTTATCGAATTAATGAAAGATGGCTTGTTGGCCTCTGCATCGATCTGAGCAGCTTGGCGTTGCCTAATTTCTTGCCGAGGATTTTCTGTCTGTTCTGTTTTCAGGAAAGTGTTGTAACTGACCTGCATAATCCGCGGCGTCCCAAGAAGTAATAAAGCTGCAATCGCGATCAAAATCCACGATTTTACACGGTAGAGCAGAACCAAAATTGCTCCGAAAACGGCGTAAAGAGAGATGATCTCGCCGCTGTAAAAGCAATTGCCGATTAATCCTATGACCAACATGACAACCATCCTCCAAATGAAGCGTCCCCTGAAGTCAATTCCCTTTTTAGCTGCACGATCGAGTTGAATAAAAAAACTCAACCCGAATAAAAAAGCAAAAATATTTATGAACCTACCCATGATAACATTTTGCCCAATCCACTGTACTGTTTCGTCAATGGCTGGGAATAGTGGTTTGCGAGCATCGGGAGAGAATGAGAAAATACTGAACTGTTGAAGCATGTGCATCAGTATCACGCCCAATAAAGAAAAACCCCTTAGCGCATCAAGTAATGTAACCCGGCTTAATGGGGTCGACAATGTTTTGTTTTGCTCCATATTAATGTGTTATGCTTGATTTATCTATTTTAATTTTTAATGGAATACACTTCCGGGCAATGCCCGGAATAAACCATAATGCCCAATCCCAATTTGATTTAACATTCGCGTGAGACGGTTATGCAAATAAGTTGCGTAACCGAAAGGCTTTAGACAGGACTAATCTGAAAAAGGATGAGTTTCCAGTCGTTACTAGATTTTTTGTATACTTCAGTGACGTATTTAATTTCCGACTCCTTCCGACCTAGAAAGTTAAACTCAACCTTAGTTAGCAGCGTTGAAATATTATCAACGATTTGGATATCAGTTTCTAGAATGTTTATGTGCTTGTATCGAATATTTCCGTTTTTTATGGCATCGAGCTGACCTGCTTTATCCATTCTTATTTCTGGTTGCCTGGAAACAATGTTCTCATCAAATAGTACATGGAGCGAGTCAATTTGCCTGTCCATCATCCACTTCCATTTTTTTTCGGATAGCGAAAGGATTTCATCCCTTTGGTCTGACACCGTTTCCTGTCTAATTTTAGCATTTCCAAGCGAATAACAAAAAGATAGCAAAAGGATGATGCATAGTGTGCCGAAAAATAAGCTGACCTTTCCATTTTGTTGTGTATATAAACCCATATAGACAAAAGTAGATGATACCCCACTACAAAAAGTACCATCATTACAGGATCTGCTACCATTATTACTGATGCTCGAATTATGAGAAGGGAAAAATGGAGTTTAACTTTAAGATATTTAGCTGCGTTTCTTGAAAAAACCACTGCATGCATTACTTTTTTACAGTAGTCGAAGTTTTTCGAATTAGTTTAATCGCTATCCTTACCCAAGGAGATTTGTGAAAAGTCACCATTGCCGTGTCGGACCGTTCCACCTATTCGGCAACGGTCAGCAGGCTGCATGTGCTAATAGTGATGGGTTTAAGTGGCTTAGACGGACGTTCTTCCGTATGGTTCAGCCTAGGGAGATTCACAAACAAAGAAGAGATCGCTAAAACTATTGAAGCCGTCGAGCGTACGGCAAACCGATTGAGAACGACTCTTTAGCTTACACAGGAGGTTTCCCCCGATTTAAAAGATCAGTACCACCATTCCTTCATATTACTTATTTACTTTCCACTGATGCGTGTCGTTCTCAAAAATTTCCTTCCCCCAGATGGGCAGCTCCGTTTTTACGCAGTCGACGAGCTCTTCACATGCTGCGATCGCCGCTTTCCGATGGCTGGAAGAAACGAATACAAAAAAAGCATATTTCACCAACCTGCACTGTGCCGGTACTATGATATACATGCATACAGGTCAACGGATATTTTTCAAAGATGGCTTCCCTGATTTCCGACATTTTAGTGAAGGCAAGGTCTTCATAGGTCGTGTATTCAATTGCACGGATCGTCTTGCCGTCGATCTGATCGGCCCTAATCTGTCCGAGGAAGATGCTGTGTGCGCCGATATCCGTCTTAGAGGAATGCTTTGCAATACTATCGGCAATCAAGTGTGGTGGAATGGCACCCTCTACAAATATGTTCTTTCTCTTTTTATCCATTATTATTTGTTTTCAACGCGACCTTCCTGTAAAACTATGTTCTTCTGTACAATTGTATTATTCACGGCTACTAATAATTCGCGTCCGTCTAACCGGGCACGCTGTTCTATAACTTTGGTAAGCAGTCCGTCCACATCCAATGCATGAGACGACTCTTTGTTGAGTAGCTCGATTAGCGAACGAAAGATCTGTATTTTTACTTTCATATTTTTACGCGCAAAATTTTAATTGTCTGTAATTGTTTTACGTATCGCCTTCCAGTGGCCTTGTCTTTTGGCGAAAGCAACGCGAGTTCATTTTCCTGTTCTCCATTTGTCGCGGCCTTGATATTAGTAACGACCAATACACTGTCCCCGATGGGCGTGTTGAACAGTTCATTCCATGACAGGACCACTTTATACCCATCTGTTGCGATACATACGATGTAATATTCGCTCAATACCTTCGGTGATTCTTCACCGAAGGTAATGTCCTTCAATATATCTTTCAGTAGTATACCTTTTACCGCTTTCAGCGTTGAACGGTACACTCCTGCATGGTTATATATACGCAAGCTATCCAGCGAATGAACCTCAAAGGTGGCTGTCTCTTCAAAAGTAAGTGTTGTCTTTTTGTTGTCAGGCGTAATAATGTCAAGATTCTTCATGTCCTGCGCACGAAGAAATACAGCGGATAAAATCAAAAAAGTTGTAAGAATCGCTTTCATATATTCTAATTTGTATATTTTTTTAAGCTGTTGTGAACAATAATTTATAGGCAGCCACCAAGAGCACCGTTGCCAGTACATATTTAAGGCCATCCTGATTCAGTTTTTTCGATCCTAGATAAGCCCCCATCAGACCTCCACCAAATGCAACGGCAATGTAAATGTACATATCGCTATTGAAGGTGATGCCCTGGGTGAGCATACCGCCCAATCCCGATAGCGAATTTACAAAAATAAAGGCTGCACTAATGGCGGCGGTCTGTTTCTGGTCCGTCCATTTCAACAGTATCAACAGCGGAGACAGGATAATCCCACCACCAATGCCGATCATACCGGATAGCAGGCCAACAGTAGCACCGATTGCAACGGCTCCAAAAATATTATAAGGCTTCAGTTCGTGCGCACCGGGACTTCTGAAAAAGAAAAACCGGGTAATGGGAAATAGCAGCAGCACACCAAGTACACGTTTATACAGATTATCGTCCAGCGTGATCGACCCTCCGATAAAGGCCAAGGGTATGGACGCTGCGGCAACTGTCAGAAAGAGGTCCCTTTTGAAAAAATGCCCCCTGTAATACTGAATAAAGGAGGTCAGGGATACAAACAGGTTCAATACGAGTGCAGTCGGCTTCATTTCCTGCGGGGCTATTCCGTACAGCGCCATCAATGCCAGATAGCCGCTTGCCCCACCATGTCCCACGGAAGCATAGAGGAAAGCGACAAAAAAAAGCATAACGTAAAACCATTCCATAGCTTAGAATTTGTAGACAAGGTTACTGTAAAACACACGGCCTGGTTCATAAAAACCTTCGGTCAGTGTATAATTTTTATCGAACATGTTGTTTACGCCGCCTTCGAGCGAGAACCACTTCCAGACCTTAACGCCTACACTGGCGTTATAAAGCGTAAAACCCGGCGATTCCGTACCATAGGAAGTACTGTAACGTTTCGAGTTATGTTCCATATTCGCCTGCACCCGAAAGCGGTCGTTCAGCTCGTAACCGGCCATGAGCATCCATTTGTGACGCGGCACATCCATGAGATAGATTTCCGGGTTACTGATATTGTTTCTTTTAATGAAGGTATAGTTCGATCCAACAGTAAAATCTGGACAGACGAGATAACTGGCAGCAAGCTCAAATCCCATGTACTCGCTGTCTCCGGTATTCTGCAATTGGCTGAGCCGCATGTCAGCACCTTCATCGTATTGTACATTGTTTACCATGAGAATGGTCCTGCTGATTTTACTGTAGAACAAAGAGCCATCCAGAAACAAATGATCAAACAATCTGTTGCTGTAGGTCAGATCATAGTTGACAGACTGCTCTGCCTTCAGATCCGGATTGGGGATGGCCGTACCCATCCGGTAGGAATAGCGGTCTTTCGGGGTAGCAAATCTCGTTTTTTTGCCGATAGAAAGGTTTAGCTGTTGATTGGGTGTCAGCCGATACTGTAATGCTCCTTGTATATTAAAAGCATCATTGGAATTGGAGGGGTAATTACCGACTTCGTCCGCATCGGCATTATAATCTTGCGCTTTTAAGCTTTTGCGGTTGTTGTAACTCACCCCGGCGGTAAGATCCAATGCTTCCGTGATTTTAAAACGATCTTCCACAGCAAGGGTAAAGTTGCCGTCATTCATATTCCGTTGAGGCTCACCAACGTTATGTTCCCGGTGGACATCCTGTTTATATTGGATGGAGCTTGAAAGGAGATTGCGCTTTCCCGTCCGGTAGTCATGCTGTACGATACCGCCAATGGTATAGTCGTGGTATACACTGGCAAAGGCATAACCGCGGCCCATAGTTGTAAAGGAGGCATCATCCCACGAGTTTAATAGGTTTTTGAATAAGTCGTAATAGATCCGTGTTTTGAGAAACTGCTTTTCGTTGATAGCCGTATTGGAAAGGAAATATACACTCTGTTTATCCCAATTTGGCCATTCCCAATATCGAGGCCTGCTGAACTGGGCATTCTTGGTATCGGTTCCCGTATAGAAGGGATTTCCCTTACTCCCCCGCTGATAGCTGTAGACAACAGCATACTCTGAGTTTTCCGTTGGTGTGAAAGCGACTTTGATATGGTACTTCCGGTCATTCTGATAGGAGTTGTCCCGCCTCCCGCCGTCCTCAGCGTCCGAAGACGTGAATTTCTTAGACATCGGGAAGAAGTCCCGGTTCAGTTGGGAAAAAGATGCCTGCACGTAAAAGCGATCCCATTTGGTTCCGACATTGAAATTGGTCCGGTATCCCCCGGATATGTATCCTGTAGCCCCTTGGATTTCCAAAGATTTTTGTGGTCTTATGGTAATGATATTGATCGCGCCGCCGAGAGCATTCGGTCCATAGAGTACTGAAGCATTTCCCTTTGATACCTGAACTTCCGAGACGTCAAAGGTGGTGAACCGCCCCAAATCAACCATTCCGTCATAGGGAACATATACCGGGATGCCGTCAATGAATAGGGGTACCTGACGTAGGTCAAATCCACGAACATTGACCACACTTTCGTTTCTGGCCCCGATAGAAGTGAGTGTTACGCCCGGCAGCAGATTTAATGCGCCGGCCACGTCGTTTTTACCGAATTTTTCGATCTGCTCTGCATTGACAGCATTTATGTTTTTTTGACCAATGATAGTTACTTCTCCCAGCTTAAAGACGTTCTTTATACTATCTGTTTCTGTTTTGGTTTGTGCCCACGATTGCTGGATCGAAAGACATAAAAAAGTGAGGGAAAGAAATTTTAGATTCATGTATAATGTACTAGGATTTTAAAGTAAATAAGCTTCAGCCTCTTCACCGGTCAAAACCGGTTCATCATCTTTCCGAACAATGATCAGACAGTTTGTGTGCAAAAGATAAGCGTCCTATACCTGTCCTTTTTGTCATCCGCCAATAGTAATCATGCTCCGGTTCATTAAAGAATCAACTTCTATCTCTTTATAGTTTTCAGTTAATTGTCCTCCCAAAGATTTCGCTTTGGAGTGTATGCTTCGCTGTATCAACGGTAGGACATCTTCACCATTCCTCAATACTGATAGTAGGTCCGTTTCCTCTTTTGAAAAAAGACAGTTCTTTAATTTTCCATCGGATGTCAAACGTATACGATTACAGCTTTCACAAAATGGGGCCGTCATGGTGCTGATGATAGCTATTTTACCAAGGTGACCAGCTATGGCAAAAGGTCTTGTGGTGTCATTGGATTTGGGAGAGATGGGCTCTATTTGATAGACTCTTGCTATCCGTTCCAATATTTCGTTTAAAGTAAGCACCTGATTGCTTGACCATCGGTTTCCACTGAACGGCATAAATTCAATAAAGCGTACTTCAACAGGATACAACTTGGTAAGTCCGACAAAATCCAATATTTCATCGTCATTTAAACCTTTCATTACAACCACATTTATCTTCGTATGTATCTGCTCTTTAATGAGCAGGTCGATGTTGTGACGTACTCGGTTAAAATAGTCTCTCCGTGTAATTCGGTTAAATTTTTCCCGTTGCAAAGTATCTAGACTGACATTGATACTGCTAAAATTCGCTTTTATAATCTGCGGTAACATATCATTGATCCTGATTCCGTTTGTTGTCATGGTCAATTCTACCGGTAGCTTGGAAAGGATTTCAATAATAGCCGGAGCATCCTTCCTTACCAAGGGCTCACCACCGGTCAAACGGATCTTTGTTACGCCGTGGTCTACAAAAATCTTTGCCAGCTGGTCGATTTCATGCACTTGCATGAGCTTGGCATGAGGCGTAAAGGCATGGTGCTCCTCTGGCATGCAATAAAAACAACGTAGATTACAGTTATCCGTAAGCGATATCCGCAGATAGTTATGTAGGCGCCCGAACTGGTCTATGATTTTATTTTTCATGGAATTATCGGGATATCTTCATGTATTTTTGTTTTCAGAAACTTAAGTGGGCCGCCACTCCTCCTTCTCAAAATAGCCTTTACTTCCGATACCACGGAGATGGCAATTTCTTCCGATGTTTCTGCTCCAATATCCAATCCCATAGGCCCATATATCCGTTCTTTCTGCCTTTCGTTCAGTACTATTCCCGCTGTTTCGAGATCGTCGAACATACGTTGCAGTTTTATTTTGGGACCAAGAACGCCAATATAGGGTGTGACTGTCCCGATTAGCAATTTCAATACCGCCAGATCATAATGGTAATTATGGGTCATCAGCACAAAGACCGTAAAAGAGTCTATTTTCACAACACTTGCAACTTGATCTGCTGTTGATAAAATAACTTGCTTCGCTTTGGGAAATCGCTGCAAAAGGGCGTGCGTTGCTCTGCCATCAATAATGGTCGTGTCCCAGCCTAAGAGGTCAGCTGCTTCTACCAATGGTTTCGCATCATTTCCTGCTCCAACAATAACAAGGTTAATCGCGGGGGCGACATATTCGATAAGAGCCTCCAGCTCTTGTCCCTGTCGAATTAGTTTTTTTAGGTAATGTTGTTTTTCTTCTCTAGACCTATGAATATCTTCTTCCAATACCGAGAGATCAATGTCAGAGGATGGATCGAAAACGTTTCCTCCCTTATCCGCCAGCAAAATAGTTCCTCTTTGCATGTCCCGATGTTTGGTTGAAAAAAGCGTAACAATAACGGCTTCCTTTCTGTCGGCCTGTAGTTTTTTTAACAAGGCTACCGGATTGTTTGCATTATCGGTATCGATAAATTCAAACAGGATATGGACGATGCCATTACAACCTAGCTGCACGCCAAATTCGGTATTATCTTCATTGCTTGTATCGTAGGTGATTAATTTATTCTTCTGCTGATGGATGGCTAGTAAGGCTTTTCGTAAAGCATCGCCTTCCAGACACCCACCGCTTATCGCACCTGTTAAATTTCCGTCTTCTGTTACAAGCATACGTGCGCCGGGTTGCCTATAAGAGGAACCCTCTACCTTGACAACCGTGGCAAGAGCCATACTATAGCCGTTTTGCAATGCTGTTTCGTAAGCTCGGATTATATCGTTTATCTCTTTCATTAATGATCCGTGATTTGCCTATAAGCAAAATCAGTTAAATTTATAAGATCGTCATACTCTGCTTTAAAGTGGAGGCTAATAAATTAACCTGATAATCCAAATTTAAGCGATTCACCTCTTATTAATTATTTCATCAGTAATATTGGTAGTTAAATCAGTAATTTGTATACAGCAGATTACTCTTTTTATGACATTTTTGTAATGTGCGCATTATGAGAAGAAGGAGGCATCATTAGTAGCGGCAGAACAATTTTACCAATTATCGCAAAATCCGATGAAAAAAACATCAAACGGAATAGAGGTTCATTTTGTAAAAAAGGATATTGATCCAAGAGGCTTGAGCGAGTCAAGCCTTCCTCCCATATCTGCGGCCCTTGCCGACGCATTTTCTAGCGTTACCCACCAAGCCTTCATTAACAAGCTAAACAAATCTAGTCGATCAAAATAGCTGATAATTAAGTTAAAGAAATCGTATAAATAATAGTACCATGACAGCGACTAAACTAAACATCAACAAAAAAACGCATACCCTAGAGGTTGATCCTTCCACACCGCTCCTGTGGGTATTACGTGAACATCTTGATTTAGTAGGAACCAAATATGGATGTGGTGTGGCATCTTGCGGTGCGTGTACCGTACTCCTCGATGAAACAGCAGTACGGAGTTGTTCATTGCCGATTTCTGCGATTGGTGATAAAGCGATTACGACTATTGAAGGTCTATCGGAAGATGGAGACCATCCATTGCAACAAGCATGGGAAGAGCACGATGTCCCCCAGTGTGGCTATTGCCAGGCCGGACAGATTATGAACGCAGCAGCGCTATTGAAATCCAAGCCCAATCCTACTGACGACGATATCGATGCAGCTATGACTGGTAATCTCTGCCGCTGCGGTACTTACCTGAGAATAAAAGCAGCGATTAAAACGGCGGCCAATTATTAATTGTAAAAGCAAAAGACGATGACCCTAATAAAAACTACCGTAAACAGACGATCCTTTTTGAAAGCAGCGCTACTTGCAGGCGGCGGTATGGTGCTGCATTTCAGTTGGCTTGCCAGCTGCAAGCCCGCAGGAAAGAAAGCGCTTGAAATGCCTGAGGAGTGGTTCGAAATGAACAGTTACATAAAGATCGGTGACAATGGTGTGGTTACCTTATTCAATCCAAACCCTGAGTTTGGACAGAACGTAAAGACCTCCCTGCCCATGATACTGGCCGAAGAGCTGGACATCGATTGGGAACAGGTTATCGTGGAGCAGGCAGATTTTTATCCCGAACGCTATGGAAGACAATTTACCGGCGGGAGTCAATCTGTCCGACAAGCTTGGTCTCCTTTACGAACGGCGGGCGCCACGGCAAGGCAGATGCTGATCCTGGCAGCTGCAGGGCAATGGAATGTTCCTGCTTCGGAAATTACCACCGAACGTAGTACGCTATTGCATAAAAGCAGTGGAAAAAAAGCTGGATATGGCGAGATGGCTTCCACGGCAGCCAAGATACCGGTACCAGAACTGGTAAGGCTAAAAAATATTTCCGATTTCAAAATTGTAGGCTCTTCCAAAAAAAATGTGGAAACCAAGAATATTCTCAAAGGAAAATCTTTATTCGGGATTGACTATAAGACAGAGGGCATGCTTATCGCGATGGTGGTACATCCTCCAGCATTTGGCATGCGGTTTAAATCGATGGATGATAGCGTAGCGAAATCTATGCCCGGGGTGAAAGCCATATTTACAATTGACTCGCTTACCGGAGATATTGTACAGAACTTTTTCGACACGACCAGCTTCACGAAGTTTGCCGTAGTGGTTGGTAATACCACCTGGGAGGTTTTGCAGGCTAAAAAAGCCTTAAAAGTGGAATGGGAACAAGAGCCGGAACGTACTTTTAAGATGGGATCATCGTGGACTTCAGGCGCTAAAACTATAGAGGCGAAATATCCTTCGGGTTTGGAGAGTACCGAAATGCATCAAACCAAGATGAAAGAGTTTAGTAAAAAACCGGGAAATATCATCCGCAGAGATGGAGACCCGGAAAGTGCTTTCAGATCGGCCACAAAAATCCTCGAACGCACCTACACTGCTCCTTTTCTGGCACATAATACCATGGAACCCGTGAACTGTTTTGCACATGTAACGGCAGATAAAGCGGAATTATATGGACCTATACAAGCTCCGGAGTTTATAATAGGCACACTTTCGCAAAGACTTGGTCTGCCAAAAGAGAAAATACAGATCAAACTGGCCCGTATGGGTGGTGGATTTGGTCGCAGAGCCTATGGGCATCATTTCATTGAGGCAGCGGTTATTTCCCAGCAGGTTAAAGCTCCTGTTAAATTAGTTTACACACGTGAAGACGAGATGACCGCCGGTATTTACCGCCCTACCTACAGTGCTACCTATCGTGCGGCGCTGGATAAAGATAACAAGCTCATTGCTTTCCATGTAAAAGCAGGAGGAATTCCCGAAACACCCGTACATGCCGATCGTTTTCCGGCAGGTGCCATAGATAACTACCTTGCTGAGGGATGGCAAATCCCTTCTAATATTACCATCGGGGCTTTCCGGGCGCCACGTTCCAATTTTATTGCTTCCGCAGAACAGTCCTTTTTGGATGAACTGGCGATGGAAATGGGTAAAGATCCGATAGATTTCCGTCTGGAGCTATTGGAACGGGCAAAGACAAATCCTGTTGGCGAAAAGAATGATTACGATGCTGCACGCTATGCGGGTGTATTGGAACTGGTACGTGAGACATCTAAATGGAAGGAAACACCGCAGGGAGTGCACCGTGGTGTATCGGCCTATTTTTGCCATAACTCCTATGTCGCAGAGGTGGTTGATCTGGTGATGAACAACAATTCGCCAAAAGTAGAAAAAGTGGTAGCTGCTATTGACTGCGGAATTGTGGTTAATAAAGATGGTGCTACTAATATGGCTGAGGGAGCCATTATTGACGGCATTGGAAATGCTCTCTATGGAGAACTTCCGTTCAAGGATGGTGTACCGCAAAAGAATAACTTTACAACATACCGGTTGATAAGAATGAACGAGGCACCGAAAACGATTGAGGTGCACTTTGTAAAAAATGAGGAAGATCCTACAGGAATGGGAGAACCTCCATTCCCACCAGCTTTTGCTGCCGTGGCAAATGCACTTTATAGGGCTACCGGAAAACGCTTTTATAACCAGCCGTTCATCAATGAATTGAAATCAACCTAATCGGTATAACAGTAAATCTCCATAAGAATTATTTAAACAAAGAAATATGAAAAAATGGATCATCGG
Organism: Olivibacter sp. 47; assembly: GCF_030372825.1. Classification (NCBI taxonomy): domain Bacteria; kingdom Pseudomonadati; phylum Bacteroidota; class Sphingobacteriia; order Sphingobacteriales; family Sphingobacteriaceae; genus Olivibacter; species Olivibacter sp. 47. The sequence continues at coordinate 1,603,152 of NZ_JAUCNR010000001.1, forward strand.
ATTATTATTAATCATAGTGGGTGTACAATTGTCTTTCGCACAAGATTCGGCAATAGAAGAAGAGATCAAGAATCTCTCTAAAACAAAATGGCAATGGATGGCCGATAAGAACGTGGACAAACTGGCTTCGCTCTTCCATGATAAGTCAAAATTTGTTCACATGAGTGGAACTTGGAAAAAGGATGAGGAGCTCGATATTATTAAAACCGGAAGCATTTGGTATAAAAAAGCAGATGTTCACGATGTGGCAGTCGAAATTGTTGACGATGTTGTCGTCCTATGGAACCGCATTACCTTGAATGCGGTGGTTAGAGGTAATGATGCAAAAAATGAATTTACGGTTACAGAGGTCTATAAAAAAGATGCGGATGGTTGGAAATTGTTAGCCTTGACATTTAGTACTGTGCGGGATACCCATAGCATTAAACATTAGCACGAATTCAATCCTAAAAACACTTAAAATTTACGTACAGATGAAAACAACAATTCAAGGGCTGATATTTCTCTTTATCAGCATGCAAACTTTTGCGCAAAGTTCTGCCATCGAACAGGAAGTCATTAACCTATCCAAAGAGAAATGGCAATGGATGGCCGATAAGAACGTGGACAAACTGAAAGATCTTTTCGATGATAAGTCTGTCTTTGTACATATGGGAGGATCTTGGGGAAAAGAGCGGGAGCTCCAAGTAATCGAGAGTGGGGGTATCCATTATAAGAAAGCGGATATCCATGACGTATCGGTTGAAATAATCGATAACACAGCTATATTGTTAAACAGGATTACCTTGTTAGCTGTGGTAGGTGGTAATGAAGTCACTAATCCATTTATTGTAACGGAAGTCTACGTAAAGAAAAACGACAAGTGGAGGATGGGATCGCTTTCGTTTACCAAAACAATGACACCGCCGCCAGCAAGAAAGTAAATGAAATTCGCCCTATTTTTTATTTGCCGAAATGAGAAATAATCATCAAAAAGTAGATTATAGTCCTACTTTTGGTGATTATTTCTTGTTGTTTTTATCTTAAACAGGTAGCCCTAAATTCATTAGGACTCTGTCCGACTATCTTTTTGAAGAAACGGGAAAAATGCTGCGGATAAGTAAAACCCAGTTCGTAAGCTACTTCATTAATAGATTTCTTGCCTTCAGAAATCTTATTTTTTGCTTCATCAACTATTTTATGCTGAATGTATTCTAAAGGGGGCTTGCCCGTCTCTTTTTTTATCAAATCGCCAAAATAATTAGGTGATAGATGTAGCCTGTCGGCAAAATAGGACACGGAAGGAATACCCATTTCAGACGGTTTTTCGGTTGAAAAATAGTGATTCAACAATTCATCAAAGCGCTGTAAAACTCCCGTGGAACAATTCTCAGGCAATGGAAATTGACGGCTATAGAAACGCTGGCAATAATTTACCAGACGCTCAATATGAGAGACAATTAGTTTTTTGCTGTGCTTATCCAGCGAGTATTCCAGTTCTAGTGCGATATTGGTAAAACAGTCCGACACGAGTTGACGTTCTTCCGGTAATAGGTGCAAAAATTTATCAAAAAGACAATGACTGAAAAAATTCCATCGGTGGATTGTATTTACCATTGATGTCCCTTGTATCAGATCTGGGTGGAAAACCAATGTGTATCCCTTCGCGTTATCCGCTTCGTTTTTTCGCTTCAGGCCTAGCACCTGTCCCGGTAAGATGAACGATAGCTTTCCTTCCTGGTTCTCCAAATACCGTAATGCTATACCGTAGAGGCCTAAATGCAAATTGAAATCGGCTTTTAATGGTGTCTTTGACCAGTTCACTAAACTGACCAAGGTATGCCGCGTTTCAAATTTATTGAAATCATTAAATGCACGGATCGTATCTATATGAGTATGCGTTTCCTTTGTACAGGAAGTCACATGCTGTTTAAATGTTGTGCTTTGGTGTATATTCCGGATCTCCATAATTATGCTATTGGTACATAGATTCTTATGAAGTAAAATTCAGGAAATTAGTTTATTCCTGGTTGTTGGAACGCACCAAAACGAAAAACACAAGACTAAAGGCGAAAGGGTATTTGCTGGAGACGTATCCTTTTAGCTATCTACGATCCATTCTTTAAACTCTGCAGCTTTGTTTTTGCTGATATAGATCCGTTCCGGCACTTCGGTGTCCAGTGTAATGAAAAGGCGGTTATCAAACCAGACCGTTATATTGTTGACAGCATTTCGCGCAATAATGTATTGTTTGTTGGCCCGGTAAAAATCCCTTGGATTTAGAGACGAAAAGATCTGATCCAATGTTTTGGAATATGGATAATTAATACCCTCCTTTAAACAGATGGATGTGTTCTTATCAGTTGTATAGAAATAAGAAACGTGCTGTAGGTCAATGGGCAGTAATTTGTCTTTGATAGGTATTAAAATTTTGTCTCTATACCTTCCCGCAGGGTTTAGATTGGCAAGCTTCGACAAATATGCTGTAATATCCACATGTGACCATTTGCTGAATTTATGTAATGCCCGCTGGAGATCGCTGCTTTTTATTGGCTTCAGTAAATAGTCAATACTGTTTACTTTAAATGCTTCGATAGCGTATTCATCGTAAGCTGTCGTAAAAACAATAGGTACTTCGACCTCCACGTGGTCAAATATCAAAAATGCCGAGCCATCAGACAAATGAATATCCATTAATATTAAATCGGGCGCAGGGTTCGCCTTTAACCAGTTAAGGGTTTGACCAACGCTCTCTGTATTACCTACGACCTGTATTTTGGGGTCAATCTCTTTTAAAATTTCCACCAAGCTTTCATAAGCTGCTGTTTCATCTTCTACAATCAGTACCTTCATAAAATGATCACTTTAACGGTAAATAAACGGTAAATTTTATGCCGTCGTTTTCGACTTTGATAGGTTTACTCATCAATAACAGAAAGCGACTTTCTAGGTTTTTCAAACCGGTTCCATTGGTTAAGGGCGCACTTAATTTAGGGTAAATGGGGCTGGAAACCACCAGTTCGTTCTGCTCGTTCAGATATATATCAATGACCATCTTGTGATCGCTATCAATCATGTTATGGACTACCACATTATCTAAAAGCGGAAGGATAGAAAGTACAGGTAAACTAGATGCTAACTTGCTGCTGTCTACATTAATATGGTATTCCAGCTTATTGGCAAAACGGACTTCCATCATGTATCGGAAGGAATCGACAAAGGAAAGCTCTTCTGCTAAGCTAACAAGTCCTTTCTTATCACTCTGTAGAATGTAACGAAAAACATCCGAAAGTTTGTCGACATAAGCTAAGGTGATTTCATCATTCTTCTTGCGGATCAGGGAAGTCAGGCCATTGAGCGAATTGAAAAAGAAATGCGGATTGATCTGATTGGTTAGTGCATCATACCGGCTCTGTAGGTGCTGAAGTGTTAATTCCTTAATCTGCTTCTCTTTTTTTCTTTTTTCCGAGTAAAGCATCACAATATGCCCCATAAGGGAGCTCAGGACAGAAACGATAAAAAATTGAAAAAGTACAAGGCTGCCAAAATGCCTGACCTTGGTAAAGGCCAAGAATGAAATCGCTCCGTAAAGCGCATAGGCAAAAACCGAGATCAATATACTGTATCCTAGTCTCTTTTTATAGGAAAAGTTCTTCAGATATCGGAGATTACTCGTGATCAATATAAAAATCAGTCCGATAAAAAAGGTGTACCGGAACAAGAAAAATACGATGTGACTTGTCTTGTCTGCATTACCAAGCCATTTTAATTCAAAGGGTAACCAGGTTATATCTGGGTATATAACAAAAATTGCAGATAGGGCACTGACCAGCAGCAGTTGCCACAAATTGTATTTCTTTAACAAATTACTCCTTTATCTTTCACGGGATAACAAAAACTTACTTCGCAAAGGTACAGTACGAATTCCTAAGAACGTCTTGCACCTGATTAAAGCGAAAAAACAAATGATCAAAACGAATTTCAGCGCTGATCAATTCAGATGCCGATATTCTTTTGGCGTATAGCCGACCCGGTTTTTGAACAACCTTGCAAAATGCTGCGGATATTTAAATCCCAGTTCATAGGCTATTTCATTGATCGTCTTACTAGTGTCGAAAATTTTATCCTTCGCTATATCAATGATTTTATTCTGAATGTAATCCTGTGCTGATTTTCCGGTCTCTTTCTTAATCAGGTCTCCAAAATAGTTCGGGGATAGGTGGAGTTGCTCGGCAAAATAAGCGACGGAGGGTAAACCAGAATTATAGGGTTTTTCGGATTCAAAATAGTTATTGAGCGATTCTTCGAATTTTTCCAGAATTCCCCTGTTGACATTGTCCCTTGTAATAAATTGACGATCATAAAACCGTTCGCAATAGTTTAGGAACAATTCGATATTGGAGACGATCAATTGCTTGGTATGTTTATCAATGTTGCGTTTCAGTTCGAACTGAATTTTCTCCAAGCAATCCAGAATGATCTTTCGTTCCTGCTCGGACAAATGCAAGGCTTCGCTGACGGCATAGGAAAAAAAAGTGTAATCGGCCATTTTCTTGCCCAGTGAGGTGCCATGCAAAAGATCGGGATGGAAAACGAGCGCTGTGCCCTGTGGCTGATAGTACTCTTCCTTGTATTCACCTATAACCTGTCCGGGAGCCAAGAAAATCAAGGTTCCCTCTTCGTAATCATAATTTTTTAAGCCATAACGGAGGTCGCCACATTTTACGCTCTTTAAAAAAATAGTATAGAAATCGTATTGCAAACGGCGAAATTGACGTGGTTCGGCTTTGCCCAGGTCAACGATGCTGACCAAGGGATTCAACGTCTCATTATTATTGAACGCGTTGTATTGCTTGATGTTTTTAAAATTTATGATATCATCCATAAAGCTAATTGTTTGTTCTATACAAAACTAATAAATGGTAAGCTATGTTCTTTACGTATTGCCTGGGAACAGTAATATTGGTATCAAAAACAGTAATCTGTATACCAAACCGTTATAAATCTCTCCCGACATTTGTAACATAACCTTAAAAAGTTAAAAACAAGATGAGAAATTTAGTTTTGAATAATGGAATAGAAATGCCAATCCTTGGGTTTGGGGTGTTTCAGATACCGGATGCGAGAGAATGTGAAAGGGCTGTTAAAGATGCGATTGAAACCGGCTATCGCCTAATTGATACCGCAGCCTCTTATCTAAATGAGGCGGCCGTAGGTAATGCCATTAAAAATAGCGGAATTCCGAGAGAGGACCTATTTATAACGACCAAACTATGGGTACAGGATACAGGTTATGAAAAAACAAAGACCGCATTTCAAAAGTCTTTGGACAGATTACAGCTCGATTACCTGGATCTTTATCTCATCCACCAGCCCTACGGCGATGTTTTCGGATCGTGGAGGGCTATGCAGGAACTATATCATGAAGGAAGGGTGCGGGCTATTGGCGTTGCTAATTTTCACCCCGATAGAATAACAGATCTGATCATAAACAGCGGTTTTACACCGGCGATCAACCAGATTGAAACGCATCCCTTCCATCAACAAATGGAGACACAAAAGTTTCTGCTTGAAAACGAGGTACAGATACAGTCTTGGGGGCCTTTTGCAGAAGGGAAGAACAACATCTTTCACAATGAAGTATTGTCGGCTATCGGCGAAAAATATGATAAATCAGTAGCGCAGGTTATCCTTCGCTGGCTAATACAACGAGCTATTATTGCCATTCCTAAATCGGTTCGAAAGGAACGAATGACCGAAAATTTTGAAATTTTCGATTTTGAACTTTCTCAAGAGGACTTGCAAAGCATCGCGGCTTTGGATAGCGGATCAAGCTTGTTCTTTGATCATAGGGATCCGGCAATGGTAAAATGGTTGAGTGAACGAAAACTGGACATATAGTCTAAAAAAAAACAAAATAATGGAAAAACGTAAACTGGGAAATAGCGGATTGGAAGTATCTGCGTTGGGGTTGGGTTGTATGGGACTGAGCTTTGGCTATGGTCCGGCTACTGACAAACAGGATGCTATACAATTGATCAGGGCAGCATTTGATGCTGGCATAACTTTTTTTGATACCGCCGAATGTTATGGGCCATTTGACAATGAAGCGTTATTGGGTGAAGCGCTAGCACCCTTTCGAGACAAAGTGATAATTGCCACTAAATTTGGATTTGAGGATGGGGATTCGAAAAAAGGACTGGACAGTAGCCCTGCAAGGATAAGAGCAGTGGCAGAAGCGTCTATGAAAAGACTTAAAACCGATTACATTGACCTGTTTTATCAGCATCGGGTTGATCCGAATATTCCTATTGAAGAAGTTGCCCGAACTATCGGGGAGCTGATAGGCGAAGGAAAAATAAGGCATTGGGGCTTATCGGAAGCAGGAGCAGACACTATCCGCAAAGCACATGCTGTTCAACCGCTTGCCGCCCTACAAAGCGAATATTCTCTGTTCTTCCGTGAGCCTGAAAGGGAAATTATTCCTACACTGGAAGAACTAGGGATAGGTTTTGTGCCGTTCAGTCCTTTAGGCAAAGGGTTTTTAACGGGAGCCGTTGACGATAAGACAAAATTTGACCCTACAGATTTTAGGAATATTGTTCCCCGTTTCTCGGAAGAAAACCGTAAAGCCAATCAGTCATTGATAGATTTAATAAAGTCTATTGCTGCCGGCAAAGGTTCAACGCCCGCTCAGACAGCACTTGCATGGTTACTTGCTCAAAAGCCCTGGATCGTGCCCATTCCGGGAACAACCAAGTTGCACCGTTTACAGGAAAACATAGGAGCGGTGGATGTCCGTTTAAGCGAGACTGAATTGAACAATATAGAAGCAGCACTGAAAAATATTGAAATAGTGGGTGCGAGATATCCTTCGCAATTACAGGACAGAGTTGGTAAATAAAATATAACAGTATGGGAAATAGACGTAATAACAGAAAAGTCTGGGCTTTTGCAGTGTCTTCAATATTGCTCGGTACCGCCTTTTGCCTTTCATCTTGTACCACAACCAAAGAAAATAACAGTAACAGCTTGGTTATTAAAGAGCAGGGTAGTTTTATGGTTGGCGGCACAAAAACCACTGAAACAGGCACATTCGATCTGGACAGCGCTTTGAAACCACAAGGACAGACCTTTCACGGCGATCATGCCTATGCGTTTTATCAAATTCCCGAAGAGGCTCATAAACTTCCATTGGTTTTTCTGCATGGAGCTGGACAGTCCAAAAAAACATGGGAAACAACACCTGATGGACGGGAGGGCTTTCAGAATATTTTTCTCCGAAGAAAGTTTTCAGTTTACCTACTAGACCAGCCGAGACGTGGCGACGCGGGAAAGAGTTCTGTGGAAGCAACCATTAAGCCTACGGCAGACGAGCAATTCTGGTTCACACAATTTAGGCTTGGCAATTATCCTGACTATTTTCCAAATGTTCAGTTTCCTAAAGATACTGCTTCGCTTGAACAGTTCTTTAGGCAGATGACCCCCAATACGGGAAGTTTTGATACCGGTGTTATTTCAGATGCCGTTTCCACCCTGTTCAATAAGATAGGTGATGGTATTCTGGTGACGCATTCACAGGGAGGTGGTCCAGGTTGGATGACAGCTATCAAAAATGATAAAGTCAAGGCAATCGTAGCCTATGAACCGTACAGCGGTTTTATGTTTCCCGAGGGGGAATTACCGCAACCGATAAATTCAACAGGACTTTTCGGTGCATTAAGCGGTGTGGAAATACCCTTGGCGGACTTTGAAAAACTAACCCAGATGCCGATTGTGATCTATTATGGAGATAACATCGCAAAGGAACCAACTAAGGTATGGAACATGGACCATTGGCGCTCCGGCCTTCAAATGGCAAGGCTCTGGGCAGAGGCAATTAATAAACACGGAGGGGATGCTAGCGTAGTACATCTCCCGGAGGTGGGCATTAAGGGTAATACCCATTTTCCTTTTTCAGATCTGAACAATGTAGAGGTAGCCGATGCATTGTCCAAATGGTTAAAGGATAAGAGGCTCGACAAGTAATAGGGATACAAAAAAATGATAGCAACTGGAGAATTGCATATAAAAAGAAAGACGAGATGAAAAGTTTAACAACACATTGGTTAATGTTATGTACGTTCTTGTTTGCAATAACATCCTGTTCGGCAACCGAGCCGCCATCAGCGGCAAAGGAAGAGCCATCAATAGAAAAAGATGATTCTCTGCAAGATAAGAAAATATTGATTGTTTATCTGTCACGTACAAAAAACACCAAAGCTGTTGCACAGATCATCCAAAAAAAAGTGGGTGGCGACTTGGTAGCGCTTGAATTGGAGACGCCGTATCCGGAACATTATCAAACAACGGTGGATCAGGTAGCAGATGAAAATGCCAGAGCTTATCTCCCACCATTGAAAACGAAGATTGACAATATAGCAAATTATGATGTGGTCTTTGTAGGATTTCCTACTTGGGGGATGCAATTACCACCACCCATGAAAAGTTTCCTTAGTCAATACGATCTAAGTGGAAAAACGGTGGTTCCCTTTAATACGAATGCCGGTTATGGTGTCGGTAGCAGCTTTGAAACGGTAAAAAAATTATGCCCACAAAGCAACATTCTTGAAGGCTATTCAACTAAAGGCGGGGTGGAAAGGGATGGAATTTTATTCGTGATGGAAGGGGACAAAGAGAAAGAGGTGCAAGTTGAGGTACAGGACTGGCTAAAGAAAATAGATTTGATCAAGTGATAACTTAAGCAAAATGAACATATTGATATTAGGTGCGGCAGGTAAAATCGGGAAATTGCTTGCAGCAGAAGTTCTTGCCCGGACTCCCTATGATTTAGTACTTTATGCCAGAAATGCATATTCGCGATTAAATGCAATAGATTCCACGCAGGTAAAGATATTCGACGGCGATTTCAGGGATATAGGTACATTAACCGAAGCAATGATAGGTATTGATGTTGTTTATATCAACGATATGGGGGATGATCAGGCTACCAATATAATTATAGAGGCCATGAAAAAAGTCGGAGTGAAACGGGTGATCGGTGCTTCTGTTCTCGGTATATACGATGAAGTGCCTGGAGCCTTTGGCCGGTGGAACAAAATGATGATCGGTGGTTCTCCCCGAATGCAAGCACAGATAAAATCGGCGCGTGCCATAGAGGACTCGGGCCTGGACTATACCTTACTTAGGTTAACATGGCTTTATGATCAGAAAGATAACAAGGATTATGTGATTACCATGAAAGGAGACCCGTTCAGGAGTACACAGGTCACGAGGGAAGCTGTTGTCCAACTGATCATTGATATTATCATGGCTGAGGACGAGCGATTTATAGGGAAAAGTTTAGGTGTAGGCGAACCTGATACCGAATGGGATAAACCTTCATTTTATTGACAGAGGTAAATGGAACGATAGGTATATAGCGGCATGCTGCTTATTAATCTTTATACATATCTATATGAAAAAAATATTAACAGGACTAGCGATCATGATCTGCTTTAGTTTGCATGCACAGCAAACTGGCCATATTGGTTCGCTTGGAGAACCGACAGTTCGTACAGTGTCGGGAATGGTCCGCGGCGTGACAGACGATAGCGTTGAAAGCTTCAAGGGGATTCCATATGCGGCAGCTCCGGTTGGTGAATATCGCTGGCGGCCGCCACAACCTGTCGCAGCATGGGAAGGGGTACGTGATGCCAGTAAGTTTTGTGCTGATTGCGCGCAGGCGGGTTGGCCTCGCACTACCAGAACGATCAGGGAAAATACGTCGGAAGATTGCCTGTTTCTTAACTTGTGGCGACCGACGGGAGCAAAAACGGAAACGAAATTACCTGTGATGGTCTGGATTTATGGCGGTGGTTTCGTGGGAGGAAGCAGTTCCCAGCCCGGAACGTGGGGGAACCAATTTGCGAAACAGGGTGTCATTCTGATAACGTTCAATTATCGTCTTGGCCGTCTCGGTCATTTTGCATTCCCTGCATTGTCTAAAGAATATCCCCAAGAACCAAAAGGCAGCTACGCTTACATGGATCAGATTGCTGCACTCAAATGGGTTCAGCAGAACATCGCAGCATTTGGAGGCAATCCTAACAATGTTACCATTTTTGGTGAGTCTGCCGGTGGTGTTTCTGTACATTCGCTACTGACCATGCCTTGTGCAAAAGGCCTTTTCCAGAAGGCAATCATCGAATCCGGTGGTGGCAGAGATGGTGTATTAACCGGAAGGCCAATAGATAAGGAAGATGCCGATCCCCATTACTCCGTTTCAGCAGAAACGATTGGAATAAACTTTGCCCGTAAACACGGGATTGAGGGTGTCGATTCCGCCGCACTGGCCAAGTTACGTTCGCTGAGTGTGGAGGAAATCGTAGATAATGGACAGGAAAGTGATGGCCCAGCGGGCTTACCTATTTATTCAGGGCCGATCCTGGACGGTAAACTGGTTGTAGAGACAGCCGAGAGCGCTTACAAAGCAGGCAGACAGACACGTGTTCCACTTATTATTGGATCGAACAGTGCGGAAGTGCCTGCCGGTTTTGTTAACGCCACCTCCAAAGATGAATTACTCTCTCAGTTCGGACTGCTGAGAGAAGAAGTGACTGCTGCCTACGATCCGGATGGCACTATTGAATTCGCTGAAATGCTTACCATGATCAATACGGATAAGGTATGGGCAGAACCTGCCAGGTTCACCGCGAGGTCCTTTGCTGCGGGCGGTAATCCTGCTTATATTTATCTTTTCTCCTACGTTTCCGATGCCATGAAGGGACGGATGCGTTATGGTGCAGCCCACGCATCCGAAATCCCTTATGTATTTAATAACCTTAACATCCGGAATGGAGTCGCTGTTGCTCCGAAGGATTATGATATTGCCAGGAAGATGAACACCTATTGGACGAACTTCGCCAAAACCGGTGACCCTAATGGTAAAGATCTTCCGAAATGGCCTGTTTACGATTCTAAAAAAGGTGAGATCATCGAATTTCGTGGGGATGGTTCCATTGTTGGTGGTCCTGACCCCAAGAAAGCACGTCTGGACGTTATGGAGAAGGCGGCCGAAAAAGAGAACTAAATTTCCGATCAGAAGAAATTAAGAAATAAAGGCCATCGTTTTCTACACGCTGGAAAGCATGTTTATGCGTTACGAAAGCCAGAACGCGCCTTTCATCTTCGAATCTGAACAATGAAGCGGTAACAGATTTTATGTTTGAATGGCTAAAAGTAACAGAACTAGGTAAGTAATATTGGTAGTAGAAACCGTAATCCGTATAGCTATTACCGTTATTTAATCCTGAACTTTGTACTGTTAATCCGAAGTATAAAATATACGGAGTTAGTTAAAAAAGAATACCAGTAATGATACGCAAACTTTTTAAATCAATACTATTTCTCCTAGCAGTAAGTGTTACAATGAGCGCCAATGCCCAAACAAAGGCAGCTCAGGATTTAGATCCCAAGCAACAGGCAATTATCCGCATTGCAGCCCTCACCGGCAAAGGCAGTCTGGAGCAATTAAAAGAAGAGCTGAAGGCAGGCCTTGAAGCAGGATTGACAGTCAATCAGATCAAGGAAGTCATTGTCCATGTCTACGCTTATGCCGGTTTTCCTCGCAGTATCCGTGGGCTACAGACTTTTATGACCGTGCTCGACGAGCGCAAATCCAGGGGTGTAAATGACGTGATGGGGAATGAAGCTTCTCCTATAAAAAATGACTGCAGCAAATACGATCGGGGCAAAGCTATTCTGGATACACTTTTAGACACTCCCCAACGTGGTCCCCAAACAGGCTACTCGGCATTTGCACCCGTAATTGAGATATTTCTGAAAGAACATCTGTTCGCCGATATTTTTGAGCGGGATGTGCTAACATATAAGGAAAGAGAATTGGTAACGGTTTCTGTGCTCGCTGCTATCGGCGGTGTGGAGCCTATGTTACAATCACATCTGAAAATCTGCATGAACGTAGGCTTAACGGCAGATCAGCTGCAACAGTACGTTGGCATTATCAAAACATCCATTGGTAAAAAAGAGGCGAACTCAGCACAGTCCGTCTTGAATGGAGTATTAAAAAGCAAATAAATCTTATGAAACGACTATCATTAATAATTGGATTGGCAACTTCAATAATAACAACAGATATGGCAAATGCACAATCAACTAAGAAAAGGTATGAATCAAATCCTTTTACGCTGGTATATGACGGTGCCATTACTAAAAATGAAGAAGGAAAAGTAAACATCCATCCGGTAAAATATAAACTGAACGGTATTGAAATCGCCGCCAATGTCTACACACCGGCAAATTACGATCCGTCAAAGAAATACCCCGCGGTAGCGGTAGCACATCCTAACGGGGGGATAAAGGAGCAGACTGCCGGATTATACGCACAGCGTCTGGCAGAGGCTGGTTATATAACCATTGCTGCCGATGCAGCGTACCAGGGAGCGAGCGGCGGTGAGCCACGCCATACAGATAAACCTCAGTACCGGACCGAAGATATTCATGGCATGGCTGACTATATTTCACGATATCCAGGTGTTGATGTCGAGCGCTTAGGTGTTCTAGGTATTTGCGGAGGCGGTGGGTATACTTTAAAAGCAACCCAATCGGACAAACGGTTTAAAGCCGTTGCAACCCTGAGCATGTTCAATTCGGGGGAGGTAAGACGTAACGGATTTCAGAATTCTCAATTGAACACCGTTCAGGAACGCTTAAAACAAGCATCGGACGCGCGCGCCCAGGAAGAAGTAGGTGGTAAACCGGCATATTCAGGTGTGGCAAGCATCACAGATGAAGAAATCGCAAAAACGCCGACCGACCTGTACCGCGAGGGATATGAATACTATTACAGAACCCATGCCCACCCCAATTCAACTTTCCTATATACCACGGCGAGCTTAATGGATCTAATGACGTGGGATGCCACCGATCAGATCGAATTAATTACACAACCTCTACTTATGATTGTAGGAAGCAAAGCTGATACGAAATATATGACAGATGAGGCATTTGCCAAGGCAGCCAATGCAAAAAACAAGGAGCTATTCCTGATCGACGGTGCTACGCACATTCAAACCTATTGGAAACCAGAGTATGTTTCACAGGCTGTAAATAAATTACTTGAATTTTATAAAACTAATCTATAAAACTTGGAAGATGAAGCATAATCTTAAATACTTTTTGCCGCTTGTAATTGTCTTTTTTTCGGCTTGTAACAACAATAAAGAAAACGAAGTTCCAAGACAACAAAATACACTTATTTTCCCTCAGGGTAATAAAAATACAACGGATAATTTCAAGGGAGAAGTATGGGTAGCGCCATTGATAGAAGCAGATAGCTTAAATCAAACAGCGGTCGGAAATGTAACCTTTGACCCTGGAGCCAGAAGTAAATGGCACACGCATCCTGCGGGACAAATATTGTTGGTAACAGATGGCGTTGGCTACTATCAGGAAAAAGGACAGCCAAAAAAGATATTGCGAAAAGGCGATGTTATCAAATGTCCACCAAATATTCCCCATTGGCACGGTGCTAGTGCAGACACCGCTTTCGTTCAGATAGCTATCACGGGAAGAGAAAAGGGACCTACGGTATGGCTGGAAGCTGTTACTGATGAGGAGTATCATAGTGGAGATAAAGATTGAAGGTCTAGAAAGCGACAACCTCAGCACTCGCCGGTTTGCAAAATCAAAACCGCCTCTTGTAAATATCTGTTGCGTTTAAGATAGCTAATGCCCTCTATTCATCTGTCGCAATAGATTGTATGAATGCTTTTTGTTAATGGTAACCAATGACCGCGTGTTAAAACGGCCATTGGCTCCATACTAAAACAACAATAAACAGCACGAACGGTTCTAACACAGCAATTGGGTAAAGATGACGCGTCGTACTTAACTTTAACTGTCCCATAAAATTATGGACATACAAATAGTCAATTAGCACATATCGATGAAGAAATATATGTTTATCGAATAGAATACCTAACTAAAAAGCCTCCATATTACTTATTTCGGTAAAGCTCCTGCCTTCTACCAGGACTTCCTTGAATCGCTTATCCTTTTGCAACTGCACGATATAACTCTCTCCTGCCTTATCACAGGAGGTAATCTTCTTACTACGAAGTATTTTGTAATCCACATACTTGGCATTCAGTATAAGAGAAACTTTTGGAGGTATGTAATTCGGCTGATAATGTTCAATGGTATGTTTCCAGCTACCGTCGATAGTATAACTGACCAAATAGGAAACTTCATTATCCGAAAATTTTACTACAATCCCATCGCTTACAACGAGCCAAGTAGGCATATCGATATCCGGATGTCTCTTTCCAAAGTCTTTTATTAAGCGTTTAAGCGCATGTTCCGAAACGCCTGGCAGAGCAGTAACACGAATAACATTCTTCGACACCTTTTTACCTATAACATCCTGGTCTGTCTGACACCTGCCGACTGCCTCTGGATGATAACTAGCGAGCAAACTGGTGATCACTAAAAGACCTATCTGCCTGATTTTTTTCATTTTCAATGCGATTTTCCTTATCGAATTCAATACTCACAAATTTCGCAGCCTGAAAAGCAGGTTTCGTATACATTTTACGGATTATATTACCACTATTACTGATATTTAAGCACCAAGCGAAAGAAAATGGTATTGAGACGACATGTTCATGTTGACATTAAGTGGTTTATCGCATCATTCACATTACGAGTATCGTTTGCAATAGAATATAATTGATTTTAGTCGAGCTATCCACTGACGGCCTGCAACAAATCGACTAAGCTTCTTATCTAACTAACAAGCTTAGTTTTTCAATAACATATTTCCCGAGTTAAGACCCGACAGATCAGTTGTCAGAGAGCAGTTCCATCCGCGAGGTGATTTTGCAGCAAATTAATTTAAAGAAGGCCAGTGGTCTTTTACTTTTTAGTCATTGATTTCTTGATACTTCAAACAGAATATTATTTTTGACTACTCCCCAAGAGGTTGCCAATAGATGATTTACATTCTTAGCACTATTGTCCTCAACATATTTAGAGAGGATATGGCTAAAGGACTGTTGGAAAAAAGAAACGTCACCCCTGAGCAGGCGGTAAAAATTTTAAGAAAAAAGGGTGTTGAAGTCAATGAAAGCCAAGCCAAAGTAATTTTGGATTTCTTATATATTTTAGCTAAATTGACAGTAAATCAATACTTTAAGAATAAGTAACATATTTTATTACTGCAAACATTTCGCCATGATACCAGCGTACCTTTATATTCGAGTGAGTACCGATGAACAAGCCAGAAGAGGTTATTCTTTACGTGAACAGGAAGAAAGACTTTCGCTCTATTGTACAACGAATCGAATAGAAGTACTGGGTATTATAAAGGAAGATTACTCTGCCAAGACCTTTAATCGGCCAGAATGGAAAAAAACTTTTGGTCACGCTCCGAAAAAAACGTAAAAACCGCCGTACAGATACTCTGTGTCAAATGGGATAGATTTAGTCGCAGTATTGAAGCAGCTTATGAAATGATTGGCATTTTAAGAAGTTTAAATGCGAGTATCTATGCCATTGAACAACCGATAGATGTTTCTATACCGGAAAATAAAATGATGCTTGCTATTTATCTGGCTGCGCCGGAAGTGGAGAATGATAGACGGGCCTTAAATGTGTTCTATGGCATGCGTAAGGCGAGAAGAGAAGGAAGATGGATGGGAACAGCTCCTACGGGTTATATCAACAGAATTACTCCCGACGGAAATAAGTATATTATGCCCAAACAACCGGAATCTGATATTATGAAATGGGTGTTTGAGGAACTTGCGAGGGGAGTTTATGCTGCTGAGCAGGTTCGCAAAATGGCCAATAAAAAGGGACTGAAATGTGAGCGTAATAATTTTTGGAAACTCATACGTAACCCGATATATTGTGGCATCGTCGTTGTTCCTCCTTATAAAAATGATGAGATAGAATTTGTAAAGGGGCAGCATCAACCAATAATTTCGGAAGCACTTTTCTATCGTGTCCAGGATGTGCTGAATGGTAATAAACGTTCAGTTGCAACAAAAGTGATTTCCAAAGATATGTTACCGTTAAGGGGATTCCTCCAATGTCCCAACTGTAACAGAATGTTAACCGGAAGTGCTTCCAAAGGACGTCATCAGTATTATTATTACTATCACTGTTCTTCTTCGGTATGCGGCAGCAGGTTTAAGGCAGAGGAAGTGAACAGTTATTTTGAAAGGGAACTGTTAAAGTTTAAACTCATGCCTGAAACGGGGGAGCTTCTTAAAATGGTTGTAATGGATGAATATAAATCCTCTCATCGTGAAGAACTGGATGAGCGGGCGATACTTTACAGACAGATACAAGAACAAGAGCTGATAATGGCCAATGCCCGAAAAAAATTGATGATAGATGAAATCGATGGCAATGACTTTAAAATTATCAAATCTGAATGTAATGAGAAATTGAAAAAATTAGAAGCTCAATTGGAGAACCTTCCAAGTAGATCAGAAAGTTTAAAGACAATTGAATCGCTACTTGATATAGTTGTAGAAAAGTATTCAAGAATAGATAAACATTACCAAGACGCAGATATAGAAGGGAAGCGTAGAATCATTGGTTCGATGTACCCAGAAAATTTGTGTTTTGACGGTAAGGGACATCGAACCGCTCGACTTAATGAAGCGTTATCGCTTATCTTGCTGATCAACAGTGAATTAGAAGCAATAAAAAAGGGGAAAGATTCGTTTAATTTGAATCTTTCCCCTGAGGTAGCCCGTAGGGGAATCGAACCCCTGTTTCAAGAATGAAAATCTTGACGTCCTAACCCCTAGACGAACGGGCCATCATTGCTTTCTCCGTTTCGGGACTGCAAAAATACATCTAAGATTTATAATTCAAAAAAATTTAAATTATTTCCAAACCTTCGCAATAGCCCACTTATTATCAACGATTTATTTTTCTCCTGCCTAATATTTGCACGCTTACCGGGCGTATGTTTTAGCAAGTTCTCTGAGCCATTTAATATGCTTTGAGCGGAATTGATTGTCTAAAAGCCGCCACTTCCAATTTATTCCTGTTGTTGCCGGTGTATTCATTCTTGCCTCTTTGCCCAAGCCAAGCACATCTTGCATAGGGATAATAGCCAGTTTAGCGACAGAGGCATAAGCCATTCTGATCATTTCTTCATGGATGTTAGCGCCCTTAACCTTATGACCTTGATAATACTGCAAGCGGTCTTGTCCTGCTCGATCAAGCTCTTCCTGGTACCAGCCAACGACCGTGTTGTTATCGTGTGTGCCTGTATAAACAACACTGTTTATCGAATACTGATGAGGAATATGAAGCGAATAAGGCGCATCCTCTCCAAAAGCGAACTGTAAAACCCGCATCCCCGGGAGACCAAGCTGGTCTCGCAGTTCGTAGACGCCTGGACTTATATCGCCCAAGTCTTCAGCTATTAACGCAACGGCTCCAAGCTTTTCTTTCAAGAATTTAAAGAGTTTCTCACGTGGCCCGATTTTCCAAGTGCCCTCCACGGCATTTTCTTTAGATGCCGGGACTTCCCAATAATCATAGAAAGCTCTGAAATGATCTAAACGGATAGAATGATACCACTCGAGATTTTTTTTAAATCTGGCTAGCCACCAAGCATACTTCTCTTGCTCGTGGGCTTTCCAGTTAAAGGTTGGCATTCCCCATAGCTGTCCTTCGGCATTAAAGTAATCGGGAGGTACGCCGGCAACTCCGAGCAAGTTTCCGTTCTCGCCTAAACTAAACAGGTGCCGGTTGGTCCAAACATCAACTGAATCGTAATTAACATATATCGGAAGATCACCCAACAATTGGATTGACAATGCTTCGCATTGCGCTTTCAGAGCTTTCCACTCGTTAAAAAATTCATATTGTTGCCATTTCAGCTCCAAGAGGTCCATCTTATACTTCTTTGCAAAATCAGCGAGGGTTTGTCTATCTCGTAATTTCAATTTATCGGGCCACTTATACCAAGGTTGTCCCTCTTGCTGTTTTTTCAGTAAGAGATACATTGCAAAATCATCTAACCAATCACGCTCAGTCCGCATGAAACGCTCAAAGCCTTCCTGATAGCTATTTCGTTTCCCTTCAATAAAGCGTAAAAATGCTGCATGAAGCAGCTTTTGTTTGCTTGCTGAAACTTCATCATACGAGACTTGGGAATGCATAGGTAGCCTTGCATCTGCCAATTCCTTAACCGTTAGTAAGCCTTTTTGAACCAATACTTCCGGGCTGATTAAAATCGGGTTCCCTGCAAATACCGAATAAGCGCTGTAAGGAGAATAATATTCCTTCGCTCCGGTAGGATTTAATGGAAGTAACTGCCAAAAGCGTTGGCCCGCACGCGAAAGCTGTGAAGCAAAGCGTTGAGCCTCTGGCCCTAAATCGCCTATACCGAACGCAGAGGGGAGAGAAGTGAGCGACAACAAAATGCCAGCGGCTCGCGTTTTCTCACTTCCATTTACATGCAAAACTGTTAGCGGCAAACGGTTCCTAAACAGATCAGCCAAATGCAGCGCCCGCTCTACTTGTCCATTTTCATTATTTAATACATCAACAAAATCGATGGGAATATCTTCAGGCCAGTCGATCCTGGTGTCTTTCCAGTTAATATCCTCAATTGGACAAGCTTGATCTATACATAACTCAGCGATATATAAAGGGATAATGGCAATACTCCATTGTTGGCCGAATCGACGACAAAAAGCTAGTATATGATTCCGATACCGCCCTCTAACCTTCAATGGCAAATAAAGTCCTTGCTCAAACAACTTAGCGTGCTGTGATCGATAATGGAGCAGCTTTACGATCATCGCCATTTTTATATTGCCATTGGGATGTTCGCGCCAATATGTGAGCAAATCAATATCTTTCTTCTCAATCGACTTTAAAAATCGGTAGCGTAGCTTGTAGTCAACCTTGCGTCTGTTGTCGGGATCAACAAAACTAAGGTCTTGGTATTCCGCACCTTGGTAAAAATCCGGGACTCCCGGAGCTGTTGTTTTTAACAATACCTGTCCCAGTGAATTAAGCATTCCATACCTATCCACTTCTTCCAATAGCGATGCCCATAGCGGCCATAAACCTGCTTCCTCATCGAGCATGGAAAGAGCAAAATTAATACACTTTTCTTCGTATTCCTGATCTGGTTCCGCCCAATCGCTATGCACTTTCCCTTCTCTTAGTGCCTTTTCCAGATAGGCTGATAACCTTGTAGGATAATCCTCACGTTCTTCTTCAATGAGTGGATAAGTCGCCAATAACGTTTGATAAATAAAATAGCGGTCATTCACTTCAGGAACGACGATCTGCCTTGACTTTACCGCATTCTCCAGATTCGATACCGTTGTCTGCCATTTTTTGGGCAAACAGCTCAATGCTTGCAGTCTAGCCCGCGCATCCTCTCCGCGCTTGGTATCATGCGTGGCTGTTCCGTTCATGGCCAGCGGCCAATGTCGCTGCCGTTCTTCCATCTCCATATGGAAAGCTTTCTTTGAAAACCCGAAAGTTGACAACGAACTCCCCACTTCATTGTGGCCGATAAAGCGGTTATACGTATACATCAGCGTATCTTCCACACCTTTTGCCATCAAAGGGCCGGAAAACTGCATGAGTCGTTGATAAAAATATAATAGCCGCTCGTTAAAACGTTTATTATTGTTTTTCGGCACTGTCAACAGGAGTTCTTCCAAAACGTCAAGCGCAGCAATGAGATTTGGCTTGTTAGCTCGAATAGCCTGAAAAAGTGCTTTTAATTGCTTTCTTTCGCTTGACTCTAATGGAAAGCTGTTACCATAAAATCTATAGACTGGACAAAAAATTAGGATGGAAGAGATCGCTTCTTTCAGCAGGGTAACATCAAGCGATTCGAGTTCCACATCCGATAAAAACTTAGACCGTCGAAAAAATTCAAATAGATTGGCGGCCTCACCCTGCATATGTTGGTGCAAAATATAAGACTTCTTTTCTATCGTCTGTTGACAAATATCATCGTTATGACGACCAACCACTTGGTTGTAAATTTTATTGAAAGCACGTTCCCTGTCTGCGGTGAAAAGTTTGTTTGAAAGGGCTAAATAATCGTAGCCGGAAGTCCCTTGGATAGGCCAGACGGCCGGAAGCTTCTCCTTATCCTCAAGAATCTTTTCAACAACAATGTATACCTCGGGTCCTACAAGCTTTCTTAAATCGTACAAATACTTTTCCGGATCGAAAAGCCCGTCAATATGGTCTACACGCAAGCCTTGAAAGCAGGCCTCGTCAACCATTTGTTTTATGAATTGATGTGTTAGCGTAAATACATCATCTCGTTGCACTTGTGTGCAGATCAAACTATTAACTGTAAAAAAACGACGATAATTAATTTTTAAATCCGTTTCCTCCCAGCTGCACAGGCGGTAGTATTGCTGCTCACATACCGCGATGAGTGCCTCCTGGTCATGATTTATCTGCTCAAGTAAACGTTTCAATCGGCTTTGCACTCCCGGCGCTTGCGTATATTTATTCCATTCATCCAAAAAGTTCAGCCATGATGTTTCAAACCCCGACGCACTCCCTTTTCTTGTTTGTTCTGCTTTATCCAAAGCACTTTTCGCTGATTTTGCTTCATTTGGACTGCGTTTGAGTAAACGATCCATTATTGCTCGATAGGCATTCAAGTTTACAGGATAAAGCTGATCATAGTAAGCTAACCATAATTTGCTTTTCTTCCATACCAATTTAATTTCCTTTTGATCGATGGCTTTTTCTAAAGTCGACCCTAAGAAGGGCACCATAATAGCTCCCTGAAAAAAAAACATTACCGAGCCCGGTATCAAACACATTGGCAAAGGGCGAGTTAGTCCCCTTTTCCATAACATCCATTAGCCAAGTGTTTGCATCATGAAAAGCCATATGATTAGGAACAATATCTTGTATCCACGCAAGTCCATGCGCTTTACATTTTGCCGTGAGTGTTCGCAATTCATCGAGCGTTCCTATTTCCGGATTTACTGTAAGCGGGTTTATGACATCATATCCATGGGTACTTCCAGGCACCGCTTCGAAAATGGGAGATGCATAAAGACTTTTTACACCCAAAGCTTGCCAATAAGGAACTAATTGCAGTGCATCTTTGAAGGTAAATCCTTTATGGAACTGAACACGATA
This sequence comes from Olivibacter sp. 47, assembly GCF_030372825.1. Taxonomy (NCBI): domain Bacteria; kingdom Pseudomonadati; phylum Bacteroidota; class Sphingobacteriia; order Sphingobacteriales; family Sphingobacteriaceae; genus Olivibacter; species Olivibacter sp. 47. The sequence continues at coordinate 1,624,302 of NZ_JAUCNR010000001.1, forward strand.
AGTAGCTACAGGATTAAAAACAGTATACATGTTATTTGCTTGTTTGGTAATAAATAGATGCGCTCTGCGGAGCTAAGTGCAAAATTGGTGGGCTTGGTATTACAAAATCGTTCTGGAAGAACCGGGAATCAGAAGTATCAAAAATTTTAGCACTGGGATATTGCAGAAAGTGATCCTTTCTTTCTTGGATCTTATCACTGAAATTAAAATAAAAAAATAACGACTCCCGATCGGTCCATCGATTTAACAGCAAAACACCTGAATCGCTGCAGACCTCAACATTTATATGCTTACGGTCTAATCGATGCCATGCTTCGTATTTCTTTCTTAATTGAATTAATCGTTTATAAAAGGTAAAAATTTCCCGATGGTTCGATTCATCTAAGGCTGACCAGTTAAGTTTCGACTGTTCGTAGGTAGCCACGGCCATTGGATCAGGAGCATCTTCTTCGCCATGAAAGTCCTTAAATTCAGCACGTCTACCCTTTCTTACGGCCTCTGCAAGTTCTTCATCAGTATGACTGACGAAATATAGGAAAGGTTTTTTCTCCCCATATTCTTCCCCCATAAATAACATAGGAATATAAGGGGACGCCAACACAGCAGTAGCCATTACCTTCTGCAATCCCTCACTGTATAAGGCACTACTGCGTTCGCCCAACATGCGATTGCCAATTTGATCATGATTTTGAGAAAAAACGACAAACTGACTTCCACTAGCTTCGGACGCTTTATTGCCGAATGTTTTTTTTCGATGAGGTGAATACGTCCCGTCATAAACATACCCATCGCGAAAAGACTTTGCCAAGTGAATTAACGGTTCGAAATCGGCATAGTATCCGTTTCGGGGCTCGCCCACGGTAACTCTCAAGGCATGATGGAACTCATCGATCCATTGCGCATGCAGTCCATAACCGCCCTCGTTTACCGGAGTTATATAACGGACATCATTTAAATCGCACTCGCCGATAAGGTAATACGGCTTTCCACTGACGGCTGAAAGCTCATCCAGCTGTTCACGCATGGCTGCCAAAATATGCTTTGCTCCGTAATCCTTGATAGCATGTACGGCATCCAGTCGAAGTGCGTCAATATGAAAATCGCGAAACCACATCCGCATATTCTCAAGAATAAATTGCCGTACGCCATCGCAATAAGCATCATCCACATTGATGGCTTTTCCCCATGGCGTATGGTATTTATCGGTAAAAAAAGGCCCATATGATTCGAGATAATTCCCTTCCGGTCCGACATGGTTATAAACGACGTCTAGAATAACGGCTATCCCTTTGCGATGACAGGCGTCAACTAAGCGTTGCAAAGCGCGCGGCCCACCGTAACTTGCTTGGACAGCAAAAGGAAAGACACCGTCATAGCCCCAGTTTCTTTCACCGGGAAATTGGGCTACCGGCATGATCTCAATCGCGTTTACACCTAATTCAATTAAGTGATCAAGCTTGCCGACAACCCCGTCAAAAGTTCCATCAGAAGTAAACGTACCCACATGAAGCTCATAAATAAGATAGTCTTCCAATGCCAGGTTATGCCATTGTTGGTCTGACCAATTGTGTTTGCTTAGGTCGATAGCCTGAGAATACCCATGGACGCCCTGAGGCTGAAAACGAGAGGCAGGATCCGGCAAAGCGGATTCCTGATCTAAAGCTACCTTGTATAAGGTACCATCTTTTATTTTTTCGGTATTGGCAGACCAAAAACCAAAGCCGGCCTCCTTCAGGTCGATTACGTCACCATTTTCGACATGTACGCGGACTTCCTTACTACTCGGTGCCCATACTCCTATTGTGGTTTGACCGGTATGAATATCTACTCCAAAAGCATTAAAATTAAGTGATCGGCTCATAATATAATCGTGAAATTAATCCTGTAAAGGAGCATGAAAAAGAACAACGGAACGCCCGGCCACTTTGATGACATCACCCGGTTGATAACCATTCTCATCTTCTAGCTGAGCGTCATCGGTATTTAATACTTTAGTCCACTTACTTCCATATTTTTCATTTGGAAGCTTATAATCAATCGGCTCATGATGAGCATTGAAGATTACATAAAAATGATCGTCGTTAATTTTATTGCCTTTAGGGTCTACCGACCTAATCCCTCTACCATCTAGATAAACCGCGAGCGATTTAGCAGTATCATTATCCCATGCTTCGTCCGGCATAATATTACCTTCCGGCAAAAACCAAACGATATCTTCAACACCGGCACCCTTTATCTTCTGTCCCATGAACCATTTTCGGCGGCAAAAGGTTGGATGGCTTTTTCTTAAGTTTATTAACTTTTTGGTAAAGGCTAACAAGTCCTGATCTGCCTCTTTCCAATTATACCATGATATTTCATTATCCTGGCAATAGCCATTGTTGTTCCCTTGTTGTGTACGTCCCAATTCATCGCCACCCAATAACATAGGAATACCTTGAGATAAAAACAAGGTGGTTAAAAAATTCCGTTTTTGTTTAGACCGCAACGCCAAAACTTCCAAATTATCAGTTGGACCTTCTTCTCCACAGTTCCAAGAGCGATTATGGCTCTCACCATCGTTGTTATCCTCGCCATTGGCTTCGTTATGTTTTTCGTTATAAGAAACCAAATCATTCAGGGTAAAACCGTCGTGCGCAGTAATAAAGTTTACACTGGCTGTGGGTGTTCTGTAATCATCCCGATACAAATCGGAGCTACCGGTAAATCGAGAGGCAAATTCACCTAATTTACTTTCCTCTCCGCGCCAGTAATCGCGTATACAATCACGATATTTTCCATTCCATTCCACCCAGCCTGCAGGAAAGTTACCTACCTGGTACCCCCCTTCTCCGATATCCCAAGGCTCTGCAATCAACTTTACCTGCGAGATAATTGGATCTTGGTGGATAATATCAAAAAATGCGCTCAGCTTATTTACGTCATGAAACTCGCGCGCTAACGTTGATGCCAAATCAAAACGGAAGCCGTCAACACGCATTTCTAAAATCCAATAACGAAGACTATCCATAATCAGTTGCAGCACATTTGGCAGATTGGCATTCAAAGTATTTCCGGTACCGGTATAATCTACGTAATAACGACCAACTTCAGTAAGCCGATAATAAGAGCTATTATCAATGCCACGAAAACTTAGCGTTGGCCCTAATTCGTTGCCCTCAGCTGTGTGATTGTATACTACATCTAAAATCACTTCGATACCTGCTTCATGTAGATTTTTTACCATCTGTTTAAACTCTGTAACCTGCTCACCATTCATGCCACTGGAGCTATACTTTACATCAGGTGCAAAGAAACCTATCGTATTGTAGCCCCAATAATTGCTTAGGCCAATATCCTGGAGATGCCAGTCATTTACAAAATGGTGAATGGGCAAGAGTTCTATGGAAGTAATTCCAAGATCTTTTAGATATTGAACAGTTGTGGGATGACCGATAGCTGCATAGCTACCTCGGATATTATCCGGGATATCGGGATGTGTATAAGTGAACCCCTTAACATGTGCTTCATAGATGATGGTCTGATGGTACATAACATTAGGCTTTCGATCGTTCCCCCAATCGAAGGAATCATCGATAACAACCGATTTGGGAACATATGGGGCACTATCTTGTTCGTTAAAACTTAGGTCTTTTTCACCATCTTTGATATTGTATCCAAAAATAGACTCGTGCCACTTGATAACACCGGCTATTGCCTTGGCGTAGGGATCCATCAAAAGCTTATTTGGATTAAAGCGATGTCCTTCATCCGGTTTATAGGGGCCATGGACCCGATAGCCGTATTTCTGTCCGGGTTTCACATCCGGAAGGTAGATATGCCAAATATCATGGTTCTTTCTTTGATAGGTATTCGTTCTTCATTGGCATCTGATTGATCTGAATCAAAGAGGCAAAGTTCAACGCCTTCTGCGTGTCTGGCAAATAAAGCGAAGTTCGTTCCTTTGCCATCATAGGTGGCCCCTTGCGGATAGGGACTACCAGGGTAGACTTTTCGTTCCATAGTTTTTAAATCTCATTATATCTGTAACAAGGATTCTGCGTAAGCTTCTTCGATATCCTGCAAATAATTGCCGTGGTGACGAACTTCTTAAGATATCGACTCTCATTGAACAAGCGTATCGGGCTTTTGTTTAGGGAATACGGACTACTGGGGCGCTTTTTTTTTTCAACTCCCGAAAGGTGTTCAATTCTATATCACCTTCAAAAAAAAACGCCTGAACAGCATGTTCAGGCGTTTTGTATTATTTTTAATAATATTATTAATATTTTGCAGGAACGCCGCTCTTTACGGTCGACTTAGCAATAAATTCCCGCAGATCATCATTTGCTTTTTCTAAATCCACCTGCCGCATGTAAATCATATGCCCTGTGCGATATCCCTTAAAAGACATTCTATCCTGAAACTTCCCGGCAGGATCCATTTGCCACAAATTATATTTAGCATTAAAATAGTCGCAAGCACCGTCATAATAGCCGGATTGCACCATGACATGCAGATAAGGGTTTTCTGCCATGGCCTGTTGTAGATCGTTGCCTGTATGATCATCACTACGATCCCAAGGATATACAGAACCAAAGACATTATACTTTACGTCGGTTTTGAAATTCAGTTCGTTGCGAACATAATAGTTGATTGCGGGAGTAAAGGAGTGCATCCAGGAGCTAAGCTCAGCATTATAGTCCGGCCGCTCGCCCCCATCTTTTTTATCTTTACCAAGATAGCGCGAATCCAAACGTCCAATGGTTAAACCTCTATCACGCAACAGTTCTTTCCAAAAAAACTGAGTAGATATGTCGAAATTATTCTGAAGTATTAACTTTTCTGATATCCCTGCATATCGCGCCATTTTCGACGCAATTTGTTGTTTCTCGGCCATCGGTACCGAACCACCTCGCGTTACCGTGGGCAACAATTCGTTTACGGTGAATTCTTCAACTTCAGGCAGTAATTGATCCAAGTCTTTTTGCTGCATATCGCTTCCAAGCGCCTTATGATACCAAGCCGTAGCCGCAAAATAAGGGAGCCGCAAGGCAAGGTCTACCGGCCCTTCTCTTTTTAATCCGAGGTCGGTTGGAGACACCAAAACGACTCCATTAAGATACATCCATTGCGCATCCTGAAGCTCAAGTGCCAAGCCCGATACACGCGTTGTTCCGTAACTCTCTCCAATTAGATATTTGGGAGACTGCCACCTATTGATTCTGGTAACAAAGGTATTCAACCAGGCAGCCAAGTATTTGATATCGGCATTTACTCCGAAAAACAGTGACTTATCTGTTTTTTTATCCAGAATTCTTGAATAGCCGGTGTTTACAGGATTAACGTAAACGATATCGGCTACATCTAAAATAGAATAGGGATTATCGCGCATCTCTCCATATGGCTGCACCGGATAGCCCTCATCATCCAAAGTCAGAATCCGCGGTCCTGTATAACCAATTTCCATCCATAAGGACGCCGAACCGGGCCCTCCGTTAAACGAGATCACCAAGGGTCGATGCTTTTTGTCGTTTACGTCCGATCGTTCATAATAGGTATAGTTGACCGTTGCAATGGCTTTGCCTTCGTCATTCCATATCGGCTGCATACCGATGCTTGTATTATAAGCAATTTTGCTCCCTTTAATGACGGTGGTATGCTTCGTGGAGATAACCGTATCGGCCGGTGGATCCGGTTGCGCAAAGGATTTACTAAAAAATAGATACAGGCATAAAGCAAGTAGACAGATTTTTTTCATGTAAGCTGATTTGATTGCTATAAAAATAGCGATTAGTTCAAAAAGGCTGTGTGTTCTACAACAATATTACAAACTATCTTAACACCTTTGGTTACGAAGCAGCTTATTCATACTTAATACTGCTCGCTATCATTCGGAAATTCTACGGCCTTTACATCTGCGATGTATTGTTGAACCGCAGAGGTAATCAGTTGATCAAGTTGCAAATATTGGCGAACGAATTTTGGTTTAAAATGCTTATTCAACCCTAATAAGTCATGAACAACCAGCACTTGTCCATCCGTTGCCGAACCTGCGCCTATACCAATGGTTGGTATACGCAAATGATCCGTTACTTCTTTCGCCAGTTTGGCGGGAATTTTTTCTAACACAACGGCAAAACAACCCAACTCATGCAAAAGTTGCGCATCTGTATTCAATTTATGCGCTTCATGTACACCGGTCGCCCTTAAACCGTAACCACCATACGTGTTTATCGACTGAGGCATAAGTCCGAGATGTCCCATTACCGGTATACCGGCATTGATAATTAATTTGATAGCTTCTTTGATTTCTATCCCACCTTCCAGCTTAAGGGCATGGGCGCCCGTTTCTTTCATAACCCGTACGGCTGCTTTTAGAGCATCATATGGATCCCCCTGGTAACTTCCAAAAGGTAAATCAACCACCAGCATGGCTCGTTTGATTGCTCGGGAAACTGAGGCGGCATGGTATATCATCTGATCTAAGGTTATTGGTAACGTGGTATCGTAACCTGCCATTACATTGGCAGCCGAGTCACCCACTAAGATTATATCAACACCCGCTGCATCTAAAATACTTGCCATGGTATAATCATAAGCCGTTAATACCGAAATTTTTTCACCGGTAGCTTTCATCTCTAAGATGCTATTTACCGTAACTTTTCTAACTTCTTTATGTATCGACATATAGCAAAGGTAATAATAGGTAGGTATAGTTGACCACTTTTTCTTTACCTTTGCCCCTATGTTATCGATTACTGAAGAGAATTATCTGAAAGTATTGTTGCATATTGCAGAGGACAGCAATGGCCAACAAGAAGCTGGCACGAATCAAATTGCCTCACAGCTTCACGTGCGACCTGCTACCGCCACAGATATGCTAAAGAAATTAAAGGAAAAGGGCTTAGTAGATTACCAAAAATATGGCAAAATCTCCTTAACGGATCAAGGACGCGCTCATGCAATTGCCGTGGTGCGAAAACATCGCCTTTGGGAAACGTTTTTATTTGATAAATTAGGGTTTAGTTGGGACGAAGTACATGAAGTTGCTGAACAACTTGAACACATCAAATCTGAAAAACTGATTGAGCGATTGGACAAGTATCTCGGTTGTCCACAATTTGATCCTCATGGTGATGCAATTCCCTCTGCTAAAGGGGTGCTGGTTACAGAAAAAAGAAAGACCCTGGCAGAAGCCACGTTGGGAAGCAAGAAAAAGGTAAATGCAGTGAAAGATAACAGTCCTGAATTTTTACAATATGTCTCTCAACTGGGCATAGCTATTGGTGACCCCATCCTGATCAAGAAGCGCTTCGCTTTTGATGGATCAATGGAGATTGAAATAGATGGGAAAACGACTACCATTTCGCAAAAGGTTGCCGAGAACATTTTTATTAAATAGATTAAGATAAAGAGTTATGTCTAACGACATTAATATAAGGAATAAAAAGGCTTATTATGAATACCATATCCTTGAAAAGTATATTGCCGGTATTCAATTATTGGGAACCGAGATAAAATCGATCCGGCAGTCCAAGGCGAATATAGGGGATGCGTTTTGCGCGTTCTTAAATGATGGCTTGTATATTCGGAATATGCATATAGCTGAGTACTCACATGGCTCCTTTTATAATCATGAATCAAAGCGCGACAGAAAACTTCTGTTGACCAAAAAAGAGTTAGCTAAATTAAAAGTTAAAGGGGAAGAAAAGGGCTTCACGATAATTCCGCTAAAGATTTTCGTAAATGAGCGGGGGTATGCGAAAGTCGAAATTGCACTTGCTCAAGGGAAAAAAGATTACGACAAAAGGGAAAGTATCAAAGAACGGGATACAAAAAGGGAATTGTCACGAACTTATAAGCTGTAACATCGGCAACCACGCCTTTGCATCCTGACGGCGCACAGGATGTAAAACCTACCAGGCCTGATCGCCTACAAGCGGAACGAATCGAAAGGTATCAAGTTCAATCTTCTCAAAATCTTGTTCACCTGTACGAATAACCGTCACCATTTTTTGTGTCTTTGCATCACCTACCGGGATAACCAATATACCTCCAATGGCTAATTGTTTTAACATGATTTCGGGCACAAAGGGTGCACCTGCTGTTACAATAATTTTGTGATAAGGAGCATATTGAGGCAATCCTTTTGAACCATCTCCTAAAAAAAAGTGGGCTTGGTATCCCATGTAGGGAAGCACTTTAATAGTCCTATTATAAAGATTAGTTTGCCGTTCAATGGTAAAAACTTCGGCTCCAAGTTCGAGTAAAATACATGTTTGGTAACCTGAACCCGTTCCAATTTCAAGCACCTTATCCCCTCTCCTAATATGCAACAGCTCCGTTTGATAGGCTACCGTGTAAGGTTGAGAGATTGTCTGTCCGTCGCCTATAGGAAAAGCGATGTCTTTGTACGCTTGTGTCCAAAAGGTCTCATCAAAAAAAAAGTGGCGTGGCACCTTTCCAACAGCGCTCAATACTGCCTCATCAGCAATACCTCTTTTTCTTAATGTTTCAACCAGTTGCTTTCTGGCACCTTTTTCCCGATAGTTGTCTACAAATTTATAAGCCATTACTCTTCCAAAAATACGTTTGTTTTGGCATTAAAAGAAGCTCGTTTGGATGGTCTAATCCTAATTAATTCAGGACTTGGGTATTATTTTTTACTTTTTTGGCGCATTCGACAAATCTTCATATCTTTCTAGCGTCTTTGGATCGTTAAATGTAATAACATGAGGAAAGTACTTTTGGCCTTAGTATTCTTTAGTATAAGTTTTCCATTGTGTGCGCAAATTACACGTATTGATACGCTAGCATACAAACCGATTCATATCCCCCAAAAGCAAGGACCTCGTTTTTCCGAGTTTTTATATTCAGTTGGATTACGAGCCTTCGCCTACGAACAATTCCCCAAAATACTGGACCAAACTACACGTGAACATTTTTATTCATCGGCATTTAATGGTTTATTTTTCAAGTTTAATGACAACCAAATAAGCTACCGAATCGCCGGCTCGTATTTCGACAAAGATGTTTCGCTCAATGGCAATTGCATCAATTGCAGTGGCAACGGAAACTTAAAAAACACAACCATCAAGATTGGGTTTGAAAAAAATATAACCTATACGCGTTTACAGCCTTACTTTGGTCTGGATCTCGGTTATACATACCAGAAATACAAAGGCTCATACATGAATGGCAGCGATATAAACGTTACAAATGATGCTGTTATCGATCGGAAAGATGCAATATTGGCGTCACCCTTTATCGGCCTAAAATTTAATATTATCCCTACAGTGACCATAGCCGCCGAGAGCAACCTAACCGTTGCTTACAGTTTTCAAAAAATAGAAATTGCCCACGATGAAACGACTGAAAAAAGACCAACTGAAAAAGGTTGGGAGTATTATTTCGGCCCTGTTGGCATCCTGAGTGTACAATTTAATTTTGGCAATCTATATTAATAAGGATCCACGTCCAGTTGCACAAAAACTCCTTTATTTGCCTTGTTACTTTCAAAAGTGATGAGTAGCTGGCGAAGAGCCGTCTTTACTTTTTGTATACTGGTTCCATCACGTTCGACTTTAATCAGCAGGGTATTAATAAAATAATTTCTGATGCGCGAAATGAGTGGCGTTTCAGGACCTAAAACCCGATTACCGAAGGCCTCCTTCAGTAAGGTACCCAAACGTTGGGCAGCATTATACGCCTCGTTTTGATCTTTGTGTTTTACGTCAATCTTAATCAATCGATAAAAAGGTGGGTAAGCATAATGTTTCCGCTCTTGAACCTCAGTCATAAACATCCCTTCATAATCATGATTTACGACCTGCTCGAGTACGCGATGCTGGGTTGCGTAAGCCTGTATAATAACATTTCCTGCGGAACTTCTCCTTCCGGCACGACCGCTTACTTGCGACAACAAAGAAAAGCTTCTTTCAAAAGCTCTGAAGTCGGGATAATTAATCAAGGCGTCTGCATTGATAATTCCAATAACGGTAACCTTACCAAAGTCCAATCCTTTTGCTACCATTTGGGTACCAACAAGCACATTGAACTGCTGCTCATCGAAGTCGGTAATTATCCGTTCGAAGCTATCCTTCCCCCTTGTGGAGTCCAAATCTAGACGGCCGATTTTGGCTTCCGGAATCAACATGGACAGTTCCTCTTCAATCCGCTCCGTGCCAAAACCTTTATTTTCTAAGTGCGTGGATCCGCAAGCAGGGCATACCTGTATCTGCTCTTCTTTAAATCCACAGTAATGGCAATGTAATTTGCCCGTACTCTTATGAAAAGTTAAACTAACATCACAATTTGTGCATTTCGGAGTATATCCACAAGTGCGGCACAACAGCATCGGGGTATACCCCCTTCTGTTCTGGAAAAGAATTACCTGCTCTTTATTATTTATTGCCTGCTTAATCTCATTTAATAACACTTCACTGAAATAAGACTGCAGTCGCTTATCACGACCTTCTTCCTTTAAGCTCACAATACGGATCGTCGGAAGCTTAGATTCACCATATCGTTGCGACAGAGTCACTAATCCATATTTGTTTGACTTGGCATTGTAATAGGTCTCAATAGAAGGTGTAGCAGACCCTAACAGCACTTTTGCATGATGTAAATGTCCAAGATAGACCGCCGTGTCCCTGGCATGATAACGAGGGGCGGGATCGAATTGCTTAAAAGAAATTTCGTGTTCTTCGTCTATAATGATCAAGCCCAGGTTTTGAAAAGGTAAAAAGACGGCCGATCGAGCACCTAAAATTACTCTAATCTCGCCCTTTAAAACTTTTTGCCATACTTCTGCCCGCTCATTATCATTAAAACGGGAATGATAGACCCCCACTTCCTGTCCGAAGTATATCCGGAGACGTTCTACTATTTGTGAAGTTAAAGCGATTTCGGGTAGAAGATACAGGATCGTGTTTCCTTGTGTAAGCGCCGCTTCAATAAGGCGAATATATAGCTGGGTCTTACCGGAAGCGGTAATACCGTGAAGTAACACGACGTCTTTTTCTAAAAACTGACGCTGTATTGATTCAATCGCCTCTTGCTGCGCTGCACTTAAATCAAAACCGGACTCCACGAAAACATCTTCACCATATAACCGGCTTACAACGCGCTCCTCAATGATAAAAACGCCTTTATCTATCAAAGCCTTTAAGGCCGACTGCCCACAGCCGCTTGCTTCCAATAATTCACTCTTTGCTATGTGCTCTTGTCTTTTACGCAACTGTAAATAAGCTAATACGGCATCTTGCTGTTTAGGGGCACGCTCTAAACTATCCAAAAGCAGATGCCGCTCCTCGCCCTGATCAAAAAAGGAGCTGAGAACGACGAACGCCTTTTTCTTTGGCTTGTAACGTTCCCGCAGCTCTTCAGATATGACAATGGCATCTTTATTAAACAGGCTTTTTAATATAGGGAACACCGTTTTTTGTCCTAACAACTTCATGATGTCGCTCACCTTCAGCTCGCCGGCCAAATCAAGAGCATCCAATATTAGAAATTCTTTATCATTCAGGGAAGTTCTGTCTACCAAAGCCAATCGATCGGATGCCATTACTTTCGTCTCGGAGGCCAGTTTGAAAACGGCCGGCATGGCAGCCTGCATGACCTCGCCTATATGACACATGTAATAGTCGCTCACCCAATCCCAAAGCTTCAACTGATCTGCAGTAACGACCGGTGAATCATCTAAAACATCCAATATATATTTCGCCTCATAGCGTTCGGGTGCTTTTGATGATATAGCATAGACAATTGCAGCGTATATCTTACTTTTTCCAAATTGTACGATAACCCTTTTCCCAACAGCCACCGACGACGTCAGTTCATAAGGTACACGATAAGTGTAAGTTTTCGAAATAGCTAATGGCAGTATAACATCAACAAACTTTGTAGTTCTTTCCTGTTGATGTCCTTCCGCCTGAAGTTCTAACATAAATAATAAGATTATAAAAATGTGGAGCCAACTACCTCCCTTTCAGGGTAGCTAAAAACAAACTGGCCCAACCTAAGATGAAGGCCAATCCTCCCAAGGGTGTTATAGGCCCCAAAATATGTGTGGCACTGATTCCCGTTAGCTCACGTGTAGATAACAAATACAATGAGCCCGAGAAGAAAAATATACCGATTGTAAAAGCAATATAGGAAAGATTGATCAATATGTTCTTTGCGCGCGAAAAAGTAGCTAAAAAGAGAAGGGCTAACGTATGGTAAAATTGATAGTTAACGGCCGTATGCCAATTATCCAGGCTCTGGTCGCTTATTCGACCCGAAAGACCATGTGCACCAAATGCCCCCAAAACAACCGCTATCATCCCAAAAAAAGCAGCTGTAAGTATAATACGTTTGTTCATGTAGTCAGTTCAGTTTTATCCGCTAATTTAATAAACCTATTACATATTCGCTTGGTGCGATGTTAATTTTTTAACTTTGCTTATATCCCATGAGAAAGCTAATAATAATTACCAGCATATTATTCGTTGCAGTAATTGCAGCGGCCATACTATATTTTACAAGTTTACAAAGTAATAGTCGCAATCAAAACAACGCTTTGGCCTATATCCCGGCAGATGCCGCTTTTTTGGTATCTTTCCAAAACGATAAGTCTTTCTATAACATCTTCAACGATTTTAAAATCTTTGAAGCAATCCTTGGCAAGGAAACACAACATGAACTTAGCTATCTACATAAACAGTTTTTAAAGAGTCCTGACTTTTCGGAACCTACGACGAAGCAAACGCTCTATTTTTCTTTTCATCCCACAAAGGACCGCATCAACTGGCTATTGACGATTCCTTTTAAAACAAAATTGACGCCCGAAAACGCCGCCTCTATGCTGCAGAAAAACCTGGAAGGTGTGGGAACAATTACAGCCGATTCAACATCTTCTTATCTCTATAGCATTAAAATACGAGCGCTTGACAATTCCTTTTACGTCGCCTTTAGATCAGGAGTAGCGTTTTTCAGCCATCAACGTGATTTAATTGCTCGGGCCACAGACGATAAAGCGACACATCTATCGGCCGATTTTCTTCAAGAATTAGCCAAAAATGGGCATAAGAACGACAATTCCATACTTAACCTTCATTTGAACCATAGCGAAGTGTTTAAGTTCGTTAATAACTTAATAAGAACAAAACCGGGCAATAACATACAATTATTGGAAGGACTGAAGGGCATGTCATCGCTGAATATGAATTTCAAAAGTGATGCCCTCATGTTTAGCGGGTTGAGTAGTATGGACCATGCCACGGCGAAGGGTAATTACCTATCGATCTACGCCAAGCAGTCGGCTGTAGAAGGCGAGCTGAAGCGAGTGCTCCCGGCAAACACCGCAGCTTATGCCGCCTTTGCCCTTTCTAACTATAAGGGCTTCCATCAAGAATTGACTGAACTGCTAAAAAAACGCAATCAATTAAATCGAATCAATGACCAACTAGCACTGATAAAGTCGTCTAAAAAAATCGATCTCGATACAGCCTTATTAAATCAGTGGGGCAATGAATTCGCATCGATTGAGTTAAACACAAGGGAAACTTTAGGAATTATTAAAGTGAAGGACTCACTTATTTTCGAAAGAAATATGGAAAAACTCACCACTGCCGTTACAGAAGATATACGCAGGTTCGACAATTCCAATCTATTGTATTATTCGTTTGGTGATCCGATGCTTCCCTTTCAACGGCCATACTTCACCTTAATCAATAATTATTTAATTTGTGCCAACACCATTAGCACGCTTCAGCAACTCAGAAAACAATATGAAGAAAAGCAACTCTTAATAAATACCATTCCCTTTATAGAATTCAGCCGACTGCAGGCAAACAAATCTAATGTCACGTTCTTTATTCATAACGAAAACGCAAAACTGAATATCAAGCGACTTTTAAAGCCGGCATTTGAGAAGGTGTACAACGATACGGCAAATTTCAATTTTAAAGATTTTCAGGCATTTTCTTTTCAACTGAGCGGATACAATGGGAATTTCTACAGCAATTTAAGCGCAAAATACCTTTCTGCTGATAAGTCGAATTTACAAGCGGAGTGGGTTGCCGATTTGAGCAGTGAAATTGCCTATCCCCCCAGCGTTTGGACTTATACCGACAGTACGAACTTTATTGTTACGCAGGATAAAAGCAATAGATTGTACGCCTTCTCAACCGAAGGTAAAGAGTTGTGGAGAACTTCTTTGTCAGGACCGATCCTTGGGCCTATTTCCCAGCTTCCTGATAAAAGTTTGGTTTTCAACACAGCGGAACGACTGTATAGATTTGCTCCCAGTGGCTCTCCTATGTTTGGCTTCCCCATTGTGCTAAACCATCCCGCAACGGCTGGTATGGCCCTATTTCGTGTCAATAAGGATTATGAAAAAATATTCATTCCAGCCGAGCAACGGATTCTTGGCTATGACAGTAATGGAAAAGAATTACCCGAATGGAAGAACAAAACTGTTAAGGGCCATATTTTATTTAACTTGAAAACGGCACTTTTAGAAGACTTCAATTATGTAATAGCGCTGACAAGCAGTGGTCAGGTCTACTTATTCAATCATAACGGCAATTTAGTTTCGTTACTTGAAAGCACGGGCAACGATGTTTTTCGGAATAACTTTGGCGTAGAAACAAACCCAAGCGACCAATCTGAATCACGAATTGTTACAACCGATACAAGCGGCATGCTAGTAAGTTTTTACTTCGATAAAAGACAAACCAAAACGAGCCTCGGAAAATGGACGGAAAACTTTCATTTTGCTACCGAAAACATACAGGGCGACAGCATTCCTGAGCTTATATTTGCTGATGATCGACAGCTTTATGCCTACTCAAGTAAAGACAGTACGCTCTTATTCAGTCATAATTTCAATACCGAAATTGCAGGACCTCCCTTATTTTTTCCGTCAGCCAACAAAACGCATACCATTGGTATAACCACTAATGCCAAGCTTTTGTACGTATTTGAAGACGATGGCTCAATCGCTAAGGGCTTTCCGTTGGAAGGGTATGCTCCGTTCTATTTTGGCGGATTGAAGAACGATGGACATAGGTACGCGCTAATCAGTAAGGATGGCCGTAAATTAGCAGCTTATAAGTTAGACTAAGACTTTAAGTGCTTTTTTGGCGTGGTCGGAATAAAATCTTTTAAGTAAAAAGGTTCAAAATACGCGACATCTTCGAATGCCTCACAGTGCCACTTTCGACAAGATTCATCAACAAGATATTTTGCCGAGTTCAGAAAATTACCGGACACTACGACCGTTTCGTTTCCTTCAAACAGCGATGAAAATTTGTTAGCGCCATCACCAAAAAGAACAATCTTTTGTTGTCGCTCCGAGAACTCCTCAAAAGAATCCGCGCCAATAATCCGAGCCTCAACAGGTCGGATTTGATTCCCTTGCCCACTGTAGATGGCTGAGTAAACTTCCATCCTTCGTGCATCAATCATTGGACAAAAGAAAAGATCCGATTGTCCGCTCGTTTTAGCAACCGTTGAGCTGAATCCTTTAAACATCGCTTCCAAGGTATCAACAGCAATTAGCGGGATGTCTAAGGCAAAACAAATGCCCTTTGCCGTGGACACGCCAATACGCAAACCCGTATAAGATCCCGGGCCCTTACTGATTGCCACAGCATCCAAATCGTTAATTTTACAATTCGCTTGGTTTAAAACCTGGTGAATAAAAACCGTTAATTTCGAAGCATGAATATTAGGTTCATGCCGGTCTATAGAGGCTCGCACTACCCCATCAGTGCTTAGCGCTACAGAGCAAACCGATGTTGCCGTTTCAATATGTAAAATATTCATTTTCTAAAAAACATTCAAGCTATTCCGTCAAGGTACAGGATCATGTCCATGCCCACCCCAAGGATGACATCGGCCAATACGTTTTAATGTCAACCACCCACCTTTAAATGGGCCATGTTTTTTAATTGCATCTATACCATACTGAGAACAGGTGGGTGTATACCTACAAGTTCCGGGAAATAAAGGAGAAATAAATAATCGGTACGCTTTGATTAACATTAAAAAAATGAAACCTATTATGCTTTTAATTCCCCTTTGCCATATGATGCGTATTATATTCATGCTGAATTTTCGCTAATGCAATCCCCATTCGCTTATGAATAGTTTGATAATCGAGGATTTCCTTGCCTATATATTGGAAAGCAAGCAATAGTTCCTCCTCATGGTGCGTGATAAAAGTATGCAGAATATGCTTTTGTAGCCTATACGCCTCCCTGGTACGTCGCTTTAAAAGATTTCGGTCAACCGCTCGTTTAAAACGACGCTTTGGAACGGAAACAACAATTTGAATAGGATGTGGAAGGTGTTGGCTTGGTAAAAAAGAAATTCTGTATGGGTATAAAATAAAGGAAGAACCACTTTGAAAAAGCTTCGTTAGAAGTTTTTTGTTACAAAGTCGTTCTTCCTTTTTGAATGTGTATCTCACCATAAATACCAAATGCTATTTATTATACAGCGAAACCGGCGCTGGCTTCGGCGTAAAAAAGCAAGGTACCGGAGAAATAAACTTATGCTTTGTGACGACGTTCGTCAGAAACAGTCAATTTTTTTCTGCCTTTTGCTCTTCTGGAAGCTAATACTCTACGACCATTAGCAGTGGCCATACGCTCCCTAAAACCGTGCTTATTTCTTCTTTTACGTTGCGAAGGTTGAAATGTTCTTTTCATTACTATTAATTTTATATTTTTAAGCTGCCCCTGTATTATGAGGAGTAGCACCCTATACATCTTTCTGTTCTTAAAACAAGATCGCAAAGGTAAGGCTTATTCCTTAATATTCAAACCTAAATAAATTTATTTTTCATGCAAAACAATGGCTTCTACATAGAAAATGAATTTATTTTGCTCTTTTCCGCTATTTGAAGGCTATTTTATAGCGGAAATATATTATTAAAATAGATTCCTATACTGGTTGTCCATACCTGTCGAGCTGAAATATGTGAGCGAAAAATACCCGGTCGATCCGTCATCAAATTATCTTGCCTGCTTTATTTATATTATCTTAAGCGCCGAGCAGGATCTTACACCGTCATCATTATCTACCGGGCTGGAGCCGGCGGGCAATGATGGGCTTTTATCAGTCCACTATGCGTCTTGGGTGCTTCAAAGTATAAAAAACATCAATTCTTAGTTTTTAATATATCCCTGATTTCTGCCAAAAGAACTTCCTCCTTGCTAGGTACAGGCGGTGCGGACGGGGCAGCTTCTTCCTTCTTCTTCAACGAATTAATTCCCTTTATGATTAGGAAAAGGGCAAAAGCAACAATAATAAAGGAAATTACCTGCGACAAAAAGTTGCCATATTTAATTGCCGTCCCCGGAATCACCAGTTCAGACAAATTTTTCAAATTGGCGGCCTCCAAAGCCGGGGTAAGAATAGCGGGTGTAATGATATCTTCCACCAGGGAACTTACGATTTTTCCAAATGCTCCTCCGATGATAACACCGACAGCTAAATCAACCACATTGCCACGCATGGCAAATTCTTTAAATTCTTTTGCGAAACCCATATTTCGTGTTTTTAGTTCAACATTTCTGTAACACTAAAGTAAATATTTTTGTTTATTCAAATAAAAATTTAAGCAAATAAATAGTATTTTAATACCAAAGGGATCGCCTTATCGTTTAAAAAATCTGTACTTTTGCACCAAAGGGTGCTGATCATAAAGCAATAATGTACCCATTAATTTGATATGCTAAAACAAAGTTTACAGCAAAAATTACTTCAAAAATTATCACCGCAGCAAATCCAGTTCATTAAGCTGCTGCAGGTACCAACGGTATCATTGGACGCCCGTATTAAGGAAGAGCTTGAGGAAAATCCTGCGCTGGAAGACATGAGCTTAACGAACATGAACGAACCGGCAGAAGAATACCCCGACAAAGATCCCGAGGACAATTATAATGAAGAAGAACAAGGAAGTGAAGGGGACGAGTTTAACGTAGATGATTACCTGCAAGAAGAAGATGTTAACGATTATGGAAATAATCTTAACAATAGCAGCGATGATGAGGAAGACCGAAAAGAAATGCCCATTGCTATTCAAAATTCTTTTTTTGAAAATCTGCAACAACAACTTGATTTGCTGGCACTGAACGACAAAGACTTTTTAATTGGCCAACAGATAATCGGCAGCCTAGACGACGACGGTTATCTTCGGAGACCTATACTATCTTTAATAGATGACTTGGCATTTTCACAAAACGTCATGGCAACAGAGGAGGAGGTTGAAGAAATTCTAAAAATCATTCAAACATTTGATCCTGCCGGTGTAGGCGCCCGTGATTTGCAAGAATGTCTACTAATCCAACTCAGAAAAAAAGATCAGGACAACCCCGTCATTCGGGAAGCTATTTTAGTGGTAGAGAATTATCTAGATGAGTTTACAAGAAAACACTATGATAAGCTTGAAAAAGCGTTGAACATCAATTCCGACGAATTAAAAAAAATTGTAGATGAAATTTTAAAGCTAAACCCAAAACCTGGTGACGCCGGATCTGCTTCTGAAAAGCAACTGCATATTATACCTGATTTTCATATTACGAACAATGACGGCATACTGATTCTTACGCTGAACGCGCAAAATGCCCCCGAGCTGCGCGTAAGCCGATCTTATCAGGAAATGTTCGAACACTACGACAAGGCAGCTCAAAAGGATAAAAAAATGAAGGAGGCTGTTCAGTTTGTAAAACAAAAGCTCGATTCTGCAAAATGGTTCATTGATGCTATTAAGCAGCGCCAACAGACCTTATTGAAAACCATGAATGCGATTATGAATTATCAATACACCTATTTTCTGACGGGTGACGAGCGTAACTTGAAGCCAATGATCTTGAAAGATATTGCTGATAAAATCGACATGGATATTTCAACGGTTTCGAGAGTAGCCAATTCAAAGTATGTTCAGACAGAATTTGGCACTTTTTTATTAAAGTCGTTCTTTTCAGAGGCCATTCAAACGGATAGCGGTGAAGAGGTATCAAATAAGGAAGTTAAGAAAATCCTCGAGGAGTGCATAGCTAATGAAGACAAAAGAAAACCTTTAGCCGATGAAAAGTTAACGGAGATTTTGAAAGAAAAGGGTTATACAATTGCTCGCCGTACAGTAGCCAAATATCGCGAAGCGATGAATATTCCAGTTGCGAGGTTGCGAAAAAAGCTTTAAAATCACCCGTGGCATTGGGGGAAAAAACTGGCTTCGGGAAACTAAAAGCATGCTTTAAACACGATTTAGAATTCAAAAAAATATCATTACATGTCTAAGGTTAAAATAGGAACTGTTCAAATGAGCTGTGTAGCCGATAAAGCTACCAACTTGGCAAAAGCCATTGAACAAGTAAAAGTGGCAGCGGAAAAAGGAGCACAAATTATATGTTTACAGGAGTTGTTCACGTCACTGTACTTTTGTGATGAAGAAAACTATGATAACTTCGTCTTGGCTGAAGCAATCCCGGGACCATCTACCGATGCATTGAGTAAAGTAGCAGCCGAATACCAGGTTGTTATCATCGCTTCACTCTTTGAAAAAAGAGCGCAGGGTCTTTACCATAACACAACCGCGGTAATCGATGCAGATGGAACCTATCTAGGCAAATACCGCAAAATGCATATTCCGGACGATCCGGGTTTCTACGAAAAATTTTACTTTACTCCCGGAGACCTCGGCTACAAAGTTTTTAAAACGAAATTTGCAAAAATAGGCATTTTAATTTGCTGGGATCAGTGGTATCCGGAGGCTGCTAGAATCACTGCGCTGATGGGTGCTGAATTACTTTTTTATCCAACGGCAATTGGTTGGGCTCTTACGCAGGATGCGGGAACCAATGAAGAACAATATAATGCGTGGCAAACGATACAACGCTCGCACGCTATAGCAAACGGCATCCCGGTGGTTTCCGTTAACCGCGTTGGAATTGAGGCGGGTGTTCGTTTTTGGGGAGGTTCTTTTATTGCCAACCCTTTCGGTGCTTTAGTTTATAAGGCCTCGCATGAAGATGAAGAGACGGTTGTAACGGAAGTCGACCTCAACCAATCTGATTATTATCGATCCCATTGGCCATTTTTGCGAGACAGAAGGATTGACAGCTACGAATCGATAACAAAAAGATTTATTGACGAAGAGTAAAATGAATTACCCTAAAGATAAAGGCTATTTTTTTCCTGCCGAATGGCATAAACATCGGGCAACATGGTTGAGCTGGCCGCATAAGGAAGCTAGCTGGCCGGGCAAAATAGACACTATATATAGACCCTACTGCAAATTCATCAAGGCGATATCAGCAGGAGAACAGGTATGCATCAATGTCGGGAGTGAAAAGCTAAAACAAGAGGCTACAGAACAATTAGAAAAAGAAGGCGTGGATCTAAGTAAGATTTCGTTTTTTGACCACCCCACTAATGATGCTTGGTGCCGCGACCATGGGCCTGCGTTCCTGATCAACCCGCATGCAGACATACCCAAAGTCATTGTAGATTGGGGATACAATGCCTGGGGCGGCAAATATCCGCCTTTTGATTTAGACGATGTTATACCTACCCTTATTGGGAAAGCGTTAAACCTTCCCGTAGTTCATCCACAAATCGTCATGGAGGGTGGTTCAGTAGACTTTAATGGTACAGGGACCTTATTAACGACTACATCTTGTTTGTTAAACCCAAATAGAAACCCGCATCTCAATCAACATGAAATTGAAGCGTATCTCTATCAGTATTACGGTGTGGAGCAAGTCCTTTGGCTGGGAGATGGTATCGTTGGAGACGATACAGACGGACATATTGATGATATTACCCGTTTTGTGAATGATAGTACCGTTGTTACCGTAATAGAAGAAAACAAAAGTGATGAGAATTATGCTCTTTTGCAGGATAATTTAAATCTTTTGAAGGAGATGCGTTTACTCAACGGAAAACAGTTGGATATCATCGAATTGCCTATGCCCGCTCCTGTCATTCATGAAGATCAGCGCTTGCCTGCGTCCTATGCTAATTTTTATATCAGCAATGCAGCGGTTGTTGTGCCTACCTACCGTGACAAGAATGATCAAAAGGCACTGGATATCTTAGCTGATTGCTTCCCACACCATCATGTAATCGGTATTGACAGTACGGATGTAATATGGGGGCTTGGTAGCTGGCATTGCCTTAGCCAACAAGAACCGGAAGTATAACATGGCAACTAATAAATAAATAATGAAAAGGCGTCTCTTTATTAAACGATCATCGGGCTTAGTAGCAGCCATAGCTGCGACTCCTATGCTAACACAAGCCGGCATTAATAACCATATCAGTAAAAACATGAGCAAAAACAAACAGGAAGTTATTACGCACTACGTTCTTTTCTGGTTAAAAAAAGGACTATCTGAAAAAGAAATTAATGATTTCACCGGATTTTTCGAAGAACTGCGAAAAGTGCCGAATATCAAATCGCTCCACTATGGCAAAGCAGCAAATAGCACACCACGGGATGTAGTGGACAATAGCTTTACCTATAATTTATTGGTATATTTTAATTCGCTTGAAGATTTGGAGACCTATGGAACGCATCCAATTCATTTGAAAGCAATTGAACAATACAGTCAATATTGGGAAAAGGTGGTCGTACATGATTCGGTTCTTAAATAGCTTTTTATTTTTTTCGCGGATATGATAAATTTTGCGTATCTTTGTCCCTCGTGAAAATTGAAGTAAGCGGCTTCATATCCTTATCGATTTTAACCGGATTTATTCCGGCACACCCATTATTTTTTATTCATATTAAAAGTCTATCGGCCTCTAAAGGCCGTTTTTTTTGTATGGATGATCAGAAGGAAACAAAGAACATAAATCAGTATATAAAAAATGAGTAATTACACTAAACTGCCTGCAATTTTACTTTTAGAAGATGGCACAGTTTACCATGGTAAAGCTGCCGGAAAAATTGGCACCACTACCGGAGAAATCTGTTTTAATACCGGTATGACAGGTTACCAGGAAATTTTTACGGATCCTTCTTACTTTGGCCAAATCATGGTAACCACAAATGCGCACATTGGTAACTACGGAACCGCTGAGGAAGAGATCGAGTCAAATCAAATACAGATTGCAGGACTTGTTTGTAAAAATTACAGTGTGCCCTTTAGTCGTAAACTTGCAAAGGAATCAATACAGGGTTATTTCCAGGATGGAAATTTGGTTGGAATTTCGGATGTTGACACTCGCGCACTCGTAAGACATATCAGAAATAAGGGAGCCATGAATGCTATTATTTCTTCTGAAATACTAGACATTGATGCGCTCAAAGCAAAACTGAAAGAAGTGCCTTCTATGGAGGGACTGGAACTTTCGACACAAGTGTCTACTAAACAAGCTTATCACTTCGGGGATGAAAATGCTCGTTACCGGGTTGCCGTACTTGATTTGGGCGTAAAGAAAAATATACTACGCAATTTTTGCGATAGAGATGTATATGTCAAAGTGTTTCCTGCTAAAACTACGTTTGCCGAAATGGAAAGCTGGACTCCTGACGGCTACTTCATTTCCAACGGTCCCGGAGACCCTGCCGCAATGCCATATGCACTGGAAACCGTTAAAGAAATACTAAAAGCCGACAAACCTATGTTTGGCATCTGCTTAGGCCATCAACTATTAGCTTTAGCTAATGGAATTAGAACAGAAAAAATGTTCAATGGTCATCGTGGCATCAACCATCCTGTCAAAAACATCATCGCGGATCGATGTGAAATCACAAGCCAAAACCACGGCTTTGGGGTCGTAGCCGATGACGTGCGTAATTCGGATACAGTTGAAATTACGCATGTTAACTTAAACGACAAATCGATTGAAGGGATTCGCGTAAAGGGGAAAAAAGCATTCTCTGTTCAGTACCACCCGGAATCGTCGCCAGGCCCACATGATTCAAGATATCTTTTTGACGATTTCACAGCCATGCTGACAGCGTAAATTAAGGTGGTTTAATTTTGTTATTAAGCTGTAAAAGAATATATTTGAAATAGAATACGCTTCGTGTAAAAAAGACACGAAGCTAGCTCAAACCCATATTAAAAAAAATTCAAAATGAGTTCAATTATTGATGTACATGCGCGGCAGATATTAGATTCGCGCGGAAACCCAACAGTAGAAGTAGATGTAACAACTGAGAACGGTTTCGTTGGACGTGCAGCTGTTCCTTCCGGCGCGTCTACGGGAATGCATGAAGCGGTAGAATTGCGCGATGGCGATAAATCAAGATATTTAGGGAAAGGGGTATTGAAAGCTGTCGAGAATGTAAATACTAAAATCGCAGAAGCTTTAAGAGGTATCGACGTTTTCGAACAAAACGCGATAGATAAAATCATGATTGAGCTGGATGGCTCTGAAAATAAAGGAAACTTAGGTGCGAACGCTATTCTAGGCGTCTCTTTAGCCGTTGCAAAAGCCGCAGCACAAGAAAGTCGTCAACCCCTATATAGATATATTGGCGGTGTGAATGCAAACACTTTACCGATCCCAATGATGAATATTATTAATGGCGGATCGCACTCCGATGCACCTATTGCATTTCAAGAGTTTATGATCATGCCTGTTGGTGCGCCCTCTTTTTCTGAAGCGCTTCGTTGGGGAGCAGAGGTCTTTCACAATCTAAAGTCGATCTTACACGATAGAGGCTTGTCAACCGCGGTAGGCGATGAAGGTGGTTTCGCTCCGACCTTTGATGGAACAGAGGATGCGATCGAGACGATTCTAAAAGCGATCGAAAAAGCTGGTTATAAACCAGGCGATCAAATTTGCTTGGCGCTTGATTGTGCTTCATCAGAATTCTATAAAGATGGTCAATATGACTACACAAAATTTGAGGGAGATAAAGGGGCCGTACGTAGCAGTGCAGAACAAGCGGACTATTTGGCACAATTAACAGAGAAATATCCTATTATTTCAATTGAAGATGGTATGGCCGAAGACGATTGGAATGGCTGGAAATTGTTAACCGAGAAAATTGGTGCAAGAGTTCAATTAGTAGGCGATGATTTATTCGTTACAAATGTAAAACGCCTTCAACAGGGAATTGACAACGATACAGCGAACTCTATTTTGGTGAAAGTAAATCAGATAGGTTCTTTAACAGAAACTATCGATGCGGTTAGCTTAGCACAAACGAATAGTTACACATCAGTTATGTCGCATCGTTCGGGCGAAACTGAAGATAACACTATTGCAGACTTAGCAGTTGCATTGAACTGTGGACAAATCAAGACAGGTTCAGCATCCCGTTCTGATCGGATGGCGAAATATAATCAATTATTACGTATTGAAGAAGAGTTAGGCAGTAATGCTAAGTTTTTAGGAAAAAGCTTCAAATTTGCTAAATAAACAACTTTTAGCAGTTAATAAAAGACCTGTAATCAAATTGATTGCAGGTCTTTTTTATTGTAAAATTTTATGCTTAGGTTTGCAATGGAAAGGAGCACAGACATGAAACAATTAATCAACATTGCTAGAAACAAATACATCATTGCAACTATCGCATTTATTGTCTGGATGCTTTTCTTTGACCGAAATGATATCACTTCCCAGTACAAATATCAATCGCAGTTAAAAAATTTAAAGGATGAAAAAGAGTTCTATATACGGGAAACAGCCATCGTGAAAAAAGACTTGGAGGAACTTACCTCCAATCTTACAAGACTTCAAAAATTTGCGCGAGAAAAATATTTGATGAAAAAAGACAACGAAGACATCTTTATCATTGAAAATAGCAAGCCTAGCGAATAGGCTTACTGTTTGTGCTCGTTCTCGTCACTGTACCTTTCTTACAACATACCCCCACAAACGGAGATTACCTGACCATTTATATAAGAAGATAAATCTGAAGCTAGAAATAAGCAAGCATTTGCGACGTCTTCTGTTTCTCCTGCACGCTTTAGTGGTATATTTGCTTCCCAACCTTCTACAACTTTCGGGTCCAGTACATCGGTCATTTCTGTTCGGATAAATCCTGGAGCTATTACATTGGTTCTTATATTACGCGACCCCAATTCCTTTGCCATTGATTTGGAAAAACCAATGATTCCGGCCTTGGACGCCGCATAGTTTGCTTGCCCTGCATTTCCCTGCACACCAACTACTGAACTCATGTTTATGATAGAACCTTTTCTAGCCTTCATCATAACCTTCGAAACGGCCTTTGTTACATTAAAAACAGACTTTAAATTAACATCAATAACCTCATCCCAATTTTCTTCTGTCATACGCATCAACAAACCATCTTTGGTTATACCGGCATTGTTCACCACAATGTCTATAGTACCAAATTCCTTCACAACATTACCTATAAGCTCCTCTGCTTCATCAAACTTGGATGCATCTGAACGATATCCTTTAACCTTCGTACCAAAGGATTGCAGCTCCTCTTCCAGCGCTTGCCCTTTTTCAACTGAAGACAGATACGTAAAAGCCACATTGGCTCCCTGTTCGGCAAACTTCTCAGCTATTTTTCTACCAATACCTTTGGACGCACCGGTCACCAATGCCGTTTTTCCTTCGAGTAATTTCATTCGTTGTATTCTTAAAATTTTAGACGCTAAAAATAAGATATTCCTGACAACTTTGGAATAAGCTGCCATTAATTTATTGTGAGACTGATTGCATGCAATCGTGAACTTGCAAAACCTAGCGAATGGCTAATATAAAATGGAGCTAGTCTAGAACAGGTATTGGGTTCTTATCTTGATCGATTGCTACGAAAGTGAAAGTTCCTTTTATAGCGATTTCGCGATGTTCTTCGTACATCTGCTCGACAAAGATTTCCACCCCTATTTTTAAACTTGTACGTCCTACTTTTTCTACTTTTCCAATGAGTTCAACAATGGTACCTGCCGGTATTGGCTTTGTAAAATCAATCCGGTCAGAGGAAACAGTGACCAATCGCTTTCTACAAAAACGTGTTCCGGTAATGAAAGCAACTTCATCCATTAAAGCCATAGCCGTTCCACCGTATAGTGTATCATAGTGATTCGTTGTATTAGGAAAAACAGCTTTAAAAATACTTGTCTCTGATTGTTTTATTTTTTCTTCCAGGGTCATTTTATAGTTCATTCGTTTCTATATATTCTTGCTTCAACGCTTGCAAGCACGCTGCGCAGAGACAATTATCGTATCGTTCACTTATATATTGTACCTCATTGACAGACAGCTCCACGGCGCTGCATTGACATTTGGAATACGAGTTTGCCCGACATTCGATCGAGGTGCCACAACGTTCACAGAGAACAATTTCATGTTTGACGAAAGTTGATTTCAAGGTTTCCAAACTTAGACAAATTGCATTTTATATGCAAGATGAATACCGTATATAAAATTGATTATTCATCGTGGGAAAAATTTACCTAAAAAAAGCTCCCAAGATGATTCTTAGGAGCTTTTCCATTTTTTGAGAGACCTATATACGAATCAGCGCTTTCTGACCCTAAGAGCCGCAGGTTATGCAGCCTTCTTCCATTGAGCATACCGCTCCTGTTGGAATATCGTCCGGAACTGATTCTATTTTTGCAGGAATAACCGGTTCCATATTCTTACCTGCTTGATTTTCAACTGTAAACTTAACTGCTTGCGTAGCCGCTTGAGTGCGCAGATAATACATACCTGTCTTAAGCCCCTTTTTCCATGCATAGAAATGCATAGAGGTTAATTTCGCCGTCGTAGGTGTATTAACGAATAGATTAAGTGATTGCGACTGGCAGATAAAGGCACCTCTATCGGCAGCCATATCAATGATGTTTCTCATTTTAATCTCCCAAACAGTCTTGTACAATTCCTTGATATCTGCAGGAATTTCGTTGATGTCCTGAATAGATCCATTGGCCGCAATAATACGGTTCTTCATCTCATTATTCCACAAACCGAGCTCCACAAGATCACGTAAAAGATGTTTGTTAACAATTACAAATTCTCCACTCAATACCCGACGGGTATATATATTAGAGGTATAGGGTTCAAAACACTCATTATTACCTAATATTTGCGAAGTCGATGCTGTCGGCATCGGTGCAACCAGCAACGAATTTCTTACACCGTGTTTCTTAATTTCTTTACGTAAGCCTTCCCAGTCCCATCTACCACTATCCGGTTTAACATTCCACAAATCAAACTGGAATTTACCTTGTGAAAGTGGGGAACCTTTGAAGCTCTCGTAGGGGCCTTCTTTCACTGCCAAATCTTTCGAGGCAGTCATTGCTGCAAAGTAAATCGTCTCAAAAATATCCTTATTAAGTTGCTTCGCAGCCTCGCTTTCAAAAGGCATACGCATTAATATAAAGGTATCTGCTAATCCCTGCACGCCCAATCCGACAGGGCGGTGACGAAGATTGGAATTACGGGCCTCATCAACCGGATAATAATTGTTATCAATAATACGGTTGAGATTGATGGTCACTTGGTACGTGATATCAAACAACTTTTGATGATCGAATTCACCATTATCTACATATCTCGGTAAAGCAAGAGAAGCCAGGTTACAAACAGCCACTTCATCAGCCGACGTATATTCTATAATTTCAGTACATAGATTGGAACTCTTGATGGTACCGAGGTTTTGCTGATTCGATTTTCCGTTAGCCGCATCTTTATACAAGAGATAAGGGGTTCCTGTTTCAATCTGGGCATCCAAAATAGCAAACCAGAGATCCTGTGCCTTTACTATTTTCCTAGCCCTTCCTTCACGCTCATACTGCTCATATAGTTTTTCAAAAGCCTCTCCATGGCATTCTGCTAGGCCTGGAGCTTCATCAGGCGAAAACAAACTCCATTCACCATTCTCTTCCACGCGTTTCATGAATAAATCCGGCACCCATAGGGCTAAAAATAAATCGCGTGCCCTTAATTCTTCCTTACCGTGGTTCTTCCGCAAATCGATAAAATCATAAACATCTGCGTGCCAAGGTTCAAGATATATAGCAAAGGCTCCTTTACGTTTACCACCACCTTGGTCAACGTACCGAGCGGTATCATTGAAAACACGTAACATGGGGATGATTCCATTACTTGTGCCATTCGTACCACTGATATAGGCTCCCGTAGCGCGTACGTTATGAATGCTTAATCCAATACCACCTGCACTTTGGGAAATCTTCGCTGTTTGTTTCAAGGTATCATAAATTCCCTCGATACTATCATCTTTCATAGTCAACAGGAAACAAGATGACATTTGCGGCTTCGGTGTACCCGCATTAAACAGTGTGGGTGTTGCATGCGTAAACCAACGTTCACTCAGCAAGTCGTAGGTTTTGATAACACTTTCGATATCATGTTTATGAATACCTACTGCTACACGCATAAATAAATGCTGTGGTCTTTCGGCAATTTTCCCATTCAGCTTTAACAGATACGACTTTTCCAGCGTTTTAAATCCAAAATAATCGAAACTAAAATCCCGATCGTAAATAATATGGCTGTCTAGCTCCATGGCATTCGCCTGAATCACCTCGTAAACATCATCTGCTATTAACGGAGCTGGCTTTCCTGTTTTCGGGTCGATGTAATGATAGAGCAAGCTCATCGTTTCCGAAAAAGACTTAACTGTATTTTTATGTAAGTTGGAGACGGCAATTCTAGAGGCCAATAAGGCATAATCCGGGTGTTTAGTGGTTAAAGACGCAGCTGTTTCAGCAGCCAAATTATCCAGCTCTGAAGTGGTAACCCCATCGTATAAACCCTCGATTACCTTTCGTGCAACATCAATAGGATCCACTAAATCAGGATTTAAACCGTAGCACAGCTTTTCAATTCGTGCCGTTATCTTGTCAAATTTTACGGACTCGGAACGTCCATCTCGCTTAATTACATACATATTTTTCTCCTTTATTAGCTTTTAGCTGTCAGTATTTAGAACATTTTCTTTTTTCCAGAAACCGATTTCCGACTTCCGATCGCTGATGGCTTTAATTAAAAATCCTCATCCAAAGAAAAGCTGGCTTTTCCTTTTTCTCCGGTAACGCCGCTCTTCTGATAATCTCCTACACGTTTCTCAAAGAAATTTGTTTTGCCTTGCAGGGATATAAGTTCCATAAAATCAAATGGATTAGTAGCGTTATAGTATTTGCTATTACCAAGTTCTACCAACCACCTATCGGCCACAAATTCGATATACTGCTTCATCAAATCGGCGTTCATTCCGATAAGTTTAACAGGCAAGGCATCCGTTATAAACTCTTTTTCAATTTCTACTGCATCAATAATGATCTCCTGTACGCGTTCTTTCGGAAGCTTAGCTTCCAACATACTATACAATAAGCATGCAAATTCGCAATGCAAACCTTCGTCACGTGAAATCAATTCATTACTAAATGTCAAACCAGGCATCAACCCTCTCTTTTTTAGCCAGAAAATAGCGCAAAAACTACCGGAGAAGAAAATGCCCTCCACCGCTGCAAAAGCAACTAGGCGTTCAGCAAAAGAGCCATTTTCAATCCAACGTAAAGCCCATTCCGCCTTTTTCTTAACACATTCAACCGTTTCTATGGCATGGAATAACCGATCTTTTTCAACGGGATCTTTTACATAAGTATCGATCAGTAGAGCATAAGTTTCAGAATGAATATTCTCCATCGCGATCTGAAATCCATAAAAGCTCCTAGCCTCCGGCAGTTGCACCTCGCTCATAAAATTTATGGCCAGGTTTTCGTTCACAATCCCATCACTCGCCGCAAAAAAAGCAAGAACATGCGATATAAAATGGCGCTCTCCATCATTTAGGTTTGCCCAATCCTTTAAGTCGCCGGATAAATCAATTTCTTCAGCCGTCCAGAAACTCGCTTCGTGCTTTTTGTACATATCCCAAATCGCCGGATAATTAATCGGAAGGATTACAAATCGATCTTTATTTTCTCTTAACAATACTTCATTTTCTTGGCTCATAGTTTTACGTTTTATGTATAGGCATTTATAAAAAGATAATCGTCCTCACGGCTAATCTCCTTTACCCAAAGAAACCGTCAATTAAAATTTAATAGAAACGATGATTACTTATTCAGCGGAAATCTAGTACTTGTACCGGCTTTTGAAATGCTTTTAAACCAGGGAAACAGCTTAGAAAATGGTTACAAGCCCGTGCTTTATTGGAAATTCATTAACAACATAATCGCTGACTAAGTATTTCAAAGAACATATCCTTGATCTTCTAACAAAGATAATCTTTGAAAGCTTCGAGCGTTAATCGAAGTTTTGCACAATGTGTTAGTTATTCACACACTTAAAGTGAAATGTCAATTCCAATCTTTTTGAGAAGCATAGAGGCATTGAAAATCTTACAAGCGCCTTCTTTCAACTTATAATCGAAAACCATTTCCCCCTCTATCACCTGTATATCGAAATGATAATTTTTCAAATAGCCGGGATTGGTGTCTTCTAATTTCGCTAACTGAAGATCATGAGTGGCAACCATACCAACCCCCCGGTCTTTTATTAGCTTTTCTATAACTGCTTTAGAGCCTAAATATTTGTCAACTGAATTGGTGCCTCGTAACATTTCGTCCACCAAAAAGAAAGTGTTCTTTTGCGTATTAACCACTTTTAGAATCATATCCAATCGATCTAGCTCTGCCTTAAAGGTTGAAGTACTTTCATTCAATGAATCCCGGATACGCATGTAGGTAATAATATGCATTACTGAAAGCTCTAAATGCAGCGCACAAACGGGTGCCCCGCTAAGCGCTAATACCATATTGGCGCCTACTGTTCGAAGAAAGGTGCTCTTCCCCGCCATATTAGACCCGGTGATTAAAGCCAGACGATGATCATCTAAAGAATAGTCATTTGGCACAGAACTGACCGTAGGAATGAGCGGATGTCTTAGACCTTCGGCCTGCAGGATATGAGCATCGGTTGGTATAATACGCGGATAATTCCACGAAGGATCATTAATCCTTATAAAAGCAAAACTTACCAAGCCTCTAAGCAAGCCAATTCATCAAACAACTTTGCCATCTCATAATGATGGGTTTTACGCCAATCCAAAATGGCGAAGACTTGCCTAAAGTCCCAAAGGAAAATACCGTTCAGAAAAGTCGCTACCAGTATGTTTAAACGGTAGTCCAGTTTGTTAATCAACGATCCGAGCTCTCTAATGCTTTGTGATATGGTCTTCTCCCCTTCCTTTTGTCCTTTAGACAGCAAACCGTCTTTTAGCAAATCGGCTTGCCATCCTCGACGTTCAACGCTTTCATATACCTTTCCAAAACGTTCCAGTAAGTTTCCCATCCGACCAATACCGGCGGCGATCTGTGAAACCTTTCCTGCATAGGCCATCGTAAGCAAAATATTAAATATAAACAAAAGCGGGGCAATGTTTGAAAAAGGAGTCCCATAAAAGAACGACAAGACAATATTTATCGACAAAATATAAGGCGCTACCTTTGTATAAAAGCGCAACAAGCTATTTCCAAAATCGGCATAGGGTTTATTCAAATAGCTGACCAGGGTATCTTTGAAATTAGATTGTTCTTTTAGGGCGAAAACTAATCGAGCTAAAAAGTTCAACCCCCAAGAAGGATCTTCTTCGAGTTCTTTCACCGCTTGCTGGCGATCTGCAATCTCTTTATCAGTTGCTGCGACAGACAACCAACGAGCTAGCATACTTCTCCCGTCTATTGTCGCAGCCCGATTTATTCTGTGATAAATTGAATTGATTCCAAAAACATCTAAATCACTGGTATATCCATGTTTATCATTAATAAATTCGGCGCCATCACTATAAATGCTCGTCGTCCCAGCTTGGCAATTCAACTCATTCTCTACTATTGTTAAATCATCTTCTGCTTCCTCCTTATCTTTGGTCAACTTACTTTGCTTCGCTACCAGCCACATAAATACAATGAGAATCAGAAAAGAAGATATAAGCGTCAACCAGACACTTTCTGATTGTACCACCTTAAATAAAACTACACCTCCTCCTAGAATTAATGCTAATCGGGCGAAAGATAGCCGATTAATAATACGATTAAAGCGCTTGATTTTATCTTGTGTCAGCTGGCGTTTTTCTTGGTAAAATGCAACAATAGGGGTATTCATAGCTTTCTAAGATAAGGCTTAAAATTGAATTACCGATAGGTGAAATAAAAAAATCCCGAACTGCAGCTAACGGTTCGGGATGTAAAAAAACCAATATCGGCTCTATGTACGTCTAGAATTTATAGGTAAAACCAGCTCCAAAAATTTGCTTAACCTGTAAACCTTTTCCTTTGTAATTCACACCGTCCCTTTCTTTTGGAACATCCGTATTATCATCATAGATCATTTGAACGCCGGCGTTCACGGAAACAAATCGATTGACCTTCATGAAAATATTGAGCGTATAATCGACATCCACATTTTTTGGGTCTTCTAAATAGTTAGAGTATAAGCGTAGGATATTTTCTATGCCGATATTTTCCATGATATTTTTACGATAGTAAGCGTCAAAAGAGGCACCAAATTCAAAGCGGCTTTTTTTACCTGGATCAACTCCAAAGGCCCCTTGATCTGCAAGTTCCTGATTAGTTACAAAAACAAACCTAGGGGATGCAGGTGATAAATTGAAACGGAAATTATCCGATTCTTTATAGGCAATACCAGGGCCAAAACTCAGGTACGCAGGTGCCAATCCGGCAGAAATTAACGCTTCTCTGCTTCCATCCGCATTATAATTGTATCCATTTGCAAACTGCGAGTTGAAATTCATAAAGAAAGTATATAGCCACTTAGGCGCAGCCTGATATCCCAATAAGCTGTTTAGTAAAATACGGTCATCATTCTTCCGCCAGCCTAAATCTTTTTGTTTGGTCAAACCATATGCCGCTAAAACTTTGTTATCCCAGCTCCATTTATCTTTCTTATAGTTGAAATCATAGTTCAGCACTAAGTTGGCCGATAAGGAATTTATTCCTCCTGCAGCCCAGTTGGAAAACGTGCTCTGATTGATTAGAAATGTATTCTCACCATGAATTTTCCAAATAGAATCAGGATTTGTTTCTTGTGCATGTAGACAACATAAAAGTGACACAAAAAGAGATGTTAACAGTACGACTTTTTCATCGGAAATGATTTTTAGGTGCGCTTAGACTGGCTAAGCCTTCAACAATTAATTAATTTTCCGCAAAATTAAAAAATAAAATATATTTATTATTTATAAAAAAGGGATTTGTGTATTAATATCCTTTATTTGTGTATTAATTTCCAATTGTACGAAATTTAACATCGTAAAAAACGGCATATAAAACGCTGCACTGCACGCAACACTTGAATACAAATGAAAATCACCTTGCTTTGTATAGGAAAAACGGATGAGTCATATCTAAATACAGGAATTGACAAATACCTGCAAAGACTTAAGCATTACATAAATTTCTCGATGACTATTATCCCTGATATTAAGAATACGAAGCATCTATCCCCTGATCAGCAAAAAGCCAAGGAAGCTGAACAAATTTCAAAACAACTGAACGCAACAGATACGATTGTCCTTTTAGACGAGAAAGGAATGGCTCCCCGGTCGATTGATTTTGCTAAGTATTTAGAAAGGCACATGTTGAATGGAACCCAGCATTTAGTCTTCATAATTGGCGGACCCTACGGCTTCGATAACAGCCTATATGTCCGTGCTCAGAAAAACAAGCTTTCTCTGTCCAACATGACTTTTTCTCACCAAATGATTCGCCTATTTTTCGTCGAGCAGTTATACAGGGCGTTTAGCATTCTTCGAGGCGAACCTTATCATCACGAGTAATTTTTACTTTTTTATGGAATTTTTGATGAGTTTTCATCAAACAAATGAGGGAGTAGAACACTTAAGTAAAATAACCCATCACAAAGCTACCAGGTTTTCACCATTTTGTAAAGGAGGATCTCATGAAATTACCAAGCACAAGAAAATATCACTATAAGGGAATCAATACCGGTAAAGAAAGTCAAAATATGTGGATAATGATTGTAATTGGCATTGCTTTAGCCGCATTGATTATTTTCATTCTTTAATCAGCGATTACTTTTAAAACGTAACGGGGGCCTAAAAAGGACACCCCCGTTTATTGGATGCAGATCGCTATTTCGCGAGTTCTTCTCTTTCTACTTTTTTATCCTCCCCTACAACTTCAGCATCAAGCGGAGCAGGAGCTTCTTCATCAAACAAAGGAAATCCCTTTAAAATGACAAACCAGTTAATTATTTTCTTAATATCGGAAGAGTATACACGTTCTTCATCGTGATCCGGCGCAACTTCATTAAAAAACGCACGCAACTTGTCACCGCTATCTTTCTTTGCATCCGGCAACGACGATAGACCTTTCATTTTTTCAAAAATGTCGACAAGTTTAATATCGTCTTCCGTTCCAAAAATGGTTATATCTTCCAAGGAAGCCATTTTTGCAGTTGATATATTAACAACAATCTTCACACGTTTTTCATCCAGGCTTTCCAAAATGAAACCTGTTTTGTTTTGTCCTATCAGCTTAAATAAACCCGGACGTCCTGTGACGGAAACTATTCCTCTTAAATTCATCTATATCCCTTTTTAAAACGTTTACAATATCACTTATTCCTCAATGACTTCGACACTTAAAATTTTGTCTCCCTGACGGATGTCATCAATAACATCGACATTTTCGACAACCTTGCCAAAGCAGGTATGATTGCGATCCAGGTGAGCGGTATTATTTCTGCTATGACAAATAAAAAATTGCGATCCACCTGTATTTCTACCGCGATGAGCCATCGATAATACACCGCGATCGTGGTATTGATTCTCTCCATCTAATTCACAGTCGATCGTATATCCCGGTCCCCCTGCTCCCGTACCGGTTGGGTCTCCTCCCTGAATCACAAAATCAGGAATCACCCGATGAAATACCGTACCATCATAAAAGCCGGATTTCGCGAGTTTAATAAAATTTGCCACATGTCCAGGTGCATCTTTATCATAAAATTGCACCGTCATATCACCTTTCTCAGTTTTTATAATTGCTTTACTCATATCAGTATTATTAAATGGCAAAGGTAATCATTTGATCCTTTCTCTTTCTGTAATTTTATTTATTTATTGCTGTGAAGGGATTAGATAGGGACGATAATATACTAATCGTAAAACTTCCAGCTAACGCCGAACCGCATGCCGGCAGGAGCCATCGGATAGCGCCTTACGGTGTAATACCCTCTTGAGAAGAGTCCCTGACTGGCATTATCATATCTCAGAAAGAAATTTGTTCTTTTTAAGGTTGCTGTCACCCAAGGATCCACAATCGGATAGCTAGAAAACTCAATTGGTGT
Source organism: Olivibacter sp. 47 (assembly GCF_030372825.1). Lineage (NCBI taxonomy): Bacteria > Pseudomonadati > Bacteroidota > Sphingobacteriia > Sphingobacteriales > Sphingobacteriaceae > Olivibacter > Olivibacter sp. 47. The sequence continues at coordinate 1,659,585 of NZ_JAUCNR010000001.1, forward strand.
AATCTCGTTCCCGTTTGCATCTACACCACCATAATAGGGCCGATAAAATTGCCCTATGTTGATTGCATAAGCAGGCGCAACATAAGGGGTGTTAAAACGGATGTCAAAACCAATATTAAGATTGATTACTTTTACCAAAATGGTATTATAATAGAAGCTATGCCAAGTATAAAACTCCGGTGTCATCAATATATCGTTGTAATCTGATTTTTGGTATACAACGTAATTATCAAAATGCAATTTGTCAAAAAAAGTAAAATCCTTACCTAAGGTCAACTTCAATAAATTGATGGGCGATTCGTGTTGAGCCACTTCAATAACCCGTAACAATTCGGATCGATGATCCGGGTTGTCAACTTCTTTGTAATACGTATAGTTGTTTATTAAAAAGTACTCAGCTTTTGCTAAAAAACGAAAACGGGGATTTTCATAAGCAGCCGATAAGTTGGTTGTTTTGATTTTATCTAATCGATCATTATTGTCCCATTTGTGGTATGTATAGTTTACAGACTCTGCAAGGTATTCCGGTGATTGATTCTGAAAATACCCTGCGAGTACGAGTCGGCCAACGGTATTGTTATACAGAAGATTAGCTTGTGCTCCATAATGGAAATCCCCAAAATTCCGCCCGGTAATTATCTGTCTAAAGTCTGTCGTAATATTTACACGATCACTAAAGCGATACCCCAATCCAGCTTTTAAAGTAATGTTTTGAAAAGACATATCCCGGTACCGATTGGAAGCAAGCGTATCCTGAACGCTTAACGAGTCTCGCCCTTGTTTATAAAACATAAGATCATGTTGCAACCCTAAATCGAGTTTTACCTCATTTTTAATAAATGAAACGGACTTTCCACGCAGCGAGAAACTATAAACAAAGTCATTGGTAATGGTTGTCAACATGGTCGAATCATTGGTTAAAACAGATTCACTAAAAGGCAATGCTCCATTAGGATCAGCTTCGTTCTTGAAGAACTTGTATTTCTTACGATTGAGTTTCAAACTATGTGCCACTGACATGGTTGGCAATACTTGTTGTTCTTGCGTTCCTTTATTAAGCGTATCGAGTCGACCAATAAACATGCTTTGTCGTAAAAAAAAGCTGTGATCTGTCCAGGTATTTCTCGGACGTTGTTCTCGTTGTTGACTTAAGCGTACCTCAAAGGATTCAGGATTCGAATTTTCCGGCTGTACCCGAAATATGCTATCGTTTAGAATTGAGCCATTCTCCGTAGCGACGAGCGTATTAAATATCAACGCTGATTGCAAGTTGTACCGCAGGTTAGGCGACTCATACCAAGTATAAATTGCAGGCTGTATATCGTTGTAACGCTGATTTTGATAAAATCCTCGTGCTAAAGATGCGTTAAAATTAGCGCCAACACTCCAATTTGGCTTGATATTCTGACCTATTTTTGCACTAAAAACCTGATCTCCGGTAACAAAATACAATTCGGAAAAGGGTGATCGCGCCCTGTAAAAGCGAATAGAATCAAGCGTCAAAAGATAGCGATCCATAGCGGTAAACCCCGTTCTGAAACCAATTTCTGTTGCAGGAGAAAACAGTAAATCACGCGTAGCTAACCCATAGTTCCCAAGATTCATCGTCGGACTTTTAGGCTTCGTTTGGGGATTGTAATATTGAAACCCCTTTAAGGTTGTATCCAGTGGAACCGTAAATGTCCCCTGTTTCAAACGATCTAAAGTTGTATACCGTATATAAGACGCATTGTAAATAATCGAGTCCTGTTGTGCCTCTTCCGCTCGACGAAGCGAATCCAAATCGGCGCCCCACTCCTCTTGCTCTTGAGCAAAGCTATGACCGGCGAAAAGACACAAAACAAAAAGGAAAAAACAGGCACGCAAATGCTTAATCATTCTGGCAAAGCTAGTAATTCTTTTAAAATTAACGTCATCTTTGGTTCTGCCGTTTTAGCTACCTCAATGATATCTTCGATTGATACGACTTCCAAATTTTCATGAAAGCCCTCATCCGTAACTACCGATACAGCAAAAACCGGTAAGCCCATGTGATTAGCCACAATAACCTCCGGAACTGTACTCATTCCTACAATATCGCCACCTATTAGGCGCATATACTTATATTCAGCACGAGTTTCCAGATTAGGGCCAGCCGTAGAAACATAAACGCCTTTATGCACTCGGATGTTACTTTCCGCCGCAATATTTAACGCTTTTTGTATAAAATCTCTGTTATAGGGTTCGCTCATATCCGGAAAGCGAGGGCCAAGATCATCGTTATTCGGACCACGTAATGGACTTTCAGGCAACAAGCTAATATGATCATCAATAAAGACAAGATCACCTTTCTTTATCGCTGGATTTAATGATCCTGAGGCATTCGATACGAACAACTTTTGTATACCGAGCAGCTTTAGAACACGTACGGGGAATGTAATCTCTTGCATATTATAACCTTCATAATAATGAAGTCTACCCTGCATTGCTACTACCTTTTTACCGCTTAAGGTACCGAAAATCAATTTACCCGAATGGAATTCAAGGGTAGAAACAGGAAAGTTCGGAATATGAGCATACATAAGTTGGTGCTCAACCGCTATATCTTTCACGAGACCACCTAAACCGGTTCCTAAAATAATGCCCACTTCGGGTTTAAAATCTCCTATTCTTTGTTCAATATAAGTAACGGTTTCTCCTAATGATCTATACATATAATCACTTTTATCTTTTAAAAAGGGTTATTTACACCTGCTTGCCAAATACTTGATCTTTAATTAAGTTGTCGAAACTTGGTCCACTCGCATTATGGTGAAATTTCGTTTCTATCGGTATATAATGTAAAGGCAAATCTTCAATATGCGAGCGCAGTTCCGGATCTCGCAAACGCATGGCATCTTTCTCTGTCGTTACGATTAAACAATCGCCCAATGATTGCCAATACCTTTTTATCTTAAGTAAATCACCAGCTGTATAACGATGATGATCCGGAAATTCAATCATTTTCAATACGTTGCCTTTTGTTGTTAAATAATTGCAAAACGGTGTTGGATTGGCAATACCCGTCATTACTATTAGGCGGGCGTTTATTGGAAAAGACTCTTTTTCATCCGTCATCAAATTTACTAAATCGCCATATTCAATATAAGAGAAAAATGTGGGGAGTTCTCTTTCTAATTTTAGTAATTGTAGGCATCGCTGCCTATCCGTTTTTGAAAGTGCCTCCGGCGACTTAGTAATAACGATAATATCAGCGAAATTTCGTCGCATAAATAAATCTCTATAATTTCCGGCGGGGAGTACCCATTTGTTTTCCTGAAGGCTTTCAAAATCGAACAGTAAAATACTAATGCCTGGCTTTAGTCTTCTATGCTGAAAAGCATCGTCTAAAACAAAAATATCGTGGCTTGGCATCAGCTGTCTCAATCCCTCCACTCTATCCTCGCAAACAGCGACTGTAACGCCTGGAAATTTTCTTTTAAATTGCAACGGCTCATCCCCTACTTTTTCAGCCGTACTACCTCCCTGCACTTCCAGGTACCCGGTGCTTTTCCTTCCATAACCTCGACTTAGCGTCGCTATGCTTACACCGGCAAATAAACGCAAAAGGTATTCAGTCATCGGGCTTTTACCTGCCCCACCAAGTACTAAATTGCCAATAACAATGACCGGTTTATCAAAACCATAACTATTTGCGAAACCTCGGTCGTAAATAAAATGTCTGAAAAATAAGATAGCGCCATATAGCCAAGAGAACGGAAGTAATAAAAGGCGCAGTTTTTTCATCTGTTTTTTTCGATACCAAGTAACAAAGGTAATAAACAAACGGTTAAATACCGATTTCAATTGCAGAGCTATCGGGCTTTTGGTACCTTTGCCAAGTATCACACAAAATAAAAATATATTATGTTAAAAGGATTTTTTAGTGTCCCTACCCCTATAAACGAGCCGGTATATGCCTATGCTCCCGGAAGTAAGGAACGCGCTTTATTGCAAGAAGCCTTGCGTACTGCAAGATCGCAGGAGGCGGATATTCCCATGTTTATAGGTGGCCAAGAAATAAGGACTGGAAATAAGGGCGAGTTAAGACCTCCGCATGACCACAAACACTTATTGGGATATTATCATAAAGGCGGCAAGAACCACGTAACCGACGCCATTAACGCTGCTTTAGAAGCAAAGAAAAATTGGGAAGATTTGCCGTGGGAACATCGGGCTAGTATCTTCTTAAAAGCCGCCGATTTAATAGCCGGTAAATACCGTTACAAGCTAAATGCGGCCACTATGTTAGGGCAGTCAAAAAATGCATATCAGGCAGAAATCGATTCAGCTTGCGAAATCGTTGACTTTCTCCGATTTAATGTGAAATATATGAGCGAAATCTATTCGCAACAACCTCCTGTTTCTTCTGATGGCGTGTGGAATCGCGTAGAGCAACGGCCTTTGGAGGGATTTGTATTCGCATTAACTCCCTTTAACTTTACTGCAATAGCGGGAAACTTACCTAGCTGTGTTGCTATGATGGGAAATGTGGTTGTATGGAAACCTGCTGACACGCAAATCTATGCAGCTCATTTGTTAATGGAAATTTTCCACGAGGCAGGCGTACCGGCAGGCGTTATCAATTTGATTTATGCACATGGGCCGGATGTAGGTGAGGTGGTCTTTAATCATCCGGACTTTGCCGGCATACACTTTACCGGATCTACTGCCGTTTTCCAAGAAATATGGAAAACGATTGGGACAAACATCCATAAATACAAAAGTTATCCACGTATAGTTGGTGAAACCGGTGGTAAAGATTTCATTTTAGTTCATCGATCGGCTGATATAAAAGCGGCGAACACCGCCATTGTTCGAGGGGCTTTCGAATATCAGGGCCAAAAATGTTCAGCGGCGTCACGCGTGTATATTCCACAGTCACTATGGCCTGCGCTTAAAGAATTAATGACGAAAGATATCAATTCCTTTAAGGTAGGACCTACTGAAGATTTTTCAAATTTCATCAACGCCGTTATTGACGAAAAGTCTTTCGATAAGCTTACAAGATACATTGATCAAGCAAAATCAGATGAAGATGCAGAGGTAATTATCGGTGGCGAGTACGATAAAAGCGTTGGCTATTTCATTCAACCTACGGTAATCCTTGCCAAAACACCGGATTATGTAACTTTAAAAGAAGAGTTGTTTGGCCCGGTACTTACTGTTTACGTCTATGAAGACGAAAAATGGGAAGATACCTTACGATTAATAGATCAAACTTCGATTTATGCCCTTACCGGTTCTGTTATAGCACAAGATCGTTATGCCATAGCGCAAGCCTCTGATGCATTAAAAAATGCCGCAGGCAACTTTTATATAAATGATAAATGTACGGGCGCTGTGGTTGGCCAACAACCTTTTGGAGGTGCAAGAGGTTCCGGTACGAACGACAAAGCAGGCTCAATGATCAATTTATTACGTTGGGTTTCTCCACGCACTATCAAAGAGTCATTTAACCCACCAACGGATTATCGTTATCCGTTTTTGGAACAGGAGTAAACTAAAAAAGAAGGGATCACTTTGCGCAAGTGATCTCTTCCTATTGTATGCTAAAAAGTTAAATACCTAATTCTACCTGAAAAACCCCTCCCCATCGATTTCCCTTACCATCAAGCGCAAAGACTCCCTGCTTAGTCTGATAATTCACATTCAGTTGAAATTTGATCCGATGTTGATGTAAGTATTTCGTTGCGCCTAATTCAATAATTTCGGTTTCTTGCTGGTAATCCCCGATGCTTGCCCCGGGTTCCAACCATGAATAGCGTCCAGCCAGCTCATAATTGCTCTTGAATAAATAGGATATTTGTTGATTGATACCTTGGCCGTTAAAAGCATAAGCCGATTCGCCTGCTTCATTATAAGTAATTGCTTTATCCACGGTACGCTTTATGTACTCGAACTGGTATGCCCAACCATTATATTTAAAAATAGCATCTGCGAAATAGGTTTGAAGGGTAACAGGTTCATATAGATAATACCCAATCTGCCCACCACTCCTCGTTGTACCCACATTTTTACTATAGCCACCGCCAAATGAAACCTTTGGCGTTCTTTCCCGCATCAAATCGCCTTCGGAATAGTCGCCGTCATCAGTGAATGCCCCTAAAGGTAATAGTTCCGCACGCCCCGTGTAAGCAAGCCCCTTGTCGGTATTATTGGCAACACGACCTTCGCCTGTGGTTATAGCACCTTTTAAATGATAGACTGCGGTTTCACCTATCTTATTTTTATAGTAAGCCTTTATGCCGAAGTCGCGATCGATATTCATCGCAGCATTTACGATTGACCGATCGGCAAATTGCAACTGACCTGACGAATTAACTCGCTGCCGATTGCCAGGCAATTTATTTAAGCCAAAAGCTATATAAAAATTAGGGGTAAAGTTATAAAAGACAACCGCGTCACGAACTATATTTGCAACACCTGTATCATCGAAGTCTTGATCTCCTCGAGTAAAGGCAAGCTGAATGGTGTAAGAGAATTTAGGTGAGTATAAATATCCATCCACTCGCATACGGAGGCGTCTAACCCTGGCATCAAATTCCCGAATACCAAGATTATCTCCATCAATTGTTGATGCACCTAATCGATTTTGCATTCTGAAGCGAAAATTCATGTAGATTGTAGAGTCACTAGACTTAAACTGCAATCCTTTAAAATTTTTTAATGTAGGAAACTCGTCTCTCTCCCGCTGTGCCAATACTTCATCTACACAGAAAGAGAATACCATAAAACACACAATACGTGATAGCCGAATTATTTTCATCTTTATATTAAATAATGGTTACGAAAATATAGACTATATGTTAAGAAAAAGTTAACAATAGATTAAGTATTTTGCAAAATCCGATTTATTAATAGCAAAGTAATATACAAATTACTACTCAAGTCCGTAATTAGTGAAAGAAAATAACGAATAAGGTTTAAAAAGCTGTATTTTTGCTCGCGTAAATTTTTGATGTAGACATGACACAAATCGAACAAATAGCCCCGACAGTAACCATGCAATTACGCCAAGCGGTTCTCTATCCGGAAAGTTCGATTGAATCGATCATTCTGGATGAAGATGACCTGGGCATTCATTTTGGTTTATACGATAATAACGAACTTATCGCTGTCGTATCGTTATTTGTGAGAGGTGAGGAAGCGCAATTCCGAAAATTCGCAACGGATAGTAGATATCAAAATAAAGGCTACGGGTCGACCCTATTAAATCACATTTCTCAATATGCTTATCAACAAGGATCGAAGATCATTTGGTGTAATGCACGCATTTCGGCTGTTCCCTTTTATAAAAAGCATCATTTTGTTGAGATTGGCGAAATTTTTAGAAAGGGACAGATAGAATACCTAAGAATGGAAAAAGCGCTGACAGAGAATTAATTGTTTACGACAAGCTTGTAATAATCAACCGTATAGAAGATGACTAAGAAATTTTTATTAATGTTTGTTTTTTTTCTCTTTTCAGTCCATGCATTTGGACAGAAAATACTCGTATGGTGCCCACCGACAGCTGAAATTGGCACTGGCAACGACAAGTTACGGGGAATTAATTTAAATATTGTATTTTCTGATCTGAGAAAAATCACCGACACAACACGTGTGGAATGTTCATCACAGGACATAATAAATCATATAGCTCAAGGGATTATGACTTCTTACCCTAGTGCAATTATTAATATATTAGATACAACCCAGTTTCATTCACCTGCAGAAAAGAATAAGATTACTATCCGAATTGCTATAACAGCATATCATTCGGCCTCAGGCACTGATGCATCATCAGCTATTGGTAATAGCGAAGGTGATTTCAGTTGGGGGGCCTTACCCAAAAACAAATGGAATTCCGTCGCTGGATTTCATGTTGTTATCGAAGACAATCGGACAGAAACTAGCAAAACACTTACACGGAATATTGCGAACATTGTTTCGAGACCCAATATTGGCGGATCACTTACGGCAAAAAAAGCACTTTTCGAAGCCTATAATGAAGCAAATAGGGAATTACTTTATTTTATCGAGAGTACAATTCAACCGAATTAGTTGCTTGATAATATTCTTTTTTCCTAGTCAATATCTTATTATTATCGAAGACTTAACATGAAATGAAAGAGTTCAAGCAGTATTTTATTATTCCCGCAAACCCTGAGGAGGTTTATTTAGCATTGACTATGGAACAGGCTATTAGGTTATGGACTGGCGATGAAGTAAGCATGTCCAATACGCCGAACTCAGAATTTTCTCTTTGGGATGGTAGTATTACCGGAAAAAATTTGATTTTGGAAAAGGACAAAAAGTTAGTCCAACAGTGGTATTTTGGTGATCAAATGGAGCCATCCATCGTTACGATCAAGCTTCATCCCCATAAAAAGGGAACATCTCTCGAACTTCTTCATACAAATATTCCTGATACAGATTACCAAGACATTGTAGAAGGATGGCAACAAGTATATATGGCTTCTTTGATTGACTTTTTCGAAGGTGAATAAGCTTCATGTAATGACAACTTGTATTTGTACCTGCTATAACGGTCTGCCCCCCTTCACTTAGCGCTCCTTAATAAGAGTCATATAGCCATTTCCTAGAACATAGAACGGAAGGTCTATATTTTTTACGATAATGATACAGTATGGAGGAATACGTGTCTTGCTTTCGACGGCACGCTTTGTTTTGGGAAGGGATATAATAAGAAAGGCCGCCGTGCAATGCACGGC
>NZ_JAUCNR010000001.1:1668419-1725411 GCF_030372825.1 Olivibacter sp. 47
CAGCTTTTTTTACAACAAACTGGAAATCAAACCGTTTTTTTTACCTTTCTTCTACTTAAAGCCAACAGCAGAACACCCAAAAGATTTTTTGCTCTTCAGCTACGCGCAGCGATCAGTCATTACATCCATTTTGGCTGTTCGAAAAACAGAAACTAATCACCGGTTCAGTCAGCTTAATCAGTCAAAGTCGAGTTGTTTAATACCGGCCTTTCCCTCTTCAGCAGAAGAAACGAAGAAATTTAAAACTCCAACCCACACCTATTGTTCTATCATTGTCTGTTATTATACAATTGAATATACAATGCTTGATTATTTGCAACACCTTTCACAAGAAATGCCAGATTGGATTTGGAATTTAACCGTAATTCTGTTCTCGATATCCATTGGCATCATTTTGAAGTCTATACTTCTTCCCTTAGCTAAACAACAGTCAAAAAAAGAACTATCGTATTCAATTTTCAGATCCATTATTCGTCATTTCAATAAAATTTTCACCATTTTCATTCCTCTTTTGACCTTTAGTTCCCTACTTCCATTAACTAAATTCAATGCTTCTAGCTACGTAGTTATTTCTAAAACAACAGAGATTCTAATAACGCTATGTTTTGCGATCATTATTATCCGAATGTTACGCGTGTTCGAAGATTATCTTTACCACCGTTTTGATATAAGTAAAGAAAACAATCTTCGGGAGCGGAAAATTCGTACGCAAATTGTCTTTATTCGAAAATTGTTGATAACGCTCATAGTTGTCATTACGATATCCATTATCTTACTAAGCTTTGAGAGCATGCGTAAAATAGGCGCAGGGCTACTAACCGGTGTAGGAATAGGAGGAATTATCGTCGGTTTTGCAGCTCAGAAGTCCCTCGGAAATCTGCTAGCCGGTTTCCAGATTGCTTTTACCCAACCTATACGCATGGACGACGTACTCATCGTTGAAGGTGAGTGGGGGAAGGTCGAGGAAATCAATTTAACTTACGTAGTTTTGAACATCTGGGACAAGCGTCGTCTCGTGTTGCCAATCAATTACTTTATCGAGAAACCCTTTCAAAATTGGACTCGAACAACTGCCGAAATTTTAGGTACTGTATTTATCTATACTGATTTTCTGGTTCCAGTTGAAAATTTACGCCAGAAATTTGCCGAACTGCTGAAGGGTAACCGCCTGTGGGATGGCAAAGTGAATGTGTTACAAGTAACCGATCTAAGAGAGCAAACAATGGAGATTCGATGTTTAATGAGCTGTAGAAACTCAGGGGATGCATTCGATCTAAGATGTTATGTACGAGAAGAAATGGTAAAATATATCCGTACAAACTTCCCCGAAGCCTTCGCCAGAACAAGAATTACAATGATTGAATAATGGGGGATACTCCCCCAAAACTATGCGTGCTGCCCTTCATGTTTGCCTTCTGCAAATTCTTCCACGATTTTACCATTAAAAGCCGGTAAATCTTTCGGGGTTCTGCTAGTGACCAAGCCCTGATCGGTAACCACTTCGCTATCTTCCCACTGAGCGCCTGCATTGATTAAATCTTTTTTAATAGCAGCTACTGAAGTCATTCTCCTACCCTCTACCACTTCGGCATCGATTAATGTCTGCGGGCCATGGCAAATGGCAGCAACTGGTTTTCCCGCTACAAAAAAATCTTTAACGAACTGAACCGCGTCCGGATTAGTGCGTAACTTATCGGGATTGATAACGCCGCCCGGCAAAAGCAGTCCGTCATAATCCGAAGCGGATACTTCTTTTAGATTTTTATCAACCGGATATGTTCCCGTCCATTCATCGCCTTCTTTTGCTCGCACCGTTCCTGCTTTTGGAGAGACAATGTGAACAGTTGCTCCCGCCTTTACCAACGCTTCCTTCGGACTGGTCAATTCAACCTCCTCAAACCCATCTTCCGTTAAAATCGCAATTTTTCTTTCATTAAGTGTTCCCATAATACATGTTTTTAATATAATAAATGTATATTAGGTTACGCTTATCCAAACTATTTTGTTTAAAAAACTTTAATTTTTAATCGTTTTTCAGCAAATGCAATACTTAAAGTCGATTGGAAAGTAGCAGCCAAACCATCACCATGTGACCGTGTAAACCATTTAATACTTATCAAGCATTAAGCTGCACAAAATTGCGATGCAAAAAAGCTTCGCGATAGCCAAAGATCGTGCGCAATTTACTTTCTATAAACCTTCCTGCTACAAACCGGCCCACTGTCCCTAACGGAAGCTTATACACTACTTTATCATGAATCAGGGTACCTTTGTCCGTCTCTTTAAAGTGGTGTTCATGATGCCATAACGCATAAGGTCCGAATCGTTGTTCGTCTACAAAGTAAGTTTTTGCTAAAACATGCGTGATTTCAGTCACCCATTTCGTTCTCATTCCGGGCAGAACCGAAACCATATATGTGATGATCTGTCCTGCATAAATCTCGTCGTACTCTCCATTGGTGATTTCAAAATTCATCGTTGTAGGGGTAAGCTTAGTTAAATTTTTCGGCGCAGAAAAAAAAGACCAAGCTTCGTCGATCGATAGAGGAAGAATCTGCTTATTTAGCAACGTGTATATACCTGATGTTTGCTTTATTTCGATCATGGTAATCAGAACCTCTCCTCCAACAATTTGGCCCCCTATTATGTTTGAAATATTTCTTTACTTTATAAGAAATATTTTTTTAGATATCTTCGATGAGATTTATGACTTTACAGGAGAAAACCGCATGATAGAAATCAGTTTTTAATCCTAAATAAGCAATATATGAACCTTCAAAAAACGCTACTCTACTTATTCATGTTATCCGCTTTGTGGTCTGGATGTAATCAAGGCACCGAGCAAAAGAAAAAAAATCCCATTGATTCATTGCATAAAAAAGCTTTAAAAGAGTGGAATAAAACCATACCGGGAAATTTCAGCGAGCAAACTGAACTAAGTTTTGATAGCGCACGATTAGATACATTCTTTAATGCGTATAAAAATCTAGGTCCCTACCAAGAAAAGGTAAGGAAGTTTTACCGGAACAGGAACTATCATTTCGCTTGGTTCGATGATAAAGGGCTCATTGAACAAGCAGGAAATTTAACTGACAGGATGCTTAATCTAAAAGACGAAGGGATTGATGGGGAACTTCCATATAGTAAACATTTGGATTCGTTGATAGACGCATACAGTCAGCATAAAGGAACTAAAATAACCAATGAGGAACTGGAATTCATGCTCACATCGCAGTACTTCCTCTTTGCCGATGTCGCTTGGCAGGGCATGGATGACGCCAATGTGAAAGCGAACGATTGGTTTGTTCCTAAGAAAAGAGTATCTTATTCCGACTATTTGGATAGTCTCCTAAAACATCCTGTTAATGAAACAGGCGCCTCTATCGAGCCTGTATACCGGCAGTACGAACAACTACGAGGATACCTGAAGAAATATAGGGAATTAGCGGCCAAACACAAATGGAATCCTGTTATCGCAGACAAGAAAAGTTACAAAATCGGAGATTCATCCACCGTCCTTAGACAGATAAAGACACGATTATTTCTTTTAGGCGATTATCAAGGAGATACGCTCACCAATTTATACGATAGTACACTATTTTCCGGTGTGAGATCTTTTCAATCCCGACATGGATTACGTCCTGATGGTGCAATTGGAAGCGGTACCATTAATGAGCTTAATGTACTTCCGGCAGCGCGCTTAAAGCAGATAGCCGTGAATATGGAGCGCAGTCGATGGCTACCGGTAAGTCTAAAAACCGATTATTTGGCCGTCAATATTCCCGAATTCAAATTGCACGTCTATCATGCAGATAGTTTGCTCTGGAGCTGTAACGTAGTGGTGGGCAAAGCCATGCATAAAACCGTTATCTTTCACGGTGACGTAAAATATGTTGTTTTCAGCCCCTACTGGAATGTGCCACCCAGTATCGTAAAGAACGAAATACTCCCCGGCATGCGGAGAGATCGTAACTATATTGCTAAACATAATATGGAAATCACAGGAAAAAGCGGTGGATTACCTAATATCAGGCAAAAGCCCGGCCCCAAAAACTCGCTAGGTTTGGTAAAATTTCTATTCCCGAATAGTTATAATATTTATCTGCACGACAGTCCTGCAAAATCTTTGTACAACGAGTCCAGCAGAGCCTTTAGCCATGGTTGCATCCGAGTAAGCGAGCCGGAGAAATTAGCCAATTTCCTTCTAAGAATTGATTCAACCTGGAATAAGGAATCCATCTATAAAGCCATGCATGCAGGAAAAGAAAAATACGTAACCTTAAAGAAAACGGTTCCGGTCTTTATTGCTTACTTTACTGCGTTCATTGATCGAGAGGGAAAGATTAACTTTAGAAAAGACATTTACGACCGGGACGACCGTTTAGCTAAAATGCTGCTTACTGAAAATAAATAACAAATGATTTAAGTATACTGACATAGGGTTGTCAATATACATTCTTTCTTTGTTTCAAAAAACAGAATATTATGGACTTGATAAAAGCATTAAAACAAGAATTGATAGGTGAAGCGGAAACCACTAGGAAGTTTCTGAAACTTATCCCCGAAGACAAATACGACTGGGCCCCGCACGAAAAAAGTATGAAAATGCAACATCTTGCGGTTCACATTGCTGAATTACCTTCTTGGATTGCTTTGGCTGTCGACACCGACGAATTGGATTTCGCTGTCAGCGGATATAGTCCTAAATCCTGCGCTAACAATGAAGAATTACTATCCATGTTTGAAGCATCCCTTCAACAAGGCAACGAGGCACTTAATAAGGTTCGTTTGGAGGATCTTGAAAAAAGATGGGTTTTACGTCAGGCAGAGAATATATTATGGGATGGTACTAAATATGGCATGATACGGCTTGCATTCAGTCAAACTTCCCATCATCGTGCACAGCTTGGAGTTTACTTAAGGCTACTGAATATTCCCATTCCGGGCAGCTACGGCCCTAGCGCAGACGAAGCAAAATTTTAATTTTAAGTATACTACCTCCCCGGCGGCACCTCGGAGGTAGTATTTGCGCTCAAAGCACGATTCTCGTGTTATACAACCTTTATATAAAGTATTGTAGTGGAAGAAATTTGTCAATTATTTTTGCCACTACAAATCTTTAGCTATTTTTGCATCATTATGATAGCAACTCCCCTTCGATAAACAAACTTTGGTATGAGTTTGTACGGATAGGAACAAATGTTTTACCCTATCTATTCACTTATTACGTTTAGCGTTTACTAGAAAAGAGAAACGCATATCTGCTATAACTTACTATATTAAATGAAATCTACTTCTCGCGCAGCTTTTGCGTTTATTTTTATTACGGTGCTTATTGACATCACCGGAATTGGCCTAATTTACCCTGTTTTACCGAAACTGATCTCCAACCTGATTCACGCCGACATAAGCATAGCAGCTGAATACGGCGGTTGGCTCACCTTTGCCTATGCGATGATGCAATTTATATGTGCTCCTATCATGGGCAACTTAAGTGATCGGTATGGCAGACGTCCTATCCTTCTTTTATCGCTCTTTGGATTCGGGATGGATTGTCTTTTGATGGCCTTCGCTCCTACTATCTGGTGGTTATTTTTAGGCCGCATTATAGCTGGCGCTATGGGCGCCAGCTATACCGTCGCTTCTGCCTATATTGCCGATATCAGCAGTCCTGAAAAACGCGCACAAAACTTTGGTTTAATCAGTGCAGCTTTTGGTGTTGGCTTTATTATCGGACCCGTTATAGGAGGACTACTAGGAAAATATGGTACACATGCCCCCTTTCTTGTAGCAGGGCTGCTTAGTTTTCTAAATTTATTGTACGGCTTCTTTGTTTTGCCTGAGTCTTTAAAAAAAGAAAATCAACGTCCATTCGATTGGTCTCGTGCTAACCCAATCGGTTCCTTCAAACATCTAAGTAAATTTCCCGCAGTTGCCGGACTCATACTTAGTTTGCTGCTAATCAACATTGCAGGCCACTCCATGGAAAGTATATGGTCGTTTTTTACGATCGAAAAATTCAAATGGAACGAACAGGAAATTGGTTATTCTCTTGGTTTTATGGGGGTGGCTTTTGCCGTTGTTCAAGCAGGTTTAACTCGTATTTTGTTACCTAAACTGGGAGAAAAACGTGCCATCGTTATTGGCATAATGCTCTATACGATTAGCTTAACGTTATTTGCTTTTGCTAGCCAAAGTTGGATGATGTACGCCTTCCTTATCCCTTATGCCTTAGGCGCGATTGCCAATCCTGCGCTTCAAGGTTTCTTATCCAACCAGATACCGGATAATGAGCAAGGTGAATTACAAGGCGGCTTAACGAGTTTAATGAGTATGGGCGCTATTATCGGACCACCGATTATGACCTTTTTATTCGCCAGATTTGCAGGCGCTAATGCACCGATATATTTTCCGGGAGCACCTTTTTCTTTCGCGGCCTTATTAATGTTCGCTAGCCTGCTACTCGTTTTCAAGAGTTTGAGGAAAGTGTAGCTTAACCCATCGATTCCCTAATTGTAATAATGGAATCGATGGTCTATTCAACGCAACTTGTCACCCTCTATTGCTCATAGCCAAAGCGCTTAAGGTAATTCTTCTTGCTTCGCCAGTCTGAAATTACCTTTACAAAAAGCTCTAAAAAAACCTTTTTCTGCAAGAACTCTTCAATGTCTTGTCGTGCATAGGTGCCCACTTTCTTGATCATACTCCCCCCCGTACCGATAATGATATTTTTTTGTGAATCACGCTCAACAATGATTTCTGCACTAATTCTGACCAATTGTTCCTCCTCCTTAAATGATGTGACAATTACCTCTGTACTATAAGGAATCTCCTTTTCATACAATTTAAAAATTTTTTCCCGAACCATTTCAGACACAAAAAAACGCTCCGATTTATCAGTGAGTTCGTCTTTTTCATAAAAAGGGGGGTGAACCGGTAAATGCTCCAGCACAAACTGGAAAACAGCCTGAATATTATGTCCTAAAAGAGCAGAAATGGCAAATATGGCGGTCGGATTTAGTGTCTCTTGCCAGTAGTTTATCTTCGCCTTTACATCGTCTTCGTTTGATTTATCGATCTTATTTACTAAGACAACCACCGGCGAATCTGTTTTTTGTAGTTTTTCTATCACATCTGTTTCGTCATACTTTTCGTTAATATCAGTAACAAAAAGAATAATATCAGCATCCACTAACGATCCGTGAACAAAATTCATCATGGATTCTTGTAAACTGTAGGCAGGCTTGATAACACCGGGTGTATCTGAAAACACAATTTGGTAATCTTCCTCATTTACAATACCCAAAATACGATGCCTCGTTGTTTGTGCTTTAGGTGTAACAATGGACATCTTCTCGCCTACTAATGAGTTCATTAAGGTTGACTTACCAGCGTTTGGCTTCCCTACTATACTTACAAATCCAGCTTTGTGTGACATTTTTTTTTAATTTTATTTGCACAGCAAAGAAACAAAATATATCTTTGCACTCCAATCAAACGAAAACAAATATTGTTTTTCAGCAGTAGGAAAGCAATTTTAAAATAAAATATACTGCGGGGTGGAGCAGTTGGTAGCTCGTCGGGCTCATAACCCGAAGGTCGCACGTTCGAGTCGTGTCCCCGCTACTACAGCCGATCAAAATTTTGGTCGGCTTTTTTATTTTGGCTTCCCTTATTCTCCCTTATTAAATCCCTACCTACATTCATCTTTTAAATTGCATAATAAAAGCAATTTACATAAGTTTGTGCTCCGCATACGTGTAAGTGTAACACGAGCAAGCTTTAGTTTCAAAAAGTAAAAATTTAAGTATATTATGTCAAATACATCCAAGATTATCTACACCAAAACCGATGAAGCTCCTGCTTTAGCAACTTACTCTCTACTTCCAATTGTTAAAGCTTTTACAGCATCATCCGGCATTGATGTAGAAACCAGAGATATTTCTTTGGCCGGCAGAATCCTCGCCGTCCTTCCGGAATTTCTTACTGAAGAGCAGAAAGTCTCTGACGCATTAACCGAATTAGGCGAATTAGCAACTCAACCGGAAGCCAATATCATTAAGCTTCCTAATATTAGCGCCTCTGTTCCTCAATTAAAAGCAGCTATCAAAGAGTTGCAAGCAAAAGGCTATAAATTACCTGATTATCCCGAAGAACCCAAAAACGACCAAGAAAAGGATATTAAAGCGAAATACGACAAAGTAAAAGGAAGTGCGGTGAATCCGGTATTAAGGGAAGGAAATTCAGACCGCCGTGCACCAAAGGCAGTAAAAAACTACGCAAAAAAGCATCCTCATAGCATGGGAGCCTGGAGTGCCGCTTCAAAGTCGCACGTCGCAACCATGAGTAGCGGTGATTTCCGTCATAATGAGAAATCGTTAACAATTAACGAAGAAACGGACGTGAAAATAATTTTCACGGACAAACAAGGGAATCAAACCGTACTGAAAGAGAAAACGCATTTATTGGCAGGCGAGATTATCGACGCTACCGTTATGAGCAAGAAAGCACTCTTGTCTTTTTTGGATGCCCAAATCGCTGACGCTAAAGCAACGGGAGTTTTATTCTCGCTACACATGAAGGCAACGATGATGAAAGTTTCCGATCCGATTATTTTCGGACATGCGGTAAAAAGTTTTTTTAAGGATGTTTTCGCGCAATACGGTGAAGATCTTAAAGCTGTTGGAGCCAATCCAAACAGTGGTTTAGGGGATGTATTAAGCGCTATAGATAAACTTCCCGGCGACAAAAAAGAAGCAATAAACAACGCGATACAGAACATATTGTCTAATGGTCCTGCCCTTGCTATGGTCAATTCAGACAAGGGAATAACCAATCTTCATGTTCCGAGCGATGTAATTGTTGATGCATCCATGCCTGCCATGATCAGAAGTTCAGGGCAAATGTGGAATGCTGACGGTAAGCTTCAAGACACCAAAGCGGTTATTCCTGACAGTAGCTATGCAGGAGTTTATGATGCAACCATCGAGTTCTGTAAGAAAAATGGTGCTTTCGATCCGGCGACTATGGGTACGGTTCCCAATGTTGGTTTAATGGCACAAAAAGCGGAAGAATATGGATCGCATGATAAGACCTTCGAAATTACCGGGGATGGTAAAGTTGAAGTCATTGACACCAAAGGAAACGTCTTATTAAGCCATGAGGTAGAAACGGGTGACATTTGGAGAATGTGCCAAGTAAAGGATGCCCCTGTTCTCGATTGGGTAAAGCTTGCTGTAACACGTGCACGCGCCTCTGAAACACCTGCTGTATTTTGGCTAGACGCGGAGCGCCCACACGATGCCGAGCTTATCAAAAAAGTAAATGCTTATTTACCTGAATACGATACTACAGGCTTAGACATTCGCATATTATCACCTGTTAAAGCAACTGAGTTCACATTAGAACGAGTTAAAGCAGGACAAGATACAATTTCTGTAACGGGCAATGTGCTTCGCGATTATTTGACGGATTTATTTCCAATCCTTGAGCTTGGAACGAGTGCAAAAATGTTATCCATTGTCCCCTTAATGAATGGTGGCGGGCTCTTTGAAACCGGGGCCGGTGGATCTGCTCCAAAACATGTTGAGCAATTCCTGGACGAAGGCCATTTACGATGGGATTCATTAGGTGAATTCCTTGCACTCGCTGTTTCACTAGAACATCTAGGAACAAATTATAACAACCCTAAAGCCCTTGTGCTTGCAGATACCTTAGACCAAGCAACCGGCAAACTTTTAGATAACCAAAAGTCACCATCTAGAAAGGCCGGCGAACTTGATAACCGGGGGAGCCACTTCTATTTAGCTTTATACTGGGCCGAAGCATTAGCTGCACAGGATCAGGACACTGAGCTGAAAGCACAGTTTGCTGATTTGGCAGAAAAGCTAATTAGTAATGAAGGCAAAATTAATGAAGAGCTAAACGCTTCTCAAGGCAAAAAGGTAGATATAGGAGGATATTATGCGCCTGACGATACGCTGGCCTCAAGAGCTATGCGTCCGAGTGCAACACTTAACGAAATAATTGATAGCGTAGTATCGCATTAAGCTTTGCGATCAAATAAAAAAGGAGGTGTAAAACATCTCCTTTTTTATTTAGGGTTCTTTTCGTTTCTGCTATTTTTCAAAAATACTGTTGATTCCCGCGATTTTTCCGTAACTTTATAGTATACCAATGCTATGTATTATGAAGTCGATCATTATAGCAACGGATTTTTCAAAAGCAGCATATGCTGCAGCATGTTACGCTGCTCATCTAAGCGCAAGTCTCCTTGTTGACACCCTCATTATTTATCATTCATACGATAATGAATTGTATGTAACAACAGACATTCCAATTCCTAACCGACAGCAACTTCAAACACAGCGTGAGAAATCATTAATTGCACTGGAGGAACTACGGGTAGCGCTCAAAAAAATTACCCCAAAATCAATCAGTATAAAATCGGAAGCAAATGACCAGACATTGGTTTCAGGCATTGAAACAATGATTGCGGAAAATCAAACAGAATTAATTGTGATTGGCACAACAGGCAAAAGTAATCTTGAACAAGTATTAATGGGGAGTAATGCCCTAACTGTAGCTAAAGAAATCAGCACGCCCGTACTACTCGTACCTGCCACACACACGTTCAGTCCGCCGAAACAGGCCGTTCTTGCTTGCGATTTGAAACACACGGAAGACACACTTCCCCTGGAACATATCCGTCATTTTGTTAGTACCCTCAGCTTAAAGCTTCATATCCTTAACATACAACCCACCGCATCTGAACCAATTGCCGACACTATACCTGAGCAATACAAGCTTCACGAGTTACTGGATGATTTGAATCCGACATATAACTATATTGATCACGAAGATACGGCCTCAGCGATTATTCACTTTGCAAATGAACATGATATAGATCTGATTATTTCTGTAAGAAAAAGCTACGGGTTCTTCAGGGATTTATTCCACAAAAGTATTACGAAAAAACTGGCTTTTAAAACTACCATACCACTCCTCTTGCTCGGCAAAAAAATAAGGTAAGTTCAAAAAAGTCAAAGGCTAAATAAATGAGCTTCAAGCGAGAAAAAACGTTCCAAAACCGTGCGAAAAAAACTGCAAAAACTTGTGCTCTTTTATTCGCCAATATTCGTATTTTAGCCACACGGATAGATTATGGAAAGCAATCACACAGAAGACATATTAAATAATAAGGGTCAACTATTTAGAATTACCTACCAACACCTCGATTATTATTTTAGGGTAATTAAACCAACGAAAATCACCGCCTCAACTAATGAGATTGAAATTTTGCTGGATGAAAACACCTATGTTATCGAGCGGGAGGGCCGCACATGGGTATTCAAAGGAGCTGGCTTAGATAGTGACTTTGCGAATGCAATCGGCAGACTAATCTGTCTACGATACCGCCTTTAAGTTTATTAAGAGCTTATACTACCTTGACACAATTAAAGGACATAAGTAGCAAGACATAAGACTACAAGATATGTGATAGAGCAATATAGTCGTCTTGCTACCCGACACCTATGTCCTGTTGCCTTGTACTTATGTCTTGCTACTTGATCATACAATATATCCATCATAGCCTAACAATGTCAATCCTTATCCTTAACTTTGCGGCTTTATGAGACGTCTCTCGTCAAAATCGGAGAGATGGGAAACAACACTTAAGGGATAAAGGGAACAAAATGTCTAATATCATTGCCATAGTCGGCCGACCAAACGTTGGCAAGTCAACATTATATAATCGTTTAACAGAAAGTAGAAAAGCAATCGTGGATGACATGAGCGGGGTAACTCGCGATCGGCATTATGGTCAAGCTGAATGGGTGGGAAAAACTTTTACGGTCATTGATACAGGCGGATATGTGCATGGGTCCGAGGACATTTTCGAAGCTGCTATCCGAGAACAAGTGTTAATAGCCATTGAAGAAGCATCGGTCATTTTATTCATGGTTGATGTAACTGTCGGAATCACCGATTTGGATGACGATATAGCGCATCTATTACGTCGCTCAAATAAACCCGTTTTTGTCGTTGTCAATAAAGTTGACCACCATCAACTACATACGGATGCGTCCACTTTCTATGCTTTAGGACTAGGCGAAATCTACAATATTTCTTCCATGACCGGTTCAGGCACCGGCGAACTATTGGATGAAGTCGTAAAACACTTTGACGAAGTGCAGGAAGAGGAAGGCAGCCTACCCAAATATGCAATTGTTGGTCGGCCTAATGTCGGCAAATCATCCTTCATTAATGCCTTAATAGGCAAAGAACGCAATATCGTAACGCCTATTGCCGGGACAACACGAGATTCAATACAAATTCACTACAATCAATTTGGGCACGAATTCATGTTAATAGACACCGCCGGACTGCGTCGAAAAACAAAAGTGAAGGAGAATATTGAGTTTTATTCGGTCATGCGTACCATTAAAGCATTAGAAGAAGCGGACGTTGTTATTCTTATGATCGATGCGACTGAAGGACTAGAATCACAAGATGTAAATATTTTCCATTTAGCAGAAAAAAACAAAAAAGGTGTTGTGTTGCTCGTAAACAAATGGGATTTAGTAGACAAGGATCATAAAACCCTTAAAAGATTTGAAGAGGAGATCAGAAATAAAACGGCTCCATTCACGGATTATCCCATTGTCTTTACGTCTGTTATCGAAAAACAACGGATCTTTAAAGCAATAGAAGTAGCAACAAAGGTTTACGAGAATAAGTATAAAAAAATCCCGACTTCGAAGCTGAACGATGTTATGCTTCCCATTATCGAGAATTATCCACCCCCAGCAACTAAAGGAAAGTACATCAAAATCAAATATGTTACGCAAATTACAGGACGATCACCTATGTTTGCTTTTTTCTGTAATCTCCCGCAATATATTAAAGATCCATATAAACGCTTTATCGAAAATAAATTACGTGAGCATTTCGATTTCACCGGCGTACCGATTCAGATATTTTTCCGACAAAAATAAGGCTATTCTATCGTTTTATTGGTATGTAAGCAGATTATCATTATCTTTATCGGGCAGACCAATTGAGATTAAAACTGAGGCTATTTATCGGTAGCGTTGGTATTTTCCTCGAAAACCGAAAGCTTATTTTTTATCAACATGTCTAATCTCGTAACAATAAAGGATATAGCTCGGGCACTGAATATATCTGTTTCAACCGTTTCGAGGGCACTACGAGATGCCCATGACGTAAGTTTGGAAACCAAAAGTAAGGTCGAAGCAATGGCAACCGCCCTACACTACAAACCGAACTTTAATGCCATGGGCTTAGCTAACGGAAAATCCCACAATATCGGCATTGTGTTGCCATTTATAACTAATTACTATTTTTCTACAGTTATTACAGGCATACAAGAAGCCGCCTATAATAATGGGTATAATATCGTACTTTATGTAACAAACGATTCGCCGGAGCGAGAACTGGCAATTATCAACAATCTTTCTATTGCGAATTTAGACGGCCTTTTAATTTCTACCTGTTGTAAAACCGGCGATCACTTACAGCACCTTCTTCGTAATAAAATACCTATTGTATTCTTTGATAGAGTAATTGAAAAGGTAGAAACTTCCAAGGTGGTACAAGATGACTACAATGGAGCTTTTCTTGCCACCAGTCATTTGGTTGAGCAAGGCTACACCAAAATAGCACATATCGCCGGCCCCAGAAATCTTCCATTAACGGAAAAGCGGCTAACAGGCTACCTTGACGCCTTAAAAAAACATTGTCTACCCATTAGAGAAGAGTGGATTATCGCTTCCGGTTTTTCACAAGAATGTGGTGAGTCAGACGCGATGGAATTGCTACAGTTGGCAAAAAACATGAAACCGAATGCTATTTTCGCCGTAAACGACAGAAAGGCTGTCGGAGCAAGTATAACCCTGAAGAAGCAGGGTATAACAATTGGAAAAGAAATAGGGATCATCGGTTTCACCAATGATCCTATTTCCTGTTTAGTAAGTCCAAGTATCAGTACGGTCGCTGAACCCGCTTTTGATATCGGCTTCATAAGTTGTGAATTGCTTTTAAAACATATAACTAAAAAGCAAACTCCTTGTCAGGAGATTATACTACCTGCAGAATTAATCGTCAGAGAGTCGACACAAAGAGCTTAAAGCGAAAATCCTACTTATTTTAATAAACTTGCAGCTGCTTCGTCTAGATATAACGAACAGCTAGCATGTTTCTGTAGAATACTGGCAGGATAAGCATTGCTAACATTTTGTTCAACGCTATCTTTAACGGCTTGCGCTTTTCTGGCGTCCGGTACTGAGCAAATGATATGCTTTGACTTACAGATTTGCCGCACCGACATGCTGATAGCCTTTGAGGGCACCTCATCAAGCGAGTTAAACCAGCCCTCTCCTAATTGCTGCATCCGACATTGCTTGTCCAAGATAACTTCCAAATAAGGCTCTTCCGTATCAAAATCAGCTGGTGGGTCATTAAATGCCAAATGCCCGTTTTCCCCAATCCCTACCAAGGCCACGTCAATCGGATGTTGACGAATCAAGTCGTTCAGTTCTTTTCGTACCTCGCCCGAATCCGACTCTCCGTCAATTAAATAAGCCGCTTTCAGCGACGGAACATGAGCAAGAAAGCGCTCCTTCAAGTACTTCCGAAAACTGGCAGGGTGACTGATCGGTAGATTAATGTATTCATCTAAATGAAACATTGTAACCTTTGACCAGTCCACCTGCTCTTTTATCAACTGATTAATCGTTTCAAATTGACTGGTACCTGTTGCTAAAATTATATTAGCAAATCCCTTCTCATTAATCGCTTCATTAATTAATTTGGCAGCTTCTTTCCCGGCAGCCTGCCCCAGTTCCCTTGGGTCTTTTAATATACGAATATCCATAGTTTTTATTTTCTACATATGTTATGATTGTATCCATTACCAATACTAAACCCTTGCGCCCGTTGTTGCTCCTTCCGCTAACGACATATCTAAGGGTTGATTTTCCTTCCACTTGCCGGAAGTAAAATCCGGTATACGGATGGGTTTGCTTCCGTTTGCTACTGACCATTCGCTCAAAGGACCGATAACACTCCAGCTCGCTGCATCGTAAACATCCATATCTAGCGGTAAACCATTTCGGAGGCAGTCGATCAAACGCCAATCCATCATAAAATCCATTCCTCCATGTCCACCGATTTTTTTCGCCAATTCGCCTATCTTTTTCACGATGGGAGGCGTGTACTTTTCTTCCAGCAACTTCATTTCCTTGTCTTCTAACCACCCTTCATGGCTTGTAGCAATCTTGCCGGGTAGTGGATATTTTTGTGCCGTCGCCTTTGTTCCACTCAATAGATGGATACGGGAGTACGGTCTTGGTGATGACACATCGTGTTGCAGCATAATGGTCCGTCCCTTCCCTGTCCGTATAGTACTCGTATTGATATTTCCCCTAAAAGGACTGTTGATGAATTCTTTAAAACTTGAATCCTCCTTAGCCTTCTCTTCGGCTAAAGGCTTCAAGAGAAAATCATGGGACGACATAGACACCATATAGTCCAAATAATCTCCGCGATTTATATCCATTGCCTGACAAACAGGACCTATACCATGTGTCGGATATAGATCACCGTTCCGTTTTGCATTCTCCCGTAAACGCCAGAGATTCCATCTAGCGTCTTTATCAAAAAAACTATCTAAAATATCGTGTATATACGCCCCTTCACCATGAATGAGTTCCCCGAAGAAACCTTGCCGAACCATATTGAGCGTTAACAATTCAAAGAAATCGTAACAACAGTTTTCAAGCATCATACAATGCTTCTTCGTTTTCTCCGATGTTTCTACCAGTCTCCAACAATCTTCAACAGTAGTTGCTGCAGGAATCTCGACCGCTACATGTTTTCCATGTTCCATTGCGTAAACTGCAACCGGTGTATGAAGAGCCCAGTGCGTACAAACATAAATCAGATCTATATCATCCCGATCGCACACATGCTTCCAAGCTTCGGCACCATCATGATACAAAGTGGCTTCATGCCCGGGAAATTGAATACGATCCTTCGCTTTTTTTGCTTGCTCGGGACGTATGTCACATATCGCTTTAATCTCTACACCATCCAACCTACTAATACGTTCAACTGCCGCACCTCCTCGATTTCCCACACCTATGAATCCAATTCGTACAACATTCATCTTAGGCGCTGCATAGCCACACATATTGAATGTTTGGTGATGATCTTTTTGACTCGCTTTTAGAATGTGCATCAATGCCCCATCTTCCTCCTTTGCTTTCGAACCATCTTTATCATTACATGCACTTAAACCTGTTCCACCCACTACACCAAGGCCCGTTATCCCTGCATATTTTAAAAAATCTCTACGGTTACTTTTCATATTATTTTAGTATTTAACATTAGTTAATGATAAAATTGATATTATGTTCCTGATCCCATCTTGCCTTCAAAACAGCTATTTCTTTCTCCAACTGCTGTTTTGTTTCAAGGTCAATCAACCTACCCGACATACTTCGAGCACGAACAAATTCTATGGCCTCCGCCTTACTTAAACCGGCCATCGTCATGATATCTCCCCAGTAAAGGACACCCGGAAGATGAATAGACATATTATAATAATCTACGCCCTCTCTACTATCAAAAATATAGCTATAAGGCGAGTCATAAAGCACTAAAGATTTCAAATTGTGCATCGTGGAGAAAAGTAGCGCCGCTACACTTGGTTCTTTAAAACAGACAAAGGTCAATGATCCAAATTGCTGATCGATTAGCCATCTATATACGACTTGTATATCCGAGAACCACTCGCCAAGCACGGTTCGTCCCAACCATAAAGCCGAGCGTGCCAATGTATGGAAAGGAGGCAGATGTTCGTCTAATTTTAACGCTGCAGGCGACCCTTGTTCACCTAAACCCCAAAGATCTACTAATAGTAACGTGCTCCCTTCCTCGAAGGCCTGCTCTAGTAGTTGAAGAGGAATTGCTTCTTTTCCCTCCCCATGAAAGAATACTTTACAAGATGTGGTACGGCCCTTGGCCGGCTCATATAAAAGCAAAGGTATTTTCTGGTTATTGGTGCATTCCAAAACGACTTTTTGCCACAGCCCTTCTTTTCCTTTTTTTATAATCTGTCTAAGCTTTTTGTCCTCAATGTGTCCAAGTACATCCTCTAGTTCTTTAAGCTTATCCGGAATCGATGCCTCATCCAATAAACTTTTGCTGTGTAAGATCGATCCTCGTTCACGACAAAAATGTTCAGTAGTTTCCACAAATACCGGCCTCGCATGATGGTAGGTTATCAATACTTCCTGATCGATTTCTTTGCTAATCGCATCTTCCATTCTATGCACCTGTTTTCTACTATTTGTTAAATGAAGATCAAACCAATCGACAGCGGCTCGAAGCATTTCTACTGAATAGGTATGTTCTTGATCAAATAATTCATATGCCAACTTCTCTTTTGCTCCCAATTTAGCATATATCGCTTCTGCATCTTTATAACAATGTAGCATCTGACTATGATAAAAGGAGGGATTATCTTCTC
Organism: Olivibacter sp. 47; assembly: GCF_030372825.1. NCBI lineage: Bacteria > Pseudomonadati > Bacteroidota > Sphingobacteriia > Sphingobacteriales > Sphingobacteriaceae > Olivibacter > Olivibacter sp. 47. Next base: position 1,685,974 of record NZ_JAUCNR010000001.1, read on the forward strand.
TTAATGCGCTCAATACCTTAAGTGCCCTGGGTGCTATCAATCCTAACGCATGTGATTCTTCCAAAAAAGTCAAGCCATTTGGCAATAGCTCACAAACACAATTACTATTCATCACATAAGATTCAAAGGTCCCCACACTTACTACGGGAACAACTGCTTTAATGCGCTCATCTAAAGCCGCTAACCACATGGCCTGGTTTCCTCCCCCACTTGCGCCGGTAACACCTATTCGCTGTGTATCTACCATGGGGAGCGAGCACAAAAAATCCAACGCTCTCACATTGTCGGTCAGTTGCATGCCCATTAAGGTTTCTCCTATATTAAATAGGGATGCACCTAAGTTGCCACCATGATATTCCTCTTGATGCGCCACGCTGCCCCGTTCGCCGGCCCCCCAAGCATCCATGGTCAATACAATATAACCGGCGTTTACTAAACCAAGTGCCACTTGACGAAATAGGCCAGCATTTCTTGCTCCGGCCCAATGTCCGTGGGCAACTAAAATTGCCGGTAACCGCCCTTCTATTTTTGGCAGATATAGATTCGCAGTAGCATAAACAGACGGTCTGGTCTGAAAGGCAATATTTTTGATATGAAAAGTTGACCGCTCAATTTTGGCCGTTTCTTTCACATCAAAGTCTAAGGTTTTGAAAAAACTTAGGTTAGCTTCTTTAATGACCTTTTGCCTTAGAGCCGGCGCAATGTCCTTCCATTCTTTTCTTTTATTTGCAGACAAGCAATGGTTAGACGCGCGCGATGCCAAGTCCCGATAATGTTCCAGGATATAATCATTCGCTGCTTCCTTTTCTTCAAATACCGCGGGAACTTGCACTTGCTGACGCATTGATATTATCACCTTTCGTTAATTTGATCATTAATCCACATCCCACCATACACGGGTAGCGGCGTTATCAGGGCCTCCTAATAACTTCTTCCCTTCTGCTAAGGCTGCACCATTTGTGGAAGCCTCCACTGACGAGTATGGCAGTCTTTTAATAAATGTCCCCACCGGCAAATCGGCGTTATCCGATTGTAAAAGCGGATACATCGTAGGGTAGCCCGTGCGCCTGAACTCTGCCCAAGCTTCTATCCCATCCGGAAACACGGCCAGCCATTTTTGTGTAGCAATCTGTGCTCGCTGCATAGCTTCGTTGTTGGCCCAGCGAACCGGTATTTCACTCACTGCTTGCGAATTTGCCTCATCACCCGGTGCCATAGGTCGAGCATCACTTTGTATGTAAGCATTGATTGTGGATGCATCATTAATACCCCATTGTTGCAGGCTTAATTCGATTCCTTTTTCATAATAACTTTGCGCCGTACCACCTCCCATATTCCATCCATTCAATACCCCCTCGGCTAATAAAAAATATGCTTCCGCGGCTGCCATTACCTCTTGCCTTGCACCTAATTGCGCAACCCATGCCGTATTATCCGTATTCCGTTGAACCCATTTCAGGCCTAAGTTTGAAGTCTGATTAGGCCTGTTTCCCGGCAGATTGATTGCCGTCGGTGAGGACCCATTACGAAGTCCTTTAAATTCTCCGGTGGCCACCGCTGCTTGAAAAAAAACAGGAAGCCGAGGATCCTGATAGCCCTTTAAGTATGACGCCATGGTAGAACTCATGCTAAATTCATTGTTTGCTGCATTAAAGGCCAAGCCATTGGCATCGTCTCCATTTAATGAGCGTTCGATGCTGGCGGTTTCACTATTAGCTACCATGACACCGCCGGCAACCGCAGCTTCCGCTTCTTGTTTTGCCCGGTCGGGAGCCACTTTGGATATACGCATAGCCATTCGCAATCGTAATGTATTCGCAAATCGAATCCATTTGGCAACATCGCCACCATAGATCAAGTCCTGACTACCAAAGATATTCGTTGCTGTACCGTTCTTTAAATTGGTGACGGCAGAATCAAGTCGCTTAAATAGGTCATCATAGATTGCTTCTTGCGAATCATAGGGAATGCTACTATCCGTACTACCGGCTTTAAAATAAGGAACAGGTCCATATTGATCGGTGTATCTATGAAAAACATAGGCTTTCATGATATTGGCCAAAGCATATTCCCCCGAACTCGGTTCTGTATTATCAAAGATTGCCTGAAGTTGAGGCATCGTAAGAACGTAGGTAATAATAGCAGGTCGGGAAAGCCAGCCATCATTCATGGCATATCGATCGGTAGTGAAACTGGCGTTGTGAGCGCATAGTACTGCGCGTACAAGTCCGGCATTAGGATCGATATCGTCTGATAGTAAGGGCGATGTATGGTTGCTGCCGATTGTGCTCTCGAAAACATAAAAGGAAGCTCACGTGCACCGGCTTCGGTCAGTTTGGAAGGATTGGTATTAATTTCGTCGAAGTCGCCGGTACACCCTGCTATTGCCAGTAACCAAATGGATGCGACTATATAGATAGCTCTTATTTTCATCGTATTATTTCTTTTAATTGCTGATGAGAACTCGAGTAAATAATAATTGTACTGTATGTCAATATTATTTACTTCTCGGTTTCATAATTGCAGATTTTGATGATTAGAAAGATAGATTTACATTAAACCCGAAGCTGCGTGTGGACGGTAATATCCCACTTTCAATACCCTGAAAGTTGCTAGTTCCTATGGCTACCTCGGGGTCAACCGGCAAGGTTCTTTTTCCAATACCCGGAATATCGAGCTTTGATTTCCCGCGATAAAAAAAGAACAAATTCCGAGCCGTCAATGAAAAACGAGCCGTTTTAATAGGAGATCGTTTCATGTTCAACGTATAACCTACAGAGAGTTCTCGAAGTCGGAAATTGGTAGCATCATAGGTGAAAAATTCACCGTAGGCATTTGTACCTCCCTGCGAAACCTGAGTCCAAAGTTGTTCAGCGGATATAGCGGTCGTATTCCGGCTTCCATCTGCATGAACACCTGCTAAAACTAGCCCGCCATCCCGGTAAGCGGTCGTATAATCACCTAAACCAAAATAGGCTAACATAGCATCTGTTCCCGAAACAACGGTACCACCAACACGACCGTCAACCATAAAGGAGAAATTAAATTGTTTGTAATCGAACTGGTTCAACCAGCTTAACGTGTAGTCGGGATTAAAATTTCCGATCTTCTGCAATTGCTCTACGACAGGAAGACCATTCGCATTGATTTGATACTGTCCATCCTCATTTCTTGCCCACTTATAGCCATAAATATCCCCATAGGCTCCCCCGGGCTTGATTAATAAGCTCCCAAAATTGGTTGAAGGGGAAATGCTCGCTTGCTCAATTCCTGGAAGTAAAGATAACACCTTATTTCGATTCAGCGCAAAATTCACGGTCGTATTCCAATTAAATCCTTCCTTTTTAACTGGATTACCCGTTAACATCAATTCCATACCTTTATTCTGAATATCACCTACATTAACATACTGATTATTGTAGCCAGATGGTTGAGGAAGTCCGATAAAGATTAATTGGTTTACGGTATTCGTTTTATAGACGGAAGCGTCCAAACCTAATCGCCCATCAAAAAATCGCCACTCAGTACCGATTTCCCATGCCTTTGTTTTTTCGGGTTTCAAGTTATCAATATATTTAATCTGATCACGTGCTACGAAACCACTACCGGCGCCCGGACTATAAGAATAGGTCTGTTGAAGCAAGTAAGGATCCGCATCATTTCCCACTTGTGTATAAGCTCCTCTCACCTTAGCATAACTCACCCATGATGGGAGCTGAATCATCTCAGAAAGCAGACCCGACAACCCAAAAGATGGATAAAAATAACTATGAGGCGCGGGCAGTGTGGACGACCAGTCGTTTCTTGCAGTGACATCCAGGTATAGTTGTTCCTTATAATTCAATTGCGCACTTCCGTAAACCGACTGGATTTCCTTCTTTGCCACTATGTTACTGAAAGCAGGTGTGCTCGCAAAATTTAAATCAAACATGTTCGGTATACGCAATCCATTCGCCAGAGCCTGCGTATTATAGCCGCTATTGTTCAAGACTGCTGCACCAATGTTATAGTTCACTCCAAAATCAGCTCCAATTTTATTCGTTCCCGATAAGAGGAAGTCTATATTGCGTTCCCACCTATTCACATTGTTCTCCTGATACCTGCCGCCGGTAAGCGTTGGAATAGGAAGCGTTCCGGCATAAAAAGAACCTGTTATTTTATCATCGTACCGATCTAAACTAAAGCGCCCCTGGGCAAACAACCAATCGGTCAATTGATATTTAACGGATCCAACCAACATGATACGATTGCGTTCTTCGTTTAAAGACATGCGATAGATGTCCCAATAAGGATTTTGAAAAAAGGAACTGTTTGTCCAATATTTTGGTTGTGGTTGTAGTGTTTCCTCATTGATGGTTTCAAAATCCCTTAACTCTTCCGGAGATAGGTCCCGAGGCATAATGAGCGCCTCATTCGTTACACCGTTGTCCCCTAATCGGGGTTTATTCTTTATTTTTTGATTGACATAGGTAAGTTTGATATCTGTCGTCAGCCCGGGAAGTATTTCATTGTTTAAGCGTAAATTCAGCGTATTTCTATCCAATCGATTTTTTGGAATAATACCGGTGATAATGTTATTGGTATAAGAAGCATAACCTTGCATCTTTCCGGTACCACCTGAAACGCTTATCGAATTATTCAGTGTCGTTCCGGTATCATAGAAATCACGAACATTATTTGGATATGTTTGCGTAGGTGCACCCCAACTTCCGGCCGCATCCGCTCCGAACACACCACCGTTACCCCTACCGAAACTGTTCTGTAGATCCATTAACAGCATAGGCTTATCTATTGCCACGCCTCCACTGTAATTAAGGCGTACAGCTCCCTCTTTACCTTTCTTAGTCGTGATCATGAGGGCGCCATTTGCAGCGCGGCTTCCGTAAAGTGCCGCCGCAGCCGGTCCTTTCAGCACAGTTACCGATTCTACATCTTCCGGATTGATACTTGCACCGCCATCACTTCCTGAATATCCGCTGCTTAAGCTCTTTTGCTGTGTAGCCACCGTGTTTGCCGATCCACCGCCCCCTTGTTCGGTGGTCATCGTATTATCGATGGGTACCCCATCTACCACAATCAATGCGTTATTGTTCCCACTTATTGAACGGTTACCTCGTAAAACTACACGCACAGCACCACCCGGTCCTGTGGCCGCGGGCGTAACAACCGCACCGGCTACCTTACCGTTTAGGGCATTCATTACATTGCCGCCAGGATCTTTAACGTTTGTCAGATCATTGTTTTTCAATTCTTGGGTGGCATAGGTTAGTGATCGTGTTTGTCGTTCTATACCCAATGCGGTAACAACAACTTCGCTTAATTGAGCAGCATCTTCTACCAAGGTGATATTTAGCATTTGATCGGAACTAATAGGCACTTCCTTAGACTGGTAACCAACGGAAGAAAAAACCAGTACATCACCCTCTTTTGCCGCTAAACTAAAATTTCCCTTGGTATCAGTAGAGGTACCGGTTTTCGCTCCTTTTACTTTTACACTTACACCGGGGATTGGTTGTCCGTCGCTTTGACTCTTAACGACGCCCCCTATGTTGCCGCGTTGCTGTGAACATACCACAATAGGCATTAAAAACACCATCCATATTTGCAAAAATGTTCGCAGAAAGGCTTTAAAAGGCAAGATTCTTTTCATAATTTCTCACTTAGGGTTGGTAATACGAAGGGATTTATCCCTTTGCATTATTCAAAAAATGAGAAACCGCTCTGAATGGCAAAAATTTAGTAGGAAATCACCGAGAACGTTATCGAAAAACAAATCAGCGTTTCAACGCTTCTATGGTTCGTGCGAGCATATGGTCTGACCCGTTTTTTATCTTAAAATAGGCTTCACTCCCGAAGAAAAACCTCGCTATCAGCGCTTTCATATCGAGTTCTATGAGTTTACGAGCGACCTCAACTTCCCTTTTATTAAACTCGATTTCATTACGTCTTGCCAACTCCACGAAATTACTATATGTGTCCTTTGGTAAACTATAGTGAGTTAAAAAATGATCAATCGAAAAGTCCGCGGGAGTTGAAACCAGCCGGCTATAAACGTAATCATTTATCAGGTTAGTCTTCAGCACTTTTTTATAGAAGCTATTGGCACCCAGCGTATCGATCGGCACGTAAATATCCGGCATAATGCCCCCACCACCATAAATAGGGCGACCCGAACTTGTATGATAAAGCATTCCTTTTAATAAGGACGTATCAAGTGGACTAGTGTTTTCATTCTGGGTCAGTTCTCCGGAAATGTACCTCCGATTGATTTCGTTAAAATACTTTTCCAACCCGTCTTTATAGGATTTTTGGATACTCCTACCAGATGGGGTATAATATCTCGCAATCGTTAAATTAATGGCTGAACCATCGTCAAAATCAAATTGATCTTGAACAAGTCCTTTTCCGAAAGAACGTCTACCAACAACGATACCTCGATCTAAGTCTTGTACAGCTCCTGCCACAATTTCACTGGCCGATGCGGAACGTTCATCGATTAAAATGGCAAGCTCACCTTCTTCAAAAACACCATCCCCTTTTGAATAATATTCAGTTCGGGGTTCGTGAGCTCCTTGCGTATAAACCAACAACTTCTTTTCTTTAAAAAATTCGCTTGACAAAGCCGTTGCGGCACGCAAATAGCCCCCACCATTTTCCCTTAAATCGATAATGAGCTTATCCACACCGTATTGCTTCATTCGATTTATATGTTTTCTAAAGTCACTGGCCGTTTGCGCACCAAAACGCTTAATTTTGATATAAGCAATAGCCGTGTCAATGATATAAGCTGCATCAATGCTACTTACGATGATCTTGTCGCGGATTACTTTAATCGGTTCCGTTAAATCGACCCCCTTTCGATTGATCCAGAGATTAACCGTACTGCCTCTTTTTCCCCGAACTCTTGCCGCAACCTCCTGTTCTTTCATATTTACACCGGAAATAGGTTTATCATCCACACCTATTAGCTTGTCGCCTATTTCCACACCAGCCTTCTCTGCAGGACCATTAGGCGTCAATGCCGTAATCATAAGTGTATCGCGAAGGCGATAGTATTCTAAGCCTATACCATCAAAACTGCCATTCAGTTCTTCTCCCATCGCCTTTGCAAGGCTAGGCGGCATATAGGTTGAATGTGGGTCCAGATGAGATAAAACTTGCTTAATCGCAAAATCCTGAAGAGTATCGATGCCCACTACGTCTACATACCGGTCATTTACAACTTGGATCAATCGTTGTAGCTTGCCACTTTTATCAACCAAAACGGAGGGTAGAATTCCGGAAGAATTTTTTGACTCCTCATCCACAAAACTTTGCCCCAACAATAAACCTACGAAAAGCACCCCGGCATAAGTGGCAGCGGTTAGTAAGTTTTTTCTAGTTTCGGGACTCATAGTGTTTTAGTGCTGCTAAGTTAACTATAATAAAGAAAATTCTAACAGAAAGGGAGGATTTTACAGGGATTTCGCTTTAGCATTTTAGTTGTTTTAATAGCATAAATATGTGAGTTTATAGCACAAGTGAATATAGGTATCAGGTATCAAGACTTAAGTATCAAGACTATATTATTCTATCACCTATATCTATTGTCCTATGTCCTGCTACTTACCTGCCTGCCGGCAGGCAGGCGTCTTAGGTCCTTATCAAGACAACACTTCAGCTCGCAGCGTCTTATTGTATATCAAAGCAATTTTATCTAATTTTGTGTAGAATATTTGCATTATTGGACTGTCTTTTAACAAGCCTGTTAAACTACTCCGTTAACATACACCAGTCAATAAAATATTTATTACAGAAGAAAAGTTCTTTATTGGCAAAACACTGAACAAACAATGCACGAGATTGAACCCTTTTATCGTTGGCGAGACGACTACGTCGCATCAGAAGATGAACTTTCGCCCTTTTACGGTACCGAGTATAACGAATTTGAATTCGATAAGCAGATTTATAATTTTCTATTACATCCCCAATGGGATTACTTCGGTTCCAACACCTTGTATCTGAAGATACTTTTTGCTGATTATGATCATCAATATGCGATCATTGAAATGATTGGCGAATGGAATGATGCCATTAACAACGACATCATGTTACTTAAAAGAGAAGTTATCGAACTGATGATTGCGCAAGGAATTAACAAATTTATTCTCATAGGTGAAAACATATTGAATTTCCACGCTTCGGATGATTGCTATTATGAAGAATGGTTTCAGGAAATAGAGGATGGCTGGATTGCAGGACTTAACTTCAGACACCACGTAATTGATGAATTCAAAAATTCAAACATCGATTATTTTATCAATTTTGGCGGCCACCTAGACGAAATGAGCTGGCGTAACCATAAACCAATTCAAGTCTTTCGTGCCGTAGAAGAGCAATTAACGAAACGGCTCTACTAACTCTTTCAAATCCGGGTTTAGCGAAAATTGACACTGCTTTTCATATAATACATCTCCTCTCTATCGTCTTCCCCGCTTGTAAGCGCTCTTTTCTCCGGATTTGCAAATGCAAGACATTTTCGTTAAGTTTGGTACAAAGCTTGCTCCTAAATCCAAAAAGATAATAAATTAAAGCATCATATTAAACCAATGGCCTATGAAGACTTTTGTTTTATTATTGGTTGCATCCTCTCTTTATGGCAATCATGTATGTGCACAGGATTCCAGCAACAATTCCAGCAAACAAGTAGACAAGACGAAGTTGCCGGTTCCGAATGAAAAGGAGCAATTATTTTATCTACAACGCGATCCCAACAAGAACACGGTCGTTTATACGCTGAACAAAAAAGATGGTAAAATTGACGAAGATGAGCCCGTTAGCGCCTATTGGATCTTATATGAAGAAGATGGCGAGCGGAAAGATCTATCCTATATTCAACGAAAATTTGCCTATGGAATTGACCACAAAAAGGTAAGCGATAATGAATACGAAATCCGCTTAACTTCATGTAAAAGCATCCCCTTCCGTTTGGCTTATTGCCCTTTAAGCAAACAATATGAAGCCTTTACTTCCATTAACAATAAGCCGGCTATCGTTAAACGTATATTTGTGCGGATCAATGGTGGCTCGCTCTTTAAACCAAACGTTGATTATATTGAATTAATCTGCAAAGACAGCCAATCCGGTCAGAAACTTAAACATATGATCCCTATGGATGAATAGACGGCCAATAGACCGGACAGCAGCATTTTAAAAAATTCGCCTAACCACATCATTCAAATAACATTTGATAATCATCAAATTATTACCGACATTTGCAATGCTTATTGAGAAAGACGGAGGGATTAGACCCTGCGAAGTCTTGGCAACCTGTGCTTACAAGGTGCTACATTCTACCTGATTCAATATCGGGAAAGATAAGCAAAAGTCATTTTCTAGGCTTTTTCTCAATGCAAGCATCATTTTAACGATAAAATATCTATTTGGGAGATAGATAACAACCTGTATATGGTTTAAGTGCCGTATGAGTATTAGAGAAGAATTGAACAAACGCATTTTGATCATCGATGGTGCAATGGGCACGATGATTCAACCCTATGGACTCAGCGAAGCTGATTTCCGTGGCGAACGGTTTATAAATCACCCCTGTGAAGTAAAAGGCAATAATGATTTACTGAACATAACCCAGCCGCTTATCATAAAAGAGATACATGAGGCTTACCTCGAAGCTGGCGCTGATATTATTGAGACGAACACTTTTAGCTCGCAGGTAATATCAATGGCAGATTACCAAATGGAATCTTTGGTGTATGAGTTAAACTACGAGGGAGCTCGAATTGCCAAAGAGGCTGCCACGCAGTTTACACACAAAAATCCGGCGAAACCCCGCTTCGTAGCGGGTGCAATCGGTCCAACCAACAGAACCGCGTCCTTGTCGCCCGATGTTAACGATCCCGGTTATCGGGCAGTAACATTCGACGATCTAGTAAATGCTTATTATGAACAAGTACGTGGCTTGATTGATGGCGGTGCTGATATCCTGCTGATTGAAACGATCTTCGACACCCTGAATGCCAAGGCAGCCATTTTTGCTATCATCCAATATGAAAACGAATTAAAAGCGGCCGGTAAACGCAGTGAATCGATCGATATCATGATCTCCGGCACCATTACCGATGCCAGTGGCAGAACACTCTCCGGTCAAACCGTAGAGGCTTTCCTTAATTCTATTAACCATGGAAATATCCTAAGTATAGGTCTCAACTGCGCCTTGGGAGCAAAAGAAATGCGTCCGCATATTGAAGAGCTTTCAGAAAAAGCGGGCTGTTATGTTTCCGCTTATCCCAATGCCGGATTACCAAATGAATTTGGCGGTTACGACGAACAACCGCACGAAACTGCGCACTTAATAGAAGATTTTATTGAAAGTGGCTTTGTCAATATCGTTGGTGGATGCTGTGGTACCACGCCAAAACATATTCGGTGTATTGCCGATAAAGCGGCGAAAGCAAAACCAAGAAAAGTACCGAAACCGGAGCCGTTTTTACGTTTAAGCGGCTTAGAACCCATTACCTATACCCCAGATAGCGTCTTTATGAATATTGGCGAGCGGACCAATGTAACTGGTTCGCCCAAATTTGCCAAACTCATTCTCAGCGGCGATTTTGAAGCGGCGTTATCAGTTGCCCGCCAACAGGTAGAAGGCGGAGCGCAAGTAATTGATGTCAATATGGACGAGGGAATGTTGGATTCAGAAGCCGCTATGACCCGCTTCTTGAATCTCATTGCTTCCGAACCGGACATTGCCAAGCTTCCTATCATGGTCGACTCATCAAAATGGTCAGTCATTGAAGCAGGTTTGAAATGCTTACAAGGTAAAGGCATCGTCAATTCCATTTCTCTGAAAGAAGGGGAAGATTTGTTCAAGGAACGAGCTACGACCATTATGCACTACGGCGCCGCTGTTGTAGTTATGGCTTTTGATGAAGTTGGCCAAGCTGATTCGTACGAACGCCGCATCGAAATATGTAAGCGTTCTTACGATATACTTGTAAATGAGGTAGGCTTTCCTCCACAAGACATTATTTTTGATCCCAACATCTTAACCGTTGCTACCGGCTTAGAAGAGCACAATAATTACGCGGTCGACTTTATAAACGCGACCCAATGGATCAAGCAAAATCTGCCGCTGGCGAAGGTGAGTGGCGGTGTAAGTAATATATCTTTCTCCTTTAGAGGCAATAATGTTGTTCGTGAAGCGATGCATGCAGCATTCTTATATCACGCCATCAAAGCCGGGTTAGATATGGGCATCGTGAATGCCGGCATGTTGGAAGTATACGAAGAAATAGATCCAACCCTACTAACTTATGTGGAGGATGTCTTACTCAATCGTCGGGAAGATGCTACCGAGCGCCTAGTCGAATTTGCAGAAACCGTTAAAAGTAAAGATAAGGCAGAAGTAAAAAGTGCCGAGTGGCGCAGCGGCCCGGTTGAAGAGCGATTATCACATGCGTTGGTTAAAGGAATTATCGAATTTTTGGACGACGATGTGGAGGAAGCCCGCCTAAAGTACCCTCGTCCTTTGGAAGTCATCGAAGGTCCATTAATGGACGGAATGAATATCGTGGGCGATCTTTTCGGAGCGGGAAAAATGTTTTTACCCCAGGTTGTGAAATCGGCTCGCGTCATGAAGAAAGCTGTTGCTTACTTACTGCCTTTCATTGAAGCCGAAAAAGCGAAGAACCCTTCGGCCGGCGACAGAAAAAATGCGGGCAAGATTCTGATGGCTACGGTAAAGGGGGATGTGCATGATATTGGAAAAAACATTGTCGGCGTGGTCCTAGCCTGCAACAACTTTGAAATAATCGACTTAGGCGTTATGGTACCTAGCCAAAAAATATTGGACGAAGCCCGAAAACACCAAGTTGATATTATAGGTTTGAGTGGTCTTATCACACCCTCCCTTGATGAAATGGTGCATGTTGCCAAAGAAGCTGAACGAGAAGGTTTTAAAATTCCGATTATGATCGGAGGGGCCACCACATCCCGTATTCATGCAGCCGTAAAAATCGCTCCTAATTATTCGGGCACCATTGTGCATGTATTAGATGCTTCCCGTAGTGTTACCGTTGCCAGTAACTTACTCAACCCGGAAAGTAAAGAGAGTTATGCTGCCACTATTCGCGCCGAATACGATCAAGCCAGAGAGAATCACCTTCGAAAGAAATCGGAGAAAAAGCTAGTACCTATTGAAGAAGCGAGAGCAAAGAGATTTCAAATTAATTGGGAAAGCTACCAAGCTCCCAAACCCGCCTTTTTAGGCACTAAGGTGTTTGATGACTTTCCGCTTGACGATTTATTACCTTATATCGATTGGACTCCCTTCTTCCATACGTGGGAGCTACGCGGCAGCTATCCTCGTATTTTAACCGATAAAACCGTCGGTACAGAAGCAAGCAAACTGTTTATGATGCGAAAAAGTTATTACAAGAAATCGTCTCCAACAAATTGTTAACCGCTAAAGGTGTGATTGGCTTTTGGCCGGCTAACGCTACTGGCGATGATATCGTTTTATATAAGGATGAAGAGCGAAAGGAAATACTAACACGGATCCATACCTTACGTCAGCAGGCGGAAAAAGCAAAAGACCAACCCTATTATGCCTTATCGGATTTTATTGCTCCGGTCGGCAGTCGCGTAAATGATTATTGGGGAGGCTTTGCCGTTACCACCGGTATTGGCTGTGATGAACTTGTCGCCCAATATGAAAAGAATTATGACGATTATAACAGCATTATGGTAAAAGCCTTGGCTGATCGACTGGCTGAAGCTTTCGCCGAAAAGATGCACGAAATGGTGCGCAAAGAATACTGGGGTTATTCCAGCGATGAACAACTTAGTAATGAAGAGTTGATCAAGGAACAATATGCCGGAATCCGCCCGGCACCAGGATACCCTGCCTGTCCGGAACATACAGAGAAAATTACGCTTTTCAATATTTTAGATGCCGAAGAGAACACCGGCATTTACCTAACCGAAAGTTTAGCCATGCATCCAACCGCTGCCGTTAGCGGTTTCTATTTCTCCCATCCTGAATCCAGGTACTTCGGTGTTGGGAAGTTAGGAAAAGATCAAATAGAAGACTATGCCAAACGGAAGAATGAAACGGTAGAGGTCGTTGAAAGATGGTTGGGCCCGAATTTGGGGTATTAGTTGCGGGTTGTTGGTGTTAGTTATTGGTTATTAGTTGTTAGTTATTGGTTGTTGGTTAACCTAACTAAAAGTTATTAGTGTAAAAAAGTTGCATAATGATTATTTTGAGCGATACATAAATACAAATTAACCAAAATAAGAACATTAAAATGAAAAGTGGCAACAAACCTTATACTGAACTCGACGTATGGAAAGAGACCAGAGGACTAGTAAAAGAAATATATCTAGCAACAAAAAACTTTCCTAAAGAAGAACAATACGGAATAACAAACCAGATTCAACGAAGTGCTGTTTCAATTCCATCCAATATCGCTGAAGGATGTGGCAGAAACAGTCCAAAAGATAGCTTACAATTCTTTTATATTGCTAGAGGCTCACTTTACGAATTAGAAACACAATTAATATTATCTTTTGATTTAACATATTTATGCCAAGAACATCTTAATTTTTGCTTACATCTAGTCGAAAAATGCAAGAAATTACTTAACGGGTTCATAAGATATTATAGAGGCTTTCTGAAGCTAAATCGAAATTTAAACGATCAACAAATAACTAACAACGAATAACCAATTAATGAAAATAACAGATCATATCTCAAACGCGAAAAACAAAACCCTCATCTCCTTCGAACTGCTCCCTCCCATCAAAGGGCAAAGTATTCAAGGCATCTTTAATACCATTGATCCCTTAATGGAGTTCAATCCCCCTTTTATCGATGTTACTTATTTAAGAGAAGACTATATTTACAAGCAACATCCAAACGGTTTGCTGGAAAAGGTGGCATATCGCAAACGGCCAAGTACCGTTGCAACCTGTGCAGCTATTATGAATAAATACAAGGTAGATGCCGTACCACATCTTATCTGTGGTGGATTTACAAAAGAAGAAACGGAAAATGCTTTAATTGATTTACAATTTTTAGGTATTGATAACGTTCTTGTACTACGTGGCGATGCACGAAAAAGCGAAAGCTCCTTTGTGCCAACTCCCGGAGGCCACGCCTATGCATCCGATCTGCTACAACACGTCGTTAACATGAATAATGGTCAATACTTGCATGACTATATGGACAATACTGAGAAGACCGATTTCTGCATTGGGGTGGCGGGATATCCAGAGAAGCATTTCGAAGCGCCGAACCTTGAAACTGATTTCCAATACCTGAAACAAAAAGTGGATCTAGGCGCCAATTTTATTGTGACCCAGATGTTCTTTGATGTCAATAAATATAAAGCCTTTGTTGATAAATGCCGTGCTAACGATATTAACATCCCCATTATTCCGGGATTAAAGCCCCTTACCACCAGTAAACAGCTTACAAGCCTGCCGAAGGTTTTCCATTTGGATATACCTTTAGAGTTAAGCAAGGCCGTACAAGCCTGCAAAAGTGAAAAAGAGGTAAAAGATGTTGGCATTGAATGGATGATCCAGCAGTGTAAAGACCTTATAAAAATGGGAGCACCTGTATTGCATTTTTACACAATGGGTAACCCGGAACCGACCAAAAGAATTATACAGGGGGTATTTTAACCCCCTACTCTTTAACTCTTGTGTCCGTATAATAGGCAAGTATCCGGTATTCGCCATTGACTTTGCCAAATACAAAAGCAAAATAATTATCTCCTACTGTATCATATTCTCCGTATTGGCAGTACAGTTCCAGCAACGTACTACCAGGGTCAATTAATTCAGCAAGCCTTTTATAATAGTCGCCACTCGATTCAATATCAATTTGCTGCACTTGCTCCACTTGTCGCCGGGGAATTATTCGCTTTACATCTTCATTGAAGATAACCGATCGATAACGATCAAAATCCTCAGACTCTAATAAACCATCTCGCTTTTCTTCTTCACTTAGGTTATTCAGCTCGTCTACCCAATAAATCGTTTGTAAAGGAAAATGTACGATATTTGTTATCGCATCCACTCTATCCGTCTCTATATTTCGCTGAAGCCCCTTGTAAAAACTTCGAAATTCTTTATCGATTTTCTGGGCTTGGGCCGTCAAAGTCAACATACTTAAACAAGAAAGAAAAACAAAACGTAATAAATTCAATTTCATCCTATTATTTATTTTAATATGCGTCCGGTTTACATCTCGATTTCATCTGTAAATAATTAATTCGTTCGAAGCTTCCACCTTGCTCAAGATCGGACCTTATGTACTTCTTTGAAAGAAACAAAACTGCATTATATTTGTTGTTAATCAAACTTTATAGAAAAATTAAGACAATTTTAAAATGAAAAGAAGCGCAACGGCCGTTTGGCAAGGAACAGGAAAAGAAGGAAATGGCACACTAACCACACAAAGTAATGTACTTGAGGAAACTCCTTACTCCTATAAAACCCGTTTCGAAGATGCAAAAGGCACCAATCCGGAAGAACTCGTCGCGGCAGCTCATGCCGGATGTTTTACCATGAAACTTGCCTTTAACATTGATGCGGCAGGTTTTGAAGTAGAAAAGTTGGAAACTACCTGTAACATCGAATTAAAGGACGGAAGCGTTACGAGCTCTTTTCTAACGGTTCGGGCAAAAATCCCCGGTATTCCTAAAACGAAGTTAGATGAATTGGTAACCGATGCAGAAAAGAACTGTCCCATCTCTAAATTGTTAAATACAAATATTGCTGTAGACGCACATTTAGAAGAGTAAATAAAGGATAAATCCTTTACCCAATCATTTTTATTCTCAACCTGAGCGCCGTAAAGGATTTATCTTTGTAACATTTCTCGTTATTTTCTCAAAAAACGAGACCCGTATTCGTACTTATTAAATTAAATCCTACCTTTGAACCGTATGCTTGCTAAAAGCTTTTAACAACATACTAAAACAAACACATTTTACTTTTCTGAGATTTCTTTCTGCGTGCACGGAACCGTTGATGCGAAAAGATTATGTATGGCGTTTTATTATCACACATGGCTAACTATTTTTCAAAACTGAGATTCACCCAATTTAATCTCTATTTGTTGTCAGCAACCAACTGGCAATATACCCTTTTACCTGTTTCAACTTTTTACACGTTTGCACCTCATACGAATCCCCCTCCCGTTGAGGCGATAACCCTTCAAACCTAAGATTATGATAAACTGGACCTGCCAAATATAGCACAGGCGGGAATGCAACGGTAAAGCGTGAGGCTTTATCGAAAGAACTTTTATATCATAAAATGTAACACAGATGAAACCTGCATAAATTGCAATACTGAAGACAGTAAATAACTGAACGTAGTGAGTTCATGAATGTCATTGAACCGCCGAAGGTAGCACGAACCGAGTGACATGAGCTCATGATACCATTGAACATAAATGTTCATGAATAACACCTTTGGATTAGACACGAAATGAATAAACAAATGCAAATGAATAATTTATGCAAGCTTCATTGCCATTAAAAAACAAATTCATTCCAATGAAAATCAATAACCAAACGTTGTGTTCATTGAAATCGCTGTTTTTTGCGATTTTAATGTTAACTATGCCCCATTTGAGTGCATTTGCACAAACACGACAACTAACGGGTACAGTAACCGATGCACAGGATCAATCTCCTATTATCGCAGCAACTATTAAAGTGGTCGGAACCAATATCGCTACATCAACTGATGTCAATGGCAAATTTCAGCTAAATGTACCCGAAAATGCCAGCTCTTTAAGTATCAGTTCTATTGGGTATGACGCCAGAACGATGCCGATCAATGCGCAGACCACTACCTTAAATATTACGCTAACCGCTTCGGCACAAGAGCTTGAAGGTGTGGTAGTAACTGCACTTGGTATTAACCGGGCGCAAAAATCGCTGACCTATTCCACCCAACAGGTCGGTGCTGAGGAATTAAATAAAGCAAAAAGCCCGAATCTCATTAATACGCTGAATGGTAAAGTGGCGGGTGTTAATATTGCTCCTAGCTCGTCCGGACCGGGAGGTTCGGCCAAAGTTGTACTCCGTGGGAACAAATCGGCCTCCGGAAACAATCAGGTATTATATGTGATAGACGGTGTGCCTATTAATAACAATACAACCGGTGCACAACCGGGGAATGTGTTCGGAGGTGAACGTGATCCCGGAGATCCCATTTCTACAATTAATCCAGAGGATATTGAGAACATATCAGTCCTGAAAGGTGCCTCAGCGGCCGCTTTATATGGCAGTCAGGCAGCAAATGGGGTTATTCTGATCACTACCAAATCCGGTAAATCCGGCAGAGCGGTCATTAACTTCTCTTCCAGCGCTTTAATAGATCGAGCAGCTTACACGCCTGAATTCCAGAACAGCTTCGGCCAGGGAATGGATGGGGTTTCCAATACCTCTTCCTTAAACAGCTGGGGTGCCGCAACTGACAGCAGGAAGTACGATAATGTGTCTGCGTTTCTGCGAACAGGAAGTAATCTAACAAACTCGCTGAGCCTGTCTGGCGGCAATGATAAAATGCAGACCTATTTTTCGTATGCCAATACACAGGCAAAGGGTATACAGCCCAACAACGACCTAAGTAGACATAACCTCAACTTTAAGGAAACGGCTAATTTTTTGGACGACAAACTACAGGTTTCGGCCGGTGCGAACTACATCTCCCAGAAGTTGGATAATGCACCGCAAACGGGCTTCTATTTCAATCCGATGGTAGGATTGTACCTATTTCCACGGGGCATGGATATTGCCCCTTATAAGACCTTTGAGCAATTCAACGCACAGAAAAACCTGAATGATCAGAACTGGCCATTTCTTTCGGACAGCGAAACCACTCAACAGAACCCTTGGTGGATTGTTAACCGCAACCAGAACTATTCGAACAGAAACCGGTTATTACTGAATGCCAGCGCCAAATACAAAGTGGCTCCCTGGCTTTCTGTTCAGGCACGCGGAAGTCTTGATCGTACCAGTGAAGTATACGAAACAAAGATCTTTGCCGGCACACATAACATTTTAGCTCGCCCGGGTGGCGCCTATAATTATACAAATACCACAATTACGCAACAGTATGCCGATTTGATCGCCAACATGAACTTCCAGGTGGCGGATAAACTAAGCATTACCGGTGTAGTAGGTACAAGCATTACTGATTGGAAAACAGAAGGGTCAAATTACAACAGCGGCACGGCCGGTTTATCAACCGCTAATGTGTTTACCATGCAAAACTCCGAAACACCAAATATCAGCACCCTAGCCAGAAATAGAAGGCAATTGCAATCTATATTTGCCAGTGCGAACCTGTCCTATGACAACTGGGTATTTTTGGATCTTACCGCGAGAAACGACTGGTCGAGTACATTGAGTTTCACGAATAACAGCTCCTTCTTCTACCCGTCTGTAGGTTTGGGACTTGCCCTGAATGAAAAACTCAACTTCCCGGATTTTATCAATCTCGCGAAAATCCGTGGTTCGTACGCCCAGGTCGGTAATGATCTTCCTCCATATACTACCTATCTGTTGAACACATTGAATCCATACGGTGTAATCGGAATGAACACCACTACCTTCCTGAAAGAGTTGAAACCGGAGATTACCAACTCGTTGGAAATCGGTACGGAATGGAAATTCTTTGATAGCCGCTTGGGGGTAGACTTAACCTATTACAAGACGAACACAAAAAATCAATTCTTTAAAATTGCCGCCAGTCAGGCTTCATTCTATGACACCTACGCAATCAATGCAGGAAACATCCAGAATCAGGGTGTTGAAGCACTCATCAGTTTCGATGCCATTCGATCAGAAAATTTCAACTGGACAACGAGCCTGAATTATTCCTATAACAAAAACAAAATCATCGAACTTTCCGATAACATTCAGGAGTTTGCTTTAACGGGTGAAAGTAGAAATAACTTTGCTTCAAAATTTGAAGTTGGAGGCTCTTTTGGCGATATCTACGGGCAGGATTTCCAACGGGATGATCAGGGCAGAATTATGATCAGCGCGGACGGCATCCCCTTGAAAAATTCGGAATATACCAAGCTTGGTAACGCCAATCCGCTCTGGCAAATGGGGTGGAACAACAATTTAAGTTATAAGAAATTTTCGCTTTCATTTTTAATTGACGGAAAGTTCAACTATGATGTCCTGTGCGTAACCCAATCCGTTATGGACGGTTATGGCGTATCAAAGGCGACCGGCGATGCGCGTTTAGCAGGCGGGGTATCCATCAACGGTGTAGATCCGCAAGGCAACGCAGTGAATATGATCGATCCGCAGGTTTGGTATACTTCAACCGGTGGTATCGGGCCTGTAACCAGCA
The DNA here is from genome assembly GCF_030372825.1 of Olivibacter sp. 47. NCBI lineage: Bacteria > Pseudomonadati > Bacteroidota > Sphingobacteriia > Sphingobacteriales > Sphingobacteriaceae > Olivibacter > Olivibacter sp. 47. The sequence goes on from NZ_JAUCNR010000001.1 coordinate 1,705,363, forward strand.
ATTATATCTATGATGGAACGGTAGTCCGTCTACGCGAACTTACACTCGGATATGACATCCCATTGAAAGAAGGATTTATCAAGAACCTGAAAGTGTCAGCCGTTGGAAGAAACCTTATCTATTTCTACAAAAAGGCTCCTTTTGACCCCGAGGTAACGATGTCAACCGGCAATACATTGAGCGGTCTGGATATCTTCATGATGCCCGCTACACGCAGCTATGGTTTAACACTAAATGCAACTTTCTAATGAATACGACAAAAATTTTGAATAAATATATGGTCCTTTTTACAGCGTTGGCGATCGGATTTAGCAGCTGTACAAAAGATTTTGAGGATCTCAACACCAATAATACCGGCGTTTCGGATGAAGATCTGAAGCCGAATGGTCAGGATCTGGAAATTTTCTTCCGTCAGGCGCAAATGTCTATCTATAATTTTTCAGGTGGCGGCGATCCGAATTCGTACCAGGTGCAGCAGAATCTGAATGCCGATGTTTACAGTGGCTATTTTATGTCACCCACACCTTTTAACAGCGGACAGAACAACCTCAATTATGCGATGGTCAACGGCTGGAACGGTGAACCTTTCAAAGTGCTTTATGTAAACGTTCTGAATTCGCTGAATAAGCTTAAAAACAACGGCCTTGCAGAAACATATCCGGCAGTATGGGCAGCCGCCCTGGTAGTAAAGGCAGAAGCAACCAGCCGTGTAACTGATATCTACGGCCCTATTCCATACAGCGGTGTAGGTATTACCGGCAGTATTCCCTATGATAGTCAGGAAGATATTTATAAACGTCTGTTTCTGGAACTCGATACGGCACGTAATTTATTATTAACCTTCAATAACGGTACCGACACAACACAGGTGCCTGCGAATATCGGGGAGGCAGACCTGGTCTACCAAGGAGTTGATAACAAAACACGCTTCCAAAAATGGCTTCGTCTGGCCAACTCGCTCCGTTTACGTTTGGCGATGCGTATCGTAAAAGCAAACCCTCAGTTGGCGCAAACCGAAGCTGAAAAGGCACTGGATCCCGCCAATGGCGGTGTCATCGACAATAACGCCGATAATTTCCGCATAACGGTTCCATCGGATGCCAATTTTTCCAACCCACTTTACTTTATAGCTAAAAACTGGGGGGATACCCGAATCAATGCCTCCCTGGAATCTTATATGGTGGGCTATAAAGATCCGCGCATAGCCAAATACATGGACAAGGCAACCGACAAGGTCATAACCGGTCAGTACAAAGGGATTCGGGCAGGTGCTGCGGGGCTAACGAAAGACGCCTATATCGGTTATTCTTCGCTCAACATAAACGATGGTACGCCTACCTTTAGCGCAAGTACCGCACCGATGTTGATGACCGCCGCTGAAGTATATTTCCTAAGAGCAGAAGCCGCTCTTCGGGGATGGGCCAATGCCGGTGGATCCGTACAGGCTCTTTATGAACAGGGCATCCAAAGCTCCTTTAGTCAATGGGGTGTACAAGGAGCCAACGCTTATATACAAAATAACACCAATACACCTATTGCCTATGTTGACCCTCGGAACAGCCGCAATAATGCCCCCGCACCGACAACCATTACCGTACAATGGAACGAAGGCGCGACAGCAGAAGAAAAACTGGAGCGCATTATCACACAGAAATGGTTAGCTATCTTTCCTGAAGGTCAGGAAGCTTGGAGTGAATTTAGACGGACCGGCTATCCGAGGATTTTCCCGGTGGTTGTTAATAACAGTGGAGGCCTGATCGATACTGAAGTACAGATTAGGAGGCTACCTTTCCCTCAGAACGAATACAATACAAATGCTGCTGAGGTTCAAAAAGCCATCCAACTTTTAGGAGGCCCCGACAATGGCGGGACCCGTCTTTGGTGGGATAAAGAAGGAACCAATTTTTAATACTCGATTCAATCGATACAAAGGGAAATGTAACGTTTCCCTTTGTATCGATTGAATTATTTATATAGATTTCAATAAATTTCTCAATTGCTCTTCTTGCTGAAAGCCTTGCGCTTCCTTTACTAACTTTCCTTGCTTATAAAGATGAAAAACCGGTATTCCCTCCACCTTCATCGCACGGGTCAAAGCCTTGGCTTGATCAATATTTAACCGATAAATGAACACCTTTCCTTCATACTCCTTAGCTAATTTTTTCAAAGTCGGTTCCATCTCCTTGCAAGGGATACACCAATCTGCATAAAAATCAATCAGAACAACTTTGTTTTCATGCAAAATCTTGTCAAAATCTGTCTTGGTGAATAAGTCTTTCTTCACTGGCTTCTCTCCGGGTGTTACAGGCAAATTTTCATTTTTCCAGGCCATAATACCACCTTTTAAATCGTATATTTCCTTAAATCCAAGCTCTTTTAATGTTGCCGTTGCCTTTGCACTTCTACTTCCTCCCAGGCAGTATACAAATACAGGCTTTGTCCGATCCAAACGACTAAGCTCTTTGTCGAAATCATTATCCTTAATATCAATGTTAAGCGCATGCTCAAGATGTCCATCCGCAAACTCATCAGCAGTCCGCACGTCGATCAACTGAACAGTCTCAGAGGAGTTATCTTTTAGTTTTTGTTGATACTGTTTGGCCGTCAAAGGTCCTTCTTCCTGTGTGGCCATTGCACACCCTTGTAGATACAAAGCGTACAAACAACAGGTCAACATATACCTAAATTTTATACGTAATCCCATAACACTTTCTAAATTAATATTACAAAAGTAACAGATCCGATTTTTAAATACTAAATAAAATTTGCCACGGTGATAATGAGGCGGCCTGTGCAAGTCTAACGCCTATTGCTTACCGCTGCCATTTCGAAATTTATATTCCATGCATCTATCTTTATAAAAGAGGAACCTCCATGTTTAAAATTTCATGTTCATCACACAGTGGAATGTAAATTTATTCACGTAATTTACAATATCCGGTTGTGTTTAAACCACAAAGGGTTCATAAATAAAACAAACACGAACGAACTAATTATTTACAGATGACAAGGGATTCTTACGATGCGATTGTGGTGGGTTCCGGCCCCAATGGGTTGGCAGCAGCCATCACCATGCAGAAAGCCGGATTGGAAGTTTTACTGATAGAAGCGAAGGAAACAATAGGAGGCGGCCTACGATCCGCACAATTTATGGATTCAGGAAATATATATGATATATGTTCTGCTATACATCCGATGGCACTTCAATCTCCCTTTTTCAAGAGGTTACCTCTTGAACAGCATGGGTTAACTTACATAAATCCGCCGATTATGGCGGCTCATCCCCTAGACGGAGGGAAGGCTGTAGGGCTTTTTTCTTCACTAGAGCAAACATCCGGTCAGTTCAATACAGATAAAAACGCCTACATTCATTTATTTAAACCCTTAACAAAGTTATGGCCCACACTGATCAGCGACTTATTAGCCCCTTTTCATATACCTTCGAATCCTTTCCCGCTCATACGTTTTGGCAAGAACGCACTTCTATCGGCAACGCAACTCGCAAAACGCTTTCAAACCGAAGAACTGAAAGCTCTATGGGCAGGTATGGCGGCTCACTCCATGTTGCCCTTAGATTATATGACTACATCGGCGGTGGCATTGGTGCTATCTATCGCCGGTCATACCGGAGGTTGGCCTATTCCCCGAGGCGGATCGCAGCAAATAGCCAATGCCTTGGCTTCTTATTTTAAGTCGATTGGCGGGGACATTGAAACAAGTTTTTATGTAGACTCGCTTAAAAAGCTTCCTACGGCCCGAGCATTTCTTTTTGATCTAGGGCCAAAGCAATTGATACAAATTGCAGGGGATCGATTCCATGCCTCCTATCGGAGACAACTTGGCAGATATCGCTATGGGATGGGTGTTTTTAAAATTGATTGGTTGCTTGACGGTCCTATACCCTTTCAGTCAGAGCAATGCAGAAAAGCCGGCACTGTACATCTCGGTAATAGTCTACAGGAAATTGCCCATGCAGAACGACAAGTCTGGGAAGGGAAACATCCGGAGAGACCTTTTGTACTGCTTGCCCAACAGAGTTTGTTCGATACCACCCGCGTAATGGGGAATCATCAAATTGCCTGGGCCTATTGCCATGTCCCAAACGGTTCAACTGTTGATATGACCATGGCTATTGAACAACAAGTAGAACGATATGCTCCGGGATTTAAAGATCAAATAATTGCCAAGCAATGCATGAATACACATGCCTATGAAATCTACAATCCAAACTATATAGGTGGCGACATCAATGGAGGCGTAATGGATCTTAAACAATTATATACCAGACCCGCTTTGAGGTGGTCGCCCTACGGCACGCCTGCGAAAGACATTTATATTTGTTCTTCTTCAACGCCTCCCGGTGGAGGTGTGCATGGGATGTGTGGATACCATGCCGCAAAACAAGCATTAAAAAAGCGTTTCGGAATTGAAGTAGATTTTTAGCATTACATAAGCGATCTTAGGCCAAATAGGTAAAATTTATAGCCTAAATAGGAAGTTTTTATTCCTAACGATGCATGTTCCATGCCTGTATATTTGTGTTGAGTTTAATGTCTACTAAATAAGTAGTCTATTTATTAAAATCAGCAAAAACATACAAATGAATACAATTGAACAAAGAACGCCCTTAAAGAAGGAAGAGGTCATTAAAAAACGCCTAAATAGTCCCGCCTTTACGATCCATTCTATGCAATCAGCCATGTGCTATTCCTGTTGTTGCTAACAACCCATCTCCGCAAATTATTCCATTTTCTAACGATTTCATCTTTTGCTTTTCCTAATCACTTCGTGTCGATTACGAAGCTGTATGCAACTAACAATAATATACAATGATTAATCATTTTGCTAAACTATATAGGCTTGTTTTTCCGTTCCACAAAAATTTATGGCAACTATTTTTGTCAACTCTTCTTTTATTTTTAAGCGGAAATCTATGTGCACAGGTTACAAAGCCTTTGATCAATTCCACACTGGATGGAAAAGTGTTTGATAGTAACTCGAAAGAGCCACTCCCGGGCGCCACTGTCTCGATTGAAGGAACCACCCATAAAGCTAGTACGGATGGCGATGGGAAATTCAATTTTATCACCGGACAAAAGTTCCCCTATACACTTATCATTAACTATATTGGTTATAAAGTTAAGAAAGTTATTGCAACGGGAAGTCCAATAGCCATTGGACTAGAGCCCGACTTCAACCAATTGGAAGACGTGGTAGTGGTAGGTTATGGTACACAAAAACGTGGTGACCTGACGGGATCGGTTGCTTCTGTTCCGGCAGAGCTAAAGAGCCAACCTGTCGCTTCTCCGGAGCGCCTATTACAAGGATCTGTACCGGGCGTGGTTGTTACGCAAACCTCTGGTCAGCCAGGCGGCGGAGTGAGTGTGCAGATAAGGGGGAATAACTCCATTACGGCCGGCAGTGATCCCTTATATGTTATAGACGGCTTCCCGCTTAATAACGACTATTCACTAAACGACGCCGGCGTCACTACGGGTTCCAAAATAAACCCTTTATCTACCATTAACACCTCTGACATTGAGTCTATTGATGTATTGAAAGACGCTTCGGCAACTGCGATTTACGGATCGAGGGGCGCTAACGGCGTGGTGATTATCACTACTAAAAGTGGAAGTCGGAATAAATCTTCTATAAATTATGATGGGTACTATGGCTTCCAGGAGGTGATAAAAACCATCCCTTTATTGAACGCGGGGGAATGGTGGCAGTTGCGAAAGGATGCGGCCGTTAACTCAGGTAAATCAGCTTCGCTCCCAGCGGTGTCGGGCTATTCATTAGATACGAGTGGCGTGGGGACCGACTGGCAGGCGGCCGCTTTTCGGGAAGCGCCTATTCAAAACCACAATTTGTCTATTTTAGCAGGGAGCGAAAAAACCCGGTTAGCTATCTCAGGCAACTATTTTGATCAAGATGGGATTCTACAAAACACCGGATTTAGAAGAATATCCGGACGAATAAATGTTGCCCACGACTACAATGAAAAATTAAAGTTTACAAGCAATATTTCAGCAAGCCAGTCGAAAGCCGATGTTGCCCCAACAGCAGTTGTCGCTAATTTATTATTGACCCCCCCGTCCCTTCCCATCTATCAGGACGACGGTTCGTATGTAATTTATAGTCCTTTCGAATCAAGTTTACAGAACCCTATCAACTCCCTATACAATCAGTTAAATGAAACAAAAACCAATCGCTTGCTGGGGAATATCGCGGGTGAATATGAAATCATTACAGGATTAAAAGCGAAAGTGCTGATAGGTGTCGACATTGTCGATAATAAACAGAATCGTTATTTACCAAAAACCACCGCCGAAGGTTTGGATTTAGGTGGCTTGGCACAAGTCGGCTCTGTTTTTACCTCCAACTGGTTAAACGAAAACACGTTAAGTTACGACAAGGTGATCGGTGAAAAGAACAGGATCAATGCCGTGGTAGGGTTTACCGCACAGCAATCGAACAGTGAAGGCACCGTTGCGGAAGCAGCTGGATTTGCGACCGATGCCTTTAGCTTTAACAATTTAGGGACGGGCGTAACCAATAGAACACCGAGCTCGATTGCCAATGAATGGTCGCTTGCCTCCTATCTGGCAAGAGTGAACTATGCTTATGACAGTCGATATCTATTCACCCTAACGTTTAGGGCTGATGGATCCTCTAAGTTTGGGGCTGGGAATAAATGGGGATATTTCCCTTCAGCGGCGTTTGGTTGGAATGTGAGTAATGAAGCATTCTTTAAGAATGTAAAACAGATAAGCCAACTTAAATTGCGCTTAAGCGCGGGTACAACAGGCAACCAAAATATCCCGTCCTATCAGTCGCTATCGCGATTGAGTTACTTTAGATATAATTTCTCAAATACAACCGTACACGGTTTCGCACCTATCACGGTCCCAAACCCGGATTTGGGCTGGGAGAAGACCTTTCAATTTGACGGTGGAATTGACGTAGGTTTTTTTAACAATCGGATCAGTTTAGTTGCAGACTACTATTATAAAAAAACGACCGATCTGCTCCTAAGCCGTACCGTGCCCGGGACGTCAGGCTTAGCCGAGTTCGGAGGCGGACAAGCATCCACCATCTATCAGAATATAGGGGCGGTGTCTAATCAAGGAATAGAGGTATATGTCAACTCGAATAATTTGATCGGAGATTTTACCTGGAAATCTATCTTGGTTTTCGCTAAAAATACAAACAAGATTCTTGACTTGGGAGAGGGCGTCGATCAAATTATTCCGGTAATCTCACAACCCTCCATTGCTAAGGTAGGCTATCCATTGGGCTCTTTTATCGTTTACCAAACCGATGGCATCATTCAAGAAGGCGACACGCCCCTAACACCGCAACAAAACAAAAATCCAGGTGGACAAAAATATAAGGATATTGACGGTGATGGCCAAATTACACAGGCAGGGGATCGGGTTGTAATCTCCAATCAACCTGGATTCACGGCCGGATTTACCAATAACTTTTCTTATAAAGGTTTCGATTTATCCGTTTTCTTTCAGAGTTCTGTAGGCGGGAAAATTTACAATGCCAATCGGGCTAATTTGGAACTAGGTACCGGTTATGTAAATGCGTCCAAAGTGCTGCTAAACCGCTGGACGCCTAACCACACCGATACGGATGTAAAGGCTGCTTTTCAAGACCCGGCAATTACCATTTCCGACCGCTTTATTGAAAGCGCAACTTACCTCCGTTTGAAAAATCTATCATTTGGATATACCATACCTAAACGAGTTTTTGGAAATTCCGGCTTCGATTCACTTCGCATCTATGTATCAGCACAAAATTTATGGACGTGGACCGACTATACGGGCTTTGATCCGGAGGTGAGCTTAAACGAACAATCTTTAATTAATAAGGGAATTGACCAAGGTGTTTACCCTAATAGTCGATCTTTTCAACTTGGACTCTCATTGACATTATAAATAACGCGTGAAATATGAAAATTCTTAGCTATATCTTAATACTCATTATCGGACTTAGTTTTTCTTCTTGCAAGAAATTTCTGGAAGAGGAGCCCGCCTCCGTTATATCGGAAGATCAGTTTTATAAGACACAGGATGATGCACTCAATGCGGTAAACGCGGTATATTTTTTTCTTAACTCGGGCGGATCTTCTGTTCAAACACCTTACAACACCTTATTTAATACCGGGATGAACATGGCCGGTGATGATGAGGATCCAGGCCCTGGAGCGACGAACCCGGATGTACGGTCACTTTCCGTTCTGGCCCACTCATCTACCAATCTCCGAATTTATGAAATCTGGCAGCAGCATTATGCGGCTATTAAGCGTGCCAATGTGGCTTTAGCAAAAATCCCCAACATAGATTTCGACAGCAGTTTAAAAAACAGGTTACTGGCCGAAGCAAAATTCTTACGTGCCTTATACTACTTTAATCTCGTTCGCTTGTATGGCGACGTTCCATTAGTACTTAGTTATGAAACCTATATTGATGCCAACGATTATGCAATTGCGCGGACACCTAGCACAGCGGTCTACGCACAGATTGAAAAGGACCTAAAGGAAGCTGCGGAAGTATTGCCGGATCGCTATGCAGCGCCCGATATCGGCCGGGCAACGGCTGGCGCTGCGAAAGCTTTATTGGCAAAAGTTTATTTAACGGAAGCATCTTTACCATTGAAGCTGGAGGACAATTATGCCAATGCCGTGCTAACAGCTGAAGAAGTGCTCTCTGCCCAAGATGGTGGTACCGGAAATTACGGATACGATCTTTTCGAAAACTATGCCGAGGTATTTCTTCCCGATTTTAAAAATGGGAAGGAACACATCTTTTCAGCCCAGTTTAAGTCAAATTCCCTTAATCAGGGTAATAATGAAAATCCACGTGCCATATTGAGCGGTGTTCCGGGATTGCGAGGGAACTATGCGCATATGGTACGTTATTATAAAGAAGGTAGCGATAATTTTTTCAGTATCTATAAATTGTATAAACCATCCGATAAACGCCGATCTGTCACTTTTGTTACCAGTTTCATCAGTCCGACGAACGGACGTCAATATGCGCTTCCGCTTAACAACCCCGCCGTACCGGGAGATTCGACGCCGTTTTTTCATAAATGGTGGGATCCCAATTCCACGGCTGTCCCAAGTGAATCAGCCGCCAATGTACCTATTATTCGGTATGCGGAACTTTTATTGATTCATGCCGAAGCAGAAAATGAGCAGAATGGCCCTACCCTTAAAGCGTATCAGTCGATCAATCGCGTGCGAAGGAGAGCGGGACTACCCGATTTGACACCTGGCCTCACCAAGGATCAATTTCGCGATTCGGTTTACCTTGATCGAAGGCTGGAGTTAGTATATGAATATCAACGTTGGTTTGATCTGATCAGAGAGAAAGATGCTTCGGGCAACAGTGTTTTTGTAAAAAGTCTACATAAGGTGGGTAAGACTAACGCTGCAGAGAAACATCAATTATACCCTATTCCGCAATCAGAAATCGACAACAATCATTTGCTAACACAAAACCCCGGTTTTTAAAAACATTGTATATGCAAGATAAAATGACTCCCAATAATCAATTATTATTATGAAGAAAATAATCAATACTTCTCTCTTTTTGCTAGGTACGCTCTCGGCAGTACAGGGGCAAAATATCACGCAACAGCAAGAACCTTTTAAAGGTGTTGTTGGCACCAATTATGCGAATTCAAAGGAATCTTGGGTAGACCCCATAAAAGCCCCCTCGAACGCGCCAAATGTCATCTGGATTTTATTGGATGATGTTGGATTTGGAGCAAGCAGTACGTTCGGTGGTTTAATTAATACCCCAACTTTTGACAGTTTAGCGAACAATGGTTTGCGTTATACCAATTTCCATACCGCAGCCATCTGTGCGCCCACGCGAGCGGCTCTTCTAACAGGCCGTAATCACCATCGTGTACATGAGGGTGGTTTCTCCCACCGATGGTCAGCATTTGGCTTTCCGGGCTGGGATGGCCGAATACCTGCTGACAAAGGTACCATCGCCGAAATATTAAGAGAACAGGGTTACAGCACTTTCGCCGTGGGGAAGTACGGATTGACACCTGATCAGGACGCAACGGATGCAGGCCCTTTTGACCGATGGCCTTCCGGTAAGGGTTTCGAACATTTTTTTGGTTTTCTTGGGTCGGCAACAGACCAATATGAACCGGATTTAGTAGAAGACAATGCACACGTCACGCCCAATGGCAAGCATTTGAGCGAGCAGATAACCGATAAAGCGATCAGCTTTATCGACCGACAGAAAAGCGCTGCCCCGGATAAGCCTTTCTTTTTGTATTATGCCCCGGGAGCTACGCATTCACCGCATCAGGTGGAAGCTAAATGGCGAGATTTATATAAAGGAAAATTTGATAAGGGCTGGGATCATTACCGAGAACAAGTATTTAAAAGGCAAAAGGAATTGGGTATCATACCGGCTAATGCCAACTTGCCTGCACGAAATCCCAATATCAAAGACTGGGACAAGTTATCGGCTGACCAGAAAAAGGTATATGCTCGCTTTTTTGAAGTCTATGCAGGCTATTTAACTTATACCGATTATGAAGTAAGTCGTTTAGTGAATCACCTAAAAGAGATCAATCAGTTGGATAATACGTTAATTTTTGTCATTCTCGGAGATAACGGAGCCAGTAAAGAAGGAACTTTATACGGTACCATCAAGCGCTCACCGACAGCTGCCCTGCAACAAGATCTGAGCGAAGAGGAGGCGCTCAAGGTCAATCTGGCAAATTTCGATCTGATCGGCACTCCTCAAGCCACCAATGGAAACTATCCTTTAGGGTGGGCTCAAGCTGCCAATACACCATTTAAATATTGGAAGCAAGATGCGCACGCAGAGGGCGGAACACGAAATCCGTTAATTGTTTTTTATCCGAAATCGATTCAGGATAAAGGAGGGATTCGGAATCAATACGGCCATGTGAACGATTTATTGCCCACCACGCTGGAATTTCTCAATATTAAAGCGCCTGCGTATATCCGTGGTATTAAACAGGATACCATTCAAGGAACGTCTTTGTTGTATTCTTTTGCTGAAAAGAACGCTCCATCACGTCACTCCGTCCAATACTATTACATTTTCGGTTCACGGGCTATCTATAAAGACGGTTGGAAGGCAAGCTTGGCCTTTAAGATTGCCGATGGTAAAGGGGGGAAAAGTCGCAATGTGAGCTTTGAAGACCCCAACCATATCGACTGGCAGCTATTTAACCTTCATGAAGACTTCAATGAACAACATGATTTGGCTAAGAAAAATCCCGCTAAACTCGAGGAGCTGAAAGCGTTATTCGAGGAGGAAGCAAAGAAAAACAATATATACCCCTATATAACCTGGGATGATGTTGCTGATAGGCGAAATACATTGTCAAAACAATAATAACTCGGTGTCAAATAAATCAGATATAGAAAGATGAGACAATTAATCTTAGGCGTGCTATTACTGTTCACGCTAGAGGCAGTAATGGCACAAGAAAAAACAACTAACCTATTGCCTTTCGAGACATTTGAAAAAAAGCTATTGGCTGCCGGACCTGATCCCCAAATTTTGGACGCTCGTTCTGAAGAAGAGTTTATACAAAATCATGTAAAGGGAGCGCTGAATGTATCCGATGAAAAGCAGTTTAAATCAATAGCATCGAAATTAAGAAAGGAGGCGCCCGTATTTATTTACTCTATTGGCAACGGGCGAAGTGCTAAGTTGGCTGCGGTTTTGCGCGCACTGCATTTTAAGGAGGTGTATGAATTTCCGGGAGGACTTAGTAAATGGATAGCACAGGGGAAACCCGTTGAATCGACAGTGGGAGATGGTTTGTCATTGGCAGGATTTAACGAGCAAATTACATCAGAAAAGTTGGTATTAGTTGATGTCGGATCTCGTTATTGTGGCGGATGTAAAAAACTGAAACCGATCGTGGAGAAGTTAGCGGAAGAAAATAAGGATAAACTTAAATTGGTTAATATCGAAGCCTACGATAATAAGCAGCTAACGAAAGCGCTAGCTGTGGACGCATTACCGACACTCATCTTATACAAGGGAAAAGAGGTGGTTTGGAAAAAACACGGACTGAGTTCGGAAGAAGAAATTCTTACCGAGTTGAATAAACATAAAATTTAATGACATGACTTTTCAAGATATTGTTTTGTTGGCAAAAAAAATACTGGTAGGCCTTGTAGTAACAGCCATTCCCGTGTTGATTATCTTTTTTACGATTAGCTTTTTACAAAAACTTATTGCATAGGAGGTATTGAAATGAAATTGGAAAAAGAAGTTAAAGATCGGATTGTAAGAAATGTCCTGCTTAGTATATTTATTTATGCACTACCCATTTTGCTCATGTTTCTTTATTTCTATTTGACCGGTGAAAAACCTTGGGTTAAGTAGATGCGTGTAGAACTATTATCCATTATCCCTTAATGACACATTATTATGATACAATTTATTGAAGCCATATTTGAAAATTTAAACACATGGGGGCTTGCGGTGCTGACGCTGATTGTCGGTATTGCTGAGTTTTCGTTAGGCCTTTACGGAAAGGAATGGAATCGAAATGAAAAAATACTTGACCTTGCCTGCTATGCTTTGCCTAGATTGGTGACAAGGCCGTTAGTGGCTTATTTTGGGTTGAAACTTGTTCCCTTCGTTTTACCGCACGCAAAGGATGCATTTGAGTGGGTTCCCTTTTTCTGGGGCTTTGTGATTATCTGTATTTATGACGATTTGACGCAATATTGGTATCATCGGCTTCATCATGAAATCCCCTGGCTTTGGCGATTTCATCGAACACACCATTCGGCTTCGTATATGGGAATGGCCATGGCATCCAGACAAAATATTATTTATACGATCTTTTTCTCGCAAACTTACTTAACAGTTATTTTAGTGTATTTAGGTTTAGGTTACCCTGCTTTGTTTGCAAAGGGAATAAAGTCATTGATTACTAAAATGGCACATTCGAGTATTAAATGGGATAAACCTTTTTATGAAAAAAAATGGCTTCATCCACTTGCATGGATACTTGAAAGAACGATTTCCACACCGGCAACCCATCATGCTCACCATGCAGATACAACCGATGATGGGATAGGATATTACAAAGGAAATTTCGGTAATATGTTTTTCCTTTGGGATGTTATTTTTGGGACGGCGTTAATAACCCGGCAATACCCGAAATCTTATGGTATTTCTCATTATGAAGGTGATGAGTGGTACGCACAGCTCCTTTGGCCCCTATTAAAATCCAGCGTGCCCGGAAGCGAATTGGCTGCACATGGCCCGATGGTACGCGAAGACATCCAACCAAATGAGGTGGAAGTAAATAACACAAAGGAAGAAGTAACCGCACCCTTGGAAACCGACGGAATTCAACCGAGGTTCACCGCTTAAGCTGGTAATGAGAAAGGATTTTTTAAAAAAATCCTTTCTCATGTTAACATATTATGATAGATTTGATTCCATACTAATCAAATCAGATACTAAAAAATATGAGTGAAGGAATAACATCGGCCGAAACCGTTCTTCAGGAACAAGATTTATCGCCGGAATTACAAAATCTACCGAAGCGGAATTTTCTTACAGAGGATTGGACCGTCGTGATATTGGGTTTCATCATTATCGGCCTTGCTATTTTAGGTTTTCACGTGGAAGCACCCAAGTACAAATGGTCAGCTATTGAGAGCTTGTCTTCCGTGTTTGAAGCTGCGAACCTCCTCAAGCTATTCAAGCAGCTTATTTTTACTTTTGCGCTGCTGATTCTGGGGGGGCTGTTAACAGGTAGAAGAATAAAGCCATATTTGCTCGGTTTTCCCGTTGTATTTTTCTTAACGGCACTCGCCTTGCTATTAGCAGGCAATAAAACGATGGAAGATCTGGGATTGGAAGCCGTTATTTTCAGTCTGCTTGTAGGCCTATTGGTAGGCAATACGGTTAAACTGCCTGTTTGGCTTAAAGAAGCCTTATCGGCCGAACTTTTGGTGAAAATAGGCTTGGTATTGCTCGGAACAAATGTGATCTTTTCCGATATCCTCAAAGCGGGTTCACTAGGCCTCATCCAATCCTTAGTTGTTGTATTGTCAGTGTGGTATTTTTCTTTTTGGCTATGTAAGAAGTTTAAGATAGATGAAGAATTGGGTTTAATGTTATCCAGTGCCGTATCCATTTGCGGGGTTTCTGCCGCCATCGCTACATCAGGCGCTATACAAGGCGACTCCAAGAAATTATCATATGTTGTCTCTATGGTGTTAATTACGGCTATTCCCATGATGATTATCATGCCTTACATCGCGAATTATTTTGGTTTCTCGGAAGAAGTAACAGGAGCTTGGTTAGGCGGAAGTATCGATACCTCGGGAGCGGTGGTAGCCTCCGGTTCCCTGGTAGGCGAAACGGCGCTAAAAATAAGCACGATCGTTAAATTTTCTCAAAACGTCTTATTGGGAGTAGCTGCACTTGCTATTTCTGTTTATTGGACCTATACCAATCATCTGCAGGAAAGGAAGCCGCAAACAAACCGAGTTTAGGTGTCATTTGGGAACGTTTCCCCAAATTTGTTTTAGGCTTTATCGCCGCGTCTTTATTATTTTCATTTTTCTTGCAACCCGATACGGTGGCGTCGGTAAAAGGGGATATAAAAAGTATACAAGGCTTATGGTTTGCCCTTGCGTTTACAAGTATCGGTTTAGAAACAAACTTTAAGGATTTAATCAGAGAGAATAGCAAGCGCCCATTTTGGGTTTTTCTAATCGCTCAGTTATTTAATATCATCCTTACCTTAGTACTGGCAATGCTTCTTTTCGGATAGATGAATAGGAGAAGGAATGAAATTTACGACAGGTTAAAGAAGGAGCAAACAGTGCAAGCGATATTATGCAATCTATGAACAACTATAGCAATCGATGGATTCAGGCTTTGGTAGGCGGAGCAATGATATTATCAGCCTGTAATTCAACTGCGGATAAATCAGCCAATCAAAAAGACTCCGTAGCAATGTGTGTTTCAGAAGGGATTCCTTCACGAGCTGCAGCCGTAAAAAAGACACAAGAAAACCTGTTACAAGGAGCTGATGATGCGAAGATGGTTTTTATTAAAGGAGGGTTTTTTCAAATGGGTTCAAGCGAGTTTGCTGATACCCAGCCGATTCATGAGGTGAAGGTCCATGATTTTTGGATGGATGAGCACGAGGTAACCAATGCGCAATTCGCTAAGTTTGTAGAGGCTACCGGTTACATCACCGTAGCGGAAAGGGCTCTGGACCCGGCCGACTTCCCCGGAGTTTCGAGGGATTTACTCGTTCCGGGATCGGCGGTATTCACGCCCCCCAAAGAGCTGGTAAATCTAAATAACCATCTACAATGGTGGAAGTATGTGCCCGGAGCTTCTTGGCGACAGCCTAAAGGGCCTGGGAGTAACATTAATGGAAAGGAAAACGAACCCGTTGTTCAAGTAAGCTATGAAGATGCAGAGGCATTCGCCAAATGGGCCGGAAAGCGCCTGCCCACCGAAGCGGAATGGGAATATGCTGCGCGTGCCGGACAAGTGGGAAAAAAGTATTATTGGGGGGATGAATTAAAACCGCAAGGTAAATGGGTTGCCAATACCTATCAGGGAAATTTTCCGGTGAGTAATGCCGCAGAAGATGGCTTTGCGGAGCTTGCTCCCGTAAAATCCTTTCCAGCAAACGCATATGGTTTATATGACATGGAAGGAAATGTTTGGGAATGGTGTGCTGATTTCTATCGTCCCGATGCTTATGAGCATGCGGAGAAGGATAATCCCAAGGGCCCAAGTGATAGTTATGATCCGGCCGAACCGGGGCTGGTCAAGCGTGTCCAACGAGGCGGCTCATTTTATGTAACGAGCAATATTGTGAACGTTACAAAGCAGGTAGCAGAGGAAAAGGAGAAGTGAGTAGTGCAAGCAATAACCTAGGCTTCAGGTGTGTACAGGATCAGGCACCTTAACAGCCCTATTGTACAGGAATGTACAATGAATAGAACATCGATGAAATATTTTATAAATAAAAACATTTCATCGATGTTTCAGCAACTCACTGGCATGTTTCAAAGCCGCTTCGCCCGGATTGCTGCCACTTAACATTTGCGCAACCTCAACCACCCGTTCTTCGTCGCTTAGCTTCCGCATATTACTGCGTGTTACTTCTCCTGCTTCTGCTTTATAGACTTTGTAATGGGCATTTCCCTTCGATGCAATTTGCGGTAAATGGGTGATGGCAATAACCTGCATGTGTTTAGCCATTTCTTCCATAACATTTCCGACTTTAAGGGCAACTTCGCCCGAAATACCGGTATCAATTTCATCAAAAATGATGGTTGGAAGTGCCGAACTTTTAGCAATGAGCGATTTAATGGCCAGCATCAATCGCGACAATTCCCCACCTGAGGCAACTTTATTTAATGGCTGTGGCACCTGTCCCTTATTTGCTGTGAAAAGGAAACGTACCGTATCTGCTCCGGATAAACGCAATGTACTTGAATCCAGCTCAATAGACAAAACACTATTTGGCATACCTACTTCTGATAACACCTCAATCACTGCTTTTTGTACCAATGGGATGGCCTTTTGTCGATTGGCCCTTAGTTCTTCGGCTAGCTTTTCACTAGCCTCACGGAGCGCATCGCTCTCTGCCTTAAGTTTTGCAATCTCCTCATCATTGGACGAGAGTTTAATAAGCTTGTTTTCCAAATCTTTCTGTATGGCTAAAAGCTCTGCAACACTGCTTACATGATGTTTCTGTTGTAATTGATAGAGTAAACTCAGGCGCTCGTTTACCTCGGTTAGACGTCCCTCATCAAAAAGAATGTGCTGCTCGGTCCGTTCTACTTCTTCCGCAATGTCCTTAATTTCTATCAAAGCACTTTGCAAGCGTTCACTTAACTCATGGAGATTACTGACATAACGCTCCGCTTGCTGTATCTGCAGTCCTGCCTCCTTCAATGAATTAATAACAGGTTGCTCTTGCTCACTTAACAAAAAGTTGGCAGCCAATAAGGCGCGCTTAATTTCTTCCGCATGGCTCAGTTGATTCTGCTCCTGTTCCAAGGCTTCCTGTTCATCGCCATTCAATTTGGCAGCGGCCAGTTCGTCATATAAAAACTGATGATAGTCGGCCTCGCTTTGCGCCTGCTTACTTTCCTCTATCAAGTCATGAAGAGCCTGTGTTACCTGTCTATATTTCCTAAAGGTTTCTTGATAGGTTTTTAAGAGCAATCCATTTTCACCAACACTATCAAGGGTCATAAGCTGAAAATCCTCTGTATTGATTTCCAAGGTAGCGTGCTGTGAGTGGATATCAATCAGCCGTTCGCCCAATGCTTTAAGGGTGCTAAGCGTAACCGGGGTGTCATTTACAAAAGCTCGTGATTTTCCGTCAGCACTTATTTCCCTACGGAGGATGGTTTCAGGCTCATAATCGAGATCCTCTTCCTGAAAAAAATCACCTAGATTATATTCTTCAATTTGAAAAAAACCTTCGATTACACATTTCTGCGCTTGATTATAGAAGTATTTGCTTTCGGCTCTTTGCCCGAGAATGAGGGATAAGGCTCCTAATATAATGGATTTCCCTGCACCGGTTTCACCCGTCAATATATTGAGTCCTTTGGCAGGACTGATATCAAGTTCATCTATTAAAGCGTAGTTTTTTATTAATAAGCGCTTAAGCATCTGTATCGGATCGTGTTTTTTTTAAAGACTTTTTATTGTTTCATACTTATTGCTATTTCCCGGGTCGGCCTCTGATAATATATTGATTGCCTTTATTTTCTCCGGTCCTGTTAATCCGCCGATTAAGTTTGCCAACTCATCGGATTTGGCAGTGAAAAAAGCTTGGTTGTACATGGCCCCCTGCGCCATCCGATCTACCTTCGCTAGGAGCGGTAGCAAGTCGATCAACTTTCGTTTCGAAGCATTCTGATTATCTGCCATTTTATCCAATACATCTAAATGATAACGATAAGAAAAGCTACGTAGCGGTTCATAATTATTGTCGAGCATGTTATTTACCAACCAGAAACGGTTGTTCATGCTCTCGATCGATTTCCAGCCTGCAAAATTGGCTGTCTGCGCATTGTTCAGTACGTTCTGCGCCAGTGTATAATAGGGTGTTCCACCTTTCTCACTAAACGAATCAGCGTCGAGCCCGACAATAAGATAGGCGTAATAGGCTAACAATGAAGTGATATTGCTTAGATATTGCTGCGCGGAAAAATCCAAGGGCTCTCCTTCTGTATAGGTGAAATCGAAGTTTTTATCGGATAAAGTAAGAATAGGGCTGTTATAGGTGGTGTTGTAGATTGGGCGCGTTGAAATAATCTGCGCCTCGGCTTTGTAGTTGCTGCTACCGTCCCACTCTTTCACTGTAATAACGAAGCTGCAGTCGATACGTTCTTCAGGCAGGATTTGCTGATTACTCCATTTCTTATTATTAAGGAAGTCCGTCATTGCTTGCTGCAACACATCGAAAGCACGCTTATTGGTTGCTTGAACCTGCGGCGACAAAATCTGCACCCGCGCATTTAAGTCTTGCGCCCATGCCGGTGCCAGCGTCGCAATGCTGAATAGAAGAAAAGAAACGAAGGTTCTTGTCATATTATACATGATTAGCATCAAAGGTACGTAATAAGGTAAAATTAAAAATTAAAAATTAAAAAAGCTGACAGCAAAACTTCATCTTCCCTAAAGAGCGCTTCCCAATAGATGAAACCTGCATGAGTTGCAACTCAAAAAAGATAAGAATAAATCTAAGCTCATGCAAGCTTCATTGCCATTAAAAAATAGATTATTCTAATGAAAAAAAGTGTAATTTTACCCCCTTATATAAATACAGTTTACAATAAATCAAACCGATATGGCATACAACCTACTGAAAGGTAAAAGAGGTATTATATCCGGCGCGTTAAATTCCAGTTCTATTGCATGGAAGGTTGCCGAGAAAGCACATGAAGAAGGTGCTACATTTGTGTTAACTAACGCTCCTATCGCTATGCGTATGGGCGAACTCAATGAACTGGCTTCAAAAACAGGTGCGGAAATTATTCCTGCGGACGCAACCAGTGTAGACGATTTAACCAATCTATTCACCAAATCTCAAGAGATTTTAGGCGGTAAAATCGATTTTGTGTTACACTCCATTGGTATGAGTGTAAACGTGCGTAAAAGCATTCCTTATACCGAAGCTAATTACGACTTCTTTCAAAAGGGCATGGACGTATCAGCTTTGTCATTGCACAAAATGCTTCAAGTAGCGATGAAATTAGATGCCATTAATGAATGGGGAAGTGTAGTAGCCTTAACCTATGCAGCCGCTCAACGCACCTACTCCTTCTACAACGATATGGCTGATATCAAAGCTGCCTTAGAATCCATTGCGAGAAGCTTCGGTTATCATTATGGTGTCGCCAAAAAGGTACGTGTTAATACCGTTTCACAGTCGCCTACCAAAACCACTGCCGGACAGGGTATCAAAGGCTTTGGTGATTTCTTTGATTTTGCCGATGCCATGTCACCACTAGGCAATGCCAGCGCAGAACAATGTGCTGATTACTGTATTACCTTATTCTCAGACTTGACCCGCATGGTGACCATGCAGAACTTATACCACGATGGTGGATATTCTTCTACCGGTGTTACCAGCACCATTTTGGAGAAATTCGGTATTGAAGGGTAAGTGTTCAATAATTATATTTTTCAGCAAAAAGCAACGGGGAATTTCCGTTGCTTTTTTGTTTAGATATTGCCTTAGCGTTAACAGCAAGGACTCCGCTACGACGTACTCAGTCAGGAGGTTTTTGCCATCCCCCGATAACTAGGAGGAAGACATTCAAGATGAATAAAATATTTTGGTAAATGTATATAGGTTTATACTTTAAATTTTCAGTTTCGCCTGTAAATTATTATCTTGTCTTCGCGTTTAATACAATAACGCTCCTTTCAAATACCTATTAAAAACAGCAAACTTCTTTGAACTATAAAATGGCCAAGTAGCCATTTGCTAGGGACCTTC
>NZ_JAUCNR010000001.1:1725511-2122512 GCF_030372825.1 Olivibacter sp. 47
TCTTCGGGGTGAGTCCAGGGTGAGTCCACATTGAGTCCAGGGTGAGTCCACGTTTTAAGTTAAAAACCTGGACTCACCCTGGAAATGATATAGATTGCATGTTCAATAAAGGCGAAGAAGATATGAAGAAAGTATAGACTTGGTATGAGGAAAAGAAGAACCGGAATTAATAATTGAAACGGCCAAGTATTGGCTAAAAGCGAATATATAAATTATGGCGAAGATTAACAAAAACGGACGACTGAGCGGAAAAAAAGGACATGAAGTTTATCGGGATGTAAATGGCGAATCCATCGTACAAAGTATGCCGAGAGTGGTAAAGCAAACCACCAATACCCGCATTGCTGCGCACGAATTTGGTATCAGCAGCAATGCAACCAAAATTATCCGACAGATAGGGAGTTTGCTTTTTGAGTATATGGATCCTTATGTTTCGGGCAGGTTAAATGCGGTTATGCAAAAATGCGTCAGTCAACTCCCGGAAGCCGCTGGCCACAAAAACCTAAACCAAATAGATCCTAGCCCCTTTATCGGTTTCCAATTCAATCCAGATGCTCCTTTTGAGAAAACCTTGCATGTTTTTCCCCGCTGTTCGATTCAGCCAGACGGTACCGTAGAGATCACTATCGATGCCATCACACCGAAACAAAATATTCCCTTCTTGCAACGCGATATCAATCCCGATCCCGGGGCTTTTCTCCGGGTCGCATTGGTAAGTATCGACTATGCGCAGGAAGCATATCAAATACTGGCACAGGAAGAAATTATGCTCGTTAAATCAAAAATGGAACAACCTCCGCTGCCCGCCACCTTTGATGTACAATGGAAATGCCTTAAAAAATTACCCAAAGAAGCCTTGGTATTTGTCTATTTTTCTTTGCATTATTATCAACTCGACTGGCTAGAACAACGAAAAATGATTGGCGAAAAAACAATGAATCCCGCCGGTTTCTTGCACGCTTTTTGCGTTAATGAGGAAATGTATATAAAAAATCAGGCAACGGCCGTCGGCCCTGACCATAAACCACTAAGAGAAGCTGAATGGTTTTACACCATACTTTTAGAAAAGAAGACCGAAATCGATCGTATTAAAGCAAAAGCAGAAAAAAAGAGGAAGAAATGATTTGTGACACAAATCAGTGAGCTACTTGCTTTCAAAAAATTAACTACCAAGCGATCAACTGTGCCATAACAACCTCATTCTTATTCTAGACTTTACAAACTTTCTTACAGTGGTCTCTGAATAATAGAAAAACCGCGATAAAAAGCATGCAAAGAACAAGTACAAACAAATAATAGAGAATCTTCTTGAAGAAAACTGATAAGGAAATTAAAACGTAAAGAGTTCTATGAAAAATTCAACACTTCAATCTGGTTAAGGAAACAAATTGAATCTCTCACAAATTAGTATTTACGTCGGCACTCGAGAATATAGAAGTGTCTTGAGTGCCAACAAAATTATTCTACATAATCAGCATCTGACAATGTCACTTTAAATACAACATCGTAGTTAGGAATAGGCACTTCGAAATCTCCATTATTAATTGGGTCTTCGCCATAAATATTTATTTGACCTACACTATACCTAACAGAATAGGCAATTCCATTAAAAGTGGAAGGCAATATATCATAAGAAGTTTCGCCATCTTCACTAATTGCCACGCTGACGTTTCCCTGCTCGATGTAATATCGATCCAACTCCGCAATCGGTAAAGTTGTTTGTATATTAAGCCCATTTTCCGAGACGCCCCACTCGTCGGGCGTTATTGTATAAATGAACGTTCGCGGTAAAACAGCACGTTCGACAACTTCTGTCTTTTCACACCCACTCATACCTACCAAACCTACTAAGGCAATCATTAAAAATAAATACTTCTTCATTCGCTATTTGTTTTTAGTTGTTCGTTATTGGTGACGGCGTTCGTAAGGGCAATACTACTTAACTAGACTAGTTAATTGTTAACGGTTATCATTATTCGTACCAACATTATCACATTAACTAATTAGCTAATTCCCTATTCAACGTCTCAACCACTCAACGAGTATCTACTTCTTAGAGTGACAAAACATGAAAAGGTTTAAGCAAGAATCGCTCCATAATTTAATTTAGTGAATAGGGAGTAGTTAATATGGAGTATGGAGTAGCATTATCCTCTTTTTCAACGCATAGTGAATAACGTAATTTCACCTCATTTTGTTATCCTTGTAGTAGAAATAACAAAGATGCCATGACGAACATTCAAATAAAATACAATTTACTTGATGCCGCTTCACAAAAAGAGGTAAGCGACTTTGTTGATTTTCTATTAAACAAAAAGAAAAAAAAGTGGAGAATCTCTCTTCCTACAAAAAGAAAATATTAAAAGTTTCCGCTTGGGCAGAAGAAGATATTAAACGAATTGAGGAGGCTCAAAAGCATATTAACAACTGGGTCCACTCCCCTACTCAACTATTTTCCTATTCAACTATTGGCTAATTAAATCAACGGTTCGACTACTCAACGATTTAACAAATCCCCAACAAAAAAAGCGTCACGCAAATGCGCGACGCTTTTTTCTATATTAAGCTGATAGCCGATTGCTGAAAGCCCTTAGCTACTTACTATTGCTTCCGTCTTTCTCATCTTCATGCTCTTTCTCGATATCTGTAGGCTTAGCCGACTTCTTACTATCGCTCTTATGTGAGCCATTTACCACAATCTCTTCTTTTTCCTTATTGTAGTCAATTTCTAAAGTAGCGCCATCTGCTAAATCACCTTTCAGAATTTCTTCCGCAATTGGATCTTCCAAATACTTCTGAATGGCACGTTTCAATGGACGAGCTCCGAAATTACTGTCAAAGCCCTTCTCCGCAATGAATTCTTTCGCACCTTCTGTTAAGTTCACGGTATAGCCCAAACCTTGGATACGAGTAAACAATGCTTTCAACTCGATATCGATAATCTTGAAGATCTCTTCTTTACCAAGTGAATTGAACACAATCACATCGTCTACGCGGTTTAAGAACTCCGGAGCAAAAGCGCGTTTTAAGGCATTCTCGATGACACTCCGAGAATGCGTCTCAGCCTGTGTAGCCTTCGCACTAGTAGTGAAACCTACGCCTTGACCAAAGTCTTTCAATTGACGGGCACCGATATTCGAAGTCATGATAACGATCGTATTTCTAAAATCCACTCTTCTACCCAAACTATCGGTTAACTGTCCTTCGTCCAATACCTGTAATAGCAAGTTGAACACATCCGGGTGAGCTTTTTCGATTTCATCTAATAGAACTACAGAATACGGTTTGCGACGTACCTTTTCAGTTAACTGACCGCCTTCTTCATAACCGACATATCCTGGAGGCGCTCCTACCAAACGTGATACAGCAAATTTTTCCATGTATTCGCTCATATCGATCTGGATCAAAGAATCCTCGCTGTCGAACATAAAACGTGCTAACTCTTTCGCTAATTCCGTTTTACCGACACCTGTAGGCCCTAAGAAGATAAAGGAACCGATTGGTTTTTTCGGATCTTTCAAACCGGCACGGGTACGTTGAATCGCCTTCACAAGTTTCTTCACCGCATCGTCCTGCCCGATAATCCTTCCTTTCATCGATTCGGCCATGTTTAGCAGCTTTTGGCTGTCGGTTTGTCCAACACGTTGAACCGGAATACCGGTCATCATCGACACCACTTGAGCAACATCATCTTCCGTAACGGTATAACGTTTGGTTTTCGTTTCTGCTTCCCAAGCTTGCTTTTCACGATCCAACTCTTCCAGTAATTTCTTCTCCGTATCACGAAGCTTAGCAGCTTCCTCATACTTCTGACTACGAACTACTTTATTCTTCTCCACTTTGATATCTTCGATTTTCTCTTCAATATCAATGATGCTCTGAGGAACATGAATATTTGTTAGGTGAACACGTGACCCTGCTTCATCCAAGGCATCAATTGCCTTGTCCGGCAAGAATCGGTCAGTAATGTAGCGAGTAGTTAAACTCACACAGGCTTCAATCGCCTCCGGTGTAAAAGTTACCGCGTGGTGCTCTTCATACTTATCCTTGATACGGTTAAGAATTTCAATCGTCTCCTCATGCGTTGCCGGTTCGATCATTACTTTTTGGAAACGACGGTCTAAGGCGCCATCCTTTTCAATATACTGGCGATATTCATCCAGCGTAGTAGCTCCGATACATTGAATTTCTCCACGTGCCAAAGCTGGTTTAAACATGTTCGAAGCATCCAGTGATCCGGAAGCTCCGCCGGCGCCCACGATGGTATGAATTTCATCGATAAATAAAATCACATCAGGTGATTTTTCGAGTTCATTCATCACCGCCTTCATCCGCTCTTCAAATTGACCGCGGTATTTAGTACCTGCGACTAGGGAAGCCAAATCTAAGGTAACTACTCTCTTGTTAAAGAGCACCCTAGAAACTTTCCGTTGTACAATGCGCAAGGCTAAGCCTTCGGCAATAGCCGATTTACCAACTCCCGGTTCACCAATTAAAATCGGGTTATTCTTTTTACGACGTGAAAGAATCTGAGATACGCGTTCAATCTCTTTTTCACGTCCAACGATTGGATCTAAACGTCCTTCTTCTGCAGCTTTGGTCAAGTCGCGACCAAAGTTATCCAGTACCGGGGTTTTCGATTTAATATCTGACACTTTTTTAGGTTGGCTGAAGCTATCTTCATCGCGGAAATCATCATCTCCCGCAGCCGAACCGGCTGCTTGGTCGGTGATTTCCGTTTTGTTCTGCTCTACCTCAGCTTTGAAAATATCATAATTGATATGGAATTGCTGAAGTATCTGAGAAGCAATATTATCTTCGTCTCTTAAGATAGAAAGTAATAGATGCTCGGTGCCAATAATTTCGCTCTTAAATATCTTAGCTTCTAGGTAAGTAATCTTGAGCACTTTTTCCGCCTGCTTCGTCAGTGGAATATTGCCAAGATTAGCCGAAGTGGATGACGTCCCTTTTACAGCCTCTTCGATGGAGCGGCGTAAACGGGCAGTATCTACCCCCACATGCTTTAATATTTTGATTGCTAAACCATCTCCCTCGCGGATCAGGCCCAGCAAGAGATGCTCGGTGCCGATGTAGTCGTGTCCAAGTCGAAGCGCTTCTTCCCTGCTATAGGAGATAACGTCTTTTACGCGTGGCGAGAATTTTGCTTCCATGAATGTATTTACCTTTCTTTTAATGCTCTAATGTATAAAATTATTAATTAAAACTTTGAGCGCTTTATGTAACTTTTATCAACAATTACGCCATTTCTCTCATATGCAATTCTTGTCAGTCTTTATGATACCTAAAGTTACGCGTTTATGACTAAATATCGCCATCTTTGCAGTAGAATTTTATCACGAATATGTCAGACGAGAAAGTAATATTTTCGATGGCCGGTGTAAATAAGATTTACCCGCCTCAAAAACAGGTACTAAAAAATATCTATTTATCTTTTTTCTACGGTGCTAAAATTGGCGTAATTGGTTTAAATGGCTCCGGAAAATCTTCCCTCTTAAAAATCATAGCCGGTTTAGACAAATCTTACCAGGGTGAAGTTGTTTTTTCTCCGGGGTATTCGGTGGGTTATTTAGCGCAAGAACCTATTTTAGACCCCGCAAAAACAGTGAAAGAAGTAGTGGAAGAGGGAGTCGCTGAAACGAAGGCCATCTTAACGGAATACGAGGAAATTAATGAAAAATTCGGGTTGCCGGAGGTGTATGAAAACCCGGATGAGATGGAAAAATTAATGAATCGACAAGGTGAACTACAGGATAAAATCGACGCCACCGGTGCTTGGGAATTGGACAATAAGCTTGAACGGGCCATGGATGCCCTGCGCTGCCCCGACCCCGACGCATCCATTGCCAATTTGTCAGGAGGCGAGCGCAGAAGAGTGGCATTATGTCGGCTTCTACTTCAAGAGCCGGACGTGTTACTGTTAGACGAGCCAACGAACCACCTGGATGCCGAGTCGATCGACTGGCTGGAACAGCACCTACAACAATATAAAGGAACGGTGATTGCGGTAACACACGATCGCTATTTCTTGGATAATGTGGCCGGATGGATTTTGGAGCTAGATCGCGGGGAAGGTATTCCTTGGAAAGGCAATTACTCTTCCTGGTTAGATCAAAAGGCTAAACGTCTGGCACAGGAAGAAAAGACGGAAAGTAAACGCCAAAAAACACTCGAACGGGAGTTGGAATGGGTGCGGATGGCTCCGAAAGCGCGTCACGCTAAATCCAAGGCCCGTCTTTCCAATTACGAAAAGTTGGCTTCTGAAGAAACGAAGGAAAGGGAAGAAAAGTTGGAGCTCTTTATTCCTCCAGGCCCTCGTTTGGGAAATGTAGTGATTGAAGCGCAAAATGTAACCAAGGCTTACGGCGATAAAGTGCTGTTTGAAAACCTCACTTTTTCACTTCCTCCTGCGGGCATTGTTGGTATTATAGGACCAAATGGTGCAGGAAAAACTACATTGTTCCGATTAATCACCGGACAAGAGCAACCGGACAGCGGCTCCTTCCGGGTAGGAGAAACCGTTGCATTGGGTTATGTGGATCAAATGCATGACGACTTAGATCCGAACAAAAACGTCTGGGAAAATATCACCGGAGGGCACGATAATATCGTCCTAGGGAATCGCACCGTTAATTCCCGGGCTTATGTTTCCAAATTCAACTTCAATGGTGCCGACCAGCAGAAAAAAATCGACGTACTATCGGGCGGTGAGCGCAATCGCGTGCACTTAGCCATTACCCTTAAGAAAAGTTCCAATGTTTTACTGCTGGACGAACCAACCAATGATATTGATGTGAATACGCTTCGAGCGTTGGAGGAGGGTCTCGAGAATTTTGGTGGCTGTGCCGTGATTATATCACACGACCGTTGGTTTTTAGATCGAATCTGTACACACATCCTCGCTTTTGAAGGCGATTCCCAAGTTTATTTCTTTGAAGGAAACTACTCGGAGTATGAAGAGAACCGGAAGAAACGATTGGGAGACACGGGACCAAAGCGGATTAAATACAAGAAGCTGGTGAAATAGTTGCGAGTTATTAGTTGTTTGTTATTAGTTATTAGTTGTTCGTTATTGGTTGTTCGTTATTAGTTGTTCGTTATTGGTTATTAGTTGTTGGAGACGTTAAATAGTTGAGTCGTTGAGAGGTTAAATGGTTGAGTCGTTGAGTTGTATCCACTTAACTAACTACTTCCCTATTTAACTACTTGACTATTCCCCTACTTAACTACTTAACTACTTCTCCACTTAACTATTTCCCTATTCAACGAATTAACTAAGCTCAAATTTCATCCACGATTCTCCCTCCCCGCCAAACACAAAATATTGAGGGTAAAGAATTTCTGCCAAAAGCTCTACATCATCTGCGGCCTCGGGCAAACTAGCAAGTAAGTGCTTTTCGCCGTCAATTAAAAACACCTTATTTTCCTTAATAGCCGGCGTGTTTTCCCATTCCTCATCTGCTAAAAAGCCTGGGATTTCACCTAATAATTGAAACATACTCCTATTTTGAGCTAGAAAGATGAAAAGCTCAGGTCCCTTCGTATCCAGTCCTTCGTTATATACCCTTCCCCCTGCAGTTCGTATAATGGTATTAATATAAGCCTCCAGTTCGTTATCAAGCGTCGATTCGGCTACCACTTTAACAGTAGGTCGTTGGTTATCTGCTATAAATTTCAGTTTGTGAACCACGATATTAATACGCTCAGCAAGTTCTTCGATTAGTTTTTCCGCTTCTCGAGACACGTTCAAGCTTGTTCCTATGTAAGAGATGCGCTCATATATTTGATCAATATGATGAAGTTGCTGTGTTAAGTTGATGTCTTCTTCCAGTAGTTTTACGCATGCTTCATCCAAACCTAAAGCCTTCACAACTGTCGATAAATACGAGGTATAATCTTGCATAGTTTTATTGTTTACGAAGCAAACTTAGATAAAATGAGGGGTATAAAAAAGGGCTGCTAGGATATAATCACTAACAGCCCCCTCTTTAAAAATTGTTTCTTATTCGCTCAATTTAACTTCTCTCGTTATAGAAGTATTGTCTCCTTTTATTTCGTTCCCATCAGGTCCTACCAACGTTAATTTGACTTTTAGATTTCCTTTTGGAGCTCCCTTGATTTCATAAGGTCCCCATTTATCCAACGTGATCGTAGTGTCATTAATCTCTGCTTTCACTTTGTTGCCCGAAGCCGATAACTCCGTGTTCACTAGGTAGAAGTCAAGCAATAAGTTCTCGGTATCTTTTCCCTTATATTCGCCTTTCGGACGACTATAGAATAAAGCGGCATCCGCAGGAACGGGTAATTCCTCATATTTTCCCTGATCGGTAATTTTGAAATGCTTTAAAACATAAGCCTTTGGCTCTTTTATGGATTCATGGTAAGAACGTGAAAGAAAGGACAATAAATAGTGCTCGGTTCCTTTCTTCAGACTTACACTATTTTCCGGTTTATAAAGTGCGGTATAAGGCTGGTTGTCCAAAATAAAATGGATATGCTGCCCTTCCGCTGAATTAGCCATATGATCCGCATTATGATCGGCTGTATGTTCTGTCAACGTAAAATTCTTTACCGCATATTTAACCTCCAACTTCACTGAATCCTGGGAAGCACCCGGTGTAGCCGTAATAGAAGAGACGGCCAATTCAGCACCTGGAAATGCCTTTGAATCTGCGACAGGTGTAACACTGATCGCACTCGTTGCAGCCTCAGTGGCAGTAGTGCTGTCGGTTCCTTCTGTTGATTTTGTGCCAGATTGATTACATGCCGACAAAGAAGCTGCTATGAAAGCGCCCGTTGCCAGCGTCATGATTTGAGATTTAAAGTTCATATTGCTATTTTTTTACGATAAGTACTAATAAGATTAATATCTAATCTAATAATACAGCTAAGTAACGTATTTTGTTTAAAAAGGACGAAGAATCTGATGTAAAATATTGGATATTTGTTATAGGCGTTGGGCTATAGGCAGTAAGCTTTAGGCACGCACTTACCTACAACATTACCACATTGGCTAATCAACTACTTAACTATTTAACGTCTCAACTATTTAACGACTTAACCTCTCAACAACCCAACGTGTTGATAATTAACCAAATGTTAACAAATAAACCACATTCTCTTTATCAGGAAACACTTCAAATGCGCTAACTTTATAGCAAAGATCGATACGCAGGCAAGGGCTATTTAGATTTTAACGTAATACCTTTAATTTATGACCTGGAAAAAATTTAGCGGAGAACCCATTCGCAAACCACTTCTCGAGGAAGTAAGCACAGCCATCTCGAAAGAATATGCATTAGGAAACAAGCTCAAAGTCTGCATCGGCACCGACTCGCAGGTAAAAGGGCAAATCACTGATTTTGCAACCGTGATTGCTTTTATCCGCGAAAAGAAAGGTGGCTTTATGTTCATTCACCAAGAACGGTCCCTGCTTAAAATGAGCATCAAAGAACGAATGCTCGCGGAAGTGCAGCGTTCTATTGAAACGGCTTATTCACTTTGCGATATTTTGGATACCTATCATGTCGACTTAGAAGTACATGCCGACATTAACACTAATCCTATGTTTAAATCCAATCAGGCACTTCATGAAGCTATGGGATACATTTTAAGTATGGGCTTTGTATTCAAAGCGAAACCGGAGGCTTTTGCAAGCTCAACCTGTGCGAATAAAATGGTGCAGTAAAGAAGTTTTTTGATTCCCAGTTGTGAGCTTTTTTTAAATGATGAGCGAATTTTGGACATAAGGTCTAGGTAACATGACATAGAACCATAGCTGTCAAAGGGATTTCGTTTTAAAAAAAAACCTTTATTTTGTCACTTTCTTCCGAAGAAAGTAACCAAAGACTCGTCGCTTGGAACTTTGCTTTAAACGGTAATGCATCAACGTGCAAACCGCAAATTTCCTAGGCGACATTGTGGCAGAACGGAGGGCTTTTACTTTTAACCGGACGTATTAGGTTTTTTAATATAAACACCTCCTTCTCTATGTTAAAACCGAAACTGACGGACCAACGGGAGAAAGTAATCCCAACTGACAGGCAAATAATTTGGCGTTTGTCTTGATACCTGCCTACCGCAGGCAGGCTTGATACTTTTGTATTGGTACCGTAATAACCACCTGCCTGCCGGCAGGCAGGTAAAGTAGTAGGACATAGGACAAATGGCTAACAACGAATAACCAATAACGAACAACTAAAAACAAATAGCAAATGAAATACATGTTCCTTTTCCTGATAAGCTTTCTACCGACATTTTCCTACGCGCAAGATCAGCAAGAGTGGTTGGTTAAAATAGGCGATAAGGCACCTGATTTTTCGTTCACTCTAGCCGACAGCAGCTTAAAAAACCTACAGGATTATAAAGGAAAGGTCGTGTTGATCAATTTCTTCGCGACATGGTGCCCTCCTTGCCGAAAAGAACTCCCTCGCGTTCAGAAAGAAATTTACGATCGTTACAAGACTAACAAAAAGTTTGAGTTATTCGTCTTCGGCCGTGAAGAGAATTGGGACAAACTGCGGCCATTCATTGAAAAAACGGGCTACACCTTTCCCATCCTCCCTGATGTGAAGCGGGAAATATTCTCAAAATACGCAAACAGCGGTATTCCTAGAAACGTCGTGGTAGATGAAGAGGGCAAAATCATCTATTTATCCCTTGGTTATACGGAAGAAGAGTTTGATAAGCTATTAGAAGTCCTGGATAAGAGACTTAATTAATCGCTTTATGTTGCAAGACTTCAATTGACACCTGTTGTCCAAGCTGATATCGATTCGGCATTTTATTAATACATCGCAATTGGAGCTTCTCAGCCGACAATATAATTTCTTCGTAAAAGCCTTTAAAAAGGATGTTCTGAATAGTAAATGGCGTAGTAGTCCGCACGATCTCATCTATTCGTATCCACTCCGGATGGATAATGATCTCTTTTGCACTTATCTCCGGTAATAGATAACTAGCTTCCTCCTCGGACAATATATTACTCCTTGCCAATAATCTAGCGGTATACGCATTGGGTGGATTATTGTAAATTTCTTTCGGGCTACCTGCTCCCATTAAATTACCGTCTTGTAAAATTAATAAAGCATCCGATAAAGCCAATACTTCACTTGGATCATGGGATACCATAATGACCGTTAGGCCGATCTCATCTACTATCTTTCGAATATCTTGTTGCAAGTGGTCGCGGAATGAAGCATCGACCTGATTAAAGGGCTCATCCATTAATAAGACCTGCGGTCCGGTCACAAGTGCCCGGGCGATGGCTACCCGCTGCTTCTCGCCTCCGCTTAGATCAGCAATACGTTGTTTGGATAGCCTCAAAATATTCAGACTGTTTAAGGCGATTTCCGTTTTATCGTGTTTTTCCAGTAAGTTGGTATTTGATAAACGAGACGCCACATTATCCCAAACATTGGCATAGGTATTTAAATCATCAAAGTGCTGAGATACCAGACGCATGTCTTCATGCCCCGGGATCAATTTATCAAAGGGCCCCGGCACCTTCCATCCTTGAAACGAATTTCCCCTTCATCAGGACTTGCAAGACCGTAAATTAATCGCAACAACGTGCTTTTTCCGCTTCCACTTTCCCCTATAATCGCCGTGATTTTACCTTGCTCCACACCAAAGGAGATCTGGGTTAACCCTAAACTATCCGGTTTATCCGAAAAACGTTTTGATAAATTATCGACCTGAATATATGCTAGTCCTTGCTTTTGCGTATCCGAAGGAATAAAATCGCAGGAAGGGGTATTTGTATTATTTGCCATCAAAAAACATTACACTTATAGTGTAAACGCCTCGAAGATAAAAAAATTTTAGGCATTCATGAACTAGGTCGATCGTGACAGCGACTGATCGACCTATAAAAGCAACAGTTTTTAGAAGAAGAACATCAGTCCGAAAGACATATTTCTCAGGCCCTCTTGCTGTGGACTATTCTCAAACATATCATTGAAATAGTACTTGGCATATAAACCGACCCATTTATAGCCTACACGTGCAAAAGCACCATAACGGAATTTAGCATAATTAAAATCGTCTTTAACTTTCCGTTTGCCTTCCTCTTCACTCTTAAATTTTTGGCTTCCACTTAGCAAGAAACCTCCAATTGGGCCGTAGGCAATTCGTAAATCACGATCCATGCCCAATCGATGTTCGAAGGTTATCGGTATCCTAAGATAACTGGAGCTGAAACGGTTTTTGCTATAATGTATATCCGATTCGGTGTAGCTTAGCGGTGTAGTATTCCGGTCGAATATGATGTCATTTTTCAGGCGGATGTGGGTCCAATCAAAACCGGCAGACAAAAACAATCTAAACTTTTCGTTGAAGCGGTAGCCGAATTGGAAAACATCAAAGCCCACATTAATTGTTTTCCATGTTCGGTTCCTTAGAAAATCGTTCTCCGGACTAAGCGTAAAACTACCATTATCTAGTAAGGTAGCCAATCCTAAATCAAAGCGGGAAAATGTGATTCCTAAAATAACCTTCGGCTTCTGCTTCAAAAAGTCAGTACTCTTACTTTTATTTAAGCTATCGCAAGGATTACAACGTTCAACCTTGACCATATTATCTCCATCAGAGCTCCATTTGACGGTTAGCTTTCGCTTCCGTTCAGTTTTTACGGTGTCCATATCCGTTGTATCACGTATCCCCTCCACCTTCGATAATTCAGTATTGCTTGCCTGAACGGTGCCAATCAACGCTAAAAAAGTTAACCCTGTAAATAAAATATGCTTCATATATGTAGTTATTAGTTGTTTGTTATTAGTTATTAGTTGTTCGTTATTAGTTATTAGTTGTTCGTTATTAGTTATTAGTTGTTCGTTATTAGTTGTTGGAGACGTTAAATAGTTGAGTTGTTGAGTCGTTGAGATGTTAAATGGTTGAGTCGTTGAGTCGTTAAATAGTTAAGTTGTCGAGTCGTGGAGTCGTCAATTCGTATCTACTTAACTACTTCCCTACTTAACTACTTAACGATTCCTCTACTTAACTACTTGACTATTCCCCTACTTAACTATTCCCCTACTTAACTACTTGACTATCCCCCTTACTTAACCATTCCTCCATCACAGCCTAACCTTCAATGCCTTCAAATCAACGGCTACTTTCAATGTGCCTTCATCATCACTGGCAAAAGACAGCACCTTTGCATCGCCATGATCAACCGAACCTACGACATAATTTAAAATCTCACCTATGCCGAAATTTTTCTTTTCTTGGCTCTTCATCTTTGTATCCTTTAACGTCGGAGTCTCAATAAAAGCAAACTGTAGCGCCGGTTGCTCCACGCGTCCATTACCTGGAGATACGGCGACTGATACTACCTCATTGACGATCATGGGCCGGTTGCCCGTGTCTTCCATAATAACATCGGGATCTGTCATTGCCCTATTTTCCGATACCGTTATTTTCCGCCCGTCTATTCGCTCCTTTAAATTCCTTTTCGCAGGGGATACGCTCCTATGAACCATCTTTTCGCCTTTACCGATTCCATTATTGCTTTTAGTCACTTGCAGTGGTAAGGCAGCCCCTTCGTCTTTGATAACTTCTTTCTTTGCACTTAAATATACAACTTTGCGTGGCTGTTTGATATAAGTTATCCCCACCCCTAAAGTAAGCGCAATCATGGCGGCTATCGACCACCTCATCAAGGCTCTCTTCACTTGAAGCGACCTTGCTCCCGATCCGGTTGTCTGCTGATCCAACTGTTCGGCGATATTCGACCATACTTTGTTCGAGACCTGCGGTTCAAAAGAATCAAGTTTTTTCCGAACTTCCTCATCAAAAATATCATTCCGCATACGATCCATAATTACCCCCTCTTTCTAACATTACCAATTTACTTTTTAACCATGCCCGCGCACGGGACAATTGCGATTTTGAAGCACCTTCGCTGATACTCAGTGCTTCTGCTATTTCTTTGTGTGAATAACCTTCCAGGGCATACATATTAAATACGATACGATAACCGTCAGGCAATTGTTGAATCAGCGCAAGCAAATCACGTACCTCCAGCCCTTCCATATCAAATGTCTGTTGTTCTTCGTCAAAAACGGCGTCAACACTTATTGTGTTCTGTATTCGCTTATTCTTCCGTATCATCTCTATCGCTGTATTTACAAAGATTTTTCGTATCCAACCTTCGAAAGACCCCTCGCCTCTAAAACCAGCTACACACTGAAACACCTTGATAAAACCATTTTGCAACATATCCTCTGCTTCCATCTCGGATGTGGCGTAACGCAAACAAAGGTTGAACATCTTCGAAGCAATTGCCCGATAGAGCGACTCCTGTGCCTTTCGCTCTCCCCTGCGGCAACCTTCCAATAGATCATCGATGGTGTATAATTGCTTCAAATTATGTTCCCTTTTTCTCTTAGATGTCAAGAGCAGTAAAAAGGTTGCATGATTTTTTTATTTTTTTGTTGAGTAGTTGAGACGTTAAATAGTTAAATAGGGGATTAGTTAATTAGCCGATTAGCCAATTGGTGAATTAGCCAATGAAGCATGGGCGTGAAGTAGAGAAATTGTGGAGTGGTTGAGACGTTAAATAGCTAAGTAGTGGGTTGGTTAATTATTCATTAGTGTTTATTTAAAGGCATTATTTATAGGAGCTCCCTCGAGTCTTTGGGGTCGGTTAGTTTGATAATGTTGGTACGAATAACTAATAACCAACAACGAATAACTAATAACTTGCAACCCACAACTAATAACCGACAACTAACAACAATTTATTAAGTTTGCGAAGCACTTGAACAAAAAGAAACACAAACAATTGGAAAACACACTTATAATAAGCGAAACCAGCCTACGTGAATTTACTGAACAAGTATTCTTAACGATCGGTTGTACGGCAGCGCATGCTAAACTGGCTGCGGATGTGCTGATTGCAGCCGATCTACGCGGCATTGATTCCCACGGGACGGCACGACTAAGCGGATATGTTCGGCTGTGGCAAAAAGGCAGACTAAATCCTTCACCGGAGATACGGATTATACATGAAACGCCCACTACGGCTACCGTAGATGGGGATCGCGGTTTAGGTTTGGTAGTAGCACCTTATGCCATGGAAATTGCCATCAAAAAAGCGAAAGACTATGGCTCCGGGTGGGTCGCTGTACGCAACTCCAATCATTTCGGCATTGCCGGTTATCATGCCTTATTAGCTGTTAAACAAGATATGATCGGTTATGCCATGACCAATGCCAGTCCGCTAGTAACCCCCACTTTCAGCAAAGAGCGGATGTTAGGGACCAACCCCATGTGTTATGCATTTCCGGCAGGAGCGTATCCGCCGGTAGTTGTAGATATGGCGACATCCGCTGCTGCTAACGGTAAACTTGAAATTGCTCAGCGCAATGGATATTCTATTCCTGACGGATGGGTACAAACGAAAGACGGCACTCCTTCGGTAAATCCGCACGAGCTTAAATCCGGAGGGGCCTTACTTCCTTTGGGAGGTGACCGAGCACATGGTAGTCACAAAGGATTTGGACTTAGCGCCACGGTTGACATTCTAAGTGCCGTGCTTTCGGGCGCTAATTATGGCCCTTGGGCACCGCCTTTTGTTGCTTATTTAGAGCCTCATCCTCAACCCGTAGGAGAAGGTTTGGGACATTTTTTAGGCGCATTGAGAGCCGATGGTTTCCGTCCTCTTGACGATTTTAAACAGCATATGGATAATTGGATTCATCGGTTTAAAAACGCAGAACCCATTGACAAAAGTCAGCCTGTCATTATTCCCGGTGAACCCGAGCGGGCTGCAACCATAGAAAGAAAAGCAAATGGCATCCCTGTTGTTAAAAGTGTATTTGATGATTTACTAAAGCTAGCGAATGACCTTAGTTTACCATCACCGAACATAGCATGACGTTTTTGGCATTAATTCTGAAACCTACAGGTTGGCTTTATGTCCTTATAAAAGCAAACTTATTTGAAAATGTTTTGTTGAAAAGCAACAACATGCTTAAACACTAAAACATAAAAAACATCAATGATTATTAAAACGAGTAAAAACATTAAATCCCTTTTAACACTCAGTACAGGTCTTTTTTTATTAGCAATTACAAGCAGCTGCCATTCCGGTTCCTCCAACGCAGAAGATGAAAGCAACAAGCGATTAAGTCTTCCGGTTTTTATGGTTGACACCGGTACGGCTTTAACAGAACGAGATTATCTCGGAACCATCGAAGGAAAAGTAAATGTAGAAATCCGTCCACAGGTTGAGGGCATTCTAGAAAAAATATATGTTGATGAAGGTGCCTACGTGAAACAGGGACAAAATCTTTTTAAAATCAACGAACAACCTTATTTGGAGGCGCTCAAAAATGCCATTGCAGAAGAAACAGTTGAAAAGGCTAAAGAAAAAAATGCCCGTTTGGAAGTCGAGAGCCTCAAACCTTTGGTAGAAAACGATGTAATATCAGACGTTCAGCTCCGTACGGCACAAGCGAACAACGAGGTTGCTAAAGCCTCGGTAGCAAAAGCGGCAACGGCAGTAGCTACTGCCAAGATAAATCTTGGCTTCACCAATATTAAAGCTCCCTCGAGCGGATACATAGGCAGAATTCCCAAACGCATCGGAAACTTGGTTACCAAAGGAGACTCCCAGCCGCTCACGGTACTTTCGGATACTCGCGAAGTGTATGTCTATTTCTCGATGAGCGAGGCAGATTTCCTACATTTCACCAAAGGTGGACGATCAAACGACTCGTCTGCTAACAATGACATGTTAATTCCCTACGTTCGCCTTATGTTGGCCGACGGTACCGAATATGCGGAGAAAGGGATTGTAGATGCGATTGATGGTCAAGTAAACCGAACAACGGGGGCCATCTCCTTACGGGCTTCTTTCGCCAATCCGCATGATGTTCTCAGACAAGGGAATACCGGTACCCTTAAGATGGAAGAAAAGAAACCCGGCGTCTTGTTGATGCCTCAAGTAGCCGCCGTTGAATTACAAGACAAAACCTTTGTATATATTGTAACGCCGGATAACAAGGTAAAGATGCGTGCCGTCATTCTTGATGGAGTCAGCGGCCCTAACTATATTGTTAAAGATGGACTAAGGCCGGGCGACCGCGTCGTACTGTCAGGCTTTGACAAATTGGAAGACGGCCTAGCCATTAATCCACAACTACAAAATCCCAAACGCAGTTAAAATCCCCGTGTTAAAGTAAATACCTATTAACTCCATTAGCGAGAGGAAAAAACTATGTTAAAAACCGTCATAAGCAGACCCGTCCTTGCTACCGTCATATCCATCTTATTGGTCATGTTGGGCATTGTCGGCATGCTGCAATTACCTGTCACACGTTTTCCCGAAATTGCCCCTCCGAGCGTGAGCGTTACTTTATCTTATCCCGGAGCCAATGCTGAAACGGTGGCGCAGAGTGTCTTACTACCTATTGAAGAAGCTATTAACGGGGTCGACAATATGACCTATATACGATCTACCGCCAGTAATACCGGTTCCGGCAGTATCAATATTTTCTTCAAAGCAGGCACCAATCCCGATCAAGCGGCCGTTAATGTCCAGACGCGTGTTTCAAAGGCCGCCAGCCAAATTCCCGCAGAAGTAAACGAAGCGGGCATCAGTGTTATGCCCAAGCAGAATGGTGTCATCATGACTATGAATATTTTCAGTAATCACCCTGATACGGTTTATGATGAAACCTTCCTGCAAGCCTATGCGCAAATTAATATTAACCGCGAGTTATTACGCGTCCCAGGTGTTGCCGCCATCAGTCGAATTGGAGCTAGAGATTATTCCATGCGTACATGGCTTAATCCGGAAAAATTGGCTGTTTACGGCTTGGTACCTCAAGATGTCATCGATGCCATCAAGAGTCAAAACTTTGAAATCGCCCCGGGAAAATTCGGTGAAGCATCCGATGAGGTTTTCGAAACCGTTTTGAAACATCGCGGTCGTTTCAGTAATCCGGAGGATTATGAAAATCTAGTTATTCGGACCAACGAAGACGGTTCTGTGCTCTACCTTAAAGATGTCGCTCGTATCGAATTCGGTGCTTCTAATGTGGGATCGGACAACAAAGTAAACGGCTTCCCGGGGTTAACGATCAACGTAGTCCAAACGAGTGGCTCGAATGCCGTGGAAATCGATGGACAAATACGAAAGGTGATGGAAAAGTTACAGCGATCTTTTCCCGAGGGTATCAAATATGAAATCACGTATAGTGTTCGTGATCAAATAGACGAGTCGATCAGTCAGGTGAAACACACCTTATTCGAAGCCTTTTTCTTGGTGTTTGTCATTGTCTTTATATTCCTGCAAGATTTTCGTTCCACATTGATTCCGGCAATCGCCATCCCGGTATCGTTGGTAGGAACTTTTTTCTTCCTACTTCTATTTGGCTTTTCCATCAACGTTTTAACCATGTTTGCGCTCGTTTTAGCCATTGGTATTGTGGTAGATGATGCCATTGTTGTCGTAGAAGCGGTTCATCAAAAAATGGAACGTACCGGATTATCTCCGCGGAAAGCAACACTTTCTGCGATGAGCGAAATTACCGGCGCCATCTTATCGATTACCATGGTAATGGCGGCAGTATTCCTTCCTGTCGGTTTCATGGAAGGTCCGTCCGGCCTATTTTATAAACAGTTTGCCTATACGCTAGCTACTGCTATCTTGATTTCGGCGCTCAATGCATTAACATTAAGTCCTGCACTATGCGCTTTGTTGTTGAGAAACAACCACCATGATGATAAGGAAAAGGAGTTAAAAGGAAGCAAATTGTCCAAATATTCGAGGCGGTTTTTTGATGGATTTAATGTTGCGTTTGATACACTTACCAATAAGTATATACGCTCTTTAAATTTCCTGCTGCGTAAGAAATGGCTTACCCTGGCCCTGTTAGCCTTGCTTTCCGCAGCCGGTATTTTTTTGATGAATAGAACACCGTCAAGCTTTATCCCCACAGAAGACGACAGTTTTGTTACCTTTTCTATGTCTATGCCTCCTGGGGCTTCTTTAGCGAGAACGACAGAAGTATTACAGCGAGCCGACAGCATAGTGAGAAAACGCGAGCAGATTTCAGGCATGACGACTATTTCCGGTTACAATGCCATTGACGCCACGGCCAGCCCGGCCTTTGCGGTAGGCTATATCAATCTAAAAGACCATAAGGAACGAGGAGAGATAAAAGACATTAACGCTTTTATGGATAGTATCCGTCAGGATCTTTCTCAGATTAGCGAAGCCACTTTTAGCGTTTATCCACGTCCTACGGTACAAGGGTTTGGTGATTTTAGTGGCTTAGAGTTCGTATTACAAGACCGCCTCGGTGGTACTTTTGCATCGTTCAGCAAGGTGGCGAACAATTTTATTCAAGAACTGCAAAAAAGACCTGAAATTGAAACAGCATTTACGCCGTTTAAAGCCAATTTCCCACAATATCAGCTAGAGGTCGATTTTGTAAAAGCACAGGCCCTAGGTGTCACCGCAAAGGATCTGATGACAACCATACGAGGCTATTACGGCCGGGTACAAGCTGGCGATTTCAGTCGCTTTGGCAGACAATATCGTATCTACATGCAGGCAGACGCCCGATTTACCAATGACCCGGAGTCTTTTAAATCGATTTTCGTCCGTAATAAAAACGGTGACATGGTACCAGCCAATACCTTGGTAAAACTGCGGAAAGTCTTTGGTCCGGAAACCGTCAATCGCTATAACTTATTTAATGCTATTGCTATCAATGCGACACCAGCGGCAGGCCATAGTTCCGGTGACGCGATGAAAGCTGTCGATGAGGTGGCGGAAAAGGTGTTGACAGCAAACTATAGCTATGAATGGACCGGCATGAGTTTGGAAGAGCGACAAAGTGGTGGACAAACCATTCTAATCTTTACGTTAAGTATTCTCTTTGTCTATTTCTTACTGGCAGCACAATACGAAAGCTATATTTTACCTTTCGCCATTTTACTTTCGGTTCCGGTTGGTCTCGTAGGGGTTTATACAGCTGTCAATCTGGTCGGACTCGAAAACAACATATATGTTCAGGTTGGCCTTATCATGCTTATAGGACTACTGGCGAAAAACGCCATTCTCATTGTGGAATTTGCCGTTCAACAACGTAAATCCGGTTTGTCGATTTACGATGCCGCGATTGAAGGAGCCCGCTTACGATTGAGACCGATTCTAATGACTTCACTGGCTTTCGTTGCGGGCTTGATTCCTTTGATGTGGACGGTCGGACCGTCGGCACAAGGTAATCATTCAATCAGTATCGGTGCAGCAGGCGGTATGTTATTCGGCGTAACAGTTGGTGTATTTGTTATCC
Organism: Olivibacter sp. 47; assembly: GCF_030372825.1. Taxonomy (NCBI): domain Bacteria; kingdom Pseudomonadati; phylum Bacteroidota; class Sphingobacteriia; order Sphingobacteriales; family Sphingobacteriaceae; genus Olivibacter; species Olivibacter sp. 47. The sequence goes on from NZ_JAUCNR010000001.1 coordinate 1,745,842, forward strand.
CCGTTCTTTATATGGTTTTTCAGCATTTTGATGAAAAGGTAAAATCCAAAATGATTCAGGAAGAAGATGATTAAAAAAAATATAAAAACAAGGCACTTCGGCTCAATAGCACTTTTGACGATATTCCTTAGTCTATTACTTAATGCTTGTAAAGTAGGGAAAGATTATAAGCGGCCGCATTTGAACCTTCCCAAAAAATATCGAGATGAAATCAGTCCCGCCGATTCGGTCGGAATAGGCAACATCTATTGGCGCGAATTCTTTGTCGATACTACACTTCGTAAAATTATTGACACGGCCCTTGTGAGTAACTACGATATGCGGAAAGCTCTGAAAAACATTCAGATTGCTAACCAACGTGTTTTCCAGGCACGTGCAGAATTTCTTCCCGACATCAATGCTACCTTGGGAAGCGTCAATAGGCAATACCGATCCAAAAACTTCTATTCTAATCCCTCCTCGAAATATTACGAAACGAAGGGTAAAGAAGCTCCGGAAACCTTATTTGATTATACCATGCAGCATATGAGCAGTATTGGACTCAGCTGGGAGCTGGACATTTGGGGTAAAATTCGGCGCTTGAATGAGCGGACCCTAGCGGAGTATCTGCAAAAGTATGAGGCTCGTAAACTCTTACAAACGCAATTGGTTGCCAATATCGCGGAAGGCTATTACAACTTATTGATGTTGGATGCTCAATTGGAAGTAGCCCGTCGAAACCTGCGGTTGACTGATAGTACGTTACGCATTGTCAAATTGCAACGGGATGCAGGTCAGGTAACCTCGCTCGCTATCCAGCAAACCGAGTCGCAACGTTTAGCAGCTCAATCGCTTATTCCGCAATTGGAGCGTCAGGTAGTCATTCAAGAAAATAGCTTGCGAGCTTTATCCGGTGAATTGCCCGATAGTATTCCACGAGATGCCTCCTTGACTGATTTTTTGATCGAAGATTCTGTTACGGCCGGTGTTCCGCTATACATGGTGAGTCACCGACCCGACGTACGTGCCTCTGAGCTCGCGCTACGTGCTGCTAATGCAAATGTCGGCGTCACACAGGCCTATCGTTATCCGGCGCTGACCATAGAAGCCGAAGGCGGGGTAAACAGTATGTTATCCAAAAATTGGTTTAAAATTCCCGGCTCTCTATTTGGGGGTATAATAGGGAGTTTGACAGCTCCTGTCTTTAATAAACGCAAAATTAAAACGGACATCGAAGTTGCCAAACTCGAACGGGATAAGGCCGAACTGGATTTTCAACAGGTTGTATTGGATGCCATTAATGAAATTACCAATACGTTGATAACCTTTAAAAAATTGCAGGAAGAGTATGAAATTGCTGAAAATCGAGTAAAGGTTGCTCAACTAGGTATTAAACAAGCGGGATTATTATTTAAAGCAGGTTATGCTACTTATCTGGAAGTCATTACGGCGCAACAGAATGCGATTGACAGTGAACTGGAATTAGTAAGCCTTAAACAACAATTATTGCTGGCTAGAGTTGAGTTGTATAGAGCATTGGGTGGAGGGGCGTAGTGTTAGTTATTGGTTGTTAGTTATTGGTTATTGGTTGTTAGTTATTGGTTATTAGTTGTCCGTTGTGAGCAGAGGCACTCCTAAGGGCTAGGTTAGTTGTTGGTTATTCGTTGTTGGTTGTTCGTACCAACATTATCACATTAATTAACCGACTCCGAAGACTCGGGAGAGCTCATGCCCGTCCCGAGTCTTTCAGGGAATGCCTTTAAATAAACATTAATGAATAATTGGCTAATCGGCTAATTAACTAATTCCCTACTCAACAACTTAACTACTCTCAACGAATAACTAAAATTAATGGATTCCCATAAAAATACGATTCCATCTGATCTTGTCAAAGAAAGATCCTTTGTCATCTAAACTAAGCCATACAAAAAGGGCCTTACCAACAATATGATCTTCCGGCACAAATCCCCAAAATCTCGAATCCAATGAATTATGGCGATTGTCCCCCATCATCCAATAATAATTCATTTTGAAGGTATAACTCGTTGCTTTAGCACCATCAATATAATAACCATCCCCTTTTTTCTCAAACGTGTGGCCTTCATATACCGTAATAGCACGTTCGTAAATTGGCACGGTCTGTTCATTCAATTGAACCGTCCAACCTTGATGCGGCACAATGACCGGCCCATAATTATCTCTGTTCCAATCTGACCCTTGGGGAAAAATATCCTGTGTAGGTTCAGGGGTTCCCTTCGGATAAATAAGCGGTTTTATTTCCTTCACGTTTGCCCATCCTTTGATTGTATTTGCCAACGAAGGTGTCAGATAGAAAACGTACTGGTTCGCTTGCCCCGTTGATCCACCGTCGATCCGCATATCGTTAATGCGGTCTAGATTAATATCGGTACCATCCGTGGTCACCTCGTACATAAGTTGACCTTCCACGGGCGTTATGCCCTGTTTTCCATTAACATAAACCTGTGCATTTACAATGGAAATGGTATCACCCGGTATACCGATCGCACGCTTTATATAATTTTCCCGTTTATCCACCGGTCTATTAAAAGGTGCATCAGCCTCCATCGGATAATTAAATACCACTACGTCATTACGTTTGATTTTCTGCAAGCCCGGTAATCGACGATAATCCATTTCCAAACCGTCCCAATAGGCCTTCGTGCCCGTTATTGGCATGGTGTGATGAGCAAAAGGAAAAGCAATCGGCGTCATCGGAAGACGTGGTCCATAGTTTATTTTACTAACAAAAAGAAAATCCCCGGTAAGTAAGCTCCGTTCCATAGAGCCGGAGGGAATCATGTAAGCTTCAATTAAAAAAGTCCTGATCAACGTTGCGGCGACAACTGCAAAGACGATGGCGTCAGCCCATTCCCGGGTCGCAGACTTTTTGTAAGGATACTTCTTCTTAAATTCTTCTGTAGCAGAAGCTCCCCAATAGGTAACCGTTTTATCAGCGCCCCATAAGGGGAAGACGATAAAAGGTACGATAATGGTCCCCACTTGATCGAGAAAAGAACGCCGACCAAAACATCGAACAAAATCTATGTACAGCCCGATACCGATGAAAAGATTGATGATAGGGACTACTAGCAAAATCACCCACCACCATGGTCTTCCGGTAAGTTTAGTAATAATATATTCACGATAGAAAGGAATCAGTGATTCCCATCCGGGCCTTCCTGCTTTCACAAAAAGTAACCATAAACCGATCTGCGTGCCCAGAAAAAATACTACCAAAAAAGCTGTTAACATGCCTTATAAAGTAAAAATTAAAAAGTAAAAATTAAAAAGCCTGCCTCCCGTAGGGATGGTCAAAACCCCGGAGGGCTCATTGATGCCTTAAGAAACAAATAAGATATCAATAATTAAAAAAGTAATCAGCGTTCGGAAGTCGGCTTTCAGCTTGTTCTAAAAGAAAGCTGATTTCTGACCGCAGACAGCTACCCAAAATCAAACATATCCGTAACAGCATAGAAGCCTTTCTTACCTTGCAACCACTCCGCGGCGATGACCGCACCTAAAGCAAAGCCTGCACGGCTATGTGCTGTGTGTTTAAATTCAATCTGATCCACCTCCGAACTGTACAATACCGTGTGGGTGCCGGGTACTTCCTCAATCCGATGCGATTCGATCAATAACTGATTTTTCTTCGGTATGATTTCGTCGCCTTCTCCGACCAGGTTGTTTACCCATTCATCCTTATCATCGTTATGTTCCAAAATACCTTCTGCTATCGTAATGGCCGTACCGCTTGGGGAGTCCAGTTTATGAGTATGATGGATTTCCTCTACTTGGACGTCATATTGTTTATAAGGACTCATAGCTTTAGCCAATAACTTATTGATATGAAAGAACACATTAACACCAATACTGAAGTTAGACCCGTAAAGTAAGGATTTGTTACCTGCTTTACATTTTTCTTCAATTTCCGCCAGGTGACTATACCAGCCCGTTGTTCCCACAACCATGGGCGTATCTGCTTCAAAACAAAGATTTATGTTTTGAAGGGCCCCATGTGGCGTACTGAAATCAATGGCAACATCAATGTCAGAAAAATCGTCCGCTATGATCTCATGTCGATTATTCTCATCAATAATCAATGCCACCGTATGACCTCGTTCAGAAGCAATTTTTTCTATGATACGGCCCATTTTACCGTAACCAATCAAGGCTATGTTCATTATATTTTGCTATGTGTTTAGGTTTGCAATATACGATTTTACTTAAAACTCCTAAATGTAGTAAATTTTGTCACTTAATCGAAAAGGTTGCTTTTAGCCCCACTACCGGAGTCGAACGATAAGCCAACATACCGGGAGCTTGCATCAGGGTAGGACGAATATTAAAAGTGAGGTCGTCACTCATATCATAGCGTTTAAATTTCGCATCGATGTAAGCGTCGATTACGTTCAGTGCATACCATCCAACGGTAAGCAGAATGGTTAAATCTCGGTTTCGTCGATAAAAATCTTTCGCCCCGATAAGCCATTCAGTTGTCACGTAGTCAGGATATTTTGGATTCTGGCTGAGCCCCTGGTTGGCTAGACGGAAGCGAACCTCCTCTAAGGTCTCACTGTAGTTATTCTGTGCAAATACAAACGAATAACCTAAGCCTCCGAAACCTGCCCAGATGATCGGAGCTTTTACATAGCCCCAACCACGATTAAACAATTGCCCCCATCCCGGCAAAATAAGTGATCGGCGAACTGCCTTTTTCGTCAAAGCTTCTAATGCTAAACGAGCGGAATCTTTGTAAACGACCGGCTTCTGCTCTTCCTCTTTTTGTTCCCGTCTTTTCCGTTCCTTTTTCGGCACATTAGCGGTATCAGTCATATTGAAACGATCTTTACTGATATCATTAGGTGTTCTAATACTATCGGGCACCTGTGCTAGCACACAAGAGCAGGCCATCACAAAAAAAACAAGTAAAGAGAGAAACCGAAATGTTGTCATTACCAATCTAATAACTCCAGAATCCGACTAAGATCATCTTCCGACATAAATGGAATCTCAATCGTACCTTTTCCACCCTTACTTTTTACGTTGAGCTTTACTTTAGTAGAAAATTTGGAGGCCAGGTCATCCTGGATCTTTTGAAACTCAAACGACAGCGGCTTCTCTTTAGTATCAGGCTTCGCTTTATTCTTGTAAGTACTGTCGTTAACGAGCCTCACCAGCTCCTCAACTTTCCGTACAGATAATCCTTTTTCAATAATTTCCTGAAAAATATACAGTTGTTTATCGACATCGGCGACATTGATTAAGGCACGGGCATGCCCCATACTCAATTTTCCATCGCGGATAGATGCCTGAATAGCCGGTGGTAATTTTAGTAAACGAAGATAGTTGGTAACCGTTGATCTGTTTTTACTTACCCGATCACCTAACTCTTCCTGCTTTAGGTTACACTCGTCAATCATGCGCTGAAAACTTAAGGCAACCTCTATTGCATTTAGATTCTCGCGTTGTATATTTTCGATGAGTGCCATTTCCAACATCTGTTGGTCATTAGCTGTTCTTATGTATGCCGGAATCTCTGTCAGTCCTGCAATCCTAGATGCTCTTAAGCGTCGTTCGCCGGAAATCAACTGATAATTCCCATTTCCCATTTTGCGTACGGTAATGGGTTGAATCAGACCTTGTAATTTAATTGAATCAGCAAGCTCATTTAAGGCTTCTGCATCAAAATCTGTCCTTGGCTGGAAAGGGTTTACTTCTATCGCATCAATTTTAATCTGGCTAATTGATCCCGGCGGCACATCCTTCCCTATTCCCACTGCGGTTGACTGCTGACTGGCTGCTGTTTGCTTTACCACTTCGTCTGTATCATTCAGCAATGCACTTAAGCCTTTTCCTAAACCTGTTTTTCGCTGTTGCGCCATTATATTTTTGCCTCCTCTTGCTCTTTCTGTAAACCGTTTTTAATTAAAATCTCTCTCGCCAAATTTAGATAGTTAATGGCTCCTTTTGAGTTGGCATCGTGCATGATCACGGAAATACCAAAGCTCGGAGCTTCACTTAAACGCGTATTTCGTTGGATAATGGTATTAAAAACCAGGTCGTTAAAATGTGAGCGCACTTCCTCAACTACCTGATTGGATAAACGCAAACGAACATCGTACATGGTTAGCAAGATGCCTTCAATCTCGAGATTGGTATTCAAGCGGTTTTGAACAATTTTAATGGTGTTTAGCAACTTGCCTAGTCCTTCCAACGCAAAGTATTCGCATTGAACAGGGATGATCACGGAGTTTGCCGCTGTTAATGCGTTAATGGTAATTAATCCGAGAGAGGGCGAACAATCGATGATAATAAAGTCATAGTCGTCACTTACCTGCTTCAATACGGACCGCATTTTATACTCACGATCATTGAGATTGATCATCTCAATCTCAGCCCCTACAAGATCAATATGTGCAGGGAGCAGATCCAGATTAGGTGTTTCGGTTTTTTGGATAGCCTCTCTGGGATCTAAATCATTAATAATACATTCGTATACACTCGATTTGATAGCCCTTGGATCGAAACCGATACCGGAGGTCGAATTTGCCTGAGGATCCGCATCCACCAAAAGTGTTCGGTACTCCAATACGGCAAGACTCGCTGCTAAATTAATCGAGGATGTGGTCTTACCCACTCCTCCTTTTTGATTGGCTAACGCTATGATTTTACCCATTGTAATTTATAAGTCCTAAGTAAAAAATATTCGCCTAATGGTTTCCCGCTTTCAATCCGTCATAATCCATTAAACTAGGATGTCTTCTTAATATTGCCTTAATGGAGCATTTTCTCCGAAAAAAATTGATTCGGTTTCCCCAAAAAAAGCGCACCCTTTTCTTCTCTCCTTGTTTAAAAATGCGTTTATTTAGTATCTTCGCAGTTTTTAAACACCTTAAACAAGGTTGCTAAGATACAAATTTTACACAGCTTAAAAACCAGAAGGGGTTTAGATTTTACACATATTATTAACAATGATCACAATTATAGCCGGCACCAATCGCAAAGACAGCTACTCGCTAAAAGTAGCGAACTATTACTACAGACAACTTGGCAAAAAAGGTTATGGGTCCGAGATCATGTCACTCGAATCACTGCCGGATAATTTTATTGTTAGTGATCTTTACGGGGCGAGAAGTGACGCATTTCAACCCATACAAGACAGGATCAGCGCCACAACAAAATTTATTTTTGTTATTCCGGAATACAACGGGAGCTTTCCAGGTGTCTTGAAAACTTTTATCGACAGTTGTTTATTTCCGGACAGCTTCGTTGGAAAGAAGGCAGCACTGGTAGGAATCAGCTCCGGCAGATATGGCAATATCCGTGGGATCGAGCACTTCACGGGTGTTTGTCATTACCTTAATCTTCATACACTTCCTTTACGCATTCACATCCCCTATATCAAGCAAGAGCTGAATGAAGAAATGGATTTTTTTAAAGAAGATACACTTCACTTCACGAATCAGCAAATTACGGAATTTATAGCGTTTTAATATTTACGACGCAATCACCACTTTAATTCCCTTTTTTTCCAAGAGTTTAACCATGCTCGACGGAATCCCCTCATCGGTGACGATGTAAGCGATATCACTGAGTTCGCAAATCTTACCAATCCCTCTTTTTCCAAATTTTGTACTATCGGCCAAAACTGCCACCTGCTGGGCCGCACGTATCATTTTTTGGTTCAGGCCCGTTTCCGCCAAGTTACTAATGGATAAACCGAAATCTATATCGATTCCGTCAACCCCCAGGAATAACATACCACAAGAAATCGTTTCCAATATATATTCCGCATGCGCCCCGGCAACAGAAGAAGAACTTGGCCTCACCAAGCCACCCAATTGAAGGACCTCAATATTATTTCTTCCACTTAATTCGAAGGCCACTTTAATCGCAGGTGTTATAACCGTAATCGGATGGTTTGGCTGCAATGCCTTTGCTAATTCGAACACGGTTGTACCCGATCCGATCATGATGGAATCATTTTGTCCAATCAACGATAAAGATGCTTTCGCAATCTTTTGCTTTTTATCCGGATTAATCAACGCCTTCTCCACAATTGGACGATCATTCGCATACGGATTGGTTAATGAAGCCCCTCCTCGAGTACAAAACAACAAGTTCTTATCCTCCAAAAATTTCAAATCTTTTCTTATCGTAACCCCCGAAACTTTTGTCATCTCTACCAATTCCGGAATGGTTGCGCTTCCATTTGCTTTGATCAGCTTGATGATTGCCTCATGTCTTTTGGTAATATTCCTCATAATCACGGATTCTACTGCAATAGTACTTATTATTTCTTAAATATCATACCACACCAAATATGTTTCATTTTGTTATTTTTTATTTATTAAAACTTTTTAAAACATTTATTTTGTTATTTTTTATTAAATATTCTATCTTAGAGGCTTTAAAACCAGTTAGTAACCGAAATACAGCCTACCAGCGGGTAGTTAAATATCAAGTAAAAGCGTCAATCCATTTTGAATTTTGAAGTACAAACCCTTGCACAATAGCTATAAAAGGATTTAATAACCTGTACTTAACAAAGCTTTAACATTCAAAAGGGAATTTTGGCAACGTTATAAAATATTTATAAACAAAAATCAACAATCAATAAAACTAAAAAAATGAAAAGAAAGATTTACCTAAGCCTTTTCTACTGCCTCTGTTGCATTTTTCTAGCCAATGGACAAGAGCTAAAAACGCTTCATGGAAAAGTCGTGACAGACAGTGGAGAAAGCTTACCCGGTGTTTCAGTTACCGTTATCGGGACAGATAAACGCATTGGAACAACTACTAATGAGCAAGGGATCTACCGTTTATCAATTCCAGATGATGCTACGCTCTCATTCTCTGCTATCGGTTACATCACACAACAGCTGAACCCACAAGGCGCAAGCCAACTGGATGTCGTCATGAAAATCGGGCAGGCCGATCTGGAAGAAGTGGTAGTGGTTGGTTATGGCACACAAAAGAAAGCAAATTTAACCGGCGCTGTTGATCAAGTCGGAAAAGAGGTTTTTGAAAATCGCCCCCTCGCAAGCACTACTCGGGGGCTCCAAGGGGTTATACCAAACCTGAACATTAAAATGACCGATGGAAAACCTACGCGTGGCGCTACCTTTAATGTTCGCGGAACGACCTCCATTGGTGCCGGAGGATCGGCGCTGGTACTTATAGATGGTGTACCGGGCAATGCCGATCTCTTGAATCCCAATGATATTGAAAGCGTCACTGTTTTAAAAGACGCGGCATCCGCAGCCATCTACGGTGCCCGCGGTAGCTTCGGGGTCGTATTAATAACAACGAAAACACCCAGTAAAGAACGATCGGTTATTAACTATTCATCCGGCTATTCCAGAAATGATCATACCATACGCCCGGATCTGGTAACGGAAGGATATCCGTGGGCAAAAACGTTCAATGAGGCTTTTAGTTCGTGGAACGACTACAATGCAGACCCGCAAAAAGCTAATAGTGTATTTCCTTGGTCGCAAGAATACCTGGAAGAATTGCGTAAGCGGCATGAGGCCGGCAACACCCCTTCTACCGATATTGATCCGGCTACCGGAAGATACGTTTATTATGGAAGCACAGATTGGTTGAAAGAATTGTATGCTGACCACACGCCCTCAATGGAGCAGCAATTAAGCTTCTCCGGCAGTGGTGAAAAGACATCATTCTATCTCTCAGGTCGCTACAATAACCAAGGCGGGATTTTTCGTTATAATCCCGATAAATACAACCAATATAATTTACGCGCTAAAGGAAGCATACAGGTGAAAGAATGGCTGCGTGTGGAAAACGACATTACCTATAACGAAAGAGCCTATTTTACACCCATACTGAATCATCCAAGCAATACCCCGGTATGGCGACGTATTTCGGATGAAGCTTTTCCGGTAGCCATGTTGCGTAATCCGGATGGAACGCTCACGGAAAATGCTTCCATTGTTTTCGGCAGCTTTATTTCCGGTAATAATCATTGGGATGAATCCCGTAGACAAACCCGCAATACCTCCCGGATTTTTACCAATTTTTTCGACAATAAGCTAAAAATCAACGGCGACTTCACCTTTGAAAAAACCGCTTTCAATCGCACGCGCCTGTACACGCCTGTCCCGTATAGCAATGCACCCGGTGTTACGCTCGAGCGAGGGATCAGCAAAATGAACGAGCTTATTGACAACACAACCTATCTAGCGCTCAATGCCTATGGTCAATACACACAAGACTTCGGAAAAAACCATATCAACGCCGTACTTGGCTATAATTACGAGCGATCAAAATTGTCGAGCCGTTATATGGAACGTGATAATTTGATCAATCCTTCGCTTCCTGATTTCTCTTTAATTGATGGACAAAATTTTCTCTTAACAGGTGGAGGAAACGAATGGCTGACTGCCGGAGGTTTCTATCGGATTAGTTATGATTACGACGGTAAATATTTACTCGAAACGAACGGTCGCTATGATGGATCGTCTAAATTTCCGCGCGGACAGCAATGGGGTTTCTTCCCGTCCATTTCAGGCGGTTGGCGCGTTTCTGAAGAAAACTTCTGGAAAAACGGTCTAAAAGAGGCGATTGGCGAATTTAAACTGAGAGCCTCCTACGGCAGCTTAGGTAATGGCAATATTGACCCTTACCAATTCCTGGAGATAATGGACGTCAGCCGATCTGGTCTTATCTTGGGAGGTATTCGGCCGAATTACACGTCTAACCCCGGCGTAATACCAAACGGGCTAACCTGGGAAAAAGCAACCACTATTAATTTGGGGACCGACTTGTCCTTCATTAAAAACAGGCTGAATGCTACGTTCGACTGGTATACCCGGAAAACAACCGATATGTTTACGGTTGGACTTCCCTTACCAAGTATTTTTGGAACAGATGTCCCCGAAGGAAACTACGCTGATTTGAAAACAATCGGTTGGGAATTAAGTCTTAACTGGCGCGACCAGATCAAAACGTCGAAGCCAATCAATTACGACCTACGGTTTACGCTGGCGGACAGCAGGGCTTTCATCACACGCTTCAACAATCCACTCGGATTGATTACGACCTATTACGAAGGACAACGCGTGGGAGACATTTGGGGCTTTGTTAATGACGGTTTCTTCCAAAGTCAGCAAGAAATCGATAATTACGCAATCGACCAGTCGTTTATACGAGTGTCAGCCGCTAACAAAATCCTACCGGGCGATATTAAATTTAAAGATATAAACGGCGATGGAAAAATTGACCAAGGAACCAATACCTTAGGCGATCCCGGCGACCAAGTGATTATCGGCAATACGGAGCCTCGCTTTCAATTTGGTTTTAATGCTAATTTTAGCTGGAACAATTTCTTCTTAACCAGCTTCTTTCAAGGGGTTGGGAAGCGTGAATTTATGCCTGGTGCAGACAACGCGCTCTTCTGGGGACCTTACAATCGTCCGTACAGCTGGCATCCAACTTATGTTGTGAATAACATGTGGTCAGAAGAAAATCCCGATGCATATTTCCCTCGCCTACGCGGCTATACGGCACTTAATTCGCGCGGCGAACTAACGTTTAATCAGACCCGTTACCTTCAAAATGCCGCCTATATACGCCTGAAAAGTATTTCGATCGGCTACAATTTGCCGAAGTCGTGGTTAGGTAAGCTCAACATCGAAAACCTGAGCGTCTACTTCACCGGCCAAAACCTCTGGACCTGGTCGCCCATGTTCAAACACAATCCCAACATGGATCCGGAAAATATAGAACGTGCCGATCCGGAGCTGAATCCAAATGCAGGACAGGGCATGGCTTATCCGATGCTCAAAACCTATACACTGGGAATCAACGTAACACTCTAATAAGAATCTATTCAAAATGCCTTTTAAAACAAGCAAAAAATGAATAAAAGAAAATATAGGATGAAAAAGATATTTTTTATTGCTACACTCGCTTTGTTAACTGCTTGCGAAAAATCCTTCGAGCAGTATCCACCGGACAAGCTTTCACCCGAAAATGCATTCAATACCGAAAAGGATCTGCAATTATATGCGAATTCTTTCTACAACAATTTGCCTAGCGCCAATGATATCGTCAGAGGTGACCAAACAAGTGATTTCCTCGTAGGCTCCACGATCGACAATTATTTATCGGGTAGTTATTCGGCCGCACAAGCCGGTGGATGGACCTGGGGGCCGCTTCGAAATATCAACTACTTCCTCGAGCAAATGGTAAGAGCACAAATAAGCGACGAATCACGTAAGCATTTTGAGGGGTTAGCCCGTTTCTTCCGTGCCTATTTCTACTTTAATAAAGTAAAACAATTCGGCAACGTTCCCTGGCAAGAAAAAACACTCACGATTGATGATCCCGATTTATACAAACCGCAGGACTCACGTGCGTATGTAATGGAAAAAGTTCTAGCAGATCTTAATTTTGCCTGCGAGAACATTTCACCGGCCATTGATCCCACGTCTTCCCAAATCAGCAGACCGGTAGCCTTGGCCTTCAAATCCAGAATCTGTCTTTTCGAAGGCACTTATCGCAAGTATCATGAAGAACTCAATCTTCAAGCCACGGCAAACACTTGGCTGCAAGAAGCCGCTGATGCAGCCAAGCAAGTAATTGACGGCGGCCAATACCGTTTGAACATAGAATCGGACCCGACGACGAGCTTCCGAAACCTATTTATCAATGAGCAACCAAAAACCAACGAAATCATGTTGGCAGCAATCAACAACGCCTCCTTGCGCGTACTGAACGATGCCAATTGGTACTGGACAAGTGCAACCTACGGTCGGCGGCTCAGTTTCACGAAAACATTCGTTAATACATTCTTAAATCGCGATGGCAGTCGATTTACCGATCAGGCGAACTACAATCAGATCCCTTTCTGGGAGGAAGTAAAAAACAGAGATCTCCGCCTACAACAGTGCATTCGCATGGGCAGCTATCAACGGGAGGGCCAGCCGGCACCGCCCGACTTCACTTATACCTACACCGGCTACATGCCCTACAAATTTACGCTCGATTCGAAAGCAACCGATGGACGTGCCGAAAACAACAACTCACTTCCCTTGATGCGCTATGCGGAAGTGTTACTGAACTATGCCGAAGCAATGGCCGAGCTGAACCGTTTCACAGAGGCGGAATGGAACTTAACCATCAAACTGCTTCGCGAACGTGCCGGTTTAAGCAACACGGCAATGCCTTTAACAGCCGACACTTATCTGGAACAGGAATACTTTGCCGATCAAAACCTCAGCGCTGCGCTGCTTGAAATACGCAGAGAACGTGCTATTGAACTAGCCATGGAAGGCTTTCGATATGATGATCTCATGCGCTGGAAGTTGGCTAATTTGTTACTTAAGCCTTATACCGGACTTTATGTTCCTGCAATGAATACACCGTATGATCTCAATGAAGATGGTAAAAACGATGTCTCCTTTGTAACCGCTGTACCCTCCAATCCGCAAAAGGGTATTGTGTATTTTGTCATTAACGGCACGCAACATTATTTGACAAATCAAACAAGCGGAAATATTGTCGCACAAAACAATTTACGACGGATATTTGACGATTTCATGTATTTAAGACCTATTCCTATCGAGGAAATAACCCTCAATCCCAATCTAAAACAGAACGCCGGGTGGGAGTCGAGATAACCGTATGGCCATTGGTGTTGCTCGTGCATACCAATGGCTAAACTTTAATTTTATTTATTTATATTTAAATTTGTTATTTTTTATTTCTTTTTGTTTATTTGATGCTAACTAATACCAATATAAACAGGAACTATGATGTACGAAAATTCCTCCCTACTAACAAAAGTCGGACTTCCAAAAACACTGACTTGGGGATACTTGGGCATATTGATCTTTATGATGGGTGACGGGGTTGAACAGGGCTGGCTGAGCCCTTACCTGCTTTCACACAATATGCATATTGAACAATCCGCTGCTTTATTTACCGTGTATGGCGTTACGATAGCCATATCGTCTTGGTTATCGGGGGTATTAGCAGAAACATTCGGCCCACGAAAGTCGATGTTAGCCGGGCTATTATTATACATTATCGGCACCGTTGGTTTTGTGGGCTTTGGCATGGCGAATTTGAATTACCCCATCATGCTAATAACCTACGCCATCCGTGGATTTGGCTATCCCTTGTTTGCCTATTCATTTTTAGTTTGGATTACTTACAAAACACCAAAAGCAATGCTTGGAAGAGCCGTTGGATGGTTTTGGTTTGTATTCACCGGCGGCCTAAACGTGCTTGGAGCATATTACTCCAGCTGGGCGATCGAAAAATTAGGATATCAGAACACCCTTTGGAGTTCAATTTTCTGGGTAGCTTTGGGTGCTCTTTTTGCGCTCGTGTTTAACAAAGAATCTTTTAATACCCATCAACCGCAGGGGCAAACGACCAGTAAGAAGGAAGAGCTGTTGAAAGGGTTTACCATTATTAAAGCGGAACCGAAGGTGCTTTTAGGAGGGATTGTACGGATTATCAATACAACGGCGCAATTTGCATTTCCTGTCTTCTTACCTATCTATATGGCGCAATTTAATATCAGCACCAAAGAATGGTTACAGATATGGGGAACTATTTTTACCGCAAACATTGCCTTTAATTTAATTTTTGGTTTTGTGGGCGACCGTCTCGGATGGCGCAACACGATCATCTGGTTCGGAGGCATTGGCTGTGGCCTTACCACACTCCTTATCTTTTATATCCCTGCATGGACCCATGGAAGTTATTGGGCAGTTATGTTGGCCGGTGTGCTATGGGGAGCTTTATTAGCTGGTTATGTTCCACTTTCTGCGCTCGTTCCTTCACTCGTAGAAAAGGACAAGGGCGCTGCTATGGCAATTCTAAACCTCGGTGCGGGACTTCCTGTATTTGTCGGCCCTGCCTTAGTGGGTTTATTCATCAGCACAATCGGCAATGCTGGCATCATCTGGATTCTGGCCATATTATATTTTATAAGCGCCTTGCTAACGCTATTTATAACGCTACCCAAAAACAAAACACAAATAGAAACAAGAAAACTTTACGTAAATGAAAATATTAATAACGGCCCCTTACCATGAGAAAGCTCAAGGCGAACTAAAGGAATTGTTCGGAGAAATTATATACCGCGAGTGGAAAATCAAAGGAAGTGCTTACACAGAAGAAGAACTGATAGCGTTACTTACTGAGGAACAACCGGATGCGCTCATCACGGAACATGACCAGGTTACCGAGAAGGTCATCGCCACCTTTCCTCATTTAAAATTTATCGGTGTTTGCCGGGGAACCCCCTCCAATGTCGCAATAAATAAAGCAACTGAATTAGGCATACCGGTGTTTAATACACCGGCAAGAAATGCACAGGCCGTCGCCGAAATGTTTATAGCCAACTTGATTACCTTTATGCGTAACACACTGGCCGGTATTAAATGGCTTGAGGCGAAAAAATGGGAGGCCGGTGCTCATGCTTCTTATCTTCAATTCAAGGGACATGAGCTTGCCGGAAAAAAAGTTGGAATGGTTGGCTTTGGTGCCGTTGGACAAACCATTGCCAATTTACTGCAACATTTTCCGACCGACATCGTATATTATGATCCCTACTATACTTCCGAAAATGTAAATTTCAAAAAAGTATCTTTAGAGGAGGTCTTCAGCACCGCTGATATTGTAGGAATACATCTACCTGTTACGGAGCAAACGAAAGGTATGATTAATAAAGATTTAATTAGCAAGATGAAGGCTGATGCTATTTTTGTAAATACCGCCCGTGCCGTGGTCGTAAATCGCGTGGACTTGTTGCAAGCGCTAACGGAAGGAAAAATCGGCGGAGCTATATTGGATGTCTTTGACCATGAACCGCCCGACGAAATGGATTATAAGCTGATTCATCACGAACGCGTGCTGGCAACTCCACACATTGCAGGCGCAACATTTGAAGTTGAAGATCACCATGCTGACATTATGAATAATTGCTTAAAGGAATTCTTCAAAAATGGCAACAAACGTATTAAACAACTTGTCAACAAAGAAATTTAGCGCCTTAAGCTGTAAATTATGAATCAGGAAAAGCAATTAGCTTATTTAGTGGTAGACATAGGTACGGGCAATGCACGCGTTGCAACTGTTCTGACCGACGGAAAAATCGTAGCCCTTAGGCGGGAGAACGTTCATTATGAAAAAGATGCCGACTATCCGGACGCCATTTCGTTCGACCCGGCATGTTTATGGGGACAGATCATTCGAATGAGCCAGCAAGTGCTGCAGGAAACAGAAAATCTCGACATTATCGCTATTACCGCAACGAGTCAACGAGAAGGGATCGTAGTCTTTGGCCCGGACGAAAGTGAATTGATAGGCATGTCTAACCACGATAATCGCGGACGCGAATGGGAAGACATGATAAAGGACAAATCGGCCATGTATAAGGTCGTAGGGCGATACCCAACCGCTCTGTTTTCCGCTCTGAAGCTGGTAGGCTTCAGGGAAAGAAAAGTAGAAGCAGGCAAAAAAATAACAGCTTTTACCAGTATCAGCGATTGGGTTAACTTTAAATTTTCGGGCATCCTTGCTTATGAGCATTCGCAAGCTTCAGAGACATTGTTATACGATGTGGAGCGCGGGGAATGGGAAGCAGCCTACGGCGACCTTTTCGGAATATCTCCAGCACTATTGACACCGCTAAAAGTAGCCGGAACAGTGCTAGGCCCTGTCCGCTCCCAACTAGCGCTGGAACTCAACATTAATCCTAAGGCTCGAGTCATTGTCGGTGGATCGGACACCCAAATGGCCATAAAAAGCGTGTCACCCAATACGGATGATGTGGTTATCGTATCAGGCACCACCACGCCGGTTGTTAAGATCGTTGACAACTACCTGGTCGATACCTCGGAACGCACTTGGACAAGTCGGCACATCGATGACAATTATTTTGTGCTGGAAGCAAATGCAGGTGTCACCGGCCTAAATTACCAGCGCCTTAAAGAAATTTTTTATCCAAATGAAGATTACGAGGTTATTGAGGAAGAACTGAACAAGGTATCACAGCCCCAGTGTATCGCGTCTTTAGGGTCGCTGATCGCAGACGAAAAATCGCCGCTAACCAAAGGAGGTTTTATTTTCAATGCACCCGTTTCCCACCAGCTCACGAGGGGCGACTTTGTCTGGGCCATATTGTGGGATATCGCCTGCAGCATTTACGAAAATTACAAAACGCTTGATCAGGTTAGCGGGCACTCGAAGGATTATGTATTAGCATGCGGCGGTGGGGTACAGAGTAAAACGTTGCGGCAGTTTCTGGCCAACTTATTTAATAAAAAGATCATCATCCGCGATACTTATAGACAATCATCCATCATCGGAGCAGCGCTGATCTGTACCGAAGCTTTACAAACCGTGTCCTATGAAACCCATGTGCTGGACACAAGCGTTCCCCGCGAGCGCGATCGCTACTTAGCCCTTTATGAAGAATGGTCTAAAGTCCGTAAAACATTTAAGCAGGTAAAATGAAGGAATATATCATTGGAATCGATGTTGGCACGCAGGGGGTTCGGGTAGCACTTGTTCAGGCAAACGGAACGGTTATACAGACAGTATCCACTCCTTTTAAACTTACCGCCCGGTCAAGAGAAGAGCAGTCGCCGGATATGTGGTGGAAACATACGCTTGAAGCGTTGTTGGAAATTAGAAAGCAAACAGCGAGTGATATCGCGCCCCGGGCGATCAAAGCCATTGCGACAACCTCTACATCCGGAACCGTTATTCCGATAGACAAAAACGGCATTCCTCTACATGACGCACTTATGTATAGTGATACCCGTTCGGCCGAAGAGGGTCAATACTGCAAAGCGCTGGCAAAACAGTACAATCCGGATGGATTTACCGGTTTTAATGCATCGTGTGGACTTTCCAAAATCAGGTGGTTCGACAAAAATTATCCGGAAAAGACGGAACGGATACACAAATGGATCCATGCTGCCGATTTCATTACCGGCAAACTCTGTGGCCGGTTCGATATAACGGATTACACCAATGCATTGAAAACAGGTTTTGATGTAGAGCGTTATTGCTGGCCGGATTACCTCGATCGACTTATTACAACCACCTGGCTACAGGAGGTGGTTCCATCAGGAACGGTAATTGGCGAATTGGCCACGGACTTAGCAGGGGCACTACGATTGGACAAAACAAAGGTCGTAGTAGGTCTTACCGATGGTTGCGCTTCACAGTTAGCCTCCGGCGCCGTCAAACCAGGCGATTGGAATACGACTATTGGGACTACCATGGTGATTAAGGGCGTAACCCGTAACAAAATCATTGATCCCAGCGGTAGCATTTATTGCCATCGGCATCCCGAAGGATATTGGATGCCGGGCGGCGCGAGCAACACCGGTGCCGATTGGGTTAGTTTGGATTTTGATAAAAAAGAGCTGCCGATGTTAAACGCGCATGCCGCTCGACTCTTGCCCACCTCACATCTTGCCTGGCCATTAAAACAAAAAGGCGAACGATTCCCTTTTACTTCACCGCATGCAATGGGTTTTGCTCCTCCAAGCATATCGAATGAAGAACGTTATACGGCCAATATGGAAGGCGTGGCTTATATCGAACGCTATGCTTATGAACAAATCGAAGGTCTGTCATCTGAGTCGGTAAACGCTATCTTCACCGCCGGGGGGGCCAGCAACAGCGCTCCCTGGTTGCGTATCCGAAGCAGTGTACTCAAGAAGCCCATTTATAAATCCCGGGAAGCAACCGGTGTATTGGGGGCGGCAATAGCTGCTGCGTCCAAAACCATATATGGCTCTATGACAGAAGCCGTCAACCATATGACACGGATAACTGAAGAGGTATTGCCGGAAAAAGAGCTTATTTCCATATACGAAGAAAATTATCATCAATTTATTCATCTGTTAATCGACAAACAATATATTGCGACATGTTAACGGTATATCTTTTACGACATGGCGAAACAGCCTATAATGCAGACGGGAACCGCTACTGTGGCCTAACAGATATAGGCCTGACGGAAAGGGGGGTAGAACAGGCAAAACGAGTGGCATCCTTTCTGAAGGATACACCCATCGAAGCCGTCTATGCTTCGCCCTTGCAACGGGCTTTTACAACAGCCGCTCTAGCCATTGAGGGCAAGATACAAATACAGAAGGAGGAGCGTTTAAAAGAACTTGACTTTGGTAATTGGGAAGGAAAAACCAGGGAGGAATTTGTGCGGGAAGATCCCGAACTTTGGAATGCGTGGGAAAAAGCACCCGAAACTGCCCGAGCCGGTGGTACCGGTAATACCGGTAGCGAAATTGTGGAACGCGTAGATGCTTTTTTCTTGGAAATGTTGCAGACGCATCGCGATCGCAGCATTATGGTGGTGGCTCATAACACCGTCAACAGGTTATATCTTGCCTACAAATTGGGAATGCCTTTGCGAAATTATCGTCGGATTGTTCAGGAGAATTCTGCCATCACTCTTTTTGAACTGGACAATCAGGGGATATTAAGCCTTCATCAATTGAATACACGTTAAAATTTAATTACCTTATGAATAAATTATTTCTATTAAGCCTTTTTATTGTCAGCAGCTTAAGTCGCCCCGCTACCGCTCAAGAAAAGTTACATGTTATTTCCGTTAAAACGGCAAAAGAGCTACACCGCTTTTTCCAATATAGGACCGGCAATAAATCCATTATTTCAGGCCATCGGGGCGGTACGGAAAAAGGCTTTCCCGAGAACTCGATCGAAGCATTCGAAAATACGCTAAAATATACACAAGCATTTTATGAAATCGATCCACGGCTTACGAAAGACAGCATCATCGTATTGATGCACGATGCGACGCTTGAACGCACGACTACCGGCACAGGAAAGGTTAGCGACTACACCTATGAAGAACTTAAACAGTTCAAGCTAAAAGATGTTAACGGAAACGTCACACCTTACCATATCCCTACCCTTTCTGAAGCAATCGAGTGGGCAAGGGGTAAAACGGTTCTAAATCTCGACAAAAAGGATGTACCGATGGAAATGACCGCCGCCTTAATCAAAAAGCACCAAGCAGAAGCCTTTGTGATGGTAACAGTACACAATGCCGAGCAAGCGAAATTTTATTACGACCAGCATAAAAATCAAATGTTCTCTGCTTTTGTAAAAACCCCCGATGCGTTAAAGCCTTATGAGGATGTGGGAATACCAGCCAGTCAAATGATCGCTTATATCGGACCCGATATAAAACCCGATAATCAAGTGATGTACAAGTTACTGCATGCAAAAGGCATACGCTGTATGATTTCGGCAGCGCCCACTTATGACAAGTTAAAAACGAAAGAAGAACGCGCAAAAGCCTACCGAGCCATTATTGAAGACGGCGCCGATGTGCTGGAATCCGATTTACCGATTGAAGTGGGGGAAGCGATCGGGTCGTTGAGACGTTAAGTCGTTAAATAGTTGAGTAGGGAATTAGCTAATGTGATAATTAGCCGATGTGATAACTAGTTAAGTCGTTAAATAGTCTAGTGGTTAAGTAGTTAGTACGAATAACTATTAACCGATAACGAATAACTAATCTAGTTAAGTAGTTAAATAGTCGAGTAGTTAAGTAGTTAGTACGAATAACTATTAACCGATAACGAATAACTAATCTAGTTAAGTCGTTAAATAGTCGAGTGGTTAAGTAGTTAGTACGAATAACTATTAACCGATAACGAATAACTAATCTAGTTAAGTCGTTAAATAGTCTAGTGGTTAAGTAGTTAGTACGAATAACTATTAACCGATAACGAATAACCAACAACTAGTAACCAATAACCAACAACTAACCTAGCCCTTATAAGCGTCTCTGCTCACAACTGGCAACTCGCAACGCACAACTATTAACCAATAACTAACAACTAATAACCAATAACTAACAACTAATAACTAACAACTAATAACCAACAACTAATAACCAATAACTAAATAGACGCTCTCTTAAACAAATAGAAGGGCACTTCGACATGTTGTTTGGAGTTTTCCAATATGAGGTTGGCAGCAGTTGTGCCCATTTTTTCGAAATCAGTTGAGATGGTGGTTATGCCGTTCAGTATAAATCGTTTAACGCGGGTTTCGTTGTAAGAAATGACACCAACCTGGCTTCCGATTTCCAATTTCATGGAAATAATACGATCCAACAAAATCACTAAATCGTCTTCCATTAGATTGATATAAACTTCGCCTGCACTGATCGGCTCTTTCGCAATATCGCTCACAAGCAGGTGGTCAAAAGCATATTGCTGACAAAAGCGGTAAAATCCCTTTATAATCTCTCGTGGAAAGTAACTTTTATCCGGAAAAATCAATTTTAAGGTATGGTATTTAGCCAATTCCCCTTTAGCCTCTTCCAAGGCATGGTAAATGTCTTCTTCAAAGTTTTCATATACGGCAGCATAATCGCCTTCTACTCCGGGTACCTTTTTATCCAGTAACAGCAATTTCTCTTTTGGCAATTGATTGATTACTTCGGCGGCTTTTTCACGTTCCTCCACAAAATGAGGGATGATCACATAGTGCGTATAATCCTGCTTTTGGTTCTGTAAGAGCTTTTTAAAAAGATTAAAATCGTTATTGTAAATATAAAAATCGACCGCAGCATCCGTTCCGAGCGTTTTTATAAAGGCATCATACACAATCTTCTTGTGTGCGCTCAATTTATTGAAAAGTAACATGATGCTTCTCTTTTGCCTGAAGTCGGTACGGCTCACATAATACCCTTTACCGGGCACGGAATCGATCACCCCTAATTTCTTGAGATACCGATAACCCTTTTCAGCAGTATCTCTTGAGACCTCTAAAACAAAACTTAACTCGTTAATAGAGGGCAGCATCGTATCCTTATCGATTTTACCATTTTTAATGGCATTCAATATGGCATTCGTTAGCTGTAAATACTTTGGTGTTGCCGAAAACTCATCAATCTTTATATACTCAAAAAACGGATCACACTTCATGGATATAGGTTACAAAGTCGAAAGATACAGATTTTTGATTAATTGCGTACCACATCAAATGTAAAACTATACTTACCGGAACCTATTTCCACAGCGGAATTATCCACTACAATTCCCTTTTCATCCTTCACCGAGTTTTCCACCGCATTGGGAAAAAATACTTTTGCGGTGGTATTCGGCGGAACTTCTACCGTCATTTGCATCTTCGTGCCGGTAATTTTCCAGTTCGAGACGATTTTTCCATAGATCGTCTCAAGCGAAGCGTTGGCGAAAGACAATCCACCTCCCGGTCGCGGAGCAATCACAAATGCTTTATAGCCCGGCGTTTCACTCGGCGCCTGAATACCAACAATCTGTTGATACATCCAGTCGCCTATAGCTCCATAGGCATAATGATTAAACGAGTTCATGTCTTTATTTTGAAAGGAACCATCCGCCTTGATACCATCCCAGCGCTCCCAAATAGTGGTAGCACCTTTCAACACCGGATAAAGCCAGGATGGATAGGTACGCTGCATTAATAAGGTATAAGCGAGATCCTCATAGCCATATCGACTCAAGACGTGGCAAAGGTAGGGTGTCCCCAAGAAGCCGGTGGTAAGGTGGTTATCATAGCTTTCGATATTATCGGCTAAGCGTTTTGCTGCCTGTGCACGTAAATTCTCCGGCAACATATCGAATTGCAGGGCTAATACATAGGCTGTCTGCGAGCTTGAAACCAAGCGACCTGACGGTGTTACATACTCCTTCATAAAGGCTGTCTTCACTTGCTGCAGCAATTGCTGATAACGGGCAACATCCTCCCTTTTACCTAATACCTCGGCTGCATTGATCATCAATTGTACGGAATGTCCGAAAAAACACTGGGCAATAAGATACTTGTCGGTAATAGCAGCCCGTCCATCCCGATCATCATTAGGAATATAGAAAAGCCAATCACCAAAATGAAACCCTTTATTCCAAAGGTCATTCGTGCTATTATCTACCATAAACTGCACCCATTTTGCCATTGAGGTGTATTGCTGCTCCAGTATCCGCTTGTCGCCGTACAGACGATAAAAATTCCACGGAATAATCGTAGCCACATCCGACCAGCCAGCCGAGCCACCCTCTTTCGTTTTCCAGTAATAGGGTACGACGTGTGGTATCGCACCGCTGGCGAACTGGTCGGCCTTTACATCCTGCAACCATTTCATAAAAAAACCAGCGACATCCATGTTATAAGCTGCCGTATTGAAAAAGGCCTGTGCATCGCCCGTCCAACCTAATCGTTCATCGCGCTGTGGACAATCCGTAGGGACATCCAAAAAATTTCCTTTTTGCCCCCAACGGATATTGTGCTGCAGTTGATTGATCAAGCTATCCGAGGTTGCAAAATCCCCTGTTTGACGCATATCTGAATGTAGAACAACTGCTTTTATATTATTTAAATTGATTTTTTCGTTAGCACCTTCAATCTTCACATACCGAAAGCCCTGAAAAGAAAAACGAGGGTGATACGTTTCCGAGCCGCTCCCCTTGAAAATGTAAGTCAATCGCTGCTTAGCCGAACGCAGATTCTCCGTATAAAAATTACCTTCTTTATCTAATACTTCAGCATGATAGAAAACCAGGGAATCACCTGATTTTCCCTCGGCGTCAAACTGAATCCATCCCACCAGGTTTTGTCCAAAGTCAATCACCTTTTCGCCTTTTGGTGTTGTGATAATCTTAAGGGGTTGAATACTTTCCTGTGCCGTCACGGGTGGAGCGGGCGATGCGACTAGCCGTTGGTATGCAAGTGAATCGTTCACTTTAACGGGCTTCCATGTATCATCCTTAAAAGCAGCAGTTGTCCAATTAGCCTGCTCCATACGGGCATCATAAGTTTCGCCGTTGTAAATGTCAGTCATTCGGATCGGGCCATCCGTTGAGCAGCTCCACGTACCATCGCTGGAAACATTCATCTTCTCCCCATTTTCAAGCTCGATTTCCAGCTGAGCCAAAAGAGCCGGGTCGCCTCCGTAAAAATTGTTTCCACCCATCAAATTTCCTTTGAACCAGCCATTGCCCAGTAGAACGCCTATAACATTCTGTCCATTTTTGAGCTGCTTGGAAACATCGTAGACCTGATACTGCAAACGCTTATGATAGCTGGTCCATCCAGGGGTAAAATAGGCATTCCCTACCTTTTCACCGTTCAGATAAGCCTCGTATAAGCCATGCGATGTGATATAGAGTCTCGCTTTTTTTATCCCTTGATTCAGATCAAACACTTTCCTAAATTGAGGACTGGGATTGGAAATAGGCGCAGTTGCCTGATCAAGCTGAATCCATTTCGCGTTCCAATCGGTAGGATTGAGCAAGCCCATTTCCCAAAAACTTACCTCACTCCATGGCGAAACGTTTCCTTTGTTATCCCAAACACGGACTTGCCAAAAGTAACGCGTTTTACTTTCCAGCATAGCTCCGCCAAAGGGTATAAGTACCGAAGCATCACTTGCGACTTTTCCCGAATGCCACGTATTTCCCTTTTTCAATCCGCCAACATCAGTGGCTACTTTCAGCTCGTAAGCCGTTTGCATCACCCCTTTTTCCGTCGCCTTTATCTTCCAGCTTAACCGTGGAACTGCGATATCAATGCCAACGGGATTTTTTTGATATTCACAAGTTAAGCCATATAAACTAAGCTTTTGTGCCTGACTTTCTCGCATAGCGATAGCACAAAATAACAAGATCAAACAAGTACATTTCCACCAAACATGTTCATTTACTTTCCGTATCATAATTTATTATTAAAAGGTGATCAATCCGCTAAAAAGAATACGTACCGGCCTGCAGTTCATAAATCACTTCACCGCCCTGCTGACCGATTTTTTTGATATAATTTCCGTAGGGTTCCACATCAATATCATCTTCATGCTTCAATCGCAATGTTGCACTACAATTGGGTGGCACAATAACCTGCAGGGCTAAGCGCTCCTCCCTTTTCCATTTCACTTCAATAAGGCCCGCAGGAGAGTTGAATGAAGCTTCCGCCCATCGCAGCGCGGGTAAGGCGCTGGGAGGACTCACAACAAAATGTTGATATCCAGGCCGCTTTGGATCCAGTTTGATGCCAGCAATACCATCTATATACCACGCTCCCGGATAGAGGTACGAGCTATGTAAGAGCGAATGCCCGGGTAGATCTTTCTCCCACATCTCCCAAATGGTGCTTGCGCCATTCGCTTTCATGTAGCCCCAGCTCGGATAATCCGTTTGGGAAGTCATGCTATAAATCAAATCGTTTCTGTTATTTTCACGGAGCAATTTAAACAACAGCGCACCACCGGTGATACCCACATAAATATGACCGTTCCTGTTAAGCAGAATTTCTTGTTCCAGTCTTTCCATCACCTGAGAACGCAAATCTTTAGGCATAATATCCGCTAAGAGTGCTGCGGCCAGATTCGCCATGGAGCTATCGGCATAGCTGTTGTCCGTCTTGTTAAAAAAACGATCGTGAATAACTTTACTATAGACATTCGCCTGTTCCTCCCATTGGTTAGCTTCCTTCTCTTTGCCAAGTGCATGTGCAATTTTTGCGGCTGTCCTTAAATTGTACACCCGGTAGCAATTATTAAGACAGAGCGTTTCGGGCTTATCATTATTCATTCCTTCAGCAGTAGCTCCCGGCCAAAGCCAGTCGCCCAGAAAATCCCAATGCCCGCCAAATCGCTGCAAGAGGCCCTCTTTCGTATTTGAATCCAGAAAAGCCAGCCAATTTTTTATCAATTCAAAATTCTTTTCCAGTATCCGCTTGTCGCCCTGCTGTTGATACATTGCCCAAGGTAAGGTCACCACAATCCCGCCCCATGCAGGCCCACCACCCCCCATATAGGTCGGAGCAGTATGTGGCAGGATACCATTGTTAAGGATTCGGCCACCCATCAGTTTCTTACGGGCAAAGGTGCTATCATACATATTACCGACGATGCTCTCCGTTCCACTTACATCACGCCAATCTTCCATCCATTTGGTGTAAAAAGCACCCATATGATAATTAAGCATACCCGTTTCGCAGGTTGCATGAGCATCCCCCCCATAACCGAGGCGCTCCCGTTGCGGACAATCGACAATATATCCACCCAACGAAAGGTTTTCAAAAGTCCACCGCACCTTATCATAAATCCATTGCTGCAACGAATCGGAGCACGCAAATTGCGTTGCGGATTGAATACCGGTGCGCACCACCCAGCCGTGAATAGCTGATAGTTTTGGTTTTTCCTTTAAACCTTTAATAGTAATCCACCGACCCGAACTATAGTTGAACCGATTCCGAAAAACGCCCTTACCCGTTGCACCTATGATATAGGCGCTATGTAAACCGAAAGTCATGTCGTCTTGTTCTCTTTCCGAATAGAGAAATTGAATAGTATCTCCCGGATTTCCTTTTATCGGTACTTCGGTCCAGCCCGCAAAATTAACACCCATATCTACGCGAAACGAACCGGCCGCCCTTTCTTCTATACTAACCGGCCGAATTTCGTCGAACAGGTAATTTTTTTCTACCTGCTGTGCCGACAATTTCAACTCCGGTTTATAAACCACCACATTTTTCCAAGCCGAATCATCACCATCAAGCCGGTTCCATTCCGGCATTTCCTGATTGGCATTCCATAATTCACCGCCCATTCGATTGGAATCCCAAATACCGAGCAGTTTATTAGGGCTTGGATGGGTTTTCCAACTAACATCGGTAGCTAGTGAAAATATGGGCTTCGCATCAGCCTGCGGTTCCTTCTCTGCATAAATGGCAGCCTGCGCCAGCACGATAGGGGTGTTGGGCCGATGGTCTGAAACGTAAGGACCGTGGATGGACCAAGACGTTCCTAACCAAATTGCAACCACATTTTTTCCTTTCTTTAGAGCAGGTGTAATATCGTAGCTTACGTAACGTGCACGCTTGGTATGGTCGCTTACTGCCGGAGCCAGCACATCCTCGCCTATCCGTTTACCATTCACATACACTTCATGGAAGCCAACGGAGGCGACAAAAAGTGATGCGCGGCCCGGACGTCGCGGTAACTCAAATGTTTTACGCAACCAAGGATCAATAATATTGCAGTCCTTCTGTTTGGGATCGAAAAGCTGATCCGTGCCAATCCATTCCGCCTGCCATTCACCTGGTTCAAACAAGCCGGTAGTCCATTGCGCCGACTTGCTCCAAGGCGACGGCTTCCCGTCTTCATCCTTTACGGCAACTTTCCAATAATAGGTTCGGTCGGACAGTAAGGGCTTTCCTTGGTAGACAACCTGCTGCATCGCGTCTGAATTGACCCATTTGGAGTCCCACATATCGGCCTCCCCCCTATCCAGCAGACTTGCTTTCGAGGCGACCAAGATCCGATACGCTCCCTGCTTTTGTCCAAAAGCCTTTTTATCCCTCGCTTCCAAAGTCCAACTAAAGCGTGGAAATTGTTCATCTATCCCCATCGGGTTTTCTAAGTATTCAAACCGGAGATTGACAGGTATGATACTTGCTTTTTGCGCAAAGGAAATGGGTACTGCCAGGCAGTAGAACACTAGTGAAAGGAGGATTTTCTTCTTCATGGGAGTATTTTTTTCTATCAACTTCAATACGCATAGGTCTCAATCGTCACGGGCCCGAGCAAGCCCGCCGGATGTAGCGGACTATCCCTTCGATAAGGATTGATCGGCAGCCAGGTGGTACGCTTATCTTGTGGGATACCCAGATCACCAATCAGCCGGTTTACCCAAGTATTGACAACTTTGATCTCTAGCTGATTTTCCCCTTCTTGGACAGCAGATGTGATGTCTATTTATAAGGTGGAGTCCAAGCACCACCTGCATCTTTACCGTTTATCCGGACTTTTGCTAAGGCAATAACGGACCCCATATTAAGGTATACCCGTTGCCCTTCCTTAGGTTTCTGCAGTTGAATGGTCGTTTGATAGTTCGCAGCTCCCGAGTAATAGCGTATCCGCTCATCCGAATGCTTCGACCAATCGCTCAAGCTATCAAAGACTACCGGTTTATCCGGCCCCTGGGCTGTTTGATCGAATATCACCGTCCATGGTTGCCGGATGATCTCCGTTTTTGTAGGAGACGGAAAGTTCAACCGATTTTTCTTCTCATCGAGCTTGTTGGCCTTCCGGAATACAATAAAGGCACTCTCATAGGCTTCGAGCAACAGCGGTACTGTTGTAGTCTGTTCAGTTTGACTAAATTCCGGCAATTCCCGTCGGCTACCATCGATCGCATTCCATAACGCCGGAACCTTGTCGCTAACACGAAATTCAGGTGTTATACGGATCGCTTGATCCGTTTGGTTCGATACAAAATAGATGTCGCCTCCATCCAATCGGCGATGAATAAATAAGACCGTGTCCCGATCCGCTAATTTAACATCCGGTAATATTTGCAAGCTATCCAATGCCGCTTGCAGGCCCATACCATCCATTACCAAGCCCTTTCCATAAGCATGCGTTTTTATTTGTTTAGCATCGATATTTCCCCACAGTTTGTCAGCCAAGTCCTTTACCTTCTTGTCCGCTTCCCCAAAATGCTGCAAACTGGGCGATCGCTTTGGTTTCGGCCCTAATATCACACCACCATCCCTCACCAGTTCTTCCATTTTTTCGAGCAGCTCCGGACGCATGGTTTCCAACTTCGGTAGCACCAATATACGATAAGACAGCCCATCAGGTAAAACAAAGCGCCCATCCTTCACCTTCAGTCGATCCCGAATGACCTCGCCATTGATATAATCAAAGGAATAACCCTTTGGCAAGGCAGGATTCTGCACCCCCGTCATCTTAGGCGCGTCTTCGCCGATAAAATAAGCCACATCGGCCACGTATTTCCCCTGCTGCAACATAAAATTGCAGCGTTTCAGGTAATCGACAAATAAATCCATATCCGCATACCATGTATTGAAACGGTTAAACTCGTTTCCGAACCAAGCGTTCATGCCCGGCTTTTTATCTTCATAGGGTTGATGAATATAAACATGCAGCAGGGAATTATTGATCCCTTCAGTAAAGAAGCGGTCACCCCGTTGTTTCATCAATGCAGGATATCGACCATAGGTGTTTCCCGCAGCCGTGAAGGATTCGGCCGACACCTTATTTTTCCCATAGATGTGTGCCGCGGAAGAAGCTGCCCTGTTTTCGATATTCCCCAGATCACCCTCGCTCCAAAACTCACCACCCACCTCATCCGATTGTCCGCCATATTGTAGAAACTCACCGGGAAAGCCCCAGTGCCCGTAGTTCTCCAACCAAATACTTAGTCCGTGTTTATGGCTAATATCACGCAATCCGCCCACATACTCATAGGCTACCTTATCGGCAATAAATCGTCTCAAATCCCACAAAAAGCGATCGGATTCATCCTGACTGCCGATAACATACCCATACATCGCGGGGACATAGGGTACAGGATCATAACCGTATTGCTTTTTAAACTTCTCTATGAGATTATCTGTCCAATTTTGACCGCCCATTTCATAGCTATCCTGAACAGCCACCTTGAACGTTTTCCGATCGGCTGCCGGAATCCGTCGCATAACTTCGCCCAGGAAAGCATCAAAATGCTGAACGACATGGAGGTGATTCATTTTATCGATCTCTAATCCGGTTCCTTCCGGTGAAGCAGGACCGTTCTTGACACCTGTTGGTACCATGCCGGTTCGTAAAACAATCCAGTCGCCCTTCGGTGCATTCCAAATCAAGGCACCGTCAGCGTCCATTTTATCCGTAATATCCAACACAGTGGTTGGCTTTGTCAACTGTACCGCATCGTCGACAGGATCTTGTGTCTCCCACAGATAATCATGCCAATAAGGAAGCGGAGTCGGATGCATCTTCGCCAAAACTTTCTCCTTAAAGCGCGCTACACGCGGTAAAGGACTCAGTATTATTTCGGCCAAGGCGGCATTTTCCGAAACTTCCGTAAAGACTAGGCGAAACTTCTTGGCGCGAACAGCTGCAAAAGATACCGATACAGGAGCGTACGGTTCGAAACCGACATTGAGCCGGCTATTGCTACGATCGATCTTAAATGATTTGATTTCCCGGTAACCGGTATCGACCGCAACTTGCAAGCGGGCATGAAGCGTCATCGCTTGCGTCGCAGGCGTAATGGTTAGGCTTCTGGCACTATAATCCTTATCCGTCGTAAAAGTAATTGCTGTTGCTAAGCCGGCAGGCAGCTTCACATGGGTCTGTGTGTCCTGATCGATCAGTAAGGGGAGATTCTTTAAGCTAGGTTGTGCCAAAATCTCAGGGCCAGCATCCGCAATTGATTGTCCGTATTCTGCACTTGCGGGAAATGCGAGGACGCGCACATCTTGAAAGTTTTCACCCAGCTTCGGCAGTTTAACGGCAACTTGCTTGCCGCCCCTCACCAACGTTTCGGTTGCCCCTAAGTAGCGCATCGCTTGGGCGGCTTTAACCCAAGGCCCGCCCGATTGGCTCCAGCCGGGACTGTTGAATAAACCGATTTCGATGCCTAGCTCACCCGCTCTTTTTAAAGCTGCATGCGTAATTTCCCACCACCCATCCGAAAAAAGTTTGACCTTTCCGTAAGGCACATCTTCTAAACCGATATTGCCGATAAATGCGCGATTAATACCAACAGCTTTCATCGCTTCCAAATCTTTAACAACCCCTTCTTTGGAAATATGATCCGAAATCCAATACCAATAGACGCTTGTTTGGATGGAGTCGGGCGGTTGTTGAAAAGCTTCTTCTAAAGCAGCAAATGATTGATCGGTATCATCGGGGGCGCATTTCCAGCACAGAAAACACGTCCATAGTAAGATAATTGTTCGAAAAAATAGGAAACGCCAATAATTCATGTTTTTGATTAGGTAATAATCGGTAATTTCTTAGCCAATATAGCTTTTATTATGTATTTCTTCATCCTGTTCTATCCTGATAGGAGCTATTAGCTGTAAACTATAAGCGGTAAGCTTTAGGCATTAGGCTATAGGCTTTCGGATATCAGCTTTCAGCCATCAGCTTATTTCCCTAGCTCGAGGCCTTAGCGGCTATAAGCGATAAGCTTTAGGCAGCAAAGCCGACTGACAAGTCGGTGAGTTGATTATGATCTATCGGTTTATTCATCGTTCATTTTGATAAAGTAAAAATTCAAAAGTAAAAAGTAAAAAAACCTATTTTCCCACTGTTGATCATTCATCACTCATCGTTCATCATTCATCACTCATCATTCACTCATAACTCATAACTACCTAACTAGTTCCCTACTCAACGCCTCCCACATAACTCGATAAACGTCTATAGCGGTCAATTCACCCGTATTTTGCTTCGTGGCGTCACTCATGATTACCGGATAATAAGCGGGATCGATTGCCAGGCTACCATGCGAACCTTTAACAAGGGTTGCGTCTAAAGGGATCACATCCATCACATAGCGGAGACCCAGTTTTTTCCGCAGCAGTTTATAAAAAGCTCGTCCTTTAGATGTCATAAAGAGCTCCACCGGATCATAGCCGGGTTTTTTATGAATATCTACAGCGCGGGCATAATCCGGTGCCTTTTTATCATCTAACCAAAAATAATAAGTAAACCAACTCTGTGCATCCGCCATTAGCAAGAGGTCGCCCGACCGCTCATGCTGTATATGATAAGCCTGTTGCGCATCCCGATCCAGTATTAATTTCACCCCTTCAAGTTGCGCTAACAATTGTTGGATCATCGGAATTTTACGCTTATCCTGTACATAAATATGAGCAACTTGATGATCAGCTACAGCAAATGCCGCCGAAGCCCCGGGATCGAGCAGTTCCAAACCGCGTTCTACCCTAACTTGCAACAAACCCTCCTTCCGCAATAATCGATTCACATGGATTGGCCGATTAACGGGACAAATTCCGTACTCCGATAAAATAATAATTCGCGCCTGTTGTTCCTGATAATAATGGACCAGCTGTTGCACAACGCGATCAATTTCCATTAGACTCTGCCTTATTTCGGAGGCATGAGGGCCATATTTTTGTAAACCGTAATCCAAATGCGGCAAGTATATAAAGCTTAAAGTCGGATCAAAACGTTTATCCGTAAGCATGGCGGCGTCGGCTATCCATTGGGTTGACTTAATATTTGCACCGGGACCCCAAAATTGAAACAAAGGAAATTGCCCTAGCCGATGTTGTAAATAATCTCTCAGCTCGGCAGGCCGACTATAACAATCGGGAATTTTCCGTCCATCGGCCAGATAATTTGGTCGAGGCGTAACCGAGTAGTCTGCCTGCGAGTACATATTATACCAACCGAACAATTGCGCGCATGTAAAGTCAGGATCTAGCTCCTTCGCTTTTTCCCAAATCTTGTCGCTTAACACCAATTTATTCGATTGTTTCCAAAATTTTACTTCACAATCGATCCGATCATACCAGCCGTTTCCTACAATCCCATGTTCCTTGGGCCACTTGCCTGTTAGATAGGTGGATTGCACCGACGTTGTTACCGCCGGCAACATCGGCGCAATACGTTGCAATCCATGTTCCGCGGCATAAGCTTGTAAAAACGGGGTGTGCTCCCCTATCAGCGAACTTGATAAGCCAACCACATCCAGTACAACGGTCTTATGTAACATCTCCATTAAATAATTTGATCCTTGACCCAGTTAATCTCCCTAGCTACCGAGCTTACCAAAGGCATTTTCAATGCTTGCGGTAAGACTTCCCAGGTATAGGTTTCGACCTCAATATAATCGCTCAATTTTGCTGATCGCTGCAAACTTAAAATTTGCCGCACATCGTTTTGTGTAGAAGCAATATTTCCATAATTATCTATAAACAAAGGTACGTGAAAGTGCGCCCGCCACTCTTCCACATCAGGGTTGTCCACATCCAAGAGTGCATCGGGTAAATCACGATATCGGATCAAACCGTTCCCGGTGGTTTTTGCAATCACCTGATGGAGGTAGGTATCTTCATTAAATGCATTAAACACTTCCTTTAGCTGGTTCCTATCTCCCGTTAGGGGTGACATGGAGGCTTTAATGGCCGCGCTGGCCTGTATTTTCCCAATTTGTATGCCTTCACTTCTAATGGCTTCTATTATCTCCTCGTGTTGTTCATAACCCACAGCGAAGTGGCAGACATCGTAACATAGCTGAATGTAACGCTTCAGTATCCCTGCTGCTTCCACATCAGATAGATGATGAGCAGCGGAAAGCAAGCGGCTACCGGTAGGGATTAAGTCGTTTATATACCAATCCAAAAACTCGTCTCCATTTTCCAAAAGGCCATCCGGTTCGGGTTCGATATCCAAATGCAAGTGTATACCTTTTTCCTGCTCAATCTGTCGGAGATAGATCGCCACAGCGACGATGTTTTGGGTCGCTACGTTTCGCCTTTCCTGACAATTGTGCGGTTCCCAATGCCTATAGCTTAATGGAGAGGTTGATATGCTCCCATGCATTCCTTCCGGCAACAACACAGCCAAGATATCAAAGAGTCGTTTTGTATAACTTAAACGTTCATTGGTAGTCCAATCCGGTTGGTGTACCAAGTCTTTCACGCTGGTTTGGTGGAAAGCACCGTAGGGGAACCCATTCATAGTAAATACGTAAAGCTGTTCTTGCTTTAGCCAGTCTTTAAAGGCTGCCAGCTCCGCTGGCTGAATCAATGTTCGACTGGCCTCTTCCGAAACGCGGAGCCCTATCCCCATCCGTTGTAGCGGAGCTACTTGCTCTTTAATCGCCGGAAGAAATGTCTGTAACACTTTAAAGTGTGCCGACCAACTTTCGCCGGCATGTATATTCGTACAATAAGTTAAATGTCCATTTGCTGTATACATAATTTCAAATTTAATCTGGAAGCGAAACCAATTTCCTTTGTTGTTGAGCTTCATCTAACTTCTTTAAACGTGCAAGCGCTTCCCTAATCCGATCGTGATCCATTTCATGTACCTCCAGACCTACACCCACCGCACGTAGCAGCATAATGGTCAGTTTACCTCCTAAATGTTCTCTAAACTCTTCCAAACCGTCGAGTAAATCGGATATG
Source organism: Olivibacter sp. 47 (assembly GCF_030372825.1). NCBI lineage: Bacteria > Pseudomonadati > Bacteroidota > Sphingobacteriia > Sphingobacteriales > Sphingobacteriaceae > Olivibacter > Olivibacter sp. 47. The sequence goes on from NZ_JAUCNR010000001.1 coordinate 1,779,847, forward strand.
ACCCTTTCATCTTTTAATAGTTGATGGAAAATAGGTAATTCATAAGCTTGCAGTACACGCAGTATTTCCTTGTAATCACATTCATTTAAATATCCCTGTAAAAAAGAATACGTTGTATCCAGTGCAATACCAATGGCAACAGCTTCGCCATGCAATATTTGAAAGTCACTCAGCTGTTCTATTTTATGCGCACTCCAGTGCCCAAAGTCTAGGGGACGTGAAGATCCCAGTTCAAAAGGATCGCCACTCGCGATGTGGTCCATATGTAATTGCGCACTTCTCCAGATCAAATATTTCATGGTATCAGCATTTCGCTTTAGAATACCATCCACCTGATCACGCAGCCATTCAAAGAAAGTTGCATCTTTGATAAGCGCTACTTTAATCGCTTCAGCAATCCCGGCAACCCAATGCCGATCGCTCAATGTTTCTAATAATTGATAGTCATTAAAAACAGCAATCGGTGGTGCAAAGGTTCCGAGGAAGTTTTTCTTACCGAAAAAATTGATTCCATTCTTTATGCCGACCCCTGAATCGTCTTGAGACAGCACGGTGGTGGGTATGCGGATGTGTTTGATCCCTCGGTGCGAAACAGCCGCGGCATAACCGGCCACATCCAATACACTTCCGCCACCAATAGCAACCACAAATGAATGGCGATCGACTTTATGCCGATGGATAGCTTCAACAATTTGATTAAAGTAATACGGACTATTCTTCACCACCTCGCCACCCGGGAGGATTATTTTTTCTTTCACAAGCGCTAAATGTACCTGCCGCTGAAAGTACACATCGATTTGCTCGAGGAGGCCCGGATGAGCAAGGCTCAGCTCCTCGTCTATTACAAAAAGTAATTGACGAACCAAACCAGGCTTTAGGTAAGGCGCTAGCGCATCCCTAAATAAAGAATTATCGATTGAAAAGATATTTTCACTAAAGTATACCTCGTACTGAAAGGTCACTGTCAAATGCTGCTTTAAAATGTGTTTCATGCGATAGTTTTGTTTAAGTAACCGCGAAAAATCGCGCAATGCAAATCGAAAGGGGCAATAGTAACAAGATGATTCCGGTTAAGACGAAGGCACTGCTAGCCATTGCCCAAGCGGCGTTCACGACGATCAAGCCGATGATACCCGCTTTTACCGCTTTACCAACGTTTCCTGCATCGGCATCTAGCATGGCTCGAAACAAGGGAGGATAGATGACGATCACCAACACAACCAAACAGGATAGGGTATAAGCAAAGGAATGATGGATATATGCAAATAAGCCAATAGCCGCAATCACGAGCGTATATGCACCGGTGGCTATCATAGCGTTGGATTTCCGACCTCCATGAACTTCCCCGCTACTAATCAAGGTGATTGCGGCAATATAAACGATGGGCACGAGCGATATGTATCCCATAGCTAACAGGTTGTGGGAAGCAATCGCTATTCCCAGCAAAAGATTAGCCCCTCGGCAAAGTCCCATCACCAGTGGGCCAAACAGCCGGTGATGTTTTGCCCATTTATTATAAAGAAGTGCTGCGCATACAATGAAGCCCGCAATCGTACCCGCTGCAATATTGACCGTACAAGCAGCTAAAAGTCCGAATACAAAGAAAAGACTTCCAAACAGCGCAGCCTGTCTAACAGAGACCTTTCCGCTGGGTATAGGTCTTTCGGAACGTTCGAATCGATCGATTGCCGCATCAAAAACATCATTGAAAACAATTCCACCACCATACAAGCCGATCGTTGCCATGCAGAGCCACAGGATATCCGTCTCGCCAATGCCGACGGCATCGCTGGAGGCTGTCGACAAAGCTATCCCGGCCAGTACATCACTTATAGCGGTTAAAATGTTTGCCGGTCGCAACAACCGTAGGTAGTATTTTATTTTTCCCATATCAGCTAATGATGATCGATGACTTGTCTATCCGTGGTTGCTGCCCTCCGCGGAGCACACTATTACCCGCAAACTTTTCGCGTTGGTCTACCTTTGCTTTCACGACGAAATCCTGCGGATCAAGTTGACCGCTCCGGGCGAAAGCCGTTATGGCATTTTGATAAGTTACCAGGCGAATTTCTTCATCACTGATTCCTTTCGCTTTCATGAGCGCCGCGGTTTTTGGAACCGCTAGGGGGTCACTAATCCCCCAATCCGCGGCCGAATTAATCATGATACGCGCTGCTCCATATCTTTTCACCAATTCTACCATGCGCTCGTTGCCCATCTTCGTAAAAGGGTAAATCGTAAAAGCTGCCCAAAAGCCCCTGCTCAGGACCTCTTCAACAGTTTCCTCGTTATTGTGATCGATAATGAGTTGATCAGGGGCCAACCCATGCTCTAAAGCAATTTCCATACTCCGAAGCGTACCTCGTTTTTTATCGCGGTGAGGTGTATGAACCTGCACCGGTAACCTTGCCTTTTTCGCCAGTTCCAGTTGCAGGCGGTAATAATGCTCCTCCGCAGCTGTTTGATCGTCAAAACCGATTTCGCCAATACCCACCACCCCCTCTTTATGTAAAAACAAAGGCAATAATTCCATTACTTGCGCCGCCAAAGCGGTATTATTCGCCTCTTTGGCGTTTAATCCAATCGTACAATAATGTTTAATCCCAAATTGCGACGCTCGGAATCGCTCCCATCCGATCAAACTACTATAGTAATCCTTAAAGGTATGCGCGCTGGTTCGGGGTTGACCTAACCAAAAGGCCGGTTCAATAATGGCAACAATACCTGCATCCGCCATCGCCTGATAATCGTCGGTTGTACGGGATGTCATATGGATATGCGGATCAAAGAAATTCATCTCTTTTACCGTTTCCAACAAGTCGACACTTAAAGGGGATACAGCATCTTCCCCATTTATAAACAATTGGTTTCCACACATAAGTTTTACGCTACTAATTCATGTTAAAAGAATAGTTCTTTTCGCTCAAACTGAGCAATTCCCGCACAGGGAGGCTTACAGTCCTACCCGCCGCCTCACGTTCCGCTACATAATCTAAAAGCGCCGAAATAAGCGGTTCATTCATACGTGCATATATTCCGACTATATACGCTAACTGCATGTCATTAAAGATTGCTTTCAAGATGAGTTGATTCCATGCGGCATTATCCAGATAGAAAAAGGGATAGGGGTTGTCATACATAATAGCCTCATGTACAAGTCCAATATTCATCCGAATTCCTTCCACACAGACCGATTTCCAATGATCAGGGTATTCCAAAACGATCAGCGAACTATATAAGGCAACCATTTCGGATATATCGGCATAATCAAATAAATGATTTAACACCTGGACATAATCAGCTTCCATCAAGTCTCTTAAATTTAGCAGTAGTAACATACGCGCTAATCGATGCGTATCCCAGGCACGCATCTGAAAACCCGGCGCGATCAACTGCAAGGCTTCGCGATCCGCGTCCAATAATTCAACCGCCTTTTTCGGTAATATTCTACTCAGCGATGAAAAGGTACCATAAATATGATCGGAACTCATCTTCACCTTACCAAGCTGTTCCTCCAGCCACTTCCAATCATTGATTTCAAAGTTTAATTGCCCAATGCGATAAGCTAACCCATTAAGCTGGCTTTTAGTTTCTTCGTTCATATCTTGCTAGATCAGGCACTTACATAATAATTCAATCCCAATGCGGTACTGATAATCAGTAGCCCAAAAAATTCCCGCGTTTTTTCAATGTAGGGTTTCGTGGCCTGCATACTTTCCACGATGCTCTGCCGCTTATATTTGGTAAACCAATCCAGCACCCCATCCTTCACAAAAAAGAGAATAGAGGCGTAGGCGAGGTAAAATCCGATGGCCCCTAAATAGACTATATGGAAGTACCTATTCAATACGGCAAGTCCGCAGAGCACCGCTGCTAACACATAAATGGGAACCCATAACCAAGAGTCTTTGTCGTTTAAATTGAAATAAGCAAAGAGTAAGAACGACAAAAAGAAAATAATATTCAGTATCTGTAACCACCACATAATCAATAGTTTTAGTGCAGTATTTTCAATTTCATATCCCTAAATTCCACCCTCATTGGCGGACCAACGTGAATCTGAACACCGATGAAGCCTGCATCGCGGCGATTTTTACCGTCATTGTCAAGCACTTCACTCATCAAAACACCATTGATATAATGTTGCAAGCTATTTCCTTTTGCGACGATCCGACAGGTATTCCAATCGTTTGCTTTAATCGCTGCCCGAAGCTTCGCGTCTTCACCAAGGGTGCCTTTTACCATCAATCCTGTCCAGGCATTGTTCTTTACTTCACCACCATTAGCATCCGGGACTTCAACGACCTGTCCACGATAAGCGAGTGTGGTCCGTTTACGCTCTTCATAAAGTTGCCCGGTATAGTTATTTTTCCCATCTATATCGGCTTGATATCCCTTTAAGGCAAATGGCGTATCCTCAAGCTGTTCGCTCCGATAATTTATTCCACTATTACCGGCGTCCGAAATTTTATACTGCAAAGTCAAGTCGAAATCCGCGGGTTGCCCTCCCTTCCATATCAAGAAGGTATTCCGCTTCAAGGGTTCGTCAGTGGCCTTACGTTCACCTATTATTTTTCCGTCTTCTACCCGCCAATAGCTCGTATCACCTTCCCATCCCCTAAGTGTCTGACCATCAAACATAAGCACGTATTCGCCGTCTGCCGACGCCTGATGGCTATTGTTGCTTTCGCTGGTGGATTGACTGCAAGCGCCGAACGGCAGTATAAGCAGTAAACAAGCGATTAAGTCTCGCTCGAAGCGCTTCTTTATTATTTTTTCCATAATCTATTTAGATTTTCAGATCAATTATTGTGTTTCCGCTGCCCATACCACATCCGTCTGCTGCCATTGGCCGGACGAGGCAGAATGAAGGACGGCTTCGCAGACCTTTTGCGTTTCTAAGGCATCCCGAAAGCTTGGTGCACAAGCTTGTCCGCTCTCCAGACTATGCAGAAAGTCTGCTACCTGATGTACAAAAGAATGCTCATAGCCTATTGAAAGGCCGGGAACCCACCATTTATCCATATAAGGTTGATCGCCATCGGTAACGAGAATCGATCGCCATCCCCTTAGCTCCGACTCATCCCGGTGGTTAAAGTAATCCAATCGGTTCAAGTCATGCAGATCCCATTTTAATGAGCCGTGCTCCCCATTAATCTCAAAGGTGTACAATGCTTTATGACCACGGGCGTAGCGTGTCGACTCAAAAAGTCCAAGAGAGCCATTTTCAAAATGGCAATGAAAAATACAGGCATCATCAATTTTTACATCCTGCAGCCGTCCCGTCTCCTCATGCATTCGTTGTTTAACAAAAGTTTCCGTTACAGCCGATACATCCTTGATAGCACCATTTAACCACATCGCCGTATCGATGCAATGTGCCAATAAATCGCCTGTGACTCCTGAGCCGGCGGCGTTTGCATCCATACGCCAGAAAGCTTTTCCTCCCTGTGGAAGATGCTCATTAATCGTCCAATCTTGCAGAAAATTAGCGCGATAATGAAAAATACGACCTAATTTGCCGCTATCAACGATCTTTTTTGCCAGCGTAACAGCCGGTATTCTGCGGTAATTATACCACACGGTGTTTTTTACCCTTGCCTGTTCAATGGCCTTAACCATGGATGCTGCCTCTGGCAACGTTCGGGCCAATGGCTTTTCACATAAAATCATTTTCCCTGCTTTAGCCGCGGCAATTGCTATTTCGGCGTGCATATTATTGGGCGTACAGATATCAATCGCGTCAATATCATCGCGGGCTATTAACCTATTCCAATCCGTTTCGTAAGACTCATACCCCCATTGTTGGGCAAAAGCGGCTACTTTTTCTTTATTTCTTGCACAAACAGCTTTTAAAATTGGCCGGTAACTAAGTTCGGGGAAAAAATCGCCCACTCTCTTGTAGCCATTTGTATGCGTTCTTCCCATAAAACCGCATCCAACCAAACCTATTCTAATTTCTTTCGTCATGATCTTTCTATGTTTAGTAAACACCTTATTCAGCTGCGTACCAGCCATGTCGCTCCCTTACCTGAACCATAGCCCTTAAGATATCATCCCAAGTATCTTGTTTTTCCATAACCGTATTGGGAAACATGCAGCCATCCCAACAGATGTGGTTAAAAGCTTTTGTTAATTCACCATGACTATCTCTTAACCAAAACCCGGCATCCGTAGCGATATCAAGCTTTCCATTAGGATCACTCGCTAGGCAATGGCGTCCGGTCTTATCGTGCGAGCCGGATCCGAAAACGGTGCCATCGTTCTGCGCCACATGAAAATCAATTGTCCAGGGTCTTAACTGTTCAGTCAGTTCGCGTAAGCCCGCCTGAAAGGTTCCTCGATCGCTCCATTCAAAATCTGTCGGCAAGATGCGATCTTCCGGACTGTTATACCCTAGCAAGTATAAAAGTGTATGCGCCATATCTGCCTGAAAACCGATATTAGGCCTATTTACCTGTTCCAAGGTATCTAACATCACCCGCCAGCTATGCATCCCTCCCCAACATATTTCGCCCTCTGCCGCAAGCCTTTCTCCGAAACCTTCGGCAACATCACAAGCCTCGCGAAAGGTTTGTGCTATCAGTTTGCTATTTGCCACTGGATTTTTTAGCCACTCATTTACACTGGAAGCCGAATCAATGCGGATTACATTATTCGTCCTGATTCCTAATTTTCGCAGTTTTTCACCGAAACGGCAGGCCCTGCGTACCACATCCACGAAGCGCCTTCTCTCCTCCGCATATCCCATTGCTGCTCCGCCCGAAGGGTGCCAAACCGGCGCTACCAAGGTGCCGATTACCAGGTCGAGTGTCCCTACTTTATCCACCAATTGTTTGATTTCGTCATCAGAAGCGTCCATCCGAATATGCTCGTCGAAAAGCCCCAAATCTATACCGTCGAACTTAACACCATCCACCACCGCTGTTGCCGTCCGTTCCAGCAGCGTATCCAGCGAAATGATTGGTTCAGCTCCTTCACCTTTTCCAACAACACCGGGCCAGGTAGCATTATGTAGTTTGGGAAAATTGTTCTTCTTCATAATTTGATTGTTTTACAATGAATTTGGATTTTGCCTAAAAGTTGGTTTTATCTAAATCAGGATTAGCAGGACCGAAGTGTTTCAATAAGACCATCGGATCAACACGTGAATAATTGCTGATGGTAACACCATTTACTGCAGCCTTTTCCGATACGAAAAACTCATCATTAGTAAGCTGGTTGTACCGAATGAGCGCCGGAGTTTCAACCTCCCAAATACCTAGCTTTCCACGGCCTTGCATCATAATCAATCCGTAGGCGGCGCCATCATATATCGTCACCGTTTGGCCTGGCAGAATGGTCAGTTCCTTCGCGCTAAAGGCGTCAGACTTATAACATATCCATTTTTCCTCATAACCCATTTCTCTCATCTCCGCCATTGATTTTACCGGCACAGGACGCATGAAGCGATTTTTCATCATATGGGGATCTACGTTCAACTCCCAATCGATCACATCCAGCAATTCGTCAAAATCGCCGATACGCTCTTTGGGCGTACCATTCCATAATAGCTCTTCGGGTATAACGGCCTCGTTGACGAGCGATTGGTACATCGCAAAGACATCCGAAGCTTTCTGCGGCTCATAAGTACATAAACTGCCCGGTGCGTGAAGCAAACCGGGTGGGACGTCCCACCCCGTACCAGGCTCCAAGCGGAATGCTTGTGAAAAATTGGTAATCTTATTATCGCCTTTTGAAAAATTCATCAAACAAGTTTTTATTTGATCCTTCGTTGTACCGGGCGCGATTCCCATAAACGTATAAGGGAAGTCGCCCCCATGATTATTCAGCTGTGGCGGAAAATAATAGGCTTCCGGTTTGCCCTGTTGACCGATGAGTGCTGCTTTCTCATCATTATGATGGATATGATGTGGAAGTGGGCCCATATTGTCAAAAAATTTGGAATACATCGGCCAGCTTTTGTAAGCATCCCATAGACGTTGACCGATTAATTCGCCTTTGAGTAGTTCAACAGCATCACGGAGCAGGGCCTTTTGCACGGTAGAACCCTCTTCATACACAATAAAGCTTAAGCCCTCGTGCTCGCCTGTTAATGGGCCATTTTTAGCGGGTGTCGTGGATGAGAGCCAGCGTTCGTCAATACCCCCTCGTTCGCCACCCAATATGTAGTAATCGTCCGGATGTAATTTAATACGCCTACCGGGTACACAGAAAGATCGGGGCACCCAATTGGGTGCTAATCTTAATATCCCCCCTCCCTGTTCCATTGCTTTTTGAATAATATTCATCCTATCTTTATTTAAAAGTTTACAATTCGTCTGTATACGTTGAAAGCAGCTTTTCAATAGCCGCCTGTTGGCTGATCACGTCAAGCGTTAGCGTGTAACCACGCGATTCGCCCGGTTTCAATAAAATCAATTGCTGCTGCGCTCTCGCTTTATGTTGACCAATCGGCGGATGCGTACCCGGCTCCAAGCCGGTAACGTATTCGCCCCGCCCCCAATGCTGCCAGTTTGTTAGCCAAGGAAGCTGGCTTTTTTGAAAGGATAAGGAAACAGCCAAGCCGAGGTGCTCGTTATACACACCACATTGGCATTTCCCGTTCGGATCACTCTTGACGTCGATAAAGGCAGCCTCTTCCCCTTGTCCGTTATGGATCGACAAAGGCGCGCTACATTTTTTGAAAGCTTTACCTTCCTTAAAGAGTTTATTTTTTGCTCCCGTCTCTCGTGCTTCCCAGCTCCCATGCCATAACAGTCGGCTTCCTTCGTCCACTAAAGGCCAACCGAAATTGAAGTGATAGAGTAGCATATGAGGTACGGCCGTATTCCCGTAATTGGTAATACGATCATCGATATAGATTGCGGGCTTTCCCAACACAGCCCGGATCGTCCTTTTTAGCTCAAGATTAGGCCCTAGCGGGTGCCCTTGTCTGATGATTCCCGTCATAGACATCGTAGGTTCAGCATCACGCAGATCCGGTTGGATAACAGCGATTATTTCAGCAGGTGAATTACTGATTTGATCGTGTAAACCGCGTGCACCAAAATCATCCTGCTCGGGCCCACCTGTATGAGTAAGCCCACAGGTTACTAATAAACCACCTCCAAAAGTTCGCAGCCAATCGGTACCGCGATCTGCAAATGGTTGTGCCTTCATGACGCCTAACCGACTTAACCAGGATAGGCTATGCTGATTAAAGAAGGCCTCCGCGATGTCCATTGCCCGATCGATGACGACCTTAAACCGCAAGCCTGCGCCGGTATTAATCCAAGCAATACGGGTTCCCGCCCCAAGGCCATTATCCAACACCGAGGTTTCTATCCCACCCAGTTGACCGGGATTAGTGACTTTTTCTAACCAGTTACCTCTTTGCTTGTCATCCATCATTTAGCTTTCTTGGGTTTGAACAATTCACTTTCGGCATTTCCCCCCGACTTCAGGTAGGCCATCAGGTCTTTAAGTTCCGCTGGATTTAATACATTGATCGTACCCGGAGGCATCATGGAAACTTCTGCTATCTTGCTAGCCATCACACTTTTCTTAGGGATTTGCTTTAAGACCTGTGGTGCATAAGGGTTTTGCGAAACATAATAATTCTCTTCGTCCTCATTTTTAAGTCGGCCTAAAATAGAACTGCCATCTTTCAGCGTAAAGACCGTGGAGGCATACTGATCTGAAATAACCTTATTGGGTTCGATAACTGATTCCAAAATGTCCTTCATGGTAAAACGTGTACCCAGCTGCGTTAAGTCGGGCCCGATAGAACCACCCTCACCCCGTACCGTATGGCATGATTTACAACGAATCGCGGCAAATAGCGCTGCCCCTCTTTTAAAATCACGATCGCCTGAGTCTTTTTCGACAATCGGCAGGGCATCCTCCATCTTCCAATTTTTACCCGGACCCTTTGGTCCTTCCCCCTCAAAAGCCAAGGAAGTGCCGGTAGCACTCAAAAGCGAATCGCCGGATAATTTATTATAATGGACGTATTCACTTTTCCCAACCTTTTGTAAGGCCCGTTTTCGCGCTCTGTCCAAAAAGCCGATATAGCTATTGCCTCCTTTATATCCAAAGGCATCGTAAAACCATTTAAAGTATACCTCGCGCAGTTGCGTTGTCCACCCGCTTTCTGCCACACTCAATACGGTAGCAAAATAGATTTGCTGTGCAGGTGGCATTTTGGCCAACATATTGGCAATATCCAAGCCATATTGTGGGTTCCGCAAAATCAGGTCGGAAGACTGTGTAACGGTTTCTCGACCGGCCGTGTCATCTTTAGCCGTATATAACAAAGGAACGGTTTTCTCTACTACATCTTTGGCATCAAGGGCGACCAAGATCTTGCTTAATTGTTGATTTAACGCATTATTCCCCGAAGGATACAAACTTCCGATCTGCTGTATAATCACCTCCTTGTCCTGCCTTTTAGGAATACCTAAGCGCGCGATCGTCAGTTCATAAGCTCTAAGCAAATTTTGCTGCATGACCAATGGCAAACTGGCAATCTCAACCGTTGCCATTTTTTTCAGCATGCTGCTTTGTAATGCCGGCTCACCCGTTCGCGCCAAAGCGATCATCGCCTCTGTTAAGGTCGTTACATTTCTTTCACGCAGGGCTAAGTCTATCCAGCTTGCCACCGGTTGATGCTCAATGGCTATCCGGGCTGCATAACGTATAAAACGGTCTTTATATTTAAGATAGGGCCAAAGCTTAGCAGCCGTACCGGGAGCAGCGGCATGGTGATACTGCTCTAATTCTTTCCGAAGCTTGTGCAGATAGCTTGTCTGAGCCTGGTTTTCTTTTGTTTTATCGAGGTTTATTTTTTTGAAGTCCTTATAGTAGACCCGATAAAGATCTGATTCCAGTTTTCTTCCACCTGTTAAAAAATACAAGGCACCATCCGGGCCGATTTCACCGTCGGTCAAGGCGAGCGGTGAGCCGGAAATGAACTCCTCTGCTTTGGCTTGATAGCTTGCCCCTTTTGCCCCAAGCTGTATGCTATAAATCATACCAAAACTCCAATCAAAAGCCAGCAGGCTATTTCGGTACTTTTCAGGGAATCGGGCATTATAAGCGAACATCAGATTCGTTGGTGATCCTTGTCCGATATTTAACAGCGCCGGTAAGTTATCGGGATAGTACGCCGGCCACTTATCATTGCCCTTTCGCCAACCAAATTCAGCGCCACTGGTTACATGGCAAATTCGCGTCGGACGATACCAAGGCATTCCAAAGTCCCATTCCATATCCGAATCATAAGTAAAGAGCTCTCCCTCCCGATTAAAAGCAATATCAAAAGGATTTCGGAAACCGGAACTAATCAGTTCCCACTGCGAACCCACGGAATCTGTTTTGGCAATCCATCCACCCTTATCATAGCTATCCGCATCGTGCCCTTGAGGGTCTAAAATCATACGGAAGAGATTATCCCTTTGCCAAGTGGGTGGTAATTTGTAGTGATCCATTTGCGGGAGATCGGTAAAATTGCCAGCCACTACATAGATGGATGTACTATCAGGGCCTAAGACAACGCTGTGCGGTCCATGTTCACCCGCCCCTTCCAATGCGACCAATTGAGTAATTTTGTCAAACTGGTCGTTATTGTCTGTGTCCTGGAGGCGATATAAACCGCTACCCTTTGAAAACTCGTCATTTGCTTTATGATTCACCATAACATACAGGCTGTTATGTGCCCATAAAAGTCCCTGAGCGAAACCCATTCCGATCGTTTTATCAGTAGTATCCTTCCCGGATCCCTCCACTTTAGGAAAGTCAAGTTTTTGGATTACCGGTTTCACCGTTGAATCCGAACCGATAGGCGGTAATTCGATACGATAGAGAGAACCAAACTGATCGGATGTGATCATTCGTCCCTTCTGGTCGAATGTCATAGCCACCCAAGAGCCCAATTCATTGTCTGAAGGGCTATAAATATGTTCTGCCACAAAATCAGGTGGCAAAACGATTTTTTTTTACTTTAGGGTCTACTTCTATTATTTTTTCCGGTTCTTCGCGACAGCCAACAAAGATCAACGATATGATCAGTGCCAGCCATAACACGTTACGCTTATATGATTGCATATACGATTTCTTGAATTGTTTTAGAATAATACATTAAAGGCAGGGCTACTGCATTTAGCATCTAAAGGATGTTTATGTTTATTAATCGTTTTTATTGATTGTTCTTATTGATTGTTCTTTATGCTTGATCATAAAGAACCAAACAATCAAGGCTGTCCAGTTCTCGCTAAAAATTCCGTTCCCCGTACACCGTTCTGCGGAGCCGCTCCCGCTCTCAATTCCATCCCTTCGCTTTTTCGCAGAACGTTTTTTCCGATCCTTCTAACTGAATTTTCTTTACGCTCATCCTGGAAGGCCATCATTCCCTATTCGCCATCCCGGCATAATCGTTCAGAAATGCTTGAATGACCTTGAAGAATATCGTAGCAACGAGCAACAAAACATTAGTCCATCACTCATTTTAGCAAAAAGAAAAAAATCCATTTTGCGGTGCCTGATTAAACGATTACCATCCCGGATTCTGTTCAAATCCATTTAACCGAATTTCACGCTCGGGAATTGGGTATAAAAGCATATATTCCTGTATGTTATAGGAGGCCTTGCTTAAACGAGATAGTCGCTGCTTTTCTTCGATTCCGTGTTGCGTTATCACTTCGATCGCTTTAGCCGTTCGAAGTAATTGAAACCATCGATGATTTTCAAAAGCAACCTCTACCCTTTGTTCGTGCGCAATCGCGTCACGAAGTTCCGTCTGGCTTAAACCCGACAGTGGTTGTAAGCCGGCTCTTGTACGTACCTGATTTAGATAAGGGGAAGGATCTCCTCCCTGTTCGTTTATCGCTTCTGCCAGCATGAGTAACACGTAAGCGTAGCGGTATATAGGCCAATTTTCATTAGCGCGACCGTCTTCCAAGAAAGGTGGATGATAGTATTTTTTAATAAAGGGGATTTTGCCACCAAAAGCTACCGCTTCTTGAAATGACGCATTGGACGGATCGTCAAATAATTGAATAGAGGCATCTCTACGAATGTCGCCGTTTTCATAAGCGTTCCATATACTTGGCGTGGGGATGTTTGTTCCTCCCAGTTTCCCGGGAAAGCCGGTGAGCTGCATCTTCCCGTTGTTGGGGCCAAATATGAAAATAAAATTGCCTGCCTCAGTTTGTAATGCAGCATCGTATTGAATAGAGAAGACATCTTCCGCATTATTCTTTGTTGCAGGATTAAAATTATCCGCATAATTAGGTAACAAAGAATAGTTTAAGGTTGTTACTTGGGTTAAAGTGGACGCGGCCAGCTCATATTCTTTCCTCGTTAGGTAGATCTCCCCCAATAGGGTTAGCGCAGCGCCTTTTGTTGCGCGACCAATTTCTGCACCGCTATACGACTCGGGTAAACTTGCCACGGCTCCTTGCACATCGCTTATAATCTGCTCATAAACCTGTTCAATCGCTGCGCGTCCTTCTGAAAAGGCCTTTTCGGGTTCGGCAACTTCATGAATCAATAAAGGCACCTTGCCAAAAAGACGAACTAAGTAAAAATATTGTAGGGCCCTTAGAAACTTCGTTTCTCCAATATATCTATTTTTTAACGTTTCATCCGCAAAAGGCACGGCATCTACCCGATCCAATATAACGTTGGTTTGTTGAATATTATCGTATAAAATTCGCCAACACGTGTTGACATAATTATTGGTTGAAGTAATCATGAATTCATCAATCTCCTCGCGTTGCTGTGCCCCCCGATCTGTTTCGTCGAACTGATAGTTGGTATTATCTGCGCGCATTTCGGTCAGCGCCCAGAAATCACTTGTATATAAAGTCTGTAAGGATGCATATGCTCCATTTACAGCTCTTAAAATCTGTCCCTCCGTTTGATAATAATTCTGATCACTTGAAAATGAGTAAGGTTCTACGTCCAGTAGATTCTTACAGGATGCACTAAGCAATAGCAAACATCCTACTATATAGATTCTGATCTTCATGAGAATAATTTTCTTTTAATGTCTGTGTTTAAGCTTAAAAGGATAAATTCGCACCCAAGGTAAATATGCGTGGGACGGGATAATTGGAATAATCTATACCCGGTACCAAGGCCCCTGTATCATCCCGATTGTAATTCGTCCCTTCCGGATTACCGCTGTATCCGGTAAATAAGAAAGCGTTTTGAACCGTACCATAGAGGCGCACCTGCTGAATAAATTTATTTTCCCGATCCCATTGGGCAAAGTGTAGCCCAACGTAATGTTTCTTATCCAAGCATAATCGGTTTTTTCCACTGAATACGAATGCGTATCACGAAACATAACACGACCACGACCAGTTCCATTAGTGGTAGGCACCCGTCCGCTACCTGGCTGCTCCGGCGATCGCCATCGATCGGCAATTTCTTTTCTAACATTAAAGACACCATCGATATTGCCGGTGTAAAAGTTCGTTGCTCGCAGCATTTCAGCACCTACAGATCCTACTACTAATACCCGAAAATCAAACTGTTTGTATTTTAACGTGTTGGTAACACCCCATGTAAAGTCGGGATAGGGATTTCCAATGACGTCAAAATCTTCTACCGGCGTGATCTGCCCATCGCCATTCACATCCTTAAAGCGCATATTACCCGGTATGGCCCCCGGGAAAGACGGATATCGCTCCAAATCTGCTTCATTTTGATAGATTCCTTCTACCACATAACCAAATAGCATACCTACCGGACTGCCAATTTTTGTGATATTGGTCGGGTTGCCCTCGCTGCTGGTACCGGAATAAATCGGATCGCTGCTTCGGCCTAATGCAAGCACCTTATTACGATTGAAAGACACATTAATATTCGTGCTCCAACTGAAATGGTCTTTTGCAATGTTCACGGAATTAATGCCCAGCTCAAGACCTTGGTTCAGCACATCGCCTCTATTTTCCGTAACGGTACTGAAACCTGACGATTCAGGAATCTCAACATTTAACAATAGGTCTTGTGTATTGCGATGGTAATAATCTACACTGAAAGTCAAGCGATTATCGAATCCTACGAAATCGATACCCGTATTCAATTCCCGCATTTTTTCCCAGCCTAAATTTGGATTCCCTAAAGTATTCATCACACGTCCGCTCGCCAAAGTGCCATTAAATACATAATCATTCGTTCCGATATTACTCATATAGGAGTAATTTCCAATATTAAAGTTTCCTGTAAAACCGTATGATGCACGTACTTTAAGCTCATTCAACCAAGGCACATCTTTTAAGAAATTTTCATTCGAAATTCGCCATCCTAAGGCCAAAGAAGGGAAGATACCCCAGCGATTATTCGAACCAAAGCGTGATGAACCATCGCTCCGTACCGTTGCGGTTACCAAATACTTATCCAAATACGCATAATTTGCCCTGGCGAGATATGATATCAAAGACCAATCACTTTTATCCGTCCCACCGGTTATACGAGCAGCAGCGTTTAGGGTTTCGATATCATCATCGGGGAACTGATTTCCTGTAAAATCGGCCGATTGATTTTTCTGAGACTGAACGCTAAAACCAACAAGCGCAGTCAATGAATGTCCATTGTCGGTACTGAGGTCGTAATTCAAGGTATTTTCATTCAACCAGTTTAAGTATTTCGATTGTATATAGCGTCCGCTCGGTACCGAAGGAGGGGCGGCATTTTGGTTTCCTAAGATCGACGGGCGGAAATATTCGCTGTTTCCGTCCTCATAATCGACATTAAAGGTTGTTTTGAACCGCAAATTTTTTAATATGCTATACTCAGCATAGGTATTCATTAACACCTTAATTCGACTCGCTTTATTGGTGGTCTCATTCAGCACCATTACCGGATTGGGTACGCCGAAGGTTCCCGGGGATTGGATATAAGCATTATAACTGCCGTCCGGATTGTATACGGATGGAATGGGGCTTGCAATATCAAAACCTTCGTCGCGGCCCTGACCTCTCACGCCTCCCCGTGTATAGGTCAAAGAAGGCGACACATTCAATCCAACTTTAAACCGATCCGATAAATTAGCATCGACATTGGTACGAAGTGAAAACCGGTCGAACCCCGTATTCAGCATCACCCCTTCCTGATTAAAGTAGCCTGCCGAAATATAGGTTTTGATCTTCTCTGTACCGCCCGAAACGCTTAAGTTAAGGTCAGTCATGGGGGCCACACGCGTGACCTCATCAAACCAGTTTGTTCCCTTCCCAATTAATTCAGGATTTCGATAGATTTCGGGTACATCCTCTAATGTTGGTTCACGACCTTCTTCAAAGCGAATTTTATCCATAATCGCCTCCTTGCGCCATTGAGCGAACTCCTGTCCATTCATTAAATCCGGGCGTCCGGTTTGCGGTACTTCCTGAAGACCTGTACTTGCCGATAACTGGATATTCGGCTTTCCACTCGAACCCCGTTTTGTTGTAATAATGATGACACCATTCGCGCCTCGAGAACCATAAATGGCAGTTGCCGAAGCATCTTTTAGGACCGTCATCGATGCAATGTCTTGTGGATTCAGTGCACTCATTGGGTTAGACTGCTGTCCGGAAGACGAAGGGATTGGAAAACCGTCAATAACATATAAAGGCTCGCTACCGGCACCAATGGCACCAATTCCCCTTACTTGTATTCGGGGTCCTCCACCAGGTGTACCATTTGAGGTGCTTACATTAACACCGGAAACCTGCCCCGTAAGTGCTTGGTCCGGACTTGATATGGCTTGCCCACGCACATTTTCCATCGATATAGGAGCCACTGACCCGGTAACATCTCGACGTTGCTGGCTACCATAGCCAACAACAACCACTTCTTCCAGTCCTTCAAATGAGGCGTCCAGCACGACGTCGATTCGAGCCTCTTCTCCTACTTGCATCTCTTTCTCCTGAAAGCCAATAGCACGGAATACCAATGCTTGTCCGGGGTTGACTTTGATCTGATAAACGCCATCCGTGTTGGTTGATGTACCTTTTGTGGAACCTTTAATAAGCACCGATACACTTGGAATCGGCATCCCCGAGGAGTCTGTGACGGTACCCGAAACAGTATGCTCTTGCTGTTGCAATAACTGCTCCGGTTCGTTGTTAACAAGTCGCTTCTGAAGGACGATTAATTTATCTTTGATTTGAAAGCTACAGGGTTGGTCTTTGAAAATATAGTTCAAGGCCGTTTCAACACTGACATTCTGCAATGAGACATTAAGCGGCTTCATTAACTCGATATCATTTTTTCTGTAAAAGAACGTATAGCCTGTTTGCTGTTCAATATTGACCAGCAATTGCGCTACCGTAGCGTTTTTTTGATTTAGACTAACCTTTTGTGCCAAAATCGTTTCAGCAACTGTCGTTTGCAAACAGGCGGTGGTTAATACCGCTAGCCACATATTCATGAAAAAAAGATTTTTTAGGTATTCTAACCAGCGCCTATCTTTTAATAAAGTATCCTTCGCGCTGATGCACAGACTGCACAGATACAGTCTTTTGTCAAATTGATTAATTTGCATAATTTTGCAAGGTTTGTGGTTTATCTTGGTTAAAGAATATAGCTCATCACGCTATGCCTAATTGACTCAGATTTACCCTCATTGAGACCGATAGTGCTCGCAACACTATCGGTTTATTTATGTAAATCCGCTTTGTGATTTTATACACTAAAGCTCATACATGACCCCTCCTTTTTTTGAATTGAATAATTATATAATAATTAATTTTTTACCCTCCATTTTACATTTCACACCAACGGTTTCCAATACGCTGATCGCCTCGGTCAGACTTAATGATCGTGGAATTTTACCCACATAGGTTTCCGCAAACTCGGTTCGCCGGTAGATTACCTCGACACCGTACCAACGAGCGAACTGCTTTAATACGCTTTGAATGTCCGAATCATGAAAACTGAAGTAGCCGTTTTTCCATGAAACGATCTCGGAGGCATCGACACTTCTTATTTTTATTTTCGACATATGATGGCTAACCTTGGCTTGTTGATTAGGTTTTAATATAGCTACTGCATCTGTATGCATTTGCTTCACCTTAACAGAACCTTTAACAAGCGTGGTGCGCGCCCATTTTTCGTCGCGGTAAGCATCAACATTAAATTCAGTACCCAATACGTATACTTCTTGCTGCCTCGTTTCGACAATAAAAGGAACGGCCTTTCCTTCGGCAGGATCCACTGCAAAATAAGCTTCACCGTCTAGTTTAACACGCCGCTGACCCCATGAATGGAGTGAAAAACGAATTTCAGATGCCGCGTTTAACCACACCACACTACCGTCTGCCAATACCAATTTATAGTCTTTACCCACCGGTGTTTTAATAATGGTACTATATGCTTGCCCATCTCGTGCAGAAACTTTGCGATCACTAACACAGCGGATAACATTTTCCTCTGACTTATGTATAGTTACCCCTTCCACATTTAGCGACGTGCCGACAGGCACATCGTCTAGGTTAACAACATCTCCATTGGATAAACGCAGCATCGTTTTATCATCGCTCCAAGCTCTTTCTTTTTTGGGGATCGAACCTTCCTTTTTAACCAATTCCTTCCTTTGTGTATCAGGCCTATCAAGGTAAATTAAAGCTCCAATTACCGTAAGGCTAATGATAGACGCAGCGACATACATCCACCGCTTATTTAAGCTTCTCGGACCAACCTTGTTATCACTTAGGGAAGTTAAGTGCTTAATTTTGTCGAACAACTGTTTCCGATAGGCTTCTTCATTACCGGCAAATTTTGATTGAATAATAAGCTCCTCATCCTGCCCCTCATTATACCAGGCGGCGAACTCTTTTTTTTCTTCCTCACTGATCGTGTTACTTAACCACTTCGCAGCTAGTTCCTGATATCGTGCGCTATATTTCATTGTAAATAATTGGTCTTTATAAGGATGTCCTTTGTGGAAAGCAAATCCCTTACTTCGATTTAAAAAAAAATTAAAAATATTTTCGTACTGCTGAAATGAGCAGTATTGGTTATAGAAGGGTAAATATAAAATGGCTTAGTTTTGCCCGCAGAACGCGTATTGCTTTGCCCATATGAGCTTCCACAGTCTTCTCACTAATCTTTAATTCTTCCGCAATTTGTTTTTGAGAATAACCATGATCTCGACTTAATTTGAAGACAAGCCTACATTTCTCGGGTAAATCGCGCACATAAAGGTTTAATTGGCTAAACAATTCATTAAATTGCAGCCACTCTTGCGTTGAGTTATCAACAAAACTACTGGATACCAAGCTATTGATGTAATGCTGTTTGTTAAAGTATTTATCCAACATTTTGATGACGCGATATTTAACCGATACTGCTAAATAATTGCTCAGTGAAGTATGAATTTCCAATTCCTGTCGCCGATTCCAAAGATTCACAAAAATATCCTGTACGATTTCTTCCGCGTCTTCAAATCTTTCTACTTTGTTACTGGCGACCGTTAAAAGTTTTTTCCAATAACGATTATACACTTCAGTAAAAGCTTCTTGGTCATTGTTCGTTAAACGCGTTACCAAATCTATATCTGAAAGGTTCTTATAAATCGGCTTCATTATTGGTTAACTCGGTAGATAGCAAAACTAATAAAAACAGTAAGACCGCTATCCTGTACCGTCCTGATTTAAGCGTCTGCAAAACATTTATTTAAGTGATCAGCTTTCGGATATCAGCTTATTTCCCTAGCTCAAGGCCTTAGCGGCTATAAGCTATAGGCTTTAGGCTATAAGCGGTAAGCTTTAGACAGCATCTGCCTACTGACAAGTCGGTGAGTTTATGATCTATCGGTTTATTCATCGTTCATCACTTATAACTCATCACTACCTAACTAGTTCCCTACTTAAGTCATTCCAGTGATAGCCGTACTAGATACGTACTAAAGAAAAGCAATGGAACAGGGATGGAAATAAAAGGGATAACGGAGGACAGGTGGATGTAACGTGGATATAACGTGGACTTGAGGTGGACCTGAGGTGGATTTCTAGATTGTAATTTTAAAGGGAAAAGACGGTTTTTGATTGGTTGATTCGGTGTTGGAGATTCTTTACAAAGATACGGAAATTTTTGCTATTGCATAGAGAAGAAAAGCTCGAGTGTTGTATATAAAGGAAGGTTTTCTTTAGTCACTTTTTTCCGCAAAAAGTAACCAAAAACTCCTCGCTTGGAACTTTGCCACAAGCGGTAGTGCATCAACGTGCAAACCGCAAATTTCCTAGGCGATATTTCAGTAGAACGGAGGGCTTTTGCGGGCAGCTGGTAAGCCCTGTGCGTGGGAAGAATGGCCTTGGAGGATACCGAGGCAACGAGCAGCAAAGCATTTGCACGTCTGTTCATATTGCAATACCCAAGCGGATTGAGGAAGTGAAACGGCTCCAATACGCGCCGGTAATGCTTTGCAATCAGGTGCAAGGTAGCCTACACCGCCTTGATTTTGCTCAACTTTTATCAAGAAAAGTTGAATAAAAAAACCTTCCTTTTCCTTATATATCAAATTCATGACTACCGGCAGCCAACGTTCTTTTCTCTCCAGACGGTAGCGTCAATGTTCCATCGCTATTAGGGGGAATCGTCAGCCAAAGCTTTATATGTTTTCCTTTCCTTTCCCAGCGCGTTGTGATTTTACCATGAGGTCCTATATGCGAAGCTTCAAAACTTTCCAGTCCCTCGACAAAATGGGGTTCGATAAGAACATGTTTAAAGCCCGGCTTTTCAGGGTCTGGTTTAATGCCACCTAATCCTTTATATAACCATGCCCCAATTTCACCGAACATAATATGGTTAAGCGAGATATCGTGCGCCGATTGGATATTCCAGTTTTCATAAAGCGTAGTCGCACCATTTTTAATCCACCATCCCCACGAGGGATAATCTTCCTGAGCCGCAATTTTGTAAGCTATATCAGCATAACCATTTTCGCTTAAAGCATTTAGGATGGCTTTGGTTCCTAAAAGCCCGACATCCAAATGATAGTTATCTGCTGTAACACGCTCTGCAAGATTCTTTGCCACCTTTGCACGTAAATCATCAGGCACTATACCCCAAAAGAGCGGCATACTTAGTTCAGTTTGAACGCCCTGTCCGTAAATTCCCGTTTCCTTATTTAAATATTTTGCGTTAATAGCGTCCTTTATCTTTCCCGCCAATTGCTCATAATGTATCGCATCTTGTTCTTTTCCGAACAACTTGGCCGCTTTGGCTAAAATCATTGCATCCACATAGTAGTAGATTGAAGATGATAGTTCCACAGGGGATTTTGATTTTACCGGCACCCAGTCGCCCAGACCCCAAGTGGTGAGTCCACTAGGATATAGAGCATCGATATGATCGACATAACGTTTAATGGCAAAATAGGAATCTTTCAACAGTTTATTATCACCATAAAACAAGTAAACATTCCAGGGAATTAAGGCAATCGTGCTCGTCCAATCCGGACCATTGCCCCATTCATAGCCCCAGCCGCCTGTTGGAATAATGGAAGGCAAAACGCCGTTAGCTTGCTGTTCATCCCGGTGATCGGCCAACCATTTTTCATAAATTGTAATGGCATCAAAGCTATACAAGCCCGTCTCAATTGCGATGTGCGCATCACCCGTCCATCCATTTTTTTCTCGTTGTGGACAGTCGGTTGGATAGCCAAATAAATTTGATAGGTACGAACGATTGGTAGCCTCCCAGATTTTATTGATAACGGGATTAGAGGCATGAATAGTACCAACCTGAGGCACATCACTATGCATAAAATAAGCCGTTAAACTTTCTTCTTTCAGGATTATCGGACGGCTGGCCGTTACTTCCACGTATTGAAACCCTTTATAATTAAAGGCAGGCATGAAATGATCATGCTTTCCACTAAGGATGACTATGTCGGTCTGAAAAGGGTCTCTATGATCCGTAGGTCGGTAATGTTGATCAATATTGGAAATATCCACATGTCCGTTTTCATAAAGTCGCTCCCCATGCTTTAGGCGAACGACGGTCCCTTTCTCCCCTTGAATATGTAGTTCCGTAACGCCTGAAATATTTTTACCAAAATCAAAGACATACGTCGTATCATTCAATTTTTTAAAATCCTTAACCTTCAACTGCTTCACATTTCGAATAGGATGCATCGTCTGCGATACCACTTGCTGTGAGGGTGCAGCACGGTAAAAAACTTCTTTCCAAGTACTATCATTGAAATCAGCCTTGCTCCACCCCTCTTGCTTTAGGCGTGCATCATAATGCTCTGCTGTATAAATACTGTTGAACACCAAAGGACCGGTACTGGTTTTCCAAGTTTTATCACTGACAATTGTTTCAACTGAACCATCCTCATAAGTAATTCGCAAGTCCAAGCAAAAGGTCGGTCGTGCCCTCCATGGCGCTTTATCAAAAAACCAAACAGCCGTTGATTGATGGTTATACCAGCCATTTCCCAGCAAGACGCCTATCGCATTCCTATCCTGCTGGATTTGCTCCGTTACATCGTAGCTAACGTACAAATTCCGTCGATCGAAGCGTGTGTACGCCGGATCCAATCGATGGTTCCCAATTCGTTTGCCATTTAAATACAATTCATACAACCCGGCAGCTGCAACATAAGCACGCGCAGATTTTATCGGCTTTGATGGAGTAAACGTTTTTCGAAAGTAAGGTGCGGGTTTTACATGTATGTCCTGACCATCGGAAATCCAGCTCCCTTTCCAATTAGCCGTCTGCATGATGCCTGTTTCGAATGAGCTAACAGGACTTTCTAATACATTACCTTGGCGATCCCAGGCTCTCACTTTCCAAAAATATTTCGTAAAGGCTTTCAGTGCCGCCCCATCATAATGTGCGAGTGTTTGATCGCTGACAATCTTCCCCTTATGATATAGGTTCCCCTCACCTCGCTGCGTTGCAAGGGAATCGCTATTTACATATATTTCATAAGCCGATTGTTTGAAACCTTGCTTTGCAGTTTCAAATCTCCACGTAAATCGGGGATGCTCCTGATCGATACCAAGAGGCGACGGAAGATGTTCAACCTGCAAGTGAACGAGTCTAACCTCTTGTGCAGCTAAATTTCCATAAGCGAATAAAACGAGTAGAATGGCAAAAAAACGAACACCTATAACGGTAAAGGATTTACGGGAATGCATGATTTTATTATAAATTTGTTGTTTTTGATTTTTAAAGATTAGGTTTTGGGACGTCCGCATTTGGCGGGAGTTCTATAATTTTGAAATTGCGAAAGTGAGTTGCAGCACCTTCCGATTCGAGACAGAGATAGCCTTTTTTAGACGATGCATTGCGCACGCCATTTACAAAACGACCGTTAACAGAAAGTTTTACCGTTCCGTCTACACATATCACATCATAGGTGTTCCATTCTCCCTTTCCTTTACATCGGTTTTCTATGGATTTACTTCGCTCACCTCGCGGGTTATCCGGTATTGTTGTCGTTCCACCAGCACCGAAAAGCTCACCATGCACATAGGCTATCGGTGGTTTTCGTCCGTCCTGCAGGTGTTGATTGACCCAATCAAGCTCCAGCATTTGGACTTCAACCCCGGCTGGAAGACGAGTTTTTGCATCCGGCTTGGCATCACTCCATATAAAGACACCCGAGTTTCCTCCCGCCTCCATATGGCGCCACTCGACGTGCAGTATAAAATTTTCGTATATTTTTTCAGAACGCATGACGCCGATCGGCTTTCCTGTACATTTCAAAAGCTCACCATCCACCCGCCAAGTACCGGGGCCCGTGTTGACATTAAGCCATCTTAGGGTATGTTCCCCTCCTGCTTCCTTATTTATTATATTTTCCAAAGCAACAGCGTGGCCAAAGCTTATACTTTCCGATTGCGCATAAACTCGCAAATGATTCGAGCTGAGCACCAAAAGCAGCGGAAGCACAAATTTATATATCTTCATCGTTAAAATCATTTCAGCGAGCCCCCGATTAGACAAACTTCGTTTTTCCCGGTACGGCTATTCCCGGTCCTTCCCATTTTAGATCCCACGCGTATTCCTCGATGGCGGGCCCTAAACGGTGCTCCGATTGAATGGCTTGCTCCCAGGTGATCGTTTGTCCGCTATAAGCCACCATCCGGCCCCAAATAGCCAGCATGGTACTATTAGCCATCCACTCTCCATCGTTGATGACTATGCCTTTGCGTATGGCCGCGAACAATTCATCGTGCTGGGTTTGGTACATGTTATTCTTTTTATCGCGGTACTTCCAATTGTTTTTCCCTATAATTTCAACCGGACCGCCTATATTAACGACAGCCCGGCCGTCGCTTCCCAAGACCTCAACGCTATTTCTGTTGGACGTACCGGCCTGTTGTCTGGTAAAGTGAAAACCACGTGCACCATTTTCATACTCAAATTCAATGGCAAAATGGTCATAAATATTTCCGTAGATCTCGTCGGTCCGTACCTGTCGACCACCCGTACCGGTTGCTTTTACAGGCATCTTGTCACCCATTGCCCACGACATCATATCCAAACTATGAACGGCCTGTTCTACAATAAAATCACCGGAAAGCCAGTTATAATAATACCAGTTTCGCAATTGATAAGTCATTTCGGACCAATCCGGTTGTCGGGGAATCGACCATAACTCGCCTCCATTCCTAAAAGTTGACACCGTGTTTATCGAACCGATCTCGCCATCAAGCACTTTACCGAATACCGCTCTATTCGCCCAATCGTAACGAAAGCAAAAGCCAGAGACGAGGCATAAACGCTGCTCTTTTGCCTGCCTCACGGCATCAAGCACTTTACGCACACCAGGCGCATCAACAGCCACGGGCTTTTCGCAGAAAATATGCTTTCCTGCTTTTACTGCTGCGGCTAAATGATCAGGCCTAAATCCGGGAGGTGTAGCCAACAACACGACGTCCACATCGGCCTCCAATACCCTTTGATAAGCGTCGAACCCGATGAAACGGTGCTTCTTGTCCACCTTCACTCGTTTCTCATCTATTTGCGACAACGCGTTGAGCGCCTGTTCCAAACGATCTTCGAAGATATCGCCCATGGCAGTAATATACACATTCGGATCGGCCTGTAAAGCTTGAGCTGCAGCGCCTGTCCCCCTACCGCCACAACCGATCAATCCTACCTTCAACACAGATTCCTTCACCTGCCAAGCAGCGAATGAAGGTTGACGGTAAGCCAAAGTACCCGCTGCCACCAGCAAGCTTGATTTTCTCAAAAATGTTCTTCTATCCGTTTTTTGCGGTTTAAACTGGTTATACTTCATCATAATACGGTTTGTTTAGTTCACTAAAGTATAAAAAATAACCGCGTAAAAAAATCAGTATTGTTGAACACAACGATTCCATGGAAGCGTATACGTTTTAGCAAATAAAGGTTAAAACAAGAAGCGCAGCAACCTGTACCGTCCTGTAAAAAGACTAAGGGTCTCCACGAAAGAAACCCTTAATATATCTGAAAATAATAAATTAACGCTTAATAAGATGATTAATCTTACAAAATGATATGTTCAAGTTTCACATGAAACAGTTTAGTAACATTCGATATACACCGGACCCGCTAAGCCGGCAGGGATTGTTTTCCAGTTTGACGCGTCGAAAGGTTCATAGTCGATGTTGACGAATTGACTTCCATTATACTCCCGCCATTTCATTTTCCGTCGATCCATATAGCGGATTCGATTGGCCATTAAATTCGCTACTTCGATTTCAATGGTGTTTTTCCCTGGACGAACAAGATTTCCAAGTCTTAATTTATAAGGAAGGCTCCAAATCAATCCAGCATCTTTTCCATTAATTTTTATACGGGCACTTTCAAATAAGCTGTCCAACTTTAAAACATATTCCTTTGCAAAGCCTGCGGGTAATTCAAAAGTAGACATGTAAACGGCTTTTCCGGCAAAATTATTTGCTGCGCTATCTTGTAGATCTGTCCACCGCATCAGGCGATCCAGATTTCGTGCTTTTGGAATCGTTGGCCCCCCATCCTTAAAGGTTAATCGCCATTTTCCTTCTATAGCGATAGACGCAGTGGGCTTTTCCAGGTATTGCCAATCTACCAGTTCTTGGTGCTCTTTATGTAAACCTGCCAAAATCCAGGACTCACCGGGCTCCAACTGTACCCTCACTTTCAGTCGGTTATTTTTAGACATGATTGCTGCTCTTCCGGTTTTTTCCGAAAGGGGATCCAAAATATACCAAGAAGCACCTGCTCCATTAAATGTTACATATTCGTCCACCCGTTTTCCGGTTAAATTGACCAGGTAATAATAGTGATCTGTTCCAACTTTCCGCCGAACAAATCGCAGTCCTGTCTTCACCAAGGCTTCCCCGGGCAAACTTACTTCCCGGAGACCGTCACGCAAGATTTCTTTCACTAAAATTTTACCTTTACCAACCTTCGGTTGCCTCGACATCTTCTTTATATTTTCCAAGACCTGAGCAAGTTTCATTCTACGCCTTTCCAGATCGTGAGCACCGGGAACATCCTTCGGCAAGGATTGAAAAATAAGCGTAGCGCCATTTTCCGCCAAGTGAATAAGTCTTTCTAAGGTTTCTACGGGCATTTTGTCGGTTTTCGGTATCAATAAAGCACGATAAGGTAAGGACTCCTTACCTGTCACCCAATTTCCATCTTGAACCTGCAGCTTTTCAAGCAAATGATCGGATACAAAATCGAAAGAATAGCCTTCTTCCTGTAATTGCAAAGCCTGCTTATAGAATTCAGTAGGATGTAACCATTCATCGATATCGTGAACCTTCAAGGCCCTTAAAGCTCCCTTTGGCTGATGCCATATATCATAGATCGGCCAATAAATCAGTAATTCATTATCCGCTTTTCCTGATTGCAAGATCGATTGTACTCGGGTGATATACCGGTTCATCCCGTCTAAATGGCTCCATAAGCTATTAGCCGGCACAAAATTCACGGACGCATAAAAGAGCCATCCCGGCCAAGGCACCTCTCGCGGAGAATAAGTCGTACCGTGGTAAAACACATGATTAATCCCGGCCAAAAACACTTGGTCCACTTCCGGTTTACATTGCGCCCAGGACGTTTTAAAGTGTTCCGTCAGCCAGGTGAAGGTTTCACTCGATACCAGATTCTTACCGGTTACATGCGCAGCGGAAGAAGCGAATTTTAACATCATTGGATCGGGATCCACATTACGTATATCGGCGCTATCACGACGCAGCCCCGGTATCGGAAAATAACTCGAACCAAAGGTTTCTGCCTCCGGTATATCCACCGCCGCATATAAATCCAAGAGATTACCCGGCGAACCGTGCGCTTGGTTTTTTGTAATACCATGCTGTTCATGCGCCCAATGAGTCCAATGCTTGGTAAAATTATCTAAAAGCATCTCTGCCACCGTTTCGCGGTAATCAGATTTGATACGCGCGACCTGCTCAGTTGAATCCCGACTTAGCAAATCGCGTACATAATACCGTAGATCGTAACCTCGGTTAGCTCGGAAGGTTTTAAACAGTGCTTCCGTCCAGTCTGCTCCATACACCTCATAGCTATCGTTATAGAAAGCCCTTATTCCAATACGCTCTTTACCTAATGCCTGTGTGTACGGTTGAAGATAGCGATCCAGTGCCCCTTTCGAAAAGTGATCGAGCGTTAAACCTTCACCACCTGGCGCTGCACGTTTTACCTGCTGCTTGGTTTTTCCCAGAAACAAAGCATATAATTCCCACGTACCCTTATCGGCCATCCAATGGAGTGTACCGGAGCTATCCACTTTATCCGTCAATAAAAGCGTTTTATTATCGGGACCATATGCGGTTAAAGAGATTAAGGGAGCGTTGGGTTGTTTCGGATCTGAAGACCTAATCTTTTCTTGCAACGGTTGTTCCCCTTGTAATTTATACGTGCCTACTATTAGCTTGGTAGCCGCATCGGCTGTATCAACTTGCGGTCCGCCAAAAGGCCAACCGGTACCATTAGTTAAATCGACTCCCATCCCCAGGCTATCGGCCGTTTGCAAGGTAAACCGTAAGCGCTTCATCCACTCGTCCGAAAGGTGTTCTATGTATTGATCTTCATAACCTTTTGCTCCATATATGGGTGCAATTTCTACCCCGCCAAAACCGCGTTGTTGATATTCCTGAAGGAGGCTACGTAGGTTTGCACTATCTACCGCATTTCCCATCCACCACCAGCGCGTCCAAGGTTTCATCTCTTTAGTAACTTCCGGCCAAAGGGTATCGGGTTCGCGCTGGCATCCTGCTGTTAGCGCGAGACTTATAATGAATAGGTATTGAAGTTTTTTTAACATCTTTATTAGTGAACAAGGGAACCTGTTAGTTGGGAACCGGTCATACTCCATGCTCCCTATTAACTACTCCCTATTAACTACTGTCTACTCCAAATGAAACATCATTTTCAAAGGTTTACTCACGGGCGAATTATCTGCATTTGTTTCCATAATATCCGCCATATAGGCCCACCATTTTTTCACCAATGGATGATCTCCCAGATCCTGCGAAGAACTGCCATTTTGCCTTTGTACCGCAAACAAGGTATTCGTTTCTTCGTCCAAAAAAATAGAATAGTCGGCTACGCCTGTTTCTTTTAGCAGTGCGCTTATTTCCGGCCATATTTCATCATGCCTTTTTTTGTATTCCTCTTGGAATCCCGGCATTAATTTCATTTTAAAAGCGATTTTCATTTTGAGGTATTAGCTTATAGCTATTAGCAGTTAACACATCGCTAATGCCTTATGTCTAAAGGCTATTAGCTAATTTATACACTTCCGTTCCGGCCAGCAGAAAACAACCCAAGCCGTAATCCTCGAAGTCAGGTTTGCTGGTATAGGTAACCGGTTGGCCGTCCTTCGGCTCTTTTCCAGTGCCTTGTACATAACCCAAGAAACCGTTCTTATGTAAGGATTCCTTTGACAACGCTTTCCAAGCCTTGGTTACGATCGGCAAGTATACCTTTTTATCCACCAAGCCTTTGTTGATCGCCCAAGCCATCCCGTAGGTAAATAGCGCTGTTCCCGTCGCTTCCTTCCCTCCAAAGTGCGTAGGATCGTGTAAACTTACATTCCAAAAACCGTCTTTCCGTTGCAAAGGAGCCAATGCCGCTAGCATATTGGTCAAATCCGTTAAATATTCCTGATAATGCGCGTCGCTTTTTGGCAATTCGTCTAAGACCCGCACCAAAGCCGCTACTACCCAGCCATTACCACGTGCCCAGTAGCAATCCTCACCATTTGGTTCTTTGTAAGGCGGAACAAAATCCTTGTCGCGCCACCACAGTTTATCTTCGGGATTGTATAAACCATTTCCTCCCTCCTTATATTTGGTATGCGCGTACAGTGCGTACATTTTATCAAAATATTTCGGATCATTATAGGTTACACCCAACTTTACGAATATAGGCATAGCCATTTGTATGGCATCAATCCAATCCCAATCATCTACCTGATCGCTATTGACCATCGCATCGATGTTATCTTTAATCGCTTTGATCTGAATAGCTTGCTTATCTAAGCGATACAAGTCGATATACGTTTGACCGCAGCATTGGTTATCCGCATTGCGCGTAAACAAATCACGTGCAGGTGCCCATTGGTGTTTTTCTCCCCATTGCGTAGCGTAGTTGTGGTAACGCTTATCAGCATCAATTGTATACAATGCCATCAAGCCTTCGTAATACACCGCCCTGGTCCAGATATTCGCCGGGCGCTCTTTATTCGTAATGATTGTTTTTCCCGCGTCGGGCCATTTCTCCATAAAATAGTTA
The DNA here is from genome assembly GCF_030372825.1 of Olivibacter sp. 47. Taxonomy (NCBI): domain Bacteria; kingdom Pseudomonadati; phylum Bacteroidota; class Sphingobacteriia; order Sphingobacteriales; family Sphingobacteriaceae; genus Olivibacter; species Olivibacter sp. 47. The sequence continues at coordinate 1,809,568 of NZ_JAUCNR010000001.1, forward strand.
TTAGCCAGCCGAAGCTGCTGTAATATTTCGTCTTTCTTTGGCAATTTTTGCCCATAACCAGGTAAGCCAACCACTAACAAGAAGCATAGTGTTGTTAGCGTTTTCCGTAAGTTTCTATTGCGTATTTTATTCATCGTTATTAGTTATTAGCAATTAGGTATTAGCTGACAGCTTTCAGCGATCAGCTATCCCAAATCAGCCTATTTTCGTTTAATAAATTTTTTCAAGCCCATTTTAGGTACTTTCTTTATCGCTTCTACAAGCAGCGCTGCATTCTTCTTTGCACCTTCCAAATCAGTGTGCGTATGGTCGTCGGGGAAATAGGCTCTCACCTGTTCCCGTCCTATTTGATCATAATAATCAGCAACCAAATCGTGCAGTGGAATAAATGTCGCCCCTTCGCGAGCGGCTACTTCTTTTGCCCATTTCGGATATCCATCCGTGTCACGCGCTATCTTATTTTCTTCCCATCTATCACGAGGAATAGGCGAACATACGATCACCCGAGCCCCCTTTGCTTTCGCTTCGCGAATAAATTTAGACAAATACCAACCGTATGTATAAACAACTTCTTGCTGCTTTGTAATGGGATTATATATCTCCTTTTGTTCCTCACCTATGCCTTTCAATGTTCCACGTGCTCTGGCCGTATCGTCCAAGGGGCTACCGTCATTATGCCCAAACTGCATCATAAGATAGTCGCCGGTTTGGATTCGGTTTAACACGTTATCCCATAAGCCTTTGGTTATATAAGTACGTGTACTCGTTCCTCCCAAAGCATGATTTTCGATGGAAAGACGCGTGGTGTCAAAATAAGAAGACAGTAGGCTCCCCCAGCCCCACTGACCATTGCTGCCATCACCTTTACCATTTTTGACGGTAGAATCGCCAATAATATATAAGGTTGGCTTTCTGTCAACCGGCTTCATTGCCAACAGTAGGAGCAACAGTATACTGACGAATGGTTTAATTTTTGATGAATGCATCGATTTATTTGGCTTAATATAATATCTTTTAAATATGGTGCAAAGGTTTGCTCTCGCCTGCCCAATGGCAGAAAAAATTTATTGATTATGCTATTGTTACTTTCTTCCGCAGAAAGTAACCAAAGACTCATCGCTTGGAACTTTGCTTCATCGGTAGTGCCTCCACGTGCTAACCGCAAATTTCCTAGGCGATACTTTAGTAGAATGGAGGGCCTTTACTTTTAACCAAATTTATTAAATATTAATCTATTGTTTAATATATGAATCGTATGGCTATATCACTTTTTATGCTACTATAATACATCAAATCAAGCAGGCCGGCAACCTGTAGCGTCCTGTTATGTTACTTTCTTCCGAAGACCACGACATAGCTTGAACCGAGTGAAACGAGCTCATGAACTTAGCGCAGCGTTCTCACGAACGCCTATTAGATAATTTAAATGGTGAGTAATACCATTGAAAATAAATACTTATAAATAATGCCGTTAAAAACGAACTAATGATGGAAAAAAGTAACCAAAACCGAAGAGCGAGCTAAGGCATTTTTTTAAATCCTTCCGCTTTCGCCTGCCACGAACCGTCTTTTGGAAATCCCGGAAGCTCGCCCTCGCTTCCATCCCATCCACCGGCCATCATGGCTATCGCTGCTAATACGCCTCCATTTCCAGGCAGATAAATACGTAATCTCCCATCTTGGTAGTTATGACCATTCCTAAGATATGTATTTGTTTGTATATCCATAAAGAGTGCATCAAGTGCTTTTTCGGGCAGGCCCAGGCGTGCTGCATTCATGGCAGTCATCGGGAAATCCCAGCCCCAAGTATCGGCCCACGACCAGGTCTTCCAAACCGTATCCAAGGTACTTTTCATCACGTTCTTATCTAGTTTGGGTGATTCAGGAACCATGCCTAAAGCGCCCAGCACGGCAGGATGATCCGTCCGCCATTTTGGGTTGGTATAAGAATCCGTTGCGCTCTCAGTTGCTAAGTAAACACCTCCTTGAACCGGCAGTGCTGCCAACTTCTGAATCACCTCATTCCATTTTTCATTGGGTTCCATGCCTGCCCGTTTGCGCCATTGTTGTGCAATGCGCAAGGCCCAATCCCAATAGGCAACCTCATAGGTTGGATTGAAAGTTTCAGCCGCTTTAAAAACCTCTTGTGCCGGAATTACGCCTTTACCTAAATTATAACGGGCTTTTACTTTATCGTAAGTCGGAAATGACGCCATAAAGTCGGCCGTTTCAAAAACCAGGTCTTTATATTTATCAATGACTTTGGGGTCTTCCTTATCCCGATAGGCCAGTTCCGCCAAATAAATAAAATGCGGCTGTTGCCAAATAAGAAACGCGGCCACGGAAGAAGGACTTTCATTGCCTTCGTTGTCTGACATTTTTTGCCATCTGGCACCCTCATATCCCTGACGTTTGGCAATTGCTCTTGCCTTCTCCACCGTATTAGCATAATAGCCGAGGCTTTTTTCCATCAGGTCTACACGACCCAAAGTGCAAAATGCACAGCATGCCACCAGTGCATCTCCGTATGTGGTTTACCGAACCAACTGTTGAATGTCAGACCCGTCTCTTGCGGTGGATAATGTCCCGCACACTGTACCTTCGTTAAGTACTGCGACAACACCACGCGTCGCTCAAGTTCTTTCGCCCGTGGATCTTTACTCCCGGCAAAATCAATAGCTGCCCCCCGGTTCCAGAAGTCGGCCCAAGCTTTTGTGCTGCTAGCCAAAGTCTCATCGTATAAAGACAGCTTTCCCTCCATCTTTTTTTGCGAAAAGGCAGCACTGAACTCCAACAGATCCGTGTTTCTTCCCGGTTGAAAAACAAAATAATGATCTTCTTTACCTTTGTTGAGCTTACCTTCGGTAAAAGTAAGGCTAGTTTCATAACGCGTTCCCTGGAGCTGATGACTAATATTGGCAAAATGTGTATCGCTTACTTCGATTTTAGTTTGGTGCAGCTCGGGGTGCTCCCAAAAGGTTCCCTCATCCAAAAACTCCGCTGTTGGGTAAGGATAGCGTATATAGATTGCCAAGCGCCCTTCCTTAATTAAAGGCGATTGCACTTTAACTGCCAGCTGATCCTGCTCTTGATGGCCGGCGGTATACACCTCAACCGGCTCGCCTTCCACTTGGAATGAACTATGAATTTCACCTGTCCATAAATTCAGTTCCTGGTGAATATGCGTTAAATCTTTTGCTTCTGCGCGTTGACCATTTTTTTGTACAATTCAAAACCAATATTTCCCAATTGAAGTCGATGCGCATTCTCACGAAACCAATCAGTGGCTTCTTTATTTCGTTGAGGTTCCTTCCATTGTACACTATATTTGGCATCTCTTCCTTCGTTGTTAAAGTCGTAGCTCTTCAATGTTTCTTCAAAGCGGAAGTTTTTTTCGTTTTTAAAGCTATCCCACGCCCATTCCGATTGCGTTCCCAAGGCCACTCCCTTTTCGTACAATAAAGGAAAAGTCTGCAAGCCTGTCACATCAACTGTAAATGCAAATTCTCCATTACCCACGGTTAAAGAGCTCAATGAATCAATAGACTCATTAACAACATTATGCCGGGTTACTACGGCTTTTCGATCAATAGAATCGTTCTTCTTCGTTTGCTTTTGATTACAGGAGAGTATTCCAATCAAACAGCAAGTTAATATCGATAAATAATGTCTTTTCTTGTATATCATATTTGTTATTGGTTATTTGTTACTAGTTATTCGTACTGACTACTTAACCATTAGGCTATTTAACTACTTACAAGGCAGTAAGCTTTAAGCGCACCTGCCTACGTTACTACATTGGCTAATTGACTAACCGAGCGTAGCGAGCTCATAAATACCTTTAAAGTGAACACGAATGAATAATTCCCTACTCAACAACTTCTAGTGTCATTCCCATCAAGCCTATTACTACATCATTGGCTATCGCTCGCAATTCAAGTGTCTTCAGTTCCTTCGTCGGATCGAGCGAGAAGTCCAATAGCGTGGCGGCGCCACCGTCGATTGCCCGCTTCGTAAATCCCTTGATTTCATCATAACTTCCTTCCCCTCCGCGTACGAACCGGCCGGTTTTCAAATGCAACCGATAGGGTTTTTCCTTCAGTAGGGAAAAAGCATAACCATCATCCTCATAATCCTGCTCGATCGGCCACCAATTATCGGGATTTCGGAGTTCCAGCTTTTCTTTGGTCCCGTCCGCGTAAACAATAGTCACTAGGCCATTGATGAACTGGCTCTGCATGGGGTTGGTGGTGCCGGCCATTAGCAAATAAACATGCGAGGCTTTGCCTGTTAGGGCAAGGGTCTTCTTTGTTGGGTAGTTGTCCCACTGCGAGGTAAACAGGATATCGTTTCCATCAACCGATAATTTTATTGGTACACCATTTGGCAAGCGTATATGACCCTGTGCCTTCGCTAACCGTTTGGTCCCTTGATCATCTAAAACAGGTTCAATCAAGGGATAGCACCAATTACCGATACCTTGCCAAGGTAGTTGTAAGGTCGGCGCACCCGGTCGTGGACTTAAGTAACGTTGCTTAAACAATTCTGTTATTTTTCCGTTGAACTCCTTACTTAAGTCCAGCATTTCATATTTTCCTGTCCGTATAGCTGCTTTCTCCAGAGACGCGCTGCGACGATAAGCATCTTCAACGCGTACATCCACAGGCATCCACCATTGCGCATTCCCTTGTCTAAGCTTTACAAAGAACAATGATTTCCCCACTCGCTTGAAGGAAAACTTCCGTTTCTCATTTGAGGAATCCACCAATACTCGTTGTGGATCGTACACCTCTTCAAGCCGTGCTTCACGGATATCCAAGTTCAGATCCTGCCCCAAAACGACACTATTTTGATAGCCCAGTTCGGCTATTTCTTTATCAGCCCACTCGATCTCAATGTTGTAGCTTGCAGTCTTGGGTATCGACACCTGAAGTGTCGGCTGCCCCAGTGCTTCCTCTATCCATGTGCAGTTAACGTCTTTTCCATTCACCCTTACCTGCTTTACTGCCGCTTTTTTAGTGCGCAACAGCAATTTCAAGTTCATACTCCTTTGGTATCTTGGCGTGATTTCATAGTGATCAAGCAATCCCGAGCGCTTAAAAGAAAAACTTATATTGGGAACATCTAAATCCGCTTCATTCCACGATTGTGGTAAACCGGGACGTATAGTAAGCGTATCAACTAATGCATCCGGTAAAATGCCGAATAGCCCCTCCGTTAATGTGCGCGCTGCGACGCCGATCGGATCGGCAAAATCACGGTATAACTCGCCTCTTTGCGCATCATAGAAAGACAATTGCTGAAAATTACCCGGACTGGCACCTAAGTACATGCTTTCTATAAGGTTGCTTTTCCACAATCGAAAGGCATCTTCCGCTTTGCCTCCCTGCCAGTACGCAAGAGCCGTTTGTAGGTTTTCAGCAAGTGCCACATTGTTGATCGACCAAGTGTACGGTTGCCAATTTGTTGTAGACAACGTGTAAAGTTGCTGCTCCGATAGGCCGGCCGCCCGTATGGGGATATGGGGAATATGCTCGTCAACATAAGTTAACGACTGATAGCGCTGAAAGGGTGTAGCCATGCGGGTATCCAGCGCATGATAGATTGTCCACAATCCTGGTTGCTCGTGCCTTAAGCCCTCACCTAAGAGATCCTTATATTCGGCATACCAGCCTTTATCTTTTAACCACAAATACTTGTTTACTGCGTCCTTAATTTTAGCAGCCTCCTGTTTATAAGGGCTTGGATCTTCACCAACGATTGCGGCGAGTCGCGCCGCCATCTCAAAACCCCGATAATTATAGGCCGAGGTGTGCGTTACGCCACCACCACTATACTGCAGGGCATCGCTTGCCCAAATGGCGCAATACGCGTCGTATAGCCCATCACCGTCCTGATCAAAATTCCGTTTCTCCCATGCCAGGTGCCTTTTGATGACAGGCCAGCTAGCTTTTATAAAGGCGGTATCACCTGTATATTGAAAATGGTTATATAATTGGTCAAAAAACACCAAGTTCATATCATAGTGATGCGGTTTGGTATTATCATTGGGATTTCTAGAGATATATCCACTGGAGAACACGGTTGTGCCCATCTCTTCAAGCTGTCTTGCCAAATGCCGCGAGGTATCCGGTACCACTGGCCCCTTCTCAGGCTCCAGTACCTGAGAACGAAGGTAAGCTGAAAAATGCAATTTAGCGCGATCATGCCAGCCCAGCGGATCAGCCACATAAGCCCCTCGCCAGGCATTTAAGCGCATGCGCCAAGCCACGGCGCCGTGTAAGTAGGTTGGAAACTCCCATATGGCGTCCGCCGCAATCGCCAATGCACCACCCAGCGTGTTGATATAAGGATCGGGGGTTTTAAGCTTTACGCGCTCCGTTAAGCCCTTCCGTTTTTCTTCAGCCTGTTGAAAAACTACTTCCAATGGCGCCTGACTTTTTTCCCGTTGGATTGCTATATAAACCGGGTGTTCGTCTTTTAGCAGATATTGAGCACCCAACACCGGACGATCAATGGATGAACTTTCCCATAATTCAGGCAACTCCGTCAGCTTATCTGCATTTAGCAGCTTCAGGGACGGTTGTCCGGAAAAAGCACCGAACAATTCCTGCGTTTGCTTTTTCTTATTTAAAAAGTTCAAATGGAATCCGCGATTGTTTAGGGTAAACGTATTCGCTTCGCAATTCTGGGGCAATAAATAAAAGCTCGATTCCGGGTCGGCACCTATGTCGCCGGCACGACTGAAATTTTGCCCACTAGCTCCTCCATAGATGGCCCAAAGTTTAATTGAATGTGCGATATTTCTTCCCTCTACGCGAAGAATCAAACCTTCATTCTCCGCTTGTGCCAAAACTTGCACCGTCAATCGTCCATCACCTAACAGTGTATCTTTAATCCAGTAAATCATTGTCCCCGGACGATACCGAGTTTCAATATGATCCGCATCAATCAGTCTTTTATAGTTCTTACCATCGGTCAGCACAAATTGTAAGTTACCGCCCATGCCCGGCAAGTATAAAGCAAATTCAGGCAAATCGCCCGCTTCCACGCGAAAAGCCGTATTCGTGCCATACAAGGCGCGATTAAATCGCCGCCTCCCTTGCACCAACACAAAGTCTTCGCCCTCGGGTTTGTAATGTACCACTCGTTCTATACCGTGCCATAAAGGCTTATGGTCATTTTCCTGCGCGTAGGATGGATCGCTCGATAATATCATACTTATCGATATGATCATGCTCAGAAAAAATGTTCTTTTTTTTATCATAACCAATTATTTACTTTCTTTCTCCGCGAAAGAAAGTAACAAAGAAAGCTCTCGGCTGAAAATGTTCTTTGAGCCTCTATGCCGTTACATAGCTTGTGCTACCCGAACCTTTTGAGGCCGATCTTTATTTATATGAAAGTTAATTCCTTCGACGATTCCCTATATTTTAACCAACAACAAAGTATCAAATAAAATTCAAACACTCATTCCATATGGCCATTCGGGCCTACACGCTAAACCTTTGAGCGGCTGAATGAAGATCGCTTTACGCTAAACGAATAACCAATAACGAATAACCAATAACTAATTAACTCCTTTTGGCGCCTCCATCACCCTTCCATTGATCTTCACATCCTCAAAGACAAGGTTCTTAACATGGTCGACCTTAAAGGGTTCTTTAATTCCTTTTAAATTGCAATTAATCATTCGCAGATTCGTTACCGGCGACTGCTGATAGGCTGCAACCATCAGCGCGTATTGCCCACCTTTTTCGACGTTCAGATTTTCTACCCAAATATTACGGATCGTAGGAATGTGATTCCCCGGTTTTTCATAAAACATATTGCACTTGACAGCGGCTTCTTTGAACGTGCCGACCTGTACATTTTTCATAAATACATTTTCAATGATCCCTCCACGGCTCGAGCTCGTCTTTATCCGCAAGACACGATCCAAGTTAGGACTATCCATTTCACAATTGATAGCATAAATGTTCTTAGCGCCTCCAGCAATCTCACTACCGATGACGACGCCACCATGCCCATCTTTCATCACACAATTCTCGATAATATGATTTTCTGCCGGGCGACCGATATTGCGGCCGTCTTCATCTCTTCCCGATTTAATGGCAATACAATCGTCGCCTGTATCGAAATAACAATCGCGTATCCATACATTTTTACAAGCTTCCGGATCGCAGCCATCGTTATTGGGCCCATGACTAATCACTTTTACCTTTTCAATCAGTACATTTTCGCACAATACGGGATTAAGGTTCCACATGGGTGAGTTAATCAACTTCACATCCGCAATCCATACATTTTTACACTGATAGGGCTGTATAAAATTAGGTCGTAAATAATGCCCATCACCAAAAATCCGCTTTTTGGGATCTACTTCCTCATGCATCATCTCATGCAAAGCATTCCGCGCAGGAGTTTGCTTACCGAGCTCTTCTCGCCAACCGTATTTTTTAGCACCACACCACCACCACCAATAATCGTTATTGGCATTCCCATCCAGTATACCATTTCCGGTAATGGCAATATTCTCCTCCCCATAAGCATAGATAAACGAGGCATAGTTCATACATTCCATCCCCTCCCAACGCGTGAAAACAATCGGATAATCCGAGCTATCCCGACTGAATATAATCGTGGCACTGTCCGCTAAGTGTAGATTTACATTACTTTTTAGGTATATTCCACCGGTGAGAAACTTTCCATAAGGAACAACGACCCTTCCTCCACCGCTTTTATGACAGGCTTCAATCGCTTTTTTGAAGGCTTCGGTATTTTTGGTTTGTCCGTCACCAACCGCACCAAAGTCCGTTATCAAAAAATCCCGTTCTAGGAAAACAGGCGCTTTAATCTGTCGCTTAAGCATTTCTATTTCCTGCTCCGGTTGCTTAGCGGAAGTCCATGCCTTCTCTTGCGCGTAACTATTAATTGACCAAGCTAACATAAAAATGAAAGATAAAAACCTGAATTGGAAAGATCGTTTTGATAAAAAAGAATACGTTTTGTTTAACTTGTTATACATGAATGAATCGTTTTTTGGCACTATCTCGATGTTGGTGTTAAAGCGTTAATATAAACTTCTATATTTAGGTATTGAGGGAAAGACGTATTAGTTTGTAGCGCATCGGTAGCGTCATTTGCATTGAGCCCTAAACGCTGCTCCCACACGTCAGGAATCCCGTCCTGATCGGTATCTTTCAATGCAGTGGCTTCGGGAAAAGATCCCAGCCCATCATTAGGTAAGGCTACATCAGATTCCGTATAAATATAGTTGCCCTGCTTTCCTTTTGAGCGCAACTCATTGATCATCGATAAATCGACTTCATCTCTGCTTGGCAAGGTAGCACCGGCATTATTCAATACATAATGATAAGCTTGTTCCGCGTTCATGCTCGGCGTTTTTGCCGGATAGGCGAAAGGCTGTTGTACAAAATTTGAATCCGCTAATCCTGGATATCCGATGGTGTCGAAGGGTACCAAGCTACCATCTAAAACGCCGTTCTTATTAGGATCGAAGTAATTTCCCGCGGCATGCAGATAAAAAGTTCCTGTACCACGTGAGAAAGGTGTGTTTTTTGGTGGCGTAAGTGGACCGGAAATAAAGTAATTATTGAGAATATTAACCTCAGAAATACCGGCCGATCCACCCATAATATAAGCATCCCCTGAAACGGTATGTCCCATTGGATTATCTAAATTTCCATAATTGTATACTACATTATTAACGAATTCATTATACCCTTTTACTTTAGGGTTGCGGGTTTTATTGCTGTGATAAAGGGTCTTTAGCATACTAATTTTTCCATTCACCGTTTGAATCAGACCGCCTGCCGAGTGATTATGCCGATGCAGGCCTTGTCCGATGATGGAATTCTGTATAGTTATGCTATCGGGTTCATTTCCTTTATTATCCCAGTTAATGGAGAAGACCTCATCCTGCCCCCAAGAAAACGATACATGATCAAAAATCATATTTTTACCATTAGCTACGCCTGAAGCATCATCATTGCGCGATGCACCTCCATTCACTCCCAGCCTAATTCTCATATAGCGGGTAATGGAATTGTTTGCTCCGGTAAAGGTGACTTTACGACCATAGAGTACAACGCCCTTACCGGGAGCCGTTTGTCCGGCAATAGTTGTATTCGCTGCGACACTTAAATTAGATTGCAAACGAATGATGCCACTTACCGCAAAAACGACAAATCGACCCGGCTGACTCACTGCATCACGAAATGACCCGGGGCCATTATCATTCAGATTAGTGACTATATAGACCGAAGGATTAGCGGCTCCACGAGCACCCTGTGCAAAGCGGCCAAAGCCCTCTGCTCCCGGGAAAGCAATAACTCGCCCATTTTCCATATAAGGATGGTTGTTGTCTGATTGTGGTAATTTAGAACAGGCCCCTAGCAATGCGGCCATTCCTAAAAAGCCGGCAAGCCAGCGATTTTTTTGTAAAAGAATAGTTTTCATCATAATTCAGGATTTTATTGGTTATACCTCACATTTAAAAATAAAAGCACTGGATGTTTGATACTTTCCGCCTTGCGAGGCGCCAAAAAGCCACGCCGGTTGATCATCCTCCAATAAAAGCATGGGTCGCTCTAAGCGGCCGTATCGCTTCAAGTGTGCGGGGGCTGGTGGTTCTTGTACATAATGACTCAATGGCTGAAAAGCTATTTGTGGTTCTGACCAATGCAATCCATCATCAGACTCCATAATCAGTCCTACTTCATGGTTAAAGACACCCATGTCGCGCGCAATCATTTTGAACTTGTCCCCTTCACGCCAAACAAAGGCATCCTCAAACTGGCGATTAGCTCCCTTTGCTGAAAAATCAATAACCGGATTATGGACATACTTCTCATACGGACCTTCCGGCTTATCGGCGAAGGCTACGCCATATTTTCTGTTTCCCCGGATCGGTCCCTTTGTTGTTTCATAGTCGTGGGTATTCCATGACTTGTAGTAGAGCCAATTTCTGCCATCTTTTCCTCTTACCCAAGCTGGGTTTGTGGTGCAATGATCATCCCATGCGCCCGCTGCACCCGGCAAGAGAATAGGCGCATCGGTGCGTGTCCATGGACCGTCGAGGGAAGAGGATGTGGCTAAACCAATGCGCTTTGTATTGGTTTTACCATTAGAGTTTCCCATATAAAAAAGATAATAAGTGTTACCTATTTTCTTTATCAGTGGGTTATGACAAGTCGTGGCGTCCCAAAACCCGGTGCCACGCGGGGCTAATACCGTTTCGAGTACCTCAAATGGCTTGTCAGGAGCGTCTGCTACCGCATGAGCGACTTCAGAGCCTTTGATCCATCCGCTCATTCCCAGATCTGCCTTCCATCGTGAGAAAAACACATGCGTTTTACCATCCGGAGCTTCAATTGGGCTATTGCACCATACATAGTAACCGGGCAATTCCAAAGCCCTACCAACTGGCTTCAACTTTTTGCAAAATCTGATATTGGGGCATCATCTTTGGTTCGCGCATGGAGCATTCTTCCCCCTTGCACCCACAGTGCCGCCAAAGAAAAGGATAAGGTGTGGATGAATTTCTTTCTATTGACTGTCATTAGTTCTTCGCTTTTCTATCTCAACTGCATATATACCTTCAAAGCCCTCAAAATTTGCCCGAAATATAATCCATTTCCCATCTGGTGAATAATGCACATTCGGTTCCAACTTATAATTATGATGTTTCATATTGACCAAGCGCTCCGCCTCAAAATGATCACCTTGAGGTTTAAAAAGATAAATATATTGTCCGTCCGGTGCTTTAGCTACCGACCCTGGATCGCCGCCATCGCCAGCAAAGGTTTTATCATCAACTGCGGAGGTGTAGTGAACAGACCATTCGTTTCGTTGCAATTGGTATTTTATCTCCTTTCCGGTTTTAAGATCCGTACCACTTACAAAAAATGTTTGACCGCGAGGCAATTGCAGATCGTACCATATGTAGTTGCCGTTCTTACTGAACCATTCATGGCCCGCAATTTCCATATCCATGCTACGTTTATGAATGAGTTTGGGCGTAGCTTTTGTTTTTACGTTAATGGTCCAGATCCGATCGACCTTATGCCAAGGGCCTTCGTGACAGAACATTAATAAGTTGGGATCTGTAGGAGAAAATTGTACATGATTTAACCAGGCGCTATCCGTAAATATCTTTTGCAGTTGTCTTGTTTTGATATCGATGGTAAATAATGTTCTCGGTAATCTTGCTTCATAAATGCGATTGAAATACTGGCTCTTTTCCGGATAGCGTTTTGAAATTTCTTTCTCTTCCTCCGTGGCATAGGCTCCGCCTAGTAGGGAAGCATCAGCATTGATCGTTGTAATCGAGGCCTTGAAATCTGCCGGAAATACAAAGATCAGTTCCTTTTTACCTGTTTTTACCGCTACGCTGAATACGCTATCCTGACATTGATAATATACTTTCCCGCTTTTTGCATGCACGATTTCCCCTTGGATTTTTCCGGATTCTTGCGTTAACCGGCGAACTTTCAAGTTTTCTAAATTAACTACATAAAGCTGCTTGTCTTTCACATTAAGGTTATAAATTTCTTGTGCCTTATTCTTTAGCTCTCCGGTATAACTTTCTTTCTGTCGCTCATTACTTCCGTAAAAAACCATCTCATTTCCTACAAAAGGATTGTTATGAAAATAGAAGCTCAAATTGATTCCCTGCCTCCGCACCAAACGCATCACCCGATGATGTGTTACGTTGTCGACCCATTCATCCGGCATTTCCTTTCCGCCGGTTTCCAATAATGGTTGCGCAGGTAGGATCGCTACCTGCAGCAGAGCAAAGAAAAACAATAAATGCTTTTTCATACCTTTTGAGTTCTAAGTAATAAGTTATACGTTATAAGTATCCCTTATGTTAACACATGTATGTAAGTCACAAGTGGCTCACATTAGCTAATTAATATACCCTGTCGAAGGACGATTTGTCACCTATAATCCACACACACAGGCCGTTGGTTAAACCAAACTTAAAGTTATACGCTATAAGTATCCCTTATGTTAACACATGTATGTAAGTCACAAGTGGCTCACATTAGCTAATTAATATACCTTGTCGAGTGACGATTTGTCACCTATAATTCGCCTACACCGGTCGTTGGATAAGCTGAGCTTAAAACCTACCACTTATGACTTACAACTCCCATTAATACCCTCCATTCTGCGTATACACCCCTGGCTTCGCATCCAATTCGGCTTGCGGAATGGGATAAAGTGTATAATTTAATTGAAAGGGATCAATACGTGACTGAACGTCCTCTTTTTCAATCCAGCTACTCATGACCGATTCCGCTAGACCACTTCGAATCAAGTCGTGCCACCTTGATCCTTCGGCAGCAAATTCTTTTCGTCTTTCCTCCATCAAACCGGCAAGGTCTACCTGACTCCTAGGCGCTAAACCCGCTCTTGCACGAACCCGATTGACCACCTGATCTACCTCCGCTTGTGATCCGGAAGCACCATGCAGTGTACATTCAGCCCTTAACATTAAGATGTCGGTAAAACGCCAAACAATGAAATTAATGGGCCAGTCTTCGCGATTATTCGGCACACGGGATAAATCAATATATTTTTTAAAGAATGATCTGGTTTCCGCCACCCCATTATAAACGTATCCTGTTTGAATAGAAAAGGCCTTTCGAACATCGCCTGACTCATACGAATTCAACAAATCATTCGATACCGGACGAATGGTCAAACCGCCCTGATTGGGATGTCCATTGGCATTAAACCATGTGTCAGGAGCTAACAGCCACGCAAAAGTGGCTCCTGCTACCGGATTTTGCCCTGTGATATACTGAACATCAAATACCACTTCGGCATTGTTTTCATTATCGTAAGAAAAAATGGAAGCATAGGCATTGTTACCCTCCAAAAATTGGTATTCACCCGAACCGATCACCTCATCCAATAAAGCAGCTGCCTCTTGCCAATTGTTAGTAGCTAAGCCAGACCCATTTACACCTAAATTAGGGCCCGAGCGGGTCATATATACCAAAGCTAAGAGCGTTTGCGCCGCCGCATTGGTGACGCGACCGCGATCAACTCCTGCATACTCACTTTTCGAGGGCAAAAGAGGAATTGCCGTTTGCAGATCCGCAATAATAAAGTCGTAAATTGCAGCAATATCACTTTGTGGAATGGTAGCTGCTTCACTTGCTGTAATAACGCGATCGACGATCGGGACCCGCCCAAACCAACGCAAGAGATCAAAATAGAAGAAGGCGCGCAAGAAGCGGGCTTCACCTTGTAAGCGACCTCTCAAATTTTCGTCGGTTACTATGTGCCCATTTTTATCTAGTTGTTCAAGTAAGACGTTCGCACGGTTAACACCATTGTAGTTGGTTAACCAAGCTTCCGCGATATACGGATTCGCTGCCAGATTGCGGTGAAATCCGTTGATGCCTTCCCAATCACGCACACCTCCATCTGATACAGCATATAAATTATCAGAACGTGTTTCCGATAAATTTAATTGTCGGTCCGGATAGCCGCGCAAAGCAGCATATATGGCATTTGCTCCCTGAATAAAATCATTGGGAATTGCATAGAAAGTTTCTGTCGTAGGATCAGAAATAGGTTGTTGATCGAGCTCCTTCTCACAACCTGTAAGAACCGCAAGGACCAATAGCACTAAAAAAATCTTGTTCATCACTTTATATCTTTAATAATGATCATCACTATGTATGTTGTCTGACGAGGACTTATCGTTAAAACGTTACGTTCAATCCGAAGATCAACGATTTCGGAATCGGTAGACCGCCATAATCACCCGCTTCCGGAAACTGCGTGCTACCACTTAAGTTCGTGTTCGTTGCTTCTGGGTTAAAACCACCTTTGTATTTATCATGACCAAAGAAATTCTCAGCCGTAACAAATATGCGCGCACCTTGGAAAGTTGTCTTCGGAATGATCCGTCCCAAATCGTAACCCAATGTGATATTCCGTACCCGAATGTAGTCGGAAGGATAGTACCAATCCGTATTTTTGATTCGGCCGAAAGTTCCGGTTGTCTTTCCTACTTCACCGGCCCCCGGGTCCTCCGGTGAGCGCCAGCGATCGCGCCAGCTGCCCAGCACATTATCCACAATACCGGTTCCGGTCCGGTTAACAGCCCGACCAAATAAAGAGTAGATACCACCGCCCCACTGGCCTTGTACGAGTACACTCAAATCGAAGCCCTTATATCGGAAGGTATTGGTAATACCCCATGTATATTTTGGATTAGGCTGACCTACAATAACACGGTCGTTCTCATTAATGATGCCATCACCGTTGGCATCAAAATATTTCGGATCACCCGCTGTTTGATTTCCATACAAAGCCGCTCCGTTGTCAATGTCGGCCTGCGATAGAATACCCTCTTGCCGAACCACATAAATGCTGTACATCGGGTCGCCCACGCGTAAAATACTATGTGAGATATCAAAAGAAGATGGGATCAGGATTTGCGACTGCCCGTTAGGTAATGAAGTCAGCTTATTGCTGTTATGACTCAAGTTAAAAGAAGTACTCCATTGAAATGCATCCGCCGTCCCTGTAATATTTTGGCTGTTGATTTCCAATTCCCATCCTCTGTTACGTACGCTTCCTGCATTATCCAGGGAAGACGCAAAGCCCGTGATTTGCGACACCGGCACGTTCAAGAGCAGTCCGGTACTCTTACGATCATAGTAATCGATTGTAGCGGTAATACGGTTATTAATGAACCCTAAATCAAGTCCGACATCAAATGTATTCGACTTTTCCCAAGTTAAATCGGGGTTCACGATACCATTAGGAGCTAATCCTGTAACCAGCTGCCCACCTAAAGAGTAGGCATAGTTTCCGAGGACCGACAGGCTACTATAGTCGCCAATGTTGTAGTTCCCCGACTTACCCCAGCTGGCACGCAATTTAAGATCACTCAATGTTCCCTTAATACTTTGCATAAAATCTTCCTGCGACACACGCCAGCCTATAGACGCAGAAGGGAACCAGCCCCATTTGGTATTTGCACCAAAGCGAGATGAACCATCTCGTCTAGCCGACACGCTCAGTAAGTACTTATCTTGATACGCGTATTGCAAACGTCCGAAATAGGAGAGTAAGACATTCTTGGTTTCCGTTGTATTACCCGTCACGCCCAATGCATAATTCAAGGTCGTAATGGTACTACTTCCATAGCCGTTTTGGGATGACATGGTTGCATTATCCAGTTTATCGGAGTTATAAGAAAAACCCAAAAGCGCAGAGATGCTGTGGTCATTGGCAATCGTCTTATTATAATTCAACGTATTTTCATTAACCAGTGTTTGTCTTCTGAAAGTACTATACGTTCCGGAAGTACGTTTGGTTAAATCCGATTGCCTATTCGGTAAACTACCGGTAATCGTAAAAGGAATATAACGCTTAAAGGTATTATCCACATGGTCTAAATTGAGGGTTGTTTTGAAGTTCAGTCCATCAACAATCTCGTATTGACCAAATAAAGACCCGACTGTACGGAAGCGTTTGGTCACGGCCAAGGTTTGCTCTAATTTACCTACCGGACTGTTGGCCGAAGTACTCCAGCGGTATTGAGGGTTGTCACCAACATTAGGATATAGGCCGGCACTTGCTTCCTGTACCGGTGTAAATGAAACTAACTGATGCAGGATATTATCTTTTCCTTCCACACCCGGATCGTTATTAATCGAATAGGTGGGGGTTAAATTAATACCAAAAGTCAGTTTTTCATTAGCTTTCACCTCTACATTGGCACGCGCCGCATAGGAGGTAAAGTCCTGCTCTTTCACCATCCCTTGTTGTCCGTTGTAATTACCCGAAACATAATATTTAACCGCGTCGGTACCGCCACTAGCAGAAAGTTGGTAATTTTGCACTAAACCTTTACGGAAAGTTTCATCTTGCCAATCAATAATATTTAGTCCTGGATAACCCGGCTGTACCCAACGATCATCAATCATGTACCGTGTATCGACCTGATCAGCTGCTATGCCCAGAATAGCACGTCTTTCTTCCGTTGTTTGATCGGCCGTTCTACCCGAGCCGGAGGTGACCCATTGGTAATTGATCATTTCAATAGCACGATCTATCCACTCCGGACCACTTAACATATCAAGCTTTTTACTGCGCTCATTATAGCCTACGTAGGTATTTAAATTAATGGACGGCTTTCCAGACTTTCCTTTTTTAGTCGTGATAATAACCACTCCATTGGCTGCGCGGGAACCGTATATAGCTGCCGATGACGCATCCTTTAGCACTTGGATGGATTCGATATCATTCGGGTTGATATTATCCAATGGATTGCCGGTAGAATAGCCACCATTTTGATTAGGCGTTGCTCCCGATAGCGGGAAGCCGTCCAGAACGTACAGCGGTTCATTTCCGGCGGAGATTGAACCAACACCACGTACCTGGACACTCAAACCTTGCCCGGGATTCCCGGTAGTTTGTTTGACACGGACACCGGCCATTTGTCCAACCAAGGCCTGATCAACTCGTGGAAGTGGTCTTTCCGTTAATTTTTCAGTATTCATGGTTGCTACTGACCCAGTGATATTACCCCGTTTTTGTTGGCCATATCCTACCACGACAACTTCATCCAAACCTTGGCTATCTTGATCCAAGGTAACATTTACAACAGGCCCCGCAACGGTTACCTCTTTTGGTTTGTGTCCCACAAAGGAGAAAATCAAGATTTCATTTTTTGCGGCTTGAATAGCAAAATTTCCATTTGCATCTGTGCTAGTTCCTGCCTTCTTCCCCTTTACAAGCACCGATACGCCCGGTAAGGCTTGACCGTCCTGCGCACTTATTACTTTTCCCTTTACAGTTTCCTGTGCCCATAAGTGCACGGGAAAACTAAACAATAGCAGACACATGAAAAACCAGCTGATCCCTCGCTGTATTACAAGTGAGTGTACTTGCTGTCTCCGTGTCTGGTTCCGTTCTGATTCTTGGTTCATTTTAAACATGGTTAAATTGTTGGTTTTACTTCGGAGACGATAAAAAACTCCTTCAGTAAGCCTGTTGGTTGTGTATCTGCGTTTGTTTTCGAGTGAATTATTTACTCATTGGTTAGCATAGAGACCTATACCGGCGATTCTAGCTAATACAATATTAAAGAGCTCAATAAATGGATGCATCCTGTAGTGTCCTGTTTGCCGATAGGCCGAAGATCAAAAACAGCGTTAGAAGCCTATAAACGCATTTTTTAACTATGAGTTAAACTACGCAATCGTTTCCGGAATTGATGGGTTGATAAATAGTTAAGTAGTTGAGACGTTAAGTAGTTGAGACGTTGAGTAGTTGAGTAGGGAAGTAGTTAATTAGCCGATTGGTAAATTAGCCAATGAAGCATGGGCGTGGAGCAGAGAAATTGTTGAGTGGTTGAGTAGTTAATTAGCCAATTGATGAATTAGCTAATGTGATGATGGGGCCTGCGGGGGAGTAAAGAAATCAGTGAATTGTTGAATAATTGAGTAGGGAAGTAGTTTAGTAGTGATGACTGCCGGTAGGCAGGAATTATGAAGTGATAAATTTGGACCAGGGGATAGAGAGTAGGAAATTCCATTTAACTAGTTCCCTACTCCCTATTAACTACTCTCTAATAAAGCGGATGTTGCTGTCCTTGTAATCCCGGGTTGTCATCAATCGTTGTGGCATTTAATGGTAAAATTTCCACTTTATTTTTCTCGAGGCCTCGGAACAATCCTGTTATCCAAGCCGAGGTGGCATCGGTTCTATTCGCGTTAAAGAGCGAAACATTACCATGCATTTCAAGCAAGGTATAGCCTTGAGTGTTTAATTCCTGCTGCTCAGACGCTGTTGGAGCTTGCGAATAACCGATAAAAGGAACTGCGACGACTGGATCGAGGAAAGATTTAGCTTGCTCTTTTTTATAAGCTCGATATTTGTCAACATCGGCATATGGCCCTTCACCTTTTGCCAATTGGATGAGTTTCTGCTTCGTTTCACTAAGTGTTTCGTATAAAATACCCCACCTAGCCAAGTCGGTCCTGCGCCAGCCTTCAAAGCCGAGTTCTAATTTCCGCTCCGAAATAACGGCTTTTTTGAAGTCCTCATAACCACTCGGTGTTGCCCCCATTTTAGCTCGATCATTGTTAAAAGCTCTTGACCGTACCTTTTCGTACATTTCAACGGCAAGGGCTGTTGGACCATGGTTCAGTTCGTTTTCAGCTTCGGCATACATCAACAAGACATCCGAGTAACGCAGTACCGGCCAATTGATATCCCGTTTATTAATAGCTGTTCCAATTTCCGCTTTCCATGTCACCCGAAATTTACCGATGGTCATACCGGCATAGTTGTTCATCTGCCGGGTATTATCGCTCGCGATGCTATAATTACAAATCGCTACGTCCCTTCTGACATCACCCTCACTAAAATCGAAATAGTAAGTTGGCAAAGCTCCCATGGCCGGTTGAGCCTTACCGAACATGCAGTTCGTATGGGCAAACATTCCGTTTGTATAACCAATAGAACCATCATTACTATTCGCGCCATACTGACCATATTCAAGCATTGTCTCAACATTATATTGTCCATTTACCAAATCGCGGAATACCGTCTCATAAGCAATTAAATTATTTTCGCCACGATCTACAATGGCCTTGCAGGCGTCTCGAGCAATCTCGTACAGCTGTGTAATGCGATTGACATCGTCGCGTTGTGCTATCTTAACAGAACCTGGAGAATACGAATTCAGGTCCCAGCGCAATGAATAACCGGCAGCATACAACGCTACCCGGGCAAGCACTCCATAAGCAGCATTTTTAGTAAAACGCTCCGGCGTGGCCACCATCCCCTCCCCTTTCCAAGGTAACAGTTCGATCGCTTTTTGAAGATCCTCAATACACCCATCCAAGATGGTGTCGCGACTTACTCTTGACGAATTGAAGGTTCCTGCATCCACAACCGGAATTTTGGGATACGGAACATCTCCGAAGAAACGGACCACATTAAGTAGATTCATCGCCCGGATGGCATACGATTCACCTAAGAGCATATCCAGTTTGCGCTTTTCCTGCTCATTGGCGGCCTCCATTTGTGGCAGATTTTTAATACATACATTTGCGTACTCGACACCGGCATACATCGCTGTATAAGTAGAAGTAGGAATGTTGGAAGTATTATATACATAATTCGCTACCTGATTTTTTGAATTGGTTTCTCCTTCGGTAGAGAAACATTCGTCGGTTCCCATACCGAATTGATAATATAATTCACGATTGAAGGTGCTGCTATAGGCACCCAATACCGCCATTTCGGCCCGGGAGACGTTATCAAAAATAGTTTCACTATCGAATTCTTTTTCGGACGGCATCTCCAGCCATTTCTTACAGGAGCTGCAAAGAACAATTCCCAACAAAAAAATAAGTTTTATATTCATTTTCATGATTGACAAGCTTTACGGTTAAAAGGTTAAGTTAGCGCCTACGACAATACTTTTTGTTCTTGGATAAGCCGAATTGTCTACGCCTCTGGTGAGAATAGACCCGGTAGCTGAAACTTCCGGATCATAGCCCGAATAACCGGTGAATGTATGGATATTATTCAAGGTGCAATAAATTCTTGCATTATTTATGAAGGCTTTCTGTAACCATGATTTAGGTAAAGTATATCCCAGTGTGATGTTATTGATGCGTAAGAAAGAACCATCTTCGAGGTAGTAATCCAAGGCATCAGTAATAGCAATATTATTCGGTGAATGCAGACTCCACATCGCTTTTTTATCATGCTGATTAGGATTTAGCTCCGCCAACCGACCCAAATCGCTTGTTTGCATACCAGTTGCCGGATCAATTAAAGTGAAGCGGTTATTCATGACAGACAGCGAGTTTTGATTGGGCAGATAAGGTCCTATGTAACGCTGGGAGTTCATATTAAAAACTTGGTTACCGTAACTGAAATTGAGGAATACACTTAAATCAAAACCCTTATAGGCAAAAGTATTATTGATACCGCCGAAATACTTGGGTTCAGGGGTTCCAATGACGGTGCGATCATTAGTGGACCAAACCGGGTTACCGTCGGCATCGGTCTCACCACTGAGCGCTACATACTTAACATCCCCTGGCTTTATGGATGAACGCGCCTTCCCTTTCAAAGAGGCCACACCGTCTTTTAAGGTATAACTGCCATCGCCATTTTGGATAAAATCATCGGTTGTATAAATACCATCGTATTGATAGCCATAAAACAGTCCGACCGTATTATTGAGCTCCGTCCAGAAATCGACACGAGAGCTCAAATTGGTGCGCATATAATCACGGTCGCCACCGAAGAGTGATAATACTTTCGATCGGTTAAAGGAGATATTTAAACTTGTTGTCCACTGAAAGTCGTTTGAACGAACATTCACTGTATTTAGCAGGAACTCAAAGCCTCTATTTCTGATGGAAGCCACATTTTGATTTTGGCTGGTATAACCCGTAGAAGTGGGTATAGCCACACTAATAAGCAAGTTCTTGGAGATGTTATTATAATAGTCGGCCGTTAGTGACACCCGATTCTTAAGAATAGAAAAGTCTAAGCCAATATTGGTGGTCTGTGTCTTCTCCCACTGCAAGAGTGGATTACCCAATTTATCTGTCGGTTTTAATCCATTAACCTCTACATTGTTAATGGCATAAGTGGTGGATTGATACAAAGTGGTATAAGTATTATTCCCGATATCACAATTTCCGGTTGTCCCATAACCTACCCTGAACTTCAGCTGGTCGAAGAAATCGATGTTCTCCATGAACTGCTCTCGATCAATGTTCCAAGCAGCGGACGCAGAAGGTAAAGTGCCCCACTGCCGACCGGGCATAAACTTCGATACACCGTCGCGTCGAATCGTGGCCGTTAATAGATAACGATCATCGTAGTTATACATCAAACGGGCAAAGCCGGAAACCAAGCCATAGCGTGATTTATCAGAAGAAGGACGGTCGATCCTTCCTGCCATACCGACGTCATTCAAGCCGAAATTATTTTCAGGAAATTCATAATACGTATTGTTTAACGACATCGACTCCTCATAAGTTGTCTCCTGTCCTAATACCGCATTGAAATTATGTTTATCATACGTTTTTTTCCAAGAAAGGGTATTGACGATCTGCCATATAAATTTCTCACTGTTGTTACGACTACCGTAGGGCCCTTTATTATTTTGTGCCGTTCGCGTACGACCATCATCCCAGTAATCACTGCGTGTTTGTGTCCATTGGTAGCTTCCAGCGGTACGAAACGTGAAATCCTTAAGAAAATCCACATTCAAGCCCATATTGACTCCCGCTAAACGGGCATATTTCGTTTGGGTAACCGCATCATTTGTAATAATCGGATTATAGATATCGTATTGGGAATCCTCTGCCTGCAGCTCTTCTGCTATATCACTTTGGATCAATTGTTCGTCCGTAAATCGGATACCACCCGTTGGAGGCTGCAAAACAGACATTTTGAGCATGCCGCCTAAAGAACCACCTCCCTCTGTTTTGGTGGCTTGCAAGTTTGTGTTGAAATCAAGACTAATCCCTTCGGCCAATCGCTGGTTGAATTTAGCACGGACACTATTTCTTTCATAACCCGTTTTTGCAAGAATTCCATCCTGCCCGGTGAAGTTATAACTGACCATAAACTTCGTTTTCTCAGAACCACCGTTAATATTAACGTTATGGTTCTGCAAAATAGCTTGATCCCCAAACACTAAATCCTGCCAATCGATGCCAGCCCGTGACCCATAGTCGCGTGCAATCCGATCGTAAGCTCCGGTATAGAAGTCGCTGCTCGACACATCACCACCAAACATGTTCGCCCACTGGCTTTCCTTTCCCGCAAGTGTCTGAAATTCATACTGATATTTCACATACTGTTCTGTGCTCAGTAGATCAAGCTTACTGCTCAGCTTTTCAAAACTGAAATATGTGTTATAATTTACCTCGGTTTTACCGGATTTACCTGACTTGGTAGTGATTAGAATTACACCATTAGCACCGCGTGCACCATAGATGGCGGTGGCTGACGCGTCCTTCAAGACTTCGATCGATTCGATGTCGTTGATATCAACATTACGTAATGCGTTTTCCATTTGAAAGCCATCCACAATATACAAGGGGTTGGTTCCTTGCGTTATGGAAGTCCCGCCGCGGACAGTGATATTAATATCAGCACCAGGTGCCCCACTTTGCGTCACTACATTAACCCCAGCAACCCTACCGGTAATCGCTTGTGCTGCGTTGGTTACCGGTATATTCCTGATTTCGCTCCCTTTGACCGTACCAACGGCGCCCGTTAAATCCCGTCTTCTCGCCGTTCCGTAACCAATGACGACCACTTCATCCAAACCTTGACTATCTTCTTCCAATGACACGGTTGATACTCCTTTTGCAGGGACTTCCTTACTGAGGTATCCCATAAAGGAAAAAACCAGCACGGCATCTTCACCGGCTTGTAAGACAAAATTTCCGTCCGCATCGGTAGTAGTTCCTTGCTTTGTGCCTTTGACAAAGACAGATACACCGGGCAGCGATGCGCCATCCTGACTACTAATTACTTTTCCACGAACAGGTTGTTGCGAAAAAGCGGAGGGCAACAGTGCATAAAACAAAAGAACAGTAAGTAAACAGTAAGTCCGCAAGGCATTGATGCGCCAAGGTAACTTTAATTGCCCTACATACATTTTAGTAATTTTTCGGTTCATAAGTTTAGTTTATTAGATTACATTAGTTGAATCGGGATATATCCGTTCAATAATTAATTCGCCTAACAAGTAATGCTAAAATCGAATGATATTGGTTAGTTTATGTCGATTAGGTATTTGTTAGCTGAGCGCAATATTAAAGAGTGAAGAAAGCCTCCGCGTCCTGTAGTGTCCTGCTTAAGGAAACCAAGAGCATCAAAAAAAGCTGCTGACATAACAATAAAGCCACTTTTTAACTGTAGGTTAAACTACGCAATCGTTTCCGGAATTGTTGAATAGTTAAGTTGTTAAATAGTTGAGTAGTTAAGTAGTATTGCCTTTAGGGGTGCCTCTGCTCACAACTGGCAATTCGCAACCCACAACTAAAAACCGGCAACTAATAACCAATAACTAATCCGTTAGTACATTTACCTTCGGCATCTCAAATTGTTTGTTTTCCCCATTCACTTTTGGAGTTCCGAAGTAAAAATAAACCTTTCTTTCGATGAGCTTTCCGGAGAGGTGATTCAGTTCGCTTTGCGGTCCCAGTCCTTTGGTATCAGTGGTCATATTCAACGCAAGTTTAGTACCAATAGGCGGTATCGCATCCAAAAAAGAGATATCCCCGACAGGTAGATCCGGATGTGGCTTTGCGCCGGTTAGTCCGTAAAAATCAAACAGGCGTACATATTGGTCTTCCGTTGGAAAAGACATATAGAACTTACCTTCTACGGTGTTCATTTCCATCCAAGTAACATCCGCGTAATAACCCTTAAATTCGGGATAGCGCCAAGGATAACTACCCGTTTGCGTATTATTATTCCGATTCTTCCAAACACCATACGTAGTGCCTTGCAGCCTGTTTTTCCATACACGGTAGGGACCTTTACCAAGCCACTTTACACCCAAAACAAAATTTTCGGGGTAAGAAAAGCTGATGCCGGCGAAAGGTTGATCACCACTTAACGCGTAAGCGTAGTCCATTTCGAGCCATCCCGATTTATCCATCTTCCATTTGATATACTTTAAATCACCGTTGCATGACGCTTCCACAACAGCAATATGACCTTCCCGGTAATGCTTTACTGATACGGCCTTTGCTTGTCCGCTCACTAAAACAGGCCCGTCTTTAAAAGAAAGTGCTTTACTATAAGCATTCGCTAAATGCGCCAATAGACCTGTATTTTTATGAATTGAGACCGTTATACCATTGGCCGTTAACTGTATCAGGCTATCCTTTTCCTGCATGTTAACTGTTCCGTCGATGGGCTCATCAAATTGATGAACCGCGAGTTGCTCATTAGGTTTGATTTTCCATACCCAACGACAGATCTCATTCCCTTGGGAGTCGAATGCCGTTAAAGCCAGGGCATCTTCGTTAGACCAATTTGCTGGTAAATCAATAGACAAATGACCGGTTGCTAAAGGTGCAATAGCGGGAAACCTGCCCTTTCCGCTTGATACAGAGGTAGAGCCTTCACCATTTTGTAAGAGTTTGTCAAAATTTAAGAGTTCCCATTTAAAAGTACACTGATTCAGGTTCGTAAAATGATAGCGATTTTCTACTGAAATACGCCCATCAAAATCAGGAGGAAGTTCCTTCCCGTCGATTTTAATAGGTGCATAAATTTCCCGGATCGCATTCACACTTCCCTCGTGCTCACGATGGGGACCTACTAAACCATCGGGCGCGTTGACGCCATTGACGTCAATCATATTTTGCTCATCTGTACGAACTAATCCCTCATCCACCAAAGCCCAAAGGAAACCGCCCGCGCCTCTTTTAGCCTTCCAATGCAGCTCCCATATGTCGGCGAGCCCGGCGGCTCCACCACCGTCATCTTGTGCATGTAGAAATTCAGTGGGCATATAGATATTCGTATCCGCTAAAATCTTCTGCGTACTGTAATAATCTTCATAATGATTACAATCGATCCCATTAAAATCATTGCCAGGACGATGATGCGCGTGAATTACCGGTCTTTTCGACAGGTCGTAATGCCCATATATGGTGTCTAGATCAAAATTATGTCCGCCTTCATTCCCATTGCTCCAAAAGATAATGGATGGATGATTTAGGTCGCGCAGAACCATTTCCTTTACCAATTTTGTTCCCACCGGTGTTGCATAAGCCTTTTGCCAGCCCGCTAATTCATCGATAACATAGAGTCCTAAAGAATCGCAGATATCCAAGAAAGACTGATCGGGCGGATAATGTGAGCAACGAACGGCGTTCATGTTCATATATTTCATCAGCTTCACATCCTCCAAGTCAATACGAGCATTTACTGATCGTCCCGTTTCGGGCCACCATACATGTCGGTTTACTCCTTTCATTTTGATCTTCGTCCCATTCAGGTAAATGCCGTTCTGCTTGCGTATTTCAATGGTACGAAAGCCAAATTGCTGCTGCGTTAAGTATACCAACTTCCCATTTTTATAGAGCTCAGTTCTCGCACGGTAACGGTTAGGGCTTTCGGCGGTCCACAAAGCAGGATTACTCACTTTGGTATTAAAAGACACGACGGAATCCCCTTCCCTGGCCAAAGCTTCCAGCATATCCACCGTTTTGCCTCGTTGATCAATAATACTCGCCTTCACTTTCATTTGTGCGGATATTCCTTCAAGGTGAGCTTGCATACGAAAAGAACCATCAGCCTTTGCGTCAATGGCTACATAGTCAATAAATGATGGCGGTACTATTTCCAGATACACCGGGCGAAAAATTCCGCCGAGAATCCAGTAATCGGCTAGTCGTTCGGCATTATTAACGGACGGATCCCCGGACATCTTACTAACTGTAACTTCCAATTGGTTTTCCTTTCCGTAGCGGAGCTTGTCACTTATATCATAACGAAAGCGATAAAAAGCGCCCTGATGGATCGGGCCGGCGGATTGGCCATTTATTTTTACCTCAGCATCGGTCATTACCCCTTCAAAGACAATAAATATTTTTTCCCCCTTCCATTGTTCATTAACCGGAAAAGTATGTCGATATACTCCTTTCTCGTCATGAAAGCGAAAGTTTTTGCCATAGGTAACATAATCCCTTCCATAATTATAATGCCCATACCCCTGTTGTTCCCAATGAGCCGGAACAGCAATTTTTCCCCATTTACCACTCTTCCGTCCGCCCGAGCACCAAAAGTCCCACTTCACCGTATGTTCATTATCTGTACCGGATAGATACTGAACCCGCTTTTCGACTTCTTGGGAAAAAGCGGTGTACAGACCAAAGGTCATGAAAATAAAGAGTAAGAAGGTTTTATGTGCGATAAGCATGCTCCGGCATTTATTTATAAGCATTGTTTATATACGTTAAAAATAAAAGAATGAGGTTAAAAGACTATCCTGACGCGTCCTGCCACCATCTATTTAATTACCTTAATACCTTTCGGCGCCTTTACGGTAGACTCAATCGTCCCGTTAGCTCGCTTACTATGCCGAATTTCAATCAGCCCGTACGGAGTAGGAAAAGTACCTTCTACCCATTGCAAGTCACCCAGATGAGGTTCGACTTTGATGACCTTACAGCCAGCTTCCAAAATCTTCACACCAAGTATATGTTCACTCATCCAAGCGGTAGGCCCGGATGCCCAACCATGGCAAAGGCTATGTCGAAACCCGGGATAGCAATAGGCACCGAAATCTCCGTGTATATCCTTTTTACCTGGTACCGGTACCTCGTCAATGCGCGTAGCATTTTTTGTCCAATCCAAATTAAAGTCTTCCCAAAAGGTAGTAGCGCCCATGTCCAACATGCCCCCCCAATATTGGCGAATGATATCCATGGCTTGCTGATATTGTCCGGCTTTTGCTTGTGCCTGTAACATATAATAGCCATAAAAGGTAGAGAAATCTTTAGCGCCGCCAACCGAAACTACTTCATTACAAGCTTTCTCCGGATCAATAAGCCCGGCTATAGCCATTAAGGAAGCAGCCTGCTTTAATTGATGATGATCTTTTACATATTTATTCATACGTGCAACACAGGCTTCTGCTTTCTTTGCAGCAATCGGTTGTTTTAAAATTTCACATAATTTGACAGCATCTTGCATCGCCCAGACGATGAGCGCTCTATACCCCGCCTCTACTCCTTCCTTATTGGGAGTAGACGGCCAATCTAAAAAGCGTTCCGCAGCTAGATTCTCTCTGCCTTCAGCATCAACTTTACTGTCAATTAAATCGATCAAGCCCAAAATATAGTTTTGATGTTTCCTTAGAAAATCAATATTCCCATTGTATTTATACCAATCGTGCTGAATAATCAGGTACCATAAAGAGTATGCACTCATGCCGTTCATCCATTGCGGCAAGGGATATTGTTGGCAAGCCAAATCCAGGGTTTTTGGCACCACGTCATTGTCACCGAACACTCGTGCAATGGTAGATACTTCCGGATGCATATCACCTAGCCATATCAAACGATCCCGTTTAATACCATCCCACAAATACTCTTGCATATTCAGATGCACAGTATAGGCTCCCGTTAGCCAAATTTTATTGAGCCGTTCATCGTTACTTTTAAATGATCCCAAATAAGGTATATCACGGTATCGCAAAATTGCCCTCGCTTCTTTAATATGGATGGTGGTATTCTTCTGCAATAGGTCAATACGAACAAAGCGGAACCCCGTATTGCCGAGTTCTATTAACCCATCCCGAGGTATTTCCATGATAATATCTCGCTTGGCATGGTCGTCAGTCGAATACCCAACTCCCCATTCATAATTTCGGGTTTGGCTATTGCACTCCCCTACCGATTCGCCAAAACGAATACGGACCAAAGATGGTTCGCGACGTGTAGAGCCTCCCAATACAAGCTGTATCCCCCCGTGTATTTCCTTTCCATAATCCAATAAGATGGAGGCGGTCTCATTTTGGTTACTCACCATTTCGCACATATTTTTTTTACCGAGTTCGGTCTGGCTATTCCCTATCTTTAAGAGTTCATTTTCATTTGTTACCAAACTGCCATCTCCAGCATATTTCCAAACAATCCGTTGGGGTGATATAAAAATCCGTGTCAATTCATCTTTTTGTATTTTTCCATCATATATTGATTCAAATACCGGGGGTAACTGTGCATATAATATGGAAGAGGCACAAGTCCATAGACATAGCTGGATTGTGAGAAGGAATGATTTCATACTTATTATGTTGGCTTTAATCGGTTTTTACTGTGTATATAATGACTTAAAGCAAACATACACATAAACGCTATGCAATCGCAACCTGCGCCGTCCTGACTTAGGGGGTTCCTTTTTAAAAAAGGAAAAATTAATTTGTCGCTTAATGGCAGCGACACCGCCAACTACTTTCTTTTCCGCAAAGAAAGTAGTCAAAGAGCCGACCGTAGCGAGTCCATGAACACCTTTGAAAATAATTAAGTAGTGAATAAACTCGCCGCTGCAAAATTTACAGGAATGTTAGTGCCTCCCACTGCATGACGTAAATTTTGGAGGCGGCATTGTCGAAAGCGAAAAGTATTTGCTTCTAACCAAACCTGCCATAGTTTACAGATCTTAAATCGTTTACAAAGTATTACACTGCTTGGCAGAATCTCTTCATTCTACTGAAATATCGCCTAGGAAATTTGCGGTTTGTAAGTTGATGCACTACCATTGTAGCAAACAATAACGAATAAAAGTGATTAAAAAAAACGTTCTTTTAATATAAACACCTTCTGCTGTATGTTAAAAGCGAATTTATTAAAGCGTGTGTACTCTATGTCTTGATACTTATGTCTCGATACTTATATCTTGATACTTATCGGCTTGAAAAAAATCGAAGATAACAATTGAACAATATCGAATTCTCATTACTTTAGCAAAAGTAAACGACAACCTTGCTATAATGGCATTATTAAACTTAAATTATGACTATGCGATTTATTTATTTATGGGCGTTTCTACTATTTGTAATTGTTTTTCGAGTAACTGCCCAGCCCAGCGAGCAATTTATTAAGGTGATAGTAGCACCCGATCATGAGAACTGGGAATACAAGCTAAATGAACCGGTGAAATTCACGGTTACCATTCTTCAAAATGGCAATCCATTAAAGAATATTCCTTTACGTTATGAGCTCGGCCCGGAAAAAATGCCAGCACTTAAGAAAGATTCGCTGTTGTTGACGTCCGCGTCCTATACCGTTAAAAGTGAAGGCATGAAGCAGCCAGGCTTTCTTCGCTTAACTGCCTATGCCTATGTAAATGGCAAAGCATATAAAGGCCTTGCCACCGCTGGATTTACACCGGAACAAATTGAACCAACAGCCCAACTGCCGAATGATTTTGTCGCATTCTGGAATCAAGCCAAGAAAGAACTGGCCGGAATTCCGCTAGATGCAAAGATGACGCTATTGCCCGAACGATGTACGGAAAAAGTGAACGTCTATCATGTCAACATGCAGAACTATGGTAATTCCAGGCTTTACGGTATTCTGTGCATCCCTAAAGCAACGGGCAAATACCCCGCTATTTTAAGAGTTCCGGGCGCCGGCGTTAGACCTTACAATGGCGACATTGCAACCGCCGAGAAGGGATTTATAACCCTAGAAATAGGCATTCATGGCATACCGGTAAACATGGACCCTGAACTTTATGCCAGTCTCCGTTTGGGTGGGTTGGGGAACTACTTTAATTATAACTTAGATAATCGGGACCGCTTTTACTATAAACGCGTATACTTAGGTTGCGTGCGAGCGAATGATTTCATTACTTCATTACCTCAGTTTGATGGTGAGCAACTGGCAGTGATTGGCGGCAGTCAGGGCGGAGCACTTGCGATTGTAACCGCTTCGTTAGATGCTCGTGTCAAATTTTTAGCTTCCTATTACCCCGCACTAAGTGATTTAACAGGATACCTAAAAGGCCGAGCCGGTGGCTGGCCACATTATCTCGATTCAGCGAGCCGGGAAGTTAATAATACGAAAGAAAAGCTACAAACAATGGGTTATTATGATGTTGTCAATTTTGCAAGACAACTTAAAGTGCCTGGTATTTATTCATGGGGGTTTAACGATGAAACCTGTCCGCCAACTTCTTTATATGCCGTGTATAACGTAATCCAGTCTCCAAAAGAACTCTATCTTGCTTTAGAAACCGGACATTGGACTTATAAAGAACAGAATGAGGCAGTAGGTGAATGGCTGGAAGAAAGGCTTATTAAATAGCGGAAATTTAGTAAATGAAGCCAACATAACGGTACAGGATGAAAATCAATTGAAATATATTTTTTTTTGTGTAACCGGAGTTTTATTTTTATAAACCGATA
This sequence comes from Olivibacter sp. 47, assembly GCF_030372825.1. Lineage (NCBI taxonomy): Bacteria > Pseudomonadati > Bacteroidota > Sphingobacteriia > Sphingobacteriales > Sphingobacteriaceae > Olivibacter > Olivibacter sp. 47. Next base: position 1,840,553 of record NZ_JAUCNR010000001.1, read on the forward strand.
ATCCTTGCCTTACAAGTCAAAAACGCAAAAATTGGAAAGAGATACACAGATATTGAAGTGTTGGAAGCAAGTGCTTTTTGAAAGCAATGTCAATGCCTTTGAAGCATTATTCCGCTTGACCAATGCCAATTTTATTAAATTCTGCCAACAGTATATTAGCGATCGGGAGACATCAGAGGAGATTGTTTCAGACGTTTTTGTAGATTTATGGCTTAATCGTAGTAAATTGGAGCATGTTAAAAAGCCCGAGGTCTATCTCCTAATTTGTGTAAAGAATAAAGCACTCAATCATTGGAAAAAAAAATCTTCCATGCAGTTAGTGTCACTAGACGAAGAAACAAACGAAATAATTGATGCCTATCGCCCCGACGAAGAACTGGAAAGGAAAGAACTTTTTATGCAGTTAGATCGGGCGATAGGCTCTTTACCCCATCAATGCCGCGTCATCTTTAAGCTCGTTAAGGAAGATGGAATGAAATGCGCTGAAGTGGCCGAAATTTTGAATATTTCGGTACGCACGGTACATGCACAAATCTACCGAGCCATGACCAAATTAAACACCGTCATGACCAAACACCAAGCGTCTGATGCTGCAATAATTATTAAGAACATTGCTTCAGCCATCGCGCTGTTTCTTTTTCTACAGAGCAGCTGTTTTTGAAAAAAAGGATTTATTTAGTCAACCTTTATTTAACGTATGTTCTTTTCCTTAGATGAAAAGAACCAAAATCAAGGCGGTGTAGGCTACCTTGCACCTGATTGCAAAGCATCCATTCCGCGTATTGGAGCCGTTTCACTTCCTCAATCCGCTTGGATACTGCGATATAAACAGACGTGCAAATGCTTTGCTGCTCGTTGCGTTGGTATCCTCCAAGGCCGTTTTTTCCATACACGGGGCCTTGTTGGCTGCCTGCAAAAGCCCTCCGTTCTGCTAAAATATCGCCTAGGAAATTTGCGGTTTGCAGGTTGAAGCACTACCATCGTAGCAAAGTTCCAAGCGATGAGTTTATTCACATATTGTTTATTTCATTAGGGGTTCATGAGCTCGCCTTGCTCGGTTTTGCGTCACTTTTTGCGGAAACCACGAAGTAGCATGAGTGCCTTTTAAAACAAACAATAACGAATAAAAGTGACTAAAGAAAAGGTTCCTTTTATTTCACCGCTTTCTTATCATTTACAATGATATTCTTCAATTGTAAACCTCTGATGAAGTCAAACACGACACCACTTTCATTCGGCGTTGAAACAGTTAAATTTTCAAACGTAAAATTGGAAAGCGTGTACTGTTTCGAAGATTTGATATGGAGGAAGCGATCACAAGCTACCTTACAGTTACGCATAGTCAAATGGCTCACGGAAGATTTGGGCTCCGGTTGCCCTTTCAAATCAAAAAACTGCGTCCATGCATCTATGGAAAGAAAGTTACGTGCAGTCCCGGTAATATCTTCTACCCATATATTTTTATGTTTTTGCGGTGTGTCGGGCCGCATCTTCAATCGAAGCACATAAGAGGTATTTTTCACAGTACAACGCCTCATAATGACGTTATCACTAAAAACCGATTCGCTACCCAATGTAAGAGACGGACAGTTTTCAATCGTATTGTCTTCTATGATGATATTGCGATTAGCCCCATTATTTGGGTCCTTATCGGCTGTCGGCCCTTTACCACCCTTTAAGCAAATACCATCATCATTTACTGATATATAGCAGTTTTTTATTAACACATTTTGGCATACATCCAAGTCAATGCCATCCGAGCTTGGTGCGCGAACCTCACTTCCATTATTTGAACCTGCAAGAATGCGCACACCCAAAATCTTTAGGTTTTCGCATTTGTAATAATGCGAGGTCCAGAAGGGCGAGTTAAGCAACTGAACGCCTGATACCTGTACATTTTTACTATTCGATATGTATAATAGCCGCGGGCGCTGTTCGTCCATATTAGTACATTTCGGATTCCACTCGCGGCGAAGCCAGAACGCCTGCCAATAACGTAATCCATTGCCGTTGATTATCCCTTTTCCTGAAATCGTAAATCCATCCAAACCATCGGCATTGATCAAGGCCGCAAAATATTTCAGCGACTGTCCTTCAATACGGGTAGTAAGCACTTTAAAATCAGCAATATTGTCACTGCATTTGAGCGTCGCATCTTCGTCTAGGTATAGATGTGTTTTAGGTTTGAAGAAGAGTGATCCCGTAAGGAAAACGCCTTTTGGAATAACAATAACACCACCACCATTTTCAGACGCCTTGTCAATAATTTTTTGGATACTTTCTGTTTGTACGAGGGTGCTATCGTTTTTTACACCATGGTCAGTAATGATATATTTTTCCCCGAGCGCATTCGCTTCGATCCTATTTGTATCTGAAAACCAAGCCGGAATAGGCGTTCCATCCGGAAAATTTTGCGCGAATAAATTCCCGGTATTTTTGAAACCAAGGAAATAGAAGAATAACATGAAAGCTAAAATGATCAGGTTTTTATCTTGCATTTTTTCTAATGATTATAATAAGGTTAGTGCCTAGCTGCCATTTGCATTTATTCCAAAAAAGGGTGTTCTTTTGTTAACTGCAACCTGTGCTGTCCTGATATATTTTAAAGAAATAACATTTTTTTATTTTCTTGTAGGTAATTTCTTCAAAAAATTTGTCCTCTCCATATACAGGTATAAACCGCATATGTCACAGGATCGATTCATAACATTGATAACAAAAGAATTCACCAATGAATTAACAGCATCAGAGGTGAGCGAATTAGCAGGCTTGCTCCAAGATCCTTTGCTTAAGGCGCGGTACGATTTGTTCAAAGCTTATCTATCTAATAATCAATCCGACCACTCATCGGACGAGCGTGTCTTTAACAAGATCCGGACAAAAATCGCACAGCAGGAAGCGTTCCCTATTTCTTCGCAAAAAAGTAAGAACAAACGGTATCTATGGAAAGTTGCTGCCGCCGTTTTTGTGCTTATTATAGCTTCTATTGCAATTATGACCTATCTCGTCGGAATTTCTACGCGGCAAATTGCCTACACTGAACGAGCAGCTAAGAAAAGTTTTACTTTACCCGACGGAAGTAAAGTAGTCTTAAATGCGGAAAGCAAGCTCATCTACCCCAAAACATTTAAGGATAAGCAACGACAGGTTACCTTGGTGGGAGAGGGATTTTTTGACATTGCTAAAGACCCCAAACATCCCTTTATTATCCATACCGAACAAATGGATATTAAGGTGCTGGGAACATCGTTTAACCTTAAATCTTATCCTGATGACCCGTTTAGCGAAACAACCTTATTGACAGGGGCTATAGAGGTAACGTTAAAGGATCGACCCGCTGACCGACTTACATTAATGCCTTCTGAAAAACTGATTGTCAGGAATCCGACTGCCAAAGATGAACTTCCGGAAAGCAAGTCGAGTGCCATAACCCAAATTACGCATTTACAAAAGATGGACAATACAGTAATAGAAACCTCATGGATATTCAATAAGCTTATTTTCGCAGAACAATCTTTTGTGGATGTATCCAAAATGCTCGAAAGAGCTTATGACGTAAAAATTGACTTCAAAAACCAACACCTGAAGCAACTAAAGTTCACTGGCCATTTTGAGCGGGAGTCGGTAACGGACATTTTAAATGCCCTACGTTTAGTTGAACCATTTTCTTACACCATGCAAGACAAAAAAATACTTATTTATTAAAACTACGAACAGCTAACCATTAACAAAACATTATGAAAACTGAATTAGGACCCGATTAAAAAGCAACGGGGACTCGCCATCCCCGCTACATTAAAGACGATTGTAATTAATGCAGACTGCTTTGACCGGGAGTCTGCTTTTGACCATCCTTAAGATTTTTAAAGTTATGAAATTTTTCAGACACCATCGAGGTGTTTCGGGGATTTATTGCCTCAAAAAGCCAATTCTTATTATGAAATTAACATTTGCATTGATTGTGTATTTCAACTTTCAAATGTTAGCAGCGGGATATTCCCAAACCAAGGTTACCTTAAATATCGGAAAGGCCGGTTTTAAGGAAATCATCTCGGAGATTGAGAAGAAAAGCAGCTATCGATTTGTATTCAGCGAAAGGAATATTCCTCTTAAACAATATGAGAATTATTCCGTGCAAGATAAAGATGTATTAACGGTTGTTAATGATCTCCTTAACAACACCCCGTTTACACTACAAATTTTACCCGATCAACTGCTAGCCATTGTTCCGAAAAATCCGATACGAGCCGATATTAAGATTACAGGTAAGGTTGTGGATGAAACCGGACAAGTACTAGCTGGTGCGACGGTAAAGGTAAAGGGTATCAACAGAGAGGTGTCAACGGATAACAATGGTGCCTTTGTAATTGAAGCGGCCAGCGATGCTGTTTTGGTAATTTCCTACTTAGGCTATAATACGATAGAGATGCCTGTTTGGGGAAAAACATCACTCACTATACAGCTTTCGTCAGCCGGACAGGATCTGAATGAGGTGGTGGTTGTAGGTTATGGCACGCAGCGAAAAGCCGACGTTACCGGATCAATAGCCTCCGTAAGCTCAACCGCCATTGCACGAGCTGCTACCCCCGACGCTGCCGGTGCCTTACAGGGCCAGGCGCCCGGTGCGGTAGTGGTAAAAAATGTAGGGAAACCAGGTTCGGGTTACAACATCACTATCCGGGGGATCAGTTCTTTTAGTGGCCCAAGTTCACCTTTGTTTGTGATCGACGGAATTCCTACTACTTCGGGATTAAATGATTTGAACCCGGCAGATATTGAAAAAATAGACATTTTAAAAGACGCATCGGCTACCGCTATTTATGGCTCCCGCGGTGCTAAAGGGGTCGTTATTGTAACCACCAAACGAGGGAAGGAAGGAAAAACCACTATCTCTTATGATGGTTATATGGGAATAAGAAAGCCGGTTAATTTGCCCCGCATGTTCAACGGTCCGGAATATGTAGAGCTCCGTACCCAACAGTTTCTAGCGACGGGGAGAGATACCTCACGCACGAATGCAGCGTTTTTCACACCTGAACAATGGGAAAATATAGACGCAGGAAGGTTTACAGATTGGCCTTCTCTCTTGCTAAAAAATGGTTTGCAAATGAATCATAATATATCTGCAAGCGGAGGAGATGAGAAAACCCAGTTTGCTTTTGGCGCCGGTATACTAAGCGAAGAAGGCAATGTGAGCCCCGAAGATTTTAAACGCTATTCCTTCCGCGGAAGTGTTGACAGACAGATCAATGAGAAGTGGAAAGCAGGCATGAGCTTCTATGCTGCACAGAACCTACAAAACCTAGGCAGTTATGAATCACTTCGTTCAGCGTATCGAATGCCACCTACTGTATCTCCTTACGACAACAATGGCAATAGGGTATTCCGTGTACTAGGAGGAGATGGGGTTATCAACCCTTTATTTGATCAAGAAAACGATATTCGTCAAAACCGATCCATTCGGGCATTTGGTCAACTTTATATTCAAGTAAAGCCTGTTGCCCACCTCACCTTAAAAACGACTTTTTCACCAAGCTTGGACATAGGCCGAGGAGGTTGGTATTTTGGTGCGCTATCCAAGGAGGGCGCAGGCAATGGAGGTTACGCGCAGGCAAGGGACTACGACACGAATGAACAAATAAACTGGCTTTGGGATAACCAAGCAACTTATGAGCGAGAGCTTAATGGAGGGCATAAATTGACCGTTACAGCCATACAGAGTATGCAGAAGGACCGCCTGGAAACCAGTGGAATCGATGTCTACAATTTACCTTATAATTCTTTGTGGTACAATGTAGGTTCGGCAACAAATACCGACTTCAACGGAACCTTCCGTGGACCTACCGTAAGTTCCGGCTATACAAAATATACTTTAGCTTCTGCACGGGCCCGTATTAATTATAGTTATAAAGATAAATATCTCTTAACCGCATCGGGTACATGGGATGGTTCTTCAAGATTTGCAGAAGGCAATCAATGGGGCTTTTTTCCTTCCACATCTTTTGCCTGGCGATTGTCGGAAGAGAGCTTTGTCAAAAAAATAAATGCCATTAATGACTTGAAATTACGATTAAGTTACGGTGCTTCCGGAAACGACCGAATAGACTCCTACACTACACAAGCAACACTTGGAGCATCCACTTATTTTTTCGGAAATTCCCTTATACAGGGCTATTCTCCTAATCGTTTAGCGAACAAAGCATTAACTTGGGAAACGACGAAAGAAATCAATTTAGGATTAGATTTTGCTTTGCTACAAAACCGCATTTATGGAACGATCGACCTATATAACCGAAAAATCGACAATATTCTATTAAACCGCAATCTGCCGGCACCTTCGGGATGGAACTTTGTTACAGACAACTTGGGCAAACTGAGAAACAAAGGAATTGAAATCGGATTGAGTACCGTTAATATTCAAACAGACAAATTTTCGTGGAAAACCGATTTCGTTTTCGATGCTAACAAAAATGAAATACTGGAAACAGCCAATGGTAAAAACGATGACATTGGAAACCGTTTGTTTATTGGGCAACCCGTTCAGGTAAATTTTGACTACGTTTTTGACGGTATTTGGCAAGAAAGTGAACGAAGCCTTGCCGCACAATATAATCAACTCCCCGGCCAGGTCCGCGTAAAAGACATAGACAATAATGGTGTCATCAATGCCAGCGATCGGCAGATTATTGGTAAGCGAGTCCCCAACTGGACAGGTTCGATTGCCAATACATTCCGCTACGGTAACGTGGACCTTTATGTGCTGGCTTATACCCGACAAGGCGAGCAGTTTAGTAGCTCGTTTGATGGTTCTTTTATGAATTACAATCAGATTTATAACCAGGTAAAAGTAGATTATTGGACACCAAGCAGTCCCTCTCAGGCCCATTTTCAACCTGGTAACCCAGGTCCTTTTGTAAATGCAGCCTATTATCAAAAGACAAATTTCGTCCGAATCAGCAACATTACTTTAGGTTATACTTTTCCAAGCGGCCTTATCGAAAAGCTTAAACTAAACCGCTTACGGGTTTACGCAACGGCTACGAATCCATTTTTGTTTACTAATTACAAAGGATATGATCCCGAGTGGGCCATTCAAAACACTTATGGGACCGCTGTAAGTACTGCTACCTATCTTTTTGGGGTAAATCTTTCCTTTTAAAATTGAATCAAATGAAGAAGAAACTTATCATTATAGTTGTCATAATCTTTGCGGGATTCACTTCCTGTAAAAAATTTCTGACCGAAGAAAATTTAAGCGGCATTACTGCAGAAAATTACTATACTAATGCGGCCGGCTACGAATCATTAATTAACTCCTGCTATGCTTCGCTTAGGGGTATCTATAGCCCTAACCCTAATTTATTTGAATGGGGAACCGACATCACCACAAGAGGCGAAATAGAACTGGTAAGTGGGCAGGCGAATGAGGTCCCCGCCATTCAGCTTAACGAATACCGCTCATTAACCGCTGACAATGTTCCCATCGACACTTTTTTCACAGTAGCCTACAGAGGAATACAACGTTGCAATACAGCGGTTAATCGAGCGGAGGGTATTCCTGATTTAGCAGAAAACATCAAAAATAGAAGACTTGCGGAAGTACGTTTTTTACGCGCTTATTTTTATTATTTACTGGTCGAAAATTTTGGAAATGTACCTATTGTGCAGGAAGAGATCAGTTCACCGGTTACGCATTTCGCTCCCAATTCTGAACAAGAGGTATATGATTTTATGATTGCCGAATTAAATGTCGCCTTACCTAATTTAGAGGCAAACCCCGCAAGCACAGAACCGGGAAGGGCAACGCAAGGGGCCGCCCGGCATTTGCTTGCATTGTTATATTTAACACGTGGATATAAATCCTTCGGTGAGGCGGCCGATTTTGAGCGTGCCGCCCAACTGGCAGAAGAATTGATTGGCAGTTCTTATTACGCACTACTTCCAACTTTTGCCGAAGTATTTCAACCTGGTAATGAACTGAATAGAGAAATCATTTTCGCTGTTCAGTATGGAGCACAGCCGGGATACAATGGTAACGGCCAAAACATCCTATTCGGCTGGCGATATTGGCGCGAGAAAGGTTTTGACGAGGTAACCGGATTAAGAGATTACAACAGGCGGATTTCGAATTTTATGCCTACCCAATTTTTGTACACCTTATACAATACCACCAAGGATTCTCGCTACGATGCCACCTTTTTAAGTCGGTTTTATGCAACCAAAACAGACGGGGCGATACAGGCCGGTGACCTTCGTTATTATTTCCCCTACCCCGACCAACCTTTTACAATAGCCGATTCCATTGCGCTCAAGGCGTCCAATCCGAATGTTGAAATCATTCGCCTTGATAAATGGAAGCAAGCTTTTAACAATGTAGGAGGATTAGAGAAGTTTCCTATGATCAATAAGTTTTATGATCCAAATGCCGGTCTTCCTTATAACAATGAATTTGCCTACGCAAGTACAAAAGACGTATTCTTATTTCGATTGGCTGAAACCTATTTACTAGCTGCCGAAGCCTATTTTAAGCTCGGCCAGCTCGACAAAGCAGCAGAGAAGCTGAATGCGATCCGTCAACGTGCAGCAAAGCCTGGGCAGAACATGAACATCAATGCTGCAGATGTAAGCATCGATTTTATTTTGGATGAAAAAGCACGTGAACAGGCCGGGGAGTACAAAAGGTGGTTGGATCTTAAACGAACACAACGCTTAGCTCGTGCATTCGAATATAATATTTTAACAAAAATGGCAAACCCGGGAGGCCTAGTAGATAAATACTATCTACGTCCTATTCCGCAATCCGTTATAGATCGCGATACGGAAGGTTACCCGCAGAACCCCGGTTACTAACGAAATGAATCCAAGGGAGATATGGCATGCTTGCTTGGATTCATTATATAACACCTAAAAACAAGATGTTAATCATAATTAGACGCTTGGCTCAATCCATATTAATAATAACATTTGTACTGAGCACATCCATCACCTCGGCACAAAGCAGAAAAGCCTATAATGCCATTCACTCCGGTATTCCTTGGATGGACAATCAAGGCAAAACCCTGAGTGCCCATGGGGCAAACATCGTAAGGGAAAACGGTAAATATTATCTTTTTGGAGAATACAAAACTGATTCTGCTAATGTATTTAATGGCTTTTCTTGTTATTCGTCTACCGACTTATGTAACTGGAAATTTGAAAGCATGGCTCTTCCCGTGCAGCCAGCAGGCAAGTTAGGACCAAACAGGGTGGGTGAACGACCTAAAGTCATGAAATGCCCAACAGGCGAATACATTATGTATATGCATGTGGATACATTGGGGTATAAGGATCAATTTGTGGGTTACGCCACTTCTCCAAAAATTACCGGCCCTTACACTTTTCAAGGAGCTTTGCTTTTCGAAGGTAATCCTATTAGGCAATGGGATATGGGTGCGTTTCAGGATCGGGATGGATCCGGCTACGTGCTGATACACGGTGGCGAAATTTATAAGCTAGCAAACGATTATAAAAGTGTAAAAGAAAAGGTAAACGAAACCATGACGTCCGGATTCGAATCACCAGTTATCTTCCGCAAAGATAGTCTGTACTATTTTTTAGGTTCTAACTTAACGAGCTGGGAAAGAAATGACAACTATTACTTCACCGCTAAATCGCTACAAGGACCTTGGATAAAAAGAGGTCTATTAGCACCGGTAGGTTCCCTCACATGGAACTCGCAATGCACCTTTGTATTACCAATTGAAGGAACAAAAGACACTACTTATATGTATATGGGTGATCGTTGGTCTTTCCCCAAACAAAATTCTGCTGCTACCTATGTCTGGCAGCCGCTGATTGTTAATGGCACCTCCCTATCTATTCCGGTATACTTGGAAGCTTGGAATGTCGATGTTTCAACCGGAATGGCATCGCCAACGTTGTTGGAAGGTACAACTATCGAAAGTGCTAATATGCACAGAATAAAGTATTCGGGCAATTGGCAACAAGACACCCTGTCTTCACGAAGTTCTGATGTAAAAGGAGCTTCTTTCTCCATACAGTTCCAAGGTACGCAGGTTGGTTTTTATGGGATGGCACGCTCCAATGGAGGCTATGCGCTTGTAGAACTTCAAAACAGCAATGGACAAACCGTGTTTTCTTCTATCGTTGATATGTACTGCAAGTACCCCATTTCAACGCTCAAATTTCTGAGTCCTCGTCTTTCAAAGGATGATTATACCTTGACAGTTACCGTAATGGGCGAACGCGGCAACTGGTCAGACAAGCGAAAACGTCTTTACGGAAGTACAGGATACATGGTTTCACTGAATAAAATTGTAATTGATCAAAATGACCACTAATTGTAGCAAAGGCTTCGCTTTTTAACATACAGATGAAGGTGTTTATATTAAAAGAACCTTTTTGTTTTTCTTTTTTCCGACAAAAAAGAAACTAAAACCGACCGTAGGGAGCTCATGAGCGCCAAAAATGAACGGAACGCGAATAAACTCGCCACTTGGATCTCCTGCTGCAATGGTAGTGCATCAACCTGCAAAACCGCAGGATATCCGATGTGGCATTTCAAGTAGAACGGGGGGTTCCTGCGAATAACCAAAAAGGTATCGAGTGTCGGAAAAACGGCCTTGGGTTTATTCGCCCTTGTTTATTTTAAAAGGTGCTCATGAACTCATCACTACGTTCTTCGGTTTGTTCAACTTTTTGCCAAGAAACCTTCCGTAGGGAAGCTTGAATGCCTTTAAAAGTTAACAAATGATTAAAAAGGTTCCTTTTTTAGATTTTAAAAGCGAGATTTCTGTCAGTTGGAGCAATTTTATTGAAAATTAATCAATGTTTAATGTAACATTACTAAATAATGAATTTGAAAAAAAGTTTTTGTTTACTCATTCTCGTATTAACGATTTCCACCTGTGCCATAGCGCAAGACGATCTGTTTCCGTTCGTTACCAAAACAGACAAAGTATCGATTCTATACGATAAACAGGCTCCTAAACTAGATTCAATTATCGCGAATCTGCTTGCCGAAGATATCGAAAGAGTCACATCTTGCAAACCGCAGGTGTTTACCGAACTTTCCCAAGTAAGTGGAAACGTTATTGCTATAGGCAGTATACAATCTGCGATGATAAGAACAGTACTGCATAAAGACAATGACTTTACAGAAAAACTCAAGGGCAAATGGGAAAGCTTTGGATTAAATATCATAAATAAACCGACCAAAAACATATCGAAAGCACTGGTAATTGCGGGAAGCGATCCGCGCGGTACGGCATTTGGTGTATTTACGATCTCCGAGAAAATTGGCGTCTCCCCTTGGTACTGGTGGGCAGATGCGCCTGTAAAAAAGAGCAAAGAATTGATATTAAAACAGGAAAGTTACATTTCGAAATCACCAGCTGTTAAATACCGAGGAATCTTTATTAATGACGAGGACTGGGGATTACAACCTTGGGCGGCAAAAACTTTTGAGCCTGAAACCGGTGATATTGGCCCTAAAACCTATGCTAAGGTATTCGAATTATTATTACGGTTAAAAGCAAACCTTATATGGCCTGCTATGCACCCGAGTACGAAAGCCTTCTTTCATTACCCAGGTAATCGAAAAACGGCCGAAGACTATCAAATCGTTATCGGTTCCTCTCATGCTGAACCGATGCTCCGCAATAATGTAGATGAGTGGGACACAAAGGCGATGGGACACTTTAACTACCTTACTAACAAGAAGAGAATCCTTCAATATTGGGAAGGACGAATACAAGAAAGTAAAGGGATTGATGCTATTTATACACTAGGTATGCGTGGTATTCACGACGGCCAAATGGAGGGTGTGAATGATTTGAAAGAGGCTGTCCCCTTGGTACAAAGTATCATCCATGAGGAAAGAACCTTGCTTTCCAAGTATATTAATAAGGATGTAACAGCCGTACCGCAAGTTCTTACTCCCTATAAAGAAGTACTGGAGATATATGACCATGGCTTAAAGGTGCCCAATGATGTAACTTTAGTATGGCCCGACGACAATTATGGCTATATTCATCGACTGAACAACGAACAGGAACGGAATCGTACAGGAGGTGCCGGCGTTTATTATCACGCCTCCTACTGGGGCCGTCCCCACGACTATCTATGGCTGCCATCAATGCATCCAGCCTTAATGGCTGAAGAAATGATCAAGGCATATGAAACGGGTGCCCGTACCTTATGGGTACTTAATGTAGGAGATATTAAACCGCAAGAATATAACATACAGCAATTTTTGGACATGGCATTAAACCCCGCTCCCTTTCAAGATGGCAAGTATACGCAACAACACTTATTGCACTGGACGCAAGGTATTTTCGGAGCGGAAAAAGCACCGTTAATTCAATCGATTCTTTGGAAGTACTATCAGCTAGCATTTGAGCGTCGTCCTGAGTTTATGGGATGGAGCCAGACGGAACCCAATACCGAGACTACATATACCGATTTTAATCATTTTTACTATGGAGATGAAGCGCAAAAGCGGATCGATCAGTACCAAGCATTGGAGTTAGCAGTTAGTGATTTGCGTAAACAGATATCCCCCCACGACGCCGATGCTTTTTTTCAACTGGTATATTATCCGGTGATTGGCGCCTCACAGATTAATAAAAAGTTCTTGTACCGCGACAAAAGTTATTTCTACTCCAAGCAAAATAGAATTAGCGCTCATGAATATGCCCGATTGGCAAAGAAGGCTTACGAACGAATCATAGCGGAAACAACAAATTACAACACAAAACTAGCCAAGGGGAAATGGAAACATATCATGTCTATGAAACCACGAGATTTGGCCGTATATCAAGAACCGGTTATAGCCCCTATTCATATCGATAGCGTCGACGTTTGGGATATAGCTCCTGAAGGTTTGGTGACAAAAGATTCTTCTTTATTAACGAATCAGCCTCGGTTATCTTTACCTCCCTTTGATGTGTTCAATAAGCAGCGGTATTTTGTTGATGTTTTCTTAAAAAAGAGCCAGCCTATGCAATGGAAAGCCTCCGTTTCGCACCCGTGGATTCGGTTATCAAAAATGAACGGACAGCTTTTTCCTGATTCGGGAAAAAGCCAAGTGCGTCTGTGGGTAGATATTGATTGGAAAAACATAAATAAAAAAGAAAGCGTACCCGGTAGCATTACGATCACGGGGGGCGGCAAGCAAATAGTGCTTTCATTATCAGCCAGTAATCCTGCCATACTACAGCTAGCTAACTATAAGGGCTTTGTTGAAAACAATGGTTTTGTTAGTATACACGCCAATCATTTTAATCGACAAAATAGTCAACAAGCAAAACAGTGGAAAGTGATCCCAGGCTTAGGGTATACGGAAAATGCCATCCAGGCCTTTCCCTTAACGGTGGAAGGAAATGTCACAACCGATCTCGATGCGATGAAGAAAAATGGTACGTTTGTCGCGTATGACTTTTACAATTTTACGGAGACCAATCCTTCCGTTACCATTTTTGCTTTACCTACACATCCCATCAACAATAACTATCAGGTCCGTTATGCCGTATCCATTGACGACGGCCCTTTAAAAATGGTCAATATCCGAACGGTCGGAAGAAGCGAGGAGTGGAAACAAAATGTCTTGCGAAACCGGGCCGAGCGAAAAATTGAGATGCCTTTTTTGAAAACCGGCAAACATCAGCTGAAAATTTTCTGTGTGGACCCAGGCGTTATTGTAGATGAAATCCGTATAGATTTAGGTGGCTTAAAGAAGGCTTACCGTACTCTTCCCGAAACATACATCAAAAAGTTATGAGCTTCCTGCCTAACAGAACATGACAGTGATAAGCTTTAAATCGCTTTTCTTTGAAGTGAGACCTATTGTTTCTTGTTGAATTGTTAACTAGTTGAGTTATTAATAGCAGCCCTGGCAGATGCAGTAATATAACATATATGGATTTGCTGTCGTGAAGGCACATAACGCAACGATTTGTTTGGAATGAAATAAATGAGTTATATTAAATAGTATGGAAAAATTCTTTGTCTATCTTCTATGTTTACTGCCTATTTTCGTTTGCGCCGGCAATGACACGGAAACCGAAGTTACCTTAGATAAGCGAAAAATAAAGACTCCTTTTGGCGTTGTTTCTGTTGAAAGTCCGAATTTTAATAGCTGTGAGCGACTGCCAATCACCGATTACGGCGCGCTACAGGACAATCAGACAGCTACTTCAAAAGCCATTACAACTGCTATTGAAAAAGCCCATAAGCTTGGAGGCGGTATTGTAGTTATACCTGCCGGCGAATGGCTAACCGGGAAAATTCACCTGAAAAGCAATGTAAATCTTCACTTGGATAAAGGTGCTCTTCTTTTATTCTCGGAAAATCCTGCTGATTATTTACCCGCTGTTCATAGCTCTTGGGAAGGTATGGAATGTTATAATTATTCACCACTCATTTATGCCTATGAATGTAAAAATATAGCCATTACCGGCCAAGGTGAGATCAAAGCTAAAATGGATGTATGGGAGACGTGGTTTACACGACCCAAACCACATATGGAGAGCATTAAACGACTATATAATTTAGCCTCCGCTTATACTCCTGTGGAGCAAAGACAAATGGTGAATGACACCGCACACCTACGCCCACAGTTCATCCAGTTTAATCGAAGTGAAAACGTTCTATTGGAAGGGATTTCCATCACCAATAGTCCTTTTTGGACCATCCACACCTATCTATCGAAAAATATAATAATTCGTAACCTAAATGTATATGCACATGGTCATAATAATGACGGTGTAGATCCAGAGATGAGTCAAAATGTATTGATAGAAAATTGCGTATTTGACCAGGGCGACGATGCGATTGCTATAAAATCCGGCAGGAATCCCGAAGGTTGGCGACTGAAGACCCCGTCAAAGAATATTATAATCCGCAATTGCACGGTAAAAAACGGGCATCAACTGATCGCCATTGGCAGTGAGCTTTCCGGAGGTATTGAAAATGTATTCGTGGACAGTTGCGTAGTGATGGACGGGGCAAAATTAAACCATCTGCTCTTTATAAAAACCAATGAACGCATGGGTGGCTATGTCCGTAACATCTATGCCTCCAATCTTCAGGCGGGACGAATAGAGCTCGGCATATTAGGAATTGAGACGGATGTTTTGTATCAATGGAGAAATTTAGTACCCACTGTTGAACGTCGACTAACACCAATAAAAGACGTTTATTTAAACAACGTAACAGCTAAAAATGTGCAATTTGTTTCCAGGATATTGGGTCAAAAGGAACTTCCCATAGAAAACATTGTTTTAAAAAACGTCGAGGGGAAAACAGTAGAAGAAAAAAAACATATTCATGAAAATGTGTTAAACTTTCAACAGCAATAGTAAACCTTTATCAGGCATCCATTGAGGTGAACTGAACGTTAATGGATGCCTTTTATGTTTACGATTTTATTTAACCATCTGCACCGCACTGTCGTTAATTTCAAAGGGGTGCTGTTGTAACAAGCGATAGATCTCTGCACCCGCCAAGAGTACGGGACCATAGCCATGGGCAGCAAAATTGCTGATCGGACGATAATAGTAAAAGGCCGGATCGAAGCCCATCCCCGTTCCGACACATGTACCCTCTATCTGTCCTTGTTCCGTTACTTTTGTATTCACTGCATTCCAAGCAAGCAAAACCATGGGGCCATAAGCTTTCGCATCCAACCAACCTTTATTAATTGCTCTCGCAATACAGTAAGCATAGATGGCTGTTGCGGATGTTTCAAGGTACGAGTCATTACGATCCAGCAACTGATGCCAAAAGCCGGTTTTATCCTGCCTTTCGGCAAGCCCTACAGCATGGCGGCGAAGCTTTTCGAGCACTTCTGCTCTACTGGAATAATCAGCTGGCAATACGTCCAACAGTTCTACCTTTGTCATCAAAGCCCAACCATTTGCTCGGGCCCAATGAAACTGCGGATGCGGATCCATATCCTGCACCCAGCCGTGCATATATAGCCCTTTTTCCGCATTAAACATACGCTCGGCAAATTGCTTATACTGTTTCAGTGCCTCGTCGAAATAACTTTTGTTTCCTGTTAATTTACCCATTTGTGCCAGCGCAGGTAGACTCATATACAAATCATCCAACCACAGTGTGTTCGGTAACGGTCGATTACGTGCCAAAGTCCCATCTTTCAATCGAAATTCCTTGTGTAAGATATAATTCAGGTAATGGTCTACCAAGGGACGTAGAAGAGCTGGCTTAGCTCCTGCGTCCAAAGCTTTTATCATAGCGGCAGCCATGGACCCCACATCATCTAAGGCATGCGGCTCCAGTACACTCCGAACAGGGGTCGTAGCATTTTTATGCTGACGAAGATATTTTTTATATTGCTCGGCAACAGCACCAATGAAATCAAGCCGCTTTATCGTATAATCTTTATACTTTTGATCGCCCGTTGCCAAAGCCACTTCCAACATACCGGTATAAGTCACCCCCCACTCATAACTGATTAGTCTGAAATCGCCAGGTTGAAAGATACTGTTGTCATTTGCCTGCCCTAGGTCGATTACCTTATTGGTAGACTTATCAACTAAAGCTGCGGGGGTTGTGGTATTTAAATATCGGTATATCCGATCCAAAGTGTTTTTCACCCCTTCCGGTTTTGTTTCACCATAAGGTATATCATAGCCGGGCTTAAGAAGATGCAAAGGCGCCGAGGCATCATTTCCGCCCTTACTGATATATTGTGCACTTAAGGATAAGGAAGACATACAGTAAAACAGGCTTAGTGCACCCGATAATATGCCTGTTCGAAAAGGTTTCAATTTGAAGTTCATTACTAATTGGTTATATCAAATTTAAGTTTCATTTAAATAAAGGCACAAGATAATCATTCCGACAAAGCTAACTGTCAGGGACTGTCCTGACGACGAAAACGTCCTACTTTAAAACGACGAAGCTGCCCTTAAGCAGCCTCGCCGAACCAACATGAACTAGAACAATATGTATGTAAAAAAGGGTTTCTTACCAGCCAGGGTTCTGCATCGCTTGTTTTTCTTCTGAAGTCAAAGAGGCGCCGTTACGTTGCACCGCATCCAGAAAGCTCTGCGGGATAGGGCGCAGCAAATGTTTCTCACGCACATTTGGAGCCGCCTCCGGATTGAATTGTTGATCACGTTCCACTAACGTTTTGGTACGTGATAGATCTTCCCACCGATGGAATTCGCCAAGCAACTCCCTTGAGCGTTCATTCAATATAAAATGGATGAAACATTGCGCCATGGAATTAGCTGAAGGAGGATACATTTCAGCAGCGGCTTGTGTTGTCCCTGGTGTAAAAGCAGCCTCCGTTACGATCATTTCGTTTTTTGTTGAACTTACCGTACCGGCGGGTACATTTTCAGCGCGATAGTAAACCGGCGTACGATTTTCACCTTCATTAAATCCTGCTCGCTGTCTCAATATATTGATATAGCGTAAAGCGGAACCGTAATCACCCTTCCTGCCATATGCTTCTGCTACTATTAAATAGGTTTCGCCAATACGGGCGATCATACCATCCCGTGTTCCAAACTGACTGGCGACAGTTGTTCTGAAAGGATCAATATATTTAGATAAAGAAAGATACTGGCTAATCGTCCAGTTAGATTTAACTTCTCCGTTATCAAGGTAGTAACGAACAAAAAGAGTAGGTGCAGATTTATTGATGGTTTCGGCAGTAAAACGGTTATCATTGCTGCTATTAGCGATGTAAACTACCGCGGTATCACCAAGATTAAATTTAGCCTGTCCTATCAGGTTAGAACTCGGCGCATTAGCTTCAGTCCATTTAGGTAGCGTATTTGCATTATTGGCAAGGTACGCGAATTTAAAACTCTTATAAAATCGAGAATCAATCTTTCTATTAAAAACGTCAAGCGCGTAATCAGTGGGTCTTAATCGTTGAAATTCCCGACCATTCGCAATATCCCTTACCATACCTGGTAGTGTTTGATAAATCGAAAGAAAGTAAAGGTGCGTTTGATTACCGTAGCGTCCGGCCAAGGCATCTTGGTTATCAAACTGCGCTGCCAAAATAATTTCCGAATTCGTTTCATTTACGTCATTCACTTTGGTATAGCGAAATAAATCAGCATAATCGGAGGCTAATTGATAGGGAGAGTTATTTATAACCTGCTCTCCGTAATAGATGGCACTATCTAAGTCGGTCTGTTTACTAAAAGATGCGTTCAATTCGCTGGCTCGATAGAGGTATGCCTTAGCCACGCAGTGTTGTGCGGCAGCCTTTGTAATACGACCAACTTGTGCGGCCGTGCTAGGCAATAAATCCACAGCTCGTCTAAAATCACTTATTATCTGCGCATAAACTTGCTCTGCGGGTGCCCGGACAAAATCGGTTTGCAAACTTTCGGATGGTTCCAGTTTTAACGGAACACCGCCAAACTGTTTTACCAGCTTAAAATAGTCGAATGCCCGCATAAAATAACATTCGCCCAAGCGCGTATTCTTCTGCTCTCCGTCCGGATAAACACCGGGTATGTTTTTAATGCCGGTGTTGGCGGTATTAATATTAGCGTACATATTATCCCACACGTTAGCGAATTCCCCGACAGTCGGATCCAATACACTTGAATAAGTATTGAAATGTACTTTGTCCAAGCCGCCGCCATTCGTAAATTCGTCAACACCATAGTTAGTGGTCGTATAAGCCCATTCATAATTAAAATGAAAGCGCAATCCATCATACATACCAACCACCAAGCTTTCTAAACCCTCCACGGTTTGATAATGTTGATTAGTCAGTGTGGCTACGACCTCTTCTTCTAAAAATTTGGAGCAAGAACTGGGTAAGATCGTGCTTGCCAACAGCAAGCCTATATATATTTTGTTATTAAGAGTCTTCATAATTAGGTCTACTTAGAAGGTAACATTAAGTCCAAGAACAAAACTTCTTGATGAAATTGATGAATTGATATCAGGATCTATAAAACCGTTCCTTGCATAGATATACGGATTAATCATTTGCGCGTATAACTTTAAGTTGCTCATATGAAGCGTTTTTAACACGTTGGGCGCAAAATTATAACCTAAAGAAACATTCCTTAGTTTAATGAAAGATCCATTCTGGTAGTTCATAGACGAATAATGAATCGGCTGCCCACCATTACCATAATCTGCTCGCGGATAAGCGTTTGTAGGATTTTCCGGTGTCCAGTAATCTACTTTTCGTGACGCGTAGCGCCCTTGCATATCCACCGCTCCTCCTTCGATCAAGAAGCCCCATCTCGCATAAAAGAAAAAGGACAATTCCCAATTTTTATAATTTAAGGTATTGGTTATACCGGCAGTCCAGCGCGGAAATCTGCTACCCAACACCTTCCGGTCATTATTGTTATCAATAATATAATCGCCATTTAAATCCGCCACGCGGATATCGCCGGCCTTATAAGTTGCACCGTTTTCATTAAATTTTGCCATTTCCGCGGCGTCGGCAGTTTGCCAAATGCCTATTTTCTCATAATCATAGTAAACAAATAAAGGTTGTCCGATAAAGAAACTAGATGCCGGAAGATCGGATTCGCCATCGAGCAATTCGACAATTTCATCCTTGTTAGTAGCTATATTAAAATCAGTTAACCATTTGAAATTAGGTCGATCAATATTCATGGAAGACAGCGTTAACTCAACACCACGATTTTTAGTTTTACCCACGTTGTAATACATGGTGGTAAATCCATTTACAGTTGGAATAGGACGATTCATTAATAGATCACTCGTTTTAGACATATAGAAATCCAATGAACCATTCAGCCGATTTTTGAATAAACCAAAGTCGACCGCCGCATTCCATTGCGTGGTGCGCTCCCATTTTAAATCGCGATTGGCCATGGTTCCGGGGTTAGCAGCTTTTGGGTCCGATGGAATGTATCCCATCTCTACCTGATTGCCAAATACAATGGGCATTTCAATTAACCCGCCCATCGTGGTATAGGGATCAATCGCGGAGTTTCCGGTAGTACCTACTCCTACGCGAAGCTTCAATTGATTGAGCCATGAGCTGTTTTCAATAAAGCTTTCCTGTTCCATTCTCCAGGCCAATGCCGCTGCGGGGAAAGATTGCCACTTATTACCAGGTGCTAAAACAGAAGCTCCGTCCCATCGGTTAGAGGCTGTTAAAATATACTTATCGGCAAAGGTATAATTAACCCGAGCCATATAGGACATTAAGGTGTTTTTGGAATAACCCGAGCCCCAACCTTGCAATTCACCTCGAGCGGTTGAAGATAAATTATACCACAATTGGCTGTTATAAGGCAAATCGATAGCAGTCATGTCTGAACTTTCGGATCGATTCGATGTCATACTATGCAACAACGTAATGTCCAGATTATGCTTTTCAGCAAAGGTTTTGTTGTAATACAAGAGATTATCCCATGTCCAGGCGATATTTTGCGTCTTATTAAGACGCGCATAATTAGTCGACGTAGAAGCACCACCTCCTCTAAGTATAGAGCGGGCATCTTGGAACTGGCCATTACGGAAATTTCTAAAATCAGGCCCATAGTTCATACGATATTTCAAACCATCGAATAATTTGAGTTCTGCATAAAAACTTCCCAGGGCACGCAAAGCCGTTCGTTCATTAATTACATATTCATGTTCCAAAATAGGATTTACAATATTGATGTCGCCGCCCGGCAGGTAAATGTAGTTGCCCTGGTTATCATAAGGCACCGCATAGGGTAGCATACCTTGTGCCGCACCATAGATGGCATTAGCAGCCCGACTCCCGGATCCGGTATAGCCGTAGTTTTGAACAGACCATGTGCCATTAATCGACGCTCCCAGTGTAAACCAATTTGTTGGACGGAGCTCCAAACCCACTCTTCCGCTATAGCGTTTATAATCTTGCCCCTTATTAGTCCCTTTCTGATTAAGATATCCACCCGTAAAATTAGCAGTCATCTTATCAGATCCCATGGACACTCCCAGGGTGTGATCAGTTGTAAATCCTGTCTGCGTGACATAATCGGTCCAATCTGTGGTAGGAACCTGGCTTGCATCATACATGGGTACTTCATCAACGCCCCACTTCGCCTTCTCCTCAGCGGTAGTAGGCCGCATTTGAGCAATCAGATTATCCTTATCTACCCACGTATACCCCTTTGCAATGCTTTCCCAGGCATAGGGGTCAACGCCCAATATTCTTTTGTCCTGTACAGGATTTGGATACGGGGTAGTATAACCCGTTGTAGCATTTGTGGTAGAAACCGAACGAAAAGCATTACGTCGATATTCTGCATACTCACCCGCATTGAACACGGTGTTCAGATCGTTAATGCGTTCAAATGTATTGATAACGTTATAATTAATTTGTGCGGTCCCTTGCTTTCCTCTTTTTGTTGTGATCATAATGACACCATTTGCCGCTCGGGAACCGTAAACGGCTGTTGCGGAAGCGTCCTTTAGCACATCGATCGTTTCAATATCATGCGGGTTAATGGCATCAATCCCACCGGCTGATAACGGGATGCCATCTACCACATATAAAGGATTGTTAGTAGCCAGCAAAGACCGATTACCACGTACCCGGATACTTCCCATTTCACCAGGGCGCGCATTGGCAGTTACATCGACGCCCGCAATTCGTCCTTGCATGGCCTGCAAGGGATTTTGGACAGGTAGCTGCTCAATCTGTTTACTGCCTATACTAGCAACAGCACCGGTCAAATTTTCACGCTTGACGACGTTGTAGCCTACCACGGCAACTTCCTCCAGTTGTTGTAAGTTGCTCGCCATCACGACTTGCATGGTCGAATTAACAATAGCTTGTTGAACTTCGTCGTAGCCTACATACCTAAATATAAGGGTTTGACCACGTTCGGCTGAAATAACAAAATTTCCTTTGTCATCTGTCTTTGATTGGGTGGTACCTCCCTTTAAAAAGACACTTACTCCCAGCAGGGGCTCTCCACTTGAAGCATCCTTTACCTGCCCGGATATCGGGGTGCTTTGCCGGGCAAAACTTCGAGCAGTAATAAGCATTAAGAAAATGCCAAGCAACAGGGTTAACAAAGCATTCGGTTGCAATAGGTTTTTCTTCATAAAATAATTGGTTTTGGTGTGTCTCAATAAATGTTAGCGAGACATTTACTAACGAAAGAACAATATTTGTTGAGTTGGCGCAACCTGCCCCATCCTGTGTTTTTTTAACGATTATACGTGTAAATGGATCAAGAAAAAAAAGGAAACGTTTTAGCAGAGGAGCGCTTAAACACATAAAAAATCTACGCAAACGATTCCGGAGTTCACGATATAAGAATGCATAACAGTACAGGATGGATTTAAGCTTGGAAAATCTTTCTTTTGAAAGATAACCAATGGCTTTATAATCCTAAGATCGTAGCGTTGACCTGATCATGAATAAAAACACCTTGTTATTAATACGTCACTTAATTTTATTGACCATTTTAGTATTCAGCAGTACCGACATCGCATTATCGCAAACGGTGAAAGCTACTAGAAAGGACGAGTTATCTAAGATTCGCTTAAAACGTATCGGAGAGTTTGAGCAACCGGTCATTGGTCCAAACCACCCTGATGTTTTATCCAGTAAAAATCGGGCAGGCTTTGAAACAGGACAAGTGGTAAAAATCGATGGTACTTATCATATGTTTATTAATGAGATGTTTGAACGGCCACATCGGGATATGCGAATTGCTTATTGGACAAGTGGGGACGCTATTCATTGGAAACGCCAATCTACACTCGTCGAAAGTATTCCCGGACGGAGCCCATCCAATCCGCGATCAGAAGTATGGGTCACCGCGGTTGAATTTAACGAAGATGAAAATGCCTGGAACATTTTTTATGTAGCTTATCGCGCAGGCGATAAAACCAAAGACGAGATCGAGGGAAATGACTATGCGGGCCGGATTTGGCGAGCCAAATCAGTTATACCCGGCCGCAAAGGTATTGCCGGCCCTTATGCCGATATGGGTATCGTGCTACAACCGGATGAAAACTCGCAACCGTGGGAAGGTCAGCAGGCCGTAGCGACCTTTAATCCCTATAAAGTGGGTGATCGATGGTATGCTTTTTACGACGGGCACAATCATGTACCCCAAGGACCGTGGCCTACCGGTATGGCAACGGCAACCAAGCTGAGTGGGCCTTGGACAAGAATGCCGGAAGGACATAATCCGATCCCTTTAACGGAGATTTTTAACGAAAATGCTCAGGTTACTGAGTTGAAAGACGGACGTTATTTAACCGTTTTTGACTCATTTGGTGATCAAGAAATCGGCTACAGCCTTTCAAAGGATGGGATACATTGGAATCATGAGACACGCATCAAAGTACAATCTCAAAAGAATCTTTGGGGAGACCCGGGGGATCATGCCATGCGTACACCACTTTGCGCCATTGAAGAAGAAGACGGTACTTTTACGGTTATTTATACAGCGCTGACGTCCAAGAATGGTAAAAAGTTCTACGCTGTGGGCAAGTGCACACTTGGATGGGAATAAGACAAAAATTATTGTGTCATTTTTAGTATAAACCAGGAAAGCTCGTGATGTTCAAACCATTTTTAAGTATATCCCGAAAAGTAATTCTGTTGCTCGTAATGGCAGCTGCTTTTTTCAGTTTTCGTATAGAAAAACCGATAAAGGAAAAAGAAAATGGAAGAATTCACTGGCCCGAACTTAAACAAGAAGTAAAGCCATGGACGCGATGGTGGTGGTTCGGCAATGCCGTTACGGAAAAGGACTTAACGGCTGCCCTTGAAGCCTATAAACAAGCAGGATTGGGTGGCGTGGAAATAACACCGATTTATGGTGTGCATGGAGCGGAAGACCAATTTATCAATTTTCTCTCACCCGCTTGGATGGACAAATTAAGCTACACTTTACAGGAAGCAAAAAGGCTGGGCTTAGGAGTCGATTTAGCCAACGCTTCCGGCTGGCCTTTCGGCGGTCCGTGGGTCGATGAAACAATCGCCTGTAAAAATATGGTTTCAAAAACATTTACTATTGAAGGCGGGCAAAAGGTAACGGAATCTATAAAATATGTACAGAAACCACTTGTACGTACTGCCGGTGATAAGAAGGTTGACATAAGGGAGCTAAAAGACCCCATCACCGCCAACAACAATCTACAAGCCTATGCTTTTGATCAGGTACGTTTTGAAAAAGAACTCCCACTCATTTCGGTAACTGCCAATAAAATAACTAGCCAAGGCTTTGATGAGGTTATTGATTTAACCGACAACGTGATAAATGGCAGGTTGGAGTGGACTGCTCCGAATGGCAAATGGCTAGTATGTGCTCTTTTTCAAGGCGACCATGGAAAAATGGTGGAACGTGCAGGACCAGGCGGCGAAGGCAACGTGATCGATCACTTTTCGGCAGAAGCACTTGAAAAATATCTGCTCCAATTTGACAAAGCCTTTAAAGGATATGATTTGAGTTACCTCCGTTATTTCTTTAATGATTCATATGAAGTAGACGATGCACAAGGACAGGCAAATTGGACACCCGACTTTTTTACAGCATTTAAAAAAATGCGAGGGTATGACCTCCGCCAACATATCCCGGCTTTGCTGGGAATTGACACCGAAGAGAAAAATAAAAGAATATTGTACGACTACCGACTTACTGTTAGTGATCTATTATTGGAAGTATACACCAAAAATTGGCAACGTTGGGCCGCTAAACAAGGAAAGGGGATCCGCAATCAAGCGCATGGCTCACCGGCTAATGTACTTGACTTATATGCAGCCAGTGACATTCCGGAAATTGAAGGTACAGATATCGTCAATCTCAAAAGTGCTCCGTCCGCAGGGCATGTGACAGGAAAGAACTTAATTTCTTCCGAATCGGCTACCTGGTTAAACGAGCATTTTGAATCGAACTTAGGAGATGTCAAAACAGCCATTGATAAATTGTGGCTTGCCGGTGTTAATCATGTATTTTATCATGGCACTGCCTATTCTCCTCAAGACGCTACATGGCCCGGATGGCTTTTTTACGCGGCCGTACATTTTACACCTAATAATAGCCTTTGGGATCATTTCGGTGCTTTTAATCAATATGTAGCAAGAGGACAGGCCTTCCTACAAGCCGGCAAACCCTCGAACGATATCTTACTTTATTTTGGTGTATCCGATCTTTGGTCTGAAACGGGCAAAAGTATGCTCCATCATTTTCATTCCAACCGCTTCTTTGATGAACTATCACTAAAAGCTTGCGGAACTTATTTAAGTGAGCACGGTTATAGTTGGGACGCCATTAGTGATAAGCAGTTATTGGATGTTGAGTACCAAAATACCGCTTTGCTTATTGGTGGCAATAGTTATAAAACCATTGTAGTGCCTGAAACACACCATATGCCTGTCGCGACTTTTAAAAAGCTAATGATGCTTGCGCAAAAGGGAGCAAGCATTGTGTTTCACAAAAACTTGCCAACTGACATACCAGGTTTCGCCAATTTGACTGAAGCTAGGCAACGAATGCAGTTACTAAAAGAAAAGCTCGCTTTCACAGGATATCAAGGCAGCCAAATAGCGAAATATGGAAAAGGCCAAATCGTCCTGAGCGAAGGGTTGGTTGACTTAAGCGGGCATACCGACGTTGTCCCGGAAAGGATATATGCCGTTGGACTTCAAAGCATCCGGAGGGTGAAAGAAGATGGTAACTATTATTATTTTATTCACAATCCATTGCAGTCGCTTTTTGAAGGTTGGATTACCTTAAATGCGGACTATCAGTCGGCTGCCTTATATAATTTGATGACAGGTATCGATGGTTACGCCAAGACACGTCGGCATGGGAATCAGGTAGAAATCTACCTTCAATTGAAACCAGCTGAATCGATCGTATTAGAAACTTTTAAAGGCAGCTACAAAGGCAACCATTACCCTTACTATGAAGTGAGTGGCGATGCGATTACACTCGCAAAAGACTGGCAAATAAACTTTATAAAAGGTGGTCCCACGCTTCCAAATAGCCTATACACAAAAGAATTGCAATCGTGGACAGATTATGGAGAAGCTTATACAAGCTTTTCAGGAACCGCAACCTATAAAACAAAAATCCCGGCACTTCCTACTAAAGCTGATGCCTGGCGCTTGGATCTTGGCGAGGTACACGAAAGTGCTGCCGTATACTTAAATGGTAGATATCTAACAACGTTGTTCAGCACACCCTACAGTTTAGAAATTCCAAGTGATCAACTGAAAGGCAATGATGAATTGGAGATAAAGGTATCGAATCTTATGGCTAACCGAATTGCTGATCTCGATAAAAGGAACGTTCAGTGGCGAATTTTCTACAATACAAATTTTAACGCACGGAAGAAAAAAAATATGGGCGAAGATGGAAAATTTACAGCGAAAAATTGGACACCAAAACCATCCGGCCTTATAGGCGAGATTACTTTAACTCCATTAACTCTTTCCGGTAATTGACATTTGTTATCAGTACTCAGTACGACCGGAACAGGCATGCTTTTCTATATTCTTTTAAATTTTTTTCTGCTAAAACGTATTAACAATTCACTATATAAGGGTTAGCATAAAGAAAATGCACACGTATAGCACAAAATATCTCAAAAACAAACAAAAACCTATCACAAAAAACAGAAAAACACCCAAATTAAGTACCACAGACACTATAGAAGCACCAATCCAAACCACAATCGCACCTTCTCTCAATAACCCCACATTAAAATAAGGTTAAAATTAGATAAATTTAGGTTAAAATCCGATTAAAAACAGCTAACTCAGAACGATAAATTTGAGCTGTACTTTTTAAAAAAAATAAAAAGATCAACCCAATTCAACAAAAACTAAACACCATGAGAAAAAAGATCTTTACCTTTTTGGTTTTTTGCTTTTTCTTGTCTACTACTCTTTATGCGCAGACGCTTCTGCGAGGAAGGGTGGTAGACAGCGAACAAAAGCCAATCCCGGGAGTTTCCATTACATTAGCAAATGGAACAGGAACATCAACAGGACCTAATGGGGAATTTTCCGTTACTTATGACGGTCCAACTGTTTTAAACGTAACCGCCATCGGGTACGAAAAAAAGAAAATAACCATTGAAAAACAAACCACATTAGAAATCGTATTAAATGCTGACGAGCAAACATTAAATGAGGTGGTGGTCACTGCACTTGGTATTACCAGAGAGCGGAAGTCTCTAGGATACGCAGTTCAGGAAGTAAAGTCAGAAGATTTGACGAAATCCGGACAGCTAAGCGTTACAGGTGCACTTTCGGGCAAAGTAGCAGGTGTGCAAGTGAATCAATTCGGCGGAACGGTTGGTGCTTCTTCACGCATTTCAGTCCGTGGAAATTCGTCATTAAACAGTGATCAGCAGCCACTTATAGTAGTGGATGGGGTACCAATTAATGGTGATAGCCAGCGCTCGGGCGATAACACCTATAAAGGGGTTGACTACGGTTCGGGGTTGAATGATATCAATCCAGAGGATATTGAATCGATTAATGTTTTAAAAGGTGGATCAGCGGCCCTTTATGGTATGCGCGCAGGAAATGGTGTTATTTTAATCACCACCAAATCAGGCAAAAATGCCAACCATGGCGTGAGCATATCCTATGATGGTAATTTTACCCTTGATCGCGCGTACACCTACCCTAAGCTCCAGAATTTATATGGACAAGGGCATGACGGTGACGAGTACCATTACGGTCTAGACGAAGACGGTTTGAGCTATCAAGATTATGCTGCTCAAAAAAGCTTTAGATATGTAGATGGCACCGGAAATGATGAAAACAGTGTCAATGATGGCTTCGACGAATCTTGGGGCCCTCGTTTGGATATAGGCTTAAAGTTACCCCAATTTGACAGCCCGGTAATTGATGGGGTGCGCCAAGCAACCGATTGGATTTCACACCCAAATAATGTGAGGGAATTTTTACGCACCGGCTATTCAATGAATCATAACGTATCATTACTTTCTCGTACGGATAAATCAAGTACGCGCGTATCAATGTCGTACAGAAATCAACAAGGTACTGTTCCAAATACAGACCAACGGAGGTACAGTTTACAATTGAATAATAACATGAATATTAGTGACAAGGTTTCCTACGACGTGATGGGTAATTATTCAAGAACCGAAAGTGATAATTTGCTAAACCAAGGTTACGAAGGAAATAACCCAATCAACGGGTTCATTTGGTCTGGCCGCCAGGTTAATATGGCGAGCTTAAAAGCTAACTGGGATCAGCGGGATGAGAAAGGCGATTATACCTATTATAACTGGAACCAAAGCTACCATATCAATCCCTTTTTTAATGTATATGAAAACACCAATAGCTTTCAACGGGATCGGTTCTTCGGAAAAACCTCCATGTATTATCAACCTTTTGAATTTTTAAAATTTGAAGGTAGAATGGGATTTGACTACTATGGGTCAAAAGCGTTGGAAAAGAATTACTACAACACCTCTTATCGGGAGGGCATGTTCAGAGACATCAAACAGGATAACACGGAGTTAAACCTGGATTTTATTGCATCTTTCAATAAACAACTAAACGATTTCAGCCTATTTGCCATGGCGGGAGTCAACTATCGAGATGCGAAATGGTCAAGAACAATGCAAGGCGCCGATGCGTTAACCGTATTGGGAGTCTATACTATTGCCAATAAAAAAGGAGACGCGATTACCGAAATGGATCATACACATATCCGATCGAATTCCGTGTATGGGTCTGCATCACTAGGCTGGAGAGAGCAATTGTACCTCGATGCTAGTTTGCGTAATGATTGGAGCTCAACCGTAAAAGACGACTTCTTTTATCCTTCACTTAGTTTAACTTGGCTGCCTACTACAAGCTTTCCTAGTCTAAGCGGAACAGTCCTGTCATTCTGGAAATTACGTGGCAGTTGGGCCGAAATTGGTGCAGGGACCTCAGCTTATCAGAATCAGCTGTATTACTATGCGCAAAACAATTCTTTTGACGGTGTAGCGCAAATGTATAAGAGTATGACTTATCCAAATAAGAACTTAAGACCTGAAAACACTATTACCTGGGAGGTAGGAACGGAATTAGGCTTTTTAAATAACCGCTTACACGCCGATTTCACTTACTACTACAAAAAAACCGTGGATCAGATTCTAAATGTGAATACGTCCAATGTAGTAGGCTTTAACCGCATGGTTTTAAATGCCGGTGAGATACAAAACAAAGGTGTTGAAATTATGGTGTATGGCGATATTATTAAAAAAGAGACCGGTTTAAATTGGCGAAGCACGGTTAATTTTGCTAAAAACCAAAGTAAGGTAATTGAGCTATATCCACAACTAGGCGTTAACGATTATCAGATTGGCTGGACTTGGGGGATTGCCACAATGGCTAGAGCCGGAGAGCCTTGGGGTATGTTGGTGGGTCCCGGATATGATCGTGTGGAGGATGGCCCCATGGCAGGTGCGATAAAAGTAACCTCTGATGGTTTGGTCAGAAGTAAAGCTAGTCAGAATTTGGGAAATATCAATCCTGATTTCCTGTTAAGCTGGCGTAATGATTTTACCATTAAAGACTTTTCTTTCGGGTTCATGTTAGATATGCGTAAGGGAGGGGATATTTGGTCGCAAACCATGGCGCATAGCTATGTAGCGGGAACTGCAGAAATTACCGCTGAAAATGGTGTGCGTGAAAGAGCCATTGTAGCTGGTGTAGATGTCATGCCTAACGAACGTTTTGCTATGCAAGCAGCGGACGGATCTTGGGTACAGAACACCATCGCTACGGATGCTCAAACATGGTATGAATCAGGGGGTATCGATCAAATGTATGTGTTCGACGGGTCTTTCTTGAAACTTCGTGAAGCTTCCATCACTTATACCGTTCCGCAAAAATACCTTCAGCGTTTTAAAGGCATTAAACGGGCGAATATTTCGCTTATCGGCTCTAATCTTGCCTTACTCTGGGTACATAAATCGAATACCATGCGTCTTGACCCTGAAACCGGAGGTGTGTCGAGCGATAGCCGCGGTGTAGGCTTTGAACAAGCGTCCGTACCTACATCCCGTAGTTTTGGATTGAAGTTAGGCGTTACATTTTAACAAAGAAAAATCATGAAAATTAGAAATAGATTGATGACAGTAGCTATCGTTGCAATAATGACGGCGATAAGTGGATGTTCCAGAACTTTTGACGAAGTCAACACCGATCCGGATGCACTACCGGATGTACCACCAACGAATATGCTCGCAAACGTTTTACGAAATTCCGGGGAACAGTTTGGCGGGGATATTGATGGCTATGGCACTTTTGCTGGCTATATTGTCAAAATACAGTATTTGGACTATTTCGGAGGGCTTGTCCCTACCAATAATGGTTATGGCAACCGATGGTATGCTTGCTATTATAACAATACACAATTAAAGGATCTGTTGGCTAAAACGGAAGAAGCTGCCGATGCGTACAAAAATATTCGCTTAGTTGCCCGTTTGTGGCAATGTTATATGTGGCAATATTTAACGGATGGTTGGCGGGACGTTCCTTATTCGGAAGCGCTTCAGGGGGCTGAAGAAGAAGGTAGTATATTAAAAGCGAAATATGACAAACAGGAGGATATTTATCCCGCAGTGATGGCTAGTTTAAAAGCCATTGCAGATGAAATGGCCACAGGTTTCGGTACTGATGAAGTTGGAGAAGGTGATTTTATCTACCAAGGTGACATGGAAAAATGGCAACGCTTTTGCAATTCTTTAAGACTTCGTATGGCTATCCATATTTCGGGTGTTGCCCCAGATTTAGCGAAGAGCACTATTGAAGAAATTTGCACGCAACCCGAGAAATATCCTGTAATCAATTCTAATGCGGCTAATTGCTATTTATACTGGCCTGGTGCAGCACCATATTATGAACCATGGTATGAAACTGGGTATACCGGGGATTCGCGTGTAAATAACTTTGGCATGGCCGATATTTTTATTGATCACCTAAAAGAAATGGAAGATCCACGGATTGCCAGCGTGGCCAATGTTGCTTCGGATGGGGAATATCGTGGCTATCAGAATGGTGCAAAGACTCCTCCTCCTGTATTAACCCGGATTTCATACATAGGCGACCGTTATATGAAGAATGCCGCGGGCTTTACACCTTTTTTCAAATCTTGTGAAAGTTATTATATTATGGCAGAGGCCGCTATGCTGGGTTATAATGTAGGCATTAGCGCACAAGAGGCATACGAAAACGCCGTACGGTTATCAATGGAAGATAACGGCATTAGCCAAGCAGCTACCGAAGCCTACCTTGCGGGGAAGGGCAAATGGGATAATACTAAAGAGCGCATCTGGTGGGATGAATGGGTTGCACTTTTCAAAGATAATTTCGAGGCTTGGGCGCTATATCGTAGAACAGGAATACCTTCGACGAACTATCCATCGCTAAACTCAATATACGGCGACGCGCACAATGACCAGCCCTTCCGCATTCCGTATCCAAACAATGAGTATCTCTTTAATCGAGAAAATCTAGACGTAGTATTAAGCAATGTCTCTGATTACGCTTGGGGCCAACAAATGTGGTGGGATACCCGAACAGGTGTTAAGTAATTACTAACTTCTTTGAGAAGTTACAAATATTCGGCCCTTTCTCTACAAGAGAAAGGGCCTTTTTTTCATCTAATGCTGAGTCCCTGCACTTGTTCTTTTTCAGTACTTCCCCATTGCGTGGGCTTTTTTGCCAATTGAAATTTCAAATTGCCGCCTTGCATGATCTCTTCGTATTTAATATAGTTCCTTCGGAGATCTCGTCCATTTAAACTAACCGAACGGATATAGGGATGGTCTTCGGGATCTTTATCACAAGTTACTATCCATTTTTTACCGTCAGGCAGCAACATTTCATACTTCTTATAAAAAGGGCTTGTCAACAGATAACTACCTGAGATCGGATCCACCGGGTAAAAGCCAAGCGAGGCAAAAACATACCAGGCCGACATCTGCCCGGCATCATCGTTCCCACTGAGTCCGCCCGGCCCGTCCGTATATTCTTCCTTTAAAAGCTGCCTTACACGTTCCTGTGTCTTCCACGGCGAACTTGTAAAATTATAGAGAAAGGGAATCTGGTGCCCCGGTTCATTGCCGTGCCAATAGCCTCCGCTTGAGAATAAACTATCTAAACTATTTTTCAATACGTCTCGTCCTCCCATCAATTTAGCGAGACCCGGGATATCCTGAGGCACATAAAATGTATATTGGTGCGGTGTTCCTTCCGTAATATAGGGTTCCCTCTTATTTGCATTGAATGGTTTGTACCATGTTCCATTAATATAGCGTCCGCGGACCATCCCCGTCTCTTTATCGAACACGTTTTCATAATTCTTTGCCCGTGCGAGCAGCCGCTTATAATCTGCAGTTTGTCCGATAGATTTTGCGAACATAGCCAATGCATAATCATCATAAGCATATTCCAGTGTTCGGCTCACCTGCTCTTTTTTATGGAAGGCAATTGGCACACTATCCTCCATTGGAATATAATTATATTGCAGGTAAGTTGCCAAAGCGCGTCTACCTTTACCCTCATGATAACTGACCGTATCAGGCACAATAAATGCATTTTTACGAAGGAGCGCATAAGCTTCATAAGGGTCGGTCCGTCCGATTCCTTTAAGAAAAGCTGAACTAATGACCGACGTGGCATGATCGCCGATCATGGCGGCAGTATAACTATTCCAGCAAGGAAAAATCGGCATCCATCCGCCCTGTGCGCCCTTGTTGATGAGGGAGCTCACAAAATTATTCACCAATTCCGGCTCTATAATTTCCAGTAAGGGTATCTGTGCACGATAGATATCCCACATTGAAAAGTCGTCATAATAATCAGCTGGTCCGGCCAGTGCATACCCGCTGCTTCCTGCAAACCGGGGATACTTGCCATCAACATCATTAAACAAGCGTGGATGTTGCATCGCGTGATACATGGCTGTATAAAAGATTCGCTTGCCTTGTAGGTCATTATCCTCTACCACAATTTTTCCCAAAGCTTGTTCCCACAAATCTGTTGTTTTTTGCCTAACCTCATCGAATGCCCAAAAGGGAATTTCCTCTTTTAGATTTTGTTCGGCGCCGGCTATATCAGTAAAGGAAGTACCTATTTTAAAGCAAATACTCTCTCCTTTTTTTAGAAAAAACCCCAGGTAAATACCACTCGTCTCGTCACTTCTACCCAGAACACTTTTTTGTATCTTACCCTGATGAAAACTCCCGCTAATTGATGGTACGCTCTCTGTTATTAGACACATATGACCATCGAATCCCGCATATTCACCCCATCCCTGATAAATACGATGAACCGGGTTCTTTCCAAGAACTTTTCCCTTTCCTCCAAAATGCAACTGCCCTTGATGTTGATCGCTATTTGCATTTATTAGCAAATAAACACTATCACTTTTCTGGGCAGTGACCCGTATTATACCACATCTTGCAGTAGCGGTTAATTCTACAAGCAATTGATAACGATCGAGTGTTACCTGATAATAAGCCGGGGTGCTTTGTTCATTGTTGTGTGAAAAGGAGCTCGATGCCTGTCGCAACGCCTTCTGTAAAGAGCCGCTAACAGGCATTACACTGAAACTACCATAGTCTTGCGTACAAGAACCGCTTAGCCAATGACTCGCTCGGAAACCATTGATTAACGAATCGCTATAATAGTAAGGAGCTACACATTTCTGTTCCGTCTTTCTTGTTTGAGCCGTCCATTGAGTCATAGCAAACGGTGTACTTACTGCCGGGATTGTATTGGCATATTGTTCGGAGCTAGCCTCACTATGCTTTTTTGCTGCGTCAGTGCCGCTAACCGCGGTTCCTGCCAAAGGTTGTACAAAATGAATCAATTGGGACTGTTGGGCAAAAACAGGACTATGGAAAAACAAAGCGACGAAAGTGCTATATACAATTAAAAATTCTTTCATATGAATGTTAAAGAAACTAGCTGCTAGCTGATAAGGCAAGATACCATTTATCAAGTAAATCACTAAACAAAATGATTGGCTTTTTTGATTAGGCGAGGTATGCCTATCATTTGGTGAAGGGCTACGATCAATGGACATTTTTTAGCCAAAAAATACAATTCTGCGCAAACTGTGGTAAAAAAAGGTCACCCAATAACTCAGATTTTCTTGAAAGCTAGGAAAGCTCTTAACAGCTATACACACACTTTCGCGTTAATTGACCAACTTTTTATTTATCAGCTATTTACAAAACAAAACCAATAATTTAGAGGCTATAATTAAAATTAAATGATCGCTGGCTTATGGAAACTTCCTTTACCAATTTGGACGGATTTGAATATCCAGCCTATAAAATAAAAAGATATATAAGTAATTTAGAACTTTTCACTTTGCTTTTAACGGATGGCAGCATTGTACATTACATTGCCCCGGATGAAAACCTATTCAAGAGTTGGTTGATCAGCAATAACATCCCGGATGTTAGAGAGCAGGAATATATAAGCGCGGGGATTTTGAGTTAACTTATTTTTGGCACTATATTCGATAGAAGTGCTAAAAATAACGCCATGAAAAAGATTTACTTCTTACTCACATTGTCTAGCATACTTTTATTTAGTTCCTGTTATACCACAAGAACCGCAGGCAGAAGTGGAAAAGTGCCTCCGGGCCAGGTCAAAAAAGCAACGGGGTCCAAGTCAGCAAAACCATATGCACCCGGCCAAAATTAGGCCAGGTGCAATGGCACAAAGCTAGAATAGGGACTTTTATTTACTATGTCCGTGACCGCCATGTCCCTTGTGCTGGCCGCCACCTTTTTTAATAAGATTGTTCCCTTTCCCCTTGCCCCCATTTCCGGCTTTCATGTATTTTGGGTGTCCTTTTACAACATAGTATTTAGGATTATTACTCCGTGCAATCACTCCTTGCGAATGATTCGATTTATATTTAACATATTTAACCTTATGGTTATTAAAATACATATAAGGTCGGGGCTGGTTCATCACTACCTTATATCCCGTGTATAGATCATATCCTCTATATCGTGGAGGTAGATTTAAACTGAAAACCCAGGATCCATTGCTTAGATAAATAAACTGTCTGGATGGCACGTAATAATAGCTCTCAATTTCCGGCAAGTAATAATAATCGACATAATCATATCCTACGGGGCCCCAGAGAGGCTGTGATCCTATATTGATGCTTACTTGCACCTGTGCTGCGGACTTTATTGGTATAAACCCTATTGTCACTAAAATGACAAGTAATAATAGCTTTTTCATTTTTATTTTTTTTAGTTGTCGGCTGCCTGCTCCGCGTTTATCAATTTTCTAAGTTGATAACACCCATGTTGGTATTTTGACCAAGTGAAACAGATACATTAGCAATCGTGCTATCAGGAAAGGCAAGAGTATCCTGCGGAACAATTTTCAGCGAATAAGTTCCCGCAGCTAAACCTCCGATTGTAAATGCGCCTGTTGATGGATCGGCAACGGTTCCCACGGTATCGGTACCTTGAATAGCAAGTACTTCGGGGTAACTTTCTATCGGTGATACGGAACCGGATATAAGTCCAGAGGTAGCCGCCGTCACTCCCCTAACAACAGGCTTTAGTAGATATTTTCCATTTCCGGTTTGCACAATGGACTTAGCCGCGTCGAAGTCTAATAAAAGTGTATAAGTCACTCCCGGCACCAAGACAGGGTTTTCTGTCAATTTTACTTTCCAACCGGAAGATTGGCCGCTTGGTGTTGTTAATGCATATTCCGTTCCATCTACAACTATCGTATTTCCGTCATCAAGCACCAACCTGATTTCAGTAATGTCGCCACTGGGCATTTCACCTGAAGCCACCAAAATATCAGGATTGGCGGTTCCGATTCTGTAATCGAGAATATTAAACAAACCCGTTTCAGCGGCAAAAGTATAGGATCGTTCGTCCGACTTTAATACAATTTCTTTGACATGTAAATTGATTGCATCAAAGTTACCTGGAGCATCTGTCATACGTACCTCTACCCTAGTTGTTCCGCCCCCGGCACTATCATCGTTTTTATCGCAGCCGGCAAAGGCTAAAAGTCCTATAATTGCTATTCCTAATGCTAAATAAACGTTTTTCGTTTTCATACGATCTGTTTTTTATGTTTCCTTCGGTGTGTGCGCTTGTTTCATCCGTTTAACATGCACACCCTATTGCTTAAACATGTTTCCCATAAATAGATGTTGATTCAAAATTGAGGAGACAAGATGAAAACAACATGAAATTTTAAATCTTTTTTATTTCGACATTTCATTTATTTTTCATACAAAGAACAGATCTTTGTTAATAGGACTCAGAAATGGGTTCTGAATTATCAAAATCATAAGCTCATGTTGAGGCACTATCACTTGCATACCGTATTTTTGTTCTTTTTAAACGCCTCTATTTGCCATGCATTTACAGTACCCACATTACCTGAAGTTACAAATTCGGTAAATGATGAGTACTCCATTGCATCTAATAGACAACAGGACGATAAAGGAAAGAATAAGAAACCGGAAAAAACTAAACAGCAAGTGGAGGTAAAGCAAGTACCAAAAGCGAAGAAACAAAACGCACCTGTTAAAGTAAAACCGAATATAAAAGTTAAACCAAAAGTGATTCGACCAAAAATTAAGAAGCATTAAATGATTAGCATCAGATGAAATTAGCTATTTCGATTGTATTCACTTGTTTAATTTTTTCGCACTTGCAAGCTAGGCAAATCAACGATAGTTTAGCAAGCGCAAGCTATACTTTTGCAGCACTTTATAACAGCAATATTAATTATTATGGGCAAGTTACGGATGAGAAGCTGCCTTATGTCTTACTAAATGCAACAGTTCGTTTACCCTTTGGATTATATTTTTCTGCCAGTTCATACAAATTTTTAAATTACGGATCCGGAATTTCCGGAACCGATCTAGGCATAGGTTACGATTACAATTTCAACGAAAAGATATCGAGCGGTTTAGCTTATACACGATCGTTTTATCCCACCAATTCCCCTTTGCTTCAAGCATCGCTCACGAATAACCTCAATGGCTCGTTAAGTTATCACTGGCCTTGGTTTAAGAGTGCCTTGGATGTCGATTATGCTTTTGGAGATGAACAAGACATTTTTTTAACGCTTTCCAACTCCAAGGACGCGAGTCTGGGCAACCTATTTGATGATAAAGATCTGATTAGCATAGAACCTTCTATAGAATTGGTAGCAGGAACGAGAAATTACTATGAGACCTATGTACGAGCTAAGAACCAACGTGGGCAGGATAAAGGAAATGGGAAGCCGCCAACAAACCCGGGAAATTCAGGAGGGGTGACCGAATATATTCCATCTAAATCCTTTTCCATGCTTACATACAACGCTAAACTGCCTTTAAGTTATAGTCGTAGTAGTTATTTAATAGAATTAAGCTATCAATTATCGCTTTTGGTCCCTTCAGATGAAGCAATAAAACGTGCACAATCTTTTTTTGGATTGGCCTTTTATTATCAATTTTAAAGCCGCACTATGAAAGTACTCATTGTAGAAGATGAAAAAACCTTAGCCTATGAGATGGCTGATTTCTTAAAGAAGGCCTTTTATATTTGCGATTTAGCTCATACCTATCAGGAAGGGGCTGAAAAGATCGCCTTGAATCAATATGATTTCATATTGATTGATTTAGGTTTACCGGACGGGGATGGACTGGATATTTTACGGAAAGCAAAAAAACATAATGAGGAGGCCGCTTATATAATATTGACAGCAAGAGGTAATTTGGACGATCGGATCATAGGATTGGATCTAGGTGCGGATGACTACCTTTCAAAACCTTTTTATCTTTTGGAATTACAATCGCGTATGCAGGCTATTGCACGAAGGAAATTCAAATTGCAGGACGAACTCATACGCTTAGGTGATTTCAGTATTGATTTACCGAAACGCTTGGTTCTATTTGATAGTAACCCGATTGACCTTTCCCGGAAAGAGTTTGATTTGCTAAGCTATTTGCTGTTGAATAAGAATAGGGTTTTAACGAGAATGCAATTAAGTGAGCACATTTGGGGTTCTTATGCTATAGATGATAATGACTCAAACTACATTGATGCTCATATCAAGAATATTAGAAAAAAACTCGGTCTATGGGCAAGTACCGAATGGCTTGAAACGGTACGCGGTGTCGGTTATCGAATCAGGGGATAATAAGTTTTATCACGATTTCTATCATGAAACTATCCACCAAGCTTTTATTGTTTATCAGTAGTTCAAAGTTGATTATCGTCATCATTTTTATTCTGCTGTTGCCTATGCTTGTGGAGCAAATTGCGTCTGAATATACAAACTACATCCTAGGTCAGCAAAAGACAAAAGTCTTAGCCGATCTGGAGCAGAATGGATTGCAGTACTATTTACAAGGCGATAAGGAATACGGAAGCTATACGATGTTAAAAGAAGAGTACATTGCCATCGAACCTGCGCCTGCCGACCTGCACATCGACAATATAAAAGAGTCTCAACGCATTGTAGAACATGACACGTTAAATTACCGTATCTTGAGCTATACTTTCCAAGATAAAGGACAAACCTACTTGTTAGAAATAGGGAAGACAGTAAACAGCATAACACAATACAACAAACCACTTCAGCGCTTCACGTTGTATACCTTGATTGTATTAATTGCTTTTACTTTAGTAATTGATTTAAGCTTCTTGCGTTTATTGATTCAGCCACTAAATAAAATTATAAAGACCCGGTTACTCAATCGTAAATTTCCATTTAAAGGCCAACAAATCTCAATAAAAACAAGTACTTATGACTTCAGATACTTAGATGAATCGTTGTTACTCTTAATGAAACAAGTAAACG
The DNA here is from genome assembly GCF_030372825.1 of Olivibacter sp. 47. Taxonomy (NCBI): domain Bacteria; kingdom Pseudomonadati; phylum Bacteroidota; class Sphingobacteriia; order Sphingobacteriales; family Sphingobacteriaceae; genus Olivibacter; species Olivibacter sp. 47. The sequence goes on from NZ_JAUCNR010000001.1 coordinate 1,879,380, forward strand.
AAGCCTTTGAAAAAGAAAAAGAATTTACAGCAAATGCTTCTCACGAACTGATGACTCCCATCAGCGTTCTCCAGAGCAAAATGGAAAATTTACTAACAGAAGAAGGGCTTGAAGAACCGTTCGCACAACACATCGTTGAAATGATGAAAACCTTAACTCGATTAAAAAAAATATCGAGTTCTTTATTGTTAATCTCAAGAATCGACAATGCGCAATTTGCGAGAAAAGACTTAGTCTATCCTTTGGAATTGGTTCGAGAAATCTTAGAGGAATTGGCAATAAAACTGGAAGAAAAGCAAATTGAAACCAAAGTAAACCTAACCATCAATCAAAATTTAGCAAACGTGAACAGAGATCTACTCTTCCATCTGTTTTATAATCTAATCAATAATGCCATCAAATTTAACCGAGCGCACGGCCGTATATATATCAGCGATCGTATTTTAATCCCCGGTTATGAAATCAGCATTCGAGATACAGGTGTTGGCATTCCGGAAGCACAAATTCCGTTTATTTTCGATCGATTCAAAAAGTCGACCGATGGCGAAAACAGCGGCTACGGGCTGGGGCTTACCATTGTAAAAAGTATTTGCAATTATCACCATATAGCCCTTAGTGTTGAATCCGATACTGATCAAGGAACTGTCTTTAAACTGCTGTTTCCTATTTAACACCCAAGACAACATGTTAATCTTTGTGCTAAGAGGCTACTTTTTTCACCGGGGCATAATATTTCAACTCAATGATGTCGTTCGGAAAAGGGAGGCTATTCCATGATTGATGGATAGCTAAAGCTGTACCGACCGCTGTTGCCTGTGCCATAGAAGCTGCGAATACCTCCACTTGCGGGAATGCTTCAGCAAGCAGATTCATGTAAATAACATTCTTTCCAAAACCGCCATCAACAAAGAGTCTTTTCACGGTAGATGCACCTATAGCCAATGTAGTTGATATCTTTTGAGCGTTCACCAAATCGATCATCAGCTGATGGTAAGCCTCTGTTTCGGTTCTAAACTTTCCTAAATCTCGTTTACCGAAAATAGCCAAGCTTTCTTGAGGACTCATCCCTGCCGATTGATCCGTCTGTTCTTGCAATTTATTGGCTAAATGCGTATCAAAAGCAATGTTTTTAAATTTGGCGGTAGACACGTTGAAATGGGCAGCAATTCGCTTGGTTTGCTGTTCATGTTCATATCCGGCAAATAAACGGGAAGCTTTAACCGGTTTTCCCTGGTAGTGGATATAGGATAAGCAATCAGCTTTTAAATCCTCACTTGTTAGCGGCTCTTCGTTAAAAGGGTTTAAACTGATACACCAAGTACCCGTAGAAAGGAGCACAAAAGGTTTAGTGAAACTTACTAAATAAGGAATTAGCGCGGCTGAGCTGTCGTGAAAGCCCGCACCAACAGCATAGTTATTACCCGGAAAGGAGGCCTGAAAGACTGAATCAGCAGGTACAATGGGCGCCAATTTGTCTAAAATTCCTTCCTGTTCTACCCATTCGTGGTATCCGCTCTTCTGAAAATCCCATAAATTGGTGTGACAACCAATACTTGTCATATCGCTGTAAACCTTACCCGATATTAGGAAACTCATATATTGGGGCAAATGCAGGGCTTTATATACTTGCTTAAAGATGCTCGGTTTTTCATGCTTTAATCGATACAATTGCATACCGGAGTTTAAGCTTCCCAATACCGGCGAAGCGGTCCGTAAGGCGAAATTCTCCTCGCCACCATATTGCTTGTAAAACTGATCTTTTAAGGTTTGGGGATAATCCTTTAAATAGTTATATAGCGGCGTTAAGGGTTTACCACTCTCATCAATATATACGAAGCTTGCCCCATAGGTTGAGAAATTGATAGCCTTAATCTCGAATTCATCCTTTCTGAATACTTCATGTAAGGAGTCAAAAACGGATAAGCGAAGACTGGCAAGATTTTCACAGGGATCGCCATCTTCGTCTACCGTTTCAGTAAAACGAGCGGAACGTTCGAATACAATCCTGTAATGTTCATCAAACAAAAATAATTTCTTATTAGTCTTTCCTACATCAAATATGGCAATAACCGGTATCTTCATCGTTGTTGGCTATACGTTTTAAGTTATACGCTTTAAGTTGTACGTTATAGGTTCTAAGTTTTACGCTTTAAGTCATAAGCTCGGAACGCCTCGAAACCTATCACTTAAAACTTATTACTTAGAACCTATAACTTATAACCCAGTGGCCACTGTCTTAGAGCCCCTTTCTCTGATCAGCTCTCCACGAACATTTAATGATCGATACAATTCTATGGGATTTAAAGCACCTCCTGCACGTAACCTCGCTTCTGCTACCAATGGTCTAACATCGGTGCGAAAAGCCGCTTGTAGTATCTCCTGGGCTTTGGCAACATCATTATCTTCTTGTGCAGCGGATAAAGCTTTTCTGTCCACCAAAAGCGCCTGTGCATAAGCCAACATGATTGCCTCAACAGATTGTAGTAAATCTTCCAGTGGATCCTTTACATTATGCGAGGCATCGATCATCCAGCCTAAGTCAGTTGCATGATTCATTTTTCGAGCATCCATACCTTCAATCAGCTCATTAAATATTAAAAACAATTGATAGGGTTTGATACTGCCGGCCGTTAAATCGTCATCACCATATTTAGAATCGTTGAAATGGAAGCCCCCAAGTTTACCCTCCATGAGTAACAAAGAAACAATCTGTTCAATGTTGGCATTCGGCAGATGATGTCCAAGATCAACTAAGGTATATGCTTTAGGCCCTAATTTACTGGCATATAATAACGACTGGCCCCAATCACCCACCGTTGTTGAATAAAAATTGGGTTCAAAAGCTTTATATTCAACAAAAATTTTCCAATCTGCCGGTAACGCCGCATACACTTCCTGAAGGCTCTCCAGGGTTCGTTGAAAAGCCTTTCTAAAATTCAGTTGACCAGGAAAGCAGGATCCATCAGACAACCAAACTGTGAGCGACTTTGACCCAAGTTCGATCCCATGCTGTATGACCTCGATATTGTGCTGGACTGCCTGCTTACGAACGGCAGCGTCTACATGCTGCATAGATCCAAACTTATAGCTAAAGGTTTGATCAGGCTGATCTTGAAAGGTATTTGAGTTCATCGCGTCGAAGCCAAGCCCATACTGTGCCGCTAAGGCCTTTATAGACTGATAATCTTTTGGCACATCCCAAGGGATATGCAAAGAAATGGCACCGCTCGATTGATTCAAGGCATGTAGTAATCCGACATCCTCGATTTTCTCCTCTAAACTTCTGGGTTCACCACCACCGGGAAAACGCCCAAAGCGTGTTCCCCCTGATCCAAGCGCCCAACTTGGAATGGCAATCTGAAAATCAATCAGTTTCTCTAAAACCTCATGGTAGTTATTTATATCTTCAACCAAACTTTCCAATTTGCGAACGTGTTTCGCTTTTGCTTGTTGGTTATATTCCTCGATTTTATACTTTTCTATATTCATAATCCTAATCAGTTAGCCACTACTAGCAGGTGAATTTACTAAATCCATTCAAGTTTTTCCATTAGCTAATTAACCGATTGGCTAATTAGCTAATATTCCAAATTTATCGCACAAATGCCATAGCCACACCGCCATCCACATTTAAAACATTGCCCGTTGATTTATTAAGTAATCCTCCTACAAACACAAAACAAGCGTTGGCAATATCCTCTGGCAGGATAATCTCATTAAGCAAGGTCCGTTTTGCATAATACGCAGGAAGTTCTTCCACTTTTATTCCATATGCTTTAGCACGCCCCTCTGCCCACGCACCTTCCCATATTTTACTATCTGAAATTACGGCATCCGGATTTACCACATTCACTCTAATTTTATCGCCACCAAGTTCAGCAGCGTTTAGTCTACTCAAATGTAGTTGTGCAGCTTTTGCAGAACCATATCCCGCATTATTCGGTCCGGACACCAATGCATTTTTACTAACGATGTTAATAACGTCTCCTCCGATTTCCTGTTTTCTTAAAATCGCTACACCTTGCTGCGTTACTTTAAACTGTCCTTTTACAAGCACGTCATAAAGTAAGTCCCAATCTTTGTCTGTATGATCTTGTAGCGGTTTAGATATAGATAGTCCGGCACAGTTAACCACAATATCTACCCCTCCAAAGGCTAAATTTGCTGCATCGTAAGCCGCTGCGATGTCGGCATCGTTGGTTACGTCTAGCTTCGCCGTGATATAAGCATCTTTTCCATAACGACCTTTAAAATCGTCGTCAGCTTTTTTTAGCCGCTCTCCATCATTATCATTGATAACGACCACCGCTCCCTCTTCCACAAATTTAACGGCAATCGCCTTTCCGATACCGCCTGCACTTCCCGTTATAAGGGCAATTTTACCAGAGAGAGCTTTCGGTTTTGGCATGCGCTGCAACTTCGCTTCCTCTAAGAGCCAGTACTCGATATTAAAAGCCTCTTGTCGAGGTAACGAGGTATACTCCGATATGGCCTCTGCACCCTTCATGACATAATGGCATTGATATAAAATTCCGCTGCCACTCTGGCTGTTTGTTTATCTTTTGAAAAAGAGAATAAACCGACTCCGGGGAACAGTATAATAACAGGGTTCTTATCACGTATGGCCGGGCTATTGGGATGCTTACAAGTCTCATAATAATCGGCATACATCGCGCGATAAGCTTCAAATGCAGGTTTAAGCTTCACTTTTAATTGCTCCACATCCGTTAAGTCTGCGTCAGCCGGCAGTTCTAAAACCAATGGACTTATCTTGGTGCGAAGAAAGTGATCAGGACAACTTGTACCCAGGGGTGCTAGTCGGTCTAAATCATTGGAGTTTATAAATTCAAGTACACGATCGTCGTCGGTAAAATGGCCCACCATAGGTCTTTCAGAAGAACAGAACCCCCTTAGTATGGGCGCAATAGCAGCGGCTTGTTTTTTACGAAGTTCTGCAGGAAGACTGCTTATTTTTTGGCCTCCAAAGATAGGCCCTTTTTTACCATAATGCTGCTCTAGATATTCGGCGCAGCTTTCAATAACCTCCAACGTATTGATATAGCTTTCGTACGCAGTATCTCCCCAAGTAAATAGACCGTGCGAACCTAACATAATCCCCCTGATTCCAGGGTTCTCATCCAGGCATTGTTTTAATTTCAAGCCAAGATCAAAACCGGGCCGCTGCCATTCAACCCAGCCAATCGTACCTTTAAATAACTCCTGAGTAATGCGTTTACCGTCTTTTGCTGCCGCAATGGCAATGGCTGCATCGGGGTGTAAATGGTCGATATGTTTGAATGGTAGAAAGCCATGTAATGGTGTATCGATAGAGGGCGCTTTAGACGCTAAATCGTAAATACTATGGTTGAAGAGTTCCACCATTTCATCCTCATGGTCAATCCCTCTGTAAACTTTTTTCAAATTGCGTAACCGCTCCACATAAAGCGCCGCCAATCCACTTCTTTTAAGTGTTCCCAAATCACCTCCTGAGCCTTTTACCCACATCACCTCCACTTCCTCTCCTGTTAACGGATCGTTTGCCATGGCTTTACATGAGGTGTTCCCTCCACCGTAATTTGTAAGGCGCAAATCGGCGCCTAAAAGATTAGAGCGATAAATTAACAAGCCTACCTCATCTCCCGCTAGTTTGGCGGCTTCTTGATCATCCCATAAATAGCTAACGTGCTTAATGATTTTCTTTTTTCTATTTCAGCCATGTTCTTATGTTTTTACTGCATTTTAAGGCCTAGCGGCCATTGTCACTTTATTACCAATATTAATTTGCCAATTTTAAACCCCATTTATTAACCCATCTCTTTAGCGAACCCCACAATCAATACCGACAGGATGATAACAAGTATTCCTGCCAAAATTGTTGCGTAGGTTTTCTTACTTACACCTTTCCACTCTTTTAATACTACGCCCCAAACATTTGCCAATAAGATAATAAAGGCCATATGCAAAATCCATGAGCTGGCGCCGTTACCCAGTTTACTTTCTCCCATCCCATAGAAGAAAAATTGAAGATACCAGGTGGTACCGGCCAATGCACATAGTACATAATTTCTTAACAGCGGTGTTTTTGCGTCTACATAATTCCCGAAACTTTTGTTGCGCACATTCAAGATAAGACACCAGATAAAGTTGGTGGTAAGCCCTCCCCAAAGCACGACAACATAGGTAACGTTATTTTGAAACAGGAATTCCCCTTCGCCTGGATGGGCTGCCTTCCATAGATCGTTGGCTACGATCGCCATGGGTTTTCCAGCTTCTAAACCGAAATTAAAGCAAGCGCTTAATACTCCTGAGATAATTGCAACAATCAAACCCAAGCTTAAATTGAATTCCTTATTTCCACTGGCATCACTATGCCCTCCTAGATCCCGTTCCTTTCTTACTCCTGCTAAACCGCATAGGTAAATACCGATAATACAAATCAGCAGGCCGCCCAATGTATATAAACCCCAAGCGTTTGCAAAGAACATACTGATCGTGTCTTTCCCTTCTTGAGGAACGAATTCATAGTAAATGGATGGCAACATGGATCCAATAACCATACTGAGCCCTAACATAATGCTACTACCCAAAGAAACGCCCAGGTACCGTACGCCTAAACCATAGGTTAGCCCCCCAATTCCCCACAGAAGACCAAAAAGATACGTGTAACCTAAAGTTGCTGTACTTGTCTGACTAATAATATGACCAAAATTTGGAATAGTAAGCCAGGCGGCCAAAGGTGGTACTATTAGCCAGGAAAACAAGCCTCCGACAATCCAAAAACTTTCCCAAGCCCAGCCATGTACCTTTTTATAAGGTATATAAAAACTGCTTGAAGCAAAACCACCGATAAAATGAAAAAATACACCTAATAATGCCTGCATATATACTAAGGTTCTTGTTGGTTATCATGTGGTGCAAGATAAAGCATCTATAGCAGGGAACTGTCATGCCCTGTTATGCCAAAAACACATTAAAATTCCATTAATTGTCGATTATATGACGGAAATGGCAAATTTTTATAGTAGGTTTGTAGTAGAAATTATGAGATTGCATTACCATACAAATTTTTAATGGCTCCATTAGAAAAAAGAACGATGGTGAATAATTCATTTATATTGTGACGCCCTTTTGAACAATACGGTTGCTACAAGCGGGGCTTCATTACTAAAAAGAACAAAATGAAAATCAGACAAGCCAATTTGCAAGATTTGGAACCACTTGCCGCTGTTTTTGCCGAATACCGAACAACTGCGGGCCAAGACTACAATCTAGCGGGTGGGAAGGAGTTTTTAAGAGATCGTTTAACGAAGAAAGATTGCATTATTTTCATCGCCATTATAGACGACAGCATTACGGGATTTACACTGCTGTTTCCATTCTTTACACCAGCAGGAATTAAGGAGATATGGTTGTTAAACGATATTTATATTGCTGATGAATATAGGCATCAGGGCGTTGCTCAGTCGCTGCTCAGCGAAGCTGTTTTCTTTAGCAAGAAAACCAATAAAAGCAAAGTATACCTAGCAACTAAGGTCGATAATGTAAACTCTCAGACCTTATTTGAAAAATTCGGATTTAGAAAGACGGATTATATCAACTACGAATTTATTACCGAGAATAGTCATTCTTAACTAGCAGGAAAGGTTATCGACAATAACAAGGAGGCTATACTATAATGTATTACCTCCTTGTATATTACTATTGAAAATCAGCCGGTGTAAGTGCCGGGTTTATAACTTGTTCAATTGCTACCATTTTTAGTGGTACCGGTATGTTGGGGCTTTTAATCGTACTAACGGCCGGCAATTTAATACCGCTGTAGTCTTTGTATTCATTTATTTCCGCCTCCCCTTCGCTGGCACTCTCTGACTTTAACTTCAAACCACTAACAACGCTATAATAGTTTACAGACTTTGATCCATCGGCCGTTGTAACTAACACTTTATAGGTCTCTTCGTCATTTACCTTTACCATACCATCCAAAGCAAGCTTCGTTCCATTTTTCATATAATTTAGTTCCGGAAAAATCTCCAACGCGTTCTTTAAGGATTTGAACATATCATCAGGCACAGCCTGTTGTTGCCCCTGATTAATCATCGTAGCCTTATCTTGCCGAATAATAAACTTCGACATGACCTGAGGACCCATTTTCATTGACTGTATCGCAATGGGTTTCGTTTGGTCAACCAATAACTCCGCCGTTATTTTCATACCTTGTATCTCTGCTTCTTGCACGCTTTTCAATGTTTTAACTTTCATAAGTCTATCTTTCCCTCCAATCGCTTCAAGATACTTATCAATCACTTTCTCTGCCGTTAAGCTAGCGTCTTGAATAGCGGCTTTCACCTCCGGTTCACCCGCATTTGTATAATATTTTACTTCACCAAATTGCTTTATTCGATCTTTAAAAGCATCCGTATTTCCAACAATGACAATATATGCGTGTTCAGGCTTTATGTATTTAGGGGCTAAGGTATTGAGCTGTTCAACGGTAACGGCATTTAGGTTTTTAAGATAATTCTTATAATAATCTTTAGGAAGATTTTGCAGCTCCGTATTGATGGCAAAGCGGGCAATGGTAGCGGGCTGTTCCAACGAACGGCCAAAACTACCACTTAATATAGCTTTGGAATCGGTTAATTCTTGTTCAGTAATGGTCTTTTTATCGATCCGTTTCAGTTCTTCCAAAAACTGGTATACAGCGCTGTCTGTCACTTCCGTCCGAACACTCGCCCCGGCGCTGAAATTTCCGACGATTTTGTCAGGCGATAAAGAAGAGTAGGCACCATACGTATAGCCTTTACGTTCTCTAAGGTTTAGAAACAAACGCCCCGCAGAACCTCCGCCTAAGATATTGTTCAACAATTGAGCAGGAATTGCATCAGCGTCGTTAGGTTTGAGCGCAAGCGGATAAGTTACGTTAACAACGGATTGTACACTCGAAGGGCGGTTGACTAAAATCACTTCATTTTTTTGCGGCGCAGCAGGTACGGGCCATTCCCGCTTCTTGACCTCTCCTTTTTGCCAGGCGCCAAAATATTGCTTAGTTAAACGCTCTGCTTCTTTTATTGTAATATCACCAACAATTGCCAAGTATCCAATATTCGGCTTAAAGTATGCATTGTAGTACTCTCTGATATCAGATAGCTGCACATTGGAAACTGTCTTTTCGGTTGCAAACTCTCCGTAGGGGTGGTCTTTACCATATAATACAACGTTGGAGACCTTTTCCGAAATTTCATCCGGGCTATCTTTTGAGCTGGCAATGCCGGAAATTGCCTGTTTCTTCAGCTTATCAAGTTCCGGCTGCGGAAATGACGGGTTCAATAGAATGTCTGCAAATAACGTTAACAGTTTATCTTGGTACTTGGTTAATGAGCTTGCATTAGCGGAGGTAGATCCGAAAGAAATTTTTCCGCCAATCATATCGATCTCCTCGTCGATCTGGTCTTTCGTCCGATTTTTTGTACCTCCCATCAGCATATCTCCTACCAAGCTGGTTAAACCAGCCTTCTCGCCTTCAAGCAAAGGTGAACGATCCAACACTAGCGAATAGGTAACACGGGGCAGTTTATGGTTTTCAACAACAAATACTTTTAATCCGTTAGGCAGTGTAAAAGTTTCAGCATCGCCAATATTAATTTGAGGAGCGGGACCAGGCTCAGGATATTTCGTACGATCAACTTGCGCTTGAGAAAGGCCGGTTGATAGAAAACATAGCAGTGTATATATATAAATTCTTTTCATCTGTAAATAATTATTCGTCAATTCTATTTTACTATTTCGCACTCATGAACCGCGAACCGGTTTTTATTCCATCGGTCAGATGGAGCTTACCATGCTTTAAATTTGATATTCCTGTGAGATGAAAATGAAATTTTAAACATGGACGATTCATAACTATTTTTTTGGAAGCTCGTGGCTATCGAGTCTTAATTTTTATTAGAAACAACCCATCTATTTGCTTTCTCCTTTTTTAGGTAGGTAATGTAACACGACTCTACCGTCTTTGTTCAGGTATTCTCTGGCTACGCGTTGTATATCCTCCTTGGTGACTTTATTATAATTGGCCAGCTCTTTATTGATTTCTTCTGCATCACCATAATACACCTTCGCTTCGGCCAGGCTTTCGGCGATACCGGCAACGGAAGCGTGACGGCTTACCACAGCGTTTTCTGTTTGCGCCCTTAATTTCGCAAAATCTTTATCGGTTATTCCGGTAGTTCTGAGTTTTTCAATCTGTGCATCAATCGCAACTTCTAATGAATCAGCGCTGACACCCATATTAGCAATCCCTAAAAATAGGAATAGGCCGCCATCTTCCAAATCTAAAGGCATAGCCATTATTTGTACCGCTTTCTGCTGCTTATCCACTACTTCTTTTGTAAGCAGCGAACTTTTTCCACCCGCTAAATAGGTAGACAACATGTTGAGTGCGTAACTATCAGGGCTATCCTTACGCGGAAGGTTGTATGCTTCCACCACTGCCGGCAATTGGATATTATCGTAGACGACATCACGGATTTCCTGATTTCGCTTGGGCTCTACGATTGATGGCCGCACAATTTCTTTTTCTCCCTTGGGTATTTCTGCAAAATATTTACGAACCCACTTTTCCGTTTGTTCGTAATCGATATCTCCGGCGATGGACAAAACGGCGTTGTTAGGTACATAGTAGGTTTTATAAAAGTCCATAAACTCCTGCAAGGAAGCAGCGTTCAAGTGATCCATGGAGCCGATGGGTGCCCATTGATACGGATGTTTGTGATAGGCTCGTTTTAAGACTTCAATCAGTATGGAACCATAAGGCTGATTATCCATTCGTTGGCGTTTTTCTTCTTTAACAACTTCTCTCTGCGTTTCCACTCCAACTGAGTCGATCTTTGCGTGTAACATTCGTTCACTTTCCATATACAAGGCAGTTTCCAAATAATTAGACGGAACGACTTCATGGTAATAGGTTTGGTCATTTGAGGTATAGGCATTTAGCGTCCCTCCTATGCCCTGTATCTTTTTCATAAATTCGCCTCTGCCAATATTTTCGCTTCCTTCAAATAGCAAATGCTCAAAGAAATGTGCAAATCCCGTACGATCGGGTTTTTCATTTTTTGAACCCACGTGATAAAGCACAGAAACGGCTGCAATAGGGGTGGTTTTATCCTGGTGCATAATAACATCTAATCCGTTGTCGAGCTTAAATTCTTTGAATTGGATTTTTTCTTGGGCATTCAGTAAACTGCTCGAGCCAAGTAGACCAATCAGCATACTGCCTATTACTAGCTTTTTTTTATTCATATGTGTTGATTGTTGTAATGCGTTGGAAGCATTTGGTTTGGTATTTTTGCATTTGATCTGTTTAAGCCTATATTGTTACACGAAATAACCTATTTTTACTTTCTCATACAAAAAAAATTGCGCCATAATCATTCTATCTCTGACCTACCAGCTTAACAAATGCCTTTATTCACGACCTCACTTCAACAGAAGAGGCAATCAGTTTATTTTGAACAAAAAAGCCGGGCTAAATAAATAGCCCAGCTCCTTAAGTCGGTATGATATTATGCTTTATTGTATTTGTTGCCCTTGTCCACTTTCACCCGCTTTTTGATCGTCGTTCTGTATACCTCGTTCTTTTCGCGGTTTAGCATTGTAATTCATTTTACCAAATTTCCAGCTGAATGTTATACCGAAGGAACGGAATGGTACGGCGAAATTCGATTCTTGCTTATAGCTAGCGGTTTGAATTTTTGATCTGAAATTCTTTTTCTCATTAAATGGATCGATAATATTCAACCCGATACTTGCCTGTTTTTTGAATATTTCTTTTTTCATACCAATACTCCACATATTAAATGCAGGGTTGTAACCTTGAAAAGTACGTCTCGGCGCATTCAATATAAGGAACGTTTCCGCAATAAGCCCTCCTTTTAAATTCACCGTACCACTTAGGAAAGCCTGGTACATCCAGTAAACATTACCTGCTTGCGAAGTTAAGTTGTCATCGATATTTTGAAGGTTAATATCATAAGTATACAAATTCAGGTTACCTCTTAACGTCAAAATCTTAATCGGATTGACAGAAGCAAACAGGTTGGTACCAAATGAATTATTCCGTCCGATATTTTCAAAACTCTGCAGTACGATTGGTTGCTCCTCCGTTCCAATATTGGTGTATATTGACTCTATAACGTCATTTGTACGCCTATAATAAAGCGATGCATTCAGAATCGTACTTTTGATCATGGTTGAATAACCCAATTCAACGTTGTGCGATAGCTCGGGATCCAATTCAGGATTTCCCTGCCGTTGATTCACCGGATCTGCTTCATTACGGAAGGGATTCAAGTAGAACAAGCTTGGCCTTTGGATACGCTGGTTGTAGCTTAGTTTAACATTAGACATCTGCCCCAGCTTTTTCGATAACACCACGCTGGGAAGCAGGTTGTGATAATTGTTTTCAAAGGCCGGAAAGTTTGCTACTGCATCACCGTCAAGCAGTGTATATTCATAACGCGCACCCGCTTTCAATTCATAATCTTTAGCAAAGGGAACACTCACCGTAAAATAACCGGCACCCACATTTTGTTTGTAACCGAAATCATAAGATCGTTGTGCATGATTGATATATGAACCATTCTGCAGCATGGTGTCGACCGTGACGTCGGAAGAGATATCTCGAAGGATCGCTTTTGCACCTACTTCCAGTACGACCTTCTTAAAAGGATGGGTATAGTCTACCTGAAAGGTGAGTTCATCATTTACACCATTATTATAGCCCATTTCATTGGGCCTAAAACCCTGCTGTCTATATAAGGTATTGTAATCAGTATTATTGTTGTTTTTAGAATATTGGCCGGCAAATGTCAATTCCTGCCCCTTTTTCTCAAATTTATGGGTGTAATCGGCACTCCAATCAAAGCCATGAAATTTAATCTGGTTTCTCGAATTACTTAAAATTTGGTTAATCCCACCGTAAATGGACGTCATATCTCCATCTGTTTCCATTCGAAACTGATTGTAATTGAAAGAGGATGTAATAATATTCTTATCATCTATGTCGTAATCAACACTTAAGCTACCTCTTCCTCCACCTCTTTTCGTGGTACTGGCGCTGTTTTGCGAAATCAATGGCTGATCTGTCAAAGATCGTTGATCAAAGGTTACATCCGTTGTAACGGGCCAACCCCACATAGCGCCCAAATTAGCGGTAACGCCCAGCTTGCCTTTTCGCACATTTACGTTTCCGTTGAAATTGTTTTGGCGCGTGCCAATACCTCCCGAAATGGAACCGTTCACACCCACAACGTCTTTCTTTTTAGTAATTATATTGATGATTCCCGAAGTGCCCTCGGCGTCGTATTTCGCTGAAGGACTCGTAATAACTTCAACGTTCTTAATCTGATCAGCCGGAATCATACGTAGCGCGTCCGCTACATTGTTCGTCATGGCCCCGGACGGTTTTCCATTAATAAAGATACGAACGTTTTGATCTCCCCGTAAGGACACGTTACCATCCATATCTACTGATAACAAAGGAACTTTCCGCAACACATCGGCGGCATTTCCACCAGCTACTGTAACATCTTGTTCTGCATTATAGACAAGTCTATCCACTTTATTTTCGACCACAGGCACCTGCCCCGTAATCTCAACCGCTTGCAATTCGGTTGCGGAAGGTTTTAATAACACATTGGCCACGTTTAAGGAAGTAAGCTGCTCTGTAATTTCTATCGGACTGATTGTTTTTGGACTGTATCCCATCGCACTGATAATCAACTTATATTTCCCTAGGGGTATTTTGTCTAGACTGAATGACCCTCCTTCGTTTGCAAGGGCCCCGGTGACGGACTGTGATGATGTACTTTTTAAAAGGGTTATCGTCGCAAAATCAATAGGTTTGTTCGTTAAGGAATCTATTACTTGCCCCTTTATCTTTCCCGGTCCACCCACTTGTTGCGCAAACACAACGCAAGCACTCAACTGCATCAAAATACATACAAATAACTGTTTGCTTATACTCATCTGATCTATTTTTTGAACATTAGTCGTTCGCGATTGACAAATGTTACAACAACAAGTATACAAATCACCCATAAAAAGGTAACTTATTAGTTACTTATAGTTTTATTTACATGCGTTAATCAGCACGACTTACCCGTAACCAATTAAGGGCTACTCACATATCTTAAAACAAACACATGCAAAGCCGTTTTTGAATTAAAAATAGGCTGTAAAGCCTCATCTTTCTTCAATATTGGCACGATATATGCTAAAAAGAGGACAGGTTTAGGTTGATTTGAAACTTAGGTTTCGGCCCCACTCCCCAAGTGGGGTTTTTTATTTTAAAAGAATTCCGGTTGTTCTTCGTTCTCTTTATATTTCTCATTTAACTACCTTGATTCTGCATCTCGATTTATTTTACCCCACGATATAAGCAACTACACATATTATCATATTCAAACATTGGTAAAATATTACACCCTATCAAAAACAGCTAATAATATCCTGCAGTGAATTAGGTTTCATTGCCTCAGAACGCCCTAAACACCGCTGACAAAGTGTCATTTTCGCGCCGTTATAATGCTTATAGTATCAAAAAAAAACAACTCATCAAAATCCGATTTACATCAAAATAACGCTAGATCACGAGTTCAAATAGACATACTAAACGTTTGACAATAAGTATATTAAAAATAAATCAGTCATCTTTTTGCGAATTTCATAATAATTAACGAATCGAAAATGAGCTAAAAAGAGATATCAGAATCCTTGTTTCCTTTCACACTAAAGTAGAGCCTGCACAAATAGCTATACATAACTCATTATGAGCAAATTAAAAAACGAATCAATTTATGATTATGAATTTCGCAATGCTTTCTTGAGCCTGAAAGCTCCGTCTTAAACAAAAAAACCGTAGTGTTTGGCGAAAGAAACGATCGCGATTCTATTACTAACTATTTTAGCAAGTCATATTGTAGAACTAACCCCTAATAAGGAGCGGCAAGAATTGATGCTGATCATCAAATATATTATAAAATTCAATCATCAAAAACGACTTTCAAAAAATAAAGCGACAGGTTTTATAGAAGATTCTTAAAAAATACTTTGTAAAAAAAATTAAACCTTTTTTCCAACATCTATTCCAATAGGATGTAAAATGAACAACATGAAAACAGCAAGATTTATTACTTTATGTGTGGTCCTCTTATCGATTTTTAGCTACTCAGAGGCATTAGCGCAACATGGGAGAGGGCATGGCCGAGGACATGGGCATGAGCGTTGGGATGATGATGACGACGATGATCGGCATCGGCACCACTACCGATACGACAGAGATTATTATAAAAAACGCCATAAACACTATAAGAAACAGGCAAGATATTACGAAAAGCACCGCCGTTATGATCACTATGGATATCCCAGGTGGGCCCGTGCGCATCGTTATCGAGCGAGACATCATGTTTATTTCAGGGATTATTGTACGTTCTACGACCCCTATCGTGGAGGCTATGTATATTGGTCAAGCAATCGTTGGATTTTCACACCAAATGTTCCGGCCTTCTTAGCGAATGTCGATCTTGGAAGAGCCCGCATACAGCTAATGGCAAATATACCCTTAGAAAGACATCCTGAATATTATTATGACGAATATGCGCGCGCTTATCCACGCAGCACAAACATACATATCAACCTTTCCTTACCTCCTTTTTAGGAGGTATTTATACCTGGAAAAGTCCTAGTCTTGTATAAGATTTAGGACTTTTTAACGGGATAATAATTGCAACAACGCTTCTTTAGAGAAAGATGTTTTAGTCAGGGTTATCGAATCGACCAGTTTAGTGAACAGTTCACTCTTACTTTGCTGTAATTGCAACACTTTTTCCTCTATTGTTTCCTTACAGATCAATCGCACTGCTATTACATTTTTTTTCTGTCCCATTCTGTAAATACGATCGATCGCTTGGTCTTCTACCGCCGGGTTCCACCAAGGATCAATTAAATACACATAATCCGCCTCTGTAAGATTCAATCCGACTCCGCCGACTTTTAAACTCATCAAAAATACCTTTACACGCCCATCCAGTTTAAATTGCTCAATCAGCCCCTCTCTGTCCTTTACCTTTGTACTTCCGGTCATCTTAAGGGTTTGCAATCCTTGTTTATGCAACTGATCTTCTACCAAATCCAACATATGCACGTATTGGGAAAACAATAAAATCTTATGCTGAACACTCCTCTGCCCGATCTCTTCTATCAGCCACTCAATTTTGGCGGCGTTCGGTACATTGCTATACTTATCTTTCAACAAAAGCGGCGAATTGCAAATCTGGCGTAGTCGCATCAAGCCCTTTAATACGACTGCACTTTTATTACTTAGCTCTTCCTCCGTTTGTGCCGATATATAAGATCGAAATTCCTTTTCATATACGTCGTATATCCTTCTTTGTTCTTCGCCCATTTCACAGTACATAACCATTTCTGTTTTCTCGGGCAAATCATCCATTACTTCTGCTTTTGTCCTTCGTAAAACAAAAGGTTTAATTTTATGTAAAAGCTCTTCCAGACGCCTATTTTCACCGAATTTATCAATAGGCGTAGAATAAACATCACGGAAATATCTTTTGTTACCTAGTAGGCCTGGACAAGCGAACGACAACTGCCCAAATAAATCAAAAGTATTGTTTTCCAAAGGTGTTCCCGTTACCGCTATCTTAATCTTTGCCTTCAATCGATTGGCCGCTCGGTATCGCTGAGATAGCGGATTTTTTATATGTTGGGACTCATCTAGAAATAGGTGATCGAATTCTATTTCCTGAAAACGATCCAGGTCACTTACCATGGTGCCGTAAGTAGTTAACACGACATCCCAAGAATCTATTGTATGGTTTTGATCCCGTTGTCCTCCATGCCAAAGAAAAATCCGCAATGAAGGTGCAAATTTTTCGAATTCCTGCAACCAATTAGTCAATAAAGTTGCCGGAACAACAATCAAATTCGTACCTGATTTTCCTTCCTCTTTCTTTAGTAGCAAAAAAGCGATAATCTGAATGGATTTTCCTAACCCCATATCATCC
The DNA here is from genome assembly GCF_030372825.1 of Olivibacter sp. 47. Classification (NCBI taxonomy): domain Bacteria; kingdom Pseudomonadati; phylum Bacteroidota; class Sphingobacteriia; order Sphingobacteriales; family Sphingobacteriaceae; genus Olivibacter; species Olivibacter sp. 47. The sequence continues at coordinate 1,896,455 of NZ_JAUCNR010000001.1, forward strand.
GCCAAACAACCGCCGAAGCCTAGCCGACTTAAACTATGAAGCCATTTTACACCATCCAATTGATAAGGCCTTAACTTGCCGATAAATCCCTCTGGAATCTTTAGCGACGGATCCTCTTCCTGATTGCTCCACTGTTTAAAAAGAAGCAACTCTTGCTTTACACCGGAGTCGAACATGTCGGTTTCGTAGGCACTTTGCAAAGCCTGAAAATTTATCTTGGCCGTTTTAAGTAAATCTCCCTCCCGTCTTCCCAAGCTAAAGAACTGTTCAAACTTGTGAAGCCACTCGGCAGGCAATATACCATAGGTTCCATCGTCTAAGAGTACGTAGTTTGATTTATTTCTAACCGCTTTTTCAAGGTCGCGCAGTCGAGCTACCTTTGAGCCGTAAGAAATCTTCACCCTTGTATTAAACCAATTAATACCGCTGGTAACTTCTATATTTATTGCAGCCTTATACGGACTTCGCTTGCTTATCGATAGCTTATCATAACCCATGACCGCTATTTTTTCGATTTGCCATTGCTCAAAAGCCTCTAAAAACCAATTTCCGTCGAAAAACCGATCTTGATGTAAATAAAAATACAGTAAATCGTCATCTAACTGTTCCGGAAAATAAGGGTGTTGTTTGAGGATAAAAGATAAGAACTGCAACTCCTGCTCATCGTTACGACGAATCAAAAATGAATTTCCATAATCGTCTTTCCCATAAACGGGTCGTTTCGAACGAATGGGAATTTCGACTGTCCCGTAGCGCATAACAGGTTCTATCACGATGTAATTTTCAGACTCTGACAAATAAATGATTCGCTCGGTAGCCTGTACCGGCGTTTCCATAGATGACTGATCGTACCCCTCTGTAAGAAATGCGTAGTTCACCTTTAAGGTATCGCTTACCTTATCCAACAATTCACTTTGCAAGAGATGATATTTCGATGCATGCACGATCAGATCAGTCCCTAGATTCTTAAAAAATCGGCATACTCTCCACACATTATGGTTCTTAAATGCATAAAAAGTTTTCCCTATGTGCAGAAAACAATCAAAGGCAAAGACGAGCTCTTGCATGCTGTACCACTGATCTGCTATCTGCAATAGCGGGCTTATTTGGTAGAGGCTATCTTTTTTCCGAATTCCAAGCGTAAATTGGTCAGCCCCTATTACTTGCAGGTTCACTCTACTAAAATTCTTTGCCTGAAATTGTTTTGAATTCCCTTGATAGTAAACGGGCATATCAAAGGGATTTTTCACTATTTCGTGTAAGGCCCGAATATCATCTTCGTTATACGGTTCCTTGGTTGGTTGGGGAAATCGACTGAGCGCTGCCAAAAAGCGAATATATTCCGGCCGCTTTTCATGCCACAATAACGTTGTTGCATCAATGGTATTAACCAAGGCCTTAACCTTCCCGTTAACGGCAAACGCTAATTCCCCAAGCTGAATTGTAAGGTGGCCATAATGTCTGTGGGGATAAATAAGAATCACTTTCCCCTCCAAATTTTGTTCACGGAACGCCGGTTTAACATCCGGTAAAAGCTTACCTTTAAGATACCGTACATTTTCATCCGTTATTTTCAATAAGCCTTGTATTTTTGGCGTAAGTATTAATTTATTCTCCACATAATGCATATGGAAATGCGAAGTGATGTCTGCTTCGTCTTCCAGACCATAATCTCGCGCAACTTGCCGTACTCTCACATGTCGTGAAATTCCGTCAAAAAAAATCGGATATCTGTGTTTTTTATTATTTCATAAAGAACCCGATTGCTATGTTGGCACATTCGAAGCGGTGTTTCTAAGCAAGTGCAGTGAAAATGGAGACGCTTTTCAATCCGATCTGTCCATACCCTTATCTGTGCAGTATGTAAGTTAGGGTGCGAATAATCAAAGACGCCTCTGTCGATGGATAGTTGTTTAACATGAACTGATGCATTCGGAACGAGTTGATCAGACGAGTGTTTGTACATCAAGATTTCTGACAATTGCTCATCCGCAAAACCTTCAATTGTATAAGAAGCCTCTTCTGAATCAATTATTTTATCTGTAAAGGTCATTTTATAACATTCTTATGAATATACTTCCCGCAAATATTGTCTATCTTCAACAAAGCTATTCATAAGCAAATTAAGATTTGCAATAAAGAATGAATAATATCAAGAAATGTTCAGGAGCGCTTTTTATTGGAAAATATAGAGAGGGGTTAAGGCGATGAATAAATCGCTTGCAAACTCATTAGTGCTTTTAGGAATCTATAGTAACAAATAATTACATACAGATGAAAATTATTATTATCGGTGCGACAGGGACGATTGGCAGACATGTGGCAACACTTTTTGAAGGCAAACATGAACTCATTAAAGTGGGGACTACGAAAGGAGATTACCAAATAGATATTTGTTCCGAGCAATCAATAAAGATTTTTTTTGAAACTATTGGCCCCTTTGATGCGCTCATTAGCACGACCGGCAAAGCTGCTTTTAAGTCATTGAAAGACTTAAGCAACGCCGATTTCCGACTTGGTTTGGACAATAAGCTCTTAGGCCAAATCAGTTTGGTACTCATTGGACAACACTACATTAACCCGGCCGGCTCGTTTACACTGACATCAGGTATTCTATCTGAAGACCCCGTTCCAGGAGGATCTGCACTTAGTACAGTGAATGGTGCTATCAATGCTTTTGTAAAAGGAGCAGCAATCGAGCTAAAAAATGATGTGCGCATAAATGCTGTGAGTCCCGGCGTTGTGGAAGATTCGCCTTCTTTTTTTGAAGTTTTTCCGGGCCACATCCCCGTAAAAATGGAACGAGTAGCAAATGCTTACTATAAAAGCGTAATGGGTGCGTTGACAGGAGAAACAATCCGAGTATTCTAATTTCTTTTCAATTGATATATGACTAAATGGGAAATTGACCCAAAGCATTCAGAAATCCACTTTCGGGCAAAACACATGCTTATATCTACCGTAACTGGCTTATTCACCAAATTTGAAGGAACCGTAGACACCCTGGAACCTAATGATTTCGTTCAAGCATCGATCCATTTGTCTATCGACGTCGATAGTGTGTACACGAATGAATCTTACCGCGATGAACACCTTAAATCATCCGCGTTTTTTGACGTTGATAAGCATCCGTACATTACTTTTCGATCCACGGAGCTAAGCAAGGATGACGACAACGCAAGCACATTTGTGTTAAGAGGCATGCTCGACATAAAAGACATGGTTAAAGAAGTACAATTCCATGTTTCATTTGGCGGGACGGCAGAAGAGAACGGTCGATTAAAAGCAGGCTTTCAGGTATCAGGAATTATCAACAGGAAACACTTTGGTCTAACTTATAACCCATTAATGGAAGCAGGAGGAATGGTTGTGTCAGAAGAAATCGAACTGGCCGCCAACATTGAACTAATTAAAATATCTTGATGTATGAATAACTTTAAAACGGTGGCCGATTCTCAAACGGTAATGACCGAGCTCATGATTCCCTCCTATTCTAACTTTGGGGGCAAAATACACGGCGGGGTCATCTTATCGTTAATGGATAAAGTTGCATATGTATGTGCCGCAAAACACGCCGAAACTTATTGCGTCACCGCGTCGATCGACACAGTTGACTTTAGAGCTTCGGTGGAAGTGGGTGAGATTATTTCATTACTTGCTTCTGTAAATTATGTTGGTAACTCTTCACTTGTAGTGGGTATAAAAGTGTTGGCCGAAAATGTGAAGACGCATGCCGTTAAGCATACAAACTCGAGCTATTTTTCAATGGTTGCTTTAGATGAGGAAACCCACAAACCGGTCCAAGTTCCGGGCTTGATTCTGGAAAACGAAACGGAGATACAGCGCTTTATTACGGCGATGCACAGAAAGGAATTAAACCGCTATTATAAGCAAGAAGGCGAGCGTATCAAAGCTGATTTTAGGAATCAAGATTTTATTGAAGTACTAAAAAAAGAGCGATGCATTTTAAAACAATCGTATTAGTTTAAAGGTACATGCCCTCCATCTTTAAAGATTGCTACTTCCAGCTCTCCCTCCGCCGAAATAGCGCCACGGTACATCCCTGAAGTATTGAAGGGCATAGCAAGATTGCCCTCTTTATCCAGGGCGATCAGACCGCCGTTCCCCCCGCTTTTTGCTACTTTTGCGAGCGCGGTTTCCGCAGCTTCCTCTACTGTCAAACCCCTATAATCCATCAGGGCTGCCACATCATAAGCTACTACATTCCGAATATAAAATTCGCCCCAACCTGTGCAGGATACGGCAACCGACGCGTTATTAGCGTAGGTACCTGCACCTATAATGGGGGAATCACCTATTCGTCCAAACTTTTTATTAGTCATTCCACCCGTTGAGGTTCCTGCCGCTAAGTTGCCTTGATTATCAAGGGCAACACAACCCACTGTCCCGAACTTATCATCATGATGACCACCACCCAGCTTTACAGCGGTCTCATTCGCCTTTTTTTGGACAGCTTCTTGCTGAAGAGCCTTTTGAAGCCCATCCCATCGCTCCTTCGTATAGAAATACGACGGATCTACCATTGTTAGGCCTACTTGTCGAGCGAAGTCCTCTGCACCATCTCTCGCCAACAACACATGTTCTGATTTTTCCATAACTGCACGTGCGGCACTTATTGGATTCCGAACAATCTTTACGCCTGCAACTGCTCCTGCACGTAAGCTCTCTCCATCCATAATAGCTGCGTCCAATTCATTTTTGCCTTCGTGGGTAAAGACGGCGCCCTTTCCGGCATTGAATAAGGGAGAATCTTCCAACACTTGTATGGTTTTCTCGACCGCATCTAAAGCGCTTCCATCTTTCTGAATAATTTCATAGCCGACTGTTAATGCTTCCTTCAATTTTGCCTTATACGCTTGTTCCAATTCAGGCGTCATACGGCTAGGCTCGATGGTTCCCGCACCACCATGTATGACAAGTACATACTTTTTTATCTGCTGTTGTGCATGTACAAGGACCGGTAGTAAGGAGAATATTAGAATGAGTCTTAAAGGTAATGCCATCTTTTTGTTGGATTTATTTATGTAAAAGTACAGATTTTCATTAGAATCATCGGACCTATAACCAGCTCACGGACATACATCGTTTCCAACAGAAGCGAATCATCGAATATTATTCAAATTTTACATTTTATTAATGAACATTATTCGATAAAAACTATAATATTCTGTATTTTTGTCAGCTTTTTCAACAAATGTAACTATGCATGATATACAACTAGATCGCATCGATCTGGAAATATTAGATTATTTACAGAAAAACTCAAGGATGACAAATGCCGATTTAGCTCGGGAATTAGGCATGGCGCCATCTGGTATCTTAGAACGTGTTCGCAAACTTGAACAAAAGGGAGCATTAGTACAATATACCGCACGGGTCAATCCCGAGGCCGTTAATCAGAACCTGTTAGCCTTTATCTTTATTAAAGTGGCAGATGGTTTAGGCTGCGATGAAGCTGACAAACTGCTTAGCGAAATCGAAGCGATCCAAGAGGTTCATCATATCACGGGCGAAGATTGCTATTTGGTAAAAATCAGAGTCTCCAGCTCGGGGGAATTGATGCAATTCATGAAAACTTCGCTGAGGAATATTCCAAATATTGTATCAACAAGAACTACCATCGTGCTGGAAACAGTTAAAGAAAATCAGCACATCGTTATCAAAAGAGACACAGAAAATGACGAAAGCTAAGAATACATCTACAGCGGCCATTATTATCGCTTATTTGTTAATTTACATTGTCTGGGGTTCCACCTATTTTTTCATTCACATTGCTCTTCAGGGCTTTACTCCCTTTCTTTTGGGAGCCATACGATTTACGATCGCAGGTACGTTGTTGTTGATCTGGTGCAACAAAATGAAAGAGCCCATTTGGAATAAACAACTGCTAAAGACGGCAGCTGTTACGGGTATACTCCTTTTGTTCATCGATATGGGTTTAGTCATGAAGGCTCAACAATATTTACCAAGCAGCCTAATTGCTATTGTAGCAGCTTCTACCGCCATCTGGATTTTGCTGCTCGATAAAAAAATGTGGAAAGTTAATTTCCGGAACTGGAATACCGTTGTGGGTGTCATAGTAGGATTTGTAGGCGTCATTCTACTCTTTAGTGAACAATTAGCTGCCTCCTTTACTGAAACCGGCTTATCCAATAAAGCAATCGGTATGTGCTTACTCATACTAGGAACACTTTCGTGGGCATCAGGCTCGGTATATTCGAAATACAGCGTATTACCTAGCGGTGTTACCTTTGCTAATGCCGCTTGGCAGATGCTAATAGCAGGCATATTATTTTGGGGTGCCGCCTTTGCACATGGCGATGTACAGCAATTTCATATGCAGGCCACACCTGTCTCTTCTTGGCTAGCCATCGGATACCTGATTATCTTTGGTTCCATTCTGGCCTTCACAAGTTATATTTGGTTATTGAAAGTACGTCCGGCAACAGAGGTTAGTACCCATGCCTATGTCAATCCATTGGTGGCTGTCTTTCTGGGCAGCACCTTCGCCAACGAACAGGTAACTTTGATTCAAATTATAGGCCTTGCTATTATTTTGTGCGGCGTTGCCATGATAAATTTCGTCAAGGCAAAGAAGGGCAAGCAAATGAAGCCCCTGTGCCCCGATCAATAGGAAGATTTTCACTTAGCCATTATGTTGTAAAAATTATAATCCGTCATTGGAGCATCCGTGAATCCGAGCTGCCGACCAATGCTTACCACTTGTCCCCGATGATACGTGTTGTGATTTACAAACTGCATGATGTACTCTAAAGCCGAAAATTCGCAGTTAAACCACGGACTTTCGACTAAAACCGGCTCTTGTAATTCTTTAACCGTCAAGGCACTTACATAATCTGCGATTTGAGCCGACTGCTCCACCAAGCAGCTCATTACTTCGTCAATCGTAAAAAGATCTTTTTCCGGATCGAAGTCATATTTCTCATTAATGATAGCAAACCAATAACCCTGTGTTTTATACATATGTTTCAGTGTTAATAGAACACTTGGGAAACTGGAAATAACCTCTTTTTCAAGAAGTTTCTTCGGCTTTGTTTTTAACCAGTTAACTAATGTAATGTTAGTCCACAAATCGTAGTCTACATAATTTCTTATCAGACTAGTGAGTCCTACTGTTTCGAGTTCGAAGATCAAGTTTTCTTTTACCATAATCGCCTAGTTTTATAGAACAAAGAAAGAATGCGCCAGTGACAACAGTATGTCATCCTCTTTTATTTTTGCGAGCCCGCAAACAATCTTTTATAACTTGGCAACTTAAAAATCTTATAACGGCAATCAGGCTTTACAGCATGATAAAAAACAGACGTTAGTAGTGCTTTAAGGGGCTATGTGAGCAATCGCTGAGACTTAGCTAACCAGTCTTATCCTATCGTTTGAATTACCGGCGCAAATAGTACATTAAAATGGCTGTTTTATGCATTGTATTATACTATCAATTTAATTAAGTTTGTTTAGAAATGCCAAAGAAGATTAAATGGATTATCAGGCTATTATTCAAGAATCTGCCAGCTGGATAAAGGATTATATCAAAGCGAGAAATAACACCAATTTATGTTTTCACGACATAGAACATATACATCAGGTAGTTGATGCCAGTAGGAAAATCGGCGAATATTATCAGCTATCAGCGGAAGACAATTTCATTGTTCAGGTAGCTGCTTATTTTCACGACGTGGGATATTATACAGGACCTCCCCAAAATCACGAATTACGCAGCGCCGAAATTGCTGAAAATTTTTTGCAGGAAAGGCAGGTAGAAGCATCTGTTATTGAATCCATAAAAAAATGCATTGTTGCTACCCGCATGCCGCAAAATCCACAAAACTTGCTAGAAAAAATTGTTTGTGACGCGGACCTATTCCATTTGGGAAGCGATGGCTTCAATGAAAGGAACAAACTCATGCGTAAAGAAGCAGAAGGTTGCCAAGGCAAATCAATTGACAAAGAAACTTGGCGTAACGGAACGATCGCCTTGATGGAAAGGCACCACTACCATACCGAATATGCGAATCTTTTTCTAAAAGATAAGAAACTTGAAAATTTAGCGTCACTTAAATCAAAAGCCAACCATACGTCCATGGAAGAAGAAAAAAAACAAAAGAAAGATAAAGATAAAGACAAAGATAAACGTCCCGACAGAGGGATCGAGACCATGTTTAGGGTCACATCTACCAATAATCAACGTTTAAGTGACATGGCAGATAACAAAAGTAACATCCTTATAACCGTCAACTCCATTATTCTTTCGGTTATTATAGCCTTACTTTTGAGAAAACTCGACAGTAATGAGCATCTTGTTTTACCTACTTTTGTCTTGCTTGCCGTTAGTTTATCAACCATGGTAGTTGCGATCTTAGCTACTCGCCCTTATATACCCAACGGCATTTTTTCTGCCGAAGATATGAAAGAGAAGAAAGTAAACCTTCTCTTTTTCGGTAATTTTTACAGAATGGGGTTGCAAGAATACAACGAAGGTATGCGTACGGTAATGGAAGACCGTGATTTTCTATACGGGACCTTAATTAAAGACGTTTACTCACAGGGTGTGGTGCTGGGCAGGAAATATCGATTACTGCGAATCGCGTACAACATATTTATGTATGGCTTAATTGCGTCTGTTCTATCATTTATTGCGGTCATTGTCACCATTCAATAATACTACCATGCTCAAAAAACGAGAGAAGCTTTTAAATAGTCGAGACATAAGTTGGCTTTCTTTCAATGGTCGAGTGCTTGAGGAAGCGGCAAAAGATGAAGTTCCTCTGCTGGAGCGTTTAAAATTCTTAGCGATCTATTCTTCTAATCTAGACGAATTTTATCGTGTAAGAATTCCCGTCTTAATGGCATTGAAAGAATTAAAGAAACGAGCCATCGCCTCGCAAAAGCTCATAAAGAAGGGTATACTAAAGAAAACCAAAAAAATTATTGAGACACAACAGGCTTATTTCGGAAGTATTTTAAAGCAGCATATTATTCCCGATCTAAAAAATAAAAATATCCACTTAGTATATAATGAGGACATCCCCGATTGTATTAAGAAAAAAACGGATCGCTTCTTTTTTGATACCATTGCTGCTTTCCTCGAAATCATTCACCCTGAACAAAAAGCGTTTTCTCCAAAGAACAACCAGCTTTATTTGGCAGCTGATTTCGGCGATGCGAACAAAGGACTGGCGCTTGTAAGCATTCCCTCTGATGAGATACCTAGATTTTTTCACACACAGATTGAGAATACGCACTACGTTGTATTAATTGACGACATTATAAGAGCCAATCTAAAATATATTTTTACGCAAATCCCTCAGTGTGTTTTTTCTTTCAAAGTAACACGTGATGCCGAGCTTGACCTACAGGACGAATTTAATGGTGACCTAGCTAATGAAATCGAAAAATTGTTGGTTTTAAGAGATTATGGAATGGCCACTCGATTCCTATATGCACCAGGCGTTCCACAGCCAACGCTAAATCATTTGATTAGGTGTTTGCAACTCGAGCATGCCAATCATATTGAAGGGGGAGTTTACCATAACTTAAAGGATTTTTTTGCTTTCCCGGTAAGAGACCAACAGCTTCAATACGCGAAATTGCCTGTTGCGGAAATCACCTACCAACATGCAAGCTTATTTGAGGAAATAAAACACCGTGACCTGTTGCTTCACACACCATACCACTCTTATGACCCCATTTTGCGCTTTTTTAACGAGGCAGTTCTCAACCCGGAAGTAGAAGAAATTTTCATTACACTTTATCGGGTAGCCACCAATTCTCAAATTGTACATGCCTTGATAAGCGCAGCAAAAAACGGCAAAAGGGTAACCGTATTTGTGGAATTGAAAGCTCGTTTTGATGAAGCTAATAATATCAAATGGGCAAAAAGGATGGAAAATGCAGGAATCCGAATTATATATAGCGATCAGAAGCTAAAAGTCCATGCCAAAATTTCGTTAGTCAAACTTCGCGCTAATGCACCTCTAAACGCAATAGCGCTACTCTCAACCGGTAATTTTAACGAAAATACCGCGAAGACCTATACGGATCATTCGTTGTTCACTTCCTCATCTTTTATAACCGGCGAATTAGATCTACTCTTTACTTATTTGAGCAGCACAAGCTTTGGAAAGGAATATCCGGCTTTGCCTTTTCAACACTTACTTGTAGCCAAATTTAACTTACTTCCGACCTTTTTACATCACATAAATAATGAAATCAATCGGGCTTTGAACGGTGAAGAAGCCGCGATTATTATTAAACTAAACAACTTGGAAGAAGAAAAGTTAATTCATAAGTTGTACGAAGCTAGTCAGGCAGGCGTTAAAATTCATCTAATCGTACGAAGTATTTGTAGAATTCGGCCCGGAATACCCGGATTAAGCGAAAACATACGTATTGTCCGTATCGTTGATCGCTATCTTGAACACGGACGGATATTTGTTTTCCACAATGGTGGAAATGAACGCGTATTTCTCGGCTCATCGGATTGGATGGATCGAAATATTTACCGTCGTATCGAAGTGTGTTTCCCGATTTATAACGAAGAACTAAAACAGCAGATTAAGCAAATGCTGACTCTGCAACTACAGGATGATATAGCGGCTGTCCAGTTAGATAAAAACGCCCAAAACGTGGAGTTGGCCGAAGGGACCACTCGCTCGCAGGAGGAGATACATAAATTAATTCATGCATCATTTCGTGACCTTATGTATCAATAATTAATATGTAACCATTAATAATACATCAATGAAATCGTTATTTACGTTATACATAGCACTAATTGCATGTGCGGCTTGTGCACAAAAAAAAGATCCCTCATTTACCTCACCAAGTCATTATAACTTAAATGAGCCTCAGCAAATGGAGTTTCCACCTGAACTAGAAGAAGTATCAGGCATAACCTTTGTTAATGGGGATTCGAACCGACTGCTTGCGCAGCAAGATGAACAGGGGCATGTATATTATTTAAAAGCAGGTGACAAGTCTACTAAATATGTTAAGTTTGCCGGTAAAGGAGATTATGAAGATATTGCTGTCAGTAACGATCGTATTGTTCTCCTTCGGAGCGACGGTTCTTTTTTTTCCTTTCCGCTTCAAGAACTATATGAAGCAGAGATCGATGCGATGGTTTCCGAAAAAATTTTACCTAAAGGCGAATATGAAAGCTTAGCTGCTTCTATCACGAACAATCGTCTATATGTTTTATGTAAACAATGTAGTGTCGACAAAAAAACATCACAGACCACCGGTTACATTCTTAAACTTGAGTCAGGGAGTCAGATTATAAAAGAGGGAAGCTTTTCTATTGATAATGAAGAGATCAGTAAATATGTAAAACTAAAAGGTAAAGCTTTTAGACCATCGGCATTGACGCGAAACGAAAAAACAAATGAATGGTATATTGTTTCGTCCATTAATAAGCTTTTATTGATTGCAGATCATGATTGGAAAGTAAAAGAAGCGCATCTGTTGAATCCAAAGCTATTCAATCAACCGGAAGGTATTGCTTTCGACAAGGATAACAATCTTTATATAAGCAACGAAGCAGGTGATTCGGGAAGAGCCACCTTGCTTAAATTTAATTATAAGCATTAGAAAAAACAGGGACTACCTTTTGGCCTAAATAAGACAGAAGATATCCATATTTTCCTTTCAAAAACAGACGGAGGCATATGAACAATAAATTTTTACTTGTTTCTTTTACGCTTCTTTGTATTGTCTTTATAGCAGCCAATGCACAGGAACCTTTTATCAAAAGTCGGACAATATTCATAGGCGATGCCGGAGAATCGAATACTGCTCAGCATGCCGTTATTGAAGCTGCCACCCGGCAAGTGCTTACTGGTAAAACCACGGTCTTTTTTCTTGGCGACAATATTTATCCTAAAGGAATGCCGGTGAATCCGTCTGAAAAACAAATAGGCGAAGAAATTTTAAAATCACAATTTAGTCCTTTTCGAGCGAAGCAAATACCTGTGTACTTTTTACCTGGAAATCACGATTGGGATCGTTCAGGTAAGCAAGGTCTCAGAAAGCTTAAAGCCCAATCAAATTATCTTAAAACTGTTGGGGATTCTTTATTACGGATGGTCCCCGAGAACGGTTGCCCTGACCCGGTAGAAATTAGTATTTCAGAGAACCTGACGGTCATTGCATACGATAGCGAATGGTGGTTGTTTCCTTTCGACAAAATAAATCGCGATACAACTTGCAACTGTAGCAGTAAAGAAGAAGTATTGGAGCGTCTAGAAAGTTTGCTTTATAAAAATAGAAATAAAACGGTATTACTTGCGTCGCATCATCCGTTTTCTTCTTACGGAGTACATGGGGGATATTTTTCTTGGAAAGATCATCTTTTCCCACTGACTAATTTGAGCAAAAAACTCTATCTTCCCCTGCCTTTGGTAGGGTCGTTGTATCCCATTTTAAGATCAACCGTATTCTTACATCCCGAAGATATCCCCCACCCACTCTATCAACAAATGATACAAGATATCAAACATACAGTAGATGAATTTCCTAATCTATTGTATGTAGCAGGCCATGAACATGGCCTCCAACTTTTGTCGGATGGCAACACGTTACAACTTGTTAGCGGCGGCGGATCAAAGGGAAGTTTCATTAAAAATGGCAAAAAGGCTTTATTCACAAATAAAGAAACTGGATTTGTTATTGTCGACGAATGGATGGATAAAAGCAAGCAGATTCGGTTTTTTACTTCGAATAGCGGCATGTTTAAAGAAACATACAACTACAAAAAGTCTTTTGTTGATCCCATTCCCTTGGGAGATTCTCTTTTTCTAAGTCACTCCGATATAGACAGTACCGTGACGCAGGCGAACCCTTTGTACAATCGAGTGGGAAAATTTCACCGAAAACTTTTTGGTGAAAATTACAGGCAAGAATGGGCCGTCGACTCAAAAGTGCCCGTTATCCGAATTTCCTCCTTTCAGGGCGGTTTAACGCCCTTGAAACGAGGAGGGGGTATGCAGACAGTATCACTACGACTGGCGGACAAGTCGGGGAAGGAATGGGTTATTCGAAGCGTTAATAAGAACACCGATGCCTTGCTCCCTCCGGAACTGCAACAGACGTTTGCGCGTGATTTTCTCGATGACGCCAACAGTGCACAGCATCCTTATTCAGCACTGATGATACCACCATTAGCTGATGCCGTTGGCGTTGCTCATAGTAATCCCATCATTGGTATTATTGCACCCGACACAGCCTTGGGCGCTTATAACAACATTTTTGCCAACACGCTATGTTTAATAGAAGAGCGCGAACCTTTGGGTGACTCCGACAATACGCTCAAAATGCTCAGTAAAATCAATCACGATAATGATGACATCTACAAAGCAAAGACTTTCCTGCGAGCCCGCATGTTAGATCTTTTGGTAGGCGATTGGGATCGCCATGAAGATCAATGGCGATGGTATGACGATAGCAAAGGTAAAGACAAAGATTACCTACCGATACCGAGGGACAGAGATCAGGCTTTTAGAAAAGTGGAGGGTCTTTTCCCAAATATTATGTCTCGTAGTTGGGCACTACCTACATTACAGGGCTTTCGTGCGACTATCAATCGACCTAACTATTCTTTATTTAAATCACGCTTCTTAAATGCACATTCAAAAAATCAGTTCACTTTTGAGGAATGGATGAAATTGGCTCATGAATTTGTCGCAAACATCACCGATAGCGTACTGGAAGAAGGTTTGAAGAGACTACCAGCGTCTTCTTATGCCATTCGTCACGATTCCCTTTTTGCCGAGCTCAAGAATAGAAGGGATGCTATCCCTGCAGCCATGGAAACTTATTACCGCTTTATCAACAATATTGTAGATATAAAACTAAGTGATAAACACGAATGGGTGGAGGTGGAAGACGACAACGATAAAGGCCTAAAGGTGACGGTTAGAAAGATAAATAAGGAGGGGGAACGGAAAGACAAGCTAATGGAGAAGGAATATTTACCGACTTTGACCAAAGAAATCCGAATTTATTTAGCAGATGGGGATGATAGTGTTTATATAGAAAACAAGCATGCTCCCATTAAACTTCGTGTTATCGGTGGACAAGGAAAAAAGGTCTATCATATAAACACCGCTGTCCGACCGGTTAAGATTTATGATCCGGGTCAGCAGTCCCTTTTTTCCGGACAGGTATCGAAATTGAGAAAGCACCTTTCCAAAGACAGTGCCAACACGGCATTTGTTCCGGTAAATTTATATAATGTTTGGATGCCACTGATAACCGCAGGTTACAATGCGGATGATGGAATCCTGATTGGAGGCGGATTTAGGTACACCCACCAGCGCGGCTTTAGAAAAAGTCCCTTTGCCCATCAACAACAATTACTTGTGTCGGGCGCCTTCGCTACAGGAGCCGTTAAAGTAAAATATAAAGGAACCTGGAAGGAAGTAGTGGGTAAGGCGGATCTTTTAACAGACGTCAATATACATGCACCAAACAATACACAAAACTTTTTTGGCTTAGGGAACAATTCCATCTATGATAAAGATAGTCATTCAGTAAGGTATTACCGAACTCGATTTAATCTATATGAGATGCATGGAGCATTGCGATGGACGCCGACTGAAACTGCTTCGATTTCAATAGGGCCCTCCTTCCAATTGTATTATTATGATTCAGATGATAATGAGGGTCGATTTATAAACAACACCGATCAGCTTCATACCTATGACAGTTTAACGATCGCCAAAGACAAGCTTTTTGCGGGATTTAATGCTTCCTTTCTCAAGGATAATAGAAATAGCAAAATAATGACAACTGAAGGGGGATACCTAAAATTAGATATACAAGGCTTAACGGGTTTGAATGATTACTCGAAATCTTTCTTTCAGGCAAAAGCTGAAGTTGCAGTCTATAAAAGCATTTGGCAAAATGCTGTAACCTTGGCTAATCGATTGGGTGGCGGGACAACCTTGGGAAAGACGACCTTTTATCAGGCACTATTTTTAGGTGGACAAAATAATCTCTGGGGATATCGCCAATATCGATTTGCCGGAGATCATTTATTTTTTAATAATTTTGAAGCCAGGATTAAGCTGGCACAGATCGGCAGCTATATTTTACCGGGACAACTTGGGCTACTAGGCTTTTATGATATCGGTAAAGTTTGGGTTGACGGATTGGATAACAGTTCCATACATCAGGGTACGGGAGCCGGTGTATATTATGCCCCCGCAAGAATTGCACTTTTGCAATTGGTAGCAGGTCATTCAAAAGAAGGTTGGTACCCTTATTTTACCATGGGATTCCGTTTTTAACTACTAATTCCTCAGATCAACAATGTTTGCGCAGGTAATCGATTTATCGGAAAATAAAAAAGATTTATTAGGCGAGCTCGATATACAGCTGTCCCTCGATAGCTTTATAACACATTTAAGAAAGCTCGCAAGTACTCAGGATAACGTGAAGCATGAAATGCTAGAATTTATACTTCACAAATTCTTAGAAACGAGAGAGACTTATGGACCGTTGACGGAAGAAAATTTAGCAAGTTACAAGCAAATCTTATTCTATACCTATAATTTGCTGGTACCTCCACTCGAAGACGAACACGATACGCTCTGGGCGCTGGCAACACCATTAGGAAAAAATGTGTTTTACGGCACACAAGGCTTCTACAATCTGTTGCGTCAGGAATTTTGTGAAGAAACTTTTAAAGACATCGAAGAAAAGACTAAGAAAAAGGACCTGCTCGAGCAGTCCATATATAGCCTACTTCTAGAACGTTTTTACGAAATTCCCGCCGTGGAAGACGAAGTGATCGAATTTTCTTCGAAAGATGAAGTAACGGGCTTACCTCGCTACTATGCCATCCAAATTGATAAACGCTTTGTGGACATCACTCCCAAAATGAAGCTACCGGAACTGGATTATAAAAAAATTAGACAGAATAACGTTCAGCAGTTTGAATGGAGGTTTTTACGTGAATTACTTCCGCTCAACCAGTTCTCTTTTACAGGCTTTTCGATTATTACGGTGAAGGAAATCACACCCGATCGCGTTATCCAGAATATTCGGGATATCGTAAGTCGAAACTCAGACGAAGAACTTGAGCACGCTTATGACGTATTGCAAGAATCCTTGCAAACGCTTACCGGTAATCAACATATTAAGTTTGGTTTATCTCCCATCTTGAAACTGAACAACAAACCAATATTGGATCAGGTATATATGCATGCCAGTATATTACCTGCTCTGTTGAAGAAGAAAACAAGAAACTGCCAGGAAGCTAACATTACGGAATCTTACTTGCTCAACCCTCAAATCATAGTATATAATGTCGGGATAGATTTCGGAGATAACAACTTCAAATTCCTGAACGACCTTTCCGATCTCGGTGTTACTTCTTATGTATGTATCCCCTTATATTATAACAATAAGGTAACGGGACTTTTAGAAGTTTATACCAACGAAGGTCATACCTTTGACAAGATTGTCCTGGCAAAGTTGCGCCGAGCCGCCCCTTTACTTGCGCAGTTACTGAATGATCAAGCACATAGATTCAACGCTCGCATCGACGCGGTAATAAAAGAAAAGTTTACATCCTTACAACCAGCCGTCCAATGGAAATTTAATCAAGCTGCATATGAATACTTGAAAAAGATAGCGCCGGAAAAACCGAAACCCATTATTGAAAACGTTCAATTCAAGAATGTTTATCCCTTATATGGGGCTATTGATATTAGAAATTCTACAATTGAGCGCAATAAAGCCTTAGTTGCCGACTATAAAATACAATTAGGTTTATTAAAACAGGTATTACAAGACATCAAAAACGTTTATAGTATTGCACTACTCGATGAAATGGAATTTAATTGTGATAAGTGGTTGACCCAATTAGACACGAGTCCAATCGACGTTGTACAAATGAAGGTTAAAGACTTCATGGAGAAAGAAGTGTACATGTTATTGATGCACTTCAAAAACAGTAATTCAACTTTAGCAGCGATCATCGAAAAATATGAACAAGAAGTACTAGCGGAAACAGGGAAAGCCCATCAGCATCGACGCGCGCTCGAATCATCCATCGCCACCATTAATACCGCTATTAACGGTTATTTAGAATTATTAAATGATGAAATACAGCGCTCTTATCCTTGCTATTTTGAGAAGTTCAGAACCGACGGCGTTGAATATGATATTTATATAGGACAATCTATTGCTCCTGAAAGGCCATTTGACATGCTCTATCTCAAAAACGTAAGGCTTTGGCAGCTTACGTCAATGGCTTCCATTGCAAAAATAACGCACACCTTACTTCAACAGATGGAAACTCCGCTTGAAACGACCCAGCTTATTTTTATCAATGGAAACGATATAGATATTAGCTTCCGCGTGGACGAAAGGCGTTTTGATGTAGAAGGAGCCTATAACATTCGATACCACATCATAAAAAAGAGAATCGATAAAGTTCACTTAAAAGATTCTTTTGAACGGCTCACCCAGCCTGGAAAGATTGCTTTGGTATATTACGATGCGAGAGAGATTAAAGAGTATATGAGCTATATTAATTATCTCCAAAATAAAGACATTTTATTAGACGATATGGAAGAGCTTGAACTAGAGGAATTACAAGGCGTAAGTGGCTTAAAAGCGATACGAATCGGTGTAAAACTTTAATTGCTAAAAAACGCCTACTAAGCCAATTCCACGCCGTGCAGGCGTAACGGTCCAAGTAATCTGGTTCTGCTTTTTAAAAGGGTTTCTATACTTACTCTCCTCCATACGGCGGACTATTGCCTTCGTACAGAACCAAGATATAGCACCGCCAAAAGCCATATCGGATAGCCAATGGGAATCGCTGTACATACGACTTACCAGTGTAACGCCCGCAGTACTGTAAAATAGCGCTTTTAACAGCGGGCTTTTTACTCGATGCCCCAGTACCAGCGCGCTCACGGTTGCGATCTGCATATGTCCGGATGGAAAGGAATGATAACCTGCTTCCGGAGAGAAAGGATCGAAGGCCCAGGGGCCCACGTCCGTTGCCGGTCTCGCTCGCCCTACGGCGGTTTTCATCAAGGTCTGTAAGGCGCCACTTGTCAGGTATGCAGCACCCAACATGAGCCCCGTTTCCCTAGCCCATTCATTTTTAATAACTAACCCCGTTAAATAAAAGCCGCCGGTCATGATAAAGGCCGCATAAGGTTTACCATAATGAAAACCGGCGCGCTCAATGCCATCCCACACTTTAGAATTCCGATCCTGCCAAAAGTTCCTGTTTGGTTTGTCTAAGGTTGTTAATAACGCGGTTCCGCCAAGAACCGCCCCTACCTTTAACCAATCAGATCCTTTCCATCGAATAGGGCTCGAAACGGTATATGCTACACCGTCCACAAAACGGATTGCATCAGACGTAATTTTTTGTTTGTTTATACTATCTACGGAGATGCTATCATTCATCGCATAAGCAGCAAATCCCATGGTACTAAAGATCAGTATAAATACTGCCTTGCTTAGGTAATTCATATGTTGTAAAAGGATATTCTTCTGCAAAATATGGAATTTCAGCAAAAAACAGAAATATAGTCGTCTCTTCAAAATGAAGTGTGCTTTGCATTTAACCTTACCCATTAGTTTTCGCTTCTAGGATATTCCGCTAATACAACCGTCGCCGATCGCTTTTTACTGTTTCATAACAATTTTATAATAAAAGATAGCCTATATTTACGTCCTAATATATTTTCCTACCATGAGATTACTCCTTAAGTACTTAAGTAGACATAAATGGCTCATACTTTTAGCGTTGATATTAGCGGCGATCAATCAGGTTTTTTCCTTATTGAATCCTTATATTCTTGGGAATCTGATCATTGACCCTTATGCAAATAAAGCACAGCAGTTCCGATCCGATGGAGCAGATAGTGCTTTTTTTAAGGGTATTACCATTGGCTTATTGATGATTATTGGTGTAGCGATGGTTTCACGTATTGCGAAGGCGTTCCAAGATTATGTTGTTAATGTTATAATACAGAAGTTTGGTGCACGGCTTTATACCGACGGACTTCGACATGCACTCAGGCTTCCCTTTCAGGATTTTGAGGATCAACGAAGTGGTGAAACGCTTTCCGTGCTGCAGAAGGTGCGAGCCGATTGTGAAAAATTTATTACCAGCTTTGTCAACGTGCTATTTGCGACGCTTGTGGGTATTGTTTTCGTTGTTATCGTTGCTTTTAAATTAAGTCCTCTTCTTCCTTTGATTTACCTGGTAGGAGCAATTGTTCTTGCTATTCTAACCAGCGTTCTAAGTCGAAAAGTTAAGTTCATTCAAAAAAATATCGTAAGCGAAACGACTGCACTTGCCGGCTCTACTACGGAATCCCTCCGAAATATAGAACTGGTCAAGAGTCTAGGCCTCACCCAACAGGAGATAAGTAGGCTGAACGATACAACGATGAAAATACTAAAACTTGAACTAAAAAAAGTAAAGAGTATTCGGTCTGTAAGCTTTGTACAGGGGACCTTCGTTAATTTCCTTCAACAATGCATTATGTTTGCATTGCTATTCTTCGTTTTTCGCGATAAGATTACGGTCGGGCAGATGATGATGATGCAATTTTATTCATTCTTCATTTTTGGCCCTTTACAGGAGTTAGGAAATATAATCATGTCCTATCGGGAGGCGGAGGCATCCTTGAACAACCTGCAACGCTTATTGAATCGAAAGGTAGAATACCAGCCCCTTGCACCAAAGAAGATCGATGCTATTCAGCAGTTGCGCTTTAACGAAGTGCGTTTTCAACATCAGTCGGCTACACGCCCTGCCCTTGACGGAATTTCCTTCGATGTTTCACAAGGTGAAACCATTGCTTTTGTAGGACCATCCGGTTCGGGGAAAACAACACTGGTAAAATTACTCGTAGGTTTATACCATCCGACTTCAGGCCACGTATATTACAACGACTTTAACGATAATGAGATCGATTTTGAAGAATTACGACATCAAATAGGTTTTGTAACACAAGATACGCAGCTCTTTTCAGGTACTATCCGTGAAAACTTACTCTTCGTCAATCCATCGGCAACTGACGACATGATTTTGGATGTAATAAAGAAAGCGTCGGGACAGAATATTTTAGCAAGAGCGGAAAAGGGTCTCGAAACCGTGATCGGTGAAGGAGGCCTAAAGCTATCCGGTGGTGAAAGGCAGCGTTTATCAATCGCTCGCGCGCTATTACGGCAACCACGCCTTCTTATTTTTGACGAAGCCACGTCAGCGCTCGACTCCATTACAGAGGAAGCGATATCTAATACTGTCCGGGAAATTACAGCGCAAAGAACGCATTTGACCATTATGATTGCCCATCGCTTGTCAACCATCATGCATGCCGACAAAATTTATGTATTGGAAAAGGGTAAAATCGTGGAAACAGGAAGCCATTTTGATTTACTATCGCTTAAAGGTCTTTATTATGCAATGTGGCGACAGCAGATCGGAGAGCGTAAAGAAGAAAGCACGATGGAAGCAAACTAAGCGTTCGATCGACCATTTACTTCTTTCGACAACACTGCGGTAAGGAGTTCTATTACCCGCGAAAGTTCACGGGTATTCAAAGAGGCGAATCCGAAACGAATCGCGTTATAGTTAAACGGACCGGTGTTATATTTCCTGCCATCACTTATCAGTATGCGGTGCTTGGCAAGCTCCGCAGCCACATGGATCAATGGATAAGCTTCACTAAAACGTAGCCAAACTGCCATGCCTCCTGTTGGAATTTCAAACGAGGAAAACGCAAATAGCCGCTCTTTCATTAATGCACATACGTAATCGCGTCGTTCCCGGTAGATATTCACGGATTTTTTTATGTGTCTTGCAACATCACCTTCCCGTATCAAAGAGGCTAAAGCATCTTCCATTATAAAATCGCCTCTCAAATTTATCATCCTTCGGACATAAGCAGCCTCATTGATCATCTCTTGGGGAGCTACCATGAAGCCTATGCGGACAGACGAGGCTAAGCATTTCGTAAAAGAGCCAATGTAAATGACGCGCTCCGGACAGTAACTTACCAGAGGCAAAAAGGGCGAGGATTGATAGTGAAAATCATAATCGTAGTCGTCCTCTACGATCATAAAATTGAAACGTTGGGCAAGCGCAATAAGCTGCATTCTCCTCTGGGGGCTTAAGGTTACGGTAGTTGGGTGATGGTGGTGCGGAATAACATATAACATGTTAATACGCTCTCTTAGACAAATCTCCTCTACTTTATTCATATCCAAGCCGTGCTCGTCTACAGGCACACGAAAAATTCGTGCGTTTTGATAAGAAAAGGCATTGTTAGCCATAAAGTAATTCGGCTCGCCAACAATAACTGCGTCGCCCGCTCTCAGTAATAACTGTGCGGCTATGTAAACTCCCATTTGCGCACCCTGGGTGGTAAGAAGATTGTGTACACTCGCCCGTATACCACGTGTTTCAAATAAATAATCGGTTAATGCTTCCCTCAGTAAGATGGAGCCGACAGACAATGAATCCGTTCTTCCTTTCAATTGCAAATTCCTTCTTAATCGCGCTCTATATTCGCGAGCCAATAAATCTAAAGGGGCTATACGGGAATCAGGCAAACCGTCATCAATAACAATATCATATCCGGCAACGTCAGATCCGAGATCAGTGATCACACTAAACGAGTTACGATAAAAAAAAGGAGTAGTATTGGAGTCCGGCACTTTCTTTAAATTTTGCTCCCAAATTTTCGGATTTAATTCCGGTAAAACCGGGGATACAAAAACACCTTTTTTAGGCACTGTGGTTGCCCATCCTTGCAAAAGCATATCATTATACGCAGCCACAACTGTCTTACGATGAAGCATCAACGATTGGGCAAGTTCGCGCGTACTAGGTAGTCGCATTCCCGGCTTCAATATTCCCTTGCGAATCAATGCAATAATTTGCTTAGACACCTGCAAATATAACGCGGTTGAAGAGGTTCTATCTATGATTAGAAGGCTGGGAAACGGAAGCATGTGGACTACCTATTTTATGCAAACTGGACGACTTACAGAGTCCAAATATACAATATCTTTGAGAAGAAAATTTATTTATAAGACAATGGCAAAAAGAAAAACACTTCAAGAAGCTGATCCTAAAGCGTTCCAAACGATGCTTGCTTTCGAAAAATACCTATCCGAAAGTTCCCTAAGTAAAACACATGCAGAGCTTATAAAAATTCGCGTATCACAAATAAACGGCTGTAGCTATTGTATTAATAAACACACAAAAGAGGCGCGTGAAGCAGGTGAAAGCGAACAACGCATCTATTTGCTAAGCGCCTGGCGCGAAGTTCCCTTCTATTCACCTGAGGAACGGGCTATACTGGCTTTAGCAGAGGAAATGACCAATATTGCTGCACATGGCGTATCTGATGCGGTTTATAACCAAGCCGTTGAGCTTTTGGGACAGCAATATACAACGGAGGTTATGATGGGCATTATTGCTATGAATGCATGGAACCGTGTAGGAATAACAACGCAACGAGAAATAGAATCCTAATCTTAATAAAATATCTTTTCTGTTTCATGCATTTTGCCTAAGTTTGATAAACACTATGAAAGCAAAAATGAATTGATTAACAATCAACTCAAATTAATTGCTGAACAGTCCCGATTATCTAAATTATGGCAAAATGCAACAGTCGAAGTATTCCTACTCGCTATTTAGTATTTTGATAATAATACTACTCAGCAGCTTTATTTCTCCCTTATCCCAAGATAAGCAAAATGGCCTTAAGATCAATGACCAGGCCCCGGATTTTACATTGCCCGCGACAGATGGCAAACAATATTCACTCCGGGATTTTGAGAGGTTTCCAATTTTAGTGGTGGCATTTACTTGTAATCATTGCCCAACTGCACAGGCCTACGAAGATCGCCTCATTAATTTAAAGGCAACATATGGTGAGCGAGGAGTAGCTCTAATTGCCATATCACCAAACAATCCCTACGCTGTACGTTTGGACGAACTTGGCTATACAGAATATAACGACTCTCCTGAAGAAATGAAATTACGGGCTTCCGATAAAAATTTTAATTTCCCTTACTTATATGATGGTGAGACGCAGTTGACATCAAAACGATATGGCGCAGTTGCGACACCTCATATTTTTATTTTCGATAACAATAGAAAGCTTCGTTATAAAGGACGATTCGATGACAACGAAAATCCTAAAGAAACGAAAGAGCACAATGCTATTCAAGCAATTGAAGCACTTCTAGCAAAAAAAGACATCCCTGTAAAAGAGACAAAAACTTTTGGATGTAGTGTAAAATGGTCAACCAAAGAAGATGCGGTAAAAAAGTCTGACGAACAATGGGCAAAAGAACCTGTTACTATTAACCCCATTCAAATCACACAAATCGACTCCCTACTACAAAATAATTCTGATAAACTTCGCTTAATCAATGTCTGGGCTACCTGGTGCGGACCGTGCGTTGCAGAATTTCCTGATTTCGTTATAATCAACCGAATGTATCGAAATAGGCCTTTTGAATTTATCAGTATTAGTGCCGACAACCCGGAGAAACCACAGCCGGTTTTAGATTTCCTTAAAAGCAAAGGAGCCGCGAACCAGAATTTTTTGTTCGAAAGTAAAAATAAATACGACCTGATTGAGGCTATTGACAAAGCGTGGCAAGGCGCGCTTCCTTATACCCTATTAGTAGCTCCGGGCGGAAAAATTCTTTATAGTAAACAAGGGGAAATAGATCCTCTTGAAATGAAAAAGATGATTTTAAAACATTTAGGCCGATATTACTTCTAAATATTCTATCTGATAAATTTTAGCATTTGCAAATATGTAGCTAACTACGTAGTTTTGCTAAAAAAAGAAATGGCTTTTGAAATTGAACTTTTAAACAATGCCGATGTCCCGGAAATCATCGGGCTTATCTTGCCGATACAACAGCAAGAACATCAAGTTCCTGTAACCATTGAAGATCAGCCAGACTTATTGAATGTAGAAAAACATTACCAACAAAAGGGTGGCGCTTTTTGGGGAATTAAACACCAAGGAACGCTCTTGGGAACTATCGCTTTAATAAAGATGGAAGCAGAACAGGGCGGAGTGATACGAAAAATGTTTGTCCGCAAGGAGTATAGAGGAAGAGAATTAGGGTTAGCGCAGAAATTACTGGAACATTTGATATGCTATGCCAAAAAGGCCGGTATGAGCCATTTATACTTAGGTACCTTTCATACATTAAAAGCCGCCTTACGTTTTTATGAACGGAACGGTTTCATGCAAATTGAAAAAGTGCAACTCCCTTCCCATTTTCCAATTATGGAAGTAGACGATGTATTTTTTCACCTAATTCTGAATAACGATGACAAATGTGATTGACGAGTCGGGCCTCTTAGCGATATCAACACGCCTACAACGCTTAAGTGATCAGCTGCGAAAAGACGGACTAAAAATTTACGAATCCTATGGTATCCAATTCGAACCGAAATGGTTTCCGGTGATTTACACACTCCATAAAAAGCCCATATTGAGCGTAGTGGAAATAGCCAACGAAATTGGGTATACTCATCCCTCTACTATCAGCCTTCTCAAAGAATTAGAGAAAAAAAACCTGATAAAATCAAAGAAAGATAAAGATGATGAAAGGAAGAGGCTTTTATACCTAACCAGAGAAGGAGAAACGTTAGTCGAAAAGATGCAGCCCATTTGGGATGTAATGGTTAAAGCCCTAGAACAACTTACTAATACGTCTAACAACCTAATGAAAGCTATTGACGAAGTTGAGTACCAACTAAAACTACAAGGTTTCTATCAAAGAGCCGAATTAATCAAAGAAAACAAGAGCAAATAATTTATGAGTATTGTAATTAGAACAATCCGTCAGAACGATAATCAGATTTTAGCGCAGATTCTGAGAACTTCCTTAGAAGAACACCATATCCCAAAAGAAGGAACCGTATATACAGATCCGACAACCGACAATCTGTATACACTTTTCCAGCAACCAAGAAGTATTTATTATGTAGTAGAAGAGGATGGGGAGGTTTTAGGTGGTTGTGGTATTTATCCGACAGCCAATTTACCAACAGGCTACGCAGAGCTTGTCAAACTGTATCTGTCTAATAAAAGTAGAGGTAAAGGTTTGGGTAAAACACTCATTAATCGGTGCTTGGAGAAAGCTGTCGACTTAGGTTATACCCATCTCTACTTGGAGTCTTTCCCTCAATTTGAAACAGCAATAAGCATGTACAAAAAAATGGGTTTCTCTTCATTGCCTCACGCACTTGGCAATTCCGGGCATTATGCCTGTAATGTATGGATGGTAAAAGAGCTGGTGCTTGCCGCCAACTAACAAATTCCGGTGTTTTTTGTATCTTTACTGTAGATAAAGCTACTATTATGAGCCGCATAGAAACATTAAACAACGTTTTGGACGGTTTAATGACCCGTTATAAACAACGTGTTCCGGATGTCGGTGCCATTATCCAAGCGATGCTGCAAGATGGCATTATTCAACATCCAGATGAGATCGAAAATGACCATATCGCTTTTAGGACCATGGGAGTATCCCAATTAGGTATAAAATCTTTTGAGAAAATCTTTCTGCATTATGGTTATGAAAAGCGCGATTATTATAATTTCCCCGGAAAGAAGTTAGATGCTTATTGGTATGCACCTCCTGCCGACCGATATCCCCGAATTTTTGTGAGTGAGCTTCGCGTGAGCGATCTTTCTCAAAAAGCCCAAGATATTATCAAAAGCTATACCGATGAAGTAACATCCGATCCGGTGGACAAACTGGATCTTGATAATGCGATGGAAGTCGACCGTTTTCTTCACAGCCCCTTATGGAGAATACCATCGCTGGAAGATTACAATATTTTGGCCGAAGAAAGTGAATATGCTTCATGGGTTATTTACAACCGCTATTATTTAAATCACTTTACAATCAGTATTCACAATCTGAAAGAAGGATTTAATGATATCGCGCTTTTCAATAACTTTCTCGAAAAACATGGTTTCAAGTTAAATACCTCCGGTGGTAAAATTAAGGTAAGTCCTGATGGAGGCTTACTTCAAAGTGCTACCGTGGCCGAAATGATTGAGGCCACTTTTGCCGATGGAGAAAAACAACATATATCGGGTTCTTATGTCGAATTTGCGGAAAGAAAGGTATTGCCTGCTTACGTTCACCTAGCAAAAGAACAAATAAAAAGGCAGCATCGTCGAGACGGTTTTGAAGCCAATAACGCAGATAAAATATTTGAAAGCACCTATAGTTCCCAAACAAAAGGCGATTAAGATCAGCTTTTGAAAATCGGCTTTCAGCGATAATGAATAAAGCAGAAAGCCGATTTCCGACAACCAAAAGCGACTTAAACAACGATATTTACGATCTTCCCCTTGACAACGATCACCTTCTTAGGTGTTTTACCATCAAGGTAACGCTGCACATCTTCGTTCGCTAATACAGCTTGTTCGATCTCGATCCCCTCAAGGCTCAGCGATAGATTGAGTTTTAGTCGCATTTTACCGTTAAACGATATAGGGTATTCAAACTCATCCTCTATTAAATAATCCGGGTTGAAAACAGGGTAAGAAGTGTAAGACAAGGAGCCCGGTTCATTTCCAAGAAGCACCCATAGTTCTTCGCAGATATGGGGTGCGTAGGGTGATAACACAATTACCAAATCCTGCAGAATAGCTCGCTTATTACACCTCAAATCAGTCAACTCATTTACGCAAATCATGAAACTCGAAACCGAAGTATTAAAAGAGAATCGTTCGATATCATCTTCCACCTTACGGATAATCTTATGTAAGGACTTAAGCTCTGCCTTTGTCGGTATTTCATCCGATACGGAAAAATTTGAAGATGCGTCATGGAACAAGCGCCAAAATTTACGAAGAAATTTGTGAACGCCTTCAATACCGTTTGTGTTCCAAGGTTTACTTTGCTCTAAAGGGCCCAAAAACATCTCATACATGCGTAAGGTATCAGCGCCATATTGCTCTATTATATCATCCGGATTAACGACGTTAAACTTGGACTTGGACATCTTTTCTACCTCATGTCCACAGACATATTTGCCGTCCTCTAAAATAAACTTAGCTTCTGCATATTCGGGTCTGGATAGCCTGAACTTTTCTAGATGTAGAATATCGTTGTTCACGATATTAACGTCAACGTGAAGTGCAGTCGTTTTGTATTGATCTTTCAGGCCTAAAGAAACGAAAGTATTAGTGCCCGCTCCATGCTCATCCAATACACGGTACACAA
The DNA here is from genome assembly GCF_030372825.1 of Olivibacter sp. 47. Classification (NCBI taxonomy): domain Bacteria; kingdom Pseudomonadati; phylum Bacteroidota; class Sphingobacteriia; order Sphingobacteriales; family Sphingobacteriaceae; genus Olivibacter; species Olivibacter sp. 47. The sequence continues at coordinate 1,923,764 of NZ_JAUCNR010000001.1, forward strand.
AATTGGAGCGTCCTTGTATCATCCCCTGATTGATCAGTTTTTTGAAGGGTTCTTCTTCCTTTACCTTTCCAATGTCTTTCAAAAACTTATTCCAGAAGCGGCTGTATAGCAAATGTCCGGTAGCATGCTCTGAACCGCCAATATATAGATCAACGGCCTGCCAATAATCAATAGCCTCTTTTGAGGCAAACGCTTCCGAATTGTGCGAATCCATATAACGATACCAGTACCAGCTAGATCCTGCCCATCCGGGCATTGTACTAAGTTCGTACTCATATCCCCCCTGATATTTCCAATTCGTTGCACGTCCCAAAGGCGGTTCGCCGCTTTCTGTAGGCAGATATTTATCCACTTCCGGCAATAACAACGGGAGCTCGTTTTCTTTGATTAGTTTAGGCAATCCATCTTTAAAATAAACAGGCACCGGTTCACCCCAGTAACGTTGTCTACCAAAAATCGCATCGCGCATCCTATAATTGACTTTGGCTTTTCCGATACCACGTTCTTCGAGTACAGATACTAGCTTCGAAACCGCTTCTTGATAAGATAAACCATTAATTAATTCGGAGTTAATATAAACACCCTCCTTCCGACTATCGGCCTCCTCATCTATTTCTTGTATATCAAGAATTTTGATAATAGGTAAATGAAATTGCTTTGCGAACAGGTAATCACGTTGATCCCCCGAAGGCACAGCCATGACGGCACCGGTACCATAACCAGCTAACACATAATCGGCAATCCAAATCGGCACCTGCTTGCCTGTCAAAGGATGCATCGCATAACTACCTGTGAATGCACCGGTAACGGTTTTGGTATCGGCCATTCTGTCACGCTCGGATTTCTTTTTGGTCTGTTCTATATAATTTTCGACCTGTGCCCGCTGTACGTTCGTTGTAATGATCGGAACTAAATCATGCTCGGGCGCTAATACCAGAAAACTTACGCCATATATCGTATCAACTCGTGTGGTAAACACTTCAATGGAATCGCTCCCATCCGCTAAGGCAAATTTTACACTTGCTCCTATACTTTTTCCTATCCAATTGCGCTGCATCTCTACTAACGGCTCGGGCCAATCAACGGTGTCCAGCCCCTGCAGTAATCGTTCTGCATAAGCAGTAATTCGCATACTCCACTGCATCATCTTCTTCTGAATCACCGGATAACCACCACGCTCTGATACCCCATCTTTCACTTCATCGTTTGCCAAGACAGTACCTAAGGCCGGGCACCAATTGACGGTGCTCTCGCGCAAATAAGCTAGACGATATTTTAACAACTCGGTCTCCTTTTGCTCTTCAGAAAAATGGTGCCATTCCTCGGCTGTAAATTCGAGGACATCTTCATCACATACTGCTTCTATCCCCTTGCTCCCTTTGGTTTCAAAAATCCAGATCAATTGGTCAACAGATTCAGCCTTATCGCTATCCGTGTTATAGAATGAGTTGAAGAGCTGCATAAAAATCCATTGTGTCCATTTATAATAAGATGGATCGCTGGTTCGTATCTCCCTGCTCCAATCAAATGAAAAACCAATGTTATCTAACTGCTCCCTATAACGCTTTATGTTGGTTTCAGTGGTTATTGCGGGATGCTGACCGGTTTGAATAGCGTATTGTTCAGCCGGCAACCCAAATGAATCATATCCCATGGGATGTAACACGTTATATCCACGTAATCTCTTATATCGCGAAAAAACATCGGAGGCTATGTATCCGAGTGGATGACCAACATGAAGCCCGGCTCCTGAAGGATAAGGAAACATGTCTAACACATAATATTTTGGCTTATCTGACGTATTATTAACTTTAAATGTTTGATTGGAAGCCCAAAACTGCTGCCACTTTTTCTCTATAGTCTTAAATTGATAGTCCATTATAACACATTACAGTATGACTTGCGAAAGTACGAAAAATCTCACATCTCATGTCCTATATCTCATATCTAATTATTAATTTCGCATTTCAAATAGTAGCATATGGAAGAATTTGAAGTAAGTGCGTCATCCAGAAAAACAAAATCCGTCTACATATCCACGGTTATTAGTATTGCTCTGGTATTACTCATGACCGGACTATTAGGGTTGATCCTCGTTCATGCTAAAAATCTTTCCAATTATGTTAAGGAAAATATCGTACTTAACATCATTGTTAATGACGGGGTAACAGAAGCCGATATTCTTAGTCTACAAAAAGAGCTGGATGGAAATCCTGCGGTGCTTCGCACACAATATGTTAGCAAAGAATTAGCAGCTAGAAATCTTCAAAATGACTTGGGCGAAGATTTTGTTAAGTTTCTGGGTTATAACCCACTGTTATCGTCCATTGACGTCTATCTCAAAGCGGATTATGCAAATAAAGCAGGTGTAGAGACCTTTACAAAGCAGGTATCTAGCAACAGCATGGTCAAAGAGGTTGTTTATCAAGACTCGCTGATCGATATGGTCAACAAAAACATTCGTGTCATTGGTCTTATCATACTTGCCTTCGCAGCTATCTTATTGATTATTGCCGTCGCATTAATCAATAACACCATAAGGCTGGCAATCTATTCACAACGCTTTTTGATAAAAAGTATGCAAATGGTGGGAGCAACAAAGGGCTTCATTCGCCGTCCATTTTTAGGCTATGGTATTCTTCATGGCCTTTTGGGTGCTCTGATTGCAATCATTCTACTATTGCTGACATTGTATTTTGCGCAAGAGCAAATTCCTGAAATTGTTATTTTACGTAACTATTTTGAATTTGCCCTCATTTTCATAGGTGTAATCTGTTTAGGCATTCTGATCTCGGGGGCCAGCACTTATTTTGCAGTAAGCAAGTATTTACGTCTCCGAATAAATGATCTCTATCGGTAATATACATTCACTTAATTAAATTTAGCATTATGCCGCAAGAAAAAAAGAAAGTAGCTCAAGGCGAACAAAAGTCAAACTTTGTTTTCGGTAAATTGAACTACCAATTAATGTTATTAAGTATTGCCATTGTTATCATTGGCTTTATTTTGATGGCCGGTAAAACAGATATTTACAGTTTCACTAAAATAACTTTAGCGCCGATTGTGGTTGTCGCAGGCTTTGCTCTTGGCATTGTAGCAATATTAAAGAACCCTACTAAATAACACCAATAGATGACTTTAATAGAAGCGATTATTTTAGCCATCGTAGAAGGGCTAACCGAATTCTTACCTGTTTCATCCACCGGCCACCTAATCATCGCAACCGCCTTAATGGGCATCGAACCATCTGCCTTCGTTAAACTGTTTACAGTAGCTATTCAACTAGGCACCATCCTCTCGGTTGTGATTCTTTATTTTAAGCGATTTTTTCGTTCGTGGTCTTTTTATTTAAAACTATTTGTTGCTTTTATTCCGGCAGCCATTTTTGGCTTATTATTTAGCGACGAAATAGACAATATGCTAGAGAGCCCAATGACGGTGGCAATCACCTTAGTTTTAGGCGGCATTGTGCTCCTATTCGTCGATAAATGGTTTAATGCACCTCGCATTGATAACTCAGACAACATTTCTTACGCTACCGCCCTGAAAATTGGCTTTTTTCAGTGTCTAGCAATGATACCAGGCACTTCTCGCTCGGGAGCAACCATTGTTGGCGGTATGGCGCAGAAACTTTCAAGGAAAGCCGCAGCTGAATTTTCTTTCTTTTTAGCCGTGCCGACTATGTTTGGCGCGACGGCAAAAAAACTGCTCGACTTCTACAAAGATGGCAACCAGTTTACCGCAGACCAATATAATATCCTTTTTATAGGTAACTTGGTGGGTTTCATCGTAGCCATCATAGCCATTAAAAGCTTCATTGGTTACGTTACGAAATACGGATTCAAAGCTTTTGGATGGTATAGAATTATAGTAGGTGGGATTATTATCGTGATGCTTTTAAGCGGTCACAGCTTATCGGTGCTTTAATGGAAGACGAAAAAGAAAAGCCGATTTTCCCTCGTTTCGATTTCACCGCCGGTGAGGTTTTACTGATCGATAAGCCTTACAAATGGACCAGTTTTGACGTAGTGGGAAAGATCCGTAATGCTTTAAAGCCTTTGAAATTGAAAGTAGGCCATGCAGGCACACTCGATCCGCTGGCTACAGGTTTACTTATTGTTTGTACCGGCAAACGCACTAAAACTATTGATGAGCTTCAAGCGCAGGAAAAAGAATACATAGGAACCTTCACACTCGGGGCAACAACACCGTCTTATGACTTAGAAACAATTCCGGATAGCTTTTTTGATATCACAAATCTTACGGAACAAGATCTACTTCGCGCCTCACTAACATTCGTCGGTGCTATTGAACAATATCCGCCGGTACATTCGGCTGTAAAAATGCAAGGCGAAAGATTATACGAAAAAGCCAGACGAGGCGAGTCCGTTGAACTAAAACCTCGTCGTGTAACGATCTATGAGTTCGAATTAACCCGCATTGCTCTTCCGGAAGTTAACTTCAGAGTCGTTTGCAGCAAAGGAACTTACATTCGATCGTTGGCACATGACTTTGGAAAAGCAGTGGGCGCCGGTGCCTATCTGAGTGAATTGAGAAGAACTCGCAGCGGTAATTTTCATGTCAGAGATGCCTGGAATGTTTTGGAGCTGTCCGATCATATTCGGTCTTTGAAAGAACAAGGTCTATTAATAAATGACGAAGGAGAACATTCATAAAAAACCTTAACCTCAATACATTATCACTTTTAGAATAAATACGTATCTTGGAAGAAAGGTACATAAAATTATCTCATAAGATTTTCTATAGGCAGAAACAGTGGAGAGCACAAAGCGTGATATATTGCAAATAAGGGTTTAGGAATGGCTTTGGAACAAAGATTAGTATGATTATTTGCTGCTAAAGTAGAATGCTTATGAGGTAAACAGCAGATTCATGATAAAAAAACAATTTATTGCGGATGAAAATATATAGAAACATTGAAGATTTTATACCATTGGACAATGCAGTGGTGACGATTGGAACCTTTGATGGCGTTCATATAGGACATCAGAAAATTATAAGCAGTTTAAGAGAATATGCGCAAAAGATAAACGGAGAAACGGTACTTCTTACCTTTTTTCCTCATCCAAGGATGATCTTGCATCCGGATGATGATAGCTTGCGTCTTATAAACACCATTGAGGAAAAAGCCGATCGACTAGCCGAAAGTGGAATCGATCACCTGATTATCACGCCGTTTACACGGGATTTTTCCAATCAATCGGCAGAAGAATATATTCGCGAAATTCTGGTCAGTAAAATCGGCACTAAACGGATCATTATCGGTTATGATCATCATTTTGGGAAGGACCGCAAAGGATCACTGGTCGATTTGCTAAAATATGCAGAACAGTACCATTATTCGGTACAAGAGATACCGGAGCAAGACATCAATGATGTGGCTGTCTCATCGACGAAAATACGCGAAGCACTCATTATTGGCGAAATTGCCACTGCCAACAAGTACTTAGGTTATCCTTTCCACATTACAGGAAAAGTGGTTAAAGGACAGCAGCTAGGCAGAACCATTGGATACCCCACCGCTAATATCGAAGTTCCGGAAAGCTACAAATTAATTCCTGCTTATGGTATTTACGCAGTACAGGCAACCCTTATTGAACATGCGGAGATGACTACGGGAGAATATATACCGGCAAAAAAAGGCCCTACGTTAAAAGGTATGGGATATATCGGAACACGACCCACTGTAAGAGGTGTCAACCGAAGTATAGAGATCAATTTTTTTGATCTTAACGAAGATTTATATGGCAAAACGCTTCAAATACAATTTTTACACTTTGTGCGTCACGATCATAAATTTGATAGTATTGAGGCAATGACGGCGCAATTGGCAGAAGACGAGAAGAAAATAAAAGAGCTGCTTGCTTAATTTCTCCAATATTAAATTTCCGGATGAAACTTCATATCGATAAGAACGAACAAGAAGCTATTGAAAACGCCATTGCACATTGGGAAGAGAACAGCCTGATTGACAAAGAAACGGCGGACAGACTTAGGCACTCGTACGAGGTGAAGGGCTTCGACTGGAGACGTCTAGCACAATATTCATTTTGGATTGCACTCTCTTGTATTGTACTGGCCTTCCTGTCCTTATTTGTCGATCAGGAGATTCTTCAACTTTTGTCAACGCTATACGAAACACCCAATATCATTATTTGCGTGTTTTGCGCTTTGCTTTCATTTTTATTTTATTACCTGGGTTATTTCAACAAAAAACGACATCCAGAGAAATTATTTACCAATGAAAGCTTAATTGTGTTGGGTGTATTTTCTACGGCTACTTTCATTGGCTATCTGGGCAAGGTTATCGACAAAGGTGACGGGATGTATTCATTCTTATTTTTATTGTCTATAGTCATTTATACCGTTCTTGCTATACAGCTTTCTTCAAAAACTATTTGGGCTTTTATGTTGATCGCACTAGGTATATGGTTTGCCACCGAAACTGCTTACCACAGCAATTGGGGATTTAAATTTTGGGGAATGAATTATCCATTGCGCTTTACCATATTTGGAATACTACTAACAGTTTTCACCTTGGTTCTGCATAATAAATGGGCAGCTATTAGAGGCTTTAAACAATTAAGTTACATCATGGGAGTATTATATCTCCTTATTTCCTTATGGTTGCTATCAATTTTCGGAAACTATAGCGATTTAGACAAATGGGCAGCTACCAAGCAATATCATATATTTTATTGGGGAGTACTCTCAACGGTCGTTTGTTTAGCATTTGCTTGGTATGGTCTCAAAAAGAACGATATTATCGCCCGTGAATTCGGCATCATCTTCCTTCTAATTAATCTTTATACGCGATTCTTCGAATATCTATGGGACAATATAAATCGAGCGATTTTCTTCTCTTTGCTCGCCTTATCCTTTTGGCTTATCGGACGAAAAGCCGAAAAAATTTGGAGTGGAAGCTTCCTAAAAAGAAGGACGTCCCACCCAAATTATGATTGTTTAATAAATTGCAGATTCAATACGATTTTCACTTCATCTCCAACCACTACGGATCCAGCCTCCGTCAAATCATTCCATTTCAGCCCAAAAACCTGTCGGCTGATCTTAGCGGTTGCTTCAAAGCCCGCTTTTTGATTACCGTACGAATCTTTAGCAGTACCGCCAAACTCTACTTCAAACTGCACAGCCTGGGTATGTCCTTTGATCGTTAAATCGCCTCTTAACAAGTATTCGTGGCCTCCTTTTTTTTCAAACGAGCTTGACTGAAAGGTCAACTCAGGGTAATTCGCCGTATCAAAAAAATCGGCTGATCTGAGATGTTCATCACGATCCTTCATATTCGTATCAATGCTATCAGCATCAATTATAAATCTAATCGTTGCATCAGAAAAATCCTCGCTCGTTGCCTCAATTTGTCCATCAAACTTATTAAAGTTACCCGCAACCGTGGAAATAACCAGATGCTTTACCTTAAATTGCACTTCTGAATGCGCCGGATCAACTTTCCATATAGAAGTCATAATATGTGTTTTTATCACAGAAAACAATAAACACCGTAAAATGTTTAGGTTCAACTAACACTATACAGCCTCAGTTACAATCTCATATGTAATTTGTACGCCACCTGCTACCAACATATCGTGTACCGAACAATATTTCTTTACTGCTAGCTCTGCTGCTTTCTTGGCCTTCTCGATGTCAATACGCCCTTTTAACTTGAATAGTAGATGAATATCGGTAAAAACGGCCGGGATCGCATCTTTTCGTTTTCCATCAACCTCAATTTTTACATCCTCTATTTCCTGCTTTTGTTTTTTCAGGATATTTATAAGGTCGAGTGCACTACAAGAACCCAAAGCCATTAACACCAGCTCCATAGGGCGTGCACCTAATGCCTCACCACCAATTTCCGGAGAGCCGTCAATATGGACTTTTACATCGGTGGATGCACTTTCACCTTCAAAATGCACCGCCTGGTTTAGCCTGTTTAGTGTTACTTTCATTTTCTTAGCTCTTAGCTTTCAGCCATCAGCTGCCAGCTTTATTTCGTTATTATTCCTGTTAATTAATGATACTTTCAGTATCAAGCAATGCATACAAAATTTTGCTCTAAGCTTTAAACGGTATTCCATTCCTCGTTTAAGGTCGAGCTCCGACCTTTTCGAAAGCCGATAATTATTTGCTGCCGTCCAAAGCCTGCTTCAAATCGACCAAAATATCGTTGACATCTTCCAATCCGACCGAAATACGAACGGTTCCCGGATAGATACCGATTTGTTCACGCTCCGCATCTGTTAATTTTGAATGTGTCGTAGACGCCGGATGCGTTGCAATCGTACGTGAATCGCCCAAGTTAGAAGTGATCAAGATCATCTTCAAATTATCGAGAAAACGTTTAGCACGTTCAAAGCCACCTTTAATGACAAAGGTAACAATGCCACCTCCAGCCTTCATTTGTTTTTTGGCCAACTCATATTGCGGATGTGAGGGCAAGAAAGGATAGCGAACAAGGTCGACCTCATTATGCGACTCTAACATGCCCGCTACTGCCAACGCATTATCACAATGGCGGTCCATACGAAGCGCCAGGGTTTCAAGACTTTTTGATATAATCCAAGCATTGAAGGGTGACATAGACGGCCCGGTGTGCCGAATAAAAAACATCATCTCGTCGATCAACTCCTGTTTACCTACAACAATCCCGCCTAAAACACGTCCTTGTCCGTCCATGTATTTCGTGGCAGAATGGCTTACTAAATCAAAACCATATTGTATCGGCTTTTGCAGATAGGGCGTCGCAAAACAGTTATCTACATTTAATATAATATTTGGATATTTTTTTTTGAAGGTTCCTAACCACTCTAGGTCTACCAATTCCAAGCCTGGATTTGATGGCGTTTCCAAAAAAATCATCTTCGTATTAGGCTGAATGGCTTTCTCCCAATCAGCTGGATTCTTCGCATCTACATAAGAGGTGGTAATGCCCCATCGTGGAAATAAAGTCGTAAACAGTTGATGAGTAGAACCGAAAACCGATCTACAGGCCACAATATGGTCTCCGTTTTTCAGCAGTGCAGCGAAAGAGGCAAAAACCGCCGCCATTCCGGAAGAAAAGGCTAAACCGGCCTCTGCTCCTTCCAGCTCACAAACTTTTTGTATAAATTCGTTCGTATTTGGATTAGAATACCTAGAATATACAATACCTTCTTCCTCGCCGGCAAATACAGCGCGCCCTTGCTCGGCATCATCAAAAATAAAACTTGAGGTTAAATATAAAGGTACAGAATGCTCGCGATTCTGTGAACGTTGAGTTTGACTACGAATTAATTTACTTTGTTCTTCCATTCTATTTCTATTGTCGACTCAAACCTACCATAAAATTCACTTAGTTAGAAACTTTTATTTTAATTGTTTTGTAATAAACAAAGTCGGAACGCATCAAAAAAGCGTTGATCCGTATATGAACCAACGCCTCATAAAAAACAACCAAATCTATAGGGAAATATAAAAAACTTAATACAAATTTAAATCCTGTTCCAGGAAATTTAATATCCGTGAGAAATCTTTATGCAAAGCAACTGCCTGACCAAATACTAATAGGACCGGCCCTGTGTTATCAATGGATACTTCTTCTGCAACTTCCTCTATTGTATTGACGACACCAATGGCCAGTCTTTCATTTTTCATTGAGCCGTTCTGTATAACGGCCGCCGGCAACCGCCCCTTACCAAGTTTTTTATAAATCGATACGATTTCAGGCAATTGCGCAAAGCCCAATAACACGACAACAGTCGCTCTGCTTCGCGCAGCTTCCTCAATCTCCCAATTAAACGAACCATTACTATCGGTGGCGCTTAAAATCCACAAACTATCACTGTTTCCCTTATGGGTAACGGGGATCCCCTGCAAACCGGGCACAGAAATGGCACTGCTTATTCCGGGTATAATTTCCGTTTCCACGCTGTACGATGCCGCATATTCCAACTCTTCATACCCCCTTCCGAAAACGAAAAGGTCGCCTCCTTTCAATCGGACCACATGTCCAAAATTTAGCGCATAATCAACCATTAAGCGATTGACTGTTGTTTGCGAAAAGTTTTCGTCTCCTGATGGATTACCAACATAAACGCGGGTTGCCTCTTTGGGAGCGTAGCTTAATAATGCTTCGTCCACTAACGCATCGTATATTACGACATCCGCTGTTTTAAGTGCTTTAACACCTTTTATGCTAATCAAATCGGGATCTCCCGGGCCTGCGCCTACCAAGGTGATTTTTGGTTCGACATATACCTTCTCAAATTCGGGATGTTGCTGCCTTTCCATATATTGCCTCCTATTTATATCAAATTAAAAAAAAAGCCTCTGCAGGTTACTGAAGAGGCCTCTTGGAAATCTACACGCCCTCTCCTAACTTGTTAATAAATAACACATATTCTTCATATTTTTACAGATGGAGCGTTTCATATTTTCAAAATTAAAAATCAACGAGACAAATATATATAAAATATACCAATTTAGTAGTCTTTTTTTATTAAAATATTTATTTTGACGTTAAACTATTGGTTATCAGTCCATTAATTACAAACCTAAAGCTAGATTCTCTTCACGCTTAATAATATCGGCAATGCTGGTATCATTCAAAATCTGTAACATCGCATTTCTAACATCTACGAAAGTATCTCTGATACCACAAGTTTCTTCGGTTTTGCATTCGTCACATCGCCTATAAAAATTCAAGCTTACGCAGGGTAGCAAGGCTATAGGGCCGTCGGTGAGTCTGATAACTTGCGATAAGCGAATGTCTTCCGGATCTTTGTTTAAACTATATCCTCCGCCCGCTCCCTTTTTGCTATACAATATACCCGCATTTCGCATTTCCAGTAATATTTGCTCAAGAAATTTCTTCGGAATGTTTTCCTCTTCAGCAATTTTTAAAATCTGCATCGGCTCTTTCCCGTAGTTCTTTCCCAGTACAATAAGAGCTTTAATGGCATATTTTGATTTTTTCGACAGCATATTATTCCTTTGCTTTTTGTAAAATTACGAATTTTCCTTTAGTAATAAAGGTCAACAATCCTCTATGCAATCACATATGTGCTTTGAGAAACTGACCGGTATAAGACTGCGAATGTTTGACAAGTTCCTCCGGTGTTCCTTCAAATACAAGCTCTCCACCCTTCTCTCCACCCTCCGGCCCGATATCTATCACCCAGTCGGCACATTTGATGACATCCATGTTATGCTCAATGACTAAGATGGTATTACCCTGAGCAATCAATGCATCAAATGACTTCAATAACTTTCGAATATCGTGAAAATGAAGCCCGGTAGTAGGTTCATCAAAAATAAAAAGTGTATTCTTACTGTTGTTTCCCTTCACCAGAAACGAAGCTAACTTAATACGTTGTGCTTCCCCTCCCGACAAGGTATTCGACGATTGGCCGAGCTTCACATAACCTAACCCTACATCCGCCAGCGGTTGGATTTTATTGAGTATCTTCGCTTGTTTGCCGAAAAAAGTCAAAGCTTCTTCTACCGTTAATTCCAGTACATCATAAACATTCTTATCTTGCCAAGTTATATCCAGCACCTGTTGTTTAAACCGTTTACCTCCACAAGCCTCACAGGTAAGATAAATATCGGCCATAAACTGCATTTCAATTTTCACTTCCCCTTCTCCTTGGCAAACATCACATCGTCCTCCTTCTACGTTAAAAGAGAAAGCCGCTGGCTTTAACCCCGCAGCTTTTGCAGCTGGCTGACTACTATACAGCGCTCGTATATCGTCCCACGCCTTTACGTAGGTTACCGGATTCGATCTCGAAGACCTCCCTATCGGATTCTGATCTACCATCTCGACACGTTCAACAAGCTGAAGGTCTCCATCCAAACCATCAAAAACACCGGTTTGCTCGCCGGAATAATTACCGGTCGCTTTCTGCAAAGCAGGATACAATATACGCTTCACCAAGGAAGTTTTCCCCGAACCAGACACACCGGATACTACCGTAAAGGTATACAACGGAAATTTCACGTCAATCCCTTTCAGATTGTTCTCCCGAGCACCTTTTATCTCTACAAAGTGCTGCCACTTCCTTCTACTACTCGGTATACCAATGGCCTCGATTCCGTTTAGGTATTTTCCGGTCAAACTCTGCTCGTCCTTAAGAATCTCTTGATATGTTCCCGAAAAAACTAGCTGCCCACCATGTACACCCGCTTCCGGACCAATATCAATAAGGTAATCCGCAGCCTGCATCATTTCTTCTTCATGTTCTACCACCAAAACAGTATTGCCAACATCACGTAAAGATTTAAGCACCCCGATTAGACGTTGGGTATCGCGTGGATGTAAACCGATACTCGGTTCGTCTAAGACATATATGGAACCCACCAAAGAACTTCCTAAAGAGGTTGCTAAGTTAATCCGCTGTGATTCGCCGCCCGAAAGTGTGTTTGAAAGGCGATTCAATGTTAAATATCCTAACCCCACTTCCGTTAAAAAACGCACGCGGTTCTTTACTTCTATCAATAACCTTTTTGCAATTGTCTCCTCGTGCTTATCTAATGATAGATTGTTGAAGAAATCTAACAAATCATCAAGAGGCATAAGCACCATATCGGTAATTGATTTCCCTCCTACTTTAACATAGGCTGCATCTTTACGTAGTCGGGTTCCCTTACAATCCGGACAATCCGTCTTCCCCCGATAACGTGATAACATAACTCGGTATTGAATTTTATAGGTCTGCTCTTCCAATTCTTTAAAGAAATCATCCAAACCTCTAAAATATTGATTCCCGCTCCACAAGACTTGCCTTTGTTCGGGCGATAAATCTTTATAGGCTCTATGCACCGGAAAGTCAAATTTTATGGCCACTTTAACAAATCGGTTCAACCATTCTCCCATTTTCTCTCCTCTCCAGGGAGCGATTGCTCCATCGTATACCGATTTGCTCTTATCGGGCACTACTAAGTCGGGATCTATCCCGATCACTTTCCCATACCCTTCACACCTGCTACAAGCTCCATAGGGATTATTAAAGCTGAAAAAGTTAGGAGTCGGTTCTTCAAATGCCATACCGTCTAACTCAAATCGATCACAGAAAAAATGTTCCTTTTCTCCATCATCAATATAACAGTCCCCCTTTCCCTCAAAGAAGGCCGTCTGGACTGAATCAGCAATTCTACTTAAAGTTTCGTCTTCTTGATTCACACGAATACGGTCAATAACGATTCGTAAATCACCTAAGTTGACACTGCTATTAGCAACCTTTTTATCTTCGATTAGGGACTCGATTTTCTCAATTCGGCCTAAGTACTCCACTCGAACAAAACCCTTTTGGAGCAAGACGGCTAATTCTTCTTTTAGTTTCCGCTGATTATGAGGATGAAGGGGGCTTAAAATCGTTATTTGTGTATCACTAGGCAGTGAGGACACAAAATTTACTACATCTGTAACGCTGTCTTTTCGCACTTCTTTTCCTGATATGGGCGAGATGGTCTTTCCTATACGGGCAAACAATAACTTCAAATAGTCATAAATTTCTGTTGATGTTCCCACTGTAGACCTCGGATTACTTGTAATTACTTTTTGCTCAATGGCAATTGCCGGGGCAATTCCTTTGATGTAATCTACCTCCGGTTTATTCATACGCCCCATAAACTGTCTAGCGTAGGAAGATAAGCTTTCTACATACCGGCGTTGTCCCTCTGCATAAAGTGTATCAAAAGCCAGGGATGATTTTCCTGAGCCCGACATACCTGTGATAACTACCAACCTGTTTTTCGGTATGGTTACATCAATGTTTTTTAAATTATGGACGCGTGCGCCTTTGATAAGTATATGAGATTTTGCGTTTGAATCAACCTTTTGTGCCATGTATACCTCGTAATTTGCTTTTTTTAAACGATTTCCGCCTCTTCGTTACCTACGTAAATCGAGCGTACAAAAATACAGAATAAAGAAACAACAAACGATTTTCATATTTTTTCTTTGTTTTTCTAAAAAAAATGTTTTGCTTTGAAAAAATTTATTAATGTATCGATTGGGTTAAACCGATGGCTTACTTAAATTTAGGAGGACTGCTATAGAGGAAAAAACTACTTAACATACTTTTTTATAACAAAAAAAAGACGAAGTAGCATAGCATGACACTGCAAAAGAAAACTGACCGACAACTAATTCATTTGTATTTAGCCGGAAATGAGGCTGCAATTGAAGAGTTAGTACATCGATATAAATCAAAAATTTACACTTCCATTTACTTATTGGTAAAAGATCCTTATTTAGCGGAGGACCTTTTTCAGGATACTTTCATCAAAGTTATCAGTACGCTGCAAGCTGGGAGATATAATGATGAAGGCAAATTTCTCCCCTGGGCCATGCGAATCGCGCATAACTTGGTGATTGACTATTATCGTAAAGAGAAGCGTACGCCCCTTATCGCCAATAGTGATGGATTTGATATATTCGACGTATTGCCGTTCTACGATGAAAGTACTGAAGAGCGTATTATCAGACAGCAAACACATAAGGATCTTAGGAAGATGATCCAATTATTGCCTGATGATCAAAAAGAGGTGCTGATTATGCGCCATTACGGAGATATGAGTTTTAAAGAGATTGCAGAAGTAACGGATGTTAGTATAAACACGGCATTAGGGCGCATGCGTTATGCGTTAAACAACCTCCGCAAGATGATATCAACATCTGAGGTCGCGTTAAAAACCGGTTAATTCTTCCATATCGGTTTGGCATATTAAACCGATGGAAACAGCATGTTTATAGCCTCTCGATTGGTATTAAATAGACAGGTTTGAATTTCTGTTTCTTGAAGATTTTTAAAAAGCTGCAATGTTATTGCGGCTTTTTTAGGTTTTATGTTCCTTATATAAATAGCGGCTATTCGATCAGGATGATCTTTAGCGAGTGCGGCATATATGATTGGATCTCTTTGTGAATTGTCGCCGATTAATACAAATTTCTGCTTAGGAAAAACGCGAAGCAGCCTACTGATTCTTCTGTATTTATCATCATGCCCTGTTTTTCCTGTTTTAAAAAAATCGAACCAACGCTTAAAATGGCTTAGCAAAAAGGAGCCATGTGGCAGTTTATTGTGAGCAAAAATACTTTGGAGATAATCATATAAATTCCATTCACTGCTTGATACATAAAAAAAAGGATTTAAGTGACGCATTTCAGTTCCTGATCGAGACAATAAATTGTACCAAAGGACATGATCTGAAAAGAGTTTTCTTCGATGGGCATTCTTAATCAGTAGTTCACGAAGACGCCTTAACACAGTCGCCGAATGCGATATGAGTACGGTATCATCGATATCCGAAACAAATACGTACTGTGTCGAATGCGGCACATAAACCTTGCCCTGTGTAAAGCCATGCAATTCCTCCTTACCGACTAATCCAATTTTCAGGTCATGTAGTCCGGGATCTAAATGGATGTCTGAGGCCCATTTAAACTTAAAAAAGCCATCCGGTTCCGCTATCGTTTCGATTACCTGATCATAAAAATGCAATCTTAAACGAACACTACCTACCGGGCGTACGAAAAACAGCTTCAATAAACTAAGGGTATGCTTCCAACCATCCTTTGAAAAATCACTCGCCTTTTTTGGTTTACGCTTAAGGACATGTCCATAAACCACTAAGTTTTTACTATGGCCATATCCATTGTATATTTTTATTTCAACTGATGTACCCATCATCCATCAAACATATAAAACAGTTATTGGTTTTATAGTTGTCAACACAAATATGAATGAACATAACTGCTTCCTTAAAACTATATGTCCTTATCAATAGAGGATCCGGTAATCAGCAAAACGACTTCGAGGAAGTTATTCGGGATTTCTACCGCGGTACGCATGTACTACATTTCTTCACGCTTTCAAAAACATCTTCCGTGGAAGAGATTCGTCAAGATATAATTGCGTTTGGCCCTCATCGGGTTCTTGCAGTAGGTGGTGATGGAACGGTTAAGTTGGCAGCCGAATGTCTGCTCGAAACAGATATTCCGCTCGCCATTATACCAACCGGCTCCGCGAATGGCATGGCTAAAGAGATCAACCTCAAAAACAACCTCAAAGCAGCACTCGAATTAGCCGTAAACGGTACTCCAAAACTTATTCATGCTTTAAGGGTCAATGGGGAATTTAGCATTCACTTGGCGGATATAGGCATTAATGCACGCATTGTCAAAAAATTCCAATCCTTGGATGAACGAGGCATGATAGGCTATGCCAAGGCTGCATGGCAGGCTATCAAAAGACACAAAAAAATGCATGTTACCGTTAACGCTCAAGGGAAAAGTAAATCGCGAAAAGCCGAAATGGTGGTAATAGCAAACGGCACGAGCTATGGAACAGGTGTAAAAATAAACAAAACCGGTTCCCTATTTGACGACCAATTCGAGATTGTTATTGTCAAGTGGTTTTCCGTTTTGGAACTACTAAAAATGTGCTTTAGCTTCAAGACTCAATTTAATCCTTTTAAAACCGAAATTATACCTACCAACTATGCGAATTTAACTATAAGAGAAAATACGTCTCTACAGGTAGACGGCGAATATATTGGGAAGGTTAAACAGGTAGAGGTTCAACTTATAACTGATGCTGTACTTCTCGTCTGCAATAACGAAAAATTCAAATCAGAATACGCCTAAACAAACAAATATCGGGCGCATTGATGTTTCTTTCCGGAACAGTTGTCTGAAGCTCCTGATGATAAACGTCCTATTACGATACACACATTTTACCAATTCTTTGATGAGAACTAGTTAAAAAACATTAACTTCACTCCTTTCCTCATTAGAAACAATAAACCGAAGATTATGGCTAATTCGAATCTGAATCGTAGAGAATTCATTCAAGGCGCTGGCGCTGTTTTAACATTGTCTGCATTACAAGCTAAAGGGCTAACTTTTGCGGGTACTGCCAATAAGATGCAGGTTGGTTTAATTGGAGCAGGTTGGTATGGAAAAAGTGATCTCTTCAGACTCATTCAAGTAAGCGACATTAACGTTGTTGCAATATGCGATGTGGACAGCAATCATTTAAAAGAAGCCGGTAAATTGATCAGTTTAAGGCAGACTTCTAAGAAGGTTCCCGCATTGTACCGCGATTATAGGAAGATGTTAGCAGATCATAAATTGGATTTAGTTCTTATTGGTTCACCTGATCACTGGCATGCCCGACAAGCTATTGATGCGATGATGTCAGGCGCGCATCTCTATTTACAAAAGCCTGTTAGCGTTGATGTACTTGAAGGGGAGGCAATACTGAGTGCCGCAAGAAAATATAACAGAAAAGTACAAATAGGCACACAGCGAAGAAGCACTCCTCATTTGATTGATGCGAAAGAGAATGTAATCAATAAGGGCTTGCTTGGCAAGATATCTCACGTAGAGATGTGTTGCTATTATCATATGCGAAAGAACGGGAATCCACCGTTAGAGCCCGTTCCCGATTTCCTCGATTACGAAATGTGGACGGGCCCGGCTCCTTTACGTCCATATGACGGTTTGCCGCATGGAAGCTGGTGGAGAACCTTTATGGAGTATGGAAATGGAATTACAGGAGATATGTGCGTTCATATGTTTGATACGGTTCGTTGGCTATTACAACTTAGGTGGCCGAAACGCATCAGTGCAACAGGGGGAATTTACGTTCAAAAAGAGGGAAAGTCAAACATCGCAGATACGCAAACGGCTATTTTTGAATACGATGAATTGAACTGTATATGGCAACATCGCACCTGGGGAAATCCAGCTGATCCCGAATATCCTTGGGCATTTGTTATTTATGGTGACAAAGGCACCCTCAAGGGAAGCGTTATGAAGTATGAGTTTATTCCAACCGGTACGGGCGATCGCATTGTAAAAGACGTGGTTTACGAAAAGGAAGAGTTTCCGGCAGACTTAAATGAGCCTCGCATTGAATTGCACACAGCGCCAGCTACCAGGCGGCACATGCTGAATCTCCTATCGGCTATTGAAAACGACCATCTGCCGGTTGCAGATATTGAAGAAGGGCACATATCAACCGCCAGTTGCATATTAGCTAATCTTTCCATGCATTTGAATCGGCCATTGACATACGATCCACAAAAGAGGATATGTGTTAACGATCCGGAAGCGACAAAATTGCTGAGAAGACCGTACCGAAGCCCCTGGCAACACCCTTACATTTAAACGATCCTGCAAATTGTATTTACCAAATAAAGGGCAACCATCTATCGGTATGCAGGCGTAAATGACATAAAAAAAGGAAACGACCACATTACGGTGTTTCCTTCAGTAGCGGGGAGCAGGATCGAACTGCCGACCTCAGGGTTATGAATCCTGCGCTCTAACCATCTGAGCTACCCCGCCATTTTTACCCTTTCTCGTTTGGGTTTGCAAATATAGTTTATTTTCCTTTTCTTTAGAAAAAAAGTTAAAAAAGTATTTTGGAACACAATTATTATCCTAAACCATTATGGCAGAAAAAAGGAAAATGCAGTTAGAGTATGAAATAAAGTCTTCTCCTAAAATATTATACTCATTTATAAGTGAGCCAAATGGATTAGCGCAATGGTTTGCCGACGACGTTATATATCGAGATAACAAATATCATTTTGTATGGGATGACGAAACGCACCCGGCCAAGCTGTTGGCAGCTCGCGAAAACAAAAGCGTAAAATTCGCTTGGTTGGATGACTCCCCCTATTACCTTGAATTAGAGATTTTACAGGATGAATTAACAAACGATGTGGCGCTCGCCATTACCGACTTCGCTGCCGAGGAGAATGAAGCTGAAAGAAAACTAATCTGGAACAATCAGATTAAATATCTTTTAAGTGTGCTTGGCGCATAAATTTCGTACCTTTGTGAAAGGTTTCGCTTCAATCTAACGAGAGCGAGAATAGATGGAGAAAGATTATTGGCTTTTAACTCATTCAACAAACGCTTTAATTGAAAGGAATGTTGTTTGGAGATGGTAAAGCCGGAAAAACTATTTTGTTCAATGAAAAAAGTTCATGTACTGGTATTAAAGGCTTTTTTTAAACCTTTTATAGTTACATTTTTCATTGTAATGTTTGTGTTGTTAATGTTATTTCTATTTAAGTACATTGACGACCTGATTGGTAAAGGCTTTGAGTGGTATGTAATATTAGAGCTTTTATGGTATGCTTCAGCCGCTCAAATTTCAATGGCCATGCCCTTGGCTATGCTTTTATCCTCCATTATGACCTTTGGAAATCTCGGTGAAAGCTACGAATTAGTGGCCATAAAGGCGGCAGGTATCTCCTTACGTAAAGCAATGATGCCCCTCATTATTCTGGTCAGTCTTATCAGCATCGGATCCTTCTTCTTTAGTGATTATATCCTCCCTGTAACGAACCTGAAAATGGGTTCGCTTTTGTATGACGTAAGAAATAAAAAAGCTGACTTTCTAATTAAGGATGGAATTTTTAACAACAGCATACCGGGCTATTCCATACGTGCAAAAAATAAAAGCAAGGACGGTACCGTATTATATAATTTAATTATATACCAGCACGGTAATATTTCCCGAGGAACGAACGTATTGTTAGCGAAGGAAGGTGTCATGTACAATTCCCGCGATAATAACTATATGATTCTGAAATTAAAAGATGGCGTTCGGTATGAAGAAACAACTGCAGGTGATCGCTCTTATAATCCAAGACAACAGTTTACCCGCTACTATTTTGATCAAACAGAACAAAAGTTTGATATGTCCACCTTTCAGATGAAAAGGACCGATGAAGATCTCTTCAAAAGCCACTCGATGATGCTTAATCTAAAGCAGCTTCGTTATTATACCGATTCAACGACGAAGATCCTCGACAGCATACGAGGCAAGATTTTCAATGAGATCAAGTCGAATTATAAAATATTCAATAGTTATCAAGCAGCTCAAAACAAACCGGTTGAGGCCGCTGGAGCTTTAAAAAATTATAACAAATCGTTTGAAGAGATAATTCCTGTTGATAAACGTGTTGTAGCGGTTAATAATTCCCTCAATGATATTCGGTATATCAAAGAGGTACTGGATATGAAGGCAAAGTCTGACAAGGATTTTGACCTTTCCATCGTTCGATACATCCTGGAATATCATAAAAAATTTACCTTAGCGGTTTCTTGTCTACTTTTGTTTTCGATCGGCGCCCCACTTGGAGCAATTATCAGAAAAGGCGGATTAGGCCTCCCTGTAGTAATGGCTATAATATTTTTTCTTATCTATCACATTATTTCAACCGTTGCAGAAAAATCAGCCAAAGAAGGAAATATCGATCCGGTTTTAGGAACTTGGACCGCAATTATTGCTTTAACACCGCTTGGCATATTTTTAACCTACAAAGCGGCAACCGACTCATCTATTTTTGACATAGAAAGCTATAAATTAGCGATCAACAGATTTTTCGGAAAAATGGGCGAGCTATTCAAAAAAAGATTTGGCCGAAAACAGCATTCTTAAAAGACATGACGCTATAATTATAGAGGTGTACATGAACACACTTATCTTTGCATTACGTAACATTACAATACACGAATGGATTTTCATCTAAACACAATCGAAGAAGCGATTGAAGATATTAAAGCCGGTAAGGTCATCATTGTTGTAGACGACGAAGACCGCGAGAATGAAGGCGATTTTATAGCCGCGGCAAGTAAAGCAACACCCGAAGTTATCAACTTTATGATTACACACGGAAGAGGCTTGGTCTGCGTCCCCTTAACTGAGCAGCGGTGTCAAGAGCTTGAATTAAAACCAATGGTAGGGCAAAACACGGCGGTATACGAAACTAATTTTACCGTATCAGTCGACCTTCAGGGATATGGATGTACAACAGGAATTTCAGCGTCTGATCGTTCGAAAACAATTCAAGCTTTAATCAATCCTGACATTAAACCGGAAGAATTAGGGCGTCCTGGACACATCTTTCCATTGATAGCAAAAGACGGTGGCGTTTTGCGAAGAACAGGCCACACGGAAGCAGCTGTTGATCTGGCCCGATTGGCTGGCCTTGAGCCTGCCGGTGTCTTGGTTGAAATCCTAAAAGAAGATGGCGAGATGGCTAGACTTCCGGATCTGATAGAAGTTGCCAAAAAATTTGATTTAAAGATCATTTCCATAGAAGATTTGATCGAGTATCGCTTAACAAAAGACTCTTTAATTAACAAGAGGTATCTGTTAAGCTTCCCACTGAGTGGGGGGATTTTAACTTAGTAGCCTACAAACAAAAAAATACAGGTGAACAACATTTAGCCCTTGTTAAAGGTTCTTGGGAACCTGACGAACCCATTCTTGTTAGAGTACATAGCTCTTGTCTAACAGGTGATATTTTCGGATCGTGTCGTTGTGATTGCGGGCCCCAGTTACATAAAGCCATGGAAATGATTGAGCAAGAAGGCAAAGGGGTTATTGTATATATGAACCAAGAGGGACGCGGCATCGGCTTGATCAATAAGCTGCATGCTTACAATCTCCAAGAAAATGGACTAGACACAGTCGATGCAAATATTAAACTTGGTTTCAGCCCAGACTTAAGGGATTATGGCATCGGAGCACAAATCCTTCGCAACTTAGGGGTCACTAAAATGCGCCTTATGTCAAACAATCCCACAAAACGGGCTGGTTTGGTTGGTTACGGCCTCGAGGTTGTTGAAAATGTTGCATTAGAAATACAATCTAATAAGCATAACGAGCTTTATCTCCGTACTAAAAGAGATAAAATGGGCCATACGATTATGAAAAACACCTAATAGAGCGAATTATCGCCAAAGTAAACTGGAATAAATGAGCTGAATCTTTTGTTCTAGTTTACTTTTGAACCTTTGACCGAAGTACTTTCCTCTTTTTCCTGAATTGGTTTCGGATTTTCTTCTTCCTCTTCTTTCTTCTTACGGGTTAGCATGAACATCCGTTTAAAGAACTCACCGAAGGTATCGAAATCCTGCCTATATACCAATCCAAAAGCACTTACATATTCATCTGTTGGATTCAAAAAATTTCGATTGTTCAGTCGATTTGAAGCTCTGAACAATAAATTACCATTTTTTCGGATCAGGTATAATGCTTCAACATCACTAGCAACTTGATTTCCAAATACGTTTAGGTCGTTTAGCTGGCTACGGCGATCGGTTATCCCTCCAGTCAATATAAGTCTATTGTTCAATAATCGAATGGAAGCACTGGCTTCATTCAGCGAACGAATGTTAAAATCGACGAAATTTAAATTCAACGATTGTGAAATAATGTTATTCAACTGATTGAATGCCAGTTCAGTACCCGCACTCAGGAATGTACTATTCAACTCTGTAGTCAAATCCGTTCCTGTTCCGGGAGCAAAGCTTCTTCTAACAATCAAGCTCAAGGCTTGTTGATTTACGTTGTTCGCATCGCTAAGGTAGCTCTGCAGTTCATCTTTTACATACGAATCAACCGGAAAATCAATAGCAAAGCTTATGTCAGGACGAAGAAGGTTCCCTGCTAAAATCATTTCGGCCTGCGCTACAACCCGTTGATCTGTCCCTTGCCTTCCCGCTGCCGTATAGAGCGGTCTGACACTTGTCCTTACTTCATACATGGCGGTTAAATTGATAAGCGCTTCTGCGGGATTCCCGGTCCAACGAATAGTTCCACCGCGATTGATCTCAAAGATCTTATTAATAAAATCCTGTGCAGTGAAAGTAAACTTCCCTTGCAGAATCACATACTCGCCAAACATCTCGAAATCGCCCAAACTGGTTATATTCATGGTTATATTACCGTTTCCTACACCCGACAATTTGCCAAGGTCTGTAATGATGGTTGCTTGTGCATTCCTACTGATATCCAGATCAATGTGTAGCGTTAAACCATCAAAATATGAGCCCCTGGTTTCGCTGAAGGTAGAATCTTTGGACACAAAAGTGATAAAATCATTCTCGCTCACCGTTCCGGACGCGTTTAGGGGTATATTAAAGCTGGTCCCCTCTTCTGTCGCTGCTTTAATGTCAATATCCATATTGCTGGTCGGTCCCTTAAACACAAAATCGCCGGTACCTATGCCGATGCCATAATAAAGCGGATTGTCTTTTGCCGTTGTATTCAACACCATGAATTTTTTGGCATTAATCTGAACATCAATAACCGGATCTAATGGGTTACTCATATCCACTGAGCCATTTGCTACGGCCTTATTGTTATTTTTATCGAGGATATCCAAATCTTTCAGCTCAATGGAACTATTGTTTACACCAACTCGATCATTGATGGTATAGCGCGTTTTAAGATAGTTTACGGTGAAGCTAGCATTTCTAAATTCACAATCTCCACTTATAATTGGGCTCCAAGGGGTTCCCTTGATGCTAATGGCTGCAGACACTGTCCCTGTTAAATCAGAGACTAGCTTCTTCAGAAATGGTTCAAAAAGCACGATTTCACTATCCTCCAAATTGGCTATTAAATCCAAGCTGTTTTCAGATGCCTTTGCATCGTATGATCCCGTTATCCGTAAGGTTTTAGTTCCTTGCCGATTCACCTCCATATTCATTCCGACTAAATCACTCGCCGGGTCCATTTTTGCGGTAAGGGTCATATCACCAATTTCCCTTCCATTATAATAAATATCCGAAGAATTGATGTCGGCTGAAATATAGGGATTCTTCAATAAGGAGAAGAGTTGGAAATTCCCATTTAATTTACCCTCCAATTCGATTCCAAGTGGATTCATTATTCCTGCAAGCGTCACCAAATTAAATTTATCAAAGGACACGTTTAACACATCTTCTTCATCTTTAGAAATCAACCCGTCAATTTTAACATGCTGTTCGCCATTTGCGAGTTCAAAGTCATTAACATGTATATTACCGCCGTGAAAGTCAAAATTCACCTTTTCTTCAAGTTTCCAATCTTCACGGTTTATGATCACATTTGAAGGCAACAAGCTTAGAATTGCTGCCTCCTTTTCATTAAATTCAACTAACCCGTTCAAATCCAATTGATTTTTCGCGTCCACATCCGATAATTTCATATTAAAACGCAAACTATCATCACTCAGGATATTAGCTATGTTGATATTTTTTACATAAAGGCTATCGGTTATGTTTAATTGATCGGCTGTGACTGTCAAGTTAAGTGATTCGTCCATGGCTACTCCATCAACAATAATATCTGTGACTTTGATTTTTCCAACCTCTACCATCGGAATATAGGCGTTTAAATTGGCCGTGCTATCCACTGTAGAGAATTTTCCATTCACAAACATGGTGTCTGGAATCGTAATAAAAGGTGCGAAAAGCAACAACAGCGGTTCAGATCGTTTTAACTTAAGAGCAAAGTCAAACACTTGTTTACTGGATTTTTGCTCAATTTCCCACGATGGCAAATATCGTTTGGCAACCGATTTAAAGTAGGATGGAAAAGAAGCTAGATCAATCTCTCCATTCATCGTCGCATCAAGCATATCGGATTGCACGGCGATCTTTCGATTCGACCGTTCTCCTTCCGCTAAAAACACAATAGAATCAATGGAGATCGAGGAAGATGGCTTCCGCAAAACAATATGATGCAAACGCGCATTACCTACTATGTTATTAATAGTATTCCCCTGGAATTTGCCTGTCACCTGGCCTTCCAGCTGGAGGGAGTCCTTAATTAGCCCCATCTCCAGGAGATTAGCTTTTTCTACGATAGTCGAAAAATCATAGGAAGTTTCCGAGCTACGAAAGTCGACAGCAGCTTCTCCTGCAGTTTTAAATTCCGATCGTTCACATCGACTTGAGCATGTAAGACCCGAGCATCGACAGTTCCATCTAACCGAATGTTTCTGTAGTTTTTACCCTTGTAAATAACCGAAGCGATCTGGCTCTTTATGTTAGCATTCAATTCATTCAAAGAAAAGCCGGTACCCTGTATGTCCGCCTGCAAAGAAACCGACCCGACTTGTCGGTTGTCAAGCAGGCCGCTAATATTAAAACGCTCGGCCTTTAGGCTTCCTTCATATGAATTTTCATCCTTCAAGTTAATGGCTACTCTGGCATCGACCTGTCCCAGTACTGTCTTTAAACTCCCGTCGAGCTGAAAATCATTATAAAATCCCCTCGCTTTACCCGTATAGTTAACATGACCCAGGGATGTTAATATTGCAGGTAATTTAAAATCCTTTTGACCGCTAAAGCCGGCAATAGAGGGTTCCAAATCCGTTTTAATTGTGGCAAACTGCTCCAGATCCAGATCAAATATTGTTTTCTCAATATCAGGGAGCCCCGCAACGCTTATATTGCCTCGCAAGTAGGTTGCTTTTCCCGTTTTCAGCAATAAGCGCTCACCTTTGAAGTGTCTCACCGTACCTTTTAGTTTTCCACTTAAACCAACATTAAAGGCAACTTGATTCATACCGGGTGCAAAGAACGCAATATCTCTAGAATCTACTCGAGTATCCTCTGTTTCGGCATAAATTTCTACCTTCTCGATAAAGTTGGCAAAATCTGCCAAAGTAGCATATTTAAACCGGAGTTGTTTTCCCAATTTGCTTCTATTTGTTTGCACGGAAAGGTTTTCGAAATTCATAGACGTGCTATCCATTTTAAAAGAAGCATCAAGTCGTTTAAGTTCAAAACCACTTTTTTCTTTAAACTTCAATCCTTTTATATCGGCTTTTAACAAAAAGTTTTTGAAATCGATCGTTGAAAAATCTCCATGTAACCCTAAAATGTCTATATCATTAAAGTTAACACCCGCCGTATGACGCTTCACTAATTCATTCTTGTACCTGAAATGAATGTTATTAAGTTTTAGACTGTTCAGGTTTACTATAAAAGAGCTTTTTCTTTTTGGCTGCTTAGGTGCACTGAAGTAGTCTAAAATAAAAGTGAGGTTATTAACCGAATCGGCCTTTTTTTTCAAATAAAAGCGGCTATTCGACAGTGTTAAATCTTTTATTGTAATCTCCTTTGATCGTATACTCTCCAAATCTATACCGGCCCTAAGCTCTTGTGCAAACAGCAAAGTGTCGTGTGACAAATCTTCTATATAAAGGTTTCGAAGGGATAGAGAAGAAAAGGGTTTTAGGTATACTTCTTCAATCTCGATCTTTGTATGAAGTTCATTGGACAAATAAGAAGCGACTTGCCGTGCAACATAAGTTTGAACTGACCTAAATTGCAAGGCAAACAATATACCTACCAGCAATGCAAATATACCGGTGCAAATATAAAGTACTATTTTTGCTACTTTTTTAATAAATTTGCATTTAAAACATTAAACAATCTGTGCTTTGGCAACCATTCTCGGCATCGAATCCTCCTGTGATGAAACTTCGGCCTCTATTTGTATAGACGGAGAAATACGATCAAATATTATTTCGAATCAAACCGTACATGAAAAATTCGGTGGTGTTATTCCGGAATTAGCCTCGAGGGCTCATCAACAAAATATCATACCAACCGTTAGCGAAGCTATACGTGTGGCAAAAATACATAAAAATGAGATAGATGCCATAGCTTTTACAAGAGGTCCTGGCCTGCTTGGATCATTACTTGTGGGGACGTCCTTCGCAAAGGCCTTTGCGCTTGCTCGGAATATTCCGCTTATCGAAGTTAACCATATGCAAGGGCATATACTGGCGCACTTTATTGAAGATCCCAAACCGAAGTTTCCGTTTTTGTGTTTAACGGTGTCAGGAGGTCATACGCAAATTGTTCTTGTCAAAAATTATTTTGATATGGAATTGGTTGGTCAAACAATTGACGATGCAGCAGGAGAAGCTTTTGACAAAACTGCCAAGATTTTAAATCTTCCCTATCCGGGGGGACCGCTAATAGATAAGCTTGCAAAGGAAGGCAATCCGCGTTTCAAATTTCCTGAACCTCAAATTAAGGACTTTGACTTTAGCTTCAGTGGTTTAAAAACAGCCATCTTATATTTCGTTCAGCAAAACACAAAAGAGAACCCAAATTTTTTACAAGAAAACATAAATGATATTTGCGCTTCTGTGCAAGATCGCATCATCAGCATCTTATTAAAGAAACTAAAATTAGCCGCTAATCAGCTTGAGATCGTTGATGTAGCTATCGCCGGCGGTGTATCAGCTAACTCGGGACTCAGAAGCGCATTAGTATCGCTTGCTGAGCAAGAACATTGGAATGTATATATTCCGAAATTTGAATATTGCACAGATAATGCAGCTATGATTGCAATCGCCGGATATTATAAATACCTTAATAACGATTTTGTTTCACAAGAAATTGCCCCACTTGCTCGCTGGAGTGTAAGTAATTAGGCCATTTCTCATTTTACTGTTCACAATGGGAGCACCAAGTTTATTTTTTTTCGGCATTTTCGCCATTCCTCTTATCGTTTTTCTAATATGGCTGATGCGAAAGGATAAAAGGAAAGGCATTTTTGGTATTATTGTTTTGATCATACTCGTTGTTTTCGCTATTGCAGCCTCGTTAAAAGCGAGTAAGAGTGAGTTGGATAGGCAAAAATATGAAGAAATAGATCGCTAAAAGTTCAAGCCGCCATTTTATAAGAGCACAAAAAAGGTGATGAGGAAAGTCTCCACATCACCTTTAATATTCTATAGATTAAACATTAATTAGCATTGTGCTCTTCCAGTTTTTCCGGAGACACCATGTCTTTAATTTTAGCTTCAAGTTCCTCCATCAAGTCGGGGTTATCTAATAGCAGGTTCTTTACAGCGTCGCGCCCTTGTCCTAGTTTGGTATCACCATAACTAAACCAAGATCCTGATTTCTTGATCACATTAAAGTCTACACCTAAGTCGATAATTTCACCAACCTTGGAGATACCTTCTCCAAACATAATATCAAACTCTGCCACCCTGAAAGGAGGTGCCACTTTATTTTTAACAATTTTAACTTTCACTCTATTTCCCGACACTTCATCAGCATCTTTAATCTGAGAGGTTCTACGAATATCTAGGCGCACGGATGCATAAAATTTTAATGCATTACCTCCGGTTGTCGTTTCCGGATTTCCGAACATAACACCGATTTTCTCACGCAATTGGTTAATAAATATACAGCAACAATTCGTTTTAGAAATAGTTCCTGTTAATTTTCGAAGCGCTTGAGACATAAGTCGAGCTTGTAATCCCATCTTGGAATCGCCCATTTCGCCTTCAATCTCACCCTTTGGAACTAAAGCAGCTACCGAGTCGATAACAATTACATCAATTGCTCCTGAACGAATAAGGTTATCAGCGATTTCCAATGCCTGCTCGCCATTGTCCGGCTGCGATATCAACAAATTTTCAATATCCACACCCAGCTTCCGTGCATAATATTTATCAAATGCGTGCTCAGCGTCAATAATAGCGGCAATTCCTCCTTTTTTTTGCGCCTCAGCTATGATATGCGTCGCTAAAGTTGTTTTACCCGAAGATTCCGGCCCATAAATTTCAATGACCCTGCCTTTAGGTACACCACCAATTCCTAAAGCTATATCCAAACCTAAGGAACCTGTTGAAATTGAGTCAATCGGTTCCACTGCGGAATCACCCAATTTCATGATCGTTCCTTTACCGTATGATTTTTCTAATTTATCCAGCGTTAGCTGTAAAGCTTTTAGTTTATCTTGATTACTCATCTCCAAAATTTTAATCAAATATAGATATATTATTTCTAAAATACTAAATATGTTAGCATATCTTGCAACTTTTATTCACTTATTGCCTTCAAGCCCTTCAGATATACTTTTTCGTAATATTTGCAGAGGTAGGTAATGGGACATTCGTCGCATTTAGGTCTTCTTGCTACGCAAATATAACGCCCATGTAATATCAACCAATGATGTGCAACAGCAAGTGTGTTTTTGGGCAAATAATGAACCAACTGCTTTTCCACAGCCAAGGGAGTTTTAGCGTTATTCGTTAGGCCAATGCGATTGGATACCCTGAAAACATGTGTATCCACGGCAATTGCAGGAGCATCATATACTACCGAAGCAATGACGTTAGCTGTTTTTCTTCCCACGCCCGGTAATTTTTGTAAATCGTTAATATCCGATGGAATAGTGCCTTCAAATTTCTCGAGAAGCATCTTTGCCATTCCAACGAGGTGCTTTGCCTTGTTGTTTGGGTAACTTACACTTCGAATATAAGTGAATACTTCTTCTACAGAAGCAGCAGCCAATGTTTCGGCATCAGGAAAGCGTTCAAATAATTTGGGTGTAATCTGATTAATCCGTTTATCCGTACATTGAGCGGATAGAATAACCGCGACCAACAATTCAAAGGCATTGCTATAGTGAAGTTCAGTTTGCGCGTCAGGATTGTGTGACGAAAAATAGGCAACGAATTCTCGAAAACGATCTTTTTTAAGCATAAGCAAACCTATAACAAAATCCTCATTTAACCAATTCCCAAAATGGTTTTTGATCAAATCCGAATATAGAGCTATCCATTGATTCGAATTTTGTCACTCGAATCAAATTTAACTATAGCAAGAGATACTCCCTATAATTATTAACTACGGGAAGTCTTGTGCTGCTTTGAAAAGGTCAAAATAGTGTCAATGCTCCGTTGGGACGGCTCTATTAAGAGGTTATCCAACGGCTGCTGAAGCATAGCGTAGAAAAGCCTATCCTCTGCATTTGATACTTCATCGTATGAAGAGGTATCGCTAGCGAGGTTTTCTAGAATTTTGGATGTAAAAGTTTCTACCATAGATTATATTTTAAAGTCTGAAGATATAATTTAATAACGTCGATTTTGTACACATATTGTGTAGCTTTTCATACAGTTAGTGTTTTTCTGCAAAGTCGTTGGCAAGCTTCAACGCATTGTATGCGTTTACGATACCACCTGTTACACTAATATCGGAAAGCCATACCTTTTTCTTAGTTTTATCCTGTGTAATTTTCACACGATATGTAGGCTTTACAACAGAATCAAATATAATTTTCTTAACCTCAGAAGCTGTCAAATCAGGGTAATAAGATCGTATAAGAGCAGCTAAGCCACTTACAACAGGAGCTGCCATACTCGTTCCCTGTTCCTCCTTGTATTTTGACCCTGGCACCGTTGAATAAATATCTACACCGGGAGCGAAAACATCGACGGTACGCTTACCATAATTTGAAAAGTCTGCCACCAGCGTTTCATCATATTTCCAGCCTGTAGCACCCACCTCAATCCAATTCTCCGCAACTCCTTTATTTATTCCTAAACTATCCACATAATTTTTATTGGGATAGTTTGGTTCTGAATCATTGTCCTGCCCTTCATTCCCTGCAGCATGGATAATAAGGACGTCATGTTTCATGGCATATCCTACAGCACTATCAACTATCTGTTTATCTTTCACATATGCCTTACCAAAACTCATGTTAATTATTTTTGCTCCATTGTCGACAGCGTAGAAAATAGCATTGGCCACATCCTTATCCCGTTCATCGCCATTAGGCACCACACGTAATACCATAATAACAGCTTGATCAGCCACTCCTTTAATTCCCTTTTGGTTGCTTCGATCAGCGGCAATAATGCCGGCAACATGGGTTCCATGTAAAGCATCAGGGCCCTTGACATCGTTATTTCCGTAATAGCGTTCCTTACTATCATTATAATTATCTCCCACAATATGCCGAGAATTATAATCCATGTTCAGATGATAATTAACCTCAGCCTCATAATGCTTCACTCCTTCGACCAGATCATCATAAAATTTCTCATAGCTGCCCTCTTCATGGATGCCCTTTTCGATCATAGATAACGTCTTCCGTGCCATTTTATTTTTAGGCTCATAGCGTTTAAAGTCGGCAATTGTTGGATTATCTTTTCCTATATCGCTCACAATAGAATCAACCTGTTGTTTAAACGCCTTTATAACTCGCTCGGTTATCTGAGCAATCTGCAATTTACTCATATAGTCGGTCGTCATCTTTTGATATGCTAAAAACTTGCGGCGCTCTTCCTCGCTCAAGGGGGTTGTTGGTAGTACAGAAACATATTTTGGATGTAGGTCCCTAACTAGTCTTACAACTTCAAGGTTATCATAGTGAACGTTTTCTCCCTCGCTATTACCTATAAAATTCCAGCCATGAAGATCGTCTATATAGCCATTAGAATCATTATCTATGCTATCGCCTTCTACCTCTCCTTTATTCAGCCAGATTTTCTCTTTTAAGTCTTCATGTTCGATATCCACTCCACCATCAATTACCGCCACTTTTACAGGTCTCGCTTCCTTTCCTTTTAAAAGTTCGTTATAAGCTCTCTCTGTACTTATCCCAGGCACACCGTCCATTTGCAAATCGAGATTATGCCAATTATCTTTCGCCTTTTTTGTTTGCGCATATGTATTGAATGAAAAGAGGGTAATGAAAACTAATAAGAAAAATGGCGTTCTAGCGATACTCATGAATGAAAACTTATGTATTCAATAAAAATAGTATAATTTATTTAGACCCATAGTTATTGAAATAAAAATCTTATTACAAAGGAAAAAAGAAGGAAGGAATTGGTTTCTGAAGGAATGGAAAGCGGCCTATATTTCGGGTTTGCGGAAAAATATTTTAAAAAAATATTTTGGAGAAAAGAAAAAAGCTGTTACCTTTGCACTCCCAATCGGGAGAGAGGGGACGACGGAACGGGCGCGATGCCCGGGAAGGTGAAAGAAAAAAGCAGGAAGTACCGGAGGGGAGACCCGATGGATACGGCGGAGGCCGAAGCGTGAGCGGAGGCGTTTAAAGTTCTTTAAGAAATCAGATTCATGTAGCGTAACGGACGGCCTGTTTTTTGGCGGAAGTCAAAAGGACAGGCCTGAACGGTCCGTCGGCCGGAAGATACAAAAAAGATCGGAAGGCTGCACTGAAAGAAGTGCGAATGCCGAGATCGGAAACTTAACATTATACAATGGAGAGTTTGATCCTGGCTCAGGATGAACGCTAGCGGCAGGCCTAATACATGCAAGTCGAACGGGATCGGGGGCTTCGGTCCCCGTGAGAGTGGCGCACGGGTGCGTAACGCGTGAGCAACCTGCCCGTCCCAGGGGGATAGCCCGGAGAAATCCGGATTAATACCGCATGAGAATGCAGGTCCGCATGGGCCTTCATTTAAATATTCATAGGGGACGGATGGGCTCGCGTGACATTAGCTGGTTGGCGGGGTAACGGCCCACCAAGGCGACGATGTCTAGGGGCTCTGAGAGGAGAAACCCCCACACTGGTACTGAGACACGGACCAGACTCCTACGGGAGGCAGCAGTAAGGAATATTGGTCAATGGGGGGAACCCTGAACCAGCCATGCCGCGTGCAGGAAGACGGCCCTACGGGTTGTAAACTGCTTTTGCACGGGAATAACCCCCGGTATGTATACCGGGCTGAATGTACCGTGAGAATAAGGATCGGCTAACTCCGTGCCAGCAGCCGCGGTAATACGGAGGATCCGAGCGTTATCCGGAATTATTGGGTTTAAAGGGTGCGTAGGCGGCGCGCTAAGTCAGGGGTGAAAGACGGTGGCTCAACCATCGCAGTGCCTTTGATACTGGCGCGCTTGAATGTACCTGAGGTAGGCGGAATGTGGCAAGTAGCGGTGAAATGCATAGATATGCCACAGAACACCGATTGCGAAGGCAGCTTACCAAAGTACGATTGACGCTGAGGCACGAAAGCGTGGGGATCGAACAGGATTAGATACCCTGGTAGTCCACGCCCTAAACGATGAACACTCGATGTCGGCGATAGACGGTCGGCGTCCAAGCGAAAGCGTTAAGTGTTCCACCTGGGGAGTACGCCCGCAAGGGTGAAACTCAAAGGAATTGACGGGGGCCCGCACAAGCGGAGGAGCATGTGGTTTAATTCGATGATACGCGAGGAACCTTACCCGGGCTTGAAAGTTACTGAATTGTCCAGAGATGGACAGGTCCTTCGGGACAGGAAACTAGGTGCTGCATGGCTGTCGTCAGCTCGTGCCGTGAGGTGTTGGGTTAAGTCCCGCAACGAGCGCAACCCCTATGTTTAGTTGCCAGCACGTCAAGGTGGGGACTCTAAACAGACTGCCTGTGCAAACAGAGAGGAAGGCGGGGACGACGTCAAGTCATCATGGCCCTTACGTCCGGGGCTACACACGTGCTACAATGGGGGGTACAGAGGGCAGCGACACCGCGAGGTGAAGCCAATCTCAGAAAGCCCCTCACAGTTCGGATCGGGGTCTGCAACTCGACCCCGTGAAGTTGGATTCGCTAGTAATCGCGTATCAGCAATGACGCGGTGAATACGTTCCCGGGCCTTGTACACACCGCCCGTCAAGCCATGAAAGCCGGGGGTACCTAAAGCATGTAACCGCAAGGAGCGTGTCAGGGTAAAACCGGTAATTGGGGCTAAGTCGTAACAAGGTAGCCGTACCGGAAGGTGCGGCTGGAATACCTCCTTTCTAGAGGGCCCTCGGGCCGTTCTGTTACGCCATGAAGATTTCTTGAAAAAAGAGAGAGAGAAAAAAGAGGAAAGTGCCACAGTGCCCCTTCGGGGTCACCGGTGCGGAAGCGAAGCAGTCCCGTAGCTCAGTTGGTCAGAGCACTACACTGATAATGTAGGGGTCAGCAGTTCAAATCTGCTCGGGACTACCTGAAAAATAGTTTTTTAATGATCTGTCAAATTAATAAAATTAGGAAGCCTTTTAACTCGCACGTAGCTGATCCAAACACGTCCTGAAGATGAGAGCGATAGCGCGCCATGTCGCGATCAATTTGTGCATTCTTTTCCACGTCATGAAAATGAAAACTTTTTAGAGGCTCCATACCGGTGAAAGCATTCATACGATGAAAACCAAAGAGTGGGCCATCGTCGACACTATGTTGTTTAAAGAATTCGTTAGGAAGTGTAAACGCCGTTTCCGGTGCATTCCAGCTGGTAGTTAGCATGTACTTTCTGCCATGAAGCGTTCCACCTGTACCATAATTGATTTGGGGATTGTCTGCCTTACGACCATCACTGCGGTAGATTCCACGCTGATGCCCTTGAGTGAAGACTTCATCTATATATCTCTTAAATCCGAAAGGTACCTGGAACCACCAAATCGGCGTGTGATAAACAACAAGATCTGCCCATACATATTTATCCACTTCTTCTTGAAGATTATAGCCATCTGCGATGGTGGTAAGTTGTACCTCTGCGCCACGATTACGGAAAAATTCGACGGTTTCTGACGCAAGGGTGTTATTAAAACGTCCACCGGAGTGGCCAAAATGTTGTGCTGCATTAATGATGAATATTTTTTTCATGTTCGCTTTCTTTATTAACAGCACAAAAGTAGGGTTCAATTATTCATTATAAAAATAATATAAGTTTTGTTTACCTATAATAAAAATGATGATATTCGATGGTTTTATTGTAAGCGATCTTTATTAGCGATCACGTTTAAGTAGTAACGAATAAACTTAATTGGCTAAAAGCCTCGCACCTGCTTTATAATACAATTCAGCCAATGCCTTATTATAGGTTGTAATCAGATCCTCTTTTTTTATTTTCATGTCAATCAATTTACTCTCCCGACTATTAATAATGAACAGCGTGCTTTCGCCCAGATCGAATTTTTGTAATTCCCCGGATAAGAGCACTTCCTGATTGTCAATACTCGCTACTTGTAACTTAAGTTGAGCGCTATAGGCAGTAAGATCGTTGTACTTAGTAGTAATGTCGTTTTTAATATTACGACCGGTTATGAGCAAATCATATTGTAGCTGTTCTTGTTTCAACTTCACTTCCTTCAGTTTCCCTCGTTCCGCGCGAAGGAAGAGGGGAAAGGCAAATTCAAGTCCGAACTTGTAGTTGCTCCAATTGAAGTCATAATAGTGCGGGATATATTCATTGAAGTTTCTGCGACTGGATATCAACGTACCTGAAATGTTTAATTTCGGTTTCAACATTTCTTTTCGATAGCGTTCCTCGATGCGTAGTTGCTGCTCTTTGCTCCAAAGTTTCGATAGTTCAGGATGTATATCACTCGCTTGCTCTAATAGATTTCCGAGCATCGTTGGGGATGGTGACAGCTTTACGCTGTCTATAGTCGTAGGTACTGCATTATCGGGTAATTCCATTGGCTGCTCATATTCATTCCATAAGTGGTTAGACAAAATCAACCGACTGTTTTTTAAGGCGATTTCATATTTGGCCAATTGCATTTTTCTTTCCTGGACAGTGATGGCCGCTTCCACAGAATCAATGGGCGGCTTGTCGCCCAGACGCGTTTGCATACTAATCGCTTTAAATCGCTCTTCAGCAAGTTGGACACCCTCTTTCAGTAGTGTATACTGCCGAAAGGCATAATACCAATCCCAATAATCTTTTACGGCCGTGAACCAGATAGCATTTATTTGTTTCAACTGTTCAGCTTCCGCGTAGGCAACCATTACCTTGGCTTGTTGTAGTGTACTGCGTCTGTTATCAATGATGAGGCCTTGACCAAGGGGAATGCTGATGCCTAGCCCCGACAAACCCGCTGTAGACGTGGTAGTTTCCGGATTCGTATAGGTTCCGACGTTCCGATCATAAGCTAGTTTTAAATCAGCTCCTGCTAACCATAAGGGTATTTTCAGCTCGCTGTTCCAGTGATTATAATAATCGGTATTACCGAAATATTTGTTATTGAAAGCCGCTTTCAAGGCCGGGTCAAATTTTCCGCGCGCCTGTGCAACCTGGGCTTTTGCTGTTTCACTTAAGAGTTTGGCTTGTTTCACTACCGGATGATGAGCCATTAAAAGGTCTTCTAAGTCCTCCAATGTAAATTCCTTCAGTTCAGAACCACTCCTGTTCTCCTGTGCTCGGCTTATTGACAATCCGAAGCAGATGGCCAGTAAAACGAATATCTTTTTACTTGTCATAAATCACTACTTTCCTTCGGTTTTTGGTTCTTTTTCTAAACTCGGCGGGAAACCGTTAAGTTGGCGCCATATTTCATACCAGAGTGGTACCGCATTTAAAATAACACGTCCGAATGCTCCTGAGCCTAAACGCAATTGTTCCGGCCATGGTTCGTCCTTATCAGGAACGGGTGTAGTGGGTTTTATGAGTAAGCGGTATTTGCCATCGGCACTGCTAACCTTGTCGATGACCGCTACCTTACCGGCAAAGGTACCAACAGCTACCGAAGGCCATCCCGAGAACTGTACAGACGGCCAGCCTTCAAATTGCAGACGTGTATCGCTTTCACTAAGAATCAAAGGTACATCCATGGCATCTACATACAATTCAACAGCCATCACCGTTACCTTGGGCTGTAACGTAGCGATCGATTCGCCCTCTTTAATATTCTCACCTATGCCGGCCTTCAGTGTCTTTACGATATATCCACTTTGGGGAGCCCTGACAACGTAGTGATCTCGACGTACCTCAATATTGGCAATTTCATTTCTTAACTTGGCGATGTCCCCCTGTGCCGAGGCTTTGCTGGAAAGCGCTGAACCTAGATCGGACTGTGCTTTGGCTAACGATTCATTGTACTTAGCTTGGATATTGTCGAGATCAATAGTTGCATTGATCAATGTTTGCCGTGCGTTAGTCAATTTATTTTGAGCACTTACTACCTTTGCCTCGTCATTTTGCAGATTTAAGCGGCGAGTTTCAATATCAGTAAGCGAAAAAAGTCCGTTTTTGTATCCCTGCTCGTAACGCAGCAATCGTGCCTTGCTGGTTTCGTAGAAGCTTTGCATCGCAACCAGATCGGCACTGTCTATTTTTACTACGTTTCTAGCTTGTACAACCTTATTGCGTGCGGCCTCCAGCTGATAACGTAAACCGGCAGTCAGCGCGTCAATTTGGGCTTTTGTTGCAAGCATTTTCTGATCGGCAGCCTGCTCGCTACTCTTTTTTGCAGTTAATTGCTCGTTTAACCGTTGGGGCAATTCGGGATCAAAGTAGGAGGGGGCTGTTTCGGAAATCACCAAAATAGTGTCGCCTGCCTGAACTTCATCGCCATCTTGTACTGCCCAGTGTTCAATACGGCCACCTATTTGATTTTGAATGGTTTGTGGGCGTTCTTCCGGTTTTAAGGCAGTGACGGTTCCGCGGCCGGGGATAGTTTGCCGCCAAGGTAAAAATAAAATTACAATAAATAGGATGGCAGCAAAAAGCAATATCCTACCTAGGGCCATCACACCTCGCTTTTTTAACAATTGATCACGACCTGCGACGGAAAGGTCTTCCCATTTGATCGTTGACAACAAACTATGTGCTTTATTTCCCATAATCAATGGCCTCCTCCTCCAATTCAAGGTCTGTTACACTGGCTAACTTAACACTACCCGTTAACATATCGAAAATGGTATCCAGATTTGTCAGTAACTTTTCTACAGCATAGCCAATCTGGACAATTACAACCTCTGCTGCTACGAACTGACCGAAAGTCATCTCCCGTTCAACTACAAAATAAGAGCCGAGTAATAGCATGGCACCGAAAAGAATTGTTCGGATTAATACAGAGCCTGCAAAAAAGCGTTTTAACACTTTGAAATGCTCATTCCGGGAAGCAAGGTATTTGCTTGTAATGTAATCTGTGTCAGCAATTACTTTTTTCATCATTTCCCGATTGCCTCGGTATTCATCGATATGATTCGCCACATCTTCCAAATAGGCGACGGTTTCATATTTGTGAGCAGATTCTTCAATACTCGTGTTAAGTCCACGTTTGTAGTAGATAGCGAGAACAACCGCTACCGCCACTATTACCACGAG
Organism: Olivibacter sp. 47; assembly: GCF_030372825.1. NCBI lineage: Bacteria > Pseudomonadati > Bacteroidota > Sphingobacteriia > Sphingobacteriales > Sphingobacteriaceae > Olivibacter > Olivibacter sp. 47. The sequence continues at coordinate 1,961,453 of NZ_JAUCNR010000001.1, forward strand.
ACCGAAACTTAAGAAGACCGGATGGTAGAACGATAAAAGTATAACACTAAAGAAAATGGTAACAACAGCTGCCATAATATCGATCAGTAATTTTATAATACCTTTTTGAATAATGATGACATCAAAAAAGCGATTTACAAGTTCAGGCAGATTCTCGCCATCCAGTTCCGAGCGCTTGATTCGTGGAAGACGGTATGCAAACTCGAGTGACGACTTTAGAAAGATTTTCTGTTCAAGGTATTCTACCAAGCTCAATTGGCCTATGAGTAAAGTGCCTCCAAGTACAACGCCTGCAATAACTGCGGTAATAAGAATATAGGTAGAGCTGTACATGGCTCCATTACTGAGCAAATTGAAAATGGCTGTAATGCCTATCGGAATACTAAGACTAAAGATTCCGATGATAATAGCGTATAAAAATATGTAGTTTATGGTTTTACGTTCCGGATGCAGCATGCCGACAAGCCGCTGCAAGGGCGTTGGCGCCGAACCTGCGTGTTTTTTTTTCATAAGAAGTAATTAAAATAAAATGTTAGGGTGATTTTCTCTGTGAAATGGCATTAATAGATGCGGTCCGGAGGGGGGGATGGAACCGTACCGAAATGCGGAATACAGTAAGCAAAGCGGTGAGCACCTTCTGCATTTCCGTCTCTCTTTTTTAAGATTCGGGAATCGCACTCATCGTTCTTCGCAAAGAATTCAACGTTTTTTTTCTGCTGTTTTTCAGGATCTTTCTTTTCTTCTTTTTCCGACTTCTCTGAATCGTTGCAAATCTTAAAGTTTGAAAGATGTTTATCTTTTACAATCGCAGTGACGGTCCCAGCCATTTTTAGCGTAAATAAGCTAATTAAGAAGAATCCGATAGTATAACGTAAAAAGGCACTTCTAAGGTGTTGCAACATGTTACAAAATTAGCGGCACTATTATACGAAGATGTCAGCAAATTGTTAACCTTTCGCAACTAACGTGATGTAATTTTAATGGTATTCTAATGAATAAAGCGATTTTCTTTAGGTTTTGTGTGTAATCTATAAAAATGGTAGATTTTATATATATTTGCCTATGATTGATTTAGTAAAAGAAAATAACTGGATGAAAACAATACGATTGACGTTAATTGGGTTTTTAATAGGCTTCACATTTAACGTGGCTGCCAGGAGCGAACAAGATACTCTCAAACTAAAGATGCTGATCGCGGCTATATTGTTCAGGTAGGAGATCAGGCACCGGATAATTTTGAGTTGGTGTTGCATGACGGCAGTAAGACTTCTTTAAAAGAATTACGGGGAAAAATTGTTCTTTTGCAATTTACGGCCTCCTGGTGTGTTGTTTGCCGAAAAGAAATGCCTTATCTCGAACGCGATATTTGGCAAGCTTATAAGGATAAAGATGTGGTATTGATTGGCGTGGATCGCGACGAGCCCTTAGAAACGGTGCTAAAGTTTCATCGGGATATGAACATTACCTATCCTTTAGCACTAGATCCTGGAGCTGGTATTTTTCAACAATTTGCTGATAAAAAGGCAGGCGTGACCCGTAACGTTCTTATTGATCGTACCGGAAAAATACGGTTTTTAACACGTTTATACGATGAGGCCGAGTTTGCTCAACTGGTTCAGGCAGTGGATAATTTAACAAAAGAACAACATTAATCAGAAACCGTTACCGAGTCAGCTATGCAAGTACACTTCAACAAAGTATTGCCTATTCTCATCCTTTCTCTTACTTTCGGATTTACCATACTTAAAGCGCAACAGGAAGAACTACTGGAAAATCGCTTTGACGCTCTTTTGCAGAAAGAGAGTATTGGACGGAATATCAAGAATTTGTCGGCGTATCCCCATCATCTTGGTTCCCCAAGAGGGAAAGAGGTTGCCAACGAAATTTTAAATTGGTTTAAACAATATGGATGGGATGCTCAACTGGAAGTTTATCACGTATTATTTCCTACGCCGATTGAGCGACAGCTTGAACTATTGGCGCCAAGCCATTATCAAGCCATATTAAAAGAAATGCCGGTAGAAGGTGATCCAGTAGCGCATCAAGAGGGGCAGCTGCCAACCTATAATGCGTGGGGTGCGGATGGAGATGTGACCGCACCGCTGGTTTTTGTCAACTATGGCTTACCAGCCGATTATGAACAACTGGAACGATTAGGGGTGGATGTAAAAGGAAAAATCGTGATAGCAAAATATGGTAATAGCTGGCGTGGAATAAAACCCAAGATTGCTTATGAGCACGGTGCTGTTGGTTGCATTATTTACTCCGACCCGAAAGAGGACGGCTATTTTCAAGGCGCGGTTTATCCTGAAGGGCCTTTCAAGAACGAGTATATGGTGCAACGGGGTTCGGTAATGGATATGGTGGTTTATCCAGGGGATCCTTTAACTCCCTGGATTGGTGCAACGAAGGATGCAAAGCGCTTGACGAAAGAAGAAGCTGCTACCATTTTAAAGATACCGGTGTTACCGATCAGTTATCACGATGCGAAGCCTTTATTGGAAGTCCTCGACGGTCCGGTAGCTCCAAACGCTTGGCGAGGTGCACTTCCTATAACTTATCGGATCGGCGGTGGGAATCAGAGCAAAGTGCATTTAAAAATTAAGCAAAACTGGGATATTGTGCCTGCTTATAATGTAATCGCCAAGATCAAAGGCAATGAATTTCCTGACGAGTGGATTATTCGAGGAAATCATCATGATGCTTGGGTCAATGGAGCCGATGATCCGGTAGCGGGACTATCCGTTTTATTAGAGGAGGCAAAAGCAATTGGAACCATGGTTAAAAACGGCTTCAAACCGAAACGAACCTTGGTTTACTGTGCTTGGGATGGAGAAGAACAGTCGCTGCTCGGCTCAACCGAATGGGTAGAACATCATGCAAAAGAATTGAAACAAAAGGCGGTAACCTATATTAATACGGATGGAAACGGGCGGGGTTTTTTGAGTGCCGGCGGATCACACGCATTAAAGGATTTGGTAACCGACATAGCAGGTGATGTACAGGATCCATTAACAGGTAAGTCGATACTCGATCGAAAATTGGCCAACACCGTTATATCGGCGACCTCTCCGCAGCAGAAGCAAAAGTTGCTCGCAAAAAAAGAGTTTGCTTTACAAGCGTTGGGAACAGGTTCTGATTATTCGGCCTTCTTACAGCATTTAGGAATACCTAGTCTTAATTTTTCTTTTGGAGGAGAAAGTGAAGGGGGGGATTATCATAGTATTTATGATTCGTATAATCATTATGTCCGATTCAAAGACCCCGATTTCAGTTATGGGCTTGCGCTGGCACAAGTTGCCGGTAGAGCTGTTTTACGATTATCCGAGGCTGAGATTTTACCTTTTAGCTTTGATGGCCTGCAAGAAGCAATCAATACGTACGCAAATGAGGTGCAAAAGCTTGGTGAGGATCTTCGTCTGTTCCATGCTGTTGAAAACCAACTGATAAAAGATTCTTTATATGCCTTGGCAGCCGATCCGAAAGAGCCCTATGTACAACCGATACCAAAAAAATCAGTACCCAATTTTTCATTTGCGGGATTGCAAGAAGGTGTTGATAGCTTAAGCAAATCCATTCAAGCGCTTAAAGAGCGGCGGCAAACATTTAAGGGAAACAAAAAAGCTTTAGCATTGGTAAACAAGCAGCTTTTTCAAGCGGAGAAATCGTTGTTACTGGAAAAGGGATTACCTAGGCGTCCATGGTATAAGCATAGTATTTATGCACCGGGATTTTATACCGGTTATGGAGTCAAAACATTGCCCGGCATCCGAGAAGCCCTGGAAGAAGGGCATTATCAAGAGTTTGAAGAGCAGCTACAATTACTGATCGGTACGATCCGAAAACTTAAAACCGCGCTTGATCGTATTTTCATATAATGAAACTATTGATATTAAAGAGGGATGTCTAGTCAATTTTTATTACACTTGTAAACTACTTTTGTAAGACTTCATTGTTTTTTAATTTTACCATTACCCGCATAACATCATCTTTGGACCAGATTCGTAGCATCTTTGCTGTGTAAGCATTCAACAAGTAGGTTGTCTCCAGGGTGAGTCCAGGTTTTTCCTTAAAAACCTGGACTCACCCTGGAGACAACGTGGACTCACCCTGGACTCACCTCGAAGAAAGACCCTGTCAAAACGCTACTTTGTCTTATCCACCTATCCAGTCGTACCTTCCTTTTTCGAATACGTTTGTTCCATTGTCGAGCAAAATGATTAAATCGAAATTCATAATTTTGTATCTTTGAATTAATTAACTTATATGCAATGGAGAAAGCGGAGACTTTACAGGAATACTATAGAAGAACGTGTAGAAAAATGCCGCCGGATTTGATAGAAGGTGGTGGTAATAATGCCCACTTCAATGTCTTAAAACGAAACAATTGTTATGCAAGCTTACATTTTTCCCGCAAGGATTATTACAAAATCTGTTTAACGCTGGGAAGCGCCATATTGCATACTGATAAAGGCACAATTTCCATTGATAAACCGGCGATTTTCTTTTCTAATACCAATGTGAGATTTGGTTGGGAAAACACATCCCCGGCTCAGAAAGGCTATGTTTGCTTGTTTAACGATTTGTTTATTGGTAATGAATTGCGGAAGGCCCTGTCTAATCTATTTAACCTGTTTCGAAATGACGTATACTCCTTTATCTTTCTGAGTGAAGAGCAATACGATTTACTATCTCAATATTTTGAATGGATGCTTAAGGAGTATAATAGTGAATTTGTTTACAAAAAGCAGATCATTGAAGACTTTTTACGATTGATTACTTATACGACAGTTAAATTACGGATGGAACGGGGTGCGTCAGAGAAGCGAATTCCGGATAGCGACCTAGTAAATCGATTTTGTGATCTACTGGAAAAGCAATTCCCTATCGAGTCTCCCGATAATGCGCTGGTTCTTAAAAGCCCGGCTGATTATGCACTACAGCTGCAGGTTCACGTGAATCACTTAAACTACAGTTTGCGTTCCTATTTTGGTAAAACTACCAGCGATCTTATTCAAGAACGAATCTTACAAGAAGCGCTCGATTTGTTACAATACAGTCATTGGCGTATTACCGAAATCGCATTCAGCCTAGGTTTTGAGTATCCTCAGCATTTTAATAATTTCTTTAAACGGAAAACCGGTAAAAGTCCAAGAGAATATCGGAGTCTGCTGTTAAGTGATATTTGATTTCATTAACTAATATTTGATTTGCTTATTTTTCGATAGCGAATAGTCCGCTAGTTTTGTAATGCTAAAAAACAGGGTATTATGAAGCTATACAATAGCAAATTTGAGAAGATCAGTACGATTTCTACCTTTATTTTAATTCCTCTATCAGGACTTGTAACCGATGTTTATATTCCATCTTTCCCAGAGATGCAATCGGTTTTTCAAACAAGCGCGGCAGGTATTCAGTTGACGCTTTCTTGCTTTTTGATCAGTTACGGGATTACCATGTTTGTGGCCGGGAGTGTAGTTGATAGTTTTGGAAGATATCGAATTATATTAGGCGCCTTATTGTTATTTGCATTGAGTAATTTTTCGATTGCTTATGTGCATAATCTTTACTTCCTTTATGCTATACGCGTTTTACAGGGAATATTGACCGCGCTGATCGTGGTGGCCAAGCGTGCCTTTTTAGTTGATATCTATACCGGCGAAAAGCTCAAACATTATATGGGGTTGCTGTCGGTGGTCTGGTCGCTCGGCCCCATTACAGCTCCCTTCTTGGGTGGGTACCTGCAATCTTATTGGGGTTGGACATCTAATTTTATTTTCCTAGGTGTTTATGCTTTGTTTTCTTTTACCTTGGAATATATATTCTGTGGGGAAGCAATGCGTCAGGCCCAGGCCTTCCGTATGCCTACTATTATTGCAAGTTATCGCAAGGTGTTGGGAACGAAGGAGTTTTCACTAGGGCTCTTCGTGTTGGCAGCAAGTTATTCGATGGTCCTGATTTTTGGTATGACGGCTCCTTTTATTATCGAAGAACAATTCCATTTATCATCGGTGGTAACCGGTTATTGTGCGCTCATTTCCGGTTTAGGCCTTTTTGTAGGAGGTATGTTGGCTAAGCAATTAACCAGTCGTCCGCTGCTAATGAAGTTACGAATCGCTAATTTTTCTGAATGCATGATTGCGCTATTGATGTTTTTCGTTGGTACGTTGTTTACGAACCTATACGTATTAATGTTATTTGTATTCAGTATGCATGTTTGTGCGGGCTTTATGTACAACGTCTATTTCACTTTTTGTTTAACACGTTTTCCGCAAAACGCGGGTATATCCAGTGGTATTACCAGCGGAGGTTCTTATCTCATAACCTCGGTGCTAAGCTATAGCACGATTAGTCTGGTAAAAGTGAGTAGCCAAAGTACGCTTGCCATCTGTTATTTTGCAATGGCCGTTGTGACATTTTCACTATTGCAAGTATTGAAAAAGATTCGGATGAGTGGGGTAGACTAAGCATTCAAAGAGATTAATTGCTATCTTGCCATGCTTTTTATCCGCCCATCTAGATGAAGTAGTGTCGGAAAAATGCAGCGTACTCTCCGGTTGCAAGTAGAAAATCATGCAATGAAGAAGCTATTAAGGATATTAAAATATATGATGGTCGTTATTCTCAGTGTAGCCGTTTTGTTAGCGATTACGGTTTTTTTTTATATTCGACAAGATAAATTTGGTCAAGCACCTTCGGGTAAGCGACTAGAGCGGATAAAGCAATCACCCAACTACCGAGATGGACAGTTTCAGAATCTACATTTTACACCAACGATCACCGAAGGATACTCTTTTATCGGTGTACTTTATAAGTTCTTTTTCGGTAAGGATCCGAGAAACCGACCGACTGATCCACTTCCTACTGTTAAAACAAACTTACAGCAACTGGACCCGAATGCTAATCTTCTGGTTTGGTTTGGGCATTCTTCCTATTTATTACAGCTAGACGGCGTACGCTATTTGGTGGATCCGGTATTTTGTGGGAATGCATCACCCGTTCCGGGATCGAATAGAAGTTTTAAAGGAACCGATATCTATACCGCAGCGGATATGCCATCGGTTGACTATCTCTTGATTACACACGATCACTATGATCATCTTGACTATGAAACGATTGTGGCGTTGAAGGATAAGGTGACTCGGATAATTTGTGGTTTAGGGGTAGGTGCCCATTTTGAACATTGGGGATATGAAGCCGATAACATTATTGAAAAAGATTGGAATGAAAAGGTTGTCGTTAATACCCAAACAACCTTGCATACCTTGCCTACCCGCCATTTCGCAGGTAGAAGTTTCAGCAGAAACAATACACTTTGGCTCTCATTTTTGTTGGAAACCCCAACCAAAAAAATCTATTTGGGCGGTGATAGCGGTTATGATACCCATTTTGCGACGATAGGCAAGCAATTTGGTCCGATTGATTTGGCGATTCTTGACAATGGACAATACAACCCCGCCTGGCAAGCGATTCATATGCTTCCGGAAGAAGTTATAAACGCTTCGAAAGACTTAGGAACCAAACGTCTTTTTCCGGTACACTCATCAAAATTTGCGCTTTCTCTGCATGCCTGGGACGAACCCTTAAAAAGAATAAGCATACTCGCTGCATCGGAGAAGTTGCCTTTTATTACGCCCATGATAGGGGAGGTAGTCCGCCTCGATGATCCTGCCCAGACCTTTACAGCATGGTGGAAAGGTGTAAAATAACCATATTTTATTTTCGCTGAAACATTTCAGTAGGCGGTTTGTTAAAAGGTAGTTACATTAGTAAAATCACTGAAAAATGGGATTATTTAGAACAATACTACTAGGCGCAGCCGCTTATGGTGCCTATAAATATGCGACGAAGAAAGATGCAAATGGCCGATCGATGGTGGATGATATTAAAGAGAAGGCACCGGCATGGAAAGAGAAAATAATGCGTTTCAAAGACGATATGGAACGGGAACTTAAACATCGAACATCCGGTGAGTATAAGTAACCTTCGTTTAAAAACCGAAGATTACTTATACTGAAAGACAAGCTGCTTTTAAAAGTTGTAAGAGAGATTCATCGTTAGGGTGGCCCCGTTTCCACGAACGTATTCGGCATCAATTGCGCGATATTGGCTAACCACTGGATAGTAGGAGCTGTTTAACAGATTCTCTACGCCCATCCCTAGGGAAAACTTGTTGTTGATTCGGTATAAAGCAGAGAGATTAAGCAAGCTGACAGCGTCTACCGGTCCTTCACTGTTAGCATATAACCCGTTTGAGCGTGGCTCAAAGCGATTTCTATCGCCCGTATATACCCAATTTAGCTTAAGATCGAACTCAGAGGAAGGACAGAAAGCAATATAAGCCGTCGCTTTAGGCGGGGCGATGCGAATACCATTCATATATACTTTTGTACCGTCTTCCTGCTCTGATTTGCCTTCTACAAAGGAGTAACTTGCTCCAACCGTCCATTGCGGACTAAGAAAAGCGTCAGCTGTTACTTCATAACCATATACGCGTTCCGGCTCACGCTGCGGTACCAGGTATCCGCCAACATCAACTAAGTTCGCGCCAAACTTGGAAGTGCTAATATAGTAAGCAGCCGTAAGGTGAAAAATATCGAAACGACTGCTGATACCCAGCTCATAATTGTTCGTAATAATCGGATCCGTCTCGATACTTTCAAGCGTACTTTGCGTAGCCCTACGTAGAATACGTCCCAACTCATTGATGGCGAAGCCCTGCGAAAAGCTAATGAATGGATTTAAGAAATCGTATTTGTTATAGCGCAAACCAACATTGAACATGGTGGCGTGATACGGGATTTTACCCCCCGATACGGCTATGCTTCCCTCACCATTAGGACCTGTCGCGATGGTATTGAAATCCTTTACTTTTACATTGGCATTCTCGTAACGCACACCTCCTTTCAGCACCAAATGATTCCATAGGTCTAACTTAAGCTGTGCATAAGGTGCCAGATTAACCATGTCCATATCCGGGATGTAAACACGGCCATCGGTTAGAATTTGATTTGTTCGGTCGTTTAGCAGATCGAGCCCATAGGTAAGCTCTGCTTGGAGGTCGTCATGTATAGCCCAAGGTGTATTGAGGTTTAAACGCAAACCCTTTTTAAAAGATTGAATTTTTGTTTGTCCGGGCCCGTACCACGCGGTTCCTTGTTCAACATAACGATTCATGGAAACGAAGCGATTATAATAAGCCGTTATATCGAGTGATGTACGGTATGGCAATGCATCGTGGTGATAAGAAAGGAAAACGTTATGGTTATAAGGTGTACCCGCCGGTTCACCTGGATCATCTCCTTTGACCCCAATGGAAGGCCTCTCACGGTATTTTCCAACAACATTGACATAATCACTGTGCTGAACACTTCTAAACAGATTGTAGGATGCTGTAAGGGCGCTATGCTCATTCGGCTTATAAGCAAGCTTAATAAAGGTGTTGTAGAGATTATTTTCCCCAAGACCGTCAGCCTGTGCGTTCACTTCGCCTTTAGCATCTTTTAATACACCGGTGTAATTGTATGTTCCACTTACAACATAAGAGAATTTATCAATCGAGCCTTCGAAGAGCTGTGAAATCCGATAGCCAATCGTATTGGATGGGTGCACTAGATTTCCGCTCGTTCCGATACTGGTCGTTCCTCCAAAACGTTTTCCCACTGCCGGTGTTTTGGTAATGAAGTTAATGATACCTCCCCCGGAGCCATTGCCGTAAATTGAAGTTGCTCCCTTGATCACTTCCACACGTTCGATGACAGCTGGGTCAAGCGTACGTATATCCCGGGCCCCATTCATCAAGGGTGTCGATTGTGGAATCCCATCGATAAGCACCAATACCTGCCGACCACGTAGGGTTTGTCCGCTATTGGTGGCCTTGTTTGTTCCTGTACCTAGTCCCGGAATCGTATTTCCTAAAATAGTAGCTATAGAGGGGTTGACGTTGGTTTGTTCTTTAACCTCTTGAGCATTGAGAATACTAATAGATGAGGGTACTTCGTCGATACTCTCCGGCTTGCGGCCAGCGGTAATAACCACCTCATTAAGGGCGATATCCTGACTGAGTATAAACTCAATCTGTGTCGCGGTGTTCGTTGTGAGCTGGACTTCTTTGGTTGTTTCTTTATAGCCTATGTAGCTGGCTATCAGCTTGTAATTTCCTTCTGGTAGCGTATTTGTAACAAACTGGCCCCGTTGATCCGTTTTTAAGATGGTTTTTCGAACACCAATGCTGTCAAGGACCTTAATGGTTACATCTTGTAGCGGCGCACCTTTATCATCAATAATTAATCCTTTTAATATGACCTTTTGCGATTGTGCAAAAGAGAGGGATAGAGTAAGTAGGCATAAGCTTGCGAAAAGTAGAAGTTGCTTCATTGACGTCTTTTGTAAGATGGCTGAATTTAATCGGCACAAATGTATAGTTATTTAGACCTATTAAAAATAGCAAATTACGGGATGACAATAATATGACAGAATCGGGGCTAAAATTCTTTGTTCCCAAATTCGCTCTCCGGAAGTTTGAGTTTATTCTTCAATTTATTTAGCTGAAAACTGAGGTTTAAGAGTAGGATATCTTTTTCGTAAATATAGTTTGTAGTGGTATAGAAATCGGAACCAAAGGTTGTAATCCGTTGCTCATTAGCTTGGATGAATCCCAGATCGATATTTTGCCACTGTAGTTGCGCACTGAACCGGCCGTTCATGAAAGTTTTTTTCAGTGCGAGGTTAGGTGATATAAAACGAGAATCTCTTCCTTGAGCTGTTGGACGAGCCGACAAATAGTTAAGATTTCCTTGAACGTTAAGTGTGGAATTTATTTTATAGTCTGTGTTAAAATTGATGGCATAGACCCAATCGCTATTGGCTACATCGATCTGTTCATCGAATAACGTCCCTTTTATATGGTACTTATATAGATTGGCGCCTAAATAAATTTGCCATTGCTTGGTTATCTGTGTATTGATACCCGTTTCCAGACCATAGCTATAGGCCTTGCCCGCATTCGTATAGATACGATTTAAAATCGTATCCGTATATACGCTATTTACCCGTTGAATGGGGTTTTTAATATCTTGATAGTATAAGGTGGAGAAAAATGACCCCTTTTTGAAAGTTTTGATAAGCCCTAGCTCTGCCAGGTATATAAACTCGGGTAATAAATCAGCATCTCCCTGCTCCAAGGTTTCTGAATGTTCACGCTCAGGTATAGGGTTCAATTCAAAATTATTGGTTCGCTGCACTCTTCTACTGACGCCGGCTTTTGTTTGCCACCCGCTGCTAAGTGTATAAAGTATATTGGCTGAAGGGAATAAATTGTCCAAAGTAAGTACATGAGGTGCCTCTTCCCCTCGCAAGTTTACATTACGATTTGCATGTTCGTAGCGTAAGCCTCCCGTATATTCGAACTTTTTATGCTTACCGGCGTATTGGCTATAAAGCGAATGAATGGAATTCCGAGCGTCTATTAGACCAGAAAATTCCGGATCAACGACGAAAGTATCTCCCTGTTTTGTTGAGTAAATAAAATCTCCGTTTTGCTTGTCTTCCCTGAATTGATAGCCACTTTCCCAGCTTCCTTCGCCAATTTTTACCGAATAATCCAATTTAGCTCGTAATCCTTTGAGCGGGTTTTTATAAGTGTTAAGAGTATGTTGAACGGTCGTATTCCCTTCTATATTTTTATTATCTGTAGAACCGTATAAGTCGGCATATTCGTAGAGTAGCGAAAGAGACAGGTTGGATCGATCATTAAATTGATGGGTATAACCAAAATTTCCGAGTACAAAGTTACCTTGTTTTGTTTGGAGATTAGCATTAAAATAGGAAGTCCTTCCTATAACTTGCTGATTTTCCAAATCTATTTTGGTATTGTTATAGTAAATATCAGCCACACGATCCTGAAATTTGTGTCCTGCAAAAAATCCGATTGAGAACGTGTTCTTCTCATCTGCTTTAAATTCGATATTAAAGCGTCCGCCGTAATTGTACTTATCAAAGCTGCGCTCACCATTCGACGGAAAGGTAGTTTTAATTTGATTGATAATCGTATAAACGTCGCCCTCTCTGAACCCGGCGTTATCATTGCGAAGGTAGTTAGCACTTGCCGTTAAATCCCATCGGTTATTTTTATAGTTGAAGGAAATATCAGTGCCATAACGTTTTTGACTTTCTTTATTATTGTAATCGTTAAAACTGGGAAAGCCAGTTTGTAGGTTTATCGCAAGAAAAGAACCGTTATCCACTCCTGTTTTTGTAGTGATATTGATAATACCACCTTTACCATCCGGATCGTATTTTGCTGATGGGGCGGTAATCAGTTCAATATTTTCCACGACATTAGCGGGAAGTTGACTTAATATCGTCTGCACATCCGTTTGTACTGCTTTACCGTTTATCAATACCAAAAAGCCACTAGACCCTCGTAATGTAATTTCTCCCTGCCCATTGATCGCTATTGATGGCATATTTTTGATAATATCGATAGCAGTTCCACCCTTTGCCGTCTCAAACTGGTTTGCTTTGTACACTTGCTTATCTATCTTATGATAATTTAGATTGGGTTGAGCTGAAACAACCACCTCGTTTAAAAAGGTAGCGGATGGTTTCAATTCTATTGCTTTTATAGCTAAATGTTCGCCTGCATGGAGCGGTGTCAGTTTGATTACCTGCGTTTCATAACCTAAAAATCGTATTTTAAGCAGGTATTGTCCTGCTTTTAATTTTGCGAGTGAGAAAGCGCCGCTTTCATTTGTCATAACGCCATCTACAAAAGCTGAATCATGATTGTTTTGATGTATGCTTACACTTGCGTAGCTTATTGGGCTATGGCTTAACGAATCATATACTTGGCCGGAAATTTGAGCTTCTTGAGCCAAAGCGGAAGATGAAAGAAAAAATAATAAAAAAGAAAGTACGTACAGATTTTTCATACTTGCGCTAAGCTAGGATAGTTATCGCGATAAAAATGGTGAAAATCGATCTATCTTTGGTAATTTATGATAAAGCACGAAACTGATGCGGTGTTATGTTCGTGTGCTTTTTGAAAAACTTTACAAAATAGGACGGATCGTTGAATTGCAGTCGGAAAGCAATTTCGCTAATGGTAAGGTTGCTGAACTGTAAATAACGTTTGGCTTCAGAAAGGGTAAAGGCTTCGACAATCTTCTTTGCTGATGTTCCAGCCACCTTATAACAAATGTCATTAAGCACTTTCGACGGAATGTTTAGCTTTTCAGCATAAAAGCTTAGATTTCTATTGGTTCCCTCGGTTGTCGAAATCAGATCAATAAATAATGCATATAGGTCTAGGTATCTATTGTCAATATCCTGCTTGAGCCCCTCTTGTAGTAGGGTGCCTAAAATACTCTTCAATAATCCCTCGATAATTAAATCCTGAAAATGCTGCTCTTGCGAATATACATGGTAGAGGCTTTCGAAAAGGTTTCGAATCGGTTGAATATCGTGCTGGAGGGGCAGATGTTCAATTCTCCAGAACAAATGAAACAGGGCTTTTAGTTCGGTGTCTTTACTATGGTTTATAAATTCATCCTTTATAATCAGAACAAAGCCTTCGGGTTCGCTGACGATATCCCAAGCGTGGATTTGGTTCTTTTTTAGGATGAAGATAGCGGGTGCAGCGATAGGATAGGCGGTACTATCTATCAGATGCACACCGTCACCCTTCCATAGAAAGATGACTTCGAAATAGTTTTTATGCTTGTGGGGTTCGGTATTCCGTATATGCTTTCGAAAAGGTGCTATTTTAAATGTTTTGTCTAAACCTATTTTCTCTTTTATCTTAAATGCCTGCATTCTTCATCGCTATATGATTCGTCTATAAAAATAAGAAGGGTCCACTTAATTTCTGCAATTATTCTCTATAAAAATAGTAGATTATTTAGTGCCAATTTTAAGTGACAGACGAGAAATGATGAGATATAGTTTTGCACGACAGATAAAAGATAGATAAAGCACCTATGTTCGTACAAGCTTCGTACGTTGTTCGCGTAGATAAGGATCTATTGGGAATCAACAGCGAATCACCTAGGAGTTTAAAGGGTTCGCGGTCGGATAGAAGTCCCATCTGATTCGCTGTTGATACGGTTTGAGCCCCAGATGGATGGGGCTAAACACCTACAAATTAAAATACGATTGCGAGGCAGAAAGGCTTAGTAATGACAGGGCCTGAAATTTATGTTCTAAATTCCAGGCCCTGCGAATTGTTGTTGTGTGACGAAATGCTATAGATTGTCGTTAATGTCAACAACTTCTATTTCAAATACTAGTGGAGAGTTGGCGGGTATTTTTTCATTAGCTTTATCATCGTAGCCCCAAGGTGATGGGGTTACAAAACGGATCTTAGATCCTTTTTTCAATCCTGAGCTTGTCAATCCAAAGGTCGGCATGTTCTGACCATTATAAGTAAATGAGCTTGGTATGAAAGCATATACCCAGGCAGGGATAATGTTAGAACCTAAATTGGTTTTAAACGTTTTTTTGTTGGCTAAAGAATCACTTGTTTGATCAAATACAGTTCCATTCAGTAACTGCCCTTTGTACTTTACTTCAATAGTAGGCGCTACAATTTGACCTATTGAATTCAATTTGTAGGTATAAGAATCAGATTGACCTGGCTCCAATACCTCGTACCAAATACCCGTACTATCACTACGCCTTGGATTGGTCCATCCATTGTCAGGGTCTTGAACATAGGCTCTCAAGATCGGTTCTTGTTCGGCAAGTACTTTCCGTATGCGTGCTTGTCGGATGGAATCCTGTCTTTCCTGTTCCCTTCTTATTTCATCGAAATCAGTTTTATTACAGGCTGAAAAAGCAATTAGCACCCCAAAAAGTAGAAATAGAATTTTGTTTGTGTGTTTCATTTGTATATACGTTAATTTTTTCCTTGGTATTGTTCAGGTTGATTGATAACATCTGAATAATCCTTGTCGACCTTTTAACGTTTATATACTGACTTTCGCTACAATAAATTGTTTTAGCGGAAAATTGATATTGATAGCGTCGGATAAATCTAACCTGCCTGATTAAAAATTAATGGTTTTCTGCGATTGAAAAACAACGGATAAGATTTTAGCTTAGCGAAAACTCTATCAATAATAAAACATATGAAATTAATATTAAGCAGTTTGTGTTTTCTGCTCATTGCGGGATTCTTATTTGCACAAGGAAATGAAGTGCAGGAACAAAAAGAAAACATGTTCATTGAAGTAAATTCCAAAAATGAGCAAGTGCTAAAAACAGCCGACGAATTGTCGGAGCGATTGAAAGAATGGAATTACTGGCATCTGGTCTCTGCACCGGAACAGTCGGATTTGCAGATGCGCGTTCATATAGAAGCTTCTAAGGGAATCACAGCAACTTCATGGGGAGGTACATCATACGCATTGAGTGCAAAAATAATTGACCAAAAAGGAGAGGTACTTTGGGAATCCACTACCTATAAAGCCAGTCCTAATGGAATGAATGGCTTCAATGCAGGAAAGGCTGTGGTGAAGAAACTGATGCGTGATTTGAAAAAGAAATATCCGCAAAAATGACCCGACTGTTCTGACCTTCGGCGGAAATCCCAAAGATTTATTTTTATTGATTCTAAATAAGAGGAAGATATTTTTATATTTGCCTCTCTTTAGAATTAGTTTAAATAATATCAAATGAAATATCAACTTTTCCTTTTATTCAGTTTCCTTTCTTTGTCCCTTAGCACTAGGGCCCAATCCAATCATACGCAAAACAAACTTCAAGGTGTTGTAAAAGATCCCAATGGTAATTCATTGGCGGGTGTGACCGTTTGGCTAAACGATAAGATGACGTTAACTAAAACGGATAGTGAAGGATACTTTCAATTCATGGCAAGACCTGGCGAATATATATTGCACCTAAGTTTTGTTGGCTACAAACATTATCAAGCAAAAGTGTCTGTTAAAGAGGGGGAAGGCCTTTCATTGGATATAGTACTTGAATCAAGTCAAGAAGCATTGCAATCGGTAGAGGTGATAGGGCGCAAAGAAAGCGGGTACAAAAACACCAATAGTTTTAGCGGAACGAAAACAGCGACTCCCATTAAGGAGACTCCGCAATCCATCAGTTATGTAACCAAAGAAACCTTGGACGATCAGCTGGCCTTTAAAACCAGTGATGCTATCAAGAATGTGAGCGGTGTGAACCAGTATTCGTATAATAATAATGATTTTGTATTGAGGGGCTTCCATGCAAGTAACACCCTAATAAACGGCCTGCGTATTTCAACCCGTGGTTGGGCCCAGAACCTGCTACCTTATGTCGAGCGCATTGAAGTAATTAAAGGACCTGCTTCTGCACTTTTTGCCAATACCGATCCGGGAGGTACTATTAACACGGTCACTAAAAAACCCTTAGATGAGGCGCGTAAATCAATCAATTTTACAACCGGGAGTTATAACACTTATCGAACCACGATGGATTTTACAGGTCCGATGAACGATAGTAAAACGCTATTGTATCGGCTTAACTTGGCTTATCAGAATGCGGAATCCTTTCGTATACTGCAAGATGGTTCAGCACTGGTATTGGCCCCTTCTTTTTCGTTTATACCAAACGATCGAACACGTGTTAACTTCGATTTGGTATATCAATATAATAAAGGTCGACTCGATCGAGGGCAACCGATTTTTGGGGCCTCTTCCGGTACGGATCTGTATTCGACACCGATATCCTTTGCCATTGGACGGAAAAATGATTACCAAAATGAGTTGAATCTATTTTCAACCATTTCGTTACAACATCGGTTTTCTGACCATATCACTTTTAACGCATCTTATCTTAAATCTTTTTATGATGAAGACTTATTGGAACATCGTACATCGAATCAATATGCAGTAGATTCATTGGGAAATCAAATCCCTACATTAATGGGCATGCAAACGATACGACGTCTGCGGAAAAATTATATTGATAATCTGAGCACTTATTTTAATTTTGATTTCAACACCGGGCCTTTTGAACATAAACTCCTGATCGGTTATGATCATATCGAGGAAACCTTTCCAAAAGGTAACTCTACCTATAATGCCAGTGGCTTTTTAAGCAGCGATGGAACGCGAACCTATAGTACTTATGATCCGCAGCATCCGGAACGATATCAGTTTGCAAATGGGATTCCGGTGCCTAATGTGCCTTATTTCGATTTAGCAGATCCGGATTATTCTATTTCAGAGATTTCGCAATATATGAATGTACCGCGAGAGGAAACGCCGACTAAGTATTTCGTAAACGGGGTATATGTACAAGAACAATTGAAATGGAATAGGTTGCAAATTTTATTGGGCTTTAGACAGGAATTCTATACAGATATACTCAATTATACAAAGGCTGATGAAAGGCATGTGCAACAGAAGGCCTTCATTCCAAGGCTTGGCATCGTGTATACACCAATCGAACCTGTGAGCTTTTATGCAACCTATACGGAGGGTTATCAACCCCAAACAGCCAGTACTATAGGCGATCCGGAGACTTACGGTGGTCCGTTTGACCCACTGATCAGTAATATGGTAGAAGCTGGTGCAAAAATGGAATTCTTTCATAAAGGTCTATCAGTTACTACGGCGGTCTATCGCATTGAACAAAACAATATCTTAGTTAATGCAGGAGCGGAGGGAAATCCGGACCTACTTCGGCAAATAGGGCAACAGCAAGCCAAGGGGGTGGAGGTGGAAGCGTATGGAAGCATAACGTCTAACTTTAGTATAACCGGTAATTTCTCCTATAACATAGCAAAGATAACCGAGAGTGATGATGTGAGTGAGATTGGTGAAATGATGCCGAATGCGCCGAAGAGCCAGGGAAATATTTGGATGAAGTATAATTTTATGAGGGGTGCGCTCAATGGAATCGGTGTAGCTCTTGGCGCAAATTATGCGACGCGTAGAAATACAAACAGTGATATCTTGCAGTTACCCTCTTACTGGGTTGTTAACGCTGCGTTGTACTACCGTATTGATAAATTCAAAATACAAGCGAATTTTAATAATCTTCTCGATAAAACGTATTGGGTGGGTGGTTTCGACTTCAATCGACTTTTTCCTGGAGCACCTCGGAATCATTTGGTGTCAATTGGTTATACCTTCTGATTGTAAAAGCAATTAGTGCAATAAATGGTTTTAGAAGAGCGGGTCAACTCGCTCTTCATTGTGTAATAGTGAGCAAATGCGACAAAAGCGTATCATTCGCGTTCCAATGGATTTTTCAGTCCAATAATTTGGTAATTTAGTTTGTCAGATTAAAAAACCTATTATGCACAGTAGAAGGATAAACCATAATCAACGAAACAGTAAACGAAGACCTAGGCATGGAATTACATTCATTGAAAAACAAAGTACACTTGATTTTTCAAGCATTTTACTGTTTTCTTTCATTATTGTACTATTGGTCGCAATTTTTTCAGTTGATGATACGGATATTGTAACCTGGCTGAACGCCTTTACCAAACGATGAGCATCAGTGTTTACCGGTGTTCATCGCTTGTCTTTAATCTTTTGATCTTTAAAAAGGAAAAGAAATAAAACGAATACGAGCGAAGCAATGATTGCGGGAGAAATCCATAATTGCTTCCAAAAATTAACCACTTGTTGTTCTTTCAAATATTCGGTAATATATCCTGCAACCCAAAAACCGATTAGCATACCCACACCGTACATAGCGATGGTAACCAGCCCTTGGGCAGATGATTTAAAGCGATCACCGGCAATGGTATCGGTATAAATTTGTCCAACAACAAATAAAAAATCATAACAGACTCCATGCAATAAAATAGCCGTTATCAACATGAAGGATAAATTATCAGCGTTTCCATAAGCGAAGAGGAGGTAGCGTATAATCCATGCCGCAATACCTATAAGGATTGTTTTTTTATAACCTAATCTGGAAAAAAAGAAAGGGATAAATAATAAGCAAATAGCTTCTGAAAATTGTCCTAAAGCCATTTTGGCGGTTGGATTCGGTAGACCGATAGCGGTTAAAAAGGGATTAGCATTCTGGTAGTAAAAAGCTAGCGGTATACAAATGAGGATGGCTGAAGTAAAGAAAATTAAAAAATCTTTCTGTTTTAGCAACTGTAGCGCATCTAAACCTAAAAGTGATGCCATGCTCTTGTTTTTTTCAGTCTTAACAGGCGGCGTAGCCGGTAAGGTAAAACTAAATAAGCCCAGGAGTAGGGATGAGAAACAGCCTAAAAGAAAGGTGTATTTAAGGGCGCCTGAGGCAATAGCCTCACTTTTATCCCAATGGAAAATATAACTGATGGTTATCCCCGCAATAATCCACCCAATAGTTCCCCATACGCGGATTGAAGGAAATTGTTGGCGTGGATTGGGTAAATGCCTAAAGGAAATGGCATTGCTGAGTGCTAGCGAAGACATATAAGCAATAAAATAAGCCAAAACATAAGGATAAAAATCACTTGCTTGAGTGGCTTGGTACATTAAAAATAACAAAAAGGCCCCAAAAAAGTGCAATATACCGAGCAGTCGCTCCGCTCGAAAATACTTATCGGCAATCAGTCCGATAAAGAAGGGGGCAATAACGGCACCTAACGAGTGTGTGGAAAATATATTGGCCATTTCAAACCCGGTGGCTTTTAAGTTGCTTGTTAGGTAAGTGCCTAATGTGACAAACCAAGCGCCTTTGATGAAATACTCTAAAAACATCATAAAGGACAGTTGGATGCGGAGCGAAAAATTCATGCAAGTTTCAGTGGTTTTTTTCCTAAATTAGTGAAAGTTTTAGAATTTGTTGAAGAATTTTTTAAAGAACTACCATATAGATCCTAATATATTTGACCCTCGAGCATGACAAATGACTTCTAATTTACCTAAACATGTTACCATAGATGCTTTCGTATTAGCGGGCGGGCAGAGCTCCAGAATGGGAGAAGATAAGGGGTTGATACCGCTGAATGGCAAAGCTATGGTGTCCTATATTATCCAAACGCTGCAAAAAGCAAGGCTATCGGTAAAGTTAATCGCTAATCATGCTGCTTATCGAAATTTCAGCCTTCCTGTATATGGTGACGTGGTCATTAATAAGGGGCCGATGGGTGGTTTGCTAACCGCTTTGGAGAATACCTCGGCAGATTTGGTACTTTTAGTAGGGTGCGATATGCCGCTTATATCAGTTGAAGCAATAGCATACTTAATCTCATCCATTGATCGTGAGCATTTAATTGTTTCCATGATTAATAATAAACCCAATCCCTTATTTTCATTATATCCGAGTAGTTTAAAAACTGCGGTCAGAGAACATGTTATGGCGGATCAATTGAAGATGACCGATTTCATCCTAAATAATAAAACAACCCTATGTAAAACTTTTCCTGGACACATGAGTGGGTGTTTTCAAAATATAAACGATAAAGCAGCGCTGCTTGCGTTAGAAACAAATTGGGAGAAAGCAAAACTTGATATCCTGAAATTTTGATAAGCGTAGGCGCTACAGTTCTTTGTTTTTTTTATGTAAAAAAATAAGGAATTTGACTGCTTGACTTTTATTGTGAAAAATAAAAAAGAGTCGACATAAACGTAGTTGAGCTGTTATTATTTAGGTGAATGTGTAGTGCTGAATGCTTTGCGGCAAGTTTTGCGATTCGGTTTATGGTGATGATCATGTTTTTTGTGCTTAATCGGAAAAATAAATCTTAAAACGGATGCGTGGCTAAGTTTTCAATTAAACGAAAGTTTATCTAAGTTTGTGCGCTAAAAAATAATAAGAACATATGGATTTTGCAATAATTGCTGCAGGTGAGGGCTCTCGTTTAGCGAAAAGCGGTTATCCTTATCCAAAGCCTTTGGCTAGGTTAAATGGCATACCCTTGATAGAGCGCTTGATCACTACTTTTGTAGCTCATGGCGCCGATACAATCCATATCATCGTTAACGAAGAATCAACGGAGCTGGCTGAATCGTTGCATTCAAATCGCGAGAATACGCAAATACGGGTTGTGCAGAAAAGCACGCCAAGCTCGCTGCACAGCTTTTACGAATTACTAAAGGAAGTACCGAATATAGAAGAGTTATGCGCAACTACGGTAGATACGATCTTTAAAGAGGAAGAATTTGGCGCTTATTTAGAGGAATTTAGGCGCAATACCTCATTGGATGCTTTAATGGCAGTTACCCCATTTGTAGAGGATGAGAGTCCTTTATATGTGAGAACGAATGCAAGTGGTGATGTAATGGCCTTTACTGACAAAAACGAGGACAGCACGAAGATACTTGTATCTGGCGGGATTTATGCCTTGCGGCGAAAGGCTTTAGCTTGTGTGCCTAAGGCAATTGACAATAATATTGAACGTATGCGCAATTTTCAGCGCCTACTATTAGAAGAGCACTTAAACGTGAAGGCATTTACCTTTGATAAAATAATAGATATTGATCATTTAGCGGATTTACAATTGGCTGAAACATGGTTAAATGATTAAAAATATCTCAATAAATAAGAAGTGAAAAATATTAAAATATTAGGCGTTCGACGAGGAAGGACCTTTTCTCCAAACCACATAGGAAATGACGAAGCTATTTTTTTGTTAAGTGTAGAGGCATTAAAAAAAGAAGGATACGATGTTCATATCTACACCGAGGAAGAGTTTCTTCAGGATGAGACGATTGCTGCTGATACATATATCGTTTCGATGGCTCGTGAGAAAGCTGTTGTAAAGAAGCTACAAGATTTAGAAGAGAAAGGAGCTTGTGTAGTCAATTCAGCTTTTGGAGTGGAGCATTGTTTTCGGACGAATATGACTAACCTACTGTTAGAAAATAAGATTCCCTACCCGAAGAGTATTATTGTGTCGACTGATTGTCGCGATGAGCGCTTATTTAACGAGTTCCCACAACCGGGGGTCTGGATCAAACGTGGCGATTTTCATGCCATCCATAAAGAAGATGTTACTTTTGTTTCCTCAAGGGAAGAAGGTTTGGAAATTTTGAGGGAATATGCATTAAGAGGAATTCCCGATGCTGTTATCTCGAAACATTTGGCCGGTGATTTAGTGAAATTTTATGGCGTTAGAGGAACCGACTTTTTCTTTTGGTTTTACCCCTATGAACATAATCACCATAAATACGCGCATTACGAACAGATAAATAGTAAACTGGTATATAACCCCTTTGATGAGAATAAGTTGAAACAAATAGCGCTGGATGCAGCGGCCGTTCTTAATGTACACATCTTTGGTGGAGATGCAATCATTGATCCACAGGGAAATATCATAGTCATCGATTTAAATGATTGGCCCAGTTTTGCTCCTTGCCGGGAACAGGCTGCGTCTGCTATAGCCCAACTTTTAACAAATATCTTCCAGAAACAGTTAGATGGAATCATTGCAAGTGAAAAATAAAAAGCAAGAGAATAAAGACATTTTTGAGAGTTCATTAAAATCTAATGATACCGAAGAAAAAATAGATATCTATTTTTATCGGCCTATAGGACTTCAAATCGCTTTTTTCTGCCAAAAAGTAGGTTTAACACCAAATGCTGTAACTATTATCAGTATCTTTTTTGGGGTAGCGGCGGGTATCCTTTTCTATTATCCTTCGCTAACTATTAATGTGGTTGGCATGTTACTTTTAATGTTCGCAAACTCACTGGATAGCGCCGACGGACAGTTGGCGCGTCTCACGAACAATAAGAGTAGATTTGGCAGGATTCTTGACGGTTTCGCAGGCGATTTCTGGTTTGCTTCTATCCATATCGCGATATGCCTCCGGGCTATGAATGAAGGTTGGTCTGCTGCTGTTTGGATTTTCGGTATCCTCGCGGGTGTATCTCACTTGGTTCAATCGGCCATGGCAGATTATTATAGAAATGTGCATCTTTTTTTTATAAAAGGGACTAACGGAAGTGAATTAGATAACAGCAAAGATTTGCAGGAAGAGTATGATCAGATGAGCTGGTCTAAACAGGCATGGACTAAGTTTGTTTCCAGAGGGTATTTGAACTATACCAAAATGCAGGAACGTTTCTCTCCCAACTTACAAAAGCTGTTAGGTATTATCCGTAGCGACTTTAAAGAGGGCTTACCTGCAAAACTAATTCATGATTTTCGGCAAATGAATAAGCCACTGATGAAGTACACGAACATTGTACAATTCAATACCCGTGTTATTTTTCTTTTCTTGTGGCTCTTTATTGATTATGCTTGGATTTACTTCTTTTTCGATTTGTTTGTCCTGAATCCTATTTTGATCTATATGTGCAACCGGCAGGAAAAAGTAAGTGCACATTTTTATGAGCGCATTAATGAATATAAAGCGTAAATGGCTAGCAAAGTTTACAAGATACTTTTCTTTGTTATAGGTATTGCAACCCTATGCTACATGGTATACGCACTGGGGGTGGATGTCATTTGGGATAATATAAAAAAGACAGGCTGGTGGTTTTTACCCGTCATCGGTAGTTGGCTTCTTATATACATATTGAATGCCATCGCTTTTAAAGCGATTATTCAAGAACCCCGAATCCCGGCAAGTAATCTTTCCTTTGCATCAGTACTAAAGCTGACAATTAGTGGCTATGCCATTAACTATATTACACCTTTTGTTGCGTTGGGTGGTGAACCTTATCGTATTATGGAATTGAAACCGCGACTGGGAATTCAAAAAGCGAGCTCGTCTGTTTTGTTATATAGTTTAATGCACATGTTCTCTCATGTGTTGTTCTGGCTGGCGTCCATTATATTAATCCTGATTTATGTTCCTATCAATGCCATTATGGTAATCGGATGTTCCGTCATGTTCATCACGGGCGTTGTTTTGTGTTATTGGTTCGGACGGGTTTATAAAAAAGGATTTACCTTAAGTACTTTTAAGGTATTAGCCAAAGTCCCTGGCTTGAAGCGTAAGGTGGGCGACTTTGTTGCCGAAAAACACGATAGCCTTAAAGAAATTGATAACCAGATTACAGAATTATACGCACAGAGAAGAGAACGTTTTTTCAAATCATTAGCCTTTGAATTTATCGCCAGAGTAGTCGGTTGTCTCGAGATTTTTTGTACAGCGAAAGCGATAGGCTTGAATATGAGTATAGTGCAGTCCCTTATTATTAGTTCAGGTTCATCTTTATTTGCCAACCTTATCTTCTTCTTTCCGATGCAATTGGGTACTAGAGAGGGAGGGCTGGCCTTAGCACTGAAAAGTGTGGGGATGCCTGCATCGGCCGGGATTTTCATTGGTATTATTATGCGTATCCGCGAAGTCGTTTGGATTATTATCGGATTGGCACTCATGCGTATATCTAAAACCAACACCGAAGCGAACGAAACATTGGAAGAGATTAACAATAACATCAATATTCAGTAAATATGATTAAAGGCTTATTATTTGATTACGGTGGAACAATCGATACGAACGGTCGGCATTGGGCAAATGTGATTTGGGGGGCGTATCAGGCCGCGGGTGTTGAAACAAGCTTTGAACAATTTATGGAGGCTTATACCTTTGGCGAAAAATCGTTGGCTATTCATCCGATTATTAAGCCGCACCATATTTTCAGTGAGGTGTTACATTTAAAAACTCAGCAACAATTTTCTTACCTTAAATTGGCAGAGGGTGAGTACTCAAAAATAGAAAAAATCGTTAGCCACTGCATGAAGTTAGTTCTTACGACGGTAACAGAGGCTAAGAGAACACTCGACTTATTAGCTGAAACATATCCGATGGTGTTGGTGTCTAACTTTTATGGAAACATCCAGTCGGTATTGGCCGATTTTGGGTTAGCTGACTATTTTAGTGACATTGTGGAATCAGCTATAGTTGGGGTACGCAAACCTAATCCGGCGATTTATCAGCTCGGAGTGGACCGAATCGGTTTAAATTCAGCAGAATGTGTTGTTATAGGCGATTCTTTCAAAAAGGATATTATTCCTGCTAAGGAAGTTGGCTGTAAAACCATTTGGCTTAATGTCGACGGCATTCAAGAGGACCTCTCGGTTGTTGGAAATGAGTTTGCTGATGTGCAAATTACCGATTTTGCTCAGCTTCCCGAGGCTCTTCAAAACATAAATACACAATTTGTTATATAAATAGCTTAACCTCTGTGTTCTCCCACGGAGAGAGCCGTAACATTGCCTTTATCATATATACGGTAAAGTAACTAAAACATTTATTTATTAAATTTGATAGCTGGAATAGGTTTGCCGCATAAAAATGGTAAATTGCTATCTAATTATGAATAAATAGATTGTGATATATAAGTTACGATCTAAACCACATACCGATTATGATAGAAAGCTTGATTAAGCAAAAGATTAGAAATTTATTGCCAGGCTATTTTGCAATGGTTATGGCGACGGGTATCATTTCAATTGCTTCGCTTTTAGTTGGTTTCGGCGTCTTAGCTTGGTTACTATTCTATTTCAACATTTGTTTTTTTTTCGCTTTATTTTGGTTATTCATTTATCGGATTCTATATTATCGTGCTGAAGTGTGGCAAGACTTTAAGAGCTATCAAAGAGGCCCCGGCTTTTTTACTATCATAGCAGCCTTGTGTATTATGGGAAATCAGCTTATCTTGTTTTATCAAGCTTTTACGCTCGCTGGCATAGTACTTTTATTGGCCTTACTCATTTGGCTATTGATAGGTTATGGGTTCTTTTTCCATATAACAGTAACGGAAGAGAAAAAGCCGCTAAAAGAAGGAATTAATGGTACATGGCTCGTATTCATTGTGGCTATACAAGCCTTATCCGTACTTATTTCTTTTATTGCCAAGGAATTAGGAGAACTAAGCTATGTTGGTTTGTTTATAGCTTTATGTTTCTTTTTGTTGGGATGTGTCTTTTATCTCTACATCATGTCTCTCATTATATATCGTCTGTCTTTCTTTTCTTTACATGCCACTGAATTTGGTGCTCCATACTGGATCAACATGGGGGCAACAGCCATTTCGACGCTGGCAGGATCCATGCTTATTCTGCACGCAGGTGATTTTGCCTTTCTGTCTCAGATTCTTCCCTTTTTAAAAGGCTTTACGTTATTCTATTGGGCTGCAGGTACTTGGTGGATACCCTTATTATTGTTATTGGGTTTTTGGCGACATGCGATCAAGCGCGTGCCCGTTCCGACCAGTGCAAAGGGTTATGATCCTACCTATTGGGCTATGGTTTTTCCATTGGGTATGTATACGGTTTGTACGTATCGATTAAGTGAGGCCTTATCTATTACATTTCTTAAATTCATTCCAGCTGCCTTTATATATGTAGCATTATTTGCTTGGGTTGCCGTCGCATTAGGATTTATCAGGTATCTATTGTCTCTTGTTCAAAAAGAAACACAAACATAAAGTGGTTTAAATCAGTCACAAAGCAAACAATTACCGGAAAGGATTGTTAAACGGGAGGTGACGTTTGAGTGAAGCGAATCATTTCATATTTACTTAAATTATGTATAAACTCTTCCAAACCTTAAATCGTCGTGCTTTTGTTAAAGCGTTATTAATGACGATTTTAGTGATCGTTTTCGTTTGGGTCGGGTCGCGCAAGCTTCAAAATTTTGATCCGGCACTAATAGCTTATTTAACGGGTACCATCTTTGCTGTTTTTGGAACGACCTATCGGTATGCGGTCTGGACTCAGCGGCCACCTACAAAACTTTATTGGCGTAGAAGTGTTGGATTTCTCTTCAGCGTACATTTTTTTCCTTACTTATGGAACTCCATCCGATTGTTTTTTCGAAATATTCTTTTTCAACGATTTATAGCTTATCGGAGTAAAACTAGATGGTTTGGTCATTTTCTACTGTCGAGTGGCTGTTTGATGGCCTTTGCCATTACAATACCACTTACCTTTGGGTGGATACATTTTGAACTAAAGCCAGGCGATGACACGACCTATCATGCGATGCTGTTCGGTTTTGAGGCAGGAACGTTCAGCCTGGGATCTCCTTTAGCTTTTATCGCCTTTCACTGTTTGGTGTGGTGCTCTGTCTTGGTTACTATTGGTGCAGTGATTATGATGAAGCGCCGATTTACAAATGGTGGATTAATTGCTACGCAAACTTTTGATGATGATTTATTGCCGTTGATTTTGTTGATCGCCATTTCGGTTACGGGATTAGGAATTTCTTATGATTATACGTTTTTAGAGGGTAAAACATACCAGTTTATGGCCGTTACACATGCGATAACGGTCATATTATTTTTGCTGTGGCTACCTTTTGGAAAATTCTTTCACATTTATCAGCGTTTCGCGCAATTGGGCGCTAACTTATATAAAATTGAAGGGAGGCGGCGAGGAATGGCTGTATGCCCACATACTAAAAAAGAATTCGCATCGAAAACACATATCGAAGATTTGAAAAAGGTAACACAAGAGCTCGGATTTGACTTCAGCAAGCCCGATGGTTCAAGTCATCTTGATTTGAGTCCTGAAGGTAAACGCGCCGCTTTAGCAAGAGCGCATTTTCAAGTGAGAAAGGAATCAGGAAGCTTCTTTGGTTAATTAAGAGATAAGGTAAATGGCAACACTCCCTACAACAATTGATGAGATAATCGCCCAATTCGGCCCGCACAAAGCATATGCTCCCCAAGCCGGTTTTTACGGCTCTCACGAGCCTGACAGCCTGGTGAAGACCCATTGCTGTTATTGCGGCATGCAATGTGGTATTCAATTAAAAGTGAAAGAAAATAAAGTAGTTGGATTTGAACCTTGGATGGAGTTCCCGTTTAACGAAGGACGTTTGTGTCCAAAAGGGGTAGAGCGTTATCTTCAGAATAACCATCCGGATAGATTACTAGCCCCTTTAAAACGAGTGGAGGGAAAGGGCTTTCAACAGGTGTCTTGGGACTATGCGATGGATAAAACCGTGGGAGAAATCAAACGCATACAGGAAGCCTATGGTAACAACGCATTCGCTATGTTAAGCGGTGTTTCGCTGACAAACGAAAAAAGCTATATGATTGGCAAATTTGCCCGGGTAGCTCTAAAAACTGCTAATTTGGATTATAACGGTAGGCTTTGTATGGTGAGCGCGGGAGCCGGCAATAAGAAAGCGTTCGGATTGGATCGAAGCTCCAATAGCTGGGCTGACCTAGCACATGCGGAAGTTATCATTGTGGCGGGGGCCAATATCAGCGAAACCTTTCCTACATTGACCCATTATATTTGGCGTGCGCGGGATAATGGTGCCAAATTGATCGTTGTAGATCCGCGTATTATACCCTTGGCACGTACGGCCGATTTACATTTAAATGTAATACCAGGAGGAGACTCTGCTCTTTTGGAGCAATGCTTAAGATATTGGTTGACAATGATTGGCTCGATCACGAATTTATTGCCAATTATACAAGCGGTTTTCAGGAAGCAATAAATGCCGTAAGGGATTATGACTTGGACTGGGCGGAAAAGTATACGGGCGTAGCTAAAGAGAAAATCTTTGAAGCGGCACGCCTTTGGGGGAAGGCGAAGACTAGCTTTTTGCTTCATGCTCGCGGAATTGAACATCACACAAAGGGGGTAGATAATGTATTGAGTTGTATTAACCTGGTATTGGCAACGGGACGTATAGGTAAGCCTTATTGCGGTTATGGCACGATTACTGGCCAGGGTAACGGTCAAGGTGGACGGGAACACGGACACAAATGTGATCAGCTGCCAGGCAACCGTGATATTACCAACCCGGAACATCGTCAATACATCGCTGACGTGTGGGGAATCAGCGAACAGGAGTTGCCTGGTAAGGGGTTAACCGCCTATGAGCAAATAGAAGCTATTCATCGTGGCGAAATTAAGGGACTGATTTCTATTTGTTTTAATCCATTGGTGTCGTTGCCTAATAATAATTACGTGCGAGAAGCTTTGGAGAAACTGGAGTTCTATATGTGTATCGATAGTTTTCTGAGTGAAACAGCCCGATATGCCGATATTATTATGGCGGGGTCTCTGCATGAAGAAGAAGAAGGAACCGTTACAACTGCGGAAGGACGGGTGGTAAAGATTAATGCAGCGGTGACTCCTCCAAAAAATGCTAGAAAAGATGGCGAGATTTTAATGGAATTAGCGGGGAGACTGAATGAAGGAGATAAATTTAGTTTTGACTCCAGTGAGGCAATTTTTAATGAATTAAGATTGGCTTCAAAGGGAGGGACTGCTGACTATTTTGGCATTACTTACGAGAAAGTAGTGAATAACATGGGGGTATTTTGGCCATGCCCTTCATTAGACCATCCGGGAACACCAAGATTATGGGAAGATAGGAAATTTAAAACACCGGACGGAAAGGCCCATTTCAATGCAGTTAGTTTTAAACCGCCATCAGAAGTGATCGATACGGATTACCCGGTGGTGTTGACAACCGGTCGGGTGGTGTCGCAATACTTAAGCGGTACCTCTACTCGACGGATCGGGAAGTTGGTAGATCAATATCCCGAGCCACTTTTGGAAATACATCCCGAACTGGCGCGCCGCTATAATATTAGGAGTGGAGATATTATTCGCGTAAAAACACGAAGGGGTGAGGCCGAATTTCCGGCTCAAGTGGTAGAGACGATTCGGAAAGATACTGTATTTATTCCCTACCATTGGGGAGGCAAGCACGCTGCAAATCAGCTAACGATTGGAAATCTTGACCCCATTTCGAAGATACCGGAGTTTAAGGTTTGTGCCTGTCAGCTTATTCCAACCGGTGAGGTAGCATCTGAAAAAGTAAAAGAAACGGCTTATCAGAGTCATTTATGATGTTAACAATTAAAGGTCAATAAACTGAATATTATGCCGGAAACAAATTACAATATGGATATGGCGTTCTTTGTAGATATGCAACGCTGTATTGGCTGCCATGCTTGCGAAATGGCTTGTGCAGAATGTGAAACCAACGGACAGGAGAGTATGATTCATGTCAATTACGTCGATCGAGCAGTAAGTGTACAGACCACGGTGCAGGTTTGCATGCACTGTGAAAATCCAGCCTGCGCTAATGTTTGTCCAGCGGATGCCATTCATCAAGATGACTTTGGCGTTGTTCATTCGGCAAATACCCCAAGGTGTATCGGATGCTCGAATTGTGTACTGGCCTGTCCCTTCGGTGTTCCCAAAAAGATGGAGGAGGCTGAGTTAATGATGAAATGTAACATGTGTTATGATCGAACCAGTGCAGGTAAAAAGCCGATGTGTGCAACAGTTTGTCCTAGTCAAGCACTTTTCTATGGCACACGAGAAGAGATTGAACGGATGAGACCTAATAGTGTACCGGTGAACTCCTTTAAATTTGGAAATCAAGAAGTAACCACAAAGGTGTTCGTGATGATGCCGAAAGGAACCACTCAATTGGTAGTTAGTTGATCAAATAACTATGACGCAAAAAAACACACTTCATGACTCCGGAAATATGCCCAATTGGAAAAGGGATTTTCCAATTCAACAAAAAAAGGCGACACATGTAAGTCGTCGGGAATTCGCGAAATTTTTAGCCTTATTTTCGGGCACACTTGCTTTGGCTAATGGCATCATTGTTATACGATCTTTGCTTTTTCCGTCCAAACCCCTGGAAGGTGAGCATTTAGTTTGCCGGGAAGAAGATGTACCATTGGGGAAAATGTTTCAGTTTGAAATTGAAGGGAGCCGTGTCGTTCCCTATATACTGATTCACTTGGCAGAGGGTGAGTGGAGAGCTTTTGAGCAGAAATGCACCCATCTTACTTGTGCAGTGCGTTATAGAGACGACTTACAGAAGATCGAATGCCCCTGCCATCATGGCTTTTTCAGTGGTGATACCGGAGAAGTACTGCAAGGGCCGCCACCAAGGCCACTTCCCCAGTTAGAAGTGTTAGTGCGAGACGGAAAGGTGTATGTGAAACAAGATGCTAGTTAATTTAATAAATATGAGTGATTTTAGAACTTCACAGAACGAGGCGCATCCTAATAAAACGAACACCTTAATGCTAGGGATCATCTTACTATTGGTTCTTTTTGTAAGCATACAGATTTGGTTTCTATTCGGTGCGCTTAATAATGCGCTTCAAGATAATATCTACTTTGCCATTACCACCTTCGTTGGTTCGCTTTTGCTGGCCATAGCATCTTTCCTGCTATTGCGTTATTTACCGGATCCGTTGAAGCCGACCGATAGAAAGAAAAATAATAATTCGTAAGGAGCCGTTAAACGATGTCGCTTTGTTCCAGATCAAGTAAACGTTTCCATTCCGGGTGCCTTCTTATGAATGCAACTACTGCGGGGCATAGAGCCACTAATTTATAACCATATTGCTCTATGTAAGTGAGCGTTTTTTCTATAAGCGCTGAAGAAACGCCCTTTCCTTCCAACGCTGAAGGCACTTCAGTATGTATTAAGTAGATTTTTTTATTACGCTCCTTGTAGTCAATGAAAGCTGTTTGATTTTCTACAAGAAGTTCAAAGCGACTATTTGCTGTGTTTTTGGCCAGTTTAAGGGGGCTGAATTCTTCTTTCATTCGTTTGGGTATTACGTCGTGGACTGATTTTTGGCAAAATAACCTTTTTCCTTTCAGCCCTTGTTTTGCCTACAAATGGGCTTAGCTTCACTTAACACCACACCTTTCAACTTCCTAAACAAATCTACAATTTTGGCAATTGTTTTTATAATTATTTTCGCTCTATGGCGATAAATATTACAATCGACTGGCTTACATTCTGTAGTAAGCTATGCTACGTTCTGTCCCGCAGAAAGCGATTGTTTTGGAATGCGGCGCATTTTACCTAAGTTTGTTTGATTGACTCTTAAAACCATTTGCATGTACAAAGGATTACTCATTGCGTTGGTATCTCTTATATCACTTACCAACTTATCTGCTCAACAGCGTAGAGATTTCTCGGTTATCGCTTATTATACGGGGAATGATAAACAAATAGATCAGTTTGAGATCAACAAACTAAGTCATATTATTTTCAGCTTTTGTCATCTTAAAGACGGAGAATTGCATGTGGATAATGCAAAGGACTCTACCACGATTCAGTATCTCGTTTCTTTAAAGAAAAATCACCCTAAACTGAAAATAATGTTGTCTTTAGGGGGGTGGGGCGGCTGTGAACCGTGCTCGGAAGCTTTTTCCACGTCAAATGGGCGAACGAAATTTGCTCGTTCCGTAAAGAAAGTGAATGACTACTTTGATACAGACGGTATTGATCTTGATTGGGAGTATCCAACCATTGAAGGGCATCCCGGCCATTTATATCAAGCACAGGACAAACAAAATTTTACCGCTTTGATTCAAGAACTGCGGCAAGTATTGGGTAGCGCCAACGAATTAAGTTTTGCTGCAGGAGGTTTTCAAAAATACTTAGATGAGTCGGTAGAATGGGAAAAAATTATGCCACTGGTTGATCGGGTGAATATTATGAGCTACGATTTAGTAAATGGTTATGCAACTGTTACAGGACATCATACACCTATCTTTAGCACGCACGACAAGGAAGAATCAACCGATAGGGCCGTACAATTCTTATTGAAGAAAGGTATTCCAGCTAATAAATTGGTAATCGGAGCGGCTTTCTATACGCGTGTTTGGGAGCATGTTAATGATGTAAACAATGGACTATACCAAGCTGGAAAACATAGGAGTGGTTATGATTTTAAATCGTACGCCACGAATTTAACTACTCAGAATGGATGGGCCTATTTTTGGGATGAGAAAGCACAGGCTCCTTATTGGTATAATAAAAAACAAAAGCTATTTGCCACCGGTGATAACCTTACTTCTGTAAAAGCTAAAACCAAATACGCTTTGGACAATAAATTGGGAGGAATCATGTTTTGGGAGCTTACTTTGGATACCTTTAACGACGGCATGTTAAATGCAATCGATCAGGTCGTAAAACAATGAAGAAACTGCAATTGAGAAATGTCGATGTGGTTCGCTATGTAACGCCCTTAAGAGAGGGGGGCTCTATGCCTGCAATTGTAGAAGCGGATGACGATTTTTTATATGTATTGAAATTTAGGGGTGCCGGTCAAGGGACAAGAGCTTTAATAGCAGAACTGATTGGAAGCGAAATAGCCCGCGTACTTGGTTTGAAAGTTCCGGAATTGGTATTTGCCCATTTGGAAGCTGATTTTGGCCGCCTGGAACCAGATGAAGAAATTCAGGATTTGTTGAAATTTAGTGTAGGATTAAACCTCGGTGTGCATTATTTGTCCGGTGCTATTACCTTTGATCCGGTGATTAATACAGTAGATCCCTTGTTAGCTTCAAAAATTGTTTGGCTGGATGCTTTGTTGATGAATGTTGACCGGACTGCTAAAAATACGAATATGCTCATGTGGCATAAAGAACTATGGCTGATTGATCAGGGGGCTTCTTTATATTTCCATCATAGTTGGCATAACTGGAAGGAGCAAGCGCTAAAACCTTTCGTTCAGATTAAAGATCATGTATTGTTAAGACAGGCGACGCAGTTAAATGATGTTGATCGTTTTGCGAAGGAATTGTTGAATGAGGATTTTATACAAGAAATCGTATCGCTGATTCCAGACGACTGGTTAGGAAATGAGCCGAATTTCCAATCAACTGCAGAGCATCGTCAAGCTTATGCTTACTTTTTGAATGCACGGATAGCAAATTCTGAAATTTTTATCAATGAAGCTAATGAAGCAAGAGCGGCACGTGTTTGAGTATGCGGTGATACGCTTGGTGCCACGCGTAGAGCGCGAGGAGTTTCTGAATATTGGTGTAGTTCTCTATTGTGCTAAACATAAATTCTTGGAAATGCGGTATCATGTGGAAATTGAAAAGTGGTACATGATGGATAAACAGGTGGAAGTTGATGAGGTTATTGCTCATCTAAAATCTTTTAAGGAAATATGTATGGGTGGGCAAGCCGGAGGTACGATCGGTCGATTGGATCGACCCGATCGATTCAGATGGTTGACAGCCACTCGAAGTACCATTTACAAACCTCAAAGGTTCACTTAGGTTTATGTGAAGATCCCGAAGCCACGTTGAGCCAGCTATTTGAGCAATTAGTACTTTAAATGCAACTGCATCTTTTTATAAGAGTTGCTAAAAATGTACCTTTGTCATCATGATCAGAATCACAAACAGCCTTATTACACCACCTTGATTCACTTCTTTAGGCTTCTAAAGGTATATGGTGCTTTCTTTTAAGAAAGCATAAGCTTCAATTCATATAATTTGTGATTTTTTCTTTTTAATTTCCTTATGTTCTTACGCTTATTCGATTTTAACCAAAAGGTTAACTATAAAAATGAAATATTGGCAGGTTTAACCGTTGCCATGACGATGATTCCCGAGTCGCTTTCTTTCGCTATTCTAGCTGGTTTTTCGCCATTAACGGGATTGTACGCGGCTTTTATTATGGGGTTTGTGACTGCTATTTTTGGGGGGAGACCCGGAATGGTATCGGGAGGAGCCGGTGCGACCGTGGTTGTATTAATCGCCCTGATGCAATCGCATGGTATGGAATATGTCTTTGCTGCGGTCGCGTTGGCAGGCGTACTGCAATTATTAGTGGGTGTTTTTAGGTTAGGGAAGTTTATACGTCTGGTGCCGCAACCGGTTATGTATGGATTTGTAAATGGCTTGGCCGTTATCATTTTTTTGGCACAGCTGGAGCAATTCAAAATAGGTGCGGGTGAAGAAAGTGCTTGGCTCGGTGGAACCGAGTTATATATTATGCTTGGATTGGTGCTACTTACCATTGCCATTGTTTGGCTCTTGCCTAAATTAACAAAGGCTGTTCCTGCATCCTTGGTTGCGATTATCGTCGTATATCTGTTGGTGTTAGGTCTTCAGATAGATACGAAAACAGTGAAGGATATCGCTTCTATCAGCGGCGGATTCCCTCCATTTCATATCCCTGCCGTGCCCATAAATTTGGAGACATTAAAAATAATCTTTCCCTACTCGTTGGTGATGGCAGGTGTTGGACTTATCGAGACCTTGCTTACTTTGAATGTGGTTGATGAAATTGTCGGAAACAGAGGGAAAGGGAATAAGGAAAGCGTCGCACAAGGTACTGCCAATGTTCTGAATGGGTTCTTCTCGGGTATGGGTGGCTGTGCAATGATTGCCCAAACCTTCGTTAATCTTTCTGCGGGTTCCCGAGCTCGCCTGTCGGGTATTATTGCATCACTTACTATTCTTGTAGTCGTCCTTTTTGGTGCCCCTGTTATCGAACGTGTACCCATGGCTGCTCTTGTGGGCGTGATGATGATGGTAGCCATCGGAACCTTTGAATGGGTAAGCCTGCGAATAGTGAATAAAATGCCGAAATCGGATATCCTGATAGGCGTATTAGTGGCTATAATTACCGTGGTACTTCACAATTTGGCTTTGGCGGTTTTAGTGGGCGTTATTATAGCTGCGTTGGTATTTGCTTGGGAAAGTGCTAAACGTATTCGGGCAAGAAAATATGTAGACGAGCAGGGGGTGAAACACTATGAATTGTATGGTCCCTTATTCTTCGGTTCTACCATGGCCTTTATGGAGAAATTCGATATAAGTAACGACCCTAAAGAAGTGATCATTGATTTTCGGGAAAGTCGCGTAGCAGATATGTCGGGTATTAATGCGCTTAATAAATTGACAGAAAAGTATAAGCTGGCAGGAAAGACGCTGCATCTTAAGCATTTGAGCGAAGATTGCAGAATGCTTTTAAAAAACGCAGCCGATGTAATTGAAGTCAATATTCTGGAAGATCCTACATACCGCGTGCCCTCTGATCAATTTTAGCTATACGAAAGTAAAACAAGAGCCGATAAAGAAACCAAAAGCGAACAGCACTGGTGGTGGTTTGCCAGCCTGTTCGTTAGCTATTTTGTAACCGATAGTTCGTGTTATAATGAAGGTGTTCGGCCTCCATCGACGGGTATATTAATTCCGGTTATATAGGAGGCTGCCGGAGAAGCAAGGAAAGCAATCGCGTGGGCAACCTCTTCGGCCACACCAAACCTCTTCATCGGAATATTTTTTAGCATCTCTTCTTCTACCTCTAAGGCAGTCTTTTGTTCTACCTTCGCACTTTCTTTTATAAGACTTGATAATCTCGCGGTTCTAGTGGCTCCCGGCAGCACGTTGTTTACCGTGATATTAAACATACCCAATTCATTCGACAAAGTTTTTGCCCAAGAAGCAACGGCTGCGCGAATGGTATTGGAAACACCTAAATTAGCAAGCGGTGCTTTAACTGAAGTGGAAATAATATTGATAATACGCCCATATTCTGTGCGCTTCATGCCTGGAACCACAGCTTGTGTTATGAGCTGGTTACAGAGGACATGCCTGTTGAATGCATCGCGAAAGTTCATTGAAGACGCCTTCAGAAGTGGGCCGGGAGGTGGCCCGCCACTATTATTAACTAGGATATGTATGTTAACTTCTTCTGTGAGACGGTCGACGGCAATTTCCACTTCTTCCAATTTGTTGAAGTCAGCCACGGCATAGCGATGTTGTTGACCGGGCTCGATTTGAAGACTCGTTAATGCGGTCTTTAATTTGACTTCATTTCTTGCAAAGAGAATGCAGCTGGCTCCCAAGCGGGCCAGAACCTGCGCTGTAGATAGGCCTATACCGTCACTACTGCCACAAATTAAAGCAGTTTTACCTTTCAACGAAATATCCATAATATCATTAGCTAAATTGGGATTGATAGCAGGGGAACATCCAATCCGGCTGCCATCATCCTTGTTTTACTCCTATGTACAATCGATGACCAAAAACCATACCGATTGGGTACCATAATTAATAAGTCGGGCTGATAATTTACGACCTCATTTCTTATTTCTTTAATGATCGTATTGGAAGCGACGTTTTTATAAAAGTATTGAATCCCGGTCATTTCATCTTTTAAGGGGTCCTTTGTGAAAGACGGATCTTCTTGTAGTTCCTCTATTTTCTCCTGTACATTAAATACTTCTATTTCCGCATTCCAAGACCGAGCGATATCCTTGATACGTTCCAATATTGTTTTATGTATGCCACGAACAACATCGCAAGCATATAAAATTCGTTTTACCGGTTTAAAGGTCACACCCTCAGGTACTGCCAGCACAGGAAATTTAAGCTTTTGAATAACATTAGTTGTCGTATTTCCTAACAGATCCTGCTCAAGCGACCGTTTGGCCATGCCCATGATAACCATTTCGGCATCATATTGCTTCATTAGGCGTTCTACCTCGTCCTCAACATTCAATAAGCTGGAGTCGACCGCTACTTCAATATCGTATCGTTTGATTAAATCGTTAGCCCTCGTTTCTAACTTAAGCTTGTTTTTATCGATCATACTTTGCACATTTTCCACAGAAAGGATGGTATTTGAAGCATGCAACGGTAATTTGAAAGCATTGAATAATACAATCTTGGCATCTATGATACTTGCCCCCGTAGCCGCATATTCAACAGCATTTTCTGCTATGTCTGAAAAGTCAGTAGCAACAATAATTGTTCTCATATATTACATTGTTTGAATGCTAAATTTACAGTTTAAACCGGTTGATTATAAGAATCTGGATGGTATTGTGTATAATATTACTTAGCCATAACAATGTTCTAACATCTAATAGATTTCTTGTGATCAAAAGTCAATTTTTACCCTTAAAATAACCGGTTATTACCCGTTTTGATCTATCCTTTCTGCTGAACTTTATTCCTGACCAATTAAAAAAAACATGAAACCACAACTTCTTAAGCTCATGAAGGGCCCTGCTCAGTCATTTAGCGTAAGACGCGATATGGAGCCTCGTAATACCAAATGGCATTATCATTCGGAGTTAGAGCTGCTACATTTCTGCAGGGGCGAGGGGACGAGCTTCATTGGCGACAGTATCCAGCGGTTTAAGTCGGGCGATATGGTGCTTGTCGGATCCGGGTTGCCGCACTATGTAAAATTCGATAATGCTTTCGAAAGTAAGATAGCTGTAGAAGGTATAGATGTGCGGGTTGCTCATTTTGAAAAGGAAATTTGGGGGAATGGATTTTTAGATCTTCCCGAAAATAAGATGCTAAAATCCATTATGGAAAAAGCAGGACGAGGGGTGACGATTCTCGGTAAACATAAAGACTATGTTGCCGAACTACTGGAAGAGATGTTGGGTGCCGATGGATCAGAAAGGATCATTATCCTGATGCAGATCTTGGTTCAAATCGCAAAATACTGCAAACTCGAACCGCTTTCATCCATTGGTTTCAATGGTATTGCCTACGAAGAGTTTAAGAACGACAGAATAAAGAAAATATACGACTATTCTTGCGCTAATTTTAAAGATAAAATTCAATTGGATGAAATTGCTGAAGTGGCTAAGATAAGCCCACATTCTTTTTGCAGGTACTTTAAAACACAAACAAGAAAAACATATTCTCAATTTTTGACTGAAATAAGAATCGGCCATGCCTGTAAACTATTAATAGAAGACAAGTTAGATATAAAGCAAGTCTGTGACGACAGCGGGTTTAATAATTTTACAAGTTTCTTTAAATGCTTCCGTAAAGTAACAGGGAAAAGTCCCTTAACCTATAAGCGTACATTTATTTCAATGCAGACTAGTTGATGCGTGCCATGTAAATGAGGCTTAATATTAAGCCAATTTCGTTCACAAAAAGGTGCTATTTTCTTCCTTTCTTGCAAAGCCAATTTTATCCTAACCAATGTAAGCCAGGATATAATCGTGTGTAATGTTTTG
Source organism: Olivibacter sp. 47 (assembly GCF_030372825.1). NCBI lineage: Bacteria > Pseudomonadati > Bacteroidota > Sphingobacteriia > Sphingobacteriales > Sphingobacteriaceae > Olivibacter > Olivibacter sp. 47. The sequence goes on from NZ_JAUCNR010000001.1 coordinate 2,000,108, forward strand.
ATTAAAAAACCTAAGGACGAAAAATGAGAATCTTTTATCTAAAAACAACTTGTTTAGTAATGATCATTGGTGCCTTGCTAAGTGCCAATGTATTGGCACGAGAAAGTACGGTTGCCAAAAAAACGGATAGACAGGAGGAGAGTGTGCGAAAAGGGAGGGTATCGGATAGTGATGGACCACTAGGGGGTGTGAGTATTAAAATAGTCGGCACAAAGAGAGGCGTTGTTACAGATGCAAACGGTATGTTTACCATTAAAGCAGCCGCCAATCAAACTTTAATGGTGTCTTATTTGGGTTATGTAACGCAAGAAATCCCGGTTCACAATGAGACCTTGTTTGAGATTACATTGGTACCGGATGCAGCTGCATTGGATGAAGTTGTCGTCGTAGGATATGGGACACAAAAAAAGGTTAATTTAACCGGCGCGGTAGCAGCAATCTCATCGGAAGAACTGACAACCCGGCAGGCACCCAATACCACCTCATTACTTCAAGGTAGGGCACCGGGAGTGCAGATAACACAGAATTCCGGACAACCAGGCGCAGAGAACGCTAATATTCAGATTCGTGGAATGGGCACGTTTAGTGGGGCTGGTAATAATCCGCTGATTCTTATCGATGGCGTAGAAGGGAACCTCAATAATTTAAATCCCAATGTAATCGAAAATATATCGGTTCTAAAAGATGCTGCGTCCGCTTCCATTTACGGATCAAGAGCGGCCAATGGAGTTATACTGGTAACCACTAAAAGTGGCAGGGCAGGCAGGTTAAATATCGATTATAGTTATAACTACAGTCGACAAAAAGCAACTTCCATGTATGATCGCGTTACGAATTCAGTTCAATTTATGGAATTGTTAAACAAGGCCATTAATCATACAGGTACAAGTAGCAATCAGCTCTATTCGGACGAGCAGATAGAGGCCTATCGACAAGGTTCGTCAATCGATCCGGACCGATATCCCAATTATGATTGGATGGATGCGGTTTTCAGAACAGCACCCATGCAACAACATTTTTTAAGTGTCAATGGAGGACAGGATGGGACAACCTATAATTTTGGATTGGGCTATCTCAGTCAGGAAGGAATGTTGATAGCAACGGGTTATAAGCGATATGATGCACAACTGAACTTTAAAACAAATTTGGGTGGTCGAGTTACCTTTGGTACCAATATTTCGCTTTCCAAAGGCGGTCGATATGAAACTGCACTCAATGGTAATTTTGATGGTAATACCACGGAAGACCAAATTTTGAGCGCATTGGCAGCAAACCCGACCTTTAAGCCTAAATTGCCGGATGGGAGTGGGCGCTATGCCTCGAAGGCTTATATCTTTGAATCGGGTAATAAAAATCCGATTGCTATTGCAGAAAACGGTGGAAAGACCACTGACAATTATTATGCTTCAGCCTCCTCTTATATTAATGTGGATATCCTCCCTGGGCTAAAGGGGGAGTTAAAGGGAGCCGTGAGGTATCAAGATGGACAATCAAAAGTGCATGTTGTTGGAATACCCGCCTATTTATATCAACCCGATGAAAATGGGGAGTACATTTATAACACCCAATATAACGGCACAGTAGGGGAGAACAACTTAACCGTTCGGGGCGAAAGAGAATTGCAGCTAACTTACTACTTGAATTTTAATTATACCAAAAGCTTTGATAACGTTCATAATATAAGTGCATTGCTCGGCTATAATCAAGAAACCTTTAAATATGATCGTTTACAGGGATTTAGAAGAAACGCGCCTACTGATAATTTGACGGAGCTGGATGCCTATTCGTCGGCTGGACAGATCGCAGAAGGGCAGGCTTATGAGTGGGCTATCAAGTCGCTGTATGGTCGATTGAATTACAATTATAAAGAGCGATACCTCTTTGAAGCAAATTTCAGATACGACGGTACCTCTAGGTTACCGACTGGACGAAGATGGGGATTTTTTCCGTCTGCATCAATCGGGTGGCGGTTGTCAGAGGAAAGCTTTTTAAAGGGTTCCGAATGGGTCAATAATCTAAAGATACGTTTTTCATGGGGACAACTCGGCAATCAAAATATCGGAAATTATCCCTATCAGGCAATTCTAAGCCCAGTTGAATATAATATAGGTGGCGCACTACAGCAGGGGATGAGCTTGGAGGATCTTAACAATACGAATCTAAAATGGGAGACCACGACGGCAACGAATATTGGGCTGGATTTTGACTTATTTAAATCAAGTGTATTTGGTTCAGTAGACTGGTATACCAAACGTACGACGGATATACTACGTACGCTACAAGTTCCAGATTTTATAGGATTGAATGGGCCAACGGTAAATCGCGGTGAAATGAAGAACAGCGGTTTGGAAGTCTTACTGGGATATCAGAACAGGCTAAATGCACTTAATTACAAAATTCAGGCAAACTTCGAAACGTATAAAAATGAATTGGTAAAATTTGGTGCACGTGAAATAGATAATGGAAGTGGATTAATACGACAAGAGGGATTGCCGTATAATTCTTACTTTATGTATGTTTTTGACGGTATCTATCAGACACAGGAAGAAATAGCGAATGGCCCAACCCCTATCAGCGCCTTGACCAAACCAGGCGATATGCGTTACAAGGATATCAGTGGTCCGGGTGGCGTACCCGACGGTAAAATTGATGCCAACGACCGCACAGTAGTAGATGGAGCTTTTCCTGACTTTAATTATGGTCTTACTTTTAGCGCCGATTATAAGAATTTCGACTTTAGTTTTTTCGTACAGGGGGTGGAAGGACGAAAAATCTATGTGAGGGAATGGGGAATCGCCCCTTTTAGGCAGTCCAGTCCGCCACCAAAATTTTGGTTGAATGCTTGGGATGGACCGGGAACATCAAACACGATCCCTCATATATTTAATGAAAATTACGCACCCAATACGCAAGTTTCTACCTGGTGGTTGCAAGACGCGTCTTACTTAAGAATAAAGAATATACAGGTAGGATACACCTTGCCCAACCAGTTGGTAAACAAAATTGGTTTCCAACGGCTACGCATCTATCTTTCGGGGGATAATCTGTTTACGTTTACGAAATTTTTTGATGGAGGCGATCCCGAACGGTTGGCGGCCAATTCGCGGATGGCTATTTACCCGCAGGCAAAGATTTATACCATGGGAATTAAGGCTATTTTATAAAAAATATCGAAGATGAAAGCTAACAAAACAATATATGGGTTATTGGTACTCACGAATATACTGATATCGTGCTCCAGTGTATTAGACAAAGATCCACTCACCAACCCAAGTACTACTAATTATTGGAATACGGCGATAGAAGCACAAAAAGCATTGATCGCCTGTTATGCAAAGCTTAAGGAACCGCTGTATTCCGGTGGCCCGAATCAGAGCGGAAATAGTTTATACTGGGAAGCCCTTTCAGATAATGCGCTGAATACGTCCGGATGGGAAGGTTTTGACGTTATTATGCGGGGCGACTTTGATCCCAGCACAACAGCAGGTGTAGTAACCAAGACGTGGCAGTTTGCTTTTCAGGGAATTGCGAACTGTAATTACTTTTTGGCGAATGTAGACAGAGTAAGCGCTTTGTCCGAGGCTGAAAATAAGCGCATGAAAGGCGAGGCATCGTTTTTAAGGGCCTACTATTACAATGATCTTGTTCAACTGTTCGGAGACGTGCCGCTAAATCTAAAACCGGAGGCATTAGATGGAGATTTTCAACGCCGGCCACGTACGACGAAGGCAACGGTAGTAGCGCAAATATTGCAGGATCTGGATTTTGCAATTGCTAATCTGCCTCAGATGGCCTATAGTGACGGCCGGGCCGTTAAAGGTTCTGCAATTGGATTGAAGACGCGTGTTTTACTCAATAACAAAAGATATCGGGAAGCAGCGGAGACCGCTTGGAGCTTAATAGGCGATGCAAGCAACCCGTTTAGTTTGCATCCAAACTATGCCGGGATTTTCTTTGGTGAACAAAATAATAATAAAGAGATCATGTTTTCGGTTTTATTTGCGGCACCTACCGATTATCATTCCATGGATCAGGTAATTGGCGGACGGATGTCTGTATTTCCTACAACAGATTTGAAAGACGCTTATGAATCCAATGATCCGCGAAGAAAAATGACCATCTTTGATGAAGGGGACCCTTGGGCGTATAATCCAAAAGGATTTATGCAAGCGGGAAGTACGGCTGAAGGGCAGATTCCATTTAATAGTATGGCTTTTAAAAAATATGTGGATACCGCTGTAAATAATGCTTCCGGAGCAACCTTGAGTGATCAGCATTTTGTTAAAATTCGCTATGCCGACCTCTTGCTGATGTATGCAGAAGCTATGTTTGAAAGTGGACAAGGTACTGACCCACGAGCATTAAAAGCGTTAAATGATGTTAGGACTAGACCCGGTGTTAACATGGCGCCTCAAACAATGTTAACGCAAGCAGTTATCAGAAATGAGAGAAGGGTAGAACTGGCTTTCGAAGGCTTGCGATACAACGATTTAATTAGATGGGGAATAGCGCATGAAGTAATTCCGCAGATTACCTACGATAAACAGGGAAATAAGCGTCGTTTTAAGGCTTACCTCTTTCCAATTCCGCTTGCGGAAATGGATAGAATGAACGGCGTTTGGCAACAAAACGAAGGTTATTAATTTATCTTTATACGAATGGAGTGTAATGGCTTACCATGAAATCGGTACGCCATTACACTATTAGCAGCTAATCCCTCAAAAAAGCAGCTGCACACCATAATATAGGTGCTTGTCCGTGCATATCTCCTGTAATTCGCTTTCTATCTAAGTAGTATTGACGATTATTTTTCTTGTTTGTACCTTCGCAAACGTTCTGAATGTCATCGTTGTCATCGATGTAACTGATAAGTGCTAACCATGCTTTACGCGCCGCAGGGCCATAGATGGTTTTATCCAACCAGCCGTTTTTTACACCCGTTATCATCGCATAAGCAAACATACCTGTTGAAGAAGTTTCCGGCCAGGATGCGTCATCGTTAATTAATTGTCGCCAGGTACCTTCTTCACTTTGATGTTTTAGTAAAGAACTCATCATCAATTGATAACCTTCCATGATTCTCTTATAGTAAGGGTTCTTTTTCGGTAAGGAGCGTAGCAGTTCAGCCATCCCTGCGGCCATCCAACCATTTCCCCGACCCCAAAAAAAGGGCACGTCAGGAGCGTGATAGAAGAGTCCGTTCGGTTTTTGAAGCTCATCTAAATAAAAAACCATTTCTTTCGCCGCTCGATTAATGTACGTTTCGTTTGCTGTAACGCGGTAAGCCTGTGCCTGGAGGGCTGTAATCATGTACATATCATCAATCCACAGCCGGGTTTGCCAGGTTAATCCCATCTCATAAAATTTATGCGATTCCGGTGTAACCCTCGGTCCTTCAGGGGCCCCCATTGCTTATCGGCAATCCGGATACCTAAATCGTAATAACGTTGTTGGTCTGTAAGACGATAAAGCTCTAACGGAACGGAGCCGAATACCGCATAGTCTACATGATCAGGAACAGGAATCATAGACGTTTTAGAAGAGAAAAGCGGTTCGAACCTTTCTGCTAAGGCTTTTATCAGTTTCTCATCACCGCTTTCCCCTGCAAACATTAATGCCCCGTACCAAGTACAGCTTTCCGGGTAGGTAATTACTTTTGGGGGCGTATCTTTTCCAAAGTTTGGATGAGGTGTCTCGATAAAATGCCAAGCAATCTTGCGACCTATTTCTTCCGGTGATTTCTTCAAAGGCCATTGGTCTAAATCTGTCTGGGCATAAGCGACGTTTAAATAGGTCGTAGTTACAAGAATTAGTGCAGTTATTTTCTTCATATGGATTGTTTTTGGTTAACATCTTTTGAATGGACTATAAAGCCCCTCTCATTTTGGATGATAACTGCAAGAAAGTAAATTTAAGCTGATGATTTGTATACAAAATTGGCCAAGCTATCAACTATTTTGGCGCAGCAAAAAGCACGTGGTTTTATGTTTTATTGTAACATAATTGTTGTATTTTTAATCAGAATTTCAAAGATATTATTTACCAATTATAAATATCGTTATGAAAGTTATCAAGGGTTTATTACTTATTGTACTGGTGCTCATAGGTATTGCACTCATTACAGCTTTGTTTGTTAAAAAGGAATATTCAGTAGAAAGGGAAGTAGTCATTAACAAACCGAAACAAGAAGTTTTCGAATATATAAAGTATTTGAAAAATCAGGACAATTATAGTAAATGGAATCAACTGGATCCGGGGATGAAGAAAAGTTATCACGGAACAGACGGTACACCTGGGTTTATCTATAGTTGGGAAAGCGAACAAGACAATGTCGGTAGGGGGGAGCAGGAAATCAAAAACATAGTAAAAGGTGAACGAATTGATTTTGAAGTGCGGTTTAAAGAACCATTCGAATCAACTTCACCTGTTTATATGACTACGGAACAGGTAAGCGATGGACAAACGAAAGTCAAGTGGGGTATGAAAGGAAAGATGCCCTATCCAATGAATCTTATGTGTCTGTTCATGGATATGGAAACAATAATTGGGAATGATTTGGAAACAGGACTAAGCAACTTAAAACAGGTACTTGAGCAGTAGTTTTACATGTCTGCTTTAAATTCGTTTTCGCAAGCCTTGCACTTATAAACATTTCTGTAGTATATTGGAAAGACGCCCATTAGGAAAGATAATATGGCGGACAGAAACCCTTTGGCTCCCTTCATGGATTTATAATTGGCGTATAATTCAACTGAGCCACACTGTGGGCAAACAAGCTGCCTGTTGTTTTCGGTTAATAAAGGCCTGTTGTCAATTTCCTTGATAATTGAAGAAGCTGCCTCTGCGTCGGAAGCATGGATAACGAGCTTTATTCCTCCAACAGCATAGTTATATAAGGGGTTGAGCGAAACAATATGCTCATCCTGAAGGAAACAAGGAATGCCCTCACTTTCAAGCTTTGTTTTGAGTAAATGAGCTTCTACAGGATTGTCGAAAACTTTCACTGTTACAAAATCCATCTTTAAAGATACGAAAAAGCGAATTGATTTTAGGAATTTGTTATGTTGTTTGAGCAATTTATTGTGGGTGATGCATTTAACTGAAGTGGAAGCTCACCGCCTTTATAGAATTCTGTAAAGGAATACGACGAATAGCATGACGTTTATGAAAGCCCTAAAATCCAGGAATTGGCATCCAATGAGTGGGCTTAAAAAGATGGGTGGCTTTAGCATGCAATGGACGAAATAGGCCGTTCTTAACATGTACCCCGTGTAAGATGGGGGAGGACACGGACGTGCGTTCCGTGTTTTCGAATTTGGTGAATAGACATTCCTGCATTTCGTCGGGAATCTGTTTGCTAAGGGATATCCATGGCTTTGCTATTTCTTTAGATGCTGCATCTCGTTTGTCAAGAAAAATGTACCGGGTTCTATACGGTAAAGAAGGGGGGAGGAAGGGGTTGAATGCGTCGACATTTACCCATTCAGTATTTAATTCCGCTTGAAGGACTTTTATAACCTGATCTGAAGCCACTATATCACCCTCATCTAGCGTTAAGTTACCGATATATAGGTGATGTTGATCAACGAGATCGGCCCGACGGAGATAGGTCCCCTCCGTTTTCTTTACAACGATATAAGTAAGATTTTCATTCACAATGTGATATAAATATGCTAATTATTTCTTACATAGGTAACGATTGAAGTGAAATATTTGTTGTGACTAAATTCATCTAAATCCGGTAATGCTAAGGGGCCGGAAATGATGGTTAAGACATCATTTCCCTTAAATTCCAAGGTCATTTCCGCTTCTTTGTCAATATTTTCTATTTTCGTTATAAGTTTGTTGTCTACTATCTGATACTGGCCTTTTTGATCTTCAAGTCTTACCACGGTGATAGAATCAGCGTCTGTTGTTGCATATTTGCCGGACGACTTAAAACTTCCATCGGCATGGAATTCCATCATGCTACCATTATATTCGTCGGAGGCATGTATATATGATTCTTTCATATCTCCATCTTCATACAACTGGGTAATCGTATTGGTACTTCTCCAAGAACCAAGTATTTTCTGTTGCACCGTATTATCCTTCTTTCTACAAGAGGTGATAAGAATGATAATAAGTACTAAAGTATAGAATGTTTTATATGATATTGCTTTATGCATTTCAAATTGCATATTAATAGGTTGTAGGCCAAGAATAAATCGCTTGTTCTGAAGAGAACAGTAAAAATCGGAGAGTCGACTACAATCGTTTATTATAAAACGGTTTTTGAAATGCCTTCGGGCGGAACTGTGTAAATATCTCTTGAAGCATGAAAAAAGTGCAATTAATTGCGATAAAGATACACAAAGTTGTTAATTGAAAATCTAATTTTTTTGCAAATTTTTATAAAAATGTGAAGCGCTCTTTTCCTTTTCACTGACTGGTTTCAGCAAGCTCCCATTTACCCTTGCGTCACTTTACCCCTACATTGAATGGAGTCTTTCAACGAGAAAAGGTACGTTTGCCGGTATTGCTCGAATTGCGTGGCAATTCGGAACATGGTGATGTGTAGCTAACGGCTATGCAACCGTAAGGTTTCTCGCAAAGGATACTCTTTAAGGGTACCTAAATGACCATCTAAAAGGGTTATCGAACGGATAGCGATTATTGTGTCTTTGTCATATATAGTAATACAATCAGCTTCCAATTTGCGATTGATCTCAACATGATGGTATCGGTAAACTTCATTGTTATTTTTGATGTGTGAAAAAAACAAGGGGATCGGTATATTGAAATTACCGGTGTTTACCTTGATCACCAATAAACCATTTAATTGCGGCAAGTGCTCATTGTTCGATTGTCGTATCACCTGTTCTGTACTAAGGTCATACAATAAGACAGACTGTATATCATTTTTGGAAGTGAAAATGAAGCCGGTATGGATTACCATGGAACTTATTTTTTGTTCGAAATGCTTGGCTTCCAGTGAATGGTTTATAATGTGTCGAATCTCGTTACGATTTTTGCTATACAAGGCTTCGGCAACCTCCTGATATTTCATGAGTATAGTTATTAACTATGTTGATTTAGACTTTCCGTCGATTTATTTACACCGTATTTTAAGTGTAGCAAATCTCGATAATAAAAAGGATGTAATCTAAACTTCAGCCATCTTGTAACTAAAAGATGTAATTCGAGAAAGAATGTGTTCGCACCAACTTGCAAAAACTAGTTAAGATAACTGTTACGGGTTGCTTCATGTTAGGGCGCTTTGATCTTAACACCTTGTTGAATCAGTTGATTGTAAATAGTTTTTGCCAGCAGCAGGGCTTTCTCATGATCACCGTGTATACATAAAGTATCTGCTTTGATAGCGATAGATCTTTGATTTGTTGATAATACTTGTTGTTGGGTGATCATAACTAAAGCGCGCTTCACTGCCTGTATTGTATCGGCAATAATGGCATCATCTTGACTTCGGGGTGTGAGTTTACCATCATCTTGATAGCTTCGATCAGCAAAGACTTCAGATGCAACGGGAAGGCCTATTTTGTGCGCTGACAAAATTAGTTTGCTACCAGCCAGTCCATATAAATAGAGTCGCTTATCAAAATCATAAACTGCCTGTACAATCGCTGTTGCCAAATTTTCATCTCGAGCCGCCATATTATACAAAGCGCCATGTGGTTTAACATGATGTAATTTTCCCCCAGCGGTTTTTACAAATCCATAAAGAGCGCCAATCTGATAAAGCACCATATTGTATATTTCCTTCGGACTCATGTGAATTTCTCGTCTTCCAAAGCCCTGTACATCGTTGAAGCCAGGATGTGCCCCTATTGCTACACGTTTTTCGACTGCTCTTGCTACCGTACGCTGCATTACATCTGGATCACCGGCATGAAACCCACAGGCAATGTTCGCCGAGCTGATATAATCGAATAGCATATCCTGTTCCGGGAGTGTATAAGCACCAAAACTCTCTCCAACATCACAATTGATATCAATATAATACATATATAGTTTCCTTCACGTGTTAAATATTGTAGATCTCGGCAATTTACGAAATAGACATATTGATTTTAGTTTGTGTTTCTAAATGATCATATTTAGCGCAACAGCAAGCTTTTTAAGTTCGTTTTCTCTATTCATGTATAGCTTTTCAGCTTCTATACGACTAATGGCCGAAAACTGAATAGAATCTCCGGGCTTTAATTGTCCGCAAAGTGGTAAATCAACTTGTGCTATCTGTGCAATACGCGGGTAGCCACCCGTTGTTTGCCCGTCTGACATTAATAGAACGAGGGAGCCGTCGTGTGTTACCTGTACAGTGCCTGGTGCAACCGCTGTGGAAAGTAGTTCAATTTGGCTGGAACGCTGCAATAAAGGCCCTTCAAAGCGATATCCCATGCGGTTGCAATCACGACTCAAGGTATAACTAGCGGACAAAAAATTTAGCAAAGAATCGGCTCGAAACCAAGTAAACTCTTTGCCCGGAACAATCCTGATCATTCTTTTGTCAAGCGGCATAAAGTGCTCTTTATCAATGCTCCAGTTAGGAAAACTGATTTTCGTACTTTTTAAGTGCGATAATAGGCGCAAAGTCGATGTAGTTAAGTTGTTTGCGTTTTTAAGCGAATCTTGCTTTTTTAAAGCACGTCCCATCAAGCCTCCGAATCTGCCGGTTATATAAGTGCTTTTGCTTCCCAAAACAATCGGAACATCCCAACCTCCCGCGATGGCTAAGTAGGTCCTTGAACCCGAACTGTGATGTCGAAATGCTAAATTTTGTCCGGCTGGGACAAAAAGAGGGCGATTATCAGGTAAAACTTGATCCGAAGCATAAAGAATGGCCCCCCCGCCGGAATATGCGATTAAAAGATCGGTTTCGGCTTCTAACAATACATCCGCGTACGTTATTTCTATCACAGCCGCGTCAATCGCATTAGCTAAGCTAAGATTTGCTAGCCGCATAGAAAGTGAGTCCATCGCTCCGGCAGAGGGAATTCCTTGGGCACGATAAAAGTTTCTCCCCAAATCTTGTACAGTGCTGAGTATGCCGGGTTTTAAAATCTTAACTTTCATTGCTTCTCCTCAGGCGTTTAAATTCGCGTAAATCAATTGTATCGAAAATAACCTCGTCGCCGGCTCGCAATAGGCTCGGGGAAGATCGGTTAATATCGAAGAGACGCAGGGGGGTGCAACCAATGATTTGCCAACCTCCGGAAATTTCCAGAGGATAGATGCCCGTCTGCTTCCCTGCTATGCCGACTGAGCCTGCCGGTACTTGCTTGCGCGGAATCTTCTTTCTTGGTGTTTCCAATAGTGAGGGGGTGCCGCCTAAATAAGCGAAGCCGGGAACAAAGCCGATCATATAAACCTTATAAGTTGTACTACTATGTAACTTGATAAGCTCCTGAGTCGATATATTGTGATACGAAGCTACATATGCTAAGTCCGGTCCAAGTTCTTCCTCATAACATATGGGTAAATGAATAGGTTCCTTTTTTATTTCATTTATCGGAATTGCCTGTTGCTGCAACTCAATTAAGTAATTGGAAATTCGTTCGAAACTATTCAGGCCGTAAAGCTGTTTTGCTTGGACAACCTGTATGGTATCATAGAAAATAGCTAATGAAGTATAGGCGGGGACGGTGGCAATAAAACCTTCGAATGGTAAACGATTTACTAGCTCATCGAATTGGTGAACTCGGTTAAAGGTCATTTCATCAATTTCTTGCCCAAACTCAATGGTAACGGCACTTTCTGATAAAAAATGAATATTGAAAGAAGGTGTAGATGAATGGCCGGGCCTGCCAATGGTACTCTCATGTGTAAGTTTTTAATTCATCGCTCAAGCGAAGGTACTAAACCAAATTTATAAAGAAGAAAATGTATATTAGCAAGAATCGTTTTGTTAAAACTTATTGATAACAGAACGAATAACAGCTAACATAAACTACCGCAATAAATTATGGCCGAATTTGATCTTAGTGATTTAGAAAGAATCAATAAAAGCGAGGAAATACTGGATTTTCTAGTCGCAAACGATATCATCAAGGAGAAGAAGTTCAGGAAGCAACTCGCCTACGAAAAAGAACTTTCTGCTTTACAGTTTGAGTTGCTTCGCTTGCAGCAATATGTTATCGAAAATAAAAAACGATTACTGCTAATTTTTGAAGGACGAGATGCGGCAGGAAAAGGAGGAACAATCAGCAGAATGATCGCTAAACTGAATCCGAAAAAAATACGTGTAGTTGCACTTCCAAAACCGACAGAAGAGGAGAAAGGTCAATGGTATTTCCAACGATACATAAAACAGTTGCCAACCAGCGGAGAAATCGTGTTTTTTGATCGTAGCTGGTATAATCGAGCTGTTGTGGAACCTGTATTTGGTTTTTGCTCTGACTTACAATACACCTCGTTTATGGAACAAGTAAATTCGTTGGAACACCTACTCATCGATGATGGAATCATTATGATGAAAATTTTTCTTACGATTTCAAAGAACGAGCAACTGGAGCGACTGGAAGATAGACAAAAGGATCCGATGAAACAATGGAAGGTTGGGGATCTGGATGAAAAGGCACAAGAAAAGTGGGATGATTATACCCATTATATAAATAAAATGTTGAAACGATCCGGTAGCAAGAAATCCCCTTGGGTCGAAGTAGTTACGGATGATAAAAAGCAGGCCCGATTGGAGGTTATTAAATACGTCCTTTCAAATGTGACAGGTTTTACGAGTAAACAAGACTTAAAGGTAGACGAGAAACTAATAAAGATTCATGGTTAGGCAATTTTTATTCTAGTCATTCAGTACCTTTGGTGTATAATGAGGGTTGCTATTGTAGGAGCAGGAATTGGCGGCTTATGCACAGCCGTGGCACTGCAAAACCTAGGCTTGGATGTTAGTATTTATGAAGCTGCGCCAGTGATTAAGCCTGTTGGAGCTGGTATAGGACTTGCAGCCAATGCCATATTGGGATTGAAAAGATTGGGAATAGAACAGGCTGTTTTTGAGAAAGGACATCAGGTCACTTCCCTTCGTATGCTTGATGCTGACGGGAAAATTATAAGTAATCAGGATACGGAATTATTAGGACCCGATTTTGCAAATGCAAACTTGGTGATTCACCGTTCGGAGTTGCATGAAGTGCTTTTAAGTAGATTGTTGCCCAACTCATTACATTTAAATAGAGAATTGCTTTCGTTCAGGAGGAAAAAGGAAAACCTCATTCTTTGTTTCTCGGACGGTTCTAGCTCGGTTACCAACCTGTTGATCGCAGCAGATGGTATCCGCTCAGTCGTAAGGCAACAGCTTATACCTGATAGTAAGCCGAGATATGCAGGTTATACCTGTTGGCGTGCGGTTATTGAAAATCCGAACATCCCCTTAAATGAAATGGCATCTGTGGAAACCTGGACGGCTGCGGGAAGAGTTGGTATGTCTCCTTTGTCTCACAATCGTATTTATTGGTATTGCTGTATGAATGCGAAAGAAAACGATTCTTGCATGAGAGAAATGAAGCCCAAAGATTTGGCAGACAGTTTTTTAAACGCGCATACTCCAATAGCTGAAATTATTCGCAGTACAGCTCCGGAACAACTTATTTGGAGTGATGTATTTGATATTAAGCCGCTTCAGCATTTCGTCTACGAGGATAATATCGTTCTTGTGGGGGACGCAGCACATGCCACAACGCCTAATATGGGGCAGGGCGCCTGTCAGGCGATTGAGGACGCGGTGGTTTTAGCCCAGTGTCTTGCCACGCAAAGCGACCTCGCCACAGCACTTAAGCAATATGAAAAACGAAGAGTTAAAAGAACTAAACGCATCATATGGCAATCGAGGCTACTTGGCTGGATGGCGCATTGGGAAAGCCCATTTTGGTGTAGGTTTCGTAATGGTATATTACGGTCTGTGCCTAAGATTGTTACAAAAAAGCAGATTGCCTGGTTATTCAAAGTTGATTTCTAAAAAGCGCTTGACAAAATTATTACAACGCTTTCCTCTTAACTCAAATGTCAGCTTTTAGCTGAGCGGATGCGATCGCTTGCATTTTGTCTAATATCTTAAATCGCATAAATGTATTTTAGAATGGTTATAATTGCAAACATAAGCGCTCATTTTTACTTTTACAATACGGACGATTTACCATGAAAGAAAATAAGTATGATGATCCTAACTTCTTTGCGAGCTACGGTTTGATGCCACGTTCTACAGCCGGTCTTGAAGCTGCGGGTGAGTGGCCTGCTTTCCGAGCCTTGTTGCCGGATTTGGCTGACAAAACTGTGCTAGACTTAGGTTGTGGTTATGGATGGCACTGCCGCTATGCAATGGAACAGAAAGCGAAGCGGGTCACCGGAATAGATCTGTCTAAGAAAATGCTGGAAAAAGCGAAAGAACTGACGCAAGATCAGAATATCCAATACGAGTGCGTAGCCATTGAGGACATAACATTTAGCGAGGCTACCTTTGATGTCGTCATTAGTTCGCTCGCACTTCATTATGTGAGCGATTTTCAACAGGTTTGCGAGCATGTTTATCATTGTTTAGTACCTAGCGGTACTTTTGTTTTCTCTGTCGAACATCCTGTTTTTACTGCCATGGCTTCTCAAGATTGGTTTTACGATGAGCAGAAAAATCGGATGCACTGGCCCATCGATCATTACTTTAGTGAAGGGCTCAGGAAGACTAGGTTTTTAAATGAAGATGTTATAAAATACCATCGGACTGTTGAGACCTATTTATCAAATTTATTGGATGCTGGTTTTACAATTAATAGACTTTGCGAACCAAAACCATCAGTATCCGTGTTAAAAAATTATCCAGATATGGTTCACGAATTGAGGCGTCCGATTTTTCTTTTATTTTCGGTGTCTAAATAAAAATGCCTTAAGTTTTTACAATGGTTGAAATAGGGAGATGAAACATTATAAAGTTGTTGCGGCGGTCATAGAGCATAAAGGAGCTATTCTTTGCACGCAAAAAGGTGAACACAATTACCCTTATCTAAGCTATAAATATGAATTTCCCGGTGGAAAAGTAGAGCGCGGTGAGCGGGACGAAGATGCGCTGATTAGAGAAATAGATGAGGAGTTGGCATTATGTATTACGGTAAATAGAAAAATAGCTGTTGTTAATCATCAATATCCCGATTTTATGATCACACTAACTGCTTTTCACTGTAATTCAACTTCACGTGAGGTTACATTGGTGGAACACCTGCATGCAATATGGTTACCAAAAGAAAAACTAAAGACGTTAGCTTGGGCGGCTGCTGATCAGCCCATCTTGCAATATTTGTAGTGTCATTGGTACTATTTTCTTCAGCATTATAATTTTTTTATTTCAATTTATGAAAAATGTATCTTTTTAATAAATTAGCTGCCGCATTTCAAATCTGACTCATTTGGCAAGCTCGGCTAAATGGTTGGTCTAGCTCGGAGCCCACGATTTGAAAGCCTAACCACTTTGTACTGTTAGTGTTAAAAATTATAAATTTTTTTTTATGTTAGCGCGTGCAAAACGATTGTATTCATTTTTTACCATTTTATTTTTCCTGTTGGGGCTATTGCCTTATAGTTTTTATGAAAATTGCCTGGCCCAAGGTCTTTCATTGTATACGCCGTATCCGAAAATTTCAGTACCACCCGGAGAATCGATCGATTATTCGATTGATTTAATTAACAACAGCAATGCAATAAAAACCAGTGATATTTCAGTTGTCGGCTTGCCAAAAGATTGGAGCTATGAACTGAAATCCGGCAATTGGGATGTGGCGCAACTTTCTGTTCTTCCGAAGGAAAAGAAAAGCTTTAACTTAAAGGTTAATGTTCCGGTGAAGGTTAACAAAGGCGCTTTCCAATTTCGGGTGCAAGCTAAAGGATATGCTTCTTTGCCATTGACTGTGCTGGTATCGGAGCAGGGAGGCTATAAGACCGGGTTTTCGTCTGATCAAAGAAATATGGAGGGGGCAGCCAATTCAATGTTTACCTTTAATGCGACCTTAAGAAATCAAACCGCAGATAATCAAGTTTATGCCTTAACGGCGCAAGCACTTCCGGGATGGAATGTGTCCTTTAAGGCGAATGGCAAACAGGTTTCTTCGGTAGATATGGTAGCTAACCAAACCCAAAACATTACGGTTGAAATAGATCCGCCTGATGAAACGAAGGCAGGTTCCTACAAAGTGCCTGTTTTGGCGACTACAGCGAATACATCAGCTAATTTGGAATTCGAAGTAGTGATCAAGGGATCTTATAAAATGGAACTGACCACACCGACCGGCTTACTAAGCACCGATGTTACAGCCGGTGAAAGTAAAAGGGTGCAGCTCGCACTAAAAAACAGCGGTTCGGCTGATTTAAAAAATGTCGAAATGAAGTTTTCTGCTCCGGCAAACTGGGATGTCGTTTTCGAACCCGCAAAAATTCCTTTGCTAAGACCTGGGGCAACCGTAGACGTCTTCGCAACGATTAAAGCGGATAAGAAGGCCATTGCGGGTGATTATGTGACGGAATTGGAAGCAAAAACACCGGAGATATCTTCGAAAGCCTCGTTTCGTATATCCGTCGAAACTTCTTTACTGTGGGGATGGTTGGGCATTATGATCATTTTAGCGGCTATTGCTTGTGTATATTACCTAATTCGTAAGTACGGAAGGAGATAGGCGGTGGAAGAAGTTATCGAATTAAAAGGTGTTACAAAATGTTACGGTTCATTGAAGGCCGTTGATAACTTGGATCTCGCGGTTCGAAAGGGAGAAATATATGGCCTTTTAGGACCAAATGGTGCCGGTAAGTCGACGACAATTTTAATGATGCTGGGACTGACTGAGCCAAAGACAGGAACGATTAAAGTTTGCAATATCGATTCCACTGTCAATCCCATTGAAGTAAAAAGACGAGTCGGTTATCTACCGGATAATGTCGGGTTTTATGATAATCAAACCGGATTGGAGAATCTGATTTTCACCGCTAAACTTAATCGCGCAACGTGGACTGAAGCAAGAGACAGAGCTTTAGATCTGTTGAATCGAGTAGGGTTGATAGATGCGGCTAATAAAAAAGTTGGAACTTACTCTAGAGGAATGCGTCAGCGACTTGGCTTGGCAGATGTTTTGATTAAAAGACCGGAAGTAATTATTTTGGATGAACCGACACTCGGTATTGATCCGAGTGGTGTCAAAGCATTTTTAGACTTGATTGTTCAGTTAAGTAGAGAACAGGGACTTACTGTTTTGCTCTCATCTCATCACTTACATCAAGTACAACAGGTATGTGATCGGGTAGGGATCTTTGTTAATGGCAAATTGATTGCCAATGGCACTATACCCGAACTTTCAAAACAACTTTTTAGTAGCGAAGTGTTTACGGTAGAGGCAGGTATCGCTTGGCACGAGTTGGAAAAACCACATCAATTGATGAACGACCTGGGGAAGATCGATGGAATTAATAGCGTTAAGTATGAGCAAAATCGATTATTGATTGGGTGCTCAACGGATAAAACAGCTGCTATAGCACGTACAATTGTCCGTTCAGATATTGATCTGACACACTTGTATCAGCGACAATATGGTTTAGACGAAATTTATCAGCGTTATTTTGAAGGAGAACAGAAGTATGTATAAATTATTGAATTTGAACCTTATTTCTCCGAATCGGGAAGAGAGAAGACCTGCTCACCCTTTCAGAGTTTTGGTAGCCAAAGAGGTCAGTGACCATATTAGAAGTTGGCGCTTTATCATTTTACTTTCGCTTATTCTATTAACCTGTGTTAGTTCGTTATATACATCTATGAGCGGTATCAGTAAGGCTGTTGCTAAACCGGGTGACCCGGAAAGCGCCTTTCTGTTTTTAAAATTGTTCACACTTTCTGATGGATCTTTACCTCCCTTTCATGTATTTGTTGGTTTTTTGGGCCCTCTTTTGGGGATTAGTCTGGGTTTTGATGCCATTAATTCTGAACAGAATGCCGGCACTTTGAGTCGAGTTATGGCCCAGCCGATTCATCGCGATTATCTAATTAACGCGAAGTTTGCAGGGGCTTTGATCGTAATCAGTACACTTTTTTTTGCATTGGGTCTGGGAGTTATGGGCTTAGGGATCATTATTATTGGTATTCCGCCAACTCCTCAGGAACTCCTCAGAATCTTTCTTTTTCTTTTTCTCAGTATACTTTATGTGGCTTTTTGGCTAAATCTGGCCATATTTTTTTCCATACGATTTAGACAAGCTGCAACATCTGCATTGACCGCCATTGCCGTTTGGTTATTCTTCACTGTTTTTTATCAAATAATTATTAGTCTTATCGCTAAGGCAATTATACCTACCGCGGCAGCCGACACTTATCAAAGCCTAAGCTATCAAAAGCTGATCAGCGATTTACTGCGCATAGTACCTAGCCAACTCTACAGCGATGCAACAACGACGCTTTTGATGCCTTCTGTTCGGAGTTTGGGTCCATTAACAATGGAACAGGTTTACGGTGCAATACCAAGTCCCTTGCCGATCGGTGAAAGCCTCGCCATTGTGTGGCCACAACTTACCGGTTTAGTAGCTGTCACTATATTATGTTTTGCAGGTTCCTATTATTTATTTATGAGAAGGGAAATAAGATCGCGCTAATGCCAGATAGAGAAAATGAATACCCTTGTATTATTTCTTCTCAAGGTTGAATTTTAAAGCTTGTATGCTTTTATGGCGCTTTTTATTTGCTCTTCCTCTGTTGTGCCAGGATATAGGATGTAGCTGGGAGCGAATATCGGCTTAGTCTTTTCTATTTGGACAGAGATAATATTGTTTATTGGGAACTTTCCTTTGGTCATTTGAGTTAAGGGTTGCAGCAACAAATTAAAATGTAGATGACCTGAATCAATAATTGTGGCCTTTCCCTTTAATTGCCATCCCTTCTGTATCAAAATGTCAATAAAGCTGATGCAGACATTATCGTTTTCCATAATGTTTTTAATAGATTGGGGAGATGCAATATCAGCAATTAGCAGGTTTTGCCCATAATGAGTAAAGATCTCTTTCGGGGAAACATTAGGAACTCCTTCTCGTGAAGCCGTGGCAAGCCAACATAGGACGCTTTTATCAATATAGCGTTTTATTTCATCTGTAAGCATACGGTAAAGCTAACTATTTTTAACAATAAAGAGACCAACTAACGTTATAACAACTAAATACGACATGTGATATTGCTCTTGTCAGGCACGTTCAAACGCCGTTTTCCTTCCAACAGGGTGGCTTTCGTTGCTGCTTTTTCCAAATTGTTTATATCGAAAATAAGAAATGAAGGCAATCGCAAAAATTGATGTTACCGTGATGTATACCCACGATGGGATGGGAACGGGATCTCCTTTTGCATACGAATGTAAGCCCGAAAGGTAATAGTTAACCCCAAAATAGGTCATGATCACGCTCGAAAAGCTTAGCAAAGAGAGCAAATTAAACAAAAATTTACTTTTCAATCCAGGAATTAAACGAACATGCAAAACAAAAGCATATAATATAATGGAAATAAAAGCCCAAGTTTCCTTCGGGTCCCAGCTCCAATAGCGGCCCCAACTTTCATTTGCCCATATGCCGCCCAGGAATGTGCCTATAGTTAATAAGAACAGTCCGACAGTGAGGGACATTTCGTTTACAATTGTTAGTTCATTTAGAGATGCACTGACCTTCAAAGCTATTTTTTTGTTTTTTATAATATGCAAAATGAGCGTCACAAGACCAATTAGCGCGCTTAGGCCGAAAAATCCATAACTGGAAGTAATGATAGCGACATGTATCATTAGCCAATAGGATTTTAGAACGGGTACTAATGGTGTAATCTGAGGATTCATCTGTGAACCGCCGTGTGCAAAGCCCATTAATATCACAGCTATAAGACATCCCGCTGCCGGGATAAAGGCATTACTATTGCGATATAAGATAAGGCCGGAAAGTATCCCAATCCAACTAATAAACATAACCGCCTCGTAGCCATTACTCCAGGGCTCATGACCGGAGATGTACCATCGGATGCCTAGACCAAGTGCCTGTAAACTGGCCGCAATTGTTACAACGACGAGTAGAAAAGAAATTAATCGACTCACAAATCTGGCCTCCGAGAAAAGCTTAACAAAGGCTAACGCAAGAATTAGACTTCCCAATAAGGCGTAAGCAATCATAAGCTTAAAGAAGATATTCCATGAATTGTATCGGATTTCCCAGTTAATTTTTGCTTCCGATGGAATAATTTCTTTGCCTATTTCTTTTTGCAACGACTTTAATTTTTCTAACTGTTGATCGGCTTGCTGCCAATTTTGTGTGGTTTGTGTATAGATGACTTCTTTAAGATAGGCGGCGAAAGGATTTTTAACATCGGTATTATGATTTGCATGTTCACTACCCCAAGCAACCCAAGTATTGTTTGGATCATTCGGGATAGGTAACACCCGTAGATATTGCCCACTGATCAGATACTGCATAACCTGTAATTTATCATTCAGTTCAATAAGCTCTTTGTCATAGCTGTTTTGATCAGCAGGCTTTTTCGCGAATGCTTGTTGGTATTCATCTTCTAGAATGAAGGTCGCTTTATTATCCTTGAGCGTGATTAAGTTAAGTAGCGATGTATACCCCTTAGGGTCCGCTTTTACACGATTTAACAGCTCCGGCCCACCTTTTGCATTTACTTTAATTAACGGGACTTGTGCCCAATCAAAAGGTTGTGTTGATACAGACAAAAGGAATTGATTGGCATCTAATTCGTAAAACTGATCTTTGTGATGAAGTTTCCGCAAGATTTCCAGTGCCAAGGTATTGATGGGTTCTATTCTTCCGTCAAAATTTTGTACTAGAAGGCTTCCGAAATTAGCTGCATGTGATTTGCTTAGTTTTACTGACGCTGCGAATTGAGCAGGGTCTTGTATTTTGCTAGGTACAGGCATTGAAAGATCGGGCCGGTTTTCTGATTGGACAGCCGAATCATGCGTATGTACATGGTTATGCTGATGTTGATGCCCCTGTTCGTCGCTTTTCAATAGCTGATCTCCCCTGGACGGACCATGCATGTCTATTTCCTGTGCATAACTTGCGCCAAATGGCATAAACAAAAGGAGTAAAAGCGACGCCTTTTGCTTCGATAAAGCGCTTAACTGCTCATTTAGCTTAGAGAAGCGAGTTCCCTTCCAAAACAAAGTAACAAACATGGCTAGAAATAGAAATGTGTAACCTATATAGGTGGTGGTAGTGCCCCAAAAATCATGATTAACTGACAAAACGGTGCCTTTTTCGTCCGGGTCAAAACTTGATTGAAAGAAACGGTAACCTTGGTGATCCAACACATGGTTCATATAGATGGTATATGGTGTCTCTGACTGTTTTTCTACAATTGCTAAATCGGAGGAATAGGAGGCAGGACTATTACTTCCGGGGTATTTTTCCATTTTGAATTTGCGAAGTTTAAGTTCAAAGGGTGTGTAATATATTTTTGAGCCGTAGCCTATGGACACGGTTAGACCACCTATTTCTGACTGATGTTGAAAACTGGTGATACCTTTTCCTCCATAAAATGATACGGTATCGGTGGCATTATTGGTTGAGAGTTCCAGTTTAACCAGGTCAGCCTCGTTTTCATGCGTACGCTTATCGCCCTCAAAATGAATAATCTCACCTTTGGATGGTGCTTGAGGTATAACAAAAGTTAAACTTCCTAGCGTGTACAAACTACGAAGATGAAAAGGTTGTTTCCGTTCTGCTTGGAGTTCACCCTTTTCCTGTGACGCCATAATCATATAGCCACCACCTACCGGCGAATTGATAACTAGATTTCCAGCTTCTTCTTGAATGTTTACTGCCCCCGGTGTTTCCTTGTTATAACTGACTAGCATATTCTGGATCAGTTGTACACTACCCGAAGGGATATATTTGTTCTCTCTTTTACCTTCGATCAAGGTCACGAGATGTAGTATGTTCTTGCCTGTTGACGACGCTACCAGCGAATCTTGGGCTCTCGGTATGTAATCCAAGACACGCATTTTTAAACGTTGTCCCATAAAATCGTACTCTGCAGCATATTCCTTTTGAAAAGGCTTTAAGTAAAAGGGAACCTGACGAGATGTTAGAATGACCGGTACATCTTTATAGGCTAAGGCTTCTTCACCATTTGTAATTTGTACCTTAAAAAATGAAGCATCGGAAATAATTTCATTATTGGACTCCCCCTCACGGATATGCATAGAACCTTCAAAGCTGATATAACGGGTAATCGCTCCGCCGACGAAGATTAATATGAATGCCAGGTGGAAAACTAATAATGGCCACTTTTTCCGCTGGATTAATTGATAGCGTTTTATGTTTCCGATGAAATTAAGCACGAGTATGACCATAATCAACTCGAACCACCAACTGTTGTAAATGAGGGCTTTTGCCACAGGCGTGCCGTAATCATTTTCGACAAATGTAGCTACCGCCATCGAGAAAGCGTATAACAACAACATAAAACCCATGGTTCGGGTAGAGAAAAGTATCTTTCCGACGAAATTCATTAACAAATATTTATAGGTGAGTAGCAGACACTAAAAAATAATTCCTTATGGGGATTTGCGGCAAATATCTTGCTTTTTAGAGGGAGAAAAGTAAAACCAATATAATTTTTTTGTAAAAAAAGAATAGTGATTGGCCTAGAGCCATGGCTCGTTATAAATTTCTCCATAGTTGTTGGTTTCAATCAAGTTGATACCGATTCCTCGTAAAAATTGAATCTTACCAAGATTTCGGTCGTCCGGTTTTTCGTTTTTAGGAGCAATATACCAGGCCTTTTTTCTTCTGCCGGGAAATTTTCGGTAGTATTTTGCGCGTTCTATTAAAAGCCATCGGATGAAAATTTCATTTTCTTCCAACCCTAAACCGAAAATACATAACTGCTTATTAAAGAAGACTTGGAGCCATGTATTACCTCCACTCCAAATCTTTTGACTGTTATTGTTAAAGAGACTGCCTGTGCGACTTTTATAGATGTAATTTCTTGCTTTTTCAATGGATCCCATATAATGAGAAAGACCTAGACGAATGCTTCTATGGTAGCTGACAAGTCCATTAATAAACCATATTCCGAAACCTTTCAACGGATCTTTTAACTCGTGATCCGAGAAATAGGTTGACCAAGGATAAAAGTCAGTGAAAGACGTCGTTTTAAAACGGTATTGCTGCATGAAGGGCAGTGAAGATAATGTAAGATCAAAATTGGTGGTAAGAATAGGTGCTTCATGCTGCCTGGCCCACTGTACGAATGAAACATGATGATCGAACGGCTGCCAACCGCTCAGTAGACGACTTACTTCTTTCTGAATTTGAAATGGGCTGTTAGCGGTTTCTATGCTAGCTAAGTCTAGCAAATCATAAAATTCGGTGGTTGTAATGCCTTTCGGGACGAAGTTAAAGACGTCTGGAGAAAACTTATGCCATAGCTTAAGAAGTAATTCCTCCCAAGATAACGCTTTTGGATTGTTAGGATATCGATTGATGCCGTTGCCGATTACAAAGGCGATATCTTGTTCCTGTCGGATTAACTCCCTGAATTTCATCGTATATACTCAATGATGAGCGGAATATTTAGAGGGCAAGCTACAAAAAATATAACAAAAAGTGGATAGCAAACTAATGTTTAGCAAGTTGTATGCGCGTATTAATACTATAGGTCGCCAATAAAATCAACCCGATCCTGAAAAAACTCGATGAAAATGCCTTCGTTGTAATAATAGTAGGATACAATAAATACATCCCCATTGTAATATGAATCCCGATCGTCGGGTGGTCCCCAATATCGCTCAACCATATCTATTCGGTGCCCTACCTGGGGCCAATAGTTTTCAGGATTGTAATTATCTTTTTCGCAACTGAAAAAGGTGAAACTAATAACTATCAATAATAGGATCGCCAGACTAGCTCGTATAATGGAGTGAAATAAAAAAGCTCTGCTCTGCATAGAAATCAAAATTTGGTAACGCGCGGACAAATGTATAATTTTATCTTCCATTTTTCGATCGATATTGACTTTGGGTGAAGAACAATAAGCAATTACCAAAATATTTTTATCTGCAAGACGACGTGCAGTGGGTTGCGCAGCAACTCTTGGGAAAGGTTATCTACACTAATATTAATGGCCTTGTAACCGGTGGGATTATCGTAGAGACAGAAGCCTATAATGGTATAACAGATAAGGCCTCCCATGCTTATGGCAGACGTTTTACCGAAAGAACAAAAGTAATGTATGGGGAGGGAGGGGTATCGTATGTATATCTTTGTTATGGGATCCATTATCTCTTTAATGTTGTAACCGGTCCAATCGATGTTCCACAAGCTGTTTTAGTGAGAGGTATTGAGCCAATTGTGGGGCTCGATTATATGTTAAAGAGACGTAATATGGAGGTACTGACTCCACGGCTTTCTGCAGGCCCGGGAACGCTGACGCAAGCTTTAGGCATTGCAGGAAATTTCAACGGAAAAAGCTTATCCGGTGACGATATTTGGATAGAGGACGTTGGGATCTCGTTGGATGAGCAAGATATTGTTGTTTCGACAAGGATTGGTGTAGAATATGCAAAGGAAGATGCTTTATTGCCCTGGCGCTATTATATAAAGGGAAATCGTTTTGTAAGTCGAAAGTGAAAACATAGCAAGCCTGCTATGTTAATTGTTCAAATATTCCCAAGCGCTGTAGTAAGCATGTTCTTTTTCTGAATAGGTAATTAAATCGGCATAGAAAGGTAGCTTTGATAGGGTAAGGCTATCACCTACCATCACTAATTTCTTTTTTGCCCTTGTCATCGCGACATTCATGCGCCTAATATCGCTTAAGAAACCAATTTTTCTTTCTTGGTTACTTCGTGTAAGGCTGATAATAACAATGTCTCTTTCTTGACCTTGAAAGCCGTCGATGGTATTGATCGTAACTTTATCTTTATATATAGAAAGAGATCTGGCTTCCAATAACGCTTTGAGCTTATCGACTTGCGAAGCATAGGGAGAAATAATAGCGATACGAGGATAATTTTCGGGTGAATAATGTTGGCTAAGCGATGTACTCAACATTGAAAGGTAATGTAAAACAAAGGAAGCTTCTTCTAAATTGTATATGCTACCTTCATCGTCTCTTTCATCAAACCCACAGCCCACCGTATCGATAAATTGCAAGGGCTGATCATTAGGAAACAACAGGGTATTTGCAACGGAACTGTGTGCAATTAGCGAGCTTTGGTAAAATTTTTGGGAGGAAAAGGACATGATGGATGTATGCATTCGATACTGTTCCTGAAGCATAACACCTGATTGCGGATATAAATGAATGCATTTTTCCAGTAATGTTTCCTTAAGTCCCTGATTAGCGGCAGAAACGGATTTGATCGTTGGAGGCAACTGCTGATGATCGCCTGCTAATATTAATTTCTTTGCTTTTAATATGGGAATCCAACATGCGGGTTCTAGAGCCTGTGCGGCTTCATCGATTATGACTGCCTCAAAGCAAATGTTTTTTATTGAGTAATGGCCGGCTCCCACCAATGTTGCTGTAATTACCTGCGCATTTTTGATGACAGACTCTGTGGCATACTGCTCTAAAGCATCGGCTTCCTTTATAAGCTTTGCTGCTTCGGCAAATAATGTTTGTCGCTGGATTCGCTCTTCTTTGCCAAAGTTACGTTTATACTTTCGTGCCATTTCACGAAATTGATTTGCTCGCTTTCTGATTTTTTTTACTTCTTTTATTGACGAAGTTTGGCTGATCTGCTCATCTAATGTCGCATGTAGTAACTCAGGTGTTACACGAGAGGGGCTTCCGATTCGTGTAACATTGATTTGTGCTTTGAGAAGTTGATCTGTAAGAAGATCTACTGCAGTGTTGCTCGGTGCAACCACCAGTAACTGACAGTTTCTTTCTTTCAGTAAAACCTTGCAAGCTTCGATGATGGTTGTAGTTTTGCCGGTGCCCGGGGGACCATGAATGATGGCTATATCATTCGCAGATCGAATTTTTTCGATGGCTAGCTGCTGATTGGCATTCAACCTATCTAATGAAATAGGGGTAGCAGAAGAAAAGAATACAGGTTGCCTTTCTCCTATTAACACTTGAATAAGAGGATTTTTATTTGATTTCGAAGCTTCTAGCAGCGCATTTTGCATTTGCTTATAGCTATACTCATCAAATAATAAATCGATGCCAAGTTTACCATTGTGAATCCAGTCGGGAAGCTCATCAAGATGCAGCATAACTTTCATTTTGTTTTCAACAAGGTAGGACACTTGTCCCACAATGCGGTGATTAACCGAATCAAGATTAGAGAAAAGAGCAACTGACGCCCCGGATTTAAAATGATGTATTGTTTCTTGATCGTTTGAACGTTCAATTTCCAGAGCGATGTAGTCGCCTCTTTCGATAGTTATTTTTTTTATATGTATAGGAAACCAGGTGTTCCCATTTTTTTTTCGCTGTGTAATGGACAGGGTAGTTAGCGAGGTTTGAAAGGAATTCCTATCTTCTATTTGTTCTAATTTTAATAACGCTAACAAATTGCCAAAATAATCCATGCGGCAAAGATAAGAAGCATTTTAATTAAATTTTTTTTGTTATAAGGACGGGATGGCTGCGTAGTTAAGTATGCATAAGTAATAAAATAGGTAGATTAGTGTTGCCTGTGTGTGGGAGGAAAAAAAAACGGTTTGATTTCCAGTTTGTTGTAAAAAAAAGCTATTGTCCGGGGCGCGAAACATTTGGGGGAACGGGGGAAATTCGTACCTTTGCCATCCCGTTCGGGAGGCGGGCACTCCGCAAACGAAGGGATGCGGTTGTTTTTTGAGGTACGGAGGTGAACGGCAGGGAGGAGGGTCGGTGATTGAAATTTTTGGTAACAATCACTACCTGTGTCTCTTCCAACACATCAATGTTGAATGCTGCCGGCTCATGAAAATAAAAACTATTGCGATCACCAAGCCACCAATCTTCAGGAGCAAATTGGATCGTATGTTCCTTGCCCTGGCTGTCGAGCGTGTAGGCCCGAAGCAATCCACTGCATACAAAATAGCCAAGGCCTGTTGATTCCCCTTCCCTTAAAAGAATTTTTCCTTTTTGATAGGTTTTTTCTTTTAATTCCTGCTTCAAAACGCTAATTTGTTCTCCTGTTAGAGGCGTATGGCGTTTGAGATAATTTTCGAAAGCTTGCATGTGCCAATTTAGTAATTTTATACATCATCGAAAAAAGCCATGGCAAAAATTGTTCTCCTCTCAGCCAGTATCAGACAAGGTCGAAATAGTCACCGGGTTGCCCTCTATTTTAAAAATTATATCGAAAGCAATCAGTTGGCAGATGTAGAGATGGTCGATCTTGATATTTATGATTTTCCGCTGTTTGAAGAGCGTTTACGCTTCTTAAAGAATCCGTCCGAAAAGATTTTGGATTTTGCAGCAAAAATAAGGGAAGCAGAGGGCGTTTTGCTGGTTACTCCGGAGTATAATGGAGGATATCCGGCTAGTCTAAAGAACGTAATCGATCTGCTATATGATGAATGGCGTAAAAAACCTATTGCGCTAGCTACGGCATCGGCCGGTAATTTCGGCGGTGCACAGGTCATGACATCCCTGGTGTTCAGTCTATGGAAGATCGGCTCCATACTTGTACCAGCTATGTTTCCGGTTGCCAAAGTGCAGGAAGCTTTTAATGAACAGGGTGAACCGTTGGACAAAGCGCAAACAGATAAAAGAGCGCATACTTTCGTGAGCGAATTGCTGTGGTTTATCGAAGCAAAAAAAGAATGCATAACTAAGGAAGCGGAAAACATAAATCGCTTATTACAAGGTAAGATAAACTTTGCTTGCTACAAGCAGGCAAGGTTTTATTGTTATTAATGAAGTGTAGTTGTCCAATTGCTGCACTAGTATTGGCCATGACCTATAACCTATAACTGAAAGCCTACAACTCAAGCAATCTTTCGTTTTCGAAAATAAAAGCCTTTCAATTTTTATTATGATTTTTTATAATCTTTGTTTATTTTTGATTTCGAAAATAAAACAAAAATAAACGAAAGCATATGTCAGAAACGGTAATGCCTAACCAACGAAGGGAAAAGATAATCGAGTTGCTTAAGGAAGACGGTTTTGCCAAAGTGATTAATCTGGCAAAAATCTTCAAAGTAACCGAAGTTACGATTCGGCAGGATTTGGAGAAGCTTGAAAAAGAGGGCGCTCTGGTTCGGGAACATGGAGGGGCTTATTTGAAAAATATAGAAGATAAAGTAAGAACCTTATCACTTAGTAACCAAGACAACCTAGATAAAAAGGAAAAGATAGCGAGTAAATGTATTGAATATATTGAGAGTGGTGACAGCATTATTCTTGATTCCGGTTCAACCACAACGGAAATTGCCAAGAAGTTGAAGGGTTTTAAGAACCTTACCGTTATTACCAATGCCCTGAACATAGCCATGATGCTCGGGACCGAACCGGGTATTGACTTAATTGTTACAGGAGGTGAATTTAAACCACCTACCTTGTCGCTTACCGGACAAAAGGCGGCTGATTTTTTTCAGGGTATTTATGTGCAGAAACTTTTTCTTGCTACAGCCGGACTCTCGTTGAAGGCTGGTTTGACCTATCCCAGTATCAGCGATATTGTAGTGAAAAAAGCAATGATTGATGCCGCGGAAATAACGTATTTGGTGGCAGATTCAACAAAAATCGGAAAAAGCTCTTTTGCCAGCCTTGGTGCATTATCCTTAGTGGATTATGTCATTACAGACTCTGATATCAATGAGCGTGACAAGAATGTGTTTGAAGAAAATGATATCGAAATTCTACTTGCTTAAAGCATAAACTAAACTAACATATAAACATTCGATATGAATAATAAGGGGACTTTAGGCGTTATTATCGGAAACCGCGATTTTTTTCCGGATAAATTGGTTTCGGAAGCACGCCTTGAGATTATGGAACAGCTCGAAAGGTTGCACATAAATTACGTCGTGCTGGACGAATTTCAGACAAAATTAGGAGGCGTGGAAACTTTTAAAGATGCCCAACGATGCGCCGAACTGTTTAGGAGACATGCTTCGGAAATAGTGGGCATATTAGTGGTATTGCCTAATTTTGGTGATGAACGTGGTGTGGCCGAAACCCTAAAATTGGCTGGTTTGGATGTCCCTGTTTTAGTACAGGCCTATCCGGATGAATTGAACAAATTGGACCTTGCCAGGCGACGTGATTCATGGTGTGGGAAGATTTCGGTATGCAATAATCTATATCAATATGGAATAAAATACACCCTTACGAATCAACATGTGTTGCATCCAAAGGATCCCGCTTTTGCTCAGGAAGTGCTTGATTTTTTAGCCGTCTGTCGTGTGGTAGGTGGATTGAAACGTTTAAGGATTGGTGCTGTGGGAGCTAGGCCTGGCGGGTTCAATACGGTTCGGTATAGCGAAAAGCTTTTACAGCGCCATGGTATTTCAGTCATTACCGTCGACTTATCCGAGATCTTAGGTAGAGCCAATCGTTTGACTAAAGAGGATGCATCGGTAAAAGAGCATCTCGACAGAATTAACGCTTACGCTTCACAAGGGAAAACCCCTGATGAAGCAATGATACAGATTGCCAAGCTGGATGTGGTATTAAATCAGTTTATGGTAGAACATGATTTGGACGCTACAGCAATCCAGTGTTGGACGTCGCTTCAAACAAACTATGGCTGTAATGTATGTACCAGCATGAGCATCATGAGTGAAAACATGCTACCAAGTGCCTGTGAGGTGGACGTGACGGGAACATTAAGCATGTATGCGATGCAGTTGGCTTCGAGCTCGCCGAGTGCTTTGGTCGACTGGAATAATAACTATGCCGATGATGCCAATAAATGTGTGCTTTTCCATTGTGGTAATTGGGCAAAGTCATTCCTGCCTGACGTTGAAATTAGCAATGCCCCCATTTTAGGTACTTCCGTTGGTGTCGAAAATACGTATGGAGCGCTCGACGGTCGCACGCCGGCTTCTCCTTTGACGTATGGACG
Organism: Olivibacter sp. 47; assembly: GCF_030372825.1. Taxonomy (NCBI): domain Bacteria; kingdom Pseudomonadati; phylum Bacteroidota; class Sphingobacteriia; order Sphingobacteriales; family Sphingobacteriaceae; genus Olivibacter; species Olivibacter sp. 47. The sequence goes on from NZ_JAUCNR010000001.1 coordinate 2,030,137, forward strand.
TATTAGTACGGATGATCCTAAAGGCATCATCAAAGCATATATTGGAGAAGGAACGCTTACAGACGACCCTTTGAATACTTTTGGAAATCGTGCGGTAGCACAGATTCCGGACTTACAGCGTTTGATGCAATACGTGTGTCGTAACGGTTTTGAGCATCATGTGGTTATGAATGCCTCCAACACGGCGGGCATCTTGAAAGAAGCCTTGGGGAATTATATGGGCTGGGAAGTTTATCAACACTGTCCCGAAAATTAAATCGTAAAGTTATGATAGTAAGTGAATTAATTGCGAAGTCAAAGGAGTATCGTCAAAAGATTTTAAAATATATAGTGGGCGCAAATGCCGGTCATACGGGAGGGAGCCTATCATGCATTGATATTCTAAATGTACTGTATAACGTGGTGTTAAATGTTAGTCCGGACAACTTTGAATCGCCTGATCGAGATCGCTATATTCAGAGTAAAGGGCATTGTGTAGAAGCCCTATTTGTAGTATTGGCCGATAAAGGTTTTTTTTCGGAAGGCGATTTAAATACACTATGCCGTTACCAATCACACTATATAGGACATCCTACCCGTAAGGTAAATGGCGTAGAACAAAATACGGGGGCACTTGGACACGGTTTGCCGATTAGTGTCGGCACTGCATTGGCAGCAAAAATGGATGAAAAAAATTACCGGGTATTTACCTTATTGGGTGATGGCGAATTGCCTGAGGGATCCAATTGGGAAGCAGCCCTGACGGCAGCACACTATAAGCTTGATAATCTATGTGCCATTCTAGATAAGAATAATTTACAAATTACCGGATCGACAGCGGACGTTTGTAACACCGATCCCGTGGATCTGAAATTCGAAAGCTTCGGTTGGGCGGTTAAACATGTGGATGGCCACGATTTAGCGGCAATAAAAGATGCATTGGAAAGTGTACCTTTTGAGGTAGGAAAGCCTAGTATGCTTATCGCTCATACGGTGAAAGGCAAAGGTGTGAGTTTCATGGAGCATAATATTAGCTGGCATCATGGTGTTCCGAATGAGGAGCAATATGCGCAAGCAGTAGCGGAACTAAGTGCATAAACATTATGGGAAATGTATTAACAGACGATTTGCAGGTTACCAAACCGAATTTGGAAGTGTTTTCTGCGACTTTGCAGCATTTGGCAACGGGCGACCGCAATGTCGTAGTGATTACCAGCGATTCCAGGGGGTCAGGTAAGCTTGTGCCTTTCGGTAAAAAATATCCGACCCAAATGGTAGAGGTCGGCATTGCTGAACAGAATTTGGTTGGGGTAGCTGCAGGTTTGGCTTCTACGGGTAAAAAGGCTTTTGCGGTGTCTCCCGCCTGCTTTCTAACGGCAAGAGCCTTGGAACAGATTAAAAATGATGTCGCATATTCGGATAATCCGGTGCGCCTCATCGGTATCAGTGCGGGTGTCAGTTATGGAGCTTTGGGCTCCACTCACCACAGCTTACACGATTTTGCAGCACTTAGAGCCATTAACAACTTGAAAATTGTGGCACCGGCTGATAATTATGAAACGGAACAAGCTATTTTGCAAGCTTATCACCTGGATCAGCCCATCTATCTGCGTTTTGGAAAGAAACCTATGCCTTTGCTGACAGAGGATTCAACTGACAGCTTCACTTTAGGAAAGGGTAGGGTTGTTAGAAGGGGACAAGATTTGGCTTTTATCGCTACGGGGGAAACTGTTTATCCGGCTTTAATGGCCGCGCAAAAACTGAAGAGCGAGCGGAACTTGGATATTGCCGTGGTAAGTATGCATACCATAAAGCCATTAGATACCGAATTGCTGCAATACTTTGCAGCAAATGCAAAGGCGATTGTGACGGTAGAAGAGCATAGTATAAACGGAGGACTTGGGGAAGCCTGCGCATCTTTTCTTCTACAACACGATTATCGAAAACCTTTTAAAATTGTTGGGATACCGGATGAATATACCGTTACCGGATCACAAATTGAGATTTTTAATCATTACGGTATTTCAGAAGTAGGTTTAGCGGATGCCGCTTTAACCCTACTGAACACGATGACATAAGAAACACCTTATACATCGGCATTTATAAACTAACACAAACCATTTTATGAACCATCTAAAAGTATGGGCCTTATTGCTGCTGCTATGTTTTGGTTGCGGTGGTAGGAATAAAGATAGCCAAAAGAAGCAAATCGCGATCGTAGTTTCTACGCTCAATAATCCATGGTTTGTCTTTTTGGCAGAATCTGCCGCGGAAAAAGCACAAGCTTTGGGTTATACCACTAAGATTTTCGATTCTCAAAATAATACAGCTTTAGAAACGGATCATTTTGAAAATGCAATAGCCGCCGGCTTTGATGCTATTTTGTTTAATCCCACGGATGCGGAAGGCTCTGTCGTAAATGCAACAAAGGCAATGGAAGCCAACATCCCGGTTTTTTGCATGGACCGGGAGATTAACTCGCGATCTGCAGCCACTTCACAGATCCTATCGGATAGCTATGCGGCCTGTGTACAATTGGGTGAATTATTTGCCAACGATTTGGAGCGACGGGGGAATTATGCGGAAATATTGGGTATTGTTTCGGATAACAATACCTGGAATCGCTCCAAAGGTTTCCATAGCGTAGTGGATAATTTCCCCAATTTGAAAATGGTAGCTCAACAGAGCGCTGATTTTGACCGCAATAAAGCCATGGAAGTAATGGAATCTATTTTACAGGGACATCCGGATATTAAGGGTGTTTTTTGTGGAAATGATGCCATGGCAATGGGCGCTTATCAAGCAACGGTCGCAGCGGGAAAGCAAGATCAGATAAAAATATATGGCTTCGACGGTGCCGAAGATGCCGTACATGCAGTTGCAGATGGCCGTATACAGGCTACCGCCATGCAATTTCCTAAAGTAATCGCTGAGAAAGCGGCTAAGTTTGCAGATGCTTACTTCAAAGGAGAGCGGACATTTCGTAAGAAGCTACCGATTGCAGTGGATGTTGTGACGCAGGAAAATATCAACCAATATATTGCTTATGGCAAAAAAACTAAGTAATATGATGAAGCGCGGACTTAAATATGTATTCATGGCCCTTATAGGTGCCACTTTGATTTACCATTCTGTTTACTTCAAAAGCCTTCAGAGGGTTAAGGCAAGTGTCAAGGATCTTAATATTGATAGTTATGCTAAGAATTACTTGTTTAAGCTTATTCCTAACGCCAAGTCTGAATTTGTGGATATTACTCTGCTTCGTAGGGCGCTGGTGGAAAATGCTTCGCAAGCCTTTGCAAGCTATTCTCATGCAGTAAGCGATGGAGACCTTCGCTATTTTATGGTGACAGGCGCCGGTGTGGTTGTGCAAACGGACTCCGATTATATATGGAGCCGAAGTGACACAAAGCCAGCCATTAAGCTAGCGACAAAATACATATACGGAACGGCAGCAAGAGACGCAGCTGGCTTGATAGCGGTAGACTCTTTTGATAATACGATGGTGTTCAATGAGCTCTCTGAAAAGATTAATGAGTTAGTTCGTAAGGAGATAGTGCCTATCTCGGAGAACTTCAAGCCCGGCGATAGCCTTCGATTTACAGGTGCCCTTGGTTTAAGCACAAAAGCTCCGCAACTAACAGAAGCAACTATTATTCCTCTACAGCTGGAACGATTGGAAACTAACGATAAAAAGGATCAAGATGTTAGAGACCGTTAATATTACCAAGAGATTTGCAGGAGTAACTGCGCTTAATAATGTTAACCTTCAGTTGATGCCGGGGAAAGTTACTGCACTTATCGGTGAAAATGGAGCTGGGAAGTCGACGCTTATGAAAATACTGTCAGGTGTATATACCTCCTACGAGGGGCAGGTTGTATACAAGGGGCGTGAAATGCATTTTGCAAATCCAAAGGAAGCGCAGAATAGCGGCATCGCTATCATTCATCAAGAACTTAATTTGATTCCGGACCTTTCGATTTTCGAAAATATTTATTTGGGAAGAGAGCTTATCGACACTTGGGGGTTTGTTGATCGGAAGACCATGCGTAAGCAAACCCAAAGTCTACTGCAAAGATTGAAACTTGATCTTAGTGTGGATTGCCTCATACGCGATTTGAAGGTTGGACAACAACAAGTGGTAGAAATTGCCAAAGCTTTACTGACAGATGCCGATGTCTTGATTATGGATGAACCAACCTCGGCTATCAGTGAACAGGAAGTGGACGTGCTTTTTGATATTATTGAAAGACTTCGAAGTGAAGGTAAAACGATTGTCTATATCTCTCATAAATTGGATGAATTGTTCAAAATAGCAGATGCTTACATCGTGTTACGTGACGGTTGTGTGGTTGAAAGTGGCGATATATGTAACGTGATCATGATGTATTGATCAGTAAAATGGTGGGTAGGGATATTCAATTATTGAAAGTAGGAACCAGGGCCCTGGCTGAAGAGGTAGTGTTAAAAGTTGATAATCTGTGTTTGTATGATGTCCATTCGAAACAACGCCTCGTCGTCGATCATGCTTCTTTTCAAGTTCATCGGGGTGAAATATTAGGTCTGTTCGGTTTAATGGGAGCAGGTAGAACGGAACTGCTGGAAACTATCATCGGTATGCATGACACCCGTAAAAGCGGCGAGATTCTGATGGACGGGCAGACGCTTCGTTTAAAATCTCCTCAGCAAGCCATACAGGCAGGGATCGTTTTAGTACCCGAAGATCGGAAGAAAAATGGTTTGGTTTTAGGTCTTGACATTAAAACAAATGTCAGTCTCAGTCGACTGCAGGAAGTGAGCGAGTTCGGCTTTATCAATAAGAGAAAGGACTTAAGTCTGGCACAGCACTATGTCGATTCCTTAAAGATCAAGTGTTCTTCGCCCACCCAACAAACAAAAAATCTCAGCGGAGGGAATCAACAAAAAGTGGTGCTAGCCCGATGCCTTGTAACTAAACCCCGTGTATTGTTATTAGATGAGCCCACACGAGGTATTGACCCCCACGCTAAAAACGAAATATATAAACTGATCTTAAGTTTAGCCGAACAAGGGATGGCCATTGTGGTTGTCTCCTCTGAACTACCGGAAATTCTGTGTCTATCAGATCGAGTGATGGTAATGAGCGAAGGCCGATTAACTGCCACTTTTCAAGCCGCGGAAGCTAATGAAGATAATATATTAAAGGCAGCCATTCCGAAAACTATCTAATTTAAAAAGAGAAAAATGATTCACCAGCGTATCAAAATCGCCAAATTTCAATCGCTTATTGCACTGGTACTAATGTGTGTAATATTGTCTTTCCTCTCCGATAAATTTCTTACACCTGCCAATGGATGGAATGTGCTGCGACAAATTTCAGTTAATATTTGTATTTCTGTAGGAATGACCCTGATAATTTTAACAGCCGGTATTGATCTATCCGTGGGTTCAATTTTAGCTTTTAGCGGCGCAGTTGTAGCCGGTCTGTTGAAGTTTGGAATAGAAATGCCTTCTTATGATCTCTATGTGGGATTTACACTTTTAGGTGGCGTATTATCCGGGTTGTTGGTGGGAGCTGCCTTAGGGGCTTTTAACGGCTTGGTAATTACGAAATTCAAAGTACCACCTTTTGTAGCGACCTTGGCTATGTTAACTATTGCAAGGGGCTTTACCATGCTTTGGACCAAGGGGTATCCAATTTCTTCTTTGGGTAAGGAATTTGCCTATATCGGTACCGGTTGGTTTTTAGGTGTGCCCGTTCTTGTTTGGATTGCAGCACTGATTGTGATTGGAGCGATCATATTGACGAACCGAACGGCCTTTGGTAAATACATTTATGCCATTGGCGGTAATGAGAATGCTGCGAGGTTATCGGGAATTAATATCAACAGGGTGAAAATTTGGGTGTACACCTTGGCTGGAATTTTAGCAGCGATAGGAGGTATTATGGTGACGTCGCGTTTAAATTCGGCCCAACCGAATGCCGGCTTAAGTTATGAGCTGGATTCCATTGCAGCTGTAGTCATTGGTGGTACTTCGCTCGCCGGAGGAAGGGGCACGATCGCAGGGACGGTACTGGGAGCGATGATAATCGGTATATTGAATAATGGCTTGGTACTGATGGATGTTTCGCCCTTTTGGCAACAAGTCGTAAAAGGCGCAGTTATCCTCTTAGCAGTTATGATTGACAAAGCAAATCATAAAGAAGAATAACATGACAGCAAGTTCTTGTATTTTAGCGATCGATCAAGGCACTAGCGGTACGAAGTCGCTTGTTTTTGACAGTAAAGGGAACATTTGTGCAGAAGCAACAATCCCCTTAAAAACAAGTTATTTTGGCGAGGGCTTTGTAGAGCAGCATCCGGAAGATATTTATAAAAATGTTTTACAGTCTGTTCGTGCTTGTTTGCAGCAGTATCAATCTACCGGTGCCTCTTTGTCGGCGATCGTTTCCTGTGGCATTTCCAATCAACGCGAAACCTTTCTTCTTTGGGACGAATTTGGTTCACCTTTGTGCAACGCGGTGGTATGGCAATGTAAGCGATCGGTTGATGTTTGTTATGAGATGCAAAGTCTGGATTTAGGTAATGTTATACATGATAAAACGGGTTTATTCATCGATCCTTATTTTTCAGGCACTAAACTGATTTGGTTATACCGTAATAATCCCGAAATCCAAAAGGCTATTAAGGCGGGTAAAGCTTATTTTGGGACGGTTGATACATGGTTGCTCTATCGTTTAACTAAAGGAGAGGCTTATCTTACCGATTATACCAATGCTTCGCGTACCTTGTTATTTAACTTAAATACACTGAGCTGGGATCGGGAATTAATCGCTCTTTTTGGCTTGGAGGGCATCCGATTGCCAGAGGTTAAACCTTCGTCCTATGCATTCGGATCGAGTCATTTTGAAGGATTGTTCAAACGAGCACTTCCTGTCCAGGCAATGATTGGTGATTCGCATGCCGCCGCTTTTGGAGAGGCATGCATCTATCCGGGTACCGCCAAAGCCACTTTAGGTACAGGTTGTTCGATTCTATTCAACGTAGGAACCGAGCGCCGAAATTCTAATTCCGGAATGGTTTCAACCATCTGCTGGAGTACGGAGGATCGGGTGGACTATGCGTTGGAGGGTATTATCGTATCCTGCGCCTCACCTTTGGCATGGTTAAAAACGGAACTTGGGTTGCTTACTGATTTCGCGGAGGCGGAAAACATGGCAACATCGGTAACTGACAACAATGGCGTTTACCTAATACCCGCTTTTAGCGGTTTAGGCGCTCCTTTCTGGGATATGAACAGAAAAGCCTCTTTGGAAGGTTTAACGTTTTCGAGCAATAAGAACCATATCGTGCGTGCAGCGTTGGAGTCCATTGCCTACCAAATACAAGATGTGTTATCTGCCATGAAACAAGACACGGGTATTCCTATTCAAGAACTTATGGTGAACGGAGGTGCAAGTAGCAATAACTTCGTTGTGCAGTTTTTAAGTGATTTACTGGAGGCAAAAGTCATCAGGAACGAAAATAAAAATGTATCCGCTTTCGGTGCCGGTTTTCTGGCAGGCCTCAAGGCGAACATTTTTCCTGACCTGGATAGCGTTCAATCTCTTTATCATCGGCATCCTATTGCGAAGACTACGCAAGTAGCAAAGGTAGCCGAAGCTTATCGTGGATGGCAACGATTTATACATGCGACAAAGTCCTGATTTTGTCTAGTTCATCGTTGACTTTGTCCAATTCACGAGATTCGTTCTTATCTCAGTTGCTAACATTATCTACTTTTAACCTATATCAAAAATATAGGTTATGAACACATTAAAAATAATTGCTTCTGCCGCGGGCTTGGCAGTTTTATTGGTGACAACTGCCGCATTTATCGACTTCAGGTATGAAAAGGAAATAAAAAAAATACAATCGCCCAAAAATGAAGGAGGTTTTGCCGTTGTTGAGCTATTTACTTCTGAAGGTTGTTCAAGTTGCCCTCCCGCCGATGAATTGATGGAAAAAATCCAAGCGGAAAATGAAAACAAACAGCTATACATTTTAGCTTTTCATGTGGATTATTGGGATCATCAAGGTTGGAAAGACCGATTTAGCGATCATGAATTTTCACTTAGGCAAAAGCAATATGCCAATTGGATGAAGCTCCAAACTATTTATACCCCACAGGTGATTGTGAATGGCTCAGAGGAAATGATCGGCTCGGAAGCAGGTGCCGTATTCAATGCAATCAAACGGCAATTAGCACAAAAGGCTTCATCGTCCCTTCGTTTAAGTTGCAAAATACAAAATAAAAAGGCGGTAATACATTATCAAGGTGTCGCTGACCAAGAAGAGGCCGAATTGGTACTTACACTTGTTCAACAATCAACAGCCAGTAGTGTAAAAGCTGGCGAGAATGCAGGTCGAAACCTGACACATGTACAGGTAGTAAGGAAATTAGCACGTAAAAGCTTAAATGGAAAAAAAGAGATTGTATTTTATTTACCTGACGATTTCAATGAAAAAGGATGGGAACTGGTTGGATTTGTGCAAAACCTCCGGAACGGTCATATTTCACAAGCAGCGCGTTTTGATTTAGATGAGAAATGAAAAAATTGTCACACCATTAAAATAATGACAAAGTAAAGCCGGCCATTTCTTTGATGAAACAGCTGGCTTTGTTTTTTGGGTTTTTGAACCTCGAAAAAATAACTCAGATTGCTAATGTATCTACGGCCTTTTCAAAAGCATTTTCTTGTATACCAGGAATAGCAACACCCTCAACACGATAAGTGGTGATGTCATCTAGGCCAATAAAATTGAGCGCCTTCGTGAGGTAGGGCTCGGTAAAATCAAAAGACCGCATCGGTCCTTCAGCATATATGCCACCGGAAGAAATGGCTAAATAGACTTTTTTACCTATTAGCAATCCTTCAGGCCCTTCAGCTCCGTATTTGAAGGTAACACCTGCGCGCATAACATGGTCGAGCCAAGCTTTTAAAGTGGAATGTATACCAAAATTATACATAGGAGCGCCTATAACGATGATGTCGGCTTTTTGCAGCTCGGCAATGGCCTCATCCGAATGTTTGATTGCAGTGGCCTGTGCTTCGGTCCTTTTGGACGGCTCGGTCATGAAGGCATGGAGATGCGCCTCTTCTAAATGTGGAAAGTGCGTCTCTGTTAAGTTATGTACTTTTACATTGCTGCCCGGATACTTAGCAGAAAGCCTTGTCACAATTTCATTTCCAAGTTTGATACTGAAAGAGTCCTTGCCTCTAGGACTAGAGATAATATGTAATATATTCATCGTTTTAAATTTTTTCAAAAGTAAGCAGTGGTACTTTCAAAAAGATATGACTATACCAAAGGATAGTGCTATCCTTTGGTATAGTCGCAATTGCTATCTTTGTTTTATGGAAGATCACGTATACACTAAACAAACGTGCACTGAAAATATTCAGGCAGTTAGAGATGCTTTATATGTACTGAATGGAAAGTGGAAATTGTTGGTGATTATTGCGCTGACGGAGGGGGCTACACGCTTTACAGAAATCGAAAAGTCAATCGGTGAAATTACGCCAAAGGTACTTTCGAAAGAATTAAGAGAGCTGGAACTGAATGAGTTTATAGAAAGAAAGGTGCTGAATACCGTACCTGTGCAAATCCACTACGAGTTGACATCACACAGTGATTCATTGAAAGAAGTAATTAACTCCCTAGCTATTTGGGGTAAACAGCACAGGGAATACATACAAAATAAAAGAAAGCTCATGCAATCGAATAAGAGCGTCTAGCTGCTTTTACGCATCACGATGCGTTTAACTAGATAAAGCAATAGCAACGATATGCAACTAACACAGGCAACGACGATTCCTACATAATTGTATCCTGCCAATACACTATCTTTACCTGCCTGGCTTACCAACATGCCTGCGATGGTGGCGCCAACGCCACCTGCGATCTGCTGCAAGGAAGAGTTTATGCTCATAAAGGCACCGCGATCTTTCTGCTCAGGTACGGCACTAACAAGTGCGGTAGAGGGTACCATACGGCCTATTACGGTAGTAGTGATGAGCACGTTGAAGACAAGCACCACCCAAAATGGTGTGGGGCCAAGTTGCGTATAAAAGATACTCATGAACATCAGACCAATACTGGCGATCGCAAATAACTTGTATTTATCAATCCGGTCACTTAATTTTCCTAAAGCAGGCATCATCACCAGCGAAAAGCAGCCCGAAACCATGAAAAGGACAGGAAGTTGTTCGTGCGAAATACCTAGATTATTAACTGCAAAAACAGTGGCGTAGGGCATCAGCATAAAGCCACCTATCGACAGCAGTGCCGTAGCTGCCATGCCAATACGATAATCTCCATTGGCAATTGTTCGGTAAAGGTGCACGAGTGAGTTTTCCTTGCTCTGCAAGGCAAGGTGTTCAGTAACCGGCCGCAGCCAGCAGGCAATGGCAATAACGATAAGTATGGCCAATACGGAGATCATAAAGAAAGGCATTTCCCAGCCCCACCTATTTGCTATGAACAGGCCGATGGGAATACCCAACACTTGACTGGCACCGAAACCCATTTGTACAACTCCCATGACACGACCACGTTTCTCCAAGGTAAAAAGGTCCGTAATAATAGCCATGGAAATGGCACCAATAACACCGCCAAATAAACCGGTAATAACACGCGCGGCTACTAAGGTGAAGAGTGTATTGGCTAAACCACAAAGGAGTGTTCCGATGACAAAACCAATGTAGAAAAACAGCAGTAGCTTTTTACGATCGTATTTATCAGCAAATCCTGCCGTGAGAAGGCCTGATGCGCCTGCGCTAAAAGCATAGGCCGAGACAGCCAGTGCAAAGGAATTGGCTCTAATGTCCATGGCTTTGATCAACATATCGCCTAGAGGCGACATGACCATAAAATCGAGTATAATGGTGAACTGTGTAAAAGCCAGTATTAAGATTACCAATCGTTCGTAGGGTGTAAAGGGTGCTTTTTTTTCCGTTTGCATTTGTGCTAGCTTAGTATTTCGCATTCAAAACCACATCCATGTACCAACTCCATAATATCGTCGGAGGAAAGGGTAGGACTCACTACCCGTAAGACATAATCTTCGTCGCTTAAATCAACCGACCAAGTTTCTATGGTTCCTAGCTGATCAAGCACTCGAGCAACTTTATGCTTGCAGTTGCTATCTTCAATGCTTGTTTTGAATATAAGTACGTGTTCAAATTTTTGCATAATGATATCACTCATATTTGGGAAGTCTATTTTTTAAATGCCTTCACTACCAATTCAAAAGCTTGCCAGAGCATTTCCTCTTTTAAAGTAAAGGGACGACCGTTTAAACTTACACCATCATTATGGAATTTCACGAGCCCATATAAAGGACCAAAGGCGACCGACCAATAGACTTCCAGCGGAAGATTTGGAATGTCTCCTCGATCGACAGCATGCTGAACGAAGGCGCCCAAAATAGGCTCGGCTTTCTCTGTGAAAGCTCCCATGAAACGGTTATAATACAAAGTACTTCTAATTTGTTCGAAAAATAAGCTAAGGGTCTGATTATTGAGCATTTGCCGATAGCGATTCGCCCATTGTGTCCTCAAGCCTTGCTCAAAAGGAGCGTCCGGATCCAAGCCCCGTACAAGATCGTCGGCCATTGTCTCGCCCTGTTCCGCCGCTAGTCTGCTGATCAGATCATCTTTATCCTTATAGTAGATGTAAATAGTAGCGACAGAAATCTTACACTCCTTCGCCAGCTTATTTATACTAAAGTAATCCAATCCGCCCTTTCCGATCAGTTCTATTGCTTTTTGCTTTACCAGTTGCTCTTTTTCTATATCCCTATTTCTCATGTGGTATACATAATGGCTGCAAATATAAGTGAATATTCATTTATTTATAAATTTTATTTTGGTTGTTTTGAGATTAGGATAATGAAAGCAATAGACGGGATTGATGTAAAAAAGGGCAATACAGACCCATAAGGTCCGTATTGCCCTTTTTTTTAATTATAGCCGGGGTTTTGAGGAAAACTGGATGATCCACCTTCTGTTCGATCTATCTGATCTTGTGGAATGGGGCGTAAAACATGATAGTCCTTGATGTTTTTTCCGCCGTCGGGGTTGTAAGCTTGTACCCGTGTTACCAATTGATGCGTTCTTACCAAATCATACCAGCGAAGTTGCTCACCCAGCAATTCTCTGCCACGTTCTTCCAGTATGAAATCAATATTCAGGTCGGCGGCGGTAATTAGCATTGCTTGACGATGGGTTGCATCCTCGGCTTCATCCGTGCTATTGTACGCGGCCCTTGCTCGGACCATATTCATGTAAGTAACCGCCTTATCCATGTCTCCACTGTACATAAAAGCTTCCGCCGCGATCAAGCAGGTTTCAGCAAGCCGAAATGCTAGAAAGTCGCGAGAGCCGAACTCATAATTAATATCCGGGCGTTGTGGATCTAAAAATTTAGTTAATGTCGGGTATAGTTTCTTGGTATACGACTGTGGCTCGATAACCATGAAGTTTTTCGAGGCCTTTACCACAGGATCCAGCTGGTAGCCTGGTAGCCAGATAGCGGTATCTCCCAAGGCGTAAGTTACTTGTTTCCCGTTTACATTATAGGTGCCTGGTTTACTGCAATAGAATACATCCTTAAAGCTTTTTTTATAGCGTGTGTCATTCACGCGATCGGCAAACAAAACATCAAGTGTGTAATTAGTTGGCATAAAGCGTTTCCAAGGTTGCCCATCCTGTATATTCCTGTTCATTCCCGGTAAAACGTCATATTCCATGAGGAAATACCGGTGTGCGGAATTTCCTGTTCCGTCGGCGTCCGCATCTGCACCATTCGTGATGGCATTTTTAGTATATTGAACCGCCCATATGACTTCCTCATTTCGCTCGCCGGCTCCTTGCTCAAAAACAGCAGCAAAATCTTCCAGTAAGTGAAAATTATAGCCAGTAATTACTTGTTCAGCCAGGACGGCCGCATCTCGGTAATCACTGTCTTTTGCTGCTTCAGAGCTTGCTCGGGTAAGTAATACCCGAGCAAGCAAATGTTCGGCAGCGGGTTTTGTAGCTCGACCATAATCGGTTTGTTCGGCCGGCAGATTTTGAATAGCAGCTCTTAGATCATCTTCTATCAATTGATAAATATCAGTGAGCGGAGCACGTGATGCCGTTGTTGTTGCTTCTTTCGTTTCGCTGGTTGTAAGATGGACGGAACCGTACTGTTGCACCAATGTGAAATAATAGTAGGCCCTGAGAAATTGTGCTTCACTCCTGCGGATATTACGTTGTTCTTCCGGCATATCCGCAACATCGGGGGCGCGATCAATTACGGCATTACAGGTATTGATACCGACATATAAATTGTTCCATAAGTCGCGCACGTAGGTCGTACGGGGGTCAAATTGGGATGTATACTCATTGATGAATTTGTAAGAGCCGTCAGAACCCATCGTATAGGTATCCGTTCCGAAAACAGTCATTGTCATGCCCAGCTCATTAGCGTGGAAAGTCCGAAGGGTAGAATAAGCCGCTTTAACGCCGTCTTCAAGCCCTTCGGGTGTTGAAAGGTATTCATCGCTAACTTGCGAACGGATTTCCTCATCCAGCATGCGCTTGCAAGAGGTACATAGGGCAAGCGTCAATATAGATAGCATTAATATTGTTCTCATGTTGTTAAAATTTAACGTTTAAACCAAAAAGCCAAGTACGAGTAGGGGGGGTGTCAACGGGTAGATTTTCAGTATCTGCATTGAAATCGATTCCTTCCGGATCAACCCCTTGATGTTTATTGATATAAGAAGAGAAAATCAAAGGTTGCTGAGCACTTACATAAAGGCGAAGTGATTCGGCACCAATTTTAGACGCCCAGCTTTTTGGAAAGTTATAACCAAGATTGATATTCCTTATTTTGAGAAATGAACCGCTAAAGTAGGCCATACTTGTATTATAAACGGGTCGCTCTTGGTTTTGGTTGGGCCTTGGATAAGCATTTGTCGGATTATTGGGCGTCCAATAATCTACGTTTAAGTTGTTATACCTGCCAAACAACGTGTTATGTACTTCATGAAAGGTACTATAGATCATATTACCTAAATTAAAATAAAGGAAGACGGATAGATCAAAACCGTGGTAGGCGAAACGATTGGTCAAGCCGCCTGTAAGCGTGGGTCTATTATTCCCTAAGATAATACGGTCTGAATCATTGATCACGCCATCCCCATTTTGATCCTTGACTTTAATCTCTCCCGGTACCCTTCCGTATCGGGCGGCCTCATCCACTTCATTGCTTTGCCAAATGCCAATTTTTTCAAAATCATAGTAAACTTGTATAGGATGGCCAATAAACCAACGGTTTCCAACATCATCTTGCTTCCCGCCGTACAGTTCGGTGATACTTTCTTTATTCGTAGCGAAGTTCAGGTCGGTGTTCCAGCTAAAACCTTTCTCATCCTTGGGTTTGATGTTCACGGAAGATATACTAAATTCGAAACCGGTGTTTTTTGTTGACCCGACATTTTCCATAATGGATCCATAGCCGGATGTAAAGGGAAGCTGTCTTTCCATCAATAGATCACGCGTCTGCTGCGTATAGAATTCAGCTGCTCCGGTGATACGGCCACCCAGCACGGCATAATCTAAACCAATATTGAACTGACGGGTGGTCTCCCATTTCAGGTTGTCATTTCTCAATTGGTTTGGTCTGAAACCAAAACCGGCCGTCTCATCAAAAGCGTAAGTCGTCCGTTGCAAGAGCCCTTGTGTTCCATACGGATCTATACCTGTATTACCTGTTTCGCCATAGGAGGTCCTAAGTTTTAGTAAATCGAAAACGTTATTACCTTCCATGAAGGACTCATTGCTTATTGTCCAACCCAAAGCGACAGAAGGGAAGAAACCGTAACGGTGATTTCTTCCGAAACGAGACGACCCATCTATACGAGCGGTTACAGTGGCCAAAAATCGATCATCGAATATATAATTGACGCGTCCCATGTAGGATACAATGTCCCAGCGTTGGAAATCACTTCCCGTACCCAAGATTTCTTCCGCTGCACCGAAATTAAAATATTGCATTTCCTCCACCGGAATACCTCTTACACTGATATCGGTTGCTTCGAATTGCCGATGTTGCAAGCCAAATAAGCCTGTAAGTTCCAGTGCGTGTTTTTCGGCAAATGTTTTATTGTATTTCAAAATGTTCTCCAGCGTATAGTTGAAAACCAGGTCCTCATTTCCTTGTGCGGCAGCAGTACCTCCCAGACGGGCATTCGTATACCTTCCTTGAAAATCGCCGACCCGATTTTGAATAAGATCCGGGCCAAAGTTCAAACGGAAAGTAAGTCCTTCAGCTAAGGTTGCTTCTCCGTAAATGCTGCTAAAAAGACGCATGCGTTTGTTTTTGTTGAGTAGGGCCCCCGGTACCAATTCACTCAAAGGATTACTCCGTAATCCATCTGTTGTTGGCCGAAAGATCAGGTTGCCTTGATCATCATAGGGAACACCTAAGGGGTTTTCCAGTAACGCATCGTCATACGGATTTAAATCTTGTCCGTTGGTAATACTGTAGTTACCGAGCATCGAAGTACCAATACGTATCCTATCACTGATCTGGTGATCTAAGTTCACCCGCATCGCATAGCGGTTAAAATCTTGTATAGGTATAATTCCCTTGTCTTTCATGTAATTGAAGCTGACATTGAAGCGCGTCTTCTCCGAGCCTCCTAGAATACTTAAAGAATGATTCATGCTATGGCCTGTCTGCAACATGAGATCTTGATAATCGGTGCTCCGTCCCTGTGCAATAGACGCCAGCTCCACGGCGTCGAATAAACCGGGTGTATTTTGATCGGCGTTTGGATCACTGTCATCGTAGTTCCCGGTTGCCCGTCGTGATTCTCTTTTAAATTCAGCAAACTGTTCGCCGTTCATCATGTCGATCTGCTTATACGCACTGGAAAAGCCAAACCAATTATCGTAGCTTACTGTCGTTTTTCCCACTGTTCCCCGCTTTGTGGTTATAATTACCACACCATTGGCTCCCCGGGAACCGTAGATAGCAGTAGCAGAGGCATCCTTTAGCACTTCCATCGAAGCGATATCCTGGGGTGGAATATCCTCCAAACCTCCGGTAATGGGAATTCCATCGATGACATATAGCGGATCGTTACCGGCAGAAAATGAACGGTTTCCACGGATACGAACCGTAGCAGCACCCCCAGGCTTATTGTTTGTATTGGTTACAAAAACACCTGCAGCCCTTCCTTGCAAAGCCTGTGACGGTTGTGTTACGGGCACTTCGGCAATGGACTGTGCACTGACTGAAGACACCGCTCCGGTTACGTCCTGTTTTCGTTGGCTACCATATCCAACTACGACCACTTCGTCCAAGGCTGTGTCGTCATCTGGCTTGAGTGTAATTATAATTTGTTCTGCTTGTCCCTCCCGAAGCATTTGTTCTGTCGGTTCATAACCTATAAAGGAGACCACCAATACATCAGACGCTGCACTGGATTGGATAACAAATGCACCGTTTTCATTCGTAGAGACTTTTTTGGTACTTCCTTTGATGGCAACAGTAGCGCCTGGAAGCGGTTTCTTGTTTTCATCGAGCACACGGCCCTTAATTTCCCGTTCTTGGAAGTCTTTCGAAAGGGCGAGTATTTCCGATGTTTTGGCTACTGTGATCGAACTTGGCAGTAACCACGGGGAATACAGCAGAGACATGAGTAAAACTCCCCGCCTCAGTTGTGTTTTAGCTAAACTGTTTTTCATTGAATCATTTGTTTTTGTTTATAATCGTTTGGCTTCTTCAGTTGCCTGACAGGCATAGCAATACAGCCAGGTGATCGAATAACCTTTACATGTGCACTATATAGAGAATAAACTCCTCGGAAAGAAACTTAACTCTTCTGTGATCGGTTCTATAACAGGTAAGACCTGTTAGCGTGGTTCTTTGGAGTGATATCGAACAATACAGAGCAAGATACATCTTCAATAATCGATTCAACGACTTTACGGCTCATAATTAATCTATTTAAGTTACATTTAAGATTGGTAGTAATCAGTTATAATCCGAGCGAAGCCTGGCTTCATCAGAACTACTTATTGATAATCAACGGCAAAATACGGTGAATATGTTTTGAATGAAGGGCAAAACGGCCTGTTTTTTTACGATAACGTTATCGTAAAAAATAAGCAGATAAAAAGTAGCGGTTTAAATGAATGCCCTGGCAAGAAGTAAAAAACCAGGTAGGTTGAAGGCTATAATTTATCTTCCGGATCTAACAAAAAGTTAGATCCGGAAGATAGAAGTTCTAGAACTTAATGTCGTCTACAATGCCGTTTGCGCCTGATTCACTCGAAAATCGTTCACTGTATTCCTTCTTTTTTTGGTCTTGATAATCTATCATTGAGCCATAATATTAAAATCGTTCATCCATTGTGTACCTGCACTGTTAACTTGTGATACCGTTAGACCGAGTTCATCAATGAGCCATTGGGCACCGTCTATTCCATTGTCGTAGGCTGCCTGCATAGCCCCTTGAATTTCAAAAAATAATACTTGTCCGTTTCCAGACGTTGAAGATTAGCCTTCGCAGTTTCTGATTCCACTTGTGTAGCGGGCGCGTTATCAGGCTGAAGTACGCCAAGTTTCTCATGTTCTTTTACCATACCAAAATATTTGGAATAAACACTAACTACGTTAAAGGATTTGTCATCTCGCATCCGATTATTCCAAGTGACTTGTGCCTCATCCCACATGGGTCTTTCTATGCCAAGGGCACGACAAATCTGTTCTTCGGTACAACCCTCTCCGAGCTTTGCGGCACCTACGGCATAGTCGAATATCGTAACGCCATGCACGGGTTGTAGTTGCGGATCATTCGGGTCTTCTGTTGCGGTGTTCATGGTTGAATAACCCGCCGAAGCCGCGCCTGTGTCAAAAGCTTTCTGATAATTGCCTTGCATATACGCATCAAACAAGTCTTTGTTATTATTGGTGTTTGAATTTTGCTGTTCTGTCACCGCTTTCTTCGCCATATCTTCCAGATTGTCGGTGAGTCCTTTGAAAAGTTTCTTAAACATGGTTATTGAATTTTGATAATTAAAAATTGTTTGATTATCTACTGTTATCTAAATTGCTCGAAGCGCTCATAATCGCTTAATAGGCGATCATAAAAATTCTGATGTTGAGCAGTTAGGCCGGGTAGTATACGATTCATTTCATCTATAAGCGCCTGAAGATATAGTTGATACTTCTCTTTGGCGCTGTCTGTACCAAATGCACGACGATGCTCTTGATAACGCTCATAGAGCTCATTGCAACGCAGCTCAGCTAATGGGCGCGCTAAATGTTCCACCAAACGAACTTGGGTGCCTGGATCAAAGGTGTTTTGTGTTCGACAATAGGGGCAAGCGATATAGGTTGCTGTAAAATAGAATGTTGAAATTTCCAATTTACCTCCGCATTGTTTGCAATGAAAATGATCTTTATAATGTGTATATGTTTTCATGATATCAGCATACTCTTTTTCCAGATCGCGTTCGCTTATCTGGTCAAAGGCGGAAGTCATCATGTTCAGAACGCCAACGTGCCAGTCGTTAAAAATCTGGGAGATTTTGACCAATTCCATAGTTGACACTTTGGGTATAACCTCCTCTTGATAGGTATTAGACCCTTTTTGTATAATGGCGGTGAATTGGGCTATCATACCCGCCTTAAATTGTAAAAAGCTTCTTTTAAAAGGATCTTTGTCTGCATCAGCAATGCGTTGTCCGGATACCTGTATTTCCGAATGCATTTCTTCTGCTCTTTGGTATAGTTTACCCAAAAATGTTTGTAACCTTTGAACTAAGGATGTGTCGGCGTCAACGTCATTTGCGGTATTTGTGTTGGTAGTACTACTTTTGTTCTTTTTATAAAGATTGAAAAAGTTCATCACAGTCTTGTTTATTTTGAATTGTCGTGATCCTTTAGATGAATCCCATTACTTAGTTTTTGCGTTAAAAATTCAAATCCACAGTAGGCACATCGGGTAAGACCATCCTCTTTGGCCCTTCCGCTTCCACAATTCGGGCAGATAATAATTGTTACGCCTGCCTCTTTTTCAGTAAATTTTTCCCGTTTCTGTTGAAGGGCAAGTTGTTCCATGCGTTCAACAATTGATAGCGGTTTCTCCATATAGAATTGTTGTTTACAACTTGGATAGTATTTCTGCTTTTTTTGCTTTATACTCGTCTTCGTCAATTAAGCCACTTTCGAAAAGAGTTTTAATCTTTTTCAATTTCACGACCGATTCATC
The DNA here is from genome assembly GCF_030372825.1 of Olivibacter sp. 47. NCBI lineage: Bacteria > Pseudomonadati > Bacteroidota > Sphingobacteriia > Sphingobacteriales > Sphingobacteriaceae > Olivibacter > Olivibacter sp. 47. Next base: position 2,049,413 of record NZ_JAUCNR010000001.1, read on the forward strand.
TTGCGTTTCGGAAGAGTTTACGGTGTTGTCTTGTGAGTTTATTTTCGAATTTGTTTGATTTTGCTGCGTTGCCTGCATTTGTCCCATTAATATGCCCATTGCAATTCCCTGTTGTGCCCCTTGCTGAGCAGGGCTGCTTTCTTGGCTAATAGCAATCGCGGTATTGAATTTTTGGAATCGATCTACGTCACCGCTTACCATATTCATACCCGTTACTTTATCATAATATTGGGTAACTTCATCGGGCAAGGTAGCGGACGTAACGGTAAATTGAGTGATTTCAATACCAAAAGTTTCAAAATATGGCTGAATCAGTGGGGCGATTTTTTTATTGAGTAAGGAAATATTGCCAGCAATGTCTAATACAGAAATATTAGAAAGTGCTAAAGCTTCACCAAACTGGGGAGCAATAAAATCACGGAGTTGTCGCTCAAACTCAAAGACCGTAAGCTGGTGATAAGTACCTGCATATTCTTTAAAGAATCTTGTAATGTCTGTAATACGTACATTATATGTGCCAAAGGCGCGAATTCGTACCTGCCCGAACTGCGCATCGCGTAGCATGATAGGCGCTGGAGTACCCCATTTTAGATTCACAAATTGTTTGACAGAGAAATAATAAACATCCGCTTTGAAGGGGCTCTCGAATCCATATTTCCACCCTTTAAGGCGTGATAACACAGGAACGTTTTGCGTATGGAGTGTATAAGTGCCCGGCATAAAAACATCAGCAATAGTCCCCTCGTTTATGAATAAAACTGACTGACTTTCGCGTACAAGTAGCTTAGCGCCATTTTTTATTTCTTTGTCTCCATCAGCAATCTTCCACATCATCATATTGGGATCCTGTTCGGCCCATTCAACGATTTCTAAGAAGGGTAATTTTGACGTTGGATTGCTCATTTTCTGTTTTATTTAAAAGGTCTATTGGTTTTCACCATTTTAATCCAGTGTTTTTTAACGGGGCGATACCAAAGCTACCGCTGACAACCCTATTTCAAAAGTTAAGAACGTTGCAAAGTAACTACATGTTGCAAAAGTAGCGACTACAAAGTGACTACAAGGTTAATTGTCTTTGCGTTAAATGATTGGTAATAAGGATGATGTGTTTGTTTCTTGCCAAACAATAGCACCTAGCTCAATTCTTGTAAGAAGCGATCTAGATCGGTGTCTTTGTCCAATCCGATTTTTTGTTTGATGCGGTATTTGCTCACGCGTACGCTTTTAGGTTCAATATAAAAAGCCGCGGCAATTTCTTTCGTGTTTAGTTGGAGCCGTAAGTATGCGCAATGTTTCAGTTCAAGAGGGGTGAGCTTATCATTGGACATTTCTTTTAGTTTACTAAAAAACGCAGGGTTGATGCTTTCAAACTCTTTGGCAGATCGCTCAACAGTTTCCTCCAAGCGCATCTCTTCCTTGATGATTTTTTCTACATAACCCCTGTTTTGTTCCGTTTCCAGTTTTTGTAGCTTATCTTTCATTTGAAGGAGGAGGCGGTTTTTGCGCTCAATTTGCAATGCATCAGCCATGGCTTCTTTCTGCATCTGGTCTTTTTGTAATAATAAGAGTTGCTGTTCGGCTTGTAAACGCGCTTGCTCTTCTGCCTGCATTTTCAATCCGAGCTCGGCATTACGCTCGGCCTCCTGTTTTTCTTGTTGTAGACGTCGAGATTTTTCTTCCTGTAGTTTTGTTTTGCTTTTAAAGGAGTTTACCAATAAGCAGATACTAATCACTAAAAGAAGACAAATACCAGTTAATAAAAGGTTTTGTGTCCTCTGACTGTCCGCCTTCTGAGCGGCTATTTTTATATCCTCTGATAGTTTACTGTTCTCATACTGCGCCTCCAGTTTTTTTGCTTGGAGCATCTTTCGCTCATCAAAGATTTTGTTAGTAAAAACTTCTTTTTTCTTTTGATAGAATAAGGCTTTTTTGAAATCTCCTCTTTTAGCGTATAAATCACTGAGTCCTTGTGCTACATTGGAAAACGTATAATACGAAGGAGTTGCCGCTTTTGTGAGCTGGGTATAAGAATCCATTAAATAAGTCTCAGCGAGTCGGCTTTTACCTTGTAAACTGGCTATTTCTGCCAAAAGACCGTTTACATTGCCGGTAATCGTGTAGTTTTTATCAGAAGCTTTTGCAAGCTTTTTGGCAATATCTGCATAAAAAAGAATACTGTCCTGAGTAGATTGCTTATGGAGCGGCTGGTATTCAAAGAAATAATTAGCCAGATTAATATTAGCTATCGAATAAGTACGGACACCTACCTGCTCCGGCGATTTTTTATAAACGCTTGCCGATTTATGAAGATACAACTTCATGCTATCCAAATATTGGCGCTTCTTTGTCTTTTCATAATGAAATTGCATCGCTGTAGCATAGGCAGTATATGCATTGGCAAGCATCTCATTGTCGGCATTTTCCCTTGCCGTAAGAATGGTAAGTTGTGCATACTTTTTACTCAATACCTCATCATCCCAACTGGAATAAACACCATATAAGATGTAATAAGCTCGGGATTTTAGCGAGTAATCCCAATTTTTAGCTAGTTTTAGGGCTATTTGGGCATTACTTACGGCCAAGTCCCCGATGTCGAGGTAATTATAATAGGTTGCAATTGCAAGATACCCGTAAGCTTCTACCGTTCTATTCTTGATGCGTTGGCCGAGCTGTAAGCATTTATTTGCATACTCCTTAGCCTTACTATAGTCGGCATTCACAAGATATTGCTTGCTAAGTTCTGTATTAAGTTTAGCTAACAGAACCGGATCCTGTGGATGTCCTTTCAGTTGTTCGGCTTCTTTTAAGGTGCTAAGATTCAGATCGTAATTGGCCTTTAAACGAGCTGTATACGCTTTTTTTAAATACTCGGCGAGCGAATTTTCCTGCGCGGATAGACTAAGTAAAAAGCTGCAAAGCAATGTCCACAAAAAAATGCATCGTTTTATCATTTAGGGCTATCTTCTCTATTAGAATAACTGAGTTTTTGAAACAAATTGGCATTGCCATTAATTGAAATCGAGCTCTGCCGCGTTTAAATATAAACAAACTTAGATAAATTGCTCAAATATGCAATATAGCCTTGCATATTAAAGCGATTTGACAATTCGTTAAAAAAGACCGCTTATTGATCTTAAATTAAACATTTTTGCTAAAGGTTTAAACAATACTCGCCAAAGTGCTCAATCACCATTGTTATCTTTAGCTAGCTAATACGTGACCTTGATAAAGAGGCCTTTGTATAGGATGAAATTTTAAGTTGAGCAAGCAACAATTACCATTATAATATAAATAAACTAAAGTATGAAACAATTAAAAAAAATGTGGACAATGATCGTGGTGTTAGCCATCTTTAGCACGGCGAAAACATCTTTTTGTCAAGTAATCAATATAAGAACTGTCGAACAGGGGGGGACAGGAAGGTATAGCGCAGTGATGATTACAGAAGCGTCGTTGCCAACGCATACCATCTTTAGACCGAAAGATATGCGTATATTTAATGAAAGGAATAAATTGCCGATCATTGTTTGGGGTAACGGTGCCTGTTACGATTCTCCTTGGGAACATATAAACTTTTTAAATGAAATCGCTTCCCATGGCTTTTTAGTTATTGCCATTGGTACCATGCCCAAAGAAACAGGGGAACAGGTAAAGCGTAGTTCACAATCATCAAAACTATTGGATGCGATTGACTGGGCCATTACGCAAAACGATAAGGAGAAGAGCCCTTATTATAATAAATTGGATACAACCGAAATAGCTGTAAGTGGTATGTCGTGTGGAGGTCTGCAAGCATTAGAGGTTGCTGACGATCAGCGTGTTACTACACTAGTTGTCTGCAATAGCGGTATTTTTGACGATCCGAAGAAAGGGATGCCCGTGCTTCCGGTGTTAAGTAAAGATCAGCTTAAGAAAATACATACGCCCACTCTCTACTTGTTAGGTGGTGAATCAGACATCGCTTATCAGAACGGAATGGATGATTTTAAGCAAATCAATCATGTACCTGTTTTTGTTGCAAACATGGACGTCGGACATGGCGGAACGTATAGCCGACCTCATGGCGGCGAATTCGCATGGGTGGCAACCAATTGGTTCAAATGGCAGTTAAAAGACGACCGTGAAGCAGCCAGGTTATTTACGGGCAATCCATCAGGGCTTTCTAAATCACCTGCCTGGACAATAGACAAGAAGAATATGCCTTAATTGTTAAGGAATAATTTTGTTTCCTTCTTTTACAACAAAACAATTTCTTGCGATTTGAATACAATGGTTTTAATCGTGCCTTTTAAGCCTGTTTAAGCGATTCTTTTATTTTAATTGTTTGATTTACAATTATTTGATTTTTATGTAACATTTAAAGGCCTTTTTGTAACATAAATTTTCAGCCTTTTCTTTTTTCTTAAGTACAATTGCCTAACAATTATAGCTGAATGCCATAAATTACAGCAAGGGTATTCTTTTCCTAATTATAAACCAATATCAAGGAGGTACTATGGGACCATAAGTAACGCTTTCATTTAAGAAGGTGCACCGATATGAATAATGCTCGTGTGCCTTAACTAGCTATTTATCATGACAATCAATTAAAATCACATGACAAAAAAAGGCATACCCATCGTGTTCTTTATTATAGGATGTCTCTTCCTATCAGCATTTCTTATTGCAACCCTGAAAGGGTCTCATAGCTTCGGCGGCTGGCTGCTGATGGGTTTTTTTCTCTCAGTCGCTTTTGGACTGCGTTATTATTCCTTGTTAAAAGGCTATTCTTTTACCGTAATGATATTTGCTGCAGTGAGCGTATCGATGTATTATCCGCAATTTTTTATCCGTGTAGGAGATTTTCGTCTTTCAGCGCTTATCGTGCCGCTCATGCAGATTATTATGTTTGGAATGGGGACAGGGTTGAGTGTAAAAGACTTTGTCGGTGTTGTTAAAATGCCTAAAGGTGTAATTGTAGGAGTACTATGTCATTACATGGTAATGCCCCCGGTAGCTTTTGCCATTACCCGTATCTTCAATTTCCCCGCAGAAATAGCGGCCGGAATCATTTTGATTGGCAGCTGTCCAAACGGATTAGCTTCTAATGTGATGACCTATTTAGCGCGCGCAAACCTCGCGCTTTCCGTGACGCTCACCGCTGTCTCGACGCTGTTGGCGCCCCTAATGACACCCTTATTTATGCAGTTGCTTGCGGGGCAGTATGTATCGATTGATTTTTGGGATATGGCTTGGGATATTACCAAAATTGTCATCATACCTGTATTGGCTGGATTGTTATTTAATCGATTTCTACACGGGAAAGCGAAGTGGTTAGATGATATTATGCCTGTATTATCCATGGCTGGTATTGCACTGATCATCATTGTGATTACCGCTGCTGGCCAAAAGGACCTGTTGATTGTCGGGCCTGCCTTGGTGTTGGCGATGCTCTTGCATAACACGAGTGGGTATGTGCTTGGTTATTGGCTTGCGCGTTTGTTGCGGATGGATGAAAAGGACTGTCGCACAATTGCAATCGAAGTTGGTTTGCAAAATGCGGGCTTAGGGTCGAGTTTAGCCTTGGCAATGGGTAAGTTATCTACGGTTGGCTTAGCATCTGCCGTATTCTCACCAATTATGAATATTACGGGCTCGTCACTTGCCTTATGGTGGCGTTCACGCCCCCTGAAGAATCGGCGTACCGAAATTGACAATCAATAACAAACCTTTAAACAAAACAGTTTATGAAGCACTTTAGCATATTAATACTGACAGTTTGTGTGAGCATCTTTCAGGGACATTCCATCTTTGGACAGCAAATCAGCAAAGGGGAACTAATCTTTTTAACACCGGAATGGCAAGGCGAGCGTTTTGAGGACGGACGTCCAAAAGTTTCCGACGAACTTTTAGATCGCATGAAATTGGTTACCCTAGAAGAAGCTTGGGCTGTATTACGCAATGAAAACTATAACTACCAGTACGAGGACGGTTGGTTGAGCATCAATCCGGATAGCGTGTTGGTTGGTAGAGCGGTGACTGCCGTTTTTGTTCCGGGACGACCGGATATCCATCGTGCGATTGATGAACGTGGACATAATCAGGATGGTCGGATAAAATCGCAAAACTCCTGGACAATAGACCTACTTACTAAGCGAGATGTGTATGTGGTTGATCAATTTGGTGCCCATATTGATGGCCCAACAGTAGGAGACAACTTAGGTAACTCCATTTATGCAAAAACCGGAAATGGTGTAGTGTATGATGGCGCGCTACGTGATATCGGAGGTTTAAAAGAGATCGGTGCTTTTACCTCATTCTACCGATCATATCACCCTTCTCATCACCTTAATGATCCAAAGGGGCGATTAAATACCACCTTAGTGGGAATAAACATACCTACTCGGATTGGTAAAGCAACCGTTATGCCTGGAGATGTGGTGCTGGGTAGGGATGGAGGAGTTATATTTATTCCACCCCACTTGGCCGAGAAGGTTGTCCGTACTTCTGAAGTGGTTCGTTTACGTGATATGTTTGGTCATCAACGCTTACGCGAGCAGAAATATACCCCTGGTGAGATTGATACGCGTTGGTCGGACGAAATAGAAAAGGATTTTTGGCAGTGGCTTGATGCGAATGCTGATAAACTTCCCGTACCTAAAGAACAGATAAATGAACTACTCAAACAGCGCACTTGGTAGGCGCCTTATTCACCTTAATTTTAAATAACGATGTCAAATAAAACAAGAAGAGCTTTTTTTAAAAAAGCCATGGTAATGGGAGCTGCCTTAAGCCCTTTATCGGATACTTTCGGAAGTGCACTCCTGCAATCGGCGGAACGATCGTCAAGAGAATCGGCGCCCTCCTCCCTTAAAATTACCGGAGTAGCATGCGCCTTTATAAGGTATGGTTCCGGGCTTTTTGTCAAAATAAAAACGGATCAAGGTATTTATGGTTGCGGAGAAGGGGTTGATGCGGTGCCAGGGACCTATCATTTCGTAAAATTGCTCGAGCGCAGACTCGTTGGGAAAAACCCACTTAATGTACACAGGATTTTTGAGGATCTGCGGAAATCAGGCATCTTTCAGGGTGCTCAGGCAGGGATGTACATCGCTGTTTTATCTGCCATTGAAACAGCACTCTGGGACATTACTGGAAAGGCGCTCGGCGTGCCGGTATATCAATTGCTTGGTGGCAAATTCCGAGATAAAATACGTGTGTATTGCGATACGGCGCTTTATCAGCAAAATTTACCAACACCGCAAGATTTTGCGAACGCAGCTTCCAAAGCTAAAGAAATGGGTTTCACAGCGATTAAATTTGATCTTGATCAAGGAAATGATCCCAATAAATACGATCAGTATAACTGGACAGCTAGTCCTAAAGAGTTACAACGATGGTCGATCAGGTGACCGCGGCTCGTGAAGCTGTTGGTCCGGATATTGATATCTGCTGTGATATGCATGGACGTTACGATTTGGTTACCGGGCAGCAAGTGGCAAAACGTTTGGAACATTTAAATCTCATGTGGCTGGAAGAGCCTATACCTGCCGAAAATGCGGAGGCTTATAAGCTTATTGCCGATAGTACATCGACTCCTATCTGTGCGGGTGAAAATCTCTATCTGGCTTATGGTTTTAGGCGCTTACTTGAGCTGGGTGCAGCGGATATCATTATGCCGGACCTTCAAAAAGCAGGGGGGCTTGGAGAAGGTCAACGAATTGCTAACTTGGCCAATCTTTATTACGTTCCATTTGCTCCGCATATGGTGGCGTCTTTCTTGGGGGCAATGGCCTCATGCCATGTCTGCGCATCGGTACCGAATTTTATGATTTTGGAATGGCAGAGCTACTTTCATACCGACCCAATGTTTAAGGATATTGTCACTTTTGACGGATCGATGGTAGAAGATGGCTTTATCAAACTTCGGGAGGTTCCCGGTATCGGTGTAGATATCAACGAGGAAGGGATGAAAAAATATGCCACGCCCGATTATCCCTTTTTTACTTAGTATAAAAAAACCGATTGTATTATGGATACATTAGATGCTGTTAATCATTACAGACCAAAGGACTGGGCAGCAGTAGAACAGGATATCGAAAAAGCGGCTTCCGCATTTGAGGTTTACCGATGTTTGTCAAATCAGTCGAGAGAGGGTTTCCTTCGACAGATCGCCATAGAACTTGCTAATGACCGCGAGAAGTTAATAGAAACCTGTAGTCGGGAATCTCATCTTCCTGAGGTTAGGCTCCACGGTGAATTGGATCGGACCTTATTTCAAATTCAGCTGTTTGCAGATCTGCTAAAAGAAGGATCTTGGGTCAATGCTATTATCGATACGGCTATTCCCGATAGGACGCCTGTTGCAAAACCGGATATTCGACAGATGCAGGTTCCGCTAGGACCGGTTTGCGTTTACGGGGCAAGTAATTTTCCTTTCGCATTCTCAGTAGCAGGTGGCGACACGATCTCGTCACTTGCTGCAGGTTGCCCGGTGCTCTATAAAGTTCATCCAAATCAACCGCAAACCGCGCAGCTAACCGCTGCATGTATCGCAAAAGCAGCACATAAGACAGGAATGCCTGACGGTGTTTTTGCCTCTTTATGGCTTACATCGCAAGCTATTGGAATAAAGATCGTGAGCCATCCTTCAGTCAAAGCAGTCGGTTTCACGGGTTCTTATACAGGTGGTATGGCTTTATACGAAGCTGCTACGCGCCGCGCTGCTCCGATCCCTGTTTACGCAGAAATGAGTAGTATTAATCCTGTGTTTCTATTACCGGGTCGATTAGCTGAACAGGGTGAAAAAACAGCGGCGATGCTGGCCGCATCCAATCTGCTTGGAGCTGGGCAATTTTGTACGAATCCCGGATTGCTCGTGTTGATTGATTCGGAAGATACGGCGAAATTTTTGAAATTTTATGCTGAGGAGCTTCAAGGACAATCGTTGCATCGTATGTTGAGTGCTGGCATTTATCAAGCTTATTGCGAGGGTATAGCACAGTTGAAAGCTGCAAAAGGAGCTTTTGTACTTGCTGGTGGAAACGCAGAAGTAACGGATACCGAACAACCGGTGCCAACTGCGGTCCAAGTCAGTGGTAGCAATTTCCTTTCACAGGCTTTATTCAGCAAGGAGTACTTTGGCCCGGCATCCATATTGGTAATTGCAGCAAACGAAGAAGAATTTCTACAAATTGCCGCTTTGTTAAGCGGACAGCTAACAGTTAGCGTATGGTGCACGGAGGAGGATACCAAAAACTTTAATAGACTTTTTCAGGTGTTGGAACAAAAGGCTGGCCGACTGATTATCAATGGTGCTCCAACGGGTGTGGAAGTGTGCCATGCTATGGTACACGGGGGGCCATTTCCAGCCACCACGGACGGCCGGAGTACCTCGGTTGGCACACAGGCAATTTACCGGTTTACACGGCCTGTTTCCTATCAAAATTATCCGCAATCTTTGTTGCCGACAGCGTTGCAAAACAAAAACCTGGAGTCTATTTGGCGCCATGTAAACGGACAGCTAACGAAAGCCGACATTTAATGTTGATAACACGTATTGCTTATGAAATATCCATGTGGCACAGCTTACTCGAATACCGGTGAAAATAAAGTGGATATTCCACCTGCCTGCCGGTAGGCAGGTATGGCCTTTAAAAGATAAATATTTACATATGAACCTCTATAAAACGAAAACAGAAAACATATTGAAGGTAGACAATAGTTATCATGTCATACCTGGCAACTGGGATCAGTTGATCAATAGACAGAATCTCTATGGCTATTTGAAATCACAGCTTAACACCGCACCCGCAATAGCAGAAGGAAAGGCTAAAAACTTATTGGAGGAAGGTGTTTTGCCTCCAATAGGTTCGCAGGAAGTCTGGGCAGCGGGTGTCACTTATTTAAGAAGTATGGAAGCACGGATGGAAGAAGCGAAGGATTCCGGTGGGGCCGACCTGTATGATCGGGTATATCATGCCGAACGACCTGAGCTGTTTTTTAAAGCCTTCCCGCACAAAGTCTCCGGACATAAGGGAGCTGTCAGCATCAGGAAGGACTCCGTATGGAACGTTCCCGAGCCCGAACTGACCTTGTTTATTAATTCATATGGAACTATAGAAGGTTACACTGTTGGGAATGATATGAGCTCGCGTAGCATTGAGGGAGAAAATGCTCTGTACCTGCCACAGGCAAAGGTTTATGACCGAAGTGCTGCACTGGGGCCTTGTCTGTATGTTCCTGCTTCACCGTTAGACCCCGGTACATTAATCGAAATGGATATCTTAAGGGAAGGAAAACTGATGTTCCGCGATTCGGTGGCAATAAGCCGAATAAAACGCCCCTTGACGGAGCTCGTGTCCTATCTTTACAGGGAATCTACATTCAAGGACGGCAGTTTTCTCATGACAGGTACCTGTTTAGTGCCCCCAAGTGATTTTACACTACTTCCGGAAGACGAAATTCTTATTACAATTGAACCGATTGGAACGTTGCGTAATACGGTTGCGTATAACCCATCCGTTTAGCACATAGTATCTTATTATTTTACTTAGGCAATTCGTGGTTTCTGATTTTATAAGTGTCAAAACGATACTTAATAAAACGACCACCTGCCTCCGTAATTAGCAAAGCATAAACCTCATTGAATCAATCTTAAAGGATCTCCTCTTTTTGTTTGTCCTTCTAGGTTAAACCTCCACAATATTATAAACCAATTTAAAAATGATGAATAACAGTAACATTAAACAAAGAAACCGACTTCCTATAGGGGATAGGGTGTTGGTTTTTCTCAAGGTGCTCACCATGGTGGGCATGATGGGAATTATTCCTGCCTTTTTGCAGGGACAAGAAAAACCGGTACGCGGTCAGGTAAGGGATTCTGAAAGTACACCCTTGGAAGGAGTTACCGTACAGGTTAAGGGCACCCGAACCGCAACGGCGACCAATGCAAATGGCAATTTCAGTATCAACGCATCCAATGGCGATATTTTGGTGTTTTCATTGATCGGATACCAGCCACGGGAATTAACGCTGCAGAACCAAATGGTAGTTAACATACAATTAACCGCCGAATCAAGGAGCATGGAGGAGGTTGTCGTTACAGCGCTTGGGATTAAGAAAGAATCAAAGAAACTGGGTTATTCGGCGGAGACGGTTAAACGCCAGGATTTGCTACAGAACAGAACAGTCAATGTAATGGAGTCTTTGGAAGGCAAGGTTGCTGGATTGGATATATCTCCGCCAGCTGCCGGTGCCGGATCCAGTACTAAAATACGCTTACGGGGGCAATCAGCGTTTGCGGGTGCTGCAAACTCTCCTCTCATTGTGATCAATGGACTACCGATGGATCAGGGAGCCCGTAGTTCGAACGGATGGCAACCAGCTTACGATCTCGGCGATAACATGCAGCAGATTAACCCGGACGATATTGAAAGTATGACTGTCTTGAAAGGTGCTACGGCTGCAGCGATATACGGCTCTCGAGCTGCTAACGGTGCAATTATTATTACCACGAAAAATGGTCAACGTGATCAAGGGATAGGTATCGAATATACGTCAAATTTCACGGTTAATAGCGTGTTGGACTTTACTGATTTTCAACAGGAATTCGGCCAGGGACAGGGTGGACAGCGACCTACGGATGTGGGTAGCGCTATTTCAACAGGTATGTTAGGCTGGGGGAGTAGGATGGACGGAGAGCCAATTGTCAATTTTGATGGGGTTATGCGTCCGTACGCACCAAACCCAAATCGCATCAAAGAGTTCTACAGGGATGGTACAGTGTTCACTAATACCGTTGCGTTGTCAGGGGGGAGTGATAAAGGTAATTTCAGAGCATCTTTTTCCAATTCAGGCGCAAAAGGCATTACCCCCGCACCCGATAATCGGTATACGAAACGCATCTTCAATTTGGGTCTAAATCACGATCTAACTAAAAAGCTGCATTTCTCCTTCAACGCGAATTACACAAAAGAGAATAATGAGAATCCACCACAAGTCGGGGCACAGGGGCCGGGAGCACCCAACTTTCTCACCCGAATGTCTACATCTATCCCGCTTGCAGCCTTTCGGGAGAGCGCAGTTGCCGAAAATGGAACCGAGCGACAGACGTCCGGATTTCAAGGCACCTTATTGAACCCCTATTTTGCCAAAGGCAGGGAGTTTATCCTAAACGATCGGGATCGCTTTCTCGGAACAGCAACCTTGAGATATGATGTTATGGATTGGTTATATGTGCAAGGAAGATATAATTACGATTATTCCGTTTCTAAGCTTGAATTTAATACGCCTACCGGAAGAGGAACTTCTACACCATTTAACAATAACGGGCAAGGACCAGGTTTTAATGGGATGTATCATATTGAGCAGGCGAAAGGTACCGAAATAAATACAGACTTTCTTGTAGGTGCAAGTAAGGAATTCGGCGATTTTTCAATTGATTTAAGCGTCGGGGGAAATATTTTTAAACGCGATGTCGGAACTTTTATTGATGAAGTAGAGGATTTTACGGTTAGGGACCTCTATTCTATTCAAAACGGCATTAATAAAACGATTAATAACTATACCATCTTTCGTGATCAAACCAATTCGCTCTACGCATTTGCAGAATTCGGGTATAAAGGCATGCTATACGTTAATTTGACAGGTCGGCAGGATTGGTTTTCCGTGTTGAACCCAGAGGCGAACAGCGAGTTTTATCCATCGGTATCCGGTAGTTTCATTTTTTCTGAACTAATGAAGGAGCAGTCGTGGCTTTCTTATGGTAAGCTAAGAGGATCATGGGCCCAAGTAGGTAGTGCTAATGGAATCCCTCCTTTTTCCAACCATCTTTTTTATGATATATTACCTAATCAGTTACATGGAAGGACATTGGGTACCATATTAGGTACGCGCTCGCCGAATGCGTTATTGAGACCTTTCAGTGTCGAAGAACGAGAACTTGGTCTTGAGTTGAGGTTCTTTGATAGCCGGTTAAGTTTTGATATCGCTGCTTATGAAAAAGTGACAACCGATCAGATTTTACCCGTACAAATTTCGAATGCCTCAGGTTATACAGATACGCAGCAAAATGTCGGTTCGCTGCAAAATCGGGGTATGGAGTTTATGTTAGAAGTAATCCCTGTGAAGCGGGATAATTTCCGATGGACAAGTTCCTTCAACGCATCATTAAATACTACGAAGGTGCTGTCTATCGCTCCCGGTACTGACCGATTTGTAGCTCAACGTTTCGAAGGAAATGAATTTATTGGAGCCTTGGTGTATGAGGTAGGATTACCCTTGAATCAGCTGTCAGCCAATACCTATCTAAGAAACGAAAATGGGGAAATACTTTTGAATGATAACGGACGTCTGCTTCAGGGACCGGTTGTAAATTTTGGAAGCGCCCTTCCAAAATGGGTTGGTGGTTGGACCAACACCTTTACCTATAAGAACCTGAGTCTTTCCATGCACTTCGATTTCAAAGCGGGAGGAAAGGTTTTGTCCTCAAGCGCCTTGAACGGCTTGCGACAAGGGCACACCAAGGCATCACTGATTGGTCGCCGCGAAGGCGAAAATGGTGTTGTATTTGATGGTGTGTACCGGAATGGCGAAAAAAATACAATTGCAGTTAACCCTCAAGACTTTTATACGGATTATCGCAACCTACAGATTGCAGATCCTTTTATTTTCAAATCTGACTTTATTAAGTTCAGAAACATTGCGCTAACCTATAACTTAAGTGACTATGTGAAAAATAAATTCGGTTTCATCAAAGGTCTTACGTTGACGGCTTCGTGTCGAAATGTCGCACTTTTATATAAGGACTTACCAGACTATGATCCCGAGGCGTTCGCCTCTTCGGGCGACAATCGAGTGGGGTATGAGCAAGCAACCGTGCCCACGACACGAAATTATGCTTTCAACTTAAACATTATATTCTAACCATCATGAAAAAGATAAAATATTTAACCCTTTTAGGAACGATATGTTGGGCGTTAAGCGGGTGCGATAAGAATTTTGAAACAGTAAATACCAACGAATATGGAGTAACCAATATCGATCCGGCCCTGTTGTTTTCCAATGCCGAAAGGTTAACTCATGTTGGCGCTTGGGAAGGCGAGCAAACCATTGTTCAACAGTTTGTGAATGCATATAACCTGGGCGCCACAGCAGGTTTCAATTTCAATGAAGACAATAACAATTTCAATATCCCAAAGTGGAATAGTTGTTATGAGAATGCGGTTAAATTGTTAGTTGAAGCCATTCAAATAGCGCAAGAGATGCCAGCGCGAGTCAATTTGATGAGCATGATGCGCATATGGAAAGCTTATGTATTTATGACCTTGGTGGATACTTATGGGGATGTACCATATAGCGAGGCCGGAAAAGCCTATCAGCAGATTATTTTTTACCCAATTTACGATGACGACAGGGCAATCTATGAAGACCTTTATAATGAATTGAAATCCGCTATTGCGAGTATGGACCCGGCAGCTGATTACGTTACTGAAGATTTTTTCTATGGAGCCACGGGCTCAGCTGCAGCACAAGTTGCAAAATGGCAACGTTTGGGAAACTCGTTATTGTTGCGACTTGGAATGCGCTATACAAAAGTTGATCCGGAAAAAGCCCGCTCAATCGTGCAAGAGGCGGTTGATGGTGGTGTGATGCAATCGAATGAGGATGATGCCTATATGGTCTTTACAAATGCCTACAACAGTACACTTAACGATGGGCCGGTTGTGAATGCCTACTATTATTACTTGGCGGAACCCTTCGTCAATCAATTAAAGTCCACCGAAGATCCCCGCGCTAAGTATATTGCGGGTAAATATGCGGACCCGAATGCCGTACTTAGTTCGGTACCCGACGTAACGCTTGCTAACCAGTTCGGATTTCCTGTCGGTTATGATCAAAATAACGTGGCTCAACATCCAAATTTCCGTGGTCGGGCAGGTACAGGCTTTAATTATTCACAGCTTAATTATGCTATTATCGGCAATCCATTCGCGCCTCTTTTTTATATCACGCATTCGCAAACAAAATTGTTGATGGCCGAAGCGGCCCATCGTAATTGGATAAATGGTTCGGCACAAGCCTATTATGAAGAAGGGATTCGTGCCAGCATGGATCAGTGGTCGCTCTATCCAAACACACCTGATAACGCGATTAGCGAGCAGGAAAAGGAGAGCTATATTAATCATCCGCAAGTTGTATTTAACACAGCTAATGCATTGGAACTTATCAATACGCAATATTGGATCTCCAATATAGGAAATGGAACCGAATCCTTTGCAAACTTTCGAAGGAGTGGTTTTCCAGCATTGACACCTAATCGATATAATAATAACCTTAACGGTGGTTTTGTAAGGCGCATGGCTTATCCAGACGATGAAATGTCAGAGAATCCAACGAATTATCAAGCTGCGGTTGCTGCCATGGGAGGCGATAATTTATCGGTTCGCGTATTCTGGGACATCGAATAAAAATATACGTCATCAGACTTGCAGCGTTTATGCGAAGTCTGATGACGTTACATATTACGTATTTTTCTGCATGGCAAACTCCTTGGGTACGAGGCCATAAAGCGTCTTAAAGGCAAGCGAGAAACTATTAACATCGTTGTATCCAACGGCATAGGCTACTTCAGATACCGTTAGTTTTTTAGAGCTTAGTAAAGCGGCTGCCTGTTTCAGACGGATGCTTTTTATCAGGTCTTTGGTTGTTAAATGTGTAAGTTCTTTCAATTTTCGATGTAGGTGCACTCGGCTAATGCCAATTTCAGATGCAATCATTTCCACACTTAAAGAAGGATTAGCGATGTGCTCTTCAATTAGTTGGTGCACTTTCTCTAATAATTTCTCATCGAGCTCTTCAGATTGACTTTTGAAATATAGGTGCCTTGCAAATGTGCCTCACGTTCATTAACACGAACAATCTCCCGGTTTCTAAGTAAACTCTTAATGTTTTCAGTCAGAACATCCATATTAAATGGTTTAACGATATAGAGGTCTGCCCCCAGTCCCAAACCCTGTAATTGGTGATTGTCTTCGCCTTTTGCTGTCAGAAGTACAATCGGTACATGATGCGTCAGCGGATTTTCACGTATTTTTTTGCAAAGGATCATTCCATCCATAATAGGCATCATAACATCGCTGATTACCAAGTCAGGAACCGCATTTAACATACTTTTATAAGCGTCTTCGCCATTGGCATAGGTGTTAACCAAATAAGCCGGAGAAAGCTCTCGTCTCAAAAACTCACGGATATCAATATCATCATCTACAACAAGGATCCGTTTAGCAGTTTTAGCTATCTTTCTTCTTTTTCCGAAGGGCGAAGTTAATACAAATGGTTGTGGGCGATTGCCAGGCGTATGTTCTTTAATATGTACGGTACTTTCTTGATCCGAATCGAGTGGGATTTCAATGACAAAGGCATAACCCCAATCCGCGATGTTTTCTACACGGATACTCCCTTTATGCATTTCCACCAGCTGCCGTGTTAAGTGCAATCCGATGCCCGTACTATATCCCTGATAAGTTTTTGAATTTTCCGCTTGATAGAAGCAGTTGAAGATACGTTCAAATTCATCATCGTTTAATAGCTGACCTGAGTCAGCGATCTCAATGCGAAGCATTATGGTATATCCGGCACAGCGCTATGTTTTTTTGTTATAGTCATTCGGATTTTGCCATCATTCGGTGTAAATTTACAAGCATTTGATAGGAGGTTAATCAACACTTTATCAAAATTGCGCGTGTCAACTTGCGCATATATCTTATTAGACTGATTGAATACTTGAAATTTTATCCCTTTAATTGTAAATTCCTCATTGAATAAGGAAGATACAGATTTAACAAAACCGACCATTTCCACACGGGTAATGTTTAAATTCATTTGACCGTTTTCAATTTTTCGAATATCCATTAGTTGGTTGACCAGGTCCAACATCCTTTGAATATTATGGTCGATAATCCGATACAGACCATCATGATTGCTCACCTCTGTTCGGGCTAAAAGTTTCTTTAGCGGGTTTATAACTAATGTTAAAGGAGTTCTGATTTCGTGTGCAATATGTATGAAAAACTGAAGTTTTGCCTCATTGATTTCTTCGGCATGACGATGGGCCAACATTTGTTTTTTAAACCGTTGCCGATTTTGCAACGTTTTAAAAATCCACAAGGCACTAAGTATGGTGAACAATGCGTACAGGATTTTAGCAGGAAAAGATAGAAACCACACTGGATTTATTATAATTTGAGCTTGCTGTATAGGTGAATAAGTTTCATTAACTTTTGCTCGATAGCGCAAGAGATGTTTACCTGTTTCTAAGTGGTCAAAAGTAACACGATTCAAGCCTGGTCTCAGTGTGATCCAATCATTATCATTTATCTGATATTCAAATTGTACGCGTTCGGACTGGCTGAAATCCATGGTTGAAAACTCAACGGTGAAAGAGTTGTCGTTATGTGCTAAATTAAATACCGTAGCCTTTGTAATCACTGTATCAATTATTTGGTATCTACCCGATTTCATCCCTTTTTTTACTGCTTTGTCATGGATGTAAAAATCTACAATATTGACAGACAGTGATTTTGGGCGCACCTCAATTTCCAACGGATTGAAATAAGATATACCGTTTATTCCACCAAAATATAACTCTCCAGCTGTAGAACGTAAGGAGGCCCCTCTTGTAAATTCATTGCCTTGCAGCCCGTCATCTGAATAGAAATTGATGAAACGGTTATCGTGGATGTCCATTTTGGCTAATCCACGATTTGTGCTTAACCAGAGATTACCTTGTGAGTCTATTTCAATCGCATAAACGGTATTACTAGGGAGTCCATGGTCAATCTGATAGTGGCGAGTTTTTCCGGTCTCCATATCTAAACGCATTAGGCCCTTTGAAGTTCCGACCCATAAATTACCTCGTTGATCATCCAACAATGAATATACGACACTACCGGCAAAGAGTTTGTCGGTGCCGAAAGTGGAAATAAAGCTTTCATCACTGAGATCTAAACAGGCCAATCCGTCATAGGTACCAATATATAACTTGTCTGATGGCGCAATAAGTAAGCAATTGATCCAGTTGTTGGGCAGATAACCTTTTCCTAGATAGGGAGTTTTAGACTTGACGAAGCAGAGGTTTTTTATAGCACCGGATTTTTTTTCCAGGCAAAACAATCCTGCACCCATACTTCCGATCCACAATCGGCGCCGTTTATCTTCACAAATGCTGTGAATCAGCTCCACATGATCCCCATTTTTATCCGTTAATCCGGGTATCGCTCGGCAAATACCGGTTCGGCGATTTAAATTGATAAGCCCTTCCTTACTTCCACCTAACCAAAAATCGCCGTCGCTGTCTTCAAATATCGCCATAATAGACGAAGGAGGTTGGCACTGGCTGATGGCTTTATACCGTGTACTTTTCGTACGGTTGCGGTCTAATAGATATAAACCATCGCGATCGGTTCCTACCCATAAGCGTCCTGATCGTTCCTCAAGGATGGATGTGACCGCATGATCGCCAATGAAATCTTGTTTGCTGGAACGGCTTCCTATGTAGCTGAATCGGTTTTTATATCTATGTAAAAAAAAACACACCTTTCTGAGAGACGCCTATCCATAGATTGCCTGCTTGGTCTTCCAAGATAGCATTCGTCTTAGTAGTAGAAAGACTAAACGTTGTGAACGCCGGATTTAGATCAATCAAGGTATTTGTTTCCGGATGATAGATTTTCATTCCATAGCCCTCTGTTCCTACATAGATGTGATTATCTGCTCCCACATAAAGATCTAAAACGGTCGAGTTTGATAGGTCGGATGAAGGAATCTGATCAAATGTATTGGTTGACTCATTGTAGCGGTGTAGACCACCATTTAATTTACCCACCAATAGTGTACCGTATTTATCCTCACAAATGCTCATAACTACATTTTTTTGACCTTTTTTGTTGGCGAAATAACATTGTCTTTCCTGACCGGAAAATTTGAATAGTCCACGATTTTCCGTTGCAATCCAAAGCTCTTGTCGGTTGTTTTCAAAAAGACGGACAATGAAATTGCTGGGTTCAAAATTTATCAATCGTAAACCATAGGGTTGACCGTTTTTACTACGATGTATTTCAAAGATTCCGTAACCAGAGGTACCAACCAATAATTGTCCGTTTTTCCGTTGCAAAATACATGTTACATGAGGCTCCGAAAGTTTCCCTTTATCGGTCCAAAGTGGTACAGTAAAGAAAGAATCACTTGCTTCATGATAGTACTGCAGTCCGTTCAAGTATCCCACATACATAACACCCGTTGCGTCTGCTCCTAATGTCGTTACCATATCACTTAAGACCGAACCGGGTACGTTTTTGTCGACCCTGTACAACGTGTTCTTAGCACCATCGAAACGATTTAATCCATCCTCTGTAGCTACCCACACAAATCCATTACGGGATTGATGGATGTCAGTTACCATGCTGCTGGATAAACCGGATTCAACTGTAAATAATTTGCCCGATTGCGCTCCAACATTGTTTATCGCTGTAATCAGTATATATATAAGCAGAATTAAATTTTTGATTTTCATCACAATAAAGGGTTATTAGCACTTCCCGGAAAGCTGTCGCCAACGGTCAGCAAGGTGTGATCCGAAAATTTATATAATTGGTTATTTATTCGCTAGTTTGTGGGAAGGTAGTTTCTCCGGTTTGTTTTCTATTCTTCCTATTATCGTACTAACAAAGCTAATAAAGATAGATTTAAAGGGCGAGTAAATTTGTTTAAAATGATAGTAAGTATGTTGAATAGGAATGGTGATCTATTATAGGGGGTGTTGCATATACGTACTAGCCTTTGGAATATTTGTGCAGCATAACCCATGTTAAGTAAAATAAATTCCGTTTAATCCTTCTTTCATTCAGATAGTTTCCTTTTTAAGTAAACGGCCAAGGAAATGTCGATAAAGTGCAATTTTTTATCGAAAATGAACACACATTGCCTACTATCCAATGAGTACATTTGTTTTCACGTAAGTTAAACCATCTAATAAACCATGGAAATACAGAGAAATCGGCAAAACAGGTATGAAAGCATCTAACCTAAGTTATGGTGCGTCTTCTTTAGGGAGGCATTCTTTAAAAGAAAAAAAGGAGATCAATTCAGTAATATTGCCCATCACGGGTTATAAAATTGAATGGTGCGGCCGCGTGGTTTAATAATAAGGATTTCAAAACAAAAAACAAACTTACTATGGTAAAGAAGACTATAACACTAGTCATATTAACAATATTTGTATCGACATTAAATGTAAAATCGCAGGAAGTCAATCGTTTTTTTCCTGAAAAGGATTTGATCACCATTGGAATATACTACTATCCCGAACACTGGAAGGAAAGCCAATGGGAACGAGATATCAAGAAGATTGCTGATATGGAGTATGAGTTTGTTCATCTGGCTGAATTTGCCTGGTTTAAGATGGAGCCAGAAGAAGGGAAATTTGATTTTGCCTGGCTTGATAAAGTGCTCGCCCTTTGCGTGAAATACAAACTTAAAGTAGTGATGTGTACACCATCGGCAACTACACCTGCCTGGATGCGGGTAAATTATCCCGAAACCTTTATAATGGATGGGCATTATATCCGTGCCGAACACGGAACACGGGGGCTCGGTTCAATCGTTAATTCCAAATATCGCCTGTTCGTTGAAAAGATTGTAACCGAAATGGCCAGGCGCTATGGGCAAAATAAAAATGTGATTGGATGGCAGCTAGATAATGAGCCCGATGCTAAACCCGATTATAGTCCATCCTCTCAAGATGCCTTCAGGCAATGGCTAAAAAACAAATACAAAACGGTTGAAGCGTTAAATGAGGCCTGGGGTACTGCTTTCTGGAGCCAATGGTATAACGATTTCAACCAGATTACGATCCATAACACCAATCTGGTAGGTTGGTGGGGAAATAATCCACATGCTTTGCTTGATTTTAAACGCTATTGTGCAGATGCGCAGGCAGAATTCCTTGACTTTCAGGCCGGCATTTTGCGGAGTCATATTTCAAAGGATCAATATATCACCACGAATTATACAGCTGTTTCTCCCGGGGCTGACCCGCAGCGAACCCAAAAACTCGATTTTGCGGCTTATACGGCCTATCCTAATGGCGGTAGCGATAATATTGGCGAACTTGGATTCAGGTTGGGCGATAGCAGAGTAATCCTTTTTGCGTCAGCATATTTTAAACATTTGGGAGGCGTATCTGGCGTAATGGAAATTCAGCCAGGACCTGTAAACTGGGGCAGCTACAACCCACTTCTATTACCAGGAACAGTGCGCATGTGGTTGTACCATACATTTGCTGCGGGCGGAAAATTGGCCTGTTCTTATCGGTTCAGGCAAATTATATATAGCTCAGAACAGTACCATGCGGGCATTATACAAACAGATGGGGTAACACCTTCGCCCGGTGGTGAAGACTATACGCAGTTCATGAAAGAAATAAAGGAGCTGCGGAAGCAGTATAAACAGGGCGTTAAGATGCCGGAAAAATTGGCGGCGCGTTCAACGGCCATTCTCTGGAACCTCGAAAATTACTGGACGATAGACAGGCAAAAGCAGACCGCCCAATGGGAAACATGGAATTACCCGGTTAAGTTCATGGAGACGGCCAAGTCTTTAGGAGCCCCGGTTGATGTGATACCGGAGACCAGCGATTTGTCGAAATATAAGGTGGTCATTATTCCTGCATACGAAATGGTGGATTCGGCTTTAGTAAAGAAATGGAATAATTATGTAACCAATGGCGGACAGTTGATTATTACCTGCCGTACAGCAACTAAAAATCGAATGGGACACTTCTGGGAGGGTAAGTTGGCAGCGCCTATTTCGGGTCTTATAGGAGCGCAGGTTACGGCAACAGACATGCTTTCGGCTTATGGCAAAGGAGACGTTCAAATGGGATCCACCCACTATGCTTGGAATAACTGGGCGGATCTGCTAAAGCCCTATCAAAATACGGAAGTGCTTGCAAGCTATGAAAACCAGTTTTATAAGGGAGCAGCGGCTGTTGTAAAACAGAAAATTGGTAAAGGATCTGTTACTTACATAGGTGTAGCTACGGACGATTTTAAGCTCGAAAAGGATTTGTTGCGTAACATTTATACGCAGGCAGGAGCAACTACTGAAGATTATCCTCCTGGTGTGTATGTCTATTGGAGAGATGGTTTTTATTTGGCTGTAAATTATTCTTCTACCGATTATACCATGCCTATTCCGGAAACCTCTACCGTTTTTGTTGGCGAGAAAACATTGAAACCTGCAGAGGTATTGGTTTGGAATGAGTAAAGGGCTTTTCTAGCTGAATCGGATTTTATGTTCATGTAAAATACAGCTTTCTGAGAGACCCCTATCCATAGATTGCCGGCCTGGTCTTCCAAGATAGCGGTTGTTTTTGTAGTAGAAATAAACGTCGTGAACGCCGGATTTAGATCAATCAAGGTGTTTGTTTCCGGCTGATGATTTTTATTCCATAGCCTTCCGTTCCCGCATAGATGTGATTATCTGCCCTTACATAAAGGCCTAAGACGGTTAAATTGGTAGGTCAGGAGAGGGAATCAGTTCATGTCGAATGTATTAAACAACAGCTTATTGCCATATAGCCATCTTTCGAACACTATTTGTAATAGTTAACAAAATAGGCCTAAAATATTAACAAAAGCGTTCCCTGCTTATAGAGGCTTTCTGCTAGCTTTGTGTCACTTGCTACTTTATAAATCACCCGTTACAACATGTAATTTATTTTCAACGTAAATAATAGACCAAATCACTATGACCCGAAAATTCAGTTTCTATTTTGTCTGCACACTTCTTTTCGTTTTGCCCAAAGCCCTTATTGCCCAGTTCGGTTATAAAAACCCGATATTACGTGGCTTTAATCCAGATCCAAGCATTTGCCGGGTTAATGATGATTTCTATTTGGTTACGTCATCATTCGAATATTTTCCCGGATTACCGATCTATCACAGCAAGGATTTAATAAACTGGCAGCAGATAGGACACTGTCTAACACGCGAATCTCAGCTTCCCTTACATAAGGCATTTTCTTCCGGTGGGCTTTTCGCTCCATCTTTAAGGTACCATAAGGGCAAATTTTATGTAATCTGCACCAATGTATCAGGTGGTGGCAATTTTTATTGCACAGCTGATAATCCTGCCGGTCCTTGGAGCGACCCGATATGGGTGGATATAAAGAGTATTGATCCGGATATTTTTTGGGATGATGATGGCAAAACATACTTTGTGACGCAGGGTAATGAGGGAATACGGATTACGGAAATCGATATTCAGACCGGGAAAACGCTTTCACCCGAACACTTAGTTTGGGGTGGTACAGGGGGACGTTTCCCTGAGGCCCCCCACGTCTATAAAAAAGATGGTTATTATTACCTGTTACTTGGCGAGGGTGGGACAGAGTATGCTCACAGCGCAACCATAGGGCGCAGTAAATATCTCTTTGGTCCTTACGAAAACTGCCCGTTAAATCCTATCTTATCGCATAGCAATCGACTGGGACAAGGTAACCAAATACAAGGAGTAGGGCATGCTGATCTTATTCAGGCAGCCGACAGTTCATGGTGGGCAGTTTTTTTGGGCTTTAGGGTTACGAAACCTTATTCATATTATCATATATTGGGTAGAGAAACATTTCTTGCTCCGGTAGACTGGCCTAAAAACGGATGGCCACAGGTTAATGGAAACGGCACCATAAATATTGATATGCAAGTGCCAACTTTGCCGCTCCAACCGTTTGAAGAACCGGTAAGTCGAACCGAATTTGACGAACCTAAATTAGGCTACGAATGGCAATACCTTAGAAACCCTGTTTCAGCAAATTATTCACTCACCGAACGAAAAGGATTTTTACGGATAAATGCTTCGCCTTTTAAGCTTAATGAGCTGGAGTCGGTTAGTTTTATTGGCCGACGACAAACTGAACACGATTTTACGGCAGAAACTAGTTTGGAAATAGTGTCCACCAAAGAAGAAGAGGAGGCCGGTTTAACCCTTATACAAAACAATACGCATCATTACGATCTTCTGCTTAAACGTAAAGGAAAAAGATTTGCTGTACAGCTTCGCGTTGTAGTTGGCTCGCTTTCCTATCTCGCCGCAGAAGAGTTGATCGATGAACCGACGGTTCGTCTTCAAGTAGTAGGAAAACCTTTGAATTATACCTTTAGCTACTTCAATACAAAGGCCGGTAAGTTTGTGGAATTAAAAAATTTGGATACGAGGTATTTAAGTACGGAAGTTGCAGGTGGTTTTACGGGTGTTATGATCGGACTTTACGCGTCCGCTAATGGACAGAAAACTTCATCAAAGGCTTATTTTGATTATTTTGATTACCGTGTTTCAAAACCGTGAAATGATCAAAAATCAGTTATTACATAATCCTTTGCTCGCAATTTATGATTAAATTAACCATTCCATAAACACGGTTATGAACCGTCCATGTTTAAAATTCATTTTTATCACACAGGGAAATGTAAATTTATTCACGGATTTTAAATATTCAATTGTGTTCATAAGCCCGTCGGGGTTTTAACATGATAAGCTCCATCTGACCGATGGATAAAAAGACCGCTTTGCGGTTCATGAGTACCTTAAATGTAAAACACAAACGAGTAATTATTTACAGATGAAACAAAAATTAGTAAACTATCGTACTGTAGTATTTAATCTCAGCAAATGCGGTCTACCGGCAATACTGATCTGTCTGCTCATTTTTCAGGCGAAAGCACAATATCGTTTTGATAATGTACTTTATGGTGCCGCTTATTATCACGAATATATGCCGTCTGCCCGTTTGGATGAAGACATACGCATGATGAAGGAAGCCGATTTAACAGTCGTGCGGGTAGGTGAATCGACTTGGTCGTTGTTTGAGCCACAGGAAGGTGTTTTTGAGTTCGCCTGGATGGATACCATCCTCAATAAAATGCATGCCGCCGATATCAAGGTTATCCTAGGTACACCCACTTATTCCATTCCAGCGTGGATGGCCCATAAATACCCGGAGGTGTTAGCAGCACATACCGGGGGAAGAAAGGCCTATTACGGTATCCGCCAAAACATGGATATTACCAATCCCATATATCGCAAATTATCTGAAAGAGTGATCCGTAAAATGATGGAACATTTTGCCAAACATCCGGCTGTTATCGGCTTTCAGGTAGACAATGAAGTAGAAGCAAGAGGAATTAACAACCCGGGTATTTTCAGGGTTTTGTTGATTATATAAAAAAGAAATTCAACGGAGACCTTAAATTGCTGAACAAGGAATGGGGATTGAATTACTGGGGAATGAACATCAATACCTGGGACGAATTTTACCCACGTGATGGGGCGACCAACCCGTCGTATAAAAACGAATGGGAACGATACAATCGGTATCGCGTTGCGGAGTTTCTGAACTGGCAGGTTGATATCGTAAACGAGTATAAAAGAAAAGATCAATTTGTTACCCATTGTTTTATGCCGTCTTTCCAAAACATAGATCAACCGGAAAGCTTCAGGCAAATGCAATATCCAGCAATCAATGTTTACCACGACGTACAAGATGGACAAAATGGGCAATTCATTGCCTATTCAGGCGATTACATGCGTACGGTTGCGAAAGGGAATTATCTAATAACTGAAACCAATGCACAGGCTACGGGATGGGATGCCAAAAACCAAAAACCTCCATATGACGGACAACTAAGGCAAAACGTATTTGCCCATCTGGCCTCAGGTGCCAACATGGTTGAGTATTGGCATTGGCATACCCTGCATTATGGACAGGAAACTTATTGGCGCGGAATATTAGGGCAAGACCTACAGCCTAATCGAATTTATAAGGAGTTCGCTGCTACGGCCAAAGAACTCAAGCATATTGGTAAAGACCTGGTCAATCTGAAAAAGGAAAACAAGGTAGCCATTCTGTTCAGTCATGATTCTTATCACGCGTTGAGTTTTATGCCCTACACCGATAAGGACCATTATCCGTCAGGATTCGTTCATCGTGCATTATACAATCAGAATATTGAATCGGATATTGTTCCCTGTGATGAGCAGGCGGATTTTAGCAAATACAAAATGCTGGTTATTCCTCCATTGTATGTAGCGAGCGATCGTTTATTGGAGAAAATCGATGAATTTGTAAAAAATGGCGGCTATGTGGTTATGCTCTATAAAAGCGGATATACCAATGAGCATTCCGCCGTTCGCGCAACACTTGCTCCGGGACCATTGCGAAAGGCCGCTGGCTTTTATTATCAGGAATATGCCAATATTCCCGCTTTATCTCTAAAAAAGAGCGCTTTTGGATTAAGTGGAAAGGAAATAAGCGAATGGTATGAGTTTTTAATACCCGAAACGGCAAAGCCCTTGGCCTATGCCGATCATCCTTTCTATGGCAAATGGCCTGTTATAACCGAAAACAATTACGGAAAAGGAAAATTGGTATATATCGGCACCTATCCTTCACAGGAACTGCTGGAAAAAATTGTCCTACAAACGGCAAAGGATGCAGGCGTCACCACGGTCGCAAATAATTACCGCTTTCCCATTATTGTCCGTTCCGGGAAAAATCAATCAGGCAAAACGATTCATTATATATTCAATTACAGCAATAAAAGTCAAATGGTAAATAATCCTTATCCCGGTGGAAGCGAGCTCCTTTCTGGCCATCAAACCGGTAAGGAAATTGCACTCGATGCATGGGATGTGAAAGTTATCAGTGAGTAAACGGAACATTATACGAAAAAAATAGTTCGTTACAAGCTTCCGGCGATAAACTATTGGATAGGGTCAATCCGTTACCCTATCCATAGTTCTTCTCAGATATTCCTGCTCACCTCCTGAGTTTGTCTCAACTGCTCATATTAAGAGGATCATTACCATTTAAGGGAGCGCTTCATTTTTACTGATATGATTGTTTAAAGTCATTATTTTTCTGTGATCCATTTCCAATCATCTGTTTTGAAGGGCACCGCAGGAAGCCCCTCTTTATTAAATAGGTTTACATCCGGGTTATCGCTCCAAGAATAACGAACCGCTGTAGGATTTGACACTTTATCGGAGTAAACAACTATTGTATTCCCATCCACATAAGCTTTAGCCCATTCAAATTGCTTATCCGCCCCGGCAATGGTGAATCCTTCAATATATCCGTATTTATTATGCAATAATAAGCCGTTCGCTGCATTTTTATAATAGATAATCGCCTTATTCCCTTCAATTTGCATTGATTTGAACACTGGGCCGGTGTATACGATTTCTTTCTTTCCATAATCTTTATTCAACGTTATTAAGGCTAGCCGCATTCCTACATCTTGTTTATTTCGCGGATGGATGTCGTCCGCATCGCCTATATCCGTAATTACTGCTTGTCCGGTTTTTGGTAGGGCTAAGGTTCTGCTTTGTGCCTCTCGGAGTTCCGCCCATGTACTTTCTTGTGGTTTTTCGTCTTTTGCCATAAAGTTTGCCAGTTGTACCCAATAAAAAGGGAATTCGTAACCCCATTTAGCACGCCAGTCGTTAATCATAGTTGGAAATAAGGTGCAATAGTCATAGGCCCGTATGGCATTGTTTTCACCTTGGTACCATATTACGCCTTTAATTGGAAATGGTATAATTGGATTTATCATCGCATTAAAGAGTAATGATGGCTGAACATTCGGGGAGATGTAGGTAAAACCAAACTGTTTGTTTGTTACTGACTCCTTGTAATACCATTCTCTATTTAAGGGATACGCATTACCATCAATTTCTAAATACATATTATCGGCGTTGCCGTAAAATCCTCCACCTCCATAGTTATCAGTTATCCTTACCGTGACTGTATTTATGCCTTCTTTTAATGTGTTTTCAGGAATAACGTAATCTCTGTTAATTGCATGTCCATTGGTAGCGCCGATTTGAACACCATTAACCAGGTAATGTCAGCATCGTCGATTGTACCGAGATGAATGCTTGCCTGTTTCTTGATCACTTCTTTAGAGAGTTTGATATTATATTTGAACCAGATCACCCCATCAACTTCTCCTAGAACCTCTTCCCATAACTGCGGAACCCGCATCATTTTCCAGGAAGATAAATCGACAGGCTGGGTCTCCCATTTTTCTGTTGTTCCTGTTTCTTTGTTCAATGCTTGATAATAGGCGGTTTTCTTTTTTTTATTCTCCTTTGTGAATTCTTCCAGGTTACGGGTTCTAAAATCTCCATAGCGTTCTTTAAAATGTTCAGGTAATACGTTGAAAGCACTCGAACTGGTCCAGGTTTCTATATCCGTTCCTCCCCATGAGGAATTGATAATGCCGACAGGAATACCAAGTTCAACATATAATTTACGGGCAAAAAAATAAGCGACGGCTGAAAAATTGCCAACTGTGGCAGGAGAACAGCTCTGCCACATACCATTCAAGTCTGATTTCGGTTCCGGACTTAGGGCCTTTTCAACATTGAAAGCACGTATTTGTGGATAATCGGCTTTACGTATTTCCGTTGGTGCATCTTTAACATCTTTTACCGTCCATTCCATGTTAGATTGCCCTGATGCAAGCCATACCTCTCCAATAAGTATATTCTTGAGGGTGATATTACTATCTCGCCCTTTGATATGCATTAAATAGGGGCCACCATAAGGCATGGGGTCAAGTTGAAGAGACCATTCGCCTCTTTTATTGGCTTTCACCTTTTTAACCTGATTGATAAAATGAACTTCTATCTCCTCGTTATTGTCGGCCCATCCCCAAATTTTTATAGGAACATCTCTTTGCAACACCATATTTTCTGAAAATATGGCCGG
This sequence comes from Olivibacter sp. 47, assembly GCF_030372825.1. NCBI lineage: Bacteria > Pseudomonadati > Bacteroidota > Sphingobacteriia > Sphingobacteriales > Sphingobacteriaceae > Olivibacter > Olivibacter sp. 47. Next base: position 2,078,223 of record NZ_JAUCNR010000001.1, read on the forward strand.
TAGTCTGATTTCTGCTTTAAGAACGGATAATAAAAAAAATAAGTAACAAAAAATGAGGCTGTGTTTCTTAGACATGTGTTTTTACTTTTAGTTTGTTTTACTTTTAACTCGATGGTGTAATCAATCCGTCAAACTTTGACTTCGTTTAATTTTTTCTATTCGAAGACGTATTTCGTGGTTTCTGTCGTTATCCATTTCGGATAACGACATTTTTGAGGGAACTTCCTGACTACAGGCATATAAAGTGCACAATATAAATACGTCTATTAGCGGTTGTTTCATAATTTCTTCTTGAGTCTAAAGCATTTTATTTAAAGGTGATCAACTAATTTTTATTTGGTGATATCAACAATTCTAAAATTATCAAAGTACACATCAACATTTACATCGGCATTGTCCGACTTATTTTTGGTGAAAATGCCGAGGCCGGTATTTGCAATTGCCGCAAAACCCGCATAGTCTGTTGCTGCTGTGAATTTTGATAAAGCGATATCACAGGTTATCCATTTACCCGTTACTGCTTTGTTTGAATTTTTATCTCTGGGTAGGTAATCTACTACCATCTGATCCCCGTTACCTTTCAATTGAATTTCGAATGAGGCGGGAGCTAAAGATTCACTCATATAACATTCAAAACGAAGGACAAGATTCTCTATGGGTGTGTTGGCAGGTATGATATTGGTTGTTGGATATACGGCATCATTGGAAAGGTTGCCCCACCAATATTGCCAAGCGCCGGGCTTACCGAATATTCGGTAGCAGGTCCCGGTTGAAACGTAGGGGATCTTAGACCCGTCGGCAACTACCGCTTCATTATTGTCGCCCCAGCTATACGCACCTATATTGTCCCAGTTGAGCACCACATTTTCAACGGGATAAAATGCTTTGGGTGAATTCGAATTTCCTCCAGCAGCTGTTATCGTAACGACACCTCCTTTGCTAGGTGCTTTAGGTAATCGGAAATATAGTGTATCATTACTATTTGAAACTAGGAGATCAGATGCCGGTATTGTAAATTCACCATTGATATTGAGACTTGTTACATCAATGAAGTAATCCCCTGTAATATAAGCGAGATCGCCTATGATGGGCATATCACTGCTAAATGTTTTAATCGTCGGGGGAACAACATTGGTTGAAAACGGAATACTCACCGAGTCGGTATAACAATATACCACTAAGCGGCCATCCTGCACTCCTGGCGGTATGGCCAAATCAATGATATCGTAATCGTTGCTAACGGTGTAATCCAATACCCCAACACTGGTTCCCGTTGTACTTTCGAAAACTACTTTCTGTATTTCATAAAAATTAGCTCCGAAAATTTTTAAATTTTCGCCAGGTGTTGCCGGATATTTCAACGTTATGCGATGAATTTCGGGTGCCGGTGAATATATATGAAACGCATACTTAGCTACACCCCGATTGGTTTCGATACGGATTTCATTGGAAAGTTCCGGATTGGTGCCTGTCAATATTAAATCGCCAGGAATGGTAAAGATTGCACTGGTAGCGGTACAATAGTTAGTATTGAAACTAACTTCTTGGTCATTAATATATATCTTTTGTATACCTCCCAAGTTGTTTCCGATAACGGCGATCATTTTTCCCGGGAAAGCGCCCGTAAATGTGCTGTCTGCTTTTGTTGGATCAGTAAGCCTTACGCTATAAATTTCAGGCGTTCCACCTGGGGCGTCTTTTTTACTGCAAGCTATAAATGCCGCTATCCCAATCAAAGCGATCCATAGTAATATATGTTGATGGAAAAAATTGAACGTTTTCATCTTTTAGCATTTTATTCGTTAAAGGTATAAGGTTGAGGTTCTTCTTTTAATCGTGGGTTCTGTATCAGATCATTCTCCGGGTAGGGAAAGAAAATATTATCTTTGGTAACGACTACCGGAGTAGCAGGGGGTGTTGGTTCTTCAAAAACAAGGTTCCCGTCTTCATCCTTTGTTATAGAAGTCGTGGTCCACCCTCGTTGCTGATTGTTAAAATATTTCAGCATTTTTTCCGGTTTATAACAATACCAGCTCACCATGTCGTACCAATTGTTATATTCCATCGCGAATTCAATGCGTCTTTCGGTTATGATATCGTCCAACGTAATTGCAGTCTTTCGTCCGATTTTAGCGCGCTCGCGTACTTTGTTGAAGTATGTTAAACCCTCCCCGCCGTCCAGGCTATTATTATTGCCGAGACTTGCCTCGGCAAACGTTAAGTATACATCTGCTAAGCGCAGTATATATGTGTTAAGAGGGGAGTTCATCGATTGAACATATCCATCATTATCGTCATTAGGACCTCCCACGACACCTTTCTTAATAGACGATCCTGTTCCCGTGTAGGTGTAGCCCCCCTTGTCGATACTTATGTATGGATAATGAGCGTACTGTGTGAAATAGGTGGCATTTCTCCGCAAAGAATCAGAACGTTCGTATAATTTCAACATATCAATGGTTCCATTTAATCCCCCTCCCCAAACATTTACGCCCCCGGTTACATCTGATGAAAAGGCTAAATCGGCCAAGAGCGTATTACATACGCCCCAGTCTCCTAATGGTACCCATTGCATAGCAATTAATGATTCGGGATTGTTATTGTGTTTGTATTTAAACAAATCTTCATATTTCGGATACAAGACCAACCCGCTATTCATGCATACATCACCTGCGTATTCGCGTGCCTTTGCCAGATCTGCTTCGTCTCGTGTTCCTCCTTTTTTCCAACCGGAACGGGCTAAGTATACTTTTGCTAACATTCCTTTAGCTCCCCAGCTGTTCGCACGCCCTTTATCCCATGTCGGTGGCAGGTTCTCCACGGCATATGAGAGGTCATTAATGATAAATTGGAAGACATCCTCTTCACGATGGCGGGGCAATAAGGGGTTCTTGATCACTTCTTCATTGCTTTCAATCAGAATAACCGGCCCCCAAGTACGAAGTAAATAGAAATAAGAGATACCTCTCATCAGACGAGCTTCTGCTATTGCTAGATTTTTTTGAGCGTCCGTGACATTCTTGGCCTTATTGTTAATGGCTTCGATGGTTGCATTGGCCATTGTAATGACTCCGTAGAAAGATTTCCACGAGTCGGACAGCCCATCATCTAAGGATGTTACAGTAAACAACGTATAGGAAGGATTCATCCAAGGGTTATAAGCATCGTTTGCCCGTAGGCTGCCAATAGCAACGGCAGGCCGTTTATTATAATCAAACCAGGCCCGATTGTATAAAGGGGCGGTTGCAGCTTTGAGGGCTTCAGGCGATGTGTAAAAAGTTGCGTCAACGTAAGAACCTTCCGGTTCCCGATCAAGAAAGCTTTTACTGCATGAGACAATTAACAGCGCTGACATAAACGTTGTAAGTACATATAATCTTTTCATCTCTTTATTTTTTTATGACTGACGAGTATTCGGTATAAATAATTATCCTATTATTACGTCGCTCGATTTTGTGATACTAAGTGTATTTGCTAGAAGGTTAGGTTCAATCCAAATGTGTAAATTCTTTGAGCGGGGTAACGTGCATAATCAATACCACTGAGTAATACACTTTGGTTATACGATCCGATTTCCGGATCATATCCTTTATACTTGGTAAAAGTGTATAGGTTTTGGATATTCATGTATACTCTTAGATTTTCAACCTGTAACTTAGATAGTAGTTTATTCGGTATTGTATAACCCAAAGAGACATTTCTAATTCGTAGATAGGAACCATCCTCAACAAAACGATCACTCATGCGACTGTTGTCATTTGCGTCACTCACTGTTATGCGTTGTATCGTAGCATCTGGATTTGCAATTCTGACATTTGCGATATCCTGATCAGATCCGTCCGGATTTATTCGTTCAATAATCGCTATGCCCGTCGTTTCTTTCAGCATGCCCGAATTATTCATTGGATTGGTGAAATCTTTACGAAGTTGATTGTATATTTTATTTCCAAATACACCGTTAATAAAGATGTTTAGATCAAACCCTTTATAAGAGAAGTAATTATTGACGCCGAATAAAAATTTAGGCTGGGGGTTTCCAATAAAATCGCGGTCTTGCTCATCAATCTTCCCATCTCCGTTCAGGTCTTCGAAGATGAAGTCGCCTACCCAAATACCGTTTACATCGATGTTTTTGTCTTTAGGGAGTGCGATAGGTATTCTGTTGCCACTTTCATCTAACACAAAATTGTTGTATTGATCTTTCTTATAAAAATCGCTTTCGTCCTGAAACATGCCGATTACCTTGTAGCCATAAAACTGACCAACAGGGCCACCCACCTTGGTATAGGTAAAAGTTTCAGCACCAATCTTTCCCAATATGGTCGCAGTTTCCGTATATAAATCGGTTACTTTATTTCTATTCAGTGAGAAGTTAAGCCCCGATTTCCAGAAGAAGCCTTTTTTATTGATATTGATGGTATTCAACGTAAATTCCAACCCCTTGTTGGTCATTGATCCTGCATTCACCCAAGGGGCAGCAATCAGCCCGCTGATGTAATCGGGAAGAACTGCTTGCATAAGTAAGTTATCGATCTTCTTCAAATAACCATCGGCAATGAATTCGATCCTGTTTTTGAAAAGATTAAGATCTAAACCGATGTTATAAGCGTTAGTTTTTTCCCATTTTAAGTCAGGATTAGCAAAGTTTCCCGGATAAAAACCCGTTCCCCATATAGACGCCGCAGTCGCCATCGTTACACCATAGGCATAGGCGCTTGCCGCTTGATTTCCCACTAAACCCCAACCGAGCCTTAATTTTAAGTTATCAACCGCATTGGCATTCTTTAAAAATGATTCATTTTTCATTTTCCAAGCAGCGGCTAGAGAAGGAAAAGTTCCCCATCGGTTGTTCCGGCCAAATTTATCGGATCCGTCTCTACGGACGGTAGCTGTTACTAAGTAACGATCGCGGAATCCGTAGTTTAACCTTCCAAAATAGGATTCAATGGCTCCAGACGATCGCGAACTGCTATTTCTAGCCGTTTTTGCATCCCCCGCGTCTAACTCATGCACAGAGTTTAGAAAGTAATTGACGCGGCTCCCGGATAGCGACTCCCATCTGTTCTCTTGTGTTTCATGCCCCGCCATTATTGAAAGGTTATGCCAGTCATTGAAATTTTTCGAGTAGGTTAAATAGGTTTTGAGGTTGGTAAAGGACGAGTTACTAGCAGACCGGGAACCTGAAGATTGCTGCTTAAAAGTCCCATAGTCATATGAAGGTGTAAATTGATAGGAATTATTGTAATTGAAGCTGGTATTTCCTTCTATTCTAAGAACTAAATCTTTCAATGGGGTAATATCAGCAAAAGCGCTTATATTGGTCTGTGTACCCTTCGTGTAGTTTTCTCGTGTAAGGGCTTCTTCTACCGGATTTGCAAAATAAGTTCCATACATGTTCTCTTGTTGCGAACCCCAACTCCCGTCCGGATTTCTGGCAGGTACTTCAGGTAGTTGTCTAATAGCCAATGATATAATTCCCCAGTTGTCAATCGTATTTACATTTTCAAGTCGAGCAGTATAGGCACTCACGCCGGTGCTCAACCATTTGTTTATCTTGGAGTCGAAGTTCATCCTTAGCGAATAGCGTGTGAAATTTGATCCTAATGCAATACCTTCTTGATTGAAGTATCCTCCGGTAATAGCAAAGCGATTATTTTCTGTGCCACCGCTAGTGCTTAATTGATGGTTGTGCATCAGTGAAGTACGGAAAATTTCTTTTTGCCAATTCGTCCCTTCTCCCAAAAGAGAGGGATCCATGAACTCTTCCCTTTCGCCAAATCCGATGACGCTGCTGCGCAAATTCTGATAGGTGGCGTATTCCCTTAAGTTTAATACGTCTAAGGTCTTTGGTAATTGTTGTAATCCCAGGTATCCTTCATAAGCAACTTTTGTTTTTCCTGCTTGCCCGCGTTTGGTCGTTATCATCACAACACCGTTTGCAGCCCTTGTTCCATAAATGGCTGTAGCTGAAGCGTCTTTGAGAATTTCCATTGACATGATATCTGCGGGGTTAATTGAAGATAATGCGCTGGAATTGTCGCGCGTGTTACCATCAATAAGCACACCATCAATGACGTATAAGGGTTCATTGCCACTAAATGAGTTTGTTCCGCGAATGCTTACCGATATACCTCCGCCCGGAGCACCCGAATTTTGTGTAACGGCAACTCCGGCAACTCTTCCCTGCAAGGCCTGGTCTAAGGAAGTATTGACGGATTTGCTTATATCGTCGGCAGTAACGGTAATCACAGATCCAGTGAGATCGCTACGTTTCATCGTTCCGTATCCGACAACAACAACCTCACTTAATGCTTGTGTGTTCTCTTCTAAAGACACATCAAGAACAGGGTTCGTTACCACTAATTCTTGTGTAACATAACCTAAATAAGAAAATACCAATGTTTTACCTTGAGTGATTTCAATAGCATATTTGCCATTTTCATCGGAACGTGCACTATTAGTAGTACCCTTAACAAGCACGGATACACCAGCAAGTTTCGCTCCATTGCTTCGATTGGTTACAATTCCTGTGACACGCAGGTTGTTTGTATTTTGCGCTAACAGGGGCGTTAGGCTCAAATAAAAAAACAGATACAGGATCGTCTGTTTCCAATGCCTGATTACAGGCAAAAGACCTTTTTCAGGTAATTTGTTTAAGTTCATGGTTAATTAAGTTTATAACAGTTTTGGTTTTATTGTTACCCAAGTTGGGTCGGTAAAGTTAAATACAGGATCAAATACAGAAGGGTATAGAATGTTATAGATATGATGCGGAAATGTTAATTTTAAATTTTATCAGCTCTTGCATACACTGGTTGGATGCCAAATTTTCAAATCGGGTTCAGTACAATAAGCGTGTACTATTAATCAATTTTCTAAAGTCCTTTAAGCGCATAACGCCCAAGGTTTTTCCTTGGGCGCTGATAAATTTTAACATTTAATGGATGTTAAAATGGATATTTACCCATATTGGCACCCCACATCAAACCATAGAAGATATACGGATCAATTACCGCCATATTGTTGCGACGATCTAAAACTCCCCCTACATCCCACAAGAACGGTGTAAATCCGGCATTTTTCGCCTCTTGAGCCACGCACGCATGAAAACGGTTTCTGGATTCATCGTGCGCTTTCTGGATAGTCGGATCGCTAAAGGTCCTTCTAACAGAACAAAATTCGCCAACAATTCCCGGGATGCCCTGATCGGTAAATCTGCGCTTCATTTTACTGAATTGTTCGCGTACATAATCTTCTCCGCCCCAGTTTGCCCAACGGCCCTCATACTCACCCACCGCGTAATTTTTAAATTCCTCGCCCCAGAAATAGAACATTTTACCCCAATCTTCATCCTTCGGCATCAGACAGAAATTATAAGGAGCATAATAATGTACTTCCATGATCATTCTACCTGCTCCTGTTGGATCATGTGGCAAAGTCATCAGTTCGTCCGATAAATCAATGTTTGTGGCAGGGCCTTGGACAATTAAATTTCTATAGGTATTTCGGCCTCCGCTATTGCGTACCGCGTCAACAAATGTTTGATAATAGGAATGAAGGACGGCCATCTCTTGACTGTTTTTTACATCGGGCTCGTTACTGCTTGCAAATAGTAAATGCTCATCATAATCACGGAAATAAACGGCAATCTGCTCCCATAAGGCTTTTTGTTTTTTATTGACCGATTCTTGCATTTCGGGCGTACAATTTTTTTCTAACCATCCCTCATCCCAATGGATGTTTAATATGGCATACATATCGTTGTTTACACAATAATCGACTACCTCCTTTACACGCGCTAACCAACTTTCTTTTATTTTATAAGTTGTTTGATCCTCTAAGTATTGATTCCAGGAACAGGGAAGGCGGACAGCGTTAATTCCCGCACTTTTAACGGCCCTAATCATGGCTTCCGTAGTGAGTGGATTTCCCCAATAGGTTTCTCCGCCAATCGCTTCCAATGTATTACCGAGATTCCATCCCACATGCATCTTGGAAACTAGTTGAAAGGCATTACTACTCATTCCGCTCATATCTGGCGGTATTTGCTGCTGACGCGTTGACGCAAGTTTAGATCCTATCGCCGCTTTATTGCTTGGAGAAGCGGTTTCATGAATTTTGGCGCAAGAAAGCATTAAGAATACCGGAATAATTCCGCATAGAATTTTTCTCTTCATAAGTTAAGAAATTAGATTAAAGAATGTTTATAATTGGGAGCTTCACGATACTGTGTATAGCAATCGCTTTAAAACCATCAAGGCTCCTTTGAAACAAAAATAGTGGGAGATAACCACGAGCAGATGATGAAATGTATGCAATAGGGGATCAGTATTTCTCTGCAAGGGGATCATATGTTTCTAATTACAGGATAAAATGATTAGCTGCCGATTTACTTGATACTATTTGTTTATTTTGCGTACGCTATTTACCGAATCAGCTAACCGATGAGGAAACCGACATTTTTTTTAATAATATTTTTATTTGGATTTGTACTCACCTATGCTCAACCTTATGAGTTCGCTCACTTTGATAACAGAAATGGGCTGTCTGGTAACGAAGTGCTTAGTATATTTAAAGATAGTAGAGGCTTCGTTTGGTTCGGCACAAGTACCGGTTTAAATCGCTTTGACGGTATCGCATTTAAGACGTTTAATAGTGATGTAAACGGCACTAATAGCTATCTATATGAGAATCTGAGAAAGATTGTCGAAGACGCCAATGGCAATTTATGGCTACAGGGAAACACTTTCCTATTCTATAATTGGCGTACGGAATCATTTACGAGCAATATCGATTCTGTTTTAAACAAGATGGGATTACCTCCATATCCTATTTCCGTACAAGTGGATAAAGACAAAAATTTTTATGTAGCCTACTTCGGAAAAGGAATTTACAAATATGACGTAGGAGCAAAGAAGATATCGCTTTTTAAACAATCACCCTATGCAAAAGATCTTGTTCCATCTCCCATTACTGATATGAAAATTCAAGATTATTTTATGTGGGTATTGCACAGGGATGGTGTCTTAGAGCGGGTCAACACAAAGACGGCGGCAGTTGAGATCCGAAATACCTATATAAAAGAAAAGTTAAAAAGTTCTATCATACCCAAAAATATTTTCATAGACGCAGATAAAGACATTTGGGTATACCCTGGAATTAATGATAAAGGAGCCCTATTCTTCAATTTGAAACAAAATAATTGGACATTATTAGGCGTGGACACCAACCCTGCACTCTCTCATAGCTTCACAAGATGTATTATACAAGACTCGAAGGGTATGATTTGGATAGGCACTGATCATGGGGGGATAAATATTTATGATAAAAAACGTAAGACAATCCGTATCGTTGAAAATAATGTTTATAATAAATATTCGCTGAGTCAAAATTCGATTATCAGTCTTTATTGTGATAATGACGGTATCGTATGGGCAGGCACCTACAAAAATGGTGTGTCTTACTATCATCCCAGCATGTTTAAATTTTGGAAATCGCCTTTATATTACCTATTTATTCGAAATGCGGAAGTTTTTGATTGTAGCAGCCTTTATAAAGATCAGCAAGACAATTTATGGGTTGGTACCAATGGTAAAGGCTTGATAAAATATAACGAACAATCCGGAAGTATGCAACGTTTTCGTGCCAACTCGAACGATGAACAAAGTATATCGTCTGACATTATCACCTCGATTTTCGAGGACAGTCAAAGAACAATTTGGATTGGTACATTTTTAGGCGGCTTAAACGCATATAAGAATCGAGGTTTTAAACAATACCGATTTGATAAAAACAATCCCAATTCTTTATCCAACCAAAGTGTGTATGGTATAGCGGAAGACCATGATCATAATTTATGGATAGCTACACTTGGCGGGGGAATCAATCGTTTGAATCCTGAGCGAAAGGTGTTCACACATTATAATAGGGAGAATAGCCCACTACGTTCAGATTTCATCCTGTCAACTTTTACCGACGCTTCTAAAAAGATTTACTTCTGTTCAGACATAGGCATCTATCGGATTTACAAGAAAAATGAAATTGTTCCTTTTTTTGCCGATTCTAAGCTTCAAGACTCGGTTTCGAGAACGCCTGTACCTCAATTAATGACTGATTCCGAGGGGTTGATATGGACGGCAACTAAAAATGGAATTAACATTTATGATCCCAAGGTAAAGACGTTTCATCGCATAACCACTAACAATGGTTTGTCAAGCAACGATGTGCGATCCTTGGTGGAAGATGGTGATGGAAATATTTGGGCCGGAACAAGTAATGGACTGAATCGTATCTATTTCAACCGTAAAATGCCGGAGCTTAAACCAGCTATTATTTCTTTTGACATCAATGATGGGTTGCCAAGCTCTAGTTTTAATCCCAGTGCTGTCTTTAAAGATAAGAAGGGCATAATTTACATGGGTACTACCCAGGGCTATATAGCATTTAACCCACAAGATATCCCGGTAAACAATTTTGTTCCTACACCTAGATTCACGGATCTTTTAATAGCCGGTCAAGTGATCAAGCCCCATGTGAATTATAACGGGCGCATCATTATTAATAAATCAATAGTCGATCTAGATGAGATCATTCTTAAACATGATGAAACCAATTTCACTGTTCAGTTCTCCGGCCTCAGCTTTATCCATCCTGAAAAAAATAAATATAAATACATGTTGGAGGGCTTAGAAAAGCAATGGAGAGAGATAACGAATGGTGTTGGCGTAGCGTCATACTCCAATCTCAATGCAGGTACCTATAAGCTTAAAGTATACGCAGGTAACGAAGACAATATTTGGTCAGAAAAACCAATAATCCTAAAGATCATTGTTAGACCGCCCTTTTGGTTTTCCTGGTGGGCGTGGACTATTTATGTCGCTACCGCCGGCCTTTTAATTACATTATTCATAAAACATAAGCTGAACAAGCAAAAAGAAAAATTCGAGCACGCACAAAGGCTGTTGGAAGCAGAAAAATTACATGAGGTCGATCAACTGAAACTTAAATTTTTTACAAACATTAGCCATGAGTTTAAAACACCGCTTTCATTAATAATCAGCCCGTTGGAAAAGCTCCTAACGTCTCCTATAAGTCCAGATGAAAAGTCGACATTAAACATGATGTATAAGAATGCGCGAAGGCTTTTAGATATGGTAAATGAAATACTTGATTTTAGAAAGCTTGATCAAAATCAATTGGCCTTGAATTTATCTAAAGGAAATATTATAGAATTTGCTAAAGATATTTGCGCGTCTTTTTCTCCACTGGCTGCCGAAAAATCTATTAAACTCACCTTTACAACTTTTCAGAAAGATTTGTCGATGCAGTTTGATAGGGAAAAAATGTATATGATCATTGTAAACCTAATTTCCAATGCGTTTAAATATACACGTGAAGGACATATCGATGTCAGCATTTTTCTTTCCGAAAAAGTTAGTAATAAAGCGATAGAAAAGCAGCTCTGCTTTCAGGTGTCAGATACTGGGACGGGCATCAAACCGGAATATCTCGGTAAAATTTTTGAGCGTTTTTTTCGTATCGAGAGTGCTGAGGTACATGGTATTCCGGGTACGGGAGTAGGATTGCATCTCGTTAGCGAATTCGTAAAGCTTCATGACGGTGAAATATATGTTGAAAGCGTTGTAGGAAAAGGGTCCGTATTTACGGTATTAATTCCTATGACAAATACCACATTGGACATCTTGAAAAACCAAGATGTCATCTATCCCGGAAGCGTAAAAAATGAAACATCCTTGGATGCTATGGCTGATTTGAATAAATTGCCACAAAATAACGGCTTGCCATTACTTTTGATTATTGACGATAATCAGGATTTCTGTAGCTTCTTAACCGGTCTGTTTTGTAACGATTATCGTATTGTTACAGCTAACGATGGGGAAGAAGGCTATGGTATAGTGCTTGATCAATGGCCTGAAATGATTCTATGTGACCTAATGATGCCGAAAATGGACGGATATGAGTTTTGCAAAAAAATAAAAGAGGATATGCGTACTTCACACATCCCCGTTATATTGCTTACCGCAAAATCATCCGACGAAAACAGATATTCCGGCATTGAAGCGGGAGCAGACGACTATATTTCTAAACCATTCAACATTGAGATTCTTAAACTGAAGATCGTAAAGATTATTGAGAAGCAAAAACTATTGCAAAGCAGGTTCAAAGCAAAGGTTGATATATCCCCTGGCAAAATCGAAATTGTCTCAATGGATGAGAAATTCGTAAAGAAGGCTGTATCTATAGCGGAAGAGAATATAGGAAATCCCAACTTTTTAGTGGAGGATTTATGCAAAGAAATGGGAATGAGTAGGGTTAATTTCTATAAAAAGATAGTGGCATTGACCGATAAGACCCCATCCGAATTTATTCGATTTATTCGCTTAAAACGAGCCGCAGATTTACTCGCAAAAAGCCAGCTATATGTAAGCGAAATTTCCCTTTTGGTAGGATTTAATGAAGCCAAATATTTTAGAAAATATTTTAAGGATGAATTTGGTGTTACACCCAATGAGTATAAAAAGAATGTCTCGAAGTTGCATGGCGATTGACCATAACGGAAATACAAAATAGAGGTTTTGATACCGCTCCGTACCGTTAGATTACTAGATTATAGCCTACAATTATCTTTTCAATAGCACACCATTTAACGCTTATTTTAACCGTAAGGGGGATCTATTATGTTGCATTTTTCCCGGGTTTTCACCCGCTATTTTTTTGAAGAGGCGGTTAAAATAGGATATGTTTTCAAAGCCCAGTTGATAAGCAAGTTCTTTAATGCTAATGTGCTTCACCAGCAGCATCAGTTGTGCTTGTTCTATTTTTTTTTGATTAATATATTTTCTAGGAGTACAATGCATTTGTTTTCTGAAAAGGCGAATAAAGTGATCTGTCGTTAAACAGGAGGCCTGTGCAAGCTCCTCGATTTTTATTGGTTTATCCATGTTACTATGAATGTAGTGAATAGCTTTCAAAATGCGTTCGTCCAGATCTAAGTTCCTATCGGCGGCCCCTGTTAAAAAGCGTGATAGGATTTGTTTTAAGATGCCTTCGGTTTCCATCTCTAAGGCAGGGGGTGTATGCGTTTGTTGGCTAATATTCTTTATCAACGTTGGCGAATTATCATAATCTTTCGGATCATAAGCTTGTAGTTCAAGCTTGGGATTGATAGCTGCTAAACGTTTGATAAGGAAAATAATTAACTCATCAGCTTTGATTTCGACAGGAAAATCGAGGATGTCGAAAATACTCAGCTGTTTACCTAAAGTTTCATAGATGTGAATGTAATAAAGTGACAGCTTACCGGTGCAGCTATAACTATGTTTGGTATGAGGTGGTGTTAGGTACAAATGTCCTTCTTTTAGTGTATATGAATGATCTTCACGTACGATTTTGGCTGACCCGCTTTCGATGAAATGAATACGGGTAAAAGGACTATGTATATTTTTCCAGTTCCAATCCGCATGATGGACGGCCCGCCCGACATTCAATAAGATAAATTCTCGTTTAATCTTCTTTTCATCCATACGATCCTTATGTTTTCTAAATATAATAAGAAAAGTCGATAAAGTACAGCTTCCAATATGAATAAAGGATAAAATATGGGAACTAGGGCAAAGCTTAACGTAAAGCAAAAATCGATAAAGTGAAATAATTTGTCGATAATAGACATTGTGGATAGCCTCGATATCCTTAACTTTGAAAAGCATTGTGACACCATATTGTAAAACCATCGAAACAAATTTTTAACATTCACCTTCATACCAATAAAAATACTTAAGACAAGAAATTAATGGAAAGAAGAACCGTAATAAAAGCCCTTGGAATGGCCATTCCCTCGCTTTGGTTGAGTAAATCAATTGCTAGGTCGACCTTTAACACCTTGCATCCCCATGCACCGATTGCGAAAGTCGATTTTAAACCGGAATGGAAGTCGTTGGAACAGTATCAGGTTCCCGATTGGTTCCGTGACGCGAAATTCGGTATTTGGGCACATTGGGGCCCTCAATGTCAACCCGAAAGAGGCGACTGGTATGCAAGAGGTATGTATCAGGAAGGGAGTGATCAATATAAATACCATGTGGAGAAGTACGGTCATCCTTCTAAGTTCGGCTTTAAAGATGTAATAAACGAATGGAAAGCGGATAAATGGGATCCTGAAATGTTATTGGACCTATATAAACGTGCCGGAGCACAATATTTTGTGGCGCTAGCTAATCACCATGATAATATGGACCTTTATGATAGCAGCCATCAGCCGTGGAATTCTACCAAAATTGGTCCAAAAAAAGATTTGGTTGCGGGTTGGGCTAAGGCTGCCAAAAAACGTGGATTGCGCTTCGGCGTAAGTGTGCATGCCGCGCATGCCTGGACCTGGTATGAAACTTCCCAAAGAGCCGATAAAAATGGCCCGCTCAAAGACATCCCTTATGATGGAAAACTCACGAAGTCTGACGGAAACGGAAAATGGTGGGATGGTCTTGATCCGCAAGAGCTGTATGCGCAGAACCACCCTTTGAGCGAAAACAGCGAAGACCACAACATGATCCACCGCCAATGGAGCTGGGACGTGAGCTCGGGAGTGAGTGTTCCTTCCAAAGCTTATTGTGAAAACTTTCATGATCGGACGGTTGAGCTAATCGATAATTATGACCCTGATCTGGTTTATTTTGATGATACGGTACTTCCGCTCTGGCCAATTGATGATGCCGGACTGCGTATTGCAGCTCATTACTACAATGTCAATCAGCAAAAAAATAAAGGAAAGCTGGAGGCGGTTATCAATGGTAAAATCTTGAATGAACAGCAACGGAAATGTATGGTATGGGATATTGAGCGAGGACAAAGCGACAAAATCGAAAAAGAGCCCTGGCAAACCTGCACCTGTATAGGTGCTTGGCATTATGATAGACGAATCTATGATAATAAAAGCTATAAAAGTGCCAAAACGGTAATCCATATGCTGGCAGATGTCGTTAGTAAGAACGGTAATCTCTTGCTGAGTGTGCCGCTTCGTGGTGATGGTTCCATCGATTCGGAGGCACGGAACACAGTGGAAGGAATTGCTTCCTGGATGGGCGTTAACAGTGAGGCTATCATTGGGACAAGGCCTTGGAAGGTTTTCGGGGAAGGCCCGGCCATGGAAGGCGTTGCTCCACTGTCCGGCCCTGGTTTCAATGAGGATAAGAACAAACCGTTAACCGCCGCCGATATCCGCTTCACAACGAAGAACGGGGTAATATATGCCATTTTAATGGGATGGTCTGAAA
This sequence comes from Olivibacter sp. 47, assembly GCF_030372825.1. Taxonomy (NCBI): domain Bacteria; kingdom Pseudomonadati; phylum Bacteroidota; class Sphingobacteriia; order Sphingobacteriales; family Sphingobacteriaceae; genus Olivibacter; species Olivibacter sp. 47. Next base: position 2,093,510 of record NZ_JAUCNR010000001.1, read on the forward strand.
CCGGCAACGTTTTGATTAACAATTTGAGGGCAGATAGCCATAAGGTAAAGAAAGTAACCCTTCTAGGTAGAAGCAATGAACTAAAATTCGAACAAACTATAGCTGGGCTAGCAGTGACATTGCCTGAGATCGCCGAAAAGGACGAACCGGCTTATGTACTTAAGATCACTTAATATATCGTAAAAAGTTCTATATAAATTATTGGTTATTGGTGAAAGTGTGCCCCGTAAGGGGCATCTTTTGTTTTAAGATAATCAAAATCGATGCCTGTATTATAAAGCGCTCTCGTTTGTTCTGTGTGAAAAGGAGTCCGTCAAATGATCAGACCTATTCCCGTCAAGAAAACGCATTAATGCTAACGTTGGCGTTAAATAATGCCTGAATCGACTGCTTTTGTTGAAAAATGATGTTTTTTGACATCTGATTAAACATTTTTGCTAGGAATGTCAACATTTTTATAGGTTGTTCCTGAGCCTGTATAAATATTTTTGTCTTGCTGTGATCATCAAATTTAGTATAAGTCAGCCTAATAAGTCGTCGATTTTTTTGCAGAATATTTTTACCGATCGTTGAATTTTATTAGTCGGGCTTTAAAAACGCTGTTCACAATTTAACCTATGTTATAAGCTAACAATTATTTTATGGAACATCCAATTTTACAAACTTATGTTATGGGGCAATGGCGCGGACTGAAGCATTACGGTCTTGCTTTTATAGTCGCCCTTTGTATGCTACCAATCATGAATGCACAAGCGCAGCATGCGATAAAAGGAAGGGTAGTTGATGAATCCGGAAAAGGCTTTCCCGGTGCTAGTATTCAAGTAAAAGGCACTTCTATCGGAACTAAAACCAACGAAGATGGGTATTATTCCCTGAATGTACCCGATATAAATGCCGTTTTGGTTTTCTCTTATATCGGTTATGTGTCGAAAGAAGTAAAAGCAGCTGGACAAAGCTCACTAAACGTAGACCTTGCTCCAAATGCCGAAGCGCTTTCTGAAGTCGTAGTGGTAGGCTATGGTACGCAACGAAAAGAGTCAGTGACAGGTTCCGTGGCATCAATTAGCGGAAGCGATCTAAACCAGGTACCTACGCCGAATATTTCACAAGCCTTGCAAGGCCGTTTGCCAGGCGTCCAATTAGCACAAACATCCACCCGGCCAGGGGCAACAATGCAGATCCGTATCCGCGGTACCCGTTCTTTGACAGCAGATAATAATCCACTGGTTGTTTTGGATGGTATCCCGTTTCCGGGCTCACTTGGAGATATTAATCCAAATGATATTAAAAGTATAGACGTGTTAAAAGATGCCTCTGCGACGGCTATATATGGTTCGCGAGGTGCAAATGGGGTGATTTTGGTTACCACTAATAAAGGGCAGCAAGGTGAGCAGGCAAAGTTTAGCTATAACGCTTACTATGGCGCGCAAACCTTATTTGCCAGATACCCCATGATGAATGGGGAAGAATTTGTAGCCTTACGTAAAGCTGCCGGTATCTTTTCAAATGGTGTAGATGAGGCCGATAACGTGAACACCGATTGGCAGGATCTGAATTACCGGACCGGAGCAGTAAATAGCCACGATATCGGAATTTCCGGTGGTACGGAAAAGGGGAGCTATAATGTTGGGGCTGCATTTTATCAGAACCAAGGCTTGATTCCTACGCAACAATATAAAAGATATTCGTTACGTAGCTCAATTGACCAAGGGATTGGTAAACATTTTCGCGTGGGATTCACAACGAATAGCAATTATAACATCAGCGCTGGTAATCAACTTGGCTTATTTGGTGTATTGGCTGCCTCGCCGATCCTCAACCCTTATAATGAAGATGGCACGCTAAAAAGAACCGTGAACGCCTCTTTAGGCGATAATTATGTGTTGACCAGAAAGGTGGTAGAGGGGCTACATGACGACGGAATGTGGATCAACGAAACCAGAGGCTTTGCAACCTATAATTCGATGTATGGTGAGGTGAATATCCCTTGGGTGGAGGGATTGAAATACCGTGTTAACCTTGGTCTGGATTTTATTCAAAGTAATAATGGTAATTACACGGGGGAAGGAGTCAATAACGTAAACCCGCAAACAATATCTACTGCGGGAATCAGTAACGCGCATACTTATCATTGGACCGTGGAAAACCTGATTACTTACGATAAAACAATAGCAGAAAAACATCATTTGAATTTCACCGGACTTTATTCTGCGGAACGGCAAAAGTATAATTCTTCGGCAATGTCCGCGAGGGATATTCCTTCTGAAGCTTTCCAGTTTTATAATTTGGGGCACGCCACCGGAGAAATTACCATCAATCCGGATCAACAGAATTATACCTTATGGGGCTTGATGTCCTGGATGGGAAGAGTCATGTATGACTATGATAATCGCTATATGCTATCAGCTACCCTGCGCTCGGATGCTTCTTCAAGGTTAGCCCCCGAACATCGCTGGCATACATATCCGGCGGTATCTGCTGGATGGAATGTTGCCAATGAATCGTTTATGAAAGGGATTGATTGGATAAATATGTTGAAGTTACGGGTGGGCTATGGACAAACATCCAACCAAGCCATTGCTCCTTATGCTACATTGGGGCGTCTAAGTACGCGGCCTTACAATTTCGGTGAGGAAAATTATGCCGTTGGATATTATGTGACTCAATTGCCGAATAGCAACTTGGGCTGGGAATTTTCGGAAACGTGGAACTACGGACTTGATTTTTCGCTGCTGAGTAATCGTTTATCAGGAACAATTGAATATTATACAACGCATACGAAAGACTTACTGCTTGGTGTCGGTTTACCGCCAACATCCGGCGTGCAGAGTTATACGGCTAACATCGGACAGACACAGAATAAAGGGATCGAGTTGACATTGAATGGGACTATCTTAGCCGGCGGACGAGATGGTTTAACTTGGGATCTTGGGGTCAACCTTTATGCGAACCGAAATAAATTGACCGCGCTTGCATCAGGTGCCACACAGGATGTGGGCAATTCCTGGTTTGTTGGCTATAACATCAATGCAATCTATGATTATGAAAAAATAGGTCTGTGGCAAGAGGGCGATCCTCACTTGGATATTTTGGAACCGGGTGGTAAGGTCGGGATGATTAAGGTGAAGTATACCGGCGGCTACAATGATGATGGTACGCCTGTTAGGCCTATTAATGCGGACGATCGACAAGTGATGAATGTTGATCCGGATTTTGAAGGCGGTTTTAATACACGATTGGCGTACAAAGGATTCGATTTAAGTGTGGTGGGCTTTTTCAAAAGCGGCGGACTACTGGTGAGTACTTTATATGGGTCAGGAGGGTATTTGAATACACTTACTACGCGTAATAATAATGTGAAAGTCGACTATTGGACTCCGGAGAATACGGATGCGAAATATCCTAATCCAGCTGGACCGCTTAGCGGCGATAATCCGAAGTATGGTAGCACATTGGGTTATTTTGACGCTTCATTTTTGAAGCTACGTACTATTTCTTTGGGGTACGACTTTAATCGAAGTTTAATTAAAAGCCCGAACATGCGCTTACGTGGATACTTTACCGTTCAAAATCCCTTTGTTATGTTTTCACCTTATCATCGTGAATCAGGCATGGATCCGGAAACGAACTCATTCGGTGACGAAAATTCAGCTGTATCGTCTTATCCGAACCGGATTTTGACAATTGGAACGAATGCACCTGCAACCCGCAATTATGTGGTAGGGCTCAATCTTGTTTTTTAATGCCTTGACGGTTAACCATTAAAGAAATAAAAAATGAAAGCGATTATAAATATAAAAAGTTTTCTCGGTACTGCCTTGGCGGTATTATTAATGACTGGTTGCTCAAAAATTTTAGACGAGCAGCCGCGCAGTATTTTTACTCCCGATTACTTTTCTACCGAAAAAGGTGTTTTGGGTGGCATAACGTCTATGTATGCACATTTACGCTATTTATATGGCGAGGCCTACTATTATAACTCTTGTATTACCGGTACGGATGAAGCGACCTATGCGCAGAGTGCAGATGGGAACTTTAGAGATATGGACCTGTCGGGTGTCGGTCAGATTAGTGCCACAAGCCATCCTACGAGTTTTGTTTGGAATGTAAGCTTTCCAAATATAAACACGGCAAGTGGAATTATTGAAAATGCAGCTAATGTAGGGGTGGCTGAATCAATTGTGGCAGAGGCTCGGTTCTTTCGTGCATTTGATTATTTCTTGCTGGTGCAAACCTATGGGGGAGTGCCGTTAGACTTAGGAGCCGGTGAATTGAAATTTAATACCAATCCCGTTCGTTTTTCGGTTCGTAATACCGTGCCGGAAGTGTATACGAAAGCGATTTTTCCCGATTTACTCTTAGCGGTGGAAAATCTACCGAATGCCGGACGGGTAACGGGTGGTGTAACGAAAACGCTTGCTCGACTTTATTTAGCGAAAGCCTACCTTACCTATGCGTGGTGGCTCGAAAACCCAAATAATATCCCTACATATCCCGAAGTTGGTAGGACAGACCCCGATGGACACGACGCTCAATGGTATTTTCAGCAGGCTTATAATATAGCCGTAGAAGCAATTGACAACCCGGGACCCTTTAGTTTACAACCAAGCTATTATGACATACATATCGGATCAAACGATCGCAATAGTGAAATTTTATTGTATGCGGATCATACGGAGAAGAGTGCATTTTACAATGGAGGAAGCTTAGAATATGGAAGCGGCGGTGCACCTGATAATTTCGCTGTTTGGATGTTTACCTGGAATTATACCCTCCTTAGAAGTGGTAGCGATGCTTCGTGGTCGAATGCCGTGAGCTCCGTGCAACGCGAGGCCGTGCAGTCGTTGGGCCGCCCATGGACGCGGATGGCGCCAACCATTGACGTCATAAAAAATACCTTTGCGGATAAAACCAATGATTCGCGGTATGATGGTACTTTCGTGACCGTTTATCGTGGGAACTGGCCAAAGGCCGGTGTTTCCCAAGCGGTGTTATACAATGCGAATAACTTGCCTGTTAATCCGGGGGATCCGATATTGACTTTTTTGACGGAAGAACCTGAAACGCCAATTGATTATGCTAACTGGGCCTCAAAAAGTAATGTAGGAGCCGGTGCATTACCGGGACGGGCAGATTTCGTTATTTCTCCCGAAGGGGTCAGTAGGCTAAGGTATCCGGGCCTTTGGAAGTTAGGAACCTACCGCACAGATAACGGCGACGGTTTAGGTCAACCTAATGCGGGAAGTACTCGGCCTTTTAATATCGCTAAATTTTCTGAACTTTACTTTATTGCTGCTGAGGCAGCTGTTAAGGGGGCTGCCGTACAGGGTGGTAAATCGGCCAGAGAACTGATTAACGTAATACGGGCGCGTGCAGGAAAATGGACATTCGATAATGCGGGAAATATGGAAAAGATAGCCGATTACAGTGCGCAGATGACTGCAGCTACGCCTACTACGATTGATATTAACTATATTTTGGCCGAACGTTCCCGGGAGTACTATGGAGAAGGTTACCGTTGGTACGATTTGGTGCGGACTCAGAAATGGGCTGAATTGTCGGCTAACTATCGTATAGGAGGCAATGGTATTGGCGATCATACGCCGATGACCGTGACACGGAGCATCCAACCTTTCCATTATTTGCGTCCTATACCGCAAGGTCAATTAGATGGTATGCAAATGACGGAAGCGGAAAAAGCTGCGTATCAAAATCCGGGATATAACTAGGAGTAGAATAATGAGAGACAGCTCATGGTGGGCTGTCAATTAAAATAGACCATGAAAAGATTGTTCCTTTTAAGTGGGGCGGTATTGATGATATTGATGCCTTTAAGTAGCATAGCCCAAAATGCAAAAGCTCGAAATCCTGTTATTTTTTCGGATGTGCCGGATATGTCAATGATTCGTGTTGAAGATACTTATTATATGAGTAGTACTACCATGCACATGAATCCCGGGCTACCTTTGATGAAATCCAAAGACCTCATCAATTGGGAGCTGATTGGCTATGCTCATAAGGCTTTGGCCGATATGGATGAACTCAATCTGAATCATGGCAAAAATACTTATGGTAGAGGTTCTTGGGCCAGTAGTCTTCGATACCACAAGGGGGTTTATTATGTAAGTACATTCGCGCAGACTACCGGTAAAACCTATATCTATATGACTAAAGATATAGAAAAAGGTCCTTGGGAGGTAAAAGAGTTCAAGCCGATGATGCACGATCATACCCTCTTTTTTGAAGATGATAAGGCTTATATGATTTGGGGCAGTGGCCAACTGCATATTGTTGAGTTATTGCCGGATTTTTCCGGCATAAAGCCTGAAACCCAACATGTGTTGATCGACAATGCAACGTTGCCAAGTACACCGAATGGAACGCGGGGCGGATTGCCGGCAGAAGGTTCTCAGCTATTTAAGGTAAACGGGAAATACTATCTTTTTAATATATCCTGGCCTCCGGGAGGCATGCGTACGGTCATTGTTCATCGCGCTGATCAGTTGATGGGACCTTATGAAGGGCGGGTGATGTTGCAAGATAAAGGCGTAGCACAAGGGGGCTTGATTGAGAGCACTCATGGCGAATGGTACGCTTATCTGTTTCAAGATCATGGTGCGGTTGGTCGTATTCCGTTTTTAGTACCCGTTCAATGGAAAGATGATTGGCCAATATTGGGCATTGATGGTAAGGTACCCCAAGAGCTAAATTTACCTGCAAGTAAAGGCTTGGTTCCAGGCATCGTTAATTCGGACAATTTCAGTCGCAAAAAAGGAGAAATAAAATTACCTCTAGTATGGCAGTGGAATCATAACCCGGTGGATACGCTTTGGTCCGTGACCGAGCGTGAGGGATACCTCCGGTTGAAAACCGGTCGCATTGATACCAACTTCTTACAAGCAAGAAATACATTAACACAGCGGACAATAGGTCCTGCTTGTAGTGCGAGCATTGCCATAGAAGTGGCCAAAATGAAAGATGGCGATTTTGCCGGCTTATCTCTTTTACAAAAAAATTATGGAATAGTTGGCGTCCAATCAGTGGGTAATCAAAAATATTTGGTCATGGTTAATGCTTCGACCGGTAGTCTTAAGGAGTTTGCAAAAATTCCCTTGGATCAACAACGCGTATATCTGAAAGCTGCATGCGATTTCAGGGATAAGAGGGACGTTGCCAATTTCTTTTTTAGTCTAGACGGGGAAAAATGGATATCGATTGGAACATCTTTGAAAATGTCTTATACCTTGCCCCACTTTATGGGTTATCGGTTTGGATTGTTCAATTACGCAACTAAAAATACCGGAGGATATGTAGACATTGATTTTTTTGACTATAAGGATAAATGATAAAGACAAATAACATGATAGCGATTCGGTCTATTTTTAGAGCTTTGTTACTTACGATTTTAGCACTGCAGATAAGTTTTTCGTTGATTGCTGCAAGCGTTGATATACCTGCATATATTGACTTCACTGAACAACCGGGCTACTTGCCTCTGGTAAAAGGCGGCAACGCAATTCCCATTATAGGGGGAGGAAACGAAGATGACGCGGTTGTCCGGGCAATAGATCAGTTGCGGCAAGATTTTGAAAAGGTAACCGGTGTTGAACCCATAGTGACACCCGATCAAGTGTCGGCAGGGAGTAAAACGCTGCTTTTAATAGGTACCTTGGGCCGGAATCCATTGATCGATCAATTAGTAAAACAGAAGAAGCTTGATGTATCTGCAATCCGTGGGCAGTGGGAAGCATCGCTGACACAAACGATAGACAATCCATTACCTGGTGTAGAAAAAGCATTACTTATTGTGGGAAGTGATCGGCGTGGAACGATCTATGGCATTTATGAGTTATCTAAACAGATGGGCGTATCGCCTTGGTATTGGTGGGCGGATGTTCCTATTCAGCGGCATTCCGCGGTGTATGCCCGCTCGATAAAGACAATCAGCCAACCGAAGGTTAAGTACCGTGGTATTTTTTTAAATGACGAAGCTCCTGCATTATCCGGTTGGGCTAAAGAAAAGTTTGGTGGCTTTAACCATGAATTTTATGAGCATGTTTTTGAGCTTATTCTGCGTCTAAAAGGCAATTACCTCTGGCCGGCTATGTGGGGAAGCGCTTTCTATGATGATGACCCCGAAAATGCAATTTGGGCCGACAGAATGGGAATAGTTATGGGAACATCGCATCATGAACCACTGACCCGAGCTCATGATGAATGGCGCCGTTATGGTAAAGGACCTTGGGATTATCAGCAGAATGCCGAGAACCTTCGGGATTTCTGGCGAAGTGGCATTCGTAGGATGGGAGCTAGAGAAAGTGTTGTCACCATCGGTATGCGTGGCGACGGTGATGAGCCGATGAGCGAGGAGAGTAACATCCAGCTGCTGGAGCAAATTGTGAACGACCAGCGCAAAATTATTGCCGATGAGACCGGCAAAGTTGCGAAAGAAACACCTCAACTTTGGGCCTTATATAAGGAGGTGCAGGATTATTATGATAAAGGAATGCGCGTACCCGATGATGTAACCCTATTGCTTTGCGACGACAACTGGGGAAATATACGGAAGCTACCGGATCCGGCTGCAAAAAAAAGGAGCGGCGGTTATGGGATTTACTATCATTTCGATTACGTGGGCGGTCCCCGCAATTCCAAGTGGATTAATGTCAGTCAGGTGCAACGCGTTTGGGAACAGATGAACCTGGCTTATCAATATGGAGTGGACCAGATATGGATTGTGAATGTAGGTGATTTAAAACCGATGGAATACCCGATTTCATTTTTCCTGGACATGGCATGGAACCCAAATCAGTTTAACGCGTCCAATTTGCTACAGCATACTGAAAGCTGGTGTGCACAACAATTCGGTGAAAAGTATGCAAAAGAATCGGCCCGTTTGATCAATACTTATACAAAATATAATCATCGGATTACACCTGAATTGTTGGACGAAAACACCTACAGTTTGGAAAACTATGGTGAGTTTGAACGCGTGGTTGAAGACTATCGTAATTTATTGATCGATGCCATGCGACTTTACTACATATTGCCTCAACAGTATCGGTACGCTTTTGACGAATTGGTCCTGTTTCCTATCAATGCATGTTCTAATTTATACGAAATGTATTATGCAGTAGCCAAAAACCGATTTTTCGCGAACAAAAATAATGAGCGAGCTAATTATTGGGCCGATCAGGTTAAGCGCTGTTTCGAACGCGATTCAATATTAACCGTACATTATAATAAAGATATAGCGAATGGCAAGTGGTCGCATATGATGGATCAGATTCGGATTGGCTATAAGATTTGGCAAGAGCCTCACAAAAGCACGATGCCTGATGTAAGTTATTTGCCTATGACGAAGCCGAAACATAAAATTTTTATAGAGGCCGACGGTTATGTATCGATGGAGGCTGAAAATTACCATATCGCTAGTGGGAGCGACAAGGTTGCATGGACGATCATACCGGATCTAGGAAAAACGTTTTCCGGTGTAACAACCGCTCCGGTGACCAATACCCCCAATGAACAGGTATACCTTGAGTATAAGATAGATCTCCGGGCGACAGGAAAAGCAAAATTGATTGTTTTAACTTCGCCAACTTTAAATTTCAATGCGAATAAAGGTTTACGTTATGCCGTGTCTATGGACGGAGGGGCTGAGCAGGAGGTGAATATCAATGGGCATTATCGGGGAGAGCTCGGTGAATGGCAGGCGAAACGGATCATAGAAACCGCTACTACACACCTTATCGAAAAGGCGGGGCTTCATACGATTCGCATCCGTCCGTTGGAACCAGGTATTGTGTTTCAGAAGATTATTTTGGATGTAGGGGGATTAAAACCATCATATTTAGGTCCCCCACAAAGTGAGTACAAAAGAGATGATTAACGCTTAGCACCTGAAGATGAGAACAAAGGATCATACAGACAGAAGACGAAACAATAATAGAATTATATGATGAAGAAAATTAAAGGCACACCGTTACGCTTTCCGATCAGTCCTATTTTTTTAATAGTATTTTTTGCGCTTTTACCTTGGCCTTCACAAGCACAGGTAACCAATAGTTCAGCGGATCCGTTCGATTCCGCTCCGCTTTTCACCTATTTTAAGTATGAGGGAAAGGATGAAGTTTATCAAAAAAATCCGCTGAAGGCAAATGAATTCTATACACCAATATTACAGGGGTGTTATCCAGATCCGAGCATTACGCGTAAAGGTGATGATTATTACTTAGTGAATTCGTCTTTCGCATTTTTTCCGGGTGTTCCTATTTTTCATTCCAAGGATTTGGTTAACTGGAAACAAATTGGGCACGTTCTTGATCGGCCTTCGCAGCTGAAGGTAACAAATGCGGGTATGAGCGAGGGAATATATGCGCCGGATATTAGCTACAATCCTCATAACGAGACCTTTTATATGATCACAACACAATTTGCGGGGGGGATAGGAAACATGGTGGTAAAAACGAAAGATCCTCTGAAAGGGTGGAGCGACCCGATCAAACTCGATTTTGAAGGAATTGATCCAGCGCTGTTTTTTGACGATAACGGAAAAGCTTACGTGGTTCATAACGATGCACCCGAGAAGGGTAAGGAGCAATATAATGGTCATCGGGTTATAAAAATATGGGATTATGATCTGGAACGTGATCAGATCATACCGGGTTCAGATAAGGTGATTGTTGACGGAGGTGTAGATATCAGTAAGAAGCCGATCTGGATAGAAGGCCCGCATCTCTATAAAAGAAATGGGCGGTATTATTTGATGTGTGCAGAAGGTGGTACCGGTGATCAACACAGTGAAGTTGTTTTTGTTAGCGATAACCCTAAAGGACCTTTCGAACCAGCACCTAAAAATCCGATTCTGAGTCAACGGCATCTGCCAAAGGATAGGAAAAATAAGGTCGACTGGGCTGGACATGCCGATTTGGTGGAGGGTCCTGATGGGAAATATTACGGCGTTTTTTTGGGTGTTAGGCCTAATGAGGCAAACCGTGTGAATACGGGACGTGAGACTTTTATATTGCCGGTAGATTGGTCAGGTGTGTTCCCGGTGTTTGAAGGGGGGCTCGAACCGATGCCTGTGAAATTGAAAATGCCATCAGGTGTGGTCAACAAGACCGGAAAAAATGGCTTTCTACCTAATGGGAATTTCGCGTTCATTGATGATTTTAAGGGAAAGACCTTGGATATGCGATGGATCGGCGTAAGAGGCCCTCGGGAAAACTTCGTCCAAACGGGTAAGGAAGGACTACGAATAACGCCTTTGGAAACCAACATTAATGAAATAAAGCCCACATCGGCCTTGTTTTATAGACAACAACATAAGGATTTTTCGGCAACAGTTCGTATGACCTATCAACCGATGTCCGAAAAGCATTTGGCAGGGATTACTTGTTTACAAAAGGAAACGTTTCATTATGTTTTTGGTATTACGAAAAAAGGACAACAACATTACCTGGTTTTACAGCGTACAAGGAATGGCCAGTCCGAGCTTATCGCGCAAGAACGAATTGACATAAGTAAACCAATTGAACTGCAAGTTTCGGCGCAAGGAGATCGCTACCAATTCAGCTATGCTTTTGATGGAAAGAATTTTAAAAATTTGGGTGGAGCTGTTTCGGGGGATATCCTGTCAACAGATGTAGCCGGTGGTTTTACCGGTGCACTCATCGGACTATATGCGACGAAGGCAAATGATATAAGCCCTAAGAGCGATTGACCGCTGAAGGCGGCATGATGCTTATAAAAGCAAGCAAAAAATGAATAAAAGAAAATAATTGGATGAAAACAACAAGTTGTACTCTTTTAATTGGGCTAATTGCATTGACATGCAGTTGTTTAGCACAGGATAAGCTTGGAGCTGCCCCAGTGGACTTCGATAAACCGCAGACCAATATTCCACATGGTAAAATTGATACCTTATCTTATCCGTCTGCCGTGGTTGGTAAAGATCGCAAAGCACTCGTATATACGCCCCCCGGCTTTTCAGCTAACAAAAAGTATCCGGTTTTATATCTTTTGCATGGCATTGGTGGTGATGAAAAAGAATGGTTTGTTAATGGGCAACCGCATATCATCTTGGATAATCTATACGCAGAGGGGAAAATAGAGCCAATGTTGGTTGTACTTCCGAACGGTAGAGCTATGGAAGATGATCGTGCTATTGGCAACGTTTTCGATAGTGTAAAGGTACAGGCATTTGCTCGATTTGAACAAGACTTGCTCCAGGATTTGATTCCTTTTATCGAGCAGAATTATCCGGTGTATACCGATCGGGAGCATCGTGCATTAGCAGGGCTTTCAATGGGAGGCGGGCAGTCTTTAAATTTCGGCCTTGGCAATCTCGAAAGCTTTGCTTGGATAGGTGGTTTTTCGTCGGCTCCTAATACTAAAACACCTGAAGAGCTGGTTCCTGATGCCGCTTACGCTAAAAGCAAACTGAAACTTTTGTGGATTTCCTGTGGAGATGAAGATCGCTTAATCACCTTTAGTCGCCGACTGCACGATTACTTAAAAAAACACCAAGTGCCCCATCTTTATTATGTTGAATCCGGTGGGCACGATTTTAACGTATGGAAGAACGATCTCTATTGGTTCAGTCAAAAAATATTTAAATGACCATTGTGTCTCGCAGAAAGTCGTTGAGTTTAAATAAAAATGATTATCGGAAAGCTATCGGGGATATAGCTTTTAAAAAGAAACATTTTCTTTAGTCACTTTTTTCCGCAAAAAAGTGACGCAAAACTCGTCGCTTTAAAATTTACAGGAACGACAGTGCCTCCCAGTACTACTTGTAAATTTTAGAGGCGACATATTGCAGAACGGTGGGTTTTTACTTTTAACCGAACGTATTATCTTTAGTCTTAAATACAGTCCCGCGCTAGGAAAAACGGCCTTGGAGGATATCGACGCAACGAGCAGTAAAGCATTTGCACCCTCGCTCATATTGCAATCCCCAAGCGGATTGAGGAAGTGAAACGGCTCCAATACGCGCCAGTGATGCTTTGCCATCGGTTGCAAGGTAGCCTACACACGCCTTGACTTTTTGTTCTTTTTGTGTTAAGACAAAAAGAACACGATAGATTTGATTAAGAAAACCTTCTTTTAATATAAACACCTTCTTCTGTATATTGAAGCGAAACCCTTGTTTAAGTGCAAAAAGCCGATGGTCACATATATAAATTATAATACTTATCTCTTGTGAATACCTGTTAAAATTGCCAACGTTGGTTATTTTTGTAATCTATTAGTAATGAAACAGTTATTTTTAGTGTCGCTAAAACGTTTATCGCATATTTTTATGTGAAAATCCAATTCTATTTGCTTACTTTAGCATCAACTAACTAATTAATTCAGTTTTTCTGAAAGGAGCCTGTTATGATGCGAAGTATTACTGGTCATTACGTTATACTGGTCTTTTTTTGCCTATGTTGTTTTTGTGTTGTAGGCGGTCATGAACTACCTACAGGGTTTAAAAGCTACTCCACCAAAGACGGTCTTTCATCTAATACGGTATATGGTATTTGGAAGGATAGTTTTGGTTTGTTATGGCTGGCTACCGAGGATGGCCTTAATCGCTTTGATGGAACAAATTTCAAAGTATATCGACATAACCCCCAGGAAGAAGAAAGTCTTCGAGCAAACCACATTACGGCTTTATACGAAGCTTCGAATGGATGTCTTTGGATTGGAACCAATGGCGGGGCATTAAGCTTTTACGATCGTAGCAAAGATGCCATCATTAACTATAGGGGACAACCGCTCCGTAAAAAATTCAGTACAGCTATTACGAGCATCGGAGACGATAGTCGAGGGAATATTTGGGTTGCTTCGTATGGGGCTTTATATATCTTTAATCCCCATACGAAACACCTCGTTGATCATGACGACTATGCTAAATTGATGGACACTTTTTCGGGAAAGAATACATTGGTGATTTTTAGAGATAAAAAGCAACAAATGTGGATTGGCACCGATAGTGGTCTGTACGTTTATAACCATAAACTCGAATTATTAGCGACTTTTAAACATCGGGAATCCGACAAGGGAAGCCTGGCAGACGATTATGTAACTGCCATAACAGAGGATGGGATGGGACAACTCTGGGTTGGAACAATGGGAGGGCTCGGTATGCTAGAGAAAGGAAAATGGACGTTCAGAAATTATTATTCAACCTCGGCTCCATTGAAAATCAGTAGCGATAAAGTATACGCTTTGGCGCCTGACGGCGTAAATGGTCTTTGGGTAGGTACGGATGAAGGTTTAGATGTATTAGATGTGGCGTCTTTAAAAATCCGGAGCTTTAGACCGGATAAACGGAATATGCAGAGTTTAAGCAGCCGATCAATCCGTTCCATCCTTATTGATAAAGCAGGAATATATTGGGTGGGCACTTATCAGGGCGGACTCAATAAATATGACAAAAACCTGAGTCAATTTAATTTAAAGGAATGCAATATCTTCGACCCTTATGGATTACGTTCGCCGATTGTAACGGCTTTTGCCGAATATGGCCAAAATGTATTTGTAGGCACCGATGGAGGTGGTCTGCATCTATATGACCGTTCCTCGAATTTGTTGCAACATATAGAAATACCCAAGCCAAAACGTGATTGTGCGCACGATCTGAGTGTCCTGGCCATGGAAATGGGACATAACAATCGTTTGTGGTTGGGAACCTATATGGATGGCTTATTTTCATACAACCCCGAGAGTAAACGCAGCAAGCAATACATAAAGGGCAAGGGAGCGAAGCATTTAAACCATGCCGATATTTTTTGTTTAAAGGAAGACAGAAAAGGCAATCTCTGGATTGGAACAAATGGAGGAGGGCTTAATTTGCTACATGTCGACGAGGAGCGTATTGAGAAATTCGTCCACACAGCTATACGCGAAGATGACCCGACACAGCCTGCCAGTAATTACATTCGATCCATTGAAGAGGATCGAGGTGGTCGCATTTGGATCGGTACCTTTGGCTCCGGCATCTCCATCTTTAATCCTGAAAATAAGAGGTTTTCATTTTATAATAAAGCCAATAGTGGGTTGCCGAGTAATTACGTGTTAACCATTAAGGAGGATCGAGAAGGAAATATTTGGGTTGGTACAGCGGGCAACGGGATCGGATATCTAAAGAAAGGAACCGGGAAATTTATCACCTTGTCAGAAAATGATGGCTTGATCAATGGCGTGGTTCAGAAAATTCTTGAGGACCACTCGGGTAAATTGTGGTTCAGTACCAACAAAGGATTAAGTTCATACGATATAAAAGAAAATAGTTTCAAAAATTATTCTTATCATGCCGGTTTACAGACGGGATCTTTTGTATTGGGCTCCGGTTTGTGTCTTAGTGATGGTGAAATTTTCTTTGGCGGACAAAAAGGATTCAACCACTTTAATCCTTCCCAACTAAAGATAAATAAGAATGTGCCACCGGTAATTTTAACAGACTTAAAGATCGATAACCAGCGCATTTCACCTTCAAAGGAGGGCCCCATTCGCAGTTCCTTATTAATGGCGAAAGAAATTCAATTAAAATACAAACAGAACTTTTTGATCTCCTTTGAAGCATTGAATTTTACAGTAGCAGAAGAGAATCGATATCGATACAAACTGGAAGGATTTGACAAAAATTGGATTATTGCGGGTAGGGAACATAGTGCTTACTATACAAATTTGGATCCGGGAGCGTATACATTTCATGTGCAAGCAAGTAATAACGATGGGGTTTGGAATAAAGAAGGTAGGTCCATACGCGTGACTGTCGCACCACCTTTCTGGCGTACTATATATGCTTATATGGTGTATATGATAGTGATTGGAGGTGTTTTATTGTATATACGTCATCGGGGCATTAAAAAACTGGAGGCAAAATTTGCCTTGGAGCAGGAGCGTCTGCAGGCTAAACAGCTATTAGAACAAGAGCGTAAGGAAGCTGAGCATCTACATCAATTGGATCGGATGAAGATTAAATTTTTGACCAATCTGAGCCACGAATTTCGCACGCCAATTTCGCTCATTATGGGGCCTGTTGATAATTTGATAGCACAGACACAGGAACCAGGGCAATCTAGCCAGTTGAATTTGATTAAGCGAAATGCTCGTCGATTACTGAATCTGGTGAATCAACTGCTTGATTTTAGAAAAATGGAAGAGAAGGAATTACGGCTGCAATGTACACCGGGCAATTTCGTTTCTTTTATAGAGGAGATTAGTGATTCTTTTAACGATCTGGCCAGTCGAAAAAAAATCGATTACGCATTTTATACCTCCTTATCGTCGGTTTCCGCTTGGTTCGACCATGATAAGATTGAGCGGATCTTATTCAATTTACTATCCAATGCTTTCAAGTTTACACCAGAGGGAGGGGCCATATCTTTAAATTTAGAAAAAATTGAAAGTGGTGCGAACAATGAATTCGTATCATTACATGTTGCCGTGAAAGATTCCGGCATTGGTATTCCCAAAGAAGCTCAGCAACGGATATTTGATAGTTTTTTTCAATATGATTCAGGTGCAATGATACTGAATCAAGGTACCGGTATTGGCTTATCTATCGCGCGGACTTTTGTAGATATGCATGGTGGTAAATTGCAAGTAATAAGCGAGCCTGGTAAGGGAAGCATTTTTTCTTTTGATGTAAACCTTAAACGCGTAACGTCAGATTTAGACGAAACAGTGTCGGCAGCATATGAAACAAAGCCAACCACACCTTATGACAAGACGCCCATGGAAAGTGAGCTGCTTACGTCGCATGCTTCCGTTTTGATTATAGAGGATGACGATGATTTCCGCTTTTATATTAAAGATAACTTAAAATCCTACTATAGAGTGTTTGAAGCCGCAGATGGAAAGGAAGGATGGCAACGGGCTCTTTTTCACCACCCGGATATTATCGTTTGTGACATTCAAATGCCGGTGATGAATGGGCTGGATTTAGTTCGGAAATTGAAGTCAGATAAGCGAACGAAACATATTCCGGTTGTTTTGCTAACGGCATCAAATGAAGAAAAAGGATTGTTGCTTGGTTTGGAATCCGGAGCGACCGATTACATGACTAAACCTTTTGACTTTGCTGTCTTGCAGACTAAGATAGCTAATTTGTTGTCTTTAAACCAGGCATTTAAAGATGCCTATTCTAAACAAATCAGTATAACGGTTCCTGAAGACGAAGTGGTATCCGAAAGAGAAAAATTCTTGCAGAAAGTGGTTGCCTATATCCACGAAAATATGGGCAATAGCCAATTATCAGTCGAAAGTGTGAGCGCACACCTTTTTATTAGCCGAGCATCTCTATACAATCGATTATTGGAGTTTACCGGTATGACCCCTGTAGAATTTATACGTGCCGCAAAACTAGAAAGAGCAGCCTATTTACTGGAGAAAAGCGATATGAACGTTGCTGAAGTTGCTTATGAAACGGGCTTTGCCAATCCCAATTATTTTACCAAAGTTTTTAAAGCAAAGTATCAGCTGACACCTTCAGAATTTATTCAGGCAGTTTCAAAGGGCAGGAATGTGATGATGCAGGAGGAGAAATAAAGGAAGGGGACGCTCCCTATTTTCGTCTTTTCAAGGAGGGACGACGAAGCGATCGCTGGATTTAAACATTTTTATCTCTTTTTTCTCGATTAGCATCGGCGTAATCATTCGGTTAACGGATATTTTTGATAAATACTTCTTGTCAATAGATCCATAACTGAAATATTATAGCCATATGTTATATCGGAAATCAAAAACAAACGCAATCAATTCATCTCCTACAAACGCCATTTGTTTATTCTTATTCGTGCTTTTATGTGTGCAGTCGCTGATGGCCCAAAATAATACAAAAGGATTGAAAGACTATTATCAAGAATTTTTTCCTATAGGCGTAGCGGTCAATGGGCGGTCGCTTGCAGGACAAGAGGCCCATTTATTACTACAGGAGTTTAATAGTATTACGCCAGAGAACGCCATGAAAATGGAAGTGATACACCCCCGAAAACTGGAATATAATTGGGCTCTTGCTGATAGTATCGTTGCCTTTGCGCAGAAAAATCGATTGCGTGTTAGAGGACATACACTGCTTTGGCATGAGCAGGTCCCTGATTGGTTTTTCCTTGATGATCAAGGAGCTCCTGTGACAAAAGATACTTTATTAAAAAGGCTGAAAGATCATATTACTACGGTGGTTGGGCGTTACAAAGGGAAAGTTTATGCTTGGGATGTGCTGAATGAAGTTATCGATGACAATCCGAAGCAGTTTCTGCGTCAGTCTAAGTGGTTGGAGATTGCCGGTGAAGAGATACTGGCGAAGGCGTTTGAGTATGCGCATGAAGTTGATCCGGATGCGCTCTTATTTTATAACGATTATAACAGCGAACGTCCGGAGAAGAGAGAGCGGATATATCGTTTGGTGAAAAAACTAGTGGATGACGGTGTCCCTATTCATGGGATCGGGTTACAGGGGCATTGGTCAATTTTCGAGCCTTCTACTTCTGATCTGGAACAAGCCATTGAACGTTACGCTTCACTTGGTTTGCAGCTGCATTTTACCGAACTGGATGTGTCCGTGTATCCTTGGGAAAAAGAAAGAAGAAGGAAGCGCCCGGGTGAGATCGATGCTTTAACCCCAGCGCTTGAAGAAAAGCAAATAGCACAGTATGAAATGATCTTTTCCGTTTTCAGAAAATATAAAAGTCATATTACCAGTGTGACCTTCTGGAATTTATCGGACCGTTATTCGTGGTTAGATCATTATCCTGTACAGGGTAGGAAGAATTATCCCTTGCTATTTGATCGCAATCTTGAACGTAAAAAAGCTTACTATAAAGTAGTTGATTTCAAAAACTAGTTTGTAAATCGATATTTATCATACGCATTTAAACCATATGCGAAGCTATCGTCAAGGATCAATTGTATTCATTGTATACCTTCATTGTGATAGAAATGGCTAAACCCTGTCAAGGAGCTTGTTTACTTAAATCGATCTCAAATGGCGAAGCAGGTAAACCAGCAGTATTGTAAAGTCCCGCGATGGGATTGTCTGCCCAAGCATATCGAACTTTTGCTGGTTGTTGTATCGCTGGAGCGGAAAGAATGATTGTGTTGCCACGAACTTCCGTTTTAGCCCAAACAAATTTGCCATCCGTACCGGCTAATGTAAAACCTAATAGATTGTTTTCAGGTCGCAAATCCAAGGCAGCTCCTTGGTCATCAAAGTTAAGTTCGACTCGATTGCCCTTTACTTTCCATGATTTTAGTATAGGGCCTGAAGCCACCATTCCTTTCTGATGATATACATTTTTCAAGGCTAATAAGGCCAGCCGCTTCCCTATATTTTTCTTGTCCAGGGGATGTATGTCATTCCATTCTCCCAAATCAATGGCCACAGCCATGTTGGTATGAGCAGTTTTTAAGCCAAGTCGTTGCGCTTCGCGTAAATTTGCCCAAGCGCTCTCGGTAGGTTGTTGCTGTTTGGGATTATAGTTTGGTAGTTGCACATATAGAAAAGGCAAGTTCTGATCGTTCCATTTTTTTCTCCACTCATTGATTAAATCCCTAAGCAAAGCAGTATAACTTTGATAAGTTGCGATATTCGATTCACCCTGGTACCATAATATGCCTTTGATGCTATACGGAAAAAGAGGGGCTGCCATTGCATTAGATAGCCCGGTTGGTTGGTATTGAAAGGTGACAAGATCTGTTGGGAAGGCTTGTGTAAGGGCACCGACTTGAAAGCTCCAATCTCCTTTTAGGCTGATGGTGTCAGAATAGGTTGTTAGCGCATAATCTTTATCCGGTATAAATTCACCATGCTTGCTTTGAGTTACTACACGAACCACCAAGGTGTTTTTTCCCGGCTTTAAAAGCCCGGGCGGGATCTTATAGCGCCGTGGTGGGTATTGATATCCGGTAGAGCCAACTAAAACACCATTGATATAAGCTTGGTCGCTATCTACAATTCTTCCTAAGTGGAGCATTGCTTCTTTCGTAAGAAGAGAAGATGGCACGTTAAAATCTTTTTTCAACCAAACGCTTCCACACTCATCCCATTTCCCTGGTATTTGAATAACCTGATCTGTTTGAAACGTATAGGAACTTTCATACCATTTTGGAACTCCCGTTAATCCTTTATCTTTTGCATCCAAAGTCGCATGCCAAATTTCGGTTTTTCGTTTATCGATTTTTTTTATACTATCGACTAATAAGCTGTCTTGATATCGTTGTGTTTTGGCCAATAAATCAGGATATTTCTGTATAGCCTCTTCCGATAACCAAGCCTCAATCGGAGAGCCTCCCACAGCACAGTGAATGATGCCAATGGGAACTCGTAGTGTTTCTTGCAAATGTTTAGCAAAGAAGTAGCCAACAGCTGAGAAGTTGAGTACTTCATCCGGCGTAACTGATTTCCAGTTCCCTGACGCAACGTCAGTTGCGGTAATATTAAAATCATAACGTAAAGGCACTTTGAACTGGCGAATAGTAAATGACTCGGCCGTATCGATTTCCCGCTGATATTTTGGCGCTACCCTTGAAATCGGTAGTTCCATATTCGACTGGCCAGAGCAGAACCATACGTCGCCCAATAAGATGTTTTTCAATTGGATGGTATTCTTGCCCTGAATAACCATGTCATAAGGTCCACCTGCCGGCATTGCGGGTAGGTAGACCTGCCAATCACCCATTGAGTTGGCTTTTGTTGTGCGTTGATGACCTCGGAAGTTTATTTCTATCAATTCTCCAGGATCTGCCCATCCCCAAAGATGAATGGGATGATCGCGCTGAAGCACCATGCTATTACCAATGAGCCTCGGTAGTTTAATTGCCGCCTCTGATGTTAAGGATATGAACGTCAAGAAGCTAAATAAGCTAAAAAGGAGCTGGTATTTGCCTGATATACGGCGGTTGTGCGCTTCATGTACTAAGATGTGATTCACGATATGTTTTTATTGATTCAGGGCTGTATTGGCTTTAAATGGATCGATCATTCCCAATGTTCCGTCTGGATTGTGCTTAAGCTCCGTTACTTTTATATTCCGTAAATGTGTTTTTCCCGACAACTCCGTGTCATGATAAAATATATACCATTTTCCTTTGAATTCTATAATGGAGTGGTGCGTCGTCCAACCTTGAACAGGCTTCATAAAATGACCGGCATAAGTAAAAGGGCCCATAGGAGAATCGCCTATCGCATAGGCTAAAAAATGGGTGTCGCCGGTAGAATAAGTGAAGTAATATCGGCCTTTATATTTATGCATCCAGGCACCTTCGAAGAAACGTCGATCATGATCGCCTCCTAAAATAGGCTTCCCGGCACTGTCGATAAGCATTGCTTTCCCAACGGGGCCGTCAAATTCTGTCATATTTGATTTCAGTTTTGCTACGCGGCAGCTAATAGCGGGTGCATCATCCTGCTTTAAGTCGGTCAATGAGCCGTTTGCTTGGTAGGTGCCGGTTTCCCAACGCTGCAGTTGCCCTCCCCAAATACCGCCAAAGTACATATAGGCGGTGCCGTCATCGTCTACAAATACGGCTGGATCGATACTACAACTTCCTGCTATCGGTTCTTTGAAAGCTTTGAAAGGGCCCGTCGGCTTGGTGGCTGTTGCTACACCGATCCGGAAAATATCTTCTTTATCCTTTGCGGGGAAATATAGGTAATAGGTGCCGTCTTTATAAGCGGCATCCGGAGCCCACAGCTGTCGCTTTGCCCAGGGAATATCTTCAACCGATAGGGCAACACCATGATCGGTTACCGATCCATTGATACTATCCATCGATAAGATATGATAATCACGCATGGCAAAGTGGTCTCCATTATCATTTTCAGTCGTTCCCGCATCAATATCATGTGAAGGATAAATATAAATTTTACCATCAAAAACATGGGCAGATGGATCGGCCGTGTAAATAGAATGAATCAACGGTGGGGATAAGAAGCTTTGCTTCTTCTGTTCTGCTTCGTCGCTTTGTTGTGATTGCTGTTGTTGATGATTTCCGGAGCAAGCATAGATAAATGGAACGGCTAGTAGCCAAACGGACATCTTTTTTCTCATATTTATTGATTTCTTATTTTTGTTTAAACGGATATTAGTAACCTGGGTTTTGATTTCCACTGATTTGTGGGTTGTTGTCAAGCTCGGCTTGAGGGATGGGCAATAACTCATCTCTGCCTGGACGGAAATAAGTGATGGGCTCGACACTAAAGTATCCCTTTGGCCGCCAACGTAAGATATCGATATTGCGTAACGATTCGTTTGATAATTCAACGGACTTTTCGTGTATAATGGCTTTGATTACATCCTCCTTGGTAGCGACCGGGAATTGAGCGGTAGGGTAGGGAGGCATTGCAACACTTGCTCTGGCGCGCACTTGATTTAAATAGCTCACTGCTGCAGTCAAGTTGCCCAGTTCTGCTTCGCATTCTGCTAAATTGATCAATACTTCGGCGTAGCGAATAATTCGCTGGTTATTGCCGCCCGGATGATAACTAGCTCTGCTTTTACTTTCCTTGTAGATAATCATGAACTTTCGAAAGCTAACCTTTTTCCGGACGCCGTTTACAATGGACGAATTGTTGTTTTGATCGGCATCGGTAAGTATATCGGCTCCGTTATTATATCGATCACCTGTTTGATAGAAGCTGTAAGAGAATCGCGGATCCGTTTTTTCGGCACCAGTTTCCGCATTTTCAAATTCATTTAACAGCTTGTTCGAAGGAATTAAGTTGCGCCACGCAACGGGGTTATACTCTTGATTCCGTATGGTTGATTGAGCCGCATTTGGTGTGTCATCAGTACTCCAATTAAAATCATTGTCGCCTTTATCGACATAAACAATTTCGAAAATCGATTCACTGTTAAATTCCGTTTCCTCTTCAAAATTATCTAGATAACGATCGGTTAAACGATAACCATCTGCACCGGCAGTTGGAATTTTGAGAAGAGCTTCTTTAGCACCGGTATAGTCGCCCTGTTGCATCAGCACGCGTCCGAGTAAGGCATTGGCTGCTGCATGGGTTATTCTGCCGTTTTCTGTACCGGATTTACCTGGTAATATATTCGCAGCCTCTTGTAGGTCTTGCACGATAAATTGATACACGGCGCCAGCTTCCGCTCGTGGTTGATAATCAGAAGGCGACTTAACGGTTTCGGTGTACATGGGCACAGCCCCCCACTTCGATACTAGTTCAAAATAGGCCCAGGCGCGTAAAAATTTAGCTTCTGCTAAACAGCGATCGCGCAATGTCGGATCATCGCTTACATTAGGTCCGTTTTCAATAACGGTATTGGCTCGATGAATAACGGTATAAAGTCCATTCCAAACAGCATTCATCACACTATTGGTGGGGTCGACGTTTCCGTTTAGTATCTGCGCTCTGGGAACTTCAAGTTGACTGCCGCCGGCAGCAACGTCATCACTACGTAGATCATGAAGAAAATACCATTCGCGGGCAACCAAATTGATACCTCTTACGGTGGCATAGATCGCATTGGTGCCTGCTTGCAACTCGCCGGCTGTTTTAAAGTATTGATCGGTTGATACCACATTTTCATTGTTAGTGTTCAATGCGTCTTTTTTACACGCATATAAACTGAACCCTATTGAAATTGCAAGGAATTGTATGATTCGTTTTTTCGTCTTCATCGGATTATAATTAAAATGATGCCTGAATGCCTAATTGAAATGAGCGCGGACTTGGATATTGTCCATAGTCGACACCGTTGGTCAGCGTACCGTTTTTGGAACCGATTTCCGGATCCAAGCCGGTATAGTCTGTTATCGTGAACAGGTTTTGGGCGGATACGTAAAAACGAAGTTGGCTGATGCTTGTCCAACCGAGTCCTTTTATCCATTGTTCAGGTGCAGTGTAACCAAGCATAATATTCTTTAATCGCAAATAAGATCCATCTTCAATCCAGCGGGTAGAAGGCCGTACGTTTTGATTAGGATCTCCGTTTACGGCACGCGGAATGGAAGTGTTGGTGTTTTGCGGAGTCCAAGCGTTCAAGACCGATTGATCTGCGTTGAAAAGTCGCGGCATACCTTCACGAATAATGCGGGCGGCATTAAAAATGTCGTTGCCTTGTACACCTTGAAAAAATAAGGCAAGATCAAATTGTTTATAGTTGGCCGAAAAATTCAATGAATAACTGAATTTAGGCATAAAGCTGCCAATAAAGGTTCGGTCTCCATCATTGATAACGCCATTGCCGTCTAAATCTCTGAACTTCAGGTCGCCAGGTGCCGCCCCATTCTGCCTGGCATGTGCTTCAATTTCTGCTTCGTTTTGAAAGATACCGTCTACAATATATCCGTAAAATGATTGGACAGGCTGGCCAACAACGGTATTGGTAAGCGGACCACCCCCTCCAAAGTCGGCATCCCCACCTGCTGTGATCGACGCATTTTCGCTATTTAGCCGTAGAACTTTATTACGGATGATGCTCATTAAGCCGGTTATATTCCAGGTGAAATCACCGCTGGTTTTATGGTATCCCAATTGAAATTCAAATCCTTGATTTTGCATGGCCGCTACATTTGCTAAGGTGCCTGTACCGTTAAAACCAAAGCTAGTGGGGGTGGGCACGGTCAGAATCAGGTTGTCCGTTTTCCGTTTAAAATACTCGGCTACTAAGGTGATTTTGTTGTCTAAGAAACCTAAATCTAAGCCAATATTGGTTTGTTTTGTTTTTTCCCAAGCTAAATCCGGATTACTCAAACCGTTATAGAATGATCCATTGCCATTTACAATGGTTCCATTGAACGGATAAGTAGCCTGATTGCGTTGAATAGGTTGTAAGTAAGGGTAATTGCCGAGTAAGACGCCGTTGATGCCGGTGATACCATAACCTCCGCGCACTTTAAATTCGGAAATCCAAGGTGTGTTCTCCATGAAGGATTCGCGATCTACCTTCCAGCCGGCGGAAACGGCCGGGAAGTTTTCATATTTGTTGCCGGGAGCGAAAACAGATAGTCCATCCCGTCGGATGGAAGCGGTGAATAGGTATCTTCCATCATAGTCGTAAGTTACGCGGGCCAACATAGAGCGGATCAAATTGGTTTCGTATAAACTATTTGCCGTAACATTGGTAGCTCCGTTAAGTGTTTTGACGAGATTGGTGCTTTGGTTGCCGCTGGCTGTTTCGTTGCGATAACGTTGTCCTTGGCTTTCGTAAACAAGAGTAGCACCTAGGTTATGGTTATTGAAAGATTTGTCGAAACTCAGCTGTTGAGTGAAAAGATGCGTAGTATATAATTGTCGTTGATTTTCAATCGTAGCGATATTGACAATGGAGGTACCTCCGTCGTTATGTATAGGGGTGTAATTTTGTATGGCAATGTTAGAATGATCCACGCCATAAGTAGACGTAAATTTCAACCAAGGTGTGAGCGTCAATCTTATATAAGCCGTTCCCAGGATACGAGTGGTATTGTTGATGTTTTCAACCAGATTGGCTATTTCTACGGGATTGATCGGATCGGATGCATCGAAGCTGTTTTGGGGGCCCATGAAGCCGCCGAGATTGTGAGGATTATACACCGGTAGGTACGGTTGCATACGGATCATGTTCACGATGGGGGTACGATTGCCGGCAGGTACATCAAAACGTTGCTTGGATTGACTGTCAACGGTTCGAATCCGTTATTCTCCACGCTTTTCAAATTCAAAAGTAAAAATTCAAAATTCAAAAACGCGGTACGCCGGTCGTTTTTACTTTTTGATTTTGACTTTTTAATCTGAAAAAAAAGTTCTTTGACATATCGGAAGAAAAAACACAAGAGAAGACAACAGCAGAGACGTTTCTTTCCTACGGGGAAGGGACGTGACACAAAAGCATCCCCGTACGGCAAAAGGGTACGGGGAGAAGAAAGTAAGAAAGGGCACACGGGGGATGCCTAGGCTCTCGGAGGCGATGAAGGACGTGATAAGCTGCGATAAGCGCCGGGGATCTGCAAATGAGACCTGATCCGGCGATTTCCGAATGGGGAAACCCGGCATGTTGAAGACATGCCGTTTAACAACGCGAACGCGCCGAACTGAAACATCTAAGTAGGCGCAGGAAAAGAAAATAATAATGATTTCCTGAGTAGTGGCGAGCGAAAGGGAAAGAGCCCAAACCGGATATGTTACGGCATATGCGGGGTTGTAGGACCACAATGTGGCACGGTCGGAAGAAGTGGAAGGGTCTGGGAAGGCCCGCCGTAGAGCATGAGAGCTGCGTACACGCAATGAGGACCGGCCTAGTGAGTTCCTGAGTACCGCGGGGTCGGAGACGCCCTGTGGGAATCCGGCGGCACCATCCGCCAAGGCTAAATACTACCGAGAGACCGATAGTGGACCAGTACCGTGAGGGAAAGGTGAAAAGAACCCCGAACAGGGGAGTGAAAGAGAACCTGAAACCGTGTGCTTACAAACTGTCGGAGCCCTTTATGGGGTGACGGCGTGCCTTTTGCATAATGAGCCTACGAGTTACACTTCACTGGCGAGGTTAAGCGGTTAAGCCGCGCAGCCGAAGCGAAAGCGAGTCTGAACAGGGCGTACAGTCAGTGGAGGTAGACGCGAAACCTTGTGATCTACCCATGGGCAGGTTGAAGGTGCGGTAACACGTACTGGAGGACCGAACCGATAAACGTTGAAAAGTTTCCGGATGACCTGTGGGTAGGGGTGAAAGGCCAATCAAACTGGGAAATAGCTCGTACTCCCCGAAATGTTTTTAGGAACAGCGTGGACATTGAGTCTTCCGGAGGTAGAGCTACCGATTGGGTGCGGGGGAGTCACATCCTACCAAATCCAGACGAACTCCGAATACCGGGAGATATGGTCCGCAGTGAGGCGCAGGGTGCTAAGGTCCTGCGCCGAGAGGGAAAGAACCCAGACCACCGGCTAAGGTCCCCGAGTGTACGCTAAGTTGAACTAACGAGGTCCGGTTGCCCAGACAGCTAGGATGTTGGCTTGGAAGCAGCCATTCATTTAAAGAGTGCGTAACAGCTCACTAGTCGAGCGGCCGGGCGTGGATAATAAACGGGCATTAAGTGTACCACCGAAGCCGTGGGATAGAAATATCGGTAGGGGAGCATTCCGGCGCGGGAGAAGCGGTTACGTGAGTATCCGTGGACGTTCCGGAAAAGCAAATGTAGGCATAAGTAACGATAAGGCGGGCGAGAAACCCGCCCACCGAAAGACCAAGGTTTCCTGATCAACGCTAATCGGATCAGGGTAAGTCGGGACCTAACGCGAACCCGAAAGGGGCAGCGGATGGCCAACGGGTAAAGATTCCCGTACTCTTGTATGCTGCGAAGCGGGGACGGAGGAGTGACACCGCCGCGCACTGACGGAATAGTGCGTTGAAGGCCGTAGGTAAACGTGACCCAGGCAAATCCGGGTCGAGTGCCGAAGGCCGAAAGTACGGCAAACCTCCGGGGGCGCCGATAGCGCGGGTAACCATACTCCCGAGAAAAGCCGCTAAGCTTCAGGCATATAAGACCCGTACCGCAAACCGACACAGGTGGTCGGGGAGAGAATCCCAAGGTGCTCGAGTGAATCATGGCTAAGGAACTCGGCAAAATGGCCCTGTAACTTCGGGAGAAGGGGCGCTTCCTCCGGCGACGGAGAAGCCGCAGTGAAAAGGCCCAGGCGACTGTTTAACAAAAACATATGGCTTTGCCAAATCGAAAGATGACGTATAAGGCCTGACACCTGCCCGGTGCCGGAAGGTTAAGAGGGGATGTCAACCTTCGGGTGAAGCATTGAATCGAAGCCCCGGTAAACGGCGGCCGTAACTATAACGGTCCTAAGGTAGCGAAATTCCTTGTCGGGTAAGTTCCGACCTGCACGAATGGTGTAACGATCTGGGCGCTGTCTCGGCCATGAGCTCGGTGAAATTGTGGTACCGGTGAAGACGCCGGTTACCCGCAACGGGACGGAAAGACCCCATGAACCTTCACTATAGCTTAACATTGGGACTGGGTGCAGGATGTGTAGGATAGGCGGGAGATATTGAAGCGGGTTCGCCAGGATCCGCGGAATCGTCCTTGAAATACCGCCCTTTCTGTATCCGGTTCCTAACCCCCCTCCGGGGGGGACATTGTTTGGTGGGTAGTTTGACTGGGGTGGTCGCCTCCAAAAAGGTAACGGAGGCTTTCAAAGGTAAGCTCAGTACGCTTGGTAACCGTACGCGGAGTGCAATGGCAAAAGCTTGCTTGACTGTGAGACATACAAGTCGGACAGGGTCGAAAGACGGACATAGTGATCCGGTGGTTCTGCATGGAAGGGCCATCGCTCAAAGGATAAAAGGTACTCTGGGGATAACAGGCTGATCTCCCCCAAGAGCTCATATCGACGGGGAGGTTTGGCACCTCGATGTCGGCTCGTCACATCCTGGGGCTGGAGAAGGTCCCAAGGGTTCGGCTGTTCGCCGATTAAAGTGGCACGCGAGCTGGGTTCAGAACGTCGCGAGACAGTTCGGTCCCTATCTGTTGTGGGCGCAGGAAGTCTGAGTGGGGCTGACCTTAGTACGAGAGGACCGGGTTGGACCGGCCGCTGGTGAATCTGTTATGCCGCCAGGTGTACGGCAGAGTAGCTATGCCGGGAATAGATAAGCGCTGAAAGCATCTAAGTGCGAAACTAGCCACGAGATGAGACTTCCTTACAGGGCCGTGGGAGACTACCACGTCGATAGGCGGCAGGTGTAAAGGTAGAGATACCACAGCCGAGCCGTACTAATAGCCCGAAGCTTTCTCAAGCGCAGCAGGCTGTTGTCTTCCTGTTTTTTTTCTTCCGTTATATATGTCGACCGGGTTATAAGTTGTAGGTTATAGGTTATAAGTTGCAGGTTATGGGAACTTAAAACGAATAACTTAAAACGTAAAACTCAGATAAGATATTCAGGTGCCTATATCGGCGGTGTCCACCTCTTCCCATCCCGAACAGAGAAGTTAAGCCCGCCAGAGCCGATGGTACTGCAGTAACATGTGGGAGAGTAGGTCGGTGCCGATCTTTACAGAAGGCC
>NZ_JAUCNR010000001.1:2122612-2505047 GCF_030372825.1 Olivibacter sp. 47
CCCATCGGTTTGTAATCATGTCGGAGCAGCTTATCGTAAGCCGTCAAAGTTACCGCCGGCCGCGGAGAAACTTCCCATGTGGCAGGACTTGAATCTATTAACCTGAAAATCCTTTCCCAGTTGATTATAAAGGAAAAAAGGATCGGCACGGAATTGATGCCAATGCTGTAATAACTGCTTTTCTATGAAATCAATTTTCTCTTGATAGCTTTTCGTTAATTGTTGATAATAAGTGGATCCGGATTTGCTTACTGTGTTTTTTAAGCGGTATATATATTCGAGCAAATTATAGCAGGTAGTATATTGACCACATGCAATTAGAGCGGCAAGGGTTTCTTCTTCTTGTGATTTTGCATCAAACCATAAAGTTGTTGGCATTTCAAAAGCTGCCTGAGCGACGATCTGTTGAGCTCGTGATGGAGTTAAAAAAGGGAGATTTTTTCTGTTTCGATTAAAATCGTTCGAAAAAGATAAGTCATACACATGATTGGTTTTGATTTTGAACCGATACTTACCGCTTTCATAAGTTTTGTTGTATAGAAGATAACGTATCCGTTTAAGAAAAACATCATTGTTCAATATCAATACAGAAGCGAAACGTTCTTTGATCATTCTATAAATAACTACAATAGGGGTAGAGCCAGAATGTTCGAAAAGATTGGTAACAATATCAGACGAGAAGTTCTTGTTTAGATTTAAGCCCCCTAGGCGGTTCGTATCGCCTTCAATGAATTTCCGTAATATAGCCAAAATCAATAGAAAACATAGTGATAATACACATATTGTTGTTCCTATCACGACATTCAACTGTATACCACCTAATTGGAAACCTAGCGTTTTACTAATCATTATTAGTCCGAAAAGGAAAAATAGACACAGTATAACAATTAAGTTATTTATGGAAATAGCTCCGATTCCTTTATAGTTTTTATTCTCTTTGGGTAATTTATACGGTTCCATGTAATGGCTGCCCACATCATTAATTAACATTAGATCAAAAGGTGAAAAGGCCGTTTTCTTTTTGATTCTTCTCTTTTGTGCATCCAGCATACTTTCCAAGGCTTGGTTATCGGTTATTCCTCCATCCATCATTCCGATTTTGAAATCATCGGCTAATTTTTCCTTGGAAAAAGCCTGTCTTAATTCCATAATAGAAGGTGTTTTTGTGAAATCGGCAAGTACGTCGTCCACTTTAGCTTGACCAAATAACTTTACCAATTCACTCCGGCTTATTTCTTGTAACGCTATAGATAAGCCATCAAGTAAATTACGTTTATTTAAGCTTGTGAGTTCGCCTGTAGCAGCGATGGGCAAATCTACATAGGTAAAGTCGTCAGGAAAGATGACAGGTTCGAAGCCAGCGGGAAAACAAGATGATGCGGCGAGCAAGTCTGCTATCTTTAAC
The DNA here is from genome assembly GCF_030372825.1 of Olivibacter sp. 47. NCBI lineage: Bacteria > Pseudomonadati > Bacteroidota > Sphingobacteriia > Sphingobacteriales > Sphingobacteriaceae > Olivibacter > Olivibacter sp. 47. Next base: position 2,124,018 of record NZ_JAUCNR010000001.1, read on the forward strand.
TTGCCTGCCGTTGTTTGTCCCAACTTTATATTAAAATTCCCAAATCTAAATTGGATATCCTCATGTGATTTAACATCCATTTTCATTTTAACCTGTTGCCTAAAAACCAAACCTCGATAAAACTCAGTTGCATTAAAACAAACCTCTTCTAAATGTTTATTATGATCGTTAGGATGTAAATCTGACAATAGTGCACGTTTGAATAATAGATCGTCGTACGTAAGTGCAAAAGCATTGATAATATTTCTTCGCTTATACGGGTTATCTGTCCACTCCTTATCGTTATTTAATTTTTCAAAAACAACATTCATTAAAGCCATTCCGGACAAATGCTCGGTTAAATTTTTATAAAATTCTTTAAACGATCGACCTTGTGCTACGTGTAATGCATAGAAGGCATTGGTTATCGAGCCCCCTGATGCAGAAGAAATAAAGGTTACATTGTCAAGTAGTACTTGATCGTTAAGCGTATGAATAACATTCAGGTAACTCAAAACTCCTAAACTAAAAGACGCAGCCCGAAAACCACCTCCCGAAAAGGCTAAGGCTATATGATCAAAAGGAGTTTCGCTAATCATCGGCACCTCATCTTTCTTGCTAGTTGTGTTTAACGCATTTGGCATGTTTTTTATTTCAGGTTTCGAATAATACATATATAGGGGTTAATTTCTCTCGCAATGATCTTCCATTGCTTATCGAGTCGAATTAACTTCTTCCTGATAGAATCACTCTCGTTCCCTCCAACCGTTAACACGTAATTGCCTTTGGCATCGGTTCCCCTTTCGACGACAATAGCAGAGTGCGATTCATAAGCCTTGTTCTTTTTTGCAAATTCAAAATCATAACGCTTGTTACCACGATTATGATGAATGATATCACCAAGACCAGGTTCAATAGCTTGATAAGGGTAAGCACGGAAAACTCCGGTATCTTGAATCGCATTTTGGATGGCGGCGTGAACAAATCTCGCATGCGCCGGGTTAAACAAAAATTCTTCTCCTGTTGCGCCAGCCTTCTTAATACACCAAGAAATAAATATAGCCGACCAAGCCGTTGTCACACCAGGAAAGGAAAAGCCTAGGTCTGTCCAATACTTACGTATCTGCTTCGATAATTCTACATCACTCTCGCTCTCGAGATGATAGCTGTTATATTGCTCTTCGGCAATTGTAACTAACTTTTTAACGTACGCCGTAGCCATTTTTTTATTTAGAATAACAATGTTTTAGTAAAAAAGTCAACAAAAACTGCCTGCCTAAGAACATTCTTTGACGTCCAGATTCATTGTATAACAAAATTACTAAATTTATTAGTATTTTAAAACAAATATTAATTAATAAGTTTTTACGTGATATTCGTGTAACATAGTGATTATAATGTGCTTTTCTATTTTTTTGCTAAAAATATTAGTATATTTACCTCGAAGAATATAATAGTTGCTATGAATAACAAGGTAAGTATCAATAACTATAGTGTAGAGTCAGCTGGCATTACGAAAAGTTATAGGGAGGCGATATGTGAGTTGATTTGGAATGGATTCGACGCAAACGCATCCCTAATCAATATTGTTTTTAAACCAAACAACATCGACTATATAAACGAGATACAGATTATCGATAATGGCACAGGGATCCCTTTTTCCACATTGCATCAGACTTTTGGTTCATTTCTGGATTCTGTAAAAAGAGAATCGTTCAGCCGATCCTCCTATATACGTGGCAAAAAAGGAAAGGGGCGATTCTCCTTTATGGCTTTAGCCATGCAAGCTGTATGGTCCACTACTTTTTTTGATGAGCAATCTAAAAAGATGCTTGATTATGATATAATAATAAATGCGGCTAATAAGGATATTTATAAAGATAGTAACAGAAGAATCTCAAAAAGGAACAAAACGGGTACCATCGTGACCCTGTCTAATTTATTTGGGGTTTCCGGTTATTCCTTCAGCTGTTCTGCATTTTTGAGCTATTTGAAAAACGAGTTTGGGTGGTTTTTACTTCTTAATCGAAGTAAAGATTTCAAATTATGCCTGAATGACAGCCCTGTCGAATATGACGATATAATCGCCGACAATGAAGTGTTTCATCGGATAATTACCGACACACAGAATATTGAGTACACATTTAGAATTACGTATGTCCGGTGGTATGAAAAGATCGGCGATAAATTTTATTACTATTTTTTAAACACCGCACAAAAGGAACTTTTTAAACAGCTAACATCATTTAACAATAATGCCATTGGCTTTTATCATAGCGTTTATGTCGAATCGTCATTCTTTGATGACTTTACACCCAGTGACGGAGTGAATGCAGAACGCTTATTTGGAGCAAATTTAAATAGCAGAGTATTCAAAGTACTTATAAAAGAACTGCAACAAATTGTTGCCGATAAGCAAAAAAGTTTTGTTAGATCAAAAGGGGCTGATAAACTAATTGAGCACTTCGATCGTAAAGGTGTTCTTCCAAAGTACAGAAACAATAAGTATGAGCAAGAAAAAAGAAAAGATTTAATGGCAGTTATTAAGGAAATATACTGTATACAACCCAAAATTTTTAAAGGCTTAAATGAAACCCAAGAACGAACGAGCGTTGCTTTTATCAATTTGTTGCTTGAGTCCGACGAGCGGGAACATATTCTGTCTATTTTAGATGATATCGTCAATCTTACTCGAGAAGAAAGAGAAAACTTGGCTATATTGCTAGGAAAAACCTCTCTAAACCGTATTACAAGAACGATTAATTTGATTGAAAATAGGTTTGTTACTATCGAGTTATTAAAGAGGATGGTTTTTGATTTAAAGCAGTTCACTACAGAGCGGGATCATATTCAGCATGCGATTGCTGAAAATTATTGGTTGTTTGGTGAGCAGTTTCATTTAGTGACGGCGAACGAGAGTTTTGAAAAACTACTTTCCAAATACCTTTATATTCTTGATGGTGAAGGATCAGGAAAAATGAATGCGATGACAATGAAGGACCGGGAGAAGAACAGGCGGCCTGATGTATTTATTTGCAGACAGCGAAGCATTCCCGATCCTTTTTATCAGGAGGAAGAATTGGAGGAAAATATCATGGTTGAGCTCAAAAGACCTGCAGTTGTGATAGGTAAGCAACAGCTAAGGCAAATTGAAGACTATATGGATTTTGTTAGCCGACAGGATGCGTTCAATTCGCAAATGAGGCAATGGAAGTTCTTTGTGGTGAGTAATCGGGTTGACACATATATATTGAAACAGTATGAAGAATTTAAGAATAGGGGCAAGCGGTTTTTAGTTAAGTCTTGGGGTAATCTGGAGATCTTTGCCATGACCTGGGATGACATATTTCGCGTTTTTTATACAAGGCATAAATACTTGCTGGATAAATTGGACTTTGATAAAGAGGCTTTAAAGGACGAGCTACAATCAAAAGGAGTTGTATTAACTGCCGCAACAGAACTAAATCCTTTTGTAGCGTGTAAAAACAATGCCTGATTCCAGCTTATGTGTGCACTTCATTAAAGTTTTCGTTTTTTCGATATTTGATCCTAAAGTAGTAGGCAGAAAACATGGTAAGCAATAAGCCTAGAGCAGAAAGGGCTAGCACGCTGTTGGAGAAGAACGACACCCAACTTAACTTGATTTTTAAAATTTCTTTGGCGAAGAGTATGCCCACACTGCCGACATAACCGAAGGTGTCTGCTAAGTATATAAGAAAACCGACATTTCCGGTATGCTTAAAAGTAGCAATTATTCGTTCAAAAAAAATTGCATTAAATGGAATATAGACCATATAGAGACCCAGGCCCGTCAAAAGCATCCAAATAAAGGGGGAAACTTGTTGGAATAAAAAGCAAATGGTGGAAATACCGGCTAGCAAAAAGCCCAATGCCACAAACCCATGCACAAGGATAAGTGCCCGATAATTGTTTTTTATAAAAACCATACTGCCGATAGAAGCCAAAACAATTAATGTAATAGGTACTTCGGTCTGTGAAAAAATGATCGGTTGATTATAAAAACCCATTTCCTTCCACATTTCAGCGCCGAAGTTGTCCCGAATATCACGGAAAATCGTCGCGAAGGTATATATCAGCAAACATGTTGCCAGGCCGGGTAAAAACTTTGCCGAAAATAGATGCCGTTGCTGTCTATCCATAGGTCTTCTTTCAGTTCTTTGTAGTATGTCATCCTGATCTGGCAAAGGTATCTTTTCCATTAAGTGTACCAGAAAAACAAGAGGCAGGGCAAAAAGAAGTCCGGTAAAAAAGGGAACCCAAAACTCAGATAAACCAAGCGCTAACATAATCCATCCGCCGGCAGAGCGGGCGAATCCTGAAGCAAAGATAAAACTGACTGCCAAAGCGGCGCCAATGAAATCGGTTCCTTGTCTTCCCTCAACATACGAGAACACAATTCCCCATAAAAGTCCCAAAGGGAAACCGTTTACAAAGAGAAAAATGGCATTATACGGGACGGGTGTAAGCGCGAAACCAAGCCAACTTAACCAAGCAATACCTGTTAGCGAAAGAATAAGTTTGCTTCTTATCGCTCGTTTTAATTCAGCAATATATTGCACACCATAAAATTTAGCCAACATATACCCTAATACTTGACTAATCACGAGCACAGTTTTATAGTTATAACCGCCAACGGTTATTCCTTCAAATGTCGCAACCGTGAATGCCTTTCTATAGCCGAAAATTAGCGTATAGGCCGAAAACACGACAAAAGCCGTGAAAATGTTTATAATCAATTTACTTCCTTTTAAATGTTTTGGCCGTAAGAAAGACATTATTCCTCCTAATATAAAGCAATATAAGGATTGTCCGATTATTTTCGATATATGGTGTTATGTTTGTTAATGAAGTCAGTCGACGGACTTAAATAATAATAATTTTTCAATACTTGGGTAGTTTTATCTAGTTGCATTGGCTATCTTGCGAAGTTTTCCAAATTTCGCCAATCCTTAATAATTGAAGGTTGACATTATGATTACCTTAAATGTTTTGCAAACGCTTGTACATTATAGCTTACATTTTCTCTTTCCCGGATTACTTGCGAGGTTGTTTTTCAAGAAAGAGTGGAAAAAGGCTTGGGCAATTATGGTAGCTACAATGCTCGTTGATCTAGATCATTTACTTTCAAAGCCGATATTTGATGCGAATAGATGCAGTATCGGGTATCATCCGTTGCATACTAATTATGCTATTGCGTTTTACATGATGCTACTTTTTTTTCCGAGAACTAGAATTGTGGCGGTTGGTTTACTTTTTCATATGCTAACAGATTATCAAGATTGTATATGGAGAGAGTTTCTTTCGCGTTAATCTTTAATGTCTACCAATAACTCCTTAGGGTGTGCTGCTTTACGTGCGTGTAAACCAAGTATTTGTGGTATCTTTGTTGTTGTAAAGTGGGATAAAAAAGTTGGCGATATGGGTAAATTTAAACTGCATAACATTAATGTAGAGGCAACCAAGAAAAAGCTGAAAGGAAAGGTATACGCCCTATCCAAAGAAGGTCTAGAGCAATTATTTAACAAAATTGACCAGTTAAGCGTAAAAAAAGGTGTTGATCAACTCGGGCTTGAAAAGTTTATAAATCAATGCGCCATTTTCGCCGCAGGCTCAGGCGTTATTAGCGGAATAGGCGGTGTGGGCGTTATGGTTATTGGGGTACCCTTGGATACGATTAATGTTTTGGCTCAACAATTTCGCGTTACATTAGCAATAGCTTATCAGAAAACAGGAAATTATGAATTTCGATTCGATGATTTTTTTAAGTTACTTGCCGGATCGATAAAAGGAGAAGCAAGTATAGTGGTTACTAAAACAGCAATGGAAGAAGTTGCTCAAAAATTGATGATCAACATGGGGACAAGAGCTTCCAAAAGACTGGTACCTGTTGTGGGAGGGATTATCGGGGGCACCGCAAACTACCTCTATATAAAACGAGTAGCTGAGCATTTAAGAAAATAGGAGTCGTGCGTTTTAATCGTTGAAACTGTGCAATTATTGTGAATTAAAAAATAAAAAAGTTTTTATTCATTGTAATGAATTTTTTCAACTTCAATTTTATTATTAGAAATGAAAGCTCTACCCCTGTGGTAGGGCTTTTTTGATTCAATTTGATTAGATCTTTATGTTTGCTTTAATATAAGAACCGGACGATTCGAATTGTGAGCTATTGCATGCGTAATACTGCGATGCGTTATTTTCTTGAAAAAATTGTACTTTCCAGGTAGAGAGACTATTAAGTCGACATCTTTTTTTTCTGCAAACTCTAATATCCCATCCAATATATCATCATTGTCCGTATAATCGACCGAGAAGTTTAAATCCGGTAGTAATACAGAAAGTTTATTACGGTCTTCCATTAAATCGCGTTGCTGTTTTTTTATGCTGAATACATGCAATATCAACTCATCTTTATAAGTTGAAAATAGCGGATGCCGGAAGGCTTCAAGACGGTTCAGTTCTTCGAAATCCATAGGTAATAATACTTTACGGATTTTTCTATAGGTTGCGTTGGAAGGAACGACAAGTACAGGGATTTTACTAATTGTTACCAACTCGATAAGATTATCGTTGATATATCCTTCTTTGCTTTCCTGGCTATTACCTAATATGAGTAAATCGGGTGATTCTTGCCTGATAAGTTGCACAAGGGCTCTAGCGAGTGGTAACTCGCTTATCGCATGATCTATAGTGACCTCTTTTAATACACTATTGGCTAGCTCTTTGGTCACTTTATCTAGGTACTCAACAGATTCCTTTCGGCCAGCTTCCAGCGTATCGCCATCTAGACAGAGATATTCTGCGGTAGATATAATGGGTTGAAAAACTGACGTATAAGTGCTTTTTAGCAAGATTAGCCGAATAAAAGAGAGGTTTTGATGAGCAGCAGATACATACCGCAGCGCATTTTGTGTCCCCGAAGCGTAATCTAATGGAATAAGAATCGTATTCATACCCGTTTTAACATTTACATAACCATAAAGGTAATTCTTTTGTTTGTCAATGATTATCGAAACAAAGTAAAACAATATGGATAAAGGTTTTAACGAACGGGTAGTCTGAAAAAGTTGATCGTGGAAATTGCTAAGTAATAGAAAGCCTTATTGGTTGCGACGAGTTATGATAAAAGGGTGAAAAGATGTTAAGAACAATAAAATCGGTCTATGCTATTTCGATATAATTTCTATCTTTGCCGCTGGAAAGTTGGCAGAGTGGTCGAATGCGGCGGTCTTGAAAACCGTTGTCTGTAACAGGACCGGGGGTTCGAATCCCTCACTTTCCGCTAAACAGCAAAACCAGGCCATAGCCTGGTTTTGCTGTTTTTAGACTTTATAAATTTGATCCGATAAAAGTTGAACAATAACAAAAGATAACATGAACGATTTTGCCTTCAATGCCTGATAACTATTTGAGATATTGAGTGTACAATAAGGTTTTTTACTCTATTGACCTTGGGTGTTCTTATGATGTTTTTTGGGAGCTCTATCGCGAATTTTAAGTGCGTTTAATAATTCTCTTCTTTTAGCTACGCATAAAAAAATGCTACCCTTTTGTGTAGAAAGGAAATGACCAATGTGTCGCCATTTTTTGCCATTGCTTGTAATTTGGGGTCTATGATTAAATCACCACAATGACAATCTTTAGAATTATAGATCATAAGAACAAATAGCAGAGAACAGGCTATTAGCCCATATAGACTTATTTTGCCCAAGTTCTTACTTGATGTAGCCGTTTTGTGGTTCATAATGGAAAACTGGTTACACAGTAAAATTACAGTTAAGATTCTTTTGTCTCAACAAAGGATTAGTTTTTCTCTTTTTCTAGGTGTGATCGTATGTGAATATATGTGTAAATAAGAGAAGTAATGTGTTCTTTGTTGACTGGCCGACGCTCAAACGCGATACAGAATTTAAGATTTTTTTTCAGCTGACATACTGTTGTCACTTGGTCAAAATACTTTTGCTTAAGTAACTAAAAGCAATATATTATGGATACAGTAACATCAGCACAGGTAATTAATAAGGATGCTTTATTAAGGCATTGGCTCGGGCATCGTAATCTAACTCGACGCGTCATTGAAGCTTTTCCCGAGAAAGAACTTTTCGGTTTTTCTATAGGCGGAATGCGTCCATTTTCCCAATTGGCTATTGAATTATTGTCTATAGGCGGCCCGGCAATGGAATCCATTGTAAAGGACGAGCCACTTCCCTATAACGAAGAGGCACTCAGATTAATCACAAAGGAGCAAATACTGGCAAAATGGGACGAACAAACCGACGTTATTACCAGGTACTTTAATCAACTTCCTTTAGAACGGTTTTCGGAAACTTTCAATTTGTTTGGCCAATATGAATTTCCCATTATTGATAACATCTTTTATTTTATTGATAATGAGATTCACCATCGAGGTCAAGGTTATGTATACTTAAGAGCTTTAGGTATAGAACCTCCGATGTTTTGGGAACGTGACTAAGTATTAAGCCCTTCAGCAATCATCTTTGATTTGAAGGGCTTTGCCTTCCTCGTTGATCTTTGCCAGATGTTTAGTCAGCAGAAGCCTAGCTTTTTCTTTTAATGTTGAAGGTTCCAGTATGGTGGCTTTATCCGCGAACATTAGGAACCAGCGTACAAAAGCTTCTTCAACATCGCGCACTTCAAAATTCATGATTACTTTGTCAGCATGTCGTTCTTCCGAAATAAAACCATAAAAATTGCGGTCCCATTGGAGATATCTGGCCATATCTTTCTCAACAGCAAGTTGGACCTTCGTGACGGGTTGTTGCTCCTTCGGTGTCAGGTAAAAGTCCAATGGTTGGTGCTTTCGTTCAAAAGGTAACTCGGTGTTTTTGATTTCTTCTATTCGATCCGTCCTAAATTGCCTATAATCTTTTCTTAAGTGGCAAAAGCCGATTACGTGCCATGAATGATGCTGATGAAAAACACCAACCGGTTCTATGAATCTGCGTATCGCTTCGGGCGCATCAAGTGCCCGATAAAGAAGCTCAACTTGCGTTTTCCTAGCTATACTTTCAAAAAGAGTGGCTAATGCATGTGGCGCTTTTTCACTGAATTTAATTTGCAAAGGTTGCATAACCACTTGCGATTCGATGCTTGATACCCATTCCTTATCAACAGTCTTTAATGCGGTTTTTATTTTGTACATCGCCGAAGAGAAATAGTCACGGATGCTTTTATCGCTGAATTTCTGCATCAGTTTTTCAGCCGCTACTAAGCTGGTCGCTTCTTCCTTATTCAACGATAAAGGAGGGAGACGATAACTTTCAATTAAAGAGTAACCAACACCGGCTTCACTATAAATCGGAACACCGGAAATTTCCAGTGCTTTTATATCCCGATAAATGGTCCGTAAGCTTACCTGAAACCGGTCAGCTAATTCCTGTGCTTTGACCACTCGTTTAGACTGCAGCTGAATAAAAATGGCTACGAGCCTATCAAATCGTTTGAAGTTTTCACTATCCATCTTTTGATATTAAATAAAATGGTGGATTTTACTTGCATAGATAAGTAATTTAATCAAAAAGAGGAGTGTAAAAGTAAAAAAGTTGAACTGGGATAAAAAATGCTGTGAATCAGAATAAATATTGGCAAGTAGGTCAAAGCGTAGGGATGTTTTGGCCCATATCGCCTTCAAAATGAGAAAAGGCATTGTGACAATAGAGTTTTTGATAAATAATATTTGTTTATTAAAGAAAATTGCTACCTTTACCACATTATGAGACAAGAGAGTGTCAAATATTTTACCATTGTTATAGCGTAAACTTTCAAGGACGCTATTGTTAGCGCTACCGTTTCGTGTAGCCTATATTGCATACTTTTTATTCTTTTTTGCTTATACACGTACGAGAAAGGTATTAAACCTCACCTTAATCCTTATCGACGGCTTTATCAAATAATCTTGTAAGCGGAGTTGATTTTCGGGGTGTCTAATAAAGTCTATAATTGCTGTTGAGCGTAAACCAGAATAATTGTTCTCAATACATCTTGCATGTATTGAGAATATGTAGAAAGCCTGTGAGGTGCTGATATCTTCGGTAGCTGCACTAGGCAAATTAAATGATTGATAAATTTTTTTGCAATCTTGAAATGGAACAGGAATTAATTCAAACAATTGTTGATTTTTTAAAAATAATGAGAGGCAAGGACCCGGATGCGAGGAAGCTACGCTAAAAGCATTAGGTTTGGTAAGCGAGAGCCCTTATTTTGAACATATACTGGATATTGGCTGTGGAACAGGAGCACAAACGATGACACTCGCACGAAAAACAAATGCACAAATTTTTGCCGTTGATTTATTGGCTGAATTTTTAGATGTGTTGACAGAACGTGCTACGCGATGGGGCTTGCAAGATCGAATAGCTGTACACAAAACATCTATGGACGATCTCCCATTTCCAAGGAATTTTTTTGATATGATTTGGAGTGAGGGCGCAATTTATCATATTGGATTCGAAAGAGGATTGAAACAGTGGGGCACGTTGTTGAAAAGAAGGGGGTACTTAGTGGCGTCCGAGATTTCATGGACAAGTAACGAAAGGCCTCAGTATCTTACCGATTATTGGATGGCAAGCTATCCCGAAATCGATTTGATTTCGAATAAAATGAAATTAATCGAAGATTGCGGCTATATTCCCGTTGGATGTTTTACACTACCCAATGCCGGATGGGACAACTATTACCATCCAATTATCAAACAGGTTGCTTTATCGATAGCTCAACCAATAAATGATTCGACAAAAAAATCATTCATGGAAACGATCATCGATGAACTTATCATCTACCAAAGATACCGGGAGTTTTATAACTACGTGTTTTACGTGATGCAAAAAAATGAAATAAAATCGTTTCTAACCTTTTACGGAATCAAGTGCGATTCCGAGAGGATGCCGGCAGCAAGACTGCGAGTCTTGCTTTTGTAATGCCTCGTTGTTGCAATATGACAATTCAATGTCTCAGAACTGAGAAAAATCCTTCAAATTTGTACGATGGGAATTACGAAAGAAACGCAACAAAAGATTGTTGATGCTGCCATTATAGTATTTAATGAAGACTTTTCTGCTCCCTTAGAGCGGGTTGCAGAAAAGTCTTCGATAACTAGGAGAACACTTCATCGCTATTTTAAAGATAGGGAGGCGTTATTGGCCTATTGTGAGAAAGACATGCAGCAAAACTGTAAAAAAGCGATGAACGATGCTATGGAAAGTTCAGATGTGCCGTTAAAAAAACTGGAAGAAATGCTTTATGCTGCTATCGACTGTGGCGCGAAATACGCCTTTTTCCACAAACTTCATCACCGTGATGGTCACAGACACAATCAGAATGATCGAAACTGTGCGACTTACGAAGCGATTAACAACCGTTGCCGGCAATTGATTTTGCAGTTACAGGAGGATGGTTATATTAGCAAAAGACTGACAGTGGATTGGGTTTTGGCTTTTTTGACTAGTGTAGTAGCCACGACAATAAATACCGGGCTTTTGGGTAATCAGACGAAGATAAATTTAAAAGAATGTGCTTGGTTTTCATTCAGCAAAGGAATAGGGGTATAAAAAAATTTGCCTATATATGTCTCGATTTTGAGACATTTTTATTGATGATTAATCTCAATAGACATAATAAGTGAAAATATAAATAAATGATATGGAAAAGAACAACAAACACGACGTTATAATAGTCGGTGGTAGCTATGCCGGCCTTTCGGCCGCTATGTCCTTAGCTAGAGCGATAAGAAATGTACTGATCATTGATAGTGGTAAACCCTGTAACCGCCAAACACCCCATTCCCATAATTTTTTAACGCAGGACGGTAAGCCGCCGAAAGTAATTTCATCTATCGCTTTGGAGCAAGTGCTTGCGTATGATACCGTGAATTTCTTGACGGATGAAGTACTATTTGCCGCCGGGAAGAATGGGGCTTTTTTTGTTAGAACCGCTTCCGGCAAGCAGTTCGAAGCAAGCAAACTTTTGTTTGCTACCGGGTTAAAGGATATACTTCCAACCGTGAGTGGAATAGCAGAATGTTGGGGAATCAGCGTGATTCATTGTCCTTATTGTCATGGATACGAATATAGAAATCAGTCGACGGGACTGTTGCTAAACGGCGAATCTGTTTTGGAGAAGGCAAGGCTAATTCGTAACTGGGCTTCAGACCTTACGGTACTTACTAACGGGCCATCTACTTTTGATAATGCGGACAAAGAAACACTTTCCAGAAATAACATACAGTTGATAGAAAAGCCGATAGCTTTGTTGAAACACTACAAGGGTCAGCTTGACCATATTATATTTGAAGATGGTACTGAAATTTCTGTTAAAGCGCTTTACGCACCCCCTCGCTTTGAACAACAAAGTCAAATTCCGAAAAATATAGGTTGCGCAATAACAAGTACCGGTCATATTGAAGTCAATAACTTCCAGCAGACTTCTGTCCCGGGAATTTATGCTGCAGGCGATAATGCTACCATGTTTAGAAGTGTTTCTGCAGCTGTAGCTGCCGGCTCGATTGCAGGAGCGTTTATAAATCACGAATTAATAGGAGAGGGGGTGTAGATTACGATATAAAGAAGCACTTTTTGAAAAATCCCGTAAAACCGTTATTTAAATGCTCCTTCCGTGTCTTAGGGTATATGTCTATGAACAGATTCTTATTGATAAGTTTGCTGCGTTTAAAATTTAAAGGAAGGACTTTCTGTTTTTCGGGGCTAAAGAAATAGAAAGGAATACGAATCCATTAAAATAGAGGCTAAGAAATTTAAGAGAATTATTCGCCTATTATACTTATATAAAGGCAAGCTTCCGGCAAAAGAGTGAAATAAATATTAGAGAAGTCGATTCTAAAATTGACACAAGTTCTTAAAAGAATATTCCCAAACGCGTAAAAAGATGTCGTATGTTTATGAACTGATTACCGGTTTTAGAACAGTGACTAGCAATGGTTGTTTGACAAGTTTCACGCTCGTGGAGGTTTGATTCGGCAGTAGGTTTATTCCGCATCGGAAAAGAGAGTAATAACCCGAGCGCAATCATTATAGGCGTTGTGCGGAGTGAAAGAGTGTTATAATTCCTTGTACTGGTTTCAATTTTGATGCGAGCGTTGTTGCGAAGCATAATAACAATATTTCCAGTAGTGATCATAAATATAATGCCTTTTTATTATCTTTCTAATTTTCAACAATTTATGATTTTTTATTTATTGAATGAGTGTTCGAAATCGGACACAAAGTGTCCGATTTCGAACTTTTATCACTTTTTCTAAATCTGAGAAAAAATTGCTTATGTGTATTTTATACACTATCTTTGCGCTATCATAATTTAGGTTTATAATTGGTTAGTTAAAAGTCTTCAATCTCCCCGGTTGAAGACTTTTTTATATTAAAAGCTATAGTGAGGCCGCGAAGATTTGTGTTATATTGTTGATTTCCTTGTCACTTAAGTGTTTTCCGGATTGTATAATGATTTGGTATTTGAAAGTGACGGATTTTCCTGCATCCAAAGAAAAGTTCAATTCTTCTTTTCCGTTACTCATGGCTTTCTGCCCCAATGGATTAGCTGCAAATAAACCATAACCCCTAGCGTGCCAATAGGTGGGATAGCCTACGTTTTTCGGATGGTCAATGATCACTATCGATATCGCTTCACGCCCTATTTTTCCATCCAAATTGACCCACCTACCACGTGTACCCCATACCTGATCACCCTCTTTTCCCTCACTACTACGGTACTTTCCGGTGACTTGGTTATTATCTAGCTGCGCAACTTCTGTGATGTTGCCGTTAGCATCTGTGAATTTGGCTGACTCATCTGAAGGATGTTCCAACTCCCGTGCCAAGCGAATTCCTAATAACCCTTCTTTGTTGTCTGTAAATAAAACATTTTTTTTCAGTGCTGTTAATGTTGTAGTGAGCTCGATTGTACGTCTACCACTGTCAGTAGAAAATAAATACTGTGTGTTCTCTTGTAAGATGGGGCTGCCGGTTGGTTCTTGCCAATATTTCGTTACTTCCAGTAAAGCATGGTCGTTCGCAGTCTGAATCTTATTAACTTTGGCATGCTTAATGGTCCCGTATTGATTCTTTTTATCCGAAGGTATAGCGGTCGAATTGTTCCAGAAATCGAGACCATTTACGTCGCCGTAATTAAACCATAAACCGACATGGTGCGGATGATCCACCCGCTCCCCGGGTCTAGGATCGAATGGCCATCCTCTTGTGATAAAAGTACCTTCTGACGATCTTATAGGATAGAGTACCGGCTTCATCAATTCATCCGGATAAATATACGAGGTGAAAATCCGACCATCAATGCTAATATCTATTCTTTTTTCCTTTTTGTTCTCAACAATAGAAAAGCCTTTTTTTTCAACTTTGAAGCTGCTAACTAAGGCAATGCCAATAAACGCTAAAATGCTGATTTGTTTATTCATGACTAAGAATTTAACCGACCACGACTTCTTGTTTAGCGTCATCAAAGGAAACTCTTTTGCCTGTCTCCAATGCTATTCGTGCCATAATATTGGCCACACTGTGATTGTAACCGGCTTTAACAGATGCATTTGGTGTTTTTCTGCTACGTACACACTCCATCCAGTTGAGCATATGAAGCGAAGTCATTGGGTCGCTTCCAGTATTGGCAGCTGTTTCTATCTTAGTTGCGTTGGACAAGGTAAATGGTTGAAGCAAATTCGCTTGCATGCCCATTTCTGCAGCCATTTTAGCCGTTAATCCTCCCTCATCAGTCACTTGATTGGTGTCAAGATTTAACATGCCTGCATTAGAGTAATAAAGCTCTTTAATGCCGCCCGCCGAATTTGTAAAACGCGAGGAATAGAGCACCTGGAAACCTTTCGTTGGATCGTTCGCCGGGCCGTAATCCATGACAGCTGTAACCGTATCCGGATTTGTCCTGCCATCGTTCCACATGTAGATCCCCCCGTTGGCTGATACACTACGCGGATGTTCGAGCCCGGTAAACCAATGGACCGTGTCAATTTGGTGAGACATCCACTGGCCAAAGATGCCCGATGAATATGGCCAAAACAATCGATACTCTAAATATTTTCGGGGATCCCAAGCAACCTTGGGTCTGTTCATTAAGAATCGGTTCCAGTCCGTATCCTGTTCGCGAATTTCTTTAATTAACTGTGGCAACCTCCACCGTCCCGGTTGATTTACATTCCAGGTCATTTCTACCATTTTTATATCGCCAAATTTACCTGATCGGATGTATTCATTGGCTGAAATATAGTTAGGAGCGCTTCTTCTTTGCGAACCCACTTGTAAGATTTTTCCGGTTTCATTGACGGCCTGTAGCACAACTTTTGCATCTTCCAAAGTTTCAGCCATCGGTTTCTCTACATATACGTCTTTTCCATTACGTACAGCCTCGGCTGCCATCAGTGCATGCTGAAAATCCGCGGTACTAATAATGACGGCATCGATATCTTTTTGTGCGTACATTTCGTCATTGTTTCGATAAGTCGCGATCGACGTGCCCGCTTTTTCCTTTATAAAAGCAACGGCCTCATCTCTCCTTCTATTCCAAATATCGGATACCCCTACAAATTCGAAATTTAGTTTTTTAGAATGATTCATAAAACTCGGAAATAAGGAGCTTTTAAAACGATTTGAAAACCCTACAATGGCAACGCGAACGCGGTCGTTTGCTCCCAAGATCCTCCCATAGCTTTTTGTGCTGAGTCCCATTGATGAAAGGCCTATTATCCCCGCACCGATTGAAGCCTTCTTAATAAATTCACGCCGGGAATTTTCATTTTTTTGTACCATAAGTTTATTGGTTAGTAATAATTAATATTGATCAATTCTCAGACAAGAGCATTCGCTCTTTTATTTTCCTTTCGTAGACTAATAAACGCGCTGTAATGGTTCATAATTTTTGGTATACCTAACGAAAGCCGTCTAAGTATAGCGATTCAGTAGTCTTCAATACAAGTATAATAACCTGTTCTCTTTAAAAAGAATATTCCGTGTGAAAAATCTACGCAAACGATATCGTTCATATTACCGGGGGATTAAGCAAAGATCACGACTTTGTTTGGCACCGAATTCTTCTAAGTCTCTAAGTCAGCTTGTGTGTAAAAAAAGTATGACAATTTGGGATTAAGGTGTTTAAACACTATTTTTGTTGAATCATAATTTAGGTTTATAATTGGTTAATGAAACCTTCAGTCTCCCCGGCTGAAGGTTTTCTTTTTGTCTATCTGTAGTCATTAAGAAAATTGGATATTCAGATTTCTACACTTGTCTTGTTCAGCGAAGACTTGCCTCGATTTGATACGCAAACGGCGCGAAATAATGCTGAGAGGGAGCGAATAGCCATACACTGTTCTTTTTTGTACTACATATTTTGATTAAATTTTGCATCTTGCATAATGGAAAAGTCGAAACCAAATACTAAGCACCTTGCATTTGATTTGCCAAAACTCCATAACTTAACCATGGCAGATCAAGTAGAACTTAAGCTGAGAGAATATTTTAAGAAAAAGGCCTTTAAACCAGGCGACTTATTGCCTAAGGAGTTGGAAATCGCTGCTTCATTAGGTGTTAGCAGAAACATTGTTAGAGAAGCACTCAGCAGATTGAAGGCGCTTGGCCTAATTGAAACAAAAAAGAAGCGCGGGATGGTACTGGCTGAACCCGATATTTTGGGGTCTTTTGAAAAAGTGCTTGATCCATTGATTATGCCCGATAGCACCCTTTACGACATTTTTGGACTACGACTGGTTTTAGAAATGGGATTAGCTGATGTTCTATACATGTATAAAACAGATCAGGATATACAAGAGCTTGAGAAAATTGTAACAAAGGAAAAGCCTGACAGTGAAAAATTCAGAATAAAAAATGAGATAGCTTTTCATGGTAAGCTTTATGCCATGACGAACAATCATACGCTTATGCGTTTTCAGAGCCTGCTTTTGCCGTTATTTGACTATGTGGTTGCCTTTGAGAAAGATCACTATAAACCTGGAGGAGTGTCTCATGCCGATCTGTTACAAATTCTACGGGAGGGCACTGTGGAAGATTTTAGAAAGGGGATGCGTCTCCATCTTGAGCCGCATTTTGCTTGGTTAGAGCATCTCAAAAATAAGTAAGTGGGCGAACGACCGGCATAAAACGAAATACTTAGATCGGATTTACAGCTTGGCTCTTATGGATATAAGTGTAGCGTTTCTTCCAACAGTAGATCCGACTCCTATTAACAATTTTTAACAAGTACCATGCTAAACCATTCTTTTCCGTTTGACTCTATACGTATAAATAAAGTGATTATTAAAATTTATTGAGTATGAAAAGAATGATTCTAGCTTCCCTGCTATTCCTCAGTATGGGAACCATCGCATTTGCCCAGCAAAATCATCGTAAGAGGGAATTTAAAATGGCAGAAGAGAGAGCAAAAAGGCAAACCGAGCGACTTGCTCAAGAACTTTCTCTATCAGAGGAACAGAAAAAAGAGATCTATGCCATCAATTTGGATAATATGAAGAAGGTTGATGCCGAGCATAAAGAACTTATGCAAAAAAGTATGAAAGAGCGAGATGAAAAAATAAGTGAGCTCTTAACGGAGGCACAAAAATCAACCTATCAGAAGCTTAAAAAGGAAAGATTTCAGAAAAGGAAACATCGTGAATCACATAGGGGCATGGGGAAGTCTGCAGAAGAAATCCCGCAATCATAGTTGAAGTCATAACATAAATCAATGGCTTTCGATCAGAAAATCGAAAGCCATTGATTTATGTTATCTGTATAGTTGACAAAGTCAACTATATTTGGCTATATTTGTAAAAAAAGCTCATGCAAACAAGCATCATAGAAGAAGTTCGTGTATTTAATCGTTTCTATACAGATTTTATAGGCTTATTGAATCAGTACTTACTTGACAGTGCTTATTCTTTGACAGAAGCAAGGATAATATACGAAATATTTACAGCAGGAAATATACAGGCATCGCAGATTATGGAGATCAT
This sequence comes from Olivibacter sp. 47, assembly GCF_030372825.1. Taxonomy (NCBI): domain Bacteria; kingdom Pseudomonadati; phylum Bacteroidota; class Sphingobacteriia; order Sphingobacteriales; family Sphingobacteriaceae; genus Olivibacter; species Olivibacter sp. 47. The sequence goes on from NZ_JAUCNR010000001.1 coordinate 2,142,016, forward strand.
GCATATTGATAAAAGCTATTTAAGTCGGATCTTGAAACGATTGGAAAAGGAGGGGATTATTGAAAAGAGGAAATCAATACAGGATGCTCGAGGGATAACGATCACACTTTCGAAAAAGGAAGACAAGTTTTTGAGCACTTAAACCGGGCTTCGAACGAGCAGGTAGAAAAAGCTGCTAACTCCACTTAAAAGTACAGAGGCTGAGGCCTTAGCTTTTCATATGAAAGCTATTGTGAAAATCCTGAAAGTACATTCATAGTAATCGTATAAATGAATAGAAACATAACGATCAGAACCAACTTATTGCCAGGTGATTTAGGATATATAGCTTATATGCATGGACAGCTATATGCTCATGAAATGGGCTACGGATTAAATTTTGAAGCATATGTTTTGGAGGGCCTGAGCGAATTTGCTAAACAATATAATCCTGAAAAAGATGGTATTTGGATTTGTGAAGATGCCGGTAAAATAGTGGGATTTCTGATGGCCTTCGTCCGACAAGATAAGGTGCAATTGCGCTATTTTATCTTAGCGCCCGCCTATCGAGGTTTGGGATTAGGTAAAAAATTGATGAATTTGTTTATAGAATTTATGATGAATAACAATTATAAAAAGGCCTATCTATGGACAACCGATGAACAATTATCTGCGATCTCACTCTATATGCGTTATGGCTTTGTATTAACTGAAGAATTCTCTTCTGAGACCTTTGGTAAAAAACTGATAGAGCGCCGCTACGATTTAAATTTGATGGTAGTTGAAGAATAATCATAGTTGTTTACATTAAATGAATAACTGTGATTATTCTTGTTCCTATTGAATAATACAAACGGACAAGCGCCTCCATTTTTTATCGACCTGTGCTCCTTTTTCCCGAATGTGAGAAATTTTTCGTTGCTTTTGTCGTTCTTTTGGCTTGTTAACAATCCGTTAACAATGTTTAAAGTGTTGTTTATCAAATTATTACTTTCATTTTTTCGTAGGAGCCACTTGCAAGCCTTGTAAATCACAAAATTATTACAGTTGTTTGTGGTGTGAATGTCAAGGCGCAATAGTTTTGAGATTTGTAAAGAACCTAAAATAAATAACATATAACCTAAAAATTATATTATGAAAAAAACATACATTTTATACTAAAGCTAAATCGTTTTAATTATCAGTTATTGTATTGACCTAATTTGTGAAGCTTATCAACCTTGCTGGAATCGTATGGATGTTGTCATCATACTGACTGATTATTAATTCACCACCGAAAATTAAAATTGAAAATTCAGTTCACTGGGTCTGCTATGGTTTTTCCAAAGCAGAAAATGAACCATATGGCCAATATTTAAGTGATATAACCTAAATAATACATTATGCCAAAAACAATGCATGTGAGATGGTATTATAAAGTAGCCATTTTCTGTTATAGCATTCTTTTCACCCTAAGCGAGGGATCTGCAATGACTATTCAGGATAGTCTAGCCGTGGATAGCGTTAAGGCCTCTATTGACACGGTGCATCGAGAAACATCTGCCGAATTTACCGATCGTGCAGTGAAAACCGTTGGATCTACTATGAAAGAACTTACCGTATATCCTGCTGTGTCGCTTCAGCAATCTTTGAAGGGACAGGCACCGGGACTATACATTCAAGAGACGAGCGGAGAGCCTGGAAGTCTTCAGCAAATGTATGTACGAGGTGTTCCTATGCCCATACTGTCGGCAAAGGAAATCTATCAATCACAACCTTTGATTGTATTGGACGGTATTCCACTAATTGGAGAGCATTCTTTCGCTTATGATATCAAACAATATGATTTCAATCGAATTGGTCCGGCAACTAACCTGCTCACCAATATTGATATGAATAATATTGCTTCTGTACAGGTATTAAAAGATATGGCCGGCATGGCCTTATATGGTCCAATGGCTGCAAACGGAGTAATTTTGCTGACTACTAAACAAGTAGGGAGTAAACGTAAGATAAGCGCCAATGCTTACTTCGGATTTGCACAAAGGCCGAATGTGACGACGATCAATGGTGAGTATGAGAATGCGTTTCGGCAGCAATTTTACGATCTATATACGACAACAGGTAAATATTCCGCCGATGACGTCTATCCGCTATATCTCAGCGATTCATTGAATATGGATTACTATGGTCCTTCCAATTGGACAGACACCTACTATCAAAATGGCTTGCAACATGCGATTACAGCCGATATCTCAGGAGGATCGGATCGCGCAAATTTTAGATTTTCGCTAGGCAATTTGCGGAATGAGGGAATTGCAGATGGAACTGGCTTGGACCGCTATAGCGCTATGTTTCATCTGAATATGAAGCCGTTGAAATGGTTATTGTTTTCTGCCATGATTAATGGGAACCGTTTGGATAGACAGCGTAATCACAACATGCGGGATCGTTTTGCTGAAATCGGGTACATGCCCGATTTGCAGGCACCTTTGGCACCCAATAATGACGTCTATAGTCAGTATACAAGTCAGTATGATAAAGGTTTTGATAATAATTATACTAATATCATTCAGGGTAACGCCAAATTGGTATTCGACTTTAATAAATTCAAGTACACCACCCGCTTAGTAGTGGATTACAACGAAGGTTATCGTGATATATTTTATCCACGACCTTTGTTAGAGGGAAACAGTTATGCCTCTAATTACTATGGTTCCAACCAGCGGTTGATTTATGACAATTTCGCGAGTTTTGACTGGCAAATAGATGATCATCAGCAACTTTTTCTGCAGGCAGGAAACGTCTTGCAATGGGATACCTATAAGTATAATTACGCCTATGCCTATAAAGGGGTAAATGATTTTATCAAGCTAAATTTACTCAATTCCGATCCTAATAGCGACGACTATTTGTTGCCAACAGCCTTTCCGCGACAATTAGTTTATAAATTTCTAGATCGTACCAAGCAGAATCTGGTTTCTTTTTATGGAAAAGCTTCCTATAAATACGATGCTTATACCCTGTCTTTATTACTGCGAACCGATGGCTCATCGAATGCACAACCTACTAATCGCTGGTTGTTTACACCCGCACTTTCATTGGGATGGAATATCAAAGAAGCTTTGCTGGAGAACGATCTACGGTGGTCAACTTTCAACATGCGTCTAAATGCAGGCCGTTTAGGGCGACTGAATGCCTTTGACAATTTTTCACAAGGGCCATCGTATACGGCTGACGTGACTTTTACCGGCAATGTAACTACACCTGGATATAATGCTTTTGCGGTTTTAACGAGACCGTATAATTTTGGCTGGGTAGGCTATGGCATACCCTGGGCCTATACAGATCAGTTGAACCTAGGGCTTGATATCGGTTTGTTTAAGGATCGGATTACCGCGTCAATCGATGGTTATATTAAGGAAGATAAGAATCAACTTTTAGGTATTCCCGCCTATGCAGAATACGGTTATAATCTGTCGTACGAACCGGGAATGACCGTACGAAATACAGGAGTCGATGTTCTTTTGAGTGGTGAAATTCTAACGAAGGCGAAACAGAAATTAGGTTGGTCATCTTCCCTCAACTTTAATTTCAACCAAAATAAGCTGAAGGCTCTGCCGAGAGGTTTGGACAAGCTGATTATCGGTAATCGATTACTTCAAGTTGGGGCTCCTGTAGATCAATATTGGTTGTTCATCAATGATGGTATATATGCTGCCAATCAAGACGTACCACAAGTAGACGGTATTACACGCACGTACAACGGAATTACCCTTCAGGGAGGCGATCCGAACTGGCGGGATTTAAATGGCGATAACCGAATAAATGACGAAGATAAATCACTGATGGGGAATATCTTTCCGAAAGTAGTTGGTGGATTTAATAACCAATTCAGCTATGGAAACTGGTCGCTCGGCGTTAATTTCTATTTCAATTTAGGAAGAAAGGTAGTTAACGAAGAAATGGCTAACCGTTTTAACTTTATTAATAGAGAAGGCGTTGTTGGTGTTACTTCTATAAAGGAGATTACCTTTTGGGAAAAGCGAGGTGATTATAGTAAATATCCGCTTTATAATCCCTGGAGTACGGTCATTCCATACCACAGTAATCAAGATCTTTTCCTCGAAAACGCTTCATTCTTAAAATTGAGAACGGTGTCGATAGGATATGACCTGAGTGATTGGTTAAAGCGGAGATCTTCAAAGATTGATCATTTATATATCTATGGGACTGTGAATAATATCTTCACCATCACCCCATACAGTGGGCGCGATCCGGAACTGATCAATTACACAGGATACGACTCAGGGTATGGTATGGCTATCCCCTTAACTTACACCATTGGACTCAAAGTAGATTTATAACCTAGCTAAATAGTGATATGATTTGGAGAAATAGAATATATAGAAACGTGCTAACGCCGCTCTTCCTAACAATTTTACTGGCATCTGGCTGCAAAAAGATGTTAGATGTGGATTCGACGCGTGTGGTAAATGAAGAGAATATGTGGAGGAATATGGAAGATTCCAGAGCGGCTCTGATTGGTGTTTACGGTTTGGTCCGGGCTGCCTTGGCTGATTATAACGCTTATTGGATTTACGGTGACGTTCGTGCCGGTGATTTTGTTGCACCAACGCGGCAGGATCTAAAAGCAATTATCGCGAACCAACTGACGGCTTCATATCCTGCAATTGAAGCCATGTCAAATTGGAGAAGATGGTATGCTGTTGTTAATGCTGCCAATGTTTTTTTGGAACGTATTCATGAGGTCAAAGAGAATGACGAGCGTTATTCCGATAATAATATGACTGTCGATATTGCACAAATTAGATTTCTAAGGGCCTTCGCGTATTTCTATATGGTTCGTGTTTGGGGGGATGTGCCCTTAATTATTTCATCTCATGACGGTGACTTCCAAAACAAAGCCCGTGATAATCAGGACAAAGTACTCACTTGGGCAGAACAGGAAATGTTAGCTGCAGCTGCAGACCTACCCTATCTCTATAGCTTAAGCGATGAACAACAATTAGGCGACTATTACAATGAAAGTGCTGGTCGCTGGTCCGGCGCACTCGCGCGTAAACTTACAGCTTATGCTTTGCTTGCGCATTTAGCGGCTTGGCAGGGAAATTATCCCGATGTGGCCACCTATACCAAGTTTATTATGGATAATTATTCCAAAGGGCGTATGGGATATACAAGCACAGGCGATTTGACCAATGCAAACGGTTTTTTCTTCGGAAAAAGAGATAATCATCTTTTCGGTTTTAATTTTGACTGGGGGCATGTAGACGCCTCGTTTACCGGGCATTTAGAAGAACTTACGCTTGCTGCCCCGGTTGTAAACAAAAGTGTACCGGATATCTACTTAACAAAAGATTCCATCTTATCTGTTTTTAACGAAATTGGAGACGAACGATTTAGTTTAGATACCTTAGGCAATCCCCTTACTGAAAACTATTTTACCAACTTCAATGGTAAATACCCCATTTTCAGTAAAGTAAAATGCATCATGGGCGGTTCAACGGCTGATCCTAGTTTCCGAATCTTTTCAAGTGCCATTGTTTTAACTCGATTGGAAGATATTACGCTGTTAAGAGCTGAAGCACTGGCGGTGTTAGGCGAAAGAAATGAAGCCGTTGAACAGTTAAATGTAATCCGTGAATTACGTGGACTTGATCTGTATAATGAAACAGTCAATGGCAGTCTGATCGACGCCATTTTTAAGGAGCGAAAACGGGAGTTGATAGGCGAGGGGCATCGATGGTATGATTTAATTCGCTATAACCGCATTCGCAATAACGATCCTGCATTCACGAAGCTTATTAATGAAGGGGGAATTTATTGGCCTATTAACAGGTCATTACTATCACAGAACGATCAACTGGAACAGAATGCTTACTGGAAATAAGTATAATCATATGAATAACGTTAAGAAAGCTTATTTTTTCTTATTGGCATTAGGTATTATGAGCCTTATGTGGGCTTGTAAGCAAGAAGACGGCTATTACGATCCGATTATTGCCGATAAAGGGTACGATGGGGATGTTTACGATTATTTAAAAAGTAAACCAGGTGTTTATGATTCGCTGTTAAAAGCGGTAGATCGTTTACAATTGGAGCGTACGTTGCGCGATAGCGATATTACACTTTTCGCTTTATCCAACGCAAGCTTTCAATTGGCCCTAACCAATTTGAATAACCTCCGTAAACTAAATGACCGCCCGAGTGAATATTTATCAAGCGTCGATGGCAATCAGTTGGATACCATGCTTAGCCAATATATCATTCGAGGTAAATATATTTCTGATTCACTCGCTACGCAGGATGGATTACGACTATATGGCGTAAAATACGGTTACCCTATGCATGGGCGATTAATTAAGACCACATCATCCGGTTATGTGAATGGTGGCCCTACCGTCATTCAAATAAGTGACACAAAAAGAAGCCAATTTGAGCGTAACTGGGTATCTACCACAACGGGTTCAATTAATTTGAAGACCAAAAACGGAATTGTTCATGTAGTGAGTGCCGATCACGTTTTTGGATTTGACGATTTCGTTAGCCGTTTAACCTATGTCCCCCACCTCCAAACTTATTTAAAACCATTGGAGGTAAAGACACTGTTTCAAGGGAAAATAGTGGCGGACCTAATGCTGTGGAAGCATCAAAATATGCGTTTGATGGCAATCCTGAGACTAAATACCTAATCGGTGATATGGGAAGCGTATGGTTGCGTTTTGAATTAAACGAAGCTGCTGCAGCAAATGCCTACACCATTACATCGGCAAACGACTTCTCGGAACGAGATCCAATCGACTGGAGCTTGAAAGGTTCAAACGATGGTACAAATTGGACCATCTTAGATTCACGAGCGGGCGAATTATTTGATCAGCGATTCCAACTACGTGTATTTAGGATTTCCAATAAAGTGGCTTATAAGTTCTATCAATTGGATATTACCCGTGTTAGAAGTGGCGGTACGATGCAGATGGCAGATTGGAGTGTCAATAGAGAAGAAGTCAAGTAATCAACAAATAAAGATACCATACATGGATAATTTGGTTAAAAAAGTAAAATTACAATGGGGCAATCCCCTGTATTCTGTGTTGGGAATCATGATAGTAGCCTTTGGTTTGCAGGGTTGCGAGAAGTTATATGATTTACCGGAAGAGCAAGAGTTTCTGAGTCCGAACATCAACTATCCCAGTCAGATTTTTGAGCCGATAATTGGACGTACCAGCGAACTGGGAGCTCCAAATACAGATAACTCTACCAAACCATTAAAGTTTGAAATCGTTAACGCCCGATATGGTGATGGGCGTCCGGTAACGGATATTTTTCAACTACGGCCTACCTATGTGTGGACGGGGGAGTACACAGGTATTGAAACTTCTCTGGAAGAAATTGAAGCAAAGCGAAAAATAGAAGAAAGACCCTTATTTGAGGTTCAGGAATCCGGGAAATTCGTGCTTTGGGGGGCATCGACTAACGAGTTGATCACTCCTAGGCCAGCAGATAGCAGTAATCTCGTGCAAGACAGACGTTACTTTGATTTAAAAATAACGAATGTAGGTGGAGAGCGAATTATCCGCGATTTTCAATTGATTCCTTGGCGGGAGCTACCATATGAACCAAATAATGACATCAATCGGTATACCGGAGGTGTAGCACCTGATCCAAAAGATCCCAGGAACCCTAATAAAAGGGACTACATCCGTCCTTCACTTACAAATGTCATCGGCGCAGAGAGCAACCGTAATCTGGTAACTAATGATGATCAAAAAGATGTGGTTGTTTATATCCGTCCTTTTGAAGGTGGCAATGGGCATAACCTGCGTTTCTCATTTTGGGCTCCGGACTCTACGGCAATCAATCCTGCTAAGTTTAATGAAACGCGTTGGAACGATTTGGTACATGGCTTTAATCGGGTTAACACAACTGAATATGTGCAGTACGACGTGGCATACCCTATTCCCTTGACAACAGTGGCTACAAAATACACTACAGGTGGTAGTGCAAAATTGGAATTTGCTTATTCAAGATTAGGTTTTAATAACATCCGTACAACTGCTTACATCGGACTTAATTTTAAAATTTTTAGAGAAGGTGACTGGGAGATCATCTTCCACTTCAGACGCGAGCTTCCAAAATTCGAAGACGAATAAATCAGAATAGGAATCATATGAAAAGTTTTACGCATTATCTTATACGCTATATTACCGGTAAAATGTTATCGGTAGCTAAGCAAACTTTTTTGACGGTAACCCTATTCTTGGTAAGCGGGTTATTTTATCAACTCTATGCCCAAACAGTCGTGTCCGGAGTAGTTTACGACCAGAAAAAAATTACCATTCCGGGAGTAACTGTTATAGCTGGAAATCCACCTAAGCCCTTGGCGTCCACAAATGGAAGAGGAGAATTTAGAATAAGCGTTCCGGATGGTTCAACCCTGGTATTCAAATTCATGGGATACATAGAAAAGAGGGTAACGCTTAAACCGGGACAAACAACGGTAAGTGTGGTGATGGAAGAAGATCAAAGTAACTTGGAGGAAGTGGTGGTCAGGGGATTTGTCTCCCGCTCGAAGCAGCTAAGTACAGGGTCATCTGTCACCATTAGCGGAGACGAAGTAAAAGATGTTCCGGTAGCCAATGTGGAGCAACTACTACAAGGAAAGGTGCCGGGACTTAATATTCAGGTAAACACGGGAGCCCCTGGTTTTCGCGGATCGACGCAAATTCGGGGTCTTTCTACGTTAACGGTATCGGGGAGTGGCAATGAATCTTTCCTTCAGCCTACCTCACCCTTATATGTAATTGATGGTGTACCCTTAGATGCAGATGGTGCTTCTGAATTTGGTTTTCAACAACAAGGGCCTGGGGTAAGTCCTTTATCCATGATTCCACAAGAAGATATTGCCAGTATAGAGATCCTGAAAGATGCGCAGGCTACTTCCCTTTACGGTTCTATGGCCGCTTATGGAGTAATTATCATCACAACGAAGCGTGGTAATTCAGAAATCCCTCGAGTACGGTATACGAATAATACCTTTATGAAAGCGCCACCTGCCTTAAGAGCTACATTGGGAGGAAATTTGGAAAGGCAGTTGAAGATTCAGCAAATCTTGGCTAATGCAAGAGGCGAAATTAATCTTGACGACTTAATAAAAACGCCGTTTTTGTCAGACAGCTTAAATGCCTATTATAATAATTCAACAGATTGGCAGTCGCTTTATTACCGTACTACTTATAATCAAAGCCACAATATAGCGATAGATGGTGGAAATCCAACCTTCAACTATAAAGCGAACCTTGGTTATTTTACAGAAAAGGGCGTTATCAGAAATACCGGATTCGACCGCTATAGCGCCAACCTCCGTATGGAGTATGCACCGAATGAGAAATTTAAATTCACTGGACAGATCAATGCGCAAATAGGTAAGCAAAATAAAGGAGATGGGGCCGGACTATTACAAACAGGTGTCGCCGATGGGGGAGCAACGTCCACTTTAATGCCCGGGCCTTCCTTCTATCAAGCAAACGCCGATTATGTTGGGTCTTTACGAACAAAAAATAATAATGACGTTCGTGTCATTCGACCCGTCGCCGAAGTGAGTTATAGCATTTTTCCCGGCTTTCGTGCAACCACCTTTTTTAGCTACGAGTTTAAGTCGTCTAATGAAGATACCTTTACACCAGCGGCCGCTAATAATCAGTTTGCTAAAGTCTATGCTTTTAATGGCCGTGAATCAAACCTTTATAGTCGTACCAATTTAACTTATGCCAAAACCTTCGGGGATAACCATAATATTTTCATCAATGCTTTCAATGAGATTCGCAAAGGCGATCGTCAAAACTCCATCACGCAACAAGAACGTACTCCCAACGATCAATTTCAGGGGCCATTGGGTTTTGATGGCTATTACTCACGAGGAGGAGGAATTTTGACTAATTTCTTAGACGAACGTGCGGTGTCTTTTGCTTTAGCTACTTCTTATGATTATCAAAAGAAATATGTCGTGGACCTATCTTACCGATTGGATGGATCGTCAGGGAATGGTTTTGACAACCTATACTCCAAAAACCCAGCTATTGGTCTACGGTGGAATTTTGATAAGGAGGAATTTTTAGACAATTGGGATTGGCTAAATATGGGGGCTTTACGCTTAAGCTGGGGTATTAATGTGATTCCGAATGGCACACTCGAAAGAATTTATGGAAAGTATGATATTACGGGTAATTATAACGGGCAGCAAGGGATTGGGTTAAATTTTGATCAGATTCCCAACCCGAATCTAAAACCAACCACCACTACACAGTATAATGCCGGGCTTGATTTTTCTTTATTCAATAATAAAGTAGATGTAATTTATGACACCTATTATAAGAAGGTAGATAACTTATTGTTTGAAGAAAATCTTTCGAATACTGTTGCTTTTGGTAAATTAATTAGTAATGACGCCGGTATTGTGAACTACGGACACGAACTATCGTTTACTATCCGCCCCTTATCGCCCAGTAGTCCCTTTAACTTAATGGTTACGGTCAACGGAGCCTATAATCGGGATGTGCTGCTCAAATTGCCTGCACATTATGGCGGACAGTTTATACGGTTCGAAACCAATAGTGGCAATCGGGAAACTTATTTACAACACAATGTATTTCGTGTAGGCACGCCATCCCTTTCCAATTATTTGTTGATTAACGAGGGGGTATACGCTACAGATGATGATGTGCCTATTAATCCGGCTACCGGACTACGCTATAGCGTTAACGGAAGACCATTCCGCGCCGGTGACCCGATCATTAAAGATCTAAATGGGGATTATGTGTTGGATGCGAATGATTATGCACGTACAGGCAACGCCTCTCCCTTGTTTACCGGCGGTTTGGCAACCAATATTACCTACAAAGGTTTTGGTTTGAATATCAATGCTTCTTTTACAGCAAAACGTACGATTTTAAATAATGCCTTAGCCGATCGTTTTAACTTGATGAAGAATCCATTTGGACTTAAGGCCGTTATTCCGTTAGATGAATTCGATATGTGGCGTCAACCTGGTGATATAGCTAAGTATCCTTATGCCTATGACTATAGCCGTATTGAAATTGTTAACCCTTATCGCTATGACCAAACCCTTTGGGCAGAAGATGGCTCCTATTTAAAGATCAATAATGTTGTGTTGTCCTATATGTTTGATAAGAAACTGGTTCGGAGTTGGGGCATTAACAATTTAAGAGTATACGTATCAATGGATAATGTTTACACTTTTAGTGGTTATTCAGGTCCGAACCCCGAAAATGTAACGACCATGGGGCGCGATATCTCCGAAGGTTATCCTGTACCACGTACCTATAATATTGGATGTAATTTAGAATTCTAAACCGATCGTTATGAGAATGCTTAATATAGTAAAGATGAGTAAAATAGGTTTGTTGATAATGCTGATTATAACGGCTTCAGCATGCAAAGACTATTTAAATGTGCAGCCCTTAGATCGGCTTACAGGTAATAATTTTTACCAAACAAAAGAGGACGTTGAGGCAAATATTGCGAATATGTACAGCACATTTTTTGATAAAATCAACGAAAGCTGGGTTATCGGAGCGATTGGTGAGGCGCGAACAGGCGAAATTGTAGCCAGTCGGGGAGGCAACAGTTACAATGAAAGAAGAGTAGTAGAAGTGTTGGGTAGAAATCAATTGCTTACGGCAATCAATAATGCTCCCTATGCAGGTTTTTATAACTATTATCGCATTACGGATTGGTCGGGTTATTATCGTGTTATTCAAAGCGCTAATATATTAATAGACAAATTAAATGAGGGCATCGCCGCGCTAAGTACTTCGGATACGCAACGGTATTTGGCCGAAGCAACTTTTATCCGCTGTTTTACTTATTTCTGGATGGTACGGCTATACGGTGACGTTGTTTATTATACCGCTCCTTATCAGGCGGATCCCCTTCCGAGAGAGGATATGGTGTCTGTCCTAAATAAATGTATTGCCGATCTAGAGCCGCATAAAGATAATATGCCCTGGGTGTTTCCTGATGCGGCACAACGCGGAGCACGAGCCAGCAAAGGAAGTATCGTTGCACTCCTTATGCATATGAATATGTGGAACGCAGGGTTTGATCCAGGGCGTGCCACAGCTTACTATCAAAAAGTGACTGCTTTAGGTCAAGAGTTGGTAAATAGCGGTGCTTATCGCTTGCTTGACATGGATGATGATGGTTGGGCCGCTGTAACGAAGGGGCGTTCGGAAGAGAGCTTATTTGAATTTTACCGAAGTATAAATTACGGCGATAACGTCTCTAATTTAGCACCTTTTGGCGATCATTTTTTGCGCTGGCCTTATAAATTCCCCCGATTTAATAATCAGTTAAGTCATTGTTACTATCTATCAACCTACATGCAAAAGCTGTTTCCTACAAGCGATGCAGATAAACGTAAAGATATTTGGTTTGAAGACATGTTGGCGGATAATGGACAATTTGTAGCAAGAAAGTTCGGTTTGAATGTTTATGCTTCCGGTAATGAAGATGAAAACCCGGATAATACTTTTTTGATTTTCCGCTATGCCGACGCCATATTGTTATGGGCGGAAGCTTTAGCCAACTTAGGTAATGAAGGCCAAGCGATTGAGGCGGTGAATATGATCCGTACGCGGGCTGGAGCCTCTTCCTATGCCGGCATGAGTGGCACTGCATTGAAAGACGCCATTTTTATGGAACGTAGTAGGGAGCTCTTTGGCGAAGGGCACCGCTACTTTGATTTGGTGCGTACACGACGTATTATGAGCTCTGCATGGCTTGCATGGCCGCTTAACCAAGATCAATTTACGCGGAGAGCTTGGACCTGGCCTGTTAGCACAAACGCACTGGTAAACAATCCTTATATGGTCTTGAATGAATATTGGCTGCCAGGTGGTGGTGGAAATTAATCATATGTTGTAATAAAGCTGTCTTTAAAATGAAAAATTCTTGCATAAGATCAATCAAGCATATTGCTTACTTCTTGTTGACACTCTTAATTGTCACAGCCTGTAATAAAGATGATTATTATACAGATGGAGGTTTGGCTAATCCCCATTTTAATGGCACGATTATGCAGTACCTTGATTCTAAACCCATGGAATTTGATACCATCGCGCAGATTGTCCGTTTAGCGGGATTGGAAGAAACTTTTAATACAGAAGAGTTCACATTCTTTTGCCCTAGAGACCGCGATGTCAAGGAGCTGATTGGCGATTACCGCAACGGCGGAGCGAATACAGAGCTCTATACGTTAAATCGTGACACGATAAAAACCTTAAGCGATGTCGATTCTTTGATTTGGCGCAAATACATGCTCCGTTATATGTTCAAAGGAAAAAATCTGCTGGCAGACTATCCGCAAATTGATTTTAATGTCCTCAATATTTATCCGGGACAAAATTATTATGCCTATGATAATTCCGTATGTAATATAGGAGTTGTGTTTAACGACGCGGTGAGCAGCGATGGAAAGTCGGTGTTAAAATATATGGGCTACCGGCAATTACATATCTGCTATATTCCGAATTTGTCTTATCCGGATGTTTGGATAGTTGCTAAAGTAGCTTCGTCTGATATACAGCCAACAAATGGTGTAGTACATGCGCTGGACTATACTTCTTCGCTATTCGGTTTTAATTCATTTGAGGTAATAAACGATATCGTTGAAAGCAAGCGATAGATGAGAGTAGATTAAATTAAAAAATAACATGATCATGAGTTCAACTATCTACAAGTTTAAAGTTTGGTATACATTCTTTTTCTGCTTTTTCGCTCTCGCTTGCACAAAGGAGGCAGAACAGTTCAGTGAACCTTATCCCGATGGAAAAGCAGCTTTAGGAATTACTGTCGATCGTGCTAAAACGCCCTCACCAGCTTCCGGATTACCGGGCATAGAAGTGAATATTGAGGCTAAAGGTTTGCTTCCTCATAAGGATCAACTGGTTTTCCGATTTAATGGTGAGCAGGCCGAGATTAAAGAAGTGACGGATGCCGGAATTTCAGTAGTGGTGCCTGATTATGCCAGTACGGGTATTACCACCATTTCCGTGGGCGATGTGGTTGTCTTTGGGCCCGAATTTACCGTGGAAGGTAAAATTAAGATTGATCCGACCTTTGTTGCGACACAAGGGGCAAATGGTGCGGTTGGTGATATTTTATTTACAAATAATGAGAAAATGGTGATCGTAGGCGGTTTCACTAACTACAATAATAAAGGGATTATCCGTCCCATTAACCGCATTGCACAGGCCTTTTTAGACGGCACTTACGATGCAGGCTTAAAATCAGGTACCGGTGCCAACGGCTATATCAGTGCCATTACACAAGTTAACGATAAATATTTTATTGGTGGCAGTTTCTCCGGTTATGCACAGCGAACCAGTAACATCAGCAATTTAACGATGCTTAATAGTAATGGAAGCGTTGATACGATGGGCGTGCATACATGGAGAAGGCCTGATCAAAATGACACCATACAATACTTCCCCCGATTTAACGCAGGTTTTGACGAAGGTGGAGTTAATCGTATCTATAGTGAAAATGGCAAGCTGTTAGTGACCGGTAGTTTTCGTTATTATGTCAGTCGGCAATATGATAAACCGAATTTCTTAGAGACCCGAGATACCATTATCGTTGATAGCACAGAAGTGAGACAGTTTGCCCGATTGAATTTAGACGGCACATTGGACAAAACCTATCGTTTTGATACCGGTACTAACAAAAGTTTAACAGGTGGTAACGGATCCATAGATACCTACTATCATCAGGAAGGTCTATTGAAAGGTAAAATGTTAGTCTTTGGCAATTTTAACCAGTTTGATGGCGAACCTGCTAACTATATCCTTCGCTTAAATGCTGATGGTACCATTGATCGAACATTCAATGCAGGCGGTGCAGGTTTTGATTTTCAGACCTATTATGCCAGCTATAATAACATAACCCATAAATATGTGGTATGTGGCAATTTCAGAACCTATAACGGGCAGTCGAGGGTAGCCATGGCCATGCTAAACGATGATGGTACATTAGATGAAGCCTTTGTTCCAAGGGTATTCGAAAACGGTTTACCTCGCTTTGCTAAACAGCTTAGTGATGGGCTGATCGTAGTAAGCGGCACATTTGTTAAATACGATGGTAAAACGAGAAATAGTTTCATGGTGCTGAATCCCGATGGTAGTTTGGCTGCTGGTTATAATGCCGTCGGAACCTTTAGTGGCGACCTATACAATGTATTTGAAACGGAGTCGGCCGATAAAAAACGAGCCTTATTGTTAATTGGTAGTTTTTGGCAGTTTGATAGTAAAGATGCTGCTAACATAATTAGGGTGCTTATTGAATAATTAGTGCTAACACGAAGCCAAATTAGAAAACATTATGATGGAATTAAAAAAGATATTTTTAGCGACAAAAAAGGTGCTCCGGCCCTTATCTGTATGGAGCGTATTAGCTATTTTGTTAACTAGCTCTTGCCAGCAGGAATTTGAGAAGACAATTCCAGACAAGATGCATAATGACTCCGTTGATGTAACTTATGGTAAGCCAAAAGTTTTATACATCATAGCAGATGGTATAAGAGGACAATCAATACAGGCGATCGAGGTCCCTAATATCAATGGGTTATTAAACCACGCTATCTACTCTTGGGTTTCTTTGGCTGATGAACAAGCAACACAGCCGGGAACTAATTGGGCTAGTTTGTTTACAGGGGTGGCAAAAGAGAAACATGGGGTGATAGATAATGATTTCAGTACCAATAACTTTGATACTTATCCCTTAATTTATGAGCGAATAAAACAAGCCGATTCAACCACGAATATTCGCGTATTCACTACCTCAAGCGTGTTTAAAGATAACTTAACCACTGATACGGATGAAAGTCAGCTAGTTGCCGACGACGATGCGGTCAAATCTGCGGTAGTTACCGCTCTGCAAGCGGAAAATGTAGGGTTTATTACTGCGCACTTCAGCAATCCTGATAAAGTTGGTTCGGCCGTTGGATATGATGTGTCAAAACCAGCTTATCGAGAGGCTCTTGTAACTTTTGATGCTGCTGTAGGCGATATGCTAAACGCATTAAAAGAAAGGCCAACCTATCAAGAAGAAAACTGGCTCATCGTTGTTACATCAAGTATCGGGGGCGAGTATCCTTTATCGGAGAATGATAATACCGTATTTAGCAACCCTGTGGCAAACACCTTTACCATATTCAGTGCGTCTCGTTATAACAGACGGTTTGTTAGCAAACCTTTTATCGGTAACCGATTTCAAGGTGATTTTGCCCGTTTTCAAGGGCAACGTCATGCCGTACTGGAAATGGGTGATAATACTGTTTATAATCTGGATACCGGCGCTTTTACCATTGAATTAAAAGTCAAGAAGAATAAAGCAATCAAGAACATTTACCCAAGTGTGCTCGGTAAGCGCCCCGAATGGTCATCGGGATGGGCCTCCAATGGTTGGGTTGTTTTTTTGGAGAACGATTATTGGATGTTCAATGCACGTGGAACCGGTAATGGCAACCAAGTGAAAGGAGGCACACTAGCTGATGCCAGTTGGAGCAGTGTGGCGGTAGTAGGAGTTGTGCGCGATGGAGAACGCTTTGTCCGTACTTACACCAATGGAGCTTTTAATACCGAAGCTAGCATACAGGGTTGGGGTAATTTAGATACGAATGCACCGCTAAAGATCGGTTACATTAACGGTAATGGCCATGGAGAACCAGACGTTTATGTGGCCGATGTGCGTATTTGGAAAGCGGCTTTGCCGGATGACGTGATTGCACGCTATGCCTGTGAAATAGGCGTCGACGAAAATCATCCTTATTATGATTATCTGGCCGGTTATTGGCCCGTAGCCAATGACACAGATGGTACCGTCCGTGATGAAGGGCCTTTTGGCAATCATTTAACAATGACATCAGACGATTTTAGTTATGATCGGTTAAATGAGTATCTGTGTGCGCCAACTACAGCCGACTTAGGTTCTCAGGTACCAAGAACTTTTGATGTACCGACACAAATCTATACATGGCTTAAAATATCACGGCAAGAGAATTGGCAGCTAGATGGTAGAACTTGGTTAGATCAATAGACTGAACCTTTTCAATAGAACGATTTTAACGATGGAAAGATATGAACAAAAGATACAAACTTACTAAACCACTTGTGTTTATTGCTTTGCTTTGCACGATGTCAATTTCCTGTAAAAAGGAGGGACTGGATAGTTTTGCATTAAACCGCAATGTTGCTACGACAGTATCTGCGGGTGAAATCGCAGGTGAAATCGTGAAAAATAGTGATGAAGTGACTATCCCGATAAAAGTTACTTTATCATCCCCGGCGACAAAAGCTTTTCAGGTTGGTCTGCAGTTAAATGCAGATACAGTGATCCAATTAGTAGAGAGCGGTAACTTGACCGATGTCTACGTATTACCTTCAAATGCGATTACCTTACCGAACGCGGTAGATATCGCTTATGGAGCTAAGGAAGCTACTTTTGAGGTGAAAATCGGCCTTTCCGGCCTCGAGCGCTTTTTTGGCCATAAAGTAGCATTAGCTTACGACTTGGTTAATCCCGGTAAAGGAAATACGATTGGTTCAGATAAATCAGGAATAATTGTTTTTAATACCAACGATATTCTAAAGGAAGAGGATATCCATTACGTGTCTATTACAAACGGAGGTGGCACGGTGTTGGAGGTGCGCAATCGAAGGAATTATAATGTTACCTCTGCCGGGATAAATATTCCACTGGGAATTAGTTTAGCAGGGACACCTGGGAATTTCTTTACGGTAACAACCGGTGTCAATACAGATAGTATAGCAAGCTTAGTTGGCCAGGGTATTTTACCGGAAAATACCATTGCCCTTCGTCCGGATCAATATACACTTAATGAGACCTATCAGGTGGGTAGTAACCTCAGCCGCGCTGCTATGGATTTAATTGTTCCATGGTCTACCATTGAAGAAAATGCCGATCGTACTTTGGCATTAGTTGTTAAGTTAGTGGCAACATCTAGGCATCTCTTAGATCCAACGAAAAGTCATGTTGTTGTGCTTGTCCATCCGCAATATGTAAGAGAAGTAGATGTAACTGCTACGGGTACCTTAAGTGTAGACCACGATAATTCAAATGCCAATGAGAACGCGGCAAAACTGATTGACAACAACATTAATACGAAATTTTTACAGCCAGGTTTTGTGGGTAGCAGTTGGTTTCAGCTAGCTTTTTCGGAACCACAGCTTATCGGTGCATATACAATTACCTCAGCAAACGATGCTGCGGATCGAGACTTAAAAGATTGGAATCTGCAAGGCTCGGACGATGGGTCGATCTGGATCACTTTAGATACGAGAGCAGGGGAGACCTTTGCGAATCGTTTCTTAACCAAGCGTTACGATTTCGAAACAGCAAAAGCGTATAAATATTATCGATTGAATGTTACCAATAACAATGGCAGCGGCGTTATTCAGTTGGCTGAATGGCGGCTTATTCGAGTTCCATAGCGGACGCGTGTTCATGTTATCGACTAATATAAAAAACAAAGGAATAGCTATTGATTATGGAAATACAATTCAGGAATTTGCTGGGGACAATTTTCCTCGCTGTAACACTGTGTGCGGGTTGTAAAAAGGATGAGAAAGAGATTGCACCTGAACCAGAGGGACCTAAGCCTACCGCAAGCTTTACAGCTTCGCAGGTAGCAGATGATGATCCGTTTACTTTTGATTTTGAAAATGAGTCAACGAATTTTTCAGTCGTTCGTTGGGAGTTCGGAGACGACAGTAGCTCTGTCGAAACCTCACCGGTACACACTTTTTTAAAAACGGGAACATTTACCGTTTTAATGCGTGTAGAGAATGAAGAAAAATACTGGGCTCAACGGGAGAAAATTATCCAAATAAACCCAAACCGATTGATGGAAATGGACACCCGTCCTACGGGAACCGGAACCTTGGATTTGGCAGTTAATACTGGAGTAAATTTAAGCGAAGTCAGCTGGTATAACGGAGCAACGGCTACAGGTACTCCTATTTCCACTGAACGCGAAGTCAGCATCCCTGTGGAGACAGGAAGGTTTGATTATTATACACTACAAGGAAAAACACCTAAAGGATCGGTTTTGCAAATTACGCGGTTGTTAACTGATTTGGGCATTGTTAGAGACGTAACGGCAGATGGCGTGCTTTCTGTTTCAAGAGATAATAATGGCGGGCCCGATGGGGGAGAGGGATCGAAGAAATTGGTGGACAATGATATCACGACTAAATTTTTGCAGTCGGATTTCTCGGGTGATCTGTGGTTTCAGCTGGAATTCTATAATCCTGTTGTGCTAGGTGGTTATACCTTTACATCAGGCAATGATGCAGATGGTCGCGATCCGCTTAATTGGCGTTTAGAAGGATCAAAAGACGGTAGCAATTGGACCGTTTTAGATAGACGTGAAAACGAAGATTTCCCCGGAAGGAGAGAAACAAGGACCTTTACTTTTGCTAATTCAACCGCTTATAATTTTTATCGTATATATGTGACGGCGGTGAATTCAGGTTCCCTCTTCCAACTATCCGAATGGCGGGTATTATCGTTGCCGCAAACTTAAAAGTTAATGCTTCAGATTCCTAAACAATCTTGATATGATTAAAAATTTCGTTTCTCGCGTTTTGCTGTATTTATTGCTTTTTAGCCAGAGCGCTATTATTGCAAACGCGCAGGATAGCGTGGAACAAATTTTAAAACCACTTGAGGCTTGGGCCAAAGAATATCCGTCAGAAAAAGTACACTTACATATAGACAAGCCTTATTATATGGCCGGTGACACGATTTGGTTTAAGACCTATACTGTCGTGGGAGCATATCATCAACTCTCTTCGTTAAGTGGAGCCGTTTATGTCGATCTTATTTCTTCAACTGATTCGGTAGTTTCTTCACTTAAGTTACCACTCATTGCCGGTATGGCTAAGGGCAATATTAGTTTGCCTGTAGAATTAAAAGCAGGAAACTATCGTTTAAGAGCATATACGCAGTGGATGCGGAATGCTGACAGCGATTACTTTTATGACCGCATCTTATACATCGGTGCCATAAGCCCTTATGGAATTCAAACCCAAGCAACGTTGCAATTTGATGAAACGGAAGACAAAAAACTTAGTGGGATGCATATCCGGTTTTTTGATGGAGAAGGGAGGCCCCTGGTCGAAAAATCAATCGAATACTTCATACGCACGGAGAGCGAGTTATTGAACCAGCGAAAGGGTAAAACGGATGAAGAGGGACGATTAATGGTGCCATTGAGTGAAAGAAGTTTACGTGATTCAGTTACGGCTTTTATTGTAAGCGAAATTCGGCTAGATAAAGAGAAAGTAGCGACAAGCATTTTTCCGATAAATTTACAATATGATCGGGCCGATGTCCAGTTTTTTCCTGAAAGTGGTGATCTAGTGGCGGGTGTTCCCAATCGGATCGCTTTTAAGGCAATAGGTGTGAATGGCCTGGGTGTCGAGATAAAAGGTGAAGTGTTGGATGAAAATCAGCAAATTTTAACAACATTTAATAGCGTGCATGCGGGTATGGGGCAGTTTATGTTTACTCCCGAAAGTGGAAAGCAATACAAGGCTCAAGTTGTATTTCAGGATGGTAGCACAAAGCAGCTTTCGCTTCCCAAGGTAAAGACTTCCGGATATGTGCTGTCGGTGTATTCACAGGCTGCAACGGATACAGTGCTTTTACGTATTATGTGCAGTAACGATCGATTGAAACAACCGATAAGTATTGTTGCACAAGCAGATGGAGAAGTGTTTTATGCAACTGATTTAAGCCCTAATCGTCCACTAAACAATTTATATGTGCCGTTGACACAAGGTGTTTCAGGAATTGTCCAATTCACTTTGTTTAGTCAAGGGCAAGCTTTGAATGAACGGATTGCTTTCATAGAGCGTAGCGATAATTTAAATATATCCCTCGCGAATTTAAAGGATAGTTATAAGCCAAGAAGCGAGCAAAACTTTAACTTGAGCGTGCTCGACAATGAAGGACTGCCAGTTTCAGGAAATTTTTCCTTAGCTGTTACCGATGAAAGTCAAGTTCCTGTTAAAGAAGAGCAAGAAACCACCATTCTCTCTCAATTATTATTACAAAGTAATTTAAGAGGATATATCGAACAACCAAATTACTATTTTACCAATATAACTGATGAAAAGCGTGATCATTTGGACCTGTTGCTGATGACGCAGGGGTACCGCCGTTTTATTTGGTCGGATTTGCTGGCCGACAAGTTGAAAAAACCGATTTATCCTCCCGAGAAAATGGTATCCTCCATTAGCGGGAAATTGCTTACGCTCCAAGGTAAACCGGTTGTTAATGGTAAAATAACGTTGCTTTCCGTGGCTGCAAATATTACACTCGAAACTATTACAGACACAGAAGGTGTGTTTGTGTTTGACAGTCTATTTTTAGCCGATAATATAAAATTTACCATACAAGGGCGTTCCGAGAAAGGGAGTGATAAAGTCGAACTCGTTTTGGAAGGGATTCCAAGTTTAGGCGTAACCTATAATAAGAATACAGCTGATCTATCACTAAATATTAATCAACAACTTGATACATACTTTTCGAGTACAAAAAAACATGATGATGCATTAGCCAAGGTGGGACTTGAAAGTAGGCTCATTAAATTAAATGAGGTCATTGTAAACGCCAAAACGGCTAAATCATTGCCGCGATCTTATAATCTTAACGGTCCGGGTAGAGCTGATCAGATAATATCAGCGAGCGAGCTAGGGACTTGTCCAACGCTAAGGGCCTGTTTGGAAGGACGCCTACGAGGCGTTGTGTTTAGAACAGAACAAACTAGCATAGGGCCTGTCACTTTTCCTACCTCTACGCGGGGTGGAAAAATGCAGGTTATTATTGATGGGCGCATACTTGATCTTCATAGCGACGGAGATTTACAGGACTTGGTAGGTATTTTTGAACAAAATTTAATAGATCCTACTCAAATTTTAAGCTTGGAAGTACTGCGATCACCCTCGCTCACTAATATATATGGAGGCGGGGCTGCTACCGGAGTCATCTTAATCAATACTAAGGGATGGTCACCAACGGAACGTACCGATTATAGTACGAAGCTCTATGCGCCGAAAGGTTTTACATCAACGCGTGAGTTCTATTCCCCTAAATACGGTGTGTCAGAAAGAGCGGATATCTTGGCTGATCAACGTAGTACCGTGTATTGGAGTCCGGTAGTATCGGTTAATAAAGAAGGTAAAGCAAGTGTAAGCTACTTTAACACCGGTAACGAGGGTAAATATCGAATAGTAATAGAGGGAATTGGTGCTAATGGGCAACTGGCGAGAGGGGTTTTTCACTATCAAATAGCGAAATAATATAAAAAACTTGACAAGTGTATTTGATACATCTATCTTTGTCTCATCATAATTTAGGTTTATAATTGGTTAGCTAAGGTCTCCAATCTCCCCGGTTGGAGACCTTTATTTTTTAGTCAACACTGCATTAATTTACGAAGCATTCTTTTCTAAACCTTTACTTCTTAAACCTTTTAACATTTTGATTAAAACCGGAGCGGTAGCGATAAGGACAATTAAGAAAATGATTTTCTCCAAATTGTTTTTTATCCATTCATTTTCGCCCAACAGGTAACCTGCTGTTACTAAAACACCCACCCAGATAAAACTACCGGCAATGTTGAAAATTGAAAATTTTCGTAGGTCCATCTTCACTATACCGGCCACAATTGGAGCAAAAGTCCTCACAATAGGCATAAATCGAGCTAAAATGATGGCGCCGCCGCCTTTCTTCTCATAGAATTCTTGCGCCTGTACGATATACTTCTTTTTAAATAAAAAGCTGTCCTTTCGTTTAAGAAGTACACTTCCCGAGCGTTTGCCTGTCGAATAGCCTAAGAAATTACCTAAAATGCCTGCGATGGATATTAATAAAATCCAATATAAAAGACTCCATATGGAATCTACATCCGGAAGTGTATTGTTTGCTAAAATCATCCCGGTTATAAAAAGGAGCGGATCGCCGGGAAGAAAAAATCCGAGTAAAATCCCTGTTTCTGCAAATACAATAAATAATAAAAGATATAAGCCTCCGTTCTCCATGATCCACTCAGGATTTGTGAGGTTTTGGAAAAAATCAAAAATTTCTGTCATGAACGTAACTTCTAAAAATCAGTTTTCAAATAAGCACCATGGGTCAAGAGAAGTAGTTTTACGTTTTCTCTGAGCGTTAAAAGTTTCGCTTGTTAAAATAATTTATATAGAGAGAGAAAATCGTAATAGAATGGTTTATACCATATTGATGTATAAAAAATCGAAAGCGGATGTATAGGAGTTAGTATAGATTCCTGAAAAGAACTTAAACAATTCAGTATGGTATTTCTATATTCTTTGTGGGCTTGTTTTTTTGTCTGCCGGGAGGGTGTTATTACATCATCAAGGGCATAGTCCTGTATAACGAATCCGCTAAACTGATTTACGCTTTGAACAGGTGTTTTATTATAAAAGAAAAAAGAGCTTAATAAGAAACTGGATACGCAAATAAGGATTAAATAAAGTTCCCTTTTGCAAACAATTTTTTCTCTCTGGAGCAACATTCCTTTCTAACGCAAATTTTATACGCTGCGAATATAACAATACTTTATGAGATTATGTTTGTATGCGTGAATAGAACTGTCTAATAATCGTCGTACTTGCACACGGTGCCAGGCAGTAGCTGGTTAATAGTTAATGTAAGGTTAATGACGGTTCACACTCGTTTTGTAAAGAATCATCTGATGGCAAGTCGTTACTCACAATTTACTAAGTACTTGCAATTTTATCTAGAATGCTTTTTTTTGTAAAGCAATCAAACAAAAAACGGATTTAGAATGTAGTCAAAATGTTACGGATTCCGGGTTATTCCGGAAAGTCGATTTCGCCTTCGGCAAACTTACATAACTGATCAAGCATGTCGCTTAGTTTTGTACCGGATTCTGTTAGTGAATACTCAACACGTTGCGGAACTTCGTGTATGTTATTACGACGGCGAATCAATTTGTAATGTTCAAGATGTTTTAATCGATCTGCTAAAATATTATCGCTTATGTGCTTTAAATCTTCTTTTATGCTCGAAAACCGAGTGTTTCCTTCTTCGATGCTGAACAGAACATCAGTCAGCCATCGTTTACTTAATAAATGTAAAAGTTCATTCAAGGCGCATTTTTCCTCTAGATAGGTCTGGTTGTAATAATTTGTTGAGCTCAGTTTTCTCATAAAATTATTTTTGAAAGCTAATATAGGGTTTTTGGTAGAAGTGGCTATGATAGTAGCTGTAACAAAACCGCTAAGAGTATTTATTTTCTTTATAACACACATATAAAATAGTAGACAAAAAATGAAGTACAGAAAACTTGGAGAGACAGATTTAAACCCTTCAGTTATAACTTTCGGTGCTTGGGCCGCCGGGGGATGGATGTGGGGAGGAACGGAAAGAAAAGATGCAATAGATGCCATCAAGGCTTCCTACGAGTTAGGTGTAAACACGATTGATACGGCACCGATTTACGGGCAGGGAACAAGCGAAGAAATCGTAGGCGAAGCCATTCAGGGATTACCGCGCGATAAGGTCTTAATTCTTACGAAATTTGGCATGCGATGGGATTCGATACAGGGCGACTTTGCCTTCAAAAGCAAGGACAATAGTGGGAAAGATATCGATATTTATAAATATGCAGGTAAAGAGAGCATTGTGAAAGAATGTGAAGACAGCTTGCGTCGGTTACGAACCGATTACATTGATCTTTACCAAATTCATTGGCCTGATAAAACCACAGCCATCGAGGAAACGATGGAGGCTGTTGCCCAATTGATAAAAGACGGGAAGGTTCGGCATGCCGGTGTTTGTAATTACAATGTTCCGCAAATGGAAGAAGCCGAACGTACATTGAAACTTGCTTCTAATCAAGTTCCGTATAGCATGGTGAAGCGGGATATTGAGCAAGGGATTATTCCGTACTGCCAGCAGCATCATAAGTCCATTATTGCTTATAGTCCACTAGAACGTGGCTTGTTAACCGGTAAGATGAAGCCAGGTCATATTTTTGGTGAAGGGGATCATCGTGCAGGACTTCATTATTTTCAAGAGGAGAATTTAAAAAGAACAAATGCGTTTCTAGAAAGTATCAAACCCTTGGCAGATGATAAACACATTTCTTTAGGGCAGCTTGTTCTCCTTTGGACATTAGAACAGCCAGGCATTACCATTACCCTGGTCGGGGCTAGAGATACGCAGCAAGCGGTTCAAAATGCAAAGGCTGTCGATAGCACGATTTCAACCGATGAACTTGCATTTATTACGGAGAAATTGAGTCAGTTACAGCTAGCCGTCTAATGATGTTAATAACGTCTGTAGTAAAGATCCCTACAGACGTTTACTTAATTAGGTGTTTTAACCGCAGATTTCCTTGAAAATGTAGCTTATTTGCTCTACAAATTTTTTGGTATGCAAACCCGAGGGATCTAGGTCCGGATCCAAAATAGTAAGTGTCATTCCGGCAACTTTTGGACTATCGAGCAAAGGAACAAGTAATTCCACTAATTCTTCGTAAGCCAAACCATCAGGGCTTCTACTGTCTACTGCTGGCATCAACTTATCGTTCAGTACATCGACATCAAAATGAATCCAAAAACCGGACAATTCTTCTTTTTCGACATGATTTAAAAAGGAGGCAACACAAGATTGAATGCCCCTTGACCTTAGTTGGTACAATGGAATATAAGTCGCCTTTGATTCAATAATGGCCTGCTCATACCAATCTACGTATTCTCTATTTCCCACGCACCAAACATGTTGCTCGTCGATGTAGGGTTTCAAACTTGATATATTGGTCATCTTTTCGGGCCCACGACCCGCAGCGAAAGCTGCCGCCATGCCACCTGCACCGCCAGTTTGCGATAAAGAAGGCCAAATAAAGTCAGTATGGCCATCTAAATAAAATAATGCATGGCGGCCCCGTTCAGCCAAAGCTAATAACGGCCCCAGTAAAACGCTGCAATCTCCACCTAGAACGAAAGGGAATACGGAATCTTTAATTTCCTTTTCAAAAAAACGCTTTTGAGTAAGTGCATAATCGACGATAGCATCGGCATTGCGAACCCCGCTTTCCTTATCTAAATTCATCGTGTAGGCCGGAGCCTCAAGCCTAGTAACCCGTATGCTGGGAATGCTGTCGTATAAACCCCATTGTTTTAACCAATTGGGTAACATCCTTACCCCCGGCTCGTGCCCCGGATAAGGTTCTTTGAGCCCTAAATTAGAAGGACATTCAAGAATATAAACGTTTTTCATTGAATATTCTAAGCGGTAATGAAGTTATGATGTTATCATACAAATCCATGTCTCTTTTGTATTTGCTTACTTAAGTTAAATGTAAATAATATTAAGTTTGTTTTTTATGGTTAATTATTTTAAAATTGTATAAAGCCTAAAAATCTGTATTAAACTGACTGTTGGGTATAAAAAAGAGATGAGAATTTTTTATTTCTGCCATCTGTCAGGTTAGCGGGCGATGAACTAGTATTTAGAAGCTGTTTTAAGAACTGGTCGTTTTTATTTAGGCAGTTACTGGATAATGATACATAAATATAATTGCTCCTCAAGCATAGATGGACATTGAAAATCAGGTAACTTTTCAAATCAGCGTAAATTGAGTAAGATATAATGAATTACGGTAAAAAAAGATGCTTCCTTTTCCTGCTATTCTTAGCCGTAACGGGGAAGGTGTTGGCACAAGCGATTCCTGTACCAAAATCACACTTTGGATTTTCAATCGGTGATGATTATCAACTGGCAACTTATCAACAATTGGAAAAATATTTTCAGCTGATCGACAAACTTTCGGATCGGGTACAAACGTTGGAAATCGGGAAAACCGAAGAAGGGCGAAGGCAGTATATCTGGGTGATTTCATCTCCTGAAAATTTAAAAAAACTCAGCCGATATAAGGAAATTTCACAAAAAATGGCACGCGCCGAAGACCTTTCCTGTGAAGAGGCAAAAAAACTAGCCATGGAAGGTAAGCCGGTGGTATGGATAGACGGTGGGCTGCATGCCAATGAGACGGTTGGCACTCGTCAGCTGATCGAGACTTTCTATCAGTTAGTTAGTCGCAATGATGCTGAAAATAAAGCCATATTGGACGGCGTTATTATTCTACTTTCGCAGGTAAATCCGGATGGACAAGAATTGATGAGTACCTGGTATATGCAAGAGCAGGATCCCAAAAAGCGTAACATGCATATCCCGCGATTATATCAAAAATATATCGGGCACGATAATAACCGCGATTTTTTCATGATGAACATGAAAGAAAGTACGCATATTGCGCGCCAGCAGTACATTGAATGGATGCCTCAAATCGTTTATAACCATCACCAACGCGGACCCGAAGGTTCGGTTTTAGCGGGCCCTCCTTACCGTGATCCTTTTAATCACGTATTCGACCCATTGATCATAACCGGCATAGACGGTGTCGCGGCGGCTATGAACAATCGGTTAAATGCGGAGAACAAACCTGGTTATACACGTCTAAGCGGCTCTGTATTTTCTACTTGGTGGAACGGTGGACTAAGAACAACTCCTTACTTTCATAATATGATCGGGATATTGACCGAGATTATTGGCAATCCGACACCCGAAGAAGTGCCGGTAATACCAACACGTTTGATACCGAATAATGCAACTCCCAATCCGGTTACCCCACAAACTTGGCATTTTAGGCAGTCAATTGACTATTCACTTTCGTTAAACTACGCCATCTTGAATTATGCGCAGCGGCATGGAGATGAACTGCTTTATAATATATACCTGATGGGGAAAAATGCCATAGAGAAGGGACGTAGAGATAATTGGACACTCTTGCCACGTTACGCAGATTCTATTGCAATGGCTTATAAAAGAGACAAAGGCGAGAAGCAATTAAAAGGCGATACAATTCCTAGGCACTACTATGAAGCTGTTCTGAAAAATCCTGCCTTTCGAGATGCACGGGGTTATATTATTCCAGCTGATCAATCAGACTTTCCTACAGCGGTGAAATTTGTTAATGCGTTAATCAAATCAGGTGTACTAATACATAAGGCAAAGGCAGATTTTTCTGTGGGGTCAAAGCGCTACCCTGCAGGGTCTTATATCGTAAAAACGGCACAAGCCTTCCGCGCGCATGTGTTGGATATGTTTGAACCGCAAGATCATCCGAACGATTTTCAATATCCCGGTGGCCCACCGGTAAAACCATATGATGCAGCTGGATGGACTTTAGCGTTTCAGATGGGAGTACGCTTCGACCGAATAACGGATGCTTTTGATGGGCCATTTGAACGTATTGCTTACGGTTTGTTACAAGATCCACCTGTCAAAGAGCTTGCTTCTTCCAAACAGGGGTATTTGTTGGATGCTAACGTAAATGACTCCTTTACCGCCGTTAATGATTTGCTGAAAGAAAATATAAAAGTTTACAGAACACAGGCCGTCACGGAGGGAATGCCTGCCGGTTCTTTCTATGTAGAAACAAAAGAAAGTGCTTTATTACAGAAAGTGGTGAGTAAGTATGGTGTCATGGCTAAAGCAGTTTCTACAAAGCCAAAAGATCTTTTGAATATCAAACCCGGTCGAATCGCTCTGTTCGATTATTACGGTGGCTCCATACCTTCCGGTTGGGTGCGTTGGATCCTGGAACAATTTCATTTTGATTTCCAGCTTGTTTATCCGAAAGATATAGACAAAGGTCAGCTGCACAGAAGATTTGATGTTATTTTGTTCATCGGAGGTGGAATGCCTCCTTTACCAACTATAAAGAATAGCAGTCGATATCTACGAATGCCATCAAAAGAGGAGGTACCCGTGGCTTATCACCATATGTTGGGAAGCTTAAGTGTAGATAAATCTATTCCTCAACTTAGAACCTTCCTGAAGGAAGGAGGTAGGATTGTTACCGTCGGCAATGCAACTAATTTAGCCTACCATTTTAAACTGCCCGTAGAAAATGCCTTAAGTGTAAAAAACGATAACGGGGAATCGATGACCTTATCAGGTGATAAATTCTATATACCCAGCAGCATTTTAACGGTTCGTGTTGATACCACGCAGACACCCAATTTTGGCATGCACGCTTATGCTGATGTGGTTTTCAACAATAGCGAAACATTTCGGATCAAAAATGAGGGCTTGAGTCAAATAAAACCTTTGATGTGGTTTGATACCGATAAAATACTTAAAAGTGGGTGGGCTTGGGGACAGGCATATCTTAAAGGAGGTATTGCTGCGTTTTACACCACAGTAGGAAAGGGCTCTTTTTACGCTTTTGGGCCGGAAATTACCAACAGAGGGCAGGCACATGGTACTTTCAAATTATTGTTTAATGGGTTGTATAAGTAGTGCGCGTAAGTGTTCAAAAATCGTTTTGCTTTAATCAATTATAAAAATGTATACCTTGCTTCAACAAACTCTTATTTTAATCTCGTTTTAAAAAAAAGAAAATAGGATTTAACATAAAGTAATTCGTGAAATCGGTCCGTTGTTTCGCTTTTTTCTGAGGATTATTTTGTGGCGGATCAAAAAATAGTATATTTGGTTTCTCCAATTATATAACCATGACCAAAAAAATACGTGATTTAACGTCTTTGGTTCACCAAATGGCGATTACTAATACCGAAGGTGTCTATATTGAGGTATTTAATATTTTATTTGAACCGATTAGAAAATTTTCTTTCGGTTTTCTGAAATCATGGGAATTATCAGAAGAAGTGGCAAGTGATGTTTTATTCATGCTGTGGGAGAAGCGCCAGCAACTATTGGAGATAAAGAATGTGAAGCATTACGCTTTTGTAGCTGCAAGAAATAAATCACTGAATGTATTGAAGCAACATACGGGGCGCGAGCTACTGTCACTCGATGAGGTGGATTTTGATATTCAAATAAATACGCCAAGTCCTGAAGCTATATTTATTCAGGGAGAGATGAAAGCAAAACTAGAACAAGCTATTGCTTCTTTACCAAAGCAATGTAAATTAGTTTTTCAACTGGTGAAAGAGGAGGGGTTTTCCTACAAAGAAGTAGCTGATATTCTAGGGTTGTCCACAAAGACGGTGGATGCACATTTGGTAAATGCCATGAAAAAATTAGCTCATATTCTTAAGGCCGAATTTAAGCTGGCATAATCCGTTATAACCTTCAACCATTTCGTCACTACTCTACTATCCGCGTTAAGCAATAGGGTTTGCAGTATGTTAGTACTGTTGCTACTGTCATTATCGTGATTCAACAACCCAACAATTTCCAGATCGTTTATACGCAAAAGTCATAGTTTCATTAGGGATTATTCAAAGATTTCTTGTCTATAGTGAATATATAAGTTATAAACCGTATACGATTAAATCATTTTCATGTCAATTTTGAAACCTTGTATCCAACTATTATGGATGACTATAACTGTACTAGCATTCGGTTGTAACAACGAAGACAGAAACGACCAAACCGGCGTTGACTGGCCGGTATATGGGGGGAACAATTTTGGGAATCGGTATTCGCCACTTAATCAAATCAATACAGAAAACGTGCAATACCTCAATGTAGCGTGGGAGTATCAAACGGGAGAAAACAAATCAGGTGAACGACCATTCGAAATCCAATGCCAACCTATCATAGTAGATGGCGTTTTATACGGAACCACGCCTCAATTGAAGGTTTTTGCACTAAATGCTGCAACAGGAAAAGAAATATGGGTTTTTGACCCCTTTAAAACAAGCGAACCGCAATATCATGCCAATCGAGGTTTGAGTTTTTGGGAAGGAAAGGGAGCGAAGCGCATTCTTTTTACTGCCGGCTCCTTTCTTTATGCGATAGATGCCTATACAGGTCTACCTGTTACTGAATTCGGCGAGGCCGGGAAGGTAGATCTACATAAAGGCCTAGAAGAAAATTTATCACATGATATAAGTAACCTATTTGTAATTGCCACATCACCTGGTATTATCTACAAAAATACCATTGTTATGGGATCGCGCGTTTCAGAATTTGGCGATGCCGCTCCTGGACATATACGTGCGTATGATGTATTATCGGGAAAAATTAAATGGATTTTCCATACAATACCCCAACCGGGAGAGTTCGGTTATGATACCTGGCCGAAAGATGCCTATAAAAAAATAGGTGGGGCAAACTGCTGGTCGGGCATGGTGTTGGATAGCAAAAGAGGGGTTGTGTATTTGGGAACGGGATCTCCGTCCGTTGATTTTTATGGAGGAGATAGACATGGCGCCAACCTCTTTGCTAATTGTATTTTGGCTTTGGACGCGGAAACCGGGCGTCGTATTTGGCATTTTCAAACAATCCATCATGACCTTTGGGATCGTGACTTATCGAACCCTCCTAATTTGGTAAGGGTTAAACATCAAGGTAAATTAATAGACGCTGTTGCACAAGCAACAAAAGACGGAGTGATTTATGTGTTAGATCGTGATAGTGGGAAACCACTTTTTCCGGTAGAAGAAAGGCCTGTACCTACCAATGGGGCCATGCCAGGTGAGCAGCCTTGGCCTACACAACCATATCCTGTAAAGCCTAAGCCCTTTTCCAGGCAATTTTTTACAAAAGAAGATTTCAATGATATGACAATGGAAGGCTACCAATTTGTTAAAAAGAGATTTGAAGAAACGCGATCAGGAAATAAATTTATACCACCAAACAGTGCAGGTTCAATAATTTTTCATATAGGAGGAGGTGCGGAATGGGGTGGAACAGCTGCCGATACCGAAGGCATATTGTATGTTAACGCAAACGATATGCCGTGGGACTTAAAAATGATGGACCTGGCAACCGGTATGGCGCAACAAAAAGAAGAGAAAGTAAGCAGAGGCAAAGCGTTGTATCTGGCCAATTGCGCCGTATGCCATGGTGTTGACCTGAAAGGCAGCGGGAATAAAAGCTACCCAAGCTTATTAAATATAAGCGAACGTGCTAATAAAAAAGACATATTTGATATTATGAATACCGGTAAAGGAATGATGCCTTCGTTTCGACATATCAATGTGTCGAAACAAGCGGCCATCGTCAGCTTTTTACTGAAAGACAATATAGCCGCCCAATCAGAAGACTTACATCAACAGTCAAATTTAACAAATAAGCAAGCTGACGAAAAAAGCGTATTTCCGTATGTCGCCCCTTACGTTAATAACGGACAGGTCCAGTTTCGTACACCTGACGGGTATCCAGCTGTAAAACCCCCTTGGGGAACTTTAAGTGCAATTGATCTCAATTCAGGAGAATTTTTATGGCAGGTTCCACTGGGTGAATACCCTGAATTAAAGAGAAAAGGAGTGGCTCCAACCGGCACAGAGAATCATGGAGGCCCCATTGTCACAGCGGGGGGCTTGCTTTTTATTGGAGCAGCGCAAGACGAGCTCTTTCGCGCCTTTGACAAAAAGTCCGGAAAGATTCTTTGGGAGTTTAAATTGCCCGCCGGTGGTTTTGCTACTCCGGCTACCTATGAAGTTAACGGAAAGCAGTATGTTGTAATTGCTGCAGGCGGTACAAAATATGGAAAAAAACCAGGTGGCTCATATATGGCATTTGCACTTCCCGATTAACTTCTTTGCTGTTAGGTATATACGTAGTCGCCATTGTTGTAGTAGCGATGCAAACGTTAGCTGTTAAGTTGACAAATAGTTAGGTAGTTATAGAAATTGATAGCCACTGCTTTTTAATATCAAAAGTTATTAGGGAATTTTTAAAAATTTATTGTCTTTAATAGTAAGAACCAATAAACAGAACGAAAGACTAATCATAAACCGCAAGCTTTAAAAAATGGCATGCAACAGGGTGAATAAATGTATTGTTAACTATTATAAATTAATAACTATGACAAGATCGGAATGATAAAAAAAATGAGAAGTGCGCCAACACCTCTCATTTGACTCCTAGAACTAGCTTAACACTATTCTTCAGATTTTTTAACAATTATGACCAAAGCTATGAAAAAAAAAGAACTAAACGAAAGAGTTCTTCCTGGAAGACTTTTTGTTTACTTTTTTACAAAAACCAAATGTTTATTACGTTTTTACTGTTTTTTTCTTCTCTTGCTTTTTTCTCTAAACAGTATAGCCAACACTGATCATCAAGGCGAAAAAATTGATCTGGTGGTGCAAAATGTAAAGCTCAAAAATGTGTTTCCATTACTTGAAAAAAAGGGTAAAATACGGCTTATGTACAGCGAAGAGAACGGCGTTTTCGAAAAGCCGGTTTCTATCAGTGCAAAAGATATGCCTGTTATGGAGGTGCTGGCTCGTCTGCTGCTTAATACTGATTTAGAATATATGGAGTTGAAAGACAACCTTGTCGTGGTGAGGAATAAGTTGCATCAGCAAAAAACAATCAGTGGGTTGGTCAAAAGTGCTTCCGGCCAACCGCTTGCAGGTGTAAGTGTGTTAGTAAAAGGGGCGCAAGGGAAAGGGACACGGACTGCTGCTGATGGTTCTTACACACTTGTCGTCTCAGCTAATGCCGTCCTTGTATTTACCTATCTGGGTTATGTCTCACAGGAAATCAGTACGACCGCGAAAAATAGATTGGACGTTATATTGCAGGAAGATGCGCAACAACTGGGTGAAGTTATTGTAACCGCCTTGGGAATTAAGCGCGAAAACAAAAAATTGGGCTACTCGGCTTCTGCTGTTGATCCTGAACAGTTAACTGAAAATCGGACAACTAATTTTGGGAACAGCTTGTCGGGAAAAGTGGCGGGATTAAATGTCTCTCCTTCTCCAACTGGACCTGGAGGCTCTTCCAAAATTCGTTTAAGAGGACAATCCTCATTTGGAGGCAATAACTCGCCTTTGATCGTTGTAAATGGAGTACCGATTAATAACGCACCGCAAGGCGGAGCAAATGGAGCAAGTGGCGGTAATACCGGTGAAATGAATACCGATTTAGGAGACGGTCTACAGAGTATTAATCCGGATGATATTGCCTCGCTTACGGTATTGAAAGGAGCGGCTGCGGCCGCGTTATATGGGTTCAGGGCTAAAGATGGAGCGATAATTATTACAACAAAATCCGGGAGCGATCAACAAGCCGGAATCGGGATCAGTTACACCTCAAGCTTTCAGGCAGACCAACCATTAGATTATACGGATTTTCAATATGAATATGGTCAAGGTGAGTATGGTATTCGCAACGTAACCTTAGCGGACGCTAGACGAACCGGTGTCTGGAGCTTCGGTCCTCGATTTGATGGCCTCCCTATGATGCAACATGACGGGATCGAACGCCCTTACCTTCCTTACAAAAACAGGATTAAAGATTTTTACGATATGGGTAGGACTTTCACCAATTCGTTAGCCGTTTCGGGAGCTAATGAGAAAGGTAATTTTCGAGTTTCTTTTGCTAATACCAAAGCGAATAGCATTGTTCCTAATTCTGATTATAATAAAAAAATATTTAATATTGGCCTTAACTATAACCTTAATAAAGAGCTTTCTGTTCAGGTAAATGCCAACTACTCCAATGAATTTAACAACAATCCGCCTGTTGTTAATCAACAAGCTTTTAATGTTAACCAAACCGTTTATACGCTTGCAAACAGCATTGATATGAAATGGTTGGAAAATGCTTATAAAGACCCTGTCACCGGGAATGAAATCAATCCCGCGCGATTTACGGATAGAACCAATCCTTATTGGTCTATTAATGAGCGCTTTGAGACACAAAAGCGCGATCGTTTATTCGGTAATATTTCTTTGCGTTACCAGTTTAGGCCTTGGTTGTGGGCTCAGGGACGGGTGGGACAAGACTATTTTACCAATGTGCGGCATGCTAATCGGCCAACGGGAACGGCCATGCTTCCGGTAGCACCCACCGGGTTTAACGGCAATTATTTTCAAAACACCAGTACCTTTCGCGAACGGAATATCGACTTTTTGGTTGGCTTGAACCACCAGATAGGTCACTGGGGAGTCGATGCTACTTTTGGTATGAATTCAATGGATCAGAAATCGGAGGGAATGGGAACATCTGTCACCAATTTCTTTATTCGCGATCTTTACACAATCGATAATGGGCAAATAAAGAATCCGGTTTACTCACTGTCACACAAAAGAGTCAACTCCGTTTTCGGTACGATAGACTTTTCTTTTGATGAGTTTTTGTTTTTAAACCTGACCGGTAGAAACGACTGGTTTTCTACGTTAAATCCGGCCTCCAATAGCGCATTTTATCCTTCTGCCAGTACTAGTTTTGTTTTTAGTCAAATTTGGTCATCTAAACCTACTTGGCTGGATTTTGGAAAGTTTAGAGCGTCATATGCTGAAGTAGGCGGCGATACCAATCCATACACCAATAGTCTTTACTACAATATTGAGAATAATCTCTTTAATGGCGTTCCTTTAGGTATTATCACATCAGCCATAAGTCCCAATGCCAATCTACGTCCTCTTACCGTCAAGGAGACAGAATTTGGTATTGATTTTAAGCTTTTTGACAATCGTTTGGCGGTAGACATCGCCGCTTACAACAAGTTAACCGAGGATGAAATCTTAAATGTCGATATCTCCAACGCATCGGGATATGGGCAGACACTTGTCAATGTTGGTAAACTACGAAATCGGGGACTTGAAGCGTCTATTACTGTAACTCCGGTTCGAAAGGAGCATATTAAGTGGGAATCCATCGTAAATTATGCGTACAATAAGAGTAAAGTATTGCAATTAGCGGATAACCAAACTCGTTTTGACGTAGGTACCGGTGAGTATATTGGTATCGTTTCCCATGAGGTTGGCATGCCAATGGCCTCTTTACGCGGGGTAGACTATTTGCGGAATGCCCAGGGAGAAATTATCACATCGAACGGTCTCTTTTTACCCGGAAGCATTGTAACTTATGGAAGCGCTATACCACCTCATACCGGCGGATGGCTAAATACAGTAACCTATAAGGGTATCCGCTTTTTTATGCAAATCGATTTCAAGGCGGGCCATAAAATGATCTCGAATTCAAACTTCAACTGGACGCGCCATGGCCTGCACAAAAATAGTTTAGTCGGCCGTGAAGGAGGTGTTGTTTTTGACGGTGTAAATAACGATGGTTCACCTAATACTACTGCTGTGGAAGCGGAATTGTTCTATAGCCAATATCGCTCCGGAAACATAGCAACCCCCTTTGTTTATGACGCAGGTTTTATACGTGCGCGCACACTTTCCGTTGGATACGATTTTAGTAAGTTTTTGAAACATACCTTTATTAAGTCGATTAATGCCAACGTATTTATCAACAATCCTTTTATTATCCACAAGGCAGTGGATAATTTGGATCCGGAAACACAGTATTCGGCATCAGATCTGAATTCCGGATTAGAAACACATGCCTTGCCAACCACGCGTACTTATGGACTGAATCTCAATGTTAATTTTTAAATGAATTCATTTTATGAAAAAGATTTTAGTACATCTTCTAATGACGGCCGTTTTGTATGCCAGTAGCGGATGTGATAAGAATTTTGAAGAGATCAATACAAATCCTTCGCTGGCGAGTGATTTAGAGCCAGCTTATCTTTTCTCAAATGCACAACGTTTATCGGCTATTGCATCTTATCACTACCAGGGCGAAATCGTGCAACAAATTAATACACCTTACGGGGGACTTTTAGCAGCAGGGAATCGGAATATTATAAATGATCAACACGCTAGTGAAGCCTTTAATGCCATTTACACAGGGCCAATTAGATACTTAATTGAGGTGACCAATAAAACAGAAGGAAAAGAAGAGCAACACAACTTGTATCACATGGCACGTATTTGGAAAGCGTATTGTTTTCAGCTACTTGTGGATACTTATGGCGATGTGCCTTACACGGAAGCCGGGCTGGGGTATACACAAGCCGATTATTTGCCTAGATATGATCCGGCGGAAGCGATATATGATGCGATTATGAAAGAATATATCGAGGCAACAGATGCCTTGGATCCGACCAGATCGAGTATTGGTTCTGCTGATTTGTTTTACGGAGGTACAATAGATCGTTGGAAGCGATTGGGAAATTCTCTTTTGCTTCGCCTAGGAATGCGTTATACAAAAATAGACGAAGAAAAAGCGAGATCGATCGTTGCTACAGCAACTGATCCTGTGAGGGGAGGTGTTATGCAGTCGAATGAGGACAATGCGCTTATTCAATTTAATGCCATGTATACAAATGGTACATCAAACGCTTTATTAGGAGGAGAGCGTGCCAATTATTACATCGGCAAGCCGTTTGTGGATTTTTAAAAATAATAACGACCCGCGACTTCGGTATATAGCGGTGAAATATGAATTACCTGCGAATCCGCTGGCAACTGCCGGTGCTGCTAATACAAATCCGGCAGATCAACAGGGCATGCCTTATGGTTATGACGAAAGTTCCATTGAAACGGCACCGGATTATCCAGGCAAAATAGGATCAGCATGGGAGTATTCTCAGTTTAACCGTTCCACGGTAATGCGTATAGACGCACCTGAATTCTTGATCTCTTTTTCACAAACACAGTTGTTATTAGCGGAGGCGGCTACTAGGGGATACCTTCCTTCCGGTAATGCGCAACAATATTACGAAACCGGTATTAGTGCGCACATGGAGCAGGCGCCTTTATTTGGGAATATGCCTAGTATTACCGCAGAAGAAAAGGAAGTTTATCTTCATAGTCCGAATATCGCTTTTACATCAGAAAGAGCGCTTGAACAGATTAATGAACAATATTGGGTCAGTTCCTTCCGAAATTGGTCAGAAGCCTGGGCGAATTTTAGACGAAGTGGCTATCCTCGGCTTAACCCTGTAAACTTTCCTTCCCAAGACCCATCGATCCCAGGTGCCGGAGGATTTATTAGGAGGCTTGTATATCCACTGCGGGAAATTTCTGTCAATGCAGTGAATATACAGGAAGCAATTAACAGAATGGGGGGTAATAGTTTGGGAACACACATTTTTTGGGATCAAGGTAATTAAAGAAATCACAAAATCTAGGATAAAGTAATAACCGGAATTATGAAAAATATCATTCAAGAAATCAAAGAACAAACACGTATTGCTGAATGCACACAACGACAAAAAGCATTGGTAGAAAGTAAATCACTCCCAAAGGAAGAACCTAGACGGGATTTTTTAAAAAAAATGGCATTGGGTGGCCTAACTCTAGGTGGTTTAGTGAGTTTGCCAATAGAAGAAACCTTGGCGCATACAACCTCACGGGTAAATAGAAATTCGGCACCTTCAGATTTAAAGATAACTGACATGCGTTACTGCGTAACCCGTGTAATGGGACGTACAGCCATCATTCGTATTGATACCAACCAAGGCATCTATGGTTTGGGCGAAGTGCGTGACGGTGCAGATGAGCGCTATGCTTTATTTTTAAAAAGCAGGATAATAGGCGAAAACCCATGCAATGTAGAAAAGATATTCAGAATGATTAAGCAGTTTGGAGGAGATTCACGACAAGCAGGAGGCGTTTGTGCCGTAGAAATGGCCCTATGGGATATTTGTGGGAAGGCCTATAATGTTCCAGCCTGGCAGTTGTTGGGTGGTTTATACCGAGATAAAGTGCGGTTGTATGCTGATACACCGGAAGCCAGCTCAGTGGAAGAACAGAAGAAACTCATCCAGTATAGGATTGAGGAACAGGGTTATACCTGGCTAAAGATGGATGTATCCATAGGAGAACTTAGGGGCAAACCCGGCACCGTAGTAAACAGTAAATTCTGGGAAAATAACCAAGGACGATTAGCGCAATGGGGAGATAATAATTACATGGCGTATGCTAATCGCATGCATCCCTTTACTCAGATTCAGATAACAGATAAAGGCCTGGAAGAACTTGCAAGGATTGTAGAAAACGTGCGCGGTATGGTTGGTTATGATGTTCCCATATCGACGGACCATTACGGCCATTTTGATTTAAATAATGGTATTCGTTTAGGCAGGGCATTGGAGAAATACCGATTGGCTTGGTTGGAAGACGTGGTGCCGTGGCAATATACTGAACAATGGAAGTCAATCACGGAGGCAATAGAGACCCCGACCATAACGGGGGAGGATATCTATTTGCTAAGTAATTTTAAAAACCTAATCCACAATCGAGCCGTAGACTTAATACACCCGGATTTAGCCTCTTCGGGAGGTCTTTTAGAGACAAAAAGGATAGGTGATTACGCGCAGGAATTCGGAATAGGTATGGCCATGCACCAGGCGGGTACGCCTATTTCTTTCATGGCTAACGTACATTGTGCCGCCGCTACAGAAAACTTTTTGTCGCTCGAGCATCACTCGGTCGATGTGCCTTGGTGGGAAGATTTGGTAAAGACAACGGATGGAAGAAAATTAATTGAAAAAGGTTACGCTAATGTGCCTTTAAATGCACCTGGACTCGGGATTGAGTTAAACGACGAGGTAGTAAAAGAGCATTTAATCGAAAAGGATAAATCTTATTTTGAACCAACGCCACAATGGGATGACCGAAGGTCCCATGACCGCACTTGGAGTTAGTTAATTTGTTTGTTGTTGAATAGTAAAATCGTTGGGTGGTTATACAATACCACTCAACAACTATACTATACAATGTCTTTACATTAAGAAAAAAATAAATACGCCTTAGGGAGTTTTAACGAAACCATTGTCTTTATAATTGAGAGCGTCAATTGGTATGCGTAAAGATACTCCCGAATTTTATGAATGACAATAGAATCATTGTGCTATTGACCCGTAAGATGGCGGGCGAGATTAACGAATTAGAGCAGGAAGAGCTAACGAAGTTGTTAAGTGAGAGTCCTGAAGCAATATACTATGACGAATTTGTAAAAGAGTTATGGTCGCAAGATACCGTTCAAAATAGCGATCCGCAAGCATTTTATCAAAGGCATAAGGCAAAGCACCAGCACAAATTCGATTTTGTTGCGGAAAAAGATGATGAAAATTCATTTAATACCAAGCTGGAAAAACGATGGTCACTTAGGAGAAAATGGTTTTTTTATAGTGCTGCAGCTTCTGTAATAAGTGTCTTGCTGATTGGTTTTTTTTGGCGTCGATATTCTGACCAAGATGCCTTGGGTAATCGAATCGAAATTGTGGCGGAAAAGGGCATACGTAAGCAGTGGATTTTGCCTGATGGTACTAAAGTATGGTTAAATGCAGATAGTCGTTTATCTTATAATGATTTTAAGGATGCGAGGCGTCGTTTGGTAAGTTTGGAAGGAGAAGCGTACTTCGATGTGGCTAAAGATAGAAATAAACCGTTTATAATCAGAACCGAAGAAATATCTATCCGGGTATTAGGCACGGCGTTTAACGTAAAGGCTTATCCAAAGGAACAGAAAACGGAAGCTACATTGATTAAAGGTGCGATAGAGTTATCTGTCAATAAGAGGCCGAAAGAACGAATAGTGTTAAAACCGTCAGAGAAAATAGCTGTAATAAATTCTAAGCAGGCAATGGATAAGCAACCGAATTCCGTAATTGTGACAATAGGAAATTTATCAAAAGTACACGTGGAGGATAAGGAGTATATTCAGGAAACTTCTTGGATTGATAACAAGCTGATCTTTAAAAATGAAACGATGGAGGAGTTAATTCCAAAATTGGAAAGATGGTATAATGTGAATATCCAGGTCAGTGCTCAAAAAGTAAAGAGTTATCGTTATACAGCGAACATTGCCGGAGAAAATATTACCCAGTTGTTAAATGCAATGCAGTTGATTAAACCATTTCAATATAAAATAGAAGATGATGAAATAATAATCTATTAATATATGGGATGACGGGAAGTGTACACACTTCTAACTTATTCCTCCATGTATGTCTAGGCCTTCGTTAGCCGATACACTGGGATTTTTAACCACAATGTCCTATGTTATAAAAAATAAAAGGCGCTATGAAAATAGTTTTCTATAGATGCTTTAGTGCCAGGTTTATAATTCTTTAACAGCTACTCGCAAAAAGGCTCACATCGTTTTACTATTAAATACAATAATTTAAACAAACAAATCCTTTTTATGAAAAAAATTATCTTAAGCTATTTAGCATTTGTTTTTTTTGTTTCAACGGTATTCGCTCAACAAGTTGGATCGTCTCCTGAATATATCACCGCATTAACTTCACAGTGGAAGGGCGAGCGGTATCCCGATGGACGTCCAAAGATTCCTGATAATCTTTTAGAAAGATTAAAAAAATATCCATGGAGCAAGCTTGGGGATATTTAAGAAGCCAGAAATATAATAACCAGTTTGAAGCCAATTGGGAGCTGATTATGTACCCTGATCAGGTAATGGTCGGAAGGGCTGTTACGGCGCAATATATGCCTGCCAGACCCGACCTTGTCGAACAGATTAAGCAGCAGGGATTGAAAGAAAAACGATCTACTCAAGGAGGTACAAATACTTGGCCCATTGATGTACTCGTACCGGGTGATGTGTACGTTGCCGATAGTTATGGTAAAATTATCGATGGAACATTGATTGGGGATATGCTTGGAAATACCATTTATACCAATTCAAAAAATGGTGTTATATTCTGGGGTGCCGTACGAGATATGGACGGGTTAAGTCAAATAAAAGGTTTCAACGTATGGGCAAAAGGACAAGATCCCTCGTATATCATGGAAATGACCTTAACAACTATTAACGCACCCATTCGGATTGGCAGAGCAACGGTACTTCCGGGAGATGCCGTTTTGGCGAATAAATATGGAACTATATTTATTCCTTCGCATCTTGTAGAGGATTTAGTAATCAGTTCTGAATTTACCATGCTAAGAGACGCTTTCGGAGCCCAACGATTAAGAGAGAAAAAATACCTCTCCGGACAGATCGATAGTAAGTGGACAGACGATATTAAAAACGACTTTATCAATTGGTTGAAAAACTTATCAGGTGACGAACTGCCAATGTCTAGAGAAGAATTGGATGCCTATTTAAAAAATCGGGATTTTTACTAAACTGCTTTCGGACAAGTTAAAGGAAAAAAATGTATAAATATCTGATAATATCGGCTATGGTTTTGATGAGTTGTTCAAATAAGGCTAGGCAATCTAATCAGTTAGCCGTTAAGGAAGCTGTAGAGGATTTTCGTCAAACCATGCTTCATCCCGATCAATCGAAGTTTGAGGCATTAACATCGCCACTGCTAACTTATGGACATTCGAGTGGTTTAATTGAGGACAGAGAAACTTGTATCGCTTCTATGGTGAATGGAAAATTCAAATTCTTGCAGATTGATTTAACGGAGGAAAAAATTGACATAGAAGATAAAACAGCGATTGTAAGGCACCATTTCTTTGCCCGTACGCATGACGCGGGTAAGTCGCCCGGAACAGTTAATCTGAAAGTACTCCAGGTCTGGCATTTGCATGAGGGGCACTGGCGTTTACTGGCCAGACAGGCTGTGCGAATATAATGGCCTCTGTCAGAACGTATATACACAATCGGGCGAATTCCCGTTTCTATAGTATTCAATTATAAATTCTACTCTAATGATTAACACATTAGCTCCCTCCCGCTGGTATCGAATTATTCCGATTGTCTTTATCACCTACAGTTTAGCTTATCTCGACCGTGCTAACTTTGGCTTTGCCGCCGCCGGTGGTATGGCAGAGGATCTGAAAATTACACCTAGTATATCATCCTTGTTAGGGTCGCTTTTCTTTCTCGGTTATTTTTTCTTTCAGATACCGGGAGCACATTATGCAGCACATAAAAGTGCAAAGAAATTAATTTTTTGGTCGCTTATCCTATGGGGTATTCTGGCAACAGCCACAGGCATGGTTAACAATGTAAACTTACTCATTGTTATAAGATTTATGTTAGGTGTGGTAGAAAGTGCGGTAATGCCCGCTATGCTTATTTTACTAAGCCAATGGTTTACAAAAGAAGAACGTTCAAGGGCAAATACCTTCTTGATACTCGGAAATCCGGCAACAGTTCTTTGGATGTCGGTACTTTCAGGTTACCTTATCCATGCCTTGGGTTGGCGGTGGATGTTTATTCTACAAGGCGCACCCGCCATAGTTTGGGCTTTTGTTTGGTGGAAAATGATTGACGAAAAGCCAAACGAGGCAAACTGGCTAAATACTGAAGAGAAAAAGAGTATTGAGAGTCGTTTGCAGGAGGAACAGCGAGCTATAAAGCCGGTAAAAAACTATTTAGAAGCATTTAGATCAAAGACCGTTATCTTATTATGCCTTCAATATTTCCTTTGGAGTATGGGCTTATATGGCTTTGTCATGTGGTTGCCTTCTATTATTAAAGCAGCTCCGGACATGGATATTGTGACAACGGGATGGTTATCGTCGGTGCCATATCTGTTAGCGATTGTGGCCATGCTTGCAGCCTCCTATGCTTCTGATAAAAGCATGAATCGAAGACTCTACGTTTGGCCTTTTCTATTAATCAGCGCTTTAGCTTTTTATGGTTCTTTCCTTATAGGCACCACTAACTTTTGGCTTTCGTTTTCTTTGCTGGTAATTGCGGGTGGATCTATGTATGCTCCTTACGGACCTTTTTTTGCGGTAATCACCGAAATTTTACCCAGAAATGTATCAGGGGGGGGCGCTTGGTCTGATCAATAGCATGGGAGCCTTAGGTTCTTTTGTTGGCGCTTACATTGTTGGATATCTAAATGGAGTTACACATGGTTTTGGGGCTTCTTATATTCTGATGGCAGGTACATTGTTGTTATCTTCTATCTTGACACTAATAGTCATAAAACCCGTCAAAAGTATCTAAAAGGCACAATAGTAAGAATTAGAAAAAAGGCAAGTTAAATTGAGGTGACCTGTAAATAAAGGCAGGCCTTACTTCTATTGTAAATATTTTTATTTTATTTGTTAGATTAATCTAACTTTTATAGTTTTGTGATTCAAATTACAAACAATAGGTATATATGAAGCACATAACCCTTTTTCTCTTTCTTCTCTTGACGAGAACAGTTATTATAGCGCAAACGGATACTGCAATAGAAGGTCGTATTTTCCATCTTGGCGCACCATTAGAGGGTGCTACAATTAAAATAGAGAATACAAAAAGGGGGACTGTAAGTGACAGTACCGGCCAATATATTTTTGAGGGGTTACCTGATGGAACATATCGGCTTTTGGTTAGCCGTTTAGGCTTTGTGAGCCAGTTGAAAGTTGTTCAGGTTGCGGGTCAACAGGATATTAGGTTGGATTTCAATATGGAGGAAGAAGAAGGTGGATTGGGAAGAAGTGGTGATTACCGGTACGATGAAAGAAGTGAATAGATTGGAAACTCCCGTTCCTGTAGAAGTATATAATCATAACTTTTTTAAAAAAAATCCAACGGCAACGGTATTCGATGCGTTGCAAATGGTAAAGGTGTCCGTCCACAAATAAATTGCAATGTGTGCAATACAGGTGATATTCATATTAACGGATTAGAAGGTCCTTATACTATGGTTCTGATCGATGGTATGCCTATTGTAAGTGGTTTATCAACCGTTTATGGTTTGTCGGGGATACCTTCCTCTCTTATAGAGCGGGTGGAAGTAGTAAAGGGTCCGGCTTCTTCCTTGTACGGTTCGGAGGCGGTTGGAGGGCTGATTAATATCATTACCAAAAAGCCTCAACAGGCTTCAAGATTATCTGCGGATATCTTCGGAACAAGCTGGCGGGAATACAATGCAGATCTTGGTCTTAACCAATCTATAGGTAAGAAGGCGAATGTATTGACCGGAGTAAACTATTTTAACTTTACCGATAAAGTAGACCATAACCACGATGGTTTCACGGATATGACGCTGCAGAATCGAATATCCGTTTTTCAGAAATGGAATTT
Organism: Olivibacter sp. 47; assembly: GCF_030372825.1. NCBI lineage: Bacteria > Pseudomonadati > Bacteroidota > Sphingobacteriia > Sphingobacteriales > Sphingobacteriaceae > Olivibacter > Olivibacter sp. 47. The sequence goes on from NZ_JAUCNR010000001.1 coordinate 2,186,881, forward strand.
TAACCGAAAGGAGAATCGCTTGCTCTCGCTGGCAGGAAGATATTTATATGAAGATCGTTGGGGAGGGCAAACAACTTGGAATAAATCGTTTAGAGGAAGTGACAAAGTGTATGGCGAGAGTATCTATACTAAAAGATGGGAAGTTTTGGGGAACTATCAATTACCCGTAAAGGAAAAAATGTTTTTTATGTTTTCTTATAATAACCATGATCAGAACTCAGTTTACGGTGATGAATGGTATTTGGCTAAACAGCGCATTGCTTTTGGACAACTGACTTGGGATAAGCGACTGGGTAAACATGATTTATTAATAGGTGCCGCCTTGCGATATACCTACTACAATGACAATACTGCGGCGACTGAACTAGTTGGAGACGACGGCGAAATCATTAATGACGCCAGTAAAATGACTATGCCAGGTGTTTTTCTGCAGGACGAAATAAAATTGGCCGATAAACACAGTTTATTACTCGGCATGCGCTATGATTATAACTCGGATCATGGGGATATTTTTACGCCGCGAATGGCTTATAAGTGGAGTATAACGGACAATGATATCCTTCGATTAAATGCCGGAACAGGCTTCCGGGTTGTTAATCTCTTTACAGAAGATCATGCCGCCTTAACGGGCGCTCGCGATGTAGAAATTGAAGGGGATTTAAAGCCCGAGCGGAGTGTTAATGTGAATTTGAATTATATTAAGAAATTACAACTTGGGGATGGAAATCTATTGAGTTTTGAATCATCCGCATGGTATACCTACTTCAACAATCGGATCTTACCGAATTATGACTTGGATCCGAGAAAGATCATCTACAGAAACCTGGATGGCCATGGTGTTACACGAGGTATTAGTCTAAATGCAGATTTAGCGATGTATAATGGTCTGAAATTAACCGCCGGTGGTACTTGGATGAATGTTTTCAATAAAGAAAGAAATGAGGCTGGGGCAATGGAGAAATTCCGTCCCATCTTGACCGAAAATTGGACGGCTACCTGGGCTTTGTCTTACCATATTAAGACGCTGAATCTGGGAATAGACTATACAGGAAATATATACGGCCCGATGCGCCTAGCTTTGCTGAGTGAATTAGATCCTAGACCGGAGTATTCTCCAGTATGGAGCATTCAGAATATTCAGTTTACTTGGCATGGAGGCGACAAATGGGAAATATACGGAGGAATTAAAAATTTATTAGATTGGACGATTTCGAAAAGTGTGCCTGCCATAGCCGAAGGGGAGGGGGCAGGTATAAAATCACCGATTGCGCGATCTTTTGATCCATTTAATAGAGGGGTGGTTTACGGCAGTGATGGCCGGATTGTGCCAACTTCAGATAATCCATATGGTTTACAGTTTGATCCTGATGGTTACGCGTATGGACCAAACCAAGGGATTAGAGGATTTCTTGGTGTCAGAATCCGTATTTAACGAAGTCGTTGAATAGTTAAATGGTTGAGTATGGAAATCGTGAATGAGTCGCCCAACTCACGTTAGCAGAGAAGAAGGTTCAGTGCAACTGAAGGGCGACGGTTGATCTCTGATAGCTAAAGAATGAAAAAAGGAACAGTTTTATGTTTGCTGGTTTGTACCATCGTGCTAAGGGTAACCGCATTATTTGCAGTACCCTTAGATACGGTGTCTTTTGATCGATTGCCCTATCTACAACAAAAGCAAAAAAGATTGGTCCTTATATTAATTGGTACGGATTGGTGTAGGTACTGCAGAGCGATGGAGCACTATCTCGGGGATGATTGGCCAATCGGTATTAAACAAGGGTATTATTTCCTTCAATTGAATGCGGAACAGAAAGAGCCTATAAAATTCAATAAGAAGACCTTTCACTATAATCCAAATGGAGCCTCGACAGGCTTACATTCGCTGGCGAGTTATCTCGGTGCTGATGAAGCAGGAAAGATTTCCTTTCCAACCATTTGCATACTGAATGAAAAAAATGAATTACTGTTCCGATATAATGGTTTTCTTCGAAAAAAAGACCTCCAACGTATTATGATAGAGATTCTACCGAAGTAAAGCTGCCTTTGGATTCCGGTTCATACGGTTTTCTAAAAAATGTTTTTATGTCTTTTATTTGTACTAAATCTAAATAGATGTATATTTGTTGAAACCTTAGCCTCACTTAAGCAAGGCTATGTTCACTACATTAAACGAATTAGATTCATGAGAATTTTAAAAGCTACCTTATTAGTATGTTTATGCTTCTTCACTTATATACAAGTGCAAGCGCATGCTTTATGGATTGAAACTGCGACCTATGGCAAATTGGGAACGGCCCATGACGTGAAGGTTTTTTACGGGGAATTTGCCCTCAATGAACGGGATGCTCCCGAAAATGGTACTCGGATGTAAAGGATTTTACGCTTTGGCTTGTCGCTCCTGATGGAAAAAAGAGCCAGTTAAAAACGATTCCGGGGCAAGCGTATTACAGTAGCAGCTTTACCCCTGAAAACGAGGGCGTATATACGTTAATGGTAAGTCACGAGGCGGCAGAACTGGGGGGTACAACCAAATATCACTTCGTTTCTTCTGCCTATGTAAGTATTGGCAAATCCAGTAAAGTAGACGCTGGTTTAAATGAAAATGGATTAAAGCTATATGCTGATAATCATGAAATTTTTGCCAAAAACAAACCGGTTAAATTATTTGCTTACTTGAATGGGAAACCCCTTGCTAACAAGCCTGTAAACGTGGCCTCTCCTGAAGGATGGTCGAAGGAAGTGATGACAGACGAAAATGGTATCTTAAGTTTTCTCCCTTTGTGGCCAGGTCGCTACGTGGCTGAAGCGCAGAATTTTGAAAAAGTAACCGGAAATCACAACGGTAAAGATTTTGATGCAGCTTGGGTTGGATCAACTTTTTCCTTCGAAGTAAAATAAGTCAGCAGGTGTCTTCTATTGCTTTCAAGATAGAAGACACCTCTATATTAAATTGAATAGGCAATCAGGCCCGCATCCTTTAATTCGTTCCAAACACACATATCTACGCGTTGATCAATCATTGCTCTATTTCGTTCAACATGGTGTGGTTTGGAAGTGTTTAGCGCAATGCTGTTAATGCCAGGTAGCTGCAGGCCAAACTGAACACAAACAACGGCAGGTTGAAGTTGGTGTCTTTTACAGATTTCGAAAAAAAACGTACGCCATTGATGCAGTTTCTGTCCTCCTTCTGACTCCCTGTTCACGTAACAGTAATTATAATAATTACTTCCCACTAAAAAGCCGCCGTTGAATACAGCCGAGTTAATAACGGTAACTCCTTTGTTTGATAACTCAATAATAAAATCCACTAACTCTTTCGGATGATGATGCACGGTTAAGCTATTTGCAATCATCACCCAGTCCAGTTTGATTAAAGGACTGATTCGTTGGATAATCCTCCAGTTTTTTGCACCAATGCCTACCGAATGAACTTCGCCTTTTGCTTTCAACTCATTAAGTGCCTCGTATGCTTGTAATATTTTCTTAAAACGCTGCTCTTCTTCTTTGATACCGTCCGCTGCTGCCAAATATTCGTCAGGATCATGCACAGAAACCATCTGAGGTATAAAACCGTTAAGCAGCTCGTTACCCTGATAAAAGCACTCCAATATACCCTGGTAGCTTATCCTTTGTACGGCATCGTGCCGAATATCTTTCCACACGTCTTTCTCAAAACTTGGTTGCTCACCTTTAGCTAAAGGAATACGATACCATCCAAGTTTATTGCTAATCAGTACTTTTTCATTCGTTAAGCCAAGCTTTTTTAAACTCGTTCCAAGTGTTTCCAAAGCTAAGCCGGCTCCATACTTTCCCGCACAGTCAAATACGGGGATTTCTTTAGCGTTTTGCACACATGCCTTGACAATTTCATGCTTAGTTTCAATATCTAATGCTTCATATAGGTTGCCTAAACTGCTTGTACCGTAAATAAGACGTGGCAATTTTATCATAACTAAAAAAATAAATGTAATGTATACGTTTACAAATTAGCTGCATTTTAATCGTATTTTATTAAAGGTTCTTAACATTTAAATTCAGGATTTTAGCAAATTTTAGACGCAAAGCTTTTTGCTTTTGTAATTTTTTATTGTCTAATATTTAGATTTTGATTGAAAAAGCCATAATTTAGCTCTATAGATTAAGCTAACGATAAACCTAATTCATGTTGTTACCAAAACTGCAGAATGAGCGTGTTTTATTGCAAAGGATTGCAAAAAGTGATGAACAAGCTTTTAAGTATCTGTTCTCCGTGTATCATCATGAACTGGGTGCCTTTGTACACTCCCTATTAAATGATCGAGAAAGCACCTTAGAAGTCGTCCAGGATGTTTTTTTGAAAATATGGCTTCACAGAGCTAAACTTCCAGAGATAACCAACTTTACATCTTATTTATTTATTATTGCCAGAAATCATACCCTTAACAAAATAAGACAACTTACGCAGACACAAGAGAAACACAAACAATACTTAAACGCGTTGGAAAGCGAGATTTTATCTGAATCTGAGAGCCCGAACGACCCATACGAAGCGCTCGATAAAGCGTTGAGTAAATTGCCACCTCAGCAACAGCGTGTTTTTGCCTTAAGACAGCAAGGACTAAAAAATCCTGAAATTGCAAGTGTTCTCAATATTTCTACAGCATCAGTTGCTAAGTATCAGCAATTGGCTATGCAGTCGCTCAGCGAGTTGGTGAAGGTACATCACTTTATTTTGCCTTTATTATACATGCTTTTTAACATCATAGATTTGGGGTTTCATAGTCTATAAAGACCTTCATTTACTGTTCTGTATTATTTTTTAATTTTTTTTAAATAAGACATCCATAAATGGATGTTGCCGGTGTCTTTATAAGAAAACTAACTAATAAAACGGATATCCGTTTTAAGACGCCTATATGAGTCGAGCACGAATTACCTTTTTATTTGATAAGGCGATGCGTAAAGAAATTACGCAAGAAGAACGCTTGGAATTATATGAGTTGCTAAGTGACAACTCATCTAAAAAGGTAGTTGAAGACCTCTTTTTACAGGCACGCCTAAGCTTCGAGCATGGAAAAACTTTCTTTAATGAAGAAGAATCATCCCAAATGATTCATAAAGTGCTTGGAGGTAAAGAACAACCAACAAATAACACGAGGAGGGTTGATGTATTAAAGTGGTTAGTTGCCGCCATTGTTCTAATCACATTTAGTGTCGGAGCTCTTTTTTATTATGACCGAAAACCGAGTCATATACAACCTGTGACTTATGCAGAAAAAGATGCAATCAAGTCCGTACGCAACCGAGCGACTTTGCTTTTGGGTGATGGTAGTCTAGTTGATCTGGAGGCCATTGACAATAAAACGGTTAAAGAGGGGGATATTACCATTAGTAAGACGAAGGATGGACAATTAGTTTATCATGCGGCAAAAGCGAATGCCACAGGGGAGATTAAACAAAACATACTTAGTACGCCACGGGGCGGACAGTTCCAAGTTCAGTTGCCCGATGGTACACATGTTTGGTTAGGTCCAAGCTCTTCTTTAAGCTACCCAACCCGGTTTGAGGGTGCAAAAAGGGAAGTTCGCCTCGAAGGAGAGGCCTATTTAGAAATTGCTAAAAATAAGGAAATGCCATTCGAAGTACAGACAGTAGATGCTACTATTCATGTGATGGGAACGAACTTTCTGATCAGTGCTTATGAAGATATGGAAGAAATAACCACTACACTTGTTGAAGGAAAAGTACGGGTGTCGGCAAAAGATAATTCGTCTCGGACCCCCACCGCTAAAATTCTCAACCCTGGTCAGCAGGCGCGTATAAATAAACAGACCAAGGCAATTTCACTAAAAAATGTCAACCTAGAAGATGCTTTAGCCTGGAAGAACGGTTATTTTGTCTTTCACGGTGATGATATCCAACAAGTGATGAAAACAATTGCCAGATGGTATGATGTTGATGTCACATACCAGGGTGACCTGACAGGTGAGACATTTATTGGTACTGTATCCAAATTCGATCGAATAGAAAAATTATTACAAACGATCGAGCTAACCGGAGGTGTTCATTTTAAAACAGAAGGGAGGAAAGTTATTGTAATGAAGTAGCCAAAAGTATAAAAAGGAAAAAGAAGCTATCAAAGGCGGTGCAACGCCTTTGATAGTACAGGCATAATGCCAGATTAAAGATAGAATCAAATTACCAATTCTTTAACCTAATCAAATGTATAAAATAAATGCTGTAATATGGCATAAAGGACAGACCTATGCCAAATTTAAACCTATATTGATCATGAAGTTATCACTTATCTTGATCTTAATTGGTCTATTGGAAGCAAAGGCAACGGCCTTTGCTCAAAAGCTAACGCTGCATAAGAAAAATGTTTCACTTCAAGAGGTTTTCGACGAAATACGTAAACAGTCGGGCTATAATGTACTATATACAGCAAGCGTTTTGAAGAATACAACGCCAGTGAATATCGATTTGGAAAACGTATCGGTGACCCATGCAATAGACGCTTGTTTGGCCAATCAGGGCCTGAGCTATAAAATTGTCGAGAAGAATATTGTTATCTCTAAAAAGAATTGGGCTGTTGTCGCCCAGGAAGAGGTAACTTTGACCGGAAAAGTCACCGACAATAACGGGAAGGCGCTCGCCGGTGTTTCTATAAGCATAAAAGGGCTTAATAAAAGAGGAACTCAAACAGATGAACAGGGTTTTTTTACTTTAAAAACGCCTCCGAACACGACGTTGGTAGTTACCTATATTGGATTTCAACGCCAAGAATTAAAGCTTGTAAGCGGGCAAACTACCGTGAATGTCCAACTCGAAGCTGAAGATGCGGCATTGGATGAAGTTGTTGTAGTAGGGTATGGTACGCAACGAAAAAGCGATTTAACCGGATCGGTTTCCTCGGTTTCCGCCGAGAAAATAGCGGCTTTTCCCGTAGCAGGTACAGCTCAAGCACTCCAAGGGCGATCGCCCGGTGTGGCTGTATCCAGCGTCAATGGAGAGCCTGGTAAAGCGCCACGCGTGCGAATTAGAGGGGGGACTTCGATCAATGCCAGTAGTGATCCTCTTTACGTAGTGGATGGTTTTGCCGGAGGAACGCCGCCCCCTCCCGAAGATGTAGAATCTGTCGAAGTACTAAAGGATGCATCAGCAACTGCTATCTATGGATCTAGAGGGGCTAATGGTGTTATAATGGTAACGACCAAAAAGGGAAAGGTTGGGCGTCCTATTATCGACTTTAATAATTCTTACTCCATTCAAAAGATCGGTAAACGACTCGACCTTTTGAATGGACAGGAATTTGCCGAATACATTAATGACGTTTACAGAAACAGTGGTAACTCAAATGTTCCATATTCAGACCCTTCGTCATATGGTGAAGGTACGGACTGGCAAGACCTGATTTTTAGAACCGGAGGATTGATCAATAATCAATTATCGGTTTCAGGAGGAAGCGAAAATATCCGTTATTATACCTCACTTAGTCATTACGGGCAAAAAGGTACAGTGATCAATTCTGACTTTAGAAGGCTTTCGGGAACTTCTAATTTAGACATAAAGGTATCTGATCGGGTTCGTTTAGGCACTAAACTTTTTTTTATTAGAAATGACCTTGACGGTGTGCGAACACAGGAAACAAGTAGTGGAACATCCGGAGCAGGTGTAATTTCAGGCGCGTTACGCTTTGATCCACTGCAAGGAGTATACGATGCAAATGGAAAATATACGTTGAAACAAGTGGGCGACCCTCATGACAATCCGGTAGCAGTTGCACGCGAAAGAAAGAATGAGCAAATAAACGATTTGTTTCAGGGAAATGCCTATGGAGAACTTGAGTTATTACAGGGATTAAAGTTTCGAAGCACGCTGGGGGTCCAGATCAGTAATCAACGGAATGGGAGCTATGTGACGCAAAATTTGGTAGAGGGACGTAACTATGGTGGTTCTGGAAGTATTATAGGCCGCAAGAACACAAATGTAATCAACGAAAACTTCTTAACCTATACCAAGAGCTTCCAAGATGTCCATAACCTTGAGGCAATGGGCGGTTATTCATATCAATCTTCCAGAAATGAAATGTGGGAATCACGCAATCGGAATTTTGTGTCTGACAATTTCTCATTTTGGAATTTAGGAGCGGGTTCGAACTACCAGAATGCGGCTTCAGAGCTAATAGACTGGGTGATGTCCTCTTTTTACGGAAGGATAAATTATAAACTTCAAAGGTAAATTTTGCTGACAGTTACGGGCCGGTACGACGGCTCATCTCGATTTGGTGACAATAACAAATGGGCATTTTTCCCTTCCGGTGCCTTGGCATGGAATATCAGCCAAGAACCGTTTATGCAATCGGTGAAGGCAATTTCAAATCTTAAAATTCGAACCAGCTATGGAGAAACCGGAAACACCGAAATAGGCTCTTATATGTCATTGGCCCGATTTTCTCCAACGCTTGCGACTATTAATGGAACACCAATTAAGGCGGTGCGGCCAACCAATGTCGCGAATCCTAATCTTACATGGGAAACTACCAAGCAAACAGATGCAGGTTTAGATATTGGTTTTCTGAATGGTCGGATCAATCTCTCTGTAGATTACTATTATAAGAAAACGGTTGATCTGCTTTACGAAGTACCCCTGCCGATATATTCCGGTTATACGGTTTCTCTGCAGAATATTGGAAGTGTAGAGAATAAAGGTTGGGAATTCGCGCTCAATACAACCAATGTTAAGGGCGAAAACTTCACTTGGACAAGTGATTTTAACATCACTTTTAATCGCAATAAGATTCTTCAATTACCTGGAGGAGATATTCGCTATAATACGATCCCAGGTCATATGTTGTCAACTGAATCCCAAATTCTTCGTGTGGGCGAGGTAGTGGGCGCTTTCTATGGATGGCAATTTGATGGATTGTATCAAGAAGGCGATGATTTTTCTGCGGCTCCTAATAAAAAGCCAGGAGATGTCAAGTACCGCGATATCTATGGACGTGATGCTAATAATAACTTAACCGAAGGTCCGAATGGTGTTATTAATGCGGATGATCGTACCATTATTGGTAATCCCCATCCGGATTTCATCTACGGTTTTAATAACGATCTGCGTTACAAAAACTTTGACCTAAATATCTTTTTTCAAGGAAGCCAGGGTAATGATATGTTAAACATCACTCGAATGGAACTCGATTGGATGGCCGGAAAGGGAAATGCTACCAAAGATGCATTGAATAGATGGACGCCTACCAATACAAATACAGACATTCCTCGGGCAAGTGCTTCGAATAATCCAGAGGTCTCATCGCGATGGGTTGAAGATGGCTCATACTTGCGGTTAAAAAATGTAGCCTTGGGTTATAACTTTCCGAAGTTTATGCTAGGTAAGCTACAGGTGAGTAAACTAAGGATCTATGCTAGTGCACAAAATATATTGACGGTCACAAACTATAAAGGTTATGATCCGGAAGTAAGCTTTCAGGACTCAAACCGAAATGTCGGACTTGACTATATGGGATATCCAAATGTCAAATCCGTTACCTTGGGGATAAATGTTGGATTTTAAGTTAATGGAGAAACAGACAATGAAAGAGTTTTCGAAATATATTTTTTTGTTCGTATTGTTTATTGCTTCCGCTTGCACTAAGTTGGAAGAAGAACCGGTAAGCATTTTAGTTCCAGGGCAATATTTTAACACCGAAGCGGATGCAGAAGCAGCTGTGATGGGATCTTATGCCTTGCTGAGTAGCGATAATTTCTATGGTAGACGGTTAACCATGGTGTTACAGCTACTGGGAGATGATATTGACATTGCGGATATCGGAACACAATCCAGTCGCATACAGCTGAATGGTTTTACGCACGATGCCAGCAACCAAGATATACTTGCGGTCTGGCGCTTGGCTTATTTGGGTATAGGAGCCGCTAATGCCGCAATCGACGGCATCCCGAATGTTCCGATGGATGAAGGAAAGAAAAATGCACTTATCGCCGAAGCGCGCATGGTGCGAGCCCTAAATTATTATCATTTAGTGCAATTGTTTGGTGATATTCCTTATATAGGGCAATTTGTTACAGATCCGAATACGATTAAAGATATTAATAAAACTCCTGCCAGTGAAGTATATCAGCATATTATAGACGATTGCGAATTTGGTATAAGTTATTTACCCGATGCCTTTCCGGGTAACATTAAGTCAAGAGCTACTAAAGGGGCTGCCCATACGCTGTTATCTTCCGTATATATGGTTTTGCAGCAATGGGACAAAGCAGCGGAGCACGCGGAAGCGGTTATTAATGATGCCGGTAAATACCATTATGGTTTGGTAAATGACTATCAAGATTTATGGAAAGCCGATCTTGGTCATCAATTGGAGCATGTCTGGGTCGTGGATTTTATGGGGGGGATCACTGGAGAAAATGGTACAAATCAGGATTATACAGCTCCTATGACCGGGGTTCGCGACGCGGATATGCTGGGTTGGAGCGTCTTAGTTCCATCTCCAGGTATGTATGGAAGTTTTGATAATAATGACTACAGGAAAGAAGTGAGCTATTTAACAGAAACACCTATAAAAGGAGTGATGACCCCTTATCAACAATGGCGATGGCCACGCATACATACGGCTAAATGGTGCTTATATCCAGGAGCTAATGCCAATGCAGAGGGGGCCGACTCAGATATAAAACATGTGATTTTCCGTTATGCCGAAATTCTCTTAATGGCTGCAGAGTCACTCAACGAGAGTAACGGTGGACCCACCGCAAAGGCTTATGAATATTTGAATGCGGTTAGACAACGCGCCCGTAACACACCTAACGGGGTAAGAACCTTCCCAACGGATATCCCGGTTGGGTTAAATCAAGCAGCATTTAGGGACGCAGTAAGAGAGGAGAGAAGAGTAGAGCTAGCCTTTGAATGGAAGCGCTGGTACGACTTGAAGCGTTGGGATATCGTTGTGGAGGCCTTTACAAAAGAAGGCGCTTATGAAAAAAGAGAAAACATAAAACCATCTCATAAACTATTGCCTATTCCACAGGAAGAGATTGGTAGAAATGCAAATCTCTTACCACAAAATGAAGGTTATTAATATAAGACGAAAGCGAAAATGAAAAATCGTTTAAATGGATATATGCTGTTGTTTTGCGTGACGGTTTCGGTAAGCGTCGCGAAGGCACAATACACTCTTAAAAAAGACTTTATCGAAAAGAATCTAAATGAAGCGATAAAGCAAATAGACTATTTAGGTTCTAACACTCCAGGCGAAAAACTTCCACGAACTTATGAAGCAGGGAAATCAATATCATCCGGTACGGGATGGTGGACCTCGGGATTTTATCCAGGTACACTTTTGTATTTATATGAGTACAGCGGTAACGAGGAACTCCTGGATAGAGCAAAACAGAAGTTGAAATTACTGGAAAAGGAAAAAAACAACACGACTACCCATGATTTAGGCTTTATGCTCTATTGCAGTTTTGGTAATATTTTACGCCTTACCGGGGATAGTAGTGCTTACAAGGACGTTCTTTTGACCGGAGCCAATTCGTTAATTAGCCGCTTCAATCCTGTTACTAAAACAATCCGTTCGTGGGAGGGGTGGACTTATCCGGTAATCATCGATAATATGATGAACCTCGAATTTCTGACGCAAGCCAGTAAAATTAGCGGTGAGAAAAAATATCAAGATATTGCCATTACCCATGCCAATACCACGATGAAAAATCATTATCGTAACGATATGAGTTGTTATCATGTAGTAGATTACAATCCGCAAACAGGCGACATCGTGGCAAAAAAAACAGCGCAAGGTGCCTTTGATGAATCAGCATGGGCACGTGGGCAAGCTTGGGGTTTGTATGGTTATACAATGATGTATCGGGAAACCAAACGGAAGGAATACTTGCAATTTGCGGAGAAAATCGCAACATATATCCTAAATCATCCAAATATGCCGGATGATGGCGTACCTTTTGGGATTTTAATGCGCCTGATTTGCCGGCAAGCAGCCCATATGCCAGTCAATATAAGCAGTATCGTGATGCTTCTGCCGCAGCTATTATCGCTTCAGCCTTACTGGAGCTGAGCACTTATGTCAAGAATACCAAGGCGAAGGAGTATGTAAATGCAGCTGAGAAGATGCTCGTCAGTCTTTCATCGGATTCCTATAAAGCTCCTATTGGAAGCAACGGCGGTTTTATTTTGATGCACAGTGTCGGCTCTATACCTCATAAGAGTGAGATCGATGTGCCCTTAACCTACGCAGATTACTATTATGTAGAGGCCTTGCTTAGATACCGAAATTTGTTAAGGAATTAAGACGAAGGGGAGGAAAATCCCTCCCCTTAGCTTGTTAACGCGAAAGTCATTTGTCTACAATTGCCCTAAAAGTTAGGTTAATCCTTGCTTCAACTAATTTTGGCACCTTGGGTAAGCTATGTTGCCAATGATCTTGTATGGTACCTTTCATGACCAGAAGACTTCCCGGCAATAAATGGATTTTAACACGTAGTTTTCGATCTCGATAATGCCGGAACAGAAAAGGTCGCGATGCTCCAAAGCTTAAGGATGCAATGGTTGGATTCTTGCCCAATGACTTTTCGTTATCTCGATGCCAGCCCATGCTATCGGTTCCATTTCGATAATAATTAAGCAATACCGTGCTAAATTTAATATTCAAAAAGGTTTCCACCTTCTCTTTCACAAGTAATAGTTCAGGAAACCATTGCTGCGGTTTCATCGTTATGCCCGAATAACTATACGGTTTGTAGGTATCGCCGTAAAGAGCCGTCAGACGCGGTTGCAAGATCTCTTTACCCATAATTTTAACAGGCTCCTGACGCCAAGTTGTTTTTTGTTTAAGTACATCAAATAGATGATGCTCTTCTGATCGCGTGAAGAAATTTTCATAGAAATAAACTTCTCCATCCTTTGGCAATAAATTTCCATGCATAGTCTATGGTTTATTTCTCTACCTGAAGTTCCGCCCGAACAGCTTCCCAGCCAATAATCGCTTGCTTTCTCGAACTCCCCCAATGATAATTGCCTGTGTCTCCGGTTGATTTAATTACACGATGACAAGGTATCAACAAGGCTACCGGATTCGCCCCAACGGCACTTCCTACTGCTCGTGAAGCTAGCTTGTTGCCAGTTCGTTCAGCCAATTGGGCATAAGTAGTAAGCGTGCCTGTGGGAACTTGCAAAAGTGTTTCCCAAACTTTAATCTGGAATGGGGTGCCTTTTAAATGTAATTTAATCTCTTTTATTTTGCTCCAATCTTGATCAAAAATAAAGAGTGCATGCTGCTGGAAATTGTCAACCAGCTGCTGATAGCGTGCATTTGGAAAGGTAGATCTCAAGGTATCAAATCCGATACCCCTTCCTTCATCTGCAAATGCCATATAACAGATTCCTTTATGCGTAGAAGCCACGATGATATTACCAAATGGACTCTCGGCAAAACTATAATTGATCGTTAGCGAAGCACCACCATTTTTATACTCGCCAGGTGTCATCCCTTCGATGTTTATAAAAAGATCATGTAATCGGCCAGTACCTGAAAGTCCGCTTTCGTATGCAGTGTCGAATAGCGTCGAGCAATTTTCCTTAAGCATATTTTTGGCATGCTCAATCGTAAGATATTGTATGAATTTTTTAGGCGAAACTCCTGCCCAATCCTGAAACATTCGCTGAAAATGGAATGGACTCAAGTGGACATGTTCGGCGATTTGTTCCAAACTCGGTTGGCTTTTGAAGTGTTCCTTGATAAATGCAATGGATGCTGCGATCCTATTAAAATCTATTTGCTGTTGCGTTTCCATAAACAATCTATTTTCTTCAAAAGTAGTCAAAGCCAACCGGTGACGAAACCCGAATCTTGCGCGTTTAATAAAATTCAAAAGTAGAAATTCAAGACTAGAAAATCAGAAAATTCAGCGCATAATGCGATGTTATTTATCAAGGTGTTGCTTGAAGAATAAAATATTTCGGTTCAACACGTCCTGCATGGGGGTTGGTTGAATAGTTTCATACCAAGGGTGTTTTCGTCCAAAAACATGATCGGATGAAACGGTTACCATAACCGCTCTGCCATTGGCTTCTTTTAAGTTGTATGCATGATTTAAAGGTACGTTTATATCTTCGGTACCATGACAAATCATCCAGGGGATATTGATAGAGGAGGCAGCTTTTATAATATCCAATCGTGTGCCATTATTTAAATAATCCTCATACAATTGGTAATTTAGTGGCATTTTTTGTCTTGTACGACCATTTACATAATAAGCAACACCCGTTTGTTTCCAATCGCTTATTTTTTCTTTTGGCCAATCGCCCCAGGGTGTTTTACAGAAGGCAATTGCCGACCAGGTTACGAGTGCTTTGATCCGAGCGTCTTCTGCCGCCTTGATCACACTGATGCCACCGCCCATACTATGGCCGATTAAGCCGATGCTTTTTTTGTCGATGCAACGTCCATATGGATTGCAGTTATTTTGGACCCAATCTATTACCTGTTCAAGATCATGCAATTGCTTGGTGTAGTTGTTTTCACTAAAAGCAGTTAAATCAACAAAATTCTCCGGTTGATCCGGCGAGGTGCCATTGTGAGAAAAATTAAACTTTATAAAGGTAAAGCCGGAAGCAAGGAATTGTTCAGCGATCAGATCGAAGTTGCCCAGTCTTTGAAGCCGTTGAAACCATGTGCATATATAATGGCGGGTTGATAAGGCCTTGATTCGTTGAAAAAAATATCAAGAACAATAGGCCTATTATTACTACCTCTGATCATTATATTTTTCACTTTTGCCATGAGCCCCCCTTTTAATCCTATAAAGTTACGAAAATTGTGATTAAAGCGGGTAGGCGTTGAGGTGTGGTGAATAAAGTTAGGCAAGAGAATTAGGTCGCTTTACGCCTAATTACCTTAGAAATCCCTGAAATCAGTTAGTTATTAACCATATCCTTTCTCTACTTTTGTTCTGCATAGTAAAAAGAGAAATGACCTTAAAAAATCGATGCCTATATGTGCTGCTTTTTTTTAGCACAATTAGTTTGAGTGCTTGTTTTGAAGTGATTGAAGAGATCAACGTTCATAAAAATGGTTCGGGAAATATGACGGTCACATTAAATTTGAGTCAAAGCAAGACAAAGCTTTCGTCTGTGATGCTATTGGATAGCATAAACGGTTATAAAGTTCCGGATAAGGTTCAAATCCAACGAAATCTAAACGAAGCCGTTGCGATACTGAAAAAAACGCCGGGAATAAGTAGTGTTAAGCATCGGGTAGATTTTGAGAATTTTATTGCCTTTGTCAGTTTTTCTTTTGAAAAAGTAGATAATCTGAATCATCTCAGTAAAATCATTTATGAGAAATTAAAGATAAAACCCACTGGAAAGTCTTTATACAATTTCGATACGAGAACACAATTGTTTTCCCGCAACTATACTTATGCACAGGAGGCCAAAAGTGCTTATATGAAGCTTAAAGAAGCTGATAAGCAGGTGTTTAAGAATGCTTTATATACCTGTATTTATCGTTTTGATAGCGTTGTTAAGCAATCAACCAACAAACAAGCAAAACTATCAGGTACAAAGAAAGCGGTTATGCTTCACACTTCTATATTGGACTTGATCAACGGCAGGGCCAATATTACCAATCAAATACAATTAGTTAATAATTGAGAACAAAAATATGCAGAGAACTAAACTTTTATTGAGCTTTCTAAGCCTATTCTTTTCACATAATATAATAGCACAACGGCTTGCTCCGAGGATTCCGAAAGACGCTTTCGTAGTGGCGACTATTAATGGGCGCAATTTTTTTGATTTGATAGGTATCGATCAATTTAATCGGTCGAAAATAGGACAGGCACTGATTGCCAAATTGAATAAAACAAATAATGGCAATCTACAGGGATTGGAAGATTTAGGTTTTAACCTAAATGCGCAGGTATATATTTATAGCACCAAAACAGATAGTATACGTTACTACGGTATGTCAATCCCCCTTAGGAGTAGTACTAAGGTGGGAGACTTCCTGAAAACTCTTGGTCAGCCCCAAAAGCTTCAGAATGGTCATTGGATTTTAGATCTTAACGAAAAAAAACAATTGTTGATCTGGAATGAGCAAACTCTTTATTTACTTAGCGGAGAGTTGCGAAACAGTTTTTTGAAGATGAAAAGACTGCTGAAAAATACGGATAGTAAATAAAAAATTAAGTGATGAATATGATGAAGCTGCGCTTGATCCGGCACCCTTAATGGACTCAGTGGATGTCGAGTGGGACGCTGTTGATTCTTTGAATAAAGATGACTTCCCCTTGGATTCAACTGCTGTAGACAGTTATAATTTGGCCCCACCTGTGGCAGAACATGAAATAGCTGATGCGGCTCGCGACTCAATGTACGATGCTTACTATGCAAGTATTGCGGCAGATGATTCGATAAAAAGCAGATTGTTGAAAGAATGGCTGTATCAGGAGGCTGTACGATTGGTCGAATCGCAAGAAGCATTCGGTAATCCGTCTTTTAAAAAATCGTATCGGAAAAATGCAATGGCAAGTCTTTGGCTTAGGGATATCAATGAACTCTATCAAGATTTGCTGCCTGGTGTGCATAGCGCTTATGCTTCTCTTCTGGGGGTAAAGACTGAAAAAGTTGGCACTGGCTTTGAAAGCGCTAATGTTTATTTAACCTTTGATAAGAACACTGCAACACTTGATGGCTCCATAGGGCTTTCGAATAACCTTGCCGAAGCCTACCGTAGGATATATAATCGGAAACTGAATAAAAGGTTCTTTAAATATTTGAGCAAAGATGCCATTGCCTATACATCAGTAGCAATTAATACAGAGAATTACTTAAAAGAGCTGCCAATATTAATGCAACAATATTACGGTAATTTGCTTGGCCGATATGAAAAGGAAATAGATCTAGGGTCTTCTATATTTTCACTTTTACTAGACGAAAAAGCGATTGGCAAAGCAATTAAGGGTGATGGTATCTTCGCTTTAACTGCTATAAAAGAACAGGAAGTGAAATATACGACCTACGAGTATGACGAGGATTATAATTCCGTTGAGGTTGAAAAGACTAAAAAAGAGAGTATACCCGCATTTTTGGCTATGTTTTCTTCTACTGATATGAACCTGTTCAAAAAAGCACTTGCCCTTGGGGTTGCTAGGGCCAAACTGACGGAGAATGAGGGTATTTATACAATTAGCGGACTAAAAGGGCCGCTGGAAGTTCATGTTTTATTAAAGGACGGTATCATATTCTTTGGTACGGCACTAGATGATTTACGGAACATTCAATACAATCGATATGAAAGTGACTTATCTTCCAAACACAAAAAATTGCTGAACGATAATAAGTTTACTCTTATTTTCAATAGTAAAAAAATGGTGAAGGCAATTAATTCGTTGGAGATACCCGCCACCAAACAAGCCTTGGCGCTACAAGACAAAATTCAGGGCTTAGGCGACTTTTATTTTACTTCAAAGGGTGTTAAAGGTAAAAAAATGGTTGGCAGCTTCCGGGCCGAACTTCCAGGCTCGAAGAGAAATGCCTTACAATATATATTGGATGTAGTCGAAAGTACGGCTTTTAGACCTTAATTTATTAGTAAGTTTGGGTATGAAGAAAAAAGTACTGATCGGTGTGTTGGCTATTCTTGGCGTGGGATTAACATGTTGCGGTTATTTGGTATATCGTCAAAAGCAATCTTACCAACAGTACATCCCAAAAAATGCGTCCACTTTGTTTCGTGTAAATGTGGATGCATTATTACGGTCAATAGCTTGGAATGCGGTTTTAAATCCCGGATATTATTTTGACTCAGATAAGAAAAAGCACAAGAAATCTTTTGATTTAGGAGATTCGGGACTCCATATTCCGGCTAATATCTTTTTCTTTACGATAGAGCCTGATGACGCCACATTTTTCTCGGTATTCAGTATCGATGACTTCGATGAACTTCAATGTTATACGAAAAACATATTAGGTATTTCGAAACTTCAGACTGTGGATTCACTTGTTTTCCAAGGAACTGCATTTAACGGAAAATTATGCTTGATGTTCACAAAAGACCGGTTAGCACTTTGTGTCTCGGCTTCCAAGGTAGAGAAATTCAACCTGCTTCGGAGCCTTATCCGGCAGGAGGGGAGCATGACAACTGTTGAGCAGTCGCCTTTTTACGAAGCAATTAAAACACAACATGAGCTGGTCTATACAGACGGCGCTTCGATTATAGATGCGGATTTTGGACGGGGATCCTTATCACTTAGTGGAGATATCAAAACGGCTTTGGTTAAAGGTGTAAAGCGCTTATATCCAAAGCAATTTGAATCGAATAGCTTAATCAAATTCTGGCTAGCAGCAGACATTACGCCGCTATTGGCGCGGCAACGAAAATTTTTTGAAAAACATCACATCCCTGTCGATACCTTATTACGCTATTACGGAACTTATATGGATCTGGAATGGAAAAAGAATCTTACTCTTCAGCAGGATACGATTATTACTTACGACTATAATGACAATTTCGAAAGGGTAGAGCAGCGAGTAGTTCGCAAAGAACGTGTCCCCGAAATCTATCTTTCGTTTCAAGCATCACCCCATTTAGCAAATTATCTCCCGAAACAACTTTTTTATAAGTTTCAGCACGAAAGCCGAGCTGATCGTTTGTTCTTTGGCACGGGCAGAAAATACCAACAAAGTAATCGTGATCATCTTTCCAATGATTTTTTTTATTTATATATAGACAGTAAAGGTTTGAGGAATCAACGAAACTATCCGTTGTTACCCCCATCTTTTAAGCGTCTTGAAAAAATGGAATTTAGCGCTCAAAAGTTGGCTGATGAGCATATTCATCTAGACGGAAAATTGCATTTTGAAAATAGCTCAGTCAATGGCCTGGTACAATTGCTTCGGGGTAATTAAATTAAACCTTTCGCAGCCTATCCGTCTCTCTATCTTGCGCGAAGTCTTTTTTCAGCAGATATAATACCGCAAGGGCTGCTAGCAGCAAGAGGAGTGTCATTGAGGCAATCAACTGCTTCTTTGTACTTGGAAATATCGTATTTAATTGCATAATCAACGATATCAGTGATAAACCAATGCCCGACCCAAAAAAATAAGACGTAGTGTTGACGCCTGAGGCCACGCCCTGGTGGTCAACAGGGATTTGATTTAATGCCATAACGGTTAAGCTGGGGATTGATATGGCCATGCCCGCACCTGTTACGCAGGCAATCGAAAATACCAAATAAACAAATAAATGATAATGCATGCTGACGATTAACAGTAATGCTCCAAAAAACATCAATGACATTCCTAATCTGGCGATACGAATAATTTTAAAACGTTTGATTAAACAGGGCAATAGAAACCTGGATATCAAAGCGGAACCGACGCTAAAAGGAAAGAGTAGTAAGCCCGCCTTGGCAGCTGAAAATCCCAAAATTTCCTGTAGATAAAAGGAAAGAACAAGTAAATAGCTGAGAAAAAAAGATCCCAGTAGAAAAATTGCTTTATTGCCTATTTGTACATTGCGGCCCTTAAGTAGTGCAAAGTTTATTAAGGGATTTTTGTGATGTCGGGATCTTTTTATAAAATACACTAGGCTTAAAGTTATTAAGCTTAGCAATACAATAACCTGAATTGGTTTGTAGATAAGCGTTGGAATCGCGTGTATAAAATACGAAAGAAGAACAATGCAAAAAGATAGTATGATACCCGATAAAAAATCCGGTGGGATCGTATCGGTTGTTTGGGTGTCCGATTCCAATATGATAAAGGCTAGGATCAAGCTCATACTTATAATGGGAACGTTTATAAAAAAGATCCATTGCCACCCTAAGGAAGAAGCAATGATGCCGCCTAACGACAACCCACAGCCCGATCCAATGGCAGCGAACGAACTGAATATACCCAGCGCTTTGCTTCTAGCAGCCTCAGTTACAAATGTATTTGTAATGATTGCCATGGCGGACGGCATGAGAAGGGCCGCACCTAAGCCTTGGATGGCCCGAAAAAAAAACAAGAATTCGAAGGAGTTTGCTTTGCCCGCGCCAATAGAGGTTATTAGAAATAACAAAGCACCGGACATAAAAACTTTCTTTCTTCCCCAAATATCCGCGAGCTTACCGCCTATAATTAGAAATCCGCCGTATAGAAGAACATAAATGGTTTGCAGCCATTGTGATTGCTCTTCTTTTAGATGAAAGTGTTTTTGTATTAGAGGGAGCGCAAGATTCATGATGGCAAGGTCCAAAGCTTCTAGAAAAACTGCTGAACAGGCAATAAATAATATAATCGAATTTTTGTTTTTCATAAGCAGTGTTCTGATGCAAAAGTATGTGTTTTAAATTTTAAGTTGTTTTAATTGTTACTTTTGGGTAAATTTTCTGTTTTATTTGCTATATATAGAATATTGATCTTTTAATATGTCGTTTACTTAATGGAAAAAGAACAAGGCGCGAAAGCATCGGTAAATTTGGATGCAAAGGATTATGAGATATTGAAACTTTTGCAGGAAAATGCAAAGTTGACAATTCGAGAGATAGCACATAAGATTCATTTGAGTGCTACGCCCGTTCATGAGCGGATAAAACGCCTGGAACAGAACGGGGTTATTAAACGGTATACTGCTTTGTTAAATCATCGTGCTCTGGGAGAAAGTTTAACAGCCATTTGCTACGTTTCGTTAAAAGAGCACACCAAAAAGGCTGGCGCTCTTTTCGTTCAGGCCATTGCTGGCTTAGAAAGGGTCATCGAGTGTTATAATATCTCAGGCGAGTTCGATTTTATGCTGAAAGTCATTGCATCAAATATGGCGGACTATCACCGTTTTCATGTTGATGCATTAAGCGAAATACCGGGAGTTGGTAATATTCAAACAGTGTTTGTGATGGACGTTATTGTAGAACGGGAACGCCTACTCGTAAACAGCTTCATGTAATCAGACATCTTTAGTTTTTGTGTCTAATTTTTTCTTCAAATAGTCAACAAAGGAAGGGCTTACTTTATCTTCTTCCATATTACTTAACTCCAGCTCAAGGGCTGTTGTACTTTTCTGTATTTCAATCAATGAAATAATAAGTGATATAGTAAAGAAAATTAAACTGAGTCCGAAAAGCAGTTCGGCCCAAAACAACCATTTCAAAAATATGAATAGCATACATACAACACAGGCTACAAAGCTTAAAACACCATAGGCCTGCATATATTTAATCAAGCGTAATCGGTAGCGTAGATTTTTTATTTGACCATGAATGACACCACTTCGATTGTTTTCGAGATATTTGGCATGTAAACTTCTCACTAAGCTGGCAAGCGCTAAAAAGCGATTTGTGTACGCTAACATAATCAGGCTGATAGCTGGAAACAGCAGGGCGGGTGTGGTGATCGTAATCATTATTATTGTGTTTTTTTCTATACTAAATTGCAGGCTTATTGTTTTATAAGCCTTGACTCCTCTAAATCTAGATTGTGTTCCAATTGCCTAATGACATGATCATCATACTTTTTCTCTTTACGTAATTTATTAAGTCCTTCTCTTCGATGGGTGATTAGTTCCAACATGATCCGTCTGTATAACATCCGAACAGAAATCAGTTTTTCTTTCTTCTCCTGTTCTTGCAACGAGCTTTCGGTGGCGTCGATACTACGCTGTAGCTGTTCCTTGATTCGTGCGATGGTGGGATGTTCTTCCATCTCACGATCATACTTCCTGTCAAGATATTTGATACTTGATTTGGCCAATTGAAGACGAATGGCTTCCAACTGATCTTCCGTTGGAACATATTCATCTATCTCTTCAATCTTTAAAAGTTTTAGAAAAAAGGGCAAAGTAAGTCCTTGGAAAACCAAGGTGATAAGGATGACTACAAAAGTAATGAATAAAATGAGGTTGCGATGAGGAAAAGCTTCACCATTTTCAAGTGTAAGTGGTATAGCTAATGCAGAAGCCAACGATACTACGCCACGCATGCCTGCCCATCCGATGGCAAAGGGCAATTTAAAGCCGGGGCTTGTTTCTTTATCGCGTATTCTTTTGCTGACAAGGCGGGGTATAAAAGCAGCTAAATAAACGAGTGTAAGACGGAGTAAAATTACGACGGCACTAATAATTAGCGCATATTGAATCGCCTCTTTCTTAGAATAACCCTCTAATCCATTTACGATCACGGGAAGTTCTAAGCCAATTAGAATAAAAACAAACCCATTTAAGAGAAATCCGACAGTAGCCCATACTTCGGTGGCTTGTATCCGCGTATGATAGTTTAGGAAGTCTTTGGATCGAAAAGACAAGAACAGACCGCCACTTACCACGGCTAGGACGCCCGACCACTCAAAGGATTCGGCCACAAGGTACATGAGGTAAGGAGCTATTAATGTGATTGGTGTAGTTATATTGGACGATTTTGCTAAGTAGCGAAGCACGAAGTACAAGATATGAGCAATGACTAAACCAACAACAACACCCATTATCGATAACGTAGCAAATTCCAGAAGGGCTTCCTGCAATATAAAATGTCCGGTTAGAACAGCCGCTAAGGCAAAGCGAAATACCGTTAATGATGCTGCATCATTTACAAGGCTTTCTCCTTCAAGAATAGCAAGACCTCTTTTAGGCATGGTAACTCCTTTTAACACGGAGGTAGCAGCTACGGCATCAGGAGGTGAAATGATGCCCCCTAATAAAAAACCCATGGCAAGTGTGAAGCCAGGGATAGTCATAACAGAAATATAGGCGACAGCCAGAGAGGTGAATAGTACTAAACCAAAGCCAAGTAAACCAATGGAACGTCTCCACTTCCAAAACTCATTCCAAGAGGTATACCACGCTGCTTCGAAAAGCAAAGGTGGTAAGAAAATCAGAAATACCAAATCCGGGTTGATGCTTATCGCCCGTACGCCGGGAATAAAACAAATTCCCAAGCCACCGATAACTAATAAGATAGGATAGGAAATTTTTAGGCGTTGACTTAACAAGTACAACATGGCCATGGCGAAAAATAAAGCCAATACTAAAAGCAGTTTCTCATGAATCATGTAGTAAAAATAAAAAGAAATTTCAAGGAAGGTAGGGGATGATGTAAGAACCGTTGATCGGCATGATGCCGCAATCGGATTTATATTGGCGCAAGAAATTCACTTACGCCAATATACGTATCTTCTTAATGCAAGCTTATTTCTTTCGGAAATTTATCGGCAATTAAATTTAGATTAATATTGTGCTCTAAGTAAGCTTTTAATCCATCTAAAACGGTGGTGAAACCGCCTGTATTGTCATTCACCGCCTGTACCAATTCGTTCCCTGTCTGCGGGAATCCGTAGTTTTTAATAACAACGTAAGTCCTGTTTTCATCGATCGCCGTAAAAAGAAAATCTACGGTTGTTGCGGGCTCGTTCCATACAATGGATATTTTCTCGTTTTTAATTAATTCTTTTACCGTAACATCGCTTGAAACGTTGTACATTTCCCATTCCCAAGTAACAGTCTTTCCCACTTCTAACGGTCCGCTCGCTTTCGTAAACCAAAAGTTCTTAGTGATAGCCGGATCAATGAAAGCTTGGTAAACTGCTGAAACAGGTCTTCTTATAAGCATCTGGACTTCAACTTGCGCTCTTTGATTTTCCATAACGTTTTTATCTATAATTCGGTTAATATTTCAGTATACTCCTTTTCCATTTGGTTATGTACACCCCAAAAACCTGCCGGTTCGCGTCTTTCCAATCGAGCAACAAGAATGCCAAGATGGGTATGCCAACCGCTAGCTACGCTGATGCGTGCTTCGACAGCTTCTAAGTGACGATGGGTTAATACTAATAATATCTTTTTTTCTTGTTTGTGAAGTTCGAACGTCACTTCCGAACCATCTCCCCATGTAAAAGTCAATAGATAGGGTGGTGTACACTGAATTACCGTGCCACTGAAGCTATTGCCGTGTTCATAACACTTATATTTGTCGGGAGGTGTCTCTTGATAGGATGATAGATTGGCGTGAACAAAATGTAAATTGACCTTACCGCCAACTTTTAAGTCCATTTCGCCGCTGGCCAGCCACTTTTCTCTTTTATCAGATTCAGTAATGTAAGCCCATACACGTTCAATGGGGCCTGGCAGTAAACGCTCAAAGCGAATAGTGCCTGGCGCAATGATTTTTCCATAATTTTCCATATTCGTATCATTTTTGTTTTAATTCTTTTTTACCAATTGAGCATCCTGCCTAACTTGATATCATAGGTTCTAGATAAGAAGACAGCTAGATCCAAATCATAGACTAATGAGCGCTGCTCGTGTTCATTTTTTTAGAGATCTATTCGTTGTTTAAAAGATCCTCTAATGTATCCAAGCGATCATTCCAGAACGTACGATACTTTTCTACCCACTCCGATACCTCTTTTAATGAACGCAAATTTGCGTTACAAAAGCGCTCCCTGCCTTTCTGATGAATTGTTATCAAGCCACATTCAGTAAGAATGCGGATATGCTTTGAGACGGCCGGCGGCTAATGTCAAAACGGTCAGCCACCGTATTCAAATTAAGTGGCTGTTTAGCTATCAATTGAATAATTGCACGTCTAGTAGGATCGGCTATTGCCTGAAATACATCTCGTCTAGTTTCCATGTGTTTATTTATATGTAACCATTTGGTTTCAAATTTAAAAAGAAACCAAATGGTTACCAAATGTTTTTTACTTTTTTACTGATTATTTTTGTTTTGACGGATGCAATGTAATAACAGACGATCTATATATTCGTTTTTTACCCTTAGAATGTCGCTTTTCTACCCGGTTAGCTATCCGATTACCTCCTACCTTTGTAATAAACACATTGGATTATGTTAGTTGACAAAAAGAAGTTGTCGAATTCATTAAAGAAAACGTTCGACACGTTTATAGAATCGATCTCAAAGTTCGATCGTCAGGAAATCAATCACCAACGGAATATGGGTGAATGGACAGCGGGACAAGTGGCCGATCATGTCATTAAGGCTACTGGCGGTTTACCTGATAGCCATGTAGAGAAGCCAGTACGCGAAGTGGACTTATATGTGAAATCCTTACAAGATATTTTCCTAAACTTTGAGATAAAAATGGAGTCGCCGGATTTTATTTACCCGGAAAATGGACCTTTTAATAGAGATGAATTGATAACCGATCTTGAACTTAACAAGCAGCGATACGTTGATATTATTCAGAATGAAGACCTGAGGGTCGTATGTTTAGATTTTGAATTTCCAACTTATGGCTTTCTTACACGTTACGAATGGTTGATGTTTATACAGTTCCATACCCAGCGACATAACCATCAATTGATGCAAATATTTAAGGGCCTTTGACAAAAAGGCGCTAAGCTATTCATTAGCGATAGGTTAGCGCAATGAAATTACGGATTACGAAGATACCAGTCACGTATAATCACTTTAATAGATGAATCTTTTTCGTTTACGAGCTGCTTATAACTGAATATGTCGCTTTTTCCATTTTGACCTCTATAGTGATAAGGATAGACCATTTTCGGTTTAAATGCAAGGGTGGCTTCGGCAGCTTGCTTAACGGTCATGGTGTAAGGTAAGTTCATGCAGAGGAAAGCAATGTCGATATCCTTTAACTCACGCATTTCCGGAATATCTTCAGTATCTCCGCTTATATAAATACGTTTGTTGCCCAACGTAATAATATAACCATTTCCCCTACCTTTTGTATGAAATGCGTCAGCGGATTCAGGGAGATTATACATAGGTACGGCCTCGATTTTTATATCATTTAGGTCGACAGTTTCACCGTTCTTGATCAGATGTGATTGTTTTCTTAACTCGTCCGGCAATTGCTCGGCAACAACAGGGGGAACAATGAGTATTGATCTCGAAAGATCAAGATTTTTTAGACTGGAAATATTGAAATGATCACCATGTATATCTGTTATAAAAATAAGATCAGGGCTCTTTACTTTATTTAACTTTTCTTTTTCTGTGCTTGGATCAAATAGAAGCGTTTTTTCCTTCCAAGTTATTGCAAAAGTTGCGTGTTCGATAGGGTAAATGGTAATATCGTCAATTTTATCTTGGGCTTTGACCGATCTGAGTGCTGAGAAGCAGATGCATATAAAAAAGATATATTTAATCATTTTGGATTAGCTTTAATTTATTCTAAACTTAGAAAAAATACATGGTATACGCAACTAAACATGCATGCTTTTCTTAATATTAACAACGCGATATCTTAATAAAGGTATAATACTTGCTGTGTACATTTGCATTAGTCGGAATGGAATTTATAAGTTGATGTGTTATGACAAATGTTAGGAGGCAGCCAGTACTACTGGGAAGTTTGATAGATGATGCTTTTAAAATTAAACCTTTACCTGCTCCAAGTGGGAAATGGCCATATAGATTGAAGTTAAAACAAATTCTCCCGGAAATCGATGAACAGACAGCCACCATGAGCTTTCATGTGGTTGGAGATACCGGAAGTATGAAAGAAAGGACATTTCAGCATAAAGTGGCCCGAGAAATGACTAAGCAGCTTCTTGCAAAAAATAACTCGTGTACACCCGTTTTTATGTTGCACATGGGTGACGTCGTATACAATTACGGTGAGGCAAGCGAGTATCCGGCGCAGTTTTTTAGACCATACGAACAGTACCCGGCACCCATATTTGCCTTGGCGGGTAATCATGACGCGGATATCAATCCGGAATCTTCGGAGGGATACGATAGTTTAGAAGCTTTTACACAGGTTTTCTGCGCGAAGACAAGTGACAAAATTGCTTTCTCCGGTGGAAGTAATCGTTTCAGTATGATACAACCTAATGTCTATTGGACTTTGGTTACGCCGCTGGCTAATATCATTTGTTTATATGGGAATGCTACCAAATACGGCTTTATCACAGAGCAGCAAGAAGCATGGTTTATCCAAGAATTATTGTCGGCACACACAGAGCGTCCTAAAAAAGCCATCATTGTTTGTATTCATCAAGCTCCCTACTCGGCTGATACGAATCATGGCTCCAGTTTAAATATGATAACTTTTTTAGAACGCGCATTTCATGCAGCGGGAGTCAAACCGGATCTGGTGCTTAGTGGTCATGTGCATAATTATCAGCGATTTAGTAAACGATACGCCGATGGTTCTGTGATTCCTTATGTAGTATCTGGGGCAGGGGGATACGCTGATCTGCACCGCATAGCTGAACCGGGTAATCCTTTAGTAGTAGATAATTTACCTATTATGAGACAGGTGCAACTTGAAAATTATTGTGATACCCATCACGGTTTTTTAAAGATTACACTTAGCAAGCAAGAAGTAGGTATACTGATTTCATGCGAATATTTTACCTTCCGGCAGGACGCACATGGGGATGAAGCCACATTATTTGAACGTTTCTATGTGCCTGTTAGCTATCCCGAATATCAAGTGTCAATCCATTAGCAAATTCAGGCCTTCTATAGATCGGTTCAGTTTTTTATCCCAAATGGCCTGTTGCGCTCTATTCATCATATGCTCAGTCTCCGCGTCATACCGGAGCTGCATTGCCTGGTATTTATTGGAGACTTTATTAAAAAGAGTAGCGGCCTCCTGCTTATAATGTGAGGTGTATTTTCGTGCATTGAGCCGGCTAATTAATTCATGCTGCATGAGTAAACCTATTTTAAAATGACCCTGTTCATGGTTTAATACTTCGGCGAGTACTTCAGGTGTTTTGATTTTGTCGAATTTTATCCAAGACTCTCTTGGGTTTATATCTAAGAAAACGTGAAACGTGACTTGATAAGAATCTACGCGTTTAAGTGTGGTTGATTGATAGCCGATACGTAATTTCACATGCGATATAAAGGGACTTTTTGGATCCGCTTTGCCTTTAAAATCAGAAATCGTCAATTGACGATATCCTTGGGCGTTTGCTTTATTGCAACTGGATAAAACGGTTGCAAATAATAAGAGTGAAAGTGAGCAGATATATACGAGATTCTTCAACATAAAAAAGAGATCAATTTGCGTATTAAGCAAATGTAGTTAAAGCGCGTTAAACGACAATGATTCGGCCGAATTATAAAAGCAGGTACATATTTCAGCTGCGGCATTGATGACGGATAGCATAACTATGAAATAATAAAAAGGGCAGTAAGATTGAAAGAATAATTTATGAGGTGTGAATATTTTTCTCACTTTTTCTCGTTTTGGAAGTAGGCGATATACAATTGTACTTTAGCTGTCAAATGATAGGAGGTGTATCTCTATCTTTGTGATGAAAAAACTTTTTGCTGTAAATAACTGTAATACTGATTTTTTAGTATTGTCAATACCATTGTCGGAGAGATTTTAATCCAACCGTAGCCCAAAGTAGGTATTTAAATGCCTATTTTAGAGAAGTGTACGCCCGTTATATATAACGGGCGCTTCTCTTTAAAACAAAAAATATATAGATCCAAAACTTAATACATATAGGGCTTTATTGTTTTTTTCACAATTTTTCACACAAAAACCGCATAGAATCATCATTAAATTATCATTTATATAATTATAACATAAAAAAGTAGAAACTATTATATACTTTTGTACACTCCATCCCAAAGATCCGGATGGATTCGTAGAAAAGTAATTGGACGTTCTGTATCGCGCTGCGATACCACGACATAAGATCTTCTACAGTTACGGTTGGATACTTTTAAGTGTAGAGAACCACCTGCTGATTCGTCAGTAGGTGGATTTTTTATTGAAGCATTTCCAGTTCTTTCAAAATTCTCTTGGTTATCTCTTTCCGGCATTTAGCAAACTGCTTATTTATGGTTTTTCGGTCTTTGATGAGACGAGTAGCGAAAAAATAGACATTTTTTTGCCGTTTTTGCTCTACATAACCAATCCACCAACCGGTATCCTTACCACCGTCTATTGTCCAACCTGTCTTTGCTCTTAATAGATAATTTGCTGTCTCTTCTTCCACCATCATTTTTTTCAGAATCCGGTAAGATCGTCGTGAGAATGGTAGTTTCTCCTCGTAAAGATTGATTAACATCTCAACCTGATTCGCCGGAGAAATGGCAAAAGTCCCATAATTCCAAAAGTCAGGATCATTGATCGACACGTCAGCATTTCCGTAATGGCATTTGATGAGGTAATCTTTGTATGTCGCTTTTCCTACTTTTTTCGCTAATTCCCGATATACCCAGCCTGCGGATACTTTGAAAGCTTCTTCCATATCCATGCTATGGTAAATATCCGGCCTATAACCATATTTAACCGTGTCAGTTGAACCGGGCCATGCGACGATTTCTTTTTCGCTTTTTACAACACCGGATTCCAGTAAAATAAGTGTATTCAAGATTTTAAAGGTCGATGCCGGTAATGAAGGTTGATAACTATCTTCAATGTCGCTACTTATCCACTTTTTTTGATTATAGTCGTATATGGTGATACTGCCGTTAATATGACAATCTTGAAATGGTTTTTGCAGGGATGACTGGCCATATGAAATGTAGAAACAAAAAATCAATATGGATAACAGTAGCTTTTTTTTAATCATAAGGCAAAATTGGTTAACAACTATCGGATAAAGCGAGAAACGTTCTACCCGATAGTTGACACACTGTTTTAATGATGACAAAACTAGCCAAATTTCTGACCAAAAGAAAGTAGCATACTCTTCAATTGCCCCTGAAATATGCTAATTCTTAAAAACTTCTTAGAGCTTTCTCAATGTCTCTTCTACGCTTCCGCAGTTAAGCATTTTGTCTCCAAAGTATGGGTTTTTAATACTTTTTGTCGGACTTAACCAGTTGGCACCTTTGTCATTGAAGGCCATGGGACAATGTGCTACATAAAACTCGCCTGTTGCTACACCATGTGTTTTAATAAGTTCTATAAGTGCATTACTCAGTGAAGAGAAAGCGTCTCGCTGGCTGTCAATATTTTCTGCTGATAAAACTTGTGAGGCAGCTTCTTGAAGATCCTTAGCGCCGTCGACATGTTTACCGGCTTCTTCTACTAATAAGCCAGCTTCCTTTGCTTTACTTATGTCGCCGGCAACGAGTGCCTCCTGCAAAGCAAGATAATGAGGATAAAGCGCATCCAATGCCTCATTTTTTGTTTTAGGAGCTTGGGGATTGTCTCTTTCTGCTACTGTTTGATGCTGACTATGATCATTCTCGGTTTTTGATGACTGACTTTCCCCGTTGCAGGAAGCCAGTATAAATAAAGCAGCTAGCGCCGCTATACCAATTTTAAAATCTGTTGTTTTCATATTGTTTTGTTATTTTATTAGTTATTAAAATAGATCCGTTTTTTAATGCAGAAAAACATGGATAATCGAACATAGTGAGCGCATAAATACCATTGAAGTGAAGTTAATAAAATTCGTTTTTACTGACTAATTAACAAGCGCTCCTTTCTTTAATACGTACTCGCTATACAAAAGGTAAGCTCCACTCACTATAACCTTTTCTCCAGGGGTAAGACCGGCAATAATTTCAGTGTCGTCAAAAGATTCAGTGCCCGTTTCGACAAATCGTGGTTCGAATTTCCCGCCACCACTAGCTATCCACACATGGCTTTGATTCTCTTCGCGGATGATTGCCTTGCTGGGCACCATTAGAACTTTGTTTTGTTCCCCCTTTGGTAACAAGATGGTGGCCGGCATACCAACTTGCAATAGATGACCTTTGTTTGATATTGAGCCTCGTAGTTGCATAATTTGGGTGTTGCTCTGATAATTTGGGGTAATAAACTGCACTTTCGTTGTCAGTAAATTATTTGGGTCACCGTTTGCAAGCACTTTCAATTCCTCTCCTTCCTTAATATATGCTGCTTCTCTTGGATAAATATCAGCTTCCACCCACATCGTGTCGTAGCCCTCTAAGCGGAGTATAGAGCTGCCTTCGTCTAGGTATTGGCCTTCGGTAACGAAGAGCTCCGCTACAATGCCACTGCTTGGCGCATAGAACGTTATATAAGGCGATGATTTCCCATCCTTAAGCAGGGAGGCTAATTGTGATTCAGTTTGTCCATATAATAGCAGCTTTTGTTTTGCAGCTTTAAAGATATCGGCGAATCGTTGATCGTTGGAAAACTCGATTGTTTGCTTATGGGTCATTAGGAATTCTTCTTGTAAAGCTAGCAGTTGCTCACTATATAATCGGAAAATTGCCTGACCTCGTTTAACGGGAATACCGGTTTCTTTAATGTATAAATCCTCAATCCTGCCTGCGTTTCGGCTGCTGATATAGTTTGTTTGTTCTGGATTAACGGTAAGCCTTCCACTTATAGCCGTGTAATTATTTAAACTACCGATACCAACAGCCATGGAGGTTATATTCGCTAGTGCTTGTTGATCAGCACTTAAAGTGAGAAATTTATCTTTATTGTTTTTATCAAATGGTACTAAATCCATTCCGCAAACGGGGCAGGTGCCAGGATGGTCCTGTACAATCTGCGGGTGCATGGGGCATGTAAAAGTAGCTTCGACTGCTGTTGTCTGTTGCCCCTTTTGCTTGTTGCATGCCACCCATAAGAGTGAAGGCATTGCTGATGTCAACAATAAGACCTGTATAAATTTTTTTCTATTCATATGTGAATGATTAGTCCTTGTTAATGGCCGCATAGATATCCATGAATACTACTCCTTTCGTCTTACTGTATTTATTCACCCTTGGATAACTCATTGCCAGGTGTTTTATTTGCTATAATAAAATCTTCGCTGTCTACTAAATAAGCACCGTGTTTGGCAATTTGCCAAGACGCGATATGCGTGAGTATCTGCACCTTTTCCTCCGTACGAACTCCCACTTCTACCGGGACAGGAAGGAATGTGTTTGCTTCTTGTTTAAAAATAATACTTTTGTTTCCCAAGGATACTACGGCCGTTTTAGGCAGCCAATAACCATGGTTTTCCGTAACGGCAATGGTTCCCGTCAGAAGTTGACCTACTGGGAATTTGCTGTTTTTTAAGTAAATTCTTGCCACAGTAAAATTTTCGCCATTATTGAAAGTTGGCTGGATAAGACCAATAGTCGCTTGATATAATAGATCAGGGTTGTCTATACTTTTGAATAATATTTTTTTGCCTTTATTAACTTTGAGCGCCCAAAAAGGCGGAATAGCAAATTCAGCTAGCAGTTCATTGTTTTTATAAATGGTAAAAATAGCTTGTCCGGCGGTGACATATTGCCCTTCGCGCATCAGTAAGGAATTCGATGCCTGCTGCTGACCTGTATTGGTAGGAGCGCTGGGAGTAGGAGTGGATCCCATATTGGCCATGGCGCTTTCCTCCTTCGTTACAGAAGTCAGACTGCCCGCATTCGTAATGGGCACCGTTCCATTTTTTTCGACAATATAACCGCTGGCAGGACTGTAAATCGGCACGCGATAGGCTACCTGTTTGCTTTTAATGAGCTGCTGTATCTGCCCAAAAGTCATTCCTAGATATTGAAGCTTTTGAATAGCAGAAGATTGTAGTTTCTGCTCTTCCGATTTCTGCAATAACAAAAGCTCCCGTTGCGCGGCTACCAGTTCAGGAGAATATATTTCAAAGAGTAGCTGCCCTTTTTTAACTGGCTGAAAGTTATATTTCACATATATATGTTCCAGCCGACCAGCTACCCGGCTGCTGACAGCAGTATTATTTTTGCTATCATAGTTCACCCGCCCTGTTATGTGTACCGGGAAAACTTTCATGCCCGCTTCTGCTTCCACGGTTGCTGCATGGGTCACTATTGCTTGATTAGTAGGCCTTGTCAGCTCACGGATACCCGAGTCTATTTGTGAATGGCCATGCGAAGCTGCGTGACCTGTTTCTCGTTGTGCTGACGAACAACCTAAAGTAAGCAGAAACAGGCCCAAACTGTATAAGTTAATTAAAGAGTTCCTTTTCATAGTTTGCAATCATTAAATACAGCTTTAGTTGCTCATCTAACAGGGTGTTTTTCATCATGTTCAGTGCTTCCCAGTCTGCCAGTACTACCGGAAGACCTTGTTTGTTTTCGCGATAGGACTGAAAGTTAGCTTCCATGGATCGTTCAAGTGCCGGGATTATCTTTTTCGCAATTCGATCAATTCGTTCCTTCATTGTTTTGATCTCTGCCTGCATGCCATATAACATCCCTTGGCTCTCCAACAACATGCTTTTTCGCTCTGCTTGCATCGCGTCAAGTTCAAATTGCATAGCCTTCGTTTCGTTCTTATACATTTTACTGCTCCAAGGTGCAATCGGTATGCTTATCATTCCCATTACACTATATGCGTTGGGCATCATTTTTCCTAAAGGGCTCATGTGATCAAAACGGATTTTGAAATCAGGTTTTCTTTCTTGTTTCATCGCATCAATCCCATACCGCATGGTTTGCATATCGGCATTCATCTTTTGTATGTCCTGTCGACGTGTCGCTAGTAGTAAGGTGTCGAGGAGTGCTACAGGCTCAAAAGTGGGAGTCGAGTTGGTATCAATTTTGAATTTGATATCTCCTGGAACGTTCATCAAGCTATTAAGCCAAGCCCTAGAACGTGCAATTTCTGCTTCTTGCATGCGCAACATATTCCGGTTCTCTTCCAGTTGCGCATCCGTTTTAAATACATTGCCCAATTGCGATTGGTTATATTCATAGCGTATCGCTTCCAGTTGTTTCATGCTTTGAATGATCTTCTCGTTATCGTTGAGCAACTGTATGCGTTTTTCGGCAATTAGCCACGTATAGTAGAGGCTTTTTGCTTGCGCTCTCAAATCGTTGAGATTGACTGCCCGTTTGGCTGTCTCTGAAGCGCCTTGTGAGGCAATATATCTACTATTTGCCTTTTGCTTGCTTGGATTAGGGATCTCCTGTTCAATGTTAAACATAATCGAACCTTTGTCACTATCTTCCATGATTTGCTGCCCGGGATAAGGTGTCATAAAGGTTCCTGCGCCTACCATAGGTGCCATCCATCCAGTTGATGCCTTGGCACGATAGGAAAAGCCCTTACTTCTTAAGTTGTAAGCTCTCAGTTTGATGTTCTGTTGCTCGATACGTGTTAAAATAGTGTCTAAAGACAATATTTCAGCTTGTGCCGTTTGCCCACGAGTTGTATTAATGAGAAAGCAAATTATCATACTTAACAGTATGGCTCGCTTTTGGTATGTCGATATTTTAATGCTTCGCATCATAAATTTCCAATTTTCCATATTTGCGTAACTCGTATTCTTTGGTCATTAAAAATATGAGTGGTGTAACCAATAAAATATGTGTCGAAGAGGTAAGTACGCCGCCAATCATTGGTAGTACAATCGGTCGCATGACGTCAGTGCCCACTCCTGTTGCCCACAACACGGGTAAAAGTCCGAAAAGCGAAACGCATACTGTCATGATTTTCGGACGAAGTCGTTTTGCTGCACCCTGTATGACATATGTTCTTAAGTCCTTGTTTGTGATAGTATCACGGCTATTGCCTTTTTCTTTTACCAATTGTTGCATAGCATCATTGAGATAAATGACCATCACAATTCCCGTTTCTACAGCAATACCAAATAAAGCAATAAACCCCACAGCTACGGCCACAGAAAGATGAACTCCCCAAAAATAAATCATATAGGCGCCACCTATGAGGGCAAAAGGTATAGTTATTAGACTTAGAAAAGCCTCTCTTAAAGAGTGAAAAGCGAAATACAGAGCGAAAAAGATAATAATGAGTACAATTGGTGCAATCCATAATAATGTTTGCTGTCCGCGTATCAAGTTCTCGTATTGTCCGCTCCATTCCAAAAAGTATCCCGTTGGCAGGATACCTCGGGAAGCATTTAGTTTTTCAACAGCTTCTTTAACCGTGCTTCCTAAGTCGCGGTCGCGTACATTAAACATAACAGCTCCACGAAGTAAAGCATTATCAGAAGTAATCATCGGAGGGCCATTTTCGAAATGAAGATTGGCCACCGAACCTAACGGTACGTTGCCGAAAGAACTACTTTGCAAAGGTACTCTATTAAGTTGGGCTAAACTATTTCGATAATCTTGCGCCAATCGAATATTGATACTGAATCGCCTTCTCCCTTCGATGGTTTGGCCAATAGTTGCCCCGCCGATCACACTTTCTATCGTTTGATTTACATCGTCAACAGTAAGTCCGTAACGAGCTAAGGCATCACGTTTGATGTCAATGGTGAGGTATTTGCCGCCCGTCACCGGTTCCACATATAGATCCTGAATGCCCGAAGTGCCTTCCAGTGCGGCTTTAACTCGCTCGGAAACCGCTGCAATGGTGTCTAGGTTTTGTCCGAAAACTTTGATGCCGACATCCGTGCGGATCCCGGTGGACAGCATATTGATGCGGTTGATGATAGGTTGAGTCCAACCATTTACTACGCCGGGAATTTGCAATTTCTTGTCCAGTTCCTGAATTAGTCGATCTTTTGTCATCCCTTCGCGCCATTGGTCCTTTGGCTTTAGCATGATAATCGTTTCAATCATACTTATAGGTGCATTGTCCGTTGCTGTATTAGCCCTCCCTGCCTTACCGAGTACTTTGTCAACTTCGGGGATGCTTTTTATTATTTTATCTTGCACTTGGAGGAGACGTTTTGCTTCGCTGTTGCTGACATCGGGAAGTGTAACCGGCATGAAAAGAATACTCTGCTCGTCGAGCGGGGGCATAAACTCGGTACCTAATTTCTTCAAAAGAGGAATGGTAATTAGCAATGCTATCATATTAATGGCCAAGGTGGTCTTACGCCAAGTGAGTACTTTTTCTATGATCGGCTCGTATATTTTCTCCAGAAACCGGTTGACAGGGTTTGCCTGGTCGGGTTTGAACTTTCCCTTCATAAAGAAGGAAATCAAAACTGGCGCTAACGTGATAACCAATAAAGCATCTACCAACATGATGAAGGTTTTGGTGAAAGCTAAAGGATGGAAGAGTTTGCCTTCTTGCCCCGTAAGCATAAAGATGGGCAGGAATGAGGTAATGATGATGATAGTTGCAAAGAACACACCTCGACTGACTTGCTTGCTGCTTTTAGCGATAATTTCAATGCGTTTCTGCTCCGATATCCATTGCGGCGTACGTTTAAATAAATTTTTTATCCAGCTCATGTTATTATCTTTTCTTGTTTTTCGTAGCGTATTCCTCTGCGAGGTGTTTGTAAGCATTTTCACTCATAATGATCCCATTGTCGACTATGACACCGATGGCTAAGGCAATGCCTGTCAAAGACATGATGTTAGAGGAGATATCGAAAGCATTCAACAGGATAAAGCTGATAGCTATAGTAATGGGGATTTGAATGATAATACTCAACGCACTTCGCCAATGAAATAAAAAGAGTATGACAACCAGTGAAACAACTGCCATCTCTTCAATAAGTGTATGCTTGATTGAATCTACCGATTCCTGAATTAATTCGCCACGATCATATATAATATCAAATTTTACACCCTCGGGTAACCCCTTAGCTACCTCTTTCATTTTTTCTTTTACACGTTCGGTCACAACAGCCGCGTTTTCACCATAGCGCATCACTACAATACCACCTACGCGCTCACCCTCTCCATCTTGATCAAATATGCCCAAACGCGCTTCGCCGGTCATTTGTACGACACCGACGTCTGATAAGTAAATGGCGTTACCTTGCTGGTTACCTATAGGTATACGTTCAATATCTTTTACAGACTGAAGGTATCCGTTGGTCTTGATTATATAACCGACGTCACTCATTTCAAATTTTCGTCCCCCGCTTTCGTTATTATTTGCCCTGATCGCATTAATCACTTGAGCAGCAGAGAGCTTATAATACAGAAGCTTATTAGGGTCGATTGTTACTTGATACTGCTTTTGAAATCCTCCGAAAGATGCAATTTCACTTACACCGGGAACATTCTGCAAGGCAAATTTTACATACCAATCCTGAATTGCACGTTGTTCCCCTAAGTCGATATTGGGGGCCTCTAAGGTGTACCAAAGCACATGTCCCACCCCCGTACCATCTGGGCCTAAACCGGGCGTAACACCGTCAGGAAGGGTATTGCCTACTGTGCTGAGCCGCTCCAGTACTCGCTCGCGTGCCCAATATATATCCACGTCGTCTTCAAAAATGACATAGATAAAACTCATGCCGAACATCGAACTTCCTCGAACGTATTTGATTTGTGGTAAGCCTTGAAGGTTAGTCACTAACGGATAGGTAATTTGATCCTCGATCAATTGAGGTGAGCGCCCCATCCATTCGGTGAACACTATTACTTGATTTTCAGACAAATCAGGGATGGCATCGATGGGGTTCTTCTTTACGGCAAAAACACCCCAAACAAATAGACCCAAGCTTAGAATTAATACAATAAAACGGTTGCGTAACGACCAGTCGATAATGCGATGGACCATGGCAATATAGTTATGAATTATAAATGATGAGTTATAAGGGAAAAATAGCCGTTTGCAGAACTAATGCCAACAGCTTATCGAATGGAAGGTTTAAATTAGGTATGTGCAATTCAGCCTATACAGCCTCGTATAAGCCTTATTGGGTGGGGCATGGCTAACGGGATGTCCTGTGATTACATTGATCACAGGTTTGTGCATCGAGACGTCATAAGCAGGCGCTGGTACAATCGCTTGAAAAAGTTTAAATTGTTTATAAACAACTTGAGAAGCTTGGTGTTTTTTCTCGAGTTTAACCTGCTTGTGTTCTTCTTTGCAGCAGTTTTTCTCGGAAGCTTGTTTGCTTTTATTCATGCCGCAAACACCGCATTTGCTCATATCCTTTTTCCATAAAGAAGTTTCCACATAACGATCCATGCAATAATGGCTGTATGTGCTGAAACCTGTAGCAATGCCGAGGTACACAAAGGTTAATATGAAAGCAAATAACTTTTTCACTTCTGCAAAGCTAAGAAAAAAAATATTGGATGTTTTATATTACGAAAGAATGGATTTATATAATTTTTTAAAACGCTTGGATACGAAGGCTGGAAACAGCGTACTTAAAATGATCTATTGCTTAGGCAACCAGTTCTTGTAAAAGAGTAATTGTGTGCTTTTTTGCTTTGTTTAAAGTATATTGCTGTCTATATTTACCTTTTTAAAAGCTTTTCGTATGATAAAATTAGGACTCCCTTTCTTTTTTATTGTTTTTTTTCTGTTCAATAGCGTTTTTGCGCAGCAGCATGAGGACTCGCTTTATATTCGGGCGCATTATACTAAAATTGAGCGTTATATTCCTATGAGAGATGGCGTGAAGCTGTTCACATCAATCTATATTCCAAAAGACACAACCAAAAAGTACCCTTTTTTGATTAATCGTACACCCTATACAGTTGCGCCTTATGGGGAAGATAATTACAAAAATACCTTAGGGCCAGATCCCTTGTTTATTAAAGAGGGTTTTATATTTGTTTATCAAGATGTAAGGGGAAAATGGATGAGCGAAGGCGTTTATGAGGATATCCGACCGCATATCAAAGAAAAGAAACAAAAGCATCAAATAGATGAAAGCAGTGATACCTTTGATACGATCGACTGGCTATTGAAGAATATTGACCATAACAACGGGAAAGCCGGCCTCTATGGAATTTCTTATCCTGGTTTTTATTCAACTGCGGCCTTACCTGGTGCACATCCGGCATTGAAGGCCGTTTCTCCACAAGCACCGGTAACCGATTGGTTTAGGGGAGACGATTTTCATCATAACGGCGCGTTGTTTCTGGCAGACGCCTTTAATTTCTACAGTAGTTTTGGTGTTCCAAGACCAAAACCGGTTACACCGGCGAATGCTCCACAGCGAGTTAAATTTAATATGAATGATAACTACGGTTTTTTTATGCAAATAGGTGCTCTGAAACATGTTAAAGAGCGTTATTTTGGAGATAGCATTCGATTCTGGAATGATCTTATGGAACATGGAACGCTGGATACATTTTGGCAAGCACGCGAGATTGTTAACCACTTAGACAATATCAAGCCAGCGGTTATGGTTGTAGGCGGTTTTTTTGATGCGGAGGATACATATGGTGCCCTTCATACCTATAAAGCGATCGAAAAACGCAGTCCGAAGGCAAATAACCGGCTCGTCATGGGGCCTTGGTTTCATGGAGGTTGGGTGCGGTCCAAAGGTGACTTTTTCGGCGATATCCATTTTGGACAGGAAACTAGTACTTGGTACCAAAAGAATTTGGAATTACCCTTTTTACTTATTATTTGAAGGGAGTAGGTTCGTTTGATGCAGCAGAAGCAACTGTTTTTGTGACAGGAACTAATAAATGGAAACATTTTAATACTTGGCCTCCGAAAGAAAGTACCGATAGAGAACTTTATCTGCAATCTAACGGTAAATTAAGTTTCCATAAACCAACAGAGCAGCATAGTTTTGACGAGTATGTAAGTGATCCCAATGCTCCGGTTCCTTATCAGGACGGAGTTAACCAATCAAGGAGTAGAGAATACATGATCGACGACCAGCGTTTTGCTTCCAAAAGGCCTGATGTCATGGTTTATCAAAGCGATATTTTGACCGAAGACATCACGTTGGTAGGCCCTTTAATGGCGAAATTAAAAGTCTCTACCTCCGGAACCGATGCAGATTACGTGGTGAAATTAATCGATGTTTATCCGGATGATACGCCAAATCCGGAACCTAATCCGAAAGGAACCTTACTAGGTGGTTATCAAATGCTAGTTAGGGGCGAAGTTCTGAGAGGAAAATTCCGTAATAGTTTTGAAAAGCCCGAACCTTTTATACCGGGAGCGGTTACGGCGGTCAACTATACGCTGCCTGATGTGGCACATACATTTAAAAAAGGGCATCGTATCATGATCCAAATCCAAAACTCGTGGTTTCCTTTGGTCGATCGTAATCCGCAGAAATTTATAGATATTTATAAAGAGGCAGAGAACAAGGATTTTCAGAAAGCCACTCATCGGATTTATCATGACGAAAAGCATCCTTCCAGTATTACAGTCGGTGTATTATAAGAAAAAGAGGGTCTCCTACCATTTGCTTGAAACAAATATAGGAGACACCTACTTCAGTTTTTATTCTGTAAGCTGTTTTGCGAAATTCTTATTTCTGTTTCGGCTATCAAATTGCTCTGCTAAATCGCTAGCCTGTTGATAGTAATACTGAAGCAAGTCGTTCACTAAATAATGTTGTTTTTCGTTGTATAGAGGATGCTCAACAGGAAGCTCGATGGGAGCGGTTTGGTCGGAGGAGAGTTGTTTTAAGCCTTCTGTCATATACTTTGCAAAAAAGAAAGTACGGTTTCTGTCGCTTTCTAAACTCCATGGTAGATATTTTTCTACATATTGCCATGCCAGCGATTCATCTACATGGAACAGGTAGGTAATAAGTTGGCCGGTAGGTCGTACTAAACTGGTATCGCTGATTGATACTAAAGATTCTTCCGCCAATTTAAATTGTTCCAAGGCAATCTCTTTTGCACCGTATTTTATGCCGTAATAAGCCAAACTGCAATGGGTGACAAGTGGCACATGTGCGCAGGAATACTGCTTTGCCAATAGAGGTTGCGCCTTATCGTAAGCTGCCCTAAAATCGCCTACATTTAACAGTGCTAACACTTCGGTATCCATTTCACAGGCTTGACAATCACTTAAGTTATCCCGCGGGACGCTATTTACTAAATCGAGGTAGTAACGTGTTCGCTCTACATCCTTCTGGTCTAAAGCTTCGTGCAATTGTTTAGTATAATATGCTCTCAACCCGTAACCTTCTGCTTCTATACGTCTTTTGAAATCAGCAAGTATTTGCTCTGTTTGTTCGAGACTGACGTCGGGGTTAGAATACACTTCGTCAATAATCCATTTATATTTCCAAAGGAGTTCTTCTGCATCGAATAAATCCGGATTATGATCATAAGCATCTAACAGCCATGTAAAAGTGGGAATAAAGTGTTGCCGATCAGCTAGTCCCCATTCTGCATCTAACAAGTCGATTCTCAGTTCGAAAGCCCATTCCACGTCGTCGTTTTGATCGGCTAAACGGATTGCCTGTAAATAATGTTTAATCCGATCTTTGGAATGTGGAGGGAGTTCCTCCGCTAAATTTAGTAACTTTTGTATCTGTAACGTGTAACGCATTTCTGTCAATTAAATGTTTATAAAATTATCAATCCCCATAATCAGCATATTATGAAGTCCTTCATTGAAAAGATTCATTTCTTTATCACTTACCGGATATTTGCCTAAAAGAAGTGATTGGACATATAAAATATGAACAATCGAATTAACTACATACGAATCTTTAATCGGAAACACAGCCTGAATCAAGCTATTGTCGGCATTGAAACATAATTGTGGTTTTGTTTCATTCGTCCGTGTAAATGCTCCTAATGTGGCTGCCAGGGGATTGTTTGCAGATGCTTTGATATGGCTGCTTTTTCCTGTATGGTTCACATTCGAGGCGATGTAGATTGCCGGAATATCGGTTGGTTGAAAACGTTTAACGGTGACTTCACAATTTAGCGTCTCTAGAATTTTCCGCGCTTTTTCGGTGAAGTTCATATAGGCGTTTGCTGACACCTCGTCCAAATCCCGGAAACTCTTCAACAAATGAACAGGAGAGATCTCTTCAATGGACAAAGCGCTGTCCAATCGTTGCATTTTTTTTAATAATTCTTCTTCAAATGTATAAGCCGCGTTGAGGACCATCAATCCCTGCGACTCGGCAATTCGTCTTAATTGCTTAAAATCGTCAATATTGGCTGTGTAGTAAATGTTTTTCTGGTAGGTTCTAATGCTTTTAAAACTTCTTATCCCTTTGCTGGTTTCAAAAGGTAAATCATCCATGAATGCTTTCAGTAAATCAACGTCCTCTGCCGCAATCGCTTTTAAGTGAAGGTAATGCGTGCTGATCAGCTTATGATAGATAGCAGGATCAACCACCCCGATCGTTTTTAGATAGGATTTAATACCTTCTGCAATTTCCTTCTGTGTCGCCTTCAGTTCGCCGTTCACCATAAGAGACTCTCGTGATGCAGTGGCACTTAATCCATCGGTATTAATAATACAGCGGATGAAGAATGCCCATTTCGGAAGCAGTCTACAGTCATCCTCGCTCAAAAACATACGTTTTAGGTATAATTTGTGTTGCTGCTTACCGCTGAATTGTGTTTTGTATGGCAGCACGTAAGCGACGGCCTTTAATTTTCCACTTGGAGCATCTATGCGAAAGGCATCGATAAAATTAGTATGAAAAGTGCTTTTACCCAACTCAAGTAGCTCGTCTTTCGTGTAATCATCGTTTAACCACTTTCCTGTATGCTCATTAATTAAAATAGCCTCATGGCCATTCCTAAGTGTAATCGGTATGGGGAGTAGATCTCCATAAAAACGAAGATTCTTTTCAAAGGCCGAAGTTGTAAATAGATGTGCCCATTCTTTTTTTGCCTGTAGAATGATACGCGTACCAATCGGTCGTTCTTCTGTAATCCTTTCCAATTGATAGGTTCCATCGGCTTTGCCTGTCCATCGAAGCACTTTGTCTGCCAACGCTGACCGCGTCTCTAATATAATTTCGTTGCTGACAACAAAGCAGGACAACAGACCTATACCGAATTTACCGATAAAATCATTCGCTTCAAATGCTTCTCGCTTGGAGCTTTCACCGATAACTGCAATGAATTTATGGATTTCATCCTCTTTCAGACCAATGCCATTATCTTCAAATATTGCTTCATTGCGCTTTTCGTTCAGGTGAACCTGTATACTGCCAATATGTTGTTCGTCCAAAGTTTTGATCGCCGTAATGGCGTCTACACCATTCTGTAAAAGTTCGCGAACAAAGGTATTAGGGTTGCTATATAGGTGTTCAGACAATAGGGAAATCATTCCCTTTAAATTCACTTGGAATAAATATGATTGTTGTTTATCCTTCATTTGACATCATCTTCTATTACCACCCACAATTTTGATGGCGCGTTCATGTCCCTTTTCTGCTGCTTGCTCAAACCAATACATCGCATTATCTTCATTTTCTTCTAGGCCGTCACCCATCAAGTAGCAATTACCTAATTCATATTGTGCAGCAGCATACTGCTGCTCTGCTGCTTTTTGTAACCATTCAATACCTTCTTCCTTATTCATGGCTACACCTTTCCCTTTCAGCAAAAGCTTTCCTAATAGATATTGAGAAGGAACATTACCCTGTTGTGCCGCATTAAAAAACCATTTGTATGCTTCTTCCGGTTGTTCACTTACTCCATTACCATTTAAGTAACAATTTCCCAATCGGTACATGGCACCAATGACGTTCTTGTTCGCTGCCATCTCGTAATACTTGAAAGCTTCGCTCATACTATAATCGATGCCTATACCGTACTCATAACAAACGCCTAATCCTTCTGCTATTACATCCTGTTCGGAAGCTTTTTCATAGAATGCAAAAGCTCTATCCGCTTCATTTAGATTATCATAATCCCATAAATAATAATCTCCGAGTTCTACATAGGCATATGGATAACCCGCATCTGCCGCTTTGTTAAGCCACATAATT
This sequence comes from Olivibacter sp. 47, assembly GCF_030372825.1. NCBI lineage: Bacteria > Pseudomonadati > Bacteroidota > Sphingobacteriia > Sphingobacteriales > Sphingobacteriaceae > Olivibacter > Olivibacter sp. 47. Next base: position 2,230,333 of record NZ_JAUCNR010000001.1, read on the forward strand.
GCTTGTTCAGAATTGATAGGAACCTGTTCGCCCAAGCTGCCATGCATATAATATACCCCCACTTTATATTGCGCGAAAGCGTAGCCTTGTTCGGCAGCTTTTATCATAAGGTTTAAGACCTTCTCAGCATCGAAATTTACACCATATTCATATTCGTAACAAAGCGCTAATTCTACCAACCCACGGGGATAACCGGCATCGGCTGCCTGTTGATAATAATACAGTGCTTGATCGGGGTTTTCTTCTACGCCGAGACCATAACGATAGCAGCGACCGGTTTCATAAATGCAATTGACTTCCTGAAGCTCAGCCCCCTTTTGAAACCAATAGAAGGCTTGTTCGGGAGCTTTTTCTCCATCATTATAGCCATTTTGTAGATATTGGCCGTAACAGTACATCGCGTAAGCACTATTCCCTTCGGCTGCTTTGCCAAATAGTTCAAAAGCTTTTTTATAATCTTGAGCTAAGGTACCATCTTCATACATGAACGCCAATTCTGTTATTGAAAAGGGGATGTTTTGCTCGACTCCCTTTTCAAAGTAAGCCTTTGCTTTTTCTATATTTATTTCTCCGGCTATACCATAACGATACATGCGTCCCGCGTTACTATAACCGTATGGATGGTCTTTTTCGACGGCCTTTTCATACATATCTAAAGCTGTTATAGCGTCTTTTTCACCGTCCGGGCCGGCACCGATTTCATAAAGATAGCCTAATCGTACGTAAGCATAAGGAGCATCTTTTTCTTTAGCGGCTTTTTGAAAAAGCTCAAAGGCCATTTTTTCATCCCGCTCAATTATTCGACCTTCTGTATAAATCTCTGCTTTCTCAATAAGTGCATCTAGCGACCCTCCTTCTATGGCTTCTTCTAGCAGACGAAAGCCAATAGCCTTCTCTTCCCAACCTTCAACATAAAGCCTGATAAGAGCTAAACGGTAAGCAGCGTAAGCATTGTTGTACAAATATCCAAGAGAAAACCAACGAACGGTTTCAGTATAGGCTTCTTGGGTATAAACTTCCGGAAAGGTGTTGACGCCAAGATAATTCATCGCTTCTATAGAACCTAGGCTGGCTGCTTCTTTCCAGAGCTTCATGGATGCTTCTTTATGCGTATTGTCTAGCATGTGTTTTATAAAGGCGACTCTAGTTAGTGAAAACGCAGAATAATCGCTCTTATATGATTGTTCAAAAACCGATAGCGCTTCTTCCGGCTTCCCAATCGCCTCTAAGTAACTACCTTCTAAAATCAATGCATTCTTTTTTATCTTTTTGTCACTGCTGCTTTTTAATTGCTCAATAACAGCAGGCAGAAATTCAAACTGCTTCTCGTTCAGTTGGATATAGGCTTGATAAAGTACACTCCAGTCACCACTATCTTCACGGAAGAGCTGACTGGCTCTTTCTTTGTCTTTTTCTGTATTGATTCCATAGTAATAAAAATAAGCTGCAACCGCTTTGGCCACGGGAACATTTGTTTCAATAGCTAAGTTGAGATAATAATGGAATTTAGCATTGTTACGATACATACGACGGGTCTCATTGTATTGGAAAGCAATTTGCGCATAAACCTCTGTATGATGGATAGCGAGTGCACTTAAAATCGCCAATATCTTATCCCAATAAAATGCGTAGTCCATCTCGTCTAACTCATATGAGGCTTTAAAGTCCAAACCTTCTGAAAAGAGCTCTTCATATAAGTCAACGACTTCCTGTTTTTGTTGGGGTAAATTATGGACAGCTATTTCCAAGGTGGCCAGTCCTTCAAACCAGGTTTTTTGATGGTGTAGTGACGAACGATCATAAACTTTTGGATTGAGCGAGTTTTGGCTGATGTTATTTAGAATAGTTGAATATTGCTGTTCTAATGTCATATTATGAATGAAATTAATTTAAATAGGTGTTGCGAATATGCTAATAATTAGCGTAAGGAAACTGGATTTATTGTTTATTTTGACTTAAAAAAAGCAAAAATCCCTGATTTCAGGGGTGCTATTAATTTGGGTCGTTATTACTTATCATTAGTGTCAAAACACGGGTGTCCAGTATCAAAACAATTGTCTAAGTAGCAACGTAATACTTCAAATCTATAACTTAAAACTTAATGCTAATAAATAGCCTAGATCTTGCTTGCAGAAACAGGGGCCCATTGACGCCGGTTGTTGATAACAAACAGTAGATTAAATTTTTTTAATTTAGAGGGTGATATATTGATTTTTTTATACACATCCCAATAAAAACGAAGAATATGGAAATATCAGAGGCGTGTGAAGAGCACGTAATTTTTTCAAAGGATTTGTTTACAACATTCTACCGTGAGACTTTTCCCTCGGTTGCTAAGTACATCAGTAAAAAAGGTGGAACATTGGAGCAGGCAAAAGATATATTTCAGGATGCGCTCGTAATATACTATGAGCAAATCGTATGTAATAGACACCTTATCAAAACTACCGCTCCAGCCTATATTTTCGGTGTTGTTAAACATCTTTGGAACCATCAATATAAGCTTGGACTTAACCATGAACCACTATCGGCTGATGTAGAAATGATGGATGAAGATACAAATAGACAAATGTCTGATGAACGTTTGCTGGCCTTGCTGACAAAAGTCGGAAACCGTTGTCTAAATTTGCTAAAAACTTTCTACTATGATAAAATCTCCATGGGAAAATTAGCCAAACAATTTGGCTTTAGCAGCGAACGTTCGGCAACTGTCCAGAAATTCAAATGTCTGGAAAAAGTTAGGGCTTTCATTAAAGAAAAATCGCTACACTATGAAGACTTCCTTGAATAATGTGTATTTACTCGATGCTTATTCACATAATGAGCTGGATACAGAAGCACGGTTGCTGTTGGACGCGCGACTAATAATAGATTCAGCGCTAAAAGATGATTTCTTTTGGCAAGAGAAAACGTATAAGCTTATAAAAAAATATGGGCAACAGGAATTGCGTAAACAACTAAAAAACGGTAGAGCACGATTTTTTTCATAATCCTAAACATAAAACCTTAATTCAGCAGATTAAACGCTATTTCCAATAGGTTGATAGGGGTTGGCCGGATTAAAAAACAGGAGAGAAAGAATTAGCCCATATGGAGGACGTTCTGCCGATTGCTAATTACACAACTAAAGACTAATAACAGATAAAATATGGATTTTAGAAAATTTGCTGTATCCCACTACGGGATGAGTGGGAATACCTTTGACCAATATGAAAGGTGGTTTAACCGGAATGTCTATGCTTCCATGACACCGTATATAACGGAGGAACGGCAGCTGAATGTAGCACAGATGGATGTATTTTCCAGGTTAATGATTGACCGTATTATCTTTTTAGGTGAAGCCGTAGATGATCGAGTGGCTAACATTATTCAGGCCCAATTGCTTTTTCTGCAATCAACCGACCCTCATAAAGATATTCAGCTGTATATCAACTGCCCGGGAGGTTCTGTCTATGCGGGGCTAGGGATTTACGATACCATGCAGTATATAACTCCGGATGTCGCTACAATCTGTACAGGTATAGCCCTTTCGTTTGGCGCTGTTCTTTTATGTGCCGGAACTGATAAAAAGAGGGCGGCGTTGAAGCATGCTCGGGTAATGATTCACCAACCTTCGGGAGGTATGCAAGGAACGGCAGCTGATTTGGAAATTAATGCACGCGAAATACTCAAACTTCAAAAAGAGCTTTATCAAATTATTGCCGACCATAGTGGCCAGTCTTATGAATGGGTACATACCTCTTCAAATCGCGACTATTGGATGACGGCGGAAGAGGCCAAAGGATATGGAATGATTGATGAAGTGTTAGGAAAGGTGATGTCTTGATACAGAAGCTAATGTTTATGAGCAAGCTTGCCTGGCCATCGGAAGGAGTACGCAAATAAAAAATCCTGCTAGCGGTTAACCTAGCAGGATCTCAGTTTAATATATATGGTTTAATATATATTCTATTGAACTCGACCGCTTTGACGGTCTTTCTTTCGACCTATGGCATAACCACCGGCCCCGCCGATAGCAGCGCCAATTGCCGCGCCTCGTAGGCGTTTATCCTTATCTATTAGCGCTCCCATAACGGCTCCTGCTCCTGCGCCAATTGCAGTCCCTTTGGCGGCGTCACTCCACCCTTTCTTTTGGGTACTGGCTGCCACAGGAGCCGTATTTGATTCACTAGCTTCGTAATACTGGCTCCCCTGTTCCGGCTCGCTATAACTTGTATTCCTCGCTGCCTGGGTCTCCATCTCTTGTGCTTGCAATTTCTCTTGCTCTAGTTGTTCTTTTTCAGCGATTTCTGCTCTTCGAAAGCTGTCCAATGCCAAACTGTCTTTCACTTGTTTAAGAGCCGCCGCTTTCGCTAAGGCTTCTTCCTTCGCACTATTATTGTTACATGCTGTAAAGCCGATACTGGCCATTAAGCATAAAGCGATGATCTTATTCATAATACTTTATTTGTTCAGTGTTTCTTATAACATGAATAGCATAGAAAAAATTATGCCAAAACTTTATGTAAGCATAATAATTTACGCTAAATAACATTAAATCAATAGTATATCTTATTAGGATAATGAAGGTGTTTATACGGTTTGTATAGTTTAACAAGCAAATCTTGAGGTACTTGTTTTCCAATTTAATTTTATACCTTTACCCCTCACTAAACCCGAATTGTTTTGACACTGGAAGCTTTTAAAGATACATTGATTTTGGATTATCCACCAAAAGAGCTTTCTGTTCACCTTCAAGCATTATGGTACGATGCAAAAGGAGAATGGAACTTAGCTCATGGTTTAATTGACCATCTGAATGACGCCAACTCCGCCCACGTACATGCTTATCTCCATCGAAAAGAGGGAGACTTATGGAACGCTGCGTATTGGTACAATCGTGCGAAACAAGTAATGCCCCAAAAAAGCTTAGATGAGGAATGGGAAGATCTTTTTTATCGATTGAGTTAACAGTTGACCTTACTTAATTGCACCATAGGCGGCAAAGCATAAGTTTTTGTGAAGAACCTCAACATGGCGAAATCCCACTTTTTTCAAGAGATCAAGTTGAAAATTGAGAGAACGGGGACTGTCTTCTTTTTCAATATAGTCGAGTACGTTATCCCTATAGTTTTCACCGCCCATATTAACCAAGTGATTACCAAAACGTTCATTGTATATAAGTTGTTGAATGGCGGTTGTTTCCTGAACAACAAGATCCGAAATCCACAAGCTACCACCTGGTTTCAATAGTTGATATAACTTTGTAAATACCTTTTCCCAATCTTTATCGTCACGTAATGATGGAGTACAGCGGCAGCCATTATTGTACAATAATGGTTCTCTTCTAGTGCAACAGTGCGGACATCACCCTGAACGAGCGTTGTATTTCCTGTGTTAATTGCTGTAACACGCGCATATGCTCGGTCTAGCATCGGACGACTTAAATCCAACAAAGTGCAATCGAGAGGCGTCTTTTTAGATAAAAGCTTTAAGGTGTAGTTTCCGGCACCACAACCAATATCTAAAACTGTTTTTAAATTGGGAGAATGGGCGATTATGCTATCAACAATAAGCTCCATGCTAAAGGTAGCGTCAATGGTAGTGGCTTGACCAGTCTCTAAATTGGAAAAGCGTTCAACGTCTTGGTCGAAACGTGCTTTGATTTCTTGTACCGTGGATTTGCCTGAGAAGTTATTCATATAATGTTGTTTAGTAAGGCAAATCTATCAATCTGTTTTATGCTTTAAAAATACTATTTTTTATAATTATTGATACCTTTGAGGTATTATGGAGCTAAGGCATCTTGTATACTTTAAAACAGTCGCTGAACTTTTACATTTCAGTAAAGCAGCGGAACGTTTACACATTTCTCAACCACCGCTAACGAGGCAAATAAAAGAACTAGAGACAGAATTGGGTGTGCTACTGTTTCATCGAAATAATAAACGAGTTACCTTAACTGAAGCGGGACGTTACTTTTTAAATGAATGTGGAGAACTTATGCAGCGGCTTGAGCGAAGTAAGCAGCTGGTGAAACAAATACACGAATCGGTAAGCGGCGAGTTTCAGATCGGTTATATCAGTTCAACCCCATTAAGCGGCCTTGCTAAAATACTGCAACAATTACGAGTCGAATATCCATTGTTAAAAACGCGTCTATACGAACTTTCTACGGCAAAACAGATAAAAGCGCTAGAAGAAGGGAAGCTGGACGTCGGAATTCTTCGTGCACCCATTGACTCCATTCATCTAGCGGTAAAATCATTGTGGCAAGATCCCTTTGTACTTGTATGTGCTGATGATCATTTTGGTACACAAACGGAAGATTTAGCAAAGATTGATTTCATCTCTTATAATAGTCGTTATGCTCCGCACTATCATCAACAGTTTGTAGCTTGTTGCCACCGGATGGGCTTCGAACCGCAAGTCGTTCATGAATGTAATAATATGCACTCCATGCTGAGACTGGTGGAGCATGGACTTGGTATCGCTTTAGTTCCCGCGTCCATTAGAGGTCAGTACCCTTTTCTTCATGTAAAGTTTATTGAGTTAAAAGGTATCGCTGTGTATACAGAAATTGTTATGGCTTATCATCGCCGAACGGAACACCCCGCGTTGGAGAGCTTTAAAGAGTGCAGTAAGTTTTTAGCGGTCACTTAGCTGTTTATGAAGTTGTTGGACGAGAAACGTGGTAACGGTAGCACTAACAAGTCATTGAATGACTCGGTAAATGTTAACGGTGACTTTCCTGTCTTAACGAATCCCAGCGGCATGAGGGTTTGCTTTATAGCGGAATTTATAATATGTTTACGGCTGCTAAGCGATATAGAACAAAGGCAGAATCGGTTCGAAGCCGATTTACGGTTGAATAGAAGCGTAATATTCAGCAAATGTGTGGATCGAAATAATTTATAAATTCTATCATATACAATGGAAAGAAGAAGTTTTATCAAAAGTACCATGGCCCTTGGTGCTGGTTACTACTTAAGTAATAACTTTGCTTTTGCGCAGTCCGAGAATTTTCCGGAGGTAAGGGTGGCAGAAAATATGCGTAATTTTACCAGTGAAGCTGTTGAAAAGGTGATAAAAACTTTTCAGAATAAAGTGAAAAACAAGGAGCTTGCTTGGCTTTTCGGAAACTGTTTTCCTAACACCTTGGATACCACAGTGTTTTTTCAGTCGATCGACGGAATACCTGATACATACGTTATAACCGGGGATATCGACGCAATGTGGCTTAGGGATAGCAGTGCCCAAGTATGGCCATATTTAGCACTGGTGGAAGATGATAAACCATTGGCTGATCTTATCGCCGGCGTGATCAACAGACAAAGTCACTACATTTTAAAAGATCCATACGCTAATGCGTTTTACGACGATCCCGAAAAAGTTGGCGAGTGGGCAAAGGATAAAACTGATATGAAGCCAGGGGTACATGAACGCAAGTGGGAAATCGATTCGCTTTGCTATCCCATTCGTTTAGCGTATCACTACTGGAAAGCTACAAAAGACACCAAACCGTTTAATGATACGTGGAAACAGGCTATACAGAATATTCTAAAAACCTTTAAAGAACAACAACGAAAAGACGGAACAAGTCCTTATCATTTTGAAAGGGTAACAGGCCGTGCTACAGACACCCTACCTATGGACGGCTATGGATATCCGGTAAATCCTGTTGGACTAATCTGTTCATCGTTTCGTCCGAGTGACGATGCAACTGTACTTTCCTTTTTAATCCCGTCTAATTTCTTCGCTGTGGTCTCTTTGCGTCAGGCGGCAGAGATGTTAAAGGCGATTCATAACGATAACATTTTAGCCAAAGAGCTGACAACGCTTGCACAGGAAGTAGAAGACGCTTTAGCTAAACATGCAACTACGAAGCATCCAAAATATGGCGAAATATTCGTGTTTGAAACAGATGGTTACGGAGGACATTTATTAATGGATGATTCTAATATTCCGAGCCTTTTGTCCTTACCTTATTTGGGTGCGGTGAAAGCGGATGACCCACGTTATGTGAATACGCGTAAGTTTATTCTGTCTTCTGATAACCCTTTCTTTTATAAAGGAAGTGCAGGAGAAGGAGTGGGGGGACCACACATCGGTAAAGATATGATCTGGCCAATGAGTATTGTGATGCGTGCGTTGACGAGCTCTGATGACAAAGAGATTAAAGCCTGCATCCAAACACTACAAAAGTGCCATGGAGGCACTGGTTTCATGCACGAGTCGTACCACAAAGATGACCCGAAAAAATTCACCCGCTCGTGGTTCGCTTGGACAAACACTTTGTTTGGCGAATTGTTATGGGAAACCTTTGAGCGTAAAAAAAGCTTGTTGAGCTAAGGTTCAACTCTCTTTTTTTGTTGTAACTAAAATGTTTTAGTCGTTTCTGTAACAACTAAAACATTTTTAGTATACAATTAAATTACTTATTTTGGCATATCCCATTGTTAACTGTAATGTTCGATTTTAATAAAAAAAATGATTGGAAGGACGTAGGAGACGGAATCTTCCGGAAAATTCTGTCCTATAATAGCAAAATGATGATGGTTCGCGTACGTTTTGCAAAAGGAGCTATTGGTACCGTTCACCAGCATATCCACACACAATCTACTTTTGTTATCAGCGGGAAATTTGAGTTTAATATCGGAAATGAAAAGAAAGTCATCGAAGCAGGTGATACTTGTCTAATGCCATCAAATGTTTTACACGGCTGCAAATGTTTGGAAGAAGGTGAGTTACTGGATGTCTTTACGCCATTGAGGGAAGATTTTCTTTAAAAAGTTTCGTTATCCCCCTTTAATTTTTTGCTCATGATTTTGTCTTCCATTAAATATCCGGAACCGATGTCTATGTCTTCCGTCCCAATTAGTTCAAAACCTAATCGTGCATAAAATTTTTCCGCTTCATTGTGCTTGTTGACATTAAGTAATAATCTTTTATCGCCCTTGTTTAGCGCTATTTCTTCTACAGCCCTCATTAGTTTTTTTCCAACACCTTTGCCTTGTGCTTCCGGTAAGATGTAGATCTTATGGATTTTGGTTTGTAGCGCATTTTTGTAAGCTGATTCATAAGAAATAAAACCTAGACACTCGTTTTCTTCAGCTGCTAATAAAAAATGATGATTCAGTTCAGTCATTTGCCGTAATAACGATGTTGTACTATACATCATTTCGAGCATGTAACTTATTTGCTCAAAAGAAAGAATGCTACCGAAGGTTATCGGCCAAGTTTTATGAGCGATCTCTTGAATTATATGGATATCGTCGATTTTTGCTTTCGTAATATGTAACATGTGAGTCTTTTTCGCCCCGCAAAAATAAGTAAAATGCGGTTAATAGTCATATCTTAAAGAAACACCTGGTCGAAAGTAATCCGAATGTTAAATGCACGTTATCATTTCATTATGTTTTGTACTTTAACCGTTTTTCTTAATACTTTTTAATCCATAATTCTTTCTTTTATAAGATAATAAGATGTGGAAAGTTACAAAGTTTGCCATAACAGGTGGTGTTGGGTTCACTATAGACTTTTTGTTTACTTGGTTCTTTAGAGAACAGATCGGATTGAATCAGTATGCGGCCAACGGTATTGGTTTTTCGATGGCTGTGCTGAATAATTTTTACCTTAATAAATTTTGGACATTTAATAATAAAAGCAGTGTGAGCTTGCAATTCGGCTATTTTATTTTTTTCAGCTTGGTGGGATTAGCTTTAAACACGTTTCTTCTATTCTGTTTTGTTCATTACTGCAAGCTCAACTTCTATCTCAGCAAGTGCCTAGCTATCGGGTTGGTATTTATATGGAATTTTTTGGTAAATAATTTCATAACATTCAAAGATCAATAGACTTTTAAATAGTGTCAATGATGCATATATATCAGCGTGGATCGACTAATCTGGAAGAAAAAGCCTATTATATTGTAATATGGATTATCGCATTTATAAGCATTTTTAGTTTATTTGGAGGTGTGATGGAGCCGGATGGAGCGCTTTATGCATCCATTGCCAAAAATATGCTTCTTTATAATGATTGGTTGAATTTATATGTTAGGGGACAGGATTGGCTCGATAAACCACATCTTACTTTTTGGTTAGCTGCCAGCTCTTTTAAACTGCTGGGAATAAGTGGATTTGCTTATAAGCTTCCTTCTTTGCTCTTCGGGTGGCTTGGTTCTTATTACCTATATTTACTGGGGTCAAAACTTTATAAGAGAAGGATTGCCCTAATTGCAGTCGTTATGTTCATGACCGCCTTTCACGTTGTCATATCAAATTTTGATGTAAGAGCAGAGATTTACTTAACTACGTTTACCTTAGCGGCAGTTTTTCATTATTACATAGCTTATCGCTCGTTATCTTATCATGTCATTCCCGGTTCGTTCTTTTTGGCTTGCGGTATTATGGTAAAGGGCATTTTTGTAATCATTCCTGTTTTATCAGGTTTTATATGTTATTGGATAATTACCAAACAATATCGAGAATTCATCAAACTAAAATGGTGGCTCGCGCTTCTTTTAGTTGGCATTTTCATCCTACCCGAACTATACGCGCTGTACATTCAATTCGACATGCATCCTGAGAAAGTGATCTTTAATCAACAAAATGTTTCAGGTATCCGCTTTTTCTTTTGGGATAGTCAGTTTGGACGGTTTTTTAATACAGGGCCTATAAAAGGGAAGGGGGATGTCAGTTTTTTTCTCCATACTACTTTATGGGCCTTTTTACCTTGGAGCGTGATCTTTTATATAGCGGTGTTTAACAAGCTGAAGAAGCGGTCAATTATAGGAAAAAAGAAAGCGACTACTTTAATAATTAACAGCAATGCGCTCGTAGCTTTTCTTCTTTTTTCTTTTTCTGAGTTTCAATTGCCGCATTATATCATTATTGTTTTTCCTCATTTCGCACTCTTTACTGCTTCTTATTTATCTTCCTTGAAGCACAAGAAACTGAAAGCAATTTCTATCATACAACAGGTCATTTTTGTCTTAGTATTAGTGCTTTTAATCATGATTGCATTCGTGTTCGACGTGCCATTTAAGTTCTTATTTGTTGTTTTAGCTCTGCTTACCGGAACGATTGCCTATATCCTGTTTTTTCGGGTTAGTGTACGGAACTTAGTTTGTCTAAGTGCCGTGTCAGCGGTCATCTTTATGCTATTTGCTTATGCTTTTTTTTATCCGACTTTATTGCGTTATCAAGCGGGTATGGTCGCTGGTAGATGGTTGCAAAATCATCATCCAAATGGGCCAGTGAAAAGTTACCTTGGACATCGCTTTTCCTTCGATTTTTATGCACCTACTAAAGTGGAATATGTAGACGATATTTCCCAGCTTAAATCGAAAAGCGACAATAAGCAAATCGTTTTTCTTCCTACTACTAATGTACCCGATTTGACATCAAAATACCAGGTTAAGATACTCAAGAATTTCAGCGATTATCATATCACGAAATTGAAATGGGGTTTTCTCAATCACAAAACAAGGGAAAAGACGTTAACGAGCTTTTCCTTGGTGGAACTTCGCAAGATTCAGTAAGTTTGCTTTATGGATACCAATATGTTTGTAGAATTGACTGTTGTAAATGGCAATTACCCTTGGGACCTGCTAATGCTGGCAGATCCAAGTAAGTCAGCAATTGAAAAGTATCTATACGACAGCGATTGTTATATTGCCCGGTGTAATGAAGTTGTCATAGGTGTAGCGGTCATAAAATCACAAGATTCGGAAGTTTATGAACTTATGAATATAGCAGTTTTTCCTGCGTACCAAAATAGGGGATATGGGAGCCAAATTTTAAACTCGCTTATAGAAATTTTAAAAAATAAGCAAGCCAATGTATTGGAAGTAGGGACAGGGTCTTTTGGATATCAACTGAAATTCTATCAAAAATTTGGTTTTAGGGTAGACCAAATTAAAACAAACTTTTTCTTAGATAACTATAGTGAACCAATTTTTGAAGATGGGCTACAACATAAGGATATGTTAATACTGCGTTTAACGCTATAAAGGATGCCTACAATAGCGTAGGCATCCTTTATCTAAACAACCTTATCAATTGCTGCGGCCAATTTCCGATCTTTTTCAGTTATAACATTTCCTTGATCATGTGTTGAAAGCCAAATTTCAACTTTATTCCATTCGTTGGTCCATTTCGGATGATGGTTGGACGATTCTGCAAGCAAAGCTACCTTTGTCATAAAAGCAAAGGCATCCGAAAAGTCTTTAAACTCGAACCGTTTATATAAACTATTGTTTTCTTCTTTCCACATAATCAACGTTTTAGCTGATAAACAATCCGAATTGATGTTTTGTTTGGCTAATTACCACCCACCACCTAAAGATCGATATAGCTCTACCATCGCAACTAATTGAGCCTTTTTTATTTGTGCTAGTTCAAGTTCGCTTTGTAGCACATTACTTTGAGCGGTAATAACCTCAAGATAGTTTGCCATGCCTGTATTGAATAATAAGTCTGCATTGTGAATGGCGCTTTGTAGTTTATTAGTACGATTCAAGGCAATGGATTGCTTTTCTTGCAGCTTGTTGAGTGCAATCAGTGCATCGGAAACTTCTCCTACTGCGGTAATCACTGATTGTCTAAACTGGATAACGCTTTTCTCATGATTAATAGCGGCCAACTCGTAATTTGTTTTTAGCTGTCGCCGTTGTAAGATTGGTTGCGCAATTCCACCGGCAACTGTTCCAAAAACAGATGCTGGAATATTAAACCAATTACTCGCTTTAAAGGAGTTAACACCCGCTTGTGCACTAATCGTTAACGAGGGATACATACTTGCTCTTGCATACCGTTGGTTGGCACGTGCGGCCATAACGGCCAATTCTGCTTGCTTCACATCCGGCCGTCTACTTAGCAATAGGGAAGGGACGCCGGTATTGATTTTTTCCGGAATTTGGATATCGTCCAAGGTACTTTGCGTAGCTATACCTTCCGGTAGTTTACCACTTAAAATGCTCAGCGCGTTTTCCTGTATATTAATCTGTTGTTCAAAATCGGGAATCAATGACGCTGCCGCTAAGCGCTGTGCTTCTGCCTGTTCTAAGCCTAAAAGCGTAATCTCGCCTACATCGTATTGCTGTTTGATAATATTTAAGGTACTATCGTTCAAGGCAAGATTTTGCCGTGCAATTTTTAATTGTTCCTGCAACATAAGCAAGTTATAATAGCCCTGTGCTACATAAGAAACAATTTGTGTTTGAACCGCTTTTTTCGCCTCCTCTGTTTGCAGATAAGATGCAAGGGCTTCCGCTTTTTGGTTCTTTATTTTGCCCCATATATCAGCTTCCCATGAGAGTGCTAGCGTCGCATTATAATCCTCTATATGGTTAGTTTTCAGAAACTGATTCAAGCTGACGCCATTTAAGCTGTTGTTAGATGGATTGGTACTGTTGGCACCCACCTGTAGACTAACATTCGGTATATATCCAGCTTTTGCTTGCTTCAACGTAGCCTGCGCGGCATCGATATTTTTTATGGCCAACTGCAAGTCCATATTGTGGGCGATAGCCGTATCAATTAACGTCTGCAAAGTCACATCATTAAAAAAATCACGCCATGGAATGAAAGCTATACTGGTTGAATCATCCGATGGCACTTCAGCATTTCGGAAGTTGGCAGGGACGGGGGCTTCGGTTTGAATGGCCTTGTCCGTTGTTTTGCAGGCGAAGAAGAATGCCTGCAAAACAAGAATTATAAGGAGATTTGATTTACTGTTCATTGTTTAGAATATTGTTATCCTTTATGATTATTAACTTAAAGGAATGGTATCGGCTACTGCTTCCTTATTCTGCTGATCATTCGAGTCACGTGGTATGACGCTTGGCTTGCCCGATACTCGCTCTTGCAAAGCTTGGAAGACAATGAAGAGGACGGGAATAATAAAGAGTCCCAAGATAACGCCTGACAACATCCCGCCGGCCGCGCCGATACTGATTGAGTGATTTCCCTGAGCTGAAGGTCCATTCGCACTCATCATCGGTATCATACCGACTACGAAGGCTAGTGAGGTCATGATAATAGGCCTCAACCTTAATTGAGCAGCTTCTAAAGCTGCCTGGCCGATTGGTTTACCTGTTTTACGGCCTTGTACGGCGAACTCCACAATCAATATGGCGTTTTTGGCCAATAAACCGATAAGCATAACCAAAGCTACCTGTACATAAATATTGTTAGCGATACCAGTCATACCAATCGCTGCAAATACACCAAAAATACCTGTAGGAATCGATAAAATAACAGCTAGAGGAAGGATATAACTTTCATATTGGGCGGCAAGTAAGAAATATACAAACACCAAACATAAAAGGAAAATAATGGTAGACTGTCCTCCGGATGTTATTTCCTCTTTGGTCATCCCTGAAAACTCATAGGAAAAACCGGAAGGAAGATACTGTTTAGCCACTTCTTCTACTGCTCTAATAGCATCACCGGAACTGAAGCCGGGATTCGGCATAGCATTAATACCGATGGAATTAAATAAGTTGTAACGAGAAGCAGTTTCCGGTCCGTATACCCTGTTCAATTTAACCAAGGTATTAATCGGCACCATTTCACCCATTCTGTTCTTTACAAAAATTCCGTCCATAGATGAAGGTTCTGCTCTTTCAGTTTTATCGGCCTGAACCATAACACGGTAATATTTTCCAAATCGATTGAAGTCGGATGCCTGTGAGCTTCCGAAATAGGCCTGCATGGTTTGCAAGATATCTCTCGTGCTCACGCTTAATTGTTCGGCCTTTACATCGTCCACTTGCAGTTCATATTGTGGGTAATCGGCGCGGAAAGTAGTAAAGGCAACCATGATTTCCGGACGTTTCATCAACTCTCCGATAAAGGTTTGTCCTACTTGACCGAATTTGTCTAATTTGCCTCCTGTCCGGTCTTGTAGTACCATGTCCAAACCGTCAACATTACTGAAACCGGGAACGGTAGGAAAAGTAAATACGAAGAAGTTAGCACCTTTTATAGCAGCTAGTTTTTGACTAACTACGCCCATAATGTCATTGATATCCTTTACTTGTCCGCGCTCTTCATGGGGCTTTAACAAAATAAAAGCAACTCCTGAAGACGGACTTGTTGCTTGGGTTAAGATATTAAATCCTGAAATGATATTAAGCGTCTTTGTAAAGGGTGTATTTTGCAAGTGCTGCTCAGCTTCTTTCAAAGCATTTGTAGTACGTTCTAAAGAAGCACCTACAGGCATAGAAAGGGAGATGGCTATAAATCCTTGATCTTCTGAAGGTATAAATCCTGTAGGTGTTCTTCTAATCATGAAAATGGTTACTACCAAAAGCGCTGCTAAACCCGCCATACTAAACCATTTATAACGCACCAAAAAACGTAAACTACCAACGTAATTTTTCGTTAGTCTGTCAAAGCTAGTATTGAAGCCTACAAAGAATTTATCTTTGAAGCTTAGTTGTTGTTTCTTCTCTCCGTGATGAGTTGTATCCTTCAAGAAAAGCGCACATAAAGCAGGGCTAAGTGTTAAGGCATTAATTGCGGATAGCACGATAGCAATCGCTAATGTGAAGGCAAATTGCCTATAGAATACGCCGGTTGACCCCTCCATAAAACCAATAGGTAAAAATACCGCAGACATTACTAATGTAATCGATATGATGGCTCCCGTAATCTCACTCATCGCGGAGGTGGTGGCTATTTTGGGTGGTAAATGCTGGTGCTCCATTTTCGCATGGACAGCTTCTACCACTACAATCGCATCATCCACCACAATCCCGATTGCAAGCACCAGCGCAAAGAGTGTCAGTAGATTAATGGAGAAGCCGAATAACTGCATGAAGAAGAACGTTCCGATAATAGCTACCGGTACTGCAATAGCAGGAATAAGCGTCGATCTAAAATCCTGTAAGAAGATAAAAACCACTAAGAACACCAAAACAAACGCTTCGATCAGTGTATGTTTCACCTGATCGATGGATTGATCCAATGAATCCTTTGTGTTGTACAGTACCAAATACTTCACGCCTTTAGGAAAATCTTTTGCCGCTTTCTCCATAAATTCTTGAATGGCGATCTGTATTTCGTTGGCATTAGAGCCTGCCAATTGCATCACACCGATATTGAGGCCTGCTTTTCCGTTAATACGTGTATGGCTGGCATAAGTATATGCACCTAGTTCAATTCGTGCTACATCTTTAAGTCTGAGCACAGAACCATCTGCATTAGCGCGTATAATGATATTCTCATAATCGCTAGGTTGATTGAGCTTACCTTTATATTTTATAACGAATTCAAAGGCTTCGCTGCTACTTTCACCAAATTTTCCCGGTGCAGCTTCCACGTTCTTATCCTGTATAGCAGCCATCACTTCAGCGGGCGTCAGCTTGTAACTGGCCATTTGATTTGGATTCAGCCAAACACGCATCGAATAATCTTTACTACCACCGAATACTAAGGCCTGACCTACGCCAGGTATACGTTTTAATTCCGGGATAATATTGATCTGCGCATAGTTCGTCATAAACGTTTGGTCATAGGTCCCTTCATCCTCTGTATAAAGGTCTAACACCATGATTAAACTGTTCTGCTGCTTCGCCGTGGTAATACCTGCTTGAACAACTTCAGCCGGTAATTGACTGGTGGCCTGTGCAACCCTGTTTTGAACATTGACGGCTGCTTGATCCGGATCAGTACCTAGTTTAAAATATACGGTAATCATTAACGATCCGTCATTGCTGGCAGTTGAGCTCATGTAGCTCATATTTTCGACACCATTGATCGATTCTTCCAACGAAGGGGCCACTGCCCGAAGAACTGTTTCGGCATTGGCGCCGGGATAAAGGGCCGTTACCTGTACGGCAGGTGGGGCAATATCGGGAAACTGTTGCAAAGGGAGTTTCACAATCCCGATTATTCCAAGAATTACGAGTAGTATGGATATAACCGTAGCTAATACCGGTCTTTCAATAAATCTCTTTAACATGATTATTTGTTATATGCTGTTAACTTAAGACTGTCTGCACTCAATTTCTGAGGGGCGATCACTTGTCCCTCCTGTAATAAGTCCATGCCTTTGTATACAATGTTTTGGCCGTTTTTAAGGCCACTTTTTACGAGATAGTTGGCACCGCTCTTACCTACCACCTGAATGGCCTGTTTGTTCACTTTGTTACTATCGTTCACGGTGTAGACGAAAATTTTATCCTGCATTTCCATGGTCGCCATTTGTGGCACCAGCAATACTTTGGAATGCTGTTTACCTAATCGAATTTTACCGGTATTTCCTGAACGAAGTAATCCTTCTTTATTTGGGAAGGTCGCCCTTAAGGTAATAGCTCCCGTGTTTTTATCGAACTGGCCGTCTACCATATCGATTTTTCCTGGCTGCCCATAGGCTGTCTGATCAGATAATACAAGGGTTACAGGAGGCAAGTTCTTTATCTTTTCTTCCAATGTAACACCTTCGAAATTGTTTTTAAAGTCTACAAAATCGTTCTCGCCTAAAGCGAAATATACATGAAGCTCGTGGATATCGGATAATTCAGTAAGCGCCTGTGCATCCGCCGGACTTACCAAGCTTCCTTGTTTTTTTAACAAACGTCCGATGTAACCTTCAACAGGAGCGGTAATAAGCGTATATCCCAAATTAATTTTTGCGCTTTCTACCCCGGCCTTTGCTTGCTGTAAATTGGCTTTAGCACCATTTCTGGCAGCAATGGCTGTTTTCAATTGAAAATCTGCTAATACTTTGTTGTTGACTAATCTGGTTTTTTTCTCAACCTCGAGTTCTGCATTTTCCAAAGCGGCTTCTGCGGCATGAAGATTAGCTATGGCCTGATTCAATTGTTCACGATAAGGGCGATCGTTGATCTTAAATAGCGGTTGCCCCTTTTTCACTTTTGCACCTTCATCTACATAAATCGCGTCAAGCGTTCCTTCTACTTGAGGCCGTACCTCTACGTTGACGGTTCCTTCAATAGAAGCAGGATATTCCTGAAAAACGGTCTCTTCACCAGAATTAATAGTAATTACAGGCAACGATGGAGGAGGCGGAGCCCCTTGTTGTTGCTGTCCGGAAGAACAACTATATAAAAAAATAGATGATGCTATGATGGCAAGTCTATTTACGTTATTAAATAACTTAACAACGTTAAATAACGGGTTAAAAGTTTCAAACGTCATGGTGGAAAATAGATGTTTCATTTTATTTATATATGTATAATATTTACAAATGTCCGGAGAGTGCTTTCTCCTTTTTAACAGTGTTAAATGATTTACGATTGTTATTTAATGAGTAAAAAAAATTAATCGACTAACGATCGGGTTATGCCATATATGGCATCTTTAAGAACTTGTTGATTTGTTTCTTCTCCATTTCCTTTATTTACCATATTAATAGAAATCAAACCATGTATAATAGACCAATAGGTAAAATATTTTCTGCAAACCATGTCGTCATCAGGTTGTTTCGCTTTCATGATCTCTTTGATAACATCACTGATGAGAACCGCATGTGAGTCGAAACATCGAAACGTCTTTTCCATTTCGCAACATTGGGTTCCAACCCCGTACATAAGCTGATAAAGCTCTTTCTCCTCAAAAGCAAAATCCCAGTATGTTAGCCACATGGCTTCAATCTGTTTCTCTAAGTCAACTTCTTGATCCCTTGCTTCTCTTACCCTTTTTGCTAACATAAAATACCCTCTACCGGCAAGTTCTGTTAAAATAGCTTCTTTATTAGCAAAATATTCATATATCATTGGGGCTGTATACTCTATTATATCAGCGATTTTACGCATACTCAACGCTTGCCATCCTTCTTCTTTAACTATTTGGAGCGATGCGTCAAGAATTTTTACTCTATTTTCATCTTTCAACCGCTGAATACGCTCTTTACTTCCCATGTCTTAACCCCCTAAAGTTATTTAACAGTGTTAGGCAAACTTCGATATTATTTGTGAATTTTAATGACATGAAATTGTCATTAATTATAACGTGTTGATTTGTAGAGTATTTTAGCATATTTTTATAATATTAAACGAACAATTTTTACAAATCGTTTTTGATAGCGATTATCAAGTAGTGTTTCCGTTACACAACGTATCTTGCCTGAAGAGGCATGAATAAAACGTAGAGGTTCCCCTTTATCGGATATAACAATACCTATGTGACCTATTGACTTTACCTTTGGATTAGTACCTCTAAATAAAATGACATCACCGGCTTGCGCTTCAGTGAGTGGTACTTGTCTTCCCTTGCTGTTAAAAGCAGCTGAGCTACGAGGAACAAGAAAGTGGAAATTACTAAAAACATAATTGACAAAACCTGAACAATCAAAACCTTTTTGTGGGCTGCTACCGCCAAATCTATAAGGCACGCCCAAAAACTGTTTGGCAAAAGCTACGATAGCTGCGGGTGTTATTTCTTGGCGTGTGGTGTAAAAGGAGTAGACCGATTGTTTTTTATCACCTCGCCTTGCTTCAGAAGGAAGGCACAAAGAGAAACTTAGCAATATGGTTAGACAAAGAGGCTTGTTCATAATAACTAGCTAAATTGTAGCCTGTCATAAAAAACCTGTCTGTTATTTGTCAACACGTGCTGTATTTCTTCGCTAGTTCCCATAAAAGGTCCTGAACCTTGAATTTTGATTGTCGACATAGCCGCAGCAAATTTTCCGGATTCTTCCAACGTGCCTCCCTTAATTTTCTTGGATAAATAACCGGCCATATAGGTGTCTCCACATCCGGTAGCATCCGTTACTTGAGAAGGAACATATGCAGGAATGGTATAAAATGTATTTTCTTTGTAAAGAACCGATCCCAAACTGCCTAAGGTAATAACCACCTCTTTTACACCATGGTCGGCCAAAATTTTTGTGCCACTATAGATATCTGAGGTACCTGTAAGCGCTTCCATTTCAAATTCATTGGCTTTTAAAATATCTATGTGTGGAAGAGCCTCTTTCTTATCACGCCAGTCGGCATAGTAAACTTGGTAATTTCTTACGATGCGCAGATAACCCTGAACGTCCAGGGAAACCATTCCCTTTTTTGAAAGAAATTTGATGACTTCTACAGGGATATCATTCGTTAGTAAGGGGCCTAAGTGGAAAATCTTAGCCTCTACATCTACTAAGTGCTCAACCGTGAATGGATCGGCCTCCTGTAAGACTCGTTGCGTACGATGATCCTGATTTTCATTGTATATATTTTCAAAGTAAACAGTCTTTTTCGTCGGAACGGTTTTTATCGACAAACCTTTGTCTTGCAGCGCATCGACGATATACTTCTCTGAATCAGCCACGGCAGTAACCAATGAAAAGGCAATATCCATGTTCCTAATGGCATTTGAAAAGTAAAAGGAAGTTCCTCCTGGCATATTTTTGGCAGCATTGCTCGTAACAACCTTGTCTAAAGTAATATGCCCTATACAACAAATATCAAACATGTTTACACTCAAATTATTCGTATGGAATAGCATTCGACAAATTCCAAATGCTGACAAAGGTAATTATTCGCTAAAATAATCAGCTATTTTTTTGGTAAATAAGTTGACACGTAAATACAGCGGATGGGTGTAGCCATAAACGAACGACCGATTTCCGGTTTGTTTATTGGAAAAAAAACATTAGTTTCGTCCTAGATAAAGCCAAGGTTATAAACCATTTTGATGGTCTTTCTTAAATCCAAGCCTAACGAATCAAATTTGATGGAAGCAAAAAGTGACATGCAGCTGTTGTTGGGATTCGAAATCGGAATTCAACGGCATTTGACGAATTGTTCCATAAGTATTACAAACTACTTTGTGGCTATGCTTATTTGTACCTGAAGGAAGAAGAGGAGTCGAAGGATATTGTACAGAATTTATTTATAGAACTATGGGAAAAG
This sequence comes from Olivibacter sp. 47, assembly GCF_030372825.1. Taxonomy (NCBI): domain Bacteria; kingdom Pseudomonadati; phylum Bacteroidota; class Sphingobacteriia; order Sphingobacteriales; family Sphingobacteriaceae; genus Olivibacter; species Olivibacter sp. 47. The sequence goes on from NZ_JAUCNR010000001.1 coordinate 2,251,190, forward strand.
AAGCGTTTTGATAAGCTTAATGGCGATGTTAAAAGCTATCTCTATCGTGCAGTACATAATAGGTGTTTGAACTATTTACGGAATACAAAAACAAGAGCTCGAAAACAATCAGACTATGAGAAACTGAGTGAAGATAATTACCAGATGCAAGATAAGGAAATGTTCGAGCAGATTTATAAAAAATTGGAAGCTAATCTGAACGACTTACCAAGGCAAAGAAAAGAGGCCATCAGCTTGGTTTATTTGCACGATAAGAAATACCAAGATGTTGCCGAAACAATGGGAATAAGTATTAATTCGTTGAAAACTCATTTAAAAATCGGCTTAAAAAATTTGCGTGAAAAACTAAAAAAAACTACTAAATATTAACCTGAATTTGTTTTATCCGTGTATTAGTAAAAATGGTAAGCGAAGAATATATACGAAGGCTCTATGTGGAGAAAATAATGGGAGTAATCAGTGATGATGACGACCGTTGGTTACAGGAGGAGCTATTGCAACATCCGGAGAGTCTGGAATTATGGAAAAAGCTAGAAAATGATTTGGATACGAATGGCCTGAGGCTATTTACGGATAAAATAGATATTTCGAAAGACTTGGCTACAGTAAGAAGTCATTTAAGTGAGCAATCAATCTCGATTTCAAAAAGAAGAAGGTTGTCGTATGCCGCGACTGCCATTTTACTGCTGGCTGGTGGTATTTTTTTCTCTTTATATCTAGTTAATAAGGACAAGATGGATGCCGCTTTGTTAGTAAATGGCGGACAACAGAAAGCGGACACGAATCAGGTACAGTTATTGGTGGGCGACCAAGAAGAAGTGGTAACGTTGGATGATGGTCACACCATCTTGAATGTAGCTGGGCAACAAGTGCGGAAAGAAGGCGAAATGTTGATTTACAATAAAGATATCGCAGGCAGTAAAACAAATACTTTAGTGGTACCACCAACAAAAGACTATAAACTTGTACTGGCTGATGGTACAAAAGTTTGGCTAAATTCTTCATCCGAGTTAAAGTTTCCAATGACGTTCTCCGGAAATTCCAGGGAAGTCTATTTAAAAGGTGAGGCTTACTTCGAAATCGCCGAAAAGGCCGATCAGCCGTTTATTGTGCATACAGATAAAGCAAAGGTGAATGTGTTGGGCACCAAATTCAATTTAAATGCCTATGCTGAAGATCATGTCATAACGGCTCTTCTCCAGGGTAAAGTGCAAATGGAAAGCCCAAATGGTACTAGTTTATTACTTTCTCCCGGACTGAGCGGACGCTATAGTAAGAAGAGCGGTTTTTCACAGGAAAAATTTGATCCCCTTACTGTACTGAGTTGGAAAGAAGGTGTTTATTATTTTCATGGAACCACCTTGTTGGAAATCAGTGAAATGATCAATCGTTGGTTTGATTTGCCGGTAAATTTTGAGAATGGTGAACTGAAACATATTCGTATTAGTGGTTTACTTGATAAGAAAGATCTAAAGGGCTTTTTGCATGATTTGAATACGACAGCGGGTGTGCGTGCTATGGTAATAGATGGTACCTTACATTTTAGACTTTAAACAATAGGCTTTACGCGATAAGCAGTAGGATAGATTACTTTATTACATTCAACTACTTCGCTACTTAATGATCTCCGATGAGAAACGGGAGTTTGTTAATAGAGAATAGCTCTTATTTTCTGATCACTATTCCTACTGCCTATTCCCCATTAACACAAAAAATTAATTTTCTTTCACCCATTTTAAAATGCTTGGTGTGTTTATAGTGAATTAGCTAAAAACCATTATAGACATCAAACCATGTATCAAAAGAAAAATCAATTTAACCGATTTTGTCGATCTATAGCAAAAGGCTTGTTGATTGCAGGCCTGCTATTTCAGATGGAACTATTTGCGACTCCTTTATTGGCTCAATACAGGGTAAGCATTAAAAAGGAGAGCATCAGTCTAACCGATCTCTTTAACACGATCAGAAAACAGACGGGTTTAACCGTATTTTACAGTGAGGAAGTACTCAACGACAAAGAACGAGTATCGGTTAATTTTAACAATCTACCATTAGATGCGGTGTTAGAGAACCTTTTTAAAGACAGAGGAATTCAATATGAGATCAGAAGGAATAAGGTGATTGTATTGGAAAAGCAAAGTTCAGCAAATGGGCTTATGGCCACTTCCAAACAAGAACAGAATACCCTAAAAGGAAAAGTGCTTGATGAAAAAGGACAAGCTTTACCAGGTGTTTCTGTCCGAACAAAAGGTAGCCCATCGACAGGTACTTCTACGGATAGTGATGGCAACTTTGTGATCAGCGCTGCTTCGAACGCGACCCTGATTTTTTCGTATACGGGTTACGCCACACAGGAAATCAACGTCGCCGGTAAATCAACTATACGGGTTACCATGACACCGCGAGAGGCAGCTTTGGATGAGGTAGTGGTAGTCGGATATGGCACTGTTCGTAAAGGCGATTTAACCGGATCCGTTTCATCGGTAAAGTCAGAAGACATTACCGCCTTACCGTCAACCAATGCCATGCAAAGCTTAACGGGAAGAAGTGCAGGTGTGCAAGTAGTGCAAAGTTCAGGAGCACCTGGTGCCAGTATGAATATACGCATCCGTGGAGGCAATTCCTTATTGGGTAGTAATGAACCGCTTTACGTGGTGGACGGTTTTGCACTTTCAGGTAGTCCTACTATTCTTGATCCATCGGATATTGAATCGATGGAAGTATTGAAAGATGCGTCTGCAACGGCCATTTATGGTTCTCGAGGAGCAAATGGGGTGGTTATTATTACAACTAAAAGTGGAAAGAGAGATGTTAATCAGGTTACACTTAACAGTTATGTCGGATTTCAAAATGTGGTAAAAAAAATAGACCTTTTAAATGCCCGACAGTTTGCCGAAATCGCTAACGAACGGGCCCGTAATGATAATGCTGCTCCATATTTTACACAAGAGCAAATCAATAGTTTTGGTGAAGGGACCGATTGGCAGGATGCCATCTTTCGTACGGCTCCAATTCAAAATCACAGTCTCAATATCGCGGGCGGAAATGATAGGACCCGCTATTCAGTATCGGGAAGTTATTTCGGTCAGGATGGTATTGTTATCAACTCAGGATATAAAAGAGGGTCGCTGCGTTCCAATTTAGAGCAGGAGGTGTCTGACAAATTTAAAGTAAACTTAAGTACCATATTGAGTCGTACCATTAACAATGCCATCACAAATGATAATCAATCAAGAGGGTCCGGAGTAGTTTCCGCTGCTTTAGTCGCACCACCTACTGTGCCTGTTTATGACGAAAATGGCAATTATTCCAACGTGGTGCCTTATTCATTTAGCTCTAATGCTGCGGAGAATCCGGTAGCTTTAGCCAAAGAACGCGTAGACAGAACAACGGGAAGCGGCGTGTTAGCCAATCTCGGGCTACAATATACCTTTATGGAAGGGTTGACACTAAAAGTTTCTGCTGGTGTAGATTATGCCAATTCCAAAAGAGACTATTACTCTTCCCGCTTAATCAGGTCAACACCGGCAGGTAATGCTTCTACCAATTATTTCACAAGGACAAACTTCTTAAATGAGAATATTTTGAATTATGCAAAGACATTTAACGATCATTCCTTGGATTTAATGGCGGGTGTTACTTATCAATCAGAGGTGGCAAGTACGAACTCATCGGGAGCTAGTGGCTTTATTTCCGATATATTGCAAAATAATAACCTTGGATCAGGAACAGTCATTGCTACCCCTACATCCGGTATTGACGAATGGAAGTTGATTTCCGGTTTATTTCGGGCAAATTATGTTTATAAAAATAAGTATCTTTTAACTGCGAGTATAAGGGCAGACGGATCCTCTCGTTTTGGGGCCGGTAGTCAATGGGGTTATTTTCCTTCAGCGGCTTTTGGATGGCGATTGAAAGAAGAGGAATTTCTTAGCGATGTCAACAGTATTTCCAACTTAAAACTACGGGCCAGCTGGGGACAGTCGGGAAATACCGCAATCTCTCCCTATGGCTCGTTGAATGTGCTTTCCGGTTTTAATATTATTCTTGGAGATGCGTTGAACACAGGCTTTGCACCAGGAAATACCCGGCCGAATCCGGATTTAAAATGGGAAACTACCACACAAAGTAATATTGGCTTTGATTTGGGCTTATTTGACGAGCGTTTGCGCCTAACGGTTGATTACTATATAAAAAACACAAAAGACTTGTTAGCCAACGTCCCACAAGCAACCTCCACGGGTTATCAAAATCAAATGCAAAACATTGGTCGTATTCGAAACAAGGGTCTTGAATTCGAGTTGGGAGGCGATATATCCCGAGGAACCTTTAAATGGGACGCCTCTGTTAATTTTTCAGCTAATCGAAATAAGGTAATCGAACTAGCTAATCATGCGGATGTATTTGGATCCGGTTTATCTATTCCACTTAGTATTAGTCCCAATCTTATCCGGGAAGGTTATCCGGTGGGTGTTTTTTATGGGTTCTTGGAAGATGGCTTGAATGAACAGGGGCGTATACAATATAAGGACTTGGATGGCAATGGTGTAATTAACAATGAGGATAGAACAATCCTAGGCAATCCCAATCCCGATTTTATTTTTGGCTTCAATAACAACCTAAGCTATAAAAATTTTTCATTGAATATCTTTATTCAGGGAGTGCAAGGAGCCGATTTGTTCAACTTTAATCTGTCAAACCAGGCCAATTCTTTCAATTTCGGAGAAAACCAGATCGCGGATATATTAAATCGCTGGACACCTGAAAATCCAAATCCAAATGCACCATATCCAGCTATTAGCGTTGGTTCCAGCTTCCGGGAGTCAAACCGCTTTATAGAAGATGGTTCCTTTATTCGGTTTAAAAATATCCGGTTGGCTTATGATGTCCCGTTGAAAAGTAGCAAGATTAAATCTTTACAATTATATGTAAGCGGACAAAACTTAATTACCATCACCGACTATTCCTGGTATGATCCCGAAGTAAGTAGCCGAACAGCTAATTCGCCCACTACATTGGGTATAGACCAAACCAGTTACCCTGTGGCAAAAACCTATACCATGGGGGTGAAAGTAAGTTTTTAAATAACAAAATATTAAGGTTCCAACAAAAATTATGGAAAAAATGAAAAAGCTCTTATATATATTTTCGATCATTTTATTTGCTGCCTGCAGTAAAACTTTGGAAGAAGTTCCGATAGATCGACTTTCAGAAGAAAATTTTTATCAGACGGCCCAAGATGCTGAAACTGCCGTTAATGCAATTTATGCGCCATTTCGAGAATTGGGCTATTATGGAGGCTTTTATATGTTACTAACCGAAGCTTGCTCGGATTACGCGAACGGAAGAGGTTCTTTTGGACCTGTCAGTGAGTACAATGGTTTGGACGGTGCCAATATCGGTCGTGCAGAGACTATTTGGCGATTTGCTTATCAATCAATCTTAAGAGCAAATATTGTATTGGAAAGAGTGCCGGCTATTAATATGGATGAAAACAAGAAAAATCAGATACTGGCAGAAGCGCGATTCCTTCGGGCCTTGGCTTATTTTGATTTAGTTAGGAATTGGGGCGGGGTACCGTTAAGGCAATCTTCCAATGACCCAACAGATCTGCCTCGGAGTACCGAACAAGAAGTCTACGACTTCATTATAGCAGATTTAAATACAGGAATTGCGAATCTGCCTGCTGTAGCAACAATTCCTGGAAGACCGACCGTAGGGGCGGCAAAAACGCTGTTGGCCTATGTCTATTTAACGTTAGCGAATTGGGAACAGGCACGTAACCTTGCTAAGGAAGTAATGGATGAGGGAACATACCAATTGGTACCGGTTTCTACAGTCAACGACTTTGAAAAAGTTTTCGGTGCTGATGTAGTAACGAGTGCTGAAGACATCTTTTCTTTCAAATACTCTTCTTCCGGAGGCCTGGGTTTCCAATACCTCGTGTATATACATGGTGAGAACACACTTTACGCGCCATTTGGTTTCCGCACCATCTATGCGCGCGAAACCTTTCCGCTGATTGCCAATTGGTCGGATCGTGATTTGCGAAAAGAATTTAATCTGTATGATTCGTATATTCACCGATCAACAGGAGCATTAGTCCAGTTGCCTGGCAATGAGCCCTATCAGTTTAGAAAGTTTAAGGACTTAGCTTCGGTGGCCGTTGACGCTAGTGCAAACGATATGCCCGTGCTACGCTATGCCGATGTACTATTAATTTATGCCGAAGCCGCAAATCAATTGGAGGGAGGTCCTTCTGCTGAAGCTTATGAAGCGTTGAATAAAGTTAAAAGACGTGCGTATGGGGTAGACGTCAATACACCCAATCCGCAGGTTGATTGGGCAGGATTAAATCAACAATCTTTCCGCGATGCTGTTTTTCAGGAAAGGGCATATGAATTTATGGTAGAAGGCAAGCGATGGAATGACTTAAAACGCTTGGGTAGAGACCAGGTTCGTGCAGTAATCCAATCGGCAAAAGGAAAAGCGGTTAGTGACAGCCACTTTTTATGGCCAATTCCTAAAGTGGAAATGGATAATAATAATGCCCTAAATCCGAGTGACCAAAATCCCGGTTATTGATAGTAATAAATTATATGAAAATGATAAGAAATAGAAGTTCTTACTACCTCTTGGTATTGCTGATTGCTTGCATTCAATTGCAGGCGCAAGCTAAGGATTACGATATTTGCATTTACGGCGGCACTTCTGCCGGTGTAATCGCAGCCTACACAGCAGCTAAAGCCGGGAAATCGGTGGTGCTCGTTGAACCGGGAACGCGACTGGGCGGAATGAGTTCCGGTGGTTTAGGTTATACCGATATCGGTAATAAATATGTTGTAAAAGGTTTAGCGCTCGATTTTTATCGCAAGATCGGACAACACTATGGGAAATTCGAGCAGTGGATTTTTGAACCCAAAGTAGCTGATAGTATTTTTAGGGATTACATGCGAAAGGCTTCAATTGACATTGTTTACGAGCACGTTTTATCAGCGGTCGAAAAGAAAGGAACCCATATCGCGCAAATTTTGGTAGCACCAATAAAAGACACTGATGGTCAGGAGCGCGCTATAAGCGCCCATGTGTTTATTGATTGTTCCTACGAAGGTGATTTAATGGCAAAATCCGGAGTTTCTTATCATGTAGGTCGAGAAGATAACCAGGTTTATGGCGAAACGCTTAATGGAGTACAGCTGATGGACGGCCATCAGTTTCCCGATAGGATTGATCCTTATCAAATTCCCGGTGATAAAAGTAGTGGACTCCTGTGGGGAATCAATGACGAAGTATTAAAAGCGAATGGAACCGGTGATAAAAAAGTACAAGCCTATAATTTTCGAATTTGTTTAACTAACAATCCTGCCAATCGGATAACCATTGAAAAACCACGTAATTATGATCCCAAACGATATGAATTATTGAAAAGATGGAAAGAGAAATATCCTTGGAAGTCTTTAAATGACGTATTTATTTGGAGTAGAATGCCTAATAACAAAACCGATATAAATAATCGGAACGGTTTTTCTACAGACATGATCGGGATGAATTGGGATTATCCGGAAGCCGATTACGCGAGACGGCAGGAAATCATTCAGGCCCATGAAGATTATACCAAAGGGCTTCTGTATTTTGTCGGGCATGACCCATCGGTTCCTGAATTCATTCGGAATGAAATGCTAGCTTGGGGCTATCCGAAAGACGAGTATACGGAGCACGGGAACTGGAGTCCGCAACTTTATATACGGGAAGCAAGAAGAATGATCGGTGAAGTAGTGATGACACAACATCACTGCCAGGGGAGGGAGGTGGTAAAGGATGATATCGGCTATGCTGCTTACACGATGGATTCTCATAACTGTGATCGACTGGTGGTTAATGGTATGGTTAAAAACGAGGGAAATGTTGAAGTAGGTGGTTTTCCCCCCTTCCCAATTTCCTATCGCTCAATTGTTCCGAAAAAGACAGAAGTATCTAACCTCCTGGTACCTGTTTGCCTTTCTGCTAGCCATATCGCCTACGGGTCCATCCGAATGGAACCTGTTTTTATGGTACTAAGTCAGTCAGCCGCTATTGCCGCCTGCTTGGCAATCGACGGAAAAAAAGCTATACAGGACGTTTCTGCTCACGAAATAAAGGCCTTATGGAAGAATAATCCTAAGGGTGATGGCCGTAAACCGGACATCTGGATCAATAGCATGGAGCGGAAAGATGTGCAGCTAACCGGCAAATGGGAAGAGGAAAAGCGAGGTGGTTTTGGATCGAGCTATTTGATTTCGACGGATCATAGTCAACGGAGTACGGCTCGCTTTAGGTCTTCCGACCTTAGTCCCGGAAACTACGACATTTATACTTATTTTCCGAAAATCGAAAATTCCAGTGCACAGCTCTTGTATACCGTGTTTGATGGTAAGCAAAAAACAGCGAAAACACTGAATTTAGCGGATATCAAAATTGAAGGACAGACTTCCGGCGAGTGGGTTTGGCTGGGTAATTATTCAATAAAAAACAGCGAAGCCAGCTACGTGGAGATCAGCAATGAAAAAGCCAGTGGAAAAATAGCAGCCAATAGTGTCCTGTTTGTTCCAAAGGAATAAATTTAGTCTTTGGCGGGCAGTATGATATGCTTGATTGTATTTATTTAAGTTCTATCTTTATCTTGAGTAAATATGATTGTCTATTTCCCATATGAACAAAGCTAATCAATTAGCTATTAATGGTTTCCATGAGGCCTTTAAAGCTTGTTTTTTTATACTATTTATCTTCTTAGCGGTTACGGTAAGTGCGCAGAGCAGCTTGAGAACCGAGCGTTCCAGAAACGACTCGTCGTTGTTAGCAGATACTAATATGCTTTCTACCGGCGATTATTTGGAGGGCTTAGAACGTGTGTATGAAACCTTAAACAAGGTGCCTACCGTAACCGCCTCTTTTGGTCGTATTCCGGAAATAAAAAGTAAGCTGGCTGCGGATGACTCCACCATCAGTTTATTGAAACAACGTTTGTCTTTAAATGTTCGAACATTCAATCTGCAAAATTTGCAGATGTTCAGAACGCTATTGGATGAGATGACCGATAATGCAAACGGATACAATGACATTATCCTTTCGTATGATAAAGATTTAGATGGCATTAAAAAAGAAATAGCGGCGCTTAGAAAAGATACAGTCATTCGACAGATTTTTAGAACGAAGGCGCTTCGCGATTCTTTTAGTGTTCAAATAAAGGCGCTAAGATTAAAAAGGGTCGGAACTGATAGCATCATTCGAGCGGCCACAAACACGCTAAACGGCCTGCGCGCGCATGTAGCCACCAACGAACTGGCAATCCAAGAGCTCTTATACCAAACCAATGTGCAACTAAAGTCAATTGGTCCAAAGGCCTTTCTCAAAGAGAAACGTTATTTGTGGGAAAAGCGATCGAGTACAACGGATGCGAAGTATCCGGAGTTTAATCAAATGTTTGATAGTGAAAAGAAAATAAATACGTATTATTTCAAAAACACAAGAAGTAACCGGGTGCTCCTGCTCTTTACGGGTTTATTATTCTTTGTATGGGTGTTTTATAACTTCAAAAGCGTTAAGAATCATGGGAAAATGGATATTTTGGAAGATCTTAATTTAAGGTTATTAACCCCAATTCCTATATTGTCTGCCTTTACCTTAATATTTGCCCTTGCACCTATTTTTGATTTACAGGCACCGGCCTTGTATTTAGAATTTACCCAATTTTTATTACTGATTATACTTACAACAGTATTTTTAAAAAGATTACCTCGAGAGACTTTGCTATCATGGGGCATATTTGTCATCTTGTTCATTGCGCTGTCTTTAGTGAGGTTATTGGGTGTTTCTTCTCAGGCACAACGATGGATGATTTTATTGATCAACTTAATGTCTACTGCCTTTGGTGTGATAGCGTTGCGTAAATTAAAGCCTATTGCGGGGAATTATCGCATATTGGTTATAGCTGGAACATTGTATATGCTATTTAATGGCTTAGCTATTATAGCCAATATGTTCGGAAGAACCACCCTTATGCAGATTTTTTATACAACCGGTGTATATGCGCTATTACATACGGTTGCCCTCATTGTAGTCGTACGTCTAATTACCGAAGCCTTTCTTTTGCAAATTAAAGCAAGTAGGATGCGTAAACGTTACGCCGATCACTTCGAATGGGAGGGGATTGCCAAAGAGTTTTCAACCATTATATCTTACCTTGCGGTTTTCATTTGGTTTGTATTGCTGACAGCTCACTTAGATATTCTGGAATTCTTTAGCGAAGTTATTGGTTCGTTTTTAAGCACACCACGCAAAATAGGGAGCTTCTCTTTTACCTTTGGCGGTGTTTTACTATTTCTTGGAATTATTTGGACGGCTAACTTTTTGCAGAAATATGTTGCCTACTTTTTTGGCGAAACAGGGGATGATACCATCGAAAATGCCAACGCCGAACACTCCAGGTTGCTGATTACCAGATTGGTATTGCTTATTGCCGGTTTTTTATTAGCAGTTGCAGCATCGGGTTTGCCAGTCGATAAAATCACCGTAGTGTTAGGTGCTTTAGGTGTGGGTATCGGCTTAGGCTTACAGAGCATAGTAAGCAATTTTGTTTCTGGGATTATTTTGATTTTTGATCGTACGATCCGCATTGGTGACGTTGTTGAATTAGGAAATCGAAAAGGAAAGGTAAAAGAAATAGGTATTCGTTCAAGCACTTTGTTAAGCGATGATGGCGCCGAAATTATCATACCAAACGGTGATATACTTTCTAATAATATCATCAACTGGACCCTAAGTAATAATAATATTCGCGTTAGCCTAACGGTAACTATTGCCAAACCATTTAATAAAGAGGAAATTGTAGAGATGATCAAAACCATCATTCTGGATAATGAACACGTGTTTAAGCGGAAAGCACCGAGCGTTATTATTAATCCGTTGAATGGAAAATGGTCAACAGTCAAAATATTCTTTTGGTGTAATCTCAATAATACAGACGCTCCCAAGAGTACGATCAGTGAGGCTATCTATCAGCAACTGGCAGAGAAGGAGATTGAAACACTTTAAATAAAAGTTAGTATGGGATAGGTTGCTTTTAGACGATACAACGTAAGTGGCGCCGGCATTTCTTTATTAAATACAGCCAGATAATTTGTTTTAATTTTAATAAAAAGATACTTTCGTTGATACTATGAGCAAATCGTTAGAAAATAAAGAATTTGGTGTCAAGCAGATTGCACGTTTGGCTAATGTTTCAATCGCTACTGTTGATCGTGTTTTGCACAATCGCAAGGGTGTATCGGAAGCAACCAAGAAGCGGATAAACGATATCATTAAAGAGTTCGATTATAAGCCAAATATTATTGCAAGTCGATTAGCATCAAAGAAAGTTTCAAAATATGCCGTGTTAATTCCTAGTTCTACAGAAACGGATTTCTGGGAGGCTCCGCTATCCGGTATTGATAGAGCCGCCAAAGCATTAAAACAATACGGCATTGTGGTATTGAAATTTTTTTTTGACCTTAATGATAAACAATCGTTCCTAAAGCAGGTCGATTTAATTCTCGAGGAAGCTGTCGACGGGCTATTAGTGGCACCATCATTTGTCGAAGAAGCAATACAATTAACCACACGCTGCAATGAACGCAAAATTCCCTATGTTTTTATCAATTCGGATGTACCCGGGCAGAACAGTGTCTGTTATATCGGGCCGCATCTCTTTTGTAGTGGCTATCAGGCAGCGCAATTGATGGATTTTGCCGTCAAAACGGGCAAAGTATTATTGATAAACGTATCAAAGGAACTCGATCAATACCACCACCTCCTTCGGAAAGAGGAGGGATTCCGCGCTTATTTTGAAAAAAATAACAAAAAGCTTCAAATTTTAAAGCTGGATATTAAACAAACAGATTCTTCTTCCATAGAAGATGCTTTAGATAAAGTTTTTAGCGAGCAGAAGGGGATAGAAGGCGTTTTTGTAACAAACTCCAGAGTCTCTGCTGTTGCCCATTATTTCGAACGGAAGAGCATTGTTAAGGTGCTCATCGGATATGATTTCTTAAAAGAAAATATTAAATACCTCGAATTAGGTATCATTCAATTTTTAATCTGTCAGAAGCCTGAGGAACAAGGTTATAGAGGTATTATGACACTCCATCGCTATACAGATCTGCACGAACGGCGAATTGAAGATCAATTTATGCCCATTGATATTGTAACCAAAGAGAATTATCGCTTCTACCATAATTAATAACCTTGAAATTTTTAAAAACAATTTGCATTTGAAATATCTTTTCGTAAATTGCGGTAACGTAACCGTTATTATAAACATTAGCTGAGTATATTTATTGGGAATAGAATAGAATAGAATTTATAAGACAGCTTATTTTATTATTAAAAGTATTCGTGTACGTACACGTTGTATAAAAATAAATTATGAATAGTATTCCAAGAAGAGACTTTATCAAAAAGGCAGCTATTTCGAGCTTGTCAATCAGCCTGCTCAATCTTCCGCTGACTGGCAAAGCAAGTTTCAAAAATGTGAATGGAAAACGGGTAGGAATCATTGGTTTAGATACATCGCATAGTATTGCCTTTGCCAAAGCCTTAAATGCGGCTACACCGGATGCAGCATTAAAGGGCTATCGAATTATTGCTGCCTATCCTTATGGTAGTAGAGATATTGAAAGTAGCGCCAAAAGAATAGCCGGTTATACGCAAGAGATCAGCACATTAGGAATAGAAATTGTAGATTCTATTGCTGATTTATTGAAGAAGGTTGACCACGTATTATTGGAAACTAATGATGGTCGCCTGCATCTCGAGCAAGCTATTCCCGTCATCGATGCCGGAAAAACTCTTTTTATTGATAAACCCATGGCCGCTTCCTATCGCGATGCAAAGAAAATATTCGAATACGCGAGGAAAAAGCGAATTCCGGTATTTTCCGCTTCTTCTTTGCGTTATGCCGAGCATATTAAAGAAATAACGGAAGTGAAGTCGATTGGCGATGTCACGGGCGCAGATACCTATAGCCCTGCTACCTTGGAAGCCACACATCCTGACCTGTTTTGGTATGGCATACATGGCGTGGAAACGCTTTATGCCGTGATGGGAAGGGGATGTAAATCAGTTACCAGAACTTCTACACCGGACACTGACATCGTGGTAGGTACTTGGAGCGATGGACGTTTGGGAACTTTCAGAGGGATCCGAAAGGGAAAACGTGATTTTGGGGGGACTGCTTTTGGCACAACCGGAATCCAGTTAATTGGCCCATACAAAGGTTATCAACCCTTATTGGAAGAAATCGTGCAGTTCTTTGAAACAAAACGGCCCCCTGTTCAAGAAGAAGAGACACTGGAAATATTGGCCTTTATGGAAGCTGCTGATCTAAGTAAAAGCAGGGCAGGGGCCGCCGTCTTTCTGCATGAGATTATGCAATAAAATGAAGGCAATGGTAAAACGTGACTATAAGAGATGGATACTGGTGGGACTATATCTAGGCTTCGCATTTTCGTTAAATGCGCAGGAAACAACATTGTTTAATAGCCAAAAAGAAAAGATATGGAAAAAAATTGCTCCCTATTTTAGCCCACCACAAGAGTTTAAGGATAAACAAGATTCACTTCGACCACTCAACATCTTTTACAATGGCGATAGTGTATCCACCGTGCAAGACTTCTCAAAGCGCCAACTGGAAATAAAAAAGCGCTGGGATAGTCTGATGGGAAATTGGCCGGCCTTACTCAAGAAGCAACAACTGTCAATTATCGATACCAATGAAAAAGAAAGCTACTTTGAGTGTGAAGTGAAATTTTACTGGACGCCAACGGAGGAAACAACCGGCTATTTATTGGTGCCAAAAACCAAGGGAAAGAAGCCGGCAGTTATCACCGTATTTTATGAACCGGAAACGGCTATAGGTAAAGGAAAACCAAATCGTGATTTCGCTCTGCAGTTAACAAAAAGAGGCTTTATAACGTTATCTATTGGAACTTCAGCCACTTCAGAAAGAAAAGAATTTTCCCTGTTTTATCCGAATATAAAGCATGCGCAGGTACAACCTTTATCCATGCTGGCTTACGCAGCCGCTAATGCCTATTATGCATTGGCAAACTTTCCGGAGGTTTCATCCGATAAGATAGGTATTATGGGACATTCCTTTGGTGGTAAATGGGCCATGTTCGCTTCTTGCTTGTTCGATCGTTTTGCTTGCGCCGTATGGTCAGATCCGGGAATTTTATTTCAGCATGATCGTGAATCGATCAATTATTGGGAGCCTTGGTACCTGGGTTATCATCCAAAACCATGGCGAAAACGCGGCTTGATAAGTAAGGAAAATCCGGCTTTTGGATTATATCCCTGGCTTATTAAGAATGGATATAATCTGCATGAGTTGCATGCACTTATGGTACCGAGACCTTTCTTAGTACTAGGAGGTGCCGAGGATCCGCCGGACCGATGGCACACATTAAATCGGATCATAGCACTAAACCACAGGTTTGGCTATGATAATCGTGTCGCTATGCACAATAGGCCTACACATGAGCCGAATAACGAGGCAAATGAAATTGCTTACTTGTTCTTTGAATATTTCTTGAAATAAATAAAATCTTATATGTAAACCACAAACTCACAAACTTAACCTTAAAACTTATGAGAAGAAAAAATTACGCTCTCTTTCTTAGCGTAGTATGGATGTTACTTCTTGGAGAAGAAGTAATGGCACGTACTCAGCAAACCAACAGGTTGAATAGGCAAGATTTTATTGATGTAGTCGGTAACGTAACCGCTTCCGATGGATCTCCGCTGCCCGGGGTCAGTGTCAAGGTTAAAGGTGGGGTGGCAGGTACTTCAACCGATTTAGACGGCAAATTCCAACTCAGGCGTTTGACAGGGAAGGAGACACTCCTATTTACTTTTGTAGGATATAAGCCACAAGAAGTTAGTTTGCTGGGACGGCGATCTTTACAAGTTCGTTTGGAAGAGGACTTTACCAGCTTAGAGGAGATCGTAGTGATTGGTTATGGTACGCAATCGCGGAAAGAACTTACCGGTTCCGTATCTTCTGTTAAGGCTACTGAATTGCAGAAAGTGGCATCTGCTTCTTTTACAGGCGCTATCCAAGGCAAAGTCCCCGGGGTTACGATTAGTCAAACAACGGGTGCCCCGGGTGGTGCAACTTCCGTCCGCATTCGTGGTGTTGGTACGACTGGTGGGAATGAACCTTTATACGTAATTGATGGATTCCCAGTTGGCGGTGGCGGTATGACCGTCGGTGGAAGTACCGATCGAGTTGATGGAATGTCAATCGTAAATCCAAACGATATCGAATCGATTGAGATTTTAAAAGACGCGGCGGCTGCTTCTATATATGGCGCTAGAGCAGCAAATGGAGTAATATTAATTACGACCAAAAGAGGAAAGGAAGGGGTAACGACAGCTGAACTAAATGCATATGGTGGTTTGCAGCAACTGTGGAAGAAGCCACGGTTTTTAAATGCGGAAGAATTTGCCACCTTGGCTAACGAATTATATAGTAACTCGAATATGACCCCTAATCCCGAATGGGCTAATCCTGCTTCGTTCGGTAAGGGAACCGATTGGATTGAAGAGGTGTTCCGCACTGCTCCTTTACAGAACTACGATGTGAATGTAAGTGGCGGATCTCAAAAAGTGCAGGCGGCTCTTTCTTTAGGCTATCGGGATCAACAAGGGACTTTAATCGAAACATGGAGTAAGCGATATACGGGTAGAGCCAATGTGGATGTCAATGTGAGCAATAAACTAAAATTTGGAGGAACCTTGGCTTTTGCTTATACCCATAGTAAAGGGCAGCGCAATGAAGATTTTCGGCTGGGTATCTTTAACCTTGCACAACAATTTTACCCCACACTGGGTTTAAGAGACGTCGTTAACGGTTCTTCAGCCTATTATTCTACCCAAGGTGACAACCCCATTCTCCGCGCAGAGTCGATGGAAAACTTTCTGAAAAATATGCGGATGTATGGAAATGCCTATGGAGAATATGAAATCGTCAATGGCCTGAAATGGCGGACGAGCATTGGCATTGACGCCAATAATAATAGAAGCACCACTTGGGAACCTAAAGTTGAAAGAGGTCATTATCGCAACTTACAAGCTATTTTGGGAGAAACGTATACGCAGGGATTGAATTGGTTGATAGAAAATACCTTGTCATTTAATAAGGCCTTTAATGAGCATAATATTTCAGCGGTTATTGGTCAAACGGCACAAAAAAACACGAACGACTGGATCGGTGTAACGGCTAGAGATTTCCAGAACGAGAATCTTCAGATTATCAATGGTAGTGCCGAATTAGAACGCAGAGCCAATGGCACGGGATCCGTATATTCCTTGGCCTCTTACCTGGGCCGCATTAATTATACTTACCGAAATAAATATCTCTTCTCGGCAAGTATTCGCCGGGATGGCTCTTCTAATTTTGGTCCGAATCATAAATGGGGAAACTTTCCTTCTTTCTCGGCAGGATGGAATATTTCGGAAGAAACGTTCTTTAAGCAGATCAAAGCGATCAACTCATTGAAATTAAGGGCCAGTTGGGGACAGTTAGGAAACGACGCTATTGGCGCCTTTAGCTATGCGAGTACAATCGGATTGGGAAGAGTGGGCGATAATTATGTGCTAGGTCCGGATCAAGGCTTAGCGATTGGCGCAAGTATGATCCGCCCGGGAAATCAAAACCTAAAATGGGAAACGAGTGAGCAGATTAATATCGGACTTGATGCCTCCTTTTTAAATGATCACGCGTATCTGACCGCAGAGTATTATATTAAAGATACGAAGGATATGTTGGTAAGTTTACCGGTGTCGATGGAGGCAGGTTTTGAGAGCGCACCATCCGTAAATGGTGGAAAGGTTAGGAATAAGGGATTGGAATTACTACTGGGATATAATGGTAACAGCGGCGAATTTAAATACGATGTGAGCTTCAATTTGGCAACACTGAAAAATGAAGTATTATCATTGGGGACGGGTCGTCCTATCACTGGACCAACAGTCGGTTTTACGAGTATGAGCTCATCATACACCGAAGTTGGCGAGCCTATCGGATATTTTAGAGGATATATAGTAGATGGAATCTATCAACAGGATGAGGAAGTGAATAAAGCACTGCAGCCGAATGCACAGGCAGGCGATTTTAGATTTAGAGATGTAAATGGGGATGGTGTATTGTCTGATGCGGATCGTGTCAAGCTTGGAAGTCCTTGGCCGTCGTTAACATATGGTGCAAATATGGATTTTTCTTATAAAGGATTCGATTTGAATATTTTGTTACAGGGAGTTGCAGGGAATGAGATTTTTCATGTAAACAAATTTTCGACCTACCCGATTAAATACTTTGGAGGGAGTGGTGTCATTAATGCATCGGCGGAGGTTCTAAATCGATGGACACCCGAGAATGGCGGTAATACGGTTCCAAGATTGACTTATACCGATGCCAACGGAAATTATGCCAATGTTTCTTCTTTTTACATTGAAAAAGGAGATTTTCTTCGCCTACGCAATGTGACCTTGGGTTACAGCTTGCCTAGCGGTTTATTCGCCGATGAGGGTTTGATCAAACGGATTCGCGTTTATGTGAGCGCTCAAAACCTACTAACCTTTACACAATATTCCGGCTTCGACCCGGAAATCGGTAGTACGAGTCCATTGGCTTCGGGTGTTGACGACGGGGTATATCCTATACCAAGAACGTATATGTTAGGACTAAGAGTCGGACTTTAATGAATGACATGGAGTTACATACTAAAAATAAAAAAATGAAAACAACCTATATACTCGGTTTTTTAACCTTTTTCATTTTGATGTCTTGTGGCGATAAATTTCTATCCCTATCACCAAAAGATACATTAACAGAGGAAAACTTTTACCTTAACGAATCGGATGCACAGGGCGGTTTAAATGGCGCATATGGTATGTTACAGCGAGAGGAAACCTTTAGCAATGTAAGAGATGCAGCGGATGTTGAATGGGCAATTGCAGGTGATATGTACGAGATGGATGGAAGTGCTAACCGAATCGAACTACACACCTTGGCTTTTCCCGCAACCAATACAATTCTAAGAGATATGTATATGGGAGCTTACCTTGGTGTAAGTAGAGCAAATATAGTAATTAATAAGGTTAGCGCTATGGAAAATATCGCTGAAGAGTCCAAACAACTTATCTTGGGGCAAGCAAAGTTTTTACGAGCTTTATTTTATTATCGGCTGGTTACTTATTGGGGAGGTGTACCGCTAATTACTGAAATCCTAGATGCTTCTTCTAATTTGGAAGTATCTCGTGCAAGTGCCGAAGAGGTTTGGGCATTAATTGAATCGGATCTTTTGGCGGCAAAGACCGCTTTGCCGAAGACCTGGACAGGTAATAATGTTGGAAAAGCAACAACAGGATCGGCCCTGGCTTTGCTTATTAAAGCCGCTTTGTGGCAAGAAAAGTATGAAGATGTGGTTGGCTATGGGGAAGAGCTGATACAGTTAGGTGTTCACGGCTTGGTACCCAAGTTTAGAGATGTATTCAGCGAGGAAAACGAAAATAATGAAGAGATCCTATTTTCTACGCAGTTCAGACCTTCGCAAGATAGTGAAGGGAACAATTTAGTGAAGAGAACAGCACCCCGCGGTGCGCCTTCTGAATTTACCGGAGGAGCTGCCTGGAGCAATTTTGTACCACAGCAACACTGGGTAAATACATTTGAAAAGGATGATCAAGGCAAGATAAAAGATAAACGGTATTGGGACGTAATTATCGGTCCGGGAGAACCTCATCAAAATATGCCTGCTTTTGTGATGCCAAATGAAGTGCCGACAGGTTGGTCGAAAACGGGATATATTGTAACGAAGTATTGGGAAAAACCTACTATCAACAATTCGGGGATTAACGCACCGATCATGCGTTTTTCGGAAGCTTTATTGAATTATGCCGAGGCTCTCAACGAAATTGGAAGAACGTCGGATGCCATAGTACAAATTAATAAAGTCCGCGAACGAGCCGGGTTGGACCAGCTTTCGGCTGGTCTAGGAAAGGAAGAAACCCTAGATGCAATCTTTAAAGAAAGACGGGTGGAATTTATATGGGAACCGACGGGTGGATTTTCAGATCTCAATCGAAGAGGTCGTTTCATCGACTTTATAAGGAAGGAAAGACCGAATATTAACGACTTAAATGTTGATCAGAAACCTTGGTTACATACCCGACCCATTGTATTCCCGATTCCAAGAGAAGCATGGGATCGCAATAAAGCATTAGAACAAAACCCAAATTATACATTTTGAGTTAATCAATAACGGAGAGCGAAATTATGATGAATCAATTCAACAAATCCCGCCGATCTTTCCTGAAGTCGGCCGCAATCGGAACCTCGGCTATTACCTTTGGCGGCATCTTGCCAGGCTTTTCTGCGAAGAGTTATGCGAATATCGTAGGTGCAAATGAGAAGGTCCATGTCGCGATGATGGGGGTAAATGCAAGAGGGCTGGCATTAGCAAACAATTTTTCTAGTCAACCAAATTGTGAAGTAGTTTACATCTGCGATGTTGATCGAAGGGCAGCGGCTAAGTGTATCAGTCAAGTAGCTAAAAACCAATCCCGAGAGCCGAAAAGTCAAGGAGATTTCCGAAAGGTTTTAGATCGGAAAGAGGTAGATGCGATGGTCATTGCAACACCCGATCATTGGCATGCGCCTGCTGCTATTTTAGCTTCTAAAGCAGGAAAACATGTGTATTTGGAAAAGCCATGTAGCCATAATCCATACGAGGGTGAATTATTGGTGAAAGTTGCGGAAAAGTATAAAAATGTGGTTCAGATGGGGAATCAACGCCGATCGTGGCCAAATGTAGCTGCGGGAATTTCAGACTTACATAACGGCATTATCGGAAAACCTTATTTTGCAAAACTTGGTATACCAATAATCGACCCTCGATTGGTATCGGTAAGAAAGTTGCCGTACCCGAATGGCTGAATTTTGATCTTTGGCAGGGCCCGGCACCTCGGAAAGAATATAAGGACAATATATTGCACTATAATTGGCATTGGTTTTGGCACTGGGGTACCGGAGAAGCACTAAATAATGGTACGCATATGGTTGATTTGGCGCGTTGGGGACTGAAAGTTGATTATCCAACCAAAGTGACTTCCGCTGGAGGAAGATATCGTTATCAAGACGATTGGGAAACGCCTGACACGCAAGTGATAGCCTTGGAATTTGGCGAACAAGGTACCATTACATGGGAGGGAAGGAGCTGTAATGGACGCACCATAGAAGGAGCAAGCGTGGGTGTCATTTTTTATGGTGAAAATGGTGCTTTACAAATCAATGGTGATAATGGTTATGCCGTTTATGATCTTCAGAATAAGTTAGTAAAGGAAGTAAAAAACAGCAAGGAAATCGATACGAGAAATCTTACAAATCCTTCGCAGGCTCTCGATGCACTGCACATTCAGAATTTTTTTGATGCAATAAAGAAGGGAACGGATTTAAATGCAGATATAGTAAGTGGACACAAAAGTACCCTGCTGGTGCAACTGGGAAATATCGCGCAGCGTGCAGGTGGCCTGTTAAAAACGGACCCTACCAATGGGCATATTTTAGCGAATGAAGAAGCGCTTCAATTCTGGAAACGAAGCTATGAAGCAGGCTGGGAGCCTACGCTGGATTAAATATTTAAGGACCGGCAGATATATTGCCTATTGCAGAAAGATTATAAAGACAAACAATGAAAACAGTAACTGTAAGTACGTTGACCAAGAAAGATACCACGATTTCCATTCTGATTATTGGTTTAATGTTTTTTATATTTGGTTTCGTTTCCTGGGTAAATGCGATCCTTATTCCTTATTTTAAGATTGCCTGCGAGCTTACGCATTTTCAATCATATTTAGTAGCCTTCGCGTTTTACATCGCCTATTTTGTCATGTCGGTACCCGCTTCCTATTTATTGAAAGCCCTGGGTTTCAAAAAAGGCATGATGGTCGGCTTTTTTGCGATGGCTTTGGGAGCGCTGATATTTGTGCCTGCAGCCCTCAGTAGAACCTATGGCATCTTCTTGTTAGGCTTATTTACGATCGGTATCGGCCTGGCCATTTTGCAAACGGCAGCGAATCCTTACATCACGATCTTGGGGCCAAAAGAACGGGCCGCTCAACGCATCAGTATCATGGGGATTTGTAACAAAGGCGCCGGAATATTAGCGCCGATTTTATTTGCTGCCGTTATTTTGAAACCAACAGATCAGGCCTTATTTGAACAGTTAACACATATGGGAGTTGCCGAACGAGCGCAAGAGCTGGATGAGCTGATACGAAGGGTTATTGCCCCGTACACGGTTCTTGGAATAACGCTTGTTTTAATTGGTTTGGGCGTGCGGTACTCGCCACTTCCTGAAATCAATACGGAAGAAGAGGATGAGCAGGTAGCAGCGGCGAATAGTGATAAACATAGCATTTTTCAATTTCCGCATCTAATTTTGGGCGCTGTGGCTATATTTATCCATGTCGGCACGCAGGTAATTGCAATAGATACGATCATTAATTATGCAGGCTCTATGGATATTCCCTTGTTGGAGGCGAAAGTTTTCCCATCTTATACCTTATTTGTCACCATCTGTGGTTATTGCTTAGGCATTATCTGTATTCCCCGGTGGATCAGCCAGGTGAATGCATTACGCATTTGCACCCTTCTTGGAGCTGCCTTAACACTCTTAATAATTTTTGCTCGGGGAAATGTGTCTATATTAGGCCATCATACCGACATATCGATATGGTTTGTCGTGCTATTAGGCTTCGGCAATTCCTTGATATGGGCCGGGATATGGCCATTGGCACTCGATGGATTAGGGCGATTCACTAAATTAGGCGGTTCTTTATTGATTATGGGCCTCTGTGGTAACGCTATTTTGCCCTTAGCTTACGGTTATTTTGCCGATGCTTTTAATCTTCGAATGGCTTATTGGGTCTTATTTCCTTGTTATTTATATCTTATTTATTACGCAGCATATGGACATAAAATTAGAAAGTGGTTTTAACTTAAAGGCCGGTGTATCGGCATAATTTTATATGACAGAAAAAACAATAAAAATTTATAGTGCAAAATTGATTAGCCCGCAACGAGTGATAGACCAAGCGATTGTGCTTATTAAAAATGGGAAAATTGCGGATATATTGGAGGAAGATATAGAAATACCGAATGCGATTCATATAGATGCAAAAGGCAAATATCTTTCGCCAGGGTTTATCGACTTGCATATTCATGGTGGTGGTGGTGCAGATTTTATGGACGGTGAAGTAGAAGCCTTTCTCAAAGTAGCAGAAACGCACGTGAAATTTGGTACGACGGCGATGGTTGCGACAAGCTTGACAAGTGATAAGGCAAATCTCCTGAATACATTGAAGGTTTATGAAGAAGCACATCTCAAAAATAAACGTGGTGCGGCATTTTTAGGTTTACATATTGAAGGCCCTTATTTTTCGATGAATCAGCGGGGAGCCCAAGATCCGCGGTACATTCGAGATCCTGATCCCGATGAGTATCGCGAAATTGTGCAATCATCTAATGCGATCGTCCGCTGGAGTGCCGCACCTGAAAGAAAAGGAGCCATCGAATTCGGCCGTTATCTTCGGCAACATAATATTATTCCATCGGTTGCCCATACAGATGCGATTTATGAAGAGGTAGTGGAAGCCTTTGAAAATGGATACACCTTGGCGACCCATCTATACTCTGCAATGTCAAGTGTGACACGGAAGAATGCCTTTCGCTATGCAGGTGTAATAGAAGCTGCCTTTCTGATTGATGAAATGGATGTCGAGATCATCGCCGACGGTGTACATCTTCCCGCACCTTTGTTGAAATTAGTTTACAAGATTAAGGGTCCCGACAGGATTGCTTTGATCACGGATGCAATGCGTGGAGCTGCTATGCCTCCCGGCCCTAGTATTTTAGGTAGTAAAGAAAATGGTTTAGCGGTTATTGTTGAAGATGATGTGGCTAAGTTGCCGGATAGAAGTTCATTCGCAGGTAGCGTCGCAACTGCTGATCGTTTACTCCGAACCATGGTGAACGTAGCGGAGGTACCTTTAGTGGAAGCGGTAAAAATGTTAAGCTATACACCTGCACGCATTATGAATGTGTTGGATCGAAAGGGGTCGATCAGCGTAGGGAAAGATGCAGACCTGGTAATTTTTGATGCCGATTTTAATATTCATTATACCCTTGTTAACGGCGTGGTTCTTTACGAAAGAACCTAATCTATCTTGTTTAACAAAAAGGCGATCAAAGATTGCCTTTTTGCCATTCTTCAACAGCATAATTAGCGGCACGTGCGGTAAGCGCCATATAAGTCAATGATGGATTTTGATTGCCTGTGGAAGTCATACAGGCACCGTCCGTAACGAATACGTTTTTGCAATGATGTAATTGATTCCATTTATTTAACAAGGATGTGTCCGGGTCGTTCCCCATGCGTACACCTCCCATTTCATGCACTTCAAGTCCCGGATTGCGATTACCAACCTCTTTTTGGTCTGCTGTCTTTATATTTTTACAGCCAGCTTTTTCTAACATAGCAGCACCCTCTCGCAGAAAGTCGCGCATCAACTTTTCATCATTTTCTGTATAATCAATGGAAGTGATTAACAATGGTACACCCCACTGATCTTTCGTTGTTGTACTTAATCGAATATGATTGTCGTAAATCGGCACCGTTTCTCCCTGCATCATCATAGATATCGTCCATTGGCCAGCTTCGGTGAGGCTATCTTTTAAGTGCTGACCAATCCCATTTGCCGACTTATTCCAACTTGATCGACTGGCATTGAAGGCAATCATATAGCCTCTTAAAAAATCAGTTTCCTGTTGGTAAACGTTTCTAAAAGAGGGCATAAAAACCTGTGTTGGCCTTCTACCATAATAATAACGGTCTTCAAAGCCCTCCATCGTCGCCGTTATTCTTCCTCGGTAGTTATGGAAGGCGATATACCTACCCATGAGACTATTAAGATTTCCTAAACCTTTCGGGAATTTACTTGATTTGGAATTCAATAAAATAAGATTGCTGTTCAAGGTAGATCCATTCACAAATATTATATGGGCATTATAGATCGTTTCCTTCTTCGTAATCGTATCAACGGTTCTTACGCCGGTAGCTCTTCCCAACTTTTCGTCGTAAATAATGGAATGGACAACGGTATTTGGCTGGATGGTCAAATTTCCCGTTTTCTCAGCCCAGGGAAGGGTAGAGGCATTGGAGCTGAAATAGGCACCGAATGGACACCCCCTTTGACAAAGTGATCGGGCCATACAGGTTGCTCTTCCCTGTCGTAGATGGATGTCTTCCGGTTTTGTAATATGGGCACATCGTCCTATAATTACGGGTCGATCCGGAAATTCTTGTTTAATTTTATCCTTAATATGCAGTTCCACTGCATTCATTTCGAAAGGCGGAAGGACCTCGCTGTCAGGCAAGTTCTCCAAGCCGTCTCTATTGCCCGAAACGCCAATAAATTTTTCGACATAACTGTACCAAGGCGCAAGGTCAGCGTACCGAATAGGCCAATCCGTTGCAAAACCATCCCGTTTGGGCGCCTCAAATTCGTAATCGCTCCAGCGCTGCGTTTGCCTTGCCCATAACAAAGATTTACCGCCCACCTGATAACCTCTAATCCAATCAAATGGCTTTTCTTGAATGTAAGGGTGGAGGTCGTCACGAATGTAAAAATGTTCGGTCGACTCATCAAAAGCATAATGTTTGCTGATAATCGGATTATCTTCAACCATTTGTCGCGTCTTGTTATTATGGTGCTTAAATTGCCACGGATCCAGCATAGCCGTTGGATAATCCTTTACGTGTTTAACCATCCGCCCCCTTTCTATTACCAATGTCTTTAGTCCTTTTTCACAAAGTTCCTTGGCTGCCCAGCCTCCGCTTATACCGGAGCCTATTACGATGGCATCGAATGTGTATTCTCCTGTATCCATACGTGTATCCATGTTAATGGTTCACTCTCTCCTTTTTAATATCGTCTTTGCTTATTTGCTTTCCTTTAGACGCAAACTTCTTTCGTACATAACTTAATACAATCGCTAAATCCTTGTCATTAAGAAAGGAAAAGCTCGGCATTTCATTTTTTCCGTGTAATATCAAGCGAATGAATTCGGCTGTTTCTCCTTCAACTACTTTGTTATGCAGAAGCGAAGGGTAGGTCCCCGTAAGACCACGACCATTGGGTTTATGGCATGAGGCGCAGTAATTCGTATAGAGTATTTCTCCCTCACTTCGCATCTCTTTAGTATTACTTGCGATTTTTGCTTTTAATACAAGGTTGGCAGTTGATATGCTTTTGTCTACTTTCTTGATTTGTAAAATGCGATCATCATTTTCTTCTGCAAATCCATTGGGATTCCAATCACGATTACTGGTGGCCATATACACTGTTCCGTCAGGGGACGCGTATACGGCGCGGATGCGACCGAAGGTGCGTTCAAAAAAATGATAAACCGTATCGGCCTTCGTCCCTTCTTTGTTTAACGGAAGCGCATATAGGCTATTACCCTTAGGGTTGCCAATAGCAATGTATTTTTCCATTCGGGAATTTCAGCTGATGCGTAATAAGCTAAACCTGCGGGTGCGATGGTCGGTGTCCAAGCATGTAAGGGCGGTGCTAATATAGAATCCTGGGCAAATAATCGTTCTTCTTGGCTGTCGACGTATCCGGCTATTTTAGGCCAGCCATAGTTGCCACCCCTTTGGATAATATTGACCTCATCGTCTGTGGCATCACCATGGTCGGAATTATATAAGATCCCCTTGGGACTAAAAACAAGTCCCTGTGGGTTTCGTAAACCCCAAGCCCATACTGCGTTGTTTGGAAACGGGTTATCTGAAGGAATGCTTCCATCTATATTAAAGCGCAGTATCTTCCCATTTGGAGAGGCTAAATTTTGCGCATTCTCATTTTGTGCGCCGTCGCCCGTGGCTATGATCAATTTACCGTCCGGAGCTATAGCTACTCGGGCCCCAAAATGGCCTTTCCATGCCGGATATTCCAATATCGTTAAGGGGTGAACCAATGTATCTGTTTCATAGGTGTAGCGAACCACCCTTGAAACATGAACTTGATCACTTTTACGCGCAGAATAGGCAATAAAAACATAAGGAGTTTCGGACATATTTGGATGTGTTACCATTCCCAATAATCCAGCGGTCCGTTCACGGTAAAGGTTCGGTAGCGTAAGAAGTGTTTTGATATGACCTGATTTAGCATCTATCTTGCTAACTTTTCCTGATTGCTCTGTAAACCAAATTTCATCGTCGGGTCCGCTGGTAATTTCCCACGGTACATCTAAGTGACTCGCTACAATATTTACACTTACATAGGTTGAATCCAGCAGGAAAATAGGTGCTTCTTCCTCTTGTTTATCTGTATGCTTACAGGTAAAAAAAAGAAATATACCGTAAATAATGAGTAGCCACGCAATGCATTTTTTTTCATCTTATCTGTTCATAATTTAAATTTCGATAGCTTTTTGCCAGGAATGCGCAATTAGCCAGGCACCTGCTACCGTCGGATGAACACCATCCCATGACCAATGATTATCAGGAGCAATCTTACGCGCCTCATTAAATATCGCTTGATAGGGTATAAAAGCAGCCTTAAATTGTTGTGCTAATTCTTTGACAATTGATTGGTAGCTGGCAAACTCAGGATGCAGTGCCTCATACGGACTTCCTTTGAAGCCAGGCTGATACCATGGCTCGCCGATAATTAACTTGACTTGCGGTAAGCGGGCTTTAGTTGCTTTCAAAAGTTGCTCATAGGATTGGCGGAAGTCGCGAGTGGTTCCTTGGTAGCCTTTGGTTTTTGTATGCCAGAAATCATTAACACCAACCAATATGCTTAATACGTTTGGTTTTAATTTTAGGCAGTCTTCTTCCCACCTTTCAGCTAACTGATACACCTTATTGCCACTTATACCGCGGTTGTAAAAGACCATTGGTTTATCAGGATGATCAAATTGAAGTTGAGAAGTAACCAAGAATGCATATCCCGAACCGAGTGCCAGGGGATTATTCATCGAATGATCATTTCTTTTTCTTCCGGCATCGGTAATCGAATCTCCCTGAAAAAGTATGATATCATCTCTTTGAAGCTGAATGCTGGAGGAATTATCGATTAATTGGTTAGCTTTGCATAAGGCATCGGCTATCGGCAGTGTCGTAAGTAAACTAAGTGATGCTTTCTTTAGGAATGAACGTCGGGAAGCTGTAATTTCTTTTTTCATGATCGCGATGGTTGATGAGTATAAACTTAAAGATGATAGGGTTTCCTATAAGCGTAGTGCAGGTATTTATTCGCTTCTTCGTGATTCGTGAAGACTTCCTTTTGCGGATCCCAGGTTAATTGTTGCTTCTTTTCCAATGCGATATTAGCCAAATGTGCAAATACCGTAGAGTAATGCCCTTCCTGTAGTGGACAACAAGGCTCCTTTCTTGTTTGTACACTATGTAGAAAATCGCTTACCATGTTTTCGGTAATATCTAATGAATACCCTTTCGGAAGATTTGCTTGTGTTAAGTCAAATGACTCATCTTCTAGGTAATGATCCCATTTCTGAAATTGTCCTTCGGTAGTATGGTAAATTCGATAACCCCGATCACTAACGTACATCGTTCCATTCGTACCTCTGAATTCCAGTTCGCCATAAGGAAAAGGTTTGCCACTTGATCCTTCGTAAATACCTAAGACAGCTAATGTGCCTTTTGATAACTCAAAGCAGATTTGCATGGTATCCGGAATGGTACGGTCGTCATCAACAACAAAATTACCTCCCATGGCTGAGACGGCGATGGGGGCGGTTTCCCCTAACATCCAACGCATCAAGTCTGCATAATGCACACCCCAATTGGCCATTTGACTCGAATAGTCGCTCCACCACCTAAATTTATAGGGTGCAATATTATATTGGTAGGGCCGATAGGCCCGGGGACCAAGCCATAAATCCCAGTCAAAATCGGATGGTGGGATTTCCGGTTTTTGCTTCCCGATGCCTCGGGGGAATAAATTATTAAAGGTGTAGGAACGTGTTAAGGTAATTTTTCCCAAGCGACCCGATTGCACAATCTCAGCCGCTTTTTGATGTACGATAGAGGCTCTCCGATGCAGACCAACACTGACAATACGATCGCTCTGCCTTTGGGCCTCCAGCATTTTCTGTCCTTCATAAACCGTCATACCTAAGGGCTTTTCAATATAAACATCTTTTCCTGCTTTGATCGCGTCGATGGTTTGCAGGGCATGCCAATGATCCGGTGTAGCAATACATACAGCATCCACATTTTTGTCTGCCAATAGATCCTTATAATTTTTATAGCGTTTCACCTGCATAGGGAATTGTTCGCCCATTTGCGGTATTCTTGCCCCATTCTCTTCTTTAAATCGCTGATTAACTCGACTATCATCTCGGGTTAAGTAGGGTTCATAAATATCGCACAGGGCTACAACTTCACAATTTGCTTGCTTCATAAAGCTACGCAGTAATTGTGTCCCTCTATTTCCAACGCCAATAAAGCCCATTTTTACTTTTTTGGTATTAGCCAGCGAGGGGATTGATAGATTCATCAACCCGGCTACGGTTGCTAAGGTAGCTGTGTCTTTTAGGAAAGATCTTCTGGATGTTTGCTTTTCCATATGTCAAGTTGTTATTTGAACGTTTAATGAGATGTATACATAAAGCGTGCGTTTAAAGCAGAGAACTATAATGTTCAGCGCTTTCAAAAATACCACCACTTGTTGCATAGAAATCTTCATTTAAATAAAACACGCCCTGCTTGATTTTCGTCCAGTTCGCGTTATTCTTAGGATGATAAGTGCACATCTTTTCCCAATTAATATAATTCACATCACCATTGGTCTCGATCAGCCCCATGCCGATATCAGGGAAAGGAAGCACCCTACACGCTAGATTTTTATGCCAGTCTACCAGAATAGGATTAACCGTTAAATCAGAACAAGCACAGGGGATTCCTTTTTCCCAAGCAGCTTTTGCGATTTTTATCGACATGCTAAGCGTTTTTGCAATTCCTTTTAGTATAATAGCCCGATATCCTTTCTGTATAGCAACAATTGCCCCCTGTTCATCATGAACGCTTTCGTCAGCACCAATCCGTATGGGCACATCGGAAATGTCTTCTTCATTTGATTCCATAAGCGGTTCTTCGTACAATAATATTTGCTTGGCAGCGCCAATAGATTCAGCATGTTGCAAATACTTTAAAAACGTTTCTTTTTTTTCGTATCGTCCATTGGCATCCATGGTATAAAGTACTTTACCGTCCTTGGTATGGGGAGTTCGATAAGCTTGAAGTGCCTGATGAATTTGTGTTAACCGTTCTTGATCATGTTGTAACATCGTTTGTTGATCGCCTGGATAACCGGTTTTGATTTTGAAAACAAAATAACCCGATTGGGCGGCTTCTTTAATCTGTTCCAAGGGCATACCATAAGGAATTTGGAACATGACTGCCAGCCGATCACTTTTACTGGATAGTGCCGACTGATACGGTGCCGGAATAAGCGCATCGAAAGTTTCTAGACCATGTTCGGCAGCAAATAATAGCCAAGCTGCATGGTCAATGCCCACATAAGAGTTTAGTATAAAATTAATATGCAGATCGGCTTTGTTCGTGATGGATTTTCCATTTGAAATCAAATCAGGGAATATTTTCTCCTGTAAAGAAATGGGATGAGTAAAAGGCGTTTCCTTAATCAGATTTAAAGTGCTATTAGTCAATGCATACATCAAAGCATTACCTTTTGTTTCGCCATACTTAACAAATAAATCGGCGTCTCCATATAAAATACTTTGATTAGACAGGCCGATACTTTCTAAACTGGAAGAAGCTCTTAGTTTGGTGACAATTTGCCATAATTCGGTGAGGTAAGCCCCCTTAAAGCCAAAGGGACGAATCAGCTTCTCAATTTCAAAAGCACTATCGGTTTCAATAATTTGTATCGTTCTATCTTTTTCCATTTGACAAATCTTTAATTAAGAAATCTTGGAGAAATGTGTGATCCACTAAATCCGGATAGGCATTAAAAATGCGATCAATTTCTTCCATTTGTCCGGCTGAAAGGTCTTCTTCAGGATCCAAGCACCAACGACCGGGTAAAAGGCCCTGTCTTCGTAGTACTTCGTGTATTCCCGGGATACAACCTTTAAATTGATGGGCTGAATCGAATATTACCGCATTCATGTCTGTTACTTGCACACCTTTGGTAAGTAATGCCTGAACACCGGTAAAGTTGGTTCGTTTACACGTTTTTATTTCTTCCAGTAGAGCCACCGCTTTGCTTGTAAAAACGGCCCAGTGTCCCAGCAATCCGCCAACAAATTCTTTGGTAACTAGCTTGCCATTGATGGGAAAAGCGTAGGTGGTTAATAAATCGGCGACAATATTATCGTCGTTACCCGTGTATAACGCAATGTCATCTTTACGGCTTGAATGACATAGCGCGCGCACGACATCCAGGGTTTGATAACGATTGAATGGGGCAACCTTAATGGCCTCGAGATGCTTTATTTCGGCAAATTTTGCCCAAAAATCATAGCTAAATATGCGGCCACCCACGCTTGGTTGCAAATAAAAGCCGATAATAGGAATTATTTCCGCCACCTCTTTTGCATGCAACAGGATTTGATCTTCACTCCATTCGTTTAGTCCGCCAAGACTCAATAAGCCTAAATCGTAACCATATTGATTGGCTAACTGCGCTTCTTTAATGGCCTGTTCGGTGCGGCCACAGATCCCGGCAATTTTTAAAAAAGGATAAGGGGGACGATTACGCTCAATTTCGTCCGCAGCAATAGCTAGCACTTTTTCATATAAATTGACATGGGGTGATCGTATTGCAAATTGCGTGCTATGGACGCCTATGGCTATTCCACCTGCGCCGGATGCTATATAATAGCGCGTCAATTGACGTTGATAGAATTCATTTAGAGTCCTATCGGCGTTCAGCGCTAGTGGATGCGCAGGAATAACGGTACCCGTTTGTAAAAGCGATTTCTTCTCAGCTGATAAATATTGAAAGCTCATGTGATAATGTTGTTTGGTCTTAAAATCGGCCTTGTCTTTCTTGAAAATGCGTCGGCTTTTCGATGGTTTTTCCGCCATGATTTAACCAATTAGCGGTGATCTCGATCATTTGCCTTAAGGTTACTTTCGGATAACCGAATAACTGATGGGCCGCTGATGCATTGCTAAGAAGGGCAGTTGGCTGAGTTTCGTTAATAAAACGGGGAGTTTTGTTTAATAAATTACCGAATTGGTTCGCTAACCATTGAATAGAAACAGTTTCCGGCCCCGTGACGTTTAAAATTTTAGCGGGTACGGTACAGTGGAGCAAAGATCTCAACGCAATCTCATTGGCATCTCCTTGCCAGATGACATTTACATTCCCCATACGAAGATCAATAGGTTTGTCTTCCATCACTGCTTTGGCAATTTCCAGTAGAACACCGTATCGTAAATCAATAGCATAATTGAGGCGATAAATCAAGGTGGGAATTTGATATTTCTCAGCAAAGAATTGGAAGATCCGCTCCCGTCCGAGGCACGATTGTCCATATTCCCCAATAGGTTCCGGACTTTGCTCTTCTGAGCATCCTCCTGCAGTTACCAATGATAAGGGGTAGACATTTCCGGTAGAGAATATAACCATACGCGAATTTTTGAAGCGCTCGGCTATTCTACCTGGTAAATAGGTGTTCATGATCCAGGTAAACGGTTCTTTGCCCGTCGTTCCGAATTTCTGTCCTACGAGGTAAATAATATGCTCAACGTCCGGAAGTGAC
Source organism: Olivibacter sp. 47 (assembly GCF_030372825.1). Taxonomy (NCBI): domain Bacteria; kingdom Pseudomonadati; phylum Bacteroidota; class Sphingobacteriia; order Sphingobacteriales; family Sphingobacteriaceae; genus Olivibacter; species Olivibacter sp. 47. The sequence continues at coordinate 2,283,090 of NZ_JAUCNR010000001.1, forward strand.
TGTAAGTGATCTTCGTTTAAGAGGTCCGCCGTAATGGTTTCGACGCCGCTTGCTTGAAGCAAATCCCTGCTTTCCCCATCTGAAAATCGGGATACTGCAATCACTCGTCGGTCTTTACCGGCAAGTTTGGAGGCTACATGCGCCGCTTTTGCCATACTTGGTCCCATTTTTCCACCAGCACCCAAGATCATAATGTCACCATCTATTTGAGACATATCTGCGATTAAGGAAGCTGAAGGCTCGTATAGCTTTTGTTCTAATAATTCTAAATTCTGCATCATCATTTTATTTTAAGAATAATTCATTGGCATTGCTGATAGCCAGCATAATTAAGACAATCAAACCTATAGAGGCGAAAAAATTGGTAGGTTTTGTATTGACAAGCGTCCCCATAATGTGGGTATCATTCGATATAACAAACATAGCGATGCCAATGAAGGGCACGAGGAATATGGTTACACTTTGAGCAAATACAATAAGCTCCAAAGGAAGCTTCCCAAAAACAATGGCAATGGCACTTCCAAAAAGCATAACCAAGGCGATAAAAAAACGTACTGCTTTGGCATCCAACTGATAATCAAAGCCAAATGCGTCTGCTATCAGAGTGCCACCAAGCGTCGCGTTTCCAATTAAGGAGGAGAAGGAAGCGCCAAAAAGTCCCATCAAAAATAAGCTGGATGCGTATCTTCCAAATAACGGCTCAAGTGCCCGCGCCATGTCCGAAGCATTATTCACGGGTAATTTTTCCGCATGCAAAACGGCCGCTGCACAGATCATGACCATAGCGCTCATTAGTCCCAGCATAATAATGCCTGTCATACTTCCATTTCGATGGCCGTCCGTAGCCAATGTGTTTTTTTTACGTTCCTGCACTAAATAAGATTGGTAAAATGCACCAACAATAGAGAAGCACGAAGCAAAAAATGCGATAACGAGACCGATTGATCCCGCGGGGAGGGAAGGAACGAATCCCGTAATAATGTCCTCAACAGAAGGCTTAACAAAGAACAAAGTGACGATAAACGAAAAGAGCATTAACGCAATCAATAGAATCATCAACCTTTCCAATATTTTATAAAAACCGCGAAAAAATAACAGCACGATTCCAATGATGTTAAAAAGTATAATCCATATAGGAATAGAACTATTATTGATTTCAGCAATGGAAATCCCTACGCCGATGGCATTTCCGGCTTGGAAGGACGTCGCTACTAAAAATAGCCCTAAACCGATAATTATAGCGGAAATTTTACCCCATTTTTTACGGATCACACCCAATAGCGATTCCTGTGCAGCGATGCCGATCCGCGCACCCATATGAGTGAAGATCGCCATAAAAAAAATGGCTAAAACCACAATCCATAATAAAGAGAAACCATAGTCTGCACCTAGTTTAGAGGTAATTGTCATTTTGCTCGGACCGAATACAAGCGCTGCTGTAATAACTCCGGGACCTAAAGAGGCAAACCAATGCTTGAAATATTGGGTACGTGGCTTGTGGTAAGATGTAGAATTGGAGATTATTTCTTGATTTGGCATTTTATTATGTCTATAATTAATATCCTTCGTTTTGTACCAAAATACCTGCTGCCGATTGATCAATCTGACGTTGAGGAATGGGAAAACGCTTCATATAGGCTTGTGGCTTAAGTGTAACTTTTACGGGTGTTTGGTTTGCGTGATTAAATAATCGCTCTTCTTGTTTCATAACTTCTTCAAATTTTCCAGATCGAACCAGGTCAAACCATCGCTCATTTTCGTACGCAAATTCGAGCTGCCGTTCCAGAAATAACACATGGAAAAAGTCTTGCTCATTTGTAATTGATGCAGTTGTGTAGTTGTGATCGCTATTTCCAAAGGCCCGTGCTCGTATTTTATTAAGTGCATTCAATGCTTCTTGTTGTTGCCCGAGATGATATAGCACTTCGGCCTGCAGGAGTAGAATATCGGCATAACGCAAAATCGGTAAATCGAGTCCTGATTGCCCTTGGGTATGTGGCACGGCGTATTTATTGACATAGGGATACCAAATAGGAGGTACATTAGGTGTGTTTGGCGGAATCCACCATTCCGTAATGGTTGGGCTTTTGCGCCTATCGCCCTCCACATAATTCTTGTGTAGGCTCCAGGAAGGCAATGCAATTTCATTTCCGCGCGAGGCAATGCCAATAACGCCTGAATTCGGCAGAAATGCCGTGGATAAATTATGGCCATTCGAGCCGTCAATGTAGTTCAATGAAAATAGTACTTCCGTATTGTTTTCTGATGCAATCTTCCATAAGGAGCTAAAATCACTTACCAAGCTAAAAGAAGAGCCTGCTTCCTTAAAGAAACGATCCAATTGCGCTTTAGCAAGATCCCAATTTTGTTGGTAAACATGAACCTTTATCAGTAAAGCGATGGCCGCCGCTTTATTTGCTCTTCCATTCTCAATAGCGTTTTTCAGGGGAAGTATTTCAATCGCTCGTTCAAGGTCTTCTATAATCAAGGCGAAAATTTCGTCTTCGGCACTTCTACCGATACTAGCTGCTTCTTCAACAGACAGTATGCCGGTAACTTTGGGCACGTCGCCAAATAGCCTAACCAGATCAAAATAAAATAGCGCACGCATAAATTTGGCTTCTCCTTCAAATTGTTCTTTTTCACCTGAAGCATAGTCTGTCGGTTTATCCAAGTTAGTTAGTACTGCATTTGTACGGAAAATACCGTTATAGGTTGTTTCCCAAAAAGCAGCGATTAAAGGATTCGTAGCATTCACAGATAACATATCCATTTCGGGAGTCCCTTCGATTAAGGTATTCGCCGATAGATATAAGTTATCAGTTGGTACTTCTAAAATTTGATAATCGGTTGGTTTTCTTGTTTGTAATCTATTATAGATACCTAATACAGCTAGATCAATATCATTGGCGGTATTGTAATAGTTTTTTTCAGTTAACACCGATTCAGGAACAGGGTTTAGTAGACTGTCGTGGCATCCGCTTAGCAAAAATGCAAGAGAACATAGCGTATAGAAAATCTTCTTCATGTGACTAGAAATTAACATTTAGGCCTAATGTGAAAATTCGATTAACAGGTTCTGAACCACTATTATAACCAGGAGTACTATTGATTCCGTCGATTTCCCCAGCTGTATAACCTTCCGGGTTATAGCCGTGAAAATTTTTATCGGTAATCATAAAAAGGTTGTTGATGGAAGTGTAGAGCCGAAATTTTTTCATTTTTAGTTTGTTCGCAAGGTGTTCGGAAAAAGTATAACCGAAGTTTACGTTGCGAACGGCAAGAAAAGAGGCATTTTCGATATAGATACTGGAATTCGCCTGAAATTCCAATTGACTTAACGCCGCTGCAGGCATCTTTCCGTCGCCCGGCTCCTGTTCCGACCACCACTGCCCTTCTACTAAGGAGCGGCGCATTGCACCTAAGACATTGCCTTGGTAATATTGGTTCTCGAAGTTATAGATCTTAGCACCCAATGAAGCTTGAATGGCAATGCTGAGATCAAAATTTTCCATGAGAAATCGTTCACCAAACCCAAAATAGTTTTCGGCATATAACTACCTAATATCACCCGGTCTTCGGGGTTAATGCGCCCGTCACCATTGACATCTTGATATTTCGGATTTCCGGGTTTGGATCCTGAAAGAACAGGGGTATTAGCTACTTCTTCCTGATTTTGTAAAACACCTATGGCTTGATAACCATAATAAGAAAACATGGGTTCTCCCAGTCGCAGCAGCCAGCTCATACCAAAACGATCCGTATATAAGCGCTCGGAAAGCCCACCCAGATCAATAACCTTGTTCTTATTATGAGCAAGATTGAAGGAGGTCGACCACGAAAAAGATCCTCCTTGAAAATTTCGAGAAGTCAATTCCAGTTCGATCCCTTGATTGCGGATTTTTCCAATATTCGTAAGCCAGCTTGTAAAGCCGGTAATCGCAGGAATAGATACATTGTACAACAAATTAGAGGTGGTTTTTTGGTAATAATCCACGGTAAGATTAAGTCGGTTTGCCCATAAGCCCAAATCAATACCGAAATCATATTCCTGCGTTTTCTCCCAGCTGAGTGACGGATTACCCAGGGTAGTTTGTACCTGTGCATTGGAAAGCTCATTGTTTGGCGAATAATAAGTGTTCCCGATTTGGCCTAGATAGTCAAAATTGCCAATATTAAAATTTCCGGTCGAACCGTAACTTGCACGTAGCTTTAAATCACTTATGGCAGAGAGACTTTTCATAAATTCCTCTTGCGAAACTCGCCAAGCAAGGGATGCCGAAGGAAACCATCCCCATTTATTATTTGGTCCAAAACGCGATGAAGCGTCCGTTCGCATGGAAGCGGATAATAGGTATTTGTCTTTATAAGCATAATGAACGCGAGAGAAATAGGAAACGAGTCCCCATTCTGTTTTAGACGTCCTGGTTTGGGCGGGATCGATAATCGCATTGTTTAAGGTATGGATAATGTCATTATTGAATGACCCGGGTACGGCCCCCATAGCCGATGATCTGGAGGTTGCTCTTTGATAAGATGCTCCCAGAATCGCATCGAAGTGATGATTATTAAAATCCTTATTATAACTTAATACGTTTTCATTCAGTAAGTTAATGGTTCTGGAGTCACTAGCTGTACCAATGGATATGCCATTGGTTGAACCCCAAGTGCTTCGGAACCGATCGGAAGAAGAATAACTTATGGTGGTTCCTATGGAAGATTTTATTTTGAGCCCTTTGGCAAGATCGATACTGGCATACATTTCGCCTATGGTGGTCATGGCATCGTCAAAGTAGAAAGAACCTTCCATAAATGCCATGGGATTCGTTTGGCCGGATACGACGAGCCCCCAATAATCACGCGCTTTTGGATAGGAGCCATCTGGGTTTTGAACTGGCACAAATGGCGGATATTTGACCAAGTCGATCATCGCATGGGGGGATAAGCGATTACGTGTATAATTGGGATTAAGCATCAGCCCCATATTCACGCGATCGTTTACCTTTACATCCACATTTGCTCGCGCACCGTAACTTTTAAACCAGGTGTTTTTCAATGTTCCTTGCACATCTTTTATAATGGCTGATGCATAGTATTTTACGTTTTCGGTACCACCACTTACTGATAGATCGTAGTTCTGGAAAGGGGCAGGGGATAAGAGGGCATCTTGCCAATTGGTATTGGCATTGTTTCTTAGCGCATCGCTAACCTGATATTGAGGAGGGCGTCGATTGTCTCCCCAAACGGGAATACTGGTATCTCCACCAACATAATTAAATTCCCGGTTTTGGTATCTAACAGCGTAAGCGTAATATTCATCTTTATCCAGCCAATCATCGTGTCCCATGGCTGTCGAAACACCGCCATTTGCATTGATGTTAAGCACCGGCTTTCCCGTTTTTCCACGTTTCGTAGTAATAATAATTACTCCTCCCGCACCTCTCGATCCATAAATGGCAGCAGAAGAAGCATCTTTAAGTACTTCGATCGACTCCACATCATTCATATTGACATTGGCAAACGAGCCGCCGGGGAAACCGTCGACTACCACTAAAGGACTATTGCCTGCATCAATGGACCCTGAACCACCACGGATACGTATCAGCGGCGCCGAACCGGGAGCACTGCGCGTTTGCGATACGTTAACGCCCGCTAGCCTACCCTGGAGAGCGGCTTCGGGTCTAGCTAAGGGAATCTGGTCGAGATTTTTATTTTCCAGTTTTGACACGGCCGCTGTGACCGAGGATTTTTTCATTGTTCCGTAACCGATAACCACCACTTCGTCCAATGCGGAAATGTCTTCTTTTAACGTAATGGTTAAGTGTTGCCTTCCATTCACTTTATGGTTTTGACTGAGGTAACCTATCAACGAGAAGGTTAACGTAGATCCACTATTCGTCATGATACTGAAATGGCCGTCAAGGTCGGTAGTAACGCCCGTACGGTTAACGGTGTCCCGAACGGATACACCGGCCAAGGGTGCATTTTTTTCATCGACTACTTTTCCCTGCATACGAATGGTCTGGGCAGCCAGTTCGCCGATGGTGGAACAGGCCATTAACAAAAAAGCCAAGATTTTTGATGTTAGGTGATTTGTCTTTTTCTCCATAATTTAAGTTTTAATAAGCACCACTTTCGACCTACACCTACAGGTTTAAATCTGTAATGTGTACGTACACGTTAATATCGCAAGCAATTATTCATAAGTAATAGTCTAATGAGCAATATAGTCCCGCAGAAAGAGTTTATAATTTCGGTTACGTACCCGAAGATAGAAATTTAAAATTTACTTATCAAATATTTTGTAAATTTTTAAAGTAACAAAGCTCAGAGGATAACTGATACTTTACGGAGTCGGTCTACAATAATCTATTTAGAATAGAATTCTTTGAAACTTTCCATTTTTCTACTTGTTTTTTTATTGACTTGCATAAGGTTAACGAGTAAACTATAAAAAAGGAGGTTGTGATGTCACTTATTAGAAGAAGTAGAAGTGGTTTTCCTTCCCTGTTTGACGACTTTTTTAACAGGGATTTAATGAATTGGGACAGCGGCAATTTTTCACCGAACGCTACCGTCCCTTCGGTAAATATCAAAGAAACGGCGGACAATTATGAGGTGGAAATGGCAGCGCCGGGAATGAATAAGGATGATTTTAAAATTGAGCTCGACGGTAATCTGTTAACCATCTCTTCAAGCAAGGAATATGAAGATGAAAAAAGGGATGACGGATATGCGCGTAAAGAGTTTAGTTATCGATCGTTTCAACGGAGCTTCAATTTTCCTAAAGATGTAGTGGATGAAGATAAAATTGAAGCAAAATACGAAAATGGCCTATTGAAATTAACGATTCCCAAAAAAGAGGAGGCTAAACGAAAGGGACCCAGATTAATTAATATTTCTTGATTTCTATAGCCACCGACAGGTGGCTTTTTTATACCTTGTGGTATTTAACCAATTTTTACCCCATAATCGATCATAAATTCCTCTTTTTTTTCTTTTTTTAAGTGTTTATTTGCTTCAATTGTAAACTTTTAATCCCCTATTAAACATCTTTAAAGGCTTTTGATTCCATTTTAATAGCGAACATATCAGTTTGTTAGACTCCGCTTTGGCAGACCGGTTGAACAAAATATTGAAGCGGTATTAATTGGAAGAGGTGTCCTTTATTTTTAAAGTAAATAAACATGATAAATAGGATTGTTGCGGCTCACATTTGGTTTGTTTTGTTCGTTCATACGGATTTAGTGAAAGCGCAGTCCCCCCCTGGCCGGGACAGGCGATTGTTATCTATCGAAATGGTAAAAAGGAAAAAATTAAACGGGGCGATTTATTGATTTTTGCTGCTGAAAAAGATGACTGGATTGTTATGGTCAAAGATGGTACGAATCCCACATTATTTAACGCGAAGAAGTGGCCAACTGAATAGCCGGTTGCTTTATTTACATTTATTTACGAAAGATTCGTATTTGAATGAGAAATTATAAATTATAAGTTAATAAATTCATTTAAAAATGAAAAATTGGACTACACTATATAGTCGCAAATATCAACGGTGTATAGTAATTTGTGTATTTCTGTTCGGAATGACCGCACATGCACAAACCATGGATGAAATGTGGGAAAGCCGTTCGAGCGGTAAAGAGCACGCCAACATCCAGTGGTTTAAAGATGCTAAATTCGGTTTATTTATCCATTGGGGGCTTTACTCGCATTTAGGAGGAGAGTGGAAAGGGAAACGATATTATGGGAGTGGCGAGTGGATTATGAATCAAGCAAAGATTCCTGTGAGGGAGTATGAAGCCACTGCTGCAACTTTTAATCCCTCCCGATTTAATGCGGATGAGTGGGCACAACTAGCTAAAGATGCAGGAATCAAATATGTGGTTATTACGGCAAAACACCATGAAGGCTTTGCCATGTATGATTCTAAGGTCAGTACCTTTGATATTGTAGATGCAACGCCTTTTAAACAAGATCCAATGAAATTATTGGCTGATGCGGTTCGTAAACGGGGCATGCATTTTGGCTTTTACTACTCGCAATTTCAGGATTGGCATAATCCAAATGGGGGTAAAAATACCTGGGATTTTGATGAATCTAAAAAGGACTACCAAAAGTATTATCGGCAAAAGGCGATTCCGCAGCTAAAAGAGCTGATGTCTAATTATGGGGATTTAAGTATCGTTTGGTTTGACACGCCTGGTGGTTTGAGTAAAGAGCAAACGCAGCAGTTTATCGATAGTTTACGGTTGCTGCAACCGAAAAGTTTATTCAGTAGCCGAGTCGGACATGGTTTGGGTGATTATCGGGATTATGGCGACTCTGAAATGCCTGCCATGCCCATTAATGGTGCTTGGGAATCAATTTATACCCATAACGACTCCTGGGGTTACATGAAGCATGATATGAATTTTAAGACACCCGAAACGATTATTCGATTATTGGCCGAAGCTGCATCTAAAGGGGGGAATCTCATGCTGAACGTGGGTCCTGATGGTTCAGGTCGTATTCCAGCTTATTCAGCTCAGTTTTTACGGGAAACAGGGCGATGGTTACAGGTTAATGGCGAAAGTATTTATGGCACTACACAGGGCTTGATTCCTCAACAACCCTGGGGTGTAACGACATCAAAACCAGGAAAGCAATACTTACATGTTTGGACCCGACCCCGTAGCGGGAAGCTGCTGATTCCAAATGCCAATATGCAGGTGCAAAAGGTATACGCTTTGGCTGATGGGCAGCCTGTAAAATGGCATAAAAGGGGAGACGCTATTTGGATCGACTTACCCATAACTTTATCTGATGCGAAAAATACTGTATTTGTATTGGAATATGCGGGAGAAGCGCCTACCTATAATAAGAACGCGCCCATCACCATTTCCAACCAGTTTGACGAAAATGAGATAAAAGCAGCCTTTGCAAAAACGACGGGCAATGCCCGTATCGAAAGCTTAACCTACAGTCATTACTATGGTGATTGGAAACATACCAACTGTGTGGTTGGAATGGCTGATAGGGAAAAAGATATAATCGAATTTGACACGCAATTAATGGAATCCGGCAACTACCGGATTACGCTCGAATATGCCTGTGAGCCCGAAAGCGCTAATCAGGAGGGAACATTATCAATCAATGGACAAAACTTTTACTTTAGAACTTTACACACGGGTAGTTTTGATAAAAAAGCACCATTGCTCTTCGTTCGGCATGACGTGGCGACGATTTCAATAAATAAACCGGGACGGTATACTTTGGATATAAGGCCCTTAAGCGGTAAAAGCGAATTATTTAAACTAAAGGCTGTGATAATAAAACCGATAGATTAAAGAAGATGACAAAAACCATTTTGTACCCCTAAATAGAACGAAAATTACCCTTAGAGATTGGAGCGAATTGAGACTTTTGTGCACAAACCTAATGATGGCTAACCGCATAAACTAAAAAAGATGAAGGGTAAATTTACAAGAGGACTATTTATAGTACTATTATTATCTCAAACTTGTGCTTTGAGCTTCTGTGCGCTGGCACAGGGAAATAGCACGGTATCTGGTAAAGTGACAACGCCTGATGGACAAACTGCTCCGGGAGTAAGTGTCAGGGTTAAAGGAAAAAATAAAGGTACAACAACAGATGCTAACGGGCTTTACCAATTACAGGTGGAGTCTCAAGATGTGCTGATTTTTAGTCAGGTTGGTATGGCAACGAAGGAGGCGACCGTCAACGGACAAAAGCAAGTTAATATTATATTACAGGAGCTCAGCAATCAAATGGACGAGGTAGTCGTTGTGGGTTATGGAACGCAAAAGAAGGTAAACTTAACGGGTGCCATTGCTTCTGTAGATGGCGATGTGGTGAATAAGCGAATTGCTACTAATCCGACACAGTTGCTTCAAGGCCGAATGCCCGGTTTGCGCGTTACGCAAGCCTCCGGCGAAGCTGGAAATGAGAACGTGAATCTGCAAGTGAGAGGCTTGGGTTCCTATGGGGCCTCCGCTTCGCCACTGATTATTGTAGATGGTATTCCGGGAAGCCTAACAAATCTGAACCCGCAGGCCATCGAAAATGTTACGGTACTAAAAGATGCGGCTTCAGCTGCTATTTACGGAGCTAGGGCCGCAAATGGGGTGATACTGGTTACTACTAAGCAGGGGAAGGCAGGTAAAGCCAAGCTGACCTACGATTACAATATCGGCATTACCAAGGCGTCGTCGCTGCCGGATTTTGTATATAATTCAGTCGATTACATGAAGTTATATAATCAGGCTGCTATAAACTCGGGCATCACGAATTCCAATGCGATGTTCAGTCAGGAAATGATTGACGCTTATGCAAATGCCACGGATAAAAATTTATATCCTGATTTTAACTGGTTAGATGCGGTGTTTAAAACAGTACCGGTACAAACGCATAACCTATCACTTAGTGGGGGAGGAAGTGGAACAACTTATAACGTTATTCTTGGCTACGTTGATCAACCGGATATTATGGTTGGGACTTCTTTCAAAAAGTACAATTTACAGATAAACCTGAACGCGAAGATCAATGAACGAATTAATTTCGGATCCAGCATCACCTTGAACTATGGAGACCGAAAATATCCGAGGAATGGGAGCGAAGATCAATTTCTATCCACCATTAGTCAGTCACCACTCTATGGCCCTTACCTGCCGGATGGCAGTGGTCGTTATACCTCCCGAGCCTATCCTTTCCAGTCACCTAACAAAAATCCGGTAGCTGTGGCGGAAAATGCCTTAACCAAGTTAAACAACTATTATATGCAGGGCAATCTTTTTCTGAATGTTAAATTGCTGGAAGGATTAGAGTGGAGAACAAGTGGTGGCTTGAATTATAGCTTTTCTAAAAACTATACTTTTAAGCCGGTCGTTGAACAATATCTCTGGTTTGCGGGGCCGAATGATGCATCAAGTAGACTTCTCGATGTTGGCGGACAAGGTCTGACGGTTACGGACGATAATAATGTATATCCCGTAGGTTATACCCAACTTACTTATGATAAATCGTTTGGTAATCATCATTAAAAGTGCTAGCCGGCACGCAAGTAGAATATAATAAAACCCAGATGCTTTTAGGTAGTCGTTTGCAATTCCCTAGCAATGAAGTACCTGAGCTAAATGCCGGTGGTGCAGGACAGCAAACAAATGAAGGTGTCACAGAAGAATGGTCGCTCAGATCTTATTATGGAAGAATAAATTACGATTACAAAGGGAAGTATTTATTAGAAGGAAATGCGCGTTACGATGCTTCTTCCCGCTTCCCTAAAGATTTGAAGTGGGCGTTTTTTCCTTCTGTATCAGGAGGTTGGCGTATAGCTGAAGAGGCTTTTTACGGAGATGGATTAAAAGCTGTTATGAGTGACCTCAAGTTGCGGGCATCTATTGGTACCTTGGGGAATCAGAACATCGGTAATTATCCTTATCAAACGGTGTTGAATTCGTCTTACGCTTATCCATTTGAAGAATCGTTACAGCAGGCTGCTCGTCAGGAAGCCATGGCAAATAATCGCATTAAGTGGGAAAGCACCACTGTTGTCGATTTCGGTGTTGACCTTGGTTTCTTTAACAATAAATTAATTGCCAATTTTGATTGGTACAATAAGGTTACTTCTGATATCTTATCTTCTTCAACCGCTTTCCCCGCTTATATTGGCTTGGCGGCGCCAACGGTTAATTACGGAGAATTGAGGAACCGAGGCGTAGAGCTTGGTTTACAATATAGGGAGACCTTTGGAGAAGTTGCGTTGAGCTTGAGTGGAAATATTCAAGCCAATCGTAATAAAGTGATTAAATATGGGGCCGAGCGCATTCAGGGAAACACGATTATCCGTGAAGGGTTGCCCTATGGAAGCTTCTACTTGCTGCAAAACATCGGTATCTTTCGCTCGCAGGATGATATTACTAATGCTCCTGTTCAACAAATTCCTGCAAAACCAGGCTACTTGCAATTTGCTGATGTCAATGGTGATCATCAAGTGGATAATAATGATCGGGTAGTGGTTCCAGGTGCGTTTCCAAATTTTGACTATTCTTTTAACGCCTCGGCTACCTGGAAAAATTTTGATTTGACCGTGTTTCTTTTTGGGTCACAAGGACAGAAGATATTCGTAAGTGAGTGGGGGATTGTTCCATTTCGGCAAGGCGGTGTATTCACCCGCGATTGGATGGAGGATTCCTGGACGCCTGAAAACCCGAATGCAAGCTTACCAATAGTGGGAGCCGAGGGCACGCCAGCCGCCAATAATGTTAGAACTGCTTCGACCTTTTTTCTTAAGGATGCATCTTTCTTACGATTGAAGAATGTCCAGCTCGGATACAACTTACCGGCAAGCATGCTAAGTAAAATCGGAATCAGTGGTCTACGAATCTATTTTGCAGGAGATAATTTGTTGACTTTTTCAAAATTCCCTGGTTTGGATCCTGAGCGTGGTGTATCTTCCGGCGGGGGAGCTACTTCAGGAAGATATGTAACGCACCCGCAGAATAAAGTATTTGCATTCGGTACTAGTATAACCTTTTAAAACCTGATGTTATGAAGCTTACATTAAAAACAATATATATTACTTTGGCTACGCTTGCAGCACTTAGTCTAAATAGTTGTACAAAAGACTTGTTGGAGAAGGATCCAACCGATAAGATTTCGGAGCAGAATTTTTGGAAAACAAAAAGCGATGCGGATTTAGCGTTGGCAGGTTGTTATGAGTTCCTCAGTAGAGGATACAATGCAACATCCTCCACTGCAGCTCGTGGTGGTTGGGGTGGCGCTTCCATGCTCTGGGATGGGCTTTCTGACGATGCCTTCGTCCCCAGCAGTTCCAATAGCTTTAATGTGATTTCCCGGTCGGGAATAACGCCTACAACCGGCGGGATGCAAACGGAAGGGTATGAGATATCCTATCAAGCGATCGGTGCTTGTAACCGCTTACTTGCCAATATCGATAAGATCGCTACACTGAGTGAAGAGCAACGCAATATATATAAAGGCGAAGCAAGGTTTATCAGAGCGCACTACTATTTTTTACTTACTCGTTTGTATGGCGACGTTCCTTTAACGCTGCAACCATTAGGATTAGATGAAGCAAGTGCTATGTTGGCTCGAACGCCAAAAGCAGCGATCATTTCTGCCATTTTGGAAGACCTTGATTTTGCGATTGAACACCTACCTAACACTTCTTATAGCGGACATGCGGTGCGGGGATCTGCTTTAGGGTATAAGGTCAAAGTACTGCTCACCAATAAACAATGGGACGCTGCTGCCAACACGGCGCAAATAATTATCGACGAAAAAGTATTTTCTATTTATCAGGGAGGTTATCGGAATCTCTTTAGAAAACCCGGCCAAAATAATAATCCCGAGATTATGTTTTCAGCAAAGTTTCTGCCACCTAATATGTACAGTCCTGCTGACATGATGTATTCTTACTTGAAGGCCGTGCAACCTTTATACTATTTGGTAGACAGTTACACATGCACGGACGGTAAGCCTATTACGGAATCTCCTTTGTATGATCCGAATAATCCTTATGAAAATCGAGATCCGCGTTTGAAAGCATCCATTATTTATGAAGGCGTTTGGCGCGGGACAGATGCTTCCTCGGCCTTTGATCCCGTCTTTGAGAATGTGTTGGGCGGTTACCTGCCGCGTAAATATATTAACGAATCAAAATGGCCAACCAGCTATGCTACGCAAAGTGATCAAGATTGGGTATTTTTACGTTATGCCGATGTATTGCTTATGTACGCTGAGGCGAAAAATGAAAGCAGTGGACCCGATCAGACGATTATCGACGCACTGAATCAGGTCCGTTCTCGTTCCGATGTGAACATGCCCTTGTTTAACCTCAATGATAGTTATAGTCGGGAAGAACTTCGAGAAGTAATCAGGCAGGAACGGCGGGTTGAACTTGCTTTAGAGGGGCAACGTTATTTCGATTTAAAACGTTGGGGGGTTATCAAAGAAGTTATGGATACGATCCAAGATCCCGATGGTGCCGCAAGATTATTCCAAGCGCGTGACACGTTATGGCCGGTTCCGCAGTCTGAGGTCGATATCGCCCGAAGTTTAGGGAACGAGGGCTATAAGCAAACACCCGGTTTTTAACTGTTAACCTTATGTAAGATGAACAAGTTCGGACAATTGGCACGGATAATTTTACTCTCCATGAGCTTGGTACTTCCACTACAGCTTTTAAATGCACAAATACCGGTTGAGAAGGGTAAAGAGCGAATGAAATGGTGGACAGAAGCCCGATTTGGCATGTTTATCCATTGGGGCGTGTATGCCCAATTTGCTGGTGTTTATAAAGGCCACGAACAGGCAAGAGGTGGCACTGAGTGGATTATGAACCGTTGTAAAATTCCGGTAGCCGAATACCAGGCTGCTGCTAAAAAGTTCAATCCGGTGCACTACAACCCGGATGAATGGGTAAGAATGGCGAAAGAAGCCGGTATGAAATATTTGATTATTACCGCTAAACACCATGATGGATTTGCCTTATTTAGAACTGCTGCCAGTAAATGGAATGTAGTGGATGCAAGCCCTTATGGCCGCGATCTGTTAAAGCCTTTGGCAGAGGCCTGTAGAAAATATGGGATTAAGTTAGGCTTTTATTATTCCCAGGCCCAAGATTGGAATAATCCCGGCGGATCGGCAGCCAGAAAATTAATGCGAGAAGGATGGCCAAACCCTGATTCGGCTCGGATAGATGCATATACCTTAACTCATAAAGGGCATTGGGATCCTGCTCAGGAAACGGTTTCGTTTGATGAGTATATCAATAAGGTTTCTGTGCCGCAGGTAAAAGAACTGCTTAGTAATTACGGCGATATTGCGATACTGTGGTGGGATACACCAACGAATATGACGGATGAAGCGGCGCTTAAATTACAGGAACAACTTAAACTGCAACCCCATATTATCACGAACGATCGGTTGAAAAGACCCAACTTTCCGGGAGATACGAAAACCCCCGAGCAAAAGATTCCGGACTTCAGTGAACTGGATGGAAAGTATTGGGAAACTTGTATGACCATGAATGGGACTTGGGGATATCGAACTTCTGACAATAACTGGAAATCAAGCGAAACCCTTATCCAAAACTTAATCGATATTGCCTCTAAGGGAGGAAACTACTTGCTGAATATCGGCCCTAAGCCCGACGGTACTTTCCCCAAAGAAAGCATCGATCGGTTGAAAGCAATCGGTGATTGGATGAAAGTAAATGGGGAAGCTATTTACGCAACTAAGGCTAGTCCACTTGCTCCATTGAATTGGGGTAGATGCACCATGAAAGAGACCGGAAATAACACCATTCTTTATTTATCTGTATTTGACTGGCCCTCGGACGGGAAATTGGTTGTCCCTAAATTGAGAAACAAGGTGCTATCTGCGATGCTTTTGGCCAACGGGCAAATCATAAAGGCGGGTAACAAAGGGGATACGGTCTCAATAGCTCTTCCTTTAGAAGCACCTGATAAGGTGGCGACTGTTGTTAAACTGGAGCTAAAAGGTCATGTGGAGGCTGTAAAACACGGATTACCTGCAAAAATGATGAAAAGTGGTGCATTGGATTAAGTGGTTGATCGTTGAGTAGTGAAATGGTCGAGTAGTTAAGTGGTTAAATGGTTGAGTAGTTAAGTGGTTAAATGGTTGAGTAGTTAAGTGGTTAAGTGGTAAATGGTTGAGTAGTTAAGTGGTTAAGTGGTAAATGGTCGAGTAGTTAAGTGGTTAAATGGTTGAGTAGTTAAGTAGTTAAGTGATTAAATGGTCGAGTAGTTAAGTGGTTAAATGGTTGAGTAGTTAATACATTATGTTTAGGTTAAAATATTGTTTATTATATACACTTTTTTTTATAGGTTTCTTTTTAACCGCTCGTAGTCAAGAAACCCGTCGTATCGATAAAAGTTGGGAGTTTCTAAAAAGTGATTTAGGCGGTATTTGGGAAGCCGTAAGACCCGTTGGGAAAGGCAATCCGGAAGCGGTGCCGATTTGGCAGCAGGTTGACTTACCGCACTGCTTCAATGCAACTGACGGGGTCGATCCGGATGTAAATTATTACCAAGGTCCTGGATGGTATCGGAAAAACATAAAGGTTGATAACCCTTATCAAAATGGGCGGACGCGTTTGCATTTTGAAGGCGTCGGACAAAAAACGGAGGTTTATGTTTATACAACAAAGGTAGCTGAACATATCGGTGGCTACGACGAATGGGTGGTGGATATTACGGATGCGGTAAAAACCTTTACCGCAAACCCCATCTGTGAAAAACAATTTCACGGACAGGTTCCTATCATTGTTCGAGCAGATAATTCCCGTGACCTGGAAATGATTCCCTCCGATCTATCCGATTTTAATCTATATGGGGGTATCTATCGGCATCTTAACCTGCAATATATACCACAAGCTTCCATTGATAGGGTTTTTACTAAAGTGAGTGTGGATCCTCAAGGTAAGGAGGGTTCGTTGCACATCAGCACACGGTTCTTGCGTGATGGCGGCAGCCGAAATTTAAAAGTAGATATCCGTCTTTTAGATCCACAAGGGGAACAGGTGGCACAATTTGAAAAAGAGGTATCGACACAAATAAAAGAAATTGATTTAGCTTGCCTGAACGTTAAGAAGCCGATTTTATGGAGTCCTGCCCAGCCGTCATTATACAAGTTAATCGTGACTGCAAAAACAGGAATGGATAGCTGTACGGTAGAAGAAAAAATAGGATTTCGACATTTCGAGTTTAAAAAGAAGGGGCCATTTTATCTGAATGGAGAGCGTTTGTTACTACGCGGTACCCATCGGCATGAAGATCATGCCGGTGTTGGGGCAGCCATGACGGATTCCATGATCCTTAAAGAAATGCAACTCATGAAAGAGATGGGGGTTAACTTCATCCGATTGGGACATTATCAACAGTCGAGGGTTGTTCTGAATGCCTGCGATAGCCTCGGTATGCTGGTTTGGGAAGAAATTCCATGGTGCAGGGGTGGCCTGGGAGGAGAACAGTATCAAGCGCAAGCGCGACAAATGTTGACTAATATGATCGAGCAGCATTATAATCATCCGTCCATTATTATCTGGGGATTGGGAAATGAAAATGACTGGCCAGGCGATTTCTCAGTGTTTGATAAGGAGAAAATTAGAGCCTTTATGAAGGAGCTGAACGATCTGTCTCACCGCTTAGATCCATCAAGAAAAACAGCTATTCGGCGCTGCGACTTTTGTAAAGATATCGTAGATGTTTATTCGCCGTCTATCTGGGCTGGTTGGTACCGAGGTTTGTACACTGATTATAAACAGGCTTCGGAAGAGGAAATGAAAAAAGTCAACCATTTCCTTCATGTCGAATGGGGAGGTGATAGTCATGCACGCCGACATGCCGAAAATCCGGACAAAGCCTTAGCGAAGATTACAACAGGAGATGGGGTGGATGAAAGAGCGGGGGATGCGTCGCTGTATGGTGGGGCAGCGAGGGTTTCAAAAGATGGTGACTGGAGTGAAAGTTATATCTGCAATCTGATTGATTGGCACTTGAAAGAACAGGAAAATATGCCTTGGTTAACGGGAACAGCTTATTGGCCTTTTAAGGACTTTTCTACACCGGTGAGGCCGGATAATCCAGTACCGTATGTGAATCAAAAGGGTGTTGTAGAACGTAATTTAAATAAAAAGGAAGCCTATTATGTGTTCCAATCTTATTGGGTTAAAAAGCCAATGGTACGTATTTACGGGCACACTTGGCCAACGCGCTGGGGTGAACCGAATGAAGAAAAAATGATCAAGGTCTATTCCAATGCAGAAGAGGTGGAGCTTTTTGTTAATGGAAAAAGTATGGGAATTAAAAAAAGAAATGTACAGGATTTTCCTGCCGCCGGTTTACGATGGATGGTGCGGCTTCGTGAAGGTGAAAACCATTTTAAAGCCGTAGCAAAAAATGGAAAAGAGATGGTGAGCGATGAACTTAGGCAAAACTATCTAACAGCAAAATGGGATAAACCCGTACGAATGAACCTACAGGAAGTCGACCGTGAGGGTGACATTGTCACCCTTCAGGCTGATTTGCTGGATGCGAAAGGTGTCCTGTGTTTGGATGCCCAAAATTGGTTACACTTTTCAGCTGTGGGTGATGGAAGTTTGATCGACAATCAGGGAACCTCCGATGGCTCGCGGAAGGTGCAGGCTTACAATGGTCGGGCGATGATTAAAGTGCGCCTAGCAAAGGGGAAATGTGTAGCTAGCGTGCAGTCGGAGGGGATGGAAACGACTTTTGTGAACTTGCAATAGTTAAATCGTAAAGGAGTAGAGTCGTTAAATGCTTGAGTAGTAGAGTGGTTAAATGGTTGAGTAGTTTAGTGGTTGAATAGTGGGTGTCTACATTTTAGCATGGCGCGATCGAACACTTAATAAATACAAAGGAATGTCGATGACGATTTGAATCCAAGTTTGAGCGTGGGATAATAACCAAATAGAAAATGAATAAACCTAAGATCTCTCTTTTTGTGTTCGCAAGCTGTGTCTTTGCCACATTAATGGGTAATACGCAAGAGCAAGAAAAGTTACTAAAATTATGGTATACGAAACCGGCATCGGTTTGGGAAGAGGCCTTGCCGTTGGGCAACGCCAAAACAGGGGCCATGGTATTTGGGGGTGTTCAAGTAGAACGCTATCAACTGAACGACAATACCCTTTGGTCGGGCTTTCCTAATCCAGGGAATAATCCAAATGGCCCCAAAATACTCCCGCGGGTACGAAGGGCCATTTTTGACGGCGACTATGAAAAAGCGGCAAGTTTATGGAAGCAAATGCAGGGTCCCTACTCGGCTCGCTATTTACCGCTTGGCGACTTATTACTCGATTTTCATCGTCCCGATTCATTGACTACTTCGTATCAACGCGATTTGGATCTTGATAAGGCCCTGTCTACGATAAAATATACTTATCGTGGAGTAATGTATACACGTGAGACCTTCATCAGCCGACCTGATAAGACGATGGCTATACGAATAACAGCGAATAAACCGGGTGCAGTCGCCTTTGATGTCGCGTTAACAAGTAAATTGAAACATCAAACAAAGGCCACTCGTCATGATTATCTGATACTTCAAGGGAAAGCGCCCAAATTTGTCGCAAACCGTGAATATGAGCCACAACAGATTGTTTATGACGACAGGGATGGCGAAGGTATGAACTTCGAAATACATGTGAAAGTGCAAGCAATAGGCGGTGAAGTAAAAACGGACGACAATAGATTGTGTGTTTCAGGAGCCGATTCGGTAATACTTTGGCTAACAGAAGCAACGAGCTTTAACGGTTTTGATAAATCGCCTGGTTTGAACGGGAAGGACCCCGCCGTAGAAGCGGCAGCTTGTATGGAACGAGCTTCAAAATCAAGCTATCAGGAAGTGAAGTCGCGGCATATAGCGGACCATGCGGCACTCTTTCGCCGAGTGTCTATCGACTTAGGGAAAGATCCGGAAGCTGTGCGATTACCCATTGATGAAAGGATGTTACGTTTAGCAGAAGGGAAATCGGATAATGCGCTACAGGCTTTATATTATCAGTATGGCCGCTATCTATTGATCGCTAGTTCTAGGCCGGGAGGGAGGCCGGCAAACTTACAGGGAATATGGAATGATATGGTTCAACCGCCTTGGGGGAGTAATTATACCACCAATATTAACACCGAAATGAATTATTGGTTAGCAGAAAATACCAATCTCTCCGAATGCCATCAACCCTTGTTTGATTTTATGAAAGAATTGGCAGTTAATGGAGCGGTGACAGCTAAAGTGAATTATAACATTGACGATGGATGGGTGACACATCATAACTCCGATTTATGGGCAAAAACATCACCTCCCGGCGGTTACGACTGGGACCCGAAAGGCATGCCTCGGTGGTCGGCATGGCCTATGGCAGGTGCTTGGTTTTGTACGCATTTGTGGGAACATTATCTCTATACCGGCGATAAAAAGTTTCTCAAAGAGGAAGCTTATCCTTTGATGAAGGGAGCCGCTTCTTTTATGCTACATTGGCTTATTGAAGATCCCGGTAGCCATTATCTTATTACTAACCCGTCAACTTCACCTGAAAATACGGTTAAAATCGCTGGAAAGGAGCATCAGTTGTCAATGGCTTCTACCATGGATATGGCAATCATAAGGGAATTGTTTAATGCCTGTATTCGTTCTGCCGATATTTTGGGAAGTGATAAAGATTTTAAAGAAAAATTGATAATGGCTAAAGCAAAACTTTATCCGTATCATATCGGCCAATACGGACAATTACAGGAGTGGTACCAAGATTGGGATGATCCAGCAGATAAACATCGGCATATCTCTCATCTATTTGGTCTTTATCCAGGTAATCAAATAACCGTACTCGGCTCTCCGGAATTGGCAGCAGCAACCAAACAGTCGTTGATTCACCGAGGCGATGTGAGTACTGGCTGGTCAATGGCTTGGAAAACCAACTGGTGGGCTCGCTTACAGGATGGAAATCATGCTTACAAGATTTTGAAGGATGCGTTGCGTTATATCGACCCGAATGAAGAAAAGGAACAGATGAGCGGAGGTGGTGCATATCCGAACCTCTTCGATGCACATCCACCGTTTCAAATTGACGGGAATTTTGGCGCAACCGCTGGCATGACCGAGATGTTATTGCAAAGCCATGCCGGAGAAGTTCAATTGCTGCCTGCCTTGCCAGACGCTTGGCCAGCAGGCAGTATAAAGGGCATAAAGGCACGCGGAAATTTTACAGTTGAAATCAATTGGGCAAATAGGAATTTAACACGTGCGCTTATTCGTTCGGAATTGGGGGGGAATTGTAGATTAAGAACACCTATTCCGGTTAAAGTGTTGGAAACTACCGGTCAATCTTTGAGAAATGCTTCCCAAAATGAATTATTAATGAAGCCTGAAAAACCACGCTTTGAGCAAAGTGGGCAGGCTTCTTTGCAATCCCTGAACTTAAAAGAAACCTATGTAATAGATTTTCCAACGGAAAAAGGGCGAATATATACGATTGTGCCCTTGTAAAACTCATTTGAATGAATAATATACGTTATTATAGACTTTTATTTTTTCTGCTCATAACATGCTTTAAAAGTTACGGACAGGAAATTAATTGGACGGAAGTATTGCCAGGTGTTTGGAAAGGTGTCGTAGGGAAGCCTGAATCTTATAACTTATTAACTGCCGCTGGTGTGACGCCCCGGTCGGAAGCAATTCGAAAGTTGAGTAATACTTCATTTCCGTTCGTAATGGCTGATGTTTATGGAGGTACGGTGGATGGAAAAACCTACCTGCGTTTTCCTTTGGATTCGTTGGAACAACTATTTGGTTTCGGTCTTCACTTTCAGTCCGTGCATCAGCGAGGGAAAATTTTGCGATTACATGTCGACCATTATGGAGGGGTAGATAATGGCCGAACGCATGCACCTACCCCTTTTTATGTTTCTTCAAATGGTTATGGCGTTTTTATCAATAGCGCACGTTACTTGGATGTATACGCTGGTTCTGCAGTGCGAAAGGATAGTAAACACCCCCCCTCAAGCAAAGGATCGCAACGTTGATAAAACCTGGACAGCACGACCTTATAGCGATGCGGTTGAAATATTGGTCCCTGCTGCGGGTGTGGAGTTTTATGTCTTCGGTGGACCGACACCCTTGGATGCCGTTCGTCGATTCAATTTATTTAATGGGGGTGGTGTATTGCCGCCTCGCTGGGGATTAGGTTTTACCCAGCGCGTCCAACGACTGTACAATGCTGAAGAGGTGGAAGAGGAGGTGAAAGCTTTTGAACAAAGGGGATATCCTTTGGATTTTGTAGGCTTGGAGCCCGGGTGGCAAAGCAAATCATACCCTTGTACTTTTGAATGGGATCCAAAGCGCTTTCCCAATCCAGAAGCTTTGGTGCAAAGATTGCTAAAAAAAGGTGTCCGAATTAATTTGTGGACGAACCCCTATGTTTCTCCCGCGTCGCCGATTTTTAAAGAAATTAAACCTTTTACCTCCTCCCATACGGTATGGGTAGGCTTGGTGCCCGACTTAATGATGGCGCAAGCTAGAAACACCCTCTTTTCTCAATGGCAACGAAGCCAAGTCGATATTGGCATTAGCGGTTATAAGATAGATGAAGTTGATGGAGGCGATCACTATTTGTGGCCTGATGTGGCATCCTTTCCTTCCGGTTATGCTGCCGAACAGATGCGGCAGACCTATGGCGTGCTTATGCAGCGATATAGTACGGGCTTATATAGAAAGGAGAATAAGCGCACTTATGGTTTAATACGAGGATCCAATGCGGGTGCGGTATCATTCCCTTATGTTATTTATAACGACTATTACAAGCATGAAGATTTTATTACCGCATTGGTAAATAGTGGTTTCGCCGGCGTGCTGTGGACACCGGAAGTTCGTGCTTCCAAGAGTGAAGAGGAATGGTTACGGCGTTTCCAGTCGACTATTTTTTCTCCGATGGCCATGATTAATGCCTGGGCAAGCGGCACAAAACCCTGGTCTTTTCCCGATGTGGAGGCGCACGTAAAAGAAGCAGCACTTTTGAGAATGCGCATGATGCCTTATTGGTACAGCGAATTTGCTAAATATCATTTTGAAGGAACGCCGCCATTTCGCGCTATGAATTTAGAAGAGGGTTTTACGCTAGGGGAATCAAAAAAGGTAGTGACAAACGATCTGGAAAAGAATCCTTACGCAGAAGCATATCATCGAGAAATTAAGGATCAATATATGGCGGGTGAATATCTTCTGGTGGCACCCATGTTTGCGGGGCAGACGAGCAGAGAAGTGCTATTGCCGAAAGGCAACTGGTACGACTTTTACACGGGAGCATATGTAGGCAATGGCGAAACCATCACCGCCACACCGGGCTTAGATAAAATACCGGTATATGTGAAAGATGGAGGAATAATACCATTCATGCCTCCTTTGCTACATGCACCTAAAGCTGGTGAACAAGTCGCTATTGAGGTTAGGCACTATGGTAAAAAAAACGGTGAATATGATTTATACGAGGATGACGGCGAAAGTTATGATTATGAAAATGGAGAATATAGTTTTAGAAAGATAAAGGTTGAACGTGGGAAGGAGGGCAATTGGGAGGGTTGGATAGCACCGCCCGAAAAAGGGAAGCCAAATACGATCGAAAAGGTAACGTTTAAATTCATGACGCCATGAGGTATTTAGACTACATGATCTATGTATGCTTGCTGGTGGGTAGCTTGTGCGTATCGTGGGTAGACCTGGCGATCGATACGTCTTATGAAAAAGAGGCGGAACAAATTCTAGGCAAGCAGATTTTACGGCGAGCAGCATGGGCTATGCAACAGCAACCGGTAACGATTACAGCGGAGCAATCGTCAAGAAGCAGCGGGGAAAAGCACGATTTCTTTTCTGAAGGTGATTATTGGTGGCCTAATCCCGCGGATCCAAATGGTCCTTATATACAACGTGATGGTATGACAAATCCGGATAACTTTGTCGCTCACCGCAAGGCAATGATCCGCTTTAGTCAGATAGTAGGTGCCTTGGCTTCCGCTTATCGGCTAACTAATGACGAAAAATATGTTATGCATGCCTTGAAGCATCTGGAAGCATGGTTTGTGAATCCTGAAACGCGGATGAATCCTAATCTTTTGTACGCACAGGCAATTAAAGGACGCTTTACCGGGAGGGGCATTGGTATCATTGATACCATTCATCTCATGGAAGTTGCACAGGGAATTTTAGTCATGAAGGATGCTGCGGTTTTTTCTAATGGACGGCTAAAACAATTTAAAGCATGGTTTTCGGCTTATTTAGCGTGGCTGATCAATCATCCCTATGGTAAGGATGAAATGAGTGCAGAGAATAACCATGGGACCTGTTGGACAATGCAAGTGGCTTCCTTTGCGAAGCTCGTGGGTGATGAGCAATTGCTGGATTTTTGTCGCAAACGATACAAGACGGTTTTGTTACCTAATCAAATGGCACAGGATGGTAGCTTTCCACGTGAACTTAAACGTACCAAACCTTATGGTTATTCGCTTTTCAATCTGGACGCCATGGTTATGTTATGTCAAATAGCTTCCATACCGACGGATAATTTATGGGATTTTCAATTGGCAGATGGGCGTTCGATAAAAAAGGGAATGACCTTCATGTTTCCATACATAAAAGAAAAGGACACTTGGCCCTATGCAAAAGATGTGATGTATTGGGATTATTGGCCGGTTGCACAGCCCGCTTTATTGTTCGGTGCGAAAGCCTTCGACGAGAAGCTTTGGTTAGCCACGTGGAAAAAGCTCGATCATGAGCCAAAGGTAGAAGAAGTAATTCGAAATCTACCAATTCGAAACCCTATTATTTGGTTTAGGTAGTTGAGTCGTTAACTGGTTAATAGTTGAATAGTTGAGTGGTTAAATAGTTGGGTTGTTAATGGTAGAATAGTAAAATAGTTAGTGTGGGTCGAAGACGATTGCAGAAATCTGATAACGGATAAAATAATGAGAAAACGAAATTACCTTTTATACTTTCAAGTCTTTAGTATTGCTTGTATGCTGAACACTGCGCTGTATGCACAGGACGTGGGTGACGAGGGAACAAAAATGTACAATGATCCAAAGATGCGGGATATCACAGCTATTGAAGAGGCGAAAGCGGGGTGGTGGACCGCCGCCATGCGTAAACACAACCAACGGATTGCTTGGTGGCGGGAAGCCAAATTTGGTATGTTTATTCATTGGGGAGTTTATTCGCATGCAGGTGGCGAATGGAAAGGCAAGGAAGTGGGCGGTTATGCGGAGCATTTGATGCGTAAGGAGAAGATCAGTCGACGTGATTACTTAGCTTTGGCAAAGCAATTCAATCCGGTACATTTTAATGCAGAACAGTGGGTACTGGCAGCAAAAAAAGCCGGGATGAACTACTTTATCGTTACAGCCAAGCATCATGACGGCTTTGCAATGTATAATACGCAATATTCCGATTTTAATAGTATAAAGCAAACGCCTTTTCATCGTGACCCCATGGCCGAAATAGCACAGGCTTGCCGCAAATATGGTATGAAATTCGGCTTTTACTATTCGCACGCTTTTGATTGGGAACATCCGGATGCGCCCGGTAATGATTGGGAGTACCATAATCCCGGTGGTGATAAATTGATCGGAGGTGCCGATTGGTATGATAAGCATCCGGGATGGCTTCCGAAAGCCCAACGATATGTAAATGAAAAGGCCATTCCACAAATTCGGGAGCTATTGCTTAATTACCACCCGGATATATTATGGTTCGATACGCCGCACAAATTACCTTTCTCGGAAAATCTGCGTATTTTGAAAGCAATACGAGAAACTGATCCTGAGGTCGTCGTTAACGGCCGCCTCGCGCGTAGTACGGGCGGAAATTTTGGCGATTACTTGAACACGGCCGACAGACCCGCGGAATTTTATCCGGTAAAGGGCGACTGGGAGGCCATTCCTACTACCAATGAATCCTACGGATACTCCAAATATGATCATAGTCATAAACCCGCCTCGTTCTTTATCCGTTTATTGGCAAAAGCCGCTTCAAGAGGAGGTAACCTACTCATGAACGTCGGACCAATGGGGGACGGAGCCTTTGATCCAAAGGATACGCGGATATTGGATAGCATTGGAATTTGGATTAACAAGAATAAAGAAAGTATCTATGGATCAACTCCCACAACTCTACCTGTTCAATCCTGGGGCGTAGTTACGCAGCGCGAAGATAAATTATACTTACATGTGTTCAATTGGCCAAAGGACGGAAGGTTACTGGTTGGAGGTCTGAAAAACGAAATCCGGCGAGCATATTGCTTAAATAATCAGAAAAAAAACTTCGCTACAGCGCGGATCACCTTAGAAGATCTCGCTATTGAGCTTCCTGCTCAGGCGCCGGATCCAGTTAATAGTGTAATCGTTATTGAATTGAAAAATAAGGTGTTGTCGGTAGATAACGCCCGACTTTTGAATGATCATATTCCAAATCGTTTACTTGCCTTTGATGCTATATTGATCGGTAAGGAATTTAAGTATGGCGATGGGAAGTCGAACCGATACTATGTTGATGGATGGAAAACTTGCAAACAAAAAATGTACTGGCCAATTCGTGTCATCAAACCTGCACCTTACCGGTTAAGGATAAAATATAGTGCTAACACCCTAGGTAGTTTATACGAGATCAGTATAGGTGAAAAGATGTTAAAAGGCGAAACCAAAAAGAATAAACCGAACGAAGATTTTGTAATAGATGACTTAGGGGAAATCGCACTTACTGATTCACGGTCTATGCTTGAGCTCAAAGCTGATCGAATAGTGGGAGATGAACTTATGAAACTGTTTGAAATTCAGTTAATACCTATTAATCCTTAAAAAACTAGTTATGATTTTTATATTCGTCAATACCCGTCAGTCAGACCTGAAACAACCGAAGCGAATTGCATCCCAATGCAGTGTTGCAATTGCATGCCAACTATTGTTTTACTATTTGTTCCTTCCGCACTTGTCTTATAGCCAAGTAATCCCAAAAGAAAAAGAAATGTGGCAATTGGCTGAAAGACAATCCAAATTAATGATCAAGGAGTTAGCGACTGTTCACCAATCAGATACCTCCTTGGTTTCTCCCCGGTCGCTGTCAGAAAAGGGGGATTTAATTGTGGTAAAGCGAAGCGATTGGACAAGCGGTTTTTTCCCGGGTGTGTTATGGTATCTTTACGAGTATACGGGTAACCAAGATTGGAAACGGGAAGCCCGTAGGCTTACGACTATGACAGAAGACGAACAATACAATGGCAGAACGCACGATATGGGCTTTAAAATCTATTGTAGCGTCGGTAATGGTTATCGCTTAACAGATGATCCGCATGATCGGGAAGTACTTATTCAAGCCGCAAAAACCTTGGCAACCCGTTTTAATCCAAAAGTGGGTTGTATACGCTCTTGGGATCATAACAACGATAAGTGGGATTTTCCTGTTATTATTGACAATATGCTCAACCTAGAGTTGCTGTTTGCAGCTACCAAGCTCACGGGCGATTCTTCTTTTTATAAAATTGCGGTCAGCCATGCAAATACAACCATGAAGAACCATTTTCGCGCCGACTATAGCACCTACCATGTTGTTGATTACAATCCTGAAACGGGTAATGTGCGAAAAAAGAATACCCATCAGGGATATCGCGATGAATCGACTTGGGCAAGAGGTCAGGCTTGGGCTTTGTATGGATATACAATGTGTTACCGCGAAACAAGAGATCGCCGTTATTTGAAACAAGCTGATCATATAGCTAAATGGCTTTTCAGCCAGCCTAATATGCCAAATGACTTGGTACCCTATTGGGACTTCAACGCTCCACAAATACCAAATGAACCCAGAGATGTGTCAGCCGCTGCAGTTATGGCTTCTGCATTATTGGAACTAAGTGGTTTTAGTCAGGAACGCAATGCATACCGAGAAAAAGCTACACGCCTTCTAAACAATTTGATAGACCACTATACCACTAACATAGGTAGGAACCGCGGCTTTATTCTCATGCATAGCACGGGTTCTAAACCGGCAGGAATGGAGGTGGATAAGCCTTTAAGCTATGCCGATTACTATTTTTTGGAAGCGCTATTAAGAGCGAGAAAGCTAAAGTAATAACGCATCCAATTTGTTTTGGCCAGATCACAAAACAAGCTCATTGTTTCTAATATATTCCGTACTTTTACGCTAACCAAATAGTGTTAACCTAGTATTCAATCAATGAAATGTTTTTTTGCGAAGCCTTTGTTGGTAGTGATTAGTCTTTTAACAAGCTTCTATATTTTGGAGGCAAAAGATATCCGATTTTTACATCTCGACGTAACTGAAGGGTTATCTCAAGGAAGTGTATTTGCGATCGTACAAGACTACAAGGGTTTCATATGGATCGGTACACGAGATGGTTTGAATAAATATAATGCACGCAAATTTATTGTTTATAGAAACAATCCAAAAGATACTACTTCATTAGGTGATAATTTCATCCAGTCGATTGCAGAAGATAGCAAGAAACGATTGTGGATCGGTACAGGAAATGGCCTTAATCTGTACGATCGTGCACTTGATAATTTCAGAAGGATTCCCTTAGCTAATGTTGAAACAGCAAGTTCTCCAAGCGAACCCGCGGTCCATTTTATTATGGAAGATCACGACCATCAGGTGTGGGTGGGAACCAATCAAGGGCTCTACCGGATTAAGGAGGATACGCAAATTGTTGCGGAACTGGTTTTTAATAATATCTCTGTAGACATCGGTGACGAAAAAAGATATTTTAAGAATATTCGATCAATTTATGAAGATAGTGAACATAAACTATGGTTTTGTACTGATGAAGGTGTAGTTTCCACAAGCTATGTGCCCCCTTATAAGAAGCTTAGGATTAACCGCGCTTATCCAACTTATGCAAGGTTAACGGAAGCGCGTGACCAGCGTGCCGTAGCCATTTTGGAAATAAGTCCTCATGTTTTCTGGATTGCAACAAAAACCAACGGTATAGCTGTGCTGAATGAAAAAACAGGCGAGATTAGCTACCACAAACATATCGAAGGCGATCCATACAGTCTGCCTAGCAATGATATCCGATCTATTACCAAAGATCGGAAGGGAAGACTGTGGATAGGAACATTTAATGGCTTAAGCTTATATGAACACGGACGGTTTAAGAGTTTTCACGCTAATGACAATGACGAGTACAGCTTAAGCAAC
Organism: Olivibacter sp. 47; assembly: GCF_030372825.1. Classification (NCBI taxonomy): domain Bacteria; kingdom Pseudomonadati; phylum Bacteroidota; class Sphingobacteriia; order Sphingobacteriales; family Sphingobacteriaceae; genus Olivibacter; species Olivibacter sp. 47. Next base: position 2,311,851 of record NZ_JAUCNR010000001.1, read on the forward strand.
AATTCTATCAGGCCGATATATCAGGATAAAAGGGGATCCATATGGATTGGAACTTACTTTGGTGGCCTGAATGTGATTGATAATGATATACCGGCTTTTAAAAATTTTGCCCATCAACCTCATAACAATAGCCTAAGTTATAATGTAGTAAGCTCTTTCGCCGAAGATGGTATGGGCAACCTAATAATCGGAACGGAAGGTGGCGGGATAAATTACTTAGATAATCGTCAACTTAAATTCAAACATGCTAAATACCAAGCAGGGGAAGCGGGAAGCCTGAGTCACAATAACGTGAAATCGCTATGTATTGATCGTGAAGGTAACTTATGGATTGGAACATACGATGGAGGCCTCAACTTAAAGCGGAAGGGTGCAACGAATTTTGAACATATTAAGCATAACCCAAACAATGATCGTTCACTTTCCAATGACAATATATATGCTTTAGCTGAAGATAGTAAAGGAGACTTATGGGTAGGGACTTACGGTGGCGGTTTAAACGTTAAGCGTAGAGGTGACCGAACGCTTTCTTTTGACAAATATAATCTAGAAAATAAAAAGCTCTCCTCTAACATGGTTCGATCCATTTATGAAGACTCACAGGGAAATCTATGGGTAGGAACACAAAACGGATTAAATCTAAAGCGACGAGGCAGTGACTATTTTCAGACTTTTGTTTGCGATCCCAATAATCCTAAGTCTATTAGCGGAAACGACATCATCAGTATACACGAAGACGGGTTGCATCGCATTTGGGTAGGAACTTATATGAATGGACTGAATTTATACCATCCCAATGATAACAACTTTACGCACTTTAATGCAAATATGGGACTGCCCGGAAATAATATTTTCGGAATCTTGAGTGATGACCATCACAATTTATGGTTAAGCACCAATGCGGGCATATCTTGTTTTAATCCGAATACAGAGAGCGTTCGAAATTACAATACCATCGACGGATTAATTGGTGATGAATTTATTTACGGGGCGTATCATAAGCTGGCCAATGGTACCTTAGCTTTCGGAAGTTCGGCAGGGTTTACATTGTTCGATCCGGACAGTATCAGTATCAATTATTTTGAACCGCCTGTAGTTTTTACGGATTTACGCCTGTTTAATAAGAAAATAGTGCCGGGAAGCCAAAGTGTCATCGACAAAGATATTTCTTTATTGGATGAGTTGGTCCTTAATCACAAGCAATATGTCTTCAGCGTAGAATTTAGTGTTTTGAATTATATACATGCTGATAAAAATAAATATGCTTATTTGTTAAAAGGATTTGATAATGACTGGAACTTTGTAAATACACCCATTGCCACCTATACTAATTTAGATCCCGGGACTTACGAGTTGATGGTTAAAGGAACCAATAATGATGGGATTTGGAGCAAACCAACAAGCCTTATAATTCATATTTTGCCGCCACCTTGGAAAACTTGGTGGGCCTATGGTCTATACCTATTACTCGTAAGTATAGTCGCCTATTTTGTAATCCAGTTCCTTAAAGGAAGAAATCAATTAAAACACGAATTACTACTGGAGCACCTCGCTTTGGAAAAACAGAAAGAGATACACGAGGCAAAGCTTAACTTTTTCACGAACATATCGCATGAATTTAGAACGCCGCTTTCTTTAATTGTAGGGCCTATTGAGCGTTTGCAGGAAGAAGATTTGCCAACAAATGCGAAGCCGCTTTTGCATAATGCTTATAAGAATGCAAATAGATTGCTGAATTTAGTAAATCAATTACTCGATTTTAGAAAGCAGGAGAGTGGCCATCTTGATTTACAGATACAGAAAACAAACCTTGTGCGGTTTGTGGAAGAAATTGTAAGTAATTTTCTATTCCTTGCGGCAAAAAAAAATGTTCAGATTACTATTGAAAATAAAATAAATGATGGCGTCGATGTTTGGATAGATCATGAGCAGATGGAGAAGGTGCTCACCAATTTACTTTATAACGCCTTTAAGTTTACCGATAGTGAAGGGCGGATCAAGGTACAGATCGAAAAAAAAATAGAAACGCCGACATACCCATCCGGAAACTGTATTATCGAGGTTTGGGATACCGGTTGCGGTATTCCGGAAAAACATCTTCCTTATATATTTGCTCAATTTTATCAGTCGAAATCCTATGAGGATCAAACCCACACCGGTTCTGGAGTAGGTTTAGCATTGGCTCAGGGTTTGGTGAAAATGCATCATGGAAATCTTTCCGTGCGAAGTAATCTCGCAAAGGAGTTGAATGATTTTAACACGGTATTCCGAATTGAATTGCCGCTAGGGAAATCACACTTCAAAGCAACGCAATTATTAGCAAATGAAAACAAAATGGAGCTACACAAAGTGAACGATTTAAACGATGCGCTCTCTTGCGACGCAAAAGAGGACGAAGTAGTTGATAACTCAACTAACCAGTCGGTCGTGCTGATTGTAGAAGATAATGTAGAATTGCGACGATTTATTGTGGGAAGCTTGCAGGATAAATTTAAAGTACTCGAAGCTGGAGATGGCTTGGAAGCTTGGCCGATTGTTGAATCAATACAGCCGGATATTGTGGTAACAGATGTAATGATGCCTACATGCGATGGAATCAGCTTACTTCGTAAGATCAAAGGAGAAAAAAATACGAATCATATTCCCGTCATCTTATTAACGGCGAGAACCGCAGACCCCTATATGATGGAGGCTTTCAAGGAAGGTGGAGATGATTACATTACGAAGCCTTTTAGCTTTAAATTGTTGGCGTGGAAAATTGCCAATATGTTGGAAAGCAGAAAACGACTTAAAGAGAAGTTTGTTCAGGAGTATTTATTGCAACCACATAAGACTGATGTTGTGGAAACAAACAGCTTTATGGACGATGTGATCACAATCGTAGAGGAGAATTTAAACGATGATAACTTCAGTGTGCACGCATTGGCAAGCGAAGTGGGAGTCAGCCGCACGGTGCTGTATCGTAAAATAAGGCAACTATCGGGCTTGAATTTAGTGGAATTTATTAAGGTTGTACGTCTTAAGAAAGCAGCACAGTTGCTTGAGACGAATAGCGGGTTAACTATTAGTGAGATCGCCTATAAAGTCGGATTTTCTGATCCGAAATATTTCAGTAAATCGTTTAAAGCTTTTTATCATAAATCGCCAAAAAGGTATATAGAAGACGTGATGGAACAAAAGAGCAAACTAAACATGATCTAAATGTAAGGTGTTCTATAAGCAAGTTATTAGACTTTCCCGAACACCTTACATCTTCATCTGATCAATTTAATTATTTACTAACTTTAAAGCCCCTTCACTGTAACGTTGGCCCGTATTTGGATATTTATCCATGAGTTTCTGTATCTCGTCTAAATCAGACTGACTAAGATGAACGTCTACGGCTTTTGCATTCTCTTCCAAGTACTTTCTTTTTTTGGTGCCTGGAATAGGGATCATGTCTTTTCCTTGTGCAAGCACCCAAGCTAAAGCCAATTGAGCAGGTGTAATTTGCTTGTCGTTGGCCATTGCAGCAAATTCGGCTGCTAACGACTGATTATTAGCGAGGTTTTCACCGCTGTATCGAGGTAAGGTTTTTCTGAAATCGCTTTCGTCTAAACTGTTGACATCCAGTGCATTGGTTACCAAACCTCTGGCGAGCGGTGAATAGGGAATCAAACTAATATTCAGTGCGCGTGCTGTGTCTAAAATTTCACCTTCTACATCCCTGGTCAATAGCGAATACTCACTCTGTAAAGCCGCGATCGGGTGTACAGCATGGGCTTTTTTCAAGGAACTTGCCGAAGCCTCGCTTAAGCCAAGGTAGCGTACCTTTCCTTCTTTCACCAATTCAGCCATGGCGCCGAAGGTTTCCTCTACGGGAATGTTTGGATCGACACGATGCGCGTAATAGAGATCGATGGTATCGATCTTAAGCCTACGAAGACTATTTTCTACTGCTACTTTTAACCAAGCTGGAGAGCCGTCAAAATAGGTGCCCGAGGCGGCGCTAGGGCCTGCTTTACCATCTTTAAAGCGGAAACCAAACTTGGTAGCGATAAAAACTTTATCGCGATTTGGAACAAGCACCTTTGAAATAAGCTCTTCGTTTGCGCCGTTTCCATACATATCAGCTGTATCCCAGAAGTTGATACCTAAATCAAGCGCTTTATGTAAGGTTGCTATACTTTCGTTATCGTCGGTTGGGCCATAAGCAAAACTCATCCCCATGCAACCAAGTCCTATAGCAGATAATTGGGCTGTTGTGTTACTTAAATTTCTGTATTCCATATGTTATGTTTTTTTAACAAATTTAGGATGAATAAGATAGGCTGTCCTATACTAATCAAACGACTTATTATAAAATTCACACATGCACATACTGTTCTCTGAAAATGCCCGGTGTCATCCGCGTTTGTTTTCTGAAAAAGTTGTTGAAGTACGGTGGATAGGAAAAACCTAAACTATAGGCGATTTCCGAAATGGTCCAATCTGAATGAATGAGAAGTGCCTTTGCTTCTTTAACTAACCGTTCGGCAATATGCTGCGTGGTTGTTTTGCCGGTGATTTCTTTCACTGAACGATTTAAGTGATTTACATGCACCGAAAGAATGTTCGCGTAATCTTGTGCAGAGCGGAGCCCCAATGTCCTTTCTTGACTATCGATTGGAAACTGCCGTTCTAAAAGATCCAAAAATAAATCGCATACGCGTGAAGCGGAAGAATGTGGTAAGTAACTTCGTACAGGTTGCATTTTCATCGCTTCATGAATAATCAATTGGAGATAATTACGCAGCAGATCGTATTTATGCACGTAGTTAGTGGTAATCTCCTCCATCATCTTTTCGAAAAGCTCACTCACAGCCCGACATTGTGCCTCGTTTACAAAGAAAACGAAGTCGCCACCCACCTTAAACAGCGAGAGCTGATTTAAAAGAAAATGTGGGCTGTCAGTTTGTAAAAAAGACGCCGTAAAGAGGCAAAAATAACCTTCCTGTTTATCACTGATTGCTTCCCATGAATAGGGAACGGTAGGATTTGAAAACAGCAAGGCAGGGCGATCGATATCTACCCACTTATCTGCATAGTAAAGTCGTCCGGAACCAATGATTAGTGAGATTTTATAAAAGTCCCGCCGATTGTATGGTGTAGATCGAAAACAATTCTCCCGTGTAAATACATTAAAGTGGCCCAAACCATTGGCATTATTGGTTGAAAGGCCAAATGGATTAGCCCGTGGGTTTCTATTATAAAAGTCTTGTAAGCTCTCTGCTTTATTGATCATATTTGTTCTCCGTTCCTCATTACTAACGAAAATACGAAGATTATAGTCTTTTGTCAATTAGGCAATAACACGCCCAACCCATCTTTATGAAAGTCCTACAAAGCCTACGGCTTACAGCTAATTACCAGCTAGTTCCTTCTGCTCAATAGCTTTTCCAATCGAAGTTAGACTGGCTTGGTCCAGTTCACCCCAAAGCTGTACCCACTCGTTGCTTTCTTCCTTTCGAATTTCTGCTAGCTGCTTGTCTTTATCAAAACAGCTATAATAAGGTGCGCCATCACTTGTTTCCAGTTGATCCACGCGTAGTGTTTTTTCCGTTCCTTGAATATGAGCCTTTATATTAAAGGAGATGTCCGCTGTATCTGCCATAACAATCGTTTTCTATCCTATTTGAAAAACAGTTAATATATTATATTGTTTGTATATTAGTATAACCGTGCTGCGGATTTGAAAGACCAAACATGATATACTAATTTGCATGAACGTAATAATCCACGAAAAAAAGTGGCTCCATATAGGCCTATTCTTACTTATCGGTATATTGGGTTTAGGGGTGCTGAAGGCTTTGATACCGGCTGCCTTTCTAAAAAAAGTGACCGGGACGGTACAAGAAATACAGCAAAAGTATAGTGCTGAGGGAGATAAAAAGTTAATCCTAATTTCATTTAAACAACAACCACTGCTTAAACATAGCTATGTAAATAAAGACTATCTTCCAAGCCCGCAAGTGAGTGAAATTAAAGAGCAATCGCAACTGGTAACTTACATATCGAGGAATGGAGGGGATCGTTTTTATGGGCTTGAATTAACTGATGGTACGCTTATACAGTCGAAGCGATGGGATTTATTGTCAGCCTATTTAAATCATTCTTTCGTGATTTTTACGTTAATGGCAATTCCCATTGGACTTTACCTGATTTACGGAAAGAAATTATTACAGTATAAACGTGATTGGATAGGATTTGCTATCTATGCCCTTACGCTGGCCTTTGTTTGGGGAAAACTGCATATTTTCTTGATGATATTACTGGTAATTGGCTTAATTCAAATAGGAAAAAGACTTTCAAAGCAAAAGGATGAGCAGGTGACAAACGACATCGATCTACCTGCTCAAACCTAAATTAATTGTTTTGCCATGCCTTCCTTAAGAACCGTAGCCAATTGCCATGACATATCTTCACAATATCGTCGGCTGTATAGCCCCGGTCAGCCAGCTTTTCATTGAATGATTGTAGGTCGGCAATCGTCTCCAAATCATACGGGCATTGCTCTTTCCCAAAGGCACCATCCAAATCTGATCCAATACCGACGTGGTTGCAATTTCCGGCTATTTGACAAATGTGATCGAGATGATCTATCAATACGTCCAGATTGCACTGCATCTCTTTCGGTGTGGAAATGCCACGCTGCCAATTGGGAACCATCATCCAAGCATCTAAAGCGCCACCTATAACGGCCCCTCGTTCAATCAGCACTTTTATTTGTTCATCGCTAAATTGCCGATTGTGATTAACCAACGCTCGGCAATTATTATGGCTCGCCCAAACAGGTCCATTGAAATGATCCAATGCCTCCCAAAAGCTATCATCACAAAGGTGTGTTGCGTCCAATATGATGTTGAGCTTCTCCATTTCTTCCAATAATTTACGCCCTTCGGGTCCCATAAAGCCTGTTGCATCCGTCCCTTGGGCATAACGACCAGGTCCGTAATGTGCCGGGCCTACCGCACGAAGCCCACTTTGCCAAGCTAGGTGCAAATGCTCAGTGGTGATTAGAGAGTCCGCTCCCTCTAAACTTAAGATGTAGCCAATCGCTTTCTTTTCGGATGGAGTGCCTTCATCCTTCCATAAAGTGACATGCGCTTCCAATGACGTTAAATTGTTTATTTGACGCATCTCACCTTTGGCCTCCATGGCCTTGTACCACGCCAATTGCCCTTGCGTTTGTGCCCAGGCCTGTTCAGGCGAATGCCATCCGGGTAACGGATTATCGGGTGCAACATATCGGGCAATTTGAGTGGCTACTACAAGGCCTATACGGCCTTTCCGCAATTCAGGTAAAGATACCACCGCCTTCCCGCGGTCGGGTTTATCAGTCAACCCTTCTTCTCGTTGGTTGATTTCCTTAACAGATTTGGTTAAATCTCGGTTCCATTCCAAGGCATTCATGCTCAAATCAAGATGGGCATCTATAATAAACATAGTATGTCTTTAAATTGTAAGTTTTCGTTTCCTGGCAATGATCTGCCACTCGCCGTTCCACTGATTATCTGTAACCGCAAATGCGGTATCGTATAAAGCAACTGTCGGACAAATGTGATACGGCATTCCGTACAGAACATCGCCAACTGTATAATCGCCGGTATCGGAAACTTCTATAACAAGATGTTCCTCACTATGCGATATAGCACGGGCCTCCGGTGCGTTTATAAAAAACACTCGTTTACCCAGCTCATTTTCGGAAGCAATAGCTTTATGCCCTAAGTCTAAACAGAGCCTTTTATCATCTATAATTGAGATAACCCTACTAAGGACAAGGGCTGCTATTTGAAAGGGTTGCTCCGTGAAGAGATTTTGATAACCCTTATCCCAAAAGATAAAGGTTCCGGGACTACATTCTACATCGTCCCGCTCGCTCGCAGCATGAATCGGAAAGGTTGGTGTCCCGCCTGCAACAATGATGAGACGCCGTTGGTAAAGCGCATTTAATTGTACAATAAGTTGCTCGATTTCCGTGAAGTAGCGATGGCATTGATTTTGACGTGCCTCTAGTGATGCTTCATGAATATGGCCATCATAACAGTGTAAACCTAAAAGTATCAAATTCGATAGCGATGAACATTGTTCGGCAAGAGCAGAAACTTTATCGGTTTTAATACCGGTACGGTTCATGCCTACATTGATGTCGAAATAAATATTTAGGTTGAAGCTTTCAGCAAAGGCCACCTGATTTAATTGGCTGGCAATATCAAATTGATCAACCAGGCAGGCGAAAGACGTATTGGGAAATCGCTTTACAAGCGCGATAAAGCGATTAATATTAGGTCCGACAGGTTGGTATGCCAGTAATACATCCTGAACGCCACAATCGCCTAACAGCTCTGCTTCCGCAATTGTGGCGCATTTGAATTTGTTGATACCTGCTAGTTGCAAAAGCTGTATGGCGTCAGCCGATTTGGATGTTTTGATATGCGGGCGAAGCTTGTCGACTGATTTAACCATCGACATCAGCAGCTGAATATTATTTTTTACAAGCTCCGGGAAAACAACAAGTGCAGGTGTCGATATATCTTCTACATTGCTAATTCTATATGTAGAGGCTATTTCAGTTTCCATATTATCAGATTAGTAGATTGGCCGATTCTTATTCTATTTCAAACAGTGCTTCTACTTCCACCGGAATATTGTCGGGTAAACTTCCCATACCGACGGCACTCCGTACGCCGATACCGTTTTCTTCGCCCCATACTTTTGCAAATAATTCACTGCAACCGTTAATAATATAAGGATGTTTCTCAAAATTACCGGTACAGTTTACCATGCCCAAGACTTTAATAACACGTTTTACTTTATTAAGGCTTCCTAAGTTCGTTTTGATCGTCGAGAGCATCGTTAACCCTACCTGTTGCGCCGCCAGTTTACCGTCTTCCATATTGATGGTTTCCCCGATGCGGCCTATAATGAGACTTTTATCGTCTCGGACAGGGCCATGTCCCGAAAGATAAAGATACTTTCCATCAATTAAATAAGGCTTATATACACCTAAAGGTGCCGGTGCAGGAGGTAAACTTAACCCAAGTGCTTCAAAATTCTTATCAGCGTCTATAAATTCCATGTTTTTGTTCTTTTTGTTATTTAGTACGTCTATAAATGTAGGATATTGTTTCTATTTGGCAAAACCTTTCAAAGCGATATGCCCTAAGCCGTAAGCCATATGCCTCTTAAATAGCAAAATAAGAATAAAAATACGTGTCGCGTACGATTCTATATGAACTTTTTTCAAGTAAATGACAACTTCGTCATAAAAGCTTAGTGCTTACTGCCAGTTGCTTACCGCCAACATCAACTTGATTTTACCATAAATAAGTGTAAATTAGACGAGCTAAATTATCCTATAACACTTGAATATGGTATCTAGAAGAAAATTTATAAAGCAATCCGGCCTAGCCGTTGCTTCTGCTATGGTAAGTAGCCAGGTATTAGCCGCATGTGGTAACAAGCGTCCTCAGGAAGCGGAAATAGGCTTGCAATTATACACAATGCGTGATGAGCTTGCGAAAGACGCGAAGCAAACGATCATGAAAATAGCTAATATCGGTTATGGACATGTCGAAACTTTTTATGATTACGGTACAGAAAAAGGCTCCGGCAAATATTGGGGCTTAAGTACCGAAGAGCTAAAAAATGTGTTGGCAGACAATAATCTGCAGACCTATAGCGGGCACTATCAGCTGAATAATTTTCTAACAATGGGGAAGGGGCAAGAGGACGAGTTGAAAGCACAAGCAGATATTGCCGTTAAGCTTGGTCAACGTTATCTAATTGTTCCGGTACCACCCTTTAATCTTATCGATAAGTTAACGCTTGAAGACTTTAAATTTATGGCAGAACAGCTGAATAAAGGTGGTGAATATTGTAAAAGCTTGGGACTTAAAATTGGATACCATAATCATTTTTGGGAATTTAGAAGCTATGGACCAGACAAAAGAACAGGATATGACGTACTTGTTAGCGAAACGCAACCTGACTTGGTTGCTTTTGAATTGGATATGTTTTGGGCAATAAAGTCCGGCGCTCATCCAATAGAACTATTTGCCAAGTATCCTAAGCGTTTTGAAATGTGGCATGTAAAGGATATCGATAAATCAAAACCGGATGTTATTGTTGGCGAGGGAAAAGACTCACTCCCTTCGATGGATATCTTAAAGGACATCAAATTTGCAGAAGTTGGAACAGGAGCAGTAGATTACAGGGCGATCTTCAAAAAGTCGGAGGAAGCAGGTTTAAAACACTTCTTCGTTGAGCAGGATGGTATTTACATGGAGAACCATTTTGAAAGCATCCGATTGAGTTTTAATTATATTAAAGATAATTTGATTGGGAAATAGTTAAATAGTTGAGTGGTAGAGTAGTTGAGTCGTTAAGTGGTAAAGTAGTAGAGCTGTTTAGTGATTCGGCAATAAATAATAGAAAAGTAGTAGGAGCCGTAGCACCAACTATAACTTTGCTAAGTGATATAAATGAAGCTGAAAGCTGATTTCCGATTGTCTAAAGCCTACAGCAGTTTACCCGGAATCCGTTCGATCAACTCCGTTCCTAATACGATGGATTCGTGCTCATAGACGGGATATTTACTTTCAATGAGCTGAATTAAACGATCAGTCGCCACCCTGCCCATTTCAAAGGCAGGTTGGCGTATACTCGAGAAATCGGTGCTGAATAAATCCAGTACGTCACTGTTTGAAAAACCGGCTATAGCTGGCATATAAGCCTTGTCGCCATATTTTTTGATTGCCGTTAAGCAACCAATACTGAGGCGATCGCTCGCCACGAAAATCGAATCGGGTTTTTCATCCATCGATAAAAAATATTGAACGGCAGCATCCACCTCTTTTTGATTACTGCCTCCATGATGACAATACGTAATGTTAGCCTCCTCAATAGGAATACCATTTTCTGTTAGCGCCTCTCTATATCCCGCTAACCGTTCCTTTGTAATAGAAAGATGGGGTGCATTCGCTAAATGAGCGATCTTTCTGTAACCTTTTTCTATCAGGTGTTGAGTCGCCATTTTTGCACCATTTCGATTATCGGAAGACACTTTGTGCGTGGCTAGCCCATCATAGATGCGATCAAAAAAGACAATTGGTAAACCGGCATCATGGAGTTTCTTAATATGATCAAAATTGGTCGTTTCAGCGGATAGAGAGATGAGAATACCATCTACTGATCGGTTTGCTAAATGTTTGATATTCATCACTTCTCGGTCGTACGAGTCATGCGTTTGCGTAATAATGATATTATAGCCATTTTTATACGCAATGGATTCGATACCGTCAATTGCCTGCGAAAAAAAGCTGTTTGCTACCTCGCAAACCACCACCCCGATGGAATAACTCTTACGTTGTTTTAAGCTTAAAGCAATCGGATTTCGTTTATAGTTGTTTTGTTCGGCATAGGCCAATACCCTCTTTTTTGTTTCCGGATTGATCTCATAACTATCACTTAAAGCCCGGGAAACGGTAGAAGCGGATAGATTGAGTGCTTGAGCAATGTCTTTTATTGTTATTGGTTTAAACACATTTAGCTTTTTTGAATATCAAACTTAGCTAAAAATGACTTTAAATGCAACGATTTCCAATAGCTTGGTCGCGATTTTTGTTAATTGGAAGATATCGTGACGGTTAGGTGCAAACGATACCGGTATCGTTTGCGCTAATTTTCTTGTTTGGCTTTTCCATCTTTGTTTAACAATTATGTAAACTTGCCGGTAAACGCTTACAACCAAATTAGAAATCTTAACGTACCAACTGAGAAATGGAAAAGAAAAAATTACTGCTTCTGCTGTTTTGTAGCCTGTTGTTGTACGCTTTCACCAAAAGACAACCTACTACCCTATGGATGATGGGCGATTCAACGATGGCTATAAAAGATGCCGATAAGTACCCTGAGACGGGCTGGGGCGTCCCTTTTGCCACTCTATTTAAACCAAGCGTGCGGGTGAGAAATATGGCAAAAAATGGGAGAAGCACGCGCTCGTTTATTGATGAAGGTCGGTGGCAGGAAATCTACAATCAACTCAAATCGGGCGATTATCTTTTTATTCAATTCGGACATAACGACGAAAAGGTGAATAAGCCAAAGGTAGGTACGGATATAGCCACATTTAAAGCCAACCTAAGTATGTTTGTCGAAAAAGCCCGCGAAAAAGGGGCTGAGCCGGTGTTGTTGACTTCTATTGCACGACGCAATTTTGAACAGGGAGTTTTGGTTGATACACATAAAGGTTATCCGGCGGCAACTCGGGAGGTGGCGGATAGTTTACAAGTGCCCCTAATTGATCTTACCGAGAAAACAAATCGCTTGTTAACTAAATTGGGTGAACGGAAGTCCGAAAAACTCTTCCTCCACTTAAAACCGGGAAATAAAAACTATCCGGAAGGGGTTGTCGATAATACACATTTGAATAAGGAAGGAGCGATGACTGTTGCCAAATTAGCTGTGGAGGGGATAAAAGAGCTAAAGCTCAGCCTTGTCAAAGAGTTTAAATAAGATACATCATGGGAAGAGCTTTAAGCAGTATTGTTTTCTTAATTATCAGTATGGCTTATGGGTTAGCATCGGTAAAGCAATCGACAATCGTTGTAGCACAGGATGGTTCGGGAGACTTTAAAAGCATTCAGGAGGCTTTCAATGCTGTTCCGGATTACAGCAAAAATGTTACCACTATTTTGATAAGACCCGGTGTCTACAAAGAACGTCTCCTTTTAAAGTCCTCAAAGCGGCGTGTCAAATTACTGGGAGAAGATCCTCATAAGACCTTGTTGACCTACGATAATTTTGCTGCCAAACTTAATCCGGAAACAGGAAAGAACTATGGCACTACCGGATCTTCTTCTTTTTTTATAGAGGCGGATGATTTCACCGCTGAAAATCTAACATTTGCGAATTCCTCCGGACCCGTGGGACAAGCGGTTGCTGTTAACATAACCGGTAATCGTGTAGCATTTAAAAACTGTCGATTCTTAGGCTTCCAAGATACACTTTATACAAAAGGGCCCCAAGATGATAAAAGCAAGGAAAGTTTGCAATACTTTGAAAATTGCTATATCGAAGGAACGGTAGATTTTGTTTTTGGCGCAGCAACCGCTCTTTTCATGGAATGTGAATTGCACAGCAAAGGTGATGGCTATGTGACGGCAGCTTCTACTCCACAAGGCAAATCCTATGGTTATGTATTTATCAACTGCAAACTAGCAGCGGCAAATGCTGCCATTTCTGCGGCTTTAGGACGACCTTGGCGTCCTTATTCGAAAGTGGTTTATATTAACTGTGATATGGGCGAACATATTCGTCCTGAAGGTTGGGACAATTGGGGAAAAGAAGAAAATGAAAGGACCGTTTTTTATGCGGAGTACAATAGTCAGGGCGCTGGCGCAAATTCCGACAAAAGGGTCGATTGGGCTAAGATTCTGAATAAGGAAGACGTTGAGGAATATACTAAAGAAAAGATATTAGGTGATTGGGCTCCTTTTAACCGTTAATGTTAATATGGTCCTATAAGCGTAAACCGTGTTGTATACGGCCGTATCAATCAGGGGAATAATAATTTTGCATACATCCGAATGCCAACGTTGGAAAAATGGAAGGTTTTTAGTAATATTGAACCTGATAACCGATTATGCCATTAAGTTATATCCTATGATGCAAACAACCTTTCTACAGAAACGTGCATATATCCTTCTTTTATTAGTTGTGTTCATTTACTCAGCAGTTAATGCGACCGGATCGGATTCATACAAACTTTGGTATGATAAGCCCGCGGCCCATTGGAACGAGGCCTTGCCTATCGGTAACGGTCGGTTGGGAGCGATGCTATTTGGTGGTGTAAAGCAAGATCATCTGCAGCTGAACGAAGAGACCATTTGGTCGGGCGGACCGGGAAATAATAGTAGCAAAGATTTGTATTCGACTATGCAGGAAATACGGCGTCTGTTATTTGCAGGAAAATACAAAGAGGCTCAAGACCTTTCGAATAAAGAAATGCCAAGGGAACCGGAAGCAAACAATAATTACGGTATGTCCTATCAACCTGCGGGTGATTTATGGATTGATTTTTTACATGAGGGTGAAACAGTGGCATATCGGCGCGAATTAGATATTGCTGATGCGTTGTCTACGGTGACTTATAGAGTAGGTGAGGTAACCTATAAAAGAGAGTACTTAGCCACAGCTCATGATCAGGTAATAATGATGCGCGTGACCGCTGATAGAGCAGGAAGTATAAGCTGCAATTTGAAATTGAATACGCCGCATCTCATACATCAACAACATTTTATTGGCAATCGAATCTATGTAAACGGCACCTCGGGAGATAAGCAGAACAAAAAAGGTCAGGTTAAATTCTCAATTGCTGTAGAACCGAAAGTAAAAGGGGGGGCGCTACAAGCAGAAGGAGAAATGTTGCGTGTACGTCAAGCGGATGAATTGACGGTGTATATAGCTATCGGAACAAATTTCAATAATTATCATGATTTGGGTGGGGATGCTCGCGAACGGGCTGATGATTACCTAAACACCGCGTTGAAAAAAAGCTACAGAAAAATCAAATCAAAGCATGTAGAAGATTATAGGCGATACTTTGATCGTGTATCGTTAGACCTGGGCCAAACAGTTGCTATGAATAAAGCCACTGATCAACGAGTGGCGGATTTTCATTTAGGTAATGATCCGCAATTGGTGTCGCTTTATTTTCAATTTGGCAGGTACCTGTTGATCTCTTCTTCCCGTCCAGGCACGCAGCCTGCCAATTTGCAGGGAATCTGGAATGATAAATTATCACCTCCTTGGAGTAGTAAGTATACCGTTAATATTAATACCGAGATGAATTACTGGCCTGCCGAGGTAACCAATCTGAGCGAGATGCATGAACCTTTGTTTGCTATGCTCGAAGATTTATCGGTTACAGGAAAGGAAAGCGCCTGGAACTATTACCGTGCTCGGGGTTGGAACATGCATCACAATACCGACATATGGCGTGTTACGGGGATTATCGATGGTGGTTTTTATGGTATGTGGCCAATGGGTGGAGCGTGGCTTTCGCAACATATTTGGCAACACTACTTGTTTAACGGAGACAATGCCTTCTTGGCTAAATATTATCCGATACTGAAAGGAGTAACGCAGTTTTATGTAGATGTGCTGCAGGAAGAGCCGAAGCATAAATGGTTAGTCGTAGCGCCATCGATGTCACCCGAAAATTCTTACCAATCGGGTGTAGGTATCTCAGCCGGGACTACTATGGATAATCAACTGGTTTTTGATGTCTTTTCAAATTTTCTGGAAGCAGCACATGTTTTGCAGGTAGACGAAGATTTTATGGACACTGTAGCTAGTAAACTAAAACGATTGCCCCCAATGCAGATCGGTAAACTCGGACAGTTACAGGAATGGATGGAAGATTGGGATCGCGCAGATGACCGTCATCGGCACATATCTCATCTCTATGGATTATACCCCGCTGCACAGATATCACCTATTCGGCACCCTACTCTTTTTGAAGCCGCTAAGAAGTCACTTGTTTTCCGGGGCGACAAATCAACTGGTTGGTCTATGGGTTGGAAAGTAAACTGGTGGGCAAGGTTACTGGATGGCAATCGTGCTTATAAATTAATAGCTGATCAACTGAGTCCTGCTGCTAATGATGGCAACGGCGAAGCAGGCGGTACTTACGCTAATCTGTTAGACGCACATCCACCTTTTCAAATTGATGGAAATTTTGGTTGTACCGCGGGAATAGCTGAAATGCTGATCCAATCGCATGATGGTTGTTTACACATTTTGCCAGCTTTGCCCGATCAGTGGCAGAATGGTGAGGTGAAAGGATTGAAAGCCCGAGGTGGCTTTATTGTGGACATAGCATGGAAAGATGGTAAGCTACAAAAGCTGAAGGTACATTCTCGACTTGGAGGCAATTGCAGAATCCGGATTGCTAGCGCGAAGATGGTCGATAAACTTGCTGTAGAGAAAGCAATAGGCGAAAATTCGAATCTCTTATATAAGGTACCCGAAATTAAAGAACCAATTAGTCACATAGGTAAATTAGCGGCAAATTATACGGAAGAATTCGAGGAATATGATTTACCAACTAAAAAGGGAAAGACTTATTTTCTCTTAAAGTAAGATACTTGTGAAAGCCCATTTACATTCTTGTTCCATTCGAGCTATATCCGATATAGGTACGCACTATAGAAACCGAAGGAATACCCAATGGGTAGCGGAGATATACCGAATGACAGGTGGATATAACGTGGACTAAAGGTGGACTTGATGTGGACTTAACGTGGATTTAGACAACTTGTGATACCTTTTAAAAAAATGAGATACTAATTGTGAATGAGAAAGGATTTACAAAGATACGAATAATTACCCCATTAAAATTGGTTCAACTTCCATTTTTTATAGGTCTTCCTTACTTTATCTCCCCAATTTCCATACCAAGCATAGCCTACGCGGCGCTCGTTTTCAATAGCTGAAAGTGTCTGACGAGGTACACCATCGCGTCCGACAAATAAAGGTTCTTGCTGCTTTAAATCATAAAAGCGAGCCCAGCAGTCGGTTCCCGGTTGGTGAACCAGTACACGATCTTTTCCACTAGGTTGCGTTGAATCTTCAATAATTACAGCTTCTTTATTCTCAATTTTATGATCGGCAAACCATTTCACACCAGTTTCGATTGCTTCTATTAATAGAGGTGATTTTGGCTGGTCCATTAGGAAAAGCAAAACATCACTAGACTCAGCAGCAGCAAGCGAAGGTAATTCATAAACCCTCGCTTTTGCCGGTTGTAACCTATCTTTATCATATTGTGCTGCCCAGATTGTTTTTTGTCCGTTTATTATAACCTGCGTTTTCAATATACAATCGACACCCAAATAAAGTGCCTTTTTTGCCTTTTGCTTATAGTCTTCTCCAAGAATACCAAAGCTGTTTGTTGCTGCCACAATGTCTTGCATAATCCGCAAGACATTGATCATTGCGCGATCATTATACGTGATTTGCGATCGATAAAGATGGGTGTCGGGATAATACTGCGGCCACCCTCCATTGGGATATTGAGCTTCTATAAGATAATTAATGCCTTTTTTTGCCGCACTTAAATATAATTTATTCTGCGTTTTCTCATACGCCTTGATCAGGTAGCGGATTTCGCTACTGGTTGCATTATTATCTATCGTAGCATCCGTTAAATCTTTTTGTTCCTCAGCAAGCGCAATTTCTGATGTCGTAAATACATGCTGATAGTCCACTTTTTGTTTGTTGAAAAATTTGGACCAGCCACCGCAGCTTCTTTGTAATAACAACATGTTTTCAGCCGTTGGATCCGTTTTTTCCTGCTCCTGTACAAAACCAAAGGAGCAGAGCAAAAAAATTAAACTAAGCCACCGAAAACATTTCAACGCAAGCATACTTATTTTTCTATTCTAAACCAGTCGTAATCGCCCCATCCGGAATCGTTGATTTGGGTTGAACGGGTACTAAAAAGGCCAACTTTTGCGCCAATCCATTGCCCGGGAGTGGCCTTAAATAAGGCATCAATTTCTATAAATGTCTTGCCATCTTCGCTATAGCTAAACTGACATTGCGCGCCGGCATTTACACGGACACGAAGGTAAAGCGTATTTGTTTTTATTTTCGAGATAATTCTCTCCTTTTCTGTTGCACCTTTATGTGCATCTTTCGCTTCTCCGTATACCAGCGCTATGCCGTCTTGCCCGTTTTTTAGACTTAAATGGGCATAACTTTGCCCCATGATAATTAAACCGGTTTTTTCATCCTTTATTTTCTCATTCGGTGAGAAAGTGACCTTTGTGGTTGCTGTAAATACTTCCGTGGGAAATTTTTGTAATAATATATTTGGAACATCCCATAAATTGCGGGCGCTGTCCGGAGCCTGCTGTGTATAAAGTCGCAGTACGCCCTTTTCAGGATAAAAGAACGACCAAGTGGCCTTCGGATTGGCTTGCCATTGCCATTGTTTGCCCATGGCTCGATCATTGAACTCATCACTTTCGACAGGTGTTTGTATAGGATAGTTTTTTCCCACATTCGGTTTTTGATGGGATAAAACCGGTTCACCCGTTCCTTTTCCTTCCACATCTTTCCCTATAACAGGCCAGTCCTTTACCCATTTCATGGGTTGAAGATGCACCACTCTTCCATAAGCATCTTTATCCTGAAAATGAAGGAACCAATCTTCACCTTTCTGCGTGTCTACCCATCCACCTTGATGAGGCCCATTGATGCTTGTATTCCCTTGTTCCATGGCTACATGCCTTTCGTAAGGGCCGTAGATGTTTTTTGAACGTAGTATGAGCTGCCAGCCCGTGGCTACTCCGCCAGCTGGCGCCATGATATAATAATATCCGTTCCGCTTATAAAATTTAGGTCCTTCAATCGTAGGATCTAAAGCATGCCCATCATAAACAATCGTACCCTCGTCTAGGTTTTTTGTGCCATCAGCACTTAACCTCTTGATGGCTATGATACTTTTAATACCGGCGCGACTACCGGCATATGCATATGCAATGTAAGCTTGGCCATCGTCATCCCACAAAGGGCAAACATCAATCATTCCTTTACCTGCTTCAACAAGCACCGGCTCCTCCCAATCACCCCACGGGTCTTTTGTTTTGATCATATAGATGCCAAAATCAGGATCACCATAGTAGATATAGAACTCACCATTATGATGACGGATGGATGGTGCCCAAACCCCGTTGCCATGTTGCGTTTTTGAGAAGTGATCAAAGGGCGGCTGCCTTTTTAAGGCATGTCCAATAAGCTGCCAGTTTACCAAGTCCTTCGAATGTAAGATTGGTAAACCGGGAACGGCATCAAAGCTGGAAGCTGTCATGTAAAAATCATCACCTACCCGAATGACGTCGGGATCGGAATAATCGGCGTCAAGCACGGGATTCTTATAGGTACCGTTGCCCTGATCGGCCACCCAAACCTGCGAGACATAAGGCTTGTCTTGCGCTGTCGATTTTATGAGGGAACAAACTATTAACAATAAGGATAATAAGCCTGTGTTTCGTAGCATTTTCATGTTTACTTGTTAGTTGTCGGATTCCAAGGATCCTGGTAATTTAATATCTGCTTAAGCGTATAAGACTCTATGTCTTTTTCTGTCAGCTGTTTACTCCATTTCACGCGAGCTGCTGCATGAGCTCCCGGTCCTTCACTGTGGAATTCTGCATAATAAGCAGTTGATTCGTTTGCCGGGTTACGCCAGTTGTCCCATCCTTGCGGAAGGATATGTGGACCCATATGGCAGCGTATAAAGACTGTCTTGGCATAAGGGCGCCAAGGTCGGCCAAGATACACCTTCGTTGCTTCTTTATCTGCAGTAAGCTTGCAATCTAAAAAGACAAAGCCGAAGGCTTGCCGTGGTGTTGTGGATGCTGCTGTAATATACGAGTTACTTAAACTATGAATAGTACACCGTTGAAAAACTGCAGTAGCCTGTCCAAATATAAAATCGGTGGTTCCTTCAATATAACAATTGACGTAGTATTGTCGACTGTTTTCCGTGGCTGTATAGAGTGTGTCTTGATTCCCCAAGAGCCTGCAGTTTTTTATGACAACCCGATCCGCTTCCACATGCAAAGCCACTGCTTGGCCAACGCGACCCGCTGTATTTTGTATTGTCAGTCCTTCAGCGGTAAAATCATTTCCCTGCACCAAAACCGTATATGAATTATAGGTTGTAAAGGCTTTTTTTCCAAAGGCATCAACCGTATCCGTATAGGACTTCCCGGAATAGTCTGCGTTAGTAATGATTGTTTGCCCGGTACCGTCTCCAATGAAAGAAATATTCGTTTTCCATGACGGGATAACTATCTTTTCTCTATAAACACCTTTTCGGATATAAATCCGAACCTGTTGCTGTGATAAGTCGCGCACGGCATTGACTGCTTCTTGAATCGTACGGAAGTCGCCATCGCCCTCTTGGCTAACAATAAAGCGATCCGGATAAACGGTTTGGGAAAAAATCGAATGATGAAATATACAGCCGAATATAATAATCAATAGTGCGATCCTCTTCATAATATATAGGAAGGTTATGGATTTTCTGATTGGTCCGTAGAACAAGAATAGGGAGAATTTTTATAATGCTAGCAGGGCAGAACGATAATTTTTACGCAATCGTTTCCGGGATCGATTGCGTAAATTTCAAGTGATGCCAACGTTGGAAATACACTGGGATAATTCTATACTTGCGAATCAGATGCTAAGCAATTAAAATCACAAGCCAAAATTAATACTAGCTAATCAAAATGATGCAATTACCTAAAAGAATCAGCAGTTTTTTTATTATGTTTTTTTGTCTGACGGGGATTAACTTATCCTTGCGGTTGGACAAAATGGGACCGTTACAGGAAAGGTGGTCGATAAAGAAGGGTTACCCCTAATTGCTGTCAGCGTGTTGGTGAAAGGAACCACCACTGGCACCAGTACAAATAATCAAGGAGAATTCAGCTTAACACTGCCTGCGATGCCAGCTACCTTGGTTTTTAATTATGTGGGATACAAAACCCGGGAGATACCAATTGATGCACCAAAGAGATTATCAAATGTCGTGTTAGAAGAAGACGCAACTAACTTGGATGAGGTAGTAGTAATCGGCTATGGCACGGTTAAAAAAAGGGATCTCACAGGAGCAGTCACTTCAGTCGCGCGTGAAGAGCTAACAAAATTACCTACTACGAATGTAATGGAGTCAGTACAAGGAAAAGCGCCTGGAGTAGATATTGTGCGACAAAGCGGTTCTGCCACATCCGGTGTAAGCATTACTGTGAGAGGTAATCGCTCCATTACCGCTGGCAATGGACCACTCTTTATTGTTGACGGGATGCAATATTCCAGCATTCAGGATATCAACCCCAATGACATTGAAAGTATGGAAGTGTTAAAGGATGCCTCTTCCACTGCCATATATGGTTCAAGAGGAGCGAATGGTGTGATCATTGTCACCACCAAGCGAGGTGTATCCGGTGCTCCTAAGGTTTCCTTTAATGCTTATTACGGCGTACAAAACGTGGCGGGATATCCGCGCGTAATGAACGGACAGGAATATGTGGCTTTACGTAGGGAAGCTTATCGTACTACGGGTGTTTGGAGCGGTCCGGCCGACGATGCCAAAATATTCAGTAATGAGCAACTCAGTTTTATCGAAAACAATGTTTCTACCGATTATGCGGATATGTTATTAGGAACAGGACATCAACAGGATTATCAGCTAAACATTTCCGGGGGTACGGAGAAACTGAAATCTTACTTCTCGGTTGATTTTTTCAATGAAAAGGGACTATTCGAAATGGATGATGCCAGACGCTATACCGCTCGGTTAAATCTTGATTACCAAGTGGCCGGTACACTTAAAGTGGGAACGCAAACCCAGTTAACTTATTACGATCAAAACAAGCGTGCCGATCCGCTTAATCAGGCAAATAAAATTAGTCCGCTGAATACACCCTTTGACACAGAAGGTAATTATATTATTTACCCCGGACAGGGTGGGGCCATCAACCCCTTGGCAGATGAGCAACCAGGCAATTACAAAAACAATGTAAAAACACTCCGTGTATTCCCAACCGTTTTTGCGGAGTTTAAACCCGTTGAAGGATTGAGTATTCGCGGTAACTTTGCAGTAAATCTTTCTAATTTACGCGATGGTTTATATGAGGGTTCCTACTCAATTCGTCGTAACGGAGCGAATTCACGCGCTACCTATGTGACAAACAATGGGTTAGGCTATAACTGGCAAGCAATTGTGAATTACCAGAAGACTTTCGGTGAACATGATTTCAGTATAACAGGTATCAGTGAATACCTTTATAATGATACCGAGAATGCGACAGCGCAAGGGGAAAATCAATTATTAGACAATAATTTCTTTTATAACCTTGGTTCGAATACGCAAAACCTCGCTATAACCAGCGCTTATACCGAAACAAAACTACTATCGTATGCCGCTCGGGTAAATTATGGTTATAAAGGAAAATACCTGTTGACACTAACGGCACGGACGGATGGTGCTAGTCAGCTGGCTGTAGGGAACAAATGGGACTTTTTTCCTTCTGTAGCGGGCGCTTGGCGTATCGTAGATGAGGGATTTATGAAGGAGCAATCGTTGTTTAGCGATCTTAAATTGCGAGCAAGTTATGGTGTTTCCGGCAACTCTTCAGTCGTTGCTTATTCATCGCAGAGTACGCTCACCAGAATCCCTTTTGCTTATGGTGACGCGTCTGCTCCTGGATACGGTTTTCCAAACAATTCACGAAACCCCCAGTTAGGTTGGGAAAAATCGGCTAACACCAATATCGGGTTGGACTTCGGATTGTTCAAAGGAAGACTAAACGGTACCTTAGAACTCTATCACACCAGTACGAGCGACTTATTGCTCGATAGAATCCTGCCACCTACTTCCGGCTATTCTTTCGTTACACAAAATATTGGTAAAACAGAAAATAAAGGTATTGAGTTTATGTTAAATGCGGCTCCAATAAGCAACAACCAATTTAAATGGAACAGTACGGTATCATTTACCAAAAATATTGAAAAGGTGAAAGAGCTGATCGATAACCAAGATGTGATCAGCTTGGATGCTCGTTACGTAGTTGTTGGCTATCCCGTTAATTCTTATTTCGATTATGAAAAGCTCGGTATCTGGCAACTAGGAGAAGAAGAACTAGCGGGTCAATATGGTCAAAGACCCGGTGACATACGAGTAAAAGATCAGAACGGCGATAACGTGATTACCGCAGATGGTGATCGCGTAGTAGTAGGCTCGCAAGTGCCTAAATGGAGCTTGGGTTGGAACAACGATTTTAGCTATAAAAATTTCGATTTAAACATTAATGTTTTTGCGCGCATTGGACAAATGATCAACGCCAATTACCTGACCCGATACGATCCCCAAGCCGTTGAAAATAGCACAGCTGATATTAGTTACTGGACACCCGAAAATCCTAGTAATCAATGGCCACGGCCTAATGCCAATTTAAGTAGAACAAGTATGCTCTATACTTCTACCTTGGGTTATACGGACGGCTCTTTTGTGAAATTGAGAAATGTAACCCTAGGGTATACTTTACCCACTTCCGTGACGGATAAATGGGGCTTAGCTAAATTGAAGGTATATGTGTCGGGTAGAAACTTGGCGATGTGGACCAAAACCATTAACGGATACGATCCGGAGCGTGGAGGCGGTGAATCAGCTCCCTTAACGCGCTTAATTGTGGCAGGTATTAATGTTAACTTTTAAAGGCTATTATAATGATTGTACATACTAGATATAAAACAGTTTTAATCGCTACTTTTTTATTGGCAGCTGGACTAACTTCATGCAAAAAAATGCTTGATGAGGAGAACCTCAGTGGTATTACCGACGAGACTTTGTATACAACACCTAAAGGTTTTGAGACCTTGGTTAATGCCGCTTATAGTTATCAACGTTGGTGGTATGGTAAGGAGCGTGGCTATAATATAGGAGAAACTGGTACCGACTTATGGACCAATGGTGCGGGTGATGTATATCCGGATCTTACGACCTATCAAAATCTTCAAGCAACCAACGGCGCCTTACAGGAAGTATGGTCTAATTTTTACAAGGCCATTAATGTATGTAATGCCGGTATCGCAAGAGTCGGAAATTCGGGGATGGATCAGGCACTGCAAATACAGCGGACAGCGGAATTTCGATTTCTGCGCGCCTTCTATTACTATCACATTGTAGAAACCTGGGGAGGCGTCCATTTGACAACCGAGGAAACAGTAGGTGTCGTTACAGAAGCAAGGAAATCGAGTGTCGATGATTTTTACAACTTAATTATCGAAGATTTACGTTTTGCTGTTGATCATTTAGCGCCTACTACCGCTGATTATGGGCGCGTAACAAAGCCAGCTGCGGAGGCGTTTTTGGCACGTGTATACTTAACCAGAGGGTTGAATGCCGAAGCGGGTGCTTTAGCTAAAAAGGTAATTAGTGATTATGGTTTTGCTTTACTGCCTAATTATGCTGACTTATGGAGAATGAACAATCTCCAAAATAGTGAAATTGTTTATGCCGTTAATTATTCTTCTAATCTGAACGATAATGACAAACAGGACGATAATGTTTATCCGGATGGAGATAATAGAGGGTCAAATAGTGCCCATATGCTTTTCCTGATGAAGTATGATGATCAACCGGGAGTGATTAGAAGCTTGGAATATGGTCGGCCTTTTAACCGTTATCAGCCATCAAGATATTTATTATATCTTTTTAATGAAAACATCGATAGCCGATTTGAAGCCTCTTTTCAGAACGTATGGTATTGTAATCAACCGAATGCGTCGGGAAGACCTGCAGGGATGAATGTTGGCGACACAGCCGTATTTATTTCAAAGTATACGGTTCCGGCCTCGGTACGTGCAACAAAAAATTACACCATCTATGATGATGGCGATATTTATAATACAGATGGCTCATCGAAGAATCGGCTACGTTATATTTCACTTAAAAAGTTCATGGATAACACCCGAGGAAGTATAAACGAAGCGCAGAGTGTTCGGGATGCTTTTGTTATTCGCTTAGCCGAAATGTACTTGATCGTAGCCGAAGCTGCCTTTAAAACCGGCAATAACGAGGAGGCCGTGACTTATTTGAATATTATTCGTGAACGTGCTGCAAAAGAAGGACATAAAGAAGAAATGGATGTTAACGCTGCTGATGTAACGCTCGATTTTATATTAGAGGAACGGGCAAGAGAGTTCGCGGGAGAGCAGATGCGATGGTTTGATTTAAAACGTACCGGAAAATTAAAAGAAAGTCTGCAAAAATACAACCCACATGCGATTACTTATTTCAGAGATTATCATATGCTTCGTCCAATCCCTCAAAACCAATTAGACGCCGTAACCAATAAAAGTGAATTTACTCAAAATCCGGGATATCAGTAGCAGGTGGTTGAGTAGTTGAATAGTTGAGTAGGGAAGTAGTTAAGTAGTTGAGTTGTCAAGTAGGGAAGTGGTGAATTAGCCAATGTGATGATTAGCCAATGTGATGATTAGTCTTTATACTTACCTGCTTACCGTCAGGCAGGTGTCCTGATACTTATATCTTGATTACTCAAATTAGCCTCCAGCATATTGCCTATTGCTTAAGGCTTAAAACTACGCAATCGTTGCCGGCAACGATTGCGTAGTTTTTTACGAGATCTCTTGAGGGGATTTCTTTTTTATCCATGTATCTTGTAGCTATCAACGAGCCAATCATAGCTTTTTGATTAACCAATAAATCCACAATTTCTATTAACTTATTAGAACCATTATGACTAAAAAATTATGGACGCTTTTTGGGCTCTTATTTTTCAGTTATTGCTCTTCGTTTGCCCAAACAAGATCAATTACCGGAAAGGTCGTCAATACAGCGCAAGAGCCGCTACCTGGTGTAACGGTAGCCGTAAAAGGAACAAGTACAACTACAAGTACAAATGATGTCGGAGCGTTTAACATACAGCTGCCAAATACGCAGAACCCCGTGTTAACCGTTACCTACCTGGGTTACAAAATGCAGGAAATTCCTATTAACGGACAACAAACCCTCACAATTACTCTAGAAGAAGATGCAACAGGTTTAGACGAGGTGGTCGTAGTCGGCTACGGGACGATGAAAAAAGGAGACCTTACAGGTGCCGTCGGTTCGGTCACTTCCGAGACTTTAAAAGCTCGTGGAACTACCTCTGCTATGGCTGCTTTACAAGGCTCTGTTCCGGGGGTCGATATCAGCTCCACCTCAACAAAACCCGGCGGTGGATTTAATATCCAGATCCGGGGGCAAAACTCGTTAGCGGGTGGAAGCCCTTTGTATGTTGTGGATGGCGTAGTGATGGGCGATATCAATTTTTTAAATCCAGCCGATATTGAGCAAATTGACGTTTTGCGTGATGCCTCTTCGACAGCCATCTACGGTTCGCGCGGCTCGAACGGCGTTGTTATTGTGCGAACAAAGAATGCTGGCAGTAATCATGGTTCGCGAATGTCAGTGACTTACGATGGTTTCTACGGCATTCGTAAAATTGCAAGATTACCGGATTTTATGAGCGGACGAGAATGGGTAGACTTCCGCACGTCGGCCTACTATACTTATAACACCAATTTAGGTCAGTATGAATTAACGCCCGCTAATAGAAATTCTGTTTTACAGCGAAGCCCGCTATTGGAACAACGTCTATTTGATGAAGATTATGAAGATTGGCTTGCTTTGGGTACACAAGATGGGCATCAGCAAAATCATTATGTAAATATTGGTGGAAGCTCAAGTGATCTAGCTTATAATCTCGGTTTAGGTTATCAAGATGAAGAAGGTAATTTTATCAACGAAAACCTAAAGCGATACAATATGAAATTGAGTATCGACCACCGGGGATCCAAGTTTTTTTCGGCAGGAGGTACCATTAATTTATCCCATACCGTTACTAATCAAGGAAGCCAGTACGGCTATCGCGATATTATGCGAATGCCCGTTATCTTGCGTGCGTATGATGATCAAGGTAATCTTATTCAACAACCCGGTATTGCCGCATCTATTCAAGGTAGTGGAAACTTTACGAGCTCACCCAATCCACTGCAAGAGATTAATAGCGGTAATCAAGAGACTAGACGGTATGACGTGTTAGCAAGCGCCTACGCGCAAGTAAACCTGTTTGATGGATTCTCTATAAAAAGTACCATCATGCCACGATTTACCCGTGAGCGAGTGGGACAATACTATGACGTTGTGCCAGGTAATAGGAACCAGAATGAGGCTTATCAACAAAATGATGAAAGTTTGGAATATACCTGGGATAATCAAATAACCTATAATAAGACCTTTAATGATAATCATCACTTAAATGCCACCCTTATAAACAGTTTTTATAAAACTCGATTTGAAAGAATACAGGCCGCTACCCAGAATTTACCTTACGATTCTCAGTGGTATAATTTATTTACAGGTAACTTAATGCGGGACAATTCACTAACTTCATATAACGAGTCTGGTTTGATCTCTTATGCCGCACGTGTTAACTATGATTATAAAGGAAAGTACTTAGTTACCGGAACAATCCGTTATGACGGAAGCTCTAAATTGGCCGACAAATGGGCCTCTTTTCCTTCCTTTGCACTAGGTTGGCGCTTATCAGAAGAAGAATTTATGAAGGCCGATTGGCTCTCCGATTTAAAGGCTCGATTTAGTTTTGGTTACTCGGGAAACAATAACGGAATTAGCCCTTACGGATCAATGCAAACACCGATTTCGGATGAATTGATATGGTATGATTTTGGCGATGGTAATGCAGTTTCCGGCCTCCGACCAGGCTATCCAGTCAATCCTGCAATTACGTGGGAGAAGACACGGGAGCTGAACTTCGGACTGGACTTTGGTTTTTTCAATCAACGACTTTATGGATCACTTGATGTCTATGATAAGTTGTCCGATGGCTTGTTAATGAGTAGATCGTTGGCTATTGAATCGGGTGTTGCTACCATGACAGATAATATTGGTTCAGTAAGCAATCGCGGAATTGAAATTTCCCTAAACTCAACCAATATCCGTACGCCTAATTTCCAATGGACTACCTCTCTGAATTTCGCTCATAATAAAAATGCCATCGAATCTCTTTATGGTAAAAAGGAAGATGTAATGGGCGAAAAAAGGTTTATCGGACACCCTATTGAGGTAATTTACGACTATCGTGTTGTAGGAATTTGGAAATCGGATGAAGTGGAGGAAGCTGCGCGATGGGGGCAACAGCCGGGTCAGGCACGAGTAGAGGATATTAACGGTGACGGCATTATTACAGCGGCTAACGACCGGGTAATTTTGGGTAGTCCTAATCCTAAATGGACTGCCAATCTTCGCTCAACTTTTAATTACAAAAGCTGGGATTTATCAGTTGATTTGTTTACTCGTCAAGGGATTTTTGTACAGGATCGATTTTTGGAAGAATTTGGCCCAGGTAATACGCAGCGTGGAAGACCTAAAATTCGCTTCGATTATTTCGTGCCTCAAGGGATCGATAGATACGATTGGAATAATTGGGGTACAAAAGAAGACGGATCTCCCTCGGCTACTTGGTCACCTACCGCTGGAAACGAAAACGGGAAATATCCGGCTATTAATAACGCCGGACCATATTATGGCAGTAACGGACAATATACTGACGCCTCTTTTGTAAAAATAAGAAACATTATCTTGGGTTACACGCTTCCAAGCAAAATGTTGTCGAAAGCGAAAATAAGTCAGTTACGCGTATACCTTAACATACTTAACCCATTCACTTTTACCAAATACGAAGGTTGGGATCCGGAATATGCAACTACCTCCTTACAGAACGGTAATGGTCCAAGTACAGTTACTTATCAATTGGGTGTAAATCTTAAGTTCTAATTTGATTATTGACGATTTAATATAACGATCATGAAGCGTATTTTAATATATATAGTTCTTACATTGTTACTCAGTGGCTGTAAGAAATTTTTAGAGGAAGATAATAAAGGAGGGATCACGAACGAAGAGTTCTATCGAACCGAGGCGGGTTATGAAACTTTAGTAACAGCCTCTTATTCATCCTTACGTGAGACGTTCCGACTAACTCCCTGGTTGCTGGTAGCGGGTACTGATATGTATCAACGAGCGAGAGGTACGGGTGATCGATCTATTCAGGAATACGAACAACTTTATGCCACGGATTCCTATGTAAAGGACTATTACCAACTCTGTTATAAAGCTATTCAAACTGTTAATATGGCTATTTTTTATAATGATATAGCCGAAATTGACGCGGAGAAAAAAGCAACTTACCTAGCTGAATTGCGCTTTTTGCGCGCTTTTTATCACTTTCTTTTGGTGGAGCAGTTTGGCGGGATCTATATTAATACAGAAGCCACTTTTGAACCGCGATTAAATATGCCGAGAAACAGCTTGGAGGAATGCTATACCTTTATCATTGGCGAAATGGAAGCAGCCCTTCCCCTTGTCGGAACAGCTAAGGCGCGAGTAAATAAAACAGTCATTAACCATTACTTAGCGAAAGTGCATCTCACCAGCGCATGGGACCTGAAACAAGCGGCTGATTTTGAAAAAGCAAAGACTTATGCCTTGGCTGCGATAAATGGCAAAACAATTAGTATTCCATTTGAGCAATTATGGAGCCCTTATAATGAAAATAATGATGAGATCATTTTTGCGATACAATATGATTTGGAATCCATTGCTTCCAGTACGGACGGAAACAATCAACAGGGTATTTTCGGTCCCTACTTAGGTGGATCCGAGCTAAATCATAAATACATGAGTGCTCAATTATACCCTTCCTGGAATTTACATACTTTTTATGGAGAGAATGACGCTCGATACGATGCAACTTTTATGCTAACCATTTATGATCAATATTTTGATTATTATGATGCCAGCAAAGATAAATCCAGCATCTTGATCAGAGCCTATTATCCGCGCGTTTGGGGTAGAGAATATACAAGCGCCGATTCTTTAGCGTGGGCAAATCAACACCAGGGACAAATAGCAAGTAATTTCCGGTATTACCCGTTTAAGTACGATGAAGAGGCTTATAGAGCCTTCTATGACGCGGATATGAGTACACCGGTTATTAAAAAGTTTGATAGTCCGCAAACTCGTACCATATTTCAGCAAACAGCCAGTGTGCGAGATATTGTATTGGCACGTTTGGCCGAAACCTACTTCCTTTATGCAGAAGCTTGTATTGGATTGAATGATTTCGCCAGTGCAGCAACTTATGTACAGGCGGTGTTGGATAGACCGGGTAATGCAAAAGACGGCGGACGGTTAAGTCCGAACATAGATATCGCCACAGCCGCTGGCCAAAGTCAGGCACTTGATGCTTATCTGATTGAAAGTGCGAAAGAGTTTGCGGGCGAATATTTAAGGTGGCCGGAGTTGAGAAGAACAGGGAAATTGAAAGAATTTTGTGCCAAATATAACTATGATATCAAACGGATTGGAGTCGATCGCGCCTTTAGAGGACCAGACGGTCAAGATAAGATTTTGCGACCGATTCCACAGGACGCTATTGATCTCAATGAAGCGGAAATCCAACAAAACCCAGGATACGAAGCCAGATAAAAAAACAGCGCAATCGTTATCGGTAACGATTGCGCAAATAAAGACCTTTAAATGTTTGAAAAGATTAGCGGATAGCCTTAGAATTGTAGGGGCATAACCGATTGATACCTTGATAATGCTTTATGAATAAGATACTGAAAACTGTTATACTCTTAATTTTTACCCATGGGGCATTCGCCCAAAAACTTGCTGAACCAACTGTCTCATTACCTACTTTTAAAAAGGATACGGTATCAATCACTGCTTTCGGAGCGATTTCCGGTGGACGTCATTTAAATACGGAATCGATTAATCAAGCTATTGATCAAACACATAAGAAGGGTGGAGGCGTGGTCTTAATTCCTGCAGGTGTATGGCTATCGGGGCCTATTACCTTAAAGAGCAATATAAACTTGCATTTGGCCGCTAACGCGTTGCTGCAGTTTACAAAAGATTTTTCGCAATATTCCTTGGTACAGACCAGCTGGGAAGGGATCCCGCAGATGCGGAACCAATCGCCTATATGGGCCTTAAATCAGCAAAATATAGCGATTACCGGGAAAGGGGTTATTGACGGAAATGGTGATGCTTGGCGAATGGTGAAAAAGGCGAAAATGACAGAAACGCAATGGAAGAAGCTTATAAGCTCCGGAGGCGTTCTTAACGAAAAAGGAGATATTTGGTATCCTTCTCAGAGTTCTTTGAAAGGAGCTTCTTATAAGGATCCCGGACTTGTGGAGAAGGGGAAAAATGCACAGTTCTATGAGGAAATAAAGGACTATTTGAGACCGAATATGATTTTGCTCGAGAAATGTGAGCGTATTTTACTGGAGGGTGTAACATTTCAAAATTCAGCTGCTTGGAATATCCATCCCTTAATGAGCGCCGATTTAACCATACGGAATATTAATGTACGCAATCCTTGGTATTCCCAAAATGGAGATGGCTTGGATATTGAGTCTTGTAAAAACGTACTGGTGGAACAAAGCACCTTTGATGTAGGTGATGATGCTATCTGTATTAAAAGCGGCAGAAATGAAGCGGGTAGGGAACGTGGTATGCCAACGGAAAATCTGTGGGTACGGAATTGTACGGTTTATCATGCGCATGGTGGTTTTGTTGTGGGAAGCGAAATGAGCGGCGGTGCGAAAAATTTATATGTTGACAATTGTACGTTTATCGGAACCGATATCGGTTTACGATTTAAAACGACACGTGGAAGGGGAGGCGTAGTAGAAAATGTATATATCAATAACATTTTCATGAAAGATATTCCCGGAGAGGCTATTCTGTTCGATATGTATTATGAAGCAAAGGATCCGATCGTGTTAAGTGGAGAACATTGGGAACCTCCTAAAGTGGAATTTTTGCCTGTTACTGAAGCAACACCGCAATTTAAGGATTTTTATATTAATAATGTGGTTTGCGATGGGGCAGCTAAAGCGCTCTTTATCCGAGGCTTACCTGAAATGCACATAAAGAATATTCAATTGACTAGGCTTGACATGGTTGCTAAAGAGGGCATCGATATACAGGAAGCATCCAATATAAGCCTGCGCGACGTAAAGTTGCAGGTTGAAGATGCTTCTAAGCAAATTGCCTATATTTTAAACAGCAATGATATAAAACTGCATCAGCTAGAAGTGAAAAATGCAAATATCTTTCATCTTCAGGGCGAACGTACTTCTACAGTTGATGTGCAAGGCTTGACGGGAGCTCAACCGGTTATTAAAGCCGATTTTGGTGCCAATAAAAACGTTATAAACATTAATTAAGATAAGGAATGGATTGGATTTTTAAGCGGCTCTTGTTGCTATCGCTCATGATAAGCTATTTTAATGTACAAGCACAGGAAGTAAAATATAGTGAGTTGATGACGCAAACGGCTATGCGACTTTGGCCTGATGCTTTTACACTGGAAAAAAATCAGCCGGCTAAATGGAGTTATGACTTGGGGGTAATTCTAAAAGGAGTAGAAGGGGTTTGGAAGAATACAGCGAATAAGCGCTATTTCGATTATATCCAGCATAAAATGGACCATTATGTGCAGGAAGACGGTACCATCAATGCTTATAAAATGGAGGATTATAATATCGACTTCATTAATAACGGAAAAATCCTCTTATTTCTATATCAGGTAACTGGAAAAGAAAAGTACTTAAAAGCAGTCCGGCATTTAAGAAAACAACTTGATACACATCCACGAACCAAACAGGGTAGTTTCTGGCATAAGAAGATCTATACACATCAAGTCTGGTTAGACGGCTTGTACATGGGACAACCTTTTTATGCGGAATATGCAAAGCTGTTTAACGAGCCGAAAGCTTTCGACGACATTAGCCGTCAATTTGCTTTAATTGAAAAGAATACGCGTGACGAAAAAACGGGTTTATTATACCATGTTGGGACGAATCGAAAGAACAACAGTGGGCTAATAAGGAAACGGGTCGGTCACCAAATTTTTGGAGCCGTGCGTTAGGATGGTACGGCATGGCCTTGGTAGATGTACTGGATTATTTTCCTAAAAATCATTCCGGTAGAGATACGATTGTAGCTATTTTGAATCGTTACGCAGATGCAGTTGCCAGGTTTCAGCAAGCGAATGGTCTTTGGTACCAGGTGACCGATATGCCTAGTAGAAAAGGAAACTACCCAGAGGCTTCTGCTTCATCGATGATTGTCTATACTTTAGCAAAAGGTGTGCGTTTAGGATATTTACCTGCTAAATTTTTGAAAAATGCTGAAAAGGGTTATACGGGTATTTTGAAAGAGTTCATTGAAAAAGATGAACAGGGCAATGTCAACTTAAACGGCACGGTGAAAGTTTCCGGTTTAGGAGGAAAACCCTATCGTGACGGCTCCTTTGAATATTACATGAGCGAACCGGTCATTCAAAACGACCCGAAGGGGATCGGTGCTTTCATACAATGTGCAGTTGAAATGGAAATGGTCCCTAATTTGAAATTCGCTAAAGGAAAAAAGGTGCTGTTGGATTATTATTACAACCATGAAACAAGGAAAAGCTTACTAGGGCAGCAAGAACGTTATCATTATACCTGGGAAGAGCAGGATAACGGTGGTTATTCCCTGTTAGGGTACATTTTCCGTTCCTACGGTGCAGTTACTGATTCATTGGGAGTAAAACCTACAGAAGAAAATCTTCGAAAGGCCGATGTATATATCATCGTAGATCCTGACACCGAAAAGGAATCTGCCCATCCAAATTATTTGGCTACTCCTGAAATCGATGTAATTGTTAAATGGGTTAAAAATGGAGGAACACTTGTATTGCTTGGAAATGATGCCGGCAATGCTGAGTTTACGCATTTTAATGAGCTTGCAGGCCATTTTGGTGTTCAATTCAATGAAGACAACCATTTGATGGTGAAAAACAATCAATTTGAACAGGGAGCCGTTCAAGTCGATAAAAGTAACCCTATATTTAAAAGGCCCTATAAATTGTATATCAAGGAAATCAGTTCACTTCGCGTTTTTGCTCCTGCCACACCAATCGTTGGAACAAAAGGGTTAAATATCATGGCCATTAGCAAATACGGCAAGGGAAAAGTGTTTGTGTTAGGAGACCCATGGATATACAATGAATATTTAGATGGAAGGAAGTTACCTGCAGAATACCAAAATTTTCAAGCAACACATGATTGGGTGAAATGGTTAGTGAAATAGTTAAGTAGTTAAGTAGTGAAATAGTTAAGTAGTGAAATAGTTAAGTAGTGATAGCATACAGGTTAAGTACCATTGGTGATCGTATTTAAGAACTACTCAACAACTTAACTACTCGACAACTCAACATAAAGCAATAAAAATGGAACGTTTAAACAATAAGTTTTTGCAAAAGGGTACGTTACCTGTCGAGGTTGAAGTGCCCGCGGCCAATTGGAAGGAATTGCCGGTAAAGGTAATACAGTTTGGTACGGGCGTATTATTAAGAGGTCTGCCTGAATATTTTATTGACAAGGCAAACAGAAAGCAGGTATTTAATGGAAGAATCGTTGTGGTGAAATCTACGGCAAGTGGCAGAACAGATAGCTTTGAGGAGCAGGATGGCTTATATACCCTTTGTGTAAAAGGAATTGAAAACGGAAAAGAAATCGAAGAGATCAGTATTAATTCTTCCATTAAGGAAGTATTAACCGCTTCGGAAAATTGGGGAGAAATATTACGTTATGCAGAAGAACCGCAATTGCGGGTAGTAATATCGAATACAACGGAAGTAGGTATAATGTATGATAAAGATGATAAGATTACATTGAACCCACCGCATAGCTATCCAGCTAAATTATTGGCTTTCTTGTATAAACGTTTTCAGTACTTCGGTGGTGATAAGGAGGCGGGAATGGTTATATTGCCAACAGAATTAATCTCAGACAATGGAAAAAAACTGAAAGAAATTATAGTGAAATTAGCTGAGCAACATCGGTTGGAGGCGGCATTTTTACATTGGCTTGAAGATGCCAATTATTTTTGCAATACATTGGTGGACCGGATCGTACCAGGAAAGCTTCCCTTCGAAGAACATCAAAAAATGCAGGAGCGTGTAGGATATCAAGACGACTTAATGATCATGGCGGAGCCTTTTCGACTTTGGGCAATAGAGGCGAAGGATCCGAAAGTTGCGGAAATTTTATCATTCAGTACCGTGGACGATGGAATGGTCATCACTTCAGACATAAGTAAATTTAAAGAGTTAAAGTTACGGCTGTTAAATGGTACGCATACCTTTTCGTGTGGACTAGCTGTTTTAGCTGGTTGCGAAACTGTAAAAGCAGCCATGGCTGATCCTCTTTTAGAAGGCTTTATAAAAAAACTACTAATGGAGGAAATTGTTCCAACCGTTGTGTCTCGCGGTGGTATCGAAAACGAGGAAGCCAAGCTTTTTGCCGAAAAAGTGCTGGATCGTTTTAGAAATCAGTCACTCGACCATAAGTGGATTAACATTACATTGAATTACACGTCTAAAATGGAAATGCGTAACGTAGCGCTTATAAAAGGATTTTATGATGCAGTAGGTGAGGCACCGGAGTTTATGGCCATGGGCTTTGCAGCTTATATACTTTTTATGAAGGCGAAGCGCAGTATTGACAATACCTATAAAGGTTATACTAACGAGAAGGGGTATTATACCATTAATGATGAACATGCCGCCTTATTTGAGGGACTGTGGAGTAAAGAACCGGAACAAGTGGTTGAAGCAGTTTTGAATGATCAACGCATATGGAAACAGAAGCTGACACTCCCCGGTTTTCAGGAGAAGGTACTGCATTATTTACGTTTATTAATGGATAATAAGGTTAAAGAAGTAATAAAAGAGGCTGTTAATAACAAAAAATACAATCAGCTTAATTAGGTTATGGGAGCAAGGGTTTTAAAGATACATCCGAAAGACAATGTATTGGTCGCGCTGCAAGATTTACAGCAAGGAGAACAAATCGTATATCAGTCGGAAACATATCTGCTGAAGGAAGATATTCCGGCAAAGCATAAGTTTTATACGCAGGATTTGGAAAAAGGAGCGGAGGTTCTCATGTACGGAACGCTCGTTGGGAAAACACAATATCCCGTGAAGGTGGGGGAACGTATGAGTACGGATAATCTAAAGCATGCGGCTGCAGCTTACGCATTCCGACCCTACAATTACCATTGGGAAGCCCCGGATGTATCCAAGTTTGCTAATAGAACTTTCAATGGATATCACCGGTCTAATGGTGAAGTTGGAACGGCAAATTACTGGTTATTTATACCTACCGTTTTCTGTGAAAACAGAAACCTAGACGTCATAAGAGAGGCATTGCATAATGAATTAGGGTATGCCGTGACAGATAAATACAAGAGGAAGGCGCGCTTACTGAAGGAATGGTACCGACAAGGTAAGGACCTTGCTTCAGTTGATTTAGATTTGCAGGAAGCATGGGTCCCAACCGATCGGGTTTTCAAAAATGTAGACGGCATTAAATTTCTGAACCATCAAGGTGGTTGTGGTGGTATTCGACAGGATGCGGCGGTATTAAGTAAGCTTTTGGCAGCTTATGCCGATCATCCGAACGTGGCCGGTGTAACCGTGCTCAGTTTAGGATGTCAAAATTTACAGGTGCAGGACTTTTTAAATGACTTAAAAGACCGTAATCCAAACTTTGACAAGCCGCTTTACATTTTCGAACAGCAGCAGTCTAAAAGCGAAGAACAAATGGTTACGGAAGCGATTAGACAAACGTTCATAGGTTTAGCCGAAGCTGATAAATTGGAACGGAAACCTGCACCGCTCAGCAAGCTTACACTCGGTGTGAAATGCGGAGGCAGTGATGGTTTCAGTGGTATCTCTGCCAACCCTGCTGTAGGCTACTGTGCTGACCTACTAGTAGCACTGGGGGGGAAAGTTTTATTAGCTGAATTTCCGGAACTATGTGGGGCCGAGCAAAATTTGATAGACCGCACAAAGAATGAAGAGGCTGCAAAAAAATTTATAACCCTTATGGGGGCCTATAGCCAAGCGGCCGAAAATGCCGGTTCGGGATTTCATATGAATCCTTCTCCCGGAAATATTAAGGATGGCTTGATTACGGATGCCATTAAAAGTAATGGTGCCGCTAAAAAGGGTGGGACAGCGCCGGTAGAGGATGTGTTAGACTACACGGAACCAGCTATTAAACCGGGTTTAAACTTGGTTTGCACCCCTGGTAATGACGTAGAAGCAACCACGGGTAAAGCAGCCAGCGGAGCAACACTGATTTTATTTACAACAGGTTTAGGAACGCCCACAGGAAATCCCGTATGTCCGGTAATTAAAGTCGCCACCAATTCTTCGCTCGCTTCTCGTATGGCAGATATTATTGATATTGATTGCGGTCCGATTATTTCCGGTGAAAAAACCATCGAAGAAATGGGTGAGGATATTCTGGAATATTGTATTCGGGCAGCAAGCGGTGAGGTGATTCCCAAAGCAGTGCAATTGAATCAAGATGACTTTATTCCTTGGAAGAGAGGGGTGTCTTTGTAGTTGCTAGTTATTAGTTGTTAGTTGTTGGTTATTAGTTATTAGTTGTTAGTTATTGGTTGTTAGTTATTAGTAGAAGCAGGCATAAAGCGTACGCCTACTGCCTAAAGCTCACGAGTATGAAAAAATTCTTAGATAAAAATTTCTTATTAGAAAGTAATACAGCGCAAACATTATATCATGAATATGCGGCGAAAATGCCCATTATCGATTACCATTGTCATTTGTCCCCTCAACAGATAGCCGAGGATGCCCGATTTGAAAATATTACACAAGTATGGTTATATGGCGATCATTATAAATGGCGGGCAATGCGTACGAATGGTGTAGATGAACGCTATTGTACCGGCGATGCCAGTGATCGGGATAAGTTTTTAAAGTGGGCTGAAACTGTACCATATACCCTAAGGAACCCCCTTTACCATTGGACGCATTTAGAATTGCAGCGGTATTTTGGCATTGATAAAATACTGGACGCTAGTACTGCTGAAGAAATATACGATGAAGCGAGCGATTTACTTAAGAAGCCGGAATATAGTGTCAGGAATCTATTAAGGAAGATGAATGTAAAGATTGTGTGTACAACAGACGATCCGACAGACAGTTTAATATATCATCAACAGCTAAAAAAAGAGGGCTTTGAAATTCGGGTACTACCTGCCTTCCGGCCAGATAATGCGATGAACCTTTCTGTACTGTCGAAATTCCAGCAGTATGTAGAAAAATTGAGCCGCGTTTCGGGGGTAACTGTTCAAAATTTTGATGACTATTTGCAAG
Organism: Olivibacter sp. 47; assembly: GCF_030372825.1. Classification (NCBI taxonomy): domain Bacteria; kingdom Pseudomonadati; phylum Bacteroidota; class Sphingobacteriia; order Sphingobacteriales; family Sphingobacteriaceae; genus Olivibacter; species Olivibacter sp. 47. The sequence continues at coordinate 2,349,791 of NZ_JAUCNR010000001.1, forward strand.
CGCTGAAAGTTAGACACGATTATTTTGCTGAAAATGGATGCTGTGTGTCAGATCATGGGTTAGAGGAAATTTATAACGAATCCTACAGATTAGAAGATATTAGAACCATCTTCTCCAACGCATTGCAGGGTAAAGTTATTTCTGATGAACAGCATAATCAATTTCGATCGGCCATGCTAACCTATTTCGCTGAATGGGACCACGAAAAGGGATGGGTGCAACAGTATCATTTGGGTGCACTTCGAAATAATAATTCAAGAATGATGCAAAAATTAGGTCCTGATACGGGTTGGGATTCTATCGGTGATTTTTCGCAGGGAAGGGCTCTAGCGGGTTTCCTTGACAAACTGGATAGTCAGGATAAATTAGCTAAAACCATCCTGTATAATCTTAACCCGGCAGATAATGAATTAATAGCGACCATGATTGGCAACTTCAACGACGGTTCTTCGGCCGGAAAGATTCAATTCGGCTCCGGTTGGTGGTTCCTTGATCAGAAAGACGGTATGATCAAACAGATGAATGCGTTGTCGAATATGGGACTGATCAGTAAATTTGTCGGCATGCTGACTGACTCGCGAAGCTTTCTGTCTTATCCTCGTCACGAATACTTTAGACGAATCCTTTGTAACTTGTTCGGCGAAGAAGTCGAAAACGGTGAGTTACCTGAGAATTTACCTTGGATTGGCAAAGTTATCGAAGATATTTGCTATCATAATGCCGCTAGTTACTTCAATTGGCCTACAGAGGGGTGAGGGATAAGGTGTAGGGTGTGAGGTTTAAGGTATAGAGTATAAGGTATAGGGTGTAGGGTATAAGTATACGGTTTTAGGTATATTAGGGGATAAGGTTTAAGAGATGAGGTGTCAGAATAAGATTTTTTCTTGATACTTACCTGCCTGCCGGTAGGCAGGTGTCTTGACACCTATATCCTGACACCTATATCCTAACCACAGAAAGCCGACTCTACGCTAGGATTATTAGCCAAAATTTAATATCATTGTAGCTGAATAACTAACGTAAGGAAAACGTATGAATGTGCAAACGTTTTCTTTTAACCTAATTAACATTTATTGCCATAAATCATGAATTCTAAAGAGACAATAGGTAAGTACAGATGGACAATTTGTACACTGCTATTTTTTGCTACTACGATCAACTATATGGACCGTCAGGTGCTTTCCTTAACATGGAAAGATTTCATTGCACCTGAATTCAAATGGACCAATAATGATTATGGTAACATAACAGCTTTGTTCTCTATATTTTACGCGATATCTCTTTTGTTCGCTGGTAGATTCGTAGATTGGTTAGATACAAAAAAAGGTTTTCTATGGGCAATAGGAATTTGGTCGATCGGTGCCTGTCTTCACGCATTTTGTGGTATTGCAACGTCAGGGTTGTTAACCGGCAAATGGTTCGTAGGGTTTGAAGGCGCGAAAGAGGCACTAGCCCTCGTTGGCGATTCTGCAAAAATTATATCAATCAGTGTCACGCTTTTTATCTTTGCTCGACTTGTATTAGCGATAGGGGAAGCGGGTAATTTTCCGGCGGCAATTAAGGCGACGGCTGAATATTTTCCGAAAAAAGATAGAGCCTTTGCTACCAGTATTTTTAATGCGGGTGCAACGGTAGGTGCACTTGCGGCTCCTGTTACCATACCGTTTATAGCCGAAGCCTATGGATGGGAGATGTCCTTTATCATCATAGGCGCTTTAGGGTTCATATGGATGGGATTTTGGGTGTTTATGTACCATAAACCAGAGGTACACCCACGCGTTGGAAAAGCGGAACTCGACTATATTCAGCAAGATTTAATAAACGATAGGAAGTTGGTTGACTATGTAGAAGAAACAACCGATAAAGCTTCTTTCGTTAAATGTTTGAAATATAATCAGACATGGGCATTTGCCTTTGGTAAGTTTATGACTGATGGAGTTTGGTGGTTTTTCCTCTTTTGGACACCTGCTTATTTAAGTTCCGTATACGGTATGGATTCTACACAAAGTGCCTTACCTCTTTTTGTTTTATACCTTATTACCCTGCTTTCTATAATTGGCGGTTGGCTTCCAACTTACTTCGTCGATAAAAAAGGGATGAATCCGTATGAGGGCCGTATGCGATCGATGTTGATTTTTGCCTTTTTCCCTTTGTTAGCGCTGTTTGCTCAACCTTTAGGACATATAAGTTATTGGCTTCCTGTAATTATTATCGGTATAGCTGGTGCAGCACATCAGGCTTGGTCTGCCAATATTTTCACCACCGTAGGTGATATGTTCCCCAAAAAAGCTATTGCTACGATTACGGGTATCGGCGGTATGGCTGGAGGCGTGGGTTCTTTCTTTATTAATAAGGGTTCCGGAATGCTCTTCGATTACAGCAAAGAAACGGAGATGTCCTTCATGGGTTTTCATGGTATTGAAGCTGGTTATTTTATTATATTTTCCGTTTGCGCGGTTTGCTATATCATTGGCTGGGTAGTTATGAAATCGCTAGTACCTCGATATTCGCCTATTACGGATTTATAGTTATTGGTTGCTAGGTTGAATAGTTGAGTTGTCGAGCAGTTCTTAAATGTGATCGCCACTCAACTACTTAACTAGTATAAAAACTCTACTAATCCCAAAAAAAAATTTATGTAATCTATGTTCTTTTTATGAACTTTGCGTAAGAATTGGATATTGAAAAGAGAGCCAAACTACACCTGCTCTTATCGTCTTTGGCTCAATTTGAACCGATTCGTTAAGTTTATTAAATAAACGTGGAAACTCATATACTTCCTGCTACTGCGTATAATCGCAACCGTGTCCGTTTGGCTGTATCTCTTTTTTATTTTTGTCAAGGCTTGGCTTTTGCCTCTTGGGCAAGTCGTATTCCGGATATTAAAACTAAACTTCATCTTTCTGACGGGCAATTAGGTAGCTTACTATTTGCACTACCGCTAGGCCAATTGGCTACAATGGCGCTCTCCGGTACCTTAGTAACTAAGTTTGGCAGTAAAAAAGTGTTAACCGTAGCTGCCGCTTTATATGTGGTTGCACTTACTAATTTAGGTTTAGCTTCTCAGGGTTGGCATTTAGGTGTTTCCTTATTTATATTTGGAATCATCGGTAACATGTGTAATATAGCAGTAAATACACAAGGGGTTGCCGCAGAGAATCTTTTCGACAAACCAATCATGTCCTCTTTTCATGGGGCTTGGAGTATTGCAGGGTTTACAGGTGCTTTGGTAGGCCTACTGATGATCAATCTACATATTGCTCCTTATCTACATTTTTGGATTATCGCAGGCCTGGTATGGATAAGTATCCTAATCAATAATAAGTTTCTTGTAGCAGGGGTAGGACCGGCCAGTACTACTAAAAAGAAATTATTCTCCAAACCTGAGGGGGCTTTGCTACAATTGGGTGTGATAGGCTTCTGCAGTATGGCTACTGAAGGGGCGATGTTTGATTGGAGTGGCGTATATTTCAAAGATATCGTAAAAGCGCCGCAGGCATTGGTACCCCTTGGCTATGCGTCCTTCATGGTGATGATGGCTTCAGGGCGTTTTATTGGAGATCGGCTCATTGCTCGATTGGGTAGAAAAAGGGTTTTGCAAGTGAGTGGCGTATTGATATCATCGGGTATGTTCTTGGCGGTGTTGTTTCCCTATATTATTACGGCAGTAATTGCTTTTATGCTGGTAGGACTAGGAGTCGCAACCGTTGTTCCTACGGTCTATAGTGTTGCCGGGAGAAATGCTAAAGTATCACCGGGAATTGCCTTAGCAATGGTATCGAGCGTGAGTTATCTTGGTTTTCTTATGGGACCACCGCTCATTGGTTATATCGCTGAATTAGCCAGTTTAAGGTATTCTTATGCAGTTATTGGCGTGTTTGGATTGGTGATCACGTTGTTGGTTGCTAAAATAAGGGCTATTAATCAGTAGTCGCACCTTAATTCCGTTTCTTTTAATCTCACGGGCTTAAGTCTAATCGGGGGAGGGTGTTAAAGGAAAGATTTTTTTTATCAACTTTTTCTTGGCAAAAAATTGAGCAAAACCCAAGGCTTTGTAGACTATCTCGCAACTGATGGCAAAGCATTCATGGCGCGTATTGGAGCCGTTTCACTTCCTCAATCCGCTTGAGTATTGCAGGACGAACATGTGTGCAAATGCTTTGCTGCTCGTTGCATCGATATCCTCCAAGGCCGTTTTTCCAACACACAGGGCTATATTTAGGACTGAAGAAATAATACGTCCGGTTAAAAGTAAAGTCCCTTCGTTCTACTAAAATATCGCCTAGGAAATTTGCGGTTTGCACGTTGATGCACTACCGTTTTAGCAAAATTCCAAGCGATGAGTCTTTGGTTACTTTCTGCGGAACAAAGTGACAAATTAAACCTTCGTTTAATCTAAACAATCTATTGAACATAAAAGTGGTTGCCGTAAGGAGAACCACTTCTTGGCAATAGTTTTTTGCAATACATCTGCATTTTATGTTCTCTATTTTTAGTGTTTGAAAACACTTACCGCAAACTTGTTAACTTAATATAAAATTAAAATGAAACTAAGTTGCTATTAATATTATTCGTTTAAATTTGTCATTTACTAACACTGCCCATAGGAGTACGTTTGGGAGCTAATGATATAAAAACAAAAATAAATGAAACGTAGAGATTTCTTTAGAAATACCGCATTTACCGCATTAGGGGCTTCCGTATTATCCCCGTTTCAATCAATTGCCGGCAATCGGCCAATGAAAAACCCGTCGGTAAGGAAAGCCAAGAATATTATTTTTATGGTGAGCGATGGGATGAGTACCGGAACCTTAAATATGGCTAACTTACTGTTGCAAAGAAAGGAAGGTAGACAAAGTAATTGGTTATCACTATATGAAAGAAATGAGGCGGTTCGAGCGTTAATGGACACAGCGTCCGCGAGTTCTTTGGTGACTGACTCAGCTGCCGCGAGCTCTTCTTGGGGAGGAGGGGTACGTGTTCCGAATGGTTCATTAAATGTGAATGCTGATGGTTCTTTTAATAAACCTATCCTACAAAAATTTAAGGCTGCAGGTAAATCGGTTGGTTGTGTTACTTCTGTCCCCATCACCCATGCTACGCCTGCCGGTTTCTGCGTAAATAGCAATAAGCGCTCAGATCAACCCGGTATTGCACTTCAATATTTAGACTTGCGTTTTGACGTCATGATGGGCGGCGGGCTTGAATTTTTCAGTGCCGATAAAAGGGAAGATAAGCAAGACCTTTTCGCTAAATATAGACAAGCTGGATTTATGGTATTTCAAAATCGGGATGAAATGAATACCCTTTCGGATAAGGAAGATCGTCCGATATTGGGTGTCTTTTATGCCGACGGTTTACCATATGCGTTGGATCGAGCGAATGATCCCACACTAGCATCAACAACGCCAAGTTTGGCCGAGATGACTAAAGCAGCGATTAAGAAGTTAAAGAATAATAAGAATGGTTTCGTATTACAGATAGAAGGAGGAAAAGTAGATTGGGCTGCTCATGCGAATGATGCAGGAGCACTTATTTATGACCAATTGGCCTTTGATGAAGCAATAGGAGAAGCAATGGCTTTTGCTTTAGCTGATAAGGAAACCTTAGTGGTTTTGACCACTGATCACGGTAACGCGAATCCAGGTCTGTTTTATGGGGAACAAGCGAATAGGAATTTCGACCGCATTCAGTCGTTCAAACATACAAATGACTGGATTCTAAACGGAACGGATAAAAGTTATACGCCATCGAGGTTGATTGAGCGTATCGAATTTGCGCAAGGCTATTCGATCACGATCGACGAAGCAAAGGAACTGTTGAGCCATTATGAGACGCTTGATGGAGATGGCCTTTATAATCCACGCAAACTTCCATTTAGAAAGCTAGCCCAAATTCAGGAGAAACACCTTTCCGTCGGTTGGGGTTCAATGGATCATTCTGCCGACTATGTTGAACTTGCTATGTATGGTCCTGGAAGTGAACAACTTAAACCCTTTGTTAAAAATATAGAGTTGCACAACTTTATGCTACAAACTACGGGAATCTTTGTTTAGCAGGTAACCTAACTGCGTTTTATTTTGTTATATAAAGGAGATCGTTTATCTTGTATCGATAAATATATACACAAGATGAGGATCGCTTTTTATAGTGCACAACCATACGATAAGTCTTCTTTTGAAGAAATGAACAAGGAGAAGGCTTATCGTTTTCTTTTTTTTGATATCGACCTCAATGAGCAAACGGTAAAACTTGCGGAAGGTTGTGATGCGGTCTGCATTTTTGTAAATGACCATGCAAATGCCAAAGTGCTTGAAAGGCTCGCTGGCTTAAACATTAAAATCGTGGTTTTACGTTGTGCAGGATTTAATCAAGTTGATTTAGAGGCCGCTCAGCGCGTTGGAATCAGCGTATATCGCGTCCCCGCCTATTCGCCGGAAGCAGTCGCTGAACATGCGGTAGCTATGATCTTGACGCTAAATCGAAAAACACATAAAGCTTATAATCGAGTGCGGGAAGGTAATTTCTCCTTAAATCGTTTAACCGGCTTTAATCTGCATGGAAAGAAAGTAGGTGTGGTAGGTTTAGGAAAAATAGGACTGGCATTTTGTAAAATTATGCATGGTTTTGGATGTGAGCTCTTAGGGTATGATCCGGTCGAGTCGACTCATCCCGACTATATTATAAATGTGAATTTTGAGGAACTCCTGTCAAAAAGCGATATTATTTCACTCCATTGCCCATTAGTGCCGAGTACTAAACATATGATTAAGGAAGAGAGCCTTGCTTTAATGAAAAATGGTGTTATGCTTATTAACACCAGCAGAGGGGCCTTAATTCATACTACAGATATTATTAATTCTTTGAAAACCGGAAAAGTGGGACATTTAGGTATTGATGTATACGAACAGGAAGAAAAGTTGTTTTTCAGGGATTTTTCGGAGCATATTATTGACGATGATGATATTTTGCGATTAATGAGCTTCCCCAACGTACTTATTACCTCACATCAGGGTTTCTTTACAACGGAAGCGCTAGCCGAAATAGCGTCGATTACCTTGAAAAATCTAAGGGACGCAAAAAATGGTCTAAAAACGAACAATTCATTAACCTAATAATGAATTGACATAGATGTTTTTGACAAGATGACCTTCGGTAACGAATAATGTCTTTTTTATGTTAAGCGAAGGTTTTTTAATCAGATTCTTTTATTTTTTAATTTATCTCAATTTACCTTGATGCAAAGTGAGTCAAACATCAAGGCTGTCCGGTTCTCGCTAAAAATTCGTTTCTCAACCCACTGTTCTGCGGAGTCGCCCCAATTCACAATTCCTTCCCTTCGCTTTTTCGCATAACGTCTTTTCCACACTTCTAACCGAATTTTCTTTACGCCCACCCTGGAAGAATTAATATATAGTCCATTTTGTTAAAATTTGTTAAAATTTTAACAGCGAATGTAACCATTTGACTTTTCCATAGTCTTATAGTTGGTTTTTGTTTATATTGGGTTTGTCAAGCCCTGTGGTTCCCAAATCACAGGGCTTGTTTTTTAAACTGACAATCATTGTCATCAAAATGTTAAACAGCAAAAAAAGATTTGTCAAAGTGTATTTTGTACACTATCTTTGTATCATTCATAATTTAGGTTTATAATTGGTTAGTTAGGAAGCCTTCAATCTCCCCGGTTGAAGGCTTTTCTTTTCTGATTTAATCCAGTTCAAACGAAAATTCATCGTAGTCTTTTGTGCGCCAAGCTAAATGTTGTGTCGACGGCGAAATGGCAAATAAAGGAGAGAAGGTTTTTACTTTGATGGTCTTTCCATCTGGTAAAAATTCCAATATACGTAACCATCCGTCACCACCGTTGCCATGCCAACCACCTCCCAAGGCCTGCGCGTTAAAGGTCATTTGCTGTACTTTTTTCCCACCGGCATTGGTATCTGTTCGGAAGCCGATATGGGCTCTTTCATCATCAGGTGCACCAATATGGCCGGAAAAAACTAAGACAATATTTTTTGAAGGTTTTACTAACTTTTCCCACACAGCCTTTCCATAATTTGGATTTTGCAATTTGTAACCTTCTGATTCTATGTGTTCGTTTTTCGCATTTAGATAGGAGTGTGTAAGCAAGACAACCCGATGTTGTGCATAAGCGGGTTTATTGACTATTTCTTTCGCCCAAGCTAGGGTACCATCGTGCGGTGCAAATTCAAGCACTAAAAATAAGTATTTGATGCCTTTTGGGTCGCTAAATTCATAAGCCGCGTTTGTTAAACTTGGTTTACCGTCAATATCGTAACCAACTTCCTTCAGTAAAGCTTTTGACAATGGATTTTTATCGAGTGGGAAATACTGATTATAGTTGGTTTCGCGATTTTCTGCACTTTTAATGCCGTAATCATGATTGCCTGTAGCTGCAATATAAGGCACTTTGCCATCTAGTTTATTAAAGCCCTTCGCTACCGAGCGCCATTGTTCAATACTTACTTGATTACCATTTTTGCCTTCGGGGATCCATATATTATTCTGTTCAACCAAGTCGCCCGTGCACAGAACCATTTTAATATGTAAGGGATCTATTTGTTCGCCTATCCAACTGGTCATCAGGTCAAAAATAGCTTGATTACGACTAAATTTCACATACGTTTGCGGGTCGGGTAATAAGATCATTGACCATGAATTGCTATCCGTTAGCGCAGGGGGTTGATAGGAGTTGTTTTGTCCGTAAGTCTCCGTTCCAAGGTGGAATAGAATAAAGCTAAATACCCAAATTTTTAAAATAGATTTCATAAGTAACCTCCATCTTTTAAGATTTTTGCCCATAATTGATAACCTTCCATACGTAAATGTAAACCATCGTGCGTCAAGGAGGCCTTCAAACGATTGTCTCCATCAAGAAAATGCGGATATAAATCGATTAATTGAATGCCCTTTTCCGTGGTTAGCTTTCGGATGCCTTCGTTTATGTAAAGAATATGTTCGTCTTTACCATAGTGGTTTTTGAACTTCTCAAAAGTACTGTTTACCGGTAACAGAGTTTGGAAGTAGATGTGGGTTTTAGGTGAACCTTTTTGTATTCGGTCGATTATTTTTTCGTAATTATTGAGAATAACGTCGTCCGGTATATTTCTGGATATGTCGTTAATACCGATGAGCACGAATATCTTTTTCGGTCTACCGGCAATCACATCATCTAGTCGTTCAAGGACGCCAAACGTTATGTCCCCGGAAATACCTCTATTACGCGCTTGCGGGATTTGCAATAATTCATTCCAGTCTGTTCCTGCAGTAATGCTATTGCCAAGGAAAATGATGTCTGACTTAGCTTTTGGAAAGGATTTAAATTGATCAACGAGCAGGGGGTAAATGGCCGGGCGATAAGTGCTATCCCAACCTTGCTGAGCTTGTGATTCTAAAAAGCCCATGAACAGCAAATAAGCTATTAAAAGTGATTTCAGCTTGTACATAGTTATATTTAATGCTTAATCTTTGGATGACTTTTATTAGGGGGGATACCCCATTCTTTTGTGATATAGGTAGATTTTGTGTCGTCGGCATCATGGCAATAAACGGTTAAGGCATCATGCGCTTCCCAGTATTGTTTAACCGTATAGCCATCCATGTCACCCGCGTGTATGCCTTTTTCTATTTTCTCATCATCGGGATTTACAATAAGTTTGATACCCACCGATTCGTTCATCATTTCCAGATCCCCGCGACTGTTGCCACCTACTAATAGGGGGCGAGCCTTGATAAATGTTTGAATGGCTTCCGCTTTACCCCCGTCTTGCGGAATGGGGCAAACCAACTGATTAGTTACTCTGCCGTGACTAACTACCGACTTTACACCTAGTATGCGTTCTTCCGGGATGCCAAGGTCTTCCTTTACAAATTGCTGATAGAGTAGTTCCGGCGATGCCGAAAGCACCCAGATTTCGAATCCATAGTGTTGTAGATTTGCGAGCAATTCACGCATTTCCGGGTAAAATTTCGACCGATATTTTTCATAGAAACAGTTTTTTCCAATTGCCTTGACTGCATCTGGCGTCAAGCCCGCTAAAAAAGCAATGCGATTTTTGACATAGTTGACGCCTACATTGTCTCCATGCAACATTGCATCGATAATGGCCATTTTCGCTTTAGATAAACTGTCTACCTTTTTTGCATAATTCTCCTTGGCAAACGCGTAGATTGCTTCGTCAGCTAAGTAATAAGGAGATTGTCCAAAGAGTGTTCCATCACAATCGAAAACAGCAACTTTTCGCTCCTTGATAATTAAGGTCGAGTTAAGGAAACTTTCCAACTTTTGATTAACCTGACCTGTCCAACCGTGGATTGGCCGATAGGTTTGCGCAAAAGAAAAGGTAAATAAGAAAGAAAAGCCTCCGATAAACAGGGCTTTCTTGATTTTGTTTACTACTAACATCATCGGGCTTACTTTTTGCTGAGAATGTCAAAAAGCAGCTCAGGTTCATTGGTGGTGATGTATTCTACTTTTTGATCGAGCAAACTTTTCATTTCCTCTGCGTCGTTTACAGTCCAAACGTTAACTGTTAAGCCGATCTTGTGGGCATCCTTAATCCATGATGGATTTTTTTGAAAACATTGTAATGGTAATCGATGCCTTTAAACCCATCAGCTTTTGCTTCGGCCGGACTTAAGTCGCCGTTAAGATAGGCCACTTCAGCTTTTGGGGCCAGTTTTGCTAGGTGTTTGCCTGCGTCGCGGTCGAAGGTAATATAGTCTACCCATTTTTCGGCACCTAATTTTTTAACAAGGACAACAGACATTTCCGCAGCCTTCAATACACGTTCCTTGCCTAATTTGGAAGGTTTCAACTCAAAGATCAGTTTTGTCTTTTTCTGTTTCATACCCTCTTTAAGATAGGCCTCAACGGTTGGAATAGATTCGCCGTTCGGATGCTTTTTGGCTAGTAATTCTTGATATGTTGCAGTCTCTATATCGATACCGTAAAAATCCCTATCGTGATTTACCACCAGGATATCATCTTTAGTTAAGTACACATCGAATTCGGAACCGTAGCAACCGAGTTCAGCCGCATGATTTAATGACGCAAGGGAGTTTTCCGGTAAACCGGCCTGTTTCCAAGCCCCTCTGTGCGCAATAACTACGTTTTTATTAAATTGAGCATAAGTGCTTTGCATAAAAGTAAATAAACAAATTGCAGTGATTAAAAAAGATTGTTTTTTCATTGTTTTTGTGTTGTTAAATATGCTTGCAAACAATTGAGCAAATTACAAATTATCCATGATAATAGGCGATTTTGCTCGGATTGCTTTGTGTTATATAAATGCTATCTTTATGTTAATTCAATAATTTGGATTTTGTTCAAGTTTCGAATTCAGATCCAACTCTTTTTGCGCAATAGGCCACCAATAATCTCTTGCCGGATTGAATTTTCTCGTCTCAATAATGTTGTTTTGCCACGTTTTTATAGGGGCATTCATAACAACTTCGGCAATTTTCCAACGTCTTATGTCGTTATAATAAAGCGCTTCTCCTGCAAACTCAATCCGTCTTTCTTTCCTGATGAGTTCGCGCATTTCTGATTGACTTTTATTGGATGGAATTTCCGGCATACCGACACGTTTTCGAATTTTGTTTAGGTTTTCGAGAATGGCAGGATTGCCTGGATCTATTTCATTGAGTGCCTCTGCATACATCATCAATATATCCGCATATCGTAGGACAATGAAGTTCGTTTCTGATTGCCCGGACTTTAAATCAGATTTATCTTTTGGTGGTTTTTCTGCGTCATAAATGGAATATTTTTTCATCGCGAAGCCGGTCTGTTTATAATAGTCGGCACTTGCAACTTCTCCCTTAAAAAGGGACCCAGGGTATACGACTGTTGCGGCTAGTCGGGGATCACGATTTTCATAAGGCTTTGCAGGATCATAGCCGGCGCCAGGGTCGGTAATAGGCAATCCGTTCTTCATGTCGTAAGTATCCACCAAATCTTGAAGTGGTGCATTCGAATTATATTGTGTATTGATCAGATCAAATGAGTGTCCTTCGTCAGGAAATAGAAATTGTACATCGAAAATAACTTCTTTATTGTTTTCGTTTTCCGGAAGGAATAATTTCCTATAGTCTTCAAACAAATCATAGCCTGCCGCAGGAGCGAGGTCTAATACAGCTTTTGCTGCATCTGCAGCAGCCTGCCATTTTTCGGAACTATTGCTCGGATTCAAAAGAGGGCTTGCTTCGTAGAGGAGCACACGCGCTTTTAGTGCCATGGCGGCGCCTTTTGTAGCTCTTCCTAAATCTCCACCTGCATGTTTTACCGGAAGTTTCTCAACGGCCGTATTTAGATCAGCTATAACCTGTGCAATCACTTCTTCTCGGGAATTCCGAGGCATGCTTACTTGTGTGTCCGGATTTGGTGCTTCCAAAATAAGGGGCACTCCACCATAATAGGTAGCCAGTTCAAAATAATAAAGCGCTCTTAAGAAATAAACTTGCCCCTCCATGAGGTTCTGTTTTTCAGCATCGAGCCCAACATCGCCCACTCGTGCGAAGAATGTGTTAGCACGTCCTATACCTTGATAGCATTGTGCCCAACGATTGGCAATAATTCCTTCTGTACTGGCGGATTGCTGGCTACGTCCAATCGCATCGTAGCCTAAGGTACCGCCACTATAACAATAAGCGTTAGGAGTTGCGCCTTCTTCCCATAAAGGAGTGGCATCTCCTCCGAACAAACCATTACCGGTTAATACGGCGTAAATGCCGGTTAATGCTGCGTTTGCAGTAGCTTCTGTTTGCCAAAAATTGCTTTCGGTATACTTGAAATCGGGTTCCCTGTCTAGAAGATCCGGGTTACATCCCGCCAAAACAAGCATCGTGTAAATGGCGGCTATTTTATATTTTTTACTTTTCATTTTTTTGTCTTAAGATGATTTTAGAACGTTACATTTATGCCGCCACTAAAGGTTTTTAACATCGGATAATGATATAAGGAGCTATAATTGATAATCGTTTCCGGATCGAAATCTTTGTATTTAGAAAAAGTCAGGAAATTTTCTGCATTTACAAAGACGCTAACCTTAGCGATATTGATTTTTGATGTCCATTTCTGAGGAATCAAGTAGGCCAACTGTACGTTTTTTAAACGCAAATACGAGCCACTTTTTAGCCAAAAATCAGATTGGAGAAAATTGTCCTTATTGCCCGTACTTTCCGTCACAATGGGTAATCGGGCTTGCGTGTTTTCAGGCGTCCAGGCATCAGTGAGCCATTCGGTTGTGGCACCTGCTCCGTTGTTGAAAGGATAAGCTAGGTTTGCCATCGGGTAAATTCTAAGACCGGCTATGCCTTGAAAAAATGCGCGAAATGATAAACCTTTATAATCGATGTTAAAACCGAATCCGTAAGTATACTTCGGAATAGCAGACGATTCATCCAAAGCTACTCGATCTTCACCGTTTATAATATTGTCGCCATTGATGTCTTTGTATTTGATGTAGCCTGGCCTAGTTGCGTTGCTTTGAAAGGCATGGTTGTCAATTTCCTCCTGATTTTGGAAAAAGCCGTCCGCTTGCAATAGGTAGTGAGCGCTAATGGGTAATCCTTCTTTTGTTATGGTTGATAAATTAGTGTCGAAATCGTAAAGAATTTGGCCGTCCAAATCGATCACTTTATTTTTATTGTATGCTACATTACCCTGTATTCCATAGCTTACTGCGCCTATTTGATCGCGATATTGCGCCGTTAGTTCGTATCCCGTGTTATCTACGGTGCCAACATTTCTCTTAGGTCCTGTTAAGCCTACTTGAGAGGGGAAGTTAACTGTTCTTAAAATACCAGTCGTATGCTTTTTATAAACATCTGCGGTTAGATTTAACTTGCTTTGCATAAGTTCGATATCAAGGCCCCCATTGTAGGTCGTTGTTGTTTCCCAAGTTGTCCTTGGATCTGCATAAGCCAAAGCCGCGGCACCCGGAGCTAATAATCCACTCGGCCCTCCGAAACTATAATCTTGCTTAAGTTCAATGTTGTTTTCATAACTATATAGCTCGACAGCCTGATTTCCTAAGCGGCCAACCGAGGCGCGTAACTTTAATAAATTGATGGTATTTGAGTTAAAGAAATTTTCCTGATCAATACGCCACCCGGCTAAAATGGAAGGGAAGAAACCCCATCGGTTTTCTTTGGAGAACCTGGAAGAACCATCGTAACGAAAAGTCGCCTCCAGTAGGTATTTGTTTTTATAATCGTAGTTCGCTCTTCCAAAATAGGATATCAAAACATCTTCGGTAGTTTTTCCGGAGATTGCGTTCCGAATGCTTCCTACACTCAGTGCCGTTAAGGTTTCGTCCAAGTATCCCGTCATTTCAGCAGCAAACTGTCCATTGCTGAAGTAATCATAAGCAGAGCCTACCATGATCGCTACATTGTGCTTCTGCTTAAACTGTTGTTTCCAGTCTAATGTGTTGTAGAAGTGGAGATTTAAGTCATTGTCGTCCGTTTTATTAGATCTTGGCGCCGTAGCGGGGCTGTTCCAATTGGTTGGTTTCAATGTCTTTGGATTGAAGCTTTGCACTTGCGGGGTAAATTGAGAAAGGAGACCATCATATTTGTCTGCACCAAACTTGATGTTGTAGGTGATGTTCCAGGGCAATTTGTATTCTCCGAAAACGGAGGCTAAAAAGCGCTGAACGATTTTTTTGGAATAACCGGTTTCGGCAATCATTCGCGGATTCTCCCAATTGTTTCTGCCAGGCGTAGATAACCAGGAATTGCCGTAACGACCATCTGCAAGCCGATCTGTCAAAATGGGTAGTGTGCGACTTAAATATTGGAAAAAGTTATTTCCATAAAAGGGTTGCTCATAGTTTCGATAATATCCGTCAATGGATGCGCCCACTTTTAAACGTTGCGAAATATTGATGGATGCATTGAAACCGAGCGAATAACGCTTTTCGTTATCAGAGGGCCCGATAATGATACCATCTCTATCTAAATACCCCAATGACAAGCGGTATTGATAGGTGTCCGAACTTCCACCAAAGCTCAGGTTGTGCTTTTGTATGTTGCCATCTTTTAAAGCGATGTCAAACCAATTGTTGGCTGGGTAGGTATGAGGATCTGATGCCATTCCAGCCTGGTATTCTTCAATTTGACTGTCCGAATAAACGGGGGCCTGTCCTTGGTTGGCGAGTGCTTGGTTTTTTAAACGCATGTATTGAATCGGATCCCAGATGACGTCGGGCATTCGTGTAGGATTTTGAATACCGTTGTAATAATTATAATTCACTTGTGATACCCCAGTTCCCTTTTTGGTCGTAATTAAGATAACACCGTTGGCAGCTCTTGATCCATATATTGCCGCTGATGCATCTTTCAGTACCGTTACGGTTTGAATATCATCGGGATTTAGTTCGTCCATTGAGTATTCGATGCCATTAACCAGAACGAGGGGGTTATTATTGCTAAGTGTACCCATGCCTCGAATCCTAATTTCCGATCGATCAATTCCCGGTTGACTTTGGCCAAGTCGAACGAACATTCCAGGCATCCCTGCTAATGCATTACTGATGTTTGTAGTTGGCGATCCTTCTTTTTCCTTCATATCCAAGGTACTGACGGAACCTGTTACATTTTCCTTTTTTTGCGTACCATATCCAACGACGACAACATCTTCTAACAAAGTGTTCGCTGATTCTAAGCTGATTGAAAGCTTTGTTAAATTACTTGTCACATTCAATGTATAGGGTCGATAACCGACATATTTGAAAATTATGCTGGTATTAGCATTAACTTTAACAGCAAAATTCCCATTGGCGTCGGAAATGGCAATAGCTTTATTGTTGGCAACGATAGATACACCTGGTAACGACTCTTTCGTGTCTATGGCTTTAACAGTACCTTGAATAGTAAAGGTTTGTTGACTATAAGCCGTGGCCGCGTATAATAGGAACGCTAATAGGCACCGAAACCTATAATCGGCAAAGATCAAACTTCTTTGTTTTAGTGGTCTGGTTTTAATTTTTTTCATTTGTTTTTTCTTTTATTATGAACAGGCTCTACCCTAAGCGAGAGGCATGACTAATGATTTCTTCTTTTTGTTTTCTGAAAATTACGTAGGTTTCATAATGTTTCATTTGATGTAAAATATTGATTGAATGAAAAGTGTGTCCTTGAAACGAAAGCAAATGATTAAGGATGTTCCCGAAATCATATAATAGTTGAATAATTAAAAAGGCTTTCGAGCGGTTTATTACCGCCGATCAAAAACCGTAGCGAATACCTATTTGTATTTGATAAGGATTTCCGGACGGATTAATGACGCCTACATTGGTATTCATATTATAGTTGTAAACATTTAATGTCGGATCAAAGCCTCTGATGTTATAAATATTCTGCTTTCCCAAGGTTTTTTGTACGCCCCAGTCCTTATTGAGTAAGTTCGCTAAATTGAAGATATCTCCGGAAAGCTCGATATACTGCGATTTGTAAGTCGTAAATCTCTTGGTTATCCGCAAATCCCAGGTTCCGTAGAATCCATTGGTACCACCATTCCGCTCGGCGATCTGTCCGATGCTCTGTTTAATGTATTCCTTTAAACCGGCATCTGCCTCCGGATTATCCAAAATCTGTTGAATGGCATTCCGATAGGCTTCGGGCACGTTATTATTATTCGGATCGAAAATATAAGCTAAGTCGTTTGAGTTAACAAAATCACCATTTACGTTTCCGTTAACGGCCAATGAATAGCGTGTTCCGCCTATTCCCGAATAGCGCAAGCCGATACTGATGCCATAGAAGGTGGGTAACGCGCCATATATTACTAATTTGTGGCGGAACTGCGTATTGGAATAAGCCATTCTACTTAAATCACGTGGATCGCCTGGCGTCATTAATTCTAAGGTAGCAGTATTGGCAACATCACCATTAAAGGAGGTGTTATCTTTGCTATCGTTCCAGGTGTAGCTGAACGATAGGACGCCGTCTTTATAGTATTGATAAGTTCCATCGAGAACAACGGCATATTGGTTGATCTTTCCTTCGCTATTCAGTTCCAACACCCTTCCTAGTTTAGTTGATTTACGCCCGTTCTGCCAGTCGGCCGATCCATTCGCGGTGTTAATTGTTGATGCCGGAACGTATACGCCTCTATTCGCTTCATTGGCAATGCGAAAAAATGGTTCGTCAACCATATTTTTATCGACATACATATAATTGTTTCTCGCTAAACTGGCATATAGACTTAATCCTAGTTTTAAACGATTGGTAATAAGCCGGTTGTATGAAATGTTTCCTTTATAAACAGTAGGTATTTTGGCATCGCTTCCGTTCATGTTAATAGTAGAAGTAGGACTTATGCCTAATTGCTCAAATAACTCATATCCTGGTGCGGTACTTGGATCTTGTCTATATTGTGGAAAGTTGGGCGTAATGCCAAGAGGCGCACCGGGAGCGTTACGCTGAACATCAATGGTTGCCACCTTTGTCCCGTCGAAAACCATGTTATTGATCATGGCATAATTGTTAATGTCGGATCCGAAAATGCCGGCGCCAAACTTAAGGATATCCCGTTGTTGCTCGTTAATGTCCCAGGTAAATTGAATCCGTGGCTGAAGGATAAAACTATTTAAGGCATTGGATGTATTTAATCCCAGCTCATCATAAACCAGTTGATTGAAATTCGGTTTATTGATGTAAGATGTGTAGTCTGCCCGGATACCGGCCATCATGTCTAAGCCCTTTCCGAGCTTGGTTTGCATCTGGGCGTAAAGTGCGGCAGTCAAAATATTTTGCTTAACGCTGGGATCGTCTTCCAAAGCAATTTCGCGAGCATAACGATAAGGATCTAAATTATTAAACTCTTCCAGTCCCGTGAAATAGAAGCGCCCGTTCATTTCACTGCCGTATAGCGACTTCATATGGGTATACATGATGTCTGTTCCAAAAGTGTAGTTTATCTTTTCGGTATTGTAGTATAAATTGTCAGATAACTGAAATACGTTGTTGTAAAAATATTCCGGTATATAGCGCTGTCCGCCTAATTGTATATCGGTTAAAACTTCTTTTCCATCAATGGTTGAACTGATATTTTGAATGATTGCTCTCGGGATACTTTTGCCGGGAAGCTGTTCATTGGGAACAGAGGATTCGGAAGTGTACAAATGCTGTGCTTTGAGTTCATTGGTGATCTTGGGACTTAACACAGATCTCAGCGTTGCTAAGAAACTGTTATCGGATGTTTTGACGGAGCCATACACTTCATATAGGTTGATTTTGGAATTATCACCCAAACTATGATTGTTCTTGTCATAGACAAAATTTTCTCGCAGGGTGAGTAAGTGTTTATTGTTAAGTTGCCAGTCAACACGCGCAAAGATGGCATCGGTGCTCCGCTTTCGGTCGAAAGATCCAAATTGCGGCGAACTGGCAACACCATATTTATTTCTGGCAATATCTAAGAACTGATCAAGCGTTGATTGGGTTACATTATACCGCTTTTCATCTTCGGGTGAACGGATGTCGGCAACTTGGAAGGGTCTGGCATCCGATTGATGATCCCAGGTGACATAAAAATGTGCTTTGTCCTTTACAATAGGTCCTCCCAATGAAAAACCATATTGGTAAGTAGAGAATTCATTATCTTGCTTATTACCACGGATATCGTAGGGACTGGATAACCAGTCGGCCCGTGCAAAGCCAAATGCGCTTCCCGTAAAGGTGTTGGTTCCGGATTTGGTCACCGTATTAATGGTACCACCGCCACTACGACCATAAGTTACATCATATTGATTGGTTACAATCTTAAATTCGCGTATCGCCTCCATGGAAATAGCATAGGAGCCGCCACGGCGATTGGCGGTACCGCCTGAAGTTGGGTTACGAGACGTCATGCCATCCAATGTAAAGTTGGTGGAAGATGCTAATTGTCCGGCCATACTGTTACCATTACTCATAGGGGAGAGGTCTATCAGGGAGGTGAAATTTCGGCCATTTACCGGTAGTTTTTGTATATCATTCCCCGTAACGGAAGTTGCAGCACCGAAGTTCCCTACGGTATTCTTAATATTAGATGCACTGATTTCGACTTCATCCATTTGGACGGATTTACTGGCTAAAGAAATATTGAGACGTAAAATATCTCCCTGATTGAGGGCATAACCGGTTTGTTCATAGGCAGAATAGCCAATATAAGTAACTCTAATGGTATAAGGTTTACCTAAGGGCAGCTGCTTAAAGTTGAACTGGCCGTTGCTGTTCGTTGTTGTTGTGTTGGTAAACCCCGTAGATTCATTTTTTACGATTACAGAAGCGCCGGCGATCGGACTTTGGTTTTCTCCTTTTACCGTACCAGTGATAGCCCCTTGTGTTGTTTGCGCCATCAGGTGCCCAAAACTTACTGTACTTACAATAAATGCAAATAACAGTAGACAAATGTTGCTTTTCATAATTTTCATTAATAATTTGTTCTTAATGGCCATGAAACTTACCCTTCCGCCAAAGCAAAGGCATAAACTATTACACCGTTGGCCATGGCAGTCTAAGTAAATTCATTTAAATACGTGTGTCTAAAAGCTAGACACTTTATGAAGCTGTGGTACAGCCGGTTTATAATGTTATATATATGTTATTAAATTGTTAGCTAACATTGAAAAAGGCACGCGTACACCTTCTATCAGGCATACGAACAAAATATTACGTGACGATTATATAAACAACATAGGCCAGGGCAGCGCCAATCAGCGGACCGATAACGGGCACCCAAGCATAGCTTGCATTAAATCCTGCTTTATTTTTTATAGGCAGAATGGCATGAATAATCCGAGGGCCTAAGTCGCGGGCCGGATTAATCGCATAACCGGTTGTTCCTCCAAGTGACAAGCCGATCACCCACACAACAAAAGCTACAGGTATTGCGCCGATGGATCCTAAACCTATTGGTGCTTTGGTATCATCAATGGCGATCTCACCATCTTTAAAGAA
This sequence comes from Olivibacter sp. 47, assembly GCF_030372825.1. Lineage (NCBI taxonomy): Bacteria > Pseudomonadati > Bacteroidota > Sphingobacteriia > Sphingobacteriales > Sphingobacteriaceae > Olivibacter > Olivibacter sp. 47. The sequence continues at coordinate 2,369,762 of NZ_JAUCNR010000001.1, forward strand.
AAACACAGCGATAATAAGGACAAATGTTCCGATAATTTCGCTGATTAAGTTGATAGGTAGATTTCTGAGAGCAGGCGAGGTACAGAATACGGCTTGCTTGGCACCTGCATCTTCGGTTTCATCAAAATGGTCCTTATACATGAGCCATACTAAAAAAGCGCCGGTCATTGCGCCGATAAATTGTGCCAGCACATAAGAGCAGGCGGTAGCCCAACTTAGATTATCGCTTAAAATCATTGCTAATGTAACTGCTGGATTTAAATGTGCCCCACTATAGGGGCCTGCGATAACTACGCCTGTGAAAACCGCTAATGCCCAGCCGGTTGTGATTACGATCCAGCCGCTACTGTGTCCATTGGTGCCTTTGAGTACCACATTAGCGACGACGCCTCCACCTAATAAGATCAGTATCATCGTGCCTAATAGTTCAGCTATAAAAGGTGTCATAATTTAGTTGTTAACTTCTAGTTATTGGTTATTAGTTATTGGTTATTAGTTATTTGTTGTTCGTTATTGGTTATAAGTTATTCGTTATTGGTTAGTAGTTGTTAGTTGCTGGTTGTTAGTTATTTGTCGTCAATTATTTGTAACCGATTGCGAGTTCCTTTTTCAGCCAACAAGCTAATTCCGAATGTGTTAAAGGCCGGATAAACTCACCTCTTCGGTTGTCACGCCGGCTCATTTATCGACTAATTATCACATTGGCTAATTGGCCGATTGATTTTCCAATCTTGCCCAGGCTTTCGCCGCTTCGACAGCGCGATGCCAAGCTTGCATACGATTTTCAATATCGATTTTAACATCTGGTTTAAAGGTTTTGTCGATTTGCCATTGATCTTTCAAATCATCCATGTCTTTCCAATAGCCAACCGCTAAGCCTGCAAGATAAGCTGCTCCGATAGCCGTAATCTCGGTGATTTTCGGTCGTACGACCGCTGCTTGCAAAATATCTGCCTGGAATTGCATAAGCAGATTGTTGTTAGTAGCGCCACCGTCTACACGTAATTCGTGGATTTCTTTTCCTGCATCTGCTTCCATAGCCTTTAATATGTCAACTGTTTGGAAAGCGATTCCTTCCAACGCGGCGCGAGCAATGTGGGACGCATTGCTACCTCTTGTCAATCCAACCATTGTCCCTCTAGCGTAGGAATCCCAATGCGGAGCACCGAGACCCGCAAAGGCAGGAACTAGATATACACCGTCCGTATCTTCCACCTTACTGGCTAAGGCCTCCACTTCTTCAGACGATTTAATAATGCCCAGACCATCACGAAGCCACTGTACGATGGCCCCGGCAATAAAAATGCTACCTTCTAAGGCGTAAGTCACCTGGCTGCCGATTTTCCATGCTATGGTAGTCACCAAATTATTCTTTGAAACGATTGGTTTGTTGCCGATATTCATCAGCATAAAGCAACCTGTCCCATAAGTGTTTTTTACCATTCCTTCGCTTGTACATAATTGTCCGAAGAGTGCAGCCTGTTGGTCGCCTGCAATGCCGGCTATCGGAATGCGATCTGTCAGTATTTTTCCTGCGGTTTGTCCATAGATTTCGCTCGATGACTTAACTTCTGGAAGCATGCTTGCGGGTATTTCAAAAAGATCCAACAGTTCTTTATCCCATTGCATGGTTGAAATATTGTATAGCATCGTACGGGATGCATTTGTTACATCAGTAACATGCTTTTCGCCATCCGTCAAATTGTATATAAGCCAGCTATCAACGGTACCGAAGAGGAGCTTTCCGTTTTCGGCCTTTTCTCTCGCTCCATCTACGTTATTCAAGATCCAACGGATCTTTGTTGCGGAGAAGTAAGAGTCTATTAATAATCCGGTTTTCTTTCTGATAAGCTCCTCATAACCTTGTTCTTTAAGTTCGTCGCAATAGGGAGCGGTTCGTCTGTCTTGCCAGACAATGGCATTATAGATAGGTTTGCCGGTTTCACGATCCCAAACAATTGTTGTTTCGCGTTGGTTAGTAATTCCGATGGCCGCTATATCTACTGATTTAACTTCTGCCTTTACCAGGGCCTCGGCGATAACGGCTATTTGTGAAGACCAAATTTCTCGCGGATCATGCTCTACCCACCCGGATTTAGGATAAAATTGTGTAAACTCTTTTTGCGCGATGGATACAATCTCTCCCTGGTGGTTAAAAATAATAGCACGAGAACTTGTTGTGCCTTGATCAAGTGAAAGTATATATTTGCTTTGGCTCATATTTTATTTTATAATGTTAGTTTGTATCGACTTATTATTGTAAACCAATAAGGTAACCTTTGGCAAGCGTGTCAAATTCCATAAGTTGTTCCTTTATCCAATTTGCATCTTTCCCTAACTCACTGGCCATTATTTGGGCAACGGTTGGGGCCATTTCTATAGCAGCTTTTGCATCGAGAAAAAGCATGCGTATTCGCCTAGCCAGCACATCTTCAATCGTACGTGCCATTTCTTCGCGGATAGCCCATACTACTTCTGCTTTAACATGCGGATAGTTGACATGCAGCTTTTCTCCCAATCCATTTTCTTCTGATATCAGGCTTTTGATTTTTTCGGCATCTGAGCCATAAACGGTCCAATGACCTTGTTCGTGATTGCTTATGTCTGCACCATGAATTCGGATGTCGACTGTTTTACATGGCTGAAAAGCGATATTGGCGGTTTTAATGGCTTGATTTACGGTGTCTTCCGCCATTTTTCGATAAGTGGTCCACTTACCGCCTGTAATGGTAATTAGTCCGGAATCGCTGACTAGCAATTTATGGTCACGTGAGATTTCCTTTGTGCTTTCTTTGCCGTCTTTAGGAGCCGCCAATGGTCTTAAGCCGGCAAATATACTTAATGCATCCTTTCTGGTTGGCCTGTTGTCAAGATATTCCCCCGCAGTCTTTAAGATAAAATCTATTTCTTGTTCAAGTGCTCTTGGTTCTAGGCTGTGTTGATTAAGTGGGGTATCCGTTGTACCCAGCACTAGTTTGTTATGCCAAGGGACGCCAAAAAGAACCCTGCCATCACTCGTTTCAGGAATCATTAAGGCGCTCTTTCCCTGGAGAAAAGAACGTTCTATTACAATATGAACACCTTGGCTGGGCCTAACTAGCGCTTGATGTTTTGGCTGTTCAAGCGTTAAGATTTCGTCTACAAAAACACCGGTGGCATTGATAACCACTTTAGCTTTTACTTTATAGGCTTCCCCACTTTCTTGATCGAGAACCGTAAAACCATTTGTCTTTCCTTTTTCGTCTTTATTTAAGCTGACTACTTTGGCATAATTCAGCAGCGTGGCTCCAAACTGTGAAGCCGTTTGTGCAAGATTGATCGCTAAACGAGCATCGTCGAATTGTCCATCGTAATATTCTATACCACCTTTCAGGTGCTTGACTTTTACGCCTTGTATACGAGTGGTAACTTCTTTTTTGGACAGAAGGGACGACCTCCCGATGCGATATTTGCCTGCCATCCAATCGTAAATCTTGAGTCCTATTAAAAATTTCAGTTGCGCAAACCAGGTGTAGCATGGTATGACGAAACTTTGCGCATGTGCCAAATGAGGCGCATTTTTGAAAATAATTCCCCTTTCCCGGAGCGCACCGTAAACAAGCTTGATATCACCTTGTGCAAGATATCGTACACCTCCATGAACCAACTTGGTGCTTCGACTGGAAGTACCTTTGGCGAAGTCTGCCTGCTCTACCAGTAGCGTCTTATAACCTCGGCTAGCCGCATCGACTGCTATGCCAAGGCCAGTTGCTCCACCTCCAATGATGGCGATATCCCAAAGACTGTTTTGACTTAGCTGCCCTAAACTAACGTTACGGCTGAATGTGTGTTGGAGAATGGTGTTTTCTTGCATGTGGGTGCCCAATTTAGCTATTCTTTCTTTTTTTATCAATTGGTTTGTATAGACAAAGTTAAATCATCCTTTAAGAAATCAAAAATAATCTTTCGAAATAATTTCGAAATAAAATGAAACAACTTGCTATTCTTGTGTATTCAGGCAAAAAAGTTAAATTAGCGCAAAATAAATGCTATGAATAGTGTAGAGCGTCATCAGATTATTCTTAAACGACTGCAGGAAAAAGGGTCTATCAATGTGTTGGATCTAGGAAAGGAACTCGACGTGTCGACTGTAACGATCCGAAAGGATTTAAAATTGCTGGAAGAAAGACAGATGCTTTTTCGTACCCACGGAGGTGCTACCCTGAATAATCCCTATACAATTGACCGATCCGTGGTTGAAAAAGAGAAGTTGCAGTCGGAAGAGAAGGCGCTCATAGCAGAGATGGCAGCATCCCTGGTGGTACCCAACGATTCTATTATTATTGCATCGGGGACGACTGTGTTAGCAATGGCGAGGCATATTCACCCACAAGGAAATCTAACCGTCGTAACATCAGCTCTTCAGGTTGCAATAGAATTAAACAGGCATTCGAACGTAGAAATTCTTCAACTAGGGGGCATGATGCGATCGAGTTCAGCTTCCGTAGCAGGACCGTATGCCGAAAAAATATTGGAAGATTTTTTCTGTAGTAAACTATTTCTGGGAGTAGATGGTATCGATCCTGACTTTGGGTTGACTACTACCAGTGGATTGGAAGCGCATTTGAATCGTAAAATGATTGAAGTGTCCCAAAAGACAATTGTATTGGCCGATTCCACCAAATTTGGCCGACGCGGTTTTGGTAGAATCTGCGGCTTTGATGAAATTGACGAAATCATTACAGATAAAAACATCCCATCCCATATGCTGAAGGAACTCGAAGGCAGGGGGGTGAAGGTGACGATTGTAGAATAGTTAAATAGTTGAGTAGGGAAGTGGTTGAGTAGGGAATTAGCCAATGTGGCAATGTGATGATTAGCCAATGTGATGATTAGCCGATGAGCCAATGTCATGGACCGTGCAAGCTTAAAGCTTACTGCTTATGGCCTAAAGCCTAACAACTAATAACATCCATCCCTCAAAATAAAAATCATACCAATTTTCTTCAAATAAAGAAATGTGGATTAATCCACCCTGTGTTGAAAATTATTTACACTGATTCTAAATGTTAAGGTGCACCTTTGCACTTACCCTCTATTTACAACAAAAAATAATAAGGCTATGATAAGAGTTATAAAATTCGAAAAAGATAATTGCGCGCCTTGCAATATGGTGTCTGAATTTCTAGATAATAAGGGTATTAACTACGAAAAAGTAAACCCTTTTGAGAATCCCGAAGTAGCCATGCGATTCAGGGTGCGAACGGTGCCAACTGTTATCGTAACCAAAGAGAACGAGGAAGTGAAGCGTGTCATCGGTTTCAAGCCTGAGGAATTATTAACCATTAGCAGTCTGCAGCAAGCGTAGATAAAGATCTTCGGTTATGCAACATTGGATCTATTACGATAGTAAAACCGGAAATGTAGATCGATTTGTGCATAAGCTAGAGGCCAGAACGGGTTGGTCCATCCGACGAATTTCTGAAAACCTGTCGATTTCTCAGCCGGGCCATCTTATCACATTTACTACCGGAAGGGGTGAGGTGCCCGTGGTAACAGATAAGTTCATGCAGCAAAACCATGATTTGATAAAGACGGTTTCTGCCAGTGGAAATAAAAATTGGGGACTCAACTATGGCAGAGCGGCAGATACCGTTGCAGCGATCTACCAACTCCCCGTATTATTTAAGTTTGAACTCTCGGGCAGTACCGATGATGTTCAACAATTTATTAACAAGATAAACGAATACCATGAATACCACAGTAACAAAGAATGCGAACATAGCTAAAAAGTGGATACTCCTGAATAACGAGATCATGACGAAAGATGACGACGATTTTCGCCTTTATAAGGATAAGGAAGCGGTAAGGTCATACTTTTTGGATTATGTAAATAAGAATACGGTATTCTTTTATACCTTGAAGGAAAAGATAGATTATTTGATTGAAAACAAATATTATATCAATTTCTATGCGCATTATTCTTTCGAGCAAATGAAGGAGGTATACGACTTTGTGTATGCGAAAAAGTTTAGGTTTCCTTCTTTCATGAGTGCTTTTAAGTTTTTTCAAAGCTATGCTTTACGAGATGATAGCGGTGAAAAATTCTTAGAGCGTTATGAAGACCGCGTGGTATGTGTTTCCCTTTATCTGGCATCGGGCGATTTGAATCGCGCGTTGGAGTATGCTGAGATATTGATTAATCAGGAATACCAGCCCGCGACACCTACTTTCCTCAATGCCGGCAAGCTACGTTCCGGTGAACTGGTTTCTTGTTTTTTGGATGAGATAGGCGATAGTTTGAGTGGTATCAGTTATGCCATTGACGAAGCGATGAAGCTGTCTTCTATTGGAGGAGGAGTCTCTTTTAATATTTCTAAAGTGAGAGCCCGCGGTGAAGCCATAAAAGGCGTGGAAGGACGTTCGAGTGGTGTTTTGCCGGTGATGAAAATAATGGAAGACACATTTTCTTATGCCAACCAATTGGGGCAAAGACCGGGAGCAGGGGCTGTTTATCTGAACGTTTTCCATAGCGATATTGAAGAATTTTTGGATTGCAAGAAAATCAACGTGGATGAGAAGTCGCGCATCAAATCCTTGTCAATCGGTGTTATCATTCCGGACAAGTTCATGCAAATTGCAGAACACGATGAGGTTTGCTATCTTTTCTACCCGCATACGGTCTATCAGGAATATGGTCAATACCTAGATGAAATGGACATGACCAAAATGTATGATGAACTGGTGAGCAATCCGAAAGTGAAGAAACGCAAAATCAATGCACGTCATTTACTGATTAAAGTTGCTCAAACACAAAAAGAAAGTGGCTATCCCTACCTCTTCTTTAAAGATAATGCCAATCGAGGGCATGCATTGAATGGGATTGGATCAGTGAAGTTTTCAAACTTGTGTACGGAAATTATGCAACTGTCAGAGGTTTCGGATATCAACCCATACCATGAAGAAGATACCATTCGTTACGGTATTTCCTGCAATCTAGGCTCGCTTAACATTGCTACCACAATGGAAAACCGCCGCATAAAAGAAGTCGTAAAAACAGCAATGCGGTCGTTGACAGTCGTATCCGATATGACAGATATTAAAATGGTCCCGACGATACAAAAAGCCAATCGCGAACTACATAGCGTAGGTTTGGGAGCCATGAATTTACACGGTTTCCTTGCTAAGAACTTTATTACCTACGAAAGCAAAGAGGCGCTCGATTTCTGTAACGTATTCTTTATGATGGTAAATTTCTATTCGTTGGAGTGTTCCATGGAAATCGCCAAAGAGCGGGGCGTGACATTTAAAGGTTTTGAGAATTCGGATTATGCCAATGGCGCTTATTTCGACAAATACATAAATAATGATTATTTCCCGGTAAGTGATCGCGTTAAAGAATTATTTGAAGGAATAACAATCCCGGACCGTGCTGCATGGGAGAAACTAAAGCAGGATGTTATGCAACATGGCGTATACCATGCTTACCGCATGGCCATTGCTCCTAATCAATCTACTTCCTACATTATGAACGCAACAGCTTCTGTTATGCCGGTAGTAGATACAATAGAGGTTCGGGAATACGGCGATAGCACGACCTATTATCCTATGCCTTATCTAAATAACGACAACTATTTTTATTATAAATCGGCCTACGATATGGATCAAAATAATGTGTTGCGTTTGATATCTGTTATACAAAGGCATGTGGATCAAGGTATTTCAACTATTTTGCATACCAATTCGAAAGATACAACGAGAGATTTAGCTAAGTACTATATATATGCTCATAAAATGGGATTGAAGTCACTATATTATACGCGTACGAGAAAAGCTTCTATCGATGAGTGTATCTCTTGTTCGGTTTAGTTTTTAGTATCAAGTAATAGGTATCAAGTAGCAGATAGCAACATAATAAAAGCGTCAGCTAGGAGTCCTGATACCTGTATCTTATGTCCTTATACTTGCATCTTACGTCTAAATAAAAAATAATGAATCAATATAAAGCAGTCAATTGGAACACGCCTGAAAATGAATATGTTGGCATGTTTTGGGAGCAAAATATAAGGCAATTTTGGATCGATACGGAATATATTCCCTCGAAAGATATCGATGTGTGGAAGAAGCTCACCCCCGAAATGCAGGAAACCTATAAAAAAGCGCTTGGAGGTTTAACTTTGTTGGATACCTTGCAAAGCCATACAGGGATGCCGAAGATATTGGATCATATCGATGGACTGCAGAGTAAGGCTGTTTTGTCTTATATGTGTATGATGGAGGCGATCCATGCGAAATCTTATTCGACGATCTTCACTACAGTAGCGAGTACACCTGAAATCAATGAATTATTTGAGTGGGTGCAAGACAATAAGTATCTCCAGTTTAAGGCTGCTACCATTGATCAATATTACCGATCATTAGATAAGAAAAAGGTAAGTAACGAGGAATTGTATATGTCACTTGCCGCTTCTGTTTTGCTTGAATCGTTTTTGTTCTATAGTGGCTTTTTTATCCCACTATGGTTAGCGGGGCAGGGACAAATGGTGGCAAGTGCGGATATTATTAAAAAGATTGTTGCGGATGAATCCATTCACGGTGTTTTTGTAGGGCTTTTGGCACAAGACATCTTCCGAAAATTATCGAATCAGGAAGAAGTAAAGAAAAAGGTTGTCGACTTATTGATGTTGCTCTACGAGAATGAGTTAAAATATACCGAAGAGATTTACACCGACGTCGGACTTACTGCTGAGGTAAAAGAATATGTACGCTATAATGCCAACAAAGCGTTAATGAACTTAGGCTTTGAAGAGCTTTTTGAAGTGAAGGAAGTCAATCCAATTGTGTTGAACGGATTGAACTTGGAAACAACGCAGCACGATTTCTTTTCAAAAAAATCTACAAATTACGAAAAGGCTACGCAGATCAGCCACCTGCACGATGAAGATTTTGCGCCGGATTTAACTTTACCTGTTTAGAGAATTGGAGGGAGTAGTTACTATTCCCAACTAACCGGTCTCTATTAACTATGGAAAAACCGAATGGCCAAACATTTGTTATAAGATAAAAAATAAACATCATGGCACATAGAGAATATCTTTTAACAGAGAGTGATTGCACGAATATTGAATTTTCCGAGCGTGTGATATCGATAGGAACGGGTACTTATATGATTTATAAAGGCGTTCGTGAACTTTTTAAGAGACCGTTGTTAGCTCTTGGTCAGGTAGCGATCGGCAGTGCATTATTATACCGAGGCGCAACAGGTACATGTGACGTGAAGCGATTGATCGAAAGGGAATATGAACATCCCGAAAAAGCAGAGTTTGTTTAAAGAAAATTTTATAACGAAAGCAAAGGCCCTATCTGTGTCTATCAGCAGGGCCTTTATTATTTTGCACACACCTCGCTGCTACAGCAGGTTTCTTTTTTGAATGATGGATCTTTTATTTCAGAAGCGTCATGAGCTCGTTTTGATCAGGTTTTTACTTTTTACTTTTGAATTTTTACTTTTGAATTTAATTATTACATACTAACGCCGGCTTTTGGCGTGAGTGGCTCGGGAAGTGGGGATTCTCCTAATATTTCCTTTAAATCAATCTCGATATTTTTGGCAATGGTGGTCATGGGTGTATCATTGGGCTGCCCTTCAAAGGGATCCTGTATTTGAATTGCGATTTGCTCAATGATTAAAAAGATAAAAGAGATAATGATGGCTAGAATAAGGGTAGCGTAACCTAGCTCTTTAACCATAGCAAAGGGTATCAAACAAGCAAAAGTGTGCACCAGCAACCACGAAAAATAACCGTAAGGTACAGGAAAGGGGGTGTTTTTTATCCTCTCTGCTTTTCCTAACTCGTCGGTCAAATTTTGCAGAATGGTTTCCAACTGGACGAGTAAGTAAGTATTAAGCCTTCCCGACTCATTCAGTTCAGTTAGTTGTTTTAGATTCATCATTAAAAGCGTATTCGGCACATGTCTTTTGCTCTTGATCGTGTCATAATCTTCGGGTGATAACAATCGATTTAAATGTTCCGCACCACCTTGCCTCCTTAGGTGTTTACCCATGGATTCGACAAAACCAATTTGTCTATAAATCAATGTGCGCGCAATATCGGTATTTTCCTTACCTAAAAAGCCCATCACTTCACGGGCAAAGGTTCGGGAGTTGTTGACGACAGCCCCCCAGATGATTCTTGCTTCCCACCACCTTTTATACGCAGCGTCGACACGGAAACCCATCAGAATCGAAAGGGCAGTACCCATGATGGCTATTTCAGTTTCCGGAATGGCGATTCGCCATCCGAATTCTATATAGCCAATGCATACAATAATTGATAACAATAAGTAAATAATGATCCATTTAGCAATAAGCCGAAACATATGGGCGGCTCGGATGTTGGTTTCTACAATCATATATTATGTATAAATACTATGCGCTTTGAAGGTGTGGCCATATCGAATAGGGTAACACTGGAAACGGACTATTGTTTTTTAGGCGTCGCAGTTTCTTGCTAAGATAATAAATGAAAATAAGTAGGGTAATTGGGATAGAAAAACCTTGGTTTAATACAAATACCCCATTATGCGCTAAATAGATTGCCGTAGAAAATTAGCGTGTGAAATTAGGCTAATAAAAAAAATTTATATTAGGTTTGTACTGATATAAAAAATTTATGATTCAGTTTCTGAAAGATAGTACCTTTGCCGTAAATGACGTCATCAACCGGTCGTGGGATGTGTTAAGAAAACACTATTTCTCTATTGCCGGACTTTGTTTACTGCTTTTTTTAACTTCCAATGCCTCCGGAATCTTGGCTTTCTACTTTCGCGATGTTAGTCGCGTATTGAGCTCGTTTATGGCATTTGTTTTTGTGGTATTGTATTTCGGTATCCAACTTACATTATTCAAGTATATCTTTCATGTAGTGGACGATGCAAGGGAACATGTTTCATTACAGGATACGATTCCAACAACAAAAGAAATTAGCTATTTTTTTATCGCGATGATAAGCTTAGTGGCAATGATATTGATCGCTTTCGCCATATTAGCGGTTATTATACTGCCGGTTATTTATATTTTTAATAGTACGGAACATGCGGTCGATTTATTTACAATCTTATCTGTAATCTTTCTTATCAGCTTTATGATGCGGGTTGCTTTTTACCCCTTTTTTATTATCGACCGCCACGAACGTCCGTTTAAGGCTATTCGCCTAAGTTTTGCCATTACGCGGGGTAATTTCCTGAAATTATTGCTTCTATTAACTTTTTTAACCATTTTGCATTTGTTGTCGATTTATTTCAACTATCGGTCGTATCCCATGTTGTCGGCAGCTTTGAGTTTAGTGAACTCCTTTTTAGTTGTTCCGCTTTCCAGTGTTGCTATCGCTTTGGCGTATCGGCAGATGATGAGAGAATACAAAGGGGAAGACGACCCAACGTTTATTAAAAATATTATTTGATTGGAATCAACCGTTAACTGAAAGTATGGGATTAAAAGCTGCTCTAAGTAAGCCTTTCGCTGCACTTGTGACTAAGAAAATTGATCAATGGAAATATCAAGCGGCGACCGTACAAGAAAAAGTTCGGGAGCAATTGGTATCGGCAGCGAAGAACACGACATTCGGAAGAGACCATCATTTTTCAACGATTCATTCATACGAAGATTTTAAAGAACAGGTGCCTGTTCGGGATTACGAAGGTTTACGACCCTATATAGAACGGGTGGTGGCGGGAGAGTCTGCCGTATTGTGGCCGGGGAAACCACTGTATTTGGCAAAAACCTCAGGAACTACCTCTGGAACAAAGTATATTCCGCTTACACGCGAATCGATGCCGGAACACATAACAGCGGCTCGAAATGCCTTGCTAACTTATATCCATGAAACAGGAAATACATCGTTTGTTGATGGAAAAATGATCTTTCTTCAGGGAAGTCCGGAGTTGAAAGAAAAGAACGGTATAAAAATCGGACGTCTTTCGGGCATTGTTGCCAATTATGTACCTACTTATCTTCAAAAGAATAGATTACCCACTTACGAAACTAACTGTATAGATGATTGGGAAACAAAAGTGGATGCAATTGTTGATGAAACGTTAAAGCAGGACATGCGGTTGATCTCGGGCATTCCACCCTGGGTTCAAATGTATTTCGAACGAATTTCCGATAAAACAGGAGGAAAGAAAATTAAGGATGTATTTCCAAACTACAGCCTTTTCGTATATGGAGGGGTAAATTTCGAGCCCTACCGCGCCCGATTGGAGGACATGGTAGGTAAAGGTATCGACTCTATTGAAACCTATCCCGCTTCTGAGGGGTTTATTGCCTACCAAGACTCTCAAACAGAAAAAGGTTTATTGCTCCTTTGTAATGCCGGAATTTTTTACGAATTTATCCCTGTGGAAGAAATCTTCCATGAAAAACCGACACGGCTTAGTCTTGGACAAGTCAAGTTAAATGAGAACTATGCCTTGATATTAAGCACGAATGCAGGCTTATGGGCTTACAATATAGGGGACACAGTAAAATTTGTTTCATTGAATCCTTATCGTATTGTCGTTACCGGGCGTATCAAACATTTTATTTCAGCCTTTGGAGAGCACGTGATTGGCGAGGAGGTTGAGTTTGCACTCATGCAGGTAGCCAAAGAAGAAGGCGTTGAAATCATCGAGTTTACGGTCGCTCCGCAGGTGAATCCACCGGCAGGTGAATTACCTTATCATGAGTGGTTCATCGAATTTGGAAAGCCACCGGTTGATATGGAGCGCTTTAGATTAAAGGTAGATCAGGCATTACAGCAAAAGAACACCTATTATTTCGATCTTATTGAGGGAAAGGTTTTGCAACCACTGGTCATTAGGACCATGAAAAAAAATACTTTTGTAGACTACATGCGATCTTTGGGGAAATTGGGTGGACAAAATAAACTGCCTCGTTTGGCAAACGACCGATCGATAGCGGAAAAAATAGAAGGCTATATTGTTTGATACAAATAATAATAATAATAACGCACAAAATGTAACATTTGGTTTCTTTAGAGAAGCTTGTAATTTAATAACAGATCCCTGATTTAAGGGAAGCAAATTACTTACAGATGAAAAGAATAGCAATATTGGGTGCGACGGGAAGTATAGGAACGCAAGCTTTGGAAGTAGCTCGGGAGCATTCGAGTCTTGTTAAAATAGAAGTACTTACTGCTGCAAACAATGCTGAATTGCTGATCAAGCAGGCACTGGAGTTCCTGCCAAAAACAGTCGTAATAACAGAAGAAAGCAAATACCAGCACGTTAAGGAAGCATTATCTGCAACAACAATTGAGGTGTTGACAGGTTGTAATGCGTTAAATGATGTGGTGAAAGGCGCTTCTATAGACATGGTTTTAACGGCTTTAGTTGGGTTTGCCGGTTTAGAACCAACTGTGTCGGCAATTCAAGCAGGAAAAGACGTTGCATTAGCCAATAAGGAGACATTGGTTGTTGCGGGGGAGCACATTATGTCATTGGCCAATCAATATGGAACCAAAATATTGCCTGTAGATTCGGAACACTCAGCTATTTTTCAATGTTTATCCGGTGAGTCACTTGCTTCAGTTGAAAAAATCTATCTAACTGCATCCGGTGGCCCATTTAGAGGAAAAGATCGAAGCTTTTTAGCCCATATTACAAAAAGGGAAGCACTGAAACATCCAAATTGGATAATGGGGCAGAAAATAACGATTGATTCTGCATCCCTAATGAATAAAGGTCTGGAAGTGATTGAAGCCAAATGGCTGTTCAATCTTTCTATCGAGCAGATTGAGGTTATTGTCCATCCCCAATCCATCATACACTCCCTCGTACAGTTTAACGATGGATCATTGAAAGCGCAATTGGGATTACCGGATATGAAGTTGCCGATTCAATATGCGCTTTTACATCCTGGCCGGCCCACCAATTCTTTTCAGCGATTTGATTTTATGGACTATCCGCAGTTGAGTTTTGAGAAACCGGATTTAGAAACTTTCGCAAATCTGCGACTTGCCTACCATGCAATACAACAGGGGGGTAATATGCCATGTATTCTAAATGCTGCCAATGAAGTGGCTGTGGCAGCATTTTTGAGCGACGAAATTGGATTTTTGGAAATGAGTGCGATTATTGAAGAGACGATGACACTAATACCTTTTATTCTTTCTCCGTCCTTAGTAGACTATGTAAGCATAGATAGGGAAGCCCGTAAAATTGCGAGTGATTTAGTAACAAAAAAGAAAAAAGTATATCAAATAGAAAAATAAAGAATGAGTGGATTAGTTATGGCGGGCCAACTATTGCTTGGCTTGTCAATTTTGATTGTTTTACATGAGCTGGGGCATTTTTTAGCGGCCCGAGCTTTCGGAATAAAGGTTGAAAAATTTTATCTATTTTTTGATGCTTGGGGCGTTAAACTTTTTAAGTTCAATTATAAGGGTTGCGAGTATGGTATAGGTTGGTTGCCTTTGGGTGGTTATGTGAAAATTGCCGGAATGATCGATGAATCGATGGATACGGAACAACTTAAAGGTGAGCCGCAACCTTGGGAATTCCGATCCAAACCGGCGTGGCAGCGACTTATTGTCATGCTGGCAGGTATTATTGTCAATATCATCTTAGGCATTTTCATTTTCTGGATGTTAACGCTTCGTTATGGGGAGACTTTCATCCCAAATGATAAACTGACAGATGGTTTGGCGCCCGGTATTATCGGAAAGCAAGTAGGCTTAAAAGCAGGAGATTTAATTACGGCAATTGATGGAGAAAAGGTCGTGCGATTTGAAGATGTTAGGAGCCCAAAGGTGTTGTTAGGTAATACCAAATTATCGATATTAAGAGATGGACAGACAGTTGACCTTATTGTTCCCGGCGATATCTTAAATGAAGTTTCAGATTTAGGTATAGACGAATTTGTTATACCTCGGTTTAGAGTCACGCATATCGAAAGTTTGCAAAAAGGTGGAACCGCCGAAAAAGCAGGGTTGAAACCGGGCGATAGTCTAATCGCTATCAATAATCAGTCGATCGTGTTTTGGGATCAGATGTCAGACGCCTTATTGGCAAACAAAAATAAAGAAACCAGTATAGTGTTTTGGAGAGCTGGTAAAATTGATACCGTGCAGGCAACGATAGATCCGGAAGGTAAGTTGGGTATTGCCGCGGGTCGTGATATTAGTCGGATCCCGCAAGAGCAGATCAAATACGGATTTTTAGAAGCGCTGCCGATTGGTGCCGGTAAAGCATGGGGGTCTTTGACAGACAATGCAAAAGCTTTGGGCAAGGTGGTAACGGGGCAGGTGAAAGCGAATAAGGCCCTATCCGGGCCCGTTGGTATTGCCCGCATGTTTGGCGGAGAGGTGGATTGGGTGAAATTCTGGAGTTTGGTAGGCTTGCTATCGATGGCCCTGGCCTTAATGAATATTTTACCGATTCCAGCTTTGGATGGTGGCCATGCTTTATTCTTAATCGTAGAGATGATTAAGGGTAAGCCGCTAAGTGATAAATTCATGGAGCGAGCGCAAATTGTAGGATTCGTAATTATCGTTGCCTTAATGATTTTTGCGTTAGGAAACGATATTATGAAGGCAATGGGGGATAAACTTCCCTGATAATCTGAACGATACATAAATTTTTAAAATTTATTTGGTGATTGTTCTATTTAGCAATATATTTGCATCCCGTTCACGAGGGAATGCCCAGGTGGCGGAATTGGTAGACGCGCTAGTCTCAAACACTAGTGGGAAACCGTGCCGGTTCGATCCCGGCCCTGGGTACTAAAACCGAAAGGCAGCAAGTTTTTAACTTGCTGCCTTTTTCATATCCCCAAATAGCTGTTTCGGACGATTCGTTAATTCATGGTAAACTTCAAAAGAATTCTTTTCAGCCAGTTATGAGCTAACTTACCTCATTTAAATGACACCATTTATTGAGATCCTTTAATTGGTTAAGGAGACAAGTCCTACGACAAGTTATTAAAGATTATTATTTTTATTCCACGCACATATCCGCAAGACAATTGTTTGGAACTGTATAAGGCATCATGTAAAATTGATAATAAGCGAGCCTTCTGTTTAGTCAATTAACGGATAAAAGCGAAGAAGACGTTTTATAACATAGAAAAAATGAAACCAAGAATTTCTGTATTAACCATTGGTGTGGACGATCTCGAGAGATCGTACCAATTTTATCATGAAGGCCTGGGCTTACCTTCGGACGGAATTATAGGGCAAGAGTTTGAGCATGGCGCAGTAGCGTTCTTTGATCTTCAAAGCGGTGTAAAGCTGGCAATTTGGCCAAGGAAGAGTATAGCGCATGACACGGGTATCCGGTTGCAACATTCTTCCGCTACCGAATTTACAATCGGACATAATGTTAGCAGTAAAGAAGAAGTGGATTTCATTATGGAGCATGCTGATAATGCGGGTGCAAGAGTCATTAAGCCTGCTTCCGATACTTTTTGGGGCGGTTATGCAGGATATTTCCAAGACCCGGACGGTCATCTTTGGGAGATTGTTTATAACCCCGCTTTTCTCCCTGAGGTTTAATATGAAGCCGTATTGGTCGACATTATCGGGCATAAAAAAACCTCACTTTGGGGAAGTGAGGTAAAACTACTGTTTTTTAATCAACCTAACCTAATGTGTAAAATGAAAGTAAGTGCCTTTTGATATAAAAACTGATACGAAGTAAATCGTTTTTTTTCAGGATAAAGAAATTTTTACACAGAAAGGTGTTTTTCTTACACTAAAAGGTTTTTTGGTGGTACGAAATGTCTATTTCCCGATATTTTTTGGCGTGAAGCCGTATTTTTTCTTGAAAGCTTTACTGAAATGATGAACATACTTGTAACCCATTAAATAGGAGGCATCCGTTACATTATGCTCGCCCTTTTGCAATCAGGTGTAATAGTCTACAACGCCAGAAAAGTTGATTAAGAAAAACCTTCATTTTTAATGTAGGATCCTTGAGAATTTACCTATTTTGACTAACTATTTTTATTTTTATCGTGGGGTATGCAAAATAAAGACGTTAGCATTGAATTGTTAATCATCGCTTGTTCAGCGGGAGGAATGATGCTTTTAATGGATTTGTTGTCTAGCTTGAAGGAAGATGTCGGCTTTGCGGTGTTGGTCATTGTTCACCGAAACGAAAAGTATGCAAGCTCGTTGGAACAAATGGCACAGCATAAATGTGTACTTCGGGTGAAATCGGCAGAAGAAAAAGAAACATTACAAGCAGGTACAGTTTATTTTGCGCCGGCAGGATATCACCTATTAATTGAAAAAGATCGCAGTATATCTTTAGACGCATCAGAACCGGTCCATTACTGTAGGCCGTCTATTGATGTCAGCATGCAAAGTGCCGCCGAAGTTTATAAAAAATCACTGGTGGCAATCCTATTGTCAGGAGCCAATAGGGACGGCGCCGAAGGCCTACGAGCTGTTTACAAGTATGGCGGCAAGACCCTTGTACAGGATCCGAGTGCCGCATTGGTTGATGTAATGCCGCGGGCGGCCATTGAAACAGGTGCTGTTACCGCAGTTCTTTTGGACGAACAATTGAAAGCATATTGTAAGAGCTTAGTTGAAGAAAATTAATGCTCCTATTATCAATGTGTTAACTTTTTTTGAATATTTTGTTTAAAAAATATTTGGAGGGAATGCCTTAATGTGTTAGTTTTGCAGTCCAAAATAACACTAAGTACTGCGGAAGTGGCGTAATTGGTAGCCGCACCAGACTTAGGATCTGGCGCCGAGAGGCGTGGGGGTTCGAGTCCCTTCTTCCGCACTTGATTCCTCCCGACAATATCGGGAGGAATTTTTGTATTAAGCATATTAAAACGCAACTAATGAACATTTCACAGGAGAGAGTAGACGACCTGAATGCAGTTATCAATGTAGAAATTACCCCTGCAGATTACACGGATCGTGTAAACAAAGCAATAAAGGAACAAGCAAAAAAGGCTAAGCTCCCGGGGTTCCGTCCTGGCATGGTGCCGGCTTCCCACATCAAAAAGACTTATGGTAAAGCGATTCTTTTTGATGAAATTAACCGGCTGGTAAGCGATAGTTTAAATAACTATCTTACGGAGAATAAAGTAGAGGTGCTTGGTCAACCGCTTCCAAAAGAGGGCTCTGAGTCTTCTTATAATTGGGATTTCAATGATGAGTTTAAATTTCAATACGAAATTGGTTTGGCACCGGCTTTTGAAGTGCCATTTAGTGAAAAAGACAAGGTGACCCAATATGATATTAAGGTAGATGATGAAACCTTGGCTTCGCGTATCAAAAATCTTCGTAAGAGCTATGGAAAAATGACGAATCCGGAAGTGTCAGAAGATGGAGATGTTTTATATAGCACATTAACGCAATTAGATGCTAGCGGAAATGCTTTAGAAGGCGGAATATCGAATACAGCTTCCGTGCGTACGGATCTTGTAGATGATAAAAAGATAAAAAAGTCTTTGATCGGGCTTAAAAAAGACGATGAGGTTAAAATCGACTTAAAAAAAGCATTCAAAGACGATACGATAGCGCGCATCTTGAATATAACGGAAGAGGAGGCAGCAGCTTTAACCGAAGGAACTTTCAAGTTGGTTGTGAAAAATGTAAACCGCTTGGAGGAAGCTGATTTAAACCAAGAGCTTTTTGATAAACTTTTTGGTAAAGATGAAGTAAAAACCGAAGAAGAGTTTAAGGCTCGTGTCACTTCAGAGGTTGAGTCGATGCTTGTTCAAAATTCTGATCAACGTTTACAACAAGACCTTTACAACTTGGGAATGGAAAAAGTGAATGTACAATTTCCTGATGAGTTCCTGAGAAAATGGTTAAAAGCGACTAACGAGAAATTGACCGATGAAGAACTTTCAGAAGGCTACGACGATTTTGTTAAAAATTTAAAGTGGACCTTGATTGAAAATAAAATCATTACGGAAAATAAGCTTGAAATCAAATACGAAGAAGTTTTTAAATTAGCTAAGGAGCGTATCGCGGCCCAATTTAAAATGTACAGTCCCGAGCCAATCAGCGAAGAACAACTAGCGCAGTATACGGTTCAATTTCTGCAGGATAAGGAACAGGCGAACAGACTGTTCGAAGAGGTAAAAGCCTTGAAGGTTTTTGATTTCTTAAAAGGTGTCGTGAAGCTGAATAAAAAAGAAATAGACTATAATAAGTTCCTGGAATTAAAGTAAGTCGCATAATTTTTTAGAAAGCCATCCGTTTGAAAAATGGGTGGCTTTTTCTATTGTCGCTAAGTTATATTTTGTCAGTTTTTTATTTCGGATAAGGCATTCTGTCAGTTTTGATCGTTCAATGTCGTGTTAAGAATGCTTGGCGCATTCTTTGATACCTGAAAGTAAAAAAATAGTATTCACGCAAGCTATCATTCGAGATTCTAGAATTAATCTTATATATTAGCTAGGCAAAAGGCAAAAATCATGAGTATAGATAAAAATGAATTTAGAAAATACGCTGTTAAACACCACGGTATAGGAAGTCAACATGTGGATAGTTTTATCAATCGGGTAGAGCAACAAATGCCGGTGTCGCTGACTCCTTATATTATTGAAGAACGCCAGCTAAACGTC
The DNA here is from genome assembly GCF_030372825.1 of Olivibacter sp. 47. Taxonomy (NCBI): domain Bacteria; kingdom Pseudomonadati; phylum Bacteroidota; class Sphingobacteriia; order Sphingobacteriales; family Sphingobacteriaceae; genus Olivibacter; species Olivibacter sp. 47. The sequence goes on from NZ_JAUCNR010000001.1 coordinate 2,389,338, forward strand.
GCCCAAATGGACGTCTTCTCGCGTTTGATGATGGATAGAATTATCTTTTTAGGAGATGCTGTAACCGATCAGGTGGCTAATATAATTCAAGCTCAGTTATTGTTTTTACAATCTGCTGATGCACATAGAGACATACAAATCTATATCAACTCACCAGGTGGTAGCGTTTATGCAGGTTTGGGTATCTATGATACCATGCAATATATTTCACCGGATGTAGCTACTATCTGTACCGGCATGGCTGCTTCTATGGGTGCTGTATTGCTAGTTGCAGGTGCAAAAGGAAAACGCGCTGCGCTAAAACATTCACGTGTAATGATTCATCAACCTTCAGGTGGTGCACAAGGTGTTGCTGCTGATATGGAAATCAATCTACGTGAGATGTTAAAGCTTAAAAAAGAATTATATCAGATAATTGCTGATCATTCCGGACAGTCTTATGATTGGGTAGAAAAGGCATCAGACCGCGACTTTTGGATGACGTCGGGCGAAGCAAAGGAAAACGGAATGATCGATGAAGTGTTATTAGGAAAGAAAGATAAATAAAATGGCAAAGAACCCGAGAGAAGTTACTTGTTCATTCTGTGGTTTACGCAAGTCAGAGACCTTGATGCTTATTGCAGGCAATGATGCACACATCTGTGATCGGTGTGTCGCCCAAGCGAACGAGATCTTAGCTGAGGAGCTGACATTGCGTAAAAATAAGAGTGTGCAGGCCGCACTTAAGTTATTAAAGCCAGCAGAAATAAAGTCGCATCTCGATCAATACGTTATCGGCCAGGATGATGCCAAGAAAGTGCTATCAGTTGCGGTCTATAACCACTATAAACGATTGAATCAGAAGGTGGAAAAGGATGAAATTGAGATTGAAAAATCCAATATCATTATGGTTGGCGAAACAGGTACCGGCAAAACACTTTTAGCAAAGACAATTGCAAAAGTATTAAATGTGCCTTTTTGTATTTGTGATGCGACCGTTCTAACAGAAGCTGGCTATGTGGGTGAAGACGTTGAGAGCATTCTGACCCGACTTCTTCAAGCTGCTGATTACGATGTAGCTTCCGCTGAACGAGGGATTATCTATATAGACGAAATTGATAAAATTGCCCGTAAAAGTGATAATCCGTCGATTACGCGAGACGTGTCGGGCGAAGGAGTTCAGCAAGCTCTTCTGAAAATCTTGGAAGGAACGGTTGTAAATGTACCCCCACAAGGTGGTCGTAAACATCCGGATCAAAAAATGATCGCCGTGAATACTAGCAATATTTTGTTTATTTGTGGCGGTGCCTTTGATGGAATTCAGAAAAAAATTGCTAACCGTATGCGTACGCAAACAGTTGGCTATAAAATGAATAGCGAGCATGCCGAGATTGATCTAAATAATCTTTATAAATACATTACACCTCAAGATTTAAAGGCTTTTGGATTAATACCGGAGCTAATCGGTCGTTTACCGGTAATTACCTATTTGAATCCGTTGGATCGGGAAGCGTTGTTGAATATTCTCACTGAACCAAAGAATGCCCTGGTCAAGCAGTACAAGAAATTGTTTGACTATGAACATATCGATCTTCAATTTGATACGGAGGTATTCGAGTTCATTGTTGATAAAGCCAACGAATTCAAACTGGGGGCTAGAGGACTTCGAGCGATATGCGAAGCCATTATGCTAGACGCGATGTTTGAAATCCCTTCGCGGGAAAAAGATGACGGTGGAGAGCTTTATATTAATCTCGATTACGCAAAACAAAAATTCGAGAAGTCAGATTTGAAAAAGCTGCACGTAGCTTAAAAAAATCCCCCGCACAAAACGGGGGATTTTTTGTATATTGTTATGAGGGTTGAGTCGTTAAGTTGTTGAGTCGTTAAGTTACCACTCAACTATCACCCTACTCAACTGGTTCCTAAAAAGAAAACGATGACTAAAACAGTAAAAGAAGTTGAATCGGCGGTAAAACCCGGTTTAAAGAATAAAGAAGATATCGTAAAGAATTGGTTGCCACGGTACACGGGGCGCCCCTTAAATGAATTTGGAGAATATATCTTATTGACGAATTTCTCACATTATGTAAAATTGTTTTCGGAATGGCATGATAACGCACCGATTTATGGCCTGGATAAGCCTATGCAGAGTGTCTCGGCCGCTGGTATCACAATTATCAATTTCGGTATGGGAAGTCCGGTTGCAGCCACCATTATGGACTTACTCTCCGCTATACAACCGAAAGCAGCCTTGTTTTTAGGAAAGGCCGGTGGCTTGAAAAAGAAGAATAGTATTGGAGATTTGATTTTGCCGATCGCCGCGATTCGTGGAGAGGGGACTTCTAATGATTACTTACCTCCGGAAGTGCCCGCTCTACCTGCTTTCGCACTTCAGAAAGCGATATCCACTACTATTCGGGATAATAGTTTAGACTATTGGACCGGCACTGTCTATACAACCAATAGGAGAGTTTGGGAACATGACAAGGATTTTAAGAAATACCTAAAATCTTTAAGGGCAATGGCGGTAGATATGGAAACTGCTACCATATTTACAGTTGGATTCGCTAATAAAATACCGACGGGTGCATTGTTGTTGGTGTCTGATCAACCAATGATTCCGGAAGGTGTAAAGACGCAGGAAAGTGACTCGTCCGTAACGGCAAACTTTGTTGAAACCCACTTAAAAATTGGTATCGATTCTTTAAAACAGTTGATCAATAACGGGTTGACAGTGAAACATTTGAAGTTTTAGTCCCGTTGCCAGCGCGCAGCAAGCGTCGGCATTAATCCGATAGCTGAAAGCCGATTTCTGTTAGCTATTATAAATTGCTATGTTTGTATATAATCTATTAAACTTGTAGAGAATGTGGTACAATAATATTCTGGAGACAATCGGTAATACACCCTTGGTAAAGTTAAACAAGCTAACCAAAGATGTTAAGGCAACTGTATTAGCTAAGATAGAGACAACTAATCCAGGTAATTCGATCAAAGATCGAATGGCTATCAAAATGATTGAGGATGCGGAACGCGCCGGGTTGTTAAAGCCAGGAGGAACGATTATCGAAGGCACATCGGGTAATACCGGAATGGGTTTGGCAATTGCCGCAGTTATTAAGGGTTATAAGTGTGTTTTTACGACGACCGATAAGCAGTCGAAGGAAAAAATAGATGCACTGCGCGCTTTTGGGGCAGAAGTGATTGTGTGTCCGACCAATGTCGAGCCTGAAGATCCCCGTTCTTATTATTCCGTTTCGAGCAGACTTGAGAGAGAAATCCCCAATGCATGGAAACCAAACCAATATGACAATCTTTCCAACAGCCACGCGCATTATGAGCAGACCGGCCCTGAAATATGGGAACAGACAGACGGAAAAATTACCCATCTATTGGTTGGTGTTGGAACAGGCGGCACAATAAGTGGCGCTGGGAAATATCTAAAGGAGAAAAATCCAGCCGTCAAGATATGGGGCATTGATACCTATGGATCGGTGTTTAAGAAATATAAGGAAACAGGCGTCTTCGATAAGAGCGAGATCTATCCCTACATTACCGAAGGGATAGGGGAAGATTTTTTACCTCGAAATGTTGATTTCGATGTTATCGATCATTTTGAAAAAGTGACGGATAAGGATGCAGCGTTGATGACGCGCGAAATTGCACGGCAGGAAGGTATTTTCGTTGGAAATTCCGCTGGCGCGGCCATTGCTGGCTTATTGCAGTTAAAAGATAGCTTAAAGGAAGGGGATTTAGTAGTTGTCATTTTTCATGATCATGGCTCCCGTTATATGGGAAAAATGTTTAATGAAGATTGGCTGCGGGAGCGAGGATTCCTTAAAGACAAGAAATTGACAGCGGAACGCATTTTAAAGAAAAGGGGACAACAGGAGATTATAACAGTAGATGGAGAACAGTCTGTAATCGAGACGTTTAATACAATGAAGACGCTCAATATATCACAAATCCCTATCACGCAACAAGGAATGGTGGTCGGCAAAGTCACTGAATCGGATATATTGAACGCACTCTTGGAAAATCCAAGTGTGAAGTCCGGAAAGGTACAACAGATTATGACGGCACCTTTTCCTTTTGTTGATCTCAATACCTCAATTGACCGACTTTCATCACTTATCAATAAAGATAATAACGCCGTATTGGTGGAAGATGAGGGCGGTAAGCTCGAGATCATAACCCAATATGATATTATCAATGCTATTTCGGCTGGTTAGATGAGAGGAGGTGTCAGGCTTAAGCGGGTATGAGGTATAGGGTATAAGGTATAAGGTAGAGGGTATAAGGTTACCTTAAGCCCTACACCTTATACCTTACATCGCTCAATGCAGTGGTTTTCCTTCAATTCGTTTGATTTGAGCGCCGAGCGCCAGGAGTCGTTTATCAATGTGTTGATAACCTCGTTCAATTTGCTCAATATTATAAATAACGGATCTTCCTTGAGCGGATAGGGCGGCGATCAGCAAGGAAACTCCCGCACGTATATCAGGTGAAGTCATTTCGATTCCCCGTAATTTGAATGCTTTATTCAAGCCGATGACCGTTGCGCGATGAGGATCACATAAAATAATCTGTGCGCCCATGTCGATTAACTTATCGACAAAGAACAAGCGGCTTTCAAACATTTTCTGGTGAATTAACACATTCCCTTTGGCTTGTGTAGCTACGACAAGTACAATGCTTAACAAGTCAGGCGTAAAACCTGGCCAAGGTGCATCTGCGATGGTGAGGATGGAACCGTCTATGAAGGTCTCAATTTCGTACGAATCTTGGGCCGGAATATAGATGTCGTCGCCCCGTCTTTCCAGTTTTATCCCTAGTCGACCAAAAACCGTCGGAATAATCCCTAGCTCATCAAAATGAACATCCTTAATGGTGATTTCTGACCCGGTCATCGCGGCTAAACCAATAAAGGAACCTATTTCAATCATATCGGGAAGCATACGGTGTTCCGTTCCTGTCAAATAGTCGACCCCCTCAATGCTCAACAGATTGGAGCCTATACCGGAAATCTTAGCGCCCATACGATTGAGCATTTTGCACAGCTGTTGCAAATAGGGCTCACAGGCGGCATTATAAATCGTAGTTGTACCTTTTGCCAAAACAGCGGCCATCACAATATTTGCCGTGCCGGTTACGGATGCCTCATCCAAGAGGATATAAGTTCCGTGCAAATTAGTCGCATCGATATTAAAAAAATGGTTGTCCTGATCATAATGAAACCGAGCTCCGAGTTTTTCAAAACCTAAAAAATGCGTGTCCAACCGCCTTCGTCCTATTTTGTCTCCACCTGGTTTAGGAATGGCAGCTTTGCCGAAACGAGCGAGTAGAGGGCCAACGATCATAATAGAACCGCGCAGGCTTCCTCCCTTAGTTTTAAACTCTTCTGACTGGAAGTAATCAATATTAATGTTCTTTGCTTCAAATGTATAGGTGTCATCACTGATCCGTTCGATAGCTACTCCAAGATCACCTAAAAGCTCGATGAGTTTGTTAACATCTTTAATGTCAGGTATATTGCTGATCGTCATTTTCTCGGGCGTAAGCAATACAGCTGATAATATTTGGAGCGCCTCATTTTTTGCTCCCTGCGGAGTGATTTCTCCTTTCAGCGGTTTTCCACCGTAAATTTCAAATGCATTCATTCAACTATCCTAATCGATAAAAATTAAACCGGCCTTTATCTTGACATCGTTAGATACAGGCCGGTTGTTAAAAATATGTGGATAGCGATTTAGAAACGTTTACGCTTCTTGTTACCGCCATTATTCTGATTTTTATGCTGCTGCTGCCGATTTTTCTGGCCGCCACCACTTTGCTGGTTACTGCTAGTATTACTTTTTGTGCGATTACCTGGAGGCGGTGTTTTGAATTCCAGTTTAGTTAAGTTCACATCTTCATCGAGCACTAATTGACCATTTGACATTTCTTTCAAATCGTCAACGATGTGGTCGTCACTGACAGAATCTTTATTCCAAGTTACATAGGCCATTTTCATGAAATTGGCCATTGCCTGTACCATTGTTTTTTTACGTTCCGGATCTTCAATCTTCTTGGCCTTTTCAATCATTAACTCAATGATATAACCGTAATGCTTGTATTTAATGCGATGCTGCGGATAATTCAACGTTTCCGGCTTTGCATGTATAGCACCTGGCGTAGGCTTGGGATAAGGCGAATCTACGTCAATTTGGAAATCGGAGATAATGTGCAAGTGATCCCAAAGTTTATGTTTAAAATCCGATACATCCCTTAAATGCGGATTTAAAAAGCCCATTAGGTCGATGACAACCTGTGCGTGCCGGTTGCGTTCTTCCTTCGTGGGGAGGGTGCAGATATAAGCCACCATGTTTTGAACATTACGGCCATATTCTGCCAATATTAATCTCTTTCGTGTGCTATTATAGTCAAATTCCATATTTCAATTAGCTAATGAGCTAATTAGCCAATTGGCTAATTAACAATTCTAAGTTTTGCAAATTTAAGCAACAATTGCTTTTGTCCTAATTCTTTAAAAAAAATAGTTGCTTTTATGTCCGGTTTATTACCTTCTAAATTAATTACCTTCCCAAATCCAAAGCGTTCATGTTCTACTTCCATCCCCACTTGCAAATTACTGGTATCAGACGGTGCGAAACCGGCACTAGGTTGATGCGCTTTTGGTAAAATGGAAGTGGTTTTGGGCACTACTTTCGGTTTGGGTTTGGTAAAGATGTCTTGTGATTGCGGTTGCGACCAAGCTGTCCTTGCTTTACCAAAAACATCATCACCGCTGGATTTAGCGGCTGTAGGAGCGCTGAAATCCAGTGCCAGGTATCTGGGGTCTATTTCATCTATAAACCGACTCGGTTCACAATTATTGAGTGTTCCCCAACGATAACGTGATGTTGCATAGGATAAGGTCAGCTTCTTCTCAGCACGTGTAATCGCCACATAGAATAGCCGACGCTCCTCCTCCAATTCCGTACGTGAATTCAGGGCAAGCTGCGAAGGGAAGAGGTTCTCTTCAAGTCCAACGATAAAAACCTGCGGAAACTCCAGCCCTTTCGAAGAGTGAATTGTCATCAGTGATACTGTATCAGCATTCGGATTCTTATCATTGTCGTCATTTGTCAATAACGCAATATCCTGCATAAATACATCTAGGCCTTTTTCTGCTATATCTTCACGCTCACTGAATTCTTTAATACCATTTAATAATTCCTGAATGTTTTCATACCGGTTTAGGCCTTCAACGGATTTATCCTCATAGAGATCTTTCAATATACCGGAATGTTGTGCGATATGTAGAGCGGTATCATAGGCACTGTTGTTCTTCGCCAGCACTTGGAAACTTTGGATGAGGGAGCCAAAGGGATATACAACAGCTGCCGTACGTCCGTCCAAATACTGTTGTGGGGTGGTAATGACTTCCCAAATACTTTTTTGATGTTGATTTGCAGCAATAAAGATGCGTTCTACCGAGGTGTCACCTATGCCCCGTCTGGGATAATTAATGACACGCTTAAGTGCTTCTTCATCGTTGGGGTTAAAAGTAAGTCGAAAGTAGGCTATTAAATCTTTGATCTCTTTCCTTTGATAGAAGGAGGTGCCTCCGTATATCTTGTACGGTATATTAAGTTTTCGTAAGGCCTCTTCCATGGCGCGCGACTGTGCGTTGGTACGGTAGAGAATGGCGAAATCCTTAAAACGCAGCGATTGCAAGGAACGGTCTTGCAAAATATTTTCCGCTACCATTTTTCCTTCTTCATTGTCGCTGAAAGCCCGTACAACTTTTATCTTGTCGCCCGTTTCGTTTTCGGAGAAAACGTTCTTTTTTAACTGATTTTTATTATTCGAGATAATACTATTGGCGGCATTTACAATATTTTGGGTAGAACGATAATTCTGCTCCAACTTAAAAACTTTTAAGTCCGGATAGTCTTTTTCAAAATTTAAAATATTCTGGATATTCGCGCCCCGGAAAGCATAAATACTTTGAGCATCATCACCCACTACGCAGATGTTCTCGTTGATTGCCGCTAGCCTTTTAACAATCAGATATTGTGAGAAGTTGGTGTCTTGGTACTCATCAACCATTAAATACTTGAACTTTGTTTGATATTTATAAAGTACTTCCGGATGTTGGTTCAGCAGGACATTGGTTTTAAAAAGCAAATCGTCAAAATCCATTGCACCTGCTTTGTAGCAGCGTTGACTATAGGTTTGATAAATTTGACCTAGATTACCCCTTCCGCCCGATTGATCCTCAGCCTGTATTTGTGCATTCTTTTGATACTCTGCAGCGGATATCAGGTTGTTTTTCGCCGCGGATATCCGATTATATACAAAGTTTGCATTGTACAGTTTATCATCTAACTGCATTTCCTTGAGAATCGATCGGATCAAGCTCTTACTGTCGTCCGTGTCATAAATAGTGAAATTGGCAGGATAGCCAATATGATGAGCCTCCACACGAAGGATTTTAGCGAATACGGAGTGAAAAGTACCCATCCAAATGTTTTTAGCTTCATTTCCAACTACTTTCATGATCCGCTCGCGCATTTCCTTGGCGGCTTTATTGGTAAATGTTAATACTAAAATGTTAAATGGATCAATGCCTTTTTGTATTAGATGGGCTACTCGATAGGTTATGACTCTCGTTTTGCCCGATCCAGCTCCTGCTACAATCATAACAGGGCCATCTGTTTGTTCTACTGCTGCCCGTTGTGAAGGGTTCAATCCTTGTAAGTAATCCAAAATCTCCTCGCTATTTTTTTATTGGATAATGTGCTATTCAATAGTGTTTTACCAGATTGCAAGCTATCATAGGTTTAATATATAAAATCCCATGAATATCCATGATTGCCAAATACAAACACAGATGAAATAACCTGGATATTCCATATGGCCTTTAAAGGACAAATTATTTGCACATGAAATATTTAAGGGCATAAAGATACGAAATAGATATGAGCTTCATAAGGTGAGGGATGATTTTGTGTTAAAATAATTTGGTTGCTTTTGATGTTCAATTAATACGGCAATTGGAGAATTGGGATTAGCATACTATAGAATATTTTAAATTTCGTATTTTCAGCCCATCAAATTTGAATTATGAGCTCATCATAGTTTATTCAAACCACATAGGGGATGAATAAATCTGATAGCTTCATCACTTTTAAAAAGAAAATTATATACAGATGAAACCGAGATGTAAATAATAATGGACACACAGGGCAATTGACAAGTATTTACATTTTTAGGTGTCAATGAGCTTCGCTGTCGCTTCGGTTATTTACCCGAGCTTTCATCAACCATCAAAAAGAAAATAACAGGATGAAAAAAATAATTGCTCCATTGCTTTTTTTGGGGATTTTGGTAACAGCGGGATGCAGATCGAATACGGCAACCGAAAGCGAAGATGAACAAAAAAAAGAAGAATGGGTCTCCCTTTTCAACGGAAAGGATATCAATGATTGGATGGTGAAAATTCATCATCATGAGTTCGGCGAAAATTATGGGAATACATTTCGGGTAAGGGATAGTACCATACAAGTACGATATGATCAATATGGCGATTTCAATGATCAATTCGGGCATTTATATTATAAAATCCCTTATGCCTACTACCACCTTAAATTAGCATATCGTTTTGTTGGTGAGTTACAAAAAGGGGCTCCGTCTTATACGCTACGTAATAGTGGAGTAATGTTCCATTCGCAAGACCCTCGTACTATGCCAAAAGAGCAAGACTGGCCTATTTCAGTAGAGATGCAGTTCCTGGGGGGCTTGGGGGATGGAAAGCCCAGGCCAACCGGTAATATGTGCTCGCCGGGAACTCATGTCGTATATAAAGGGAAAATCGCCGATTCGCATTGTCTTAATTCAACTTCAAAAACGTACGATGGGGATCAGTGGGTTCATGCTGAGCTAATCGTTTTAGGCGATTCTTTAGTGACCCATATTATTGAAGGGGATACCGTACTACAATATGCTAAACCACAGATTGGAGGTGATGTAGCACATGGTTATGACCCAACGATTAAAGTCGATGGCAAACTGTTGAAAAGTGGCTATATTGCGCTCCAAAGCGAGGGACAGCCCGTCGATTTTAAGCATATTGAAATTAAAGATCTTTCATCGATTTATAAGAAATAATAATAGAACATGCAGGCATTGTATCCATTTAACGTGCGGGTGTATGGTATCCTTGTGACAGAGCAGGGCGAAATCCTGATCAGTGATGAACAAGAGTATGGTAAACGTTTTAGTAAATTTCCGGGAGGTGGACTGGAATATGGAGAAGGATTGCGAGACGCTTTACGCAGGGAGTATATGGAAGAATGTTTGGTAGAGGTGGAGGTATTAGATCATATTTATACAACCGACTTTTATGAACATTCTTACTTTAATGATAGTCAGATTATCTCCGTTTACTATCGTGTACGCAATAAAATGCCTTTTAATCTAACTTTTAAAACATGTGCTTTTGATTTTGATGAGACAGAAGGGGATGTTTTTCAGGCCTTTCGACTTATTAAGTTGGAAGACATTAAAATAGAGGATTTGACGTTCAAAACGGATCGCATTGCCCTTGAAGAGTTTTTTAAACAGGAGAAACATTTTATCAAATAATTTTGTTCAGTTTGTTCATTATCAAAGGCTAACTACGTTAAAATATTCGGTTTAAGTATCTTTAAGGTGCTATGTTTGGTACCTTCTTAAACCTAATTTTATTACTAACCGCTATCAACCTCTCAGCCCAGGTTTACCCGGCTTCCCGATATTGTGCTATGGGTGGTACGGGAAATGCATTGCAAGGTGTTGAAGGGCTGACATCCAATGTGGCCGGCATTGGTTCAATGACTGCATCTAGAGCAGGCATTTATCACCAAGAACATTTTTTAAACACAGATATACGCACGCAGGGGCTGCTATTGGCAGTGCCCACAAAATTGGGTGTATTTGGTTCTCATATTTCAAATTATGGGATTAAGGATGCTTATAGCGAGTTGAAGGCAAATCTTAGCTACGCTAAACGTTTTGGCCCTCAGCTGTCCATCGGCCTTGCTTTAAATTACCATCAACTGCAGCTGAGGGAATATGGCAGAAATCAAGCTTTTTCGGCGGATGTTGGTTTACAATTTCAAGTAAAACCATTCTGGGTCATCGGTGCCCGCGTTGCAAACCCTGGATATGCTTCTTATGATTATTCCGCTTATTCCGTTATTCCGGTGATAATCGGCGTAGGTACCAGCTATCAATTTCATCCGAATTTACTTATAACTGCCGATTCGGAGAAGGTTCTTTATCGAGATAAGGTAGATTTCCGAACAGGCCTTGAATATAAACCCATTTCCTGGATGAGCTTTCGAGGTGGAATCGGATTAAATGAGTTTAGTCAATTTTGTGGGTTTGGCTTTGTATATCATAAAATGATTTTGGATTTAGCCACGGTGATTCACCATCGACTCGGGTTATCCCCTCAATTATTGCTTGCCTATGCTTTCTAAATCGGTCTTTTTTGTATTCTTATTTCTGTTATCCCATCTGGCCACTTTTTGCCAAACGGAAAATACCGATCTTATCGAACAGCTTGTTGAATCCATGGCCGATGATCTCACAGAAGATTATGATTATATGGAGCTTACAGAGAGATGGAACTACTATTTGAAACATCCGATCGATCTTAATAAAACAAGCAACGAGGAATTAAGCGAACTTCGTTTTTTGTCACCCTTGCAGGTAGCTGCTATTATCAACCATCGTAAACTAGCGGGTCCTTATCTGACGGTATATGAACTGCAAGCGGTGGACGGGCTGGATGTGGAGACGGTACGGCTCCTGCTACCTTTTGTTCGGGTAGAGCCATCGTCGAATTGGAATATGCCGGCAAAAGAGTTTCTAAGCAGCGGAAGACATGATTTGATGTTTCGATATGGACGCATCCTAGAGAAGCAAAACGGCTATGCCATAAAGGATCTAAACAGGTCGAGATATCTGGGTAGTGCCGATCGTTTATTTGGCCGATATCGTTACACGGTTCCGCAAAAACTTCAACTATCGTTAAACATGAAAAAGGACGCAGGTGAACAGTTCTTTAACGGGGCACAGCGCCTTGGCTTTGACTTTTATTCGGGAAGCCTTTATCTACAGAGCGTCAAACGATGGAAACATGTTGTTATTGGCGACTATTCTCTACAGTTTGGACAAGGACTTGCTTTATGGACAGGGGTTAGTTTCGGAAAGGGAGCACTGGTTCAACATGTGGCGCGACAAGGCATCGGTTTACGTCCCTATACATCAGCTAACGAGTTTTCTTTTTTTCGCGGGATCTCAGCCACCTATTCAGTAAAAAAGTGGAGCATTACGCCTTTTATATCTTATAAAAGATTGAGCGCTACCTTCGTGGATAGTCTTGCCGGTAAAGCTAATTATAGCGCTATTATTGAAAACGGCTTACATAGAACACCTAACGAGGTATCGAACAGGCACAATTTAAAGCAGTTGCTATTTGGTACCAATGTTCAGTATCAACGAAATTCACTTACTATTGGTGGCAATGTGTTTTATACCAAGCTGTCAGGTATAATAAGACCTCGGACACTTTTATACAATCAATATGCGTTTGCCGGAAACGATTTATCAAATGCCAGTATATACTACCATACCTATATTCATAATATGTACCTCTTTGGAGAAGTAGCGCATAGTTTTGGTAGCGGTTTAGCGTATACAAATGGTATTATCTCGTCCTTATCCCACGACTTGTCCTTGGTTTTGCAGTACAGAGATTACCAAAAGAACTATCATGCATTCTATAACCAAGGATTATCGGAAGGGAGCCGTGCAGTAAATGAAAAAGGATTCTATACCGGACTTATCTTTCAACCCAATAAGAAAGTACTATGGGTGGCTTATGCAGATGCTTTTAAATTTCCTTGGATAAGGTACCGAGTAGACGCACCATCGGATGGTCAGGATCTGTTTACACAATTGACTCTTACTCCCAATAAAAAGCTAAGATATCTGCTTCGTTACCGTTTTCGGAATAAAGCTGAAAATGGCGATTCGATACACCCCACTGCCGTGCTAGACCGGGTTCAGCGACAACAAATTAGGGCTGAAGCACAGTATCAGGTTAGCTCGACCATCGTTTTCCGTAACCGGTTTGAATATGGGTTTTATAAAAAAGCCGCACATGCCGAGAAAGGCTACCTGTTTTATCAGGATGTAATTTATAAGCCTCAAGGTATGTTTTCAGGTAATGCCCGTATCGCTTTATTTAAAACAGATGGTTACAATTCGCGCATATACGCCTTTGAGAATGATGTTTTATATGCATCATCGTTTCCATTCTACAGCAATAAAGGGATACGTTATTATCTCAATCTACGCTGTCGAATCAAGAGGGGTATGGATTTTTGGTGCCGTTATGCGGCTAGTCACTATCCGACGCTCCAAGAACTCGGTTCGACCTTGGATAAGATTGAAGGCAATCGCAAATCAGAAATCAAAATGCAGCTACGCTTTCAATTTTAAACTGAGATGTCTAGATTCATCAATTACCATACACAGGCGCCATTCGTATCTTTTTTGCTTGCCCTCATCCTCGGAATTGGAATAACCTATTTCATACCCGCTTCGATTTTTACATATCGGCTCATACTAATTGCTTGTCTATTGTTAATTGCTTGTTTTTTTGGTCTTGCCATTGGAACAAAGTGGAAGGTTCGATACTTATATGGACCTGCTTTTATAATTTTTTTTTCAATACTTATTTGCTTCGGAGCTTTGCTAAACTGGGAAAGCAATCCGGTTATCGACCATAGACATTTCAGTCATTATCAGAGTGATCATTTGCTTGGTTTTGTATCCGGTGAACCTAAGGTGAAAGGGGAAATTATAAGCACCGAAATGACAATCAATTATGTGAAGATAAAAGATGAATATAAGCCGGTAAGAGGGAAGCTTTTACTGAAAATTAAAACAAAGGAGAGAGACTTACTACTCCATTATGGTGATGAGCTTCGTATTCTTAGCAACTTTAAACGACTCAGGCAACCTTATAATCCCCATGAATTTGATTACGCAGTTTATATGTCTCATCGGGGAATTTGGCACGAAACGTTTCTTACTTCAGATGCGTTGAGCAAGACCGGTCGTAAAACGGGAAACCCGTTAATCGGTTACGCGCTCGAAACCAGAAAAAAAATGGTCGAGAAGTTTAATCGGTATTTTAAGAGTAAGGAGTCTGCGGCACTTCTCGCTACGCTAGTTTTAGGGTACCGTGCTTCCTTGGAGAAGGAACTGATAAAGGTCTTCTCCGCTACCGGCACAATACACATATTGGCCGTTTCCGGTATGCATGTTGGAATTGTCTTCGCTTTGTTTGCTTTTTGTTTACAATGGATGAATAAAGGCGGATGGTTGCGATATATACGTCTTCTTTTATTATTACTCTTTATATGGGCTTACGCATTACTAACAGGTTTTGCGCCATCTGTTCTCCGAGCGGCATTTATGATCAGTATCTTCATTATTGGCAATACGCTGAGACGTGCCGGTAATGGATATAACAACCTAGCCGCCTCTGCCTTTTTCTTATTATTGTACAACCCGGGATTTCTGAGAGATGTAGGTTTCCAATTGTCTTATTTGGCGGTTCTTGGCATCATTTGGTTGATGCCTCTTTTATCAGCGCTAGTAAGGTTTAAATATGAACTAGCGAATAAAGGCTGGTCATATGTATCGATGTCTTGCGCAGCACAATTAGCGAATTTCCCACTGGTGCTCTATTATTTTCATCTCTTTCCTGTTTATTTTTTGCCGGCAAACTTGTTTATCACCTTGCCGGTTAGCCTCATTATTTACGCTGGTTTCTTATTATTAATGCTGCCGTTAAACAAATTCACCTATGGTATGGCTGATATATTAGAGCAATTCGTTCTTTTTGTTAACCGGGTATTGGTTCGTATAGAACAATGGCCTTTAGCTACCGTGAAGTCGATTTGGTTAACAAGCTATGAATACCTGATGCTTTACCTGGTTATGATAACGCTGGTACTAGCTTTTCAATTTTCCCGGAAGCAGTTGTTTTATGTATCAATTATAAGTATTCTTGTTTTAGGACTGATTGTCAATCAGCAATTATGGTCTAAGCATAACAGTAACCGACTCATCATCTTCAATGTCAATGATCAAATGGCTATAGGGCTTATAAATGGTGCAAAACCAATTCTTTACAGCAATGCCGATTCGATACAACAAGCGTTTATCCAATATTCCGTAATACCGGCACTTGAAGCTTATTCATCGATTCAATATTTATCCTTTATCAAAGAACCAGTGAAGTTCCATCTTAACGATATTTCCATCACGAACAATCATCTTCAATTTATGGAGAAACAGTTGCTGATTTTAGACGGTCGAAAGAACCATCCAATCGCTACCGCACCTGACTGGTTGTTGGTACGAAACAATCCGAAAAGACCGTTAGACAGCTTGTTGGGCACCTTGAAAAAAAGCACGCTTCTTATACTAGATGGGTCTAATAGTCGGCATACGATTGATAGGTGGCGGGCAGATGCAGAGCGATTGAATATCGAATTCTACTGTCTAAAGGATAATTTTGCTTATGTTTGGGGCGCTAAATAGCTTAAACGCTATGTCTATACACGAAATTCTAGAACGGTATTGGGGTTATTCGCGTTTTAGACCTCTTCAGGAAGAGGTTATAAACCATGTTTTGGCTGGCCATGATGCCTTAGCGTTGATGCCTACAGGCGGAGGTAAGTCGCTCTGCTTTCAAGTTCCTGCACTGGCAATGAAAGGGATTTGCATTGTTGTAACTCCTTTGATAGCCTTAATGAAAGATCAAGTCGAGAATTTAAAAGCAAGAAACATAAAAGCGGTAGCAATATTTGCGGGTATGACCAAACGTGAAGTAGATATTGCATTGGACAACTGCGTGTATGGAGATATAAAATTTTTATACCTGTCGCCTGAACGCCTAATGAACGAGCTCGTGAAAGAACGGCTACGGTATATGCCTGTCAATTTATTCGCCATTGATGAGGCTCATTGTATTTCACAATGGGGATATGATTTTAGACCCCCTTATCTTCATTTATCTGAACTACGTGAGCTACATCCACAGGTGCCGTTTTTAGCATTAACGGCTACTGCCACACCTAAAGTAGTAAATGACATCCAGGAGAAACTTAAATTTAGAAAAACGACCGACCAAGCCGTATTCGTCAAAAGTTTCTCACGGGAAAATTTGGCCTATATGGTGATTGCTGAAAACCATAAGACCGGCCGCTTAGTCAAAATCATAAAAAAAATAAAAGGAAGTGGTATCGTTTATGTCCGAAACAGAAGGGAAACGCAGGAAATTACCCGTTTCCTGTTGATGGAAAACATAAAAGCCGATTTTTATCACGCCGGGTTGTCGACCCCGGAACGATCGAAAAAGCAAGAGGCATGGAAACAAAACCAGACACAGGTAATTGTAGCAACCAATGCTTTTGGTATGGGTATTGACAAACCTGATGTTCGTTTCGTAATCCATATGGATATTCCGGATACATTGGAAGCTTATTTTCAGGAGGCTGGGCGAGCCGGACGGGATGGAAAGAAAGCCTACGCGGTGTTGTTGTATAATGAAGAAGACAAGGAGCGACTAATAAGAAATTTTGAGTTAAGCTTTCCCACAACCAAGGAAATCACCCAAATTTATTATCACTTGGGAAATTATTTTCAATTGGCGTATGGTGCAGGACAATATCTGTGCTTTGATTTTGATATAGGCACTTTTTGCAAAAGGTACCAGTTAGAACCTTTAAAAGTAATTAGTGCGCTGAAGTTTTTGGAACGCGATGAATGGCTCGCAGTAACAGAAAATGTATACTTACCTTCCCGGTTTCGCTTCGAAGTGGGATCGCAAGATCTATACAGTTTTCAAGTAGCCCATGCCAACCTGGATGGATTTATCAAAGTCATGTTACGTGCTTATGGCGGGGCCTTTGATTATTATGTTTCATTCCGTGAGGCGGACTTAGCCCGTAAAGCGGGACTCTCACTCCATGAGACGCTTAACCATTTAAAGCAGCTGGAACAGTATCAGATTATCAGTTATTTATCGCAGACAGATAAACCACAGATCCAGTTCTTGCAACCAAGAAGCGATTCACAGCATTTACATATTGACAAAAAGCACATTGATGAACGAAAGAAAATAGGCGAGGAGCAATTGCAGTCTGTACTCAACTTTTTACAGCTTGATGCTTGCCGATCACAACAACTGTTAGCTTATTTCGGAGAGAAAAACATGGAGCTTTGTGGGATATGCGATTATTGCCTGAAGAGGCAGAAGAAAGCAAAGGAAGAAGAAATAGAAGACCTAATCGTTGCCGAGATCATAGACCTGCTATCAACTAATCATTTGACCTTAGATGCTTTGGTCGATGGATTGAAAACGGGAGATGAAAGCGATCGAATCACCTGTATCCGTAATTTAGTTGATGGCGGAAAAATAAAATTTAATAGCGGTAAGTATTATCTCTAATGGAATAAATAAAGAGTACAGTCCCCTTTACACAGAAACACACTGTTACAAAATAAGTGTGAAATAATCACATTAGCATACAATTGACCGAGTTTGTTTGCTTAATTGAATGTTGTTTATATATTTGTGCTAACCACTTTATAAACGATATGGAATACTGCGACTCTACGGATGCTGAATTACTAACGAAAATAAAGGAAAATGACCACCGAGCATTCAAAGAGATTTATAAGAGATATTGGAAAGTGTGTTTTTTACAATTATTCAAAAAATCAAGCAGTAAAGAGTTAGCAGAGGAATTAACCCAAAATATTTTCATATCCCTGTGGGAGCGCAGGCAAATAGTTGAAATAAACAATTTATCTGCTTACTTGATGTCGGCTGTTCGATTCAGCTTCATTAATTATCTAAAAAACGTTTTGCAATTTGATCAATATGCGGAATACAAAAAGACGCATAGTGAGATCGGTGCGAATAGCTTGGAAGAGCAGTTAGCGGTTCGGGAGCTTTCTATCTCGATAGAAAAAGGAATTAATATGCTGCCTCGTAAAACCCGGGAAGTGTTTGTGCTAAGTCGCCTGGAATATAACTCGGTGAAGGAGATCGCACAGAAATTAAAAATTTCCGAAAAGGCAGTAGAATACCATATTACCCAATCGTTAAAAGCCATGCGACTAGCCCTGAAGGATTATATGATTATTATAACTTTTATTGTTTCTGCTTTATTTTGCTGCTAGAACGACTTCCGGAAATCGGCTATCAGCTTTTATTGCATATCCCTGGCTTTAGACTTTAAGCAATAAGCTTGCTCAGATCCTTACCACAACATTATGGCTAATTATCACATTGGCTAATTCGTTAAGTAGTCAAATAGTTGAGTAGGGAAATAGTTACTCAACAATTCACCACTTAACGACTCAACTAGTCAACGTTTCAACAACTCAACCATACCACGTCTCAACCAAATCAAAAAAAAATTAAAAAAATTTAGGGGTATGGCTTAGTTGTATTACTATAGATATGTAAAGCCTTTATAAGGCCTATACTAACCAGCATCATTATGAGCCGTAAAGCCTTTCAAAGTTTATTGGAGCGCTATTTAAAAGGTAACTGCACACAGGAGGAGCAGGAAACCGTTCGTCGTTGGTATGATTTGTTAGATAGCGATGTCGATTTAAATTTAAGCGAAGTCGAATTTGCAGAACTGGAAGATCGGCTATGGGACAAGATTAACAAGGAAACGCAACCAAGTGAGGACAAAAAAAAAGGTCGATCGACGGTGATTAGGCCATTCGATAGATTTTATATATCAACAGCCGCAGCCGCGGTGCTGTTAATTGTAGGTTCGGTTTGGGTTTACAATCGATTAAAGTGCAATCCCGTTGAACCGGACTTTGTGAGTAAAAAGGAAAGCTTCATTACGAAAGTTATAAATCCGAATGATGAACCATTGGAAGTTTCCTTGCCGGATTCAACGCGGATTAAGCTTTTCAAAGGAGCGCAGCTAACATATGCTACTCGTTTTAATAAACGAGAAGTTTCATTAGTCGGTGATGCACTATTTAATGTGAAGGGAGATCCCGCTAATCCTTTTCAGGTATTTCATGAGGAGATGATTACCAAGGTATTAGGTACTTGTTTTAAAATCCAGTCTGGCAAGGGAGCGGGTAAAGACGAAGTAATTGTGTACACCGGTAAGGTACAAGTAATACGAAGTGCTAAAAATAATTTGGTACGACGAATAATAGAGACACCGAAGACCTTGAATTTAACGATGAATCAACGAGCGATATTGGACGAGCAAAAAGGAAGCTTTAGTGAAACGTTGGTAGAAAGGCCCATTCCTGTTGAGACGAAAAGAACGCTACTTGATGAGGTCGTATTTAAAGAAATCAGTTTAGCAGACTTAGCCAATAAATTACGTGATGTTTATCATATCGATATCCGTGTAAGACCAGCTGTCAGGAAGATTACATTTCGAGGAGATTTGAGTGGTATGGAGTTGTTTGATCAGCTAAATCTCGTTTGCAATGTTACAGAAACCAATTACCATATAATCGGTAAAACAATTGAAATCCAATAAATCCAATCAATAAAACGAAAACCAAACATGAATCGCTTATGAACACAACGTAGACTAAACCAAACAAAGACCGGCAATATGGGGGTATTGCCGGTCGGAGATTAAATCATGATTCAGGGTCGGTGCTTAAAACCGGCCCTTCACAAACCAAAATTTTTCGAATTTATGAAAAAAGAACGAATTATTGCTTTAACAAAAACGGCGATGAGAATATCCTTTATTCAAGCGCTTCTTATTTCGGTGGGAACCTTAAGTGCCTACGCCCATACAGCCGAAGCACAGGGAGCTTTGAAAAAAACGATTAGCATAACGAAGAAGAGGATGACCTTGAAGAACTTTTTAGAGAATTTGGAAACCCAATCTCAAGTAAAGTTCGTGTACAGTCCTTCTATATTAAAAAGCCATCGAATAGTGGAGGTGGGAAGCTTACAAAGTAACTTAGCGGATGTGCTGGAGGAGGTGTTGGCCCCGATGGATATTAATTATAAGGTGGAAAATGAAAAGATCTTACTCATTCAGAATCGACAAGAACTGAAAATTGTAGGTAGAGTAACCGATGCAACGGATAATGCGCCTTTGCCAGGAGTCAGTGTCTTAGTAAAAGGGTCAACCAACGGTATTTTAACAGACAATCAAGGGCAGTATAGCTTAACCGTGAAGGCAAACGACATATTAGTTGTCTCCTATGTAGGTTATACGAGTCAAGAAGTTCGCGTTAGCAGTGGGAAGACAACTTATAACATCAGCTTGCAATCAACTACGAGCGATTTGGACGAAGTGGTGGTTACCGGTTATTCCGCACAACGTAAGAAAGACTTGACAGGTGCCGTTGCGGTGGTTGATATTGGACAATTGAAAAGCCAGCCTGCTGCGAGCCCAGTTGAAGCCTTACAAGGTAAAGCCACTGGCGTGCAAATCGTTTCTGATGGAGCGCCGGGAGCAACACCTCAGATACGCATCCGCGGTTATAGTACAATCAATAATAACGACCCTTTATATGTAATTGACGGGGTTCCTTATGAAGGAAAATTAGGTTGGTTGAACTCGAATGATATCGAAAGTATGCAGGTATTGAAAGACGCTTCGGCGGCTTCCATATATGGGGCACGTGCAAATAATGGAGTTGTTATTGTCACTACAAGAAAGGGTACTAAAGGAAAAGCGACAATAGGTTTAGATGCATATTACGGTGTTCAACAAGCTAGAAGTAGCGCTTTTCCAGATATGTTAAATCCACAACAGTGGGCAGAAAATCTTTATCAAGGTTATCGTAATGCAGGCCTAGATCCAGTCAGTGCCTGGGGTAGGATGTATGGTTCTGGAGATAACCCAGTATTACCGGATTATTTATTAGCTGGAGGAAAAGTTGGCGCCCAAATTACTGCTGCAGATGTGGATCCTGCTCTATATAATTATTCGCGTGATAACTCCACCTTTTACCAGATTACTCAAGCAAATAAGGTGGGAACCAATTGGTTCAAAGAACTGACGCAGTCTGCTCCTATGCAAAGTTATCAACTTAGTGCTAGCGGTGGGTCGGATGATGCAACCTACGCAATGTCCGGCGGGTATTTTAAACAAGAAGGCGTGGTGATTAATACCGGTTTCCAACGTTTTAATTTTAGATCCAACACCCAATTTAGTGCATTTAATAAAAAATTACGCATCGGAGAAAACGCGCAATATTCTTATACAGAGAATTATGGCATAGGATCTAATGTTAATGTCTCTGGTGATTATCAGGGAGAAGGAAGCGTGCTCGGATTTGCCTACAGGATACAAAATATTATTCCTGTATATGATATTATGGGGAATTTTGCCGGGTCTCGAGGTGGTGCTTTGGGAAATGGAGAGAATCCTGTGGCCATATCTTATCGAGCTAAGGATGACAAATCGAAAAGTAATACATTTTTTGGTAATGCATTTGCTGAATACGACATTATTGAGGGTTTGATGTTGCGCACCAGTTTTGGTATTCGCTATGAAAACTGGGGCAATATTGACATTGTCTATCCTAATCCGGAATTTCAGGAAGGAAGTTTTAACAACGCCTTGACAGAAAACCAAGGATATAATACCGAGTGGACTTGGACAAACACTTTGAATTATAAACCGAAACTTGGTGATGACCACAGTTTGAATGTATTGTTGGGTACAGAGGCTTTTAAAAGCCGCAGTCGACAATTAACTGGAGGTAGGAATAACTTCTTTATCTTAAATAGCCTGGATTATCTTTATCTAAGTCAAGGAAGCTCTAATATTAGCAATAACAGTTTAGGTAACGTAGGTTCCCTATTCTCTTTATTTGGTAAGGCCGACTATGCTTTTAAAGACCGTTATTTATTAAGTTTAACTGTACGTCGTGATGGTTCGTCTAACTTCGGTCCAGATAATCTTTATGGGGTATTTCCTGCAGCTAGTGCAGCTTGGCGGCTATCTGAAGAGGAATTTTTGAAAGATGCTACTTGGTTGTCTGATTTGAAAATCCGTGCAGGGTATGGAGTTACAGGTAACCAGCGGATTCCAACCTTTCAATACCTCAATCGCTTTTCTTCCACTATTGCGCAATCTTCTTATCCGATGGGAGGAAGCTCATTTGTAACGGGTATTTACCAAAATGCTTACAGTAATCAAGGTATCAAATGGGAAGAGGTGAAATCGCTCAATTTAGGACTTGATTTTACTTTATTGAATGGTGATTTTGACGGGTCGTTTGATTGGTATAACCGTAAAACGAGCGACATGCTTTATCAATTGCCTTTGCCTGCCATTGCGATCGGTTTAGGAACTTCTCCTTATGTGAATGTGGGTGATATGCAAAACAAAGGAGTAGAATTGTCGCTAGGATATCATTATGGCAGAAGTCAACAAAAACCATTTACGTTGGATGTTACAGCAAATATATCGCGAAACGTAAACGAGGTGGTTTCTTTAGCGCCATCCGTAACGCAGCAGGTATATGGGAATTTTAGAAGCTTGCAAACCACTATTTTGAAAGACGGCGCGCCTTTTGGTTCGTTTTATGGTTACAATATGATCGGTATTTATCAAGACGAAGAGGATCTTGCGAATAGCCCGACTTATTCTGGTGCACGTGTGGGGGGACCAAAGTATGCAGATATTAGTGGAAACGGAACCATCGGTCCAGAAGACCGTGATGTCATTGGTAACCCACATCCTGATTTTGTTTATTCACTAGGTATTAATGCTGCCTACAAAAATTTTGATGTTCAAATGTTCTTTAATGGTTCACAAGGAAATGACTTATATGAAGCGACGCGTTATTTTACGGATTTCGGGACTTTCGCTGGGCAAACCAGTACTCGTTTGTTAAACGCTTGGAGTCCAACAAATACCGGCAGCATGACACCTTCGCCTTATCAAGGGGCTTCAGATTTTGAATATGCTTCCTCTAGTTATTATGTACAGGATGGAAGTTTTTTCCGAATGAAGAATTTTCAGATAGGCTATAACTTTCCTGTGAAGACGCTTTTTGGAGCCAATACTGAAATCAGTAGATTCCGCGTTTATCTCGGTGCAACGAATTTATTTACCATCACAAATTATACTGGCCTTGATCCGGAAGTCTCACAAACCAATAGCACCTTTCAAGCTTTGGGAGTTGACTTTGGTGTTTATCCGGTACCACGTCAATATATGATAGGGTTAAATATTGGCTTCTAATAATTAATGTTTCTGATGAGGCCTATAAGTTATCAGATTAATAACAAAAAACGTATCCGATGAAAAAGAATAAAATTGCAATATTGATAAGTATTTCTCTCTTAGCACTAGGCTCTTGTAGTAAGTCGTTTTTGGAGAAAGTTCCCCAGGGGCAGCTGTCAGACCCGCAGGTGATAAGTAGTGAAGGGGTGGAAGGCTTACTAGTTGGGGCCTACGCACTTTTGAATGGTAATCAGGATGGGACTTGGGGAAATTATGCTTCTGCACCAAGCCAATGGTTATTTGGGGAGGTAGCCTCTGATAACGCGCATAAGGGAAGTGATGGTACTGACCAGCCTAACATGAATCTTATTGAGGTATATCAGCCTACAAGTACCAACGATAACCTTTCTGTTATGTGGACCCGTTATTATGAGGGAATTGCTAGATGTAACAATACATTGCGGGTGTTAGCGGCTGATCAAGCTGGAAATAAGACAATTAGCGCCGATCGTGCTGCTCAAATTCAAGGCGAGGCACGTATGTTAAGGGCTCATTATTATTTTTTCCTAGTAAGAGTATTTAAAAACATCCCGTATGTGGACGAAAATACACCGCCGGATGAGGCGAAGACTAAACCAAATGATACCGATGTATACCCAATGATTGTTGCTGATCTTGAGTTTGCGGTGGAAAACCTACCCGTGGAAAAAATAAACGGACAGGTTGGTCGGGTAGATAAAATGGCGGCTGAAGCCTATTTGGGGAAAGTATTGTTGTACCAAAAACAATATGCAGAAGCTCTGCAGCACTTTACAAATGTAATGGCAGGAAAAGATATTACGTCCATGCCTTATGAGAATAATTTTGATGTAACAACAGAAAATGGTCCGGAATCTATTTTTGCTGTCCAACATGCTATTAGTCCAGACGGAACTGGAGATAACGCCAATGTAGGTGATATGCTGAGTGGCCTGTATGGCACTTCACCGGTAGGTTGCTGCGGATTCTTCCAGCCAACCTTCGACTTGGTTAATGCCTTTAAAGTGAATGAACAAGGCTTGCCGTATTTAGACGGATCTTATCGCAGCAATCCCTACAAGTCGGACTTTGGTTTGAGCGGGGCCGCAAAGGATAATTACCAATTAGACGTTAATTTACGTTTTGACCCTCGTCTGGATTATACGGTTGGTAGGCGAGGAGTTCCTTATTTGGATTATGGTACCATGCCTGGTGATGCTTGGATTCGTTTGGCTAGTTATGCAGGTCCCTTTGTGGGCAAGAAGAATCAGGTTCCGGTCGCGCAGTTCCCTTCACATACGGTTTCCGGTGCAGCCTACATTAATGATCTGAACGTGAACCTAATTCGACTGGCTGACGTTGTTTTAATGGCGGCCGAATGTCAAATTGAATTGGGAAATTTAAGTGAAGCACTTCGCTTAGTAAATTCAGTTAGAGCAAGGGCGGCTACCATAGCGCCGATTTCGATAGGAGATACACCAGCTGCTCAATACGATGTAAAACCTTATCCTTCCTTTCCAAGTGTAGAATACGCTCGCAACGCGGTGCGGTTTGAACGTCGATTGGAATTAGCTATGGAGGGACATCGGTTCTTTGACTTAGTTCGATGGGGCGTTGCCAAGGATGTGCTTGAAAGCTATTCGGGATTTGAAGGTGGATTTTTACAATCTTACCGTAATCTTACCTTTAGTTCACGGAACGAATATTTCCCAATACCGCAAGATCAGATCGATCAAAGTAGCGGAACTTTAAAGCAAAATGAAGGTTACTAATTCATACTTCGCTTGAACAAGAGGGCCGTTTCTATCTATGAAACGGCTCTTCTTGTTTAAATGGGACTAGTGCTTGCCTTTAATTTGGAAAAGAAATATTAGGTTTGTGGTAAAGGAAACGACTTGAATGAAACTAAACGATAAATCAACCATTAGGGCCTGGGCCATGTTCGATTGGTCGAACTCCGCTTATAATTTGGTAATCACTTCTACTATTTTTCCAGCCTATTACACGGCGATTACTACTACGCAGGATAAGGGTGATCAAGTTAATTTTTTTGGTTTTCAATTTATTAATACCGCATTAGCCAATTACTCGCTTGCCTGTGCTTATTTGATCATGGCCATCGTACTGCCTGTTCTTTCTGCGATTGCCGACAATAGAGGAAACAAAAAGTCATTCATGAAAGTCTTTACTTATTTGGGAGGCCTTTCCTGTATTGGACTGTTTTTCTTTAAACTAGATACTTTAGAGTGGGGGATTATCTGTAGTACGCTTGCTGCGATGGGTTATATCGGGGGTGTGCTTTTCAATAACTCCTACCTGCCGGAGATAGCAAGCATTGACGAACAGGATCGGGTAAGTGCACAGGGCTTTGCTTATGGTTATATCGGAAGTGTTTTATTACAGATCATCTGTTTCGTATTTGTTCTTAAACCGGAATGGTTCGGTATTCAGGATGCTACTTTTGCCCCCCGTCTTTCATTTTTATTGGTTGGGCTCTGGTGGATGGGTTTTTCTCAAATACCGTTCAAGAAGCTACCATCAGGAAAAGCGAAGCCGGCCAAAATAAATACACATATTTTAAGAAGCGGTTTTAATGAGCTGAACGCGGTGTGGATTAAAATTAAGGGGTTACAAAATCTTAAAAAGTTTTTAGGCGCTTTCTTTTTTTACGCAATGGGTGTGCAAACAACCATGTTGGTAGCGGCTGCTTTTGGCGAGAAAGTTTTGCATTTGGGAGCATCGAAATTAATTGCCACGATCCTGATTATTCAATTGGTAGCTATCGTAGGCGCTTTTTTAATGTCTACTTTGGCCAAAAGAATGGGTAATGTACGGGTCTTGATTATAGCCGTGTTGTTGTGGATCGTTGTCTGTTTTAGCGCTTATTTGATACAAACAGAGACGCAATTTTACATCTTAGCAGCATTGGTAGGACTTATCATGGGAGGAATCCAGTCGTTGTCTAGGTCCACCTATTCCAAATTAATACCCCGTGAAGAAGAGGATACAACGGCTTTTTTTAGTTTTTATGATGTAACGGAAAAACTCGCCATTGTCATTGGGCTTTTCTTTTTTGCTTTTATCGAAGAACAAACAAAAAACATTCGATATTCTGCGTTATCGTTAGCATTGTTCTTCGGCATAGGTATGTTCTTTTTGATTCGACTTCTCCGTCAGAATAATAAAGAGAATGTTTCGTTGAATTAGGGTATATTAAGATTAAAGGAACGTTTATTTTAACTTCTTTCTTTCTCCGCGAAAGAAAGAAGCAAAGAAAGCTCGCCGCTGCCTGCCTACCGCAGGCAGGCAAAATTTACAGGAGTGTTAGTGCCTCCCAGTGCTAGTTGTAAATTTTGGAGGCGGCATTTTAGTAAAACGGAGAGCTTTTGCGAGCAGCCAATAAGGGCTGGAGAAAACGGCCTTGGAGGACACCGGCTTTGACAACCGGAATAGAACCTATCAAAAACAATTATTACCTTTGAAACAAATGGAATACCTATGGAAGTAAGCTTATTTATACCCTGTTTTATTGATCAACTATATCCAACAACCGCTTTTAATACAATTAAAGTGTTGGAGAAGGCAGGGTGTAAAGTACAATACAACCCTGAACAGACCTGTTGCGGGCAGCCGGCCTACAATGCGGGGTTTTGGGATGAGGCTAAGGTTATTGGCAATAAATTTCTCGACGATTTCGCGGAAGCTAAATATATAATATCCCCTTCGGCGTCTTGCACAGGTATGGTGAAAAATGCTTATAATGATCTTTTTACCAATTCAATGGTGCATAATAAGTGCCGTAGCATTCAATCAAGTATACACGAACTATCAGACTTCTTAATAAATATAGTAAAAAAGGACTATTTTGGAGCAGAATTGGAAGGGCGAGCGGTCTATCACGACTCATGCTCAGCCTTGAGGGAGTGTAGAATAAAAGAAGAACCTCGTCAGCTATTGGCAAAAGTAGATGGGTTGGAGCTTGTTGAGATGCGCGACCAAGATACCTGTTGTGGTTTTGGCGGAACCTTCGCGGTTAAATTTAGTGGAATATCTTCTGCCATGGCTGAACAAAAAGTAAATAATGCGCTTGCTATGGATGCTGAGTATATCATCTCAACAGACGCTTCATGCTTATTGCATCTTCAGGCCTATATTGATAAGCAAAATCTTCCCATAAAAACGATGCACTTAGCGGATGTGTTGGCTAATGGATGGGGAAACGTATAAATAGTTTGTAAAAATGATTTGACAATTAGGCGTTCCATATTATTTTTGTCTTACAAAAGCCGACGTAGCTCAGCTGGTAGAGCAACGCATTCGTAATGCGTAGGTCGCAGGTTCGATCCCCGTCGTCGGCTCTCTTTAATAGAAAAGTCTCCCTATCAGTTTTTTGTGCTTTTTATGGGGCAAGTAATCTGTAAAAATTAACGTACATTATTTCTGAATAAAAGATTGTAAACGTAAGCCTAAGGTTCGTAATTGGCATTAAATATTCTTCGGCAATAGAAATCTTTCCTCTTTTTTTTCTAAATTGCCTGCCTATACAAACCAAAAAATCATGAGTAACAGAAGAGAATTCTTAAAGCAAATGGGGGCAGGAGCTTTAGGCCTTACCGCTTTATCTAATTTACCACTAGACCTTTTCGCATCTACCAACGGGAAGTATTTTTTTGATATATCCTTGGCACAATGGTCGTTGCATAAGACGTTATTTGGTAAACAAATGGATAATTTAGATTTTGCGGAAACTGCGGCAAAGAAATATGGCATTTTTGCTGTAGAATATGTAAATCAGTTCTTTAAGGACAAAGCGAAAGATCAAGCTTACCTTAAAGACATGTTAAAACGATCGAAAGATAATGGCGTGAAGAATGTACTGATTATGGTTGATGGAGAAGGAAGCCTGGGGGCGCCTGACGATGCGGAACGTAAGACGGCCGTGGAGAATCATTATAAATGGGTGGAAGCGGCTAAGTTTTTAGGCTGCCATGCAATACGAGTAAATGCTGCCGGGAAAGGCTCTGCAGAAGAGGTGAAAGGCGCTGCCATTGATGGTTTAGGAAGGCTAAGCGAGTTTGCGGCTAAACATAAAATTAATGTGATCGTAGAGAATCATGGGGGTATGTCTTCAGATGGACAATGGCTGAGCGCTGTTTTGAAACAAGTGGGTAAAAAGAACTGCGGAAGTCTACCGGACTTTGGTAATTTTTACGAATATGATCGTTATCAGGGCGTTACAGACTTAATGCCATTTGCCAAAGGCGTAAGCGCTAAAACTCATGATTTCGATAACGAAGGTAATGAAACGCAGATTGACTACCTGCGTATGATGAAAATTGTGAAAGATGCCGGATATAAAGGGCATGTAGGCATAGAGTACGAAGGAAGTAAATTGAGTGAAGACGAAGGGATAAAGAAAACCAAGCTTCTATTGGAAAAAGTGGGAGCTGCTCTAAGTTAGTTGAAAGATTGCATAAATTACAAAGATACTTTCTGTTGTCAAATCAGAAAGTATCTTTAGCTTTAAACGGCGCGCTATAAGGGCTCAAAATGAGATTGAGCGTTTTATGAAGACCGATAGATAACCAATTAATAAAAACATAACCTTAACGTAATATCTGAGGATTTTTTGTTTGCTATTTTGGCCGAATATTTTTTTCAACCTGTTTGATGAATAGTCGAATTTCGATCTAGAGATGGATAATCTAAACGAGCGTGCATTTTGGAAAGCATTTATCAAAGGCAACGACCGAGCTTTTGAAAATATTTACAAGCTTTATGCCGATCGGCTTTTTGCATTCGGCATGAAATATCATGCTGACCGCGATGTTATCAAAGACTGCCTACATGATCTATTTGTTAATCTTTTTCATTATCGAAGCAAGCTAAATCCAGACGTTAATCCGCTTTCTTATCTTTTTACTTCTTTGCGGAATAATGTTTTAGCTCGATTAAGAAAGGATAATAGAAGTCAAGCGCTCGTGGAACGGATCGATTATCCCTTTGATCTGGAATGGAGCCCCGAAACGGTGTGGATCAAAAAGGAAGAAGATAGGCAGCTTGTTGTTAAGCTTCAGCAGCTGATCAAACGACTGCCGGCACGTCAAAGGGAAGTCATCTACCTGAAATTTAATGAAGAGCTGTCATATGAGGAAATAGCAAGTATGCTTGATATTTCTATCGCGAGCTGTCGCACCTTAATATATCGTGCAATCAAGCAATTGCGAGAGCATGTAGAAGACATACCACTAGTGCAGGTATTTTGCCTTCTGTTATCTAATGTTCGTTATTAGCTGCTTCTTGATTTTAGTTATATTGATCCAGCAATAAATTTGTTTAGATTTGTCTAAGTGTTTTTAATCGCTTCGGAGATCTCTTCTCCCCTCTGTAATCCATCCCAACACCATAATTGTACTTTTCAGGTAATTGCTTCGAATTTACTACAAATACTATCTATGTGCCATCCAGGGTGAGTCCAGGTTTTTACCTTAAAAACCTGGACTCACCCTGGACCCAATGTGGACTCACCCTGGACTCACCCCGAAGAAAGTACCTAGCATGTCTTATCCTGTGTCTTGTTAAAATAGGCTGGTGGTTGTTTAATTCAAAAGAAATTCTTGACTTTAAAGTTCGATGAAAGGACGCAAACAAGATAACGATTTACAAGCTAAACTTGAAATTTTTATGATAGTATGCGTCTCATTATTTGTCAAATATTAAATCGTTTTTTTGAAAAAAATTAAAAATTTAGTCTATAAAAATTAACTGCTTTACTCT
This sequence comes from Olivibacter sp. 47, assembly GCF_030372825.1. Taxonomy (NCBI): domain Bacteria; kingdom Pseudomonadati; phylum Bacteroidota; class Sphingobacteriia; order Sphingobacteriales; family Sphingobacteriaceae; genus Olivibacter; species Olivibacter sp. 47. Next base: position 2,419,430 of record NZ_JAUCNR010000001.1, read on the forward strand.
TACCTATAAAAGACAATCTTAAATGGGAAAGAAAAAGGCCGAAGATATTTTGAATGAGGATAAACCAGACGTGAACATGCCTAGCGATGATAAGCAGGCATCTTTGGCCAACGCGATTGTCGATACAGTAAAAAACGTTAAGAATGCATCTTTTTCGGAAGAGGAAAATGCAGCGCTTTGGCATGAAATTCACCATACGATTGAGCCTCGGAAAAATACAACTCCCTCTCTACGAAAAGGCTTGGTGGCCGCTATCGTGCTTTTTCTGATCGGTGCTGCTCTTTACTTATATCATGTCAATATACCAGAGGTTGATATTCAAAAGGTTGCGATTATTAATAAAGGATACCTTTCGAAATCAGATGATGTGCAATTTATCAACGCTGATAAAAAAACACGGGTGCTTCACGATACATTGGTTGTTTACAAACAATTTGTAAAACAAGAGCATGTTTCACAAAACGAGCAGGTGCGTTATAATTCAATTGGCGTACCTTACGGAAAACGGAGTGAAATCGTTTTGGAAGACGGAACAAAAGTTTGGCTGAATGCCGGTTCCATATTAACGTTTCCTGAAAAATTTAACGAAAAAGACCGAGCCGTTTATCTGGAAGGTGAGGGTTATTTTGAGATTGCTAAAGATGCCAACAGACCTTTCTTTGTCTTATCAGAGGTGATGAAAATACAGGTACTTGGTACGAGTTTCAATCTTAGTGCTTATGCCGATGATGATTATGTGTCGGTGCTTTTATTGACGGGGAATATCGCGTTGTTACCAAATGGAAATCGGTCTTTTGAACGCCGGATGCTAAAACCGGGGACAGAGGCTCGCTTCGGAAAAAGCCGACAAAAGCTGTTGATTCAACCGGCCTCTGAAAGCTCGATTTCATGGACTAATAGGAGATTGCTTTTGAATAGCATGAACTTAGAGGAGATGCTAAAGAAATTAGAGCGTTTCTATAATGCGGAAATTGAGCTGCCCAAGCCAGCCATCGAGGATGAAACCTTTTCAGGGAGCCTGGATCTGACTCAAACATTGCCTGAAGTGTTGCAAAATGTATTTGATGTTTCAAAATATACTGTCAATCAAATAGGAAGGAGGGTATACATCCAGACGAAGTAAGATAATCAACCAAAATTCAAATAGGGAAGGTGCTGCAACACCTCCCCATTCACAAAAAATTAACTGGAATAATTAATTAATCGATCTACTAAAGTATGAATTTTTTTTACACCTGCCAATCACCATCCAAGCAGGTTGATACTGTCATTAAAATTTTTCGAATGTTAAAATTGGCTGCATTTTTAGTTTGCATTAACATCGTGGTAGTGCATGCTAACTCGTACTCCCAAGGTAAAATCAGTGTTCGAATTAAAAACGGTGCATTAAGCGATTTTTTTAAAGAAATTCAAACACAGACGAAATACGCTGTTTTTTACAGCGATAAGCTTGTTGCCGGTAAAAAAATCAATATTGATGCAACGAACAGAGATTTATTGCAAACACTGGATCAGGTGTTGAAAGAAACAGGATTGAGCTATACGGTCTCAGGTAATCAGATCAGAATTCAGGCTCGAGCCATCGTACCGCTCCGGACTGGTGCTACACAAGATTCCGTACTTACTGTGAACGGGCGTGTATTTGATACAAAAGAACCGGCCACTCCTCTAATTGGCGTTTACGTTCGCAATAAAAATCGCCAAGGAGGAACTACTACAGATGAGAATGGAAATTTTTCGTTGTCCGTTAAGCAAGGTGATATCTTGGTATTTACTTCCATGGGCTATCAAGCGGTGGAACGAAGAATTACGGGAAATGATGCAAATTTCAATGTCTTCTTAGAAGAAGACGTAGCATCGCTTGAAGAGGTTGTTGTTGTGGGGTATGGCACCCAGAAGAAAATCAATCTAACGGGAGCGGTAACTGCTATGACCGCTAAAGACTTAGAAAGTAGGCCAATTACTAATGTTGGTCGCGGTATGCAGGGCATCCTACCCGGAGTTACCGTTAGGAATACAAACACAGTTCCAGGGGGAAACGCACCGTCCATTCGAGTAAGAGGCATTGGTACTTGGGGAGATGCATCACCCTTAGTGGTCATAGATGGGATTCCCGGAGGCGATCTTAATATTTTGAATCCGGATGACATCGAAAGCATTTCGGTATTGAAAGATGCTGCTTCATCTTCGATATACGGTGTTAGAGGAGCAAACGGCGTGATATTAGTCACTACCAAAACCGGAAAGAAAGGCACGCCACCCAATATTTCGCTGAATAGTTATTATGGTATACAGACGCCAACGGCTTTACCGGAGTTTTTAGGCTCTCCTGAATTTATGGAACTCCATAACGAAGCTACGCAAAATGCAGGGCAAACACCCGTTTACTCAGCTGAGCAAATTGAAATTGCCCGCAATGGATCCGATCCGAATTATTTCGCCAATACCAATTGGATAGAAGAAATTTACAAAGACAATGCGCCACAACAGAGCCATAATGTCAATATTAACGGTGGAGGCAACGATATGAGCTATTTCTTGTCTTATGGTTACCTAGGTGAAGGAGGTCTTGTGGTTGGCGATCAATTTAAAGCAAATAGGCATAATGTTCGCGCCCGTATTAATACGACGTTACTTGACCGATTGAAGCTAGATGCTAATGTGGGCTACATTGATCGCGATGTACAAAGCAACGCCGGAGGTGATGGAGGACGCGCTCTACTGGCTTCAGCAACAAGTATCACACCCCTTGTACCGGTTCGTTTTACAAATGGTAGCTGGGGCTATCATGGCGGTCAGGCTAACCCAGTGGCGATAGCAAATGATGGAGGATACAATGACTTCGGTTCGCAGGAAGTGACAGCCAATTTAAGCGCGACGTTAACGATTGCTGATGGTTTGGATATTAAGGGACAATATGGATTGGTTCGTTCGAATTCCAAACGAACTGTATTAAGTTCGACTATAAACTATTATAGTCCGGATGATAATGAGCTTATTTATCAAACGAACTATCCAAACTCCATTAATGTGACTGATTATACGAATCTCTATCAGACCTTTATTGGTACGGCGAATTATACGAAAACTTTTAACGAAAAACATGAAGTAAACGGTTTACTGGGAGTTTCACAGGAAGAGAATATCAATAATAGCTTTACAGCAAGTAGACAGAATCTCCCGGTAGATATTCCGTCTTTGAATCTAGGCGTTGATAATCCATTGAATAACAGCAGTGGTTATCAATATGCATTGCAGTCTTTTTTTGGAAGGGCAAACTATGCATATGACAGCAAATATCTATTTGAAGGAAATTTTCGATATGACGGCTCTTCTCGTTTTGCGCCGGAAGTACGTTGGAATTGGTTTGGATCAGTTTCAGCAGGATGGGTGTTCTCTGAGGAGGATTTTTTTGATAAATGGCGAACGACCTTTCAAACTGCCAAACTGCGGATTTCTTATGGTACGCAAGGGAATGATCGTATAAGAAGAGGGGATACCGATCTCTATTATCCCTATATGTCTATTCTGGAACCTGCACAAGTTGGATCCAATAATCCTATCGGAAATCAACCGCGTATTGGTTATCGTCAAACGGAGTTTGCCAACCGTATCGTCACATGGGAACAGGCCGAAAAATTCAATGTGGGATTGGATCTAACGATGCTAAAGGGACGTTTCGACGTGACTGCGGATTACTTTATAAATAATACGAACGATATTCTGTTAAATCCGCCATTGCCGGATGTTATTGGTATGGGGACAAACTATCCTTCCCAAAATGCCGGCGCAGTACAAAATAAGGGCTGGGAAATTAACCTTGCTTGGCGCGATCAAATAGGTGAAGTCAAGTATGGCGTTAATCTCAATTTATCGGATGTTCGGAACAAGATTACGCGCTTAGACGATTATGCGCAAAACCTAAGTGACCGCGTGCGTTTAGTGGGATATCCTATCGATGCGTTATATGGCTTTATTGCAGAACGTATCGCTCAAATCGACGATTTCGACTTGATTGATGGAGAATATGTGCCGAAATTTCCGTTTCAGGCAGGAGATTTGGTAGCTCCTGGAGATCTGATCTATCGCCCAGCTAGCCCGGAAGATGAAGCCATTACGGTCGGTAAGGATCGACATGTATTAGGCAGTGATATTCCACGATATACGTACGGCTTTAGGGGAGATCTAGCTTGGAAAGGATTTGATTTCAGTTTTTTCTTACAAGGAGTGGGCAAGGCCGATGGTTGGTTAACCGGTTCCGCTAGGCATCCTTTCATTAACAATAGCGCCATGCCTCAGCGAGTGCATTTAGACCGGTGGACACCTGAAAATCCAGATGCAAGTTATCCTCGTTTTGTATTCAATCGACAACATAACACCCGGTTGTCATCTTATTGGATAGAGAATGCAGCTTATCTGCGACTAAAAAATATCCAGTTGGGCTATACCTTACCTAGTCGGATTACCGAAAAATTTAGAGCCAGTAAGTTGCGCTTCTATGTGTCGGCGGAAAATCTTTTCACTTTGACCGATTTCTTTTATGGGTACGATCCTGAAGCACCGGTCGCGCAAGGGGCTAATTTTTATCCACAACTAAAAACGTTTGTTGTAGGCTTGAACGTAAATTTTCGATAGCAAAAAAATAGTTAAAAAATGAAGAGCTTAATGATCAGGCAGTGCGTATACTATACAGGGATACTGGTATGTTTTTTCAGTATAACCGGATGTAAAGATTATTTAGACCGTGAACCTTTGGATGCAATACCGAATGAGCGCTACTGGAAAAATACAGAGCAGCTCGAAATGGCAATGACGGCTATTTTTTCACGGGTAAAAGCAAAGAATACTGTTGATATGGAGAATATGGGCGAGAACACCATGTGGCCTTCTACAAATCAATATAAGGATATCGGTTCGGGAGTGTTTCCGGTTACACAACCGACAGTAAATGATGAATGGCGTAATATGTATCGAGACATTCGTGAGTCTAATACTTTTCTGGCAAATTATCGAACTGCAGCAGAGACAAGCCCTGGCGCGAACGAGCTGCTGGCAGCGGAGGTCAGGGTACTAAGAGCGCTTGCCTATAGTTTCGTCGTTTCTTTCTGGGGCGATGTTCCATTAGTTTTGAGGCCTTTAGAGCTTGGCGATGAAGAGGTGTATGGAGAACGTACGCCCCGTGAGGAAGTCGTGGATTTTATATTGGCAGATTTAGATAGCGCGGCAGCCATTCTGTCACCGACAATTCCGACAGGTAATCGCTTAGGAAGAATAAATAAAGGAGCCGCACTTGCTTTAAAGGCACGTATTGCCTTGGCGGAAGGGCGATACGATGTAGCTGAAGAGGCGGCGAAAGCTGTAATGGATTTGGGTGTGTATCGCTTGTATAGCAATGGTAATCCAGCCACATCTTATTGGGAATTGTTCACCAATGCCGGTAAATTGGCCAACGGCCGTAACCAAGAGACCATCCTTGCGCGGCTACATCTAATGGATATCATTATGCATAACCTTAGTAGGGAGATCCAAGTACCCGATCAGTCGGCACGTTTTGTACCAACACGCTCGTTGGTGGATTCTTACCTATGTACCGACGGTTTGCCAATCAATAAATCGCCTATGTACCAAGATAGTACCTACGAAAGTATTTTTCGAAATCGCGATCCTCGAATGACGCAAACGATTTTGGTTCCAGGCGATACCTGGGGAGGGCGTTATGACGGCAGACCGATTAATGAGAACGATAATCCAAGTGTTTTCATGCGACCGAAATTCAATCAAGATGGCCGTGGTTGTATGACTACGACAGGTTATTATTATAAGAAATATGTGACACCTTCAGCTGTTGGACTGGTTGGAAGGGACGACAATGATATTCATTTAATACGATATGCTGAGGTTCTGTTGACGTATGCGGAAGCCCGCTTTGAGCAGGGGAAATTGACCCAGGAAGATTTAGATAGGTCTATAAATCTTCTTCGAGACAGGGTAGGTATGGTTCATATGGATTTAGGCTTTATGGCCGCTAACGGCCTGGATGTTCGCACAGAAATCCGGCGCGAACGGCGTGTGGAGTTGGCATTGGAAGGACAGCGCTATTTTGATGTAAGAAGGTGGAAAGAGGGTGAACGATTGGCTGCACCCATTGAAGGAGTAAAAGCCACATGGTTTCCTGAATTGTCACGCGGTTCTTTCCGTATCAGTCCAGAAGGGTATTTGCAAGCGCAATGGAATAGGCGCTTTGAAGATCCGAAAAATTATTTATGGCCGATTCCGCAGCCACAACTCGATCGGAATCCCAAGTTGGGGCAGAATCCTGGATGGTAATAATTTAAAAACAGGTCGGAGCAGCGCTAAAACGCCCCGACCTGTTTTTTTTCTGCGGTAGACTTTATGTTTTTAAGTTTCCACCAATAAACATATAGGAAAAGATAACCGTATGTTGGATAAAAGCGATTTGTCTTGCATGCGATGATAAAATCGCTATATTTGTTTTCGTCAGATTCTACTGATATAACCAATTATGCCTGGTATTGACTACGGGATAAAGCAATAGTAAAATGTCGTATTCGAAGTTTTGCTGATTGTTCAACAAGGATTTTATGATATGGGTTAAAAGGAAATAACTTTTCCAATGAACAGCTATGTCCATAAAAACCATTTGAGTGAGTTTGAATCGTGTAAATTAACACAAATACATTGTTATTTATTGATTTTAAGAAAGGAGGTTAATTAAGCAACAAGAAAGTTCGGTACTAAAACTCAATTCAAACATTTTATCACTTATAAGCTCAAACCGTATGAACAAAACACATTTTAGATCCCGTAGCGTTAAATGGACCTACATGGGAACTTTATTTCTCTTTTGTCTATTTAACTTTTCATTCGTGGTTGCGAGTAATTACTCGCTCCATCAACAGCAAGATTTTGTGATCAAAGGAATTGTAAATGATAATGCGGAACCGCCCAATCCCGTCCCGGGAGTCAGCATTCGCGTAAAAGGAAGCAGTAAGGCAACTGCAACCGATGTAAATGGTACCTTTACCTTGTCTGTAAAAAAAGGTGATGTGCTTGTATTTACCTCGGTTGGTTATCAGGCCCGTGAACTTGTCGTTAGTAATCAAACTAGCTTAAATGTAACCCTTAATCAAGATTTAAACACTTTGGAAGAAGTGGTTTTAACCGGGTATTCAACCCAGGTTAAAAAAGATATTACGGGTGCCGTTTCAGTCGTTAATGTTAAAGAACTCACTAAAGTTCAGGCGCCTAACGTAGCACAACAATTGCAGGGTAGGGCGGCAGGTGTTACCGTAACCAGCAATAACACACCTGGTGGTGAAGCTACTGTTCGGGTACGTGGCTTTAGCACCATCAATAATAACGATCCCCTTTATATTATTGACGGTGTGCCAACGAAAGGTGGATTGAATAGCATTAATCCAAATAATATCGAATCGATGCAAGTACTGAAGGATGCTTCCTCTACCTCCATCTACGGGTCGCGTGCAGCCAACGGTGTCATTATCATTACCACCAAAAAGGGGAGTGCCGGTGATTCCAGAATAACTTTTGACACACGGGTAGGGGTACAAACCGGTCATGTAAATTTAGGCCTAATTAAAGATCCCTTGCAATTTGGCCAACTGCTATGGACGCAACGTCGAAATGCAGGCATCCTGACCAATGGCAATCCATCGCATCAACAGTATGGTAACGGCCCCAATCCGGTTGTACCGGATTATATCCTGGCAGGCTCCAGTTATGGCTTATTCGAGGGAGATCCCCGTGTTGATCCTTCCTTGTACAGTTATAACGCGGATAATTTTTATCAAATTGTCCGGGCTAATAAGGAAGGCACCGACTGGCATAAAGAAATATTAAGACCAGCCATTGTTCAAGAATATAACCTAGGAGCTACAGGAGGATCCGATAAGGGTCGCTATGCCTTATCACTCAATTACTTAAACCAGGAAGGGGTGTTGGAACATACATCATTCGATCGGTATTCACTTCGTTCCAATACCGAATTTAATATTAAGAAAATCATTCGCTTGGGAGAAAATCTGGAAGTAAGTTATACCCAGAATAAAGGGTATTATTACAATAATGGAACAGCAAGTTCAACCAACAATCAAGATGGCAATCCCATTGGAAACGGTTATCGGATTCCATCTATTATACCTGTTTACGATATCATGGGGAATTTTGCAGCAACGCGAGCTGCAGGCTTAGGACCAGCGACTAATCCACTTGCTCAGTTATATCGCACAAAAGACAATCAAGCCAAAACGTTGAGAGCATTTGGCAATGTTTTCGCGGAAGTGGATATTATCGAGGGTTTGACCGGTCGTACAAGCTTAGGGTTTGACTATACGAACACCAACCGAGTGAATTATGTATTGATGGATCGGGAAGAGGCGGAAATTGAGGCGGCAAACTCCATGACTAAAGCGAATATCAATGATATCAACTTAACGTGGACGAATACATTAAATTACAAAAAGTATTTAATGATATACACAGCCTAAATATTCTGGCGGGTACCGAAGCAATAAAAGGATTCGGTGAAGACTTCTCAGCAGTCAGGACAACCTATTTTTCGGAGGATCCGGATTTTATGGATCTTAATTCGGGAACAGCCGGGATCAACAATAGTGGTAGCCGATACGAATGGGCGCTGTTTTCAATATTTGGAAAAGTGAATTACAGCCTTAAGGATAAATATTTGCTGGAAGCGACTGTAAGAAGAGATGGCTCGAGTCGATTCGGTAGTAATAACCGCTATGGTACGTTCCCCGCATTTAGCGGCGGTTGGCGGATTTCTCAAGAAAGCTTCTTGTCGGAATTAAAATGGTTGGATAATTTGATGATTCGCGCAGGCTGGGGACAAACCGGTAACCAAGAAATCGGGAACTATAACGGGTTTAATACTTATCGCTCCTCGCTTAATTTATCTTCTTATGCCATTAACGGATCAAACAATGCAGTTAAGCCCGGATTTGATACGGATGCTTTCGGAAATCCCGATGCAAAATGGGAAACCACGACGCAAACCAATATCGGTTTAGATATGACGATCTTAAAGGGAATGCTTGGCTTTAATTTGGATGTTTATAATCGAACCACATCCGATATGTTATACCAATTGGCATTGCCTGCAACGCAAGGAACGGCAACCGTGCCCTTTGTTAATGTAGGCGAAATGAACAACAAGGGGATTGATTTCGCAGTGAACTTCCAGAATAATACAAGCAAAGATTTCACCTATGGTATTAGTGCTAATATTTCGGCTTATAAAAACAAGGTCGTTAAGTTGAACAACAATGAATCTGCTATCTTGCTAGGTCCGAATATCAGAAGTTATGTTTGGACACGGTCAACCGTAGACCAACCCTTGTATTCCTTTTATGGTCACGTAATCGATGGAATTTATCAAAATGAGCAAGATTTAGCGAATGGCCCTGCGTATCCCGGTTATGCCGCAGTGGGGAAATACAAATATAGAGATTTAGATGGAGATAACGTAATTACCGATAATGACCGCACTTTTATTGGAAATCCGCATCCCGACTTTACGTATGGATTGAACATTAATTTAGGTTATAAGAATTTTGATCTTTCTGCATTTTTTCAAGGGGTTCAGGGAAATGATATTCTAAACATGGTAAAACGATGGGTTGATTTCAATAACCAAGCCGGTAATCGCAGCTTACGCATGCTTAATGATTCATGGACTCCTGAAAATCCTGATGCCGTATTACCGATATTGGATGCCAATGATAGTAGAAGTCAACAACCATCATCCTATTTTATTGAAAATGGTTCTTACTTCCGCTTAAAAAATCTGACCCTGGGCTACACTTTTCCGGCTGATCTTTTACAGAAATTAGGATTGCAAAGTGCTAGGATATATGTGCAAGGGCAGAACCTATTTACTATCACTGATTACTCCGGTATTGATCCTGAAATCACATCGGTGGGTTCAACGCCAGGTACCACTACATTGGGTGTTGACCAAGGGAATTATCCATTAGCTAAAATGTATCAGTTAGGAATAAATGTTGGATTCTAAGGAATAAAAAGCATATTATGAAAAGATCAAATTTATCGATATATATACTGTTGGCCTTTTGCGTTATGCAGGGCTGTGGTAAAAGTTTTCTGGAAAAGAAACCATTAGGTTTAGCAAATGAAGAATTGCTGGCTACGAAGTCGGGCGTTGATGCCGTCTTAATTGGCGCATATAGTTTGTTGGACGGGGTAGGTTCCGGTTATACATTCACATCGTCAGCTAGCAATTGGATTTATGGATCGGTGGCATCTGATGACGCCTATAAAGGAAGCGATGTGGGCGATCAGGCGCAGATAACAACCATTGAACGCTATGTTAGTCAACCGGATATCGCTGCCTTTAATGAAAAATGGATTACAGTATATGATGGCGTCTCTCGCGCCAATGATGTGCTTAAGTTAATCAAGAAAACGACCGATATGACAGAGGCTGAGGTCGCACAGGCAACAGCGGAAGCACGCTTCTTACGTGCATGGTATCATTTTGAAGCAAAGAAGATGTGGAATATGGTGCCTTACGTTGACGATAACGTCACGGACTTTATCAACTTGCCAAATGACAAAGATATTTGGCCTATGATTGAAGCTGATCTACAATTCGCCGTAGATAATTTATCAGCTACAAAGAAAGATGTAGGGCGGGCAAGTCAATGGACGGCAAAGGCAGTGCTTGCTAAAGTACATATGTTTCAGCAAGATTATGAAGCGGCACGACCGCTATTGGATGATATCATCAATAACGGTCCTTTTGAATTAGTAAGTAATTTTCATGATAATTTTAAAGTGGCAACCGAAAATAATATTGAATCGATTTTGGAAGTCCAAATGTCTGTTGGCGACGGAGGAAGTGGACAAAACGGCTTTTGGGGCGATAATTTGAATTTTCCCTATGGCTCTGGACCAGGGGGGTGTTGCGGTTTCTTTCAGCCTTCTCAAAACTTAGTAAATGCTTTCAAAACCGATGAAAGTGGCTTGCCGTTATTGGACAATTTTAATGATGTCGATGTTAAGAATGATGAGGGCTTAGCTTCTTCTGATCCATTTGAACCCTACACAGGTAATTTGGACCCTCGTTTAGATTGGACCGTTGGTAGACGTGGTATTCCTTTCCTTAACTGGGGGATTCATCCGGGACGAAATTGGATCCGCGATCAAAGTTTTGCCGGTCCGTATACTTTCAAAAAATTCTTTGCGGCCAATGGCGATAATGCCGGAGCGGAATCACCCAGGGCAAATTCAAATAATTATCGCGCCTTACGATATGCCGACGTCCTGTTAATGCGTGCAGAAATTGCGGTGGAGGATGGCGACCTCACTAGCGCGTTGGATTTGGTGAATCAAATCAGACGAAGAGCAGCAAATGAAGTGGTAACAAAAGATGATGGCACACCGGCAGCCACTTATGTCATAAGAGAGTATCCATCATTTCCAAGTCAGGATTACGCACGAAAAGCCGTTCGATTTGAAAGAAGGCTTGAGTTAGCGTTGGAAGGACATCGCTTTTTCGATTTAGTACGTTGGCATGTTGCTGCTGAAACATTAAATACTTATCTTGAAAAAGAGAAGCAAAAACGAACCTATCTACAGGGTGCTAGTTTTACGGCTGGAAAGAATGAGTATTTTCCGATTCCGCAAGCACAGATTGATATTATGGGTGCAGATGTGTTGAAACAGAATCAGTAGATTATTTTTAACCGATAAGGGTGTCTCCTACATGTGCTTACAACAAACATAGGAGACACCTCATTTTTAAACTAAAAGATCATGATAAAAAGTATGCATGAACATCGAAGAAGTTTTCTGAAGAAAGCTTCGATGGCTGGATTGGGAGCCCTGATTAGCCCATACAATCAAGTTGAATCAACTATCGGGAAGTCGACAAATGTTAAGCGCAATCCGATCAGTGTATCCACGTATTCGTATTGGCATTTTAAAAAGGAAAAGTTTCCCATTGAGCAGGTAATTGAACAGGCAGCGACGTTGGGTTTTGATGGTGTAGAAATACTACATCGTCAAATGGAAAACGAAACTACCGGATATATGAATAAATTAAAGCGTCTTGCTTTCGAAAGTGGTTTGGCCTTACCTATGCTATCGATTCATCAGGATTTTGTATCACCTGATAAAGAAGACAGAAAAAAGAACATCGCACATACCAAGCACTGCATCGATCTGGCTGTGCAGATGGGAATCCCTTGTGTCCGGTTGAACTCAGGTCGATGGAACACAGCAGGAACCTTTGACGAGTTGATGGCCGTAAAAGGAAAGGAAACGCCCTTAGCGGGATATACCGATGATGATGCCTTTAAATGGGTAATAGATGCGACGGGAGAATGCCTGATAAAGGCAGAGCAAGAGGGTGTGATTTTGGCCATCGAAAACCATTGGGGACTTACGACACAGGTTGAGGGCTTATTACGAATATACGAAGCCTTAAAAAGCTCACTGGCCATGGGACTAAATCTGGATACCGGTAATTTTGCCGGCGACCCGTATAGTCAGTTCGAACAGTTAGCACCTTATGCTACCATTGTTCAAGCGAAGACCTATTACGGAGGTGGAGAATGGTATACGTTAGATTTAGATTATCAACGGATCGCCGGCATATTGCGTAAAGTGAATTTTAAAGGCTATATTTCATTAGAGATGGAAGGAAAAGAAGACCCATTAACAGCAGTTCCTAAGAGCTTAGCCGTTTTGCGGAAAGCTTTTTACTAACGCAACCGTTTGCGTGATGAATAAATTGGCAATCCTATTATTTTATTATTAAATTAACAGCCATTTTGGTCGAACATCATCATTTTATCGATCTTAAACTGCAATATTTAGCTAAATCAAACTTGGTATTATGAGCCATCTGGTTATTTATTGGTGCCACTGATCATGTCCTTCATTTATCGGATAAACGATAGTATATCCGAAAAAAAGGTCATTTTGTCTGTCCGGTTAATTAAATAGAGAATAATAAAGAGACTTTTAATTGCAGAGAAAATCATCAAGCATAGTCAATACTTAAAACAACAAATCGAATGGATTTTTCTTAAATCGAACTTATTTTTTGAGAGAGGATCCTGAAACCAAAAATTAAAGCACAAATGAAAGAAAAAAGTACCTCGAGAAGGGATTTTATCAAGAAGTCTGCCCTAGCAGCGGCAGCATTTAGCATCGTCCCGCGGTTTGTACTGGGAGGACAGGGATATTTGGCTCCGAGTGACCACCTAACAAAAGGTATTATTGGTGTTGGAGCTATGGGACGCGGTCATTTTTCCTATGCCGGCACCAAAACCGTTGCTATTTGTGATGTTGATACCAGACATTTAGCGATAGCTATGAAACAGCTGAATGATAGTGGTGTTAAGCAACTGTCAGATTTCCGTGAATTGATCCAACTTCCGGAAGTGGATATCGTTCATATCGCCACACCGCCTCATTGGCATGGTATCATGGCCGCTGAAGCTGCACGTGCCGGAAAAGATATATGGTGTGAAAAACCCATGACGCGTACAATAGGAGAAGGTAAACGTGTAAAAGAGGCTGTGCAACAACATGGGCGGATTTTTAGATTAAACACCTGGTTTAGATTTAAGGATAATTTCTACGGAATGGCCGTTCCGGTAAAGAAGATCAAGAAATTAGTGGATTCCGGTATGCTCGGCTGGCCACTGAAAGTTACTGTAAGTAGACATACGGGATTTGATTGGAAATTCTATTGGGTCGGAAAAGAGAATTTGACGCCTGAACAAGTGCCTAGCGAATTGAATTACGATATGTGGCTGGGGCCTGCTCAATACAAACCGTATAATGCACATCGTGTTCATCAAACCTTCCGGGGCTATTGGGACTATGATGGAGGCGGTTTAGGTGATATGGGACAACATTACCTAGATCCAATACAGTATTTCCTAGGGAAGGACAATGAAAGCCCGATTTCGGTTGAAGTAGACGCTCCACAGCAACACAGCGACGCAGTTGGCACGTGGCGACGAATTGAATATACCTATGCTGATGGATGTAAAATTATCCTCGACGGTGAAGGGAAAGATAAAGATGTGCCTTATATCGATGGGCCTAATGGTAAATTATATCCCGGGTTTAAATCGGATATCCCGGACATGGAACGTAAACTAGCGACATTCCCCGAACCGGAAGAGCAAGTGGTCGACTTTGTTGAAGCAGTGAAAAAGAGACAGAAATTTGCATTAAACGAGGATAATGGTTATCGTTCTTGCACCTTGGTAAATATGGGTTTAGCATCTGTAAGGTTAGGTAGATCCTTAAAATTTGATCCAGAAAAGCAGCTATTCGTTGATGATGAAGCCGCTAATCGTTTAATTGACCAACCGATGCGTGGCCCATGGACTATCTAATGTATTTAATTATCACGAACTATTAAAACCAATATGAAGAATTATATATATGCTTCTATCCTTGCTTTTATGCTCGCCAACCCACCGGCTTTTGCGCAGCAAGATGATAGGCGTACAGCGACGACCAAAATAGCAGACTTGTTAGCCACACAGCCCGCTCAGAATGCCGATAAGCTGAATGCTGCAATGGCCCAATTAGACAATTTTACGGCTGCTGATATCAGCGCACTGCTTTTATCTTTAAAGCCTCAAGGCGGAGACAACGCAAAAATCGAATATGCAACCAACAGCTATTCCTATTTTGTTATGCAGAATGGAAAGGAGTCAATGCGTTCCAAATTTGTCCAGGGCGCTTTGGATGCCTTGGGGAAAATGCAGGATAAAAATAATAAAGGGTACGTGCTGAATCTACTCACTAATGCAGGAAAAGACGATGCCGTGTCTGCCGTTTCTACGTATTTACAAGATGAATATTTAGGGGATCGTGCTGCACGGACTTTGGCACGAATTCGTTCCGATGAGGCGGGAAAAGCTCTTATGGCTGCGTTACCGTCTGCAAAAGGAAGAAATATAACCTACATACTGGAAGCTATTGGCGATGCCGATTATGTGCCTGCAGCACCCACCATTGTTTCATTTGCCACCGCAGAGGAATTAACGGTTAGGAAAACAGCGCTCTATGCATTAGCAAAATTGGCTGACCCATCTTCTGAGGAAGTTTTAAAGGCGGCAGCTGAAAAGGTTAACTTCGGTTATGATGAATCAAAAGCGACCGCTTCTTATATTAATTACGCAAATAACCTACTCCTCAAAGGGAATAAGGAGCTAGCTGAAAAAGTAGCAAAAACTTTGTTGAAAGTAGATGATGAACATACACCTACGCGCATTGCAGGGCTTAATATTTTAACGCACATTTACGGAGCCGAATATGTTCCGGATTTGGTAAAAGCGTCTAGGGATAAGGATAAAGCATACAGCATTGCCGCTTTAAAATTAGCGCAGCCATATTTAAATGGCGCTGCTGTCGAAAAATGGGGGAAAGCAGTAAAGAAAACGAATCCCGAAACGCAAGCAGCTATCATAAAAGCTTTATCAAATACAAAAGACGATAGTGCACTTCCTTTTGTTGAAAAAGCCCTAAAGAGTGATGATACCCTTGTGAAAGTTACGGCTATTAAAGCTTATGGAAAACTAAAAGGGGTAGAAGGTACGCCTGAATTGTTGAAGTTATTATCAGAATCCAACCAAGTAGAGCGAGAAGCAGTAAAGGAAGCCTTTTTTACATTGAAAGGCGAAGGTTTAACGGGTAAGTTAGTGACTTCCTTAGCTGCAGCAGTACCGGCAGATCAGGTGACAATTATGCAAGTACTAGCTAATAGAGGCGCAAATGAAAGTTTCACCGCAGTTACTGCCTTGCTGAAAAGCAGTGATCCGACGGTAAGAGATGCTGCATATAATACATTGCCCGCCATTTCGAAATCCGAAAATCTTGCCTCATTAACCTCTTTATTATCTACAGCAGGTAACGAAAACGAGATAAAATTAGTACAGCAAGCTATAGTTGCTGCCGTTCAGGGGAGTCCACAAAAGGAGCAGGATATCCAATCATTATTGGCCAGTTATCAATCGGCAAATCCGAACGGAAAAACGCTTTATTTGAACGTTTTTTCAGGAATAGGTGAAGGTAAAGCTCTACAGCCGGTTGTTGAAGTACTTGATGGAAATGATGCGAACTTAAAAGCTGCGGCAGTTGAAGCACTCGCTAATTGGAATGATCACGACGCGTTGCCTGAATTAATCAAGTTGAGTCGGACGACAAGCGACTCAAAGCAATTGAATCAGATCTTAAACGGTATTGTACGATTGACCGCACAAAGCGACTTCCCGGCAGAGCAAAAAGTATTACTCCTAAGGGATGCTATGGGAGTTGCACAAAATACGCAGCAAAAAAGAATGATATTGGGTGCATTGAGCAATAATTTTACTTATAATGCACTCATCTTTGCCGGAAAATATTTAGACGACCCGGAGTTGAAATCCGCTGCAGCCATGGCGGTGTTAAACATCGCATTATCAAATCCTAGCCTCTATGGTGAAGAAGTGAGCGCCATCTTGAATAAAACGGTAGACGCGTTAAGCGGACAAGATAGCGATTATTTAAAACAAGCCTTAATTAAACATATCAATGAATTACCCAAGGGTCGTGGTTTTGTGTCACTTTTCAATGGCAAAGATTTAACAGGTTGGAAAGGTTTAGTAGAAAATCCCATTAAGCGAGCCAAAATGAGTGCGAAGGAACTATCTGTCGCTCAGCAAAAGGCTGATGAATTGATGCGGCGTGGCTGGTATGTAAAGGACGGGGTGCTTTACTTTAATGGAAAAGGTGATAATATTGCAACCATTAAACAATATGGTGACTTCGAAATGCTGGTAGATTGGAAGTTGAGTACCGTTGGTAAGGAAGGTGATGCAGGTATTTATCTTCGGGGAACACCTCAGGTCCAGATTTGGGATACCTCCCGCGTAAACGTTGGAGCCCAAGTAGGTTCCGGTGGTCTTTATAATAACCAACAGAACGAAAGCAAACCTCTTAAAGTAGCGGATAATGCACTGGGAGAATGGAATACCTTTCGTATTATTATGAAAGGCGATAAGGTGACAGTATATCTTAATGGGCAGCTAGTAACTGATAACGTTACCTTAGAAAATTACTGGGATCGAAGTCAACCCATTTTTCCTATTGAACAGATAGAACTACAAGCTCATGGAACTGAAGTCGCCTATCGGGACATCTATATTAAGGAAATACCTAGAAAAGAGATTTTTACTTTAGGCAATGAAGAAAAGGCTGCTGGTTTCAAAGTACTGTTTGACGGTTCGAACTTAGATAGCTGGACAGGGAATACAACTGCTTACACAATCAGTGACGAAGGAACGCTGGCTTGTTATCCCGTTAAGGACTCAGGAGGTAATTTGTATTCAAAAGAAGAGTTTGGTGATTTTATCTATCGCTTTAGCTTTCGTCTAACTCCCGGAGCGAATAATGGCATTGGTATCAGGGCCCCTTTAGAAGGCAACGCGGCGTATGAAGGAATGGAAATTCAGGTATTGGATAATGAAGCGGACATTTATAAAGATCTTAAGAAATATCAATACCACGGATCGGTTTATGGGGTAATTCCTGCTAAAAGAGGCTTTCTTAAACCGGTGGGAGAATGGAATGAAGAAGAGATTTACGTAAAAGGAAATAAGATCAAAGTCACGCTAAATGGCACCGTTATTTTAGAAGGTGACATTGCCGAGGCATCAAAAAATGGTACGTTAGATAAACTCGATCATCCGGGACTTAAACGAAAATCCGGTCATATAGGGTTTTTGGGTCATGGATCAGAGGTACATTTTAAAAATATCCGTGTTAAGCGGTTGTAGTTATCTGGTTATTAGTTACTGGTTATTAGTTGTTAGTTATTTGTTTCTAGTTATTAGTGTCGTGTGTTACTATTAACCTCTGTGACATATAAATAACGATTCGTAAAACAAATTCTTCAACTTATTGTTCTACCAACAAGGTTTAGGTTGGATAAAAGCAGAAAGCCCGGCGTTCCCAAGCGTTTGGGCTTTCTGCATTTTTTGTATTGCCAGATCAGGAAGTAGTATCTTCTGTCATTAATGACTCGCAAAAAAATGTAGAATTATTTATCTAGCTACAGGGAATTCGCCTTTGGCCTATAGATGAAGGTGTATATATTAAAAGAGATTTCCCTAATCTAGCTAAAGTAATTTGCATTTAAAAAGCAATTTATCTAAGTTTGTTTAACTCATTTTATAGTCTTCCAAAAATAATACGCTGACCAATTATTTATCATATAAGCGTTGCGGGACCTTCGTGTTTGGTTAAAAATAGTAATGCAAATAATATCATTGACTTCATAAGGAAGCATGGTGACGTAACGAATTTTTTATGGTTTAAAGCTTGATTATGAAAGATTTAACAAAGTTTTCTGATGAAGAACTTTTCCATGCCTGTGTAGACGGGAGCGAATTATCCTTTGAAGAGCTATACAATCGTTATTGGTATAAATTATATGCCGAGGCGCTGAGACGGTTAAGAAAGGCTGAGTTAGCAGAGGAAATTGTACAGGATCTGTTCACTAGTATATGGCTGAACCGCAAACGAATACAGATTCATAGTTCCGTTGCTGCTTATCTTTTTACATCTGTTAGGTACTTGGTAATAAGTGCTATACAAAAGGAAATAGTTAGAAAGAATTACAAAGAATTCTACAAAGGCAATTTTAGGGATTACGATAATTCTACCGAAACACGGCTAGCCTTTAATGAGTTACAAAATCAAATTGAAAACCATGTTCGATTATTACCCGACCGCTGTCGTTATATTTATGAGCTAAGCAGAAAAGAGTTTAAAAGTAATAAGGAAATAGCTGATTTGCTTGGCATATCGGAAAAAACGGTTGAAAACCAGTTGACCAAAGCATTAAGTAGGCTGAAAGTAGCTATGAAGCTTTATTCGTTTCATCTTTTATTGCTGTATTATTTATGTTAGATATGTTTAGAATTTCGTTGTTAAACGAACTCTTCGCCTTTTGTTTCGATCTTAAGGGTGACCAAAACCCAAGAGCGAAGCGATGAGCTCCCTACAGTCGACGTTGGTTTTGTGGAAGAAGTAACACGAATTTTTAAAGAAAATTGACCAAAGAAAGCCTTTCCTTAATTCTAATATCGCAACCATTTTGGCTTGTAGCTTAAAAAGATAATTTTTTTTACAACGGCGTAGGGGATAAAGGGCTTTGGGCCGACTATACAAATGGAAGCTATTATAAATAAAAGATATACTATAAAATGAAGAGCGAAATTTCCGAGGCTTTAATAGAAAAATACCTTAATAAGCAATGTAATGCAGAGGAAGTGAAACTAGTGGAGGCGTGGTACGATGCGATGGGTAACTCGTTATCAGCCGAAGAATTCGATCAAATACGGAAAAATAGCCTTTTGAAAGCACGGATGTTGTATAATATCAAAAGGAGAAGTGGTCTGTCTCTCCATAATGACAGTGAGGGCGCGCCTTTTAAGAAAGTACATCGTAAAAATCGCTCTACCGGCGTTTGGGCCGCCGCTGCAGCAATTGTGTTAATCGCGTTCATATGGCTACTGTTGGGTGGCCAATTGGACAAAATTTTTAAAACAGATCCGGTGGTACTGGTTAAAAATGAAAGTAAAACCATACTGAAGCATCATTTGCCGGATGGAAGTGTGATTTGGCTAGCGCCACATTCGTCGCTGCAGTATAGCGGCACTTTTCAACAAGGGGTAAGAGAAGTAACGATGCGGGGTGACGTTTTTTTTGAAGTAGCCAAAGATCCGAACAAACCTTTTCTTATCAATAGTGGATCGTTGTTGACCAAAGTTCTTGGAACAAGTTTTCGCATAAGGAGCGCAGGCGATGCAGAAGAAGAGGTCTCTGTGGTAACAGGTATGGTAGCTGTCAGTCGCGTCGATGAAAATATAAGCGTCGCTGAAAAGATGCAAGGTAGCCGAGAGGTTCTGCTCGTAGCTGATCAGAAAGTACATTTTAATAAACACAAGGCCCATTTAGTTAAAACAAAAGAAACATCGCGTTCGTCAGTGAAAATGTGGAAAAAGAGGAGTATGTCTTTTGAAGATAAGCCACTTAAAGATATTGCTCACTTGCTTGACAGTACTTTCAATGTCCAAATTGATTTTCAGGATAAAAAACTTGAAAGTTATACATTGACTGCCGACTTTAATCAGCTAAACTTAATTTCCATTATGGAAATAATCAGTCAATCACTCAACCTGCAATATGAGATTTCCGGAGATCGCATCAGGTTAATAAAAAAGTAAATCATTCATGACCCTAATTACTATCCATATGAAAACTTAACAACTTATTATTAACTAATAATTAATACATAGTTACATGACGACAGTTGCGATATTTTAAATTATTAAAATATCGATATATGCAATTGTCATGGGCGCTATTTGCCTACATTTTAACCATCAAACAGCATTTATATGAGAATCAACCCGAGGACATCCACAACCATTCGATCCTGTCTGCTTGGACTAATAATTATACTTACGGCCATCCACGTCCAAACATTTGCAAAGCAACCTGAGAGCACATTGGATCTTTCTAAACGTATCAATTTAAGCGTAAAAGGGCAGGCTTTATTACAGGCGTTAAAGCTTATTGAAGAGAAAGCAGCCATTAAATTTATTTACAGTAAACAAATTATAGATTTATCGCAGCGCGTATTCATCGAAGTGCAGCAAGAGTCTTTGCAGCGAGTGCTTGATCAGCTTCTTACAGCCAAAAACATTCAGTACAAAGTTATCGAGAATCGGATTGTTTTAGGTAAATCCACCCCTAGTCTGAATCAAGAAATAGAGGTAAAGGGACTCGTAACCGATGCGCAAGGGCAGGGGATCCCGGGCGTGAGTGTACGCCTAAAGGGTAGTACCAAGGGTACAGTAACAGGGGCTGACGGTGCTTACCAATTAAAAGTGGAAGGGACAGGTGAATTAGAATTTAGCTATATGGGCTATGTGGGGCAAACCGTAGCTATTGGCGGTCGTCATGTAGTAAATGTACAATTAGTAGAAGATAATCAAGCCTTAAGTGAAGTAGTTGTTACCGCATTAGGGATTTCACGTGAAAAAAAGGCGTTGGCCTATTCGGTAGCCGAAGTTGGCGGTGACCAATTAACGCAGGCAAAAGAAGTGAATGTCGCTAATGCTTTGGTAGGTAAAGTGGCAGGTGTTGATGTTTCGGGTATGGCTACCGGCCCAGGTGGTTCGAGTAGGGTGATTATTAGGGGTAACGGATCATTGAGCGGAAACAATCAACCGCTGTATGTGATCAATGGAATGCCGATGGATAATTCGACACCGGGAGGTAGCACAAGTTCGACAGGAATGGGTTGGAATATTGACCGTGGCGATGGAATAGCGGGTATCAATCCAGATGATATTGAAAGTATCAGCGTTTTAAAAGGCGGTCCGGCATCTGCTTTATATGGATCGAGAGCCGCAAATGGCGTAATTTTGATTACTACAAAAAAAGGAGTAGCACAAAAAGGTTTAGGTATTGAGTTTAATAGCACCTCTACCTTTGAGCGTCCTTCCATGTACCCTGAATGGCAGTATGAATACGGACAGGGGATTGATGGACGAAAGCCTACCACACAGGACGAGGCGATTGCAACCGGCCGTTTATCCTATGGTGCGAGGATGGACGGGCAGCCCTATGTGCAATTTGATGGCGTAGAACGACCCTATTCGCCTGAAAAAAACAATCCACAACAATTTTATGAAACCGGGCAGACTTATATAAACTCGTTAGCACTATACGGAGGGAGTGAAGATCTGCGGTATCGTGCGAGTGTTTCGAACACGGATGCGCAAGCGATTGTACCGAACTCTACTTACAAACGACTAACTACCAACTTATCGGTCAATGCCAATATCGGCAAGAAGCTTCATTTGGAAGCCGTTTCACAATATAATTATGATCAAGGAAAAAACCGTCCTAAAGTTGGTTATGCAAATGATAATCCCGCTTGGGCTGTATATATGTTAGCAAATACAGTTGACATCATGTCGCTGGCACCGGGTTACGATGCTGAGGGAAATGAAGTCAGGTGGAATCCGGTGGCTGAAGCACCAAACTCTTGGTTTGTCGTAAATCGTTACCGGAATCACGATAAAAAGAACCGATATATTATGCAGGGAAGTCTTCAATACGATATTCTCGACAATCTTTTTATCAAGGGAAGCGCGAGTAGAGACTATTATAATTCAGAATTCGAAGCTATACAGCCCACAGGAACCGCTTTTAGACCCCTAGGTGCTTATCAAAGCTTAAGAGCGACCTCATCCGAAACAAATTACATGTTTACCTTGAATTACAATACAAGTTTCCGTGATTTCAGCTTGTCCGCGATGGCCGGCGGAAATATACAAAGGAATGAGTACGATCTGACAACGATTGAGGGAAGTGAATTCAGGGTGCCTAATTTCTACAGCTATACAAATTTAAATATTTTAACAACCACCCCTTTATATCAAAAAACGGGTATTAACTCAATTTTTGGATCAGCGGACATTGGTTATAAGGGCTTAGCGTATTTAACTTTCACGGGTCGACAAGATTGGTTCTCTACATTAAGTCCGCAAAACAATAGTATTTTCTATCCATCGGTAGGAGGAACCTTTGTTCTATCAGAAGCACTGAGCTTTCCCAAATCCATAAGTGGTTTGAAATTACGGGGCTCATGGGCACAGGTAGGTGGTGCGACACCGACCGCTTATATATTGAACGAATCCTATTCCATGGTACAGGGAGGACATAACGGAAGACCGGTACAGGAATTGACGTCCGATTTAGTTAACAATCCAGGCTTAAGACCTTTGACCTCTACCACTTACGAATTTGGTCTTGATGCGCAGTTTTTCAATGGGCGTCTAGGGGCAGATCTTACTTTTTATAATCGAAAAACAACCGATGATATTGTTGAATCCAATATTTCTCAAGCTTCCGGTTATAATCGAGCCTTATTAAATGTAGGCGAGTTAAATAATCGGGGTATTGAAGTACTCTTAAGTGGTGCACCTATCAAAAAGGAAAATTTCAGTTGGGATGCCACCTATAACATTTCTTATAACAAAAGTGAAATTCAACAATTAGCGGAGGGGTTAGATGCTATAGTAGTAGGCGATGGTGTTGGCGGAGGAAGTATACGCAATGTGGTAGGTAGGCCTTATGGCGCTTTGTGGGGTTATCGGAAACTAACAGACGAAAATGGTCAAGTGGTATACAATCCGGAAAGTGGGTATGCAGTAAGAGGCCCGCTCGAAGAGATTGGTCAGGGTGTTCCTCCTTTAATTATGGGATTGAACAATACGTTTCGCTATAAGGACTTTTCGCTGAATGTATTGATCGACGGGAAGTTTGGTGGTATGATGTACTCCAATATGTATCAGTATGCCTACCGTTTTGGATTGCCGGAAGAAACCTTACCGGGACGTGAAACCGGTTTAACAGTGACCGGTGTTGACCCCGAAGGTAATCCATTCAGTAAAACGTGGGCCCCTCAAGACATTGATACCTATTATGATAATGACAAGTTCTATACCTCCATGTTTATGTTTGACAACGACTTCGTAAAGCTCAGACAGGTTATTTTATCCTACAATCTTCCGATAGAAAAATTCCGATGGGCGAAATTACAGGGTGCCACTATTTCCTTGGTCGGACGGAACCTATTGACTTTATATCACGATAAGCGAAATAAGTATTTCGACCCTGAGTCTAGCTATACTAACAGTAATGCACAGGGATTAGAGGCATTTGGCGTTCCCAGAACGAGGAGCTTCGGTATCAACCTAATTGTTAAATTTTAATCAATAGACCAAAAGATATGAAAAAGCTATTTCTACATGTGTTAGCGGTTTCGTTGTTCTGCTTCTTTTCTGCCTGCGATAAAGGTTTTGAAGAGATGAATGTTAACCCAAACGCTTCAACCACGGTGGTGCCTGAATACATGTTTACGAAGGCGCTATTAGATGGTGTGAGTTTCAATTATGTCGGTGCTGCTTATTTAACAATTGGCGGATCGATGCAGCAGACGGCTACCTATAAAGAAGTACCCGCCGCAGGCGATAAATATTTTAATGAAACCTATTCATACAATAGTTGGGAGGCTTATTCTACAGCCGTTATTGAAATAAAAAAAGTGATCGATGCAGTAAGCGCCAATCCCGAAGACATTAATAAATTGGCTATTGCACGTATTTGGAAGGTTTTAATATTTCACAGGCTTACTGACTTATATGGCGACGTTCCATATACCGAAGCAGGTTTTGGTGCTAGTAACCAAAATTACACACCGAAATATGATGTGCAAGCCACGATTTATAACGATTTATTGAAAGAATTGGAAGAGTCGGCCAATACGTTGGATCCGGATTTACCAACTTTTGGCAATGGCGATTTGATTTATGCCGGAAACGTTACGAAATGGAGGCAATTTGCATATTCATTGATGTTACGCCTGGGCATGCGTTTGACAAAGATAGATGCGACGCTTGCAGAAAGTTGGGTAAGAAAGGCAATCGCGGGAGGGGTAGTTATGAATGATAACGATTTGGCACGCATTCAATATGTAGATGGATCGCAAGTAGCACAGCGTAATTTCATTGCAACAGCTCTTTTGAATACGGATTATCTCAATCCGCAAGCGGTGGATAATATAGAAGGGGGTAAACTGGCCAAAACCTTTATTGATCATCTGAAAGAGACGCAGGATCCGCGATTAAATGCAATTGCTGTCGTCTGGGTACGTAACGCAACAGGTACCTATGTAGCGGACACCAGTTCAGCGATTCAAAAGGGGATGCCCAATGCTGCTTTTAATTCATTTCCTGCCGATTTTGCAAGTTATTCGGAACCGAATCCAAACACGATTCTACGTTACGATGCCCCTCATCTGGTTTTAACAAATGCCGAAACGAATTTATTACTCACGGAAGCCGCTCTCCGCGGATGGTATGATGGTAATCCCGCGCAAACTTATGAAGCTGCGGTACGCGCAGCAATGCATCAATGGAGTTTATTTGGTCAACATGGGGAAATCAGTGAAGCTCGGATTAATTTCTACTTATCACAACACCCATTTAATAATCAGGGCACTTTCGAAGAAAAGCTTGAACAGATTTATACCCAATTATGGGTGTCCTTATTCTTACAAGATGAATATGAAATTTTTGCTAATTGGCGCCGGACGGGTTACCCCAGCCTGACTCCGACTAACTATCCGGGAAACCTGACAGGAGGAACCATCCCCCGACGTTTTGTGGTGCCACTAACTGAAGAAAGTTACAATCGCGATAATTTTAATGAAGCAAAACAACGGCAAGGAGGAACAAATGCCTTAACCAGTCGTGTATGGTGGGATCCCGCGAACTAATCAGCAGAAGCATTATGTATAAAAAGATCATATTTTTTATTACGCTAACCGTTCTTAGCGCAACATTATGCGCGCAAGACTACGCGATACTTATTAAAGGTGGGCACGTCATCGATCCGAAGAATGGTATCGATGAAGTCATGGACATTGCCATTAAGGACGGGAAAATTGTCCAGGTGGCTAAAAATATTCAAGGAAAGGCTACACAAGTTGTCCTCGCGGAAAAACTGTATGTAACACCTGGTTTAATCGATATTCACGCGCATCATTTTTCGGGACCGAACCGCATAGTTACCTGAGAAATAGTTATACGGCTATTCCACCGGACGGCTTTACTTTTCGCAATGGCGTTACCACGGTCGTGGATGCCGGAAGTCCCGGTTGGAGAAATTTTCAGCTTTATAAGGATCAGACAATAGATCACTCAAAAACCCGTGTACTTGCTTTCTTAAACATTATTGGTGAAGGAATGCGTGGCGGTGCTTATGAGCAGGACTTAAAGGATACCGATCCAAAAATGGCCGCTTTGGTTGCTCGGCAATTCCACCCTTATATCGTAGGCTTCAAAGTAGCTCATTTTGAAGGCCCGGATTGGACAATAGTTGATCATGCCGTAGAAGCGGGGAAGCAAGCGGGTAATTTGCCGGTTATGGTGGACTTCGGTGGTAGTATACCCCCACTACCTTTGGAAGACCTGCTCCTGAACCATTTAAGAAAAGGTGACATTTTAACCCATTGTTTTGCACAGATCAAAGGGCGCGAATCAATTGTCGATCCCACTGAAAAGAAAGTGAAGCCTTTTGCATGGAAAGCGCGAAAGGAGGGGCGGTATTTTGATGTGGGCTACGGAGGGATTAGCTTTTCCTTTAGCCAGGCAATTCCAGCTATCAAAGAAGGCTTCTATCCGGACGCTATTAGTACCGATATCCATACAGGCAGTATGAATAATGCGATGAAGGATATGTTGAGCGTGATGTCTAAGTGTTTGGTAATGGGAATGAGCTTGCAGCAGGTAGTTGCCGCCAGTACTTGGCAACCCGCTCAAATAATAAAACGACCGGAACTAGGTAGTCTGAGTGTAGGGGCAGAGGCTGATATTGCTATTCTGAATGTACTTAATGGAAATTTCGGATACTTTGATTATACAGGATACAAGATCAACGGAAAGCAGAAGTTAGCCTGTGAAATGACCGTGCGAGGTGGAGAGATTGTATACGATCTCAATGGGATCGCTAACCCTATAGTCGTTGCTAAAAAGCAAACGGAACATTAACAAAAACCATATAACAGTTTAACAATCAAATTTATTCATTATGAAAACAGAAAGAAGATCAGTCATTAAAAGATTGTTTGCCTCCATGGTAGGTCTATTAGGAGCTAATGCCGTGCTTCGAGCTGAAAGCAAGTCGGCTACAAAAGAAACCTTCAATATAACTAAGCAGGACAATGTGCCTTTATTCTCGGGATCCACCAAATATAACGGATTAGTGTTCGTGGCCGGTAAAGGGGCACATTTCGATGGTGATATAAAAGCACATACAGATCATGTATTAAAAGAATTGGAAGCGGAACTAAAAAAGGCAGGATCATCGATGGAAAAGGTGCTGAAAGTCAACGTCTATCTGGCAGATCTTGGAGATTACAAGGCCATGAATGAGGTGTATCAAGGACGATTTGGCAGTAAACCGCCCGTACGCACTACCGTGGCGACTTATGGCGGGGTGCCCGGTGATTCGCTCGTGGAAATGGATTGCATAGCCTATGTTTAACATGAACAGAATGTACGTTAGGAAAAGTTTTTTTATGCTTATGATGCTGCTCTTTTTTGTTACTACCGGCGCAGCTCAGCAAATAACAAAAGAAGAACTTCGTTTTCTAACTTCCTCCTGGAAAGGGGAGCGCTACAGAGATGGGCGCCCGAAGATTCCTGATTCACTCCTTTTAAGAGCCGAGCGTATTGGTTTTGATGATGCTTGGACCATTCTGAGGAATGCGGGCTATTATAATCAATTTGAGGATGGGTGGAAAGCGATTCGTGAAAATGAGGTCTTTGCAGGGCGCGCTGTAACGGCCGCGTATATGCCAAGGAGGCCCGATATAGAAGATGCCATATTAGAGCGCGGGCATGAGAAAGGCCTTAAAGGAAGCACCAATGCGTGGCCCATTGAGCTACTGCAAAAAGGAGATGTGTACGTCGCTGATGGCTTCGGGAAAGTAGCGGGTGGAACCTTGATTGGACAAACCCTGGGAACCACCATCTTTCAGCGTACCGGTAAGGGAGTAGTTTTTGATGCCGGAGCACGTGATTTTGATGGTTTAGCCGACATAAAAGGTTTCAATGCTTTTGTACGTGATTTCCATCCGTCTTTTTTAGAGGAATCAATGTTAATGGGACTTAATACACCGATACGTATCGGCAAAGCGATTGTGTTACCTGGAGATTTAGTGTTGTGTAATAAAGAGGGGGTGCTTTTTATACCGGCCCACCTGGCAGAAGAGGTCATCGTCACTGCCGAATTTATCCAATTGAGGGATGCCTTTGGAAAAGATCGAATTCAAGCGGGGAAATACAGTGTAGGACAGATCGATAACCAGTGGGATGATCCGATAAAACTTGATTTTCTGAACTGGTTAAAGGAACAAGAAGATCGGGTGAGGCTTACCAAGAAGCAGCTGGATCAACTAATGGAAAAAAGAACCTGGTAAACATAATGAACCTAAATATTTGATATGAGGCAATTTTCATTTTACAAAGTCACTTTGTTGATTGCAATGGTGACGGCAATCCTGGGCATATGGGCTTACTGGACCCAGAAGCAATCAGTATGGGGCCCGAGCCTTATTATATGTTTGCTAGCAACGGCCTTATCTTTTCGGACCATTAAGTCGTTACAAGGGTATGCTTATTCAATGATGATATTTGCAATGGTTGCGGCGGCGCTGTGCTATCCCCAACACTTTCTAAGTGTTAACGGTTTTCCATTGGCTGAGCTGATCACTCCTTTGATACAGCTGATCATGTTCGGCATGGGGACTTCCATGAGCGTACACGATTTTGTGGGGGTGATTAAGCATCCAAAGGGCGTTTTTATTGGTGTAGTAAGTCATTTCATCATTATGCCCTGTGTTGGCTTTTTCCTGGCCAATGTAAGCGGCTTTTCTCCGGAAATAGCAGCTGGAATTATTCTGATTGGCTGTTCGCCCAATGGAATGGCCTCCAATGTGATGTCTTATATGGCTAAGGCCAATTTACCATTATCGATTACGATCACAGCGGTATCAACATTACTATCACCTTTGGTAACTCCGACGCTGATGAAGCTATTAGCCGGTGCATTTGTAGAAATCCACCTATTAGACATGATGTGGGATATTTTGAAGATGGTTATACTACCCATAGGTGCCGGTTTGTTATTCAATAGACTATTTCATGGCAAAGTAAAGTGGTTAGACGCATTTATGCCTAAAATCTCGATGGCAGGTATTGCTATTATCATTGCCATCATTACAGCTGCCGGTAGAGATAGTTTACTCCATATTGGTCCGCAATTGATCCTGCTCGTTTTAATACACAATTTAACAGGTTATTTCTTAGGCTATAGTTGCGGTAGACTTTTCCGTATGTCTGAGCGCGACTGCCGAACCATGGCAATTGAAGTGGGAATGCAGAATGGAGGCCTAGCCTCCGGTATTGCAAAGGAAATGGGTAAGCTAGCTACAGTGGGACTAGCACCTGCCATCTTTGGGCCTTTAATGAATATCACAGGATCATTGTTAGCTTCCTATTGGCAAAATAAACCACTAGCTACTCCTGACGGTGCGCTTAAAACGGTTAGCGAGCTTAAAAATTAAAAAGAATTTATCATGAGAAGAAGAGAACTATTAAAATATTTGTCGATGCTGCCTGCCGGTGGATTCATCACCCCTTATGTAGACGGGAATAGATTATTATGGCTGGATAAGGAGCGGCGGGGTCGAGAGCTATTCAAAGAATTGGGCGTACGTACTTTTATCAACGCTGCCGGAACCTATACTGCTATGACGGGATCCCTTATGCGACCGGAAGTACTGGAAGCGATAAACTACAGTGCAACGGATTTTTGCATGCTGGATGAATTGCAAGATAAAGTAGGTGAAAAAATTGCGAGTTTGGTACATGCGGAATCTGCCGTCGTAACAGCAGGATGTTTTTCCGCTATGACTTTGGGATTGGCCGGAATATTAACGGGCCTTGACGAAGAAAAAGCAATTCAGTTACCCCACCTAATGGGAACCGATATGAAGTCGGAGGTGATCTGTCAAAAAGGGCATGAAATTGTTTATACCCATGCGCTTAAAAATACGGGTTGTAAAATTGTGATGGTAGAAACGAGGGAAGAGCTTGAGCAAACCATTAATGAACGAACGGCGTTGATGTTCTTTCTTAACGTACAGGCTGACAAAGGTAGCATCATGCACGAGGAGTGGGTCTCGATTGCAAAAAAACATGGTGTTCCCACCATGATTGATATCGCGGCTGACGTACCACCTGTTTCCAACTTGTGGAAATTTCATGAAATGGGCTTTGATTTAGTGTGCGTATCTGGAGGAAAGGCGATCCGCGGACCGCAGAGTGCCGGCTTATTGATGGGTAAAAAGAACTTTATACAAGCAGCGAGATTACATATGCCTCCACGTGGGTTTAATATTGGCAGAGGGATGAAAGTGAATAAGGAAGAAATTTTAGGTATGTATGTTGCGTTAGAGAAGTTTATCAACCTTGATCATCAACAAGAGTGGAACTTACAACAGGCTCAAATTGATCTGATCGCAACGGCAGCGCAAGCGGTTGAAGGTGTTACGACGGAGGTGAAGGTGCCTCCTTTGGGAAATGTGACACCAACGCTATATATCCATTGGAATGCAGAAAAGGTGAAAATATCGGGCAAGGAATTACAGCAACGTTTACGGAATGGAACACCTTCTATAGAAGTAGGTGGAGCTGAGGATACTTCTTTGATTTTAACTGCTTGGATGCTAAAGCCGGGACAAGAAAAAGTGGTAGCCAAGCGGCTGCGTGAAGAACTTTCGACAGCGGTTTAGTCGAAAGAGGTTGCTTAAAGGGCATAAGCAACAGGATAATTTGGTTGAAAGTCCGGTATTTAAATGCCGGACTTTTTTTATTAAGCGTATTTTTGACTGTGCATTAAACTGCTGGCAGAAATCACAAGAATGAACCAACTCGCTCTTTTGACTTTTGACTTTTTACTTTTTAATTTTGACTTTTTACTTTTTAATTTTTACTTTTTAATATCTTTGTCGTCACAAAAATCACATTGTAGGTGATTTAGAAAACAATATTTTTTAGAACATTAAAATCATAGTTGTAGATGTTCTATGATGAATGTTTGTAAAAATGGTCATTTCTGCCCAATAGACGCTAAAAAGCCGCTTTATCTATCCCTAGGCCACCTTTGACTTGTCAGAAAAAACAGCTATTTTTGTACTTCTTATCAAACTAAAATTTACAACTAATTTACAACGGATGGCAACGGTCAGTGCAGTGATCTTAAACCACCATCAAAAACAGGATGGTACTTGGAATGTAAAAGTCAGGGTTTCTCATAACAGCAAATCAGCATATATTGATACAACGCATTTTGTTTCGACGTCTCATCTCACAGCAAAAAAAGGCAAGGACAAAACAACTATATACAAACTCAAGCAAGCATGGCTCGATAAACATATGGCGGAAACCCTAACCAGGTACCGGGACAAAATAACCGAACTGGGCGAACGGCTTTATTACATGGATTGCCATGCGATCAAAGAGTACCTTACAGCGAAGGAAGGTGTGATTGATCTGTTTGCGTTCGCCGATGAATTTTTCGAACGAGAAACGAAAAAAGGGAGGATCACATCAGTGATCACCATGAGGTCGTCCATCCTCAGTCTCCGCGACTACTGGGGAGAACGACCATTGCCTACCGACATGTTTACCTCCAAGCTTCTACAGAATTTTGAAATGCACCTGAGAAGCAATAGGACGGTTGAACGAACCAAAAGGAACGGAGGCAAATATACTCGCGAAGTAGCCGGGTTATCCCACAACACAATTGTAAACAGGATGTCCAACCTTCGTACGGTGTTCAATGCCGCCAAATCGTATTATAACGATGAAGACAGCGGAATAATACGTATTAAAAACAATCCGTTCAGCAAATACAAGATGAACGAGATCAAGGCTACCAGGAAGAGGAACCTAGACCCTGAACAACTTAAAGCAATCCGTGACATAGAGGTCTATGATATACGTACCGTTATTGCAAGAGACCTGTTCATGTTAAGTTTTTACATGTGTGGCATGAATGCAAAGGATATGTACGAGTACCTTACAGGTCCAATTTCATCGGACAGACTTGAATACAACAGAAGTAAAACAAAAGGGAAGCGAAAGGATGATGCGTTCATCAGCATTTTTATACCGCAACAAGCTAGGAAAATCATAGATAAGTATTCGGGCCTTATTCAGGAAAGGTACGCGAATAATCTTATACTGAACCGGACCATAGGTTACGGTATGAGAAAGATAGGAGAAATTCTTAAGATAGAAAGAATGACCTTTTATCATGCTAGGCACACATTTGCAAGCTGGGCACGAAACCACTGCGGCTATAGCGTATCAGATGTCGCGGAAGCGTTGAATCATACCGACTTGCAGCATCGGATTACCAAAGACTACATTGATTACGATTGGAGTCTCATAGATCGGATACAATCCGATGTCATAGCTATTCTTGAGAAAGAACAGCCTTGATGCTCTTTTCCATCCGGTCAATACGGGCTTCAGTGAGAGCTATTCTTGCTAATAAGGTAGAAACATCGGCGGATTTTCCGGCTTTAGGGTGAACCTTCCTATCGCCGGCACCGGTTAAGGCCCAGTTAATATTGAGGTCATACTTCTCGTTGAGATAAAGCAGATAGTTTATGTTGGGCAGAGCCTTTCCATTTTCAACGCGTGATGTGTGTGTGAAAGCTTGGCCTATCGCTTCCTGAATGTCGGTTTGTTTTACCTGATTCTCAATTCTAAATTCTTTAAGACGTGTTCCGATAGCCAGATATGGCTTATCATTCTGTTCTTTCATTTTTCTATTTTTTAACTATGTATCTGGTATTATATAGCCACAATGTCCGTGAAACTTTAAATGATTCGTTCGATTCTCTCGTGAACAGAAAGCCGTTCAGATATAAATTGTCTATAATATCCCATAGGTAATGTTGTAGCTCCTCTATCCAGAGGATGTCTTCATCTTGGATATTTACATTTATAACGCCGTCGTATATTCCGTTAACCTCTCCCATGCAAAGGCACCCTATCTCCACGAAACCTCTTCTCACGTAGCCTTTTCTTCCTTGTTTAACTCGACTCATTCCTGGAATAATATCTAAGAAAAGATAAATTCTGGGAACTCTCGCATCGTCAAATGCCGGCAAGTTCGATAGTAATTCGTACAAGCTGGCGATCAAAGCCCTGCATTCAACGGTACCTTTGTTGATACGCATAGGAGGGGGCATAGAACCGCATCATCAATTAACCGTTATATCAGGGATAGGAGGTCTAAACGACACTATCTTCCTGTATAAGAATATTTGGAGCACATCTGATAACGGAATATTATAATCTTTAAATTTCGGATTATAAGAGTGGCAGCGTATGTACCCCTCTTCCAAATTGTGCTCTATAATCTGCTTAAGCACAACTCCGTCCTTACTGACAATGACAAACAAGTTGTTTCGGATCGGAAGTGCTTGGCCGGTTGTTAAGGGAAGCTCTCTTATTAATATCTCGGTTCCATCGGGAATAGACATAGAGCTTCCGTCGTCCATTGAATGCCCGTCCACTCGGACCACAAGATATTTTCCCCTTTCAAACTCTTTTGGTATAAGCCTTTTCTTTGTGTCAGGTAATGTTTCTAGATCGTTGACTCCCAAATAGCCAGCCGATGTAGATAGATCTTCATATTCGACCATCATGTAATTTTCAAATGGTATAGGTGTAAGTTTTCCTTCTTCTATTTTATTATCTAATTCTGCTGAGACATCTTCAGTTGTCGGTTTTTCACTACCAGTTAAGACAAAACCTAGTTCTAATCCGAATGTTGCCGCAATCTTCTCGCCAAATTGTTTACCTATTGGTTTACCTTTCTTCAGATTGCTGATATATGCTTTTGATACACCCAATCGTTTCGATAATGCCTCTTGATTGATGTTGTACGTCTCTAATAAATATTCAATAATATTAAAATTTTTATTCACTGTAAACCAATAAGTTAACTAAAAATATACCAAAAAGTAAACTAAACTATTGTGAAAGTTAACCAAATGGTATACATTTGTATCAACAGAACACAACAAAGGTAAAGATAGAAAAATAAGAGACATCAAAACACCTAATAAATCAATTTGAATAAAGACATGGAAATATCAATTGACAAAAACGTACCGATCCCTATGTCGCTTTCGTGGAGCGATAAGTTGGACAAGCTTGAAGTAGGCGACTCAATTCCCGTTTTAGCCGGGAGTGAGGAAACGGTTAGACAGACGGCATGGAGCAACTTCCATAAGCTGGGGACGAAATTTTTCACAGTCCGTAAAGATCCTTCTGATCCTAAAAACTATCGTGTTTGGCGGGTGACCGAGGATAATTTTAAAAAGATAAGAAACAGAAGAGCATCGTAAAACTCCACACGAAATGAGAGAGCTGCTATATAATAGAGAATTTAGAAACGTGTTGGTTGAAGTAGCGAAGGTGGGTGCAACACAGGCTCTAACCGAGATCGGTAAACTTACTCCTTTCATCAGTAAATCCGAAGCATACAGGAAATACGGTAGAAAATATGTCGATAGATGGATCAGATTGGGAGTTCTTACCGTGAAGGGAGAAGACAATCAGAAGAAACAAATCGACAGGGTCGAGATTCAGGCAATAGCATCCAGTACTTCACTTGCGGATTATATCAACAGTCAGGAATTCAAGGCAAAGGGTATCAAAATAAACATAAGTGAAGCCCTTGAACAGGATAAAATAAAATAGGGACGTTGTGCAGAACATCCCTAGCAAATTAAATAACCTCTTAAATCATTTAATCATGTACAAAGGTAACAAAAAATCATCACTATTTGAAAAGAACAAGGAAATAACTCACTACGTGGGGTCTGACGGGTTACTGTACACATCTAATGGTCAACTGGATCGACGAGTTGATGTTCGCGATGCAATGGAGACGTACAGTCGAAAAATGCGGGACGAAAGAAAGCGATTTATGATAATCGTAGGTGTAAAGTTCTTGGCCGTCCTGGGTATGTTATTATTCCTTTTAGTAAACCATTCACGATGGAATTAACCAATGAAAAACGGGCCAAACTGATGGAGGTCCTGAAAGAGCTTGCACTCATAAGAGAAGAGCTTAAAGACATCAAAGAGTCAGCAATAAATCTATTAACAAACTAAAAACAAAACAATGAATATCTTTTTGAAAACCCTTACCATAATCAATTTTAAAGGTATAAAGAACTTTACGGTTAACTTCAAGGAAGTTACCAATATTTACGGTGCAAACGCTACCGGCAAGACAACAGTTTTCGACGCGTTCACTTTTCTCCTTTTCGGTAAAGACAGTTCGGATAAGAAGGACTTTAATATTAAGCCGCTTGACCAACAAGGAATAGCAGCCCAGCGTCAGGAAAACGAAGTGTCCGGTGTAATAGAAGTTGACGGACAGCAGATCACCGTCAGACATGTTCACAAAGAGAAATGGGTAAAGAAAAGGGGGGAAGAGGAGCACGAATTCACCGGTAACGAGCACATTTATTTCTGGAACGAAGTGCCTGTGAATGCAGGAGAATATCAGAATAAGGTTAACGAAGTTCTTAAAGAGCATGTGTTCAAGCTTATAACCAATCCTCTTTACTTCCCGTCACTGAAATGGCAGGATCAGCGATCGGTATTGCAGGACATTGCCGGGGAGATAACGGATGAGGATATCGCGTCAACGGATAAGAAGTTTGCTGCGATGATAGACCAGTTGAGCGGTAAGTCTTTGAAGGAATTCAAGACGATGATATCGGCCCAAAAGAAGAACATTAAGCAGCAGCTGGTTGAAATACCCGGAAGAATAGATGAAGCTGAGCGGTCGAAACCTGAGCCTGTCGATGTGGAAAGCGTAAATAAGAAGCTTGAGTCACTTGAGATCGAATATTCCAACTTAGAAAAAGCAATACTTGATAAAAATGAAGCGAATGAGTTGGAAAACGCCGAGGTCAGGAAGATTCAGCAAAGAATACATTCACTTAAGCTCGATAATCAGTCTATAGAAGCTAGAATACGTCAGGAACACCAAAAAGAAATTATCGATTCAAAAAGTGCCTTAGTTGATGCCTCTGCCAAAGTTGATAAACTCCAATCTTCCCTAAGGGTTCAGCAATCACAACTTGACCAATTGAACAAGAGCCATGCCGACCATATTGAGCGTATCAATCGTGACATTGCAGACATTGAGTCAAGGATGGATTCTCTGCGTGTTTTGTTTACGGCGACCAACGCGAAGGAAGTACAGATTAACGACGATGACTTTGTTTGCTATGGATGCGGACGACCATATGAAGATCATGATATCGAAGCCCGTAAAGCGAAACAGATTGAACTGTTCAACCAAAACAAAATCAATGAACTGAACAGCATAAACGAGCGTGGTTTATCGCTTAAATCCGATTTGGCAAAACGTCAGCAGGAAATCAGTGATGCGGAAAGTCAGGCAAACAGCCTCAGAACTACGTTGGAGGCCACCATTGAAACAATATCTCGCGACCTTTCCTCAGCGAAAGAAGAGCTTGAGGTAATAAAAAACAATGGATCTGTTCACGTCTTATCCGTCGAAGAAAGATTGCTTGACGAGCATCAATATCAAGACAACGCCAAAGAAATTTCTGACCTGACAACCTCCCTTGAAAATAGGCCACAGACTGATTTCGGAGACCTCAGAGTCAAAAAATCGACAATAGGCGCTGAAATAGACAGTCTCCGTCGAAAGCTTAATGTCTCTGAACTTATAGATAAAGCCGAAAAGCGCATCGAAGAACTGAAAGATCAGGAGAAGACTCTTTCCCAGGAGCTAGCAGATTTGGAAAAACAGGAGTTTACAATCGAGCGATTCGAGAAGGCCAAATCCGATGAGCTTGAATCCCGTGTGAACGGAATGTTCAAATATGCCAAGTTCAGACTTTTCAACAGGCTGATTAACGGAGGTGAGGAGCCAACTTGTGTAGTTACTTATGAGGGTGTTCCTTTCCCTGATCTTAACAACGCGGCCAAAGTTCAGGTAGGTATTGACATCATCAACACCCTGTCGGCCTATTATGGTGTAACGGCACCGGTATTCCTTGACAATAGAGAAAGTGTGTCGAAGATACCAGATACGGCCGCCCAGGTGATCAATCTCATAGTATCTCCGGAAGATCAAGAATTGAGGGTAGCATGAATCGGGAGCCACTATGGCTAAAGGCAGCATCTGTATTGCTGCTGCCCGTAGCAATCATCGGTGCTCTCCTGGTTGGATTGGGTACCATGATCAGAGGAATAGGGACTATGCTAATGTTCGTCCCAATGAATAAAAATGCCGACTTGAAGATGCTTGTAAAATCAATGCGAAGGTAATGGCAAAGAAACTCACACCACAGAAACAGATAAAGTTCGTCAGCTGCAGCGGCTGCATTTACAGTTATCCGAGTGACAACCCTGCTGTTCTGTGGTGTGATAAAATAAGGATGCCGAGGCCATCGGCGCCACTTAAACAGTGTATTCATAGACAATTAAATTCAAATAGATAAATGACACAGGTATCAAAACAAAACAACAGCGAGGTGCAGTCACCGAAAAGCAAAATCGATGCACTTAAAGGCATTATGGCGGCTCCATCCGTTATGCAGCAATTTGAAAACGTATTGAAGGAAAATAGCGGAGCGTTCGTTGCGTCGATAATTGATCTGTATAACTCCGACACTTACTTACAGAAATGTGACCCTAAGGCGGTAGTGTTTGAAGCTTTAAAAGCGGCTTCTCTAAAGCTTCCGATAAACAAGAGCCTTGGCCATGCATGGATAGTTCCATTTAATGGAGTTCCAACATTCCAAATAGGATATAAGGGTCTGATTCAGTTAGCCATGAGGACAGGGTTTTACAAATTTCTAAATGCTGATGAAGTATACGAAGGCGAGTTTGTAAGAAAGAATAAACTCACGGGAGAGTTTGACCTGACCGGTGAAGCCAAATCTGACAAAGTGATTGGGTACTTTGCGTACCTACAACTGACAAATGGCTTTGAGAAAACGCTGTACATGACCAAGGCTCAAGTAGAAAAATGGGGGGCCAAGTATTCAGCGTCTTATAATCATGCTTCCTCTCCATGGAAAAAAGAGTTCGAAAAGATGGCTATCAAAACAGTGCTCCGTAACCTTCTAAATCACTGGGGGTACCTAAGTGTAGAAATGGCAAATGCTATGCAGAACGATTCCGATTATCAGGAAGACGTAGCTGATCAGGTTTCTGATGAAATCAATGAGAAGGCCAATAGGAAGAATATGTCTTTCGAAGACGCAGAGGTTGTTGATGATAACGGTGGTCAGGCCGAGAAAACGGAAGAATCGGGAAATAAGTCCGGAAAACCTGATCCGGCAGCAGGTATGCAACCTCAGATGAATTTCTAAGAATGAGATTGCACGTCATTAATAGCAATAGTGAGGGTAACTGCTATCTCTTCACCGACAGTCAAGGGTATACCTTGATTGTCGAGTGCGGAGTTCGCTTCAACCTGATAAAAGAAGCCTTGGGATTTGATCTGGCTCGTGTTGTAGGGTGCATTGTTACTCACGAGCACGGAGATCATAGTAAAGGAGTATTGGATGCAACTAAGTCGGGTATCGACGTGTTTGCGACGGCCGGTACCATTAAAGGATTCGGATTTAAAAGCCATCGGTTTAATTACCTTAAGATCGGTGCAGCGATCAAAATTGGTAGTTTCGAAGTTCTGGCTTTCGATACCAGACACGACACGATAGAGCCATGCGGCTTTCTGATCCGACATCCTGAAATGGGTACCACGTTGTTCCTGACCGATACCGTATACTGTGAGTACCAATTCCCGGGCTTAACTAATATCCTTATCGAAGCAAACCATAGTCAGAAGATTTTGAATGAACGCCTTGAAATGGGGTACGAACCGAAGTTTCTGCGTGATAGGGTTATAAAGTCGCATATGAGTCTAGAAACAACCATCAAGACGCTATTATCATATGATATGACTAAGGTAAATAACATAGTACTCATACACCTTTCCGACAGAAACAGTCACGCGATAGAGTTCCAAAAGGAAATAGAACTGGCTACAGCAAAAACCGTAACTGTTGCTTCTAAAGGACTGACAATAGAAAATTTCAACGTAACGCCTTTTTAACTGAGTCTTATGAAAAAGAGAATAATCTACATAGCGCATCCGATCAGCGGAGACTTTCACAACAACATGGAGTCTATCCGCAAGATTTATGCAGCAATAAGCAGAGAGTATCCTGAATGCATTCCTTTTGCCCCTTACTGGATTACATGCTACGCTTTGAGCGATGTAATACCGACCGATCGCGATTTAGGATTCAGTCACAACAGGGAGTTTTTTGCGCGTGGCATAATAGACGAAATATGGGTGTTCGGTATGAGCAAAGGCGTTGAAACCGAAATAGAATGGGCAAATGAATTTGGTATTAAAGTAGTTGACAGGAGGGTGACAATATGAGCAACATTAAACTGATTCACGGTGATTGCATGGACGTAATGCGTGAATATCCCGATAAGTATTTTGATTTGGCCGTGGTGGATCCACCTTACGGGATAAACGCGCCTAAGCAATCAATGGGCTCCAATAAGTCAAGAAAGGGCGACGGGTATCCAGGAATAAGCGTTGCCGAAAAGCTAAGGAAAGGCCGACTTAATCAGGGAAGCGGAAAACTTAAAAATAGGGCACTCAACATGATGAATTGCGATTGGGATATTGAAATACCCTCTCTTGAGTACTTTGCCGAGCTTATGCGCGTTTCTAGAAATCAAATTATTTGGGGAGGAAATTACTTCCCGTTGCCTCCGACACGTGGTATTTTATGCTGGGACAAAATGCAGCCTTGGGACAATTTTTCGCAATTTGAATTGGCTTGGACATCGTTCGATAAACCTGCAGCCATGTTTCGATATAGCAACACGGGAGGAGCGAACGCGGAGACTAAAATACACCCTACACAAAAGCCGGTCAAGCTGTACTACTGGACGTTTAAGAAGTTTGCGAATGCAGGCTTCAAAATACTTGATACTCACCTAGGCTCTGGTTCTTCTGCTATTGCAGCACACGAGTTTGGAGTTGAAGAATTTGTCGGTGTCGAGATTGATAAGAGCTATTATGGGGATTCCGTTAATCGATTTAAGCAAGCTACAGCCCAAGTCTCAATATTCGACGTAATACGGGAGGTGTCATGACCCACGGATCACTATTCAGCGGGATTGGAGGTGCCGAACTAGCGGCCGAGTGGGTCGGATGGGATAATGTGTTCCATTGTGAGATGAACCCATTCGCACGAAAGGTACTAGATTATTATTGGCCAAACGCAACAAGTTATGAAGACATTAAAACAACAGATTTCACTTTTTGGAGAGGAAGAATTGACATCCTCACAGGAGGATTTCCCTGCCAACCATATAGTGCAGCAGGGAAACGAAAGGGAACGGAAGATGACCGCCACCTCTGGCCGGAAATGCTTAGAGCAATTAGAGAGATTGAACCACGTTGGATTGTGGGCGAAAACGTTTTCGGCCTTGTTAATTGGAATGACGGGTTGGTATTCGAGCAGGTGCAGGCTGATCTGGAAAATGAAGGGTACGAGGTCCAACCGTATATACTTCCAGCTGTATCCGTTGACGCCCCGCACAGACGGGACAGAATATGGTTTGTTGCTTACTCCCAGCGTAACGATGATCTCAGAACGCAGCGAAGAGTCAATGGAGAAGAGAAAAGCATGGAGGGAGTCGACGGGACGGAAAACAGTTCCACCAGGGAATCTAGCAGAACAGATATCAGGCATAATGAAGGGGGCAAAAATGTCGAACATGTTGCTGCCAACTCCAGTAGCGCACGACAGTCATTCGCCGCGGAGCATGGATTCAATGAAGAATCGAAATTCATTGGAATTAACGGATATGGCAAGCTTTGGACTTCTACCAACTCCGAGAGCGAGAGCAGCAGGAGGAAATTGTTCGAACAACAGGGGAAAAGGAAATTTGGAGGACAAGATAGCAGAGCTGTCTGGCTTGCTCCCCACCCCAACAGCTATGAGCGATGTGAAGGGAGGCTGCACGAGGACAAATCCAAGGAGGCAAAACGACACTCTGGCACATTCGATACACGGAACCATTGGGGAACCTGGCAAGACTTCCCAACTCAATCCCCTGTTCGTCAACGAGATGATGGGATTTCCAGTAGGATGGTTGGATTTGTAACTATAAATTTATATGAAAGAATCATCAATACAAACAAAGAAAACAGAATCGAAGACCTGCCTAAAGTGTGGAAAGAGATTCAATCGAAGGAGATTTGGGAAAAGATTAGAAGATTATACTCGCTGGAAAGCAAGGAAATATTGTTCCAAACAATGCAACTATATACGACCGGCTATAAGCCACAAATCCAGCTTTCACCGTTTAGCGAGAAGTTTTGCGAGCCAGTCCTGCAATATTTGTGGAAGCACGGAGAATTTAGACGTTCACCACAAGGACAAGAATTGGAGAAACAACGATTTGGACAATCTACAGACCCTTTGCCATTCTTGCCACATGAAGTTGCATTGGCAGCGAGGCGATTTGAGTCCGCAGTTACAAAATTTGATTCGTGGCACGCGAAAGAGTCAATAAAGGGATACGGAAATGCATGGGTACCTCAGGTAGCATTTCAGATTTTTAAAGCAATTGAAGAGTATGAATCCACTTACTCTAGTAATCGTTGAATTTCGTCCGAAAGTTGTTTTAATACCTCTTTTGCCCTTGCAGCGTCCTTATCTGTCCAAGGCCTGTCTCCTTCTCCGCTAAGCTTTCTGCTAAGATATGTTTTTGCCGATTTATTAGTGGGCCACATCTTCGAAGCAATACTTGCGAGATTGATATCAGGGTTAGTTTTTAGAAACTCTTTTACGTCCATACAGCAAATATATGTAAAAAATAATGTACAACAAAAAATGTACAAAATATTTTGAAATGTAAAACATAAGTTGTACATTTGGATATGCAATTAAGCATAAGTAAAACGTAAATAAAATGAGCTACATTAAAACAAAATCAGAAACTAGCAGCCTAATCATCGTAGATGAGCAATTGTACGTAAGCAACAATCCAAACATCGAAGATGGTGAAACAGCAGACGGAGAGATAGTCGTACAGCTAATTGACAACGGAAGGAAGCTATTCATCAATGCAGGAGGCAAGAATGACGGCATCGAGTTAAATGAAATACAGTTGTCAATTCTAAAGAACTTCCTTAGCGGAGTATTTAACTAACAAGAATGGCGGTGTAACAGCCGCCTTTTAAAATACAATATTATGTTCAATAAAGATTTTTTTCCGACACCTAAAGAGGTTGTAGATATAATGCTAAGGCATGTCGACCTGAGAGGTAAAACCGTACTGGAGCCAAGCGCTGGTAAAGGCGATATTATAGACGTTCTAAAGGAGCGGGGTGCAAACGTAATATGCTGCGAACTAAACGAAGACCTTGCCGTTATAGCTGGAAATA
Source organism: Olivibacter sp. 47 (assembly GCF_030372825.1). Taxonomy (NCBI): domain Bacteria; kingdom Pseudomonadati; phylum Bacteroidota; class Sphingobacteriia; order Sphingobacteriales; family Sphingobacteriaceae; genus Olivibacter; species Olivibacter sp. 47. The sequence goes on from NZ_JAUCNR010000001.1 coordinate 2,461,733, forward strand.
AAGCTAAATTAATAGCAAAGGATTTTCTCACAGTTACAAGTGAGCAAATTAGTCATGTAGATTACATTATAATGAACCCACCGTTTAGTGCAGATGACCAACATATAAATCATGCTTGGGATATCGCACCAGACGGCTGCGAAATTATTGCCCTTTGCAATTGGCAGTCTATTGAGAATGATTACTCTCGGTCAAGGAGGATATTAAAATCAACAATAGACACTTATGGAAATGTTGTAAATCTAGGTGATGTCTTCCAAACTGCTGAAAGGTCAACCGGTGTTGAAATTGGTTTTATTAGATTAGTTAAGCCAGGATCTTCAAATGACTTTGCCGATTTCTTTACCGACGAAGAGGACGACATAGAAAAACAGGAAAACGGATTGATGTCATACAATGCGGTTAGAGAGGTAGTACAAAGATACGTTAACGCAGTGAAACTATATGACGACGTCTTGGAAAACGCCGTCAAAATGAATTCACTGACGGACGGCTTGGGTGTCAAAGATTTGGTATTTACCTGCTCTCAGAAGGATGTTCCTCTATCCCGTAGCGAATTTGCCAAGGAGCTTCAAAAGAAGTCGTGGAGTTGGGTTATTAACAAAATGAACCTAGATAAATACTCTACTCGTGGATTAATGCAGGACATTAACAAGTTTGTAGAGCAGCAGAAATCAATGAAGTTTACGATGAAAAATATCTACCTCATGCTTGACGCTATTGTGCAGACGGCAGGGCAAAGGATGGACAAAGCAATGATCGAGGTGTTCGACAACCTTACGCGTCATTACCATGAGAATAGGTGGAACTTGGAAGGCTGGAAGACCAATAGCCATTATCTAGTGAATAGAAAATTCATCATGCCTTACATAGCGCCCGAAACGAAATGGTTCGGTATCGAGGTAAACGACAGGCAAGCAGAAATTGTCGACGACTTCAACAAAGCATTGTGCTATCTCACCGGCCACTCATGGAACAATGAGGATAGGTTTGCGTATTGCGTTCGAAAGAACAACGTGACACATGGCGAATGGTTTGACTGGGGTTTCTTCGACGTTAAATTATTCAAAAAGGGAACCGGCCATTTTAAGTTTAAGGATGAAAATGTTTGGGCATTATTCAACCAGCAAATAGCAAGAATCAAGGGTTTTCCGTTACCCGAAAACTTAAAAAAAGCAGCATAAAAAAGTAAAGGAGGACGAATAATATGAATGATAACCAAACTCTTGCAGAAAGGATACTTCCCCTGTTAATGGATGGTAAAACTCAAAAGGAGATATCCATCATATTAAAGGAACAAGGTGTTAAGCCATACAGTCTCAGTTCCATTGAGAAAGAGCTAAAGATGATAAGGGAGTGGTATGACGCAAAGACAATGTTTCATCTGGGGGTTATTCTCGCTAGAGATGAGATGCGAAGGAAATAGTAAAGGTATAGTGTCAATAATTGAAATTAAACAAGTTATATGTTAACGGTAAATAGTATTTCAGGAGGAGGAACGAGTGGATACATCTACGCAAATTACCCTGCAGATATAGATGTATTCGCTCTGTGTTGTATTGAGGATCGAAATGCAGGGCGCGACCTGGATAAAAAGCTTGTTCAGATGGCAAATGACCGATTGCAAAAATACTGTTCCCATTGGCCTGAATTTGTAGCTACTTCTGAGGACCCAATAATATTGAAGACTATATTTGATTTGGAGCAGATGGTAGGAAGGGAAATTATATGGGTTCGCGGAATGGGATGGGAGACAATGCTAAGAATTAAGAGGGCAATACCGAACATGGATAAACGATTTTGCACGACAATAATGAAGATGCAGGCAATCTTCGAACTATTGTACATGCATTTCGAACTTCCCGTAAAAATGAGACTTGGATATAGGTGGGACGAAATGGAGCGGGCAGACAGGTTGAGAGAGACATTTAAAATGTCTACGCATTGTGAAATTTATGATGATCCCGAAGAACTTAAAAATCCGGTTATGAGAAAAGCTCTAACAAAACACCCGAAGGGATTCTATTATATGCATCGGTGGAAAGATGTATTGTGGAGAATAGGAGAATTTCCATTGATCGAAGACAAGATTATTCATTACCACATTAAGGAGTATTGGAAAGACAAAGGCATACCCTTTCCTGTTGATAGCAACTGTCAGAATTGCTTTTGGAAAGACCCACAGCAATTGCGTAAAAACTTCGAAGCGAATCCTCCGATCATGTATTGGGCGGCCATTCAAGAAGAAGTAATGGGTAATACATTCAAGGAAGACAACTCCCTGCTTGAAATTAGGAATATGGGTATTCAATTGGATTTCTTTTTTGGCACCGGAAGCGGATGTAAAGCGGGTTTTTGTACAGATTAATATGAGAACATACCAGACATACGAACACCTTTGCACGGTCAATAAGTATTTGATCGGGCAGATGGAGGAATGTACGCCCATGATCAGGATGTTGGAATCTCAGGGATTGGACGCTTCATATTGGCGAAATAAGTTTACACGTATGCGAAGCCGCCTATATGAGAATCTATCAGATTTTGAAACTATCTATGCCATTCATGAAATGGAGAATAAAAAAATTTAAATCAACACTTATCTATAATGATAATACGAGATAAGATTTACTTTTGTGTATATAAACTGGATGATAGTAAACTCTTCGCTAGCCTTCGAATATTAAAGCGAAAGATTAATACATAATTGTACCCTAACATCAGGAGTAGCGAGTTCGAAGGCGCGAAACTGGTGTTAGGGTTTCTACTTTAAAATCCTTCTATATGATTTATAATTTGAACTGGATAGATGAATATTGGGACATGATTCCTGAAAAATGGTGGGATTTCGTTGCAGCTAATCCAAGAAAAACCGTGTCCTATCATACCGGTTTACTTGAGTGGGTGATTTATCTACAACATAGCTTTCAAGGCAGCAAAATTTTTACTCTATCAACTGTCTTCGCAATGTATGCATGTAAAATTACAAGCTATAAATCATATTTATACATCTTGCGTGGGTTAGATGAGTTTGGTTTCATTAAGATTCACTGTATGGACGAAGGAATAATGGGTTATTCTTTAATTGAAATTTTATGAGTGATAAATTAGGATTTACCTTCTACCCCAAAGACTGGTGGGTATCGGATTCTTTCTTCGAACTGAATGCTATTCAACGATACATTTATCTTGAATGCTTGTTTCTAATGTACTCGAATGATGGGTATATAAAAACCCAAAAAACCCAAATGGAAAACCGAATAAGAACCGAAATAAAAAATGAGGATTGGGAAATTGTAACCGAAAGATTTATTCATGAAGACGGTTTCTATACGCATCCATCGGTAAATAAAAGATTGAGGAAAACACTTGCTAATAGGGAAAACGGCAAGAAAGGGGGGCGTCCACCTAAAGACGAAAAACCCAAAAAACCCAATTTAGAAACCCAAAATAACCCACCTTTAGAAAGAGAAAGAGAAAGAGAAAGAGAAAATGAAATAGAAGAAGAAAGAGAAGAAGAAAGAGAAGAAGAAAAATCCATCACAACCAATGAATCAAAATCAGATATTCCCAAGCCAAACGCATGGGGTACATACGAATCTCTAGATGACCTGAAAGAAGTCCTACAATCATCTAAAATCTGGAAGGATGAGCTTGGACAATCTCTTGGAATTTCCAATCCTGACGACGTCCCGAAATGGATTGATAAGTTCTTTGTCTTTGCCAAAGCTGCCGGTGCAGATCATAAAACCCAAAGGGATGCTAAATCTCATTGCCACAACTGGATCAGAAGGCAAATTGAGCTTGGAAAAACTGTAGACGAACCGGTTAAACGGAAAGCAGCCGAACAACCGGTTAGGCTTTCTGCGATCGCTAGGGCAAATCTCAGATTGGAAGAATTGAAAAAGCAGAATGGAGGTCATAATGGGCGGTAAAAAGAATCAACTTGACACGCTTGGCAAAGTACCTCCACAGGCATTAGACCTTGAAGAAGTTGTCCTCGGCGCTTTGATGATCGAGAGGAATGCATTCGATGTGGTTGCTGAAATACTTCGGCCTGAAACCTTCTACAAAGAAGCTCACGTTAAGATTTATTCCGCTATTCAGGCGTTGATGATCAACTCTGAACCTATCGACATAATCACTGTCACGGCAGAACTGCGTGCCAGAGGTGACCTCGAATCTGTAGGAGGAGCGTACTACATAACCCATCTCACCGATAGGGTGGTTTCTGCCTCCAACATAGAGTTTCATGCCAGGATACTTCAAGAACAGTACATCAAGCGAGAACTGATCAGGACGTCTCAGGAACTGATATCGCAATGCTACAGTCCGGAAAGCGATGTGTTCGAGATGTTGAGCAAAACCGAATACGAGAAAGACGAGATGCTCAACACGATAACCGTCCGAAAGGAGATTAGCAGCGCTGACCTCTTCATGAAGAATGTGGAACGGCTGAAAAAGATCGGGGAAGCCAAGAACGGAATTACGGGCATTACAACGGGATTCGTAGATGTCGATCGGATAACGGGAGGTTGGCAGCCATCGGATCTTATCATCGTGGCCGGTCGTCCAGGAATGGGAAAAACATCATTCGTGCTGTCTTCCGCAATCAACGCGGGATTACGTAACAAGATACCTGGCGCTATCTTCTCGCTTGAGATGGCCGATATTCAGCTGATGGATAAGGTTACTTCGATCGTTAGCGAAGTTCCTTTGGAAAAGTTCAAGAAGGGCAATCTGGGAGACGTAGAGTGGATGCAGATTCATCGTGCCGCGATATCCATTCAGGAGGCGCCTATCGTTTTCGACGATACCCCGGCTATCTCTTTGATCGAATTCGCCGCCAAAGCAAGACGATTGAAGAGAAAGAACAACATCCAATGGATTGTCATAGACTACCTGCAGCTGATGATCGGTAAAACCAACAAAGGGGGTAACCGCGAACAGGAGATAGGCAGTCTATCACGGGGATTAAAAGCTATAGCAAAAGAACTTAATATCCCCATTATCGCCCTATCACAATTGAGCCGCGCAGTTGAATCACGTGCAGGTCACAACAAAAGACCCATGCTATCCGACCTCCGAGAGTCAGGATCTATCGAGCAGGATGCAGATGTCGTTTGCTTCCTTTACAGGCCCGAATACTATGGGATAACGGAGGATGAAGAGGGTAGACCGACTGCCGGGATGGCCGAGCTTATCATCGCGAAGCATCGAAACGGAGCCACGGACGATGTCGCTTTAAGGTTTGTCGGTAAAACGACCGGATTCTATGACCTCGACTCGGGATTCAGCGACAACGTACAGGCATCGTTTGAAGACAACCCTTTCGATTCTCCGTTCAACGGTATCATGCCTAACGGACGGTTCGTTGATATGACTGATGACTCGGAACCATTCTGATTGATCACAAATCAATACTTATCAATTTAGATAAATATAGATAAGTTATAGCTTTGCACCATGACGGAAGCAATGCTACTCAAATTTGTGGTAAAAGAGCACCCTTACATCGATGTCGATCGATATAGGAAGCTGTTGTCGGCTTCCGAGGTGGACGAAAGAATAGTTCGGGAAATCTACGACCAGACAGTGGGTTGCTCCATAACCGGAAAAAAGAATCGCGACGAAATCATCTTCGTCGCATCGATTCTAAAGCTTTATTCCCCTCAATCACTGTTCATCGGTGATAAAACCAAAAATTCAGTATGCGACCTGATATATCGGGTCCTCGACCTAAGCTACAATCAGAAGGCATCTTACCGAATCAAAGTTGCAAAAGAACTATTCGAAGTGGATAAGGTTTTCCGTTTCCAAGTTGACCAGATAGTGAGGAGGTATCGCGATGGAGAATAAAGGATTGACTACCAAGGAGACTCGCTTCATTGAAGAATATCTGAAAGACTTTAATGCTGCTCAGGCTGCAATTCGAGCGGGTTACTCAGCGAACTGCGCAAAACAGATCGGATACGAAAACCTTACGAAACCTTACCTGAAAACCATCATAGACCGTCGATTGAAGGAATTGAGCCTTTCGGCCGAGGAAACTGCTAAGATGATGAGTGATATAGCCAGGTCATCTCTTAACGATTACCTGGTTATTCGGAAGGTAGAACGAAGGAAAAAGGTAAAGAAGAAGCTATCTGTCGTAATCACGGAAAAAAGGGAAGAGATGATGTTTGAACAGGAATTCGCGGCGCTAGCAGACCTCAATCCAAAAGAAGCTAAAGCCCACGAAGAGAATATGAAGCATATGCAGAGGGAGATACTAAGGCTTGAACTTGAATTGAAAAGAAACCCTAAGGCTTACCGAATAGAGTACGGTGATCCCGAACTCGTTGATGACGTTCAAATTGACTTGGTGAAGCTGGCTAAAGACAAGGAATTTGGTAAGATCAAGAGCTTGCAATGGAGCGAATTTGGGCCTAAGGTCGAATTGTATGCTGCTGATGCGATGCTAGATAAAATTGCACGCGTCCACGGGATGTACAAAGATAGCTTAGAGATTGAGGATAAAAATAAAATCGATCCCGACAAGCTATCGGATGATGTGATAAAGGCTTTATTGGCCGCTAGAAAGCAAAATGGTTGATGAAAAATTACATGAGCTTCTATCACAGCTGGATGTAACGACTATCCAGGGCATATCCTTCAAGAGAGGGATTTTCGACTTTATAGTCGATACCCCAAAGGGAAGGCACGTAAAGCAGGAAGAAGCTTTACGGATTTTGACAGACGATGTAACCGAGGAGTTTCTGTATGGTGGTGCGGCAGGTGGTGCAAAATCTTGGACCGGATGCTGCTGGCTCATGTACATGTGCCTTAATTACCCGAATACAAGATGGTTTATCGGTCGCGAGGAGTTGAAGAGGATCACCGAATCAACCCTCATAACGTTCTTTAAAGTAGCAAATGAATACGGCATCCGTAACGGAATAGATTTCAAGTATAATGGTCAAAAGAACTTTATACGGTTTAAGAATGGAGCCAGAATTGACCTATTAGAGCTTAAGTTCCTTCCTCGAGATCCTGTCTATGAGAGATTTGGTTCAACGGAGTACACAGGTGGTTGGATAGAAGAAGGCGGGGAGATCGATTTCGGAGCCTATGACGTTCTTAAAACCCGTATAGGTAGGCAGTACAATGAAAAGTACGGATTGATAGGAAAGCTCTTTATCACCTGCAACCCTAAAAAGAACTGGATGTATACCACGTTCTATCTGCCTAACAAGAAGGGAACATTGCCGCCCCATATGAAGTACCTAGCGGCTTTTGTTCAGGACAACCCTCACATCGATAAAGGATACCTTGAAAGGCTTAAAAGAACAAAAGACAAGGCTAAAAAAGAACGTCTCCTCAACGGTAACTGGGAGTACATGATGATCCAACGTCGATGTGTACTTACGATAACATCATGGCCATGTTCACAAACAGCCATGTTAAGCCGATTGGAGAAAGGTTCATCATATGCGATGTCGCGAGGTTCGGTTCGGATAAGGCTAGAATAACCGTATGGGACGGATGGATCATGATAGAACAGCACTCATTCGACATTTCAGCAACAACACAGATACAGGATTGTATCAATGCGATGCGAGCCAAATACGGTGTTCCTGCTCACAAGTGCTTAGCGGACGAAGACGGGGTAGGAGGCGGAGTTGTCGATAATTGCGGAATCATAGGATTTGTTAACAACTCGTCGCCGATCATTTCGGAAGAGGCTTTGGAAAACGAGGAACGATTTGCAGATGGAAGGGCTAGTCAGTTCGACCCGTTCAAAGAAAACTATCAAAACTTACAGACCCAATGCGCATATCTGGTTGCTCAGAATATCATCGCTAAGAACCAGATATGGCTTGCGTGTATTGAAAGCGAAGAGGATAAACAAACTATTCAGGAAGAGTTCTCATGGCTGAAAACTTATAAGACTGATGATGAACGAAAGCTCAGAATTCTACCAAAAGCAGAGGTGAAAAAAAATATAGGTCGTTCTCCTGACTGGCGTGATGTCGTGATAATGAGATACTATTTCGAATTGGTGCAAGAGCCAGGAATAATTAGCGACGACGTTTACGATGCATTCAACTAACCCTTACCCATAATCAATTTAAAAATGGCAAAGAAGAAAGAAACAACACAGCAAGCAGATGTACAGTCGGAAGAAAGCAACCTGCCCGTACCTCATCTTCCATTGATCGTTGAAACAGTGGGTAGGAGCGTTGAACCCAGTTATTCAACTGCCAAGCAGGAATACGATGTCACCCAACACGATGTTTTCAAAGAAGCAATAGACAAACGTCCGAAGAAAAAGAAAAAGGACGGAACCTATCAAGAAGTTAACCGCATCGGAATTCCTTTTCAGAAGCTTATTGTTGACCGTCGTGTTTCTTTTATGAACGTGGGTAAGATTCAGTTAGAAGCAAATCCTAAGGACGAAACGGAGCAACGTCTATATGACATGGTTAAGTTTATCCGAGACGACAATATGATCGAACTTATCGAAAAAGAGGTGGCTAGGAGAATGCTGTACGAACTTCAGGTTGCTAAGCTATGGTACAGTCAACCGGTTGAATCGGGATACTATGGTGACCTTGTTAAAAAGGGTGGTCGGTTTAGGATGAGATGTAAAATACTTTCTCCGGAGTTAGGCGATACTTTGCTGCCTGTCTTTGACGACTATGGTAAGCTTATATACTTCGGAAGGCTGTATGAGGCAACACGAAGCTATAGCGACCTAGTTGGATCCGCTGATCTTATCAACGGCTATGGGGATAACAAGGACCAGCGATTTGATATATATTCCAGTACACATATTTACAAGTTTAGACAAGCCCGTGCCGGCGAAACTATAGTCAGTACTACCGGAAATAACAATGGTTGGATTATCGAGTCGGTAAAGCCCCATTCATACGGAAAAATACCTGTCACTTACTACTCGAAACCTACACCGCCATGGGCAGACGTTCAGTCGGCTATTGCGAGACTGGAAACCGTTATTAGCAACTTTGCAGATACCAATGACTATCACGCCTCTCCAACACTCGTATTCATCGGTAATGTGAAAGCGGAGATGTTGAAAAAGGGTGAAACAGGGAAAGCAGTCGAAATTAAACCTGTTGGTAACGATAGCAAGGCAGATGTTAAGTACGTTACCTGGGAACACGCTCCTGAATCTATAAAATTGGAAATTGAGCAGCTGACGCAGTTTATTTTCACTTGTACAAGAACACCCCAGATGTCGAAGGAAGACATGAAAGGACTAGGAAGCTTATCAGGGGTAGCGTTCGATCGAGTATTCATGGATGCACACCAAGCCGCCCAAGACGAAATTGACGGTGAGTACGGCAGAGGTACCCAAAGGGATATCAATCTTCAGATCGCTTTCGCAGCAGCCATTGATACTACACTATCAGTCGCGGCCAAATCGATGCAGATAAAATATGATATTCCACTTTATCGTATAAACGACGACGCGGAAACGGTGTCCTTGTTGCAGAAGGCTTCCGGTGGTGCCAAGATTTTAAGCCAGCGTACAGCGATCGAGTATTCTCCTCTTACAAAGAATTCAGATGACGAATTGAAGTTGATCGAACAGGAGCAGAAGGCGCAGGATGAAAGGAATAAAGCCAATGAGTCAAATCAAGAAATATGAACTAGATAGATGGCGATACTATCCTGGTAATCATCACCACTCAGTAATCGCTGTCCTTACCGGGCTTCCAATTGAAGAAATAATTGCCGCCTCCCCAAAAAACAACTGCTGGGGAGGCCAAACCTTTGTTAAGACGTTTAACAAACTCGGATTCAACACAAATCACCGTTTCGTTAAATTCGATAGCGAATCCTATTACCCGTGTCTAATGCGAACAAAAAGAACAGATATCAAAGAGCCATATTGGTATTGCTTTCCGTATTACGATGGATGGATTTACTACGAGGGATGTGCTTACGGATTCGACTACTTCTTTGCAATGTTTAGCAATCTGCGAGTAACCTCAATGCTCCAAGTTTGGATATAAACTAATTCTTTTTTGTAATCAGTCTATTACATATTATTGAACTTATCTATAGTTATCATTATAGATAACTTTACCGCATCAATAGCACAGAGGTGCGCACGGTGGGGCAGTTACCCCATTGGACACAACTCAAATAAATTCTTATGTCATTAAAAGCAAAAATTATCGCAAAGTTAAAGGCAAAGGCTAAGAGCCTCAATGTTAACTTATCAAATGTCAGAATCAACGGACTAGCGGACAAGTTGGACTCTCTAGTGGACAACGAAGACGATATCGACGGGGAAATAGACAAACTGGATGCTGTAATTCCCTTCAAGGAGTTGGCAGCTTTGGACGATGCCAAACGGAATGCCGACAGGGCTAGGGCTGAGCAAGAGGACGAGAACGAAGATGAGCAGGAAGACACGCCCAAACCTAAACCGGCAGCGGTTGCAACGGACAAAGGAAATGGCAAGGATGGTGAGATGCCTGCTTGGTTCAAAACGTATTCTGATCAACAGAATAAGGTCATAGAAAGCTTAACAAATAAGCTGTCTGCATTTGAAAAACAGGGCGCCACACAGACTCGTCGTCAACAACTCGAAGCAAAATTGAAAGATGCGCCTGAAAAGTTCAAAGCTCGTACACTCCGTGAGTTCGACAGAATGAAAGACGTAATCGTTTCAGATGACGATTTCACCAGCTACCTAGCTGATATCGAACAGGATGTTGCTGATGAGATTCAGGCACAATCAGATGCAGGTCTGGGCGGTGATGAGCCGACAAGAGGATTTAGTACTGGAGGATCAGGGAAAGTTAAAGAGGCATCCAAAGAAGAATTGGATGCTGTTTCACAAGCACTTAACATTTAGAAAGATGGCAGTAGTAAATCTAGCTAACGAGCCGGAAGAATTATATGGCGGTAACGATTCGATCGTTATCGTAGATAACTTCCAATCGATTCGTGGCGGTCGCTCTCTTGACGTTACCGGCTATACCCCAGAGGTGTTAAAAGCCGGTCATGTTATCATAAAAGAAGATGCGACTAATGAGTACAAGCCAATGCCTTTGAATGCAGGAGGAACCGCTTATGCGGCTTTACCATCTGGGCATTCGTATGCAGGCATTCTCATAGCCACAATATTAACCAAAAAACCTTTTGCCGGTATCATGGTGAGAGGCACTGTAAACCCAGCGGCGGCACCTTTTCCGATGACATCGATCATGACAGCGGTAAAAGCTGCATTACCGCTAATAGACTTTAGGGAGGACTAATACATGCAGGAATCATTATTTATTCAATGGGCCAAAAAATACCTCCCAGGTATTGTTATCAGAACGGTTACCACTTTAAACGGTGAAAAACCGCCTTTACCTTATTGGCACCGTAGGCTGTTGAAGAAAGATTTTTCAATAACCGGTAAATGGGAGTCTAAAAACATTTCGGACAAAATAGTTGCGGCAGATTACGTCGCAATGGATTCTAGCCTTCCTTTGAAGTCAAGACCAAAAATTCGTTCAGCAAGTGGCGACATTCCTAAAATGGGAATCGAGTTCACATTAAATGAACAGCAATTGACTGAGCTTGACGATATGGTCGCGTTGAAACGTCCGGAAAGTCAAATTGTGGCTAAGCTATTCGAGGATACGCCTAGAGCAATCGGGGGTATTTATGAGAAAAACGAGCTAGCTTTTCTTCGCGGTTTCTCCACGGGAATAACGCTGATAGAGGACGCGGATAACGTCGGTACCGGAGTTCGTGTTGACTACGGATACTTAGCAAATCACAAGTTCACAGCGCCAAATAACTGGGGGGCTAACGCAAATCCACTAGCGTATTTTGATACGGTACTGGATCAAGTTCAAAAGGACCAGAATGCCGTAGACATTGCGTACATGAATCGCAAAACGTGGCGATCGATAGCGGCAACAGACGCTATTAAGCAACTTTATGCTTTCAGCATCGGGTATGTTGGTTCTAACGCAAATATTCCGACTCCTTCTTTGACTCAAGCCAATGCGGCCTTAAAGGATCAACTTGGTTTTGAGATTGAGATTGTAGAACGTAAAGTTACTGTTCAGAAAAACGGTGTTGATAAGGACGTAACGCCTTGGGACGATGGGGCAATCATATTCACTAAATCGGGACTGGTAGGATCATTGGTGTGGGCACGGCTAGCAGAAGCAAGCAGACCGGTACCTGGAGTTACCTATCAAGTAGCTGATGAATACATTTTAGCATCGAAGTTCTCAACAAATCGCCCTTCTTTGAAGGAATTTACCACAGCTCAAGCTAGGGCAATTCCTGTTATCGGCAATGTTGACAACATTTATTTGTTGAAATGGGACCCTAACACTCCGGCCACCTAATACTTAGGACATGACAAACAGAGAAGCCCTCAAATCGAAGATTGCACAACCAGTTCCAGAAGACACCATTGATTTGAATCTTATCGAACAAAACCTGCAACCAGATAGCGAGTACGACCCATCCTCAGACATTAACCGGAAAGGAATCGACCTGGCTTTAGCGGGGCTTATTCTGTTTGTCTGTTTTCAACCAAAGTCGGTTAGGGAACTTGATTACCAGATTACACAGCAAGACGTGTCAGACCTCTTAAGACTTCGATCAGGCCTACTGGCACGGTGGAACGAAGAAGACGACATGGACGGCGTTGCGATCATTAATAGTATTTCTGACAGATGGTAGTTCCTGAGCAATATCCTGATAGGCTGGTCTACGGAAATAAGGAGGTAAAATGCCGATTCCGACCAGCAAGAGGCACCAAATACTTAAAGAAGCAAGACGGATCGGAAGTTCTTTTCCGTTTCGATATTGCTTTTCCTGTTGGAACGGAGCCGATACTGACGGGAACAATAGTATCGGCATTCGATAAATCGGGATCGGTGATAGTTTATGAACAGGAGTTGTTGGATTTCCACATCGGGCAGCTTCATTGCTTAGGAGGGATGTAATATGTTCAGTTTGGTCCCACAGTTCTCAGCACAGCAGTTGGATGCGCAGATCAAAAAGGATCTCGATGAGCTGACATTACAGGCTTTTATCAAGGTTTCTGAAAGAGCCATTCAAATTGCAAGGGAAAGAGCTGCAGCGGAAAAAGTGTACGATAACCATACAGGCAATCTGGAAAGTTCAACAGGCTTCATCGTAATTCGGGACGGTCGAGTTGAATATCGGGATTTCAAACTTGCGGATATCGGGACGGATAAATCAACAGGACTCCAAACCGGACTTAATACAGCGCTCTCAGTTCTGAGAGAATCGAAAGGATGGGCAGTGATTTTGGTTGCTGGGATGGAATACGCCAGCTGGGTCGAAGGGAAGGGATTCGATGTATTGTCAGGAGCGATGAGAAACTACGAACAGTACTTTGAACAGGCTCTTAATGAAATCTTTGTAGACTGATGGATAAGACGATAAAGACAGCATTTGACGGAATAAACGAAATCTATCAGGTATTCATTGCCGGGAATTTTGCAGCTACTACGGGTTTGACAGGCCAGGTCAGTAAGCAAAGTCGAATGCTCAACAGTAAAATGGAGGATGTTGTCATCAGCTGCCTTGTATTAAGTGCAGAGCAGATTCAGGACGGCATTTTTAATGTGAACATTCACGTTCCGAATCTTGAGAATCTACCGTCGGGCATACCGAACGCAGTAGACAACACCCAGCCAAATTACGATCGACTTAACGAACTAGGGAGTGCTGCAATTGAACTACTTGATGATAGTTGGCTATACAACAGCCATTTCTATCTAGAGCGAGCAGGTGAGATTATTCCGGAAAGTAAGGGCCATTTCTTCAATATCAGGATCAGGTACCATGCATTACGTCAGGACAGGAACAATTAACAAAATAATTAATCGCCTAATAAGGCACAAACTAAAATATTATGGCAGCTGTAACAGGGATAGAATCGATGGAGTTTGCTTTAATGGCCGCAAATGGCGCCATGCCAACCACAGGTTGGGTTAAGGTAGACGACATCGAAATGGGTTCTGTGAACCTCAATATACCTCCACTTGAAAAAGTACGTGTACGTGTCGAAGACAAGGCAGGTGTACGTTGGGTATTACCTGGTGAAACGGATCCTCCAACAGTGGTAGGAAACTCATTGAACCTTAAAGTTGACAATGCAAACCTTCTGTTCAAAGGTGAGATCACCACAGGAGCGACTGAATTCAATGCTTCAGCGGATGATGAGTCTATCTACTACTTGGCGTTCAGGCTTACTTCTAAACCTTTCGAGGGTCAGAAATTCGTTTTCGAGGCACCGGCCCTGGCTATGAGTGCGGGATTTACAAATCCTCTTACGAAGACAGGATTTCTTGCATTGAACTTTTCAGGCGATGTAACCACTCCTTCCGATGCAAGCGGAAACGCTGTATCTCCATGGGGTTACAAATTCGTTGCGGCCAATCCGGCCACTTAAAAAACTGAACCGAAAGCCGAAGGTAAGGCGGTGAGTAGGTTCTTAATCCTTACCATTTATGAAAGAAGATAAAGAATTCCAAGGGGAAGACGCTACTCCCCGTAAAATAGCCGAGGCAATTACCGATCGTCCTACCGAGCTAAAGAAAATCAGAATAAAATACACCACATGGTGGAAAAAGGTGCTCGCCTTTCTCTGCATATTGCCGAAGACTCGGATGCTTACGATAAAAGCCCCATGTGCTGCGACTATGTATGATATCGTTGCAATCTATGATGAGCTTAAAATCACCAAAGATGTTGTCGAAGACATTGACGGTCTATTATACGGTATCGTAAAAGAGAATCTGCCGTCAATAATCGAGTCCATCGCGATAGCTGTTCACAATAAGGAAGGTAAACCGCCGAAATGGTTATTGGATGCGCTATGGTATCAATTTGAGCAATACGAGCTTGCAACAGCATGTAAGATAGTCTACCGGGGGTTAGACTTCGACTCTTTTTTCGGTATTATGACATTCGTACGGAACATAAAGATGGTGGACATTATAGGGACTCAAGCCCGTGGTCAAGGACAAGGAACGTAATCAAATATTACGGTTTATCCTGGCATGAAGCCATGTATGGCGTCAGCTTTCTCAATTTATTGATGATGAACGCTACCATTCCACCGGAAGAAAAGAACACGGACTCCTCCGGAAACAACGAATCAAACAAAAGTTATTCACCAAACGCCACTATGTCCTTATGGGAAATAGGGCAACGGGTATCTCAAGGGCTAGGGGTATAGGACATGACTAACCTTTTCATAAACATATACGATGATGTTTCCGCAGCACGAGCCGAAGAACTACAGGATTGTTTAAACCTAAACATAGGTACGTTCGATAGGGTATTTGCTATAAACAACACAGGGAGGAACGTAACTGGTGTAGAAAACATAATTACCGACCGTCGGCCTACGTTCAGAGATTATTTCTCATATATAAACGAATTTACCTATGATGAGGATATCAACGTAGTCGCCAATTCGGATATCTATTTCGATCGTAAGTCTATTAGTCTGCTGGGAAAGGTTCAAAAGAATCAGTGTTTTGCGCTAAGCAGGTATAATGATGATGCACTATTCATGCGATGCGATAGTCAGGACGCATGGGTTTTCAAAGGATGGGTGAAGCACGTCGCTAACTGCGACTTCTATTTGGGTCTACCGGGTAGCGACAATTCTATCGCACATAGATTGTCCGTGTCAGGTTACAGTGTTCTAAATCCCTGTTTCAGCATAAGAACGCAGCATTTTCATGGTAGCAACGTCAGGAATTATTGTTCTTATGAACAGACCCCCACGCCATATAAAAACGTTTACCCGTCCGATCTTGATGGCTGCAGGCTGTTTTATGCCACTTCAATAAATCCTTATGACAGGCTAAAGGAGCAAATTGAGGCAATTAAAACATGGACTAAAGGGATTGTAATAAGCTTCAATACAGCCAAAGAGATAAGAGATTTGGCACACATAGAGGGTGTCACCTTCGTAGAGCTTGATGTCGAGGATATTGCAAAAGGAAAATATCCACGCGTTGCAGCAATTACCAGGTGGGCCAAGTATCTTGATTTCGATCGTTTCGTTCTCATTAATTCAGACATAGCCATTGAAGACATCAATTGTTTCTCAAAATCGCTTCTGTCCGATAGGTTCGTCATGGGTGTACGACACGACAACGGATCAAATCCTTTCCCACACGGTTACGATGTGTTTGCATTCACTAAGAATCATATAGATAGAATAACCGATACGGGGTATGCGCTAGGACTTCCTTGGTGGGATTTCTACGTGCCTTTGGCGATCCTTAAGTCAGGATATGATATTGATGTAATCAAAGAAGCACCGGTATTTACCCATAAATGGCATGAAACGAGATACGACTACTCCAAGTGGAACGAGATGGGTGAATACTTCCGAAGGTGTGCGGCCTTTATCGATCATATTGGCTCATATGCGTCCATTCCTGAGATGTGTACCGCAACAAAGAAATTCATTGATCAGAATTTAAGAACAATAGCATGAAGGTATATACCTATTACCACGAAATATTCGATTCGCTGCATGGAAACAGCGATCAAAAGCAGCTTATTGAGGTTTGGAAGGAAAATTGGCGGCGCAACGGATGGGAACCGGTTGTCATCGGTTTGAGTCAGGCGAAAGAGAATCCAAAGTACGAATCCTATTTGAAGTGTTTCAGTAAGTTTCCGTCTAAAAATAATAAGGAGTACGAATTGGCATGTCTACTCAGATGGGTTGCAATGGAACAGATCGGAGAGGGCTTTATGTCAGATTATGACGTAATGAGTTACGGTTTTAATGGACATAAAGAAGGAGACCTTACTTTTTACTCCAAAAATATGGTCCCCTGCTTTGCTTACGGAACAAAGCAAGGATGGTCACGCCTGTTAGAGCTGTTCATGTCATACGAACCTAAAGGGAAAGACCATGTAAGCGATCAAACCATATTAGTTGAGTATTTCGATTCTTTTAAGTTCAGAAAGCAATACATGTGCCCCGAATACAACGAAGAGGGTAACTGGTATGAGTATCCCCTCGTTCATTTCCCGTATGCGAGAACCGATTTTTATGGCCTTTCACCAAGATGGAAGTTCGTACGGGAGTTCAATAAGATTATTTACAGCTTAAAACAGATTTAGAATGAGGATCGCAATCTGCATAACAACGCGTAACCGACCCGAAGAATTTCGAAAATGTATCATGGCCATGCTTAAATATTGGCCGGTGGATATCGAAGATAAAGACACTGAATGTAGGCTGTTTATCGTCGATGATGCCAGCTACGATGATTACTATCTAGAGGGCATAATGTTTCCCCACGGCACAGTAGGCTTTAAGTTCCCGGAACGGGTAGGGATTCCACGCGCTAAGAACAAATGTTTTGAATTGGCTTACCATTGGGGCGCCGATCATTTGTTCCTGTTCGATGATGACTGTTTCCCCAAAGCGTATAATTGGCATAAGTCTTACATAGATTCAGGTATAAACCATTTGTGCTTCACTTTTACAGAAGGTTGGGACGGTACCGAAGGTTGGGGCAGTCCAGTGCAACAAGGATCATTTATGATTCATCAAAAAGGATGTGGATGCATGATGTATTTCAGGCGTAAATGCTTGGAAGTGGTGGGCGGATTTGATACTACATTCGGTTTGGGCAAATATGAGCACGTCGACTTATCTAGGAGAATCCATAATTCGGGGCTTACACCTCACAGGTTTATAGATGTTGTTGGAAGCGATAAGTTGTTCCACTCCATGGACCAAGCTAGGGAAGTGACCAGAACCTTTAATGAGGTCGAACGCAGAATGCTATTGAACGCTGGCGAAGATTATTATTGGAAAAACGAAAATAGCTGCGAGTATAAGCCGTTTCTATGAGTAAGTGGGAGAACGCACTGGTTAAGGAGATTAAGTCCCGTGGATGGGTTGAAATTGAAGGAGTTTTCTATCGTCCCGACTCCAAGGAAGCACTGTCTTATAAGCCTCCCAAAAAGAATAAGTCTAAAATAATTCGAACGGGATGGACTGATGATACCAGGAACATCCGAAACAAAGAGAAGTATGCAGATCCTTTTGTTCAACTGGTCAAACAGGAGTTAGGCTTGGATGTTTGGCCTGAGTTCTATTTCGCTGTAGAACGCCAGTACCGAATCGACTACGCGATACCGACTCACAAAATAGCAATAGAGGTTGATGGGGGAATATGGATGAAGGGGAATAGCGGCCATAGTTCTGGGACCGGTATAAAAAGAGATATGGAGAAGGGTAATTTGTTGCAATCGATGGGATGGAGGTTAATTAGGGTGCAACCAAATGAGCTATTAACAGATTCGACTTTAAAGCTTATTCTATAAAAAAAAGCCCAGACATCTGGCGATGCTGGGCTTCTGTCAACCAATTAAACCTAAATTATGAAATAAACCTATAGATGGGGCACGTTAATATTCCGTCAATGTGGGCGTTTCAACCTTCACAGCTACAAAGTAGAATCTGCTATTTTACATGCGGAATTTCTTCTTTACATTAGGGGCCTTTCACCCCTTCGATGTCTTTCCATTGCCATGCCGGACTTTACGTTGTGTCAACTCCTAAATTCACAACCTGGGCTTCCTAAACTTATGCCTAAGCTTCCAGCATCTCCCTCGGTATTTCTTGTAATGGGGTATTTTGCTACTAATCTATTGCTTTCCTATCTTGATTCGACTGTCCCTACCTTTTTATAACTCCTCAAACAGTGTTGGAGTAACCAGCGTATTCTGGACGGCCTTAGCCTCATGCTTTATGCCCTCCCTCAAGATCATACTTACAATAAATCAAATACCCCTCTCTCAAATGGTTGTACACTGCACGGGATTTGAACCCGTAATCTCCGCCTTGAAAGGGCGACGACTTAACCAATTTGTCCAGCAGTGCCTTAAAAATTAGGGGTGTTTCACAACAGCCCTAATCCACAAACGTATTATAACTACCTAAACAAACTCGTGGAGCGAGTTGGATTCGAACCAACGTTTCAGACCTTTAGTTGTCATTTATGACCTTACTATGCCTGCGTCCTCACCTCTAGACGATCTCCCCGCCTGCTTTCACTTTTGACCCAAAGGAAAGTTTGCACACACATAACGAAGGGAATGCTGACCAACATTTAACGTGTTTTATAGCATCAATTCATTTACACGCTCTTTACGCTTTATTGAAAGGTCATTACCTAAAGAGTAACCACCGACCTCGTGGAGAGTTGAGGAATCGAACCTCGTGCCTTCTGTCGAATTATCTGTCTAACAGCTTCGCTGATCACCGACAGTTTTGCAAACGCTCTACCGTTGAGCTATATCCCCATTATATCTGGTTGGGCACTAATTATAAGATATCATTATCAATCCAAACTAACTGTGTTCCAACCCTTTTTCGCATGTCAATGAACTATCGTGATGCAATATTAATAACTTATCTTAACTTATCAAAATAAATAATAAAATATTTTGTAATAGGCTGTATTACAAAATGATGGATTCGCAGTGAAAGACGCCTTATATCGACTTTTGTTGCATGGCCGATATCAAGTATAAAGTACAGCTAGATGATGCAGAAGCATATAGAAGGCTCGAGCGTTTTCATAAAATATCGGCCGAAGGTTCTAGGGAATTCGCCAAGATGTTTGAGAACATCACGAAGAATTCAAAAGTCGAATCAGGCTTAAACGAACTGGCTAAAGCAGCGAAACGGGCTACATCCGGAGTAGACGATCTTAATAAAACACGTCTTCAATCTGCTAATATCGAAAAGCAGCAGCGTCAGGCCAGACTAAAGGAAATAGAGGATCTTGCCAATCTCCGTAGGCAGATAATGTTGCAAAAGGAAGAACAGGCAAGATTGTCTACTGAAGTCGCCAAAAGCCATCTCCAATCACAAAGGTACAAAGAGGCTATAAATGAGCTTAAGGTAGCCGAACAGCAACTTAATTCTGAGCTAAAAAAGGGTGCCATTACCGCCCAGGAATATGCATTGGCACAGAGGAAGATTGAAGATGCTCATAAGAATGCTGTTGCCGCCCAAAAAGAGGCCGATCGACAAGCTAGAGAGCATGTAAAGCTACTTAACGAACAGTTGCGGCTACAGAGACAACAGGAGGCGCAGACGGAACGTAACAGGAGAAAGTTACAGCAGCAAAGCAGCGAGTATTATCAGCTTAATCAGGCATTGAATGCTATTCGGAGAAGAAGCAAAGATGTGCTTGCTGAGATGTTCAATCTGGAACGGCAAGGGCTTAAGAATTCAGCTGCATACAAGATGCTAGAACAGCGTTCTAAGTCTCTCGTTTCGCAAACTCAGGTTCTTGATCGCGGGATAAAAAAGATCGATGCTACGCTTGGTCTGCATCAACGAAATGTTGGTAACTACGGAAGCGCCTTAGACGCTATTTCTCCACAGTTCGCTAGGATCAATGGCCAGTTGGCTATGATGGGAGTAAACCTAACGGAAATAGCTTCCAAGCCAGGTGGATTCAGAGAACTAGGCACCTCACTGATAGGAATAGGTAAGAATGTGATGGCATTTCTTGTTACTCCTATAGGTCTGGCAATAACAGGTTTGGCAAGCCTTTACGCTCTTATAAAGGGAAATGCTTCCACCGTCATACAATTTAACAGCGGCCTATTGAATGTGGGTAAAACTACGGGTATCGCTGGACAGCAATTGGATAGGTTAGGTGAAAGTATTGTTGAATTGAGCCGTAGGTTACAAGTGGTCTCAAGCGATAAGTTGTTGGAATACGCTACGGTAGCCGGCCAATTGGGAGTAAAGGGAACAGAGAACATACTTCGGTTCACCGAAGCCTTGGCAAAGTTGGAAACTGCTTCTAATATTCAAGGAGAAGAGGGAGGATCTCAGATAGCAAGGCTTCTAACATTGGTAGATGGAGGTGTTCAGAATGTCGCAGACTTTGGTGACGAAATAGTGAACCTAGGCAACAATTTCGCTGCGACAGAAAAGGAAATATTGGAGAATGCGACCCAGATAGCTCAGAATACAGGTCTATACAAAATAGGGCGCAGAGAAGTTCTCGCCTATGCGACCGCAACTAAAGCTGTTGGGATTGAGGCCGAATTGGTAGGTTCAACGTTCAACCGTACGCTTGGAGTATTTGAACAGTCTATTCGTACAGGGAAAAACCTTAGTACCATTCTTCAGGTTACGGGAAAAAGCGCAGAGGAGCTAAAAAGGCAATTTAGAGAAAATGCGTCCAGTGTGTTCAATGACTTCATCAAAGGATTAAATCAAATTGATAAGTCAGGCGGTAGCGTTAATCAGGCCTTGAATAATATTGGTATAACCGCTGTTAGGGATACAAGAGTCATAGCGTCTTTAGCTACCAACGGCTATAGGGTGTTGACTGACGCTTTGAATACCGCCTCGGAAGCCGCAGGTGCCATGGATAGGGAGTTTGAAACTGCGGCTGGAAAGCTGGAAAACCAACTTTCTCGAATAAGTACTGCTTGGAACAACTTAGTCTTATCTATAGAAAATGGCACAGGTGTTCTAGGCCGAGCTGCCGCTAAGATATCAGGAATATTCGCCGATACGTTGGAATGGATAACAAAGCAAGTAACCGCAACAAGTTCAAATGAGTTCTTTACTCGGATGAATCCCTTTGGAGGAGATGTAGCCGACGAAATTAGAGCCGGAAATAGCAGACTTCGCGAGACTGTTAACGTATTGAATGAAGTTCGAAAAATAGACTTTTCTACTGCCAGTGCAAAGATATTGTCGGAACAGGTAGACGTATTGTCGTCTGCATTGGAATCAGCCGAAAAGCAAATAGCAAAAACCGATAAAGCAGTTAAAGACGGTCTTCTTAAGGAAGGTAGCGGTAGTGGACTTAAAAGAGCTGCCGATGAGCTAAGGAAATTCAAAGATGCAGCCGAAATGCTGATAGCTGTCCGACCCAAAGAAGAAATTATCCCTATTCAGTTGTCTGAGGAAGAAGATGCTAAAGCCAAAAGAGCAAGGGAAGCTGCTTTGAAAAGGCAACGGGAGTTACAGGCTAAAATAGATGAGATCAATAAAAAAGCTCAACGTCAACAACTGAGCCATGATGAGGAGGAAATACAGGCAGTAAAGGATAAATATGCTGAAATACTCCGTACTGTAAATGACTTCTACAAGGAATCCAGGAACAAAGGCCTTAAGGTGACACGAGCGGTTTGTCAGTTTCTCAACAATTGGAGATAGATGAGCTGGTGTCCAAGCAGCAACTTGAAATTGAAAAGCAGACGATCGAACAAAAGAAGGTTCTGTTTGAACAGTACGAAGAATACAAAAAGCAGGTGGGTAAAGAGAAAGCAAACGAAGCCTTTAGAGAAGACATTCAAGGGTTTGAGAGTTATCTTGATTACTTACGTTCTTTAATGCCTGCGAGTTCTGACACCAGCGTTAAAGCTAATAAAACACGCGATTACCTGAATAGAACAGCTATTCCAGCAGCTCAAAAAGAGATGCAGAAACGGGATGCTGAGCTATATCGTCGTTCGTTGCAGGAAGCTCAGACATATGCAGACAGAATCAGGTCTGTCCAGCAGCGTCTAGAAGATGACATCACCAGACTAAAGGGCAAGGCTTCTGAGGACCAGTTGAATGCTTTGAGGCGGAATGCCAAGGAAGAAATAAGCGAGATAACCGCGTCTGCTATAAAGCAGGAACATCAATGGGATGAAACTTTTAATGTCCTTAATGTTTTAGGTCGGAAAGCGGCAATCGATTGGTTAAAAAATGCTGAAAGGCGAGTAGATTTTGAGCGCAGGACGGGGAAGTTAACTGTAAAGGAATATCAAAATATGATGGCTCAAATTAAAGATGCCACATTGCAACTGGATTTATCCAGTCCGTTTATAGGCTTTGCAAAATCCTTAAAAGAGTATAAAAATATACTTAAAGACACATCAGCATCGGAAGCCGACAAAAAGCTATCTCTTCAAAAACTTGGTTCTACTGGTGCGGAAGCTTTTGCTAGTATTTCAGCAATAATAGGGTCAGTAGGTGATGGACTGGAACGAATAGGAGTCGGAAGTGAGGGATTGATAGAGACAATTGGAAAACTGGCCAACATAACAGGAGGGTTGTCTGAGTTTTCTAAAGGACTTGCTGATTTCGCTACCACAAAAAATCCCACAGGAATCATAACTGGTGCAATAAAGACCATCACATCTGTAATTGATTTATTTAATACAAAAGACAAACGTCTCCAAAAGCAGATCGAAGGTTATCAAAAGGCATTACGTTCCCTTGAGCAGCAATATAATCAGCTTCAACGGTCCATCGAAAACAGCGTCGGATCGTCTTACTATGATGATAGTGCGGCCGCTGTGAAAAATTTACAGGAGCAGGTTAAGAACCTGACAGCTGCGAGAGATGCCGAAAGCAAGAAGAAAAAGGCTGATAAGGACGCTATCGACGCATACAACGATCAGATAATCGCAGCTAACAACGCTATTCAGGACCTGCAAAAAACGGTAAGCGAGCAACTGTTGCAGACTAATTTCAAGCAACTATCAGATAATCTTGCCAATGCATTATTGACAGCGTTTGAAGCCGGGGAAAACGGAATAGAAGCGTTGAACGACACCTTTGATCAGTTTATTAAGAACGCGTTAGCAAATAGCTTAAAGCTAAAGCTCATCGAGCCTCTCATGAAGAAGATGACGGATGACCTTACCAAATATATGCTAGGCAATGACAATTCTCTTGTAGGCTACGATTTCACTTCTTGGAGAAAGCAATTGGAAGACGCCGGTAAGGATTTCAATGAAGCATTGGATGAAGCTTATAAAGGACTCGGACTGTCTAAAAACTCGCAGGAAAGCGATAAAGGTATTACGGGGCAGATCAATAGATCGATAACGGAAGACACTGCAAACAAGTGGATGGGAGCGCAATTAAACATTTACTCCATCACTAAAAACCTGTACAGTGAAGCCCAGTTGCAATCTAAAATACAGCAAAACTGCTTGAATATGGCTACAAAGAGTTTGAATACAGCACTTAACATTGAAAAAAATACCGCTGCTACTGTAGATAGGCTCGATACGGCAGTGGGTTACTTGATTGCGATTGCTAAAAACACTGGGGATAAAGGTAAAACAGGGAGGGACTTAGGATAATGAAAGGGTTCTGCGAAATAAACGGTCGTGACGCATACGAAAGCTATGGGATAGTGTTCGAGCCAGGGACTTACAATGAGGTGTTTACGCTCCCTGTTCCCAAAGATAGATATACCTATGATTGGGGTGGTGAGGATGGTTTAGAAGTGGACGAGGTGTCACCAATAGTGCTACAAGCGCGTCAATTGACATTACCTATGCTACAAATAGCCGACACGGGGGATGATTTGAGGGATTACTACAATGCGTTCCGAACCGAACTTTACAGTAAAGTCTATCATGACTTCGTATTCAAGCCGGTAAATGTCCGTATGCGATTAAGGATGATCGGAGGAGGGGGGATTACTACAATAGGAAGAGTATTCCGAACTGGTCAATCTGCCATGAGAATACCTGTTCAGTTTTCCGATGACTTTCCGAATATACTGCCGATACTACCGGCTACTGTATTTAACCAAATGATTTTTAACGACATAATTCTATTCTAAAATGGCTTTAGACAACATACCAGTAAAAAAAATTGGCGATCCGTTTCTGTATCAAGAAATGAACGATATGGTGGATCAGATCAGAAAAAATACACAGACTATAGACGGTGCTGTTGGCGGATTCCAGGGAAACATTGCTCCTACTGACAATTTCGTTCCATCACAAAGGCCTAAAGGATATTATAATCCGACAATTTTGGGTGCATCTTATGGACCTTCAGGTGACAAGTACTTATATGTTCCATCCAATCCTGATGGAAATGGAGACAGCTTTATATATCAGGTCGTGAACGATGGTTCTTCCCTAGTTCTGTCAAAGACAATTATCCCCAAGGCCGACTTTTTAACTAAGTCTGACATAGGGCTTTTGGATTCTGTAAATATCGGGCCTTACCTTCAGCAAGGAAAAGCAATAACAACACAGGGGGCCGTGGTAGATGGAGCTGGATATGCATCGTTTGTAGAAGTGCCTATTGAGGGTAGTACCCGTTATACTATATATGGTATTAATAATCCGATTGCCGCAAGTAGTAAGTCGTACGTACAACTAGATTCAAATAAGAATATTATATCGGGAATGGCTGCCCCCATAACATCATATCCACATTTATTTACTTCTCATGTCAATGCAAGATTCTTGTCTTTCACGGCCAAAGAACCTGCTGAAACGGATAACGACAGCATAACAAACGCAATACTTTACCGACCATCTATTACTAATGATCCTGAAGTGTTCGCTATTAATGGTTACAACATAATAGACGAAGTATCTAGAAATAAGCTTATAACTTTAAGTGAGCCTACGTCTGCTGTAAATATATCTGAATATTTGAAAGACAACACAGCTTTACAAACTTCAGGTGCGATTATACCAGGAGCCTCCGGATACAAAACGGTTGTTTATGCTCCGATCAGGCCTAACGTCAAATATGTGTTGTATGGTCTTAGAAATCCGATACTATACACTGCAAAGAACATCGCTATCTACAATGCTAATGGTCAAGTTATAGTTGGATACAATAAAAATATTGGCATATACCCATACTTTTTTACGGCTCCTTCAGACGCGGCTTTTGTTTCTTTTACTGTCAAAGAACCTTCTGAGACCGATAATTTCAGTGAGCAAAACGTGATGTTATCCAATGTCACAAGTAAAATAGCCGGCGCTATGGTTATACCTGAATCTAAATGGGCGGGAAAAACGTTCGTTTCTTTTGGAGATTCGATTACATGGTATGATGGCCGAGTATATAATACCTCAAATGTTGAAAATCCGAAAATAGCTGTTGGATACATTTCATACATGCGCAATCTGCTAAGATGTAATGTCGACAATCAGGGGGCTAGTGGTTACGACATGCCAGGTATTAGAACTATTATAAGAGGATACTCTAACTATGCAAATGTTCAGGCGGCAACCATAACTAGCGGAGCAAATGACCACAGAAAGGCCGTTCCTATCGGGACGTTACAGCCAATAGGTGGCACATTTACAGTGACAACCTTCCTAGGAGCTTTGCAAGATTCAGTTGAATATATTTTGAGTCAGAATCCTAGCATTAGAATATATCTAATGACTCCCATAATAGGGTATTATAATGAAAGCGGAACATCTGATGTTCCGGGGCCTTATAAAGGTGAGCCGGTTCTTTCTGTGGATTATGTTAATGCTATAAAAAGCGTAGGTGACCTTTATAATTTACCCGTTTGCGACTGGTATCACACAGTGGGGATAAACAGCATTAACAGACCAATATTTATCGGAGATAAGGAAGATATTCCGTATTACTTGCACCCAACTCTTTCAGGGTATAAAAGGATGGCAGATGTGTTAATACCTTTTTTGAACAACTTTTAGATGGTCACACTCTACAGAAATAATGCTCTTATTGAGACTATTCCATTAACACGGGATATATCTTTCCAGCACGCTTTAATGAGCGAGCATAAGATAGTTATATCCAACCTAGTAGTTCCCCGAATCCTGAATGTTCAGATCGGGGACTACCTTGTTTACAACGGAATCAAGTATACGATTAACACGGTACCTAACTACGAGAAAGTCGAGCACACTACCAACCATGCATATAACATTACGTTCGAGCATCCTATCTATACATCGTACAACAAGATATTCATGATCGAGGGGGATAGCAACGCGCCCTTTTTCGGGACACCGGATGACTTTGTCAATCTGTGGCTGGAAAACATGAACTCTATTGACCCCACATGGACAAAAGGTCAAGTAGATGTGATGGACGAGATTCACTTAACTATCAGTGACTCATCGTGCCGTGTTGCGTTGACAACGTTTACCGAGCAGCAAAAAATGGAGTTCTTTTTCGATGGTCCTGAGGGCAAGCGGATTAATCTTGTGGCAAAAGCAGGTGTTGACACGGACATCGTGTTACAATACGGAAAGGGTAACGGTCTTTACAGTCTTGCGCGTTCTTATGTCGAGGATAAGAATGTGGTAACACGTGTTTATGGTATTGGAGGTTCACGAAATCTCCCAACAGGTTACACAAAATCACGGTTGCAATTAGACTCCCCATTAGAAGCTAATATCGATTTATACGGAATTATTGAAGGTCAATATGTCAACGAAGATATTTACCCAACCCGTACCGGTACAGTAACCAGCGTTACCCCTTACGACCCAGAAACAAAGTTCAACATGTTAGTGGATGCTGATTTGCCTTTCAATATTAAAGATCAATTAGCGCCTGGTTTAACAGCAAAGATTAGTTTCGATAACGGTGAGCTAGCTGGGTATGAGTTTGAGATTACGGAATATGATCCTGTTACGAAGACCATAACTTACTTAACGAACACCGATACTAGTACGGGATTGTCTATGCCCAACTCCAATTTTCAAGCCAAGGCAGGTGACAATTACAAGCTATTGGATATCGTGTTGCCTCAATCATATGTAGATGAAGCAATATCTCGACTAACCACTGAAACGCAAGCTTTTCTTGACGAGAGTAAATTTCCTCGGGTTGCATACGATCTTACTATTGATGTGCTTCACTTTAAACGTAATGGTTATGTACTAAACCCTGGTGACAGGATACGAATTATAGACACTGATATAAATGTTGACATGCTTATTAGGGTAACTTCAGTTAACTACCCACTCGCATTCTATCTAGATAACTCACTTTGGTCAGGAATGCAGTATAGCGTCGAACTTGCAAACGATTTTATTCCATATACAACACAGGAGCGTATCCAGATTGAAGTACGGGAGAACAAAAAAGCAATCAAAGAGCAGAGCAAAGCTAGTAAGCATACTCAAGCGGCTTTGGATGAGATCGCACGGGCTGCAGCTATTAACCAGTTTGCGAGGACTTACATAGGTCAGTTGGCCATTCTTACCGGAGCGTTGGTCGTTGGAAATCCAATATCAGGCCAAACCGCATTTGTTAGCGGTTTGGGAGAAGAATTGACCGATTTACGGTTTGGGGCTGGTGGAACGATAGACGATCCGGAATCCAATAAATTCCGTGTTAATCATGGAGGACAAGTATGGATGACAGATGCGTTCATTAGGGGTGTAATCGAAGCTCTTAGCGGAAGAATAGGGAACTGGATTATATCTGATGGTGGGATAATTAATGAAGACGGATCAGCTTACATTATTGCCCGTGAAAATCTCGGTGTAGATCAAGAAGCGACCGCTATGATAGGAGCGAATGTGCTATCTGCTGTTACAGGACTTCGTGCCGTTGGGTTATTCAGGAATACCGAAGAAGCTCCGCTATTTACGAACTACGGACTTATACTGGAGGTTAACGGTGGTGGTGACAATATTGCTCTGGACATACTTTCAGGTCAAATTGCATCACTCAACCTTAGGTCGAGGCAATTAAACTCCACGTCAAATTTAATGCGAACCGATGTGTGGATTTCATCTTACAATACATCCCCCATAACCTTAACACTTCCAGCTTCACCAAATAACGGGAAGGTATTGTACATAAGACAGATGAACAGTTTCGGTATAACGTTCAACGGTAATGGTATAAACATACACGTAGCGGGGGACGTAGGGACAACTTATACTAACGCAAACGCGAATATAGGGGACTGTCATCAATTCGTTTATGACGGTCAATTCTGGTGTTATAATCAAATTTATAGGGAGGTACCAGCGTAATGGAAACAAAAAAACTAGCGTTAATTGCTAAAGAGAATGGAATTTGTTCGACTGGATTAAAGCGAATACTGTCCAGCAAAACCAAAGAAGAACTTATTCAATATTATATAGAGGGCTTGGATTTTTGTCTTGAACATGACTTTCCAAGTAAGGACTATCTCAGGCTGAATGGCGGGACCTTATTGGCAAAATATGGAATTCACGTAGACGAAAAACGTACTTTGATCAATCGAGCCAGATCTATTTTACTTGGTACCTGTGACGCTTCAATTTCTCATGACGGTTTTTCGGTATCCGACATATTTATCAAGCATGAAAGTAACGCGAAAGTATTCTGCTCGGCAGATTCTTTTGTGAGAATAGACTGCTTCGATACGGTTAATGTCCGAATACATGCCAGCGGAAATGCTAAGATAGTCGTGAACGTATACGGATCGGCCAAAGTCGCGTATGAAAAGAAGGAGAAAGCCCAAATAAAAATAATCAATAAAGGAAAGGAGACATACTAATGGCTGATATAAACAAATTGGCACCAAAGATTGCCAAATGGGAGGGTGGTTACGTAAATCATCCGCTCGACAAGGGAGGATGTACTAACATGGGAGTTACCATTGCAGCCTACAGGCAATTTGTAAATCGAGACGGAACGTGTGAAGACCTTAGAAAAATGACCCATGCAGAATTTTCAAAAGTGCTACGAAAATACTGGGACATGTGGAAAGCTGATGAGATTAATGATCAACAGGTTGCCGAAATATTGGTCGACTGGGTTTGGGGTAGTGGTAGGTATGGCATAACGATCCCTCAACAGCTGATAGGAGTGGCCGACGATGGGGTTGTAGGACCAAAAACACTGAGTAAGATCAATTCTTACGATCCTAACGTATTGCATGAAGCTATTTGGAACCGTAGAAAATTGTATCTGGAAAGACTTGTGGCTAATAACCCCTCGCAGAAGGTTTTTCTAAAAGGATGGATGAACAGATTAAATGATTTTAAGAGGAAATAAAACCTACAACCTATGGCAGAAGATCGACAAAATAAAGAATTAAACACGTTCGGATTTACCGGAAAGCTCAGAACAGGGTTGGTTACTGCCATTATAGCTATCCAGTTTGGTACAATAGCAGTACTATGGAATGACAATCGAAACCAGAGCAAAGAGATGTCTTCTATGCAGGACAGACTGTATCAGCAAATGATTAAAGAGATCAAGGGTGAAGTTAAGTCCGAGGTAGGGCGAACGGTTACACCAACAACCCAAAGGCTTGATACGGTAGCTAATAAATTGGATAGAGCTACGACACAGTTACAGCAAAAAATGAATGTAAAATGAAAGCAATAATAGCAACTATCATTGGAATCGTCTTGTTGACGAACCCAATTGGAAAAGCGGCAATAAGCCCCTTGAAGGAATCGCAGCCATTAGAAGAAATGGCAAGCAAAGCAAATCTACTAAAGAATAAAGTTGAAGAACTTGACTCTTTATTAAGTACGCCAAGATAATCTAGGATATATGAAAAACATAACCATATTAGCGGTATTCTGCTTGATTCTATCTTCATGTGGATTATTTAAATCTACCTTTAAGCATAAGTCTCAACATTCCGAAGTTACCAAAGTTGAAATATCGGATCGAAAGGACAGCACTGGAACTAAGATTGATAAAAGCAAAATACAGACAACTACCACAACGACGGTAACAGAGGCCATGCCTGATAAAAAGGTTTATGGACAGGTAAAAACAGATAAGAATGGTTTGCAAAACGGAGTTGATATAATCGATAGTGCCGGCGTTACCGTTAAGGTTTACCTAGATTCGGTTACGCAACTACTCAAGGCCATGGCTTCCATAAAAGGGGGCACAAAGACTATAGAATCAAGAAAGGAAGAGTTAAGGAGCAACGATATTCAGGAACATTCAGGCTCTACGGAAACTCATAATGAAAACAAACAAATTGCTGTTGAAGATAAAAACAAGACAGTTGAAAAAACACCAAATTGGAAGGTTATAATTTCAGTATTAGTAGTGGTGTTTTTGTTCGTTTTTGTATTGGTGTACCTGCGCCGAAACAAAAAATAGAGAAATATAACCTTACTTTGATTAAAAATTCTTCAAGAAGGGAATCAAAACATTCGCAATTCTCTGATACCCTTCTTGTGTAGGATGGAGGTAGTATGGGACATCTACTTTATCACCGATTAGGGTAGTTCTAGTTAGTTTATTAATTCCAGTTGTATGATAAACGTCACACACAGGGATATTGTATATGTTTCCTACTTTTTTAATTGCAGCTACGTAATCTTCTGATAATATCCTCTCACCTTTATAAGGCCCCGGAACATCAGATGTTCCACTTTCATTATAATATCCTATTATGGGAGTCATTAGATATATTCTAATGCTGGGATTATTGGTAAGGATAAATTCGATAGATGCCTGAAGAGACCCAGTAAAAGTTGTAGTATCAAATTTTGCAGCAATAGATTCTGTGTCGCCAACAGGAACAGCTTTCCTGTGATCATTTGCGCCACTAGTTATAAGGATGGCGTCGACTTCATCAAAATCGTCGTAATTCTTGATGACCTGGTAAATCTGAGTCATATCATAGCCGCTTACACCTTGATTGTCTACATAGCAACCCAGCTCACGTCTCAAATAGTATTGATAACCTTTTACTACATTACTACTCTCAGCGTGGGATTCGTTGAACTTTTTGCCATCGTACCAAGTTATACTATCTCCAAAGGTAACAATCGTTTTAGACAACCATTTTTCTGACTCAACATTGTTTTTTTCTGTTTTGCAGCCATTAAATATAAGAAACAATAAAATTGGTAATAGTTTTTTCATTGCACCTTTTTTGTTTCAAATATAAAAAACTTTATGTCTTTCTCACTTTTTCACAAAAAATAGCAATCACATCATTTGAATTTGTTTTACTAACATATGAAATTGTTATTTAGTTTTGCTAAAAAAATTGGCAATGAAACAGATTAATCCTGACCTCCCGAAAATACGCTTTCAGTTCAAAGGTAGGCAGATAGATATACCGTATTACTACCCAGAATCGGGCTTGCAGCGAGTATTCATCCTCGATAAGAACGGAGACGAACACGTGTTTTATAAGGGGATGTACGTGCCAGGAGAATGGCATGGCAAAGAGACCGAAAAGTGGGATAAGGAGTTTAAAGACATGCTATTCGCCGAGTTTGAAAAGCTGTCTCCTAAAGATGACACACGAGAGGAAGGAAAACGAATGTGGGAGTACAAAAGCTGGTGGGAGATATAGGGGATTTAACCGATAGCATTATTTATCGGTTGATAAGTCTATTTTATTTTACCCTGAGTAATATCATTATAAAGCTCGAGCAGGTGCCAGTAATCGGGGCATTTCTCATACGGTCCCTTAAAAATAGCAATGCACAGGAAAGCATTATCGATAAACCGTTTGCTATTAATGATTTTAGCCCAAGGTTTCCAGTCGATCTCGAATGGGGGAGGGTTGCTGTCGAAGTATTCGCGAAGTTGTTGAGGAGTCATGGTGCGAATATAGTAAAGTTCAGTATAATATTTTATGGAAAATAAAACTACGCTTTATCCTGATTTAGGATTATGACGGTCCTATTCTGTATGTCGATTTCCAATAAAGAGCCGCAATCGCAACGTACAGGAGAATGCCTGTTAGCGTCCGACATTACATCATCAGGGGCATTGTCAAGGGAATATTCGGCCAGAATGCAATCTCCGCCCTTACTCTGAAAGTAGTGCTTTCTTCCGCATTTTGGACAGTAAGCGATTATTGAATCAAACATTCCCATATCATAACTTTTATTTACTCTCGGGAGTTACACGGTAGGTTTATCAGGTAAAGGCATCCAGTAGGTGACCTCGTCTCCTGTTTCATGAGCATCAATATTTGCCAACTCCCATGACTGATTATCAAAATCATATTGGCCTAGGACTATGCCCTCTAGTTCATTGTATACTAAGACAATTTCTGAGAAACCAAAATCTGTTTCTGTAGGCAGTCTATCATTTACGTTTATCCAGTTCATAGTCTATTTCCCTTTTTATTTTCCAGCACATTTCGTAATCTTCAATATTCTCATAATGTTTTAGAGCTTCCTCCAGCGTTTCGAAACCTTCATCAAGCATTAAAACTTTGAAATAATTGTGATAGCTCAATCTACGTTGCGCCATTTCAAATTCACCGATCGGAACAATTGATATGCTCTGTAGTCCTCTTACTTCCATAATTTAAATATTAATGATCAACACCGATCTCTATTGTGAACCTTTCAGCTAAAACAATGTGATAGTCATCATCCATTATCGGTTCCTTACTGATTGTCACCCTCTTCTTACCTTTGTTTTCCTCTTTAACTCTCGCTTTGAGAATATCAAATAATTCGTCAATTTGTTGGTCAGTAAATTCCATACTAGTAGTTTTTGTCATATTCAAAAGTGATTATCTTCTTATTTGCAACACATCTAATATTACCGTTCTCATTTTGGATTCGGGTACTAATGATGTCTTCTGATACTTCAACTGGACTACCTCGGTCAACGCTGTTATAAAACATACCCCTGAGAAGATCTAAAGCATTGTCGACGTCTTCCTTGTTTTTTATGATTGTTGTTTTCATATCCCTAAGCTATTGAATTTTCCCTAAAATCCCTATTCAATTCATAAGTCAAAAAGTAGAAGAAGAAAGCGGCTCTTTGACTCTTTGTCAAGCCCCGATCTCCGCTAAACATGCTGCTTAAAGTAGACTTATCGATCGCGAGCTGCTTAATAAGATCATTCCGCTTGATACCAAATTCCTTCATCCTACCTTCAATCCATCCGAGGTCGATCAGGTCAACATCAATCGAGTGAACTACCGGCACAATATTGTGTTCAGGAAAAATCTCTTTTGCCCTTTCTACCAATTGCTTTTGGTTCAGGATAAAACCATTAAGAAGTCTGGACTGGGTTATCTTAACCGTTTTTTCGTCCAGAACTTCTATTTCGATACCCATTCGCTTGTAATTAGATATCGACCTTGCTTGCTCCTTTGTTAATTCCAGTGTAGTCATAACATTATATTTTAAAGGGAGGGGGATTATTCCCCCTCTATCCTTATTTCCCTTAAATTAGTCAGATCAAAGATCGCAAGCTGTTTGTTTTGTTTCGCGAACCTGATCGCTTCGTCCATCTTACTAAAGAGCTTTATCGAATCGAAGTAGTAGAAGCCGTTTTCATCGTTAAGCCATCCACCTACTATTTTTTCGTGCTCTAAGGCATGCTTTATCACTTTCTCTAATCCTTCTCTGTTAAAGCTATCCTGCGTTTCCAAGTAAGCGACACATATTCCAAATTTCACTGGTTTCATTGTCTCGATGTTGAGTGTGAAACCGTACGGGTTGTTTTTCGAGTATTCCCAAACTCTGTCAATTAGTGTTTCCATTTTTTCAACTTGTTTTGTTAATCTGTCAAAGAACGTCATCCCCTGATGACATAACAAAGATAGTAATAAGTTTGCGAATCGCAAACTTTATTTGAAAATATTTAATTAGTTCATAGCTATGTTTCCCGCAACTTTAATTAGGTTATTTTGCAGTCGTTCGCCTAACAACTCCCCATCGATAACGAGATATCCCATGCCGTTGGAGTAGATATAATCCTCAGCTTGTTCCCAGGAGTTGGCAAGGATGTATGGACCTTCAAACATTGCAAGCTCCTGCGTGTCGGGATTGATCGCTTGAAGATGTGTTGTAAATGTTTTCATTTGCAAATGTTTTTTAATATTGGCAATCAATTAGTTATGTTTGAAATTATCTTTTTTCTGGCTATATTTGCTGTCATGGCTAAGCTATATTTCGCTCCAGATAGAGGACTAGGTATTTCTACAGAGCAATTAAAAAAAATAATTAACCGGAATAAAATGATTTTATCCAACTCATTACCATTTTCAAGAATGTTCGATATTCCTGACGGTGCGAAACCATTTTTGGCTGACTCATGTAAGCCTGATATTTCACGGGAATTAAAAGAGAAAAGGGAAAACGTATTAGAATCAATATCTTGGCAATTGAACAGTAGAACAAATTCTTCTTCCATTAAATCACTCAATCCTGAGTATTTCGATCGGTCGATCACAATTAAGATTATTTAGTAGTTAAATTCAAATGATATGGAAACAGGGGACATTACGGCCCGTCATTCATTGGCGGGCTTTGTTACTAATTCCTGTCCCGTAAGAGCGTAAAACAGATTCTGCAGCTGGTGGACGTGATTAATCACGGACACGTACTTTCCTTTAAAATAAGCTTCCCAGTAGCCGTCACTTAGCTTAAGATTTATTTCTCTGCCATATACAGCATAAACTCCGAATATTTCATGGAAACCTAGCTTTATTAGCCATTCTTCTGTTAGGGGGATGCCGTGCAGATTCTCTACCGATATATTGAAAATAGCCGTCCTTATGGTTTTCTTTTCGATACCTTTTACTTTTACTTGTATGGTGTCGCTAACTTTAGTAGCGTTAAGTAAATTACCCAAACGCAGTTCTTGTGGGTGTATCATCTATTTAAAAATTAGGCACCTCCGCTATGAGGAAATGAGTGAATTGGCCTTTGATCGCTCCTTGCATTAGGGCTGCTGCACCTACTTTTAGTATTAAGAATCCGCCGAATAAAGTAGTGACAGCATATTGTATGCTCCCGTCTTTACTTTTAACATACACTCCCACACCTTTATCCAGCTCAAAAAGCTTCTCAATAGGTTGCGGTATGGTACGCATATTGTTCTTCTCCACTGTTTCCCACACCCTTTTCGCTGCCTCATCAGTTAACACTCCACCTTTGCTGAGTGGTATCAAATCAATGGGATCGTTGACAGGCTCCACCCTTTCCAACTCCTTCAATATGTCTTTAAGCTCCTGTATTCTGACTTCAAGTGTCCGTATTGTCTCCCAATGTGGGAACGGTTGGCTCTTGACCGCGTCAAGGTTATACTCCGCCA
Organism: Olivibacter sp. 47; assembly: GCF_030372825.1. Classification (NCBI taxonomy): domain Bacteria; kingdom Pseudomonadati; phylum Bacteroidota; class Sphingobacteriia; order Sphingobacteriales; family Sphingobacteriaceae; genus Olivibacter; species Olivibacter sp. 47. Next base: position 2,497,564 of record NZ_JAUCNR010000001.1, read on the forward strand.
CTTCCAGTCGGTGTTCTATTAGTTGTTTCATATCCATTTCAATCTGAATGTATCTTTTCTATTAGGATCGGGATGGTTTTGTGTATATCCCATTCTTAGCATATCATTAATACAGCTTTCATCCACATTCACAAATGGTTCTGCTTTATTATGCCCACAGCATGAACCGTATGTGACTATTCCGTTAGCCCACAGATATTTTATCTCATCGAATATACACGGATCAATGCTTACCGTATCGGATAGACCTGATTCTAACCTTGCTTCCCTATAATCACTCATGTGATCGGGAATTTGAACCGTTATGGCCTGAGCATAATTTTCCGGTGAGCCAAAATCAATGTTTACGCAATTGCATTTCATTCCACCTCATTTTTTAGTCCCTAATTCAAAATAAACACCCGTTTTCAGCCATCCGCCTGAGCTAAAGGTTACATGTCCGCCAAAAAGAGATATAACCAAGAGTATAAGCAGAAAAAACCACATCAGGGCTACGCTTATCCAGTTAAGTATGTTCAATAACTTCATTCCGCTACGTTTTTGGTTTTCAAAATAATAGAGGGGTCAAAGTATATACCCCTATCCCTGCAAGAATTAACATCCTGCCTCTTCTGCTCCTCACACATGGCTATGGCGTAACTGTTGGCAACTTCATCAAATGCTTTAAGTATGTGTTTATCGGATGATAATTCTATCAAATGGTCAATCCCTAAGTAACCTTGATCTCTAGACACCTCATCCTTTATCTTCTGTAGTAGTTCTTCCTTATTCATAGCTTTCAAAATAAAATTTAACTTCTATGCCTGTTTCTTCAACTAACCCAAACTTGCTAGCCATTCTGTATTGCACACTGTACCGATTGAGGCTTTGGACATATTGGGCGATAGAAGATCTGAATTGCTCAACAGTCATTTGGTGCTTATTCGTATTACAAGATGGACAGGCGGGAACCAGGTTTTCAATACAGTCACGTTCGGGATGTTCCATGTAGTCCTCATATATCTTAGACCGATCATCGATACAACTTGCTACCCACCTTTGACCTCTCCTTATTGGCTCCATATGATCTGCATGCCAGTTTTTAGGCAAAGAGCAACCGCAATAAGCACAATTGCCTCCGTATTTAAGCCTTATCTCTTCGCGTTGGGATTTTGTTAGTTTCATTCGTAAATCCCTCCAAATTGTTCAATAAAAGGTGCCTCTTTAAGTTTTCCCTCCTCATCTATATGAAGCGGCCTATCGCTATCCAATCCAGAAATACCACTCGCATAAGAAATATGCGCATATGTAACCTTAGCCCCATATTCATAGACTGTCTTATATCCGAAAAACTCACATATTCGTTTGGCTTGCCCATGGATATCGGACTTCTTCATTTCTTTAGGGAAGAAGCCAGCTCTTCGAAGTTCATAGAACGGAATATGCTCGTCTAAGAAACTCTTTAACAACTGATCTGCTTTGGTTAGTTTCATAACTTCACAAATAAATAGCAGTTGCTAAGGTTAATTACTTTTTCTTCCATTCTTGCGTATTGATCAAAGTCTTCATGTGAAGCACCGTAATACACATAACCATCACCTTGCATCATGGTTAACTCTGGATCAGGTAACGGATTTTCAGTATACCACCCCTCGGCCTTTATTGCAGAAACGAAAGAGTCTTTAGGGGTTAAGTACAGATATTTTTCTTTTACTGATTTAGGATTATAGTCTTTAAACCCGTTAATAGGGAACCAATACTCTTCATGCACCAATCCCTCAAAATCTATCCTTTTCAGGTCAGTGAATTTGCCTAGTCTTTTAAATGAATCTCGTGAATTTTCTGACAACTTTATCTGCCCGTGTTCTCCAATACATCCTTCGAACTCATCGATTTGACCGTCATGCCATTGTAAGTAAATACCATCGGAACCACACCCATACTCAAAGTGAGTAATCTCTCTAGGCAATTCTACTAGTACGCACTCACGTTTTAGGTTGAGGTGTATTATTTTCATTTCTTCCTCCTTTCTTGAATCGCATATCCTATCATGGCAATTATTACCATTGCGTAGGATAAAGTAAATGCTAATGCTTGGACGAATTCTATTGACATATTTTGAATGTTTACTTTAATTTACCCTATAAATAACCGCTATTTTAGCTTTGATGATTTCACCTATTGTCATGCCTGTAACAGTTGATATCTTCTTGGGAACTATGCTAGTGGAAAACTCACCTTTGAAGTAAGTGGATATGTAATACTTCATCCGTTCACAATCGGATAAGGGTATGACGGTGAACTTATCGATGCCTTCTAACAGTTCTACTGCTATTTCCTTGGATGATTTAACCTGCTTCTTGTCAAACGACAGACAATACTTTTCGGGATTTCTGATCACTTCAAGCATACCTATGCGAACCCCGTCAATTCCTAAGTTGCTTGTCGATACTTTTGCCATCCTGGCAACATGAAGCAGGTTATCTTCGATCGCTTTTTGCTGTTGGTTTGTCATTCTATAAACTCGGTTAACCTATACACCGAAAGGTTCAATACTACTGGATGCTTTTAAAGAAAGCAGGAGAGTTACTGTACAAGGCACTCTTTCCGTCCCATTTCTCTATAAACTGTTGTTGAATGAGTAGTGGAGTAAGTGTGCGTTGTCTAAGCTCGTTCGCTCGAGCTTCTGCTTCGGCTTCAACAATTTTGATTTTGGCATTTGCTTCGGCAACCCTTAATTGATTAGTAGCTTGTGCCGCCTTTTGGACCGCTTCGTTCTTCGCGTCTATCGCTTTAGTGATACTTGCCGGATACTGTATACCACTTGTCATCTGCTCAAGGGTGAAGCCTTCCTTTTCGAGGGCTATGGATATATTTGACTGTACCGCATTCTCGAAGCCTTCGCGACTGCTTATGATGCTGTCCGTGGTATATTTATTAAACTCAATTCGGAACGCGTCGCGTATGTAATTGTAAAGGGTAGTTTTCGTTATCTCCTCTATATCTTTCCGATACTTTCTAAATATCTCCGGGCTTTTACCGTTTTGGACTTTAAACGATAGGGTGGGGTCTACTTTAAACACCGATCCGTCTTTAGCATTGACAGTGAACAACTCGTAGTCAACTGTCTGAACGAATGTTGGAAACTGATAAACGTCTTCTGTGAATGGGTTATACCAAACACGGCCAGTGACTAAGCTAACATCCTGAACCCCCTTGGAAGATCCATATTGCTTTACTAAAATGCCTTCGTGTCCCGCATCAATTCTTGTACATGATGCGCATGATGCTACCGCCAGAATGGCGAAGAAAATTAAACCTAAAATAAATGGTGCTCTCATTTTTTCGTTTTGTTTTTAATTGTGTTAATGATTCTGTTTATTATGAATAATATTGCCATAACGAGTAGACAGGCCATGATAAGACCTATTAAAACGCCTACATCGTTTGGTGCGCTGATCAATTCCAACATCGTGCTTAGATACCACATTATGGTTACCAAGACGATTGGTGAGAAAGCTGCCCAATAGATTGTTTTTTTCATGATGATTATATTATTGGAAACTCTTTGTACTCTTTGCCTCCCAGTAGATTACCGGCTTTCTTTTTTCCGATTTTAATCATGTACTGACCGTAGTAATCGCTTTTGTCTTCGGTATAGGTTACGAAAGCATCTGAGTGCTGATAAGCGCCCTGATAATCTCGGTGAGATACCGACTCATGATGTTCGGATACCCATTCTCCCCATTGCTTAAAGAAGAATGGAACGCCTGCGGCGAAACATTGATCTCGGAGATTAGTTGCCCAGATAGGGTTCATAGGTCTGGCGCCATGGCCGCTTTCTCCACCACATATTACCCAATGGATAGGACTTTCTAAAGAAAAAGAATCGCCTATAGTACGACCAGTTCTAGCATCCCTATATTCGCCACAGTAGTAGCATTTTACATATGGGTCGTCTCCGTCAAATAACCATGAATGGCCTTTTCCGTCAACTCTCTTGCTTTTAGGACATTGTTCAAGCCAAGTTGATAAGTTGACTTCGCCAAGCAAAGGTTCACAGGATAGAAACCGTTTTCCATTTACCTTTAATAATTCTGGAATCATCTTGTTAGAGGTTTCCTGATTTACCACGGAAGTGCCGAACATCACATTTGCCGGAGCATTAGACTTCCAGGAATCGGGAATATATTTATTGATATTAGATGGCCTTTTAGTGAGAAAAAGGAATAATAGGTTAGGGTAGAGGCCTGCAGTTATTTGCTGAAAAAGCAAATCCCTTAAATATCCGGTGTCTTGGCCTTCGATTTCTCTACCTGATCCGTCAACCAAAGGCATTGGCTTTTCGAATATATCCATCATAGACCCAACGAATACCCTATGTGTTTCCCCTTTGTCCTTAGCCGATCTTTGAAACTTCAGAAGGTCGTTAAAAGACTTCCTGATAATCAGTCTGGGCACCTTATTGCCCCAATGAGGATTTTCGTGGTGGTATCTATTGTTTAATACACGTGCGTAACAGTTGTCACAACCTTCATGAACCTCAACGCAACCATGCCAGAGGTTTACCGTGTGGTGTGTCCACTCAATTTTGGTGTTCTCCATGGGATTATTTTTTTAAGATGTTGTAATTAGTATCTAAAATCAGTAAAGTGAATAATACCACCTGAGAACTCTACGGTACCCGTTTTGAACCAGCTTATAAAGTCTTGCGTGGTTAGACCGTCGTTTGATGGAATCAAGCCCATATATGAAGGATTGGCATATTCTCCGTCAATATATATGGTTCCATAGCTGCTAATTTCAAAAGACTGCCATCCTAATTTTTCGAATCTCGCATATTCATCTTGCTTGGAGGCATATGGCTTTCCAGTCCACTCGCGAACTGATAGTATTGCTATTCCTTTGTTAACCTCTTCTACCACCTTTTTCCAATGTTCACCGGCTCGGATCGTGTGTATCTTTTCTCCGGACAGTATCTTGTCACGGAATCCTGTTGGCTCACCGGCACGTTGGTGACCTTTCATAAATACCTTACTGGTCGTGAGAACGTAAGTCTTCTTGGGGAGAGGCGCGATATTAATGACTCCATTGTTATCGCTGTAAACTAAGTCGCTCATAATTATATCTCTCTAAAAGCGTTAAGGATTCGTTTTACTTCCCGTTTAACCAACTGCAGGTGATCATTCACCTGAAACATTTCAGGTTTGGTATAAAGATTATCCGTAATGAACGGGACTCCCAATACAAAGCTGTGATCAGTTTCGAAACCAAGTTCTTCGACAATCCAAATTGATCCCTTTGAACATGACATCGTATGAAAGGCAGCAGTGCTTAACCTCACAATTGATCCAATAGGCATTTTGTATGATTTAACATCGACACATAAAGGTTCCAATTCCGAAAGTCCTGTTCCGCCATTTAAGGGAGAGAAGTATTTCAGTAGAGGTAATATTATTTCTCCACCGGGATGTGCCATGTGATGAGTTATATCTCCCTTAATTACCGTCAATCGGATGGGATAGCGATGAGTATGCAACTGAACATCGTAAGGTTTGAGCTTCTTATTTGCTACGAAGACACGAGTTAACCTGCCGAATTCAGTTCCCCCGATTACAAGCGAGAATATTCCGTCACCGTGGACATTATTAAGAGACAGTTCTAAACTTTCCCTTTTCGGATTGTTCAGTAAATCATTAATAGATGATAGGATTTTTGTTAGCTTATCCATTGCTTCCTCCTTTCAATTTAGATAACTCGTTTTTAAGACGTGTAACGTGTCCTTTGTAGGTGGCGAGTCGTTTCTCAAGTTGCGATATGCGATCCCCTCTTTCGCTATAGACTTCCTTATAATATTTCAAATCCGATTCTAATTTGAGTCGGTCCTTACACATGATTTCCATTGAATCAGCAATTCGGAGAATTGCTCCTAATTTTAACTCTTCATTAGTTAAGTTCTCTGTATCTGGCAGGTTCCTTCCCCAATCAACTCTCGATTGCTTTCTAAATGATTTAGCAGGCATTTTGACCTCCTTTCAATAGTTCTGGATTGTCGTGGATGTTGCCTTTAAAATGTAGTTTTGTAATGTCCTCTGATTGCATTTCAAATCTGAATCCTTCGAAATCATCTTTTATAGCATCAATACCTCCACCTCCTGTATAAGCCAACCATTCGCCTGCAGAAAGCATAGTAAATGCACATCTCTCGGTTATATATGTTGCAATGAAAAACGTTCTTTCGTCTCCTTCATCGTATTCTTCTTCATGAAAGTAAATATCGCCTTCATACATTTCACGATTACGTTTGGTGTCATGCAATATGAACTGCCCAAGTGTTTCCCTGTCTACCAGAACATATCTACCTTCATCCTCCACGTCATCTGTATCTACCCATATGTAGTAACGATTACCACCCCGTCTATTATCGTTTACACGTTTAAGGTCGCCGTATACCCACTTACCTTCGGTAGTTTTTCCTCGGAATTTTATTTCTCTATTCATGCCTTTAAATGCTTAAAAATTTTCGACTTAGTTCAATTACCTTATTGCATTGAGAAATGTCGAAATAACCTATATGACATTCCTTTTTTACGACCCTAAGCTTTCCAGATAACCATTCGTAAGCCTTGCTTCTTGACATGTGTTTTCTTCTCCAGATGATATCAAAATAATAGTGAGCCGCCTGCTTGGCCAATCTCAATTCGGAATCGGCTAATCTGCCAAGTGCCACTTTGGGATTCGTTGAATGAACACCTACCCAAGCCTTACAAGGTCTGCAGGCGTAAACCATACCGTAAGATTTGCCATTATAAAACTCAGCGCTATCAACGTACACAGTCGCTGCGTCGCAGTAGGGGCAAACCAGACCCTGATTTATCAATTGTTTCTTGATTTTATCCATGGTTGTGATCGTTAGGGTTGTCGGAAGAAACAAACTGTCTTTAATTCATAATACACAGTATCCGAAGTCATATAAGCACCTTCATTTTCCTGCTCAATAGGTCTGCTCGATATTGATGAAATCTTGTAGAGTTGCCCATTGTAGTCTATCAGTTGATTTTGATAGATCGGAACGTTGGAATGAATTGCAAAGGAATTAACTGATGAAATGAATCTATGGACCCGGGGATACTTGACCCTGTCCGAAAGGTTGTGAACCTGTCTGGTCAACCGGTTATTGTAACCGGAAATGGATAATTTATTAGCTGCACCCATAATAAATAATGTTAATAAATAAAGCAAGTCAGGGTTCGTGCGGTGCAGACACTCCCCCCAACTTGCTTCCAATATTTTTCCCTATATTTGCTCTCCGATTTCTGCACCCTCGGATAACATGTAGCAAAGGTGCAACTTATTTCTACTTATCTATATTGATAAGTGTTGATTTTTTATATTCGGGGTCTATTTGAGAATAAATTCACAAATAGTTTACAATGAAAACAAAAGCAACCTTGTAAGTTGCTGATATATAAATTGATAACAAATATAAATCATAGTTGTAGATG
>NZ_JAUCNR010000001.1:2505147-2683844 GCF_030372825.1 Olivibacter sp. 47
ATTAAAATCACACTTCCTGATGGTTCCATTCGCGAGTACGAGAGGGGAATCACTTCTTTGCAAATTGCCCAATCAATTTCTGAGGGCTTAGCCCGTAACGTTTTAGCTGCCGAAGTTGACGGACAGGTATGGGATGCGACCAGACCTATTGAAAAAGATGCATCTGTAAGATTGCTGACTTGGAATGACAAAGACGGCAAATCGACATTTTGGCATTCTTCTGCCCACTTAATGGCAGAAGCGTTGGAGGCGCTATATCCCGGGACTAAATTTGGTATTGGACCAGCTATCGAAACCGGCTTTTATTACGATGTCGATTTTGGTGATCGGCCTTTTTCTTCGGACGATTTTAAAAAAATTGAGGATAAGATGTTGGAATTGGCACGTACGAAATCTGATTACGTGCGGCAGCAAGTATCCAAATCAGATGCGCTAGCGTATTTTACCGAAAAAGGCGATGAATATAAGTTGGATTTGATAAAGGATTTAGCGGACGGATCCATAACCTTTTATACCCAGGGCAATTTTACAGACCTCTGTAGAGGGCCACACATCCCAAATACAGGTTTTATAAAAGCCATCAAACTAACCAATGTGGCAGGAGCCTATTGGCGTGGTGATGAAAGCAGAAAACAGTTAACTAGGATTTACGGCGTTACTTTCCCTAAGGCAAGCGAATTAGCCGATTATCTTCATATGATTGAAGAAGCTAAGAAAAGGGACCACCGGAAATTGGGCAAAGAATTGGAATTGTTCGCGTTCTCAGAAAGAGTAGGCATGGGCTTACCTCTGTGGCTTCCCAAGGGAGCCGCATTGCGCCAGAAACTGGTTGACTTTCTGCAACGTGCACAAATGAAGGCAGGATATGAACCGGTTGTAACACCGCACATTGGTCATAAAAACCTGTATGTTACCTCTGGCCACTACGAAAAGTATGGAGCAGATTCTTTTCAGCCGATTCGTACACCGCAAGAAGGAGAGGAGTTTCTACTGAAACCCATGAACTGTCCGCACCATTGCGAGATTTACAAAACAAAACCCCGATCATACAAAGATCTTCCGGTACGTTTTGCTGAATTTGGTACCGTATATCGTTATGAGCAGAGCGGAGAATTACATGGGTTAACTCGTGTAAGAGGTTTTACGCAGGATGATGCGCACCTGTTTTGTCGTCCGGATCAAGTAAAAGACGAATTCAAAAAAGTTATTGATCTTGTCCTTTATGTATTCAAAGCTTTAGGCTTTGATGATTATACCGCACAGATATCACTAAGAGATCCTGAAAATAAGGGAAAATACATTGGCAGTGAAGAAAATTGGCTACTTGCTGAAGCGGCTATCGTAGAAGCTGCTGAAGAGAAAGGGCTTAAAACCGTGACCGAGTTAGGGGAAGCGGCCTTTTACGGCCCGAAATTGGATTTTATGGTCAAAGACGCATTGGGGCGTAAATGGCAACTTGGTACAATCCAGGTCGATTATAATTTGCCGGAACGGTTCGAGTTAGAATACACAGGCAGTGATAATCAGAAACATCGGCCGGTAATGATTCATCGCGCACCCTTTGGCTCGCTAGAACGTTTTGTCGCCGTTTTAATCGAGCATTGCGCCGGTGAGTTTCCGCTATGGCTTACCCCGGAACAGTTTATCATATTGCCTGTTTCTGAAAAATATGAAGAATATGCAAAAAAACTTTTGGAATCGTTAAATAATACCGATATTCGCGGGTTGATTGATTTGCGAGACGAAAAAGTAGGCAGAAAGATACGGGATGCGGAAGTCAAGAAAATACCTTACATGCTCATCGTAGGCGAAAAAGAGGTTGAAAATGGCACGATTTCTGTTCGAAAACATGGCGAAGGCGATCTTGGTAGCATGACTATAGAAGCCTTTAGTAAGCAATTAATTGAAGAAATAACAGTTTAAATTAAGGAAAAAATTTGTCATTAGGAAAACCAGGAATGAGGGGGCCGCGTCCTCCTTTTAAAAAGAAAGAACCCGACCATAGAATTAATCAGCACATTAGAGCTGCGGAAGTACGCTTAGTTGGCGAAAATGTGGAGCAAGGGGTTTACCCGATTAAACAGGCTTTAGCCATAGCAGACGAGTTGGAGCTTGATTTGGTGGAGATTTCCCCAAATGCAAATCCTCCTGTATGTAAGGTTGTCGATTATAGTAAATTTGTTTACGAACAAAAGAAGAAGCTGAAGGAAATTAAGGCCAATGCTAAACAGACGGTCATTAAAGAAATCCGTTTCGGCCCGAATACGAATGAGCACGATTTCGAGTTCAAACTTAAGCATGCCATTAAGTTCTTGGAAGCTGGAGAAAAGGTACGCGCTTACGTACATTTTAAAGGTAGAGCTATTGTATATAAGGACCGTGGTGAAATTCTTTTGCTGAAATTTGCACAGGCTTTGGAGGAAATTGGCAAAGTGGAATTACTGCCTAAACTAGAGGGAAAGCGGATGTTTATCACTGTTGCCCCAAAAAATCCGAAAACAAAATAACCCCAAGGGTAGAGAGTCGCCGGGCTTTGCGCCGGGAGACCTATTAACAAGAGACTAATAGATAGATAATAACAGATAAGATTATGCCAAAAGTGAAAACCAATTCCAGCGCTAAGAAACGTTTTAGCCTGACTGGAACCGGTAAGATTAAGAGAAAACATGCATACAAAAGCCATATCTTAACCAAGATGAGCACTAAACGTAAACGTAATTTAACACGTTCCGGTTTAGTATCAGATGCAGATTTAGGCAATGTAAAACGTATGCTTGGGATCGGTAAATAGTAATTATTTTAACAAAATTTTTAACCGGGTATTGGGTTGTAAGTCTATTGACTGAATACTTAAGAAAACATAGCGCCTTATACCAAACTAAATTTATTTATTATGCCACGTTCGGTTAACGCAGTAGCTTCGAGAAGAAGAAGAAAGAAGATCCTTAAATTAGCAAAAGGCTATTATGGATCACGTAGCAAGGTGTATACCATTGCTAAAAATACGGTAGAAAAAGGTTTGCAATATGCTTATCGCGACCGTAAAACCAAAAAAAGAGAATTTAGAGCATTATGGATTCAACGTATCAATGCAGGTGCTCGTCAACATGGGATTTCTTATTCTCAGTTGATAGGTAAGTTAAGTGCTAAGAATATCGGTTTAAATCGTAAGGTTTTAGCGGATTTAGCGTTAAACAATCCTGATGCTTTCAAAGCAGTAGTTGATGCAGTTAAATAAATATTAACTTATCACAATCTATTAGTTAAAAGGAGGTCTTGACCTCCTTTTTTATTGATTTATTATTTCAATTACTACGACCGTGAAAGATTTGACTGCTATAGTGTTGAGCTTTTAAAAGTGCTGTTTGATCAACCTGGCTGTTGATATTTCGCTCTTGTAAAAAGGATAACAATACCTCCGTTGCAATATTTCCTGTCAATTTGTCACTTGCCATCGGACATCCACCATAACCTCCTATAGCCGTATCAAAACGTTGGCATCCACTATTATAAGCAGCCTGTATTTTCGCTAACATAGTTTGTGGCGTGCTATGTAAGTGAACTCCCAGATCAATATGAGGAAAATGCTTATTTAGATTTTGATAAAGCATGTGAATACTTTCCGGAGTGGACACACCAATAGTATCGGCAAGCATCAAATGTTTGACTCCCTTTTTACTAATAACTCTGCATAAATAGTAACGATTTCGGGAGACCAAGGATCACCGTATGGATTGCCGAATGCCATTGATAAGTAAATCAATGGTTCTTTGCCAAACTCTTTACAGATCGTTATTATCTCTTCCACATTTGCGAGAGACTGTTGAATACTCGTGTTGGTGTTGCGTTGCTGAAAAGTTTCAGAAACAGAAAATGGAAAGCCAAGAAAGCTTATCTGAGAAAAGGCACTGGCTTCCTTGGCTCCTCTAACATTCGCAACAATGGCGAGTAATTTAGTGCTGCTATCTGAAAGGTTTAATTGTGATAAAACGGCCGCGGTGTCCTGTAGTTGAGGTATTGCTTTTGGAGAGACAAAGCTACCGAAATCCAGGCGGTCAAACCCTACTTTTAACAATAGATTTAAATAGGCGACTTTATGGAGTGTTGGGATAAATTCTTTAATTCCTTGCATCGCGTCCCGTGGACATTCGGTGATTTTGACCATAATTTAGCTCGTTTAGTTATACAAAAATACTAAACATATGTCGAGGTGAAGTTTTTGGGACTTATTTCAATGGATTCTTAGTCCAACGACCCCTTGATTTTTATGTGAAGGCCATCCAATTGCTCATTTAATCGAATTTGGCAGGCTAGTCTACTGTTTTCATCAGCATCAGGAAGTGTATCCAACATATTCAATTCATCATCAGATGCTTCATGAAGTTGTTCCATTCCGGACAATACTTCTACGTGGCAGGTAGCACACAATGCCATACCTCCACAGGTGGCTAGTATATTGTATTCTGAGGCCTTTAGCACTTCCATTAGGCTCAAATTAATATCCTCGGGAATTTCTATAGTTTCCACCGAACCAGTTCTATCTTCTACAGTTATATGAATCATTGTTAATTGTTTGTTTTAGTTGTTTGTTATTCCCTATTGGTTATTGGTTATTAGTTATTAGTTATTAGTTATTAGTTGTTGTTATTCGCTTTGTTTTTTTTGCTGTGGTACTATTTGAGTTAACCCATTAACCAAAACTAAAATGCGTGAATACCGTTGACCGTCGTATATTTAAAGCTCAACTTTTGATCAGGGTACACGTATTTGAAAGCACTTTGCGCCATTAAAGCAGCTTCATGATAACCGCATAGGATCAGTTTTAGTTTGCCCGGATACGTGTTAATATCGCCAATAGCATATATGCGTTCTATACTGGTAGAATAATCAGTCGTATTCACTTCTATGGCCGACCTATCGATTGCCAAGCCCCATTGAGCGATTGGTCCTAATTTTGGACTTAAACCAAAAAGTGGTATAAGTGCATCTGTTTCTAAAGAAATCTCTTCCTTTTGTTTGTTAATCATGGCAACTTTTGTTAAGTGGCCCCTTCCTTCTACCCGAATTAAATTGTGTGATAATAACAAGTTGATCTTACCACTGTTAGCAAGATTGAAAACCTTTTCCGCTGAATCGGGTGCACCTCTAAAACTTTCGCTCCGATGCACGAGCGTGACTTTTTCTGCAATTTCACTTAAAAATATAGTCCAATCCAAAGCTGAATCACCTCCGCCGGCAATAACAACCTTTCTATCTCTAAATTGCTCCGGATTTTTAATCATATAATAGATGCCTTTGCCTTCAAAGTCGGCCAAACCTTCTATTTCAGGTTTACGCGGTTCAAAAGAACCCAACCCTCCCGCAATTACTACCACTTGCGCATGGATGTTGGTCCCCTCATTGCCTTTGACCATATAGGAGCCATCGTGTTGTTTTTCAAGTGCTTCCACACGTTCTCCCAAAGTAAAACTTGGATGAAAAGGAGCGATTTGCTCCATCTGTTTATCGATAAGCTCTTGCGCATTGATGGCGGGATAACCGGGAATGTCGTAAATGGGTTTATGTGGATAAATTTCAGCCAGCTGTCCACCAACCTGAGGTAAGGCATCTATCAGGTGGCAACGCATTTTCAATAAACCTGCCTCAAAAACGGCAAACAAACCAACAGGTCCTGCACCTATTATACATATATCTGTAGTAATCATATCTGTTAATTTTAAGGGCTACTTGAGCTCTAAGTTATTATAAATGCTATTTAATATCCGCTCTAGCTGTCGAAAATCATCTTCGTTAAGGTTTTCCCATGCTTTAGTTCGTATTTCTTTAATTTGCGGCGATAATTCTTCCACTTTCGAAATCCCTTTATCTGTTAGATGCACGATAAAACTTCTTCTGTCATTTGGATGAACTTTACGTTCTGCCAATTCCTTCTTTGCTAAGAGATCAACGATGCGGGTCAAAGTGGGTTGATCTTTACCACAACGTTCTGCTAATTCTTTCTGTGTCAGATCTGCATATTCATAGAGATTTTTTAAAACCATCCATTGATCTAAAGTTATATCGAAGCCTTTATTGCTGAACGTTGCCTGTGCATATTGCTTTACCCGGCGCGCTGTACGATCGAGTAAAAATGAATACATGTTGTATGGTTCTTTTTGCATAACAATATTTAGTGTGACAAATATATTGTGTTAAATTAAAATTAAAAAGTAAAAAATCGAAAATGACGTAGGAGTGAGGGAGGTAGGGATGGTAGCAAAAAAAAAGGGAGGTGTTTAATAAAAACACCTCCCTTTTTTTATAATACAGCTGGCTTATGCTTTCGCTGGCTTTAAGTTTCCTCGCTCTGTCGAAGCGATTTCTTTTGTGTTTTTTTCTTCACCGTCTCCCTGCAAATCGGCAAAGACCGGAGATGCTATAAAGATAGACGAATAAGTTCCAAAAATAATACCAATCAAGATAGCAAAGGAGAAACCGCGAATTACTTCACCGCCGAACACAAATAGCACTGCCAAAACAAATATTACCGTTAAAGAAGTAATGATGGTGCGGCTAAGCGTTTTATTAATCGCCGTATTTACTACATGAGAGATCGGCTCGTTTTTAGCACGATGTTCACGTAAGTATTCACGGATACGGTCGAACACTACTACCGTGTCGTTGATAGAATAAGCGAGCACCGTTAGAACAGCAGCAATAAAGTGTTGATCCAAGTCCAACGAAAATGGAAGAATACCATCAAAGAGCGAAAAGATTCCCAAAGGATAATCGCATCATGAGCAAGCGAAATGGCGGCAGCTATACTGTATTGCCACTTGCGGAATCGAATAAGAATGTATAGCGCAATTACGATAATTGAGAAAATCACCGAATAAATAGCGGATACCTTAATGTCATTCGCTATTGTAGGACCGACCTTTTGCGAACTCACAATTTGGTAAGGGTTATTCTGCACTTTTGCAAGTCCTTCGTTCAACTTATCTAAAACCTGCTTATCGGCGGCATCATCTGTCTGGTCAATCAGGTAAGGTGTTGTTACGCGTAATTGATTATCACCACCGAATGTTTTTACCTCGCTTGTTACATTGAAGGTACCGTTTACATGATCACGAACTTCTTCTAAGTTTACCGCCTTCTCGTATTTAACGGTATAAGTCCGTCCACCGGAGAAATCAACACCTAAACTAAAGCCTTTAGTGAAAATTGAAATTAAGCTGATAATTGTTAAAGCAATTGAAATTGCATAGAATTTCTTGCGGTTCTTTATAAAGCCGAAGTTAACGTTTTTCAATGTGTGATCACTCCATGGATAAGAAACGGAAATTTTCATATCCTTCTTGATCATCCATTCGAAAATGATACGCGTAATGAAGATGGCTGTAAATAAAGAAGTGATAATACCGATCAATAAAGTGGTCGCAAAGCCTAAGATTGGACCGGTTCCAAAGATATATAGAATAAGACCGACTAGGAAAGTAGTTATCTGTGAGTCTAAGATAGAAGGCATTGCGTGTTTATAACCATCGGAAATTGCCTGTCTAACGCCCTTACCTAATGCGTACTCTTCACGGATACGCTCGTAGATAAGAACGTTCGCGTCTACGGCAGTTCCCATAGTCAATACGATACCTGCGATACCGGGAAGCGTTAGTACTGCCCCCAACGAGGCAAGGATTCCCATGATGAAAAATACGTTGAAGATTACGGCAATGTTAGCAACTAAGCCAGCGCGGTTGTAATAGAAAATCATAAAGATAAGTACTACTACTAAGCCGATAACAGACGAATTGATACCAGCATCAATTGCCGCTTGTCCTAAGGTAGGGCCAACAATAGCTTCTTCCACGATTTTAGCTGGGGCCGGTAAACGTCCTGCTTTCAAAACATTGGCTAAGTCCTGTGTGTCTTCGAAGGTGAAGTTTCCGGTAATGGAAGAAACACCATTAGGAATTTCATCCTGTACGGTAGGTGCCGAATAAACTGTATTGTCTAATACAATCGCGATTGCTTTTTTTGGATTTGCTGCGGCTGCTGCTGCACTGATTTTTCTCCACTCACGAGCGCCCTCGCTGTTCATCACCATTTCTACTTGCGGATTATTGGTGCGCTGGTCAACATCGGCGCGTGCATCTGCAATCACGTTTCCGGTAAGTACCGGACCGGCATTCAGCCCCGTTGGTTTCACTGCAAAAAGCTGAAACATCTTCGTTTCTTTAGAAACGGGTTTCACACTCCACAATAATTTTACATTACCTGGTATAATCGCTTTTATTTCAGCACTATTAAAATAAGAATTAACCAAAGCGGTGTCTTTCTGTAACACATAGCCAATTACAGGTCCTTGACCCAACATTTGTTGCCCTTGTGGGCCCTGGCCGATATTTGGACTCAATACAGCGAATAAAGGGTTTTGGTTTTTCGCTTGCTCTAAAGCTACTGTACTGCTGTCTTTTTTGGTCGAATCGCTTCCTGCTGCCTTATTGCCGCCTAATGAAGCCAAACGACCCCCTGTAGTATCCTTCGCACTTGTGTCAGCCGCAGTCACCGAAGAATTAGACTTAGTGTCTACTTTTAATGTTGACGCCAATGTTCGGTTAATGTTCTCTAATAATGGGAAAATTTCGGAGTTGTCATAAGTTTCCCAGAATTCCAATTTCGCAGATCCTTGTAAAAGTTTACGTACGCGATCTTCATCGCTTACACCGGGGAGCTCGATTAAAATTCTATTCGTGCCTTGCTGCCTTTGAATATTAGGAGAAGTAACCCCAAACTTATCAATACGTGTACGTAAAATATTAAAAGAACGGTCAATTGCGCTACCGGACTCTTTTTGCAAGAAAGCCAAGATATCGCCGTCACTTGAATTGGAGGTGATGTTATTAACGGCATTGTCTTTATTAGCAAAAAAAGTAGCTAATTTTCCATTTGGATTTAACTTTTTAAACTCTTCTCCAAATAAGCTGACAAAGTCTTTTTGACTGTCTTTGCTCCGAGCTTCGGCGTTGTCCAAAGCCTTTTTAAAATTCTCGTCTTTTGGATTGTCCGCTAAATTACTGATCAATTCCTTCAGAGAGATTTCCATTGTAACATTCATCCCGCCCTTTAAATCCAATCCCAATGCCAATTCACGCTCTTTGCAGTATTGGTAAGAGAACTTGGCAAAACCGAGGTTATATACATCTACGGTAGCCATTGAATCTAAATAAGCCCGTTCCTTTACGGGGTCACCTTTTGCATAAGCAACTGCGTCGCGCTCAACCTTGCGGGTTACAAAAGTAAATGAAAGTGAATACAGGCACGCAATCGATATCAGTATTACAAAAAAGTTAATTAGGCCTTTACCTTGCATCTTTGTTTAGTGTTGTAATTTATGTAATAATTGTTGTATACATTCCCATCTGTTAACCCTGATCCTCATTGACTGATGAAAGACCGGTAAACACCTTTTTAATATGCTATTCTTTTTTGCATATAATAAGGCAATTTACCTAAGTTTTCTTAAGAACGGCAAAGCTATGAAATTTTTAAATAAACAAAGGGTTTATTGCGAGAAAATTGTTTGCTGCTTAACTCTTAGCATTTAGCTATTAGGAGTTAGAGAAAAAGGGCGGTAATCTCTTCTTGAAAGAGGGCTAAAACTAGTTTTTGACTTTAGAATATAGATAAAAACTGTAATCGTACGGATTCTTTTCATCACTTTCATGATGTTCGACTTCCTCCAATTGCCATTCTTCATCATTTATTTCAGGAAAAAAAGTGTCCGCGTCTTGAAAATCGTGATTAATCCGAGTAAGGTAAATCCTATCGGTTAGCGACATCGCCTGCTCATATATTTGAGCTCCACCTACGATGAATATCTCTTCCTTTTCATGTTCGCATGCAGCCAAGGCTTCTTCAAGTGAGTTTACTACTTCGATATTGTTAGCCTGGAAGTTTGCTTGACGAGTGATAACAATATTACGCGCTTGGGAAGGGCTTCCCCGACAGATTCGAAGGTTTTTCTTCCCATGATGACGGTATGGCCTGACGTAGTTTTACGGAAAAACTTTAAATCAGCGGGCATGTGCCAAAGAAGCTCATTATTTTTTCCGATTGCGTTATTTTTTGATGCTGCAACAATAATGGATGTAATCATGGTTCAATTGGTTAAACCGCCACTTCTGCCTTAATATGCGGATGGGGGTCATAATCTACTAATGTAAAATCTTCATACCTAAAGTCAAAGATACTTTTTATCTCAGGATTAATCTTCAACTTGGGTAGACTTTTAGGGGTACGGGTTAATTGTAGTGTTGCTTGCTCTAGGTGGTTACTATAAAGGTGTGCGTCACCTAAAGTATGTATAAAGTCGGCCGCTTCCATATCACAAACTTGTGCTACCATCATAGTCAATAAGGCATAGGAGGCGATATTAAAAGGTACGCCCAAAAATATATCTGCGCTGCGTTGATAAAGCTGACAGGATAACTGTGCTTTGGTTTGACCCTTTTCCTTATTAGGTGGAGCAACATAGAATTGAAAAAATGCATGGCAAGGAGGCAATGCCATTTTTTCAATTTCTGCAACATTCCAGGCTGAAACAATGATTCGACGCGAATCGGGGTTATTTTTCAGTTGATGAATAACTTGCGCAATTTGATCAATATGCTTGCCGTCAGGAGTAGGCCAAGAGCGCCATTGTGAGCCGTACACCGGGCCGAGGTTGCCATTTTCATCTGCCCATTCATCCCAGATGCTCACTTTATTTTCTTTCAAATAGGAAATATTAGTCTCGCCTTTCAAAAACCAAATCAGCTCATGAATAATGGACCGAAGATGAAGTTTTTTGGTGGTAACCAAAGGAAAGCCTTCTTGCAGATTGAAACGCATTTGATAACCAAATACACTTCGTGTTCCCGTTCCGGTACGGTCCTGTTTATCGACACCATGCTCATATACATGGCGCATTAAATCGAGATATTGCTGCATTGTTTTATATGAAATGTTATGGCGGTAAAGATAGGGATTTTTTGTTTCAATTAGCTATTGGCTGTCAGCTTTCAGCAATCGGCCAGTGTGCCATTGTTGCTTAAGGCTTTAGGCTATAAGGAATAAGCTTTAAGCTTGCCTCCCTAACCCACTGCCTAGAACTCCGCTCAGTGTGCCCCTGCTGCTGTCACTGCCACTATTTCCCTATTTAACTATTTCCCTACTCAACTATTCAACTAAATCACAAATCCTGCACAAACTGAACGACCTAAGTGAAAAGTCTTTTTACGTCTTTTGTCACACGTAGGAGACATTGCCTTAAAGAAACTTAAACCGATTTTTAGAATTTTCAACTTAAACAAACGCCTATAGCCCACATGTACTCAATCCTTTTCCGTTCCTCGATTTTTAAAGCACTTGCTTTGTGTTTACTCTTGTTATTTGGAGTAAGAGGGGAGGGGTATGGGCAAAGGGTGTATGCGGATGCTCAAAGGAATGGAACTACTGGAACGGTTGGAAGCGGATCCGTCACAAATCCTACATTTTCGATTGATGCAAGTAACTTGTCAAATTTCACACGATTGTCGGCTTCGTCAGCAGTACTTGCTTCTGGTGGAGCTTGGCAACAATTGATTTTTGATAGGACGTTTGCAGGGAACACGACTATTTATATTAAACTTAACGTAGCGAGCTCATTATTAGGAGGAAGTGTTACTCTTAAAACTTACAGTGGAAGTACAGCAAACACTGATGGAAATGAAGTTGCGTCATCATCAAATTCTTTTACTGCTATTGACGGAACGACTTATTTGGCGGTTACTGGAAATATATCGTTTAACGCTGTTCGCGTTACCTTGAGCGCACCTGCACTTCTTGGGTCCAGCACCGCAGATATTTACTATGCGTTTTATGAACCTGTTAATAAACGTTGCGCTGATGTTTTGGGTGTTTCAGTAGGAGGTACTGGAATTTCTTTAGGGGGAGGGGTAAGTAACCCACTTAACGCAGTTGACAACAACTTAACAACATATTCTTCATTGACTGGAGGGCTCTTGGGGCTGGGTTATACAATTACACAAACTGCCTACTTTTCGAATTTATCAAACCCAGGGGATGCCGCGACCATCACATTCTCTCTTCCACCCTCCCTTTTACAACTGAGTCTTTTTAACAATGTAACAATTAATCTATATAACGGAAACACACTTGTCAATACAGGAACGATTGGTAGTCTGTTGTCGCTAGATCTTTTGGGGTTGCTTCGTTCCGGACAGCGATATACAGTGTCTTTATCGTCAACTCCTGTTTTCGATAGAATTGAAATCGCTATTGCAACCGGCGTATCTTTACTTACAGATTTTCGGATTCATGAAATCCAACGCACTCCGGCAAAACCAACTGTACCGATTGCTTATCCGCAGGTGCAGGCTGTATGTTATGGGCAGACAGCGACTTTAACTGCTGCGCCAACAAGCTCAGGTAGTGTTTTAAGGTGGTATAACCAAGTAAATGATGGTACATTAATACAAGAAGGTAGTCCGTATATTACGCCTCCAATAACGGTTGCAGAAGGCGATACAGCCTTTTTTTATGTAGCTGCCACTTGGAATAGTGCTTGTCCTGCAGAATCAGAGCGGGTAAAGGTTGCCGTAGTAGCTAATTCCTTGCCAAGCATTACATTATCTCCCCTAGCCAGCATGTGTCAAGGCGAGACAAGTGTGTCTATAGCCTATACTACCACCACTAATAGTCCAACAAGCTATAGTATCACTTGGACTGATTCGCCGACAGATTTTATCAATGTGGTTAATCAAATGCTGACACCCAATAGTATCAATTTGAGCGTTCCTGGAAGCGCAGCTATTGGAACGTATTCGGGTATACTGAAAGTAAAAAGCGCTAACGGATGTGTAAGTTCAGAAATAAGTTTCTCTGTTGAAATACACCCTAAACCATCACCACCACATATAACAGCAAACTAAATAAACATCAAATAAAATTAAATAAATAGAGTTATGAAAAAAGCGATTTTTTTGCAAAGTTAAGCGTCATCGTAGGCCTTATCTGTGGATTACCATTATTATCTATTGCAGACGTTAACATTTATATCTGTAGCACAGCGTCTGCAACGTTGAACTACGTCGGTGGCCATACGTTGGTGGCGGGCGATCGTGTCATATGGCAGGAATTTGATGGAGCCGATAATCCTATTGGAGCTGGCCCTGTTGAATTGACTTACACGTCTTCACTGACCGATGTTGCTTTGACTTTGAGTGCAGCAAGTGATATTACGACTTTGGGATCGCACTTTTATAAGGCATACGTGCTATCTGCTAACCCTGCAAACTGTAGTGGTGATCTTTCTGATGAAGTCGAAATTTATAGATTACCTGATTTGATTCTAGATTTAACACCTTTAATTTCTTCATATTGTGCTGAAGCTTCGGGTACCACAGCAGAATCAGTCATTACAGCCTCGACAACCACCCAAGAGAGTCACGTGTTACCTACTGATGTATTATTAGCTTATAATTGGAGCGCCACCAAAGACGGCATTGCCGTCACTCCTATTAGTAGTATAGGCACCGCCCAAACTAATAATACAGGGGGACTGTCCTTAACAAATACCTTTACCATGAACGCCACTGGAGTTGGCGAATATTCTTTCTCGGCTACGGTAGCCTATCCAAGTCAATCAGCAAGTGGAATCACTATTAAGGGGGGGTGTTCTGCCAATTCTAACACACCAGCTGTAGTTACGGTAACTCCGAAACCAGGTAAACCGACTATTACAGTGGATTAGTCGGGGATCTTAATAAGGTACTTTTTTGCATGAAAAAAGCATTTCTCATATTGCTGTTATTTGTCGACCTAGCCTTTAACAGTCATGGGCAAAGCCGGCCTACCGCGCACTTGGTGCAAGGTGGGTCGGTAACGCTCCATGCACATGCCGAAGGGGCTCTAAGCTTTCTTTGGTTTAAGGACAATGAGCCGATCAATGGATTTTATGAGGAAAAATTAGTCGTTCAGGAAGCGGGTATTTATACGGTTATTGCACTTAATGGTGGTTGTGAATCGGAAATATCCGATCCTGTGGAAGTGATTATTGAACCGCATGGACCGGATAAACAGGTCGATATGCAGATCGCTAAATCGGCATCTCGTTCCGTTGCTTTATTAGGATCTACCATTGATTATCAATTGGTGATTGTTAATAAGGGGCCGCATACAGCGACGGATCTAAGCGTGCGGGATATACTGCCTCCTTCACTGGAATTTAATGAAATCCTTGGTCCTTACAGCGGAGCTGTTTCCTATTCGCCTTCGACGCACGAACTAACCTGGAAACCGGATAGTTTATCCCCAGGGAAAAGTGCAGAACTTCGTATCCGTACGCAAACGAAACGGGAAGGAACGGTGGAAAATTATGCGGAAGTGGAGGCCACACAACCGGATCCCGATATCGGTAATAATGCAGCTACTGCTTCAACTAATGTGGTGGCACTTCGTATACCGAACGCTTTCTCTCCAAATGGAGACGGTCTGAATGATGTGTTCGAAATTACCGGTTTGGAGCTCTTCGAAGAAAATGAGCTTTTTATTTTTAACCGCTGGGGTGCCGAAGTTTATCAAATGAAAAATTACCGTAATACCTGGAATGGTGGAACGCTGAATGAAGGTACCTATTATTATGTCCTCCGCATCAAAATGGAAACCGGTAAAATGGAAACCTTTAAGGGCTATGTTACCCTTATTAAACAACGACGTTTTTTTTAGTGTATTTGTTAGGTAGTTAAGTCGTTGAATAGTTGACGGTAAATTAATTAGCCAATGTTATAATTAGCCAATGTGGTAATGGTTGGGGCCTATGCGAGCTTAAAGCTTATAGCCTACTGCTTATAGCCTATGGCCTACAGCTAATAAAATTTGCAATCCCCCTTTTTTATTGTTAATTCTGTGGCATGATTACATTTGCAAATGCCAAGATAAATATAGGTTTGCAGGTGCTGGACAGAAGACCTGATGGCTACCACAATTTGGAAACTGTTTTTTATCCTGTTAAACTATTTGATATTTTAGAAATAGTGCCTTCCCCCTCATTGAAATTGGAGGTTTCGGGTATCGGTATACCTAATAACGATGAGGATAACCTTTGTATTCGTGCCTATAGAGCACTTGCCGTGGATTTTGATTTAGAACCTGTTTGTATCTATTTACACAAACAAATACCCATTGGAGCTGGTTTAGGGGGAGGCTCAGCGGATGCCGCTTTCTTGATTAAATTGCTGTCCCGGTATTTTCGACTGAATTTAAGTATCGAACAGATGGAGTCCTATGCCAGCGCATTGGGTGCCGATTGTAGCTTTTTTATCAGAAATAAGCCTGTTTTTGCGACTGGGATTGGCGATGTGTTTACCGAAATATCAATTGATTTATCAGCATACAAACTTGTTTTGGTTAAGCCTCCTATTCATGTTTCTACAGGAGAAGCCTATGGAAGTGTACGCTCCTCAAGGGAAAGTAAAAACCTTCGTGAACGAATTACATTGCCAGTCGAACAATGGAAAGAGCACCTTTTCAATGATTTTGAAACGGGAATCTTTCATCGATACCCGGAAATAAGAGGGATAAAATCCATGCTATACGAAAGAGGCGCGATATACGCTGCCATGAGCGGATCGGGTTCCACTGTTTATGGTCTTTTTAGAGAGGAGCTTGATCTAAAGGAATTGAAAGCTTGGTGTGAAGTGTATTGGATGGATGGTGGTGAGCGGAGGAGTAGTTGAGTCGTGAAGTAGTTAAGTTGTTGAGTCGTGTTTTGTTGGGTTGGAAAATCACTACTAACAGGTTCACTTTTCACAAAATAAAATCGATCGCCAGCCGACTAGCGACAATTTGTATAAAATATTTAATAATATATCAAGATGAACAATTTAAATAACCCGATATGGTTGATGAGCTCTGCTTTTGACAAGCTCGGTATAGATGAACTCATTGAAAAAGCAGTGACCGTTGGTGCACAGGGAATCGACCTATGCGTATTCAGAAAAGATGGCACTCGAAAGGACCACACAGCCACGCACCTTGAATACGAGACCTTTGATTTAGACGCAGCAAAGAATCTCATCGATAAATTCAATGCGGCAGGTCTACAACTTTCACTGGGTGCTTTTGAAAATATGATTGGCGGCGATCCTACAGAGCGGGTAAAGAACCAGAATCACCTATTAAAGTTGATCCGGATAGCCTATTTACTAGGTGGAAATGCCAACAATGTTAAAGTGGGAACATTTGTTGGCTATAACCATGAATTAGGAGTGCAGAAAAATGGTTTCCAAAAAAATCTTGACGAATATAAACGCGTTTTTGAACCAATTGTTCGTTATGCAGAAAGCCTAGGTGTAACAATTTTATATGAAAATTGCCCGATGGAAGGATGGCGTTCGGCAGCCTATACCTCCACTTACAATAATTTACCGGGGGTATTAGCGGCTCGTAAATTAATGTATACCTTAATCCCGAGTAAAGCGCACGGCGAAATTTACGACCCTTCTCATGATATTTGGCAACATACCGACCCGGTTGATGTTATTGCAGCGAGCGATATTACGCGTATTCACAGAATACATGTAAAGACAACTAGAAACCTCTTAACGAAAGGGCGGATCGAATGGGGCGGCATGTATCCTATGCACCAGGTGGAGGCTTCTTTGGCAACCAGAGCGGGAGTATCACAGCCGGTAAGTGATTGGGATCGCCATCATTACGAAGCGATGCTTCCAGGTTTTGGCGGTACAGACCATATGGATTGGCGGGCATTTGTTGATATATTACGCGAAAAGGGCTTCGAGGGACCTTTCGAAATTGAAAATGAAGCAAAGAATTCCAAAGATACCGGTAATCTCGCTGCCACCATACAGGGATACGAAGCGGCTATCCGTTTCCTGAGTCCCATGTTATGGAACTTAGGTAATAAAGGATACCAGTTTCAAAGCGGGGAGCCTTTACATGAACCAACTGCTCAAAAGGATATACCGGTTAAAACAATAAACGATTTGTAGGCACTTCAAACTTTTTTTTTATCAAGTTGTTGTTGGGATATGACTATGAAAGAAGAAATGAAAGAAAAAAAAGGAAGCAAAACAGCTAAGTTCGTTGCTTTTGCATTAGCAGGATTAGCTGCCGGAGCGGCAGTTTACTATTTGTTTGGGACAACGGAAGGTCGTAAAACGCTAAACAAGGCCGTAGATGGCGTAAATGGATTAAGTAAAACATTGAAAGCCCAGGCTGAAGAAGGTTTGCATCGGGCTTCCCACCTGGCAAATCGCGCAAAGGAAGAATATCAACGAGTATTAACAATGGCGGACGACGCTCGACATGATGCGATGGAGAAAGCTGATAAGTATAAAGAAGAGGCGAAGAAATTAACAAAGAAGGGCTTAAAATATGCCGAGGGATTGAGTCACGAAGCTCGGTCGAAAGTGGATAAAGCATAATAGTTGTGAGTTGAGCGATGAGCTTTTTAAGATTCGCTAACAACTAATAACTGACAACTAAATAGTATCTTTGCCCGAAATGAATCTATTCAGGCAAGTAAATGTACTTCTGCAAAAGGAAATCAGATTAGAATGGCGATCTAAATACGCACTAAATGGTATCCTGCTTTATGTGGTTTCGACTGTATTTGTTTGTTATCAGGCGTTTAAATCAGTTCATCCGGTTATCTGGAATGCACTTTTTTGGATCATATTACTTTTTACAGCTATCAATGCTATAGCTAAAAGTTTTACCCAAGAAAGCAAAGGAAGACACCTCTACTATTATACTTTGGTAAGTGCTCAAGCGGTGATTTTATCAAAAATCATTTATAATATGCTATTAATGCTACTGCTAGCAGCGGTAGCATTTTTTTCTTATAGTATCATATTTAAAAATGAAATAGGAGATCCCTCCCTTTATTTCATTACGATTTTGATCGGAAGTATCAGTTTCGGTACCACGCTTACCATGGTTTCGGGTATAAGCGCAAAAGCAGGAAGTAATGGTACGTTGATGGCTATTCTTAGTTTTCCTGTTTTAATTCCCGTTATTATTGTGTTGATTAAATTGTCGAAAAATGCCATGGATGGCTTGGAAAGAAGTGTCAGCTATGATGAGATTGGGGTGCTATTGGCTATAAACTTAATCGTCATTACGGTATCTTTATTGTTATTTCCTTACATTTGGAAAGACTAAACAACGCTTGTATTCAAATATATATATTCAACATGAAGGCTTATTGGTGGAAAATTTTAGGAGCAGTACTTGTATTTTACTCGGTTGTTGCTGGTTTTTTGATTCCGGTGCCTAAGCTGCCCATTCTCCACGAAACGATCCGTAATACTTATTTTCATATTCCAATGTGGTTTGCGATGATATTACTCTATCTCATCTCGGTTATCTACAGTATTAAATACCTCTCATCCGGAAAGGTTAAGCATGACCTGTTAGCCGTTGAAAGCGTGAATGTGGGAATTGTGTTTTGCGGATTTGGCTTGATCACCGGTATGTTTTGGGCAAATGTTACTTGGGGCGAACCCTGGCCGAATGATCCAAAATTAAATGGAAGCGCAATAGCGACCTTAATGTACCTGGCCTACCTGGTGTTGAGAAATGCATTAGATGAGGAACAGAAGCGCGCAAAGATTTCGGCGATTTACAATATTTTCGCCTTTCCTGTTATGATCGTGTTGCTTTTTATCCTTCCACGTCTTACCGATTCATTACATCCGGGGAATGGGGGGAACCCCGCCTTTAGTAATTTAGATATGGATGGTACGATGCGTGCGGTTTTCTACCCCGCTGTTTTGGGCTGGATGCTTATTGGTCTATGGATTACCTCGTTAAGGTATCGTTACCGTTTAATTGAACACGAGGCGTAATACAAATGAGCTTTTCTTGATGAAACATGACAAAATTCTGATGTATTGTGCTCGACGAGAAGGTTTTTTATGTTTTATGGACGCCGGTAAAAAGCGTTTAAAAGTATACGGAATATAGGATTTTGATATTTTTATTTAAAATAAAATAATAATTTGTATTAAAAGATATGAAGAAGCTAATTCTTTTGTTTCTATTAGGGTTGACATCCTTTTTTCATAGTTTTGCACAGTCGTCAAACGACGTAGAGATGGCTGATGTTATGCGGAGCTCGGGCAAGATTTATGTAGTGGTTGCGGTGGTTTGTGTGATATTTTTCGGATTTATTATATATCTCTTCACGATTGATCGTAAAATTAGCCGATTGGAAAATAAGAAAAATAAAATAGGCTAGCACGTTTAGGTGCTTCTTAAGGGAGAAACCAATTATTAATTATTACATTATGGCTACAAGTAAGTCACAGGGAGAGTTTAGTTTCTTTAACGATGTTTGCGAATTCTTTGATCATGCCGCTCAATTTACCAACCATGATAGAGGCTTGTTGGATCAGATTAAAGCCTGTAACAGTGTTTATCGTTTCCGCTTTCCGATCCGTAGAGCGAATGGTAAATTGGAAGTTATTGATGCCTGGCGCGTAGAACATTCTCATCATAAATCTCCTACCAAAGGAGGGATTCGTTACAGTGATATGGTGAACGAAGATGAAGTGATGGCGCTCGCGGCGTTAATGACTTATAAATGCGCAATTGTTAACGTGCCTTTTGGAGGAGCGAAAGGGGGAATTTGCATCAATCCGAGAGACTATTCGGTACCCGAGTTAGAAACAATCACCAGGCGATACACGGTAGAATTAGTAAAGAAGAATTTTATCGGACCTGCTATTGATGTACCGGCACCGGATTATGGTACCGGCGAACGTGAAATGAGCTGGATTGCCGATACTTATTTAACCATGAATCCCGGGCAGCTGGACGCACTGGGAAGTGTTACCGGTAAACCTCTTTCCCTGAGCGGTATTGACGGTAGAAAAGCGGCAACCGGTAGAGGTGTTGCCATTGCGATTCGGGAATGTGTGGATGTAGCGGAGGATATGAAGGCGCTGGGTTTAACGCCGGGCATAGCCGGTAAACGAGTTATTGTGCAGGGACTTGGTAATGTAGGATATAACACAGCGAAGGTGTTGGAGGAGTACGGTGCTATTATTGTTGGAATATGTGAGTACGACGGTGCCTTGTATAATGAAGATGGATTGGACGTTGACGCCATATTAGAGCATAGAAGGAATACTGGTACAGTTTTGGGCTACAAAAAAGCGAAGAAGGAGTTTGCTAATCCAAGCGAAGGTCTTGAACAAGCTTGTGACATATTAGTGCCGGCTGCTTTAGAAAAGCAGATTACCGAAGATAACATCGGCAAAATTAAAGCAAAAATAATTGCTGAAGGGGCTAATGGCCCTACCACGCCTAAAGCGGAAGAAATATTTACAAAAAACGGTGGCATTATTATTCCCGATATGTACTGCAATGCAGGGGGAGTGACCGTTTCCTACTTTGAATGGTTGAAGAACCTTTCGCATGTTGCTTTGGACGTATGGATAAACGTTATGAAGAAACCGCTAATAGAAATATTGTAAATATGGTAGAGGCTGTTACAGGCGTTACACTAACAGCGGATCAACGAAGTGTGATTGTAAAAGGTGCATCTGAGCTGGAGTTGGTAAACTCAGGTCTTGAAGATACCATGATCCGGTCATACCATGAAATAAGAAGAATACGAAATGCGAACAATAAAATTGATACTTTACGGACAGCTGCTTTTGTAAGTTCGATTGATAAAATCGCTACCTCGTACCTTAATATGGGAATTTGGCCGTAGAAAGTAAAAATTAAAAAGTAAAAAAAGCTATCGGATATTGAATTCGATAGCTTTTTTGCTGTATAGAATTTTGACTTTTGACTTTTGACTTCTCTTATCTATTAATACTAAAATCCAAAGGTTTTTTTACTTTCTCTTTCAAGAGAGCGAGATCTACCACCTCCTTCATTTCGTTAACATAATGAAAGTTCAGATCCTTTATATAATCTTCTTTAATTTCCAGGATGTCCTTTCTGTTAGATTTGCAAAGTATAATATCTTTAATATTAGCTCTCTTAGCAGCTAAAATCTTTTCCTTGATACCTCCAACCGGTAAGACCTTTCCGCGCAAGGTAATTTCACCGGTCATCGCTAAGTTGGCGCGCACCTTGCGTTGCGTAAAGGACGAAGCCAAAGCAGTGAGCATGGTTATGCCCGCAGAAGGACCGTCTTTGGGAGTCGCTCCGGCAGGTACGTGAATATGCACGTCCCATTTATCAAATAGATCAAAGTCTATTTTAAAATCTGCCGCATGTGCTCGTAGATAAGCCATCGCTATGCCTGCTGACTCCTTCATTACGTCTCCGAGATTTCCAGTCAGTGTAAGTTTTCCCTTACCGGGGCTCAGACTTGATTCGATGAAAAGAATATCGCCGCCTACCTGAGTCCATGCTAGTCCTGTTACAACGCCTGCTACATCGTTACTTTCGTATAAATCCTTGTCATAAATAGGAGCACCTAAAATATCAACAACTTCCTGCTGACTGATGCTAGGGCCTATAGGCGTTTCCATAACAATATTGGTTGCCGCACCGCGCACCAGAGCGCCTATTTTTTTCTCAAGGCCGCGCACGCCGGACTCACGGGTATATTCATCTATTACCTTTTCTATTACACTACCTTTCAAAGAAATATCCTTTGCCGTTAGGCCATGCTGTTCACGTTGTTTAGGTAAAAGGTGTTTTTTTGCGATCTCAATCTTTTCTTCAATTGTGTAACCATTTACCTCAATGATTTCCATTCTATCTAATAAAGCTGGCTGAACAGTACTTAAAGAGTTAGCAGTAGCAATAAACATAACATTGGAAAGATCAAAGTCCATCTCTACATAATGATCGTAAAAAGCGCTGTTCTGTTCCGGATCCAAGACTTCCAATAGTGCCGAAGAGGGATCGCCTCGAAAATCATTTCCGACTTTATCGATTTCATCCAAGACGAAAACGGGATTTGAAGTGCCGGCTTTTTTAAGTGATTGGATTACTCGGCCCGGCATTGCTCCTATGTAGGTTTTTCGATGCCCTCTGATTTCTGCTTCATCACGAACACCCCCCAACGCCATTCTAACGTATTTTCGGTTTAAGGCCTTAGCAATAGATTTCCCTAATGAAGTTTTACCAACGCCGGGAGGGCCCACGAGGCACAGGATTGGCGCTTTCATGTCTCTTTTAAGCTTCAAGACGGCTAAGTACTCAATAATACGTCTTTTTACTTTTTCTAACCCGTAATGATCTTTATCTAAAATCTTCTCGGCACGTTTTAAATCGAAGTTGTCTTTACTGAACTCATTCCAAGGTAAATCGATCAGGAGCTCGAGATAGTTGAGCTGAACGGAATAATCGGCCGCTGCTGGATTGATCCTGCTTAATTTATCCAATTCTTTTTTGAAATGGGTTGCGACTTCTCTACTCCACTTTTTCTCCAGGGATTTTTTCCTTAACTCCTCGATTTCCAAATCAGGCGTTGAGCCACCCAGTTCTTCTTGAATCGTTTTTAATTGTTGATTCAAAAAATAATCACGTTGCTGTTTGTCGAGGTCAACCCGAACTTTGTTTTGGATCTGATTTTTTAGTTCTAACAATTGTAATTCGGCGGTAAGCTGTTCAAGCACTTTATTTGCCCGATCCTTAACATCCTTCATTTCCAATAGTTGCTGCTTTAATGTTAAATCAGCATTCATATTGGAAGAGATAAAATTGATTAGAAAAGAAGAGCTTTCAATATTTTTAATGGCTATTCCTGTTTCGCTTGGTATGTTCGGCGAGATGTTGATGATTTGTAAAGCTAATTCCTTAATAGAAGAAATTAGTGCATTGAATTCTTTTTCCTTCTTCGCTTTTTCCTCTATAAAACGCTCGATGGAAGCTTTGATATACGGTTCCGATTGTATTTCCTCTTTGAGTCTAAAACGTTGCTTACCTTGAATGATCACTGTCGTGTTACCATCAGGCATCTGCAGCATTTTTATGATCATAGCCACAGTTCCAACCGTGTGCAATTGATCGAATGAAGGGTCTTCAATTGACATATCCCTTTGGGCAACTACACCAATGGCGCGATCACCTTTATAGGCTTCTTTTATTAGTTTGATGGATTTGTCTCGCCCTACGGTTATCGGTATAACCACTCCCGGAAATAATACCGTGTTTCTTAAAGGTAATATGGATAGAACTTCGGGTAACTCTTCACTACTCATATCGTCCTCATCTTGCTGTGTAAATAGTGGAAAAAATTCCGTGTCCTCATTTATGATTGGTAATGCTTGGTTAAAATCAAATAGATCAAACTTGCTCATTTGTATGTTTTATATTTATGTTGTAACAGGTTTTGGGTCAAAATGACAGTCTGCCTGCTTATTTTATTCTGTAAACAACTGAATAGGTATTGTTGCAAGCGCTATGCCAATATCTATTTATGCAATCTTTTTTAGCATTTGTGTCATATTTTCAGGTTATGCCCTTTGTTATCTTTTATAAATGCAATGATACTACAATAAAATTTAAAAGCCTGTAAATGAATAATATTTAATGCGATACAATAAAATACACATTTTTTAGTTTATTTTTGTGTCGAAATGGCAATGAGATTGCTATCTTAGAGAGGGATAAACCTTTAGGCTTTATGCAAGGTGTCATAATAGCCTCCCAAGGAATAAAAGAAATTTAATTAATGAACATTAGACGCTATCAATTTATGAATTTTGGTAAATCAATGAAACAGTTGGTGTTACTGGGAGTTTTTATTTTTTCCGTAAGCGCTGTAGCCGCTCAGTCACAATCGTCATCCAGTAATCCCTACGTTCGTTTGGGAAATAAGGCGATTATGGATGGGGATTTTAAAGCGGCAGTAAATGCTTTAGAAAAAGTGAAAAATCCGGATACACTTGTTACTTACATGTTGGGATATTCGCAGATCAGATGTGCTGATTATAATAAGGCCATTACTTCTTTTACAAAACTTCTTAGCCAGAGCCCAAATAACTTTTCAGCTTATTATTGGAGAGGCAAAGCACGGAACACCTTAGCTGTTCAAAGTGAGAGTAAATTGAATGAAACTGAGCGCAGCAAAATGTTACAAGCAAGTATCGATGATTTTACCAATGCTATAAGACTTAATCCGGATGATTTGTCTTATTACCAAAGTAGAGGAATGGCCTATCGCGACTTAGGGATATTACAAGGAACTAATTCTACCGCTGTTTACGACAAAGATCAAGCTGCTGAAGCTTATCAAAAAAGTATAGACGATTTACAGCACGTGTTGAGCGCAAATGCTAAAAGAGAAGATTTAGCAAAAGAAATTAAGAAGGTGAAGATTTACAAGAGTAACCTGTCTAAATAGCTAATTAACAGGCTTTAAAAGGCCTTAGCACAACAGTGCTAAGGCCTTTTGCTTTTTGGTAATTATAAGATTCTTCCGGTAATGATATAATTGTTGCGACCTATTATTCGGATAGACTGTTCTTTCTCTATCTCATAAAGGGAATCTGGAAAATAATCAAGTCGTTCAGACGATTCATACAGCCAATTTTTTTCTCCGTTGAGGATTTGAATGTGTCTAACCGTACCTTTAGGATCCTTGTAAATGGTTATTTGCTTTGTTCGAAGCCGGGGCGCCTTCGCACGGTAACTTAACTTTCCGTCTGCCGAATCGATCCGATAACTTTGCAGCCAATCCGGCTTGTTGATATCAGATGAGGAAAAGAGCTCAAATTCTCTTTGCCAGTCGCCTAGCCTTAGCTTCTTTTGTTCGCGCTGCTCATTTTTACCTACGGTTTTAAGGATCAAAGGATTTTTTTTCTGCAAAAATTGTGCTTCTTGCTTAAAATAGGAAATCAAGTCGAAGTAGGGGGGATGAGTGACCTTCATTTCTCCATTGTCCGACGAACAAGATATGCCCATAAAGAGCGCAAGCATAGGTAGTGTGAGGGAAGGGAAATATTTCATGCGAAAGATAAACACCTGAGATTCTCCAATACAGGCGCGAAGTTAATAAAAAATTGCACAGCTGAGGTCACTGCTTTCGCTCTTTCATCGCTCGTCTGTGCAATTTTAGTTTTATTAGGAAACGAGTACTTCACCCGTCATCTTTTGAGGAACCGAAATATTT
Source organism: Olivibacter sp. 47 (assembly GCF_030372825.1). Lineage (NCBI taxonomy): Bacteria > Pseudomonadati > Bacteroidota > Sphingobacteriia > Sphingobacteriales > Sphingobacteriaceae > Olivibacter > Olivibacter sp. 47. The sequence goes on from NZ_JAUCNR010000001.1 coordinate 2,530,277, forward strand.
AACAGCGTCAGGATAGTCGGAGCTATATCACCCAATTTACCATCTTTTATGTGCCGGTAATCTTTGTCAATTAGAATACAAGGTACTAAGTTGGTTGTATGTGCGGTATTAGGTGAACCATCTTCATTTATCATATATTCTGAATTTCCATGGTCAGCAATGATTATAAAAGAATAACCTTCTTGTAAACCTTTTTCCACTACTTGTTTGGTGCAATTATCCACCGTTTCAACAGCTTTTACAACCGCACTAAAGACACCCGTATGGCCAACCATATCGGGGTTTGCAAAGTTTAAGCAAACGAAATCCGGATGATTGCTTTCTATTTCTTTACAAATAGCGTCCGCAATACCTTGTGCACTCATCTCCGGTTGCAAATCGTAGGTTGCTACTTTTGGAGAAGGGATCAATATTCTTGATTCACCAACAAACTCCGTTTCTCTGCCGCCTGAAAAAAAGAAAGTTACGTGCGGATACTTTTCTGTTTCGGCTATACGTACTTGCGTCTTACCATTTTTTTCCAGTACTTCTCCCAAAGTTTCGGTAATATCGTCTTTTTGAAAGATCACCTCCACATTTTTAAAGGTCTCATCATACGACGTCATTGTAATATACTTTAAATTCAAAGGCGTCATATTGTACTCAGGAAAGGCCTTTTGAGTTAGCGCTATCGTAATTTCACGCCCACGATCTGTTCGGAAATTAAAACAGATAACTACATCTCCCTCTTGAATAGTTGCTAATGGTTTGCCTGTTTCATCGACTTTGACAATTGGCTTTACAAACTCGTCAGTCACGCCGTCCGCATAAGAAGCATGAATTGCATCAATCAGATTTTTGCTTGCCGTTCCCTGTCCGTGAACCAGGAGATCATAGGCTTCTTTCACCCTTTCCCATCGGTTATCTCTATCCATTGCATAATAACGCCCGATTGCAGAGGCAAGCTTTGCCCGGCGACCTGCCAAATACTTTTCTAATTCGGCAATATAATTTACACCCGAGTGTGGATCGGTATCTCTACCGTCTAAAAAGGCGTGGATAAAGACATTTTCCGTTAAGCCTGCGTTTTCAGCTGCATCACATAAACCGCGAAGATGTTTGGTATGTGCGTGAACTCCGCCGTCAGAAACCAAGCCGATAAAATGTACCGATTTGCCTTCAGTGTTGGCGTAGGCAAATGCCTGTTGAAGAATAGTATTTTGATTTAGTTCGCCGTCTTCTACCGCTTTATGAATACGGCCAAGCTCTTGATATACAATACGGCCAGCACCTAAGTTCATATGTCCTACTTCTGAATTTCCCATCTGTCCGTTCGGTAAACCAACAGCTTCACCGGACGCCTCCAGTTTGGAGTGCGGGTATGAACTTAATAAATGATCTAAAAAGGGTGTATTGGCGGCTTTTACCGCATTGGAATCATCATTCTTGCCGTAACCAAGACCGTCAAGAATTATGAGCATTGCTTTCTTCATTTTTGCTATTCTTTTATTTTGTTTTCTCTTTTCACAAACCTAATACAAAAAATGATCCTTTGCTCAATTTTTTTTAAATATTGGTAAATAGGTGTGCCTTGACAAAAAAATAGACAAAATGGCATGCTTTTAGCTGCAATATGCAGCAGAAAGTATCGTGCTATAAAATGTACATAATTGCAAGTGTTAACATAATTGAGCTAAATTCTTATCTGTCGGGATGATGAAAAGTGCGTGTATTATATTGCTTCTTTTTTTTACCAACCTAAAGTCTCATGTTGTTTATTCCCGTATAGACGATTTGATTGATAATATTACAAATTGCTTTAGAACCGGGAACAGTAAGGAGTTATCCTTTTATTTGTCCAGTACGGTAAGTCTTTCTTTATTGGAAGAAAGTAACACCTATTCAAAAAACCAGGCTGAAATATTACTCCACAATTTTTTTGACAGACATATATTTAGAAGTGGAAAAATTCTTCATAGAATGGAAACAAATGCCAGCAACCGTTATGCTGTCGTTGAATTGATCTCCTCCACCGAGAAGTTTAGGGTTTCCCTGTCTCTCAAAAATTTCAACTCCAAATTTTTAATTACGGACATACGTATTGATGTGGTAAAATAATATCGAAACAAATTCATCATTGCATAGGACAGTCAAAGAGCGTTATAAAACTTTTTCTATTCACGAAATTTTCACTAGGTTTGGAGCCGATTTACAATATGAGCACAATAGATAAGAAACAACTTAGTGACTTTATAAAGCAGGCGCTGCAGGAGGATGTTGGCGATGGCGATCATACTTCTTTGTCTACCATTCCGTCCGGAAAGCAGGGAATTGCCAAGTTAATAATTAAGGAAGACGGGATTTTAGCAGGGGTAGAGGTAGCTGTTGCTATTTTCCGCGAAGTAGATCCCTCCTTGCAAATCACCATTCAACAGAACGATGGTGGTGAAGTTGCCGTTGGTGATATTGTCTTATTCGTAGCAGGCAGTATTCATTCCATTTTAATAGCAGAACGTTTAGTACTTAATGTGATGCAGCGGATGAGCGGTATTGCAACAACAACTCATAAGGTTGTGAAGCTGTTGGAAGGCACAGAGACAAAAGTGCTTGATACACGAAAAACGACACCGGGAATTCGCTTTTTAGAGAAAGAGGCGGTGCGTATAGGCGGAGGCGTTAATCACCGTTTTGGCCTATATGATATGATATTGATCAAAGACAATCATGTGGACTATGCAGGGGGAATTGCCGCTGCTTTATCGGCTGCACATGAATATAAACGATCTTTGAAAAAAGCAATCCAGATAGAGATTGAGGTCCGAAATTTGGAGGAACTTCAAGCTGTACTTGATTTTGGTCGTGTTGATCGGATCTTATTGGATAATTTTGATTTCAAAACGTTAAAGCGTGCGGTGAATTTAGTTGACGGAAGGTTTATAACAGAGGCATCTGGAGGCATCACCCTTGAAAATGCTAAACAATTTGCGGATTGCGGCGTTAACTATATTTCTATAGGCGCTTTAACGCATTCCGTTAAGAGCCTTGATATGAGTTTGAAAGCTCAGATTGTTAACTAAAGTTAAGATTTTTTACTAATAAGATTTTCCTTTTTAGTATCATTGTACCCGATGACATCGATTAATGCCATTATTGCACTTCTGGTTGCGTATTTTTTGGATCCATACCAACAGCCGTTTGGCTCGGACAATCTTTTTATGGCGTAGATGTAAGGGAATATGGCAGCGGAAACGCAGGAGCTACTAATACGTTCAGGGTCCTAGGTGCCAAAGCCGGCGTTGCTGTTATGATTATCGATATTCTGAAGGGGTGGACTGCAACAAATTTAGCTTACTTTATCGGTGTTTCCATTACCGGACCTACAAGTTCTGTACTCTTTATTAATTACCAACTTGCGTTAGGGGTAATCGCCGTTATGGGACACTTATTCCCTCTGTTTGCCGGATTTCGGGGCGGGAAAGGGGTTGCGACATTATTTGGAATGGTACTGGCCGTGCATTTACAAGCAGCTTTATTATGTGTAGGTGTTTTTATCTGTGTGCTGATGCTTACCCGTTACGTTTCCTTGGGATCTATTTTAGCTGGTTTTACTTTTCCTTTTAGCATCGTTTTTGTTTTTCAAACACCCTATAAGTCGTTGTTATTATATGGTATGTGTATTTGCGCGCTTATACTTGTTACACACCAAAAGAATATTGAGCGACTACTGAAAGGCAAGGAATCAAAAATCACATTGTTTAAAAAGAAGAATACGTAAAGTCGTCATATCGGCACAACAATTGCTGTGTTTTTCAAATATAATCATCATTATGAATTGGAATAAAACTAAATTATTTGGTTCATTACTTTTACTCGTTTTTTTTGCAGCATGTTCTACCGTACCCTTAACGGGAAGAAAGCAATTAAGTTTGGTAGACGATAAAACGATGCAACAACAGGCGACGCTTGCTTATCGCGAGCTTTTAAGCGACCCGAAAACCAAAGTTATAAAAGGTACAGCTAATGCACAATTGGTACAGAATGTGGGCCGTAAAATAGCACGGGCCGTAGAAACTTACTTACAACAGCAGGGATATGCTGATCAATACCAGTTTAGTTGGGAGTTTAACTTAATTGACGACAAACAAGTGAATGCTTGGTGTATGCCGGGCGGTAAAGTAGCTGTATACACAGGAATTTTACCGGTTACGGAAAACGAAGCCGGTTTAGCTACTGTCATGGGGCACGAAATTGCGCATGCAATTGCAAGGCACTCATCTGAACGGGCCTCTAATGTGATGGCTGCCCAAGGTATTGGCGTCGGGGTGGGATTAGCGACATCCAAAAAATCTCAATTAACACAAGTCCTTGTCAGCCAGTTATATGGTGTAGGTAGCCAAGTGGCATTACTAAAATACTCGAGAAATCAAGAGAGCGAAGCCGATCGAATGGGATTAACCTTTATGGCGATGGCAGGATATAATCCGAATGAAGCGACGGCGTTTTGGCAACGAATGTCTTCCCGGGCAGGCGGACAGAAACCTCCTGAATTTTTAAGTACACACCCTAGTGATCAAAGGCGTATTGCTGATATTCAAAGACTGATTCCGGAAGCGATGCGGTATTATAAAAAGTAAGGTGTCTTAGCTTGCGGGAGGGATGAAGAGACGACGGATGCGGCCATGTTTATGATTAAGGTTAAATTTGAGTACCTAACAATTCCTGGATAGCCCGCGCTTTTAGCAGGCACTCTTCGTATTCGGTCAAGGCATCTGCTCCGGCAGTTATTGCCCCGCCAACGTGGAAGGAAAGCCTTTTCTTATGAGCATTGTATAAAAGGGAACGAATTACGACGTTGAAGTCATAATCTCCATCAGGCGCAAAGTAACCAATACTGCCAGCATATAGGCCTCTTCGACTAGACTCATACCTGTCTATTAATCGCATCGCGCTCACTTTGGGAGCACCCGTCATTGAACCGGCGGGAAATGTATTCCGAATACCGGTTGTATTCTCTAATTTTTCTCTCCCCACTGCAGTGATCGTAGAAATAAGTTGATGTACCTGTTTAAAACTATAAACGCCCATCAGCTCCTTTACTTTGACAGAAGCCGGTTCAGCACTTCTCGTTAAATCATTTCGTACCAAATCTACGATCATGATATTTTCACTGATTTCTTTTCCATCAGTTTTAAGTTTGTTGATTAATGCAATGTCTTCCTCCTCCGTTTTTCCACGAGGTGCCGTTCCCTTAATAGGCTGCGAGATTAACAAGCGGTTTCTTTTCGCCAGAAACCTTTCCGGAGAAGCCGATATAATGTGATGCTCCCCCGTTTTGAAATAAGCAGAGAAAGGGGTGGGGGATAGTTCGCTCAATTGAAGAAAAGCCTCTATTGGTGTAAGGACAACATCTTCGGCAAAAAATTCCTGACAAAGATTCACCTCGTAAATATCTCCTTGATGAATATGCCGCAGTAATTTTTGGAATACATTTATGTAATTCTCCTTAGACATTTTAGCCTGTACAGTTCCTGTGAAAACAAAAGAAGGCGGAACGAATAGGGTATTTACGATCCCATTATAAATCTCGGATGGTGTTTCGCTTTGGATTATAACTGTATTGCCTTTAATATGTAGCAAATGTTTCGGTACGAAAAAATAGGCGTTAGGCGTTTCCTGTTCATTTGGGTGGGCGGTATGTAGGGCCTCTATTTCGTTTTTCAGATCATAGGCTAAAAATCCGGGAACCCATTGCGCGGGATGATCCTTGATGAATGCCTGCAAAGCTTGAAAGCTATCTGCGTGACCATCTTTGAAGTCATGTAATACATCTGCGGCGATCAGTGCGTCAAATTTACTATAGGCGTCATCATGCTCGCCCTGGCTGACCAAACAGCAGGCTGTATTAAATAAAGAAGCCCATTGAAGGGCTTTCTTTGTAAAGTTAACAATATCATCGATCTGATATTCTGTGGATGTCATCTCGGTTAATCCAAAATAAGCGTTTGCATTCTATCAGGGCCTACTGATAAATATTTTATTTTGACACCTAATTGTTTTTCCAGATATTGAATATATTCCTTTAATGCTGTAGGGATTTGACCAACCGAAGTGATACCGGTAATATCCTCATTCCACCCTTTTAGGGTTTCATAAACAGGTTCAGGTTTTAACGTATTGATGTCATATGGCATGTAATCGATCTTTTCTCCATTATGTATATAGCGCGTACATACATTCACTTCTTCAAATCCACTTAATACGTCGGCCTTGGTCATCACCAATTCAGTTACACCATTCAGCTGGATCGCGTAGCGTAATGCGGGAAGGTCAATCCAGCCTGTCCGACGAGATCTACCTGTTGTGGCTCCAAATTCATGTCCGATTTGACGCAACTTTTCGCCGGTTTCATTTTCCAGCTCCGTAGGGAAGGGGCCACCACCCACCCGCGTGCAATAGGCTTTGAAAATTCCAATGACCTGACCAATATTTTTTGGCGCAACACCTAGACCGGTGCAAGCCCCGGCAGTTGTAGTATTAGAAGACGTAACGAAAGGATAGGAACCAAAATCAATATCCAATAGTGTCCCTTGAGCTCCTTCTGCCAATACCGTTTTACCATCCTTTAGATAATTATTGACCAATTGATCACTATCAACATGAGGAATAGCTTTCAGGTATTCAATAGCCTCAAAGAAAGCTTGTTCTCTTTCGTCAAAGTTGGGAATCTCACCATAATGTGAAAGGATACTTTTGTGTTTTTCGACGAGCTTTTGGTAGCGTTCTTCAAAATCGGGTAAGGTAGTATCACCCACACGTATGCCATTGCGCCCGGTTTTATCCATGTAAGTTGGTCCAATCCCTTTTAAGGTGGATCCAATTTTTCCAGCTCCCATTTTACTTTCGGAAGCGGCATCGAGTAATTGATGCGTAGGCAATATAAGGTGTGCCCTACGAGCAATCACCAATTTTCCTTCTGCAAGCGGATCGAACCCGCTTTTTTTTAAATTTTCAAGCTCTCTTTTGAGAATAATGGGATCGATAACGACGCCATTACCGATTAGATTTAACGTGTTTTTATTGAATATGCCGGAGGGAATGGTGTTCAGTACGTATTTTTGCCCGTCAAATTCCAGTGTATGTCCGGCATTCGGTCCGCCTTGAAAACGGGCAATTAAATCATACTGTGGCGTTAGGACGTCCACAATTTTACCCTTACCTTCGTCGCCCCATTGTAGGCCCAAAAGCACATCGACTTTCATCATGATTTGTTATTGTATGTCGTTTAATTAATAATTTATAGGAGAAACAAAAAAAAGGTGCTCAAAAAGAGTGTTATCTTCGAGCTAATAAAGCGTTTAATTAATAGCTCACTTCTTTGATAACAGACAGCAATTGAAATGCTTCTTTTTGAACACCTCGAAATATTGTATTATACAGTACATTGCTAAACTGAAACAACCTCTTTATTTCGGCTTTGGTTTGCTTCGGTTTTAGGGCAGCTTTCGTTACACTCACTGCAAACCCCATATAGATTTAATGAGTGATGCTTGATGTCAAACTTTAAAAGCTCTCCCATCATGCTTTGTATCTGATGAATTCTGGGGTCGCAGAATTCAACAACTTTACCGCATTCGATACAGATAATATGATCGTGTTGCTTATACCCATATGATTTTTCAAATTGGGCCATATTTTTACCGAATTGGTGTTTCGTCACCAGGTCGCAAGATACCAAAAGCTCCAATGTATTGTAAACGGTAGCTCTGCTCACTCGGTATTTTTTATTTTTCATGTGGATATACAGGGATTCCACATCAAAATGGTCGTTTCTTGAGTATATCTCTTCCAAGATGGCAAAGCGCTCAGGAGTTTTGCGCAAGCTTTTATTTTCGAGGTATGCCTCGAAAATCTTTCTGACCATACTTGTTGTTTCTGCTGTAGACATAATAATCCTTAATTATGTACAAACTTAGCTAAATTGCTTGTTATATGCAAATAACCCAAAAGTATATAAGAACTTCGCGGTTATCCTTGACATTCAGTTTATAAAGCTAGCATGTGAGCTCGTAGCCGGGAGCTATTAGGTGCTTAGTTACCAGGTGTCAGTTGTCGGTCATTTAACCCATTACCGTTATCCCTCTGAATCAAAACGTGTAATACCCGTAATGCCTTTAATCTGCTTTAGTTTTTTGATCAAGCTATCTAAGTGCTCCGTATTATTTACATACACCATGATCGATCCTTCAAAAATACCTTGATTACTGGTGATTGTAATCGATCGAATGTTGATTTTAAAATCTTGGGAAATAACCGTAGTAATCCGGTTAACCAATCCGACATCATCAATACCTACAATGCGTAAACCGGTAAGGAACGCTAATTCCTGTTGAGAGGTCCATTTGGCTTTCACGATGCGGTAACCGTAATTGGCCATTAATTTAGACGCGTTGGGGCAATTCGTGCGGTGAATTTTTATACCATCGTTAACCGTTACAAAACCGAATACATCATCTCCTGGAATAGGATTACAGCAAGCCGAAAGTGTATAATCGAGTTTCTGAAAATCATCGCCAATCAATAAGGTTTCTTTATCCTTTTTGTCTACTTTTCTAAGTAAGCCGTCAACATGTTGTTCGATTTTAGTACTGGCTCCGCTTGAAGTATCCACGGACTTTTCAGCCGTTGCAAATTCCTTCAGTTGTTTTAGGTCAATTTCACCTTTAGCTACTTTATAGAACAATTCCTGTGTAGATGGCAGCTTTAAAAACGAGCTTAATTTATTGAGATTATCGGTGTTATAGGTAATCTTAATCGATTTAAGTTTCCTTTCCAGGATTTCCTTTCCATCTTCCGCTATGCGCCGCTTTTCTTCTTTTAATGCAGATTTTATTTTTGACTTAGCCTTTGCCGTAACAACAAAATTCAGCCAATCTTCCTTGGGTGTTTGTTTATTGGAGGTGATAATCTCCACTTGATCACCATTGGAAAGCTTGTGTGAAAGGGGTACCAGTTTATGATTTACTTTCGCTCCAATACAACTTGCGCCTAAATCGGAATGTATTTCAAAAGCAAAGTCGAGAGCGGTAGCGTCTAAAGGAAGCTGAATAAGGGCCCCTTTCGGGGTAAAAATGAATATTTCATCTGAAAAGAGATTCATTTTGAAGTCATCAACAAAGTCCAAGGCATTGGATTCAGGGTTACTCAAAATATCTCTTACTTTCTGTATCCATTGATCAAGACCACTATCGGAGTTTGATTCTTTATACTTCCAATGTGCAGCAAAGCCTTTTTCTGCAATTTCATTCATCCGTTTGGTGCGGATCTGTACTTCAACCCATTGACCTTTGGGTCCCATAACGGTGGTATGCAAAGATTCATAACCGTTTGCTTTAGGTGAAGAGATCCAGTCACGCAATCGATCAGGATTAGGTCTGTATAGATCCGTGACAATGGAATAGGCTTTCCAACATTCTGCCTTTTCCATTTCCTGTGTTGTGTCAATAATAACACGGATTGCAAATAAGTCGTATACCTCCTCAAAAGGTATAGATTTTTTCCGCATCTTATTCCAAATAGAATGAATGGATTTAGGACGGCCAAAAACACTGGCTCTAATTCCCTGCTCCGTCAATATTTCCTGAATAGGGCCAATAAATTCCTGTATATAACGTTCACGTTCCGCTTTCTTCTCATTTAATTTTCTTGCAATGAACTTGTATGTATCAGGATCTGTATATTTCATGGAAAGATCTTCCAGTTCCGATTTAATAGCATACAAACCTAAACGATGGGCAAGAGGTGCATATAGATAGCTTGTTTCAGAAGCGATTTTCAGCTGCTTATCACGGGCCATGAATTCCATGGTTCGCATATTGTGCAGTCGGTCCGCTAATTTAATTAGAATCACCCGTACATCATCGGCAAGGGTAAGGAGCATCTTCCTGAAATTCTCTGCCTGTATAGAGCTATTCGGATCAAAGATTCCTGAGATTTTGGTTAAGCCATCAATAATTTTAGCTACTTTTTTGCCGAATTTGTTTTCAATTTCATCTAAAGTAATATCGGTATCTTCCACCACGTCGTGTAATAAAGCACAAACGATGGAAGTAGTACCCAGCCCAATCTCCTCTGCCGCAATTTGGGCAACAGCGATTGGATGGTAAATGTAGGGCTCTCCGGATTTCCTGCGCATATCTTTATGGTTTTCCAAGGCCATATCAAATGCCCTCCGGATCATCTGCTTGTCACCCTTTTGCAAGGTGGGCTTACAAGCTCGCAATAACGCCCGATACCGTTTTAAGATCTCTTTTTTCTCAGCCTCTAAATCAATCACTAATTCCTTCATGGTCCTCAATTTCGTAAATATCTATTCTATATGCAAAAAATTTATTTCCTACCTTTGAGATTGTAAATGTCTCGGAAGGTTTAATAAAAATTGTATTAGTCGTCAATTTTTATTTAACTTTATTGGAAGTTTAGTAAGAGCTAAATCTATGAAATTTTTACGTTTAATGTTAATTTATTTACTGCTTTTTTTTGGTAGAGAGGGCTTGGCACAGCAGGTTAATAAAGATAGTTTAGCTAATACTTCTAACAATGCCTCAAATATCACGCCAATTATGTTGCCAACAACCATTGTTGACGGTGAACGGATACCTTGGATTTTATTGAGGGAGGTCGTGATTACCGATTATCGGATTTTTAAAACACCGGCAGACAGAGCTCGATATAATCGCTTAAAGTATAATGTCTTAAAAGTACTTCCGTATGCCAAATTTGCAGAAGACCGTTATGATAAATTACAGCGCGATCTAGCGGTAACGCCCAAAAAAAAGGATCAAAAAAGGCTTATCAAAGATTGCGAGAAAGAGATTAAAGCGATGTTTAACCGAGAGATAAAAAACATGTCGGTATCTCAAGGGGAAATATTAATAAAACTTATCAATAGACAAACGGGTAATTCCAGCTACGAGCTAGTGAAAGAGCTAAGGGGTGGAGTATCTGCTTTTTTTTATCAGTCTGTGGCGAAAATATTTGGTCATAATTTAAAGAATACCTATGACCCTGACGAAGACCGCGAAATAGAAACTATTATCCGGAACTACGCCAACAACAATCGTTACTTCTATTAATGGATGCTATATACCAATTTTGTGCAATGAAGCCTGATGGCTCCGTGGTTGATTTTAACATTTATCAAGGCAAGGTTTTATTAGTCGTAAATACAGCCAGTGCTTGTGGCTTTACGCCCCAATATCAACAATTGGAAAAGCTTTATGAACGCTATAAAGATCGAGGCTTTGAAATATTGGCCTTTCCTTCAAATGACTTCGGAAGTCAGGAGCGTTTGAGTGGTATGGCATTGCAGCATTATTGTAGTATTGAGCAAAAGTTAAGTTTTTCAGTTTATGATCGTATCAAAGTGAAGGGCCATGATGCCCATCCATTGTACAAGTTTCTTGGCGATAAATTGTTGAATGGCCGAATCAATAGCAAGCCGCTGTGGAACTTTCATAAATATCTAATCGATAGAGAGGGGCGTGTTGTTGACTATTTTTATAGTTTCACGCAGCCCTTATCGAGACGCTTGATTCGGAAAATAGAACGGTTTCTGTAATAAATGCACATTAGGTAATATAAAATAATAACACGTGAAATTAGATATATTAGTAATTACTGTACATCCCGATGATGCAGAGCTGGGATGTTCGGGTACTATTTTAAAGCATGTTGCACTAGGAAAAAGGGTGGGTATAGTTGATCTGACGCGAGGCGAATTAGGTACAAGAGGCACCGTTGAGAGCAGAGCGAAGGAAGCTGCGGATTCAAGTATTATACTTGGACTGAGTGCTAGAGAGAATTTGGGCCTGCGAGATGGTTTTTTCAAAAATGAAGAGTATGAGCAACTTGAACTCATAAAAGCCATTAGAAAATATCAACCTGAGATTATCATTGGAAATGCTTTATATGACAGGCACCCTGATCATGGGAGAGCGGGTGAATTAATAACAGATGCTTGCTTTTTATCGGGACTGCGACGAATCGAAACAAAGGTAGATGAAACCTATCAGGAACCTCATCGTCCGAGGCTTCTATTGCAGCTCATCCAAGATCATTATATTAAGCCGGATATTGTTGTAGATGTGAGTGATTATTGGGATCAGAAGATTGAAAGTATTCGTGCTTTCAAATCGCAGTTTTTTAATGAAGATTATGCTGTTGAAGAGCCGCAAACCTATATATCTAATCCGGACTTCTTAAATATAATCGAAGCCCGGGCTAGAGAATATGGCAAGTATATCGGAGCTAAATACGCCGAGGGTTTTACTTGTAAGAGATTATTAGGCGTAGATAACCTCTTTAATCTGCGGTAAGCTTTATGAATGGAAGAAAGTGAGGTGTTAAACACTTTCTTCTTTATTTTGTTATCATATTCTAAAAACCTGAAAATATGTCAAATACGTTCACTAAAATAAAAGAAGCCTTTCGTTTGCTCAAGCATATTGATTTTGATCAGTTATCAAAAATCTCCCAAAAAGTTGACCTCGTTAAAGTGATGGATGGTTTTTCAAAATTAGATGACAATCAGTTGAAGGGACTTTTGAAAATGATGGACGGCGACGGGAAAAAGAAAGAGCTACCTCCGATTAATGGGGATTTTTATGAGCTAAGCGACCGATTAAGTGCAGAAGATCGTGCTTTGCAACTCCGAATACGCCAATTTATGGAACAAGAAGTAAAACCCTTGGTGAATAAATACTGGTTGCATGACGAGTTCCCATTTGAGCTGATTCCTAAATTTGGCGAACTTGGTTTGGCGGGCATTACTTATAACGGTTATGGTTGTCCGAATAAATCATTTTTAATGGAGGGTGTATTGGCCATGGAAATGGCTCGGGTAGATGCTTCCATAGCAACTTTTTTCGGGGTTCAGAGCGGCTTGGCAATGGGATCGATTTATTTGTGTGGCTCTGAAGAGCAAAAGCGAGCGTGGTTGCCGCAGATGAATAAAATGCAGAAAATAGGTGCGTTCGGCTTAACAGAGCCGGAAGTTGGTTCAGGTGCCGCCGGTGGTTTAACGACAACCTGTAAGCGAACGGTGGAGGGATGGGTGTTGAACGGGCAGAAGAAATGGATTGGAAATGCAACTTTTGCTGATCTTATTGTTATATGGGCGCGCGATTTGGATGATGGCCAGGTGAAGGGCTTTATTTTGAAAAAAGATACACCAGGCTTTTCCGTCGAAAAAATAAAAGGGAAAATGGCATTAAGAATTGTCCAAAATGGGCTAATCACTTTAAAGGACTGTGTAATTGAAGAAAAAGACCGTTTACCTCACGCTAATTCTTTTAAAGATACGGCCAATGTATTGCGTATGACCCGTGCAGGGGTGGCTTGGATGGCGGTTGGATGTGCACGTGGAGCTTATGAGAGCGCGCTCGATTACACCCGGAAAAGAAAGCAGTTTGGCAAGCCGATAGCTTCTTTTCAATTAATACAAAATCATTTAGTGGAGATGCTTTCTAATTTAACAGCTATGCAAACGCTGGTTTTTCGCCTTTCTGAGCTACAGGATGCCGGGCAATTAAAGGATGAGCACGCCTCCTTGGCAAAGGTTTTTTGCTCGTTACGAACACGTGACATCGTAGGACAGGCCCGAGAAGTGATGGGCGGGAACGGTATCCTTTTGGAGCATGATGTGGCTCGTTTCGTTGCCGATGCTGAAGCGATCTACTCATATGAAGGAACCAAAGAAATTAACTCCCTTATTGTTGGGAGGGCGATTACCGGAATGAGCGCGTTCGTATAGTGCTTTATTTTTTCATCCCTATTTGTTGCTCAATAAAAAAGCTAAAGTATTAACACCATCAGCATAATCGTCCAATGCAGGCTCCTGACTTTTACCTAAAGAAAAGGATGGCGCAATGGTGGTCAATTTTCTGTTAGTTACAATACATTGGATTTCTTCATTTCTTTCATTTAATTGTGCGGTTAAACTTTCTATATCATTATAGTGTTCGTAATAAGCTACAGCTAATGGAGATGCTAAGCGTTGATCCTCTTTAAGCAACAGGAAGCCATTATCGTAATGCTTGTCGCCATTTACCAAATAAATTGACTTATTATAGTCGTAGTTGTTATGGTATTTATGATGATTGATAACCGTACTAAAGGTTTCGATAGCCTCAAAGAAGTAACTGATTTCATAATTTTTAGGAAAATAAAGTTTAGAAACATTTCTACACCCTAAGCCGTAATAGTCGAAGAGGTCGTAGCCGATATTTGACAGTTCGGCTTTTGTTTCATCACCCCAAATAACAGCTACGCTATTTCTGTTTTTTCTAATAATGTGAGGTACATTCTTGAAATAGTATTCGAAATAGCGAGCGGTATTATTACTTCCTGTTGCAATAATCATGTCAAAACGCTGAAGTCTGTCTACCAAACTAATGTGTTGTTTAAATGCCGGTTCAAATTCAATTAACTTGTCCAATAGATGTGGAATCAAGTACTTATCGTCAGAAGACAGTTTTATTTGAACTTTAAAACCTGCTATTAACGCTGTTAATATATCATGAAAGCCTACCAAAGGTATATTCCCTGCGAGAACCAGTCCCACCGTTTTTCCGGACATGGGATCGATGTCAGGCAAGTAAGGTTGTATCCAGTCGGCTAAGACCGGTTTAACCAGCGTTTTGGCAATAGCATGGAGTGCCTTTTTTGTATTAGCCGGTGTAAACCAACTGTTATGATATCCTGCTTGTTCGATGATTGCGTGTAAGCTATCTGACGCCGTTTCCATATAGTTGCCCAGTGCAGAAAAGGCGGCGATGCGTTGATGGCTTGTCAAATTGTGATTCTTCAAAGTGGAAAAACTTTTTAAATGTTATATTTGCAATAAAAATACTACCATGTTTGACAAAAAACTACTAAATTTGTAGATTATTGTTGAAAAAGTAATATTTGCAAAAATAAAGTATAAACGGATTTTTTAAGAAGATAATGGCAATTAAAATTACTGATGAGTGTATTAACTGCGGAGCTTGTGAACCGGAATGCCCTAATAATGCGATATACGATGCAGGTATGGCATGGCGTTTTTCCGATGGTACCGAGCTGCACGGAGTAATTGATTTTGGAGATGGGACCACATTGGATGCTGATGAAGCTCAGGAAGCTTTATCAGATGAAATCTATTATATAGTATCAGATAAGTGTACGGAATGTGTGGGTTTTCATGATGAGCCGCAATGTGCGGCTGTGTGTCCGGTAGATTGTTGTGTAGATGACGAGGATGTTCGTGAAACCCAGGAAGAATTACTGGCTAAAAAGGCTTGGTTGCACGCCGAAGGCTAGTGACAAGCGAAGAAGAGCAGGTAACCATTTGTTAGCTGCTCTTCCTCATAAATGAGTTCTTAATGATCGTCGTCCTTATAAGGAACGATCACTACAGGGCAAATCGCGTGTCTTGCCACTCCTTCAGAGACACTTCCTGAGATAAAATGATCGAATCCTGTTCTTCCATGAGTCCCGAGCACTATTAAGTCTGCCTGCCACTCATTAGCGGCTTCCAATATCTCCTTTCTCGGTTGACCCAACTTACTAATTTTTGTCACATGCTGTTCGCCATTCGGCCAAAGCGAGGCTAATCTATTTAATAAATCTGTTGATGCTTGCTCTTGCACCTCGTTAATTTCAGGTATATAAACCGGGTTGACACCCATGATTGGATCGACAGCCCCATAAGTACTGCTTGTTGGCGGATCGATGACATGTACCAGGGCTACCTCACCGTTGAAAGCTTGGGCTAAGTGATAACCATAGCGAACCGCTTTTTCAGAGTATTTACTGTCTTCAACAGCGATTAAAATACGCTGTGTCCTTATTGTTAATGATGAATCTATCATAATCGCTTTGTGTTGTTAACATATAACATTTGAGATAGATGAAAGTTTTGGTGTTTATGTGTGCAAAACCGATTGTATTGTAAAGGCATTTTATCTAAGTTTGCATATACAATGATTTGTGTGTACCATGGTGTATGGAATTTGTAATTTACCCGTCATACCGGTACGGGCTGAAGGCGGCAATAAAAGCGAAATTGTTTCTCAATTACTGTTTGGTGAAGTCTTTGAAGTTTTAGAAAAAAAAGACGAGTACCTATATGTTAAAATGGGATACGATGATTACGAAGGGTGGATTGACGGGAGGCAGCAAGTTTCGCTGTCAGCGAAAGACTTTAACGCTATACAAAATGAAGAACAGCCGATAGCAGACTTATCTACCCATGCGATGCTACTAAAGTTGGGTAAGGAGGAAAGCCTTCACTTGTTGCCTGGCAGCACGTTGCCTTTTTTGGACAACGATAGCTTCCGTATTAATGATACTGATTACCTCTTTCTGGGGCTATCTCGATTACCCGATTTGGAAGATTTTGAACAAGAAGCAGAAGATGTGCTTAGATTTTATCTGAACGCACCTTATCTTTGGGGCGGCAGATCCGTCTTTGGAATTGATTGTTCAGGATATGTCCAATTATTTTATAAGCATTTTGGTGTTCGCCTAAAAAGAGATGCCTGGCAGCAGGCAGAACAAGGAAAGACTGTCGACTTCCTTCAGGAAGGAAGATTAGGAGATCTGGCTTTTTTTGATAATGACGAAGGAAAGATTATCCACGTAGGGATATTATTAAATGAGTCTGAGATTATCCACGCATCCGGAAGAGTAAAAATTGATCAGATTGATAATACCGGGATATTTTCAAGAGAATCAAACAAGTATACACATCGACTCAGAATTGTTAAAAGAATTATAAATTAGCCGGCTTATTTTCCAGCTAATTTATAATGATTAATGATAACCTAATATTTTTAGTACTTGCTTAGAGTTTTGTTCTTCTCCAAAGACTTCAAAATTGAACGTTTCATCACGATTGCGACGAATGATCACATGTTTGGGAGAAGGGAGCAAACAATGATGTATCCCGCCGTAACCGCTTAATACCTCTTGGTAAGCACCTGTATGAAAGAAGCCCAAATATTGTACTTTTCGGGTTCTTGGCATAAACACATTATTCATATGTGCTTCCTGATTATAATAGTCCTGTCCGTCACAAGTAATACCACCTAAATTGACGCGTTCGTATTCCGAATCCCAATTATTGATCGGCAAAAGAATGTATTTCTGATTTAATGCCCAAACATCAGGCAAGTTTGTAATGAAAGAACCATCGAGCATCAGCCATTTTTCGCGGTCATTTTGCTGCTTTCTTCCTAACACTTTATAAAGGATGCCTGAGGCTTCGGCCACCGTATACTTGCCAAATTCAGTGATGATATCCGGCTCCATTACCTCATGCAATGCGCATATTTCTTTGATCCGATTAACGATTTCGTTAACCATGTATTCATAATCAAAGTCGTGTACCAATGAATCTTTAAAAGGCATACCGCCTCCAATATCTAAGGTATCTAAATCGGGATTTATTTTCTTAAACTTGCAGTAAAGTGTTACATACTTTTCGAGCTCGTTCCAATAATAAGGCGTGTCAGAAATACCGGAATTGATAAAGAAATGCAACAACTTGACTTTGAAATTCGGGTTATGAACAATTTTATTGTTGTAAAAATCAAGAATGTCCTCCATCCGGACTCCCAATCTAGACGTATAAAATTGCGAGTCGGGCTGTTCTTCGGCTGCAATTCGGATACCAAGGTTACAAGGCTCGTCTAATTCAACTTCGTCATCATAAAGGTTGAACTCCTCCTTGTTGTCCAACACGGGTATGATGTTTTTAAACCCATCGTGCAACATATCTACAATATATTGCTTATACTGGAAAGTTTTAAAACCGTTGCAAATCACTGTAATATCTTTCGATACAACTCCCTTTTTTTCCAAGGCATCGATCATCGGCATATCGAAAGCAGAAGATGTTTCCAGGTGAATGTCATTTTTAAGGGCTTCTTCCACAACGTGTCTAAAATGCGAGCTCTTTGTACAATAGCAATACTTATAAGATCCTCGATAGTTGTTTTTCAGAATAGCAGTTTGAAAGAGAATTTTCGCCTGTTGGATTTTTTTACTGATAATGGGAAGGTAGGTAAACCTTAGAGGGGTACCATATGTCTCTATCATTTCCATCAAGTTTAAATCATGAAAATAGAGCTCATCATCAATGATGTCAAATCCGTCTTGCGGAAAACCAACACTTAGGTCAAGAAATTCCTGATAGCTTTGCATTTATCTTAGTTAAAATTTTTGCAAAAATGTAATTTTAAATCGATATATAGCATCAGATTTTTATAAAATTGATGTCAAGAAAATAAGAAGTCTATTAGCTTGTTAAATAAGGCTTTTTTTAGGAGGTAAAAATATTTCGGCCATCATGCATCGAGCGCTTCCCCCACCATTCTTTTCAATCACATCAAGGGGGGAATAAAGCAACTGTGCATATTTTTCCAGACATTTCAACTGTTTTTTATTCAGTGACAAATAAGCTTGTTCAGACATGATTAACAGTGACTCATTGTATTTGTTTTTTATTTGCAGCATATTACCTGCGAAATGCTCCATTTGGTCGAGCGATATGCCAATAATTTCTTTCTCCGTCTGTGCCAAGCTTTTTATCACCTGAGCCCTTTGATCAAGCGATTTTATCGCTTCTTCACAAACTACTGCGAAGTTATTGCCTATACACATCATAACATTGGTATGGTAGATAGCGAAGCCGTGTTTATCCACGGCATCGAATATTAATGGCATGTAATGCATTTGTTTGCAAAATTCATATAAAGCGTCCGTCGAACTTCTTGGAGATGCGCACATATATGCAATATGATGATGCCGATCAAGTACCATGCTGCCCGTGCCCTCAAGAAAGAGGTGCTTATGCTCAAAGTGTGTGAGGTCAATCGTATTCTTTATTTCATAAATATTCGAAAGCATGTCAATAATATCCTGTCTTCTTTCTTTTCTGCGGTTCTCGGCGAACATTGGATAAAGTATAACAGAGCCATCTTCGTGAAAAGATATCCAATTGTTTGGAAAGATGGAGTCGGGCGTAAATGTTTCCCGTGTATCTTCAATTACCTGTACGTCCACACCGTTTTTCTCCAATAAGGAAACCATTCTTTCAAATTGAGCTAAGGCAAGCGTATGTACATCAGCGTTTGGTGTAGCTTGCTGAAACTTGTTGTTTACGGCCGTTTCTTCATTATAATTGAAGTTTACGGGTCTAATCATCATAATCTGGCTGGTAAGGCTCATAGGAAAGTGTTTTAGTGGATGTCATCTCGTAGCAAAGGCAGGCTCATGCAATGAAAGCCGCCGCGGGCCCTTGACAATTCCGCCGAAGGTAAGAGGATAAGCGTGTTTTCTATCTGATTAATATGGAGGATATCAAGTTCCAACTCTTCTATGACTTTGGCAACCTCCTTAACCTGAAAACCTTTCTCTAAAAAGGCTTGAATAGTTTTATCATTTCGGTCGTAACCTAATACCACACCTTCCTTCAAAGCAAGTAAATTACAAGAGTCTGTCCATTGTTCGCGCGCGTCAAAAGGGAAGACGTTGTTTCCACTATAGATAAATTGCGTTTTTTCCGTACTGTTTAAGTCGTTTCTACTTATATCATCCAAAAGTTCTTCCAATGATGGAAAACGTCTTGTTTTCAGGGTTTTATCGCTATAAAACTGAATGATTTCCGCTGTTTGCTGTTCAGGTTCCGTAAAGAAATCGAGTGGCTCTTCGTCCTTACTTGGGGTAGGTTTAGCCACGGATGCCAGAACAGCCCATACATTACGTTTTACTTGTGTGAAAATCGTATCAATATGCATAAAGTCGCGTTTTGCAGGGATCTTAATGACCGTTACCTTTTCTACTACTTTATGTTTAAAAAACAACTTAATAGCTTCATTGGCACCATGTGGAGATGTCCGTTCGCTACAGCCAATAAGGACGTGATTAGAACTAACCACCATTACATCGCCGCCCTCCAATGTGGCGCGCTTTTCTTCGTCTTCACCGGGACGAAGAAAATGTTGTATAGGGTCGGGAATTTCAAGGATAGTCTCCTGAAAGTCTTTAAATATAGAATGGTTGAAGAATATATACCGCATGATCATGCTTTCACGGCCCCGCGCTTTTTTGGCGGGCTTATTGAGCAAAATAAAACGGTTAATAACGATGCCTAGATCACGGGTGAAGATAAGATTGGGGATGGGAGCAAAAATCATATGTTCGTCGTCTAGTGATCCGGACAGAATAATTTTGGCTAATTTAATAGGGTCTTTTTTTGACAAGAGTTGCTGCAATCGGTAATTACAGCCTTCGATGGCGCAGACTGCTGCGACAAGATTAGTTCTAACATTGTGATCTTCCAATATGTCTGCCAACAGTGATTGTACTTCAATCACTTTGTCGGAGCGATGGAATGCTTTCGCATCCGGTTTAAAGAATGCACGGTCTTGTTCCGGTGTATCAATATGTTTTAGCTTTCCTTTTATTTTTTGAGCGTCTAAAAAGTACAATAATAACTTTATATAATAGTCGTATTCTCCTTTTCGTAAAGTGTTTAAATGGACAATGTCTTCAAAAAGCCAGTCTTGGGCTTTAGAGGGCACGACTTGTCCCAATCCACTGTCGGGACTATGAACAAGTAATTTGCGAAGCGTGCCAATTTCTGAATTGACGTTAATGAGCGGTTTCATGTGTGGTTTATATTACTAGGTATTATAGTTTGACCCGGTGGGTGTTCATAACCGATAGACTCCAAAATGCATCAGCATATCGGGATATGCTATGCATTGCTGCAAATTAGCGTTTATTTTTTAAATATAAAATTCCGATATTTTCTCTAAGTTTGGCGCATGAATTTTATTGCATCATTAACATTTCAAGCTATAAAAGATTTATATCAAGTAAAAGTTGATGAAAAATCAGTTAACTTACAGGAAACCAGAAAAGAATTTGAAGGACAAGTCACTATTGTAACCTTTCCATTCACCAAATATTCTAAAAAGTCACCCGAGCAGACAGGAAGCGAAATCGGTGATTACTTGGTTGCCCACGCCGCTGAAATAGCTTCATATAACGTGATCAAGGGATTCTTGAATTTAAGTTTGACGGATAGTTTTTGGCTTCAGCTTCTGGATACAGAAATTTCAAAACCGGATTTTGGAGAAATTCCGAAAAACGGAAAACGTGTAATGGTAGAGTATTCTTCGCCAAACACAAATAAGCCGCTTCATTTAGGGCATGTGCGTAATAACTTACTTGGTTTTTCGGTTGCAGCCATTCTTGAGGCGGCCGGCTATGAGGTTATAAAGACTAATTTGGTTAATGATCGGGGTATTCACATCTGCAAGTCGATGCTTGCCTGGGAGAAGTACGGCAAAGGAGAAACACCTGAATCGGCCGGACTAAAGGGTGACAAGTTGGTTGGCAATTATTATGTGCTTTTTGACAAGGAATACAAAAAGGAAGTGGATTTGCTGAAGGCGGCGGGAAAAAGTGAAGAAGAGGCAAAGAGAGAAGCTCCCTTAATGTTGCAAGCACAAGAGATGCTTCGTCAATGGGAAGCCGGAGATGATGAAGTAATAGATTTGTGGAAACGAATGAACAGCTGGGTTTATGATGGGTTTGAAGAAACCTATGAAAAGATGGGGATAACATTTGATAAAGTTTATTATGAATCGAACACATACCTTTTAGGAAAAGATATTATCGAAGAGGGTTTATCTAAAGGTGTATTTTTTAGAAAAGAAGATAATTCTGTTTGGATTGATTTAACGGCCGATGGCCTTGATCAAAAACTTGTTTTGCGTGGAGATGGTACCTCCGTTTACATTACACAGGATCTGGGTACCGCTCAGTTAAAATACGATGATTATCGTATGGACAACTCCATTTATGTGGTTGGCAACGAGCAAGATTATCATTTTAAAGTGCTCTTTTTGATTTTGAAGAAGCTAGGTAAATCGTGGGCCGAAGGTCTTTATCATCTTTCGTATGGCATGGTAGATTTGCCTTCAGGAAAGATGAAGTCGAGAGAAGGGACCGTGGTGGACGCTGATGATTTAATGGCGGAAATGATTGATACGGCGAAGCTAAGGACTGAAGAGCTGGGAAAAGTGGATGATTTCTCGGAGGAGGAGAAGGGGGGGCTGTATGAAATGATTGGTTTGGGTGCCTTGAAGTACTTTCTTCTAAAGGTGGAGCCAAAAAAGCGCTTGCTATTTGATCCCAATGAGTCCATCGATTTTCAGGGGCACACCGGACCTTTTATTCAATATACACATGCACGTATAAAATCGGTTTTAACAAAGGGCAACTATGGAACTACTCCTTTTAGCGTGCAGCCAATGAGTTTGGAAGCATCTGAGCGGGACTTGATTAAAGAATTAGCGAAATTTACGGACATTGTTAAAGGCGCTGCGGCGGATTATAGCCCTGCAGTGATAGCCAATTATGTCTATGAAGTTGCCAAACTTTATAATAAATTCTATCACGAGGTGTCTATCCTAAAAGCGGAAGAGAAGAGCTTAAAAGAATTTAGGCTCAACCTATCAGCAGCAACGGCAACCGTCATACAAAAAGCGATGAGGTTACTTGGAATTCAGGTCCCCGAGCGTATGTAGGGACTAATTTGTGTTTAGGGACTAACAAAATGGCTTGTCTGCTGTTGTTATGTTAGTCCCTTATATACAATATGGCCCTAATTTTATCATTAATCATTGTTTTAAGCTTTATATTCTTATTCTTTTATAAGTATCAGCCTGCAATTCCGGGTGCTTTAGGTACATTAGGTGTCTTTGGTGTATTTATTTACCTGTGCACGTATATCCAACCTGTAATTCAAGGAGAGA
Source organism: Olivibacter sp. 47 (assembly GCF_030372825.1). Classification (NCBI taxonomy): domain Bacteria; kingdom Pseudomonadati; phylum Bacteroidota; class Sphingobacteriia; order Sphingobacteriales; family Sphingobacteriaceae; genus Olivibacter; species Olivibacter sp. 47. The sequence goes on from NZ_JAUCNR010000001.1 coordinate 2,553,124, forward strand.
AAGTAATTGAGGCAGTTTCTTGGGTGCCTGAATTAAAGGTTGATATAGGTTTTTACTTGGATGGCCTAAGCTTATTCTTTGCTTTACTCATCAGCCTTTTTGGTGCTTTTATTCTTTTGTATTCCATTGAGTATATGAAAGGGAAGCCCAAAGCCAATCGTTTCTTCTTTTATCTATTCATATTCCTGGCATCGATGCTAGGGCTGGTTCTCGCAGATCACGTTATTCTACTTTATGTTTTTTGGGAGATGACGAGTATATCGTCTTATTTTTTAATTAGTTATAATAATCATAAAAAAAAAGCAAGAAGAGCCGCTTTACAAGCCTTACTGATTACCAATTTAGGTGGTCTTGCTCTATTTGTCGGGTTGTTACTACTCGGTCATCAATGCGGAAGTTTTCATTTATCGGCGATTATCCAAAATGGACAGACTTTGGCAGGAATGAGTACGATCATACTGCTTATTCTAATAGGGTGTTTTACTAAGTCGGCCCAATTTCCCTTTCATTTTTGGCTCCCTAATGCCATGGCAGCGCCGAGCCCTGTTAGTGCATATCTTCATTCGGCGACCATGGTTAAGGCTGGGGTTTTTCTTGTAATGCGTCTGAATCCGGTTTTTTCAACCGATATCATGTGGCAAGTCAGTTTGCTGGCCATTGGATCAATTACTATGGTATTGGGAGCGATCAAGGCAGTGAAAGCCTTTGACCTAAAAAGCATCTTGGCATCTATAACCATCAGTACCCTTGGGGTATTGATGGCCTTGATTGGTGTTGGTAGTGACTTAGCCTTGCAAGGGGCTTTACTTTACCTGGCAGTACATGCACTTTACAAAGCCGCTTTATTCCTCGTTGCCGGCAACGTAGATAGGCAAACGGGAACAAGAGATTTGAGAAAGCTGTCCGGTTTATATCGAAATATGCCTTTTACCACATGTGCTGCCTTGTTGGCCGGCTTAGCTTTCGCCGGTTTGCCACCGGTCTTGGGTTTTGTTGTAAAGGAGAAGCTATATGAAGCTTTATTGGGAGGTGAAGAGTATCTGTATTGGTTTCTGATCGTTTTTATTATTACAAATGCGATTTATTTTATGTTAGCAGTGAAATTAACCTATGATCTTTTTTTCGGTAAGTCGGTTTTATCGCAAGCTGTTAAAGAAGTATCTGTTATAATGTGGGGTCCTCCTGTTTTCCTGTCGCTGATGGGACTCTTGTTTGGTATAGGGGGCGCTCATTTTGAGTCGTTTTTTACAGTTGCCGCTGAGACAACCATGAACAAGCGTGGCGCTCGGGAAATCGATTTGTCATTATGGCACGGATTTAATACCGCTTTTATATTGAGTGGTATAACCTGGTTAATAGGATTGGCCTTTTATGTAGGAGAGAGCAAGTTTAGGAGATTGGCGGAGATAACAAAATTGTTTTCTTTGGATCATGCATACCGATCTATTTTACATCATTTGCAATCCTTCACCTATGTAGTAACTCGTTTTTTTCAGCATGGCTTTTTGACGCGGTATTTAAAGGTGATATTCGTTGTCCCTATTGTCATGCTGAGTTGGATCTACATGGAGGGGAAACTTTTTTCGGAAATTCATTTCGACAATTGGAAAAGTTCATTCTCAGAGGTTTATGCCTTTTTTCCTTTACTTCTTATTTTTACAGGCACGTTGTTTATTTTAAGAACCTCTTCCCGTTTGCGTATCCTGGTTTGTTTGAGCCTCGTGGGATATGGAATCGCTTTATTTTATGCTGTTTTTAGTGCTCCTGATGTCTCCATGACGCAATTTTTAGTTGAGACGATCACGTTGGTGATTTTTACGATCGTATTGAACCGAATGCCGAAAAGTGCCAGCTTTCCCTTAGAGCCAAGAAAAGTATTGATTGCGGGTGTTTCCATTGCTTTTGGCATTATCATAACATGTATACTCATCAGCGTACAGCAATACCCGTTAAATCCTGCACTTAAAGATTTTTATATTCAGCATAGTGTTCCCAGAGGCCATGGAGAAAATGTTGTAAATGTCATGCTGGTTGATTTTAGGGCTTTTGATACGTTTGGAGAAATGGTTGTATTGAGTATGACTGCGCTTGGTGTTGTTGCACTAATTAATTTAAAATCGAAGGAGGACAAGTTATGAAGACTGCGATATTGCAAGCTGCCGTTAAAGTACTTATGCCCATCTTTCTCGTGTATTCGCTATATCTTCTATTCCGAGGGCATGACAGTCCGGGAGGTGGCTTTATTGCGGCTTTGGTATTATCGATCGGATTAATTTTTCATATGATTGCTTTTGGCGTGCCGGAAACGCAACAAACCTATAAGATTGATACAATGATTTTAACGGGAATAGGGTTGTTGCTTAGCTTTTCGTCCGCCATTTTGTCAATGATTTTCGGTGAAGGTTTTTTTTATGCGCTATGGAGCGATATCACTGTAAAGGGGATAGGCACAATAAGTTCAGTTCTTTTATTTGATATTGGCGTTTATATGGCTGTCACCGGGGCGATATTAAAAATTGCTTTTGCCATTTTTAACAGATAGGTTTATGATCATAGGAATCTCAGTTTTGACGGGTTTTTTATTTGCGGCCGGAGTTTACCTGTTATTACACAAAAGTTTTATGAAACTGATTGCCGGGGTTATTTTGTTTGGGAATGCCTGTAATCTGTTTTTATTAATTACCGGCAGTTTGGTAGACAGCCATCCTGCATTTGTTTCAGGAAATGATGGAGCGGTGCCCTTAGATAATATGGCGGATCCGGTTCCTCAAGCTTTTATTCTAACGGCTATTGTTATTAGCCTAGGTGTTCAGGCATTTGTAATCGTTTTACTTAAAAGAATCTACCAAACCAGTCATACCAATAATTTAGATGCTTTAACAGATACGGATGATGTTTAATGTCAATTCAATTTACCTTACGATAACGCCGCTCTTAATTTTTATGTTGGGTGGAATATTATGCTTGTTGTTTTATAAGCGTGTCAACATTCAACGGGCGGTTGTTTTGATTTCGACGGTGATTGCACTAATCAGCGGCGTAAAATTGGTAAAGGTATTGGCCCGTGAGGAGTTTTTAACCATGCAAGTTGGTGGTTGGGAGGCTCCGTTTGGTATCACACTCTTTGTCGATCGTTTTGCAGGACTAATGATCGCTATGACTGCTTTACTCGCCGTTAGTGCATCACTCTTTTCCTTTTCCGATTCCGTAATGCCTACGAGAAAAAAGCAAATCGGTTTTTACCCCGCTTTTATGTTTATGTTGGCAGGTATATCAGGGGCTTTTTTAACGGGCGATTTGTTCAATCTATATGTTTGGTTCGAGGTTATGTTGATATCATCGTTCGTGCTTATTACACTAGGTAGTAAAAAGGATCAATTACAAGGAGGAATTAAATATGTAATCATCAATTTTATTGCTTCATCGTTCTTGTTGTTAGCTATCGGTATACTCTATGGTACAACCGGTAATACCAACCTTGCAGCCTTAGCAGAAAGCTTACGGGACCCTGCTCTTCAAACTGTGACGCAATTAGCAGCGGTTTTGTTATTAGCAAGCTTTGGGATTAAGGCAGCGCTGTTTCCTTTTTATTTTTGGTTACCGGCTTCTTATCACACGTCGCCTATCGCTGTTATGGCTATTGTAGCGGGTTTACTAACGAAAGTAGGCGTTTATACGATGATCCGAACGTTTACTTTATTGTTTCCTCTACAACAATATCATTATTTGCAGGTTTTTATACTTATTATTTCTAGTCTTACTATGTTGATGGGCGTGTTCGGAGCTATTGCTCAGCGTGATATAAGAAAAGTGCTGGCTTATAATTTAATAAGCAAAATTGGATTTATAGTTTATGGTTTAGCGGTATATACACCGGCCGCAGTTGCCGGGGCTATTTTTTACACACTGCATCATATGCTGGTTAAGACCAACCTTTTTTTTGTGGTTGGTATCATAGGAAAGGCCAGAGGTTCTTATCGCGTGAAAGATATTAATGGTTTATACGATCACTTCCCGCGCTTGTCTTTTCTTTTTTTTGTACTCGCACTAACCTTGGTAGGTATACCGCCATTTTCGGGTTTTTGGGGTAAGTTTATGTTAGTGGATGCCGGCCTCTCTGTATACGATTATCGTTCTGTCGCACTGCTATTAATAGTCAGTTTATTAACCTTATACTCGATGATGCGTATCTGGGGAAAATGTTTTTTAACGAAATTCGATACGCGATTGGAACAATTGATCACAGAACGTGTTTTTATGAAAGAATATTACCAAGTATATATCGCAAGCGTTTTTCTGTTTCTTGTAACGCTATGGATCAGTTTCAGTCCATCATGGCTGATTGAGTATACACAAAGAGCTGCCGAGCAGGTACTGACACCGAGTGGCTATATTAACGCGGTTATGCAGCGATAAATGAATTTTTAATCTGAGTACGCATTCATACTTTGCTAAGAGAAATTATGTTCATTTTATTTATTATACATTTATTGGCAAGCTTTTACGCAAGTTATTGGATACTTGAGAAAATAACCTTTGTTCCGGAAACGGCGGGTGGCGCCTTGTTAGCTTTTCTTTTTTCTTATACCGTTTTTTGGGGACTGTTATCCGTTTTTCAACGGCGCTATTTTAAACTGGTAATCCAGCTAATGTATCTTTTAAAATACTTCATTAAAGAATTTATTCGTTCCAATGTGCGTTTAACAAAAGAGATTATTACGCCAAGGATCAATTTACGACCAGCGGTAGTAAAGGTACCTTTATCGCTTCATTCCGATATGGAAATAATGATTCTCACTAATATTTCAAATCTCACGCCCGGCACTTTGATCGTTGGAATTTCGGACGATAAGCGTTATTTTTTTGTGCACACCATTTATCTGGAGGGAGGGTCGTTGCCAAGCTTCAAGCAATATATGCAGGAAGGATTTGAAAAGAGACTGCTTCAGATTGCAGCCCTTTCGAAAGGCGTTAACACGATCCAAACGTCAGGAAAGGGCGACAATGAAGTCATGAAGAAAATAAACAAAACGAAGAAGCAATGACTATTTTTTCATATATTTTGTTGTTTTGTGTCTGCTTACTTGCTCTTTCAGTTTTACTCGCTTTATATAGATTTATTGTAGGGCCGAGTATAGCAGACCGATTATCTGCTCTCGATTTAATATCTGCCTATTTAATCGGGTTACTGGTCTTATATGTAATGTTTACGGACAAACTCATTTTTTTTGACGTTGCCTTGGTTTTTTCCCTGATCGCATTTTTAGGGGCCATATCATTCGCCTATTATCTTGTAAACCAAAGAAAGTAATGAACAATTTAACCTTAATTATCAGCGCCATTTTAGCCGCACTTGGTTCTTTTACCATGTTCGTTTCGGCAATCGGTTTATTACGGTTGCCCGATTTTTATAGTAGACTGTCCGCTGTTACGAAAAACTCAACTTTAGGCGTGCTCTTGATTATCGCTGCGGCTGTATTTTATTTCAATAACATTGAGGTACTATTAAAAGGGCTCGGCATCATGTTTTTCATATGCCTAACCTCACCAACTGCTGCTTATGTAATAGCGAAAGCGGCTATCCATATAAATGTTCCATTCTGGTATAAAACGAATCTAAAAGACTTTCAGGATGATCGTAAAAAGGAAAATTTAAATGACAACCATTAAAAAGTTCATCGCCAAATGTCTTGCAATTTAAAGGTTTTATCGAGCCTTAATCCTTTTTCTGTTTGTTTAAGTGTACAGCATTCAATCAACGGATCGTGTTCTAAAAACAGAATATAGTTATTTACAAAGGCTTCTTCTAGTATCGTTTTTTTCTCTTCCAGTGTTTTTAAGGGAAACATGTCATATGACATGATATAAGGCAACGGAATATGTCCAATGGAAGGCAATAAATCAGCCATATAGAGAATGGTTTTTCCATTATAGTTAATTTGTGGTAACATCATGGCTTCCGTATGGCCATAGGTGAATCGAATTTGGATTTCTTTTGTGAAAAAAGTTTTTTCATTTTCTTCGATAAATTGTAGTTTGCCGCTGTCCTGAAGAGGCAAAATATTTTCCTTTAAAAACGACGCTCGTTCTCTATCGTTGGGATAAATTGCCCATTGCCAGTGTTTTTGGTTTGTCCAGTAAGTAGCGTTTTCAAAGGCCGGGATTAATCTATCAGCTCGTCTTTCGACAGCGCCTCCGACATGATCAAAATGAAGATGAGTTAGCAGTACGTCGGTAATATCACTTTTTTGAAATCCGTATTTTGCCAATGAGTCATCGAGTTTGCTCCCATGCGGTTGATAATGACCAAAGAACTTGGCATCTTGCTTATCACCTAAACCTGTATCTATCAAGATTAACCGGTCACCGGTTTCTATCAATAAAAGTCGAGCAGCCCAAGTACACAAATTGTTTTCATCCGGTGGATTAGTACGTTGCCATATACTTTTCGGTACTACTCCGAACATAGCTCCACCATCCAATTTAAATAGTCCAGCTTCGATGGTATATAGATTCATGATCTTTCAACTTGTTTCTTTAATTGCTGAATATAATAAAAAAAATTAAATGAAAAGTTAAAAGCATGTTTTGGTGTATTTGGTTCATATGGCATTATTTGTTTTAATGACATTTATTGTTGTATAATTTTTAGGATTTATTAAATACATTGTTTGTTTAGCTGATATTTTTAATAAAATGATAAAAAAAATAAATAGGTGTTCTTTTTGTATAAGTGCTTATGTATTAAGGAGCTATAGTACTTGAATTGAAAGTGTATTTTGTACAATGTGTTGATTATTAGCTATTTTTGAATTTTTTTAATCTTTTTTAATGCTTAGTTTTGACCTGGAATTTCAACAAAACAAATTTATATGAACTCTACTATTTCTGAACCACTAGATTTAGGGAATCAAAAATTTTATCCGAAAGGAAAAATATTTTATCAATTATCTGTTCCTGCTTTAGTTGAACATGCTATATTGAATCGCGAAGGTGTGCTGACAGAATGCGGTGCTCTGGTTGCGGACACGGGGAAATTTACAGGTAGATCACCTAAAGACCGTTACATTGTGCATGATGATAAAACGAAGAGCACCGTTTGGTGGGGAGATATCAATCAACCGTTGGAGGCGAAGTATTACGGGCAGTTATTAACTAAAATGATGCATTATATGAAGGACATCGACCTTTACGTGCGCGACGGATATGTCTGCGCAGAGAAAAACCATCGTTTAACACTGCGAGTGATTACGGAGTCGGCTTACCAGAATATTTTTGCTCACCATTTGTTTATGCGGCCATCTCGAAATGAACCATTATCATCCATTAACTGGACCATCTTGGCAATTCCCGGTTTTGAAGCAATTCCACTGGTGGATGGTGTAAGAAGTGCGAATTTTGTTATTATTAATTTTACGGAGCAAGTGGTGCTCATCGGTGGAACAGGTTATACCGGAGAAATTAAAAAAAGTATCTTTTCAGTCCTAAATTATTTGCTGCCAACAGAAAAGGGTATTTTGTCTATGCATTGTTCGGCAAATGTAGGTAAGGAAAGAGGCGACACTGCCTTGTTTTTTGGTTTATCAGGAACCGGTAAAACAACCTTGTCTGCTGATGAGGCGCGAATGTTAGTCGGAGATGATGAACATGGATGGAGTGAAGAGGGGGTGTTCAACTTTGAGGGTGGCTGTTATGCCAAATGTGTTGGACTTGCCGAAGAAAAAGAACCACAAATTTTTAATGCCATAAGATTTGGCACATTGCTGGAGAATGTTTGCATGCTAGGGGAGTCGCGCATACCCGATTATAACAACATTAGCAAAACGGAAAATACGCGGGCGGCTTATCCGGTTCATTTTATTAAAGGGGCCGTTGAACCGGCAATAGCTGAACACCCAAAACATATATTCTTCCTCACGGCGGATGCCTTTGGCGTTTTGCCACCAATCTCGAAATTGAGCGTTGAGCAAGCGATGTATCACTTTATTTCCGGTTATACCGCTAAAGTGGCCGGTACTGAGTCTGGCATCATTGAACCAACCGCTACGTTTTCCGCCTGTTTTGGAAAGGCCTTTTTACCCCTACATCCTGCAAAATACGCAGCTATACTTGGCAAAAAACTAAAAACGCATCAAGTTCAAGTTTGGCTAGTTAATACGGGATGGATAGGAGGCGCCTATGGCGTCGGTAAACGTATTCCTTTGGTTCACACACGTAATTTGATTCAGGCAGCTCTACGGGGTGACTTGGATGAGGTTGATTACCAAACGCATTTGATTTTTGGACTTGCCTATCCAAGAAGCTGTCCGAATATACCGAGTGATATATTAAGCCCAAGAGACAGTTGGAGGGATAAGGAGGCTTATTTTGCTCAAGCCAATAAGTTAGCAGAAGCTTTTGCAGAAAATTTTAAACAGTATGAAGCAGAGATGGATATAAAGATTCTCGAAGCTGCCCCCAAGGTACAAATTGTTAGTTTATAAGAAAGTGGGGCGCTGTGTAATAGCGTCCCACCTTAACCTTACCTCTTGGAGAATGACTCGATGACGTTGGAGAGAGTTGCTGTTTAGCTTAATCGACCAGATCAAAGCCCCAATCAATACCCTTTAAGGTAGCAGGTATTCCCTTTTCCAACCAAACAGGTGCTGGTTTTCCTTTCAGGAAATGATCAAAAAACTGTTGTTCTCTGATTTGAATATCCTTTCTGTTTTGTCTTTTAACCAAATTATGTTCTTCTCCGTTATAATTAAGTAGCCAAACCGGTTTATTGAGACGGCGAAGCGCAGTGAACATTTCTATTCCCTGATACCATGGAACGGCACCGTCGTTATCATTAGCCATAATTACAACGGGGGTTTTAACGGCCTTAAGATGAAAGAGTGGCGAATTTTCTATGTAGAGATCATAACCCTCCCACAAATCTTTTCCTATGCGACTTTGCGTTTTTTCGTATTGAAATTGCCTGTTAAGGCCAGTAGACCATCGGATACCCCCATAAGCGGACGTCATATTAACTACAGGAGCGCCTGCCCAAGCTGCAGCGTACATATCGGTGCGTGTAATCAAATGCGCTACCTGATAACCACCCCAACTTTGTCCTTGTATTCCCAAATGCTTTTCATCTACCCAGGAGAATTTAGCCAGTTCTTTGACGCCGGAGTTAATATACTCCTCGGCGGATTTTCCGGGATGCCCAATTTCATAGCTAATATCCGGAGCAAACACTAGATACCCATTGCTCACAAAATAGCTTATATTTAGCCGTGAAGGAGTCGGAGCTGGAGGGATGTAGGTGTGTAAACCATCTGATAATTTCTCATAGAAATAGGTAATCATTGGGTATTTTTTCGCTTCGCTGAAATCTTCCGGTTTATATAGAATGCCGGTCGCTTCATGCCCCCCAGGCGTTGTCCACTTTACCAATTCGGCAGTGCCCCAATTGTATTGTTTTTGTTGCAGATTGATTGCACTTAACTTCGTTTCATTTTTAAATAGCGAAGCGGTCGCGTATAGATCGGGCGACTCTTCGTAATTTTCCTTCGTATAGATAATCAGTTTTTTATCGGTAGCCGCCAATATATTTTTATATGTGTAAGGAGCCATAATGAGCTCTTTTGGATCCCTTTTGTTGCGAGGGTTAGTTTCAAACCAGCCTCCATTTTTATTGATGTGATTGAAGGCACTTACCAAGAACGCTTCCTTTGTATTGATGATAATAGATTTATCGTGTTTTCTTGCTCCGGTTTTTGGAACAATATCTTCATATCTAAACGTAGTTTTCGTGCTTCTTCCTGCACCATTTGTCAATAGTCGTCTATCATCTCCCTGCGGATCGAAGCTCCAGATGTCATACTTATCGTAAATCAATACCTCTTTATCTTCTGCTGTCCAGCCGGCGATACCATAAGGTCGGGCAAAAGTAGGTGAGTCATTATCTTCGTCTGCAAAGCTTACCGGTAAATCGGTATTCAATATCTTCAAAAAACGCGTACCCACATCGTATGCGTTCCATTGCTGGGTGGCCATATCGTACCAAACGACATATTTTCCCAGCGGCGATAAATGGGCTTGTCCGTATATATCGGATGCGATTTTTACCTTGCTTCCGTCTACTGTAGAGATTAAATAAAAATCCTGCTTCGTATTGCCCTCCCATTGCGCAGCAATCCTTTTTCCGGCGTTGGTACTTCCAAAGGCATAAATATTGTCGGCGTCATCCGTTAAATCTATATCGGGGATGTCTAAAGACGCAAGGGGTATTACAATATTGTTTCTTTTTGGATAGATTACACTCAAATAGCTTTTAGCTAAATCTTTCTTTAGATTTACCAATTGCTGCGGTTGCAGGTAATCATCTTTCCAGTTCCAAATGTCCACGTTGGCTACTTCAAAATCGACAATTGTGGTATCTTTTACTCGGGGGATTGGCGCAATACCAAAGAAGAGCTTCTCGCCGTTATTGCTAAAGCGTAAATTGCCATCTCCGCTGACATTCCAGTTGGTGGGCATCCCAGCACTATTGATACTGGCAATTACATTGGCAGTATCCCGCTCAGATGTGTAATAATAAAGACTGTATGGTTTCTGAAGCGCTTTTTCAGGACTTTTTTCTGCAGCAAAGGCTAGTTGCGTACCGCTTTGGTCAAAGGTTATTTGCCGATAAGTCCCCCGTCCTTTGCTTATTTGTTTGAGCTTTTTCTCTTTGATCTCGTAAAGAAATAGACCGGCATTATTTACCGGAGCTTCTTTTTTTTCTGATCGAACAAAAACTAAGAAATTAGCAATGTTATCAAAAAAATAATCAGTTACTTGTTCAAAAATTTCTTCCTGCCCGGTAACCATGTTGCGCAAATGCAATATTCCTGCTTCGTCAGCCTTTTTGTCTTTGCTTTTATTGTCTTTCTCTGCGCTATCTGCTTTTAAAGCTTCTTTTTCTTCCAAATACGCTATATATTCAGATGACTCATCCGCTAATTTAAAAGATTTCACATTACCGGTTTTGTAGATGCTTTTGTCAAGAAGGGAGATAATTGCCAACGAATCTTTAGGCATTTCTTTTTCCTTTTTCTTCTTTATTTTAGCTTGTCTCGTTTCGGCAAACGATGGTTTGATCGCTGCAACCGCATATTGCGAATTATTAGTGAATACCCCATTTTCGCCCCTTGGCACATTCAAAATTACTTCTCCTGATGGGGTTGTGATAAAAAGATGAGCATCTCCTTCTTGAGGAGTAACACTATATAAGACATACTGTCCGTCAAGGCTTACTTTTGGTGATTTTATACTTTGCCAGCTATCATAGACACTATGGTCTAACGGTCTTTTCTGGGCGAATGAGCAAAGACAGATAAAGTTTAGGATAATTGTTAAATACACTCTATACACCATGTTGGATTGATTTGTCGGTAAATATCCGAAAAATATAAAATTCCATCGAGAAATCACCATTATTTTACATTGCCGATGATCGTATTAGTTTATTAACAAAGGCTTAGCTGATGTCTAATCCCTGTCATTTTCCGTTCGCCTTGGGCAATCGGTTTTTTATTTTATGGGGGATTCGCGATATTTGATGAAATATTTATTTTAATGATATGATAACTGTTACAGATAAGGCAAAAGATAGGATCAATGAGATTCTTCGTGAGGAAAAGTATGATGCATCATATTTTGTGCGGGTTGCTGTGGAAAGTGGTGGTTGTTCAGGACTTACCTATAAGCTTGATTTTGATAATGAGGAACGCACGGGCGATCAAGCTTTCGAGGATAAGGGCGTTAAAATTGTATTGGATATTAAGTCTTTTCTTTATCTGGCCGGTACAAAGTTGGACTATAGCGATGGGTTAACAGGTAAAGGTTTTAATTTTATTAATCCGAATGCCTCGCGCACCTGTGCTTGTGGTGAGAGCTTTTCAGTCTAATTGATAATATATTTTCTTATATTAAACCTGCTTCATGCATATTCCAAATCGGCGAAGCAGTTCTCAATTTGCTTACAGTGCTTCGTACAGAGTCGATCGTATAATCGATCTGTTGTTTTGTTGTGAATCTTCCCAAGCTGAAACGGAGAGCACTTTCCGCTTCTTCTTTCTTCAGTCCCATGGACAGGAGTACATGAGAAGGTTCTCTACTTCCGCTGGCACAAGCGGCGCCTGCCGACAATGCGAGCTGCGGTAGTTGCGCCATGATTTCGGTGCCTTTTATATAGCGAAAGCAGATATTAGAGACATGGGGCAACCGGTTCAAGCTATCACCATTTATTGATGTTTCCGGTAGTGTAAGCAAGGAAGTTTCCAAGTAATCCCGAAGTTGTTTTAATTTTTCAGATTCCTCTCTTTGGGTGCGGTCTGCCATTTCGGCTGCGGCACCCAATCCAACGATGCCTGGAACATTTAAGGTGCCCGCACGGAGATTGTTCTCCTGCTTTCCGCCCTGGAGAAGAGCCCCTACTTGGATCGGGTTATTTCGCCGCTTAATATACAAAGCCCCGACCCCTTTAGGGCCGTAGATTTTGTGTGCACTTAGTGCCAACATATCTATACCTTGATCCACAACGTTAACCGGCACTTTGCCCACTGCTTGCGTGGCGTCGCAAAAAAATAGAATGTTATGTTTTCTTGCAATGGTACCAATCTGTTCTATCGGGTGAATTACGCCTGTTTCATTGTTGCAAACATTAGGCATATTAAGATCGTATCTCGTCTTATGGCTTGATGCAGCTCATCTATTGAAATGTTACCAAGATGATCGGTTTTCAACTTCGTAATTTCGGCACCTTGATTGCTTAAAAAAGTACAGGTATCTAAAACGGCAGGATGTTCCGTGGAACATGTAATAATATGCTTACCAATGTGTTGATAATAATATAAGATTCCCTTAAGCGCCTGATTAATTGCTTCCGTAGCGCCCGATGTGAAAACGATTTCTTTAGGAGATGCGTGGATCAGCTTTGCAACCTGTTCTCGGGCAATTTCAACCGCTTCGGCAGATCTTCTTCCTAGGCGATGATATATGCTGGAGGCATTCCCGTAGGTTTCACTGAAATAAGGCAGCATTAACTGTAGGACAGAGGGGTCAACCGGTGTGGTTGCGCAATAGTCAAGGTAGATGAAATCCGAGCTTATATTAAACATAAGTAAGGTACTGTAATCGAATATTCTTAAAACTTTTTTTATAAGGACTTGTATTGATAGAAGCTCTTTGATTTGTAGAGCAGATTTTCAATACGAGCGCTTGCTAGTCTCAATAATGCTATTCAACGCTACATTGAAATCAATGCTAAACAAAGTTAACAAATTTTGATGGGTTTGATTGTACATGAATTTTACTTAGGTTTGCAGCAAATTTTTGAGATCTGCTTACCTACGCTGGCATTCTTCGTTAGAGCCATCATCTCTTGGGTAATCAAGCTATTATAATAAAATGAATAGAAGATCTAAGTATCTTACCTTTATTGTTGCCACCGTATCTGCCTTACTATCATGTGGTAAAAATTTCAATAAAAACGAAATTTTCCAATCGGAGGCTTTTGCACTGTATGGAGATCGAGTTGTCCAGGGTTCGTTTGAAGCGAAGGCGATATCTCCGACAGAACTGGTAAGTAACTACAAAAGCCTGTACTACGATACGCTTAGTCCGCGCATAAATTTTAAGTTTAGTATAAACGGAAAAGATAATGAGCTTCCTTCGGGGATTTATCATTCCGTTGTTGTTCTACCTGAAGAAACAGGAGAGAAGATTGTTTCAGTTAAATTTGGTAAACCCTATAAGGATGAAACGAGTATACCTCCACGAACCTACCTTGCTCCGGGGACAAAAGTGAAAATCAAGCTCGACCTAACGGAAATTTTTGCAGCATTTGAAAAAGAGGGATTTTATACAAATTTTAACGGGCTAAAAATTTATGAAGAAGATTTCAACCGCGTTTATGTTGCTGGCAATATCAAACCTCTTCTATGGGATTTTGATAATTTGGTCAATCATCCTGAATTGGAAATGAAAGACCATGACGGAGATCATATCTATGAAATCACTTTGACCTTTAACCACTCTAATAGAAAAAGTAATCAGAATACTTGGAAATTAACTCGAGATATCAGCTCATTTCCGATTTACTCATCGCCTTACCCACTGTTAGATGCGCTCCATAATATGGCGATAGAAGAGCTTCTGGAGAAAGTGCAAGGAGATAGCACTTTGCAACTGAAAAAGAAGGGGAGCACAAATAATTGGAATCATGTTAATTATAGCATCATTCTTTCATTGGCAGCAATTGCACCGGAACTGGCAAAGAAGAATTTAATGCAACAGATTCATGATGGGCAGTTAGCACAAAGTGAGGGAACGGGCGGTGCATACCCTATTTCAACAGACCGAGCTTTGTGGGTAATTGCGGCTTGGGAAGTTTACAAAGTCACCGGTGATATAAGCTGGTTGAAAAATTGCTATCGAATTGCAAAAAATATCGTTGAAGAAGACCGTTTGTTGGTTTTCGACGCCAATAGCGGACTTATGCACGGCGAGTCTAGTTTTTTAAACCAGCGCGAGCAGAGTTATCCGAAATGGATGCAACCGACCGATATTTATGAGTCTATGGCCATAAGCACGAATGCAATACACTACGGCGCTTTAAGTAGTCTTTCTGCTATGGCTAGACAGATGTCGAAAAACAAAGAGGGTAGTAAATATAAAATTTGGGCGGACAGCTTAAAAACCAATATAAATAGGCACCTTTGGATAGATGATAAATCGCGTTATGCACAATACCTGTATGGCAGCGTAAACAAACTCCCTTCGGAACGATCGGATGCATTAGGGAATGCCTTGGCTATTTTATTCAATGTTGCTGATGTTGAACGACAGAAAGTCCTGGTGGAAAATATGCCTATTCTGCCATTTGGGGCAGCTTGCATTTATCCGCAGACAACTTTTATCCCAACTTATCAGAATAATGCTATTTGGCCATTTGTACAAAGTTATGTCGCTATGGCTGCTGCGAAGGTATACAATGAACAATCCGCCTTAGCCAGTTTAGCGGCTATATATAGAGCGGCAGCGATGTATCTTACGAATAAGGCAAACTTCAGAGCTGATAACGGGAATTATGAACCGACTTTAGCCAACGAGGACGGAGCCTTAAGTAGTCTAGCGGGAAATCTGGGATTGATCTATCAAGTCTTCTTCGGATTTCAATTTGAACCCGACGGACTTCGATTACGTCCGTATATACCTAAAAAGCTACGGGGAGAAAGAAAGCTAACAGGATTTAAATATCGGAATGCAAGCTTAGATATTACATTAAGTGGTTACGGTAATGTCATTACGTCTATCAAACTTGATGACGATGAATTAAAAGAAGCCTTTCTTCCAGGAAATATCAAAGGAAAACATAAGCTAACAATTGTATTGGGAGACAATCAAATACCGCAGGGAAAAATTCATACAACACCCAATTACTTTGCAATAGATATGCCTGCCCTTCGTTATGATAACGGTAAGCTAAAATGGCGTATCGTTGAAGATGCTGTCAATTATAAAGTGCTCAAAAACGGAAGAGTACAAACATTAATTGATCAAAACGAGATTAACATCAACCAAAACGAGTTTGCAGAATATCAAATAATCGCAGTCGATTCCGCAGGTGTTGAATCATTTGCAAGCGCTCCCTATACCGTATATTCACCTGAAGCAGCACAAATAATTGAAATAGAAAGTTTTGGAAAAATATCAAAAGAAAAAAAGGTAAAGGGATATTCGGGTAAAGGCTTCATCGATTTGGCGCTCCCTGCAAACGATTCGTTAACCTTTATCGTTAATGTTGCGGATACCGGCCTTTACGCTATTGACTTTCGTTATGCGAATGGAAATGGAGACATAGGAACAGGTGAAGCGTGTGCGCTAGCAAGTCTGGAGAGTGTAAAACAGTCGTTAGGAGGGGTGGTTTTCCCCCAAAGGGGAGGTGGAGAGTGGTCTGATTGGGGTTTTAGCAATAAAGTGATTGCCAGGTTAAATAAAGGAGAACAGCCGCTAAAACTTATTGTGCCAAGCAATGACGCTGCTAATGTTAAAAGAATACATAAAAGAAGTGCATTCATTGACTATATTAGAGTAATAAAAACAAAGTAGTATTTTGGAAGCAAGGAAGGGTATTATTTACAAAATCAACCAATGGCGTATTCAAAAAATTTCCAATCGGAATTTTTTGGTGATTTTAGCGGTCGTTGTCGGCCTAATTGGTGGTTTAGCCGCCTCTGGTTTGAAAGCGCTCACTCACGGAATTGCTGCATTTCTACAGAATGATGTACAGTCGGAATATAAATACTATCTATACCTGTTTTTCCCCCTCATTGGGATATTACTAACCGTTATTTACGTTCGTCGCTTTATTCGTAGAGGAAAATTTGAGCATGGCATTACACCGATCCTGTATGCCATTTCCAGAAAATCGAGTCGGATTGAAAACCATAATGTGTACTCTCAAATCATCACATCTGCTCTTACCGTGGGATTTGGCGGATCGGCAGGATTGGAGGCTCCTATTGCTTATAGTGGTTCGGCCATTGGATCCAATGTTGCACGGTTTTTTGGACTTAATTATCGTGAAGTAACGATGTTGTTGGCCTGCGGTGCTGCAGCAGGTATAGCCGGGGCTTTTAACAGTCCTGTTGCAGGTATGGTGTTCGCAATAGAAATTCTATTGCCTGAGTTTTCAATTCCCGCCTTTATCCCCTTACTTATGGCTGCCGCAACAGCATCGGTAGTATCGAGAGTGTTATATAGTGAGCCATTATTTTACTTGGTATCCGATGAGTGGGTTCTGCCTGCCTTATTTTTTTATGTAGTTTTAGGCGGGCTGGTTGGATTGTTTTCCATTTATTTTACCAAAGTTGATGGTTGGGTTAAAACTTGGTTCTCCGCTGTAAAGAATCCCTATCATAAAGTTTGGTTGGGAGGACTTAGTTTAGGGGTGTTAATATTTGTCTTCCCCGCTTTATATGGAGAAGGATACATCGCCATTCAGCAGCTTTTACTTGGTAAAGCCAATTCATTGCTGGCCAACAGTATCTTTTCTGATTATAAGCATGTGGGCTGGATGGTAATTGTTTATAGTCTTATAACTGTTTTTGCTAAATCTTTCGGTACACTTATTACGCTAAATAGTGGAGGAAATGGCGGAACTTTTGGACCTAGTTTGGTTATGGGAGGACTTCTGGGTTTTGTTTTTGCCCACGGTATCAATCTTACGGGGTTAACTTATCTTACAGAGGCCAATTTTATTGTTGCCGGTATGGCCGCCGCCTTAAGTGGCATTATGCATGCACCGTTGACGGCTATCTTCTTGATCGCTGAAATAACGGGAGGCTATACATTAATGGTACCTCTTATGATTGTATCGGCTATTTCTTATTTTATTAATCGTGCCACAGTTAAGTATTCGATCTATACAAAAAATTTAGCCATACACGGTGATTGGCTTTCTCATGAAGATAAAGATAAAACGGTTTTGAGAATGATGAAACTACGCTATGTCTTGGAAACGAACTTCACTGTATTACATCCCGATGAAAAACCGGTAGATCGGCGGTCAGATATCATTCATACCAAAAGAAATATTTTTCCTGTAGTAGATGAAAATCGGAAATTACTGGGCGTCATATACAGCGAACGCTTATTTAGCATCCTGATGGGAGAGGAGGTAACGGATAAAACGATGAAAGAGCTGGCTCAAGCTCCTCTAGATGTGGTAAGAATGAACGCCAATATGTATGATGTTATGAGGAAAATGGACCGGGAGGATATTTGGATCCTACCTGTCTTGGATGATAATGATCGTTATATGGGATTTGTTTCTAAATCTGCTATTTTTAATAAGTACAGAGCTTTGCTGGTGAGGCAAGGAGCCTATTTAGATTAGCCCTTTAAGTCTTTCTACGATCCCGTTTAACAAATATTAACCTTAATTGTCATCCCAATAACTTACTTTTGCTGTTAGGTGACACAAGAAATTTTATAATGAACAAGTTATTTTTAGCGATACTGCTTCCAATATTCGTTTCATGTGGTATTAATCAACAGGCCAAGCAAATTAAGGCTTTGGAAAAATGTAAATATGAAGTGAAAAGCGTAGATAGTGTCTTTCTGGCAGGTGCAGATATAGTTAAAATGCTTCAGTCGGGAAATATTGATACCCGCAGTATGGGCGGCGTGGCGATGGGTATGTTACGGAAAGAAATACCTTTGAAGGGAATATTGCATTTGAAAATCACTAATCCTACCACTAATTTAGCCGGGATTAATCAGTTTCAATATCAACTCCTTATGAAGGACAAAGAATTAGCTACCGGACTGGTTAATCAACAAATAAAAGTGAAACCCGGTGAATCAGTGGAGGTTCCGGTTTTAATTGATGCCAATGTTTATGGCTTGCTTTCCAACGGATCGGTATTGCAGGAAATATCAGATTTCATTTCAGGGAAAAATGCCAAGCAAGAAAGCGTGTTAACCATAAAATTAAAACCAACTATTGCTATTGGGAATAAAACAATAAATTATCCCGGTTGGATAACGTTCGATAGAAAAGTTACCCGCAGCTTGTTGTTGTAGTTTTTTTCGGAAAAGACGAGATGCCTAACTTACGCTGTATATATGAAAAAGAAATCACCTCAGATCACTTCGCACCATCTTTCTGAAGATGATTCTAGAGAATTTATTGTTTTTCATATCAATAAACGCCTGTTAAGTTCAAAGGAGTTTAAGCCTTATGATATTTTTAATCCTTTTAAGTCTGATTTCTTTGCTGTATTAATGGTCCATGAAGGATCTATAGATATTAATTTGAACTTGCAGCACTTTCGATTGGAAAAAAACAATCTGTTGGCATTTGCTCCCAATATGATCAAACGGTTGATTTCTATTAGTGATGACTGCAAATTTTATGCTATTCTGTATAAATCGTCTTTTTTGGTTAATGCAAATATTAGAGAGTTCCATCAGGATGTATACGACCTATCCGTTTCAGGTATGCCCTTATATAACCTGGCATTACATGAGATCAAAATCCTAAATAACTTAATTGAAGTTATGTTATTGCGCAATCATGCGGAAGATGCGAATATGAACGATGCCGTCGTGAAGCACAGTTTTTTTAACCTTTATGTATGAGTATGCTTTTTTGTACAGGAAATACATAAGAGAGAAGAACCGAAAGGTGTCACGAAAGGAAGACATTATGCTTCGCTTTACCAAGTTGGTAGCCGATAACTTTAAGGAAGAACGAAGTGTTGATTTTTATGCAAAAAAGCTTTTTATAACACCCAAGTACCTATCGGAAGTTACTAAAGATGTTTCGGGCAAAACTGCCAGCGCTATTATCGCGGAAATGGTAATCATGGAAGCGAAGAGCTTATTGAGCATACCCTCTCTAACTGTCATAGAAGTAGCTGATTTTCTGAATTTCAGTGATATGTCTTTTTTCGGAAAATATTTTAAAAGGTACACAGGTGTCAATCCAACAAGCTACAGGAAGACGATCGCTTAATGTAGAATACTCATGTTAATGTCAAATTTGTTGGTAACGCAACGATTATTTTTGTTGATAACTTTTTCCTATCTCTATACTCTTTATCTTAGTCTTTTATATTGCTTTGGTCTGTAATTGGTTGAAAATAAGCGAATAATAGTGTGTATTATATTAACGTTTAAGGAATATTTCGTTGATATAAAATAAATTTTTATGCAGTTTCGAAGATTTTGTTAATTTTATATTAACAAAACAATGTACATAACCTAATCTTACAGCGAAATAAAATACAGAATTTTAGACGTGTTGCTGTATGAAGAATAGCTGTAAAATATTGGTTTAACCTAAAAATAGGCAGGATTTTTAAATAAATTTCATCTTTAAGATTGAGATGAGAGCAGATTTTATACAGAAAAAATGACCAATTTTGGCGACATATGTACCTTTTTTAAATTTAATATTGAATTGATATTTGTGGCGTTATTAGTTGACATACAAACGATTTTTATAATAGATGAATCAGGTGAAAAATAATGATGATTTAGCCATATTCCACCTCGATAACCTGAGTAAGTTGTTGCGAAACAAAGCCAATCAATATTTGTCAGCTCAAGGAATCGAAGTGAGGATAGAACAGCTGCCTGTTTTGTTTAGTATACCGGAGGAGGGGCTTCCGCAGCAGCAAATTGCAGATGAGATCGGGAGAGATAAATCGTCGGTACTTCGGACTATTTCCAATTTAGAAAAGGAAGATTTGGTCCGAGTAACTACAGATGTAGCTGATAAAAGAAAAAATTGCGTCATGCTTACACCCAAGGGGCGTGCTTTGGCAAGACTTATCAAAGACAAAATAGTGAATCTTGAAAAAGTTTTGTTCAATAGCTTGAAGAGCCCGGAGCATGATCGATTTATGCAGGTAATTAAATCGATTGGGAATAACCTGCAAAATATACATATAATATAACTGTGTTAAAAAGTAGATGAACCCTCGGGTTTTAAATTTTCAATTAAATGAGCAGAAATTTTGACAAGCGTATAGCAGATTTTAAAGATGCGGCGGTGATAAAAGAGAAAGGCCTCTATCCTTATTTCAGACCGATCGAGTCTGGACAGGACACGGAAGTCGTCATCAACGGGAAGAAAGTACTCATGTTTGGCTCAAATTCTTATTTGGGATTAACCAACCACCCAAAAATTATTGAAGCTGCTCAAAAGGCTACCGCAAAATATGGCACGGGCTGTGCCGGCTCACGTTTTTTGAACGGAACGCTTGATATTCATGAGGAATTAGAAGCGAAACTTGCTGCTTACGTAGGTAAAGAAGGGGCTGTTTTATTTAGTACTGGATTTCAGGCTAATCTTGGCGCTCTTTCGTGTTTAACCGGAAGAAACGATTATTTGATTTTAGATGATTGTAATCATGCCTCTATTATAGATGGAAGCCGTTTATCATTCTCTAAAGTTATTAAGTATAAACATAATAACATGTCCGATTTACGCAATAAATTAAGCCAATTACCTGAAGAGGCTGTTAAATTAATTGCTGTTGACGGTGTGTTTAGTATGGAGGGCGATTTCGTCAAGCTTCCCGAATTGATTTCCATTGCAAAAGAATTCGATGCAGCAGTAATGGTAGATGATGCACATGGTTTAGGCGTAATCGGTGAAGCGGGCGCCGGAACGGCTTCGCATTTTGGCCTGACAGATGATGTCGATGTCATTATGGGAACTTTCAGTAAGTCGCTAGCGTCATTAGGTGGTTTTTTAGCAAGTGATGCGAACACGATAGAGTATTTGAAGCATCGAGCACGGTCCTTAATGTTTAGTGCTAGTATGACACCAGCGTCAGCAGCCAGTGTTTTAGCAGCTCTTGAAATCATTCAATCCGAACCCGAACATATTGAGAACCTTTGGAAAAATACCGAATATGCCAAAAGACAATTGTTGGAAAACGGGTTTGACTTGGGGAAAACAGAAAGTCCCATTCTACCGGTTTACATTCGTGACAATGATGCTACATTCTTAATAACGAAAAAATTGCAGGAAGCAGGTGTTTTTGTTAATCCTGTAGTATCTCCTGCCGTGGCTTCACAAGACTCTTTGATTCGATTTTCCTTGATGGCTTCACATACCTTCAACCAAATCGATGAGGCAGTTAGCAAGTTAACAAAGGCATATCGTGAGACTTTAACCAGCGAGTTCGTTAAAATAGCATAAAACCAAAAAGATAGGTATAGCATTTATTTTACATGAAGGTAGTTAACGTTTCGTCCAAGAGTCAATTAAAATCCTTTATAGATTTTCCTCACGATTTATACAAGAATGACAAGAACTATGTGCCGGAACTGTTTATCGCCCAGCGTGACATGCTCACGCCGGGGAAACACCCATTTCATGATCATTCATTTATCCAATTGTTCTTGGCTTACGAAGGTGAGCGAATTGTAGGGCGGATTGCTGCCATTTATAATACAAATCATAACGCCTTTACACAAGCGAATGATGGCTTCTTTGGTTTTTTTGATGCCATAGATGATCAGGTTGTTGTAGACACCCTGTTATCACACAGTATCGCTTGGCTTAAAGAAAAGGGAGCTAACCGGTTAATTGGGCCGATAAACTTATCAACCAACGACTCTTGTGGACTTTTGGTGCAAGGGTTTGATCGACCACCGGTGGCTATGATGCCTTATAATAAGTCATACTACGAAAAGTTATTACTGGCATCTGGCTTGAAAAAGTTTACGGACTTATTAGCTTATCTTGTTATTCGGAATAATTTGAACGACCGATCTGTGCGATTGCTGGGTGCGTTGGAAAACCGATTGAAAAGAAGCGATATAAAGATCAGACAGATTGACAAGAAAAATCTGAAGCGAGAAATTCCTAAGATTAAAGCGCTTTATAATAGTGCTTGGGATAAGAACCTCGGCTTTGTGCCTATGACTGATGAAGAGTTCAACTTTTTAGCAAAAGATTTGTCATTAATTCTAGACCCCAAATATTGCATTATTGCGGAGCAGGGAGATAAAATGGTAGGATTTGCGCTAGGCATTCCGGATATCAACCAAATATTGATTAAGATAAAACGTGGCCGGCTTTTTCCCACAGGAATTTTTAAATTATTATTTGGGCTGAAAAAGGTAACAGGTGTACGTGTATTATTACTGGGTGTTATCGACGGCTATCGCAAAATGGGTATTGAAGCTTGCCTATACGGAACATTAATCAAGAACGCCGAAGGTACGAAAGTTGAGTACGCCGAATGTTCCTGGATGTTGGAAGACAATTACCTAATGAATCATGCTATTGAGCAAATAAACGGTCAACAATACAAGCGATATCGCTTATTTGAAAAAGTAATTTAGCGTTGATTCTTTTATCATCTTTGATGGTAATTTATCTTTCTGCATAAGCTTGTTCTGATTTACAGAGATGTAGAAATAGTATTTTATTTTCTTGTTAAATAAGTGAATCTCTGTTGTGAAGGCTCCAATTTTTGACTTTTTGACCACAATAGTCTTAAATGAAATCCTTTATTTTGCAGTGTAAATTAGGTGTTACACATCTAAACTAATTGAATTAAGAAGTGAAAGTAAATATCGCAAAGATCCACAAAAAATATACCCGTTTTTGTTTATTGTTTTTTTTCGTGTTACTTGGCTGGCAGGTTCATGCGCAAACGACTATCGTACGCGGTGTGATAACTGATGCTGCAACAAAAGAAACACTTCCTTATGTAAGTATTTTAATACCTGGAACCACGATTGGAACTTCAGCTGACGATGAAGGCCATTTTAGTATCAAGATAGACGGTAATTATTCGAAACTTAGATTTGCGTATATAGGATACGTTACGGTAGAGAAAGATATTAAACCAGGAGAGGACCAAGTCGTAAATGTCCAGATGAAAGTGGATGCCAGAATGCTAAATGAAGTGGTTGTTACCGGCAAGAAAGGTAGGTATAGAAATAAAAATAATCCGGCAGTTGAACTGATAAGACAGGTAATCGCTCATAAGAAGGAGAATCAAATGGAAAATTATGATTTCGTTCAATTTGAGGAATACAGCAAACTATCAATGGCATTAAGTAATCTGTCTGATAAATTTAAAGAAAAACGTATATTTAGAAATTATCAATTTTTATTCGCAGAGCAAGATTCTAACGCCATTGGGGGGAAAAACGTGCTTCCTGCTTATATGGAAGAGAAATTGTCAAACATTTATTTCCGTAAAAATCCTTATAAGAAAAAGCGGTATATTCTTGCCGATAAGAAAGCAGAGTTCGACCCACATTTTATTGATAATGATGGGGTAAGTAATTATCTGCATCGATTGTACGAGGATATCAATATTTACGATAACGATATTTCTATCACAACCAATTTGTTTTTGAGTCCTATCGCAAATAATTCCCCTACTTTTTATAAGTTCTTTATCAGCGATACTGTAAAAACGGAAAAGCCATGGTTAGTCGAGTTGAGTTTCGTGCCCCGCAATAAAGCAGATATGTTGTTTGAAGGGAAATTATTTATCACGTTAGATGGTAATTATGCCGTACAGAATGCCTACCTGACGGTAAATAAAGATATCAATCTAAACTTTATGCGGGATTTACAGGCAAAACTTGAATATAGCAAAAATCCTGACGGTCGGTATCATTTAAGTAAAAGCACACTTACAATGGAATTCGCTTTGGGAGATAAAGGAGGTGGTATATTAGGGGAGCGAACTGTATCTTTTCAAAAATATTTAATCGGGCAGTCACAACCGGATAGTATTTACAAAGGCCCGGATGAAGAAATTGCCTATAATCCGGAGGTGAAAACTACAGAAGAGTATTGGAAAGGCGTACGCCATATGCCTCTTGAATTACGTGAAGTCGGTATATACAAGAATGTGGATACCCTTCAAACGATTAAGTCGTTTCGGCGTATTATGGATTGGGGAACCGTGCTATTAGCAGGGTATAAGTCATTTGGTAAGTTTGAAATGGGACCGGCAAGCACCTTTTATAGCTTTAATCCGGTGGAAGGGTTCCGTTTACGCTTGGGCGGTCGGACTACCACGGATCTTAGTAAAAGGATGTTCTTTGAAACTTACGGCGCTTACGGTTTCCGGGATAAAAAATGGAAATATTTTTTGAGTGCCACTTACTCACTTAATAACAAGTCGGTATATTCCTTTCCATTACATTATTTCAAAGCGAGCTATCAACACGATACCAAAATTCCGGGACAGGAGTTGCAATTTGTCCAGGAAGACAATTTCTTACTCTCATTCAAACGGGGTGATAATAATAGATGGCTTTATAATGATATTGCAAAGTTCGAATATGTACATGAGCTGCCAAGCAGATTTTCCTATAAAGTCGGCTTTACACATTGGCGTCAACGCCCCGCGGGCGTGTTGATTTATCAGCGCGAAGATGCTAATGGCAATCTAGTTAATGTGAATGAACTGACATCATCGGAAGTAAATGTCGAGCTTCGTTATGCTCCAAACGAACAATTCTATCAAGGTAAGGTTTATCGTATCCCTATATTCAATAAATATCCAATATTCACACTGCGATATAATATGGGCTTAAAGAACGTTTTCAATAGTACTAATGACTATCATAACTTTAGTGCCAATATCTTTAAACGAGTTTATTTATCGCAATTTGGTTATTCTGATGTCACATTGGAAGGTGGATATATTTTTGGTGAGAACATTCCTTTTCCGCTCTTAGCTATTCATCGGGCGAATCAGACGTATGCGTACCAATTGAATTCTTATAACTTAATGAATTTCCTTGAGTTTGTGAGTGATCATTATGCGGCTGTTAATGTACAGTATTATCTTAATGGTTTTATTTTCAATAAGATTCCGTTACTTAAGCGCTTGAAGTGGCGCGAGGTAGTCAGCTTTAAAGGGTTGTGGGGCGGTTTAAGAAATGAAAACAATCCGAACTATAACAATTCAGTGTATAAATTTTCAATGGATGAAAACGGCTTACCTATTACGTATACCTTAGGAAGTAAACCTTATATTGAAGGAAGTGTCGGCATCGCTAATATCTTTAAATTGGTTCGAGTCGATTTAATTAGAAGATTTACATATTTGGAAAACCCAAATGTTTCCGAATGGGGTATACGAGCGCGGGTTAAATTTGATTTTTAATCGTTTTACGACGCTTTTTTGTTTATTTTTGTCTATTCTTGTCGGCTCTTACACGAACCGATAAGTTATATTATCAAGCGAATTATCATGGCAAAGAATTATGTTTCTAACTCGCAGGAATCAGTAAGGATGTTTAAGAGCAACTTGCTTGAACCGCTAACAAAGGTGCATTTTACGGTGCCTTTGATATTATTTGTGCCGGTTATTGTTTATTTCTCTTGGAAAGCATTTGCGACTTATAATGTATCTATTGGATTTTACTTAGGATATTTTGCTATCGGCCTATTTGTTTGGACATTTACAGAGTATGTAATGCACCGCTTCGTTTTTCATTTGCCCCCTAAGGGAAAAATCATGGAACGGCTGCATTTCATCTTTCATGGTGTGCATCATGACTATCCGATGGATAAATTAAGATTGGTAATGCCACCATCCGTTAGTATTCCGCTTGCTTTGGCCCTATATTACTTGTTTACGTTGTTCTTTAGTAATATTCAGATGGCTGCGTTTTTTCCCGGGTTTATTGTCGGATATCTTTTTTATGATATTGGTCACTATGCCATGCATCATTATAATTTCAAAAGCGGCATTATGAAACGAATAAAACAGCACCACATGCTGCACCATTACCAGGATGCCGACAAAGGATATGGCGTAAGTTCTCCGTTATGGGATTTCATTTTCGGTTCTAATTTTGAAAAAAGAAAAAAGGCGAAATAGCTAAGCGACTTCCTGCAACTGTTAAAAACAGCCGTTCATGAATGCTTTTGAGCATTGTGTGATTGATATGAACTTATGAAAGGAAATAAAACGACTGATGACATGCTTGGAAAAAAGCATGATCAGGTGCAAGAAGAAAATCGAAAAAAAGCGAGTCTTTTTAAAGATAGAAAGCGTACTAACCTTCTAAGAAGTGTTGAGCAACGTGCGATCTCTTATTTAGTTACGAAGATCCCGAATTTTATAACACCTAATATACTGACTGGTATTGGGTTCCTTGGAGGGGTAATGGTTTTGGGAGGTTTTGTACTTGCAAGTTACCTCGATCGTTCTTATCTTTTATTAGGAGTTCTCGGTTTGTTCGTCAATTGGTTTGGAGATTCACTCGATGGCCGAATTGCTTATTATCGTAACATTCCGAGAAAATGGTATGGATTCTCGTTGGATATTATAATGGATTGGATCAATACCGTTATTATGGGGCTTGGTTTTATTATTTATTTAGGAGAAGGCTATGAGCTTTTATCCTATTTTTTCGTAGCCTTATATGGGTGGGCGATGATTATAACACAACTGCGCTATAAAATTACGGATAAATATACCATCGATGCAGGTACCGTTGGGCCCACGGAAATTAGAGGAATTATTAGCCTAATCTTTCTTTTGGAAGTGTTGTATGCAGGAGCTGTTAACGTGTTTTCGGCTCTCGTGGTTGTCATTTTATTTATTGTTAACCTCGTTGATACCAGAAAATTACTGCGTTTGGGTGATACCCGTGATATAGCAGAACGGGCGGTAAAAAGCACTTCCCCTAATGTTAAGGAAAAGTAGTCTCTGTACCTTTGCTAAGGCTCAGTTTTCGGCTTTTTTAGGTGGTTTGGTCGATTATGGAGCGATGATTTTATGTACGGAATTATTGTACATACATTATACTATTTCGATTGTTATTGGTGGGATAATAGGCGCTCTTGTTAATTTTACAGTCAACCGAAACTGGACATTTAGTGGAAAAGAAACAAGGGCAAGAAATGAGGGAATACTTATCCAACTGTTAAAGTTTGCTTCGATGGTAGGTGGAAGTATTCTGTTGAAATCATCCGGCACCTTTTTGGTTACCGAGATTGGGCAAATTGATTATAGGATGAGCCGGGGGTTAGTAGATATCTTAGTGTCGATTGGTTTTAACTACACATTGCAGCGTTATTGGATTTTTAAAAAAATGCCTCCTAATAACCAGATCAGATAAATGTCTTTATGAATATAAATATAGTTAAATCATTGTTTTATGCACTTCTTTTGGGTGTTGGGCTGGCAACATACTCGCCCAATACTTATGCTTCTACGGCAGCATATGAAGATACGCATGCTTATATCGATTCATTTCCTATACCTAAGGATGTGGAACATTTGCTGTTTTATATACAGCGGGACCCCAACACAAATACCATTTGTTATGCGTTAAATGTGGATAAAGGTGGTCGACTCGATTTAGGTAGCCCGATTCATGCTTTTTGGATCCGTTATCCGGAAGGGGGCATACGAAAGGAATTAAATTTTATTCAGCGAAAATTTGCTTACGGTATTAATACGAAAAAATTGAACGATGGTAGTTATGACGTTCGTTCCGTTGCATATAGCAAGTTACCACTGAAATTAAAGAAGGACGCAAAAGGAAGCTATCGTGTCTACGCAAATATTGATGGTAAGGAATCCGTACTTGAGAGAATATTTATCCGAATCGGTGATGGCGGAACTTTTTGGAAGCCTGACGTTAAATATATTGAGCTAAAAGGTATTGAGGTTAAAACCGGCAAACGTATACTTGAACGATTTAAACCCTAAATAGGAAGGCCCGGTATTCGGGCCTTCTGTTTTTTATCCTCTGATATTTCTTGAAATTCTTTCCGGGCGATCTTGGCCTCTAGAAGGCCTTTCACTCCTTGAGGGAGCGTTCGATCGCGGTTGTTCACTCCTCTGGATCCGTGGTTGCTCATTTCTTGGCATTCTGGAAGGACCACTTGGTCGTGTGTGCTGTTGTCTTTCAGAACGCCTTACACCTGGTGCATTGTCTCCGTTAGATCGGGCACTGCCGGCACTGCTTCTCACTCTTCCAGGTCGTTCTATGTTATTTGGCGCCTCTTGTATGCGCGAGCGATTTTCCCTTATCCGAGTTTCGCTACTAGGATTTCTTGACGGCCCAACGCTCGAACGATTTGGTCTTTCGGTCTTCTCATTTCCGTTAATATATGGACTTCTCTCTATACGACCCGATGCCCGATTTGCTATATTTCCGTTTCGACTAGATGGCCTAGTCGTTGATCCGCCCCTAAAGTTATCGGTCTTTCTATCATTCGATCTATTTGCACTCGACCGAATGTTGTCAGCGGAAGTTATCCTAGCTGGTCTTGCCTGATTGCTTCTACTTACATTTGGTCGATAGATTTCCAGCGACCGACCTGTTATTCTTCCTGACCCTGGTCTACTTGCGTTACTTATACGATGTACCGGTACAGAAGATCGCGTGATGCGTTGAATATCACTTCTTCTTGGACCGGAATAATATCGGTGATTATTATATACATAGGTATTGTTAATGATCGTTGTTCTGTTATAAACGTTTACAACGGTTCTTCTCGGGGCGTAATAGCGGTGTATGGAAGTACTTAAGATATAGCGTTGCGGAACAAAAATCCAGTATGAAGAGGGAATGTTAATGTTTATACCGATGCTTACACCGGGGCCTAAGGGAGCCCAGCCATAGTAACCACCTCCTGATCGCCAACTTACCCATGCGGGCCCCCATTCATAACCAGGTACCCAGCACCATCCAAATCGTCTATTATAGTTCCATCTTCCATAGTGAAATGGTGCCCAGCCCCAATCATAATTAGATACCCAGGTATTACCATAATCCGTCATTACCCATCTGCCGTTGGTTGCATAAGGTTGGAAATCGGGATCGACATTCGGTACCCATATATATCCGTAGTCAGGATCATCGATCCATTCTCCATAGGGCGAAAGTTCGTCGTAAAACTGCTGGAATGATACAGTTATTCCAGGTTGTGCATTTACTTTTTTACCAAAGCCAACAATAAATATAAAGCTAAGGGAAAAAAGTAATATGCGTATATTATTCAGTGTTTTCATCGTCTGCTTTTTTAACCTTACGAAATTATTTTCTTTAGTACTATGACAGAAAGTTTTCAGGAAGGTTTAAAAGTAGCCAATGGAGGAGAGATGATCTGTTAGGGCAGAAGCGCTGCAATATAAGGCGACGTGCCCCAACAAATTTTTTTACAGGTTATTTTTTTCATTTCATTAACAGCAAAATCAACCGCTCTAGCTGAGAAAGCCATGTAGGTAAGCGATGGGTTCTGAGTAGATGTGGAAGTCATGCACGCTCCATCTGTAACAAAAACATTTTTGCAATGGTGAAGCTGATTCCATTTATTGAGCAAAGAAGTCTTGGGGTCTCTTCCCATCCGTACTCCACCCATTTCATGGATATCTAAGCCAGGCGCTTGTCCGGCTGTATTTGCTTGTATATTGGTGAAACCGGCGGTAGTAAACATTTCGGTCATTTGCTCAATGTAATCCGCTTTCATTTTTGCATCATTTTCATCATAATCAACAGCTATTTTAAGCAGCGGAATGCCCCACGCGTCCTTTTTATCACTGTCTAAAGCTACATAATTTGATTCTTTCGGAATGGTTTCAGCCATCATATGAGACCCAACACGCCAAGGGCCCGGTTTAGCGTTTAATAGTTGTTCCTTAAGATCTACTCCTAAACCCGACATATCGCGGTTAGGTGACCGGTAAGCGGAAAATCCTGCTGCATATCCTCTAATAAAATCCGTTTCCTGCTTATGAACATTCCTAAATCTAGGAATATAGCCACCACCGGCTGGATTTCTCCCATCTGTTTTATATTCTTTCATTCCATCGTATTCGGCACTGATCCTTGCGCTGTAGTTATGAAAGGCTACATATTTTCCCAATAGGCCACTGTCATTACCTAAACCATTTGGAAAGCGGTTTGACGTCGAATTTAGGAGAATAAGGTTTGTATTTAGGGCGGCTGCATTCACAAAAATGATCTTTGCAAAATAATCTATTTCCTCTTTTGTGTTCGCATCGATAACTTTGACCCCTATTGCTTTACCTTTCTCTTCATCATAAATGATGGAATGGGCGACTGAGAATGGCCGTAATGTTAGGTTCCCAGTTTTTTGTGCCCATGGAAGCGTGGAAGCATTACTGCTAAAATAACCGCCGAACGGACATCCACGTTGGCAAAGAACCCGGTTTTGGCATTGTACCCGACCTTGTTCTATATGGATGGGGTTGGGTTTAGACAAGTGCGCACAACGTGCACTGATAACATGTCGGCCGCGATATTTCTTTTGTAAGACACCCTTAAAATAATCCTCAACGGCATTTAGTGGATAGGCAGGAAGAAATTCACCATCCGGTAGCTCTTTTAGACCATCTCGATTTCCGGAAATGCCGGCAAATTTTTCGACATAGCTATACCATGGCGCTAGATCTTTGTATCGGATTGGCCAGTCTACTGCGAAACCGTCTCTAGCAGGGCCTTCAAAATCATAGTCGGACCACCGTTGCGTTTGTCGTGCCCACAAAAGAGATTTTCCGCCCACCTGATAGCCTCGAATCCAATCAAAAGGTTTTTCCTGTACATATGGGTGCTCGTTATCTTTTACGAAAAAATGCATAGCATCCTCTCGAAAAGCATAACATCTATTTACGATAGGTGCCGCTTCTTGGATTGCTAAAGGAACCTCGCCCCGGTGTTCAAATTCATAAGGATACATGTTGGTGGTGGGGTAATCTACCACATGTTTGACATCTTTTCCACGTTCTAACACCAGCGTTTTTAACCCTTTTTCCGTTAATTCTTTGGCTGACCAGCCCCCGCTGATTCCGGAGCCGATAACAATAGCATCAAATGTACGTTCCTTTATGCTATCAATATTTATGTTTGACATTTGTACTTCCTTTAGCTTAATTTATCAGTTGATTCTTCTACTTTGGCATACCCATTATATCTCCCGGGAATCAGTTCATATTGCTTCAGATCTTTCATTACATATTGAGAGTTTAAGAAACCCTGAATTGTTCGTTTTTTTGTAATATCGTAAAAACGTTGTTCATCGGTTTCCTTTTCACTACTTGCTATGTATTGTAATAACTGTGTGCGTTGTTGAGCTGATAATACTGTAAATTCTTTTGAAAATTTTTCTTTTGCCAGGATATCTATGCGATCAAGTCCTTTGACAAAGCTATCTCGATCCACTTTATTGTGGCAATCATCCACCATCTTTAACACAAAGAGATGTAAATTCAGCTCTTTGGATCCGAAAGTTTCTGTTTTAGGAAGTATTGTTTCTGTAATCTCAGCTAACAGATCCTCTTGCTTAGCATTGATATCCAAGTTGTTCAACTGAATGGATGCTTTTCCAGCCTCTCCCGAACAGGACGGTAAAATAGCAATACCTCCTGCTATGATAAAAAGGCTTTTGATTGCTGCTCTTCTTTTCATCCGATTTATAGTGTAGTCTTGTTTAGCTTTCTGAAGTTATATAGAATTCAATATTAGTGATAAATATGCTAAGAAAGAAATTGCGCTTGTAGATTTATTCATTTTTCTTTTTTACTAAAACGGTTTTACAGAGCTAGATAAGTTATAAACCGTATGGCGGCGGGATAATGCAATCCTATAGTCACAAGAGATATGATTGCTAATGCGTTATTAAACCTTTTAGGTTAACAATTGTTCAAGCATTAAAAAGTATGTTGAGGAAAACAATTTCTACTATCGTTATTTTGTTGCTAATTGCGGTACTTTTAGTATCGGGGTGGTTTATCTATTACAAATTTGATCTGGGACCTTCAAAAGTACAGGTGGCGGACGATGTAATGGTTGAGCGCATTACCGATATTGGCAAATTAGAGCTGGTTAAATATTCAATGAAGGATGTCCTTGAACGAAAAGAATTACGTTATTTTTTTCCCGATCAGCGTGTGCTTTTCATAGCGGTAGGAGAGGTGGCCGGTTGTATAGACTTGAGAAAAGTAAAGAAAGAAGATATTATTAGAAATGGCTCGGATTCGGTAACTATCTATTTGCCTGAACCCGAGATCTGTTATGTGCGTTTGGATCATAAGCGATCCAAAGTTTATGATATCTCGGGAGCGTGGTTACCGGGTGATACGCAGAATCTAGTTGAAGGTATTTATCAATTGGCGGAGCAGCGCTTGCTGAAAAATGCGCAGGAGATGAATGTTTTAGGTAAGACGAAAGAAAATGCTTCTATTATTTTTAAACCAATGATTGAGAATATAACGGGGGCTAAGATAAATATTGCTTTTAGATAGCAGTCCTCTCTAGGGAAAGCAGCATAAAATAAATAATTTCGTGCCGAAAAGAAAGCAAAAACAAACATGGCAGAAGATTTAGTTATAGCGAAAGGCACAAAAGAGAGTCAATATCAATCTTTGTTACCACAGGTAGAGGCCTTGCTAGAAGGCGAACAAGATTTAATAGCCAATTTGGCAAATATGGCCGCGGCACTTAAAGCACAATTCAATTTTTTTTGGGTCGGCTTTTACCTAATTAAA
Source organism: Olivibacter sp. 47 (assembly GCF_030372825.1). Lineage (NCBI taxonomy): Bacteria > Pseudomonadati > Bacteroidota > Sphingobacteriia > Sphingobacteriales > Sphingobacteriaceae > Olivibacter > Olivibacter sp. 47. The sequence continues at coordinate 2,586,174 of NZ_JAUCNR010000001.1, forward strand.
AATAATGAATTAGTGTTGGGACCATTTCAAGGGCCGGTAGCGTGCACACGTATACAAATGGGTAAGGGTGTTTGCGGCACAGCTTGGAAAGAGAACCGTGTATTGATTATACCTGACGTAGATCAGTTTCCCGGCCATATCGCCTGTAGTTCCTATTCAAAATCAGAAATTGTATTGCCTGTAAGGCGACAGGGTGGGGATGTTATCGGTGTGCTTGATATTGATAGTGAACGATTGGCTGATTTTGATGAAATAGACGAGAGATACCTGATACAATTACTTGCCCTTTTACCGTAAGCCATTTGAACTTTCTACGGGTCTGTTTGTTAGCGTATAAAAGACTCTTTGTTATGCGTTACATTAGGCAGTTGGCGATTATTAATTTCATTAGTTATTGCTTCGCATTTCTAATATCCATGTTAGGCCAAACACGAGACATCGGTGGATACACGATGGGCGAAATGTCTGCTAAATATGAATCCGGAATAACACCGGCCGCGTTCACTTTCTCTATTTGGTCTGTCATTTATACCGCTCTGTTCCTCATGTTGATCGTTCATTTGATAAAAGCTTTTTCGGAACAGCAACAATTTGTAACGAATCAAGAGGTTTTCCAAATTGGCTTTTCTTTTAGCATCAATCAACTGGCTATTGCAACCTGGGTATATACTTGGTTAAACGATATACCAGGGTTATCACTTGTATTATTACTGGTTCAGCTTTTTACTTTATACTATATGGCCAAACGCCTTCAATTGCTGATTCCCCAAAAGGGAAAACTTTCACTTTTTATTACCCAATTACCCTTGAGTATCTATTTTGGCTGGATAACGATTGCTTGTTTAGCCAATTTTGCGGCATGGTTGGTTTCTTTAGGATGGCTAGCAAATCCGGCAGTAGATCTTTACGTAAGTTATGCTCTATTGCTGACAGCAGCTGTATTAGGAACGGTTACTGTCTATTTTAAGCACAACATATTTTACGGGCTGATTATTATATGGGGCATATACGGGATTTTAATGAAACGATTTGAAGAGGCAGATCCTTATTTTCATTCGTTAATTTATGTAGGCGCGTTCGGGATTATTCTTATACTATTGGCTATTATACGAAGCATTCTAAATTATTCCAACACACAGAAGCGTACTTTTTTAAGCAGAAAGTAAGATTCTGATCCAATTATTTTGTAGTTCACCGATTTTACTATTTTAGTGCTTTTTAAGTTTGTCAATTAAATTAAAGTGCTGAAGATTGCATTTGATCCACTGTATGTTCATCCTGTGCCTGTCGGACATCGTTTTCCGATGTTGAAATATGAATTAATACCTGAACAGCTTGTATATGAGGGGACCGTACTTCCAAACGCTTTTTTTAGGCCTCATGAGGTAGACGAACATTATATTACGTTGGCCCATCAAATCACTTATTGGGAGAAACTTAAAAACCTCAATCTCTCCACAAAAGAGATAAGGCGAACAGGTTTTTCTTTAAGTAAGCTGCTGGTATATAGGGAAATCAGTATTGTTCAGGGGACTATTGAGTGTTGCGACCATGCGTTACAAGATGGAATTGCGTTCAATATAGCCGGTGGTACTCATCATGCCGGAAGCAATTGGGGAGAAGGCTTTTGCTTATTGAACGATCAGGCTATTGGAGCTCATTATCTTTTATCGCAAAAGAAGGCGAAAAAAATATTGATAATAGATTTGGACGTGCATCAAGGAAATGGAACGGCTGATATATTTAAAAGTGAGCAACGCGTTTTTACTTTTTCAATGCATTGTCAACGTAATTTTCCGTTTAGAAAAGAGCATTCCGATTTGGATATCGGTTTACCGGAGGGTGTGGGAGATGAAGAGTACTTAGGGATTCTTGAAAAGAACTTAGAAGCCTTATTTAATCAGGTGAAGCCTGAGTTCGTATTTTATTTGGCAGGGGTGGACGTTCTGGAGACAGACAAATTAGGTTGGCTATCGCTAAGTAAACCGGGATGCAAGACAAGAGATGAAATCGTTTTTGAATATTGTAGGCGTTTCGGAGTACCTGTACAGGTCAGTATGGGAGGTGGATACTCCACACATATTAAAGATATTGTTGACGCTCATTGCAATACCTTTAAAGCGGCTATCGATAAATTATATTAAAATTATCACATATGCATAGAATATTCTTATCCTTAAGTTTTTGTTTTCTTGTCTTCACAGCCTATGCTGCGAAAGTTGATACGGTTCTTACTACAAGTGAATCAATGAAGAAAACGATCAAAGCAGTTGTTATAACACCACGAGTATATAATGGAGAAAAGGCGCTGCCCGTTGTCTACTTGCTTCATGGATACAGTGGCAATTACGCTGACTGGGTGACAAAAGTACCGGCTATTCAAGAACTAGCGGATAATTATCAATACATCATTGTTTGCCCGGATGGTGGTTTCAGCAGCTGGTACCTAGATAGTCCAATTGACCCGCAATTCAAGTATGAAACTTATATCGTGAAGGAATTAATACCCTTTATCGATCAGAAGTATAAGACGGTAAGATCTCGTAATGGCAGAGCAATTACAGGGCTAAGCATGGGCGGGCACGGGGCGCTTTATTTAGCATTCAGACACCAAGATTTATTTGGTGCGGCAGGAAGTATGTCAGGTGGCGTTGACATTCGGCCGTTTCCTGCTAATTGGGATTTATCAAAACGATTAGGGGCTCTGTCGGAACATCCCGAATCGTGGGAAGAACATACCGTTACTAATTTACTACATCTGCTAATGCCTGATAAGTTGGCTATTATTATCGACTGTGGAACGGCTGATTTTTTTTATACCGTTAATGAACAGCTTCATAAGAAAATGATGGATAGAAATATAGAACACGACTATATAACGAGACCTGGTGCCCATAATTGGGAATATTGGTCGAACAGCATAGCTTATCAGCTGTTATTTATGCATCGTTTCTTCTTGAAAAAAGAATAATACTATTTTTGTCCTCGTCTTATCAAAAAACTATGTTATCATTCTTTGAAGCTTCTTTAACGCAACTATCTATCCATCGTGTAGGAAATAAGGCCTTAGATGAGCATTACATTCTTTCGGAACAACCGTTAACTCTTCAGGACGAGCTATTGCAGAAACTGTTAATGCAATATTTTCTAACGCCTTTCGAGAAAGTGAATGAAGTGTATCGATTGAGCCATAATAGCGGTGAACGGGAGCTGAATGAACTTTATCATTTTGTGCACCTATTCTTTGAAGGGGAGCTCGACTTTCATTCAATGAGCCAGCAGGTTACCAAGCATCTGTACGAGTCTTCCAGCCATCCGAAAATAAAAGCAGGAGAGGTCTATGTCGTGCAGTTCGAAGACGTACAGCTGGAAGGAGAGAGACTTCGAGGTGTTGGCATCTTTAAATCGGAGACGAAAGAAACCTATTTAAAAGTGTATCCGGAGCATGGCGCTTTTAAAGTAGATTACGAAGAAGAAGCCATCAACATACACAAATTGGATAAAGGTTGTTTAATTGTTGATACAGAAAAAGAAGAAGGTTACAAAGTGTTGGCGGTAGACCAAACGAATCGACAAAATGAGGCGGTCTATTGGAAAGATGACTTCATGCAAGTAACTGTCAGAAATGACAGTTTTCATCAGACAGGTAATCTAATGCAAGTTTGTAAAGCTTTTGTAAACGAGAAATTAGAAGAAGCCTTTGAAATGGAAAAGGCAGACAAGATTGATCTGTTAAACCGTTCGGCCGCGTATTTTAAAGAAAAGGAAGTCTTTCAGCTAGATGAGTTTACAGAAGAAGTACTAGGTAATCCGGCAGCTATCACAATGTTCAGAGATTATAAAGCAAACTTTGAAGAGATGCACGACCTAACAATAGGAGACGGTTTCGAAATTTCCGGTCAAGCAGTTAAAAAGGAATCGAAGATTTTCAAATCTATCTTAAAGTTAGATAAAAATTTTCATGTCTATATCCACGGCAAACGGGAATATATTGAGAAAGGTTTTGATGAAGAAAGAGGCAAGCATTTTTATAAGCTCTACTTTGACCAAGAGAGCTAATTAGCGCGTTTTAAGAATGGGGGAAAAAGTCGTTCAGCAAATTCGGCGAAGTACAGTGCTCGTTGCCGTGCTGGTTCTTTTTTGGTGGCTATCAACGTATAATAGCCTCGTAGAGCGATTCTACAGTGGGAAGCTGTTCCCGGTATTTGCTATTGTCGGACAATCTATAACGGCATGGATTCCTTTTAGCTTAGGCGATTGCTTGTACCTTCTCGGCATTTTGGTCTTTCTCGTCTTTTTGATCACAATAGTTGTCAACCTTTTTCGAAAAAATTATTCGACAGCTCTTGTACGTGCTTTAAAGGCTCTAAACATGGTTTTTGTTTTAATGGTCTGCTTTTATCTTTTCTGGGGAATGAATTATTTCAGATTACCGCTTGAAAAAAGGATGGGACTGCAAATGGAAATCGGAGAATCTTGTGAGCTTTTAGAAGTTACTGCTTTATGTATCGAAAGGGCCAATTCTTTTAGGAAACAATTGAAAGAAACCGATCTGCAAATATCAAACGAAGCAATTTTTCTAAAAGCTCAAAATCTTATAGCAAGCAATAGTACGCTCCAACCCTACATTTTTAGTTATCTGCCAACAATTAAAAGTCCCATTACAAATCTTCAAGTAAATTATACCGGTGTGGCGGGATATTTCAATCCTTTTACTCAGGAAGCACAAGTAAACACCTCAATGCCGATCTTTTCAAAACCCTTTACAGCCTGCCATGAGCTTGGTCATCAGGCCGGTATTGGCTTTGAAGACGAAGCTAATTTAATCGGATTTATATTGTGTACTGAAAGCAAGGATCTGCTATTTCAATACGCAGCCTATTATAATGCCGTCTTTATGTTGCTTAACCAGCTCGCCTTTCAGGATAGAGATGCATATTTCAATATGTTGAAATTGATTGATCCCGCTGTATTGAATGATGCAAAGGAAGAAGAAGCTTACTGGCGGCGGTTCGATGGTGTTTTAACCCATGCCAGTTCCAAGTTTTATAATGAATATCTGCAGCTAAACAATCAGCCTGAGGGCTTAAAACGATACAGTAGGATGACCAAACTGCTCATTGCGTGGAAAAGAAAAATAGCGGCTGATTTTTAGTAATGTGGAAAAATTAGTCGATATATTTTGTTTGATTTGTTTTAATAACTATCTTTGCAGCCTTAAACGAAATTAACAATTAAAAATATATACATCGTTAACCCTTGATATTATTTACCACGACTGTAAAATGACAAAGGGGCAAGATGTTAGTAAACGGTTATCATAATGAAGAAAGATTTGCATCCATCAAACTACAGACTAGTGGTGTTTAAGGACATGTCAAACGACTATGCCTTTATAACTAAGTCTTGTATCGACACGAAAGAGACTATCCAATGGGAAGATGGTCAGGAATATCCTTTGGTAAAACTAGAAATCTCCCACACTTCGCACCCATTTTATACTGGTAAGATGAAATTGGTCGATACTGCAGGACGTATTGATAAGTTCCGTAACCGTTACAATAAAAAGTAAAATCGGTTTAATAATAAAACAGAGTCTCGGTATTTTATCGGGACTTTTTTTATTTTTAGCCCTATACTAGCGGAGCACCAAACCACTAATTTTTGAATTTATGCACATTGTTTTATATGATAATCCTGAACAACGCGTTAATCTCTATCCTTAAGCTTAACCAGACCTATAGGTGATTTCCGAGTCGGAACGTTAACTATTGCTGAAAAATGGACGAGGTGGATGAACGTATCGGTTTCGTATCTCAGCGCCGACTATCTGCAACTGAAATATCCTTTATCAATAACAGTGGGAGATGTCTTGATCATTAATGGAGGTATTTGCCCCGATGCAACGTTATGTGCCGCACTTGATGGGCTTAAAGTAGGTGAAAAGTTAATTGAAAACAAACAATTTATAGCCGCGAAAACAGATATAAGAGCTTTAGCTGAAGCTTGCGTCAATGACTTTGCTGCTTATAAACCGGTTGTTTATAGGCAGGCTTATACTGCTATCCGTTATCCGGAGGATATCTTTTTACAAAATGGAGCGGAAATAATAAAAGATTTTAACCTATTAACCAAGGGAAGAACTTCTGCAAATATAAGTTCAACAGTTAAGTTGCTGGGTGACGCCATTTTCCTGGAGGAAGGTGCATCGGCTGAATGTTGTACCATAAACACGCTGAAAGGACCCGTCTATATCGGGAGAAATAGTGAGATATGGGAAGGGGCTTTGATTCGTGGACCTTTTTCTTTAGGAGAAAATTCGCAGGTTAAATTAGGTACCAAGATATACAGCAATGTAACTGTTGGCCCGGGTTGCCGTGTTGGGGGAGAATTAAATACGTGTTTGATTTGGGGAAATTCATCCAAAGGACATGAAGGATACTTTGGCAGTGGTGTTATGGGCGAGTGGTGTAATTGGGGCGCAGATACCAATAATTCAAACTTAAAAAATAACTATAAGAACGTAAAACTATATCATTACGGAACGGATGCTTACCGCAACACGGGTTTGCAGTTTTGTGGATTGATAATGGCGGATCATGCAAAGTGCGCTATTAATACAGCTTTCAATACCGGAACAGTAGTTGGCGTTGCTGCAAGTATTTTTGGAGGCGAAGTGCCACCTACCTTTGTGCCCGATTTCTCTTGGGGCGTGGGAGAAAATGCAGGTGTTTATGAATTAGAGAAAATGTTTGAGACCGCAGAGTTGGTTTTTGCTAGGCGTAATTGTAAATTTGACCCTATTGAAGCATCCATCTTACGTAAGGTTTTTGAGATAACAATAAAACAAAGAAATAACAAAATTTAATCAATCATGCGAAAAAAAATTGTTGCCGGTAATTGGAAGATGAACATGGATTACCAAGAAGGAATAAGCCTGTTTTCAGAAGTGGCTAACATGGTAAAAGATGAGGTTATTGGTAATCAGCAAATAATTGTTTGCAGTCCTTTTATCCATTTACATAGTATTGCTTCTTTAGCAAAAGAGAGTGAAAATGTGTCTGTGGGTGCTCAGAATATACATCAGGAAGATGCAGGTGCATACACAGGGGAAATATCAGCAAAGCAAGTACGCTCGACGGGCGCGGAGTATGTAATATTAGGGCATTCTGAAAGAAGGGCTTATTTCGGCGAATCTGACGAGTTACTGGCACAGAAAGTAAATATAGCACTTACACATGGCCTGATCCCGATTTTTTGTATAGGCGAAACAAGAGAAGAGCGCGAATCCGGTGATTTTTTTGATGTTATCAAAACGCAATTAGAGAAAGGTGTTTTCCATCTGTCGGCAAGCGACTTTTCTAAAATAATCCTAGCTTATGAGCCGGTTTGGGCAATTGGTACCGGATTGACTGCAAGCCCGGAGCAAGCACAGGAAGTACACGCTTTCATTAGAAAGCAGATTGAAGCAAAATATGGTGCAGCTGTAGCGGATGAAACCAGTGTGCTATACGGGGGAAGCTGTAATCCCAAAAATGCTCCGGATTTATTTTCACAACCTGACATCGATGGTGGCTTAATTGGCGGTGCCTCATTAAAATCAAGAGACTTTACTGATATAGTAAAGGTTTTTAACTAATTCTATCATTTCAAAGAGGTTTCCGATTGATCAAATGTGGAGACCTTTTTTTTTCGATAATATGGACTATAGTGAACTTACTTTTGTTTGTGTGGGAGGTGAAGAGTGGCAACAGGACCTGTTTATTAATGACCTAGCCGCTCTTGGATTTGATACATTTGAGGATACGCTCTCAGGATTTAAAGCGTATATCGCTAGTGCTTCATTGGACCTGGCTGCTATTGAGCATTTACTACTTACCTTGCCGGAAAACTTTCAAGTATCTTATAGCGTTCAGGAGATTAGTCCGAAAAATTGGAATGCAGTTTGGGAAAGCAACTTTGAGCCAATCACGGTTGATAAGCGCTGTTATGTTCGTGCTACCTTTCACGCACCTAAACCCGATTTTGAATATGAGATTATTATAGATCCGAAGATGGCTTTTGGTACAGGGCATCACCAAACGACATCACTCATGATGGAGTATTTATTGGATAGCCATGTAGCAGGAAAGCGTGTACTTGATATGGGATGTGGTACCGGTATACTCGCGATTTTGGCTGCCAAAATAGGTGCAGAGGAGGTGGTGGCAATTGATTACGATCCCGTTTGCTATGAAAGTGTAAAAGAAAATATTGAGCTAAACCAGGTCCCCGCTATAAAGATATACTGTGGATCAAAGGAAGTAATTCCGCAAGAACCATATGATTTGATTCTTGCCAATATCAATAGAAATATATTGCTCGATCAGTTGCCGACCTATTCTGCGGTTTTAAAACCCCATGGTCAGCTTCTTCTTAGTGGTTTTTACGAAGGAGACGATCTACGACAACTGGAAGAAGCTGCTATTAAACTGAATCTGAAATTTTTGGAGAAAAAAGTGAAAGATCATTGGGTTGTCGCAAAATTTGAACAAAACCATAAAAGAAAATAACATGCGTGTCCATTTTATAGCTATTGGCGGAAGTGTTATGCATAATTTGGCCATAGCATTAGCAAATAAAGGCTATCTGGTGAGTGGTTCCGACGACTTCATATACGAGCCCTCAAGAACTAATCTGACAAAGAATGGGTTAATGCCTGAACAATTAGGCTGGCATCCTGAAAGGATTACGGAAGACATTAATGCTGTAGTGTTGGGTATGCACGCTAAAGCAGATAACCCGGAGCTTGTCAGGGCTCAGGAATTAGGTTTACAAATTTATTCCTACCCTGCATACATTTACGAACAGGCTAAAGACAAGACACGGGTCGTTGTAGGAGGTAGCCACGGAAAAACTACGATCACCTCGATGATTATGCACGTTCTCAAGGAGTTAGGAAGATCGTTTGATTATGTCGTTGGGGCTAAACTGGAGGGCTTCGAAACGATGGTTAAGATCACAAAGGATGCGCCGTTAATCATTATTGAGGGAGACGAATACTTGGCATCAGCTATTGATAGACGACCTAAGTTCTTACTTTATCACGCAAATATAGCTCTGATAAGTGGTATAGCTTGGGACCACATTAATGTATTCCCAACTTATCAGGAATATGTCGAACAATTTAAGCTCTTTATCGAAAGCATAGAAGAAAAGGGTACGCTCGTATATAATAAAGATGATAAGGAAGTGCAGAATCTGGTTTCTAATAACAATTCTAATATCAATAAACATGGGTATAAGCTGCCTGAGTTTACCATTAATAAGGGAGTAAGTTATCTTAAAACTTCCAAAGGGGAGATCGCTTTACAAATATTTGGAAAGCATAATCTTTCTAATTTGGCAGGCGCTTTTACTGTTTGTGAGTGGTTAGGAATCAGTAGAGAAGATTTTTATCAGGCGATTGGTAGTTTTAAGGGTGCAGCAAGGAGACTGGAGTATGTTGCGGATTATGCCGGAAGCGTTGTTTACAAAGACTTTGCACATTCGCCTTCAAAAGTTAGAGCGTCCATAGATGCAGTAAAAGAGCAATATCCGAATAGTAAGTTAGTAGCGATTATCGAGCTACATACGTTTAGTAGCTTAAATGAGGAGTTTTTACAAGAATATTTTGATACAATGAAACAGGCCGATGAAGCCATCGTATTTATTGATCAAAATTCTTTCAGACAAAAAAATATTAAACCAATCGAAGCGTTAACTATAAAGAAAGCCTTTAATAGAGACGATATAATATATTTTAACGATGCACAGAGTCTAGAAGCGTATATCAGCCAATTGGATCCTCAAGGTAAAAATGTGCTATTCATGAGTTCAGGGAATTTTGGCGGTATAAATCTAGTTAACTTATCAGATAAGTTTTTTAATTTTAAAATTATATATATATTTGATATAGTAAGTGCTACAATTGGTTAATACCTACTTCTTCTTGTATACTCTTTGTCTATGGGTCAAGCTAACACACGTGAAAATAATAGTCGAATGAAATGTCTACATGATTAATGAAAATTAAAAAGATGGTGATAATAACTCATTTTGATCATGTGCGGAACTCTACCTACCGGGACAGTCATGAGGCCATTAAAAAACAAATTTTTTACGAATGAAATCTTTAGGAAAAAAAATAAGGTTATTAAGACATCAAAATGGGTGGAGCCAAGAGGATGTTGCTAAAAGATTAGACATATCTATTCCTGCTTTTTCTAAAATTGAAACCGGTATAACCGATATTAATCTTTCAAGGCTTCAACAAATTGCCAAACTTTTTGACATGACAGTGGTGCAGCTTTTGAATTTCAATGATGCTGATGAGCAAAAGAAATATAACTCTGACTTAGAAGCAGCCAATAAGAAGTTGCAGGAAAGAAATAACGAAGTAATCGAATTACAAAAGAAGGTAATCGAACTTTACGAGGAATTAAGAAAGCTTTATGCTAAGTGATGGAAACGTGCTTATGTTAAAACACATATCGTAATGTAGCGTGTTTCTTTCCAAATTGGGCTCCGGTAGCTTTATGGATAGCCAGCATTTCCTTGTTGAAATCGCCAACCCATGAAAGTTCCAGTTCTTTATACTTCTTGAGAGGAAGGACATATTCCTTCAGCTTTATGAAAAGAGCGGATTCAAGTCCATGCTTTTGATAATTTTTTTTCGTTCCCATCACAATTGCTCTCATCCTGTTTACTTTACGTCTGTTCAATAAAAATCGAATGCCGTTTAGCCAATTCATTTTACCTTTGAAGTCTTTAATCAATTGGTTGGCATCCGGTAATATCAAAATAAATGAGACAGGTTCATTATTGATGTAGGCAAACCAAATTAAACGTTCGTCTAGAATCAGTTTCATTTTCTTGAACGATTCGAGGATCGTTTCCATTTTAATAGGCTGAAAATTTTCGAAGTTTTCCCAGGCATCATTGTAAATTTCCATGAAGTCTTTTGCGAAAACTTGTAGGTTGTTTTTCTCGAAATGTTTAAAGGTATAACCCGGTTTTTCCATCACCCAATTAGCAATCCGAGTAAAACGTTCAGGAAATGGCTTATTAACTTCTAAATAGTTTGTAATCTGTTCATATATGGTTTTGAAGCCATAACTGAGAAAAAGGTTTAGATAATAGGGCTTATGATAATTCATGCCATAGGAAGGCTGGGTAAATCCTTCTACTAATAAGCCCCAAAAGTTATCATTCTCGCCAAAATTAATCGGACCATCCATGCCCCTCATCCCTCTGTCTGCTAGCCACTTCTTTGCAGTATCAAATAATTTACCAGCTGCATCTTGGTTATCAATACATTCGAAAAAGCCGATACCGCCTATGGGACATTCTGATTTATAGGCCTTCTCATGGTTGATGAAAGCCGCAATTCTTCCAATGGGTTGATTATCTTTAAGCAATAACCATCGCGCACATTCTCCGTGCTTATGAAAATTGTTCTTTTGAGGATCGAAAATTTGGCGTATGTCGTTATCTAATGGACAAATCCAGTTGCTATCATCTTTATATATTTTTTTAGGAACATCTAGAAACTGCTTTTCCTGCCTTTTGTCGTTTACTTGGATTATCATTCTTTCCCCAAAACATTAATAAAAAAGCACTCAGCATAAATACTAAGTGCTTTATATTTTATAATACGGTGATTACAAGACTAATAGTCGTCATCATCGTCAAAATTGTCGAAATTGTCAAAGTTATCCAAATCATTAAAATCGAAGTCATCTTCATCTTCATCGTCAAAACGTCTTGTTGGTTTTGAATCATTAGGTTTGATACCTGATTTACCCGCTTTTTTTGCTGGATTATTTGATCCAATTTTTTTGTCTGTCTTTTTTGGCGTTTTCATTTCCAATTCTACTAGTTACGCTTGTTTTATATTGTTTGGTTTTGTGCTGATAAAATTACAAAGATTTTAAAACAGTCAAGTAATTTATTGAAAAAATAATACAAAAAAATGGAAGCTATTCCGTTGATTCTCCTATACTTTGTTCTTCAGTTAAGATGTCTTTCAATTTCGGTAAATCCGCCGTTGAATTGATCCCAAAATAGTCCATAAATAGTTTGCTTGTCGAATATAAGAGCGGCTTCCCAATAGCTTCAGATTTTCCACTGATCTGTATCAGGTCTTTTTCCAATAGTTTCTGTATGGAATAGTCGCAGCTCACTCCCCTTATTTGTTCTATTTCAAGCTTGGTTATAGGCTGCCGATAAGCTATTATAGCCAGCGTTTCAAGCGCAGCTTGACTCAATTTCTTTTTAGATCGATGGATCTGAAGTTGATTGACAATTTTATTGTACTCTTTCTTCGTTAAAAATTGATAGCCGTTATTAATATGATACAGTTGAATGGCAAATGCGCTGTCAGCGTATTTTGATTCAATAAGCTTAATTGCATTTTCTACGTCCTCGTTTGATAGCTCCAAGTCTAAGGCATCTCGAATAATTTGCTTAATGTCAAAAAATTCCACGCTCTGTTCAGAAGCAAAAATTAATGCCTCAATATGCTGTACGATGTTCTCCATGAAACGTTAACCTATTAATTAATAGTCGATGATTTGTTCTTGAATACCTGATGGGATTTCCCTGAAGTCATACTTTTGTGTACGCAATTGCGGTTCGAAGCCAGCTTCTTTGATCGCATCTTGTATCGAGCGCGACGTGAATCGATGCGGAGCGCCGGCAGCTGAAACGACATTCTCTTCGATCATAATAGATCCAAAATCATTAGCTCCGGCATGTAAACAGAGCTGCGCCACGCGTTTGCCAACGGTCAGCCAGGAGGCTTGAACGTTTTTTATGTTGGGAAGCATAATCCTGCTCAGTGCAATCATACGGATGTATTCTTCACCACTTACATTATTGGTGATTCCTCTTACTTTCTTTAATAGCGTGCCGTCGTCCTGGAAAGGCCATGGAATGAAGGCAATAAAGCCATAGGCTCCTTCCGGTTTTTCGCTTTGGACTTCTCTGATCCATACAAGGTGTTCAAAACGCTCCTCGACGGTCTCAATATGTCCAAACATCATAGTGGCTGAAGTTGGGAGATTAATTTGATGGGCGGCCCGCATTACATCTAACCACTCTTTTCCGCCACATTTGCCTTTTGAAATCAGACGTCTAACACGATCATTTAATATTTCTGCTCCGGCTCCCGGGAGCGAGTCTAAACCGGCTTCTTTTAAGGCGCGGAGAACTTCGATATGACTCATATTCTCTAATTTAGCAATATGAGCGATTTCCGGAGGCCCAAGCGAGTGCAGTTTTATGGTCGGGTATAGTTCTTTTAGCTGCTTAAACAAATTGGTGTAGAAATTCAAGCCAAGATCGGGATGGTGCCCGCCCTGTAACAGCAGCTGATCTCCACCGTATCGTATCGTTTCCTCGATTTTTCGCTTGTAGGTATCTATATCCGTAATATAGCTTTCTTCGTGCCCGGGTCGCCTGAAAAAATTACAAAATTTGCAGTTAGCAATACAAACATTGGTTGTATTTACGTTTCTGTCAATTTGCCACGTAACCTTTCCGTGAGGTACTTGTATTTTTCGAAGCTCGTTGGCTACATAACTTAGTTCAGCAGTTGAGGCGTACTGATGCAAATATATACCTTCTTCTTTCGATAAGAATTCAAAATTAAGCGCCCTTCGAAGTATTTGTGTAGTATCCATTGAAAATGCCTGATTATACATTGCAACGTTACTTCCTGTAGAGATGCATTGTAGACCTTGCAAACTTAGCTATTTTTGCGAGGATATCCAATCAAGTCACGAGGTTTACGGTGCGTTGTTTGCAAGCTATAGGACGGCCTGTACGGTTGTCTTGAAGAACGATAGCACTACTTGTAAATAGCTGTTCATATTTGTCATAACTGTATCGAAACTAGTTGCATTTATATAAAAACTGAGACAGTTCCTATAATAAGCCTAAAGAAAAACGTATTTTTGCCGCTGACAATTTAAAACCTTGTTTAAGGTGCACAACAAAGTTGTTTAATGTAAGATTGAATTGATATGGACCTTACTTTCATGGCGCATTTGACGGAGCATTCATCTTGCATTTTGAACGCAAAAACTAATTAAATGGATAAGAGAGTAGCATTTTATACCCTTGGCTGCAAACTTAACTTCTCTGAAACTTCTTCTATCGGACGGATTTTTCAGGATGCAGGTTATCAAACTGTGCCTTTTAACGAAAGAGCGGATGTTTATGTTATCAATACCTGTTCGGTGACGGATAATGCTGATAAAAAGTGCAGAAAAGTGGTAAAAGAGGCTTTGAAATATTCTCCTCAGGCTTATATTACTATTGTGGGTTGCTATGCGCAATTAAAGCCCCGGGAAATAGCCGAAATTCCCGGAGTTGATATGGTGCTTGGCGCAGCAGAAAAGTTCAATATCATTGAGCATATTAACGACTTAACCAAACAGAAAAAGGCAATTATACATAATGCACCTATTGAGGAAACCAATGTGTTTGTTCCGGCTTTTTCGTTTGGTGATAGAACAAGAACTTTTCTTAAAGTACAAGACGGTTGCGATTATTCTTGCACATTTTGTACCATACCACTTGCACGCGGAGCCAGTAGAAGTGGAACCATTGAATCGTTGGTTAAACAAGCCAAAGATATTGCTGCATCGGGTGTAAAGGAAATTGTATTGACAGGAGTTAATATCGGTGACTTCGGTATTAGGCAAGGCCAGCGGGAAGATCGTTTTTTGGATTTGGTGAAAGCGTTGGATGCGGTCGATGGGATTGACCGTTTTCGGATTTCGTCCATTGAACCCAACTTACTGAGTAATGAAATCATCGATTTTGTAGCCTCGTCCAAGCGATTCGTGCCCCATTTTCATATGCCCTTACAATCAGGATCTAATAAGATCTTAGGGCTGATGCGTAGACGATATAAACGAGAACTCTATGCTGAAAGGGTAAAAAGAATTAAAAGTTTAATGCCGGATTGTTGTATAGGAGTAGACGTCATTGTTGGATTTCCCGGCGAAACACGGGAAGATTTTTTACAAACCTATGAATTTCTTAATGATCTAGACATTTCCTATCTACATGTCTTTACCTACTCAGAAAGGGAAAATACGATAGCTTCACAAATGGAAGGGGCAGTGCCGGGGAGTGCCAGATCGGACAGAAGCAAAATGTTACATATCCTTTCTGAAAAGAAAAGACGGGCATTTTATGTTAGTCAGTTAGGCAATGAGATGGAAGTGCTTTTCGAAAGTGACGTAAAAGAAGGATATATGCACGGCTTTTCGAAGAATTATGTTAAAGTACGGGCTAAATACGACCCTTTACTCGTAAACGAAATAAAAACCGTTCGGCTGCTGAATATAAGCAATGAAGGAGAAGTAGATGTGGAAGAAGTAGAATCTTTTGTTGAACATTAACAACAATACATGCGGCTTCCGATTCAAAATATCACCTTTATTTTGCTAGCGATTATACTGATGGGAATGTTGACAAGCTGTTTGAGCAGACGGCGAGCTACATCGTCCGTTCTAAAACGTGAAAACTATCATCGAAAGAAGGGAGATATTTTAACAGATGTTTCAGGAACTTCCGGATTTTATGTTAGCTCAGGGAACCTGCTTACTGACTATGCCGGTTTATTGGGGGTTGAAACCAGTGAACTGAAAAATGAAAAGCTTTATCGCTTTATAAACGATTGGATTGGTACTCCTTACGCTTATGGAGGAACAACAAAAAACGGTATAGATTGTTCGGGATTTGCGGCGATGCTGATAAGTGAGATTTATGGTAAAAGTCTTCCGCGAAGTTCGGAGGATCAAGCAAATGCCGTTAAAAGAAAATATGAAAGGCAGCTGAAAGAAGGAGACTTGGTTTTCTTTAGTTTTGGAGGTTCGAGCATCAATCATGTAGGAGTCTATTTGCATAATGGCAGATTCGTTCATGCTTCAACCTCAAAGGGAGTTATTATAAGCAATTTAAAGGACGGTTGGTATTACAAATCTTTCAAAAGAGCAGGAGCGGTCAAATAAATGAAAGAGAAAGACGAAGAGAATTTTGGTTTTTGGACGCAATATAAGCAGTTTGCAAAAAACGAATTACTGCTATATGCGATCATGGTTATAGGAATTGTATTAGGCATCATTTTTTTGGATAAATGGATGTTCTTGCTAATAGATATACCAGGCATGATACCTTTCTACCAACCAATAAAGTAAATTAGGAATTCATAAAAAAAGAAGAAATGATCTTAAACCTAAAACGCCCATTGGCATTTTTTGATTTAGAAACAACAGGCGTAAACGTTGCTTCGGATAGAATTGTAGAAATTTCAATCCTTAAAGCGATGCCAGACGGAAGTGAACAGGTAAAAACCATGCGTATAAATCCGGAGATGCCCATTCCATTAAGCTCTTCACTTTTACACGGAGTATACGACGAGGACATCAAAGACGCTCCAACCTTCAAGCAAGTTGCACAAGAAATTGCTGATTTCTTGGAGGATACGGATTTGGCCGGTTATAACTCCAATAAGTTTGATATCCCTGTTCTGATGGAAGAGTTTCTAAGAGCGGGAATTAATTTTGACATTGAAAACAGAAAATTCGTCGATGTTCAGAATATCTTTCATCAAATGGAGCAGCGTACATTGAAAGCAGCTTATAAGTTTTATTGTGATAGAACTTTGGAAAATGCCCATAGTGCTGAAGCTGATGTTCGTGCTACCTATGAAGTGTTGTTAGCCCAAGTGCAGCGTTATGACGGCGTTGAATGGGAAGACAAAAGCGGCAATAAATCGATACCTGTAAAGAACGATGTAGACGCGCTTCACCGATTTACCAATTTAAATAGACCGGTTGATTTTGCGGGCCGTATCATTTACGATGAGAATGGCGTTGAGGTTTTCAGTTTTGGTAAGCATAAAGGCAAAAGCGTAGTGGAAGTGTTCAAGATAGAGCCAAGCTATTATTCCTGGATGATGCAAGGTGACTTTCCGTTATATACCAAGCGCTGTATAGAAAAAATATGGACCGATTTCCGCAATATACAACATAATAGAGGCGCTAACGTTAAACCTTCAAATGCCTCAGATGTAGCGATACAGCCGAAAACAAAGCCCTATGGGGGAAATAAACCCTATAGCGGTAATCAACATTTAGATAAGGCTAAAGAGAAGAAAAGTGGCCCTATCACAGAAGATATGCTGAAGAGTTTACAAGATAAGTTTAGGAAATAGTTAAACTGAAAAATAGTTAGGTAAGGAAGTAGTTAAGTTGGAAATAGCAACCGACTACTTAACAACTAAACTACTACTTATTTGACAACTAGAAGGGAGCTTCGTCATCCATGTCGTTCATTCTGGAGGGACGCGTAATGATTCCGCCCATATTCCCAAATTCTGACGATGGCATCATACCGGCAGAAAAAGGATTATCATCAGTCATAGTTCCTGAGTCCGCAAATGACCCGCCACCGAAATCTTCCTCTAGATCTTGGAATTTAACATATTTACCGACAAACTTCAGCGGTACAATGGTCGTTTCACCATGTCTGTTTTTAGCAATAATGACTTCCCCTACACCGGCAGTTGGTCGGCCCTCTTCATCTTCCGTCATGCCATAATACTCCGGTCGGTATAAAAACAGTACCATATCGGCGTCCTGTTCGATAGACCCAGACTCCCGTAAATCAGATAGCATAGGCCTTTTTGAGGCTCCCGGACGACTTTCAACTGCACGACTCAATTGGGAAAGGGCCAGTACCGGAATATTAAGCTCTTTCGCCACCGATTTTAGCGCACGTGATATACTACCGATTTCTTGCTCACGATTTCCACCGCCTTTCCCTTCAGCTTTTCCATGCATTAATTGCAAATAATCCACAATCACCATCTGTATATCGTATTGTGCTTTTAAACGCCTGCATTTGGCTCGAAATTCAAATACATTCAGTGCCGGCGTGTCATCAATCAGTAAAGGGGCCTCTGTTAATTTTCCGATCCGTGAGTGGAGCTGAGTCCATTCATGATCTGCTAAGGTTCCTTTTTTGAGTTTTTCCTGTTCTATTTCGGTTTCACCGGAAATAAGGCGATTGACCAACTGTACAGAGGACATCTCCAATGAAAAAACGGCGACAGGTTTATCATGCAGCACAGCCGCATTGCGTGCACAGGTTAGAACAAATGCCGTTTTACCCATAGCTGGACGGGCAGCTATAATAATCAAATCGGATGGCTGCCAACCCGAAGTAATACGATCTAATGCTGTAAAGCCTGAGGGAACTCCAGTAAGCGAATCCGTTCTGTCGCGTAACTGTTCTAAGTTATTAACCGCTTCCCGCATGATATCGTCCATCTTGCGGGTATCTCGCCTTAAATTGTTTTGAGCTATATCAAACAAACTTTTTTCTGCGGTGTCGAGCAAATCAAAAATATCCGCAGTATCTTCATAAGCATTGTTTATAATTTCGGTTGAAATTTTAATCAATTCTCGTTGTATATACTTCTGAGATATAATACGAGCATGAAATTCAATGTTAGCGGCAGAGACAACTCTGTCCGTCAGCTGTGTTATATAGTAAGCTCCCCCGACCATTTCCAGTGCACCCATTTTTCGGAGTTCAGCGGTAACCGTCAATAAGTCAATTGGTGAAGATTTTTGAAATAAGTTGACGATGGCTTCGAAGATTTTCTGGTGCGCATCTTTATAGAAAGTGTCTACTTTCAGAATATCAATAACTGTTGATAGCGCATCTTTTTCAACCATAAGTGCTCCTAAAACAGCTTCCTCTAAATCCACTGCCTGAGGAGGTAGCTTACCAAGGCCACTAACCATATTCCCTAGTCGATTTTTGCGCTCGGCAAAAGTTCCTTTCTTAGCGGTATTTCTTGATGAATAATTTTCGTTTTCGGAGTTCATAGCACAAATGTACTTAATTTATAATCCCTTCTGAGCTTGAGTTTCTCACAATAGTGAATAACGAAAAATGTTAAGCATTGAATCTGTTCTCGTTAGCCTGTTAGATATTCACAAATGATGTGAATAAAATGTTAATCATTGCGTAAAGTATTTTAAAATCAATTGCTTAAAACTAATGTGAATAACTTTTTATATGTTAGTTTAGATGTGCTTAACAATTTTAGGAAAGAAAGAAACAAGAGATTTCTCATGAATCTACGGTATGAAAATTGCGGCTAAAATGAATTAAATATATCATAAAAATGAAAAAAGGATATTGAGAATATATTTGGTAACTTGCACGCCTAATTTACATAAGCATGCGTCAATTTTCAAAACCCATAAAAAGGGAAAGCAATCAAATGGTTTTTGGTATTAGAGCGGTAATTGAAGCTATTGATAGTGGAAAGGAAATCGAATCTTTATTTATACAGCGAGGATTGACCGGCGAGTTATTTAAAGAGTTGAAAGATGTTTTACGTAATAGAAATATCAGTTATCAGCAAGTTCCGATAGAGAAGCTCGATCGTATAACCCGGAAAAATCACCAGGGGGTCATCGCCGTTATCTCGCCGATTACCTATCAAAAAATAGAAGACGTTATTCCAACTATATACGAAGAAGGGAAGGTGCCATTGATATTAATATTGGATGGTATTACCGATGTCCGTAACTTTGGCGCGATAGCACGTACTGCTGCTTGTGCCGGGGTGGATGCGCTGGTAGTTCCGACTAAGGGATCGGCTGAGATTAATCCGGACGCTATTAAAACATCCGCAGGAGCTCTATATAAAATCGCCGTTTGCCGTCACGAAAGCTTAACGCAAGTAATAAAGTTCCTTCAAGAGAGCGGTTTACAAGTTGTAGCATGTACTGAAAAAACGGGAGACACTATTTATAAACCCGATTTTAAGTCACCAACAGCAATTGTAATGGGAGCAGAAGATACGGGTATATCTGACAGTATCATACGGAATGCCGACTATTTAGCCAAGATTCCCATGTTTGGCGACATTGCATCCTTAAATGTGTCTGTAAGTGCGGGTGTAATTATTTATGAAGCAATTCGGCAACGGGTTAACCAATAAGGATTAACCTGTCATTTCTTTCATTTCTTCCAGGGCCGAGGGGTCATGTTTGTGCTTAAAGAGGAATGAAAATAAGAACGCGATCACAAGCGCGTAAGCAGCGAAACAAATCCAGATCTCTTGCCACATCATCTGTCCACCCATTTCGGTAAAATAATGTTCAATCACGTAGCCACTGATTGAACTTCCGAGGATAGCGCCAAAACCGTTCGTCATCATCATGAACAAACCTTGAGCAGATGAACGGATATTAGCTCCCGTACTTGTTTCGACGAAAAGAGATCCCGATATATTGAAAAAATCAAAAGCCATTCCATACACTATGCAGGACAGAATGATCATCCAAAGTCCGCTTATCGGATCAGCATAGGCCAATAAACCAAAACGCAATACCCAAGCCAACATACTGATCAGCATAACCTGCTTGATACCAAAACGTCGTAGAAAGAAGGGAATGGCTAGAATGAAGATTGTTTCGGAAATTTGAGAAATGGATAATATGATAGTGGAATGTCTTACTACAAAAGAATCAGTATAGATTGGATTTTTACCAAAATCGGATAGATAAGCGTCTCCGTACATATTTGTCAGCTGTAATGCTCCGCCTAGAAACATGGAAAAGGTGAAAAAAAGCGCCATTTTTGGATTACGAAACAGCTTAAAGGCATTTAATCCCAAGCGCCCACTAAGAGACGCATTTTCAGATTTCGATTTTAATGGAGGGCAAGGAGGGAGGGTGAAAGAATAAATTCCCAACGTAATTGCAGCGATGGCGGAAATATAGAACTGCCCCCCTAAGGCCTTGTTGCCGGTAAGATCCGTCATCCACATAGCTGCAATAAAACCAATGGTACCCCATACACGAATAGGAGGAAAGTCCTTAATTACATTGTACTTATGTTTTTTTAACAGAATGTATGCAATTGAATTAGATAGGGCTATTGTTGGCATATAAAATAACATGGCCATCAAAATCACCCAAAAGAATGTTTGAGGATCTTGTACATGAGGTAGGTACAGAAACGTGCACCCGAATAGAATGTGCAAAATGCCATAAAGAAACTCTACATTAATCCATTTGTCGGCGATGATGCCGGTTAACGCCGGCATAAATAAAGAAGAGATTCCTAGTGTAGAAAAAATAGCCCCAAATTCACTGCCGGACCATTGTTTATGCTGAAACCAATATACGCCAACTGTAATCATCCAAGCTCCCCATACAAAGAACTGTAGAAAGCTCATGAGCGTCAATCTAAGTTTTATAGACATATTTATGTAAAGCTCAGCTTATGTTGCATTTCTTTTCGAATTATGACGACTTTCTTCGAGATATTTCATCACGTATTTTAGCCGCTTTTTCATAAGCTTCTTCTTGAAGTGCTTGTTGAAGTGCTGCTTTTAGTTCATCGTCGGTGTAGGATGCATAGGCAGTTTTCGAGCTTTCTGCCACAGTAGATTGTTCCTCTCTAGGGGTTTCCAGGTTTTCTAAAAACACAAAATCATTTCCCTCAATAACGATTCCTGCGGATGCAAGAATAAACTCATAAGTATAGATTGGGCAATCAAATCGTATGGCCAGAGCGATAGCGTCGGAGGTCCTGGCATCTATTTCGATATCTTTTTTTCCATTATTGCAAACTAACTTTGCATAAAAAATTCCGTCAACTAGATTGTAAATAATGACTTCATGAATGGAAATTCCGAATGTAGAAGCAAAAGTTTTGAACAAATCATGCGTAAGAGGTCTGCTGGGAGTAAGTTTCTCGATTTCAATGGCAATCGCTTGCGCCTCAAACCCTCCGATAATTATAGGAAGTCTTCTGCGGCCATTAACTTCACCTAATACTAAAGCATAAGCCCCGGATTGTGTCTGGCTGTAAGATAATCCTACTATTTCTAACTTGATCTTATTCATTTCTCGCAGGCAAATATGCAAAAAGCATTTCATAGCGGCGCTATTTTTTTATAATAGCGCTTTATGAATATAAATTTTTTTCTTTATAATAAAATTCAGTCTCCTCATGTCCAAAAGAGTACGATACCTCCTTATCAAAAGAAGTAGCTAATATCGAAAATTTCAGCCATTTTTATATGATCTGACTGCTGCTGTAATTTTTGGAACGATCTCAAAGGCATCTCCTACGATACCGTAATCTGCCACTTTAAAGAAAGGAGCTTCCGGATCTTTGTTGATAACTACTATTGTTTTTGAAGAACTTATCCCTGCTAGATGCTGAATGGCGCCTGAAATTCCGATAGCGATATACAGATTGGGACTTACCGCAATGCCGGTTTGGCCGACATGTTCGGCATGGGGACGCCAGCCTGCATCCGATACGGGTTTCGAACAAGCAGTTGCAGCCCCGAGCGCTTCGGCCAATTCTTCTATGATACCCCAATTTTCCGGCCCTTTTAATCCTCTGCCTCCTGATACCACAATTTCTGCTTCGGGTAAAGAAACCTTGTCGGTGGCACGAATAATTTCTTTTACAACAGTGGCAAAATCATCGGGAGAAGGCTGGTTTTCAAATGCAACAATTTCTGCGTCCACAGGGCTCTCCCTTAATTCAAAGGCGTTTGCATTTAAGGCAATAACTTTAACAGCTGAATTCAATTCGGTGACCGCGAATGCCTTGCCTGAAAATGCAGTTTTTTTAACACGTAATATACTGCCTTCAATCGTTGGTAACTCCACCACACCATTTGCTAAACCAGCAACGAGTTTTGCTGCCAGCCGCGGGGCCAATCCCTTGCCACTGAACGAATTGGATAGCACAACAATGGACGAATTTTCTTGCCTCGCGGCTGCTTCTATAATGGATGCATAAGCTTGATTTACGAAAGATTTAAGTTTATCTGAATTAGCAGTTAATATTCTATTTGCGCCGTATTTGCTTAGTCCTTTAAGGTTTTCATCCTTTACATCGCCAATAGAAAGTGCAACTAAGGGCTGATTAATGGTGTTCGCGATGGCTTTAGCATAAGAAACCACTTCATGTGCGGATTTCTTAAAGACACCTTCTATATTCTCTACAAATACTAATACCGACATCTTTTTTCGATTTAAATTATTGTATATGGTTTTACCTCAAAGTATGGGTCTTTTTAATGCCATACTAGATTACACGTGCTTTTGTATGTAATAGTTCAATTAATTTTTCAGGTTCGGCCGCATCTATTAGCGTAACTGCTCCCCTTGGAGCAGGACTTTCATATTGCACTATTTTGGTTAGTGTTTCCACTTCAATGGCTTCAATAACCTCCAACGGTTTTGTGCGAGCAGACATGATGCCTCGCATATTCGGTATGCGCGGTTCTGCCACGCCTTCTGCAGTCCCGACAACCAAGGGTAGGGGACTGGAAATAATTTCCTTACCGCCCTCGATCTCACGTTCTACCAATGCCGTTTTCTCATGAATATCAATTTTTTTTGCGATAGAAATGGACGGAATGTTAAGAAACTCTCCTAAAAAACCAGCTACCTGTACTCCGTTGTAGTCAATAGATTCACGACCTGTCAAAATCAAATCAAATTGCTTTCCATTTGCATAGTTTGCAATCTGTTTGGCTACAAACCAGGCATCGCGTGGTGCGGCATTAACTCGCACAGCATCGTCTGCTCCTGTGGCTAGTGCTTTTCTAATGGTTGGCTCAGTGCTTACCTCGCCTATGTTTATTACCGTAACAGTCCCTTTACCTCCTTCTGCTAATTCGATCGCTTTGGCGAGCGCTATTTCGTCATAGGGATTGATGATAAATTGAATACCTGTATTGTTGAAAGAAGTTTTATCTTCAGAAAATGTGATTTTTGACGTAGTGTCCGGAACATGACTGATACACACGAGTATTTTCATAATTGCTGCATTTAAATAATAAATTGATTCCCCGCTTGAACCAATGATAGAGGAAGTTATCTTCTGTCTTTGTGAAAAGAACCGTACTTTTTTATCTTTGGCTTCTAAAGTTATAAAGATAGGAAAAATCACATAATAATTAAATTTTAACCGCTGAATCTATGAGCAATGACCGTTTGGAGCAACTTTTTAAATTTCTAGAGGCAAGTCCTGATGAACCTTTTATTTTATATGCAATTGCTACAGAGTACGTTAAAAGGGAGAATTCGACTAAAGCCTTACGTTATTTTCAGGAACTTGTAGATAAGCGGCCGGATTATGTCGGTACTTATTACCATTTTGGTAAACTATATGAGTCATTGGGAAGGGAAAATGATGCGATAGCCACCTATCAAAGAGGTATGGACGTAGCGAAGCAAGCGAATGATATGCATGCTTTCTCCGAACTTCAAGCGGTTTATAATAACATCCTAGGAATAGAGCCGGACGAAGAGGACTGGTAAATAAGTAACAAAACAAATATAGCGGCGAAGTGCGGCCGCTAATTCCCAATTTTATTTTATTTTTACGCCCCTAAAGAAAGTTGATTTTGGCAAAGACAGCAAAGAAAGAAACTCCATTAATGCAGCAATACAATAGTATCAAAGCAAAATATCCCGGTGCTTTGTTATTATTTAGAGTCGGTGACTTTTATGAAACCTTTGGTTCCGATGCCGTTAAAGCAGCGGAAATATTGGGCATCGTTTTAACTAAGCGTGGTAATGGCAGTGCTTCTGAAACCGAATTGGCCGGATTTCCTCATCACTCATTAGAAACTTATCTGCCGAAACTGGTGAGGGCGGGACAGCGAGTTGCAATCTGCGATCAACTGGAAGATCCTAAATCTGTAAAAACGATTGTAAAAAGGGGAGTGACAGAATTGGTAACTCCGGGTGTATCTTACAATGATAATATCATTCAACAAAAGGCTAATAATTATTTAGCTTCCTTGTATCTTGATAAGAATGCAATAGGTGTTTCCTTTTTAGACATTTCAACAGGTGAGTTTTTAGTTGCGCAAGGAAGTGGTGACTATATTGATAAATTGTTGCAAGGGTTTAAGCCAAGTGAAATTATCCTGCCGAAACGTTCTTATAGCGATTTTGTAGATCAGTTCAGCGATCGATTTTACACTTATACATTAGATGAATGGCCCTATAGCGGCGATTATGCGAAAGAAACGCTTCTGAAGCACTTCGAAGTTAATTCCCTAAAGGGATTTGGAATTGACCGTATGCATCTTGCTATTGTAGCTGCGGGGGTTGCTTTGCACTATTTGAACGAAGCGGAACATCGGAACTTACAGCATATCTCTAACATTGCACGGATTGAGGAAGATCGTTACATGTGGTTGGATCGATTTACCGTCCGTAATTTAGAATTGATCGGTTCAGCTAATGAAAATGCCATTACATTAGCCGACGTATTGGACAGTACTTCATCTCCAATGGGCGCCCGGTTGTTGAAACGTTGGATGGTTATGCCTTTAAAAGACAAACGACCAATTACGGAGCGATTAGAGGTTGTGGAGTACCTTTTAAAACGAGCCGATCTACGGGAACAACTGACGCAAGAGATTAAACAGATCGGTGATTTGGAGCGATTGATAAGTAAAATCGGACTGCAAAAAGCAAATCCGAGGGAACTGGTTCAGTTAAAAAGAGCTTTGCAAGCTATCGGACGACTTAAAGAGCTGACGGCTACTGCGGACGCTCAGGCCTTAAATGTGATTGCAGAGCAATTAAACCCCTGTAAAATAATTTGCGATCGGATAGAAAAGGAGTTGAAATCGGAGCCTCCTGTGTTATTGATTAAAGGGAATGTAATTGCTGATGGAGTGGATGCAGAGCTTGATCGCTTACGTAAGGTTGCATTCGGAGGAAAAGATTATTTACTTGAAATTCAGAAGCGCGAGTCGGAAATTACCGGTATCCCGTCTTTAAAGATTTCTTTTAATAATGTGTTTGGGTACTATCTTGAGGTGACCAATGCCCATAAAGACAAGGTACCCGCTGATTGGGTAAGAAAGCAAACCCTGGTGAATGCAGAACGTTATATTACCAATGAGTTAAAAGAATATGAAGAACAGATTCTTGGAGCGGAAGATAAGATACAAGTCATAGAAAATCGTTTATATAACGAACTTCTCGCTTCGCTGCTTGACTATATAAAGCCCGTTCAACTGAATGCCAATTTAATTTCTCAACTGGACGTACTGTTGAACTTTGCAACAATTGCTCATAAGAACCATTATGTGAAGCCTATCATCAACGATGGTAAACTCATTGATATCAAGGGCGGGCGTCATCCGGTGATCGAAAAAAATTTGCCGATTGGTGAAGAATATATTACCAATGACGTGTTTTTAGATAGTGACAGTCAACAAATCATTATCATAACAGGACCCAACATGGCGGGTAAATCTGCTCTATTACGACAAACAGGCTTAATTGTACTAATGGCACAGATGGGATGTTTCGTTCCGGCAAAACATGCCGAAATTGGTTTGGTAGATAAGATTTTTACTCGGGTTGGAGCCTCTGATAATCTGTCATCAGGTGAATCCACATTTATGGTCGAAATGAATGAAACGGCCAGCATTCTTAATAATTTATCCGATAGAAGCCTTATTTTACTAGATGAGATTGGCCGTGGAACAAGTACTTATGATGGGATATCAATCGCTTGGGCCATTGCCGAATACTTGCATAACCACCCTTCTGCCAAGGCAAAAACTTTGTTTGCGACGCACTATCATGAGCTGAATGAACTGACAAATACTTTTAATCGGATAAAGAACTTCAACGTTTCGGTAAAAGAAGTAAATAATAAAATTATTTTTCTTCGTAAACTCGTTCCCGGTGGTAGCGAACATAGTTTCGGAATCCATGTTGCTAAGATGGCGGGCATGCCTGCCAAGCTTGTTGTGAGGGCTAACGAAATACTAAAAAGGCTTGAACAGGAACGAACAGGTGGCGAACATATTAAGGATAGCATGAAGAAGATACAGAAGCAGGCTTACCAGCTGCAAATGTTTTCAATTGACGACCCGATTTTAGTCAAAATCCGTGATATGTTAAATAACTTGGATGTCAATGCATTAACTCCTGTTGAGGCCTTAATGAAACTCGATGAAATTCAGCGTCTATTGAAAAATTAATCGCGGAGCGACAATCGGACAAGATATTGGTCGTTTTCATCTTCGTATAGTATTTGAACCACCCAGCCATCTTGCCGGGCAATTTTGATGAGCGTATCTTGGTCGATATACAACCATCCAAATGAAGCGCCTCTTTGGCCTTTATATTCATATTGAAATTTCACCTCTCCATAATAAGCCCCAGCGGCTGGGATATGGCCCTCGT
This sequence comes from Olivibacter sp. 47, assembly GCF_030372825.1. Lineage (NCBI taxonomy): Bacteria > Pseudomonadati > Bacteroidota > Sphingobacteriia > Sphingobacteriales > Sphingobacteriaceae > Olivibacter > Olivibacter sp. 47. Next base: position 2,613,491 of record NZ_JAUCNR010000001.1, read on the forward strand.
ACAAGTAAGCAATGTCAGATGAGTCGAATAATAATTGGCCGCCTTTCTTTAAAATCTGTTTACAATGAATAAGAAGTTGTTTTAAGCCATGTATGGTTTCCACCAGACCGATGCCATTCATGAGAAAAAGTATCGTATCGAATTTTTTCTTTCTATAATGGAAAATATTAGCGTTCACCACTTGTTTTACTCCCCGATCCTTCATGATTTCGCATGCAGTCTTCGAAATCTCCAAGGCGGTGACCTCAAAACCTCTATTTTGTAAGTAGAGACAATGGCTGCCGGCTCCGGCTCCTACATCTAATACAACACCATCGCACAATGAAAGTGCGATGAATTCCAGCTCAGGAAACTCCTCTTCTTCTCTAAAGAATAGATCTACCGGCATTTCCTCATCTTCACCGTAATTATTATGTAATATCAATGGTGCAGTTTTTCCTGTTTTATAAAAGTCAAACAGGGCAGCTCCGTAAACATCTTGATTCATTATAATAAACTTAGGACCTAGTTAGTCATTGATGCCAAGGATAGTTTTGCTCAATTCAATCATATCTGGGTCTCCCGTATATTTGCCTTTTACGTCGGAAAGCTTTACTACCGGTGTCCAGTATGCTTCTTCCGGGTACGCTTCGGTCATTTTAACAACAATATTCATGGGCGTTAGCCCTACATCATTTGTGAAATTTGTACCTATACCAAAAGATATTCCGATTTTTCCCTGGCAATGTTTAGCAATTCGTTCGACCTTTTCATAGTTAAGTCCATCAGAAAAAATGATGGTTTTGGATATGGGATTTATCCCTTTACTTTTATAGTGTGCGATAGTTTTGTCGGCAAAATCAAGGGGATCGCCACTATCATGTCTTACACCATCAAAAAGCTTAGTGAACATTTTATCAAACTGAGAAAAAAATACATCGGTGGTATAAGTATCTGAAAGCGCTATTCCTAAATCACCTCTATACACATTAACCCAATGCTCTAACCCTAAGCCATTAGCCATCTTAAAGCCATATTTAGCTGCATGGAACATAAACCACTCATGTGCATGCGTACCTATTGGTTTGGTTTGGTTAAGCATAGCCATATGCACATTGCTGGTTCCGATGAAGCTGGTATTACCGTATTGTTTTAAAGTTTGTACAACTAAACGATGTGTATGATAAGCATGACGCCTACGCGTGCCGAATTCGGCAATGGTTACCCCCAACTTATTGTATTGTTCAATCTTATTTTTTGCTGTTGTAATAATTTGCTCATCTTGATCGCCTTGAAGGTAGTTAAGTTTATAGTAGAGCTCGGATATCAGCGACATGATAGGCACTTCCCATAAGATGGTTCGATACCAATACCCGGTAATTTTAACTAACAGATTGGGACCTTCCTGCGATATTATTACTTCATCAGGGTCATAACGATAGCCTTGTAAAAAGTCGAGGTAGGTGGGGTCGAGGTAAGGACAGGTATCTCTTAGGTATTTTTTCTCCTCGCGAGTTAAGTGTAGACCTGCCATGCTGTTAACGGAGGCTCTAAGTGCATCTGCAAAGCCGGAAGGGAAGTGGTGATTTCCACGATTGATGAATTCGTACTTTGCCTTAGCTTTTGGAAATAATTTAAACACGGCATGTTGCATAGTGAATTTGTAAAAATCATTATCCAACACAGAGTTTAACGTGATGTGAGAAGGTGTCATTTTATATGCTAAGCCATACGGCCAATGGTTTAAATCAAACGAGTTTATCTAAAATCGGGAATAGTCATTAATCGGTAAAATTAGGTAAATCCGTTGATCAATGGCTATTCATCCAAAGTAACTAGAGGCCGACTGCTTTAAGCCATGCTTGAGCCATTAGAGCCGCACCTGCCAAGCTGGGATGTACACCGTCGCCCGTCCAGTAATTTGCTGGAGCCTGTTTGATCGCTTCATCAAATACTTGTTGATAGGGAATAAAAACAGCATTGAATTCATTGGCGATTTCCTTTGCCGCCATTCTATATTCATTGAATTTAGGATACCATTCATCTGTTACTGCCCGAACATCCTTTACAGCAAAAGGTTCGCCTATGATCAGTTGCACTTCAGGTAATTCTTTTTTTGTTCGCACTAATAAACTTTTTAAATCTTTTTTGTAGGTGTCAATTGTTCCTTGATAGGGATTTTCTTTAGCAAGGGTGTGCCAATAATCGTTTACTCCTATTAAAATACTCAATACGTTCGGTTTTAACCTTAAGCAATCATCGTCCCATCGATCTGCTAATTGATAAACTTTGTTGCCACTAATGCCTTTATTAAAAATCTGAAGATTAAGCGAAGCTCTTTTTAACAATAGCTGTGAGGCAGCAACAAAGGAATAGCCGTTTCCAAGCGTTGCAGGATCATTGGCTTGCTCCTTCTTTTTGTCTCTACCGGCATCTGTTATGGAATCTCCTTGAAACAAAATGACATCATTTACGTTTAAGTTAATCGATGTTCCCTTTATACCGGCAGCAGCGACGATTTTAGGAAAGCTTAGTGCTACGGAGGTGCCAAGAGCCAAATTTTGAATAAATTTCCTTCTATTGGTCATAGATTTAAATTTAGTTAAGTAATGGTTAAAAAGTAAAAAAAATGTAACAGTTGAATTCAAAAGATATCAAACGAATGTTTAAAAGTAAGTCTTTTAGAATTAACACGAAGGAACAAAGATTAAAAAATTCACGAAAATATCATAAAAGGAAAAAAGACAAAAGAGGATTAACTTTTATGTTACTAAATCAGGAATTTATTCAATAAAAAACTACTTTTGCAAAAAAAGGCACTTGGCATCCTTTGTGCCCATAGCTGATAAATAGAACTAATGATTTCTAAGAAAATAGACCAAAAGCTTATTCAGCTGGGTAATGTACATCACTTTATCATGCGATTCTTCAAAGAGTTAGTTATGCCACCTTATGAATTTAAGGAGATCATAAATCAATGTTATGAAGTTGGTGTAAAATCTTTACCACTGATCTCTTTGACTGGTTTTATTACCGGTATTGTATTTACAAATCAATCGAGACCATCTTTAGAAGACTTCGGTGCGACGGCCATGCTACCGTCACTGATCGCTATTGCCATTGTACGTGCATTGGCGCCTTTGGTAACGGCCTTAATCGCTGCAGGGAAAGTAGGATCTAACATTGGCGCAGAGCTGGGGTCCATGAAGGTGACAGAACAAATCGATGCGATGGAAGTTTCGGGAACTAATCCATTTAAATTCCTAGTCGTGAGTAGGGTGCTGGCTACCACTATTATGATTCCTATTTTAAGCTGCTATACAGGGTTTGTTGGTCTTATGGGATCCTTTCTGAATGTCTATCAGCATGAATCCGTTAGCTTTATAAGCTTCTTCGATCAAGTGTTTGAAACGGTAACTTTCCTGGATATTTTTCAGGCAATTATAAAAGCTGCTTTTTTTGGTTTTACTATTGGCATTGTCGGTTGTTACCAAGGGTATAACTCTTCCAAGGGAACAGAAGGTGTAGGGAAAGCAGCCAACGCAGCGGTAGTCGCTTCCATGTTTCTCATTTTTATTGAGGAGCAATTAGTTGTAATGATTGTTCAAAGTATACGTGGATAAGAATGGAAAAGCAGCTATCTCATATTAATTACCAGAATCCCGTAATCAATATCTCAGGACTTCGTAAATCGTTCGGAGATCTACATGTGTTGCGAGGTGTAGACTTACAGTTGTTTGAAGGGGAGAATCTGGTGGTTTTAGGGCGGTCAGGTACCGGCAAATCAGTATTGATAAAAATTGTATCGGGCTTGCTTTCGGCAGATGAAGGAACAGTCAATGTTTTAGGACAAGAAGTAGGAGATCTCGATGAAAAAGAACTAATGGCTTTGCGGTTACGAATCGGTTTTTCTTTTCAAAACAGCGCGCTGTACGATAGCATGACCGTGCGTGAGAACCTTGAATTTCCTCTTGTTAGAAATAAACGTTCGTTAACGAGAGCGGAGATTGATAGAGAGGTACGTGAAGTGCTGGACTCCGTTGGTTTATTGCAGGCGTTGAATCAAATGCCGTCCGAATTATCAGGCGGGCAGCGCAAGCGAATAGGTATAGCTCGGACCTTAATCTTGCGACCGGATATTATGTTGTATGATGAACCGACAGCTGGTTTAGATCCGATAACCTGTACAGAGATCAATAATCTGATCAACGAAGTACAACAGATATATAAAACATCGTCCATTATTATTACACACGATCTTACCTGTGCAAAAGAGGTTGGTGATCGTATTGTTATGTTATTGGACGGAAAGTTTGAACGACAAGGCCGATTCAATGATATTTTTGATTCGGATGACGCACGTGTCAAAGCATTTTATGATTATAATTTTATTGCATAGTATATGGCTAATAATTCAGATAGTAAAAAGTCGGTTATTGTAGGTTTGTTTACCTTATTAGGGATTATATTTTTTGTTACGGCAATCTTCGTTCTTGGCGGAAATCAAAAGCGTTTTACAAAAACTATTGGGCTTAGAACAATATTAACTAACGCCGGAGGATTAAAAGCAGGGAACAACGTCTATTTCTCCGGTGTCAAAATCGGAACCATCAAGAATATCAAGTTAATTGAGAACTCGCATGTAGAGATTGATTTCAATATCGAGCAAAAATCACAGGATTATATCCGTAAAGACGCAGAAGTTCGTGTAAGTTCTGAAGGTTTTATCGGGAATAAGATTATTGTTATACAAGGGGGGAGTCCGAACGTTGCGGTAGTTGAAGAAGGTGATCTACTGCAATCGGTAAAAAGTATTGACACAGAAGAAATGATGGCTACTTTACAGGTGAACAATCAAAATCTGGTTGCCATTACCAGCGATGTAAAGAAGTTAAGCGAAAAAATAGCTAACGGGGAAGGAACAATTGGTGCTATCCTCACGGATTCAACCATGGCTCTTCAGGTAAGGGCGATCATGGCGAGTCTGACACAGACCGCTGCGAATACAGCTAAAGTATCTAGTGCTTTAAATGCTTTTACTACCAAATTGAATACGGAAGGTTCTTTAGCTAATGAGATTTTAACGGATACCAGTGTTTACCAAAGCCTACGCAGCTCAGCCGCGCAGTTACAAGGAGTTACGCAGAGTGCAGCAGCTTTGACCGCAAATCTTACCAAGGCAAGCGAAAAGATGAACAGTAAAGATAACACGTTAGGAGCGCTTTTAAATGATCAGGAAATGGCGGTTACCATGAAGCAGACCATGTGTAATTTGGAGGAAAGTACTGATAAGTTAAATCAAAACATGGAAGCACTTCAACATAATTTCTTGTTCAGAGGCTTCTTCAAAAAGCAAGCAAAGGAAAGAGAAAAAGAGGCAAAGGCCGCGCTGGAGAAAACGAATTAATCTACGGTATAGTTTACGCCGTTACGTGCGTTATTTAAATTTGTTTTCACCTTTTACCTCGGTTTTAAAGCTGTTAAATCGAGGTTTTACTATTTTTATACTCTGCTTGGACAACGCGATACTCGCATTGAGTTCAAAACCGATTAGCAAGATAAGCGAATTTAGGTATAACCAGATCATGATGACGATCAGCGTCCCTATTGAACCGTAGAGTTTATTATACGTGTTAAAGTTATTGATGTAGAAGGCAAAGCCCCAAAATGTAAGAGCGGCTAAGACAGTAGCTAAAGTAGCTCCGGGGCTAAAAAAGCTCCACTTTCTTGAGGAAGAGGGGCCATATTTGTAAAGAATACTGAGTGTGAAAAAGTAGATGCCCAATAATATAATCCAGCGTGTAATTCCGATAAGCCAAGTCCAAAAACCACCGGTAATTTCAATGGTGTTTTTTAAATGGTTGATAATAAAGGATGCCAGCGTAACGATACCCATCCCTATAGTCAATGCCATAATAATCATAATGGCCAATGCGAGTGCAACCAGTCGCTGTTTTACGAAGCTCCTACTTTCCAATACCAAGGAAGACTTATTGAAAGCTCGCATCAAGCTATGAATACCATTAGTGGCAAAAATCATAGCCATAAGGAAACCAAATGAGAGCAATCCGCTATTTTGATTAGTAACGATATCCAGTAAAGTAGATTCAATTGTTTTGTATGCATTTTCAGGTAAAATCATCTGCATAAATTCTAATAATTGCTCCTGAAAATCGTCGATGAATACCTTGATATAAGGAATAAGTGTAAACAGAAAAATGATACCCGGAAAAATGGCCAGCATAAAAGAGTAGGCCAGGGAGGAAGCTTTGTTTAGAAGTGATTCCCTGGCAATTTCCTGAAAAAAGAAAAGGCCTACTGTATAAAGAGGTAATTTGCCAAAACCAGGGAGCACGACGACCTTCGTCCACTCAATAAAAAGATAGTAGGGCTTTAGGTTTAGCAATTTTCGGTGTAACCAACTCATTTACCCTCCTCGAAATGTGGCGCTAATCGATTCTGAAAGTCTTGCGGAGGCAGGCACGGTTTATTCTTATCCATATCAATAAACACAAGTGTCGTGGCTCCTGTGTTGATTAACTCCATGCTTTCATTAAAAAGCTCATAGTCGAATTTAATCCGTAAAGACGGTTTACTTCGAATAGACACTTTTATAGTTAGCAATTCGTCGTATGTTGCCGGTTTAATATATTTACATGTTAAATCTAAAACAGGCATCATAACCCTTCTCGCTTCCATTTCTTTGTAGGAAGTGCCTAAGCTACGAAGCATTTCTACCCGCGCTACTTCATAGTATTCGGCATAATTGCCATAGTAGACGTAGCCCATTTGATCGGTTTCACCATATCTCACTCTTACTTGGGTTTCGAAGGTTAACATGTTTATCTTTTGATGTTTCGTTCGTTTAAAGCTTGTTGAAATTTCCTTGCATTAATCAAATGCTCGGCCTGATTAGTTGAAAAATTGTGATAACCCGAAAAATCTTCTTTTGCACACATGTAAATGTAATTGTGCTTTTGATAATTAAGAACTGCATCAATTGAGGCAATACTTGGCATCATTATCGGCCCGGGCGGCAAACCTTTATAAATGTAAGTGTTATAAGGAGAGTCTGTGCGTAAATGTCTATTTAGTACCCTCCGAATAGTAAAATCATTTGTAGCAAAAATCACCGTGGGATCAGCTTGGAGTAATATGCCTTTTTGTAATCTGTTCAAATATAAGCCTGCTATTTTAGGCATTTCGTCCGTATGTAACGCCTCGCCTTTTACAATGGATGCCAATATACTGACTTGGATGGGGGTTAAGTTAATAGACTCAGCTTTTTTCCTGCGTTCCTCAGTCCAAAAGTTATTATACTCCTTATTCATTCTGTCAAAAAAGTCATTGGCCGAGATATTCCAATACATTTCGTATGTATTTGGAATAAACATCGTGAAGAAGTTATCGGTATTGAATCCGTACTTAGCGGCTAGTGTGTCGCTGTCCAACAAGGTGATAAGGATAGAGGAATCGGGCTCTATTTGGGTGCCGATGTAGCCGGCAAACTGATCTTTTAATCGAATGTTTTGAAAACGTAATTTTACAGGTTCTTGGAATCCACCACCCAGCATATTAATTAGCGATCGGTTGTTCATGCCTCCTTTTAACTTGTATTTTCCCGGTTTGATGCGAGATGGATATTCCATTTTCTCTGCAGCCCACCGGAAACTGGCGGTATCCACCAAGATGTTTTTCTCTCCCAGCTCTTCCATTAAATTATCGAAGGAAGCCCCGGTTCTAACATATAGATATTCTTCTGATTCCGTTACATTAGGTGCAAAATATCTCTTATAGTAAGTATATGCAATAACACTACCTGCCAACAAAGCAATTAGTATGATGACGCTAATAATCCTTTTGCCTATTGACCTTTTCTTTGGTGTAGGAACTGTCTCCATGCTGCGATATTTAACAATTGTAAAGATTTAATTGCTCAAAGCTAAGTTTACGGGTGTGCCAATGCTCACTTTTTTCATGTTAGAAGTATCTGCTTCCGGTGTTTGGCTAACGACGCGCGCGCTAGCACTGTCTACAACGGGCCCCATATATTTTACAGTTCCTAACGTTAACGATGCCCCTTTTAGCGAGAATATAGCTTCATCAAGGGTGTATCCAACCAGATTAGGCACGGCTACTTCGCTATCACCCATTCCGTTCCCAAGAACCAAGTCAATTTTGCTACCCTTTGGAATTGGTTGACCGGCATTTATTTTTTGTCCTGCATATTTAACATCTAATACGCGATCACGAGCTATATCCGGTATATAAATAGTATCTCCCAATTTTAAGCCGTAATTATTCAACGTAGAAATGGCTTCCAGGAGTGCCATTTCTGTCAAATTAGGTAACTGGACCTCGGGAGCGTTTTTTGTAATAATTGTTAAATAAAGTGTCCGGTTTAATTTAACTTTCGTCCCTGGGTCTGGATCCTGTTCTATTACTAATCCTGGTTGCTTGTCTGCTTGGTAAACAGAATCAACTTGATATCGGAAGCCTTGGGCTTCCAGCTTTTCTATAGCATTTTCTATGCTTATCCCTTTTAGCGCTGGAACTTCTATTGATTCTCCGTGACGTGTATAAAACCTTAAGCTGTAAAAAAGTAAAAGAAGGAAAATCACACCGGATATAATGGCGATGATTAGATTCTTTCTGAATGTTTGGGTTCTTAAGTACTGAAAAAGTTTGTTCATCTAAGATGTCCTCGTTGAATTTTTAGCCTAATTCTAATACGTAAAAAGTATGCCAATTCTTGTAAGACGATGAATAAAGATAACAATATTCAATTATCTTTGCTGGTAATACTTTACTGATATATGAGCGCAAAAATAGCATTAATTACCGGTGGATTTACGGGTGAGATAGAAATTTCCTTAAAAAGTGCCGCTTTCGTTGAGCAGAAGCTGCAGACGAGTCGATTTGATGTTTATAAAATAATATTAACTCCTGAAAGCTGGTACCATGTAGATGATGCGGGGATTAAACATGAAGTAAACCGAAATGATTTTACCTTATCCCTTAAAGACGGCCTCGTTAAGTTTGACCTGGCATTTATTATGATCCATGGGTCACCTGGTGAAGATGGAAGGTTACAAGGTTATTTGGATATGATCGGACTAAAGTATACTTCTTGTGATACACTAACGTCGGCTTTGACAATGAATAAAGCTTATACTAAGTCTTTATTGCAGGGAATTGACGGTTTATATTTAGCTCCATCAGTTTGCTTTCCCCTGCCACGAGAGCGGTTAGTGAAATAAATGTTAAGAATGAGCTGAAGCTGCCCTATTTCGTAAAGCCAAATGGAGGAGGAAGTAGCATCGGTATGACGAAAGTAAAGCAACTTGACGAACTTTCGTCAGCTATTGATCGGGCATTGGGTACCGAGAATGCGGGGAAGCAGGTTCTAGTAGAAGAATTTGTTTCCGGGAGGGAGTTTTCTGTAGGTATTTATAATAGTAAAGCAGGGTTAAAAGTACTACCGGCAACAGAAGTCATCACTACACGGGAGTTCTTTGATTTTGAAGCTAAATACATCCCTGGGCTTACAAACGAAATTACACCGGCTGATTTAACGAATGAGCAGCAAGGTCGGGTAGAGCAATTGGTGAAGGAAGTTTATATTAGATTAAACTGTAAAGGATTGGTTCGCATTGATTTTTTTCTTGAAAGAGAAACCGATAAGTTTTATTTCATTGAAATCAACACGATTCCAGGGCAAACCGAAACAAGTTTTATACCACAGCAAGTTAGGGCTGCAGGTCTTCAGGAAACCGATTTTTATACAGAACTGATCGAACAGGCTTTGGTAGAATAGATGGAAAAACAACAATTGGCTAATTATTAATTAGCCAATTTCAAGATAGCTAAATCGAATATTTCTCCAGCATTTCCTCCGTTATGAAGGCTGATTTCCCTGATTTGAGATCAATCAGCGCATAATCGAACCAGCCATCGCAGGAAACTTTTCCTGAATCTTTAAATTTTATAGCAAAAGTTACCACACATCCTTTGTCTTTCATTTCATCTACACCTGTTTCAACAATGAAGTATTGCCCTAATTTTAGCGGACGTTTGTAGTTAACATGAGCCGTACGCACTACCCACCCAAAGCCTTGTTCCATAAACTCTTCCATGGTCATACCATAAAATAGTTCCATTTGCTCATACCTCGCCGCTAATACATAGTCAAAATACTTGCTGTTATGCACATGCTGAAACATGTCTATATCATCGGGCCGCACTTTAAATTCGCTCTCAAAGCGAGCATAGTTATTAATCATTCCCGCTAATATAGCGAAAATTTTGGCTTAATCAAGCATTTCTCAGTCTTAAGGGACAATTTAGGTAGAACTGTGCAGTAAATGATTTCTAATTATTTACTGCTTTATTTGGAAAGCAGGCGTATTTGTACTACCTTTGCAGCCAATTAATTTTTTTATTAACGCTTTAATATTATTCAGGTAATGTATTTAAGTAAAGAGTACAAAGAAGGGATTTTCGCAGAATTTGCAGGAAATGCTAAGAACACGGGTTCTACCGAAGGACAGGTAGCATTATTTACTAAACGTATTGCTCATTTAACTGAACATTTGAAAAAGAATCGTAAAGATTTTTCCACTCAGTTAGCTTTGCAGAAGTTGGTAGGTAAACGTCGTTCCTTATTGTCTTATTTGTATAAGAAAGATATCGAAAGATACCGTGCAATTATCAAAGCTTTGGAACTGAGAGATATTATAAAATAACTTTTGGTAAAAAGAACGAGGAAGCCATTACGTGTAACGTAATGGCTTCTTTGTTTAAACAGATTGTGGATACACTTGCTAATGTGTTCATTTTAACCGATCGGAATCTTATTCTTCACGCAGAGACGTCACCGGTTTAGCGCTAGCTGCTTGAATTACCTGAATGGAAATGGTAAGCAATGCAATTATAAGCACAGCCATTCCTGCTATAAAAAACATCCACCACCGGAGTTGAATGCTATAGGCAAAATTATTTAACCATTTGTTCATCCATATATATCCTAGGGGTATCGAAATAAAAAGGGAGATAACGACCAACTTCAAAAAATCTTTGGAAAGTAATCCAACGATACCACTTATAGTAGCTCCCATAATTCTTCTTATACCTATCTCCTTGATACGTTGTTCAATTGAGAATGTTACCAAGCCTAATAGCCCCAAACAAGAAATTACAATAGCCAATATCGCGAAAATAATAGCAAGTCTCGACGTGGTTAATTCACTTTTATACATGTTTTCATACTCTTGGTCGGCAAATTGATACATAAAGGGAAAGTTTGGATTTAATTCATTATATACTTTTTCCAGATTCGCCAAGGCGGTCGTTAACTGATTAGGTTTGGTGCGAACAATAATAAAACCAAAATACTCATATTCCTTTACGTCTAAGATTAGGGGTTTTATTGGGTCGTGAAGAGACTCCGTATGGAAATCCTTTAAAACACCAATGATATGTCCTCTTTTGTTCCAGGCCGATACCCATTTACCCAAAGGATCTTTATATCCCATTTGCCTTACGGCTTCTTCGTTTACCAAAAAAGCATCAGCAGAATCCGTTTGTATGTTTCTTGAAAAATTCCTTCCTTCTGTAATCGTTAACTTCATTAAGTTGACAAAGTCAAAACCGACAGAAGCTGGCTTGAACGCTACGGAAGCATTGTCGGGCTTCCCTTGCCAATCAATGGGTGTAGTGGTTTCGAAGCTCATTTCATGAGGTGCTTCTGAACTCCGATCAATCATACTAATACCAGGTAAATTTGATGCTTTCTGTTTAAATAATTGATATTTATCAAATTTAGAAAGCTCGCCTTCGATGCGAACATAGAGCAAATTTTCGCGATCATAACCTAAATTGTTATTTTTAATGAAAGATACTTGATTGGAAATAACAACTGTAGCGATAATCAGTAAAGAGGAGAGGCTGAATTGAAATATAGTGGTAGTCTTTCTAAACAGAATGGCTTTTTTTCCTGAACAGTTAATGCCTTTTACGATCTGAATAGGCTTAAGTGAAGATAAGTATAAGGCAGGGTACATGCCTGCAATGATACCTGTTATAAGAACTAGGCTGATGATTTCAATCCAAAAAGAAAGTTGAAAAAATGGGTAATCCATTTCTTTACCTGTCAACCCATTAAAGGTTGGTAATAAAATTAACAAAAGTATAGCGGACAATATTGTTGCCAAAGCACAACACAGGATGGATTCCCCAAAAAATTGACCTATCAGACTCGTCCGATTCGAACCAACTACTTTTCGAAGCCCTACCTCCTTTGCTCTCTTTACTGATCTGGCGGTAGCTAAATTCATAAAATTGATACACGCCAAAAGGAGAATAAAGATGGCTGCCCCTTTAAATAGTCGTATATATTCTATACGTCCACCGGTTGGTTCACCTTCAACAAAATGATTGAACAGGTATTGGTCGCCAAATCGTTGTAGACCCAGCCTGGTTTGAATACCTATTCGTTTTTCCAATTTCGTATCGAGCAGTAGCGATAATTTTTTCTCAGCCTGTTTTATATTAGTATCTTTTTTAAATTGAACATAGGTAAAAATATTATTGGAAGCCCATTCCAGTAAGCGCTTTTGCGCATCCCAATTAAAGACGTAATCGAACTGAAGCGAGCTTTCTTTCGGAATATTTTCGAATACCGCCGTCACAATAAAATTGTACTTATTTTCATAACGTAAACTTTTTCCCATTGCTTCCCGTGGACTTCCAAAAAGATTTCTGCCATTTTTCGAGAAATGGCAACACCATATAAGTTGTCCAACGCAGTTTCAGCCCGGCCTTCAATTAATGGAAAGCTAAACATTTTAAAGAAATCCTTGCTTGCTCGTGAACCGGCTAATTTCACTTTCTTTTCCCCTAGCTGAAAAGTTTCCAGGTGCCCCCATGGTAATTCATAGGCTGCGATATAAAATGAAAGATGCTCTATTTCAGGAATTTGCTCTTTTGCATCTTCCAGTAACAAAGTAACTTCTGTGCCATTACCGCGAAATGGGCTGGCATAGGTGGCTTCTTTTTTTCCGTCAGCGGTTGAAGTTATGTAGGTAGTGTAAAGTTTGCTTTGCTGTTCGTGAAAATTGTCTTTGCCCTGTTCATCCGATAGCCATAGCGAAATGAGTAGGTAACAAGTAATGCCCAAAGAAAGGCTCAAAATGTTGATGGCGCTCTGCACTTTGTGTTTGATGATATTTCGCCAAGCGGTTTTAAAATAACTTCTAATCATATTACGCATAAATTGGTATCTTTCAATAACTTTGTCTTATGAAGGCCAATTTATTAAGATTAAAATTGGACGAATGAACCAAGATCGATTCAAGTTCGTTCAACCTTGTTCAAATACGACCATTTTTCATAAATGATAGAAAATAAAGATAGATATAGGCTGGCTTGTTTACGTTTGATCGAAAAGAAAGTCGGTTGGGGTGATGGCTCACATTGGTCTAACGCTGATTTCGAAAAACTGAGCAATCTAATCTACGAGAAAACAAATGTATTATTAAGCGCAAGTACCCTAAAACGCGTTTGGGGAAGGGTCCGTTATGACGGAAAGCCGGCAATATCGACGTTAGATGCACTTGTGAATTTTATTGATTATGAAAATTGGCGAGCCTTTGTGGTACAATATGATGAACAAACAAAGCAGGAGACACCAACATCACCGCCTAAAGAAAGGAATGCCTCAAAGTTCAGAACAAGGCTGATATTGTCGTCGTTAATTGTATTAGTTGGTTTATCTGTGATTTTTTCGTTTTTGAACAGAAAAGAAGAAAAGGCAAAAACCAGTCATTTTACATTATCTGAAAAAGATTTTTCCTTTAGTAGCAAACCACTCACAAGAAGTATTCCCAATTCGGTCATTTTTACTTACGATGCTTCTAAGGCAATCGTTGATTCGGTCTTTATACAGCAGACTTGGGATGCAAACCGACGAGTTCAGGTTCCTAAGGACGGAAATACACACACCGCAGTTTATTATGAGCCGGGTTATTACACCGCGAAGCTGAGCATTGGAGACCAAGTTGTTAAGGAACATCCTTTGCTAGTTGCTACTGATGGCTGGCTAGCCACGATTGACCGTAAACCGATACCTATCTATTTAAAGAAAGAGTGGTACCTCAATAAAAACCAGCTAAGTATACCCGCTAGGATTGTCGAACATTCTAAAATAAGTTTACTCCCGAATCCACCTGTCGTCAAATTTTTTAATGTAGGAAACTTTGAACCTACTTCAGTGAGTGATTTTTCTTTTGAAGTTCAAGTTAAAAATGCTTTTAATGACGGCAGTTCTGCCTGTCAATTTTCTCATATTCTTCTTATCACTGATGCAATGCCCATTGCCATTCCACTTTCTATAAAAGGATGTGTGTCAGACTTGAATTTAATGACAGTCGATTCCGTGATCTCGGGCAAATATACAGATCTATCCAAATTTGGTGCTGATCTTTCAAATTGGGTTAAAGTAGCTTGCAGATCGGACGGAAAAGTATTACAGTTTCATGTAAATAATGAAAAAGCCTTTGAGGCGCCCTTAATTTCAAAGAATGCAAAAATTGTTGGCATGGCTTATACCTTTATGGGTACCGGTTCAGTCAAAGGCATCAAACTGTCGAATTCAAGCAAAATGCTTTATAAAGCATTTTAACACCTTTGCTAAACTGCCAACAAAATATTTCATTACGGAGTTTGTGCAACAATTAACCCCGACCTTATACGTTAAGCCTCTTTAAAGTCTGTAAATTTCCAAATACCTTCGTCATCCTGTTGATAAGAGACGTTGTATTTTCTTTTACCGATTTCTATTTCGAAAGAAAATGGTTTACCTTTTGAAAGTTCAGGCTTATGCTGATTGAGCCTTGCATCGGCAATTTCCTGAATTTGTTCTTTACTATATACTTGGTCCATACTATTTTGATTGATGTTGTTAGCTTATGAACAATTTTCGGCTGGTAATGTTGATTCTTTTTTAAAAAATACAACGTGAAAACAGCTACTATGCTCTGTGCGAGAGATTATTACAGATCATTAAATATACTTAATAACTGCTCCGCAATAAGCTGATTGCCTCGGTCCGAAGGGTGTAACCCATCGTAGGTCATGTTAATAGACTGGGGCGGATAAGGGTATTCATCTTCGTCAGCATTAAAAGGAATGTTAATATAATCAGGATATTTGAAATTTTTATAGGCGCCGTTAGTTTTATCCCTAAGTCTTTTATAATGGACTAAATTTGCTAAATCAAGTTGCTTATTATGAAATAAATCTATTACCTTGAATCCTTCCAGTTTACCGATGCTAATGATCGCGTTGGCAAATTGCTCTAAATGCTGTCCGTTTTTCTCTTTGTAAGAGCCCCAGGCATTATTATGCATATCGTTAATGTAGACGAAATCTGTTCGTTGCATGGGAGTAATTAGAATAATATCCGCTTTGCGATTTAACTGTTTGATTTTATCGGTTATTGTTTTAAATGCTCCAAATACAGTCGAATTTCCTGTTCCTTGCTGATAGTCCTTTAATGAACCAAGTGTGAGCCCCGCCCACCAATCATTCGTGCCTAAAAAAATAGTATAGACATCTGCTTTCACCAATCCGAGGTTTTCAATCTCCTGGGCTATACGTACAGCAGTCCATCCATTATGCCCCTGGTTAATATAACGAAGAGACGGCTTTTTTTCGGTAACATAAGTCATATAGCCTTTATGGACCCTATTGCCCGTCTCGTTTAAATGATCGTTCAAATAGGTAATGGAATCGCCCAAGGCTAACCATACCGTTTCTTTTTTTGTAAAGGAAGAATAGATAGTAAACACCATCAAAAGAGTCAGAAATCTTTTCATATATAATCGCATTGATTCAGTTTTAGGTGCATCGTTTTTTACTTAAGCCGATAAAGGTTGAGGTGTTATTCATTGTGTATGTCCCTACAGTTGGTGTAAGCATGCCACCAATCTTCCAACGACCGGATAACAGGCATAAGTGTTTTTCCAAGATCTGTTAACTTATATTCGACACGTGGAGGTGATTCAGCGTAAGCCTTTCTGCAAATAATGCCATCACGCTCCAATTCGCGTAACTGGGTGGTTAATGTTGCTTGCGTAACGTCCTCCATTTCCCGTCTCAATTCTCCAAATCTTTTAGGGCAGTTACTATAAATAGCATTAATAAGCAAAACCTTCCATTTTCCTCCAATTACCTTAAAAACATTTGTCACGGCACAGTTATTTTCTTTCGAACTTGTTTTTTTCTCATTTTCAAGATGCTCATTATCAATAATAGTATTCTTTTCCATACTTAGTATCGCTTACCAAACTACTTGTGTAATACGCTGAAATCCCTCACTTTCGATTTCTAAAGATAAGTAAATAAGAGCAATCTAATAGGCTTAACATACAAAATAGAAAGCTTCAAAACACTGTTATATGAATAAAATGAATAATAAGTGGTTTCTCCTTCTCATTGTTTCCTCAGCGATTTTTTTATCTGTCATCGACCTTTTTATCGTAAACGTTGCCGTACCCTCCATTAAAGAGGGGATTCGAGGATCGGACGGTGATATTCAATTGGTAATCGTATTGTATGTTATTGGTTATGCGTCGTTTCTTATAACGGGAGGTAGGGCTGGTGATTATTTTGGAAAGAAGCGTGTATTCATTGCGGGTATCTTAATTTTTACCATCGCTTCCTGTGCTTGCGGCTTTGCTCAAAATGCCTGGCAGTTAAATCTAAGTAGATTGGTGCAAGGAATAAGTGCTGCTTTTATGGTCCCTCAGGGTGTCGCTTTTATACCGGTGCTTTTTCCGGATCCCAAAGAGCGAGAGAAAGCTCTAGGTATTTATGGCAGTATTGCGGGCACGGCATCCGTCATCGGACAATTTTTGGGCGGTGTATTACCAGATACCCATTTCTTTGTTGCTGGCTGGCGTCTTATATTCTTGATTAATCTTCCAATTGGTCTTGTTGCCTCTTATATGGCTTATCGTTTTCTGTATAACGACAAAGAGAGGCCATCAATAGATAAGACTGCTCAAACGCACAAGAAAACAACCTTTAACTTTTCCGGGGTTGTGCTTCTTATGTTGGCTTTGATCGCTTTTATTTATCCGCTTATCCAAGGGCGCGAACTAAATTGGCCCAAATGGAGCATCTTTTTATTGATTCTGTCCATACCGATATTCTTGATTTTTGTTTATAATCAACGTCATTGCATGAGAATAAAGAAGGAGTCACTGATCCGTTTCGATTTATTTAGTAACAAGTATTTTACTATTGGGTTATTTGCTGCGATTTTTTATTATATGGTGCAAGATTCTTACTTTCTTATCAACGCGATGCATCTTCAAAAGGGCCTTCATGTAAGTTCTTCAATGACCGGGCTTTATTTCGTATTCCAAGGCCTCGGATATGTCATTGCTTCCTTTCTTTCAATAAAACTGGTACAACGTTTTGGTAAATGGGTGTTAATAGGAGGGATTTCCTGTATGATTGGTTCTCTTTTCTTGCATCTCTTGGTGCTACGAGACGGTAATCTGCAGACGATGAAAGTTCTCCCCGTGTTGTTTGTTTATGGACTGGGTTGTGGTTCGGTGCTACCAACCATGTTCACCCTGTCACTTAAGAGCATTGCTTCGCAATTTGCAGGCGCAGCATCAGGCCTCTATTTAACCGTTCAACAAATTTCGATTGCTCTAGGTGTAGGTGTTGTTGGCGGATTGTTTTTCAGTGTGTTAGACAACAGGGAGGCCGAAGCGTCCTACTTTCAGGCATACAGCATAACGACAATAGCGAATATATTGCTATTGGTGTTTGTTGCCTTAATATGCTCCTTGTTCCCGTCGCGTCCGTCACGTAGTTAATAATCTATATTGTATACCACCAAAACGTAATCGGTTGAATGGAGTTGATACATTGATGATAGCTATGAATATTGCGGCATTTACTCTAGAATAAAAATCTTCTTTTCAGGAAGACTAATGGCTATTTTTTTGCCCAACCAGTCAATGCTGGTCTTACCTTCATAAATCAAACCTTCTACAAAAGATACCTTCGGTGCTTTTATATGGGCGGTATTATTTGCTGTTTTGATTGACTCAATGGAACCGATAAAAAATCGATTGGTTTTAAGTGAATCAAATTCACTTTTTTTAGCATAGCTCTCAAACTGATTGCTATCTAATTCAAGTGTTTTCATGAATTTTGAGTGAATCCAAAATGAGTTTTGACCCGCTCCCGCATCCAGCGCCACTTGGATCGTTATCTTATTGTTCAATGTTACATATGTGAAAATATCTAAAGCCTTATCTGCATGGTTTGCTATTTGAATATCAATATACTTTTTTTTATCCTTTATATCCAGCTCGCCTAAAGAGATTGTCTTATTTTTATAGTCAATGGTAATGGGAGTATTCTGAAAAGCTTGAAGTGAAATCAAACCATCAATCCCATCCAGCGTTAAGTCGAACGTACTGTAAATTTGATTTTCGAATAGTTGATTGCCAATCCTTAAATCTTTGGCATAATAAATTGGTGTTGTTATAGCTTCGCCGGTTGCCCGATGAGCGACGAAGATATTATAAGAATCTTTTACTTGCAGCTTTTTGGCGAAATCTTTAAAAAACAGATGAAGGCCGGCACCGGTATCGAAGATGAATTTTCCTTTAATGCCATTCACCGTTGCCTCGATCACAAGGTGTCCGGAAGAAGTCAACGTAAAAGGAAGAATGTCTTTTGTTTGTGATCGAGCAATTAAGCCATTTAATAACAATAATAAGATCAGGATTCTTTTCATACTATGCGGAAATACTTATTTTTTTAAGAGGGCCATTCCTCGTGATGTAGGCCAAACCTCCTCGAAACCATATTGAGCGTATAGCTTATAAGCGTCGCCATCTGCCACTAAGCTAATATAACAAGAAGCAGGCAATGCATTGTCTATATATTCTTTTAGTTTCTTCATAATCCGCTTACCTAATCCGTTTTTCTGATGGGAGGGAAGTACACAAATATCAACGATTTGGCAATGGCATCCTTTATCGCCAATAATACGCCCCATACCCACCGGTTGATTATTATCGATATCTAACGCGATTACCGAACAAATTGAGTTTGCCAATCCTATTTGAGCTGCTTCCAATGTCTTGGCACTTAAGCCGCTTGCGGTTCGTAGGTGAATATAAGTGATGGGATCAAGGTCACCAAAGTCAACTAAATAGTTATCTGCTTTCATCTTTTTCAAACTTAACAAAAGGGTTGTTAATAAGCAATTGGAGGACTATAAAGCTATTGTTTTTTTGGGGACTTGGTTAATTGAAGTCTATATACATAGATTGAAAATTGATAGTCATTTTATTAAATTGATTTATAATGTCTTGACCGATGTTGCCATAAAAATGCGCATCAAAGTCGCCAACAGATTCGGTTAACACCGGCAAATTAGCAAGTGCCACTTTTTTGCCCTGAATAGTAAAAGTTGACAAAGGTATTTTGTAGACCTCAATTTTATGCACACCGCCTGCGCCGCCTCTACCGATACTGTCGATCTTGCCTTCGCTTTCCACTTTTGATTTGTTAGCATCATAATATTTTTTAAAGAGCTCTGTTTTCATTGCTCCGGTGTCGAAGTGGCAAAGTAAGGTGTCATCTCCTACTTGCAATTGAATAACCGGAGTTAGCTCGTCTAAGAATAGGTTTTGACCAACATTGTTAGAAACAGATGGAGGGATATAAAATTGGCCATCTCGTGCAATTTGTACTTCCCGTAAAAGGTTCATTACCGGAAATCCGATAATCCCGTGAATAGCAAAGTCGAGTTGAGGGAATTGCAAGTTTTTATCAGGAAGAACTAAAAAAACCACATTTTTTAACTCAGTTTTATCAATAAAAATACTTGGTGCAATGGCGAGCATAGCTTGGTTTTGTATGGAAGTGCTACTTCCCAAATCGATGCTTGTTGCTATGATTTTCAATTTCAGCTTTTGCGCATAACTTAAACTAATAGTAGATAAGTTCGCGCCTGTATCAAACACGAAATCGCTCACTTGATTTCCTATGCGGATCGGAATATTCATTAACCCTATTTTGTCTCTCGTCCATTTTACACGACTTTCTACTTTCGTAATCTGCTGAGGGGGGACATTCTCCAGTGCACGCCATAGTTTTATTGTATTTTTCAAATCGGCAACTTTGGCTGAGTCTAAAAAAGTGCTATAAGAAGCAAGGATTTGCTCGCCCACTTTTGCCGCTTTGCGATACGCATTCAATTTAACGAAATTGTCCATCTGTACGTTTAATAATGGAGGTGCAGTCTGCGGTGTCAGTTCACTTTTATGGTATTTTAGTAGACTTTCAATTTTTTTCGCAGATTGTGTACATCGGTTTGAAGCATTGTCAATAAATGCTCCGTAATATAGGCTATTGAGTTCAGAAAGCGTGTCCTTTTGTTGTCTGTAGCTTGCTTCTAGTT
Organism: Olivibacter sp. 47; assembly: GCF_030372825.1. Taxonomy (NCBI): domain Bacteria; kingdom Pseudomonadati; phylum Bacteroidota; class Sphingobacteriia; order Sphingobacteriales; family Sphingobacteriaceae; genus Olivibacter; species Olivibacter sp. 47. The sequence goes on from NZ_JAUCNR010000001.1 coordinate 2,633,967, forward strand.
TTAAAAAGTCTTTCTCCTGAAGAAATTTTTCAAGAACTGACGTTCCCGTCTGTTGAGCGAGTGCATAGTTACTAAGGGAGAGAAAAAAAATTGAGAGCCATTGTATTTTCATTGCCTTGAATCGATGTTTTGAACTAATTGCCTTAAGACGTAGAAATACCCTAAAAGGTTGCATAACTCGCTAATTTTTCTGATACGAATTAGCTGAAAGTAAGAGGTTATCGGTTGAGAAACTAGGCAGCGGATCCTGCTGAGTGCTTGAGGGGTTATACTGATGTAAACAGCCAAAAGAGCTGACTCGTCTAAATCGCGCTGATGATTTGTTAATATAAAAGCATTAAAGAATTAACACAGAGAGAATAGTTTTGTCGAATACTATATCGCAAAAAATTGAGATGAAACAGCTAATTCTTCTACTATTTATTTTTTTAATTGCTAAACAGCCGATCTTTTCACAGACTACGCAAGCCTCTATCGCCGGAAAAGTCAGTGACGAAACCGATCAACCCATAGCGGGTGCCTCGGTTCAGGTGCGAAATGAATCAACCGGATTTACGACAAAAACGTCTACCAGCACGAGCGGTGATTTCAATTTTAAAGAACTGCCACTGGGAGGACCCTATACGGTACGTGTACAATTTATAGGTTATGGCGAGCAAATCCGTACAGGGTATACCCTCAATCAGGGAGATGTGGTTCGTATTAGTGTAAAGATGGCTGAATCTTCCCAAAACTTAGATGCGGTAGAAATAACTGCTGCCACCGGTTTGAAGGATAAGATTGAGAATCTTGGAGCGGCAACCGCGGTTAGTGCTAAGGATGTGACCCGCTTGCCGGTTAATGGGAGGAATTTTACTTCCCTTACCGATTTATCGCCCTTGGCAAGTGGAGGAAGCATCGCCGGGCAATTGGGCTCATCAACCAACTTTACAATTGATGGGATGAATTCGAAGAATCCCACCTCGGCGGGATCTACAACCAGTCGAAGCGGTGCACCCTTTTCAATTTCCATTGAAGCGGTACGCGAATTTAAAGTTGTGACCAATCAATATGATGTTACATTGGGGCGCGCTGGAGGTGGTACTATCAGCGCTGTAACCAAAGCTGGTACGAATACACTGAGTGGTAGTGCCTGGAATTACATGCGTGCCGACTGGTTATCGAGTCCTTATGACATCCGTGGCAATAAACGCAATGATGATTTTTCTACTTATCAATATGGTTTTACCTTGGGAGGGCCCATTGTTAAAGATAAGGTTCACTTCTTTGTAGCTTGGGATCATCAGCGGGACGCAAGACCTTTAATTATTGCAGATATCAATTCCCCTACAGATGAAAGACGTTTTAATGTTACACAATCGACATTGGATGAATTTGTCGAAATCGGTCGTTCAAAATACGGTTTAGGTGCTGGTCCACAATACGGTTCTTTCGGAAAAAAAAGAGGATCCGACGCTGTTTTTGCCCGTATTGATTGGCAGTTGAATGATCGTAACTTATTAACAATCCGTGATAACTATACCAACGACCGAAATAAATTAGGTTTAGCCGATAACACGCGAATTAATTTGTATGAGTCTTATGGAGATGATAAGAATATTGATAATAGCTTTTTGGCTACTTTACGTACAACACTAAGTCCTCGGCTCACCAATGAACTGAAAGTGCAACACTTATATACCTATCAAAAAAGTAGTCCGGGTAGTCAATTACCGGAAGCCAATATTCCACGTGCTATTGTTGAAAACGTGGCTTCCCAGGTTGGCGAAGACAACTTGTTCACCAACATTCAATTAGGTGGCCATCGCTTTGCGCAAGAAGGGTTTACAAATAATGTGATTCAATTGATCGATAACATTTATTATAATACCGATAAAATCAATTATACATTTGGCGTCGACTTGATGTATACGCATGCCAAATCATTATATGGTAGTGAGGTGAATGGACGTTTCCAATTTAGGCCAACAGCGGCAACGGAGACTACCCCCGGAGCTACGGCTTTAGAGAATTTTAATAATCTCGCTCCTTATGCGTTCTACCGTGAAGTCCCTTTGGTAGCAGACCCAACTGTTGTTGGAAAGATTTTTAATGCAGGTATATACGGACAAATGCAAACAAAGTTAGCCACAGGTCTGGAAATGATGGCCGGTTTGCGTGTGGATTACGGGCATTATCCAAAATCACCTTTAAACCAGGAATTATACGATGCCTTAGGCGTACGTACCGATCATAAGTTGAAATCTTTTGTAATACAGCCACGCTTCCAGTTTACCTGGGATGTTAATGAGGAACATAGGGATTATATTCGCCTAGGAGCAGGTGTCTTTGCTTCGGATATCAATAATTACATGACCATTAATAATTTAACATTTGATGGTCGACATTTTGCTACGGTGGATGTAAGGGATGCTTCTATATTAAGGCCCGATTTCATTGCCTATAGAAATGACCCGTCTACTATTCCGACTTATGCAGACTACCAGGTGCCAACCATTAATACCTATTCGTCGGATGCTAAAATTCCAATTGTTTACAAGGGGAACATCTCTTACACCCGTTTTATCACCGATAAACTGAAAGTAGGTGTGACAGGTTATGCTACATTAGGAAGAAACAACTATATGTATGTAGATCGCAATATGGTAGCTGATCCGTTTTTTCGCTTAAGTAACGAAGATAACCGTGGCGTGTATGTACCGGCGAGGGCCATCGTTAATGGAGCTGCCGATTGGAAAGCCGGGCGAATTAGTGATCGCTTTGGCCGCGTGCTCGAATTGAATAGCGAAGGGAAAGTAAATCAATTTGCGGTGGTGGTTGACGGTACCTATCAATACTTTAAAGATGGAGAGATATCGGTAAGCTATACATGGAATGACACCAAGGATAATACATCTTATAATGGAAATGTGGCAAATTCAGCGACCTTATCCCTTCCGGTGAAAGATGATCCGCGTGATCTTAGCGTGATGAGTTATTCGAACAGTCAGTTTAGGCATAAGGTGGTTTTCTATGGTACCTCACCTAGTTTCCATGGTTTCAATATCGGCATTCGTTATTCCGGTGTTGCAGGTACCCGCTACAGTCTTCTGGCTGGTGGTAATACCAATGGTGACTTTGTTACCAATGACAATGACTTAGCGTTCGTTTTCGATCGGAACGACCCGAGCACTGCCGAACAGATACGTACGGGTTTACAAGCTTTATTGGATAATCCGGAAGCAAGCCAAAGTTTAAAGGATTATATCAACAAGTATTCGGGTAAAATTGCAGAGAGAAATGGCGGTGTTAATGGGTTCTATGGAGTGATTGATTTAAGGGTAACAAAAAAGTTTATGCTCTACAAAACACACTCGTTGGAATTATCATGTGATATTTTTAATGTCGCTAATCTGTTTAAAAAGACTTGGGGAGCAAACGAATCTTTAGGAAATCAAGCTTTGTATGCCTTGACTGGTTTTGATGCAGCAACGCAACAGTATAACTACCGTGTAAACAATACAGGCATTGTGAATCCTTCAGGAAATCCTTACCAATTCCAATTAGGTGTACGTTATGGATTTTAATTGCAAATACAAATATTAAGAAGCTTTTATGGCCGATCGAGCCCATAGTTATAATGAGGGTCCGATTGGTCAAATCCCTATACATTTTACAGAAGCCACACTATAAAGTGATGGCTTTTTTTATTTACCTTTGTGGCAAAATAAGAGTCTAATAATTAAAAATGGATGCGTTTTTTAAGACGACCAACGCATCACTGAACGAAAACATGAGTTATAACGCAATTAAAAAAACATTCGATATTGGCGATGGCCGTCAGATCGAAATTGAAACCGGTAAATTAGCGAAACAGGCTGACGGTTCCGTTGTGGTTAAGATGGGGAACACCATGCTTTTAGCCACCGTGGTATCCGCTCAAGAAGCAAAACCAGGAACTGATTTTCTACCTCTATCTGTTGATTATCAAGAAAAATATGCGGCAACCGGTCGCATTCCCGGCGGATTTTTGCGAAGAGAAGCACGCTTATCCGACTATGAAATTTTAATTTCACGCTTGGTTGACCGAGCGCTGCGCCCTTTATTCCCTGATGATTATCATGCAGATACACAGGTTATGATAACACTGATATCAGCTGATAAAGATATTATGCCGGATGCATTAGCGGGATTAGCGGCATCCGCAGCTTTAGCTGTTTCCGATATTCCTTTTAACGGACCCATTTCGGAAGTCCGCGTAGCAAAAATTGACGGTAAATTCGTAATTAATCCATTATTAAGTGACTTGGAGAGAGCTACGCTTGAATTTATTGTTGCAGGTTCGGCCAACGATATTGTGATGGTAGAAGGCGAGGCTAAGGAGATTTCCGAAGAAGAAATGGTGGAAGCCATTGCTTTTGCCCATGAGGCTATTAAAGTGCAGGTACAAGCACAACTCGAATTGGCAGAAATGGTTGGTAAACTTGAGAAAAGGGTTTACAACCACGAACCTAGTAACCTGGAATTAAAAGAACGTGTTTACGCAGCTACTTACGACAGTGTGTATGCCGTTGCTAAATCCGGTTTGTCTAAAAAAGAGCGATCAGCCAAATTTGCTGACATTGCAGAGGCTTTTGCCCTTACATTGGGCGAAGATGTGGATGAAGAAACCGTATTCTTAGCAAAGAAATATTTCCATGACGTACAATATGATGCTGTGCGAAACCTCATTCTTAATGAAGGTATACGGCTCGACGGACGTGATGTGCGTACCGTGAGACCTATTTGGAGTGAAGTCGATTATTTACCTGCCGCACACGGATCGGCAATTTTCACCCGGGGTGAAACGCAGTCGCTTACTTCAGTCACACTAGGGGCGAAGGAAGATGAGCAAATGATCGATGGTGCATTTATTAACGGCTATAGCCGATTTATCCTACACTATAATTTCCCTGGTTTCTCCACCGGTGAAGTGAGACCAAATCGTGGCCCGGGTCGTAGAGAGGTTGGACATGGTAACTTGGCGATGCGTTCATTAAAACAAGTGCTGCCTAGTCAAGAGGAAAATCCTTATACGATACGAGTTGTTTCTGATATTTTGGAATCCAATGGTTCGTCCTCTATGGCTACCGTTTGCGCCGGAACATTGGCACTTATGGATGCAGGTGTAAAAATCACAGCGCCTGTATCAGGAATCGCGATGGGACTTATTACGGATGAAAAAACAGGTAAGTATGCGGTATTAAGTGATATTCTTGGTGATGAGGATCATTTGGGAGATATGGACTTTAAAGTCACTGGAACTAGCAAAGGTATCGTTGCTTGTCAAATGGACTTGAAAATCAATGGGCTGAAATGGGAGGTTCTAAAAGAAGCACTATATCAAGCTAAGGAGTCACGTTTACATATCTTAAACGAGATGCTCAAAACGATCGAAGCTCCTCGTGAAGATTTTAAACCACACGCTCCGCGCATTGTGAGCTTAACAATTGATAAAGAGTTTATTGGTGCTATTATCGGCCCCGGAGGCAAAATCATCCAGGAAATGCAAAGGGAAACCGGTACTACCATTTCGATCGAGGAGATTGAAGGTAAGGGCATCGTACAAGTCTTTGCAGACAATAAAACTTCTATCGATGACGCTGTTAGGCGCATTAAAGCGATTGCAGCAAAACCGGAAGTAGGCGATGTTTACGAAGGCAAAGTGAAATCTATTATGCCTTTCGGTGCCTTTGTCGAAATCTTACCGGGTAAAGATGGATTGTTGCACATTTCTGAGATCGATTGGAAACGTTATGAAACCATGGAAGGAATTTTTCAAGTCGGTGAAATTGTTAAGGTTAAACTGTTAGATATCGATAAACAAGGTAAATTGAAGCTTTCCAGAAAAGCACTTTTGCCTCGTCCCGAAAAAAAGCAGGAACCGGAAAATAAACAAGAACAATAGTTAAATACTAGAAGCCATTGCTTTCTTTGCGTTTGAGCATTTAGCAATGGCTTTTGCTTTTCTACCGTTTTGGTCCTTCACAAAAGATTTTACCAATGAAACATTTAGTAGCTCCTTCAATTTTGTCTGCCGATTTTGCTAATCTTCAACGCGATATTGAAATGCTCAATAAAAGCGACGCTGATTGGATCCATGTAGATATTATGGATGGTGTATTTGTTCCCAATATTTCTTTTGGGTTTCCTGTTGTAAAAGCCGTAAAGCAACACGCCCTTAAACCTTTGGATGTGCATTTGATGATCGTAGATCCGGATCGTTACTTAAACGAATTTAAGGAGGCTGGCGCGAACAACATTTCCGTTCATTTTGAAGCCTGTATCCATTTGCATCGCACTATACAAAAGATTAAAGAATTGGGATGTCGGGCAGGGGTAGCGATTAATCCTCACACACCGATCGCCCAATTGAGCGATATTGTTGAAGATATTGATTTAGTCTGTATGATGTCCGTGAACCCGGGTTTCGGGGGGCAAAAATTTATAGAGAGCACCTACCGGCGCATTCGCGAATTGCGTTTGCTTGCTCAGGATAGAAATCCAAATCTGTTAATAGAAATTGATGGCGGTGTAAACCATCAAAATTCGTTATCTTTATTGCAAGCGGGGGCCAATGTATTGGTGGCTGGTAATACTGTTTTTGGCGCAGATGATCAAATGGCGTCCATAAAACAACTTAAAGACGTGTCGATAACAAGAAAAGCCGTTTAAAGACAATACAAAATGTAAAGGGGGCCGATGGCCCCTTTTTAGTTTTTGGATAAAATACAGAATTTAATTTTGTTATCTATTTAAGCCAACGAAAAGATTGTCATTATTTTGACAATAAAACCTCAAAAACTTTGAATTTTTTTTATAAAAAGTTTACATTTGCCAAACATAGATGAATTCGTTTATATGCAGTATCTACTGCATTGACATGTAAAATGAATCTGTTTAATTCTCCTCTGCCATTGAAGGCATTTTTATAGAGGAATAAAATGATTTATTGCTATACCAGTATAAAAAGCTATTTTAAGTGAAATTGTTAATTAATGCTCATTTTTTAAATCTATAGAAAGAATAATGAAACACAATTTTGGTGCGGGGCCATGCATACTTCCTTCAGAGGTCTTCCAAGAAGCTTCTCAAGCAATAATTGATTTTAATAATTCCGGTTTATCCATTTTAGAAATTTCCCATCGTTCCAAAGCCTTTGAAGCCGTTATAGAAGAAACTGAGGCGTTAGTAAAGGATTTATTATCTGTCCCCGATGGGTATTCGGTGTTGTTTTTGCAGGGGGGGGCTAGCCAACAGTTCGCAATGGTGCCGATGAATTTACTTCCTCAAAATGGAAAAGCAGCTTATTTAGACTCAGGAACCTGGGCGTCAAAAGCTTATAAAGAAGCTCAGAAATTCGGAGCTATTGAGGTGGTCGCTTCGTCCAAAGATGCGAATTATACCTACATTCCTAAGGAGTATACGATACCGGCGGATGCGGCTTATTTTCATTATACTTCTAATAATACAATTTATGGAACTGAGCTCTTCGAAGCACCACAGTCGCCTATTCCATTAGTCTGTGACATGTCGTCCGATATCTTAAGTCGTAAGATTAACGTTGCTGATTACGGACTCATTTATGCAGGGGCACAGAAGAATATGGGGCCTGCGGGAGTGACGCTCGTTATTGTTAAAAACGATATTTTAGGAAAAACCGGTAGGGATATCCCATCAATATTTGATTATCGTAAACATGCGGAAGCCGGATCTATGTATAATACACCGCCGGTTTATGCTATTTATGTCTCCTTATTAAATCTCCGTTGGCTGAAGGCGAAGGGGGGTATAGAGGAAATCGAACGTGAGAATATTATCAAAGCAAGAACATTGTACGATGAAATCGATCGTAATCCATTGTTTAAGGGAACAGCCAAGCTAGAAGATCGCTCAAGAATGAATGTTACTTTTGTTATGGAAAACGCTGAACTGGAAAAATCATTCCTTGCCCTAACGGAAGAGCGCGGGTTAGTCGGGCTGAAAGGACATAGAAGCGTAGGTGGTTTCCGGGCATCTATTTACAACGCGCTTACTATTACTAGTATTAATACACTAGTTGATTTGATGCAAGAGTTTGCTGAGAAAAATGCTTAGTGAACATAACTGCCCGAATTAATGATGAATGGCATATAGATAAAGGTTTTGATAAAATTGCTGCCAAATTCTTTATGCTATGTTTAAATTATTTCCTTGTTTGTCAACATGGACAGCAGGAGTTTTATGAATTTTTATAGATAGAATATCATAGTATGAAACTATTAGCAAACGACGGTATAGATCCACTAGGAAAGGAATTGTTAGAAAAAGCTGGATTTACTGTTGATACTAACCATATCCCTCAGGATGAGTTAGCTGTGAAATTACAGGCTTATGATGCCATAACGGTTAGAAGTGCAACCAAAGTCAGAAAGGATTTAATCGACGCTTGCCCAAATCTAAGATTGATTGGTAGGGGGGGTGTAGGCATGGATAATATTGATGTCGAATATGCAAAATCAAAAGGGATTGCCGTTGTCAATACTCCTGCAGCGTCTTCACAATCAGTAGCGGAGCTTGTCTTCGCACATCTTTATAATGGTGTTCGATTTCTGTATGATGCTAATCGCAAAATGCCTGTAGAAGGAGATACGAATTTTGCCGGATTAAAAAAGGCTTATGGAAAGGGGGTTGAACTGAAGGGGAAAACGCTAGGTGTAATTGGTTTTGGCCGTATTGGTCAGGAAACTGCAAAAGTAGCACTGGGCGTTGGTATGAATGTTATTGCCAGTGATTTTGTGGCTATACCCAAGGCGTTAACTTTAACGTTATCAGGTGGTATTTCTGTTGATGTGCCGGTAAAACAGGTAAGTACTGATGAACTGATCAAACAAGCAGATTTTATTAGCTTGCATGTGCCTTTCTTAGATAAGCCGGTTTTAGGTACAGCTGAATTTGCCCTGATGAAAAATGGGGTAGGTATTGTTAATGCCTCTAGAGGTGGTACGATTGATGAATTAGCTTTAATCGAAGCATTGAATAATGGGACGGTTTCGTTTGCAGGTCTTGACGTTTTTGATAGCGAGCCGACGCCAAGAAAAGAAATACTTACTCATCCAAGAGTATCGCTAACACCTCATATTGGTGCTGCAACAAACGAGGCGCAAGAAAGAATCGGAGAAGAATTGGCCAATATCATAATTGGATATTTTAAGGGTAGTTTAAACAACCATTCATTCTTAATTATGAGAAGGGAAACTAAAAACGTTTCCCTTTTTTTGTTTGAAGCCTTCCTTCCAGGATTACCTCGCTTTGCTCGGTGATCCCCGGGAGGAGGGCTTCAAAGCAACATCAACGACTCTCTGCGTTCGTCACTTGTTAATAGGCTTTTGTTTTAAGCAAGCTCACAAAAGGGATTACCTCGCTTTGCTCGGTGATCCCCGGGGGGCTTCAAAGCAACATCAACGACTCACTGCGTTCGTCACACTTTGTTGTTAATAGGCTTTTGTTTGAGCAAGCTCACAAAAGCCTATTAACAACAAAACCCGGCTATTGCCGGGTTGATGTTGCTTTGGCGGAAAGTGAGGGATTCGAACCCCCGGTCCTGTTACAGACAACGGTTTTCAAGACCGCCGCATTCGACCACTCTGCCAACTTTCCGGGACAAAAGTACAAACTCCATCCGTTTTAACAAATTTAATTTTACCTTTTTTCGTTCATTTAAAGTAACTCCTTCATTTCTTGTAAATTAATTTTATGTAAACAAATCGTGCCTAAAAGTAAACCATATAAAGGAAGATTTATATAAGGTCTATGATTGTCTAAGTCCGATCTTTTTACCGTTTTTTTTATAAAGAAACGACCTCACAAAGGTCGCTTAACCTATTTTTAACGAATTTCTAAGTAAATTATTAGTGCTCCCTAATCAACAGGGTTTCGGTAAATTCAATTAAAGAAAGTTTTTTCTCACGTGCGACCGCCATTGCTTCTAAGGCTTGATAGGCTTGCTCAGCAAAACTCATTTTTTTCTTATGAGCTAACTTTTCTATGCCAAGATCGTTGTATATGGCCGTTACGCGATCTATTTTTTGTTGCTGATCAAATTCGTTAATCTCAGTCCAATGGATTAACTCTTGTTTATCTGATCCTTTAGCTAATTGTAGCGCATTGATAAGTAAATAAGTTTTTTTATTTTCAATGATATCACCCCCAACCTGTTTCCCAAATTTACTAGGATCTCCATATACATCCAATATGTCGTCCTGTAGCTGGAAAGCGATTCCTATATTAACGCCAAAAGTGTAAATGTTCGATCGATCCTGCTTGTCTGCTCCTCCCAGAATGGCCCCAATTTCTAAAGCCGCACCCAATAATACGGACGTTTTTAGACGAATCATATGGAGGTATTCTTCTTCGGTTACCGTCGCTAGTTTTTCAAAATCCATATCCAGTTGCTGGCCTTCGCATACTTCCTGAGCCATTTTGTTAAAAACTTTCAGCAATTCAGCAAGCAACTCAGGTTTGCACTCAGCAAGCAATTGATATGCCCGAATCAAGGTTGCATCCCCGGATAAGATAGCGGTATTGATATCCCACTTTTTGTGGATGGTCTCCTGTCCTCGTCGCAGTGGGGCTTCATCCATAATGTCGTCATGCATTAAGGTGAAATTATGGAACATTTCGATAGCCAAGGCCGCTGGAAGGCCTTCTTTTATTGTTGCCCCAAATAATTCAGCTGCCAATAAAGTGAGAACCGGTCTTAAACGCTTGCCTCCGATTGCCAAAAATATTTGATCGGTTCGTATAGGGTATTTGGATTGTCTGGAAAATTTCTTTCTGTTAAGGCCTCGCCAATAATAGTCTGTAATGCTGCTATAGAATGCATGACACGAAGATAGAAAAATTAGTTCACATCACCTTTCATGTATTACTATTAAAGAAATCTTTGCCTTAAAAGCGAAACTTCTGCTTAACTCATGAGTGTAAAGTCAATCTGACGTTTTGCTAAATTGACCGTTTTCACTTTTATCTGTACCTCATCGCCTAGCTGATAGCGTTTCTTTTTGCGCTGGCCAATAATAGCATAATTCTTCTCGTCAAGCGAATAAAAATCATCTGTAATGTCTCGCAGTCGCACCATCCCTTCACATTTGTTTTCTTCGATTTCAACATACATTCCCCACTCTGTGACGCCTGAAATAATGCCGGAATAAACACTGCCGATCTGATCCTGTAAAAATTCCGCTTGTTTATATTTTACGGAAGTGCGCTCCGCATCTGCCGCTTTCTTTTCCATTTGTGATGCGTGGGTACACATCTTCTCGTACATTTCTTCATTTACAGCCTTTCCATCTGCCAGATAGTGCGCTAATAAACGATGTACCATCACATCCGGGTACCTTCTGATAGGTGAAGTGAAATGTGTGTAATAGTCAAAAGCCAGTCCGTAATGACTATGCTTTTTTGTAGTGTAAATGGCTTTTGCCATTGATCGGATGGCCAAGGTAGTAAGGACATTTTGTTCTTTGGTACCTTCAACGTCGTGCATTAACGTATTTAAAGATTTTGCAATCTCTTTTTCTGATTTAGTACTGACTTTGTATCCAAAGCGAGCGGCAAACTGTGCAAACGATGCCAAACTTTCTTCATTGGGCGCATCGTGACTCCGATAAACAAAAGGCAATTTATTCTTTCCTTTGCCTTGTTTGCCTATGAATTCCGCCACTTTTCTGTTGGCTAGAAGCATAAAATCCTCAATCAATTTATGGGCGTCTTTTCGCTCTTTGGTATAAACACCTAGTGGTTTGCCGTTTTCATCGAGTTTAAATTTAACTTCAGTTGATTCAAAATTGATCGCCCCCTGTTTAAATTTACGATCACGAAGAATATATGCGAGCTTGTTGAGAATCAGAAGCTCTTCGCTAAACTGGCCTTCCTTGTTCTCAATAATCTCTTGTGCCTCTTCATAGGTAAAGCGTCTGTCCGAATGAATGATGGTTCTTCCGAACCATTGCTCTTTCACGTGAGCTTGATCATCGATGATAAATACGGCAGAAAAACAGAGTTTATCTTCGTTAGGTCTTAATGAACACAAATTATTCGATAACCTTTCGGGTAACATAGGAATCACACGATCTACCAGATAAACTGACGTTCCTCTTTCATATGCTTCCTTGTCTAAGGCGCTGTCCGGTTGAACATAGTATGTTACGTCGGCAATGTGCACACCTACTTCGTAATTGCCATCCGGCATTTTTCGGAAAGAAATGGCATCATCAAAATCCTTAGCGTCGGCTGGGTCGATCGTAAAGGTTAGAACGCTTCGGAAATCTTTCCTTCTACTTATTTCGACTGGACTAATAACCTCTTCTATTTTGTCTGCTTCTTGCTCTACCGCTGTGGGAAATGCTAAAGGGAAACCAAAATCAGCAAGGATAGCATTCATTTCAGTGTTGTTTTCCCCTTGCTTCCCTAGTACATGCTTTACACGGCCAACGGGATTTTTGCTGCCCTGCGGCCAATCAGTAATAGTAACAACGACTTTATCCTGATCTTTCGCTCCATTTAAATCCTCAATAGGAATGTAGATATCATGAAGCATTTTTCGGTCATCGGCAATTAGGAAAGCAAATCGTTTGGATATGCTCAGTATACCGGTAAAATCACTTCTAAATCGTTCAATTATTTCTACAACTTCGCCTTCTTTTTTGCGGCCTCTACTTTTTTCATAAACGTAAACTTTTACGGTATCCCCATGCAGTGCATTCCGAAGCTTTCTAGGCGCTACAAAAATGTCCTCTTCGAATTCATCTTCGGTAACAATATAAGCAGAACCATCGGCTGTCATATCTACTTTGCCAACGATGAAGGTATGCAACTCCCGCAAAGTAAATTTGCCTGTTTCAACTTCTTTAAATAGACCTGATTTTGATTTCGACTCTTCTTGAAGGATCGATAATATAGTGTTTTTTGAAGTTGGGTCTGCAATATTTAGTTTAGCAGACACTTGTTTATAATTTAAGGCTTTATTTCCTGACTTTTCGAACACATCGGCTATCAGTTGGGAAAGTACCTGCTTAATTGCATTTGCTTTTTTTGTAGACATATAACAGCTTTTAAATAGGATTGCCTTAGCTTAAGGTAAAATTTATGCTTATTAATTACAATAACATTCGAACTACTCGATAGTTCTAAAATTATATCAAATTTAGGCGTCAGAAGCGTCCTTTAACGTTTTGCATTTATTGCATATGCCGATGGCATTAACCGACACCTGCTCTATCGTAAAACCTGATGGCGTACTGATGTTTGGCAACGTGATTTCCTCTAAGCAGTACACACTATTGCAATTCGAACAAGTGAAATGCACGTGTTCATCGTGATGCTCGTGACTCTTACACTGTGTTGAACAAAGGGCATAGGTGGCTGTGCCATGTAAATCGAAAATTTTGTGAATAATACCTTTTTCTTCAAACGCGCTTAAAACCCGATAAAGCGTAACCCGATCAATATCCTCTCCAATTGATCTTTCCAAATCGGGTTGGGAGGTCGCGGTGTCTTTGTTGAAAATCTTCTCCAATACTGATAGCCGCGGGTGGGTAACTTTCAGGCCATGTTTTCGCAAGATATTTTCAAACGTCTTTATTTTATCTTCTCTCATCACTGCTTGTATTGAATAATAGAAAAAACAACACCTATTTAGTCTTTAAGCCTGTTTGGTCTCTTTTTCTAAAAATGAGATATAAACCAATAGCCACAAAAGGTAAGCTTAACAGTTGCCCCATATTGAATGCCATGCTGTTTTCAAAAGCTTCTTGATTTTCTTTGACGAATTCAACTATAAAGCGGAGCCCAAACACCAAGACCATGAAACAGCCAAACAAAAAAGCAGGTTTGACATGTTTCCCTTGTTTATACAAGTTTAATAATAAAATAAATATTATTAAATAACCTATTGCTTCGTAAAGTTGCGCAGGATGTCTAGGAATGTTGTCGACCTGCGAAAAAATAACTGACCAAGGGAGTTGACTTGGTTTTCCAATAATTTCGGAGTTGAAAAAATTGCCGGTTCGAATAAAGGCGCCCGAAAGCGCAGCAACGATTACCAGGCGATCGGCTATCCACCAGAAATTTATTTTTGTTTTGCGGCAATAAAGCAATAAAGCTATTATGATACCAATAGCCCCGCCATGGCTTGCTAGACCCTGGAAACCTGTAAAAGTAATATGCCCGTTTACATTCCTAATAGGGAGTATCATTTCCAGTAGATGGTTTTTGTAGTAATCGAATTCATAAAATAAGCAATGGCCTAAACGAGCTCCTAATACCGTTCCTATAAACACATAAATGGTCAGCTGATCTAACAAGTCTTGTGGCTTTCCCTCTTTTTTGAAAATCCTTAGTAATATTACATAACTAAAAAAAAACGCCAACATAAAGCATAACGTGTAATAACGGAGACCGAATCCACCGATGCGGAAAATCTCGGGTTCGATATTCCAATGTATGCTTGATAAAAAACCGAACATAGGGATCTGTGTGTTTATGTGATGTACAAACATAGATAAAATTGTTCAATATGCAACCTTGTTTCCTTGTTTGGAAACTCAATATTCGTTACCGATTATGGCAGGCAACGAATATAAAGCTTATAAGCTTCTCGTTAAAAGTTAGGTTTAAGTAAATACTTGTCGTAGAATTTGAATATATGGCCCGCAGCTTCTTCAGCCGTATCCACCAAGCGATATAAATTAAGGTCTTCTGCACTGATTTTCCCCTCTTCCAACATTCTATCTTTTATCCAATTGAACAAGCCGCCATAGTATGATTTACCAACCAAAACAATCGGGAAGCGAGCAATTTTGCCTGTTTGTATCAACGTAATGGCTTCAAATAACTCGTCCATGGTTCCAAAGCCTCCAGGTAACACAATATAGCCTTGGGAATATTTCATAAACATAACTTTCCTTACAAAAAAATAATTGAATTCCAGTAACTTATCTCGGTCAATGTACTTGTTGTGGAATTGCTCAAAAGGAAGTTCAATGTTCAGGCCTACAGACTTTCCGCCGGCTTCGTAAGCACCTTTGTTGGCCGCTTCCATGATACCTGGGCCACCACCGGATATTACACCGTAACCTCTTTCTGTAAGTAAACGGGCACACGCTTCGGCAATTTTATAGTCATTATGATCCCTCGAAGTCCGAGCGGATCCGAAAATCGAAACACAGGGGCCTATTTTTGCTAATTTTTCAAAACCTTCTACAAATTCGGCCATAATCTTAAAAATCTGCCAGGAATCTTTTACCTTAATTTCTTGCCAGGTTTTATTCTCAAACGCTTTTCTTATCTTGTCTTCACTTGTTATCATACGCTTATATTTCAGTAATAAATAGTCTCTTCATACGCTAGAAACTGTTTTCTGCTAATGTAATGAAATTTTTTACCTTTTTATCTATGAACTTTTCTGTCAGTTTTCGCTTACCTTTGTGTTATGAACTTTTCTTCTAAGCTATTAGAGAACGCGGTTAATGAATTCAGTCGTTTACCTGGTATAGGACAAAAGACAGCTTTGCGTTTGGTATTGCACCTGCTAAATCAACCTGCCGATGATGTTACTAAATTTAGTGACGCCTTAACTAAATTGAAATCAGAAATATGCTATTGCGCTGTTTGTCATAATATCGCTGACGAAGCGATCTGTGAAATTTGCAACGCCCCCAAAAGGGATAAGGGATTGATTTGCGTGGTTGAAGATACGCGAGACGTAATGGCAATCGAAAATACGAATCAATTTAACGGAGTGTATCATGTTTTGGGAGGGCTAATCTCACCAATGGATGGAGTTGGGCCTTCCGATTTGAGCATTGATAGTCTGATAAGCCGTTTACGTGAAAATGATGTCCATGAAATCATCCTAGCGCTGAGTGCAACGATGGAAGGCGACACGACGATTTTTTACCTCTATAAAAAGTTGAAGGATTTTAATGTTCAAATTAGCACAATAGCACGGGGAATATCCTTCGGCGGTGAATTGGAATATGTTGATGAAGTTACACTGGGTCGATCCATCGTTACCAGAGTACCCTATGAACGTAGTATAGCGTAAAATAATGTCATTTCCGTGATTATAAACTGAGTTTACAAAAAAGTGCCTACTGCCGTATAACGATAATGATGACAAATAAAACGATTATTATAACCGGCGCCTCATCTGGTATTGGACTGGCTTTAGCGAGAGAAATGGCCAAACGAGGTGCTAACCTGGTGCTGGCTGCTCGAAAATATGTTGCCTTATGTCAGATTGCGCAAGATCTTGAGAAAGAATTTCATGTTCAGGTAGTTGCTATTCAATGCGATGTGGCTAATGAGGAGTCTTGTAAACAACTCGTCGCGCAAGCCTTATTAACCTTTAAAAAAATAGATGTCCTGATCAATAATGCCGGATTGAGCATGAGGGCTTTGTTCAAGGACCTGGATTTATCCGTGTTACATAATCTAATGAATGTAAATTTCTGGGGTACGGTTTATTGTACGAAATATGCATTGCCTGCATTGCTAGAATCTAAAGGTTCAGTTGTAGCAGTCTCTTCAATAGCCGGTTATCGGGGTTTACCGGGACGCACGGGTTACTCAGCTTCTAAATTTGCGATGAATGGCTTTATGGAGTCGTTACGCGTAGAAAATTTAAAAACCGGGTTGCACGTAATGCTTGCTTGTCCGGGTTTTACAGCCTCCAACATTAGAAATACGGCGCTTAATAAAGATGGCGTGCAATTCGGAGAAACAAGTATGGAGGAAGAAAAGATGATGACCGCCGAGGAAGTGGCTACACTTATTGCAAATGGAATTGCCGCAAGAAAACGCACCTTGATTATGACAACTCAAGGAAAGCTTGCTGTATGGATGAATAAATTTTTCCCTGCTTGGGTGGATAAAAAAGTGTTTACTCTTTTTGCAAAAGAAAAGAATCCTCTAATCAAAGCTTAAAGTGTAATGCCAAAAATATTTGCAAATATTAATCTAATTATTCATATTTGCTTTAGAAAGTATGAATACAACATTTGCTCATATAAATTGGTGGTGGCACGAGGGATAATCGTGGCAAAACCATTTTGTAGTGCATCTAAATAAGAAATAACAAAAAGGCTTGCCATATCGCAAGCCTTTTTTTTATGGCTTAAAGCAAACTGATTTGGATTAGTTTCTTCACAAATAAAATTGCGCGAAACTATCTTTTAAAAAGGTAAAAATGGCGTGCAGTATATAAAAATTAACATTAGATGAAAAGAATATTAACACATTTGTTTGAAAGTAAAACTTTTACAAAGGAAGAGGCTTACGAAATACTAACCAATATTACTTCCGGTAAATACAATTCATCACAAATGGCAGCATTTATGACGGCATATTGTATGCGCAATATTACGGTAGAGGAATTAGCCGGTTTCCGGGATGCCATGCTTGACTTATGTCTAAAAATAGATTTTAAAGACTATAAACTGATTGACTTATGCGGAACGGGGGGAGATGGAAAAAACACTTTTAATATTTCAACGCTTGCTTCCTTCGTAGTGGCCGGAGCTGGGTATCAGGTTGCAAAACACGGCAACTATGGAGTATCTTCGGGATGCGGCTCCTCTAATGTCATGGAATTTTTGGGCTATCGTTTTACAAATGAACCTGGCGAAATTTATCGAAGCTTGGACGAAGCCGGCATTTGCTTTTTACATGCCCCCTTATTTCATCCGGCAATGAAAACTGTGGCTCCTATACGAAAAGAGCTAGGCGTGAAGACCTTTTTTAACATGCTTGGGCCGCTAGTTAATCCAGCAGAACCAATTTACCAATCGGTTGGTGTATTTAGCTTGGAATTAGCTAGGCTTTACGGGTATCTTTATCAGAAGACCAACAAGAGATATTCAATACTGCACGCTTTTGATGGTTACGACGAGATATCATTGACAGGCGATTTTAAGGTGATTGGAAACAAGGGAGAACAGTATGTGTCTTTGGAATCTATTGGATTTGATAAGGTACGAGCCAATGAAATAAATGGAGGAGAAACGATTGAAGAGGCCGCACGTATTTTTATGGATGTTTTAAATGGTACGGCATCCTTTGCGCAAAAAAATGTAGTGTTGTGCAATGCGGCTATAGCGATACAAACCATTTGTCCAAGTAAGTCTTTTGCCGATTGCTATTATGAAGCAGAGGCATCTTTATTATCAAAAAAGGCGCTCCTTAGCTTTAATCGATTGGTTAAAAAAGAAAAAGCAATTTATTGATATGCAAGCTAAGCTGAAAATTTGCGGCATGAAATATCCTGCAAACATAGAGGAAGTCCTTTTGTTAAAGCCGGATTACCTAGGTTTTATATTTTATGAGCAATCGAAACGTTATATTGCTGATTTATCACCTGAATTTTTGAGCGCTTTATCATCGGTCAAAAAGGTAGGTGTATTTGTCAACGATTCGACCGATCGGATAAGGGCAGCAAAAAATAGTTACAACTTGCAGGCTATACAGTTACATGGAAATGAAAACCCTGCTTTTGTGAAGACCTTAAAAGATTTAAACGTGCCGATTATTAAGGCCTTCGGTATTTCGCAGGATTTTGATTGGCAACAATTGGACGCATACGAAGCTTTAGTTGATTTTTTTCTTTTCGACACGAAAAGCCAGGGATACGGAGGAACAGGACAACTTTTCGACTGGTCGCTAATCGAACAATATAAACTGGAAAAACCTTTCTTTTTGAGTGGTGGTCTTGGTCCGGAAAACATCGCGAGCGCCTTATCTTTAAACGATCCGCGCCTTTATGCCCTTGATGTAAATTCAAAATTTGAAGAAAGTCCGGGACTCAAGGATTTAACGCTACTGCGATCAATATTCTCTAGTAGCCGCTGTTAAAATGTTGCAGTACATGCACCTTAATCAGACTTGTTGTTTATTACGATGAGTGCTTCCAACAAATCCAAATTGGTTCCCCTCTACCATTGTGGACTTATTTTTATAGAGGATACAGTATAAAAAGAATGTAAATTGAAAGAATAAAATGAGTAGTTATCAGGTCAATGAAAAAGGATATTATGGGGATTTCGGGGGGGCGTACATCCCGGAAATGATGTTCCCGAATATAGAGGAGCTACGGCTTCGTTATTTGGAAATTATGAACGAAGATGGCTTCAAAAAAGAATTCGAGCAGCTGCTGAAAGATTACGTTGGAAGACCTTCTCCGCTTTATTTGGCTCAGCGGCTTTCTGAAAAATACAGTGCCAATATCTTTTTGAAGAGAGAAGATTTGAACCATACAGGTGCTCATAAAGTAAATAATACCATCGGACAGATTTTGCTGGCAAAGCGTTTAGGAAAGAAACGCATCATCGCTGAAACCGGAGCGGGTCAGCATGGTGTTGCCACCGCCACGGTATGTGCACTGATGGGAATTGAGTGCGTGGTTTATATGGGCGAAATAGATATCAATAGGCAAGCGCCTAATGTAGCCCGCATGAAAATGATGGGAGCAGAAGTCCGTCCCGCAACGTCAGGAAGTAAAACCTTGAAGGACGCTACAAATGAAGCTATGCGCGATTGGATTAATAACCCGGTAGACACGCACTATATCATTGGCTCTGTAGTAGGCCCACATCCTTATCCTGATATGGTTGCAAGATTTCAAGCGGTCATCTCTGCCGAAACTCGTAGCCAACTCTTAGAAAAAACCGGTCGGGAAACACCTGATTATGCGATTGCCTGTGTAGGTGGAGGAAGTAATGCAATGGGAATGTTCTACCATTTTTAGACGATGAGCAGGTACAGTTGATTGCCGCAGAGGCTGCCGGGAAAGGGGTAAATAGCGGCCACTCGGCAGCAACTTCCGTGCTTGGAAAAGAAGGAGTTTTACACGGTAGTCGAACTATTTTGATGCAGACTAGTGATGGGCAAGTGATTGAACCTTACTCTATTTCCGCTGGCTTAGACTATCCGGGTATTGGTCCTCAGCATGCATTTTTACATAAAATCGGCCGTGCAAAATATGTGAGCATAACGGATGATGAAGCGATGCAAGCAGGACTTTTATTAACCAGATTAGAAGGGATTATTCCAGCCATTGAAAGTGCTCATGCTTTGGCACAGTTGGAAAAAATGTCATTTAAACCTTCGGATAATGTAGTTGTATGCCTGTCGGGTCGCGGAGATAAAGATTTGGACAATTATATGAAATATTTCAATTTTAGATAAGCATAGAAAAAGCACTAGAATGAACAGAATAAAACAATTATTTGATAACAAGGGCGATAAAAAATTGCTTTCTATTTATTATACTGCCGGTTATCCGCATATAGATAGTACCATTGCGTTAGCTAAAATATTGGAAGCATCGGGTGTTGATTTTTTAGAGATAGGTTTCCCGTATTCTGATCCGGTGGCTGATGGTCCCGTAATTCAGCACAGTTCGGAAGAGGCTTTAAAGAATGGTATGTCACTTGATCTTTTGTTCAACCAATTAAAAGAGTTAAGGAAAGAGGTACAGATTCCGGTATTGTTAATGGGATATGTAAATCCAATGTTGCAGTATGGAGTGGAGAGGTTTTGTCGGGCTTGCGCGGAAGCGGGTGTCGATGGGGTTATTGTTCCCGATTTACCAATGTATGAATACGAAGAGCTTTATCAAGAAGTTTTTAAGAAATATAATATTAGTAATATCTTCTTGATTACACCACAAACCTCGGAAGAGCGTATTAGAAAAATCGATGAATTAAGCACGGGCTTCATCTACATGGTATCTTCATATGCCACTACAGGTAAAAATCTTGTAGTATCTGAACAAACGGCGCATTATTTTCAACGCGTCGACGCCTTGAATCTTCGCAATCCCTTGGTTGTTGGCTTTGGCATTACTGATCAGGCAAGTTTTGATCATGCATTACAGTATGCAGACGCGGCCATCGTGGGCAGTGCTTTTGTTCGTTTGCTCAGTCAAAAGGATTATTTAGAACAGATTCCTTCATTTATAGGAGGTATAAAGGGAAATGTTGCTGTATAGTCAAGCGCGGAGGTAGCAAACATCAATGAAGCGTTGTGTTTTTTCAACGCTTCATTAACCGGAATACCCATAAAAACCCAATAGCTGTGATTACTGTCATTGCTCCGGTTCCCCACCACAAGGCAGTGAAACCATAAGTAGCAGCGATATGCGTTCCAATGTAAGGAGATATAATATGCGCTCCCGAAAACGCCAAAGCATTTAATCCCATATACGCTCCCTGATTATTTTTGCCACTTCTATTGGCAGTAACCGTTGCCATAAAAGGAATAGCCAAAATTTCAGATAAGCAAAGAATGAAAATAGAAAAATATAATATCCACTGACCGGTGTGGTGATTTAAAAGCACGTAGGATACACCGCATAATAATGTGCCAACTATAATAACGCTTGCGGTCGATAGCTTTTTTTCGGCAATATGCACTACCAGCATTTCCAGGGAAAAAACCACTAAACCGCTAAAAGCGAGTATCCGTCCAATTTGTGATTCGCTCAATTGATAGACAGAACGGTAGAATAAGGGAAGCGTATTAAGCAATTGAAAGAAACAGATTGCGTAAAGCGTGCATAGAATGCTAAATAGCATAAAAGGTGTGTCACGATAAGGTGAGCGCCGAGGAAAAGTATGCTCAATGTTATTTTCTCTTTTCTTTTGGTGGCCCTTTTTTCCTTTGAAATAAAAGAAAAACAAAATACCGGCCACTAAACAGGTGATGCCATTTCCATAAAATAGAAGATCATAAGAAACGGAAGCCAGAAAACCACCTAGGGCAGGACCAATTGAAAAACCTAAATTAATAGCCATTCTATTGAGGGAAAAGGCTTTTGTAATGTTTTCGGACTTCGCATAATGGGTAATGGATACTGAATTGGCAGGTCGGAAAGTCTCTGATATCAGACTCAATGAGAAAATTCCAAAAGCCAGTGATTCCATGGATTGTAATTGAGGCAAAATGAAAAAAAGTGGAGCGGTTAAGAATAAGCTGCACGTTTGTATCCTGAAATGCCCAAAACGATCGGTTAGCCACCCGCCAAGCCAAGAGCCACTAACCGCGCCGATACCAAAACAACTTAAAATGATTCCTGCATCTTCTATAGAATAGTTGAGCTTGTTTGTCATATAGACACCTAAAAAAGGGAGTACCATGGCTCCACTTCTATTGATAAACATGACAAGTGCCAGCATCCAGGCCGGGCGGGATAAACCACGGTAGGCATCTAAATAAATTTGTAAGAAACGAATCATTACAATATGTATATGTTGTGATAAAAAACGCTTAAGAATATTCGGAGTTAGCCCTTTTAAGGGTTGGGAAGCGACAATGCAAACTTAATTAAAAGCAAGATGAGTTTACGAAATATTTATACTTTAAATCCAATCCTTTGAATTTTGTAAATTGATAGAATTGGCTTAGATTCGTATTAGTCTCCCTGATCTAATCTTAAATCTTCTATCTCAATTTTCGAATCCACGTCAAGTCCACGTGAAGTCCACCTTATTTCCACGTCAGGCCCACCTGTCATTTAGTATGTATCCGCTTTCGCTTCTTGTTTTCCTGCATTTCTATATAGCCGATATAGTGTGAATATAGTACGGAACTAATATGGAGACATCGTGAGCTTACATGGGATTTTAACCGATTTTATGTAGGTTTGCAACAAACACAATAAATTATGTCACACATTAAAGACTATATTGAAGCAAACAAGCAACGATTTTTGGATGAATTGTTTGAATTGCTACGCTTTCCATCTGTTAGTGCCGATTCAAAGTATAAAAGCGATGTCTTAAAAACGGCCGATTATATTGCTGAAAAACTAAAGGTTGCCGGTGCGGACAATGTAGAAGTTTGCCCGACAGCTGGCAATCCAATTGTTTATGGGGAGAAAATTATAGACCCAACTAAACCTACTGTTCTCGTATATGGACATTATGATGTGCAACCACCGGAACCACTGGAATTGTGGCACACGCCACCGTTTGAACCTACCGTGCGCGACGGCAAAATTTTTGCCCGTGGTGCTTGTGATGATAAAGGACAAATGTATATGCATATAAAGGCTTTCGAAGTTATGCAACAAACGAGTGGACTGCCTTGTAATATCAAGTTTATGATCGAAGGAGAAGAAGAGGTAGGATCTGAAAATTTAGACGTTTTTGTTAAAGCAAATAGAGAAAAATTAGCCGCTGATGTTATCCTAATATCGGATACCGCCATGATCAGTTTGGAAACCCCATCACTCGAAACCGGCTTAAGAGGACTTTCCTATTTAGAAGTAGAAGTGGTAGGTCCCAATAGAGATCTTCATTCCGGCGTTTATGGTGGAGCTGTGGCAAATCCGGCGACCATCTTAGCAAAAATGATCGCTTCACTTCATGACGAGAATAACCATATTACCATTCCCGGGTTTTATGACGATGTCATTGAATTAAGTGCGGAAGAACGAGAAGCACTAAACCAAGCTCCTTTTAATGAAGATGAATATAAAAAAGATCTTGGAGTTGAGGAGCTATGGGGTGAAAAAGGTTATACAAGTATTGAACGCACGGGGATTCGCCCTACTTTGGAAGTTAATGGAATCTGGGGTGGTTATATCGGCGAAGGGGCAAAAACAGTTCTTCCATCAAAGGCATCAGCAAAAATTTCGATGCGACTGGTACCCAATCAGCAGTCTGCTGTTATTACGAGTTTATTTCAAAAGCATTTCGAAAGCTTAGCTCCGAAATATGTAAAAGTGAAAGTGACACCTCATCACGGTGGAGAACCGGCTGTAACACCAACAGATAGTACGGCCTACAAAGCTGCCGAAAAAGCAATTGAGGAGGCTTTTGGAAAGGCACCGATTCCATGTAGAGGTGGTGGCAGTATTCCAATTGTTGCCTTATTCGAAAAGGAATTAGGATTGAAGACGGTTTTAATGGGCTTTGGACTAGATAGTGATAATCTTCATTCACCAAATGAAAAGTATGATATCGCTAACTATTTTAAAGGTATTGAAACTATTCCTTTGTTTCATAAGTATTATGCGGAATTAAGCAAATAATCAATTTTGATTTTGTCTAGTAAGCTGTCTGGAAGCACATGGTAAGTGGTTTTTGGACAGCTTTTTTAATAAGAGCCGATTCTGTTAGCGATCGTGCTTGAAATAGCTTAACTTTGTGCATCTTTAAGATAGCCGTTGGAACATATTTAATTATTCTAGTGAATGACTAGTAGAGAAATAAGACAAGCATTTTTATTTTTTTTTAAAAGCAAGGGACATGAAATAGTACCTTCTGCACCGATCGTAGTAAAGAATGATCCAACCCTGATGTTTACCAATGCCGGGATGAACCAGTTTAAAGAACTGTTTTTGGGTGAGGCTCCCATTAAGTATTCAAGGGTTGTAGATACGCAACGTTGTTTGAGGGTGTCGGGGAAACATAATGATTTAGAAGAGGTTGGTATCGATACGTACCATCATACTATGTTTGAAATGCTGGGCAATTGGAGCTTTGGTGATTATTTCAAAAAAGAGGCAATAGCCTGGAGTTGGGAGCTCTTAACCAATGTTTACAAAATAGATAAAGACCGATTATATGTTACTGTATTTGAAGGAGACAGCGAGGAAGGTTTACCGGAAGATACCGAAGCCTATGGTTATTGGAAAGAACATATTGATTCAACCCGCATCCTGAAGGGAAACAAAAAGGATAATTTCTGGGAAATGGGGGAGACCGGGCCGTGTGGGCCTTGCTCTGAAATACATGTGGATTGTAGAAGCGACGAAGAGCGTCGGATGATTGATGGGAGCACCTTGGTCAATGCTGATCATCCGCAAGTAATTGAAATATGGAATAATGTCTTTATGCAGTTTAATCGTTTAAAAGACGGTTCCTTGCAACCTCTTCCTGCAAAGCATGTGGATACGGGTATGGGCTTTGAACGCCTGGTACGTGTATTGCAGGGCAAAACTTCCAATTATGATACGGACATCTTTCAGCCGCTTATCCAGTTAATTGCGAAAGCGGCGAAGGTACAATATGGCGAAAACGAGCAGCAGGACATTGCGATGCGCGTAATGGCTGACCATATTCGTGCCATTTCGTTTGCTATTGCAGATGGACAGCTTCCGTCTAACAACAAAGCGGGATACGTAATTAGAAGGATCTTGCGGAGAGCCGTTCGTTATGCTTATACATTTTTAAATTTCAAAGAGCCCTTCTTAAATACATTAGTGATTCCGCTGGCTCAGCAGTTTAAAGGCGTATTTGATGAACTTTACAAACAGCAGGATTTCGTACAAAAAGTTGTTTTGGAAGAAGAGTTATCTTTTTTACGAACTTTAGTAACCGGTATCCAGCGCTTTGAAAGCTATCACACTGATCAGGGGCTGGTTAGTGGGGATTTCGCTTTTGAATTATATGATACTTATGGATTTCCGATCGACTTGACTGATTTGATGGCTCGGGAAAAGGGATGGAAAGTAGATATGCCGGGATTCGAAAATGCGTTGAATAAACAAAAAGAGCGCTCACGAGCTGCGACTGCGATTGATACGGGCGACTGGGTTACCGTAAGTGAAGATGGAGAAACACACTTTGTAGGATATGATAACTTAGCAACCGAAACGAAGATACTTAAATATCGTAAAGTTTCAGCTAAGGGAAAGATTCAATACCAATTAGTGTTGTCGCAAACACCATTTTATGCGGAAGGTGGTGGACAGGTGGGAGATACCGGAATTTTAATACATGAAACATCGAAAGAAACGATTCAGATTGTTGATACGAAAAAGGAAAATGGATTGATTATCCATTTTTCTGATGAAATCCCTTCGCATCTTGAAGGTGTTTTTTTTGCGAAGGTAGCTGAAGATCGGCGTCGGGATATCCAAAGTAATCATTCAGCGACCCATCTGTTACACGCAGCACTAAAGCAAGTTTTGGGAGAACATGTAAATCAAAAAGGATCTTTAGTAAGCGAAGAGGTGCTCCGTTTTGATTTTTCCCATTTTGCTAAAGTTCCCGATGAAGAATTAAGAAGAGTTGAACAAGTTGTCAATGCAAAAATCAGAGAAAATTTAGCCTTGGATGAACGAAGGAATGTACCGTATAATGATGCTATTGATATGGGAGTGACAGCCTTATTCGGTGAGAAATACGGTGACTTTGTACGGGTGATAATTTTCGATGAAAACTTTTCAAAAGAATTATGCGGCGGAACGCATGTCCAATATACCGGAAATATCGGCTTCTTCAAAATTTTGAGCGAGGGTGCCGTTGCCGCAGGTGTAAGACGCATTGAAGCTATTACCGGTAGACGGGCAGAAGAAATTATTGATAGGCAGGATGAGTTGATCAATGAGTTGAAAAACTTACTTAAACATCCTAAAGATCTGAGTGCCGCTATTACCGGTCTTTTACAGGAAAACAGTAAACTGAAAAAAGAGGTAGAAAAATCATTGGTGGAAAAGGCCCAACAGTTAAGGCAGGTGCTTGTAGAAAAGGCAATTGACATTAATGGAGTGCGTTTTATCGGTGAGCAAGTGGAGTTACCAAATGCAGATGCTGTTAAAAATTTAGCCTTTGCTATAAAAAAGGCAATCGATAATGGTCTGTTTTTAGTATTAGCCGCTGATTTTGATGGTAAACCTAATTTAACTGTAGTATTATCGGATGATTTAGTGAGCCGTGGGCTGGATGCGGGAAAAATTGTTAGGGAGCTGGCAAAAGAAATAAAAGGCGGTGGTGGTGGTCAACCTTTTTATGCAACAGCAGGAGGAAAGGATTCTTCAGGTTTAACCGTTGCTCTTGAAAAGGCGAAATCTTTTGTTGGTTAAATGAATTTGAACTAAATATTTACGGATGAAGAAGATATTAGGAGCTCTAAGTATTTTTGTTTTGGCTGCTTGCAGTAATAAGGATCAGTTTGTCTTGAACGGCGAGCTTATCAACAACGATCAGGTCAAAAAAGTTTTTTTATATGAAGGAGGGGAGGTTGTAGATTCAGCTTTTTTGAATGACGATAATAAGTTTCGCTTTCGGAGAACGGCACCTATCCCGCAGTTTTACAATTTAAAAGTTGGAGAAAATAATTACTTTTTTGTTCTTTCCAACGGCGAAGAGGTGAGCTTTAAGGCCAATATCAAAGATCCGAGTGGAAATTACGAAGTTATTGGTTCCGAAATTTCTAGCAAAATAAAGGAGTTTAGTGAAATTAATACCCGTTATTCTGCCATATCCAGGGAAATAGAAGGCGAATTTCAAATGCGATTAAAAAGGGAGCCGTCAAAAGAAAAAGAGATTAGGGATGAACTGTTTGTGAAATATAAAAACAACCTGGACCAATTTTCAAAAGAGGTATTGGCCTTCGCTAATCGAAATGTTAACAATTTAGCGGGCTTCTATGCAATAAGTTCATTAGATCCCGCAGAGTACGAAGCGGAAATGATGGCCTATGCCGACACTATAAAGGATAAATTTCCTAAAAATGCTGCCGTGCGAGATTTTGTTACCCATATGGCTGAATTGAAACCGCTAATGGTGGGGCAGAAAGCGCCCGATTTTGAATTAATGGATCAAAAAGGGAAGACAGTCAAGCTGTCGGACTTCCGTGGTAAATATACCCTTGTCGATTTTTGGGCATCCTGGTGCGTGCCTTGCAGAGAGGAAAACCCCAATATTGTAAAACAATACAATACTTATAAAGATAGAAATTTTACGATATTAGGGGTGTCCTTGGATAATAATCAAGCTGCTTGGCTGAAAGCAATAAAAGATGATCAGTTAACTTGGACACATGTATCAGATTTGCAGGCGTGGAATAGTAAAGCTGCAGAATTATACAAAATTTCAAGTATTCCTGCGTCTTTTCTGCTTAATCCGGAGGGTATTATTGTTGCTAAAAATCTAAGAGGACAAAAACTGGCAGATTTTTTGGAAAAAACGCTATAATTTTAACTAGATGTCAAGCAATGGGTGATCATTAACAATTTGTTAATACTGTCTTAACTTTTATTTGCAATTAAGTACATAATTTAGACCTAAAATTATTGAACATGAGCAGTGCTAAATACAAGATATTAGTCGTTGACGATGAGCCCGATATAGTCGAACTAATTGAATATAACTTAAAGCGTGAAGGATATTCGGTTTTTACGGCCACTAACGGACAGGAAGCTGTATCAACGGCACGGAAGATAAACCCGGATCTCATCATACTTGACATCATGATGCCGAAAATGGATGGTATTGAAGCTTGTCGGATTATGAGAAGCATGCCGGAGTTTAAAAACACTTTTATGGTATTTCTTACAGCAAGAAGTGAAGAGTATTCCGAAATTGCAGGCTTTAATGTTGGTGCTGACGACTATATCGCGAAGCCTATTAAACCAAGGGCGTTGATTAGCAGGATTAATGCAATTTTGAGAAGAAACAGCAAAGGAGAAGAGACTTTAGAAAATAAAGTTGAAATCGCCGACCTTGTAATCGATAGGGAAACCTTTTTGGTATATAAGAACGATGAGAAAATTGTTCTTGCAAAAAAAGAATTTGAATTGTTATACTTATTAGCTTCTAAACCTGGAAAAGTTTATACTAGAGAAACAATATTGAAGAGTATTTGGGAAGATTCTGTTGTGGTAACTAACAGAACCATTGATGTGCACATTCGAAAGCTGCGAGAGAAGATAGGGGATGATTATGTTTCTACCGTAAAGGGAGTTGGGTATAAATTTGATGCCTAATTCATTATATTTCTAAAGGGGGTGCTTAGCCCCTTTTCCATTTAATCTTTCTGTGGCGCCCTTTGAGATTTCGAATTTTACCTGATCCTTTTCATTTTCGGGATATATAGGAAGTAAAGTCATCCAAGCCTTACAAATTTTTCCTTTACCGAAAAGAGGTCGCCCATTTTTTGTATCTTGCAATTGTGTCAATAAAAAATCATCTTAAGGGATATCAATGATCTCAAAGAAGATAGTTGAAATTATAATTATAGTTTTACGACATAATTGCTACCTATGGGAATCTATCGTCAGTGGCTCAATATAATTCCTCCGAACGAGCAGGACCGTTTGCGGAAGCTGTATAAGTATGATATTCTGAATACGCCACCGGAAGACGCGTTCGATAAGATTGCGAAGTTGGCTATGGAGTTTTTTGAAGTTGCGGGCGCATTTATATCCTTTGTCGACGAAAAAACGGTATTCTTAAAATCAGATACTACAGGCCATTTTGAACGCTATACTAACCGTACTGATAGTCTTTGTTCTTGGGCGATTTTACAGGACACAGTAGCCGTGATTAATAATATAGAAGAGGCTTCGGAGATACTTGAAAATCCGGAACATTTAAAAGCGCTTGGTATCGGATTCTATGCTGCTGCGCCACTTCAGACGCCTGATGGGTATAAAATCGGCGCACTTTGTGTTAGTCATCCTACAGCTAAATATCCGTCAGAGAAGCAGTTGGAAATGTTGAAGAGTCTTGCGTCCATAGTAATGGATGAGTTGAAATTTCGTTTAGCTACACGCAATGCGGTACGGGTACAAACTGATTTAATGAACGCAGCCGTTCATGACCTTAAAAATCCGCTAACATCCATCAAGCTTTACGCGCAGTTGATTCAGCGAGAGGCAAAGGAGAATAAAGGGACGCAGGCAATGACCGAGCGAATTATCAAATCATCCGATTTTATCCTTTCGAGCTTGAACGATCTGTTAAATTTATCGCAGATAGAAGATGGCGAAATGAAGCTTAAGATAGAGCCGTGTGTGCTTGATTCATTGCTTA
Organism: Olivibacter sp. 47; assembly: GCF_030372825.1. Taxonomy (NCBI): domain Bacteria; kingdom Pseudomonadati; phylum Bacteroidota; class Sphingobacteriia; order Sphingobacteriales; family Sphingobacteriaceae; genus Olivibacter; species Olivibacter sp. 47. The sequence goes on from NZ_JAUCNR010000001.1 coordinate 2,663,789, forward strand.
AAGATCTTTTGACGGATTTTGAGATTATTGCCAACCAAAAAAAACAGCGGGTAGTTTTCGAAAATACTATTCAACGGCCTGTCGCCGGTGATAAAGCACGATTACGCGAGATATTTGAAAACCTGTTAAGTAATGCTTCCAAATACGCATATGCTGATACAACGATTAATTTGATAGCTAAGGAGGTAGATAACAAGGCTTTAATTGAAATTCGAGATCAAGGGCAAGGCCTTTCTGAACAGGATATGAAGAAACTGTTCAAAAAATTTGCCCGTCTAAGTTCTGTGCCAACGGGCAAAGAAGGAAGTAATGGCTTAGGACTATCGATCGTTAAAACCTTGGTGGAACTTCATAGTGGAAAGATTTGGGCAGAAAGTCAAGGGAAGGAAAAAGGATCCTCTTTTTTCATTGCTTTACCTTTGGCGGAACTTTAAGCCTAAAGTAAATGATCGCTCTTTGACGAACATGTCGTCCTCTTTTTATACCTTTGCACTTCTATGGAAGAAAAAGCGCTTAATTTTAAATTTCCGAAGTTCAATCAGCTCATCATTTTCGAAGATGATAATCTAATCGTCGTAAATAAACCACCATTTATTGCATCGCTGGATGAAAGAGAGGGGCGAGAAATTAACATACTTCGAATGGCGAAGTCATACCATGCGGACGCGCAAGTTTGTCATCGTATCGACAAAGAAACTTCCGGTTTATTATTAATTGCTAAAAATCCTGATACCTATCGCTCTGTTTCTATCGAGTTCGAGAAGAGAAGAGTGAAAAAGATTTATCATGCTATTATTGGGGGAACTCACATCTTTGAGGACCTAAAGGTGGACCTTCCAATTCTGAATCTGGGTAATAAAAACGTTACCATTGATAAAGCGAATGGCAAATTAGCCGAAACGTGGTTTAAGTCGCTTGCTTATTTTAAGCATTATACTTTGGTGGAGTGTAGGCCAATAACGGGTCGCATGCACCAAATTAGAATTCACCTCGCTACGCAACATGCATCTATTGTAGGAGATAGTCTTTATAAAGGCAAACCCGTTTATCTCTCACAGATTAAACGGGGCTATACATTAAGTAAAGGACAAGAAGAACTCCCAATTATGAAACGATTTGCTTTACATGCTAGAGCATTGAGTTTCTCTATAAATGGAAAAGACTATAGTTTTGAGGCCCCGTACCCTAAAGATTTCGCAACTTTATTAAAACAGTTGGAGCGATTTGATAGCTAAACTGATGAGCCAGCCGTTGACAGAACGCACTACCTTTCAACAATCTAAAGGAGTGAAGAATTTATAAGTCAGTGAATCAGGAAAATATTAGAATCTCGAATTCGAAAACCTGCTAGCAACTATAAGTTCCTTGGCATCAGATTGTCGATAATCATAAAATCCAATAGTTGATTTTTTTCCCAGATGGCCCGCAGCTACCATATTGGTCAATAGCGGACATGGCGCATATTTAGAATTTCCGAAACCTTCGTGTAATACCTTTAGAATAGCTAAACACACATCCAAACCTATAAAATCTGCTAATTGCAGTGGGCCCATTGGATGCGCCATACCGAGCTTCATAACCGTATCAATTTCCATCACACCGGCAACGCCTTCATATAGGCTGTAAATTGCTTCATTAATCATCGGCATGAGGATTCTATTGGCTATAAAACCAGGGTAGTCTTGTACAATGACAGGTGTTTTTTGAAGTTTGGCTGCCAAAGTAAAAATTGTATTGGTAACTGCTTCACTCGTACGATAACCCCTTATCACTTCAACCAATTGCATCATTGGAACCGGATTCATAAAATGCATACCAATGACTTTATCCGGTCTTTTTGTGTTAGAAGCGAGTTGTGTAATGGAAATAGACGAAGTATTAGAAGCTAAAATGGTAGCATCAGCACAAAGGTCGTCCAATTCATTAAAGAGGCGCGATTTGACAGCCTCATTTTCTGTTGCCGCTTCAATGACCAGATCCGCCTCGGCAACGGCTCCTTTTAAATCTGTAAACGTCGTTATATTATTTAAAGTAGCGATTTTTTCATTTTCAGTTAGTTTACTTTTACTAATCTGCCTATCTAAATTTCTTTGTATAATATCTATGGCTTTTGTTAAGGCCTGCTCATTTAGGTCTACAAGAGATACCGAATAGCCATGAAGAGCAAAGGTGTGCGCAATACCGTTACCCATGGTTCCTGAACCAATTACCGTTATGTTTTTCATCTGTTATATTGTTTTTTCGGTTTGATGAACAGTATTTTATTCGGTTTTCATACCACTTATTGTTTTTTGCATTTGTGCCATCATGGTGGTAAGAGTTTCTAAGCTTGGCTCTGCCGTCGGTTCTGGAAATTCTGTACTAATAAATGCTTTGGCTTTCCATATTTCTAAAATATCCGGTGTTTCTACCCAGTAAGGTTCATATACTTTGTTGTCCGAAAGCAATTTCAATCCTTTCTCTTCCTTAAATTTATGCGCTATCCTTTTATAAACAATTCCATCGGATTTCGAAATAATGACGTAAGTCTGATCGGGTTTAACATCAAACCAATCTTCAACGTACTCGCAAATAACAACCGTACCAGGTTGTAAAGGAAGCATGGAATCTCCCTTCAATTCAAATGCGCGGTAAGTTCCTTGTTTAAAGAAAGGCAATCTGAATTTTGGCAATTCACTAATATAGTCCGGATCGGCATAGCCATTTAGATAACCTGCGCTCGCTTTAACCGGTACAAGCTCAATATTTTCACGATCATCCTCATTGACCGTAATACTTAAAACACGGACACTGGATGAATCACCCTTCGGAGTAGGCTTCCATTTATCGTCAATTTTTTCATTGACAAGTTCGTCCATAGTTAACTCATAATAGGATGCGAATTTTTTTAGCAACTCGTATTTCGGTTCCGCACGATCTTCCTCATAAGCGCCAACAAGAGAACGCTTAATTTCCATTAAATCAGCGAATTGCTGTTGTGTATGCCCCTTTTTTCTTCTGAGGTATTTAAGATTTGATGCGATATTGCTCATTTTTAAAATAATTTTGTTTTTACTAAAATTGTTAGTATCATTGTGCCAATAAAGTTAGTAAATAAAATTCAATTAGCGAAAAATATTAGTGTATTTTGTTATGAAGCGATTTGTATATATATTGACAGACTGTAACCGACAATATTTACATGTAGGATTAACCGATGATTTGTTTAAAACAATGACATTTTATAAGGAGCATAGGCAACTTTTTTTTGATACAGCTGCCAAGGTTTCCAGATTGGTTTATTTTGAGGAAATTGATACAGAGGAGTTAGGTATTGCTCGCTTCAATGTGTTATCTGCTTTTACGCGTTCTCAAAAAGAACGTCTTATTAGAGCAAAAAATAAAGATTGGCAGGATCTAAGTTTATGTTTAGGCATAGATAATTTAGTTGCTAATCCACAACAACCTCTTCGCTTTTCCTCGATGAGAGCTTGGTGATGATGGGTGTGCATGAAGCCGGTGTAAGGTCAAATCAATTAAAACAATTTACCATCCCGGCGCGAAGTTAAGACCAAAAGTACCAAATTTTAGATCCTTTCTGTTAAAAGGAACAGCATAATACGGTTCTAAAACAAAGTAACCAAAGATGTTAACCCGTAAAGAGACTCCGGCACTCATAGCAGGAACTCGTTCGTAGATGTCAACAGTTGATCCATCTGGGTTAACCTGTTCGCCAATTTTATCCGGATTACTTTTGAAAGCAATCTTATCTCCGGCACTCCAAGCGAGTCCCATATCAAAAAATACATTTAAATCAGAGAATAGTAGCCCGGATTTAATGGCTGCCAGCTTTTCCGGGCCTGTAAATGGTAACCTTGCTTCTAGATTCACTACCGCTATTCTGGAACCCATCAATTGATTCACATTGTACCCTTGATAAACGTTGCCGTTATTATTGTAGAATGACGCAGATTCATAGCCCCTGATGAGAAATGGATAGCCTATATAGAGCGGATATAATTGATCCTCACCACTACCAACACGCATGTATGTGTAAGCACGCGCAGCCAGGGAGATAGGCTTAATACGGTGATACTTACGCAGGTCAGCGGTGTAGGCGGTAAAATTAAAATCGCCGAAATACTTTTCGGCAGCTAATCTATACCGATAACCACTTAAAGGGGCAGCTACACCAAAATAAGAATTATCACCAACAAAGGCCGCATTTAGTTGCTGCAAGGTAAAAGAATTAAAATTACCTCCATAGGTTCTGCTCGCTTCTTCTTTTGATAATTTTCTTCTGTCACTGCCTAAGAAATAGAATGTATTGGGGTCGTAATAATTAGAGAATCGATCAATCCGATAGCTGTAGCGGGCTACTGCGCCCCCCAGTTCAAATCTAGTTGTTCTCGATAGGGGGTAAGCGGCAAAAGCGTCTATCTGTGTTTGGAAAGTACGTATAATATCCGTATTCTCCGTAAAATAGGTGTTTCCGTTAATTTCCTCATTCCCATAGCTCATCAATCCGGACATAAAAGGAATATGAGAAATAGACCCTCCCCAACTGATTCTTCCCTTTTGATTGATATAGGCAAATTGACCGCCAAAATCATATACCTCCCCATTAATAGCAACCCCGGCAAATAATTGATTTCGTCCTAAAATATCGGAGAAAATACCTTGGATCCCACTGGATAAGCCCGCGCCATATCTACTGCCAACGGCTACGCCGACACCACTTCCCTGTAAATAGTCTAATTGAAATTTTGGTTTGTATGGTACCGGTTTTATGAGCGACTTACCAATACGCTGAAAAATATTGTAGTTTCGAAGGTTACTATTAACTACATCTACACCCAGTGATTGAGGAGGTGGCAGTAGCGCTGCGTTAAAATTTACTTCGTTATTTGGTACCTCCTTCGCCGTAAAGTCGCTTGGTTTAGCATTGTAGATGGTATATTTTTGCGAACGGTAATATGAGTAGAGAATATCATCGTTTGCAGATACACTTAAAGCGGGTGAATATTCGGTGATTCCGCTAATTCCTGTAAAATAATCGGTAAGCTGTTCAGTTTTTCCGGACGAAAACGTGTAACGGTATAGATTCCTGAAACCATCACGGTTTGACAGGAAATAAAGTTGCTTATCATCTGCCGAGAACTGGGGGTTCAGGTTATTGGCGCCCGGAAAGATATCGATCTTCCGGATTTCTTTTGTACTTATATCGATAATGGCTAAGCCCAATGGAATATCAACTCCTTCGTAACCACTTTCTAAGCTTAAACGATCGGTACTGAAAACAATTTTTTTACCATCTCTTGAAAAACTAGGATGGTAATCGGAATACCAGTCGTTGGTAAGTTGGGTCAAGCTCTTATTTGACAAATCATATAAGTAGATATCACTATATCCGTTTTTAAGTCCCGAGAATGCCACGAGGTTTCCATCGGGCGACCAGGTTATGTTAGCAAACTCACCGATATCTCCCATACTTTCTGTAGCAAGTGTTTTACCGGTCTCCACGTCGACTATCAACAATTTCGTGCGCCCTTGGCTAAACACACTAAACGCAAATTTCTTGCTGTCATGGGAAAAGGATCCTGCACTTTCTATATAACTGAACTCATCAATGTGCGAATTGTTCTGTCGACTACTCAGCTTTCGTATGATTTTACCTGTTCCGGCATCTGCTAAGAATAAATCAATACTGAAGAGATCTTTTTCTGATAAGAAAGCGACGTATTTACCGTCGGGGGAAATGGTTGGGGAAACATTCATATTACCCCCGTTTTTATTATTAATGATCATTTGCCCCCTTGGTACTTGAGCCGTATCGATTAGAAGCGGTTTATAGGCATTTTCGATACTTGTACGCCATAAATTTGACAGCGTAGGTTCGTCATATCCAAAGGTGTATTTAATCGCCGCTTGATATCCGTACTTAGCGGTGTTTTTGAAAAAAGGCACAATCACTGTATCCCCGTAAGTAGAACCGATGTAAGCCCAGAATGCTTGACCATAGCGGTAAGGGAAATACTTATTGCTTTCTGTTAAGTCTCTAAGGCTCGGAATATCCTTATTTAAATAAGCATCTCGCATCCACATGGCGGTAAAAGCATCCTTTTTTCCGACGGATAAATATTCGGCCATTCCTTCCACCATCCAAAGAGGAAGATTTCCTATATTTTCCAGCTTGGTTGAATCGCCTTCAATAAGGGAATGATATTGAAAGGCGTGGACCAACTCGTGCCCCAGAACATGGCGTGTCTGGTTATTGATTTGCATAATCGGCATTACTACGCGATTCTTGAGCCCTTCTGTAACACCTCCCGTACCTATACTTATTTCTCCGCCAATAGCAGTAGTTTGTTGAAAGTCCGGATGGTTATTATAAAGTATGAGGGGATTCTTCCGAAGAAATGTATCTCTAAAAACTTGCTGATGCAGTTCGTACCAAAGCTCACTTTCTTGCATGAAACGAGTTAATAGACTATCGTTTTTTAGATAAGTATAGAAATCGAAATGGGGTGATTGCTTTACTTTAAAATCCAATGCTTTATATCGCATCTTATTTTGGCCAAAATATTGTCCAAAAACGGTAGGTATGAAACAAAATGTAAAGGCTATTGCCCAAATAGTTTTGTAAAATCTCTTTTTTGCCGGAATAAGGTGCTTCATATGATGCTTAGGTACAATTTGGGATACTAATTTAGCGTTTAGAATTTATTTGCGCAACTTAAACTCGGTTTCTTCTATTCATTCGGCTGTTGTTTAAGCTGTTCATTGATTCGTTGAAGCTCATCTTCACTGTGCGGTTCCAAAATCGGACTCAGAATGGGAGGGAGGCTATCTGCTCGTGTGCTGTCCGGAATCCGTATCCGCGGGCTTGGGCACTTATATTCGCGTGTAATCGCCACAGTTGGCTCGGGAAGAGGGCCGTAAGTATAGCCGCTTTCCGGGTCGTGGTATAATTTTTCCATAAACTTAGCAAAGATTGGAAGGGCCGTGCGCGAACCTTCTCCGGTGGCCGAATTTCGGAAGTGTATGCTGCGTTCATCATTTCCAACCCAAACACCGGCCACTAAGTCTTTCGTGATACCCATATACCATCCATCCACATAGTCGGAAGAGGTTCCCGTTTTTCCGCCTATTTGATTACCCTTTTTCCACAGATCCCATTCCCATAAGGCTTGCGATGTCCCTCCCGGTTCTTCCATCGTCCCGCGAAGCATATAAGTCATCAACCAAGCGATTTCTTCACTAATGACCCTTTTTGTCTTTGGTTTAAATTCTGCTAAAGAATGACCATCTTGGTCTGTGATACGCTTGACCAAAATGGGTTCTGCATGATTCCCTTTATTCAAAAAGGTAGCATAGGCGCTTACCATCTCATAAACCGTTACGTCATTTGATCCTAAACTTACCGACGGCACCGATTCTAAATGGCTGGTTATGCCGCATTTGTGGGCAGTCTTTACCACATTATCCCAGCCAACTTTTTCTGTTATTTGGGCCGTTACGGAATTAATGGACCTACCCATAGCCCAGCGTAAAGACATATTGATGCCCGAAAAGGTCCAATCGGCGTTTTTCGGTTCCCATGTTTTTGCTTCACCGTTCTCAACATAATTGATTTTTACCGCCTTGTCCTGAAATTTATCACAAGGTGACATCCCCTGTTCCAGGGCGGTTAAATAGGCAAATGGTTTAAATGTCGACCCCGCTTGGCGCTTCGCTTGATTAACATGGTCATATTTATAAAATTGATGGTTAATACCACCCACCCATACTTTTATCTCCGAACTATAAGGGTCCATTACCATCATGCCGGTGTTAAGCATTTTCGCATAATGTGCAAGCGAATCCATCGTGGAATACTCAACTTCGTTCATACCGTCCCAAGTGAAAACTTTCATCGGTTTTGGTTGATTCAGGTAAAAAAGAATACTGTCTTGGTTGTGCTTGAATTTCTTGTCAAGAAAAGAGTAAATTGGAAGCCTTTTTGCCAAATTTTCCAAAAAGTTTTCAATTACTTCTCCTTTGGAATCGCGCCATGGTAGCTCTTTCCCCCAAGTATTTTCCAACCTTTTTTGTAGAACAGCCATTTGATCGTAGGCTGCTTCCTCCGCATAGCGCTGCAATCTGGAATCAATGGTTGTATAAATCTTAAGCCCATCTTCGTAAAGGTCATAACCGTTCTCATCGCACCATTTTTCGATAAACCGCTCTACCGCACCACGCAGATAAGAATCTTCCTTCCCCACTTCATCTACTGTACCTAAGCTTAGATCAATAGGTGATTGCCTGTATTGTTTAAGTTGTGAAGGTGAAATGAAGCCTGCCTTTTGCATTTGAGATAGGACGATATTCCGTCTTTCTAAAGAGCGTTTGGGATTTCGTACCGGATTATAAAGAGTGGTTGCTTTGAGCATGCCTATTAAAAGGGCTGCCTGGGGCGGCGTAACATCATTGGTGTTTTGATTGAAGTATCGTTTTGCCGCCGTTTTGATACCATACGTATTATTGCCAAATGACACCGTATTTAAATACATTGTCAGGATTTCCTCTTTGCTGTAGCGACGCTCCAATTTGATAGCTGTAAACCATTCTTTTATTTTAATGATTAGCATTCGAACACCCGGAATATTACCTAATAAACCGGCCGATTGATTATAACGAGTCCGAAAGAGATTCTTTGCCAACTGCTGGGTAATGGTACTGCCTCCGCGTTTATCTCCTTGTGCAGTAGATAATAGACTGGATGCTACTGCAATAAAGTCGACACCGTTATGTTTAAAAAATCGTATATCCTCTGTGGCGACTAAAGCTTGTGTAATGCTTTTTGAAATACTATCATAAACTACGGGGGATCGGTTTTCTTTAAAATAACGACCGATTAACTTACCATCCGCTGTATATAATTCGGAGGCTACGTGAAGCGTAGGTGCTTTAATATCTTGTGCAGTAGGGGAATAGCCGAAGAGACCTAAAAAATTTAACTCGATCGCACATAAGAAGATTATGACGAAATAGATGAAAATCAATAAGTAACGAAGAAACCTACTCTTAATTCTTCTAAACATGCGGTAAATATCTAAAATGAATAGTTAAAATAAATGTAAAAAAATGTTAAATAGCTTTTCCGGTTAGCGTGTCGAGCGTTAATACTAGACCTGTCAAGCAAATCTCTATAAAAAATCTGAAGTTTTATTGTGGCAGCGTAAACTTTATTAACATTAAAACAGATGCTAAACAGGGAATTCTTTACATCAAATTTTGTCAATTCGGACCCAATCCATGCCGGCAGCTTCTGCAGCGGCTACTCCAGGATCACCATCTTCGAAAACAATGCAGTCTTTAGGCGCCACTCCTAATTTTTTGGCGGCGGCGAGAAAAGGATCCGGAAAGGGTTTTCCATTAGGCGTTTCGCCGGCACAAACAAGCACTTCTATGTAGTCTGTCAAACCGAGTACTGATAGCGTCCGCTGTACGGTAGTGCGCGTACCTCCTGATACAACACCGATGTGTACATTGCCTGCATTTGCTTTTAAGTGCTCAGTAACGTAAGCGATAGGTTCGGTTGTATCAATGTATTTTTCGAAGAATACTGCCGTCTTTTCTTTGGAGAACGTATCCGGCAACATCACATTATAACGTCTACTGATTTCATCGGCAACAAGTCTGGTTGGCCAGCCGGCCAGTTCATCGATAATGTCGGTGTCCAAATTTATTCCATATTTAGCTGCGGCCTCTTTGTATGACAATTTATGAGCAAGCATATTGTCTGCTAAAGTTCCATCGCAATCATAAAGGAGCGCTTTATATTTACCGCTTGTTTTTTCATTAAGTATGTTTAGCTTATCGAGCGTTTCTTGATTCATCTATATAGTGTTCAAAATAAATAGCGCAAAGTTGTCCTTTATTTATTTTGTTTCCTAATGGAATTGCAAAAATGACAAAACTAGCGTTCGAAAAAGCGTTCAACCTTTGTACCTAAACCATTTGAATAGTTCTTTATAGCTTGCCTTTTTACCATACATTAAAATTCCAACGCGGTAAACCCTCGCGGCTGCATAAGTTGTTAACAAAAAGCCAATAACCAACAAGGCGATCGACAGCAATAGTTGCCAAACGGGGACTCCAAATGGAATTCTAACCAACATACCGATAGGTGAGGTGAAGGGAACCATGCTTAACCAAAAGGCCAAGGAACCATGTGGATTATTGATTAGTACGGAAAAAGAAAGCATATAGGTAAACAATAGCGGCATGATAATGGGCAGCATAAATTGTTGGGTTTCCGTTTCGCTATCTACCGCTGATCCTACCATGGCGAATAGGGCACTGTATAGCAGATAACCGCCAATGAAATAGATCAAAAAACAACCTAATACGTAAGGATAATCAATGGCTTTGATCTGTTGTACAATAGCCTCCATTTTTGACTGCCTTTCTTGATTGTTCTGCTTTACCTCACCGTTACCAACCCCATCTTGCATCTTAACGGACGTATGCATTTCGGGTTTAGAATTGATCATTACGGCAGAGGTTGCGGCCATGAAGCTTACAGAGAGAATAATCCAAAGAACAAATTGGGTAACTCCGACCAGGCCAACGCCGATAATTTTACCCATCATCAGCTGAAAAGGTTTTACTGAGGAAATAACTACTTCGATAATCCGGTTACTCTTTTCTTCTATAATGCCACGCATTACCTGATTTCCATATAAAAACAGGGATATGTAGATTAGGATTGATAAGCCAAAGCTAATTCCGATGGCCGTCCCAACATGGCTGTCCTTTTCTCCATCCACCGTAAGTTCTTTTGATTTGATGGACACAGCCGGCTTTATACCGTTTAAGGTATTTATGTCAATTCCTGCGTCAGCTAGAGCTTTCGCTCTTAGTATGTCATTTAATTTTGACTCAAGCGTGTTGATGGTACCTATACCTTTTTTTTCGGTGTCGTATAGCTCAACAGTTTGGGAGGTCGCCACACCGGCCGGGACAACCAGGAGTAGCGAGCTTGTTTCACCACGTTCCATTTTCTTTTTCAAGCTAGCAATTGATTCATCTGTGCTTAGAAATAACAGATGTTCCGTGTCTTCTAATTTGTTCGCCACAAAGCCTGACTGATCTACTACATAAACCGTTGTAATAGGTTCTCGATTGTTTAATGCGACATAAAAAATAAGCGCGTACATAGCGATAAACAAGAAGGGAACGAGGAAGGTCGTCACTAAAAATGATTTCTTTTTTACACGGCTTAAATACTCTCGTTGTATAATAAGAACTATTTTATTCATTATGCTGCTAGTTGGCGTTGATAGACGTTACTTCTTTTATAAAAATCTCATGGATGGTAGGAATGATTTCTTCTACATGTTGTATTTCAACCTGGGGGATTAGGTAGGAGAGCATATGATTGATCGTTTTTCCCTCTGCTATTTTTAGATACAGTGTGGTTGCATGATTATCCGTAAGTCGTTTTTCCACGGTAAATAGCGTATCATTTGGATCGATAACCTGCGCGCCTATATATGTTATTTTATATTTGTTTTCCCGATAACTGTTTTTTATGTCAATAACCGGGCCATCCAAGATTTTTCTGGACTTATTAATGAGCGCAATATTATCGCAAAGTTCTTCTACTGATTCCATACGATGAGTAGAAAAAATAATGGTGGTGCCATTGCTATGTAGTTCCAGTATTTCTTTTTTTATAATTTCAGCATTTACCGGGTCGAAACCGGAAAAAGGCTCATCCAAAATCAGTAGCTCCGGTTGATGAAGTACCGTTGCAACAAATTGTACCTTTTGTTGCATTCCTTTGCTTAGGTCTTCCACTTTCTTACTCCACCAAGACTGCATTTCCATCTTCTCGAACCAATGTTTGATTCGCTTTTTCGCCTCTTCTTTTGACAAACCTTTTAGTTGAGCTAAGTAAAGCAATTGATCACCGATCTGCATTTTTTTATAGAGCCCGCGTTCTTCCGGTAAATAACCTATCTTGCTAATGTGTTCCGGTTGGAGCACATCACCATTGAACATTATATATCCACTATCAGGAGCGGTAATCTGTGTGATAATTCGAATAAGAGAAGTTTTTCCTGCACCGTTCGGACCGAGTAATCCAAAGATGGTGCCCTTTTCAATATGCATGGACACGTCATCTAAGGCTCGATGCTCCGCATATTGCTTTACGATGTTGTTGATTGACAGCATGAGCATTTTATCTTGTACCGTTTAGATAGGCGAGGTGCTTATTTGTTACAACATATGATATATAAAAAAGGGATGTGCAAAGCACATCCCTTTTGGTTTCGCTGCGTAAAAGTTTAGAAATAAAATTGTACTCCTAATTGAGGTGCAAAGAAATCACTAGCTAAACCAAAAGAATTGGTAATTTGTTTAGATCCGGTCGCCTCATCTTTAATCCTGTCATTACCGTAGTAAAGACCACGTACACTTAATTCAATACCTACATTTTTATGTGGAAAGAATGCTAAACCGGGAGAAAGCTGTGCTCCGAAACTAGTTGTGCTAGACACTTTTGTGCCATCTACTTTTGTGCTTCCAAAAGCCATGGGAACAGAAAGTTGACCAAAGAATTTGAACATTTCATTTCCTTTATAGGCACGAGCAAAAGGTGCGACTACAAAAGCTCCTTGCTTAACTTTCAAATCCACATCATTTGCACCGTCAGTGTAGTACTGACCATAGCGATAACCGACACCGGTACCAATTGCGAAATTATCGCTGATAAAGTATCCTACATTAGGAACAATGTTGAAACTCTGGTTTGAATGGTCCGTGCCATTCACTTTGTTGTAATTATAACCAACAGATCCTCCTAGGAAGAGTTTACCTTTTTCAGTTTGTGCGTTGGCTGTAAAAGCTAGTGCTACAGCGGCAGTTAGAGTTAAAAATAATTTTTTCATGTTTAATATAAATTTGTTAACGTTATAGTCAGTGCTTCGACTGACTTTCACCGTGCATTAGTCAACTTATGTGCCAAATATGACGTAGAGCTTGTATAAAGTTGTATAAGCAACCAATCTTAAACTTCTATGACAATTAAAAGAAAGTGCAATTTTATTTGCTTTTTACAATAGTTATATAACTTACTCGTTTACTGATCGTATGTTTTTTAAATGACAAAATCGATTATGCGGTATAAACTGACTATTTGTCTATTTTTGTCAACATTGACAATGACAGTATAGAGATTGGCAGGCATAAGTTAAAATAGGTGGTTACCAAGAAGCAAAAAAAACGCCGAACCATTGCGTTCGGCGTTTTTTTATTTTATGCTAACATCTTATTCGAAGAATTCTTTTACACGTTCGAAAAAGCTTTTTTCATTTTTCCCGGGTTGGGGCTTGAAATTCGGCGATTCTCTTAATTTTTCTAATTGCTCTCTCTCTGTTTGGGAAAGCGCTTTTGGCGTCCACACATTTACGTATATTAGCTGATCTCCTTTGTGATAAGAATTTACCTCTGGAATGCCTTTGCCTTTTAGACGAAGAATTTTACCTCCCTGCGTGCCAGGATCTATTTTTATTTTCGCTTTACCGTCGATAGTTGGTACTTCTATACTGGCGCCAAGCGCGGCATCTACGAAACTTATATAAAGATCATATATAACATTATTTCCGTCACGTTTCAAAATCTCATGCGGAATTTCCTCTATCAATATGATGAGATCGCCCGGTACACCTCCGCGAGGAGCGGCATTTCCTTTACCGCTCATCGATAACTGCATGCCTTCGCTTACACCTGCAGGGATATTGATGCTGATGGTTTCTTCTCCACGTACCAATCCTTCGCCGTGGCAGGTAGTACACTTAGCTGTGATCTCAACTCCTTCACCGTTACAGGTAGGGCAAGTACTTGTTGTTTGCATTTGCCCTAATATGGTGTTAGTCACCCGTCTTACACTCCCCGTACCGCCGCATGTGCGGCAAGTAGAAGTTGAAGACCTATCTTTAGCACCGCTGCCATCGCAAGTTTTACAAACAACTTGCTTGTTTACCTTGATTTTCTTCTCAACGCCTTTTGCGATTTCCTCCAAGGTAAGCTTTACCTTTATGCGAAGATTCGTTCCTTTTACAGCTCGCCTTCCTCCGCGTGATTGCCCCCCCCCCTCCAAAGAAACTTTCAAAGGGGTTGCCTCCTCCAAAGATATCCCCAAAATTACTGAAGATATCTTCCATATTCATACCTCCTCCATAACCGCCGCTCGCACTGTTCCCGGCATGACCAAAACGATCATAGCGTTGACGTTTCTCCGGATTACTTAACACTTCATAGGCCTCGGCAGCTTCTTTAAATTTCTCTTCCGCTTCCTTGTTGTTTGGGTTTTTATCAGGGTGATATTTTATTGCCAGTTTTCTATAAGCTGATTTTATTTCAGCTTGTTCTGCATTTTTTGATACACCTAATACGTCGTAATAATCTCTCTTTGCCATCTTTATAATGATTCGCTACCTACTACTACTTTGGCGTAGCGCAGAACTTTATCGTTAAGGAAATAACCTTTCTCTACCTCATCGATTATCTTTCCAACCAGCTCGGGTGTTGGGGCAGGAATTCGCGTTATTGCTTCATGTAGATCAGCATTAAATTCTTGTCCAACTGACTCCATTTCTTTTAATCCTTTTCTGTTAAGGATAGACTTAAGCTTTTGATAAACGAGTTCGACACCTTCTTTTACAGAAGGGATGTCCTGCGCATTTTCCATTGATTTACGTGCACGCTCGAAATCGTCCAATACCGTCAATAAGTCGCCGATAACTTCTTTACCCGCTGTTTGCAATAGCTCCACTCGCTCCTTGGAGGTCCGGCGCTTATAATTATCAAACTCTGCGTACAAACGAAGATATTTATTGTTGGCTTCTGTCAATTCTTGCTGAAGTTTTTCCTCTTGCTCCACTTCTACATCCGCTTCGGCCTCTTCTACATCATCGTTAAGACCTGCTTTCGTATGTTGGCGCGCTTCATTCACTGATTCCAACTCTTCCGCGATATCCTTGTTCTCGAGATTTTGATTTTCCTCAATATTTTCCTTTTTGCGTTGTTCTTCCATAATTCTAAAAAGCAGTTCAAAAATATTTTTTTCAGCACAAAACCTCTGCCAATGCATAGCAGACAGCCAGTCTGTCAGTCTTTGTTACTCAATACGAACATAATGACGCATTATGTCAACGATTGTCAGTAGGCAGCTAAAGCACAATGTCGCTAGGAAATGGTTACGTTATCATGTAGTATACCGGATTCTGTTTTAACAATGCGGGAAGGCATGTTGCGGATAATCTGATAATCATGGGTAGCCATTAAAACGGCTGTACCTGCCCGACTGATTTCTTTTAGCAATAAGACAATTTCTTCTGATGTATTAGGATCTAAATTACCTGTAGGTTCGTCGGCAAGAATGATTTCCGGATCGTTCAGTAACGCACGGGCGATTACTACCCGTTGCTGTTCACCGCCGGATAATTCATGGGGCATCTTCTTCAACTTTGAACGTAAACCAACTTTATCTAAGACATCAAACATACGTTCTCTTATTAAGTTCTTGTCTTTCCAACCAGTGGCTCGCATTACAAATTCCAGATTCTTTTCAACTGTGCGGTCAGTCAGTAAATGAAAATCCTGAAAAACAATTCCTAGTTTTCTTCGTAAGAATGGAATGTCTCTGTCATGTAATCGACCAAGGTCGAAGCCGGCAACTAATCCGTCTCCTGTCGATATGGGAAGATCGCCATAAATAACTTTCAGTAGGCTACTCTTTCCCGAGCCGGTTTGACCGATCATAAAAACAAACTCGCCCGAATCAATCTGTAAATTTACATTTGACAGTACAAGATGCTTCTGTTGATAGATATCTATATTTTTAAGTTTGATAACGGTACTTGGAATCATGTTACAGTTCTATTTCTTTTATTTTTCCAAAAGGTAACTCCTCAACTATTTTCATTATGTACGATGCTTTATCTCCCAGTCCTATTTTTTCTAACGATTTATCCGGTCGGTCTACACGAAAATATGCTAAGAGCGTAAAATTTTCATCTCGCAGCTGTACATAGTCCGGAATTTTTGCTACACCTTTTACCTTAATGATATACATGGTACGCCAAAGTTAGTACATTCTACGAAATATCATCTTTTTTCAACGCACATTTTCCCTTTATCGTGTGTTGCACTGATTTGTTGAAAGAAGATTCGTTGGGAAAGACAGGGATTACAAACGAGAGGAAGCACGGGATTTCAGTATGTTATAGCCGCTGCTGCTAGTTCTGAAATATCTTTTAGAAGTTTATATTTTCAATTTAGAGGGGAATGCAGGTGTAACGCCAATAGGACGCTATGAGCAATTTGTTGTCCATTCATTTTTTGAATAAAAAATGGGCGGCCTAATTATTTGCCGGACCTATCGTACCGGCTCCGTTCATAAAGCGCGTTTACAGAATCGGCTATGCGAGCAATTTGCGCCTCTTCGTTTTTTGTTTCATTGATCCAATCGAGATATGACTGCTTTTCCGTGTCCGCTAGTGCAGCATAAAACCGGAATGCAGCCGGCTCATCCGCTAAAATTTCTATGAAATCCGTTTCTGTTATCCGAGCGGATTTGTTCAGATAGATTTTGAGCTGTACGGTGTCGCCTACTTGCTTCTGCAGCTGTTTGCGAATACCGGCATTAAGTGGTAGAAATAATTTGCCGTCGCCCATAGGCATGAGGATCACTTTGTCAAGCATGTAACTGTCAATAGATCCGCTTACTTTTACTTGTCCGAAATGATTACGATAATCGGGCGATATCTCCGGAATCAAAATATATGACCATCCTCCTTTGCCGGGAAACCGTTCAATTAAAGCCTCTCGATTTATCTGTATGCTTTCCATAGTGGTGATCGCAATAACAAACGCTAACTTGTATTACCTAAAAAGGGTTTTCCTATCCTTAAAATTTAAGGGCATCTTTAGCAATGCCAAATTTTCAGCTAAAATAGAAAATATATTGGTTTGCATAAAATGTGTTGAAAACGGACAGACAGATAAAAATGCGGGTTAGTTTTTTTGTTCGGTATACTGTACAATATCGATCCCGATACCATTGGGATCCTGAATTGCAAAATGTCGATCACCCCACGGCTCTTCGCGCAAGTCTATTTTTATTTCTACCCCCTTGCTCTTCAATTGTCGATACATCTCCTCAACATTATCTACTTCTATCGTCAGGTAAAGGCCTTTGCCATTAAATGGATCATGAAATAACGGTTGTTGACTGGCGTGATAAGGTTTTAAAAAGCTTATTTCTGCTGATTCATTTGGGGTATGCAACAAAAGATAAAAATCGTTTTCAAAAGTAATTCCAAATTGAAGAATTTCAGTGTAGAACGTTTTGCTCTCTTGAATCTTGTCTGTAATAATACCGGCGTTCAGTTTCATTGTTTTCAGATTGGTTTCTTTTGTTTGACCATTAATTGAAGATAAACCGCTTAGGCTTATGAAAATTGCTATCATAAAGAATTTCATATCGTCTCTTTTTAACAAAGATGCGAACTGTCTTCATATAGTCATTGTAAAAAACGGACATTTAACGGACATTTATTTGAATGCTTTAGCCGGTGTGAAACCACACATTCTTTTAAATTCTTTAATGAAATGGGCCTGGTCGTAATACCCCAACTCATAGAAAAACTTTTCCGTCTTTAGTGTCTCCACAGTAGGATTGAGGCTCAATAAACTTTGAAAACGCACTATTTTACTAAACGCTTTAGGCGATTCGCCAACATAGAACTTGAATAAGCGCCGTAAATGTCTTGAGCTTACCGGTACATTTAGGTGTTCAATATCAATGATACCTCTTGTATTTACTATTTTATCGAAAGCCAGTTTAAACCGAAAGTCGACTTCAGTCGCTTGCCTTGCTATTTGATTGAAAAAGGCGTTAAATGGTTCGATAAGTTGATGGAGATTAAAAACCATGTCGGGTTGGCGATAAGCTGCCTCCCAATGCCGAGCGATCAAATTGTTCAGACGCTTATGCAGTTCTCGGTTTACAAAATTTAACGGCTCGCAATAATCGGTTAATGCGCTCGCGTTGAACTTAAATAGGGATGAGAAAGCTGCGGGTAAAAACCGGATGCCAATGTAATGGAAATCGTGGGAGAGCGAAAAAGCATGGTATTTGTTGGAAAGTCCCATAATATCTATGTCCGACAGGGTATGTACATCAATGAAGATGTCAATACATCCATCTGAAACAACATAGTAGGGAAGAGGTGTCGACAATCTTTCAAGGCTTTTTAATTCCCAATAGCAATATATATACCCCCGTAAGCTCGGGGCCGGCATATATTCCTTATAAGAAATGTCAGCCCATTCATGTAAACTGCTCGGTTGAATCGGTTTAAAGCAATATGTCTTAGGGCCTTGTAGCATATTCGTCATGCGCTTTGGACATAAAATTAATCCTTCGCATCCTAAAATGCAAGGATGTAAGGAAAATACGGTCTACCTATTTGTAGCAGTTTAAAATTACAATTGACGGAAACTTCGAAATAAATTGGTTGATCGTATTAGAATGTTCATTTTTGTTATCTGTAAAAAAATAATATATGATGAAAATGTCAGCCTATTTTATCAAACTTTTTGGTTATGACAAGGCTACCAATTTAAAACTTATTGAATTGCTGAAAATAGCGAAGGAATGTGATGAAGCTATCGGACTAATGGCACATTTACTGGTTGCACAGCAAATTTGGTTAAAAAGATGTTGGGGGGAAAATACCGTTGGAGGGAGTTTATGGCCAGACTGGGACATCATGGAGATGGAGGCCATTGTGCTTAGGAATAATACCGATTGGGTAAACTTTTTAAATACATTGAACGAGCAGGATTTTGTTAAATCCGTTAGCTACAAAAATTCAAGAGGCACGGCCTTTGCCAATCGACTGGAGGATGTTCTTGCCCATGTCATTAATCATGGCACACATCATCGTGCCCAAATTGGACAGCATTTGAAATTATGCGGACATAACTTGCCAAGCACCGATTATATCTTTTATATACGGGAACAAGATGCTTAACTATAACAATCAATCAAAACAATGAGCGTTTTCTGTGTTTGCCCATTCTGTGTCGATAATAATCAACGGACAGTCTCCCCGCGCCACTAAAGAAGAGAGAAAGCGAGGCAGCGAGCATAAATAGCGCGGGAAAAGTATCGGAATAAGCATCCCCTATATGTGCAATCAAGATGGCTGAAATAAAGTTAACGACCATAAAAGCAGCGGCAAAGCGTTGATAATATCCGAGCACGAACAAGCACCCACTGATAAACTGAGCATATACTGATACATATGCTGCCCATGGATAGGGAAACTGATGCGCATTTAGAAAGGAAATAAACTCCTGCATCCGCGCCTGGCTGAGTATATTATCAATTACGCCCTGTACTAAGTGATACCCGGCAACCAGTCTTATAAACAGAGGAGCCCATTGTCCATGTTTTTTAAAAAGAAGATTAGGCCTGTCGTATAACATAATAGAGGTTACCGTCCTGATTTAGCTATTCAAACATAGAAAAAATAAAGTTTTTCTCCAATTGGATGATAAATGATATTAATCGATTAACTGTCAGTTTACTATCTCAATATTTAAATAAGAGGTGTTTTTATGATTGCATATGATAACAATTTTATCTATGTTTGCCGAATATTTTTTCACCCGTAGTTCAATGGATAGAATGTCAGATTCCGGTTCTGATGATGGGGGTTCGAATCCCTTCGGGTGAACAAAGAAAGCCTTTCGAAAGAGAGGCTTTTTGTGTATAAGAAGGGATGAGAACAGTAGGGCAGGCAGGGTTCGAACGCTCTCTTGGCGGCCTTAAGTGCGGGGAGGGTGCGACGCCAACAATCCCTTCGGGTGAACAAAGAAAGCCTTTCGAGAGAGAGGCTTTTCGTGTATAAGAAGGGATGAGAACAGTAGGGCAGGCAGGGTTCGAACGCTCTCTTGGCGGCCTTAGGTGCGGGGAAGGTGCGACGCCAACAATGTCTTCGGGATCACCGAC
>NZ_JAUCNR010000001.1:2683944-2800409 GCF_030372825.1 Olivibacter sp. 47
GACGCCAACAATGTCTTCGGGTGAGCAAAAAAGGCTATCTCGCAAATGGGGATAGCCTTTTTTATTGGGAGGGTCCGGTCTTCAATTCTTATACATTAAACCTAAAGTGCATGATATCACCATCTTCCACTATATAAGTTTTTCCTTCTACACTTAGCTTTCCGGCCTCTTTACAGGCATTCTCTGAACCGTACTTAACAAAATCGTCATACTTGATGACCTCGGCTCGGATAAAACCTTTCTCAAAATCGGTATGAATCACACCGGCAGCTTGCGGAGCAGTAAATCCCTTATTGATTGTCCAAGCGCGAACTTCCTGCACGCCTGCCGTAAAATAAGTAGCTAAGTTCAATAGTTTATAAGCAGCCCGTATAAGCTTATGTACGCCCGATTCTGTAAGGCCCAAATCTTCCAAAAACAATTGACGTTCCTCGTAACTTTCCAACTGGCTGATCTCTGATTCGATTTGCGCTGATATAACCAAAACTTCTGCTTTCTCGTCTTTTACTGCCTCTCTTACTCGATCTACATAAGCATTGCCGTTAACTACCGACGCTTCATCTACGTTACATACGTATAAAACAGGTTTTACGGTGAGGAGACTTAAATCACCGATATACTCAAAATCGTCTTCCGTTATGGGAGCGGTCCGAGCTGATTTACCGGATTCGAGATGCACTTTTACGATGGATAAAATATCAAAGGTTTTTTTTGCGTCCTTATCACCACCGGTTTTAGCCATTTTCTCCACTTTCTGAATGCGCTTTAATACCGTTTCTAAATCTTTAAGTTGCAATTCAGTGTCGATAATTTCCTTGTCGCGAATCGGATCGACGGATCCGTCTACGTGAATCACATTACCGTTATCAAAACAGCGTAATACGTGTATAATGGCATTGGTTGTTCGGATGTTACCTAAAAACTGATTTCCTAATCCCTCGCCTTTACTCGCTCCTTTCACCAAGCCTGCTATATCAACTATTTCGATTGTATTGGGAACCACGCGTTGGGGATTAACCAATTCAGCTAGTTTATTCAAACGTTCATCAGGAACAGAAATAACACCGACGTTCGGTTCAATCGTGCAGAACGGAAAGTTAGCGGCTTGTGCTTTTGCATTTGATAAACAATTAAATAAAGTAGATTTTCCGACGTTGGGTAAACCAACAATACCACATTGAAGTGCCATTTGATAAGTGCTTTTTTCTTTTTTGTTACAATTGCGGCAAAGATAGGAAATAAAAAGCGTTTTAAAATATCTTCGTTTTTGTTACAAAAAAAGCCATTTTTATTCTATTACCTATATAAGTATATTAAACTTTGATAAAAAAATTAATAAGTCTATTGCTTTTTGATATATACTTACTTATGTTTGCTACATCAATCTAAATTGTTGTGGAAGAAAAGCCTAAAAAGCAAAATGCATTAAAGCTAGATATTGTGCGGTATCTGTATTATCGGGGACCGATGGCTATCAATGAGCTCAGTAAGCTTGCGGGTAAAAGCTTACCTCTGATTACAAGCAATGTCAACCTCCTGAAGGAGCAAGGATTGATAATAAATAGCCAATATGCACAGTCGACAGGTGGTAGGAGGGCTCATGAATATCAGCTTAATAGAGATTCAGGAAAATACATAATAGCGGTTTCTGTGGATCAGCTCATCACTAAAATAGCCGTATTCAACTTGCATAATGAAAAGATTAAAGAGCCTGACGAGAGGGTAATCAATCTTGAAAATGCCAGTGAATCGCTGAATGATCTCATCAACTTTATCAAAGAATATATAGAAGGACTTCCTTTATCTCTGGTTGATATCCTGGGGATTGGAATTGCAATGCCTGGTTTTGTAAACGCAGAGAGGGGAATTAATAATACGCACTTCGGTTTGGGCGACAAGAGCCTAGCCGACTATATAGCAAGACGGATCGGTTGTGAAGTCTTTATTGACAATGATTCAAGCGCTATTGCACTGGCGGAATTAAATTTCGGCGTGGCCCGAGGAATGCAGGACGTGATGGTGGTAAACGTTGGCTGGGGGATTGGCTTGGGTATGATTGTGAATGGGAAGTTATTTAGAGGACATAGTGGCTTTGCCGGCGAATTTAGCCATATCCCTTTAGCAGATAGTAATAATCTTTGCGTATGCGGGAAAAGAGGCTGCTTAGAAGTTGATGCTTCGCTGTTAGTGCTGACCGGAAAAGCCCGAAAAGAAATACAAAATGGGTATGCATCGAAAATGGAAGGCATGTTTTCCGGTGATGGTGCTTCCGATGTGGATGTTATTTTAAATGCCGCTAACGCAGGGGATCAATTAGCCGTTAATTTACTTTCGAAAGCAGGATTTCTTATTGGAAAAGGGATCGCTACGTTGATACACATCATGAACCCCCAAGGCGTCGTGGTAAGTGGTAGAGGAGCCGTTGCATCCCGGATTCTGATGGCGCCGATACAGCAAGCAGTAAATGAGTTTAGCATACCCATGTTAGCAGAGCAATGTACGATTTTGTCTTCATCGCTAAATAAAGAAGCCGAGTTATTGGGAGCAGCCACCTTGGTAATGGAAAGAACCGATCGATTTTAAAAAGCTAAATAATTGCCTATGATATAAAGTCAAAACCAAATCTAAATTTAAAATTAATCAAGAATCAATCAACTAAGTCGAATTTTAACAAACCAATCAAATCATGAAAGAAATCTATTTAAGAGCACTAGCTGCAGTGTTATTTTGTATGATAACGATCAGCAGCTTTGCACAGAAAGCGGTCACAGGAACCGTTTCGGATGCTCAAGGCCCCTTGCCGGGGGTCACCGTACGTGTAAAAGGAACCAGTAAGGCAGCCTCTACAGACGCAAAAGGTAATTTTTCCATTCAGGCGACTTCAGGCGAAACATTAACCTTTTCGATGATCGGTTATATCACGCAAGAAATAGCGATTACCAATCAAAGTAGTTTAACCGTTTCCATGCAGAATGATGAAAATGCACTGGAAGAAGTGGTCGTAACATCACTCGGTATTAAAAAAGAAGCCAAATCACTTGGTTATGCGACAAGTACAGTGAGTGCTAAGGAATTAACTAAAACGGGTTCGCCAAACTTTGCGGGCGCTTTATATGGAAAGGCACCCGGCGTCCGGATTTCAGCAGCACCGGGAGGGGCGACTTCAGGTATTAATATTAATATTCGGGGTACCAATTCCATTACAGGTAATTCGCAACCTTTGGTAATTATTGATGGGGTTCCCATGCGTCAAACAAGTTTTAATAACTCGGATTATTGGGGTGATCAACGGGCTAGAGGTAACGGCTTGGAGGATTTGAACCCGGAAGATATTGAATCGATCAGTATATTAAAGGGTGCATCTGCTGCCGCATTATACGGCTCAGAAGCAATGAACGGTGTGGTATTGGTTACGACTAAATCAGGTAAGGGTGGTAAGGGGTATTCTATCGATTTCAATGCCACCTATACGCACGACCGAATTGCGTATTTACCTCGATTCCAAAAAGTAAGAGGCCCTGGTTATACTAAAGCCTACTTAGATAGTGACCAAGCGGATGATCTGTTTTATTATTACGACGACAATTTAGCCGTTAATGGTGTAACGCGTGGCTTATTACCCGCTACGGTAAATTTTGGGCCAAAATTTGATGGTCAGGACGTAATTTCATGGGACGGCCAGGTAAGGCCTTATGTAGCGCAAAATGCGTATAGCAAGTTCTTTAACAATCCAAACAATACAATCTTTAATCTCGCATTAGGCCATACCGGAGAAAACTCAAATACACGTTTCTCCTTAACACGTCAGGACAACCAAATGACATCCTTGGATTCCTATAATAAAAAAAATATCGCGAATCTTAATACCTCATTCAAATTGTGGGATAAATTGACTACAGATATTGTAATCAATTATGTCAATCAACACACGCATAATCGACCATTCCTGACAGATCGTATGATCAATAACTTTACGGGAATGATTTCCACTTTTGATAATCCGGAATGGTATCTAGACAAATACAAAACGAGTTTGGGCTATAAATATGTGGTGGAAGGTCCGAATGCTCAAAGTTTAACCCCTGATGAAAATATCCGTTATAATGGGGCAAAAACGGATGTATTGGATTACATTTGGAATACAAAAGCAAAGGAATATGATGAATATTCCAATCGTCTGATCGGGTCTGTCACCAACACCTATCAAATCACCAGTGACTTATCTTTTCGGGCACGTTTTTCGGCAGATGTGACGTCATTAAAAACGGAAGATAAGCAACCTACTGAAAGACCTTTAATTTATGATGCTACTACAGGATACTTTGGTTTAGGCTCGCAAAATGCCAATATTTACTACGTGGACCTTTTGGCGACCTATAGCAAACAGATCAATCCGGATATAAAAGTAGGAGCGATGGGTGGTTATACAGCTACTAAATCCGAAGATACTTATGTGCAAAGAGAAACGGCCGGTGGGTTAAGTGTTCGGGATTGGTTTGATATTAACGCTTCGAATAATACAATAGGCGGCAGTACAAGGTATAATTATCGCAGAAATATGTTACGAGATGCCTTGTTCGGAACATTAAATTTTAATTTAAAAGAATATTGGTTTGTAGAAGGAACCTTGCGTCGAGAGCGTATTTCTACGATGCATCCCGATAATAATGTTCTTTACTATCCTTCTGTGAATTCGAGTTTGATTTTGAATGAGGCATTTGCACTTCCTGAAATATTCAGCTACGCAAAACTAAGAGGATCATGGGGGATTGTGGGCAATTACCCAGATATTTACAAGAGTGCATTAAGTTATACACAACAGACCCTAGGCGTTCAGACGCAGGGTGGAGCAGCGGTCATTTATAATACGGTCCCAACGGTCGGTTTTGGTAATGAAGACATCAAGCCCGAACGGAAGAAAGAGTATGAATTTGGTTTGGAAACACGGTTGTTAGACGGCCGCTTAGGCTTTGATATCACCTATTATAACGGCCTAATTAAAGATCAAATCCTTGAATATACGCTTCCCATTTCAATGGGATCAAGTTCAATCTTTGCGAATGTTGGAACGTTGAGAAATAAGGGCTGGGAATTCGCTATAACAGGTAGCCCTATTCAACGGGAGAATTTTCGGTGGAGTTCGGTTCTGAACTTTTCGATGAATAAAAATATTGTAGAAGAATTACCTGGAGGTGTTTCTGAATTGCGGCACCGAGATTATGATGGCCAGGCTGCGCAATTAGTGTCGAAGGTAGGACAACCAATGGGAGATATTATGGTGCACCCGATTGCTACTGATGCAAATGGGAATAAGATTGTTCAGGATAACGGTTTATATCAATTAGACGCCGATACCTGGATTAAGGCTGGAAATGCGATGCCCAAAGCGGTTGGTGGTTTGATCAATACCTTTACTTATAAAAATTTTACCTTGGACGCATTAATAGATTTTCGATGGGGCGGTCACGCCATGCCTACCGGTATAAATTGGATGACTAGTAGAGGTTTGACTGAAGAAAGTTTAAACTATATGGATGCAGAGCACGGCGGTCTAAGCTATTATATGGATGGGGAAAGAGGCGTCGCGTATGACGGAGCTGTCGGTCCTAACGGCCAAACCGTATACCATGATGGGATGTTGATGGAAGGCGTGCTCGCTGATGGTACACCGAACAATAACATTATACCGCAGTCTGTATATTATAACAGTACCTATAACTGGGGAGGGCCGCAGTATTCAAATTCAAGATATGAACTGTATGTTAAGAAGAACAATTATATCAAAATGCGTGAAATATCATTAGGATATAGAATTCCTTCTTCATTAGCCTCAAAGCTAGGCGCAAAAAATTTGCAAATATCAGCTTTCGGACGAAACCTGTTCTTTATTTACCGGAGCATTAAGGATTTAGACCCTGAACAAATGACAGGCGGATCAAATTGGATTAATCAAGTGAGCAATGCGGGTACAAGTCCGGCTACTCGAACTTTTGGTTTAATGTTACGTGCAAGTTTTTAAAAATAATAGTTATGAAAAGATATTTTTTAACAATGGGGCTATGTATCGCTTCATTAATATATACCACCTCTTGTAAGAAGAGTTCGTTTGATGAATTCTACCGAGATCCGTCAAAAGTAACTGAAGTCACGGTTGAGCGTCAGTTTACTGGAATGATTTATAGTTATCGACAGTTAATTATACCAGATTATGGAAATTTATTTGTAACGCTTCGGCCAACTATTTTTCGATATCTACACATAACAGGTTGGATTAATGAACAGAATAACTTATTACCTGGTGGCGCTGCAATTGAAGATCGATGGTCTCGATATTATGAAGGGCTCGCACAATATAGAGAGTTGGAAACGGCTTATAACAATTCCGTAGATGCTGAAAAAGCGGAAAAAAGAATTTTTTTCCTAGCCGGTAAAGTTTTGTTTTACGATCAAACACAGCAAACGGTTGATCTACATGGTGATATTCCTTGGAGTAAAGCGGGAATGTTAAGTACCAACAAAAGTGATTACCAGTCATCGTATCCCGCCTATGATAAAGCCGAGGACATTTATACTGTAATGTTAGACGAATTGAAGGCGATAAGTGATGAGTTGAATTCAATCACTTTAAGTGAAGCTATTCAAGCTCGCTTCAAAACGCAAGATATTATTAATAACGGTGATATTGCGCTGTGGAAAAAATATTGTAATTCATTGCGTGTACGGATGTTAATGCGTGTATCAGAGAGCTCTGCTTTTTCTTCAAGAGCAGCACAAGAGTTGACTGAGATCATTAATAATCAATCTACTTACCCATTGATTATAACAAATAATGAAAACTCAAAAATCGATATTTATAGCTTAGATGATAATAGTATACATACAAAAGGAATCAAAGATGCATTCGAAGCAGATGGCTGGTATGCTAACTTAGCTAGTAAGACGATGATTGATCATATGGTCGGAAATGGAGACCCGAGATTACCTTTTATTTTTGAACCGGGCGCAGCTGCGAACGGACAATTCAAAGGGTTAGATCAATCATTGACCAGTGCTACTCAATCCGACTTAGCAAGAGGAGGAACTGTTTCTATTATTAATCGTTCCACCATTTCTAGAAATCAATATTTTCCCGGTATTTTGTTTTCGGCTTCAGAAACCAATCTATTGCTGGCTGAATACTATCTGAAAAATGGAAATAGCGGATTAGCGAAAACGTCTTTTGAGAATGCCGTTAGAGAATCTGTCGATCTATATCGAGACATCAGAAGTAGAAGTAACGACAATACTGTTCCAGCGGCAGCTACACCTACTGAAACGCAGATAAATACATATTTGTCAAATCTAAATTGGGATGGAGCTAGCAATAAAATCCAGTTAATTGCTACACAAAAATGGCTGCACTTTAATGTCATTCAAACAGTGCAAGCTTGGTCTGAAAATAGGCGATTGGATTATCCGCAATTTAGCTTTGTAGTCCAAAATTCGGATATTCAAAAAACAGTACCTGTTAAATTTAATTTGCCACCGTCCGAGCCGGTATACAATGCAGCTAACTACGAAGCGGTGAAAGCTCAAGACAATGTTAACACTAAACTGTTTTGGGACGTAAATTAATGCGAACCATTAGCAGAAAATATTAAAATTGGTCTATAAATGTTTGAGGGGTGGACACATCAGTCCACCCTCTCTTTTTATAGGAAGGACTACAAGTTATAATCCTTATTCAATTCAACATCCGTTGTCAATAGGATATTGTCCGAAGAAGAACCGATCATAATCTTAAATCTACCTTTTTCGGTAACCCATTTCATCTGCGCATTTAACAACTTTAAATCTTCCGCATGAAGAACAAATTCCATCTTTTTTTCTTCTCCTGCCTTCAGATGAATCCGTTGGAAGTTTTTCAGTTGTAAAATAGGCGTTACTACGCTTGAGATCTCATCACGCACGTAAAGTTGAACTACTTCATCACCAGCGTATTTGCCTGTATTTTTTAGTTTAAAGGATATGCTTAAATTAAAATCATCAGGTGTTTCTGTTAATTGATGTCTAATATCGGTGTAAGCAAAAGTGGTATAACTTAATCCGTAACCAAACGAATAAAGGGGCTTAGCATCTACTTCTACATAATCGTGTTTTGTAGGGTTTTTATAATTGTAATAAACCGGTAGCTGACCAACAGATTTAGGAACAGAAACGGAGAGGCGGCCCGCGGGATTATAATCGCCAAACAGCACATCTGCAATGGCGTTTCCACCTTCTTGTCCCGGATACCATGCATCTATAATGGCATCTACATGCTCTTGTGGCCAATTTAAATTTAGCGGACGTCCTTTAATGGTAACCAGCACCACCGGTTTGCCCGTCGCTTTAACTGCTTTTAGTAATTCTAATTGCTTTCCTAACAAATCTAGCGTCGCACGATCAAAACCTTCACCGCTTTCCATGTCACTTATTTTTCCTTGTGTGGCAGTTACCTGCGCCGCCCCTGTTTCTTGATAAGAAGTTTTAAAATCACGTGCACTGGAGCCCCCTAAGACAATAACGACTACTTCGGCAGCTTCGGCAGCTTGAACTGCTGTACTGATAGCTATTTCCGATGTATCTCGAATATCACAGCCTTTTACATAATCAATCCTGGTGCCAGCTCCTAATTTAGCTTGTAGGCCTTCTAATACCGTCACAATGTTTTCTTCCGCTTGCGGAGCCGTATAATCTCCTAGTTGATTATATATATTGTCGGCATTAGGACCGATAAGGGCCAATTTTTTTATAGACTTGCTCAGGGGTAAAAGATTTCCATTATTTTTTAATAGAATAATTGATTGTTGCGCCACTTTTCGCGCCAACTCAATATGGTTGGGAATTCGTACTGTTCTACTTACTTGTTTTATGTCTACGTAAGGGTTTTCAAAAAGACCTAAAGCGAATTTCTGATATAAAACCCTGCTCACAGCGGTGTCTAAGGTTGCCTCCGTAACTTTTCCTTCCTTAATTGCTGCCAAAAGGGCCCGGCCATAGCCGTAACCACTCAAATCAGCGTCGAGCCCGGCGTTGATAGCCTGGCTTGCAGCTTCTGCAGCATTGGCTGCTACATGATGACTGCCTACTAAACCGGAGATACTTCCGAGGTCGGATACGACAAAACCTTTGAAATTCCACTGATTTCTTAATAAATCTTTTAATAACCAGGGGTTGGCAGAACAAGGAATACCATCTATCGAGTTGTAGGCGGTCATAACGGATAAAGCACCCGCTTTAACTGCTTCCCCGAAAGGAGGGAGGTAGCTTTGATAAAGTTCTCTTTGACCTACGGTAACACTACCGCCATTGTGGCCGCCTTCGGGTACTCCATAGGCAGTAAAATGTTTTAGCGTTGAGATTATATTTTTTCCACTGCTCAAATCGGTTCCTTGGAAACCGGTAACCATTGCCCTTCCCATTTTTGCATTCAAAACAGGATCTTCCCCGTAAGTTTCTTCCAGGCGTGACCAGCGTGGCTCTCGCGCCAAATCGAGGATAGGCCCATAACCAACATGTCCACCAACAGCGCGAGTTTCTGCCGCAATTGCCTGCGCCATCTCTTGTATTAGCGTCGGATTCCATGTGCTAGCTTGTCCGATAGCAGTTGGGAAAACAGTGGTTCCGATTGCCATATGACCATGAGGACATTCTTCGGATAGTAAAAGTGGTATTCCCAAACGTGTACTATCGACCATATATTTTTGCAAAGCATTGGTAGCCATCGCCGCTTCTTGAGGCGACAATCCTGTTTCTAATGTCTTTTTAGTCCATGGATCAGCACGTAGGGTAGCCCAAAGCATGCCGATGTGCTCTCTTTGCACGGCTTCTTTAAATTTAGTACTGACAGTAACGCCTTTACCGCTCTTTGTATACATTTCCCAACCTAATAAAGTAGCAAGTTGTCCTACTTTCTCTTCCACTGTCATTTTATTAAGCAAATCTTTGACGCGTTCGCTGATCGGCTTTCGAGGATCTTTATAGATGGGTTGCGGTTTAACATACTTAAAAGAGAGGAGTGGGCAAATAATAATGAGTATTAAAACTAAGTTGATCTGTCTTTTTATCATAAGGTATTGTGCTGATAATTTGATTCTAATTTACCAAAAGTACCAAAAAGTGTAGGTATGACCATTAAAGAATTTATAAAAAAAATGCCGCCCTTTTTATGGGGCGGCACATACTTTTATTGAAGGGAAGCTTATTTAGATTTCTTAGAACCTTCTTCGTCTTCCATTTGCTCTTTTAACTGAGCCAATACATCTAAATCACCTAAGGTAGATTTTTCAACAGAATCTTTTACCTTTTTAACGGCATTTGATGCAGCTTTCGCTTCTTTCTTACGATTATTGAATTCTTCAATACGGGCTTCTGCTCTTTCATCTTCCCAAATACGAGAATGTGAAATTACAATACGCTTCGCTTCTTTATTGAATTCGATAATTTTAAATTGAGCGGATTCTTCTGCTTTTAAAGCTTTACCATCTTCTTTGATGCTGTGCTTACTAGGGCAGAAGCCTTCAACTCCATAAGGAAGTGCTACGATGTCACCTTTATCAGTTACTTTTAATACGGTACCTTCGTGAATAGAATCAACCGTAAAGATCGTTTCAAAAGTATCCCAAGGATTTTCTTCTAATTGTTTGTGTCCTAAACTTAATTTACGATTTTCTTCATCAAGTTCCAATACAACTACATCTAGTTCTTCACCTACTTTTGTGAATTCATTTGGATGGTTGATTTTCTTAGACCATGATAAGTCAGAAATGTGAATTAAACCATCAACTCCCTCTTCAATTTCAACAAACACACCAAAATTAGTCATGTTTTTAACCACTGCTTTATGCTTGCTTCCGATAGGATAGCGTTCAGCAATGTTTTTCCAAGGGTCTGGAGTTAATTGTTTAATACCTAAGCTCATTTTACGCTCTTCGCGATCCAAGGTTAATACCTCTGCCTCGATTTCGTCACCTACTTTCAGGAATTCCTGCGGGCTGCGTAAATTTTGAGACCATGACATTTCAGATACGTGAATCAAGCCCTCAACACCGGGAGTGATTTCTAAGAATGCACCATAATCTGCAACAGTAACAATTTTACCCTTTACTTTAGAACCTACCGCTAATGCCGGATCTAAGGATTCCCAAGGATGAGGAGTCAATTGTTTTAAACCTAATGCAATACGTTTTTTCTCGTCATCAAAATCAAGAACAACCACGTTGATCTTTTCGTCTAATGACAATACTTCTTTTGGATGCTCGATACGGCCCCAAGAAATATCTGTGATGTGCAATAAACCATCAACACCGCCAAGATCGATGAATACACCGAAATCTGTGATGTTTTTAACAGTACCTTCCAGTACTTGTCCTTTTTCAAGTTTTGCAACGATTTCTGATTTTTGGTTTTCTAAATCATCCTCGATCAGCACTTTGTGCGAAACCACCACGTTCTTGAACTCATGGTTAATTTTAACAACCTTGAATTCCATTGTCTTACCCACATAGATGTCATAATCACGAATGGGTTTGATGTCAATTTGAGAACCCGGTAAGAAAGCTTCAACACCTTTGATATCCACGATCAAACCACCTTTTGTACGGCTTTTTACGTAACCGTTGATGATGGTGTCGTTTTCTAAAGCTTCATTGATTGCTTCCCAAGATTTTTGTGTTTTAGCACGCTTGCGGGAAAGAACTAATTGTCCGTTCTCGTCTTCGCGTGATTCAACGAACACGTCTACCTTATCACCTACTTTCAGGTCAGGTAGATCGCGGAATTCAGAAAGAGATACCAAGCCATCTGATTTAAAACCGATGTTAAGTACCACGTCTTTGTTGTTAATGGAAACCACGGTTCCTTCAACAATTTCTCCTTTATTGACGGAGTTAAAAGTACCAGCGTATTGCTCTTCTAATTTAGCACGCTCGTCTGCGCTGTAATTTCCGAAACCTTTTTCGTCTTGATCCCAGTCGAAGTCGCCTTCAGGTGTGATCCAAGTATTGGATTTGATTTCGTCGATGAACGTCGAATCAGCTTCTGATTCAATGTTTTCTCTTTCCTTAACTGATTTTAAATCAGCATCTTGGATTTCAGCTTGTTTAGCTTTTAATTCTTTTTCTGCTTCTTGTTTTTTTGCCATTAATTATTTTGTCTCCTTTTCCTGAAATTCATCAGGACTGCAAAGGTGCAAAAATTATTTCTAAATAAAGCAAAAATTATGAGTTTTATTAGCAAAAAGTGGTGATTATCAGGTAACTTAACCAAGAGAGTTTGTCCATTATGCGTTGCAAAGGCGATTCATAAGAAAGTCTGTATTACTGCTCGGTGTTTTTAGGTTTTTCGTCTTAGCACTAATGGTGCTGCCACTGGTTAACCACTTAAGTGCTTCCCTGCGTAACGTCTCCGAAACGAGCAACCAACTCTGCTCTTTCTTCTAAACGTTATCGGGATTTTATCGGGGTGGTATCGTGGCCTGATCGGGAAATTGCCGATAAAAAGCCGATCAGGAGTAAGTAAAAAGCAAATAGAACGCAGCATTTAGTTAGAAGTTGATCAGGCTATCTTGCGTTCGCTAACGATCAGTAATTTAACTACCCACAACGCATAACGTTTAACTTATAACTAACTTTTCGCTTTCCCCACTTTATCTAGTACAAAGTCGAGCTGTTGTTCCTCAGTCATATCGGTATTATCTAAAATAATAGCATCTTCGGCTCGTACCAGCGGGCTTTCTTTTCGCGTAGTATCTTGATAATCACGATGGGCGATATTTTCGAAAACCTCTTCCAGTGTGATGTTTTCACCTTTGTTCTTTAGTTCCAAGTACCGGCGTTCAGCTCGTATTTTAGGGTCAGCGGTCATGAAAATTTTAACCTGCGCATGTGGAAAAACAGCAGTTCCTATATCTCGTCCGTCCATCACCACATTTTTTCGTGCACCCATTTTCTGCTGCTGTTTTACCATTGCCTGTCGGACCGATTTTATAGCGCTTACGGTACTCACATTTTCAGAAACAGGCATTTGTCTGATTTCGTCGGAGACGTCCTCCTCATTTAAAAGGACATGGGTTACCCCTTCTTCTTTATGAAAATCGATGTGGATGTGTTCAAGCGCATTTTGCACCTGCTCTTCATTAGTCACATCAATGTTGTTTCGCAAAAAGTATAAGGTTACAGCTCGGTACATGGCACCACTGTCTACATATACATAATGAAGTTTATTTGCTAAAGCCTTTGCGACCGTGCTTTTCCCGCAGGATGAATAACCATCAATCGCTATAATAATATTCTTCTTTGTCATGGGTGCACAAAACTAGAGAAAATGCTTGGTATTCACGAACAGTAATAAGTAGTTTAATGTCTGTTATTACTTAACTCTATGGTAGTAAAACCACTAGATTATTTATTACATGCTTATCTTTGTGGTTTAATGGGTAATTATGCACAGTATAGATGAATTAAGTCCTTATATTCAATATAAAACTTCAAGAAGCGGAGGAAGCGGTGGCCAGCATGTGAACAAGGTTTCTTCGAAGGTTGAGTTACAATTTGATTTCGAAGCTTGTAAATTATGGAATGAAGAAGAAAAAACGCACCTACGGCAAAAATTGAGTAATCGATTGTCATCCGAAGGTAAGTTGCAAATTATTAGCCAAAAGGATCGATCCCAATTTAAGAACAAAGCCTCAGCACAAGAAAAACTTTTGCATATACTCGCTGCTGCATCAAGTGTGCAAAAATTGCGGAAGCCTACTAAAAGAAGTAAAGCTTCGGTCGAGAAAAGGTTGGCTGATAAACGATATCGGGCACTGATAAAAATGAAAAGAAGCGGAAATGTAGATTAGAATGATTCTTAATAAAGCCTTGCCCTTGCTATGTTGCCTGTATGTATTTAGTATTTAGTATTTTTGCGCAAAATCTGTATCAGAAATCTGCACTGTTTTTAGTGCAAGGAGAAGTGGTATATCGGAATGATAAACCGGCAAAGACGCAAGAGACAACACTAAAAAACTGAAATATTACATGAAGAAGGGAGCTATTTTAGGTATTATAATTATTGCAGTAGCGATAGCGATGATCATTAGTATTTACACGGATTCCAGTACATATGCGACATTTACCGATGCGCAGAAGACAGAATCAGAAATACATGTGGTAGGAGAATTGAATAAAACAAAAGCCTTATACTACAACCCGACGGAGAATGCCAATTATTTCGCTTTTTATATGCTTGATAATAATGGTACGGAATGTAAAGTTGTTTTTAATGGATCCAAGCCGCAGGACTTCGAACGTTCGGAGCAAATTGTTTTGACAGGAAAAATGGTAGGAAAAGAGTTTCATGCATCCAAAATTTTGATGAAGTGTCCTTCCAAGTATAACAAAGATCAGGTAGAAGTTACGGAGTCTGCTTCTACTAATGTTTAAAATATTGTTGTATTTCCAATCCTAATCGTAACTTTTATAAAATTTAATGGATATTCAGTATCAAGGTGAAAACCTCCTTCCCGGCCAGCTCGGCCAGTTTTTTATCATTCTTTCTTTTGGCGCAGCGCTTTTATCGTGCATTAGTTACTGCTTCGCTACCCGATATAAAGAGGATGCATCTTGGCATAAAATAGGTCGTATTGCTTTTTTTATTAATATAATAGCGGTAATTGGCATTGGAAGTAGCCTTTTCTATATTATTTATAATCATTTATTTGAATATCACTATGCTTGGTCTCACTCTTCACGAACCTTGCCGGTATATTACATAATCTCAAGTTTTTGGGAAGGACAGGAAGGTAGTTTTTGGCTTTGGATGTTTTGGCAGGCTGTCTTAGCGCTCGTAGTAGTGGCTCGAGGTAAAAGTTGGGAACGTCCTGTTATGACGACAATTATGTTATGCCAAACTGTTTTGGCCTCCATGCTTATAGGAATCGAAGTTTTAGGTGAGCGAGTGGGGAGCTCGCCCTTTATTTTGTTGAGACAAGCGTTAGAAGCGCCTATTTTCTCTAATCCGAATTATCTTAGCATGATTGCCGACGGTAACGGTTTGAACCCCTTATTGCAGAATTACTGGATGGTAATCCACCCACCAACGTTATTTTTAGGCTTTGCTTCTATGGTGGTTCCTTTTGCTTACGGGATAGCCGGCTTATGGCAACGGAAATATAAGGAATGGCTGCGGCCGGCCTTGCCATGGTCTCTCTTCGCTGTAATGGTATTAGGTGCCGGTATTATTATGGGGTCATTTTGGGCTTATGAAGCACTTAATTTTGGTGGATTTTGGGCTTGGGACCCGGTTGAAAATGCTTCCATTATACCTTGGTTTACATTAATTGCTGCAGTGCATGTTATTGTCGCCTATAAAAACTCGGGGCATTCTTATTTTACGGCTACTTTTTTAGTGTTAGTAAGCTTCGTATTGGTTATTTACGCATCGTTCTTAACCCGTAGCGGCGTATTGGGCGAAACATCTGTTCACTCCTTTACCGATCTGGGCATGTACTGGCAGCTTGTTGTTTTTAACCTGATCTTTTTCGCCCTTATGGTTTATTTCCTTGCTAGTAGATGGAAAGAACTACCGATCACTAAAAAGGATGAGGAAACGTATTCAAGGGAATTCTGGTTGTTTATTGGCGCTTTAATTTTGGTAGTGGCGTGTGTCCAAATTATCGCTACGACATCAATTCCGGTCTTTAATGCAATGTTTGGAACAAAGATAGCGCCGCCCGTTGATGCGATAGCGCATTACAATAAGTGGCAAGCTGCTTTTGCGATCCTGGTACTTATTCTGTCGGCCATCGCACAGTTTCTAAAATATAAAAAAACTACCCCGAAGATCTTTTATGCTAATTTGCTGGCTTCATTCGTCGTTTCGCTTGTTGTTACCGGTATTTTACTCTATTTCACAAAGGTTTATACCAATTTTATTTACGTGTTGTTGTCTTTCGGAGCTGTATTTGCGCTGGTTGCCAATGCAAGAATACTAGGAGATGCATTTAAAGGAAAATGGAAGTTGGCGGGCTCTTCAGTAGCGCACATCGGATTTGCACTATTGATTATCGGTGCATTGGTTGCGGCTGCAACAAATAAGGTCGTTTCTTTAAATGCCGGAGGTTCCATTCCTATAGCAGGTTTTGAGGAGCGCGAAAAACCCGGTGAAAACCTGTTTTTATATATCAACCAGCCGGTTGAGATGGGTGGTTATACAATCACCTATATTGGCGATAGTATTGCGATGCCTAATATTTATTATAAAGTAAATTACGAACGCAAGGATGAGAAGACCGGTAAGGTCATCGAAAAGTTTCAGTTAACACCCAACGCGCAGCAAAATCCGAAAATGGGATTAATAGGAACGCCGAGCACAAGGCATTATATAACAAAAGACATTTATACAATTGTAACTTCTGCTCCTAAGTTAGATGATCCGCAAGAGCAGGAACATAATCATGAAGGGCATGATCCGAATGAGGGATATGAAGAGCCAACAACACAATTGGTCAATATCGGAGATACACTGCGTTATAAGAATGGCTTTATTGTAGTCAAAGGTGTAAATAGAAATGCGACTTTGCAAAATATGCCTTTAGCCAATGGCGATTTGCTCTTTGCATTGCAATTAGAAGTGCATGCAGTTACCGGTGAAGTATATCAAGCAGATCCAAAATATTTGATAAAAAACGGGAATAGCTTTGATTTTGCTAAAGATGTAGAGGAACAGGGTTTACGTTTGCGGTTTACAAAGATTGCTCCCAATAAAGGTATGGAATTGATGATTTACCAAAAGCCATTGCCGGAAAAAAAATGGATCGTAATGAAAGCCATCGAGTTTCCCTATATAAACTTCTTCTGGTGTGGAACAATCATTATGACCATTGGTTTTGTGCTTTCAATCTTTAGGCGAAACAAGGAATTAAAAGGAAAAATAGTGTAAACATTTATTTCCTTTTATTGTTAATTTTATCCCACGGGGACTGCAGTGAAAATCTCAGTCCCCGTTATTCTTTAATTTATGGAGATAGTTATTCTAGGTAGTGGAAACGTGGCGACCCATTTAGCTTTTGCCCTGAAAAAAGCGGAGTACCATATTAAACAAGTATATAGTCGCGATATCGATCATGCAAAACATTTGGCAGACGGTATAGGTGCTGAGCCCATCGACAGCTTACTATACATTACTACCGAAGCAGATGTATATGTTATCGCTGTTAAAGATGAAGCGATTCTTGAAGTAGCTTCCGAGCTGCGTTTAAGGAACAAGATTTTATTGCACACTTCGGGGAGTACTGATATGGATGTGCTAAAGCCCTTTTCGTCATCGTACGGCGTATTGTACCCCTTACAGACCATCTCGAAAGAAGTAGAGTTAGATTTCTCAAAAGTGCCGTTGATTTTGGAATTTTCCGATCAAAGAACAAAGGAGGAGATATTGAACATGGCCTTTAAATTGTCGCCGATTATTCACGAATATAACTCAGAACAAAGACGCTGCTTGCATCTTGCAGCCGTTATTGCATGTAATTTTAGTAATTATTTATATGCCATTGCTCACGATTTTTTAGCAGAAAAGAAAGTGGATTTTGATTTGTTAAAACCGCTAATTAGCGAGACAGCTCATAAAATACAAAGTCATGATCCGAATGCAGTGCAAACAGGGCCGGCAGTAAGGAATGACGGGAATATTATTCGTAAGCATCTGGATTTATTGAAAGCCCATCCCAACTGGCAGCAAGTTTATGAGCTGATTAGTGAAGATATCGTGCGCAAATATTGGAAGGAAGACAAACAGAACGAAACCAAGTAAAAAGAAAGAATGTTATTTGAAAAATTGAAGTCGGTTAAAGCCTTTGCGTTAGATGTAGACGGCGTGCTTACTGATGGGCTTGTATTGGTTAATGAAGAAGGGCATCAACTGAGAAGGTTTAATATTCGCGATGGCTACGCCTTGCAGCTTGCGGTTAAGAAAGGTTTTCCATTGCTAGTGATAACCGGTGGCCAGTCTGAGGGCGTTAGAAAGCGTTTAGCAGGTTTGGGAATAAAGGATATTGAGCTGGGTGTTAGCGATAAAGTCGCTGTATTTAAAAACTGGTTGACCAAGTTGGAGTTACATCCGGAAGATGTTTTATATATAGGTGACGATATTCCTGATCTTGAAGTGATGAAAATAGTAGGTCTTGCTGCATGCCCGAATGATGCTGCAGAAGAAATTAAAGCAATCGCTCACTACATCGGTGCCAAAAACGGTGGGGAAGGGGTTGTCAGAGAAATTATGGAGAAGGTTTTAAAGCTACAGGGAGCTTGGGATGCAGATCAATATATAAAAAGCGTATAAGGCAAAAACGATTGCCTGAAATTTTTTAAGTTATGGAAAATTTGGATCAAAAGAATATTATTCTAGCCTCGCAATCACCCAGACGCAAAGAGTTGTTGACCTCATTGGGACTTGATTTCAAGGTGGAAATAAAGGAAATTGAAGAAACATATCCCGATACCATGAGAGGGGCAGCCGTTGCACTGTATATCGCTACAAAGAAGGCGGAGGCGTTCGGTTTAAAATCGGATAAAGATATTTTAATCACTGCTGATACCATTGTTAGTATTGATGATCGGATTCTCGGGAAACCGGTTGATTATGATGATGCGTTTAAGATGCTCAAGTTGCTGTCGGGGCGAAGACATGAGGTAATCACGGGCGTTGCGCTAAAAACAATAGAGAAAGTTCGATCCTTTTATGAGGTGACGGCGGTTTATTTTAATGAACTGAGCGATGAGCAAATAAACTATTATATTAAGACTTTTGAACCCTATGATAAGGCCGGGGCTTACGGTATCCAGGAGTGGATCGGTGCGGTTGCTGTTGATCATATAGAAGGCTCCTATACGAATGTAATGGGATTGCCTACGGCAAAACTTTATAAAGAACTGGTGAAATTATAACGCTAAAGGGAAAAGGATGACAAAAATAGGCTTGCTTGCCGACACACATAGCTATCTGGACGATGCCATATTTAAACACTTCGCATCATGTGATGAAGTTTGGCATGCGGGTGATTTCGGGGACATTACATTAGTTGATAAATTAGCTGATTTTAAACCCTTAAGGGGCGTATATGGAAATATTGACAATAAAGATGTCAGGATACGTTACCCGGAGGATTTACGCTTCAGATGTGAAGAGGTTGATGTGTGGATGACACATATTGGCGGCTATCCTAATAAATATGCACCTCGCGTAAAAGCAACTATTTACTCAAATCCTCCCCAACTATTTATTTCGGGACATTCTCATATATTGAAAGTGATATATGACAAAAAAATTAATTGCTTACACTTAAATCCGGGTGCCGCAGGCAAACAAGGTTGGCATAAAGTTAGAACACTTATGCGTTTTAGCATCGACAAAAACCTTATTAAAGATCTTGAAGTGATTGAACTTTCAGGTTCTTAGTTACACTAATTTAAATTTATTTGATGATGTTTTTTTATTTGTAAATTGTTTTTTATCAATGCAGTATGTGTACAATTTGTGTAGTTTGTACACATATTTTGATTAGGGTGTTTTACACTAAGTGTTGTTTTTTTAGTATTTTTACAGCGCAATTTTTTGTTGTTGTTAAAAATAAAAATCGTTTCTTATTGTAAATTTTAAAGACTAAATTATGACAGCCGTAAAGACCCTGGGTCAATTTATTATTGAAAAGCAAGCTGACTTTCCGTATGCAAAAGGTGAATTAAGCAGATTATTAAGAGATATTGGTATAGCCGCAAAAATAGTAAACAGAGAGGTCAATAAGGCTGGATTGGTTGATATACTTGGAGACGCAGGGACAACGAATGTGCAAGGAGAGGGGCAGAAGAAATTGGACGTATATGCCAATGAGCAATTCATCGCGGCTTTAAGGAGCGGAGGAGAGTGCTGCGTAGTTGCTTCTGAAGAAAACGATGAGTGCATCTATATTGAATCCGAAATATCAAAAAATGCCAAATATATAGTAGCCATAGATCCCTTGGATGGATCTTCAAATATCGATGTAAATGTAGCGATAGGGACGATCTTTTCTATTTATCGCCGGCAAAGTTTGGACGGCAAGCCGCTAATAAGTGATGTGCTGCAAAAAGGAAGTGAGCAGGTTGCGGCCGGTTATGTGATTTATGGTTCATCAACCATGCTAGTGTATACCACAGGTAAAGGTGTGAATGGCTTTACATTAGATCCGTCAATCGGAGAATTCTGTTTGTCTCATCCTAATATGAGAATTCCAAAGGAGGGTAAAATCTATTCAATAAACGAAGGCAATTACGTTCACTTTCCGCAAGGAGTAAAAGATTACATCAAATATTGTCAGGAGGAAGATATAAATTCGGGACGTCCTTATACATCCCGATATATTGGATCGATGGTAGCTGATATTCACCGAAATCTCATTAAAGGGGGAATCTTTCTCTACCCGGTATCATCAGCTTATCCGAAAGGGAAATTAAGGCTTGTTTATGAATGTAATCCGATGGCCTTTATATTAGAGCAGGCTGGGGGAATTGCCATCGATGGTTCCAACCGCATTTTAGATATCGTTCCCGATCATCTTCATCAACGTTCGGCTATTTTTCTCGGTTCAGAAAACATGGTTAACAAGCTTATGGAGTTTTTAAGCGGCAGTAATTTGATGACCTATAAGGCTGATAGTGCTATAAGCGCTCCTTAACCTCAATTAAAAATTGCTTTAACTTTTCAAGAGAATCAATCACCCGTTGGTTCTCTTTCGCTTGGTTTTTATTCGCCTTTAAATAATCACGCGCTCCTTGTAAGGTATATCCTTTGTTCTTTACCAAATTAAATATGATCTTGAGATTTTCGATATCTTCCGGTGTAAAGAGTCTATTACCTTTTTTGTTTTTCTTTGGCTGGATAATATCAAACTCGCGCTCGTAAAATCTTATTTGCGATGCGTTCACCTCAAACATCTCCGTAACCTCTCCCATGGTATAATAGAGCTTGTTGATTTCTCGTTCTTTATAAGGCATATTTTATGGATATTTGCAGGTGAATTTACAAAAAAGTTTCTTGTTGATCCACTGCTTAATTCGATCTCAAAAAAAAAGAAAATACCCAAATAATCAAAATAGATTTTTTTATTAAAAAGGGTTCACTAAATATTCTTTATGTGTATTTCAAGTCAAGATTCCTGCGGGGGCCTTTATCTTCGGAAGAAAAAAACTATATTTAAGGCATACTGTTTAAAAAGTGCAAATGATTGTCGTTAGTGTTAGTTTATGAACAAGAGTTTTATAGAACATATTTCCCACGCCTTTGAAACACCTTTAACGAATTCCGTACTGATCTTTTCCCTGATTTTGCTGATCATACTTTTGGCTCCTATCTTATTGCGGAAAATTAAAATTCCAGGTATTATAGGATTGATTCTTTCCGGGGTTATTATTGGACCTCACGGATTGAATATATTAGCGCAAACAGATGCGGTCAAGCTATTTTCAACAATAGGTTTGCTTTATATTATGTTTATTGCGGGGCTCGAGTTGGATATGAATGAGTTTCGTAAAACCAGGCATAAAAGTATTGTTTTTGGTGTTTATACTTTTTTTATTCCCATTGCCATCGGATATCCGGTTTGTTACTATATCCTGGGATTTGATGTAGGTGCCAGTATATTGGTTTCCAGTATGTTTGCTACGCACACGCTGGTGGCTTATCCGGTGGTAAATAGCTATGGAATTGCTAAAAATCAAGCAGTTGCTATAACCATCGGCGGAACCATTTTAACGGACACGGCTGTTCTAATCATTTTGGCGGTTATCGTTGGTTCATCACAAGGACAGCTTGATCAGCAATTTTGGATGAGGCTGACTTTTTCTTTTGCCGTGTTTTTGGCCATTATGTTTGGAATCGTACCGAGGATTGCCAAATGGTTTTTCCAGAAAGTAGAGAGTGAAAAAACATCTCATTATATATTTGTTCTGTTCATTGTTTTTTTTGCCGCCTTTATTGCTGAGGTATCCGGACTCGAACCGATTATTGGTGCTTTTGTTGCGGGGTTGGCCTTGAACAAGTTCATTCCGCACTCGTCGGCACTTATGAACAGGATTGAGTTTATTGGCAATGCGATTTTCATACCGTTCTTCCTGATTAGCGTTGGTATGATTGTCGACATCAAAGTTCTTTTCAAAGGTCCGGAAGCACTTATCGTGGCGGGCACGCTGACTGTGGTGGCAGTTTGTGGCAAATGGATAGCTGCTTGGTTCACTCAGCTCACTTTTAAATATAGTGGCGCGCAGCGTCAGGTGATCTTTGGATTGAGTAGCGCACATGCCGCTGCCACACTTGCTATCATTATGGTGGGCTATGCCAATAATATAATTGACGAAAATGTATTAAACGGAACCATCGTACTGATACTCATCACCTGTATAGTTGCTTCTATTGCCACGGAATCGGCCTCAAAGAAAGTGGTCCTGGCGGGGGAGCAAGATGTAGTTGAAGAGGATAAGGATATGCTTCGGGATGAACATATTTTAGTGCCAATAGCCAACCTGAATAATATGGAAATCCTTTTGGATTTCGCTACAATGATTAAAAACAAAAAATCACCTCATCCGGTTACTATATTATCTGTTGTGCCTAATAACGAACTAGCTGAGGCTAATTTAAAGAAAGCAAGGAAAAATCTGGATTCTACAGCTAAATATGCTTCGGGTAGTGAGATAGAAGTGAATATGATGGCTACGATCGACTATAATATTGCCGGCGGGATTAGCAGGGCATCGCGAGAGATTATAGCGGATAGTATTTTACTTGGATGGCCCAGCCAGGTTGGCATTATTGAAAAGATGGTTGGAGAAAAAACGGAAAGTATTCTTAACCGTACAGATATCAATATCTTTATGTGTCATTTCGGTAAGCCTTTTGTAAGTAATGATAAAATCACATTGGTTTGCCCGCCAATGGCGGAAGACGAAAAAGGGTTCTCCTATTGGCTGACAAAAGTTGGTCAATTGGCGATTGAGCTTACGTTACCGGTTGTTTGCATTGCGAATGCCCGATCAGAGTCGGCGGTTACGTCCTTTCTCAAGAAAAGCAAAATCAATTGCAATATCCGGTTTGTTAACCATACTGATTGGGACGACCTGGCATCTCTTAGAGGCTATATAAGCGATACCGACCTACTGGTGTTCGTTTCGGCGAGAGCGGGTGAAGTCTCTTATAATCGAGAATTCGACGGTATACCGAAAAAACTCGCTCGGAAATATGAAAATAATAATAGAATACTAATTTATCCGAGTAGGCGACCAACTAGCGTGTTTGATAATTATGATGAGGTGAGTGCCATGTCGACAAACCGGGGCTATACTCGTCTACAGAGGATGGGCAAA
This sequence comes from Olivibacter sp. 47, assembly GCF_030372825.1. Classification (NCBI taxonomy): domain Bacteria; kingdom Pseudomonadati; phylum Bacteroidota; class Sphingobacteriia; order Sphingobacteriales; family Sphingobacteriaceae; genus Olivibacter; species Olivibacter sp. 47. Next base: position 2,707,344 of record NZ_JAUCNR010000001.1, read on the forward strand.
GGTTTAGGAAGCATATTGAATATAAGAAACAGAAACTTACCGGGATCAACTAAATGAAAAAGTTATGGGACAGAAAATAACCATAAATGAAAAAGGACATTTAACCGTTCCTGATAATCCAATCATACCCTTTATCATCGGTGATGGAATAGGGCCTGATATCTGGAATGCAGCCGTTCGTGTTTTTGATGAAGGTGTACGAAAGGCTTATGCAGCGAAGCGGCAGATCGAATGGAAAGAGATTTTGGCAGGGCAAAAAGCCTATGACCAAACTGGCAGCTGGCTTCCTGAGGAAACAATTGAGGCCATGAGGGAGTACGTTGTTTCGATAAAAGGACCACTAACTACACCCGTTGGAGGTGGTATCCGATCGTTAAATGTGGCTATTCGGCAGTTGCTCGATCTATTTGTTTGCCAGCGCCCGTTATCCTGGATTGAGGGAGTCCCCTCACCGGTTAAACACCCGGAAAATGTAGATATGGTCATATTTCGTGAAAATACAGAGGATATTTATGCCGGCATTGAATTCGAAGCTGACAGTAAGGAAGCCCAAGTTTTAAAAGAGTACCTAACAAATCAGTTTGGTGTGGACTATCCCTTCAAAGAAGAGACGGCTCTTGGCATAAAACCGGTATCGAAGGAAGGGTCCGTTCGTTTAATACGGGCAGCTATAGAATATGCAATAAAGGAGAAACTTCCATCCGTGAGTTTAGTTCATAAGGGGAATATTATGAAGTTTACAGAAGGTGCCTTTAAGAACTGGGGTTATGAATTAGCGGAAAATGAATACGCCGAATACGTGTTTACCTGGACTCAATGGGAAAGATTAAAGGCTACCGACGGTGAACAAGCTGCAAACAATGCGTTACAAAAAGCACAACAGCAAGGGAAAGTTATTATAAAAGACGTAATTGCTGATAATTTTCTGCAACAGATTTTGCTAAACCCAAGAGACTATGCAGTGATTGCTACATTAAATCTCAACGGTGATTACATTTCAGATGCATTGGCGGCCATTGTTGGCGGAATCGGCATAGCTCCGGGAGCGAACATTAATTACCTTAAAGGGCATGCGGTGTTTGAAGCAACGCATGGAACAGCCCCTCGTTTTGCAAATACAGATAGTATGAACCCTTCATCAGTTATCTTGAGCGGCGTGATGATGTTTGATTATATGGGATGGCACGAGGTATCATCAATCATTAAAAAAGGACTGGCTAAAACCATTCGTTCAAAACAAGTTACCATAGACTTTTATAATCAGATGGAAGGGGCTACCTTACTTAAAACGAGTCAATTTGCAGATGCGATTATTCGATATATGGGTAACTAATTCATAATAATTAAGTGCTAATCGGCGAAAAAATAGTAGTTTTGTAGATTAACGTAATATACTAAAAAACGAATTGTTTCCGTTGGAGGATAAAGACAAATAAATATGGCCAAAATCCTGCTTGTAGAAGATGATACTACCTTTTCGACTATTCTCGAAGGCTTTTTGAAAAAAAATGGTCATCAAGTTGAAATGAGGTACAATGTCAAAAGTAGTGTCAAATCATTGGACGAATCTATTGACCTTATGTTGCTGGATTATCGTCTGGGGGATGGAACGGGTTTGGATGTATTGGAAGAAGTTCGGAACAGGGGCCTAAATATCCCTGTTATTATCATGACCAGTTTCAATGACGTACGCACTGCAGTAAGGGCCATGCGTTTGGGGGTGTTTGATTATATTACGAAACCGGTAAACCCCGATGAATTATTAATGGTTTTAAAAGATGCATTAAACCATAATAGTGAAGAACAAATCCCTTCGACCACCAAAAAATTACCGGAAGAAGAGTCGTCAGACTTTGTAAAAGGCGTTAGTACCCAATCTAAAAAGCTTCAAGAATACATCAATTTAGTTGCACCGACCGACATGTCTGTGTTGGTAAGGGGGGAAAGCGGTACGGGAAAGGAGTACGTGGCAAGGTCCATTCATTTAAAAAGCAACCGAGCCAATAAACCTTTTGTATCCATTGATTGTGGAACCCTTTCCAAAGAGCTGGCAGCCAGCGAACTGTTTGGACATATTAAGGGGTCGTTTACAGGAGCACTTACGGATAAAAAAGGACAATTTGAGGAGGCTGATGGCGGTACGCTGTTTTTAGATGAAATAGGGAATTTGTCGTATGATGTGCAGGTGAAATTATTAAGAGCTTTACAAGAAAGAGTAATACAGCCTATTGGTGCTAATAAGCAAATTAAAGTTGATGTTCGTGTCATAGCCGCAACGAACGATGATTTATTGGGTAGTTCAGCATCGGGAAATTTTAGAGAAGATCTATATCATCGGATCAATGAATTCGAAATTATTGTACCGGCTCTAAGAGACCGGGGAAGTGACATGGATACGTTTATTGAGTTTTTTGTAGCTAAAGCTAATAAAGAATTGAATCGACAGGTTGTTCACCTTTCTAAAGAGGTAAAAGATATTTTCAAAGCTTATGATTGGCCCGGCAACCTACGGGAACTTAAAAATGTAATAAAGAGGATGGTGCTATTGACACCGGGTGATACAGCGGAATCGAGCGCGTTACCGGATGAGATGGTATTGTCGATCAATCAGCATAAACATCATGAAAGCCATCCGAATTCCGAGCATGTGGCTGCTGATCTTAAATCCCAAAGTGAGGCACATGAGCGACAGCTTATAATGGATGTCTTACAGCAGGTGAAATATAATAAAAGTAAGGCGGCACAGGTCTTAAATATAGATCGAAAAACCCTCTATAATAAATTAGATAAGTACGGTATTTCCTAATTCGCGTAATTTATTTCTCAAGGTTATAGAACCGTTCCATTGATGAAGGATCGGCTATGCAACTCTTCTTTCAGATAATCCAATAGGCGGTATAATTGATCTATAATCCCTTGAATTTCCAGAATGTCGAATTCATTATTTCTGATGTCAATCTCAAGCTTTCGAAGTTTAATAGCTATCTTCTGTCCGCCGATCTGGGATGTTCTTCCCGCTAGTTTATGACAAATCAACGCGAGTTGTTCTCTCTCGTTAGCCTGCAAAGCATTGCGTAGATTAATAAGATCTTTTCCCGTATCTTTAATGAAAATGTTTAGTATTTTGGTAACCTGATTACTGTCATTGTAGGTCAATTTCTTCAGATTAGAAAAATCAAAATCTCTCAAATCGTTCCGGTTTTTTATTTTAAGGGGCTCTTCGTTTGTTTTACGTAAACCAAGCAGATGCAAAAGATCAGTTTCCTTAAATGGCTTCAGCAATAAACCATCAAAACCCTGAGAAATTATTTTTTCACGCTCTTCCGGTAATGCCTGAGCTGTGAAGGCATATATTTTCACATCCTCTTCGATTCTTGGCCGTAACTCATGATTTAATTCTACGCCCGTTTTTCCCGGCATACGCATGTCCATTAAGACAATGCTAACACTTGAGTCCCATGGTGTATTCAATAAATCATTCGGATCGGAGAAGGTACGATGGTTGATTTTATATTTATTGAAAATATTGTGACAGAGCTCGAGGATAAAACTATCATCGTCTATTACCCAAATAGTTCCTGTGAAATCTTTTATAGGGATCAGGTTGTTTTCCTCTCTACTTGTTTCGATTAACGTAGACGTTTTTAAAGGGATAAATACGTCAAATGTGGATCCCTTACCCAGCTGACTTTTTATCCTAATATTTCCTCCCATGGCTTCGCATAGCGTCTTTACAATGCTCAGCCCCAAGCCACTGCCAAAATGGGTGCCGGAATTTGAGTTTTCCGCTTGTTCAAACTCGTTGAAAATTCGATGAATATCACTTTCAGGAATACCTTTTCCGGTGTCTTCAACCGTTATTCTTAATTCGGTTAGCTCATTTTTTATGGCGGTACTAACCATCAAGGTAACCGATCCCTGATCGGTAAATTTAATGGCGTTACTAAGCAAGTTATAAAGGATTTGTTTGATCCGAAAAGGATCGCCAAATAGATAACCCGTCCCTTCAATCTCTTTGCTCAAATTTAAGGACAGTGATTTTTCTTCGGCCTGTAGTTGCATAGCTGCAACTACCTCTTCAATTAATTGTGACAAGTAAAAATCCTGGTTATTAAAATGAAATTTACCGGAATTGATACGATTGTAATCCAATACTTCATTTACTATCTGCAATAGGTGTTCTGAAGACTGATATATTACGTTCACCTTACGGCTATCCTCGGGGTGTTCGTCCCGTAATTGTTCGGCATAACCAATGATCGATTGTAGAGGTGTACGAAGCTCATGACTCATGTTGGAAAGGAACCGCTGCTTGGCTGCACTATGGTATTCGGCTTCTTCTTTGGCAATTTCGAGCTCTCGCCTATAGCGATTACTTTTTCTAATATCCGACAAGATCAGTAAGACGAGAATAATTGTAACGCCTAAAAAGCTTAATACCACCAAATTAATCCGACTCAAACTATGGTTCATCACCGTTCTGGCTCCCATATTCTCGTTTTCCATCTGCAGCATTCCCTCTTTTTCCACTGCATTCAGTATACTAAGCATCTTGCTGATCAATAGATTCCCTGCATAAGTCAGCTCCACTTCTCTGTCTATAAATGAATCGCTTTGTGCGCGTTGGGTTTCTTCAATGGTTCTCAAGACGCTATCAATTAATTTAATGGCACTGTCTTGTTTTGAAGTTGCAATTGTATCTATCAGTTCCTCAATACCTTCTTTAACGATCCGTCTCGATTGCGTAATCGTATTCGGGCGGGGCGGGTTTTTTCGTTTCGATCCGAATATCTTTCCGAAGAAAGAGCGGTCATCTTGCATCGAATCAGCCTTCACTATCTCCCCCGGTTCGATGGTGGTTGTTTCCGTAATTTTCCTTCTCGTTACAACAGTACTATCGCTATTCGGGGTGTTTTGAACAATCTCTCCAATGCTTTGTAATTGTTTAGAAAACTCATGACTGTCAACCATTTTTTCACGAACTTGAACATAAGCCTTAAAAAGCTTGTCACGTTCTTTCAACAGCGTTTTAATGGAATCGATCCTTTTGGTTTGATTGCTGTCTTGCGAATATAGATTCTTTAACGAATCGAGGGAGGCAGAAACTAATTTTGATTCTTTTTGTAGCTGTTCATATGAATTATCTCCATCAGTCAATACTTGAGACCGTTGCAACTGATCGAGCTGCATAATGTCTCGCGATACTTTACTAACCAAGCGCATCTTTTCGTTTGGCTTCGCAATATTATCTACAGCCGATAGCACTTGATTAAAAGCATCCTTGCTGATGGTCCATGCCAGAGCAAGGGCAATACAACAACAGATAAAGACAAAAAGAACCTTTCGTCTGACTCCTTTATTTGATAGCTTTTGATCAACCATTAATGTAAAGTTACGAATTTTGTAATTAGTTAAGTAGGATAATGGTAAGTAGGGTAGTGGTTGGAAAGAGATAGTGACAAGAGTCGTTGCAGCGAAGTCATTTTGGTAGTACTCCGATGCTTTTGGAAGAAACAGGTAAGTCGTATACTATATATAAATAAAAAAGAAGAGTGTCTCGCAATATTTGTCTTTGACAAAGAGGAGACACTCTCTTTTCCTGAAAAATGAATATTAGCTATTCTCCTGTAAGAAAACGAATTTGTGATCAAACATATCTAATTTGATTTTACTGTCTTTGTCAATTTTTCCGGCAAGGATTTCTTTTGACAGCTCATTCAAAATTCGTTTTTGTATGACGCGCTTCAACGGTCGTGCGCCAAATTGAGGGTCATAACCCAATTGAGCTAACCAATCGAGCGCTTCATCCGAGGCTTCCAGCTGTATGCCCATTTCAGCCAATTGTCTTTGTACCCCATTAAATTGAAGACGAACGATCTCACCGATTTCATCACGATTTAGTGGAGTAAACATGATAACTTCATCGATCCGATTCAAAAATTCCGGTCTAATCGATTTCTTCAATAGCTCGAATACTTCATTTTTTGTCTTGGCTATAATCTCATCTCGGTTTATTTCATTCAATTCACTGAAATTTTCCTGGATCAGGTGAGAACCAATATTTGAGGTCATAATGATAATGGTGTTTTTAAAATTCACCACACGTCCTTTGTTGTCGGTTAAATGTCCATCATCTAAAACTTGTAAAAGAATATTGAATACGTCAGGATGCGCCTTTTCGATTTCGTCCAATAACACAACCGAATAAGGGCGGCGGCGGATAGCTTCGGTTAGCTGGCCACCTTCATCATAACCAACATAACCGGGAGGCGCACCGATTAATCGTGAAACGGCGTGCCGCTCTTGGTATTCGCTCATATCAATCCGGACCATTGAATGTTCATCGTTGAACAAAAATTCGGCGAGCGCTTTTGCCAATTCTGTTTTACCAACCCCTGTTGTTCCCAAAAATATAAAAGATCCGATCGGTCTTCTTTTATCGCTTAAACCTGCACGCGACCTTCTAATGGCATCCGAGATGGCTTCTATGGCTTCACTTTGTCCTGCAACTCGTTTATGAAGTTCTTCTTCCAAATGAAGCAACTTTTCCCTTTCGCTCTGCACCATTTTGCTTACAGGAATCCCCGTCCAACGGGAAACCACATCAGCTATATCTTCGGCGGTAACTTCCTCCTTAAGCATACGACCAGTGCCTTGTTTTTCTTCAAGTTCTTTTTTTAACTTTTCAAGCTCATCTTGTGCCTGCTTTATTCTACCGTATCTAATTTCAGCAACTTTTCCGTAGTCGCCCGCCCTTTCAGCCTGCTCGGCTTCCAGCTTAAAATCTTCAATTTGCTGTACGTGATGGTTCAAATTATCGACAAGTGATTTTTCACTTTGCCAAGCGGCGCGCAAGGAGTCTCTATCCGAGGCTAGGTTTGCTATTTCGCGACTTAACTCTTCTACTTTATGGGTGTCGTTTTCCCGCTTGATTGCTTCGCGCTCAATCTCAAGTTGCATGATTTTGCGTTCGATTTCATCAACTGCTTCCGGAACGGAATCCATTTCTAATCGAAGTTTAGATGCAGCCTCATCCATCAAGTCAATGGCCTTGTCCGGTAGGAAACGATCCGCAATATAGCGTTGTGAAAGTTCAACGGCAGCGATAATCGCTTCGTCTTTTATTCGCACCTTATGGTGCGTCTCATACCGCTCCTTAATACCTCTTAGAATAGAGATCGCATCTTGTGTGTCGGGCTCGTCTACCATGACTTTCTGGAATCGGCGTTCCAAAGCCTTGTCTTTTTCAAAATATTTCTGGAATTCACTGAGTGTAGTGGCCCCTATGGCACGTAGCTCTCCTCTCGCCAGAGCCGGTTTTAAAATATTGGCGGCATCCATGGCCCCTTCACCACCTCCTGCACCTACGAGTGTGTGGATCTCGTCGATAAAGAGAATGATCTCTCCATCGCTATCAGTTACTTCCTTTACAACGGCTTTTAACCGTTCTTCAAACTCACCCTTATACTTGGCACCGGCGATTAGGGCCCCCATATCTAGAGAAAAGACCGTCTTACTTTTCAAGTTCTCCGGCACATCACCCTTGATAATACGATGGGCAATACCCTCTGCTATTGCTGTTTTACCGACACCCGGCTCCCCAACTAAGATTGGATTATTCTTGGTCCGGCGGGAGAGTATTTGGATAACCCGTCGAATTTCTTCGTCTCGTCCTATCACCGGGTCGAGCTTTCCCGATTCGGCAAATTCATTCAGATTACGTGCATATTTGTTCAAGGCATTATATGTAGCCTCCGCATTCTGATCGGTTACCCGTGTGTTACCTCTTAATTCAATGATGGCTTTCTTTAAGTCTTTTTCCGTGACACCCTGATCTTTTAATGCAGCAGCGGCTTTATCACCCGCGTTTAGGACGCCCAATAATAAGTGCTCTACCGATACAAAGTCATCTTTGAAATCTTTCAGGTATCCCTGTGCTTTTTGTAAAGCTGTATTAGTAGAAGAAGATAAATATATATTGCTTCCGCTTACTTTAGGGAAACCGCTGATTTGTTGATCCAAGGCTTCGTTCAAGCGATTTATATTGACATTGAGTTTTTTTAATAAATGACTTACAACGTTTTCATCAACTAAAAGAAGAGCCTTCAATAAGTGCGCATTTTCAATAGCTTGGTGTTGGTTTCCACCCGCAATCTCCGAGGCTTTTTGAATAGCTTCCTGCGCCTTGATTGTAAAGTTGTTTAAATTCATTTTCGTTTTATTAATAGTCTTATAAGGATTTGCTAGACTATATCAAAACGAATACCATCAAAAGTAGTTTGACGAAAACAGACATTTTGTCGCTACGTGATTTGGTTTCAATGACTAACTGTCTGTTCTTTAAAGTTTTATATGAAAAAATGGCGGAGTAAATCTCTGTCTCTATATAAAAAAACCTGCCTAAAATAGACAGGTTTTTTTACTAAAGGAGTGTCCCAAGCTAGGATTCCAATTCTTCTTTTAATTTCGTTGTCTGGTAATCCGTCAATTTCTTTAAAGGCCCGCTGGCAAGCATCTTCATCATCATGTTTAGATCTGCCTGAATAGTGAAAACAGCCTCGCTGGTGCTAGGGTCAATTGATTTAACCTTCCAACTTAATGTGAGATCAAAGGGGGCCTTTTCCGAAGGTACAATGGATATTTCTTGATTTTCTTTACGCTCACTAACTCTTAAGGCAAGTTTAGACATATTCTGAACAGTAAAACTTGCCTCGTCTTTAGTAGATGACCAATTGTAAACATTTTCGGGCATCAGTTTTTCATGATTATTGCAATCGGCAAGAAAGTTATATACCTTCTCTACGGGTTGATTGATAATGCTTTTGCTTTCTATAACAGTCATCGATATGCTTCTTTACGAAAATCTATACAGTTTTAGGTTCCCAATTTGCCGGATCTCTTCGCCATTCACGTAGCAAATCTTCTTCTTCATGATGGACGAAGCCATTCTCGGAAGCATATTTTATTAAAGCATTGTAGTTTGACAACGTAGTATACCTACATTTAGCCGCTTTGAAATTTTCATCCGCTACATCAAATCCATAACTGAAAATAGCTACTAATCCCACTACATCGCATCCGGCTTCTCTCAATGCCTCTACCGCTTTCAAACTACTTTTTCCTGTAGATATTAAATCTTCAATAACTACTACCCGTTGCCCTTCTATGATTTCTCCTTCAATCATATTTTGTCGTCCGTGCTCTTTTGCACTTGATCGTACATAGGCAAAAGGCAGGCCGAGATCTTGTGCCACCAGTACACCTTGTGGGATACCCGCCGTCGCTACACCGGCTATCATTCCGATAGAACCAAACTCTTCTTGGATAACTTCAGAAAGCTTTTGTCTGATGTACGTTCTTACGGTAGGATGTGATAATGATATGCGATTGTCGCAATAAATTGGGGACTTCCAACCCGATGCCCAAGTAAAAGGTTTGGAAGGTTGTAATTTAATTGCTTTAATTTGCAATAAAAATTCAGCAACTTTTTGTTCAATCTCACTCTTGTGATTCATGATGCAAATTTATAAAATTTATATGAACGAATCGGTCCTTCTCTTGACCGATTTTACGCCTAGCTACTTGGATGCTTTTCAACAAATTGATTTACAGTCTTTTGATTTTGTAAAACTTTTTAAGAAAAGTTTATCACTTGAAAGTGCCACTAAATTTTTACTTTTAGTAGAAGATCCGAAAGCGATGCTTAAAATGATCAAAAGGTCGGTAAGGTTAATCGGTGCAGCCGGCGGCTTGGTGCGGAACGGAGATGGAGATATCCTTTTTATACATCGATTGGGAAAATGGGATTTACCAAAAGGAAAGATAGATCCGGGAGAAAAAAGTAAGCGCGCTGCTCTTCGTGAGGTTGAAGAAGAATGTGGTATACATGTCGACTATTTGGGGCCAAAAATTATATCATCTTACCATGCTTATGAGATGAAAGGCAGTGTAGTGCTTAAAAAGACAAATTGGTATGAAATGGGGGTGAACAAAAAGCCAAAACTGATTCCTCAGACAAGTGAAGATATTACGGATGCGCAATGGGTCCATCCTGATCGTGTAGGCGATGTTTTGTCAAATACCTACGGCATTATTAAGGATGTGCTTGAGAAAAAAGCCTATATATAATTTAGCACTTCCTTTGGTACAAGATGTTTGATAGAGCCTCGGTGCTTAAGTATATCTCTTACAATGGTGGAGCTGATATGCCCAAAGCCGGGGCTTGCAAATAATAAAACAGTTTCAATAGTCGGTTCAAGTTGTCGATTATTCTGCGCTATTGCATTCTCAAAATCAAAATCTGCTGCATTCCGAAGCCCTCTAAGAATATAGGAAGCGCCCACCTCTTTGCAATAATTTACGGTTAAACCGGTGTAGCTTGAAACATGAACTGAAGGTTTACCCTTGAAAATAGCTTCAAGAATTGTTTTTCTCATATCACTACTTAGAAGAGGCGTTTTTGAACTATTTAATCCAATTGCGATATGGATCTCGTCGAACAAAGGAATGGCTCTTAATATGATATCCATGTGTGCATTAGTAATAGGGTCGAAAGACCCGGGAAATACAGCAACTCGCTTCTTCATGGTGGTGTATGTTTATTGCTATCAATTTAAGCTCAAACTTATCGAAAATAATTCGAATATAAAGCGCGCTAGGAAAGTTCAAAAAAGCTAAATGATGAATAACCGTACACGCGTTGCTCCACAAAGCTAACATGCTGATCCACCTTTCTAGTAGTGGGATGCTCTAAAACGAACAATCCTTTTGGATTCAATAGTTTATGCTCGAAGAGCATGTTAGGTAACAAAGGGAGTTGTGGCAAATCATAAGGGGGGTCAGCAAAAATGAAGTCAAAAGATTGTTTGCATCCGGTTATAAACTTCAGCACATCTGCTTTAAGGATCTTCATCTGCTCCAATTGATATTTGCTCTTTTGAGTATCTATATATGTGCAACATTTACCGTGAATGTCTACGGATAAAAGACTTTTGACGCCTCGTGAGGCCAATTCAATTGAAATATTGCCTGTGCCACTAAATAAATCCAATGCGTCCGTTTCGCTCCATACAAGTCGATTTTCCAATATATTGAATAAGGCCTCTTTTGCTAGATCGGTTGTTGGACGAACCGGTAAATTTGTGGGGGGTGAAAGTTTTACCCCCTTAATACGTCCACCAATTATGCGCATAATAATCCGAATAATGATAACTTTTGATACCCCTTTTTCAGTACATTGAAATTGCTACATTCCATTACACCGGACAAATCCAAAAAAGACAATTGATTACTGTATTTTTTCAGGCGTTGATAGGTTGGATCGTCAACTTCTATTTGACCTGAAATTATTATTGATATACTAGAAAGGTTGATGTTGTATTCTTGGGCAATAGCCAATAGAAAGTAGTTAAATTCGTCTGCATCCTGACTTGGCTGCATATGGTGGTATATCAATTTCCCGTCTGAGATGTAAGAGAAGTCTGCATACCCTTCGCCAAAGTTAAGAGAGAGATAGTTTTTGTGATCTGAAGCAATAGCTGCGAGTGCACTTAATATGGCTGTACTATCGGATTGAATCATGAAATCCGGAAAATTCAAAAGTAATTGTCTTTGCTCTTCTTTTGATATGCCGTAGATGCACTGCGCGGCGAATGGCTTTATATAACTGCTTAATAACGAATGATTTTCCTTGTCTAAAAAAAAAGCATTTAAGTAATATACTTCTTGAGATGGATTGTATAATTCGTTAGGTATTAACATCTTGTAATTCGTATCAATTGATAGAACTTTGGATTGATAAGCCAAGTGCAACAATTGGTCGACACGCTCTTCCCTGACATCTTTTTGCCAAGAGAGCAGTAATAATAGGCGATTTTGCTGACTAAAAATGGCCATTTGTGATCGATGGTTGCCTTGTCTTACTAATAATTGGTAATCCTCACTTTTATCTACGGTGAAGTTGTCGTCAATAAATTCTATTTGCAATAATTCACTCATGGCTAGCAAAAGTACCCTTTACAAACGATATTGCAAAAAGCATTTTTTTGTGTTAGGTTTGAATGTGGAAATAATTAACAAATTCGAGCAATCGTTTCCCGCTACACCCACTCCGCAGCAAAAGGAAGCATTTAAAGAACTGGCCACTTTTTTAAGTTTTAAACAACAGGCGACTTGTTTTATTTTAAAGGGCTATGCCGGTACGGGTAAAACTACGCTTATTAGCACCTTGGTACGTGTATTGCCGGCCCTAAATATGCGGTCGATCCTATTGTCACCTACGGGAAGAGCAGCTAAAGTAATGAGTGCTTATGCAGAAAGACCGGCATTTACTATCCATAAAAAAATCTATCGAAAGAAAGTCGCCGGCACACCGGATATGTCTTTTACTTTGTCCGATAATTTACATAAAAATACGTTATTTATTATAGATGAGTCTTCTATGATTTCAAATGAGCAGAGTGGTTTCGGAAAGACCGGCTTGTTGGAAGACCTGATAACTTATGTTGAAAGCGGTGATAATTGCAAACTTATGTTTGTAGGAGATACCGCCCAGCTCCCCCCGGTGGGATTATTGGAAAGTCCCGCCTTAAACCCGAGGTATATAAGAGACCATTTTGGCTATCACGTAATGAGCTGCGAATTGACCGAGGTGGTGCGACAAACGAGTAACTCCGGTATTTTGCGTAATGCCACCGCTATTCGCGAACAAATTAGGTTAGACGGTAGCAATAAAAAGCTCCACTTTCCGAAACTAAAGGTAAGAAACTTCGCCGATGTCTATCGGATGACGGGTGAGCGTTTTATCGAAGGGCTTCATTATGCTTATGACAAATATGGAATCGAAAATACATTGGTTATTTGTAGATCAAATAAAAGTGCCAATTTATATAATCAGCAAATACGTAACCGGATACTCTATCGAGAAGAGGAATTGACCGGAGGAGATCATGTAATGGTGGTGCGAAACAATTATTATTGGACAAGTGGAGAAAGCGATGCGCAGCAGTTTATTGCTAATGGAGATATGGCAATTGTAAAACGGGTTCGTAATGTACATGAACAACATGGTTTTCGGTTTGCCGATGTAAGTTTGGCTTTCGTCGACCAAGATAATTTGGAGCCTTTATCCTGTAGAGTCCTACTAGATTCTTTATACACAGACTCTCCTAATTTACCTACAGAAAGTCAGCGAAAATTGTTCGACTCGGTAATGGAAGACTATCAAGAATTGGGAAGTAAGAAAGAGCAAATAGCAGCTATTAAAAACGACTCGTATTATAACGCATTGCAAATCAAATTTTCTATGGCAGTTACTTGCCATAAGGCACAAGGTGGGCAATGGGACGCCGTTTTTATTGATCAAGGCTTTTTAACGGATGAAATGCTTAATATGGATTTCCTTCGTTGGCTCTATACCGCTTGCACGAGAGCCACAAAGGAACTGTTTTTTGTGAATTTTCATGATAAATTTTTTGCCGATTAATCGCCAACTTGCTGAACACTGTATTGCTAAGGTATTTTGTGGGTCAGGTCAAATTGTGCTGCCTCAACCGGTAAACCATAAAAAATGCTGGCCTTTTCCTTGAAATTCTCAACATTTTCCGTTGTAAAAAACTGCCGTGCGCCATTTTTTGTACAAAGAGCTTCTATTTCCTTATGTCTATACAGATAATCTGCTAAACTTTTCGCTACGATGCTTCCTTGTGAAATCACTTGTACACCTTTTGGCATAAATTCCTTAATTGTAGGTAACAATAGGGGATAGTGTGTGCAAGCTAAAATGACGGCATCAATTTCGGTAGACTGTTGCAAGAGGCGATCGATATGTTGTTTTACGAAATAACGGGCGCCAGGCGAATCCATTTCATTATTCTCTACTAAAGGAACCCACATGGGGCATGCTTCCTGATACACCTTAATTTGAGGGAAAAACTTATGGATTTCCAGCACGTAGGACGCTGAATTGACCGTTCCCGAAGTAGCCAAAATACCGACGTGATTGCTTATAGTGAAGCGATCGATAATTTCGGTCGTTGGTCTGATAACACCTAAAACATTTCGTAAGTCTGTGCGTTTCGGTAAATCTTTTTGTTGAATAGTCCTTAAGGCTTTTGCAGAAGCCGTATTGCAAGCCAATATAACTAAATGGCAACCCAAATCAAATAAATGGTTTACACATTCCATCGTATAGTGATACACAGTGTCGTACGAGCGTGTACCATAGGGAACTCGAGCATTATCGCCAAAATAAATGTAGTCGTATTGAGGAAGCGTATGGCTGATTTCTTTAAAAACTGTTAATCCTCCATAACCGGAGTCGAAAATACCTATTGGGCCCATATTATCTTTATGTCAATATTATCAGTTTGTCATCGGTTTTCTTGCCCACTCTAATTCGTCCCAGTTAAGATTGCTGAAGTTTGGTGTGAAAGAATGTGGATCACTTATTGTCATCAACAGCTCAAATTGTTTAGCATATGGCTTTTTGAGTAATGAACCTTTGGGTATATAGGGATAGCTGTCTAAATAAGTCAAAATTTTATCCGGAGAAATTCTTCGATGGATATAAGCTCTATGAATGTCATCGGGGTGTCTGATGCCCGCCGCTGCCATAAGCTCAATGGCACTTTTTATTGTTTGCTGATGAAAATTGGCAACTCTTGTTTTTTTATCTTCTACTACGAGGCCACGTACCAGATGAGCGTTTTGTGTAGCTACGCCGGTAGGACACTTGTTGCTATTACACTCTAAAGCCTGTATGCAGCCAAGGGCCATCATCATCCCCCGCGCGCTATTGCAGATATCTGCACCAAGCGCGAAATTCTTAACAAGATCGAAACCCGTGGCGATCTTCCCGGAAGCTATAATCTTAATGTGTTGCTTCAGGTCAAAGCCTGTAAGTGTGTCGTAAACAAAGGCTAAGGCATCTCTTAGAGGCATCCCAACATTGTTGGAAAACTCCAAGGGAGCGGCGCCTGTTCCTCCTTCACCACCATCGACGGTAATAAAATCAGGGCAAATCTTCGTTTCAGTCATCGCCTTGCAGATGGCTACAAATTCACTTCGATGTCCTATACATAGCTTGAAACCAATGGGTTTCCCATTAGATAGCTCACGTAACTGTTGGATGAAATTTAATAGCTCAATCGGTGTTTTAAATGCGCGATGATAGGGGGGAGAGTCAACGTCTTTGCCCATTTCAACTAACCGTATACGCGCAATTTCTTCCGTTAGCTTTGCCGCAGGCAATATGCCTCCATGCCCTGGTTTAGCACCTTGTGATAGTTTGATTTCAACCATCTTAACCTGCGGGAGATTCACCTTTTGTTCAAATGCTTCCGGATTGAAATTTCCATCCGGGTAGCGGCATCCAAAATAGCCTGTTCCTATCTGCCAAATTAAATCACCACCACCTTCCAAATGATAATCACTTATGCCACCTTCTCCGGTATTATGAGCAAAATTGCCGATTTTAGCACCTTTGTTTAGTGCCATGATGGCATTTTTACTTAAGGCACCGTAGCTCATTGCCGATATATTCAATATGCTCGCTGAGTACGGTTGTGAACAGGAGGGACCACCTATAATAACCCTTGGATCTTCACATGACGCATCCATATGTAAAGCATTGATGCTATGATTAAGCCATTCATAATTGTTTTCATACACATTTAGTTGGGTGCCAAAAGGAGTAGTATCCATTTCTTTTTTTGCACGTTGATAGATCACACTACGATGAATTCGGCTAAAAGGTCGTCCGTCCGTGTCACTTTCGATGAAATATTGCTGTACCTTGGGGCGGAGGCCTTCCATCACATAACGGAGTCTACCGAAAACAGGGAAGTTGCGTCTGATGGCTCGTTTTGACTGATAAACATCGAAGAGACCGAGAAAGAACAAGGGTATAACGATGATGAACGACCAATATATTGGCGTCCACCAAATGCCTGTGATAATAATCCCTGCTAGTAGGAAAAAGGAGATGAAGAGAAACGTGTTTTTCATCAGTATTAATTTATTAATTAGCCCGCCTATTTGAGGCAATCATTTACCTTGCTCGAATCAACGATGGCATCAAACAATATTACTCCCATAAGCGGGTCGCGTTTTAATAGGAAAAGACGAATAAACTTTTAATGAAAATATTATCTTTGCCGTAAAGCATACTGTCATAACATTTCATGCAAAGCTATTATTAATTAATGAAACCTGCATGGATTACTGCTTAAAAAGCGTTGCGCAAAACGATTATAAAGATGAAAATTCAAATCATTAACGGCCCAAACCTCAATTTACTTGGCGTGCGGGAACCTTCAATATACGGAAATAAAGGGTTTGAAAGCTATTTCGAAGAACTGAAAGGGTACTTTGATTCAATCGATCTGTCTTATTTTCAAAGTAATCATGAAGGTGAAATTATCGACAAATTGCATGAAGTGGGTTTTTCTTATGATGGTATCGTTTTAAATGCCGGAGCATATACGCATACTTCAGCGGCAATAGGTGACGCAATCGCTGCTATAAAAACACCGGTTATCGAGGTGCATATTTCGAACGTTCATGCGCGGGAAGCGTTCAGACATCATTCGTATTTGGCTAAATATTGTAAAGGGGTTCTATGTGGTTTTGGATTAGATAGTTATCGCTTGGCGGTGCATAGCTTTATCTACTAACACTATTCGCTACTGATACATGCGACTCCATATTTCATAAATGGGTGCTCCTTTTGAGCTCAACCCGCTGTGATGCCATTGACCATTGTCTAATTTCCCATTGAAAGTCAGGCTCGCTCCAACACGGCTGTCATCCCGGGAAAAAAAGTCGATATTCTCAATATACTTACCATCTTTGAAGCTATAGGTCCCACCTCCCGTACCTGAAAATTCGCCGGTTTTCACATTAATTGCTACCCATTGAAACCGAGTGCCACTGAGTATCTTCAATGTTCTCCGATCCCTCAATGGCATTTCATTCATTTGGTTGTCTACTTTTCGGTTGGTAATTCGCCACACGCCTGCCAAAGGCGCATCATTACTATCTATTCGTTGCCAATTTTCTTTGTTGCCGGTTACATTAATAGAAAGGTCTTTAGTTAAATCGAACTGAAAGGTATGTGATTTTTGTACTTCTTCGGGCTTTGTAGCGTTGTACTCAATAGATACCACGATCTGTTTATCTTGTTGCTTATAGGGGCCACCCCAGGTATTAATAAATTTTTTACCATTTAAGTCATATAAGGCATAAGACAGGTAGTTGTCTACAAAAACCAATGTATGGTGAAGGTCGTCTTTTTTAAGCTGCCAAGCTCCTGCGAGTGAACTTGTTTGTCCATAAGCCGTCGACAAGCATGGTAAAAACAATAGAATATAAAAAAGTATCTTCATGGGTTGTTATAAAAGGTTTATTTATAAACTACGATCCGCTCTTTTTGTTTGCCTTTCTAGAATTTTTTATTATTCAATTCAGTAAACTTCTGCTTTTGAAGTATAAAGTAAGCCCAAATAATGCTCGCGCGTAGATGCCAGACGATACTTTTTTTGATTTGGTTCGTTTTCTTTTACGAGCGTTTTTTCGAAAATTCCTGAAAAAATTCACATGTGCTTTGCTGACTGCAAGTGCATCTTTTCGTTTTCCTTCCGATATGAAACGGAGCAGGGCAATGAAATCTAGCCAAAAACGAATAAATATAACGAATATTGCTTGCATTAAGGGCAGATTTTTTTGCAACATAACGAGGTTATTCCTAAAATTGAGGTAGGTCTTGAATGGATTTTCCTTACTCAGCGTACCACCACCAACGTGATAAACCGCTGATTTCGGACAATAATATATGCTATACCCAAAGAGCTTCAGCCGCCAACACAGGTCAATCTCCTCCATGTGAGCAAAGAAATCTTTGTCAAAGCCTTTCGCCTTTCTCCAGGCATCCCTTTTTATAAAAAAAGCTGCACCGCTTGCCCAAAATATCTCTTTTGGATGATTGTACTGCCCTTGATCGACTTCCGTTTTCTCAAGTATTCTTCCTGCACAAAAAGGATAACCTAAATAATCGATAAATCCACCTGCTGCGCCAGCGTGTTCAAACTTCTTTTTGTCGTAAAAAGAAAGTATTTTCGGTTGAGCAGCTCCTATTTTACTGTCTGCTTCCATCAGTTCGATGACAGGCTCTATCCAATAAGGATCGACCTGTACATCAGAATTAAGGAGGACGAAATAATCGGCCTCAACCTGTTCAAGGACACGATTGTATCCTTCGGCGAAACCAAAATTTTCCTTGTTGTTTATGAGCGTTAAAGACGGATATTCGGTCTGTATAAATGAAACGGAATCATCTGTTGAACCATTATCGCCTATTACTATTTCTAGATTTGGGTAGGTGCTTGCGCAAACCGAGGGAAGGAATTTTTCCAAATAACTCCTTCCATTCCAATTCAGTATTACGACGGCTACTTTTTTATTCATGCACTGGGTTTATGTTTCCATCTACGGTGAGACCATAGCCACTGTTCGGGCTTATCATGTATCAGTTTTTCGAGGTACTTGTTATATGCCAACGTGATTTCGTGGTTATCCGTAGCCTTCGGTGTTTCAAATAAAGTAGAAAAGGTGCATTCGTAATATCCACGCCTTATCCGGTTAATATGGCAATAAACAACAGGAAAATCAGTACGCTTGGCTATTTTTTCCATCCCCAGAAACATTAGTGTATCTTGTCCCAGAAAAGGCGTAAAAAAGCTAGATTCCGAACGCGCAGGTGTTTGGTCTGAGAGAAACATACTCATATGTGGTGTGTTTTCATAGGCAAGGATCTGCCGGAGTGTCTGTTTCATCGGTACCATTTGGGCATTGAATCTCGATCGTATATTGTTAAATGTTTGTTCAAATCCCTTGTTTGAGAGAGGTTTATAAATGATCAATAAAGGGTCTTTCAGCATCAAAGACAATCGATGAATACCCAGCTCCCAGTTACTGTAGTGTGCGGTTGTACCGATTACAGGCTTTCCTTGTTCTAAATGGCGGTAAATTTCGTGTGTGGCGTGAACCACCATTCTCTTTTCCACTTCTTTTGCCGTAATCGTCCTCATTTTAATCGTTTCAATGATCATATCCGAGAGGAAAACAAAAAAATTTTTGGCAATTTGCTTTATCTCTTCATCTGATTTTGAGGGAAACGAGTTTGATAGATTTTCGTATACCACCTTTTTTCGGTAACCTACTACATAATATAGGATAAAAAAAAAGAAAATCGCTCAAGCAATATAATACCCAAAAGGGAAGTAAAGAGATTATAAATACAAAAAAAGATACAATGCGATTCCCTAAGTTCATCTTAATTTTAGCCAGACCGAATTACTAAAGAATTTGCAAATATCCGATTTCTTTATTTTGAAAAGGAAATTTTTTACAAACTTATAAGCAGTTCTGATTAAAGCATGTCTTTTCTTTTTCAGAAGATTGCAGTTTATTTATCGGCTAATATGTATTTTCGCGGTTTAATTCCAAAATCATGGAGAAAACAGACAAACTATTTCCCTGCTTTTATTTGGCTCCGATTGCTGCGGTGAGCGAGATGTTAAGCGCCGACGGAGATGAAATTCTAGTCGAAAAATTCGAACACTTCCCCAAGCAAACCTATCGAAATAGGGCGAGTATCTACTCTCCAAATGGTAAATTGGACTTGATCATTCCTGTTAGGAAGGGTGCAAAAGTACACACGGTGATGAAGGATGTACGGATAAGTTATGAGAGTGACTGGCAACGCCTACATTGGATGAGTTTGCAAACTTCCTACAGACGGTCAGCTTATTTTGAATTTTATGAGGATGACTTCGCGCCATTTTACGAAAAAAAATATGAATTTTTATTTGATTTCAATACCGATCTGACAAGTATGTTGCTTCGGTTGTTAAAAATACGAAAGGCGTTAACGTTTACGACCTCATATCTGGATAATGATGCCGGTATTCAAGATTTTAGAAACCGCATTCACCCAAAACAGACCTATCAAGCCAAGGAATTCAAGCCGTATTTTCAGGTGTTTGAACCTAAGCATGGATTCCTTCCAAATTTAAGTATTGTTGACTTACTGTTTAACCAAGGCCCTAATAGTTTAAATTTTTTATAATTGCGAACAATCTAATCTTTCGAAACTATTGCTCAGTCGTTGGTTTGGATGCCGAATCGATAAAACAACAAAATATCGGGCTAGGCTGCTTCTTTTAGCAAATCCATGCGCTCACATATTTTATTCAAATCTTGAGTAATTTTGCTTACAAAGGAAATTTGCTCTGTTATTAACTTTGTTTCTTCGTTTTCTCCCGTATCCTCCGGCAAAGCAGTAACCACTTTGATATCTGTTTCGATAAAAGGTTCATCGTCTTCAGTCATTTTAAACTGCAAAATCGTTTGAGAAAGTTGTTTAAGCGATTTTCGTGTCAATCTAACGTGTTCAGCGGTGAGTGACTGCTGAGCAGCATTTTTGACAACAGCTACCAATGCAACTGAGTAAGAGGATAATATGTGATTATATATTAAGAACTTATTTAGTTCTTTAGCGTTTTTTTGTTTGCTTTTTGGCTCGGTAATCATTCGCTGAAAAATCGAGGTCATATTGGCCATATTAACATAGACATCTTTCCTAACCAATTTGTATTCAGTCTCACTTACCTCTATACCAATAATATACTCCAGCGCTTTGACTAAGTAATTGTAATTAGCAATAAGGAGCTTTCGCATACTGGTTTGTACATTTTTACTTTCCCAACTCGGGAAAATGATGTAACTGGAAGTAAAAGCCAATAAACTACCGGTTATGGTGTCTATCACACGTTCCTGAAGAATTTCAAAGGTGCTTACGCCGAGAAAGCTATATAAAAGTAAAAGGTAAGGTGTTAAAAACATGACACCTAGAATGTAGTTAATGCGAATGAAGCTGTAAGCTAATACCATAAAAATCATTAAAAAAATGAATCTGGCAATCTCTTGCTCAATGCCAAGTAGAATCGCGATACCCGCCAGTCCGCCGATTATAGTGCCTGACATACGTTGATAATTGCGTTGCTTTGTCAAGCTCCAACCCGGTTTAAGAATAACCAGGACGGTCATTAAAATCCAATAACTATGATTGCCAAAAGGGATTAGTTTCGAAATAAAAAAAGCTGCAATCATCACAATCACCATTCTTAAGGCATGTCTGAAAGTAGACGATTTTAAACTTAAATTGTCTTTTAGAACCTTCGGATTGAATGACTGATGTGATAAAAACTTAGTTAAATCTGTTTCCTGATTGTTAAATTGAGCGGTCTGCGTATCAAAGTATTGATAAATGTTGTTGAGCTTGTTAATTAAATCCCGGATATTGACTAATATCTTTTTTAAGATTACCGTGTTTTTGCCTGTGTTTTCTACGCGATCTATTGCCCCTTTTATATGTTCTAAGTCCGATTTGAAATCGTATAATTTCTTTGGTCGATGATTCGCATTGATATGATAAGCCAGATTGTCCATCTCATTGGCTAATCTGTTAACCGTTATTCTAATAGCCCTTAAAGCATCTGTATCTCCGAAGTTATGGCGAATGGCCTCATAATCGTAATGTGTAGCCATCGTTCGTTCAAAAATATCTACCATGTCGGTAAATATAATGACCAATACGCGCCCTAAGCGCGTAGAGTCTTTTACAATCGCCTTGCTTTTAAAAAGTAACTCCCTCACGACATCCTGATGTTGATGAACGATCACTTGCTGGTCAATCAATTTTTGGTAGTTTTTGTCGTTATCAACGGTTATATCATAAAAATTGGCCTTTAATCGTACATAAGCAGCGGTATCTTGAATACATTCAGCTAGGGCCTGCTGGGAAAGTCTGAATGGACGAAATTGAGTTAAGGTAAGGCTCAAAAGCATGTACCAAGCTCCTCCAATCGTTGCATAGACAGCATGCATAAGCGAGCTGTCAGCAGTCATCTTTAAATCATCCATATTAAGGATCATCACTAGAATTGCGGCCGTGCCCAAAGAAGCTGCCCGCGTTCCGTAAACCGCTATCATACACATAGAAAAATTGAGGACAGACAGAAAGATGATAACAGCTACATCGAAAGGGTTAATCAATTTGGTGATAAACGATATCACAAAGATAAAGCCTACTAACACCAGCATCGCATTTCTTCGGTCTTTTGTAGGGCCAGGGGTATCTACAATACTGGTAATTACCGCCCCTAAAGAGACAGCTATCCCCGTTCTTATGTCCCCTAAATAGGAAAAGATTAAAGCAGGAACCAGGGCCCCAAAAGCAATTCGCAAACCATCGGCAAAATACTGACTATATAAAAATGTCTTAATAGCTTGTGTTTGTTTCACTAGAAAAAATCAGTAATAATAGTATGAATGACTTTCCCCTTGTCATTTTGGGATTTACTGACGAATATACAAAAATCCGGCCGACTTATTTTTTGCTTTAGATATTTTGACTGATTAAAGTCATTTTATTTTTTCTAAACGGCGTAAAGCATTTTTATCCATATTATTGAGAACCGTAATAAAAAAGCGTCAAGCAAAACTTATCAGTATCGTACCTGTTATTGCATAGACACTAACCGCATTATGCTGTTTATTGTTTGAGTAATTAAATTGAAAAATGTTATCATAACGAGGGTAATTGCTTGGTGAATTGTAGTTAAGTTTAGATTGTTTTGATATTTATTTGTATTTTGTGCCGTTTTGTTGAAAAAACAATAAATTTTTGTTTTTAACCACGTATTAATCTTTGAGGTATTTATGAAACTAAGTCAGAAAGAAGCTGTTTATGAGAATGAGGTCTTGACACGCTTTGAACTCTATAACAGTCTTTTTTTAACATTACCATTTTATCAAGTCAAGCATACCGGGACCTTATTACCTTTCTTTTCAACGCATATCGAAAAGGGAGTAAATGATAAAATGGATCCCGAAGCAATAATTGAAAGTTTTTTTGGACAATACGAACAATATATTCACAAGGCCGATCGCTTCGATTTACTCTTCCGGATCATCCAATATATCGAAAGACAGGTCGTTTTATTTGATGCGATAGAAGATGCCGCTTTCTCGAAGACCGGTAGGGCCGATGATGCCGGATCTTTGGAATCTTTATTTAAACGTGCTGAAAATAATAACGTATTACGTGATAAGATCGTTAATCGGTTGAAAGATTTTTCGCTGCGATTGGTTCTTACCGCCCATCCTACACAGTTCTATCCGGGCGAAGTGTTGGGTATTATCACCGACTTAACAGGGGCTCTAAAAAAGAATGACATTAACGATATCCATTTATTGTTACAGCAATTAGGCAAGACACCGTTCCTACAGAAAAATAAGCCAACTCCCATTGACGAAGCCAGGAGCTTAGCCTGGTTTTTGGAGCATGTGTTTTACCCGGTTGTTTCGGATATACAATGTATGGTGGATAATGACTTTGATGCCAATGGTTGTATTAGGGAAGCGGAAAAACAAATCGTTGAGTTGGGCTTCTGGCCGGGGGGGGATCGCGATGGAAATCCTAATGTGACTACAGAAAGTACAAAAGAGGTTTCTGCTTTGTTGAGAACCATCTTGTTCAGGTGTTATTATCGGGATTTTAGAGTGATGAAACGCCGTATTACTTTCAGAGGAGTGGAAAAGTATATGGCAGCTTTGCAGGAAATTTTCTACGAGAATAGCTTTAACCCACAGGAAAATCAAAAGAATGTAAAAGACGCTATCATCTTCAATTTAAGTGAAGTAAAACGAGTGCTTACCGACTATCACGACCGTCTTTTTGTGAACCTTGTGGACGATCTTTTGCGGAAGGTTAAAATTTTCGGGACCTACTTCTCGAGCTTGGATATTCGCCAGGATAGCAGCATCCTCCGCAAAACATATCAATACCTCTACAAAGCTCATCCGGAAGAGACAGGAATTGATGCAGATTTTGAAACGTTGGAGGAGGCAGACAAGATTATGTCCGCTCGCTTCCGTGAGGCTGATTTACCAACAGACAATATTAAGGATCCTTTAATTCTGGATATGGTAGAAACGATTCGTTTTGTTCAAAAAATCCAGCAGTCGGGAGGGCCGAAGGCCTGCCATCGATTTATTATCAGTAATTGTCAACAAGCGTCAGATATTCTGTCCCTTATGGAACTTTTCCTATGGAACGGTTGGAAGAAAGAGACGCTTTCAATTGATTTTGTACCATTGTTTGAGACGGTAGATGATCTGAAGCGTGCGGCTAAAGTGATGGAAATCCTCTATAACAATAAGGCTTATCAATCCCATCTTAAACACCGTGGGAATAAGCAAACAATTATGCTCGGGTTTTCAGATAGCACAAAAGATGGTGGATACCTAATGGCCAATTGGTCTATTTACAAAGCAAAAATGGAGCTTACTGCGATGGCGCGTAAATACGATGTCGATTTAACCTTCTTTGATGGACGGGGCGGGCCTCCGGCTAGAGGAGGGGGGAAAACCCAACGGTTTTATGCTTCTATGGGTGATGAAATAGCGAATGATCATATTCAATTAACGATTCAGGGGCAAACGATAAGTAGTCAGTATGGCTCTTTTGATACCGCACATTACAATATTGAGCAATTGTTGAATGCCGGTATAACTTCAGGAATAAAAACCAAACCTGGCGATACCCTCAGTCAGGGGAAGAAAATGTTGATTGATCGTATGGCTGGAGCGAGCTATAATAAATTTATGGAGCTAAGGAAACACCCCTTATTCCTAAAATATCTGGAAGAACTTAGTCCATTGAAGTTCCTGTCATCTCTTAACATCAGCAGTAGACCGGTAAAAAGAAATTCAAATTCTGAATTACGATTGGAGGACCTACGGGCAATCAGTTTTGTAACCGCTTGGAGCCAACTGAAGCAAAGTGTCCCTGGTTGTTACGGCGTGGGAACGGCGCTTAAAAATGCAGACGATTCGGGCGAGTGGGATAAAGTGCAAGAACTTTATAATACTTCCGGTATGTTCAAAACAATCATTGACAATAGTATTATGTCTATGACGAAATCAAATTTTAATATCACTGCCTATTTAAAAGACGACGAAAAGTTTGGGACATTTTGGAATATGCTTCGCGAAGAGTTTGAGTTAACTAAGCAATACTTTTTAAAATTAACGGGTACCACGATGCTTATGGAACGATATCCCGTAGAAAGGAAATCGATTGCTACGAGAGAGAAAATCGTTCTACCTCTTGTCATTATTCAACATTATGCGATTAAAAAAATGCATAATTTGAGTACGGATGATCCGAATTATGAGATTTATGGTAAATTACTCACCCGCACGGTATATGGTATTGTCAACGCTGGAAGGAATTTGGTATAATTGAGTGGTATTCACAGTGGATTTGTACATAAAAATTGATAATAGGAAAATTTTATGTTAGGTTTGCTGGACAAAACTGTACATACATAAATAGAAATTAAAAATGAATAGGAAGATAGCTTTATTTGGCTTGTCAACTTTTGCATGTGTTTTATCGATGAGCTCCTGTACAAGTGTTGGTGAACATAAGGCCAGCGCAGAGTTATACTACACAAACATCACGAAAGCAGATACCGAAGAATATAGATTTTATCGTACGGTATATCAATTGGCGAATGAGGAAATAGAGTTTGCTAATATCATTTCACAGCGAGGAAGCAATGCGAGTGTAAAATCCTTAGCTACAAATTTAAGCACCCAATATAAAGATGTGTTAGCAAAAGTTCAGGAATTGGCTACCAAATCTGATGTACTGATTCCTTTCCCGGCTATGCACTCATTGGAATTACCTGCCGGCTTGGATTCTGCTCAGGCAAGCATATTGGATAAAGAATTTCTAAAACACTCGCTACATAATCAGGAAGCTATTCTTCACCAATTTGAGGGCGCAGCCCGCACCACAGATGTCAGTGTGAGAAAATATGCGAAAGAGGCACTTCCTGTTCTTGAAAAAAGCATAGAAGAGACAAAAACTTTACTGTAAGCTTTTTCAGAGTGCCTTAGGAAGGTGTCTTAAAAGGTACAAGTCGGGATAACGATAAAAAGTAACTTTTTAAAGACACCTTTTTCTTTTGTATATTTCCTTGGCCCCGGCTCGGTATTTTTTAACAGAACCTAGAAATAGGATGAAATTTTGTTGAGATAAAAAGCTAATCCGATTAGCAAAACTATTTACGGGATTTAGCGTTTTATTAAACAATAAAACTTATAAGTATATGTCAAAATATCCGGTAATAGCAGGCATACTTTCCTATGGTATGTCTGGTAGAATATTTCATGCGCCTTTTCTTGAAACAAATACGCGGTTTAAGTTCAAAGCGGTTGTAGAAAGAAGTAAAAAAACGGCACAGCAACGATACCCCAATATTATCAGTTATGATAGCGTTGATGAGTTATTAGATGATAAGGATATAGAACTGGTTGTGGTAAACACCCCGAACCAGACACATTTCGACTATGCCAAAAAGGCTTTGCTGAAAGGAAAGCATGTGCTAATCGAAAAGCCCTGTGCTGCCACAAGTCAGGAAGTGAAAGAGCTTTTTGATCTTGGCAGAGAACAAGGTAAGCATGTAATGGTGTTCCAGAACAGAAGATGGGATAGTGACTTCAAACTTGTTAAAAGAATTATTGAAAGTGGTGCGCTTGGAGATATAATTGAATTTCATATCCGTTTCGATCGTTATAGGAAAGAAAAGAGTCCTAAAACATTTAAAGAAATCAATCAGGCAGCCGCTGGTTTAACCTATGATTTAGGTCCGCACTTGCTTGACCAGGTAATCTCGCTGTTCGGTAAGCCTAAAGATAGCATCAAGCTGACAAGCATTCACAGAGAAAATTCAGAGGTAGATGATTTTTTCACCTTTGTATTAACTTATGAACACGGACTTACTGTTTTTGCACATGCAAGTTTGTTAGTTGCACAGC
This sequence comes from Olivibacter sp. 47, assembly GCF_030372825.1. Taxonomy (NCBI): domain Bacteria; kingdom Pseudomonadati; phylum Bacteroidota; class Sphingobacteriia; order Sphingobacteriales; family Sphingobacteriaceae; genus Olivibacter; species Olivibacter sp. 47. The sequence continues at coordinate 2,734,293 of NZ_JAUCNR010000001.1, forward strand.
CCTTGCCCGCGTATGTGATACATGGCACAAAAGGCTCTTTTCAAAAAAACCGAGCAGATGTGCAAGAGGAACAATTGGACAAAGGGATGTGGCCGACTGACGAAAAATTCGGACTGGAAGCCGTTGGTCAAGAGGGCTTATTAACTATTATCAATAAAACTAATCAAAAACAGATTTTTTATAAAGAGGCGCTTAAAGGGAACTATAAGGGCTTGTTTAATGCCGTATATGAACAAATCCGGAAAGATAAACCTTATCCCATCACAGAGGAACAGATTATATGGCAAATGGAGCTACTTGAGAAAAAATCGTGGGATAAATAATCCTTTGTTTCCGGTATTTAATTTGCTTAGCTTTATATAACTTAAATAAACGGTTATGGCTAAGAAAATCACAAAAAAACAAAAGAAAGCGGATAAGCAAAAAGTTACCAAATCGCTAACTAAACGTGTTACGGCTCTATTGAATGATTTAGGGCATGAAACGAAAGATTTGGCAAAAGATATTAAGAAAGCCAGTAAGAAACTCGCGGAAAAGCTGTCGGATAAAATAGAAGGTGCTAAAGGGCAAACGAAGAAAAAAGCAGAGGCTTCCAAAAAGAAAGTCAAAACTGTCGGAGAAAAGGTAGAAAAGAAATCAAAAGAGAAGGCAGAAAAAAGTGCAAAAGCAGTAGAGCAGAAAGTAAAAACTGCAACTAAAACCAGCAACACTTCGAAAAAGGAGCCTGTGAAGGATGACAAGGTTGGAAAGACAGAGGTTAGCAAAGTTAGTGGTAAAACTCAATCGGTAGCTCCTGCAAAATTACCCATTCCAAAGGCTACTCCAACAAAACCGGTAACCGCCGCCACGCCACCTGCAAGCACAAGCAAGAAGACAAGCCCGCAAAAGAGCCCGTTAGCAACAACAACGGTAAAAAAAGCTGTTCCGCAGCGAAGCGCTTCTTCATCAACTGGCAGCGTTAAAACAGATAGTAAGCAATCGGCGGTAGCATCAGCAGCCACTAAAGCAGTATCGCAACCAAAAAAAGTTGTCACTCCTAATCAAATTGCAAACCAAGCGAAAAAAGAAGCAGAATTAAAACCCGCCGTTAAAGAGGAAAAGAAGGCAGTTGTTACGGGTAATAAAACAAGCGCAAAGCCGGCAACGAATGTTAATAGTCAGCCAAAAACTGCTCCCAAAAAAGCGACGCCTGCAACCGCGAGCAAAACAGCAAGTAAACCATCAGAACCGTCAGATAAACCAGCAATTTCCTAATTTTGATTCATAAAAGGTAATGTTTACTTAACATGTACTTAACATTTTTATGCAAAATTTGCTGTCTATAAATGGTATTCTGATAAATGTCTGCATCTTTTAAGAGCAAAGCTCCTTTAATTAATAGAGAGATAAGTTGGTTATATTTCAATGAGCGCGTATTACAGGAAGCGGCGGATAAATCAGTGCCTCTACTAGAGCGTCTTCGCTTTCTTTCGATATTCTCTTCCAATTTAGATGAGTTCTATCGCGTAAGAGTGGCTACACTTAATAGGTTGGCAAACGTAAATACGAAAGCGAAGGAGCTCCTGGGCTTTAACCCTCGGAAAGTATTAAATGAAATTAAGAATATCGTTGTTAAACAGGAAAAGCGGTTTGAATACCTTTATGAGCACGAAATAATTAAAGAGCTGGCGGAAGAGAAGATTTTTATTATTAATGAAAAACAACTGAACGTTAGTCGAGGAGAATTTGTTAGGAAGTATTTTCAAGAGAAAGTACTTCCTAATCTGGTTCCGATTATGTTGGATGTGGACAATACCAAACCATTCCCTGAATTAAAAGATCGCCGAATTTATTTCCTTATTAAGTTAACATATCATAAGAAAATCAGATATGCCCTATTGGAGGTGCCCAGCAAAAGCATTAATCGTTTTTTGGTGCTTCCTCATAGTAATCAATTGAAATTCATTATACTTTTGGATGATATCATTCGATATTGTCTTGATGAATTGTTTTTTATTTTTAAATACGATACCATTGAAGCCTTCACGATCCAACTGACCCGTGATGCGGAACTGGATATCGATCCCAATGTAAGTGAGAAATTTATCGAAGCCTTAAGTAAGAGCCTTCAAAGGCGATCGAAGGGAAAGCCAATGCGCTTGCTTTATGACAGTGAGATCCCACTGGACATGCTGAATTTTTTGGTTTCGAGAATGAATTTGAGCAACGGTGTACTTATTCCAGGCAATCGTTACCACAATTTCAAAGACTTCATAGCCTTTCCAAATGTAGGAGGACCATCCTTGGAGTATGAGACGCTTCCTGCGCTCGAAGTAAAAGAGCTCGACTTGAGTAATAGCATTTTTAACCAGATTGCAAAAAGAGATTATCTGATCAGTTTGCCATACCAGTCATTTGACTATATCATTCATTTTTTGCGAGAGGCTGCCATTGATCCAAAAGTGGTGGAAATTAATATTACCCTCTATCGTTTGGCCGAAAATTCAAAGATTATCAATGCCTTAATCAACGCAGCAAAGAACGGAAAAAAAGTAAACTGCCTGATTGAATTAAAAGCGCGATTTGATGAAGAAGCCAATATTTTCTGGAGTAATAAATTGGAAGAGGGTGGAGTGCATGTACATTATGGTCTTTTGGCTTATAAGGTACATTCCAAAATATGTTTGATAAGCAGGAGGGAAAAGGGGAGACTTACGTATTATGCGAATCTGGCAACAGGAAATTATAATGAAAAGAGCGCGCGAAGTTATTGCGACCATAGTATGTTCACCGTTCATAAAGGTATAACGGCAGATCTAAAAAGGCTTTTTAAAGGACTGGAAAAAAATCTTTTTACAAAGGCTATAAATACATTATCACTTCGCCTTTGGAAATGCGCAATGCAGTTTATCAATTAATCGATAGGGAAATAGAGCTTGCTAAAGCGGGCAAGGATGCATATATGATTTTAAAGATGAACAGCCTTTCTGATGAAGGTATGATTTTGAAATTGTATGAAGCTAGTAACGCTGGAGTCAAGATCCGACTAATTGTGCGAGGTATGTGCTGTCTGGTTCCGCAACAACCAGGTTTCAGCGAAAATATAACGGTTATTAGTATTGTAGACAGATTTTTGGAGCATGCTCGTGTGTGGATCTTCGGGAACGATGGCAATGAAAAAATATATTTATCGTCAGCTGATTGGATGACCAGAAACATAGATAGACGATTGGAAGTTAGCTTTCCCGTAGTAGATCCCTTATTGGTTAAGGAAATAAAAGATATTCTTGATCTCCAACTTCGCGATAATACTAAAGCAAGGGTAATTAATGCGGCAAACGATAACAGATACGTAAAGAAGAGAAAAAATGAAATGAGTTATCGGGCCCAACTGGATACTTACCATTATTTGAAACAAAAGAATAAATAAAGATATGAGATATGGAGCTATTGATATTGGTTCAAACGCTATCAGATTATTAATTGCTGATATAATTGAGAATGGCCAAGTAGTTTCTTTTAAGAAGAATACACTCATTCGAGTACCCTTACGTTTAGGCGACGACGCTTTTATTGATAAGAACATCTCTAAGAGAAAATCAGAAGATTTAATAAAAACTATGTCGGCGTTTAAATCACTGATGGACGTCTATAAGGTTAGTGAATACATGGCTTGTGCAACTTCTGCCATGCGAGAAGCTGTCAATGGTTCCGAGTTGGTGCAAGAGATAAAAAAAGTCGGTATCAACCTGGAAATCATTGATGGCGTAAAAGAAGCTAGTATCATCTATAATAGCCATGTTGAACAGCAATTGGAAAGACGGAAAAGCTATTTATACATTGATGTTGGTGGTGGTAGCACCGAGTTATCGGTATTTAATAATGGAGCTTTAAGCGCATCGAGGTCATTTAATATAGGAACTATTCGTATCCTAGATAATCAGGATAGCGAGGAAACCTGGACTGAAATGAAGGAATGGATAAAAGAAAACACCAAGAATTATAAAGGAATTATAGGCATTGGAACCGGCGGTAATATTAATAAGTTGCATCGTCTAGCCGACGAAAAGGGAACTAAGCCCTTATCTTTCAATAAACTTAAGTCGCTATACGAATATTTAAATTCTTTTTCCCTAAAAGAACGTATCAATGTTCTCGGATTAAATAACGACCGTGCCGATGTGATTATTCCGGCTTGTGAAATCTTCCTGAATGTTATGAAATGGGGAAGTGTAAAAAATATTGTTGTGCCTAGGGTAGGTCTTGTCGATGGAATTATCCAAACGCTCATCGACGAACATGGAAAATAAATAAGAAAAAGCTCGATAATACCGATTTTGAAATAAAAAAAATTAAACCTATCGGGCGTTATGGTGTTTTTTTTTAAATATAACTGAAAGTATATTATAGATATAATAAAATTGAGTATCTTTGGCGCCCGTATGAAAAGACTTTTTATACGGGTTTTTTGTTGCTATTTTTGCGCATGGTCAAGAAAGTCGCCCTTATAGCGGTTAGGCCGACTGAAAAATAACTTATTCTGACGAAAAATGGCTGAGCTGCCAGAGGGGTACTTTAGCTCAGACAAGCTTCGTCGCCGTTAACCGAGCTTGCGAGCTCATTGATACCTAAAAACAGTGAATAGTATCGATAAAAACAAATTAAACATTCAATGAAAATCTTAAAATTCGGTGGAACATCGGTTGGTAGTCCCGAGCGTATGAAGAAATTACTGGACATCATCCAACCCGGTGAAGAGAAACAGATCGTTGTTTTATCTGCAGTAGCAGGTACAACCAATGCATTAGTTGAAATATCACAAGCTTTTGCAGCGGGTGATAAGCGAAAGGCCGAAGCACTAATTAAGGGTTTGCACGCGAAGTATGAGGAATTTATTGAAGAGCTATTTACAAGTCAAGAAGGTAAAGAAAATGGAAAGGAACTGATCGATTATCATTTTAACTTTATAGAATCTTTTGCCCATGACCTTTTTACACCTATAGAAGAAAAGATTATTTTGGCACAAGGGGAGTTATTGTCAACGACCCTTTATCATTTTTATCTTACGGAAATTGGCGTTCGCTCTAAGCTGCTACCGGCTTTAGACTTCATGAAGATCGATGAGGATAATGAACCTACTATTGATTTTATCGGCGAGCATTTGTCGACTTTATTAGCAGCTTCAAATGACCACCAGTTGTTTATTACGCAAGGTTACATCTGCAGAAATGCTTTTGGTGAGATTGATAACCTAAGACGAGGTGGAAGCGATTATACCGCCTCGTTAATAGGTGCAGCCATACGTGCGGAAGAGGTTCAAATTTGGACAGATATTGATGGTATGCATAATAACGATCCGCGTATCGTAAAGGGTACAAAGCCCATTGCCCATTTAACATTTGATGAAGCTGCGGAGCTAGCTTATTTCGGAGCAAAAATTTTACATCCTCAAAGTGTATTTCCAGCTCAACGATATAACATTCCCGTAAGGCTACTGAATACCATGGATCCTGATGCCTCGGGCACTTTGATCAGTAAAGAGGGGGCCGTTAGGGGAGAAGTTCGGTCTATTGCGGCTAAGGATGGTATTACCGCAATTCGAATTCATTCTTCGCGTATGCTTTTAGCTTTTGGTTTTTTAAGAAGAGTTTTCGAAGTTTTTGAGCGTTACAAAACACCTATCGATATGATTACCACTTCGGAAGTCGCTGTATCGTTGACCATTGATGATACCCGTTTTCTCAGTGATATTGAAAGGGAATTAAAGGATTTTGGTTCAGTTGAAATTGACGTTAATCAAACCATCGTTTGCGTCGTCGGCGATTTCAGTTTAAATACGCATGGTTACGCTTCCCGTGTATTGGACGCTGTGAAACACATCCCTGTGCGCATGATTTCGTATGGTGGCAGCAATTTTAACATCTCATTGCTGATTAACGCTGAAGATAAGGTTGAAGTGCTTCGTTCTTTACACAATCGTTTATTTTAATTATAATGGCGATTTACGCTACAGAATTACATGTTTAACAGAGATATTATAGCTGCTTTTGAGCAGAAGGAAACCCCCTTTTTTTATTACGATTTACAGCTACTCCAAGCAACAATAGATAATGCGCTTACTGAGGCTGATAAGTACAAGTTTCACATACATTATGCGCTTAAGGCGAATTTTAATGAACGCGTTTTACAAATTATCCAAGAATCCGGTATTGGAGCCGATTGTGTAAGTGGTAATGAAGTACTAAAGGCGGTAGAAACGGGTTTTTCCCCTGATAAAATTGTTTTTGCAGGTGTTGGTAAAGCTGATAAAGAAATCATAGCTGCACTTCATCACGATATATTTGCTTTTAATGTTGAATCGGTACAGGAGTTGTGCGTCATCGGCGATTTAGCGAAGAAGGAAGGCAAGGTGGCAAAAGTTGCACTTAGAATCAACCCAAACGTGGATGCGAAGACACACAAGTATATTACAACCGGTTTAGACGAGAACAAGTTTGGTATTAAAACCTGGGAACTAAATGAATGCTTGGATGTTATCAGGAACTTTGATTCGCTGGAATTAATCGGACTACATTTTCATGTGGGCTCACAAGTAGTTGATCTCAATGTTTTCAAAAGCCTGTGTGTAAAAGTAAATGAGTTTAACAATTGGTTTGACGAGCGTGGGTATCGTTTAAAAGTACTTAATGTAGGCGGAGGATTGGGGGTTAACTATACCGATCCCGATGGTGAACCTATTGTTGATTTTAAACGTTACTTTGAAATCTTTGATCAATTTTTGGAGCGCAAGGGAGAGCAAGAGGTGCATTTTGAGCTCGGAAGAGCTCTGGTTGCGCAAAGCGGAAGCTTAATTAGTAAAGTCTTGTATGTCAAGAATGGTATTAAAAAACATTTTTTGATTCTCGATGCAGGTATGACAGAATTAATGAGACCCGCTTTATATCAAGCTTATCACAAAATAGAGCATTTATCTGCTAAGCAGCTAAGTGAAGAGACGAGGGACAGATCGGTTAACTATGACGTTGTAGGGCCTATTTGCGAAAGTACCGATTGTTTCGGGAAGGAAGTCGAGCTTCCGGAGTCTAAGCGCGGGGATTTGATTGCCATTCGCACAACGGGTGCATATGGTGAGGTAATGGCTTCAAAATACAACCTACGAGACGAAATTCGTTATGTTTATAGTGATGAAATAGTATAAGTATAGGCTTGCTTGCGGGTCTATAAAAATAAAGAGCAGATTGTATAAATCCGCTCTTTATTTTTATATCCCAATTAAAATGCCCGGTTTATTAATGATTGGAATACGGATCAGGTTGGTGTCAACAATACTTTCCGGTAAGAAAATAAATTTCTTATCATAAATAGTTCCACCAATATAATAACTCAGCAAATATTCATTGGTTAAACCGAAAACCTGTTCGTCAATTGCTTCTACTAATGCAAACTCTTTTGCCTCTATATCTCCGATAAAATGGCGTAATACGGAAGTTTTTACTTCGCGCTCATCCTTCAAACCATAGCCCTTGCTGCTGATAAGCACATTCTTTATGGGTTCTTCCTTTTGGTTGATTAAGTAAACATTCCAGTGTCTGCTGGTAGGCGAATCACTTTCCAATACAACAGCTACATATATATCTTCTACAACGTTTGGAGGAAGGTCCTTCTTCATATATCTTCCGCTATTTTTTCTTTGCCGTTTTACTTTTGCCTTTCGCAGGTACCTTCTTTTTGGTGCCGGTGTTAGACTTATCACTTTCCGCTAATTGCAAAATATCATTATATGTTATTTTGTCTACGTCCTTATCTTTAGGAATCTTAATGTTTTGTTTTCCGAAACGGATGAAAGGTCCCCAGCGGCCTTGTTCAATTCGTGCCTCCGGATTTTCATCAAAGGTCTTGATCACTTTCTCAATGTCCTTTTTTCGTTTCAATTCAATGATTTCTATCGCTTGGGTCTCGTTTACATCCATTGGATCTATTCCTTTGGGTAAGGAGTAAAAAGCATTGTTGTGGCGGATATATGGTCCAAATCGGCCAATTGCTACCGTCATCTCCTTATCCTCGTACTTTCCAACTTTTTTTGGCAACTTAAATAATTCCAAGGCTTCCTCTAAAGTGATGGTCTCGATCATTTGTCCGCTGCGCAGACTGGCAAATACCGGTTTTTCTTCATCATCTGCCGAACCAATCTGTACCAAAGGGCCAAAACGGCCTATTCGTACACTTACCTGTTTACCCGTTTGTGGATCCGTCCCTAAAATCCGCTCACTGCTTGCTCGGTCGGCGTTTTCAATGGTATCGGTTACTTCTTTATGAAAAGGGCCATAGAAATTGTGGAGCATAGCGGTCCATTCTTTCAGTCCATTAGCGATTTCGTCAAATTCTTTTTCAACCGTAGCCGTAAAATTAAAATCGACGATATCCTTAAAGTGTTCTACTAGAAAATCATTAACCAAAATCCCAATATCGGTAGGAAATAGTTTTGATTTTTCGGCTCCTGTGATTTCGGTTTTCTTAGTAGTATTTACTTTACCATGGCCTAATGTCAGTACATTGTATTCGCGTTGTTTTCCCTCCCTATCTTCTTTTACCACATAGCCTCTATTCTGGATAGTCGATATCGTAGGAGCATAGGTTGAGGGTCGGCCAATACCGAGCTCTTCTAGTTTTTTTACCAAACTTGCTTCAGTATAGCGGGCAGGTGGCCTACTAAAACGTTCTGTAGCGGTCATTTCCTTTAAACCGAGCTGCTGACCGTTTCTAAGAGGAGGTAGAAGTGCATTGTCATCAGATTCTTCTAAATTGACTTCGCTTTCCTCATCAGTCGACTCAAAGTAGACTTTTAAGAAACCATCGAATTTCATGACCTCGCCACTAGCCGTAAACTCTTCGTTACGCGTTGAAATATTAATTTTTGCGGTGGTTTTTTCAAATTCAGCTTCGCTCATTTGCGAAGCGATCGCTCGTTTCCATATAAGCTCGTAGAGTCTCTTTTCTGAATGATCCCCCTCTATGGTGTGTTGGTTAAAATAGGTAGGACGGATCGCTTCGTGTGCTTCTTGGGCACCGGCTGATTTAGTTTTATATTGCCTTCTCTTATGATATTTATCGCCATAGGCAGAACGGATCTCTTGTTCGGCTGCCTGTAAGGCCGTATCACTTAGATTGACAGAATCGGTACGCATATACGTAATTTTTCCCGATTCATACAAACGTTGCGCCACTGTCATGGTTCTAGCTACTGAAAAGCCAAGTTTTCTACTGGCTTCCTGTTGCAAGGTCGAAGTTGTAAAAGGTGCAGCAGGATTTCGCTTGCTTGGCTTTGTTTCTAGGCTTTTGACATGATATGATGCCGGAATACAGTCATTAAGAAATTTTTCGGCTTCATTTATAGTTGCGAATCGTTTCGATAATTCCGCTTTGAAAAGTTCTTTTTTATTTTCTTCCGTAAAGAAGATTGCAACAACCCGAAAGGCTGCTTCGGGCTCAAATTTGTTTATTTCCCGTTCTCTATCAACTAACAGCCGTACTGCTACCGACTGTACGCGACCGGCCGAGAGGGAGGGTTTAACCTTTTTCCATAATACGGGAGATAATTCAAAACCAACTAGACGATCCAATACGCGTCTGGCTTGCTGGGCATTTACTAAGTTAAAATCAATTTTTCGCGGCTGTTCAATGGCTTTAAGAATGGCAGGCTTGGTAATTTCGTGAAAAACAATCCGTTTTGTGCTGGATTCTTTTAGGTTTAACGTTTCGTATAAGTGCCAGGAAATCGCTTCTCCTTCCCGGTCTTCATCGGACGCGAGCCAAACAGTTTCAGCAGATTTGGCCAGCTTTTTTAACTCGCTTACAACCGCTTTTTTATCCGCCGGGACTTCATATTTCTGCTCGAAATTATTTGCAGTATCAATGGCATCATCCGTTTTTACCAGATCACGAATATGTCCATAACTTGATTTAACTAAAAAATCTTTTCCTAAATATCCTTCTATTGTTTTTGCTTTTGCCGGTGATTCTACAATTAATAAGTTCTTTGCCATTCAGTATCTTGATTTTTGCAAATAAAGGGATTTATTCATGTTTTAGCAAACTGCCTTCGCCTTTTTGATCAAAAAGCCGAAGTATACACGCTTCGGCTTTTTGTTTTATCGCTCAAACATAGATAAAATTGTTCGTTATTTGTATAATAGTTAGTTGATTTTATCTTTCGTTTTCGTTGCCAGTCTAATCAATTTATGGATCAAATTAAATATTGGAAATAAAGATCACCAAATTTTTTTAATTAAAATTGCATTAAAATTTACATGAGGAATCCACCGCCCAACAAATCATTCCCTTCGTAAAAAAACCGCCGATTGGCCCGGAGCTATTCCTTTTACATAATGTTCGAAGTCCACTTTCATACTTCCGTTTTCTTCAACAATCCGACTAATAGCACCGGCATCCTTATAGCGTATTTTGGTTACTGCTTCCATCGGTTCAGGTATATGCTCGTATTTGATCAGATTGATATTTCTGACGTATGCCGTATCTTTTTGGAGTTCCTCTTCTGAACCCAACACTACTGTATTGCTTTCAGGTAGTATTTGAATAACAAAAACAGGACGTCCCAGAGCAATCCCCAAGCCTTTTCTCTGTCCGATGGTATAATAGGGATATCCCGCGTGTTTGCCCACTACCGTACCGTCCGATAAGATAAAGTTACCAGCACCTATACGCTCATCAATGTCCTCTACGCGATGGCGTAAAAAAGATCGATAATCGTTGTCCGGAACGAAGCAGATTTCATAGCTTTCCGATTTATTGGCCAATTCTACTTGTCCCATTTCAAGCGCCATCTGTCTGATTTCAGCTTTGGTAAAGCTTCCCAAGGGAAATTTTGTTCTAGCCAGATTTTTTTGGGAAACGCCCCACAACACATACGACTGATCTTTATGCTCATCTCGGCCTTTGGATATGACATACCGACCGCTGTCCTGTAAGCGAATATTTGCATAATGACCCGTTGCAATAAATTCGCAATCCAGTTTGTCCGCTCTTTTTAATAAAGCCTCCCATTTGATATGGGTATTGCAAAGAACACAGGGATTAGGCGTTCTTCCCGCCAGGTATTCATCCACAAAATTATTGATCACAAAGTCGCCAAATTCATTTCGAATATCTAAGATATAATGAGGAAAACCATAACCAACTGCTAAAGCACGGGCATCGTTAATGCTATCCAAACTACAGCAACCGGTTTCTTTGGTGCTTCCTCCGGAAGATGCATAATCCCAGGTTTTCATCGTCAACCCAATAACCTCATAACCTTGCTCATGAAGCATCACTGCGGCCACTGAACTGTCTACCCCGCCACTCATAGCTACTAAAATTCGTCCGTGCTTGCTCATATCTTAAAAATAAAGCGCAAAGATAAGTCTAAATTTTTGTAAAGCCAGCTCTTTGGCAGTCAGTTAAATGTAATATAGGCCTTTTATGCTCCCTGTCCCAAATTTATACTTAAGGCGCCATCAATAGTAAAAGTCGTTCCCGTAACATAATCACTATCAGACGACGCAAGGTATACCGCTAAAGGGCCAATCTCTTCGGGTTTGCCGGCACGCTTGATGGGAATGTGCTGCTCCTTCTCCTCCCGTACCTTTTTGTTATCCATGGCTTGCTGGTTCATAGGAGTTAGTATCATCCCCGGGGCGATGTTATTAACACACACACCTTTAGGTGCCAGCTCCAAAGCGAGGCTTTTGCTGAAGTTTCTAACCCCACCCTTAGATGCGTTATAATCGGCATTGCCTGCTGTACACACTTCTTCGTGGATAGAACTGACAATGATTATTTTAGTTCCCTTAAGTTTGTTTTTTCGCAGCCTCAAAAATTCTCTACAGCAATAGAATGCACCATACAGATTCGTTTTGATACACGTATCGAAAGTTTCTGTGTCCATTTCCACTACGGGGATATTACTGCCGTTAACGCCTGCATTGCTGACCAGTATATCGATTTGACCAAATTCCTTTACAGCCTTTCCGAAAACCGATTGAACACTGGTCTCATCACTCACATCCAATTGATAGGTTGAAACTTTTGTTTTTAATTTCTTTATCTTTTGTTCAGCCTCTTTAGCACTTTCCCGGTCAGAATGGTAGGTGATAATAACCTGAGCGCCTTCGGAAGCATACGCTTCGGCGATTGCACGACCAATGCCGGAATCAGATCCGGTTATTAGAGCCACTTTGTCTTTCAATTTACTCATAAATCTTAAATGAATTGATTGTTCTTTTTTATACTATGATGGAACAATAGAAAGCGCAAATTGTTGGTGCCGGAGCTAGCACAAAAAGATAGGCTGGATGGTTTAATTTTTTGAATAATGAAAAACAGCCATTACGATTATCGTTATGGCTGTTTTCCGGTCTAGAAGTTCATGTTTTCCACCTCTTGTGCGGTCTCTTCTATTTTTTTCTTCAACTCTTGTTTGAAATGGATAAGATTCTGTGCCAATTGCTGATCAGCAGTAGCTAAAATCTGCGCAGCCAAAAGGCCTGCATTCTTTGCTGCATTCAATGCTACCGTAGCAACGGGAATGCCATTAGGCATTTGTAATATAGACAAAATGGAATCCCATCCGTCAATAGAATTGGAAGATTTGACGGGTACCCCGATCACCGGCAGGTGCGTAATCGATGCTACCATACCCGGCAAATGAGCGGCCCCTCCGGCTCCTGCAATGATTACTTTCAGTCCGCGCGACGCAGCCGTTTGCGCATAGTCGAACATACGTTCCGGAGTCCTATGCGCCGATACGATAGAAACCTCTATTTGAACACCCAGTTCTTTTAATATTTTAATCGCGTCTTCCATTACGGGGAGGTCGGATTTGCTGCCCATAATGATTCCTACTGAAGGAAGTTGACTTGTTTGCATAATAATGGATTTGATTTTTATTTAGGCCTTTACTTTAATGGTAGCCTGTACTTTTCTAGCTAAGGTAACCGCCTTTTCACGATCTTCGTTCACAATAGTTACATGTCCCATTTTACGAAAAGGTTTCGTGAATTTCTTACCGTAGAGGTGTATATAAACCCCTTCTTCCGCCAATACCTCTTCAAGCCCCTCATAAATCGCCAGTCCTTCATAATTGGCTTCACCGAGCAAATTAATCATCACCGCATTGCTACGTGCAGCGGCGTTGCCTAGCGGCAAATTGAAGATTGCGCGCAAATGCTGTGCAAATTGCGATGTACAGTTTCCTTCAATTGTATGATGTCCGCTATTGTGCGGTCGGGGGGCGAGTTCATTTACCAGAATATTTCCATCCGGCGTTAAGAACATTTCCACTGCAAGAAGTCCTACGATTTGAAGATCCTCTGCAATCTTTATGGCTAACTGTTCGGCTCTTTCCTGTATTTCGAAAGGTAAAATGGATGGGGAAATTAAAAACTCAACCAAATTAACCTCTGCGTTAAATTCCATTTCAACCATTGGAAAGGTCGATACATCACCTTTATCATTTCGCGCTACGATGACGGCGATTTCCTTTTCGAAAGCCACCCATTGTTCAATCAAGCTCGGTGCCTCAAAGGCATTTGCTAAATCAGCTTCATCTGCAATTTTATGCACTCCTTTTCCATCATAGCCATCTTTTCTCAATTTTTGTATATAAGGAAAAGGGATGGTTAAATCTTTTAATGCATCTTTTGAAGAAATCAACTGAAAGGGTGCTGTTGGAATATCGTTTTGTTTAAAAAACTGTTTTTGAAGTCCTTTGTCCTGAATTAAGCGGATGACACGCGCCTGAGGAAAAACGACAACACCCTCTTCCTCTAGTTTTTCCAGCGCATCTACATTTACTTTTTCGATTTCAATCGTAAGCATATCTACTTGCTTACCAAACTTATAAACTGTGTCAAAATCGGTTAGTGATCCTGCTTCAAACCGATCGCATAATTTTTTACATGGGGCATCCCGGTCTGGATCCAATACTGAAACACTTATGTTCAGATTGATCGCTTCTTGGATAAGCATGCGTCCGAGCTGTCCGCCACCAAGGATGCCCAAGCGTAAATCGCCATAAAAATCTTTTTCCATAGATGTGTTTAGTTAAGGAGTAGCTTAACTAATAATTGTATTTTTTAAGAGTTTATTTTTTCGTTAATAATGTGTTCCGATCCTATTTTCTTTTGAAGTTCTAAAAATGCACCAATCAGCGCCTCAGGTCGGGGAGGGCACCCTTGCACGTATATATCAACCGGAATTATCTTGTCTACTCCTTTTACTACATGATAACCGTGTTGCCAGTACGGGCCCCCGCAATTGGAGCAGGACCCCATGGATATAACGTACTTTGGTTCGGGCATTTGTTCATATAAAAGCCGTATTCTATCAGCCATCTTAAATGTAACGGTACCCGCTATAATAATAACATCTGCCTGCCTTGGAGAAGCCCGCGGAAAAACACCGTATCGATCCAAGTCGTAAGTAGCGGCCATTGCGCCCATCATTTCGATGGCACAGCAAGCGATACCGAAACTCACGGGCCACATGGACGATAACCGTGCCCAATTAAGGAGGTCGTCCAACTTTGCTACAACAATACCACTATCTGTTTGCGTGCTTGTACTCATTACGAATCCTTCTTTACAAATTTAGGTTTAAAAGCAGGTTTAGCGAGAGCAGACGGTTTATCCGACTGTATATCCTCCGTCTTATTCGTTGCTTGAAATGGCCTTAGCTTATAAGTCGCTCTGTTAATGTTCTCATAAACTTCGAGTGGGATTGTACCCGGTAAGGAAGGGAGGCTCGGGTTAGGTTTTATCCATTCTAAATCGCCTTTTTTCCAAACATAAAGTAAACCAACCAATAGAATTCCAATGAATATGAACATTTCCGCCAAGGTATACCAGCCCCATCTACCATCTGCATGGATTAAATCAGCAGCACCAAAAATGGTTGTCCATGGAAAAATAAACACCATTTCCACATCGAATAAAAGGAATACGAGGGCTATAACATAGAACCGTGAGTTAAACTGAACCCACGAACTTCCCCGCGCCACTTCGCCACATTCATAGGTGCTGCTTTTTGCCGAACTAGGTTTACGGGGAGACAATAGTTTTCCTAACAATAAAGTGAAGAGAACCAAGAACGTTCCAACGATCAGATAAATAAAGACCTTGCCAAATTCCGTTATTTGAGAACCATCTTCCATAGGTTCAAAAATAATAAAAAAATTGCTCAAAAAGATGTCGAATTTCTTTTCCCTGTTTACAGTTCAAGCTTTATCCGCTAATATGTCTTATGATTTGTTCTGCGTGAACGCGTGAGTTCTCGATAAACCAGAGGTGTGTATTCATGCCTCCGCAAACTACGCCTGCGAGGTACAAATGTGGAATATTAGTTTCCATTGTTAATTCGTCATGCTCCGGAATCAATAAATCATCAGGAGATAACCTAATGCCCAGTTTTTTCAGAAAGTCAAAATTAGGCTGATAGCCGGTTAAAGCTAACACAAAGTCATTTTTAATAGTAATCGGACCTTCAGGCGTAGCGATATGAACCACATGTTCTTCAATGGCTGTTAAACAACTATTAAAGTAGGCCTTGATTGAACCCTCTGCTATACGGTTGTCGATATCCGGACGCACCCAATATTTTACACGATGACTGATTTCATTTCTTCTTATCACCATAGTCACCTTGGCACCTTTGCGATACGTTTCCAACGCGGCATCTACAGATGAATTGCTACTACCTACTACCACTACCTGCTGATTTGCATAGTAATGGGGATCATTATAATAGTGTTTTACTTTCGGTAAATTCTCTCCCGGTATTTGCATCAAGTTAGGTTTGTCGTAAAAGCCTGTAGCAAGAATCACATTCTTTGCCCCAAAGACATTCTTTATGGTTTGGACGGTAAACAGATCATCCTTTTTCGTGACGTTTATTACCTCTTCGAACAAGCGAACGTTTAGCGAAAATTTTTGCTGTACTCTCCGGTAGTATTCCAATGCCTCCAGTCTCTTTGGTTTTGGATTAGTGGATACAAAGGGCACGCCCCCGATTTCCAGCTTTTCAGAGGTCGAAAAAAAGGTCATGTGCTGTGGATAATTGAAGAGTGAATTCACTAAACAACCCTTCTCTAAAATCACATAACGTAGCCCGGCTTTTTCGGCTTCAATTCCGCAAGCCAAACCAATGGGGCCGCCGCCTACAATGACGATGTCGAAAATATCCATAGTATCTAAACTAAGAAGTTACTTAAGGGAACGATCAATGAAGGTCCTTTAAGTAACTATAAACAATTTGCTTGTACAGAGCAAAATTAGGACGAACAGCCTATGCGGAAGACTATCCGGAGGAAATACTTGATAGCCTATTTACCGGCGGCTTTTGCATGATCAGCCAAAAACTGAGCCAGACCACTATCAGTAAGCGGGTGCTTCAACAATGTTAAAATAGCTGAAAGCGGTCCTGTCATTACGTCTGCTCCTATTTTGGCGCACTCAATAATATGCATGGCATGACGTACGGAAGCTGCTAGGATTTGCGTTTCATAGCCGTAGTTGTCATATATCAGGCGAATATCTTCAATCAAGCTTAAGCCATCGGTAGAGATATCGTCTAAACGGCCAATGAACGGAGAAACATAAGTGGCTCCGGCTTTTGCAGCCAAGAGTGCTTGTCCGGCAGAGAAAACAAGGGTGCAATTCGTTTTGATACCTTCACTGCTGAAGTATTTGATCGCCTTTACTCCTTCTTTTATCATAGGTACTTTAACGACTATTTTGTCGTCCAGTTTTGCTAGTGCAAGCCCTTCTTTAATAATATTTTCATAATCAGTGCTAATCACCTCCGCACTTACGTCGCCATCTACAATATCGCATATAGCTTTGTAATGATTGATCACATTTTCTTCACCGCTAATGCCTTCTTTAGCCATTAGGCTTGGATTTGTTGTAACTCCGTCTAAAACCCCTAAATCTTGCGCTTCTTTGATTTGCTGAAGATTGGCGGTATCTATAAAAAATTTCATAAGATATTATTGTTAAAACTTGGTTTTGATTGCAACAAAAGTAACCAATATTTGCTATTTTAGTAAAAGATAAGTGTAAAAAGAGGAAATAAAAAAGGGCAAGCCCCTTTTATCGCACCGCTCAACCTTTTACCCTTGCTGTGTTCCCACCCTGGGGGAGTTCAAAGGGAGCTGGTCGTAAAAGACTTACCCACCGCAAAAATAGGAAAAAAACTTAATTTACTAAGTTTTTTTATTGAAATAGTGCTAGATCATTGGAGATCAGACTGTTTTTTTTTATGCTGTATGCATTTTCATATTTGAAGCGCTTGCGAAAACATGGTTTACGATTTTTTTAAGTTTATTGTGTTATTCTAGATATTTCATCAAGTTTTTATCACAAAAAATAATAAAAATTTAATATTGTCGAATATTAATGTTATTTTAGCAATCTATTTAAACTAAGCAATAACAATGACAGTTGAAGATATGGAAGAACAGGGATTGTATCGTTCTGATTTTGAGCATGATGCGTGCGGGGTTGGTTTTGTGGCTCATTTAAAAGGATTAAAAAGTCACCGTCAGGTTCAGGACGCGTTGACGATGTTGGAGAACATGGAGCACCGAGGGGCCTGTGGTTGTGATGAGGAAAGCGGCGATGGAGCCGGTATTATGATTCAGATACCGCATGAGTTTCTTTGGGAAGAATGTAGTAAGCTGGATATAAGACTGGGAGAACCGGGTTACTACGGCGTGGGGATGACGTTTTTACCCAAGGAGGAAT
This sequence comes from Olivibacter sp. 47, assembly GCF_030372825.1. NCBI lineage: Bacteria > Pseudomonadati > Bacteroidota > Sphingobacteriia > Sphingobacteriales > Sphingobacteriaceae > Olivibacter > Olivibacter sp. 47. The sequence continues at coordinate 2,752,070 of NZ_JAUCNR010000001.1, forward strand.
CACTGAACGAACGTTGCAGAGAACTTATTAAGGACTCCTGTGCCCAATTGAGGCTTAATTTTCTCGGCGTACGCGAAGTGCCTGTAACGCCGGAAGGAGTGGGAGTGACCGCCTTAAGTGCTGAGCCTAACATTATTCAATTTTTCGTTGAGCGTCCTAAAGAGGTTCGTAATACGGAAGATTTCGACCGAAAACTGTTTGTGCTTCGGCGATTACTTGTAAAAAGAATAAAAGAAGAGCTGGCAGAAGCAAAGGAGCAATTCTATATGCCGTCCCTATCCAGTAAAACACTTATTTATAAAGGACAGCTAACCACTTATCAGGTGCGTTCTTATTACAATGATTTGTCGGATGAGCGGGTGGTTTCTGCCTTTGGCCTGGTGCACTCGCGTTTTTCAACTAATACTTTTCCTTCCTGGAAATTGGCGCAACCATTCCGTATTGTTGCTCATAATGGAGAAATAAATACGCTTACAGGAAACTTGAATCGCTTCTACGCCGGTTTAAGGTCTATTTCTTCACCTTATTTTTCGGATGAAGAGCTTGATATTTTACTTCCTGTAGTAGATCCGGGATTATCGGATTCTGCTTCATTGGATAATGTGGTAGAATTGCTTTTACATAGTGGGCGTTCTCTGCCGCACGTGATGCTTATGTTGGTACCTGAAGCATGGGATGGAAACACTTCAATGGATCCGTTGCGCAAAGCCTTTTACGAATACCATGCCACTATTATGGAGCCTTGGGACGGCCCGGCGGCATTATGTTTCACAGACGGAAAAACCATTGGTGCTACGCTCGATCGAAATGGATTACGACCCCTTCGTTATGCGGTAACGAATGATGATCGGGTAGTGGTAGCATCGGAGGCGGGCGCCTTGCCAATAGATGAGAGCATTATTATTAAAAAGGGCCGCCAACAACCGGGAAAAATATTCTTGGTTGATATGGAAAAAGGGGAAATTTTGAGTGATGCGGATATCAAGCATGAATTAGCCACTAAACAACCTTATGGCGAATGGCTTGACAAGTACAAAATCCATATTAAAGATTTGGCAGAACCGCGTGTTACCTTCACCTATCTTTCGAAAGAATCTGTATTTAAATATCAACAAATATTCGGCTACTCAAGAGAGGATATCGAGGGTATCTTGATTCCGATGGCACTAGATGGAAAAGAGCCAGTAGGTTCTATGGGAACAGACGTGCCCCTGGCTGTACTGTCTGAACATCCACAACATCTTAGCAGTTATTTTAAACAATATTTTGCGCAAGTAACCAATCCACCGATCGATCCGATTCGGGAACGTTTGGTGATGAGCTTATCTACCTTTATCGGAAACTCCGGAAATATTTTGGATGAAGATAAAATGCATTGCCATTGCGTTGCTTTGGAGCATCCTATTGTTACTAGCAGAGATCTGGAAAAATTGCGTAGTATCGATACCGGAATCTTTCAGGCAAAAACATTGCAAACCTATTTTAAGGCGGACGGAAAAGAAGGTTCACTGGAAGAGGGCCTGGCACGTCTATGTCGTTACGCCGAGGACGCCGTCCGCGACGGATTTGAAGTGTTGATATTGTCTGACAGAGCAATTGATTCGCAACACGCAGCGATCCCTTCGTTATTGGCGGTATCGGCGGTTCATCACCATTTAATAAAAACGGGCTATCGGGGCGCAGTAGGTTTAGTGGTTGAAGCAGGTGATGTATGGGAAGTTCATCATTTTGCTTGTTTACTTGCTTTTGGTGCTACGGCTATTAACCCGTACATGGCTCTTGCATCTATAAGGACATTGAAAGAGGAAGGTGTGATCGAAACATCCCTCACTTGGCCTGAGCTGTCTAAGAATTACGTTAAAGCTGTTTGTAGCGGATTGCTTAAGATATTCTCAAAAATGGGAATCTCTACTTTGCAATCATATAATGGTGCGCAAATTTTCGAAGTATTGGGAATACATAAAGATGTTGTGGATCGATACTTCTGCGGTGCGGTATCCCGAATCGGTGGCTTAGGATTGGACGATATTGCGCGAGAAGTTTTAAGTAAGCATGATCGTGGATTCCGTAGTGAAAAGAAAACCAATCTGTTACCCGAAGGGGGAATTTATGCTTGGCGTAGAAGAGGGGAGGCACATTTGTTTAACCCCACGACGGTACACTTACTTCAGCAGGCTTGTAGAACCGGTAACTATGAAATTTACAAGCAGTATGCAGCGCATATCAATAACCAGAAGGAGCGTATGTACACCTTACGCGGTCTCTTTGATTTTGCTAAACACCGTGCTCCCATTTCGTTAGACGAAGTAGAGCCGGCAGAAAATATTATGAAACGCTTTGCTACCGGCGCCATGTCTTTCGGCTCTATCTCTCATGAGGCGCATAGCACGCTGGCTATTGCCATGAACCGAATAGGAGGGAAAAGTAATACAGGCGAAGGTGGTGAAGATGAGATCCGTTATAAGCCATTGCCTAATGGTGATTCAATGCGTTCGGCAATCAAACAAATTGCTTCTGCTCGTTTTGGTGTAACGTCAAATTACTTAACGCAAGCCGATGAATTACAAATTAAAATGGCACAAGGGGCGAAGCCGGGTGAAGGTGGTCAGCTTCCGGGACATAAAGTGGACGAGTGGATTGCCCGAGTTCGTCACGCAACGCCGGGTGTAGGTCTGATTTCGCCTCCTCCGCATCACGACATTTATTCTATTGAGGATTTAAAACAACTGATTTTCGATTTGAAAAATGCAAACCGCGCAGCCCGTATCAATGTGAAACTGGTGTCAAAAGCGGGTGTAGGAACTATCGCTGCGGGCGTAGCGAAGGCGCATGCCGATGTTATTCTCATTGCCGGTTACGATGGGGGTACGGGTGCTTCTCCGATTAGCTCAATTAAGCATGCAGGATTACCTTGGGAACTTGGTTTAGCCGAGGCGCAACAAACCTTGGTCAAAAACCAGCTCCGTAGCCGTGTGGTATTGCAAACCGATGGACAACTTAAAACGGGAAGAGACTTAGCAATTGCCGCTTTATTGGGCGCTGAGGAATGGGGCGTAGCTACCGCTGCTTTGGTTGCGGGAGGCTGTATCATGATGCGTAAATGTCATTTGAATACCTGCCCGGTTGGCGTTGCAACGCAGGATCCGGAATTGCGTAAGTTGTTTACAGGCAAGCCGGAAGATATTGTTAACCTGTTCAAATTTTTAGCAGAGGAATTGCGCGAAATCATGGCAAGCTTAGGTTTCAAAACCATTAATGAAATGGTTGGAAAGGCACAGTTCCTTAAAGTCCGTGAAGATATTAATCACTGGAAGGTCAATAAGCTCGATTTGTCCGGCATTCTATATGCACCCCAAAACCCATCCGGTAAGAGTCTATACCAAACCGAATCACAAGATCACGGCATGGATATGATTTTGGATTGGGGTATGTTGAAACAAGCTGCTAAAGCCTTAGAAAGTAAGACACCTGTATTCGGTACGTTCAATGTAAAAAATACAGATCGTACCATCGGAACGTTATTATCTAACGAGGTTTCAAAAATATATGGTTCAGAAGGACTGCCCGATAATACCATTAACTTCAAATTTGTTGGATCGGCAGGACAGAGCTTCGGTGCTTTTGCCGCAAAAGGTTTATCTTTTGAGTTAGAGGGCGAAGCAAATGACTATGTAGGTAAGGGCTTGTCCGGTGCACAATTGGCAATTTATCCTGCAAGCAGCAGTCAGCTGGTTCCGCATGAGAACATTATTATTGGTAACGTAGCACTTTACGGCGCTACCTCCGGGCACTTGTTTGTATGCGGCCAGGCAGGTGAACGTTTTGCAGTACGTAACTCAGGAGCAACAACCGTTGTAGAGGGAGTTGGTGATCATGGCTGCGAATATATGACCGGTGGACGGGCACTGATATTAGGCGAAACAGGTCGTAATTTTGCTGCCGGTATGAGCGGTGGTATTGCTTGGGTATATGATATCAACGGTACTTTTAAAGATCGTTGCAATCTTGAGATGGTTGATCTAGATCCGCTGGATGAAGAAGATGAAACACAAATTATTAATTTGTTGAAACGGCACATTAATTTGACAAATAGTAAACTAGCCTCAACTATTCTAAGTAACTGGAAGAACGAGCGTAGTCTATTTGTAAAAGTATTCCCGAAAGAATACAAGCGTGTTTTACAGACGAAATTGGTTGAAGCATAATATTATTAGGTAAGAGAAATGGGAAAAGTAACCGGGTTTAAAGAGTTTGAAAGACAGCTCCCCACAAAAGATACTCCTGAAGAGAGACTTAAAAATTATAAAGAATTTGTTCATACGTACAGTGAGGAAGAATTAAATACACAGGCTGCCCGTTGTATGAACTGTGGCATCCCTTTTTGCCATTCAGGTTGTCCGCTAGGAAACGTTATACCTGAATTTAATGACGCTGTGTACGACGGTAAATGGGAAGAGGCTTTTGAAATACTATCCTCAACCAATAATTTTCCTGAGTTTACCGGGCGTATTTGTCCGGCACCGTGCGAATCGGCTTGTGTATTGGGTATCAATCGCTCACCGGTGGCAATTGAAGAAATTGAAAAACACATAGCGGAAATAGCTTATCAAAAAGGTTTTGCCAAAGCAAAACCGGTGGCTATTAAATCGGGTAAAAGCGTTGCGGTTATTGGTTCAGGCCCTGCCGGTTTAGCCGCAGCAGCCCAACTGATTAAGGCGGGTCATGAGGTAACGGTGTTTGAAAGAGATGATAAACCGGGCGGTTTATTACGATATGGCATCCCGGACTTTAAACTGGACAAGTGGGTGATCGATCGGCGTATTGAGCTGATGAAACAAGAAGGCGTTGTTTTCAGATGTAATGCGGAGGTGGGCGTCAATGTGCCGGCCGATGAATTGAAAGCCTTTGATGCCATCGTGTTGGCAGGGGGCTCTACCATTCCAAGAAATTTGAATATTCCCGGAAGAGAACTGAAAGGCGTTTATTTTGCAATGGAATTTTTGAAACAGCAGAATAAGCGTGTTGGTGAGTCTGCCTATCAGGAAGAGGATATCTTAGCAAGCAATAAGAATGTATTGGTGATCGGTGGCGGTGATACCGGATCTGACTGTGTAGGTACTTCAAATCGTCATGGAGCAAAAACGGTTACGCAGTTTGAACTAATGCCTAAGCCGCCTGCTCAGCGCACGTCCGCGATGCCTTGGCCTACTTATCCAATGCTTCTTAAAAATACCACATCACATGAGGAAGGCTGTGAGCGGTTTTGGAGCATCAATACCAAGGCGTTTTTAGGTGATGAGCATGGTAACTTAAAAGGTGCACTGGTGGTTGATTTGGAATGGGAAACTGATGCCCTGGGCAGACCGGTTAAATTTGCAGAAGTGCCTGGATCGGAACGTGAAATACCTTGCGAGCTGGCTTTATTGGCTATGGGATTCTTACATCCACAACATGAAGGCTTGTTAAAACAGCTTGGTGTTTCTTTAGATGCACGCGGCAATGTCAATGCAGCTGAAGGCAGCTATAAGACAACTGTTGATAAAGTGTTTGTAGCGGGTGATATGCGCAGAGGGCAATCACTGGTCGTATGGGCAATTTCTGAAGGACGCGAATGTGCTAGGAAAGTAGATGAATTTCTTATGGGGAAATCGGTACTCGAAAGTAAAGATTCGATTGCGTCATACGCATAAGATTTTTTAATAGTAAAAGCGGCGATACTCCTAGGAGTCGCCGCTTTTTAGTTTTAGTTTCCGATAGAAATCCCATAAAACGATTCCCGCCGAAATGACAACATTAAAGGAGTGTTTGGTCCCGAATTGGGGGATTTCAACGCAATAATCGATCAGCTTCATTGCTTCTTCTGAAACACCATTTACTTCATTGCCGAAGATCAACGCATAGCTTTCGCCCGCTACCGGGATGAAACGATGCAGCATAGTGCTGCCTTCTGCCTGCTCTATGGCGATTATTTTTTTCCTTCCTGTTTTAAATTAATTATCGCTTCCTCAATATTCTTTTCGTATTGCCAGGCCACAGATTGTGTAGCTCCTAAAGCTGTCTTTTCTATATCCCGATGGGGAGGGGTACCGGTAATTCCACAGAGAAGAATGCGTTCCACCGCAAAGCCATCAGATGTTCTAAAAACAGATCCTACATTATGTAGACTTCGCACACTATCAAGTATAACCGTTACTGGCAACTTATCTAATTGCTTGAATTCGTCAACACTGGGGCGCCCCAGTTCGTCCATTGATAATTTACGCATCCTTTGGTCTTATAAAGAAAAAAGACCTGAATAAAAATTCAGGTCTTTTTTAATATTTTGTTATTAGCCTCTTATTTGCTTTCTGCAGTAAGTTTATCTAAAACAGCATTATTTTTGGTGACTTGGCTATTTTTTGGCTCTTTCGATCTACTTCCAACTTCAATATTACGGCCAAGCTTTAAGAATTGTACCTCTAAACGTGATACGGTTTTATTTCTTCTATCTTTTCTTTTTAAGCGTGTAACTCCCATGGCTTTTATTCTTTAATAAATCTTTTAATGAGGTCGGAAGCGGATTCGAACCGCTGTAGGAGCTTTTGCAGAGCTCAGCCTAGCCACTCGGCCATCCGACCCTTTCCGTTTAGGCTTGCAAAAATAGTAAAATTATCTTTCTTTACTAATTTTTTTCAACTTTTATGCAAATTATCTTTTCTGCTTATTTCCGAACAACATATAGCGGCTGAAACTGCTACATTGAGCGATTCAGCGTTTCCGAAACTTGGAATCGTGATACGTTGTGTTTTATTGCTGATCAGATCGGGCGCAATACCGTTCCCTTCATTGCCTAAAATAATGAATCCCTCACTGCCGAAATCGGTTTCGTAAATGGATTGGCCGTCCAACACCGTCGCAAAACTCGGCAGCGTGACATCCTTAAGAAAAGCATGCAGGTCTGTGTAGTGTATAGAAACATGTGCTAAAGAACCCATGGTAGCCTGTACCACCTTTGGATTGAAACATTCTACAGTTTCTTCCGAACAGATAATATGTTTGATGCCGAACCAATCTGCCGTTCGGATAATCGTGCCTAGATTGCCGGGGTCTTGAATAGTATCTAATACTAGAGAAAATTGATCCCGTAATTCATCCTCCTGAACGGCAACTTCACTTGGCGTTTCTATTAATGCCACTATTCCCTGTGGCGTTTTCAGTGTGCTAATTGCCTCCAAATCACGTTCCGATATGGGATAATGTTTTATTTTCTCTCCGAAAATATCGATCTTTGGCCCTACTTTTGGAGTATAGTAAATACTATGTATTACATAATCTGAGTGAAAAAAATCCGTTATGGATTTAAAACCCTCTACAATAAAGAGACCATGTTCTTTTCTGAACTTTTTTTGATGTAAGGATTTAACAAATTGAAGCTGAGACTTTGAGAGCATCGCAATTATCTTACTTGTATTTTTTTGTATTCATAGTGCTCACATCACTATTTTTCTCGTCTTGCAGATCCACGAGATTGTTGAATGATGACCAGGCATTGGTTACAAAGGTAAAGTTAAATGGGATAAATAAAGAATTTAAAGAGGGTGCTGAAGCTTATGTTCAACGGGAAATCCGTCCGAACTCTAAGATAAATCTCTTCATTTATAATTTTGCAAACAGTAAAGGTGGAAAATATCGAACGGATAAAATTAGGAATGTCGGCGAACCTCCCAGTATACTAGACAGTTCCTTAGTTGAGATTTCCCGAAACCAAATCGAAAGGTTCCTGGTATCCAAGGGTTATTTTAATGCAGAAGTCAAAAGCCATATTTACGTGAGACGTAAAAAGGCAGAAATTGACTTCGACGTGAAGCAGGGAGGCGTTTTTAAGATCCGTTATATTGAGCATGAGATTGGTGATCCACAGGTTGATAAATTGTACAAACAACATATTGCACGCTTTCCTGTATTGCGACCGGGTATGCGCTTCGATGCAGATACTCTGGTAAAGGAGCGTGAGTCAATCTATAACCTTATGAAACATAATGGATATTACGATTATCTACGTCAATATGTTCGGTTTGAAGTGGATACCAATATGAACAGTAGCCAAGCTGATCTTAGGCTTTTCATCGATAATCCCGAGGGCAAGAGTGGGCACACTGTTTTTAAAATCGATAGTAGTTATGTCGTCATAAAAAACAGTGATGGAGAAGTCGGAATAAACAAACCGGATAGCACTCAGTTAGCTCATGGCTTGGAGGTAAAGGATTATACACAACGTTTTCGACCAAAGCCACTTGCACGGTACATTTATCCCAAAATTGGCGATATCTTCGACATCGAAAAGGAGAACCTGACTTATGATCGATTATATGAATTAAATAGCTTTAGGGGAATAAGAACCAGCTATAAGAAAAAAGACTCCACGCATCTCACTGTTCATTATGAGTTGACGCCCTTGAAGCGGATGTCTAACCGTGTGGAAGGTGAATATGTATTCACCTCGGGGCGGAGTGGTTTCAATATTGGTAATACTTATACGAATCGAAATTTATTCGGCGGTTCTGAGCAGCTTGAGATCAAGGCACGTTTTGGCGCTTTGTTCGATTCGCAACTCGGAGGTCCTTTGTGGAGCAGGATCTGGAACCGCGACTTACAGTTTGGCGCTAATTTATCCATTCCACGATTGATCGTTCCTTTTCGTATCCCGTTAGTAGGTAAAAATGGTATGCCTCATACGATTTTTTCAACCAACTGGCAGATATTTGATCAGTTGAATACCTATAGTAATCGCTATATTATTAATTCGATCTCCTATAACTGGTATGATACGAAATATAAACTGCACAGTGTTACGCCAATATCCCTCGAATATCGACTAGGACGATTAGACAACGCGTTCAAGGATTCCCTGCAGAATAATGGCTACGAACTTTATGTGAAGAGTAATGACCGTGCCTATTTTGGTATTGGCAGCCAATATACTTATACGTTCAATACTTTGCGGTTGAATACTTACGATAACTTTTTATATTTCCGGGGTGCATTGGATTTAAGTGGTAATACGCTTAACTTACTCAGTAAGATCATTAATTTTAAGAAGAATGATATCGGCCAAAATACCATATTGAATGTTCCGTATTTGCAATATGTTAAAACGGAGGTTGACTTTAGGATATATAGGCATCTAGGGGGAGAACGCCAGTTTGTGGCCCGCATAAACGCCGGTATAGGTGTTCCTTTTGGGAATAATTCAGAGTTCCTGATTTTCGAAAAGCAGTTTTTCGGGGGCGGGATGAATGATCAGCGTGCCTGGCAGGCGAGAACTTTAGGTCCCGGTAACTACAATCGGTCGATTTTAACAGAAGACTTGAGAAATCGACTCCGAAATCTTGATCAACTGGGAGAAATTAAGATTTTCAGCAATTTTGAATATCGGTTTAAGTTGTTGAATGATTTTTTTGGTGCTAAATTGAAAGGGGCAACCTTTACAGATATCGGTAATATTTGGCGATTAAAGGAGAGCGCTGAAAACCCTGGCGGTGAATTTAAGTTTAATAAGTTCTTGGGACAAATGGCCATTGGGGCGGGAGCCGGCTTACGGTTTGACCTGCAGTACTTTGTTTTCCGTTTTGACGCAGGTATTAAAGTCAAAGACCCACAATTCGAAGGCGCTGATCAATGGGTTATTACCGATTTATTCAACAGTCGCGAATTTAAACGAAACTATAAACTGACCAACGGACCGGATCCTTATAATTTTATCCAGTATAACTTTGGTATTGGTATGCCTTTTTAGGTATTAGTAGTAAGTTGTTAGGCGTTAGCTATCGGCGACGGAACGTTACTTTTGAAGTCCAGCACATAACAATAAAGAGACATAGATACTGTGCCCTGACAGCAATGTTACAAAGTAACACTTATATTAGAAAAAACTCCTTATCCCCGCAGATACCGTCTCAAAAAGACCTTCGAAACTCAGTCCTTTGTTATAATTGAAATAAGCAAAAGCCAGCAGCGCGACGATGGCCAACAAAATAAGCCTTTTATAAATAGTTGCTATAAATATTATGACAAGCGGAATCAACAATAAGAAAACCCAACTGATTTTAATTGGCTTTAGCCCGTCATCATTCTTCATGACATAATACAACTTACTATGCGTACCATGCTCATTTTGATGCTTAAGAAAGACAAAAGAAGATTTATCAATCTCTTGTGGAGAAATGGCGACCCCTCCGGAAAAATTAAGCTGCTGTTTAAATCCATTAATAACAAATAGGAACGTACCGTTAAGCTTATCTGTTGGTTCATCCAGCGAATCGCAGGCGATAATGGCTAATTTGTTATTTTTGATCAGATTCTCCTTAACAATAAAATTATCTAAATGATATCGTTGCTTTGCCGACACCAAATTTGTAAAGGAAAAGAAATAGATAGCACATAGCAATAAAATCGAGCTCTTTTGTTTCATCTGTTTCATTTGATACCACCCACCGCATTCTACATACAGGATTAGGCGCTCAAACTTAGATAAAATGCGCTTTATTTGCAACGACGAATCTAAGTATGTTGAGGTTATGGCCATTTTTTTGTGAAAGGTCGTATAATATAATGATGCGCTCTTTGTTAGGTTCTTCTCCGGGAAATGTTTAGTTTAGGGCTACGTAAATTAGCGATGCTGAATAACGTGTTCAGGGCACGCAATAAGTGCGCTGAATGTAAAAATTAAAAAAAAGTCGAAAATTAATACTACTAATACGGTATACTTTATATATTTGCTAAATGGAAATATTATCAAGTCGTTTCGATACTGTTTTTTGGCTTAACGATTTTTTAATGTTATTTAAGTTTTTTTGTGTTTTTAGCAATCGATTAGGTTGAGCATTTGACAAATGAACTCGACATCAACATTTAATAAGGGGTAAACGATGCAAAGTTTCAGAACGGAATTAGAGAATCCAGTAGTGGAGCAAGATATTATAGATCTTGAAAAGAAAATCCATGCCTTTAGACAAGGTTCTATTCATGACGAAAAGTTTAGAAGTCTCCGGCTTGCTAGAGGGATTTATGGACAACGCCAACCCGGTGTACAAATGGTACGCATAAAGCTTCCGTTTGGAAAAGTGACTTTTAAGCAATTTTTGAGAATAGCTGATATCGCCGACGAATATGGAAGTGGTAATTTGCATTTAACTACGCGTCAAGATATACAGATACACTACGTGAGTTTGGATCGGACGCCGGAGCTTTGGTCCAAATTGGCAGCCGATGATGTGACTATCCGTGAGGCTTGTGGTAATACCGTGCGAAATGTTACAGCCTCTCCTACAGCTGGTATCGATCCGGACGAACCTTTTGATGTTTCTCCTTACGCTTACGCTACTTTCGATTATTTTTTGAGAAACCCAATTTGTCAGGAAATGGGGCGCAAGTTTAAAATTGCCTTTTCATCCAGTGAAAAAGATACTGCATACAGTTATGTGCATGATGTCGGGTTGATACCTAAAATTGATCCAAGTGGCAAACGGGGCTTTAAAGTCGTTATAGGCGGTGGCTTAGGTGCACAACCTATTTTGGCGCATCTTATTTATGAGTTCTTGCCTGAGGATCAGTTGATTCCTTTCATTGAAGCTGTTATACGCGTGTTCGATCGGTATGGTGAACGCAATAACCGTAATAAGGCGAGAATGAAATACCTGATTCAAAAATTAGGCTTGGATGAAGTCTTACAGCTTATAGAAAAAGAAAAAATTGCCATCAAAGCTAAACAACTTCCAATAGATATTGATGCAGTAAAAGCACCGAATATTCCGGTGAATACAGTTTTAGAGGATGTATCGGACGCAGAGCGTCTTCAATATGAATACTGGTTAAAAACCAATGTATTTGAACAGAAACAGAAGGGGTACTATGGCGTATACATCAAAGTGCTTATTGGAGATATAAAAACGGATCTGGCAAGGGAATTCATTTCCTTGATTCAGCCCTTGGTAGCCGATGAAATCCGTATCACCCAAAATCAAGGCTTATTGCTGAAATACGTGCCTGAAGCGCATTTACCAGCTTTATTTCACGCATTGAATAAAATCGGCTTTGCTAAAATTGGTTTTGATTCGGTAGCGGATGTTACTACTTGTCCGGGTACGGATACCTGTAATTTGGGAATTTCCAATAGTATGACCTTGGCAACGGTATTGGAAGACCTCGTGTATGAGGAATACCCCGAGTTTGTCTTCAACAAGGACATCAAGATCAAAATCAGTGGCTGTATGAACTCCTGCGGACAGCACGGACTTGCCGAAATAGGATTTCACGGTAGTTCGTTAAAGGCAGCTGGAAAGGTGGTGCCTGCTGTACAGGTAATGCTTGGTGGGGGAACGGTAGGGGATGGTGTCGGACGTGCTGCTGAGCGCGTTATAAAGACGCCGTCAAAACGCGCTACAGACGTTTTAAGATCTTTACTGGATGATTATAAGGCAAATGCGGAAAAGGGGGAGCGATTTCAGCAATATTACGATCGCCAAGGGAAGGATTACTTTTATCAATTGTTGAAACCGCTGGCAGATCTTTCCAGCCTGAAAGAGGAGGAATTTGTAGACTGGGGGCATGAGGAAACCTTCAAGACGGCTATTGGGGTAGGCGAATGTGCGGGCGTGGTGATAGATTTAGTAGCGACCCTACTTTTGGAAGCAGAAGAGAAACTTAGCTGGGCTAACCAAGCCTTGGATAATGGCGCTTGGTCAGACGCCATTTACCATGCCTATAGCACCTTGATAAGTAGTGCAAAAGCGATGTTGTTGGATAAAGGAGTGAATAGCAGTACGCATATCGGTGTTATCAACGATTTTGATGCAAAATATGTGGACAGTGGTGAAATCGATCTTCCAACAAGCTTCGCGGAAATGGTGTTGAAAATTAATAAAGAAGAACCTTCTGCCAATTTTGCTCAGGCCTATTTTAAACAGGCCGAGGAATTTTTAAAACTAACGAGAACTAAACGAGAGACGGTATTACAATCATGAATGATATAAAAAAGAATAACGCACCTAGAATAACCTTGGTGGGTGCGGGGCCCGGCGATCCCGAACTGATCACCTTAAAAGGTTTAAAGGCTTTGCAAGGGGCGGATGTTGTACTGTATGATGCACTGGTTGGTGAAGAACTTTTGCAATTTATTCCACCAAACGCTACAAAGGTATATGTAGGGAAACGCTCAGGTGATCACAGCTACTCACAAGAGGTAGTAAATAGATTGATGGTGGACTATGCCTTGAATTTCGGGCACGTGGTACGACTAAAGGGAGGTGATTCTTTTGTTTTCGGACGAGGTTACGAAGAGCTTGAATTTGCTGCCGCTTACCGTATACCGGTAACTGTTATCCCTGGTATATCCAGCTCTATCGGTGTTCCGGGTCTGCAACATATTCCTGTTACGCATCGCGGACTGAGTGAAAGCTTTTGGGTGATTACCGGTACCACGTCTTCAGGAGAGGTTTCGCATGATGTCTATCAAGCGGCACAAACAAAGGCGACGGTAGTTGTACTCATGGGATTGAAGAAGCTCAAGGAAATCGTAGAAATTTTTAAAGCAGCGGGTAAGGACAAATTACCGGTGGCTATTATACAGAAAGGCTCAACGCAGGACGAAAAGTTGGTGGTAGGAAACGTGCATAACATCGTAGATAAAGCGCAACAGGAAACGATTACAGCTCCAGCTATATTGGTATTCGGAGAGGTGGTTTCTTTGCACCCATCATATAAATCGATTGTAAAGGAGTATGCCTCAGTTATTGGAGAATGATGCAGCCCTTTTAGCTGCAAGCAATGAAAACGCTATAGGAAATCAATTGTTTCCCGTTTTTTTAAAATTAAACGATTTGCACACCCTCGTAATCGGGGGTGGCCCTGTTGCATTGGAGAAATTACAGGCACTTCTTGGAAACAGTCCTCAGGTAAAAGTCAAGCTTGTAGCGAAAGAAATCATTCCGGAAGTATATCAATTTGCTGAAACGCACACACAACTTCAAATCTTCCAAAAGGCATTTGAGCCGACCGATATGGATGCCGTTCAGTTAATCGTGGCGGCCACAAACAACAATGAATTAAACGCAGAGATCAGAAAAGCTGCGCACGAACGGAAGCTTCTGGTCAACATAGCCGATAAACCATCGCTTTGTGATTTTTATCTTGGATCTGTCGTTAAAAAGGGAGATCTCAAAATAGCAATATCAACGAACGGTAAATCACCCACAATTGCTAAACGATTAAAAGAAGTACTAGCTGAAAGCATACCGGATGAAATTGACCAAACGCTTCAGCAAATGAGTGCTTTACGGGGGAAACTGAAAGGGGATTTTTCTGACAAAGTCAAAAAATTAAATGCAGTAACTGCGACGCTTGTTACATCGGAACCAACGGAAAGTGTTCGTCGGAATTTTAAGTGGCTTATCTGGTTGGCTATAATTTTTTCGATGACGATTGGTGTCTTGGTTTTTTGGCATAAAGAGCCGGAATTCCAATCATTTTTAATGGAGCTTGACCCTGTATTCTATTACTTTTTAGGAGCAGGCTTTGTCTTTGCTATGGTGGATGGTGCAATAGGAATGTCCTATGGAGTTACTTCCTCATCTTTTTCCCTGGCAATGGGCATACCGCCTGCACCGGCGAGTATGGGAATACACTTATCAGAAGTGCTTAGTAATGGTATTGCCGGATGGATGCATTACCGCATGGGCAATGTAAATTGGAAGCTTTTTAAGTTGCTGCTCATTCCCGGTGTGGTTGGAGCCGTGATTGGGGCTTATCTACTTTCATCCTTAGAGCATTACAGCGCATATACAAAACCTTTAGTAGCTTTGTATACCGGTATTTTAGGAGTAGTTATTCTAATGAAGGCCTTTAATATCAAGAAAAATAAAAAAAGAAAAAAAATTGAGCGTATTGGCTTACTGGGTTTCTTTGGAGGCTTTATTGATGCGGCATTTGGCGGAGGGTGGGGATCCATCGTACTATCCAACTTAATTGCAGGTGGCCGACATCCATTATTTTCTTTAGGAACGGTTAAGATCACGCGATTTTTTATCGCTATATTAAGCTCCCTTACCTTTATTTCCATGCTTGGGGGTGCTCATTGGGAAGCTGTTTTGGGATTGATTCTGGGAAGCGCACTGGCAGCACCTATTGCGGCTAAGGTTTCTAATAGGATATCGGCAAAAACAATTATGGTATTAGTTGGTGTCATTGTCCTGATCGTAAGCTTAAGAAATATTGTACTATTTCTGACGCATTTATTTGTTGGATAAAGTTTTAAGGAGGTTCAGAAAAAATAGCTGAACAAAAATAAATCAAAATGGACTTACACGATTTGAAAGAGAAGCTGAGGGGACTAGACATAGTTGGGTCGTTAACATTTTTGGCAAAAGAATTTAATGACAAAATTGTTTTTTCTACCAGCTTCGGTTGGGAAGACCAGGCTTTAACGCATATCATCTTCAGTAATAATATACCTATAAAAGTATTTACGCTGGAAACAGGGAGGTTATTTCCAGAGACCTATTATGTTTGGAATCGAACATTGGAAATTTATAATAAACCCATTCACGCCTTCTATCCTGACAAAAACTTGCTAGAAGAGATGGTGAGCACGAAAGGGCCCAGCAGTTTTTATGAGTCGGTTGAAAATCGGAAAGAATGCTGCTATATTCGCAAAATTGAACCGTTGAAGCGCGCTTTAGCAGGTAATGCTTGTTGGATTACCGGTATTCGGGCTGAGCAATCAGCTAATCGACAAGGAATGGATAACATCGAATGGGATGAAGGAAATCAGATCATTAAATTTCATCCTATTTTCGATTGGACTTTGGCTGATGTAAAGGCTTATATAAAAGAAAATCACATCGTTTACAACACCTTGCATGATAAGGGTTTTCCTAGCATTGGATGTGCCCCGTGTACCCGAGCAGTTAGAGAAGGAGAAGATTTCCGTGCGGGACGATGGTGGTGGGAAGATCAATCAAAGAAAGAATGCGGCCTACATGCCGCTCAATCATAATGTAATTAAAATGAGTAAAAACAGTTTAGATTATTTAGATCAGCTAGAAGCAGAGGCTATACATATTCTGAGAGAAGTGGCTGGTCAATTTGAAAAGCCTGCTCTCCTTTTTTCCGGTGGGAAAGATTCTATTACGTTGGTTCGTCTGGCTGAAAAGGCGTTTAGACCGGGGAAGTTTCCTTTCCCATTGGTACATATAGACACGGGCCATAATTTTGAAGAGACTATTATTTATCGCGATAAAATGATTGAGCGAATTGGCGAAAAGCTAATCGTCGGCTATGTACAAGATTCGATCGATGAAGGAAAGGTCATCGAACAAAAAGGAAAAAATGCCAGCCGTAATGCGCTTCAAACTGTAACACTGCTAGATACCATAGCGAAAAATGGTTTTGACGCCTGTATTGGTGGTGCTCGGAGAGATGAGGAAAAAGCACGTGCCAAGGAGCGTATATTTTCGGTTAGGGATGAGTTCGGACAATGGGACCCTAAACGACAACGCCCTGAATTATGGAATATTTACAATGGGAAAATTCACAAAGGCGAAAACGTCCGCGTATTTCCCATTAGTAACTGGACTGAATTGGATGTCTGGAATTACATCCGAAGGGAAGGGATTGAGCTTCCTTCTATATATTTCGCTCATGAGCGGGATTGTATTACACGCAATGGACAGTTGATGGCTGCTTCACCCTTTCTCAATATGGACGAGGAAGACAAGGTCGTCAGAAAACAAGTGCGTTTTCGTACGGTAGGAGATATGACTTGCACGGCGGCAGTGGAGTCGAGCGCAACCTTAATTGACGATATCATCGACGAGATCAGTCAATCGAAAATCAGTGAGCGTGGCGCCCGGATGGATGATAAAGTTTCTGAAGCCGCTATGGAAGATCGTAAAAAAGGCGGTTATTTTTAATGGTTGCCAATTGTAAGTATAGCAGATAAAGGAAATAAAAAAAGGTGCCAAAAGGTACTAAAATACAAAGAGAGAAATGAATATATTGAAATTCTTTACGGCTGGTAGCGTGGATGACGGCAAGAGTACGCTTATTGGACGGATGCTTTATGATACAGGCTCCATTTTGGCTGACCAACTGGAAGCATTGCAGAATTCTAAACGTAAAAATGACGATGGCAGTATCGATCTAGCCATATTGACCGATGGCTTACGGGCAGAGCGGGAGCAGGGTATTACGATTGATGTTGCCTATAAATACTTTCAGACAGAAAAACGTAAATTTATTATAGCCGATACGCCGGGCCATATACAGTATACTCGTAATATGGTGACGGGGGCATCTACCGCCGACTTAGCAATTATTCTAATTGATGCACGTAATGGCGTTGTGGAGCAGACCATTCGCCACTCTTACCTTGCGTCTTTATTGGGTATCAAACATTTAATTGTTTGTATCAATAAGATGGATATGGTTGACTATAGTGAAACGGTTTTCGATGCCATTATTTCAAAATACAAGGCACTGGCTCATCAATTAAATTTGCAACAGGTCAATTACATTCCCGTGAGCGCGCTTAAAGGAGATAATATCGTGCAAAAGTCTGAACACATGCCTTGGTATCAAGGAGAAAGTTTGTTAAATTATTTGGAAAACGTAGATGTCAGCCATGATTTAGATGTAGAATACGCGCGTCTGCCCGTACAATGGGTTATTAGGCCACAAACAGAAGAGCTTCATGATTACCGTGGCTATGCCGGTAAAGTTGCCAGCGGGACCTTTAAAGTGCATGATGAAGTAACAGTGTTGCCCTCGGGATCGAAGTCGACAATCACTAAAATCGAACAGCTTGATAAAAACCTAAACGAGGCCTTTGCCGGTCAATCGGTAACCATTCATTTAAAAGATGATATTGATATCAGCAGAGGGGATGTCATTGTAAACAGCGACAGTTTACCTTATCAATCACAGACCGTAGAAGCCGATTTATGTTGGATGGATACAAGACCTTTAGACCTGTCGTTAACCTATCTTATACAACACAATAGTAAATTATCTCGTTGTAAAGTTCAAGAAATCGTCTACAATGTAGATATTAACACACTGGAAAAACATAGTGCTGACGAATTTAAGTTGAACGATATTGGTCGGGTACGGTTGAAAACCGCTGATGTACTTCCATTTGATTTATATGATGACAACAAAGCAAATGGAGCAGCCATATTGATTGATAGTCGAACCAACTTGACGGTCGGAGCGCTTATGTTCCGCGTGGCGCTTGACTATTAAACAATCTTATGTTTATTTAATATAAAAAGAAAACGCTATCGAACTTCGATAGCGTTTTCTTTAGAAGAGAATGTTCGGTTTAGATTCTAAATCCTAAACCAACAGTCCAAACGCGATTGGTTTGCTTCATATCTGTTCCTTCGAATCGTGCGTTTAAGTTAGTCAATCCTAAGCCATAACCACCATGGATCATTAAGCCGTTGGTAAACTCAAACCCGCCGATGAAGTTCAAACCAAAATCAGTTGATTTCAATGCACCGTCGCCTCCGAATTCAAAATCAGGAATGTCTGTTTCCGAAGAGCCGCCATTGTTAGATTCCCATTTGTTCTTACCTGAAATACCAAAAGCGATGTAAGGACCAGCCCCAAGGAAGAAGCTACCTGCATCAGCAGTTGGAAATTTAGCCACAAAGTTTACTGGCACTTCTATCCACATAGTATTCTGTTTGTAAGAGCCAAATTGATTTTCTTCAAGTTTTCCGCCTTTTCCTTGTAAAGAGATACCAGGCTGTACATAAAACCAATCAGTCGCAATAGGCGCATCCAAAAAAGCAGTTATATGGAAATTGGTCGTTGAACCGGTAGATGATACACTTTCTCCATTGTTGGAGAAATTGTACTTAGGAAAGTTAACACCTGCTTTTAAACCAAAGCCCATTTCCTGTTGAGCAAATGCTCCTGTTGCAAAAAGTAAAGCTGTAATCGATAATAATAACTTTTTCATGATTTTCTTATTTTTTAACTTTTTATTGTTGTTAGTCAAATTACAATAGCTAAGCCAAAAAATGCAACTATCTGTAAATAAGCTTTTTAAATTTTATTTAATTTTTTGAACAGCTGTACTTATTTTTAGACAGTGATCTTAATGTTAGAAAAATCTGACGAGCTTTTAGAACAATGAGAGCTGATTGTCTTCCGATTTAGCAATGTTAAAATTGGATACAGTTAGCCCCAGCAGCCTTATAGGTTTGCCGTCTATGGGTGCTGCTTTTAAAAGGTCAAGTCCAAAGGCTTCCACTTGGTCCAGATGGATGAGATTGGAATGGGTGTAATTGCGGGTAATTTGTTTGAAATCAGCAAATTTAATTTTAAGTGTCAAGGTGCTGCCCAGTACTTGTTTTGCCTCCAATCTCTTAACCACCCGTTGCGCGATCAGTTTTAGTTCCGTCATGAGTTCCTGTTCTTCCATTAAGTCGCTTGTAAAGGTATCCTCGGCACCAATTGATTTAAGCTCCCGAAAAGTTTGAACGGGACGTTCATCTATTCCGCGGACAATATCGTAGTAGAAATTACCTACCTTTCCAAAGAGATTCAGTAGATGGTCCCTTGATAACTTTTTTAAATCGGCTCCTTTATAGATTTGCAAACTATTCATCTTTTTTGCCGTCACTTTACCGATTCCGTAAAATTTTTGAATTGGCAAGGCTTCTATGAACGCTTCGATTCTTGACGGACCGATAAAAGTAAGCCCGTCGGGTTTATTCATATCCGACGCTATTTTAGCAACAAATTTATTCGTGGATACACCTGCCGAAGCTGTAAGATGAAGTTCGGTTCTAATAGCATTCTTTATTTCCTTCGCAATTTCTATTGCAGAGCCAATTCCCAGTTTATCTTCGCTGACATCTAAATAAGCCTCGTCAAGGGATAAAGGTTCAATAATATCGGTATAGCGATGAAATATTGATCGTATTTGATTGGAAACAGATTTATAGACTTCGAATCTCGGGCGTACAAACAAGACCTGTGGACAGAGTTGTTGCGCCTTTCGGGAAGACATCGCCGAGTGTATACCATAGGCCCTCGCTTCGTAGCTGGCGGTAGCTACCACACCACGCTGATCCGGTTGTCCGCCAACAACAATGGGAATGCCTCTATATGTTGGATTATCCCGTTGTTCTACCGATGCATAAAATGCATCCATATCTACATGAATAATCTTACGGAACGACATAAATACAAGTGAAGTGTTATGCCTTTTTCTGCAACAATGAAAGGGCTAAGTTTTCTAATTCGTCCAGATCAAACGGTTTTCTAAGATAACTGTCGGCACCTGCTTCTTCCGCCAAAGTAGGTAAATTGCTATTAGCCGAAAATATAATAACCGGAATATCTTTTAAATGGGAGGTGGCTTTTAAGGTTTGCGTTCCTTTTACACCGCCCAGTCCAGGTATCCAGTTGTCTATTAAGATGATGTCCGGATTAGCCTTTTCTACCTGTTCGATAATATCCTTGCTGTGAGGAGATGATATAACCTCAAAATCTAAGTTCTCGAATACCACAGAGCAGAAGTAAAGGATATCCTCGTCATCATCAAGAATCAGTATCTTGTTCCGCATTCTCTTTTCTTATTGCTTTTTACAAAAATACTTTTTTCATGTTAAGCACCTAAATTTTCTACTAATATTTTACGCAACATCCCATAGGGTTTGAATGGGTGTGCATCCAAATCAGAAGTAAATACCTATTTTTATGACAGAAACATCTGTCTGGCTTACAATGCTGCAACCTAGACAAGGCGCCTTTCTTTGAGTTGAATTTATATTTCTCTAGTCTTGATGCTCACTATAAATACGCATGGCATTTTTTGGCAACTGTTGCACATGCAGTAAATATTTGGTTACATTTTGATCCCAATCCCTACGGTAGTTATATCCTAATTGTTGAGCTACATACGTTGCAACTTCCCTAAATAGCTCGATTGTCTTATAGAGGGCAATCCAAGTATTATCTAAATGTGCATCTGAGTAAGTGGCTAAGAACTTTTTATATACTTCCCCTTCTAGGTATCGCTCATAGAATTTGCCAAATTTACCCGGATTAACCGTGAAATCGTGACGACATCCAATATACCAGTCCATCATCTGCATCAAAGCAGCATGGATCACTTGGCTGAATAATTCTTTAACCAGTACCAATTCACCACGCCATAAGCCTTTAGCTAAGCCGGCAGTGGTGTACCAAAATTCATTGCAGCAATCTTCAAACGAACGTGCCGAAGGCTTTTTTACTATATAGCTGGCATCACTAGCAGGAGGGAGTGGCCTTTCTTTGAAAAGGCCGTTTTTGTCCCAAATTACCTTACAAAGACTATCGTTCGTAAAATGGTGCAAACGTTCGAGCGGCACGATGGTTAAATCAATGCGATTACCATCTTTAAATTGCAATAAATAAGAAAATGCGCCAGCCATCTCAGGCGTTGGTGGGTATAATTCCATGTCTTCCGGTATTTGCATAATCATAAGCTCGCCAAATACCTCCAACCAATCTGCATTTAGGTAACGTGGTTCAAGACTTTCAACTACGTAAATAATGTCGTAATCCTGAAATATATCCTTGCTTACATTGGGATTTGATCGAGAACCATCTTGTAAAACGCCGAGGATCTTTGTGTCTTTTGCCGCAACGCGCAAAATTAATTCCATCATTTCGCTTTCGCTTCTGCTAATTACAGGTTTGTTTGTCGTCATATAAGAACATTCTTTATTACTTTACTTTGCAAGATTGATTTCATGAAATGCTTATAAAGCATTATAGGCTTTGTTTCCGTAAGACTTCAAGGTTTTATGCTTTTTTTTGCAAGAGCGATAAAGCTAAGTCTTCCAGTTCGCTTAAGTCAAATGGCTTTTTCAAGTAGTTGTTTGCTCCCGCCTCTTCCGCCAAACTAGGTAGGTTACTGCTAGCAGAGAATAAAATAACTGGTATATTCTTTAAATGGGGTGTATTTTTTAGTATTTGTGTTGCTTTTACGCCCCCCATACCCGGTATCCAATTATCAATTAAGACTATATCTGGAGCTGCCTGTTCTACTTGTGTGATAATATCCTTACTGTGAGGAGACGATATTACCTCAAAGTTCAGGCCCTCAAATACGACAGAGCAAAAATATAATATATCCTCATCGTCGTCGAGAATTAATATCCTGTTCCTCATTATTTTATGTGCTTATGACGCGTAGCTGTCGATGATTTGTGCTAGTTGATTTTGTGGCACTACGCCGCTTTGTCGCCATTTAATCTCCCCTTCTTTAAAAAGAATCAGTGTGGGAACGCCTCGAACTTGATAATTAGACGCGGCTTTCGGATTTTTATCTACATCAACTTTTAGTATGGTGACTTTATCACCAAATTGCGATTTGACTTCATCTAATATCGGGGCCATTATCTTGCAGGGACCACACCATTCTGCAAAAAAGTCAACCAGTACGGGGGTTTTTCCTTTGATGATTTCGGAGAATGTTGCCATTGTATATTAGTTAATATAACTACTAATCTAATAAAAAATGGATAAATCTAAGAAAAATTGCAAAATAAACTTGTGAAATATAGAATCGTTCAGTTAAAATATAGCTTGGGTCTTTATGGTTGATTAATGTAAATAGACGGGAGGGGGACGCACGAAGGCTTGATAGAAAGCAAAATTTTTTATATCTTTGTAGGCTATATATTACATGGGGTCGACCGGAATTGACAGGATGGAGACGGTTATGTAAGCATGCAGTGCGTTGTTAGTCTAGCACTATAATCTGAACTTTCAACCTTATAAATGGCGAAAATAACTACGCCTTAGCTGCCTAATTTAGAATTAGCATAGCTTTTGTTCCGTTGCAGTCTGCTTCGTGCTGTAACATCGGGAGCATCGATCAACGAAGCTAGCTGACTTAGCGGCACGATGAGTTGGCGAAATTAAGTGCCTACGGAAACTGGTATAGGTAAGCGACCGACCTTCCACTTCCCGACAATTAAACGGAAGCTAAGCATGTAGAAAGCATATACAGTACCATGTTTGGACGAGGGTTCGAATCCCTCCGGCTCCACAAATTAGTAAACAAAACGCGTCAAAACCCTATAAATAGTGCTATTTATAGGGTTTTTGCATTTATAAGCCTTCCCGATCATTCTATATTTCCCAATTGCAGCGAGACCCTAATTCTGAAAATTTAGGGTCTCGCTAAACCTCACAAAAACATAACTATAAATTAGTTATGTAAACGGTTCAAAATCTAAACATCTTGATTTTGAAAGCAAAAGGAAATAATTTGAATAACATAAAACACCACAACAATGAAGGCAAACTTATCCGTTCACATGTTGAAAAGTCGTGACTAATTCACTTGAGACGACACCTAGTTTCTTCTTCTGTCTTCTGTAAGCTTATACTAGCCGATTACTGGAAAGATTTATATTTTATTCAACATCTGATGATGCTGGTCCTGGAAAAGCTATGTTTAATTGGCCGAAAAGAACGCGAACTTTCTTTCGCCAGCTTGATCGTGCTATGGGCCAACTTTTTTGGTCTTTTACAATATCTACTCTATTTTGGGAATGGTGAGGTCTTAACTTATTGTCTTGAGCGTTGCCTTCATCAAACTTCAACAAAGTTAAAGGATCATCTAAAGGGCTTATTTCGCCATCGAGGTCAAAAATATTTTTATGCAACTCTTCTGAAAATAAAGACCGCTTTTTATTAAGTTGTTCATACAAATACGCTAAAGTAAATTTTTCAGTTAGAAGATCTAAGTCATAGACATCTTTCTGGGTGGCACGATTTGCTGCAGACATCATCTTAAATAATGCAATATCTAGTTCCGATACCAATTTAATATCGTCCAATTCTTCGATATCACCCATCATTTTCATGTTCTGAAGAACTTCTACCTTGATGGTTTCCCCATCACATATGATAAAAAACCGAAGAAAAATATACTGATCGTCTATTTCGCATGGATACTGGGTGCCAAATACACGCGCACCATAAAAATCCATGACATCTTTTTTGATTTTTTCATAACCTGCTTTTCCAATAATATGAGGAAAAAAGATATCGATGTCTGTAGAGATACGATGGTTATAACGAAGAGCCAAATTAGTGCCACCGCCTAAGGCAGAACCCTTAATGCTTTCGAAAGACTGTAATTCACGAATTGTCTTTAATAAACCGGGAGAGATGGCAGACATTATTGATAACGTAAAAACTGCTTCACATGATAACGACGAGCGACAAGTTTACACACCTCATTACTTATACGTTCTTTTGTGCTTTGCAATTCCTTAACGATTTGAACTTTGCTATATAACTTCTCCAAAGGTTGGATATCTTTAGCAAATGTTTCAGCGGTTGTAGCAATTAAAGCTCTAGGGATAATAAAATCACTATCATCCTGAATATCTAAATTCTTTGGATCGACATCCCAAAATAAATGTTTGGGCAGGATTCGTGATATATCCTTTCTAGCGCTCATTATGCAAATTTACCATATAACAAAATCAAAAAAAAATATTTTAAAATAAATTTGCGATAAAAGTATATGCTAAGAAGTCTTTAAACAGTGTTCTTATTATTCCTCCGGTCGGTTCACGCCTTTCGTTCGTACCTCACTCCAGGCATTCACTCACCTCTGGAAGCCCACAGCAAGCGTATTCCCTCAATCAACCGTCCCTAATGATTTGGAATGTCAATTTCGCTCATGTCGTCCAGCACTTCAAAAACTCGAGTTGGGGTTTAGTAAGATGTTCTGATATGTAAACGCTGTCTGTCATATTACCTTTTGTGGTATGATAAGACCTAAAAATTGGGTCTTATCACACCACGATTGATAAAGACAGAAAACAAATGCAGAAAAAACAACAGTTCTTATCCTACAAGAAGCTATAAAGCTAATACTATATTCCGCACTTTTTTAAAGAAAAGGAGTATCTCTACTTGGCACGAAGATCGTACATAAATCCGCGTAATCACTATTCATATTAAGTTTTTATATGCCAAAAAGGATAGGGTTCATCCCTTTTGCAAACAACTACATAGATTCACCTTCTCGATAAATACTTTATGGATTTTACCCCTTCGGACATAAAACTAATTCGTAATCTTTCAAAGGCCGGGAAGATCGTTTTACACATAAGGAAGCTTGGCTAATCCAGGTGTTGTATTTACAGTAGAAACACCTGGATTTAATCATCAGAAAATTAACGTTTTTTTATCCTCTTAGCCTCATCTGAAATTCTAGCAAAAGATTTGGCTCTTTTACGCTTTTCATATTCAGAAGTCGAAAAATGCCAAGATTCTTTTCGCAATTTGAGATAACTATTGTACACTTCCGGTTCTAAAATGCCACTGTTTACAGCTTCAACAACGGCGCACCCGGGTTCATCGATATGCATACAATTCTTAAAACGGCAGGATTCTGCAAAAGCAGAAACATCGAGCATATCTGCTAATGCCTCAGCATTGTCTGAGGCTAAGCCGAATTCTCTTACACCGGGTGTGTCTATTAGAATGCCACTATCATCCATCAAGACCATCTCTCTTCGTGTTGAGGTATGTCTTCCTTTACCTGAGGACTTGCTTATTTCAGATGTTAAAAATACCGTCCGTTCACACAGTGCATTAATTAATGAACTTTTTCCAACGCCCGACGATCCTACCAATACAATCGACTCTCCCTGGCTGACAAATTTTCGTATAGGAAGGATTGTTTCGGGAGAAAGAATACTCGTGAAAAATACCGGTATCTGGCGATCAATATGTTTCAGCGACTCATTGACTTGGTGACGATTGAATTCCAAATCAGATTTAGTGAGTATTAATATCGGCTGTATGTTTTCTTCTAATACCTGAAACATAAAGCGCTCCATTCGGCGAACGCTGAAATTGGCATCAAGGCTTTGTACAATAAATGCCTTATCGATATGGGATGCAATGGCCTGTCTTTCAGATACGGTTCCGCTCTTTCTTCGGTACAGGGTATGTTTACGTGGTAAAATATCAACGATTATTCCTTTGTTATCGTCAAAGGGTTGAAAAATAATCCAATCGCCCGTACAGGGAAGTTCAAATGATGACCTTCCATAAAGCACATTACCGCTTAGTTCGCATAATAGTACACCATGCTCGGCGATAACTTCGTAATTGGTCTTGTTTACTGCCGAAACGCGGCCATGAAAAAGATGTTTATATGCTGAATTTTGTTTTAGTTGGAATAAATTGTCGTTCCAACCATATAATGATAAGTTATTCACTACCTTAATAATTTAAAATGATGAAATAAAATTGCTTAATTCTCTATCATCCGAACGGTTTGCAACATATAAATCACCCTTGGTAATATAGGAATTACCAAGTCAGCGATTTTAGAAACAAGCCCTCGGAATTAGGCAATCATTCCAACCACCAAATTATAATATGTGAATAGCTGTTTTTGCATAAGTTACAAAGATACAAAAGATTAATTCAACGTCCACTATGATTAGGACGAATATTAAAAGAAATGCCGGCATCGGCAATCAACTTTTGTGAGACGCTTTTTTGACAGCACCGCAAATAATAGAAAAAGATAGCCCCTCCAAAACGCTTATGGGAAGCGCGGAGGGGCTCAACCTAAACCTATTTATCATAAAAGTACTAGATGAATCAGATGATTGCAAGAAACGTTCTAGGCATTCCGCTAATTGTTACCCGATTTCCCAATGGATGAGAAAAAGTGATCTATCCTAATGCTTGTTACCCTTCTCCTAAATTGTGGTACACGGAAAAACCAAAATAATAAAAGGCTGATTTTGCAATGCAAACCAGCCTTTTCTTGGAACTCTATTATTATGTTGTCAAATCATTCCAAATATAGAAGTAGTATGTTAAGCCGATATTATGAATAAATTATCTATTCTATGTCTGGCAAAAAGAGATCACAGAAAACTGCCTTAATACGCATAATACAATAATACCTAGACATCGTAAGTAGTAAAGGTAGAAAAGAGTGTCACTACGGATAAATGCGCTGCGATCGACTTTAGCCGACAGTTAGATCAGTCCACGTAAATAGGCCTCTTTAATGAGGCCCGCCATTGTTTTTACATTGAGTTTCTGATTAAGACTATGGCGATGTGATTCAACGGTTCGGATGCTTAAAAAAAGTTTATCGGCGATCTCCTGGTTAGAATACTCATTCGCTATCAAAGCGAGAATTTCTTGCTCTCGGCTTGTCAGTTTTACCGCTACGGTTGTTCGCTTGCCTGAGATTGTTTGATTTACAACAGCTATTTCAACCTGTTTGTCAATAAATTGTTGGCCCTGAGATACCATTTTGATAGCTGTGATCAGCGTGTTTTTGTCGGTCCCCTTTAATAGATATCCTTGCGCACCATTACGCATCATTTTCTTTATATAAACGACTTCATCGTGGTTGGTAAGTGCTATAATTCGGATACTTGGAAATTGCTTTTGCAGCAACGTGCATAAATCAAGTCCGTTAACATCGGGCAGTTCAATATCTAATAAGAGTACATGTGGTACTTGCTGCGTTAAGGCTTCCATTAATTCTTGAGCCGTTCCGGCCGTAAAAATTAGTTGACAGTCTTTCTGTTCGCTTAACATATGAGCCAAGCCACTGATGATAAGGGCATGATCATCCACAATTCCAACGTTAATCATCTTATAGTATTTTCTTGTAGGCAAAATAACAAAAAAAGCGGAGTATATAGGTTTAGCGCGGCCACCTTCGTTTAAACAACGACTAGCGTATTGTTGATGTTAGTCGTTGTATTGGCGAATGTACCTTAGTATTTAAACCTTCTTAGCAACATAGGTGGTTCGTATAGTATGCTTTCCCTTGCTCGATTGGTGAGTGGAAACAAAGGTGATTTTATTGGGAGTAATAGTTTCAAGTTTGCCCTCAATGGGTTTGCTGCCGTCATATCGCTCCATAATCAGTGTTTTCGTGGACGGGTTATAAGCCCAGGTCCCGGTTTCTTCGACCTTGCCTTCGTCTTCTTCGCAGGAGGTAGCGCCTCTGTGGGTGATGATAAATCCATCTGCACGAAATAGATCCGCATCATCGCGCTCGCAAGGCCTTATTAAGATCATTAAGTCTGTATCCAACTTGCCATCAGCATTCAGGTCGATGGCTGGCTGAATGCTTGCGGCCTGCATGGTCCAGTGCTGATTACCAAAGGGTGATTCCTCGACTATTGTTGTTGTGGCTGCCGGTCTACCAGCCGCTGAACATACCATGATGGCCGCCGCCAATGATATTGATCGTAAAGTGTTTTTATGGTTCATTTCTGTTCTTTTTTCTTCCACAAAATTAATGGTAATGGTAGCTTGAATTTTCGGGTGCATTACCGATTAACGGATTTAAGTAGTACTACTGAATTCTTCTTCTCCGCAATAGTGCGCTAAAATTCACCAACTCCTTGTACTAGTTTTGGGCAACGACATATAGGCTGTCGAAAGGTTATTCCCTTTAGTTTTTGCATAGAAATAATATTAAATATGAATAAAACGATTTTAATCGCTGACGGAGAGTCTCGTTACCGGGAATTGATCCGTCAACACATCAACAGTCGTCCAGGATTCCGCGTGGTAGGAGAATGTCGCAATCGATGTGAAACTATACGATATGTAAATGCCTTGGAACCTGACGTGCTCTTCTTGGATATTCAGTTGAGTGAGGCTAACGATACTGATTTTTTGCAAACTACGTCTCATCTGCCAAAGGTAATTTACACAGCGGCTATCGATAGTGGAGTCAGTCAGCTAGCAAATAGGAGAGATTCGACGTTTCTTTTAAAACCTTATAATGACAAACAACTCGATACGGCCTTGCAGATCGTTAGCACGGTACCTGCTTTTGAAGGCCTAACACACCAAGCGGTGCTTTGGGCTGATCGTCCGAAAAGCATTTTGGCTGAAGAAGGGGGAAGATTGAAAAGAGTTTCCTTACGTGATGTCTGCTATTTAAAAGCAGCTGGCGATTACACCGTGATTCATTGCGCGATGAAACAATATTTAAGCTCTTCTGGTATTGGTGCGATTGAAAAAAGGTTGGATCCGTCGTTGTTTATCCGCGTACATCGTTCATTTATAATTAATATTGAACACCTTGATGCTTGCTATCGGGATATTGGTAGATGGTATTTAACAATGGAAGACGGCCGGCAGATAAACGTGGGCAAACATTATCAGGAAAATATGAAACAACTTATTTTATAATAACCATGGAATATTTTGTGGATAACGAAGACTACTATGGCTATTGTTTGGGAGCCAATCATCAAGGCTCCCAATAATATTCTATTTTAGCACAATTGTCACATTGTGAGGTCACTTGAGGAAGGAAATCGAGGTGGTAGGTCTCTTGAAATTCCTGCTCGGAGTTCCACGTTCTGAACTTCAACGATTTTCCCTGATAGCGGGCTGTTAATTGGTACTTGCCAATAGGAACATCTAAAATGCGATGGTTATCTTTACTTATGCGATGAAGGATTTTACCTTCACTTCCGTCAATGAGCGGCGTGAGTGGTGTAAATATGAAATCGATCTCCTTTACATTGATGTAGACTCCTGGGAAGCTGTCAATTGTTACTAATCCTCCATAATAACCAGATAGTGGCTGTGGCATGTCGCCCGATAATTTCCAAACAAAATTACGAACGGCTCCTTCATTCCCGAAACCACCTGCGTTTTCAGGATGGAGATAAAAAGTAAAATTTTTACCATTATATTTAGCTGTGTGTTGTGCAAACGCGTACCAAGATCCGGCTGGTACTTTTATTTTGTATTTTCCCTCGTCATCGGTAATTGTACTGAGATCCGAATTAAAAAAGATACTGTGATCAATTAGCACGCGAACGCCTTCCATCGGAATACCCCTATCATTTTTTATAGTTCCACTAACATAACCCGTTTCAGGTGCCTTCGAGTCACTATCGTCTAATGACCCTAAATTATTTTCTTTCGTACATCCAATTGCTAGGCTCAGTATAACAGTTAGCAGTAAAAGGGCGGCGCAAAGCTTGCGGTAATTCAGTTTATATTTCATGGTGATTTAAATTAAAAATTCATCAGTTTCAGTTGCGTTTTAGTTTAAAGGAAATTTCCAGTTCTCTGGCATCGCTAAACCCACAAATCTGTGCTCTGTAATACGCGGTCCCCTTAAATGTCCCTTCAATGAAGCCCTCTACAGAGGTGATGTTGGTTGTACCGCTATATTGAAAACCGGGACATTTGTCATACCCATTTACATAACTGTTCAGGCCTCCTGCGTTTCGTGGAAGTGTGAGTGCAATAAAGGATTTTCCCTTTTCCATACCGCCAACGTACGATCCGAGCGCCGTACCAAAGCATTGCAGGTTTATCACGAGCGATTGCGCTTGATTTGTGCCTCTGATGACGATCTGATTCTCTTGAACGGCGGCTATCGCTAAATGAGACATGTCATAGCTTACCCCATTCATTTTAAGAGAAAAAAAATTGTTAGGTTCTAAACGGATTTTGGTGATAAGAATGAGTTTCTCCATCTTTCGCCGGCCGTTGGGTGCGAGTGGGTCGCTGATATAGCCGTTTTTGCTTTCGATTTCTACTTGAATCTCCACATCGGTGGTTTTTGTGACTGTAGCAGGAGCGGTATATAAAGCATTTCCCATCAAGCCGTGCGAATTTTTTTCTGCTTTCAGGCTGCCGGGGCCGGAGATGATTTTCCAGTTTTTCACGCTCATGCTCTTCGAATACCCAATGGGATCGAAAGCCGCAAGAGGGACGCTGTCAATGCTGTTTACTGGCATAAGTGATCCTAGAACCATTTCCAGTAACTGCAGGTTAACCGCTTGATTGGCCCCGATCTGCTCTTTATCCTTTCGTAAGGAAATGAAATCGAACCAGACCCAATCGCTAAAATGGGTGGTCTCTACGGTAAGCTGTCGGCGTTCTTTATCAAGTACCGTAGGGACTCCGCACCATACACCATCACTTCGTTGGTAGGCCACCATACGCGTATCCGGATTTGATATATCTGCCGTATCATAAGGAAAGGCAATGCGAACAGCTTGTTTGAAATGGACGCCTTCGGGCAATAATCGGAAACCCGTATGTATGGATTCATCGTCTAATGTATTCCGTATAGGTTGAATCTGAAATAAAGTTGACTTGTCGACTGCGCCTGCGGGAACATGCACGGTGATTATATCGTTGAGCGACAAAACACCGCCTTCTGGACCTATTGATTTGGATACCCCTATAGCTAACACTTCACCCTTTGGTTTTGCAGTCGGCTGCCCGAAAACGGATTGTACTTCTTCATCTACAGGTAGTTTATCTTTCCTACAAGATGAAATTGAAACGATGCCTATTAATAATAGGACTACATGGAAAAGTTGATTGCGATTCATGTTTTTTTGAGCAAGTATAGCCATCCACTCAGCTCGTTAATGGAGTTTTTCGACGAATGGCTGTTATAAGCGATGAAGATGCGTATAAAAGGATGTGTGGATTTTGATTGTTTAGTCGACGTTATTAGGCGCTTATCCATTTATGCTGCAGTTGGTCGAAAATAATAACCTAAACTCTTAAACGCCTGTAAATTTGATAGCTATAAATTAAATAACATGAATGCATTTGGAATAATAAGGCTAAGTTTGGGGATGAGTATTTACCTCGTAGGTCTTGGCGTAGGATCAAGCGCGCAAGCTCAGTCCCTTTTTAAAAAAATCAAAAACAGAGTGGAACAAACGGCCACAGAAAAAGTACTGAACAAAGCCGATAAGGTGGTAGGAGAGGGTGTCGATAAAGCAATTGATGGCACTAGCGTGAAAGGAAACACGAAAGTTCTTGCTGAAAAACCGGAAGCATCTTTGACACAGGTTACGCCTGACAGCACCACGTTTATCAAGGCTTTTGCAAAATATGATTTTGTGCCAGGAGATTCGATTATTTATGCAGCTGATTTTGCGGACGATGTGAATGGTGAACTGCCCTCAGGCTGGAACAGCAACGCGGGTTCAGTGCTTGTAAAGCTCAATCAAATTCCGGGTAATTGGTTGCGACTAGCCCAGCGCAGCGTATGCCTCAGTAGTAATGATCAGCTACTCGGACCCGATTTTACGGTAGAATTTGATTTGCTTATGCAATTTGATTTAAAAGGTTGGTTGCCGCCATCTTTCCGGTTTGGCCTATTGGCCTCGGGTAATGTTTCTTCTACAGACAATACGTTGTTGAATGATCCGAAAGGTGTTAAATCTTTCTATACTGAACTGGCACCGCTTGCTGATGGCGCCAATATCGCCTTGGAAAGCTATCAGGCTTATACTCGCTACTTTCATAGTATGCCGAAAAAACATACTGAGCTAGCTCAATGGTACGGGAAGCCGGTACATATAGCGATCCAGGGCCAAAAGGAACGCTTGCGTATCTGGCTTAATGGCGAGAAGCTGTACGATGTACCAAAAGGAATACCCGGCGAAAATGAATTTAATCAAGTGTTTTTCAGCCTGTCGAGCAGTCCTTATAAGGATGAACAGGTTGGTGTATATATAAGCAATGTTAAAATTGCAAAAGGTATGCCGGATGGTCGGACTAAGTTACAGAAAGAAGGAAAATTTAGCACTACCGGCATTCTTTTTAGCACGGGGCAAGCAACTATTCTTCCGGAGTCTGAAGGTGTTTTGAAATTTATTGCCTCTATATTGGCCGAAGATCAGGCTGCCAAAATACAGGTGGTAGGACATACGGATGCGGTAGGGGATGATAAAAGCAACCAGATCCTTAGTGAGCGCAGGGCGGAAGCGGTAAAGCGGGCATTAACAACGCGATATGGTATCGCAGAAATGAGCTTGCAAACGAGTGGAAAAGGTGAATCAGAGCCTGTTGCTGACAATCAAACGGTCAAGGGAAGGACACGTAATCGGAGGGTCGAATTTATCCGTATTCAATAAAGGGTGCGTGTAATACGAAATTAACCTAATCGATTTTTTGGGTCGTAGCCTAGCAGTTTATTCGGCTAAGCTACGATCTTCAACCTGCTCTTCACTCAGTTGGAATATCATTTGAATAATACGCAATCGCTGCTGCAAACTCATATCGTTGGCTTTAATTCTTAGCGCACGTTTTTGTCTAACCTGGCCCAGCAATCCGAACATTTCTGCATAGTTGTTTTTTGAAGATTTCTTTCTCATTTTTTTGCATTAATAAATAGCTCATGCCTTACTAAAGTTTGGCAGAGGTTAAATCATTTTTAATTGTTTTAGCATCTGCTCTACTACCAATATTAAGCGAAGATTTTCGGTAAGGTGCCCGTGCTGAATTTCAATATTTATATAAGGGATGCGACGTTGCTGCGCATAGACCGAAAGCGAACCGTCTATTGCCTGGGTACTTTGTAGCACCACGTTTATTCCCATCCGCCGCAGATAAGTATAGTAGCTAGCTTCGGTGACGAATATCAGATCGTCAGCGTCCATAAGTGGGTTGACATAAACGCTATCCGCTACAGTTTTAAGCTTTCCGCTTAGGTAAGAGTTAATATTGAAATTGCCCTCGGTGTTATTATGCAAAGTAATAAAACAGTTTGTGTGGAGGTTTTTGTAGCGTTGGAGTAAAGAATCAGCTAAGGACCGTACTGGTTGTATTTCTTTGGCAGTAGGGGCCTGTTTGCTATAAAACCGCATGCTTTTATATAATCCCGTTGATTCAAACATTTGATTCGGATCAAAAGCGTAATTGCCCTTTTTGTTCCTAAACGTAATATTGCGTACCTCGCCATAACAGAGTTCGGTAATTGAGCCGCCAATTAAACTGCAATAGATCTCTGCCGCTTCTTTTCCGGTGTTCTCGTCATCGTGTAATATCAAGAAATTTAATTTTGGTTTACCATATATACGTTGCTGGATTTTAATCGTTTTTCCCGGTAATTCATAAAGGCAATGACTGTTTGATATAATTGCGACGGAGCCGAAGAATAGTAATTTGAGCATAGCCGGGGAAAAGAGGGGTATGGTATAATACCATATTTTACTGATTAAAGTATCCATTTAAATTAAGTTGAGTTGGTTTTCCCCCGTAAGGGCTTAACAAATATGACCCTTTAAACAAGCTCTTTTTATAGGATTCGATGAAGTATCAAAAAATGGCGATAAGCGTTAAATTGATGCCATGAACGAATAGAGTATTTAGCAGATACATACGCCTTTATCATAATAATTTTCTAAATTAGTTTTGAAATTTAATCACCTAAATGGAAACCAAAAATGAAACTGTATCAGGTAATCGGGCGGTTATTCCTTTGTTGCCTACCTATAAAAGAATCTGTACGTTAAAGCGCTTTTTTTGCTATTTGTATTAAGTATCATGATGGCCAAGGCGCTAGGACAAATCAGCCAAGCTGATACGAACCGCGTATATATGCTGGTTAATCTGGCGAAAGAGAAACAGCAGCAGGGATCAGCGGATTCCGCCGAATTCTATTTTAAAGAGGCAGGTAAACTGGCTCAGCGTCTGGTATTTGATAAAGGAATGCTGCAGTATGCTGGTCATTATTGTGTCTTTTTGTACCAGGAGGTTCGATATAATGAAGCCTTAGCTATGGCTAAAAAGCAATTAGCAATCAGCCTTAAACTTAAGGATTTACCACGGGCTGCTGCGGCGTATAATAACATGGCTTTGCAATATCAGGCTTTGGGGGAAATGCAACGAGCCTCTGAAATGTTGATGAGTGCCCTGAATATTTTATCGGACATCGATCGTCCTACGCGACAGGATAGCTCGTTTTTACGAAAATACTATAACAACCTCAGTTCATTGCTACTTGATATGAACGATTTAGCGAAGGGCTTGCGCTATGCCATAAAATCGTATCAAATCGCTGAAGAATTACAGGATTCGGCCGGCATTGGGAGTAGTTTAGTCAATATGCTGGTTGCGGAGGCTATGAGTGGTAAGCTGGCTGATGCTGAAAAACACTGCCTAGAGCTATTGGCGCTTGGTCGGTCTTTAACTGATCCGCCTATGCAACTAAGGGCGCTTATTAATCTCGCTGACATTTATTGTCGACAAAAAAGGTATGAAGTGGCACTTTTAACCTACGATAAGGCGCAAGCTCTACTTGCAAAAGCGCCGCCAGGCAATGAGGTGTACATACTTGCCGGACTGTCGACAGTTTATAAAAACATGAAGCGATATGGAGAGGCGGATACTTATTTTAGCAAGGCGTTGGCCCTTGCCGAAAATGAGCTTGCTAAGCCGCAGCAAATGGAACTGCTACTTTCCGGAGCGGAGATTAAAGAAGCCACCGGATCATATCGAGAGGCACTTGACCTACGTAAACAGTATGAGCAACTCAGTGATTCGCTGCTTAATAGCGAAACACATCATACTATTCAGGAGTTGGAAGTGAAGTACCAAGCGTCGGAGAAACAAAAAGCTTTGGTAGAAAGAGACCTCAAGATCAGCAAGCAGCAACGTGAACTCGAACGCAAAAATAAGTGGATAATCCTTTCTATATTGGCAATGGTGATACTTGGCGTCTTCTTTATTTTTAGCAGATTTATCAACAAATTGAAACGGAAGGCAGAAGCGTCACGGCAAGAAAGTCGTTTGTTGGAAGCGAAGTTGAGAGGCGAAGAGGAAGAACGCGCTCGGACTGCACGTGAATTGCATGATGGGGTAGCAAGCATACTCTCAGCAGCAAAACTTCACTTAGGTATGGAGCTCGTCAATGAGCCGAAGACCGAAGGGAATGATGTCAATCGCCTGCTCGAATCGGCTCTAAAGGAGATCAGGAATATTTCTCATAACCTTGCACCGGAGGCTGTACTTGAGGAAGGCTTTGCCTATGCTATAGAAGAGTTCTGCCGTCGGGTTCGAAGCTCCTCACTTGAACTGAATTGCTATGTTATTGGTACATTGCCAAAATTCAAAAAAGACGACGAACTTTTATTGTATCGCATGATACAAGAAGCCGTTGCCAATATGGTAAAACATTCGGAGGCCACGGAAGGGATTGTACAGTTGGTAGCCACAGAAAATAGACTAGCAATTACTATAGAAGATAATGGTGTGGGATTTGATGTCGAGGGATCGAAGTCAAAGGGGCTCGGCCTGAAAAACCTGCTCTCCCGTACACAACTTTTAAAGGGTGTATGCGAAATTCAATCAACGCCGAATAAAGGCACCTCGATTTACATTGAAGTAAGTGCTACTGAAGTTGCGGAATCAAAAAAAATGCGAGGGCGAAAGGAAGTGATTGCTTAGGCCTGCAATGTTCAACAGATGTTGGTCTTATTTGAAGGCAAAGGCCGAATGGTTATCCGGCCTTTATTAAAATGAGATAGTTTAACTTACTGTGTACGACCCGGATAGTTTTCCAGTCCTTTTTCAATGCAACTTATGGCGCTGGCCAAGTCTTCCAGGCATAAAACATAAGCAAGCCTAACTTGCTGTTCACCTAAACGGGTATCTGAATAAAATCCGGTTGCCGGTGCCATCATAACCGTCTGGTTATTATAGTCAAATTCTTCCAGCATCCATTGGCAGAACTTATCCGCATTATCAATTGGTAGTTTCGCAACTACATAAAACGCACCGCCTGGAGTAGGGCAGTAGACACCTGGGATTTTATTCAGTTCTTCTACCAGTAAATTCCGTCTTTTTGTATATTCACTGATTACATTATCAAAGTAACTTTGTGGTGTATCAATAGCAGCTTCGCCTGCTATCTGGGCAACTGCTGGAGGGCTTAATCTTGCCTGTGCAAATTTTAAACCAGCTTCCAGTATCTCTCGGTTTTTGGTGATTAAACAGCCAAGTCGAGCACCACATGCGCTATATCTCTTGGATACGGTATCAAAAACGACGACATGATTTTCCAATCCTTCCATATGCATCGGAGAAATGAAAGTATTACCATCGTAACAGAATTCTCGGTAAGCCTCATCAGAAAAAAGGTAAAGATCGTGTTTAAGGCAGAGTCCTTTCAGTGCCTCCATCTCTTCCTGCGAATAGAGGTATCCCGTAGGATTGTTGGGGTTGCAAATGATAACGCCTTTCGTCTTCGGACCAATCAACTTTTCAAATTCGGCAATATTGGGTAAAGCAAAGCCATCATCTATACTGGAAGGAATTGGCTTTACTTCCACACCGGCCATGCATGCGAAGCCGTTATAATTGGCGTAAAAAGGCTCCGGTATAATCACTTCATCTCCTGGATCGAAACAAGATTCCATGGCAATTGTAATTGCCTCC
This sequence comes from Olivibacter sp. 47, assembly GCF_030372825.1. Classification (NCBI taxonomy): domain Bacteria; kingdom Pseudomonadati; phylum Bacteroidota; class Sphingobacteriia; order Sphingobacteriales; family Sphingobacteriaceae; genus Olivibacter; species Olivibacter sp. 47. Next base: position 2,789,351 of record NZ_JAUCNR010000001.1, read on the forward strand.
GATCCGCCGGTGGTTACGAGAATGTTATCTGCTGAAATATTATAACCAATGTTATTATAATAAGTGCTTAACTTTTCGCGATAGCTGGCATTTCCTTGTGAGGGAGTATAGGCCCACACCTTGAAGTCAATGTTTTTAACGGCATTGAGCATGGTTTCCGGCGTTTCAATGTCAGGTTGTCCGATATTGAGATGGAAAACTTTTTTGCCCATTTTTTTTGCTTCGTCGGCATAGGGTGTCAATTTTCTAATAGGGGAAGCGGGCATGCGCTTACCCTTGTTGGATATTGTTGGCATAATATATTGTTGGCAATTTTGATACAAACTTACTAAAGTAAATCAACAAAAAAAGCCGCTTAGTTTATGAAGCGGCTTCCTGTTGTTCTTATTAAATGCTTTATTTTACTACTTCTCCTTTTATATAAAGGGACTTTAGCGGCGTCTTTGCATTTGAACGGATGGTTACCGACTTGCTGAAAGGTGCCGCCTGGGCTGCGTTGAAGGTTACACTGATGGATCCCGCTTCACCCGGCTTTATCGGCGCATTTGTGTACTTGGGAACGGTACAACCACAAGAAGACTCGACTTTGGTAATAATCAACGGTTCAGTTCCTACATTCGTAAACTTAAATTCATACGAAACGGGTTTACCTTGGGGAATCTTGCCAAAATCATAAGTCTCTTTTTCGAACTTAAACTCTGCATTGCCATCTACTTTCCAAGCCGTGAAGGCTGTGAAAGCCACTAAAAGCGTAAAAATGGTTAATAGTTTTTTCATTTGCATACATTTTTTAGCGATGAAGTAATCTGCCGTTATCTGAGACAGTCTCATCTTTTTGTTTTTGTATAAGAATCTATTTCCTATGCTTTACAGCACCTTTGCCGGTGCTGTCCAAAAGCAAGCAAACTTCAATTCTTCGCATAAATTTATAACAAAAATATGATAAAAGGCAATTATAATGCCAATAAAGTAAGTAATATATTTGTTTCTATTTGATAGTGAAGCGCTTCATTTTATGGTGCCAACTAGTGCGAAACAATTCCGTTTTTTATAGTCGACTAATAATGTTACTTTTACGGAAGAATGAACCAATTTAATTTATGATATAATGCTTTATGTGCACAGCTGAAATTTTGTTTGTTCTTTATGTGAAATTTTAAAATAGCTTTGGGGTTTGTAGGCATAACGCAGAATTTTATATAATTTTTATTACTTTTGAATTTTAGCATGATTTCTTGATATGTCAGATACTCACTTGAAATATACGGATCCGATTGATACCTCGAAACTTAGCTTTGAAGATTTTAAAGCTACAGTATTGAATGATTATCGCATTATATGCGAGAGTAGGGAAGCTAGCTTGTTAGGACGGAAAGAGGTATTAACGGGAAAAGCCAAGTTCGGCATTTTCGGTGATGGCAAGGAGGTGGCACAGATTGCAATGGCAAAGGTCTTTAAAGAGGGAGATTGGCGTTCGGGTTATTATCGAGATCAGACTTTTGCTTTTGCTACCGGTATATCAAATGTGTATGAATTTTTTTCTCAGATGTATGCACATCCGGATATTGAGGCGGAGCCTGCATCAGGAGGTCGCATGATGAATGGCCATTTTGCTACACGCGAGCTAAATGCCGATGGAAGTTGGGTCAATCAAACGCAGCTTAAAAACTCTTCGGCAGATGTTTCTACCACCGGCGGACAAATCCCGCGATTGCTTGGCTTAGCGCAGGCGTCGAAAGTATATCGAGAAAACAAGGAGCTTGCTTATTTAACGCACTTTTCAAATAATGGGAACGAGGTGGCTTTTGGCACGATCGGTAATGCTTCCACTTCGGAGGGGGTTTTCTTCGAAGCATTCAACGCTGCCGGCGTGTTACAGATTCCCTTAGCTATTTCTGTTTGGGATGATGGTTACGGCATTTCGGTCCCCAATAAGTACCAAACGACGAAAGAAGACATTTCGGAAGTATTGCGAGGTTTTCAACGAGATGAAAAGGGGGAAGGGTATGAGATATTCAAAGTGCGCGGGTGGGATTATCCAGGCCTTTGTGAAACTTACGAACGTGCTATTCGTATGTGTAGGGAGGAACATGTTCCGGTATTTATCCATGTGATAGAGATGACGCAACCACAAGGGCATTCCACTTCCGGATCTCACGAGCGATATAAATCAAAAGACCGGCTCGACTGGGAAGCTGAATATGACTGCCTGGTGCAGATGAGAAAATGGATGCTCGAATCGGCCATCGCAACGGAAGACGAACTGGTCATGATTGAGCAGCAGGCGAAAGAATTTGTGAAGGAAGAGCAAGTGAGAGCTTGGAAAGATTATATAGGCGCTTTTGCCGAAGAAAAAGCAAAGGCTATTGAATTGCTGAATGCGATTGAGCATAAGTCGGCAAAAATTTTAGCTAATCGACTAAATGCAATCAAAGAACCGAATTTAAAGCAAATTTACGGTACCATTAGAAAGGCTTTAAGAGAATTGAGGGGGCAAGAAAGCCAAGGAAAGGATGCTTTAATCCGATGGTATAGAAAGCAGCAAAATGTCAATTACGAACGTTATAATTCAAAGCTATTTACTGATACGCCGGAGGCGCCGGATAAGGTAGAGATGGTACCTGTGGCTTACGATGAAGATGCAAGAATGGTAGACGGGCGCGAGGTGCTTAACGCTTGCTTCGCTGCCAATTTTAGTCGTGAACCGCGGTTATTGGCTTTCGGTGAAGATGTAGGAGCTATCGGCGATGTGAATCAGGGCTTCGCAGGCTTGCAAGCTAAATTTGGCGAACATCGTATTTTTGATACCGGTATTCGGGAAACGGCTATCATCGGACAAGGCTTGGGTATGGCACTAAGAGGGCTGAAGCCAATTGCTGAAATTCAGTATGTAGATTATCTACTATATGGACTCACGGTAATGAGTGACGATTTGGCGTCTTTAAGTTATCGTACCAAGGGTGGGCAAAAGGCACCTTTAATTATTCGTACCAGGGGACATCGCTTGGAAGGAATATGGCATTCAGGTTCGCCTATGTCGATGATCTTAGGCTGCTTGAGAGGACTTCATGTATGTGTACCACGTAATATGACGCAAGCTGCCGGTATGTACAATACCTTGTTGCGGTCGGACGAACCGGCACTGATGATTGAGAGTCTGAATGGTTATCGCTTGAAAGAACGAATGCCTGCCAATGTGGGCTATTTCACGGTTCCTTTAGGAATCGCTGAGGTGGTGAGAGTGGGTAGCGATATTACGGTTGTTTCTTATGGATCTACACTTCGCTTGGTACAGGAGGCTGCGGGTGAACTAAGTGAAATGGGAATTTCGGTTGAAATTGTAGATGCACAAACCTTACAGCCTTTTGATAAACTACATACTTGTGGGCAATCGCTCTCAAAAACCAGCAAACTGTTGGTAGTAGATGAAGACGTTCCTGGCGGAGCTTCTGCCTTTATATTGCAACAAGTGTTGGAAGAGCAAAACGGATATTTCCATCTCGATTGTAAACCTCGTACTCTATCCGCTAAAGCACATCGGCCACCTTATGGTTCGGATGGGGATTACTTTACGAAACCATCTGTAGATGATATCATCGAGATGATTTACTCGATGATGCATGAATCCAATCCTGATAAATTTCCGGAAATTATCTAAAAAAGAAGTTAAAAGTCGTCATTTCGATTAGGCAGTGCGAAGCTGGAAATTTTCTAGTTTATATTCATCGCACTGGTCTCAACTGAAATGACGACGATAGATAGAGATCGTTACGCACGACCTAAATTCAAATTGCGTAAATAGTGATCAACAATTACTAAGGCAGCCATCGCTTCTACAATCGCTACCGCCCTGGGAACAACACAGGGGTCGTGCCGACCTTTTCCTGAAATCTCTGTTTCTTCTCCTTGCTGGTTAATCGTAGATTGTGAACGCATAATCGTTGCGACAGGTTTAAACGCGACCCTGAAATTGATGTCCATACCATTTGAGATACCGCCTTGAATACCACCTGAAAAGTTCGTTAAGGTTTTAAGCGAAGTCGCCTGCTTAATAGGATTAACGAAAATATCGTTATGTTCTGAACCGCGCATGCTTGCACCGCTAAAGCCTGATCCGTATTCGAAACCATGAACCGCATTGATACTTAACATAGCTTTGCCTAAATCGGCATGCAATTTGTCAAATACCGGCTCACCTAAACCGACCGGAACTCCCTTTATAACCGCACTCACCACGCCACCAACGGTATCTCCCTCTTTTCTGACGGAATCAATAAAAGTAATCATTTGGTTGGCCGTAGCAGGATCGGCACATCGAACAATGTTTGCTTCCCGAATAGCCACTAATTGATTTACATCCAGATCTCCCAAATTAGGGGCTTCTATATTTCCAACGGCTGACACGTGGGCAAAAATGCTTATACCAAGTTCTTTAAGAAAAAGTTTGGCCACAGCCCCTGCTGCTACTCTTGCCGCAGTTTCTCTAGCCGAAGAACGTCCACCTCCTCGATAATCACGTATGCCGTACTTCGTTTGATAAGTATAATCGGCATGAGAAGGACGATACTTATCCTGAATATGAGAATAATCCTTCGAGCGTTGGTCTTCGTTTGGAATGAGCATTGCCAACGGAGTGCCGGTAGTTTTTCCTTCGAAAATGCCGGAAAGAATTTTAACGGTGTCGCTTTCCTTTCGTTGGGTGGTGATTTTTGACTGACCAGGTTTGCGTTTATCGAGCTCAGCCTGTATAAAATCAAGGTCGACACTTATATTTGGAGGACAGCCATCAATGATTACACCAATAGCATCTCCATGAGATTCTCCAAAAGTAGTAATACGAAAGCTCTGTCCGAATGAATTTCCTGCCATAGGTAATAATTTTTGTTAAAGTAATTGTATGTTTTCGAAGGACGCTTGCTTAATCTAATATAAAACCTACGCTTGCCAAATGCTCCCAGAAAGCGGGGTATGATTTACCCACCACCGCAGGATCTTCGATTACAATCTCGTCAAAAGCAAGAGCCAACGGAGCAAAGGCCATTGCCATACGATGGTCTTCGTAGGTTTTTATTACGGTGCTTTTTGGCATCGCTTTGTTTGATGTCCTCAAGTGATAAATTTGATTGTCTTCAAGCAATTGCACTCCAAATTTAGCTAATTCATTTTGAAGCGCTAAAATACGGTCTGTCTCTTTGATCTTAAGGGTTTCTAAACCGGTAAAGCTTGCATCGTATCCCAGAGCTGCACAACAAGCAATAATGGTTTGTGCTAAATCAGGGCATTCTTTTAAATCAAAAAACCGTTTGCTGTCCGATGTAGTCGTTTTCTCAATTTTAACACCTTTATTTTCAAAGGTGGAACGAACACCAAAGTTTGCCATAATTCCAGCAATTGCACGATCGCCTTGTAGACTGCGATCTTTAAGTCCGGGTAAAAATAAGCAACTACCCAGTGGCGCAAGTGCTACTAAGGCATACCAGTAAGATGCGGCACTCCAATCAGGCTCTACGTGTAGGATCGAATCTTGTACGGGTTGCTTGCGGATTGTAATGCTATTTTCATTCCACTCATGAGTAATTCCTGTTTCTCTTAACATATCCAAGGTCATATCGACGTAGGGTTTGGATGTTAAGGTGCCTAGGATATTTAGACGAAGCCCCTTAGGAAGAAACGAAGCAACAAGTAATAAAGCGGATAGGTATTGACTGCTGACATCACCTTTTATAAAGACTTCTTCCTGCTGTTGCGTGAAATTACCATGTATTTGCAAAGGAGGGAAGCCTGGTTGTTCAATGTAATTTATATGCGCGCCAATGGTTTGAAGCGCATCAACTAAGATACCTATGGGACGTTGTTTCATCCGTTCAGACCCCGTTAATACGAAGGAGCCCGGAATGGTTGAAAGGTAGGCGGTAAGGAAACGCATAGCCGTTCCCGCAGGTCCGACATCAATTGTTCGGTTTTCCTGCGGTGTATGCAGCGAGTCCAAAACAGCTTTCAGGGTTACAGTATCATCTGCATTGGATAGATTCTCGATGCGAACTTTTCCTTTGCTGAGCGCGCTTAAAATAAGCGCGCGATTACTTTCACTTTTAGATCCGGTTAATTGAACGGTGCCTTGTATGGCCCCGTTCGGATACGATACGCTGAGTGTTTTCGTGTTCATTAGGCCTCCACTGCTGGTTTGGCGTTCATGATTTGATTCTGTTTGCGAATAGATTCACCGTGAATCAATTCTAATAATTTAACAGTAAAGTCTTCCTCCAGGTTTAAGGCCTTTGCAAATTTGCTGCGTTTCTCGATGATTTCCTCCCAGCGATTTACCTGTAAAATCGTTACTTTATTGTCTCTTTTGTATTCACCGATTTTTTCAACGATTTTCATTCTATCTGCAACTTTTTTGATGATCTGATCATCAATAGCATCAATCTCTTTCCGCAGGGCAGCAAGTTTATCTTCGAATACGGGGTCATTTGATTCTGCTTTTCGAAGGGAAAGGTTGTTAATGAGGTCTGCTAATGCTGCTGGAGTTACTTGTTGCTTTGCGTCTGTCCAAGCTACCGATGGGTCGATGTGCGACTCAATGATAAAGCCTTGCATGTCCAAATCCACTGCTTTTTGCGCTACGTAAGGTATTAATTCTCTTGTGCCGCAAATATGGCTAGGATCATTGATGATAGGAAGTTCGGGGGCTACCGTTTTTAACTGAATAGCTAGATCCCACATAGGCTCGTTACGGAAAGCTGTTTTTTCATAAGAAGAAAAACCACGATGTATTGCGCCCAATTTCTTGATTCCGGCGCGATTGATACGCTCTAAAGCACCAATCCACAACGACAGGTCGGGATTAACCGGGTTTTTTACTAAGACTGGAACATCGACGCCCTGTAGGGCATCAGCAATTTCCTGAACGGTAAAAGGATTGGCAGTTGAGCGGGCACCTACCCATAGTATATCCACACCGGCAGCTAACGCCTCCTCTACATGTTTGGCGGTAGCCACTTCTGTTGCGGTCAATAAGCCGGTCTCTTCTTTAGCTCGTTTTAACCATTCCAGGCCGATGCTTCCAATGCCTTCAAATTCGCCCGGACGAGTACGGGGTTTCCAGATGCCTGCGCGTAACACAGAGATCTTGCCGGTGGCAGCCAGCAAATGAGCCGTAGCAACTACTTGTTCTTCTGTTTCGGCACTGCAGGGTCCCGCAATTACTAAGGGTTCTTTGCCGGTAGCTAACCATGAGCTTAAGGGCAAGATGTCTAAATTTAGCTTCATTGTTCTATTGTATTATATTTTGTATTGCTGTTAATAATTCCTAGTTTATTATACCTTATCGTTTTTTATATACTCGCCTAAAATGTTAAAATTAATGGTATGTTTGAGCGTTTTCCGAATCGCTGCATCGTAGTTGTTTTGTTTTTTCCACTCAATGTCCACATAAAAATCATATTCATTGCGCTTTCCCAATACGGGCATCGATTGGATTTTACTCATGTTTATTTGCTCTTCAGCAAAAAAAGTGAGTACACGAGCTAAGGATCCGATGCTATTGTCTGTTTGAAAGAGCAGCGTTGCTTTGTTGGCTTTGGGATTTTCTGTTTTTTCTTTGGAGAGAATCAGGAAGCGCGTATAGTTCTTTTTGTTTGTTTCAATCCTCCGATCAATGATTTCCAAACCATATAATTTTGCCGCTAACTGATTCGCTACAGCTGCCGTGTCAGTTAATTTATTTTCGGCGATTTTTTTTGCGCAGGAGGCCGTATCGGTACCTTCCGTTATTTTAAATTGAGGGTGTTCCTCCAAGTAATCAGCACACTGCCGTAAGGCAATAGGATGAGATTCTACCTTTTTGATCTGTTCTAGTTTAGTTCCTGGTAAAGCTAGCAGGTTAAGCTGAATGCTTAAATAGACCTCACCTACAATCGGGAAGTGATAATCGTGCAGTAGTGTGTAGTTAGGAAGCAAACTTCCGGCAATGGAGTTTTCGATGGCCATCACAACATAGTCTGCCTCATTCTTCTTTAAAGCCTCGCATGTATGTTTAAAAGTTTCGCACTCCACCGTCTGGATGTCTTGACCGAAATATTTGAAAGCTGCTTCTTCGTGGAAAGAAGCACGTGTTCCTTGAATAGCTACTCTTATTTTGCTCATTTTAAATCTCAAAAAAAAGTCCCGGTGAACAACCGGGACTTTCTTATACATTTTATTTCTTTATACATGCATATTAATCCCGGCCCTTACTGCTAAAGTAAAAGTAACCAAAGAACCAATATGCAGCTGTGTATTTCATTTTTTCTTTTTGATACCGCAAATATATGTAAGAATTATTATGAAACAAGAAAAAAAATAAAAAAATGTAAATATTCTTTCCTGATGCAGTTCTCTTCAAAAGAAAATGGCTGCATCAGGCATCGTTGTTTAGGCACTTGGCGATGAAATCAAAGTGCCCTGTGTATAGTTTTCGTTGTGTTGCGATAAATCTAAACCTTGCTCTTCTTCCTCGGAAGTAACACGAAGTGGCTGAATCAAATTAACCAGCTTAAAGATGACGAAAGATACTGCAAAGCTGAAGGCTACAACGATAAGCATCGCTTTCAATTGGGTGAAAAAGAACTCTGGATTGCCATAGAAGAGGCCGTCGTTACCTATTGGATTCACCTTTTTGCTGGCAAAAACACCCGTCAACAACATGCCAACCATACCGCCTACGCCATGACAAGGGAATACATCCAACGTATCATCCAAAGCTGACTTAGATTTCCATTGAACGACAAGATTAGAAATGATGGCCGCAACCACGCCGATGAAAATGCTTTGCGGAATTGCTACGAAGCCCGCTGCGGGGGTAATGGCTACCAGGCCGACAACCGCTCCGATACAAAAACCTAGTACAGATGGTTTTTTTCCTTTAATGACATCAAAAAACATCCAGGACAGGCCTGCTGCAGCGGCGGCTGTATTCGTCGTGCCGAACGCGGATACCGCTAAATCATTTGCAGCCAGTGCCGACCCTGCGTTAAAGCCAAACCAACCGAACCAAAGCAAACCGGTGCCTATTAATACATAGGGAATGTTTGCCGGTGGTACTTCTTGGTGTTCAAGGTGCGATTTTCTGCGTTTTAGTACCAATGCTCCTGCTAGTGCAGCGCAGCCTGCAGATATATGTACCACGGTTCCACCAGCGAAATCAAGCACGCCCATCTTAGCTAAAAAGCCTTCGGGGTGCCAGCTCCAGTGTGCCAAGGGAGCATAAACAAACAGACAGAACAATACGATGAAAAGGATGTAGGATGTAAATCGGATGCGTTCGGCAACGGCACCGACTACTAATCCGGGGGTAATGATGGCGAACATTAGCTGAAAAAGTGCAAATAAGGAAAGTGGAATCGTAGGTCCACCGCCCCAAGGTTCACCGGAAATTACGTTATTAAAGAACAGAAATGTTTTTGGATCACCAATGAAACCGCCTATCGAATCACCGAAACAGAGGCTAAACCCAACAATAACCCAGATTACACTTACGATTCCGGCCGCAACTACACTTTTGATCATCGTGGAGATTACATTTTTTCGATGCACCATACCTCCATAAAAAAAAGCCAAACCGGGAGTCATCAGGAAAACCAAGGCTGCTGCCGTAATTACCCATGCAATGTCAGCTCCACTGTAAACGCCCTCACCATTAAATGCTGTGACGGGTTGAATAAAAATTGAGGCAATAGCCACCGCAATCAAGACCAGAAAGGGTGTCGATTGTTTGATTGAATTTGTTTCCATAATTGTACTTAAAGTTGATTTCTACTATTTTCTTTAGAATGCGTACACAGCTGCAATTAAAAACTGTGACGCTGTTTTTGTCGTATTTAAATTCTTTTTGAAGAATATTTCCTCCGAACCGGAGTCGAGCCGGAGTTCGGGTATGATCGTTAAAGGACCCGCTTTTACATTCCCGCTAAGAGTGATAGCCTTAATCGAAGTGCCTTCCGTTTTTACATTATCTACCGTTGTGTCCTTGTTTTTGAAATACTCGCCCCGTGCACCTAAGGCAAAGGCATCAGAAAAGGCGTACTGGGCGTACAAGGCACCGCCGTGATAACCACCTTCGTCATCGGAAATCTTATAATTTGCACCGTTCAGACCGAGTTTGAATGCGTCGGTTATTTGGTAAGAAGTGGTTAAGTCGAAGATGGTGCCGGTACCACTTACGTCAGGTGCCGAATGGCCATTAAGAAAATTGAGGTATGCATCCCAGCCTTCTACAGGCGAAACGTGAAGTTGGGCCCCCACATGTGATACGCCATTGAGATCCTGGTATTGATTCCAGTCATTGAAAAGACCAACCATTAAACTTACCTTCTCTGAAAAGGTGTACGTGCCCTTTATTCCGGCATTTTGAAAAGGGCCTGTCGAAAAAAGATAGGAAGTAGAGTAGTTAAAGTTACCCGTAGGTGAAATAATTTCATATCCTATAAAGGTTCCCATGAAACCTGCAGTCATTGAAAACTTGTCGGTAAAATCATAGCTAACATACAGGTTTTGCAAATGGAAGGAATCGCCATCTTTGCCGGGAACAATGGATTGACCTTGTCCGCGAGGGCCAAAAGAAATTTCTCCAACAAAAGAAGCTTTATTCACCTTTTTGCTGACAGCTAGGTCTAACATACCTAGTGAAATAGAATTTTGCTCATTAGCAAAGCTGGTAGGAATATTGGAATACCCATTTTCCGTTCTATACCCGGAAAAATCGTACTTATAGTACATGTCAGCCGAACCGGTTATGACTAATGGACTTGTTTCATTCTCTTGAGCATTTGCACCTAGGGCAAGGGCGCAAAACATAAATGTTGAAGAAATTTTGGTAATCGATTTCATTTTTTTCGTTTGGTTTACGGTGTTTGGATAATTTGATAACGGTTTTTTTACTGTTTAGTCTTTTTTATTTCATGTAATTGTTTTGTTATGGTTTTTAAAATTGTTGTTTAACTGGAATTTTATTCTATTTTTTTATAGAAATTAGTTTTAGGTTGTTTTTTGATATATATATCTTTCATTTTTTGTCTAA
>NZ_JAUCNR010000001.1:2800509-3106384 GCF_030372825.1 Olivibacter sp. 47
GTCGGTGATTTGTTGTTGGTTAATTCCAAAAAAATGACTTTTTGATAAAAAATAATATGATGATGTTTTTATTGGTTTATGGCGGTTTTGTGAGGTATTTTATTCTTTAAATGTAATTGTATGGAAATATTTTTTTACTTCTTTTTGATTTTTGTTGCTTTTGTGCTGAAGTGTTCGTTGTTTTTTAATGTTTTTTGCTTATTTGCCTTTTTTTTTAAGATTAGATTGTTTGTTTTGGATAAATCTAGCAAGAAAGCCGAATTCACTATTGACTTGCATCTGTTGCCATTTATCCTTGCTCCGAAGTTTATAATGGCATTCTAATACTTGTAGCGTATCCTTGCTTTTAATCGCATGTGCTGCGATCGATCTACTATGAAAGCTGGTGCAAAAATTTTTGGGTCTCCTATAATCATATGCTTATTGCTAAATCCTAACCTACGGGCACAAGGTCTAAAAGATAGCTGGGTGGGACGCCAGGTCCACCGGATTTTTAATGACACAGCTTCTGCCGCGGAAAAAAGCTTTACGGTTTATCCCACTTTTGGCTATGCGCCCGAAACGGGGATAGAGCTGGGGGCTTCGGCCCTTCAGCTATTTCGTGCTAAGAACGATTCATTGAACAGGTTGAGCGAGCTGCAGGCGTTCGCTTTCTTTACTTTTAAGGCTCAGTATGGCTTATGGCTTGATAATGCGATATACGGCGACAAAGACAAGTGGTTTTTGCTGGGAAGAACGCGTATCCAGCGTTTTCCTCTGTTTTATTATGGTATCGGGCCTCGTACCGGAGAATCTAATCATGCGGTGGTGGACGCTTTTAGCATTGCCTTTAAGCAACGTGTTTTAAGGAAAATCAGTAAGGATTTTTTTGTTGGCCCTGAGGTTGATTTTCAACAACTCACCGATGTGTCTTTTAATCGACCTGCTTCAGGGGGGCCGATGCTTCCCTTGGGAGCGGATGGTTCGTTAAACCTCGGACTGGGTGCGGCTTTGGTTTATGACAATAGGCATAATGTGTTAAATGTAAGGAAAGGGTTCTTTGGGGAGCTTTCTTTTTTGAACTACAGCCCCTCGTTGGCCAGTGATTACCGCTTTAATAGTGTTAATTTAGATATACGGTCTTTTCATGTGCTAAACAAGCGCAATACCCTTGCTTGGCAGCTTTTTGGCAACTTTGTCCGTGGAGATGTACCCTTCAACCTGTTAGCCCTGATGGGGGGCGATATGCTGATGCGTGGCTATTACCAAGGTCGGTATCGAGATAAGAATATGTTAGCCTCACAGGTTGAGTTTAGAATGTTGCCGTTAGCGTTCAGTAAAAGGGTAGGAGCGGTTGTATTTGGATCAATGGCAACGGTAGGTCCGAGCATTGACGCGCTTAGCTTTTCCAATCTAAAATGGTCAGGTGGTTTTGGCCTTCGTTATTTACTCTTTCCAAAAAAGGATATTTATATCCGCTTGGACATCGGTTTCACACAAGAAGGCGCCGGTTTCTATATTTTCAATGGAGAGGCTTTTTAGGATTTTTTTTCATGCGGGTAAACAAAACGAATTTCCGGGCTGTTTTCTTTATACATCCGATAATAAACTGTATATGGAGCAAATGAGGATCCCTGAGGAAATGCTAGTTCATTTCAATTATGAAGCGAAAGATGTACCGCAAACGGTGCGGGAACTACGTCCCATCATATTCCAGGACGGAAATGATTTTTGTTGTGTGTTGGGACCTGATATGAAAAAAGGCATTTTTGCATGTGGTTTATCGCCGCAGGAGGCGTTGAAGAATTGGCAACGTAACTTAGACGAACGGATAAAGAACCATTCCGACAATGATGAAGTAGCTAATTATGTTGTAGATGCATTAAAGGCTTCAAACAAAAAGATTTGGTGACGATCTTTTTGAATGGCGGTAATACATAATGAACGCGTTTATAATAATAATAAAGGACATAACTACATGCTATTAATGTTGTATGTAAGATCGGATCTGCAGGCGATATGCACGGAACAATGCAAACAATTATAATAATAGCGGGTTTTTTCTTTGATTTGCAATGTCTTTAAAAAGATTCTCTTAAAGACGGCTAAAAAAAGAAAAAAATGCTTCTTCCAATTGGAGATGATAATCGGGATCGGAAGACGATCCCCTTTGTAAATTATACACTTATCGCTATTAATATATTCGTGTTCGTTTTTTGGCAACATTTCGGTAATAATATTTATTTCACTTTTGCTTATGCAACGATCCCCGCGGAAATATTAACAGGTAGGGATATTATCACTGAGAGTCAGCTGATTGCTGACCCCTTTACTGGAGATGTTTTCGAGCTGCCGGGATTACAAAAAACACCTGTACCGGTTTTTTTAACATTGATAACTTCCATGTTTATGCATGGCGGCTGGGCCCACTTGGGAGGGAATATGCTGTATCTCGGTATTTTCGGCGATAACCTGGAAGACCGTATGGGACATATCAACTATTTGCTCTTTTATCTGCTAACAGGAGCATTAGCCGGTTTGAGTCATGTGTTCAGTACTTTTATTCTTGGACAAGATCTACTGATTCCCAGTTTAGGTGCGTCGGGCGCCATTTCCGCTGTATTAGCAGGATATATGGTTTTGTTCCCGCGAAGAAGCGTTTACGTATGGATTTTATTCGTTGTGATCTCCGTGCCGGCTTTTCTGGCGGTGGGACTATGGTTTCTTTTCCAAGTATCAAATGGTCTTGGCGCGCTAGGTGGGCAGCAAGCGGGCGGCGTTGCCTATGCCGCCCATATTGGTGGTTTCCTTTTTGGCTTATTGTTGATAATGCGATTTGTAAAGAAAAAGAAATTTAGAAAGAGGGTATAAAACCAATATCATCCAAAGCAATCACACCGGAGGGCGACTGATCAAAAATAAAGGAGATGCTTTGCAGATTATTTAAATCGAATGAAGCGCTGTTTTTTTTCAACCTGCTTAGATCAAAGTAGAAGAAGTCGGGTATCGCTTCGGCATCTTCGTTTGCATTGAGAAAAGCATATTTTGTCAATTTTTTCTGTATCTGCGGTTGTAAAGGGAAACAGTTGCTCAACAAAAAATGAAGCCGATTTCCTGAACGGTCTACCAATTCTATTGTGAAATCAATGGGCGGCATTTCTTCGATATTTTGCTTTTGTTTTTTCTCTTTCCTACTTGCATCCTTTTCTTGTCTTTTCTCTCGGTTACTCTTTTTCCCTTTGTTAGGTGAAGCGAACTTTCGTCGCTTGTTGTAAGGTTGAAGACAAGCGCCTTATCTTCTGTTGCCAAATGGATGCTGTCATTAAAGTTAAATGTATATCTACCAATTAGCTTCTTGTCATCTTCCAAATTCCACCCTATATAGGCTACACGTGAGAGATGATCTCCCCACATTAGCTTATGTTGTGCTTCTCTCCACACACTTAAATTCGTTGCATTTATATTTACACCAGGTATGGTAGCTGTCGTCAGATTCAAGTCTTCTTCATAGCGTGCCAGGAATATGGACTTGCTTGATTCATACTGGTTAAAATAGATTTGTTCGGGAAGCCAATCACGACCAGATCGGTAGTCCATAAATAAAGGTGTATAGGCTGTCATACCTCTTAGATGTACGTCAAGGAAGGCGCTAATATAAACCTTGGCTATTTGTTCCTGATCTTTTGCCTCCATGACGTTGGTCATGTTAAACTGGTTGATGAAAGGTCGACTAGCGTCATATTTACCCCAGCTTGTATTGAACTGCCCATGGTTGGCATGATGAACATACAGGCCTGCCTTAAAACCTTGATAAGAGGGATTGTATTGAATACGCTTATATGTACTTAGTCCTCCATACGACTGCATATCCATATCGTGTGTTCCCTGTATTACAAGATAGTTGATGTCTTGAAGGGGGGCTAAGATGGATGCAGGTTTGTATTGACCATCTACGGGCGCTATCGCTACATAAGCTTTGATGGAGAAGTTAAAGTCGAACTTCTCATTTGCATTATCTGGAAAGCTGGGTAGACTATTGAACAAGGCGGCATGAGACATCGCTTCACCGCCACGTGAGTGGCCCACTAAGGCGATGTTATTCATATCAACGCGCCGATAAAATGGATTTGATGGATCTTCATTCCATTTTTTCCACAGTTCCAAGTGTTTTAACATTAACCATCCGCGTGTGCCATTTTCTTTTTCCAAACCACCTCGGGGCATATCAGTAAAACTCCCATTCAGAAAATTCTCGTCAACGGATGCAACGATATAGCCTTTGCTGGCAAGTAGTTCGCCTAAGTAATCATAGCCACTTTCTGACCAGTCTTGCGCCAGATGATTTCCATGTACAATCAAAACAAGGGGAGCAGGCCCTTGTAAGTTGTTTGGATACCAGACCATCGCGTTTAATGGAAGTGCCGTTTCATTAAAACCGAAATACCAAGTACGCAATTTACCTGAAATACCGGTCCAAGATTTTAACAAAAAGGATGCGTCTACAGTAGGGGATTTTATGGTAGCATCTTTGCCATATATTGTACGATGTTTATCGTTCCCCGATCCATAGCTTAAAAAGGAAACCTGCCATTTACCTCTCTGCGCTGGATTGGCTGCCTTTATGGTTGGGGGAAGTTTTGCCAGTAACTTGTAATTTTTGATGGACTCGACCCTTCTTCCGGGATATAGAAAAAGAAATAAACCAAGTCCCAAACCAACAAGTCCCAGACCAAAGACCATAATAGCCGGTAATTGCCTTTTTCTTGTATGTTGGCTTTCTTTATGTTGCCTCCAATAAGATAAGGCACCAAAAATCAAGGCAGGGAAAATAATAACGAAGCCGATAACGATCCAATTGTATGGCCAACTCAGTCGATCAAAAAATAAAATAAAGAAAATAACAAAGGCGATGGATTGTCGAAAATAGCGTGGGGTTTTTGCGGCAAGACCTATGGCAAAACTGATGATAACAGCAATGACATAAGATGCGATAACGTAACAAAATAGAGTGAGCAGATAATAACCGAATCCGACAGCCGATAGGAAACCATCAATTGTATTGAAAGCAAAAAAGAGCAATGAGACAAGGAAAATTCCTATCCCGCTGGCTTTGAGCGTTCGATTATTTGGCGTGAAAAATGCAATTGCTTTTTGGAACCAATTGCGGGTTCGTTTCCACCAACTATTAGGATGCTGTTGTATGTTTTGTTCCATTGTTTAAACCAACAAGTAAAAAATTACAAATCGCTTGATATTAAGGTGTAAACGAAGGTACAAAGCTTTTCCAATATAAAATTGTATGAAATTAGCCTCCCGTATTGCTTATAATTTTCTGTATTGATTGGGAGTGAATCCTGTTAGCTTTTTAAAAATTTTCGTGAAATGGGCTTGATCCGAAAAGCCGCAGCGGTAAGCAACTTCAGTAAGTGTGGCGTGCTGCGATTTCAGTAGGATAAGCGCTTTTTCGACTTTGATCTGGCGCAGATATTCACCGGCTGTACAGCCAAAATAACGAGCGAAATACCGAGAAATTGTTACCGGATGTACTTGTAGATAGTGAGCCAATGTATGAAGGGATAATGGCTTATCCCATTCGTCATACAGGATCGATTTAATTTTTTTTGTCCATTCAGGAAAAAGATGTTCCCTTTTGTTGGATTTACCGTTTAGTGTTAAACAAAGCTGTTGAAGCGACAGGGGAGTATCCGCATCATTTAAGTAAATTTCACGCATAATCTGCATGAGGCAAGCGGTATTGATTGATGGCTGCGCTTCGAACATAAATGATTCATCCGGTATCAAGATATCATAATTCTTGAAAAAGTCAGCGGTTAGTTCCATATTAAATATCCGCGTTCCCTGCACATAGTTCAGGTTTTGATGTGGTATTCCGGGATAATAGTACAGACTAGTACCAGCCATTTGTATTTGTGTCCCCTTTTCTCTCAATTCCCTGCTGCCTCCAGACAAAATATGTGAGAAATGTGGGTTACTATGGTAATGCCATTCGGATGACATGCCTGGCTTAAACGTTGTTTCACTTGCTATAATGCCGTCAAATATCAATTGTTTCACTTTTTCACCGACATAAGTGCCTATTTCAAATCGGACGGGAGGACAAGCCAGCATGTGGAATCGGAATTAATGTTTATTATAGTATAGACGGTGAAAGTGCTGTGTTGTTACGCCTAATTAACTTCATTTTATGAATCCTTTCATCTCTGTGCGATTGCAAATATTCATCATCACAACAGATATTCAATGCTTCTTATAAACCTTGAATCTCAGATGGCTAAGTGATAAAATCGTTAATTTTAATTATTCCGGCCAACTACATGATCGTTCTTCATATCCAACAGCTTAATAGCTGATGCTGCAACGATTCCACCTAGGGTGTACCAAGCTACCGTGAGAATTTTACTAACCATACTTTTATTGATTGGTGCGTCGTTTAATCCCAAAGGTTTTGTAAGACCGATTGCTCCAAGTCCGGCGGTTAATCCGTAACCTGCGCCTCTCCAGAACAAGCCCTGTGAATCGCCTTTCCCAATAGCACTGTAATACATGGTATTACTGGCAAGATCGCTTAAAAGCGTAGTTGCATACAATTTTTTTCCGGTTGGAGGTGTTATGCCAACAGTCCGACTGGTTTTCTTGATAGCTTCCTGACCGACCTTGTCGATTTCCGGCGCTTCTTTAAACAGTTTTTTAGCACTTTCGTGAATGATATTTAAAATAAGGGCTCCTGCTAACCCCCCTAACATGTTAATTGCGAACTTCATATCGTTTTCTCTTTTATCTTCGATGCATTATGACCAGCTACCGTCAACCGATCGCTTATCCCTAAAAGAACAAATGACGATAGATAATGTTGTAAATGCCTTAAATTTCATGCGTGAGAATGATGCTAGCCAAGCAAAATTCATCAATAGCTGCCTATTGGTTGAGTCGACTATTTCTTTATAGGCTTATTCCCTTTACATTTGCAAATATGGATTCAATTAAACGACTATGCGGTGCGTCAACCTGTTTTCTCTGTAATCAAGTTAGCGATGAAATATTTAGAGCGATTAAGGCCAAAGGCACCCAAGGTCAAATAGCTAAAGGCCAAATACTTTTTAAAGAAGGCGATAAAGCTGATACCATTTATTTTATTACAGAAGGTTGTATCAAGACCCATATGAAATGGAGCGAAGATCGGGAATTTATACTCCATTTTAATCGGCCAGGCGAAGTTCTGGGATATCGGGGAATGGGAGGCGACTTGAAATACCCAATTTCCGCAACTGCCCTCCAAAAAAGCTACGTATGTTCGCTTAGCCTCGATTCCTTTGACCGCTTGTTAGATGCTGACCCGGCTTTCGCCAGAAAATTTTTGAACTTTCATATTAATGAATTACGCGACGCCGAAAAAAGAATGCGTGATTTAGCATTAATGGAAGTGAAGGGAAGGGTAGCGAATACGGTTATTACCCTGGAAGCACAATTTGGCTGCGATAGCCTTGGATTTATTGCAATTGAACTAAAGAGGCAAGATTTGGCTTATTATGCAGGAACGGTCTATGAAACCTTCTTCAGAATGCTCAAACAGCTGGAGGAAGAGAATACGCTCGAATTAAATGGAAAGAAAATTAAGATTTTAGATAGGAAGCTATTACAAGCCTATTGTACCAATTAAACACTATCAGATTGATTCAAAGGTGATTCGGACTGTGATGTAACAAAAATTGATGGAAAGATTTTTTAAAATATGATATAAGTCATATTTTGCATCAAATTTATAACATGTCAACTAAGAAGTCCGGAATTCCTATTTCCGTTTCCTTGTCATCCACTTTGGAGTCGGAGGCCATTTATCCTCAGCAAGTAAGGAACAAGAAAAGATTAATCATGATATCTTGTTATGCCGTAGCTGTAGGAGCAGCCATCAGTTTAATTGCTCGTTTTTTAGTCTATTTAATCAGTCTAATAACCAACTTATCGTTCTATCAAAACTTATCATTTCATGAGGTTTCTCCTGCCCATAATCAATTGGGAATGATCGTCATCGCTATACCTGCGTTGGGCGGCATTATTGTAGGATTAATGGCTAAATATGGGTCAAAGGCAATTCGAGGTCATGGTATTCCCGAAGCCATGGAGCAAATTCTGACGAATGAGAGCAAGATACGTCCTACTATCACTTACCTAAAGCCAATTTCCTCAGCAATAGCGATAGGAACCGGTGGGCCTTTTGGTGCTGAAGGGCCGATTATTGCTACCGGTGGGGCTTTAGGTTCGACTTTAGGTCAGTTATTACGCATCACGCATACAGAACGGAAAATTTTGCTTTCAGCAGGAGCCGTGGCAGGAATGACAGCCATATTCGGGACACCGATAGCGGCCATTTTTCTAGCGATTGAGTTACTCCTTTTCGAATTTACACCTCGTTCCATTATTCCTGTAGCACTGGCCTGTATAACGGGTGCGGCAGGACATCACTTATTATTCAGCGCCGTTCCTGTGTTTTTCAGCGGTGCCAGCATCGATGTGGTTTCGAACGTATCGATTTTCTTTTATAGTTTAATGGGATTGCTGATCGGTTTTTGGCAATTTTAGTGACCAAGTCGGTTTATGCGGTTGAAGATTTGTTTGAAAAATTGCCAATACATTGGGTATGGTGGCCTGCAATTGGTGGAATTGCTGTAGGACTGATTGGTTATTTTTTTCCTCGCACACTGGGCGTTGGTTATGAAAATATTACGGATCTCCTTTCGGGTAAGATGCCGCTGTATTTTGTTCTGACGTTGTGTGTTTTTAAATATCTTTCCTGGGTTTTAGCCTTAGGTAGCGGTACGTCAGGCGGGACATTAGCTCCGTTGTTAACGATTGGAGCTGCTTTAGGCGTGCTAATTGCCATGGTCTTTAAACATTTAATGCCCGATTTGGATATTAACCTGGCCCTGGCTGCTCTGATTGGCATGTCAGCCATGTTTGCAGGTGCATCAAGAGCCTTGCTTACTTCTATCTTATTCGCATTGGAAACGACCGGTCATTTTAACGCCCTTATTCCCTTGCTTGCTGCCTGTGTTGCTTCTTATACGGTATCCTATCTATTTATGCGCAATACAATCATGACTGAAAAAATTAGTCGACGCGGTGTTTTAACCCCTGATGAATATGAACCGAATTTATTGGAAATGGTTAATGTTGGCCAAATCATGCAGCAGGTAGCTGTGACCGTGTTGGAGACAGTAAGTATCCTGGAAGCACAAGATTGGTTCAATAAATCGACGGAAAGACCCGATTATTTGATCATTGTTAATGAGGAACAACAATATGTGGGGCTTATCTCTACAAAAGAGCTATATAAATTTACCGGCAATGACAAAACACAAGTAAGTACGCTAATTGAAAAATCGGTTAAGCCCCTTTATACAGATAACAGCCTACGAGCTGCATTGAACGTTATGTTAACAGAAAATAAGCACTGCCTTCCGGTCATCGATAGAAAGCGTGAAATAGCTGGGCTTATTACCTATGATCGATTGCTCAACTCTTTTCAAGAAATATCGGCTAAAAGTGAACGACGGACAATTAACATTTCACTCCGAAGAAGAGGGCTTAAATTTATCGCTAATCGTAGACGACCAAATCATGTTCGATAAGTTGCTTTTCCGATTAAGATTGTAAAAAAATACAACTTTTTGTATTTATAACTGTTCCTAGATACAGTTATCGTTGATTTATAGTAGGGAGGAGTTATGCCGGAATTACCCGATTTAGAGGTTTTTAGTAGAAACCTTACGAGAATCCTTAAGGGGAAAAAACTGGAACGGATACATGTTCATGAGCATAAAAAAGTCAGTGTTCCGGAAAAAGAGCTCAAAGAAGCTTTGGAAAAACGTGAATTAAAGAAAGTATATCGCTTAGGAAAACAACTTTATTTCGATTTCGGAAAAAATACGTTATTATCTCTTCATTTAATGCTTCACGGTAAACTGGTATATACCAACGAAGAAAACCCTAAGTATGCCCTATTATCCTTGAAATTCGAAAAGGCTCAAACGCTCTTCATAACAGACTTTCAAAAGATGGCCCATATTCAGCTAAATCCGAAGCGGACAGCGTCGGTAGATGCTTTGTCGGATGATCTGCATGCGGAACGACTGTATATGATCCTTCAAAACAGCAAGGCAACTATAAAAACACTTCTAATGGATCAACATATAATCGGTGGTATTGGAAATGCCTATGCGGATGAAATTCTTTGGGAGGCAAAGATTGCACCGCAATCTATCGCCAATAAAATACCAAAAGAAAAAGTAAGCGAATTAGTGGAAAGTATTAAAGAAGTTTTATTGCAGGCGGAAAAAATGATATTAAAAGAACACCCCGATATCATAAGCGGTGAAATTCGCGATTTTATGAAGGTTCATCGTGTGAAGGCCAAAGAAGATCCACAAGGTAATCCGATCCGAACGGAAAAGATAGGCGGCAGAACTACTTATTTCACAGATCGCCAACATGTCTACGCTTAACTCAAGTGCATCGATTGATATTGTATAGAGCGGGCAACGCTTACTTAATTAATGACGCTTTTAATATTTTAACACAGTGAACTAGCTGAGGATTAACGAGTAGATTAATAAAGGTCTTTCGTTTCTTTTTGCTCCCAGCTTAAGAAAGGCGCCTGTGATTCGTTAATTTGTCGAAATTCGAAGGGAATTCTTCTTTCTGTTCCTGTTAAATTTATTTCTTCATAAATAAAAGCATCATCAAAGCCAGCTTGTGCTGCTACAAATCTTGTCGCCGCATAGACTACACGCGATGGCCGCGCCCAATAGATCGCGCCTAGGCACATAGGGCATGGTTCACAAGAAGCATAGAGTGTGCAGTCATCCAATTGATATTCACCAAGGTGTTTGCAGGCATCTCGTATAGCTACAATCTCCGCGTGTGCGGTAGGATCTATAGTAGATGTCACTGAATTGCATCCTTTGCCGATTATTTTGCCGTCCTTTACAATGATACACCCAAAAGGCCCTCCTTTGTTCTGTTTAACGCCTGTTACCGCTAAATCAATTGCCTTCTTTAAAAATATTATATCGTCTTTTGAAGCCATCATTAATCATTACCTCAGCTAATTTACAATTTTTTGTACGTCTTTCGATTATACCCTACGAATGATATATTGATCATTATTCCATGCTTACTTCCATTTTCCAATCTTTGGGTTGGTTGTTCCAGTATATGCTTACGTGCTCGTTGCTTTTATGCCTTAGAACCTCCAAGTTGATTCGTAAACTGTCTACTTGGATACCACTTAGTTTTATCCAGCTTAGAAAGCTTGGCAGGTAAGGTTTATTAAAACGAATAACTTTTTTGTCAGGAATAATTTCTAAACCAAGCAATGATTGTAGCAACAAGAATACCGAAGATACGGACCACGCCTGCGGGGAGCAGGCTACCGGATAAGCCGTTGGCCCTTCACCCTGACGTCTTTCAAAACCACAAAAAAGTTCAGGTAATCGTTGAAGAGGAATAAAGAGCGAAGCGTCAAACAACGCAGTTGTTAATCGGGCTACTTCAACGACAAAACCATATTTTGCAAATCCACTGGCTATCAGCGCTACATCGTGAGGCCAAATAGAGCCATTATGGTAAGACATCGGATTGTATCTCGCTTCATTTGCTGCTAATGTGCGGATACCCCAACCAGCAAATAGATCGGGATGGAGTAAGGTTTTTACAAGTTTTGATGCCAAATGTTCATAGGCAATCCCCGTAAACAGCGCATGCCCCGCATTCGAAGTGTTTATCATACATGGTTTTTTGTCGCCATCCAGCGCTAAAGCAAAGCACTGCTTCTCTTCGATCCAAAACTGTTCGTTGAATTTTTTTCTCAAGTCAAGGGCACTCTTTTTCAGTTTTTGTGCAACGGCTGTTTTACCTAAGTCGTAGGCTATATAGGATGCGGATTTCTTGGCAGCATATACATACCCCTGAACTTCACATAAGGCAATAGGGCTTTTGGCCAGTGTACCATCAGCATGTGATATGGCATCAAAGCTATCCTTCCATCCTTGATTAGTCAATCCTTTTTCCGCTTTATGTTGATACTCTACAAAACCATCACCGTCAAAATCACCATAGTTGTCGATCCAATTTAAAGCAGCTTCAATGTGGGGCCATAATTGCTGCATTGTAGAAAGATCGCCTGTGCGTTGATAGTAAGCGCCAGCTAACATAATGAAAAGTGGGGTAGCATCAATTGTTCCGTAATATTTTTTAAAGGTAATTCGTTTAACGCAACCATTTCGCCATTTCTCATCTCATGCAGTATTTTTCCTGGTTCAGCATCTGAAGCTTTGTCTTCTTGTTCGGCCTGATGTGCGGCAAGAAAGAGCAATACCTCTTTAGACAATTGTGGGGCGAGCCACAATGTCTGCCAAGCGGTGATGATGCCATCCCGTCCGAAAGCTGTATTGTACCAAGGGACACCGGCGTAAGGATATTTACCGTAAGGTGTTTCTGCCATTAAGGAGACTAAATCAGCCTGTGAACGATTCAGCCAATGTGTAAATTGCTCGTTGCTCGTTTCAATAATAGGGAAGTATGCATTTTTATGCTTTAACCTAGGTATCAGTTCGTCTTTTGCCATTTCATAGGCAATTTTCGGTTGCGATGCTCGTCCTGTTTGCTCAAAATGAATGGCGTATTCCAGTTGACCGAGACCTTTGGCTGCTAAGTCGAGTGGAAAATGAAGCAATTGATGCGCTAAATCTGCTTCAAATGGCTGCGAAAAGTATATAATCGCCTTCCGCCTAATATGGTCCAGTCCCTCATAGCTGATCACCAGCTGCCCATCCTCACTTTTGGTTAAGGGCATAAGTCGTCCTCTTGCTTTGCGTTTTACACCCCGTACTTCAAAAATATCGGCAAAATCGCCCTTAATAACTAAAGACAACTTAACAGAACAGGGATGATCCAGATAGTTTTGAATATCCAGTTTTTCATGAAAAACCTCATCTTTTAAAAATTGGCTTCGATGAATATGTAGCGAAGCAGCGGCGACCTTGATACCATTTAAAGATGTAAACCCGGGATTGCTCAAGTCGGTAGACAGTGTCTCGTTCTCTTCGGTAATGCTTGAGCTGAGTAAATCAAGGGGCATTCCGTTAAGTAACAGATGTAAGTGGTTAATGAAGCGTGTATCCCGATTATATATTCCTTGAATTTGGTTGCCGCCGGAATCTATATTGCCCCAACGGTTAAGTATAGCAAAGGTATCGCAATGATTTAAAACGTTAAACTTCTCCTCGTAACTTTCCATAGTTCCAATATTACGCTGTTAATTTGCTGTCTATTGAATCGAATTTTTTTGAATGATGACTTACAGATATACGATGTCTATTACATAATAGTTCGTAATTACGGACATAATCCTGGGCCATTCTATCTGAACTAAAGCGTTCTTCAAACAAACGTCTAATGATTCGTGGATCTAAAGCAGACGCTTTTCCAATGGCATGTGCAGCCTCTTCGACCGAGGAAACAAGATAGCCATTTTTTCCATGCTCAATAATTTCAGGAACAGACCCATGGGCATACGCTATGACCGGAGTGCCGCAAGCCATTGCCTCAATCATAACCATTCCGAAAGGTTCCGGCCAGTCGATCGGGAATAATAACGCTTTGGCTTTTCCAAGGAAATCATTCTTCTCAGATTCCCCGATCTCGCCGATATATTCTACAAAAGGCTTTTGGATCAAATGCTTTATATGATCATGAAAATAGGATAGATCCGCTTTATCGATTTTTGCTGCTATTTTTATTTTGCAGCCCGCTTTTTCTGCAATTTCGATAGCTCTATCAGGCCTTTTCTCCGGCGATATTCTGCCAATGAATGCCACGTAGTCGTCTTTTGTTTCAATTGCTTGATACAAATCTTTGGGAAGACCGTGATACACAGTATCCATCCATGCTGCCTGCGGTAAAGGGTTCCGCTGACTGTTTGAAATGGAGATGATAGCTTGCGTGTCGAATTTATCGTATAGTGGTTTTAACTCAGGTATATCTAAGCGGCCATGTAGTGTCGTAATACAGGGCCTTTGTAAAAGTTGTGAAGCGGGAAAGTGAAGATAATCTGTGTGAAAATGTATAATATCAAATTCATGTGCGCGTTCAATCACTTCTTGTAGCTGTAAGATATGAAAGGCTAAGGGATCGATTACTTTCGGGTTTAAACGCAGTGCTTCTTGCGTATGACTGACAAGTTTCGCACGAGTTACCGAATCACCGGATGCAAATAAAGTGACCTCATGGCCATGATCTACCAGGGCTTCTGTAAGATAGGAGACAACCCGTTCCGTACCGCCATATAGTTTAGGAGGCACAGACTCAAACAATGGGGATACTTGTGCAATCTTCATAGAACATATGAAATTAATAATGACAAGAATGCGTGTGTTTACTCTTTGTAAGAAGTGCAGATATAAGAAAGGCTTGTATTTACAAGCCTTTCTTACTAAGAAATTTCAATAAGGCGAGGTGCTTTTTTCTTTGCTTCCTCTTTTTTTGGAATGGTTAAACGTAACAAACCATTTTCGTATTGAGCACCTATTTTATCTTCATCAACGACGTCTTTGGGTAAAGTAAAACTGCGTTGGAATGACTGATAACTGAACTCCCTTCGGCTGTAGCCGTCCTGCTTATCTTCTTGCTCATGCTTTTTACTTGAAGAAATGGTCAGGGTATTGCCATCAAGCTCTACCTTAAAGTCATCCTTGCTCATGCCGGGAGCTGCCATTTCAACTTCAAAATTGTCATGGGTTTCCCGGATGTTTACCGATGGGATTGTTGTTTGCGTGGATGAATAATTGCTATTGTTCCAGTCAAAGAGATTGCTGGCAAAAAGATCATCAAAAAATGCCGGAAATGATGGAAAATTACTTCCGTTTCTTTTAATCAGTGACATAAATAACCTCCTTTTTTAAATTTAATTATTTATTTACCAAGAAAATGAAACTATTTCTACCTAAAGCTATCAAGTAATATACCAAATCGTTGTATAGGCGATCTTAGGTCAATTTGGCGGCTTTAGGTAGTAAGGCAATTACGTTGAAGGACAATTTGACATGTGGAACGGCTAATATCTGATAATGTTTATGTTGCGTTCATCCGTTCTTATTTATAATTTTATCAAATGGAAAAACTAAACTGGCCAATTATAACGCTTTTTGTAGGAATTTGCTCCTGCACAGGATCTGATCATTCGCTCGTACCTATAAAGGGTACGTGGAAATTGCTGTCTGCCACCGTCGTTACAGGCAAAGACAGCGTTACGACCGATTATAGCAAAGGGACAAGTATGATAAAAATTATTAACGATTCTCACTTCGCCTTTTTAAGACATGATGAAAATACACCTAAAGATTCGTCCCATCATTTTGACGCCGGCGGTGGTAGATATACGCTGAAAGGAAATGCTTATACCGAATATTTAGACTTTTATGCTAATCGAAATTGGGAAGGGAATACCTTTAATTTTCAAGTTACTATTCTTAATGATACACTCGTGCAGAAAGGAACGGAAAAGGTGGAAAGCGAAGGCATTAATCGTGAGATTATCGAGCGATATGTGCGTGTTCAGTAGAATCTTCCAAACAATTGCAATCACACAGTTAGGAACATTTTAGGCTAATTTGATTCGTATGTCTACACCGTTCTTATCGATCCAACTTATGGTGTTGTTGGTTGTTTCTGCTTAAGTTTAGTGATCAATGTAAGGGATAAATTAGTCTCCTTTGCGATTTCAGCATCGGAAAAGCCGTCTTTTTTCATTCCTCTGGCAATAGCTATTAGTGTTTTGATGAAAGGATGAGCGGGATGTACACTGTTGTTGGTTATAACAGATCCTATTGTTGAACTTACCATAACAAAATCTATTTGGTACGTTTCAAAGGTAAAGCTTTAGGATGAGAAACCTAAAATGGCATTTTGTATTTGTGTTTTTTTTGCGTAAAAATGTATATGTATGTGAAGATGAGTGAAATAACTGTGGAAAAGCAGTCCCTGAATCAATCATTACAATCAACACTTACGGTGATTTTTTAAAGGCTTATCGAATAGATTTGGAGCATAATAATCTATCTTTGTTCTCCTGGGCAATACGCTACATGGGGAATTACAGGTGATATTTAACCATTTTACTAATATAAAGCTGCATGAAACACTGTTTTTTTTACGGATTAGCCTTTCTTTTACTTAGCTGCAAATTGAGCGCGCAAACTGACAAAAGTTACGTCTCCGACGACTTTACCATTAAAAAGATAAAAGATAATGTTTATGAGCACACCAGTTATTTGTTAACAGACGATTTTGGGAAAGTGCCCTGCAATGGTATGATTGTTTATGATGGAGGAGAGGCCATTGTTTTTGATACACCAACCAATGATTCTATAGCCGACATTTTGATTGATTGGGTTAAAGATAGTTTGGATTGCACAATAGTAGCAGTTATTCCAACCCATTTTCATGATGATTGCTTAGGCGGTCTGGCGGCCTTTCATAAGAATCGAATTCCTTCTTATGCTAGCAATAAAACAATAGCTTTTGCCAAAGCAAAAAACCTGATCATGCCTCAACATGGTTTTCATAAAAAACTCGAACTAAAAGTAGGTGAAAGAAAAATTATTGCTGAATTCAATGGTGAAGGACATACGAAGGATAATATAATAGGTTATTTCCCAAGTCGAAGAGTTATGTTTGGAGGTTGTTTGATTAAAGAAATGAATGCTTCAAAGGGATATCTGGGAGATTCAAACGTGGAGAGCTGGTCTGAAACGGTTATGAAGATTAAACAAAAATATCCTGAAGCAGAGCTAATCATTCCGGGGCACGGAAAATCGGGAGGTCAGGAATTGCTCGATTATACCATAAATTTATTTAAGCAATAGGACGCATTCATCTATTTAAGAATCTTTCAACTTTTAGAACAGCCTTTTAGCTGTTGCAATGGACTCGGATTCCAAATAAAATCAAATTTGGTTTTACTAATAATATTAGTAACTTTGCTAAAGTTTTTGGTTTTATGGTTTAGAATCCTGATGCGTACATTATCAAATAGAGCAGCTATTATTGCCCAATTGCAAAAGGATATCCTTCTTTTAGAAGGGTTCAAGCCGGCATTAGACGATTCAGGTTTTCATGCCGGGCTTGAACCCATAAAAGAGGCCTTTCCCAACGCTCGTTTTCCCACGGGAGCGATACATGAGTTCATCAGTATGTCCGATGAGCAGGCTGCCGCAACCAGTGGATTTATATGTGGGATTTTAGGAAAACTTATGCAGCAAAGAGGCCTTTGTGTTTGGATTAGCTCTTCACCAACACTTTTCCCTCCGGCATGTAAACTATTCGACATCCTACCTCATCATCTTATATTTATTCACCTGAAGCGAGAACGTGACATTTTATGGGCGATGGAGGAAGCTTTAAAATGTAACCGACTAATTGCTGTTGTAGCAGAACTACAAGAGATTAATTTGGTGACCTCCAGGCGTTTGCAACTTGCTGTAGAACAAAGTCAGGTCACAGGGTTTGTTTTTCGTCATAAGCCTAAAAATTTAAATAATACAAGTTGCATTTCCCGATGGAGTATTTCTCCGCTGGCTAGTGGGATGGAGGAGGACGGTATACCGGGAATTGGATTTCCCCGTTGGAAGGTCGAGCTGCTTAAAATACGGAACGGACGACCGGGAAGTTGGCAGATGGAATGGAGCGCTAATTCCTTTAAATTAATAACAAAACCGAAATATTCTGTGCATGAGCGATTATTGAAAAGGGGGTGATATGCAACAACGTTTTGTTTTCATATGGCTTAAGTATTTAAAAACAGATTGGTTTAGCATTCACAAACCGGAATTGAGTGGAAAAGCATTTGTGCTAGCAACGCCTCAACGGGGACGTATGGCTATCACAGCTGTTAATCGTGAAGCGATGACACAGGGAATCAAAGTAGGGATGGTAGTGGCAGGCGCAAGAGCTATCTGCCCCACTTTACAAGTGTTGGACGACCGGCCTGATTTATCTGAAAAGTTATTGAAAAGCTTGGGTGAATGGTGCCTTCGTTACACGCCTGTAGTTGCTATTGATTCACCTGATGGTTTAGTTTTGGATATTAGTGGTTGTGCACATCTATGGGGAGGTGAGAGTACCTATCTCAAAGCCATTAAGATGAGCTTTAAAAAACAGGGTTATCACACACGGATGGCTATGGCAGACACAATAGGTGCGGCATGGGCCATAGCTCATTTTGGTTGGGAAAATGCAATTATACCTCCGGGGGAGCAGAATACAGCTTTGCTTAGGTTACCTCTTTCAGCCCTTCGTTTATCTTCAGATTTGCTTATTCTCCTTCAAAAACTTGGACTACATAAAATTGCCGATATTATCCATTTCCCCTCTGCTTCTTTAAGAAGACGCTTTGGAAATGAAATAGGCATTCGTCTTGACCAAGCGTTGGGTCATGCATTAGAAAATGTGCAGGCAATACAGTCTATTCAACCTTATCAGGAGCGTTTACCTTGCTTAGAACCCATTATAAACGTTAGAGGGATTGAGATAGCCTTGAAAAAGCTATTGGATGGATTATGTGATCGCTTGGAGCGAGAGGAAAAAGGATTACGTACCGCATGTTTTATGGGATATCGTGTCGATGGTAAAATCGAAAAAATTGAGATAGAAACTAGTGCAGCCTCTCGTCATAGTCAGCATCTTTTTAAGTTGTTTGAACTTAAAATAGCTACAATGGAGCCTGCGCTTGGCATTGAGTTGTTTACTTTGGAAGCTAAAAAAGTAGAACATCTAGTAGCCGAGCAAGAAGTGTTATGGATAGAACGGGCCGGGGTTGGGCATGTAGAAGTGGCAGAGTTACTTGATAAAATAAAGACTAAGTGGGGTGATCATTGCGTAAAGCGTTATATACCGGAAGCGCATTATTGGCCGGAGCGTTCGTTCAAAACAACAAGTTCCTTACAGGAAATGCCAGGGATGGAATGGAGTCTAATACGGCCACGCCCCATCAGAATACTCACTAAACCGGAAAAGATTGAAGTGACTGCCCCCGTTCCTGATTATCCGCCCATGCTTTTTCGCTATCGAGGAAAAGTACATACTGTTAAAAAGGCTGATGGCCCTGAACGTATCGCTCATGAATGGTGGCTGGAAGACAACGAACATCGGGATTATTATTGTGTTGAAGACGCAGAGGGGCAACGTTATTGGCTCTTTAGGGTTGGACATTATAATGAAGGTAAATTGAACATCTGGTACCTTCATGGTTTCTTCGCTTAAGTGCATAAGCAAATGGCTGATTATACAGAATTACAGGTTACTACAAATTTCAGCTTTTTACGTGGCGCATCGCATCCGGAAGAGCTGATTGAGCAGGCAGCCCTTTATGGTTATAAGACCTTAGCAATTACAGACAGAAATAGTTTGGCAGGTATTGTGCGAGGGCATGTGGCAGCAAAGGCAAAAGGTATACGGATCATTCCGGCTTGTCGGTTGGATTTATTGGATGGTCCGAGCTTATTGGCCTATCCCACCGATATGGCTGCTTACGGCCGTTTGTCAACATTGCTCAGTACAGGCAATTTAAGAGCAGAAAAGGGAGCGTGTCATTTGTGTAAAATGGACGTATATGCATTTAAAGAAGGTATAAAATTCGTCATTGTACCGCCTGATACGTTAAATGATGATCTGAATTTTGAACGGCTATTTATACAAAACGTGGAAGAGTACCGTATAAAATTAGGCAAGGATCTTTATTTGGCCATAACCAGATCTTATACAGGTGATGATATGAAAAAAATATATCGCCTTTCTCAACTTGCAAACCGATATGACATTCCCCTGATTGCAACTAATGACGTGTATTATCATAGCCCCGATCGCCGTGAGCTGCAAGATATTTTGACTTGCATACGGGAGAAATGTACTATTTATAACGCAGGATTTCGTTTACACCAGAATGCGGAGCGTCATCTCAAATCCTCGGAAGAAATGGAACGTATTTTAGGCAATACCCAGATGCTATTTTACGGACTCAGGAAATAGTTGAGGCTTGCCAATTTTCATTGGATACATTAAAATATGTTTATCCGGAAGAAATTACAGAGGAAGGACGTAGCCCACTGGAAGAATTAACCCATCTTGCATGGCTAGGCGCTAAAAAGCGCTATGGTGAAACAATTCCTGACAAGATTAAAAGAAATATAGCGCATGAATTGGGGTTTATTGAAGAGATGAATTATGCTGCTTATTTTTTAACTGTATATGATTTAGTCCGTTATGCGAATGAGCAAGGAATTTTGTGTCAAGGACGTGGTTCAGCTGCTAATTCTACCATTTGTTATTGTTTGGGAATTACGGCAATTAATCCTGAAAAATTCGATTTATTATTCGAACGCTTTATTTCTTCGGCTCGAAATGAGCCTCCGGATATCGATGTCGATTTTGAACATGAACGCAGAGAAGAAATTATACAATATATTTATCGCAAATATGGAAGAGATCGTGCGGCCATTGTGGCTACAGTCACCCAAGTACATGAAAAAGGTGCAATCAGAGACGTTGGTAAGGCCATGGGGCTGTCAGTTGATACCATTAACCGTCTCGCGAAGTCGATTTGGGAATTTACACCTGAATGGTTTGATGAAAGACATATAACCGAATACGGGTTTGATGCCAGGGATCCCCATCTTCGAAAAGTTTTACAGCTTACGCAACAATACGTTGGTTTTCCTCGTCAACTTGGGCAGCATACGGGCGGCTTTGTCATTACCCAGGGAAAACTTTCCCACTTATGTCCAATCTTGAATGCCCGTATGGAAGATCGTACTTGCATCGAATGGAATAAGGACGATATAGAAGCGTTGGGTTTTCTTAAGATCGATGTTCTGGCCTTAGGAATGCTTACCTGTATCCGGAAGGCTTTTAATTTAGTTAAGCAGCACAAAGGTATCGATCTTTCATTGGCGAATATTTCAATTGACGAGAAAAATCCTAAAGTCTATGCGATGATCAGTCGTGCGGATACAATTGGTGTATTTCAGATAGAAAGCCGTGCACAACAATCCATGTTGCCACGTCTCAGACCTGAAAATTTCTATGATTTAGTAATAGAGGTGGCGATTGTACGACCGGGGCCTATCCAGGGAGATATGGTACATCCCTTTTTGCGGCGCCGTAGAGAAGAAGAAGCGGTGGAGTATCCTTCTCCGGCGCTTGAAGAAATTTTAAAAAGAACGTTAGGTGTCCCGCTCTTTCAGGAGCAAGCCATGAAAATAGCCATGGTGGCAGCGGGTTTTACGGCGGCAGAGGCCGATGAATTACGTCGCAGTATGGCTACATTCAAGGCTAAGGGAACTGTCACAAATTTTGAAGAAAAGCTGATCCAAGGTATGGTAAGAAACGGATATACCTTGGATTTTGCTAAGCGGATTTTTAAACAATTGGAAGGCTTTGGAAGCTATGGTTTTCCTGAGAGCCATGCCGCCAGTTTTGCCCTGCTTGTCTATGTTTCTGCCTGGATAAAATGTTACCATCCGGAAGTTTTTGCTTGTGCACTGCTTAATAGCATGCCTATGGGGTTTTATCAACCCGCTCAAATTGTAATAGACGCAGAAAAGCATGGCGTTACTGTATTACCGGTTGATGTGAACTATTCTTATTGGGATAATAGCTTAGAGGAAAAAATAGGCGAGTTTCATGCAATGCGGCTCGGTTTCCGTCAGGTGAAAGGTTTGCGGGAGGATGAAGTCGCTGTTCTAATTGACGCTCGGAAAAAAACGACTTATACTTGTATTCACTCTATATGGAAAATTGGTGTGTTGCAGGTAACTTTGGAGAAACTGGCGGATGCTGATGCCTTTCAGTCGCTTGGCTTGGACCGTCGGCAAGCTTTGTGGCAGATATCGCTGCTGCGTCAAAGGCCAAAGGGATTGTTTATAGATCAAGGTCTTGAATACGAATCTAAAGTACAGATTGAATTGCCAAAAATGACCGCAGGCGAGCATGTATTACAAGACTATGCTTCCATGTCTTTGTCTTTAAAAGCGCATCCTGTAAGTTTTGTGAGGGAAAAACTACGCCTGCTTCATGTGTTGCCGGCTCAAGATTTAGCTGAGAGGAATGATGGTGTTACGGTAAAGGTTGCGGGTTTGGTGTTAGTACGGCAACGCCCGGGAACAGCAAGTGGGATCTGCTTTATAACATTGGAAGACGAGACTGGATGCAGCAACCTAGTGGTCTTTCAAAAATTATTTGAGAAATATAGAAAGGAAATCCTCAGAGCTAAATTACTGATGGTAGAAGGAAAGCTTCAACGCGAGGGCGAGGTGGTACACGTTATTGTAAGACGTTGTTTTGATCTTTCAAGATTTTTGGGTCTACTAACAGCTCATGAAACTAATAAAGAATTGGGCCCCATCCATGATAAAGAAAGTCAAATTCAGAATATTTCACAGAAAAAGATCTTTCCTGAAGGAAGGAATTTTAAATAGAAAAGCCCGGCTTTTGGGGATACCGGACTTTTCATTTTTTAATCAACCTAAACCTACTCTTTTAGAAACAAAGGCTATGCCAAAATTCTTATAGAAAGTCATATGTGAACCATCTTGGTAGCCAGCCCCGTCTACTCTAATATCTTACGGTTTATTTTCCAAGGCGATTACAATAGTAAACATTTTATGCTATTTTTAGGACACCTGCAAAATTTGCCAAATTATAACGTTTTTTACTTGTTGTCCATAATAGCGCGATACCCTTATCCTCAAATTCAGAACATAATAAAAATCCCTAAATCGGTTAAAAGGAAACATATTTGCTCTAATCAATAGTGATGTATTAATGTGTTAATATATAACCGTATGAAACTGCATAGATTTGATCGATATGCCCTAAAGGAGTGGAGAGATACAGGATATAAGCATGTGCATTTAACTCGGTCAGAAAATGTCGGTTTAACAGAGGGCTCCGAGAAACCTTTTATCTTATTGGAACCTTACTTAGACGACCGCGAAGCAAAGAAGTATGGAAGTGTAGTAGCCCTTACCTCAGCGGAAATAGAACAAATTATCCAAGATGATTCAGGAAAATATTATAAATAGATGTTTAACTATATAAATGGAGTAAGTTATGGCTTTAGTAAAAGTAATAGAAGTGATTGCTTCAT
The DNA here is from genome assembly GCF_030372825.1 of Olivibacter sp. 47. Taxonomy (NCBI): domain Bacteria; kingdom Pseudomonadati; phylum Bacteroidota; class Sphingobacteriia; order Sphingobacteriales; family Sphingobacteriaceae; genus Olivibacter; species Olivibacter sp. 47. Next base: position 2,823,707 of record NZ_JAUCNR010000001.1, read on the forward strand.
CAGAAGTGAGTTTTGATGATGCTATAAAAAATGCAGTGAAAGAAGTCACAAAAACAATAAAAAATGTTGACTCTGTATATGTAAAGGATTTCAAGGTGCATGTGAAGGATGATCAGATAACAACATATGGCGCCGTTTGTAAAGTCTCCTTCAGAATTGACGAGGATAAGAGAAATCAGTCGCAATAAGCATTCATAAAATGGAGGTGTTATGCCAACTATTTGGAAAACTATGTGCAGAAGGGAAACGTCTTCCTTAAAAAATTGTTTACTTCGGTGGACGATTTTTGTATATAGGAGCAATATGTTCTGATTAGTAACCTTTTTTCTTTGATAAGTTCTTGTTTTTAGTTATACTTCCTGCTGAAGGAATGTACTATGGTGAAAAAAAGCATATTGAATTTTAAGATCAATCCGCCGGTTTTTTACTGCACCATCGGGTTCGTGTTCTTAAGCATCTTACTTTGTCTTATTTTTAAAGATTCGGTGGACGAATGGTTCACTAGAACGCAGTATATTATAACGGACAACCTCGGATGGTTTTTTATTATCACGGTGAATACTGTTTTAGGTTTCTGTTTATACTTGGCCTTCAGTAAGTTTGGAAATATAAGACTTGGTGGTGAAGAGGCAGAGCCTGAATTTAGCACGGTTTCATGGTTTGCCATGCTTTTCAGCGCAGGTATGGGAATCGGAATTATGTTCTTTAGTGTTGCTGAACCGGTCTCTCATTTTGCAAACCCTCCCAGGGAAGTATTAGACAGTTCTAGAAAGGCTATACAAGCGATGGAATACACAAGCTTGCACTGGGGTTTACATGCATGGGCAATCTATTCAATTGTTGGTTTGGCCCTCGCTTTTTTTTCATTCAATCACGGGTTGCCGTTAACGTTTAGATCCTTATTTTATCCCTTTTTAGGCGAAAAAATTCACGGTTGGTGGGGACATGCAATCGATATCTTTTCTGCCATTGCAACTTTGTTCGGCCTTTCTACTTCACTGGGTTTGGGCGTTCAACAAATGAATGCCGGCTTGCATTATTTATTTGATTGGAATATGGCGATATCCACGCAAGGGATACTAATTTTTGTCGTGACATCAATTGCTACATTATCGGTTGTTTCGGGCCTTGACAAAGGGGTTAAGCTCTTGAGTAATGGAAATATGGTTCTCGCTTTTTTACTTATGTTGCTCATTTTTTGTTTAGGACCAACTTTATCTATACTGAAGAGCTTTGTTCAAAATGTAGGTACTTATTTGGCAAATCTCGTGGAGATAAGTACTTGGAATGACGCTTATCAGGAAAGTGGATGGCAAAATAAATGGACAGTTTTCTACTGGGCGTGGTGGATTGCCTGGTCACCATTCGTCGGAAGTTTTATAGCGCGTATATCAAAAGGACGTACGATTAAGGAGTTCGTTTTAGGTGTTTTACTAATCCCCGCGTTATTAACACTTTTATGGATGACTATCTTTGGAGGTACCGCACTTCATATGATCTTGCATGGAGACCTATCCATGATAACGGCCGTAAATGATAATATTTCAACAGCCCTATTTGTTTTCCTGCAAAAAATACCGCTAACGGCTATTTTGTCAACTATTGCTGTTTGTTTAGTTGCTTTTTTCTTTATTACTTCCTCAGACTCGGGGTCCTTAGTTGTAGATAATATAACATCTGGAGGAAAGGAGCATACACCAGCTTTGCAAAGAGTGTTTTGGGCCTTCTTGCAAGGAGGTATCGCTATTGTACTACTCTGGGGTGGAGGATTGAATGCCTTACAAACTGCGGTAATCATAGCAGGGTTGCCTTTCGCTATGATTATTTTGTTGATGTGTTATAGTTTACTTAAAGGCTTAAGTGAAGCGCATAGAAAACAGTTGAAAAAACAAAGATTGCATCAAGAAAAAAGCTATAAGGAAATTGTACAGGGATTGTTGGACAGCAACGATCCAATTCATGATAGAGAATAATGATAACAAAAGACAAAAACAATGTGTTGATCGCAATGGATATGTCCGGGATGGACCAAGTGCTCGTCAATTATCTCTCCGGCCTTTTGGATGTGTTATCTATAAATAAGTTATTTTTTTACATAATATCCGTCTTCGTGAATTACCGAGCGAATTTAAACACCCATCTACTTTGTCCAAAATAAAGGAGCGCGTAAAGGAGCGAATAATGCGTCAGTTGAAAGATGTAAGGCTAGCTTCAATTAGCCATGAGATACGTGTAGAAACTGCGGAGTTCAGTGAAAATGCTTTTGACCAAATAGCTAAACATGAGCGGATCGATTTGGTGATTTTAGGAAACAAGCAACATTTAGAGGGAAGTGGGGCACTTTCACAAAAACTCACACGGTTATTATCTAGCGATATTCTTTTAGTTCCAGAGACCGTATTTATTCAACCAAAGCGTATTTTAGGTACAATCGATTTCTCGAAATATAGTAATAGAGTTTATACCTTAGGAGAGGCATTTAGTAAAGGAATACCGGACGGTCGGTTTTCCTGTATTCACGTAGCAAAAGCGCCCGTTCACTTTTTCCTTGGATTGAATCAATCCGAAATTAATAGGCTCTTGCAAGAAGAAACCGAAGCGAAAAAGTCAAAATGGTTAAGGCAGTATCAGATAGAAGGCAAGATAGAGACTGTGCGGGCAGATGGCAAACACATAGCTTCAGCCATCCTTGTCCACGCTCAAAACTACAAGATGGATATGATAATTATGGGTGTAAAAGGAAGTTCAAGCCTGACCAATCTTTTTGTTGGCGGCGTTACAAATGAAATCTTTCATCATGAAACAAATGCCGCTATTTTAATCTTAAAAGATTATAAAGTGGAACAGAACTAACATTGGTTTATTTCAGAACGCATGCCACGTTTGGTTAGGATATTGAATTTGAGATCGCCTGGAGTATAATTCCGCATATATAGGCTCCATAAGTTCCGACCGCATAGCCTAAAACCGCTAATAAAACACCTACCGGAGTCAAATAGCGACTAAAAGCCGCAGCGACAATGGGGGCGGATGCGGCACCACCAATATTGGCCTGGCTTCCTACGGCTACAAAAAAGAAAGGAGCACGGATAAGACGAGCAACCAGCAACATAATGGTGATATGACTCAAAATCCAGATAATTCCAACTAGAAAAAACTTTGGGTTATCAAGCAGTGCTTTTAAGTCCATGCTCATTCCGATAGTAGCAACTAGAATATATAGAAATAGCGAAGCGATGTTGGAAGCACCATCGTGTTCTAATTTACGTGCTTTTGTAAAAGATAAACCCATACCGAAGGTAGTAGCGATAATTACGAGCCAAAAAAAGCTGCTGGTTAGCGAATATTGAGCAGTTTGTGGGTAATGGACTTCAAACCATGGAGCAATATAATCGGCAAATAAATGGGAAAGGCCGGTGGCACCGAAGGCTACTCCTAATACGATGATCCAACTTGATATCCCCGAAGATGAGTTTGGTTGGCTAGCGTGTAACTCTTCCATTTTTTCTTCTAAATCGGTGATGGCTGAGTTATCGGCCCGTAGCCAGCGATCGATCTTTTCTTTCTTTTGAGCACCATATAACAATAGCCCCATCCAAATATTGGCCACCAGTACATCTACAGCGATCATTTGTGCAAAAAGAGTCTTGCTGGCCCCGAAAACTTCAAGCATAGCTGCTTGATTGGCACCGCCACCTATCCAGCTGCCGGCAATAGTAGCTAAACCGCGCCAGGTTTCTTCTTCTCCGAAATGTAATATGTCCGGAAAAATAAATCCCACTACCATGAAGGCTAATGGGCCGCCTAGCATAACGCCCAAAGTGCCGGCAAAAAACATAATAACCGCTTTGGAGCCTAAGCGTTTGAGACCTTTTATGTCGATGCCAATGGTAAATAAAACTAAACTGGCTGGCAGTAAATAACGAGATGCAACACTATATAAAGCAGACTTTTCTCCTGAAATTAAATTAAATGTATTGAATAAAGCAGGAACAAAGTAGCATAGTAGCACTGTGGGTATAATACTATAAAAGCGTTTCCAAAAAGGTGCTTGTAGTTTTGAAGTGTAAAAAACCAAAGCCAATACAGTCATTAATAGACCAAATACGACGGCATCGTTTGTTATTAAGGGGCTTGTACTCTGTGTTGTTTCCATCAATGGGAATAAGCTTTACTAGTTTTCAATATATGGTTCTATGGTGTCCCATGCCGGACTTTTTAATCCTAAACCTGGACTATTATCAACCTGGATTTCTCCATTAATGCATGGAAAAGCAACAAATGGATCGTTCGTGACACCTAAATTTCCGTCAAGATCAATAAATTCAGCCAAACTTCCTAATTGTGCGCCGGCAGCGGTTGCACATGATGTTTCAGACATGCAGCCAATCATCGTACGAAGCCCTTTTTTCCTAGCGGTTGTTAACATGGTATACGCCTCCCGGATTCCGGCCGATTTCATGAGTTTTACATTTACACCATGGTAAAATAACTCGGCATTGTCTATGTCCTTTAAGCGCTGAATCCCCTCGTCTCCAATAATTGGTAGGGCGCTTCGTCCTTTTAGCCATTCCATTGCGTCAAAGTTATTTTTAGGCATGGGTTGCTCCACAAAGATGACGCCCTGCGTACTCAACCAGTCAATTAATTTGGCCGCTTCTTCTTTATTTGCCCATCCCTGATTTGCGTCAATATATAAAGGTTTATCGGTTACATTTCGTATGGCTCGGATAATTGCTTGGTCGTCAGTTGTGCCTAGTTTGATTTTTAAATAATGAAAATCTTCCGCCTCGGTAACTCGCCTCGCCATAATTTCAGGGGTTTCAATACTAATTGTCTTTGCCGTATGGAGCTTACTGTTGGATAACCCGTATAATTCATGAATGGACTTACCTGTTATTTTTCCCCACAAGTCATGCAACGCCATATCCAATGCTGCCTTAACGGCAGGATTGCCTGTTTGCCTATTGTCTATATAGGATAAAATCGGGTCGATTGGTAAGGGAGAGCGAAATTGCGTCAATTCCAGCCGTTCTATGAAAGAAGTGGCGGTGTCTAAATTTTCACCGTAACGGGGAGGCATGGATGCTTCTCCGAAACCATCTATGCCATTATAGGAAATTTTGACAAGCATAATCGGAGTTCCTGTCCGGATGTTATCCGCAATTCGGAAAGGATATTCCATTTTTAAAAAATAAGGTTTGTAAGCTAGTTGGAGCATTTTTACAGTGAAAATACAGAGTTTAGTGAGTGTCTTTTGTGTTTTTTTAAGTCAAGATTGCTTGATTTGTTTTTTATTTAGGATTGCGTATAAATATCGATATTTTTTTTGGAAAAAAACAGCTTATGTTATCAAGAGAAATTTCGCTTTATTTTAAGTTTTCTTCGATTTGTGCGCTTGCGGCTCGTTTCGTGAGTAATCATTATGAAATACGCATTTGTTTTGAACGGAAATTCAAAACAAATGAGGTGTTTTCTTATAAATTACTTGAAGTGAAAAATTTAACAAACAGAACATAATTTCGATTCTAATTGGATTTTAATGTTTTAAATAGGTTTTTGGTGTAAAAATTGCTATATTTGATAAGTAGTGGCAGGGTGGGAGCTGCCCTATGTAAGATACAGAAACATTTGATAACGCTAAATTAAATTGAGATGGTAAATTTTGTTATGCTCTTATTTGCAGGGCTTTTTGCCGATGTGAAAGGACAAGAAAATACCGGGGGATTCATAACCGATCAAAATGGAAAGTACGTCGTTTATCATCAAGAGAAAGCAATAAAACTTGACGATAAGCAGGATTTTCAATCGTATGTTAGTGAATTTTTTGACAAGAAAGCAGTAAAGTTGAACGCAGAGGGTCAGGAACGTGTAACGGTGGAAGGCAAAACGGCTTTAAAGAGACATGCTACAATTGGAAACTATGTGGCAGGAGCGGTAAATTATAAGCTGGTTTTTGAGAAAACAGGGGATGGCTATCGGTATTGGTTTACCGATTTATCTTACCAACCCTATATCAAAGATCGTTATGGCAAAGTGGTTCCTGCCAAAGTGAAACCAATTCCGTTAGAGAAAGATATGACAGACATTAATCAGGGAAGCTGGAACAAACAACGTGAATATGCTTATCAAACCATAAGCACATTAGCTGAGAATTTTAATAAACATTTAAATCGGATTGATCAGCCTACCGTTGTGAATATTCCGCAGTAGCAGCAAGTATTATATTTTCAAATAATTGAAAAGCCAGATTCAGCGTACGAATCTGGCTTTTTGTCAGTATAGACTGTCATACTGACCGTGTATGCTTTTTGGAACATTGCTTGTTGATGACTTTTCGTTCACCATTCAGAAATTATTAATTCAGATATATTATGCAAGAAAAAGGAAACATCTCAATTCATACCGAGAATATATTTCCGGTGATTAAGAAGTTTTTATACTCCGATAATGAAATATTTTTGCGGGAGCTGGTGTCAAATGCTGTTGATGCTACACAAAAATTGAAAAGATTGGCTTCTTTGGGCCAATATGCCGGCGAAGTAGGCGATACGACGATCGAAATTTCATTTGACGAAACGGCGAAAACGATTACGATTTCTGATAAGGGAATCGGTATGACAGCCGAAGAGGTGAAGAAATATATTAATCAGATCGCCTTCTCCGGTGCTACCGAATTCATGGAAAAGTTCAAGGAGGCTAAGGATGCTAATGAAATTATAGGTCGCTTTGGTCTTGGCTTTTATTCAGCCTTTATGGTGGCTGATAAAGTAGAAATTCAGACCCTTTCATATCAGGATGGCGCACAGGCTGCTAAATGGGTCTGTGATGGTAGTACTTCTTATGAAATTAGCGAGGGCGAAAGAACGACCCGCGGCACTGACGTAATCTTATATATTAATAAGGAATCTGAAGAGTTTTTAAACAAGGCGAAGCTAGACGGCATTTTAAATAAGTATTGTAGATTTTTACCGGTTGCCATCAAGTTCGGAACAAAAACAACGTCGGAACCGGACGGTGAGGACGAAGAGGGCAAACCGAAATATAAATCTGTTGAAGTTGATAATATTATCAATAACACAAATCCGGCGTGGACTAAAGCCCCTTCTGAGTTAAAGGATGAAGATTACCTAAATTTCTATCGCGAACTATACCCATTCTCCGAAGAGCCTTTATTTTGGATTCATCTTAATGTAGACTATCCTTTTAATCTTACCGGAATCTTGTATTTTCCAAAGATTAAGAACGATTTCGACTTACAGCGAAATAAAATCAAATTATTTTCGCGTCAAGTCTTTATCACGGATGAGGTGAAAGATATCGTTCCTGAATTTTTAATGCTTTTGCACGGTGTTATTGATTCGCCTGATATCCCACTGAATGTTTCGCGAAGTTTCTTACAGGCTGATAGTAATGTAAAGCGTATCAGTAATTACATCACCAAGAAGGTTGCTGATAAACTGAGCGAATTATTTAAGACTGATCGCAAGGGCTTTGAGGAAAAATGGAAAGATATTGGCCTTTTCGTAAAATATGGTATGGTTAGCGAAGATAAATTTGCGGAGAAGGCTAATGATTTTGCATTGGTTCAAAATGTAGACAAGGAATTCTATACCTTAAAGGAATATGCCGAAAAGGTAAAGGATATTCAAAAGGATAAAAATGATCAGGTAATTTACTTGTATGCAAATGATGCCGCTAAACAAGATAGTTTTATTTCAGGAGCTAAAACGAAAGGCTATGACGTATTACTATTGGATTCTCCGATCGATGGACACTTTGTAAGTTATTTGGAGCAAAAAACAGAAAAAACACAGTTAAAACGCGTCGACTCAGATGTATTGGATAAACTAATCCAGAAGGATGAAACAAAAGAACTCGCCTTAAGTGAAGAAGAAAGCACAACGGTCAAAAGTCTTTTTGAAAAAGCAATTAAGAAAGATAACATGCAGGTTGAGGTTACTGCCCTAAGCGCCGATGAGATGCCTGTAACGGTTACGATGGATGAATTTATGCGAAGAATGAAGGATATGGCACAGAATGGCGGCGGTATGAGCTTCTATGGCAATTTACCTGACAACTATAAGGTTTCGGTTAACGGTAATCATCCGCTAATCAAGCGCATTTTAACGTCTTCAAACGACGAAGAGAAGGAGAATTTGGCAAAACAAGCTTTTGATTTAGCACTATTATCTAATGGCTTGTTGACAGGGCCTGAATTGACAAATTTTGTGAAAAGAAGCGTGAGTTTAATTGATTAGCTTGACAGTCTTATTTAAATACTAGGAAGGGCGCCGGTAAAATGGCGCCTTTTTTATGTTGGAATTAATAATAAGTTAAACGAACTACCTCTGCAATTTTTTTTGCTAATCGGATAACTTGTCTGCAATATCCATATTCGTTGTCGTACCAAACATAGATGACCAACGTTTTGCCATCGTCCGAAACGATAGTAGCCGGACCATCAATAACAGAGGTGTGGTTATTTCCTATGACATCACTACTTACCTGCTCTCTCGATATGGAATAATCAACTTGCTCCGATAAAGGACCAAATAAAGCTTCCGTTTTTAAGATGCTTTCAATCGTTTCTTTTACCACACTTTTTGATAACTGTAAATGTAAGATGGCCAAAGAGCCGCTTGGTACAGGTACGCGAACCGCATTGCCGGTCAGCTTTCCGTTCAGCGTTGGAATTACTTTGGAAATCGCTTTCGCAGATCCTGTTTCTGTAATTACCAGGTTGCTAGCTGCAGCTCGTCCGCGTCGTTCTTTCTTATGGAAATTGTCCAAGAGGTTTTGATCGTTTGTGTAGGCATGAATCGTTTCAATATGTGCCTTTTTGATCATGAAATGCTTGTTTATCATGAGCAGGACCGGCGCAACAGCATTTGTGGTGCAGGAAGCGCATGAAAAAACGCTTTCTTTTTTAAAGTCAATTTGGTGCTCATTGATGCCGGCAACGATATTCGGTATGTCGTCTTTCCCCGGCGCTGTCAAGAGCACTTTGGAAACCCCTTTGGCACGGAGATGTTTTTCAAGCCCTTCCCGGTCCCGAAAAGCGCCTGTATTATCGATTAATAATGCATTATCGATTCCATATTGCGTGTAATCAATGGTTTCCGGTTCGGTGCCGGTAATCAGTTGAATAAATTGGCCGTTGATGATTAGGGCTTTTTTTTCGCGATTAATACTGACAGTTCCTTTAAAATCTTTATAAATGGAGTCGTATTTAAACAAATCAGCCCTTTTCTGCAAATGGCCATCTTGAAGGCCGCGTATAACGATTGCGCGAAGACGTAGTTGTTCGCCCTTCCCGGTTTGTGATATGATCTCTCTGGCTAACACCCGACCTATCCGTCCGAAGCCAAATAAAATCACGTCTTTTGGTGTTAGTTTTACTTTATTTGAACCTATGTGCTTTGCCAGTTCCTTGGTAATGAAATCGTGTATGGAAGTGTATCGTTGATGTTGTTCGATCCACTTAAGCGTCAATATACCCAAATCGATTCGACTAGGAGCCAAATTGCTCGTTTTAATGGCCTTTGCGAGCTCTAATGTCTCATAAACGGAAATGTCTTTTTCTGTTATGTCGCGCGCGTATTGATGAATCGCAAGCGCTTCACTGCTTCCAATGTCGAATAATGGCCTTCTAAAAAGCATGAGTTCAATAGAACGTTCAAACGAAAGTTGTCCTACAGTAGTGATTAGCTGTAAAGCTGCTTTTTCTTTTTCAATCCAATTTTGAAATTCCGTTTGGTTTTGATTTGTCATTTTGAAATTTAATAAGGTTTATTTTTGACAAATCTATAAATTATTGTGATTTAAACCGATTGTTTTTGTCAGTTTGATAAATACTGTCGGGTAGGCGGAATTAATTTTCCGTAAGACCGGAGGTATGATATTTGACCATCTTTCAATTGTAAACAAAAAAAGCAGCCAAAACGGCTGCTTTTCATATTTTTTACGAATTAAATTGAAGTATTTATCCTAGATAAGACTTCAATATTTTACTCCGTGAGGTATGGCGTAAACGTTGTAAGGCTTTATCTTTGATTTGTCTTACGCGTTCTCTTGTAAGGTTAAAGGTCTCACCAATTTCCTCAAGAGAAAGTGGATGATTGGATCCTAAGCCAAAGAATAACACGATGATTTCGCGCTCACGTTCCGTTAAGGTTGCTAATGAGCGTTTGATTTCCTCAGAAAGTGATTCGTCTATCAAATTGCTGTCTGTATTTGGATCATGATTCTCCAATACATCCAATAAAGTGTTTTCTTCTCCCTGAACAAAAGGTGCGTCCATGGAAACATGGCGACCGGAATTGCTTAAGGTATCAGAGATTTTGTCCACCGTAGTTTCTAAAATATCCGCTAACTCTTCAGGTGAAGGCTCGCGTTCATATTCTTGTTCGAGGCGCGAAAAGGCCTTGCTGATTTTACTTAATGAACCTACCTGATTTAACGGTAAACGAACGATACGTGATTGCTCTGCAATTGCTTGTAAGATAGACTGACGGATCCACCAAACAGCGTAAGAAATAAATTTAAAACCTTTGGTTTCATCAAAGCGTTTAGCTGCCTTAATCAATCCTAAGTTTCCTTCGTTGATAAGATCTCCAAGTGTTAGTCCCTGATTTTGGTATTGTTTAGCTACCGAAACCACGAAACGTAAATTGGTCTTAGTTAAACGCTCTAAAGCAGCTTGATCGCCCTCCCTGATTTTTTGGGCAAGTATTACTTCTTCTTCTGCTGTAATTAGGTCAACTTTACCAATTTCATGCAAATACTTATCTAACGATTGCGATTCACGGTTAGTAATCGACTGGGTTATTTTGAGCTGTCTCATTAATTATTTATATGCCCCTTTCTTTAATAAAGTGTGCAAAAGTACAAAAATTATTTTTCTTATTAACGAATGAAAAGCAAAAAAGTTGTCTGATTTTTAGGGTTTTATCCAGTTTTTTTTGCAGTATTTCTATAGCAAAAAACGAGCCAAATCAAACGTCTGGCAGTCTTTGTCACGAGGGTTAAGAGCGCTGCTTAGATATTATGAATCAGCTGTGACAAAATAGCTTTTAATTAACTAAGTCGTTACATAAATCATAGCGCTCATGCCGTCGAAGGCGAAAAATTATTATATGCATCTGCTCGATCGTAAATAGCAAGTAGCGTTGTTTTTGCCTGCGTTTTTATGCTTGTTTTTATAATAATATTGCATATTCGATTACTTATCTGTATTTTTATTTCGCATGTAATTGTCGCCATATTGTATAGCCTGAACAAACTCAAATTAAATGAACCAACGCTACTATTCGCTGGATGTTTTTAGAGGAGCAACGGTCGCCCTCATGATTCTTGTTAATAACCCCGGAAGTTGGAGCTACGCTTTTTCGCCCTTAAAACACGCACCTTGGCATGGTTGTACACCAACAGACCTGGTATTTCCTTTTTTTTTATTCGCAGTAGGTAATGCGATGTCTTTTGTGATCCCAAGGTTACGAACGCAGGCAGGCAAGGTGTTTTGGAAAAAGGTATTAAAGCGAACCATTCTTATTTTTCTAATAGGTCTTTTACTTAATTGGTATCCTTTTGTACAGTGGAGTAACGACACTCTTTTGTTTAAATATTGGATAAACCCGATTAAATCCGATAGTGGTATACGAATACTAGGTGTATTGCAGCGAATAGCACTTTGCTATTGCTTCGCATCTATCTTAGTGTATTTCTTTAAAACTAAAACAGTCGTTCTCATAAGTATTTTTATACTGCTTTCTTATTGGTTGATATGTATACTTTTGGGCGATTCCGACCCTTATAGTTTGCAGGGCTGGTTTGGTACAAAAATCGATGTGTCTATATTGCAGATTGCCCATATGTACAAAGGGGAGGGCGTTCCATTTGAGCCCGAAGGTATTGCCAGCACGTTTACAGCGGTTATCCAGGTTGTTATCGGATTTTTAGTGGGACAATATATACAAACCGGCACGAAAGCCATTGAAGGACCAATGCCTATCTATCGTACAGTCAGCACCTTGATGGTTACGGCTGCCTTGTTAACACTTGGAGGAATGACATGGGGATTGGCTTTCCCTATTAATAAAAAAATATGGACGAGTTCCTATGTTCTTTATAGTAGCGGATTGGCGATTACAGCTTTGGGCGTATTAATCTGGTTTGTAGAAATTAAAGGGCATAAAAATTTCGTTACGAAATTCTTTGATGTGTTTGGCAAAAATCCATTGTTCATTTTTGTAATGAGTGCGCTAATACCTAAAACACTGTCGTTAATGCGAATTGAAAATGGGTTTGACGAAACAGGTAATCCCATTTATACCTCGCCATTACGGTGGTTTTATACAGAAATCTGCGCGAAATTTCCCGGGCCTCCGGAGATTGGATCTTTTGTGTATGCTATTTGTTTTTTTCCTTACTATGGGCTGTTTGTTACGTGATGGACAAGAAAGGAATTTATGTGAAGGTATAGCGTATTAGTCTCACACCCTCTGCCTTATGCCTTTCTTTTTTTGCTGGTAATTAACAGCATCAGTGCGGTTAGGCATCCATTTAGTAAAATCAGCTCAAATCCAACGGTATAACCAAGTGATTTTTTTAGCCAAGACTCAATGAGGTAGGAAAATACAGGGGAGATGAGGCAGATATAGGGAACTAATTTATCTTGTACCGATCGTTTAGATAGCATGCCAAAAGCAAAAAGTCCTAACAAAGGACCATAGGTATATCCTGCTGCAATGAAAATTGCGTTTACAACGGAGTCATTGTTGATTAGTCGAAAGAAGAGAATCACCACGAGCATGAGAAAAGAAAACACAAAGTGAACGATGTTCCTTGTTTTAACCAGTTTATGGTCGTTGGGATCTTCTTTTTTATTAAAGTTTAAAAAATCGACACAAAAGGACGTAGTAAGCGCTGTAAGGGCCGAGTCGGTTGTAGCAAAGGTAGCTGCTGTTAGTCCGAGCATAAAGATAATACCAGGTACAATAGCGAGGTGATTAAGGGCTATTTCCGGATATAGATGGTCCGGTGTTCTCAATTGGGCGATATCAATGTTGTTTTTGGCTGCATAGATGTATAGTAACGCACCGACAGACAAAAAAAACAGGTTAATAAATATGAAAATTGTTGTGAAGGTGAGCATATTCTTTTGCGCTTCGCCTATGGTTTTCATACTTAAGTTCTTCTGCATTAAATCCTGATCTAGACCGGTCATAGCGATGGTAACAAAAACACCGCCCAAAAATTGCTTCCAAAAATTCGCTTTACTTTCCATAAAGTCTTCCCAAAAGAAAATCTTTGAATAACTGCTATTCTTTACTGTTTCGATCGTTTCGAAAAAATTCAGATTTAAACTGTCGGCAATAAAATAAATCGATAAAACTACGGAAAGCAGTAAAAAGAAGGTTTGCAATAAATCTGTGATGATAATGGTTTTTAGCCCCCCCTTATGGGTGTACAGCCAGATGAGCAGTAGGCATATGATTATGGTAAGGGCGAAAGGAACATGCCAAGCGTCAAAAATAAAGCGTTGTAATACGATTGCTACGAGATAAAGCCTAAAAGCCGAACTGATCGTTCTCGAAATCAAAAAAATCATGGCGCCCGTTTTATAGCTATAAAATCCAAGTCGGTGTTCCAAGTATGAATAAATCGAAACGAGGTGCATTTTATAATAAAGAGGCAAAAGCACGAACGCTATCATGATAAAGCCGACCGCATTGCCCAATACAAATTGGAAATAACCGAAACTACCGTTTCCAACAGCTCCCGGGACCGATATGAATGTAACACCTGACAAAGCTGTACCTATCATTCCGAAAGCTACTACATACCATTTAGAGCTCTTGTTGGCGATAAAAAAGGTGGCATTGTCCGATGACTTTCTGGAAGTTAAATAAGCAATTAAGATTAAAACCCCAAAATAAATCAGAAGAAAACTAAGTAAGGTAATAGGCGACATAATTCGAAAGACGTTTTTGCATTTACATTATGTGATTTTAAATCGCTAGGACTGGTTTTATAGGTGCAGCATGTATTCTATAGCTTTCCTTACACTACCGTATTTTTCCAGTAATTCATTCGCTTTTTCCTGGTTAACGCCTGTTTCTTCCATTATAATACGAGTGCCTCTATTGAATAGTTTGGTGTTGGTTAGCTGCATATCCACCATTTTGTTTCCCTTTACTCTGCCCAGCTTAATCATCACCGAAGTACTTAACATGTTTAGCACGAGCTTCTGTGCCGTTCCGGCTTTCATGCGCGTTGAGCCCGTAACAAATTCAGGGCCTGTTATTACTTCAATCGGAAATTTGGCAATTTCTGCCATTGGTGTATTTGCGTTGCAGACTAGGCAACCGGTCGTAACTCCAGCTTCATTTGCAGCCTCTAACCCTCCAATTACGTAAGGTGTCGAACCGGATGCTGCGATGCCAAGCACTACATCTTTATTATTAATGCCATGTTCGCTCAAATCTTTCCATGCCTGTCGTTTGTCATCTTCTGCAAATTCTACCGCCTTTCTGATAGCGGTATCACCGCCAGCTATTAATCCTACAATCCAATCAAAAGGAACACCGAAAGTAGGCGGGCATTCAGATGCGTCTAATATACCTAAACGTCCACTGGTGCCTGCACCGATGTAAAAAAGACGGCCACCTTCTTCCATTCTTTCAACCGTAATTTTTACGAGTGCTTCGATCTGAGGGATCGATTTTTTTACCGCTTCCGGTACGGTTTGATCCTCTTGATTAATATTGGTTAATAACTCGTTAACCGACATCTTTTCCAGGTCGTTGTAGTAAGATTCTTTTTCAGTTGTATTCTCCATCGTTATTATTAACTATTACAGTCAAAAATCCACACAGCTAATATATGCATTTTTATGCGTTTTTATGTGTACAAAACTAAAAAACGTGCATACAGCTATTTCAACAGTTCATCTATTCTTTCGAAACGATATCCGTTATCTAATAATGTGTTTATTAAGCTAGGTAATCTATTGTAAAATTTGTCCTTCCTATGTGGCCCTACGCCTAAATGAATTAACATAATAAATCCCTTCAGTTCATGTATGTCTTGTTTCATAAAAGAAAGAACGGACTCATATATGACTTCTGACGAGCGATATCTTTTACCCATATCGGGCGTTGTATAGTCAGCTGTTGTCAGCGTTCCGGGCGTAAAGTTAATTAATTGTAATCCATGATTACTAGTCCATTCACTTATTTCTTTATTGTACCATTCGTATGGGGGTAAGAATAGGGGGGCTTTGGTTTTATCGATGCCAAATCTTTTTAATTTGTAATAAACCTTAGAAAGATCTTGATCGAAAGTGCGCCGATCGATTAATAAGCTGTCTCTGTTTGTCCAGTCGCAATAAAGCAAATGTTGGTCTGAATGGGCACCGATATAATGTTGATCTTCCAGCATTTTCAAAATCAATGGCTCGTTTATTGGATTGTCCAAAAATCTGCCCGTTAAAAAAAAAGAAGCTTTAATGTTCTGCTGTTGCAATTGGCGAAGGATAGTTGTTGCCCCTTCTGAGAATTCGTCGGCCGAGAATATTAAAGCTATCTCTTTGCGACTACAATCACCTCTGACTATAGCACCATAGCGATCCAAAACTACTTTTTTCCCGGAGTTCCTCCCTGTAACTCATGTTCTTTGGCTGCCAATAAATAAATGAGTGACGCACTTCCGTCCATGGTGGGCTCATTTGTACTATAATCACCATAATCGTCGTGGTAGACTGCTAAGTCGGATTGGAACGCTTCGTATTCATCCGGGTCTACCAATTCAATACCGATTAGGTTATTGAATATGTTGCTATATACCGGGCCATCTACCAGTCCGCCATCGATAGGGAAATTTTTTAAGTGAGTAAATGCCGAGTGTGGATCTGTTGGACTATCGCCATTGCGGGGTAAACCATATACCATACTTGTTCCCCAGGGATTGCATCCGAATAGCCAGTCGATATTTGACTGTTCAAGTTCTGTATAAGATTCGTCATCTGTCAAGTTTCGATACCATAAACATTGGATAGCAAAAGAAACCGTTAAGTTATTACTACACCATATAAAAGGGACTCCTCGAAAAAAAGCGTTTTGTTTTGCTCTCGTCCAAACTTTCTCGATACCTTGCCGATAATAGGAAATTAGCTCTTCCCGATCTTTTCCATTCAATTGTTTTGCCAGTTCATAATGGCCTAGATTGATAAATGGATACCATTGGTAATGTGAAGCTGTGTCGGTTTCAAGCCATGGCGTTATTTTCTCTTGCCTCGCGTATTGTAGCGCTTCGTTCTTAGATTTAATATCACCTGTTACTTGTAAATTACTTGCCGCAGCTAATTCCATATCATCTACCCAATTGTCTTCGGCATAAATATAGGGTGATTTTACAGAAACGGTCTGTGTTACTCCCGGCTTTATTTTTGCGAAATCATATGCGCTTTCGGCTTTATTTCTTAATTTATAAGCGTAGCTTTCATCTACATGTGTAAATAATAAACTGCCGAGATTGAAAGCACTCGTAAATTTAGCAGCCGTCGAGCTGGTGCCGGTTGTATTGTTTAGAAATTTTCCTCTTTGTTGGGCTTGTCCATCAATGAAATAAACGGGTCGCTCATAGCCACGGCCGTAAAAGGATCTTCAGCCGGCATCCGCATACCGGCATGGTCGCGATCATCTGCAATTTGGTTGAACATGAGATGTGGTTCGGGATGCATTTTGAGCAACCAATCTAATCCCCATTTTGCTTCATCCAATACATCTGCAATGCCATTGGGACCGCTGAGCCCGTTCGCTCGTTTTTCATCGATAAAAACACCCGGAAAATCCCGATATGCAGCTAACAAGTGATAGATCGCATTAGCTGACGTAGTGGAGTATTGTAGGTAGTCTGACGCGTCGTGCCAGCCCCCTCCAACGTCAATCTTCGTGCTATCAGGTAGACCCGCTTTGGCGGCATATAAGGTAAAGCCGTCATGTGTGTGGCAACTGTCTTTTAGAAATGGATTGAATAGCGTCCGCTGCTGACGCATATAGCGAAGCACAAAATCAGCCGTTCCTTTATATACATCGGGCGCTACCCGAAAGACCGGTGACTTTCCTGAACCTGCTACAATGTAAAAGCTTCCCGTATCCGCAAAGTTAGAGAAGTTTAGCCGATAGCTCTGCTTAAATGGACCGTATGCGCCATAGTCTCTGCCTACATCGGATGTGAATACGCTTCGTTTACTGCGGGCGTCTATCAAACTAAAAGAATCAATACTTTCTTGATTTAAAGAGCCCCAAACGGCTACTTTTATACTTTCTGGACCATATCCCAATTGATTGATGCGAATCACGGTATGCTGATTTTGCCGTATTTTTTTTGATGCGCAAGCAAAGCAAAAGCTAAAGATGGCGCAATAAAAGATAAGCTTTTTCATCTTCTAACGCTTAATTTTACAATTTTTCCGTCCATTGTACTGACTACGATATGTTTTTTGTCTAACGGCAACAAAGGATTTATCAAACAATTGGAAATTTTATGCTGCCAAATAAGTTTTCCATCTTGGCGTTTAATGGCCGTTAACAATCCGGAGTTGCTTGGAACCCAGACGATATTACTCGACTCCTCAATAGCTGTAGGGGCCAACTCGTAAGGTAATTGAAGGGACGATTGCCAAACGATTCGCATATCATTAGCCTTTGTCGATACACCGATGAGCTGCCCGTCCATTGTCTTGGCATATACCATTGAACGATCTGCCGAAAGTCCAATGCTTTCACGGACACGGTAATTATCCATTTTCTTTCTCCAGATTACTGTTCCCTTGGCTGCGTCGAGCGCTGTCATATAACGATCGGGAGCGACAATAAAGATGCGGTTATTGGCTCCTACGGGATAGCAGGCAGCTGGCGACAGCATTCTGTTTGAGGCTCCATTGCTCCAATGCCAGCACGTTTTTCCCGTTTTTAGATCCAATGCATAAAACTCATTTCCCCAAGTGCCGAAATAAATTTTGTTTTGATAAATCAGCGGTTTAGCAGATATATAGCCTTTTAATCCTTCAAATGACCACTTTATTTTACCCGAGCGGATATTGATGGCTCTGAAAGTGCCGTCCGACCCACCGATATAAGCAATGCCTTTGTGGACCACGGGAGATCCTAGCACGGCTTTACCTGTTTTGATTTTCCATTTTTGCACCCCGTTTCGTAAGTCGATACCGTAAATATAACTGTCGGATGAGGCAGCAATTACCATGTCTTTCCAAATGGTCGGTGTGGCGTATATTTTTCCCTGCGTTTGAAAAGACCAGAGCTTCTTTCCACTGTTTACGTCTAAGGCATATATTTCGCCAGATGTATTCCCGGTAATCAGCTTTTTTTTAGCCAAGGCAAGCCCTGAGCCTATATCGCTCCGGTCTTGGAAACCCCATACTTCCTGTATCTGTTTAAATTTCTCATTCACAGCATAGGAAGGTCGAGGATATACATCAATGTCCCTTTCAAAGTGGTGGTTTTTCAAGAGGATAGTTAACCAGGGTGATTGAGTAAGACTGTCTGGATTTCGTTCTTGGTAAATAGCTTTGCCGGATGATATGCGTACTATATTATAACCACCGGTGCTTCTTTTTGCCCGTAGGTTCGAACGTCCCATTACACCTGGAATACCTTCGAAATCATAAGCTTTATTGACGTGGCCGTGCCCACAAAGAAAAAGTTGTACATTATGTTTTTTGATACGGTCTATCGCCTCGTACCAGTTATTGAGGGAAGAATCCTGTGGATAATGATTGACGTAGATCAGTGGTAAATCGTCATTCAGTTTTAATACGGAATCTAGCCAGACTAGGTTTTCTCTAGGTATCTGCCCGGGTCCCATGCGCATATTTGGTCCCGAATTGGTGCCGGCAAATCGATAACCTCCATGGGTGAAATAAAAGGTTTCTGAACCGAAAACCTGCCTGAAGCTATTGCCGCCACTTTCTGACCAGTTCGCATCGTGATTGCCGGGAACAACGTAATAAGGAATATCTATGCTGTCCAGTATCTGTTTGGCAAGCTTAAGTTCATGATCCGCTCCGAATTCGGTAATATCACCCGAAACAATTACAAATTTTAAGTCTTTATTTTTATTGATATCTGCAACAGTTTTTCTTAAATCTTCCGCACCGGTTTCGCTCCCAACATGTGTGTCGGTAACATGTGCAAAATGAAAATCCTGTGCATAGGTCTTTTCAACAAAAAGGAGTAAAAGAAGGATGAGTATTTTTTTCATCACTTATAGTTGTTTTTGCACCCGGATGACGTCATCGGGTATGATGAGCGATTAATACAGGGGCTATTCGAAATCCGGATATAGCAGATATTTCTTTCTCATTTTTTTATAGATTTCAAGCTCCGGTTTCCAGCTTTCCTTGATCTCATCTTCCGTCATACCGGCCTTAATTTGTTGTATGAGTTTATCATTGCCTGCCAGTTTATTGAAGAATTCGGGGCGAGCGAAAAATTGGTCAGCAATACCTGCTTTTTTAAATAGCTTGTAAAAATCCAATACGTATTTAAGCGTAAAAGTTGAACTTTTGGGGTCTATATCGCGCAAATCAAGTCCATAGCATGTTTTATCCTGCTGTTCAACGTGGGCACTCATACCAGGCTTGGAGCCCGGAGTGAAAGTGAATTTGCCGAAGGAAGGATCCGGGTAACCCAATACCTGAAAGGGCCAATCTGTGCCTCTTCCTACACTCACGTCTGTAGCCTCAAAGAGGCAAAGAGACATATACAAACGAACCGAGACATCGTTCGGTAGACTGGGGGAGGGGATTATGGGTAATGAGTAAGGTGTTTTATGATCCCAGTTTTTCAAGGATATAACGGTCAAATCGCATTTTTTTCCTTTGTCCAACCATCCTTCGCCATTGATCATTTGAGCCAATTCACCGATCGTCAAGCCATGAATCATTGCTATTTTGTGAAAACTGATATTAGACTTAAATTTATCATCCTTTCTTACCGGGCCGTCTACTTGATCTCCATTTGGATTTGGACGATCCAAAATGATTATTTTCTTTCCATGGTTTGCACACAATTGCATAACCTGATGCATAGATGCAATATAGGTATAGAACCGAGCCCCCACATCTTGTAGATCGAATAACATGATATCGATGGAGTTAACGATGGAGTCAGCTTTTTTGTTTTTTCCGTATAAACTGTATAATGGCAAACCTGTTTTTTCGTCTACCTCATTGGAGACCTTCTCACCACGTTCAATACTGCCCCTAAAACCATGTTCCGGTGCAAATGCAAATCGAAGGTCGATCTTGTTTTCTAATAGCACATCTACCAGATGTTTTTTATCCGGCCCAACCACTGAGGTTTGATTGCCCATTAGTCCGACTTTTTTTCCTTTTAGCAATGGTAAATAAGCTCCAAGCTGATCAGCGCCGGTAAGAATTTTATCCTTCGTAATGGCTTGGCGACTTTCTTTTTGTCTAGTATCCCGCTTGCCTTGCGAACCTTGCGTGCAAGATGCATGTAAAAGAGCGAGGAAGGAGAATATAAAGGGGAGAAGTTGTATGCGTTTCATAGACGTTTTTCTTAATTAAGGACTGTTTATGGTATTTCGGCAAAAGATATAAATATTTTATCTTTTGCCGAAATGGTGCCTATATAAATGGAATCGGCTTAACGATTACCAGCCGGGATTTTGTTTAAGCTCCGATCCGTTTTCACGATATAAGGTAATTTGATCAATCGGTAAGGGCCATAAATAAACCCGCTCATTGTCAAATACTCGCTGAGATTCAGCTCTAAAGGCAGGTATAATGTATCCGATATCGCCACCGCCTTCCAGTACCAAATTCGCTACACGACTTTTTCCGTCATCATCTAAATAGTCATTTTTATTAATCCAAGCACCACGATTGATACTCATGTTGTTTCTCGTATCTGTATAGGCGAGTTTCTTCCAACGCCTCAGGTCGTTAAGCCGAAAGCCCTCCATCATTAGCTCAGCTCGACGTTCCCTTCTTATTTCCCATACAATAGAGGATACGTCCGGATCTTTTGTCGGATCGGAGTAGGTAACATTATTAACCATAGCTGAAGAACCGGAAACTTGCAAATCAGGTAGTCTATTGGCAAGCCCTCCTCTTTTGCGGAGTGCGTTAATAGACTTGTCCAGATCCTCTTGGCTAATGGTACCGAGTTCTGCGCAGGCTTCTGCATAATTGATTAGTACCTCACCGTATCTAATAATAGGAGCGTCAGTAGGATTTCCACTTAAGTTCCCTTCGGGAAGATCTTTAATAGATTCATTAAGGAACTTATGCACAGAATATCCTGAAGTCGAATAGTTCGTTACAATTCCTTGAAGCCTCAACTCGGGTATAACCGTGCCTGCCATTCGTGGATCCCTGTTAGCAAGTACGTCACCAATTGAGTGATCTCCTTTGTATACTTTGGATAAGGTTATAGGAAACCCATCGGTGCATAGGTAGTTTTCAATCGCATTTTTAGAGATACCCGCTTGAGATTCTTTGTTATTATTGCTATGCAACGCATGTGTTAAAATTCCTATTGCATATTTTCTATACATAATCATTTCCGGGTTCGAGCTTAAATCCAGTGAGTTGAAGAGGGATCGGTAGTCTTGACCAAGACTATACCGTCCTGAAATAATAAGCTCATTGGCTGCCCATTTCGCTGCTTCCAAATACGTTTTTGCTTTTTCCTGATCAATGTCATGATATTTAAGCCATGTTCCCTGAAATAAAAATACACGTGACATAAAAGCCAAAACAACATCTTTGTTAACAGTCAATCCTTTTTCACCATTCTGAAGACGTACATGTTCTGCTGCGAATTGAAAATCCTCGAGCATTTTGTCTGTAACAAATTGTCTTGGATCTCTTTTTTTATAAAGTAGCTCGGTATCTTGATCGTCAATAACCTGATCGTACCATGGCATATCGCCAAAACGACTCACGAGACGATGATATTCCATGGCTCTAAAAAAACGGGCAATACCTGTCCAATGATTTTTTGCCTCCTCATCCATCGGCACCTGAGGTATACCGGCAAGCATCACATTGGCTCGTCTAACCCATTCAAATGTCCAAAGAGCATCTGCGGCTGAGGAAGGGACAATCTGAACGAATTGAGCTGGGGCTGTATTAGCGAAATCATCGTTCAAACTCTCACCCGAAAAATAGTCTCCCCATGTATTACCTCTTCCATATCCGCGGAAATAACGCTCATAAAAACCATATGAAAAGGTTCTAACATTGTTTTCACTAGTCCAATAATCGTTGTTAGTAAGTTCGTCCAACGGGTCTCGTTCGAGAAAATCTTTTTTACAACCTGCTAGTAGGAGGACGGTTAGTACATATATTAAAGCTGTGCGTTTCATAAGAATATTTTTTATAGGGTTAGTTGAACACCTAATGAATAAGTTCTCCGATACGGATAAACTCTTCCGAAAGAGTTAGGATCATTTAATCCCAATGAGGTATAATCTGTTTCGGGGTCGATTGGGATGTCGACATTATCTATCAATTCGAATAAGTTTTCACCGCTGAAAAAGATTCGGAGATTTTGAATTTTTGCTTTGCTAATTAATTTTTGAGGCAATGAATATCCAAAAGTTAGATTTTTAACTCTTAAATAAGACATGTCGAGAAGATACTTCGTTTGAACAAGGAAGTTTTTATTGCTTCTATTCTGCTCATGATCCGTTGGACGCGGATAAAATGCATTCGGGTTTTCAGGTGTCCAATAATCTAGTTGATGCTGGTACCATCCTTCGGCTGCCCTAAAACCAGGGATTCCCATTGTGCCAGCGGCCCAAAGATCCCTTTTTCCTACGCCTTGTAAGAAAAATCCAAAATCAAAGCCTTTGTAACTAAAGTCCATTCGATATCCATATTGCCACCTCGGGGTGGAATTTCCTATGACTTTCTGATCGCCTGGATTGCCTACTGTGTTTTCGCCATCAGTGATAACTCCATCACCATTTAGATCTTTGTATTTGATGTCGCCCGGACCATAGAAGAACCAAGGACTGGTTCCTTCGAATCTCCTTTGAGAGGGGATGCCATCAATTAGTATATAGCGGCCCCGTTCATCTGTTAATAAATTGCCATTTGCATCTTGCTGAAAATCGTTTCTCGTGAAGAAACGGTCAGTAACATAACCCCAGATTTCACCACTTACTTGTCCTTTATAAACCGGTGAGGAGGCAATTGTCTGTGTGAAAATTTTGGTTGAGTTGCCTGGAAATTCGGTAACTTTTTCTGTAAAATCGCTCAGTTGACCCGTAGCACTTATATTCAGTCCATTACTGAAAGTATGGTTATAGCCGATTGTGAGTTCCCAACCTTTGGTTTGCATTTTTCCCGCGTTTAGCACCGGTGCCGTCGCTCCAAAAGAAGAAGGAAGGGTAAGGCCTGCGCTTAACATGTCGCTAACCGTACGGTTATACCAATCAAAGCTTAAATTAACTTTATCATTGAAAAAATTGGCATCAAGCCCAAAATCCGTTGTAGTAACTCGTTCCCAAGTTAAGGTTTCAGAGACGGCTCTTGGATTCTGAAAAGTTGGCATAAATGCATCACCTATTAGCCACTGGCCGGCAAGATCGCCGGTTGAATAAGCGGGCATAACCGGTAAAAAGACATTTTCTCCTACATTTTGGTTTCCAACACTTCCATAAGATCCTCTTATCTTTAAGAAACTTAAATAAGGTTTGGCAAATTCCATGAATTTCTCCTGAGATAGAATATATCCGGCAGATAACGAAGAGAAGAAAGCCCATTTGTCGTTTACCGGAAATCTGGAAGAACCGTCATATCTACCATTTAGTTCTAATAAGAATTTGTTTTGAAAAGAATAATTGATGCGTCCGAAATAACCTAATGTTGACCAATGTCTAACCCTTCCGCCTACGGTTTGCGCACCGGTAGCCAATCCGAATTCTCCTTTCGACGGATCCATTAAACCCATTTGCTGGGAGAAATGGTTTCCGTTTTGAAATACTTCCAAGTTTGTCCCCAGCAAGGCCTTAAATGCATGATCCCCATACTCTTTAGCGTAGTTTCCATACGCATTAAAAACATGTCGATCTTCCCAGCTTGAGTTCTTTCTAACCCGGTCATGGGCTGGAGTCGTATAAGTTTCGAGAGTCATGGGATTTCCGTTCCAATAGTTCCATCCCTTTGCCGAGCCACCGACAATATGTTCTAAATCATTTAATTTAGTGTAGGTGTAATCTGCATCCATTGTTAATCCGGGAAGGATTTTTGCGGTACCACCGATCGTCAATCGTGTCATATTTGACTTGGTACTTGTCATATTTGCCTGCTCTACATCGGTTATGGCATTCCGAAATGGCTGCCCCTGATAGGTGCCATACGGAAATGTTTTAGGCCATCGATAGAGATAGAACCATGGATCGTAGGTGTCTCCATTATAGGAATAAGGCTTTGTTAACGTAGAGTTTGAATAAAGTACTTTTGTACGAACGTCAAGCCACTTGTTCACAGAGGCATTTACTGCTAAATTCAAATTGTATCGGTCGTATTGATCCGGATTGACTTTAAGTATTCCATCCTGGTTTAAATACCCGAATCCCATGTTATAGTTAATTTTGTCGCTCCCACCATTGATACTTAAATTATGGTTTTGTTGGGGCGTAAAATCTTTCATATACATACCGGGGGCATCCCAGGGTCTATAAAAAAATAAGGCACCGTCCCTCACCTCAAAATCGCGACCTTCAACCATTTCAGGCCCTAAATCTTGTCCGCCATATTGATTTTCCCATTCTTGCATTTTTTGAATCGCCAACTCATCGAAGCGTACTCCCAAACTTGAATAGAAGGGTTGCGAAGGATTTCTACGTAGTGCCGCATCAAGAGCCATTCGAGCGCCAGCTGCTGCGTCGGCAATTTTCGGAGTTTTTGTCGGTTTCTGCAAGGCAATATTGTTGGTATAGGTGATACGGCTAGGTGTATCTCTACTTCCTGATTTGGTTGTGATTAATATCACTCCCCATGCCGCTCTAGTTCCATAAATCGATGTTGAGGCTGCGTCTTTAAGAACAGATACACTTGCAATATCGTTTGGATTAATCATCTGAAGAGAGGGCACTTCTACGTTATCTACAAGTATAAGCGGTTGCGCTCCGGTTGATCCGGTATTAATTGATCCCCGGGCTCCTCGTAAACGAATGGTTGGATTAGTCCCTAAATCTCCACTCGGAGTTGTGATCGTTAATCCCGGGACAGTGCCTTGTAAAGCTCTAACGGGATCTGTTATAGGACGCGTCTCAAAAGTTTTTTGCACATCTACAGTCGAAACCGCTCCTGTTAGATTCGCCCTCTTTTGTTTTCCGAAACCAACTACTACTACCTCATTCAAGGTGGTCTCGTTTAATTCCAGCTGAACATTGATAACGTTTTCTTGCCCAACAATCAACTCTTTCGTATTCGACCCAATATAAGAGAAAACGAGTGTTTGTCCTATTTGCGCGCTAATGGAGTAGGAGCCGATATCATTTGTAGTCACTCCTTGGTTCGTTTCTTTGATCTTGACGGATACTCCCGGCAGAGGCGACTTGTCGGTCTCCGCTGTAACTCGACCCGTGATGGTTTTTTCCTGTGCCAAGAGGAGGGCTGGCACAAAGAATAGCCCTACGAAAAATAAAAGTAGTTTTCGTTTCATTTTGGTTGTTTTTAATGGTCAATTATGTTGATTATTTGAGTTTTTTCAAGCTATACTGGTTTGGTTTACACATTATTTCAATCTTCCGATTCAGCTTAATTGGTTCTGCTAAGGAGTAATAGGTTCGTCCTCCCTTTTGGTTAACATTACAAGATTACAAAATAAAAATAACATATGCAACATTATGCGTATTCTTTAATAATTTGTACATAAAAGTGCATTTATATACGTGTTTCATGCAATGATGAGCTTTTTTTATTTTGTTTATGTGTCTTTAAGGTTATTGAAGTGTTAACATTTGCGGATTTGTGCATTATTTTGGAATTGGCAGAATAGAGAGGTTCCAAAAAGCTTTTCAATAATAGAAAGACAGGAAGCATATCAACAAAAAAGGCATGCTATTGCATGCCCTTTATCATTATTTGAAACAACCTATGGTTGATCCCACCAAACCGGTTCGTTTAGATAAGTGGGGCTTTCCGCATTTGGATTTGCTTTTCTTACTTGCTCAATGTTAAAGTTGATCTCATAACTTGGCACGGCAAATCGTCGCGGCCAGTCGGTAGGACTAGGGTAGGCTTCTATAAATACATGGGAAGGTCTTTTGAAGCCTTTATAGATACCAACTGTTTCGTTATAACTTCCTGATGCATCTGTACAATAATTCATTCGTCTCAAATCACACCATACCTCCGGAGAGTAAGATAAGGCAATATATTTTTGAATCATAATGTGGCTCATGGTAAGGTCGCCGGCATTTTGGATAACTGATGAACTACTTAAAAATTGTTCAATAACTGTTGGCGTAATTCCCATGATTGACATGTGGGAACGAATACCTGCTTTGTAAGCCGTAAGGGCTTCCGTCGATTGGCCTAGCCGAAGTCGTACTTCGGCTTCAATGAAACGCATTTCAGCATTAGTCAAAAGAAGCCCTTTACCTCCTCGTTGGGTATACCATGAACCAGTTGACAGTATACGTTGTCCCGCTTGCGGCTTAGTAGGATCCATCCGAAGTTGAACGTATACTGAATCTTTGTTGGAAAACCTGTCACTTGATGCGGAGTAATTATAGCTCGAAGGACCGGCTTTTGGCAGATCAGATGACATGTCGACGAATTGAGTACGTACTAATTGGCCTTCTCGGTTTTCCATTCGAGGGATGAGCAGATCCATTCGCGGATCCTCCATGTTATTGTTGCCTGTAGGCGCTCCTGTATAGTTGTTTGAAAGATAGTCATAGTAAAGCTTTGTTATGCGGCCGGTAGAACCAATATTTACATATTGTAAAGCTGCTTTGCTATTGTCTGCAACACCCTCTTCGTCTACATACTGCATAATAGAACTCTGCTCATCCGACTGGGGAGCGGAGGCTAAAGCATCTAGAACTGCTTGCGGATTGTAGTCCGCTTTTTTTGTGAGATGGTTTAAAAAGCGAGCTTTCAAGCCATAAGCTAAGCGAATCCAATTCTCCACTTTGCCGCCATTTAATATATCTCCTTCAGCTAAATCAGGAGCCGTAATTTCCTGTGATTTTTGAAGATCTGCTATCGCTTCGTCTAGCAGAGCGATTACTTTCCCTTGCACATAGGCACCATCATCAAACCTCGGGGTTAAATTGCCTGGTATGTCGAATTCATCATAGGGTAACATGCCGTAAAAATCGGCTAAGTATCCAAAGCCCCAAGCTTTCATGATTTTGGCGGCACCTATATAATGATAAGCGCCTACTTTCTCTGATGCTTCAATGAGCGGTTGTATATTCACCGCTGTGTTTACGTACCACGATTGCCAAGGCCAATTAGCACTGGAGACGTTCGAGTACCATCTCGTCAGATTCCAGTTATTGTTGTTTGCGTAGGTAACAGCCAGCTGCTGTGCTAAAAATGCAACCCGTGTACCGGCGCTCTCGTAACCATCAGCGAATTGTGCAATGATGGGTGGTAACCGTTGTTCCGGAGCGGGTACGGTGGAATTAGGGCTACTTGGATTTTCATTTATATCCAACCATTTCTTACAGGAGGTAAAAACGATTGACAAAAGCAGAATATATACAGACTTTTTCATTTTTTTTGATTTTAAAATCTTACGTTCAAACCGAGTGCAAATCCCGCGGTGGCAGGAACTCCGGCATAATCAATTCCTACCGAGCCCGAGCCTACCACTCCTGCGCCTGCAGCGCTTGTTTCCGGGTCCATACCTGAATAATTGGTAAATAATAAGAGATTCGTTCCCGTAGCTGTAATTGTTGCACCTTTTATCCATGATGCTTTTTTCAAAAGGGTTGCAGGTAAAGAATATGCCAGCGCAATAGAGCGGAGACGAAGCCAGTTCACGTTTTCTATGAAAAAGGGTACGTTATTGGCATAAATGTCCCGGTAATATTTTTCGTTTGCAACAACTTCTCGCGTTACGGCTTCATATTGCCCGGTTTCCGGATTTAGCGATTGACCGGTAAAAGTGACCGTATTACCACGATTTTCGGTCAGTTTGCTCATGCCGTTTACTGTTAATAAGTACTCGGTAGCATTGTAAATATCTCCACCTTTACGGAAATCAAATAGGAAAGAGAAACTCCAGTTTCTGAAGGTAAAACTATTATTAAAACCTCCAATAAAATCGGGTTCACGATTGCCGATATACGTAGTGGTAGAATTACTAGTTAGTGGATATCCTGTGTTCCAGTCGAGTAATAGGTTGCCGTTAGCGTCTGTTTGCCATTTAGAACCACTTATCCCCATGAAATCACCATTTCCGAAAGAAGCCGCTTTGCCGTTTCCTACCTGTACATCAGTTACATATAAAATAGGTAGCGAACCGGGCAGTTCTTTTACAACACCATTGTTGTGTGAGAAGTTAATGGTAGCATCCCATTTGAAGTTTTCTCGCTTTATTGGTGTAGCGTTTAACATGATTTCGATCCCCTTATTTTCTAAAATACCGGTATTCACTGAACTTAAGATATACCCGGTTGCATTACTCACACGCGGCGTTAAGATCTGATCAACACTTTTGTTTTTATAATACGTGAAGTCGAAGCCGAGTCGATCGCCCAGAAATCGTAAATCCGTCCCAAATTCGACTGACTTGGTTGTTTCTGGTTTTAACAAATCGTTTCCTCGAGACCAATAATTTCTATAACCACCTCCTATTGTTAATTCAGGTCCGAAGAGATACGTTGCGGTTTGATAAGCAGCAGCGTCTTTGCCCACTTGTGCATAAGAAGCACGTACTTTTCCAAAAGATAAAAAACGATTTTGTGGGAGTAACTCTGTGAAAACAAAGCTTCCACTTATAGCAGGATAAAAGAATGATCTGTTTTGTAAAGGAAGAGTTGATGACCAATCGTTCCTGCCTGTGAAGCCCAAATAAACCATATTCTTATAAGACAGCCTGAAATCACCATAAACACCAACCAATCGCTTTCGATTGATACTTTGAGTATAATATTTGTTTTCGTTGGAAGCGTTATTGATATCCACGAAGCTTGGAATTTCGAATTGTTCCGCTCTCCTTGAATTGGAGGTAAGCTTGGTGTCTTCTGTAGTCGTTCCTAAAACCAAACTCGCGTCCCAGTTTTCAAAGAAGGTCTTATGAAAGTTCAACATCAAATTCGAGTTGATATAATTATAGGCTCGATCTGTTTCCGACAGCATCCCGTCTTGCCAAGCAAGTTTTACACTAGATCCGGGAGCAATAAGGCTTCTAAAGTTAGTAGTGTAATTGTCAATCCCCAATCGATAAGTTGCGTCGAACCAGTCAGTGATTTTAACCTGTGTATAGGCAGTGGCAATAAGACGGTTGTTGCGGTCATTTTGTGGATTCTTATTGATAATCCAATATGGGTTGTCCGTGTTATCTTCAAGCTTCACGTCAGGAAGAAGCAATTTATTAGAGCCATCCGGATTTATCCAGTCTTTCATGTTGGCATTTAATGGCCATGATAGCACACTTTCCATATACCCACCACCACTGGATCCCCAAAGACCACTCCCCGTAAGCGTTTTCTGTGACTTACTTACGGCGTAAGAGGCGTTAATACCAAAAGTGAAAATGCCTAACTTTTGTTCGCCATTAAAACGTACGGTAGAACGCTTGAAGTTGGTAGTTGGAACAACCCCTGATTGGTCTAAATTAGAAGCGGAAAGAAAGAAATTTCCTTTAGCGCTGCCTCCGGAAACATTAAAGCTGTTATCATACGCTCTAGCCGTTTCGAAGAAATTGCCAAGGTTGTCATAACTTGTTTCACCGGATATAAATTTATCCCCCCAAGATAAAGCGGTTTGGTCTGAAAATTCACCACTATAATATGAGCCCTGCTTGTACAGGTGTTGCTGCTCGGGTAAACGATTAACCCAGTTCGTCATAAATCGTGAAGTGACGGAAGCGGTAGTAGAACCTTCTTGTCCTTTTTTTGTCGTGATGATGATGGCGCCTGCCGCAGCTCTTAATCCATACAGTGCCGCTGCGGCCGGACCTTTTAATACAGAGATAGATTCAATATCTTCCGGATTGATGTCCATTGCCCGATTACTATTTGTAGTTGAGATATTTACAGATCCATCAAATGCACTATTGTCTCCCTGTCCTGTCGAATTGTCCATAGGCATTCCATCAATAACAAATAATGGCTGATTATCCCGTTCTAGCGAAGTTCCGCCTCTTAATACAATGGATGAGGAAGCTCCGGGTGCTCCGCTTGAATTGGTGATATTTACACCGGCAATTTTACCGTTGAGTGAGTTTATGATGTTGGGATCTTTATTTTTAAGCAACTCTTCGGATTTGATGTCTTGTGCGGCATAACCTAAACTTCGGACTTCACGTTTGATTCCCATAGCCGTCACAACCACTTCATTAAGATCAGAACTGGTTGATTGTAGCGATACACTGATTACATTGCTTGTGCCTACTGCTGTCTCCTGTGCTTGGAAACCGATATAAGTGAAATGCAAAATTTGACCCAAACTTGTTTCAATACTATATAATCCTTCGCTACTCGTTTGAGTTCTCGTGCTCGTACCTTTTACGCTCACAGTAACCCCTGGAAGTGGTTGTCCTTGAGAGTCCGTTACCTTTCCGGTAATGGTTTTTTGCTGCGCCAGTAGGTGGGCAGAAACAAAAAACAATCCCAGCATAAAGAGGAGTAGTTTTCTTTTCATGTTTTGATAATTAGTGGTCGATATATGGATTAATAATAATCTAGTTACCGGTAAATAGTGCACTTACGAGGCAAGTCCCAGCTTGCACGCTATATCTCTATTATTCCCTTACAGTTTATTGGTTTTATAAATGTTGTGGATGAAAGCCGTTTTCAGTACAAGAATATTGAGAATTTCTATGTAATGCAAATTTATGCGTTATTTTTTTATTAGTTATAGAAAAGCGCAAAAAAAGAGCATGTATGATCCGGTTGTTTGCAAATAGTTACTACTTTATAAGTACTTTGTAAAGTAAAGCGGTATTTAGTGCATTGGGATGTATGGAATAGGTGACAAAAAATAAGGTGCCCATTACCATGGGCACCTTATTCTAAAATGTTGGGTCTGCGGGGGTATTAGCGTTGTTGTCCCGTTCAACAAACGGATAGGGAAAGAAGTTTCTTTTCATTTCTGTTTGTGGACGGTTAAACCTTCTCATATCTTCCAATTTTAAACCTGACATAAAAAGCTCGATACATCGATGCTTATAGATTAGTGTCAAGAGCTCTTCTTCACTATAAGGGACTGTTAAGCCAGGCATCGCGGCGCCAAGTCCATAAACATCATCGTTTGGCTTTTTTGTGATCACCTTGTTTAGCTCTATCAAAGCTAAATCAAGCCTAGAAGTCCGGGCATAGGCTTCGGCCTTAATCAAAAGCATTTCGCCCGGTAAATAGACCGGTATTGGTGATTCATTGGTGAACCAAAATCCTTTAATGCGTACAGCCGGCGGTGCGGGATTGGCGTTTTCAATATAAAATAATACACGCTGATCGTTGGGATCTGGATAGAGAGCCTCCGGTAGCCCTAAATGTTCGTCCTTTGGTTGAAAGACATTATTTGTGGACGTAGCAAATGTGTAAATCGGGTTCGGGGAAACATTGTCATAGGCAAATACCGACACCTTTTTTAGGTCCACCTGACTGGCCGCGCTCAATGCTTCTTCATAATCACCTATATACAATGAATAACGAGCTTTTAGTGCATAAAGTGTATTTTTTATATCGATACTCGCTGCGGGAATGTCCTGCAAAAATGCATTACTGATCGAGTCCGTCTCTGTGAAAAGCAAGGCACTATCAATACTGCTAATTGCCATTCTATAACCTTCCATTCGGTCGACAAACGAAGCGTTGCGTCCCACAGTTGCCGGTACCTGTTCCCAATTCATCGCCAAGTCCCCCAATGAGAGGGCCTTCAAAACCGTTGTGTAAGCGATGATGCCACTAGCTCGATTTTTATCAGCTAGCTTTCTCGCGTTTTGTATGACGAGATTGGCATCATATATGATTTTATTACTGCTTGTCCATAGACCTGCAAGCACGGTGTTCGTTCCATCTACTGTAGAACCCCCGGTGCTTAACTGCAATTCGGGAATGTTTCCTTCATTTCTAAGTAAAAGTTCGTTTGTAACGAAGCCGTTAGCTGTTACTTTATTATAGATATTGCTTGTCCTTAGGTAACTGTAAGTACGTTGCAAGCCGATACTGATATCTGTTAAAGCTTGGGATGACGATAGGGCTTCTTCGTTTAATGCTCTCGAGGGATCGATATAATCTTTGGTACACGATGAGAGTGTGAAAATTAGCGCTAATCCATATCCATAATAGAAAAGACGCATGCATATGCTGTTGTTTTTTTTTCATGTCGATATTCATACTGATTAAATACTGCTATTGATGGAGTTTATAATTTTACCTGTACACCTAACGTAAACGTTCGGGGGATCGGAATAGCTCCGAAGTCGATGCCACGTAATATGGTGGATTGCCCACCGGCATTGACCTCTGGATCATAACCTTTGTATTTGTCAATAGAGAACAAGTTTCTACCGCTCGCACTAATAGTAAAATCCTTAAAAAACTTTACTTTACCCAAATTGTAGCTTAGTGAAATTTCTCTCAATTTGATGTAATTACCGTTGTCAATTCTCCATTCTTCGACTGCATAAACACCGGCTATATAACCTCTTGGTATCTCACCCATTTGTTCCTGTTCTGCTATTTCGCCGCTGCCTACACCTTGTCTGGTTCGCCAATCAGCATTCCAGACATCTACACCCTGTACGGCATCAAATTGCATATGTAAGGATAACTTCTTGTAGGTGAAATCGTTTACGAAAGTAAGTGTATAATCCGGGTTCGGATCACCTATAACTCTACGTAAAGGAGTGCCCATGGGTAAGCCGTTCGCGTCGCGTTGGGGCGTGTATTCTGTTCCATTTTGGATGCCTCGTTCAATTAGCGGAATCCCTTTGTCGTTCAATAATAGACTGCCATCAGGATTTCTAGCGAAAAAGGTGCCGTAAAAGACACCGATAGGTTGACCGTCAATAATGGCTACAGGTGCTCCGGGGTTAGTGCTGAATAACCGTAGGCCACCTACATCCAGTGCTTTGTTTCGGTTCCGGTTGTAAATGACAGAAGTATTCCATTCAAAGTTGGTGTTTTTAATGGGCGCGCCATTCAGTACCAATTCGATTCCTCGATTTTGTAAGGAACCAACATTATCGAGAAAACTTGAAAATCCGGTGGTCGGAGCTTCCACTCGGGATATTAATAAATCCGTCACCTTTTTGTTGTACCAGTTAAAGCTAGCACCCAATCGATTGTTAAAGAAGGATAGATCGGCACCTAATTCCAATTCAGCCTGACGCTCGGGTTTAATGTTCTCATTTGCGAGAGTGGCGCTCGAAAAGAGGGAAACCCTGCTTAAAAAAGTTTGAGAGGAATAGGCATTGTATCGGTCGTAGGCCCCAATGCCGGTTAGATTTCCTGATTGGCCGTAAGCCGCACGCAACTTGAATAAATTCCACCAATTGCTTAGCGATGTGTTTTTCCAATAATCTGCAGACGATAACACATAGCTGCCACTACCTTTTATGTATACCTGCCTGCGATTGTCCTCACCAAACACGGAAGATTCATCTACCCGGACGGCACCGGTTAAAAATAGATGATCTTTATATTTGAAATTTTGTTGAAAGTAAGCCCCGCTTACGGAGTATTCGCTTCTAATATCCATGCCGGGCAAAATTGTGCTGGCGGCGTTAACCGTTTCGATAAACGGTGCTAAACCTCGCCCATTAAGCATGTTATAGTTGGATTTTTCATATTGATAAGAAAAGCCCAATTGAGAAGTTGATGTTAGTACATCAGAAAGCGTGGCGTTGTAAGTCGCATTAAGTTCTTGATTGATCAAAAGAGCTGAATTGCTAGCGACACTGGCATAGCCGTTCTGAGTTGGGTTCAAGTTGCTTCCACCTCCCCAATAATCGGGATTAACGTTGTATGTATACGGTGGTATATATGTTTTTCCATTTTGTCCGGTGTGGTCCACGCCTAGGGTATAGTCGATCGAAAGACCTTCGACGGGCGTAAGTTTTAGGTTTAAATTGCCTAAAATGCGGTTCACTTCCTGACGTTGCTTAATGTCCTCAATAACTGAAACGGGATTTACTCGACCTCTTTCTCCAACCGACTTTAAGTTTCCATCAACATCTCTTGTGAATAGATCGTGGTAATTGGCAATAATATTGATAGAGTTCAAAGGGGAGTAAAACGAATTTCCATCTGGTTTTTCGTCCGCTCCACTATTTATATAGTTTAATCCTGCACTAAAGGAAATCCAATCGGCTAACTTTTGATCGATGTTAGTTCGCAGACTGAACCGTCTAAAGTTTGTGTTCTTAACAATGCCTTGGTTATTAAAGTAGGAGGCTGATACATAATATTTCGTGTCGTCTTTCCCACCGGCTACAGAAAGGTTGTTGTCGGTACCGCTTGCATTTCTGAAAATGTAGTCCTGATAATCATAACGGTTAACCGGAGAAGTGGTTATAAGTGCGGTATTCAGAACGTCCTGAGTTTCTGTATCGACGGATCCGCCAAATTTGACAGGTGACTGATTTACAGGGACTTTTTTTCGTAAGTTACTGTTGGAATAGCTGGAAGAAAAAGTCACCACGGGCTTACCTAGCGAACCTCTTTTGGTGAAGATTTGTACAACGCCTGCATTCGCTCTCGAACCATAGATTGCTGCAGCCGCAGCACCGTTCAATACCTCGATTCGCTCAATATCGGCTGGGTTAATATCTACTAGTCGATTTTGACCGATCGTTCCGACAAAATTGCCGCCATCGTAACCGGTTTGCGTATTGGTTACACGGGTCGTATTATTATTGACAATAATACCATCAACAATATAAAGTGGTTCAGATGAGGAATTGACAGAGCTGATTCCTCTTAGTCGTACCGAGATTCCGCCTGCCGGGTCGCCGGAGTTCTGAGAAATCTGAGCGCCTGCCGTTTTTCCCTGCAGCGACGATAAGACATTTCCGCTTCTGCCCTTCGTAAGATCATCGCCTTTTACGGAACTGATGTAACTTCCCAATTGTTTTCGTGTCGTTCCCGCTGAGGTACCGGTGATAATGACTTCGTCTAGCCCAACAAGATCAGAAGATAAGCCGCAATTTAACAGGTTTTTGCCGGTTTTTAACGCTATTGTCTTCGTTTCACTCTTGTATCCTGTATAACTAAAAACAATAGATTGTTGACCGTTCAGATTGTCAACGTTCAAAGAATACTTACCTTCCGCATCCGTTGAAGTTCCTACAGTTGAATTTCTGATTTTGACAGAAACCCCTGCTAACGGTTGCTGGCTTGCTTCATCCACTACACGCCCAACTATAACGGATTGCTGTGCATAAATGGCTTGGATGAAAAAAGGTAGATAAAAAACAGTAATTTGATTGATTTGGTCATAAAATGAATCATTAAATGTTTGTGAATCGGTTGATTGGGATTGTTGCTTGCATAGTTATGTTCTTGAATTTATCCCGCAGTTTATTAGGTGTTACTTGCTGTATTTAAGCTTATTGGATACACAAGTATAAGAAAAAAAATAGTTATGCAATATTTTGCGTTTTTTTTAATATTTATATGTATAAACATGCACTTAGGCTATAGATGTACCCGATTGCCATGATTGAAATTGAAGTGTTATTGGCATTCTATCTCAATGAAATGTGGAGGCTTTTTTTTTCGTATTTTGGGAATAAGGTGTCTGTCGACTGATAAGGATGCAAAATGGATACACTAAATGGAAAAAGATATCCCGCTCTCAGAAAATTAGCCTTCGGAGATCGAACTTTTTGACCGCTGAAACAGGAACGAAACCGATAGCTTGCTGCCGATAGCTGAATCTTACCACAAAATAGTTGGTTACTGTTTTAAATTGAAACCCTGCTGATTAACATCATCGCATTATTATTTTGTGATAAAAATATATATTTACAAGTCTTAAGGAAAAAATTAACCAACATGCTAAAAGAAGAAAGACAGGCTTTTATAATGCGCGAAGTAAACCTGCACAATAAGGTTCTATCATCCGACCTCAGCGTTCAACTGAATGTATCAGAGGATACCATAAGAAGAGACTTAAATGAATTGGCTGAAAATGGGAAAGTACTAAAAGTATATGGCGGAGCCCTATCTAAGTCCTTTCAGTATCCGTTTCAGGATAACGAGGTTTATGCGCGGGAGTCAAAAAAGACAATTGCTCAAAAAGCAATAACCCTTATTCAGGATGGCATGGCCGTACTGCTGGGAGGGGGGACTACGATGTTGGAACTAGCGAGAACTTTACCCGAAAAAATGCAATGCACCTTTTTTACGATCAGCCCCCTCGTCGCTTTGGAGCTGGCAGAACGGTCAGGCGATGATGTGATATTAATAGGAGGTAAACTAGCCAGAAGCACCAATGTAACGATTGGTTCTCAAGTGATTAATCAGCTATCGGAAATCAGGGTTGATCTTTGTTTATTGGGAACTAACAGCCTATCGGTTGAAGATGGTGTTACGGATTCGGATTGGGAAGTTGTTCAAATTAAGAAAGCGATGCTCCGCTGTTCACAAAAAACAGGTATTCTAAGCATTGCTGAAAAATTGAATTCAGTACAGAAAATGAAAGTCTGCAATGTGAATGCCATCGATTACTTAGTGACCGATTTGGATCCTAAACATGAAAGCTTAAGTCGATTTTCGCAAATAGTAAAGGTAATTTAGCTATTCTAATGTTACTTTAATCCATTTTTAATCCGTTTTAGGTAGTTTAGTGTAACAAAAGTCAATGTAACGTCTTTATTTCTCACATTTTTTGAACTTGTGCAGCCATTTGACTAATATTGTTATACCAAACCAAACTAAAACAAATTGCTATGAGTACCGTTATTGCAGAGTTAATCAATAAGGAGGATATTCGGAACTATAAAATAATCGATGCACCCGAGAGCCACGTAAGTGAATTGCGTTATAAATTGCAAAGTGCTGTAAGATTAGGAAATGAATTTAAATCGAAATCGGTCATTACTTTTAATACTACCAGTGGGCCAAAAAGAGTAGAAACTACCGTATGGATGTTAACTGATAGTTATTTGCAATTGAAAAACGGAATCATGATCCCACTCAGTAGCTTATTAGACCTCGATTATTAGTACGGTTATTATATATATAAGAAGCAAATGGTCTTTCCGGTTTGTTTCTTATATATCGCTACACTAGCTAACCTGTGTTTTTTATATTCCTACCTTTATCACATAGTTTCTCAGTAAGATTGTCAATTAGTGTTAAAATTTTCTTCTTCGAAAAAAAAGAGAGAGACTTGTCGTATATTGCGACCAAATATTGGCGGTAGAAGATGGACACACACGTACTTCACAGATTTTTAGGGCTTTTTATCGGATTGTCATTATTTATAAGTGCCTGCAAAAAGGATAATCCGGACACAAATCAAGGTAATTCTACACAGACACCCACAGATGATCGCGTCGCGCTAACCAACGACTCTATTTTTCTGTATGCGAA
Source organism: Olivibacter sp. 47 (assembly GCF_030372825.1). Lineage (NCBI taxonomy): Bacteria > Pseudomonadati > Bacteroidota > Sphingobacteriia > Sphingobacteriales > Sphingobacteriaceae > Olivibacter > Olivibacter sp. 47. The sequence goes on from NZ_JAUCNR010000001.1 coordinate 2,861,504, forward strand.
GGAAATTTATTATTGGAATCAAAATTTGCCAACCTATGATGTTTTTAACCCAAGGCAATATACTTCCAATGCTGATAAATTAAAAAATTACGAAGCTAATTTGTTGTCAATAGCTCAATATTCCACGTCAAAATACGACATACTTACGGTCAACAATACAGACTATACAAAATTCTCTTATATCGAAGATGTATCAGGTAACAGTGGCGTCACCGCTGGCGTGAGAAACTTAACCAATAGTGTTAATTTAACAGGGCAAGGAAACGATGTCGGTATTTATGATATTGCAGCCTATGGGAGTGATACGGATTTTAAAGTGTTCATCCGCGCTGTTTATCCCGGATCTCCTGCCGCCAGAAGTGGCTTGACTAGAGGCGCTTCTATCACTAAAATTGATGGAGAAACAATCGGGGATGATTGGGATCGTGATTATAGTTACATATCGCGGTTACTGGGTGATCCTTTTTCTATTCGCTTAGAGGGACAAAAACTGAGCGGTAGCTCTTATTCCATTTCATTGAGTAAGCAGACTTATAATAGTAGCCCCGTCTATAAAGACACGGTACTCACTATCAACAATAAAAACATAGGCTATGTTGCTTATGCTCGCTTTTCGGATGAGGAAAATTCCTTTGATGTTCTTGATAATATCTTTTCGGATTTTGCAACAAAGAATGTTGAAGACTTAGTCATCGACTTACGTTACAACGGAGGCGGTTATGTTGCTACTGCCGAACATTTGGCTAATCTAATAGCCCCTAGCGGTACAACGGGGGTTATGTTTGTTGAGTATTATAATCAATTGATGCAAGAAGGGAAAGCGACTATACTCAAAAATCAACGCGTACGTAATTCTAATGGAGAAATAATAGGGACAGATACCTATGCTAGTTACAGTTATAAGCCGGAAGCAACGGGCAACACTGTTAATTTTAAAAAAGCGGGAAATCTTAGTAACGTGAAAAATATTGTTTTTCTTGTTACTAACAATACTGCTTCCGCCAGTGAGTTATTGATTAATTCGCTGCGTGGTTTAAGCTCTTTAAATATAAAGCTGGTTGGAACAACAACTTATGGAAAGCCTGTAGGATTCTTCCCGGTCCGGCTAGAGAGTGTGTATGATCTATATCTGCCAAGTTTTTCTTCAAAGAATGCAAAGGGGGAAGGGGATTATTATAATGGCTTCAAACCAGGAACCGATATACCCGGAAAGGAAATGCTTGATAATCTTGGACAGGATTTAGATAGCTTTAGTGAGTATGATTTTGGGGATCCTAAAGAGCTTTACCTGGCAGAGGCTCTGAATCAATTGGGAGTAACTGCAAGCACGACTAGTAGTGGTCCTTTAATGAATATTCGCTCCAAACAATCGAATAATACCACTCAGAACCTGATGAAAAATAAACGTTCTAGTAAAGAATTTAAAGGTATGATAGAGACGCGTGTGAGATAAAATTGTAGGAGCTCTTTGTTCTAAATAAAATAGGTGTTTACATAACTTTATTTTTATCTATCTGAATCTGGCTTGAGAACTTATTGTCAATATTTCGTATCACATTCAATATAGCATCTACCGCCTCTACATAAAATTTCGGATTAATGTTTTCATACGTATCGCTCGGTTGATGATAATCTTTATGATCTTCTACACCGAAATATAAGAAAGGGATATCTTTGGCGTTAAAAGCCCCTTGATCGCTTTGGTTAGTCCAATCGTCGTGCCCTGTGTTAGGATCGTCATGTCCTAGCAGAAGCTTTACTTTTACTTCATCCTTTATATCTTCTACATATCTCCTTAATTGAGGATATTTGTATGTACCACAGACATATAGCTCGTTTTTATCATTATGCGAAATCATATCCATGTTGATATTGAGCTTTATTTGATCTAACCGAATAGGTGGGTTTTCAACAAAAGCCTTGGCCCCGCGTAAGCCCATTTCCTCTGCATCAAAGGCTGCAAACACAATCGTAAAATTGGGTTTATTTTCACTGAAATAAGCAGCGAACTGTAATAAGGCGGCTATACCCGATGCATTGTCGTCTGCGCCATTATAAATGGAATCACCTACTTTACCCAAATGGTCGTAATGTGCTGATATGACAAGAACCTCTTTCAGTTTGCCTGGAATATAACCTATTATATTTTTCCCGCTATAAGACGTCCCCTCTTTATCATCAAATTGAAAAGTTTGTATATAATCTTCACCTTGTGGGAAATGTTCCAAACCTAGGCTTTTAAATCGGTCGGCAATAAAAGCCGCCGCCTTTTCCGCACCTGCTGTCCCCGTTTTTCTGCCCTCATATTCGTCGGACGACAATACTTTTAGGTCTTTCAATACTTGTGCATCTTGTCGTTCTGCATTTTCTTTAACACTTGCACAGCAGCTAACACAAAAAAATAGTATCAAAAAGGAAAATCGATGAAGAATAGTAAGCATATTGATGCATGTTTTATTACAAACATACGAAATAGTTCTTAAGGGACACCCAAAGTATAAAAGGAGGGTTTATTTTAACTCTTTCTCCGCGAAAGAAAAAGAAGCAAAGAGCCGACCGTAGGGATTCATGAACACCTTTGAAAATAATGAAGTAGTGAATAAAATCGCCGCTTAAACTTAGTGCTTATCACACTTCTCGCATGTCCACTGCTACCACACGGGATACGCCTTGTTCCACCATGGTTACTCCATATATAATATCCGTACTGGCAATAGTCCGCTTGTTATGTGATACAATAATAAACTGCGACTGATTGGAGAATTTCCGGATAATATTATTGAACTTATCGATGTTCGTGTCATCCAAAGGAGCATCTACCTCGTCGAAAATGCAAAAAGGAGCTGGCTTGAGCAGATATAAGGAAAATAGAAGGGCCGTCGAGGTAAGCGTTTTTTCACCACCTGAAAGCTGGTTGATGGATAAAGGACGTTTCCCTTTTGGACGTGCCATAATTTCTATATCGGATTCAAGGGGTAAATCAGGATTACTCAACACTAAATCACAGGAATCTTCTTCATTAAATAAGGAGCGGAAGACGGTAATAAAATGTTCACGCACCTGAGTGAAAGACTCCATAAATTTATCACGAGCGGTATCATCTATTTCCTTAATGGTATCCAATAAAGATGTTTTAGCATCGAAGAGATCTTTACGCTCTTTTTGAATAAACGTATACCGCTCGTTCATCTCTTGATAGGCTTCCATAGCCATCGAGTTAATGGCGCCAAATTCTTCCAGCTGTTTTTTCAGTTTTTCGGTCCGATTCCTCAACTCTTCTTCGCTTTCAATATGATCGGGCAGCTCGTTATCCAGTAACTCGTTGATATCGATTTCAAATTCAACGGCCAATCGTTCCTTTAGTGCGTTCAAATCGAGCTTTAGACTGTTCTTCTTGTCTTTTAATTCGTTGGTTAGCAGCTCTATTTGATCTTTCCGTTTACGGAACCCCCCGATTTCTTCTTCTTTTTTATTGATATTGGCGCGCATGGTATAGTACTGCTGTTCCGCTTCTTGTAAGCCCTTTTCCAAAGCCTCTTTCTGCGCATACATGGCGATTAGATCCTCATCAGAATGATCCACATGCTGTAAAGTATCTTTAATGGCCTCCTTTACCGCTTCGTATTCCGTACTATATTGGGTAATACGCTTTTCTAGATTTTCATGCTGGCTCTCTCGGTATTCTAAATCTTTATTGATACCGGCAACTTTATTTTGTTGTTGATGGTAGCGTATATTTTCTTGATTATAGGCTGACGATATGGTGGTAAGTCGTTCTGAAATTTCATTAAAATTTTCCTGAAATGCAGTTAGCTCGTTTGCCTTATCTATTTTGCTCGCTGTTAAGGATGCCAAAGCCGGCTCTGCTTGTGCAAGTTCAGCTTGGATCGTGCGGATTTTTTCTTCGATATCCTGTTTTCTATTCTGGCTATTTTGTATGAAAGAGAGGTACTGCTCTTGCTTCGTTTTTACAGAGATTAATTCATTGCTCAGGCGGTTGAGTTGTAGCTTGGTCTCTTCAAGCTGACTTTTTTTGGTGTTTGCCTTCAGATCGTTCAATAAAGCCGTCTCATTAACAATATCCAATTGGATTTTTTCGAGATGCGTCGTGAGCTGCTTGATTTCCTTACTTAAGTTATCGAGGTTCTTCGCTCTACCGATACGCTTGCCCTCAAACAACCCTACCGATCCACCACTCATCCCCAGTCGAAATTTTGCAAACTTACCGGTTTTGTGCAGGATGGTTAATTGCGTATCGGGTAACGGTGTCTCTAAATCGCTTTCATCTTCCGTTTTTAGAATATATACATCGTGTAATAGTAACTTGATCAGTGGAAGATAGCGCTCTTCTGTATCAACAACAGATAAAGCAGGGATAAACCGTTCATCTGATAGGAGGTCTAATCCATTGCGAATGTCCGGCTGTGTAATAGCTTCCAAAACGAAAAAGCCGGCACGACCGCGTGATGCGCTCCCTAATAATTTAATAGCTTTAACGGCCTCTTGACGTTCATTAACCACATAATGGTTCATTACAGGTTCGAGAAAGTTTTCAATAGCCACTCGATATTCTTCTTTACAGAAGAGCACATCAGATAGGAGTGGGTAAGGTTTTGCCCAGCCCGCATTCTTTCTTAAGAATCGGATAGACTCCGGAAAACCTTCCAAATTATCGACTAGTGATTTGGTTAGGTTGTACTCATTTTGTTTCGCATCTAATGTGCGGTTATCCTTTATTACGGCCTCTTTATAGGATTGGATAAGGACTTCTTTATTAGCTATTTGCTGTTGCAGCTCTTCTTCATAGGCTAATGTACCATCATATTCCTCCTGCAAAGCGTCAACACGTCCCTCTAGTTCATCAACTACCTTAGAAAATTCGTTTAGCTCACTTTCTTTAGCTTCTGTATCAACGATATTTCGTTCGCTTTCCTGGCTTAGCGCGTCTTTTTGGATGTGCAGAACGGCAATTTCTTTTTCTAATTTATAGATGTTGTTCTGAAGTTGATTGTTTTCATGTACAAAAGCATCTAGTTTAGTCTTGGCGGTTTGCTGTTGCCCCCTCAGCTCGTCCACTTCCTGTTTCTGTTCATCAAGTGAAATCTTGATTTCATCTAATTTTTGTTGCTCAAGTAGCTGCTCTTCGTTTAAACGCTTAATATTATAAAGAACGTGATTGATTTGCTGTCTGTCGTTGGCCAGCTCTTTACTCAAACGTTGCTCCTTATCGTTTAAGTTCTTTAGCTGTTCATTTTTGACCTTCTTTTCGCTTTCATAAGCTCTTATCTTGGAGGTGTACTCATTGGCCGCTTTTTGTTGAACCGAAAGATTTTTCTCTTCCACTAAGCTTTCCTGTTTGAGTTTTTGGAGTTCGGCCTCAAGTGTGTCCAATTGCGTGACAATAAGGTTCCGTTCGTCTTCTTGAGCACTGTGTTGTTCATCTAGGCGCTCAAGTGCTTCGCGAAAGTTACTGATCCTAAATGATGCCAACGATACGCTCAGTTCTTTATATTGGTCTTTGAGTTTATAATAGCGTTCTGCTTTTTTTGCCTGATTTTCTAAGGTTTTTAAGTTTTTTTCAATCTCAAAAAGGAGATCTTCTACACGACTTAGATCTGCTTCGGTGTCCTTTAGTTTATTAAGTGTTTGTTTTTTCCTAACCTTATATTTCGATATACCGGAAGCCTCTTCAAAAAGTGCCCTTCTGGAATTCTCTTTGTTGTTAATAATCTCATCGATCATTTTCAGTTCAATGATGGAGTAAGAGTCGTTTCCAATTCCGGTATCCAAAAACAAGTCAGTGATATCTTTTAATCGGCATTGTACATCATTTAAACGATATTCACTCTCGCCTGTCCGATATAATTTACGGGTAATGGTAACCTGAGAGAACTCTGTTGGAAGGATGTTTTTGGTATTGTCAAAAGAAAGTGAAACTTCAGCTAAATTAGCCGCTTTGCGCGTTTTAGTGCCATTGAAGATGATGTTTTCCATTTTTTCAGAACGGAGGTTCTTGGTGCGTTGTTCGCCCAGTACCCAACGAATCGCATCAACCACATTGGATTTTCCACAGCCGTTCGGACCGACAATTGCCGTAACACCTTCATTGAAATTGATAGTGATTTTATCGCCAAAGCTTTTAAATCCTTTAATCTCTAAACGCGTAAGTTGCATGTATTTTGTCCAAAATTTGAGGCTGCGAATTTAATGAATTGAACCAATTTATCTAATTTTCTGCTATCTTTTCTATTCGCTTTCGATTTTTTCTATCTATTTAAGTGTTTTCGTCTACTTTCTTTCAAAGTGAAGAAAGTAGACGAAAATTATTTTCTATCTTTAATCCATGGAAACCATTCTACCCTTATCATCGCTGCAATTGTTTTTGGCTATCAAATATATGCTAATTTCAAAAAAGAGCAGGAGAAGGCCAAAAAACGAAAACCGTCGCATCGTCCACAAGTAGATGAAACACCGTATAAACCATTGCAGCGTGAAATACTTCAACGTGAGCCACTGTCGGAGCCGGAGCTGATCCATCCCAAATCTGAAAAACACATCACTTTTGAGGATTACTCCGGGGTTTTAGAGGTAGAAGAAGTGAAAAGGGCGAAAGAAATTCATAAGAAACACGAACATGCATACAAGCGTTTGGAACCTTATAAAATAGATGCCGGCAGCGAGGAAACCAATCCCTATGGGGATTTCGATTTAAGGGATGCCGTTATTAAATCCGCTATTTTGAATAGACCGAGGTATTAGTGACATACTAAAGGCACACGAATAAATCTTCGTGCGCCAGCAATAAGTTTTTGTTCTAATGAAGATAGTTAAAAACTTAAAACTTAGTTCTTAGAACTTACAACTCAAAAACCTATGGATCCACTAAAACAAACTGATCAGCGTCTTGTAAAAAAGGTAGTTTCTCTCTAATCCGTTTTAAATCGTCCGGATAAAGCGTGAAGGTATAGAGGTCCTCGTCCTCCGGTTTATAATAAACAACCCCACCGTCAGGTGCAACACAGGTAGAGGCTCCTGAATGATAAACCTGATTTCCATCGTAACCTACACGATTTACGCCAATTACGTAGCATTGGTTTTCAATCGCACGAGCAGGAATAAGGGCTCTCCAATGTCCTATCCGCATGTCCGGCCAACTTGCTATATATAGTAGGATATCATATACGTTGTTAAGATTTCTGCTAAATGCCGGAAAACGGAGATCATAACAGGTTTGCAAACATACACGCCAACCATTTATTTCTACAATGACGCGCTTTTTGCCCGCTGTGAAAACCTTTTCTTCACCAGCCATCGAAAATAAATGTCTTTTATCATATTTATGGAATGAACCATCGGGCTTCATCCAAATAAAACGATTGTAATATTTGCCGCCGTCTTCTATAATGAGGCTACCTGCTACAACGCAATTGTACTTTTTTGCCTGTTCTAACATCCAATAGATTGTTTGGCCGTCCATTCTTTCCGCACATTTCTCAACATTCATGGTGAATCCGGTATTGAACATCTCCGGCAAAATAATCAAGTCGGTTTTTTCCTTCAATGAGGAAAGACGTAATGCCAAATTGGATAGGTTTTTCTCTGTGTTCTCCCAAAAAAGATAGGCCTGAAATATTGTTATTTTTAATGGTTTCATTTAAAGTAATTATTCATTTTTCGTTAAGGATATCCTTTATCGTCTAATGAATAGGTTAGTGATAGTCGGATGTCTTTAGTACTAACGATGCACCGTAATATACTAAATTAACGAAAGTTTGTAAATATCTTAATTTCTCAATTAATCTTTTTGTTCACTATTTAGTGTATGATACTGAAACGCCATCAAAGCCAAAAAAAGCGTGTTATTTAATTCGTGCTAAATTTTCAACGGCTTTTTCCAAGGTTTCGTGTTTTTTTGCAAAACAAAATCTTATATAGTGTCTGTCCAATCGGTTTTTGTAAAACACGGATAATGGAATAGTTGCGACGCCATAGTTGACCGTCAGTTCCTTTGTAAAGTCAAGATCACCTTTGTCGCTTATTTTATCGTAATTGGCTAACAAAAAGTAAGATCCCGATGCAGGAAGTATCTCAAAAGGCGTTGAACGGAGCGCATTGACGAAAAAGTCCCTCTTCTCCTGGAAGAATTTGCTAAGTAAGAGGTATTCACTTTCGTCCATCAAGAAATCGGCCAAGGCATATTGAACGGGGGTATTTACGCTGAATACCAAATATTGGTGAACCTTCCGAAATTCAACGGTCAGTTTTTCAGGAGCAAGACAATACCCAATTTTCCAGCCGGTTATGTGAAACATTTTTCCAAAAGAAGAGATTACGAAGCTGCGTTCCCGTAGTTCGGGATAACTTGCTACACTAATATGTTTCTTGCCATCAAATACAACCTTGTCATAAACTTCATCGCTAATGATAAATATATCCGTTCCCTGTGTAAGTTTTATCAATTGTTTCATATCGGCGTCAGTTAGCGTAGCCGAGGTAGGATTATGCGGTGTATTGATAATAATAAGCTTTGTCTTATGTGAAAAGACCTTCTTGACATCGTCCCAATTGATATTAAAGCTGTTAGGCAATAAAGAAACAGTTTTTACCATTCCTCCACATAAATCGATTGCAGGCGCGTAACTATCGTAACAGGGATCAAAACAAATCACCTCGTCATCCGGTCGAATAATACTGGCAATAGCGGTAAATATGGCTTGCGTTGCACCTGCTGTAATGGTGATTTCCTTGTCTGGATGATAAATCGCATGCTGTTGCTTTTCCACCATCTCGGCTATTTTTTCACGTAGCTGCAAAACCCCTGGCATAGGAGCGTATTGATTCAGTCCCTTTTTCATATAAGTTTGGGTTAAATCAATAAGCTTAGGGGAGCAGTCAAAATCAGGAAAACCCTGCGAGAGATTGATTGCTCCATGCTCATTGGCTAAGGCAGTCATCGTGCTGAAAATAGAATTGCTTACGTTAGGAAGTTTAGATAGAACGTTGATCATAAGGATGTGATTCAAGTTTGTTTGTTTTGTTTAACTTTTTTTTAAATTAGTTGTTACTGGTTAAAGATGACATTGTTTATCCGAGAACGCTATTTTCTCAACAAAATAAGTCAAGTGTACAGTATATTCTTGTAAATTGCAACGTCCTAAGTATGCCATGTAACGTTTATGGCAGAAACTGTGTAAGCTCATTGTTGTAGTAACACAAAGGAACAAATTTTATATACGAATAAAATATCCATGTATTACAGGCTATTCAAACACGGATGCAGATAAAAATAAAGTGGATATTCCATATGGCCATAAAAAACAGATTATTTACATATGAAATATAACAGATTTTTGATCTTATTATTGTTTGCCATCGGGTTCATTTCTTGTAATAATCCAAAAAAGCAAGGAGGTGTTCCCCGAGTTGGATTTATCGAAGCCTTCGAAGATGCTACTATTGGCGATGCCCGCAAAGGTTTTATAGAAGCCCTGGCAGCAAGTGGTTTTAGCGAACAAAATAAGACAGTAGAAATCATCGCAAAGAACGCGCAGGGCGATATGGGAGCCATGAACCAAATAGTAAGTTATATGCAGTCGGAAGAGGTGGATTGTATTGGAACCAGTACAACCATGTCAACCTTGGCTACTGTGCAGCGAATAAAAAACATCCCGATATTCATGTGCGTTACCGCTATGCCGCAAATATTGGGACTGATAAATGAAAAGAAAAAAGGGCCTGATAATCTTTTTGGTGTCGGCGAAGATCTGAATTATATCGACACATCCTTTGCTATTATTCAACAAGTCGTCAAACCAAAAAAAGGATAATCTACGCATTGGTATGATCTATAACCAAGCTGAACAGCAGTCAGTTGACGCCTTTAACCGACTGGATAAGTTGGCGAAGCAAAAGCAGGTTGAACTAATCGCCTTACCGCTAAACACTTCCGCTGATGCTCAGCTAGTCGTGCGTGCACTCTTGAAAAGAAAAATAGATGCTTTTTTCGCTAACCCCGACAATACTGTTTTCGCAGCTTTCGAAACTATCTTAAATAATTGTAATGAGCGTGGAATTCCGGTTTTTACAAGTGAAGTCGGACTGGTAAAAAGAGGGGCTGTAGCTGCTTATGGTGCCGATATCTATCAATGGGGATACCAGGCAGGGCAAGAAGCCGCTAAATTTCTGAAGTCAAAGAAAACAGATAAGTTAACGGTTGTAAAAGTCAAGATAAGAAGAAGGGTATATAATGGAGCCGCAGCGACTCGATTCGGACTAACATTCTCGGAAAATTTCGAAAAGCTATAAATTTTCTTCAACTGCATGGATTTTTATTTCGCTGCTATACTACAAGGTCTATGTTTTGTACCCATGGGGTTGGGGATCTATCTAACGATGAAGATTTTCAATTTTCCTGATATCACTACCGATGGGAGTTATACGCTGGGCGCAGTAATATGCGCGTTGGGTATAAGCCATCAGCTATCCCTTTTTATACTAGTCCCGCTTATTCTACTGGCAGGTGCCATTGCGGGTAGTTGCACGGCACTTATTCATACGAAGCTAAAAATTAATGCCTTATTGGCGGGTATTTTGGTAATGACCGCTTTATATTCTGTTAATCTTACCCTGTTGGGACGTTCCAACATTCCGCTCTTAAGCTACAAGAATCTTTTTTCCATCACACTGGTGCAAGATGCTAATTCCAATACGTTCCTGATTGCCGGTACGGTGGTTGTCATACTAGTCGTTATACTCAACTATTTATTGCGGACTGACTTCGGCATTGCGATGCGAGCCACAGGGAATAATGAAATCATGGTGAGATCGCTGGGGGTAAACACCTTCAAAATAAAATGGATTGGCTTGGCGATTACGAATGCATTGGTTGCTTTTAGCGGTTCGTTGATTGCCCAGTTTCAGGGTTTTACTGACATCAACATGGGCATTGGGATTGTTATCAGTGGTTTAGGTTCCGTAATGATTGCGGAAACTATTATCAAATTGCTGCCCACAGATAAAGTATGGATTAATCTCGGCATGGTCATCATTGGTGTGGTTATTTTTCAGTTAGTACTAGCCTTTACATTAAGTCTGGGTATAGATTCTTCTCTTCTCAAACTGTTTACCTCTTGTTTTGTGTTACTAATTGTTGCTTTGCCTCAAGGTAATTTTCTGAAAGGTTCGCTAAAACGTTGATTATGCTGGTTCTCAATAATGTAAGTAAAACTTTTTTCCCTAATCGGCCGAATGAGATCCGTGCGCTGGACCGTTTGTCTTTTACCGTGTCCTCGGGGGAATTTGTGTCCGTAGTAGGCGCAAATGGATCTGGTAAAAGTACGCTGCAAAATCTAATTGCCGGTACGATCTGGGCTGACAATGGCGAAATTAGATTAAATGATGAATTGCTAAATCAAATGGCAGATTACCGGCGGAGCCGATGGATAGCACGGGTTTTTCAGAACCCATTGCAAGGTACTGCTCCGGAATTGAGCATCTTGGACAATTTTAGATTGGCTTCCCTGCGTGGAAAAGCGAAAAAACTTACTATTGGCGTCAATACCGCTTTTAAGGAGCGGGTGAGGGAGCAGGTGCGGTTACTCGATATGGGCTTGGAAAACAAAATACATCAACCAATGGGTTTACTAAGTGGTGGGCAGCGGCAGGCTTTAACTTTGCTGATGACAGTTATGAGCGATGTTAAATTGCTGCTTTTGGATGAACCCACCGCTGCGCTCGACCCACGATCTGCCGCTCGCGTTATGGAGTTGGCGAGCAAGCTAATCGCAGATTATCAACTTGCAGTACTATTTATAACCCATAACATGAGAGAAGCTCTTAGCTATGGCAATCGCTTGGTACAGCTATCGCATGGTCGAATCAAGCGAGATTTGTCGAACGAGGAGAAACACCGGTTAAAGCCGCAAGATTTATATGAATGGTTTAATGAGGATTGAATAAAACTTGTATATTCGCCCTATGTTGAGCGCTCGAGGTATAAAAAAGGCATACGGTAACCTCCAAATTTTAAAAGGCGTTGACCTGGAGGTCAGAAAGGGTGAGATTGTTAGCATCGTAGGAGCCTCCGGAGCGGGCAAGAGTACTTTCCTGCATATTCTTGGATCATTAGATATGCCGGATGGGGGTGAGGTGGTGCTGAATGGAACTGAGTTGCCCAAACTTTCTCCCAATAAATTAAGCGCCTTTCGGAATAAACATATAGGTTTTATTTTTCAATTTCATCATTTGCTTCCTGAGTTTACTGCCTTGGAGAACATTTGCATACCTGCATTCATTGCCGGGAAAGGAAAATCTGAGAGTGAAAAAAGAGCAAAACAATTGTTAGATATCCTTCAGGTAGGAGCCCGAGCAGACCATAAACCCAATGCTTTATCCGGTGGCGAACAACAGCGAGTATCCGTAGCACGCGCCCTGATGAATAATCCATCCATTATTTTAGCCGATGAGCCGTCGGGCAATTTGGATTCGGAAAATGCCGAGGCCTTGCACCATCTTTTCGTACAATTGAGGAATGAATTGCAACAAACTTTCGTTATAGTAACGCATAATGAACACCTGGCTGATATTTCGGATCGTACTGTGCACATGAAGGATGGTTTGATTGTTTAAAGTTATAGACGGACGAAGGTATCCTTAAATTTATGCTAAACTGATTTTGATGAATATTTTGATTACTGGAGGGATGAGTGCGCTCGCACAGAAACTTGCACGTGTATTTTCTGCGGAGGATAAGGTGATATTCGGTGATAATGTAGCTATCCCTGATTTGTTAATTGCAGGAGGAAGGTATGTAGTAATACCATCCGGCAGCAGCGCATCGTTTAATCACGAACTATTAAAGGTGGGTATCAGCAACGAATCAGACCTTATAATTCCTTTGAGAAAGGACGAAATCGTACAGCTTGCTGCATGTAAAGATTTGTTTGCAGAATACGGAATACAATTGGCAGTACCGTCGCACCGACTTTTAGAGATCGTTGAATTTATTGTCAACCCGGGCAAAGATCTGAACACAACGGTTTTACTCAAAGGCAAAATAGCAGGTCAAGGAGAACCGATTGAAAGCTTGGAAAACGAGTCGGGCGTATGCGTAGTCTCAGACGGTGGGGAGGAACTCTTTTTTTGTTGTTTGGCATAGCCAGGGATGGCTTATTCTGTAACTGAAAAATGCTTACGTATAAAGATCTAGATCAGAACAAAAAGGCCTTTATTTTCGAGGTAGATGATGTGCTCTATCCGGAAAAGGATTATCTCTTGCAGGTATATTATCTGTTCGCTCATTTATTGGAATATACGGAAACAGTGCCACCGGCGAACGATTTAACTGCTTTCATGAAAAAAGTATATGAGCATCACGGGAAAGAAGAAATTTTTCAACGGGCAGCAGCTGTGTTTGGAATCGACGCAAAGTATCTTGAAAATTTTAAAAGAATCCACGTAAATGCTCAATTGCCGCTAAAATTATTACTCTTCGAAGAGGTAAAACATTTACTATTGGAAATCACGAAGGACGAAAAGAGAATTTTTGTTTTAACGAAGGGAAATCCGTTGATGCAACTGAATAAATTAAAGCAAATTGATTGGGGCCCCTTAAGTAGCTATATAAAGATGTACTTTTATGATGAGCTTGCCTTACAGGGAGTTACCGATCCGCTTGAGTATCTTCTTCGTGATAATCATCTTCGTTTGGAGGACGTGCTTATCATTAGTCGGAACCGGGAGCCTACTGAAGAGATTCTTAAAGCAGGAATTGATTATCTTCCGGTCGAGTCATTGTTGAAGACCGACCGGCACTAATGATCAAAAGATTTTGTACATTGCAGCTAATTTCAGGTAATCGTCTAAACGATTACTGATCCGCCTACAAGAAGGCTTTTAATTCTGGTATTTTATGAATAAAGGCAAACAACCAACGATTAAGGAAATCGCCAAACGGTTAAAGATATCCACCTCAACTGTTTCCCGTGCGCTTAATGATCATCCCAGCATCGGGTTAATTACCACGATGCGAGTAAAGAAATTAGCTGAGGAATTGAACTACGAGCCGAACAGAACCGCAATATTTTTCAAACAGCGAAAAACATTCACTATAGGCGTTATTTTGCCAAGTTTATCCGAAGCTTTCTTTTCTGCGGCCATAAGTGAAATTGAGAATTTTGCGAATAGCCGCAATTACACAGTCATTCTTGGCCAATCATTGGATGATCCCGAAAGAGAGCTGAAAATTATCAATACCATGAAAGTGCATCGTGTAGACGGAATTATCCTTTCTTCCGCCAAAAACACACGCGAATTTGAGTATATTGAAATATTGAGAAATGCAGGCATTCCGGTTGTTTTTTTCGATTGCGTGCCCGATTTGGCGCAGATTAACGCTATTGTTAGTAATCTGAAAACAGGAATGAAGGAGGCCATTGATACATTTGCCTCCTGTGGGCATCGGGGAATCGCCTTTATCAATGGACCGGCCCATTTACCCGCAAGCAAAGAAAGAGAGGAGGCATTTATTGAAGCGTTAGTTAATAACGGTATTCCCTTAAATCGCGATTATATTGTTTATACCGATTTGTCGGAAAAGGGAAATATCGATGCAACACTGCAATTGATTAACTTAAGCGAGAGACCCTCCGCTGTCGTTTCGTTTAATGACTATGTTACCTTGGATGCGATGAATGCGGTGCGTAGCAAAGGATTGACGGTTAACCAAGATATATTTTTTATCAGTTATGCGAACTACCCCATATGGAAATATATGGAAAACCCACCCATGGCTTCCATTGAGCAATTACCGGGAAAACAGGGAGCACTTGCAGCTGAAATGTTATTCGAATTGATAGACAGAGATACCGAAGAGAACGCCGATGATTCAGGCATTAAACAGGGTCGGAAAATAGTATTGGAATCAAAGCTGGTAAACCAGCATGTATAGCGCTACGTTCCGGGTTATTGTATAATCAGAGCCAAAACGTTGATATTCGAGAATGAATTATCTTCGAATGAAAGAAAGCTATAGCTAATTGCTAACCATAAACGCTAAACTTATGAACCTCGATTTTAATATAAACGAAGATGTTAACAAGCAGGCTGTTTACGAACTGAAAAGTCGATTAAAAAAAGTTTTTTTAGGTGGCGGAGAGACGGCAAGCAAAAAGCAGCATGAAAAGGGTAAAATGTTGGCTAGAGAGCGGATTGAATATTTGCTCGATAAGGATCGGCCTTCGTTGGAAATAGGGGCGCTGGCGGCAGACAACCTCTATGAGGAACAGGGAGGCTGCCCCTCAGCCGGTGTAGTGGTAGTGGTGGGTTATATTGCCAATAGGCAGTGTGTCGTGGTAGCAAACGATGCTACCGTCAAGGCTGGTGCCTGGTTCCCTTTAACTGCCAAGAAAAATCTTCGCGCACAGGAGATTGCTATGGAAAATCGATTGCCCATTATTTACCTGGTAGACTCGGCGGGCGTTTACTTACCCATGCAGGATGAAATATTTCCCGATAAAGAACACTTTGGACGCATTTTTCGAAACAACGCGCGCATGAGTAGCGAGGGTATTGTACAAATAGCGGCTATTATGGGATCTTGCGTAGCCGGTGGAGCTTATTTGCCGGTGATGAGCGACGAAGCGATGATTGTAGATGGTACCGGCTCCGTTTTTCTTGCGGGATCCTATTTGGTAAAATCGGCTATCGGTGAAGAGGTGGACAACGAAACACTTGGCGGTGCAACGACACACTGTGAAATATCCGGGGTGACGGACTATAAGCATCCGGACGATAAAAGCTGTTTGGACAGTATCAGACGTATTATTGAAAAACTAAGCGCTCCTTTAAATAGCGGATTTAACCGGATAAAGCCCGTGCTTCCTGCACTTGATTCAAAAGAAATTTATGGTTTACTTCCGAACTTGCGAGAAAAACCTTATGACATGGCCGAAATCATACAGCGCTTGGTAGACAACTCGGAATTTGATGAATATAAGGCTTTATATGGAAAAAGTATTTTATGTGGTTTGGCTAGGATTGACGGCTGGGCAGTAGGGATTGTGGCCAATCAACGGAAAGTAATAAAAAATAAGAAGGGTGAAATGCAGATAGGAGGGGTTATTTATTCAGACGCGGCTGATAAAGCGGCACGATTTATTATGAATTGTAATCAGAAGAAAATACCACTTGTTTTTTTACAGGATGTAACCGGATTTATGGTTGGCAGTAAATCCGAACAAGGTGGAATCATTAAGGATGGAGCAAAAATGGTGAATGCAGTCGCAAATTCAGTCGTGCCAAAATTTACCGTTGTGATTGGAAATTCCTATGGGGCCGGAAATTACGCCATGTGTGGTAAAGCTTACGATCCCCGCTTAATATACGCCTGGCCATCGGCAAAAATTGCTGTGATGGGAGGTGAGCAGGCAGCAAAAACCTTGTTGCAAATTCAAAAAGCAACACTGAAAGCAAAAGGGCAAAATTTAAGTGACCAAGCGGAGGCTGATCTCCTAGGTGAAATTACGGCTAGATATAATCGACAGACTACTCCCTACTACGCAGCCGCGCGTCTATGGATAGATGGGATTATTGATCCGCTAGACACAAGAAAAGTTATATCGATGGGGATCGAGGCCGCTAATCAGAGCCCAATTACGAAAGCTTTTAACGTGGGGGTTATGCAGGTGTGAGGTATCGGGTTTAGGTGGGAGATGGAAGGTTGAGGTTTGAGGTGTAGGGTGTAAGCAATGACGCTTAAAGTCTACGGATAACAGCAGATAAGAAATTTACAAAAGGAAAACGGATTGCTTTGATGTAATCAGTATCTTTGTGTCGAGAAAAAATAGAATTTACATGACTGAAGAAATAGAACACGTTAAGTGCTTAATTATAGGTTCGGGACCAGCAGGATATACGGCCGCTATTTATGCAGCGCGCGCTGACTTAAAACCCGTTATGTATACCGGTATTGTTCCGGGTGGACAGCTAACGCAAACTACGGATGTTGAAAATTTTCCAGGTTATCCGGCGGGTATCATGGGTCCGGAAATGATGGAAGATTTTAGAAAGCAAGCGGAACGTTTTGGTACCGATATACGGTTTGGTTATGCTACCGGTGTAGATTTTTCAGGGCCGGTTCATAAAGTTGTCATTGATGAAATCAAAACAATAACGGCCGATACGGTAATTATAGCAACTGGTGCTACAGCAAAATGGTTAGGTTTAGATAGCGAGCAAAAGTACAACGGATTTGGTGTTTCAGCTTGTGCGGTATGTGACGGATTTTTCTTCAAAGGTCAAGATGTGGCTATTGTCGGAGCAGGAGATACGGCAGCAGAAGAGGCTACTTACCTTGCTAAATTGTGTAGAAAAGTACATATGTTGGTTAGAAGAGACGAGTTTCGGGCTTCTAAAGCAATGCAACATCGCGTTTTCAATACGCCAAATATAGAGATACATTATAATACAGAGGCAGAAGAGATTTTGGGAGACGGTAAAACTGTTAATGGATTGCGAATCATCAATAATCAAACAAAGGAACATCAAGTATTGGATATAACAGGTTTCTTCGTAGCAATAGGCCACAAACCGAACACTGATATTTTCAAAGGATGGCTGGATATGGATGAATCGGGTTATTTAATTACAAAAGCTGATAGTACCCAAACGAATGTTGAGGGAGTTTTTGCCGCAGGTGATGTTCAAGACCATATCTATCGGCAAGCGGTAACGGCTGCAGGTAGTGGCTGTATGGCTGCGTTGGAAGCCGAGCGATATTTAGCAGCTAAAGAGCATGCCATTATAGAAACTGCTGATTAATAAAGTTTATTTTGCTATAGACAAAAGGCGCTTAGGCGCCTTTTGTCATATATCTATATTTTGTTCTATTTCGACACCATTTTTAAACCGATAATTGAAGCGATTAGGGTGAAAATAAAAAATAGACGCCAAAAATCAGAGGGTTCTTTATATAGGATGATCCCCATAATAACCGTTCCTACAGCTCCAATACCCGTCCATACAGCATAACCCGTGCCAATCGGAATATCCTGAATCGCTTTGTTAAGAAGAAGAAAGCTCAGCGTGATACAAATGAAAAAACCGATGGACCATTTAATGTTGGTAAAGTTATTTGATAACTTTAAACAGGAAGTAAAGCCTACTTCAAATAGACCCGCAATAATTAGATAAAACCAAGCCATAGTATTTTGTTTTTTGTGTTGGCAAATATCCGTAATAGGATACAGCGCTTTTTTTACATATGTTAAAAAATAATTCAATCGAAAGTTACCGATTCATTTTACGCCTGATTCTGCTCAATGTAACCTGACTGACGCCTAAGTAAGACGCAATATAGCCCAATTGTACCCGTTGAACAATAGAAGGAGATAACGTAATCAGTTCATTATAGCGCTCGGTTGCGGTTTTCGATTGGGTGCCTATCAGCCGCTCTTCCGTTTTTACCAGTTCTGAGCCAATCAGCCGATTAAAAAAATTGGCGATATCTAAATTATTTTCGCAAAGTGTTTTTACTTTACGATGGCTTATTCTTAATAGTGTGCTGTTTTCTAATAGCTCGATGGTTTCGTATCCCGGACTTTCATTAAAAAAGCTGTTATAAGACAACAGCACATCGGTTTCTAAGCAAAAGCAGAACACGGTTTCTTTCTCTTCGGTTTGTATATATACACGTGCTATCCCTTGCAAAATAAAATATAGATACGGTGCTGTGCGGCCGGCTTTTATGATGCTCGAACCTTTCTCATAATCTACTTCTTCCAACTCGTTGCAAAATAAGCTTAAAGAGGGTTCAAGCAATCCTAAATGCATCATCTTTTCTCTTAATGCTTGATCATTTGCCATAATCTGTTGCGATAATCTTAAATTCTGTTCTTCTGTTTTGCTGTTTACCCTTTTCCGTCGTGTTGTCGGCAATCGGATTATTCTGTCCGTAGCCTTTATACGCCAACCGGGTTTTGTCTATACCTTTACTCAGTAAATAAGCGTAAACAGCAAGCGCCCGTTTTTCCGAAAGTACCTGATTGGCTTGTGCGGAGCCTGTATTATCGGTATGACCTGTTATCTCTATCCGGATATGTTTGTTATGTTGTAGTAACTGAAATAACTCCATTAGGTCGCTTTCTGATGTAGGAAGAAGCTCATAACCGTTGGTAGGAAAGAAAATATTATTTAAAATGGCGGATCGTCCTGAACTAATTCGTTCTAGACCGACTTTGACAGCATAAATGTCTTTTTCTGTGAGCGTGTCTGCTAAAGCGAAATGTTGACTGTAAAATAGATATTCAGGATGCAATACGTGCAACGCATATTCACTTCCTACCGGGAGCGGTACTAGAAAAGTACCATCGAGGTAATCCACTTCTGAATAGAATGTTCGCTTCTTGTTCTTTAAATCGGTCAGCTTGACCGCTGCTTTTACGGCATTACCGGTTGTTTTATCAAATACGCGTCCTTTAACATAGGCAACAGCAGTAGGTCTTAGATGCTCAGTCAGGAGGCATGTATATATGTCAAGTCCGCCTTTGCCACCCGGTCTTTCAGCTGCGAAGTAAGCGGTTGAGCCATCTAAACTAACAGTGAGCGCACGTTGCTCCAGGTGATCATTAATAGGTGTACCCATATTGACAGGAGATAGTCTATTCCCTTCATGATCAAGCTTACTGATAAAAAGGTCTTTATTACCGAAGCCCGGCCATCCGTTAGAGGCAAAATAAAGTGTTTCGTTATCAGCATGGATAAAGGGTGTGCTTTCGTCAAACGATGTATTGACCTTGTCACCCATGTTTTGCGGTACTCCCCAAGAGCCATCTTGCTGAAGGGTGCTATACCAGATATCGTTTCCTCCAAATCCTCCTTTGCGGTTGCTAACGAAATACAGTGTGTTTCCGTCCGGACTAATTGCTGGCTGTGCCTCCCAAGAACCGGTATTAATTGGTGAACCTAAATTATGAGGGATGCCCCAGGCACTGCCTTCCCAATGGGATATGTAAATGTCACAACTTCCCTTACCGTCGGGTTTATTGCAGCCCGTAAAAAACAAATACCGTCCGTCGGGAGAAATACAATGCGCTCCTTCACTGTATGACTCGGTATTAACTTTTCCCGGAATGGGAAGGGCCTGTTTCCATGCGCTATCTTGATATTGACTGACATAAATATATTCTAAACCGCCCTTTTTTGACGCGTAAAATAATAGAAGAGCGGTCGGCCGTCAGCATAGGAAAATATTCATCATCCGCTGAATTAATTGAAGCACCCATGTTGTGAATATTTAGCAGCTGAGTGTTTTTGCGCTCGCTTAAACTGAAATTGCAATCCGCTAAATATTTTTGCGCAATAGCCTTCCGTTGATTAGTCTGTGTTGATACCTTGCTGAGGTAAGTTGTCAAAGCTTGTTTGGATGCCGCATAAGCGCCTAAGTTCAGCAAACTTTCGCCTAGTCCAAACCAAGTGGAGGGTGTTAAATCCGAAGCTAGTTTGGAAACCATCTCATAATGTTTGGCAGCTTGTTCAAACTCTTTTTGACGCAGATATATATCCGCTAATTGCTGGCGTGCAGTAATGAAAAGACTATCGTCGTTCAGAAGCTGTTCCAAACGTATAGTGGCATTGGTAAAATCATTTCTGCTCAAAAATCTCGCGGCTTCTTCAAAAAGTTTTTTTGACTTGCTTGTTGAAGGATTCAGCTGCTGGGCACCCAGTTTGGAGCAAAAAAAGGATAAGCTGTTATAAAATAGGCAAAATAAAAAAAATAGGCGCATACAGTGAAGATATCTTAGCATAGGCTCCAAATCTTACACTAAGATATAATATTTTATGCCTTTTTTGTTTTTTTGCTAGGGGATATTAAGATACTTATGGGTTTGCAAAGAAATTTCCCACTTGGGGTTTTCCTTTACATAGTCAATAATAAGGGGCGTCATCTGAGCCGCTTTAGACCACTCAGGCTGTAGGTATAACTTCCTGCCGACGGGAATTTGGGCAGCATATCGTTCAGCCCATTCAAAATCACTTTTGTTAAAAACGATTACTTTTAGCTCGCCGGCAGCCTCAATAACGTCGGGGAGTGGTGCCTTAAATTTCTTGGGAGATAAACAAACCCAGTCCCAATGACCACTTAATGGGTAAGCACCGGAGGTTTCAATGAAGGTTTTAATGCCCGCATCTTGTAATCCCCTGGTTAAGTAGTCCAAATTGTAAATCAACGGTTCGCCCCCGGTAATCACCACGGTTTTGGCAGGATATCGCGCTGCGTTTCTTATGATATCATCTGCTTTTGTTAAAGGATGTAGTTCAGCATCCCAGCTTTCTTTGACATCGCACCAATGACAACCCACATCACAGCCCCCTAAACGTATAAAATAAGCTGCCTTTCCTGTGTGATAACCCTCGCCCTGAATCGTATAAAATTCTTCCATGAGCGGAAGAAGCGTACCGTCTGCTGGAACCTGTTTTGACATAATGGTGCAAAGGTAACTATTTTTTTCATGTTGCTTGTCAACCCCTAGTAATCTATACGGAAAGCACATTGTAAGGACGTTTTTTGCCACTATGTTCTTTGGTTTGCTAAATTTTATCAAGAAATCTTCCCCTAGGGAATTTTGAATGCCATTAAGAATTAACAAGTGATGAAAAAGGTTGAATAAGAAAAACGTTCCTTAATATAAACGCCCAACTGTAAATAAAAAAGCTGTGGAGTCCCCTCCACAGCTCAACCAATTATCCAAACACGATGGCTTAAAAGCCACTATCATCAAGAGCGAACACCACTTTGCGTTCTTTCCATTTTCCATTCGTAAAATCAGGTATTTCGACTGATTTGTTCCCTTCGGCTAAGGATAATGTCGATAATGGTGTAATAACACTCATGCTAACAGAATCGTAGACATCAATTGGTGTTTGTCTGTTTTGTTTTACCGACTCAATAAAAGCATTAAAAACAAACCAGTCCATTCCACCATGCCCCGCGCCGGCAGCATCATTTGCATATTTAGCCCATAAAGGGTGATCATATTTCTTTAACCACTCGTCGGCTGCATCCCACGCATGTCCCTTTGCCGATTTACCTTCGATGTATATGCCATTATTTAAATCCATCCACAAACCTTCCGTACCCTGAACCCTAAAACCAATTGAATAGGGGCGAGGTAAATGAACATCGTGGGATAATAACAGCGTCTCGCCATTGGCACAATTGATCAACGTTGTCGTTACATCCCCATTTTTATATTGAATTTTTGCATTAGGATGTCCGGGAGATGTTTTTTGTACGTAATTTGCTAATCCTCTTGCCTTGCTCGAAAAGGAAACCATATTGGTCATTCGATTTCCGTGGTTAATGTTGGCGTAGTGCATCAGAGGACCCAAGCCATGTGTTGGATAGAGATCCCCATCTTGATCAATGTTGAATTGTGTACGCCATTGCGCCTCACTCATTGCCTTGGCCCCATATTCCACACCTCCACCATAGGGTTGCTTGCCATTGTTAAAAAGGACCTCCCTTAAGTCATGCTGATAACCACCTTCTAAATGAATCAATTCACCAAAAAGGTTTTGCCTTACCATATTAAGAACCGCCATGACATCTCGTCGATAACAAACATTTTCCAAGGTCATATAAGGCTTTCCGGTCTGTTCCGACGTTTTTACAACTTCCCAATGGTCGTCAACAGTTAGGCCGGCAATAACCTCACAACCTACATAAAGCCCAGCTTTCATCGAGTCCACTGCCTGATCTTTATGAAATTGCCAAGGGGTGGCTATCACAACGGCATCTAATTTCTCTTTTTCAAGCAATTTTTTATAAGCATCCACGCCACCGGTATATTCTTTCGGCAATTTTTTATTTGCCTTTTGGAATTGCTTTCTGCAACTTGCCAGTGATTCTTCTTGAATGTCACAGATGGCAACTACATCGATATCCTCCCTTCTTAAGGCCAGGGCCACATGGTTTCTTCCTCGTAATCCAACGCCAATAAAGGCCAGGCGTATTTTTTTATTATTTTGAGCAAAAAGCGGAGTATCAGGTAGTATACTTGTTGCAGCCGCTGCAATGGAGCCTGACTTTATGAAATTTCTTCTATCCATTAGGTGTTCTTTTGATTATTAGGATATTGTTCGGCGTCTTCATAAATTAGAATGCGCTCTCTTGAACAAACATAGAAAAACATTTTTAATAAAATCCTATTGCAACCGATTGCATCTATTTTCAAAAAAATTGCGCAATCGGTTGTGTTTTTAATTATGTATGAAGTTGTTTTTCATTTTCGCATATTGCATCAAATTATAGAGAAACTAGTTTTAAGACGATATTAATTTTCAACTTCAAGTTTTTATACACTTAATGATAGACATGCCAAACAACAAGGCCGCTGAATTTTTGCCTATTGTGAATTTTTTTGCGATTAAAGGTAAAGCCGTTGATATAGAACCTTTTGGTTCGGGCCATATTAACGATACTTATAGAATATGCACAGACTTGGAAGAGGGACCTAATTATATGCTACAGCGTATTAATAATCATGTTTTTAAAAACGTTGAACACCTGATGCAGAACATAGCGTTGGTATGTAATCATATCAAACATAAATTGATCGGACAAAACGAGAAAGATGCCGAGGGAAAAGTACTTACCCCTGTTCCTACAAAAAATGGCGATCTTTTTTTTAAAGATGAAAGGAATAACTACTGGCGTATATTTATTCTTATAGAAAACACGAAATCGTATGATATTGTAGAAACGATACAGCAAGCGAGAGAAGGCGGACGTGCATTTGGGAACTTTCAAGCAATGTTGTCTGATTTGAATCCGCTTGATGTTCATGAGGTTATACCGAATTTTCTAAATATAGCCAGCAGGTTAAGAGATTTTAGAGACGCTATTAACAAGAATATGGCTAGTAGGGTAGATGAAGTTCGATCAGAAATCGATTTTATACAGGAGCGGGAAAATAAGATGAATACCATTTAAATATGGCAGCAAAATCCCAAATTCCGCTTAGAATTACCCATAATGATACTAAATTTAACAATGTGCTTTTGAATAAAGAGGACAAAGCACAATGCGTAATCGATTTGGACACCGTTATGCCCGGTTATGTAGCGTATGACTTTGGTGACGCGATCCGAACGATTATTAATTCAGCCGCGGAAGATGAGGCTGATCTTGATAGGATAAAACTGAACATTCCTTTGTTTGAAGCTTATACGAAGGGATACCTGGAAACAGCGCACCACTTTTTATATCCAATGGAAATTAAGTCTTTGGTGGATGGTGTGTTATTGCTTCCTTATATGCAGATGATCCGGTTTTTAACGGATTACCTTAACGGAGATACCTATTATAAAATAAGCCATCCTACACATAATTTGCAACGGACAAAGGCTCAGATGAGATTGGTAATTGAGATCGAAAAGCATGAAGAATTGTTGCGAGATCTTGTGAAAAGAGAGGCAAACGTTTACCTTAGCTAAATTAAAAACTGCCATGAGTCTAGAAGTTCCCTATATACCTTCATTGGATAGCACCGCTACAGGAAACGCCATTCGTTCCGTATTTTCAATGATAGAAGCACATGCCATTGCATCCCTAAACTGGAAAGAATATTACTATGTACCAAAGGTAAGCTTCAAAATCGCCTATACGGATGAAAGCATTTTATTATATTATGAAGTGTTCGAAAAACATATCCGTGCAGCCTACCTCCATAATAACGAACCGGTATATCGGGATAGCTGTGTCGAATTCTTTATTTCTTTTGATGGCAGTAATTATTATAATTTCGAATTCAATTGTATTGGCACGATGTTGTCGGCATACGGTAGTCAAATCATGGAAAAAAGACAACTGGCTTCTCAAGATCGCATTGGTAGTATTTATCGAGACACCAATATCCATGCAACACCTAATGGCGTGCAATGGGATCTAGTGGCGAATATTCCTTTTAGTGTTTTTAAGGAAGATAGCATTAACTCATTAAAGGCACGCGAATGCCTAGCGAATTTCTATAAATGTGGAGATGATCTGCCTATTCCGCATTTCTTGTCTTGGGCGCCCATTGATCATCCTAAGCCAAACTTTCATCTACCGGCCTTTTTTGGCAAGCTTCATTTCGCATCCTAATCGATTAGAACATTAATCCGGCCCGTTTTCCATTTCGAAAACGCGGTCAATCTTAAGATTTTGTTTGTCTTTTCCTGCCTGCACCGCCAATTGATCACAGCGTTCGTTTTCGGGATGGCCGGCATGTCCTTTTACCCATACGAATTTGATTTGATGAAGTTTGTACACCTGTAGAAACCGTAACCACAAATCCATATTTTTTTTCCCCGCAAAGCCTTTTTTCAACCAGCCAAACACCCATTTTTTTTCAACAGCATCAATAACGTATTTTGAATCTGAATAAATGGTGACATGATGCCCCGGCTTCTTTAGTGCTTCTAGTCCAACAATAACCGCCAGCAATTCCATTCGGTTGTTCGTGGTCTTTCTAAATCCTTCAGATAATTCTTTATAGTATTGTCCGGCCCTGAGAATTACCCCATAACCTCCCGGTCCCGGATTTCCACTGGAAGCCCCATCCGTAAATATTTCAATCATTGAGGCAAAGATAAGGATAGAATCGGGGATATCATTCAGCTAAGTTCTTAAAAATAGTCGTTAATACTTGATTGCACAGGGCAAGTTGGTCAGGCGTAATATTCACCAGTGCCTCGTCCATGGTTTTTTCCGCTTGTTGCTTCGTTTTATTTTGAAGTATTTGTCCTTTGTGAGTAAGAAAAATACGGTTAACCCTCTTGTCAAATTTATCAGGAATACGAACTACTAGGTTGAGCTTCTCTAAATTGTCAATCAGTCGTGTTATACTTGGTTTATCCCGGAAAGATTGAGAAGCTAGTTCTTGTTGCGTTAAGCCATCAGCACGCCAAAGTACATCTAAAATGGCCCATTGCTCTATGGTAATTTGGAGACCGGCCTTTTTAAAGTTCTTTAGCAGGCGACGTGCTAAAGCAGTATAAGTAACGCCGGTTAGTAATTTTACGAGTTCGTCTTCGTTTAACGCTGTCTTATACATGTGCGTCTTTGTTTATCGCAATAAGCTTATCAAGATACGCAATTTACCGCTGTTTTGTTTGGCCGTCGGAAGAAATGGCGTTCAAACAAAAAAACAAAGAATTAATCCCTGAACTGCTCCTCTAGTTTTTTAAGCTTGTTGATCAGCTCTTCCAGCCGCTCACTTTCCTTTTTTATGTAAACTTTCATTAGCACAAAATAACATATCAAAAACCAGATAATGGTACCAATAACAAATAAGACGAGGGCAAAGGTTGATACGTAAAAAGACATTTCGATTAAGTATAGAGCCAATGCAATGGATAAACTAATGGTATAAATCGTGTAATTTCGGGTGTTCAATCGGTAACGGTGCTGTTTATACGCTTGCAAATAAGCGATATAGGCTTCCGGCTTGTTCAGTAAACTCTCGCTGCTGCTGATAGATCGATAATCCTTTATTTGGATTAACATATAGTATACTAAACAGGTAATGACAATGAACATTGATAGTAAAGTCGTCCACGTGTGGAACCGGAAAGAAATAAAAATATAGATTGTTATCAGAACGATGACCGCAATGCTAATAACATGGCTTAAAAGTTTAGCAGTATACTTGTTTTTCGTCTGTTTAACTGTATTTAGGATAGCATCGTAGCTAACACCATCATGTTCCTGCTGCACGTGCCAAAGCTGTTTTAATTCATTAAAATCTTTCATGGCGATTATATATTTCTGTTAGCTTGCTCTTAATCCGATGTATTTTTACCCGCAGATTTCCCTCCGAGATACCTGATATTTCGGCGATTTCCTGATAAGGCATTTCATCTAAAACCATTGTGATAATAATTCTCTCATTTTCTTCTAGTTGTGATATACACTTGTATAGTTGATTTACCTGCTCTTGCTTATCGGAAACATCATCGGCTTTGGTTTCGATAATCCGTTCGTTAATTTCGTCGGTGGCTTTTCGCTTTTCAACACGCAGATAGGATAAGCAGGTGTTTACGGCAATTCGATAAATCCAGGTTGATATTTGAGATTGGTTTCTAAATCTATCAAGATTTTGCCAAACCTTGATAAAGGTTTCTTGCATAAGATCATTTGCAGCCTCGCTATCTCCGGTATAACCATAACAGAGGTGATACACCTTTCTGTTATTTTTGTCAAAAATATCCTTAAATAGGGCCTCTTTTCGCGT
This sequence comes from Olivibacter sp. 47, assembly GCF_030372825.1. Lineage (NCBI taxonomy): Bacteria > Pseudomonadati > Bacteroidota > Sphingobacteriia > Sphingobacteriales > Sphingobacteriaceae > Olivibacter > Olivibacter sp. 47. Next base: position 2,888,776 of record NZ_JAUCNR010000001.1, read on the forward strand.
CATTTTCTTAGCAACTAAGGTTTAGACTAATGGAATTAGTCCGTGTTACAATTTTTTGTCTTTTTTACCTTGGATTTTTTAGGCAATCATTTTTTATCGTTGGTAAAATTACATCTATTTATTGGAAGCTTAAGCTAAATGGTTATTTTTGTGGAATTGCGAACTGCTTAATGTATTATATGAAGTCAAAATCAGCCGTATTTTTTACCCTAATCACTGTAAGTATTGCCGCTTTATTATATGCTGTCGATTTTATTTTTAACGTAATTCCCCCTCAGGTATTGTTTTTTTTTAGATGGCTTGCTATAATCGGTTTAATACTATACGGATTTAGGAAGAGAACGCTAACGACATGGATTTTGATTTCATTGGTCATTGGCGCAAGTATCGGACATGATTGGCCGCAGATAGGGATGGCTTTACAAGTGGCAAGTAAAGCATTTCTTAAGTTAATTAAAACCATTGTGTCGCCTTTGATCTTCGCAACTTTGGTTTATGGTATCGCAGGACACTCTGACATAAAGCAAGTTGGTCGGATGGGTTGGAAGTCCTTGTTGTATTTTGAGTTGGTTACCACCATCGCTTTGTTTATCGGCTTGGCTGCTATTAATATCAGTAAAGCGGGTATGGGAATTATTCCTCCCGCAAATCAGCATGAGGAGTTGCCGGATGTCAAGCCACAAACCGTAAACGATATTATTCTTCATATTTTTCCCGAAAATATTGCAAAATCAGTAGCGGAAGGTGAAGTATTGCAAGTGGTAATTTTCAGTGTGATTTTTGGTTTAGCCTTAATTATGGTACCCGAAAAAAAGAGGATGCCTATGGTAAATTTTACCGAAAGTTTATCAGAAGTCATGTTCAAATTCACCAATATTGTCATGTATTTTGCTCCCATCGGCGTGGGGGCGGCTATGGCCTATACGGTGGGGCACATGGGGCTTGGCGTTCTGGTCAACCTTTTTCAATTACTAGCCACGCTCTATGTTTCGCTTATCGCATTCATTTTGTTGGTATTATTGCCTATTGGTTTAATAATCGGTTTACCAATTAAACGTTTTATCAAAGCCGTTGGCGAACCGGTATCTATTGCCTTTGCTACTACCAGTTCAGAGGCGGCCTTGCCAAGGGCCATGGAAGCTATGGAAAGCATCGGTGTACCGCGTAAGATAGTGGCCTTTGTAATGCCTACGGGGTATAGTTTTAATCTAGATGGTACTACGTTATACCTTTCCTTGGCTAGCGTCTTCGTCGCCCAGGCTGCCGGGATTCATTTATCCTTTGGAGAACAATTGCTGATGGTTTTTACTTTGATGATCACCAGCAAAGGTGTTGCGGGTATTCCTCGCGCGTCTTTAGTGATTTTGATGGGAACGGCCGCCTCTTTTGGTTTACCTGTTTGGCCCATTTTTATTATTCTGGGCATCGATGAATTAATGGATATGGCCCGAACTTCAGTTAACGTGCTCGGAAATTGTTTAGCAGCTGTGGTAGTAGCTAAATGGGAAAACGAATTTAATCCGAATGCCGTAAATGAAGATATCATGGATACCAAAATCTCACCACACGACGAAATAAAGCCCTAGTCAATTTTATACATCAGGAACAAAACAATACTTTTAAAAACTATATACCATGAGTGAACGCTCTAAAAAAATCTTCCTTTATATCTGTATTATTGTGCCTTTTTTAGGTTATTGTATTTTCTATTATAGTAATATGATAAAAAACGCCCCGTTCCGATTTTCCGATTTTGAGTCTGTTGAATTCAATTATGGGACACCCGATCATATGCTAAACAAGTACAACTCCAAAACCCAAGAATATCAATATATGAATCGGAGGGATTCTTTAGTTAAGAGTACGCTGAAACTACGAAAAGATGATTTACTTTATTTACATCGAAAGGCAACGGAATATGGCTTTTGGAACTTTCCGGACGACATGACCAATAAAGCTGCAGGTGTGGATACCACCAAAAATGTGGTGCGATTTTTTCTGAAATTCAATTACAAAGAGAAAAGTAAGCAAATGCTTTTTGATTCTAATTTTGATGGGGACCCTAAACTTACTGAGGCCGCCAAAACTATGGTCAGCGAAGTGCGGCGTATCCTAACGGATGCAGAAGACAGAAATTAAATGTTGCTCAGTGTTTCTGTAGCTTGCATGAGAATCGAGGCTGCCAGCTTGGCTGTGCGATCATCTATATCGTATAGCGGATTTGTCTCTGCTATACCTATGCTTAATACTTTTTTGCTATTTACTATCTGTTGTATACAGGATGAAAAGACGAAGTCGGGGTATATCCCATTATAGGAAGTCGCACTCACCCCTGGAGCAAATGCAGAAGCAAACACATCCATGTCTATACTTAAATACAGGAAGTCGTTTTCCGCTATAAACGTGTTCAGCATTTCTTGTAGAAAACCATAATTCATATAATGAAAATCGGAAGCTTCTATATACCGGACTCCCAACCGCTCCGCTATATTGAATAGATGCACAGTATTACTCGTCTTCTGAATGCCTAATGCCAAGTAGTGGAATGGTTGGTTTTCGATCCGGTTGGTTTGTGCGATCTCCCAAAATCCGGTACCGGAGCTTACACCATTTTCGTCCGGTTCTCGGAGATCAAAATGTGCGTCGAAATTGATAATTCCGATAGATTTGGAAGGGGTGTTCACGAATTTTTTGATACCACGATAGTGTGGTTGCGCCAGCTCATGCCCCCCACCTAGAAGAATCGGAAAATTTCCGGATGCGAGAAGGGAGGTGACAGCGTGTGCTAAAAGATCTTGCGTAGTCTCCAGTGCCCCATTCGGGCATTTTATGACACCAAAATCATATAAAGTGCGCATCGATGGTTGCAAAGGCAGGTTGCTAAGCGCCCTTCTTATATGCTCCGGGCCTTTAGCGGCACCTTGTCGGCCTCGGTTCCTCCTTACCCCTTCGTCGCAAGCAAAACCTAACAGGGCGATACCATTTGGTGTCAAGGGTATTTCCTGCTTTAGCGATTGAAGTCTCACACATTGGTGCCATCTTAAATGATTAGGACCGAGACCATCTACGCGTCCATGCCACCAGTTGTGTTGCGGTTCGTCATACATTGTGTTATTGTAATATAAGTTTTCCATTTTTCCAAACTTTTGACGATTTCATACTTCCTTGATAATACAATATCTCCCGATAATCTGAGGTAGAATAAGCTTGCATATCGGCAAGCTGTTGATCAGCAATCCTGCCCCGGTTTAGTAAGTTCAGCGCATAAGCAGCGCGATAGGTAAGCCCCGCTAGGGTTTCTGCCATGGTCAGCTTTTCAAAGGTTCCTAAAATGGAGGCCTGCGTCAGCAATTGTCCCATCGGAGCTGAACCGGGATTCCAGTCGCTTGCGATCGCTAAACCTGCCCCCTCATCCAAAAGTTTGCGGGCAGGGCTAAAAGGAATCCCAAGTCCTAACGAGGCTCCCGGTAAACAGACGGCAACAGTGTTCGACTGAGCAAGCAAACTTATTTCCTTTTCACCACTGTGCTCCAAGTGATCAGCTGATCGAGCCCCGAGCATAACGGCTATCGGTACCCCCCCGGGGGTGAATTGGTCCGCATGAATCGTAATCTCAAAACCTTTAGCTTTTACTTTCTTTAAGAACTCTTTTGCTTCCAAAGGGGAAAAGGCAGATTGCTCAATAAAAATATCGAAGCGCGCACTAAGTTTCTCTTGCTCAATGATTGGAAGGAGTTGCGTTACTATATTGTTGAGATATTCGTCCCGACTGCCATCAAAATCAAGGGGGAGGGTATGTGCTGCCAAACAGGTTGGTATTAAATCTACCGGAATAAGTTTATCTGCTTGCTTGATGGCCCTCAACATCTTCAGTTCGTTTTCATTATTCAGGCCGTATCCGCTTTTGACTTCCATGGTTGTTGTTCCACGGCTTAAAGCTTCCGTCGATCGCCGTACTATACCGTCAACCAGCACCTGCTCGGTAGATGATCGACAATGTTGGACGCTTTCCCATATACCACCTCCTGCCTGCGCTATCTCAAGGTAGCTTTTCCCTGCAACGCGCATGGCATAGTCGCGAGCCCTGTTGCCTGCATAGCAGATATGGGTGTGACAATCGACGAACCCCGGTATAAGCGTTAGCACTGAATCCGTTTCTTCTATCACTACATCGGGATAAGCGCGGCGAAGGTTGTTGAAGGTGTCAACAGCAACGATGTATTCGCCTTTAATTAGAACGCCTCCTTGTTCCAGAATTTGCAGTTGTTCATCCTTTAAGCTACCCTTAATTGGAAGACCTGCCATTGTTACGATTTGTGCGAAAGGACCTATGATTTTCATGAATATATTTTGTCTCACCAATTTTTCAAGTTAAACTTCCTATTGCACAATTCAGCTCGCTCATAGCCTGCGTCTACGTGCCTGAATATGCCCATTGCCGGATCGTTGAACAATACCCGTCTTAAACAAGCGTCAGCCCGATCCGTACCGTCCGCCAAAACAACCATACCGGCGTGCTGTGAGTAGCCCATTCCCACACCTCCTCCATGATGAAAGGAAACCCAGGTAGCCCCACTGGCGGTGTTGCTCATAAGGTTTAATAAAGGCCAATCAGACACGGCGTCCGATCCGTCGAGCATTGCCTCTGTCTCACGATTTGGCGACGCCACTGAACCACAGTCTAAATGGTCCCGGCCAATAACAATCGGCCCCTTTACTTTACCACTACGTACCAAGTCGTTAAACAGCAAGCCCGCTTTCTCGCGTTCACCCATTCCCAGCCAACAAATACGAGCAGGCAGACCTTGAAACTTTACTTTTTCACGGGCTTTCAACAACCAATTACGTAAACCTTTATTTGCAGGAAACGTTTTTATCAGGGCTTCGTCTGTGGTATAAATATCCTCCGGATCTCCCGATAGGGCAACCCACCTGAAAGGGCCTTTGCCTTCACAGAATAAAGGACGTATAAAAGCAGGTGTGAAGCCCGGGAGGTCGAACGCATTGGTGAGCCCGCCTTGTCTAGCAAATTCACGTAAATTATTTCCATAATCGAACGTGATTGCCCCCTTTGCCTTCAAGGCCAGCATAAGTCTTACATGTCTGACCATACTTTTAATTGACAACTCCTTGTAATGTGATGGGTTAGCCGTTCTTAATTTAAGTGCTTCTGAAAGTGAAAGGTTGTGAGGAATATAGCCATTGATGGGATCGTGGGCAGAGGTTTGATCGGTTAATATGTCCGGTATTATTCCGTGATCCAATAGTTGTTGGAGTAGATCTCCCGCGTCACTCACTAAGCCTACAGATAACGGTGTTTTGGATGATTGAGCCGCTCGGGTCCAATGAACCGCCTCCTCAAAAGAATCCGTCATTCGGTCTATATACCCGGTCTCGATCCTTTTCTTAATCCGAGAAGGATCTACATCAGCTCCTAGGAAAACAGCCCCCGCCATGGTGGCTGCTAAAGGTTGGGCTCCACCCATACCGCCAAGTCCTGCGCTTACTAATAATTTTCCCGATAGGTTGGCATTGAAATATTGCGCAGCACAGGAAACAAAGGTTTCGTAAGTGCCCTGTAGAATGCCCTGTGTACCTATATAAATCCAACTACCCGCCGTCATTTGACCATACATCATTAGTCCCCGGCTCCGAAGTTCATTGAAATGGTCCCAGGTCGCCCAAGCAGGAACTAAATTGCTATTAGCAATTAAAACTCTTGGTGCTTCGGGATGTGTACGTACGACCCCAACAGGTTTGCCTGATTGAATAAGCAGCGAGTGATGTTCATCCAGCTCTAATAGAAGGGTAATTATTTGGCGAAGTGATTCTTTATTTCTGGCAGCTTGTCCAATGCCTCCATATACCACGAGTTCTTCAGGGTTTTCGGCTACTTCCGCGTCTAGATTATTTAACAACATGCGTAAGGCCGCCTCGGCTTGCCAATTTTTGGCATGCAGCTGATTTCCAACAGGGGCCTTGTAAAAGGGATGTTGTGCATATTTTTCAAGAAAGCTGGAACTGTTCATAATCTTTATCATTTAGGTTTATTTGGTATTTTAATGCCACTTCGTTCGCTCGAGCAACAAACTTGCCACTGGCAATTAAGTTTTTTAAGTGTTGTATATCCGTTGAGAAGATCCGGTCTTCCTCCGCATAAGCAACCTGCGATCGCACGAAGCTATGACATGCTTCCAACACGGAGGTTGAGCGAATAGGATGCCTAAAATCCAAAGCTTGGGTAGCATATAACAGTTCGATGGCCAAGATGTATTCTAAATTCTCGATAACCTTATTTAGTTTTCTACCGCTAATGGATCCCATTGAAACATGGTCTTCCTGTCCTAAAGAAGTGGGAATACTGTCGGCACTGGCGGGAAAGCACAAGCCTTTATTTTCGGAAACCAGGGCTGCGGTTGTGTACTGTGGAATCATGAAGCCTGAGTTCAGCCCGGCATCCTTTATCAATAACTTCGGCAGTCCATAACGGCCTTCGATAATCAGGTAACTTCTCCTATCCGAGATGTTCCCCAATTCCGCTGCTGCTACAGTAGCATAATCTAAGGGAATTGCTAAAGGCTGTCCGTGAAAATTTCCACCACTTATTGTATCCAACGAACCTAAAATTACCGGATTGTCTGTAACTGAATTTAATTCGATTTCTGTTAATTGTTTTAAGTGAAGCCAAGCAGTACGCGATGCCCCATGCACTTGAGGGATACAACGGAGTGAATAAGGATCCTGTATTCGGTCACAATTGACATGTGATTGAATAATTTCCGACTCCGCTAATAAAGCCCATATTCTACTTGCGACAAAACGGTTGCCCGGAAAGGGCCTGAGCTCATGAAGACGCGGATCAAATGGTTTCGAAGAACCCATCAACCCTTCTAAAGACATAGCACCGATAAGATCAGCGGCATCTAAGGCATTGTGAAAACGCGCTAAGGCATGAACCGCATGGGCTGCAATAAATTGAGTGCCATTGATAAGTGCCAAACCTTCCTTTGGGCCCAACTGGAGGGGTTCGATGTTTTCTTGCCTTAATACATCGCCTGTATCGCTCATGCGTCCCTTGTAGTAAACGTTACCTAAACCAATAAGTGGTAAGAATAGATGAGAAAGTGGCGCCAGATCACCGGAAGCGCCAACAGAACCCTGAGCGGGTACGCAAGGGAGTATATCTTTTTCGATGAACCAATGTATCCGTTCGATGGTCGACAACCTGATACCGGAATAGCCTAAACAAAGCGCATGTAATTTAATGATAAGCATGATCTTTGAAATTTCGGTAGATACGAACTCGCCAACACCTACAGCGTGGCTCATCAATAGATTGTGTTGCAGTTTGGCCGTGTCTGAGGCTGATATTAACGTGTCGCACAAAGGACCGAAACCGGTGTTAATGCCATACACTACTTTATTCTTATCTACGATTTCGTCTACATAGGAGCAGCTTTGCGTAATATTGGATATAGCCTCGTTTGTAAGAATACCTTTCAGATTACCATTAGCCAGTGCTAACGCTTTTGCAACGGTTAGTCGATCAATTCCATACTTAAATACCATAAACATAAGATTTAATGTGCAAGTTGCATGTCAGCCAGTATGCATTCACCAAGCGGTTTCGCTTTCAACGCGTTTTCCAATTTGCTTAGGCGTTCAAGAAAGCCGGTAAGACTTTCCTCTTCGGCTTCAAATGCCGACATAATAGATTCGATGCTTTTCCAGACCGGTTTTATGTCGTCTAACATTTTCCGGCCGAGTTTGGTTAAAGTGACAACCTGTTTCCGCCCATCCTGTTTGTCACGTACGCTTTTTACCAACTTTTTCCGGCGAAGATTGTGGATCATCTGACTAACGGATGAATGCGAAATCTGTAGACGATTGGAGAGGTCAACCAACGAAATGTCTTCCGTTTTCGAAAGAATATAAAAGAAAGAAAACCAGCTTGTGTCAAAAGGAATTCCCAGCTGCTGATAAACGCTGTTTAATTCGCTGATATAATATTCACTCAATCTTCGTAAGCGGCTGCCAAATATGAGATAGCCAGGGGTTCGGTAAAAGTCCATAATTGATTTGTATAAGTACTTATACAATTATACAATATTGTATGATAAAAAGCAAGAGGAGAGGGGATAGGTAGTCGGGTTGTTGAATAGAGTTTTAGTGATGAATGTTGCCTGCCCGCCGATAGGCAGGAGTGATGAGCGATGAATAATTTTTTTTGTGCGTGGAAAGTTGACAGGAAGCTTAAAGTGTTGAACATAGGATATAAGACATAGGATAGAGGTCTTGATACTATTCGCAACCCACAACCAATAACCAATAACCAACAACTAATAACCAACAACTAATAACGAATAACCAACAACTAACAACTAATAACCAACAATCTCTTGCGAGTTTGAAATATAAAGCATATCTTTGCGCTTCAAAATTTAAAACAAATATTAATATCTAAACAATTAACAATGTACGCAATAGTAAATATAGCCGGACAGCAATTCAAGGTTGCAAAAGACCAGCATCTTTTTGTAAACCGTTTACAAGGGGATGAAGGCGCTAGTATTGAATTTGACAATGTATTGTTAGCAGAAGACGGTGGCAAGTTTACAATTGGAACTCCAAGTGTAGCTGGTGCTAAAGTTTCGGCTAAGATTTTGTCGCATTTAAAAGGAGATAAAGTGATTGTCTTCAAAAAGAAACGCCGTAAAGGATACAAGAAGAAAAACGGACACCGTCAGCAATTTACGAAAATCCAGATAACAGATATTACTCTTTAATTGATTTTTAAATAGACGGCTTGGCCGTCATAAATAAAGATAAGATATGGCTCATAAAAAAGGTGCGGGTAGTTCGAAGAACGGTCGCGAATCACATAGCAAAAGATTAGGTGTAAAGATTTTTGGCGGTCAAGCTGCGATCGCAGGAAATATTATTGTTCGTCAAAGAGGAACCAAACACCATCCGGATAAGAACGTAGGAATGGGTAAAGATCACACTTTATTTGCTTTAGTAGATGGTAAAGTTGTTTTTACCAAAAAAGCAAATAACAAATCTTACGTATCGGTAATTCCAGCTGAAGTTAAAGCAGAAGCTTAAGCCATTGCGCTTTTAGCTTTAAAATATACAAAGCCGCAGGTAAATATACTTGCGGCTTTTTTTTGATCTGTCTGTTAAAGTGAAGCCTTCAAAAGGAGTCTTCCACTTTTGTAAAACTTTTGTTATTAACCGAAAAGACCGCAGGCCTAACCGCTTTTATACCTGCAAAATCTTAACTTATCCGTATTAAATGTACTTAAAACGATTTATTAGTTGCTGAGCGACAGGTGTTTGTATCTTTTGTTTTTGGATTTTTTCAGCTTGGTTTGTGTGTTTTTTCAATGAAATGTAATATATGTTGATAAAATTATCGAAAAAAGTATAAAATGTTGCAAATATTGAATAATTTTTCTTTAATTTGTAAACATTTATAATTGTTAATTTTAGCTATTAAAAAATAAATTTATGTGTGGAATTATTGGTGCATTTGACCTAAAAGTAAAGTCTCAGGACTTGCGTGCCCAAGTGTTGGAGATGTCGAAGAAGATTCGCCATCGGGGGCCTGATTGGTCAGGCATATTCAGCTCAGACAAAGCGATATTAGCCCATGAGCGATTAGCCATCGTAGATCCAAAATCAGGAACGCAGCCTTTGTATAGTGAAGACGGAACAGTTGTTCTTGCCGTTAATGGTGAAATCTATAATCACCGTTTACTTCGCGATCAGCTTCCAAATTACAATTTTTCCACAAATTCTGACTGTGAAGTTATCTTAGCGCTTTATAAAGAAAAGGGTGTTGATTTCTTAGAAGATCTAAATGGTATTTTTGCCTTTGCTTTGTATGATACAGAGAAAGACGTCTATTTGATAGCACGAGATCATATCGGTATCATCCCGTTTTATATGGGTTGGGATAAAAGCGGCAATTTCTACGTGTCTTCCGAGCTGAAGGCCTTAGAAGGTATTTGTAACCGCATACAGGAGTTTAAACCTGGTCATTATATTTACAGTGCGCAGGGACAAGAATTACAACGTTGGTATAGAAGGGATTGGGAAAGTTATGAAAGCGTTGCAAATAATGAATCGGATATCGCCGCGTTGCGAAAAGGATTGGAAGATGCCGTTCATCGGCAGATGATGTCCGACGTACCTTATGGCGTCTTATTGTCTGGCGGTTTAGATTCATCCATTATAGCGGCTATCACTAAAAAATTTGCGTCCAAGCGAATTGAGTCGGACGACAAGGAGAATGCCTGGTATCCTTCGTTGCATTCCTTTGCGGTGGGATTAAAAGGTTCTCCGGATCTAGCGGCTGCACAAAAAGCGGCTGAGCATATCGGTACAATTCATCACGAAATTCATTTTACTATACAAGAAGGCTTGGATGCCATAAGAGATGTTATCTATCATCTGGAAACTTATGATGTAACCACGATCAGGGCGTCTACTCCCATGTACTTATTGGCACGGGTGATCAAGTCAATGGGCATTAAAATGGTGTTAAGTGGAGAGGGATCTGACGAGCTTTTTGGAGGTTATTTGTATTTTCATAAAGCACCGAATGCAAAAGAATTTCACGAGGAAACAGTCCGTAAGTTAGGTAAACTTCATTTATACGATTGCCTTCGCGCCAATAAATCACTAGCGGCATGGGGAATTGAAGGACGTGTACCTTTCCTTGACAAAGAGTTTATGGACATTGCTATGCGCCTAAATCCAGCGGATAAAATGGCAGGAAATGGCAAGATGGAGAAATGGATATTGCGAAAAGCTTTCGAGGATTATTTGCCGGAAAGTATTGCATGGCGCCAAAAAGAGCAATTCTCTGATGGGGTGGGATATAGCTGGATTGATACGTTGAAAGAACAAGCAATGAATGCGGTGTCTGACGAAGAATTAGCGAATGCTAAATATCGTTTTCCAATAAACCCACCGATGTCTAAAGAAGAATATTTTTATAGAAGTATTTTCAGTGAGCATTTTCCTTCCGATTCGGCGGCCGCATGCGTGCCATCGGTGAAGTCGGTAGCTTGTAGTACGCCGGAGGCGTTGGCTTGGGATGCCTCATTCCAAAACTTGAACGATCCATCGGGTAGGGCGGTGTCAAGCGTACATAACGAAAGTTATGACAAAGAAAAGGCGGCTGTTTAACAGCTTATCGTAAGATTCATTTAAAAAAAAGTAGTAATAGGTGCCTATTACTACTTTTTTTTAAATGAAAAGCCAATACTAACAAAAAATGGGGTGAAAATTTTCGTATCGATTAATAACTTAGCTCGTCTGATACAGCTCATTAATACTTTTTGCGTATATTTTTTCAATGACCTTTCGCTTAGCTTTCAGTGTTGGTGTAAGCTCACCGGCATCAATACTAAAAGGCTTTCTCTTTACTTTAAATGACCGAATACGCTCAAATTTGGCCAGTTCATTGGATAGTCTTTTGATATCCTGTTCTATCCAATCGATAATAGCAATATCTTCAATGAATGGATCCTCTTGATTAAAAAAACTTTCGCGAAGATTAAAGGTCTCTTTCAATAACTCTTGATTGGGAACAATGAGTGCGGTTAAATATTCCCTGTTGTCACCAATAAGAAAGATTTGCTCGATTCGTTTACTTTTCAGGTACGTATTCTCTACCGGGGTGGGATATACATTTTTTCCGTAGGCATTAACAATCATATTCTTGAGCCTATCAGTGATTTTTAAATTTCCTTTATAGAATTTTCCAATATCACCTGTATGGAACCATCCGTCGCTATCGATAACATGTTTGGTTTCTTCCGGTTTATTCCAATAACCTTTCATAATGCAATGACCACGAATAATGATTTCGCCTTCTTCGGTCTCAAGATTCGGATCAAAGCTAGCGTGACTTTGTACGGTATGTATCTTTAGGCTTTCAATGTCCTGAATGGCGATTTCTATTCCGGGCAGTACCCGTCCAACTGTTCCGTAAACTTGCCTGTGGAATTCCGTGACGGCTACCACCGGCGAGGTTTCGGTAAGACCATATCCCTCTAGAATCTTAATTCCTATGTTTCCGAAGAACTCGCCCACATTCTGGGGCAATGCACCTCCGCCGGAAATCATGAATTTTAGCCTTCCGCCTGTTTTTTCTTTTATTTTGTTAAAGACAAGCCGCTCGGCCAAATTATATTGTGTGGTTAAAATCGGTCCGGGTTTTTTGCCTAACTCTTTTTTTTCTCGATATTGCTTACCTGTACCCAATGCCCATTTAAAGATGGCTGCTTTAGCACCTCCGCTTTGGGTGCCATTTTTCATCGCTTTGTCATGTATTTTTTCCAAGAGCCTCGGTACGGCGCATATTACTGTCGGCTTTACTTCATACATGTTTTTGGCCAACAGATCAATGCTTTGGGCATACGCTATTTTTGCTCCAAGTGCTAGACACACGTGATAGGTAGCTGTACGTTCAAAGACATGAGATAAAGGAAGAAAAGAAAGAAATGTATCATGTTGGTCTACTTCCAAAATTTGATCCAAACAAGCCCTCACGTTATTAGTTAGGTTTGAGTGGGTGAGCATCACACCTTTAGGTGTGCCCGTGGTGCCGCTGGTATAAATCAAGGTGGAGATGTCCGACATTAAAATACCTTCTCTTGCACTCGCAATATCTTTTTCATAAGCTGTACGTAAAAGTGCTCCGTCGTGAAGGATCTTGGCGAAAGGCACTACGCCTGCTTGGAGCGTCAGGTTTTCGGTATACTTTTCGTAGCCATCGAATGTGGGTATAATACGAATTAATGCCTCACAGTTGTTCGCAATCTTAAGTATCTTTCTCAGTAGAAAGGGTGTATTTACGATAATCGTACGCGCGCCGGAGTCATTCAAAATATATTCTGTGTCCGATTCGGGAAGCGTGGGGTATATCGATACGTTGACAACACCAATTTGTTGTAATCCTTGATCAAAATAGACATAGTCAGGACCATTTTCAAGTAAGAGAGCCGCCCGATCGCCCTTTTTAAGACCGATAGAGAGTAAGTATGCTGATACCGCCTGAATATGATCAAGAGCTGTTCGATACGAGATTTCTTTCCACTGATTGTCTTCATGATGAATTAGAAAAGTCTGTGTGTCGGGATGAATATGCTCCACTACATTTCTGAGCAAGCCCGGAACCGTCATATCTTTAGTGATAGGATTCATTCTTCGGAATAATTGTGTCTAAATGTAACTTATCTAAGTTTATAACAAAACGCAAACATAGATAAAATGCTTGTCATTCATGCATAGGCAATGAAAAATTTGCTCAAAAGGGTAATATCGGGACCATTTATCGTTGCAGGGAGCAATCGGTTTTCTGATAAGAAATTGAAAAAGCAGACTTGTCGTCGGTGAATTGCCTTCCTGTTTGCTGGTTTACACTAAATGGCTTCTGTTTAAGTTGTTCACCCTGCAAAAGAAATACCGTACGCAGCGTGTCCTTTATTCCTTCTTGTGCAAAGTGCCAGACCACATCTACGGTGTCTCCACGTTTTATACCGGTGAGGGTGCCCGTTCTACTGTCTTTTTCAAAAGGAATCCAACTGTATTTTCCGGTTACCCTATTACCTAAAATGGACAGATTGATAAACGTTGAGTCTTTTGAGGATGTCCCTTCTAACCGGAAGAAACATAGTTCTGTCGGTCTATGACTTGTATCTACAACCGTTGTATCGCTCCGAAAACTGCTGTCGGCCCAATTAGCATGTTTTTTTCCTTCAGGTGCCTGGTTACATGCGGTTAAAAAGATGCTTACTGAAATGATGCCTAAGCCCAGTTGCGTAATTAATGTTTTCATATATTGATTTTACTGAATTCTGAAAATAAAGATATAAAATGCCTTTGATATCTTACTGCTGTAATGCGCCTTTTGTTTGACACAGATATTACATACGCTAACCGTTAAAGTTTATCTTTGTTTAATAAACACACTATGAGGAAGGTTAAACAGATGACCTCGGAAATACAAGCATTGGTGAAAGAGCAAGTATTTGATGCAGTTTGTCAATATATGTTTGATTACTTGTTTTACTCTCCGAAATTTCCCTTACGTTCAAGTCAGCAGGAGCTATTGGCACGTTCCAGACAAATCGAGTTTTCGGTTTTCGATTCCTATTTTGATCATCAGGAGCTTTTGGTTAATGCATTTGCTTGGGGAAATGGTGATCAACTTGTACTACTAACGCATGGTTGGGCTTCTAAAGCAGCTGATTTCTATTATCTAATTGAACGTCTTTTGTCCAGTTCACGCTGTACAGTAATCGCATTTGATGCTCCTGGTAATGGTTCTTCGCAAGGAAGGTTGACTAATCTCTTATTATATGTTGAAAGTATTCGAAAAATAACCAGGCATTTTGGTATCCCAAGCGTTTTAATTGGTCACTCTCTAGGTGCAATGGCCAATATCATCGCTTACAAAGATTTCGTCGTAAAACCAACATTGTTGGTCAGCCTAGCTCCGTTAATTGATCTCGAAAGCTACTTTATCACCCAAATGACAACAGCTAATGTGCCAATTGATGTGCAGCGACAATTTTTCCGCGATTTTAAAAAGTCGTTTGATATTGAGGTTAGTTATTTCAACCTGAATAACCTTTACAATTACGCCTGTGAAAACCACTTGCTTTTTTACGATCGTCTTGACGAAATCTCACCATTTAGCTTTATGCAGGGATTTCTGCAAAAACATGGCGATATCAAACATAAAGCCTATGATGGGACCGGTCACCATCATATGGTTAAGAGCGAAGCCCTAATTAACGAACTGCTTGAACAAATGAACAGACTTTTGTTATCATAGCGATTCCGTCACCGACTGCTTTAGTATGTGAACTGCTTCTGTGAGCTCATTCGTGTTGAGGTCTCCAAAGCCTAATCGCATAGCCGTTGTCAATTCATTTTGGTAAAGTAAGGTTTGCGGCAAATGAAGGCCGTATTTTGCACAGTTTTTGCTAATTCGCATCAGATTCAATTCTTTTTTCCACAAAGACCATAATGCTAATCCCCCCGGTGGAGATTTGAAGGAGGTGTAATCACTCAGTTCATTCTTTAATAAGGTAGACAGATGGGTACAACGCTGTTCGTAAACTTTAATCGCTTTTTTTAGGTGTCTATGAATTTCTCCTTCCGTTAATAACTCGCCCAGTGCTTGTTCCATTAACATATCGCTTTGTCTGTCAACGATTCGTCTGAAACGTCCGATTTCTTCTATCAGGTTTTGCGGGGCAATGATGTAACCGGTTCGCAAACCCGGTGCGAGCGTTTTGCAAAACGAGCCGATATATACAACCATGCCTTGACTGTCTGCACTGGCGAGGGGTAATACCGGACTGCTCGTATAATGAAAATCGTAATCGTAATCGTCTTCAAGAATGATAAAGCCATATTTACTCGCCAAATTGAGCAATTCGATTCGTCGTTCAGCACTTAACGTAACCGTAGTCGGATAATGATGGTGTGGTGTTATATATACCATCCGTATAGTTTCTTTTTCACAAAGCGCTCGGATGGCTTCTACAGAGATACCCTCCTTGTCTACCGGCACAGCATGTAGTTTTGCACCAGCCTGTTGAAAAATCATATTGGCGATATAATAGCTGAGGTTTCCTACAACAACCCGCTCACCGGTATTAATGAGGACGCTGGATGCCAAATAAATGCCCATGTGTATACCGCGTGTCGTCAATATATTCTCTTTTTTTATGGGAAGGCCGCGTGAATTGTTCAGATAGTATGCCAAACTATCGCGATAATATTCGTTGCCTTCCAAATGAGAATACCCTAAATGTCTTACACTCGTTTTTCTTCTTAGTACACCTCCGTAAATTTTCGCCAAACGATCTAAAGGAGCTATTCGCGTATCAGGTAGACCATCGCTGAAGGCTAAGTGGCAAGTCGATAATGCGATCGGTCGATCCAACAGGATGCGCTGTTTAAACGAGAAGCCGGTTTTTTTTGGATAGCTGGCTAAATAATCACTGTCATATTTTATAGGATCAGGCAAGTCGTTGTTAAGACGGTTTCGAATAAAGGTGCCTTTATTCGGAATGCTCTGCGTCCAACCTTGCGTATACAGTTCGTCATAAGCTGCAATAACCGTTTTTCTATGCACACCAAGATCTTCGCTAAGCGCCCGACTTCCAGGTAGTCGTGTGTCGGTAATTAAAACGCCGCGTTGAATAGCATTGATAAGTTGCCGTGCAATCTGTAGGTATATGGGTGTATTGCCTTGCTTGCTCAACACAATAAGACTTTTAAAAGGAATTTTAACCGGACTACTCATGAAGTTAAAACTGGACTATATGTATCGTCCGGCAAGATACTACTTTTGGCTAAAATTCAATAGCAATGAAAGATTTATTATACGATATCGTAGCAGACGATTACGCTCATGCCAAATTTCTAAACACGTTATCGCTAATGGAAAACAGTGGCGCCTGCAAAATATCAGCAATTAAGGACAACGCGTTACTCAATTTAACCCTACTCAAACATGCAGCCGAAGAGCATAGGCACGCTTATCATCTAAAAAGGCAGAGTCGTAAGTTAGGGACTTATTGCAATACTTATCAGACACATGAACTGTTGGCGCCCATAGTGAGCAAACAATATCTTGACAGGCTAAATTTAGACGTATATCGATACTTTAAGGACGTCTTAGCCGTTTCTCCTGATCGTTTACGCTTTTATGCCTACCTAATGGTGACTTACA
Organism: Olivibacter sp. 47; assembly: GCF_030372825.1. Lineage (NCBI taxonomy): Bacteria > Pseudomonadati > Bacteroidota > Sphingobacteriia > Sphingobacteriales > Sphingobacteriaceae > Olivibacter > Olivibacter sp. 47. The sequence goes on from NZ_JAUCNR010000001.1 coordinate 2,905,541, forward strand.
TCATTGAGTTACGGGCGGATGAGTTGTACCCACTCTATCAGGAAGTGCTCCTGCGTCATGGAAGCAAAGTTAATGTCAAGGCGATTATACAGGAAGAAAAGGGGCATTTAGAAGAAATGGTCAACCAGCTTACCGAATACGATGGAGAATGGCGACAACATGCATCTTACCTCATCATAAAGGAGCGGCGTATTTTTTCAGATTGGATCAACCGGATAAAGCAAGATTTGTATGAAAGCGATGGATCTGTACATGCTTAAAGCTTTATCGAAAAGGAAGGACGAAGGTTGTCTCCGGCAATTAAGGGTTCCCAATGGTTTGGTTGACTTTTGCTCCAATGATTATTTTGGTTGGTCGAGATCGCTGGCCAATAGAGCGTTTGTCGACTGCTTACAATGCGATGGATCATTTATTATAGGATCCACCGGCTCACGCCTAATCTCCGGTAATAGTTTGTTGGCAGAAGAGGTAGAGGGCCAGATTGCCCGGTTTCATCAAGCAGAATCGGCTCTTCTCTTAAGCACAGGCTACTTGGCTAATCTAGGACTTATATCAGCGCTCGCTAAACGAGGCGACTTCATTGTTAGAGATGAATGTGTACATGCATCTGCTGTTGATGGTTGTCGTCTCAGTTTGGCAACCACCCTTCATTTCAAGCACAACCAGATAACCGATCTACGCAGGAAGTTGGAAAAATATCGCAGTGGAAAGTGTTTTGTGTTAGTGGAGAGCCTTTACTCCATGAACGGCGACTTTGCACCTCTTAGCGATTTAATTGACGTATGTGATCGGTACAATGCGTTGCTGATCGTTGACGAAGCGCATGCAATTGGTGTATTTGGAGGCGGATTGATACAATTGCTGGGATTGGAAAAACGGGTTTTTGTACGCGTCGTTACGTTCGGGAAAGCACTGGGAGTACAGGGAGCTGCTATTTTGGGAAGCAAGATATTGCAGGACTATCTTATTAATTACTGCCGTCCCTTCATTTATAGTACGGCCGCATCCTATTGGCAATTATTAGCCGTGCGACTAGCTTATCAGCGTTTGGCGAGGGCAGAATGCGATCAAGCTTTACTTCAAGCAAAATGCTTGCTTTTTAACCAAGCATTGGGAAGGGAAGTGCGAGGCCCTTTTCTCAGTCCAATACAAATTATCTATGGTAAAAGTAACCAGGAAGTAGAGCAATGGAGCGAAATACTGCAGCATCATGGTTTCGATGTTTCTGCAATAAAAAGCCCTACCGTGAAACCAGGCCGCGAATGCTTACGGGTTTGCCTCCACAGTTATAATAAAGATGAGGATATCATACGCCTTGTCTTCCGTCTGAAACAGCTAATTAAAAATGAATAACGGCATTTAATGCGGTTAAAGTATGGTATACACAATAACCTATTTTAAGAAAATGAATGAAAAAAATATCTTCATCACGGGAATCGGCACCGGGGTGGGAAAAACGATTGTCTCAGCGGTATTGGCATCTTATTGGAAAGCCGACTATTGGAAGCCAATTCAGTGCGGAGACTTAGACAATACAGACAGTGAACGAGTCAAGCATTTGGTAAATGCGGAATCGACACACATTCATCAAGAGCGATTTCGGCTGCAATTGGCGGCTTCGCCACATGAGGCGGCTGCTGCGGAGAACATTGCTATTCACCCAGATGATTTTCAACCACCTTTTACTGCCAATCGGTTGATTATTGAAGGGGCAGGTGGCTTGCTCGTGCCTTTATCAGGTGATTTCTTTATGATTGATTTAATAAAGCAACTTGGTGCAACAGCCATATTGGTGATAAGAGACTACTTGGGCTGCATTAACCACAGTCTTCTTTCCTATGAAGTTTTACGTAGAAAAGAAGTTCGTATAAGGGCGCTGGTATTTAATGGCAATATGAATAAAGCTTCCGAAGAGGCGATAGAGAGTCACGTTTCCGAGGAGATTCCTATCATCCATGTTCCTGAATTGAGTTCAATAAATAACGAAGCGATCCGTTACAGTAGCTTACACTTATCGATAAATAGTAAAATAAAAAAAAATGAATCAGCAAAATAAAATTCGCAACGATTGGTCGATCGAAGAAGTACGCCGTATCTACCATATGAGTTTGTTGACTTTAACTTACGAGGCGGCACACATTCATCGCCAGTGGCATGATCCGTCTACAGTTAAGGTTTGCACCTTACTATCAATAAAAACAGGAGGGTGCCCGGAAGATTGTGCATATTGCGGACAGGCCGCCAGGTACCACACCAATATTAAGGTTAAACCATTAATGGACGTAGGAGAAGTGATAGCTTGTGCAAAAAGGGCAAAAGAGTCTGGATCAACACGCTTCTGTATGGCGGCGGCATGGCGTGAAGTACGGGATAACCGTGATTTTGATAACGTATTGGAAATGGTTAAAGGTGTGTACGCCTTAGGGCTGGAAGTCTGCTGTACCTTGGGGATGCTAACGGCTGATCAAGCAAAACGCTTGCGGGAAGCTGGCTTGTCGGCTTATAATCACAACCTCGATTCTTCAGAAAATTATTATCAGGAGATCATAAGCACGCGTAATTTTAACGACCGATTGAATACCTTGGAGTATGTCAGGCGAGCTGGCATATCGGTCTGTTGTGGTGGAATTATTGGTCTAGGAGAATCAGCAGAGGATCGGATCGCCATGCTTCACAAACTGGCCACTATGCCGAGCCATCCAGAATCGGTGCCGATTAATGCCTTAGCTCGCGTCAGTGGTACGCCATTGGCAGATTTGCCAAAGGTGCAGATATGGGAAATGGTACGAATGATTGGAACAGCTCGTATTTTAATGCCAAAAGCGATGGTACGGCTCAGTGCAGGTCGATCCGAAATGTCTACAATCGAACAAGCCTGGTGCTTTCTGGCAGGTGCTAATTCTATTTTTACAAGTGAAAGCGAGGAATTGTTAGTAACACCGAACCCGAAGCTGACGGAGGATAGAGCAATGTTTGAGTTGCTGGGGCTTCATCCATTCTCCTTAAAAGAAAATCAAAAATTAGATTTAGGTTAACTTATGAATCACGAGACAACACTCTCACAGCGTGATGTAGCGGCTGTTTGGCATCCCTATTCACAGCTGCCGATAGATGGGCCTCCCATCGCTATTGTTGAAGGAAAGGGCGTCTACCTTTATGCAGAAGATGGGCGTTCCTATATCGATGCGATATCTTCTTGGTGGGTTAATTTACATGGACATGCGCATCCTTATATTGCGGAGCAACTTTATAAGCAATTGCACAAGTTGGAGCATGTGATATTCGCCGGTTTTACGCATTCGCCTGCTATCGAGCTAGCCGAGCGCTTATTGAGCATTTTACCGGACAACCAGCGTAAGATATTTTATTCCGATAATGGGTCTACTGCGGTTGAAATAGCATTAAAAATGTGCTTGCAGTATTGGCATAACACTGGACAATGTAAAAAGAAAATTATTGCGCTGAAAGACGCTTACCACGGTGATACCTTTGGCACCATGTCGGTGAGTGCAAGAAGTAATTGGACAAAACCCTTTGAAAATTATCTCTTTGAAGTTATCTTCCTGGAAGTACCAAACGAACTCAGTCTAAAAACAATTAAAGAAAAATTGTATGCTATTCGGCAGGAGGTTGCTTGTTTTATTTATGAACCGCTTGTGCAAGGATCGGCAGGCATGAAAATGTATGAAGCTAGTCACTTGAGTGAGCTGTTGTGTTTCTGCAAAGAACTCGGTATTTTACTTATACAAGATGAAGTATTTACGGGCTTCGGACGAACCGGAAAGCTCTTTGCTGCTGATTATTTGCACACACAACCGGATATCATGTGTTTATCGAAAGGCTTAACCGGCGGTACACTTCCCTTAGGTGTCACATCGTGCACGGAACCGATTTATCACGCTTTTTTATCAAATGATCGAACGAAAACGTTGTTCCATGGTCATTCTTATACAGCGAACCCACTAGCATGTGTTGCTGCATTGGCAAGTTTAGACCTGCTGCTTAAAGAGGAAACCCGGCTTTGTATACAAAGGATAACAACACGCCATATCGATTTTGCGCGATCCATTAGAGGGCATCGCAACGTACAGACAATCCGCTTTTTAGGAACAATTCTGGCTATTGAATGGCGTTCGGACGATGTAACGAACTATTTTAACCCCTTAAGAGATCAACTCTACGATTACTTTTTGCAAAAAGGGATCTTAATGCGACCATTGGGCAATGTGATTTATCTATTACCCCCATATTGCATAAAGGATGAAGAACTTGATTATATTTATGCTACGATTCGCTTGGCGCTGGAAGAGGTAGGGTAGAGGCGTGGAACTTGTAAAAAATTTAAGAAATTATATAATGTCTTCTTCATTTTCTTTACCGAACTTTGTGTGAAATCGCTAATAACAATGGATATCGCTGACATGAGATTATTCGTTAAAAATATGGTATGCAATCGCTGTGTGATGGTGGTCAGACAAATTTTGGACACGATGGGCATTCAACCCGTATCGGTAAGTTTAGGCGAGATCGCATTAAAGGAGGCCCTACCTAAAGAACGGTATCACATGTTGAGAGAGGAATTGACTGCGGTTGGATTCGAACTTCTTGATGATAAGAGGCAAAAATTGGTTGAAAAGGTGAAGACCTTGTTGATCGAACGGATACACAACGTTGACGAAATTAACATGAAAGTGAACTTCTCCGTTTTTCTCCAGCAACAGCTAACGATTGACTATAACTATCTTAGTACTTTATTCTCGCAGACAGAAGGGCTTACGATTGAGCAATTTATTATTTTGCAACGTATTGAAAGAGCTAAAGAACTACTTGTATATAATGAGCTGACATTGAGTGAGATCGCGTATAAACTGGGTTATAGTAGCGTTCAACATCTATCTACGCAGTTTAAAAAAATCACCGGGTTAACACCCTCTCATTTTAAGCAAATTAAGGACCGGAAAAGAAAACCTTTAGATCAGGTATAGGGTTCGGCATATGAAAGTGAAGGGGCTTAAGTTTTGATTACTCAAACCGTCCGCTTGTTTGATGCAAATTAAGTATGCTATCCTGATTCCTTTTATAAAGCGGAGGATAAGTCTTCATCCGGTAATACAACAATTCCCTCAAGTGTTAATTCATCTTCGTGCAGTAGCAAATCTTCAATTGCCAATACGTTATCTTCATGCAAAGGAGCTTCTTTTGCATTACTTTTTAGTTCTTCAACAGGATAGTTTGAAATAGCAAAAACCTGGGTGTTATTCCTCTTAGCTTTTGGTATCAATGCGGTATACCCGTTGAGCTTCAGCCTTCTGAGTAAATCTATGCTAAGTAACTGTTCCATAATCGGTTTTTTTTGAAAATATGTATATTCATCTTCAATAACCTTCACGAATCTCTATATTGCTGTTCCTAAGTGTAGGATTCATGAGGTTTTTTTATATTAACCTTTGAAAAGATAAAATGTTTGATTAAACACGCGATGCAATGTTAAACAGCTATGAAGAAAAAGCCTATCGGGAAATGCAGGATTGGAAGCAGCGTATGTTAAAAGCCCCTTCGGTTAGCAGCAAACTGACAAAAGGGATTCAGACAAAAATGAATGCGCTCATTCCCGAAAAGATCCATCAAGTTATCACGGTAACAATCGAGAAAATGGTGAAAGCGGTATTGTTCGGCTCACAGTATACAAGCTCTACCATAAAAAAGGGAAGGTCATTGCAGTTGCAGGAAGCATATGTAAAACGGGTAGGTAGACATTATAAAAATGCGGCGACCATCGAAGGTGCCGTGACGGGAGCAGGGGGGATTTTAATGGGACTTGCAGATTTTCCCGCTTTTCTGGCAATTAAAATAAAGCTGTTGTTTGAGATCGCATCTATTTACGGATTCAATGTAAAAGACTACAAGGAGCGCTTATTTATCTTATATGTTTTCAAAATTACTTTCTGCAGCCAGCAGAAACGAAAAGAGATCTTATCAAGAATGGAGAATTGGACAACATTTATACAAACACTTCCATCCGATGTGGATCATTTCGACTGGCGGGATTTTCAGCAGGAATATAGAGATTATCTTGATTTGGCAAAATTAGCACAGCTAATTCCTATTATAGGGGCTGTTGTAGGAGCTGTTGCTAACAATAAATTAACCGAGCAACTGATGACAGTGGCTATGAACAGTTATCGACTGCGTTACTTTAAGCAAATAGATCGACTGGAAGCGGGGACTTAACTAGCGCTTACTACTCATTAAATAAGTAATGACACCAATTATTACAACCCCTAATGCCGACTCTGTCGAATGGAAAAACATGAGATACAATAGGAGCGTAATTAATAAGAGAAACCCAATAAAAAGAGCGCCTCGTTTTATGCCCATACTTACTGATACAATAAGTGCTAATATGTAAATCGGTGCAGCAATCCAAAAAATGATCATGTATCAAAAATACAGTAATGCTGTAAATTTTATGTTAATTGAATATTAAGAAATATTCAGGAAGAAGCCGATACTTGCCATGGACAAGTCTCTTCGAGTTGCCGTAACTTTATTTCGTCTGTTAAGTCGAGCCTCAGCGGAGTGACAGAGGTATAATTATTTTCGACAGCCCAGCGATCCGTTCCTTTTTCCGCAGGTTCTAAGGGGGTAACGGTAAACCAGTAGTGTTTTCTTCCCAAAGGATCCGTCCCGGGTATAATCGTTCCGTCGTAAAGCCGCACTGATTGTTTTGTCCAGGCGATCCCCTGGGGATTACTCGGAAAGTTAACATTATAAAGGCTTAAGGTTGTACGTTGTAACAACTGCTCAAGCACTTGGTGTACATGAGGAGCTAATAAATCAAAATCAGGTTCTGATTTGCCTACCGGTGTACTTAAGGCAATTCCTTTAATGCCTAATAAGACAGCTTGCTTAGCCGCTGCAAGGGTCCCTGAATGCCACATCGCATTTCCCAAATTGGTCCCCATATTAATGCCTGATAAAACAACATCAATGTGGTGATATAAATGTGTTCCAAGTGCAACACAGTCTGCCGGTGTTCCATTGACGCGATAGGCGTTAATCCCAGGGAATTCAACAGGTGATTTTTTGTAAGATAAGGGTCTTGAGTGAGTTACTGCATGTCCCATGGAGGATTGTTCCACATCAGGGGCTACTACGGTTACTTCTCCAAAGTTGGCTGCAATTTTCGCTAGGGCCGCAATGCCCGGACTGTATATCCCATCGTCGTTCGTTACCAATATTCTCATAGCTAATTCCTCTTATTCTTAATTAGCAAACATCTAAGGCTCTTTAATGTTTTTAAAATGTGCCATTGATGCACTAATACTATATGAAGGAAACCATATTGATTTTGCATAACCCTAAAGCGGGTGATAAAGACCACCAAAAAAATGAATTGGTAAATGCAATAAAAGAAGCGGGATATAATGCGATTTATAGCTCGATACGACAAAAAAAATGGCAGAAAATCGATAAGGCTATTGATATCATCCTAATCGTGGGGGGTGATGGAACGGTGCGGAAAGTGGCTAGTGTTTTACTTAAACGAACATGGTTGGATAAGAAGCTATTATTAAGTCTTTTGCCAATGGGTACAGCTAATAATGTCGCCTTAACATTAGGTAGTCCGGATAACATAAAAAAATTACTAAACCGTCTGGCAAAAAAGAATATCAAAAAAGTAGATGTGGGCGCGGTTGATTTAGGCGTTGAGCAAAATTTCTTTTTGGAAAGCTTCGGTGTTGGTTTGCTACCTAAACTCATGCGAGAAATGGAAAAGATAAAAACTGATAATCTGGAAAGCAAAGAAGATGAAATTAGTCTGGCATTACATACGCTGTTGACGATTAGTTTAAGTTACGAAGCAAGACAAGCTCATATCACTATTGACGGAAAAAAAATAACAGGGAAATACTTACTTATAGAAGTGCTCAACATTTGTTCAATAGGCCCCAATTTGAAGCTGGCACCTGAGGCGGATATGACCGACGGCCTGTTTGAAGTCGTCTTACTGGAGGAGGGCCAACGAGACGTTTTTATCGAATATGTAAAAAATGTGGCATTGGGAAAGACAAAAAAGGGCCCTGGAAAATTATAAGGGGGCGAGATATTCAAATACAATGGGATGGAACGTGGATACACGTAGATGATGAATATGTTCAATTAAAAGACAAAACAGACCTCCTCGTGGAGGCCCGTCCGCAAATATTGGATTTTCTGAGCTAATCCCGCTATTTAGATGAGCGTTTCGCAGGTGAATCGTTTTATTCTGAACATTCTTATGACGTCAACAATAATATCACGTTTATATTCAATCCGGAACACCTTATCGCTGTCTTCGAGATCAAAATTAAATCTGCCATCAGGGTATTGCTTTTTAAGAAGCTTAATAATATGGTCAGCATCTTTTTTATTGGTTACATCCGTTCTAAATACAGAAATTAAGTTGTGAGGCGTTGCCGATGAAGGAAGATTAATGACGGGTTTAAATTTTCCTAGTGTAAATGCTTTCATTATAAAATGTTGTTAAATGGAATGCCTTAGCTTTTCTGTTATAAGGTCGAGACCCGATTTTAACAATTGAATCCCACCTATTTCATTTAATTTCAAAATTGCTTGAAATAATCCTGGACAACCCTTCCTAAACGGATTTTTATCCCTTCAAAACGGATTTATTAGTCAGGGTAGCAATAACGTTTTCCTTGCTAAATAGGTTGGATTTCAAATTTAAATTTTCTAAGTTTGATGGTATCTTGTGGTAATGGTATTACCCTTTTCAAGTCTTTCGAGACGCGTTTTTTATGGAAGAAATAGTAGCACCATCCTCCTTTTCACTAAAAGACAATTACCTCATAAGCGCGGATGAATTGTCGGAAAATATTCTATTTAAGTCAGCGGGCATTGAGATTTTTTCGCTGAAGGGATTGAAAGAATTGGAGCTTACTATCAGCGACTGCCAAGAGGAACCTAGCCTTAATATGTATTTTTCGCTGCAAGGAATCTCTTCTGCCAAACCCATATCTTCCGGACAGGAATATCACGTCGAGCCGAATCGGCATATATTGGGTTATATGCCTAACTTTGAGGGGGATTATTCGTTACGCGGAAATCGGGTGGAAACATTTGGGATTTGTATGCAAGAACCTTATTTCGAGCGTTTGATAGCAACGGACTTGCCATGCCTTGAGCGTTTTTGGAACGAGGTGCACGCAGGGAGGGAAGCGGATATCTCCCGTGGGCCCATGCCAATAACCCATCAACAACACACGGTCATTAACGAGATTCTAGCATGTCCTTATGTCGGTCAAATGCGTAGACTGTACTTGGAATCCAAAGTGACGGAGCTATTTTTTTTACAGGCACAGCAAGCCGAGTCAATGCCTGAACAGCCTTTTTTGTTTATAAAGCCTGCTGATATAGAACGCCTGCATGCAGCCAAGCTATTCGTTCAGCAACATATATTTGATCCGCTGACATTAAAACAAATAGCTCGGGAAATAGGCTTGAACGATTTCAAACTAAAAAAGGGATTCAAGCAGCTTTTCGGATGTACCGTTTTTGATTATTTAATGCAATGCAGAATGGAATATGCAAGGCAAATCCTATTAGACACCCATAGCACCATTGCAGAAGTTGCTTACACCTTAGGATACGCCGATCCTTATAACTTTACAAAAGCGTTTAAGCGATATTTTGGTTACCTACCGAGCCAATTATAAGGTACAGCTTAAAGGTGGTATCCCTGGCTCTTCATTTCGGATGCTTTAAACAGTATATACCTATCTTGATCCAGTGGATAATCCCAGCACCCCATTCGGTGATGTAGGTTACCTCCAAAACCCGATTTGAACTTGAAGAGGCCATACATCGGATGCGCGGGATCGGGTCGTGGTGATACACCGAAAAAGTCATATTCTTCACAACCCCTGCTTTTGGCAATTTGCATAGCCCTCCATTGTAGTGCATAGGTGGCCATATAGTTCCGTTTGATAGACGATGACGCACCATACAGATAAGTTCCGCGCTTGTTACTAAGAACTAAAAACATGGCCGCTAGGGGTATCCCATCTACTTCTGCTACCAAAAGTTGCACTTCGGCAGGGGATGCACTATTTTCGGCCCTAGCCTTCAACACAGAACGAAAATATTCAATACTGTTCAGATGAATATTATTTCTGATTGCAGTTTCCCGATATAAAGCATACCATACATCAAGTTTATCTAAACCTACTTCTCGAATATGCACACCCTTTCTACCAGACAGATTAATATTGTAACGGGTTTTTGGCTTCATGGCCGCCAGCAGCGCCTTCGGTTCTTTTCTGAGGTCAAGAAATATTGTATTTGATGGCAAAATGTCTGAATTAGACTTTTTGAGATTCCAGTGTTGTGTACTAATGTTTAACCTAAATTCTTGATATCTCTTTTCCGGAGGACCATTCCAATTACCATACTTATCGAAATGTTCCGGGTCTGTTGCCCATTGCGATTGCCAGGCAAGATCGTAACGTATCGTAATGCAATTCTTCGGCAAATAAGAACGTAATGATTCAGAAAATTCTTCCAGAAATTTTCCTTGGTTTTCTTCGTGAGGCTCAATTTCAGGCCCATAGGGAATATAAGCAATTGTATGCTCATTATCGATATGTTGAAGTAAAATAAGGACGTCTGTTTCTATATAGGCTGATTTTCCGGTGGGTGAACCATTGAAAATAGATGGTTTATTCACTTTGAAGTTAATAGCTAAACTAGCGATCCCTTGTTGTTGTTTTACTTCTGACCAAAATGCTGTCTGCTGAATGATTGAGGTTTTATAAACGTGCTTGATTTCTTTTTTCTCCAGTCCGAATACCATTATTGTTTTGTTTCTTTTATTTCCTCATCACTGATCTCGATCAGCCGTTCTTTATAAAGAGCACCAATAGCTTTTTTGAAGGTTTTTTTACTTATCTTAAGAATCTTATATACTTCTTCCGGCGAACTTTTGTCTCCTAGCGGTATACGTCCATTTCGTTTTTTCAGCAAATCGATAATCATCTCTCTGCTATTAAGAATATGTTCATACCCCAAAGGTTGTAAGGATAAGTCTATTTTTCCATCGGGGTATATTTTTTTAATCCAGCCCTTTCGTTTATTTCCGATACGGAGATTTTCAAACACTTCATTCGCATATAAGAGCCCTATATGCCGATTATTTATAATTGCATTATATCCCAAATCTGTTTCTTCTGAGATAATCAACTCCACCTCATCTCCAACTTCGACACTAAGTTCATCTCTATCAATGTATTTGTTCAATCTTGAAGAACCCACCATGTGGTTGTTCAATGGATCTAGATAAATGTGAATAAGATAACTTTTTCCCTTAACCATAGGCCATCTTTGTTCTTTTTTTGGGACGAAGAGGTCCTTTTCAATGCCCAGATCCATAAATACACCATTTGGAGCTTCGGCGACGACCTTTAATAAGGCATAATCGCCTACTTCTGCATAAGGTTTCTTGGTAGTTGCGGTTAATGCCCCTTGTTTATTGGTATATACAAATACCGTAATTTCCTCCGCATCTTTGGAAATCGGTGATAAGGTGTTTGTGTGGGGTAAGGAGACGATGTTCGATTCGTCATCCGAGAGTGTATATTGTAAATTGTCAGAGCCTACAATTTTAAGCGTATTTAGTTTTCCAACCTTGATCATGTCCAATTCTTTAGCCTTTAGATCGCAAAGGTACTAAATTTAGCTTTAGGCCGAAGCTTTACGTGCTACCTTCACCGGCCCCGTCAATTTATTGAACCTGGTAGGCGATAATGTGATTCTTAAAGAAAGTAGGAAGATACAGCTGGCGCGACGCGCGATCAAAAGCGAAGTCTGCTGTATTCATTTTTTCGGCTTTAGTATCAAGAAGTGTAGTTACTTTTCCATCTTTCGTGACATAGTAGAGGACACCAATCCATGCGCTCACCAAAAAGTTGTCGCCGTCTTTTTGCAAGCCGTCAGTAGATTTTTCCATTCCCTCTGCAATTTTATCGGCTTGTTTGTTTTTATTTAAATAGAAAAGCGAACCGCTATCTAAAAAATATAAACCGTTGTCTGCCGCAAAGAGGCCATTGGGGTTTACGAGACCGTCCAGAAAAACTTCAACTTTGCCATTCTTATAGCAGTAAATTTTTCCACCCTTTGAATCGGATACATAGACGATTCCGTGTGGATCGATTGTAATATCGTTTAGCATACCAACTTGGGGGATTTCAATTTTTTTTAACACTTTATTGTCGGGTATGTCGATAATTACCAGTTCTTTTAAATCTGCCACATAAAGTTTGTCTTTAAATTCGCCTAATCCTTTAGGTGAATTGAGGCCGGTAATCCATTGCGCATTTATAATTTTTCCGTTACGATCTAATTTTGCGATGGACCCATTGCCGTCTGTTGCTGTGTGATTGCCGGGGCCTATTAAGCTTGCATACAGGGTGTTACTTTCTTCTGCAATCAAAACAGATTCAGGAACGTCCAGATGATCTGTTTGCCATAGTTTCTTTAAAGCAGGTTGAGCTAGTAAGTAAGAACTGACTGAAAGAAAGTATACGAAGCTAAATAAGGTCTTTATCATCACAATTTATTGTTGGTAATCGTTTAACAAACTTAGTAAAATTTAAATCGGTGTGCAATGGTCAGTTTTCAGCAACCAGCTTTCGGTTTTATAGTAAGCCTTAAGCTATACGCGGTATGCTTTAAGCTCGCAGGGTCCACGCCATTGTCACATTGTCACATTGGCTAATCGGCTAATCGGCTCATTGGCTAATCAACAATTTAACCACTCAACATTCTCAACGATCTGAATGCCCTAGATCTTTACCCGGATTAACATGATCCCGAATGACTTGTTTCAGCGATTTCACCTCAGGGAAACCACCTGCCCGCTTGCGGTCGAAAATTTCCTGATCGTCAATTCGTATTGTATAGCGTCCACTGACAACACTCGGTTTTAGAAGTACACCCTCGAGGTCTTCGGTGAAGGTGGTAAGAATTTCCTGAGCCATATAAGCCGCACGCAAAAGCCACCCACATTTAGGGCAATATTCGATGATTATCCTAGGTTTCATATATTTTTTTATTTTCAATTAATCTTCTATATGGGGTATCTATTAAACATAAGGATGATACGACTGACCCCTAATCCACTCGTCTTGATGAGATTTTTTCGAACGAATATAATAAAATCAAAAAAATAGAGTTAATGATATGTTAGTGTTTAATAACTACAACTGGTTTGTTTTTTTTATATGTCTTATAATCAGTGAGTTAGTTGATTTGTGTTTCAAAAGAAAAATTAAACACTTATTTTCGCACAATCTCTGAGAAAGGTAGCTGAATTAGAGTGGAATGTTCTTACTAGCGGGGGAAAATGCTGAACTAACTTAGTCGCATTGTAAATGTAAAGAACGATTGTGTATTCTTAAAATAGAAATATGATAGGAAAAAACATTCGAACAATACGTTCAGTCGGATCTAAAGTTTTATTTCTGGCACTTTTGTACTTAGGTTGTGTAAATATAAGTTTTGCGCAAACAAAATATATAAACAATCATAAATCGATAGCAGATTCGCTTTCAAAAGCTTACGGGATACCTTCGTCGGTAATTTTAGGTATTGCTATCCTGGAGTCCGGAAACGGGCAAAGTAGGAATTCTAAATTATTGCATAATCATTTTGGTATCGTAGGCTCTAATAAACTAAAGCAAACGCACGGTATCAAAAGTCGATACAGACAATATAGTTCCGCAATGGGGTCATTTATACATTTTTGTAAACTGATTTCCGGTAAGTATTTTTATTCCCGATTAAAAGGTACGGACGATGCCTCCAAGTGGGTCGATGCTATAAGTAAATCAGGATATTCCACCCATCCTCAAACATGGAAAACACGTATTCTAAAGACCATCTCAAGATATAACTTATGATATATTAGATGTCTTTATGAATGCTAATAAACGTGTATTTCAGTTTATTTTCTTTAGCCTACTTCTTTATCTAGTATTTTCATATATCAATATTGCCTATCGTAAAAAGTGGGAACCCTTTGATCGTATTAATTTAATTTCCGATGTAATTGTAAAGCCACGAGAGAATGTTGCGCTTCACCAAAATAGATACACGTCAGGAAGCAAGAAGGTGAAGCAAAACAACGACGAGAAAAAGAATGACTCCCTTACAATGCATTCAAATGCTTCAATAGATGAAGCATTTATGACCGCAAGTGATAGCTCCAAGGAAAAGGTAATTGTGTCTGCCGAAGCACTTCCCCTAAACCTGAATCAATCTGACATTATTTCCTTTAACATAGACTCCGAAAGTGTTGCCTTATCACGATTTATAAAAAAACTCATTGCCTTGAAAAATGGCAAAAAGACGAAGGTGAGAATCGCTTATTTAGGTGACAGTATGATTGAAGGCGACTTGTTATCCCAAACGTTAAGAAGTTTACTGCAACAGGCTTATGGGGGAAGTGGTGTCGGTTTTGTTCCTATAGCATCGCAGGTTGCCCAATTTAGACGCACGGCTATCGCGTCGTCTTCCGCTAACTGGAGGGATTTCAACTTTAAAAATACTAAAAAGCAAGATTTATTTATTTCCGGCCATGTGTTTTTTTCATCTGGAAACGATTGGGTTAAAATCAAAGATAATACCAGTAAAGATACCTCAATAGTGCTAGGTAAGTATCTGTTACACGGACCGGCAACAGACAGCGCATCGGTGGTTGTTAATAAAAAAACGATGATGCTGGAACGGACATCACTATTTAACCGTACACTCGTAGCCCATAATAAAGATAAATCCATTGTTGTTTCCTCTGCTGACCGGAAACTCCCACTATTTGGCTTGAGCTTCGAATCAGATCAAGGTGTTATCGTAGACAACTTTTCATTTAGAGGCATTTCAGGTTTGGAATTAGGGAAGATTAATGCAGATTTGCTCAAGGAAATCAACGAGCAAAACCCTTATGATTTAATTATTTTTCAGTACGGTGTAAACGTCTTATATAAGCCGGATGACACCAATTTTACTTGGTACAAGCGAGCAGCGATTCCGGTTGTTAAAAAATGAAGGCATGTTTTTCTAAGGCCGATGTGCTTATCGTAGGAACTGGCGACCGTGCTTTTAGGTATCCCGAGGGCTATCAGTCAGCGGTAGGTATTGAAGCACTTATCAAGGAACAGGCCGCACTGGCGAAACAAACGGATTGTGCTTTCTTTAGTCTATATGCAGCAATGGGAGGCAAAAATTCGATGGTAAATTGGGCTACGCAAAATCCCAGTTTAGCGAATAAAGATTACGTGCATCCCAATGCGTTGGGCGCTAAATTGTTGGCGAAGCATCTATTTGAGGCAATTAATAAGCAAGTGAAGAAATCTGAAAACACAAATTTAAATGGAACTGATTAATATGGATTGGAAATTAGCGCCCATTGAAATTGATTTTTCTGCGCTTGCAAAATCGTTTCTGTATGATCCGAAAAATCCCTTGCTCTTTAACAATGGTTTCTTTGTTTTTTTCTTTGCGCTATTTATTATACTATATTACATTTTTAGAAATCGTTATGCCATTCGCCGTTATATTTTTTGTGGCTTCTCGCTTTACTTCTTTTATAAAGCAAGTGGCTATTTCGTTAGCTTAGTTGTCATTTCTGCAATTGTCAATTATTGGCTTTCACATGCGATTTATAAACGCCGAAGTCGCCGGTATCGGCTTTCCTTGCTTGTCTGCTGCATTTTTTTCAATTTAGGATTGTTGTTTTACTTTAAGTATACGAATTTTTTCTTATCCATTAGCAACCAATTCTTTCATACTGACTTTAGTGCATTGAATATTTTATTGCCTATTGGAATCTCTTTCTATACTTTTGAGAACCTCAGTTATAACATCGATGTATATCGAAGGGATTTTAAGCCTGCAAAGAAATTCAGTGAATATCTGTTGTTTTTGTCTTTTTTTTCCAAAGTTAATGATGGGCCCGATCGTAAGGGCGCACGATTTTGTGCCACAAATAAATAAGCCTTATTTTTTACGGGATGAAGATTTTGCTAAAGGTTTTTATTTGATCATTTCGGGCTTAATAAAAAAGTTAATCATTTCGGATTATATTACCCTGAATTTTGTCGACTATGTCTTTGATGACCCGTCCCGTTATACCGGACTGGAGAATCTCTTTGCCGTTTATGGATATGCTATCGTTATTTATTGTGATTTCAGCGGCTATAGCGATATTGCAATTGGAATTGCTAAGTGGCTTGGCTTCAGTATTCCGCCTAATTTTCTGTCTCCTTACCAAAGTAGCGATATAACAGAGTTCTGGAGACGATGGCATATTTCACTCTCGTCCTGGTTACGCGATTATTTGTATATTCCTTTGGGTGGCAACAGGAAAAGCACTTTTAGCACCTATTTATTCTGTCTATTGTTTTTCGTTGCTGTATTTTTTGGTAGCAAACATCTATTAGGCCTAAACAATCAGTACGCCGGCATTTTATGTGCAGGTATTTCAATCGTATTACTGATCCCCGGCTTAATAAAATGGAAAATGTCTGGTGTAGCAGCCAATATGAACTTATTAACCACGATGTTGTTGGGCGGATTCTGGCATGGAGCAAGCTTTAACTTCTTAATTTGGGGAGCCTTACATGGCTTAGCTTTGGCTTTACATAAGATTTGGATGCTGATAACGGGAAAATGGATGGACGGGCTAAAGAATACTTGGCTCTATCAAACGCTGGCAGTACTTGTTACCTTTCATTTGGTATGCTTTTGCTGGATATTCTTTAAGGCTCCTGATTATGACACATCAGTAGTTATGATTTCAAAAATCGCTAATGAAGTTAGTTTCGACGTCTGGCAAGCTTTTACGCTAACTATAAAACCGTTTTGGCGATGATGTTGCTGGCCTTAAGTATTCACTTTATCCCTGATAATTTTGCAGATGAGGTTGTGGAGGGATTCGGCCCTATCTCATTGGTAACCTACCTGATCGTTTTCTTTTGCTTTTTAATATTGTATGGCCTCTTCAAATCCGCAGAACCGGTTATGCCTATCTATCTGCAGTTTTAGTCGCTAATTTAGACAGAGAAGGTTCCGATGCGGTCGAAAGGTACTCATTATAACCTTTAGCCATTGCATCGAACAGAAGAGCTCCTTGCATGCTATATGCTTTTTGCTGATAATGAATTTTATCAGCTTGCAATAAATTATTTTTCAACCAAGCAAGGGAAGAACCTGCCCCCCCGGTAATGTCAAACAAATCCCAAAGGGGAATGCCCATTTTGTTACAATAAAATTTTAAGGCCAAATTGAGTCGTTCAATCATGGGATTACTACGGCCATTCTTGAATGATTCAGCCGTTGTTGTAATAAGTATGGACGCGCGTGGGTCGATCGTTTGTATTTTGGCTACGGTTTCAGCAACTTGATTAATGTAAATTTCTTCCGTCATTCCATTGTAAAAAGCCTCATTCGTTCCCATGGATAAGATATATAGATCGGCATTTAGCGCAGGAAGCTGCTTCCAAAATAAAGGTTCCTTATTGTATTGCTCGTAGCGTGCGCCATTTACACCGATGGTATGAAATAGCACACCCGGATTATTTCGCTTCTCCAGTGAAGCACCGAAGAAGCTGGGAGTCGATGCTAAGGGGCTTATATTAAAGCCCGTAGCAAAGTCCTTCAGTAAGATTTCCTTGGTTTCTAAGCCGTCTGGCGTCGATTGATCAATGGTGTAGGTATTCGCATCGTTACCTATGGCACGAATATTCCATGATCCTTGACTCACGAAGAGTTTAATATAGTCAAAAGATTGTTGTTTTGCCTGTAAGTCAGGTTTTAGTGACAACCTAATCAAGCCCTGACTATGGATTTTTCTTAAGCCAAATCCGGAGATGCCACTAGCCGCCGGTGTACGTTGATGACTTATTTTACTTGGTAACCACCGGGTAGAAGTTGAACTGGTAATATCCAGTGGACCGTTGGTCCGAGCGACTTGATAAGGAAAAACCAAACCTCGTCCGGCATCACCAAAAAAATCCTGTAGCCCCGCCCGTACTTCTCGAGAAATAATATCCGGCTGTATATGGGAATCGCCGATTTGTACAATATTGACACGATGTCTTTGGCCAGCCCTCAAGGCTAGGAGTTTCTGATAAAACGAAGATAAACCTTCGACATTTGTAATGGTATCCTTTGCAGGGTTGATGAAATTAAAGGATTCATTATATCGTTGGGTTGGTAACCTTTTTAAAACTAAATTATGAATGGTGGTGGTTGATATCTTGTTCGCTCTTGGCTGATTTGCAGTCTCAATTGCTCCTGCCGAAATCGATAGAAGATATAAAAATAATATATAGTTCATTTATGCTACTTCTTGTCTTGTCTTTTCACTATACCTTAAACGTTATCTTTCGTTCTTTTGGTATGCGCCTTAAGCAAATGCAAAAAGAGTTTTATTAAAAATTTTGACAAAGGTATAAAAAAATAGTAAATATAATCTATTGATTTTCAGGTATAAGTGTTTGTCTGCTTAAAACTACTTATGGAAAACTGTCATTACAGTGATCTTATAGATAAATGTAAATTGTCGAATTTAATCGCTCAAGCTATGTTAAACCCTAAATTAAGTATCCTGACAGGTTCTTGGTTAGATCTTGTTTTTGAAGGCAGAAATAAGTTATATGGTGCTTACGTAATTCGTAAGAAGGCACATCACGATCTGTCGAAAGCGCTGCTATTTGGCATCTTATCTTTCTTAATAACAGTAGGCGTTGTTGTCGGAATTGCTCATTTTAAAAAGGACGCCACCTTTCAATTGATTTCAGATAATGACGAATTGGTTTTACAGGAGGTACCGCTCGAAAAAAAGGTGGAAGTTGTACCTCTGTTGCCGAGAGAATCCCAACGGCGTTCGCGGACAGACCAGGTAAAAATGACGGCACCTAAAGTGGTACCACATACGCAAGCGGCGGGAGAACCTCCCACTATGGAAATGTTAAAAAGCGCCAATCCCGGACCGACAACGATTACTGGCGATCCAACTGCAGCAATAACTATCGATACAAAAGTAGGAGCTATAGATGAAATGACCGCCATCACAGAAGGAGGGGAGACCCAAGCAGTTTTTGTAAATGTAGAAGTAAGCCCTACATTTCCGGGTGGGATAAAAGCATTTATGGAATACGTGGCTAGAAATTACAAATTTCCTGAAGAGGCTAAATCTCACGGTATTAATGGAAAATTATTTTTAAGTTTTATTGTAGAGAAGGATGGTTCCCTTACTGATATACAGGTATTGAAGGACTTAGGATTTGGCACTGGACCGGAAGCGGTTAGACTATTGAAACAAGCACCTAAATGGAAACCGGGGATTCAAAATGGACGACCTGTGCGTGTTCGATATCAATTACCTATCGCTTTGCAGATACGGGAGTAGTAGAGTAGTTGGGTAGGGAATATTTTAAATTAGCCGATGAGCTAATTTGCCGATGTAATAACCGGCAAAGTGAGCTAGTTGCATTAGCAGTCAGCAGTAGCACAAGCTTAAAGCTTACTGCTTATAGCCTAAAGCTTACGGCTTACCGCTTATAGCCTAAAGCCCTATGGCTAATGCCAACATAATCGCTGGTTAATAAAAAGATTTTGACTAGGTTTGTGATACATAAATTGAAAAATGAATAAAGGCTTTGCTACCTATTTTTTTGCAGTGGTTTTATCTTTCTTTGTAACGAATGCTTTAGCGCAGAACTACACTGAACAGACCTTGGCGCAAAGAGAAGTTTATAAACAAGCTTTTCTGACAGATGAACATGCCCCTTTGAAGGAGAAGGATTTGAAGGATCTCCGTTTTTTTGGACCGGACAGTTTATACAAAGTGACTGCGGTGCTTACTTTTATCTATGATGACCAACCGTTTATTATACCCACCTATAGCGGTAAGGAGAAAAAGTATTTACGTTTTGCTGAAGCTCATTTTAAAATCAATGGTACGCCAGTAAAACTCACGTTGTTTAAAAGTGTGGCTTTAATGGATAATCCGAAGTATGCCGATTACCTTTTTCTCCCATTTACCGATCCTACAATGATGAGGAGACATACGGAGGCGGAAGGTATCTGGATTTAAAGCGAAGTGACATTAAGGGCAATCAGCTAACGATCGATTTTAATTTAGCTTATAACCCTTATTGTGCTTATAGTGAAGGGTATAATTGTCCGATTCCACCGTCAGAAAATGCGCTTTTAATTCCGATAAAAGCCGGTGAAAAAAGGTTTGTGGGAACGCATAAGAAAAAAGAAACTCTAAAATGACTGTAAATAATTTCTATCGTATTACCCTTCTTTTTTTATTGATAGGCACTAGCTCTGTCCATGCCCAGCATAGACAAGTGGACGTAGGGCTAAATTTAGAAGGGATTACTTACCCCTTTGCTGAGCACTACATTTCGCTTGTTAATCAGGGGGAGCAACTGCGTATGGAGTATATGGATATAAAACCTGCACAGGCTAATGGCAAAGTTGTAGTACTGCTACACGGAAAGAACTTTAACGGTGCGTATTGGGAACAAACAGCAAAGACGTTGGCCGATAATGGATATCGTGTAGTAATTCCGGATCAAATAGGCTTTGGAAAGTCATCCAAGCCTCAACGGATACAATACAGTTTTCAACTACTTGCAAAAAACACCAAGGCTCTTTTAGATAGTCTTGGCATCTCTAAAATCTTTTTATTGGGTCATTCCATGGGAGGAATGTTGGCTACTAGGTTTACACTTATGTATCCCGATTTGGTTGACAAGCTGATATTGGAGAATCCAATTGGTTTAGAAGACTGGAAAACGGTTGTTCCATATATAAGTATAGAAGAATGGTACCACGGCGAATTAAAGCAAAATTATGAGCGCATAAAAGCTTATCAATTACAATTTTATTATGATAACAAATGGAAGAAGGAATACGACCCTTGGGTTGACATGCTTGCAGGCGTTACAAACAACATCGATTATCCACGTTTAGCTTGGAATTCTGCCTTACTGTACGATATGATTTTTACCCAACCGGTATGTTATGAATTTGCAAATATAAAAGCATCTACTCTTCTGATTATCGGACAAAGAGATCGCACAGCTCTTGGAAAAGCAAAAGCACCGAAGGAGGCCCAACAAAATCTCGGCAACTATCCCGAACTTGGCAAAAAAACCTCAAAAGTTATTAAAGACGCAACTTTAGTTGAACTAGAGGGGATAGGACATTTACCGCATATAGAAGCTTACGATCGGTTTATTGATCCTTTAATAGAATTTCTTGCAAAGTAATAGTAAAGCGGAAGAAGAAAGCAGGTACTTATACTATAAATAGACGCTTAAATCGCCCTTTCCTTGCCGGATGACATCAAACTCGCCCGAAGTACAATCAACCACAGTTGAAGCTTCGTTGCCGCCATAACCGCCATCAATGACCAAATCTACTAAATTTTGGAATTTTTCATGGATAAGTTCAGGATCAGTTGAATATTCTAAAATTTCATCCTCATCATGAATAGAAGCCGAAACGATTGGATTTCCCAATTGCCTTACAATTTCCCTGGCGATGTTATTGTCGGGTACCCGTATACCGACGGTTTTCTTGTTTGAACTCATCAATTTAGGAACTTGATTACTTGCATTGAAGATATAGGTAAAAGGACCGGGTAAGGATTTCTTAAGCAATCGAAAGGTCGCTGTATCGATGGGCTTGGTGTATTGAGCGATATCCGTTAAATCATAACAGATGAAAGATAGATTTGCTTTTTCCGGCTTGATTCCTCTAATCCGACAGAGCGTTTCAATCGCCTTTTGATTCGTTATATCGCATCCAATACCATAGACGGTATCTGTAGGATAAATAATAATCCCACCTTTTTTAAGCACGGCAACAACTTGCTCTATCGCACGTTCGTTCGGGTTTTCGGGATATATTCTTATAAGCATATTAAAAAGTAAAAATTCAAAATTAAAAAGTCGAAAGCGTACCTGCCAGTAGGTGCTACTGCTACTACTACCGTTACTTTCAGCCATAAGCTATAGGCAGTAAGCTTTAAGCTATAAGCATAAGCTTTAAGCCTACACAGTCTATGCCATTGTCACATTGGCTAATCAACGACTCAACCATTCAACTACTTAACTACTCAACATGAATATATAACCTCCGTTGAAGAAAAAAGTTTTAATGTCGGGGCCCAGGAAAATTAAAATACACGTTATAAGTTGGATTTCGCAGTAACTTATAACGTGTAAATAACTAACTGTCTAAAATTCTGCGTTATTTGGTGTTCTTGGGAAAGGAATTACATCCCGTATATTGGTCATGCCTGTTACAAACAGCACCAGCCTTTCAAAGCCTAAACCAAAACCGGAATGAGGTACAGATCCGAATTGGCGGGTATCCAAAAACCAATTCATATCCTCTATTGGGATATGCATTTCTTTCATTCTGTTTACCAGCAGATCGTATCTTTCCTCCCGTTGTGAACCGCCAACAATTTCTCCAATTCCAGGGAATAGAATGTCCATAGCTCTTACGGTCTTCCTTCCTTGTTCGTCCGGCTCGTTCATTCGCATATAGAAAGCTTTGATGTCTGCCGGATAATCAGTGAGAATAACCGGTTTCTTGAAATGCTTTTCCACTAAATACCTCTCGTGCTCTGATTGAAGGTCAGCTCCCCATTCTTCTATTAAATACTTAAATTGTTTTTTCTGATTGGGTTTGGAGCGTCTCAATATATCAATTGCCTCTGTATAGGTAAGTCGCTCAAAATCATTATCTAAACAGAAGTTCAATTTAGCAAGTAAATCGAGCTCGGAACGCTCCGTCTGTGGTTTTGATTTTTCTTCTTCCTGCAGACGATTTTTCAAAAATTCCAACTCTTCGCTGCAAGTGTCTAAAGCATAACGAATTACATGCTTTAGTAATTCTTCTGCCAAATCCATGTTGTCTTTAAGCTCATAAAAGGCCATCTCCGGTTCTATCATCCAAAATTCAGCAAGGTGTCTTGTCGTGTTTGAATTTTCTGCCCGAAAAGTAGGACCAAAGGTGTAAATGTTTCCGAAAGCCAAGGCAGCTAGTTCACCTTCCAATTGTCCGGAGACGGTAAGATTGGTCGACTTTCCGAAGAAATCTTCTTTGAAATTGATTGATCCATCGTCGTTACGTGGTGGATTATCAAGATCTAAGGTAGTAACTTTGAACATCTCACCAGCTCCTTCAGCATCTGATCCGGTAATAATAGGGGTATGAATATAGACAAAACCTCGCTCGTTAAAAAAACGATGAACAGCAAAGGACAGGGCATTTCTGACCTTAAAAACAGCATTAAAGGTATTGGTTCTGAAACGGAGATGAGCGATTTCCCGAAGAAACTCTAAACTGTGTTTTTTAGGCTGTAGCGGAAACTTTTCGGGATCGCTATCACCTAGGATGCTTATTTGGCTTGCTTTCACTTCTACGCGTTGTCCTTTTCCAAGCGATTCGATCAAAACACCTTCTACTGAGACGGCCGCCCCTGTCGTAAGACGCTTTAATGTACGCTCGTCCGTGTTTTCATAATCTATAACAACCTGAATATTACCTAAACAAGAACCATCGTTAATAGCCAAAAATTGATTGTTTCTAAAGGTTTTAATCCATCCCTTTACAATAACCGTTTTTCCAAAATCTGTGCTGTTTAAAAGTTCTTTTATCCTTGTGTGTATCATGTTTCTAATTCAAATAATAGGTACTTTAACAATAAACCTCCGAAATCGCTTCCGGAGGTTTATCATATGAAATACGTTGTCAGTAACCAAGCACTAAGAAAGTACTTTAGTTACTAAATCAGCCGCTTCCTTCAGCTGAATTGCTGAGAATACCTCAAGTCCTGATTCGTCAATAAGTTTTTTAGCTTCTTCTGCATTCGTGCCCTGTAAACGAACAATAATAGGCACAGGAATATTGCCAATTTCCTGATAAGCATCAATGACGCCCTGAGCTACACGGTCGCAACGAACGATGCCTCCGAAAATATTGATGAGAATAGCCTTTACATTAGGATCTTTTAAAATAATATTGAATCCGGCTTTGACTGTTTCAGCGTTGGCAGTACCACCAACATCTAAAAAGTTCGCAGGTTCTCCACCGGCAATTTTAATAATATCCATGGTAGCCATTGCCAAACCGGCACCGTTTACCATACAACCGACATTTCCATCAAGTTTAACGTAATTCAAATTGGAGCGTCCGGCTTCTACTTCTGTCGGATCTTCTTCTGATAAATCACGCAATTCAGCATAATCAGCGTGACGGTATAATGCATTTTCATCCAAATTGACTTTAGCATCAACTGCTAATATTTTGTCATCGGAAGTTTTTAAAACCGGGTTGATTTCGAATTGAGAAGAGTCTGTCGCTTCGTAAGCTTTGTAAAGAGCTGCTACAAATTTAGTCATATCTTTAAAAGCCGCACCGCTTAGTCCCAGATTGAAAGCAATTTTTCTTGCTTGAAATCCTTGAAGTCCAATGGAAGGGTCTATTTCTTCTTTTTGAATAAGATGAGGTGTCTTTTCAGCTACTTCCTCAATATCCATACCACCTTCAGTAGAATACATGATAATGTTGCGTCCGCGTGATCTATCCAACAAAACACTCATATAGAATTCCTTGGTTTCGCTAGCTCCCGGATAGTAAACATCTTGTGCGATAAGTACTTTATTTACCTTTTTTCCGGCAGGACCAGTTTGAGGAGTTACTAGTTGCATACCGATGATTTCTTTAGCTTTTTCTCTAACCTCATCGATATTCTTTGCAAGTTTAACACCGCCGCCCTTTCCGCGGCCTCCTGCGTGGATCTGTGCTTTTACCACAACCCAATCAGAATTATAATCTTGTTTTAACTTTTTCGCAGCTTCTACCGCTTGTTCAGGGTTATCGGCAACGATACCTTCCTGAATGCGAACTCCGAAACTCTTCAGTATAGCTTTACCTTGATATTCGTGAATGTTCATTATTTAAAGAATTTTGCTGTAAAAATAGTATTTTATATTGTATATAACAATGGAATAACGGGCTAAAATGGAAGTTTAATTGTGGAGTAGAGGAGTGGTTGAGTGGTGGAGTTGTTGAGTAAGTAAGATTTTAAATTAGCCGATGTGACAAATTAGCGGATGAGCCAATGTGATGATGAGCGATAAATAATTTTTTTGCGTTGCCGGTTGTAAGGAACTTGAAGTGTAGATTGAGTGATGGAGTAGTTGAATCGTCAAGCTTAAAGCTTACTGCTTAAAGCTTACGGCAGGCTTTTGACTTTTTAATTTTGACTTTTTACTTTTCTTACAAAAAAGCATCAATATAACGTTTTTTAATTTTAACGGACTCCGGTTTCTTTAGAAAGTTTTTGTAGCCTGTTGCTGTTTTTATTGCCTTAATAGCTTCCACTCCGTCATAATGGCTTCTAATCTTGTTCAATAAAAAAGTGTCGTTTTGGAGTAAATCGCTTAGGATTAAACGGCCATCTTGTAAATATTTTTTTATAAGGTTTGCGAGTTGCTGATTCGTATAAACGTATAAAGGATAATTGTAAATTTCTTCATTGACCTTTTTTGACAAGCTGTTGATCCATAGCGCTTGTTCATCACCAATAACAATAATCTTATTATCTCTTACTTGTAAATGTTTGATAAAGTGGATGGCTTCCTGACGTTTTATCATGCCATACTGATGGGCATCCCGTAGCGTATAGTCTATGCGATCAGCACATAGATAGGGAAGGGGCTGTTCTAAAATATCAAATTTAGTATCTAATAGGTCTTCCACTTGATAGCCATGTTTCTTCAGAATTTGAGGGATATCCGATTGTGTTAAAACAGTTTCGAATAAACGTTCATGGTAACTTTCCGTATCATCTTCCATAACATAATCGCCCACATGGGAAAAGGCCGTATGAGATAAATCATGTAACAAACCTGCCACTTGCTCCAATTCCGATCCTCCCAATAATTGAATCAGATACATAACACCAATGGAATGTTCCAACCGTTTATGGTGTGCTTGGGGATTTATAAGGAAGATGGCACCACTTTGATGAATGAAGTTCAACCGTTGCAAAACGTCTGTTTTCAATAATTCCTCTTTAAGCGGCGATACCTTGATATTCCCATAGATTTTGTCAATCACTTCCATTTTTTCGATGCTAAAAAAACTATTTATGATTGACAAATATACTAATATTTTTAGTATAATCAAGTCGTTAATTTAGGATATAGGATATAAGACATAGGACATAGGAAGTAAGACATAGGATAGAAAGTCTTGATACTCGATACTTGACATAGGACATAGAAGTTAGACATAGGATATAAATCCTGATACCTCATACCTTTGCCCTGATTCTTGTTTCCAACTGCTATCGATCAACTTCGCCCAAAACGATGTCAATAGATCCTAATATGGCAATAAGGTCGGCGATGAGAATGTTTTTTGATAGCTCCGGTAGAACAGATAAATTATTAAAACTAGGCCCCCTGGCTTTTACACGTCTCGGAATGTCCAACTTGCCATCGGTTATAAAATAGAAGCCGAGCTCTCCCTTGGGATTTTCAGCCCTTACATAATAGTCTTGCGCTTTTGGAGATACTTTTTTAGGGACTAAGCCACGGGGATCAAAATCAGGTGTTCTTTTTAAATCTTTCTGTAATCTTTCCAGACATTGTTCAATAATCTTAACCGACTCAACGATTTCATCAACCCTCACTTTATATCGATCCCAGCAGTCGCCTTTCTTGCCCATTTCACCTTTTCCAATGGGAATATCAAAATCGATCTCCGGATATACCGAATACTCGTCTACTCTCCTAAGATCCCATTTTAAGCCTGAAGCACGGAGCATTGGTCCTGAGCAACCATAATTGATTGCTACTTCCAGCGGCAAAGCGCCAATATTAGCGGTGCGTGAGATAAAGATCTGATTGTTTGTTAAAAGCTCATCCAGTTCAACTAATTTTGGTTTAAAATAGTGAACAAATTCTTTGCATCTTTCTTCAAAACCGACAGGTAAGTCGTAAAACAACCCGCCGATCCAAATATAATTGTAGAGCATCCTTGATCCTGATGCCCATTCCAGCATATTCATAATATGCTCGCGGTCTCTAAAACACCACATAAAAGGAGTGAAGGCGCCAATGTCAATGCCATAGGTGCCAATTGCAATCAGGTGCGATGCAATCCTGTTTAATTCGCAGACCAAAACACGGATATATTCAATTCGTTTAGGAATCTCCTTGTCTAAACCAAGCATCCTTTCGACGCCCATTACAAAAGCATGACTATTATTCATAGAAGCTAAGTAGTCCATGCGATCGGTAAAAGGAATGGTTTTTCCATAATTCATCGACTCGGCATGTTTTTCAAAGCAACGATGAAGGTAACCCATGTGGGGAACAACCTCCTTAACAATTTCACCATCTGAAATAACTTCCAAACGTAGAACGCCATGTGTAGACGGGTGTTGGGGGCCGATGTTAATAATCATTTCCTCCGGGCCTAATTCAGACATTCTTTTTTCGTAAGCGTTTAAAGCAGCTTGTATATCCGTATTATTCACTAATTTGTTGTTTCGAAAGAAGGTTAAATTTTTTGATTCAATTTATTGGAATGCCATGGTAGCTTTCCGCGTCTTGGTAATCTTTCCGTAGCGGATACCCACTCCAATCGTCAGGCAGTAGAATACGTCTTAAATCGGGATGGTCATTAAAGAAAATACCTACCAAGTCATATGCTTCTCTTTCGTGCCAATCAGCTGTACGCCAAATTGTGCTAACGCTGTCAATCGAAGGCAATGTCGATCTTTCACGAAGGTTATCCAATTTTACCTTTAGCGTTAACTGCGTTTTATAAGGAATTGACGCAAGATGATATACAACACCGAAGCCCTCATTAACGCCATAGTCGACTCCTGAAATGCAGGATAGAAAGTCGAACCAAGTGTCCTGGTTCTCTTTGAGTTCTTTACAGACAGCCCGCAGAAAGTCCCGATGAATCACCAAAGCAGGTTGTAATCCTTGCAATTCTTCGTCCACAATACATTCATTGCCGAAGCGGGACGTGAGTATGTTTTTTATTTTCGTAAGATCCATTTGTTTATCAAGGTGCTAAACGATTAATCGCCCATCCCGCACTCGAGGTATTTTTGCTGTATAGAATTCGGTCGTGTAACCGGTTTGTTCTACCTTGCCAGAATTCTATTGTAGAAGGTGTTACCTTATAGCCGCCCCAGTGTGGAGGTTTTGGTACAACCTGGTTTTTATATTTTTCGGAAACCTCTTTAAGATTTTCTTCCAGGAATACTCTGCTCGGAATAACATCGCTTTGAGGCGAAGCCCAGGCTCCCAATTGACTGCCGACCGGTCTACTATGGAAATAAGCTTCCGAACTGGCTTTATCCACTTTTTCTACGGTTCCCTTGATACGCACCTGTCTTTGTAGATCCGGCCAAAAAAACACAAGGGAGACCATCGGATGAGTGGCGATCTCTTTGGCTTTTTGACTATTATAGTTGGTGTAGAAAACGAAGGCACCATCTTCAATATCTTTCAGCAATACGATACGAGCGCTAGGTGAACCATCAGCATCTACTGTTGCTAGTGTCATAGCATTGACCTCTATTACTTGGGCGTTGATAGCCTGTTCAAACCATTGCTCAAATTGGCGAATGGGGTCTTTGTCAATGCTATCTTCAGTTAAGGATGCCAGTCTATAATCCGTTCTAATATCTTCAATATGTAATTCCTTATCCATAGCTTATAGTTCTTTTACAAACTTAAAAAAAACGTAGCCATTTATTCACCTAAACATACATAAACTTTCTTTTATATGAGAATTAGATGAGGGAAAATGGAATGCCAATATAAGATATGTATCAAACCAGGGGATAAGAGACACCTGCCTACTGGCAGGCAACTCGTAAGACATCGGACACCAATAGACACCTAATACCTAAAAGCTAACACCTAAAATCTAACAGCTAACATCTAATACCTCAAAGCTAAATTTCGGCCCTATATTTGATAGGATTATATTGATTTTACGAATAGAAATTTATTTCTCATGCTTAGCAATTTCAATCCGCAACAAGGTAGTTTATTACTTTCCGAACCTTTCATGCTAGATCCAAATTTTCAGCGCTCTGTTGTTTTATTGTGTGAACATAGTGACGAAGACGGATCGGTAGGTTTGGTATTAAACCAACCCAGCTCGCTTTTATTGAAGGATGTAATGTCCGATATGCCAAACGCTGAATATCAACTGTTCGTAGGTGGGCCTGTGGGGCAAGATAGTATACAATTCATTCACAAATGTTATGATCGTTTAAACAGTGGCATCGAAATAAAAGAAAATTTATTTTGGGGTGGAAATTTTGAGGCGTTGAAGCTACTGATAAACGATCGTGCCATAGGATTGGACGAGATAAAGTTTTTTATTGGATACTCCGGTTGGTCAGGTGGTCAGTTAAATAAAGAGCTGAAGGAAAACACGTGGATGATAGGGAATAGCTTTGATCCCGACATTGTGTTTGTTAATGATGAAGAAAATTTATGGAAAGAGGCTGTTATTAGTTTAGGACCAAGGTATGCCCATGTAGCAGGTTTCCCTCAGAACCCCATGTGGAATTAGTTTTTATAAGACATAGGATAGTAAGACATAAGACATGAGACACAGGAAAGGAAATCTGATACTTACCTGCCTGCCGGTTGGCAGGTGTCTTGATACTTTATACCTACGTCCTGCTACCTACGTCTCTAATCAATTCTCCCGCTTCAAGCCATATTTTTCGATTTTGCTATAGAGATGGCTGCGCTGAATTTCAATATCATCGGCTGTTTTCGATACATTCCAGGCATTATTTTCTAGTTTGTATTTGATATATTCTCTTTCCGCATAGTCCTTATATTCTTGAAAAGAAGAGAATTGATCAAAATGATTTAATCCATTAATACTTCCGTGATGGTTTGGTTCCGGCGACGAAATAGTTGCACCGTTACCTATGCTGGTGGTTACTTCCGCGCTTTCCAAAACAGGCCCGCCGGGATTGGCATAAGCATACACGTCTTTGTCGGTAATCGATTTATCGCTTAAAATGATAAGTCGCTCTACCATATTTCTCAATTCACGAATATTCCCGGTCCAAGGAAGCGATTTTAACGCATCAATAGCACTGCTCGTTATCTTTTTAATAGGCATGCCATAATCTGTACAGATTTCTTCACAAAACTGTTCCGCAATGATGGGGATATCCGATCGTCTCTCTGAAAGAGGAGGGACGTGTATTAGGATGACACTTAGGCGGTGGTAAAGGTCCATACGGAAATTACCTGATTCGATTTCCCTTAATAGATCTTTATTTGTTGCCGCTATTACACGGACATTTACTTCGATTTCCTTATCGCCACCCACCCGTGTTATTTTATTTTCCTGCAAGGCTCGCAATACTTTTGCCTGAGCAGATAAACTCATATCACCAATCTCATCCAAAAATAATGTACCTCGATCCGCTTGCTCAAATTTACCGATCCGTTGCTTAACAGCAGATGTAAACGATCCTTTTTCATGTCCGAATAACTCACTTTCGATTAATTCCGAGGGGATTGCCGCACAATTCACTTCAATCAGGGGAGAGTTGGCTCGATTTGATTTTTCATGAAGCCATCTAGCCACCAGTTCTTTACCGCTTCCATTGGCACCGGTAATCAGAACTCGGGCATCTGTTGGTGCCACACGATCGATCGTTTCTTTTATCTTCGTAATAGCCTCTGATTCACCAAGTATCTCCCTGGTTTTACTTACCCTGCGTTTTAATACTTTTGTTTCGGTGACCAGCGTTCCACGTTCCAGTGCATTCCTTACTGTGATAAGCAGCCTGTTTAAATCGGGTGGTTTCGATATAAAGTCATAAGCCCCTTTTTTGCTCGCTTCAACGGCTGTTTCAACCGTACCATGCCCCGATATCATAATAAACGGAAGGTCCGGTTTAATAGATTGTGCTTCTGTAAGCACTTCCATTCCGTCCATTCTCCCCATTTTGATATCACATAATACCAGGTTGATGTTGTCTCTTTTGATGATTTCGAGACCATCGAGGCCATTATCAACATCGGTGACCTGATAATCTTCGTATTCTAAAATCTCCCGCAACGTGCTTCTAATCGCCCGTTCATCATCAATGATTAATATTTTAGCCATAAGTGTCTATTGCGTCAAAATCGCAATTTTATGCTGTTTAAGTTCTAAAAAAAAGCAAGCCTATAAGCCGGGTTCTGTCCTCAACCGAAGTTGAGCTTCTATCATTTATCTAGCCTTACAATCACTTGTAAGGTCTAACGACCTACCCATTCTGAATCCGCCTAAAAGGCGAAGAGAGCGAGCAACCCTACGTTCAGAACCTATTTGGTCTTTCAATTCCCGGGGTTTACCGCAATGTATGTCGCCATACAAGGCCGTGAGCTCTTACCTCACGTTTTCACCCTTATCTCGATAGCAATCGAGACGGTTTATTTTCTGTGGCACTTTCCGTTCCCGGGTTTAACCGGGACCTTCCCGTTAGGAAGCGAGATGCTCTATATTGCCCGGACTTTCCTCCTCACAAAGTGCGGCGATAGAACGGCTTGCACCATGCAAACCTACTATAAAAATCTCAAAATAAGAAATCGATTGACCAGTATTTAGTACAAAATCATGCTGTATTTACGATCTTGAACCTATCCAGCCTATTTCTTTCGTACTTCCTCCGGTGTGATGCCTAATTTGTCGCAGCGCAATTTTTTAAATGAACAGCCACTTCTTCCGTGCTTACAAATCCCAAGTCATTGCCAAAAGAATTTCCAACATAGGTTAGTATATAAGCGATTTCCTGATCTGTTAAAGTAGGGTTGGCCGGCATTTCTGTGTCAAATTTCCGATTCTCAATGGTTAGTTCTTCGTGTAAACCGTATTTCACGATACAAGGTAATTCCTTTCGCATCGTATGTAAGAAGGTGGTATCTGTTAGGGGCGGATATAGATTGCCGAGACCTTCACCTTCTGATCCGTGACAATTTGCACATTTTGTGGCAAATAGGGATTTCCCATTCGTGAAAAATTGCGCCTTTTTTATTTCTTGCTCCCCCTGACAAGCATTCATGACGGAAGCGATCAAGGCCACCAAGAAGCCCGCCCATAAAAAGCTATTTCTCATGCCCACCTTTATACTCGCCTAGTAATATATCCATGTCCTGCATCAATTGGGCCACTTGATTATCGTCCGTTCCGTCATAAGCTCCACGTATTCGCTTTTCTTTGTCAACCAAAATAAGCCATCCCTGGTGTTCAAAGCCTCCCGGAGCTTGCGCGTCTTCCTTTGCATAAACCATATACTTATCGGCAATGCCATAAATGTCTCGCTGAGTACCATGCACAAATTGCCATTGATTTCCTTTTACACCGAGTTTATTGGCATATCTTTTTAAAACCCAAGGCGTATCATATTTTGTGTCAATACTATGTGAGAGAATTTTTACTTCCTCATTTCCTTGATACTTATTCAGTACCTTTAATAAGTTTTTGCTCATCACCGGACAAATGCTGGGGCATGAGGTGAAAAAGAAATCAGCTACATATATGCTGTTGTCAAAATCTTTATCTGTTACGATCGTACTGTCTTGATTAATAAAAGAAAATGTAGGAATGGTTTGATATAGCGTATCCGTTACAGTTTTTCCATCTACTTCTTTCGTCACCGGTTCCCGTTCACCAAGAATAGGTAAACGTTGCTGTCCTTTTTGACCACACCCCCATACGAGTAAACTAAGGACAAAAATTAAATACTTGTTCATACTGTTATGATTATTTTTAGGCAATGGATAGCCTACCGCTTCATGGTAGGTTTATTGCCTACTTGTTGTTAAGGTTTGTACTTGGAAAGAATCTCACGGCTTTCACTTTCGGCCGTTGCAAACTTCTCTTTAAGCGCCTTTATTTTTGCCAGTTCGTTTTGTAAATAGGATGCCATCTCTTCCGCTTTTTTGTCCTCCTGAGCGGGCTCAAAATTATGCATCCAATCGGTCATTTCTTCGTTTGCTTCGGTCAGTTTTGATTGTAACTTAAGCAATTT
Organism: Olivibacter sp. 47; assembly: GCF_030372825.1. NCBI lineage: Bacteria > Pseudomonadati > Bacteroidota > Sphingobacteriia > Sphingobacteriales > Sphingobacteriaceae > Olivibacter > Olivibacter sp. 47. The sequence goes on from NZ_JAUCNR010000001.1 coordinate 2,938,722, forward strand.
ATCTTTCTCTTGTGCAGTATCAAGTGCTGGATTTACCTGTTTTAGACTATCCATTTTTGTGAGTAGAATGCCTACTTTTAAATTGTCGCGCACTAATGCGCCCATTTTTGGCATAATTGAATCATGAACAGCGATCACTTCTTCTTGTAACTGTAAATTTTTGTTGCCGGCGTATTGCATGACGACGTGACAACACCTAATGTTAGTGAAAGGAATATATATAATTTCATTTGTTATATGTTGTTTAGTTCTGACAAATCCGTGAATTAAGTTTCCTATTAAATAGCTGTGGGCATATAGAATTCCGCTTCTTTTGTGGTATCAACCTTGACAATGCCTGCCAATATCATGTTCACTAACAGTCGTTGCGTTTTTCTTCGCGATAATTTTAGATGTTTACAAATATCTATCAGTGCAACCTTTTGTTTTTCATTCAGAAAAGTGAGTAACTGTTTTTCTTTATCGGTATACGTAATCAGTACCCCTTCTGATTCTCCATGTCTTTTCAATACATCCACTACTACTTTTCCTGCTAGTATACTTTTATCTTTTACACGTATGTAAACCCACCATTTGCCATCATCTCCCAAGGCGTAATGTGGTTTTACGTCGCTTTCAGGTATTTCGGCGATAAGAACCAGCTTGTCGTCAACAAATGTTTCATCAAATTTGATTTCGACCGCCGGTTTACAATATCGATAAGCTGCGCGCTCTAAGATAAATCGCTCTTCGTCTTCGTTTTTTACACCGATTATATGGCCGTCATCAGCAACGCCGATAAGCAATTTTCCACCTTTATTATTAGCAAAAGCAACCAATGTCTTTGCGATTTTGTTTTCATTGCTGATTTTATTCTTAAAATCGAGTTGTTCACCTTCACCTTGTAGTATTGTTGCCTTTAGCCTCATTTTAGTAATGTAAATTGATTAAAAAACGGAATTTCAATGCTCATATAGGATTTTCAGATGCTAAAACATAGGCATTAGTATGCAACCGTAGGTTGTTCCTTATTATATTTTAGATTTCTCACATAAACTTCATTCATCACCTTTGCACAAAGCTCCCCATTTTTATCGACGATATCCAGCATAAATTTCTGTATAAATTTACCGGTCATATCCAGTGTTTGCTGCGCCTCTTCGATTGCATCATCAGTTAGCCGGATTTGGAAATAAAGCGTTCCGCGACCGGGTTTTATGTAATCAATAGAAGCACTCTTTAGCCATACCCGTGTTTTGTATCCTTTACGTCGAAAAATCTGATCGAACAACAACGCAAAAAAAGGATCGGCGGCCGCATAAATCGTTCCCCCAAATATAGAGGAATTATAATTTTTGTTCAGTATGCTATATAGAATCTTTACATCAACACCTTTAAAATCTCTATGAAATCTCTGAACCCAAATTCGTTGAAAAAGGAGGGGGGGATATAAACGCATTACCCATTTTAATGTACGCTCTGAGACCTTCATGTATTAGCTAAATGCGTGTTTGACATCGCTAGCGGAAGTAGCTTGAGGCTAAGATAAAAAGAATTTTACATTAGCCATAATTTTAAATAAACTATCTAGGAGGAGTTGTATAAAATGAGGGTTTTCGTTCTGTCTCGGGCAAAGTGAAATCGGGGGTAAATAAAAGTCTAAGCAAATTTTAATTCAATAAAATTTATATTTTAGCCCCGTATTTTCAATAGACCATTCTTGATGATAGAACAGCATAATAAACAACAAACCACTAAAGTTTGGTTGTTGGTTTTGGTAGCTTCCCTGGGTTATTTTGTAGACATCTACGATCTAGTTATTTTTTCAATCGTTAGAGTACAAAGTTTTAAGGATATAGGGGTGCCATTGGAAAATATGCGTACAGACGGTGAATACGTTCTTAATATGCAAATGATCGGATTATTGCTGGGAGGCTTACTGTGGGGAATTATCGGTGATAAATTTGGCAGAGTAAGGGTATTGTTCGGGTCAATTTTGCTTTATTCACTGGCCAATATGGCCAATAGCTTTGTGAACGATATACATAGCTACGCCTGGATTCGTTTTATCGCAGGCATTGGCTTGGCAGGTGAGCTGGGGGCCGGAGTCACCTTAGTTAGTGAGAGTATGCCAAGGGACAAAAGGGGATATGGGACGATGCTTATAGCCGGTATCGGTGTATTAGGAGCCATAGCAGCCTTTTATGTTGCTGAACATTTCAACTGGCGAAATGCTTATTTGGTTGGTGGTGGTATGGGGCTATTGCTATTGCTGATGCGTGTTGGAACTTTCGAATCAGGAATGTTTACCGATACCGCACAAAAAAATGTTTTAAAGGGAAAATTCTTCATGCTTTTTGAGAATAGAGAGCGCTTCTTGCGGTATCTTTATTGCATGCTTATCGGGTTACCTATTTGGTTTGTAGTAGGTATACTGATTACGCAGGCGCCCGAATTTGGCGTTGCCTTGGGTGCTACGGAAACACTTAGTGCGGGTAAGGGAATTATGTACGCTTACATTGGTATTTCACTCGGTGACATCTTCGCCGGGTTATATGCCCAGCTGACAAAGTCGAGAAAGAAGGCGGTATTTTTCTTCCAACTGTTGATCATCATCAGTTCGCTGTGGTATTTAATGAGCAGTGGTATTACCGCTCAAAAATTCGTTTGGTTAGCCTTTTTTATGGGTTTCTCGGTCGGATATTGGGCTACTTTTGTTACGATAGCCTCCGAACAGTTTGGCACTAATTTAAGAGCAACGGTTGCTACCACGGCACCTAACTTTGTCCGTGGCGCACTCGTTCCAAGCACTTTTTTTATTTGAATGGTTTGTCCATCGCTTCGATATTATCATTGCGGCAACCATTATGGTTGTTTTATTGAGCGCCATTGCCATGTTCGCACTAAGCCAATTGAAAGAGAGCTTCGATAAGGATTTGAATTATTTGGAAGAATAGCTTATAGCCGATAGGCTGTCAGCTATCAGGTATCAGCCTATCGACAGGTTTTAGGGTGTAAGGTTTAGGGTGTGTTAGACTTAGGCCAGTGCCCACTCTCATTGCAACTGCTATTATTCAACAACTCAACGACTCAACCACTTAACTATTCAACTATTTTCCAACTTGTGCTTTGAACCAAACTTCCTACGGCTTGTCCACCAAAATAAGGGAGGAATCAAGAGCGGAGCAAATACAAGGGTACTGGTTAAGCCACCAATGATGACAGTTGCCAATGGACGTTGAACGTCCGATCCAATACCGCTGGAAGTGGCTGCCGGAAACAAGCCAATGATTGCGACCACCAGAATGGTCAATACCGCCCGCAGCTGTCCCTTTGAAGTAGTCAATATGACGGCCTTTTGTTCTTCAATAGGCAACGCATAAGTAGAGAGGTTACTAAAGTTTCTATTGAGTGCCGACACGATCAATACGCCTGCCATTACAGAGATTCCGAAGATACTGACAAAGCCTACACCTGCCGAGACATTAAAGTAGTAACCCCTCAGCAATAGCGCTACAATGCCACCGCCTAAGGCAAACAGAATACAACTCATCGTGAGCAAGGTATCCTTGAAGTTTCTGTAAAGCAGATATAGAAAAGCAAATACGAGTCCAATGGTCAACGGAATGGTAAACAACAACTGTTTACCGGCTCTTTCCAGATTCTCGTATTGTCCTCCATAAATAAGGTCGTATCCTTTTGGAATATGCACTTGTGCACCAATTTTTTTCTGTAGTTCTTTTACAAAACTCACCTGGTCTCTTCCTTCAATATTCGTTCTAACGGTGATCATGCGTTTGCTTCCATAATGATAAATATTGGTTTGCCCTTCGATAAAACCGATTTCAGCAAGCTGGCTCATCGGGACCAAGTTACCGGTTGCTGAAGTGACCAATAGATTTTTTAACGCATCAATGTTATCTCTATACTGGGGTAAATAGCGAACAACAATATCATAGCGTTTCGTACCATCGTATATTTCAGAAATGGTTTTGCCGCCGATTGCGGCCTCGATCATGTTTTGGATATCGGAAATATTAATGCCAAACCTTGCAGCATTCTCGCGGTTTATATTAACGGCAATTTGCTCCTGCGGTCCCTCTTGTTCGATATTAACGGATTCGCTGCCTTGCATATTTCTTGCAATATTTGCGATACTATCCGCCTTTTGCCGCATAAGATGCAGATCGTTTCCAACGATGGATACCGCCAGATCCGCCGCCGAGCCGGTAACAATTTCCATTACCTGATCAATAATGGGTTGGCCGCTGGAAAAACTAACGCTTGGCAAAGCTTTGGATAGATCAGCCTTGATGTTGTTAACCAAGGTCGACTTCGCTATGGTATCACTCCAAAGCTTATAGTCTTTGAGCCCGACCAGAATTTCATTTCTATTAGCGGGGAACGGATCGGTTCCGTCGTCGTTGCGCCCTGTTTGCGTAATAACAAAAGCAACTTGCGGATACCTGGAAATTACCTTTCTAATGAGTGGTGCATATTTCGCATTTTCCTGAATATTAATACCGGATGGAAAATTACCTCTTAAAAAGATGGAGCCTTCGTCTAACGAAGGTAGAAACTCTGAGCCTAATTTAGCACCAGCTAGAATACAAATAGCAACCAGGAAAAAGCCTACGATTACGGTGCGCTTATATTGCGAAATAAACTTTTGCAAGGTTTTGCCATATAACTTCTCCAGAAACTCCAATAGTTTGTTACGATGTTCTTTCAATGGTTTCTCTTCGTTGTTCAGCGCTTTGTGGTAAACAAAGGAAATCAACACTGGGATAATTGTGAGCGCTGCCAACATGGAGCCTATTACTGCAAACGCCAAGGTTAGGGCCATTGGTGAAAACAGCTTTCCTTCAACCCTTGTCATTAATAGGATGGGCATGTAAGCCAAAATAATAATGGTAACCGAAAAGAAAATTTCCCTACCTACTTCCTGTGCCGAAGAAAGGGTGATTTTAATGATTCCTTCCTTCTTTTCTTCTGCTGTGGCGGTTCGATACTTTCGAATGAGATGCTCCACCATGACGCAAGCTCCATCCACAATAATTCCAAAATCAATCGCTCCGAGCGAAAGTAAGTTCGCAGGAATACCGGTTAGGCGCATCAGAATGAAGGCGAACAAAAGAGAAAAAGGAATTGTTAAGGCTACTACCAACGCGCTACGCACACTCCCAAGAAAAAAGATGAGGAGGATGATTACAATGCTTATCCCTTCAAAAAGTGTATGTGCTACCGTCTCCAGCGAGTGATTGATGAGAAAGCTTCGGTCATAGAGCGGCCTAATACGGACGCCCTCGGGTAGATCATGCGCCTGTACCTCAGCCATTTTTTGCTTCAAAAGCGCCAAAGCATCACTTGGATTTTCATAGCGACGTAAAAGCACAACACCTTCTACGCCATTGCTTACATCTAAACTGTCTGTTGTGACGGTATAACCTAAAACACCATTGGGGGGAGGAGGACCAACCTCAACATTGGCGACATCCCGTACAAAAATGGGCATACCATTTACTGATTTCAATACGATATTTAAGATGTCATTCTCCGATTTGATAGCCCCTAGGCCTCGTACGGCAAAACCTTGGCCACCACGGTTTATAATATTTCCGCCGGTGTTTTGATTATTATTATCAACGGCTGTTTCAATGTCTGCTATACTTAGATCGTATTTACGCAGTTTTTCAGGAGAAGCAAAAATATGGAACTGTTTCATCGGACCACCGAAAGTGGTGACATCAGCAATGCCTGGCGTTTGTAATAAAGCCGGTTTAATAACCCAATCCTGTAAGTCGCGTAGTTGCGTTGGCGTAAAACTCGGCGGCGCTTCTACAACGTAGCGCATGATCTCACCAACGGCAGTGGAGAGTGGTGCCAGCTCGGGGGTGACGCCATCAGGTAACTCAATAGAACCCAAGCGTTCCATCACCTGTTGACGGGCGAAGTAGTCGTCCGTACCATCTTTAAAGGTGAGCTGTACTACACTCAATCCGAAGATAGTTCTACTTCTCCGATCCAGCACATTGGGAGTGTTTTGCAAAGCGCGTTCAATTGGAACGGTTACTTGCTGTTCTACCTCCTCCGCCGCTCTTCCCGGGAATGGGGCAACCACAATTACGTTGGTATCAGCAATATCTGGGTACGCTTCTATTTTAAGTTGCGTAAAGCAGTAGTATCCTACTGCCATGAGTATGATACCGATGGCGACTACGGTCCAACGGTTTTTTAATGAGAATATTAATAAATTCCTGATCATTTTTCTGTCTTTGTTGGCCTTTAGTTGCAACCTGATTGCTCAATTACTTTCATGGTGTTGATAGCTAGATCATAAACTATTATTCTGACCATTCTTTCACATTATGAATGATCACATAGCCCGATTGAGTAACGGTGCGCAATGACTTAAGTACTTCTTTAATCTTTTCTTCGCTGTCAATAAAAGTGATGAGCAAGGGCACCTCGTCAAAACTGAAAAGATCATTAGGCCTACTTAGGTGACTGCCCTGTAGATAACCCAAACTTCCGTTAAAAGCAGTAGCGCTTTTTACTGATGTTTGATTAGAAATTGCATAATAAATTCATAAAGAGGTTGACCTCCTAAAAATTCGTTTTTGTTAATGAAAATCTGTGCCTGTACCATGCTTTTGTTATTAGTTATTCATTGTTACGGTTGTCAGAAATAACCATTAATATCCGAAGGAAAGCCCCTTAAGTTGGATCGCTCCTTTTGTTACTACCTGGTCATTTTTTTCTAAGCCTTGCAAGACGACCAGGCGTTCGCCTATCTGTTGTCCTGTAGTTATAGTTTGTCTTTTGAATACACCATTACCTGCAACGATAAAAACATAATCTTTGCCATCTACTGTTACTAAGGATTCTTTGCTGACGGTCATATGGTTTCCAACATTCTTCAGATCGAACAGCACCTGTGCAAACATGCCAGCTTTCAGTAAGCTACTATTATCAAGCAAGCTTATGCGCAGCTTAACCATTCGCGTGGCGTTATCAACCACATCTGCAATGTCTTCTACCTGTCCTTTGAAAGTTTTATCCGGATAGGCAGAAAACAACACCTCGCAAGCGGCTCCCTCATGAATATTGCTAATTTGGTTTTCCGGAATATCGCATATCACGTATGCTTTACCGGCCGGTGCTTTTCGAAGCGCAGTCGGATCAAAACCGCCTTGTTTCAAGTTTGCTTCATACTGAATGAGTGATGCTTTTTCATTAGCGAGGTTGCTTTTTTCGAGGGAAAGTGCTGTCTGCGCTTCCAATACATCACGGCCCGTTGCTGCCCCGTGGTTCAATAGATCTGAAGCTCGGTCCAATTCGATTTCTTTCTGTTTCAGATTAATTTGCTGAATCTGATGAATATTGGTTTGGTGTTGTGCTAACGCCGTATAACTGGCGGCTAAGTCGGGATTGTCAAAAAGTACCACATTTTGGGATGCACCGGCTACAGAAGCTACGACGGTGGCGGCAATTTTTCCCGGAGCAGTATACGAGGCGGTTACAGAACCATCATAAACCGGCTCTGTTTGAAAGAAGTGCCTCATTGTACTATCCTTAAAGCTGATCGTTTGCCCATTATTACTTAAAATGGGTGCTTCAATACGTTCCAGTTTACTGTCTTCATGCGAAGCGCATGCTGTCCACAAGAAGGTGGATACTATTACATATAAAATCGGTTTCATCGCTAAATAATTCGTTTGTTTATTTTATTTCGGCTTGTTTTTTCGTTGAATGATCAAATCAGCCAGCCAACTGACCGATTAAGCCACTTGCATACAGTAATTGAATGTAACTTTGCCTGTAGAGTTGCAAGGCATCATAATATTGTTGTTGTGTTTCGAGCCAGCTACGTTGTGCTTCTAAAAAGTCGATCAGCGTGGTACCTCCTCGGAGATAGGCATATTTAACGTTGGCTAATATATGCTCTGCTTGTTTAAGCAGTCCATCCGTAAATTTATGCGTGTTTTGTCGTTGTGTTTGATAACTGGCATAGGCTGTCATCAATTCTGTTTGCGCTTTACTTTTTATCGCTGCATATTGTTGTTCTGACTGATCCTTAAGGATATATGCCTTTTTGATTTCACCCTGATTTCGGGAAAACAAGGGAAGGTCAAAGGATACGGTAAAGCCTGCATAATTAATCGTGTTTTGTGGGTTCCACATAAATCCAAATTCAGGAACGGGTACCGCGAGGCTTCGTTGCAGGGAAATATTCTTATTAGACACATTAATCAATGACTGCGCGGCTCTTATGTCGGATCGATTAGCAAGTGCCTCTTGCAGTAGTGAGTCCAAGCCTAGATCGCCCTTTAAAGCAAATTGATCTGAAATATCGATATCATTAACTTGCGATCCGATTAAATAACTGAGTTCCATCAGTCGGTTGCTCAGGTCCTGTTCAGCGCTTTTAACCTTTAGTTCATATTCTTTTGCCAAGAGTTGCGTACGCATAAAATCGGTTTGCGTTATCACCTGGTTTTTAAGTCGCACCTTGTTAATATCACTGAGCGAATCGATATTACTTTTGGCTATTTTCAGAATATCTAATTGCTTATGAGCGGTGTAAACTTCCATCCATTTGGAAGCAACCTCCGCAAATACCCCTCGTTCTGTTTCCTGATAATTCTTATTCGATAAATCAATTTGCTCTTTTGCTAAATCAATTTTTTTTTGGCGCTGACCTGCCAACTGAAAGGGTTTGGTAAGTGTAAAAAGCGATTGACGATTCAACGGATCAGACCACGAGGTACGGGGTGCAAAGTTTTTGCCTTGCGTGAGCTGAATGGTTTCATTGTGAAAGGATGGATTAGGCCGTAATGCGGCAGTGGTGCTGTCTGCCTGCGCTGCCTTAATTTGATAAAGCTCGGTTTTTAAATTTGGGTTTTGCGTTTTCGCAATATAAAGTGCGTCCCTTAAGCTAATGCTTTGCGCATTGGCTGCACCTAAACCATAAAAGCACAAAACTCCAATCATCCAAAAAATCTTTGCATAATCATGATATTATTTCCATGCAAAGTTGGAAAACGTGTGTCTGACGAGCGGTTAGAAAGCTTTTATATTTTTATTAGAAAAATATTAGAAGGGGTTAAGTAGTTAAATATTTGAGTAGGAAAAGTCCCGTGCGGGCTTAAAGCATACTGCGTATAGCTTAATGCTTACTATAAAGCCGAAAGCTGATTGCTGATTTCCGATGGCTAAAAAGTTGTAGTGGCACTGGCTCATGCCTCAAGCGTACTGCTTAAAGCCTATAGCCTATTAAACATGCGGTAACTTAACCTCGAACCGAGTGCCGCTACCTAAGATTGAAAATACACTTATTTCTCCATGGTGAAGATTAATAATCCGTTGAGAGAGCGCCATGCCAATACCATGACCGCTGGAGTGATTTTTATTCTGCCCTCTATAAAAAGGGATAAAAATTTTATGCAGGTCTTCGTCGGAAATACCGGTGCCGTGATCAATAAAATCAATGATTGCATGATTATTTTGGTAGGAGATCTTCACCTCGCAACTTTGATCTTCCGAAAATTTACATGCATTTTCCATGACATTCGTAAAAGCGACCTGTAGAAGATAGTTGTTTCCACTAATGGTGATTTCGTCTTCGCCGTCCGGAATCTCCGTGAAATCAATTGTAATATGATAGGAAGGAGCCTGTTTTTCCAATTGATGCTTTGCGTCCAATAGAATCTCGTCGATCCGAAGGGCTTTGAAGGATATTTGGGTGGGATCGTAACTTGCTTTTGCAAGATCCAGTAAGCTTGTTGTCAGCTTAGCTAGTGTTTGTGCATCTTTAAGAGTTAGTCGAATAGTCTGTTGATATTGTTCAATGCTTCTTGGTTTGTTGGAGGATAGTTCCAGTTCTGTGATGATCGTTGATAAGGGCGTTCTCACTTCATGAGCAATATTGGATACAAACTCTTTCTGGGCGTTGAAGGATTTCTCCAATCGATTAAGCATTTCGTTAAAAGTGATCGCTAATTCTGCCAATTCATCTTTGCCACTGCCAACGTTGATTCTGGAATCTAAATTGCTGGCTGTAATTTCCTCCACATTCTCCACCATATCTGAAACGGGTTTTAACGCTTGTTCTGCTGAAAAGCGACCGGCAACGACGATCAACAACAGGGAGAGGCAGAAGGCAATAGCTAAATATTCCAGTATCGTGTTCAGCTTTTCTTCGCCATAACGATCGATTGCGGCCGCTGTAATGATATAGGTTTTATTGCTGTGTGTAAGTGTAAAAGCCGTAACATAGTAGTTATTGTATTTGTACCTGATTTCGCTATTTTTAACAATTGAGTCGAGCAATTGGGGTGTTTCTTTTACAATGTCTTTGTTCTCGGCATCGTGATAGATGAGTCGATACGATTCATCATAAATAGCCACCTCTTCGTTAATTACCCTTCGGGTATTATTAGCATATATCGTTTGCAGCACTTCCGGTTTGATATTCAGATCGAACAGAAAATAAACTTTTGTAATGGCGTGCTGTTTGATCTGATTGTAAAACTCGTCTTTTTGATCATTTGCAAAGGAAAGGTAAAAGAACAAAGCGAAGACTAAAAGGACGCCGGCCGACAGAAGCGAATATAAGAGGGTTAATTTATTCCTGATTTTCATCTCGATGCTTATTCAGTCTTGAAAATAAACCCCATTCCCGGTTTGGTATGTATATATTTTTCTTCAAAAGCTTTGTCAATTTTGTTACGCAAATAGTTGATGTATACATCAATAAAATTAGTCCCCGTGTCAAAAGTGGTATCCCATACTTTTTCTGCTATTTCAACGCGCGGGAGAACTCTTCCTTTGTTGCGGATCATATACTCTAACAGTTTGAACTCTTTCGGCGTGAGATTGATCTCAACGTTGCCCCGTTTTACGATCCGCGTATGTAAATTCATTTCCAGTTCGCCCGCCTTTAATATAGCAGTACTTGCTGAATTGCTAGCGGAGCCCCTTTTAAGCAAAACCCTGATTCTGGCCTCCAATTCTCTAAAATCAAACGGCTTAACCAGGTAATCGTCAGCCCCTGCATCAAAACCTTCCAATTTATCGTCTGTTGTTCCTAAGGCTGTGAGCATAATAATAGGCAAATCCGGGTAGCTTTCTTTAATCTCGCGGCATAGATCTATGCCGTTGATTTTAGGAAGGATAATGTCCATAATAATCAGGTCGTAAGCCTGTTGCCATACCAGCTTTTTACCCAGTATACCATCATAGGCCACGGTAGTTTTGTATCCCAGTTCCTCCAACCCGCGTTGAAGTAATTGAGCAATACGCGATTCGTCTTCAATGATAAGAATATGCATTATCCCGGGGTTTATTCGTTACAAACTTAACTAAAATTTGGATTTGTGAATAGTTGAGTTGCTGAATCGTTGAGTAGGTTTTATTCGTGTTGAATGATGAATTTTGGGTTGTGTCTGTGAGATTGGTTAAATGGGCGAGTAGAGGAGTAGTTGAGTAGGGGAGTTATCAATTAGCCAATGTGATGACGAACCGATGTGATGATGGGCTGGCGCGACCTAATGCCCGCTGCTTATAGTGTACGGCCATATTAATAACAGTAGTTTTGCGTTGGCACTAACCAAAGCTGATATCCGAAAGCTGATTGCTGACAGCTTAAGGCTTATTGCCTATGGCTTATAGCTTGACAATTAGCCAATTTGATAACCGAACAAAGAGAGTTCAGAATACCTCCGAAATAAACAGAGAGTAAATAATAATGTCGTGGGAGCTAAAAGCTCAGGGTCTATGACTTACTGCTTATTAACAAAAAAGCCCTCAATCGGGGAGATTGAGGGACTTTTACTAACCAATTATAAACCTAAATTATGATGACACAAAGGTAAACTGATTCATAATGAATTACAAGTCGTGCCGATCGTCTTTTGTTTCTTGAATTAGTTATATCTTGATTTTCAGTCATTTGCTACATATCGGTGATAAACTTTGACTGGAAATGATAAACGTAATATCAATGTATAGTGAAATCATTCTTTAACGACTCCACAAGGGGATCTTAAGGGGTAAATTTTGAATCCATATTAACTATAACATAATAAGAAAATAATAGGGACATAATAGGGACTTTATAGGGAAAATTCCTTAAAATATACCTATGAAATAATAGCTATTTATTTTTTTATGATAAACACTGGGTAAAAACAGGTATATTCGTAGGAATAACTATAAATCAAATGATTATGGCGATTATAAAAAATGGCATAAACGGTTCTTTTTTTGGTAAAGTAGGCAGTGTTATTGGTTACGAATGGAGAGGGATACCCGTAATGCGAGGTTTGCCCAAAAAGCGTACATCGCCTCCCTCAGAAAAGGAATTAGCGAATCGTGAGCGCATGCGTATCATGCAGAAATTCCTTCAGGATAGCAAAAATTTTATTGATTTAGGTTTTCAACTTGAAGCGAAAGCAAGGAATATGTCTGCATTTAATGCCGCGATGAGTTATAATAAAAAGTACGCAATAACAGGTAGCTATCCTGATCTCAAGATCGATTATGAGAAACTTCTTGTTTCAAAGGGTCTATTAATTACCCCAACCAATCCATCCGTTGCCTACGTCGAAGGTACGCTTCATTTTAAGTGGGATGCGGTGGCTGCGCCTACTAAAGTACGTACACTTTTATTTGCCTTCACAGAAGATCGGGAATATATGAATGCCAGCTATGGTCTTGTTTATGGCGATTCAGGAGAAGACTTGTTGGAGTTTGACTTATCTGAATCAAATTATCCGAATGCGGTAAGAATTCATTCGTATATCGCATTTATAAATGTGATGAACGATGCCATATCCAATAGCGTTTATTGTGGCGTAATAGAAAGCTAAATCCTTATCTTTGCCGCATGTTTAGTAAAGAAGAAATTGTCGCTTCCTACCAACAGATTCAAGATACTATCTGTAAGGGCTTAGAGGAAGCGGATGGGAAAGCGTTTTTTGAAGAAGAACGTTGGACACGAGAGGGTGGGGGTGGCGGACGCACCCGCATCATACAGGATGGAAACGTAATCGAACGGGGAGGAGTGAATTTCTCCGCGGTGCACGGTAAGTTGCCGGAGAAAATAAAGGCTGCTTTTGATGTGCAGGAAGACGATTTTTTTGCAACGGGTGTTTCTATTGTCATTCATCCCAAAAATCCTTGGGTTCCTATTATCCATATGAATATCCGTTACTTCGAACTAAATGAGCAAACAAGGTGGTTTGGAGGGGGGATAGACCTAACACCGCATTATGTGATTTCCGAAGATGCTGCGTTTTTTCATAAACGATTAAAAGATATCTGTGATCAATTTCAAACGGATTTTTATGCTCGGTTCAAAAAATGGGCAGATGATTATTTCTTTATAAAGCACCGCAATGAAACACGTGGTATTGGCGGCATTTTCTATGATCGTTTGCAACCCGATAATAGCAAGCTAAGCTATGACCAACTCTTCGAATTTTCCAAAAGACTCGGCGAAGGTTTCGTACCTATTTATGCGGAACTGATCAAACGAAATCAAAACAAAGCCTTTACCCCAAACGAAAAAGATTGGCAGTTTATCCGGAGAAGCAGGTATGTTGAGTTTAACTTAGTGTATGATTCCGGTACCAAGTTTGGTTTGGAGACCAATGGACGGATTGAATCTATTCTTATGAGTTTACCGCCTCAGGCAAATTGGGTTTACAATTTCCAGCCAAAGACAGGTTCCGAAGAGGAGAAAACACTACGGCTTTTAAAAAAGGATATTGACTGGGTAGGAAGCCATTAGTAGCATGGCAATAGGAAAGAAAGGAATGCCACTTACCAATACAAGGCGAGACGGAATAAACGGAAAAACGGCAATCTTCGTTATTGACACCCCCGTGTCACGGTGGTCAATTCTCAAAGATTTTTATTATTTTCGCAAGCACTAAAGCGAAACTTTTTTTTAACGGACTAAACAAGTATGGCTGACGAAACAGAAAATGACGATAATTTGGTGCCGGCTAACGACCGGATCATACCTATTAGTATAGAAGAGGAAATGAAATCTGCCTACATCGATTACTCGATGTCGGTTATTGTTTCAAGAGCCCTACCAGATGTTCGGGACGGCTTGAAGCCCGTCCATAGAAGGGTTTTATATGGGATGTTGGACTTAGGGGTTACCAGTGGAAAACCTTATAAAAAATCAGCTCGTATTGTAGGGGATGTATTGGGTAAGTATCACCCACATGGCGACTCGTCTGTTTATGATACAATGGTACGGATGGCCCAGGAGTGGAGTCTCCGTTATCCACTGGTAGACGGCCAGGGAAACTTTGGATCCATTGACGGAGATAGCCCCGCAGCGATGCGTTATACGGAAGCCAGGTTAAAGCGGATTGCCGAGGAAATGCTGGCTGATATAAATAAAGATACCATTGATTACCAATTAAACTTTGACGATTCGCTTCAGGAACCAACGGTTCTGCCGACCAAAATTCCGAATCTATTGGTGAATGGTGCATCAGGTATTGCCGTTGGTATGGCAACCAATATGGCACCTCACAATCTGAGCGAGGTAATTGATGGGACAGTCGCTTACATTGACAATCGTGACATTACCGTTGCCGAGCTTATGCAGCATATTAAAGCGCCTGATTTTCCTACGGGAGGCGTTATATACGGCTATGCAGGAGTACAAGATGCCTTCGAAACGGGGAGAGGACGAGTTGTCATGCGCGCTAAGGCGGAGATAGAGGTTTCCAAGAACGATAAAGAAACCATTATCGTAACCGAAATTCCTTACCAGGTTAACAAAGCGGAAATGATTAAACGGACCGCAGATCTTGTTAACGAGAAAAAAATTGAAGGAATATCTGCTATCCGGGATGAATCGGATAGAGATGGTATGCGCATCGTGTATGATATAAAAAGAGATGCAAATGCCTCTATTGTATTAAATAATCTTTTCAAATATACTGCCTTACAGACTTCCTTTAGTGTAAACAATATAGCACTGGTGCACGGGCGACCGATGTTGTTGAATCTTAAAGATATGATTCATCATTTCGTGGAGCATCGTCATGAAGTGATTATACGGCGTACCAAATTCGAGCTGGCTGAAGCCGAGAAACGGGCACATATATTAGAGGGTTTATTGATTGCTCTTGACCATTTGGACGAAGTTATCCAATTGATACGTTCTTCCGAAACACCGGAAGATGCACGCGTTGGTTTAATGGAAAAATTCGGTTTATCTGATATCCAAGCGCGAGCAATCCTTGATATGACGCTCAGAAGGTTAACCGGACTGGAACGTGACAAAATCAAAGAGGAATATGCGGAATTGATGAAAACCATTGAGTATTTGAAATCCGTACTGGCGGATGAAGGACTGAGAATGAAAATCATCAAGGACGAATTGCTGGAAGTCAAAGAGAAATTTGGTGACGAACGTCGTTCGCAGATTGTACACTCCGCAGAAGATATGCGGATGGAAGATTTTATCGATGATGAGGAAATCGTGATCACCATATCACATGAGGGGTACGTGAAGCGTACACCATTAACGGAATACCGCTTGCAGGCGAGGGGAGGAAAGGGCTCTTTGGGGTCTACAACGAAGGAAGAGGATTTTACGGAGCATATCATTACTGCTTCGGCCCATAACTACATGCTCTTTTTTACTGAGGCAGGTCGTTGTTTCTGGTTGCGGGCATTCGAAATCCCGGAAGGTACCCGTACGTCTAGAGGAAGAGCGATACAGAATATCATCAATATCCCGAAAGAAGAGAAAATTAAAGCCTATATCAAGGTGAAAAATTTGAAAGATCAGGATTATCTGGAGAATAATTTCATCATTATGTGTACAAAAGGCGGCACTATTAAAAAGACATCATTAGAAGCGTACTCGCGGCCAAGAGCAAATGGTATTAACGCTATCAATATTAATGAGGGTGATCAACTTTTGGAGGCATGTTTGACAAACGGTAACAGTGAAATCGTAATGGCGTTAAAATCAGGCCGAGCTATTCGCTTTAATGAGTCGACGGTGCGTCCAATGGGAAGAACAGCTACGGGCGTGCGTGGCGTAACGCTTGCGGGGCTGGATGATGAAGTTGTTGGCATGATTAGTGTTAATACAAATGATGCGACGATATTGGTTGTTTCTGAAAAGGGTTACGGAAAGCGGACGGATATTGACGATTATCGCGTAACAAATAGAGGCGGTAAGGGGGTTAAGACCCTTAATGTAACTGAAAAGACAGGGCTGCTGGTGGCGATCAAGGATGTGACCGATAATGACGACTTAATGATTATTAATCGGTCTGGAATTGTAATTCGTATTGCAGTTAGTCAGCTTCGCGTGATGGGAAGAGCTACGCAAGGTGTTCGCTTGATTAATTTGAAAGAGAATGATCAGATTGCATCCATTACAAAAGTTGACCACGATGAAGTAGAAGGTCTTGATGTCACAGAAACTAGTGTAGGGAATGATGCGTCGACAGAAAACGAGGGAGAAGTCGATAATTCTACAAGCGATAAAGGCCAAGACGAGACAAACGAATAGGCCTGTTTAGCGAGGTTTCAGGTAATATGGAATAACATATTGCCTGAAATTGAAGTGTTTAGTGACGGATAAGTGAGAAAGGATAACCAAGGCAAATGTAAACCTTAAATTTGAGTAGCGGCAAACATCCTGATTGACAAGCGATGCGAGCTTTAAAAAAGAACATATTAATGAAAAGTGATCTATATAAACATATCATCACTAGTACTGTGCTACTTGTTCTCTTCTGTACGCAACTGAGCTGGGCTCAGTCTAACCTTAAAGAGGGGAACAATAATTTTGCCCGGTATACGAAATCGGGCGATATTAAGGATTTGTTAGAGGCCAGAAAGTTTGCTGATCTTGCTTATAAAGAACGTAGAGATTCTGCTTCTTATAATAACACCTTGCTAAGGGGCCTTGTTTACAGCAGCTTGGCGGTAGCTGATTCAAACCGAACACAGAAGTATGTGAAAGACCCCATTGAAGAAGCCGAGTTCATGCTAAGCAGGTTGAATGATGAACAGCTGAATTACGAAAATGAGGCACAGATCAATTATTTGAAAAAACGGTTGGCGGCGGCTTATTTGATCCGAGCCAACCGTGCGCTGACGAATAATAATTACGAAGAGGCTTATGATCTTTTTGAAAAGGTCAATGCCTATAACAGTACGCCGAATACAAGACATAATTTGGCTTTATTAAGTGAGCGTTTGGATCGGCCGGATGACGCTGTTAAGTTATACAGTGATTTTATTGAGAATAAGTCATCTGCTAAACCTAGCTATATTCTGACTTTGGCTAAAATACATCTAAATAAAGGCGATAATAATGCCGCACAAAATGTATTACTGAAAGGACGGGAATATTTTCCTACCAATAAGGATATTCTTTTTGCTTTATTGAATCTTTATGCCGGTAACGGTGCTTATGATGCCATTGTAGTATTAGCCGATGAGGCGATTGCTATGGAGCCCGAAAGCGTTAATCTGAACTATCTGATCGGGTATGCTTATGAAATTACGGGCGACCGCGAGAAGGCCGAAAGTTATTATAAGCGGACTTTAGAGCTTGACCCCGATGATTATAATAGCAATTATGAGCTCGGTTTGCTGTATTTAAGAGATTTTGTAAAAGACCCCTCCGATTTGGAAAAGCAGTATGAAGCGCAACAATATTTATTAAAAGCAAACGAAATAGACCCGAATGCTGTTAATGCTTTAAAGTCTTTAGCTGTGCTATTTGATAAATCAGGAAACAGTGTTCAGCTCGAACGGGTGAACAGTCAGTTGAATCAAATGAATATGAACTAAAGCTTATTGCCTAATGAAGCGCCTAAAATAAGCTGACCTGGGAAGAGGCTTTGAAGCTTAACAAATAATAATCACTAAGAACACAAATTATAGAAAAATGAAAATTAAATCAATTTTATTAGCTACACTTTTATTGGGCTCAACCGTTGCCTTTGCGCAGAAAGGAGAGCTTAATAAAGCAAAAAGTAAATACAGTTCATTTGCTACCCTTACCGGTGGTGCTGTGGAGAATGTGCCGGAATTGGCAATGAAAGAACTGGGTGAAGCTAAGGAAGCTATTGATAAAGCCGCCACGCATGAAAAGACGAAGGATTTGCCGGAAACATGGACTTACTTGGCTTTGATCAACTCAGAGTATGCCATGATCAATCAAAAGTCAGGAAAGGCGGCAGAAGGGGAGGCCTCTTATAAGGCAGCGGGTGATGCTTTCTTAAAAGCAAAGAGTTTAAACGAAGGAAGTGATGATAAGGAATTGAAGGGAAATATGGACAGAGCTGGAAGCTTATTGGCCAATTACGAAATAGGTAACGGTGTAAAAGCATTTGAAACAAATGATTTTGCTTCTGCTTACACAGCCTTTAACAATGGATTGAAATATATGCCGGGGGATTCTATTTTAACTTTATATGCCGGTATTGCTGCTCAAAATAATCAACAATACGATGATGCGATCAGTAAATTTAAGACGTTAATTCCAAAAAGCTCGGATGCTTACCTCAATTTATCAGATGCATACCTAAAGAAAGGCGATACAGCATCGGCGGTTAAATACATCGATGAGGCAGCTACGAAGTTTCCGGATAGTGCAAAGATTATCAATCAGAAAATTGTGTTGAATATCACTACCGGCAATAGCGAGAAAGTAATTAAGGATATTGAATCTCAAATGGCTGCGGATCCGTCCAATGGGGAGCTTCCTTTCTTCTTAGGTTATGCATACGAATCCACAAAACAGCCTGATAAAGCATTGGAAGCGTATAAGAAAGGTATTGAAGCGAAACCGGATGACGCGCGTAACTATGGTGCAGCGGCAGCTATTATTTTAAATAAGGCACGTGATATATACAACGCAGCCAGCAGCATTCCAACAAATAAAGAGGCGGAATACAAAGCCAAATTACAAGAAGCCTATACTTTAGCTGATACAGCGGTACCTTATTTGGAAAAGGCTACTACGCTAGATCCAAAAACGAAAGGTTATTGGGAAAATATGCGTTTTTATTACCAGTTAAAAGGTGATGAGGCTAAAACGAAGGAAATTACGGATAAATTAAATGCGCTTTAAGAAGCTGCATTAATCACAAAAAAAGCTGTTCCCCATCAGGAACAGCTTTTTTTGTGATTAAAGTATCAAGTATCAGGACACCTGCCTACCGGCGGGCAGGTAAGTATCAGGTATCAGGACTTCCTATCTTATGTTTTACGTCCGATGTCTAACATCGCGTAATTCATCACTCATCTACAAACTAAATAATCCCCTCATTCAAAAGATCATGTAAATGGACAATACCATCATATTGATTATTGCGGACTACCAGTAATTGGGTGATATGATTGTTTCGCATCATATTGAGTGCATGAACGGCCAGCTCATCGTATTGAATCACCTTGGGGTTATTGCCCATGATATCTTCGGCCTTTAATTTCCCGATATCCTGATTCGACTCGAGCATTCTACGGATATCGCCATCGGTGATAATCCCACTTATTTTTTTATCGTTCACGACGGCAACAGCACCTAATCGATTTTTGGTTATTTCCACCAGGACAGCTTTAATAGGCGTATCACTTTTCACCTCGGGCTTTGCATTCTGGCGCGCTAAATCGGTTACTTTGAGATATAAGCGTTTCCCTAGCGCACCCCCCGGATGATACTTAGCAAAGTCGTCATTTGTGAAAGATCGACATTCCAGAAGACAAATAGCGAGCGCATCGCCCATAGCCAGCTGGGCCGTTGTGCTGGTAGTTGGTGCCAGGTTCAAGGGACAAGCCTCTCTGGACACGGTCGTGTCCAGTATAAAATCGGCTTGTTCAGCCAAATATGATTTTGTATTTCCAACCATTGCGATTATCTTTGCGTTGGAATTTTTAAGCAGTGGTACAAGCACTTTAATTTCCGGAGTATTTCCGCTCTTAGAGATGGCTATTACAATATCTTCTTGTTGTAGCATCCCTAAATCTCCGTGAATGGCGTCTGCCGCATGCATGAAAATTGCCGGTGTTCCTGTAGAGTTCATGGTGGCAACAATTTTCTGTGCGATGATAGCACTTTTACCTATTCCTGTAATAATTACGCGGCCCTTTATATCGAGTATGGCATGTACGGTGTTGATAAAATCTTCGTTGATATTTTTTGTCAGTTTACTGATCGCTTCGGCTTCTAATGTAAGTGCGGAAATGGCAATATTTTCAATGTCGGATTTGGTTTTCACGGATATTTTTTATTAATTTTAGTAAGAATTAAGGCAAATTTATGTTATTTTAAACATTAATAGACATAAGCCTTTCTTTAATTTTTCGGAAGGACAATGGAGATAGAAAAAACATTATTTGACAATTTGCAGAATTTTTTTGGTTTTGATACTTTCAAGGGAGATCAAGAGGCGATAATAACCAATATTCTGCAAAAGAAGGACACGTTTGTAATAATGCCAACCGGTGGCGGAAAATCAATATGTTATCAGTTACCGGCGTTAATGAGTGAGGGAACCGCTGTTGTTATATCCCCATTGATTGCACTGATGAAGAATCAAGTAGATCAATTAAGGGCATTTGGAGGTGCAGATAGCATTGCTCATTTTCTAAATTCATCGCTCAATAAAAGTGAAATTACAAGGGTTAAACAGGATGTACTGGATGGGAAGACAAAACTTCTATACGTAGCACCTGAATCCCTCGCAAAAACAGACAATATTGAATTCCTGAAATTAATTACCGTTTCGTTTGTTGCTGTCGACGAGGCACACTGTATTTCGGAGTGGGGACATGATTTCAGACCTGAGTATCGCAAGATAAGGCAGGTAATCAACGGGATAGGGGAGAATATCCCGATTATTGCTTTGACGGCTACAGCCACCCCGAAGGTACAATCTGATATACGGAAAAATTTGCAAATGAATGATGCGACCTTATTCAAGTCCTCATTCAATCGGCCTAATTTATATTACGAGGTACGACCTAAGAAAAATGTCGTTAAGGAAATTGTAAAATTTATAAAAAATAACCCTTCCAAATCCGGTATCATCTATTGTTTAAGTCGTAAAAAGGTGGAAGAGATCGCCGAAGTGCTTAATATTAATGGTATTTCCGCTCTTCCTTATCACGCGGGTTTGGATGCAAAGACAAGAGCTGAGACACAAGATAAATTCCTGATGGAGGATGTCGAAGTTATTGTAGCAACCATTGCTTTTGGTATGGGAATTGACAAGCCGGATGTCCGTTATGTTATTCACCATGATATTCCAAAAAGCATGGAAGGTTATTACCAAGAGACAGGCCGTGCCGGACGCGACGGAGGGGAAGGCGTTTGTATTGCCTTTTATTCGGAAAAGGATATCGAAAAATTAACTAAATTCATGAAGGATAAACCGGTTTCTGAAAGGGAAATCGGTACCCAAATATTGAAGGAGGTGATCGATTACTCCGAATCCTCTGTGTGTAGGAGAAAGCAGATATTACATTACTTTGGCGAGAACTTCAATGAGGCCGGCTGCAATAACATGTGCGATAATTGTAATAGCCATCGTACGCAATTTGATGCTGAAGAATCGTTGCATAAGACTTTATCCTTTATCAAAGAACAGGGAGAAAAATTTGATGACTTTCATATTACGAATGTGATGATCGGTCAAAATAACCAGCCTGTGTCTTCTTACAAACATGATATTCATCCTTTTTTTGGTACTGGAAAAGAGCAAGGGGTGATCTATTGGAAGTCTTTGCTTAGGCAGGCGGTATTGAATAACTATTTATACAAGGATATTGACAATTATGGATTGCTAAAGTTAACCAAAACGGGGGCAGACTATATTGAAAACCCCTATAGTGTTAAGTTTTACTTGAATAATCCAATGGAGAAAGCAGACGAAGAAGGGGATGAGACACCGGCACAGAGTGGAGGTGCTTTGGATACACAGCTCTTGCAGATGCTTAAGGACCTGCGAAAGAAAATTGCAAAAAGTAAGGGACTTCCTCCATTCGTTATTTTTCAAGATCCATCGCTGGAAGAAATGTGTACGCATTATCCGATAACTTTAGACGAATTGAAACAGATCCATGGAGTAGGGGCGGGAAAGGCTGCTAAATTCGGGAGTCAGTTTGTTTCGCTAATCAAAAGCTATGTTGAGGAGAATGATATTGATCGTCCGGTAGACTTGGTTATTAAAGGAACGGCTAATAAGTCGGCTTTAAAGGTTTCCATTATTCAAAATATTGATAGAAAGATCGGTTTGGATGATATTGCTTCTGCTAAAGGGCTGTCATACGAAGATGTATTAAAGGAGGTGGAATCCATTGTTAATTCGGGTACCAAATTGAATTTAAACTACTTTATCGATGAAATGATTGATCTTGACCGTCAAGATGAGGTTTTCGACTATTTCCGTACAGCTGAAGTTGACTCTATTGACGTAGCACTAAAGGATTTAGGAACCGAAGACTATACTTTTGAGGAAATACAACTCATGCGAATTAAATTTATGTCTGAGTTGGGGAATT
Source organism: Olivibacter sp. 47 (assembly GCF_030372825.1). Taxonomy (NCBI): domain Bacteria; kingdom Pseudomonadati; phylum Bacteroidota; class Sphingobacteriia; order Sphingobacteriales; family Sphingobacteriaceae; genus Olivibacter; species Olivibacter sp. 47. Next base: position 2,961,270 of record NZ_JAUCNR010000001.1, read on the forward strand.
AGTCGATAGTAAAAAGTCGAGTGGTTGAATAGTAGATTGATATAGTTAGCGAGTAAGGATTAGCCTCGTGCGAGCTTACAGCTTATAGCCTACAGCTAGCTTGCGTCTTGTGCAACTGACAACTTAAAACTTAAAACGAAAGAAATGACAATAAACACAATAGCTGGGATCAAGCATACGGATTCCGGCAATTTTTTTCTAATGGCAGGCCCATGCGCCATCGAGGGAGAAGACATGGCTTTGTCGATAGCAGACAAAATTGTAGGCATTACTGACAAACTGAAAATTCCTTATATTTTCAAAGGTTCCTATAGAAAGGCAAACCGTTCCAAATCTGATTCTTTCACAGGAATAGGTGATGAAAAGGCATTAAAAATCCTAAAAAAGGTACGGGATACGTTTGGCGTTCCGGTTGTTACTGATATTCATGAAACACATGAGGCCGCGATGGCCGCCGAGTATGTGGATGTCTTGCAAATTCCTGCTTTTCTATGTAGACAAACGGAATTGTTAGTCGCTGCCGGAAAAACGGGTAAAGTGGTTAATATTAAAAAAAGGACAGTTTTTATCAGCTGATTCCATGCGGTTTGCGGTTGACAAGGTTATCGAAACCGGTAATCAACAAGTAATATTAACTGATAGAGGGAATACCTTTGGCTATCAGGATTTGATTGTAGATTTCAGAGGAATCCCTACAATGCGATCGTTTAACGTTCCCGTAGTGATGGATTGTACGCATTCATTGCAACAGCCGAATCAAGCATCCGGCGTAACGGGAGGAAAGCCGGAACTGATTGGCACCATAGCCAAAGCGGCCGTAGCGGTAGGCGCCGATGGCTTGTTTATTGAAACGCATCCCGATCCTGCTAACGCTAAGTCGGATGGAGCTAATATGCTGCACCTGAATTATCTGGAAGATTTGTTAATACAACTGACCCGAATCAGGGAGGCGATTAGGTAGCTATTGTTGTTGCTGGTTTCCCATCAAGTTGGTATCTTCATAGCCGGCTATAAACAGGGGATCGCGTCTTTTTACTGCGTTCGTTTGCTCGAATAGCTTTCCGTCTTCATAGTGAATGGATACACGAACGGAAAGCGATTGATGGCAATTACCACGGAAAGTACCTTTAACCGGTGAGCAATCTTTGAAGTTTCTTCCTATTGCTAATTTAACGTGATAATTGGTTACCCATGTGTTATTGGTTGGGTCAATACCGGCCCATCCAAACTGTGGTATATAAGCTTCAACCCAAGCATGGGTTGCACCTTCACCGCGCATCCCGGTTTTGTTTGGACAGATGTAACCACTTACATATCGGGAAGGGATCTTTAAAGTTCTTAAGATTTGAAGCATTACGTGCGCAAAATCTTGACAAACGCCTGCTTTGTGCTGTAATATTTCGTCTACAGTCGTCTCAATGTCCGTAATACCCTGAACATATTTGAAATGTTTAAAAATGTAACTGCTGCATCGTTCGATGGTTTCAGCAACACTTAAACCTTCGTTTGTCAATTTAATTACAATCCCGTCGATAAGGTGTTGATTCCGTATTTTTTCCGGTTTTGTCAGTTCAATTAAATTCAAATTGTTAGTTGTTTCATGATGGAGTTGTTCAAAACCGCTATGAAAATTTACCTGAATTAGATTCGATGAAGTGGTGCGAACTGTTAACTGATTTTCGATAATAAGCTCCTGATGCGGATGTAGGATTGAAAAAGTAGCGACTTTATTTTTCCAATAATCTGTATAAATATGAAGGATCGGGGAGAAGCTGATGTTGAGTTCTTGATTCAACAGCTCTTGCTCTTTGCAGATGAAAGGAAAGATCCGTATCTCATTAATGCTCTCAATAACCGGATTTTCGTAGGTGTACCTGGTGATATGGGAAATGGTGTATATTGCCATGATGAATCTTTTAATAGGAAAAAAATAACAGTTTGAGTTTGGCGTTGAAGTCTTGTAGCTTACGTTTAAGCTCTAAGAAGAAAGATTGGATATCCGTGGATGGTAGCGATGCGGGATCCATAAAGCGTATGCGACTGTGAATTCGCCCGAAACTTCGTAACAGTTCAGGTACTTCAGGATTGGTGTTTTCCTTCACAAGTACGGCTAACGATCGTTCAATCTGATTTAGGCAATACAATACCGAATGTGGAAAATCCGCATTAAAGATGACCTGATGGAGAATTTGTTGATTGTGTTTGGTGCTTCGATAGGTTTTTAGATATGCTTCATAACCCGCAAGAGATAAGAGGAGAAATCTCCAACTGGTGATATCAAGTTCCTTGTATAAATCGTAGTTATGAAGCGCACATTGTTTATCGGTTAATATAAGAGTTTCGATTCCTCTTTCAACAAATTTGCCGAGCTTCATGACGTTCCATCCGATTCCTCTTTGCATCGTTACATCTGCAACACCTGCATACATCATGCTGTGCTTTAAAAATAAATCGATAATCTCCAACGCGTCTGCACTAGCAAGTTTTAGTTTTACGAAAGGCCGGTTGATAAGATGATAAATGGAATTAACTTCTTCCCAAACTTCTCGAGTAATATGGTCTTGTATACCACGGGCATTTTCACGTGCTTTTTGAATGATGTTCTTCGCGGAATTTTCGTTGTTGTTATCTAACAGCAAATAATGAAGTGCCGCATAGGTGTCGTTTTCAAATACCTGAGCCTTATCCTCCGGTAAATCAGTATATACCTGCAAAATCGGTTTCCATGTTCCACTGTTGATGTTCTTATCTAAAGAATAGATATAATGAGTTCTGGCAACACGAAGCATTTCTTCAACGCGCTCCATATATCTACTTAACCAGAATAATGAATCTGCAATGCGACTTAACATATCGGATGATTAATTAGTCAATAATCCACGTGTCTTTACTACCTCCACCTTGCGACGAATTTACAACAAGCGACCCTTCCGTTAAGGCAACGCGAGTCAAGCCTCCGGGAACTAATTTGATTCCCTGTGGACCGTATAAGGCATAAGGGCGAAGGTCGACATGGCGAGGTTGAATCTTGCCATTAATAAAACATGGAACCGTACTTAATTGAATAATGGGCTGGGCAACATAATTGCGGGGATTTTTTTCAATCTCGCTTTTGGCTTTTAGCCATTCTCGTTCGCTGATCGCGTTTCCCATAATCATACCATAGCCGCCCGATTGATTGGTGTTTTTTATAACGAGGTTATCTATATTTGAAATAGCATATTTAAGCACTTCCGGATCACTGAGCTGATAGGTAGGAATGTTGTTTAATATCGGCTCTTCATTCAGGTAATATTTAATCATTTCGGGGACATAAGCATATACTGCTTTGTCGTCGGCTACGCCGTTTCCCACTGCATTGACGATAGCCACATTGCCTTTCCGGTAAGTACTCAGTAAACCAGGCACGCCAAGTAAGCTGTCTTGCTTGAATACGAGTGGGTCCAAAAACTCGTCATCCACTCTTCGATAGATGACATTTACCTGTTTAAGACCTTTGGTCGTTTTCGTGTATACTTTATGATTATCGACTACCAAATCCCGGCCTTCTACAAGATCAACGCCCATTTGTTTTGCCAGGAAGGTGTGTTCGTAATAAGCCGAATTAAAAATCCCAGGTGTTAATATAACTATATATGGATCAGATACTTGAGAAGAAATCAAGTTAAGTAAAACTTCATGTAAGAGCGTAGGGTAGTGGGTAACGCTCCGAACATTCGATGAGGATAAAATATCAGGAAAAATTCGCTTCGTTACTTCACGGTTTTCTAACATGTAGCTCACCCCGGAAGGCGTACGAAGATTGTCTTCCAATACATAAAATTTGCCATCGCTTCCGCGTATCAAATCGATCCCGGAAATGTGAACATAGATATCGTAAGGGACCCTGATACCGTAAGCTTCTCTGGTATAATGTGGGCAACTGGCAATTAGCTCCGCAGGAACGATACCGTCACGTAATATCTGTTGTTCATGATAAATATCCTTTAGAAATAGATTTAGCACTTTTAAACGCTGAATAATGCCCTTTTCAATTTCTTCCCATTCAGCACCCGTGATAATCCTGGGGATAATATCAAAAGGAAAGATGCGCTCAATTCCTTCATTATTGTTGTAAACTGTAAAAGTAATGCCTTGATTTAAGAACAATTCTCCCGCTAAACGATGCCGATTGCTCATGCTATCCACGTCAAGGTTTTTAAGCATCGAGAAAACATGACTATATTGATGACGGATGTTTTTAGAGTCATACATCTCATCCCAAGTATTTTCATGATACACATATTCGTTCAGAAAATGATCATTTGACATATATTCTTATTTTTTGCTAATTTTAAGCAAATAAAATCGCATTTGCAATAAAAATATATCAATATAAGCCGAAAAAAATTGAAATAATTTAAAAAATATCATTTTTCTTACGTTTTTCATTTAAAAATTAAACTAAAAAATATGTGAAAAAAGCAAATACACATACAGAATTGATATTGTATTGTTTTACTTATTAAAATCATTAAAACATAATAGATAATAATAAAATATTTCTACTGTATCACATTATTTTGGCATAAAAGCAGTTATACATTTTATTTAAGCAATATAAAATATGCACAAAATAATAAAAATGCTTTTATAGTAGGAATTTTAGTTGTATCTGGTATGTGAGGAATAGTAACTGCCTGCAATTTATGATATATTTATCGGCCTGATTTTCCGACCACACTTCATAAGTAATCACAGATTTTTGTAAGGTTATCAACAGCTTTATTTGTTAGCACATATTTAGCCATTTCTCTTTATCAGAGTAAACATTAAAAGGCAAACTATTTTATCTTATAATTTATATTATGTTAAATAAAAAGTTTTCCCCTCGCCCCATATTAACATATGGTTGATATTTTGTAACTTTGGCCTTAGTTAAACTAATCTTCTATATTTTCACAGATTCCTATGAGAGCAATTGCCGAGCTTCCGCATAAAGAATGCAAAATCAGCATCTTTTCCATGAATCAAAAGTTTATTATTAAATTTGAGCAAGGTTCTCTTGAACAAGTTTACAAGATTACTGAAATGGATGTTACGGACGGCGTAAACGGTGTTTTTCAAATACTGGACGAAGAATTTGTGCAGGCTATCGTTGCACGTTTTGCTACTATGCGTGCAGATTTTAAAAAGGCTTATGAACGTCATGAATATTAGCTATAAACGATAAGCTATATTTTGTGACTCTCTGTAGGATTTTCTTCTTGATCGCCTCAGATCATCCTTTCTGCTCCTATCCTTCCTCAATTTCTTCTTTTCTTTACTATGTCAAATTCATTAATAAGCAGCTTGTTATGATTTGTTTTTGATCGAAACCGAATTATATTTTGCTTTCTTTGCGATCAAGGGCTAACATCTCGATCTTTACGGTATCAACTCTTTATATAAAAGACGTTAAATATATTATTTTCAGGTAAATATAGTTGTAAATAAAATATTGTTTGGTGATCAAATAGATCTAGTACTAATTTTGTAGGCCTATTTATAAGCTATAAGCCATATGCTCTAAGCCGTAAGCTTATGGTCTACTCAACTATTCTACTACTCAACTATTTAACCACACTGAGCAATTGATCGACCACCTTCGGGACACCGATACTAGCTTTCGCTGCAACACTTTGAATTTCTGAATCCACTCGATTAAGTTGATGAGCCTCGGGATCGATTAAAATCTTTTGTGCATAATGAGGCGGGAAATTTATCAGACCTGCCGCCGGGTATACTTGTAGCGACGTACCTATAATCAGGAGGATATCAGCCTTTCGGCATTCATCAATAGCCGTTTGCATCATTGGAACGGGTTCGCCAAACCAAACGACATGAGGTCTTAGTTGGGAACCCCTGGCGCAACGGTCCCCCATTTTTATCTCTGTTCCCTGTATGTCATAAATCAATAATGGATCAAGAGAAGATTGTGCTTTTGTGATTATTCCATGGAGATGGATAACATGTTTTGATCCTGCCCGCTCATGCAGGTCATCAATGTTCTGGGTAATTATGGTGACCTGAAATTTGCTTTCTAATTTGACAAGGGCTTGATGAGCCGCATTGGGTTGTGCATCCAGCACGGCTTTTCTCCTGATATTATAAAAATGTTGTACTAATTCGGGGTCTTTTCGCCAAGCTTCGGGAGTAGCGACGTCTTCTACTTTATATCCTTCCCATAAACCATCCTCACCGCGAAAGGTCTTCAATCCACTTTCCGCCGATATACCTGCTCCCGTGAATACGACAACCTTCATGCCTGATTATTTGTAGTTTGGCTTGCTTATGCTTAGTTCATGAGGTACGGCAAGAAGAGGGAAATGCTTTTTCGCCCATTCAAATCCTCCGTAGAGAATAATTCCATAAGCTAAATTGCCCAGCAATAGATTCTTTTCAAATGGAATGGCTTTAATGTAACAGTCGGTAAAGCCCTGGGCGTTTAAGGGATATATTTGACCACTTATCCAGACACCAAAATTAGTGACAATCCAATGGATTAACACCGAAGCTATGGTCGCTCCGAAAACACGCAAGGTCGTCACTTTTTTTATTAGGCTACCAACAAATACCATAAGTGCGAAAGCAATATACACGTACACAATGCCCTCATAAAATAAAGTGATTTTTCCGTAATAACCGTAATTAACGATGATATCGGAAATAAAAAGTGTTAACAGGGGTGTAAAATAAGCAGCCCACCTATTGCGAAAATAAGTTCCTGCAAACAACGCGGTAGCTCCAATGGGTGTGAAATTGGCCCAGTCTCCAAATTTACCTACATTAAGAATCCGCAAAAGCGCGGTGCTAACGATGATTAAAATGAGCATGGCATTCCGTGTGTTGACTCTGCCGGTTTCGCTTGTGTTCATACTTGAATTATTTGTCTACAAACTTAACTAAAATGCGTGTTATTTACTAATTTAGTTGATCAAGACGTAGGTGTCAAGTACCAGGATGTAGGTATTAAGATGTAAGTATCAAGTATCAGACATAGGAAATCTTAGATCTTGTGTCTCTCATCTTATGTCCTATGTCCTATGTCTCTTATCACAAATAAACATATCCGATCTTAAACATGCTCGCATAGTCGTCCGACTGCAAATTTCTCGCTGTTTGTGGAATCTCAATTTGAATATGCTTATCAACAATCTTCCAGCGAAGCTTGACTTTTGAACCTACCAGGCTTATATCATGTAGTTTGGCGTCCTCTTTTAATGGCAATTCCAATTTAGCGGGTAAGTTCTCCCCTCCCTCTTTGTGTAAAATAAAAGCATAAACGGTATTTTCCTCCCTATTTTGTGTAAAAAAAATATTGCCGATTGAATAAGGAGCAATACTATGCGAAGCATAAATGCCTTCTCCGTATTTATTTATCCATTTTCCGATCTCCTTTAAACGCTGATAGGCTATAGGATCCCAGTCTCCTTTGGGCCCGGGAGCTATGTTGAGTAGGTAGTTCCCCCCTCTTGATACTATTTTTATTAGATTGTGCACGATTTCTCTCGCCGGCTTATATTGATCGTTCGGAACATAGCTGAATGAGTTGCCCATGGTCATGCATGATTCCCAGGGAATATCGAGCGGCTTGTTGGGGATCGACTGTTCCGGTGTGACATAATTTTCATATTCACCCGGGACAGTTCTATCTACGATAATAATGCCCGGTTGTTTTTTGCGCGCCATGTTAGCGATTCTTGGCATGTCTATGTCCTGTTCTGTTTTAATGCCTCGTTGCCATTCGACGGTAGTATCTACAGTCGCTAATGGTCGCACCCACCCCCCGTCTAACCATAGGATGTCAATTTTACCATAGTCAGTCATTAACTCGCTAATCTGGTTGTAAGTAAAGTCTTTGAATTGCTGCCAGCGATCCGGATACTTTTTTGGGTCATAGTTGACATTTCTATCTTTTGGCGGGAAATAAGGCCACCAATAATACGGTGTATGCCAATCAGGTTTGGAAAAGTAGGCTCCTATTTTGAACTGATCTTGTCGAAAAGCGTTAAAAATCTCTTTGGCTACATTGGCACGAGGGTTACCTGAAAAAGGTGATTTGCTATCGGTAATCTTATAATTACTTTGCTTTGTGTCAAACATGGCAAAACCATCATGATGCTTGGTGGTGAATACCACGTACTTCATGCCAGCTTCCTTCGCCGCCAGAGCCCATTTTCCGGGATTGAAGTCAATCGGATTAAACTGTTTCTGTAAATCTTCGTAGGCCTTAACATATTCATAATAATTGGCTGCATGTGGGCCCCGACGTTGCGTCCACCCTTCGTCTTCGGGACAAAGGCTCCAACTTTCAACAATTCCCCATTGACTATAAGTGCCCCAATGCATAAAAAGGCCAAATTTCAATTCTTGCCATTCAGACAGGTTTTTCACGACCAATGGATCTTTCGGCTTAATATAATTGGCCGATGTGTTATGTTCCTGGCCGATAGCCTGGGTTCCGAAGTATAAACTCAGTAACCCCACTAAAAATTTTTTCATATTATATGATATTACAAGTTATTTTCAATAGCACCAACATTTTCTCGGTAAAGATCTAATGGTCCGTCCAACAACAGCGCAATAACTGTCATTTGCGGATCTAGACGATCTTCCGGTACGGGTATATAGGTTATCCCCGGTACTTTGCTCCAATATAATTTGTTGTAAATCAGTGGTGTTAATAAAGTGCCCTCGCCCACAATTCGCGCACGTTGTATTGTGTTTCTAAGTCCTTTAATAGCTATAGGGCCGGTTGGTTTGCCTTCAATAAACAAAAATAAGGTTTGTTTATCTTCCGATAAAGCACTAAGTCCGGTATAGTGCCCTTCCGGAAGGCCGCTCTTCGCATGGTACAGCGCTTCGGCATGCTTCGTTATCCAAGCTTGCAAAGAAGGGTTTTCAGGTAAACGATAATTGTATCCATCTGCTGCTAACTGGCTGTTATCAAAAAGATTATTGCCTGCATTGATGTTGTTGATAATTGTGTGAATCTGCTGGCCTAAACTTGTTTCAGGGCGTTGTAAATTCTCGTGAGCGATTTTGTTCAGTTGCGGCGTACTAAGCTTCAATGTTTCAGCAAGTTGAACGGCTACAACAGTAGCATCCTTGTCTTCCGCGGCGGCCGGGATGTCAATAGCTAGTTGTTGCCCCTGTTCTTGGAAAGAAATATTTCCTTGGTGGCCTAAAATGCACACGGTGTTTACTTTAGACGTTAAGCCATTGATATATATTGTTTTATTGTCCTTTTTCTCGAGAAATAAGTAAATTGTTTTATTGTCTTTCGATAAAGCGGATTTTCCTATGAAATGACCGTGCGGCAGCCCTTCTCGGGTTCCGTAAATGGCTTCCTCGTTTTTTTGTGTCCACCGACCAAGATCTTTCAAAATGGCAATTTGTTCAGTCGGGATACGGCCATCCGCCTGTGGGCCGATATCCAAGAGTAGGTTCCCTCCCATACTAATGCAATCAATCAAGGTTCGGATAATCATATTCGATGATTTATAATGCCGGTCGTACGGCTGATAACCCCAAGAATCGTTCATGGTATAGCATAATTCCCAATACGGATTGGATGGTTTAAGCACGGGTACGCCTTGTTCGGGGGTGTCATAATCGCCATGGCCTGTTAATCGTGCATTGACTATAATATTTGGATTGTGTCTTCGAAGATTTGCTAATATACTTTCAGCTTGCCATTCGCCGGCACTATGCTCCCAATCGCCATCAAACCATAATAAATCTGGGTCGAAGCGATCCGAAAGCTCTTCCAGTTGGCCCATCATGTAGTTTTGATATCGTTGCCATCGGTTTGGGTCGTCTTTTAAGTTGTATCGCTTTCTGAGGCGAGTGAAGACATCATAATCGTCTTGGCTCCAGTCGGGCAAAGAAAAATAAATTCCTGATTTGATCTCTTTTCTTTTCAGCGCCTTTAAAAAAGGACTGAGCACGTCACGTTTAGCCGCACCGTGCTTCTCAATCGTAATAGCCTTATCAACCTTACTGTCCCATAATGCTACACCATCGTGATGTTTAGAAGTGATAACGGCATACTTAGCACCGCTGAGAGAAATGAGATCTACCCACTCTTCCGGCTTGTAGTTTGATGCCGTAAAGCCCTGCAATTGCCGCATATAGGCTTCATGATTTAAATAATTATTGAAAAAAGACCATGATTCGGAAATACCATTTACCGAATAGATTCCCCAATGGATAAATATACCCAATTTGGCATCCTTAAACCATTCCATTTTTTGCTGATTGGTTGTTTGCTTTTCCTGCGCAGATGTGGAAAGAAAAAGAAAGCACGCTAAAAGCTTAACGACTATATATTTTATTGGCATAAGTTGTGGTTAGATTTTAATTTTTTTGATAAAGATAATCTATTTATCATTTTAGGCAAAGAAATTGTATCACGGATTTAAAAATACGTTAACTTTATTTTTATTTACTCCTATGTACATTATATGAAAACAGTTGTACTCCCTTTTTATGTTAAACTGGCCTGCGTCTTATTGAGTATCCTATTATTGGGCTACCTGGCGATTTTAGGACATACCATTTTGGCTCCATTGATCTTTGGATTTTTATGCTCGGTTTTGCTGTTGCCGCTGGCTAATCTTCTGGAACGCAATTTTCAAATGCCTCGTTCCGTATCTTCGTTGTTATCATCCATTGCGCTGGTCATACTCATTGGTGCGGTGTTCACCTTGTTAGGTACTCAGCTTTCGTCTTTGGCAAATGATTGGCCGGCTTTTAAGCAACAGCTCTTGAAATCAGCAGCTGACCTGCAGTTTTGGATTTCCGATACCTTTCATGTAAACAACAAAGCACAGATTGACTATATCAATCAAGCTGCTTCAAAATCACTTAGTACCGGGACTACCTTGTTGAGCAAAACATTGATGTCCTTATCGTCACTGTTTTTACTGTTGCTATTCTCTTTTCTTTATACGTTTTTTATTCTTTTTCATAGAAGGTTGATTGTTAGGTTTTTAGTGAATTCATTTAAAGAAAATCATAGCCCTGTTGTGTATGAAATTGTCTACCAGATCCAGTATATTATAAAACGTTATGTCGTGGGACTTTTTTTACAAATGCTGATAGTCACTATTCTGGCGTGCTTGGCATTTTACTTTATTGGCGTAAAGTACAGCTTCCTCCTAGGGTTGATTACAGGCATTTTCAATATTATTCCTTATGTGGGGATTTTTACCGCCTTAGTGATCACGGTTCTAATCACTTTTGCTACCTCGACAGCAACGAATGTCCTTTTTGTTGTGATTGCATTGGTCGTTATTCATGCAGTAGATGGAAATTACATTATGCCGAAAATCGTTGGCTCGAAAGTGCAAATTAATACCTTGATTGCCCTAATTGGTCTCGTGCTGGGCGAAATGCTTTGGGGAATTACCGGGATGTTTTTATCAATACCCATCATTGCCATTATGAAAGTGGTTTTTGATAGAATACCGGAGCTTAAGCCTTGGGGCATGTTGTTAGGAGACGAAAGCAGTGAAGAAGGTAGTTATATGAAGATCCCCAAGCGAACACGAAAGCAAAAAATAGAGAATCTGTTAGATTGAGTAAATGGGATGTCATATTTGGCGTCGTGTAGACAAGATTTAAAACTTATCCCGTCAGTTACCGTTTATTGTTAGTAACAAATAAATTTACGTAAATGGCACATAAAAGGAAGTTAGGTTTAACAGCGTTAGAGGTTTCCCCTATTGCTTTTGGAGGTAATGTTTTTGGATGGACTTTAGATGAAACAGCATCTTTTCAGTTATTGGATGCATTGATAGATGGCGGCTATAATTTTATAGACACTGCCGATGTATATTCCAAATGGGTTCCGGGAAATAAAGGTGGCGAATCAGAGACGATTATTGGGAATTGGTTATCGAAACGGGGAAAACGCGATGATGTAGTGATTGCTACCAAGTTAGGTGCTGAGATGGATAAAGACAGAAAGGGGCTAAAAGCCGCTTATGTAAAAGAAGCGGTAGAGGCTTCGTTGAAAAGACTAAAAACGGATTATATTGATCTCTATCAAACCCATTATGACGATGAGGCGACGCCGGTTGAAGAAACTATGGAGGCGCTAAATACCCTTATTGAAGAGGGTAAAGTACGCTATATCGGCGCCTCTAATTTCAAGGCTGCACGTATTGCTGCTTCGAACGAATTTGCAAGAAAAAACAATTTGCAGCCTTATGTCAGCATCCAACCCCTTTATAATCTATACGACCGGCAGACGTTTGAGACGGAGTATCTTTCGTTGGTACAGGATCAAAATCTGGCCGTGCTAAATTATTATGCATTGGCTAGTGGCTTTCTTACCGGCAAGTATCGAACGGAAGCTGATTTAGGCAAAAGCCAGCGAGGTGAAACGGTAAAACAATACTTGAATGAACGCGGTGAAAGAATTCTGGTTGCCTTGGAAGAAATCGCCGCCAATAAAAGTGCAACGAAGGCGCAAATAGCCATTGCCTGGTTGCTCCATAAACCTTTTATTACCGCGCCTATTGCCAGCGCAACCAATGAGAAACAGCTGCATGATTTAATTACGTCGGCAGACATCGCACTGAGTTCGGAGGAAATAAAAATATTGGATAACGCAAGTAGTTATTAGGGAGCAGTTAGCAGGGAGTAGTTATTAGGGAGTAGTTAGCAGGGAGTAGTTATTAGGGAGTAGTTAATAGGGAGTAGTTATTAGGGAGTAGTTAATAGGGAGTAGTTATTAGGGAAATAGTTAATAGGGAGAACTTTTTTCTTATCTGTTACCTAGCCTTTAACTAGTTCCCTAGCTCCAACTCACCGGTTCACTGTTCCCTACTCACTGTTCCCTTGTTCCCTATTAACCGGTTCACTGTTCCCTTAAAGTGCTTGAATGTACTGATGAAACAATTGAATCGCTTCTCTTTTTTTATCAGTAAGCGCAAAGTCGATAGCGTGATTAAGGTAATGAGCGATATCAAAATCGTCCCTTTTAGGCAAGTTGTCGATAACCTTATCTCGATTATCCAATCCGAATTTCATTGATTTATTGAAAAGTTCAATAAAACTGCTCGGTAAAGATTTGTTAGCGGCCCATACGGCGAAAGCAAAAGGTAAACCCGTAAAGTTCATCCACTCAGCTCCCATATCATAAACAAAAGGAAAGCTTTCCTTTTTTCCAAACGTCCGATCACCTATTTCGACGAATGCATCGGCATTTTGGTCTTCCGTAAGTTCAACCGGTTGTTTCCAGTAATTTTTTAACAGTACGCGAGCAAGGTTGTTAGAAGTGCGTGACTGCTTATCAAGTCGTAGCGTTTTTATTTCGTGAACCGGTTTGTTGCTAAAAATAAATACTGAATTAACTGCGCCGGTAGCGCCGATACAATAGTCTGAAATAATTTCATATTTCGGTATCTGCAATAGAGCGGCTACCGGTACCAAGCCTACGTCCACCTGACAATCAATTAGCTTTTGTGCGCAGGTACTTGGTATATCCAAGCTTAATTCTATTTCATCAATCAGTGGGGTGTTTTTTATACCATAGATAAATGGAGTCGTATTTGTATAGGATACGGCTGATACTTTAATTTTGTTCATGTGTTAATATAAAATGCTATTCGACGTCCTGAAGCTGTGCTAAATGGTTTATGTTGTAATGATCTTCAATCGTAAAGGTACCCTCATTATAGGAAACTAAATATAGAGCCGTATTCATATGAGGAAAGTCGTCCATTTGAGATAAAGGTTTGTTTATCAGTAAGCAAAGTAGAATACGCATCGCGCGACCGTGCATACAGATAAGCACATTGCGTTCATCGGGTTGGGAGGTGATATAATCCATAGCCTTTTTTTGCCTTTCCTGTACTTGATTAGGACTTTCGCCTCCTTCTATGGCGATATCTAATTTCCCTTCGCTCCATTGCTGCGTAATCGAGTTGAAACCTGTGATAATGTTAGTGGATTGCTCTTTACCTTCGTAAATTCCCCAACTAATTTCATCCAGTCCTTCGAGCTGTTCCCAAGGAATACCTTGATTAATAAAATTAGCGACTGTTTGATGGGTTCGGATTAGGGTAGAGGTATATATTTTATCAAATTTTATTGCTTGGTAAGCTTCATAGAAAGCCTGCGCCTGTTGATTTCCCAGGTCATTTAACGGTGTGTTGACACCCCTGCCCTGTACTATTCCCTGTTTGTTTAAATCGGTTTCTCCGTGTCTGATTATATAGAATAATTTTTTCATTAAAATGATTTGTTCTTTATCGGTGATGAAGCTTGCATAAATTATTCATTTTTCTTCGGTATATGGCAATTTATGCAGGTTTCATTCAAGTAATTTGTTCTTTAGTAGTTCAGGATAAAAGTATCAAGACATCATCCAAGCCTGATTATGGAGTAGTGAGCAAGTCTAGCGTCCCATTCCCTTACTCCCCAAGTCCAGTGATCTTGGGAACCGGTTAGCCATGAACAAGTCTAGCACCCCGTTGCCTTACTCCCTATTCACTTGTTCCCTATTCCCTAATTCAACACCGGCAAGCTGTAATAGCTTTTTTTAGGATTGCTTTCTTCGAACTGATAATCCTGATAATCCGTAACCACATTATATAAGGTGTCACGTTCAATCGGATGCCGTCCTACCTGCTTGATCAGCTCAACCAGTTGCTGCGTACTCATGGCTGGATTTTGCTCTTCAGCTCCTGCCATTGAATAGATTTTGGTAGTATCATCTAAGGTGCCATCTATGTCGTCCACACCAAAGCTCAAAGACAGCTGCGCTGTATCTCTACTGATCATAGCCCAGTATGCCTTTATATGCTGAAAGTTGTCGAGGTAAATGCGTGCTATCGCATAATTTCTCAAATCTTCGATGACCGAAGATTCAGGAATGTGCGACATTTGATTGTCTTTGTTTCTAAACTTGAGGGGGATAAATGTTTGAAATCCGCCTGTTTTGTCTTGCAACTGACGCAGTTGCTCCATATGATCAACGCGGTGATGAAATGCTTCTATATGGCCATAAAGCATCGTTGCATTTGAATACATGCCCAGTTTGTGCCACTCCTCATGAATGGCCAACCATTGTTCTGCATTACATTTATCCTTAGCGATCTGGTCTCGTATCTCCGGATGGAAAATTTCCGCTCCGCCGCCCGGCATGGACTCCAATCCCGCCTCCTTCATCATGCGCATACCCGTAGCGTAATCTACCTTTGCCTTCTTAAAAATATAATGATATTCAACCGGTGTCAATGCCTTGACGTGAAGTTGTGGGCGATGTTTTTTTATAGCAGAAAACAAATCCATATAAAACTGCATATTGTATTGCGGGAGCACCCCTCCCACTATATGGACTTCTGTAACCGGTTCATTATCATATTTTTTGATGGTTGACAGCATGTCTTCCATGCTTGCTTCCCATCCTTCTGACCGCTCTTTAATTAAACGCGAATAGGAACAGAACTTACAGTCATACACGCATAAGTTGGTCGGTTCTATATGGAAATTCCGGTTGAAATAGGTGTAGTTGCCATTTTTTTTCTCCCGAATATAATTTGCTAATACGCCTAAATAGCCTAATTCGCCTTTCTCGTAAAGTACTACCCCTTCTTCGAAGCTTATGCGCTCATTGTTAAGAACTTTTAATGCTATTTCTTTTAATTCTGCATCTAAATGGGGATCATCGATGACCAGCTGTAACCTATTATCTGCTTCCATACACAAATATCTTACCGACAAACTTAGATAAACTTGGCTGGATATGCAAACATGTAACCGTCTCGTTAAAGTAAGATTTACGGGCTGTAGGCTTTACGCGGTAAGCGGTAGGCACGTATTACGTATAACTTACGACTTAAAACTCGCCTCAAACAATTTTAAAACTCACTTGTTTGTTTTATTGGAAAGATTGAGGTAGCTTTAAATCAACAAATAACAACCTCCGTTTTTTGTTCTAATTTCTTGAGTTATGGATACATTAAAGGTAGAGCCCATTGTTTTGCGTAAACTAACCATTGAAGACGCGGAAATCTTCGACAATGTCTATACGAGACCGGACCTGTTCTGGAAAATCAATATCAATGATGAAGTTGGTGATGAGACGGTCGAAGAGTTTACTAAAAGAATGCTTTGGTTATGTAAGTACATTTATACGATTCGGTTGAAAAATGAACCGGAAAAGGTAATCGGCTGTTGTGTGTTGTATAACTGGAATAAAAAGAAAAAAGACATTTTTTTCGGAGGTTCTCTATTACCGGAATATTGGGGAAAAGGAATTATGCCTGCTGCTTTCAATCAAATGATCGAGATGGCGAAATATTGTTTGGGCGCTTCCTTTATAAAAATATGCATTAATGAGGATAATCAGCCGGCTACTCGAATGGTAGAGAAGCTAGGTTTTTTTAACGCATTAAAAGAGGAAGAATTTGTAACCTATACCCGTCCCATCGATCTACCGGCCTCTACGGCTAAGTTGATTCATAAGGATAAGGGATTTCAGCAAGCAATTTAATGTGAGTGATGCCTGCCTTCCTGTAGGCAGGAATTTTGAATGATGAACGAGTAGTGGCGGTAGCACCTACCGACAGGCAGGCTTTTGAATTTTTACCATCCCTACGGCAGTCAGGCTTTTGAATTTTTACTTTTTACTTTTGAATTTTAAAATAAAATGTATATTTGCGCCATACATTCAACAATGTATTGATCAATTCCTCTTTAAAAGAGTCTTGATTTATAAAGAAGTGGCGAGAGACCGGCTCTAAGACCCACTGGCAACCATCCGAAGCGTTCGGAAAAGGTGCCAAATCCTGTCCCAGATAAATGGGAGCATATAAATGAATAAGACAATGAAATCGCATTCAACTATCAGCACATTCAAGTCCGGTGCAGTACTTTACCGGCAATCATTCGATCATACCTTCACTGGCAAAAAGCAGTCTTTTTCTTATATACATTGCTCTTGCATGTATATGTGCTGTTGTTAAAAAGAACACTCTTTTTAACCGATGCTAAACATACATCGTTTGATGTATTGTATGTGCATACGTCTACACTAATAAACAAACGATTAAACACTTTAAAGAAGAATCCAATGTCAGCTAAAAATCTAAAATTTGATACTTTACAAGTCCATGCGGGACAAGAAGTAGACCCTGCTACTAATGCACGGGCGGTTCCTATTTATCAAACGACTTCCTATGTCTTTAACAATTCTGAGCACGGTGCGAATTTATTCGCTTTAAAAGAGTTCGGGAATATATATACGCGAATCATGAATCCGACAACGGATGTTTTTGAAAAGCGTATTGCGGCGCTTGAGGGAGGGGTAGCAGCGGTTGCGGTGGCCTCCGGACAGGCAGCACAATTTTTGGCCTTAACAAATATTTTGGAAAGTGGTGAGAACTTTGTGACCGGTTCCAATTTATACGGCGGCACCTATAACCAATTTAAGGTGTCTCTCAAACGTTTGGGTATTGAGGCGCGTTTTGCAAAAATGATGAGGCAGCCGCTATTGAAGCGCTTATTGACGATAAAACAAAGGCTATTTATATTGAAACAATCGGTAATCCAAGTTTCAACATCCCCGATTTTGAGGCGGTTGCCGCAGTGGCGCGAAAATTTGAGCTTCCGCTGATTGTTGATAACACCTTCGGTGCCGGAGGTTACCTATTTAAACCCCTGGAACATGGGGCACACGTGGTGGTCGAATCGGCAACAAAATGGATCGGTGGTCATGGAACTAGCATTGGTGGTGTAATCGTTGATGGTGGCAATTATGATTGGGGCAATGGTAAATTTAAGCAGTTCAGCGAACCTTCCGAGGGATACCATGGCCTGGTATTTAAGGATGTGTTCGGTGTAAATGGGCCTTTTGGTAATATACAGTTTGCAATCCGCGCCCGTGTAGAAGGACTGCGGGATTTCGGTCCGGCCCTCTCCCCTTTTAATTCATTCTTATTGCTTCAGGGATTGGAAACGCTTTCGTTGCGTGTACAACGACATGTTGACAACGCACTAAGTGTAGCTAAATGGTTGGAGCAGCATCCCTTGGTCCAATCGGTTAATTATCCGGGTTTGGAATCACATCCGGCGCATGCTCGTGCTAAGAAGTATCTACAGCATGGTTTTGGAGCAGTATTGTCTTTTGAACTGAAAGGCGAAAAGGAAAGTGCAACAGCTTTTGTGGATAGTTTGCAGTTAATCAGCCATTTAGCCAATGTGGGTGATACAAAGACGCTGATTATTCAGCCTTCGGCTACAACCCATCAACAACTTTCGGATGAGGAACAACTGGCTGCCGGTGTTACGCCAACAGCCTTGCGCTTGGCCGTTGGTATTGAACATATAGATGATATAATAGCTGATTTACAGCAAGCTTTCGAGAAGATTAAATAGAAAAATTTAACAGCGCATTTGGCGCCTATTATATATGAGTATCCATAAATTCAATTATAATAAAACCTTCCGGCTTGAAAACGGGAAGCGATTGAAGGGTTTACAGATAGCCTACCATACCTATGGTCGATTAAATACACGTAAAGATAATGTGGTATGGGTTTGTCACGCGCTGACTGCAAATTCGGATGTGTTCGACTGGTGGCCCGGTTTGTTTGGGGAAAGAGATTTGTTCAATCCGCAGGAACATTTTATTATTTGTGCTAATATTATCGGATCTCATTATGGGACAACCAATCCGTTGACAACCAACCCAAGTACCGATCAACCTTATTATTTATCTTTTCCGCAGTTCTCCATTCGGGATCTGGTGGCGGCACATGAGCTTTTAGCGCAGCACCTGGGCATTGATAAGATTAAAGTACTAATTGGAGGCTCGTTGGGCGGGCAACAAGCCATGGAATGGGCTATTATCCATCCTGATCGGATTGAGAATCTTGTCTTATTGGCTACGAATGCCCAACATTCGCCTTGGGGCGTTGCCTTCAATGAAAGCCAGCGGTTGGCGATCAGTGCCGACCGGACCTTTTATGCGAATAAACCTAATGGCGGAGCGAAAGGTTTGAAAGTAGCTAGGAGTATCGCCTTACTTTCTTACAGGACTTACGAAACATACGGCGCCACGCAACTGGAAAGCTCGGATGAGAAAATAGATGATTTCCGTGCCTCTTCCTACCAAAATTATCAGGGAGAGAAATTAGTGAAGCGCTTCAATGCCTACAGTTATTGGTTTCTGAGTAAGGCCATGGATGCCCACAACGTGGGAAGGGGTCGTGATGGCGCAGAGAAGGCTTTGCAGCATATCCGTGCAAAAACGTTGGTTATTGGTATTACAAGCGATATATTATTTCCTTTGGATGAACAAAAGTATTTGGCCAAACATATTAGAAACGCCAAATTTGCGGCCATCAACTCCTTTTATGGACATGACGGATTTTTGATCGAAACCAAGCAGATCAGTAAAGAAATCGCTGCTTTTTTGAAACAAAGTTATCCCAATCGTTTGGATAGAACCTTGCAACCACTTATTTAATAATATATAGAGAAGAAGATCTAACAGAACAATGAGTAAAAAGCTTACACTAGGATTGTTTGGCTTTGGCGTGGTAGGCCAAGGCTTATACGATATCATTAAAACCAAAAAGCTAAACCTGGAAATCAAACGTTTTGCTATTAAAAACCCCGACAAAAAAAGAACACTACCCCTGGAATTATTTACTACCCAAGCAGATGAGCTATTGGATGACGTGGAGATCAATACCATTGTAGAGCTCATAGACGACGCCGATGCCGCTTTCCATATCGTATCGAAAGCCCTAAAGAACGGCAAAAACGTCGTTTCAGCTAATAAAAAAATGATCGCCACACATTTGGAAGAGCTGGTAGATATTCAGCAGGCGTATGGAACGAGTCTTTTATATGAAGGGGCGGTATGTGGTAGTATTCCTATTATCCGTAACTTAGAGGAGTACTACGACAATGAGCTACTCCATTCCGTTTCCGGTATTTTTAATGGGTCGTCCAATTACATATTGTCCAAGATCTTTAACGAGCATATGGACTATGACACCGCGTTAAAACAAGCACAGCATCTAGGTTTTGCTGAAACGGATCCCATCTTGGACGTAGGTGGTTTTGATGCAAAATTTAAACTTGCTATTGTTGCTTCTCATGCGTACGGATTATATGTGAAACCGGAAGAAATTCTTAACATTGGTATCGATCAATTATCCGATTACGACATTCGTTTTGCACGGGAGAAAAACTACAAAATTAAATTAGTGCCGACGGCTAAGGAAATTGGAAATGAAAAAGTAATACTCTACGTAATCCCTAAGTTTGTGAATGAGAAAAGCATTCTTTATTCTGTAGAGAACGAATATAATGGTGTAGTGGTACAGGCTGCGTTTGCCGATCAACAGTTTTTCTATGGAAAAGGTGCCGGAGGGCATCCAACCGGTTCAGCTGTGCTGTCAGATATCGCCGCTTTACGGTATGACTACCGCTATGAATATAAAAAGCACCTGGAAGCAACCCAGTTGAATCATAGTAATAACCATAAGATCACCGTATACCTACGGTATAATGATGAATCTATTTTGGAAAAGCTAAACTTTCTAAAGGTATCAGAAAGACACTATGCCCGCGAATTCAAATACATTATCGGTGACATTAATCTGGAGTCTTTGATCGCCAATAAGGACTTATTGGCCGCCGATAAGGGATTTGTGGTTGAGGTACCTTAGGTTAGTTGTTAGTTATTGGTTTTTAGTTATTAGTTGTTGGTTATTGGTTGTTAGTTATCACTAATAACTAATAACGAGCAACAAATAACGATTACAAATGCTGCGCAATTACATAGCCACTTGCCCAGGCCCATTGGAAGTTATAGCCGCCTAGCCAGCCGGTTACATCAACGCATTCGCCACCGAAAAAGAGTCCGGTGCATTTTTTGGCTTCCAGGCTTTTCGAAGATAACTCTTCCGTGCTGACGCCTCCACGCATTACTTCAGCTTTGTCGTAGCCCTTGCTACCTGCCGGTTTCACTTCAAAGCGGTGAATCACCTGTTCCATTAGTTTCACGTCCTGTTTGCCGACGGATGCGATTTTCTTATCGATAGGTAGAAATTTGCCTAATGCTTCAGTAAACTTCTTAGTAAAGTGATCTTGCAATAGCTGTGCAAGGAGTCGCTTCCCCCCTTTTTCGCGTTCTAGCTGAATTAGTTGGGCAATGCGTTGTTTCGGGAGTAAGTCGATCCAAATCAGCTCGCCCGGATTCCAATAGGAGGAAATCTGTAAAATGGCAGGGCCGCTGAGGCCCCAATGCGTGAATAAAATATTTTCTTCAAAGCTTGCTCGATTGTTCCAGACTTTACTGAAAATCGAATTGCCCGCCAAAGCACTGAACCATTCGGCATCCTTTCCGGTGATTGTCAGCGGAACCAGTGCCGGTGCTGTGGCGGTCACGGCCAAGCCGAATTGCTTTGCTATACGAAGCGAAAAATCGCTAGCCCCCAATTTAGCAATAGGGAGTCCACCGCTGGCCATAACCACCTTGGGAGCCTCCAAGCTTTCCAAACGGTCTTTATGATGGAACATGACCTGAAAAGATCCGGTTGCCGGATTCTTTTCGATAGATTTAACCTCAGCCTCTAAAATCACCCGTTGCCCCAGTTCCTTAAGTAAGCGTTCAAATACAGCCACCACATCTTTAGCCTTGTTGGAAGTCGGAAACAACTGTCCTAAGGTCTTCTCCTGCCCTGCAATACCCTGTTGCTCAAAAAAATGGATGGTATCATCGACGCTCCATTGATGGAGTGCGGCAACACAAAAGTGTTCATTTTCAGAGATGAAATTAGTGGGAGCTGTGTATAAATTGGTGTAATTACAACGGCCCCCTCCTGAAATCAATATTTTGGCGCCTAACTTGTCGTTTCGTTCCAGCACTGCTACCCTTTTGCTTAAGTAACCAGCCTGCACCGCACACATGAGACCGCAGGCACCTCCACCTATGATGAGGACATCATATTCCATGGAAAATAATTTTAGTCAACAGATAACACACGTTTCTCGTCCCAGCTTCGTTCCGCCAATTGTAATAGATAAATCACATCCCGAGCCTGCTCAGCCGTTACGGCTAATTCTGCTTTTCCGAGAATGGCATCACGCACATTTTCGTAATAACCCGGATAATTTCCCTTTTGGCTGCGAATCTTTCTCCGGTTATTCGGTTCTTCAGCCGTTGTATTGAGGATGCCCCATATTTCTTCCGGTTCTTCGCCCCAATTTGGTAAGTCGGCCGGTGTTTTCCCCTCCCGAAGTGCCGCTTCCTGTGGATCGACACCCGGTTTTACAAAGGCTCCCTCCGTTCCATAAAGTGCAAAACGGGGCGTTGGTTCTTTTACCAACATACTTCCTTTGAGCGAAACCTTTATTTGCGGGTAATACAATAAAACTTCGAAATCATCCACCGCCCCTACTCCTTCCCGCATTTTACGTAGTGACGCAAAGAGTGCTTGCGGTTTGCCGAATAATTGTAAGGTCTGATCGATGAGGTGTGCTCCAAGGTCGAACCAAATCCCCGAACCGGGTAGGTCGTCCTCACGCCAGGCATTCGGCCGGAGGTAGTTGCGGAAACGGTCATAGCGGATTTCCATCGTTACCAATCGCCCGAGTTCGCCACTAGCAATCACGTCTTTTACGGTCAGGTAATCGCTATGCCAACGAGCGCTATGGAAGACGGATAATAATTTGCCTTGGCTTTTCGCTATTGCAATCAGCTCGTTTGCTTCTTCCAATGTATTGGTAAAAGGTTTCTCCACCACCACATGTTTGCCTGCCAATAGGGCCGCTTTACAAAGACTAAAATGTACATCGTTGGAAGTAGCTATCACAACCAAATCGACTTGCTTATCATTAAAGATATCCTGTACATCGGTTACGATGTTTACGTCCGGATATTTAGCCCGTAATATATGTTGCTGTTCTTTCCGACGGGCATAGACTTTTGTTAATCTTAAACCTACTACGGAGCTTATAAGAGGAGCATGAAGCACTTGTCCTGCCATGCCAAAACCGATCAATCCTACATTGAGTTGCATGGGAGACGAAGATAGGGAATTGAGGAGAGATGGGCAAGGGTGTAAAAATAAAATGGACTGATCAAACACCAATCCATTTTATTAAAATTAAAGTAAACTTAAAAAATTATCGCATTACATATGAGCCGAACGTAAATCCGACTTTTACGGGATTAACACCTACCGGTGTAAAATATTCAAGCCCTAAGTCTCCGGATTGATACAAACCAAAAACATACATTTGCCCATTGCTGGTATAATTTTTTGCATCACCAAGCACTAAGCGGGCAATTTCAGGAATATAAGTTAAGCTATAAGGTTGTTCGAAGCTAACGTTACTTAACGTGATATTTTGAACTGTCTTACTAACCAAATCTAAACTACAGAAGGTGTTTTTTCCATCATTGGTCCGATTACTACTAACCAAATATGCTTTTTTAACGCCTGGTACTACCACAATTTTCTCTGCTCCAAAGCTCATTCCTTCAACTTGATCATTTGCTGTATTAACAATATATAATTTAGAAGGTTTAGAAATTTGACTACCATTATAAATAGCAGAAGCATTTACATATAAAACATTCTTAGTCGTATCAGCAGCTATTGCGCTTATATTCTCTGCTACAACAATATCTTTTTCAATAGTTAATGTTGTAGGATTTACTACAGATATATGGTTGTCGTAAGTTCCTCCGTTCAACGCATCTCTCCATCCAGAGTTGGTTACATAAATTTTTCCATTAGTAGTTGTAAGTTGTTCTGGGCTTTTACCAACCGCAACACTATTTATGGAAAAACTACTCGTAGTATCAATGGCAAACAATTTATTTTCTCCATGGCTAGTAGCATATATTTTTCCTTTATGAGCCAGTAGATACCTAGGTAATGATATGTTTATCACCTTTAATTCCGATCTCGTTTTGGCATCTAATACAACAACCTTGTTTGCATCAGTAACGGAAATATAAACCTTACTTCCATATACTAACAAATCGTTTGCCCCAGAACCTAAATTTCCAGTGAAAGCGCTATTATTATATTGATTTGTTCCATAGCTATAGAATCCTAAATTAGAGGTCCCACCAAAGGCCCCCTCATTTAAAACGAACATTCCGGTGTTTTCAGGAAGTTGATCTATGGGAGCAACATCGTCATCACTGTTACTACACGCTCCCAGTGTAAGTAAGGTTCCGGCTAATAAGCTTAGGTAAAGAGAGTTGATTTTTGTCTTCATTTGTTGTTTATAAGGTGAATTTTTATTGTATGCTTGTTATAACGGCTTAACAAGTAAAATTGCTACTCTTAAGCTGAAATTTAATTGGTGTGTATATTGTCTTAGATCTATAAGCTGATATTTTCCTTCTGTTGACAAAAATAGCCATTCGGGATGATTATCCAAAAGTAATACTTGCCAGGCTTTGATTTTGTATGCAAGTTTATGAGTTTTTTGTTACCTTAGTTGCACAAACCTGAATACGGATGAAAATACTGCTCCCTTTCTGCCTATTGTTAATTTCTTATAAAATCTATGCCCAACCGATGGATACCCTATTTTTAAAGAATTTAATTGAAAGTCATCCCGAACTTTTTAAAGCTGTTCTCGATGATCCGCAACGAAAGCAGGTGCAAATTCTTTATACCCAAATAGATCGCGATAAACATAATAAACCACATTTTACTTCTTTTAGCTACCGATTAAATCCTAACTGGTATTTCTATCCCGCCAGTACGGTTAAGCTCCCGGCATCTATCTTCGCCTTAGAGAAAATCAATGAGCTGAAAATTAAAGGACTGGATAAAAATACCCCGCTGAAAATCGATAGCGCTTGGGAAAGACAAACAAGGGTTGAGATCGACTCTTCCTCCGCCAATGGACTGCCCAGTATCGGGCATTATATCAAAAAAATCTTACTGACCAGTGATAACGATGCCTTCAATCGTCTTTACGAATTCTTGGGACGGGCTGATATCAATCGCCGCTTGAAGAAACATGGGGCCAGTCATAGTCGCATTATCAATCGCCTAGCGATTGGCGATAAGGGTGAATGGGCGAAACATACGAACCCAATTACTTTTTATAAAGATGATCTGCTTATCTATCAACAAGCGGCCCAATACGATCCGCAAGATTACCCCTTGGATCTACAAAATCTAATTCGTGGTAAAGCTTATAGGGATGCCAATGACAGTCTCATTCATAAGCCCTACAGCTTTGAAGGGCTCAATGCATATGCGCTAGCCGATCAGCAGCTGATCATGAAAAAACTGCTTTTTCCAGAAGCCTTCCCGAAGAAAGAACGATTTCATCTGAGGGATGAAGACTATCGCTTCATCTACTACTATATGTCGCGTTTTCCACAAGAATCCGATTTTCCTAAATATGACAGCACTGAATTCTGGCCTACCTATAGTAAGTTATTGTTTTTCGGTCGGGAAAAAGGTGTCCATCCGGATGGTCGTATCCGCAGTTTCAATAAGTATGGTGATTCCTACGGCTACAATATCGACAACGCTTATATCGTAGATTTTAAAAACGGTGTCGAATTCCTGCTAACAGCTGTTGTGCAATCCAACAATAACGAAATCTATAATGATAGTGTTTATGAATACGAAGAGGTCACCTACCCTTTTCTGAAAAACCTAGGTAGGTTGGTTTATGAACATGAGCTAAAACGGGAAAAGAAGGTGAAGCCGGATTTGGGAAAGTTTATTTTTGGTGAATCGTTGAGTCAGAAATTAGCCGATTAGCCAATGTGATAATGTCGGCTTACTATCGCGATAGGTAGTTTCGCGTTTTAAGCGTACTTACCATGATTTATACCTTGTAAATCGTCAATTAGTCGAGTAGTTTTTATACGGCTAATGATGGTTCAGTAATAGTGATAAAGCACAAACCAACGAATAACCAATAACTAACAACCAATAACTAATAACCAACTAATAACCACAAACCTCACAAGGCATAATATTATTATTGCAGTTTAAGACATTGAAGTCGACGAACTCAGTGATGCCGGCGATTTTTCCGCGTTCACTATGTTGCCAGATATCCCACGGGCGATTGATATAATCAGGTTTATCCTCACGCTCGTAATGTGCAATCCATAAGGGGTATTTATCAAACTTTTCACCCAGGTAATCGCGGTAAAAAGTAGTATAGGTATAAACAACGGGACGGATACCGTAGTGGTTGTGCAGGGTATTCAGACAGTCTTGTAGACGCTTTTTCAAAACTGTTTTATCGGTACGATAAGTTTTTTCGATATCAACAACGGGAGGCAAACAGCCTTCCAACCTTCCCACTCGTTTAATAAAAAGTTCTGCTTGTTTTACACCGTCTTTATTCGGATGAAAAAAGAGATAGGCACCTCGTTTTATACCGTGTGCCTTTGCTTCTTGCCAGTTGGTTTTAAATTTTTTATCAGTACGCATCCCCATTGAGGCGCGCATATAAACGAAGGAGATATGAATATCGCTATCCTGAGGCATACATAAAGCATCCCAATCAATTTTACCTTGATATTGGGATATATCGATGCCGTGTGTATGGTATCCTGCTGGTATTTTAATGCCGTAATGCGTGCATTTATGGAATAGAAAATGGTTAACGACTGCAATGCAGGCTAATGCCAATCCACAGCACAGGGCTAATATCCATTTCCAGCGAGTGGGTCTTTCGCTACTCTTTTTCTTTCCTTTTCTTCTCTTTCTTCTAGTCGCACTCATTTATAAGCTGGCCCTCACCATTCTATCTGCGCCATGTATATCCTGTTTAAGTAGGATATTTTTGAATCCCTTTTTTGTTAGTAAATCTTTTACTTCCTGCCCGAAATTTCGATTGATCTCAAAATAGAGCTTCCCCCCTTTTTCCAGATGCGCTAAGGCGAATGCGGCAATCGTCTCATAAAAGAGTAACGGTGCCTGATCTTCCACAAAGAGAGCCAAATGTGGTTCAAATTGTAATACATTCGGATGCATTCCCTTCTGCTCGCTATTGGTGATGTAAGGCGGATTACTGACAATCACGTCGAATTTAACCTCTTCTGCAAAGATAATGTCCCATTCCAGGATATCGGCCAGCATAAAGTGAACAGGGCATTGGTTGTCCGCTGCATTCTGCTTTGCTACGGCCAGTGCTTCAACCGATACATCCAAGGCGTAAACCTGTGCTTGATTAACATACTTTTTAATAGCAATTGGAATACAGCCCGAACCCGTGCCTATGTCTATTAGTTTAGGTTCCGAGCTATTGGACAGTTTTAAATCCTGAATGATAAGATCTACAAGTTCTTCGGTCTCGGGGCGAGGAATCAAGACATGTTGATTCACATGGAGGGATAATCCCATAAAAGGTGTGTGTCCTATGATATACTGAACCGGTTCACCGGCACTTATACGGCTGGCGGCATCTTCTAGCTGGTCCAGTTGCTCGTCGTTCAAGCTCATGGATTTGTGAAGGAGTAAGTCTCTTCTGCTATACCCCAACAGATCCTCCAACACAATCAGAAAGATGCTTTCCGCTTCGGTAGCTTCGTATAAAACAGCTAATTTTTCTATGAATCGTTTTTTGACGGCTTCGAGTTGCATGGCATTCAAAAGTAAAAATTCAAAAGTAAAAATTCAAAAGTAAAAAGCCTGCCGTGAGGTATCAGGTATCAAGACACCTGCCTACCGGCAGGCAGGTAGATATCAAGACTTTTTTAGTTGTGCGTTGCGAGTTTTCTTCCTGTCCTATGTCTTCTTGCTATTTCCCTGTTCCACCACTCAACTATCCGCACTTTAAACTTCCTAGCAATGCACAAAAAAAACTTATTCATCACTCATCATTCCTGCCTACCGACAGGCAGGCAACATTCATCATTTAAAACTCCACTCAACATAACATAAAACTGTAAAAAAAATCGGCCTATTGATCGACAGCTACTAAAATTCATTAGGTTTGTGCATGCCTAATCACGAAATCTATATGCGGCGTTGTCTGGAACTCGCTGAGCTCGGTCAGGGTAGTGTCAGTCCAAATCCGATCGTTGGCGCTTTGGTTGTACATCATGATACCATCATTGGCGAGGGATGGCATCGAAAATACGGAGAGGCCCATGCCGAACCGAATGCTATTGCCGATGTTTTTAACCGTTATCCAAACGCTGCTGATCTATTGAGAGAATCGACCGTCTACGTTACTTTAGAGCCTTGCTCCCATCATGGGAAAACGCCCCCCTGTGCCGATCTGCTCGTCAAGCATCAAGTAAAACAAGTGGTTGTTGCTTGTAACGATCCGTTTGAACAAGTAAACGGTCGTGGTATTGCCAAATTGCGTGAAGCGGGAATTGACGTACTTGAAGGTGTGCTGGAAGAAGAAGCAAAATTTGTAAACCGTCGTTTCTTTACTCGGGTGCAGCACCAACGACCTTATGTTATACTAAAATGGGCAGAAACAGCAAATGGTTATTTTGCTCCTAAAGGTGAAAAACAGCAATGGATCACGGGCTCCGCTGCACAGGTGGTCAACCATCGGTGGCGTAGCGAAGAAGATGCGGTTTTGGTAGGAGCCAATACGGCGTTGATCGATAATCCACAACTGACTGTCCGCCACTGGTTTGGAAGAAATCCCAAACGGATCGTTATTGATAAAGAGCTTTCGCTCCCACCTCATCTTCATTTGTTTGATAAAGAAGCGGAAACAATTGTATTCAACGCGAAAAAAACCGATTGGCAAGACAGACTAAAGTTGATTGCGTTGGAAAATTTCGACTGGTATTTGCCACAAAATATTCTATATCAGCTTCACTTGATGGATGTTCAATCACTTGTTGTTGAAGGCGGTATAAAAACGCTCAATCTATTTATAAAGGCGGGTTTGTGGGATGAAGCGCGTGTGTTTAGAGGACAGGCTTATTGGAAGGATGGTTTAGACGCTCCCCGTTTGCAGGTTATACCTCAAATCAAGGAAAACATAGGGAATGATTCACTTACCGTTTATTTTAACAAATAGAGATGCTCTTAGTCCTTTTAAGTGTTTTGTGCAGCGTCACGGTATCGGTGATTATCAAATTGGCTAGGCGCTATTCGGTTAACACCCTGCAAATGATTGCATGGAATTATCCGATGACTGTCTTATTGAGCTACCATTACCTGAAGCCCGATCTAAGTAATTTTTCCATCGCAGAGGCGCCATTAATAAGCTATTTAGCATTGGGATTATTACTACCCTCCCTCTTTATTATCATTGCGGGATCTATACGCTATTCGGGCATTGTGCGAACGGAAGTGGCTCAACGTCTGTCTCTTTTTATTCCACTCCTGGCTGCATTCTTTATCTTTAATGAACATCCAAGTGCTACCAAACTTTTTGGCGTAGCCATCGGATTAGCGGCCATCGTATGCTCTATTAAATGGCAGAAACGCAATCAACACAGCCTTACAAGCAAAAATGCCTGGCAGTATCCGCTGATGGTATTTTTCGGTATGGGAATAATCGATATTCTTTTTAAACATATTGCCCAATACCAAGCAGTTTCGTATAGAACTTCGATTTTTTTGGTTTTCGTACTCTGTACCTTGGTGTCGTTTTTGTACCTCGGCTTTTTAGCAAGCACCAAAAAGGAAAAATTTTCGCTTTCAGGAACCCTTTGGGGATTGGGGCTGGGACTTTTTAACTTTGGAAATATCCTCTTTTATATGAAAGCTCATCAGGCTTTACCAAACAATCCTTCTGTTGTGTTTTCAGGAATGAATATAGGTGTCATTGTTGTAGGTGCAGTTGTTGGTTTATTCCTGTTTAAGGAGAAATTAAGTACTTTAAACAAAGTTGGATTGGTATTGGCAGTGATCTCAGTAATTATCATTGGCCTATTATAAGCTTTAAGCGAATTATTATTCATGAATTTATTTGAAGATACCTATAAAACGATTGAAAAACCGGCTGAAGGTCTGTTCAAGGACAAAGGAAGTAAATTTATTGCCTATGCCTACCCTTTTAGTGATCCGGAAGATCTCAAAAATGTGATAACCGAAGTGAAAGATCTCCATCCGAAAGCACGACATCACTGCTGGGCTTACCGTTTAACAACAGATCGTTCCGTATTCCGCTTAAACGATGATGGGGAGCCTTCCGGTACGGCCGGTCGCCCCATATTAAATGTACTTCTATCGCATGATTTGACGAACCTAATGGTAGTGGTAGTACGTTATTTCGGCGGTACACTGTTAGGCGTTCCAGGATTGATCAATGCTTATAAAAGCGCTACACAAGACGCCGTCAGTCAGGCCCGGATAATAGAAAAAACAGTCAATGACGTATATGAGGTGAGTTTCGATTACATGCAGATGAATGATGTGATGCGCATTGTTAAAGAAGACGATCTAATTGTGCAGCAGCAGGCTTTCGATAATAACTGTTCACTGACTTTTGAGATCCGCCAAACACAAGTCAATCATACCTTAAGTAAATTACAACATTTAACGAACGTAAAAGTAAAATACCTGCGAACCACCTAGCATATGAAGATGACGGATACCGATCTTATATTGAATGCCGATGGCAGCGTTTACCACTTGAATTTATTGCCTGAAGATTTGGGCGATACCATTATTACCGTAGGCGATCCTGACCGTGTTGGTCAAGTAAGCAAGTACTTTGATCGGATTGAAGTGAAGAAAGGTAAACGAGAATTTATTACACATACCGGTTATGTGGGACAAAATAGGCTGAGTGTTATCTCAACAGGAATCGGCACAGATAATATCGATATTGTATTAAATGAGCTCGACGCTTTGGTAAATATCGATCTGCGTAGTCGTACAGTTAAATCGCAGTTACGATCATTGAATATCATAAGGATTGGCACATCAGGTGCCCTACACAATGATATTCCTTTAGATTCCATTTTGATATCCACTTTCGGTATCGGGCTCGATCCGCTGTTGCATTATTATCGAAAAGAAGAAGCTGCGGTTGAATTGGAATTGCAGACGGCCTTTCAAACGCATTTATCAACCCAATATATACATCCCTATGTGGCTGCTTGTTCCGACAATTTGTTGCATCAACTGGCCAAAGGCGTTCCGCAAGGAATCACTTTGACGGCTCCGGGGTTCTATGCACCGCAGGGGCGAGTTACACGTGCAGAACAACACCAAACGAATTTGTTAAACAAGCTTTGTTCCTTCCGTTATAAGGGAATGCGCATCGCCAACTTAGAGATGGAAACAGCGGGTATATATGGCTTAGCTAAATCGTTGGGCCATCAAGCGATTTCCGTAAATGCGATATTGGCAAGTCGCTTAGAGGCCGTCTTTAGCAAAGAACCGCAGAAGACCGTTGAAAAGGCAATACGTTTAGTATTAGCGCATTTCTAAGTCCCGGATACGACTTTTAGCTAATAATCCACAGGTAGCTTCTTCATAAAGTCAGCCACTGGCATGTGATCTGATTTTCTGAAAGGACATTTTAGATCAAACAACTTTTTAATTCTTGATACCCTGAAGTCGCGATACTCATGGCGAAGGTGGCACCAAGCGATGAGATGCCAGCTAAAGGCGTAAAAAATAAGTCCGATTGCTTCCACTTCACGACAACTTCGCTCACCATTTTCCTTTTCATAATCGATACGCAAGATTGATTTATTGGTGATGGCATGCTGAATGGTGGATAAATATTCAAAATCATTTTGGAGGCGGGATGGAATTTGTAATTTAATATGCTCGTTCAGGAACTCCAATTGCTCTTTTTGTTGACCTCGCATTACATTTTTGACTTTGTTTAATGCTGCGGTATAGTGTTTTTGTATAGAACGATCAGCGAAACCCGCTAGAAAACGTTCCATAAGGATCAGTGCATTGGCTTCGTCATTTGTGAAAGATATCGGTGGCAGAAAGTAGCCTTGAACAATATAATAACCTTTGTTCGCTTCAAAACTGATAGGAATACCTTGCTCATTAATTGCTCGGATATCTCGGTAAACTGTTCGGGTGCTAATTTCAAATTTTTCCGCGATCGCCTCTACTCCGACATATCTGCGTGACTGAAGTAACGTTACAATACCAAAAAGTCTGTCGATTCTATTCATGTGAGTTCGAGAACCTAATTCTAGAAAAAGATTGACAAGTATAGAAAAAAGTCATTTAAGATAAGTAAAAGTTTATCTTTGAAATTTAGCCAATAGCGATGATTAAAAGTTTAACCCGGCACGACTATGAACGTGTCATGGAGATTTGGGAAAGTGCGGTAAGAGCGACTCATCATTTTCTTAAAGAAGAAGATATTTTGTATTATAAAGAACTGATTTATAATAAATACCTCGACTCAGTAGATTTATACGGTCACATCAGGCAAGATGGCATACTAACCGGCTTCATTGGGATCTCCGGCCAAGCCATCCAAATGCTATTTATAGATGCAACCAAACGCGGGATCGGAATAGGTAAAAAATTAGTGCAGTATGCCTTGGATGAAAAGGATGCAAGAACCGTTGATGTCAATGAGCAGAATCAGCAAGCGGTCGGCTTTTACAAGCATATGGGTTTTGTGGTTGTCGGCCGTACCGCTGTAGATGATGCAGGAAAACCCTATCCCATCTTAAGTATGGAATGGGGAAATGTTTAATAATATAAAAAAAGTGTCTAAAAAGTCCATCACCATCGTTCCTCGCAATGACCTTCGAGTCCTACAGAGCGAGGATATAACTAAATCGTCCTTTGGGCTCCTTTGTTTTTGTTAAAAAACTGACCGCTCGCAATGACACTTTTTTTAGGTGTTAACTACCTTTAAACACTTTCTTACATTGTTTTACCGTCAACAATTATGCTTGTTTTGCAAGCTGTATATTGCTCACTAATTTGATGTCTTCACCAAGAGCAAGGCCTCCTGTTTCAGTTAGTGCATTGTAAGTAAGACCGAAGTCCTTACGGATAATTTTTCCGGTAATTTCAAAGCCCGCTTTGGTATTGCCGTAAGCATCTTTTTCAATCCCGCCAAATTCAGCTTTAAGCGTAACAGGTTTAGTTATTCCTTTCATCGTTAAGTCACCCATTAATTCAAATTCATCATCCCCAATCTTTCTCCAAGAAGTGGAGTTAAACGAAATTTCAGGATGGCTATCTGCATCAAAAAAATCACCGGTTCTTAAATGGTTATCGCGATCAGCATTTTTAGTGTCTATGCTTTTTACATCAATTCTAAAATTCGCTGTTACCTCTTCAAAACCATCTGTTGCTGTCGCTTGACCGTCAAATTGATTAAACGCACCGGTAACGGTGGAGATTACCAAATGTTTGATCTTGAACTGTACATCCGAATGTACAGGATCTACTACCCATGTTGTTGCCATATTTTTAAATTTTTAATACATTTCTGTCTTGATGAATCAAAGATAAATACTTTAATATTAAATTAATGTTTAAACATTTATTGTGAAATTGCTATGACGGTTTAGTCATTAGGTTTTAGGTGTTAGGCATTAGGCATTAGGTTTTAGGCTATAAGCAGTAAGCTTTATAGTAAGTTTTAAGGTATAAGCTATAAGCAGTAAGCTTTAAGCTATCGGAAATCAGCAATCAGCCCATGATAACGTTAGCTAATCATCCCATTGGCTAATTGGCTAATCATCACATCGGCTAATCATCCCATTGGCTAATTGGCTAATCATCACATCGGCTAATCATTCATTGGCTAATTGGCTAATCATCACATCAGCTAACCGACCGTAGGGAGCTCATGAATGCCTTTAAAGTGAACACGAATGAATAATTATCCCATTGACTAATAAACTACTTCCCTACTCCACTACTTAACTACTCCACTTCCCCCTCCCCAACTCTTCTTTAGAATAATTTTTAATAAGAATTGTATTTTCAGGTTTTAGTTCTTTTCTTTGCAGAAATTTAGATAAAGTCCAAATAAGAATGAGACCGCTCTCCTACCTAACTGTTTTATTTGTCACTATTCAATCCTTATTTCTACCATCAATTATTCAAGCACAACAGATTGCTAACCTAAAGGGGGTGGTGTTGACCGCTGACGGTAAAGGTGCTGAAGGCGTTTCCGTTACCTTAAAAGGTTTAAATCGTGGCGCATCGACCGATGTTGATGGACACTATGAGATCAAGCAAGTCCCTTTCGGCTCTTACACACTTCGCGTAACGGCCTTAGGATTGAATACCCAAGAGTTGCAAATTAAGGTGGACGACCTTGAAGTGGATGTACAGACGATCATCTTAACAGAAAGTGCCGCCACGCTCAGCGAGGTGGTGGTTAATGGTGTAGGCGCTAATCCGTATACGAGAAGAAAAAGCAATTTTGTCTCCAAACTACCGCTTAATAACCTCGAAAACCCCCAAGTTTATACGACGATTACCAAAGAAGTGCTGAGAGATCAAATAGTCACAAACTTTAACGATGCGTTAAAAAATAGCTCAGGATTAGATAAGCTATGGAGTTCGACCGGTAGAAGCGGCGATGGGGCCGCGTACTTCACCTTAAGGGGCTTTTCTACACAGCCAAATTTGATTAATGGAGTTGCTGCACTGACCAATGGCGATTTAGACCCCGCTAATATCGAGCAAATAGAGGTGGTCAAAGGGCCGTCGGGCACGTTATATGGTGGAGCACTGGTTAATTTTGGAGGTCTGATCAATATCGTTACTAAAAGACCCTTGGATACGGTAGGTGGAGAAGTTTCTTACACCATAGGCAATTATGCTCAACATCGGGCAACCTTAGATTTGTACGGTCCGCTCAATCAAAAAAAGAATCTATTAGGACGTGTAAATGCGGCATATCATAAGCAAAACAGTTTTCAGGATGCGGGGTTCAGGAAATCATTTTTCATCGCACCTTCACTGGAATATCGAGCTACTAGTCGATTGACTTTGAACTTAGATGCTGAATTATATCATTATGAAGGAACAAACCCGCTAATGATTTTTCTGAATAGAACACGACCTCTCCATGCAAATACACCGGACGAATTACAATTTGATTATAATCGGTCATATACACATGATGATGTAACGTTTAAAACCCCTACAATTAATCTAAGAGGACAAGCTTTGTATAAGATATCCGATCAATGGACATCTAGAACCCAAGTCAATTATAACCGAAGAAAAACCGATGGTTATTATCAGTATGTGATGTATACGGATGTTGATAATGAACGGTTAGGCACCATTGCAAACGACACGATATTGAGCCGTTATGTTACCAAACAAAACGCAGTAAGTGAAGTGATTAATATTCAGCAGAATTTTACGGGCGACTTTAAGATTGGTGGTTTACGGAATCGTTTGGTTTTTGGTTTAGACTACCTAAGACAGGTGAATAAAAATAATAATGCTCCTTATATTGTTTTTGATCGACTGAATTCGAGTATTGATGATCCAAATTACTACAATTACAATAAGGAGGCAATTGATGAGCGACTGGCCGCCAGTACCGGTTCTTATACCTACAATCGCGCCAGCAGTAATGTATACGGAGCTTACTTGTCTAACGTACTTAATATAACCGATCAGTTGATCGCCATGGCGAGTGTGCGCGTCGATCGCTTTCAGAGCGGTGGAACGGAGAACTTAAATACAGGTGTGGTAACGGGCGACTATGGACAGACGGCTGTTTCACCGAAATTTGGTGTCGTGTACCAAGTGATCCCTAACCAAATATCGATTTTTGCCAATTATATGAATGGCTTTCGGAATGTGGCTCCGGTTACGCAACCGCTCCCGGATATACCCAATACGTTTAAACCGCAGCAAGCTAATCAATGGGAAGGCGGCGTTAAATTGGATGTACTGGATAATCGATTGAGCTTTACTGCCAGTTACTATGATATATCCGTTAAAAATATTACGCGAACTGAATCAATCATCAGAGATGACACTACATACAACATCACCGTTCAGAATGGTACACAGTTGTCACGAGGCTTTGAATTGGACTTAACTGCACGTCCGGTAGAGGGCTTGAATATTATTTTCGGCTATAGTAATAATACCAGTAAAATTACCAATGCCGATGTGAATGTTAATGATCGCCGACCTGTTTCGGCAGGCCCCAAACATTTGCTTAATTACTGGGTTAGTTATCGTTTTCATCAAGGAGCAATTAAAGGGATTGGTTTAGGTTTCGGCGGCAATTCTGCCAGCGAGAATATTATTACCAACGATTTGCTGACCGGTACTTTTACTTTGCCGGGATATACGGTGTTGAATGCCTCTGTTTTTTATGATCATCCTAAATTTAGGATCGGATTAAAGATGGATAACTTGACTGATAAGGAATACTTTAAAGGGTGGACAACGATCGAACCGCAGATGCCGAGAAGCTTTTTGGCTAATTTAACGTATAAATTCTAAATATCGGGTTAATGGCACATGGTAAGACGAAAGCAAAGAAGAAAAAAGGAGCGATCAAAAAAATCGCTGCATTTCTGCATTTATGGCTCGGTTTGATTTCAGGCATCATTGTTTTTATTGTAGCCATTACGGGTTGTCTTTTTGTCTTCCAACATGAAATTAGCAACCTGATTCATCGCGACAAGTTTTATGTTGAAGTGCCGGAAAACGCAAAGGTGCTGCCCTTAAGTAGTTTACAAGCAACTGCTGACAAAGCGCTGGGCAAGTCGGCAACCTATATCACAAGCTATCGCGCACCGGAGAAAGCATGGGAGTTCATGTGTTATGAGGCGGGCAACCAACAAGCCCTCACCTTTTTCGGCGCCATTAACTGTTACGAATCCGTATTTATCAATCCCTACACCGGTGAGATTACCGGTCGTATTGATTACACCAGGGAATTTTTTACCATTGTGAAATATATCCATTGGAGTTTGCTGCTGAATACACCCTATGGTCAGCCAATCGTAGGATATGCTACACTCCTATTCGTCATTCTTTTAATAACAGGTTTAGTATTATGGTGGCCTAAAAATCTAAAAAAATCGAATGTCAATAAGAGCTTCAAGATCAAATGGAAAGCAGGATTTAAGCGCCTGAATTACGATTTACATAATGTGCCCGGTTTTTATGCCTTGCTAATTACACTGATTTTGGCATTAACAGGAATGGTTTGGGCCATGAAGTGGTTCGAAACGGCGGTTTATGTAACCGCTTCGCAATCAACCACACCACCGCCCTTTGTTACGAAACAGTCGGATACCACAGCAGTCGCCGTACTTTCCCCATTGGATGTTGCATTCGCTACGGCCAATAAGGAATTTGATAAAGGGTATGATCGTATTGGTTTATCACCGGCTTTCGGCAAAGAAGGTGTAATCTATGCAGCTGGTTATCGAGGCGCAGAGCTCTATTATAACACAGACGAAATACAACTAGATCAGTATACAGGGAAAAGACTTTATCGTCGTAATTACGCAGAGAAAAACAATGGTGAGAAGCTTATTGCTATGAATTACGATATTCATGTAGGCGCCATTTTAGGTTTACCCGGGAAAATCCTCGCTTTTATCGCTAGCCTAATTGCCGCTTCTTTACCGGTCACAGGCTTTATTATATGGTATGGCCGGAAGCGAAAAAGCAGGCCGGCCATACCACCAAAGGAAAACGATTTACAGTACCAGCTGTAGACCTGCGGTAAAGCCTACATTCAGCGCTTGATAATCTTTGCTGTTCTGCTTGTCCCAAATTTTCATTTTAACCAGCTTTTTGCCATCCTCATTATCAGTATTGATGTAATTAATCGATGGACCGCCATATAGATATATATTAGGTCCTATTTTGATGGAAGGTAGAATACGTAAACCATTTTTATTAAAGTAATTGCCATCAAAATCAGTTAGCGTGATGGATGAGATTTCAGCAGCGAGCCTAAAGTTGGTTCGATTTAACAGATTCGCACCGATACCTCCTTCTACGCCGTAGCGAATGGCCTCATATTGCGGATTGAACCCAATTCCGAGGATTCCATATAAAATTTGGCCACCGGAGCGGAAGCTGGCAAAAGTCGACAGATCTTCATCTATTCCAATGCGGATACTCTTTTCCCCATTTTTCACGATATTCACCAAGCCGAGGGTATAATCGCTGCTATCCGCGATATTCAGCACCCCGAATTGTATGCCCCTTACGTTTTTTGCTTTGTTGATGACCCCAGCTATTTGGACACCCTTTACGTTGTCAGCCTGATTGTAAAGTCCTGCCATCTGCACACCATCCATTTGCTTGCTCCTGTTGCTTACACCACTTGCTTGCAAGCCCTTGGTAGAAATCGCTGTATTGAGCACACCGCCCAATTGTAGATGAACATTTCCCCTACTTTGGTTGAACAAGCCCGCAAATTGATAACCCTTAGCTGCATCGCCTGCTAAATTGACGGCACCGGCTAACTGTACGCCATGGAGCGTGCCGGAAACCTGGTTGAATACACCGGAAGCTTGCAATCCGGAAGCATTGCCCTTAACAATTCCGGCAACACCATATAATGCGAACGCTTTCTCTCCACCAGATAGACCTGCTATAGCATGTAAGCTAATGGTGTTGCTATAATTGGCTGCTTTGCCACCATGGGTACTTAATGGATATATGATGCCTACGTGAGCAGGGCTATCTTCTTGAGCAGAGAGGTTAAAAGATCCTACTATTAATAAAGTAAGTGCCAGCAGGGTCTGTTTGTAGCTAAATAGTTTTCTTTCCATAAATCTTGTCATTATCTTCGTTTAACTAATGACAAGCTAGCTAGACTTCCCCCCTATTCTTTTTAGAAAAAAGCAACACCCAATTCAAGTCCTACCCACCATTTAAAGCGTTCTTTGTTTAGAAGGTATGGATATCCGGCCGAAGGAATGTCTTGTGCGTTTTCAATAACCTGTTTATTCTTGCTAAGGAAATTAATCGTTGGCGCAACGTACAATTTTGTTTTTTGACCTAAAGAATAATTGTAAAGGATATTCATCTTAGTCCAACTGCTCACGTTTTCATAGACTGATCGGTGTAATTGCTGGCTCAAAAGTTCTACCGCAAAATAATTATCTTGATTTCTTCTTCTAAACTCATGCCCCAATCCGAAGCCCGTAGCAAAAGTTTGCTCACCATTCCAGCTTCCGTAGCCCGCAGAAAGAATGCTGTATAAATTTGCGTTTCCACTTTTAAATGCCAGATTGGTATACAGGACCTCATTACTTGATACACTCAGTCGTTTCATTCCGTTTTTTGAAATATTAACCAATCCAATGCTGATTCCCGAAGAGGTATCAGCCATATTTATTAAACCAAATTGTAAGCCGTGGTTCGTTTTCGTCCTATTGAGAATTCCGGCAATTTGTACGCCCCTTAGTTCCTCAGCATAGTTCATTATGCCGGCCAATTGAACGCCATTTGCATGTTTTTTAACAAAGTTAAAGACGCCGGCGGCTTGAAAACCCTTTAAGCTATCAATAACCGTATTATAAATTCCGGAGAGTTGAACCCCCGACATATTACCCCCTACCATATTGACAGCACCCGCCGCCTGAACATATTTCACGTGATAGCGATCGATATTGAATATTCCAGCCAACTCTACGCCATTGACTCCCGCGGTGTAACCACCAATGAGATTAGCCGAGAACTTGTTGACGACCTGACCACTCATCATGCCATGTGAGCTTAAGCCGGGAGTTAGCGAAACCTGTACGGGGGTATAGGCGAAAAAGTTTCCCAGATTTAATGCATTTAGCTTTTGTTTAGAACTTAAAAATAAACGAGCGAGCGCGGTATTGGAGACAGATTCTTCCCCATCTCCCATATATCCATAATGCCCACTACTATTGATGTTTTTTCCTAGGTTGACGGTAGGCAAGAAAACGGTGGTGGTATCTTTGTAAAGTTCTTTGCTAACCGTTAAAATCATGGGATTTCCGTCCTTGGTTTTCAGCTTTAATTTAAAATAACCCTTTCTATCGGTCATCGTTCCCACGAGTAGCCGTTTTTCATAAACGCTGGCATTATGGATTCCTGCTCCGGTTTTTTCATCCACTACATAGCCTTTAATGGTATATATTTTTTTTCCTTCGCCCAATTCTTCAGGCATGAGCGTTAAACGAAATGGAGCCGGACGGATAATTAAATGATTCGGACTCTCTTGATATTCGTAACTATCACCCAGTAATGTATTGAGTGCCGTCTTTACGTCGCCATTGAAATGCTGGATGCTAACCAAACTGTCACTTCGGATAATGCCGCTGCTATAAGAAAAATGAAAGCCACCTTGCCTTCCGATATCTTCCAGTACGGTTACAAGTTTTTGTTGGCTCACATGAAGTTTAACCGGCTTAAAAAGATAGTTTTGACTAAAAGCGGTGAAACCCGCTAAAGACAATACGAATGTCAATAGCAGGCTTTTACAAGAATGCAATAATTGGTTCTCCAAGGGGATAGCGATTATGTTATATTATAACGTTTCTTTTTTTAATATAATTGTTTTACCATTTTTTCCATTTCCAATCGTAATGTTTTACATAACGTATGCAAGATGCCGGGTAAAGAATCATTGTCAAAGGTAGTAGTTATTGGCAAATTGCCTGTGGCTATATTCTCCGGTACAATCCGCACTTGATAAACTTCGTTGAGTACTTCTACAAATCGCCACAAAGGGGTCCCGTCTAATTTAAACATCCTACTTCTGTAGTAGTCATACAGTTTATCGTGTTGCTTTTCCTGTTTAAGGCCCTTTTGTTCTACCATTGCAATGGCTTTTTCGTCTGGCTTTAATTTGATAATTACATCTTCTCGACTTACTTGAACAGCTCCGGTCTCCACAATAACCTCCGTCAATTTTCTGTTGCTTTTTACATTAAACGAAGTGCCCAGTACGTTGATCGTCAAATCTTTTACGGCTACATTGAAAGGGCGTTTCTTGTCGCTGGCCACATCAAAAAAAGCCTCCCCCGACATATATACTTTGCGTTGGCCGTTAAATAAATCTTCGGTATAGCTGAGTTTAGCATGACTGTTAAGTGTTACAACGGTTCCGTCCGGTAAAGTATCGGTTAGGGGCGTTTCATTAGCCGTCACCTCAATGCTATGCAAATACGGATGCTTTGGTGCTATAATGTAAAGGTAAATACCTGTCATTAAACCCATAACCGCTAGGATGCTTGCCGCTACCCTTAACCATCCCGTACCCTTACCTTGATATTCTTGAAGATGTGGTATTGAATCGCCCTCGTCGACATCTTCTGGGGGTCTTTCAAAGCGTTGATCTCTCAGCAGTTGAAACCTTTTCCATGCTATATCTTCGTCCATAGGTTGCTGCAACGCAAGCTGCTTGCTGGTATCCCAAATCAATTTGAATTGTTCAAACTTTTTCCGGTTGGCCTGGTCCTCTGCAAGCCAAGCTTGTACATCTTGATCTTCCTCAGGAGATGCTTCCTTAAGAAGGAATTTTATAAGTAATTCATCTTTCATTGCCCGAGAAATAATTTTAGTAAACAATAAACCATAAGCGGCAAATAATCAGCCAATTCCGTCCGTAATATTTTCAGTGCCTTTCCCATTTGATTCTCCACGGTCTTAATCGATATCTCTAGTCTGTCTGCGATCTCCTGATACTTTAACTCCTCAAAGCGACTCATCTGAAAAACTGTTCGACATTTTTCCGGTAATACGTTTAAGGCCTTTTGAAGTTCCCTTTTTAGTTCGTTTTCATGCAGCTGATTAGCAGTATGTTCGTAGGTGAAATCATTTACATAAGTAATATGATCTTGGTGTCTTTGTTTTACCTGCCAATGCTTAATGGTGTTCATGCAATCATTGTAAGTAGCTCGATATAGGTACGATTTTAGTGAGCTTCGTATGTCCAGATTCTCTCTTTTTTCCCAGAGTTTTAAAAAAAGTGATTGTACGATCTCCTCTGCTGCAACGGCATCTTTTAAAATTGTAAAAGCGTAAGCATGTAGACTATTGAAGTGCTGTTTAAAAACATTTTCGAAAATTTCTTCATTCCCCTGTTGCAACAGGTTAAGCGTGACGTTGTCGCTCTGCATATTTAATTGTGTTAGCATATAAGCTATATCAAGTCAAACTTAGATAAACTCGCTGTCATATACAATTCTTGCGCGTATCCTAGCACGTTTATCATTTTCTTCCTCTATTTTTTTATGAAATACCGATAACCTTCCTCATTCCGCTTCCCTTCTTTGCTACTATGACAACCGTTCCTTCATCTACCCCTATGGCTTCAATTATTTTTTTATTAGGGAAATAGTTGAGTGGTTGAGTAGAAAAGTAGTTTATTAGCCAATGTGATGATGAGCCAATTAGCCAATGTGATAATTATTCATTCGTGTTCACTTTAAAGGCATTCATGAGCTCCCTACGGTCGGTTAGCTGATGTGATGATGGGCTTTTGTGGGCTTAAAGCTTACTGCTTATAGCTTATACCTTAAGGCTTACTATAAAGCTTACTGCTTATAGCCTAATGCCTAATGCCTAAAAGCCTAAAGCCTAATTCACGCCTGCTTTGCTAAAAGTAATGGTATATGGGTTACATAAGCCATCCGCTCGGTAATGTCTGTTAAGAAGAGGCTTTCAAAAAAGTTTCTTTTCTTCTCAATATGGACGATTAACGAGATGTCATGCGACTTGGAGAACTCCAATATTTCCCTTACAATATCAATTTCGCTGATGGCATAGTACTTGGGATTGTATCGACTAATTTTTTCCTTTACAGCGGTAAAATTATGATTGTGCAAGGTTTGTAGCGGTATGCCTTCGCTTTCATGACTGAGCACGTAGAGTTCGAGGTGGTTATGGAAATGCAAAGGATTCAATAAATTGGTTATTGTTTGCGCCTGTTTAGGATCTTGCAGATCGATCACCGATGCGATTTTAGTGATAGGTGTAAGCTTTGCAGACTCGGGCACAATTAATAGGGGCCGGTTGACAGTTTTAGCGATCTTTATGGTATTGCTTCCTATTAGGGTTTGCTCAAGTTTACTTTTACCGGTTAAACCCATCACCACGTAGTCCACCTGATATTTGTTGATTAAATCATTGGTAAGCTCATCCAAATCACCTTCTTTTGCTAAGTAGGTCAATTCGGTGTCCGTATGTTTTAAAAATTTCAGTTCATTAACCAATCGCTTTAAATGCGTCATCGATTCCTCTTTGGTTTCGTGTGTTTTATTTACTACCAACGGACTGCTGGGAATTGATGTAATACTCGGCAACTTATTGAATAATAATATACGTGCGATTTTCAACTGCTTCGCTAAGATAGCAGCGTATTTCGCAGCATGTGTGGCTGCGTCAGAAAAATCCGTTAGTACTAAAAGCGTCTTCATAAAATTAAATTTAAACTCAAGCGCTAACACTTAAAGCAATATACTAATAAGCTAAGTTAATATGCAAGTCATCCGATTAAATTTCCGCAAAAGTATGATGAAAAAAACTCCGGTCAATCAGATACAAAAACTGTATTTTAGCTTCCATATCCGTTGAGGGCATGATAGATCGCTTTATTAAATTTGTGTTTTTTGGAAACATTTTTGTCGGTATTCTGGCCATCGCCTTATCGCTGGAAACCGCCGTTCAACTTGCCATTCCTTTTAATAATACAGCTTATTATCTGCTTTTGTTTTTTGCAACGATGGCATACTATACATATGCTTATATCAATGTAACAGTAAGCAGTAGACATAACAATCCGCGCACCCAATGGTATCAACAAAATATCCGATTTGCTAAAGGAAACTTAGGATTTTCCATTTTGATCAGCCTACTGCTTGCTTTAGGGCTGATTTGGCAAAACATACAGTCGTTGAGCTCCCTACATTGGATTTATTGGTTGATTCTTATTATTGTACTCGTTGCAATTATTTTATATTACGGACTTTTACCCCGATCATTTATGGCGCTGAATATTCGAAATTCGGGTTTATTGAAGGCCTTTATCATCGGATTCGTCTGGGCATGTTGCGTCAACCTTTTTCCTATTATTATGTTGAAAATACAGCACCCGCTAAATTCGGTCGATCCCTTTCTTGTGCTATGGCTTTTTGTTAAAACCTTTATGTTCTGTACGGTAAATGCCATCATGTTCGATATTAAAGATTATGCAGAGGATGCCAATAAGCAATTAAAAACGTTTGTCGTGAGATTTGGTCTTCGAAATACAATCTTTCAGCTATTAATTCCATTGCTATCCGTAGGTGTCCTATCCATGGTCATTTTCGGCTATTATAGGCATTTTAGCTTCATTCCTTTAGTGATCAATATTTTCCCTTTCGCCTTATCTTTGGTAGTGGCTTATTCTATGCATAAGCGGCATCGGATACTTTATTACCTAATTGTTATTGACGGTTTGTTACTGGTGAAAGCAATTTGCGGAATATTTGCCATGCAATTTGTGTAACAATACGATGAAGAATAACTATGATAATATTGCGCCCTTATATGATAGGTTAAGCCGATTGGTGTTCGGGCGGGCGCAGGTCAACGTTCAATTAGATCTGATACACAGCATTGCAGCGGATAGTCGTATTTTGATTGTTGGAGGTGGATCGGGATGGATACTGGAGGCGCTGGCCAAGTTACATCCCGAAGGTTTAACGATAACCTATGTGGAAATTTCAGAAAAAATGTTGCGAATGGCCCGAGATCGTAATTGTGCTAATAACAAGGTTGTATTTGTTGAGCAAGCCATTGAAGATTTTGAGGCACTTCAAAATTCTTATGATGTGATCATCACTTCCTTTTTGTTCGATAATTTTTTGCGACCAAAAGCGGAAAAAGTATTTGGTCATTTGACGAGATTACTGGCAAGCGAAGGCCTCTGGCTTTATGCTGATTTTTATCTTGATCCGAATAAGAAAAACGGCTGGAAAAAGGGAATGCTCAAACTTATGTATAAATTTTTTGGGTATCTGTGCCAAGTTGAAGCACGCAATCTCATCGATATGAGCCCCTATTTTCAGCGCAACCG
The DNA here is from genome assembly GCF_030372825.1 of Olivibacter sp. 47. Classification (NCBI taxonomy): domain Bacteria; kingdom Pseudomonadati; phylum Bacteroidota; class Sphingobacteriia; order Sphingobacteriales; family Sphingobacteriaceae; genus Olivibacter; species Olivibacter sp. 47. Next base: position 3,006,240 of record NZ_JAUCNR010000001.1, read on the forward strand.
GTATCAGATGCTTTTCTCTTCCCTACACTATGCCGGTTTTATAAAGGGTATTGTTTATAAGAAATCCAAAACTGGTCCCGAATAAATAGCTGTTGGTAGAATTAGTGCTTAAGTTGGTGTATTCTATTTCGCAATTCGGTAAATGTCTTTTATTTTAGTCCGGTTTCCATGCTGTGAATTAACATATTTTACATGATTTTTTCGTTGAGTTTAAAAAAAGAAGTTATAAAACAGATTGCTTGTTTCCTACTCGCACTCATCAGTGTCTTTACGGTACATGGCCAAAAGGCAATCACCTTGCAAGAGCGTGTCAATCCTACGTTGTCCCTTTCCGTGAGCGAACTACCCGACCGGATCTTATTTCAGGACATGCGTACAAAGGCTATAGTGAATGAATTATTGGTGCCTGGAAGAGGTGTAGGCGGTTTGTTGACCTTTTCGCCGGACGGACAGTTTTTGGTAGCCTCGGGGAATGACGGACAAACCACAATTTACGCACTAAGTAGAGATATCATACGCCAGCTTGCGCGGCTTCCTTTTAAAACGAAATTGGCTGCTTTTAGCCCTGTAAAAAAAGAATGCGTATTTGTTCATTCCGTGAAAACTTTTAATGCAAGAATGACCAAGTATGATACAAACACATGGAAAGCGATTGCGACTAGGAATATTGCATCCGACATTAATGCGGTCGGTATCAGTTACGATGGTAAGTTGATTGGATTTACAAACAATCGGCTTATCCAGTTATTAGATTACGAGTCGCTAACCAAAGTAAACGTTAACTGGGAAAAAGAAAAGCAACGCTTATTGATCTTCCATCCCAACAAGCAAGAAATAGCAAGTGTAACGGCAGAAAATAACATACAGATTCGCGATTTTCAAGATACCTTAATTCGGGAAATCAAAACAGGCTCATCAAAAATTACTTGGTTGGGTTACGATCGTGTCGGCGAAAATATAGTTAGCGTTGATGTGGACGGTCGCCTATCCATTTGGAATCCCGTTCAAAAAAACAAGGAGCAAGAACTATCAAATATTTTTACTCCTCCAGGTTTTACTAAAGATAATAATATACTCATAAAAAAAGAACAAGGTTGGACAACAGTTCCCATAGACATAGAAGCTTCACAGGAAATACATGATCGCTTGTCTTCTTCTAAAAACCATGAAGGGAAAAGGCTGAAATTTTTGCCACAACCCATCATTGGGTTCAAGCGAGAAGCAGGTTTTATTGTAGGTGCGGGCGCTACGATGATTTGGTACCCAAAGACCGGTCATGCTTCCCGATTTTCACAACCAACCATCTTTGCTCCAATTGTCAGTTACGGCTTCAATGGAAAGCAATTGGCAGTGGGCGCTTATATGGAAGCTTACTATAAAGAAAAGTGGTATTTTACGAACAATTTCTTGTTTACAAACAATGCAAAAAACTATTTTTTCGGCATTGGAAGAGAAAGCAACGATCGTCATAAAACGGCCTATGTTTCGGACAATTTTGTGTTAGAAGGATCGGTGAGCAGGATTTTATCCGATCAGTTCTTTGTAGGAATTAACTATAAATTGAGAAAAGATAATGAATTGGATTTTGAGGAAAAGCCCACGTCCAATTTTCACGGCGGCCAAGGAGGTTGGCTTTTTGGTATCGGTCCTACCCTACGCATGGACAAGCGAAATGATGTTCTATTTCCCACAAAGGGAAGTAGGTTAGAGATTAATTATTACTGGTTTAATCAAGAAATTATCAGCGATTATCAGTATCAGGAATTGAAATTTGATTATCGGAAATTTATACCTGTAGATTGGCTTGTACAAGGCGATGTATTAGCTTTCCAAGGAATGTTTAACGCAACGTGGGGAGGTGAAGCTCCTTTTTATCAGCTGCCTTATATAACCGCCGATAGAGCATTTAGGGGCGTTTGGCGAAATTTATATATCGCAGAGCAGGTGTTTAGTGTGCAAGCGGAGTATCGATCTTACTTTTCAAGCGCCGACCGTCGCTTTGGATATGCCATTTTCGCCGGTTTGGGAGATGGTGCAAAAAATTTCTTTAAAGATTACAAAGCCTCCATTAAGGCATTCTATGGTGTTGGCTTTAGGCAACAGCTTATTCCAAGATATCGATTGTATACCCGTGTCGATTTTGGTTTAACAAGTAAGGGCGATTTTGGCGCTTTTGCGGGCACCGGTGTTGCGTTCTAAAACGAAATTTTAAGGGAAGGATGATGCAGCAACTTAAAATATTGATTCACAAGCAGTGGAAACGTTTTGCTGTTCTTTCCCTGTTTGGTGTATTTTTATACTGTTTTGTTTTTTTTATTTCTTATGTGTCTAATCCGCAGGAGGCGGTATTTTACTTTGGTAGACGCTATGGTTTTGTTATAAATGCCATCCTTTTTATAACAGAAAATGTATTGTCGTACTTTTTTCTAATTTTTTATATTATACTTCCGGTTATTCGCGAAGGAAAATGGAAAAAACCAATCCTCTGTTTTATTATCCTCTACCTTATCAAATTTAGCTATGGATATTTTGATTCTTTGGAAACCAACTCCATGCATTCGGTTCGTCATATACAAGACTCCAAAACGCTCATTCCGGAAGATAGCTTTGCATGGTTTATGCTATGGTTCATTGTGTTTTCCATTTTTGATATACTCATTTGCATTGGCGCGTCTTTAACCATCGAGTGGTGGCATCGGAAAAGGCAGCAAATAGTTTTAGAAAAGCAAAGGGCACAGGCCGAATTGAGCGCTCTTAAACATCAGATTAATCCTCATTTTTTATTCAATTCCTTAAGTTTTATTTATTCAAAGAGTATTCGACTCGATGAAGATCTGGCCAAGGCTGTATTGTTGTTGTCTGATATTATGCGCTATGCTTTAACCGTAGAGGAAGATAAGGAAGGAAAGGTGGTGCTCGAAAAAGAGATTGTACACTTGCAGAACATTATTGAAATTAACCAGAAAAGACTCAATAGTCGACTGAATATTAAGTATGACGATCAGGTGAAGAATAAGCAACTCAAGATTATCCCGTTAGTTTTGATAACCTTGGTAGAAAATGCATTTAAGCATGGCGATTTGTTGGATGTTAAATGTCCACTGGAAATCAACTTGTTAGAACAAGACCAACATTTCTTTTTCTCCATAAAAAATAAAAAGGGAGAAGGACGCAAGGAACTTTCGAATGGTATAGGCTTAAGTAATATCCGGCAGCGGTTACATTTAATCTATGGAGATAAACATCGCTTTGTAGTGCAGGAAGATAAAGCGACATTTTCCGTATTATTGCAAATTCCGATCGAACAATAGTTTTAGCCATGATAAAAGAAGATACCCGCCAAAGGATGAGCTGCTTTGTAATTGACGATGAAGAACACGCGATTGATCTTTTAACACATCATATCGGAAAAGTTCCATTTCTGGAGCTAGTTGGCTCGTCTACGGAGCCAGTGAGCGCTTTGTCGGCAATCAAAGCAAAGCCGGTTGGTCTACTTTTTTTGGATGTGCAGATGCCCTACCTTACCGGAATAGAGTTACTTAACGTCCTAAATATGGATGTACAAGTTGTTCTCACAACAGCTTACACGGAGTATGCACTCACGGGCTATGAATTTGCTGTTGTTGATTATTTGCTTAAACCTATTTCCTTTGACCGATTTTTGCAGGCTGTTAATAAAGTTCAAAATCATCAAGATAACAAAAACGAAGTTGAACTACCAGGTAGTCCGTACCTCTTTATAAAAACAGATCGCAAAGGAAAACTATTTAAAATAGACGTAAGTAAGATTGTCATCATTGAAGGACTTAAAAACTATATTTCTATCTATTTAGATCATGGCGAACGAATCATTGCATTCATTACCATGAAGGAAATAGAAAAGCATTTAAGCAAAACGGCTTTTATGAGAATTCATAAGTCCTATATTATCGCACTAAAGCATGTTCGTGCGATAGAGGGAAACCAAATTAGGTTAGCTTATTATCCTCAAAGAAGTATTCCTATTGGAAACATCTTTAAGGACGCTTTTTCAGCTTGGCTAGATAAAAAGACCTTGTCTCGTTAATTTGTAGGGACTACGTCCAGTATATCAAGTATTTCCTGCCAATTATTAGCGCGAAGATGATGGGTTATACCGGCATTATGACCAGCGCTAAACAAAATGGGTTTTCCTTTGCAGAAATCCAGATTCTTACAATAGTCATCAATCATAAAGTCGGTATCAATAATACTTTTGTCTCCGCAAAAAATGATGTTGTGCCAGTGAATAAATGGAAAATGTTCAGCAAGCCATTCCTTCTTTTCAAATAGAGAAAGTGGAAATTCCATCGCGGCAGAAACAATGTAAACTTCATATCGCGTCTGAAGCCTCCTTACAGCTTCCACTGCTCCCGCCATTACCGGTATCGTTCTAAAAAAACCCGGTGTATAAAGGTATTTAAATATAGATCCGTTTGGCAAAGCTTCCGCCTCGGGGACATTATGGAAGATGTCCTTCGTTAAACGCTTTCCATATTCCTGCTCATAATAATGTAAATACTGACTTTCCGTGTCGGCTAAGACGCCATCCATGTCAATAGCAATTGATCGTTTTTTCATATATTGCAATTTAATGCAACAAAAATACATAATATTTGCAATTTATTGCAATATATTTTTATTAACTTTGCATTAAATTGCAAAAAGATGATCAAAGCAGAAAGGCAACAGCGATTAACGGAGCACATAAAGAACAAACAGTCGGCGCAACTGAAGGAGTTAAGTGAGTTACTAAATGTTTCGGAAGATACCGTGCGGAGAGATATCAAGGAGTTGTCCGACCTAGGGATTGTGAAAGCTGTGCGGGGAGGTGCCATTGCTCACTCGCCGGTTCCCCATCACTATCGCGATCGGGAACATTTACAACTGGAACAAAAGCGATTAATTGCTGAAAAAGCGTTAAATTTTATTGAGGATGGACAAGTAGTGTTTTTTGACGGGGGAACATCAAGTTTGGCGGTGGCCGCTGCCCTCCCCCCCGAGCGGAACATTGTTGTTGTTACAAACAGTTTTCCCATTGTCAACGCATTGGAGGATCACCCCTTAGCAGAAGTTATATTTTTAGGGGGGCGTTTAAATAAAGGTGCCTTTACGACTGTCGGTGCTGATACCGTAGATGCGATTCGTACGATTAAATCAGATCTGGCTTTTTTGGGAATTTGCAGCATTGATTTAGTAGCCGGGATCACTACGCGTGATTATGATGATTGTATTATCAAGCGAAATATTGTAGCCAATGCGAAATATGTAATAGCCTTGTCAACCGTTAATAAAATTGCTACGGCCGAACCTTTTTTCGTAGGACCGGTTCATTCGATCGATCTGATTTTGACCGATGCAGAACTCGACGCTACACTGCAAGCCGCGTTTAAAGATGAAGGCGTTTCTATACAGTAGAACCGATAGCGTATATAAAACGCTACAATAAATGTAATGAAGACTCTTTTGGGATCGGTCATGCCGAATTGATTCCATGACGTTTTATGGCCTATTTTAGATAAATCAATGCATTTTTATTGCTTTTTACCATTTTTTAAAAAAACTGTGTTTTTAGCTCATTTAAAGCGATTTGGTACGAAAAATGTGGTTTGTAGCCCATTAGGGCAAGATCATCTTGTCGTCAAATTATCACTTAAATAAAAAATTACTACAATGGACAAATTTGGAAAGTTAAAAGAGCTTATTAGCTCAGTTGAAGTTGATGCCGACAAATTCTACAACAAAGGAAATGCAGCTGCCGGTACACGGGTACGTAAAGCAATGCAAGAGTTAAAGAATCTTGCCCAAGAGATTCGCAATGATGTTACCTCTATCAAAAATTCGGGTAAATAATCATTAAAAAATTATTACCTATGAAATACCGGAGCCCGAGGAAATCGGGCTTTTTTGTTTTAAGCATTAGGCTATAAGCTTTAGGCAGTGTCGACTATAAGGGCATTGGTACAAGGCCTGCCTACCGGCAGGCAGGCAAGTATCAGGATTTCCTATCCCGTGTCTTATGTCTTATATCCGATGTCTTTTATCTTATGTAGTACCAACGATTCAACAGCTCATCCACCACTAAAAACCCTACGATACTACTCATATCTCAAAGCTTCTATAGGGTCCAGTGCTGCGGCTTTTACCGCAGGATAATAACCAAAAAAGACACCGGTAATAACACAGACAAAGAATGAAATGACGATTGATGATTCGGAAATCAAGATCGGCCAATGAACGAGACTGGATATCGTGAAGGAGGCTATAATTCCAAGTATTGCTCCCATTACACCGCCTGTCATGCTAATAACGACGGCTTCCGTTAAAAACTGCCACAAAATATCCCGGCCACGAGCCCCTATTGACAGCCGTAATCCAATTTCCCGTGTACGTTCTGTAACCGATACATACATAATGTTCATGATACCAATTCCGCCAATGAGAAGTGAGATACCGGCTACTGCAGTCAATAAGGAGGTCATCATGCCGCTTGTTGAACTGAGCATTTGTATAAGTTCGGCCATGGTGCGTACTTCAAAATCATTTTCAGTACCTTCCCGAATACGGTGATTTTCTCTTAAGACGGTTGTGATATGTTCCATTGCTTGATTTGACAAAGCTTCGTTCGGTGTTGCTGCATAAATATTTTGAAGATAGGTTGTAGCCAAGATACGTTTCATGACGGTTGTATAAGGAGCAATGATGATATCATCCTGGTCCTGTCCGAAAGTATTTTGCCCTTTTGCATTAAGTACACCAATAATCTGAAAAGGAATTTTTCCAAAACGGATAATCTGGCCCACAGGATTCTCGTTTTCTTTGAACAAATTATCAACAACGGTTTGGCCTATTAAACAGACCTTGGCAGAAGCCTTCACTTGTTCTTCCGTAAAGTTTGATCCATCCTTATACTTAATTGGCGTATCTGTAGGTAGTCGCTGGAAACACCTTGTAGCGATGTTGGCCAGTTATTGGCTCCCCGAATTGCCTGTCCGCTACTGGAAACACCAGGTGAAAGCGCGTTAATTTCACTTACCTCCTGCTTGATCTTGTTAACGTCGCTAAGGGTGAGCGATTGCACACTGGCTGCGCCTAGACGAACACCGCCCGGCATCGGACTGTTGTTGTAAGGCATAATCGTAATCATATTAGAACCCATGCTTGAGAAGGTATTCTGTATACTTTGTTTGGACCCTTCGCCAATAGACATCATGGTAATCACAGCGGCGACACCAATGATAATGCCCAGCATGGTAAGAAAGGCTCTCAGTTTATTCCTTTGAATCGCCCGGAGCGCTATGCGTAATAAATTGACGTAATTCATAAATTGAATTTTCTGCAAATGCGTTAATAATCATCATTTGTCGGTAAGGCAGCCAAGGCCTCTTTAGCGGAACGAATCGCCGTATTTGGTGTATCTCGTTGAATCTTTCCATCCCGCAATAGGATGGTTCGGCTGCTGAATGATGCAATGTCAGGTTCATGTGTGACGAATACAATGGTCTTTTGTTGCTCTTGATTCAACTCTTGCATCAAGGTCATAATTTCGTACGAGGTCCTCGTATCGAGATTTCCCGTTGCTTCATCTGCTAAGATCATCACAGGCTCATTCACTAAAGCTCGGGCAATAGCCACACGCTGTTGCTGCCCACCTGAAAGCTGGCTCGGCGTATGATCATACCGGTCTTGCAGTTTTACCATTTCCAGTGCATGCATCGCTTTTTCCTGCCGCTCTTTATGAGAAATGCCGGATTGGTACAATAAGGGTAGTTCCACATTTTCCAATGCCGACGTTCTAGGCAATAAATTGTAGGCCTGAAAAACGAAACCAATTTTATTGTTTCTCAATTTGGCTAATTCATCCCGATTTAAACTTTTAACATTAATTCCATCTAAAAAATACTCACCCGAACTCGCTTTGTCCAGGCAGCCTAAGATATTAAGCATGGTGGATTTACCCGAACCACTACTTCCCATGATCGTAACAAATTCACCCGTATTTACATCGAAGTTTACACCTTTCAAGGCACGTACCACCTGCGATCCGACGAGAAACTCTCTTTTCAGATCCTTAATATTTAATATCGCTGCCATTATCGTCTTCTCCTTGGTGTCGGCAAGAAAGGGTTTGACCCCATATTTTCCGGTGTACCTTGTCCGGTACTCACAATAGCTGTTATAATGCTATCTTTGGCGCCTACCCCTCCTTCTACCTGAACCTTTGTATTATCATTAATGCCTACTTTGATGGCCTGCCTAAACACTTGATTTCCTTTCAGTACCCATACGGCATTCTGGGCCGTATCGGCGGCTTGGTTTTCGATGAGTCGATACGGTGGTGTAACCTGCCCTGGTTCGATGGTGAGTTTCAGGGCACTGACAGGAACTGTAAGTACGTTGCTAGCTTCTTTTGTGTAGATCGTTACTGTAGCGGTCATACCTGGTTTTAACTTCATATCAGCATTACTGGTTTCAATAATCGTTGTGTACGTGACAACATTATTGGAGGTACTGGGTTGTAAACGAATTTCAGAAACTTTGCCTTCAAAAGTTTGATCGATATAGGCATCCACCGTAAAAGTAACACGATCACCCATTTGGACATCGCCAATATCGGCTTCGTCTACTTTGGCCTGTACTTGCATTTTGGTAATATCTTTGGCTAAACTGAATAAAGTAGGCGTATTAAAACTGGCGGCCACTGTTTGCCCAACGCTGACACTTCGATTAAGCACAACCCCATCAATTGGTGAATAGATTTTAGTAAAAGATAAATTCTGCTGCGCCGATCGCAACTGCGCCTTAATGCTGTTGACACTTGCCTGCGCCGTTTCATACGAATTAGTTGCCAGATCGTAAGTGGCCTTGCTGATCGCCCCTACTTGGAAAAGCTCCCGTTGGCGATTGAAATTGATTTGCTGATAATTAAAATTACTTTGCGCCTGCGCCAGCTGTCCCTTGATTTGATCAACCGTTGCCTGCATTAAGGTCGGATCTAGCTCCGCTAATAGTTGACCTTTTTTTACCTGCGCGTTGTAGTCGGTATAGATGCTGGCTATAATACCGGAAACCTGCGTTCCCACGGCTACCGTGTCAACCGGCTGAATAGTACCCGTTGAGGTAATGATGGATGCAATGGGGCCTTTTTCAGGCACTGTTGTTTCAAAAGCTACTCCGTTTTCCTTTTTCCTGCCGAAAAAGAAATAAAGTAAAACAGCGAGCATTAAAATCAGGATACCAATAATGATTATTTTTTTACGATTCATATATATAATTCAAGAGTTTGCACTTATTGTTGATTTTCCAAAAAATCGCCCTTGTAGAAATTGAATACATTGAGCGAAAGCATGGCACTATATTTTGCTTGCGTATATGCTTGTAATGCTTGTATGTATAGATTTTTTTGCTGTATATATTCTACTGTATTAGCCGATCCTACACGTAATTCTTCACCTGCTATCCGGTATGCTTCCTTATTATAATTTAACTGTTCGGCGGAGGCATCGTATTGACTATATGCATTCTGCGTGTTGATGTAAGCCTTTTCCACTGTTTGTGAAAGAATAGTTTTTGTATTCAACAGATCAAGCTCTGCTTGTTTAATGGCAATATTGGACTTTGCTACATTGGTTTGATTAACCTTTCTGCTGAACAAGGGGATGGTCGCAGTAATGCCGATTTGTTGATAGAAATTATTATCAAATTGCCTAAAGGTACCTATATTGGTGCCGTTGTTGTAATTGGTGCCTATCCCGCCATTCAGAGATATAACCGGCAAATAACCCGCTTTTGCCTTTTTGAGATCGAGCTTTGAATTTTCGATATTGAGTAAGCTATTCTTTATCTCGGGCCGCTTGTTTATTGCGTCCTGGATCACTTCATGTAACGAAGGAATGGCTGCAAGGGCAAAAGTCGTATCGGCTTTTACAATATCGAAAGCGCTGTCCACCGGAAGCTGAAGCAATTGTTTCAGGGTAATTTTATCTTGTCTTTCCGCATTCTTAGCACTGGTTAATGTATATTGATCAGAAGCTAGTTGCGCCTGCAATTGAATTAAATCTTTTTTCGCTGCCGCACCGGCCTTATACTGTTGATCCATTTGTTCAGTTTGCGCTTGGGATGTTTGTACCAGGTCCTGCGCATAAACAATGGTTTCTTTATCAAGCATAATGTTGGTATAAGCTTGAATAATCTGTAAGTATAAGTCGTTACCTGCCTCAGAAACGTCCAAATCAGCCATTTCAGTAGCTAATTGTGATTGGCGAATATCGGCTCTTAGGGTTCCCCCATTAAAAAGCGTTACGGAAGAGTTTAAACCCGCACTTCCATTTAAATTGATCGATTTACCGGTATCCCCCCAGGCTGTCCCGTAGTGAGTCGCATTCTGTGAAGCTGAGGCATTTAAATCGGGCAATACAGAAGCTTTGGCACTGATGAGGTTTTGATCCGCACTTTGTTTGGCCAAACGTAAATTATTGAGGGTTATATTATGTTGTTGGGCATAAGCCAAGCATTCTTTTAAAGACCATTGTTTGATATGCGTTTGTTCTTGCTGGGCATTACCAGCCAATGTGCACGATATGAGCGCGAAAAAACTCATATATTTTAACCATCTAATTGCCATATTTCATGTTTTGGAACGGCACAAAAAGACAAGCTTTACGAGATATAAAAAAGCTTTCTAGATTGAAAGGACGGTATGCTCGACAGAAAGTGTTATTTTGCAGATAAAACCAGCATTGTTAAATTGTGTTGTCTAAAAAGGCGTTAAAAGATGATTTTGTCGGTTTGGACGAGAAAATCTGACTCTCTATCGGTTAATCTTTACAGAGTTTGGGATATCCCTTAACATTGTAAGTCAAATGCGAAATAATGGAGAAAGCAAATAGAAGAACACTTGGTATTATTTTTACGCATATTTTGTTGTGGGTACTGTTAGGGTTTACCCTACTCGTTTATCCTCCACTTAGTTGGGGAATTAAGTTACCTGCTGCATTTTGGATAAAGCATGTCAGCATTATCTTTTTTTTCGTTGTTATTTTTTACAGTAATTACCTGCTCTTTACCCCTAGACTCCTTTTTAGGAACAAGCGATTGCTTTTTCTTATATGGTTATTGATTGCACTTTTCTTTGGGCAAGGGCTTGCCCTTTTACTTGAAAGATGGCTGGATTTTCAGGTAATGATGGCGAATGCAAGACAGCGGCCGCCAAAACATGAAGAACTTATCGATGGTTTCACTTTGATGTTCAGTTTACTGGTACTGGGAATAAGTACAACAGTGGCAGCCGTAAGACAATGGCAGCAAGAGGCACGTTTAAAAGACGAGTTGCAGAAACAGCAGATAGCATCCGAACTTTCTTTTCTTAAAGCACAGATCAACCCACATTTTTTCTTCAATACACTTAACAATATTTACGCTTTATCGTTTTCCGATGTGGAGCTCTCCCGAGAGGCCTTGCATAAATTATCGAGAATGATGCGTTATTTGCTATACGAAACAGCGCAAAACGAAACTAGCTTAGTAGAGGAGTTAAAGTTTTTGAAAGATCATATTGAGTTGATGCAATTACGGTTGCATGTCAATAATCAGGTAATCTATAAGGAGCCTGTTTTGTCCCATGATTACAAGATAGCACCGATGCTGTTATTACCCTTTGTTGAAAATGCGTTCAAGCATGGTATTAGTGCAACGAAAGCAAGCGAAATACGGATTGAAGTCTCGGTAAAGGACCAAACTTTACACTTAAAGGTAAGCAATACCTTACAAGAGAAAACAAGCAATCCTTTAGAAGAAAGCGGTATCGGTTTACAGAACACAAAAAGACGCCTTAATTTGTTGTATCCAGGCAGGCATCTTTTAACAATTAACAAAATTGCCAACGATACCATTTATCAAGTCGATTTAACACTTATATTATCATGAACTTGAATTGCATTGCAATCGATGATGAGCCGCTAGCATTGGGGCTAATTAGCAACTATATTGAGAAAACGCCTTTTTTAACGCTGGTAGGCTCTTATGGTAGTGCAATAGAGGCTTTGGATGTATTAGATAAACTTTCCGTCCAACTGATATTCTTAGATATTTATATGCCTGAACTAACAGGAATGGAATTCTCGAAGTTAATGGCACAATCAAATCAAAAAAATACCTGTCGAATTGTATTTACAACTGCTTTCAATCAATTCGCTATCGAAGGTTATCAAGTTGATGCGCTTTATTATCTATTAAAGCCGTTCAATTATAATGAATTTTTACAGGCGGCTAACAAGGCGAAAAGTTACTTTGAATCAATGGAAACGTTACCAGTCGACCAAGATAAAGGTAAAAAAGAGCGTTATCTATACATTAAGTCGGATTATAAACTGATTCGGATTGATTTGAATGATATCGCCTATATCGAATCTATCAAAGATTATGTAAAGATCCATCTGCTCAATAAAGAGCAAGCTATCAGTTCGTTAACAACTTTAAAGAGTATCGAAGAACGGCTTCCTGAAGCGGATTTTATCCGCATACATCGTTCCTTTATTATTGCCGTTAACAAAATAGATGCGTTGGGAAGAAATAGTGTATATGTTGGCTCAGCAGAAATACCCGTTGGCGATCTGTACAGAGAATCGTTTAAAAAATTATTGAACCAATGGGCTTAATTCTCCATTATACAATCATTTTATAACCTACTGCACGAACATTTACGATAGAAATACGATCATCCTTTTGTAAATAGGTCCGAATTCGACTAATAAATACGTCTAAGCTTCTGCCAGTGAAGAAACGATCATGAGGCCATACGGCATGGATAATATCTTGGCGGTGAATGACTTTATTTTTGTTTTCGTAGAGCATTTTGATCAGTTCACACTCCCTGAAAGACAAATTAATTTCCTTCCCTTCCCGATGCTTCAATGTTTGTCGCATACTATCCATGGCATAATCACCGATATGTAAAAAGCGTTTTTGATTTTGCCATTGATTACGTTGTACCAAGGCATTGATACGGACTTTCAGTTCTTCCAGACTAAAGGGCTTACGTAGGTAGTCGTTTGCCCCTAATTCAAAAGCGTTAACAACATCTGCTGTTTGCGTTCGGGCCGTTAGAAATAAAATAGGAGTTTCTGTATCCACTTCCCGTATTTTTTTTGCGATTGCAAAGCCATCCAAACCGGGGAGCATCACATCGAGAATGACGATCTCCGGCTTCATCTGATAAAATAATAAAAGACCTTGCTCCCCATCTGAACAATGGTTCACGTCAAATTCAGCAGATCGCAAATTATCAGCAATAATAAGTCCCAAATCGGTTTCGTCTTCGATTAATAAAAGTGGTATCATATGTTCAGGGGTAAATAAATAGTAAAGGTGGTGCCCTTGCCCGGCGTGCTAATAACCTCAATTTGTCCTTTGTGTTGGGTGATTACTTGTTTTACATAGTGTAATCCCAAGCCAAAACCCTTCACGCGGTGGATATTACCCGTTGGCACTCGATAAAATGGCTGAAAAATATGTTTAATATCGGCAGAAGCAATACCAATGCCGTTATCAGCAATACTCAATACCCATTGCCCATTCTCCATTTTGCTGATTACCCGAATATTGATCGGTTCGACGGTATACTTAATCGCATTATCTAATAAGTTGTTAACGGCATTAACAATATGCATCTTATCAACATTTATTAAGGGTACCTCTTCCTCTATCGATAAGGTGACTTGATGTTGATTGATGAGTTGATGTGTCTCCACCAATTGTAGTAGTAGTTTGTTGGTGTCCACCGGTTCGGGGTGTAAATGCATTCCCTTCTTCTCTCCTACCGCTAAATGCAAAATTTGATCGATAAGGTTCGTAAGGTGCGTCGCCGATCGATGCGTCATTTGCAAATATAGATCGGCTTTTTGCTGATTATCTTTTAACCTCAGCTGTTGCAATGTCTCAGTTGCCGCTAAGACAGTCGCTAGAGGCGTTTTCAGCTCATGCGTCATATTGTTTACAAAGTCGTTTTTTATATCCGCCAGTTTCTTTTGCTTAAAAATGGTGTAAAGCAAATACACAAGACACCCAATCGTAAGGCTTGTAAGTGCAAACGACGAAAGGAGTGCCCATGCCAGGTGCCTAAAAATCCACCAAGTAGGCGTTTTTAGGTATAAGGACAGAAAAAGGTCTTTGGAGGGATCAAGCATCATCGTTGTCGCCTGTATCGGAAAATCAACGATCACTTTTGGATTGGTTTTCCCAAAAGGTACGGAGAAGTGATGACCTCGCAGTGAGCCATTTCGATCTGATCCGGAACGCATAGCTATGCCAAAAACCGGTCTGGTGAGGGTGTGTAGCCTAATCGGTTCAGCAGGTCTCGCCGGTAGCGATCTCGTTACGCTTATGGTGGTCTTTGAGGAACCGCTCATTTTAAATAAGCGAGGCGTTGGCCCAACCATACCGGCTTCAATGCCTTTATCATCCACTCTCTTCGCTTTCAGCGTATCAAGAAAAAATACATTCTGTAAATCCGGACCTAATTTGTTGCGATACCTTTTTTGCAGTGCATGAAAATCCATATGCATGAGAGCAACAGGAAATACCCCTTGCATCGGTAGCGAATCATGTGCAAGCGTATCGTTTGCGGCTATCGCCGTTGCGGGCACACCGCTTATAGCCAGTGCAGCAACTCGATTCTTTTCGTCTGCCTGTTGATAAAACAGCTGCCTAGCCGCGGGAAAGCCGCCTTGTTTTAAAGAGGTATATGCCTCTGGATAAGCGGATCGAAACTGTAGCTCGCGTTCCTCCTGCATGCTTTCGAAGAGTAGGCGCTCGGCATAAGCAATGAAGTTCTCTTTCTCGTGTTGGTAATTACCAACAAGCCAAAAACACTGAAACACAATGGTTACTAAACTGGCCAAGGTAATTAATCCCAATAGATAACGGTGTTGTTTAGACATGCATTTTAAAATAAGAATGAGGCAAAATTAAGAGTAACTCAGTGTCAATGGGTTAAGCTTAACTATTTTTAACAATATGTAACAGTATTTAACACTATTCCTGCACACCTTTGCCTCAGTTGAGCAAGCGAGTTTATGTTTTAAGTTCATCTCGCCCTCTTAATTTGATAATCACTTGATTTATGACGATAATAAAACCCGGACTTTTAGGAACGAAGCTTTTTATTTATTCCTCTTTGATTTTTCTTCTGGTTTCCTGTACGAAAGATGGTACCATTAGCTTGAGCAATACCAATGATAATATCGGCGCAGAAATCGTGGATAGCATTACCGTTCGCACGGCTACCTATCAGCTAGATCCGCTACCCTCCAACGGGCAGGGAGTCCTATTGGTCGGTCATATGAATGATGAAGTAATGGGTAATCTAACGGTCTCCAGTTATTTCCGAATCGGCAATTCGGCCATTAGTAATGTAACTTTACCTGATGACGCGGCTTTCGATTCATTGTCACTTGCCTTGCCGTATCAAGGTTATTATTATGGCGACACTACTTTAACTCAATCTTTTAATCTTCATCGGGTCACGGAAGAGATCGAACTTATTGACGAATCCAATGCTTGGGAGGAAGATGAAAAACCCGTATTTGCCAGCGGTTCTACGCTATTTACGAACAGTGCATTTAGCTACGATGCTATCCCTTTGGGATCTGTCAGCTTTAAACATCGGCCTAAGACTAAAACTTATTCCAAGTCGGATACGGTGTTTGTCAAAGCGAATCAATCATTTGGGGAAGATTTATGGGCAAAAATAAAAAGTGGCAGTAGTCAGGTTAGCAATTCCGAAGAATTTTTGGAATATATAAAGGGCTTTGTATTAGTGCCCACTAGTAAGACTTCTATGTTAACGGCTTTCGCCACCGATTCAATTTTAATGAAAGTCTATTATTCCTATACGCGGAATACAGATGGTAAAAAAGTGCAAGATAGCTTAAATATGAAAGTGGATGATGGCAGCTATCAATTCAATAGCATTAAGGTTGATCGCAGTCAAAGTCTTATCAGCGCATTAAAAGCCGACACCGAAGCTGAGCTGCCCGGCACTGAAACAAAACAGCAGGTTATGTTGCAAGGACTGACCGGTTTGGTTACCAAAATTCAGTTTCCTTATCTCTATGAATTTGTTAACCGGAATGACGTCATTATCAATAAAGCCGAGCTCACCATTGAAACGCCGCCCAATTCACATATACCTTACACACCTCCTCCTAGCTTAAATATGATGCTGGCTGACGAGCATGGTGTGCCCAAATCCTTACTAACCTCCAGTTATGAAACCACTACACAAGTTGCCTATTTGGCAAACGACTTAAGTGGTGGTGTTGGTAATTCAAAATACACCTTCAACTTAACCGAATATGTAAGTAATTATCGAGGGGCAATGGAAGACAAGAAAAGCTCCTTGTATTTAACGATACCTGTAAGTGATCTGCTTACGAAAGTTGACCGGCTATTGATTGGCAAAGGCGATGGTAATTCGCCGATTAAGCTTCGCATATTATATACTAAATACTAATAAAAAATGAAGACTAGATTTATTAAATTGACCATGATGTTTCTCGTGCTGATTACCGCTGCTGCATGTAGCAAGGATCAGGAAGATGATGACGATGAAGAATGGGTACGGGGTGTTGATTTTGACGGACTCCCTAGAAGTGGTGCAGCCAGTTTTATCATTAACGACGATGTTTATATTACAACAGGCTACGGAACCAGCAGTACTCGTTTCAATGATACTTGGGTTTATGATGTGGGAACGGCTACCTGGACGGATCGGGCCAGTTTTCCGGGAGAGGCCCGTAATAACGCTGTTGCCTTTGCCATTAATGGAAAAGGTTATGTGGGATTGGGTACGAATGGAACAAAAATGTTCAATGACTTTTATGAGTATGACCCTCAGCAGGACACCTGGACCCCCATCGCACCTTTTCCCGGTACAGCTCGATATGGCGCGGTAAGCTTTGTAGTCAATAATATCCCCTATGTTGGTTGCGGACAGGATGTTGATGCACAGGATTATAACGATTTCTATACGTATTCGCCGAGTAGCAACAGTTGGACGAAAGTAAACAGTGCGCCGGAAAAAAGAAGTTTTGCCTTCAGCTTTGTGATCAATAATGTCGCCTACCTCGGAGGTGGGACCAATAATAAAGCGTATGTTTCCAGCTTTTATGCCTTTGATGGACAAAACTGGATTGCAAAAGAACCGCTCAGCGGCAGAACGGACGACTATACATATGATTTGCGGCGAAACTTTCCGGCGGTTTTTGTCATCGGTAGCTACGGATTTATAACGGGAGGAACTAATAGCTCTATACTAAGTTCAACCTGGCGATATGATCCGTCGGTTGATTACTGGATTGAACATGACGATTTCACCATAGATGGTGCGTCTTCCCGGCAGCAGGCGGTCGGATTTTCATCGGGTGGTGTGGGGTATGTTGTCGGTGGAAGAAGCGGAAGTACACCATTTGATGATATATGGAAATTCACTCCCGATTTGGTGAAGCATCCGAATTAGTTAGAGTTGAGTGGTTGAATGGTTGAGTAGTTGAATAGTTCGGTGGTTGACTACCAGTACTATTTACCGTTATGACTACTTAACCACTCAACCCATATCTTACTCCAATTCTGCTGATTTTGCCCAAATATTGATGTCGCCGTCTTGTGCATAGCGGTCGATGGCACTCAGCTCTTCTTCCGTAAACGCTAAATTGTCAATAGCGCCGGCGCAATCAATCACTTGTTCCGGTTTACTGGCGCCAATTAAAGCTGACGTCACTTCATTTTTTCTCAACACCCAGGCAATAGCCATTTGAGCCAATGTTTGTCCGCGGGCGGCAGCAATGTCATTCAATGAGCGTATGTTAGCCAGATTACGTTCACTTAGGAAATCGGGGTTTAAAGATTTATGTTGGTTGGCGCGACTATCCTTTGGAATATCCTTTAAATATTTTGTTGTCAGCATCCCTTGTGCCAAAGGCGAAAATACGATGGAGCCCATTCCGGTGTCTTCTAACGCTTCCAATAAACCATCCTTCTCAATCCAGCGATTTAGCAGCGAATAACTTGGTTGGTGGATTAGACAAGGCGTTCCCAATTCGCGCAATATAGCTGCAGCCTCTCGCGTCCTTTGGGCATTATAGGAAGAAATTCCAACGTACAGCGCCCTGCCGGAACGTACAATGTGATCAAGAGCCATCATTGTTTCCTCCAACGGCGTATTTGGATCGAAGCGGTGCGAATAAAAAATATCGACGTAGTCCAAACCCATACGTTTTAAACTCTGATCACAGCTTGCAATGAGGTACTTCCGACTACCCCATTCGCCGTAAGGACCTGGCCACATATCATAACCCGCCTTAGAAGATATGATCAGCTCGTCACGAAGACCGGCAAAATCTTCTTTCAGAATCCGTCCGAAAGCAAGTTCTGCACTTCCGGGAGGCGGTCCATAATTATTCGCCAGATCAAAATGCGTAATACCCAGATCAAAGGCGGTTTGGCAAATGGTTCTTTTTATGTTATGTGGCGTGTCATCGCCGAAGTTATGCCAAAGACCTAGCGAGATGGCGGGAAGCTTTAAGCCGCTGCGTCCACAGGTGTTGTACACCATCTGTTTGTATCGATCGGGATTTGGAGTCCAATTCATTTTCGTATATTTTATGCTTGTTATGGAAGGCTAATATATCATTTGTTTTATAGAAATGATGTCGTGAAATTGCTCATAATAAAATTAGCATAAAAATTACACGGCACGAGGCTTGTTTAGATCGAGTCGCGTCGCGAAGCCATCACTTGTTTCCTTTTTTCCTGCTCTTGCAGTATTCGTTCCAGATGCGGTTTAAATTCCTTGACCAGTTGCTCCTCTGTGATGTTAGTGGCTTTCGGATCTTGCAATAACTTAAACCAAGGTTTATCTCCCTCATAGTCGTACGACCCAAAAACAATAACAGGCGTTCCTTCTGCCAATACATGCTGGTCTTTCTCTACGACCCACTGTTCGGCCCAATCATAGAGCCACTTGGCATCATTTTCCAATAAACGTAAACAAGAATGCGAAGCAGGATAACCCGGCATGGTGTACTGATGCCAGCCAATTCCTTCCTTATTCCGGATATTGAAGTTCCATCGAAGGAGCCATTCGTCGTCCGCCGTACTTACATGCTCCTCCGCCTTCCAGTTGGTAAAAGAAAGTCCTGTTTTAGTAGGGTATTTCTTACTGCCCATGCTACTAGGGCCCCAACGGATAAGCTGTCCGTTTTCATAAGCGGCAAAAGCCTGAATCGGATAAGAAAAAAACACCATTTTATCAACAGGCTTCAGCTCTTTTACCGTTAAGGGAAAAGGCGTATAGCTATTGATATCGGTTTGTACAGAATCAGGAATAAGCAAGGAATCGACATTATTAAAATTATTGAAATCAATACGGTTCAGTGCTAAAATAACGTGCTGTTGCTGCGCAGTGTACCGTTTTTTAAAACTTTTGAATGCGGTGTCATTATCCTTGATAACGAAAGTTTTATACCCTCCTGAATAAAGGTTAATTTTAGGTGTTTTACGTTCAGGTTTACCTACATCAGTTTGATCGTTTGTTTGTCTATTTTCGCTGCAGGCTATTAGTAGTCCCATAGAAAGGGTTACAACTATCCAATGAACGTGTTTTGTCATACTCATTTTAATTTGTTTAATTAAGTAACAGCCATTTTGTGAAATTGTGTGAAGGTGTTGTTTATTTGAATAAAGGGTAAGGGAATGATGGGATCATATATATTTGGTTTGACGATTTAAAAAGAACCTTTTTTATTAACTTAAGTAACAAGCTACTATTCGATACTCAGTAAAAATTAGCTAAGTTTGAACTATGATTTCTGAAACTACCTATCTCGCTGCAAAAATGATTTCCGCGACATTGGAAAAGTATTTTGCTGAACAGGCTGAATATCAAATGGGAGCGTCGGAAAAGCGCTACCTTCCGAAGGCTAATATCATTGAAGCCGTCATTGATGCAGCGTTTTGGGCCAGCCTACGACGAGAAGAGGGGTATTCACCAAAAATTTCGATTGCGCTAATGGCTTCGGATAATGTCGTGCAGCCATTACGTTTTGCTAATCCGGTACGATTTACCCCCCATAATTTGGTGAAGCTCTCCCCTGCAGTTATTCAACCAAGCATTCATTTGGGCGTTTGGCATGAAGAAGACAATCTGTTTATTTGGGGAACCACTCATGATATTTCCGAATGGTGTTTGGTTTTGGAGGTCATAGAACCGGGACTTTTAGTGGTGAAACATAAAAGGCACGAAGGGTATGGAAAGTTTGTCAATATTGCCGTGCTAAAAGGTGATCAAATTAAAATGGTAGATGAGCGTAATTTAACCTTAAACGGTTATCCCGATTTGCTAGCCTCGCTATTAGGTATGCCGTTACCCGATGCTATTGACGATTCCGTCAATATTTTGGTGGAGTTGGCTGTTGCGATGCGCAGACATAATCGAGGTGGACTATTACTGGTGGTACCCACTCATCAAGATGAATGGAAAGAATCCATTGTACATCCCATCGGTTACTCCATTGATCCGGTGTATTGTGCCCTCGGTGAATTAATCTCAAAACAAGCGGAGGACGAATCGGGAGGTGTTTGGCGAGAGGATATTCTAAGAACGATTGATGTGATCGGTGGATTTACCGCAATAGACGGTGCTACCATTATTACTAAAAATTATGAATTATTGGCCTTCGGAGCGAAAGTAGCCCGAGCAGCGAGAAACGCGCCGGTTCCCAAAGTACTGATCACCGAGCCGGTGGCGGGGCAGGAAGCTGAGATTGTCGATCCGGTAAAGATCGGCGGTACGCGCCATTTGGCAGCTGCGCAATTTGTGCACGATCAAAAAGAGGCTATGGCCTTAGTAGCTTCGCAGGATGGACTTTTTACGGTTTTTGTTTGGTCCGAAACGCTGCAAATGGTTCACGCGCATCGTATTGATACGTTGTTGCTGTAGTTAAGGAGATCAGGTGTGAGGTTTTAGGTGTAAGGTGTAAGGTGTAAGGTGTAAGGTTTTAAGTTTTAAGTAGGTATCAAGACTTTTTTAGTTGTGAGTTGCGAGTTGTGGGTTGCTGGTTTTTTTCCTGTCTTATGTCCTATATCAATATTAAGCTATAGGCGATAGGCTTTAAGCAACACTATGCAAAAAATTCATCGTTCATCATTCCTGCCTACCGGCAGACACTCATCACCCATTCATATACTCAACCTACCCCAAACTTGCTTTCAATTGTTCCAATAAATCGTTGGTACGCGTGGCCTTCACTTTCATCTTACGTACTTTTGGTCGTTTACCTTTTGCTCTTTCCTTGATAATCTTAAGCAGTTCGTCTGTGTATTCGTCTTTGTAAGCAGAAACATCGAAAGAGGTGCTATGCCTATTCACGAGCTCGAGAGCCATATCGATTTCCGCTTTCGTCAATTTTACATTTTGAGGGATGTTTAGTTCCTCGGGTGAGCGTATTTCCTGTTCAAAGCGAAGCTTATTAAGGATCAAAATATTTTCTTTTGCCCGAATCATACAGAGATTTTCGCCTGCACGCATAACAAAGGTCGCAAGCCCTACCATGCCTGCCTTCTCGAGTGCTTTTACCAATAGATGGTACGCCTTTTGTCCACCCTTTTGCGGCTCAATGTAATAGGGAGTTTCAAAATACATGCTATCCACCTCTTTTTCCTTTACGAAGGATTGGATATTGATCATTTTATTTTTTTCAGGACTTGCCTCCTCGAAATCCGTATCTTCCAGTATGATATAATTGTCATTCAACATATAGCCTTTGACGATATTTTCCCAAGCTACTTCCTTTCCGGTGTTTTCATTTACCCGTTGATAGCGGACTCTGGAATGATCCTTTCTGTCCAACATGTCGAAGTCCAGTCGACTTTGTTCTGTAGCACTAAATAATTTAACCGGTATATTTACTAAACCAAAGCCGATAGCGCCTGTCCAAATTGCTCTCATATGCTAATTTATTACAATCTTATTACAGGAAAATAACAGTCGAGATTGTGTTAAGTTTGTTATTAATAATGCTTTTAAAATTGTTTGCAAAATCTTATATTCGGGCCAATATTTTTGGAGTATATCAAAAAAACGCAATTATATTTCCATTTGGTTCAGTTTTTGTTTAATGCGTTTTGATTTTATGACAAAAATTTTTGTATAAAAGTATTAAGGAAGAATTATGTATTGGACATTAGAATTGGCTTCGCATCTAGAAGATGCACCATGGCCGGCAACAAAGGATGAATTAATTGATTATGCTATTCGTTCCGGTGCACCAGAAGGCGTATTGGAGAATCTGAATGAAATGGAAGATGATGGTGAGGCATACGAGAGTATCGAAGAAGTATGGCCTGATTATCCTACTAAAGACGATTTCCTTTTCAATGAAGATGAATACTAAGGTTTTATAGGGCGCCGAGATTTGTAATTTTGGATCGGCGCCTCTTATTTCAGGTCATTTTGTCAGTATCCATCAAACTAACCCCTGGGCTAACATCGCATCTGCAATTTTTACAAAACCACCAATATTCGCTCCCTTTTCATAATTGACATAACCATCCTTTTCTTTACCGTATTTGACGCATATACTGTGTATATCATGCATAATTTGCTTTAGACGTTGATCTACTTCTTTACGAGTCCAGGCATAACGTAAGGAATTCTGAGACATTTCCAGTCCCGATACGGCCACACCTCCGGCGTTAGCCGCCTTGCCAGGGGCAAAATAAATATGTTCTTTATTAAAAACGGCGATGGCAGCTGGCGTACAAGGCATATTCGCCCCCTCGGCTACGCAAATACAGCCATTTTTTGCCAATTGTTTTGCATCCTGCTCATCCAATTCATTTTGCGTTGCATTAGGTAAAGCGATGTCACACTTTATACGCCAGGGCTTCTCATTCGGATAGTATTCGCACCCGAATTTTTCAGCGTATTCACTAATTCTTCCCCGCTCCTTGTTCTTTAGGTCCTTAATATAGGCTAAACCTTCCAAGTCAATACCTTTTTTATTGTAAATGAAACCATCCGAGTCCGATAAGGTTAGTACCTTTGCCCCTTCCTCAATACACTTTTCAGCGGCGAATTGCGCCACATTGCCCGAGCCGGAAATGACGACGGTTTTGCCCTTGATCTCCTGTTTCTGTTGTTTCAGAATCTCCTCTACAAAGTAAACCAAGCCATAACCGGTAGCTTCCGGTCGAATTTGACTTCCGCCCCATTCAAAGCCTTTACCCGTAAGTACACCGGTAAACTCACCCTTAATGCGTTTATATTGACCAAAAAGATAACCGATCTCTCTTGAACCGACACCGATGTCGCCCGCAGGAATGTCAATATCGGCTCCGACATGCCGATAAAGTTCTGTCATGAAACTCTGACAAAATTTCATTACTTCATTATCTGATTTTCCTTTTGGATCGAAATCCGATCCCCCTTTTCCGCCTCCCATTGGCAAACCCGTGAGACTATTTTTAAAGACCTGTTCAAAAGCAAGAAATTTCAAAACACTTAAGTTAACTGAACCATGAAAGCGCAAACCACCCTTATAGGGGCCGATGGCACTATTCATTTGTACACGAAAACCACGATTTATTTCCACCTCGCCCCGATCGTTTAACCAAGGAACCCGAAAGATAATGACGCGTTCCGGTTCGGCTATGCGCTCCAATATCTTAGCGTTTCGATATTCTGGATGTTTTGCAAAAAGGGAATAATGGTTTCAGCAACTTCCTCAACTGCCTGTAAAAATTCAGCTTCCCCTGCATTTCGCTTTTTGATATCTTCAATAAACTGCTCTTTTGATAGATCCATATAAAAAATTGCGTTAATATAGTTTTAAATGATTGCAGCTGAAATGTAAGGAAATTTTGTCAAAAGCAAAGCAATCATTGAAATTATCGTCGTTTTTTCATCAAAAAGATGATTTTATAGTGAATATGTTAGTTTTTTGATTCCGGTCGAATTTAAAATACTAAAAATATTAGTATATATTTGTGATGTAAAATGAACGAGATGGAGCAAAATAAGCATATCATCCACATGGATCAGGACGCCTTTTTTGTATCTGTTGAGATGCGTAAAAACAGCAGCTTGACGGGAAAGCCTGTTATTATTGGTGGTACCTCTGATAGAGGAGTGGTTACTTCTTGCAGCTATGAAGCCCGTAAATTTGGGGTACACGCAGCCATGCCCTCCCGTATGGCAAAACAGCTTTGTCCACATGCTATCTTCATAAAGGGTAATATGGACGATTACACCAAAGCATCACAGGAGATTACGGCAATTTTGGCGGAGAAAGTCCCCTTGTTCGAAAAGGCGAGCATTGATGAACATTACATTGATTTAACGGGCATGGATCGCTTCTTTGGTTGCATGAAATACGCGCACGAATTGCGACAGTTGATTATAAAAGAAACGGGTTTACCGATATCTTTCGGCTTATCCATTAACAAAACGGTATCGAAGATGGCGACGAATGAATGCAAACCGAATGGAGAACAAGAAGTGCAATCTCGGGATATACGCTCTTTTATGGATCCCCTATCTATAAAAAAAATCCCGGGATTAGGATCCGCTACCTACATCAAGTTGAGTGAAATGGGAGTTCGTTATATTCGCAAGCTTATTGAGATTCCACCCGAGATGATGTTTAAAGCGATGGGACAAGCTGGCCTGACCCTTTGGCACCGGGCAAATGGCGTCGACCCCACACCGGTAGTACCTTATCGAGAGCAACAGTCAATCGGAACACAGCGTACTTTTGCAGCCGATAGTATGAACATCGAAGTGATTAAGGAACTTTTAGTAGCGATGGTGACCAGCATTGCCTACGAGCTTCGACAAAAACATAAGTTAACTGCTTGTATTACCGTTACCATCCGTTATGCCAATTTCGAAACGGTTACAAAGCAGGCAAAAATTGCGTATACCTCGTTGGATCATATATTGATATCGAAAGCCAAAGAACTTTTTGAAGCCGTATACAATCGCCGTATGTTACTTCGATTGATCGGCGTCAAATTATCCCATTTGGTAGGTGGGCACGAGCAGATTCAGCTTTATTCAGCCTCCGAAAAGCATTATAGTTTGTATCAGGTGATGGACAAGGTACGCAATCGGTACGGTGAAGAGGCTATCGGCTTAGCTTCTTCTTTACAGTTGGATTGGTAGTATGTATTTGAATGTTCATAGCTCTTACAGTTTGCGTTACGGTACAATTGATTTAGATGTACTTATTGAAGAGGCGCGTAAGCTCGGCATTTCTGAGATAGTCTTAACCGATATCAATAACTCTTCAGCGAGTATGGACTTTATCCTGAAGGCACGAGTTGCAGGAATACGTGCCTTGGTGGGAATAGAATTCAGAAAGGAGGATCGGTTACTGTACATAGGCATCGCCCGGAACAGGAAGGGTATGAAAGAGCTGAACGATTTTTTAACCTATCACCAGCTCTGCGATTTGGTATTGCCGGAGCGAGCGCCTGTATTCGAACAGGCCTATGTGATTTATCCCTTCAAGGCAGTGTCCTTTATGCTGGCGGAACACGAATATGTGGGTGTACGACCGCAAGATATTAACCAGCTTTTCCGATTGGATATGGCCCTTATTCAACGGAAACTAGTGGCGCTTTATTCGGTTACATTTCAGGATAAAAAACATTACCGGCTCCATCAGTATTTAAGAGCGATTGATCAGAATACATTATTGACTAAGGTGAACGAAATCGCCATTTGTCAAGAGACGGAGTCTTTACGCCCCTTAGAAGAGTTACAGCGATTATACAGCGGTTATGAATATCTTTTGGACAATGCCCATCAACTTTTAGCAAACTGCTCTACCGATGACTACCACTTTGGTCGATTAAACAAACAAACATTTACCGATAGCAAAGCCAATGATGCTATTTTGCTGGAGAAACTGACCTTAGCAGGTATGCATGATCGTTATGGCTCCGGAAATATGCAGGCAAAGCAAAAAATTGAAGCCGAGCTTGCAGTGGTTAAACAGATGGATTTCTGTGCCTACTTTCTCATCACCTGGGACGTTATCAATTATTCCAGAAGTCGTGGTTTTTATCACGTAGGACGCGGATCCGGGGCAAATAGCACGGTGGCTTATTGTTTAGGTATCACCGATGTTGATCCCATTGCCCTGGATCTATATTTTGAGCGCTTCTTAAATTCAAAACGAAGCAGTCCGCCCGATTTCGATATCGATTATAGCTGGCATCAACGGGAAGAAATACAAGCATATCTGTTAAAGCGTTACGGTATTGCTTATACCGGGCTGCTGGGCACCATCAGCACCTTCAAAGGACGCTCCGTCATACGGGAAATTGGTAAAGTACTTGGGTTGCCAAAGAGCGAAATCGATAGCTTTACCGATCCTACACAAGATGCAGTCAATCAAGACAACCCGACCTTCCGGAAAATCATGGCGGTTTACGAGCTAATGGATGGGATGCCAAATCAACGATCCATCCATGCCGGAGGGGTATTGGTAAGTGAAGAGCCGATCACCTTTTATACGGCTTTGGACTTGCCGCCTAAGGCCATGCCGACAGTACAATGGGACATGTATGCAGCCGAAGCCATCGGTTTAGATAAATTCGATATCTTGAGTCAACGCGGCATTGGCCATATCAAGGAAGCTGTTGAACTGATCCGACAAAACAAGGGGAAATCCGTTGATATTCACGCTGTCAAGTCTTTTCTGATCGATGAGCAGATCAATCGGCGTTTAGGCGCGAGCGATAGTATTGGCTGTTTTTATATTGAATCACCAGCGATGCGCCAGCTTTTACAAAAGCTCCAATGTCGGGATTACCTGACTTTAGTCGCTGCCAGCTCGATCATCAGGCCCGGCGTGGCCTCGTCCGGTATGATGCGAAACTATATTTATTATTTTCATCATCCGGATGAAGTAATCTATTTACACCCTGTTATGAAAGAACAGCTAAAAGAAACCTATGGCGTGATGGTGTACCAGGAAGACGTTATTAAGGTATGCTATCATTACGCCGGATTGGATTTAGCCGACGCCGATGTGCTCAGACGGGCGATGAGTGGTAAATATAGGAGTCGAGATGCCTTTCAAAAATTAATAGATAAATTTTTTCTCAGTGCCAAGACTATCGGTCGAGACGAAGCAACCACTGAAGAAGTGTGGCGCCAAATTTCCAGCTTTGCCGGCTACAGTTTTTCCAAGGCCCATTCCGCTAGCTTCGCCATAGAGAGCTATCAAAGTTTATACCTTAAGACCTACTTTCCTCAGGAGTTCATGGTTGCGGTATTGAATAATTATGGGGGGTTCTATGCGCGCTGGTTATATGTGCACGAGCTAAAAAAAACCGGTGCAACCGTTCATTTGCCCTGTGTTAATAACAGCGAAGAAAAAGTGACCATTAACGGACGCGACGTTTATTTGGGTTTAATAGGTATACAGGGACTTAATGAAGATTTCATAAAATTGATTCCCTGCGAACGGGTAACAAACGGGCCTTTTCAAGATTTAACCGACTTTATTAGGCGAACCGATATTGGTTTAGAGCAACTTGCTATACTGATTAAAGTTGGCGCGTTACGTTTTACCGGGCGCACGAAAAAAGAGTTGCTATGGGATAGTCATTTATACATGGGCGGATCAGTCAAACCAAAAAGGGATAAGGAGTTGTTTGCCATCGTTAATAAGCAATACACAATGCCGGTACTTCCGGATGAACGTTTGGAAGATGCCTACCAAGAGCTTGATTTACTAGGCTATCCCTTGACGCTTACGATGTTTGATATGCTTAAAACCAGCTATCGAGGCGACGTAATGGCAAAGGATTTGCTGACACATGTCGGCCAAACGGTCAAAATGGTCGGTTTATATGTGTGTGAAAAAACGGTACGCATGAAGAACCAAAAGAAAATGTGGTTTGGTACATTTTTAGATGTCCATGGAAACTTTTTCGATACCACCCATTTTCCAGGTCGTACGCCCATTTATCCTTTTAGAGGGCATGGTTGTTATCTCCTATTAGGTAAAGTGGTGGAAGACTTTGGCGTGCCAAGCATTGAGGTGGAGAAATTTGCCAAACTGCCCATTCAGGATAATCCTATTTTGGGGTGAAGTTGAGGGGGTAGTTAAGTTGTTGAGTAGTTAAGTTGTTGAGTGGTTAAGTTGTTGAGTAGTTGATTTGTTGAGTGGTTAAGCCGTTAAGTTGTTGAGTAGTTAAGTCGTCGAGTAGTTGATTTGTTGAGTGGTTAAGTTGTTGAGTGGTTAAGCCGTTGAATTTCTACCGACTATTTCAACTATTTCCCTACTCAACTATTTCCCTACCCGACTACTCAACTAATTCTCTACTCAACTACTTCCCCTTCCATTAATCGATGGATTAGCTTGGGATGTTGATTGGCATAGCTCATGATGAGGTGCATCATATAATCGTTGGATGGATAGCGGGTTAAGGTGTCTTTTATCTCTTCAGGATGGTTGATATCACTTTCATAAGCAATGTATCCGATGCCAAAGAGCTTGCCTTTTTCTACCCAAATACAACTTTGTTCGTCTTCTGTGCGACCTTTATCAAGAATTATGAAGGAGGGTAGCATTTTCGCTAAATTATCTAAAGCGGTATACATGCGCTCGTTATAATTATCCTTATTCTCCTCTCCTATGCAGGCTCCCAAACAGCCACCATTTCTGTGGTTCAAACAAGCACCTTGCACCTTTTGTATTCCATTCAATTTGGGGCAGAGCCGATGCTCCTGGATCAGTCTGTTAACGAGGTTGTAAGCTTCAATCACATTTCCAAAACTGCAAATAGCCTGTTGAAAGCGTTGATGCTTATCAATAGCCACACGTATGTAGCCTTTTTGATCCTCATAGCTATATAGCCCATACTTGGGTTCAAAGCGTTTAAGGGCCCGGTTGTTTTCAGGCCATAATCTTTTGATTTCGACTGCCTCGAGCAAAAAAGCTATCAATTCTGTTCCGCAGCTAACAAAGTCAATATCATAAATGCTTCGCATGAAATTCTGACGCTGCGGGTTAGGATTTTGGCCTGAAAAATGAGCAGATACTCGTTTTTTGATGTTTTTTGCTTTTCCAACATATACCACTTTTCCCTTTTGGTTTTTAAAGTAATAGACGCCGGGTGTTTGAGGTAAGCGTTCAAAATTTTCCTTGGGTAAGTTAGGTGGCAAGGCCTGTTCCTTCGACGCTTTTTTAAGCATAGCCTGTATAGCGTCCGGGCCTTTCTCGAGCAATAGGGAGAACAAAATCCCGGTGGCAGTAGCGTCTCCACCTGCGCGGTGACGATTGGTTATGGAGATATTCAATTGCTGACAAAGTTTGCCAAGACTATAAGACGCGAATCCCGGTAATACTTTGCGACTTAACCGGACCGTGCACAATTTTGGGGCATTCCAACTATAGCCACAAAAGGCCAGGTGATGCTTTATAAAGGAGTAATCAAAGTTTACATTGTGTGCAACAAATATCCGGCCTTCCAGTAGTTGGTAGACAGTGGCGGCTATTTCTGCGAAGGTGGGTGCATCTGCAACCATTTCATTACTGATGCCTGTTAATGCCGTAATATGAAGTGGAATATGCGCTTGCGGATTGACCAGTGTTTCATATCTATGGCATATACCGGCACCATCATGGATGCAAATGGCGATTTCGGTAATCCCATGACCGGCCGCATGTCCCCCGGTAGTTTCAATGTCAACAATAGCATATTCCATGAAAAGCAAATATACTAAAAAAATTAGTACACAAAAAAAGAAAAAATTTGTGTATCAAAACATTTTTGTCTAGGTTTGTCTATTAGATTACTATACTTTATTATTTTGAATAATATGGATCAACACTTACAAAAATCGAAATTAATTGCATCGTTTATTTCTTCCTTATTAAAAAACAGCATGCGAATGCATGTGCAAGTCATCTGCTGCTAATTAGGCGGTACTCACCCTATATTAATCAAATTAACTGACAATTTCTTATGAATTTACAATTACTGCGGTACGTAGGCATACTGCTCATACTGTTGCCTACATTAAATTTTGCCCGGCAACGTACGCTTACAGGAACGGTGCTGGACGAAAACACACAGCCCATTGCAGGTGCATCCGTGCTGGTTAAGAATACCACGCAAGGAACCCAAACAAAGAGTGATGGAACATTCTCTCTTGAAGTAGCTGACAACAGCGTTTTGGTGATCTCTTACGTCGGTTATCAACCAAAAGAAGTGGTGGTTGGTGACGAGCAAAAGATCCAAGTGAGTTTAGTGCCTGATAACCAGCTTTCTGAGGTGGTGGTTACTGCCCTAGGTATTAAACGGGAGAAGAAAGCATTGGGATATGTCGTGCAAGATGTGAGCGGCGATGTGCTCAACACCCGACCCACCAATGCACTGAGCGCCATTTCCGGTAAAGTGGCAGGTTTACAGATTATACCCTCCGGCGGCAATATGGGAGGATCAACGCGTGTTTTGCTTCGTGGTATAAAATCCATTACCGGTAATAATCAACCGCTTTACGTTATTGATGGAACCCCTATTGACAATGCCGATTTAAATACCGCTTCCACCATTGGGGGAAGTGCCGGTAAGGACGTAGGGAATATGATACAAGATTTAAATCCGGATGATATTGAAAATATTTCGGTATTGAAAGGTCCTTCCGCAGCGCTTTACGGAAGTCGTGCAGCCAATGGCGTTATTTTGATTACAACGAAAAAGGGAAATAATAAGGAAAAGACTGAGATTAGCCTGAATACAGGAATTGAATTGGAACAAATAGTACGTTTGCCAAAAAGACAAAAACTATACGGACAAGGTTATAGTACCGAGTTTCCGCAGGCTACGATTAATGGCACAACGTATAATATTGTTGATTATGCTGCCGACGAAAGCTGGGGCCCTCGTTTGGATGGCACACCCGTTTTGCATTGGTATAATTTAGACCCCGGATACCCCGAATATTTGAATCCTGAGCCTTGGCTGTATCCCGAGCACGATGTCAATTACTTTTTTCGCACGGGTATTGCCAATACCAATAATCTGGCGATCGCAGGAAGCAGTGGGAAAACAAGCTATCGGCTATCGTATACCAATAAGAATGTCCGCGGAACTGTTCCAAATGCCAGCTTAGGACGTAATACATTGAGTTTTTCAGGGTCTACAGGACTGGGAAAGGTAACGATTTCCAGTAATCTTAACTACGTTAAAAATAACTCAACGGGTAGACCTTGGACCGGTGCTTCCAATCGGAATATTATGTTAGAGGCTTTTCAATGGGGAGGTGTGCAAGTCGACTATAAGAAGCTGAGCGATTATAAACGACCCGATGGAACCCCTAGACCGTGGAATCGAACCGGCTATCGCGATACACCGGGCGATCGTGCTACGCGTTTTATTGATAATCCCTATTGGTCGGCTTATGAGAGTTACCTGGAAGAGAGCCGCGACAGGTTATATGGTAATGTCGGGGTGTCGGCTCCTATCAATTCGTGGCTTAATTTGAGTGGTAAAGTTTACGCAGATATTTATCAATATCAATATCAAGATCGTATCGCAGTGTATTCCCGCTCACAGTCTATGTATCAGGAATATAGTAATAATTTCCATGAATTCAACTATGAATTTCTGGCAACCGCCAATAAACAATGGACCGACTTCTCGCTATCCGGTTTGGTTGGTGGTAACATTCGGGATGCGAATCGTCGCGTCAGTGATCTCCAAACGGGTGGACCCTTAGTAGTTCCGAATTACTATGACTTGCGGAATTCAAGTGGTATCTTAGCCAATAATGGACATGGTTTATTTAGAGAACAAGTGTATTCGATCTTTGGCAGTTTTTCTGCCGGTTGGAAAAATATGCTCTATTTAGACGGTACCTTACGGAATGATTGGTGGTCTACCCTACCTACTAACAATAATTCTTTTTACTATCCATCGCTCACAAGCAGTTTTGTTTTCAGTGAATTGGAAGGAATAAGAAACATTCCTTGGATTGACTACGCCAAATTCAGATTGGGCTGGGCGGAAGTCGGTAACGGTGCAGCACCCTATAGCTTAGCACAATTATATAGTTCGTTACCTGCATTTAATGGCCAACCGTCTTATACGCAGCCTGATATCATGAACAATCCCAATTTGAAACCCGAACTGACTAGTACTTGGGAAACGGGATTCGAGTTTCAATTGTTTAAAAATAGATTAGGCTTAGACGTTACCTATTACAATAACCGTAGTAGAAACCAGACAATTGCAGTTCCGACTTCCGATGCTTTTGGATATCAACAGAAATTCTTAAATGCAGGTCTAATAACCAATAAAGGATTTGAAGTAATCCTAACCGGAGCACCGATAAAAAATGATCGTTTCGAATGGAATAGTTCAGTCAACTGGTCGTTAAACCGTAATAAAATCGCCCGTTTATATGAGGGCATCAGTACGCTCGAGCTAAACAATACACTGGTGTCATTAGTAGCACAAGAAGGAGAATCCTATGGACAAATCAGAGGTTATGACTTTGTTTATGCTCCTGACGGGCAACGCGTGGTGCAGGAGGACGGTACTTACTTACGTACTTCGCAAATGACAGATTTAGGAACTGTGCTACCTGACTATTTAGTAGGCTTTCAAAACAGCTTTAAGTATAAAAACTTTACACTTGGATTTTTAATCGACGCACGTGTTGGAGGGCATTTCTTCTCGCAAACCTATAAAGTAGGTATGTACGCAGGAATCCTGGACCGTACTGCTGCCAATAATATCCGAGAAACGGGTATCGTAGTAGATGGTGTAAAAGCGGATGTACAGTTTAATCCGGACGGAAGTTATAACGTAACGAATACAAGGCCAAATGATACGCGGATTAGTGCACAAACCTGGGCACGTAATGAATATAACGGGCCCACCACCTTTAGTGTTTTTGACGCCACATTCGTGAAGTTACGGGAGATTACACTCGGGTATAATTTTCAGCTGAAACCGGACGGAGTAATCAAAACGTTGGGTATCAACGCTTATGGCCGTAACCTTTGGAATATTTATACTAAAAGTAAATACATTGATCCTGAATTTACCAATAGCGGAGGTAATATACAGGGGATTGAAGGAGGAAATCTACCAATACCTGCCACCTACGGTTTAAATGTGAACGTTAAATTTTAATTTGAGAAGACAATGAATCTTTATAAAAATATCTTATTTCTCCTTCCCCTAGCGTTTTCAGGCGCTTTGATCTCCTGCTCTGACGAGAAGCTGGCGGAGATCAACGAAGATCCCAATCGCCCGGGAAATGTTCCTACACCAACGATTCTGTTGACGGCGGAGAAACAAATAATGGACAATATCAGAAACGAAAATTTTTCGTTACGTGGAACGATGCTTTTCGCCCAATATTATAGTCAGAATATCTACACCGATCAGTCGCGTTATGATATTCCACGTTCTTATTCCGACGTCTTTTGGGCTAACTCTTATAAGGCACTGAATAACTTGAACCAAATTATCAAGATAAATACCGATGAGCTGACAAAATCGGTGGCAAGTGCCGGAACAGCTGGTAGTAATGCGAATCAAATTGCGATTGCACGTATATTGAAAGCTTTCACCTTCCATTCCCTGACGGATGTTTTTGGCGATGTGCCCTATGAATCCTATGGAAATAAAGACCCTGAATTTGAAGCGCTGCAACAAAATCCCGACAATTATACGCCGGTGTACGCGTCACAGGAAAAAATATATGTTGATATCCTAAATGAATTAAAGGCGGCAGGCGATACCCTGTTGAAGTATAAAGGGCAAAATACTTTCGGCAGCTCGGATATTATATACGCAGGCAGTAATGAAAAATGGGCTAAATTTGCGCAATCACTTCGGTTACGCTTGTCTACGCGTATCCGTGTGAAACTTCCGGCTGTTTCAGAAGAACATTTTTCGGATGCCTTGGCAAAAGGTGTATTTACGTCCAATGCAGATAATGCCGCTTTTAAATATTCCAGTGGTGCACCAAATGAAGCCCCCCTCTATCGAGCGACCGTTACCGCGAATAGAAAAGATTTTGCGGTTTCGCATGTTTTGGTAAATGTATTAAAAGGAGAATTAGGACCTTTTAAGACGGCCGACCCGCGTCTACCGCGTTACGCTTTACCTAATGAGCGCCAAATTTACATAGGTCAGCCTTACGGATTACCTTTGGAAGCAGGAGGTATTAATGGGCCTACTGCCATTAGCTTACCAGGAGCCATTGTGAATGCGCCCGACTTTGCGGAAGTCTTACAGGAGTATGCCGAGGTGGCTTTTTTAATTGCCGAATACAATAACTGGGATGATGCAAGCTACCGAAAAGGTGTAGAAGCTTCTTTAACTAAATGGGGTATTGATGGTGCGACTGCGAAATCATATGCTGATGCCTTGCCGGCGGCGAACAAAGAAAATGTCTTAACGCAAAAATACCTGGCTTTGTACACTCAAGGCTTGGAGGCTTGGTCAGAAATCCGTCGTACCGGTTATCCTATATTTTTAGTGAAACCTGGAGATGTTGTTTGGAGTAGGCAAACGGAGAACGGAATCGTCAACTATACGTTCCAGCCTATTTTCGGAAACGGCATTCCGAAACGCTTATATTATCCGAATAAAGAGCAAAACGTTAATCGTGAACATTATCAACAAGCCTTGGCACGTCAAGGCGATGACGTGATTACAACAGCGCTTTGGTGGAATAAGTAATCAATCTTAGTGCATGAACCGTATAGTAGTGTTACTAACTACTATACGGTTTCTTTTATCTTCCTTCCTCTCCCACCCACTTGGTCTTTGGTCGCTACTTATTCGCTACTTTACCGCTAAAAGTCCACTAAATGGTGGATAAATGCGGATATAACGTGAAGATACCGTGAATATACAGTGTATGGACCCCGAAGGAGGGTCGAGCGAAGTGCCTCTTTTTATGGGATCAGGACTGGTGTTTGAGTTTAAGATTCCCACACAGCTCTTCAAACATTTCACCCGGTTTAACGCCTATGGCCAAGGCGATAAGATATAATTCCTCGATTCGAACATGCGATTTTGGATTAATGGAAAGCTGGCTCAACCGATAAGTACTCAAACCCGTCTTTCTGGAAACTTCCGCTTTGTTAATTGATCGCTTTGCCAAATATAAACCCAGTGCTGTCAAGTTCTATGTTCTCCTTTATTTTCCATAAAATTAGTTTAAGAACGTTTAGCTAGTTAAAGTATTTGTAAATGGATGTATTTTACCTATTTTTGTAGAGAAAAAACAAATATTTTGAGCTGGTTAAATGGTTGAGTAGGGTCTTAAGTGATGAGTGTTGCCTGCCTGCCGGTAGGCAGGAATGATGAACGATGAATTTTTGCGTAGCGAGAAAGTTTAAAGTGTAGAATAAAGCCTACAGCTTACAGCCTATAGCCTAACATGGACATAAGACAGGAAGAAAGCCCGCAACTCACAACTCGCAGCTCACAACTAAAAATAAAACCTAAACATATGGAATTACATGAAAAACTAAGATTTCTACGTTACGCCAATGATTACAGTATGGCCTATGTGGCTTACAAGTTGAAGCTTACTAAAGAAGAGTATGAGCAGCTGGAGTCGGGTGAAAAAAAACTAACAATAGAACAAGCTAAATTGGTTGGTATACTTTATTCGATGACCAGTGATGAGCTAATGGGGCCGCACCTCGATCTGGATGAAGAAGTAAGCTGGCAGAATTTGGTGACTGATGATAACGTGAGGCAAGGACATTCACCCACTTTAGAGGAACTTAAAAATGAGTTGATTAATATTAAGGAGCTACTTCAGGTTTTAGTAGAGAAATTGACAGAAAATGATAGTAGTACCTACTATAAAGATCGATGATATTACTAATAAAATAAAGTTCACCGCTTCCTGCCTACCGCAGGCAGGCAAAATTTACAGGAATGGTAATGCGTCCGGTGCTGGCTGTATCACTTCAAGACTTCTTTAGCTACTTTATCATTTCCATCGATACGATGTTTGTATTTCAAACCTAATATCTTCGCCAATAGTGGATAGATATGAATATTCTCAAAGGCACCGATCGTTAAACCTTCTTTAAAGGCGGGTCCCCAAGCGATGAAAGTAGCTCGCATTTCCGGTGTTTCATAGGGGTCAAATCCATGTGCTCCGGGATGTGGTTTCTTATTGGAAAAATAATAAGGTGCTTTCGCAACCAATACGATATCGCCTATTCGGTGATATTTGTCCTCTTTTTTTCCGTAATGATAATTGCTTGGTACTTGATCACTTAGATAGGCATCAAACTTATCAGACTTTTGAATGGATTGGTAAATCGACTGAAGGTTCTTTTTGTCTTTCACATGTATATTTACAAGTGTGCCATTTGAAGCAATGATCACTTGCGTTGTATCGACTTTAAAAGGTAATGGCAAGGGTTCGTCTCGATTGATGGCCTTCATACCATGATCAGAAACGAAAATAAAACTGACAGGAAGTCCCGTTTGTTGTACGGCGATGTTGAGGGCATTAACGGCAGAATCAATGAAGTGCACCGCTTTTTTCGTCTCGGTTGCATCGGGGCCATAGAGGTGTCCTGCATGATCGACTTCGGGGAAGTAAAAATTAATGAGGTGCGGACGTTTTTCCATGGTAATGATAGCCAGTTCACAACAGTCTGTATGCGTTTTGCTATTGGAATCTTTTCATTGTAAGCATAATAATAAGACGGCAACATTCCACCAATAGCTGCTTCCGATCCCGGCCAATAAAAGCTAGCACTCAGTAAACCCTGTTGCTCGGCAAGTGTCCAAATGGGGATACCGCCATACCAAGCCGGATTCTTGACGGCCTTCGCATTTGACATGCTATATCTTGCTTGCATTTTCGGGTCGTAGATATTATTTCCAACCAAGCCATGATGCGATGGGTACATGCCCGTTACGATTGTATAGTGGTTGGGAAAGGTAATGGAAGGAAATGACGGAATCAGTGCTTTGGCACTTACGCCACTTGACGATAGTTGTTGTAAATGAGTTGCCTGGAATTTTTCTGCGTAATCATACCGAAAACCATCG
This sequence comes from Olivibacter sp. 47, assembly GCF_030372825.1. Taxonomy (NCBI): domain Bacteria; kingdom Pseudomonadati; phylum Bacteroidota; class Sphingobacteriia; order Sphingobacteriales; family Sphingobacteriaceae; genus Olivibacter; species Olivibacter sp. 47. The sequence goes on from NZ_JAUCNR010000001.1 coordinate 3,043,386, forward strand.
GCAGAGATCAGGATTACATAGGGTTTGTCTTGTTGCTTGGCTACATTTTGACGATTTGGAACTGATTTTTGCGTGGTGTCTTGGGCATGCGTAGGTGACACCAAAAAAACAGCTAATGCGACACCTAGCAAATAAGAAAAAACTCTTGTTACCATGACGCGATTATAGGTATTTTACTTGACTTAAATGTTAGCTGAAGGTTATTTTTAGCTCTAAGGTGTTAGGTGTAGGTATTAGCTATCAGCTATCGGTCGTCGGCTGTCAGCTTAGGTGTGTTTGTTGAGTAGAAAGCGGGTTTCTGACGGTCATATAAAGAAATTCGTTCGCCGACAAGGGAAAAGTCAGAAACTTGACTATCAATATAGCGTAGCCTGTTACCGACGTAGATTATTGTGTTATCAAAATGTTTTATTGACCTGTCGAAATGATTGATTGTGCTATCGAAGTTGAGTATAATGGTATCGAAATACGGCATTTCGGTAGCGGAATACGTAATCGTGCTATCGAAATGATTGATTCCGCTACCAAAGTTGAGCATCAAGGTATCGGAGTACGGCGTTTCGGTAGCAGAATACGTCATCGTGTTATCAAAATAATTGATTCTGCTATCAGTGTTGAGCATTACGATATTGAAATACAGTGTTTTGCTAATGAAATAACCCATTGTAATACCGAAAATAGCAATCATTTTTAGATGCCTTCAGGGAAATTGCTTTTAAAAGATAACGTTTATTTTAACTAATTTTTTCATTTAATATAATGTTCTTTATCCTTGATGATAAAGAACCAAACAACCGAGAAGCTAGCTTCGAGCTCATGAATACCTTTTAAAACAAACACAAATGAATAATCAAGGCTCTGTAGGCTACCTTGCACCTGATTGCAAAGCATTCATGGCGCGTATTGGAGCCGTTTCACTTCCTCAATCCGCTTAGATATTGCGACATGAACGATAATGCACATACTTTGCTGCTCGTTGCATCGGTATCCTCCAAGGCCGTTTTTCCCAACACACTGGCTATATACAAAGCTAAAGCTAGTACGTCCGGTTAAAAGCAAAAGCCTATCGTTCTACTAAAATGCCTCCTCCAAAATTTACAGTCAGCACTGGGAGGCACTACCGCTCCTGTAAATTTTGCCTGCCTGCGGTAGGCAGGAAGCGGCGATTTTATTCACTACTTCATTATTTTCAAAGGTGTTCATGGACTTCCTACGGTCGGCTCTTGGCTTCTTTTCTTTCGCGGACCTTCCCGTTAGGGAAAGCTTGAATGCCTTAAAAAACGAAAACTTAATGAAAAGAAAGAAGTCAAAATAAACGTTCTTATAATATATACATCTTCATCTATTAGGTTAAAGGTGAATTCCTTGCAGATTCCTTTGTTAAGTTAAGAGCTGATTTCTGAAAGTTGTTGTAGCTCTTTTTTTAGCTAAACACGTTACGATATAATAGATATAAACACCTTATTATGGAAAGAAAAATGTACCTTTTTGTTTTTTTTCTGTCTCTCTTTTGCATCGCTTGTGATAAGAGTGATATGGACTATGAAAATGACTATGAGCAGAGTTATAAAGCTTGGTTGGATTTTAAAGAATCGAGTAATAATTCTTATAGATATGTGGTAAGTGGAGCTACATGGGCAGGTGCGGCATGGGAAACAACTATTACCGTAAACAATGGAGAAGTAACGGGGCGAGATTTTCGTTATACTGTTTTTAATGATATCCGAATGCCAGCAGACGGTTGGAATTTAGAAACTGCTCAGCTAATGCTTGATAGTTTATCAAAGAGGTATCAGGGAAACACCGAACATTTACCCAGTGCAGACAGTATGCTGAAAATGCTAACATGGTCCGAGAATCAGGCTAACTTAAACAATCACGCAAATACGGGCGGTGCACTAACTTGCACCTTGGACCAAATATATGAAAAGGCAAAGAGTGATTGGTTGAAGAAACGGAATAATGCTCAAACCTTCTTTGAAGCAAAGAATAATGGTATCATTTCCTCTTGTGGATTTGTGGAGGACAATTGCGCGGACGATTGTTTTAGGGGGATTACGATAACTTTGGTTGAAGGGATTTAATTCTGCCCCAAAATAATTTTCGGTATCAATGAGGTAACGAGAACCAACATCTATTCTAGAAAAGTGGACCTTTATAAATAGATTGATTATCTCTTTCTTGGATTTTGTGTACTCGTCTTATGAGATCGGCCTAAGGGTATACTATCTTTTCACAGTTTGAATCACAATCATTGATATCGTAATCCTAAATTCCAGTCATTCTCGTATGATTTTGCGAAGCTAGTTTACGTGGCTCAATAACAACTAGATATTTGTCTATAAAACGAAAAGCCGTCTCAAGATTCTGAGACGGCTTTATGTGAAGAAAAAGTATGTTCAATTTAGAAACTAAATTTCATACCAAAGTTCCAAGTAGTACCGTTTCCAAAGAAAACGTTATTGCTTGTATTGATTCCTTTATACGTCTCGGTTCCTTCTTCGACTGGTCTTGCTGAAGTCATTTCTGAAAGATAAACTCTGTCAAATATGTTATTTACGTTTAGACGTAAGTTTAAAGCAGTTTTGTTAAAGCTTATACGATAATTTAAGCCTGCATCTACAAGGTCATAATTTGGAAGTTTGATGTTATCTTTAGTAACCACATCGGCATATAAATTTGAATAGTTCCTATAGTCGGCATCAACTGATAAACTGCTTGTTATACGATACGCGACGCCTAATCCGAAGGTTGTCTGTGCAGCATCGCCAACTTTTCCACCCTTTACATCAGTTACTTCTTCAGATAAAAGATTTAAACTTTCATCGTATGTCCTTTGTAATGCATTGTCATCATATTTCCAGTCACCAATGGACGCAAACCCTCTTAGGTCAAGTTTTGGCAACGGTTTTGCAACGAAGTCCAATTCAAGGCCTTGATGCAATTGGCTTAATCCAGAGTTGTTTGTGTAGATCAACTGCCCATCATCATTTGTATCTGAAGTAGTTGTAACTCTATCTTTCCATGATGTTCTGTAGGCGTTCAAATTTGCACTAAAGAATGTGCTGATGAATTTGTAACCGAACTCAACGCCGAATATCTTCTCGTTGCTAGTCAGTGGATTTACATCATTACCGAAGTTCAAATAAATGTTATCGTGGTACGGTTGTCTTGAATAATACCCTGTGTTTCCAAATATGACATGATTTTCCGTAATATTATAACTAAGCCCCCCTTTAATATTGTAACCGATATTGTTTACTTTTTCTGACTTTTCATTTTCTTTCGTGTATTGAAATCTATCCCATCTCACGTGAGACTGATTAGACAATGCGCCTTGTAGGAAAGCTGAAAAGTCTTCGTTTGAATACTCGATCTGACCGAATAAGCCACCGTAAGTTATTCGCTCATCATAATCGTAATCAACCTTTTGATTATTGTCTACACTGTTTGTTAGTGCTTTCCAGGGATTAATACTGAATGTTTCAGTTACGTTATAACCGTTAGGGTATTGCATATTGTCATTGATATGCCAACCAGTCAAACCCATCAGGTTGGTTAGCATTCGATAATGAGTACCTTTATAGGTTCTTACATCAAGACCAAGATTATAAGTTAGATTTTCGTTTATCTGCCTGTTGAAATTAGAAACCAAACCATACCAAGCGTGATTATTTACGGAAGCCCGAATAGCATAGGCGCCATTATTGAAATCACCGATCCCTCCTTCAATAGCTTCGTTATTTGTTTTTATAGCATTGAAATCGATATGGCCACTTGGTGTATATTTTTTAGCACTGCTGCTTCCCCAGTTACCTGTGCCGCCACCGCGTCCCCAGGATGCATAAGCCACAGTTGATAAAGTCGATTTTTCGTCGATATTGAAATCCCAGTTCAAGTTAACTACGGGTTTATGATAATAATTAGTTCTTTCACTAAGATAATCTCCACCTAGGAAGCCATAGTTTGTATTGTATCTTTTTCCATTTTGAAGATAACTCGATATACTTTTGGTGAAATTTTGATCGTGTTTCTGAGGGGCTCCGAAAATCAAGAAGTTAAAGGCATGTTTTTCGTTAGGTTTGTAGCCCAGCGAGAAAAAATAATTCTGTCCATTTCCTCTCGTTCCTTTGTTATAACCGTCTCCTGCCCAGTTTGTCAACATAATACTTGCTGCCCACCCATTTTCTGATAAACCGGTGTTATAGGCAAGAGTTGTCTTTTGGTAATTGTTATTGCCAATCAGTGCTTGAGCAAAACCACCTCGGGTTAGGTCTGTAGACTTTGTAACGATGTTAACTGTTCCTCCGACGGATGAAATGGCTAATTTGGAGGAACCTAATCCTCGCTGTATCTGTAATGCATTTGCCACATCAGCAAGGCCTGACCAGTTAGACCAATACATGTTACCGTCTTCCATTCCGTTTATGGGCTGACCATTTAAAAGAAACGCGGTATTCGTTTGATCAAATCCACGAACAATGATTCTAGAATCGCCATAACCTCCTGCTTGACCTGCCACGTAAACTGAAGGAGTATTTTTCAGGAGTTCTGGGAATTCTTGATTTCCTGCTTTCTGCTGGATTTCTGTAGTGCTTATAGTAGATACTGCAATTGGTGTTTTTCTATCCTTTGCCAAATCTATTAAACCACTTCCTATCTGTACAATCACTTCGTCAAGAGATTGTGCGCTTTGTTTTAGTGATATAGTACCAATGTCAGTAGTCCCAGATGAAAAGTTGACTTTTTCCACGTCGTAACCTACATAGCTAATTACAATCTCACCCGATTCCCTAGTTGTACTTAACGAGAACTTTCCATCAACGTCCGTAGAAGTTGATCGTGACGTTCCGGTAATTGATATCGTTGCCCCGGCTATTGGGTTTGTTCCGTCGGTTACAATCCCTTGGATAGCTTGCTGCGCAAAAGAAAATTTGGTATTAATTAGCAAGAACAATGCTAATAATAGCGTAGCCTTACTGAAAAGGTATTGGCTACGTCTTAATGATTTGAAAGAAAGTAAAAACTTCTTCATGTGCGTTGAATTGATTGAATAATTTGTTTTTCGGTACAAAATTAAATAGCTCGCGAGGAATAATTAGCAGGTTTTGTGTTAATTTAATATTAAGTTAATGTTACTTGATGCTTGGGTGTGAATAATTTACAGATCGATCTTGCGGTATCCAATTGTTTTTGTAACTGTTTAGAAATCTATAAAGTCTTTTCTGATTTTTAATTGTTTATTGGTTAAAATTGTTTCGAATTTTCGAATGTGGATTGTGGATAACTTTTTTCAAAATCACAATCATGCCCCCTGTGGTACATGCTTTAGGTAATGGTAAATGTAACAAGAGCTGTTGTCTGCTGTCGGAAATAAGCTATCAGCCTGATTAGACTGCCTGCCGGTAAGTATATACTGTTGCTGTTGTTACTAGTAAATCCCCTACCCAACCACTTAACTATTTGCCCACTCAACTACTCTACTACTTCAACTATTTCCCTAAGGTAAAAAAATGCCGACACAGCCCGGAAATCTTCTAATTCTAAGAATTTTTATTAGGTTTGCGGAAGTAATACTTGTTTGACAAACACGTTCTTGGCTTGTTCAATGGGTATAAGCTAATTGTACTATCGAAACGAATTAATTTTTATAAGAATGAATTACGACATCATTGTAATTGGAAGTGGCCCGGGAGGCTATGTTGCAGCCATCAGAGCTTCACAATTAGGTTTCAAAACGGCTATTGTTGAACGCGAATCTCTTGGCGGTATCTGCCTTAACTGGGGTTGTATCCCAACGAAAGCTTTACTTAAAAGTGCGCAAGTTTTTGAGTATCTGAATCACGCGGCTGACTACGGTATCAAAGTAGAGGGCGGTGAGGCTGATTTTGGCGCGATTATTAAAAGAAGTCGCGGCGTGGCCGATGGTATGAGTAAGGGTATCCAATTCTTGATGAAAAAGAATAAAATTGATGTAATCATGGGTACCGCTAAGATAAAAAAAGGCGGTAAGATTGAGGTAAAGGGTGGTGATGGTTCTACTAAAGAGTACACGGCCAAACATACAATACTGGCAACGGGCGCCCGTTCGCGTGAGCTTCCGAATCTTAAGCAGGATGGAAAAAAAATCATCGGCTATCGTCAAGCCATGAACTTGGATAAACAGCCTAATTCATTAGTGGTCGTAGGATCTGGTGCTATCGGTGTAGAGTTTGCTTATTTTTACAATGCGATCGGAACGAAAGTAACGATTGTTGAATATTTAGATCGTATTGTACCAGTTGAGGATGAAGAAATCTCTAAACAGTTGGAACGTAGCTTGAAAAAAAGTGGCATCAATATCTTAACCGGTGCTGAAGTAACGGCGGTGGATACCAGCGCTTCGCCTAGCAAGGTGAAAATCAAAACGGCAAAAGGTGAAGAAGTGATCGAAGCGGAGGTTGTGTTGTCTGCCGTAGGTATTACTCCGAACATCGAAAACCTTGGTTTAGAAGAAGTCGGTGTAAAAACTGATAAAGGCCGGGTTGTTGTAGATGATTTCTACAAAACTAATGTAGAAGGTGTATATGCTATTGGTGATATTGTTAAAGGACAAGCCTTAGCACACGTTGCTTCTGCCGAAGGGATTACCTGCGTAGAAAAGATCAAAGGTTTACATGTTGAACCAATTGATTATAATAATATTCCTGGATGTACTTATTGCTCGCCTGAAATTGCCTCTGTTGGTTATACAGAAAAAGCCGCTAAGGAAGCCGGATACGAAATTAAAGTGGGCAAGTTTCCTTTTTCAGCTTCAGGTAAGGCAAGTGCCGCGGGTGCTAAGGATGGCTTTGTAAAGGTTATTTTTGATGCGAAGTACGGCGAGTTCTTAGGAGCACATATGATCGGATCCAATGTGACGGAAATGATTGCCGAGGTAGTGGCCGCCCGCAAACTGGAAACTACCGGACATGAAATTATTAAAACCATACACCCACACCCTACGATGAGTGAAGCTGTTATGGAGGCTACAGCGGATGCTTATGGTGAGGTAATCCATTTGTAGGAGGTTGAGTAGTGAAATAGATAAATAGTTGAGTAGGATAAATTCCTACTTAACTACTTAACGACTCAACTACTTGACTAACTGATATCAACCTTTATGAAGAAAATCTTATCTATTGATGGTGGTGGGATTCGAGGGATCATTCCGGGAATGATCTTGGTTGCTTTGGAAGAAAAACTGAAGCAAAAGACGAACAATCCCTCAGCAGCTATCGTAGATTTTTTTGATTTTTTTGCCGGTACGAGTACCGGAGGTATTTTGGTTTGCCTACTGCTCTGCCCTGATCAATCAGACCCCAAACGACCTCGTTTTTCTGCCAAAGAAGCTTTGGAAATGTATCTAAAATATGGTCACGATATTTTTAGAATGAGTTTTTTCAAGCGCATTACCTCAAGCTTGGGTTTAACCAGTGAGCGTTATAATAGTGCTACATTGGAAAGTGTGCTGCAGAAATATTTTGGAAAGACGCAGTTAAGTGAACTCATCAAACCTTGTATCATCTCTGCTTATAACATAGAGCTTAGGAAGACACATTTTTTTAGGCAGCAGACAGCTATTGAACGGGGTGACGTGCGTGACTTTTATCTCAAAGATGTTTGTCGGGCTACCTCTGCCGCACCGACTTATTTTAGTGTCGCCGAAATTTACTCGTTATCAGGAACACGGTACCCTTTATTAGATGGCGGTGTTTTTGCAACAAATCCTGCTTTAAGTGGTTTAGTTGAAGTAACTCGGGCATTTAATCAAACGAAAATCAATGATATTCATATTTTTTCTTTGGGAACGGGGCGATCGAGAAAATCGTATAACTTAGAGCATTTTAAAAAAAGTCGGGCTATTTCCATGGTACCGGCTCTAATTGACATCATGATGAGCGGTGTGGCCGAAAGCAGCGACTTTTTCCTTCACCAGCTGTTCCGGTCGTCAAACAAGGAAAAAGATTATCTGCGGATCGAACCGGAAAATCTCAACAGCATTCAGGAGAGTTTAGATGCTGCAGAGGAATCGAATATGAAACGTTTAATTGCTTTGGGAGACCGTACGGTGAGTGAGAATCATTTAATACTGGATGAAATGGCTGACTTCTTAATCGAAGAACAAAAGAAGAATGGTTCCCATGAAAAGCCTTGGAGTTTTTTGAACAGAAATTTATGGTCTTGAGGGATATGAAATATAGGCTTTAGGCTTATGCAACTAATAACTAATAGCTGACAACTAATAGCTGACAACTAATAACTAACAACTAGCTAATAATGGCTTTAAATTACGTTTGGATAGCCTTCTTCTTAATTGCTTTTGTTGTCGCGCTTTTTAAGCTGATTTTTCTTGGAGACCAGGAGATTTTTCAGGCGATTGTAAATGGAACTTTCGATACGGCAAAGACAGGCGCCGAGATTTCCCTGGGCCTGATCGGTTTAATGTCTTTTTGGCTAGGCATCATGAAAATTGGCGAAAAGGGCGGCATGATTAACATTTTTGCTCGTTTAGTAGGGCCTTTTTTTAATAAACTTTTTCCGGAGATTCCTAAAAATCACCCGGCGTTGGGTTCGGTTTTGATGAATTTCTCGGCTAATATGTTGGGCCTTGATAATGCGGCGACACCGGTAGGTCTAAAGGCTATGAAAGAACTACAGGAACTGAACCCAAATAAAGATACGGCAAGCAATGCGCAAATCATGTTTTTAGTATTGAATGCGTCAAGTTTGACACTCTTGCCAATTACCATCATGGCTTACCGGAAGGAAGCAGGAGCTATAGATCCGTCCGATGTGTTCATTCCCATCCTGCTGGCAACCTTCTTTTCTACTTTGGTCGGTTTGGTAGTGACCGCTATTTATCAGCGTATTAACCTGTTCAATAAAGTTATCATAGCTTATGTGGGCGGTCTGACAATCTTGATCGGCGGACTCTTGTACTACTTTTCCACGCTGAGCCAGGAAGAAATCAATGCTATATCGCAGGTTGCAAGCAATGTCATTCTCTTCACGGTAATTATTTCATTCATTGCCCTAGCCTTCTACCGCAAAGTGAATGTTTTTGAATCATTTATTGAGGGGGCTAAAGAGGGTTTTGAAGTTGCTGTAAAAATTATCCCCTATTTAGTAGGGATTTTGGTAGCTGTAGGAGTTTTTCGAGCATCCGGTGCGATGGACTACCTGGTTCAGGGCGTCAGTGCAATTGTTAGCTGGGCGGGTTTGGATACGCGCTTTGTGGAGGCGCTTCCTGTCGCTTTTATGAAACCGATGAGCGGAAGCGGTGCGCGTGGATTGATGATTGATTTAATGCATGCCAAAGGTGCCGATGATTTTGCGTCGCGCGTGGCTTGTGTCATTCAAGGAAGTACGGAAACAACTTTTTATGTGTTAGCAGTATACTTCGGATCAGTGGCCATTAAAAGAACGCGACATGCTTTACCTGCTGCTCTCTTAGCCGAACTCGCAGGGATAATTGCAGCCATTATTATCGCTTACATCTTTTTTGGATAGTAAAAAGTAAAAAGTAAAAAGTAAAAAGTAAAAAGTAAAAAGTAAAAAGTAAAAAGTAAAAAGTAAATTTTCACTAACAACTAACAACGAATAACTAACAACTAACAACGAATAACTAACAACTAGCATGGCGGAAGTAAATGTAACAGTTACCATCGGAAAGGAACGGTATAAAACAGAAGTCAGCAATGGACGAAATATCGTAATAGCGGATGAACCGGAGTCTATGGGAGGTACTGATCAGGGATTAGGACCGAAGGAATTGTTACTTTCGAGTTTAGGTTCTTGTACGGCTATTACATTAAGGATGTATGCCGATCGAAAGCAATGGGATTTGCAGGAAGTTATCATAACGGTAAAAATGGAGGTAGTACCAAGCAGTCATCAGCAAACGACTTACATAAAAAATCATATTAAATTGGTTGGCAATTTGGATGATGACCAACGGCAACGGCTGCTTCAGATTGCGGAGCTCTGCCCGGTACATAAAATATTATCAAATCCAATCGTAGTTGACAGTAATTTGGTTCCCTAATAGTTACGTGGTTAAGTGGGGGAATAGTTAAGTAGTTAAATGGATTGTATTGGAGCCCCTGGCGGGGACGAATTTTGATTTTTGGCTTTTGAATTATTACGTTTGCGCGTGCAAGCTTAAACTTGGAATATGACTGATATGGCAATGAAGGAACAGTATTCTCCGTACGTGAGCATTACGCGAGACGAATGGAAATTACTGAACGGATCACTGAATTTCTCTCTTTCAAATGAGGATATTGGAAGGTTACATGCGCTGAATGAGCCATTAAATATGGAAGAGATTCAGGAAGTTTATTTCCCGCTTTGTCATCTCCTGAATATCCATATTGACCACGCACATAAGCTTTACGACGCTGAAAATGCTTACTTGAACAGCGGACGCAAACGCTCGCCCTTTATTATTGGTATAGCAGGCAGCGTGGCGGCGGGTAAGAGCACCACCGCACGCGTATTACAAAAGGTCTTGTCTTTATGGCCCGATAAGCCAAATGTCGCTTTAGTAACCACTGATGGCTTTTTATATCCCAATAGTGTGTTGGAACAACGCGGAATAATGAATCGAAAAGGCTTTCCGGAAAGTTATGATACGAAGAAGTTAATCAATTTTCTGGCGGATGTGAAGGCGGGCAAGGAAAGCCTTCAAGTGCCTATTTATTCGCATCTTGAATATGATGTGATGCCGGATCAAATGCAGGAGATTTATAATCCCGATATTGTCATTGTGGAGGGGATCAATGTCTTACAAGTAAATTTGAGCGAAAAACACAAAGGACCGCAGGTTTTCGTGTCTGATTTTTTTGATTACTCCATTTACGTGCATGCTAACGAAAAAAACTTACTCGAATGGTATGTGTCTCGATTCAGACAATTGCAAACAACTGCTTTCCGGAATCCTAATTCCTATTTTCATAGATACGCCAGTCTTTCCGAAGAAGAAGCTATCGCGCGAGCAAATTAGCATTTGGGATCTCATCAATAAACCAAACCTTATTAAAAACATACTGCCGACGCGCTTTCGCGCTAATCTTATATTGGAAAAGGGAAGCAATCATTTCGTAACAGGCGTCAAATTACGGAAGGTGTAGTTGTCGGTTGCGAGCATGAATGATGAGTGATAATGATGAGTGATGAGTAAAGAGTGAATCGGCAGACAAGCTTCAGAGCATTATCACATTGGTTAATTATTGATCTCAGCTTTACATTAGGCTTTAACCTATAAGCAGTATGCTTAAGCTCGTACAAACCGATCATCACATTGGCTCATTGGCTAATTCCCAATTTTTAGTACTTCATTTAGCACAATGTTTTTGATAAACTGCGATTGCGTTTTTCCCAAATTGGTTAAGGTGAACTGTACCTTATACTTGACAACATCCTTTTGTACAGCCAATACCTTTAATTTCATACTATTTTCGAGTACTTCATTGCTGTGTTTGTTAAGCAGATCATTAAGACGCTTTTTGAGGTCCTCCCGGTCCATGGTATGGTTAATGGCTAATTCAAATTCGACGCTCACCTTGCGGGAGTTCTGAAAAGACTGGTTGACAATGTTTGTCGTAAAAACAAAGTTATTAGGAACCATGACAATATCATCATCATCATTATTGATAACAATATTAACCAGGGTGATGTCAATAATTTGCCCTTGGTACTCGCCGATCTTAACATAATCACCCAATGTCAATTGATCAGAAAACATGATAATTAAACCACTGATCATATTCGTGATGTAATCCTTAAAAATAAGGGCTATAGCCGCTGCAACGATGGTGATACTGGTTAGGAAATCTCTGGGGTTGATTCCAAAGGCCAACATCAGACTAAAAATAATGACGACGGCGTTGAGCACCGAGGCAATGCGGTTAATACCTAATACGAAGCTACCGCGCGAACTGGTATGAAAGTAAAGAGAGCGTCGTTTATACCAAGACAAGAGGATGATTCGGACAGTTGAAATGATGATATTACTGGATAGAAAGACATTCAAAGCATACACCAATCGTTGTAAAACCCTCTTGTCGTTATAGTAGGACTCATACTCTATTAAAGTGTATGTTATCGGAATGAATACAAGGATTTTGATTACCAGTATGAGCAAGTCTTTTTTCAGATGAATGCTACGTTGTATATATTCTTGTTGACTATTCATATTTTCAATGATGTATCTTTTTTTGCAGATCGCGTTGAAAACTAGCTGGCAGCTTGCCGGTATGTTTTTTAAAAAATCGAGTGAAGTAAGCAGGATCTTCAAAGCCGATTTTCCAGCCCACTTCGCGAATCGGGAGCTGCGTCCAAAACAGAAGGCGTTTCGCCTCCAGCACACGCCGTTCATCAATGACCGTTTTAGCGTTTGTCCCTGTCATTTCTTTAACTACATCATTCAAATGGCCTGCCGAGATAAACAATTTAGATGCATAATCAGCAACTTTCGTATGGCTAAGAAAGTCTTTTTCCACTAAAGCTATAAATTGACGCATTAAGGTACTATAGCGCTTCCGACCGGTGATATGGGTATGCGGACTGACATAGCTTTCTGTTTTTTCCAACAGCGCCAGTAAAAGTTGAGCTACAACCGCTCTATTCTGTTTAAAGAGTGTATATTCTTCCTCGATTAATGCAACAAAAGCCAAAATTCGTTCAAGTTCATGTTTCTTTAAGGATAACAGATTACTGCTAAACTGCTGTTCCCAGTGATTGTCTGCCGAATAAGAAAATAGAAAGTCGCCTTTAAAGGTAACCAAGTACATTTCCGCATTACCCGGGTCAACTTCATAATGAACCTGCCCGGGGCGCATAAATAATAGCGCAGCATCTTTCGCTTCATATTCTTTGAAATCGATAAATTGACGCGTCGTTCCTTGACAAAGAATGATCAAGGTATAATGATCGTGCCGATGCGGAGCCGTGGTTTTTTCATAGCGGTCGTGACCATAGCTTAATCTTTTGATATCGAATTCGTCCGAATATCCTTCACCGGTACTCGGTACATTATATATCGGAATGTTCTGCTTTACCATTTTTAAGCTAGTTTTACAGTGCAAAGTTATTAAAATCCATGAAAAGTACCATTAATACCTTGTTTTGTTATGAAGGAGCTACCGCTCTAAACTTACATTTGTACAACAAAGAAGAAGTTACCCAAAGGTATCACTTGTTTGTTCTCTCGATCTGCGGCAGATAGGAAGAGATCGGTAAATGCTAATTGCTTGTTTATGGCGGATATACCCGATCTCTCAATCTCACTACGTTAGGTTTGAGTTGGCATTAAGAAACATTAAGACAAAAAGATGCAAGGAGAAAATCAATTAGTCGAATTACACGTAACCGGCATGCATTGTAATAATTGTGCGCTCTCCGTACATAAAATGTTGGAGAAAAAAGGTTACCAAAACGTTTTCGTGAGTTTTGCAAATGAGGAAGTAAAATTTACAGCCGATAAGGGACTGAACGTAAATAATGTAATACAAGATATTGAAGGTTTAGGTTTCAAGGTGCAGCAGGAAGAACAGGGCTTTGTGAAAGAAGGTTTTTTAGGAAAAATAGAACATAAATTTATTTTTAGTCTATTGTTTACTTTGCCGCTTTTCCTGCACATGTTTTTACCTTTTCATTGGCTGCATAACCCCTATGTTCAATTGAGTTTATGTCTTCCTGTATTTGTTTTAGGATGTGCTTATTTTGGAAAAAGTGCTATTAATTCAATCAAGGCAGGTGTGCCCAATATGGATGTCCTGATATTTGTTGGCTCTACGTCGGCATTTATCTACAGTATAATAGGTACTTTGTTGGGCTTAGGGCCTAATTATATGTTCTACGAAACAACAGCTACCATTATTACGCTTGTACTTTTAGGAAATGTATTTGAAAAGCGATCGGTAACACAAACGACTTCGGCCGTCAAAGATCTGATGAAAATCCAGGTCGACAGCGCCGTCCGTATTGTAAACGGTCAAGCCGAACGCGTCGATATAAATCAATTAAAAATTGGTGATACCTTATTAGTCAATGAAGGCGACAAGATACCGACCGATGGTGATATTGTATGGGGAGACGCATCTGTGAACGAGTCGATGTTAACTGGCGAAAGCATTCCGGTTGAAAAGGGAAAATATGATGCGGTTATTGGTGGAACCATACTTGAACGAGGTAGCATTCGAATGCTGGTGACGAAAGTGGGTAACAAAACGGTGTTGGCACAAATCATTGATTTAATGAAAAGAGCACAGGCCGCAAAGCCACCCATACAACGCTTAGGTGATAAGGTGGCGGCGATTTTTGTACCGGTGGTAATTGGCATCGCATTATTAACGTTTGTCCTTGCATATTTTGCCTTTGATATAGGTTTCCGTCAAGCCCTATTAAATGCCATTGCTGTGATGGTAATCTCCTGTCCTTGTGCCATGGGGTTAGCCACACCAACCGCAGTGATGGTTGGCCTGGGAAGAAGTGCTAAACAAGGTGTGCTTATAAAGGGCGGTGATACGGTAGAAGAAATGACCAATTTAAAATATATGGTGTTCGACAAGACGGGGACATTAAGCACCGGCAAGTTCAAGATAAGGGACATAAAAAGCGAGCTGAGTGATATAGAGACCGCGACGCTGATCCATGGTTTAGAAAGCTATTCGAACCATCCGATCGCCAAGTCACTTGTTAATGCATTTGCCAACCGGGAAAAGAGAAAGATCGTTTTTACGCAGGTAAAGGAAGAAAAAGGATTAGGGATAAAAGCGATGGATAGTGAAGGGCACCGCTATCAAATTGGCTCAAAACAGCTTGTAGAAGATAGCAAGGAACTTGGCAACTATGATGTATTTTTATTGAGGGATGACGAGCTGGTTGTCAGAATCGCAATCGACGATGAAATTAAAGCAGGAGCAAAAGAGCTTGTACAGACTTTGAAGGGACAGCAGATAATACCGGTCATTTTAAGTGGTGACAGAAAAGAGAAATGCGACGCACTTGCGGCGTCGATAGGAATTACAGAAGTTTATGCCGAAAAGTTACCCCATGAAAAATTAGAATTGATTGAGTCATTAAAGCAAGGAGGTAAAGTAGCAATGGTTGGAGATGGTATTAACGATGGTCCGGCGCTTACAACAGCCGATGTAGGCGTCTCTTTAGGCGATGCAAGTCAGGTCGCCATCCAATCTGCCAAAGTAGTATTGTTGAACAACGATTTGCAATCGATCACGACTTTACTTAAGATAGGTAAGCATACGTTGCTTACGATCAAACAGAACCTTTTCTGGGCATTTTTTTATAATATTTTTGCAATCCCTTTGGCCGCATTTGGTTTTTTAAGTCCGATGTTAGCAGCACTAGCCATGGCTTGCTCGGATGTAGTGGTAATTGGTAATTCCATCCGATTGAAGTTTAAAAAGCTATAAGCGAATGCCAAATAAAAATGCCCCAGTGTTTCCACTGAGGCATTTTTATTAATTAAACATTCCTTTTACTTTATCGATGATACTATCCCCTCCCCCTTCACTATTTCCCAATAAGGATTGCATGTCGAAGTTGCCATTTAATAGGCCTTCAGCTTTGCCTTTTAATGCATCAGGTAAATTGTTGTTTACATAATCGAGCACAACTGAAGTTGCTTTTTGCGCTAATTCGGGGGAAAGACCTACTTTCTGAATCAGCTCGTTTACTAATTTTTCCATGCCTTTTGTTTTAATGTTGTCAATATTGATTTTGAAACATTTGAGGAGCTTATTTGTTTGCTCTCATTACATTATTTGGCTAGCTATATTTATCGATTATATGCGCTACCTGTTTCAGGTAACTTCCTCCGAAGACATTGGCATGGAACAATAGAATATAGAGATTCCATAAATCGATTCGTTTCTTCCAATCCTTCTCCAAGGGAAAAACTTCTTGATAAGCGTCATAGAAAACTTGATCGAATCCACCAAAAAGTTGCGTTAATGCAAGGTCCATTTCGCGATGTCCGTAATAAACTGCCGGATCGATCAGGAAAGGTACCCCTGCTTGATTGACCATATAATTTCCATTCCAAAGGTCTCCGTGTAATAAAGCGGGCGGTTCAGTGGGGAAAAGAGAAGGCAGTCGCTGGAAGAGTTGTTCGAATTTATGATGTAATATTTTGTCTATCAGCCCCTTTGACTCACTTCGTTCCAGTTGTTTTTTTTAAACGCTCTTCAATGAAAAAATCTGACCAGGATATATGCGGTCGATTATATTGAGGTAATGAACCTAGGTAATTGTCGTATTCTAAACCAAAATAATCGTGGCTGTTTTTATGGACAAAAGCGAGCATGCGGCCTAGATTCGCTTGTGCGTTCTTACTATTATCGCCTTTTTCTATCCATGGCATAAGCAAAAAAGCATCCCTATTGAATTGCCCTGCTATCAGCAGCTCCGGTACTACGGCTCCGCCCACACGTTTTAGCAGCTTTAAGCCTTCCCGCTCCAATACAAATATATTCGGCAGGGTATCGGCATCATTGATTTTAATAAAAAAAGATTCCCGGTGCCCCTGGATTTGATAGCTTCGATGGATATCACCTCCGGATACCGGTAACATATGGAGGATTTGAAAGCTAGTGCCGATCAACTTACTTATGACTTCCTCTAAGTTTTTTATAAAATCAACCGATAAAAACATTTTTTGAACTTGTTGAATAAACCTATGGATAAATGTATGTAAAAAGGAGAAAATAAGGTAGGGGTTTTAAATTTTATGTGATTTTGATAGTTTTAAAAGAACCTTTTCTTTGTCACTTTTATTCGTTATTGTTTGTTTTAAAAGGTACTCATGCTACTTCGTGGTTTCCGCAAAAAGTGACGCAGAATCTCGTCGCTTGGAAATTTGCTACAAACAGTGTGCATCAAGGTGCAGACCGCAAATTTCCTAGGCGACATTTTCCAAAGCCAACGAATCATGCGTTTAACCAGACGTATCATTTCTTCAGCCCTAAATATAGCCCTGTGCGTGGGGAAAATCGGCCTTGGAGGATACCGAAGCAACGAGCAGCAAAGCATGTGCACCATCGTTCATGTCGCAATATCCAAGCGGATTGAGGAAGTGAAACGGCTCCAATACGCGCCATGAATGCTTTGCAATCAGGTGCAAGGTAGCCTACAGAGCCTTGATTGTTTGGTTCTTTATCATCAAGGATAAAGAACATTATATTAAATGAAAAATTATTTAAAATAAACGTTCTTTTTTGTAAGACACGGTTTTGCCGGAGAAAAAGTAAAAGAGATGGTAAATATTCTGGTTAATAATTTATCTTTGCCGTTTAATACGCATTATTGCCTACATGAAGCACATTCGCAATTTTTGTATCATTGCACATATCGATCACGGGAAGAGCACCTTGGCAGATCGTTTATTGGAGTACACCAATACCATCACACAGAGAGAGGCGCAGGCGCAGCTCTTGGACGATATGGATTTGGAACGTGAGCGTGGAATTACGATTAAGAGCCATGCCATCCAAATGAATTATAATTATGATGGACAGGACTATGTTCTTAACCTGATTGATACACCCGGGCACGTCGATTTTTCTTACGAAGTGTCCCGTTCGATTGCCGCCTGTGAAGGAGCTTTGCTGATTGTGGACGCTTCCCAAGGGATTCAGGCACAAACGATCTCCAACCTGTATTTGGCTTTGGAACACGATTTGGAAATCATTCCCATTCTGAATAAGATGGATTTACCGGGAGCAATGCCCGAGGAGGTAAAGGATCAGATTGTGGATTTGATCGGTGGAAAACGCGAAGATATTATTCCTGCGTCGGGAAAGACAGGGATGGGTGTTTCAGACATCCTTCGGGCAATTGTTGAGCGCGTACCGGCACCCGTAGGTGATCCGGATGGCCCCCTCCAAGCCTTAATTTTTGACTCCGTCTTTAACTCCTTTCGCGGAATTATGGCTTATTTTAAGGTAGAAAATGGGGAAATTAGAAAGAATGATAAGGTCAAATTTATCGCAACAGGTAAAGAATATACGGCCGATGAAATAGGAACGCTGAAACTCAACCAGGTGCCGAAAGACGTTATTCGTACGGGAGATGTAGGATATATTATCTCCGGTATAAAAGAGGCACGTGAAGTTAAAGTGGGTGATACAATTACCCATGTAAACCGTCCGAGCAAAGAGGCAATCAAAGGATTCGAAGAGGTTAAGCCCATGGTTTTTGCCGGAATTTATCCGGTAGATACGGAAGATTTCGAAGAGTTAAGAGAGAGCATGCACCGATTGCAGCTGAATGACGCTTCTCTCGTATTTGAACCCGAATCATCAGCTGCCCTTGGTTTCGGTTTCCGATGCGGTTTCTTGGGAATGCTCCATATGGAAATTATTCAGGAACGTTTGGAACGGGAGTTTGATATGACTGTTATCACAACGGTTCCAAACGTTTCCTACATTGCTCATACGACCAAAGATGGTGAGATAAAGGTAAACAACCCCTCTGATTTGCCTGATCCCAGTAAATTAGAATTTGTAGAAGAACCTTTTATCAAAGCTAATATCATTACCAAGTCGGAGTTTGTCGGACCTGTTATGTCACTCTGTATCCAAAAAAGAGGAGTTATTATTAACCAGAGTTATTTAACTGCCGATCGTGTAGAATTGGTATTTGAAATGCCAATGGGTGAGATTGTATTTGATTTCTACGATAAACTGAAAACCATTTCGAAAGGGTATGCCTCATTTGACTACCATCAAATTGGCTATAGGCAATCGGATTTGGTTAAATTAGACATTCGATTAAACGGAGAACCGGTAGATGCGCTCTCTTCGCTTATTCACCGAAGCAATGCCTACGAGTTCGGAAAAAAGATTTGTGAGAAATTGAAAGAGCTTTTACCAAGGCAGCAATTTGAGATTGCCATCCAAGCGTCTATAGGAGCTAAGGTTATCGCGCGGGAGAATGTACGTGCCTTGCGAAAAGATGTAACGGCTAAATGTTACGGAGGGGATATTTCACGTAAGCGCAAGCTGTTGGAAAAGCAGAAAAAAGGTAAGAAAAGAATGCGCCAGGTTGGAAATGTGGAAATTCCTCAATCGGCCTTTATGGCGGTGTTGAAATTAGATTAATCTTTGGTTATTTGTTGTTCGTTATGAGTTATTAGCTGTGTAATTAACTGCATTATAACCAATAACGAATAACCGATAACTTATAACTAATAAGAAATGCAATTACTAGACGGTAAACTTGTATCTGAGAAGATTAAACAGGATATTGCTCGGGAAGCGGCAGAGTTTTTGACTTCAAACGGTCGGAAACCGCATTTGGTGGCGATTTTAGTAGGCCATGACGGTGGTAGTGAAACTTACGTAGCCAGTAAGATGAGAAATTGCCAGCAAGTTGGTTTCGAATCCACTAATATTCGCTATGAAGATGATATTACACAAGAGGAACTCATTAAGAAAATAAAAGAGCTCAACCAAGATGATGCGGTTGATGGTATTATTGTGCAACTTCCTTTACCGAAGCATATTGATCCGGAAGTGGTGACCGAAGCTATCGATCACCGTAAGGATGTGGATGGCTTCCATCCAGTTAATTTAGGAAGGATGCAGCGGAACCTTCCCTGTTTCATTCCTGCTACTCCCTACGGCATTATGCTTATGTTAGACCATTACGGCATTCAAACTGCGGGTATGCATGCGGTAGTTGTAGGAAGAAGCAATATTGTTGGGAGTCCGATGAGCATTCTATTGGCACGTAACGCACAGCCCGGCAATTGTACCGTGACATTGACACATAGCCGTACTAAGAATTTAAAAGAAGAAATTTTACGTGCTGACTTAATTGTCGCCGCTATCGGTAAAAAGAATTTTGTTACAGCAGATATGGTGAAAGAAGGTGCTATCATCATTGATGTGGGAATCAATCGGGAAATAAGCACGTTGACAAAATCCGGCTATAAACTGTTTGGAGATGTCGATTTTGAGCGGGTATCGTCTAAGGCTTCTTATATCACACCCGTACCCGGAGGTGTTGGCTTAATGACGATTATTGGATTGTTGAAAAATACACTTGCAGCAGCTAAGAAAGAGGTTTATCGTTATTAGTTGTTCGTATTAGCTATTAGTTATTAGTTGTTGGTTATTAGTGATCGGTTGATCGTCGTTACGAAAAAAACTGTAGAAAAAATAGGACCATTTAACAACTCGACTATTTGACAACCAACCATAACAACTCGACTATTTGACAACTAATATTAGTAGTAACGGGTTCTACAAACAATCTGGCATTTTTATTGTTATGTCTGAAAATGTAAACAAAAACAATTTATTCAAATGAAAAAATTAAGTTTATTAGCTGTCTTGGCGTTGGCATTTACATTCGCGGCCTGCAATAATTCCTCCAATAGTGGTGAAGGTACTTCGGATACGATTGTTGCCGATACAACTACACTTGGCGAGCACATAGATCAGGGCATTGACAGTATGAAAGAAGCTGGAGAAGAAGCAAAAAGCGATATTAATGCTGCTGCAGATGAGGCAAAGGCGGATGCTAAGACGACCGGAGAAAATATTAAAAACGACCTGAACGCTGCGAAGGAAGATGTAGGTGACGCTGCTAAAGCTGCCGGAACGGATATTAAGAATGCAGCAAACAAAGTAGCCGACAAGACGAAGGAAGGTTATAATAATATCAAAGAAAGCTTGAAAAAAGATAGTACAAAGTAATAATCGGTATTTTACATTTATAACCAATCTATGGGGCACTGATTCAGTGCCCCATTTTATTTACATAAACGCGTCAACTTCGCGATAGGCTTCAATTAACCGTTGTTCGCCGTCCTTGCCGCTGCCGGAGACACCATGTTCCATTCCGACAACACCTTTATAACCCTTCTCGTAAAGGTATTTGAATATGTTTTTATAGTTGATTTCGCCCGTGGTTGGCTCTTTTCTGCCGGGGTTATCTCCCGTTTGTATATAAGCAATTTCGCTCCAGGTGCGTTCCATGTTCGCTATTAAATCGCCTTCATTCCGTTGCATGTGATATATATCATACAGTATTTTACAAGATGGGCTATTTACCGCACGACAAATAAGATAGGTTTGGTTGGAAGTACGCAAAAATAAGTCGGGTGTATCGCTCAAGGGTTCCAGCACCATGACGATGCCATGCGGTTCAAGTATTTCTGCGCCCTTCCGTAGCGCGTCGATAACGTGTGCTGTTTGCATATCCAGTGATAGATTTCTTGCAAAATCGCCCGGCACAACAGTAGTAAACTTGCCGCCGCATCTTTTTGATATCTCCACCGCTTCATGACAACCCTTTAAGAAGATGTCGATGTGGTCTTTTTTTCCTGCAGCCAAGGTGTTTGCACCGTTTCCGCCCTTATTTAAGACGAATACTCCCATTGCCATGCCCAACTTTGCTAATAAATTACCTATTTTTTCCTGTTCCTGCGGCGATCTACCCGACATACCATTGTCTTCAATACCCCGAAAGCCTTGATCGTACATAAACTGAATCTGATCTAAAAAATTATTGCCTGCCAGATTCTTAAACATACCATCGTGTGGTCCATAATTTAGATTGAAGGTTTTTGCGGCTTTGTTAACCGTTTGCGTGGACGCGTTGCTTGTTAGCGAACTACCGGCAACCAGTGCGCCTGTAGCCATTAATCCTTTCTGTAAAAATTCGCTTCTTTTCATCTTTTTTGTATCAAGTATCGGGTATCAGGTATCAAGCATGATGTCCTTCTCCCTTGTTTTGTTCTTAGATCTTTTTCCTATGTCTATAGTTAATCCTGTGTCTTATGTCTTCTATCTATATCCTTTATCTTCCTCTACCAAAAATTGCTTAAATCCATTGGTCATGGTGTCCCGCACATTTCCTTGCTGATCATGATAAATAATATACGCCTCAAGTGAAGGGCGTTTTGTTACAAAATTAAGAGCATCTGTTAAACTCATCGCCATTACCGCATTATCATAGCCATCAGCGGTTATTGCATCCTCTGCATAAAGCGTAACACTTATTAGTTCGTTATCCAGTGGAAAGCCCGTACGCGGATCAATAAGATGCGAAATTTTTTTGGATCCGTTTTGTTTGAACTTTCGATAGTTCCCCGAGGTGGTGATGGCGCCTTGACTTAGTGCTACGACATGTCGAATAATCGGTTCATCGTTATTTTCGGCAGGACCTTCGATGCCAATTTTCATAGCACTACCATCTTTCTTTTTGCCATGAATACGCAGTTCTCCCCCTATTTCGACAATAAATGATTTTATTCCTTTTTCTACCAGATAATTTGCCACTTTGTCGACACTATATCCTTGGGCAATGCCATTCACATCTATCTTAACACAGGGCCTTGCCTTATGGAGGAAATTTCCTTTCAATTTTAATTTAGTATAACCAATGCACTTTTTAATAGCGGCAATTTCCAAGCTATCGGGGTAATGCGTTATTGCCTCATGGCCAAAACCCCAGGCTTCTACTAGCGGGCCTACGGTAACGTCAAATAAACCCTCGGTTTCCTGAGCTATTTGTAGTGATTTTTCGATAACCTTGCGAAAATCAGCGTCAATGGATATCCCTTTTTCACTGTTGTTAAATTGGCTAATCAGCGAGTAAGGTTTGTAGATCGACATGGAGCTATCAATGCCTGCCAGTAGGCTATCAATACTTTCTTTTCGAATACTAGGTAAAGGACTGTAGTACGTGATTTGATAGCTAGTACCTTGAGCATAGCCCGTTATCCGATGTTTATCTTCTTCGAGGGAAGGTTCGGAGAAAGAGCAAAACAAGCATAGCATAAACAGGGAAAAAGAAAGCTTTTGCCAAGTATTAGTCGTGCTTGTTTTGCTCATAAGATGCCTATGTTATGCTTTTTCCCAGTGAAATAACCCCGGTTGAGCTACAGGATAAAGGCCATTTTCATCTGGTAATATTTTTGGCTTAGCATCCCAAGCTAGCGTTTCGGGCATGAGGGAATTGTTGGCGTTTAATGCATCGTCCCATTTTATTACTTGACCGGAATAAGTAGCATAACGCCCAATAATGCCGGTAAGGGTGCTTTTAGCGCCATATTCCGCATCCCAATGCTTATACTCCCCTTTACTGATCGTTTCGAACAACTCATCGTGTTCTGTTTGATAGGGATTTGCCTGGCCTTTTGTTGGGTGATTAAACAATAAGTTGCCTTGATGATCCCACAGTTTACCTGTGTTTCCCGCTGATAAATAGGCCTTTCCTTTCGTACCAAAGAAAGTTTCATCTACTCGGTTCTGCGTTCCTTCGAAATGCCGGCATTGACTGTAAATAACCGAACCATCAGCATAAGTAAGTTCAATCGAATGATTATCATAAATTTCACCGTATTCTTTTCCGGTACGCCAAGCCCGGCTTCCTGTACCCTGAATAGATACAGGATAAGAACCTTTAACCCAGTTCGCAATATCGATATTGTGAACATGCTGTTCTACTATATGATCGCCGCAGAGCCAGTTAAAATAAAACCAGTTACGCATTTGATATTCCATTTCAGTTTGTTCCGGCTTGCGCGGTCGTACCCACACCCCTCCACTATTCCAGTAAACCTGGCCGCCTACAATGTCGCCTATTTCACCGGCATGTATACGTTTAATTGCCTCTCTATAATTTTTTTGATAGCGGCGTTGTAGACCGACAACGACATTTAGTTTTTTCTTCTTTGCTTCTTCAGCAGCTGCCAGTACTTTCCTCACACCAGGTGCGTCGACGGCTACCGGTTTTTCCATAAATACGTGTTTTCCCTGTCTGATGGCTTCTTCGAAATGAGTCGGCCTAAAGCCAGGTGAAGTAGCAAGGATAACAACATCCGCCAAGGCAATGGCCTTAGCATATGCATCAAAACCGACGAATTTATGATCTTCCGGTACATTGACCTTTTCTTTGAACTTTTCTGAAAGATCTTTGAAACTGTTATCCAGTTGATCCCTAAATGCATCGGCCATAGCGACAAGTTGAATGTTGAATTTGGTTGAAAGTGCCTGAGAGGCTGCTCCTGTGCCTCGTCCTCCACATCCAACCAACGCAATCTTAATGGTATCATTTACGGAAGAATGTCCCATGAAGGGAATGCTACTTAACATCGTGCTGCCGGCAATGACTGCGGAGGTTTTTAAGAAATCCCGGCGCTGTTGATGAAGATTTAATTTATTCATTTCGGTTTATTGTTTGTTATTATATCTGTTAATTGATTATTTATCTGGTATAGGCGCTTGGTTGTAGTAAGCTTCAATTTCGGCTTTAGCAGGCTGGACAGCGGGTCGTACCAAGCGAAAACCGACAAAAGGTGCTTCCGGAAACCACCAATTGCTTTTTGGTATCTGTGGATCCAATTGTTTCCAGGCCGGATCGGAAGCAAAGCGAGCTGCCGAGCGCAATGCAGCCGCTTCGTCGTCGTAGGCGCCGCCACGTACGCTGTGGGGATATAACTTAGTTGGTTTATTTACCGGGTTTTTAGCCGGTGACGACGCATAGAACTGCTCATCATATTGATCGTAGGTCCATTCCGATACATTGCCATGCATATCATATAATCCCCATGCATTTGGCTTCTTCTCTCCTACCTTATGTGTCGTTCCATTGCTGTTGTCCGTAAACCATGCATATTCGCTCAGCTTGCTCGCGTCATCTCCAAAAGTATAGCTTCCTGTACTACCGGCCCTGCAAGCATACTCCCACTCTGCTTCAGTAGGTAGTCGATAGAATACCCCGGTTCGTTCATAGAGCCATTTACAAAATTGTATGGCATTATAGTGGGTCATGGCGATTGCCGGATGTCCCTCTTTACCCATGCCAAAAGTCATGTCTAAGTAAGGTTTTGTAGGACGGGTAACGGCATCTACATTGGCCGGAACTTTTCCATCTATGCTTTGGGTCACTTCGTAATCCTTATAAAGGAAAGGTTCGAAAAGATCCCAAGTAACCTCGTAAACACCTATCCAAAAGGCATCTAAGGATACTTCGTGAACAGGCTTTTCATCAGGATTTCCATTTTCGCTTCCCATTTTAAAATCTCCTTTCGGAATGGCCTTCATCGGAAAGCTAAGTTTGGTTCCGTTGATGGCTTGCGTATAGTCTGCTACTTCTTGGGCGGAAAGAGTGAAACTTGTGAATGTTAGAATGGATAAAATGGCAAGTTTTCTATTCATTTGTTGTTTTAATTGGCTCTGCTTAATTAGTTTTGCATTGATTAGTCCACTAAATAAGTCATATTTTGGAAGATATACAAGAGTTATATGAAATAATTGTGTATGCTGAACACTTTCGGTTACATGCAATCGGTTGTGTAGGTTAGGTTCAACACAATGCGACCGAATAACTGTTAATAAGTTGATTCGAAAATATAAAGGATATGCCCAGCTTTAAAATAAAACGCATTTATGATGAACCCGATAAATCGGATGGTTATCGGATTTTGGTTGATCGGCTATGGCCACGAGGTATTAAAAAAGAACGTGCGCAAATTGATGAATGGTTGAAAAATTTAGCACCTTCAACGGACTTGAGGAAACGTTATCATCAAGATGCGGAAAGTTGGGATGAATTTAAAAGAGATTATTATCGAGAGATCAGTGGCAATAGTGAATCAAAAGAAATCATTAACGAGTTAAAGAAGCATGAAGTGATTACCTTGCTTTATGCTGCTCATAATAAAGAACATAACAATGCAAAAGCCTTAAAGGAATATTTAGAGGCCTATTTTTGAAAAAATATTTGTCTAAAATGTGTAGGAAATAAAAGATTTTATTAGCTTTGCATCGCTTTTAGGGAGCATGCCTCGGTAGCTCAGTTGGATAGAGCAACGGTTTTCTAAACCGTGGGTCAGGGGTTCGAATCCTTCCGGGGTACATAAGGTCTCAGTGAAAACTGAGACTTTTGTCATTTAAAAGGGATGCGAACAGAAGGGTCGGTCGGGTTCGAACACTTTCTCGGCGGGTCGAGTGCGGGCCAACAGGGACGCCGACAATCCCTTCCGGGGTACATAAGGTCTCAGTGAAAACTGAGACTTTTTTCATTTAGCAGGGATGCGGACAGAAAGATTATAGACTACACACCGCCTGAAGTTGGAGATTTTCGTCTATGTGTTATTTCCTGAAAACTAAAAGATTTGCCCGATTTTCTTTCGCTACCCCCTCACTTAATTTCCTTAATAAATGCAGCAGCGATGCATCTTTATACACGTGATAATAAGATAATAGCGCGCTGTATAGATCATAAGGATAATAGACGGAAAAATGACCGCCATCATCAACAGGCTAATAGCTTTATCGGTAATTTGTTTAAACGGCCATATCGAACCAGGCTCGACAAAGCCTGCAAGGTATTTAATGGATTCTAATATATTTTTAGAATTTCCATTGTCCGTATTGTAATGCCATAAGTCAATGCCAACTTTACTACCGACCTTTGCCAAGGTTATCAACGCATGCACATTATACAAACTGTAATCGTAGGATTTAGTGCGGTTCAGTTCGTATATCTGCCGACCCATTGAATCGATCTGGGTGTCAAAAAACTTTTTGCTATCGCTAACTATTTTTGTCGCTAGTTGGTTATCGCCGGTATATAAAGCATAATAAGCCGTTTGGGCAGCATACCAAGTTCCGTGATTGTTTTTCTTCTTCCTTTCCTCTTTTCCAATTTCACTGGTTAACAGCCAATTCAAAAAGGTATTGAACCATACTTTCAGTTCCCTTCTTTCTGCTTCTTGGAACACATCAGCTCCTTGAAGCATCTCTTGAGCATCAATCACCAGTATGAACCATCTCGAATCAATAATGCCTGTGGGCGTGCCCACTTCTACACCTGGTTTACACTGACCAAAATTCAAGTTGGGATTCATTTTGGTTTTAGGATTTAAGAACCACGTCCTAATCAATTCAGCGGATTTTTGTGCATATCTTTTATCTTTTGTAAAATGATAAGCAAGTGCCAATGTATGAACTGAGACCGACATTTTGCGAAGCAATGGTTTATCAGACACTTTTTCGGTTTCGGGGTTTGTCTCTCCATCTTTGGTGATATACGATAAACTATCTTTAGCGTTCGGATTAGGCCAACTGTACGGCGACCAACTGTAATAATCATGTATATCTTTGCTGGCTGGCATGGGTGGATTATCTGTCACCGACAAGGCCTGAACTTTTAGCGTCAGATCCGCATCCGCTATAAGCCGCTTTAAAGAGGCCACCTTCGATTGTTCAAGTGCCTCGTCTGCTATTTTTTTAATATTCATAACCTCCTGGCTAAAAGCAGGGATATGGCAGAGGATGCAAAGAGTGTATATTAGTAATTTTCTAAGTAGATACATTGCGCTCTTTAAAGGTAATTCCTATTTCTTCTTCCACCATAGGGAGATGGCATACAGCAAACAGTGTTGTCAAATTTGAATAATTGACCAAGGAGCTTTACCCTTGGTCATCTTATGGATGTAGTTCACCGTATGATTTCTTGTCAGAATAAAACGAAAGAAGGTAATTATTGCTAATATATATAATCTTTTATTGCCCTCCAAAGAAGTAATAATCGGCCAAAAGGCCGATAGTGCTAATTATCGGCTTTTTGGCCGATTATATGATTGTAAAATTCCAACAAGTGCCAGTAATCAGGACAGTTTTGGTAATTGCCCTTGTAAACACTAATAGCAGTATAGCAAGCTTCTAAAAATTTTTTTGTATTAATAACCTTCGCCCACGGTTTCCATTCTACTTCAAAGGGTGGCGGATTGCTGTCAAAATATTCTTTAAGCTCTTGCGGTGTCATAAGGGATCTTCAAAAAACAGCCAAAAGTAGTAAAAATATTCACCTTCTCTCCTTTTACGAAGAAATCGAAGAAAATTAAATGGATTTTCCTGTATAACGAGTTCCCTTTAAACGGTATTAGTCCCCGTTAATTTGCAATGAAAACTTCGATTTCGACAAGTCCGATCTCAATGGATGGTTTTACTTTTATAGATAAAATATAGGAAGAATTCTTTATTTTCGCCCCTATATGGAAACAGTTGTCAGTGGAATCCGGAGCACCGGAAAATTACACTTAGGAAATTACTATGGCGCAATTAAGAACTTTATCAAAATGCAGGAAGAATACAACTGCTTTTTCTTTATTGCTGATTTACACTCATTAACAACCCATCCTACTCCCGATAACTTACATGGCAATGTGAAACAGGTTGTTGTAGAATATTTGGCAGCGGGTATCGATCCTGAGAAGGCCACCATTTATGTTCAGTCGGACGTACCGGAAGTTATTGAATTATATCTCTATTTAAATATGAACGCGTACTTGGGTGAATTGGAACGAGCTACCTCTTTCAAGGATAAAGTGCGCGCCAATCCGGATAACGTTAATGCGGGATTACTCACCTATCCTGTCTTGATGGCGGCCGACATTCTATTGCATAAAGCCACCAAGGTACCGGTTGGAAAGGATCAGGAACAGCATTTGGAAATGACGCGTACCTTTGGGAATCGTTTTAACAGAATGTACAAGCATGATTATTTTCCGGAGGCTTTTGCTTTTAGCTATAGTCATAATTTGGTGAAAATACCCGGTTTGGATGGTAAAGGAAAAATGGGTAAATCAGAAGGAGATGCTAATTGCATCTATTTATCAGATAAGCCGGAGGCGATTCGTAAGAAAGTCATGCGTGCCGTCACCGATAGCGGTCCAACGGAGGAAAATCAAGTAAAGCCCGTAGAAATACAGAATTTATTTGACTTAATGAAAGTTGTTTCATCTGCTGATACAGTTGCGCATTTTGACGACCTCTATAACAAATGCCAGATACGATACGGAGATTTTAAGAAACAGTTGGCAGAAGACATGGTAATAGCTACGGAACCCATGCGCTCACGAATTGAAGAGATAGAAGCTGATACAGCGTATATTCGAAGAGTTGTCGCTATGGGTGCGGAAAAAGCGAGGGAAAGTGCTAAAAGAACCATCAAGGATGTAAGGGAAATCATTGGATTTAAAGAGTTTTAAGAAGACAAGAGCATAAAGAGGTTGGTAGATAAAGCAACGAATAACAAATAACTTGTAACGAATAACAAAAAATGCATATAGCGATTGTAGGAAATATAGGCGCAGGCAAAACAACTTTGACCGGTTTGTTAGCTAAACACTTGGGTTGGGAGCCGCAATTTGAAGAGGTCGAAGACAACCCTTATCTAGAGGATTTTTATAGTGACATGAAACGCTGGTCTTTTAATCTTCAAATCTTTTTTCTCAATAGTCGCTTTCGCCATATTGTTGAACTGCAAAAAAGAAACGCTAACATTATTCAAGACCGTACTATTTATGAAGATGCTTATATTTTTGCCGAGAACTTGCATGACATGGGATTAATGACCACGCGCGATTTTCAAAACTATAGTAATATATTCGAGAGTATCGTTTCTTTTATTAAGGCTCCTGATTTATTGATTTACCTAAAGGCTTCAGTCCCCACCTTAGTTGATAATATACAGCTTAGGGGTCGTGACTATGAAGCAGGCATTCGCTTGGATTACCTTTCTAAGCTGAATGACAAATACCAAAAATGGATCAGTGGTTATAAGGAAGGCAAGCTGCTTATTCTGGATAAGGATAAGTTGGATTTTGCGAATAATCCGGAGGATCTTGGTTTTGTTATCCAGGAAATTGAAAAGAATCTCAATGGATTGTTCTAACAGATGCAAGATATAAAGACATAAGATGCAAGACAATGAATGTTTGTGCATCGAGTCTGGTTACTTTTATCTTACTACTTGATACTATAGAAAATGAACATTATAGGTATTATTCCCGCGCGTTATGCGTCGACACGGTTTCCAGGCAAGCCATTAATAGATATTAACGGAAAAAGTATGATCCGGCGGGTCTATGAACAGGCGCTTAAGGCTTCTTCCCTCAAACGTGTGGTGGTAGCAACGGATGACGAGCGGATCGCTCATCATGTGCAAAACTTCGGCGGTAATGTAATCTTAACGGCAAGTTCGCACCAAAGCGGAACGGATCGTTGTGCAGAAGTGATTGCTAAAGAGAATTCTTTCGATATTGCTATTAATATACAGGGAGACGAGCCTTATATAGATCCCGCCCAAATCGATTTGCTGGCGAGCTGTTTTGAAGATAAGGAGACGCAGATTGCGACACTTGTGAAGGAAATAAGAGACCATGAGGAGCTGTTTAATAATAACAGCCCTAAAGTGTTGCTAAATATGGATCGAGAAGCGATCTATTTTAGTCGCGCGACCTTACCCTTTTTAAGAGGAGTTCCGACAGAAAAATGGCTTGATCATCATAAATTCTATAAGCATATTGGTATTTATGGATACCGTTGCGAAATATTAAAGCTTTTAACGGCACTTCCGATTTCGAGTCTGGAAAAGGCGGAATCCTTGGAGCAGTTACGCTGGATAGAAAATGGTTATCGTATTAAAACAGCGGAAACGCTGGTCGAAACAGTAGCTATTGACGAACCGAAGGATCTGCATAAAGTTAAACAATTAAAATAACGAAGGAATCCAGTGTATTAAACTATAAATAACGATCTACTACCCTAACCCGTAACCTTGGCTGTAATAGGAAATCTAAATCCGAATCAGATCAATTTAAAGTGCTAACGAGGATTCCAGATTACTTCTTGCGTATTGCTGTCTTTGGCAATTTTCCTTGCTAAAACAAAAAGATAGTCGCTTAGACGATTAAGATAGATAATAATACTTCCCGATACTTCAGATGAAGCGGCTAAATGAACAACAATACGTTCTGCTCTCCGGCAAATACAGCGCGCAACGTGTACATGTGAGACGACGGTATTGCCTCCGGGAAGTATAAAGTTCTTTAATGGTTTAAGTTCATGGTCCATGCGGTCAATCGCCCTTTCCAAAAATTTAACATCATCATTCGCAATATTGTATAGTTTCATTTTTGATTTTTCAGGATCCGCAGCGAGTAAAGCTCCAATTGCAAAAAGCAAGTACTGTATTTCTAATAGTTCATCTTTCAAGTCGTTACTTATTTCATAGCTCCGAATTAGGCCAATGTAAGCGTTCAGTTCGTCTATCGTACCATAACATTCCACTCTCAAGTGATGTTTTGGTACCCTGGTACCTCCTATCAGGGAGGTCAATCCAGTATCTCCGGTTTTTGTGTATATTTTCACTTTACGTTGGTTAAGTTCATTGTTTTGATGATCATACATTGCGCGTGCCTGAAAACTCCAAGTAGACTTACTTAGAGGAGACGGGCGTATTAAAATAAGCAATGCAATCGGTTAGATTCCTTCGAAATCAGAGCCCTTTTCCTTTAGTGCTGCTAAGCGAGGAGATACGTTCTTAATTTCGGGATTTGGATAATCATCTTCTATCAGACCATCTCTCATACGGACAATACGATGGGCGTGTTGCGCGATATCTTCCTCGTGGGTTACCAAGACAATGGTATTACCTTTAGAGTGAATTTCTTCCAATAAGCCCATAATTTCAACGGAAGTCTTTGTGTCGAGATTTCCAGTCGGTTCGTCTGCGAGAATAATGGAAGGATCATTTATCAAAGCACGGGCAATCGCTACACGTTGCCTTTGTCCGCCCGACAATTCGTTAGGTTTATGATCCACACGGTTTCCCAAATTTACACTTTCTAACGCTTTCTGAGCTTTTTCAATTCTTTCTGTTTTACTTAGGCCAGCGTATATTAAAGGAAGTGCAACATTGTCCAATGAGGTAGAACGGGGCAGCAGATTGAACGTCTGAAAAACAAATCCAATTTCTTTATTGCGTACTTCTGCCAGTTCATCGTCTGTCATATCACTTACTTTTATACCATTTAAGACATATTCGCCCCTTGTGGGCGTGTCCAAGCAGCCTAAGATATTCATCAAAGTAGATTTGCCTGAGCCTGAAGGGCCCATGAGCGCAACAAATTCGCCCTTATTAATTTGAAGGGTTACGGATTTTAGTGCGTGAATGGTCTCGGCTCCAATGACATATTTTCTTCCTATTTCTTTGATATCTATGAGCGGTGATGACATAAATTGTTAATGATATATAGATGAGACTTCGAAAGCATTCTTTTGTTACACTAAATATCGGAATTTAAGTGGGCCTTAAATAAGGCGTGTGTATGATCTCTAAGTGCGTCAGTATCATCAACGCCAAAATCCTGCGTTTCTATTGGTTTCAGTACTTCTATCAAACAACGACCGGGCCGGCTACCCGTAGCTCCTTCATCCCATAGAAGTTTCCATAGATTATGAATAACTATTGGAAGTACAGCAACTTGATTTTCGATGGCCAACCTAAAAGGCCCGTTTTTAAATGGCTGTAAGACGGGGGGATAGGTGTCGTCTATTTTCCCTTCGGGAAAAATGATAATGCTTTTACCTTCTGCTAATTTTTGTTGAGCTGCTTTAAAAGCTCTGTAGGAAGATATCTTACTATTTCTATCAACCGGAATATCAATCGTCTTGAAAAACATACGAGTGATCGGGTTCTCTAGCAGTTCTGCCTTTCCCATAAATAGAATATCCTGCTTGCAGAGGATTGCTAACGCCGAAATATCCAGAATGGAAGTATGATTTGAACAAATAATATATGGGCGGCTCCAATCCATATTTTCGGATATTTTGATCCTAAAATAGAATCCGCTTAGAAACGTACTTAGCCAGGCGATTTGTTTACGAATACGGCC
Organism: Olivibacter sp. 47; assembly: GCF_030372825.1. Taxonomy (NCBI): domain Bacteria; kingdom Pseudomonadati; phylum Bacteroidota; class Sphingobacteriia; order Sphingobacteriales; family Sphingobacteriaceae; genus Olivibacter; species Olivibacter sp. 47. Next base: position 3,076,132 of record NZ_JAUCNR010000001.1, read on the forward strand.
TATCAAGGAGAAATTTTTTTGCTGATTTTTTGCCGCTGCCCATAAAACCGGATAAAACAGCACAAAAAAAAAGACAACCCAAAAAATATAAATTCCTAAATGTATTTTTTTTAATAACCTTTTAAACATAAACCGTATAAGGCCAAGATTTTAAGATGCTTTAGAATCTTCATTATCGCCTCCGACTGCTGTACGCTTATTTCGAAATTTATCGTTTCTCTTTTTGAAATTTGATCGTTTCTTTTTCCTTTTTTTGTTCTGGATAGGAATAATCTGTGGTCCTTCTCCGATAAATTCAGGAAGCTGAACTTCTTCGATTGTCCTGTCCATCATTTTTTCAATAGACAATAACTTTCTGAAGTCTCTGTTATTAACAAAAGTAATAGCCGTTCCTGTTCGCTCTGCTCTGGCCGTTCGACCTATGCGATGAATATAGTCTTCCGGATCACCCGGCACATCGTAATTAACGACCAAATCGATTCCCTCGATATCAATTCCTCGTGAAAGCACATCGGTGCCCACCAATATATTTAATTTTCGGTTTTTAAAATCAAGTAAAATTTGTTCGCGTTCGTCTTGCTGCAAGTCTGAGTGAAAAGACCGGACCTTCAGGTCATTTTTAAATAACTCTTTTTCTAGAAGCTTTACATTTTCTTTCGTGCTACAGAAAATAATAATACTATAAAAACTATCGGTAGATAAAATATGCTTTAGAAGCGTTACTTTCTGTTCATCGAAGGTTCTGTAATATTGTTGTTTTATTTTTTCGGCAGGTTGAGAAATGGCTATATTAACTTGTTGCGGATTTTTCAGTAAGGCCTTTGCGAATAAGCGTATCTTCTGTGGCATGGTTGCTGAAAATAGCAACGTTTGTCTTTGTTCCGGCAGTTGCCTCACAATCCTTAATATGTCGTCCTTGAAACCCATGTCCAGCATACGATCCGCTTCGTCCAAAATCAAGAAGTCTATTTTTTCCAACCGAACAGTGCTCGATGACATATGAGCTATAAGTCGCCCGGGGGTAGCAATAACGATATCTACCCCTTCTTTTAATGAGCGCCGTTGCTGTTCATAACCAACACCATCTCCTCCACCGTATACGGCAATTGATGTTATTCCCGTAAAATAAGCCAGGCCTTGAATCTGCTGATCAATTTGTAAAGCCAACTCACGCGTCGGCGCTAAAATGAGCGCACTTATTGATGGCCGATCGTCATTTTTGCAAATGGCATCCATTAAAGGTAATAAATAAGACGCCGTTTTTCCGGTGCCGGTTTGTGCGCAGGCTATAAGATCATGTTTCTCCGCGATGACAGGTATTGCTTGCTGTTGGATGGGGGTGGGTATCTTGAAACCCATACTCATGAGCCCCTCTAAAAGCCTGTCATCAAAATTAAATTCACTAAAATCCAAAATGTATCGTTTTGATTATGACCGTAAAAATAGTAAATTATTTTGATAAGCTATTGGCTTTAGGTATTAGGCCATAGGTTATAAGCTATAAGCTTTAAGCTTGTGCCACCGCAACTGCCACTTTTTAGCTATCGGCAACCAGCTTTATATTAAGCCTCAAGTTATAAGCAGTAAGCTTAAACGTATACAAGCCCATCGTCCCATCGGCTAATCATCCCATTGGCTAATTATCACATCGGCTATTCATCCCATCGGCTAATTAACGACTCCCTTACTTAACCATTCAACAACTCAACTACTTACGATATTTGCTAAGAATTAATCAATATATGACAAAAAAGACCAAAAAAAATTCTACTTTTGTACCCCGTACAAGAACATGCTGTAATTGCATTACATAAATAAACAGCAATAATTTCCATTTTTTATATCATGACCAAATACATCTTTGTTACGGGCGGTGTTACTTCATCTTTAGGTAAAGGTATTATTTCAGCTTCATTAGCAAAACTACTTCAAGCGAGAGGATACCGGGTTACTATTCAAAAATTTGATCCATACATTAATATTGATCCAGGTACCTTGAATCCCTATGAACACGGCGAGTGTTATGTGACTGAAGACGGTGCGGAGACCGACCTTGACCTAGGGCACTATGAGCGATTTTTGAATACACCGACATCACAAGCTAACAATGTGACAACCGGTCGTATTTACCAGCATGTGATTGAACGGGAGCGTGCGGGCGACTATCTTGGTAAAACGGTTCAAGTGGTACCTCATATCACCGATGAAATTAAACGTCGGATGCGTCTGCTGGGCGAGACAGGAGAATACGATATTGTTATCACCGAATTAGGAGGCACCGTAGGAGATATTGAATCGTTGCCATTTATAGAAGCGGTAAGGCAATTGCGTTGGGAACTAGGCAACAATGACTCGCTGGTAATCCATTTGACTCTTGTGCCTTATCTTGCTGCTGCGGGCGAACTCAAAACAAAACCAACCCAACACTCGGTTAAGATGCTATTGGAGTATGGTATACAGCCTGATATTTTGGTGTGTAGAACCGAGCATCGTATAGGTCATGATATCCGGAAAAAAATTGCCTTGTTCTGCAATGTAAACATTAATGCTGTTATTGAATCGGCTGACGCCTCATCGATTTATGATGTTCCGCTTTTAATGTTGAAAGAGCAGCTTGATAAAACCGTACTGGCGAAACTTAAGCTTTCCAATAAAAATGAACCTGATTTAGAGAACTGGAAGGCCTTTCTGGGAAGAGTGAAAAACCCAACCGCAGAGGTTAAAATAGGTTTGGTGGGTAAATATGTGGAGCTTCCGGATGCATACAAATCAATCAATGAATCCTTTATCCACGCAGGCGCTCAGAACGAATGTAAGGTAACGGTAAGAAGCATAGCTGCAGAGAGTGTTAATAACGACAATGTTGAAGAGAAATTAAAGGGCTTAGATGGCGTATTGGTGGCTCCCGGCTTTGGAGAGCGTGGCTTGGAAGGCAAAATTGCTGCTATCAAATATGTGCGGGAAAATAATATTCCGTTTTTTGGTATTTGCTTGGGCATGCAGGTAGCGGTGATCGAGTTTGCAAGAAATGTATTAGGATTGAAAGATGCCAATAGTTATGAGATGGATAAAAAAACCAAACATCCGGTTATTAACTTAATGGAAGATCAAAAAAATATAAAAAACATGGGAGGAACTATGCGTCTTGGGGCCTATCCCTGTGAGCTAAAAAAAGGTACCAAAGCGTCTGCCATTTATGGGAAGCAGCGTATCAGTGAGCGACATAGACATCGTTATGAATTTAACAATGACTATCTAAAACAGTATGAAAAAGCGGGCATGATTGCATCGGGTATCAATCCGGATAATAATTTGGTGGAAATCATCGAACTGAAAGACCATCCATTTTTTGTGGGTGGACAATTTCATCCGGAATTAAAGTCTACAGTAGCAAATCCTCACCCACTTTTTGTTAACTTTGTGGCCGCTTCTTTAATAAAAGCGGGGAAACGGTAACAATTTGAAATAAATATAGTCAATTTCAATAAATATATTTTAGACTGATTCAGTAATATTAAAAGATGGATAGAAATACCTTTACTGGCCTGTTCCTGATTATGATCATCTTGGCAGGTTCGGTATTTTTTATGAAACCCTCGGAAGAGGAGATTAAAAAGGAACAACAGCTACAGGATTCCATAGCGCAGGCCAAAAGTCCTGAAACAAAAAAAACGACGGATAGTCTTTTTGCAGCACAACAAGGTTTAGAGGCCTCTACAGTAGATTCGACGCAAATGTCGGGTCCTTTTGGTGGCGCGAAAGTAGGAAACGAAGAACTTATTTCACTTGAAAATGAATTTATCAAAGCAACAATCAGTACAAAGGGTGGCCGCGTTAAATCTGTTGAAGTAAAAGGAGAAAAAGATTACCTTGGAAAACCTTTGGTATTATTTGGAGGTGACAAAAATCGCTTTGGTTTACAGTTTTCAACGGCCGGTGTCAACATTAATACGAATGACCTTTATTTTATTCCGCAGGCTAAAGAGCCCATTGTGGTAGAGAATACGGATTCGGCTTCTTTGGTTATGCGACTGTCTTATGCTGAGAATAAATATATCGACTATGTCTATAGCCTGAAAGGTAACAGCCATCAGTTAGGATTTACCATTGTAACCAAAGGTATGCAAGATGTGGTGGCTCCTACCGAGACTAAATTAGTACTGAATTGGCAAGCCGATCTTCCGCAGAAAGAAAAAGATATGAAGGATGAGCGGAATCGTTCGACCGCTTACTTTAAGGAATTTGACGGCGATGTTAATGAATTAAGTACCACCAAGGATGAAACAAAGGATGTAGGAAAAACTGATTGGATATCCTTTAAGCAGCATTACTTTTCTAATGTCTTGATCGCAAAGAATAGCTTTAATGGAGGTACGCTTAAGGTAAGCACTGTTAATAGTGACGAAATTGTAAAATCGTTTGCTGCTAATATGAGCCTTGATTTTAACAGACAGGACGTTAATACGTATCCAATGTCTTTTTACTTTGGACCTAATAAGTTCAGCATATTAAAGGATCAAGGACACGATTTGGAAAAGCAGATCAATATGGGTTGGGGACCAATGAAATGGATCAACCGCTTTATTACGCTACCAGTGTTTAACCTATTGGAAGGCTTTAATTGGAACTATGGTCTCATTATTTTGGTGTTGACGGTATTATTAAAGATTGTACTTTCTCCGCTTACCTATAAGTCCTATGTTTCGATGGCTAAAATGCGGGTACTGAAGCCTGAAATGGATGAGATTAAAGCAAAGGTAGGTGAAGATAACCAAACATTATTACAGCAGGAATATCTTAAACTCTACAAACAAGCCGGTGTGAATCCGATGGGAGGCTGTATTCCGATGCTTTTACAAATGCCTTTCATGATCGCCTTCTTCTTTTTCTTTCCTAATCTTTTTGAACTGAGGGGGGAAAGTTTTTTATGGATGAAAGATCTGTCAACCTACGATTCAATAGTTAATTTTCCGATGATCCCGATCATCAATATAAATCACATTAGTTTAATGTGTATATTGATGACTTGTGCCACGCTACTATCCACCTGGTATAACAATATGGTGTCCGGAGCAACAGGACAAATGAAATATATCGGTTATTTTATGCCATTAATATTTTTCTTTGTATTGAATAGTTATCCTGCGGGTCTTAATTATTACTACTTCTTATCGACCTGTTTAACGTTTGTAATACAGTTCTTCATTAGACAATCAATTAATGATGAGAAGATACACGCGATGATACAAGCCAATAAAAAGAAACCTGAGGCAAGTAAAAAATCAACCTTCCAAAAAAGAATGGAAGAGTATATGCGTCAGCAACAACAAGCGGGCAAAAATAAAAAATAAAATTTTGCACTTGAAAGAAATCGGAAGGCGCGTTTCAACGCGCCTTTTTTGTTACGGTAAAAGTGTTTATATTGGGTGCTTAAGGTGCTTATATGGAAACAGGGAAATTACTTGAGGCGATTATTCGCAATGCGATTGATGGTATTATTACAATTGACAACAAAGGGATTGTAGAGTCAATCAATCCGGCTGCTATGGCCTTATTCGGTTACTCCGATAACAGCGAAATCATTGGTAATAATATCTCGATGTTAATGCCCGAACCCGACCGCAGTCGGCACGATTCATATATCCACAATTACCTGACGACCGGTGTAAAACATATTATAGGAATAGGTCGTGAAGTAAGAGGAAAACGTCGAGATGGGACGACCTTTCCGTTTCGTTTAGCAGTAAGTGAAGTGAATTATAAAGATCGGAAAATCTTTACGGGTTTTATTCATGATCTTTCTAAGCAAAAAGAGGCTGAAGAGAAATTGAAAGAATATACCGCGGAACTAGAGATGAAGGTTACAGAACGAACCAAGGATCTTATTAAACTGATTGGTGAGTTAGAGGAAGCTAAAGCGGATGTTAGCCTATCTTTAGAAAAGGAAAAGGATCTTAACCAAATGAAATCCCGATTTGTTTCTATGGCTTCTCATGAATTTAGAACTCCCCTTAGCTCCGTACAACTTTCAGCATCTTTAATTGAAAAGTATCTGGACAAACATGATTTTGATAATATTACCAAGCATACGAACAAAATTAAAGGGTCCGTTCAATTGCTTACGAATATTCTCAACGATTTTCTATCCTTGGAACGTCTGGAAGCAGGAAAAGTCACTGCTGTTGAGGAAGAAGTCAATTTAATCAGATTAGCAGAAGATATTATTGAAGAAATGCAGCTTTTGGCAAAGCAGAATCAACATATTGTTTACCAGCATACCGGCGAGATTGGCAAATTTCGGATCGACCCAAATCTTCTTAAGAATAGCATTCTTAATCTCATTTCAAACGCTATTAAATATTCGGGTGAAAACACGTTTATTGAGTTTAATAGCGAAATAAACGGAGATTCCTGTATTATTACGATCAAAGATAATGGGATAGGAATTCCATTTGATGAACAAAAAAACCTGTTTGAACCCTTTTTTAGAGCGAATAACACAGGAAATATTCCAGGGACGGGGCTTGGATTGAATATCGTAAAGCGATACGTACATTTAATGAAAGGTGAAGTAATGTGTAAGAGCGAAGTTAATAAAGGAACGACTTTTACATTGATCTTTAAAAATTAATTAGTTAATGGTTTCATGTCTTTGGTAAGCAGATAAAAAATAGTTTTCATGAAAAACGTATTGATCATTGAAGATAACGATGATATTAGAGAAAGCACAGTGGAGATTTTGGAACTGGCCGGGTATCGGGTGTTTAGTGCTACAGAAGGCAGATCAGGTGTTGAACTGGCGCTAAAAAATAAACCTGATATTATACTTTGCGATATTATGATGCCTAACCTGGATGGTTACGGTGTTTTGTTCCTGTTAGGAAAGCATCAGGAAACTGCAAGCATTCCCTTTATTTTCCTTACAGCAAAGGCAGAGCGTGCCGATATGCGAAAAGCAATGGAAATGGGGGCCGATGATTACCTGACGAAACCTTTTGATGATGTAGAATTGCTTAATGCGATCGAAACGAGACTTAGAAAGAAGGAGATTACTGATAAAAGGAAGCCCTTGCATATAGCAAGTGAAGAAGATCAAAATCATCTCCTCAACGATTTGCATCTTAAAGGAAGGGCAAAAAATTATAAAAAAAAGCAGAGCATTTATGAGGAAGGGGATAAACCACTTTATATCTACAAGGTTAAATCCGGAAAAGTTAGGAGCTATCTCTTTTATCATGATGGACGCGAATTATCTACTAATATCTTTACAACGGGGGATTACTTTGGTTATGAGGCACTTTTGGCACACGAAAAATATTCTGATAATACCCAAACGATTGAGGAAACGGAACTATGTTTGATTAATAAGGATGTATTTTTTGAGCTGCTATACCAAAATCCGGCCATTGCTCAGAAATTTATTGGTTTACTTTCTGAAAACATACGGGAAAAGGAGGAGCAATTATTACGGTTGGCCTATCACACCGTACGAAAAAGGGTTGCCGATGCCTTGGTGGTTGTATCGAAAAAATTTTTAGGAGACCAAAATGCCGACGAATGTGTGATCCGTATTTCCAGGGATGATCTGGCAGCCCTCGCGGGAACAGCTAATGAAACGATTAGCCGGACCTTAGCGGATTTTAAAGAGGAAAAATTACTTTCAAAAGAGGGGAATGCAATTCGTATTCATTCCATTTCTAAGCTGAGTACCATTAAACAATAATTATTGAAGTGTGTTTATCCTGTCATACAAAAAGTAATGAATATTACTTTTTTGTATGACAGGATTCATCGTGTTCGTGCTCGATTCAATTTAGCTTTGTTTAGGCGCTATAAAAATAGCGATAACGAATCAGCACTATGAAAGCCACCGCTTACAGTATAAATGTCGATGAAAAAGAACACCTTGTTCGATCAAATGCCAAAACGCATGATTTAACGCTTATTTCGAATGCGTTGAATGCTTCCACTCTACCTTATTGCGCAGGAAAGACTGTTATTATTATTTCCGGAACAGATGTTTTGGACAAGTCCTTACTTATTTCTCTCAAACAAATGGGCGTAAAGAATGTGATCACCCGATCGAAATCAACTGCCCATATCGACTTAGCAAGTGCTGCGGAACTAGGTATTAAAGTAGCCAATAATCCCAGCAACGATCAGTCGATTGAAAATACAGCCAAACAGACCATTCACAATTTAGATTTATGGGAGGCTGGCCGCTGTGTCGGCCGTGCCTGTTGCTGTCATGACTGCATTAGTACGAATAAACATAATACAGAAGAAATCTAGCAAAGTAGTATGGAAAAGCAATTGATCAACTGCGCGAAAAAATATAATATAGCTGCACCGCGTTATACGAGTTATCCGACTGTCCCATATTGGGTAACTACTGATTGGACAGTTGACCAGTGGGTATCAGCTATGCGAGTTGCCGCTAATGTGGCCGGTGAAATCAGTTTGTATATACATCTACCCTACTGTGAGCGATTATGTACCTATTGTGGTTGTAATACACGGATTACAAAAAATCATAGCGTTGAGAGACCTTATATCGATTCGGTACTTCAAGAATGGCAACTGTATTTGGCACAAATGAGCGTAAAACCAAAAATTGTAGATCTTCATTTAGGAGGTGGAACCCCAACTTTTTTTAGTCCGGAGAACTTAAGCTATCTCATCAAAGAAATTATCCAGTATGCGCATGTTGATGAACATGCAGCTTTTTCTTTTGAAGCCCACCCTGCAAATACAACACGTGAACACCTGGATGCATTGTTTGCGCTGGGGTTTCGACGTTTAAGTTTAGGAATTCAGGATTTTGACGCCGAAGTGCAACGTATAATCAATAGAAAACAAAGCCCTGCGGACGTTATTCGTGTTACGCAAGAAGCAAGACGAATCGGTTATACATCGATCAATTTTGATCTTATTTATGGCTTACCAAAGCAATCTTTGTTGCGGATTAAAGACACCATTCAAATGACTATCGCTATGCATCCGGATCGAATCGCTTTTTATAGTTATGCGCATGTTCCATGGATGAAACCAGGGCAGCGCCTATATACGGAAGATGATCTGCCATCGGATGAAGCAAAATTGGAACTCTATTATGTTGGAAAGGAGATGATTGTAAATGCGGGCTACATAGATATTGGCATGGATCACTTTGCTTTTCCGACCGATAGTTTAGCACTTGCAGCTAGAGTAGGTAAACTTCATCGCAACTTTATGGGGTATACCGATATCAGGCCTTCCCTCCTATTGGGACTGGGTGTTTCGGCGATCAGTGATGTAGGAACAGCCTACGCCCAAAATGTAAAAACAGTAGAAGAATACCGAGGCATGGTCGAAAAAGGACAGTTTCCGCTTCAAAAAGGCCATTTACAAACGGAGCACGATCTTTCCGTAAAAAAACAGATACTTCGCCTAATGTGTGAAGGTAGGCTTCCTTTGTCTGACGTACAAGGTTCACCGGGAGTTCTAAAAAGGCTAAAACCGCTTATTGCAGATGGTTTAGTTTTACTTGGAGCAAAAGAACTGATTGTAACAGATCTTGGTAAGTCATTCCTACGCGTTATTTGTATGGCTTTTGACGAATATCATCATGCTGAAACGGCAAATAAACCATTATTTAGTAAAGCTGTATAAGATATGACCCCGCTTAAGGACATACAAAAGGAACAGCATTGTTTCCATTGTGGTGACGTAGTTGTAAAAGCGAATTATGAGGTTGACGGCCATGATTTCTGTTGCTTAGGTTGCAAAAGCGTTTATCAGGTATTAAACCAGCATAAACTTACGCATTATTACAAGTACAATACACATCCAGGCATCTCCGTCCGTAAAGATAAGAGCCAGTACTTTTATTTGGCAGATGAAAGCATCGCAAATAGCTTGTTGGACTATAAAGATGATCATATAGCCGTCGTTACTTTTTATGTCCCTACTATACATTGTAGTTCTTGCATATGGTTATTGGAAAAACTTCATAAGCTTCATCGAGGTATAACCAACACACGTGCCGATTTTCTACGGAAAGAGGTACGTATTACATTTTGCCACGACATCATAAAACTAAAGCAACTAGTTGAACTACTCACAGAAATCGGTTATGCACCGATCATTACCCTGAAAGACACATCGTCGAAAAGGAAGAAAAAAGACAGCAATAGACTGGTGAGAAAAATAGCTGTTGCGGGTTTTTGTTTTGGCAATTCAATGATGATCAGTTTTCCGGAGTATTTTGGACTAGGGACTTTTGAGAGAAACTATGCCCAGCTATTTGGTGTTGTCAATTTGCTTTTTACCTTGCCCATTATGCTCTATAGCGGGCAAGATTATTTCGTTTCTAGTATTAAAAGTATCCGGCAAGGGCGTCTAAACTTAGATATTCCGCTCACTTTAGGTATAATCGTTCTTTTTCTTCGCTCTGTGTGGGAGATTTTAACTGGCTCGGGAGCTGGGTTTTCCGATACACTTTGTGGCTTACTATTCTTTTTACTGATTGGGCGATGGGTACAACAAAAGACGTATCATCATCTTTCATTTGAAAGAGACTACCGATCTTACTTTCCGGTAGCGGTTACCAAAATTGATGCAGGCGAAGAAAAAACAGTGGCATTGTCCGCGTTACAGGTTGGTGATCGTATTTTGATCAGAAACAATGAAATTATTCCGGCAGATGCGATTTTGTTAAAAGGAGCTGCCTGTATTGATTTCAGTTTTGTCACTGGTGAATCAAACCCTGTTGATAAAATACTTGGCGAAATTATTTATGCAGGTGGCAAACAAACCGAACAAGCAATTGAATTGGAGGTGGTGAAACCCGTGTCACAAAGTTATTTAACAAGCCTTTGGAATGATCAGAAAAATAAGAAAGGGCAAGTTTCCTTTCAATCGTTCAGCAATAAAATCAGTCGTTATTTTACACCCATTCTCTTATTGATTGCTTTTATAAGCTTATTTTTTTGGTTTTACATAGGCGAACCCGGGCGAGCATGGTCGGCCTTTACGGCCGTTCTCATTATCGGTTGTCCCTGTGCACTGGCTTTAAGCTCACCGTTTACGCTATCAGCGGTACTTAGCGTTTTTGATCGGAATGGTCTATTTATGAAGGATACCTTGGCTATTGAAAAAATGGCGGGGATCGACACGCTGGTGTTTGACAAAACAGGGACCATCAGTACGCTTCATCAGGAGGAACTCCCATTCAAAGGTAGCTTGCCAGCTACGGAAGCATCCATGGTGTTTTCTGTATGTCGAAATTCCAACCATCCACTCAGTCGTAAAATAGTTCAATCATTACAGGGTACTTGCGAAATGTTGCCGATAAGCTCTTATGCTGAAATACCGGGAAAGGGAATACGGGCGATCATAAAAAATAAGGAAGTTTTAATCGGAAGTTATTCTTTTGTTGTTGGTACCGATGAGCAGTTCTATAAAGGGCCTGGCACCTATGTACGAATTGGTGGACATGTAAGAGGTGTTTTCTCCATGGAGCAAAAATGGCGAGATGGACTGGAATCGCTTATCAAAGCACTCAGCAGTTCGTACGAACTACATTTGTTATCAGGGGATGTTGATCGAGATTCAAGCGCCTTATCGTCTATTTTTCCTCAGCGAGATTATTTGAATTTTAATCAGCTACCGGCCGACAAGTTGCATTACATAAGCGGCTTACAGCAAAATGGAAAAAAAGTTGCGATGATCGGTGATGGTTTAAATGATGCAGGAGCCCTCAAGTGTGCTGATTTAGGACTAGCGGTGAGTGATGATGTTAATAATTTTTCACCGGCTTGTGATGCCATTATGAGCGGAACATCTTTTAGTAAGTTCTGTCGGTTTCTCGGATTTTCAAAAAAAGCAATGCATATTATTTACTGTAGTTTTGCTATTTCCCTTCTATACAATATAGTGGGTATGTATTTCGCGACACAAGGCAATCTATCGCCCTTGTTAGCTGCGATTTTAATGCCTTTAAGCACCATCACCATTATTAGTTTCACCAGTTTGACAACCAGGCTTTATGCTCGTAAATATACTTTGTAATGAGCGCAATATTCTTTTTGATAGCTTGTAGTGTGTTCATCGCGTTATTCTTTTTAGGCGCTTTTTTTTGGGCGAATAAGAATGGACAACACGATGATACCTACACCCCGGCCATACGTATTCTTTTCGAAGATGATGTTATTTTCGATGGGCAAGAAAACGAAAAAGGGGTAGATGAGAGCGAATTAAATAAGTGATAACAATCACCTTTTAGTCCGATCAATATCACTCGTCGGCTATTTGGACCATCGTACTTTTACCTCCGTAAAAATACTAAACTATGCAGCTTGAAACATTCAATTACGATAACAAAATTGTAAGAAATTTTGGTATAGCCACTATTTTCTGGGGAATTGTAGGCATGTCTGTCGGACTTCTCGTAGCAGTACAATTAGTCTGGCCTTTCATGAATTTTAATACACCCTTTACAACCTTCGGAAGAATACGACCTCTACATACCAATGCCGTTATTTTCGCCTTTGTCGGTAACGGAATTTTCATGGGCGTCTACTACTCCCTACAGCGCCTTCTCAAGGCCCGTATGTATAGCGATTTATTGAGCCGTATTCACTTTTGGGGCTGGCAATTGATTATTCTCGCAGCCGCGATCACTTTACCGCTCGGTTTCACCACTTCACACGAATATGCTGAGCTTGAATGGCCAATTGACATTGCGATAACGCTTATCTGGGTCGTATTTGGCATCAATATGTTCGGAACGATTATCAAAAGACGCGAGCGTCATATGTATGTTGCCATCTGGTTTTATATAGCAACCTTCGTAACGATTGCAGTGCTTCATATCGTAAACTCCGTTGAATTACCGATTGCTGCTTGGAAAAGTTATTATTTATATGCAGGAGTACAAGATGCACTGGTACAATGGTGGTATGGCCATAACGCCGTGGCTTTTTTTCTGACAACACCCTATTTAGGTATGATGTACTATTTTCTTCCAAAAATGGCGAACAGACCGGTTTACTCGTATAAACTAAGCATACTCCACTTTTGGTCGCTCATATTTATCTATATATGGGCCGGGCCACACCATTTGCTGTATACCTCTTTGCCAAGTTGGGCCCAATCGTTAGGTGTTGTGTTTTCAATCATGCTGATCGCTCCAAGCTGGGGCGGTATGATTAATGGTTTATTGACCTTGAGAGGTGCTTGGGATAAGGTACGTACGGAACCTACTCTAAAATTTATGGTGGTTGCGCTAACTGCTTATGGCATGGCAACTTTTGAAGGACCGATGCTCTCTTTAAAACAGGTAAATGCAATTGCGCACTTTACCGATTGGATTGTAGCACATGTGCACGTAGGTGCATTGGGTTGGAATGGTTTCATGACCTTTGCCATTTTATATTGGGCTATTCCGAAGATATATGGCACGACTTTACACTCTAAAAAAATGGCTAGTGTGCATTTTTGGGTTGGTACCCTCGGTATTCTCTTTTATGCCATACCAATGTACTGGGCCGCGGTCGTTCAAGGGCTTATGTGGAAGGAATTTACGCCAGAGGGTGTGTTGAAATATCCCACTTTTCTGTCGACGACTCTACAGATCCTTCCTATGCATATGTTGCGGGCAATAGGTGGTGCTTTATACCTTAGCGGTGCTTTACTAATGACCTATAACCTTATTCGTACCATGCAGAAGGGGAAATTAATTGCCAATGAACCGGCAGAAGCGATGGCGCTTCCTCCCGTCCATACGAATGAGAAATCAATTCATAGAAGACTGGAACGTAAACCGGCACTTTTTATGGTCATTGCCCTTATTGTTATACTGATCGGTGGTATGGTTGAAATGATGCCAACTTTCATGATTTCATCGAATGTTCCTACCATCAGTAGCGTGAAGCCCTACACGCCTTTAGAACTGCAAGGTCGGGATATTTATATCCGAGAAGGTTGTGTTAATTGTCACTCACAGACCGTTCGTCCCTTTCGCTCAGAAACCGTTCGATACGGAGAGTACAGTAAGGCGGGCGAATTTGTCTATGACCACCCCTTTCTTTGGGGATCAAAACGCACAGGGCCCGATTTGCATCGTGTTGGTAAAAAATACCCAAATAAATGGCACTATGACCATTTGCTAGATCCTACCCTCACCTCACCAGGGAGTATTATGCCTCCTTATCCCTGGTTGATCAATCAAAAAATAGATACGGCGAGTACCGCTGCAAAAATTACAGCCATGCGTAAATTGGGCGTTCCCTACCCGAAGGAGTATGAAAATTACGCAAATAAAGACCTGCTACAGCAAGCGAAATCTATTGTAGACGATTTGAAACAAAGTGAGGTAGACGTGCTAAATGACCGAGAAATTATTGCCATAATAGCTTACTTACAACGGTTAGGTACGGATATAAAAGTAACTGAAAAATAAATATTTAAATATGTTTAAGCAAATAATAGATTTAGGAGGAGATGAGTGGTATCTTATCCTCTCGTTATGGATCTTCTTTGTGTTTTTTGTTTTTGTGGCCATATGGCTGTTTCGCATGAGAAAGCCATACAGCGATTACATGAGCCAACTTCCACTGGAAAATGAAAAAATGGAAAACGAACAGGTTTTAGATTAACGATCAGGTATGAATAACTTATTATTACAGATAAATAATGCGACGTCCGAAAGGGGCTGGGGAAGCGGAAATATCCATCAGGATGTTTTACTGATAAGCCTGTTAATCGTGGTGTTGACGGTGCTAATTGCGGCGATCGTACTAAATAAGGCGTTTAAGACGATTGTTCATGTGATGATGCCTGAAATTGAGGCTGCTGCGAAAGCGGCTACCAAGGCTAAACAAAAGGAAAAGCGTGCGCACTTAAAACAATGGTGGAATAATGTAATGGGATTACGTCCGCTTTCGGAGGAAGAAGACTTAGTAATTGACCATGCTTATGATGATATCAGGGAATTGGATAATCCAACACCCGCCTGGTTTATGGGGCTTTTTTACGCTACCATGGTATTTGGTGTCGTTTATTTATCCGTTTATCACGTTTTTGGTTGGGGGATGAATCAGAACGATGAATATAAGAAGGAAATGCGCGTGGCCGAACAAGAGCGTAAAGCCTATTTAGCGAGCCAAGTAGACAATGTGGATGAAAATTCCGTTGAAGTAGACAAAAGTCCGGAGGTAATTGCCGAAGGAAAGGCGATCTTCGATCAAAACTGTATTGCTTGTCATGGTGCCGTTGGAGAAGGGGGAATCGGTCCGAATCTCACGGACAATTATTGGCTTCATGGGGCTAGTATAAAAGACGTATTTAAGACCATAAAACGCGGCGTGCCCGATAAAGGCATGATCGCTTGGGAGCAGCAGTTATCACCTTCTAAAATAGCACAAGTAGCCAATTATATTTTATCACTTCAGGGTACCAATCCGCCAAACGCAAAGGCTCCCCAAGGAAATCTTAATGAACAGCATCAAAGCGCGAATTGAGCGATATGCTAATGAACAAAAGAACAGATGAAACAAATGGCCTTAGCAACCAATACACAAAAGAATAAGAGGCGCTGGATTTATGCAAAAAAGGTTACCGGTAGACTTTTCAGCTATCGACAATATGTCGGATATTTCCTGTTAACGCTGTTGTTACTAGCTCCCTTTCTCAAAATTGAGGGTGAACCTTTTTTAATGTTCAATATAATTGAGCGCAAGTTTTGTGTTTTCGGAGCGGTATTTTATCCACAGGATTTACACATTTTTGTATTTGGCATGCTGATAGCCATGGTCTGCATTGTGCTTTTTACGGTTGTATATGGGAGGGTTTGGTGTGGCTGGGCCTGTCCACAGACTATTTTTATGGAATTGGTTTTCAGGCGCGTTGAATATTGGATAGAAGGTGATGCCAACGAGCAGCGGCGCTTAAATGAAGGGGATTGGACCAAAGAGAAATTGATGAAAAAAATAAGTAAACATACCATGTTTTTTCTTATTTCCTTCGTGATTGCTAATTTACTTTTGAGCTACATTATCGGTATTGATATGCTTTTTTCTATCATAACCGAACCCGTACAGAATCATCTCGTCGGTTTTATTTTCATTATGCTG
This sequence comes from Olivibacter sp. 47, assembly GCF_030372825.1. Taxonomy (NCBI): domain Bacteria; kingdom Pseudomonadati; phylum Bacteroidota; class Sphingobacteriia; order Sphingobacteriales; family Sphingobacteriaceae; genus Olivibacter; species Olivibacter sp. 47. The sequence continues at coordinate 3,092,247 of NZ_JAUCNR010000001.1, forward strand.
TTTACGCTCGTATTTTACGCGGTATTCAGCTTTGTTCGCGAAATTGTATGCACAACGATTTGTCCTTATGGACGATTGCAGGGGGTACTTCTGGATGAGCAGAGCATTTCCGTTGTCTATAACTATAAACGTGGGGAACCAAGAGGGCCTATTCGAAAAGGGCAAGAAGCCGACTTGCGTGGTGATTGTGTGGATTGTCACTTATGTGTGCACGTATGTCCTACCGGAATAGATATCAGAAACGGGATTCAGATGGAGTGCGTTAATTGCACCGCATGCATTGATGTGTGCAATGGAGTTATGGAAAAAATTCATCGTCCAAAAAATCTAATCGGTTTTTATTCACAGAATGAGATTGAATTTGGATCGGCGCAAAAGAAAAATAAACGTGCGGTTGCTTATAGTGCGGTTCTGGTTGTACTTATCGGTGTATTTTTGAGCTTGCTGATCACTAGAAATGTAGTAGACGGAACCTTGCTACGGGCAAGCGGTACAAGTTATATTTTCAGAGATGATGGTACTGTTACCAATCTGTATAATATGGAGCTTACAAATAAATCGTCCAAGGATATCCCTTTTGATCTTAGCTGCGTTGATAAGCATTTTTCAGTTCAAGTGCTTCAAGCTAAAAAGGTATTGGTACCAGGTGAAACGGTACGGTTTTCCCTATTCTTGATAAGACCTAAAAAATCTATCAACGTATATAAAACCGATGTCGTAGTAAATATTAGTTCTGAAGGGAAAATCCTGAAAAAAATGAGGACCAATTTTGTCGCACCGCCCGCAGCCTCACGTAAATAAAGATTGTATTAATAATTAGGGTATGAATTGGGGAATGAGAATCGTTATAGGAATGGCCATCGCCATGTCATCCATCGTTGCTGTTGGAATCTATATGGTCAACCAAGACACAGACACGCTTGAAGAGACAGACTATTATGAGAAGGGGTTGGACTATGAGCGTGTCTATAAAAAGAAGGAAAATCTTGTTCGGTATCAACGAAAAGTTACCTTGAACGTCGTGAGAGATAGTTTGGTGCTTTCTTTTGCAGAAGAAAATAATAAGGGAATGGTCGATTTTATAAGGTCATCCAACAGATCTTTAGACCAACGTATTCATTTTATTACATCAAAGTCGGTCTACCGTCTCCCAATTAAAAACCTGAAAAAAGGGGTATGGCATATTAAGCTCGATTGGGAAAGTCAGCAGCGGTCTTACCTCCAGGAAGAGCAATTATATTTGAACTAAACTTTAAATATTAAAGTATGATTCTTGCTTTCTTTATTGGAGTAATTTCAAGTGTTCATTGTGTAGGCATGTGCGGACCTCTTATGTTCGCTTTACCGGCAATGAACGTATCGTGGGCAAAGCAAGTAGGTATACATCTGTTATATCAGTTAGGAAGGATTCTCACTTATGGTCTTTTGGGCTTTGTATTGGGATTACTTGGAGCTGGCACTTTAATACGGGGCTGGCAACAATATATGAGTCTTGTTACCGGCATTATCTTGCTCTTATTTGCCCTGTATTATTTTTTACAGCGGTATGGAAAAGGCTCATTTTCATATGGAGGCACTTTTTGGCAACCGTTGTTCAATAAAATGGGCTATTGGATCCAACGTCCCGGGGGACATTTTGTTGTAGGTCTGTTGAATGGCTTGCTTCCTTGTGGAATGGTTTATCTTGCTTTGGCAGCAGCTTTGAACACGGGGTCTCCTGTTAATGGGTTTATTTTTATGGCATTCTTTGGTTTAGGAACAGTTCCCCTCCTACTCATCGCTCTTGTTTGCGGTCATTATTTTCGAAAACGAATTCGTTTGAATTTTATCGGATTGATTCCATTCTTGTTTCTTATAATGGGTGTCTGGTTTATTCTTAGGGGGGCAAACTTAGATATAGCCTACTTGAGCCCACTACTCTATCCAAAGTCAGGAACAACGCTGTGTCATTAAATTACCCGCGAAATATACGTTGAAAAAAATTCCGTTTAATACCTACATACCAGTCTTCTCCCCGTTTTTCCAAGGCATATACGTTAATATAATTACCCTGCCCGGCTGCTCCATGTCCATTAGATAGATCAAAAGCATGCCGGTGATACGGACAGATGATCTGTTTATTTTCACACCAGCCTGCGCTTAGATCTGCACCGGCATGTGGGCATTTGTAGCTTGTAGCAAAAAGTTCCTGTTCGTAGTCGATCAAACATATCGTTTTTCCTCCAATCCTAACTTTTCTAATTGTGTTTACGGCAGGGAGCAAATCCGGACCTATCTTGTGCCAATAAAGCATGGATTATTCGTTGTTGGTTGTTAGTTATTAGTTGTTAGTTATTAGTTGTTAGTTATTGGCTATTAGTTATTAAATTTTGTGTTTAATTTTTTATATTAGAAGTACGAATCCATATTATCTCTTGTCCATTTTCAGTATTGTCGGATAAAAATCAGTTTTGTTGCCATCAAAAGTAATATTTCAATGAAAGTTAATGAAAAATTATTAAACAGACTAAGGGAAGCTTTAATGGATATCCCAACAATTAAGGAAAAAACGATGTTTGGGGGCATTTGTTTTTTAGTAAACGATAAAATGTGTATCTGCGCGAGAGACAATCGATTGATGTGTCGCATCGGACCAGCTGTTTATGAGGAGTGCTTAGAAATACCTGGCTGTGAACCTATGGTACACGGAAAGCGTTTGGTGAAAGGTTACGTTTTCGTCTATGAAGAGGCATTTAAAGATCGAGCTGCTTTTGATCATTGGATCTCCTTATCATTGAAGCATAACGAAGCGCTGAGTCGACAACAATAAGCAAGCAGTAATTGCTACATTGTATTTAATACCCGATTTAACTAAGTTTGCACTATGTTAATTGCTGCAGAAAAGTACTCGAAATTAATCAAGGATGAAGCAAAGCGCTTAGGTTTTGCTTTCTGTGGCATTGCCAAAGCTGATTTTTTGGAGGAAGAGGCACCGCGTTTGGAAAAATGGCTAAAGGAGGAAATGCATGGCGAAATGTACTATATGGAAAACCATTTTGATAAGCGATTGGATCCTCGTCTCCTTGTGGAAGGTGCTAAGTCTATTATATCGTTAGGTTTTAATTATTTTACTTCTGATATACAGATAGATAAAGATTCTCCAAAGATATCCAGATATGCTTATGGCGTCGATTATCATACGGTAATTAAAAATAAACTTAAGTCGTTACTGCACTTTATGCAGGACGAGATTGGGGAAGTAGGAGGACGGGCATTTGTGGATTCGGCTCCGGTGCTGGACCGTGCTTGGGCTAAACGTTCGGGTTTAGGTTGGATTGGCAAAAACAGTAACTTAATTAATAGAAAAAAAGGATCTTTCTTCTTTTTATGTGAACTGATAGTTGATATTGAGTTGGATTACGATCTTGCTCCCACAAAAGACTATTGCGGAACTTGTACGCGATGCATCGATGCGTGCCCCACGGAGGCTATTGTTGCGCCGCAAATTGTAGATGGAAGTAAGTGCATCTCCTACCTGACCATTGAACTTAAGAACGAGATTCCTGATCAGTTTGTAGGTAAAATGGACAACTGGATGTTTGGATGCGATGTATGCCAAGATGTTTGTCCTTGGAATCGTTTTGCTGAACCTCATACGGAAGAGTCCTTTAAACCACATCCAGACTTATTGGAGATGACGAAGAAGGATTGGGAAGAAATTACTGAGGAAACTTTTCAACGCGTTTTTAAAAAGTCTGCCGTCAAGCGGGCAAAATTTTCGGGGTTGACGAGGAATATCCGTTTCCTGGGGAAAAGTTAAGTCGTTGAGTCGTTGAGTGGTTTCACTTCGACTACTTACCTATTTTCCTATTTGACTACTGCTCTTGGCGCACCGGTTGAGTTGTTAAGTCGTTGAGTGTTTTCGCTTCGACTACTTACCTACTTACCTACTTACCTATTATCCTATTTGACTACTCAACTTTTTACAGATTCGCTTAATCAACCCCGGACCTTCGTAAATAAATCCGGTATACAGCTGTACCAAAGAAGCACCGGCTTCCAGTTTTTCCAGCGCATCTTCTGCACTGTGTATACCCCCTACTCCGATAATGGGAAACGCTTTGTTTGATTTTTCCGACAGATAGCGTATTACTTCCGTAGAACGCTTGGTTAAAGGCTTTCCGCTTAGCCCACCTGTTTCCCTAGTTAAGTTGATCGGCGAGCGGAGCCCCTCTCTGTCAATGGTTGTATTCGTAGCAATAACGCCTGCAATTCCTGTAGTGGTAACAATTTCTATAATATCATCCAGCTGGCTGTTTGTTAAATCAGGAGCTATTTTTAAAAGAATCGGCCGAGATATGCCATTTTTAAGATTACGTTGCTGTAAAGTGTTTAAGATATGCATTAACGGTGCCTTTTCCTGTAGATCCCGTAACCCAGGGGTATTAGGCGAGCTGACGTTTACGACAAAGTAGTCGACCACATCAAAAAGTGCATCAAAACACAAAATATAATCATTTACCGCTTCTTCATTAGGAGTTAGTTTGTTTTTTCCTATGTTTCCACCGATAATGACTTCGCTCCTTTTTTTCAAAAACTTTAGTCTCGTTGCAGCAACGTCGACGCCTTGATTATTGAAACCCATTCGGTTGATCAAAGCTTCGTCTGCCGTTAGTCGGAACATGCGCGGTTTGTCGTTACCGGATTGAGGTTTTGGAGTAACCGTCCCAATCTCAATAAAGCCGAAGCCTAGATCCACAAGTTCATCCACATATTCAGCGTTTTTGTCAAAGCCTGCGGCTAAACCGATCGGATTTTTAAAAGTTAAACCAAAAACTGTTTTCTGTAGACGAGCGTCTTCATAATTAAAAGCGGCTCTGATCAGTTTACTGCCTCCCCAAATTTTATTAGCTGCTTTTAAGCCTCCCGTAACATTATGATGGGCCGACTCAGGATTCATTAAGAAAAATAGCGGTTTAACTAGTTTATACATGGCGCAAAGATGATGAAAATTAGGCAATGAAACAATTGACTGACTGAGGCAACGTAAAAAAATCGTACTTTTGCACCCGCAATGATAGCTATTAATAATTTAACTTTCGAAATAGGAGCCCGAGCATTGTATGACGATGCAAATTGGCATATAAAACCAGGTGATAAAGTAGGCCTTATTGGCGCTAATGGAACAGGAAAAACAACGCTGCTGCGCATCATAGTAGGCGAATATACGCCAACGTCCGGAACCATCTCGATGGCAAAGGACTTGAAGATCGGTTACCTTAATCAGGATTTGCTTTCTTACGAATCGGAAAAGAGTATTCTCCATGTAGCCATGGAAGCATTTGAAAGACAGAACCAGCTGCATGCTGAGATAGAAACCTTGCTGAAAAAGATGGAGACGGATTATAGCGAGGAATTAATTCATAAGCTTAGCGATAAGCAAATTGAATTTGAAGCATTGGATGGATATAATATTGAATACCGGGCCCACGAGATTTTAGCGGGCCTGGGATTTGATGATGAGCAACAGAGCCGAAAGCTCTCGGAATTTTCAGGTGGATGGCGAATGCGTGTTATGCTGGCTCGTATTTTATTACAGGCACCTGATATCTTGTTGCTGGATGAACCGACCAACCACTTGGATTTACCTTCCATTAAATGGTTGGAAGCTTATTTGCAGGCATTTGAAGGGGCCATTGTCATTGTTTCGCACGACCGTTATTTTTTGGACCGCGTTATTAATAAAACAGTAGAATCTAGAAAAGGAAAGCTTACGCTATATGCAGGAAACTATAGTTTTTACCTAGAAGAGAAGGCTTTGCGTAACGAGATTCAGGCTGGCCAATTTAAAAATCAGCAAGCTAAAATTAAACAAGAAGAACGGTTGATAGAACGTTTCCGGGCTAAAGCGAGCAAGGCAAAAATGGCACAGTCACGTATAAAAGCGCTTGAACGGATGGAACGTGTGGACGATGTGGATGACGACAACCCCACCGTCAATTTTAGCTTCAAATTTAGCAAACAATCCGGCCGTCATGTAGTCCGACTGGAGCATATTACAAAAGCTTATCCCGGTGTGCCTATTTTGAAGAACGCACATGCAGTGATTGAGAAGGGCGATAAGATTGCCTTAATCGGTGCAAATGGAAAGGGGAAGTCCACCCTATTACGTATTATTGCTAATGCAGATAAAGATTTTGAAGGAAAGAGTGAAACCGGTCATAATGTAACGACCACCTTTTTCGCTCAGCATCAGTTGGAAGCGCTACATTTGGAAAATGAGATCTTGCAGGAGTTACAGGCATTTGCCCCAAAACACACGGAAACAGAGTTACGCTCCATTTTGGGATGCTTTCTATTTACAGGTGATGACGCCTTTAAAAAAATTAAAGTACTTTCCGGCGGTGAAAAGTCGCGTGTGGCGTTAGCAAAGGCATTGACAGCGGATGCAAATTTTCTGATTCTTGATGAGCCTACCAACCATTTGGATATCCAATCGGTTAATATCCTCATCCAAGCACTTCAACAATACGAGGGTACATTGATCACCGTTTCGCACGATCGCTACTTTTTAGATAGTGTAGCTAACAAGATCTGGTACATTGAAAATCAGGAAATAAAAGAATATCCCGGAACCTATAAGGAGTATGAAGAGTGGCAGTGGAAAAGACCGATAGTAAAAGAAAAGCCGCTGGTAAATACAACTCCTAAGAAAGAGGAAAATAAAAAAATTAATACTTATCATGCAGAAACGCCGGATAAGCACAAACAATTGCAGAAGCTGAATAAAGAATTGAGTGTTTTAGAAGAAAAAGTGGGGGAATTGGAAAAGGAGGTTACAGCTATTGAAGAGCAATTAACCGATCAGGCTTTGTACAATAACCCGCAACAATTAAAAGAAATTAATTTACGCTATGACAGCAAGAAAGCGGAGCTCTCTCAATTTCAGCAGAGATGGGAAACGCTGGCCGATGAAATTTTGACACTAGAAGGGACTTAAATCGGACTATTGTATCGAAATTCTTGTAAATTAGGCGGCACTAATACCAATTGATACATGAGATTTTCTTTAGGCCTCTTCTTTATGCTTGTTGTATTCAATGCAACACAGGTGTCTGCGCAGAAAAAAGAGAAAAAACGGGTTCGAATGGAACGCTCTCCGGAGCAAGACCTTCGATACGAAGATGTAAACTATTTACCCGTGATAAAATCAGTTCAATTTTATCACGCGAAGGAAGAACAATCGCTTCCCCTGATGACATTGGGTGGAGGAGATCAGTTTTTTCTTTCCTTTGATGATTTGCGAGCAGATAATCGTACTTATTATTACACAATCGAACACTGCACCTCTGACTGGCGTAGTAGCAATCTTTCCACTATTGAGTATATCGATGGCCTTACGGAAGATCGCTTGTATGATTATAAAAGTTCCGTTAATACGCTCCAGGCATATACGCATTACGAACTTCGATTTCCTAATGAAGGCAGTATGATGCCGAAGCTGCCCGGCAACTATCTCCTAAAGGTTTATGAGGATGCGGATAAAGCAAGATTGATTTTAACCAGAAGGTTTTACGTTTTAAGACAAGATGTAAGTGTGGGTATTAAGACACTTCCCTCTTTTAATGTGATAAAAAGGAAGGAAAACCAAAAACTAAACCTTGAGATCAATCTGGGTAACATCCAACTTAATAACCCTTATCAGGATATCAAACTGGTTGTAAAGCAAAATCGTAGGGATGATGTGCAAGAAGTACTGACGAAGCCAATGTTTGTAAGGGACGGACAACTTATCTATAATAATAATGCGACCTTAGACTTTGATGGAGGAAATGAGTTCAGAAATTTAGATTTAAGAAGTTTCCGTCTATTATCCGGTCAGATCAGTGCAAGCAGCAAAGATAGCATACGGCGAATGTCCGTTATGTTGGATCATGACCTGTCTCAAGAATCTTATAGCTTCTCTTACGACGAGGATGGAAAGTTTTTTTTGCGTAATAGCGATTTTGAGAATAGTGACTTTGAAGGCGATTATGCAGCTGTGACTTTCACCTTAAAAACGTCATCGCCTCCTGCTGCGAACGAAAAGATCTACATTGCCGGATTATTTAACAACTTTGCGACAGATGGGACTAACGAAATGAAATATGATCCGGATCAAAAGCAATGGCAAGGAGAGCTGCTTCTTAAACAAGGGCTTTATCATTACACTTATATCAGCAAGATAAATGGTAAAGAACAGTTAAATAGGTATGATGGACATCATTTTGAAACAGGCAATACCTACGATGTATTTGTGTATTATCGGAAGCCGGCTACACGCTGGGAAGAATTAATCGGATTTGGTACCGTAAATACATCCAGTAAGGGGCCGATTCGCGATTAATATCTTGTTGGGTTTACCTATCTTTGCGGCATGAACAAGAAATTTGCAAAGGAATCATTCACTATTATGAATGAACTGGTTTTACCAAATGATACCAACACGCTTAATAATTTGATGGGCGGAAGGCTATTGCATTGGATGGATATAGCCGCAGCTATATCCGCTCAGAAGCATTGCAATCGGATTGTCGTAACAGCGTCCGTTGATAACGTATCATTTCGCCATCCTGTTAAGTTGGGAGATGTGATTAGTATAGAGGCAAAGGTTACGAGAGCTTTTAATACATCGGTTGAAGTGCAGCTTCAGGTATATGCCCAGAATATTCCATCTGGAAGTAGAATTAAGTCAAACGAGGCTTTTTACACTTTCGTAGCAATTGACCAGAATTCACGTACGATTGCGGTTCCCGAATTGGTGCCGGAGACAGAGGAAGAAAAAGAATTATTTGATGGTGCTTTACGTCGCCGCCAGTTACGTTTGATACTTGCAGGGAAGATGAAACCCGAAGAAGCCAGTGAACTATACAATTTCTTTAACCAAATAGGCGCTAAATAAGGTATATGGTTTAGGATATAAGGTTAAAGGTAAAATCTCTTACACATTTACCTTTATCCTCCCAACCTTCTACAATTAGCTTCCAAGCGCTACGATACGATCGAACTCTTCTGGTGCTAAGGGCATCACGGATAAACGTCCCTGTCTTACAAGAGCTATATCCTGCAACTGCTCATCGGCTTTTATTGTCTCCAGCGTGACAGGCTTCTTCAAGGTTTGAAGCGGAGCCAGATCTACAACAACCCAACGTTCATCGCTGGTAGTTGGGTCTTGGTAAGCTTCTTTCACAACTTTCGCAATTCCGACGACTTCTTTCCCTTCATTGCTATGATAAAATAACACTAAGTCGCCCTTTTTCATTGCTTTCAAGTTATTGCGCGCTTGGTAATTTCGGACGCCATCCCAAAAGGTTTGCTTATCTTTTAAAAATTGTTGCCAGCTATATTTAAAGGGTTCTGATTTAACCAGGAAATAATTCATATGTAATAAAGTCTATCGCTGCTGCGAACTTACGTAAATTCACTTTTTTTCACAAGTGCTCATTTTGTAGTTCAAGATCGCTCCGCTAATGCTTCAAATTAGAAGAGATATAAAAATAAAAAGGAGCGCCGCAATGGCGCCCCGTTTAAAAGAACAAGAAATTTCTAATATTAGTGTCCACTATCTCCGTCAATTCCGTGCGCGTGTCCATGCGACAGTTCGTCTTCGGTAGCCTCACGTACATTTAAAATCTCGATATCGAAATGTAAATTTTGTCCGGCCATCGGGTGATTAAGATCGACAACGACCGCTTCGGGACTAACTTCTACCACGCGTGCACGGAACTGATTACCCTGATTGTCTTGCAAGGGAAGAATTTCACCAACCGGAGGAATGCCCGATTCTTTAAACATATCAGCAGGAAGCTGTGCAACGGCACTGTCATCTTTTTCACCATATGCATCCACTGCTAACAATTCAAAATCAACGGTGTCTCCTTGCTTAAGACCTTCGATATTCTCCTCAAATTTTGGAAGCATCATTCCTACTCCATATAGAAACACAAGCGGATTCGATTTGTCTGCCTCTTCAACAAACTCTTTTTCTCCGTTGTTGATGGTGTGCAATTTGTAAGTAAGCGCTACTACGCTGTTTGGTGTAATGGTCATTTTTATAAAATTATGGAAACCTTCTTGTTAGGCCTCCTGTTTAAGAATTAAATTTTCTACGTCCTTTAAATTATCAACTGGTAAACTGCATGTATTGTTTTTACAAACATAAATTAGACTACGTTCAGTAACTCTATTTCTTAAAAGTGGCAGGTTCTCCTCTACGCCGCCCAAAATAACTTTATTGGGACTATAAATCTTTTGATCGATAGCGATCCGTAAATCATTTGATTGCGGTCCGGTAATCGCTATTTCATGGAAACCGTACACTTCTTCAAGTAAGCGGATTGCCCAGTTGGAGTATGCAGACCCATAAGTTCTAATCTGTGGAAAAACATTAGCCAATAACTGCGCTGCAATTTCCTTATAAGTTGAATCCTCAAAAATTACGCCTAACTTATTTAGTTGATGTGCCATCACTGAATTGGAGGATGGAATCACGTTGTCCATTATTTCAAATTTCCGTGTAATCAGCACTTCTGTTAAGTCGGAGGTATAGTAAAATGCACCGGCCTGCCGGTCATAGAATTGTGCAAGTGTGTAATCTGCCAATGATTTAGCTTGATCCAACCACGCTTTATTAAAGGTTACCTCATAAAGTGCGATGAAGGCCTCAATAACAAACGCATAGTCATCCAAAAACGCCGTTATCGTTTTAAAAGGAGTTTGAGGTTGATGTAAAAGTGTGCCTTCCTCAGTGATCAACTTACGAAGAATAAAATGCGCATTTCGTTCTGCTACGGTAAGGTATTCCTTCTTATTGAATGTTCGATAAGCATCTATATAAGCTTTTAACATCATGGCGTTCCAGCTTGTCAATATTTTATTATCGAGGCCGGGACGTATACGCTGCTCTCTGTAGTGGCGTATTTTCTTTTTGATATCTTTTAAATAAGTTTCCCACTCCTCTTTACTGTAGCCGGCTTGTTCTGCCAATTTGTCTGCATCAAGCCTTGTTTTCAGTACATTCGTTTTTTCTTCCGGCCAGTTACCTGCTGCTGTTATTGAAAAATACGAGATGAATAAATCGGCATCTTTTCCCAGCAGATTGTCGATTTCTTCTTGTTGAAAAGTATAATACTTTCCCTCAACACCTTCGCTATCTGCGTCCAGTGCGCTATAAAAGGCGCCTTCTGCTGACGTCATTTCACGATCGACCCATTGAAGGGTCTCCTCTACCACACGTTTATAAAGCGGCTCCGGTTTTTGCAGATAAGCCTCGGCATATAAGCTTATGAGTTGCGCATTATCGTAAAGCATCTTTTCGAAGTGTGGGATATGCCATTGTCCATCAACCGCATAACGGGCAAAGCCGCCACCTACCTGATCGTATAAGCCTCCGGCAGCTATATGTTGCAGTGTAAAATGCGTATGCTCCAGTATATCCGCGTCATTTGCCAGGTGGCCGTAACGAAGAAAGAATAACCAGTTGTTTGGCAAAGGAAATTTAGGAGCCCTTTTGTAGCCTCCATCTATCGGATCGAAAGTTTGCTGCCAAGGTTTTACGATCTCTTTTAGATCATCTTCACTGTATTTCTCGGGAATCTTACTGATTCTGAAAGTTTCGCTTTCCGTGATTCCCTGTGCCAGCTTTTCAGCATATTCGATTGCCGTTTCCGGTTCGTTTGCCCAAAGTGCCTGCACTTGGTTCAATACATTTACCCAATCGGCCGGCGAAAATAAGTCCCGCCATAAACCGGTCGACGTCCGGAAGGCAGATGCAATTTAATGGCCAGCCACCACTGTTTGTCATCAACTGAACGGCAGTCATATAAATCTGATCGATGTCGGGCCGTTCCTCCCTATCCACTTTGATAGAAATATAGTGACGGTTCATTACTTGGGCAACCTCTTTGTTTTCAAAACTTTCTCTTTCCATCACATGGCACCAATGGCACGCGGAATAGCCAATGCTAACAATAAGTAATTTGTTTTCGGCTTTGGCTTTACTTAAAGCTTCATCTCCCCAAGGATACCAGTCAACCGGGTTATGTTGGTGTTGTTTAAGGTATGGAGAGCTTTCGTTTTGAAGGTGATTTGCCATAATAGATGTAAAGGTAGTATTATAATGTTATTTTATGATTATTAATGGTTTTTCTTTTTGCTGACCTTCTTTAGATCGAATAAGGATTTCGTCTTAAAATAAGGTCACTTCGGTGAAAACAGTTATCTTGCGAATTATATTGATTGATGGTCGGATGTATTAACTTTTTTCGGTCTCGACGGACGACCGGCTTTTTCATTTTTTACGTTTTTAACTATGCTGATTTCACATATCGAAATTTTTAGATTTAGTATCAAAATGGAGCCTTTTGCAATCGCGACAGGCACGATGGATTATGCTCAAAACACCTTGATAAGGATACACACAGATGTAGGATTAATCGGATACGGGGAATGTTCAGCGTTTCCGATGATTGTTGGAGAGACACAAGATACCTGTTTAACGCTTGCGCGGGACTTTAGTCGCCTATGGAAAGGTAAAAATGCACTTTTATTAGAAGAACGGATGAACGAGCTTCATGCCTTTATTGCCAAAAATTCTACAATAAAAAGCGCGTTCGATATGGCACTATACGATTTAGCCGCTAAGTACGAAAATAAGCCGCTCTACAAATACTTACAGGGCATAGTTCGGCCCATAACAACCGATATTACAGTGGGCATCGCTGCTCCAACCATTATGGCAGAGAAAGCGTTGTCTTTTGTTAAAAACGGCGCATCCATTTTAAAAGTAAAGCTTGGGAAGAACCCTGAGGAAGATATTTTAAGAATCCAAGCAATCCGTCAGGCGGTTGGAGATGATATTCCGATACGTTTAGATGCCAACCAGGGTTGGACTTACGAAGAAGCGTTAAAGGTGCTTGGGGCTTTAACTAGTTATAACATCGAGTTTTGTGAGCAGCCCATGCGGTCTTATGATGATCATTTATTGCCTTTTTTAAGGGAAAAGGTTCGTATACCGATTATGGCAGATGAGAGTTGTTACGACCATTGGGATGCCGAACGTTTGATAGGGACAAAAAGTTGCGATGCTATTAATATTAAATTGGCTAAATCGGGCGGTATTTTTGAAGCACTGAAAATTCACCGGGTTGCAAAGCAACACGGTGTTCCTTGCATGATCGGCGGTATGTTGGAAAGCCGCCTGGCATTAGGAGCAAATGTACATCTCGCTTATGCCTGTGAAGGTGTTATATACCATGATATGGACACTTGTATGATTGGTCATCTTGAAGATCCCATTATTGGAGGGCCTCACTTTGATGCCTACGATATCAGTCTCGAGGAAAGTCCGGGAATAGGTGCAGAAGTAGATGCGGCATTTCTGGAACGCTGTGAACGCTGGACGGTATAGTGTAAACAGCAAAAGCCTTCTCATGGAGAAGCTTTTGCCGTTTTTTTATCAAAAGACGATCTTTTCCGGTCCGGAAACTTTATTTATATGACATTCACAGCGTCCGCCGCTAATCACAAAGTCGGTCTTCTTGACTTGTCCACTACTTGGATGTGTACCACTGACGACTACCGTATCTCCCTCCACACTAAGTGCACTTTTGTCACCATCAGATGCAATCATATAAAAGGGATTTGCAGCATCAGTTGACTGTTCAGCGCCACTTGGAAGTTTTTTGCCCGTAGCTTTAAGCGTAACGGAAAAGTCTTTCACCTGAAGTGTATCACCTTTACTATCTGTAAAAACTACGCCGACGGTTCTAAATTCCATCGTACAGGGCTTCGGCGGACAATCGGCTTCTGCCTGTTGATTCTTTTTAGCTGCACACGATAATAGTACAGCCAAAGAAGCGGTTAAAGAAAATGTTATTTTAAGAGACATACTTAATTGTTTTTTTTAAAATGTGTGGTGAGCCACATTTATAAAATCGAGTAATATATTGCTTTCTTATTTAGGATAAAGATAAAAATTTAATTGATAAAAAATAGCTTTATCCTTTCTTGATAACGTATTGGAGAAACAAGTGCTACACATGTTCTGTGTATCTTGTCATTTTTCAAAAAAATGCTTTAGTAATGGTGCCACAATTAGTAAATTGCGCAAAATCACCGAC
>NZ_JAUCNR010000001.1:3106484-3486123 GCF_030372825.1 Olivibacter sp. 47
TTAGGATAAAGATAAAAATTTAATTGATAAAAATAGCTTTATCCTTTCTTGATAACGTATTGGAGAAACAAGTGCTACACATGTTCTGTGTATCTTGTCATTTTTCAAAAAATGCTTTAGTAATGGTGCCACAATTAGTAAATTGCGCAAAATCTACGTGTATTATGACATATTTTGAGAAGCTGTCCGCTATCCGTAAACAGATGTCGGAGCAGCAAATAGATGCTTATATCATTCCTTCATCAGACCCACATATTAGTGAATATCTTCCGGATCGCTTCAAATGCATCGCTTTTGTTTCCGGTTTTACAGGTTCGGCAGGGACATTGGTTATCACCCAGGATTTTGCCGGTTTATGGACCGATTCGCGCTATTTTGTACAAGCCGACGAACAGTTAAAAAGCAGTGGATTTGAGTTGGTAAAGCTGAAAACACAGGGTACTGCCGAATATATTGAGTGGCTTGCGGAACGTTTAGAACCGGGGAATACCGTTGCATTTGATGGAAAGCTTGCCTCGGTTTATATCGCTGAACAACTTATTAATCGACTGCAGCCACGCAAAATTTTGATCAATGGAACCGTTGACCTGTTAGATAAAATTTGGCAAGACCGACCCGAGCTGCCTAAAGAAAGAGCATACATTCTTGAAAAAGAGCTTGTTGGTGCAACTATTACGGAGAAAATATCGAAAGTAAGAGCGGCCATGCAAAAGTTTAATGCCAGTTACCACTTGGTTTCATCTTTAGATGATATAGCTTGGATTTTTAATTTGCGGGGAAGTGATGTCAAATGTAATCCGGTGGTTTTAGGTTTCGCCCTTTTGGAACCTATAAAAACAACTTTATTTATCGATCGTAGCAAGTTAGACCAAAGCGATAAGACAAGGCTCGAAGAACAAGGTGTGGCGGTTGCCGAATATGATACACTGGAAGAGGCGCTTAGTCAATTGCCTGCCGGTGAAACTGTTTTATTGGATCCCAAACGGACATGTTATGCCGTATATACGCAGATTCCGCAATATGAACGTATTATCGAAGCGCTAAATCCCAGCACAAAACTAAAGGCATCTAAGAATGATATTGAAGCTGAACATACAAGGCAGACGATGGTTAAAGATGGCATTGCCCTTACCAAATTTTTCAGGTGGCTTGAAGGGAGAATTGGGAAAGAAGAACTTACTGAGATTAATATTGCTGAGAAATTGCTGACATTTCGCAAAGAACAAGAAGGCTTTGTAAATGAGAGCTTTGACACCATCGCTGGTTACAAAGAACACGGTGCGCTCCCCCACTATAAAGCGACGGACGAGAGTAATGCTTCCTTAAAAGGAGAAGGACTGTTACTCATTGACTCGGGCGGACAATATACAACAGGAACGACCGATATTACACGGGTGATCTCGTTAGGAGCTACAACAGATGCTGAACGTATGGACTACACATTGGTGCTGAAAGCAATGATTGAAGGGAGTACTGCCATTTTTCCAAAAGGAAGCAAAGGGTATCAAATAGATGCTATTACTAGAAAGCCCCTTTGGGATAGACTGAGAAATTATGGCCATGGTACCGGACATGGCGTTGGTTTTTTCTAAACGTTCATGAAGGACCACATGTGTTCAATACGGCCAATATAGATATTGCCATTGAGGAAGGAATGATTACTTCCATAGAACCTGGTTTATACCGTGAGGGTCGTTATGGTATACGAATCGAAAATTTAGTCTTAAGTATCCGCGATCAGGAAACTGAATTTGGTGAATTTATGGCTTTTGAGACGTTGACATTGTGCTATATTGATACGGGTTTGGTTGATAAAACGCTGTTGGATCAAAAGCACGTCGATTGGTTAAACCAATATAATAACATGGTTTATGAACGCTTATCTCCCCATTTAGATGAAGAACATCGGCAATGGTTAGCCCATAAAACACAAATCATTTAAATATGCCACATACTGCGCCTGTTAAACAAGATACGCCCGCCAGAGCCTTTGAACGTTTACTGGAAGTTTTAAATACATTGCGTTTAGAGTGCCCTTGGGACAGAAAACAGACCATGGAATCGTTAAGGCACTTAACGATCGAAGAAACCTACGAATTAGCGGACGCTATTTTGGATAAAGACCTGCCGGAGATAAAGAAGGAATTGGGCGATCTGATGATGCACCTGGTGTTTTATGCCCGTATTGCTGAAGAAACGAATGATTTTGATATTGTAGATGTCCTTAACAGTGTATGCGACAAACTTATCAATAGACACCCACATATTTATGGAGATATTGAAGTAACAGATGAAGAAGATGTAAAACGTAATTGGGAACAGCTGAAGTTAAAAGAGGGAAACCGATCGGTTTTAGCAGGAGTTCCGAAAAGTCTGCCGGCTTTGGTGAAAGCCTATCGAATTCAAGATAAAGCCAGAGGCGTTGGCTTCGACTGGGAGGACAAAAGTCAGGTATGGGAAAAAGTGGAGGAAGAATTAGCGGAATTTAAAAGTGAACTGGATATCACGAAAAGTGAAGCGGTCGATTTAGAGAAGGCGGAACAGGAATTTGGTGATCTTTTGTTTTCGTTGATCAATTATGCTCGGTTTTTAGGTATTAATCCGGAAAATGCATTGGAAAAAACGAATAAAAAATTTATACAACGCTTTAGCCATCTCGAAAAAAGGGCACAGGAGGATGGAAAAAGTTTAAAAGATATGTCTTTGGCAGAAATGGATGTCTACTGGAACGAGGCAAAACAACAATAGGTGTCTATTTAAATCTAATGGCCTTAATAGGTGTGATTCGGCTTACTAAACCGGATGGAACTAAAAGGGCCAATAAACACAATAATGTTGTGCCGATATTGAGTAGCATAATTTCTTGAATACCAATGTCGATGGGGACATATGAAATATAGTAATCCTTTTCATCCAATTTAAACCAGTGCGTATAGTACTGTAAAACACATAGACCGATACCCAATATATTTCCAAGTAAAAGTCCCAGACCAATAAGACGAAGTGCATTATAGAGAAATACTTTTCGAATAGATAGGTTGGTAAGTCCTAGTGCTTTCAATATCCCGATCATATTTGTTCGTTCGAGAATGAGAATTAGCAAGGCAGATATCATATTAATACTGGCCACTAAAATCATCAGGATAAGGATAATTTGCGAATTAATATCAAGTAACGCAAGCCAATCAAAAATTTCAGGAAATTGAGAGACTACAGTGACCGATAGTAGCTGAATGGGTAAAGCATCCAATATTCGCTGATTTATTTCTTCTACTTTTCCGAAATGGCTTGTCATGATTTCATAACCGCCCACTTCGTTATCCGACCATTTATTTAGTCGTCTTATGAGTGATAGGTCGCCAATTACATAGGTTTTATCAATTTCCTCAACACCTAAGTTATAAATACCCACGATTGTGAACTTCCTTTTTCGCAACGGTTCTTGAACAAAGTACATGAGAAAGTCATCTCCGAGTTTAAGTTTAAGCCTATTAGCAGTATAACGCGAAATAAGTATTTGTTGTTGCGCAGGTATGCTATCCGTAAAATTGATTACGTTTCCTTCAACCAGTATCTTGCGCAACTTTTCCTGATTATAGGCGCTGTCAATCCCTTTCAGCACAACGCCTTCTATTTCGTCTTCAGCATTAATAATTCCCGGCTTAGTAGCAAACGCATTAAGCTCTTTAACACCGGCTATTTTTTTAATTAGTAGCAGGCTGTCGGTTCGTATGCTAAAGGGTGAGCTTTCGTATGAATTGTTCAAGTTGTGTTTATAAATAGTAATATCGCCATTAAAGCCTCTTTCTTTTTCGATTATACTTCCTTTGAAGCCCTTTAAAATGGCAATAGCTAGTATCATTACGGCTAGTCCCAGCATGATACCCGCTATTGCTACTCTCACGATTAGCCTAGAGTACTTGCGTGCACCGCTTTTGGAAATCCTATTTGCTAAGTATAAGGGAAAATTCAAGTCTGACTATATATTTTGTACCTTAGCAAAGGTAAAGATTGAAGTGTTTTTAAAGAAACGTAAACAGAAAAATAATGCGAATTATATTTATGGGCACTCCTGAATTTGCAGTTGCTTCTTTGTCAGCGCTGTTGGAGGCAGGAGAAAATGTGGTAGCTGTCGTTACGGTAGCGGATAAACCGGCAGGAAGGGGACAAAAGGTACAAGAATCAGCAGTTAAAAAATTTGCTTTATCAAGAGGTATTCCTGTTTTACAGCCCGATAAATTAAAAGACCCCGATTTTATCAATGCTTTAGCCGCTTATCAGGCGGACTTACAAGTGGTGGTAGCTTTTAGAATGTTACCGGAAGTTGTCTGGAATATGCCTCCTAAGGGAACGGTAAACCTGCATGCCTCTCTCCTTCCTCAATATCGGGGTGCGGCACCAATAAATCATGCAGTGATGAACGGAGAGCGAGAAACAGGCGTCACTACTTTTCTTTTACAACATGAGATAGATACAGGTAATATTTTATTGAGTGAACGCGTGTCCATTGAAGCGGATGACACTGCCGGCGACATACACGATAAATTAATGTATGTGGGAGCTGAATTATTGGTTAAAACGGTGCAACTTATTAAGGAGGACAAACATCACGAAATACCACAAGCAAGTATTGCCGATGAACAGAAATTAAAGCATGCTCCAAAGATTTTTAAAGATGACTGTAAAATACAATGGGAAAGGCCGGTTGAGGAGGTGTATAATTTTATTAGGGGACTGAGTCCCTACCCTGCTGCTTTTACGGTATTTCAGGGTAAAACTTTAAAGATTTTCGCTTGTCGTCCATTGAAGGGACCCGTACCACCGGAAAAGGAACCTGGCAGCATCGTGACCGACGGTAAGCATTACTTACGATTTACCACACGAGATGGTTACTTAGATGTACTCCAACTTCAATTAGAGGGAAAGAAAAAGATGTCCGTCGAAGAATTTTTAAGAGGCGCGCGATTTGAGTGATTATCTCGGAATTTTATAGAGAGCAGTAATGACTAAAATTACGCTGCTCTCTAAATTCATGACCGTTACTCTTCATTTAAATCGGAGGCAAGTTGCCATTTCCCCAATTTTTCTTGTAAACTTTTGGATAGATGGTTGAAGTACCTTTTCTTTTTGTATCCCATCACCCAATAAATACCATGTATTGCATTCGTTAAGAACATTTCGTCGGCCTCATGCAGTATCTCAGGGCTTATTTGTGCCTCAACCACTTCGATGCCGTACTCATTAGCCATTTCGATGACAACTTTACGCATAACACCTGCGATACAACCTTCGCTTAAAGCCGGTGTATATAATGTTTTGTTATACCAAACGAAGATGTTAGAACTCAGCGATTCGCAGAGAAACCCGTCATTATTTAGGATAAGAATATCATCACAACCTAAGCGTTTTCGCTCTATACCGGCCAATATATAAATAAGTGCATTATTGCTCTTCAGATGAGAGAGGCTGTTAATCGACTTTTTATGCTCTCGATAGACATCGATGATTACCCCTGTTTTATTTAGCCGATATCCATCATGATCAAGCGGATTTGCTTCCAAAAGATAATTTGCTTTGTTCGTTTCAGGGCTGTAGAGACCTGCTCCTGCCCGGTAGACGTTTAACCGAATTCTAGCATCTGCCCCCAGTTTATTTTTTCTAACCAGCTCTGCCGCCTTTTCACGGATAAAATAGGTGTCAAATTTTGCAAAACCTTCTAAATGGAGAAGTTCCATACTGGCTTGAAGTCGCTCAACATGGTACTGAAGAAAACGAATATCGCCATCTGTCCAACGCATGGTTTCAAAAATTCCGTCTCCATATCTTAAACTTCTATTGCTACTTTGTATAGCGGGCTGATTTTCCAGCATCAAACTTCCGTTATGATTTATATATCTATCGTTCATTGTTTAATTTAACGAAAAAAAGGGAAAAAATTCTGTAAAAAATTACTTGCTTCGTTCGTACTGCACGTAGGATTTCCATTTATCTAAGCATATGGCGAAGTCATCCGGTAAATCACTTTCAAAGTGCATGAGTTCTTTACTTTTAGGATGTGTAAACCCTAAGCTTTTTGCATGTAGGGCTTGACGGGGTAAGATGGAGAAGCAGTTGTCTACAAATTGTTTGTACTTAGTAAAAACAGTTCCTTTTAAAATTTTATCACCGCCATAAAGTGTATCATTAAATAAGGGGTGGCCAATGGACTGCATATGCGCCCGGATCTGATGTGTTCTGCCGGTTTCCAGTTGGCACTCGATGAGTGTGACATAGCCTAGACGCTCAAGAACCCTATAATGCGTGACGGACCACTTACCTTTATCTTCATTTTCGTAAACCGACATTACACGACGATCTTTAAGGCTTCGGCCAATATATCCGGAAACTGTACCGTTCTCTTGAAGGTCGCCCCAAACTAATGCTAAATACTTACGCTGAATGGTATGGTCAAAAAATTGCTTGGCGAGATTTGTGATCGTCCACTCGTTTTTAGCAATGACCAATAAACCGCTGGTGTCTTTGTCTATCCGGTGCACCAGCCCCGGTCGGCCATCGTTACCTGGTAGCTGAGGTAATTGATTAAAGTGATAAACCAACGCATTCACCAGTGTCCCTGTGTAATTATTGTAACCTGGATGAACCACCATCCCCGCTGGTTTATTTACGATTAGCAGATCATCATCTTCATATCGAATATCTAAGGGAATATTTTCCGGGTAAATTTCAGTATCTCTTGGCGGATGAGGTAATACAACTGTTATTAGATCGCCAGGTTTTACTTTGTAACTGGATTTAACCGGTCTATTATTAACCAAGACATTCTCTGCTTCAATGGCATTTTGCACCCTGTTTCTAGAAGCATTTTCAACACGGTGCATAAGGAACTTGTCTATGCGCAACAGCGTTTGGCCCTTATCGACCACTATCCGTAAATGTTCAAATAAATCCTGTTCGCCGTTATCTTCTATGTCGAATGCTTCTACTTCTTCTGCCATGGTGCAAAAGTAAATATTATTTAGTTTTCATAAGTAGTCTGATAAAAATAAGCTTTCCGTTCAGACTTTTTCTTTTACTTTAAGGAAATTTCTTTGCATTTTAGCGGTTGTATCCAACAGGCATTAAACGAATAGAACATTCATGTCATATCTTAATAGCAATATCCGGTTAGCCATCGTGGATGACCACCAGATCGTTATCGAGGGTCTTAAAACGCTCTTGACAAATCATAGCGAGATTGAAGTTGTCGACTGCTTTATAAGTGGCGCAGAGTTTATGGCGTTTTTAACCGGTCATGAAGTGGATGTTGTGCTGTTAGATGTCATGTTACCGGACGGTAGTGGTATCGATTGGTGTAAAGAGATCAAGATTAAAGCTCCAAATGTCTCTGTGTTAGCGCTGAGTAATCATGCCGAACGAAGTTTTGTTATGAAGATGCTGCAAAATGGAGCAAGTGGTTATTTGTTGAAAAATGTATCGGTTGACGACCTCGTTCATGCGATTAAGGCGGCCTATAAAGGTGAAATCGCTTTTAGCAGGGAAGTAAATGAAATTATTGCCAAACCCACTCTAAATGAACTTAAAGGCCCTCCGCAGCTTACGAAAAGGGAGAAACAGATTCTGTCTATGATCGCTGAAGGAAAGACAACGGCTAATATGGCTGAAACACTCTTTCTTAGCCCTTTAACCGTGGAAACACATAGGCGGAATTTGCTGCAAAAATTCGAAGTAAAAAATGTGGCAGAGTTGATCAAAGAGGCGCTTCAGCAAAGATTATTATAAAAAAATGTTCTTTTTTTTGAGAAAAAGTCTAACTTTGGGCTCCCAATAAGAAAAGTATAACGACTCCGTAGCTCAGTTGGTAGAGCAACTGACTCTTAATCAGTGGGTCGAGAGTTCGAATCTCTCCGGGGTCACCACAGGGGAAGCCATTTTTCTAGAAAAAATGGCTTTTTCTGTTTATAAGGGCAGATTAGATTGTAATGCTTCTAATTTGGACTGCAAAGCCACGGTATTAAGTAAATGCTTTTCCCCGTATTTATCGTTTAATGGAACGAAAGGCGCGGACGATGGTATCACTGATGTTTTGGGCAATCTGTCCGTTGGTGTCGAAGCGGGGGTTGAAGATGGTGATATCAAAACCTATGATTCTTCCGGTGCATAAAAGTTGGTTAATAAAATATTCTGACTGCTCAAAATCAAGTCCGCCGGGCAAATGATATTCTACTGCAGGGTTTAGCTCATCGGCTAGTACATCCGTATCAAAATGCATCCAATAGCCATCTAGGGAGGAGTCAAGGTTTGTTATTACAGCAGCTGCAACTTGTTCTATCCCCTCTTTTTCTATGTTTTCCAGATCATAGCGAGTGATGGTGGTATCGCGAATATCCTGCGAGCCATATTTTTTTGTCTCTTCCCAATCCCGCTGACCGATATGAATCACGTGGCCATCCTCTACATAGGGTTTTATGTTGTTAATGTTGGTGAGTATGTCCGGTCCGCGACCGGTAACAATTGCTAGATCCATATCGGCCACTTCGCCGGTCACCGACTTTTCGGGTTCGTAGAAGTCTGCATGCGCATCGATAAAGATCAGCCCATATTTACCGCGGACTTTGAGGCCAGACATGATACCTAGAAGAATGCTGCAATCACCGCCCAATATCAGCGGGAAGCGGCCTTTGTCAAGCAGTAAATCAACGGCTTTTCCGAGTTTGATAGAGAAATTGCGAATTGATACTGGATTAAGACAACGAGTGTCAGGATCTCTTTTGTCGCTGTACTGCGCATTGAGGGTAGCAAGGTGTAGTACAGGATGTTCTTGCTGTAGCTGCCAGCCGAGGCCAGCTTTCAACAGGGCGGCTGGCAAATCTTGCACGCCATTTGTACGGAGCCCTAATATAGAAGGTGCCGCTAGGATCTGTATGTCGAGGTTTTGTGTGCCCATATACGGGATATTATGTGCAAAATTTGTTCCAGATCATCTCACAGATCAAGGTCTATTTTTCAATGTCTTTTGGTGTGGTTTTTTAATAAAGAGAAGCTTTTGTGGAAATAACAAAAAATAAATGCCATAAATCTATACTAAAAGAAATAGCCCCTCTGGGAAAGGGGCTATTCTGCTAACCAATTATAAACCTATATTAAACTGAGGGGCAATATGACAAACAAAATGATATTTTTTTATTTTATATCGTTTTGTTGATGCAAATATAGTAAAAAAATCAATTATCAAAATATTTTTTTGTAATTTTTTTATTTTTTGTTGTGAATATTCGTTTGTTTTTTGTCTTTTATTTTTTCATAATAGATTTTTATCGTATTTTTTTTAGATGTTTTTTATTTAAAAATTGCTATAATATTATTTTATGATGTTTTAATGTTTTGATATTTTTTTATTGGCGTTTTTTTTATACCAATATTTAAAATATAACATTTTAAAATATTTTAAGTCATAAACTAATAAATAGGAAGTTTACTGTATTATATGCTTCCTTTTTTTTCTTTGTTTTTGTGTATTTATTTCAATTTTTATAAAATATTATGATATATTCATGTCTATATTGATATTTTTATGGTTTTTTGATTGATTTTTCTGTTAATTTTTGTGATTAATTCCTGTTTTTGTTTTGTTTTGTATGGTTTGGTTAAAAGGATCTTGTTTTAATGAGAAGAAATACAAAAAAGGCCCTCAGACAAATCTTTTTCATTCAAGGAGCGTTAGCGTGAATTTATAAACAATTTGATGGCACAAACGTTGAACTTAAGCTAGAAAGAAAAATAAACATGAAAGCAATTTCGATTACTGAATATGGTGCACCAAACGTTCTAAAACTACATGATAAGCCTGATCCATTAATAAAACCCGATGAAGTACTTATTAAGGTGGCGGCAGCCGGGGTAAATCGACCGGATATATTTCAGCGCAAGGGGAAGTACTCAGCTCCTGAAGGCGTTGCAAGTGATATACCGGGCTTAGAAATTGCAGGCGTTATTGAACAAATAGGTGCCGAGGTAGCTCAATGGCAGATTGGAGATCATGTATGTGCATTGATTGCCGGAGGTGGTTATGCGGAGAAAGCGGTTGCCAATGCAGGTCATTGTTTGCCCATCCCTACAGGTTTGAGTTTTGTTGAAGCTGCGAGCCTTCCGGAAACCATTTATACGGTGTGGGATAATGTTTTTCGCCGCGGAGCACTGAAAAAAAACGAACATTTTCTTGTGCATGGTGGTTCGAGTGGTATCGGTATTACGGCGATTCAACTTGCAAAAAGCATTGGGGCGAAAGTGTACGCCACCGCTGGTTCGGAGGAGAAATGTAAAGCCTGTCTTGACCTGGGGGCTGACGTTTGTATCAATTACCGGATTTACGAATTTGAAAAGGTTTTTGCAAAGGAAAAAATAGATGTTATATTAGATATGGTAGGTGGATCCTATTTCAGGAAGAATATCAGTATTTTGAACCATGATGGGCGCTTAGTATATATCAATGCCATGAATGGTTCCTTGGTTGAGCTGGATATCATGGAAATTATGCATAAAAGAATCAGCGTTACCGGTAGTACTTTACGTAGTAGAGATAAACATTTTAAGGCTATGTTGACGGCGGACATACTAAACAATGTTTGGCCGCTGATGCATTCCGGTTTTTTCAGACCGCTGATTCATGCTGTATTTCCATTGGCGGAAGCTTGGAGAGCTCATGATTTAATGGAAGAAGGAAGGCATATAGGAAAAATAGTATTGAGAATAGATTGATTTTTTTCTGATTGAAATACAGTATTTTGCAGATAAATATCGTTAAAAGATAGAATTTGTCTTGCATTATAATGGTAAAGATTATACCTTTGCAGCTCTTTCAAAGAAACCTGGTAGGTTTCGAATAAAGGAAGATTCCGTAGCTCAGCTGGTAGAGCAATACACTTTTAATGTATGGGTCCTGGGTTCGAGTCCCAGCGGGATCACAAAGCCTCAACAAAAGTTGGGGCTTTTGTCGTTAAGCGGGAGTTCGAACGCCGAAGGCCTCTTGAGCGAATTAATGTCCGGAATGTGGGCTAAACAAAAGCTTGACCGGCTTGGCTCCATTACACGTTTACATGATTAAAAAATAACAAACTGATACTTAGTGAATAATTGAAAAATGCTATTTTTTTGTTTTAAAATTTGGCGTGTATGGATAAAAAACATACCTTTGCACCCGTTAACAGTTCAGAAATAAAATAAAATTCTGAAAAATAAGAGTTAATGATATTTAATTTTAGTGAGAAATTAAATATGAATAGGATTCCGTAGCTCAGCTGGTAGAGCAATACACTTTTAATGTATGGGTCCTGGGTTCGAGTCCCAGCGGGATCACCAAGCCTCAACGAAAGTTGGGGCTTTTGTCATTAAGCTGGGGCTCGAACAGAGGGGTTGAGTGGGTTCGAAGGAAGCACCTATTCTAATAAACCCTTTTCCCCGCTACCCAGGTTTGCTGCACTTTGGTATTTCTTATTTCGTTTAAGGGAATCTGCATGATGTCTTTCTCTAGCTGGATAAAATCTGCTTGCTTTCCCTTCTCTATACTTCCTTTTTTCTCATCCTGAAAACAAGCATAGGCTGCCCATCGCGTTAAGCCTTTCAATGCTTCTTCTCTTGTCAGGGCATTTTCGATTTGGAATCCACCGACGGGTTTACCGTTTTTATCGGTCCGTGCTACTGCGGCATGGAATTGATACAGCGGATTGATGTCTTCTACGGGGAAATCACTTCCCAAAGCTAAACTACCTGCGGCTTGTAATAACTGTTTATACGCGTAAGCATATTGTATTCTATCGTTTCCTAATCGGTCTTTTGCCCAATGCATATCCGAGGTAGCGTGGCTTGGTTGCACGGAAGGGATAAGATTAGCAGTTGTAAACAGTCGATAATCATTGGGTTGAACAATTTGAGCGTGTTCAATGCGCCAACGCTTTTTATTATTCTCGCTTAAATATTTATTGAAAGTGTGAAGAATAAAGCGATTGGTCGAATCCCCTATAGCGTGCACATTAACTTGGAAATTACTTTGTGCCAATTCACGGATTATAGTATCCAACGTAGTAGGTTTTAGAAGTAAAAAACCTTGCTCTGTTGAAGCATCGCTATACGGTTGCAATAAGCAAGCCCCTCTAGACCCCAACGCGCCATCTGCCACAATTTTAAAGGAACGAACCGTCAACTGCCCTCGATCATACACACCTGCTTTTACTAGCTCTTTAAAGGTGCCTGTATTGAGCATTGCCATTGCGTACTCCCCTATCTTTAATTTGTTTTGTTTATACAGTTTTTTTAGTAAATCGATTTCTTCAATTGACAAGCCAGCGTCGGCCAGGCTTGTTAATCCAACGGAGAAACAGGCCCTCTCCGCTTCCAATAAGAATTCCGTTAATCGCAATTCAGAAGGTGGTGGTATTTTCTGTTGCACTAAATCCATTGCGTTGTCAATAAGAATACCTGTTGGGGTATTTCCCGCTTTTACAATTAAACCGCCTGTGGGTTGCCCATGAAGCGGAATATGCGCTAATTGGAGAGCTGCGTCATTGGCTAAGGCCGCATGACCGTCAATTCTGCTTAAATAAACCGGGATCTTCGGGAAAGCGGCATTCAACTCCTTATTATTAGGGAAACTTTTGTCGCTCCATAGATTTTGGTCCCAACCATGTCCTAAAATCCAAGCGTCATTTGGAAATTTTGCCTGAAAGTTCTTTACCCTTTCAATTACTTCTTTCATGGAACTTGCACCAACCAGGTTGACCTGATGTAGTCCGCGAGCCAAAGCAAAGAAATGGCAATGAGCATCGTAAAGTCCAGGATAAACAGGATGATTTTTCGCATCGACCATATGCTCGCTCTCGTATTTGTCCAAAATGGATTCATTTGAACCGATATCCAGAAATTTTCCATTTTTTACTGCAAAAGCTTGCTGGAGCGAAAAGGTGCTATCTACTGTATAAACAGTAGCATGGTGAAGAATGAGGTCAACCCGTTCTTTTTCCTTGCAACCTATAAAAAGAGATAAGCAAGATAAGCTTAATAGCAAAGAGATAAGCGTTTTCATAATCTGAAAAAAGTGTATATAAATATAAGACTTCCGGCGATTATCGCGCGGAAGTCTTATACAGCCTCCATAAAAGGAGCTTATGGTAGTTTTAAAGAATAAATAAACTAATGAAGGAGCTCTTTTACCGCTCTTTCCAACTGTGGATCCTCGCCTTTTAGAAAAGCCTCGTAAGGTAAGGGAACCCGAATGTCCGGTTCAACCTGAAGATTTTCGGTAGGGCGATTTTCCTTTCCGATCGTAGCAATCATAGGTATCCCAAATATCAATGTTGGATCAATTTGAGTTTCCCACCAGACGGCTGTTCCTGTACCCGGAACGGGCATGCCGATCAATTTACCTAAACCATTTTGTTTATAGATATAAGGAAAGATAAAAGCATCGCTATAATTTCCCTCGCTCATTACAACAGCACTCGGTTTGTTCCAGCGACTTCTCGGTTCGCCACCTTTTAAGGTATTCCCCTGTGGGGCAAATTTCAGGTATTCTTTGCCGCTTAAAAACGTATTGAGGTCGTCATGTAGCCATCCTCCACCATTAAAACGCGTATCAACTATAAGTGCATCCTTATCTAAGTTCTCTCCCATGACGCGGTCATAAACCTCCCTAAAGCTTGCGTCATTCATACCTTCAACATGTACATAACCAATCTTTCTGTTACTTATTTTGTTAACATACGCTTTTCGTCCGTTAACCCAGCGTTTATACATAAGTGGAATTTCATCAGCTGTGCTTATTGGTTTAATCGTTTCGTTGAATACACCACCTGCTCCATTCTTACCGCGAATGCTTACATATTGGCCAACTTTACGATTTAAGAACTTTGCCCAGTCGACGTTATCATCAATGGTGTTGCCATCTATTTCCAGTATAATCGTTCCTTTTTCAATTTTCGACTTGGCGTTGGCTACCGGACCACCCGGGATTACGTCTGCCACTTTCAACCCTTTACCGGTATAGGTTTCATCATAGAGTAAACCTAAAGATGCCGTAATATCCGGATTGGTATATCGAGGAGAAAAGCGCCCTCCCGTGTGGGATGCGTTAAGTTCTCCTAATAATTCGCTTAAAAGTTCCTGGAAATCAAAATTGTTATTTATATGCGGTAAAAATCTAGCATAGGTTTGATAATAGCCATCCCAATCGATTCCATGCAAATTAGGGTCATAAAACTTCTTTTTCACTTGCAGCCAAGCATGATTGAAGATGTACTCACGTTCGGCAGCGGCATTCAGTTCAAGCTCTCCTTTACTGTTGAGTGGTGTAATCTTGCCGCTTGCGGCATCAACTTTTACCAGTGCGCCACGATTTACTACGAATAAGGTTTTTTCATCCTTGCTCATTTCAATGCCGCTAGGGGAACCTGATAATTTAGCCAAAATTTTTGTTTGATTTGTCCTCGGTTCTGTTAACCACAAATCGTAGCCCTTTTCAAAAGATGCCAGATAGAATAATTTACTTCCATCTTTGGTTAATGCGTAATCACTGATGGATGAGCTGTTGATGGTTAACCTAACTTCTCGATCACGTAAATTATCAAAATTTATCTTTAGCGTTTTTTCCTCCTCTTTTTCACCCTTTTCATTTTTTTTCTTTTTGGACGTATTTTGATCATTGTTTTTTGTCGCCTCGTCTTTTTTTGCCTTTTCTTCCTTTTCTTTCAACAGGTCGAATTCATCTTTAGTTAACTTAAATCGATCGTAATCTTCTTGATTAAAGAAAACACCAAAAACGTCTAGTTCGCGACTGCCCTGTAGGGCTAAGGATTTTCTTCCATAGCGACTGCTTAGCCAGGTGAGCATTTTTCCTTCCATCTGCCAACGCGCCCCCTCTTCACCAAAACCAGTAAGAAGCGGATGTCTTATTTCAGCAGTTCCATCCGCTTTTATCAAGGCTACATTAGAATTAAAAAAGTATCCTCTTTGATCATCGACCAATAACCACTTGCTGTCCGGACTCCATTCGAAGCCCCAGTCGCCATCGGCATAAGAGTGGTTGTGTCCCTTCGGGAGCAACTCGACCGTTTTTTTAGTATTGATATTATATACCTTCAATACGTTTCTTTCTTCGATATAAGCCACAGACTTACCGTCAGGTGAGAACTTAGGAGCAAAATTGTCTGTTTTTCCGGTAATAAGAGGCTCTTCTTTCAAAACGGTTGCATTAAAGAAATAGGATTCTTCTTGATTGAGAATGGCGCTTTGATAAATACCCCAACCATTTCTGCCTCGTTCAGCGGCGTAGATTAACGTTTTTCCATCCGGCGACCATTTTACCATTCGTTCTTGATCGGCCGTATTAGTAATTCGTTTTGTAAAGTCGCCTTCAACACTTGTAACAAATAGCTCTCCTCTACTCACATAAGCGATTTGTTTACCGTCAGGACTTAACTCAAACTGACTAATTTGCCCGTTTAATGGCACATTGCTCGCTAAAGCATTTCCATTATCAACTGCGATGACTACGGTTAGCTTTTTTGGTTCACCCCCTTCCTTTAGTGTATAGATAGAGCCGTCCTGTGTAAAGGCTAGCGTATTGTCATTTGAAATACTCAAATGGCGAACCGGGTTTTTTGTGAAATGTGTTAGTTGTTGATCCGCAATACGTAATCGAATTCCCTTCTTATAGAGATTTAGGGTTCCATCCTTCTCATTTAGATAATAAACAAATTGTCCGTCATGGCTGAAAACCGGTTCGCGGTGTTCGATTTCCTCATTAGTTAAGGCCTCGTATGTATTGGTTTTTAAATTATATAGCCATATATCACGCGTTACGGAAGAATTGTGATGTTTTCTCCAAGGGTCTTCGTAACCCTTTCTGTCTTGGAAAACCAATAAGCTGCCATCTTGATTAAAGTGGGCATTTTCGATGCCGGCAGCACTCACAAGTAGCGGTCGGCCCCCATTGATAGCCACCCGGTATAGATTTTGAAACAGTCGCAAGCTTGGAAAACGCGTACTTTCGGCGGGTGCTTGCCTGGCACTTCCAAATATCACCTCCTTATTATCGATACTAAAGTCGTATGGGTAATCATTTGCGCTATTATAGGTAAGTCGTGTTGACTTTCCGCCGCTTGCCGGCATTACATAGATGTCGAAATTACCATTTCGGTCATTTGCGAAAGCTATAAACTGACCATCACGACTCCATACGGGCATCATACTGTGTGAGCTTCCGACTGTAAGGGCGGTGGCTGCTCCCCCACTGGCGCTTACACGGTATAAATTACCTTGATATCCAAAAACAATAGTTTTGCCGTCCGGTGATATGGCTGGATACCGGAGCCATAAAGCCTCTGATTGGGCCTGGCTTTGATATGAATAGCTCAGGAAAAAAAATACGGCTAATAGAAATTTTAGATTGATTAAACGTTTCTTCATGTGATTTTTTATTGATTAATAATATCACAAACTTAGAGAAAATTGTCAAAACATCGAACGGGAAAAACGCAACTTTGTAACGTTTTTGATGTAAAATTAAAGCATACCCATAAACAATTTAGTTTTGTACGAGAGGCTTATAATTTGATTGGTAGCATATTTGTCGAACAAGACCCGTAATCGAGTCTTCATTTCGGGTGTTCTTTTATGGCCTTCATTAGGCATATAGGAGTAAGAAAGTGTTCTGCCCAATAACTGTTCGAATGTCAGGTAAGTATCGTATATAAATAGATGTTCTTCCATGCTATTAGGCAGAAAGAAATTTTTAAGGTTATTTCCTCGTGTTTCTCTATTCTTAACCTCTTTATAATCTATTGAAAACTCCAAAATGAATTCTTCATATTCTTTTTCAAAAGTCGTTTCTGCGCTACGGATATTCCATATAATTGCTGCTTTTCCCTGATTTTTTAATATTCGCTCAAATTCTCTTTTTGCTTTCATCGCGTCGAACCAATGAAATGATTGCGCACAGATTATGAGATCAATACTATGGTCTGCCAGACCGGTTTCTTCGGCGGTTGCGTCCTTTATTACACAATTTTTTAACTCTTTGTAAAGTTTGGATCGCTTTTTCGCGCATTTCATCATTAGGTTCAATCGCAATGATGCTACAAGGCCATTTTACTAGTTCTTCTGTTAAGATGCCGGTTCCTGCCCCCAACTCAGCAATAACACTTTGTTCATTTAGGGAATTATGTTTATATATGAAATCCAGAAGACCTTGCGGATAACCTGGACGATATTTATCATAGTTATCGGCTCGAAAGTTAAAACGGTCAATATTCCGATGCGCTTGAGTCATATGATTTTGATCTAGGTTCCTAATATACTGAAAATAAAACAAAAATGGCTTCCCCACCACAGGGGGGAAGCCATTTTTGTTTTATTCGGTGTCGTCTATTAATATACTTTAATCATATAGATATATTCCTGTACCTTTTTGATCTGTTCCGTGCGGCTCAAATTGGCGAGGGTGTTCTTTTTATTTAATGTTAGCTTTTTCTCCAGACTATCCTCGGGAATTGACGCCAACGCTTCCAAAACATAGTTCGATTTGATGGCAAAAGCGGCTCCATCAGTCTCCGTTTGTTTACTGTTAATAACGCCGATTATATTGCCCCGATTATCCAATACAGGTCCCCCGCTGTTACCTGGGTTAACGGGAATGGAAACCTGATAAGCAATGGTATCGCCACTATATCCCGTATTACTGCTTAAATAACCCCTTCCGTATACTGCTTCTTCTCTCGGAAAACCAATCGTATAAACGTCCTCTCCTATATCAGCTGCGTTTTGTTTAAAAGTATAGGGTAAATTCCCTACTTCTTTAAAGTCTTTGTCTATAATTTCCAGCACTGCAATATCGTATGTGGGATCCGTATATATGACCTTTGCTTTGTATGAGTTGCCTGTATAATTCTGCAAGTAAACAGAATCAGCATCTTTAATTACGTGATACGTTGTCATAACGTAGCCATTGGAAGAAAGAGCAAAACCGGTGGCTCCATAATGACTGGGAGTACCGGCGTCGTTCTTGCCTTTGTTAATATCCTTAATCAGTGCATTTTGGGCTTTAACATTTTGTCGAATGCTATTCATATCGCGTCGCAAAGCAATATATTGGGATGTGTTGTCTTTTGAATAAAAGCCGGTAAGCCATAAGGTAGTGAAAACAGCAAGAAGTGCAACCGACGCGGCCACAAGGGAATTGATCTTATATTTATCCCATAAGCGTATAATGAGTGGCTTTTTTGGAACCACTTCTTCTATATTAATTGTTTCATGAATGGCCTCGAGCTTATGTCGTAAATCGGTCCTAGCTCCGTAACTCTTCATGTTTCCAATAAATATTTCGTGCTCGTCAAATTTTCTACGAGCTTCAGGATCATTCACAAGATGGTCTTCGAATACCTTTTTTCCAGGGCATTCATTTCACCTCTTAAGTAGGCTTCCGACTGGTCTAGAAAATCTCGTTCACTTTTCATTGTTGTAAAATGTTAACCAAAATAAAGTTTCTTTAAACGTTGCAGACATTTATATTTTTGATTCTTTGCATTATCCGTATTCGTGTAACCAAACTTTTCACAGATATCTTGCATTGTTAAATTTCGTATATAAAAATCTTCTATTATTGTTTTGCAGGGCTCGCCCAGCTTTTTCAAGGCATCTTCCATCATGGAAAATTGCCGGTCTCGTTCTTTATGTGTGTCGATGTCGTCTTCTACAAGAATCTTTTCTTCAAAATCGTCGATGCGGGTATAAATCCCTTTTTTTGTTAGCTTTTTAAGCCAAAGATTTCTGCAGACAGAATACAAAACGTTTTGAGTTTGCTATTAAGTGCAAAGTCGCCGCCACAGAGTTTATCATATAAAATAATAATGCTTTCTTGGAATATGTCCTTTGCGTCGTCAATATCACCACCGTTATTGATAATCAATCGAGCAATCATCGGGAAATTAGCCTTATATAAACTATCCAAAATGTTGGTGTCCCCTTCTAAAACCCCTGCAAGTATTTCGTTATCGTCAGATGGTGTATGTTTTCTTTCTTTACTCACTAGTTAATACGTTAAAATGCAAATAGTAACCCACCCATTCGTGTTTTTTTTAGCACGTTTTGAAATTAAAAACGGTGCTTAAATAAGGTCTGTCTTTTTTATAACTGTTCCCCCGACGATTTTATTATCGCCTGTTTGTTTCAGTTGCAAAGAGGCAAAAGTACAGAAACTAGGGAAATAAAAGTAAACAGTAAATGAAGTTTGATCAGTCAGCAAATTCTATTTGTATTTTTCTAAAATATCTCCATCTTTGCAGCCGCAAAAAAGAACGAAAATTTTTTTAAAAATTTTAATTGGTTGACCTTTCAACATATGCGGTATAAAGAGGTAAATAAACAATTTTTATTTAATCAGAAAAGAAAATTAACAATGAAAAATTTATTCAAATTCGGTTTTTTAGGTTTAGCTTTAACTTTAACTGTTGCTGCTTGTAACTCAAACTCTGGCGAAGGATCTGCTACTGAAGAAACAACTGATACTACTACTGTTGTTACTCCTAGCGAGCCAGATACAACTGTTATCACTACAGATACTACTGTAACTGCTGATACTACAGTTAAAGAAGCTCAGTAATTAAAACTGAAATAGTAAAAAGCGTTTCCGTTCATGAGCGGAAACGCTTTTTTTTTGTAAAATGGTACGGGTCCCCTCCGTGGCATTGTTTCTAAAATTGATCTCATTCTCTGATGGGAGAAAATGGACAAATGCAATATTTTTTTAACTTTGCGCTTTTAACCCGACATATTTCATTGACATGAGTTTATCTCCACTTACAGCAGTTTCACCGATAGATGGTCGTTATCACAGTGCAACAAAAGATTTAGCTTCTTTTTTTTCGGAGGCCGCTTTAATAAAATATCGTGTATTTGTAGAAATTGAATATTTTATCGCACTTGCTGAAACCGGTATATCCCAATTAAGTGCTTTACCGAATAAAGCGGCTCTGCGGACCATATATGAGGACTTTTCTGAGAACGACGCACAACGTATTAAGGATCTGGAGAAGACAACTAATCACGATGTGAAAGCCGTTGAGTATTTCATCAAAGAAAAGTTTGAGGCAATCGGGTTGACAGATTCGAAAGAATTTATTCATTTTGGATTGACGTCACAGGACATTAACAACACAGCCATTCCCTATTCCTGGAAGGAAGCCTTAAACAAAGTATATTATCCGGGTATTCACGTACTTATCAGCGAACTTGACGCTATGGCCAAGCAATGGAAAGCCATACCTATGCTGGCAAAGACACATGGGCAGCCCGCTTCGCCGACTCGTTTAGGTAAAGAGCTAGCCGTATTTGTTGAACGATTAGAGGGACAGCTAAATCAACTTAAGGCGATTCCCTTCTCAGCTAAATTTGGGGGGGCTACCGGAAATTTCAATGCACATCATATCGCTTATCCAGACATTGACTGGGTTGCCTTTGGTAATCACCTGGTAAACGATATTTTAGGTCTCCATAGGTCGCAAAAAACAACCCAAATTGAACATTATGATAACTTTGCGGCACATTGTGACGCTTTAAAGCGGGTAAACAATATTTTAATTGATTTGTGTAGAGATATCTGGACTTACATTTCCATGGATTACTTTAAACAGCAGATTATTGCCGGACAGATCGGATCTTCCGCTATGCCACATAAAGTCAATCCTATAGATTTCGAAAATGCAGAAGGTAACTTAGGTCTAGCCAACGCCTTGTTTGAGCATTTAGCTGCTAAGCTGCCTATTTCCAGGTTGCAGCGCGATTTAACAGATTCGACTGTGTTGAGAAACATAGGTGTTCCTTTTGGCCATACACTCATTGCCTTCAAGTCCATTATGCGAGGACTCAAAAAACTCATATTGAACGAAGACGCGCTTCGGGCCGATCTGGAAAAAAATTGGGCTGTTGTAGCGGAGGCTATACAAACAATATTGAGAAGAGAAGGATACCCCAAGCCCTATGAAGCATTGAAGGATTTAACGCGGACAAACGAAGCAATTAATCAGGAATCAATAGCCGCTTTTATCAATAATCTGAATATCGCTGATCCGCTTAAAGAGGAGCTCAAGGCCATTACACCCTGGAACTATACCGGGGTTTAGGGAGAGGTATCGCATCGCTATATTAACTATGACGTGCAGTTGACTTCTTGTCCGTTATATTTTTGTTAGCTTTGTGTAATTAATATAAATAAAAATGGCCACGATCAACGTATATACAGAGAGTACCCCCAATCCGGCAACTATGAAGTTTCTGGTAAATAAGTTGTTGTATAATGGGAGTTTAGATTTTCCTGATAAGGAGAAAGCCCAAAGTTCTCCCTTCGCACGGGAGCTCTTTAAATTTAATTTTGTTAATGGTGTTTTCTTTGCCAGTAATTTTGTCACTATTACAAAATCCGGAGATAGTGAATGGGAAGACATCCTGCCCATATTGAAAGATTTCGTAAAGGGCGCGGTAGAATCTGAATTGCTAATACATGAGGTAGAGCGTGATGAGAATGTGGCTTTCGAAGGCAGTGAAACTGAAAAGAAAATTCAGCAAGTATTACACGATTATGTCCGTCCTGCTGTTGAACAAGATGGTGGTGCTATTGCTTATAAATCTTTTGATGAAGGCGTGGTAACAGTTGAATTACGCGGTTCATGTAGCGGGTGCCCATCTTCAACAATTACGCTAAAAGCAGGTATAGAAGGGTTGTTAAAGCGAATGGTTCCTGAGGTTCAAGAGGTTGTGGCGGAAGCTATGTAATATAATAATAAATAGAAATTCAAGAGAAGAGCCCGGTAGAAACCGGGCTCTTCTTATTTAAAGTGCATTTTTACTGCGGATAGTACGAGGTTAGTAATATCAAAATTGCCTGCAATAACAGATCTTTTATCCAGCATCTCTTGACTTCCCTCAAAATCATAAGCGATACCACCCGCTTCTTTAACCAACAATACGCCGGCAGCCATATCGTAGTCATTCAGATTATATTCAAAGAAGCAATCGAATCTTCCTGCGGCAGCGTAAGCCAAGTCCAGGGCGGCTGAACCGATTCTCCTAATGCCACGGCATTGCTGCATTAAATGTTTAAGTAGATTGATGTATTGATTTTGATACTCAAATTTATAAAAAGGAAAACCGGTAGCGAGCAATGAGTCGGATAAAGTCGTCGATGCAGAGACTTTTATCCGGCGATCGTTCAAAAATGCGCCTCCTTGTTCAAAGGCATAATAACATTCTTTGCTGGTCACTTCATAAACAACCCCTATAATAGGTTGACGATTACGAGCAAGCGCAATGCTAACACAATAGGCGGGAATATCATGAATGAAATTGGTAGTTCCGTCAAGTGGGTCTATGATCCAATTATAGACGTCGCCCTTCTTCACGATCGTTTTTTCTTCAGAGATAAAGCCTGCTTCCGGTAATAAGTCTTTGAGCCGTTCTACAATAATAAATTCAGCGCCTTTATCTACATATGAAACCAAGTCGTGAAGGCCCTTTTGCTCTATTTTACTTTTATCAAAGCTTAACCGTTCCTGCCTGATAAAGTTAGCCGCTTCGATCGCTATGGATCGTACTTGTTGCGTGAGTTGAGATAAATTAAGCATATTTTTGCGTAATGGAATAAGCAGTTTTTTGTGCTCTTGACCGGGTGTAAAAAACGCCGATAAGTCCGACCAGGACCATGGCGAGGGAAATCAATTCAGCTTGCGTAAATGATATTCCTAAAAGGTGATATTTTGCATTTACCCTGATTAGTTCTATCGAAAAACGTTCGACACCATTTAACATAAGATAAATAGAAAAGAGCATTCCGGCAGTATGTATTTTTTGCCTTAAAAACCAAAGTAAGGCAAAAAGGATAAGACACATCAAAAATTCGTAAAAAGATGTGGGAAACACGGCAACCGGTAGCTCATGGCAAAATTTACCTTCACAGCCTACAATAGGCACACCTTCGTTAATCACGTTATGAGGAAATTTAAATGCCCAAGCCCAATCGGGAATCCATTGAAGGTTCGATGGTTTAGTAGCTAAATTCTCAATGCCCCAATCGCCATCCCCTGATAACTGACAACCTAAACGACCAACGGCGTAACCTAACATCATGCCGGGAGCACCCACATCAAGCATATGTAATGGATGTATGCCCTGTTTTTTGGTGTAATAAATAACTGCTGCACCACCGAACAGGATACCACCATAAAAAGTAAGTCCGCTAAAAGATAAGAGACTTTCTACCGGATTATGTATAAAATCGTCCCAATACTCTAAGTTATGGAAAAGCTTCGCCCCCAGTAGGCCCCAAATGGCTGCCCAAACTAAAATTTTGCTCATCAGTTCATAGGGATGTATCTGTTGTATTTCTATTTTATCTTCTGCAAGCTCTTGCTTCTTCTTATCTTTATAGAGCCAATAGCCAAATAGAATACCCAGCAGCACACCACCTGTTAAGGAACCTTTAGTGGATAGTAAGAAAGCTTGAGGGTTATCAACTAAATCGGCATAGTTGAAAATAGCATGTATTAGCTTATAACCAATGATGAACCCGACCAATGCGTTCATCAGTATCTCAACCGTATGTGCGGGTTCTCCTACCCTTACCTCCTGCTTAACAGGCATAATTAATCCCCGTTGTTCTTTACGTATAAGCTCAACCTTAAAAATGTAGTATGCAGACAGAAAGGCAAAGCCAACAAATAAGCCAAATGTCTGAATTGGCAATGGAATATATATCCCGAAAAGATATGCGATCAGATGAGATAAGGTAGGAAACATAAAGCTAAAGATAATTTTTTTATGCAAAAAACGAAAAAGATTTGCGAGCGCCTACCCTTCTTATAAACTATATGTCGATTGCTTTGTTGTTTACTATATCAAAACGAAGACGGATGAAGGTACTAGGTATTATACTTATAATTGTGGGAGCTGTGATGTTGATCTGGACAGGTTTCAGTTATACAAAAAAGGAAAAAGTAGTAGATGCAGGTCCCGTAGAAATCAATGCTGATAAGGAAAAGCAAGTTAACTGGCCACCTTACTTAGGTGCCATTCTAATTGGTGGGGGAATTATTGCGTTAGTTAGTCAAGCGAACAAGGGTACAAAATAAGAAAGGAGCACTCTAGTTAGCCCCTCTCTTGTTAAATGATTTATTAAACCCTGGTTATCTGTCTTTCATCGCAACGAAATTACGTTTTGGATGTCCTGTATATACTTGACGTGGGCGCCCAATTGGTTCTTTGTTTGTACGCATTTCTTTCCATTGCGCTATCCAACCGGGCAAGCGGCCAAGGGCAAATAACACCGTAAACATATCCGTAGGGAAGCCAAGTGCCCGGTAAATAATACCGGAATAAAAATCTACATTCGGATATAACTTACGATCCACAAAATAGGGGTCACTTAGCGCGGTTTCTTCCAGTTTTTTCGCAATATTTAATACGGGATCCTGTACTCCTAAACTGTCCAGAATATCATCACATGCCTTTTTTATTATTTTAGCGCGCGGGTCAAAGTTCTTATATACACGATGGCCAAATCCCATTAGGCGGAACGGATCGTTTTTATCTTTTGCTTTAGCCAGCCATTTTTCCGAATCACCGCCATCTTCTTTTATTCGCTCCAGCATTTCTATTACGGCCTGATTAGCCCCGCCATGAAGCGGCCCCCAAAGCGCGGAAATACCGGCAGAGATGGAAGTGAAAAGGTTGGCATTTGAAGATCCAACGATTCTAACGGTTGATGTTGAACAATTTTGTTCATGATCAGCGTGTAGAATGAGTAGTTTATTCATTGCTGAGGTAACAATTGGATCAATTTCGACTTCTTCCGTCAATTGACCAAAAGTCATGTTCAGGTAATTGCTTACATAGTCTAACTTATTTTTTGGGTATATGACCGGGTGTCCCAAGGACTTTTTATAAATCCATGAAACAATGGTTGGAAACTTAGCAAGTAGTTTAATGATGGTAAGATTGTCTTCCTCCTCGGAGGCATCCGGGTTTAGCGATTCCGGATAAAATGCTGAAAGAGCTCCTACCAAGGCCGACAGCTGTCCCATCGGATGGGATTTGGTAGGAAAACCTTCGAAAAATTTCTTCATATCTTCATGGATAAGCGTGTGTCGGCTTACTTTATTCTGAAAATCAGTAAACTCAGCTTGGGTTGGCAATTCTCCATATATCAACAGGTATGCCACTTCCAGAAAGGTTGATTTTTCAGCTAATTCCTCTATGGGATAGCCTCTATAACGAAGTATACCTTCTTCGCCATCTAAATATGTGATAGCACTTGTTGTTGCACCGGTGTTTTTAAAACCCGGATCAAGCGTTATAAATCCTGTCTCTGCTCTAATTTTCGAAATATCTATTGCTTTCTCGTTTTCTGTACCTGTAATGATTGGTAACTCTACCTGCTTATCTCCAATATTTAAAGAAACTTTTTCTGACATAATGATTCTATGGTTTGTAACAAAACTAAAAAAAAATGGCTTAAAACATAGGGAAACCTATAAATATTTCAATTTATTTACGATAAATTAATTTGCGATGACACGATTTTATTCCCGATTCTACTTAATTTCCTGTGTGACAGTTCCACAGGTTAACATTTCTTCACCAAAGTAAGGGTTTTTTATCTCCGGACTGGTAGAAAGCCAATCTCCGCCCGCTTTATTGTTGTACATCGGGCAATGAATTACATAAATTTTGCCCGCACTTAAAGAAGGACGTTGATACATGTCGATCAGATCTTTGCTTATTGCCGAAAATGCCGAACGCTGTAAGGCTAAATCTGTTGAATTGGCAAGCTCCTGTGCCAAGATGGCTGTATTTTCACAACCGTGAATTCCTTTAAGGCTTTCTGAAAGTCTGTTGGACGCTTCGCCTGCCAATTTAGGGTCTGAGGCAACCAGTGCATCCTTTACCTTTATATAAGCGGCAAAGACTTGCGACAAGGTGTCGTTTTCTATCACGATACCTTGTTCACTCACGCGTGTTGTATCGGCATCCTGCCTCTTATTGTTAGAGCCGCTATGACAACTAATAAACAATATGGCCAATGCCGTATAAAACAACGAACTTATTCCTTTTCTTCGTTTCATATGATCAATTTAAAGTCGAAACTTTCTTATGCTGTTAACATAATAGGCAAGTTTCGGTTTCACTAAAAACAATTTGTACCAATGAAGAAGTCAAATATAAACATTTTGTACCCGACTCGTAGATCCGTTATTTCAATAATGTTTTGTTTTTTACGAAATTTTCGTAGATTTACCAAATAAACATAGAGTTATGCAGAAACTAAGTGCACAAGAAGAGGAAGCCATGCTGTTGATTTGGAAAAACGGAGGCGGCTTTGTAAAAGAATTATTGGATAGTATGCCCGATCCTAAAATTCCCTATACAACATTGGCATCTACACTGAAGAACCTTGAACGAAAAAGCTTTGTTAGATCGGTAAAATATGCCAATGCCTATCGATATGAACCGACTGTTACGGAAGAGGAATACAAGCGTGGGTTTATGAACGGATTTGTAAGCGAGTATTTTCGAAATTCTTATAAAGAACTTGTATCCTTTTTCGCGAAAGAAGAGAAAATCAGTGCGCGGGAATTGAAAGAGATTATTAAAATGATTGATGAACAAGATAAGGATTAGCTATGCCTGAATGGATCGATTATTTATTAAAGGTTAATTTATCAATTGCCTTATTTTACGGAGGTTACTACCTGTTCTTACGGAAGCTAACTTTTTACCTTCTGAATAGATGTTATTTTATCATGGGACTCCTGTTTTCTGCCTTGTATCCGCTCGTTGATCTTTCTATGTTTTTTGCTAAAGAAAATTCTGCAGGAAGGAGTGAAATGCAAATAATGACTTGGGACGATCTCCTGTCTATCATACCGCCCAAAGTAGATTTATGGAATATTATTACCTTGTTATTTTCGTCTGTAGTTGCTTTGCTAACCTTGAGGTTCCTTCTCCGATTGTTTAGTTTATCGAAGATTCATCAAAAATCAACGGTCGCCATTTTTGAAAGCTGTCGGTATCGTCAAGTATGGATAGACATCCCTCCCTTTTCTTTTTGGAAATCCATTTATCTAAATAAATCGCTTCACACAGAACGTGATTTAAGAGAAATCCTGAAGCATGAAATAGAGCATGTAAAACAGTTGCATACCATTGATGTGCTACTTGTAGAGATCGCTAGCCTATGCTGCTGGTTTAATCCAATTATTTGGTTGACCCGTTCGGCCATAAAAGAAAATTTAGAATTTTTAACAGACCATAAAGTTCTCCAAAGCGGCGTAGACAAGAAAAAATACCAATATAGTCTTGTTAATCTTAACAGTCGAACTATTTCTCCGGAGCTTAGCAATCATTTCAATTTTAACGCCTTAAAACGAAGAATTGCGATGATGAACAAAAAGAAATCTTCACAACTGCATCTCAGCAAGTATGTGTTTATTGTACCTGCAATTACTATTTCAGCGATGGTGTTTACGATCAGCAAAGCTTATCAAGAAGATGGTAAGTTGATTAATGCCGGTTTATCACATGTCACACCGAACGCGGGCAATAAACATGAAAAAGAAGAAACGTTAGGTACGGCAATTCAAGAAAAAGATCGCCCCAAGGAGCTTCCCA
This sequence comes from Olivibacter sp. 47, assembly GCF_030372825.1. Classification (NCBI taxonomy): domain Bacteria; kingdom Pseudomonadati; phylum Bacteroidota; class Sphingobacteriia; order Sphingobacteriales; family Sphingobacteriaceae; genus Olivibacter; species Olivibacter sp. 47. The sequence goes on from NZ_JAUCNR010000001.1 coordinate 3,134,187, forward strand.
AAGTAGCATTCCAAAATGGAAGGAAAAAAGCAAAAATGCTGACTATCAGATCAAAAAACCAAGTGCAACCTTTGTTGGTGCTTGATGGTGTCGTCTTGAAAGAAGGCGAAGATATTAATGCAATCAATCCAAATGACATAGCAAGTATTAACGTCCTAAAAGATCGCGCGGCGACAGCTATGTATGGTAGCATGGGCAAAAATGGAGTTATATTGATCACAACGAAATACAAGTAAGCTATATTGGATGCGATTACACGAAGAAAATATGTTAAAGGCCGTCTGTTGACCTTGGTGATTTCCTGAATTAAGGTTACTAGCAAAATATAAATATGAAATTATGAAGCACCTCAAATTATGGTATGTAGGAGTCGTATGTTTTTTCTTCATAGTGAAAGTGAACGCACAGGAAACAGAACCAGTGTTGGCACGGGCACGTTATCAGTTTATTCATGTGAACGATACTGCTAATAGGGATCATCCGAAAGAAGAAGAGATGGTACTTTATGCCGGCATTAACCGGTCTTTCTTTACGTCAAACGCAGAAGAGGAAATCAACAGACAAATGGAAGAGCAGGTTGCCAACCCCTCTTTTGACGGTAATATCAACTTGGTGAGCAAAGGGAGTTCTACCAATGAATCGTTCTATTTTGTGTCCAATACCCGGGCACTGAAAAGAATATATCGGCTGATGCAAAACCAGTATATTTTAGATGAACCTTATCCCCAATTAGATTGGAAAATTAATGACGATACCCTAACAATTGGAGGATATAATTGTCAGAAAGCTACCGTATCATTTAAAGGTCGAACCTATACCGCTTGGTTTTCGCCGGAATTACCTTTTTCTTTTGGTCCTTGGAAGTTGCATGGTTTACCTGGATTAATTCTTGATGTGGCTGATAGCAAAAAGGAAGTGGTATTCCATTTTGTTGGGTTTGAGAAATTGGACCATGTAAATTTACAGATAGGAACAACAACCGATTATATTGAAATAAATCAAGAGGCGTTAGATCGTTTATTAAAAGTATTTAAAGAAAACAGGCAGACGTTTATGGATGTGCAGGGACAAGGAGGGCGCTCCAATGCAGCGAATGTAATCAGCGGATTACCTAAAAAGAGGATGCATTTAGTTCAATAGATCCCGGTAAAATTAAATCCATCAATGTGAACAAAAATGCAGGAGGAGTTTCTAACACTGACAATAATCCGATCGAATTAACAAAATAAATGAGTGACTCGGGCTGTCCAGTTCTTTTTCATGGTTTCGAAGATATATCCATGGGAAGTAAGCTTAACTACCTTTCTTTTATTGATTTTTCCTTTTTTGTTATTTGCCCAGAAACAAGCGGTTCAGGGCCGGTTGCAAACAAAAGATGGGAAGGATGTCGCTTACGCCAATGTTGTTATTAAAAATAGGGATAACCGTGTTGTCAGTTTTAAAATAAGTGATGCTCAAGGGAATTTCATGATTGCCTTGCCTGATACCGCAAATAACAATCATTTGGTCTTAGAAATACGCCATCTTGGTTATAAGCAGGTTCGTTTATCGTTAAATGGGCAAGATTTTTATAAGATTATATTAGAAGAGCAAACAATCGATCTTTCTCAGGTAGAAGTAAAAAGCAAACCCTCGATTCGGCGTCGAGGCGATACCCTGAGCTATCAGGTGAGCAATTTTGCGAAAGGCGAGGATCGTTCTATCGGAGAAGTCTTAAAGCGCCTACCTGGTATAGAAGTCGCGGACAACGGCGAAATCAAGTACAACGGAAAAAGTATTTCCAGTCTGTACATCGACGGAGATGACCTTCTTGCCGACCGTTACGTTATCGGATCAAAAACGATCCCCCATGGTATGGTGAAGAATGTTGAAGTTATGCAGAATCATCAACCCATTAAAATACTCCAGAATAAAGTATCGAGTGATCAGGTAGCACTGAATTTGGTAATTAAAGAGGACGTTAAGCTCAAAATGACGGGACAGGCCAAGCTTGGTCTTGGTTTACCGCACCAATACGATAGTGAAATAAACGGCATCTTATTTAATAAGAAATATAAGATGCTTAATGTGATGAAAGGAAATAATATCGGAGAGGATCTATCATTGGATTTTACGGCTTTTAATCGATCTGTTATATTATCCACGATAGGAAATGAGCGTCCGGATGCCCTATTATCCACAGGTACAGTCGGAACTCCGAATTTACCAAAGCCGCGTTACTATTTAAATGAGTCAGTGGCCGTTAATGCCAATAACCTGCTGAATCTTAGAAATGGATTACAGCTTAAGTCAACTATTAATATATTGGTGGATCGGAATCAACTGAATTATAATGGTTTGAGCGATACTTATTTAGGTGAAGATACTATTCATTACAGTGAGCGACAAGCTTTGTTTCGACATCCTTTTCTGGCCGACTTTACTTTAAGTGCAGAAGCCAATAAAAAAAGCCATTATTTTAAGAATGAACTACGTTTTTCTTATTCGGGCGATCGCGCCGACGCGAATATGTTCAATAATGGTGCTGCCTTAAACCTACGTTTAACAAGCAAAGTCCGAGATCTTTCGAATCGTTTGGAATATATTCCTGAATTGCATAATAGAAACGTAATTCAGCTTACTTGGTACGTCAATTACTCCAATCTACCTCAACAGTTGTTCTTACAACCGGGTGTAAATGCGCCGATATTAAACGATAGTGTTGCTTATCAGTCGACCACTCAATCTGTACAAACACCAACCTGGTTTAACCGTCTATCATTAAGTTATGGTTTAGTAAAAAATAAAGTCAAGCAGCATTATAGGCTAGGTGTTTTGAATGAGTTACAGCATTTGGAATCGGTATTGCGGCTGAATCAGGATGACGGTCGAACACTCGCTTTTGCCGGGAGTAAAGACAATGACTTGCAATGGAGCCGACATAGGCTCTATGCGGAAGCTAACTACGAATATAAAGCACGAAGATGGGAAACTTCGCTCGCTCTTCCACTTGCCGGTCAACGGATTGGATACAAAGACCCCTACTTTATGCTTGTGCGTAATCAATATCAATTATTGTTTAACCCTGCTTTGCGATTAAAGTGGATGGTCAACCAGGAAGATTACCTTTCTACCAATTACACTTATTCGAATCACATGGGTAACATAGGCGGTATCTACCGTGGAGCGATTCTAACCAATTACCGAACTATACAGGTCAATAATGCCGGTCTGCAGGAGCGGAGTAGCCACAACGTGGGATTGCAATATAATTTCCAAAGGAGTATTGCGATGCTCTTTATGAATGCAGGCTTAAATTGGAACAAATCAATAGCCAATACGATTGCGTCTAATGTGGTAAATCAAAATATATCCCAAACCGTACTACTGCCGCTTGAAAACAATGTAAGTACACTGAATACGCATATAGAAATTAGTAAGTTTATCTTTGCTTTAGGGTCTGCGGCGAAAATTCGGGCTTCTTGGAGCACTACACGCTATAATCAAATAATAAACAATGAGCTATTTCCCTATAATAACCGAACTTTTTCCTTAAGTCCGAATTTTGAAGCTCGTTTATGGAGCTGGGTCTCTTTTAATTATCGGGCGACAAGAACGTGGTTGAGCAGCAAAGTAATAACGAATGGAATCACGTCTGTTTTGCCCGAACAATATATGCAATACGATGATCAGCACGTGCAATTCGTGTTCTATATTGGTAAAAATCTGTTTGTTAATATAGCAGGCCGTTATCAATCCATCAAGCAAAATAATAGGCTAACCTATTTTTTCATGGATGCCAATTTTCGTTTAAAGCTTGTTAAACTGAAGTCGGATCTTGAATTAAATCTGACAAATCTGGCTAATGTGAGGGGTTATGAAAGCTATCATATAAATGCCAATAATATCTGGTACAGTCTTTACGACTTAAGGGGGAGAATGGCAGTTTTCAAATATTCGTTTAATTTCTAGTAGTGTCCGACATCAGTCGATATTATAACCTGATTTCCAAGAAATAAGGACGGAATTGCTATGGGAGCCCATAACTACTTTTGGTTTCTACCGACCTATTTCTTTACTTTGTTATTCGGCTGTTGGAAACAGTAAACGCGTTTACTGTTAATAAATTAATAAAATCCATGTCATCGTAAATCTAAAGATATGAGCAAATTAAAAAGCGAGTCGGGAACGATTACAAGCGTTATAAATGGCAAGATCGCTACCATAAGCTTTTACCATCCTAATCATAACGCACTCCCCTCTTCCCTTCTTAACCAGTTGGCCCAATCGATTGATAAGTTCGGAAAAAACGAGTCCATTCATGTCATCGTGTTAAAAAGCGAAGGAGAAAAGACATTTTGTGCCGGCGCCAATTTCGATGAGCTATTGACCATTAAAAGCGAAGAAGAAGGAAAGCTTTTCTTTTCCGGTTTTGCCAAGGTAATTAATGCTATCCGTTTAGCTCGACAACCGGTTATTGGTCGGATTCAAGGAAAAGCGATAGGAGGAGCAGTTGGTTTAGCCGCTGCATGCGATTATTGTTTTGCTACGAAAGATGCTTCTGTAAAACTGAGTGAGCTATCGATCGGGATAGGCCCCTTTGTTATAGCGCCTGCAGTACAGCGGAAGGTCGGACTAAGTGCATTTACCGAATTAGCTTTTAATCCATTAAGCTTTAAGAGCGCGTACTGGGCCGCTGAACGAGGATTGTACCAATCCGTATTAGACGATATAGAAGCATTAGATAGCACAGTGGAAAATTTTTGCAAGCAATTAGCTGATTATTCATTCATAGCGCTTTGCGAAATAAAAAAATACCTTTGGAATGAAACCAAACATTGGGATTCATTGTTGCTATCTCAAGCCGAAATAAGCGGCAAACTAATTGTAGACACACAAACAAAAGAAGCCATAAATAAAATTAAGTTTGACAATAAAGCCCGCTAAATGCGTTGTGGTAGGGCTTATTACCAATTGTAAAATCAATATCATATTTCGGTACTTATTTTTAGTGTAATATCGAGGTAACAAATAATTAGTACTTTTGCTCCCGAATAAACGTTCGATTGAATTGGAAAATACGTCAGAGAAGAAGCAGGTTATATTAGATAACATGCTTGAATTGATTGAAGAGCACGGCTTGCTCGGGGTTCCGATGAGTATGTTGTCAAAAAAAGCGGGAGTTGCGGCAGGTACGATTTATCATTACTTTGACTCGAAGGATGCGATTATTCTGGAATTATTTGATTATGTAAGAGATAGCATCTCGCATGAAATTTTTAGGATAAAAGATCGCTCAATGGATAATTACAGTGAACGATTTAAAAGTATATGGATCAATTTGTTTCAATATTTTGTGAAATATCCAAAGGTGCTGTCGTTTATGGAGCAATTTTATTCCAGTCCTTTTCAACGCATTGTGCAGTCGACGGAAAGTCAGTTCTATGAGGATAATTTCTCTAGTTTTTTTACGAGCGGAATGGAAGCCGGCTTCTTAAAAAAATATGGAATTCATATTGTGAGTTCGGTATTTATGGGAGGATTAATAATCGCCGCTAAGAAGCAGAATAACGGTTACCACAATTTTACAGAGAGTGAATTAAAGGCCATGGCTTCCATCATGTGGGACGGTCTTAAAATATAGTTAATTACCTATAGATAGTTTATAAATAACATATGAAGTATACCTATTTAAGTTTATTGGTTTTGTTGCTTACGGGTTTTAGCGCCAAGGCACAAGATACCGCGCAAGTTAATAATAGCATTTCGCAAAATGCCACTTTGCAGGAGTGTATTGATTTTGCTTTGAAGAATCAGGCAAGCGTTCAGCAGGCCTTGATCGACGAAGAAATTGGCAAGAGAGATATAGCATCTGCATTATCCGGCTGGTTTCCACAAATAAGCGCTAACGCTTCTTATAATTATAATGTTAAAATTCCGACAAACGTAATCGGAGATCAGGTAATTCAATTTGGCCAGAAACATACTTCCGCGGTAGTACTTCAGGCAGATCAGAAGATTCTGGATCCATCGTTGTTACAGGCATCCAAAGCTGCTCGGTATGTGAAGTTACAGAATGCACAAAATACCGAAAACAGTCGGATTAACATTACAGTGGCTGTTAGTAAGGCTTTTTATGATGTATTGACCAGTGAAGAACAGATAAAAATTATTGATGAGAATATAGCGAGAACGAAAAAGCAGTTAGCGGATGCGAATGCTCGTTATGAGACCGGGCTTGTTGATAAAACGGACTATAAGAGAGCACAAATTACTTTGAGCAATACCGAAGCAGAAAGAAAGCGTACGGTGGAAATGCTTAAGTATAAATATGCCTATTTAAAAGAGCTGATTGGCGTTGACGTTAACCAACCTTTGGATTTATCGTACGATGGAAAGACGATGGAAAACGAAATGTTGGTTGACACCACCCAACTTCTGCAATTTGAAAGACGCATTGAATTTCAACAATTGCTAACTCAGCAGCGTTTGCAACAAATCAATACCCAATATAATAAATGGACTTTTTTGCCTAATTTATCAGCTTTTTACAATTATGCTTGGGACTGGCGCACCAACAACGGGTTATCTAGCCTTTATGATGTTGATTATCCGCGTTCGGTACTTGGTGTAACACTTTCTTTTCCTATTTTTCAAGGGACAAAACGTATACAGGAAATCAGGAAATCAAAGTTACAGGAAAAGCGTATCGATTGGGATATTACTAATTTGAGAAATCAAATCAATACACAGCATCAGCAAGCATTGGCTACTTATAAGGCAAATTTAAATGACTGGAAGACAGCCAAGGAAAACGTGGAACTTTCAAAGGAAGTTTATAATACCATCAAACTGCAATATGATGAGGGAATTAAAACTTACTTAGATTTAATGACCGCTGAAACAGACCTACGTACAACACAAATAAATTATTTAAATGCCTTATACGCCGTTCTATCGGGTAAATTAGATGTACAACAGGCCCTTGGTAATATCTCTTATAAATAGCAATAAATCGAAATAACATGAATAGAAATTTAATACATTTTTTAGCCGTTTTATCTGGAAGTTTGGTATTATCTTCCTGTGGCAATAAGAATCAGCAAGGCCAACAACGACCTGGTGCCGGTGGACCTGTTCCAGTGGCTATAGCCTCCGTTCCTGAGGAAATTGTGAAAGGAATCAATAATTTCCCGGGAACTGTAGTAGCACTTAACCAAACCGAATTGCGAGCGGAAGTGAATGGTTATATTACAGCGATATTGGTACCGGATGGTGCAACTGTAACGAAGGGACAAAAATTATATGAGATTGATCGTACACGTTATCAAGCGGCCCAGGAACAAGCAAAAGCAAACTTAGCGATTGCAGAAGCTAATTTAAATAAGGTAAATAGAGACGTGGAGCGTTATAAGCGATTGGCTGAACAAGATGCGATTGCCAAGCAGACATTGGATTATGCAATGACCGATTTAAATAATGCACAAGCACAGGTTATGTCTGCTAGAGCAGCATTAACTTCAGCAAGCACAGATTTAGAGCGTTCCGTTATTCGGGCCCCTTTCAATGGAACGATTGGTATTTCTCAGGTACGTACTGGAGCCTTGGTATCCGCAGGTACAACACTTATTAACACCATTTCGTCCACCAACCCAATTGCTGTAGATTTCGCTGTTAATGAAAGGGATATCAAACAGTTTGTGGACTTACAGAGCAATAGCGCTGCATCCCTGAAAGATTCGGTTATTACGCTCCAGTTATCAGGAAATAACACTTATGAAAAACCGGGAAGAGTGACCGCTATTGATCGGGCTGTTGATCCGTCGACAGGAACTATTACAGTAAGGGCAACTTTTGACAATCCAAGTAATGTTTTGAGAGCAGGAATGAATGCTAATGTGTTGGTAGCAGCAAATTCAACTACAAAGATGCCAATTATTCCGTATCAGGCTGTGATTGAGCAACTCGGCGAGTTTAAAGTTTATGTAGTAACGGATAGCAGTACCGTTATACAACAACCTGTGAAATTGGGACAAAAAATCGCTGACAAGGTAGTGATCAATGAGGGGCTGCAGGCGGGTCAGCAAATCGTTGTGGAAGGAACACAAAATCTTCAACCTGGAGCGAAAGTAGTAGATCAAAGCAAAATGGAAGCACAAGCTCCGCAAGGTCAGGGACAAGGTTCAAGTAAGAAATAGTTTATAATAAGCGAAACATGATATCTGAAGTATTTATAAAAAGGCCGGTAACCGCAATTGTCATCTCTGTATTAATAGTTCTTATAGGAGCAATTGCGATTACTACGCTTCCTATTAGCCAGTATCCGGATGTGGCGCCTCCTACCGTTACCGTTACAGGTACTTATACAGGGGCTGATGCGGCCACGGTAGAGCAAACTGTAACGACACCAATTGAGAGTCAAATTAACGGTACGCCGGGCATGACCTATTTGCAATCAAATAGTACGTCAGACGGTCGTTCATCTATCACTGTAACATTTGACGTAGGTACCGATATAGATATAGCGACACTGGATGTCCAAAACCGGGTTGGTATTGCCGAGCCGGCTCTCCCCGAAGCTGTTAGGCGTCTGGGAATTATTACCCGGAAAGCTAATAACGATATATTGATGGTTGCAGGTTTGGTGTCTCCAAAAGGAACACATGATGAAAAATTCCTGTCAAACTACATTCAAATCTATGTAAAAGACGCACTTTTACGTGTAGCTGGTGTTGGTGATGTGCAAGCGTTTGGTCAACCGTTCAGTATGCGCGTTTGGTTGGACGCCGATAAATTGTCGCGATTAAGCTTAACACCCGCAGACGTCAGCGCCGCTATCCAAGAGCAGAATCTACGGATACCGGGTGGTAGTGTCGGAGCGAAACCGCAATCGTCTTCTCAAGCTTTCGAATTTAACGTGATTCTTGACGGCGATTTGATTACACCGGAGCAGTTCGAAAATATCATCGTTAAAACCAATGCGGATGGGTCTTTAGTTTATCTACGAGACGTGGCCCGTATTGAATTGGGCGAGTTTGCTTATAGTACATCCTCGAAGGTGAATGGGCAGGTTGCATCCATGATGATGATTAATCAAATGCCTGGTGGTAATGCAGTAGAAACTGCAGAGGGTATTCAACAGGCATTGGAAACTCTTAAGAAATCATTCCCCGATGACGTGGATTATGTGATTTCTTATGAAACGATCTCAATGGTAAAAGCATCCATTAGCTCCGTGATTCATACACTGGTAGAAGCATTGGTGCTCGTAACCATCGTGGTATTTGTTTTCCTTCAAAGCTGGCGAGCTACTCTGATTCCGGTGTTAGCAATTCCGGTATCTATTGTTGGTACATTTATTTTCTTCATTCTTTTAGGTTTTTCGGTGAACACGTTAACAATGTTGGCGTTTGTATTGGCGATCGGTATTGTGGTGGATGACGCGATTGTGGTGGTGGAGGCTGTGCAACATTATATCGACAATGAACACCTTTCGGCTAAAGAGGCTACCCAGAAAGCGATGAAGGATATTACTGCACCTGTTATTGCGATCGCTTTGATATTGGCAGCGGTGTTTGTGCCGGTGGGCTTTATACCGGGCATGGTGGGTAAATTGTATCAACAGTTTGCGATCACTATTGCCGTTTCGGTTTTATTGTCTGCTTTTATCGCCCTTTCCCTTACACCTGCCTTATGCTCATTAATGTTAAAGCCAATGAAATTGGATAAGGATTCGAAAGGATTGGATCGCATATTCTATTTGTTCAACTCTTGGTTCCATCGTGTTACACAAAAGTACTCAAGGGGCGTGCAATGGTGCATCAAGAAGACGCCGTTAGTGATGATTTTACTTATTTGTATCTTTGTGGGGACCTACGGCTTATTTACAGCCAAGCCGAGCGGTTTTATACCGCAAGAGGATGCCGGTGTTTTCTTTATGGGGATTTCCCTACCCGAAGGCGCTTCTGCAGCTCGAACAAACGAATACTTGGACGAAATTACCAAGTATATACAAAAGGAGGTTCCTGAGGTACAAAATATCACTGCGATCTCCGGTATCAATATCCTTAACCGGGCTTTTAAATCGAGTGCGGCGACTTGTTTTGTACAGTTGAAGCCATGGGAGGAACGCCATCGTTCTGTTACCGAAATAACAGGACAGTTGATGGGAAAATATATGGCCAATACCAAAGGTAGCTTAATAGCCGTTGCTCCCCCTCCTATCCCAGGTTTGGGTACTACGGGCGGTTTTACTATGGAGATTGAAGAACAGCAAGCAGGCGATATCAAAGCCTTTGAGGGTGTTGTCGGTAAATTCTTGATGGCGGCTAACCAACGCCCCGAAATAGCCATGGCCTATTCGCTATTTAATACCAAAACACCCAACTATCGTGTAGAAGTAAATAGAGAGCAAGCAAAGAAGATGGGGGTTCCGATTAATTCAGTTTACGGAACTATATCGGCTTATTTCGGTAGTAGCTATATTAACGACTTTGTATTGTATGGACGTACGTTCCGTGTTGTAACCCAAGCCGATACGAACTTCAGAAAACATATCGAAGATATCAATAATCTGTATGTGAAAAACACGAAAGGGACGTCGGTTCCGCTCGGGACCTTGGTAGATTATAAAGTTGTTGAGAATCCGTCAATTATCAATCACTTTAACATCTTTCGTGCTATAGAGGTCAGTGGTAATGCAGCACCTGGCTACAGTAGTGGTGACGCTTTGAATGCATTAAAAGAAGTTGCTGCTCAAACGCTCCCTACGGGTTACACCTACAGCTTTGCAGGTTTAAGTTTGCAGGAACTTGAGTCGGGAAATAAGACAGTCATGATATTTGCGCTTTGTATTATTTTCGTTTTCCTGTTACTGGCGGCACTTTATGAAAGCTGGTCGGTTCCGTTTTCTATCTTGATGTCGGTGCCTGTTGGAGTGTTCGGAGCGATTCTTGCGCTTACCTTCCTCCCCAAGCTGGATAATAATATCTATGCTCAAATTGGTTTGGTCACCTTGATTGGTTTAGCGGCGAAGAACGCTATCTTAATTGTGGAATTTGCCAAAGAAAGGGTCGATATGGGAATGGAACTAATTGCCGCAACCATTGATGCTGTCAAGTTAAGGTTACGCCCGATTGTGATGACGTCTATGGCTTTTATATTAGGTATTATACCATTGATGTTATCGAGCGGCGCAGGTGCCGTATCACGCCAAACTATCGGTTGGACCGTATTTGGCGGAATGTTGGCAGCCACGCTATTAGCCATCTTCTTTGTGCCGGTATTGTTTGTTTTGATTACGCGTTTGGCTTACGGAAAAAAGAAGTTGGCCGAATTACAAGCTAACTATAACCCAGACGATCACAAAGACATGCTTCACTCCGAAGATTAAAAATCGGTCTCCTAAAGAAAAGGGCCTCATTTTACATGAGGCCCTTTTCTTTTTTAATAGTTGCATCTACTTTACGCGCGTCCATGTTTCTGTTCGACCTAATAGGCTTAAACCAACAAAACCGCGAATATCGAGCTTGTCACCTTTTAAGGTCATTTTACAACTATATGTTTTGCCCGATTTTGGATCATATATCGTCCCCCCATCGTATAAACCGTTCTCTTTAGCGGTAAAGCCTTCCAATATTTGGCTTCCTTGTATGGTTCTCGATCTTTTTGTCTCGTCCGGATTCTTTTTATCTTTTTTAGGCTGGCCGTTTTCATCATTGGGTTGCTTTAGCCAATATAGGGTTCCGTAGTATTTTTCTCCCTTTTTTGTTATCTCGATCCTTCCTTCACCGCTTGGGTTTTGCCACTTTCCTAATATTCCATTGTGATTTTGGGCAAAGACACTACTTACCAGTAGCATGAATACCGCAAATAATGTTAGATTTTTCATGATTTAGCATTTTAGTCTAGGATAAATATAGTAATATTCTACATAAATTATGCATGCATAGTAATCATCTCTTTACGGATTAACTGTATAGTCTCCTATTTGTTTTCCATCCTTAAAAAAATAATACTTTGTGAAAGAGTTTCTTACGAAATTTAGTGAATTTGATGATAAGAAAAATTTTTTGAACCAAATACAAGTACTATATTTGCAGCCACGCCCAGGTGGCGAAATTGGTAAACGTTGCGGTCTCAGAAGCCGTTGAGCTCGGCTCTTGAGGGTTCGAGTCCCTCCCTGGGCACAAATGATCGTAGTTTGATTATGCGGAAGTGGCGAAATTGGTAGACGCACCATCTTGAGGGGGTGGCGCCCTAAGGGCGTGGCAGTTCGAATCTGCTCTTCCGCACAGCTCTTATAGTACGCTTGCTTTCGCAAGGGCTTTACATTAAGAAGGCGCGCCGAGTTAACTTGAGCGTGCCTTTTTAACGTAAAGACTTAGGCACCGCGTGCTATGCTACATGGGGCTGGTTGAGAAGTTAGCTTTTTTTGTTATACTCCTTAAAAACACGTTCGTATACTTCCAAAAACCAAAAAGTGAAAGCGTCCGGGCTTGACTTAATCATTTGTTCAAGATTTTGATAAGCGATCCATTGGTAATCCATAACTTCTTCCCTATTTGGTATAATTTCTCCACTAAACTCACCTACATAAACATGATCGAATTCGTGTTCAACTAAGCCATTGTGAAAAGACGTTTTATATAAAAGGAAAAGAGGGGTCTCAGTGTCGTTTGAAATCCCATCTCCTCTTGTAATCTGTTTTGAGCGGCGATAAGTGTATCTTCATTTGGTAAAGGATGGCTACAGCAAGTATTTGTCCATAAGCCCCCGCTATGATATTTATTCAAAGCCCTTCTTTGTAAAAGCAGTTCGCCTGCGGTATTAAAAACAAAAATGCTAAAGGCTCGATGTAATAAACCCTTTTGATGCGCTTCCAGCTTTTCCATTTTACCGACTGCTTCATCCTGCTCATTAACTAATATAACTTCTTTCATTGGCCCTGTATCTAAGTTTAACGCATTAAAAATTAACAAAAAAAGGTTTCAAAAGTTCTTTATAAGCGTTGGAGTATATACCCCTTTCTTTATATATTGTAAAGATCGTATCTTCATTGGGTTGCATTCGCTCCCCCTTTCTTAGACATATAATTTGTCTGAAGGCGTCTTCGCTTTCAAATGACTTTATATGGATTGCTTTAGCAGGATGAAAATCTGTTAACTTATCCGCATATTCCCGGACACTAGTGCTGATGACTGGTGGGAGGACAAGTTGTAACTGTCCGCCATCATTGAGCCAACTCCAAGCTTTTTGTATCAATTCGCGATAAAAGGATGCATCTGTGTGTCTAGCAATGGACTTTCGCTTATCAGGATTTTGAAGTGCGTTCAAAAAAAGGGTGGATTACTAACAATCAAGTCGTATAACGCTGGTGGGGCAAACTCTTGAAAAAGCGTACAATGCGCTCGAATTCGATTGAAAAAAATAGAATTCTTAAAGTTTTTATCCGATAACTGTGCTGCTAATTCATCTTTTTCAACGGCGTCAATTATAGCATGTGGAAACCGCTGTGCCATCATCATTGCTATCACTCCCGTACCTGATCCGATATCCAATATCCGGTTGGGTGACGGATGGTCAGCCAAGGCTCCTAACAATACGCCATCCGTATTTATTTTCATGGTAGCATTGGTTTGTTCTACATGAAATTGCTTGAATCTAAATAGGACGGGTGATTTGGTATCCATAAGGCATTATTATTTACTCCAGTAAAAAGTATTCTCCAACGGTACGACATAAAAAAGAGCAACCTGTTGAGGGTTGCTCTCTATTTTCGCGCTTACTAATTCTAGGTTGCCCAGGCCTTATCTCCCTTTTTATAAGGTAAATTACCATCGTAACGACCTGGTATTTTAACATATCTTAGGGCTTTGGTAGCTCCTAATTCAGAGGTAAAGAAACCCAGTAAGGTAAGTTGCTTAATCATGCTAAAGTAGTGGTTAGCATCCCCCTCTTTTTTGTTCTTCCCGTATTCTTTTGCTTCCTTATCAATTTCGGTCAGCAAGCTGGTGCGTTCTTCTTTAGATAATTCCTGGAATTTCTTACTGTATTTAGCTTTTGAAGCATCTTCCAGTTTTCCCAATCCTTCTAGAAATACTTTTTGATCTTCTTTGGTGTAGCAGTCGCGCACCATTACTGGTATAAATGCACCCACGCCCGCCTCTTTTGCACCCGGGCTGGATGTTTTAGGTAAAATGGTTTCGGCAATATCACCTAAATAGTCTATTTGATCCTCTTTGAATAAGCTTTCTACATCTTTCGATGCAGGGCGAGTACAGCCCTCAAGAAAGAGATTAGCACCGATTACAGTGCCTCCCATTATCCAAGCTACTCGGGTCAAGGCTTCTCTTCTATTCATATCTTTAGTTTATTTAACGGTTTTTATATTGTGTATTTTACATCCCAGCCTGAACGGTAGTTTCGTTTAACGAATTGATTCACTTCGTCAAAGTTCGTCACCTTCATCGCATTGTTATCCCAAACCAATTTAATGTTGCGGCCCGGATATTGATTATTGATGCGCAAGTCGGCACCTCTAATTGCTAAATTAGCCATTAGCAAAGCCTCGGTAAGTGGTCCGGCAATTTCAAAGGGTGAGCTCACCGGTTTCTTTCCGTACCCGGCGATACAAGACTCCACCCATTGCGCATAATGTCCTCCCTCTTGACCGACAACGCGATCGTACTTCTTTGGTACATTGACAGTTGCTGTTTTTGACGTTGGAAGAAGACGTGCATTTTTTCCGTAAGTGTCGGCTAGAATTTTTCCTTTGGTACCGATCAATAGAATTCCGTTTCCACCATCGCCATAAATCTCATTAGGTTCCAGCTCCTCGGGTCTTTCCGGTTGAATACCCCCGTCCATCCAATGTAATGTTACGGGCCCGTTGGTTCTAGTGCCTTTCGGGAAGGTAAGCGTAGCATGACTTGAAGGAGGACAACTCTCAGGGAAATACCCTCGTTTAAATTCATCTACATATACGGTACCTACACTTGCCTGAACATCTTGTACATAACTAAGACCCAATACGCTGAATGGTAGCTCTAGTAAGTGACAGCCCATGTCTCCCAATGCACCGGTTCCGTAATCCCACCATCCACGCCAGTTAAATGGAACCAATTTATCCACATAATCCTTTTGAGGTGCGGTGCCTAACCAAAGATCCCAATTTAATTCTTTAGGAATTTCAGCCTTTTGTGTAGGCCACTGAATTCCAGAAGGCCATACCGGTCTGTCTGTCCAGCAGTATACCGTATGCACATCACCGATAATTCCGGCCTCATACCATTCGCGGGCTTGCCTTGGGCCGTCATTTGAGGCTCCTTGATTACCCATTTGAGTTACTACCTTATATTTCTTTGCAGCATCGGTTAATACGCGCGCTTCCCAAACATCATGAGTTAACGGTTTTTGAACATATACGTGTTTTCCCAACTGCATGGCTGCGAGTGCCTGAATAGCATGATTATGATCGGGAGTTGATACAGAAACAGCGTCTATATGCTTATGCTCTTTGTCAAGCATTTCCCTATAATCTTTGTAGTATTTTGCCTTCGGGAATTTTTTTACAGACCCTGCAGCTCTTCTATCATCTACGTCACATAAAAAGGCGATATCCGCTTTTCCGCTCTCAAAAAAAGCATTGATATCACTTGATCCTTTACCACCTACACCAATACCTGCAACCTGTAGTTTATCGCTTGGCGCAATAAAACCGGATCCTCCTAAAACGTGTCTAGGAACAATCATAAATCCAGCCGCTGCTAAAGCACCGGCTTTTATAAAGCTCCTTCTGGATTCATTTGTTTGTGATTTGTTATTTTTATTAGTATCAGACATGATTAAATAAATTGGTTGTTAAATATTTCCCTTTTTCAACTCCTTCACAGCAAAGTCAGCGGCACGTGCAGTTAAAGCCATATACGTAAGCGAAGGATTCACGCAAGCCGCAGAGGTCATACAAGCACCATCTGTTACAAAAACGTTAGGAGCATCCCATACTTGATTATTTCCGTTCAATACGGAAGTTTTAGGATCTCTACCCATGCGTGCTGTTCCCATTTCATGGATTCCCTGACCGAAACCATACTCGCGATCGTAGGTAAAGACATCCTTTACACCAACGGCTTCCAGCATTGCTTTTGCCTCTTCGGCCATGTCCTTACGCATTTTTAGTTCATTCTCTTTAATTTCTACGTCGAACGCCAGTACAGGAAGACCCCACTTATCTTTTTTCTCCTTATCCAACGTGATTTTGTTTTCATGATAAGGTAATATTTCACCGAATCCACCGAAACCAATTGTCCATGATCCAGGTTCACATAATTCATCTTTGAAGTCAGCACCAATATTCATTTCAGCGACATTCCTACTCCACCCTTGTCTACTGGCACCACCTTGATAGCCAAATCCTCGTAAGTAATCTCTCTTATCACCATCGACGTTTTGGAAGCGAGGGATGTATAAACCATTTGCTCTGCGCCCAAAATAATATTTATCTTCGAAGCCTTCGACTCTTCCACTAGCTCCAACACCTAAATGGTGGTCCATCACATTATGTCCCAATTCACCGCTGCTGCTTCCAAGCCCGCCTTCCCAAACATCTGTTGCTGAGTTCATTAATACCCAAGCAGAATTTAGTGCGGACGCATTTACAAAGATGATCTTAGCAAAATATTCGTATGTCTGATTGTTCTGCGCATCCAGCACCTCTACACCTTTGGCCTTTTTAGTATCTTTATCATAGATGATTTTAGTTACAATTGACCAAGGTCTAACCGTTAAATTACCTGTTTTTACAGCGGCTGGTAACGTTGCGGACTGCGTGCTGAAATAAGCGCCAAAATTACATCCTAACCAACATTTATTCTGGTATTGGCAATTTACGCGTCCATTGTGCGGAACCGTGATATTCGCTGTACGACCAATAATAAAATGTCTTTTTCCACCAAAATGCTGTTTAATCCGTGCGGCAACATCCTTTTCTACCACGTTCATTTCCATCGGCGGCATAAAGTCACCATCAGGCAACACGGCCAATCCATCCCGATTTCCACTGATACCCGCAAATTTTTCGGCATAGCTATACCACGGCGCAATATCCTTATATCTTATTGGCCAGTCGACCGCTATTCCATCTTTCAAATTCGCTTCGAAATCAAGATCGCTCCAACGATAGCTTTGGCGGCCCCACATTAATGAGCGTCCACCTACGTGATAACCCCTATACCAGTCGAATCGTTTTATCTCAACGTACGGGCTTTCTTTTTCGTTTACCCAATAATTTAAATTCGTTTCGTTGAGGGGATAATCCCTCTTCAATACCGGATAATCTTCAATCATTTTTTGCGTTCTGCCACCGCGGTGAGGGAAATCCCAAGGGTTCTTATTGGGGCTTTCGTAATCCTTTATGTGTTCGATGTTCCTGCCGCGCTCCAACATAATTGTTTTGAGCCCTTTCTCTGTTAATTCTTTGGCTGCCCAGCCTCCGCTGATACCTGATCCGATTACTATCGCATCATATACATTATCTGCCATAATTGATTTAGTTTATTTGTCGTTTTAGTATTCGTTAGTAATGTGCTATTTCTTTGCCTGGTAAGTCCATGTTTATTTTAATAAGTTATTCACTGATTGCATGGATCTCTTTCTTTTCTTTAAAGAAAAGTGCAAATAATACAAATATTATAGCGGCTATCGATGCCGGTACGATCCAGACATGTTGCCATAAATTATCCACCGCTGCTGCTTTATAATGTTCTGTGACAAAGCCTGCCACCCAAAAACCGATAAGCATTCCCACTCCATAGGTTGCTAATGTAACCAGTCCTTGAGCGGATGATTTATACTTTTCGCCTGCGCGAGCATCGGTATAAATTTGACCGGAAACAAAGAAAAAGTCGTAACATATTCCATGAAGTGCAATACCGATAATAAGCATGAACGAAAGTTCATTAGCGTTGCCATATGCAAATAAAGCATACCTTATCGCCCACGCCAGCATTCCGAACAAAATGGTTTTTTTAAATCCAAAACGGCTAAAAAAAAACTGGAAGAAGCAGTAGGAAGAATGCTTCCGATATCTGGCCAATAGCCATTTTACCGGTTGGATTTGGTAAACCAATATCTGATAGGAATGGATTCGCATTCTGGTAATAGAAGGCCAGGGGAATACAAATAAGAATAGCCGAAATAAAAAATATCAGAAAGTCTTTTTTGTTGAGGAGTTTTAGTGCGTCTAAACCTAAAATCTCCGAGATACTGCTTTTTTCACCTGCTTCGCGTGCAACCGGAGGAGTTTTAGGAAGGATAAAACTATATAGCCCCAAAACTAAAGACGCTATTCCGGCCATTAAAAAGGTGTTTTTCAAGGCGCCTGCTTTTAAATTATCACCCGAGTCCCAATGGAATACATAGCTGATAACTAGGCCTGCAATGATCCAACCAATTGTACCCCAAACACGAATAGAAGAGAATTCTTTTTCAGGATTTTGCATTTGGCGGAACGAAACGGAGTTTACCAACGCCAAGGTAGGCATATAGCCGATCATATACGCCAGTACGTAGGGATAAAATACACTGACATCAGGGGCACTATACATTTGGTACATCAAAAAGGCACCGATTAAATGAAGTACACCGAGAATCCGTTCAGCATTAAAGTAGCGGTCGGCAATTAAACCAATAATAAAAGGTGCAATGATGGCACCAAAAGATTGTGTGGAAAAGACATTGGCGCTTTCCAGTCCAGATGCATTTAAGTTAATATTTAGAAATGTTCCTAAGGTCACGAACCATGCTCCCCAGATAAAAAATTCCAGAAACATCATGAATGACAATTTTGCACGAGTAATAGTGTTCATAAGGTGGGTTAGTATAAGATTCTGGTTGCGTTAATAAAATATTTAATTCTTATCATTTAAATTGTTGGTTTTAAACAGTCTCTGTTAGCTTTACTGGTTATTTTATTTAACACCTTCCCTACTTTATGGTAGAAATGTTTCAGCTAAAATTTACTAAATGTAGTCGAATTTTTAAAAAAACCAAAATGCTTGTAAAATTTATTTGAACTTTATTGAAACGACAAAAGCGTTGGATTTATTGTTAATAATGAAGGTTTTAGCAGAACTTGTTGATAATCAGCTTGTACAAAATACACTAAGGGGGTGTTTCTACACTGCGGATTTTTTATTAACAATTTGGTTATATAAAGTGGCTGGCAATAAAAAAACCTGAGGCAGGTAGGAGCGCCTCAGGCTCAGTTATTTATTTGCTAAATCGTTTTTTATTATTGTCTGCTATTGTAATTCGGAGCCTCCTTTGTGATCGTTATATCATGTGGATGACTTTCGCGCATACTGGCAGCACTTATTTTTACAAATTTTGCACCTTGTAGCTGTTCGATGGTTGCAGCGCCGCAGTAGTGCATGCCGGCTCGTAACCCACCGATATATTGATAAACAATCTCTGCAAGGGTGCCTTTATAAGGAACCCGACCGACAATTCCTTCGGGAACCAGTTTAGTGACCACATCTGTTTCGTCTTGAAAATATCTATCCTTTGAGCCTTTTGCCATCGCATCGACTGATCCCATTCCTCTATACGACTTAAATTTTCGGCCTTCATAGATAATGGTTTCTCCCGGAGACTCTTCTACCCCGGCAAATAAGGATCCGGCCATGATGGTGCTTGCTCCTGCAGCAATTGCCTTTACGATGTCGCCCGTTTGCTTGATTCCGCCGTCTGCTATTACCGGGATGTTCCGTCCTCTAAGTGCTTTGGCACATTCAAAAACTGCATATAGTTGAGGTACACCAACGCCCGCAACAATACGCGTGGTACAGATAGACCCCGGGCCAATGCCAACTTTGACGGCATCGGCGCCTGCATCAGCTAAAGCGATCGCTGCTTCAGCCGTGGCTATGTTGCCTGCTATTACTTGTAGATCGGGATATAATTTTTTGACACTTTTTACCATATCTATCACTCCTTTGGAGTGACCATGGGCGGTGTCTACGGTAATCACATCTACACCGGCTTTAACAAGTTCGGCTACGCGTTCCAAATTATCTGCCGCAACACCAACGGCTGCGCCGACAAGTAGGCGGCCATGCTCATCCTTCGCGGCGTTTGGATAATGTTTAAATTTCTGAATATCCTTGAAGGTAATCAGGCCGACAAGCTTCCCTTCGCCATCCACCACCGGTAATTTTTCTATTTTATAGTTTTGGAGTATCTCTTCCGCTTTAACAAGGTTAGTACCTATGGGGGCTACTACTAGATTGTCTTTGGTCATTAACTCGCTAATGGGTCTTTCCATATCTTTTTGGAAACGTAGATCGCGATTTGTAACAATCCCGACCAATTTTTTCTCGCCATCAACGACCGGTATCCCTCCTATTTTATTATCTTTCATGATGGTAAAAGCATCTTTAACAAGCGCTGCTTCATTCAAAGTTACCGGATCTTGGATCATTCCGCTTTCCGATCGCTTTACTTTACGCACCTCATGAGCTTGTGCCTCCTTGGTCATATTCTTATGTAATATACCGATACCGCCTGCTTGGGCAAGAGCGATTGCTAGTTCTGCCTCAGTAACCGTATCCATGGCCGCAGAAATCAAAGGAATATTTAGTCTGATCTTTTTCGTTAGCTGCGTACTTGTATCCACATCACGGGGCAATACTTCGGAGTAAGCAGGAATTAATAATACATCGTCGTAGGTGAGACCTTCAGCTACAAATTTTTCTGGATCTAATTGCATGGCAAATATGTATAGGGGTTACTATTTGCCAGGCAAAAGTACGATTTTTTTCAAATCTATACGTATAATGTCGGTCTTTTTGTAAATACAAAGTAATTTTGTGCTGAACTGGAAGTTTCGGAGATCCATTACTATTGCGTATTGCTAAAATCCAACGCTATATTTACCGATATATTCCTTACCTTTGCCCCCTTTAAATTTCGCTGTTAACGATGAGCAACTTGCAAATAGAGATAAATAAACGAAGAATCTTTGGGATCATTAGTCACCCGGATGCTGGTAAAACGACGTTGACTGAAAAACTATTGTTGTTTGGAGGAGCTATACAGAAAGCTGGCACGGTCAAAAGAAATAAAGCGGAGAAAACAGCAACCTCTGACTTTATGGAAATTGAAAAACAACGGGGTATCTCGGTTGCCACCTCAGTGATGGGGTTTAATTACAAAGACCGAAAAATAAATATACTGGACACGCCCGGTCATAAAGACTTTGCAGAAGATACCTACCGAACGCTCACTGCGGTTGATTCGGTCATTTTGGTGATTGATTGTGTTAAAGGAGTTGAAGAACAAACACGGAAGCTAATGAGTGTTTGTAGAATGCGGCATATCCCTGTAATGGTTTTTATCAATAAAATGGATCGTGAAGGCAAGGACCCTTTCGACCTATTGGAAGAAATCGAAAAGGAGCTAAACATTTCTACCCGCCCACTTAGTTGGCCCATTGGAATTGGTAGTACCTTTGCGGGTGTTTATCATCTTTACAAAAAACAGCTAAAATTGTTCAGCGCTGAAAATAAAATGAATATCGCTGACGACTTTATCGAAGTTGAAGATCTGTCGAGTATTGAACTTGAGCGACAACTGGGGGATAAAGCCGCGAGAAAATTACGCGATGAGGTTGAGTTAGTAGAAGGCGTGTATGAACCTTTTGATTTGACGCTTTATCGATCAGGTTATTTGGCTCCTGTCTTTTTCGGAAGTGCAATCAATAACTTCGGTATTGAAGAGTTATTGGACACGTTTGTAGAAATAGCACCGGAGCCGCAAGCGCGAGAGACAGATAAAAGGACCGTGCAGCCCAACGAAGAAAAATTTACAGGCTTTGTGTTTAAAATACATGCCAATTTAGACCCAAACCATCGGGATCGTATTGCTTTTTGTCGCGTATGCTCCGGAAAATTCGAACGTAATAAATTTTATCAACATATCCGATCCAATAAAAAATTAAAATTTGCGTCCCCTACAAGCTTTATGGCCGATGCCAAGAGTTTGGTTGAAGAAGCTTGGCCCGGTGACGTAATCGGATTATATGATGCTGGTAACTTTAAAATTGGCGATACATTGACTGAGGGCGAAACGTTAAAGTATTTGGGTATTCCAAGCTTTTCTCCGGAAATTTTTAAAGAGCTGGAAAACATGGACCCGATGAAAACGAAGCAATTGGAAAAAGGAATTACGCAGCTTGTGGATGAGGGTGTGGCGCAGCTTTTTACGCAAAATCTGGGAAGCAGAAAGTTTGTTGGTACGGTGGGTGAGCTTCAGTTTGAAGTGATTAAATTTCGCTTACTTCATGAGTATGGTGCGTCATGTAATTTTAGGGCAATCAGTTTCACAAAAGCAAGTTGGATAACATCCAATGATCAAAATCAGATGGAAAAGCTCATGCGGTCTCAGGCCAATCGTATTGCTTTTGATAAGGAAAATAGACCCGTGTACCTTTCAAACTCCAAGTGGGATATTGATTCAACAATGCGTGAGTATCCCGATGTTGTGTTTCATGAAACCAGTGAGTGGTAAGTTAAGCTTGATTCAGCTAATTAACGTAGCGTTGGATAGCTTAAAAACTGCAAGTTGCCGTTGCCCTTTACAGTAAGGGTATCGGTATGGGAATTGCCGTCTTTGCTCTTCAGTTGGAGGGCGATTTTGTTTTCTCCTAATTTTAGTGGAACCCTGGTGTAAAGTATTTGGTTCGGGAGGGATTGCCAATTTCGTGTGTCAGCTTTTTCAGAAAGTAGACTGTATAATTGAACGCCGAAACCTAATCCTTCCAGTAATGCATTGTCTTTTCCGTTTTTTCCGGAACCTTTTGCGCTTTCCTTTAATGCGTACTCGGCACCTTTTTTTATGGCTAAACGGGTAAGTGTTTTTCCCATTTCTTTGCCAAAACGTTGTTTTAATGTTTCTACAGCTAATGCGTTGATATCTTCCGCTTTTTCAAAATAAAAATGGTTACTGTCAACGTTAATCGAAGCGTCCGTAAAATAAGCTGGTTTTGAGACATATTTAGGAAAGGCCACCCGCACACTATGTACATCGTTCAAACTGGTACTGTTATTACGGTACACATCATGATCAATTGGAATAAGAATCGTTCCCGCTGCATTGGTAAATACAAAATCACCATTACTTCCTTTAACCAAAGAAAACACTAAATCCTCTTGTTGCTTAATGGGTGCCAAGCCGTTTTCCCAGAATAAGACGAGTTCTCCTCCCGCACCTGCTTGGTAATGTTTGTAAGGCATATTGAAAATTTTCTCAAAACGTTGAAGCTCCGATTCGAAACCATTAAGGTAGGCCATTCGCATTACATCATATTTTAAACCGGTTGGGATGGGGGTATCGTAATAGATCGTGTCCTTTTGTTTAAGATACACTTCTACCGCATTTCGATAAGCGATAAAGGCATTATTAACATCCCGGTCACGTTCATAAATAAGCCCCTGTAACATAAGGGAGAAAGCGTCCTGAGAATATCTATTGGCCTTATCGTTGTATTTATCTGCTTGCGCCTGCGTTTGTAAACTAATGCGTCTGGCCTCTACAATGGCTTCCTCAGTATTATTCAGGTATATATAATTGAGTGCCTTGTAATAATGAATCATAAACTTTTCAAAGTCTTCGCCCTTATAGTTTTGCGTCATTGGATTTACCAGTGTTCCAACTATCGCATCTCGGGTGTTCCCTAAACCGATTTCCAGCAACCTGTCTGCTTCGTTAAAATAACGGTTACTAGCCTCATAATTGCCATTTAATTGACTAACACGGCCAAGTTCCATTAAGTACAGCAATTTGTTACGGGGTTTCTTTAATAAAGAGTTCCTTTCGAGATCTTTTTCTGCTGCCAGGTAATCACCTTCTGCGATTTTTTTGTAGTATGATGCGACTCGCTCGTTATAACTTGCACAGCCATAAACAAATACCATCAAAAATAAACCCATTAATGATATTGGTATTTGTTTAGAATATTTCTTCATACTGCAACGATGATTCAACTACTAGTTTTTAACGTATTTAGCAATTTTTTTATCTCCAATCCAGACAACTTCATTTGTTTGGATGTCGGTCAATTCCAAATCTACCTGATAATAAACAACTTTTTGCCTTTTATGTGAATCGACTATAGAGTTGATCGAGCCTTGAAGTATATAGTCAGCACCATTTTCCAATCCAAACTTCTTCATGGTAGAAAGCGAAGCGTTTTCCTGCTGATCGGCCTTTTCTGCTCTTAGCTCTTCGCGCTTCTTCCCTCCCTGAACTAAGCGTACCCGTTGTGTTTGTATAAAAGCTCTTTCTACATCTTTTACAAAGGTTTCAGCATCAATATGCTCATGGCTTTTATTTTGCATCATACCTACAATTACTACTGGTTTTTTCCCGGCATGCTTTTCTAGATGATCAGCTAACCAATCCGCTCCAAGAATCGTTTTTGTCATTTCGTCAGCTACCATCCTCGAATCCGTATTATTCCAATTTCCGCTGATATCTATGGTTTCTTCGGGACTTACACGAGTGACTTGGCGTGCACAGGAAAATATAGTGAAAGAAGCAGCCGTTATAGCGGCGGAAAATAAAAAGTGCTTAAGTTTCATTTTAATTTTTTATTTTTTAAGTTAAAAGTGTTAATACCAAAAGCCTCTGGTGTTGAATCCTAAACCCACATATGGCGACCAACCCCAATTGTTATAGCCGTAATAACCAAATCCAATGGAAGGATAATACCAATCATTATAGTAGGGATTGGCCATTCGCTCTAAATGCCTTCTTTCTCGTCGTAAGGCTCTTCGCTCTTCTCTTGCCTGGTACCAATCATACGCCTTGTAAGTTTGTTGAATGGTCGCTCCCTGGTAACGAAGTAACGAATCACTTAGCCTCGCATAGCGTTGAAGACTTCTATTGAAGTTTGGGTTTTGATCTGCCGATTCTATTTCCTGAGCGTTTGCTACTGCAAATGACAAGAATGTCATGCAAAGTAGCTGAAATATACCCTTCTTGTTCATAACAAAGAAAATTTAATGTAAGCAAAGCTATTAAATTAAGATAGATGTTTATTAATAAACTTTTACTTACGAGCAATAATTTTGTGTTTCTGCTAATTTTGACAATATTTAAACACAAAGGATTAATCCACCTCTGATTTTTCACCCCAAAGTACTTGCTATCGCAGTGATACGATCGATTAATTCCCCAAAAAAGCCATATGGGCGGGGATATCACCTGTTTCAAAAGACCTTAATAATCTACCTGTTGCGTTGAACTCATACAATGTTCCTGGACTAACATAGTTTTTTGCATCCGTTAGATAAACGTTTTTAGTATTAGCATCAACGGCGATGCCATACGGGATGGTGATGCGGCCGGCTATGTCAGTATCTATATAAGGAAAACCGTTATTCAAGTCGTTAATCAAAAATGAATTAAAAAGAATCGTGTTCTTTTGTGCGTCGCTATCCCATTCGGTAGCATAGGTATATATTTTTTCGTCGTCAATCCAAAAATTACTTACGGGTTTATCCAATTGTTCTATTATACGATCCGTGTAGGGATCGATGAAAAAAAGATTAGAATGCTTGCCTTTATAATCTCCCCTGGACGTTACGTAGATTTTGCCGTGTTGATCTACTTTTACTTGTTGTAGGTTTATGGCAACATCAATTCTCTTTAGCTCTTTGAAGGTTGGCAGATCAATAACGGACAACGTTCGCTCATAGGTATTCGGATTGTATCCGCCTGAATTGGCGACATAAAGCTTGTTGTTAGAAACAGCAAGCCCTTCCGGTTGCCGACCTACTGAAACTTCTCTCAAAATGTTTAGCGACATGGTATCGATTTCAACTACCGTTCCGTTCGGAGAATTAGGGCTTAAGGATATGGATGCGTTATAAGAGCTGACATAGACTTTCCCCTGTGCGGCTGTTATATAGCGGCAGTTAATAAGATCAATCGACTTAATACGTTTGGCAGTAAACGCATCTAGCACTTCTATTTTATTGGATGCGTTTACAGCTATGTATAGTTTGCCTCCGTACAGTTGTATATCATTACCGACATCGCCCAAACCCAAGACAACGGATGGATTAGCTCGCTGATATACATTTCTCTCATAGGTTCCGGTAGTGAAATCATAAAAGTCGAGAGACGCTTTGTTCATCGACATATTACCCTCGTTCAGTAAATATAGGCCCCTACTAAAACGAAAGGTTTCCTCTGCTGAAGGGATTGTATCCTTTCTGCAAGTACTCAAAAGCCCAAAACCGAGTATCGCAATGAAAATATAAAATATTGTAACTGTATTGCGCATGCTTAATATTTAAATGATATTCTTATACGGAAATTTCTTCCCGGCATAGGGAAATTTTTAACAACCTCGTAGGGTTGATTGAGAAAGTTATTCATTTCCAGCATCAAATTCAGCTTTACCTTTCCTGTAAAGGTAAGATCCTCTTTTCCGATTGAAATGTCATGTGTGTACCAAGGTTGCAAGTAATTGTCTGCACGATTAGCTGCCTGACTGTACCGCTCACCGGTATAAAGAAAGCTATAATTTAAACGAAAGCTTCGATAGTCCATTTGTACTATTAATGAACCGCTATGCTTCGGGATATACGGAATCTGCTGTCCGCGATTAAAGGCTTGGTGATTTTCCTGATTTTCTGTCATATCCAATGCCTCTTCGAACGTATAATTCAATCCCATGGTAATATTGGCCTTTTTAAAGGGCTGATAAACCACTTTTGCCAGGACATCGACACCCTTTGTTTCTACGCGATCTAAGTTATACATTATCCAACGGAATTGATTATTGGCCGGGGAGGCAATTATTTTGTCGTTAATCGTGTTATAGTATACATCTGCCTGTATACTGAAATATTTCAGTGCCTTTGCCAAAGACTTCCCATAAGTTGCACCTACATTGAATTGGTTGGCATTTTCGGGCCTCAATGAAGTGTTTCCAATATCAGTATAATATAGGTCATTGAAGGTAGGCATTCGGAAAATGTTCTTATAAAACGCCCTTATTCGGAAATCCTGATAAGTAAAGGGCTGCCAGGATATAGAAAAAGTGGGGCTCAGCCTGCGTTTAACTCCTGCGCCCGCATCATGTTTTGCATGATCTTGTACCAAGGTTGCCAACAAACTCGATTGAAAGGTAACCCGATCTACTTTATATTGCGACGCTAATGCTAAGAGCGTAGTATATCGCGTAGGATAGGCAAAATCGTCTAAGTTCGCGTTTAATTTATTCCATTGCCAGTCCGCACTTAATGACAGGCCCCATTGTCGGGTCACTTTATATTGATTAGCGAACGATAAAAAGATTTCCTGTTGCCTGAAATTATTCTCCAGCGGTCCTTCGATCTTAATGATATTGGGGTTTAAATAATACGTATAATCATTTGCGTATTTAGCATTTACCAAAAACGAATACCGGTTGAGTTCTTTTCGATAGGAACTTTGAAAAAAAATATTGCGATCTTTTTGACGCTGTCCTTTCTCCGGACTTGTGGGTTTTAATCGATTGGCAATAATTGCGTCGGGAAGTCCCCTATCAGATGAATAGATGTATACATGACTACGCCAATCACCGGATAACCATTTTCCATTGATGATTGATTCTGCTCTAAAAGCTTTGATATCGGCGTTTTCTCGGTAAGCCACGGTATCATAGTTTGGGTCTTGCAATCGGAATTTATATTTTCCGCTCGCCTGAGTATATTCGGTGCTGATAGTAGCATTTAAATTTTCGTTGATTTTTCTTTCAACTAATAAAGAAGGATTGATTAGGTCAAAAGAGCCATGCTTTAAACCTGCGGTTAGATTATAATCTTTGCCTTCTTTAAATTGAGGTGTTTTACTTTGTAAATACATATAAGAAGCCGAGGCAAAACTTTTGGCCGGTTGTAGTAAAGCTTGGCGGTCGCCATTGTAAAGGCTAATTTGTTCTATGTTTTCAAGCGAATATTTTCCGAGGTCAACTTGTCCGTTTTGCATATTGCCTACAGCAATACCATCTAAGAGTACTTGTGTATGACTGGACCCCATGCTTCTGACATTGATAGTTTTTAGTCCCCCCACTCCTCCATAGTCCTTTAGCTGGACTCCGGAAAGGAAGCGTGTGGCATCTGCTACCGATAAACTATTTAATCCTTTCAGTTCGTTAGAAGTTAAAATCTGGACAGGAACCGCCGATTGAATGGTGAGGTTGTTTTTTGTGCCATAAATGGAAACGGTGTCCATTTTGTTTGTTTGCGCACTTACATTTCGCGTAAGAAAAAGCGTAAAAAGGACAAGCCAAAAAGAAGGGTATAGTGAATAATTATTCAAGTGTTATCAAGGAATATTAAGATCTTCTACAGCCGTTATTTCAGTGGATAGCTCCCCTAGCCTTCCAAGATCTGCCAAAATACCGGTTTGTATCTTGATAAAATTAATAGAAGGAAGATTTACCTTTACCCCTTTTTCGTCTATTGCATCGGCGATGTCTATCTCATCTCCATTATACCTATTGTCTGCATAGCCATAAACAAATGGCGCGCTCGTAATAAAGTCGGGGTTTGTTTGATCAATATTAGTGCTAGGGAGTAAAGAGCCCTGCAATGAATAGGAGTCCTGATCAATCCAACTCGGGAAATAGAGTTGGCGATGTGTATTATTCCTTTTTATTTTTCCTTCATTTCCTGAGCTATCTTTCCACAGAATATCGGAAGTATCTGTAGCAGGCTTAAAATAAGTAACCATATAATCACGCACGTATCCAGGTTTCCCAAATTCACTTCCTTGGATTTCATACCAAGTATCATCCGGAATCCCATTACCGTTTTCGTCTCTCATGAGCCAGACAACTCCCGGTTCTGCAAAGTTGTCCATGGAATTACCATAAACGGCGATATCTGCTTTATCAGGTACGTTAATCACCGGGTGGTCGAACCCCAGAACAATGTATCCCCCAAAAGCGCCCAAAGAAACGATTCCTTGATTGCCTCTCAGAATGCTTCGCGCGCCGTTTTCATTATCTAATGATTGACTGATAAATTGTCCGGGTGCCGGTTGGTAGTCAAAGAGTTCTGTTACATATTTGATCGGCCCAGTATCAGTTGGTTCGGTATCGCTCTTTGAGCAGGCCTGTGTTAAGCATGCGGTACAAAGGCCGAAAAAAAGAGTTCTTTTACGTATAACGATTCGTTTTAACATAGCTTGATCCGTTAAGGCAGTAAAAGAAGCGGCAGAATAACTCCTTGTTTATAAGTATAATACAGGGTAAAGTTTAATCTGATGCTTCAATCCACGAAAGCCTAGATTTTTTATTATTCGGCAGGTATTCTGACTTGTTCTCAATTGTTTCGCCTTCCCATACATCCTGTACAGTGGCCAATGAAACATAGTTTAATGAACTTACAGCTGCGGGACAGTTTTGGATTTGCACCAAATTCCCTTTTTCATTTCAATCTAATCTAGATTGAAAACCAAATAACAGGACAAACTTAGATAAAATGCACGACATTGCGAATAGCTACGATGACTAATCAGTATTTTGATAGCTAATCTTAAGCTATTCTCTTATTTGCCCATCGCCCCTAACTATCCACTTGTAAGAGGTCAGTTCCTCCAAGCCCATGGGGCCTCTCGCGTGCAACTTTTGGGTGCTGATACCTATTTCAGCACCTAGACCGAACTGAGCACCGTCTGTAAATGCGGTAGAAACATTTGCATATACCGCGGCAGCATCCACGGTATGTAAAAATCGAGCGATTGTTTCAGGGTTTTCAGCGATAATGGCTTCGCTATGTTTAGAGCTGTATTGCGCTATATGTGTAAGTGCATCGTCAATGTCTTTTACCACTTTTATGGCCAGTTTAAGCGAAAGGAATTCGGTTCCGAAATGGCTTTCTTCCGCTTGACGAAGTAAATGTTGAGGGTAATGACTTTCAAGCTGTCTGTAACTTTCTTCGTCGGCGAAGAGCTCAACTTCTTTATGTGATAAAGGCTCCGTTAGTAAAGCTAAATCAGCTAATCGTTCTTTATGTACAAGCAGGCAGTCAAGCGAATTACAAACACTGACACGGCGAGTTTTGGCATTATGAATAATAGCTTTTCCTTTTTCCACGTCCGCAGATACATCAAAATAAGTGTGGACAATGCCTGCGCCTGTCTCAATAACGGGGATCTTACTCGCGGTACGCACATAGTTTATTAACTGCTGGCTACCACGAGGAATAAGTACGTCTACATAACCCACAGCTTGTAGTAAAGCCTCTGTTGCTTCGCGTTCGGCAGGCAATAAAGTTACGACCTTTGGCGATACATTGTGCCTCTCAAGCACAGTTTGTATGATTTTAACAATAGCCGTATTAGAAAATGCTGCGTCGCTGCCCCCTTTTAATAGCGTCACATTGCCTGTTTTAAAGCAGAGAGCGAATACATCAAGCGTTACATTTGGACGAGCTTCGTAAATGACGCTTATAACACCCAGTGGAACCCTTACTTTTTCAATATGAAGCTTATTAGGAAGCGTGCGACTTTCAAGGATGCCCCCAATTGGATTTTTAAGATGAGCAACATGCTCTATATCGGATGCGATTGCTGATATTCGGTGTTCACTTAACAGCAATCGGTCATATTTCGGATCATCAGTCGGCATCCTATTAAGGTCCTTCTGGTTTTCTTCCAATAAAAAAGAAGTCTTATTTCTAATCTCATTCGCAAGATCAGTCAGTATTAGGTCGATCGTTTCATTTGATAGACGTAGCATTTCTTGTTGTGCGTTTTTCGCATGCTGAAAGTATTGCAAGTAATTCATTTTTTGTCTTGCCTTTATGGGTTACCGCTAAAATGGGTACCTGATAAAAATTAAACTAATAAACAGAGTACAGGTAATCGTAATGAACAAGTGGTTTTTGATTTTTTACACCCATCCGTTCGCGCGCTTTGTCGGCACCATATTGAGCAATTCCCCAGCCAATAGTTTGCTGGTGTTCGTCGAGTATCTTGATAACATCACCTTTCTTGAATTCACCGGATACAGCAGTTATGCCAATAGGCAAAAGGCTGCTAACTTTACCGGAAGTCAGTACCTCTTTGGCGCCGGTGTTCAGTTGAACCGTACCCGATGCGGCGCCTTCCGCATGTGCAATCCATTTCTTCCGTTCGGATTTGTGTTTTTCCGGTAAAAAATGTGTATGCACCAAATCTTCAAATAATAGATCTTTTAACACATTGTCGCGTTTGCCGTTTGCAATATGTACCGCAATTCCCAGTTTTGCAACTTTACCCGCAATAGAGGCTTTTGTAATCATGCCACCTCTCCCAAAAGTAGACTTCTCGGCTTTGATAATAGCGGAAAAATTATATTCATTTTGTTTAACCTTTTCTATAATATGCGTATCGGGAAGTTTGGGGTCACCATTATATATTCCATCTATATTAGATAGTATAATCAGCGCATTTGCGTTTAACATAGATGCGATTAGGCCTGCTAATTCATCATTATCCGTAAACATCAGCTCCGTTACCGAAATCACATCGTTTTCATTAACGATGGGAATTACATCATTCTGTAATAGAGAATGGAAACAGTTTTTCATGTTTAAGTAATGTACCCGATCACGAAAATCTTCCTTTGTAACCAAAACTTGCGCGCATAGCATCTCGTGTTCGTTAAACAGTTGCGAGTAGGTGTTGATAAGTTTTACCTGTCCGATGGAAGATAATACCTGTCTTATAGCAACGGCATGTTTAGCTTCTTTTACCGAGGGAAGTAAGCTTCTGCCTGATGCAACAGCACCGGACGACACGACGATCAATTCAATACCCTTTTTCTTTAAATAGACTAATTGTTCGACGAGATGCTGAATACGGGAATAATCCGGTAACCCATTTTCTTTTGTTAGCACATTCGACCCTATCTTGACAATAATCCTCTTGTAGCTAAATGCCATTTTTTTAAGCTGAATTTTATTGGAACCAATAAGCGGCGCTTAGTGGTTTCCAAATTAACATCTTTTTATCGCAATAGGCAAAAAAATGACAATAAAATATTCAGAAGGCTTATCCTTTGTTATTATTTGAATTACACTGCCTTAATATTTGCCAGCTCTATACAAGGCTACGTTTTATTTATAACAAGCATCGGTACAACCGCATGAAAGGCTAAATCTTCTGCTAAGTCGGACAGAAACAACTTGTGAAAGAAGGACCTGTGTCTTTTTGTAAATAAGACTAAAATGGAAGGTTTCATGCGCACCAGCTGATCTCTTAGGTTTTTTAACAGCGTATGAACCGGATTCGTTTTCTCAAAATGGAACGTAATGCCATAGTTGTATTTTTTTCAACTTCCTGTTGATTATACTTGTCCGGTATAAGAGCCAGATCCGGAACAAAATGTAGTACTTCAATAGGGGTTTTAAGTGCGGAAGAAAAATTAACAACCCTTTCAATCTCCGCATCAAAATCTTGCAGATCTGATGCATATACGATCTTGGTAAAAGGTTGAATTGCATAGTCTAGCGGTACAACAATTACGGGGACATCAGATTTTGTTACCAAATTGCCGGTATTTGTTCCGAAAAGCCGGTCTATCTTGTCCGCTCCCTTCGTGCTCATGCATATATAATCGATACCCGAAGTTTTTGCGCAGTAATTTAACAAGGCACTGTCTGCTCTAACGCCTCTGATTACTTCTACAGAAAAGCGCTTTGGCTGGATTCCCATTTCGTTATATATACCTAAAACGAACTCCTCCAGTTTTACCTGATATGCTGACTGTTCCTTATCCTCAGTGAGAGAAGTTTGAACAACAGGATCTTCCTTGACAGCGAATACTTTGGCTAAATGATTCACATATATAAACTGTAAATGAATTTCAGCGTCCGTTTGATTTGCCAAATGTATGGCAAAATGAATACCGGCAAGGGAATTAATGGAAAAATCAGTTGGCACTAAAATTTTCATAATCTTTATTTTTTAAGTTAACTAAAGCAACTTTACGTTAAAGTTACCGCTAATTTTTCAATATTTTAATGACTTAGATCATTCCCTTTTTAAACACTTGTTGAAATCGATGCGATCGGATAAATATTTGCAAAGAATAATATCTTTGCAAATAATCTGAACATGCAAGCATTAGAATTGCTCTATGAAGAAACAGGGAGCCAATAGAAGAGAAAAAATAATGGAAGCTGCACTTCTGCTGTTTTCAGTTAAAGGCTATGCAGACACATCGACTAAATTGATTGCCAAAGAAGCCAATGTTTCAGAGGCGCTTATATTTAAACATTTTGAGAATAAAGATAAATTGTTATTCCACCTTATTAAATCGGGTTATCGCAGGGTACTAGTCCAGAATAAGGGAATGTTAACCTATCATGATCCCAAATCTTTTTGCGTTATATGATTGACCTTCCCAAAAAATTAGTAAGTGAAGAGCCACTTTTCTGGAAATTGCAAGAAAGGCTTTCTCATCATGAATTTTCGAAGCAACAGCATATATTATTTATGAAACCTGTTGATACGGTTGTTAATAAAGCGTTTACCGAGTTGGGAATGGAGAATCCCGCACTTGAAACGCAATTTCTTTTATTGTTGATTGATACACTGTGGAAAAAAGAAGCTACCGGGGATATGGAGAACATAGATGAAATTGCGAGACTGATAAAGATGAAGTATGGCTTGGAGTGAAACAATTGTTTTACCAAAAGGTGAGTGTTTACTTACTTAATTTTTAAATATTTTTTTGGTTTTACGTTTTAAACGTTACATTTGTTCAACTAATCAATTATAAAACTAAGAATTTTTACATAGAGCATCCGTGAGTTTTACAAAACCCTTGCAAAACTCACGTTTTTCTTTATCCTCGAGATGGCTCGCTCACGGGCGAAAAGTCTCTTACTTCTCCCGTGTTAAATAGTAAAAACGAATTGCTAAATATATTATTGTTTAACTAAACGTATTTTCCTTCATAACCACGATCGTCTGCCTGGTCTTTTTCTAATGCAAATGATTTTATTTGAGGTTTAATGGGGTTCAAATGAGTACCTTCTTGTTTCTCCTCTTCTTTGGTTTCTACATTTCCTACGGCTCGTACGGAATCTAAATGTTGAAAAAGCTCTTTCAGTGCTTTGCAAATGTTTCTTAAATATTTTTCATTCGTAGAACAGAGATCACTATCGGTGAGATCTCCAATGTCTTGAAAGTGAAGTGTCGTAATTTTTCCATTGCTAATAACGGCATGGAATTCGTTGGTATCCGGAAAATCCCATTTAAGCTGATGTATGGTAGTAGTTGTAATCTCCATGGTGATATGGGTTAATGGTTAATGAAATAGTGCATTTTAAATTTTCCCCAGATGGTTTTAATCACGTAATAGTTACCAATATGTATACCACTTTTCCGTATCTGAAGAAGAGTAGATCAGTCCATCCATAATATTTCGGCGTATTACACAATAAAATTGTTCTTTTTTTGTTATTCTAATACATTATTTAGATTTTAGTACACAAATTTTGATACATAACAGTAAATCGCCCAAACCCGACTATATGAAATTCAATAAGTATACCATTAAGATCCTGGTAGTTTTAATACTTGTTTTAGGATCAGGTATTGTATTCTTTTCTGGATTCGAAATAAATAGAACATCAGAAGAATCACCCACCAAAGCAGTAAATGCCCAAGAGAAGATTCCGGTTCCACTTCCAAAGCAATTCAATCTAGCCGTCGATTCCTTCGATGTTCATAATAATAAGGTTGAGAGAAATCAATTCCTGTCCAATATTCTATCGGCTTATCAGGTTGACCCTGTTACGATCAGCAAACTTGCTGATAAATCAAGAGCTATATTCAATGTACGTAAAATTTCAGCCGGAAATCCATATACGATCTTTACGTATAAAAATAACCCACAAAAAGCAGCCTACTTTATTTATCAACCGAATCCGATAGATTATATTGTATATGATCTCCGGGATACGTTAAATGTGTATGCTGGTAAGAAGGATGTTGCTGTCAGGTTGGAAACCGTGGCGAGTGATATCAATCATTCGCTTTATGAAGCGCTGCAGCGGAACGGTGCAGATCCACAACTAGCTATCAAGTTAGCGGAAATTTATGGATGGGCGATCGATTTTTATGCGATTGGTGAGAATGATTGGTTTAAAATCCAATATGAAAGGCGATATGTAGATGATCGGCCTGTAGATGCAGGTCATATTGTGTCTGCGGTGTTTTCACATAAAGGGAAAGAATTGTCGGCATTTTATTTTCAGACAGACAGTACAACTAAAGGAGAGTATTATGATGAAGAAGGTAATAGCGTAAGAAGGGCTTTTTTGAAAGCACCCCTGAAATTTAGCCGGATAACCTCGCGGTATACAAAGCGACGGTTGCACCCTGTACAGAAAATTTGGAAGGCGCATTTGGGAACCGATTATGCTGCTCCGAGAGGCACACCCATCATTGCTACCGGTAATGGCGTGGTTACCGAGTCGGCCTTCTCTAAATTCAATGGTAATTATGTGAAAATAAAACATAATGGAACTTACACTACGCAGTATTTACACATGAGCAAACGGGCGGTTCGTTCCGGTCAACGTGTTCAACAAGGTCAAGTTATCGGCTACGTGGGAAGCACGGGATTGGCTACCGGTCCACATGTCTGCTACCGTTTTTGGAAGAATGGAAAACAAGTGGATGCACTAAAGCAAAACTTTAGAGAAACCACGCCCCTTCCCTCTAAATTTCTATCGGCTTTCAAGGCTGTCGTAGCAAGAGAGCAAGAGGTTCTCGCTTCGCTCAACGTAGTTGCAGGAGATGCATTAGCGTCTTCCACTGAGCTAACTGATCGTGAGGAAAAAGCGCTGTAAAAATAAAAATCATTTTGTTTAGGTAAATCTTTTGCGAAAGTTTATAAACATTCATACCCATAATAAACAAACAGAAGGGGTTGTAAGTGTTATTAATCTTGGAGATAACTACAACCGATGTCTTGATTTCAATCCGTGTTCGATTGGTATCCATCCTTGGTTTGTGACCGATACCTCTTTTAAAGGTCAACTGGATGAGCTAGCAAACTATGCTGCACATGAAACGGTTTTCGCAATCGGTGAATGTGGTTTGGATAAACGGTGCGAGACTGAATGGCTTCTTCAGGAAAAGGCTTTCTTTGAACAAATAAAGCTTGCGAATCGGATTGATAAACCCCTACTAATTCATTGCGTAAAGGCTTTTGGCGAAGTTGTTCAGTGCCTGCAAAAAGTTAACAGCAAAGTGCCTGTCATTTTTCATGGTTTTAACAGGGGCATAACTGTTGCTCGTACTTTGATAGAGAAAGGATATTATTTGTCATTTGGCCGTTCTCTAATTAGAGATCAACATCTTGAATCGCTAAAAGCATGTCCGCTCACTCAACTCTTTCTGGAAACAGATGATGCCGAATTAGAAATAGAAACGGTTTACAACAAAGCATCGGTAGTGCTAGGTATGCCGGTAGAGGCATTGGCCGTACAACTTCACGAGAACTATGCCCGTGTTAAAAAGACAAAATTTAATATATAAAATACATGCAAGAAACAGCTTGGTTGTCGAGAACGGAAGTTCTGATAGGTAAGGAAAATTTGAATAAATTAATTAATAGCCATGTAATGGTACTGGGCTTAGGTGGTGTCGGTTCGTTTGCCGCCGAATTTTTATGTAGAGGAGGTGTAGGAGAAATGACCATAATCGACGGCGATGTGGTGGATCCGAGCAATAGAAATAGACAACTGCCCGCATTAGCAACAACGCATGGGCAATCAAAAGCGACATTAATGGCTGAACGCTTGTACGCCATTAACCCCGAATTGAAATTGCATGTCATCAACGATTTTATGAGCCCTGAACGCATCGAATCCCTAATTAATATGAATCCGGATTATGCGGTAGATGCTATAGATAGTATAACACCCAAACTTTCTTTTATTAGGCAAGCCTATGCAAAACGAATCCGTTTTGTCAGTTCAATGGGAGCCGGTGGTAAAGTAGATCCCACCAAATTGGAAGTGGTTGATATTTCACAGACTTACAATTGTCCATTGGCGCAACATATTCGTAAAAAACTTAAGAAACACAAAATTTACAAAGGGGTTAAAGTCGTTTTTTCTTCTGAGCTTCCTGATAAGAACTCACTGATCTATACAGATGGAAGTAACTATAAAAAATCTGCTTACGGCACGATGTCTTACATACCGGCAACATTTGGAGCGGCGGCTGCCTCAGCTGTTATAAGAGATTTAATAAAATAGTTTTTTTCTTATTTCTTTATAAGTAAAAAGGCCTCCAGGGAGATTGGAGGCCTTTGTTATTATTAAAAAAAGCGGCCGGATGGCCTAGACATAGGATTGCAAATATACTGAGAAAGTCTAGAAGTGTTTCATAATTCTATTGTTTTTTTCATATTTATAAAATATTGTCTTCTGATATGCCCTTTGTCGCCATTCTTTTTTAATTCTATTGATCTTTTGTTTAACAATATCTTAATAGTTAATAATTGTAGCTAATCCGGTAATCATTGCACAGTCCAACCATCCTTGGTTAGGCTCAGTTTAGCTTCATGCTTTTTTATTTGGCTATAGTCTTTTTTATCTAACTTTGAAAAGGGATTAACATTTATATACTTGGTTGTAAAGGTAACAAGGGCGGTTTTTTGTTGTTCGCTGACTTGTACCGACACAACCGAATCAAGTACCTCCTCTGCGATTTTTACCTTCTGGACAGAGCTTAACTGCCCTTTATCGGGAGGCAATAAGAGCTCACTTGCTTTGTCAGTAAAACGAATAATAGCCTTTTGATTCTCTCCTGTTTTATGATTGCGTTCTACCTGTACCAATCCATCTTTTTCCAAACCGGCATCTAACACTCGACGTCCGTCTTCGGCATCTTTCGTATAAATTTGATAGCTCTGAATCTGCGGATATTTTCTATGCTGCTCAATGAGCTTGTACGCCTCTTCCTTTGTTAACGATATTTTATTACAGGCGCATACTATAAGTGCTGCAGAAAATAAAAATAAGATTTTGAAAGTCTTCATTTTATATAGTTTTATCATGTAAAAATATAGGTTTTAACGATTTTTATAGATTATTTAGCCGATATTTTTTAATATCGGATTTTTGTCCGATATTGCTGCTTATGATAGCGGTACTAACAGGAGATATAATCAATTCAAGAAAGGCGAAATCTGCGAGAGAATGGAATGATCTGTTAAAGGAAAGTCTTTCCAAGGTGACTGAAAGTGATACAGACTGGGAAATCTTTAGAGGCGATAGTTTTCAGCTGGAACTATCAAATCCAGTAAATGCCTTGCATAGCGCTTTGTACTTAAAAGCGAGCTTAAAGACCGTAAAGGACTTAGACGCTCGAATATCAATAGGTGTTGGAGCGAAAAGCTTTACAGGAGAGCGTGTCACCGAATCATATGGTGATGCCTATCTTTTCTCGGGCGAACAATTTGAATTACTTAAAAAAAATAAACAAACTTTGGCCATTCGAACCGGGAACAATACTTTTAATGAAGATTTCAATTTGTTTTTCAGGCTTGCCCTTACCTTCATCGATAATTGGACACCAAATTCGGCTATGTTGGTACAAACGGTTTTTGATCATCCGAGCTTATCACAAAAGGAATTGGGTGAAATTTTGGGAATAAGCCAGTCGTCGGTAAGTGAACGGTTTAATCGTGCCTATCTTGCGGAAATTAGGGATCTCATTGAATTGTTTGAAAAAAGACTGAAATCAATTTAATAACTTAAAATGGAGCTGTTTTTAAGGTTGTTATTGGCCCACTTGATAGGCGACTTCTTTATACAAAGTGATAAAGGCGTAAAGTCAAAAGAACATAAGAAAGTAAAATCCCCTTACCTCTACTACCATTGTTTGCTTCATATCGGTTTGGCATGGTTGATGGCTTGGGATATCCAATTTTGGCCTTATGCTGTTTTCATTGGATTGACACATTATTTAATCGATTTGGCGAAACTATATTTTCAACAAAAGAAATGGCAGGTGGAGGCGCTAATTGTTGACCAGATCTTTCATGTTTCAATTATTGCTGCGGCCGTTATAATGGCTGAAAGTGTGGAGATACCCTCTTTGGACAAGCTGTTCGATGCGGAAAAACTGGTCCTATACTTTTGCCTGCTATTTCTCACAAAACCATGTTCAATACTTATTAAAACGGCTATTTCTAAATGGACACCTCAAGAGGACGGAAGGGTTGACAGTTCATTGCAGAATGCGGGGAAGTGGATTGGTTATTTGGAGCGATTATTGATTTTTGTCTTCATTATCGTAGGAAAGTTCGACGCGGTTGGTTTTTTATTGGCCGCTAAATCAATTTTCAGATTCGGCGACTTGAAGCAAGGTGATGACAGAAGACTGACTGAATATGTGTTAATAGGTACATTACTAAGCTTTGGTATTGCTGTCGTGATTGGCTTGTTTTATTACGGTTGGTTTGGATAAGAGGAACGTCTAGGCGTATTGCTTCATTATCATCCCGATTCTAGCGTTTCAAATCATTCCATTCAATGCGCGACGAAAATGCAACTTATAGACGTTCCCCCTGTTTTAATTTTTATAAGCCAATAATCTCAACGCATTAAGAACGACCACCAAGGTAGAGCCTTCATGAGCGAAAATAGCCGGGCCAATGGAGGCAAGCTCGAACATAGTTAGCGGAATGAGAAGCACGACTACTCCTAAGCTTATCCACAAATTCTGACGAATAATTGCTTTCGACTTACGGCTTAGGCCGATCGCAAAAGGCAGGTTTTCTAACTTGTCCGCCATCAAGGCTATATCTGCTGTCTCCAGTGCAACGTCCGAACCCGCCGCTCCCATTGCGATTCCAAGCGTACTTTTTACCATGGCGGGGGCATCGTTCACCCCGTCGCCCACCATGGCTACCTTGCCTTCTTTGTCTGTGAGTTGTTTAACGGCTCTTACCTTATCTTCAGGCATTAAATCACCGAACGCGTCTGTTAATCCGATCTCCTTTGCAATAGAATTTGCAACCTGTTGATTATCGCCCGTTAACATGATCATTCGTCGAATGCCAAGCTTTCGGAGCGCTGCGAGTGTTTCTTTTGCGCCTACTCGGGGTTTGTCCATTACAGAAATAATTCCGAGAAAATCTTTCCCTTTTTTAACTAACATCACCGTTTTTCCTTCTGCTTCTAATGTCTCCACTTGTTCTTTATAATCCTGTGGAAGATTCCCGTCGTCACTTGAGAAAAGAGCCTTATTCCCTATCAAAACTAAACTGTTGTCGATCGTACCTTTCACGCCTTTACCCGTAACACTTTCTATATCGATAGCCTCACTTATCCTATTAGGTTCAACGATTTCATTAATGCCGTTAACGATTGCCTGAGCTAAAGGGTGATCGCTTTGCTGTTCGACAGCTAGAACTGTGGAATAAAATTCTTGCTTATCAACTCCGTCGAATATGATTAGTTCAGCTAACTTTGGCTTGCCTTCTGTCAAAGTCCCTGTTTTATCGAAAGCTACGGCATCTAATATACCCAAATCTTCAAGTGGCCTACCTCCTTTGATCAAAACTCCTCCTTTAGCTGCACGGGCTACACCACTTAATACAGCACTCGGTGTAGAAATAGCTAAGGCGCATGGGCTCGCCGCTACCAGAA
The DNA here is from genome assembly GCF_030372825.1 of Olivibacter sp. 47. Classification (NCBI taxonomy): domain Bacteria; kingdom Pseudomonadati; phylum Bacteroidota; class Sphingobacteriia; order Sphingobacteriales; family Sphingobacteriaceae; genus Olivibacter; species Olivibacter sp. 47. The sequence goes on from NZ_JAUCNR010000001.1 coordinate 3,174,887, forward strand.
CTGATATGGCCCGATAAAAACTTTCGTTGAATGTTTCATCAACAATTAAAAACGCGAAACATAGTAGGATCACTAATAAAAGAACGGCCGGAACAAAATATCGCTGAAATTTATCGGTCAATAATTGGGTAGGCGACTTTTGTTCTTCTACTTCATTAACCATATGTATTAATCGTGCAATGGTCGAATCTTTCGCCTCTTTTGTTACCTGGACCTCTAGCACTCGGTTTCCGTTGATAGTGCCCGCAAACACCCGGTTTTTTTGATCTATCTTCTTAACTTTGGAATAATCTCTCGTAGGGTCATCAATGGCCATTTTATCTACCGGAATACTTTCACCTGTAATTGGTGCCTGGTTAACAGTCCCCTCACCTCTTACGACAACCCCGTCTGCCGGAACTTTGCTATTCGGTTTTATACGTATAGTATCCCCTAATTGCAATTCTTCTATTTTGATCTCCACTTCCTTGCCTGCTTGCAGTAACAGGGCGGTCGGCGGGGCTAAATCCGTCAATGCTTGTATCGATTTACGTGCTTTACCGAGTGCATAGTGTTCTAAAGCATGACCAAGACTGAATAGAAAAAGTAACAGGCCGCCTTCTGACCATTTTCCTAATATAGCTGCTCCAACTGCTGCGGCAAACATGAGAAAATCAATCTCGAAAGCTCCTTTCGCTATGGTTTTGATTGCTTCTTTTAATGTGAAAAACCCGCCAAAAAAATAGGCCAAAATAGAGGCTGCCAATGCCATGAATGTTTCGTTGTTTATTGATAGTAAATAGCCGATGCCCAAAGCGAGCCCCGAAAGCAGCGCAAATACGAGCTCCATATTGGAAAAAAAACCGGTATTGTGCTGCTCTTTATGCTGTTCTTTCATAATAATAAAATTAATAAATAAAAAAATTAGATGCCCTTGTTCATAATCATTGTTAATGACCATGCTGATTGCCGCCGTCCATTTTGGCTTGAATGAATACCGCGCAGGATGTGGCGACTTTAACACTGTCAGGTAATACATCGATTGGGATAATTTCGGTGTAGCCGAGCGAGCTTGCACCCTTTTTTATTCGAATACGTTTGAAGAGATATTCTTTTTCTTTGTCTGTGTTGATCTTTTCTTCGTTAACGTAAAATATATAACTGTTACCCTCTTTCTGAGCAATTCCGTCATTAGCAATCGCGTTAACCGTGGTATTTCCGATGCTCAGTATCGCATTTACACCCATTCCGTCTATGAACCCATTCCGATTGCCTACTATTCGTGCATGCACGGCAACCGCTTTATTTTCTCCTTCGAAAGAACTTCCTACTTTATCGACAATTGCTTTGCCCTCTTTGTTGGGATTATTTGAAAGGCTGAATGTGATTTCCTGCCCTATTTTTACTTTCTCCAAATCTTTCTCATAAACATACAGATCGAGATCTACTTCCTCATTATTCACAATGCGTGCAATAATCATCCCTGCATCAGCACTGGCACCAAGCCCCATTTCAACACTGGCAACAGTGCCGGCCATTGGAGCTGTTACCGATAGGCTTTCTCTTATGTTTTCTACGCTTAGTTTCGGGGCATCTATGCCGGCCAAACTTAGCTGTTTCCGGATAGATGCGAGTCGGATTTGTTGTTGGGCAAGCTGCGCTTTTATGTTTTGGTAATTCTTTAATGCACCGGCATTTCCTCTCATGAGTTCCTCTTGTCTATTTAATTCGATCTTTGTAAGCTCGATGCTGTTTTTTAATGTCAGATACTCCTCTTGCAATACGATAATTTCCGGATTAAGCAGCGTAGCGATTAGTTGTCCTTTCTTTACAACAGAGCCGGGAGAAATATATAAGGATTGTATTTTACCTCCATATAACGACGATATGGAGGCTTTATCTTGATTGTGTACCCGAACAAAACCCACAGCTTGCAAGCCGTTTTTTAGATCCTTTTTTTCAATATAACCTAAGGTAGCATCGATGGCCTTGAGTTGATCTTCGCGAATACTGAGCAAGTCGAACGTTTTAGCCTCTTTTGCGGTGTTTTCTGCCGTTTCGGTGCGGAAAGAATTGGTTGATGCTTTATTTGAGCGATTTGACTGACAGGATAAATTCAACAGGATGGCACAAACGCATCCCCATAATTTTATTCTTTTCATTTTTTGTTTTTTTGAGCTATGCTGGTATGGTTATTTCCCGGTTAGATAATTTATAGTGGCTACCACCTGATTATACCGATTAAGTGTTTCAAGGTATTGGAGGTGGGTATTAAAAGCTTGTTCTATACTTTGTGTATAAGCTACGTAGTCAATCTCACCTTTTCTATATCCTAATCTCGAAGAGGCGATCAATTCGTCCGCTTCTTGCAGTCCACTATCTTCATAAAATATAAGGGCAGCCTGTAACGGTCGGTAATAACTTAATTGTTGCATAAAAGTCGTTTTTAAATTATTGAAGGTCTGCTCATATGCGTATTCAGCAGCTTTGGTTGCCAGTAGAGAAGCTTTTACTTTCGCTTTTTGTGCGGCTAAATTAAATAGAGGTACTGCGACCCCTAGAGAAACACCAGCTATTTTAGTTCTTTGTCCGTATGATTTGTTTATTCCTTCCGGATTCCATCCCTGAAGAATGAGTTGCTGTTGATAGCCAACAGTGATATCCGGTAAAAAAGCCGATTTCTGTACCTTGACCGATTCTTCCGCTACGCGGATTTGTTGATTAGCAAAAGATAGCAGCGGGTTATTTTTAAGTGCGACACTATCTGTTGTTGATAAAATACTTAATTTATAATCTTCTTGCTCTTTTATATCGTATGGTTCGGATACATTAAGCAAACGCATCAACTCCTGCAAAGCAGCTATTTTAGCAGCGCCTGCCTGTTGCTGTTGTAATTGAAGCTGTCGATAACGATTGGATGCAATCAGTAACTCGGTCTTCGAAGTTTCTCCTGTATTATAACGCAGTTCGGCGATTTTGAGAAATTCATTCAAGATGCTATCCTGTTTTGTCCGGAGCTTGAGTGATTGATTGGCATAAACGAGATTAGCAAAAGCGATACGCACGTCACGTATAAGGTCGTTCTTACTTACTGTTAGACTTGTTGCCGCTAATGTGGTTTGTTCTTCTAACAGTTGTCTTTTAGCACCGTATACCGTTGGGAAGCTGAATGTTTGACCAATACCTATGTTGTTGTCCGGACTGGCGCCTTCTAAAGGAGATTGCGCTGCCGAAATATCTATGTTGGCCGGATCAAAAGCGCTTTTTCCAAAGCTTTCTGTCTAAGCCGATTTACATCAGCTTCTTTAAGTCCAGGATTGTTTTTCAAGGCCATGTTTATGGCTTCGTCTAAGCTAATTCTGCCTTGGATCATGTCTTGTTGATTTTGAGCGGAAACGATAAGGGAAGGTTCGGTAAGCAGTACTAGCGCTAAGGAAATCATTCGGATCAAGCGTTTAGGACTCCTAAGTTTGAAAGAGTAGAAAAGAAAATAAAGTATCGGCAAAACAAATAAGGTAAGGAGTGTCGCGGTTACTAAACCTCCTATGACAACGGTGGCCAATGGCTTCTGAACTTCAGCTCCGGAACCGGAGGATATAGCCATAGGTAGAAACCCGAGGGACGCCGCTGTTGCTGTCATCAAAACAGGTCTCAGCCTGGTGAGTGATCCTTCAAGAATACGGCGTAGGATGTTTCCCTGTCCTGCTTTTTTCAACTGATTGAATGTACTAATCAATACGATACCATTCAATACGGCTACGCCGAACAAAGCAATAAAGCCGACGCCGGCTGAAATGCTAAATGGCATATCACGAAGCTTTAGAGCGATTATTCCACCGATAGCCGACATCGGGATGGCGGTAAATATTAATACGGATTCTTTCGTCGAGCGGAATGTAAAGAACAGTAAAACGAAAATTAGCAACAAAGCTAGGGGTACTGCGATGAGTAGTCTCGATTTTGCTTCTTGCAGATTCTCAAACTGACCTCCAAAGGTATAAAAGTAACCATCCGGTAATTTTACTTCTTCATCAATTTTATTTTTGATGTCGTCAACAACACTTTGGACGTCACGACCTACAATATTGAAACCGACTACTATACGTCTTTTTGCATCGTCGCGACTAATTTGCGCGGGGCCATCTTTAAACTCGATATTTGCCAGCTGAGAAAGTGCAACTTGTTCACCATTTGAAATCGGCACGAGCAAATTACGAACATCGTCAATATTGTTTTTAACAGTACTATCTAAGCGTAAAACTAAATCAAACCGCCTTTCATTTTCATAAATTACACCGGCAATTGCACCGGCGAAAGCCGTATTTAGTGCTGTGTTTAGTGCTTTGATGGTTGTACCGTAGTTTGCAAGTTGGTCATAATTATAGGTTACTGTAATTTGCGGTAATCCACTGATGGGCTCGGGTAATACACCGGAAGCTCCGCGAACGGTGGCGATTGAAGTTGTCACCTTATCAGCATAAGTCGCAAGCGAATCTAAGTTCTCGCCAAAAATTTTGATTGCCACATCTTGCCGAATACCCGTCATTAACTCGTTAAAGCGCATTTGTATGGGCTGATTGGCTTCGATATACACGCCTGGTAGTAAATTTAACGCCTTCTCCATATCGGTAGCAAGCTGCTCATAACTGCGGTCGCTTTTCCATTCTGATTGATTCTTTAGAATAACCATGAGATCGGTTGCTTCAGGTGGCATTGGATCGGTTGGGACTTCAGCAGAACCCGTTTTTCCAACCACCATTTTTACTTCATCGAAAGTTTTGAGAATTTTAGCGGCCTTCATCGACGTTTCGATACTCTGTGAAAGTGACGCACCTTGTGGAAGTACACACTGAAAAGCAAAGTCACCTTCTTTTAGTTGCGGAATGAATTCTGCTCCCATTCTTGAGAATAGGTATGCACTTCCTCCAAAAAGCAACAAGGTAAATGATAGAATCCAATAGGGTGCTCTTAATGCTTTTTTTAATAAAGGAGTATAAAACCGTTGTAATTTATACATTAAACGATCGGAAAAAGTCTTTTTTTGTATCGGTTTTTTAGAAAGAAAAAGCGCGCACATCATCGGGACATAGGTCATGGAAAGTATGAGAGCACCAATGATCGCAAAACTAACAGTCTGCGCCATTGGTTTGAACATTTTCCCCTCAATACCCGTTAATGCTAGAATAGGGATGTATACCATTAAAATAATGATTTCGCCAAAAGCAGCACTCGATCGGATTTTTACAGCTGAATCAAATACATGATCGTCCATTTCTTCTTGGTTTAATCTGAAGGCAGATTTTCGTAGGCCAAAGTGATGCATTGTCGCTTCTACGATAATAACTGCTCCGTCTACGATCAAGCCAAAATCGATCGCACCTAAACTCATCAGATTGGCACTGACACCGAAGATGTTCATCATTGAGAATGCAAAAAGCATGGAAAGTGGAATAGCAGATGCGACGATAAGGCCGGCACGAAGGTTACCCAGAAACAGGACAAGAACCAAAATAACGATCAAGGCACCTTCTATTAGGTTACTTTTGACGGTATCAATGGCGCGATTCACTAGATTTGTTCGGTCTAGATAAGGTTCGATTACAATATCTTTGGGAAGCGACTTTTGTATCGTCCGCATCTTTTCCTTAACCAGCTTTACGACCTCTGCACTATTAGAGCCCTTTAACATCATAACCACACCTCCCACTGCCTCCCTTTCTCCATTATAAGTTAAAGCGCCATATCGTATGGCTCCGCCAAATTGTGGACTGGAGACATCTTTAATTAAAATTGGAACACCCTTACTATCTTTTTTGATCACAATGTTTCCAATATCGGTTAAACTCCGCGCCAAGCCGAGTGAACGGATATAATAAGCATTGGGCTTTTTATCGATATATGCACCGCCTGTATTCTCATTATTGTTTTGTAAGGCGGTGAATACTTCGGCAATTGTAATGTTATGAGCCTGCAATCTATCCGGACGAACTGCAACTTCGTACTGCTTTAATATTCCGCCGAAGCTATTAACCTCGGCTACACCGGGAGTTCCATACAGTTGCCGCGCTACTATCCAATCTTGCATTGTTCGAAGATCAGTAGGTGAATATCGTTTTTCAGCACCTGGTCGGGGATGGATGATATATTGGTAAATTTCCCCTAAACCAGTAGTGATAGGTCCCAATTTCGGTTCGCCGATACCTGGTGGAATTTGGCTTTGAGCTTCTTTTATACGCTCGGCAATCTGTTGCCTTGCCCAATAAATATCTACTTTCTCTTTGAATACTACCGTAATCACTGAAAGACCGAAACGACTAATACTTCTTATTTCGATCATCTGCGGAATGGTGGCAACGGATAGCTCAATTGGAAAAGTAACTAATCGTTCGATTTCCTGAGCTGCCAGACTGGGAGCACTGGTAATTATTTGCACCTGATTATTGGTAATGTCAGGTAACGCATCAATAGGAAGTTTAGTTGCAGACCATACCCCCCAAACAATGAGTGCAAAGGTAAATATACCTACAATCAGCTTGTTTTTTATACAAAAAAAAATGATTTTATTCAACATAAGTTACACGTAATGTATAGCATACCGTAACGGTATCTATACAAATTATTCCAATATGACTAACGATTGTTCACGGGCGGATTATAAGACTTTCCCGTGAATGACATTTTTATGGAAGGTGTAATCTGTTATGCGTCAATAGCAAAAAAGGTAATTATTGAAGAATTACCATCACTAAACACATAGTTTCTAAGTATTACACAACATCCTGTTAAAGACTAATGTGCTTTTTGGAGGCTGCCAGATACTTGATACCTGTTCATTTGAGAAGTAAACTGTTAAAGGGATTGCCGGACAAGTTTGTAAGGGTATATACGGTAACCAATCATTCGTTGCCGGAAGAATTTTAAAGTTATGTAGGGAATAACCACAACTTTCATTATGGTGATGATCACAGGGGAAATTTGTGTCTTCTTCATCATCTGAAGCATCATGCTTTTCAACTCCCTGACTGTGCTCTTTCAGAAATTCTAAAAGTGATATTTTTCCATGATCTTCTAAATGATGAGCGTAGTGTGCAGGAAACGAGGTCACAAATAGCAAAGCATCTTGTGGAATTATCATCCAAATAAAGAAATAGATAACACTTATTTTCTTTAATATTGCCATCGCTATTGATCAACTACGAACAAAGCTATTAAAAATTATTGAAAATGAATAGGATCCTTTTCCGTATTGTTCGAGCGGGATACCTAACTAAGCGATGACAAACACATGTATATAAAGCAATTACAATATATACTGGCGGGCCTAGTATTCGCAGTTTTATGGTCGTCTGCGTCCATAGCTACGAAATGGGGATTACAGGTTTCACAACCTTTTGTTCTAGCGATTACTCGATTTTGTCTGGCCGGCGGCATTATGATTTTTATTTCTCATATTATGCTGAAACATCGTTTACCTCATGGGAATGAATGGAAACAGCTGTTTGCCTACGGTATTCTCAATATTGGCGTTTATTTGGGATTGTATGTCCTTGCTATGCAGCACGTGTCCGCAGGTCTTGGATCACTTTTTCCCGCAACAAGTCCAGCTTTTGTGAGTGTGATTTCCGCGTTGGTTTATAAACAACGAATCACCGCCAAAATATTGTTCAGCTTAAGCTTGTGCCTCATCGGTATTGTTGTTGCCGCCTATCCTTTATTAATGAAGAGCTATGCGTCCCCTATCGGTTTGTTTTTGCTTCTACTGAGCATGTTATCTTACTCGTTGGGGTCTATTTACTTCGCTAAGAAGAACTGGCAGAAACTAAATATACTTACTATAAATGGTTGGCAAACGATATTAGGCGGTTTACTGCTTGTACCCTTCATGCTCTTCTATTACGATCGGTCCCTAAATACTTATAATATAACATTTTGGAGCGCGGTGAGCTGGTTAGCATTTGTTGTTTCGATTGGTGCTGTTCAAATTTGGCTTTACTTGATTAGGCAAGATGCCGTTAAAGCCTCTTTTTGGCTCTTTTTGTGCCCAATATCCGGTTTTTTTATTGCCTGGTTGCTTGCCAACGAACCAATTGATGCATATACCGGCCTAGGTGTAATGTTGGTGATAGCGGGGCTAGCCCTTGTGTTAAAAAGAAAATAGATCGGATAAACCAATCCGTACATGCCATACGATCATTTGTTACTTTAAAAGAAATAAAATGGATAAAACCATTGTTATTAAATAACTTAATTATTATGTTTGTTTAGGTATTAAACTTATTGTTATGGGAAAATTTGTTATTAAAACAGCTAAAAACGGCCAATTTTATTTTAATTTAAAAGCAGATAATGGTCAGGTGATTTTATCAAGCGAACAGTATACAACCAAATCAGCTTGTAATAATGGTATATCGTCCGTGAAAGAAAACGCAAAGTTAGATGAGCGGTACGATAGCAAAGAATCTAGCAATGGAAAATTCTTTTTCAACTTGAAGGCAAAAAACGGACAAATTATTGGTACCAGCGAGATGTATGAAACGAGTTCCGGTCGTGATAATGGTATCAGTTCCGTTAAGAAAAATGCACCTGACGCCACAACCATAGAAGAATAAAGAAATAGAATGGTAGCTAACTTAAGTTGGCGGCACCAAAAGTTGTATAGGATCCGATTCTACGGAAAATGTACAACTTTTTTTATTTTATGCGATGTTTAACCTTGCTATATATTGCTGTCGACCAATTTATTACTAGTCAATTTCATCGATGATAGGCGATGTAAACAGACTGTGTTGACTGGCAGTGAACAAGTCTCTCCACATACGATTAATCTCTTCGGTGGGGCTAGCTGCTTTCATACCACAATAGGGATATAGTTTGGCTACCCATTGCTGCGCGGTCTTTACCAACAAACGAGTATGTTTACTGATTTGTTCGAGTAGAGCTAAGTCGATAGCATTCGTTGTATTCAATTGCATCCAGGATTTTTCAACTAATTCATAAAGTTCGCGTTGTAAGTTATTCATTTCCAGTTTGGCATTTGACAAATATTGATCGGGTAACTTCATTTTCCCATGGTAATTATCCCGTACGTCACTGTACTTTTCATCAAAGATTTCGTGGCATAAATCGAGAAACCTACAGGTCATACCGAGGGTGTTAACGCATAATGTAGCTTCTGCGAACTGTTGAAACGGATAACGATAAATCGGAGCCTTTAATATTGCACCTTGGGGGTCTATTTTGAAAGCCCTCCTCTTTTCTACTTTTAGATTATTTACCTCAAAACTATGACTCGCTGTTGCTTTCAAGCCCATGGCATTCCAGTCGTGCAAAATGGTGACTTCATCCTGTAAAAAGAAAAAGGATTTTATTACCGGTTTCTTTGCCGCATCCAGTAACGGTTCTCCATTTTGGTAAATTTCACAATTTGCCGTGAAAACAGTATTATGTGCAGCCCCGGTGGCATATTGCCATTTACCGGATACTAAATAACCCTCTTCCATTATTTCAGCATGGCCACCTACTCGTCCGCTGCCACCGAAACACACTTTTTTGTTGCTGAATAAGGGGTGTGCGATGTCCTGATTTAAAAAGCCGACAAACATGTTGGCTCCGCTGCAGAGCGTCACCGTCCAGCCTAGGCTTCCATCTATTTCGGCCAACAACCGTTCTATTTGAAGGGCTTCTGTTAGGGAGAGGTCCAGCCCGCCGTAAGCTTTGGGTACAAAGAGATTAAAAAGCTTATTTTCGTATATAACTGCTAATTGTTTAGTTGTTAAACTACCTTGTAATTCGGCTTCTAAGCTTTCTTGACGCAATTCTGCAGCTATTTTTTTTAATTCTTGAAGAAGTTTCATTGATTTATCATTTATACATTAAGCTGTCGGTAAATCTTCTTTTTCCATGCGAAATAACCAAAAATGGCGACAATGAAAAGTATCAACGTTAATATCGCATAAAGCAAAAGATCTTTATGAATATAAAGCGGGATCGCAAAAGCGTTGCTTATATTCAGTAGCAACCAATTTTCAATTTTTCTTTTTGCCAATAACCACATCCCGGCCCAAGCCGTTACACTTACCCAAGTATCCCACAGTGGGACGGTAGAATCCGAGAAATGGATGAGAATCTTATATAGAAAAGGCGTTCCCAGCAAAAGAAAACCAGCAACGACCAGCCAATCACTTGTTGAGCAGGTCGTAATGGGCACCTTTTCACTACTTCCTTTTCTAAGCCAGTAATACCATCCATATATGCTCATTACGAGGTAGTAGGCATTTAGTAAAATTTCCGCATATAGGCCCGCTTCGTACAAAACAAACATCGTAATGAGAATACTGATAATGCCGCAGGGATACAGAGCTACTTTGTTGTACCGTGCCAGTAACACCTCCGCTATTCCGAAAAGGACTCCAAACCATTGTATCAGTGGTGTTTGTATTAACTGTTCTTTAAAGATAGTTAGCCATTCTGCCATGTCACGCATTTTAACGAGCTATTTGCCTATTAATTTTACAAGAGCTGCGAAGTTAAGCTTAATTTGTGCCAAATTTGAAATATTCATCGTTTCTTCTGCAGCGGGAAATAATCTCAATTTTCACCAAATACAGCACAACGAAAACAATTATGCTAAGCTATTGTTAAGTGATGGATTTATTAAAGATTCATTTATTCACATGTTAAATTCCCCTTCTCCGGAAAAAAGACCTTATTCTTTTGAGTTGGCTTCAAGCTTATTGTCATTAGTACTCATCATTGCAGTTCTCTACTTTTTACAAAGCGTGCTTGTCCCTCTCATGTTTTCTATTCTAATTGCTATTTCGCTTTATCCCGTAACCAGGTTCCTCGAAAGGTTCAATGTTCATAGAGCACTTTCAGCAATTCTTTCTGTTATATTAGCGATATTAGTTATAGCCGGACTCATCTGGTTTATTGTACATCAGGTAATCGTGATTGGCCATAACGGAACAGATCTTCAAAGTAAATTCTTGACCATATTTAATACCATCCAACAATGGATAACTGTTAAATTCGGTGTTGAGCCGGGGGAGCTGACCGCAAAGGTAAAGGAGTTGTCTAATCGGGCTTTATCGAACGCAGGCACCTATCTTTCAGCTGCTTTTGGCTCTGTGGGCGGTATTTTAGCAGGTCTTGTGATTGTGCCACTTTTTTCTTTTTTCCTTCTTTATTACCGGGATTTTTTTCGCGAATTTTTCTTTCATGCCTTCCGCAGTACATCTCAAGATAAAGTTCACGAAACCCTTAATCGTATTTATAGTGTTGTTCAAAGCTATTTGCTTGGTTTGATTACGGTAATGGCTATTGTTGCCGTTTTGAATACGGTTGGATTACTGTTGATGGGAGTGGAATATGCTTGGTTCTTTGGCACCTTAGCATCTCTACTGATGTTACTGCCTTATATTGGTATTGCCATTGGGTCTATACTACCTGCAGTGTTTGCACTTGCCACGAAGGATAGTTATTGGTATGCCATTGGCGTTGTCGCTTGGTTTCAAGTTGTGCAATTCTTGGAAGGCAACGTTATTACACCGAATATTGTCGGTAGTAAAGTGAGTATTAATCCGCTAATGGCGGTAATTGCTATTTTGCTTGGGGGAATGTTGTTCGGACTAGCGGGTTTAATACTGGCACTGCCGTTAACGGCGGTTATTAAAGTTTTATTTGACGCTATTCCTTCCATGAAAGCTTTTGGTTTTCTAATAGGAGAACCCGAAAAATATCATTTGAAAAAGCATTCGACAATGGTATTACTAAAAAGATGGAAGTTAAAGGATAAATTAGATAAGGATAAATAACTTGTTCATCATGATCGACTGTCAGCGATTGCGCAATTTTTGACAATCGCTGATAATACATTTTATCCCTGATCTTCCAACAAAAGCTCAAGTTCTTTTCCTGCTATTAATAGCTCTTCCGTGATTTTTCTCGTGTACTGCTTAATTTCTTCTTTAAATGCCTTGACGGACGCTCCGGAGCGTATTTCTTCCAATCGCTTTTCCCATTGACCTGTTAGCTCCGCTTGTGCAATTAGTTTATCTTTCACTATGTCGTATACAGCAAGCCCGGTTTCCGATGGCAGTAAGTTCTTTTTCTTTCTTGTAATATAAGAACGCTTTATCAAGGTTTCGATGATTGATGCGCGCGTTGCCGGAGTCCCTAGCCCACTTCCTTTCATTGCATATCGCAATTCTTCGTCCTCAATTTCCTTACCTGCCGTTTCCATTGCTTTCAATAAGCTTGCCTCGGTATAAAGTGGTTTAGGCTTGGTTTGTTTTTCAGCGATGCTTTTTTCTATAATAGCCAAGCTTTCGCCTTCACTTACTTTCGGTATGGTGTTGTTCTCCGGTTGATCTTGATCATTCTCTTCCGGTTCATTGTATACGGCGCGCCAGCCCGCAGATCGAATTACGGTACCATTTGCGATGAATTTTGAACCTGATTCAATGGTAATCTTAGTGAGGTCCTTCACACAGACCTCATGAAAAGCCTCTAACATCCTTCCGATAATCATGTCATATAGTACCTGCTTATCAGGTGACAGGTTTCGTGCCGGTTCTCCCGTCGGTAAAATAGCATGGTGATCTGTCACTTTCTTGGCATTGACACTTCTTTTGTTGAGTTTGTTATTGGCCAAAACTATAGCTTGTTTCGAAAAAAAAGGATGCTGTTGTTGCTTTTCGATGAGTTGCGGAATGGTTTCAAAAACATCATCACCTATATATTGACTACCTGTACGAGGGTATGTTATTAATTTTTCCTCATATAGGCGTTGTAGAATTGCCAGCGTTTCATCAGCGGTGTATCCTTTCTTTTTGTTCGCTTCTTGCTGTAAGCTACTGAGGTCGTGCAGCAATGGAGGTTGCTCCTTTTTTGTTTTTGTTTCGACTTTGCTGATATCCCCCCCTGTAGCAAATCCATCTGCTACACTTTTGACGGCATTAAGAACTTCTTCTGCCTCTTCCCTTTTATAATAGTTTTTTTTGGAAACGGCTTTGAAGTTCTGCCCGTCCTTTTGCAAGGAAATGATGACCTGAAAATAAGTCTGAGGGATAAAGTTCTTGTTCTCCAGGTATCGAGCGCAAATCATTGCCAAGGTGGGAGTCTGCACCCGACCCAAGGATAACACGGTTTTAGATCCGGCTGATATACTCAGGGCTTGGGTCGCATTCATCCCTACGAGCCAATCAGATTCAGAGCGGCAATGAGCTGAATAAAACAAGGTATCATAATCCTTGCCGGGTTTAAGGTTCCTAAACCCATCTTTAATGGCTGCATCAGTCTGTGAGGAGATCCAAAGTCGCCTAAACGGCTTTTGACAATGGAGATAATGATAAATGTATCTAAAGATAAGCTCTCCTTCCCTACCGGCATCCGTTGCTACAATAATCTCCGTCGCTATATCAAAAAGAGCTTTTATGGTATTGAGCTGCTTGCGTACAGATGGATCCTCAATCATACCTTCGTTCGTTCTGATTTTTCGAACACTCAGCTTTAGTTTTTGCGGAAGCATCGGCAGATTTTTTACTTTCCATCCTATATATCCATATTCTTGCGGTGGGGCTAATTGCAGTAAATGACCAAAGGCCCAGGTGAAGGAGTATCCTTTGCCTTCTATATATCCGTCTCTTTTCGTCGTAGCTCCAAATACCTTTGCCAGATCACGTGCTACAGACGGCTTTTCTGTTATAATGATCTTCATTAAGATTGCTTTTGGAACCGCTAAATTAGGGTATCTACGCTTAAATTTCGTCTTTTTTTATTAGATGATTGATTGTCTTTTGTTTAGCAAATTGTATTTTAGTTTACTTTAAAAATAATATGGAAATCTTATCATACCTCTTTTTTGGAATAACGATTTCGATCGTGTTATTGTTTATCTGGTCAAAGAGGAAACGAGCCTGGAGAAAGGGGGCGCAGGAAGGCTTGACCGAAACTTATAGCGGGATATTAGAACAATACGTATCCTTTTATAGGGACCTTAATGACGCGGACCAAGAGCGCTTTCTTAACGAGATTACCATTTTTTAAGAGACGTGCACATTGAAGGTGTTGGTACAGAGGTGAATGAGTTGGACCGGGTCTTGATTGCCTCGAGCGCTGTTATCCCAATTTTTAATTTTCGCGGTTGGCGCTATAAAAACCTTAGTAACATTGTCTTATATCCTGATACGTTTAACAGTGACTTTCAATTTGTTGGTGCACGCCGAAACACGTTGGGTATGGTAGGCGAAGGTTTTATGAATGGCCAAATGATATTATCGAAAAGTGCCTTACATCACGGATTTTCGGAAAATAGCAATGGGAGTAATACAGCAATTCACGAGTTTGTTCATCTGATCGATAAGCGAGATGGAAGTGTCGACGGAATCCCTGAGCTTCTTTTGGCACGCCCCTACGTGATTCCCTGGATAAAAATGATGCATGCTGAAATGCATCGGATTAAAGCGGGTCGTTCCGATATTGATCCTTATGCGCTAACAAATGAAGCAGAATTTTTGGCTGTTGTATCGGAATATTTCTTCGAAAAGCCAACTAAATTCAGAGATCACCATCCCGAACTTTTCGATCTCCTGACAAAGATGTTTGGCAAAAAGCCTTGAAAAATGGACTTCGTTCCGTTCTATCCTGCATACGATTAACTCGTTTGCTTAGTGAGAAAGAAGTAGTGAACTGTTTCCTTATTTGTTGGTTAAAGCAGCTGCTAAAACGAAAAAGGATTTAGTATTAGATTTTCAGTCCTTTTTTGTTTGTTAAAATAAAGCCTTAAAAATTATTTAACTGTTTATTAATATGTGTTTTTGTTGTGAAAATATTAATAAATTATCTATTTTCACCAAATCCAAACAGAAGGCGATGATAAGTTGCCACAGCTTAATATCGACTGTTTTACAATCATTCAAACAAAAGAAATGAACTTTAACGATCAATTGAAATCTCTATTTGTACCGGAAAGCGAAATACCGGAAGAGTTTGCCATTCATGAAGAACTCCATCAGCGAGAATATCTCTGTGATGGGGAGATGCGTAGCTGGACAGGTCCTGTCAGCGAAGTGTACTCGCCCATATGTGTACCCGACGCGCAAGGAACTTTGCAGCGTAAATTTATTGGCACCTATCCTATTTGTACCGACAAGGAAGCCTTGGAAGCACTGGATGCCGCTGTAAACGCCTATGACAACGGTCGTGGCGAATGGCCTACTATGAGTATTGACAATCGGATTAAATGTCTACAAAAATTTGTTTTCAAAATGAACGAGCAACGCTCGTTGGTAGTTAAGCTGATTATGTGGGAGATTGGGAAATCTCATACGGACGCGGCGAAAGAATTTGACCGGACAGTTGATTATATAAACGCTACGATTGATGCACTAAAAGATATAGACCGTCAGTCATCCCGATTTGAGATCGAAGAAGGCGTCGTAGCACAGATAAGACGGTCGCCCATTGGTGTAGTTTTATGCATGGGGCCATTTAACTATCCATTAAATGAAACATTCACAACGCTGATCCCGGCGATTATTATGGGAAATACATTGCTTTTTAAACCACCGAAACACGGTACATTATTGCATTATCCTTTATTGAAGGCTTTTCAGGAGTCTTTTCCAAAGGGTGTAGTTAATACGATCTATGGACGAGGAGCAACGATTACACCGGGCCTGATGCAAACAGGCAAAATAAATGTGTTAGCTTTTATAGGTTCAAGTAAAGTAGCAAATGACCTTAAAAAACGCCATCCAAAGATTAATCGCTTGCGGGCTGTACTTAGCTTAGATGCCAAAAATGCGGCAATCGTTACTAAAAATGCCGATATTTCGCTTGCTGTTAATGAAACTGTATTGGGCGCTTTATCATTTAATGGACAGCGGTGCACCGCTATTAAGATCGTTTTTGTTCATAAGGACATTGTGGATGATTTTCTTATTAAGTTAGGGGAAGCCATTGCAAAATTGAAATTCGGTATGCCTTGGGTTCCGGGTGTTAGCTTAACCCCCTTACCGGAGCCAGGTAAACCGGAATATTTAAAAGAGTGCATCGATGATGCTCTCCTACACGGTGCAAAGGTCGTTAACGAAAATGGCGGAGCTAGTCTAGCTTCTTTTGTTTACCCCGCAGTGGTTTATCCTGTAAATGAAAAAATGAAATTGTATCGCGAAGAACAATTTGGCCCCGTTATTCCGGTAATTCCCTATGACTCGATTGAGGAGCCAATTAAATATCAGATTGATTCTCCCCACGGTATGCAGGTAAGTATTTTTAGTAATCATGCGCAGGAGATTGCATCGTTGATTGATCCATTCGTAAATCTCGTTAGCAGAGTGAACATCAATAGCCAGTGCCAAAGGGGACCTGACAAATTCCCCTTCACTGGTAGGAAAGATAGTGCAGAGGGCACCTTGTCTGTTGTAGACGCTTTGCGTTCCTTCTCTATTCGATCATTGGTAGCCACCAAAATGAATGACAAGAATAAAGAACTCATCAATGAAATTGTAAATCATCAAGATTCTAATTTCTTGAGTACTAATTTTATATTCTAAAAAAGAAGCAGTCTCCGGTTCTTGACGAAGACCCCTATCGGAGACTGCCTTTATGAATGTGTTTATTTCGGATTAACCAACCATTTTGCCAACTACTACCTTGATCATATTATTATAATCAAGATATTTGTTAGCAGTATTCATAATGGTTTCGGGTGTACTACTTTTTACAATCTGTAAGTGGCGATTATAGTATGTTAAATCCAATCCAACGAAGTGTACGTTTTTAAATTTATCTACATGAGAGAAAACGTTTTCCAGTGAGCCAAGAAAAGCACCATTCACGTAATTTTTTACTAAGTTTAGCTCTTCTATCGGTATTGGCTCATTTCGCAAACGATCGATTTCTTTTTCGATTTCTACCAGTGTTGCATTGGTTACCTCTACGCCAACTTCAGTTGCTATGGTAAAAAAAGCCCCATATTTTAAAGATGCGATGCCTGATCCGATGCCATACGTAAAACCTTTTTCTTCGCGAATATTGGACATCAATCGTGACCCGAAATAACCTCCTAAAATCGTGTTTAATAGCTGAAGTGAAGAAAAGTCAGGATGCTTTCGGTTGATGGTTTGGTAGCCTACTCGAATAGCTGATTGTAAGGCATCCGGTCGTTCAATAAGTATGAAATTTCCCTTTTGCGAGCCCTTGTCCACCATGCGCTGTTGCGTTTGATCAAGCGGGCGGGCATCCCATTGATCTCCGAAAATCTTTCTAACAGTTTGATGGACTTGGTTTGTCACTCTGCCCGATATAAATATCGTGCAATTACCTGCATTTATCTGGTGCTGATAGAGCTTCAAAATATCCGAACGCTCTAATCGATCATAGTCTTCTATTTCGGGGGAATATGCATATCGATTGCTGTCGAAAATAGTTTTGTTAAAAACTCTTCTTGCAACAAAGTCGTTTTTCTTTAATGATACAGAAAGATTTTGTTTGTTGTTACGAACATAAGTATTTAGCTCACTTTCGGGGAAAATACTTTCTGTTAGAACGCTTTTTACAATAGGCAATAACTTCTCTACGTGCTTATTTAGGGCATATAAAGTAAGAGAGGTATGATCAAAAGAATACTCCGGCTGCAAAAATGCGCCATAAAAATCTACTTTTTCCGCTATTTCCGCGCTCGCATATTGTTTAGTGCCCTCCAAAAACATACCGGCTAAGGCAATATTAAGTAATGGAAGGTGCAGATCTTCGGTATTCAGGTTTTGGAATACCCATTCTATTTTTACCAAATCCTGCTCCCCGGAGTTGAAAACAAAGAGATCTACTCCGTTTTGTAACACTTCGTGTTCGGGTTGCAAAAGCCTTACTTCTTCTACAACATTAAATTGGGGGGCAATGGTTCTGTCTATCATGCTAACTTGCTAAATAAAATAAAGTGGACGAATTTTCTAATTGAAATATTTGTTGTGCTGTCTTCTGTATATCCTCAGGGGATACATTTAGGTATTTTACAACTTCGTCGTTAAGCATATCTGCGTTGCCTAGCAATTCAAAATATGCCAGATTCATCGCCTTGTCAAGAATTGACATCTCTGCAAATACCATGGTCGATTCTATTTTATTCTTTACCTTTTCAAGTTCATATCCCAACACGGGCGTATTTTGTAAATCACGTAATTGTTCCCATACAGCGTTTTCGGCAAGCTCCATTGTGGTACTTGGCAAAGGTTTACCTTCTACTATAAATAAACCATTATCTAAACTGCCCAATAAATAAGCATTTATTTCACTGAAAAGCGATTGCTCTTTTACTAATCGACGGTACAATCGGGATGAATTACCTCTTGATAATATGTCTGAAATCAAATCGCAGGTATAATAGTCTTTTGAACGCCTATCGCTCATATGGAATGCCATATAGAGACTATTAACCGGTACATTGGCGGTAACTACCTCTCTTCGCGCCTCCAATTGCTTTGGCTCCGCCTCAAGATTGCGAATATATTTGGTACCGGAAGAAATGGAGCCGAACCACTTTTCGGCTAAATCTTTTACCACACTTACGTCCACGTCTCCTGCAATAACTAATATGGCATTTTGCGGCGTGTAATGTTTCTTAAAAAAATCCTTCACATCTTGTATTGATGCCAGTTCTATGTGGGAAATTTCCTTTCCGATGGTGGCCCATTTGTAGGGATGCTGTTTGTATGCCAACGGTCGTAACTTAAGCCATACATCTCCGTAAGGTTGGTTAAGGTAACGTTGCTTGAATTCTTCCGATACTACTTGTTTTTGCGTTTCCAGGCTTTTTTCGCTAAACGCCAAACTTAACATGCGGTCGCTCTCCAACCAGAAAGCAGTTTCCAGATTAATGGCAGGCAGCGTTATGTAATAATTTGTGATATCATTGCTGGTGAAGGCGTTACTTTCGCCACCAACTCGTTGCAGCGGCAAATCAAACTGAGGGATATTAACGGATCCACCGAACATCAAATGTTCAAAAAGATGAGCAAACCCCGTCTTATCGGGTTCCTCATCCCTTGCTCCTACATCGTAAAGTATATTGAGTACGGCCATTGGAGTCGACTTGTCTTCGTGTACCAATACCCTTAAGCCATTGTTTAACGTGAACCTTTCATATTTTACCATAGATTGTTGTTTTATTTTGGGTTAGCAAACCTACTATAATTTTTAGAATAAAAAACCTAACAATCTAATATTTGCCGGCTTTTCCGTTTAGTTTTGTATGGCAAAAATTACACAGCATGTTTCCTTTTAATTTTTTTAGTCCTATAGAGCGACTACGATACGAGCCTTTTTATAAAAAGAACTATACAGTAGATATCAAACGAGATGATCTGATCCATCCCTTTATCTCAGGCAACAAATGGAGAAAGTTAAAGTATCTGTTGCAAGATGCTCATAAAAACGGAAGGAATCATTTGGTAACATTTGGCGGAGCTTGGTCCAATCACCTCCTTGCAACCGCCGCTGCCGCTGCTTCATTCGGATTTAAATCTACCGGCTTTGTGCGAGGCGAGCCGGTAGACAACGCCAATCTGAAACTTTGTCAATTATTTGGTATGCAGCTTATATTTGTTGAAAGAGAGGCTTATAGAAATAAACAACATGTGTTTGATCACTACTTTGGACAGGACAAATATGCCTATTTCATCAACGAAGGAGGCGCTTCCTCTCTTGCTTTACTCGGTTGTGCGGAAATAATTGATGAGCTTCGCACAGATTATGATCATATCTTTTGCGCCTGTGGGACGGGTACGACTTTAGCTGGCTTAAGTATGGGATTAAAACAGCGTAACCAACAAACCAAATTACATGGTGTTTCTGTTCTCGCCGGTGGTGATTTTCTCTTAGAGGATATAAAAAAATTGTACGGTGAAGCAGACAACATTACAATACATACAAGCTATCACTTTGGTGGATACGCAAAAACAAAACCTCCATTAATGGATTTTACTAAGTCGTTTGTTAGCAGCACCGGTGTTTTAATAGAACCTGTGTATACTGCTAAAACCTTCTATGCATTGATGGATTTGATTGAAAACAATTACTTCCAAGAAGGTGCAAGAATTTTAGTTCTGCATACCGGTGGACTGATCGGTATTTTAGGTAAAATAGACGAGTTTTAGTGATATTTTGTTGAATTGGTATTTTTTTGTCATAAATAATAGGTTGAAATTGAAATATGAAATAATTATTCGGTATAAATTGCGTTTTTTGAAATTTTATCTTATGTTTGATAATAAACCAAATCAATAGCATTTTATGAACAGGATCTCCATTACTCCCGAAAATGCACAGGCCATTATTGGTAAACACGTACTTACTGATGGTTATGACTTAACATTGGATCTAAAGAAGAGCCAAGGCGTTATGATGTACGATTCAAAGCATGGCAGAGAAATTCTCGACTTCTTCACTTGCTTTGCTTCCGTACCACTGGGTTATAACCATCCTAAAATGTTAAATGATGGCGATTTCAAAGAAGATTTACTACTAGCAGCATTAACAAATCCATCTAATTCGGACATTTATACAATGCAGTACGCTAAATTTGTAGACACATTTGATCGTGTGGGGATTCCCTCTTATTTACCGCACGCTTTTTTTATTGCGGGAGGTGGTTTGGCCGTGGAGAACGCGCTGAAAACAGCAATGGATTGGAAAGTACAAAAAAATTTCCAAAAGGGATATATTAAAGAAAGAGGGTTTAAAGTTATACACTTTCAGAAAGCTTTTCATGGTCGTACAGGTTATACCCTTAGTTTGACCAATACACAACCGGAGAAAACGAAATGGTTTGCCAAATTTGACTGGCCCAGAGTGAGCGTTCCGTATATCGAATTTCCTTTTACTGACCAAGGATATGAAGATCTTCTTAAACGCGAAGAACAGTCGCTAGCTCAAATTAAGCAAGCTTTTGCCGACAATAGAGATGATATTTGCGCTATTATTATTGAACCTATACAATCTGAGGGTGGCGATAATCACGTAAGGAGAGAGTTCTTGGAACAGCTACGTATTTTAGCGAATGAAAATGATGCGCTTTTAATTTACGATGAGGTGCAGACCGGCGTAGGTTTAACAGGTAAATTTTGGTGCCACGAGCATTTTGGGGCGAAGGCGAGGCCTGATATTATCGCATTCGGGAAGAAAATGCAGGTCTGTGGCATTTTAGTAGGCGAAAAAATTGATGATATAAAAACAAATGTCTTTAAGGTTCCCTCACGGATTAATTCTACTTGGGGCGGAAATTTGGTTGACATGGTAAGAGCGACTAAAATTTTGCAAATCATTGAAGAAGACAAGCTCGTTTCGCAAGCCGCCGAACTCGGTGAATATTTACAGCAAAAGCTTTTGACCTTAGCAGACAAGTACACGATAATTAATAATGTTAGAGGTCGAGGATTACTAGCAGCTTTTGATTTTCCGAACAAAGAAAGTCGAAATCATTTTTTAAAGAAAAGCCTTGATAAAAATGTGTTATTGTTGGGATGTGGAGAGCGAAGCATTCGTTTTCGGCCAGCTTTGGTAATACAACGTGACGATATTGACAAGGGTGTTAGCATAATGGGCGAAGTTCTTCAGTCCTTGTAATAGGCTATTCGGGAATGCGGGTAATAAGTATCTTATCGATACGCATTCCATCCATGTCAACAACCTCAAGCTCAAAATTATTCCATCTAACTTTTTCAGTCAAGGTAGGGATATGGTCTAACAGTTTTAACAATAAACCTCCCAGCGTGGTGAAATTATTGGTTTCAGGGACATCAGACACCTTGAAATATT
Organism: Olivibacter sp. 47; assembly: GCF_030372825.1. Lineage (NCBI taxonomy): Bacteria > Pseudomonadati > Bacteroidota > Sphingobacteriia > Sphingobacteriales > Sphingobacteriaceae > Olivibacter > Olivibacter sp. 47. The sequence continues at coordinate 3,196,682 of NZ_JAUCNR010000001.1, forward strand.
GAATAAATTCAAAGAGGGGCAACTGACCGTCAGCTAACCATGTATTTTCAGAACGCTGTATAATTTGATAATCGTTTGCTGTATCCGTCTTATCACTTATCAATTCATCTAATATATCATTGATAGAAATCAGTCCCTGAAGATCACCATATTCATCTAAAACGATTCCATAATGCTGCTGTGCGCTTCTTAATAGCTCCAAAACTCGATAGGCCGCGGTATATTCCGAAACAAACAGCGCTTTTCTGACATGGCGCTTCAGGTTCGGTGAAGAAGTGGAGGATTCTTGCAGAAAAAGTTCCCTAACCGAAACCAGTCCTAGTAAATTATCCAACGATCGTTCACATACCGGATAAACCGAATGAGGTCGACTTCGGATTTTTGATTTTATGGTCTCCCAATTATCGTTTATATCAATCCAAACAAGATCCATGCGATGAGTCATTAATTCGCCGGCCCTTCTATCTCCTAATGAAAAAACACGCCGGACAAGATCTTGTTCTATTGGTTGTATTTCCCCTCCCTCCGTACTATCTTTAATGATGGCATTTATTTCTTCTTCAGAGACGGCCTCATCATGATAGTCCTTTATTCCAAATAAGTTAAAAAAAAGATTGCTGGTTTTCGTCAAAATCCAGATAATAGGTAAAGAGATTCTGGAAAGTATGGTCATTGGCGCCGCGATAGTTGTCGCAATTGCCTCAGGATAATGCAAACCTATCCGTTTTGGAATGAGTTCACCGAATACAATAGTAAGATAGGTAATAAATAAAACGACTAAAAAGACTGCAACTGATTCCGCGTAAGGGGTGATTAACTCGATGCTTCTTAAATAGTTGGCCACGGTCAGCGTTAAACTTTTGCCGCTAAAAAGTCCGGTAAGAATACCAACAAGCGTAATACCTATTTGAACCGTTGATAAAAAGGTCGTTGGATTGTTGGCTAATTCGAGCGCTTTAGCTGCCCCCGTATCCCCTTTCTTTATTGAAGCTTCCAGCTTGAACTTTCTGGTTGAAACCAAGGCGAGCTCACTCATCGAAAAAAGGCCATTGATAAGAATGAGTGCAATGATGATTACAATTTCCATTATTCTATTAAATAAATCTAAAAGACGGGTTTATCTCTATCTTTATCTAACAAAATGGGCATCTATTGGTTTTTAGTACTTCTGAAGTTCTTATTCTATTTAAACGGCAATCTGTCTATTATACTTACTTTTATATTGTGTTGGTGAAAGGCCCGTGATACGTTTGAAGGTTGTCCGAAAGGACTTGGAATCACTATAGCCCACGTTATACATTACCTCATTTACGTTTTCATTGCTTGTCTCAAAACTTAACTTGGCGGCTTCAATTCTGACGCGTTGTATGTATTCTAAGATCGTGTTGCCGGTTGCCTTTTTAAAGCGTCGTTCAAAGTTCCTTCTTCCGGTGGCCAATTTATCCGCAAGATCTTCAACGGTAATGCGTTCGCGGAAATTCTCCTCAATAAGCTCCTGTGCACGCCGAACGGTTAAATCTTCATGATCTTTCTGTCTTTGAAAGATGATAAACTGAGATTGATTGTTTCTTTCGATATCAATTTCAAACATTTTCGATGATCGAATGGCCATTTCACGCCCGGCAAATTTCTCCACCAAATACAGGATGAGATTTAGCGACGAGTAGGCACCCCCACTTGTATAAATTCCCCTTTCGTCCGTAATAACCTTGTATGGCATCAGTTTCACGTGTGGGAACATACTACTGAATTCATTAGCCGATAACCAATGCGTTGTGCAGCTTCTACCGTTTAACAAGCCAGTAGAGGCCAAAAGAAAGGCACCGACACATAATGAGGCAATTTCGGCCCCAAGTTGATATTGCTTTTGAATCCAAGGCACAAATTCACGATTTACGGCTACAATATCTTTCATATTTCCGTGAATAGCAGGAATAACAATGAGGTCTGTTTTTTTTAGCTGATGAATCGTCGTGTCAGAACGTATGCTAAAGATTCTGCCCGATGAAACTACTTCGTCTGAAAGGCCCACTATCTGAATGTCGAAAAGAGCTTCCTTTCCGGTGCTTTGTAGCGCTTCATTAATTTTAGAGAACATTTTATAGGTGGCTTCCATGCTACTCAAGCTCGTTTCGCCTATTGGATTAAGTAAAGAGATATGTTTCATGGAACGAGGTTTAATGTTAAAATACCGCCTTAAACGCTTTAATTCAGATAACAAATTTAGCATAAAAGGGTGTCGCAAGCAACACCCTTTTATGACGCAATTTGCCTTGAATGACAACTGCTTTTAAATTTGGAGAATCGTTGTTCTATTTTTTCGGCGGGAGATCGAACGCGATTGCTTCGTGTTCGAAATGTCCTTTATGAGAGCCGTCGCAAAACGGTTTTTTTGATGACAGGCCGCAACGACAGATCGATACAACCGTGCGTCCATCCAAACCATATGGTGTACCGTTTTTGTCAACTATTTCAAATTCTCCTTCCACCCTTAGGGAGCCGTTTTCGTTGATTGTTAGTTTAGTTTTAGTCATGAGTTATAATTTGTGCAAAAGTATAAATATGTGGCAGCTCCTGTAAAAATAAACGCAATTCAGATTGATTCTTCGATTTTCTCTGACAGAAGGTATACATTTGTCAATTAAAGAGCCCTTATACTTATGAAAAGAAGCGCAGGTATTTTGCTTTATCGACTAAAAGACGGAAAGGTGGAGTTTTTCCTCGTTCACCCCGGTGGGCCATTTTTTGCGAAAAAAGATCAGGGCTTTTGGACGATCCCTAAAGGAGAGTTTGAAAATGCCGAACCTCCACTTTCCGCAGCAAAACGCGAATTTGAGGAAGAGACGGGGTGCTCCATTGAAGGCGAATTTATTGAGCTGGACCCTGTGATTCAAAAGGGCGGAAAGAAAGTCCTATGCTGGTTGTTGGAAGGGAATATGGACTTGGATAACATCCGAAGTAATACCTTTGAGATGATATGGCCTCCCAAATCGGGAAGAATACAACAGTTTCCCGAAATAGACAAGGCTGGATGGTTTTCCATAGACGAAGCAAAACGATTGATAAACGAAAAGCAAATTTCGTTCCTTGATCAGGCTTTTTCTCTCCTTAATGCTCGGATGAATAGTTGAATAATCACTTCGTCCTATTTGGATCAATCAAGAAGTTAATCTCAATAGGATTTGCTGGCTTTTCTTTAAGTTATGAAGAAATGTTATCAAGAGTGGTTCGACTTCATGAATAGGCAGCGATTTCACTTCATCGCTTGTAGTTTTGCGAAGATAGCTTTGCAAGCTGCCCGCTAAATAGGCGTCAATTAAGTCATTACAAACATATGAAGCTCTACATACGGCTCTTGTGTTTCCCAATTTTTTAGCAACGAAATCGAGACAGGCATTTAGGTTCTTTTTATAAGACTTCACCTGTTGCTCTTCAGTGCTTAGCTCAAGTAGGTACTTAAAAGCCCATAAGGTTGCATACCATGTTCTAAAATCCTTTGACGTAAAGTTCTGTCCGGTGTGCCTTTGGATATATTCATTTAAATCGCCGGAATCTAAGGAGCAGATTTCCTGATCGTCATTATAATATTGAAAAACCTCTTGGCCTGGAATTTCCATAACCTGACGAAGTCTCTTAGTCAAACTACGATTACTGAGTTTAATGTTGTGCTTTTTGCCCTTTTTTCCTGTAAAGTTAAAAGTAACAATTTGTCCTTCTATTTTTACATGTCGACTTCGTAAGGTCGTCAATCCATAACTGTTATTCTCCCGTCGATAGCGGTCGTTCCCGGCGCGCATAAGAGTGTTTTCCATGATGCTGAGTGCAATGGCAGAAACGCGGTCTTTACCAAGGTTTCGTTGTCTGCAATCAGCCGTAATCGCCTCTCTCAATGATGGTAGTACCTTTCCAAAGGCGAGGATACGATTAATTTTGTGTTTTTCTCTTGTTTCGTTCCATAGCGGGTGATATAAGTATTGCTTTCTCCCCTTATCGTCCAATCCGGTGGCCTGAAGGTGGCCATTATCGTAAGGACTTATCCAAACGTTTTTCCAAGCTGGCGGAATCACTAAACTTTTTATTCTTTTTATTAATTCTTTATCAACGATCGGCTTTTTATTGATGTCTAAATAGCAATATCCCTTCCCCTTTTTTACCCGAGTATAACCATCAGAACTATCATTACAATAGCGCAACTGCTGCTTGCTTACTTTTAACATAACTGTCCGAATTTAGAATAGTTAACATATATTACTAAGCTTTTGTGTGAATTAGGGAGCTGGATAATCGAATGTTTTTTACTAAAGTGTCAGACACTTCATTTTAGCACATGATGACGCAGAATAGGCTTAGCATGTTTTTTGGTACCACATTAGATTTATGCTAATGCGGAGGGCGCTCGCATAATATTTGGAACTTTTTTTTATGCGTATTTAACATGGAATCGAGCTTCTTTAATGTTTTCTTAACAAAAAATCAACAAAACCATCATTACCGATCGAAAAACAGTTGAAATGTTGCCGATTTGCATTAAAAACCAATGAACAAAATGAACAAAAGAAAAAAGTCCATCATTTACTAATTTGCATCACAAATAACAGATAGAAATGCTTTGTTATAATCTCACGCTATTCGAGGCAAACACAAAAGAATGATGATTGCATATTGTAATTTAAAGACACCTCTTCTATTTCTTTGTTCGCTTTTGAATTTATGCACATACAAAGCAAATTAATAAAACGAATGCTGATTTGGCCTTCGTAAGAACCTCACATAATAGTTCATCAAATTTATGAAACAGAACAATAAGCAGATTCCTTAAACGAAAAAAATCCAACCAACTATTTTTTATCGTTTACTACACTTATAATTATTAGCATCATGAAAACAGCAAAGTTGATTGGTATTACCCCTTTCGAGCTTCCTGATTTGGCTTTATTGAAGGCACTTAGTAAAACCCCTTTTGTACCGGTTCTCCATATCGGTAGAAATCACGATCAGATAGAAAAAATATACGATAATATAAAATCCTATAAGCCAAAGTCCATAGGTCTTTGTTTTCCTGACTCCCACATTCCATCAAAGGAACTTCCATCGTCTGTAGCCTATATTATTATGCCATTTTCTAACGAAATCTCAATGGAGGCTATTGACGTAGAAATTATTTTTCAAGTTTATTCTGTGGAAGAGGCAAGACTCGCCAAGGCCAGAGGTGCAAAAACAATTATTATTAAGGGAAATGAATCGGGAGGTCATGTTGCCTATGAAGCCACTTATATTCTATTCCAGCATGTGATCCAGGATTTTGATCTGCAAAGTCTATCAGTATGGGTACAAGGTGGTATAGGGATTCATTCTGCCGCAGCACTTATTGGATTAGGAGCGGACGGAATCGTAATGGATAATCAACTATCGTTATTCCCGGAATGTAAGGCACCGCAAGCGCTAAAAAATGTCATTGAAAAATTAAACGGTACCGAAACTAAATTAGTCGGTAACTTCCGCGTATTAAATCGCCCTAATGCACCGGAACTTCCCCAAGGTGCTACTTTCTCGGATTTACTTCCATACTTGAATGGAAACTATACACTGGAAGACTCTTATTTGCCTATGGGGCAAGATGTTATCTTGTCAAAAGGACTTGTTAGCAACTATAAAACAATCGATCACCTCGCATCCGGTTTACTTGAAGCTATCAATGGTCATATTAAGCAAGCCAAAACTGAGCATGTGTTAAGAGAAGATAATCCTTTAGCGGAGGAGCTTAAGATACGCTATCCAATAGCGCAGGGACCAATGACTCGAGTGAGTGATCTTCCAAGTTTTGCGGAAGCTGTATCTTTGGGAGGTGCACTGCCTTTTGTAGCACTTTCGTTAATGACGGGTGAAAAAGCAAAAGAATTGATTGTAAAAACGAAAAAAGTGCTTCAAGACCAAACCTGGGGTGTCGGAATCCTCGGTTTTGCGCCGCAAGAATTAAGGGAGGAACAGTCTCGCTACATTTTAGAGGCAAAGCCCCCTGTCCTACTCGTAGCCGGTGGTCGTCCGTCCCAAGCGATTCCTTTTGAAAAAGCCGGAATTAAAACCTTCTTGCACGTTCCTTCTCCTACCCTTCTTGACCTATTTATAAAAGAGGGTGCAAGAAAGTTCGTATTCGAAGGAAGAGAGTGTGGGGGGCACGTTGGTCCGTTATCGTCTCTGGTACTTTGGGAACTTCAAATTGAGCGTATTTTAAAAGAGGAACAGCTACCATCATTTGAACTATTTTTTGCCGGTGGAATACATGATAGTTTTTCAAGTGCCTTTGTATCCATCATGAGTGCTCCATTAGCTATCGGTGGTGCAAAAATTGGTGTGCTCATGGGGTCAGCTTATATTTACACAAAGGAGGCGGTTGATTCGGGTGCTATTCTGCCTGGTTTTCAGGAACAAGCGATAAAGCAGGCGGAAACCGTTCTGTTAGAAACTGCTCCCGGCCATGAAACCAGATGTTTGCAATCGCCTTTTACCTCCTACTTCGAAGAAGAAAAGCGGAGACTTGAAAAGGATGGTGTCGATAAAAAGCAGATATGGGAATCATTGGAGCAGTTAAACGTGGGGCGTTTGCGCATCGCTAGCAAAGGAATCGAACGGGTATCCGAGAATCTGATATATCTGAACGAGGATGTGCAATATCAAAAGGGTATGTACATGATCGGACAGGTAGCCGCTTTAAACAATAAGATCAGAACCATAGCTGATTTACACGAAGATGTCGCCAAAAACAATTATAAACATATTGAACATGCAGAGACCTTTACCTTAACAGAAACAACCAATCATGCGATCGATATAGCTATTATCGGAATGGCATGTATCTATCCGGGAGCACAGGATATTGACGCTTTTTGGCGGAATATACTAGATGCTAAAAATTGTATTACGGAGGTGCCTGATGAAAGATGGAATAAAGAGATTTATTATGATCCATTAGATACCAACGGCAGCAAATCTCCATCAAAATGGGGTGGATTTATACCGAAGATCGAATTTGACCCGCTTGAATTTGGAATTCCCCCGCAGTCGTTGGCCGCTATTGATCCAACACAGCTGTTGAGTCTGCTTGTTGCAAAGCGGGCACTTGAACATGCAGGTTATGCCGCGAAGGACGCTAATAAGGAGAATGTATCGGTTATCATAGGTGCGGAAGGTGGCAATGACTTGGCCAATAATTACAGTTTCAGAGCACTTTTCTCGCAATTTTTCGGCGAAATACCGAAGGAAGTTGATGAATCCTTACCAAAACTTACTGAGGACTCGTTTCCGGGGGTATTGGCAAATGTAATTGCCGGTCGAATTACCAATCGATTAGACCTTGGTGGCCGTAATTATACAGTGGATGCTGCATGTGCTTCTTCGCTGGCGGCTATTGACTTGGCATGTCAAGAGCTCATCCTCAACAAATCTGATATGGTGATTGCCGGAGCGGCGGATTTACATAATGGTATCAATGATTATCTGATGTTTGCCAGTACACATGCTCTTTCGAAAAAAGGTCGATGCGCAACCTTTGATGCGGAGGCTGATGGCATCGCTTTAGGCGAAGGTGTGGCAATGGTTGTGCTGAAAAGATTGGAAGATGCGCAACAGGACGGTGATCAAATTTTTGCCGTAATTAAAGGTGTAGGCGGCTCCAGCGATGGAAAGAGTCTTGGGTTAACAGCACCTCGACTTGCCGGACAAACGAAGGCATTGGAAAGAGCCTATTCGCAGGCGGGTTTATCCATATCATCTGTTGAACTCTTCGAGGCACATGGTACCGGCACGGTGGTTGGAGATCGCACTGAATTGAGTGCATTAACGCAGGCAATGGTTAAGAGCGGAGCCATCCCGCAACAAAGCCATCTTGGTTCAGTTAAAACCCAAATTGGGCATACAAAATGCGCGGCGGGTATGGCAGGCCTGATTAAAAGTGCGTTGAGTGTATATTACGGAATTAAACCGCCGACTATTAACTTAAAAGAACCTAATGGTTTTTACAACGAAAAAACAAGTCCGTTTGTATTTACCGACAAAGCTGGTTTATGGTCCAATCCACAACGAGTAGCCGGAGTTAGTGCTTTTGGTTTCGGCGGCACGAACTTTCATGCCGTTATTTCCAATCATGTAGATAACAAGAAAATACCGTTCTCTGTTACGAAGCAATGGCCCGCGGAGCTCTTTGTTTTCAGAGGAAATGATTACGAAGAGGCCAGTCTCCTACTCAAGAAAACAAAACGATTAATTGATCTGAACGACTCGGTAAAGTTACGTGATATTGCGTTCTCTCTTGCTACCTATAGCAATGCTCCGGTACAATTATCTATAATCGCTGATTCCATAGCAGATCTGCAATTCAAGATAGATTTGGTATTGTCCGGTACGCATGCGAAGGATACATACATAACAAAGGAGGTTAAGGGAAAAACGGCCTTCCTGTTTGCTGGTCAAGGAAGTCAGCGAATACACATGGCTAGAGAGCTATTGGTGAACTTTCCACGGATGAGATCACTTCTCAGTCGTTACCCGGCATACGAAAAAATACTTTTTCCTAGCAGTGCTTTCAGTGAAGAAAGTTTAAAGAAGCAAAAGGAAGCCATTAAAGATACGGGTATGGCGCAACCGCTTTTAGGAATAATAGATATAGCGATTGCTAACCTTTTGAGTGATCTTGGCGTCATCCCCGATATGCTGGCAGGCCATAGCTACGGAGAGCTTCCGGCACTCGCATTTGCAGGGGTGTTCAATGAGGGGGATCTCGTTGCTTTAAGTAAAGGGAGAGCCGAAGCTATCTTGGCCTCGACAGGTGACGACAAGGGGATTATGGTAGCCGTAAACGGTGATAAAGCGATGATCGATCAGTTGTTGTCTTCGAGAAAGAACATATATGCCGTCAATCATAATTCTCCACAGCAATGGGTTCTAGCAGGCGAATCCGCTGTGATGGAAAGCTTTATGCAGGTCTTAAAGGAACAAAAAATTTCCTACCGGCAACTGGAAGTAGCCTGTGCTTTTCATAGTCCGTTAATTGCAAAGGCGGAATCTCTTTACGCTGATTTATTGAACGGTTTTTCATTTAAACAGCCTAGCATTCCTGTTTGGTCAAATACAAGTGCTGCTTTATACCCAACGGAAAGTACCGAAATCAAGAACCGTTTGGCTTCTCATATTGTCAATCCTGTGCTTTTTTCAGACCAAATAGAAGAAATGTACGCGAATGGTGCCCGAATTTTTATTGAGGTTGGGCCAGGTAAGACGCTAACAAGTTTGACAAAGTCGATTTTAGGCAAGGAAGAGGTTGTTATACATACAGAGGAAAATGGAAAACACGGTATTTTCCAACTATTAGTGGCTTTAGCGCAATATATAGCTACAGGGAAAACCGTACAGATAGATGTTTTATTTGCAGATCGACAAGCAACTTGGTTAGATCTGGACAACCCGGAGAAACTCAAGAAAAGTTCCTCAATCTGGCTCGTGGATGGTCAGATGGCGATGCCTGCTCAAGGCAAACTACCCGCTTACAGTGCACTGCCTGTAACGAAGCCTATCATTAATTTTAAAGAACTGACCGTGCAAAACAACACAAAAAGTGATACTTTATCGGTACAAGGATCTGCTGAGCAGCTCACCTTGGAATATTTAGCAGGTATGAAGATGCTAATTCAAGCACAACGGGATGTCCTCCTCGCCTATCTAGGACAGCCTAGTACGAACAATTATATCCATACAAATCCTAATACGGTTCCGGTATCAATGCCTAGTCTCATTGAAAAGAGAGAACAATCTCCGGATCCTGTAGGTAAGAAAGCTAATGAAAACGAACTAATAACATCCGGTCCAAAAACGACAAAGCCTTTGTCTACGATTCTGATGGAGGTGGTAAGCGAAAAAACAGGTTATCCAAAGGATATGCTAGGAATGGATCTGGATCTGGAAGCAGATTTGAGTATTGATTCCATTAAGAGACTCGAAATTATTGGCGAGTTGCGTATACAGTTAAGTAACTTTCAGTTTAAAAATAAAAGCCAAGATGAAATGGTGGAACAATTGGCTTCCATCAAAACACTTAATGGTTTACTTGGGTGGTTTGACGCAAACATTATAAACGATGTTAATGAAACCTTAACAACGGAAATAACCCGGCAACAACCTGCGCTTCAGAAAGGTGATATCCAAGATATGATTCTAGGAATTGTAAGCGAGAAAACAGGATACCCAACGGAAATGCTCGGTCTTGATCTCGACTTGGAGGCTGATCTAAGTATAGATTCCATCAAAAGAATCGAAATAATCGGTGAACTCAAAGTTAAATTAGAGGCTATTATGCCTAGCGATGAGGAAAACCAAGAGCAAATGGAAAAGCTGTCTGCGTTTAAAACCTTAAATCATTTGATCGATTGGATAGCCGCCAAACTATTAGCTAACGGTGAATCTAAAAGCCTTGCAGATAAAGAAAAGCCGTTCGTTGACACCTTACTTGGAAATAACGAACTTAGTGATACATTGAAACGGATCAAGTTTGAATTGACAGATGTTCATGCTTTATTAAAACAGGAATATCCTAATACCTTGCAAGGTGCAAAAGTTGCCATTACACGCGATGGGAATCTCGGTTTTCTGATTAAAGAGAAGCTGGAAGAACGAGGCGCAATTGTCGATATTGTACCACAAGAAAAAGACCTGGCAGGCTATGACGGACTGGTAATTTTAGATATGGTCGCATCTAATCACCGATTAAATATTATCGATGCCGTCCGCATGGTAAAATCGTTGGATATGAACCGTGTTAAGTGGGTTTATGTGTTATCTGATCACGGTGCTCATGTTGATAAGAATGAAGATCCCAAATTTCTACGAAGTTATCAGGGATATACGGGTTTTATTAAAAGTCTAGATAAAGAATATGATCAGGCAAAATGTCGGGCCATTCATTTTATGAATGAAACAAAAGAAGATAAAATTCCTGACTTATTGATTGATGAAATGCTTTGCACGGATGAGCCATCAGTTATCTATTACAAAGATAATTTTAGACATGCAGTTAAAGAAACGAACGATCCTTTACAGACTGCAAACAGAAGTCCGTTTGTTATGGATAAGGATGCTGTTGTTCTTGTTTTAGGGGGTGCCCAAGGGATTACCGCCGCGTTAACTACACATTTAGCGAAGGAGTATCCTTGTAATTATGTGCTAGTAGGCCGGTCTTCATATCCGAGTGACGTGGACTCAAATCAGATTATCATGCAAAGCAAAGAGGAAATCAGAAAGAGCCTAATTGAGCAAGGGTATTCCAAGTCACCTGCGGAGATTGAACAAAGGACAATACAGTTGCATAAAACACAACAAATCCTAAGTAGCATGCAGGCTATTAGGGAACAAGGTGCAAATGTGAGTTATCATGCTGTTGACGTAAGAGATGAAGATGCGCTAGTGCTTCTGATACAGGAGCTCTATAAGAAATATGGCAGAATTGATGGCGTAATTCATGGAGCAGGTATTTTGGAAGATAAGTTGTTTGAAAATAAAACGGCTGATTCCTTCGAACGGGTCTTTAGTACGAAAGTGACCCCCTTACGCGTACTCGCTGAACAATTGAGAAATGATACGCAATTTATTGTGTTCTTTTCCAGCATAGCTTCTGTTTATGGAAATAGAGGCCAAACCGATTATGCAGCGGCAAACAGTGTGCTGGATCATTATGCAGAGGTGTTACGAAAGAAAATGAAAGGTCGAGTAATGGCAATCAATTGGGGACCATGGAAAGGTGCCGGGATGGTGTCCTCCAGTCTCGAGAAAGAATACGAACGCCGAGGCATATCTTTAATTCCCTTGGAAAGAGGAAAAGAAACATTTGCCAATGAAATAAAATATGGAAATGAGAGTCGGGTTTTAATTATGGCATAGTTACGCAGAAATGAATAAAAAAGATATTGCAATTATCGGGATGTCTGCTGTATTTCCGGGGGCTCCCGATATCAATTCGTATTGGAATAACATTTTAAAGAAAGTTGATGCTACGGGACCCATACCGTCAAGTAGAATTAACGAACGGTATTTTATTCCCGATGATGAATCCTACGATCGATTCTATTGCTCGCGTGGTGGCTTTATTGATGATTATGCGCATTTTGACCCCGTTACATTCGGTATTCTTCCACTTGCTGTAGAAGGGATGGAACCTGATCAATTACTCACGCTTCAGTTAGTTCATAGCGCTTTGGAAGATGCCGGTGTTTGGAAGAACAAATACAAACTTGATAGAACTTCTATTATCATAGGAAAAGGCAATTACGTGGGGCCTGGGGCGACGCGAGCGGTCGAAGTTGTACATGTAGCAGAGCAGCTGGTGAATCTTATACGGCACTTAATGCCGGATTTAAAAGAGGAGGAGATCAAGCGGATAAAAAAGGAGTTCCAGAAGAAAAAAGGGCGCTTCACTCCGGATACTACGATGGGCCTCATACCTAACCTGATTGCTTCATTAGTGGCTAATCGTTTTAACCTAGGAGGAGCCGCTTATACCGTTGACGCTGCCTGCGCAAGTTCTTTATTGGCTATAGACCATGCCGTGAACGAATTAGTAAACGATCGATCGGATATGGTCATTGCCGGAGGTGTTCATGTCGGCCAAAACGCCACATTTTGGAGTATTTTCCATCAATTGGGAGCGCTTTCCAAACGGCAGCAAAGTAGGCCGTTTGATAAGGACGCCGACGGATTAATAATTGGTGAAGGTTGTGGTTTCGTAGTCTTGAAAACGCTCGATAAAGCATTATTAGACGGTGATCGGATTTATTGTGTTATAAAAGGTGTCGGTATAAGCAGCGATGGTTCGGGAACGAGTGTCATGAGTCCCTCCACCAAAGGACAAGCGAGGGCAATCGAACAGGCTTGGCAACAAGCTGGTTTGTCTGTTAACGATATCGGTTACTTAGAGGCCCATGGTACCGCCACGGTTATTGGCGATCGTACTGAACTGGAAACGCTTAAATTGGTGTTTGGTTCGGCTAGTAGAGGGAATAAAGCAAAAATCGGAAGTGTAAAATCCATGATTGGACATGCGATGCCCGCGGCTGGCATTGCCGGTGTAATAAAAACGGCTCTAGCCCTGTATAATGACACGCTTCCCCCTACCTTGCACTGCGATTCACCTATTGAGGTTATGGCCGAAACTCGATTTGAACCGGTAAATGAACCGATAAACTGGTCTAACAGCGGTTTACCGCTAAGGGCCGGTGTAAATGCCTTCGGTTTTGGCGGCATCAATGCGCATGTTGTATTGGAAGCTTTTACAGTAAAAAATACGGTACATCAGGCCAAGCGAGTAGCAGAGGATGAAGTGCGAGTATTGGCACGAAAAAGTGTGGATGAATTAATATTAGCGCTAGAAAGTGGTAGCAATGATATAGGCGATGGTGATTTTCGCATAGCAGTTTTTAATCCAACGGTAGACCGGATTAAAAAGGCGATCAATATCGTGACTAAAAATAAGCCCTGGCGTAATAGACAGGATATATGGTATACAAATGCGCCGCTACTACGCGGAGAGAAGAAAATTGCTTTTCTATTCCCCGGTCTAGATGGCTTATCATCGGGCGAAACCGAAAGTGTTTCCAAATACTTTAAAATAGAGCAGGAGTTTCTACTTGAAGATTCTATGCATGAGACAAAAGTTTTTGTTTCTGCCTTGAATCAACTTCAAAATAGTAGAACGATTGATCTAGCGATGAAAAAACTCGGGGTTGTACCGGATATCAATGCAGGACATAGCATGGGCGAGTGGCTGGCGGCCATGTCAGCAGGTTTGGTTACAACGAGTTCTGTCAAACATCTAATAACAAAGCTTGATCCTCAATTGTTTGAAGTAAGCTATGCCAGGTTTATCGCAGTTGGTTGTAGTTATGAACGTATTAAGGGGATTTCAGAAAAAATTCCGTCCCTCTATTTAGCAAATGACAATTGCCCTCAGCAAGTAATACTCTGCGGTACGTACGAAGCAATTGAGCAGCTCATTACGGAATTGAAGGTACACCAAATTTTTCATCAGGTTTTACCATTTCAATCTGGTTTCCATAGTCCTTTTATTAAAGATAGAGTGCCTCAAATATTGGAAGGCATCGAAGAAATAGATTTTTTAAGGGTAAAGATTCCAGTTTGGTCTGCCACAAACCTGGCCCCTTACCCTGATACAGTGGAGGCGATAAGACAACTTAATGTTGAACATTTAATACAGCCGGTTAGATTCAGGGAGCTTATTGAAAAATTATACCATCAAGAACAAGTGCGTGTTTTTATCCAGATTGGAGCAGGCGGCATAACAGGCTTTGTTGATGATACCCTCAAAGGAAATCCATATAATGCTTTATCTGCTACTTCTCCCTATCGAGATGGTTTATCTCAGTTGCGAAGAATACTTGCCTCATTGTATGTCGACGGTAAAGAAGTCGACTTAGATTTTTTAGGTCTTCAAACAAAATCACAGAAGGCTGCATCTGTTAAGTTAAATCTTGGTTCACCGCTTGTAAGCACGTGGGATTTTCTGGTCCATTCATCGTTTACAAAGCCACCTAAAGATACCGGTTATGTGAGAACACAACGAACGGTAAAACATCCACTTGCGATGGCTGTGATGGACAATATGGAGGAAGCGATGGGTATGTATTCGGATCTGATCGAACTGATTGAAAACAAGGAGTTTTCGAATCCACTACCACAGCGTTTTAATAGGTTTGGAACCGAATCTCATGTGCCCGGGCATTTTGAAACACCGTTCAATATTTCGCTAGATCAGCATCCCTATCTTATAGACCATGCACTGGTAAAACAAAAGCCAGGTTGGCATTGTCCGGAAGATATGGATCCGGTAATTCCGATGACAATGATTTTGGAATTGCTAGGTGAAGCTGCTTTTAATCACGAAAGACAACGAAAGTTGAGCAGAATACAACAGATCCGGGTTTTCCAATGGATGAATGTGAGTAAGCCGTTCAGGGAAAAAGTAGTTGGTGAGAGGAAAAATGACTCTATGTGGAGCGTCCGTATTGATAAGTATGCCGAGGCGGAAGTTGTATTAGCTGAAAAATTGGAGAGCTCTTCTTTGCAACTGTTAACGGTGGGTAATTTATTGGATATACAAATTGATCCCGTAACCATTTATGATCGACACATGTTCCATGGGCCAGCTTATCAAGGTATAAAAGCTGTCAATTCTATTGGTGATAAGGGAATAAGGGGAATAATCGTTGGCAGTGGAGGAAAAGGCTCACTGCTAGATAATGCCGGGCAATTATTCGGCTTATGGTTGCAATTAACCTTAAAGGTGAATAAAGTTGCATTTCCTATCAAAATCGATGAAATTATATTTTATCAGGATTTCGCTGATCAGACAGGCGAATTCGAATGTACGTGTTCGCTAACGGACATCAATGATGAAACGGCTACCGCCAACTTTCTGCTTAAAAGAGACGGAAAGGTCTGGGCGGTGATTAATGGATGGCAGAATATACGGTTGGAGTTTGACGAACGCCTATGGCAAGTGTCTATGTCTCCTAAATTCAACCTATTGTCGGAGGAGATATATCCGGAGGTATTCAAATTTCACAAGGCTTACCAAAAAGTTATTTCGTGGGATTTTATTGCAAAACGTTACTTGCCACTAGCGGATCGTAACTTCCTAAACGGCTTAGCGCTTAACAAGAGAAAGAAATGGTTAGTTAGTCGTGTTGCCCTAAGAGATGCGATAAGATCATTACTCTTAAGAGAAACGAACACTGCCTATTACCCCATAGAATTTAGTATTGCTAAACTTGCTACCGGACAGCCCGTTATACAAGGGCCTTTAGCTGCAGATGTTCAGATCTCAATAGCACATAAAAATGATGAAGCCGTAGCCATTGCACGACTCGGTAAACCTGTTGGAATCGATATGGAAGAAATCAAGTCGAGAGGGGTGGGTTTTGAAGAAATCGCCCTGACGGCCAACGAACGACTTTTGTTAAAAGGAAAAGAAGATCGGGACGAGTGGATTACGCGCTTTTGGGTAGCAAAAGAGGCTTATGGGAAGTCAATTGGGAAGGGCTTGGCCGGCAATCCAAAGACTTATCAAGTAGGTGCAATTGAAGGGGATGAGCTGATTATTGAAAGTATAAAAGTTAAAACAATTAAGTACAACAATTATATCATAGGATGGACACTGTAGAAAATTACAACAAACTAAAAAGTGAGGAAATCTTTAGCTTATTGAAGCAGTTTATAACAGATATTATCGGTGAAGAATTTATTGAAGAAATGGACATCTCGATGGAAAGTTCTTTTACAAAAGATTTAGAGATGGATAGTATTGAGATCGTCTCTTTTTCGGAAAAAGTAAAAGCACATTTTGGAGAGGGTATCGATTTTACCGGTTGGCTCTCTGGTTTGGATTTGGATCAATTGATTGATTTAAAAATAAAGGACATCGTAAATTATATACTTTCTTCTCAAGTTTAATATTCCATTTAATCCGTAGGATGTCTGGAAGTCGCTACGCTGCCAGCGTCAGGGTTCTTTCATTACATGAACTAAACATGTCGGTCCACAAAGACGGCTTTTAGACATCCTCGGAATGGGCTCTTAACGTACAGAGAAATAGCGGGCTATATTCCCTTTTTTTGATAAGACCAGTTGCCAAACGTTATTATGACGGGCTTTAAACGAAGCTGCACTTACATTTAAATAATACAGCCACATCCTGTAAAAGAGATCGTCATAACTGTTTTTTATGCAATGCCAATAGTTTTTAAAATTTTCTTGCCAGGCATTCAGGGTCAACTCGTAATCAGGACCAAAGTTATGCCAATCTTCCAACGTGAAATAAGGTTCCATGGCAGCGGTTAATTGCCTTGGTGAAGGTATTAGTCCGTTTGGAAATATATACTTATGTATCCACGGATCAGTTGCTGTTGAAGCCTCGTTTCCACCAATACAATGAAGCAGAAAGAGACCGTTGGATTTTAAACAATTATGCACTGTTTGCATAAAGATGCGATAGTTTTTGTATCCGACATGCTCGAACATTCCAATGGAAACGATACGGTCAAATT
This sequence comes from Olivibacter sp. 47, assembly GCF_030372825.1. Classification (NCBI taxonomy): domain Bacteria; kingdom Pseudomonadati; phylum Bacteroidota; class Sphingobacteriia; order Sphingobacteriales; family Sphingobacteriaceae; genus Olivibacter; species Olivibacter sp. 47. Next base: position 3,213,781 of record NZ_JAUCNR010000001.1, read on the forward strand.
TTTCATCCAAGTCGCGATAATCCTGCAATCTAAATTCAACGGGCAACTTATGGCACCATGTCTTGGCAAACTCAATCTGCTCCGCGGCAATGGAGATTCCTGTTACGGTAACACCATAATTTTCACTTGCAAACTTTGCAAAACCGCCCCAACCGCAACCTATATCCAAAACAGTTTGACCGGGGGATAAATCCAGTTTTTTACAAATAAGATCTAGTTTTCTTTCTTGGGCCTCCTCTAGAGTCTTGGCATCTTTCCAATAGGCACAAGAATACATCATCGTTTTTCCGAGCATATATTGATAAAGTTCGTTGCCAATGTTATAATGCTTTAAGGCTACATCTATCGATCTTTTCTTATTCTGTAAATTAAATAGCTTTGATTTCAGATAGTACCAGAATAGGGTTGGTTTTCTTTTAAATTTGTCACTTAAATTAGCTTGGATTAAACGATATAAGAGTTCCTCAATATCGTTTGAAACCCACCAGCCTTGCATAAATGACTCACCTAAACCGAGCGAACCTCGTTTTAGAACTTCTTTATAGAATCGACTGTCAACAACCTGTAAGTCGTGGGGTCTGGAACCGTTAATCTGTATATCACATGGTGCTAAAAAATCGTTCAGTAAATCTCTTAACATAGCGTTCAAGTTAAATTAGTTCAGTTAAGCAACTATGTTTTTAACAGTTAAAGGGGTAAGATGTTTATTATCGGGTGAAGTTCTCGAGAATAAAGCGCCGATTAATCTCAATATAAACCGGCATGAGATATGAAGTTGATCAACTAGAGTTTATATACGATTTGAGTATCTTTGCAAAACATGTTAATAAACAGGTCCTTTGTACTCGCTACATTAATGATGGCTACGTCCATGGCCGCAATTGATAGTAGCATTGTAAACGTTTCTTTGCCGGTAATGCGAAATGATTTCGGGGTTGATCTTAACCAAATTGAATGGGTAATCACCGCCTATATGATTTCGTTCTCGCTTTTTATACCCTTGACGAACTGGCTAAAGAAACGCTTTGGTTATTATTATTTGTTTCTTGGAAGTATTGTCATTTTTACCCTGGGTTCCTTATTGTGTAGTCTCTCGGTAAGTTTGGACATGCTAGTTATTTCCAGGATAATACAGGCTATAGGCGGCGGATCGCTATCCCCCACTTCGCTGGCAATTTTAAGCGAGACCTTTCCGAAAGAAGAACGCGGTACTGCAATTGGTTGGTGGGGAATGGGAAATGTGATGGGCCCCGCCTTGGGCCCAACACTTGGTGGAGTACTCACGCACTACTTGGGCTGGGAATCTATTTTTTATATTAACCTACCGATCGGGGCTTTAACGATCTTTTTTTCAATACGTTACTTAAGCTTTTTAAAGCGGCAAGTTGATAAGGAAAGTAGGTTTGATGTAAGGGGATTTATATTCTTTTCAATCTTTATTATCATTTTACAATACACGATATCGACGATCAGTAAGCAAGGCTTTTTATCTGTTTCATTTTTCGTTGGCCTCCTGATTACACTTTTGATGCTGTACTTCTTTGTACAGTCAGCAAAGAAGCCCCAATCACTGCTCGACCTGAATGTTTTTAGAATAAGGCAATTTAATGTTGCTGCTACGATAACGATTATTCGATCTTTGGCTCTTTATGGCGGCATGTTCTTTTTACCTTTTTTGCTTCAGGGACTGTTAGGTTATACCGAAATTGAATCCGGGTTGTTAATGCTGCCAAACGCATTAATTATGCTGGTGAGCAGGCCGTTATCGGGTAGATTAGCCGATAAAGGAATGATCCGAAATATATCAATTAGCGGTATTTTAATTGTATCTATTTCTTTCTTTATGCTGGCTAGAATTGATATCGGTGTTTCCGTATGGTTTATTTTGTTTACGATGGCGATAAGAGGACTCGGCATGAGCCTACTGGTAGCACCGGTTTCTACAGCACTTCTCAATGCTGTTAAACCAAATCAGACGCAAACTGCAACGGCGCTGAACAGTTTGTTCCTACAGGTAGGAGGCTCCATTGGAATAGCCGTAAGTGCAGTTATACATACATTTATATATGATCGTTATTTGGAAAACCAATACCCGGATCAAGTAGCGGAACATTTCGCCTTGCAAAATAGTTTTCTAATAACGGCCGTTATTATCCTGCTAGCTGTTTTGCCTGCGCTAAAACTGCCGCAAAAATCGAGTCTTATCTATATGCTTCGCAATAGAAATAGGGATAAAAAAGGAGATATAAGTGCTGAGGAAAAGGCTAATTTATTGAATAAGAAATAATTGTGTGTCGATTAATCGTTTTGATTTCAAAAAGAGAAATAGTTTCGTGAATTTTTACAAAAAAATTGCATTTCTAATACTTTTGCAATATCTTACACGTTATTAAGAACAAACCCTAATGTGTATAAATGAGTAAGAAAAAGAGCTTTAGCTGGTCGGAAAATTGTGAACCGCATAAACTTAGAACCAAAGAAATCATATCCAGTCATCCCGAAATTCGACATTTAATAGGTAGAAATCCGTATACCTTTTTAGTGATAGTCCTATGTGTAGGTATACAAATAGCCATGTCATGGATTTTGTATGATGAATCGTGGTGGTTTATCTTCCCATGTGCTTATTTAATTGGAGCTTTTGCATGTCATACTTTATTTATTTGTATTCATGAATGTTCACACAATTTGATCTTCAAAAATAGAGTGCTTAACACACTTTCAGGCATTTTTGCAAATTTACCCCTCGTATTCCCAAGTTCAGTATCCTTTCAGAAGTATCACTTGAAACACCATGCTTTTCAGGGCATCGAGGAATTGGATGCTGATATGCCCAGTGAATGGGAGGCAAAGCTGGTTAACAACTCTACGCTGGGAAAAGCACTATGGTTACTTTTATATCCTATTGTTCAAGCATCGCGCTTGGGACGGATGAGCAAAGAGATTAAGATGTTTGATAAATGGGTAGCGTTGAATTATCTCGTACAGTTCATCTTTATGGGTTTGATTTTTTATTTCTGGCAGTGGAAAGCAGTGGTTTATTTAGTCGCCAGCTTTTTTTTCTCGGTAGGGTTGCATCCACTTGGTGCTCGGTGGATTCAAGAGCATTTTTTAACCCATGATGAAGATCAGGAAACAAAAAGCTACTATGGGGTATTAAATGTTGTCAATTTAAATGTCGGCTATCATAATGAACACCATGACTTCCCATCAATTCCATGGAACAATTTGCCAAAAATTAAGAAAATTGCAGGTCCTTACTATGACTCCTTGGGCCATCACAGATCTTATACGCGTTTATTATTAAGGTTTATTTTTGATAGAAAATTGTCACTTTATTCGAGAATGGCACGTGATAACAGAGGGAAAACAAAGGCTACCCCAAGCAATAGCAAATCAGTTGTCAACGTAGAATAATCGGATTATAACGGTTACCTTAAGTAATAAACAGAAAGGCCGAAATAATTTCGGCCTTTCTGTTAGGTTTTAAAATCATTTACGCGTTAAGCCACTTCTTCGCGTTCAAATGTTCTTCCAAATAGCGAAAAAGTGTTGTTGGCGGCTTTAATGGCTAGGTTCTCCTCTCCTTCATTTTTAGCGTGCGCATTTAAAACAGTTACAAATATGCTCCATTTCTGTGGGGTTTCTGCTCCATAGCCTGAAAAGAAGGACAATCCCCTTGTTATGCCAAGCTTTTCAAGCATTTTAACAATGATACTTCCTCCCATAATTGAACCTTCTAACACATATAACGCACCTAAGGCTTCTTGAACCGTTGTTATAGTTGGAGCTTCTACTTCAGGTAGCTGATCTGTGCTTTCGCCTAAAGCTTCTATATCGGCTTTTATGTAGCCGGAATTTCTTCTTTCTTTATAATCCGGTAAAACAGCGTCTGTAATATAGGGCTTGATAGCCTCTTCTACCGCATTAAAATAGGCGTAGAAAAATTTTAGAAATTCAGCATAATCCTTATCACCGTTGATTGCTTTTAATTTTCTCACTACTACGCCTTCCAATTGTTGATGAGGTGCTTTTGTAGCTTCTTTTATTTTAGTACTTAACATATTTTGTTATTCGTTATTTGTTGTTAATATGACCGATAACCGATATCTAATTAAACGATCGACTGAAACAAAGATTGTAAAATTTGAAAATAAAGTCTGTATGCAATCCGCTTAATTTTGTATCAATTTCGTCGACGGTTGACCTACGGCTGCAAGTGAAAGAGGACGTTTTTCTTACCTAATTTATAACTATCTTAAGTAAGACGGAAGTAAACTCCGGTAAGTTTTTAATATCTTTAGGTAACATTAAATTAAATATGGCCAACTTTGCAATAACTTTTTGTGCGTTCGTTATAAACGCAAGCACTTTTACTGTAAACAGTACTGCTATTATTGCAGAAGTATTTGCATTTGTTGCAGCTTTACCTAAAGTTGTCATAAACTCACATAATTTTGTTGCAACCATTCGTAAGTTTCTTATAGCTGTAACCATGTTCATAGGAGCTCCATGGAACACTATAATAAAGTTGCGAACCTTTGCTATAAAAACAACTAAGTCTTTTGTAGCTTAACGAAAGTTAATTGCAAAAGCGAAGGTTTTTCTAACAAACGCAGCTACTTTTGTTGCAAATTAGATCGACTTTGTTGGAAAGCAATCGACTATTGCTGTAAACTTACACACCTTTATCTTAACTGTCGTTGTGTTTGCTTCAAGCTTGGGTAAATAAATCAGTTTAGCGACGGGCACCGCCTTAACCTAACCACGTTTACTTGTTTTCAAAGGAGTTCATGAGTTCATCGTTTCGCTCTTCGGTTTTGCGCATGTTTGGATTAAACCAAAGCGATAACAGCGAAATCGTTGAGTCAATATCACTTCAATTCCCCTTGCTTTTACCAGCCCATCTGTAAAGGCCTTATTAGCATGATGGCAACTGGCGCAATGTTTATTTCAGCTTGAATTGCTTTTTATATATAGGTATATAATTTCCCGATAGGCTCGTTTGAATTGTAGACGAATTTTCTTTGTTCATATCCTCGTGACCACTGCTTGTAAAAGATTTTCGATTTGAAAAGCTGCTCGAGTTGAAGCTACCTCCTATTACGGAAAGAGCGGTATGCAATCCTGGTTCATCTAGATTACCCAAGGAAGTATCGGTAGAAAAAGTTATTGTCACATCTGGTTGCATCCCTTCAAAATAATCATACCAACCCACGGCATTTTGCAAAATAAAACTGCTGAGATAAATGGTATAAGAACCAATATGAACACCAAAAAAGCCTACCGGTTTACCATATGTTTTTTGGCCAATAAGCTTAACATCAAAGTAAGGTTTTAAACTACTGATCAATAATTCACTGGCTGAGGCGGTATTACCGGAAATGATAAAATAAACATTGTTAATCGTTTCGAGATTGCCGGCTTTTTGAAACAGAATGGTATTGAAGCTTTTGCTATAGTTCACATCCGCCATGGTAGCTAAACGCCCTTTATAGCGCACTGCGTTACCATTGGCATCTCTATATAATTGATTTTTAAGGATGGTGGCCTTTCCATTTTGCATCAGGTCATTAAATTTCTCACTGTACATGACCTTTCCGGTTAAATTGGAAGGCACGATTAAATTAGCCAGGTATTCGGCAGTCTCAACATAACCACCCCCATTTGATCGAAGATCAATAATAAGGCCGGTAATCCCTATTTTAGCGAAGGAAGCGAAAATAGCATTCAATTGCTCTTTAATGGCAGTAAGAGCGGGAAAAGAGGCCAGGGAAAGATAGCCGATTTTTTTATTATCAGTTTCAACAACCTTATATAGAGGCATGAACTCCGAACCGGTGTTCGCTATAGTGGCCATTGTTGAGATGCCATTGTTTGGAGTTCCCTGTTCCAGGTATGAATATTTAGGACTGCCTGCATATACAGGCAACTCATAAGAATTGCCTGTTTGAGGGTTGACGTTCATCTGTGAAATATCGTATAACTCCGATTTATAAGCCCTTAATTCAGGACTGACAGCCTCGTAACGATTTCGAGGATCAAATTCAGTATAGCTGGGCAAAGTTTCACGCCATAAATACACTTGTTTTGCGTAAAGGAAAATAGAATCCAATGTAAACTCCACCGGTGTACCGGTTGTTGGCGAAACTACTTCGTCTGTTAATCCTAAATCCTCCTTTTTACAGGAAAAAAGAATTGTTACTAAAAACGGATAGCATAATATCTTGCTAATTAGACGCATGAATTGTTTCTTTTCTCTTTAGTAGCCATTCAATGATATTCATATACTATTACTCTGTCACCGTAAGAGTATTGTTTAAAGAAAGCGTATTAATCGTGTCCGAGAAATAAGGAGTGGACGCATAAATAAATCGCACCGAATGATAGGTGTTTAGTGGGAAATCAACCGGAATTCTTAACGTAATTTCATCGGATGAGACGTTTACTATTTCTACCGGTATATAAGTTCTGGAATTTTGATTATTCAAGAGCAGTTGGGTTACTTTATCTAGGTTTTTCCCCGCCAGCTTGTATTCTTCTCCTCTTTTCAATGTAATGGCTTCGTTTAAGGGTATGTTACTTGGCCGCGGATCTTCAATTACTTCAAAATCTCTTTCTACAGTAATGGTATACGGAGCACTTTCTAATCGAATAGACGTATAGGTGCCGACAGTCATTTCATCTGGAATAGCCCAAATATTTAGCGATGTACTATTGGAAATAGGTACTTCCACTTCTCGCCCATCTGCTGTGAGAAAAAAGACTTTCAGTTGCCCTTCCGTTGTATTGAAATAATCTCCGGCGAAACTAAGCTGATCACCAACTAATATGAAATTTTTATCGTTGTAACTTGTTATGCCACTGAAGTCCGTCACATAAGGTTTCGGTACATTAATGATTCGTTTTAGTTTATATACCTTGGCTGTTCCGTCTTCGGCAGTAACCGTAAAACTTGTACCGTCTATAAAAGCTATCGGCGTATTGGAGGCAGGTTGTACATTAGCTCGCTCCGATACTATCACCGTAGGCGTCACGGTTTCGGGAACAGCTTGCTCGGGTGGCCAATAAATAATGATTTCGTTATTGTCAACAGCTGCTTTTAGCACAGCGCCGTTGGCATCGATGATACTGAAATTGATAATCTCCGCATAGGGATAATCTATGTATTCCTTTTTGCACGAAGAAAATGCAATACATATTAAGCTAACAAGACACCAAGGCTTTACGAAATTTTTAAAAGGGTACATTTCTTTTTTACAGCTATATAATGGTTTCATGTAAATAATTGTAAGTCAATTTTTTTTTCATTCTATTCCTTATCTTTGCCTCAATAAATACCATGAACAATCCGGGCATTTATTAAAACTTGCAGGCTTAGCCTGCTAAATACTGCTGAAATAGGGTTTGCACGCGAATGTATGACCCTGTTTCAGTATTTTAAGAAGGGTGTTTTATTTCAATCTTTTAGTGGAGAAATCAACGTCCGTGTGGTAAGGGCCGGTTCCGGTACCTACAATGGAAGTTAACTGCACAACGAAGACCTCAGTTGCGGTGCTCAAATTGGTGTTATTAGCCACTACAGCATAACGATTAGCTACCGGTGTTATAGTCCTGGTGCTTGAGTTATAGTTATACCAGCCGATTACCGCGCCGTTGCTTCCTAATGTGGTAACGCTCCAATTGGTTGTACTTAAATTAGCCAATGTTATTGCCGATACGTTGCTTACACTAGGGAGATCTATGTAACCTAAATTATAGCCATTTGCCTCGGTGATATTGCCGTTAAAATTCTGGTTAAATACGACCTCGTTTCCACTGGTGCTAACGGCATTATCGAAAAGGCTATATCCTACATTTCCCCAGCCTGATGCCGAAGGCGTGGTAGCCGTGTTCGTAAAGCCACCCGTTGCAGTTCCTCCAACAGGAATAACCGCCGTTTCTTGTTCTAATGCCAAATTCGGCTCAGCTGTTTCTGATTTATTACAAGCAGTAAATGTTAAAGCTAAAAAGGCGAATGCTGCCATTGATTTTAAGATATTTTGTTTCATTTTTTCTTTTTTAATTAAACTTATATATAACTAATAGGCAATGCCCGGATTGTTTTCTTATTCACTGACAACGGTTATGGGCCAATTCGTGCTGAATGGACTAAAAGTTCCGAAAAATGCTGTCGGATAGTATTGTCCAGGAGGTACACTGTTGGGTACGCGAATCACGGCTTCGGTACGCGTATAGCTTTCGATTGGTAGTAATACCTTTTTGCCATTTACGATAATGCTAAATTCCCGAAAATCGTGGAAGACATTGGAAGTCGTTTTTATGGTGAAATTATCCCCACCCCTTACAGTAATGGTATGATGATCTATAACGGGTTGCTGGTACGTCAACCGTACGGGATACTGGCTTTCCGCTGATAAGGCCTGCACCTTAACCTTAACCTTATATAAACCCGTATCTAATGTTTGCGGTATTTGTAAGTTACCGAATGTATAAAGCTTTTCGTTGCCAATTATTGAGACCGTTACGTTGGCAGGACCGATGCCGGTATTGGCAGAAAGTGCGGTTTCTTGTCCTGCTTCGTTCACTAGGTACGCTGAAATCTTGGCTGGATCATTGGTGTTAAAATTGCCACGAAGTACAATGTTAGAAGCTCCTACGCCCCATGCTGTAATAGTCGTTTCACTCGAAAGTTCTTGAATAACTAAGGGAGCAATTTGTTGTAACACAATGATAAGTTTATACGTAGCCGTGCTCTGATCAGCCCCTTTTACGGTATAAGTGATAGAACTGTCCAATACAGCAACAGGCTTTACTTCCTCTTGCAAGCGGGCACCATCGGCTACGGTTATTTCGGGATCGATAACATCTAATTGATAATAAAATGGTAAGTAAACAGTAATCGTTTTATCGCTCTCATCAATTGCTCCTAAAATAGTACCATCTGCTACAGGTACTTTATAGGCTACAATTTTACTGTTGGAAAGTGGAGGAAGATCCGCTGTTTTTGTACAGGCACTGAGGCTTAGAAAAACGATAATAATGAAAAATAGGTTTGCTGACTTTCGTTTCATTTCAAATATATAGATTAGGATTTAATTTCAAAGGTGGTGCTGCCTTTGGGGACAAGAACATACTCAAAGGTGAAAAACATATGGGGAGTGTTTCTAAACCATTTATCAGACGTGAAAGCATCCTGATAACAGCTGATCATTCTGATTTTGGCATAATTACCCTTTGCTGTGCGAATTACGATGGTTCTGGCTTTTACGACTGTTCCATTCGTTAACGTTAAAGGATTACTAAGTGCGTAGGCCACGTGTTGTTTGTCGTAACTTCCATCTCCTACTATTGTTCCACTGAAATCATATAAATACCAGCCTATCCCCTCGCCAAAGTCCCCGGCAATATCGGTGCCCACGATTCCGCTTCCGGTTTTAAATAGATTGTCTGCCGGAATGGTTGTTACTTCGTCAAAGGCTTGTTCAAGTACCAGAATCCCTCCTTGACCGGCACCACCATATCCATTACTAGTGCTGTTTTGACCATTATTAGCACCTAAGAAGCTGTTATACAGGTGGGTGAATGAAACATCCCAACGCTGTGTTTTTGCATAGGTCAGCTGCACTTCTTTCTTATCCTCCAAAGAGAAAAGTACGGCTGTTTTTGCCGAGGTGGGGTTCTCATCGTCTGTTTCCATCGCTAGGTTTTCCACTCGTTGCAAAGTATAAAATGGGACTGTTTCACCAGGCTCCTCTTCTTTCGGTTCTTCCACGGGGCTTGTATTGTCCTTCGAGCAAGATGTGTTTACTAAAGCGATCGTAAATAGAAGACAAAAAATCATGTAGACTATCTGTGATTTACGGTTTAAAGAATATGGTACTTGTATCATACTTTTCTATGTTTTGAAAGTGACTAATTAGTTGTAAGATTTTTACTCCCATCCTCTTGAACAAAATAGCGGAAGGTATAATAAGGTGCCGGCCAGTTCAGATCAGTTACTGATGGCGGATTACCTTTGTATACATTAATAAGCTCAAGCTTGGCGTATTTACCACTGGCAAGACGAATGACATATACCCTGTTCTTAATGGGTACTACCAAATGCGTGTTAAGGCTATAATTGAACCAACCATTCGAATTTTCTCCTGATGCCCAACCGATTTTACCGACCTTACTTTGATTAAATACCTCATCGGATGGGGCTTCGGTTACGGAAGCATAAGGTCGGTCGTACTTTACAACAGCGGTCTGTGTTGCCGGACCTTCAAATCCCGGATTAAATTCGTCACCGGCATTATTGACATAAATCTCGCTATTGTAAGGCCCTGTGAAGGCCAGATCCCATTCGGCTGTTTTAAAATAGCGGGCCGAGTCGGCCGCATCACGTATCCAAATTTGTCTCCTATCCCTTAGACGATAAAGAAAAGTATAAAACGGTCGTTTTTCTTTACCATCCACACCATTCGACATGGATGCATCTGTATCTCCTGCCAGGTCATATATGATTGTACTTTTCCCATCTTCGTAACCTGGAGTTACTGCTTCATCTGTTTTACTGCAGCCACTTATTAACGATAGGCCGATAGCAACACTTAAAAATAATCTTCTATCGGCATCGAATAGCCAGTTTAGGTATCGGAACCACCGGCATCTTGATTTTATTGTTTTCATGTTGTTATTAGTTATTAGTATTCGTTTTAGCCTTTAGTTATTGGCTGTTTGTTATTGGTTAATGATTATCCATATTCATCATTCCTCGTTCATAGTTTATCATCCCTCTTTAAAAAATCGATAAGTTACTCCCGCTAACACGACACGGCCTAATTGTCCGGGCATCAGATAATCGGTGTAATTAGCGATGTTTTCGGCTGTGACTTGCAGAGTCAGGTGTTTTTTAAATATCTTTTTCTCAATTGATGCATTGAAGAGCAAAAAACCATTAACAAAAATGTCAAATCGATCGATGTAGTAATTTCCGTTAGCATCTTCAAAAGGATATTTACCTCGATAGTTCAACCTAAAAGTAAGTCCAAGGTCCCAAGGCTGATAGTTATAAAAGACACGGAGATTGGCCATATGTCGTGAGCGATTTTCCAATCCCCAGTAGTCCGAAGTCTCCGAGCGAAAAGTTTCTCCGGTTGTAGGATTGCGAAGAGTGTAATATGGCCAATTTCCCGTTAAAATGCTATCCTTCACGCTTAGGTCTTTGGAAACCAGGTATTGGTAACCTATTGAAAGATCCAAATCCGGTAAAGGTCTATAAGAAAATGAAGCCTCGAAGCCTTTATTGTTAACCTTTGGAAGATTTAAATAGGAATAGATCATTTGTCCATCGCCTGCCGTGGCTACCTGAAAACTGTTGATTTGGTTCTTTATGTGATGGTAAAAACCACTCAGCTCTACCTGCCACGTACTTGAAGGAGCAATTGTCGCAGTCAGGTTGAAAGTATTGCTTTGTTCAGCCTGTAGGCCATCTTGTTGTAATTTATTGAACGTATAATTTCGCAGTTCACTCAGCTGCCCAGCCTCTTGCATGGCCGTTAATTGTGTTCTGGCAATGTCTGCTCCCAATACCGTGTAGCCAACGAGCGGATTAGTGAAAATTTGAAAACGTTGACGAAAATCGGGTGTTTTAAAGCCGGTACCAAAGGCCGCTTTGAGTGTTACAAAGTGAGCAGGAGTATAAGTAATCCCCAGATTAGGATTGAAGCGACCACCATAGTATGCATGATAGTCATAACGACCACCCCCTAAGATTTGTAGATGATTCGTTAACCGCCATTCCGCCTGACCATATACAAACCCATTTTTCATAGAAGGAACATCACCAAGTAATTGATCTTCCATCGTTTCCAGTGTACCGCCAAAGCCACTGGTTAATGATAAATCGGTAATTCTATTATAAGCGAATTGCTGTTCTAAGCGGAAGATGGATTGTGAAAAATTGCTCTGCTCACCCAGTGCGCCGGTATCCCATATGATTTTCGAATGCCAGGTATAATGCGTGAAATAAAAACGGCTGAGGGATTGCAAGCCATTTTGGTAAGAAGTATTTAAATAGGTTGAGGCGTTGATATCGCCCTCATTCATATCATCTTTATAGGTATCACTTCCATATCCACGTGTCATCACCGATTCCCGCAATCCATAACGCCCGCTTGCACCAATGCTCGTGTTCTTACTTAAACGATAACGCACTCGGCCTTGTAAGGTATAATTGTCTGACGGCGGCACGGTAGTACCCCTAGTTTGATACCGACTGTTTACATTGAATCCATCGCTGTGATAGAAATTGGCGGATAAGCTGGCTTCCCCTCGATTGGATGCAAAAGGTGTTTCGCCTTCTAAGGTGGCATCTAGCATATTAAGCGATCCATAACGTAAGGATGCCGCTCCTTGCGTTTGTAGGGCGCCATGGCGAGTCACAATATTGATGGCACCTCCCATTGCCTCACTTCCGAAAAGACAGGATGCGGCTCCTTTGATGATTTCAACACGTTCAATGTTCATTACGCTGATCCGCGACAAATCAAAACTTCCTCCATTACGGCCAACCATAGGCTGTCCATCTATTAAAATCATGACATATTCTGAAGAAAAACCTTGTAACTGAACGCCTACCGAACGGTTTCCCCTGGCAATGTTATTGACGATGGCAATGCCCGTTTGTTCCTTTAATATTTCATCCAATCGTCGACTTCCCATCAATTCAATTTGTCTACGTGTTATAACGGTTACCGGCATGGCCGAATTAATCGTCGAGATAAGGTTATCCTCTTGAATATGCTTATCGGTAACGGCTACTTCATTTAAAGCATGTTCGTCTTTTATTAGTATTATTCTTATATGTGTAGTCTCATTCTCTTTGATGTCTATAGATTGCGTATAGCTTTTATAGCCTATACGGGTAATTGCTAAGGTGTAGGTTCCAGTATATAAATCATTGATTTTAAAGGAACCATCACTCTCTATCGCTATTAAATGATTATCGGGGTTTAAAGTTAAAGTAGCAGCAATAGTTTGTCCCTCTTCGTTAGAAACCGAACCAATTAGCCCCCCTTTGACTTGGCCATATACAACTGAAGGAAACAAGCAAAACATAAACATGTAGAATCTGAGCATTTTTGCCTCAATATTATTTTTAATCATTCTAAATAATGATACAAATGTTGAGATAATCCATTAAAAAGGTTGTATGAGAAACGCCTTATTTTGTATGAATTCCGCCATAAACGGAAGAATGCATTGAATATGAAGCTTTCGTATTTTGTAATTGTTCTAAATAACATTTGTTTTGCGTTGTAATTTTTGCGTGTATTCAATAACATATATGAAAAGAGAATTATTTCTTACTTTTTTAATGGGTTGCATTATTTCTTCCTGTTATGCAATTCCAAACAGGATTATAACACTTAGTGGTGCGCTGACGGAGACTGTAGATGCCTTAGGGCTTGGCGCCAAGCTTGTCGCGACGGATGTGACGAGTATTTATCCAGCTTATGTCAAACAGTTGCCACGGGTCAGTCGGAATCGATCGGTTTCTACGGAGGGTTTATTGTCTTTTGCGCCCGACTTAATACTAGCGCCAAAAGGTCATGTTAGCAAAGAAATACAGCATCAACTGAAAGCCACCGGCATACGTTTAGTTATTTTTGATCAACAGTACAGTTCTCGGGGAGCTATCGAATTTATCCAATCCGTCGCAGACGCACTTGGTATACCTGAAAAGGGAAAGATACTTGCCCAAAAAACTGAAAGGCGACTTCAAGCTGCAATAGCGGCAGTCAAAGCGTCTAAACAAGTGAAAAAGAAAGTGTTATTTATATATGCACGAGGTACGGGTACAATGAGCGTGGCAGGTAAAGGCAGTAGTATTGATGCAATTATCAGATTAGCAGGTGCAGAAAATGCCATTCAAGAATTTTCAGATTTTAAACCTTATACCACAGAAGCTATGGTAAGGGCTAATCCCGATATCATACTGATGTTTGACTTCGGTTTGAGTAGCCTCGGCGGAAAGGCTTCCGTTTTAAAGATGCCAGGCATCAAATTAACCAAGGCCGGTAAGAACGAGCGCATTATTGATATGGATGGTCAACTTCTTACAAACTTTACGGTTCGTTTACCTGATGCGATTTTAGCACTACATAAGGAATTGGTAAAGTGAACATGAGAAAGTCAGTTATATATGCTTTACTGATCAGCGGTCTAGTGTTGATTGTTTTTTTTCGTTAACACTTGGAGCTTTTCAGATTTCCATGCGTGAAGTGATGACAATTTTGGCTAAGCTGTTAGGTTTTTTCAAAGGACAAGTGGATGCGACCAGTGAAGGCGTTATTTATATTGTCCGACTTCCGCGTTTACTATTGGGACTACTTGTAGGAGCTGCACTTGGTATATCCGGTGCTGCCATTCAGGGGATATTCCGTAATCCACTTGCAGAACCTGGCTTGATAGGCATCTCCGCGGGTGCTTCTCTTATGGCGGTTATTGTCATCACATTGGAATTAAGTTTACTTGCGGGATTAAGTAGTCTGTTTGGATATTATTTATTATCATTCGGAGCCTTTATCGGAGCTGGTGTCGTCGCTTTCATGGTATATAATATAGCACGGACCAACGGTCGTGCCAATGTAGCCACCATGTTACTTGCCGGCATCGCGATTAATGCCTTTGCTACGGCGTTGACTGGGCTAATGACCTATTTGGCGAACGAACAACAATTACGTACCATTACATTTTGGATGCTGGGTAGTTTGGGTGGAGCCACTTGGCAGACAGTGGGGAGTGCTGCTCCTTTCATTCTAATTCCTTTAATTATCTTACCGTTTTTAGGAAAATCATTGAATGCCTTTTCTTTGGGCGAGACACAGGCTAGCATTTTGGGATTAAACCCTAACCGGGTGAAGATGCAAGTGGTGGTGTTGGCCACGATGGCTGTTGGCGCTTCGGTAGCTGTATCCGGAATTATCAGTTTTGTTGGCTTACTCGTGCCGCATATTATTCGTTTAGTGGGGGGAGTTGATCATAAGTTTGTATTACCTGCATCTGCAATATTTGGCGCACTTACTTTGGCCGTAGCGGATGTACTGGCGCGCATTTTAGCGGCTCCGATTGAATTGCCGATTGGCGTAATTACCGCCCTTTTGGGTTCACCTGTTTTCTTGTTTATACTTATTAAAGAGAAGAAAAAACTCTTTAGCTAACATAAATTCATTATGCTTACAGCCACTGCCTTGAACTATAAGGTTGGAAAACATTATTTGCTGCGTGACATCAGCTTTCAGATCCGACCAGGAGAATTACTGGCCGTTCTTGGTGCGAATGGCGCCGGAAAATCGACCTTAATAAATATCCTGAGTGGAGAAAAAAAGCCAACATCAGGTAAGGTCTTACTTTTTGATAAGGAATTGTCATCCT
Source organism: Olivibacter sp. 47 (assembly GCF_030372825.1). NCBI lineage: Bacteria > Pseudomonadati > Bacteroidota > Sphingobacteriia > Sphingobacteriales > Sphingobacteriaceae > Olivibacter > Olivibacter sp. 47. The sequence continues at coordinate 3,229,204 of NZ_JAUCNR010000001.1, forward strand.
ATTTACCGCAAGAACTGGCCAAGAAAAGGACAATTCTCCAGCAACACAATAGTGTACATTTAAACTTCTCAGTTAATGAAGTTCTTCTTATGGGAAGGTATCCACATTTTAGGTTTCGCCCGGATATAAAAGATCTCATTGCTGTGGAGGAAGCGATGGAGGTATGTGGTATCAGCCATCTTGTAGATCGGTCTTATCTATCGCTTTCGGGTGGCGAGCAGCAACGCGTCCAATATGCCCGAGTGCTGTGTCAAATTTGGGATCAACCCGAAAGCCTTTTATTGATGGATGAGCCTGTTGCTGCTTTAGACCCTCAATACCAGCAACAGACAATGGCAATTGCCAGAGCATTTAGCCAACGGGGTTATATGGTTATTGCTGTATTGCATGAAATCAATTTGGCAGCACAATACGCTGATCGTATCCTCATGCTAAAGGGTGGCAGAAAATGGCTGGATGGTACGCCGGTTGAGGTTTTGACACCTAGCCATATTTACACTATTTTTAGCACAGAAGTTGATGTGATGGTTAATAAAAGAACCTTGCAGCCAATAGTTATTCCAAAACAAATAAATCTTGATATTAACCGTTTCAACTCGCTATTTTATCCAGTTGCGATTGATCATACGGAGGTTACTACCTAATATCACTCGGTGCGATCCCAAAATATTTTTTAAAGGCGGCACTGAAATTCTGTTGATGGTTATATCCGGTTGCATTGGCTACTTCGGCTATACTTTTGCCTTCATCCAGTAAAAATGACCGGGCTTTTTCCATCCGAACCCTCGTTAAGTAATCATATATGGTAATTGAAAAATAATCTTTAAATGACTGGCGCAGTTTGGATTCACTCATGCCAATCTCTTCAGCTAAGGTCTTTTGCGTTGGAGCTTGTGCGTAGCGTTCGTCTAGAATAGCCCTCGCTTTAAGCAATTTAACAACGTCGTCACTAGCTAATGGTTCTCTTTCTTCTATAAAGCTGTCATTTAGCTGCTCTAGTTGATATACAAGCAGCTCAGATATTTTGGACTCCGTATGGATGCGGCGTAATTCACCGGTACGTTTATTGTCTTTCAGTTCGGATATAACTTTGAGCATTTCATGCGTAACAAACATGTCGTCGTGAGCAAAAGATGTGTATTGCCCCTTATTGATCTTTTGTACAAAATCTTCATGTAAAACGGATTCAGGTGCAATCAGCCTGAAATAAAAATCTTTTGATAAAACAACCAGGAAGTAATCGTATTCAGTACCCGATTGTAGCTCGTAATCTTCTACGAAGGAAGGTATGTAGCGTACATTATGCCGCCCCCTGCCATGAAAAGATGTCTTGATTTTTCTGTTATCCTGATGCCGATAGAATACAAATTGGCTTGTAACGGTTTCGCCTTGAACTTCTGTATGTATGCGAACCGGCCCTTTGAAACTCATTTCGGAATAAAGAATGAATAGACCGCCGGTAGAAAGCTGATAGTTGGCCATATGAATAGGATGGCGTTCTATGACGGTCTTTTTTTCGTTCAGGGGGCTATTTGGAAGACAGGTGTCGGGTATGTCTTCTATAAATAACCAATCCTGTAAGCCTTCAATTCTACTTTTTACAATCATGATTTGGCTATTATTTTCACAAATATAAGCTATTACTTTAATTTATACTTATTCTAAATAATATATTTCATGATTGGTCTTGCCACTAATAAATGCTCTTTGTCGGTTACGACGAGGCTATAGGTCTTGTTTATAAACTGTTTAAAAGGCTATTATTGGTTTTCATTAACTTTTTTCCACCAATGTTGCAGTCTTTTATCCTCAAGATCTTCTTTTTCAGATAAATCGATGCTTTTATTTACCATGTATAGGTTGTTTTCCTGTAGCGTATCGGGTTCCGGAAAAGGAGAACTATAATTTTTGCTTATTTTTATTTTTCCGGTTAGTGACTCAACAGATTGTCCCTGATCATGATCATAAGCAGCTATTCTAAAGGTTGACGGCGCCATTACCTCCAATTTCATTAAGCTTGTATAGATATAAACGGGATACTTTTCTCGATCGATCTGAAAGAACATATCCCCATTTGCTCTCCAGCATTGTACGTTGTCTATAAGGGTATCCTTTAATGTACTCTCTTTATCAATAATATAGAGTATATCGGTGCCGTTTAATTTTTTAATTTGAGCGGGTAATGAGATATCGCCATTTAAACTCGAAATTTTCTCCTGATTGTCATTGGTTGACTGAGTGCATCCATGGGTCAAAATGACTAACAAAAGCAAAAAAATAGAGAAACTCGCATACTTAATTTGGTTGAATAGTATGCAAAATAGGCAATCAAAATTTGATTGTCAATTTATTTATATTCTTCCTTACAAAAAACTTAAAAGTGTAAAACTATTTGACATCAGGAACTGTCCACAAATAAATAGTTGAGTTACCCACTACCATTTGTTTATCGGGCTTCCAGTCACCCATATCGAAAGCATGTGAAACAACGCGTGTTCCAGGTTTTAACTGGAGTAATTTTGGACGCAACTTTATATTAACAGAAGGCAATAGATAAAGCGAAACCACCGAAGCCTTACTGAAATCGGCTTTGAACAGATCTTGTTGTAAAAAGGCAACCTTATTCTCCACAGCTGCTTTTTGTGCATTTTCGCGTGCTTCTTGAATACGTTCCGGATCTATATCAATTCCCACAGCTTTGGCGCCGAATTTCTTTGCGGCTGTTACTACTATACGACCGTCCCCACAACCCAAATCATATAACATATCGTTTGGCCCTACATTGGCCAAGGTCAACATCGCTTCCACCACCTCCTGTTTAGTAGGTACGTAGGGAACATCCTTGTCGATCATTTGCTGGGCTTGCATGGTAATTGGAACCATGAATGCCAGCATCAACATACCGTAAAGAACTGTAATTGCCTTCATCTTATTGAATTTTAGTTAACAACTTGATTTTCTTAACGTTTTGAAAAAACAATAGTTTTTATTTTTTCAAAATTGTTACCTTCGAAAAAGACTGAAAACGATAAATCCAATAAATAATACGAATACGCCGAACATAGCCCCCACACCGGTATAGGCTAAGCTGCTATAAAGGAGCAGGGAGCTACTTATACAGAAGATGGCGGGGAGCACCGGATAAAGTGGAACTTTGAATGGGCGTGTTATTTGAGGGTCTTTTTTTCTTAGAATAAATACTGCCACGCCGACTAACAAAAAGAAGAACCAAAAGACGGGTGCCGTGTAGTCAACTATCGTTTCAAAACCTTTCCGAGTCATTAATCCTAACAACACTAAAATAGTAGCGATTATTCCTTGTATTATTAAGGCTTTAACAGGGGTAGACGTTCGATGATTCCACTGGCTCAAACTCTTAAAAAAGGGAAAATCCTGACCGAGTGCATAATTTGAACGAGCTCCTGTAATGATGGTAGCGTTTGCAGAAGTCAATGCGGAGATGGCAACAAGCAGGCCTATAAATTTTGCTGCATTTTCTCCCCATGTAAACCGCATTAAATCGGCTGCGACCGCATCGGAAGAAGCCATTCGTTCGTGTCCTAAGACATAAATAAAGGTGTAATTGACAAGAAGGTAGACAATTGTAATGATCAAAATACTCCAAACCAACGCTTTAGCCATGCCTTTAGCCCCCGTTTTCAATTCAGCCGAAATATAGGCGGCTTCATTCCATCCACCAAAGGTTAATAGTACGAACACCATTGCCATCCCTAAAGAAGAAGAGGTAGATATATCGGATTTAATCGGCAGAGACGACGCTTCTATTGTAGGGGTAACGAACAAACCGACAATGATAATCAATACAATGCCGCCTACTTCCAACAGCGTAAAAAGCTTTTGTGCGATAGCACCAAAAGTGAGCCCCAGTATATTTAGAATGGTTAGTGTTATAACGATCGCAAGGGCATACATTCCTTCAGAATAGGGGCCGATTGTGTAAAATTGCGTTGCATAGTCACCGAAAATAAAAGCAAGTAACGCAATGGATCCTGTTTGAATGACTACCATTCTTGTCCATGCAAATAAAAAGGCAAGAGGTTTTCCGTATGCACGGTATAAAAAATGATAATCGCCCCCTGTATGCGGATAGGTAGCACACAATTCTGCATAGCTCAATGCTCCTATAAGGGAAACCGCTCCTCCTACTAACCAGGTAAGAAGAAATAAGGTGTCATTGCTTGTATTGAGTGCCACCAACGAAGGTGTTTTAAATACGCCGGCTCCGATCACAATTCCCACGATGAGCGCGACCGCGTCTACCGTGCCGAGCGTTTTCCGGGGCTTGTCATTTAAGCTGGCATTTTCTATTGATTTCCAGGGCACGTATTAGACAAATTAAAGAGTATAAACCATATAAGCCTCTGCTTTAATACAAACTTTGCTTGCCAATTGTTTTTAGAAGTAAAGAAAGCCTCTATTGACCTTTTATTTCCGTACCGGATTTTTGTATTAGCGAATTCAGTTTATGGGTACTCCAAAAAGTGTAGTAAACGGCTATCAGACAAGCAAAAACTGCATTAAAACAAGCCAGTAGCGCACCGTCAAAGGTATACTTTGGAGGGACGATATAGTGGATAAACAGTAATCCAATAAAGGTAATTGCTAATGACGTTAAACCATTGTAAAGTCCTAATCGTAAAAACAAAGAGGTGTTTAAGCTATCTAATTTTCCTTCCAGGCCCAAGGGAGTAGCTACTATAAATTCAGTCGCCTTTTTCAGAAAATCAACGGTAATCGCCAACGGAATAAATAAAGCCATGGGTAATATAAATCGAGCGAAGCAGAACTCTCCTTTAAAAAGTGCAACAGAAGCAGGATTCTCAAAACTATAATAAGGAATGAAACCGTTGAATACTAAATTAGGTAACATATACCAAATAAGCTTTTTGCGAATGAATATTCGGATTGCTTTATATTCACTTATTTTTTTTGCTGGATGCGTCGTCATGAATTAACCGTATTAATTGGTGTAGGGATCGTCTCTTCTTCTATTAGACTGCTGAGTTTTTGTATTGCCCGTTCTAAAAATTGATTCGCATCCTTTTGGGGTAACACTGCGTCATTTGAAGTAAATGTTATATCTAAAACGTTGTTATATGTGCTCATTACCATCGTGTTCGGGTTTTTCCATGGGAATGCTACAGTCGGACTGTAGATTTGTTCAACCGTGAACTTGTCAAAATGTGAGGGGATCGCTAGATTGCCCATGTTAGAGAAGGTAAAATCATGTGAGCCTTCGTTTACTCGTAAATGATTTAATAGTTTGAGAACGATGGATTGAAAATGTGCATTTATGTAGGCAACTTCATTAGCATTGATTTTGGTTAAACCGACTTGTAACTGTTGCTTTAGATCTTTAGCATGCTCCCAAACGGATGTATTTTTGCTACTTTTAAGGTCAACAATTGGCGCAAAAGCAAAAAGCTGGTCCTCTTTTAAACTAGTTATATATTTTCTGATGTCTACAGGGCATATTAATTTCCCTTTTGGTTTGGGAAAAGCGTGCGCTCCAACATCAAAAAATACCGCCGACATTAATGTATATAAAGAAACCTGGTTCTTTTTACAACAAGTAAGGAGCTTTCGGGTATCAACTGATGAAAAGCGGTGGCGCACCATATAGGTGTTATTCAAGTCAATTGTTTTGCTCTTATCCAGCTGCTTTGGTAAAAATAGATGGGCAGCGCACTTTCCTATCAAAGCTTTCAAATTTAGTTGGACTCTTCTGATAGTGGATAATTTATGCGACACCAAATCATTTCCAACCAAGGCTTGTGATTCACCGATATCCTTGCTAACGTCATCCAGCAAAAGAAGGAACTCTCGTAAAACGGCCGTAATGCTAACACCATCCGCTATGCAGTGTGGACAAATAAGTATAAAATCCGACGTCGGATTGCCGCGTATCCATATTAATTTAGCAAGTGGGCCTTGACTTACATTGAAATAGTCTTGCCAGCTTTTCTTAATTAAATTTAACCATTGAGTTTCATTGAACCGATCATATATCGTGATCGGAATAACCGGTGCATTTTCCGGTAAAATAAACGATGGATACCCATTTACCTGTTTAATGACGGCACGTAAAAGTGGATGCTTTTGTTGAAGTTTATTGAGTGCCGCTTGGATTTGGTCCTGATTGAACAAACCGTTTAAGCTAAATGGAAAAATGCAATTGATGGCTTCTGTTTCGGCCACATACATGATCCGCTCTCCAACAGATAATCTACGTTGTGTTATCATGGTTTTTCTTTGCTGAGGTTATTAATAAAATCATCTCATTTCGTACAAATTCAATAATGCTTTTTGCTTTTTCTTGAGGTAAAAAGCCTTCATTTGATACGAAGGAAAAGTCCAATTCATCATTAAAGGTTGAGCAGATAATGGTAGAAGGATTAGCAAAAGGACCAATTACCATAGGGCTAAACACTGTTTCCAACGAGAAATTTTGATATTCATTTTGTAATGGTATTCTTCCAATATTTGAAAACATAAGGTCATTTCCAACCTTTCCGTAAGTCAGCATTTTTATCATGCGGGGCAGAGCGCTATGTAATTTTTCGAAGGTCATTAGAAACTCGTAAGGTTTTAATGCCTTTATTTGTTTATCCACCACGGTCTGAAGTATTTGTGCTTCAGGCCAGAATGATTTATGGTTCGCCTTTTTATTGGTTAATGTCAGTACCATCCCGAAAGAGAAGAGCTGATTTTCTCTTATTTGTTTAGCAAACTTCCTGATATCTACGGGACAGGAAATTTTGTTTTTTGACTCTGGTCCAGCCACTTTTTCATAAGCTTTAAGCAGGAGCAAGCCAATTGCAGTATTTACCGTAACGCCGTGTTTTTTACATATGGAAACCCAGATTGAGGTGCTTTCACGATCTAATTTTGAATGGAGCAAATAATCCCGGCTTCTGGTTAAGGTGCCACTGTTCTTGGTAGAAGTAAAGATAGCCGATATAGATAAAGCGGTTTTCAGAAGGCCGGACAAACAGGAGGTTTTTACTTGATTGATCTTACTTTTACGAACTTCTATAGGGATGATATCATCGATTCGCAGCAATCGGTTTTGCTTGTCAATATTTGATTCTTTGCCATCGAGAAAAGTCAGCAATTCACGTATTAAAAGTACGCCTCCTCCGCCATCGCATATGCAATGATGGAAAGACAGAATAAGATCTGAAGTTACATGGTTCGACAAACAGCTAACATGAAACATAGGCCCTTTCACGACGTCAAATTTAAGTCTAAGTCCCGCCAACGCTTCCTCCTGCCATTGATTGGCATGTTGCCACTCTTTTACAGTCAATGGAATAGGACTAATGGTGTCAGGGATGAAAAATAGGGTTTTGGTGATGTAATCTCTGCGATTGCCATTTGAAGCTGAAGGTATTTAGCTTGCAATTTGGCTAAGGCTGCGGCCAAAGATTCATGTTCTATTTTACCTTTCAACCTAATAGCGAATACGCCATTAAATGGTTCAGTTCCATCTCCAACCAGCGTTCGTTCTAAAAAAAGAAGCGGTCGTTCTTTCCTATATACGTTAATATCCGGCATGGTAGCTAACTATAAATCAAATCCTCCGCTTGAGCTGTTTGCTCTAATAAAATTACTGCGCTATCATTACTTCCCGCGGCGAGAAAAGTCTGTTTAACGTGGCCGGCCTGTTTTTTATAATCGGGTTGCTCGATGAGCTCCCATACTGCGTTCCGAAGATCTGCAATCCGCATGCGTTTGTAACGAATTTTTTTTCCGCAACCGGCTTTTTCAACGAGATCAGCAGTATGAAAATGATCATAGGCAATAGGCGTTATTAATAGGGGCAATTCGTTCAAAATAGCATCGTTAACGGTATTAAATCCTCCATGGCAAATAACCAAATCCATTTTTTTCATCACTTCGGATTGTGGAACAAAACCCTGAACAATAAAGTTTTCGGGCCAATCTTCTATGATCTCCGGTTTTGTCGCGGCAACGATGGTTAAAGGTTCATCTCTAAAAGCTTCAATGACTTTTAAAAAAAACTCCTTTCTAATATCTTCCAATAAAGTTCCCAAAGAAACGAAAACTTTAGGCCCCCTACTTTTTTCCAGTCGATCCCAGTCGAACGCAACTTTGTTTGGACGTCCTGCAACCGGGCCTACGAATCGCATATGGGGTTCGGGCTTTGTTATGGAAGCAAAGTATTGTGAGGTGAAAACAAGATTAAGTTTTCGGGAATGAAAAATTAATTCATTTCGCTCAACTCCGAGTTCTCTTTGCAAACTGAACATTAGATTTTGTTGCCATTCCCATATCTTTGGACTATTCATGGCATTTGCACCTAAATCTGGGGGTACCGGTGTTGTCGTAACATAGGGTATTCCATGTTGATAAGCACAAATACCACCGGCAAAGGTAATGCAATCACTTACGACGACATCTGGCTTAAATGTGCTTATTACATCATTCAAGCCCTGATACATAATCTTACAAAATGGAATGTAAGTATCTTCCAGCGCCAATTTCCAAGTTTCAACACCGGAAAGTAGCGGTCCTTGATCCTGCATTATTAAAATCCGCTCGATTTCTTCACCGTGCTTATCCCAATAAATTGCCGGAACAGTAAAAACCCCTCCTTCCGGAACTTGTTCTGCTTTTATATTGACCAGAGATACCCATTGCACTTCATGGCCTCTCTTTAAGAGGCTAGCCCCAACACTTAAGGTTGGGCTGACATGTCCAAAAAACGGGGGGACCACAAAAAGGAATTTCGACATAGCTGTTATTTAAATTGTAACCTAATCGGCTATTATGGAATTGTAAGCAAAGTCTTCCAGAAGCTGCGCAGCATACGAAACGCCACCGGCTAATTGAAATGAAGAGCAAAGCTTCTGTGCTTCTGTTTTAAAGCTAGGCTCTGTTAAAACACGTTCAAGTGCGTCTTTGAGATGTTCCGATTTGAATCGTTTATAATTAAGCCGCAAACCACTCCCTGTGGCAACCACCCTTCCGGCAACATAAGATTGGTCGTAAGCGATAGGCACTACAACCAGGGGAATCCCCTGCATAAGGGTCTCACAAACCGTATTGTGGCCTCCGTGGCAAACAACGGCGTCCATTAAGCGGAGTAGTGAAAGTTGGGGTACCTTGGCGCCACAATAAAATTCGAAGGCCATTTGTCAAATAAAGCCGGATCGGAAACAACCACCACCGATATATCTCGATTGCCCAAGGCTTCGATAACCTTTGCAAAAAAATCTCGTTTAAAACTGTGATCAAATGTCGTTCCTATTGAAACTAATACTTTTCGCTGATGGTTCATGGCCTCCAGGGCTTTCCAATCAAAATTGAAATTCACTGGTCTGTCGAGAACTGAAAGGCCGACAAACCGATAGCCCTTCGCTAATTCCATATCACCGAAGAAATCACGCGATGTATAAATGATCGTTAGATCTTCTGAACAAGCTATGGATCGATTCAGGTTGAGTCCTAACTCTTGTTGAAGGGAAATAATCTGATTGTCTTCCCATTGTGAGATGCCCGGTAGGTCCTGTTGCATTTTAACGGCTGCAGGTGCGGTAACAGATGTGACATATTTGACATCCGATTGTATAGCAACTATCGCTGCACTGAAAAGTTGATGATCATTAACGATTAAATCCGGTTGATAAACCTTAACCCAATCGCGAATTCCATGATACATAAATCGATTAAGAGGAATAAGTACATCTTCGTACAAAAATTTCACGCTTTCTATGCCTGTTACGTTTTTTTCGGAAATTTTAGTTAAAAAAACATGCTGTTGCGCACGTTCTGCCTCGGAAGTATTGTATTTTAGTGGCAAAAACTCACCGCCTGGAGGCAACATGGCCTCAAGTTTCTCATCAACACTTAACCAAGCCACTTTAAAGCCTTTTTCCAGCAACGCTTTACCTAAACTTAATGTCGGGTTTACATGCCCCATCAGGGGAGGTACAACAAATAGTATTTTTTTCATGGAGCTGTTTTTTTAGTCGACGCCCTATTTATTCATTCGTGTGCTACTATGCCAACACCGCTTGTTTGGACAGAAATCCAAGTAGTTTGTTCGCGATCAACTCAGGTGCCTGCATCGGTAAGTTATGATCTCCCGGTAAGGTTACGAATTCTGCGTTGACAATATGTTTTGCTAGAAACTTACCTGATTCAAGGCAATTAGACTGCTTGCCGTAGATTAGTAAAGTGTTTTGTGTTATACTACTTATTGGGGCGCTTGAGAAATAAGCTATCTCCTTCTCCATATCATCCTTAATACTGGTATGATCAAATAAGTATTGATACATTCGATGATTTTTCTCGAGCTGGCGTTTTCCCATTTTGACTTTCGTCGTATCCGTAAAGTTTTGTATATAATGTTCAAGAAATTCTTTGCTATAGATATCGATAATATCCATCGTTTTCCGATCGCCTGGGTCGGGAGCTTCGATTACACCTAACCTATCAATCCTACTTGGATATTTTAAACAGGTATTTAATGCAACCAGGCCTCCGAAACTATATCCAACGAGATGTACCTTTTCAAGCATTAACGTATCCATGAGGTCGATTAAATCGTATGACATATCATCAAAACGGTATCCATGATCAACTCGGGAAGAGAGACCATGACTTTTTAAATCGTACATAATGACATGGAAATATTTGGCTAAAAGAGGCGCTATTCGAAAATAGTATACAGAAAGATTGCTGAACATACCATGTATTAATACGATTGTTTGAGGGGCATCTTTGTTCAGTTCCTGAATATGTATTTCTCTATTTTGAATCTGTATATGTGGCATCGGCTACAACTTTTAAATCTCGCTTTTTGCTAAAATACATGGTATATGATTTAATTGAGTACAAAGAGCCTAAAGCATTTTGTTCACTTTTTTGCTATCTTGAAAACAACTTCAATATGTAACAAATTGGAGTGAACATTATCTATAGAAATATAAAAATGACGAATTGGACTTATGAATCTTATCGGTAACTTAATTTGGCTTATTTGTGGAGGTTTTTTAGCGGCGCTAGGTTACTTAATCGGCGGGTTGGTGTTATGTGTGACCATTATAGGAATTCCTTTTGGCATCCAGTGTTTTAAATTAGCAGCTATTGTTTTATTTCCATTCGGGAAGCGCGTGGTTAACACGCCAACTTCGTCCGGCTGCTTAAATTTGGTTGCCAATTTGATTTGGATTCTATGCGGTGGCTTATATACGGCGCTCAATCATCTCTTTTGGGCAGTTTTGTTGGCTATTACCATTATAGGCCTCCCTTTTGCTAAACAACATCTTAAGCTTTTGGAAATTTCGCTAATCCCTTTCGGAAAAAAGGTGGTAGAAAATTAGTGAATGGCGTTTTACAAAGTCAGACGGTGAATGAACGATGTCATTGGATCATTTTTTTTCAATTACGTTATGGTCATCCGTTACCCCACGCAGCAACTGTTGTGCATAAGCCCTTAATTGGAAAATATGGTTATTTAAGCCATAGTAAAGAATAAAAATAACAAGTGCCCATGCAGCCAGAATACTTGTGATAGAAATGATCTGTATTCCGAATAAATAAAATATATAGAAGGCCAGAACTAATAAAAACAGAGCAATGGATGTTATTCCTTTTATAATAGTAGATTTACTGCATGGTTGTACATCGTAAATGATTTTTGTCCCGCTTTCCAAAGGATGCAGCTTAAAAGAAACTTCACCGGCTCCTCTAAAGCTTTCGTATAATGAAGGCTCGCGTTTTATCTGTATCCGGTCATCATAAACCTTCATGTAAGAATGTATCGCAATTTGCTGATTATCATAATTGGTTATACGAATGCTACATAGACGTTCTATGATATCTTTTTTTGATAATTCGGTGTATATCTCTTTCACCGGAAGAACCTTTTTCAATAGTTTCATGGTCGATTCACAAGATGCTAATATTCAAACCGAAGTTCAATATCATTGTATATACTAAGGTACGCATTTGTGATAATTTCACAATATTTATGTGAATATTTGTTTTATTTAGAGAAATATTGATGTAGGTTGTGCTGTGGAGCTTAGGAGTGCTCCAATATAGCTAACCGTTTTATGGGCGTAATGTTTTGAGGGTATATTAATGAATTAGTTTTAGCGCTTCTTTAATATATTCATGCCCATCGGGGGAATAAGGCAAGGAAAGCGCGAAGCTATGGCCGTGGGCATCCATTTTTAGCAGGGACTTTTTTAAGATATTTACAATTTTATCGCGATGCTTGGGATAGAATTCTTCGTACTGATAAGCAAGAAATACAAGGCAAAGCGCATTTTCCATTGTTTGGACAGCTGAATTTACCTTTATTTTCTTTTTAAGGATAATATTTTGGACTGCATTAATTTGATCGGTTGAGTAGCCGACCTCTTTTAGAATTTCGCTTGCTTTCTTTGCGTGATAAATAGCCAGTTCTTTCCGCCATTTTAAATAACCTTCTCTATCGGGTGCATAGCTTTCACGTGGGATTTCCCAGCGACCGATATGCTGACACCTTGACGCAAGAAGCAGTGTCTCTTCTGCCTGAGGATCCAGCTTTTTTATCCAATCATGTAATTTGATTGCCAAGAAGTATTCTTGGGGGAAGGATTGCCCCTCCCAAATAATTCGGTTTGGATCTCTTTTATTATAAGCGTCAAATAAATCGAACGCTTGTTGCAGTTTGTCATTCATACACGATGTCGATAAGCTTTGGTAAAAATAACATATTGTATGAAATATAAGCAATTTTTTATCAGTATTAGTCGAGCTGGAAAACAATAGAGTACCTCCTTAACTTTTGTCTTCGACAATAAGGAGGTACTCATGTTTTTTTGATTCGCTTACGGAACGCTGATTTCTTTACTTTGTATGTTATGAGCGCTAAAGTATCCCAAGGCATTTCCTTGTATGTTGCTCACGGGGTTAGAAGGCGTGGCTGATTGGTTTTCTCCCGTTGCACTATTATCCAAACTAAAGAAATATTTGTAGACGGCTTGATCGATACCTAACATTTCTACCCGTACAAGATCGCCGCTTCTGATGCGTCTGTTTTCCGGATTGTCTTCATCTTCGCCCACATCTGCATATAACCTAATCGAATTTGCCTTCCCGTTAGACAACTCATCGTTTATAACAAAAATCTGTTTCTTTTTTACTCCATTTACATATAATAAAAAACGGTAGCTATTCACTACGTTGGCCGGGTCCTGAAAATCAATCGTTGGCAGTTTATAATTATCTCCGAATATCAGGTCATCAACAATATAAAGACTATCCATCTTAACCAATGCGGGCATGGTAGAACTTGAAGTAAATATTTCAGTACCAATCTGTACTCGTAAGTTATAGGTATGTCCTTCTAAGCCTCTCAAAGTAGGTGCAGTATAAGTTCCGACTTCGGTTTCCTGCAGCTCATGCGTTTCGGCCCCCTCACTAATAAAGACCTGCGCTCCTGTAACAGTTACTCTGCTATTATCGTCATTAAAATCTTTTGTCTTGCTTATCAATACTTTGCATCCCCCCTCTTGATCCGTTATAACCCCTTCTATTACATAGCGTTGATCAGCTCCTTTGAGTTCGATATCAATTTCTTTCTCGCAGGAAGAACTTAATAGAACGCCTACAGTTAAGCATATGATGCTAAACAACCTATTCCAATATTTCTTAAAGACTGTATAGGCTATAAAGTTTGAACGATCGTTCATTATAGGATGTATATTATTCAAATGCATGGTAATAATTTATTTAAACTTAAAATTGTATGAAACTGAGGGGATGAACTTAAAAAGAGCGATTTGATTAGCAACTGTTTTATTGGGATCATTCTTACTATCCATAAATTCAATGGTGTAAGCATTCTCTCTACCATAAGCGTTGTATAGGCTAAAGCTAAGTTCAGAACTCCATCTTTTTTTCTGCTTTAGCTGCATGGTTGCACCTAGGTCTAATCGATGGTAATTAGGCATGCGATAACTGTTACGTGCTGTGTAATAATAAACTGTGCGATCGTCAATTATGTATTTTCCGGCGGGGAAAGTAACAGCGTCACCGGTATAAAATACCCAGTTGGCTGATAATGTCCACTTCTTGTTTAGTTGGTACATGGCTACAATAGCTATATCATGTGTTCGATCTTGTCGGGCATTATACCATTCATTATTATTAATCCCATCGATTTTACGTTCTGTTTTTGATAACGTATAACTTATCCATCCCGTTAATCTGCCTGTACTCTTTTTTAATAACCATTCGATCCCATATGCCCTGCCTTTTCCATACAGCAGCTCGGTTTCAATAGCGTTGTTGCTATTGTAAACGTCGGCACCATCCCGATAATCGATTTGGTTTTGGAGTGTCTTATAATAAGATTCAACGCTAAGTTCGTAGCGATTGTCTGCAAGGTTTCTGTAATAACCTATTGAAAACTGATCTGATAATTCGGGCTTTATAATATTTGTACTTGCAATCCATTTATCTGTGGGGCTCGTGCTGGTACTATTAGAAATTAAATGGAGATATTGCGCATTGCGAACATAAGAAGCTTTAACTGAATTGGCACTGTTCCATTGATAACTGGCAGCGAGGCGAGGTTCAAGATTTACATACGTTTTTACAAAATCACCTTTGCCATAATGCGTGGTGTCTATAACTTTACCTTCACTGTTAACATTGTAGAAGTCCCCTTCGCCAAGTATACTAAAAGTACTTAACCTCAGACCGTAGGTTAGGTTAAACTTATCTGACACGCTCCAAGTATTACTTGCATAAATCCCATTTTCCCATGAATAGCGGTTCTGCATGCGTATATCATTAATCGATGACTCTTCATTTTTGCTTCTTACCTCACCTGGTTTGATATTATGGTATATGGAATTAAGTCCCATTCTTATACTATTGCGGTTATTAGGATACCATTGAAACTCTTGCTTAAAGTTATAATCGCGTATGTTTGATCGGATATCAAAATTATTAGTTCCACTGTTAATAGATATATTGTAATCGTAATTGCTGTATATCAATGATGTATTTGAAAAAAGTTTGCTGTTGAAAACATGATTCCAACGCATAGTTGCAGTTTTATTTCCCCAATCAAGTCCGAACAAGTCGCCAACACCAAGATGATCTTTTCCTAAATATCCTGAAAAGTAAATGCGATCTTTCTCGCCCAATTGATAATTCAATTTTGCATTTAAGTCATAGAAATACAGCGAGTTACTATTTATACTTGAATCGTTTGATAATTTTAGAAACATATCTGCATATGTTCTGCGTCCTGTTAAAAGAAAAGAAGATTTTCCGGTTTGTATGGGGCCTTCCACGTTCAGTTTAGCTGATATAAGTCCCACACCTCCACTTACATTGAAATCCTGATTATTTCCGTCGTTCATTTTGATATCCAGAACGGATGATAACCTTCCACCGTATTGCGCAGGCATACCTGACTTATAAACAGAGACATCTTTTATTGCATCTGAATTAAAAGTTGAAAAAAAGCCAAGTAAATGCGAAGCGTTATATACGTTAGCTTCGTCTAGCAGTACTAAATTTTGATCAGCGGCTCCTCCTCTCACGTACATCCCACTACTGCCGTCTCCTGCTGATTTAATACCTGGTAATAATTGCAGCACTTTGACAACATCCTTTTCGCCCATTAAAACGGGAACTTTTGCAATTTCATTGGGAGTGACTCTTTCTAGTCCCATCTGAGGGCTACTTAAGCTTCTACCCCTACTTGAAGATATCACAACTTCATCCAAGGTTTGGGCATCATCTATTAATTCTACATGCAGGGTGATATCCTTATTTACGATGATTTGCTGGCTATAAGGTGCAAACGACACATTGGAAATTGTCAGCTCGTATGTACCGGTCGGTACTGTGAGCGAATAAAAACCATATTCATTGGTCTGCGTTACATATCTACCCCCAGCACTTATTGTGGCACCAATAACAGTTTCTCCTTTACTGGCTGATTTAACAGTGCCGCTAACGGTAAACTTGTTTTGGGAAAAACATGGAAGAGCGAATAGCGCTCCAATAATAAAGAATAGAAAAGCTTTCATCATGCATCTTATTTTAATGCATGACAACATACTCTCTATACACCCCTATTCGTTCGCTAAAGTTTTGGATTTTTTTTAAATGGAATATTACCTTGTGAAGATAAAAAAGCATTTACCTCGTCTTTGTTATAGACAATTTTACCTTTTTTTGTTCCATAATTGATGACGGCAGAAGTAACGTGGGAAGGATCGACCTGATTTCCGTATTTTTTTGGGTAATGCTCTTCGATACCTATCCACGGTTTATCCTTATGTATATAATATCTTATAACAATATAGTCGAAATTATCGCTTGATACCGGACCTTCTGAATCTTCAAAACCTAGTTTTAAAAGATCGTCACGATTTATAGTTGCCATTATTTCTAGATTAAATCGTACTGCCTATCTCCTTTTTCAGAATAAGGCAACTGTAAGGTAAACAATATACAGCAACTTTTGTTTCCCTGCAGGAGCGACTAGTCTTGTCTTTGCGATTTAGTTAAGGTTATCAAAATCCACTCTTCTTACCCAGTCGGGAGTGTAACTGTTTTCTTTACAAGGGATTTCGCTGATCAACTGCCCCGTCACTTCACAGTAGCCTAATCCATTTTTCTGACAATACAATGTCGCCGCTTCCATAGTCGGAGCTGTGATATAAGGCCCCAACCATTTTTTAAGTTCCCTGGTATGTGGATCTATTGCCGTGATTTCTGTTACCCATTTTTTCATATCTCCTATTGCGCCAGCTTTAAAATTTCACTCAACTATTATCACTATGGATACCGAACCTTAGCTTTTGACCATTTTTACGATGTATATTCATTTCATTCTTTGAAATAAATAGCAAACGCCACAAGTGATCCTAAAAATAAAAAAGTAGCACCGCATATGATTATTACCACGCTAAAGTCATTGTGTACAATGGCAATTGCGAAACGAAACAACATGGCGGCCGCAATAACTAGTGCGAATGCCACCCACATCTTATTCCTGCGTTGCCTCATATATTAGAACGCCCAATAGCCTTGCCAAAAACTGATTCAATATGCCGGTGTCGGTGTTTAAATTGCGACGAAGGAAGAAATTATAATATTACATACACGAAATTCTTGATTTAGGACATGTTAAAAACCGTTCCATTTTTTTTCCATTCTATAAAAACACTAGGGCGTTTGGGCTGTTACCTTAATGTAGCAATAGCATAGAAGACATGACAGAAGACAAAGCAAATAGTTCGAAAACGAAGATGGAAACCGATTACGGAAAACATGAAGAAAATCCTGGGCCACCGAAAGCAGCACTTGAGGAAAAGGATGATAAAAAAGTAGGTTTTACGATCCATTGGGCGATCATTGTTGCAATAGTAGCGCTTGCTATTGCTTATTTTTTCTTTATGTAACTTAATTAAGGATTCTTTTCAACTTTTTCCTTTCTTATAAGGAAAGTGGATATGAATCTTTGTTCCGTTTCCTTTCGTTGACTTTATGTCAACAGTACCATTTAATAATTTGACTTTGTTTTGGATTGTGCCTAGGCCTATTCCGCGTTTTGGAGATACTTCTCGGAAACCCACGCCATTATCTTCAATAGAAATGGAGATTATGTCGCCATTAAGTGTTATTAAAATAGATGCTCGAGTAGCTCGCGCATGTTTAATAATATTGATGATGAGCTCTTGAACCATTCGATATACGGCTATTTCGATATGTTTGTCAAGCTTTCTATCCAGCCCCTGAAATTGGCAGTTAAAATCGATAGTCTTATTGAACTGCTCACATATATCTTCGATAGCGGCTTGCAAACCAAAGTCCTCTAAAATAGCAGGCATCAGCTCGTGTGATATCCTCCTGCTTTCTCTAATAGCTTCCGTTAACAGCCGTTCAGCTTGTTTTAGTGAGTTGAAATGAATTGCAGGATCATTTTCCAATTTAGGATTCAATTGCTCCAAGTTAAGCTTTACACTGTACAATAACTGTCCTAAACCGTTATGTAAGTTTTCGGCGATCCGCCGCCTCTCTTCCTCCTGAGCATTCAGCGTTGCCATAAAAATCTCCCGTTGCTGTTTCTTTTCCAGTTCATTTCGTTCCAGCCTTAATTGAAGGTTCTTCTTTTGTAAATATACCTGCTCGGTAATATCCAGCGAGATACCTATGATATGAGTTGGTCGGCCATCACTATCTCGTTTAAATACCGTTCTCCGTGTCTGAATCCAATGCAATCTGCCATAACCATCTACTAGTCGATATACAAGCTCTTTTATTTCGTCGTCCTTCGTTGTTTGCCTGAGCGCATCAATGTTATTATCAAATTTTGCGCGGTCGTCCGCGTAAATTATTCGATCGAAAAGCTCGGCGCCCATTTCTTTGATGTCGTTCAATGACCTATTGAGAAGTTTAGCTAGTTTATTGTTCCCATATACCATCTGCATCGAACGGATGTCAATTACATATACCATATCAGGTGCAGCTTCAGCGATACCTCGTAAAAGCGCATCGTCCTCCTTTATCTTTTCTTCAGCGATCTTCCGTTCGGTTATATCAAGATTAGTGGCCACCAAGCTATCGTCCATTTTAACAAACATACAAGAGAACCACTTATGAAAGCCATCGTATGTATATAGATATTCCATCTGCTCCGGCTTACCACTTTCGATTACACGGAGCATCATGTCAAAAATACCCACCTTTTTTATTCCGGGATATTCTTGTAAGTAAAGCTTCCCTTCCAAGTCTGAGCGCTTAGTTTCCCGTTCAAGTTCTTTACTGACGATCTTTATGCGGAAATCGGTTACGCGGCCGCTGTCATCGCGTATCGCCTCCAACACAGACATGCCAATTAAACTTGTGTCAAAAATGGATTGGAGTAACTGGTTGCTTTTTCTCAGATTAATTTCGGCTTCTTTTCTTTCGGTAATATCCAAGCCTTTTACCACTAAACCGTCATTTAGCTTAATTAGCGTCATATCATACCACCTCAGTGTTCCATTTATAGAAAGAGGTTGTTCAAATGTACTATCCTTGCCGGTTTCAACTATCCGTGAATAACGATCGAACAGATCGAGGTGATTAGCATACGACGATATGTTCGTGCCGGCAATATGCCCAAAAATTCGCTCCCCCAACTTATTTGAAAAGACGTATCGAAAGTCGACAATCATGCCCTCTTCATCTCGAATGGCCTGCAATACTTGCGTTATATTTTTGAACTGTTCAATGTTGCCCGCAAAAGATCTTGACTTTCTTTTAAGGCTGCTGTCTGTTCCTTAACCTCTCGTTCTAATTGTAATGTAAATTCTTTTGTAAGTTTTTCTGCTCTTTTTCTTTCTGAAATGTCGTTAAATAATATAGCTACTTTATTGGTATCATGTTCCATCGGAAAGGCGTCCACTTCATACCAACCGCCGATAAGAAGCTCGGCTTGCGCTTCAAAATGTCGCGCTTTGCGGCTTTTCGCTATTTCCCCATAAATTTGAAACCAGTGCTCCTCATGTGATGGTTCTATTTCTTTCATTGTACGACCAACGGCGTTCTTAATGCCCGTTTGTCGTTCGAATGCTTTATTTACCTGTATAAACCGATAATCGATAGGGACTTCCCGGTCGTTCCAGATTAGCTCTATAATACAGAAGCCTTGATTAATATTGTCGAGAAGGAAAAAATACTTCTCTTCTGTGAGTTGTTTTTGTTGAGTCAACAAGGCAAGATTATGCTCATCGTGATCGATTCTATAATTATTTTTATGGTGGTTGTCGCCGGGTTTCATGTTTTTTTGACAGGATCTATGTTCGCAATAAGAACGTTATAGTATCTGTTTTGTTTAACACATACAATAACTAAATCTGTCTTCCGTTGAATTTGCTTCGTATCATTATGCCTTGGTTATCTTAAAAGAAAAAAATTATAGCATACCGGAGAATCTTTACTCATGAGACTTTTAGGAATAATAGTTGGACTAATATTCAAAAAATCTGTACTCTCATGAAGCTAACGCCTAAAGAAGTATTAACAGAAGAGGAAATTCGCCATGGACTTAATATGGTTATATGGGACGGACTCGCTGCTGAAATCATGACCTCTTTTACAAGCGGAGCGTTTTTAGTTGCCTTAGCGATTTTGATAGGTGCTAATAATGTTCAGATCGGTTTGCTTGCCGCATTACCCATGATTACCAATCTCTCCCAGCTCATATCAATATGGCTTGTGCGTAAATATAATAATCGAAGGGCTGTAGCCGTTTTCTGTGCTTTTTTAGCAAGGACACCCTTGGTTCTTATAGGTCTTACCGTATGGTGGACAACAGACATTTCGGTAAATATATTGATCTTCTTTCTTTTTTTCTATTATTTTTTTGGCTCTATCGCAGGGCCCAGTTGGAACTCGTGGATGAAAGATATGGTTCCTGAGAATATGCTGGGAAGTTATTTTTCTAAACGCAGCAGGTATACGCAAACAGTAAATGTTATTTTAAGCATAATATTGGCGCTTTTACTCGATTTTGTAAAAAATCGTTATCCGCAATACGAATTATATACGTATGCAACCTTTTTTATAATTGCAGGTGGCATAGGGATTTTAGGAGGATATTTATTGTCTAGAGCACCGGAACCTCAGTCTTACTTGACGAGTGCCAATATTTTTTCTTTGTTCACACTTCCGTTAAAAGACGACAACTTCAGGCGATTACTTGTTTTCAACTCAGCTTGGGTATTTGCATTAAACATCGCTACGCCATTCTTCACTGTTTTTTTAATAAAAAGCTTAGGCTTACCGCTGTCGTATATTATTGTTTTGGGAATTATAAGTCAACTATTCAGTATATTGACACTACGTATATGGGGCATATTTTCTGATCGATATAGCAATAAAAGTATTATTAGATTAAGTGCACCACTCTATATCGCCTGTATTATTGGATGGTGTTTCGTAGGGATTTATTCACATTTATATGCCAACCTCGCGCTATTGGTAATCATATATATTTTGAGTGGGATCGCTACGGCAGGTATTAACTTATCATTAACGAATGTTGGCTTAAAATTAGCGCCAAAGGGCGACGCTATTGTTTATTTATCGGTAAAGAATATTGTCACGGCCGTTTTTTCATCGCTTGCACCATTAATCGGTGGCTTTTTGGCAGACTATTTTACCGATATAAAAATTTTGGTGACCGCCCAGTTGAGTAGCCCCTATTATAGCAAGCTGGTTAAACTCCTTTCTTTACATGAATGGAATTTTCTTTTTTTAATCGGGGCGCTACTTGCCTTGGTTGCACTTGAGTTCTTAGGTCGCGTGAAAGAGGTTGGCGAAGTTGAAAAAGACATTGTCAAACGTATTATGCGAACGAGTATAAAAAATAACCTACGTGAATATTTTGTAATTGGAAATATTATCAATTGGCATGAGCAGCTGGTTGCCATACTGAAACGAAGAACAAAAAAAACACCTTAGCTTCATTTGCGCATAAGCTAATATTACCTGATAGCAAAATTAGACCAAATTTCTATACGCTTTTTCTTTGCTTTACTAATGGTGTCTTTGTATGAGAAAGAATAGATTACCCTTTGGTATTAGTGACCAAACAATATGAAAATAACAAAAAACGACTTCAGCTATTTTGTGAAAAAAGTGATCGCTTATTTAAATCTCTCCGTGTTTAGTACTTTGTTTAGGCCGAAATGGGAAATTAAGGCCTTTCCAATGTTATCGACGCTTTGTTGATCGGCCACTCCATTGACTAAACGCCATGTGCCTTCACCATTGCTAATAATCGACAACTGCTCACCTCCCCCCCTGTTAATAACGAAAACATCTCCTTGCCGTAATACATCTACGGTCTCTATTTTACCTGCTCCATTGATATCGATATTTATTTTGTTATTCTTGTTTGGTATCATGTTACATCTATATGTGAGTCGTATACCATCGGGTACAATATTCCTGCCATCGACCAATTTTGCTCATGCCTAATATTGACTGCTTAAAAAATGCACAGATTTTCAGGATATGAATTTATTTATGTTAAAAAGAGTTACAGCGGTATACAAATTTTAGTACACCGAAAAAATCGGTCCAAATGAAAAGACTGCCTCGCCAAATATAAATGTTGTTGGACCGACTCGCTAAAAATAGAAATTTGGGATAAATACCGGCTGCAATCAAAAGACTATCATCGAAAGCGTATATTTAAGTCAAATGGAATAAAAATTGATCTATCTATTAAAAAAACACTATGAAAAGCTCCAAATTGCTCTTTTTTATTTTCTTCGTTGTCTTTTTTATAAATGGTTGTGGCTGTGACAGTCAATCACCTGATGATGTAGAAGAACAGTTCGATCCGGACACGATTGAAAAGCAGCAGCCTTCAGATTCAACTTTAAGTGAAAAAATGTATCCAATGAACACCGATAGCGCTGCTCAAAGGGACAGTTCAAGAAAATAAAAGCAGCTAATAGAGATGATTTATTCAGACAGTTGACGTTTTCTTGCAATTCCTTTTACCTTCCTAGATAATAGCGGTGCTACTAACAACAGAGCCGTTAATCCGAGGATTCCTAAGGCACCTTTCGCTAAAGTAGGTCTGATCTTCTCTTTCGTAGCGTATCGCCACCCACCTATTATACCTACATTATAGGCGAGCGGAAGAAAAACATTACCATCAGTTTTCACCGATAAATCTGCGCGTTTCAGGTATGATGAAATTATCCTATAAGAAAAGTACGAAGTTAGCTTTGGGAAAAGCCGGTAAGCAAGAGAAAGCGCGGCGGCAGACAGATGAACCCAGTTAAAGCTTGCAGGATTATCAGCTAATTTCAATATACTTTTTGCAAATCTGACAGGGTCATGTACAGGAGGCATCGGTTGAATCACTTTTCCGGTATAGTTGGCCGCATGCGACATACCCGGTGTATCAAGAAAAGCAGGATATACATCGCAAATATGAATATGAGGCCATTTCCTTAATTCCGCCTTTAATGCATCTGAGAAGCCTCTAATACCAAACTTACTGGCGGAATAACTTACGCCATAAGGTACTGGTAAAAAGCCGCCAACCGAGATATTATTAATGAGCGTTCCTCTGCCCTGCTTCTTAAAATAGGGTATTACTGTATACGCACCATGTAAATAACCCATTAGGTTAGTCTGAATAAGTTGATCATGTACTTCTATAGGCATATCTTCGAAATTACCTACCGCCAGAACACCGGCATTGTTAATCCATATATCAATTCTTTTTTTAAAAGAGGCTGCCATATCAGCCAAGTGAATAACTTCTAAAGGCTTGGAGACATCGGTTTGCTGGACGAGAACCTCAGCTCCAAGAGATCGGCAATCGGATGCCAGCTCTTCTAGTGCTTCTATGTTTCTAGCCGCTAATACCAAGGTTGCTCCTGCTAGAGCGAACTGTTCTGCCATTGCTTTACCTGATCCACTAGACGCGCCGGTTATGACGATGACTTTATCACTGAAATTTTTCCTATATCTTCTTTTCATATCCCTTTCTTCTCTAGTGGTCTCAAGCATCAGATAGTCGCGCCACATCACAAGAACTGTTTAAGGGTGCCGCAGTACCGTAGGTTGAGAATGATAGCTATAAGCTATGCTATATTAATTTTACAGAGGGTTCGGTTTGCTGGCCTTTAATCCAGGTATATACATAATCCGCCACCTCTTCCCATCCTGGTTCTCCACAGATGAAATGGCTTCGTTGGGGAAAAGATTTAAAATTGACAATGCTCTCACTATCTGTATAAGCCCTTGCATTTTTTTGCGCTAAAGCCACGGGGATAATTTTGTCTTCTTCCCCTATTATAAAAAGTAATGGGATATGTGGTTTATTTAAATCGACTTGGCCTACCGGTCCCATACAATCGCGTAAAATATTACGACTATCATAAACAGCGTAGTCCTCCCAAGCTATGTCGGAAGTGCTTTTATCTAATGTGTTGGCAAAAAATTGATGGAAAGAAGTTTCGTCCATCACAAAAGGCTTATTGCCCTTTAGCGGATTTGTTATCAGCGCACTGTTTTTAATAAAGTTCCAATCGAATTCAAGCATAGCATTCGGTGCAACGGAACTAATGGTTACAGCAAGGCTAACTAAGTCTTTATTGGCAAGTAACTGGGCTATTAAACCGCCAACTGAATGACCGATAACGACTGGCTTGTCATGCTTCAAAATTTCATGCGTCATACTCGCTACCACCTCGTCTAAATGTAGATCGCCAAGATTAGCAGGTGGATTGCTCCTAAGAATAGCAGGTTCGTCCTCATGTAAAGGCCAAAAAAGCGAACGGCAATTATAACCACGCGCTCCGAAGAATTTTTCCCACGGTTTCCAACTTTTGGCAGTTAAGAACATGCCATGAATAAAAATTATATCTTTCATTCTTACATAATTGCTTTTGCTTACTATTGAGTTCCCTGGTATATTTAAAAACCAGCCTTCGTTTATTATAAGATGGAGCTAATTCTATCAGAATACAACATCACTATTTGGATTGTTCGCCCTTTCTCGAAGACCATTAACGATTACCGACAATATTTCCGGATTAAAATCCTCTTCATCGACAACTTTCCAATCCTCACCCTCCTTTACAATCACAAACGATTCTTTATCCGGATAAAGAATCCGCCAGCCCTGTTGTCCGTTATAGTCCTCAGGTTCAGCACTCAAACGTACCACAGTGTCGGTAACAGGTTCTTTTATTGTAAATTCCATAACTCAACCTTTGTTTATTTCTTAATCTTTGATTCCCCGTCCATTTTATCAGTTTTATTAGCTTTACTCCCTTTGCTTGTCCCCGTAGGTGATTTAGTCCCTTTAGCTCCCTGTTTTGCAACATTAGTCTCCCGTTCTTCTTTCAGCGGTGCTTTTGACGATTTCTTTCGGCCGCTTACACTTATCGGTGTTGGCTCATCTGACAATTCACGCTTAGCGGCTTTATTCAGCTGTTCTTCCGCCAGTTTAGTCAATTTAGCGTCTGTCGCTTTTTCTTCTTCTAAACTTTGTTTAAGCAACCCTACTATCGAATTGTATCCGAGTAATGTTGCCAGATTGATAAGACTGCCATAGCAGGCAATTTCATAGTGCTCAACCTTTTGCGCTGCAATTACCAAGGCTACATCTCGCTGGAAAGATCCTTCCTCTGTTTCGTCAATAACTCGCCAGCCTTCATCAAATAATCCCTGCATACCGAGACTGCTTCTTTCATTGATTGGTTTTCCTAACTGATCAAATATTTGCTCTATTCGTCTCAATTGTTCATGCGTCTCGCTCATATGCATATCGAAAGCCTTCTTAAGTTCATCGGTCGTTGCCGTGCTTTTCATGGTGTGTAGCACATTTCCGAGATGTTTTTCCGACCAATATATTTCGCTGATCATAGTATGGAAAAAAATAGATAGTGTAGAGTTTTCGTTGCTCAATTCTTGTATGTTGTTCATAATGCTGAAGTAAATCGTTTATTGTTTAAATTACTTAACATTCCTATACAATATCTCTACCTAATTGCCTAAAAAAATACATTCTTAAAAATAAATGGATAAGGTGTTCAAAACGGCATTTTCAACTATATTCTTCAAACATATTAACATTGATTTTTTTTTGGCTTCATTTTAATAGTGTACTAAAATACATAATAGAGTGTCTTACATCTTAGATAACAATTGGAATGGAGTGGTACTGCTTTAGTAAATGGTTTACTTAATATCTTCCTTAGAAAGCGTATCCTCAAAAACATGGCATCTTAATTGGAACATAATGAAACTAACTAATATCGACTCTATGAGAACACTAGTGCCCATCGTTTCCGTTGTTTTTATTTTTGCTTGTGGAGGAAATAACACGCAAACATATGTGAATGAGCAGGGAAAAGATAAAACAATCAAAGACAAAGCATTAAACACGGGTGCTGATATACTACAGAATAAAGCTCCTTTAAGTGCATTTAACGTCTATCTAAACGGCTTTCACTTTTACAATGGTAATATGAATGCTCAAATGGAAGCGCATCATTATGTTAGCCAATTAAATGAAGATTTCTATCAAGCAATTATTTTTGATGGCAATTCGAAAGACTCGAAAATAATGGGTATTGAATATATAGTCACTGAAAAACTGTTTAATACCTTGCCTAAGGAAGAAAAAAAACTATGGCACTCGCATCATTACGAAGTCAAATCAGGTACGCTGGTTGCACCTGGCATTCCGGAAGCAGTGGAAAAGGAACTCATGGAAAAATTAATTTCCACTTACGGTAAGACCATACATACATGGCATACCGATCAGCAACATACCTTACCCATAGGCAGTCCCATGCTTATGATGGGATTTACACGCGATGGACAATTAAAAAATGATCTACTACGAGATAGGGATCACAGATTGGGCGTTTCATCTAGAGAAAGAAAAAAACAACGAAGTGAAATTCCTTTCCCAACGGTGGATCCGATGGCTAATGCTTGGGAGAAAGGTGAGTTACGCCAATTTATCGTTTCTGATCAAGTTGATAGTGCGCAAGATAAACATCAGGGATTATTGCCCCAAAGAACGAAGTAATCTTTAACAGCTACAGAACAAAATAAAATTAGGATGGTTATTTCTATAGTAATGATATAATTATGATAGAAACAGATTCAGTAGCCATTGAGCAATGTGCTAAATTACTTAAAGACAACCGTTTAACTATCGCCTTTGCTGAAAGCGCTACCGGGGGTAGTTTGACATCAACCTTCGCGAAACTGCCAGAGGCAGGGAGCTTCCTAAAAGGTGGCATAGTTTGTTATGATGCGAAGCTTAAAGAAAAACTCCTAGGTGTACCTAAAAGCTTGGTAGATCAGTATTCCCCCGAATCAAAAGAGGTAACACAAGAAATGGCCGTTCGGCTGAAAAATTTAATAGATGCTGACGTGTTAGTGGCGGTAACCGGATTGCCAAGTGCCGGAGGTAGCGAAAGTGCTGAAAAGCCTGTTGGAACCATGTTTTACAGTATTGTTCTTGGAAAGAAAGTGATGAACTGTCGAGAATTGTTTACGGGAACACCTGACGCCATTATTAGCCAGACAATCGAACAAATTGGTAAAACGATTACCAAAGCACTGATAAACCATCATCGTTTAGCAAATACTGCAGTTTAAAAGAAATAATAGAGAAGATAATGTCGGAAAATAACTCCCGGGAGACCGAAAAAAATGATTTAAAGCATTATACAAGAAAGTTGTGGATAACTGTTGGCATCATCTCTCTCCTGGTTATTGTTATTTTTATCTTAAAGGCTGCGTTTAATGTCTTGCTTATGGTTTTTGCCGGTTCACTGATGGCAATATATTTTCATGGGCTGGCCAACCTTTTAGAAAGAAAAATTAAACTTAGTCATGGATGGTGCCTGTTAACAGGCATCTTTATAACGCTTGCGTTGGTGGGTGTTCTGTTTTGGTTTCTTGGAGCGAAAATTTCTATGCAGGTAGGTGAAATGACACAGGATATACCAGAAATTTTGAGGGATGTAAGGGAACGTTTAGGCCGTTCTGACATAGGCAGGAAATTACTTTTTTATCTGTCTGACGGAAATGGCGAAAAGATGATGAAATCTTTTCAGGATGTGTTTCGAACGAGTTTTGGAGTGGTGGGCGATATGTATATCATTCTTTTTATCGGGATTTTCTTTACGGTTAACCCTAAACTATATCGTGAAGGAATTATAAAACTGATCCCCCCCGGAAATAAAAAGCAAGCAAGGGATGTAATCCGAAGGCTGGACTTCACATTGAAGGATGGTTAAAGGGGATGCTAATTGCGATGTTTTTCATCGCCTCGTTATCCTTTATCGGATTGTCCCTTATCGGTGTTCCTATGGGACTCGCCTTGGCTTTTCTAGCCGGTTTTCTGAATTTTATTCCAAATTTTGGGCCTTTAATCGCTATGATTCCTGCCGTTTTGATCGGATTTACCGTAAGTGCCAATACCGCGCTATTAATCGCCCTGCTTTATGTGGTCATTCAAGCAATAGAAAGCAACGTTGTTACTCCAATGATCCAAAATGTAATGATAAAGATTCCTCCCGCGCTCATAATAATCAGCCAAGTATTGTTCGGAACGCTAACGGGAGGTTTGGGAATTATATTGGCCACCCCGTTGTTAGTGGTTATTATTGTTTTGGTTGACGAATTATATGTCAAAAAACAACGTCCCATGACGGATCAATTGGATTGATTGGGTTATCCATGGTTAAATCCTTTTTTTATTTTAAAAACGTGTAAAATAGCTGGGAACAACGCATCTATACTTTCCTCAACCCCTCTTGTGGAGCCCGGCAACGTAATGATTAGCATTTCTCCGATAAAACCTGCGATGCCTCGCGATAGCATTGACAAAGGCGTGCGCTGTTGCCCATATGCGCGGGCGGCTTCCATAATTCCGGGGATCTCTTGATCTAATAAGGGCCGTATGGCGTCAGGGGTTACATCACGTGATGAAAGGCCCGTACCTCCGGTATAGAGCACCAGTTGATAACCATTTTCTTTAAAATAATTTGCCTTTTCCCGGATAATATCTTTCTCGTCGGGGATAATGATGTATTCGCTAATCTGAATATCATATTTTTTCAGCTTACTTGCTATGATTTTCCCCGAACGATCTTCTTTTACACCTTGTGCAATGCTATCCGAGCAGACTATAACGGCGCATTTAAACGGTATCGGTACGGCTTCCCGAAGGTTCGATTTTCCTCCTTTTTTACTCTCTAGCCTGACGCCTCTTATCTCTATTGCCTTATCAATCGGTTTTAGCATATCATATATGGTAAGAGCAACGTTCATCGCACCATGCATGGCTTCCACTTCAACCCCTGTTTTGTAAATTGTGTGTACTTCCACTCGAATAACGATCGATAGCTCTACTATTTCAAAACTGATATGTGCATATTCAATGGGAACGGGATGGCAGTCGGGAACCAAATCAGCTGTTTTCTTGATAGCTAATAGGCCGGACGCCCTTGAAAATTCGAAAATGTCTCCTTTCGGAACGGCCTTATTACGAATGGCATGTATTGTCTCTTCTGATGATACTTGTACAGTAGCGATAGCAATCGCTTGTCGTAATGTGTTAAATTTATAAGTAATATCAACCATTTTACTTCTCTGTTTTTTTCAATAAGCTTTTTTTATTAGGTAACATCACGAGATTAAACCGGACATGCCAATGAGCTTACCCCTCCTTTCAAACTATAAACTCTCTTCTGCTGCACCTCTACGATTTCTTTATACTGTTCGGCAGCAAATAAGCTGCGCTTTCCGCTCTGACAGACAAACACAACAGTATCTTTTTGAATCAATTTGACCTGGTCCTTTAAAGTAGACAACGGGATTCTTAGATGATTGTATTTAGTGATTTTTGGTTTCTCGGAAATCTCGCGCACATCTACAATATCTACTTGGTCGTTCATGTATAATGCAGCCAATTGATCGGAATTGATTTCTTCTACGCTTGCAATTGGCGCAGAACACAAATATCCGTAGTCAATTTTTCGAAAATCTTCTTGGCTTTTTGGTTTTAATTGACTGCTCAACTCAGTGCTGTCAATTTCTATCGTATAACTTTGGTTATTTAGCGCGTTATAGGTTAAAAGTTTTCCTATAAGTGGCTCACCGATCCCGGTTACCAGCTTAATACACTCATTTGCTTGAAAATTGCCGATAATGCCGGGTAATATGTTTAAAACGCCAGCTTCACTACAGTTCATAATCTCCCCATTTCGCGGAGGAGAGGGGAAGATATCACGGTAATGTATACCATTTGCAAAAATAGCGACTTGACCCTCGTATTTAGATACAGCTCCGTAAATCAGTGGTTTTTCCAGAATAGCGCAGGCGTCATTGATCATATAGCGAGTTTCAAAGTTATCGGTACCGTCAATTACAATGTCATAATCTGCTATAATATCCAGCGCATTCACAGAGGTGATCCTTTCGTCGAATAAATCAATCTCAACTCCCGGGTTTACCTGTAGAAGCACACTTTTAGCGCAATCAACTTTCTTCTTCCCAATATCTTGCGTTCCGTATAATATTTGCCTATGGAGGTTACTCAACTCAATTAATCCATCGTCTACGATACCGATTCTCCCAAGACCTGCGGCAGTTAAATAAAGTAAAGCAGGACATCCCAGTCCGCCAGCTCCGATCATAAGTACTGACGATTGCAAAAGTTTCTTCTGTCCTGCAACGCCAAACTCGTTTAAAATAATTTGTCGGTGATAACGCTCGATTATGTCTTTTTCCATTTTCTCACCTTTTTATCCTCCCGAGAACGGTGGAAGTAAAGCTACTTCTACTTCGTGGGATAGTGCTACTTTCGTTCTAATGATTTTCTTGTTGATTGCAATTACATACTTGGTCTGTGCAAGCAAAGGATATTGGTCCGTTAAAACGGCGTTCAGTTGATCTGTGTCTTCGACATGATCCATTTTCAATTGCGAACAACCTGTAATATCGGTTAATTGACCAAAGAATAATATTGAAATAGACATTTTATATCAAATTAGGTAAAAATAATTTGAAGGACGCGACCATCAGAACTAAGGCCAGTAATAACTTGATTGCTGATTGTTGAAAACGCAAGGCACCAAAATAGGAGCCAAATAATCCTCCTGTAAAGGCAACAAGCACATAACTGACCATATCCGGGCTAAACGTTATACCCTTTGTTATTTGACCGAACAAACCTGATAACGAATTTACAAAAATAAATAAGGCACTGATGGCCGCCGTTTGTTTTTGATTTGTCCAGGCTAGCAATAATAAGATGGGTGAGAGTATGACCCCACCTCCTATTCCCAGCAATCCCGACAAGAAACCTATACTTCCTCCAATCAAGAGCAACCAACCTATAGCCGGCTTTTTTGTTTCATCTACTTCTATATCTTTAAAAAATAAAAAACGAATGATCGGGATGAGTAGAAATATACCTAATAGCTTTTTATAAAGATCGGCATGAACCACCATACTTCCTCCCACGAAAGCCATTGGTATAGAAGCTAATGCGAGCGGCCAGAATAATCTACTATTAAAATATTTTCCCTTATAATAATATGTGAATGAAGTAAGTGCTACGAAGAGATTAAGCATGAGGGCGGTTGGTTTCATTACGGCAGGCGTAATCCCGAACAAAGCCATAAGGGCAAGGTAGCCACTAGCTCCGCCGTGTCCGACGGAA
The DNA here is from genome assembly GCF_030372825.1 of Olivibacter sp. 47. Classification (NCBI taxonomy): domain Bacteria; kingdom Pseudomonadati; phylum Bacteroidota; class Sphingobacteriia; order Sphingobacteriales; family Sphingobacteriaceae; genus Olivibacter; species Olivibacter sp. 47. Next base: position 3,260,486 of record NZ_JAUCNR010000001.1, read on the forward strand.
GAATATAAAAAAGCAACTGCAAACAGTACTATGTAAAATACCAATAAATTATCCATAAGTGGGAATTAAATGTATTTCAACCAACTCCTCTTCTAAATAGGTTTTCATTTCCTCATTCAGTACAACAAGGCAATTGGCCATAGCGAACGAGCGTAGCCTATAAGATTCCTGCGCATGGAGTATGGTGACTTTATCATTATCGTAATATCCTTTCAAGAAGTGTATTAATTGATTATTTTTTGTATACGATATTCGTAAGGGTACCTTTAATGTCTTCAATTGCTTTTCGTGTCCTCCAAAGGAGCGTAGTGCCGGCCAAACGTACTCGTAAAAACAGGTTAAAACAGATGAGGGATTTCCGGGCAGTCCAAAGACCATTTGTTCTGACTTCCTTCCGAAAAATAACGGCTTTCCGGGGCGCTGTTTAATCTTATGAAAAAGCTTTTCTACTTCACATGCTTCAGCTGCCCTTACCACAAAATCGTAATCTCCAACGCTTACACCACCTGTAAGAATTATCACGTCTGCAAATGCCAATGCGTTTTGTAGCTGGATAATTGTGTCATCTAAGTTATCTTTCACATAATATGTTTTAACTCTGTTTATTCCCATTTGCAGCAAGGCAGCTGATAACATAGCAGAAGATGCCTCATATACTTCACCATGAGCAAGGGGCGTACCCGGCTGTTTAAGTTCATCGCCTGTAACAATAACAGCGACGGAAGGTGACGCGAATATATCAACCTCGGACAGACCAATTCCACATAAAAAGCCAATGGTAGCCGGGCCAAGCACGGTACCGGCGGCCACAGCTTGCTCTCCCTCTTTGATTTCCGAGCCTTTTAATCTCACGTTATCGCCTAAGGAAATAGACGGATCTTTGATTACAATCTGATTATCTTTTAGTTCAATTAATTCTTGCTTGACAACCGTATCTACGCCTAAAGGAAGTGCAGCACCGGTAAAAATACGTGCCGCATTGGTTTCCGGTACCCGAAGCGGCCCCTTACTTCCTGCAGGAATCTCATGGGTTACAGAAAGTGATTGTTCTTGTTTCCAATACTTAAAGGAAAAAGCGTAGCCATCCATCGAAGATTGATGAAATGCAGGAATATCAATCGGAGCATATAAATCAGTTGCCAAGACTTTTCCCAAGGCGTCTTGAACAGGCACACGAAGAATTTTCTTCTTAATTTGCTGCTCATTAATTATGTTTTTTGCTTCCTCAACGCTAATCAATCGATCCATATATCTGTATTTATTTGTCTATTAGCCTCCGATACTAATCATGCTTCTATTTTTGAGGCTCTCCTGCTTAAGCTTGCTGAAATCTACGCTAAATTGTCCGCCTAATTTTTCTGCTTTTGTTGATATGTTTTGTAAAATTAACGGTTCGAGCGGTAAACCATCTCTCAGGGCGCTCAATAAATCACTCTCATTTTTTGAGAATAAACAATTCTTCATTTTTCCATCGGCGGTTAATCGTAAGCGATTACACCCTTCACAAAACGGCGCACTCATTGTACTAATAACTGAAAACCGCCCCTTATGCCCACTGATTTTATAATGTTTGGCCGTGTCGTGTAATGATCCTTCAATCACTTGAATTTTGTGTTTTGATTCAACGAGACTTACGATTTCTTTGAGGCTGAATACTTGATTGCTTGTCCATTTATTACCTTCAAAAGGCATAAATTCAATAAATCGTACATCCAAACTTTCCTCTTTTGTCCATGCCACAAAATCCAATATTTCATCTTCATTAAAATCCCTCATCACCACCATATTGATTTTGACCTGAAAACCTTGTTGTAGCGCCATATGAATATTTCGCATAGTTAAATCGAATTTATCTCTTCGGGTTAACCTTTTGAACTTTTCGGCTGATAGGGTGTCCAAGCTAATATTAAGTGTGCCAATACGCGCCTTTCGTAAAACATCAAAATAACGATCTAATAGAATGGCATTGGTTGTAATATGCAAGCTTACAGGCAGCTTCGCCAGTCGCAAAATGATGTCGCCAAAATCACTTCTAACCATCGGCTCTCCTCCCGTAAGTCGAATTTTATTTACACCTAATCGGACAAAATGACCAGCTATGATTTCTAACTCGGTTGCGGACATTAAATGTTTCATCGGCGTAAAGTCGTAACTCTCTTCGGGCATACAGTAAAAGCAGCGCAGGTTGCATCTATCAGTTAACGATATCCGCAAATAATCATGTACCCTATTGTATCTATCAACTATCATTTTTTCGCTGTTTTAATTGCTTTTTTTCAATCGTTGAGGCAATTAGACGTGTGTAAGCCTCTTCTGTATCCACATCTATTTCACCGTACGACAGCGGAATGGCTATTGCTTCTGCTCTGTGTTTTTGGATGAGTTTTTTTGCTCCTATATCTCCTGTTAAGAGAGTCAGCTCGTTGAACAATGTTTTATTGAACAGAGCAGGCACGCCCAGTTGATCCGCGTATGAGCTCGCAACTATTTTTGCATCTGTTTTTCGCTGCTCTTCCATCAGTCTGTTTATATGTTTCTTGCTTACATAAGGCTGATCACATACCATAATAATTATGTTCTCGATTGCCGCATAATGTTTTAAGAGATAATCAACTCCACACCGGATGGAGGAGGCAATTCCGTTTTTAAAATCGGGATTATAAACAAGGTTAATCTTTTGTCCTCGTATTTCGTCTTTTACGAGATCTGCAGCTGCACCCAACACGACGACTAATGCAGCAGGATTCGTTGCTTCTGCAATCTGAACACTCCGGCGAACCAAAGTACTCCCACGATAAGATAGCAGTTGTTTCGGCCTACCAATGCGTTGAGAGGAACCGGCCGCTAATAAAATAATTCCATTCTGTATATTTTTCACCTTTGATTACTATCCTATAAATTGCTTGTTATCCGATATGACAATCTCATCGTTTCGGTTATGGATTTTTCCGGGATAATCCCGTAAAGACCCGCCATCTCTCCTAGCAAAAATAGCTTTTATTTCGGCAATTACAGACAGCGCTATCTCCTCCGGTGTTTCTGCGCCTATATTCAACCCCATAGGGCTATACAAATGAATTAAAGCCTCTTCTTGCCAATGGGCACCGGCTTCACGTAATTCCGTTAACATGCTGTGCTTTTTCTTTTTTGGACCCAGCATGCCGATATAGGGTACTCTGTTTTCTGATAGTAAGGAGTTTAGCAAGCTTTTGTCATATTGATAGTTATGAGTTATTAAGACGACAGCTGTCCTGTCATCTAATAAAACCTCATGCAATGCCTTATCGGCATCAGCAACAATTAGATGACAGGATGGAAAACGTGATGCTGTTGCATAAGCCGGTCGGCCGTCGATTAATGTAATCTGCCAACCTAACACTTCAGCCATGTCTATTAACGGAAAAACATCATTTCCCGCCCCCGCGATCACTAAGGAAATATCGGGAGCTAAATATTCAAAAATTGCCGTGAGTTCTTTGTGGTTTGAAGACGTCGTCGAAATGTTGTATTTTACAAGATACGTATGCTTATGTTCAAGTGTTTTATTGATATCATGTAAGAAAATATCAATTGATAGGGGTAGTGCGCCGGACTTAACAACCATCTTATTGTTTTTCATCAGCAAATAGGTTCCTTGTAAGGGATTCCATTTGTCGTCTAAGGAGAAAAAAGTAACGATCACGCTTGGTTCTCGCGTGTCTGCGGCTTTTCTCAGAAGTTCAATTGGGTTCGCATCATCATTTGTATTGATAGGTTCAATCAATATGCGGATAATACCATTACAGCCTAGCCCCATACCAAAAATAGCATCCTCGTCGTCGCTCGTATCATAGGTTGCCAATAGCGGTCTTTGTTCCGCAATAGCCATAAGCGCCTTTCGTAGAGCGTCTCCTTCTAAGCAACCGCCACTAATGGCGCCGGTAAGGGTGCCATCTTCACTCACCAGCATCCTCGCACCTGGCCCTCTGTAAGAGGATCCGTCGACGTGTACAACCGTCGCCAAGGCTACACGCTGTCCCTTTTGACAAGCTATATCATATGCTCTTAAGATTTGCCTTATTTCTTTCATGAAATTTATAAAGTTAGCGGTTTTAATACGCTTAATCCATTTCCCGATAATGCTTCTTCTACAGCATCGGTTAATACGTTAATAGCATATACCACGTCTTCCATTTTTGTAAACCTACCCAAACTTATGCGAATCGCTTGGCCGGCTTCTTCCCTACTTAAACCCATCGCCTTTAACACATGCGATTCTTTCTGCATTAGCCCCGAACAGGCGCTGCCACGACTTAGAGCTAAATATTTGGAAACTTTCAGTAATAATCTTTCTGCATCCACCCCGGGGAACCGTATATTGCTTATATGAGGTAACCTGTTTATTCTTCCATTGACAGTGGAGCCTGCTACCTTTTCCAGGAGTGATTCCTCAAAACGATTTCGAAGCGATTGTAGGCGAGCTCCCTCGTCATTCATCTCCTCTTTACATATAGCTGCAGCCTGACCAAAGCCAACGATGCCTGGTATATTCAATGTGCCACCGCGATGACCCCGTTCCTGAGATCCTCCGTGCTGTTGCTTAAAAACAAGTGGCTTTTGTGATTTCTCGTTAATGAAAAGTGCTCCTACTCCTTTAGGTCCATATATTTTGTGTGCCGAAAAACATAACAGATCGATTTCATCCGCTTGAACATCAACGGGGATTTTCCCTACGGCTTGTGTAGCGTCACATACGAACTTAACTTGATGTTTCCGTGCAATAGCGCCTATTTCTTTTACCGGATTAACCACGCCTGTTTCATTGTTTGCGTACATAATTGAAATGGCAAGCGTTTCGGGCGTAATGGCGTGTTCCAATGCTTCAAGCGAAAGCCCCCCCTCTTTATCAACGTCGAGATATGTAATCGTATTTCCTTGCTGCTCGAGGTACCTACACGAATCTAACACGGCCTCATGCTCGACTTTTGTTGTTATGATATGGCTGCGCTTTCGGTTAGTTCCTTCCATCAGTCCTTTTAATGCCAAATTAACAGATTCCGTAGCACCGGAAGTAAATATCACTTGATTTGGTTTTGAACCAATTAGATCAGCTACTTGTTCTCTTGCTAATTCGACCGCATCTTTTGCCATCCATCCGTAATGGTGGTCTTTACTAGCAGCATTGCCGAAATAGTCAGTAAAATAAGGCAGCATCCTTTCCAAAACTCTTGGATCACAGGGTGTCGTTGCGCAATAATCTAAATATATCGGTAATTCTTTCATGCAAAAAATATTTTTAAATGGCTGCACGTCAAGGCAATTCAACATCACTGTATACTCTTTTTCAGTTAGTTTTCCGTTAGCTTTTCTCCAATTTGGCTACATCGACAAGTTGGATTTGAACCGAAAGTGAACTGCAAAATATTTCAACAGCTTGCCGGACCGCCGCCACAAAACCTATGAGATTGTTATTATTTTGCCTATAGCACAGGAAGCCTCTATCAAAAATAATTTTTTTTAGCACAAATTTTTACAACCGGTTAAGAATGTTACATATCATTAATTAAGCATAACAGGATGAATAATCAAGGGCAGCTAGGTCCTTTATATTCTGAACCGTTTATAATAGAGTTTACTTAATTCAATAAGCAAGGCTGGTAAAATTTCCTTACCCACTAATTTTGCGTAACTGTAATAGATGGTACTGTTGGGGTTAAAGCCCTTGGCATATAACACATTGTATGCTGCCAAATGATGGCTGCTTAATATATTGTCTTTTTGTATGACAATACTTGTAAACCATCTTTTGTCTTCAGCCGTTTCAATGGTAAATGTAAGACCATGGGTGCAGATGTCCTGTTGGTCAAGCTCTTGAACCAGGTATCGCTTTAATAGTAACGCTTCTTCATCTAGTACCGGAATGTGCCAATTTAACTCTAAACTGGAATGTCGCATATTAATCCCCATTTGTCCCATTAACTTTTCCCATTTTAACTGATGCGTAGACTTTATTCCCTTAATCACAAAAGATTTCCATGGACTGATATAAATAAACGGAATACCACTTTCAATACATAATGTGCAGGATTTTTTTAGAAATTCGATATCAAATCTATTGTTACGCCAATATAAGCCAAGCCATAGGTTGGTTTCGTCAACATTGTTAAGCCCTTCATAATAGGGAAAGAATGTGTCCGGCAATTTCAGTTCGTCATTGCTTACAATACTATCCAGTTTTAGATACTCCGCCAGACCTACGATTAAATCGGGCAGTAGTAATTTCGGATTTTTCTGCCATTTGCTCTCAATAAATTTACTAAGTTTAGGAAGGTCCGACGAATGAATTAATGTAGGCCATTTTTCGAGCTCGTGTCTATTTTGTTCGCTGCGTAGGTATAAATACCAATAATCCGTATATTCAGAAGCGACGAAATTTAAATGCCCTGTAAAGAGGGGAACCATAGCCTGTTTAGGATCCGATAAATTAATTTTAAGCCGGGGCACAAAATGGAAGCTTTCCAATATGAAACGATATTTTTCCAGATTTAACCAAGAGGTATTAGCCGTTATATCCAGCGCAATGGCACTGCTGACAATATTTTGAAACGCATCCCGCTTTCCGTATTCGAAATCTATTTGATGCATTGTTAAATGTTGTTCTACGATAGGCAGTCTACTCTGTTCGACCGGAAACAATATATCTTCCCTAGATCCGAAATGGATGAAATCGTTGTTCGCCAGTTCACTTGCACGTAGAACTGATAGTAGATAGTTGGGGGCAATCATGCCTCCCTTTACAAATACTCGAACTAAATGTGCCCGATCGTATACGGATAACAAGCTTTCGGCCATATTATATATTTAGTGTTGTGCATCCTGAAAAAGTGTCGGTTTGAATGTGATCATTAACCACGCCCATGATGATTGTCCATGTAGGCTGCCTGCCTGCTTAATAATCGCCATACTCGAGGTGTAAAATAGGTGCGAATAACCACCTTTTAAGTTAACCTCCTTTGCCAAACTATAGGAAAAGGTCCAATCCAGTTCGGTGCCTAAATCGCGTGATCTAGGGATTCCTTCTTCATCCGTTATGGCGGAGGCCGCCGAAAAATGATGCCCATCCATAGATATTGTCCAATTTTTCTTGATCCAGTTTACTTTCAAAAATAAGTCATTTAGCCCTTTATTGCCATGGCCGCTCCCCACATAGAAATAATCCATATAGCCGTAAAATTTATGATGGGTTCCATAGAGCGGATCAAAGGCTTCATTTGTCTTAGAGCTTTGTTTGTCGCCACTAAGATAATCGTTTCCAAGTTCTATCTTATAAGTGCCCGTAGGTTTAAAAGACAGTTGTAAGGAAGCTAAAAAAGCGCGTTTTGAAAAACCGTCTTTATTTTTTCCGGTTTGATAGTACCCCTCTCCATAAAATACAAAAGGAGCGAATGATGCTTGCATATTGAAACCCGCAGTTTGCATAAAGTAACCGGTGTCCGGTGCATGTTGCCGCCCCTCATTTAAAGCAATAATAGAGGTGCTTATTTGCTTGAAGTCGTGATGAAACCAGGCGAATTGAAGTGATTTGTAGTTGTTTAATCCCTGATAATAGGTTTCACTTAATTTGGTGGGTTCGGGATTATTTGCGTCCTGGTTAAAGGCTAAGCCAATGTGGAGGCGATTTTTGCTTCCATTATATTCATATTTAAGCAAGTCATGACTTCTGCCCTGCTGAGCCCAGTCAAGATTTCCTAGAATACGTGCGTTATCATAGTCTAATTCCATTCGCCCAACTAAAAAGCGCTGCGCGCCATTAAATTTAAATCCGGCCCAAGCCTGCTGAAAATTTGTCAACGACGGATCAGTCTTACCCGCTTGATCCGTATTGCCCCAAATGCGCACATCTTGTGGAACCAGTACGAGATCCATTTTCTCGTTACTATAACTCAGGTAAATTCTGGAACGTTGTTCTATAAAAAAGGCAGGACGCTCAGTTTGATTTAGGGGTCTTTTAAAGCCATCCCGAAACTCTGCTCGTGGCCGAATTTCCGCGCTTACCGTGATTTGCGCTTGCGTATCTAAAACTAGAAACAGAAAAACAAATAAAGGGAATACAACTCGCATAAGATTTTATATATTACGTAAATATACGTAATATATAAAACAAATCAAGTAAAATTACGTGTTTATATTAGGTTTTCCTTCATAGCCTTATTAATCATGTCGACGGCATTGTTTACCCCTAATTTTTTCATGATATTAAAACGATGTGTTTCAATTGTGCGCACACTTTTCCCAAGTACTTCAGCTATATCTTTATTATGTTTACCGTTTATGACCATACCAAGTATTTGTTTTTCACGTTTAGAGAGGCCGTAAATATCGGTGTTACTTTCAACCGCTTCGTTCACCCGTATGCTACTACTTCCAGCTCCTCCCAACAATTGATTGGCCAATACATTGGATACAGAACCGCTGTAATACCGGATACCATTGTTGATTTGTTTTAGTGCTTTTATGAACTCATTCTTATCAGTATCCTTAAGCAAATACCCCCATGCGCCAACCCGTAAAGATTCGAGTACGTAATCTTCGGTATCATGCATAGACAACATAACGACTTTCGTGTTTTCCTTGTTTTGGGTAATAGCCTCACATGCTTCCAGACCGTTCATTTCAGGCATACGAATATCCATAATAGCTAAATCAGGCTGAAGCTCCTGTACACGTTGAATCGCTTGCATACCATTATCCGCTTCGCCTATAACCATTATATCGTCATCTGCCTCCAACATTGCTTTGATTCCATTACGCACTAAAATGTGATCGTCGGCTAAAAGCACCGTAATTTTACTCATATAGCTATATTTCCTGGTTTATTTTTCAAAGGTACAAAAAGCTTTATAATTGTCCCTAATCCAGGTTTTGATTCGATCAATAGCTTCCCATTAATATAAGTGGCCCGTTCTTGCATATTTAGGAAGCCGTGTCCATAATCTGCGTGAAATAGATCGGTGGATTTACTTTCGAAACCCACACCGGTATCTTTTATTGTAAGAACAAGCTCATCTGTGTTATGCTCTAAAGACACGAGCACTGTCGGTGAGTTCGCGTATTTAATAGCATTGTTCACAGCCTCTTGCACAATCCTATATATGTTGTTTTCTACTTTTGGCGAAAGCCTTTGTTGGAAATCAGTTATATTTTCAAAAATTAAGCGATTATTGCTGAGTTTATCTATTTCCTGAACCAGGTTTTTCAATCCGGCAACCAAACCATAATCACTCAACACAGGCGGCTTTAAGTTGAATGTAACGATACGTACTTCTTGAATGATATCTTTTATAAGTTTATTTATATCCAGTAATTTCTGCTCAGTTTCTTTTGTTTTGGAAAGGTCGATCGAAGCAGTTTGAAACTTAAGCGAAGTAAGCATTTGTCCGATGCCATCATGTATATTCATGGCGATACGTTTTCGCTCTTCTTCTTGTCCTTCTAATACCAGGATAGATCTGAATTTCTGTTCATTAACTTTCCGCTCTATTTCTGCCCTGTCCTTTTTATACATGTCTTGTTCGGCTAATCGTCTCGGCGTCATATCAGCAGCAAAAACCTGTAGCACATCTACTTCGCCTTCTTGATTATATATCGGTATAATATGTATATCCATATGCCGTTTCTCGCCTGACTTATCGCTGTAAACCAGTTCTTTATGCCAGTTTTTTAAATTTGATACCACATCGATCAATTGGTCATTAAAGTCATCTGCGGCTTCTCCTGCTAAACCGAATAAATTGGCAATAGTTTTATATCGTTGCTCTTCATGAGAGAAGCTGCGTAAATAATAATCGCTTACATAGTAAAGGTTTCCGCCTTTATCTGATTTGGCAATCAGACGGGGGGGCGCAACGGGTAAGGTAATGCCTGATATGCGTTCATAAGATTCCTCCAGTGAAGCATAAAGAGCCCCGATTTCCTTGCTCATTTGCTGGGCATCACTTTCAGATTTGATTAGTTTGATGAGTGTTTCATTTACTTTTCGTGTTGTAGGTATAAAAATCAACAGTACTTCCAATATGATTATAAGGAGAGAAATACCAAAGAGAATATACTCCGTTCGTTTCAATTTCACGATCTTTCCCGACGCAAGTTTTTCATAGGTGTTCACGATTGAATCCATATGCCGAAGAAAGATGGGCTCATGTTTCAAAACAGTTCGCATATCATTTTCAAGAAGTGGATAGCTAGATTTATCGCCATTTTTCAACTGAGAATAAATACGGTTGCTGGCAAAATAAATGCTATCAAAAACGGGTTGATTTTCAAGAAAAAGTCTGTTGATCGCTTTGCTTTTACTGATTGGTATGGCTGCCGCTTCATTTCCGTAGCGTAGGCTGGTGTTGTTCTCGATCCATTCCGCGTTAACGGAAGCGAGCTCTTTTAGAAGGCTGTCACGTTCTTTTGTGTTTAACCTATTTGTTAGTAAAATGAGTTTGCTTATCTTTTGGCTCAACATCCGCTGCCTACCCGCCATGTTGACGATATGTGCATCACTTTCCTGCTCCCTTAAGTGCCTTTGTACTAAAAATTGCCCTATGATAATACTTAAGGCTATAATGCTAAGCGCTAGAAGATAATACGCTCTTAGTCTGCTGAATTGATTATGCTGTGTATATATTCGCACGATGTTTTGGCATTCGTTTGTATTATCCAAAGCTACGAATATTGCGTTATTATCATACACCACGCTGCTTTATGAAAATTGTTCTTCCTTTACCTCTGTTTGTATTCGCTTGGAGGATGGGTATCTTTTTTCAATGTCGCTGGTTTGTTTTGTTTTTTTATGAAATGAGTAATACAGTGGAAGTGCCGTAAATAGGATGCCGCCTATGAAATTGCCGAATGTAACCGGGAGTTGATTGAATAACCACCAGTCAGCAAAAGAAACGTTCGCGCCCAATATAATGCCGGCTGGAATTAAGAACATATTTACAACTGCATGCTCAAAACCTTGTCCGAAGAATATAAAAATAGGCAACCATGATGCGACGATCTTTCCGGTAGAAGATGTTGAGCTCATGCCCAATACGATACCGGTTGTAACCATCCAATTGCAGAGGACACCTTTAGTGAAGGCGCTGAAGAGGCCGTCAAAACCGTAAGAAGCATAAGTTAAGGTTTTCGTTTCAGCAAGTTTTACAATGAGTAGTGCCACCGCATTCTTTTCCTCGTGCCCAAATTGGGTGGTTGATAGGCAAAAGAGAAAGGCGTAGAGAAGTCCACCAAGTAAGTTGCCGATAAAAACCAACAGTAGGTTTTTGAGTACCGATAGCGCATCTGTTTTCTTGTCCATGTAAGCCATGGGAAGCACGGCAAAGCTACCGGTGACAAGTTCTAACCCCATTAAGACGATGATTATAAAACAAGCCGGAAATAATGCTGCACCTACGATGGCGAGTCCGGTTTGTGTCGTAGCCGTTAGTGCTAAGGTTGTACCAAAGCCTAAAATGGCACCGGACAACACACCCCTGATTAGCAAGTCTCTACTCGCTAACATAAGCTTATCAACGCCTGCCTGAATCATACTTGCAGCGATTTGTGTTGGTTTATTATAATCCATAATCCGGAATTATGTTGCTATACTTTCAGGTCCTGCTGAATTGCATGTTCTGCTCTTTCTATTAACCCAACATATATTTCCCCGTTGATCTCTTTGACAGGAAAGGTGGTTATATGGCACTCGTCTCCGTTTAGACATTCGCCTGTTTTCAATGAAAAGGTTTTTTTATGAAAGGGACAAGCCACTTTAGGTTCTCCTTGCTGCGAGCCGATCATGCCTCTCGATAAAATCATCTGCATTTTATGGGGGCAAAGGTTTTGGCACGCATACCATTCATTCCGATTAGTGAAATTAAATACGGCAATCTGGAGCTCTCTGTGCTTGAAGCACAGCCCGCCGTTTTCCGGAAACTCATCACTGGTACCAACCTTCAACCAATGATCTACATGTTGTTCGTCGGATGGTTTATAACTCAAATAATCTATTTTTTGCATTTTTATTCATTTAAAACGTTACACAATAACATTCCAGTTAGTAGGAATTCGTTGTCCACGAAGCTCCTCAAATTGCAGGAAAGGATCGCCTTCGTCACTATTAGCAAAATGTTTGAATCGTCTCCTTATTGATTCGTTTTCGACAGCATGCTTCCATTCGCATTCATAGTTCGCAATTAAGCTTTCCATCTCAACTTCCAGTTCAGCTCCTATACCCAGCACATCATTAACGACCACATCATATAAATAAGGTAGTCCGCCTTCTAACTTGTTCAACCAAGTAGCCGTACGTGTGAGCGGTTCAGCCGTTTTAATGTAGTACATCAGGAAGCGGTCTAAATAGCGTATACAACTATCTTTATCAATATCTCCAATCAGCAATTGCGCATGCTGCGGTCTTGCTCCACCATTGCCGCAGACATATAAATTCCATCCTTTCTCTGTTGCAATAATTCCAAAATCTTTGGATTGAGCTTCTGCACACTCGCGTATACAACCGGAAACCGCTCCTTTTAACTTGTGAGGCGCTCGTAAACCCTTATAGCGATTTTCTATTTCTATGGCAAAACCAACTGAATCCTGCACGCCGAATCGGCACCAAGTTGATCCGACACAGCTTTTTATGGTTCTTAGCGACTTTCCATAAGCATGACCGCTTTCAAAACCGGCTGCAATAAGCTCTTCCCAAATGGCGGGAAGCTCGTGCAATTGGGCGCCAAATAGGTCTATACGTTGCCCACCGGTAATCTTCGTGTAGAGGTTATACTTCTTTGCTACCTGCGCAATTACTAGTAGTTTATCCGGCGTAATCTCCCCTGCAGGTATTCTTGGTACTACCGAATAAGAGCCACCCTTCTGGATATTGGCTAAGAAACGATCGTTCGTATCTTGTATGGTACTTTGTTTAAGAATAACTTCGTTCCATATGCTGGCAAGCAACGATGCTACTGCCGGTTTGCAGACCTCGCATCCGTCACCTTCGCCATAACGACCCAAAAGCTCGCTATAGCTCTTTATATTTTGAATTTTAATGAGGTCGTATAGTTCTTGTCTTGTATAGGCAAAGTGCTCGCATAGTGTTTTCTTGACAACCTTACCTTGAGATTCCAAAACAGATTTTAAAAGATCAGCCACCAGGGGTGTGCATCCGCCACATCCTGTGCAGGCCTTCGTGGCTTTCTTTATTCCTGCTAAATCAGTCAATTCATCTTTTGCAATCGCCTCACAAATGTTCCCTTTGCTAATTCCCTCGCAGGAGCAGATTTGAGCGGTATCGGGCAAGGAATCGACGCCCTGTCCACTGCTTTGTCCCGCACTGCGACTTCCCAGAATCAAATCAGCAGGATCTTCCGGTAAAGGCAAACCGTTTTGTGCAATTTGTAAAAGCATGTTATAAGAATCCGCCTCGCCTACCAGAATTCCTCCTTTAAGGTACTTACCATCTCTTGTTACATTAATTCTTTTGTAGACACCCTTCGCTTTATTTTCAAAAACAATGGGAACACACTCCTCTTCTGGATCCAGTGCGTCTCCAAAACTTGCAACATCAACACCTATTAATTTAAGTTTAGTTGACATGTCAAAGCCGGTAAATGATTTGTCATAGTCCCCACATAGCCTGGAAGCCACGACTTCGGCCATTTCGTAACCTGGGGCTACTAATCCATAGATCATTTCATTATGTAATGCCACCTCTCCGATCGCATAGATATCCGGGAAATTGGTTTGCAAATGGTTATCTACCAAAATTCCACCCCTGCTGCCCGTTTGTATCCCACTTTTAGAAGCCAATTCATCCCGGGGTCTTATCCCGGCGGAAATAACCAACATATCACAATCCAATATACTTCCATCTGCAAAGGCAAGTCCAGCGATTTTGTCAGTTCCTAATATTTCCTTGGTGCTTTTTGACGTATGTATGTGTAAGCCGAGCGCTGATAACTTATTGCGCAATATGAAGGCTCCCCTTACATCTAATTGACGTGGCATTAAGCGGTCTGCAAATTCCACAATATGCGTTTCCAGTCCCATATCCAGCAAGGCTTTAGCTGCCTCTAATCCCAACAGGCCACCACCTATGACAACTGCTTTTTTTGCTGTTTTGCCGTAGATCTCCATCTGTTGTAAATCCTCGATAGTTCGGTAGGCAAAAACGCCCGTTTTATCGATTCCATGCAAAGGGGGGATAAAAGGAGATGAACCGGTTGCCAGTATAAGTTTATCGTAACTATCGCTTGTTCCTTTATGAGTGGTTATTTTCTTTTTTGTCGGATCAATTTCGGTAACCAACTCCCCAGTCACCAATTTAATATGATGTTCATTGTACCAGCCGGTAGGTGCCAACAGCAAATCGTCGGCTGATTTTCCCGAAAAATATTCACTCAGATGAACTCTATCGTACGCAGGACGATGTTCTTCTCCATAAACGGTAATTTCGATGTGGTTACTGTTTGATTTTTTACGTATTTTTTCGCAAAACTTGTAACTAACCATGCCATTTCCAACGATAATAATTTTCATATCAGAGGTGTTTTACGTATATAAACTTAATTTTTATCAAAAAAAGGAATATATTTTTAAAATAGCAAATGAAAAGCAAAATATTTTACGTATTTTTACTTAAAAATAAGATGTTATGAAATACACACTCATAAAGGATGCCGAAGACCTTCGCTTTCTTACCGTAAAAGCGGCGAAATGTATTGCCGAAGCACAATTTTTGGTGGTCGATTCAGCTATTTCGGATGAAATCAATGAGCTGGTACCTGTAAACAGTATTAAACTCCATATAAATGAACTTCGTAGCTATTTGTCAGCCCGTCCGGATAGACTGCCAAGCAACATTGTACACATTAGTGGTAATGATACCGACATCAGTGAGGAGGAAGGGTCGATAGTCTGCTATCTAAAAGGGATCGGATATCAGCTATCGATTATTCCCGGTGTGAACGTGGTTAATAGAATTGCAGGACAGAACCATTTCCCTTTAACCATTCGAAACCGTAATGAAAGCTTTTGGGTATGTGATGCCCGTTTTTTTTATCCATCTGTAAAAGAAATGGTTGAAAAAATTCATGCGGTAGCTTCTTCAAATGCTGCAATGGCAATTAAACACATAAATATAGATGCCTTAAAATTCATGGCAACTATTATTAGTATCTATCGGCATCAAGAGACACCTGTCCTTGTAAACGATTTTGGCGGCGGTGTTGATTGTTATACGTTAATGGAAATACAAGACAGATTAGCGGAAGATCAATACAAGCTTGTTGTCATAAATCCCTGCGTACGGATGTTGAAGGCTGCGGCCTTTTCGGTGGAAGAAGTTTTAGAGAGTCGATTAGCAACGGGTTAACACCGCTCGATTGCCGCCGATTTCCCGATAACAAGAATTGCCGGTGTTAGAACTTGCTTATCAGCAATCTCGTGTAGAACCGTTTCAATAGTAGAAAATACCATGCGCTGATTATCCAGTGAGCCATTTTGGATAATCGCTATGGGTAAACTGCCCCTGCCCTCCATTTTATAAAGCTCAACAATCTTTTCTATATGCTGGATTCCCATTAATATTACAACGGTTTGATCTAATTTGGCGGCAAGATATAAATCCCTTGATAAGCCCCCATCCTTTGTTGAACCGGTAATTACCCAGAAGTCAGAAGAACCGTTTTTATTTATAAGCGAAATGCCTGCTAATTCCGCAACTGCGATAGCACTGGAAACTCCCGGTATAACGGAAGTTTCAATATTTTTCGATTTGGCGAATTGAAGCTCCTCGCTTCCACGTCCAAAAATATAAGGATCGCCACCTTTTAAACGTACTACATGTCCATAGCTATTGGCAAAATCAACTAACATTTTATTAATATTGTCTTGAACATAGGAATGACACCCTGCTCTCTTTCCAACAAATATTTTTTTTATATTTTTTTTTGCGTATGCTAAGATTGCGGGATTAACCAGCGCATCGTACAAAACAACATCCGCTGTTTCGAGTGCGCGAGCACCCGCAAGACTTAGTAATTCCGGATCTCCGGGACCCGCACCCACCAATGTAATCTTCGGTCTTTTCATCCTACTTCTTTATTTATTTTGAACCCCTTAATTGTCAACTGTAGTGCTTTACTTTCAATTGACTTATCAAAAATAAGTATATTTACTTAATATAAAACAATAATTTACGTAAAAATTTGCGTATATAGATTTTTTTATGCTAAATTTGATCACGATAAACCTCTCTTTACGTATAAAATCGTAGAACAAGGGTTTGCGAAAATCAAAAGTTATTAAACGCGACGAGAAGCCATGATTTCATACGAAGACGCCTTACGGCTTATTTCCTCAAGCACAAAAAAACTCCATCAGATGACAATCTGTCTTTCTGATGCCTTGGGTTATCGCTTGGCTCAAGAGGTAAGAGCTGACAGGCCCTATCCTCCCTATAATCGGGCAGCCATGGATGGTATTGCTATTCGTTTTCAAGATTATTTAGACGGTGTGCAAAATTTTAACATTCAGGAGGTTATTTATGCAGGGAGTGCTAGTGATGGGGTATTAACCCATGGAAATTGCTATAAAATTATGACAGGGGCTGCAGTGCCATCTTCTGCTGATACGATCGTGCGTAACGAAGATTTGCTATATGTCGCAAACAAGGCGTCAATTGTTCATCATGAAAAGATCAAAAGCCATGCAAATATTGCTTTACGCGGACAAGATTTGCAAAGTGGCGAAGTGGTTATCCCATACAATACTTACATAACGCCTTCTATAATAAGTTTATTGGCGACACTTGGTGTAACTAATCCCGTGGTTTTCCGTAAGCCGAAGGTCAGCGTTTTTACAACGGGCGACGAAATTGTAGGACTGGAAGAAAGTCCAAATGAAGTGCAAATACGAAATAGTAACCAATATCTCTTAACGGCTTTATTGGCTAAAGACGGCATTATACCTGAATCCATTCGGCATATTAAAGATACTGAAGCCGATCTGTATAAAGGTTTTATGGAACGCATGGATAGTGACATCATGCTCGTTAACGGTGGGGTTTCTGCCGGTGATCGCGACCTGGTGCCAACCGTTATGAAAACACTCGGAGCAGAATTGCTCTTTCATCATGTAGCGATAAAGCCCGGAAAGCCATTATGGTGCGGAAAACTTCCCAGTGGCTGTTTGGTGTTTGGTATACCCGGGAATCCATTTTCGTGTTTGACAACCTATATATTGTTTATTAGATCTTTCTTAAATTCCAAACCAACTAGCTCAGTTAAGTTTCCGTTGGCATGTGATCGGATTGGAAAGTCAACCTTCGACGATTTTTTTCCTGTTCAATTTTCTGAGGAACATAAGTTAGCGCCTATCCCAATCAATGGTTCCGGTGATGTACGACTTGGTCTATTTGCCGATGGTATAGCACGTCATCATCGTGCGAATCGAATACTTAAAAAAAACGATTTAATTTCATTTTACGCTTTTTAGTCAACAATCAATTTAACATTATGCTTATGAAAGCCTCGACTCTCCAACCTTTAAAAAAACTGCCCTTGTTCAGTCTAAAAGGACTACAGATGCGCACCTTCCACATAACTTGGCTTATGTTCTTTATTTGCTTTTTTGGATGGTTTGGTCTTGCTCCACTAATGCCCACTATCAGGGATGAAATGGGGCTTACAAAAGAACAGGTCGGAAATATCATTATTGCTTCCGTATCATCTACAATCATAGCACGCTTAATTATTGGCCGATTATGCGATATCCTAGGGCCTCGGAAAACTGCCGTCTGGCTTCTTATAATCGGTTCCGTGCCGGTGTTTTCGGTTGGATTAGCGCGTTCTTATGAGACCTTTCTTCTATTTCGTTTAGCTATCGGGGTTATCGGCGCATCCTTTGTCATCACTCAATACCATACCAGTATGATGTTCGCAGCGAATATTAAAGGAACTGCAAATGCCATTACAGGCGGTTGGGGTAACTTAGGTGGAGGGGTAACCAATATGGTTATGCCATTGATATTTGCCGGTATTGTTGGGTTTGGTTACGGGCCGGCGTATGCATGGCGTTACGCGATGATTGTTCCCGGTATACTGATGTTGATCGTCGCTTTTCTCTATTGGCGATACACCAAAGATACGCCTGCCGGTAACTTTGATGAAATTGATCGACATACAAAACAAAATCATAAAACGGATTGGAAAGTTTTAAAAGATTGGCGCATATGGGCATTAACACTTGCTTATGCGATGTGTTTTGGTATGGAGATAACTTTTGATAACGTTGCGGCACTTCATTTTGTGGACGCGTTTTCTCTTTCTCAAAGTAGTGCAGGATTCTGGGCAGGCATCTTTGGTTTTATGAATTTATTTGCACGCGCCTTAGGAGGGATAGCGGCGGATAAAGTGGGATTATCTTACGGAATTAGAGGTAAAGGGGTGCTGCTTGGCCTCGTACTGCTATTGGAAGGTCTTGGTGTTCTGTTGTTTGCTCAGGCAGGATCATTTCTTTTTGCTATCGTCTCCATGTTGACCTTTGCGCTATTCTTAAAAATGGCAAACGGAGTTACATATGCCATCACACCGTTTGTAAACAAGAAGAATGTTGGACTTATCAGTGGCATTGTAGGGGCCGGTGGTAATGCGGGCGGAATGTTTTTCGGCTTCCTTTTTAAGTCAAACCAGATCACCTATACCGAAGCTTTCCAATATATAGGCTTTATTATTCTCGGTGTGGCTTTCGTGATTTTCGCTACCCCATTTAAAAAATCGAAATCAGGTTTGGTGGAAGACACAGAATTGATTATACAGGCTTAATCAATCTTACATGAAAGATGCTAAGAACAGTTCAAAAGAATTAAAAAGCACCTGCTGCTATTGTGGGGTGGGATGTGGTGTTGTTATTGAAAAACAATCTGATGGAACTATTCGTGTAAGAGGCGACGAGAGCCATCCTTCAAATAAAGGTTTACTTTGTAGCAAAGGTATGAATCTTCATCATACCGTGAATGATCAAAGTGATCGTTTACTATTTCCCCAAATGCGGTACCACAAAGATATGCCTTTACAGCGTGTAGATTGGGACACTGCACTTGAACGCACGGCCGCAGTATTTAAAACGTTCATAAAAAAGTATGGTCCAAACAGTGTTGCCTTTTATGCGTCAGGCCAATTTCTAACCGAAGAATATTATGTGCTGAATAAATTAGTGAAAGGCTTTATTGGAACCAATAACATTGACACTAACTCGAGACTATGCATGAGTAGCGCCGTTGCGGCTTATAAAATGACGTTAGGTGAAGACAGTGTACCGGTGTGTTATGATGATATCGAGTTAAGTGATTGCATTTTGGTTGCAGGGGCGAATCCCGCATGGTGTCACCCCATCATTTGGCGTAGAGTTGAGAAACACAAAGCCGGCAATCCAGCTGTTAAAATTATTGTCATAGATCCGCGTGTTACTGATAGTTGCGCTATAGCCGATCTGCATTTGCAGATACAACCAGGTACAGATGTTACACTATTCCATGTCATTGCAAAACTCCTCATCGAGGCGGGCAAAGTGGATTGGAACTTTATTGAGTCGCATACTGACGGTTTTGAAGAATTAAGGGACCTAGTTTTGACAATTTCCGTCAGTGAGGCATCGGATATATGTGGTATCAGTGAAGACTATATCTATAGGGCCGCTGAGTACATTGGATCTGCCAATGCATTTTTAAGTATGTGGACAATGGGCTTGAATCAAAGCGTCGTGGGGGTCGATAAAAACGTCAGTTTACTGAACTTACACCTACTGACAGGTACAATCGGGAAACCTGGCTCCGGTCCTTTATCGCTTACCGGCCAACCGAATGCTATGGGTGGACGGGAAGTAGGTGGTTTAGCTAATTTACTTCCGGCACACAGGGATCTAAATAATCCGCAACACAGAGAAGATTTGCAGGTCTTTTGGGGAGGAAAAACAATTGATTCAAAGCCCGGGCTTACCGCTACTCAAATGTTCGATGCGCTCAATGAAGGTACATTGAAGGCTATTTGGATTAGTTGCACGAACCCGCTAATCAGCTTGCCGGACGTGCGGAAAGCAGAGCAAGCTCTCAAAAATGCGAAATTTGTAGTAGTACAGGAAATAAGTAGTAAATCGGAAACACTTGCGTATGCAGATGTGATTTTACCTGCTGCCGCTTGGAGCGAAAAGGAAGGAACAATGACTAACTCCGAGCGTCGCATTACTTACCTCCCCAAGGTAAATAGGCCTCCAGGTGAAGCCTTATCTGACCAAGAGATATTTTGCCGATTTGCAAAAAAAATGCAGTTCAAAGGATTTGATTTCCCTGATGCTGAAGCTGTTTATCTAGAACATGCCCAATTAACAAAAGGAATGAATATCGATATCAGCGAATTGACTTATGATATCTTAAGGAGCAATAGAAGTATCCAGTGGCCATACACAGAACAAAAGTCAACACCCCGCCTTTTCACAGACCTTAAGTTCTATACCAATAATAAACGAGCAAAAATTTATGCTGCATCAACCTCATTAGGAAGTGAAAAGCCCGACGACGATTATCCCTTTATTCTCACGACAGGAAGAATACGCGACCAATGGCATACAAGAAGCAAAACCGGAAAAGTAAACAAATTAAACCAGCACATAGCTCGGGCTTACCTCAGTATACATCCTGATGATGCGCGAGAATTGGGATTAAGGGAAAACGATATTGCTCATGTAAAGTCGCGTAGAGGAGAAACAAGTGTGCCTTGTAAACTAGATAAAGGGATAAAAAAAGGTGTGGTTTTCTTGCCAATGCATTGGGGAAAAATATTGAACAGTGACCTTAATCGAACCAACAATTTAACGAATAATCTATTAGATCCCATTTCAAAAGAACCGGATTTTAAATTTTGCGCCGTTCGTATTGAGAAATTTTTCAAACCAAAGCAACGCATTGTGATCGTTGGAGCCGGAGCCGGGGCATTTGGTTTTATTAAATCTTATCGTGAAAAAAATCAGATCGACGAAATTATCGTTTTCAGCAAGGAAAACACCTCATTCTATAATAGGGTTATGTTACCGGATTACATTAGCGGTGAACAAAACTGGGAGCAGTTGTTGAAGATGAGCGAAGAGGAAGAGAAAGATTACAGAATAACACTTCTTAAAGGGATAACCGTCACGGGGATAGATCGTGAATCAAAAAAGGTAACAGATTCGAGAGGTGTAAAAACACGCTATGATATACTTATTTTAGCAACTGGAAGTAGACCAACGCTCCCCAAGGGGGTTCCGCTTTTGCAGGGAATATTTACGATGCGTAGCCGCTCCGATGCAGATGAATTCAAAAGCTATTTACCACCAAATGGACATGTTGTTATTGTAGGAGGTGGACTGTTAGGGCTGGAAATGGCAGCATCGTTGCGAAGTATACACCTAAGCGTCACGATTGTTCAACGTGTGTCCCGTTTCCTAAATAGGCAACTTGATACACTGGGGAGCCAGTTATTACATGAAGAAATGGTCGATCAAGGCTGCGACATTTATTATGAAGATGAAATTCAACTATACTACGGGAGCAAGTATTTAACGGGTGTGGGCTTAAAAAGCGGACGGAAGATTGATTGCGACGCCCTTATATTCGCAATAGGTACCACACCTAATATTGAATTAGCAAAAGATTGCGGCTTGACCTATAAACGTGGAATAACCGTAAATGGGCGCATGGAAACGAATGATCCCGCTATATTCGCCATTGGAGAGATTGCAGAATACGAGGATACGCTATACGGTATCACAGCCGCTGCCGAGCAGCAGGCGAACGTCGTAGCCGACTATCTAAATGGCGATGTTGCGCGTATCTACCAGGGTAGTTTATTTATGAACATCATCAAAATTCACGGCTTTCATCTATGCAGTATTGGCCTGCCAACCGCGCCGAGCGGGCAGCCAGGCTATGAGGAAGTGACTTTTACAGATCGGGCCCAGCGCTATTATAAAAAATGTGTTATCTACCAAGACCGCTTGGTCGGTACTATACTGATAGGTGACAAATCGGAATTTTTGGAGTACAAAGATTTAATAGAAAAGAAATTAGAACTGGGTGAACAAAGACTGAAGTTATTGCGAAGCGGAAAAACGGCAGAAACGGTAATTGGTAAATTAGTTTGTAGTTGTAATAATGTTGGCGAAGGCAATCTAAAACAGAAAATCAACGAAGGAAGCCGGGATTTGAATTCGCTATGTACTAACTCAGGTGCCGGATCAGGCTGTGGATCGTGTAAGCCGGAGGTAAAGAGGATACTCTCCGAGGTGCTTGAAATGCACGCAATAATATAAAACAAATGAAAGCAAAGGAACAATATATCGTCAAAATAAACTTGCCGGGAGGAATCATTTCTGCCGGCAATTTATTGCGTGTTCTTAAAGTTCTCCAAGAACTCGGAATCGAGACCGTTAGTTTCGGTAATCGCCAACAATTACTTTTTAGCGCTGCTACTGAACATTTGCATCATCTCCGGCTCAATATCCCCAACACCATCATGGAGGTAAATGGAGATGATTATCCAAACATCGTCAGTTCGTACGTTACAGAGGAAGTCTTTGCTCCTATCGGATGGTTAAGGGAAGGTGTTTACAAGGACATCTTGGATTCGTTCAATTATCATCCCAGATTGAAAATTAATATCGTTGATCGCCATCAAAACCTGATTCCTTTTTTTACCGGGAATTTTAACTTCATTTCTTCGGATATTAGCAACCACTGGTATTTACACGTTCGTTTTCCGAAAACAAATAAAATCTATCCTTGGCCTTCTCTTATTTATTCAGCTGATATCGCGGAGATAAGTCGTCTATTGGAGCTTATTATCATGGATAACGATCATCTTTTTTATAATAAGCCGAATGCAGATGGGGATCAGCTTGTGCAAATGCTAAACAGAATGGCGGATTTTCATACGCAGTACTATGATCTTCCCATGACGCACACCGATTTTCATCTTCCTTTTTATGAGGGGATCAATTATTATGGTGAACATAAGCTTTGGTTAGGCATATACAGAAGGTGGGAAAATTTTTTTGTAGACTTTTTAATCGAGATCTGTACCTTGTGCATGGATTGTAGAATAGGCCAGTTATATACAACACCTTGGAAAACAATTTTGATAAAGAATATCCTTCCATCCTACAGGATTCGATGGAGTGTGTTGTTAAACAAATATCGTATCAATGTACGGCATGCCTCCAATGAGTTAAATTGGCAACTGGAAGATCGTTCAGACGAGGCAAAAGAGCTAAAGTGGTTGCTGGTAAAGGCATTTGAAGAGGCTGATCTCCGGACGTCGAAACTTTGCTTTGCTATTAAAATCAGTAAGCAGACAGGACTTTTTGGTTCCATTATCATACAAAAAGAAATTTCGGAAGAAACGTTATATCATGTAATGCATACATCTAACTTCAACCCGAATTCCAAAGAATTTGTTAATTATGGAAGTGCCGGTGATATAAAAGAATTAGGTGAACTTCTGATCCGATTGTGTAATGTCTATTATGAGATGCATAGTACATTACGGCTTTCTGTTACTCCAAAAAAGGAAGTAAATAGTAAAAAGAACGATGCTCCTGCGCAAATTTATCAATGTAAGCACTGCTTTACCCGATATGATCCCTTATATGGTGACTCGATAAATTCGATTAGTCCGGGAACCTCATTTGATTTGTTAGTAGATTATAATTGTCCGACTTGTGACGCGCGTAAGGCGGAGTTTGAACGCGTCTTTTAATAATGAACTAAATAAGGAGTCAACAAGAAGATCGGACGTATATAGAAGCCCAATCACTGCAAGTGATCGGGCCTAGAGCTGAATAAAATACTTATTTGCTTTCGTTTTTCTTAGCGGTAACTTCGTTACGAATATCTTGCGCTAAGGTTTTTGTTTGCTGTAATGCTCCACGTAATCTAGTACCCGCAGCCTTGTTTCCCTTTTCATAGAAAGCTACCGCATCTTGTTCTGCTGCAGCAATCAATTCCTTTAATTCATTGAATTTTTGCATTTTTGCTTAATATTTAAACAGAAACAACCATTGTTTCTGCAAGGCTGCGAAAGTAGGCAAAAAAAGCATATTCTCTAAATATTGCATAAAGAACTTTAAATTAAGTCAAAGAAAAGTTGTTTACTGGTTGACGTAATCCATTAATGAAAATTTTACTGATTTCCTTTTGCTTTTCTACGATTTCTTCCGGATTGTAACAGTCGCTCAATGTCATCCTGCAAACTCGCGCGTTAGCACCTAAATTTAGTCCGTACAATAGTTCAGCATATAGTGTCGCAATGGATTGTAATGGAAAATCTTTGAGCTCACCGCTTCTAAGCCCCCTCCTTAAAATGAGGGTAAGCTGCTTTACGTCTGCGGATTTAATCATTGTCAAAACAGATTCGGGTAAACCCGAGTACACCCCATCATAACCATAAATCAGTTGTGTGTGGTTATACTTACCCCTCGTTCTTTCTCTTATTTCCAGGAGCTTATAAATTGAAGGTAAAACACGCATACCCTTGGGGATAAGCCGATTAATCTGTTCGCGTTCCTCTTGCAAAGTATGTTTTACAATTTCGGCAATTAGCTCGATTTTGTTTGAGAAATAAAGCGTCATTGTTGCGCTCGAGATACCAACGGTTTGTATAATTTCAGCCATTGTTGTCTTGGCAACGCCGTAGTGATTAAAACGTTCAACAGCTGTATCGATAATTCTCTCCCGAATGTTTTTATTGTAAATCATATCTCTATTCTCTTTTAAAGTTTACTCAAATATCTTACAGTTTGAACAGACTATAAAGGCTCTTTTGACGCTATTTTTAGTCTAAAAGACGCCTAAATTGACTATATTCTGAATGAGGTCGGTGCCAATCCTACCTGTTTTTTAAAGAATTTTCCGAAAGTGGATTGATCGGCAAAATTCAATGATTGAGCAATTTCACTAATACTTAACTTAGGATCAGCCAGTAGCATTTTTGCTTCTTTTATTACGGCCTCGTCAATAAAAAAACCAGGTGTTTTTCCGGTAACCTGTTTAACTGTTTTGCTTAAATATTTACGTGTGATAAATAATAAGTTTGCATAAAACTGAACTCCCCTCTCCTTTTTGTAATATTTTGATACTTCTTTAAAAAAAAGAAGCACCAGATTCTCTTTGCGACGAAGCTTTATCTGTGTTCCAACCTTATTCCGATGGTAGGCTTGAGTCAGTTCATATATAAATTGTGAAAACGTATTGGTTAAGACCTCTTCTTGGAACAAATGATCGGATTTTGGATAATTAATTTGCTTCAACCGTTTTAGTAGCCAGTCTAATGTTGTCAATTCGTCTGCTCCTACCGCTATGATGGGAGATGGCTCAGGTGCGAAAATTTCGAGAATCTGCGGATGGCTGTAATGAAGACCCAGACTTAAGAAAAAATCGGGACAGAATGCAATACCAATGGCTTCACTCTTTGGCAGAATGGCAGACACCTCAATCAAAGCGGATGGAGGAATAACACATAACTCACCTGCTGTTGCGTGATATTCCTTTCGATTCAGCTTAAAGTAAATTTCGCCTGCTTTGACGACGAAAATATAGAAAAATTCACTTCTTATGGGACTGTTCAACATAACAGCTTCATGTAAATCTTGCATTTCATGTACAGAGAAACGAAACTTGAATGAATCTAACTCATCAAGAACTGCAGTCGAGGACTGGTGAAATAAGGACAATTCTTTTTCCATAATCGGTAACCTAATAAAAAACATTGCAATTTAACTATTTGACTTTTCAAATAAAATAGTCAGATTAAAAAAATTATCTTTACTGCTTTAGTCAGTCCATTGTCAGACATGCTCTTCAAAAAATGATTTTCACTGGATATAAAAAAGTTGTTGATTAATATTGTAAGAAGTCGAACGAAACGAAAGCTATGGAAGCAATTGTAGATTATTACAAAACGGTACTCGATACAGGAACTAAGCTTCTTTTATTAAACTTGATAGTTTTAGTGCTTAGCGTTTTTTTTCTTACGGTAAAAAAAACGCCGTTTTCATTTGGTTTTATACTTATAATCGTACTTTTTTCATTTCTGTTTGCCGGTATCGGAATAGGATTTTACAAAGATGCGTTAAAGAAAGTTAGTCAAGAAACAAAAGAGATCATCCGTTACGATATGGAGATAAGGAAGGCAGAAGTTTTCCGCAAAGAGAGTAGAACGAGGGTAGTTATTGAAATGTGTGTTGCTGTATTGGCCTTATTTTTATTACTACGCGCCAAACCGGAATCCGGAAAACAGGGGGTTGCTATTGCATTGATTTTATGTGGTGCGCTGATGTTTGTTTTTGATATTTATGTCTCGTCCCGATTAACCGATCATATTGCCGATCTAAAAATTCTTAAGCACAATTCGACAATTAATGAAAAATGAAGCAGATAGTTGGATTCAGCCCGATCTAGCTATTTTTTTTATCGTTCAACAAGCGATTTACAGCCTCTGCAAATGAACCTGCAGGGGTGACTTTTCCTAAGTTAACGAAGAAAATTTCATCTGCATTTTCAATCGTATTTAATCGATGTGCTATAATAACTAAAGTAGTATGCGCTGGCAGTTTTCTCAGGATTTTCTCGAGCAATCGTTCTGTAATCGTATCAATATTGGCTGTCGCTTCATCTAGTATAAGAATGTCAGGATTTCTGAGTACCGCACGAATGAATGCGATCACCTGTTTTTGCCCCAAGCTGATACCATCTTCCTGGGATGTAATAGGCGTATCCAAGCCGCTCTCAAAAACAGCAATTAAGTCTTCTAATCCTCGATCCTTGATCAATTCATGTAACGCTGTGCTGTCATAAGTCGCATACAGTTCATTTCCATAAAGAATATTTTCGCCTACCGTGCCGGTAAACAAAAACGGCTCTTGCAGAATAAAGCCAATTTTTTTTGACCGCTCTGAAGAACTGTATGCTCTAATGTCCTGACCATCGAGAAAAACGTGTCCCTCTGTGGGGTCATATAAACGTGCCATTAGGGATGCTGTAGTCGTTTTCCCACCTCCCGTTGGTCCTACTAGTGCATACGTCTTTCCACGTAATAGTTTAAAATTGATATCATGCAAAATTTCCTTGCCATTTGGGTAAGAGAAGTAGACATTGTTAAACTCCAATAAACAGTCTTTCGAATTAGTGCCAGTGCTTGGTATTACGTTTAAATTGGTTTCCAACGATAATATCCGAGCTATTCGGTCCCAACCAGCCATGGCAACCTGAAAACTTGACCACAAAGAGGCCAGTTGTCGCAATGGATTGTAAAAATTAACTACATAAGCGAGATAGCTTACTAATAGTCCAATCGTTAATTCGTTCACGCTAATCAGATAGATTCCGTATGTTAAGACAATTAGCTGTGCTATGCTAGAAAAAAAACTATAAATAGGCAAGAAGATGTTGTTAGCTAAACCCGCTCGGAAGGCGGTGCGATAGTTTTGTTGATTGACTTCTTGAAACCTTTTTTTATAGTAGTCACGACGGTTAAAGGCAATGATAACTTTAAAGTTCCCTAAACTTTCCTGTATTTCCGCACTCATATCCCCTGCTGCTCTCAGGCTTTCCGCATTCCGTTTTTTTACCCAGGGAGATACAACTTTGGTAAAAATGAGAATGAATAAGGCTGGTGCTAAAGCGGCTAAGCCCAACTGAATATTAATGATCAGCAGAAAGACGCCGGCACCAAACATAATGACCATGCTACTGATAAACTGCGTGAGGGCCTGAGAGAAAAACTGATTAAGTTTATCGGTATCGTTGTTAATGCGGGAGATTAGATCGCCTGCTTTATTCTGATTAAAGAAGGCTATCGGTAATTGTAGCAACTTGTTGAATACAGCATTACGTAGCGTGAATAGTAATCGCTGCCCAACACCGCCCATAAGTTTTGTTTGAAGGTAACTGGTTAAGAGCAGTATGAGGTACATAATCAGCAAAATACCCGAAAACAGTAGTACTCCAGGGTACTGTTTTGTTACCACATAATGATCAATCGTATACCCAATAAAGAATGGACTCAGTAGATTCAGAAAGGAATTCATTAACATAGCCAAAAAAGCCAATATCAGTTTCCCTCGCTCATGCATAACCAGACCAAAAATGCCTTTGAAAGCGGCCATGGACGATTCCCGCTTACCGGATCCACTTTCATCATGTAAGTTATAGTTCATAATCGCTCGTACTTTGCTGTGAGGTAAAAATCTGTACATACTCGGGACTTGAGCGCATTAATTCTTGGTGTTTTCCGATGGCGATAATTTCACCTTCCATTAACAGTATAATTTGATCATAATGCTCGGCGGTTGTGACTTTCTGTGTGACGGAGATCAACGTTAAATTTGGATAGTTTTCGTTGATATTTCTCAATATATTTTTCTCCGTTAAACTATCTACACGTGCTGTAAAATCGTCTAAAAGTAATATCTGAGGATGGAGCGATAATGCTCTTGCTAACATGATGCGCTGTTTCTGCCCACCTGACAGATCCGAACCTCTTTCTGATAGCATGGTGTCCAGCTTATTCGGCAGACTATTTACGAATTCATTCAGCTCAGCAGTTTTAACGGCCATTTGCAAGTACTCATTAATTACGGTCTTGTTGAAGGCGATGTTTTCGCGAATACTCATATTAAACAGAATACTGTCTTGAAAAACAAAACCTACTTCATCATGAAAATACGTTTCTTCGTATTCTTCTATTGAATGCCCATTGAATGTGATCGTTCCTGCATCTTGCTTTGAGAGCCCCATTAACAAATAAAGCAGTTGCGTCTTTCCTGCGGCAGTGGGGCCAATAATAGCTGTTTTTGATCCCGGCTTTAAGCAAAATGAAATATCTTTTAGTATCGGTTTCTGCTCAATATTTAGGTAGACAGATTGGAAACAAATCTCTCCATTTACGCCTTCTTTTAGATTGCCGTTTTTCTTATTCGTAGGCGCCTCCAAAACCGTTCGTATCCGATCATAAGAAGCCGTAGCCTGTGCAATCACGTTACTCATGAATCCAATTACTAAAATTGAAAAATAAGAAGCGCTAAATAACTATTAAAGGCAGCAAAATCACCAAGACTCATACTTGTGGTGATAACAAAATGCCCTCCTAGTAACAAAATAATCAAACCTGCCATATTGGCGGTAAATACGATAACCGGAATTAGACTTGCAAAAAGCTTTAAAATAGAAAGTCCATAATGCTTCGCTTGCTGATTACTAGCTAAGAATTTATCATACTCGAGTTGTTGGGAATTGACAACTCTTATAATTGCAGCGCCCAAAATGCTTTCGTTGATTGTTTTGTTCAATCGATCGATTACACTCCTACTTTGGATAAAAAGTACCCGTACTTTTCGGAGTATCCAAAAGAATGTTCCGCCGATAATCGGTATAATGGCGATAACCGCCAGTGCCAATTCCCACTTTATAGTAAACAATAAAATGCTAACGCCTATTATAATAAAAATTGAGGAGGCGATGGAGACAACCGCCTGGGCAATGAACAACTTAATTGAATCAACGTCGGCGGTAAGGTTTGTCAGCAATTTTGATGGATTAGCAGCCTTAATATAAGAAAAATCCTGCGCGGCAATTTTTTCTGTTATTTGCCTTCGTAAATCTCTTGCGACACGTTCAGAGGTAAAGGTTTGTATGATGATCTGCAAATAAGAGAAGATGAAAACAATGAAAACCACCAAGCCGAAACGTATAAATGTTTGGTAGTAAGAAAAACTTTGATTGTTATAAGCATCAATACCTTCACCTATTATTTTGGGAATCCATAGGTTTAAACCGTTACTTATCAAAGCGAGAAGCATCAATAATAAGAGCAAAAGCCTATATGGCTTAAGTAAAGTTAGGAGACTTGTCTTTTTTCCGGTGTTCATTAATTCTATCTATGATAGATTTATTCTCCTTATGCTAGTTTACTTGAGGAGTCAGCCATATCTTCCGTATATGACGTGCGTTTGTATCTGCCTGCTCATTAGGAATTAAAAGCCTTGTATGATCAGAAGTATATTGTATACCGGCTAACCCAAAGTAATAATCGTATGGAATGGGTTCCGTTCCCTGAACATACCTGATGAGAAATTGTTTAATTTCAGGATAACTTAATTTCTCTATTTCATCAAATAATTGGTCATCATTAAAATAGCTATTTTTTCCAAAACGTATTCCAAGGTCATGAGTTAGGTTTTTCAAACCGTATCCGCCGTCTGATAGATGTAAAAGATAGATGTCTAGACAAGCGGCAATCAATGCTCCCTTTTGATAGACGTTACCATATTGATTGGCATAAGTGCTTGCCGCGTGTTTACTTAGTTCTGTGAATGACAACTTATCATTGTAATTTTTTCGAGAATCAACAATTTTTTCCGATAATTTATCTAAAAACTCCTGCTCAGAGTTAAGGCCATACTTAACCTGCACATGATGAGCTGTATATTCAGTAGTGCCTTCGTATAGCCATAAATGCTTAGATAGGGCAACATGGCTGTAATTAAACTCTTTAACTTCCTTCGATGCTATAGTTAAAGGGGTTATTATATGAAAAAATTCGTGTGACGACACGTCTGTCACAATTTTTTTTAATTGATTGGCCGGCAACTCCGGAAGGTAGTAAAATGATGATGTGGTATGTTCCAAAGCCCCTGCAAGTCCCGGTTTAAATGAGTGTTTTATCTTTGGGTCTTTAAAATAATACAGAAACGCGTAACGGTCAGCTGGAAGCTTACCTCCTAAATAGCCTTTTGCCGCCCTAAGTAAATCGCCAAGCCAGGATATAATCTCTTTTGCATGAATTTGTTTATTGGGAGAATAAACTGAAACTAATACGTCGCAATTGCCTACTTTCAATGATGCAGTATCAGCAATTCCATACATAATGGGTGTATCATAAAGATCGTCAATGTTTTCCATTTTAAACACATCTTGCTGAATATTTGATGATATGGGCAGGCTACTTGACGATGCAAAGAAATTATTGGGCTTATCAATGGTTATTTGAACGGGAATCTTCGTATGATGTTCTAAATATCCAAAAAAGCCCGGAGCATTGATTATGACGTTTCTCCCTTCTTCAATGTTTGTAGCAGCCATTGGATAAATATCATGTGGTGTATCAGCATCAAAAATGTCATTTACGGTGTATTTTATTGTATGCAAACGTCTAGCTTTTGATATTTTCCACTGATTGTCATTAAGTCGTGCAACGCGAAGTTTTTTACCCCGTCTGTCAAATGCCGCTACATTTGAGATAAATTTGCCATAATCACTTATTGCGTAGGTGCCTGGAATAATCTTTGGAAAAGAAAATATGACTTCTTTATCTTGTGATTTCGGTGGAATGAGAGAAACCTCGACTTTATCCTCCTTCGTCTGATTAAGATTAACAGCATATTGATAGTGTTGTGCGAGTGATTGTTTTATAGGATGAAAAAACAAAAAACAACTGAAAAAAAATACTTTAACGATTACCGCTATTTTGTTCATGTGATTGACGCATTAAATTTTTCTTTGGAGTAATATTACCATCGAATGTTACAACTTAGGCAGCCTAAAGCTTACCTTGGAAAATGAATATTTAAGGGTTATCCGTCGTTAAGTCCATCGCGGTATCTATTTCCCGACCAGTGTTTTCTTTCAGTATCACACAAGTTACCAAGCCAATTAATACCATAGCCATACTGAAAGGAAAAATATAGTTCATCCCCAGTCCTTTAGCTACTAAGCCTATTAAAGGGCCGGTCACACCTAACGAAATGTCGATGAATAAGCCATAAGCCCCTAAAGCTGATCCTTTGTTGGATGCAGAGGCACGACTTACCGCCTCTACTCCTAGAGCAGGAAAGATCAGCGAGAACCCTAAACCGGTAAATGATGCTCCTAACACAGCAATATGAGGATTCGTAGCTAACCAAAGAATTAGCAAGCCCATACTCTCTACAGCCATACTTACAATAGCGACCCGAAGCCCTCCAAATCGATTTATACTTTTTGCAAATAACAATCGACCTAAAACAAAGAATAAACTGAATGCCGTGATACAGATAGCCGCTTGATTCCATCTATTAAAGGCATAATAGAGTGTGATGAACGTAGATAGCGTACCAAATCCCATTCCGGCTAAGGCCAATCCACTTCCATATGGGCTAACTGTACGTAGCACCTTCAAAAATGGTTTTCGGGGAGTATCCTGATCACCTTTAAGTGCAGGTTTTCTAACAGCTGTAAGGAGGCCTATTATTGCGGTCGCTATGGTTAAGGCGCCTAAGCTCCAATTGCCAACATAACCGGCCATCCAGACTCCCAAAGGAGCCCCAATAGCCATCGAACTGTAGTTGGCGATGCCATTATAAGAAATAGCCGTTGCTGTATGCTTCTCTCCGGTTCTAAGCATGGCCCAGTTAACGGGGCTAGCTCCTACCATGCCCTCTCCACATCCGGTTACTAATCTGGATATGATAAGAATAGATAGACTTAAGAGCGGTTTATCCGCTAAGGTAAAAGATGTTATTAAGAGAATGCCGGTAAGTAGGAAACAAATCATGCTAGCAATTACAGCAGGTTTCGGCCCCCGGTTGTCGACAATATGGCCTGCGTATGCACGCATAAGAAAAGTCATTATATATTGTATACTGATAACCGCTCCCGCTATCACGGTATTGAAACCCAGTTGTTGATGGATAAATATCGGTAATACGGCCAATGTTAGTCCGATCGAAAAATATCCATAGAAAGTCAGCAGTACATAATTTGCAATAATAAAAGAAGGCTTTTGGGACAAGCTCTTAAGGGAAGAATGATTCATAACACAAAATAGTCAATAGCTCAAGCTCCGTGCAAAAGTAAAAGTTTTTTGATCAAAACAGGGTCCTAGTTACCGAAATAGCTAATTATGACATCCATATGTAAAATACTTGTTGCCGTTTCCTTTGTCGGATACTCCTGCGGGGAGAAGGTTTCGCATAGGGCTACTGATTTTGTCAAGTACAAAAGCCCCCCTCCCACGTTGGAGAGGAAGGCCACTGTTTCGGCTGGATACCGGTTATTAAAAAATAAAGGTAGCCAAACCTCAGTATATTACTAACAGCTTAAAAACGCGAATGTTTCGTAGATGCCCAATCAATAATTGCGAGAAATCTAAACCTTGTGAAGATTTATTCGTTACTCTAAAAAAGCAATAAGTTATGGATAGTATCAATAAGCAACAAGAAGAAAGTAATAAAAAAGATTTACACGGAAAAGAGGCTATTGAAAAGGTTAAAGAGCTGGTAAATATAGCCGAGGCTTGTTTTTTTTGCACAGACTTGAATAAAGTAGGCGTTCCTTTATCTATTAGGCCGATGGCGGTGCAAAAAGTTGATGATGATGGAAACCTTTGGTTCTTAAGTGCAAGCGATAGTCATAAAAATGAAGAGGTTCAAAGAGATCCTTTCGTACATTTACTTTTTCAAGGCTCAAAATATGCCGACTTTTTGAATATTTATGGTTTAGCTTCCATTGTTAACGACAGAGAGAAAATTAATGAACTTTGGAATCCCTTACTGAAAACCTGGTTTACGGAAGGAAAAGACGACCCGCGAATAAGGGTTATCAAAGTTGAGCCTACAGAAGCGTATTATTGGGATAATAAACATGGTAATGCTGTGGCATTTGTGAAGCAGTCAGTCGGCTCAATTCTAGGTAAAACGCTGGACGACTCGATTGAAGGAAAGTTGGATCTTTAGAACAAAAGAGCGATGGGTTCCAAACAGAGGAGAAATCAATGTTGTTTAATGCGGTAATCCTTTATTTGCATTTTTATTTTTCCTGTTTTGGTTTCCATCGCTCTCATTTTCTTTCGATCGATTTTTGTGTCCTTTCCCATAAAGTTAAACGGTATTTTGAGTCGTTCGATAGCAAACGTTGTTTCGACATAATTAGGAAGTATATCTTTATTACTGGCGTAGCTCATTAATAGTATATAAGAACCGTCTTTCCGTGTATTTATTTCTGATTCCACGATACGTTTCGCTTGAACATCCATATATAGCGTAGCCATTGCTAAATCGGAGCGTTTGTCGGTGGGAATCACATTAACTACTTTCAAAAGCAAACCCTTTCTTTTCTCCGTACCCCGGTCGACGGTTATAAACGGATATTTAAAAATCTCCGACATTGAAAAATCCAACCCACGCTTTGGTAGCATAACGAAATCCGTTGAGGAAAATCCCATCTTTTCCCCTTTCGAATAAGTTATTTTTGCAGATTTAGTGGGCATACGAATGAATGGTACATCTAAATCAAAGATCACGGTTGCAGAGAATTGTTGAACGGCATCCATCCTCTTTTTTATGGTCAGCAGATCTGTGTCTATTTCTTGGCCAAAAATAGGTTTGACTAACCATAAGAAAAACAATACAAAAATAACGCGAATCATCCGATATCTTTTTTATTAAAAATGTATGTGCCGATTAAGACCATTAACAAACTGTACAATATGAGCAAAAAGTTGTTGCCAATAATACGTGTCCAGTCAAGTTCATATACAAAAAGCTGTTGCCATGTATCTATCAGTTTTGGAAAAAACAAATTATTGAAACTTGCATTGCCAAAGTCTACCTTTAAAAGTAGATTTGTAATAACAAGAAATAGTGCAGATACAAGCCATGTCTTTGAAGAATCCTTTATCAGGATAGCAAGGGTCATGCTTGTAACATTGTAGAAAATCATAGCAATTGCACCTGAAATAAATGAAAAGCATATTCGTCTAAAAGCATCTCCCGATTCGAAAAAATTTAAGGTGTTAATATAAACGATTAAATCTCCTTTACCGAAAATTGCATAAGCAAAGGCGAAAGTCGTTAACATCATAAAAGTAATCACAAGGATTGTAAACAAGATAGCCATTGCATATTTGACTAAAATGAACTGCTTTTTTCTAACTGCCTGCAACATAACAGACTGCAGTGTTCCGTCTTTATATTCATCAGTAAGAAAACCAGACGTAATTATCATGAGAATTAATGGCACATTGAACCAAAGTGAATTAAGAACGATGTACATAATGAGGTTACCGTTCAGTAATGAACCCTCAAAATAAAATGATTGCTTTAATGACTCTAGAAGCAAATCCAAGACCGTGCTTCCCTGATAGTACGCGATGAGCAGAATCAGCAATTCTATTAATATAATGGCTCCCAAAGCATAATAGGTTTTGCTTTGCTTCACAATTTTCAACAATTCGGCACTGAAAAGTGATTTCATCATAGAGTTCCCTTTATTAATTGTTCCAGGGTTAAATCCGGAATACAAGCTGTGACTTGTACTCCTTCACTTAACAATTCGTTCAACAAACCGGTAATTTCCCCGCTATTGCAAACTACTTTCACTTCATTAACGCCAAAGACGGTCTGATACTTCCTAAGTACTTCGGAAGATTCGATATTATTTGCTAATATTGAATAGCTATAAATGTATTTACTGATTAAATGTTTTGTAGTACCTGAATTTACAATTTTCCCATTGTCCATTATATATAACGAGTGACAACACCTACT
The DNA here is from genome assembly GCF_030372825.1 of Olivibacter sp. 47. Lineage (NCBI taxonomy): Bacteria > Pseudomonadati > Bacteroidota > Sphingobacteriia > Sphingobacteriales > Sphingobacteriaceae > Olivibacter > Olivibacter sp. 47. Next base: position 3,296,108 of record NZ_JAUCNR010000001.1, read on the forward strand.
TAACTCACTCATGAGATGAGAAGATAAAAGAATGGCAATTTTTTCATATTGGGCTAACGATAGAATAAGGTCAATAAGAGATGCCACACCGAAAGGGTCTAGCCCGGAAAAAGGTTCGTCCAAAATCAAACAGCCCGGATTGTTTACCAGCGCAATAGCAATGCCTAGCCGCTGTTTCATTCCTAGGGAAAAATTACCTACAGGATCTTTTCGATCTGTAGGTAGGCCTACTTTTAAAGGTAATCCCGAATGCTGTCGGGATCAGCTTTGGCACCTTGTATGCCGGCAAATATTTTCAAATTATCATAGGCGTTCAGATAGTTATATAAGCCAGGTCTCTCAATGATGGCACCAATAGATTTGGATCGAGGTGATTGAAGAATTATTTCACCGCTATCAGCCCTGATCAAACCGGTTAATATTTTAAAAAGTGTAGTTTTCCCGGCACCATTACGTCCCAACAACCCGCAAATCTCCCCTGGGGCAACCTGTATACTGACATTATCTAGTGCAATTTTTGAGCGATAAGATTTAGACAGATTCTTTCCTATAAGCATTATAGACCATGTTTTTATTCAATGTATTACCTAAGTCGCGGAAGTTGAAACGCGGTTCATAATACTTCTCCATAAATGTACGCGACCAGAAATATCTTTTAAACAGGAAGAACGGATCACGTACCATAAACTGAGGTATGAAATGAAACCACTTAATTCCTATTTTATTATAATAAACCTCTACCTGGTTCCGAAGACCTAATTCAGCAGCAGCAACAAGTACTGCATTTCGCTGACATTTGGAGCCGCTGTAGTGTCTGGCTAATTTAGGGGTAAAACCGTGTACATAGAGATGGTCTTTTATTCTTTTGTAATTTTGAAATCTCGACCAAGCGTCCATAATAACTAAAAAAACATGGCTAAAAGCAAATAAAAGGCACCCCAACCAAAATAACGTTTGAATAATACCTCCCTCTATATAAGCACTTTTCAATTTTAACCAATAGAAATACGATTCAAGTAGAAAAAGAAAAACTGAGCAATGTAACAAAACGCCGACATTCCAATAAGAAAGCAGCCAGCTAGGCTGTTTAGGTAACGAATTCTGATTTAACATGTTACATTAATTAAACTCTTCACAAATCTTTAGCTGGGATCAAACTATAAGCACTACGCATTGCAGCATATGACAGGGGCATCAAAATTACACAAACTCCTTTACTTCTGCTTTTAGTTAAGTTTTTCAAACATAGATAAATTTGCTTTTTTTCACAAGCATTCACTTTTTTTGTGTTCAAGTTGTTTCTGTAAAACCATGTATACCCAGATTAAAGCTCCTGTGGATCAATACGGAAAACTAACTTTCCCCATAGATACAGCGGGTAAACCACCCATCTGTTCAAAATGGGTCTGCCTCCCTGCAACGGCTTCGTTAGCCAATAATGCAAACAGGACGGCCTCTTTTGCATCGGGATTAATTCCCAGCTCTTTCGTCGTTCTTGCTTTTTTGTTTAAGAGTCGCTCAATTTGATCTACCAACAAAGGGTTGTACATACCGCCCCCACTAAGGTATAACGTATAGTTCTCGCCTTTTTTTATGGATGAAATGATTGCCTGTGCAATACCTTCTGCCGAAAACTGTACAAGCGTTGCCATGATATCATAATCATTCAAACCTTGCTGCTCTGAACGTTCAATTGCCCGATTTAAATAAGCCAAACTAAAAAGCTCTGGCCCCGTGGTTTTCGGAAAAGGGGCTCTAAAAAAGTCGTTGTCCAATAAAGCTTTCAAAAGGCCTTCATTGATCTTTCCGGCAGAAGCTATCGTCGCGTCTTTATCATAATATCTTCCAGGAAATTTAAGCTGAATATATTGATCCATTAATGTATTACCGGGGCCTACATCCGTCGAAAAGCCGCTTTCCGAAAAGTTGGCTGGTAAGTAAGTGAAGTTTGCGATCCCCCCTATATTAAGCATAATTCTATTCTCTTTCGGGTGAGAGAAGATCAAATAATCCCCATACACAGCTAATGGGGCACCTTCCCCACCACCTGCAATATGTTTTTGTCGAAAATCACTAATGGTGATAATACCGGTATTTACTGCTAAATGATCTGCATCGCCTATTTGGAGCGTGGCGTTGCCATACTTTTGATTTCCATGCATATGCTTCGGTGCGTGAAAAATAGTTTGACCATGGCTGGCAATAATATCAATGTCGTCAGCTTCAAGCTGCCATTCTTTTAAACAAGCAGAGACGAGCGAAGCATAATAGCGGCCGATATAAGCGTTTAACAAGGTGATTTTCTCTAAGTCGACCATCTTCTTTGCAAACACTGATTTTAAGTCTTCTTTAAAAGCAGTGTCATAATCCTTTGTTACAAAATGCAACACCTTCACCTGAGTTTCCGGTCCGTAACCTTTGAATTGACACAACGCAATATCGAGCCCATCAAAGGAAGTTCCTGACATAAGGCCAATAATATTTCGTTCTTCTTTAGCCGCTATTTTATAGAGTTTCTCGATATTTTTATTCATAAAGCCATAGAAACTGATCCAAGGAAACGAATATAGAATTTTCGTGATAAATTTTGCAAGTAACCGGAAGAAAGACAAAGCATCACGTCGAAATGTTATAAAATGTTAATTCTGCTCCGCTTTTTTGTATTAGTTATCAATAGGTTATAAACTTGTCATAAAATCACCTTACTGCTAAAAATGAGGAACCATGAATAGGTTGTTAATCCTTTTTATCCTTTGTTTCCAACTTCACCCACTTGCTTATGCGCAACCAAGTAAACAGCAAAAACGAAATTTGATGGCTTTCAGCAAATTGTTTGGATATGTTAGGTATTTTTATCCGGCCGACGAACTGCAAAACGATTCTTGTTGGAATGCAATAGCCATATACGGAATACAGCGTATGCTCACGGTAAAGAACGACAAGGGTTTAATAGCGGAACTGCGTGCTTTATTTTGCCCACTTGTGCCCCAAGCTAAAATTGATTTCTCAGACAAAATCGATAGCTTTACGTTAACAGATACGGTCAATAATTGTAAAGATCGATTAGTTTATTGGCAGCATCAGGGCTTCGGCCTAAATTCAAACATGTCCGTCCCTTTTAGAAGTATACGGGTAAACAGTAAAATAGAATACGACCAAAACAAAAGCCCCTTAAGTTACTTTTCGGTTACAAAAGTACTTCAATTGGAGAAATACAAAGGGAAGCCTTTTGTATTCACCTTGGATATTACAGCTAAACCGACGTCGGACAATTATAAAGACAATTTATTTGCAGGCCCTTGTTTATCGTCGGAAGACCTAGAGGAACTAAATACAGAACGAAAAGCAATTGCTGAAGTGAAAGAAAGTTTCATATTTCGTGGAACGATCGACAGAAACTTACCCCTTATACAATTTGGATGTTACATTGATCCATCCGTCGAAAATGTACAAATAAATAGTCCGCAACTATTTATACATAATTCCGACAACAAGTTAATTCCTATAGATCTCGATTTAGCAGAATTAATTGATTTTTCAGGGGATTTAAATATTGAACGTACGAAATATGCGTTTATGATAGGAAAAGTACGTCATGAGCCGCTCTTTAATAGGGAAATTAAGGCAGGTGAAGTAATAAGGAAGGAGCTAGTGTCTGATATCAGTGTCCTTATTCCGCTTTCATTATATAGTAATGGTATACATACCTACCCGGTTGTTGACAGCGCTACGCTTGACCGATTTCAAAAGAAGGCAAGCGTAAAGTTCTTAGGTCAGGATGAAAAAGCAATTGAAACACGACTAGCTTGTCTTATTCAAGCATGGAACGTACTCAAGCATTCCTTCCCTTACTGGAAAGAAGCTTCTGCTGCTCCCGATTCAATATTTGAACGATCGCTCGAAAAAGCATTTTTTGATGTTGATAAACAGGATTTCTTAAGCACCCTTCAATTATTAACCGTCCCCTTAAACGACGGGCAAATGTATGTGGACCTTTATAATGAAACAAAAGATGATGCAACAGCCAGTGTACCACTACTTGCGACATCCATAGACAACAGGATTTTCGTTAAAATGGTGATGGATCAGGATCTTTCAAAACGCGTGCAAATAGGCGATGAAATTATGAATATAAACGGACGATCCGCAATGGAGTATCTTAGAGAAAAAGAAGATTTAATATCTGGATCTCAACAGTGGAAACGATCAAAAGGATTAACAATATTATTCAACGGCCCGAAACACAGTTCGTTAAAAATGAAACTACGAACGGCGGAAGGTGAGAAAAGGATTCAAATTCCAAGAAGTGAAATGTCGAGAGCGCCTCAAAACAATTCTGTCTCATTGTATCAAAGAGCAACAGGGTGGATTAATAAAGCATTATATTATGTTGATCTTACTTCTGATAAGTTTGGAACAAACCCTTATATTCTGCAAGAAATGGATGAGGCAAAGGCGATCATTTTCGATATGAGGGGCTATCCTCCTGCAACGATTTCTTCAGCTCAAATGCTTAATCAAATTCAGGAACAGCTTACTACTTCAGAAATTATAGGTCATCGCATTTATGTTCCACAAATTCTCTATCCAGACTATCAGAATGTGCACTATAAAGTACTGACGCATTTAATTCATCCGGCGCAAAAAAGGTGGAAAGCAAAAGCATACTTTCTAACGGATGCTAATGCAATAAGTGTGTCGGAAACCTATCTTAGCGTAATAAAGGATCATAAACTCGGAACTATTATTGGTCAAGCTACCGCGGGTGCAGATGGAGCTGTTAATATTTTGCTCTTGCCCCATGGTTATAGGTTACGCTTTTCAGGAACGTTGGTAAAAACGAATACAGGTAGTAAACATTATTTAGTAGGAGTCATACCTGATATAGAGGTGAAACCTACGCTTGAGGCGCTAAAAGAAAGACGTGACGAAATACTGGAACGAGCAATAGAACTCGCTGAACAGGACATTCAATCGGCTGCAATAGGTAAGTGAATAACGTACGTATCCGTAATATCATCGATACCAGGTGAAAACAGATGAAAATCGATTAATAATATCTTATTATTGAAGATTAATCCGATATTTAAACACAAAAAGCTAACATATGAAGATTAATCATCAATTCCTTTGGCTTTGGTTAATTCTTTTTTTCGCTTGCTCGAATAGCAAAAGTATAACAGAAGAAAGTAAACCCTTAAAGCTAAAATGGAAAATACTTGAAAGCTCCTCTGCAAAACTCACAGAAAGTGAATCAGCTTTCACCATTATTAATACGGGTAAGCGTTCATTAAAACAGGGGAATTGGAAACTCTTTTTTAATATGGGCTCTTTACGATTGAGTGATAGCGATACCAATCACGTTGAAATAGCGCACATCAATGGTGATGTCTTTTCAATTGCTCCCGATTCCACTTTCCCGGAGATTAGACCCGGTGATTCGATCGTTATGCAAGTGCTTTCACGTAAGATCCGCAATATTACAGATTTTCCAAATGGTTTTTATGCAGTATTTAATCCTGATTCCACCAAGGGAGTTAGTTTGTCTTTAGCATTGGACACACCAAAATATATTAAAAAGCAGGAAATAGCACTGAATGCCAAAATCTATGAAGAAAATACCAAGATTGTATCCGTAGACAGCATGTCGATTCCGCCTGTGTTTCCGACTCCGGAAAGTTATTACCGAAAACCGGGAAGCTTTACGTTTAATGAAGAGTTGAAAATTTATGCTGACTCTAGCATATTAGGGGAAGCAGAGCATTTAGTAGAACTATGTAAATTGCTGAATTGTAACGCGATATTAACTAATAGCCGTAACCAAGCGACGATACGGTTTGAAAAGAAGGCGCTCAACACGCCGGAAGCTTACGAACTTACCATAACACCTCATGACATTAGCATCTATTCGGGCGATCCTAGGGGAGCGTTTTATGCTATACAGTCCATTAAGACGCTTATAGCACCGGAATATTATAAGGGTACGCAAAAAAATATTAGCTTACCTTGTGTTAGTATAATAGATCGACCAAGATTTAAACATCGGGCTTTCCAGTTGGATGTTGGACGGAACTTTCAACCGAAAGAGCAAATTTTTAAGCTTTTAGATTTAATGGCCCTGTATAAGTTGAACGTTTTTCATTTTCACTTAGTTGAGGATGAAGGCTGGCGCTTAGAAATTCCCGGCCTACCCGAACTCACAGAAGTCGGCGCGTTCAGAGGCCACACCTTAAACGAATTGGATCACCTTCTTCCCTCCTATGGCTCCGGTCCTTTTAAAACGAACACAGCAGGGAGCGGATATTACAGCCGAAAGGATTATATAGATATCTTACGATATGCTAAGTCTAGACACATCCGCGTAATACCTGAGATAGAGACACCCGGACACGCGCGGGCAGCTATTAAAGCGATGAAAGCCCGTTATGAACATTTTAAAGCACAAGGTAAGGAAGAAGAGGGACGAAAATACCTGCTGCATGACTTGGAAGATCATTCAGATTATCGTTCGGTTCAAGGGTTCAATGATAATGTGATAAATGTTGCTCTGCCATCAACCTATACATTCTTGGAAAAAGTAAGCGATGAGTTGATCAATATGCACAAAGAGGCTGGAATGCCTCTTCAGACCATCCATTTCGGCGGAGATGAGGTGCCTTCCGGGGTTTGGGAGCAATCTCCTGCCGTTAGAAAGTTGATGGCCAACGATCCGACAATAAAATCGGTAGACGATTTATGGTATTATTATTTCAATAAGTTGCAGAGGTTCTTGTCAACTAAAGCATTGTACCTCTCTGCTTGGGAAGAAGCCGGGTTGCGTAAGGTAGCAGACGGGAAGGGAAAGAAAAAGATGATTGTGGAACAGCGTTTCGCCAAAAATAACTTTCATTTAGATGTTTGGAATAATTTAGCCGGGAATGAAGACCTTGCTTATAAACTGGCCAATGCAGGCTACCAAGTTGTGCTTACAAATGTTACCAACATGTATCTTGATTTGGCTTATAACCCTAGCTTTTACGAAATCGGGCAATATTGGGGTGGCTATGTTGATCTGGAGAAACCTTTTCGATTCATTCCGTACAACTATTATAAAAATCAGGTAGAAGACGAAAAAGGAAGAGCTCTTCCCGCTAACCACTTTGTAAAAATGGAACGGCTAACAAAATTCGGCAAGGATAATATTGTCGGAATTCAGGCGCCATTATGGAGCGAAAAAATAGTCAATAAAGATCGTTTGGAATATCTGCTGTTACCGAAATTGTTAGGTTTAGCTGAGCGGGCTTGGGCACCCGATCCTAGTTGGGCCGTTGATGTTGAGCCGAAGAAAGCGGAAACCTCGTATTTATACGCTTGGTCAGTGTTTCTTAATACCGTTGGCAAAAGGGAATTGCCTCGTCTAGACTTTTACAAAGGAGGCTTTTTGTATAGAATTCCGACACCTGGGTTAAAAAAGATTGAAAACACAGTGTATGCCAATGTTCAGCTTCCAGGTTTAATTATTCGCTATACAACAGACGGTACGGAACCTAATGAAAAAAGTAAGGTATATTCAAAACCCGTTTCCTTTCAAAAAGGGCTCAAATTTAGAGCGTTTAATGTATTGGGAAGAGGGGGGAGAACGGTTTCATGGTAACTGAGAATAGACGCTACCTTGGTTATATGTAGGGAAACAATAACTGGTTGGTTTTATTTTAGCGTAATAAAGAATCTTTAATAAGAAATTTTAAGTGTGGTGCCATGAACAAATTTGCCTTTAGATTTGCTTATAGTAAACTTCTCATTCCAAGACAAGCCAACCATCTCGCCGCTTTTCAAATGTACGTTAGAAACCAAGACATAATGTACAATATTATACATAAGCGCATTTAATTCTTCAAATGTCTTTTCGGAATTTATAATCTCCATTTCTTGCTTTCCAAAATCAGACAAACCATAGGTATAGATGGATTGCTTTGTTCCAAGCTGTCTGAGGCCAAAATAAATCCAATTGTACAGTGGCAGGCGGTCTTCTGAGGCACCAATAGCATTATTTAAATAAAAGTCCTTTTCTAGTAAAAGTGTTCTTCCTCCCATATAAAAACCTAAAGAGTTGCTGCTTTTTAAGATAGCACATACAACTTTACTGAACAATAGATTTTCCTTTAAAGCGTTTTTTCCCGCATTTATAAGCGATATAATAATATGACCGTTATGTTCTGCTGTTTCTTCTATGGCGTTCGGCCAGTAATAATTGTACCTGGCAATCTCATTCACCTCATCATCCGGAATATTGCCACAAATGGGTGCAATAACTATTTGATAATCCGCAATCGTTAATACCATCATTTCCTCTCCTCGCTCATGCTCTACCATTTTGGTCTTAAATTCACTTTGAAGTAACCATAGCACCTCATCAAGTACCATTGTCGCTTCTTTTAATAATACAATTCCTAAAATAATAGCCGATGTTGAACTTTCTATTCGCTTTTCTCTATTTAAAAAACTTAAAATCCCCATAAGAATGCAATCAAAAAGAAATCCAGTGAACTCTCAGCGGCGGTTGTTCGGAGAATGTGTGCTCCTAAACCGTTACTATCGAACTCAAGCAGAAATGAACATCTTCCTTAGATCGTAAGAAATAAGACGTTCGAGATGTTAATTGGTATTTACAGATTTCTTTATTTGGTTTTGTTAATGATTTGTTTAGTTGACGTTGCTAATATAAATTATATACACATTATTTCACAATAATATATGAATATTTGAGAAATAAGATAGAGGAAGTGCATCTATTTTTCTTTCAAGTGCATATCGATTTTCATGATGAGATCATCGAGCCAATTTTTGTAATCCGACAGATATATGAGTTCAAAATTGATGTAATGTACCCAAAGGAGTTCTGTATATTTGAAGCCTAACAAATTGGATACTTTTTCAAAAATGGTTTTAGGTAAACCGCCAGCGACTAATCGGGTTAATTCTTCAGCCAGAACATTCTGAACGTTCTTATAACAGGAGATAACAGTATCGGGAAAGGCTAAGTCGAAACGAATATAGCGTCGCATGATTAAATCGTAAGCTATTGCATGGCGCCCTTTTTCGAAAAGAACCGCTAACTGTTTATAGGGAATGGTGTCTTGCGAGGCGTATATTGTATGAGGTGGTCGAAGTCTAAATAAGGTCTCATGTAAAGTGCCACCACCGTGAGCGGTCACTTGGATAAGTCCCTCCGGCACTCCCAGCTTTGATAGAAACTGAACCGACTCCTCCTTGTTTAAAATGGTGCTCATTAGGTTTACTATGTAATGGTTAATGGTTAGCTAAAGGCTCGTACATAAGGCAATTGAATTATTTCTTCATCCAAATACCTTAATTTTTTGTCACTTCCTTGTACCTCTAATATAGCAAATAATCTTTCATTTTGCTTACGCAACGAAATTCTTGTATACTTTATGTGCCTTTCCTCTAAAAAATGCTCAACATAATGAAGATGCCGAAGATCGCCATCACAAAAGTCAATATTCAGCAACTTACGATTATGGTACATTCCAATTAGATTTTCAATTTTGGTAAACAAGGACAAAACTACAATAGTAACCAACGTAAGCGCCAGAGCTAAAGCGTGGTAACCGATTCCAGCCGCCATACCTATTCCCGCCGCCGTCCAAATAACCGCCGCAGTAGTGAGGCCCAGTACCGATAGTCGATCTTTAAATATAACACCCGCGCCTATAAAGCCAATACCTGTAATAATATTTGCAGAAATACGATCATCACTTCCGGTACCATATTTTGAAACGATCGTGAAAATTGTTGAACCGAGGCAAATTAATACAATGGTTCTAAAACCGGCTGATTTATTGTTGTATTCGCGTTCGAGTCCGATGATACTACCACAAATGATCGAAACGAGAAAGCTCATCATATCGTTAGGTTCAAGTAACCATTCAATTTCAGTTGTTTTCATACTTGCTTTAAACAACCAAGATGTCGAATAGTTTAAAAGCTATGAAACCACCCCAAATTGAGCCAACATTGGTGTTCCGTATTTTTTGCTATTATATCTTCAGCTCTATAATCGAAACCGGTCTCGAATTTCATTTTATCAGATAAATTATATCCAAGCGAGGCAAGCAGTCTAATCTCTACATCCAGTTCTTTTTTCGCATAGGTTGGAAGATATTCGTTGTTAATTTTTAAGTAAAACTCTTTAGGATCTATCTCTAAACCTTCTAATGGCTTTTCAAAACTTAGTCGGTACCGGATTCTGAACGACCATTCATTATCGGTTATGGTTTGGTCACTTCGAAAACGATGGGCAAGTCGAAAGCCTATTTTATTTTGAACATGAGCATATTGTTGAATGAAACGATGGACTAACTTTCCTTCTTCAATTCGAAGGAGATACCCCACACCCACTCCGTCTAAAGGGCTTAGCTTTCTGTTTAATATTGTTTCAAAATCGCTTCTTTCAAAATGAAATCCTTTTTGTGCAGTAAGGTTTGAAGGACCATCTTTTAACAGTTGTCGTATCTCTACTTTTGAATTTAGCTCATATCGGTCACCTAAGCTAAATTCATTATTAATTTGAGGAATAACCCCTAATTGGTAGCGATCCTGCCCACGTAAAGATGAAATGCAAAATAAAAAGAAATACCCGAACAGGAAATGGTTCTTCATTTGTGTTTTATAATCAGAATATGAGATGATTTACGGCACGTTCTACAATTTTAGACAATTTAATTACCTCACCTTGTTTATTAACAAGAATTTCGTAAAAGCTATTGATCTTATCTTCGCTGCTTTTCGCTTTTATAATAAGTTCATAATTTATTATGAGTTCTTCTGTAGTTTCCCTGGTTTGATTACCAACGATTCGCTGAAGTTGAGCAGAAGAGCCTTTCAATTGTACTTGTGTTTTGACAATTCTATAATGTTGAAAGTTAGTTTGTAAGTGGGTTTCAATTTGCTTCCTGGCTATGTCTTCAACCTCTTCAAACTTAATGCCTATCTCGATATCCTGTAAATTCCCTAATGTGTCGAATTCTACACTGTGTCGCTGTCCCTTCCATTTAAGTTTTGCTTCTAACGTAAAACCGCTTAGACCTTCTTCTCTATACCATTTTGCCTTTGCATTCAAATAAGTAGCTTTAATAAAGGATTTTGCTTTTTCAGGCACATGTTCCGCCGCTATCCTGTATTCTCTTTCTAATTTCTCTTGCGCTTCGATAGGCTGTGACAAGATAGAAAAAGCAAGAATAAATAATATTCTTAATCTGCGTGCAATCCCTTTATTTTCTATGCAATATATTAGGGTCATCGATCTATAATTGCTTTAGGTTAAAACACCTAAAATCTGTCGGTGGTTTTTTGTTTATTTCTTTTTACGGCCAAATAACTCACATATAATAGTATTAACCAGATGGGAATCAGTTCAACGGGCGTTTTCATACCCGTAAGCCACATGATAACGAGCACACCAATTAGGAACAATAGGCAGATATAATTTGTAAAAGGATATAGGAACGTTGGGAATTTTGATTTTAGCTGCTCAACATTTTTTGCTTTACGAAAAAACAAGTGGGTAATACTTATCATAATCCAATTGATAATCAACGACGACACCACTAAAGACATAAGAATCCCCAATGCTTGCTCGGGCATTAGTTTATTAATAACAATGCAAATAGCAGCAAAGATAGCCGAAACTAAAATAGCCATTATCGGGACGTGGTTTCTGTTCAGCTTCGACAAAAATCGGGGTGCATTGCCTTGCTTCGCCAATCCGAACAGCATTCTGCTATTGCTATAAACGCTACTGTTGTAAACAGATAATGCTGCAGTGAGTACAATAATATTTAACACATTGGCTATAATGCTTGTAAAAGAGAACGTTTTACCTAAGACTGTAAATTCAAAACCCTTTAAAGTGTCAAAAACAGCAACAAAGGGACTGCTACCGGTCGTAATTTCTCGCCATGGAGACAAGGAAAATAAAATCAGTAAGGCACCGACATAAAAAATTAGAATACGGTAAATTACTTGATTGGTTGCCTTTGGGATGTTTTTTTCGGGGTTCTCTGCCTCTGCTGCTGTAATACCAATTAATTCCAGGCCTCCGAAAGAAAACATAATCAAAGCCATAGCCGTAAGTAAACCTTGGTAATTCCCTCCTTCATCGATACTAAACAGACCTTTTGGAAAGAAACCATCATCATTCCATAAATTACGAATACTTGCTTCTTCTCCGCCCTTCCCGGTAATTAGGAGATAGGTGCCAAAAAGGATCATCGCAATAATGGCAATCACCTTAACAATTGAGAACCAAAACTCAGCTTCTCCGTATATTTTCACAGAGGCTAGATTAATGGCATTTATGACGAGGAAAAAAAACAAACTGGATGCCCAAAGTGGGATTTCAGGCCACCAAAATTGTACATAAATGCCTATGGCGGTCAGCTCCGACATGCTCACCAAGATATACAAGATCCAGTAATTCCATCCCGATGCATAACCTGGAAAGGCTCCCCAGTACTTATACGCAAAATGACTGAAGCTTCCTGATACCGGTTCTTCAACCACCATCTCTCCCAATTGCCGCATAATTAGAAAGGCGATGAAACCTGCTATTGCATAACCGAAGACAACGGCAGGACCTGCCATAACGGCTGCCGGTCCAAATTCCCAAAAATAAGCCGGTACCGATGGCGCCGCCTAAAGCAATAAGCTGTATATGTCTATTTAATAATCCCCGTTTAAGTTCTTGCTGATTTGACGTGTTTTCGTGAAGATTTTCCAAAATCTATTAGTTTTTACTTAGTAAAAAGCAAAGGTAAAAGATATATGCGTTTTGTTGTGATTATTTTGAAATTATCAGCAGTAACGCCGTGTTGCATATGGGTTACTGCCGATGCTTTATGTGGGCAATTCAATGGAAGGTCGCCATGGTTACCGTTAATTGGTTTAAACCAATTAAGTGTCAGCAAGATAATAACTTAAGATAAGTGTCGGACTAAGAAAGTATAATTCTCTTCAGATTAATAATATTTTTAGAGCTCGAGTAGGTAACCAGATAACTGTGTAATTTGTTAGGGTATTTTTCACCATCAATAAAAACGACATCCATGTAACGTGTATATTCATAATCTGCACTTAACCGGATATCGGTCCATGCATTTTGAAAGGGCTTCACTTTAAAATTTGTCATGTTGACTTCAGTAGGCAATTCCTCGGGATGCTCAAGCAAGTACTTTTGCAAATGATCAGGGAAGGCTGATAAAGCTTTAAAATTCTCCATAATAAGTTTGTTTTAGCGATATAAAATTAAATTAAAATGAAACAATATGATTATACATCTTTTACACAAACAGTATGAGAAAAAGAGCGTAGATGTGGCCTTCTTCGTAGCCATGAAGATTAATAAAGGAGTGGCAACGTTTTATTACTGTCCTAAAAAAGGTTCTCCGTTGTTCACTTCTTTGTATAAACTGCTTTCTCCTTTTCTAATTTTTCCTTGACGTTGTGCTGATATTGAAAAAGAAATTACGTTGAATTTTATACCTAAAGCACTTCTCTTCGCTTATTTACGACTTTTTTAGATGCAGTTACTTCACAGCTTTTCCTTTTTTGGATAGGAGTTTGTGCTTGTCTGTCCGGTTCTGGCAATCATTAAGATACGGAATTTTCGATAATCAAAATGATTATAGCGAGGTTGTATTCGTGGCAGATTTTGCGCTTTACGATGCATGAATAGTTTGACGAAGAAAAAAAAAACAGATGAAAATACGAAGCATTTTTGAACCAGGTACCGAGATTCCGAAAAGATTTACATGTTTAGGCTCAAATGTTAGCCCATCGTTCGTATTTGAAGGTGTTCCTTCTGATGCCGAAAGCTTAGTATTGTTGATCGAAGATATAGACGCTTCTCCAGTCCCATGGACGCATTGGCATGTTTTTAATATTCCTCCTGCCACTACGTTAATTGAAGAAGGGCAGGTACCTGCCGGTGGAATTGAAGGTTTGTGCAATAATCATACGTTTGGCTATGAAGGCCCCTGCCCAAAATACTTCAAAGGGATTCATCATTATGTATTCAGATTATATGCACTGGATACACGCTTAGAATTATCGGCAGCCACCGAACCTGCCACAATCAAAGAGCTGATGAAAGAACATATTATTGACTTTGCTGATTTAGTAGGGATTTGTGATAGTGGCACATATATAAATGACTTATCGGATGAAGTAACCGACGCTACAACAGATGAATAAAATTAAAGAGAAAGAGGTAAAAAAAATAGCCGTTCTAAGAGCCAACGCTCTTGGAGATTTTCTTGTTACCCTGCCAGCCATTCATGCTCTTAAACACGCTTATGAAGAGGCTGAGATTGTACTGCTGGGAAGTCCTTGGCACGCCGAATTTCTTGTCAAAAAGCGAACGGTAATCGATCGTGTTGTTGTGGTTCCCCTGTATAAAGGTATTCGGGATGAAGAAGGAAAAGAGGCAGATCAAGCAGAAATAGACCATTTTTTTCAACGTATGCAAGAAGAGAAGTTCGATCTAGCTATTCATTTTCAAGGCAGAGGTATAGCGTCCAATCCCTTTATAAGCAAATTAAACGCCCGCGTGACAATAGGGCATACATGCAGGGAGGCCATAGATACAGATTACTGCATTCCTTTTGTCCATTATCAGCACGAGGTAATGCGCTATTTAGAGCTGATAGATTTAGTGGGGGCATTGCTCTATACTTTAGAGCCCGAAATTACCCTGTTTCCTGCTGAGTATGCCAATGCAAAGGAGATTTTGCAAAATTTGGTTATTAGTCAGCCTTACATCATTGTGCATCCCGGTGCTAAGGATCTTCGAAGGCGATGGCTTCCGGATAAATTTGCACAATTGGCGGACGAGCTTGTAAAAAGCGGGGTTACTGTCCTATTCACTGGCGACAATGAGGATGAACAATACCTTCAGGAAATCATTGCAACTATGCAAAATCAGGCTTTTTACGCCTGCCGCAACGTATCCCTGGGAACGCTCGGAGCACTTTTTGCCAAAAGTGAATTGGTCGTTTCTAACGATACAGGACCGCTTCATTTGGCAAGGGCTGCTGGCGCTAAAACGGTAGGTATATATTGGGCACCCAACTTCGCTAAATGGGGACCGCTATTTACGAAAAAGCACCGATTTGTTATATCGTGGGATATGCAATGCCCTAGGTGCGGTGTCGTTCCGAATGAACCTTACCCTTTTGAACCTCGGGATCTTAATTGTGAACACCTTTTTTCGTTCGTAAGAGGCATTGAAGTAAGTGAAGTTTTAAGGGAAGTGAAAATTTTATTAAATGATAAATAGAAGCAAGAATGTACGAAGAAATATAAATAGACAGTTATGCAAATAATATCGCAAAAGCCATTAAGAATTTTAACCTGGCATATACATGGTAGTTATCTTTACTACCTTTCTCAGGTACCGTGCCAGTTCTATCTACCGGTAATGTCTGATAGACCGGAAGGATACGGCGGTCGCTCCGGAACTTTTAAATGGGGAGACAATGTATATGAGGTACCGGTTTCTGAACTAAAGGACATGGATTTTGATTGCATTTTGTTCCAGTCGAGAAAGAACTACCTCGAAGATCAGTATGAAATTTTAGATGAACGTCAAAGAGTTCTACCTAAGATTTATTTAGAACATGATCCACCGAGAGAGGTACCTACCGATACGCGGCATATAGTAGATGATCCTGAGGTCCTATTAATACATGTAACCCATTTTAACAATCTGATGTGGGACAATAATCGTACACCTACTAGAGTGATCCAACATGGAGTTTTGATCCCTAAAGACGTCAATTATACCGGAGTGCTTGAAAAAGGAGTTGTAGTAATCAATGGCATAGCGAAGCGAGGGAGGCGATTAGGTTACGATATTTTTAAGCAAGTGCAAAAGTATGTTCCTTTAGATCTAATCGGTATGGAATCGGAAGTGGCCGGTGGATTGGGAGAGATAGCGCCTCCTGAGCTACCATCCTTCATTTCGAAGTATCGTTTTTTCTTTAATCCGATACGTTACACAAGTTTAGGTTTGGCAGTCTGTGAGTCGATGATGGTAGGCTTACCAATTATAGGCTTAGCGACTACGGAGATGGCCATGACCGTAGACAATGGAAAGTCTGGGTACATTCATACGGATGTGTCATATTTGATAAATAAAATGCAGTTGTTGCTCGATGATCCACTTCACGCCAAAAAATTGGGGGATAATGCTAGGGAGACAGCAATACAAAACTTTGGAATGGATCGATTCATTCGCGACTGGCTGGACGCGTTCGAACTAGTAATCGAAAAATCAATGCAATTGAGGCAATCTAATCAGACAAATTATTAACAATATATATTATGGAAAATTCACTGCAAGATAAAGTAGTTTTAGTTACCGGAGCTGGTCGTGGTCTAGGAGCAGCAATTTGTAAGAGGCTTTCAAGAGACGGTGCCAGCATTGCATTAACAGATGTAAGAGAAAATGATTTGGTACATACGTCAGCGGAAATATCAGCTGCCGGATGCAATGCACAATCATATGTGATGGACGTAAGTGATGAAACCAGTGTGATAAACGTACTAAAACAAGTAGTAGACCATTTTGGCCGACTTGATGTGATAATAAACAATGCAGGAGTAGATTATACTAAATCAGTGGAAGAATTAAGCCTCAATGAATGGGACCAAGTAATGAGTGTCAATCTTCGTGGCCCCTTTATTGTTTCAAAAAGCGCTTTCCCATATTTGAAAAAGAATGGACAAGGACATATTGTGAATATCGTGTCGACAGCGAGCAAACGAGCTTGGGCTAACGCCTCTCCCTATCACGCGAGTAAATGGGGATTGCTGGGCTTTAGTCATGCCCTACACGTGGAAGGGCGTAAAGAGGGTATAAAGGTCACTGCCGTAATTGCCGGAGGAATGAAAACCCCCTTTCTACTGGAGCGTTTCCCCGACATCGATGTTAATTTGCTACAAGATCCTGAAAATGTAGCCGATACTGTTCGGTATGTGCTATCACTACCAAAAGAAACTGTGATCCCGGAAATTATGGTACTTCCCATGACTGAGACATCCTGGCCATAGGTCGCGCCTTTAGGCGGGCAGTGACTTCATATTGCCCGTCTTTTCTTTTATCCAAATCACTAAGATGCTTCTAATAATTCGACTACTTTTTGCTCCATCTGACTTAAGTCAAAAGGTTTTGAAATAAAAGCACTAATCTCTTTTCTTTTTTGCAAATCATCACCTTTTGCGTGGGCAGACATAATAACTATTGGTTTGTTCTTAGCCAATTGATTTTTAGAAATATCAGTTGCAAGTTCCAATCCATTTCCATCAGGGAGATTTATATCCAGTAAAAATAGATGAGGAATAACAGCCAGCATGGCTTCTTTAAAGCTTTTAATGTTCCCAAAAGTTTTTACCTCTGCATATTCAGATAAGAAAATAGATAATATATCCCTTATATCCGACTCATCTTCAAGAATATAAATCAACTTCTTCATTCGTGTCTACTTTTTACGATCAGCATATATAAGCAATTCTCAGGCCACAATGAAAATCAACCGTTTAAGGCATGCCGTTATGTGTATATTCAGTAGATATCTGTATACTTTATATGTCACTGTAAACATTGTAAAAGCAGGTCCCGCATATAAGCTCAAAAAAGAGGGCACCCGACGAGTTTAATACGGTGGACATAAGAAGATAGAAAAGCAGAAACACAGTTATGCATTTTCCAAATCAGCAATGATCAACTTTTTTCATTTGCATCAAAACAGCCATCACCCTTGGGGCTTTTCCGGATTTCCTACTAATGCACTCAGTTTCTTTGGAATAATCTGCCAACTTATTCCAAATTTATCTGTTAGCCAGCCACAAGCGACTTCGGTGCCCCCTTCTTTGATAAGATGTTTCCAATAATGATCAGTTTTGCGACTTTTCGATCCCTTAGCATCTACGAATCTATCCAATCATCAATTTCCCGGCATAAGTCCTGCAGCTCATTAATAAATTTGGATGTATGATAACCGTCGGCCACTGCATGATGTACATATATAGAAAATGGCAGTAGGGTTTTTTCCATATTTTGATAGTACTTACCAAATCTAATGATAGGAACAAGTAGATCCGAGTCACTGTAAGTGTCTTGGCTAATACTTGTAAAGCTTAACCATGGAAGTGCAGAAATGGGACAGAAGTTAGCAGGACGTCCGGCCTTCACACGAATACCTTTGATATCTCGGTATTGTTCCATGTCGTGCAAAATGGTGGTATAAAAGTCATTAAACCCCGTGTAATAAGGGCTCCATAGATCCGAAAATGTTTTATCGTCCTTGTGAAAAATCGTATATGATGGCACTAAAAAGTTCCAAAGTCCCAAAATGCCATTTTCATCGAAAGCCATTCTAAACGCTTCGTTTTGATTCACCGTTTTTGTTATAAGATAGAGAAACGTAGGATAAAATTTCAGCTGTCTTTTTTTAATGGAATTGAGCAACGCGGTTATTTCCAAGTGATGATTGACATTGTACTTGGTCTTCAATTGATAATAAAAGTAATCAAAATAAGGCTTTCGCGGCCATGTATTGAGGTCTATAGGCAAAAAAGATGCTGTCATTTCACTTATTAATATTAACTTTCTTATTCATGCCCCTAACACTTGGTTTATGCTGTTGATAGAGACTAATAGAATATACAATTAATACAAAAAAATCACCGGATCGTTTTTGCATGTTGTTACTCTCTTCTTAATGCGGCTCCTATAAGTACCTTGGCGATCTGTTGTGAAATGGCATGCCCGCACATTTGGTCCAGCCAAAAATATTCACCTGCCGGATTAATTTCTAAAAAATAATATTCATCATCGGGAGTTACAATGAGATCAATGGCCCCATAGTTCAATTGATAATAATCCATCAAAAGTGTCAGGCTTTTCTTTATTCTCTCCGGCAGCTGAAAAGGTTTCCATTCGTTTATCAAGCTAAGTCCATCTTTACGCCAATCAATCTTTGTGTCTTCCTGCTTTTGGGAATCGATGCTAAAGGCGAAAAACTCGTAGCCTACAATGGTCACACGCAATTCTAGTTTTTTTTCTATCTTTTCTTGGAAGATCATAGGACAATATTGAATGTCTTCCAATTGTTCAATATCCTCAGGATCTAAAAGAGTTGTAAATACAACTTGTTCTATATTATCCTTAACAATTGCAAAAGAGCTTTGCATCTTGGCAACAAACTCACCCCCAACTTGCTGCATAAATTCTTTTATCTTCTGTGGCGAATTACTGATGCAGGTTGCAGGAATCTGCATACCGTATTTATGTGCTATTTTCAATTGTTCTTCTTTGCTATCTAATCGTCGATAGGTGCTGTAACGTTCCATCTGAAAGCAGGGCAACGATTCTACCATTCCATAGAGCGTCCGTTTAACCTCTCCCAATGTCGCGGGTAAATAAGCATCATGGATTAGGTTTTTAAGGTTTCTACCAATGTAATGGCTTCTGCGATACCAAACACCGGTAAGATTGTCGTCCAACAATTGAGCCATTGTTCCTTCTAGCTCAACAGACCACCCCTGTTTGTTGTATGAACTTGTTAAGGAGGCCGTTGTTGGATACTTATCTACATCAAATCGTATTACGTTACCACCAATCTGTTCTATATGATCTGTAACGTTTGCTACACAGGCGTTATCACCTTCGTGGGTAATAATTAATACTTTCTTATTGTTCATTTTTCCTTGCGTGCTCAATTAGTTTTTCTGCTAGTGTTTCTCCGATCTTATAATTTAGTTCTTTTTGGAGCATACCCCATTCACCCTGCGGATTAACTTCAAGGAAGATATAAGCACCTTCCCTATTCCTTATCATATCAATCGCTCCGAAGCCCAGATTTAAGCGTTGCATCATCCTTCGTAATTTATGCTTTATTTCATTTGGCAGTGGATATCGCTCCCAAGATGGAGAGGTCCCCCGAGTGATTCTCCAGTCAGTCTGCATCTCTTTATGCTGAATTTTCCCGGTGAAAAACTCACCATCAACATAAATTATCCGTAATTCATATAACTTGTCTATATACTCTTGAAAGATCATAGGGCAGTAGGATAACTCTTCCAGGTTCTTCAAGTCTTCATCGGCCAGCTTTATGGTTGGAAGAAACGATTTGGCATGCATACTTTTCTCTAAAGCACCATGAAGCTTCATGATCGTTCCGTTTACGCAGGATTTATAGAACGCTCGGATAGTTGCCGCTTCATTACTAATAGTGGTTTTGGGAACCCGTAAACCGACGCTATTCGCAATTTTCAGTTGATATATTTTGTTGCCCCCAACAGCATGGTCTACTTGCATATCATTTATCCAATATAAATCTTTCAAACTATCAAAGAATAACTGTAAATAGGTACGGTACTCTTTCACGAACACAGATCGATAAGTTAGATCCAAATCGCCGGGAACTGTTAAGTCCCATAACTTGCGATACCAAACGGCCGTGATTTGAGAAGATTCAATGGTTAACCCGTTTATATTTAATCGGTAAAGTTGCCGTCCGTTATCCGTAAAATCGTAATGAATTTTATAATTTATCGCAAATTCATCAACATTTAACCGGATTGATGGTACACCCATACGATTTAAGGCGTTTTGAACGATGTCGATAGTATAAAAGTCACTGGAATGGGTAATACATAAGATCATGTCAATCAAAATGGACAAGAGGTCGGCGCCAACCCCTTGTAGATGCTAAGATTCAGATACCTTACAGACCCTCGTCACTGTCCGAAGGGAACTTCAACGTAACATTCCAATCCGGCGATTGATGAAGCTCGGACTTTGGAGATTGCTGATTACCATCCTGATTTTTAGCATTTTGAGCTGTTTGTCCTTCTAAGAATCTGGCAAAGAAGGGTTTCTTCATTTGATTTTTAGTTTCCATAACTGTTAGTTTTTAAATAAATAAATAATAAACAAAAAGTAATACGCATTACTACTTAGTAGACGAATCTTGATGAAATTATGCTACATATATGTTTAAATTATTTAAAATAACCAATAATTACGGTTCTCTTCTTGAGCTTGTCAAACGAAGCGTGTGATTTTTCTGACGGTAGCCTCTGTTGATAAAATAGACACCGGTTAAAGTCGTAAATAACGCTAGCAGCGACATCGTCGTCAATTTTTCGTTTAGTAAAAAGAAGCCAAGCATTAAGGCAATAAGCGGGTTGATGTAAGCGTAGATGGAAGCTAATCCCACTGGTAATTTATCCAAAGCATAAATAAAGCAGGGATATGATAGAAGCGATCCTATCACAATCAGATACACTAAAGCCCAAAAGCTATCACTGGAAACTGGCTGAATTAATTTAAAGTCGTCTAAAAAAAGGCTCATTAGTAGCAGCACTATGCCCCCGATGAGCATTTGCATAGCGGCGTTAACAAGTGGATCAGCCTTTGATGGTTTATATTTTGTGTACACACTTCCTGATGCCCAGGCTAAGGCTGCACCGAAAGCTACGAGCATTCCCGTAAAATAGGATGGATTAGACAAATCACTCAAATTATCGTTGAAAATGAGTATAATACCCAAAGTCCCCATGATTAGTCCTGCGACTATTGCTATATTTGGCATTTTACGATCTACCCCGCTTACAAAACTAACGACAACGATGTACACAGGCATGATAGAGACAATCAATGCAGCTAAACCACTGGGAATAAATTTTTCGCTCCAACCTACAACACCATTACCAAGCGTAATCATCAGTATTCCGGGGATTGCTTGACGTATAAAATTAGTCCTGGTAAGCGCGTTCAACTTGCCGGTTATCTTTAGGAAAAGCAATAGTATTCCTCCTGCCACAACCTGCCTAAATCCGGAAAATAAAAAAGGCGGAATGGTATTCACACCAATGCGCATAGCAAAATAAGTAGTGCCCCATACTATACAAACAACAGCGAGGGCAAAATAAGCTTTAAGTAAATCGTTAGCCATATTTAAGCGGATTTTAACCTAAGTCAAATCTCGATAAAATAATCGAGTGATCAGGGTTACATTTCCGGTAAATTTGAGAGATACAGTTATTGTATGCCTACTTTATATTCTTTGTTAAACCATCCAGATAATAGTGTTCTTCCGCGTGACCAAAGAAATAACTTGTTGGATAATAAAAAAGCTTGCTAAAACCGTTAATAACATTGGAGATGTATACAGCTTTAATATGTTGGACAGCTAGGCTATCCTCCAGCGTATTATAAATGTAGGTAGCAGCTCGTTTAGGAAAATCAGCATATTTCTCGTTGTCAAAAAAAATAAATGCGTAAAGTGTCGTATTAGAGAGTTTATCTGCATTATAGCTTCGGCAATATTGTATAATTTCCTCCTTTGCTACAATGGGATCAATTTTAAAAAGAAACAATGTATAGACCTTAAAATCGAAGGTTTCAATTCTTTTTTTAAGGAAGATAATCGGTCTGTTGCCCAGTTTCGCTGTTTGAAAGGGTGTTTCCAATAATGTATCCGCAATTATTACTAATGTACACTGAGAGAATTTAATGCAAAACTACGAATTTATGTAATCAAAAACCAAGCTCGTTGTTTCAGTCGTTTATATTAAACGGAATTTTATACAACAGTTAGATTGTAGCCTGTCATTGATTTACTATGAAGTACATAGGGGCCAAATGTTCACAAACTTTGTAGCTATTGCAATTCTTTTTTGTTAATTTAACCGATTTAATATTGGGGTAACAAACGATTAACTTCCAAATACACTCTTTATGAAGAATATTGAGGAACTTTTACTTTCACTTATTGCGGAAGACAATCGCTATTATTTCATATACAGTTTAACAGATAAGCTTTTTTGCTATGCTAACACATCATTTGAGTCTTTTTTCGGCATCCGCTCCGGCGATAAGAGTATAAATAAACTCACTCGTATTATTCATCCGGATGATGTCCGGCGTTTGAAAAAATATCTCCCATTTTTACGTCAGGGAAATTCGCTCACCGATTTTGAATTCAGGACGATACTCCCTAACGAGAAAACATGTATCCTTTCTCTATATGCACGTATTGACAATAGTTTAGATAAAGAACTATTTTTAGGTTATGTGACTGACATCACAACAATAAAGGAAGATATAGACTATTTGAATGAGCTGAATGATAAAAAAGACTCCATCCTTCATATTCTATTGCATGATTTAGGTGGGCCTTTGGGCAACATCAAAAATCTATCCCGTTTGCTAAACGAAAGATTGAAATCATTGAACGAGGAAGATATACAAAAGATTATTACGTCTATCGAAAAAAATAGCAAAATGAGCATACAGATTATCAATGACTTTGTCGGCCGTCAGAACCCTTAGTGATTGATCGCATATCCTATATTATTCGAAGAAATGCGATAATCACTCGTATGGAGATGATTGGCAAATGCTATTTAATATACTTCTTCTTGCGCTTCGAGAGTCTTTAATATCCACACCGCCCACGGTGTAATAGCCACCGAAGTCCCTTGGTAATAAACCGGTGAGTGATCATGAAAAAGTAGTTCCTTCCAATAAGGGAAGCCGATAGGTATCTTATACATAGTTTCGTCTTCGGAGAAATTAAAAAGACATAATGTATTATCTCTTCCTCCTTCGTTCACTCGTTGTAGGACAAGAAGCCTATCGATCACATTGACTTGTATATCTTTTTTATTAAAGTTAGAAAAAACCGGATCAGAAAACCGAAGCTTGATCAGTTTTTTGTACCAATCCAATATCATTGCGTGCTTTCCTATTGTTCGCTTATCCCAATTTAATTTGGAGCGTTCGAATACGTCGGGATCTTCCGGTGCTGATACATCCTCTTTATCCATAAACGTTCCAAATTCCTTTCTTCTACCATCCTTTACCGCTCTTATCAGCTGTGGATCACCGTGATTAATAAAATAAGAAAATGGATTTTTTTCACCATATTCTTCTCCCATAAACAACATCGGAATGTAGGGTGATAGAATAACAGCGCCTGCCGTTATTTTGAGTCTTTCAAAGTCCAAACTGGTTGATAGACGTTCGCCTTGCCCTTTATTTCCTATCTGATCATGATTTTGATTAAAGACCACGAATTTACTACCCGGTATACCGGCAGAGGAAGCACCGAATCTTTTCTTTCTCGCTTCCACGTACTCACCGGTGTGTACAAAGCCCTCTTTATATGCTTTGGAAAGCTGTTCTATCTTTCCGAAATCTTGATAAAATTTTTTCCCCTCCGGAAAGACCAGCGTATATAATGCGTGATGGAAATCGTCTAACCATTGTCCATCAAAACCAAGTCCTCCGCTCCCTTGCTGAATTATCCGGGGATGATTGTAATCGCTTTCAGCGATCATATATAATCGGCGCCCCAACTCACGTTCAAGCTCCTTTACATAGGCACAGGCCACCTCCCAGAAAGGAACTGATCCATTATCAAACATGGCATGGATAGCATCAACTCGCAAACCGTCCACGTGGTAATGAACAAACCACTCCGCAATATTTGCCAAAAGGTAATTACGGACACCGTCACTCCATTCCCCATCTAAATTGATCGCCTGGCCCCAAGGAGTCATATACTTATCAGTAAAGTACGGGCCATATTCGCCAAGATAGTTTCCTTCCGGGCCTAAATGATTATAGACTACGTCAATGAAAACAGCTAGCCCCTTTTCGTGACATTTGTTAATCAGTTTTTTGAGCCCCATCGGACCACCGTAAGAATTTTGAACCGAAAAGGGATAAACTCCGTCGTAACCCCAATTTCGCAACCCGGGAAATTGGCAAATAGGCATCAGCTGCAGCGCGGTAATGCCTAAGGTTTTCAAGTCGTCAAGCCTCGATAACACCCCTTCAAATGTCCCTTCATCTGAAAAGGTACCCACGTGTAGCTCATATAAAAGTAATTGGTGGGAAGCAATGCCGCGCCAGTTGGCATCCTCCCATGGAAACCGCGCATGGTCAATTACCTGAGAGGGACCGTGTACACCTTCTGGTTGAAAACGTGAGGCCGGGTCAGGATAATCCTTTTCATTATCATCAGGTTGATAAAAATATCGAATGATACCGGTTGCATCTTTCAGCTTGTAACAAAAATAGCCCTCGCTAGTTGGTTTCATGTTATATTTCGCCTCCTTAGGTGATACAATGTGTAGCACCATTGTTTCCTTAAGGGGTGCCCATACGCTAAAATTTACTTGATTACGATTATATATTGCTCCTATCATGCGGGGTATGAAATAAATCAAAGCCCCAATCTAAAACTGACTGGGGCTTTGCACTTAAATAAAACTAATGAACTATTGAGCAACATTGGCTTCAGACATGGCAATGTCCGTTAATTTCACGTCTGTTTCCTTTTCCTCATTAAGAGTAGTGGCTAGCAATTCCTCCGCTTCCGAATGTTCCATCAATTTGGCATAGGTTACCAGACATCCATAGCTTGCAATTTCATAGTGCTCCACTTTTTGGGCTGCGGATATTAAAGCAGCATCTAACACTTCCCCATTTTCAAATTCTTCCATTATTTCTTCCGCCTCATTCAACAGCCCTTCCATTGCCTTGCATTTTTTTCCCCTTGCTGTTAGACCTATGGAATCAAATACGTTTTTTAATCGCTCCACATGTTCTTCTGTTTGCGATAGGTGTTCCTGAAATGCGTTTTTTAGGGTTTCACCATTGGCTTTGGAGGCCATCTTTTTCAAACCTTTCAAAAGTTGCTTTTCGGCTCCTAGAATATCTCGCAATTCGTCTACAAATAATTCATGCAGATGCGCATTGGGCATTCCTTCTGTGTTTTTTTTTGAATTTGCCATAATCTTACTGTTTTATGTTCACCGATTTTTATTTAATTTACCGCTCTTCTTCTCTATCCCGTCCCTTGTCGACATTTCTATTTTGATGCCTAATTGTAATACCTGCTGCCGGCTTATCCGGACCGCTGGTATATTTTTCCGCCAGTTCATTGTCTTCATCTAACCCAGTAACGGCAAACGCATCACGTAGTCCGCTACTTTCTCGGCCTGTGCCCGAAGGACGTCCTTTTGGTGGCACGAAACTGCCATTTTTATCTTTTCCCATACTTGTTCTGTTTTGATCTCTCATAAGATTAGTTGATAATAGAGTTACAGGATTTGTGCCTAAATAGCGGGTTGGTTTCGTAAAAAAAAGAACAGAAACTCTTCGAGGTTAAAATTGGCTGATAAGATGTGTTTATTACAGCATCCACTGTATGGATGTCGATATTCGTTTTTCATATTATTTTTTATGCATATTTGGCAAGATTTTTTCTATGTCCTAATTTCTGATATAACCGGTAGAAAAACAGCACTTCCCACCGACCAAAACTACCTACAGTGGCGATCTATTAAAGGCCTAGATATTAGTTGTTTTGTGGATATGATTATAGTGCCTTCCTTTGTTAAGTGATTATCTGTTTAAGAAGAAAGAACGGAGGTTGGAAAAGGTGCACTTTCCAATGATGAAAAGTAAAATGAAAGTGAGCGGCGCTGCCGTTGTACCCGACGGTACTAAGTTTATGGCGATTGAATGAATCTACCTATATTTTTTAAAAGGGCTTACTAATCTGCTTGTTAACGCGACGCCGGCACTAAAAATCAAATGTGCTAAAATTAAATGGCCGTAATAACGCTTAATAGAAACTTTTGGTGAATTAGCACTCACCTTAAAAAGAGTTTGCCAAATAAGAATACCGGTTAAACCGCTAATTAGCCCCGCATAAGCGCTATCCTTTACATTAGGCTTCCGCTTTCTTTGTTTCCAAAACTCTTGAAAAACAGTCGCCATTGCAAGTCCCATCGCATAGTGCATACCCCAACCACCCGGCTTAGCTATGTATTTGTATTCTTTTGCAAAAAAATCTGATGTTAGCTCAGCGAGAAGTTTCGGTTCTTTGAAGTTTTCCTCTCGTGAGCCGGAAACAGCATAGCTGAAGATCGTCATTGCTGTGGTGCCGACAATGCTTGGAAAAAAAGCTTTTGTTGGTTTCATATCACAAGTTTATGTTATGTAATAAAAAGCGATATACATGCCGGTTTTCACAGACTGTACGGCCTTCGGTACGTTTTTAGTATATATTTCAGAAACATCATGTGATGGAAGCAGAAATTACCTCTGTCAACGAATATCTTGATACCATTAAAGATTTTAAGAGAAAACAGAACGAAAGGGAAAGCCATGACTTTCTTTTTAGGGGCCAGGCGGCTGATTATCCTCTGGTTTCGAAATTACTTAGATTACGCCCTAAGGGAGATCTTCTGAAAGTTGAGCAACAATTACTTGAAGAGTTTAAAAGGGCAAATTTCTTATTGGTGAAGGAACATCAAGCAATGAATGATTGGGATTACCTCACCCTGGGTCAACATTATGGACTGCCTACACGCCTCTTAGATTGGTCGAATAATGCCTTAACAGCGCTATGGTTTGCTACCGAGCAATATAAGATGGAGCGATCCCGGCAACCCTATGCTACTATATGGATATTGATGGCTACGGAAGCACACTATTTAAATATGAAAGAGAATCATAATCCCTTTACGGTAAATAAGACAAGGTTGTTCCGACCTCGGATCATCAAGCAACGTATCAATAATCAATCAGGTGTTTTTACTGTTCAAAGCACGGAATCCATTAAAAAAAGACTTTCCCTACATCAGGAAGAAGACTTTGCATCTCGGTTACTCAAAATCATGATTCCTGGAAAATGTCAAGAGTCCGTTCGCGATGAATTACACACATTGGGCGTAAATGCCTTTAGTGTTTTTCCAGAGCTTGAAGGGCTTTGTTCATTGCTTCAATGGAAATTTTTTCATTAGTCGCCAACGAATGATTGAGAAGGTATGAACACTGCACGCATACAATTATCTAGTTTATCATTAAAAATGCGGTATGCATACGCTCCTTCCTCCAATGACATCGGGTGTGTCAATAAAAAAGATGGATCTATTTTTCCGTTGCGGATATGCTCAAAAAGCCGAGGGACATAACGTTGCCCGTGCATTTGTCCACCTCGCATTGTCAGACCTTTATTCAAAAACAGACCCATTGGGATTTTATCAACTAAACCGGCATATACGCCCACAACTGATACCGTTCCACCTTTTCTACAGGCCGTTATAGCTTGTCTTAACACCGCCGGGCGATCGGATTGCAGTCTTAAGAATTGCTTGGATCGATCGTAATAATGTTCCATCCCAGTCGTATGGGCCTCCATCCCGACTGCATCGATGCAACAGTCCGGGCCCCTTCCTCCTGTTGACTCCTTCAACGCCTCCAATATATCCGTTGCTTCATAATTTAACACTTCTGCATGGCTATAGGTGGCAGCCGCTGCCAAACGGTAGTCAAATCGATCAATTGCAATAACTTTTTCAGCGCCCATTAAGTAAGCACTCTGTATTGCCATTTGTCCGACACCTCCTGCGCCCCAAACCGCCACGATATCTCCTGGCTTTATGGAGGCCATTTCTGCCGCCATAAAGCCGGTGGGAATACCGTCGGAAACGAAAACTGCCTTGGTGTCAGGTATGTCTTCCGGAATTTTAAAGGCCCCGTATTCTGCAAATGGAACGCGTATAAATTCGGCATGACTACCTGCGTATCCTCCAAATAAATGCGAATATCCAAAAATACCTGCTGTCGGATATTGATAAATCTTTTCTTGTAATCCGGCATTTGGATTCGAATTGTCGCAAAGCGACCAGGTTTGTTGCTTACAATAGTGGCACTCTCCACAGCCGATAACAGAAACAACCACCACCCGGTCGCCTACTTGTAATCCCTTTACCTCTTTTCCGATCGCTACGATTTCTCCTATAAACTCATGGCCGATTACGTCGCCTGCTTTCATGCTCGGGACAAAACCGTTTATAAGATGCAAGTCGGACCCGCAAACCGAACTCATCGTAACTTTAACTATTGCGTCCTTTGGATTTACAATAGTAGGATCAGGTATACGTTCTACCTTGAGGTCCCTAACGCCATTCCAACATAATGCTTTCATATTTATAATTCTATCGTGTCACCTGTTCGGCGAGTGTTTATACATCATCTTAGATTGTTGAATCGAACAACAGCATGCTGTAAATACTTATTCTTTATTCAGTTTGTTCGTCGCTCGTTCTCCCGTTTCCATTATTTGTTTAAAGCCCCTTACTTCATTTGCTATTAAATACTCCAAAGGCTTATTTAGTACTTTTGCAAGCCCTTCTCCTAAAATACCGGCGGGAGGTCTATAGCTAAAGATGACCGTTATTTCGGTACCTTGATTATTTGGAGCATCTTTAAATACCACTTTTCCGGCGTTAAAAATCAGTGGATTACGAATCGATTGCCATCCGATTAGCTCATTTGGTTCATCCTTTACAATTTCCGCATCCCATGTAATCTCACGGTGATACCCTGGTATTTTAGCAGTCCAGGTAGATTTATTCTCCTGAACTTTTACCGATAGAAGATGTTCCATGAATGAAGGAAGATTTTCTAGATTTCTCCAATACTGATAAAGCTCCTCACGAGGCTTATTAATAGTAAAATAACTCCTAACATTAACATTATGTCTTTCAGTGCTATCCAGATCAATCGCATTATATAATAAACACCTACCTGTAATTCCTCTATATATTAAATAGATACTAGGAATTGTCTTCAAAAGGTTGAATTTTTTCAATGAACTTCGCAAAAGCAATGCGCCGAAACCTACTGAAATAATTCGTTCAATGGTATTTACATTTATTTTATCATCATCGCTGTTCATGGTTTCCATATTTTAAGGGTATTTCTGTAAAATATAAAGACGGCTCGTCATACCGCATACGATTCTTGGATGGCAAGTTATTCGGTAAGCATTTTTTGCATGCTTTGGGCATTTAATGCAGCAAAGCCCGATTGGTCGTTGTCGAAATATACATAAACATCTCTACCCTCGTTTTGCCATTCTTGGCATCGATCAACCCATTTGCGCAACTGTTCGTCGGTATAATTGCCCTGATACTTAGCGCCCGGGCCATGCAATCGGATATAAACAAAGTCGGCAGTCACAATAATTGGTGATTGATGACCAGCTAATTCATAGATGCAAAAGGCACAATTCGCTTTTTCAAGTATATGATAAATTCGATCCTCATACCAAGACCCGTCCCTAAATTCAAAGGTAAAGCGATGATCTTTCGGTAAAAGTTTCAGAAAATCGATCAGCCGCTGCTCATTAATATTCCATTTTGGAGGTAATTGAAAAAGTATTGGCCCTAATTTGTCTTTAAGGTGTCCCGCATGCTCAATAAACTCGTCAACAACCTCTTTTTGTACTTTCAGTTTTTTTAAGTGTGTTATAAATCGGCTTCCTTTTACTGCAAATTTAAAATGCGCCGGCACCGCGCGATACCAATTGCTGAACGTTTCGGAAGAAGGTAGTCTATAAAAGGAATTATTGAGCTCTACCGTCGGAATTTTCGTTACGAAGTATGTTAATTGTTCCGATTCTTTTAGTCCTTCGGGATAAAACGGCCCTTTCCAATGTTTGTAGTGCCACCCAGAGGTCCCAATATACGCTACTCCTTTCCTTTTTGCCATGAGATCTCGTTCATTCGAAATATAAAAAGATTTGATTTCCTATCGCTTTCACAAGCCCTTTTTCAACTCCGTCCATTTTCCAACCGCTTTTGGCGCAACGGATAATGCCCAAATTTTTATCATTTAAGGTAATGGATAACTCGTAACACACGCCTTCATGACATGTTTCGGTTATTGGTATTCCCTCGCCTTCGTAATGCACTCCTTCGTAATCGAAGGTTAATGGAATAGGGTCGCTTTCTAGCTGGGCAATGATTTCTTTAAGAAATTTAACGAGGTGCTTACGTTGGGTGGGTGCCTTAGTACTCCACTTATCGCTATCTGCACGTTTATGAGCAAGCTTAAATTTTAAACCGGACATCTCCGTGGAATAGTCGTTCGCATTTAACTTTTTTACGTTTTGATGAGCCAAAATATACCAATGGTATTCCGTTCCTACCGGAACACCCGACCCTTTTGGCGCATGTCCCTTCCGTCGCTTAGTTACTGCATAAAAAATCTCCCAAAGGTCCGGTGTAATCTTTGTTTCTTTCCAGTCACCCTGGTCATATTCCCAATGGTGACTTCTGCCGATTGCCATTCCTGTATATTGCTTGCCGCCATATTGCTTAAAGGCATTATATGATTTGGAAAGATCTTTTTTTCCGGGAGCTTGCCTTTTTTTTTCGATTTCCAACGTAGGTTCTTCGAGCGCTTTCTTCTTCGTTTCCGGTTTTCGCTTTGCTGTTGTTGCCATCTCCTTTATTTTCGCTGAATGAATTTGTGAAAAGTACTCTGTTCGCCATCTGATTTTTTTTCCTGAAAAAGAAAATCCAGTTTATTTTCTTCAAATTCTTCAAAGAAATCTTCCCAGCTTATTTCCTCCAGGTCGTCATTATGCTCACTATGTTCAGGAAAATGGATTCTTAAAATACCTGCATCTTCGCCATTTCCTGTTCCTTTTACTCTGGCCGGGACACCACCCCGTTCTTTTGCCCATTGCTTTATTTCATTGTGATTGCTTGTTTGATTCGATGTGCTCATAGGTATAAAATTTATTTGTTTAAAAATATATTTAATAATAGGTAAACAATTGCTATTCCAGTTTAGACAGCTTATACCAAAGGTAACTGTAAGGAGAGAGTATGAGATTTATTTTTCCGGCAGATTCTTTCATTGATAAGGGGCTGCCCAACACACAGGTTAGCACCGGTTTTTCTTTCGTTAGATCTATTTCCACGTCTGCATTTGTATACGAAAAGTTATTAATGATAAGTATTCCATAGTCATTGAGATCATATCGATAAATGAATATTTGCGGATGATCATTCTTTAAGATTTGAAACGAACTGCAAAAAGCCAGCTTATACTCCTTTCGAGAGGCGATTATTTTTTTGTTTGACATAATATTGAAAATTCGTCATCCATTTCTTTGGAAACATTGATGTTTTGATATCCATAAACTCCTCCATCAATCACTGTCCACTTAAGCTCGGGTGGTGAAACGGAAGAAAAACCACCATTGAATGTATCGTCCCATTGCATAGCTGTTCGCACGCTTTGTCGTTCCTGCAAGTCCAAATCATCTCCCATTCCGATTTCTTCACCATAACGAATTACAGGGCTTCCAGGGAGTGTTAATAGAAGATTCATACTTAAACAAATATGCATTCGATTGTTGTTCAACATAGGAGGCAATCTTCTTCTAATGCCCCTATCATAGATTCGCATAAATGGACAGGGTGCAAAAACTTCCATAACGCGGGCTCGTTCATCGTTTGTTAATCGTTCCAAATCCAATTCATCATGGTTTCGAAGAAAGTTCAGATACTGACCGTGGCCATTTGAGAAGGGTAAGCGTTTAAAAGCGTTTATTAGCGGTTTAGCACAGTGTTCTGCAAGAGCGAGAAACAGATAGTTATTCAGGAAGAAATTAAATAATCCATCAAGTTTTTTCCCTTTGTTAAAAAAACGGGGATAGTCTTCCGGTTCAACATCCGCCTCTCCAATAAGAATCGCGTCTTTATTGATTTTAAGAACAGCTTCCTTCCATCGATCTAGAACGTCATAGGGGTTTCCTTCAAAACGCTCGTCGCCTTTGTTTTTAAGTATGTGTGGAACGGCGTCAATGCGAAAACCAAAAATGCCAAACTGCATCCAGAAGTTTAAAATTCGAAGAATCTCTTCCTGAACTGCGGGATTTGACACGTTCAAATCGGGTTGAAAGTGATAAAAAGTATGGTAGTAATAACGATTCACCTGGTGATTATATTCCCAATTGCTTTCTTCGACAGTCTTGAATACCAAATCTTCCTTGTCATTTTCCGGTTTCTCATCCTTCCATATATAAAAATCGTGAAATCTGCTGCCTCTATCGGATATTGCTTCAAGGAACCAAGGATGTCGATTGCTTGTATGATTAACTACCAAGTCGATAATTATTTTAATATTTCTTTTTGCGGCCGATTTTACCAGTACTTCAAAGTCCTGCAGTGTTCCTAACCGAGTATCAACTGTATAGTAATTAACCACATCATATCCCCCATCCTTTTCGTCTGAGCTATAAAAAGGTACTAGCCAAATACAATTGATACCTAAATATTGAAGATAATCCAATTTAGATATAAGCCCTTGAATATCACCTAATCCGTTGTGGTCAGCATCTTTAAAGCTTCGAACGTCCAACGAATAGATGACAGCTTCTTTTAACCAATGTTGAGAGCATAGGTCTTTCATGTATTAAGAACAGGTGCAGAAACGGTTTTGTTTTTTTCTAATCGAATAACCAGTGCTTCATCCCCACCTACATAGATTTCTTCTTCAAGTGATAGACCCTCAGTCTCGGGTGTTGTTGCTAAAATTACCTCGCCTTTTAAAACGGTCTTGCCTTGTTGTTTAAAATAAGCGGGTCTTGGCGTTAAATTCAATGCGATAAGAAAGGTAGGATATCCTTCGAGCGCTCGTTTATAAATAATCAACTGCTGATCGCTAAATATAGGAACATAGTTGCCGTATTGCAATGTCGGCTCTTCATTCCTCAGCTTGATAAGCTTCCGGTACAAGGTAAGCATACTATAAGGATTATCTTTCTGAATCTCTACATTCTCCCGTTTAAAACGCTTGTCGACTCGAAGCCATGGTTTAACTGTTGAAAAACCGGCGAATTCACCATTGTTCCATTGCATGGGGGTTCTGGCGGGATCCCGGCTTAAATTTTTACCGGGCATATTTAGTCCTTGGGGATCTTGCACTTCATCGCTTGGTATAGGAACATCGTACATGCCAATCTCGTCTCCATAGTAAATTGTTGGCGTTCCCCTTAGTGTAAGTAGTAAAAATGCAGCAACCCTTGCCTGTTGGCCTCCGATACGACTAGCTATACGCGGCTTATCGTGATTGCTTAGAACCCAATTGGGCCAACCATTTTCCGGAATTGCCCCCTCGTATTCATCAATGGCAACAGCAATTTGTTGGGCATCCCACGGCAATGTGAGTAATTGGAAGTTAAAAGGCAAATGCGCACCACTCGAATTAATTCCATAGTAGGTAACTAGCCGTTGGATTGGCAGGTATATTTCACCGATCAACACTTTCTCCTGATACTGTTCGAGTAGCGCACGCATTTGTCCAACTAACTCATGCACTTCCGGCTGATCGGTAGAATATACGGGGAGCAGACGATTATAATTAGCATCCCTTTCTTGAAAATCAGGATTGAGCGGATTATCCCGAAGTTGTTTGTCTTTAATTAAATGCCACATAACATCAACGCGGAACCCGTCAACGCCTTTTTCCAACCAAAATTGCATTACCTCCAACATCGCTTTTTGAACATCTTCGTTTCGCCAATTAAGGTCTGGTTGTTCTTTTAAAAATGCATGATAATAATATTGCTGTGTATCTTCATCCCACTCCCAAGCGCTTCCACCGAATACGCTAAGCCAATTATTAGGAGCCGAGCCATCTGGTTTGGCATCTTCCCAAATATACCAAGAACGCTTTGGTGAATCTTTTGATGACTTGGACTCGATAAACCAGGGATGTTGGCTGGATGTGTGATTAGGCACTAGATCCAATATCAACTTCATGTTTCTCCTATGAAGTTCATCAAGGAGTGATTCCAAATCGTGCATCTCGCCGAATATAGGATGAATCTGTTTATAATCTGATATATCGTAGCCAAAATCAGCCATCGGCGAAGGATAAATTGGTGACAGCCATACCGCTCTAATTCCTAACCATTCTAGGTAATCTAACTGTTGGATAATCCCTTTTAAATCGCCTATACCATCCCCGTTACTATCTTTAAACGAACGAGGATAAATCTGATATATAATGCCATGACGCCACCACAATTGCTCTTGGTACATTGTTAAGAAGAAATAAATTTAAAATCTGTCTATACTAAATAGTAACTCGTCCACCGGTAGCAGGTATCGTTGCCCCCGAGATATAGCTGCTTTCGTCAGACGCCAAAAAAACGTAAATCGGAGCCATTTCAGCAGGTTGGGCCGGACGTCCCATTGGCGTATTTTCACCGAACTTATCCGCATTAGGCATCGTAGAAGGAATTAAAGGCGTCCATACAGGACCCGGGGCAACTGCATTGACTCGTATACCCTTCTTTTGCTCTAGAAATAATTGTGCTAGGTTCGACGTGAAGTTTTGGATCGCGCCTTTTGTAGCTGCATATGCTAATAATATGGGTGTGGGAGAATAGGCATTTACAGAAGTGGTGTTAATAATACTTGCGCCCTTTTTCATGTAAGGTTCCGCTGCCTTGCATAAATAATACATACTATGAATATTTGTCGCGAAGGTGTGTTCCCATTCTCCTTCCGGTATATCCTGTAAGCTTTCTCGTCCCATTTGAAATGCGGCATTGTTCACAAGAATATCTACTTGTCCAAATTCGGTAATCGCCTGTTCAACTAGCGATCGACAATGGGAGGCCTCGCCTATGTCACCTTTTACGAGGAGCGCTTTGGTTCCTGCTTCTTGCACCCATCGGGCGGTGTCCTTCGCATCTTCATCTTCAACATCTGCCAAATAGCTGATGAGAACATCAGCGCCCTCGCGTGCAAAGGCGATTGCAGCTGCTTTTCCAATACCCGAATCGCCTCCTGTAATAATGGCTTTCTTTCCTTTCAACTTACCTGTCCCTCGATAACTTTCTTCTCCATGGTCAGCCTTTGGCTCCATTTCCCGCTCAACTCCGGGTGCCTCCTGCTCTTGTTGAGGGAAGGGCGGTACCGGGTGTTTTTTTTGCGGATCTTGTACATTTTGATTAGAACTGCTCATTACTTTTCTCATTAAGGTTAATAGAAAACAAGAAAGTGCCATTATATGGGTTTTCCTTTCTTGTTGGTTCATTGTTAATTAAGGCATCGATGTTGTATCCATTGCGGTATCAACCGGTGCTGCCATTCCTGAAGTATCATTGGGATGCATGGGTTCTTGTAATGTATCTGTTCCATCCCCAGCTCCCATACCATCGTTTGTATCGCCTTGACGATTACCGCATCCAATAAAAATAAATGCTGCTACTGCAGCTGTAAACAATAACTTTTTCATAAGGATATATTATAAATTCAACTAAACTTTACTTCCATTGCTAAAAAACCGAGCCAAGCATATTTTTTTACTGAAATGAATAAAAAAATAAAATCTATTAGAAGATTACTAACAATAAGACGCGTTGGAGATTGAAAGAATTCCGGATAAATAAACAACTTATCCATTTATTAGTACATCTATAAAACCAGGCCGGAAGATGAGATGCGATTGGTCAATTGTGAGGGTAGCGGAACGGCGTTTGCTATAAGTTTAGAAAGATAAAATGACTATTATATGGATCGGAAAAAGAAAAATGAACGTAATCAGCAACTGAACAATGGTGGGACAGACGAACGGAACGGTATGCTACAGAAAAAGAACCCAGACAAAAAGCCTGGCAGAATTAAGCAACCTGCAATTGAAAAGGAGGCACTTATTATTAATGAAAAAGGGAGGAAATTGTAGAATAGTTTCGTATCGGTTTGTATCCGTTAACTTTTATTTTTCTCCCCTAGTTTGTCCTCATCATTTGCATTCTGCCAGTCTTCTGTATTTTTTGGAACCTCATTTATCTGGTCCTTCTGTGGATCTACTCCCGCTTCATAGGATAAATCGGGCTTGTCCTCTTCTTCCCTCTTTTTAGAGGCTTTGTTTTTTAAAGGGGATAAGCGCTTGTCTTTTCTTATAGCCATTTTTTTTTATTAAGGTAATCACACATATAGCACATAAATTATTCCAAGTAGAACAGCGACAAAAAATGTAGTCATGCTATGTATTCTGTTTTAATCCTTTGAGCGCGCTATGGCTGTAATATCCTGTTTTAATTATGTTCAAATTTGTGATTCTCTTTTTTTAAATGGATAGTTTCCCCGTATCTTTTTATTGAAAAAAGCACCTTTCGAACGGGCGTGGATCAGTTCCTCATAAATTATGGGTGGAACATTGTAATAAAGATACAGCAAGCCAGTAGTGAAAACGATTTGAAGAACTTCGGTGTCTGCATTGTAATGAACGGAATCTATAACAGTGGAGGGCATAGCTATATAATTTTGACTTAGTCACATTTTACGAATAATGTTGGTCGCATTACCTGAACTTGCGTAAGTTCCTTAAAAAGATTTTTAGACAATATCTTTTTCACAAAGGTCTTGGCAATTGAAGTCACAACTAATACATCTATATCCTCTTCATTTATCGCCCGTTTAACTCCTTCAAGGACGGTATCTGCTTCTACTACTAAAAAGTGAATATCAACCTTCTCGATATTTCCCCTAATGTCAAGCTCCCATTCACGCATTCGTTCGTATGCCAACTCTTTTTTTTCCTCATTTGCCACATGAAATACCGTTATATCTAGTTTCCCATCAAATAACTGTTCAACTAGTTTAATGCTTTCTATTTCGTTTTCATGAAAACTCGTCATCACGCCAACATGACGAAGATTTGGCAAGTGCTGGCTTTCGGGAAGTACCAATACAGGCGTATAGCACTGCTCTACTAATCCCTCAGTAAGGTCGCGCGACGCATAATGTAAAATATCTGCATACTGTCCGGACACAATGAGATCAAAGTGTTCGCTTCTGTTTAAATCCAAAAGGAACTGCAAGATGTCACCTTGTATTGCCTCTCCCCTAATGTGGACAAGCGGAAAATCGTTTTTCGCCTGCCTCATTAAGTGTTCAAGCTTTTGATCAATATCCTCTTTATTCTCAGATTTGTCATTTTCGAACGACAAAATAATGAATACCGACCAATCGAAGAGATTCGCTTTCTTTAATACAAACTGCAGAACATAAAAGGTTTTTACTGAGAAATTCAATGGTATTAATACTTTTTTTCTTCCAGACATAATAGTTTGAATATTACCTTATTGTGTTGTCAAACAAATAGATTCGGTTAAGGTTTGAAAGCTATAGCAGATTAGGAGGTTCAGGAAAACTCCTTTTAATCTCGTTATTCATGAGTGAAGTATATTCAATACGGAAAAAGAACAAAAAAGGCGGAGATGCTGTTATAACCTTATAGAATGCTAAACTTATGATAGAAACACAGGAGCAAAAAGATATTTCCAATGCATTTTTTAAAGAAGCATTAAAACTTTTAAATGATAGCGGTAGTCCGTACATGCTAGGTGGCGCCTTTGCCATGTTTCATTATACCGGTATTTTTAGAAATACAAAGGATCTCGATATTTTCTGTAAAAGCAGTGAATATCCAAAATCCTGAAGCATTTCGCCTTGAATGGTTATCGAACCGAATTGACCGATGCGAGGTGGCTAGCCAAAGTCTTTAAGGGAGATTATTTTATAGATATTATTTTCGATACCGTTAATAACATTTGTACGGTAGACGACAGCTGGTACGTACGTGCGAGTACCGGCGAATTTGTTGGTGTACCAGTCAAATTTATTCCCGCTGAAGAGCTGATTTGGTGTAAAATGTATGTTAGGAATCGAGAAAGAAACGACAGTGCTGATATCAATCATACCTTTTTACGATATGGAAAGCATATTGATTGGAAGCATCTTTTAAATCGCCTAGATCAACATTGGCACATTTTACTAGCGCAATTAATAACTTTTCAATTCGTTTATCCGGCCGACTATCGGCACATAGTACCTAAATGGCTTTTTGATGAACTCATAGAGCGAGCGAAAGAGCAATACGAGCTACCGCCTCCCGTTGAGAAGGTATGTAGAGGTCCTTTGATTGATCAAACGCAATATGAGGTGGATATCAAAGAATGGAATTATAAGTCATCTACAATTACAACAATTTAATGATGGGAAAGAAAGTTAAAACCACAATAGCTGCGCTAGCAGATATTCACATTCGAGTGAGTGATAAAGGCCGCTGGGCAGATTGTTTCGAGGAAATAGCTAACAAAGCTGACGTACTGCTAATTTGTGGCGATCTTACCGATACAGGAGATGAAGATGAGGCGACCGTTTTGGCTGCTGAATTAAAATCATGCAATATACCGGTTATAGGTGTATTGGGAAATCACGATTACGAAAAAGGTAGACATAAATTAATTCGTCAGATTCTGCAAGACAGTAATATGGTCATTCTAGATGGCGAAGGTATTGTTATTGATAATATTGGTTTTGCGGGTGTAAAGGGCTTTGGTGGTGGCTTTGACGAATATATGCTATCTATGTTTGGTGAAGAGTCTATGAAATCTTTTGTTCAAGAGGCCGTAAATGAATCGTTGCAGCTGGATCGTGCACTTGCTAGATTGGAGCAAGACAATCCTAATATTCTCAAAATCGCTTTATTACATTATTCACCTATTAAGGAAACCGTAATTGGAGAACCTGAGCAAATTTTTCCTTTTTTAGGCTCTTCGAGACTAGCAGACCCTTTACATAGGAGAAAGGTCTATGCTGCCTTTCACGGCCACGCTCATGCCGGCCAGCTCGACGGTGTGACTTCGGGCGGTGTCCGGGTCTTCAATGTGGCTTTGCCAATACTTAGAAATGAAGATCAAGCCAAGCCCTATTATCTATTAGACGTACCACATAAATAGACAAAAATACAGATAGGATATTAACACGTAGGCATGATAAAACACTTTATTAAATAGCTGTCACATTATCGTGAATCAATAAGCGATTGGCCATTAACCAAATGAGATATCATGATTAACATTATTCTAGTTGACGACCACCATATTGTAAGACAAGGCATTAGGACCTTATTGGAAATTGAATCGGATATTACCGTTGTTGGCGAAACGGATCAACAAGAAGAGCTGCTTTTCCTCCTCGACGAGCGACAAACGGTGGATGCGATCGTTATGGATATCAATATGCCGGATACCGATGGTATAACCTTAACTAAGCATATTAAAAATCTTTATCCAGGTATTCATATCATCGTTCTCTCAATGATGGATCATGAAAAATATGTTTCCCAAGCCTTTGAGGCTGGTGCAACAGCATATTTGATCAAAAACGTAAGCCGTGATGAACTCTTGTTCGCGATTCGGTTTGCCGCCCAGGGTGAACCCTATATTTGCGCGGAAATTAGTTTTAAACTTTTGCGACAAGCTATGAAAGTAGTCCCTTCATCAGCCAGTGCAAATGCTACTGATTTACAAATAAATAACCGTGAAATGGAAGTTTTGGCCCTCACAGCTGATGGATTTACGAATCAGGAAATCGCAGAACGCTTGTTTACAAGTAAACGGACAGTAGAAGGATACCGCCAAAGTCTTATTGAAAAAACAGGTGTAAGAAATACTGCTGCATTAATAAAGTACGCTTATCAGAATGGTATCCTGAAATAATGTATATTACCGTATTTACCGAAGCTAATTTTGGGTATTTATACGTAATTGATGTTTCCTTTAATCACGACCTTTGTTGGCAGTCAGATTGCATAACTGCGACGTGAATTGCGCAGAAAAGTTTAGTGGTTAATTATCTAATTCTCAATTATGAAAACCAAGTTAGCGATTGCGGACAATAATCCTATACGTCGAGATGGTATCCGAGCTATATTACAACAGGACAATATAGATGTCAATTACACCAATAACTGTCTAGAAACCTTAAAAGAGCATCTAACGGATGTCGACGTACTGATTTGGGGTAATGATCTTAACTATTCTATCGACAAGGAATTGATAGCTAAGTTGAAAGGATCCGGTAATTTAAAGATTATAATTTTAGACAACGACCATGGTTTACAGCCTGCGATCCGAGCAATGCATGCGGGGGCGCACGCCTACATTACGCAATCGGTTCAAAAAGAAGAACTTTTATTTGCAATCCGCTATGTTTTGCAAGGTAAAAAATACGTTGATCCAAGCCTAACGGTACGACTTTTTAATAAACTAAGCGACTTTGAAGATCATATTAGTACGCTGAACACCGATCTCGCGCTATCTGACAAAGAAAAGGAGGTGCTTGATTTAATGGTATGCGGCTACGCCAATAAAGAAATTGCTTACCGTTTATTTACCACAAAACGCAACATCGAAGATTTACGTCAAAACCTCATCACAAAAACTGGGGCGAAAGACAATTTAAGTCTGATATTTTATCGTCTGCATAAAGAGTTCATACAAAATTAGATTTAGCGATTTTATCGTTGGTTTGCACTCTTTAGTACCTGCCCGGAACCGTTCGAAAGAAGTATCTGCTTTGACCGAACGGTTTCTTACAATATCAGTGTACCCTTAACAAAGTAATGGTTCTGAAAACCGGCATGTGTACTGCGATAGTGATAGATTAGGTAGAAAAAATTAATCGGACTTGATTTTAAGTCCGATTAAATATACGTAAACCATTAATAAAGTAAATTGGTCGTTCTTCTCGGAATATATTGCTGTAATATTTTACTGTAAATATTGGCATTACTACTCTTATCCATCATAAAGCCCAATTTATCCATGATCTGAATAACCTGGTCATTTATAGAATTAAGTAAAATCTTTACTTCATTGACTCCATAAAAGTATTTAGCCATCTCTAACATCTGATTGAAGGCCTCCACCATTAAACCCTTGTTTCTATATTCCGGAAGTAAGGTTCCACCCACATACATATCTTTCCTGTTCTTTCCTCCTTTGTAAATCATACAAGACCCGATAATTTTATCAGGTGCTGATTTCAAACGAATGGTATACACACACTTTGCTAGCCATAACAAGCGCTTTGTAAATTCTTCCGGCGATTCATCATTTTCGTATAAATCTTGATAGTAAGTACCATACTGCTGCGGGAAAGAATGTAAATGGCAAAACTCACGTGCCTCGCTTAGGGATAGTTTTCTTAAAACTATACCCGTTTTTTCATAGTTTTTCATTAGATAAAAAGAATATATATATGTACTGTAAATAATTTCCCGAAACATGGAAGCCCTTGATGAATAGGAGCTTTCTTGGTACCTATTAATTTTCAATATTTATGCCAAAAAGAAGGAAAAGCTAGATAAAAATCAAAAAATATATTTTTTAGGAAAATAAATTTCATAATAGGGTAAATACGTCTTCTTCAAAAATAAGATGCTAATTCTTAGTGAGAATAACGTTTTCCTTCTCCAATAATATGATAATTATCTAAAACAGCACGGTAACTTGGATAATTGTGGTCAATTTTGCTGATTGGCTTCTTTCCAACCTTTTGCAAAAATTTTTTTAAATGAGGACAGTGCTTACTATTCAAGTTTGTAGGATCAATATCATCGTCCACCGCAACAGCCGTCTCCAAATCGTAACAAACTAAATAATACATGGCTTTTGTTTTTTATTTTATAACAGTTTAAACGCTTTTTTGTTTTTAAGTAAAAATTCTAGTTATGCGAAATTTAACATACGTTGTTTATATTCTACTGTTTACTATCCTGAGCACTATTGTTTTATATTTTGGACGCAGCTTTCTCGTACCCATAGCATTGGCAGCCATTATGGCCACCTTGTTCATTGAAGTTAGCAATTGGTTGAACAACGTGGGCTGAAGCGTACCATAGCATCATCGGCCGCAGTAGACCTGATCGTGCAATTCGTTCAGACCATATATTGGAGTTTTAATAGTAAGCCGTCAAGTGAATATTAATCCACTCCTTATGATCGTAGGCTTAGTGGCAGGTGAAGCCGTGTAGGAACCGCCGGTATGATTTTGGCCATCCCTCTACTATGTGTCATGAAGATTATCTGCGGCCAAATACCAGGCTTAGAGTCTTATGGTTTTTTAATCGGAACACAAGTAAAATAAAAGAGAAAGTTTCGGATAAGCAAAAAAAGTATAAGCTAAGCCCAACCTATTCCAAACATCGTTTGCTGAAACAAGAGACTGTTAAAATATTTTCTACGATTATAAATGATATAAATTATGATGTTTTTAAGTTCGAACGCCCTACGCCTTCTTCGTTTACTAAGAAGGTGGTCAGTTGGATCCATAGGTAAGTTTGCAGAGGAAATGCAATTGGACCCTGAAAGCGTTCTCAAGGCAACCTACATACTGGAGCAAAACGGCTACATTCTTACAGTAGACATCGCTGATGATTGTC
The DNA here is from genome assembly GCF_030372825.1 of Olivibacter sp. 47. Lineage (NCBI taxonomy): Bacteria > Pseudomonadati > Bacteroidota > Sphingobacteriia > Sphingobacteriales > Sphingobacteriaceae > Olivibacter > Olivibacter sp. 47. Next base: position 3,339,303 of record NZ_JAUCNR010000001.1, read on the forward strand.
CCTATCCAAATAAAATGCTCGAGATAAATGCGCTGGGACTTAGTTTTCTGGAAGGGCTTGACGGTAGAGTGGATAACACACAAGACAAAACCTAGCGCTTTTTTAGCCTTGGGACAACGAATTTTCCGAAATCACGGATAAATTCTTCTTGATAGATGTTGACATTATGAAGAATAAGATGTTCGAAGCCAAGAGACAAGTCTTGCTCCAACCACTGTAGCTGATCCTGCCAATTACTGGATACTCTTATTTTTTGGGTATATCCTCAAAGCTAACGGATGATCCAAGCGCATCGAATTCTTCTATCGTGGCTATATCACTTAGAAGTATTGGATCTAGTAAATTATTCCTCCATTGTTCGTACGCATTTACAAGGGCCAGTTCCTCTGATGTTGCATACGACAATTGCACTTTTAAAAACATAGGTTTCCCTTCTCCGCCATTTTTCCTGAATGCAGTCACTACCTCCTTCAATTCGTTATACGGCCTGCTAATTGTAATCAAACCATCTGCCCACTTACCTACCCAACCCGCCGTCTCCACACTTACAGCAGCGCCGAAAATTGGAATGGGTTTGTTGGGTCGCGTGTTAAGTTTGGCCCTGTCTACACGCACATGACCCTCGTAGCTTACTTCCTTGCCTCCCAATAAAGCGCGAATAATGGTCGCGCATTCTCTCAAACGTTCATTTCTGAATTTTTTATCGGGCCAGTTGTCTCCTGTGATGTGTTCGTTGATATTTTCGCCGCTACCCAAAGATACCCATAACCGATCTGGAAACATATATCCAAGCGTCGCAATAGCCTGGGCAATTATAGCAGGGTGATAACGCTGCCCAGGGGCGCATACAAAACCAAAAGGAAGCCTGGTAGATTGCATGGCAGCGCCTAGCCAAGTGAAAGCATAGCCGCTGTGTTGTTGGGTTATGCTCCAAGAATGAAAATGATCAGAGCAATGTATAGCCGTAAAGCCGCACTGTTCCGCTAGTATAGCCCAACCTAATAGGTCTGTTGGGCTAAATTGTTCATGAGATGCATGATAAGCGATAGTTTGCATTTTCGTTTGTTTACGTCATACCATATTTTAGGTTGCCGGTGCTAAAAAGTCACAAACCTCTGTGCATTGTGTGAAATATCATATTTCACGTTAGTGCTTCCTATAAAAGTAGTATACGATACCGATAGCTAACAAAAAGATAATTCCAAATAAAATAGGTGCAAACATAGCGTCTTGCGTTAAATAATAAATCTATTAAATTCATTGCGTGGCAGCCGGTAATCTTTATTTAATCTACCCGAAGCGTCATGAATCATACATCGAATATATCCCTGCCCCTTTACGTTTCCTTTGGACGTTTTGCGTTCCAAAAAGACCTGTATTGGATCGCTGGACTCGTCAGTTTTAAAACTTAGTTCGTATTGATTGCAAGAACACGCTATGAGCGACATGCAATCGTATTTTTTACGTAAGATTTTTAATATAGGTTCTTTCAATCCCATGACATCCTTATTTACCACCTATATAAGCAACTATTGAACCTATAAACATACACAAGTATACTTCATGCAAAAATCCTTAGCTCAAGCAATGCGGTGCCGTTGAAGGCAATATTGGCAACATTTTATTAGTGTCCTAAAAAGTGCATAGTGCTGTACCCATTCGACGAGAAGATATAACAATAACTCAATTTTAAAGAACAAATAACTAAATGAAAAAGGGTTCTTGAGCACAAAATTGAGGGCGTAGAGAAGTGGCACTGTATATGGAATCCGATTCTTATTTAACCCTATAAATGAAAGATATGTATACCTTAGGAATTAACGCAGCTTTTCATGACTCCGCAGCTTGTTTAATCGAAAATGGACACCTAATTGCAGCCGCCGAAGATGAACGATTCACGCAAATCAAACATGGTAAACGCCCCATTCCATTTTCGACCTATGAACTACCTTATCATGCAATTGATTTTTGTCTAAAGCAAGCAGGAATCACCTTGTCTGCGGTTGATCACATCGCTTATTCGTTTGATCCCTTTTTATTGGTTAACCCTGGGGATGAGAAGAGGCCATGGGCAGATATTCCTTTTGTTAGAAATACAGAACACGATAAAGATTCCGAGCCGTGGCGAAATCTTTTTCTTTCCTCTATCATTAATGCTCCACGACAATTGGTTGATGGTTACCCACACCATCTGCAATCCTCCTTTTTAAATGCAAGGACAAACGATTGGATCTGGCATTTTACGGATCATCATCTGTCCCATGCAGCCAGTGCATTTTTTCCTTCTCCTTTTGAGGCAGCAGCCGTGCTCGTTATGGACGGTCGGGGTGAAACAGCATCAAGTTCTTATTACGTTGGAAACCAAAATGGCTTGGAGTTGATACAACAAGTACAGCTGCCCCATTCCCTAGGCCTGTTGTATGAAGATATCACAGCGCATCTCGGATTTCTACGATCATCTGACGAATATAAAGTAATGGCTTTAGCTTCATATGGTGAGCCTGTTTTTGTTGATGAATTTAGAGAGATTGTGCGCTTAACAGGAAGCGGACAATATGAAATAAGCGATCTGCGACTTTCTGAGAGATTTGGCCCACAGCGCTTAAGAAACGCTCCCTTTACCGCACACCATTTTAACATTGCACGTTCGCTTCAGTATGTTTTAGAAGAGCGTATATTGGAGTTGTTGAATTGGTTTTATGAGGTGACGCGGGAAGAAAATCTTTGTCTCGCCGGCGGTGTATTTCTCAATTGTGTTTTAAATGCCCGTATCAGGGATAAAAGTCCATTCAAGAATGTGTGGGTGCAGCCTGCTGCCGGTGATTCCGGTACAGCTTTAGGGGCTGCTATATTAAAAGATCGGGAAGAACGTAGAGAAAGTAAAAAGACTTCGATCATGCAGGACGTATATTTAGGCCCCTCTTACTCCGATAGTGACATACAACGTATTTTGGAACGAAATAAAATTCCTTATATCAAAATGCATGACATAGTGGAAGAGACCGCAACGTTACTTGCTCAAGATAAAATTATCGGATGGTTTCAGGGTGCGATGGAATATGGCCCAAGAGCCTTAGGAAGTCGTTCTATCTTGGCTTCGCCGTTAAGTCCTGAAATGCAAGCCAAATTAAATGAGGTAAAGGATCGCGAAGACTTTCGACCCGTCGCACCTGTTGTAACGGAAGAGGACGCCGAAAATTGGTTTGTGGGAGCAAAACAGTCACCGTTTATGCTGTTCATCTATGATGTGATTCCCGATAAAGCGACGCAAATACCAGCCGTAAAGCACGTCGATGGTACTGCGCGTATTCAAACGGTTAATGAAAAACAAAATCCACTTTATTACCGACTTATCAAGGCGTTCGAACGGAAAACAGGAGTGCCTGTACTCGTAAATACCTCTTTTAACACATTGGGAAAGCCAATTGTATGCACACCAAGAGATGCTATTGAATGCTTTTGGACATCCCCCTTCGATGCGCTTATCATAGGATCCTTTCTAATTCAGAAGGATTATGTCAATGTTCCTGAAAGAATGGTCTTGGACGAAAATCTTGTTAGTTTTTAGGGTGCCGTATGGATATGTTTAGGATAACTGTAGTAATTCCGACTTACCAAAGAACGATGTTATTGTCACGATGTCTAGACGCTTTGACTAAACAAACACTTAATCAGCGTTTATATGACATTATTGTGGTGGGTGATGGTTATGACAAAGAAACGGAAGAGCTGGTAGCTACGTTTAATACCGCTTTTGAAAATCGTATAACTTATCTTTATACTGAATGCAAAAAAGGACCGGCTGCAGCCCGAAACCTAGGATGGTTATACGCTGATGGACACCTGGTTGCGTTCACTGATGATGATTGTATTCCCGATGAACTTTGGCTTCAGGAAATTTTTGACGCCTATAACGGTGAGGAGAAAATCGTATATACAGGATCAGTATATGTACCAACCCCCGAGAGCCCGACAGATTTTGAAAGGAATACGGCACAATTGGAGGTTGCAGAGTTTATCACGGCTAATTGTATTTGTACGAAACAAGCGCTATACCATGTCGGAGGTTTTGACGAACGATTTAAAATGGCATGGAGAGAAGACAGCGACTTGCATTTTAAGCTTCTCCGTGCAAAAATCCCAATAATAAAACTTAACAAAGCCGTTGTTATTCATCCAGCTAGAAAGGCCAAATGGGGAATTAGCATAAAAGAACAAAAGAAAGGCATATATAATGCGTTATTGGCAAAGAAATTTCCAAGTCTCTATCAAGCCCGAATCGGCCATCCAACAAATGCTTTATATTACAGTCTTTTATTGCTATTGATTTCCATGGTTCTCTTATGGCATGTGAACCTGAAGTGGGCCTTTTTTGCCAGTCTAAGTTTTTGGTTGTTTCTTACCGCTAAATTTATTTTAATACGTCTGAGAGGAACCAGTAAATCACCCTCTCATATTGCAGAAATGGTTTTTACTTCAATACTAATACCGTACTTATCTATTTTTTGGCAGCTGTATGGTTCTATTAAATACCGAACCGTTTATAATATTAAGATCGGAAAATGAAATCAATCGCAATTTTCAGAGCCTTACAATTAGGAGATTTTTTATGTGCGATACCGGCAATACGCTCATTAAGACAAGCGTATCCGAATGCGCGTATTGCTTGGATAGGACTGCCGGGTACACAACATCTGCAACATCGTTTTGCCAATTATATTGATGAATTCATTCCCTTCCCCGGCTATCCGGGGCTGCCTGAGCAGCCCATTGAACCGAAAAAGATTTTGGCCTTTCTACAAGATATGCAGAGGCGTAAATTTGATTTGGTAATACAAATGCAGGGAAATGGCACCTATGTTAATGCACTCGTTTCATTATTTGATGCAAATAAATTGGCTGGCTTTTTCAAGGATTCACTCTTTCGACCAAACAATGAACATTTTGTTCCCTATCCTGAACACTTGCATGAGATTGAACGGCACTTATATTTGATGCATCATCTCGGCATACCTGATGCAGGTAAACAACTCGAATTTCCGCTTCTAAAAGACGATCGTCATATCTGCGAAAAATTCCATTTAACGCCGGGGAATTTCGTTTGTATACATCCTGGGTCACGTGGCGAATCTCGTAGATGGAATCCAAAGTACTTTGCGCAAATAGCCAACCGTTGTTTAGAAGCGGGTTATGATGTCGCTATTACGGGGACAAAAGAGGAAGAAACGATTGCCAACGAACTATCAGCACATATGAACCGCCCGCCATTATTTCTTGTCGGTCAAACAGATTTAGATGAGATCGCCCTTTTACTTAAACAAGCGAGGGGATTATTATCCAACTGCACAGGGGTAGCCCATATAGCCTATGCACTGCAGGTGCCTGCAGTGGTCGTTAGTATGGATGGTGAACCTCATCGGTGGGGCCCCTAACTCCTACAAGGCAGCAAATAATAGATTGTCAAAGAAAGCCAAATGTCGAAAAGGTGCTTCAACATTTCAACAATACAGTGTTGTGTAATATATAAAATCACCACATAGACAATACCGCTTGCATGATATCATTCACCGATGGTAAAGGCAAGTAGTCAGCGTAATATTTTCGATCAACATAGCGAATAACTTCATTTTTGCTTTTGATCTGTTCATCAATACTATATTCAACACGCGTGCATTACCCATCCAAGGATGGTGTTGTGGATTTGTTTGAGCATAAAGTACAACTAGAGGAGTCTCAACGGCCGTCGCTAAATGGACGGTAGCTGTATTGACAGATATGACAAGTTTGGACATTTGGAGAAGTGCTGCAAACTCATCTATACGGAAAAGGCCTCCGGTTGAAAAAGAGTTATCTTTCACACGATCTTTCAAGCGGTTTGTTATTGAACTTTCACTATCCGAGCCGGAAAACACAATCTGTGTATCTAATAGCTTTAACATTTCTTTAGCGAGCTCTTCCCATTTTTCTTCGGGAAACTGCCTTTTTTCTTCACTCACACCTGGATGTAGTACAATGAAAGGTTTCGATAGATTTATTCCCAAAGCTTCGAGTTTGATTCTTACGCTTGAAATGGCATTTTCCTTAATCGCTACTGTTATTTTTTTCTCCTTTGCTACAGCCCCAACACGCTCAACTAAGTCGAGATCACGTTCGACCTGAGGTTTAATAAGTTCGTAGGGTTCCTTCTCAGGAATCCAATCATTTAAAAGCTCATAAGGATTTTCTCGACAATATGCTAGACGTCTCGGAATTCCCGCCATCCATGCTAACATTGCTGCGGGTAACGGACTTTGACTGTAAACGGTAAAAATCACGCAAGCATCAAACGATGCCACTTTCAATTGTGAAACTAGTTTTTCCACTATATGAGTTGCATGATTGGCTTTTAACTTAACCCAGGGCAAATCGACTGCAATGGTTTCATCAACCATAGGCAACAGTGAAACGACTTCTGATGTATCTGTTGATGTTAACAATGTAATCCTACAATTAAAGCTATCTTTAAGCGCTCGGATTGCAGGAGACGACATGAGTACGTCTCCTGTATTATCTGCTCGAATCACGAGTATATTTTTACAGCCATGCCATGTAGTCATTTAAGCTTTCATTTTGGTGACTTGGTTTGGCGATGAATTTTCCTGGATACGTCTAATTATGTTGGTAGTTGACTTTCCATGCGTAAAAGGTAAGAGCACCAATTTGGCACCAACTTCATTTATAGCTTGCAATTCGGGCATTTGTTTGTTTCTATAGTCCTCTCCCTTCACCACTATATCGGGTTTCAATGCCCGTATTAAATTTGCTGGGTTATCTTCATCATTTTCATTACCAAAACTTATGATATAATCAATTGATGAGAATGCCGCTAAAACATGCATTCGATCTTTCAGTATATTAATCGGTCTGCTTTTTCCTTTTAAACGGCGCACGCTTTCATCGGAATTTACACCAACAATTAGTACATCGCCCATTTTTCTTGCTTCCTGTAGGTAGTGTGTGTGCCCGCAATGCATGATGTCAAAGCAGCCATTCGTGAAAATAATTCGCTTATTTTTTGCTTTAAGTTGATCTGTAAGGCTAGTCAATAACGACGTAGAAGTTAAAATTTTTGTCTTATTCACTATTTTATCAACAATATCTATTGCATGACAAACGGAGGTTCCCGACTTTTCAATTACACAATGTGAAGCGATGGCTGCAATTTGGGCGGCTTCTATCTTCTCGGCATTGGAAACAAGTGCCAAAGTTGCTGTAGCCAGGTAGGTGTCTCCTGCCCCACAGACATTTGGATTATAAACGGGATCGACCGGTAGATGTAAGGATTTTTGCCCTCTTTCGATCCAAACTGCACCATCCGAATCCAAGGTAAGAGCAACATATTTAGCCCTCGTTTTTTCGATGAGTTGCTTGGAAATTTGGTCTACCTGCGCAATCCTATCAGGCATAGTTTCTATATTAAGTAAATTAAGGGCCTGTTTATAATTTGGCTTCACCACAGTCGGCCTCAATGCGCTAAAAGAAAACAATCGCTTGGAATCGATCGCTATGAACCTTGGGTAACGCGTCTGTAGCTGAATCAATGCAGCGATTACGCGTGCACTGATTACGCCCTTTTCATAATCGGCAATTATTACAGCATCGCAAGCTTGATATGCATCCGCTAAGAGGTCAATCAGAAGCGATTCTGAAGATTCACTCAGGGAACAGTGATCACCTTCATCGAAACGAACAATCGTATGTTGATCTGCAAGAACACGTGTTTTCACTTCCGTTCTTCTTTTATTATCATGCACCAAATATTGTTCTTGAATTTTATGCCGCTTTAATAAAGGCTTTACAGACGATTCATAAAGGTCTTCTCCAATGACACTGCAAAGGAGCGTCGTAGCTCCTAGCGCCTGAAGATTTGCAGCTACATTTCCGGCCCCACCCAAGCATAGCATCTTTTTTTGTACATCCACTACAGGAACCGGAGCTTCAGGAGAGATCCTGCTAGTCGTTCCGTTTATGAAAACGTCTAAAATAAAATCGCCAATAACGAGTACTTTCTTCTCTTTAAACTGATGGACTAAATCTATTAATCTTTGGCTCATGATCTACTGTACTTAAATGAGTTATAATTTTATTAGCAGCTTCTAAAAAATCAGATGCAACGTAGTATGGTCTCCTATAATAACCATCAACCATCCATTCTGTCTCATTGCCGTTATCTATAAGTATGGTTTTACATCCTGCACGATTTCCTGCTTCAACATCATTCAAGATATCACCTATCATCCAAGATTGACTTAGTGAAATGTGATGGTCTTCGGCAGCCCGCTCCAGCAATCCAGGCTGGGGTTTTCTGCAGTTGCATGCATAGGAAAAACGAGAGACAATACCGTCAGGATGATGAGGACAGAAATAAAACCCTTCAAAAGGTGGTAATCCTTCTTCAATAAACAGTCGGGCCAATGCTTTTTTTACCTCAAAAATCTCATCCTCCGTGAAATAACCTTTTGCGATGCCTGACTGATTCGTTATGATGATAAAGACAAAACCGTTAGCTGCTAATTCCTTTAAACCTCTGACAACCCCTTTTTCAAAGGTAATTCTATTTGGGTCGGCGTTATAAGGAATGTCTGGTATGATCGTTCCGTCTTTATCTAAGAACACTGCCTTTCTATTAACTTGCATGATGTTGTTTTGTCAGATAATATGCGTTAGTGTTTAAAACCGCGTATCCTAAGCGTTCATCCCGGTTTTTCATTAATCGCTTAGTAGTTGCCCTTAATTCACCGGTCTCGCGGACCAATCCCTCCGACGAAAACATACGTTGTTCAATCAACGTGCAGATCGAATGGATGACATGTAATTGTATTTCTTGAATGCGTTGTGTACTATCGGAAGGGACAATGATATTAACATCTCCGAAACGATAGGCTTCTCCTCCTTTCTTCCCCAGTAAATTAATACAGATCATTCCCAGTTTCTTAGCCTTTTTTATTGCGTGCAATATGTTTTCTGAGTTACCGCTTGTGCTAATTGTAAACAAGATATCGCCCTTAGTACCAAGGGCCTCGACTTGTCTTGCGAATACTTCTTCGAAACAAAAATCGTTTGCCCATGCCGTTAATGTAGACGTATCGGCAGTAAGCGCGATGGCTGGAAGAGCTGGCCTTCGCTCAATGTCGAAACGACCTACAAGCTCTGCAGCGAAATGTTGACTCTCCGCCGCACTTCCTCCGTTGCCACATATTAGCATCTTCTTGCCCTTTGAAAAGCCTTTGCAGATAACACTACCAGCTTCCAGGATAGCAGGCGAAAGTAGAGCGGCTGAGAACTGAAATGTGGAAGCCGCTTCTTCAAAAGCATGTGCTATAAGTTGCGACTCATCTCTATAAACAATAAAATCCGGATCAATAAGCGACTCATATATCATCATGATCGCATTACTGACGTTCTGCCAGGTGAAAAGATGATTTACTCTATCGATACCCTGTAATCCCATTAAGCCACCCTCCGATTTCAAAAGCCTTTGCATCTTGTTAGCCAATTCAACAGGTTTTTTAGGCGGTACTAAATAACCGGTTACTCCATCTACAACGCTATATTTAATGCCTCCTACGTTTGAACCGATTACAGGTGTCCCACAGGCCATTGCTTCCAAAGGTGTAATTCCAAAGGGCTCGTACCACGGAGTGGAAACAAAAACATCTGCTGCACTGTAATAATATTTCAATTCTTCTCGCTTCTTTGGTCCAATAAACTCGACGTATGAGGAAACACCTTCCTCTTCTACGATTTTCTGAAGGCGCTTCAATTCAGCACTGGCCATAAATTGTTCAGCGTTTCCTTCTCCTCCTACAACCAGAAGTCTTACTTTAAAATCCCCTTTCAAGTATTTTAGCGCATGGATTACGTTATCCACTCCTTTTCTCGGAACCATGCGTCCTAATTGTAAAATAATTTTTTCATCATTCTGAAGTCCTAAAAGCATACGTGCGTACATTTTATCGATAGGATAAAATTCCGTGGGATTAAAACCACAAGGGACAACGGCTATTCGTTTCGCATTAGCGTTGTACATGCTAATTAAATCTTGTTTATCTTGTGGACATTCAGCAATAATGCAATCGGCTTCTCTCGCGATATTTTCTTCAATAGTCACTCGTTCTTGAGGAAATTTATCATCTTCCTGTAAATGTAATCGCCGAACTTTACCCAGGGCGTGGAACGTCACAACCAATGGAATACGATATCTCAATTTTAGGGATAGACCAACCCATGCCGACATCCAAAAGTTGGCGTGTATCAAAGCATAATCTATTCCTTCTGATTCAATAAAGGTGATCATGTCGTCCTTAAAGGCCTCCATGAAGTCAAATAATTGTTCTTTTGGTATGCTTTGCTGTGGCCCTGCATTGACATGGATAACTCTTACATCCGGAAACAGTCGCACTATTCGAGGTAGTCTATCGCAATCACTTCGTGTAAAAATGTCAATAGCATAGCCGTCTTTGGCGAGCTGTCTGGCGAGCTCCGTAACATACACATTCTGTCCTCCACTGTCTATTCCGCCTAACATGGCAAGGGGTGAGGCATGTTCGCTTATAAATGCAATTCTCTTCTTCATAATTATTCTGGATAATATGCTATTGAAATTCCCTGTAATCAGCATCTTTATTTTGCTTACGTAGTACAATTGATTAAAACATTGTACCGTGGCAGACGCCATGCTGCTTGACGAAGAGATAGCAATCAATACTTATAATTAAATTTTTCTAACCTTCGTTTCTTATAAAGAAACAAGACATATACCTAAAAAAAGAATAGAATTTGTTTTACGTAGGGTAAAAAAGAAAAAGCTCTGTAGTTGTTAGATTAGCAGAACATTAGAAATAAGGACGATTTTATAATGAGATCGGTATACAAAACCGGTCTGGTTTTCAAGCTGTCCTAAAAAGTAAATAAGCCTGTTTGCAAAAGCAGATATCTTCTTGACAACCAACTGCTAATGTGCTGACAGGGGTAAACAGCCCTTGGCTTAGCATAAAGGAATAATCATTGCTTAACAAAATAAAATTCCATAAAATGCTTTTTATTAAACTCATATTATCCGGATTGAGCGCAACCATACTGATGGTACTCGTACAAAAACTATACGTTACGGTTAGCCAAAGGGGAATTACGCTAACCGAATTATTTAGTTATTTACTAATTGAAACGCGTAAGGAGGAAACGAGGCCCACGGGAATGTCCAATCGTTTATACATAGGCTTTATTGTGTGTTATTTGTTGGGGGTCTTTTTCGTTGGCGTTTATTATCTGTTATGGCGCCTTGGCGTAGGAAGATCTGATGTAATAACGGCGCTTCTATTTGGAGCCGCCCATGGATTAGCGAGTATTTTGCTCGTTAGAATTACCTTAAAGAAACACTTAATCTCTCTTGGTATAAATGCTCATTTCTACCTAGGTTTATTTTTTGCACATATCATGTTTTCATTAACTGCGATCGTGACATTCAATTTAGTTACGCAAATTATGCGCGTAGGCGAAATACAACCTTAATAACGGAGGCTTGCAACGAGCAATTTTGCGTCGGGCATTTCTTCTTCGGATAACACATATATATTTCCACCGTTCTGAATAGTATGAATGATCGCTTGATTAACAAGACACTCATCACCATATTCTTTTTCGGTATGGAGCGTTACTTGATTACGATCCTTGTCAAATTTTCCCCATGCATGACTTCGTTCTTTGACAAAAAGGTTTTCTACTTGTCCGAAAAAACTGGCTGTAATGACTTTCGAAAAGTCGTCGCAGCTGGTCCCTCCTCCAAGATTGTTATAATAGTTTGCTAACGCGCTTCTGACCGGTTTCTGCAAAAAAGGGATCATCATATTTCTCGATTTTTCAAAAATGATGTGGGTGTCTACCCGCTCGTAATTACCGGCTAAATATTCAGGTACAATATTTCCATACCGACTGATCTGTCTATATTTCGCTGCCATATATGCTACCCCGGCTAATAGTAAAGGCGCTTTCTCATTTCCCAATTTTTCCTTCCATAATGTTTGATCGACCTCTTTTAAATAAGCTGCCACATATTCTTCTTCATCTGCGAGTCCAGCGTCATGCCCATGAGCACTACCTATGCCGGTTGCTGGGCTCCCTCCTGCTCTGAACAACCTCTGGCCACTTTTCTCTTCAAAATGGATGACATCATCCATACCTCTTGGTAAACCCTCAATGCTCAGTTCTTCAATAGAAAAGGCAGTCCCTCTATAAAAAGCCGTTGCGTTTTTACTAATGGCTAGTACATAGAAATGTATATCATTATTAAGTAGCGGGAAAATAGGTGTGAGATAAAAGGTGTTATTAACATAGACTTCCTCTTTTATTGATATGGGTAGTTTTTTGACCAAAAAAGAGTCTGCTGTGATGAATAGCGCCAAACCATAATCCAGTTTATACCAAAATTCCTTATCATCTAACAATTCATAGCTTGGCTTAAGCAATTGTTGTATGTCTGCTTTGTCTCCGCCTGAATCAAGAACCTGCTTTTCCACATTCTTCAATATATTCTTATATAATAACCGGTCTTGTTTTTCGTTCACTTCAAAACCGGAACGGTGGGTTGGCATGTAGATGGTGATACAGCGATCGCTTTTTACATTTGCCAACCCTAGAAATTGCTCTCTCGATATGGTGTCCATAATCATTGTCTTTTTAATGGGTTTGAATATTTAGCTAGTTAATTAAGCTTGCTGCTTAGTTTCTTCGCAATTTGAAGGTGATTTCTTATAATGGGTATGTTTTTGTTAGCAAATGATTGTATATGTACATCCTTAGCATGCGCTCCAGCTTGGTCAAATAAGGTTAACGACGTTGTATGGTCTTCGATCATTTGTTGTAAAAAAGCACTTTCAAATTCTTTCCCCGACTTACTTCTTAGGCGATTAAGCTTGTCTGTGTGTGCGTCATCTAAACTTTCTGGGATTTGCACTCGTCTCTCTGCTACAATATCCTTCATGTCTTTAGTCAACTGTTGATGTTGTGTAATCAACAGTTTAGCATAACTTTGGATGGCTGTATCCCTAGACTTCTCGCTCGCCAACTTGCCCGCTTCGATCTCTCCCATTCCAGACCTTATAACTGCATTCACAAAGGCTTTATCTTCAGACTCCAAAATTCCCGAGTCAGCTTCCATTTTGTTGGTAATAGAATCCTCCATGCTCAAAGGTCTATTTCTGTATTTGTTTCGTTCTTGTTCGTTACAGCTTAATATAAAGAATAACGAACCTATCGCAATTGCCACTTTGAACATCATAAAAACTTTTTATTATAATGAAACAATTAATATACCCATTTCATTTGCTGGTGTTAAAAGGCTTTTAAAATAAAAATGCCGGTGTTTTCGTCGTCTTGACATAATAACTAATCCACTTTTCTATACAACACATAAAACCATACCAATCATTTCGGTCGGTCCATAATTTGCATAAAACCTGTTTTCTCGCCGCGGCGCTTACCTTTTAAGGTTGACCATAGCAGTCCATTTTCTTATTTCTTGGTTATCGCCGTACTTAATTCGTTTGTATTCGAAAACTTTCAATTCCTATTCTATGTTCTTAAGAAGAATCCCACAGAATAAGGTGTTCTGTATACAGATCATAAAAAAGATTTATATGTCAACTAATAATTTTTTTGAAAAATTCTCCGATAAAATAACCGGCTGGACAGGGAGTTCTACTGCCTTCGGAATAGCCTTTGGAATTGTCATCGGTTGGGGGCTCTCCGGGCCGATTTTTAAATATTCTGACACTTGGCAGCTGGTAATTAACACAGGAACTACAATTGTTACGTTTTTGATGGTGTTTTTGATTCAAAAGTCACAAAACAAAGACTCAAAGGCAATCCAGCTAAAGTTAAATGAACTTGTTGCCGCGAATAAAAAAGCGAGTAACCGTATGGTGGACGTTGAAGATTTTACAGAGGAAGAGCTAGATATGCTCCATAAATTTTACGAAAAGCTGGCGGATAAGGCCAAACAGGAATCAGATATTCATCAATCACATTCTATAGGAGATGACAAGGAATCAATAAGTCGAAAAAAAAAGGAGCAGACGAATAGCTCATCTCAACCCGGCCATTTATCCCTGTTCTATATAAAGACAAATGGGGTTTATTAAGGCTATTATTTATTGCTTATCTTACTTTATGTTTTTATTTCAAGGTAGCTGTTTTGCTTTCGTTAAATGTGTTTCTAAACATTTTAAAAGTGTATTAAATTTTACATATTACTGGTACGATTCGGGCAATATGCCTCTTAAACAAAATCCCTGGAGTCACTCGATAGAAAGACGTAACGGCATGGATTTCGCTTGAATATACATATGGAAAATCTCGAAGCGAAAACACCACTGTTGAATGACCTAATACAGCTTAATAATGACCGAATAGCTGGATACGAAAATGCTATTCAGGAATTAGATGATAATGATACTGATTTAAAATCAGAATTTCACAATTTTATAACGCAAAGCTATCAATTCCTTACCGAATTAAAGGATGAGCTCGAGCGAACCGGTGGAAAGGCAAACGATAGGGCGACCGTTGAAGGCGAGTTTTTTCGAAGTTGGATGGATATGAAGGCTTTGTTCAGCGAAGACAAGAGACGAGCAATTCTTAAAAGTTGCATAGAAGGCGAAAATATAATTTACGAAGCCTATGATTATGCAGAAAAATTGGAAGAACTCCCTTCTGATGCGCGCTTTCTTCTTTCACAACACAAACAACAATTAAAATTGGCAAGTAATAAGGTGATGACGCTCTACGAAGCTGAAAATAGAGCGTAACTAACATGTTAAAAAAAAATAAAAAACAATTTAAAAATCAACATGTTAAATCATAACACAGTACATTTACCTTATTACTTAAGCTATGAACGCGAATATCAAATTAAGAATTCAGAATCCGCTATTAAAAACCGGCTTACAAGCCATGTTAAAGGAAGAGAAGAATTTATTGTTGTTGAGAGATGAGTCTTACGACGAACTGGCAGATGTTTGTTTGTTTGAACTGAATAATGAAGACGATATTCGGTATTTGAAAAAGATGGAATCCCTATCATTGAGGTCCCGAATGCTTGCCATCTTGTCGTCTAGCGATTTATCCCTGGTTACGCAATCGCTCGAACAACAAATAGCCGGTGTAATTATGGATAACGCTTCGGAAGAAGAGCTGTTATTCGCTATCGAATACATAATCAAGGGAAACAAATATGTAGCACCCAGTATATCCTTGCAGTTTATTCAGAAACTTGGTAGCTTGGGTTCATCAACGCTTTTTTCATCCAAAATGGAATTGCTTAATCAAAAAGAGCGAGACGTATTGGAGTTAATTATGAGCGGTCATGCCAACAGGGAAATAGCCTATCAGCTATTTACCACCAAAAGGAAGATCGAGGAAATACGAAAATCTATCATGAAAAAAATAGGTGTAGACAACAATTTAAGCTTGACGGCTTTTTATCTTAATCAAGAGCTGTATCATAAGGATCATTTAGGCACAACATAAATGTATTCACAAGACAGATTACGACATAGTAATCCGTCTCTCAATCGAGTAACAAAATCTTCCGAAATACATACGTCATTCGTTAATGATATCGTATGTATTGTCTGATATGCCGTATAAGAATCGACTCGGTTTTGTAAATACAGCGTCCCAAGAAGAAACATAAGCTGGCATCGTGATAAACAAATTTTCCTTGGCTCTGCTACAAGCGACGTAAAATAAACGTCGCTCCTCCTCTATTTCTTCTAAAGATGCCATTGATCTTACCGAAGGCAAGATACCATCAAGGGCAAACGGAACAAAAACGGTATGCCATTCCAAACCTTTAGCAGAATGTATCGTTGAAATCGTAAGAGGTTTTTCGTCACTTTCATCAAAGGGTATAGTCTTATCCTGATATCGGTTGGATGGAGGCTCTAACGTAAAATCAGCTAAAAATTTCTCTAAATCTTCGTATTTAGCTGCAATCTCTGCAAATATCTCAAGATCAATTTCTCTGGCGTCAAAATCGTCTTCCAATTGTTTTAATAGCGGTTTATAAAATTCATAGATCGGAGGAATTAAATCGACGGGTGCAGAACCTAATTGCTGCATTCGATTAAATAGATCTAAAAGTTCTTTTAAATGTTCTCCATGCTTTTTCCCTTCAAACAAATTAGTTTCAATTCGACCGTGTTGCTCATGTATTTTAACAATAATTTCTTTTGCGCGTACGTCTCCAATGCCTTCGAGCAACTTTAGAATACGATGCCAGGCCACGGCGTCCATCGGATTCATCATAATTTTTAGGAAGGACACCATGTCCTTGACATGTCTTCTTTCACCGAATTTTATTCCTCCTACTACAATGAATGGAATATTCCTCTTCATCAATTCTGCTTGTACAAAATTGGATTGCCATGACGCTCTGCTTAGTATAGCGAAATCAGAATATTCTAAATCATTTTCCTTCAGTGTCATGACGGTGTCCACAATATAAGCCGCTTCTTCGGTCGTATCGACTAACCGATTTATGCGAGGCTTTCGTCCCTTATGTAATCGAGAAAATAATTCTTTTTTAAAACCGATCCGAGCACTTTCTATCAGCTTGTTTGTAAAATCCAAAATGCGTTGTGTACTCCGATAGTTCTCCTCAATTTTTACTACCCCACAATTTTCAAAATGTTGTGGGAAACGAAGAATATTCTCGAAGTTAGCTCCACGGAATGAATAGATACTTTGTGCATCGTCACCGACAACCGTTATGTTTCCTTTTTGTGATAACAATTCCACGATCTCGCGTTGAATATTGTTTGTATCTTGATACTCATCTACTAAAATGTAAGCTACTTTCGCCTGTAGTACTTGTCTGAAATGCGTATTAGTTTTTAGTTTATCACGTAATATATCAATCAAGTCATCGTAATCCATTAAGTTCGACCGCTGCTTGTATGCAGCGAGCAAAGTATAAATTCGCTGAAAGTCTTTTACAAATCGCTCATATTCGGGAAAATATTCGGCAATAACATTCTCAATACCCAATTCATGATTCTTTGCTTTAGAGAAGATACTCTGAATCGTACTTGATTTAGGAAAATGCTTACTGCCTTTTTTTGGCGTTAAGTTTAATTCGGTTTTTAGAAGGCTGATGATATCGACCACATCCTCGCCATCAATGATGGTAAAGTTTGGTGGAAGGCCGACTAAAGCATGGTACTTTCGCAATGCATAATTAGCAAAAGAGTGAAAAGTTCCACCTAGTACATTCGTAATAGACTTGGCATGCAGCAACTTTTGTACCCGGTTAAGCATTTCATTAGCCGATTTCCTCGTAAAAGTGAGCAGCAAAATCTCGTTTGGTTCAAATCCCTTTTCAATTAGATAGCTTACTTTATAAGTAATAACACGCGTCTTACCCGTACCGGCTCCTGCAATAACCAATAAGGGCTTATCTAGGGTACATACTGCAGCTAACTGCTGTGGATTTAGCTCTTTTTTATAGTTGATTTTAAGATTGGAAAGATCATAAATACGGTAAATATCAACAAGCTTCTCATCAATATGCTTTGCAGCATCCATTAATGTCCGTAGATACGTAGGGATTTGCGTATCAAAATTCTCAACTCGTAGGGGTTTACTTAATAGGTCTTTGAGCCCTTCTTTTTTTTGCTTGGAGTAGCTTACTATGTTTGTATCAAACAGCAAACCATCCAACAAACGGTCCAAATCTACCGACTGTCCTTCCCTATCGTCCCGCTTATTTTTATCGTCATTGGTCGGATCCATATCAAAAGCTATTACTAATGAATTAAAGAATCAAAATTACACTAATTTTTTTAGCATTCCAACATATGCTTATAGATTACATAGGTTTATCCCGCTCCGTGTAGCTGTAGATACGTTTTAGGGGTTTTACCTGTTACCGATTTAAAAATTTCGTGAAATGAGGTATAATTGCTAAATCCACTTTCGTAACATATCTGCTTGATTGTACCTTTGTTTTCTACCAAAAGCTTACAGGCATAACCAATACGGACTTCCTGTAAAAACCGCGTATAAGTTTTCCCGGTGCGATTTTTAAAATATCGGCAGAAAGAACTGGGTACTAAATCAGCTATGGCAGCTACCTGATCTAATTCGATTTTATTTCTAAAATTTTTAAGGGTGTAGTTGTAAATACTATGCAAGCGATTTGTTTCATTTTCACTGTGTTTATAGGAAAAACCAACGGAGGCTAGAACACAGGGTGACTTAATGTTCGCTATATAATGTAAACAGGTTAGTAGAGACATTAACCGATTGAATCCCTCTAATTCATAAATAGCTGCCATGAGATCAACAACAATTGGATGCTCGTGTCCTTTTAGCATAATTCCTCGTTGTGCCGAATCAAACAAGTGCTTAAACAAGCGAAACTCCGGTAAACTAAGCCATGCTGCGCCTAAAAATTTTTCATGGAAGTGTATAACCGTCGAATAAGGTTGCTCATTACTTTCGTCGTATTCTGCATCGTAACGCCAATAATGAGGTAAATTTGAACCGACCAACACGATGTCGCCAGCTTTAAATCGCTGAATATGATCTCCTACGAACTGAGTGCCACTTCCCTGATGAAAGTGTATGAGTTCTAATTCGGCGTGGCAATGCCATCGATTATTGATGTTTGCTTTTAGCTCTTTACGAACCTGAAAAGAGCTCGAATGCCCTGAATGTAAAACAATTTGCTCAACTTTCATTAAACCACTGTTATATTAGTTTTCATTGCCGAAAATATGAACCGTTCTGCGCTCTCATACCAGAACTCATAAAACAACAATATTCAATATGATAATCTATAAAAATAAGGCTATTTTTCTTTATTTGAACAATATGGAATATACAAAGTTAAAATCCCGTAACAATAGGCTAATTGTTTTAAATGAAAAATCGTTAAAATGCGTCTTATTTGTATTCGAAAAACTTAAGAGAAATGAAAACAATTATATGTCAAGAACCTGGTAAATTAGAGATAGTTCAATCAACGGTTCCGCGTCTATCGGCAGGACATAGTATCATACAGATAGAGAAAGTTGGCATATGTGGCACCGACATACATGCTTTTGACGGTACTCAGCCTTACTTCGAGTATCCAAGAATACTTGGACATGAATTGGCGGGAAGAATACTTGAGACGACCCCTGATTCAAACTTAGAAAAAGGAGATTTGGTTACTGTTATGCCTTATCTTAATTGCGGAAAATGTATCGCCTGCAGAAAAGGAAAAACAAATTGCTGCGCTCAAATGCAAGTGATCGGCGTGCATATTGATGGCGGTATGCGCCGTTATATAAGTGTACCAAATCATCTGATTATTAAAGAAAACCAGCTTAACATACAACAACTGGCTCTTATTGAGCCTCTTGCGATTGGCGCACACGGTGTAGCTAGGGCTCACTTCGTAGCGGGCGATTTTGTGTTAGTCATAGGCGCGGGTCCAATTGGTCTTGGTACCATGGAAATGGCAAAGGTGCGTGGTGCAACAGTTATTGCTATGGATATCAATCCCAATCGTTTACAGTTTTGCAAAGAGGCGCTCAACATACCTTACACGATTTTAGCTACTGCAGAAGATTCCATGGATTCGCTGCGTACAATAACGAACGGAGAAATGCCAATAGCGGTATTTGATTGTACCGGGAATTTAAATGCGATCAATCGTGCATTTGAATATGTTGCTCATGGTGGCGAGTATATATTGATTGGTCTTCAAAAAGGCGATATTATATTCAATCATCCTGCCTTTCATAAACGCGAACTTACATTAATGAGCAGCCGAAACGCCACTATACAAGATTTCGAGCACGTTATAAAAAACGTGAAAGAAAAGGCTGTCAATCCGGAAAAATATATCACACATCAATTTGAAGCGGATCACATTCGTGAAGCTTTTAAAACTTGCACAAGTACTTCATCTGCTGTCATTAAAGTTTTAGTTGACTTTAGTTCCTAAATGAAAGAGCTTCAAGATAGCCTTTTTAGAGGTACTCACATAGAGAATCTTTTCTATGTTCTGGATATTCCTTATGTTTACAGAAATTTTATGCGTGATGAATATTAAGAAAACCTATCCATTTGTTATTTTACTTACTGTTTTTGTGAGTATGCAAGCTTGTAAATCGAAGAAGATGGCTGTGCAGCCAAATGCCGTCGTTGAAACAGTTAAAAAGGAAGAGCCGGTAAAAGAGAAAGAACCGGAGCCTGCGCCTGTCGAAGAAAAGGAGGAAGAACCGGTCGTTGAGAAACCCAATTATAACTTTAAAAATATTTTGTTTGAGTTCGATTCAGGGGTGCTAAAAACCGCTTCTTATAGTGTATTGGATCAAATCGTACGAGAAATGAAGAAGGACCCCTCTGTTAAGTTTACCATTAATGGGCATGCTTCTCTAGAAGGATCGGCTGAACATAACATGGCTCTATCGGTTGATCGCGCCAACGCCGTCAAACTTTATTTGGTAAATGCAGGTATAAGTCCGGATAATTTAACCGCGCAGGGCTTCGGAGCAACCAAACCGGTGGCTACTAACGAAACGGAAGAAGGTAGGTCGCAAAACAGAAGAGTGGAAATAAAGCTCTCGAAATAATCAGTTTGCCAGCCTAACTACATCAAATCACACAAAAGACAAGGCCAACTAAAAGTTGGCCTTGTCTTTTGTGTTTTCATAGGATAGTATACCTTACATAGAAGGATAGGACAGCGTATTTATCTTATTACTGCTTATCGCCAAAATCTGATTGTATTCTTCTAGTAGATTGATATATTTATCTTTCCAATAGTTTATTTTCTCACGCTCTTCACTCAGTAAAGCGGTGTTCAACAGTTTACTATTGTTGAATGCATGCTGAAACTCTTCTGATGAAAACAGCTCGGGAAATTCATTTGAAAAGTCGTGCTTCAAAGCGCAACCTATTTTGAAGATGATTTCCGGTTTGAATTTGGGTTGATTAAACCAGTTATAAATGGATCTACGGTTTACTTTCATCAGTCTGGCTAGTTCACTGATACTATAACCGTTACGTCTAATTGTTCTTTCGATAATTTCGCCATAATGCTTGTCCATAGTTTTTCTCATTAGTTGGTAGTAATTTTATTTTGCTACACAAAGAAACGAGACAATTAGCGTAACCACTAGAGGGAAAAAGCAACAAAAAATACAGGAATTTCCTGTTTTGTATATTAGCTATGTAATATAGCGATAAAATACATGTTTAAACTACAATTTTTCACAAAAAAATAACCTTATATTAATCTACATGTGGAAGCTTGGGCATATATTCCCATTCGTGAGTGTATTGTTTGTTGATTTTCCACAGATTGAGTAAAACATTTGTTTTAAGTATTTTGTTAGTCAGTTAAGTTAAATCATTTTTAAATAAACTTATATGCATTCGCGTCGGGAATTTATACATAGATTAGCAATTTCAACGGCTGGTATACCGTTTTTATCAAGCAAATTTCCTTTTTTTGACGATCGTCCACTAAGAGTAGCTATTATGGGCTTGGGTGGCTACGGTACACGTGTCGGTGAAGCAATGCAGTCTTGCAGACGAGCCAAACTTGTAGGTGTTATTAGTGGCACTCCTTCGAAAATAAAAGCTTGGCAAGAGAAATATAATATACCTGATAAAAACTGCTACAACTATGAAAATTTTGATAACATAAAAGAGAATACCGATATCGATGCAGTTTATGTTATTACGCCTAATGCGCTTCATCACGACCATGTGATAAGGGCAGCAAAAGCAGGGAAACACGTCATATGTGAGAAACCGATGGCTCTTAACGCAAAGGAAGGACAAGACATGGTAAACGCATGCCGCGAGGCTAATGTTAAGCTCTTGGTGGGTTATCGCATGCATTTTGAGCCCAAGACGTTAGAGATTGTTCGGATGAGAAAGGAAGGCGAATTT
This sequence comes from Olivibacter sp. 47, assembly GCF_030372825.1. Lineage (NCBI taxonomy): Bacteria > Pseudomonadati > Bacteroidota > Sphingobacteriia > Sphingobacteriales > Sphingobacteriaceae > Olivibacter > Olivibacter sp. 47. The sequence goes on from NZ_JAUCNR010000001.1 coordinate 3,361,293, forward strand.
GGGAAAATTTTATTTTTTCAGGGCCTTTCCGGCTTTAAGATAGGTGATCCGAATCAATGGAGATTAGACAAAGACCTAGCGGGTGGTGGCTCTTTGATGGATATAGGGATTTACGCTATAAATGGCGCCCGTTACATGGTAGGTGAAGAACCTGTTTGGGTCACCGCGCAAGAGACAAAAACGGATCCACAGAAATTTAAAGATGGTGTGGACGAAACGATTCAATTTCAAATGGGATTTCCAAGCGGTGCAGTTGCATCGTGCTTATCAACGTACAATATGAATAATTTGGATCGTTTCTTTTTAAATGGTGAAAAAGGTTTTGCTGAGCTGCAGCCTTCAACAGGGTACGGTCCAATAGAAGGTAAAACACACATCGGACCATTAACACAACCGCACAAAACGCACCAGACAGTGCAAATGGATGAAATGGCCGGTATTATTTTGGACGGACATAAAGCGATTGTTCCTGTAGACGGAGTGGAAGGCTTAAAAGACTTACAGATTATTGATGCGATTTATGAAGCCTGTCGGAGTGGACAAAAAGTTTCATTACAAGCTTAACGACAATAACGACGTAAGAATATAATATTATTCAGACAATGAGGATTTCCTTGTTACGAAACAGATCCAGCCTTTTATCTTCGCTGGGAAGATCTGTAACAAGTACATCAACAGGGGCAAGATCACAAACTTTAAAAAAATCATGATGGTTCAGTTTTTCGTGATTACTTAATACAATAGTTTTCAACGCCGCATTCATCATACTCTGCTTTACGTCTCCGTCTTCTCGTATGCGGGCAGTTATTCCATGATTGGGATCTGCAGCACAAGCTCCCATCAAATAGGCATCAGCAACATACATCGAGACTTCCTGACAAGTTCTGGTCCCGACGTTGGTTTCTGTATCACGATTATAAACCCCGCCTAAAACAACGATTTCTATCCCTTTATTCTTTGCCAATATGGGTACCAATGCCTGATTGTTGGTTACCACGCGAAAATGTGCATTAAACGGAAACTGTGTGGCCACTGCACAAATCGTAGTTCCTCCATCCATAAATATCGTTTGACCGTTCTTAACAAATTGTTGTGCTTTGAGGGCGATGACATCTTTACCCTTCTTTAAGTAAGACGATCGATCCTGAAAAGTTAAAGGATTCCTAGATCGCAAAATTGCTCCTCCTCTTACTTTAGATAAGAGGCCATTTTTGTGAAGGATGTCAATATCTCTCCTTATCGTATCTTCTGATACTTTTAGACTCTGTGCCAATAATTCATAAGTGACCATTTCTGAGCCCTTTAGGACCGTCAAAATATGATCTAATCGTTGCTCTTTTACCATTTACAGGTTGCTATTAATACTTTTAAATACCCAATAGTGCAGGCAATTCACTCATTTTCCGGAACACCTGTACGCGTTCATCGATCCATTCGTTTTCATCATAACCATTTGCAAAGGCATAAACACGAAAACCGCCAGCCAAGCCAGCCGTTATACCGGCTAAACTGTCTTCTATAACCACACATTCAGAAGGCTTATAGCCCATTGATTTAGCAGCGTATAAAAATATACCTGGATCAGGCTTCCAGCTATCAATTTCGTAAGAGCTAAAAATTCGATGAGGTTCAAAGAAACGTATCAGGCCCGTCACCTGAAGATTCAATTCAATTTTCTCCCGGGGTCCGCTTGAAGCGACACAGCAGGGAAGTTTTATAGTTGACAATAGTTCGCTTACACCGGCTATCGGCCGTACCTCTTGTTTGAACCGTTCATACGCTTTTCTACGGAACTCAATCTCAAAATTCTCTGGAAAAGCTTTTCCCCGCCGCTCTTCCAATATCTTGATGGTTTCCAAAATTTGTCGGCCACTAAAAAGTTTGAGTGCTTCTTCCAAATCTATCACAGCCGGCTCCCCTGCCATTTCCAATAAAACGGAAATCATAATGGACTCGGTATCTACCAGGACACCATCGCAATCAAATATTATGCATTTTACATCTAGCATACGGTTTCTTCTTAAATTATTCTGAATAGTTTTTCAACAGTTTAGATCGCTCGTTTCTACGAACGCTATAACTCAAAGCTACCAGTAAAAGCATTAAGCCGATACATGCGAATGCTATTGGAAGCGAAAAGTTATAGGCGATGAACCCGAGAATTGCCGGCCCTATTAATTGCCCGGCATATCCCATTGTCGTAATAGCCGGAATCGTTACGGTTGGAGAAAGGCCATTTATTCGTCCTCCTTCGGTAAAAAATACCGGAACGATATTGGCAGCTCCCAATCCGAGAAGAACAAATCCAAATAATGTACCTGAAATCCAGGGAACGAAAACGACCAATGACAATCCAAACGCTGCCAATAAGCTTCCACCTACTACGACCCGCTTTCCGTCTAAACGCGCCACAATTCGATCACCAACTAAACGCATAATTGCCATTGCTATTGAAAAAGCAGCATAACCACTACCTGCAAATTCAGGTTCTACATACCTAATTTCCCGGAGATAAACGGCACTCCAATCCAACATAGCTCCTTCTGATAGAAAAACGATAAAGCACATGGCACCTAGAAATAGAACACTTCCTTTCATCCAAGAGAAGCCCCCCTGCCCGTCAATAACTTCCGAGGAATTGGATTTTCGTAATTTTATCTCCGAATCTGCTGAAAGCAAATTGGTGTATTGGCTGCAAACGATAAGTAACAACAAAAGTGAAATACTAATAGCGGCTACAATTGGCTCCAGACCGAATCTAATAAAGAATCCTAACCCCAAAGATCCCAATAGCCCTCCCACGCTGAATAGTCCATGAAGCGAGGACATGATAGGTTTAGTAAAGATATTTTGAACCTGTACGCCGTGCGCATTCATGGCTACATCAATGGTGCCGACAGCAGCACCAAATATAAAAAGCATGATTCCCATCAAGATAGGAGACGTCATCAAAAGCAACATCGGTAAGCTAAGGGCCATAATGAAGGTTGAATACAGAATAACCGGTCGACTCCCATATCTCGTTGTCATAACACCCGTCAAGGGCATCATTGTAATGGCCCCGGCTCCCAGAAGAAGAAGCAGTAAACCTAGGTCTGCATCATTAAGGCCTAGTCTTTCCTTAGCATAGGGAACCATAGGAGCCCAACTGGAAATTCCCAATCCACATATCAAAAAAATATATTGTGTTGCGGAACGCGCTTTAGCGGGATTAATTCCATTTATTGAAGTGTTATTCATTTTGCAATATTATGCAAAATCGCATAATATCGCAAAAACGAATAACTGAGATGTATCTCCGGATATCCTGACTTCTTAAATAGAGCCCTTGAAAGCTTAGAAACGCTATAGGTTATTGACCGGAATTGTGAGAGTAATTGGTGGTTTTTGTGAAAGCTACCCATATTCCATAAGATTCTGTTTACATTAATTTGATAATCAATAAATAATAAAAAAAATACTGATATTGTAACGAATAATGCTTACTTTTATCGCCGTTGAATCATAATCAAAAACTCCAGGCCATGTTCATCGGTGCAGTGAAATGGTTTGATAATCAAAAAGGATTCGGGATAATCGCATTACCTGAAGAAGAATCCTTATTCGTTCATATTCGCGGCTTTAGTTCGACGCCACTAGCAATCGACAGTGGAGATGTTGTCATTGGTGAAAAAAAACCAGACAAGAAAAAAGGTGGTTATATCGGTCATAATTGCCATTTAGCGACAAACAGAAAAGATTGGGATATTGCTATGCAACTTCTAGATATAGAAGCTAAAATAACACTACCCCAGACGCTTGATTTGCAGCATAAAGGATATCGGAAAAAAAAAGACGAAGAATATAACCTAATAAATTTGGCGGCAAAACAGATTTTGCAAGGCAAAACCGAGGACGAAATTTATGATGTCATCACCCAGTATTTTCAGCAATCATTGAATTCCGCACTCTTTCTTAAATATGTTAAAACGTTAGATACGGTGTTACACGAACTGTTTGATCGTGATGTTGCGGATCTCTTACTGAAGAGGATATACGTGTTTTTTGGAGAATCTTTGAACCATGAAATACTTTTCCTTGTTTGGAAAAGCGGTTGCTTTCAGTATATTGGATATGAAGCTGATGGCGACTTCGAGATTCCCGAAGAAATTTTATACCTATACGCAACAGAAATTGGTTATAAGGAATTAGAACGCATTAAAGCGTACAGCTTTGGGCCTGCTTTTTGCACTGAAATCGTTGAAGCAAACATCGAAGCCCTCGACCTAAGTAACGCGCACGAAATGGAGATTGCCAAATCTTTTGTCGACGTATTAGATGGCGATGAAAAGGAGCATTGGCAAAACTATATAACCAGTAGTATAACAAGATAAATTACGCCTTTTTAACCGCAGTCCTTTATTCACCAATATTCGTTTTATATCCTTGAAGCAAATTTACCTGCCATCGGGTGAATTTTTTTTGGATATATTTTTAACCTACGTTCGCTTATGCATGACTATTTAACCAATGCATCCCAGAGTATCTCAACAGGGTGATATGCTTTACGGCTGGTTGCATCTTTTATTTGATGTCGACAACTTGTGCCCGGCGCGGCAATTATTTCACTGGAATCTGTCGAGCGTATCGAAGGCAATAAGACCAATTCGCCTACTTGCTGCGAAACATGGTAGTGTTCCTTTTCGTAGCCGAAAGAGCCTGCCATTCCACAACAACCGGAGGGAATGACCTCTACTTCATGTCCAGTTGGAAACTTCAATATTTTTTCTGTTTGGGCAACCAAGTGAAATGCCTTCTGATAACAATGTCCATGTAATTTGATCTTTTTTTCGATTGCTTTAAATTGCTCCTTCTTTATGTTTCCACGATCTATTTCCTCTGCAATAAACTCATCGATTAGTAAAGCATGTCTTGCTATCCGCTGCGCGTCGGATACCAGATCTTTATCAACTAAATCTAAATATTCATCTCTAAAAGTGAGAATCGCCGAAGGTTCGATACCTATCAATGGGCTTTTATCAGAAACTACGTCTTTGAATGCCAAAACATTTTGATTGGCTATTTTTTTGCCTTTCGTAGGAGACCTTTCGACAAGTATGTGCGGCCACTCTCTTTATGATTAATTAATTTTACTTGGTACCCCAATGCACTCAACAGTTTAAAAGCTGTTTGTCCGATCCCCGTGTCGTTGTAATCGGTAAATTCATCGCAAAAGAGATACACCGTTTGCCCAACAGCTAGATCTTGCGGCTTTTGTCGTTGTATCCACTTTCGAAGGGTTGTGTTACCAATTTCAGGCAAGGATCGTTCCGGAGCGAAGCCAATGGCACCTTTTACTAATGACGATAAAACACGGTTCTTGATAACAGCATTATACAGACGGGGCGCATAACTCCCTATCTTTTGAGACTTGGTGAAATTTGCGATGAGCCATGTTCTAAAGGGCGTCCCATTCGCATCGTAGTAATGTTGCAAAAACTCTGCCTTCATTTTTGTTACATCAACCGCAGAAGGACATTCCGTTTTACAGGCCTTGCAACTTAGACACAGATCCATCACTTCTTTGATTTCTGCATGATCAAAGCGATTCTCTTTAGTGGAATGGGTTAAAAACTGCCGAAGCATGTTAGCACGTGCTCTTGTTGTATCTTTCTCCTCACGAGTTGCCATATAAGAGGGACACATCGTACCTCCTGTTATATGTGATTTTCTACAGTCTCCGGAACCTGAACACTTTTCGGCTAAACGAAGAATATTCTCTTGTTTTTGATAGTCAAAAATTGTATTTATGTGAATAGCAGAGGTGTCTGTTTCGTATCGTAGAAATTTGTCCATCGGCGGTGTGCGGACAATTTTATTCGCATTAAAAATAGAAGAAGCGTCGAAAATAGATTTGATTTTTTCTAAAAGCAGATAAACCTCCTCTCCTAACACCGTCTTTATAAATTCTCCCCGCAAACGACCATCGCCATGCTCTCCGCTTAGCGATCCATTGTATTTTTTTACCAAAACAGCCGTTTCGGCCAATATCGCTCTGAATTTATGCCTTCCGTCGGCTGTTTTTAGATTAATCAAAGGTTCAACGTGTAGCTCGCCGGCTCCCGCATGTGCATAATAGGACGCCTTTGTACCGTATTTGGTTAATATAGCCTGAACTTCTTCTATATAAGAAGGAAGATCTTCAGGTGAAACAGCACAATCTTCAATTAGGTTCACAGGCTGTGTGTCTCCCGGTAAATTACGGATCAGTCCTAATCCAGCTTTACGAACGTCCCAAACCAAATTGGTGCGACTACCTGTAATAAGCGGATAAGCATAGCCTATATTGTTGGACGCTAAGGCCGATTTTAATGTATTTGCTTTATTGACTACACCTTCTACATCATGGTCCCGGAACTCGACCATTAATAAAGCGGCCGGATCACCTTCAATAAAGAAACGATTATACCGGTAAGTGGGATGATCTTTCGTGAAATCAAGAATGTATTTGTCCACTAGTTCGGACGCTTCAGGGTGGTGTGCTAGGGCTGTAATATTGGCATGCAAAGATTCAATAAGCGAATGGCAATGTATACAGAGTATTCCTACCTCCTGAGGTGGTAGCGAGATAAGGTTTAATTTAGCTTCGGTAACCAGTGCTAAAGTACCTTCGGAACCAGCTATCAATTTACTAAAGTTAAAGGCTTCGTTGGGCTTTGCCAATAGATCCAAAGCATATCCTGTATTGCGTCTTGTAATTGAATGTTTAGGATAGCCCTGTCTGATGGTCGCTTGGTTTCCTTTATCACTTAACAGGGCATTAACCGCTCTGTATATTTCACCTTCCCTATCGTTTTGCTTTAGCTTACTAAAAAGACTTGGCTCATCGAGTGCTTCAAAAATAGCAGAACTACCATCATCCAATAAGACTTTCATCGCCAATAGATGGCTCCGTGTATCACCCCAAACGATTGAATGCAAACCACTCGAATTATTCCCAATCATCCCGCCGATCATGGCTCGGCTTGCAGTGGAAGTTTCCGGGCCAAACATTAGGCCGTAGTCTTTTAAGAACGCATTTAAATCATCTCTTATTACGCCTGGCTGTACTCTTACCCAACGCTCTTCCTGATTTATTTCTAAAATCTTGTTAAAGTGCTTAGATACATCGATAATAATGCCCTTCCCAACAACCTGCCCTGCTAATGAGGTTCCGGCAGTTCTCGGTATCAAGGTAATTCCCGTTTGTTTAGCAAAATCTATTAACACCCTTAAGTCGTTTTCGTTCTTTGGAACAGCTACGGCTATGGGCAACTCTTGGTATACAGAAGCATCGGTAGAATACGCGAGTCGCACGGCATGATGCTCAGGGCTGTCATTGTAATATAACTCACCTGAAAAAATAGATTGTATATTTTCAAATTGACGATTAATATGCGGGGAATCCATATACAAGTTTATAAAAAATGATGGTCTAGTTATTATAATATATCGCTACTATGATTCTTATGATCTATAATATAGGCCAAATCCAATTGAGTGTAATACCCGAGTCAACCTCATTTTTGATGTCAGGCGATTAACTTAAAATGATCTATCCAATATACGCTCATATCAGTCTTCTATTTTTTACAAAAAACACTTTCTTTTCCATTAAACACTAAAAAAATATTTTTTGCAGTTCATCGCAAGGCACCTTCATGTTGATGGATTAAATGAGGTAAACAATATAAAACACAACACTAAGAAGAATAATGTACAACAATCTCTCGATGGGCTTTGATTTTATAAATCATTTATTACATTTGTACATTCATCTGATGATATGATGAATAAAGTAGTATAATGAAAACAGTAATACAGCGAAAATCACTTGCCGACGAAGTGGCATCTAAACTTCAAAAACAAATTCTTAACGGAAATTATAAATTACATGAGAAGCTTCCGATCGAATCGGAGTTAATGAAGTCTTTTGGAGTTGGTCGTTCTACTATTAGGGAAGCCGTTAAAATCTTAGTTAATTCCGGTTTATTGCGAGTACAACAAGGTATCGGTACTTTTGTGGAAAATAATCATATTCATAAGGAGCCTATCGAACAGCGATTTAAACGGGCAGACTTTAAAGAACTGGATGAGGTTAGGCAATTGTTGGAAATGAAGATTGCGGAGAAAGCCGCAATTAACCGAACAGAACGAGATATTATTCAGATACAAACTCATCTATATGCTCGTAAAAAAGCTGCTGATGCTGATTCGCTGGAAAACTGCATTGACGCCGACGTTAACTTTCATATTTCCATTGCAGAGGCGTCACAAAATGAGATTTTAACGGACTTATATAAAATGGTTTCGATTCATTTAAAAAATTGGTTCCATAGTATATATTCGGATACTTCTGTTTTTAGGAATACACAGCAACTCCACGAGCAGCTTCTAAAAGATATAATTGCAGGCAACGCCAAAAAAGCTTGGAACACAGCAGCAAAAATAATCGGACACATTTCACAATAATCAAAAATCTCTAATTCTCCAATCTAAAAAAATGAAAACGCTTACCAATAGCACGCTTGATTCTGACGTAAGAAAAACAGTTTATTCAATCCTCTTTACCATTAGTTTCACGCATTTATTAAATGATATGATCCAGTCGGTAATCCCTGCAATCTATCCATTAATAAAGAGCAATTTCCATTTATCATTTACACAAATCGGAATGATAACTTTTACATTTCAGCTAACCGCTTCTCTATTGCAACCTTTTGTAGGCTATTACACCGATCGAACTCCACGTCCTTATTCGCTTGCAATCGGCATGGCGTTTACGCTGTTTGGCCTGATCTTATTATCAACAGCTAACGGATTCATTCCCATACTAATAGCAGTAAGTTTAATTGGAATGGGATCTTCTGTATTTCATCCTGAATCTTCCAGAGTGGCACACTTAGCGTCTGGTGGAAAAAAAGGATTGGCGCAATCTATTTTTCAACTGGGCGGTAATGCCGGCAGTGCCATTGGTCCATTGTTGGCTGCCTTAATAGTAGTTCCTTATGGACAACTTAATATTATTTGGTTTGCCTTGGCGGCTATTTTGGCTATCATAGTTCTTTTGCAAATCGGGAAATGGTATAAAGAACATCTGTATCTAAAAAGCGTCAAATCGGGTAAAACAACAATAAGCACACCTGTTTTTTCTAAGAAACGTATTCTCACAGCGCTCGGGATCCTGCTTGTCTTAATATTCTCTAAATATTTCTACATGGCTAGTATGACCAGTTATTTTACGTTCTACCTAATTGAGAAATTTCATCTTAGTGTACAACAATCTCAACTGTACTTATTTGCTTTTCTAGCATCTGTAGCAGCTGGTACAATGATTGGGGGGCCCTTGGGAGATCGCTTTGGAAGAAAGTATATTATCTGGATATCCATATTAGGGGCTGCTCCCTTTACGCTGCTTCTACCTTTTGCAAATTTATTCTGGACAGGTATTTTAGCCGTACTTATAGGGGTAATTATATCATCGGCTTTTTCGGCAATTTTAGTCTATGCTACAGACTTAGTTCCTGACAAAGTTGGTATGATTGCAGGTCTTTTTTTCGGATTTGCCTTCGGGATGGGCGGTGTAGGATCGGCTTTATTGGGGTGGTTAGCCGATCATACAAGTATCAATTATGTATTTAAAATATGTGCCTTTTTGCCGCTAATAGGAATTATAACAGGTTTTCTCCCGAATGTAGAAAGTCAACGCAAAAGGTCGTGATAACCTTTTGCGCATTTTTTTACGCTTTTCTGTGTACTTTATGTATATACAGCTATTGTTGTTAATACCTAGTTTTACCCATAACAATAAAGTATTATGGGAAACTTTGTCGCACTCAATGACTTTGCTGATCATCTTAAAAGGTTTTTTCTACAACACCCGGAAAGATTGCCGAAAGGAATAGATATAAAGAATCTGGAAGTTAAACCTTTTCAAAACGCTTGGATAGACAAGCGCCTGACGTCAGACTATGAATATGTACGTTATATGGATGTATTATTTTATGGAAATGAAAGTACGGTTGACAATCATTTTCATAGTTTTATTATTACCTACTCTTGTGATAAACATGTTATAGAAGTCACGAAAATGGAGTTTTACAACAACTTAACATCTGCCTAATATTTTTTATATCACCAACCAACCTTAAAATCCCGGTATTATATCCGGGATTTTTTGATTATCAGGTTAAAAACAGCTATTCTTCGTACATACGAATAGCGTGAATACCAATCTTCCCTAATTCATTGATGACTTCCAGATAATTTATGCCAATACCGTTTATTATTAACAGTTTATAAATGGATTCGATATCGAGCCTCCAATGATTTAGGCCTTTAATATTTTCTAACGCGCTCAGTAGTTTGTTCTTAATAAGAGGCGTTTGAATATCAGTCTTGAATATTAAAGTCTCCATAATTAAAATTTATGTTACCAAATGCTTATTTACGAGCTAGGGTTTTAGAATAAGTACAGAAGGAGTTTCAGCCAACCAGACACTTCTTGATTCAACTGCCTTCTTCCAGCTATCCAGACTAACGAGCAGCAAATCTTTCTGGCCCAATAATGCCTTATTCATCGTTCTTTCGTCTATTACTGACAGGTGATTTGATGCTACCACATCAATCGCTCTGATAGCTTCTTTAAACTCAATATTCTGTTTAATGACACCTGCAATATCCATGATATAAATCTTGACGCCGCCATTCTGTATAAGTTTCTGAATATAAATCAATAGGAAGCTATCACTCAAGGAGAATATTGGCACGATCACTTCTTTTATTTCCCTTAATTGTTTGTCAATCAATATGCCTGTCGGAATTTTCGAGTGCTTCAATATATACTTGGTTCGTTCGTCGAATACACCAAAAGAAAAAAAGTTACCTTTCGTTTTAAACGTCTCATATAACCTTTCGGGATTTACAACGGTAGAGGTGAGCCCCAATATCCGACCTAACAATGTGCCTTCAAATACAGATTTGCCAACACCAACTAAGAGTAGATCAAATTCGCCTTTGTTGGCTGTTTCTATAATATCATCATCGATATTATCTGAAGGCTTGAACAGTGAAACAACGGACTGCCCTAACTCCTTTGACTCAGATTCTATTGGCGCAAAGCTTTCTTTTTCATATTCGAATGCGTTGAATTGATTCAATTCGTTTGCAATGGAAAGATGTAATGCTGTAACACTTACCGTATCTTTTGTTTTTCTAGTTAGACTATTGGCTAGTCGTACGAGCAGACGACCTGTTAGTGGATTACCAAAGGCGATCAGAATATTGTATTTATCAACCTGTAATGCCGGAAGTGAATTCTCCTCCTGCTTATCCTTAAAAAAATAGTTAATAAATGCTAGAGAAGGGCCTGTCATAAAGGTAGTAACCAGGGCCATAAGTACCAACATAGCAAAAACTTCGGGAGAAAGCACGCCAAGATCATATCCAATATTAAGTGCTACAAGCTCCATTAATCCACGCGTATTCATTAATGCACCTATTGTCAGGCTTCCTTTCCAACTTTGCCCTACAAATCTTGCGGCTATTGCGCTTCCCGCAAACTTCCCTACTACAGCTACTAAAATGAAAACAAGGCACAACCCCCATAGCTCGGGTTCATTTAACAGTCCTATTTGCGTACGCAAACCGGTAAAAACGAAAAAAAGAGGTAGCAAGAGGACAAGGGCTAAGTCCTCTACCTTTTCAATAAAGATGTTTCTGAAATTTATATTAGCGGGCATGATTACGCCTGCCATAAAGGCTCCAAATAGGGCATGGATGCCGATCACTTCTGTGCTCCAAGAGGATAACAGTAAGATTACGAAAAAGATACCTACGATTGGCTTGCTTAAACTCTCTTTAGTGGAATAAAGATCTCCTATTCTCTTTAAAAAAGGTCTAACAAATTTTAGCATGAGTGCTACATAAGCTACAGATAATAAAATAGTGTAAAGGGCGCTAGCAAGGGAACCTGCCTTCACAATAGCAATTACAGCCGCGAGTATACACCAGGCCGTTATATCATCAGCTGCGGCACATGTAATGGCCATAGCACCTAATTTGGTTTTTGAAAGTCCACGCTCTTGCACAATCCGAGCTAATACGGGGAAAGCAGTAATGCTCATGGAGATACCAATAAACAGTGCATAAGAAATGAAATTGACACCCTCAGGTGCTGTTTCCTGATAAATGAAATAGGCCAACGCAACGCCGAGGGCGAAAGGAAAAATTATACTGGCGTGACTCACTACTACAGCTTCATGCGCTTTGTTTCTTAAAATGCCTAAATCAAGTTCCATCCCCACAACAAACATAAAAAGTATAAGACCGATCTGGCTCATAATACCTAGATTCCCCAGTGAGCTTGCGGGAAAAAGAACCGCTGAAAAATCTGGAAAATAGGCGCCTAACAATGAAGGTCCTAATACGATCCCGGCGATTATTTCACCAATTACGCTCGGCTGACCAATTTTTCTACACATATAGCCAAAGCATCTAGCAACCAGTATAATGGCGATGATCTGTAATAATAAAGTGGCTAACGGATAAGAAAAGTTATATTTTAATGAATCGATAAAGTGACTCCAGGCTGAGCCTGAAACTCCTATCTGTTCCACTTTTACATTTTTTTCAAATTCTAAGTTAGCACCTTGAATGATCAGCAAGTAGATGAACAGAGAAAAGCCCCCAATACTCACCACGTAAAATACGAAATCTTTATATCGCCTCATTATGAAAATTTTTAAAGTACTTTTACGAATTTAGAACTTAGGTATCCTTTATGAAAGCGCTGACAGTCTATTCTGTAACCAACGAGAAATAAAATGTAATAAAGTTAAGCGCCGAACATCGCAAGAAAATCTTTACGATAATGTTCATTCAAGGAGAAGACAAAAGACTTGGATCCTACTAATAGGGTAACCTGATTATGGGTAAAGGCATGTACACACCGAGTGGCAATAATTGTCTGTCGGTTGATGCGCACAAAAGCGTCTCGCGGAAGAAGCTTAACGAGTTGTTCAAATGAAATATTTTTTAACGTTACTTCCCTTCCATCGTCATAGATCACCCTCTTGTCTCTTTTATCAACTTCAGAGACCACAATAAATGCAATCATTGCAAAGTGTAATAGTATTTTCCCTTTATTGCTGTTCAACTGGACGTACTGGGGAAGCTCTTCCCGTTGGAGGAAATTATATGATTTATCAAAAGCTTTTTTAATCGATCAAACTGAATAGGTTTTATAATGTAGTCTACAGCATCCAATTCATAGGCTTCGGCGGCAAATTCTTTATAAGCGGTAGTAAATATGATGGCTTTTCCTTCCAGTTTACCGGCCAACTCCATTCCGTTCATTTGCGGCATTTCAATATCGAGGACGCATACATTAAAATCCAGCTGATCAACCTCTTCTAGCATTCGCAAAGGGTTATTAAATGCCTTGACAACTTCAACATTACTAAACCCTTCGCAAATCGATCGCAAGTACCGAAGTGCGGGCAGCTCATCATCCAATAAAATACACCTTAATTCCTTCACAGTATTTTTATTCTTAGTTCGGTAATGAAAATTCCATTATTTATCGATTCCTTACAAGAATACCCTCCTTCGCCGTAAACAGAAGAAAGCTGATCTAAATAGATCGTATTTCCTAATCCTCCCTTCGTATTTAACGGTACCGGCAAATCATTGATTTTATTAGCTACCTGCAGTACAAACCAGGAATCATTTTCAAAAGAGAAGCTGACGCTTATAAAGGCGTTGTCACTTTGAAGATCGGCATGTTTAAAAGCATTTTCTATGGGATTTATAAATGTCAGCGGTGCGATTACAGCTTGGTTGCAACGGGGATCTCCCTCGTCTATTCTATTCTTTATGCGTATATCGAACAACGGACTCGTTTTTAATCGATTTATCTCAATAAAATTGCGTGCAAACGCTATCTCTTCCTTTATCGTTACTAAACGTCCGTCGGTGTCATATAAAATATAGTCTAACACGCCTGATAGTTTATCCAAGGCATAGTAGCTTTGGTAAGCATGTGATTGGATCGCATTCAGAGCATTTCTGAATAGATGAGGATTCAGCTTATACCGAAGCTGCTCTGCATGAACGCCTGTGTATTTTTTTTCAATTTCTTCATACTTCGTCTTTAACCTCAAATTTTCCTCCTTTAATTGCTCCTGGTTTTTCCACAAAAACAATAATACAATAATGGATGCCAGTAGCAAAATGGCTAAACCTATAGTGGAAACCAAATATATTGTATCGGTTATCATGAGTTTCAAAATACACAAATAATAAAAGGCTAATATATTCTATTTCCCGAAAAAATCAGGTGAATAACTAAAAGCAATATTGCATGGAACCGCGACTGTAGATGTAAAAGTGAATTTCTTATCATTTTACATTTTACTTACAAAATTAAAAACGGACAAATTCATGTTTAATTTCCTTTAACTTGATGATTTTATTTCTATTAGAACTTTTTCAGGCTAGAATACTTGCGGGATACGGTTTGCTATCTCTTTCTTACATTGCATTTAAAAGCAATTTTGCCTAATTTTGCGGCACGTATAAAACATCATGATTTACTTCTTCAAAAACCCTCACCACACCATTTTTGCTTTACAAATAGAACGGCCAATAACAGCCAATGAAACAGCTAAACTAATATGGCTTTTTGGTGGAGCTGAATTACATACAGGCGAAAGTCTGGAAGGTTCTTTTATCGGCCCTCGAGCTACCATGATAACGCCTTGGAGTACGAATGCAGTGGAGATAACGCAAAATATGGGAATTTCCGATATTCTTCGAATAGAGGAATTTAAGGAGGTTAGCCCTGATTTTACTGACTTTGACCACATGCTATTGCAAAAATATAATGGATTAAGTCAAGACATCTTCACGGTTCGTTTAAAACCCGAACCTATATTAGAAGTAGAAGATATAGCAGCCTATAATCAAAAGGAGGGCCTTTCTTTAAGTGATGAGGAGGTTGACTACCTTAATGCGTTGGCTAAAAAACTCGGCAGAAAACTTACGGATTCTGAAGTGTTTGGTTTTTCTCAAGTTAACTCGGAACACTGTCGACATAAAATATTTAATGGTACTTTTATAATTGACGGCGTAGAACAACCGACTTCTTTATTTAAGTTGATCAGAAAAACCTCTGAGAAGAACCCAAATGATATCGTTTCTGCTTATAAGGATAACGTGGCTTTTATAAAGGGGCCTAAATTACAACAATTCGCCCCGCTACGAGCTGATCAACCTGACTATTACGCCATCAAAGAGTTCAACTCAGTCATTTCCCTTAAAGCGGAGACTCATAACTTCCCCACAACCGTTGAACCTTTCAATGGAGCAGCAACAGGCTCTGGAGGCGAAATAAGAGACCGTCTCGCAGGAGGACAGGGTTCTTTGCCGTTGGCCGGAACTGCTGTATATATGACTGCGTTCTCGCGTTTGGAGGAGAATAGACCTTGGGAAAAAGCCATGGAAGAGCGGGATTGGCTTTATCAAACGCCAATGGATATCTTAATAAAAGCATCCAATGGCGCATCTGATTTCGGAAATAAATTCGGCCAGCCTCTTATCGCGGGTTCTGTTCTTACTTTTGAACATGAGGAGGATGCTCGTAAGCTAGGTTTCGATAAAGTAATTATGCTGGCTGGGGGAGTTGGATATGGTAAAGAAGAACAATCAAAAAAAATGCAGCCTAGCCCAGGTGATAAAATTGTTGTACTAGGTGGCGAAAACTATCGTATCGGAATGGGCGGTGCAGCAGTTTCTTCAGCTGATACAGGGGCTTTTGGCTCCGGTATTGAATTAAATGCTATTCAACGATCCAACCCGGAAATGCAAAAGAGAGCTGCAAACGCAATTCGTGGCTTAGTTGAGAGCGATCATAACACCATTGTTTCTATACATGATCACGGTGCCGGTGGTCACTTAAATTGTCTTTCCGAGTTAATTGAAAGTACGGGAGGACAAATTGATCTAGATCAACTTCCTGTGGGCGATCCTACTTTGTCTGCAAAGGAAATTATCGGCAACGAATCACAGGAACGTATGGGCTTGGTTATTGCTGAAGAACATCTGCAAATGCTAAAGAAAATTGCCGACCGCGAACGTTCACCAATCTATACAGTAGGTCAGGTCACAGGCGATTACCGTTTACCATCGCTTCTTCAAGCAATGGATCCAAACCGATGGATTTAGCTTTAAACGATATGTTCGGTAGTTCGCCAAAAACAATTATGGAAGATAAAACCGTAAAAAGGGTATATCGGGATCTTTCCTACAGCGAGACTCATTTGGACCAATACCTCCATCAGTTATTACAACTCGAAGCAGTGGCCTGCAAAGATTGGTTAACAAACAAAGTAGACAGATGTGTCGGTGGACGAGTGGCTAAACAGCAATGTGCGGGTCCTCTTCAATTACCTTTAAACAACTGCGGCGTCATGGCCCTTGACTACCAAGGAAAAGACGGTGTGGCAACATCGGTGGGCCATGCTCCCCTATCTGCGCTAATCAATGCAGCGGCAGGCAGTCGTAATGCGGTAGCTGAATCATTATCCAATATAATTTGGGCACCGCTAAAGGATGGGCTACAAAGTGTTTCGTTGTCCGCAAACTGGATGTGGCCATGTAAAAATGATGGTGAAGATGCTCGTTTGTATGAAGCTGTCAAAGCTTGCTCTGATTTTGCTATTGATTTAGGTATCAACATACCGACAGGAAAGGATTCGCTTTCTATGAAGCAAAAATACTCGAATGGCGAAGTAATAGCACCTGGAACAGTTATCATATCTGCAGCTGCGCATTGCGTTGACATCACTGCCGTCGTAGAACCTGTATTGCAAAAAAATAAAGGGGCAATTTATTATATAAACCTTTCCGGAGATAAACCTAAATTGGGCGGATCATCCTTCGCTCAAATTTTAAACTGTATAGGTAACGATACACCTGACATAATTGATCCTAACGCATTTAAAGAAGGATTCAATGCCGTACAGGAACTTATAAAATCCGGAAAGATACATGCAGGGCATGACATTGGAAGTGGCGGCTTGATCACCACGCTGTTGGAGATGTGCTTTGCCGATCGTCACCTTGGAGCTCAAATTGATTTATCCGCTTTAGAAGAACAAGATAGTATCAAACTTCTGTTTGCAGAGAATGTGGGTGTAGTTTTTCAAGCGGATGAGTCTATTGAACTCGAGTTGAACAATAAAGGGGTGACCTTCCATAAGATCGGTCAGGTAAGCGATCAAGCGGTCTTAGAATTAACAAACAACGGTTCGAAATGGTCCTTTGACATAGATGAACTGCGAGATGTCTGGTTTAGAACTTCTTATCTGCTTGATCAAAAACAAAGTGGTGAGCAAAAGGCTACCGAGCGTTTCAAAAACTATAAAAACCATATACTGAAATATTCGTTTCCCAAGCATTTTGATGGTAAAAAACCACAAATTGATAATACCAAACCTAGACCAAAAGCTGCAGTGATTCGTGAAAAGGGAAGTAACTCGGAAAGAGAATTGGCTAACGCCATGTATCTAGCTGGTTTTGATGTGAAAGATGTTCATATGACCGACTTAATTTCCGGGCGGGAAAATTTGGAAGACATCCAATTTATTGGTGCTGTCGGAGGTTTCTCCAATTCAGATGTTTTGGGATCGGCAAAGGGCTGGGCGGGAGCGTTTATGTATAACGAAAAAGCCCGAGTTGCACTCGAAAACTTCTTTAAACGTCCTGATACACTGTCTGTTGGTATTTGTAATGGATGCCAACTCTTTATTGAACTTGGCCTTATTAATCCCGACCATGAATCTAAACCCAAAATGTTACATAATGACAGCCATAAACACGAGAGCGGATTTACAGCACTGACAATACAGGAAAATAATTCGGTAATGCTTTCAAGTCTGGCCGGGTCGACTTTGGGGGTATGGATTTCACATGGTGAAGGTAAATTTCAACTTCCATATAGAGAAGACCAATATCATATCGTGGCGAAATACCATTATGAGACGTATCCTGCTAATCCAAATGGCTCTGATTACAATACCGCCATGTTATGTGATAAGTCGGGCAGACATCTTGTAATGATGCCTCATATCGAGCGTTCATTATTTAAGTGGCATTGGGCTCATTATCCAAGTGATAGGAATGACGAAATTTCTCCATGGATAGAAGCGTTCGTCAATGCTAGGAAATGGATTGAACAACATTAACAAAAAGCCCGGCTCTGCAGCCGGGCTTTTTGTTAATGCATATTTACGGACTGACAAATCATGCGGAATATTTATTGCACCTAAAAAGGAGAAAACAAAAGAACGGGTTCTTAACTACACATCAACTGCACGTTTACTGCGATCGGATTGTATAAGTAAAGCCCGTCGATATCAGTACTTTTGATCCAAATCAGAACGTGTCGGATGGCCGAGCGGTTAGGCGGAGCTCCGCAAGAGATCCCAGAGTGGTTCGAATCCACTTCCGACCTCCCCTTATAATATATCCCTCGCTTCTCTCACGATGCATACTTAACGGCACACAAAGCCATACTATCAGGGTTCATTTGCTTAGGGATTATTTATTTTCGAAAATATGTGATTACTTGCAACGTTTTGGCATTTTGAGCGTCTATAAGTCAGTAAGCACATTAAACACGCATAAAAAAATTAAACCTTACTGATCAATGGAACATCAAAAGAATAAAACAATCCTTTGTCAAAAGCTAAATCGTCCTTTTAGTCTGCAACAACTAATCCTCTAGCACAATCGAAAATTTACCCAATAAAACAGGTCGTTTACCGAGATTTTGAATGCATTTACCTAATTCATCTTCAAGAACATGTATATGATAAATACTTTTGGCAAAAAGAAATTTAGCCATGAATATTCCAAACACACACAAAAAACATTATAAACCAATGCCTTTATTGAGAATCTCTGTACTAACCCTATTTTTTTTCTATTCTTTCATTATCTGCGTGCTGGCACAAGAGAAAGCAAATATTCAAGGAACCGTGAAGGACCAAACAGGTGCACCTGTTGACTTAGCGACAATCATTTTGCTCAGGGCCGCAGATTCATCTTATATTCGCTCAGTATTCAGTGACCAGAAAGGTAACTATCAGATACCTGCGGTAGACGAAGGGAAGTATATATTATCTGCATCTATGATCGGCTTCCGCAAGACTTATTTACCTATTGCGATAAGATCCGGACAAAAAACGATACAAGCAGCTTCTTTTGTTCTAATGCCAGAGACAAATGCACTAAAAGAGGTAACTGTTACGGCTAGTACCCCTTCCATCGAACGTAAGGATGGCGCCTTGGTTGTAAATGTCGCTAATACTGCACTAGCAGCAGGTAACAGTGCAATGGATATATTAGAACGATCACCTGGCGTAAGTGTTGACAAAGATGGGAATATAAGCCTCATGGGACGTCAAGGCGTAACAGTTATGATAGATGGGAAACAAACCTATCTATCTGCTGAACAATTAGCTAATATGTTAAAATCGATGGACGGCAATAACGTGCAATCCATTGAATTAAACACCAATCCTTCCGCGAAATATGATGCAGCAGGTACTGCCGGGATTATTAACATCAAATTGAAGAAAAATAATATGGAGGGTACCAATGGAACATTGAGTTTGAGCGGAGGATACGGCCGTACCCATAAGTCGAATAATTCATTGCAAATTAATCACAAAACAGGTAAAGTCAATCTTTTCGGAAATTATAGCTACGTTAACAGCAATTTTAATAACACACTGGAGTTATATAGAATTGTTGGGCAAAGCGCGTCGGCAAAAGTATTCGATCAATTTGCTGATTTCCAAAATGAACGCGCGAGCAGCAGTATAAGGGGTGGTATTGATTATAAAACATCGGAACGGAATACATTAAGCGGTTTATTCTCCGGCTTTTTCTTGCAAGGAAATGATCATTCCACCAGTAACAACCGGATTTCAGATTTAAATGCCCCTCTGGATTCTACACTTACAACGCTAAATCGCGGTCGAAACAAGTATAACAATCTGTCCTTTAACGTTAATAACACGTTTAATATCGATACCAATGGACGTAAACTTGTTGCTGAAGTAGATGTTTCTAGATTCAGTGATAAAACATCCAACTACTATGACAATTATTTTTATAGATCGAACGGTGAGAACTTACGAAGCCCGGAATTCATCTTAAACGATATGCCTTCAATCATCAATATACAGACAGCGAAGATTGATTACACTCATCCGTTAAATTCTAAAAGTAAAATCGAACTGGGAATGAAATACAGCAGCGTGAAAAGTGACAACAACATGGGCTTTTACAATCAGATAAATGGTGACTGGCAAAATAACGAAAATCGCTCGAATCATTTTATATATAAAGAACGGGTTAGCGCTGCTTATGCGATCTACAATCAAACCATTAACAAAACCGAGATTAAAGCCGGTTTACGTGCCGAACATACTTATTCTGACGGTAATTCGATAACGATGAATGTGAGAAATAAACGGAATTATCTAAGTCTCTTTCCAAACATCAGCTTAAATCAACAACTATCTGATAAGCAAAGTATAGGCCTGTCCTACAGTCGAAGAATAAATCGGCCAAATTATGGAAACCTCAATCCGTTTTTGTTCTATGTTGACCCTTACAGCTATCAACAAGGAAATCCATTTCTGAACCCGTCATATACAAATTCTTACGAATTAAGCTATACACTTCTAAAGAAATATACGTTAACAGCAGGATACCAGAAAACCAAAGATATGGTTGGAGAAATGATGTACCAAGATGATGAAACTAATATAGTGTATGTAACGAATGAGAATATCGCAAGCGAAAATGTATATTTTGCAAATTTGAATATTCCTTTAGAACTTGGTAAAGTCTGGAGTAGTAACACAAATATTAATGCCATGCATCTCGGTTATAAGGCAGATATTCCTGCCGCGCCTATAGATTTCGGCCAATTCGCCGTACAAGCGAACAGCAATCATACATTCAATGTAACGCAGAGTTTACGTTTCGAAGCTACCCTGCAGTATCGCTCTCCTCTACGGTGGAGCATTTACCAGATCGGCACGTCATGGGGATTAGATCTCGGTGTTAACAAATCATTCTGGAATAAAAAAGCGCAGGTAAAATTTGCAGTTACCGATATATTTAATACGCGACCAAACACAGTCAAAACAGACTACTCAAATTTGAATGTCCGTGTTTTCAACACGTGGGAAAGTCGCGTGGCCCGGTTGACTTTTACATTTAACTTTGGGAATCAAAAGCTGAAAATATCTGAAAGAAATTTAGATAGCTCAGAGAAAAACCGCGTAGGGAAATAAAAATATTTTCATGTGTGTTTGTGCCGCTGCCGTCGTGAGATGACAGCGGCTTTTGTCATAAATAATATGTGCTGATCAACTAATTGCCTATGATCAATCACAAACATAATGCAATAAATTACAACAATTAGTTGGGAATTGTTGTTTCCATAAGACAGGTTTTTGAAGAAAGTTATGACATATCAAAAAAAACAACCCGCTATATCAAATATGCAATACACTCGACGTTTATTGCAAAATGGTAAAATCCAACTAGACATTAACGGTCATATTGATAATGAGTACTTCGAAGCGACTGCAATTGTAAGCCAAGCCGATGCTGACAACGACAAGGGTTTAAATCAATTACTCACAAACCATCTATTGCAAGCAAGAGAAAAAACCATCATGCTGAAAAAAAATAAGGATTCTACTAAATAGTGATGTTGTGAAACTTACTTATTTTTTCTTTGGCACTTTAGCGCCTTCTTTTCTCGCTTCCGATAAGCCAATGGCTACAGCCTGTTTTTTTGAAGTGACTTTCTTTCCGCTTCCGCTCTTCAGTTTACCTTCTTTCATTTCATGCATAGTTTCTTCAACCTTCTCACTTGCCTTTTTTGAATACTTTGCCATAATATTGCTTAATTTGTGTATCTAAGAACAAAAGAAAGACTTAGATGTTTCGTATAAAATATAAAAGTTTTAGTAGTTCAAGGATATTGTTCGTTAGAGAGTTATGCGCAACAATCTAAAGATATAGTGGCGTAAATAAGAATTCCGTCCTCAGAAAACGCAATTTCGTGTAATTTTTTTTATTAGTAAATAGGATTTATTGATATTAGTAAGTCAGATCAAACCACCTAACGTTGTAAATTAGATTGTATGATACTGGTTTTTGATAGTTTAGCTGAAGCCAACAATTCTTTAATGAGAATTTTGGAAGCAAATAACCTGCCTGCCCAGGCTGCTATGTCGACGGATGAAACACTGCAACATATCTTCACATATAAATATAAACTCTTAATACTAAGAGCGGACGCTTTTGAGGGTAGCGACGCGCAAGAAGTCTTAAGAGTAATGAATAATAACCCGAATGTAAAAGACACTCCCGTTCTGTTGATTACTCCGTCATCAATCAAACAGAAAATTAAGTTCGAAACGTATACCGGATTATGGCTGGATTGTCTCTTTGGGGATTACAGTACGGATTTCTTGATTTTTAAAATTAAATCCATTCAAGACAGACAAGAATATATTGCAGGATTGTACCATGATAATCGATTCTTAAAGGATGAGCTTCAGAAAACAAAAATGACCGAAGCCGCCAAAGAAGAATTTATCAGTATTGCGGGACATGAACTTAGTACGCCAATTACTTCTATAAATGCCTACCTACAATTGGCATTACGTAACGCTAACAGTCAAAACATCGAACAAACCATACAGCTATTATCTAAGGGCCTGAACCAAATCAATAAATTGAACCGTCTTGCAAAAGACCTTCTGGACTCTTCCAGATTACAAGCGGGAAAAATGGAGTATAATTTTGCTGTGTTTAATTGTCGGGATTTTCTAAGGCAAACGATAGAAAATGTCAGACATAGTTACCCTGATAGGCAGATTAACGTCAATTGTAATACAAAAGTATGGCTGGAAGGTGATCAGGAAAGACTAGAACAGGTGCTGACTAATTATTTAACAAATGCGCTTAAATACTCGCCTACTAGTACCGAAGTCCTTGTTTATACCGAGATTATCGATAAGAAATGGCTAAAGGTATGTGTGAAAGACCGTGGACAAGGTATTCCCAGAGAGAAGCAACCATATATATTTCATAAATACTATAGAGTGAGTGATGAGAAGCATAAACACCAAGGTTTAGGAATGGGTCTGTTTATTTGCGCACAAATTATTTCTCATCATAAGGGTAAATTCGGACTGGAAAGTGAACCTGGGAAAGGTTCAATTTTTTATTTTATGTTACCTATAAAAGCTACGAAAGAGAAAACCGAAGGACTTACCACAAGCTTTCCAAAAAGAAGTGCATTTTCTTCTTCTAATTTAAATAAGTAATGAAAACACCGAAAGTCCGTATCATCCTTCCCGAATATCTCTCCTATCCAAACCTCGCGCCATAAAACGATGGTAGAACGAATACTTCATTATCACTCATTTACCATACGCGTAGGTTATGAGCCTGGACTTATTCATATTACAAACAATATTAACCTATGGCGTTTTTTGGATAGTAATGTAAGAGAGAGAACGGAATGGTTAGCCAATGCTATACAACAGGATTATGAATCTATTTATGGGAATCCTCTTAAAATAAAGCGAAAATCTTTTCTTATGGAAATCTGGGGTCATTTATATTTCGAGTATTACCTTCTAAAACTGACACATTTTTTTGGTATTAATCATCAGTCAAAAACACTACAACACCTGTTACAACGTTCGGCATCGATAGATTGCGGTGAAAGTGCACAAGATAATAACCGCTTTATATGGGATTTCTTAGCATTGTTTTTTAAATTGTTCACCTATTTCCTTCCAAATAATATATCCTCAGAAGGCCTGAAGAAATAAAGGCCTGTATCAGTGAATGCTGTAAAAAGACCCAATTTTTTTACTTACCGCTTGCAAAGAATATTTATCTATCTTATATTTGTTTCCTCATGCGAAAATAGCTCAGTTGGTAGAGCGCAACCTTGCCAAGGTTGAGGTCGCGAGTTCGAACCTCGTTTTTCGCTCCAAAGGATCATGCTTCGGTGTGATCCTTTTTATTTAATTTCCCAACTTCCACTTATTTGAGTGCCCGTAAAAGGATCATTTTTAACCTTTAGATAAACATCTATTTCCTGCTGTAACTCCTCTACGTGAGAAATAACCCCCACAATTCTATTTTCGTTTCGTAATGTTTTCAACGTATCAAACGCCACTGCCAATGATTCCCGATCTAAAGAACCAAAGCCTTCATCTAAAAAGAAAAAATTTTGCTTGGATCGATTTTGTTGTTGTACAGATTCCGCAAGAGCTAAGGCTAGCGACAATGAAGCCTGAAAAGTCTGGCCGCCGGACAAGGTCTTGGCTAATCTGGTTTTACCATCATTTAAGTAATCTCTTACCTGAAATTCATTTTTATCGGTTACCTCCAGTCGCAATTGCTGCTGTGTAAGCTTATAAAAACGCTTGTTCGCTGCCTCACATAATTGTTGTAAGTAAACCGTGGATATATAACTAACAAAGCCACTTCCTTTAAATAGGCTTTTAAGAATAGTCAGGTTATCTGCTCGATGCTGTAAACGCGCCAAATCGTCTTCTAGTTGTTGTTTTTCTTCGAGTTGCTTTAGAAGCCTATCGTAATCTGCTTTGGCAGCAGCATATTTCTCTTGTTCTTGATTGAATCGATCCCTGAGCACTTCATAAGTGCTTAATGACCTTAGAAACAGCTCCTCATTGTAAACTTTATCGCTAGCCTCCGTAGCTAGCTTGGTATATTGTTCTTTCGCATTATATAATTGTTGGAAGAATAGGTCTACACTGCTTCGGACCTCTTCTACAGCAATTGCTAGATTTAATATATTTTTAACTTCATTCAAACTGCCATACTTCGATTTACTTAAAGAACCTCGTAACTGATCAGTAATAAAGTCCAGACGTTCCTGCTCGGCAGCTAAGTTTTCATTGACTGCCTGAAATCTTGCTTCCAACGATACTTTTAGCTGTTGCTCCTCCTGTACCAAAGCTTGAAGTTGCTCGTATTGATCGACAATAGCTTTACTTTCACTATCTATATCTAAAATACTGTTTTCCAGATAGTTTTTATCATATTGATAAACTTCATCTTCAGATAAGTTGTGAAGTTGTTTCGTGAGCATATTTAAGGCCCCAACCTTTACTCGTTCTTCTGCTACTATTTTTTGTATTCCGATTTCATATTGATCTCTATCTATTTCTGCTTTTTTCAAAATGGCATCATTTTCATTAATCTCCAGTTCCAGTCGTTCCAACTCTTTTTCTGCGGTTTTGTGTTCTTCAAGTAACCGATCAATAGTGCGGGCATCGTCTCTACCGCAAGTAGATTCCCAAATAAAGGATTGGAAATGTACTTGTAATGCCTGTTCGTCTGACTCGGCCCTAAAAAGGAGTTCGTCCCGACTCTTAAGAATGGTGGCTTTTTTTCCATCTAATATTTCAAGCTGGCGTATAAGTCCCTGCACGAGATTCCGTTCGTCCTTGAGATGTACAGATTTAGCATTTAATTGTTGGAGCTGATTTTCCACATCCTCTAAGACCATAACTTGAGGGTGCTCCAATGCTCCACAAAGCGGACAAGCTTCACCTCGCTGCAAGGCCGCGACAAAATCACCTAATTTAACTTGCATCCGGGCATGCGCAATTTCATTTGAAAGCTTATCGAGCTCAAAATCAATGGTCTTTATGCGTGTGTCTAATGATTCTTTATGATTTTGGATCGGAGTAGTTACCCCAACAAGTAAGTCGTCGATGGTACTTTCAAGTTGCTTTAAAGTTCCAGTTATATCATCAAGTGCTAATTGGCTTGTTTTTTTGTTTTTTTCTAAATGCTCGCGGGAAGTAAACCAATTTTTTATCTGCGATAAGGTGTTCAAATCCAGCTTTTCATTCCGTTTCTTTTTTAGTTTTTCTCGAAGCGCTAAGGCTATTTTTTCTCGATATATCTTCTCCTGCTGCGCTTTATGGACAAATTCTTTCCCCTTGATAATTCGTCCACTTAAATGATCGATATCTTCTTTTAACTGCAATATTTGCAAAGCAGTCCGATAATCGTTACGCTTTTGATTAAGGAGCTCAAGTGATTGATATTTCAACGTGATATTGGCAAGTTCTTGCTGTTGCTCCATCAGTAATGTTTCGCAGTTTTTGAGCTTATACTGATATTCTTTCAAGCTTTCTTTTCGCTTTTCTATTCCTGTTGCCAGCTCTTCCGCTCGTTGTATATTTACCTTAAAATAACGTTCGCAGTATTCATAATCACTCAATTGCTGTTTCAACTGCTGATATTCCGATGACTTAAGATGCAACTGCTTATAGGAGTTTTCAGCAGTTTTTAAGTCCTCAAATAATCGTTTCAATATCTCCTGCTCTTTTAGGTCGCTTTCTCTCTGTTGAAGCTCGGCCTTCATTGTCGAGACTTCTGCTGCCAAGCTTTGCAATTTTTGCAAAGCGAGACCAACATAGGTTTCATTTATTCCTTCAAAAACAGATAAACGTCCTTTTAGACGTTGGATCACTTCGTTGTTCTTTCGCTCTAAAGAGGCGGTCTGTTGAAAAAAATCATATTTGTCCAGCTGAAAAATATCTTTGAGCATTTCCGTTCGGGCTTTATCTGTCAGCTGTAAGAACTCTTGAAATTTGCCTTGTGGAATAATAATGGTACGTCTAAAGTTCTCGTAACTAAGTCCCAATAAAGGTGTCGCAGTTGTTACCTCCAAAGGTTGCCACATACCATTTTCAAACTTATAAGCAGACCGATCGAAAGTATTTACTTTCTCAAATTTCTTGCCATGGCGTTTCCCTTTAACGATAAATCGATACTGCTTTTCGTCGAAGTTGCTGAACACAAAATCAATGAGCAACTCATCCGATTTCAAGTTCATCATGTTATAGTTTCTATCGTCCCGGGTGCTCAGTCGTTCGGTTTCTCCGTACAAAGCAAAAGCAATCGCCTCCAAAACCGATGATTTGCCTGAACCCACGGAACCGAAAATGCCGAATAATTGTCCCTCAATTAGTCGAGCGAAATTAATCGTTTGCTCCTTTTGATAGGAAAAAAGTCCCTTTATAGTTAATGAAATTGGAATCATTCGTCTATCTGCTCTGCTCTTACTTCTGTAAATAGTTTTAACAAGTCCTCATTTGGTTGCTGTTTGTTCCTGAAGCTAAAATACTGGATAAATAATTCTTCGACTGACTGACTTAAATCGATTGTTCTAGTCTCTTCAGCTACATTTCCTTTGGTTTTTACTTCAGGAATGATAGTAACGATGCCGTCGTGGGCCTGTAGAAGTTGCTTTCGGTCTTCTGCATTCATGAAATCTTCACTTACCATTGTCAATTCAATCCAGGCAGGACCGCAGTGGTGCAACCATTCAAGAGCCTCTGATATACTTTCGAAACGTTTTTTATATAGTGGTTTTCCTGCTTTTAGTGGCAATTGCCGGAAATCTACTGCTCTGGCTGGCTCAGCTTCTATCAGTACTACATTTTTCTGTTGACCCGCTTCAGCAAAGCTATAACTTAATAAACTACTGCTATACACAATAGGCATGCGAGCTTTATCTATTTCCTGATATCGATGTAAATGCCCTAATGCCACATATTGTAAACTCTCCGGTATATTTTCGCTATAGACAGCCTGCGCACCACCAATGTGCAGTATAGGTTTTTCATCGATGGGTTCTTCGGGGGGGACTTCTCCCCTCTTCATAACGAAGAGGTGTGCCATTAATATATTTACGCCAAATTTGTCGCAATACTTTGTTGCCAGCTGCTCCCAATGGGCTTCCAAAATACTTCTCAATTCTTTCTCCTCATTATCCACACCCAAAAATGTTCTCAATCGATATTCGTTAGCGTAAGGCATTAACAGCAAACGAAGCGGATAATCGTATTTCGGAACCTTTATCTCGAGGAAGCCAGGTTCACTCTTAGTAATACAAAAGCCACCACACAATTCACCTACAGCGATTGTGGCCTGTGGATAACCGACGAACACAATCCCGCATTCACGAGCCAATACATCGGGGGCATCTATTCTATCGGGCGAATCATGATTACCAGCGATGGCGATAACAACTCGTTCACCATTCTTTGCCAATCTTTTCAAACTTCTATATAAAAGTTCCACGGCTTCAGCGGCCGGGTTAAAAGCGTCAAATAAGTCTCCGGCGACTAACACAACATCTATTTCCTCTTCATCTGCTAGGGCAATTAGCTCATCCAATACAGCGCGCTGCTCCTCTAGCCTTGAATACTTGTCTAATCTCTTACCTAAATGCCAATCGGCAGTATGGAGTATTTTCATAAGTCCATTATAGTTAATATAAGCAAAAAACGGAAATTTTTTTTAAAAGCTTTAAAAATAACGTCCACACTAGGCTATCTAATTGTATAATCCCCACAAATTGGCTAAGTTTGAAGCCAAACACCATATTAATGACAGTTTTAACTTTTACACTCATCTTGTTATTTGGGGCGTGCTGTGCTGGATTTATTGGATCGCTTACCGGACTTGGTGGAGGTGTGGTAATTATCCCGCTGTTGACAGTAGTATTGGGTGTTGATATACATTATGCTATTGGCGCTGCTCTTGTCTCGGTCATTGCCACATCTTCCGGATCAGCTGCAGCTTATGTAAGAGAAGGGATCACGAATATGCGCTTAGGAATGTTTCTAGAAATAGCGACAACGGCAGGCGCTGTGGGAGGAGCCTTGCTGGCCTCCATTGCACCAACCAGCTTAATCGCTATTCTATTTGGTTGTACCCTTATATTTTCAGCGTTAAATTCTTTGCGTAAAAAGGAAGAACACAATGTGAAATCCTCAAGCTCCTTGGCTTTAGCATTAAAGTTACCTTCAAGTTATCCCAGCACTTCCGGGATTATCTCCTATGGAACCAAAAACGTAATAGGCGGTTTTAGCATGATGGGTTTGGCGGGTATGCTTTCGGGATTACTTGGAATAGGATCCGGTGCCTTTAAAGTAATCGCTATGGATAATATTATGCGTATTCCTTTCAAGGTGTCAACAACCACTAGTAACTTTATGATGGGAGTCACTGCTACCGCCAGTGCTGTTATTTATTTGCAGAAAGGATATATCGAACCGGATATTTGCATGCCGGTGGTAATAGGTGTTTTATTGGGTGCTATGACGGGTGCTAAAGTCCTACTGAGGGCCAACCCAAAAAAATTAAGAATGTTTTTTGCCGTTATCATCATTATTTTGGCACTCAACATGATTTATAACGGCGCCGCCGGAAATATATAATATGATGAGAGGAAGCTCTAATTCAATAACGAATGCAAAATGAGAAAGTAAAAGATAGAGATATCCAGCTGGTTATAGGAAATCTATTGCGATACGGCGTTTGGACGGCGCTTGGTGTTGCCGCTTTGGGTGGATTGATTTATCTGTTCAATCATGAGCGTGAAACAATTCACTACGGTACCTTTATAGAGAAAGACATAGATATCTTAACATTATCTAAGCAAACACTTATTGGGGTGGCACATGGAAGAGGCGATGATGTAATCCTGCTGGGAATATTACTCTTGTTTTTAACACCAATTCTGCGTATAATATTTTCGTTAGTGGCTTTCTTGTTAGAGAAAGACTATCTTTATGTAGGAATTACACTACTTGTTATCGCAATAATCTGTTTTAGTATTTTTTTTGGTTTTGCCCATTAGCATCGTTCCGATTTAGGAATACCTAATGCAAGGGAACCACCTAAAGCAGGATTAACTATTTATCGTTAGTATAATTATTATAATAAAACGATTACGTATGACCGTATTTATCGACCGCATGATCCCGCAAATCGGCCTAGATCTTTTAAATGAGGCTGGCATAACTTATGAACAACACGTTGACAGAAGAGAACTTAGCACACAAGAGCTGATTGATCGCTGCAGTAAACACAACGCGTTGCTAACTGCCGGTTGGGGGCCGCTCAATAGTGAATTTATTGCAGCATGCAAGCATTTGAAAATCATCTCACTCCATTCTGTTGGCTATGACCGCGTTGATATTAAGGCGGCCACAAAATGGGGTATTCCTGTCGGCAATACGCCGGATGTATTAAGCGAAGCCACCGCTGACACCGCTTTTCTTTTAATGCTTGCTGTATCGCGGAAAGCACTGTACCTTCATAAAAAAATTATTAAAGGAGAATGGGGGTTTAGCCAACCAATAGATGATCTTGGTTTTTCCCTTCAGGGTAAAACGTTAGGCATATTTGGCTTAGGTAATATTGGTTGCGAACTAGCAAAAAAAGCAAAGGCGGCTTTTAATATGCCTATTATTTACCACAACCGTTCGCACAATAAAGAAGCCGAAAGAAACCTGGGGGCAAAACGTGTATCCTTCGACGACTTAGTAAGTCAAAGTGACGTTTTAGTTGCTTTCTCTTCTCTAACACCGGAGACGAAAAATAAGTTTAATAGAGACGTTTTCCGTAAAATGAAGCCGTCTGCCATTTTTATAAATCCTTCGCGAGGTGGCGTACACAATGAACCCGATCTCATCGAAGCCTTGCAGCAAGGTATAATATGGGGAGCCGGACTAGATGTAACTAATCCTGAGCCGATGCAAGCAGACAACCCGCTTCTCAATATGCCTAATGTAGCTGTTTTCCCTCATATAGGATCAAATACTGTAGAAGCGCGAAATGGGATGGCCAGTATTGCGGCTAAAAACGTTATCGCCGCGTTCCAGGGACGACCTTTATTACATATAGTCAACCCGGAAGTTTACGAACAGCACTGACGATCCGAAATTGAAGGTTACGAATTATTAATAAAAGGGTAACATAATATAGAACAGCCCGTAATAACGGGCTGTTAGAATTTCTTAATACAAGCTTAAGCAGAAGTTATACACACTAGATCTTCTTCACATTTACAGCCTGCTGGCCTTTTCTTCCATCGGCTACCTCAAACTCCACTCGATCATTATCTTTGATTGCATCTATTCCGCCCTTTACGTCTTTAAAGTGAACAAAAATGTCGGTCCCGTCTTCTTGAATAATAAATCCAAATCCCTTTTGCGCGTTGAACCATTTTACTTTTCCGGTTTTCATTAATAAAAAATTTGTTGTTGTACGATTGTTGTGGCCCTATATAGAAATACTGATGTATCATAATTTAGGAAACACAGGGTTAATTCTCAGTAATTTTGCTTAAAAAAATAGTCCACATTACTACCGGCGATGGTGAGAACCCGAACAGATTTATTTAAACTATACCAAACCTACTATAAAATTTTCAATTTTTCAATGATCAAGCAAAAAAATTGAACGGTATATGATAAGTTGTTTCATTGATATCATCGTTACTCACTGATTTGTTAAAAGTTCAGCTAATAGCTCATTAAGTTATTAGCTGATTACTCTTACTTATTCGGCTGTGGAGTTGTGCGCAAATAAGGTTTGATCTCCTTATAGCCTTTCGGAAATTTTGATGGAATATCCTCTGTTTTTATAGCCGGAACTACAATAACATCCTCTCCATCCTTCCAATCAGCAGGTGTTGCAACACTATAATTCTCGGTAAGTTGTAATGAATCAATCACACGCAAAATTTCCTGGAAATTTCTGCCTGTAGACGCAGGATAGGTAATCGTAAGCCGTACTTTTTTATTTGGATCGATGATATAAACCGAGCGCACAGTCGCAGTGGCAGATGCATTGGGATGAATCATTCCATAAGCTTCTGCTATTTTCCTGTCTTTGTCCGCAATAATCGGAAAGTTTACCTCCACATGCTGGGTTTCATTAATATCTTTTACCCATCCATGGTGATCCTCGACGCTGTCCACACTAAGTGCCAAGACTTTCACGTTACGCTTGTCAAACTCATGCTTCAGGGATGCTGTTTTTCCCAATTCAGTTGTGCATACCGGTGTATAATCAGATGGGTGAGAGTAAAGTACTACCCAACTGTCTCCAACGTAATCATAAAAATTAATATTTCCTTCTGTTGTGACCGCATCAAAGTTTGGTGCAACATCTCCTAGTTGTAAACTCATTATTTTTCCTCCTTTAAAGTTAATACAAAGTATATCAAATTAATCGACTTTTTTCGACAATAACAAACGCCGCCATCACAAATTTTACTTATAGCTGATTCGATCTACACCTATTACATTGACATTACATAAATCCGGGGAAATGGTTTTCATAGTAGCTCCTACTTGCTTTTTTGACATCTGTGTTATGTTAATTACGTCGCACATAGCTATGTTTGCAGAAAATTACAGGCCATGCAGTTAGCTTATATACAACAATTAGAAGAAGCGATCGCTCAACAGAAGGAGGAGATCATTTACCACCCGCTTTATAGGAGTATTACAAGTATTGATGATCTGAAAGTTTTTATGGAACATCACATTTTTGCCGTGTGGGATTTTATGTCCTTGTTAAAAGCGTTACAAAGAAGTTTAACTTGCGTTCAAATACCTTGGTATCCTATTGGCGACGCAAACACACGTTATTTAATCAACGAAATTGTCACCGGTGAAGAATCTGATATTGACCATCTGGGAAATCGAAAGAGCCATTACGAAATGTATTTGGAAGCAATGGAGCAGTGTGGAGCTGACACGACTTCAATAACCAAATTGACGCAGGCACTTAAAGAAGGTAATTCAATGCAAATTGCTCTACGTATAGCAGATGCACCGGAGGCGGCAGTAGATTTTGTTAGCGACACTTTCGATATAATAAGCCATGCAACCCCGGCAATTCAATCAGCTGTATTTACCTTTAGTAGAGAAGACTTGATTCCTGATATGTTTATTTCCATCATAAAAGATTTGGACAGCGAATTTCCGGAAAGTATTTCCATTTTTAAATACTATTTGGAAAGACATATTGAAGTAGATGGAGATCATCATGGCAATCTTGCACTCGAGATGACGAGCACCCTGTGCGGTGACGACCCCTCTGTTTGGCAAGATGCGATACAAGCGGTAAAAAGATCCTTACAATCTCGCATTAAGCTCTGGGATTGTGCTTTAATGAAAATGAAGTGCCAAAAAGATCAATCATCCAAAGAAATTTCTAATCCATCATAAGCAAGGTGGATTCCTGGAGGCAATTCTTTGGAAACTTCCTCATGCAAGCCCAAACGATGGCTGATATGGGTCAAATAGGTGTGGTCAGCCCCTATTCTGCTCGCAAAGTTTATAGCTTCTTCTAAAGTAAAATGAGAAATATGCGCCTCTCGTTGCAACGCGTTTACTACTAAAGTTTTTGTACCTTTTATTTTGTTCACGGAACTTTCCGAAACGGATTTCACATCGGTAAGGTAAGTGAAATCACCAAAGCGATAACCTTTTATCGGTAGTTTAAAATGCATAATATCAATAGGTTGAACACCTATATTTCCCACGAAAAAGGATTGATCGGTTACATCTCTTAAATTAATCTTAGGTATACCTGGATATTTGTGCTCAGCGAAGATATAATAGAATTCCCGTTTAAGTGCTTCTTGAACCAAATAATCGCCAAAAACATCAATTGCTGTCCCCTGAAAATAGTTAAAGGCACGGATATCGTCCAAACCTGCTATATGATCTTTATGTGCATGCGTGTAAAGTACGGCTTCTAAATGATTTACTTTCGCACGGAGCATTTGAAAACGAAAATCAGGGCCGGTATCGATCACAATGTTTTTGCCTTTCTCCGTGAGCAAAATAGAAGAACGAAGACGTTTATCACGATAATCAGAAGAGGTACAGACGTTACAACTGCATGCAATTACAGGCACGCCCTGTGATGTTCCTGTACCTAAAAACTTAATCGTCAAAGTGTTAATTTAGTTTGTTTAATATTAAATAATAGTTGTTTTTGTTTATCATCAGCTGGGATATATCGGGTTCCAGTTCACGCAAAAGCTCAATTAACGAATTTATCTTTACCTCTACATTCGAAAAGCGATTAACAACTATTATCTTACTATTCTGTAAAAGGCAGGAACCTGTCTTAAAGTTTCCTTTTTCATAGCGAACTTTATAGCCCATGCCCTTAAAAAGAGCCTCTAACTTATCCAAACTATGTTGCGTAAACGGTAACACTTTTTCTATGTATAAAAATCATTGACCCGATCGCAGAACTTATCGCAAATCTACAACCTCCATCCCCGGATAATCTGCTTTGTCAAATATAAAAGTTTTGGGGCTAACTTTAACATTGGGTATGAAATTTTGGATGGTGTAGCTATAAAGGCTTCCACTTTTATCAAAAACTGTAACATCGTAAATCTGATTTACTGATTTGTTTAACCGTAATCGCACTTTGAAATAAGACTTGCTATTGTCCGTCGGGGTCAAATCAATCACCCACAAGGCCTTGCCTGCTACTTGCTCGCTTTTTGCGGCAGGATATTTAAATCCCTGATTATAGAACGAAAAAATATTTGCCGGGGTAATTGATCCCGATTGTGTTTCTTCTACATCGTTAATCTGAACTTCCTGCTCTTCTTTCAGTACATGCCATTGCTGTTTACCATCCGAGATCATTACCTGATCGTCAAGAACGATACGGTATTTATTGGTTCGAGGTTCTACAGTTAACTCCCCTTTTTCATTTACCGTCGTCTGTTTTTGTTGGTTAAGTGCCTTTAAGCTAAATTGAATTTTAGCCGTTCTATACGATTGGTATTTTTTACTTATGTCGTTTAGCAGCTTCTTTGTTGCAGGATCATTTTGACCTAAAGCCATTAAACTGCAAGCAAGCAAAATAATCACAGAAATAAATTTCTTCATATTATAAACTTCTGTAGCCACCGTTTTCCCCAGCGATTGGTAGGGGCTCAATAGCTAGGTTATATGGGATAGACGTTTTTATCTGCAAAACGTTTAATTGCGTATTCGATTTCCATCAATCCTTTTTAGCTAAACTTTCCAAAAATTGTTCCAATGAGTATTCATCCGGGTATAGCACTTCCCTGGCCTTGCTACCTTCAAAAGGACCTACAATGCCTGCTGCTTCAAGTTGATCGATAATGCGCCCTGCACGGTTATACCCTAATTTGAGTTTTCGCTGAATCAAGGACGTAGAACCCTGCTGATGCAAAACAATTAATCGCGCAGCTTCTTCAAATAATGCATCGCGGTCGTTTACCAAATCGATATCACTTAAACCACTGCCCTCTCCATTTTCATCCACGTACTCGGGCAACAGAAAAGCTGAAGGATAGCCTCTTTGTGCCCCGATGAATTCTGAAATCTCTTCTACTTCGGGGGTGTCCACAAAAGCACATTGTATCCGGATCAAATCACTTCCTGTCGCGAGCAACATATCACCTCGTCCAATAAGTTGATCCGCACCTCCGGTATCTAAAATCGTGCGTGAGTCCACCTTAGAAAGAACTCGGAAAGCTAAACGAGCCGGAAAGTTTGCTTTAATAGTACCGGTAATAATATTAACGGAAGGGCGTTGCGTTGCAATTACTAAATGTATTCCCACGGCCCGTGCCAATTGCGCAAGTCGCGCGATAGGTGTCTCCACTTCCTTTCCGGCTGTCATCATCAGATCTGCAAATTCATCGACAATCAGAACAATGAAAGGCATAAAGCGATGTCCCTCTTCAGGATTAAGCCTTCTGTTAACAAATTTGTTGTTATATTCTCTCAGATTTCGCACTTGCGCATTCTTCAACAAATCGTAACGTTGATCCATTTCAATGCAAAGTGAATTGAGGGTATTGATAACTTTTTTCGTATCGGTTATGATGGCTTCCTCTTCTCCTGGAAGTTTAGCTAAAAAATGTCGCTCAATAGTTTTAAAAAGCGATAGTTCAACCTTCTTCGGGTCTACCATCACAAATTTCAATTCTGCCGGATGCTTTTTATATAGTAAAGAAGTAATAATGGCATTAATGCCCACTGATTTACCCTGGCCCGTTGCCCCTGCAACTAGTAAGTGTGGCATTTTGGCTAGGTCAGCTATATATACTTCATTCGAAATAGTTTTGCCTAAAGCAATCGGTAAGTCCATTTCAGTATGCTGAAACTTTTCGGTAGCGATAACTGCTTTCATAGCAACCATCTCCGGCTTTTTATTTGGAACTTCAATACCAATAGTCCCTTTACCCGGCATCGGTGCAATAATACGTATTCCAAGGGCTGCTAAACTAAGTGCGATATCATCTTCTAAATTCTTGATTTTTGAAATACGCACACCTGGCTTAGGAATAATTTCATATAAGGTAACCGTAGGACCAATAGTTGCCTTGATCTTGTCGATTTCAATATTATAATTGCTAAGTGTTTCAACAATTTTATCTTTATTTGCTTCCAGTTCTTCATTATTCACCACGATCTTTCCCGAACCATAATCTTTTAACAAGTCTAAATGAGGGTGTTGATAGCCTGATAAATCTAATTTTGGATCATATTGACCAAATTGCTCTACAAGCGTATCAGCGGTGGTCAACGGCTTTTCCTCCTTCACGCGCTCTACCAGTAAGTCAGGACTTTCTTTAACCTCGTTGAGTGGCATATTTCGCTCGGATTCCGGTTCATTTGCAATGAGCGGTTCCAATTCAAATGAAGGATTATTTGAACTTGCGTCTGAGTCCAATTCAACCTTTCTAGGTTTAACTTCTAAGTTCTGCGATAAACGAGTTTCATTTTCTTTCTCGCCACCAATATGATCGCTCCGGTCATTCTTTATTTGATTGCGCTGAAAGGCGGGTGTTGTGTATTCATCCTCCTGAACGTCATCATCCTCTTCTTCCTCCACGTTGGATATAAGATCGTTGACATCATCATTTAACACTATTTTTTTCTTTTTCTCCGGCAGTTTAAAATCGAGATTAAATGCAATAATCAAAGCGGTTAAGCCTATAAATAACAAAAAGGCTCCAACACCTGCCGTGCCAACCTGTGCTTCTAGTATCTTATTGGTCCAAAAGCCGAACTCTCCTTCTAAATAATGTGGATATTCTAAGATGAAGCTATGAAAATAAGCAATCGTTACCGATATGAACAACAAAAGAAAAAAACCGTAGCCAAAAAGCTTATCTAAAGCAATGAGTCTTACTTTAAATAGAAGCCTATACCCCATTACAAAAAAGGCTATTACAAACAAAAAGGATGCGATACCGAACCACTCGTACATAAATTGATTCGCCAATAATGCACCCAACTTGCCAAGCCAGTTTTCAACAACTACCTCTTTAAATCCCAAGGTTTCCAGCTCTTCCCTGGTCTTAAATAGTGTGTTCCACCCTCCATTAGCCGCAGATATATAACTTTGGTCATTTTGCCAAGTAAATAGATAAGAGGTAAATGCAATGAAAAAATAAAGAGACAGCACCAAAAAAAATAGGCCGGCAATTTTCACAGCTTTACTATTCTGGAAATTTATTCGCCCCGAAAATCGGGTACCAAACGTCGATTGTTCATCGCGTGATCTTTTAGGGGTACCGTTATTTCGTATCTTCCCTTCTCCCTTTACTGTATTAGACCTAAACTGATTTCCTTTTAAAGACATTAATTTCTACAATTCTTTGGTACAAACTTATGGATTTTTTTGGACGAAGGCTTCGCCCTAAATAAATTTTATAAATACTGTAGCGCTCGCACTCCCCAACCCGTTAAAGGTATCAGAAGATAAGCCATCAACAGGCTATCTACATACGTTTATTAATTCACATGAACATACATACTTTATTGTTAAATAACAAGAAGAGATTGATCTATGCGTTTCTAGGCCTTTGTTTTTTGTTGCCAATGAGCGCATGTCTTAAAGATGACGATAACGGACAAGATGGAACCATACCCGCAGCACTTGTATCGTTTATACATACATCACCGGATGCTGGTGATTTAATCGTAGGAATAAACGGGTATAGAGTTAATACACAACAATTTAAATATTTGGATAGAACGGTTTACCAATTGGTGTATCCAGGGGGTAACCAATTTCAGGTAAATACGTCAGCGGACAATAAAAAATTGGATGTAAAAAATTGGAGTTTAGAGGGTGGGGTATGCTATTCCATTTTTGCGGTAGATCGCCTTGATTCATTGGAACTGTTAGGTATGCGGGATTTTTATGCAAGCGATGTCCCTGCCAGCGGCATGGCAAGAATTCGTTTTATTAATCTTTGCCCTGACTCCGTGAAATTTGACTTGAAGACAAGTGCGGTGGATACACTTTTAGCGTCCGATAAAAAGTTTAAGCAAAATAGTGCTTTTGGTAATATTAAAGCGGACGACAACACAGCCTACACACTGGAGGTAATTAACCATGATACGCATGTATCAATCGCGAACGCTACTTTTACACCAAAACAAGGACAATATTATACTATACTGGCTACTGGCTTTATAGACACTGAAGAGGAGGCGAAAAAGCTTAAGGTCTCCATCTTCAAGCACGATTAGGTTGATTGATGTCCATCATATCCCAATCGATGGACAGCCGCCCGCTCCCCTTGGGCGGCTTTTTTTCACAACACTTCATTCACTCTTACTTCGGGTGGGAAATAGTTAAGAGGTAAATAAGATAATGATCTTTTTAAAACAAGTTAATGTTAAAACAGGTTTGAGGTTCTATATTACAATTAATGTAGTCAGTTAATAAAAAAGGTTATAAGCTTGCATATATCAATAATTAAGTCTACCTTTGCACCTTCTTTAGACAATAAAGTCTAACGTTTTTTGAATTTCATGAACCCATTTAGTCAATTGGGAATCCGTCATGATGTTGTTAATGCCATATCGGCGCTAGGTTTTGAAAAACCTACACCAATCCAGGAGCAGGCCATTCCGGCCCTTCTTACAGGCAGCAGCGATTTTGTCGGATTAGCCCAAACAGGAACCGGTAAAACCGCAGCATTTGGCCTGCCGTTATTAGAATTATTAGACTTCTCACAAAACACGCCTCAAGCATTAGTGCTTTGTCCTACGCGTGAACTGTGTTTACAGATTACTAATGATTTAAAAAATTTTTCTAAAAATCTAGACAATGTACACGTTGTAGCTGTGTATGGTG
Organism: Olivibacter sp. 47; assembly: GCF_030372825.1. Lineage (NCBI taxonomy): Bacteria > Pseudomonadati > Bacteroidota > Sphingobacteriia > Sphingobacteriales > Sphingobacteriaceae > Olivibacter > Olivibacter sp. 47. The sequence continues at coordinate 3,400,434 of NZ_JAUCNR010000001.1, forward strand.
GCGCTAATATTAGCGATCAGCTGCGCCAGATTAGACGTGGTGTACAAATTGTGGTTGCGACACCTGGCCGTATGCTCGATATTATCGGCAGAAAGGCCATAGATTTTTCGGGAGTACGGTATGTAGTTTTGGATGAAGCGGATGAAATGCTCAATATGGGCTTTCAAGAGGACATTAACGATATCCTTTCAACTACTCCCGATGAAAAGAAAACGTGGTTATTTTCAGCCACTATGCCGGCAGAAGTACGTCGGATCGCAAAAAATTACATGACCGATCCGTTTGAACTTACCGTAGGAACAAAGAATACAGGTAACGCAAATATCGATCATGAATACTACATCGTGAGACCGCGCGATAAATACGCGGCTTTTAAACGCATTGTAGATTTTAATCCTGAAATTTTCGGTATTGTTTTTTGCCGCACGAAAATTGAAACGCAAGAAATTGCGGAAGCCTTGATAAAGGATGGTTATAATGCCGATTCTCTACATGGTGATCTTTCGCAACAACAACGCGACAAAGTAATGAAACGTTACCGCGAACGTAGCTTGCAACTGCTCATCGCAACTGATGTTGCTGCGCGTGGTATCGATGTTAATAATGTAACACACGTTATTAACTTCTCTTTACCGGACGAGATCGAGAATTATACGCACAGAAGTGGTCGTACTGCTCGTGCAGGTAAAACGGGAGTTTCTATTTCGTTGGTTACCTCTAAAGAACTAGGGAAAATAAGACAGATTGAACGTGTAATCGGCAAGCAATTCGTAAAAGCAGAGATTCCTAATGGTTTTGATGTATGCGAGAAACAATTGTTTGCACTTGTTCATAAAGTAAAAGCCGTTGAAGTGAATGATGACCAAATCGGTCAATACCTTCCACGTATCATGGACGAGTTTAGTGATTTTTCTAAAGAAGATGTCATTAAGCACTTTGCTAGCTTGGAGTTCAATCGCTTCTTGGATTATTACGAGAATGCACCTGATCTGAATGTATCTGCGGCAACTGACTCCCGATCAGAAAAGGGAGGAAAAGCAGATCGTTTTGGCCGTACAGGCTACAAATCTGACTTTACTCGCTTATTTATTAATCTTGGTTCGGTGGATGATTTTACCAGAGGAGATATGTTGGGATACATCTGTAACAATGCACAGATAAGCGGTAAAAGCATCGGTAAGATAGACCTAAAAGGTGTGTATACTTTCTTTGAAGTAGAAAATGATGTAGTTGACAAAATCATGAGCGGATTTCAGCGAGCGGATTTCAACGGACGTTCCGTACGTGTTGAATTAGCCGGCGACCGAGACGCAGGCCCTTCTAGAAGTGGAAGCAGTCGGAGTGGGCGCTCTTCAAGAAGTAGTGGACGTGGAGGACGCGATCGTGAAAGAGATAGTGGTAATGGCGGAGGTTTTCGTGATTTTTCGGGAAAACGTCGCGAGAGAAAAGGTGAACGAAAAAATGGTAACCCTTAAGCCCCTATTTAGTAGGGGCTTTTTTATACCAATTGTTTCTTATTTTTAAGTTAATATCCAACGGCCTTATCGTCTCCTCTTGAATCGGCGCCTCCCATCAATGAGCCATCCGAACCTACCAAAATTGCATCCACCCTACCAATGCTACCTCTAGGCGTAAACTTATATCCTTTCTGCTCCAAACGAGTTCGGACAGCGTCTGTTATCGCGTTCTCTTCTACAAATACCTCATCCGGCATCCATTGATGATGAAAACGGGGTGCATCAACAGCCTGCTGCATTGTTTTATCGAATTCTATGACGTTTAAGATCGTTTGAAATACCGACGTTATAATAGTTGATCCGCCAGGTGTACCAAGAACCATAAAAAGCTTGTTATCTTTGGTTAAGATTGTCGGACTCATTGCACTTAACATTCGCTTTCCCGGTTCTATTGCATTTGCCTTTCCACCAAGAAGTCCATATAAATTGGGCACACCTGGTTTAATTGAGAAATCATCCATTTCATCATTTAATAAAAACCCTCCTTTTTGCACCACCACCTGTGAGCCATAGGCATTATTCAGGGTAGTCGTTATGGATACCGCGTTCCCTTCTTTGTCAACAATTGAAAAGTGCGTCGTTTGTTCACTCTCATGATGTTGAGGGCTTCCTGCTTTGATGGCGCTGCTAGGGGTAGCCCGATTAAAATTCATGTCTCGCATTCTTCCAAGCTGATAATTGGAATCCAACAGCCCCTTAATTGGTACTGGGTAAAAATCGATGTCTCCTAAATGTTCCGCGCGGTCCGCATAAACCCTCCGCTCAGCTTCCACCATCACTTGAATTGTCGAATCTTGTTGGAAGCCCCACCTGCTCAACGGATAGGGTTCAACTGATTTGAGCAAGGACACTAAAGCAATACCGCCACTAGATGAAGGCGGCATCGACACAACTTGGTAACCTTTATAATTTCCTATAATCGGTTCGCGCCATTTAGCTTGATAGCGTTTTAAATCCTCATAACTAATAATTCCGTTACCGCGCTTCATTTCCTCCAAAATCAAAAAAGCCGTCCGACCCTCGTAAAAACCAGAACGACCTTTCTCCTTAATTGCGGTAAGTGTCCGGGCTAAATCCTTTTGCACTAAAAGATCGCCTCCTTTCCATTCGCTTTTTTTATTAATAAGCGCCGTTCCCATTGGATTGAACCGCTGAAAAGCTTCCTTTCTTGCATTCAGCTCCTCCGCTTGCATAGCTGTAAGGGGGAAACCTTTTCTCGCTAAATCTATTGCTGGCTGAAGCAAATCCTTCCAAGCCAATTTAGCATATTTTTCGTGGGCTTTAACCATTCCATCCACGGTTCCCGGAACCCCTACTGATAACTGTCCATCTAAACTTAAACGCTCGATTGGATTGCCTTCGGGGTCTAAATACATATCTCGTGTCGCTTTGCCGGGAGCTGTTTCCCTAAAATCCAAAGCGGCAAATTCGTTTTTGGCAGAACGATACACCATAAACCCGCCTCCACCGATATTCCCGGCATTGGGGTAAACGACAGCTAGGGCAAATTGTACTGCAATGGCAGCATCAACCGCGTTTCCACCTTTCTTCAGTATATTCAAACCAACTTCTGAAGCTATCGGGTGAGCAGAAACTACCATACCATTCCTATATCCTGAAACTGCATCCTGTGCAACGACAATATGATGGGTTGGAAGTAAAAAGCACAGCAACAAACAACTGAATCTGCCGATTGATCGTAAATAGGTGTTCATAATAAGTCTTATATGATTGGTTAATAATTAGGTTAATTGTTCAGATAAAAGTCTCATTTCGATATGAGGTGAATGTTTTTCATACAAAATGGCATATACGGCTCTACAAATGGGCATATCTACCTGATATGTTTTATTAATTTGGTGAATACATTTTGATGCATAATATCCTTCTGCCACCATGTTCATCTCCAGTTGAGCAGATCTAACAGTATAGCCCTTTCCAATCATATTCCCAAAAGTTCTGTTTCGGCTGAATTGTGAGTATGCCGTTACAAGCAAGTCACCCAAATAAGCGGATTCATTGATATCTCGGTTAATCGGATGTACTTTTGCCAAAAAGCGAGCCATCTCACGAATAGCGTTGGAAATAAGAACCGCTTGGAAATTATCACCGTACCCCACGCCATGACATATGCCACTGGCAACGGCATAAATATTTTTCAAAACAGCTCCATACTCGGTTCCATATATATCATCGGATTGAATCGTCTTAATATAACGCGTATTGAGCATAGACGAAAAAACAGAAGCCGTATGTGGAGACGCAGAGGCAATAGTTAGATAAGAAAGCTTTTCCAAGGAGACTTCCTCCGCATGACAGGGTCCGCTAATGACAGCAATGCGATCCAAGGGAACGTCGAATCGACTCTGTAAATAGTCGCCAATTATCTGATTTTCTTCCGGAACAATGCCTTTGATCGCGCTTATAATATATTTACCTTGCAATAGCTCTGCTGAAACTGTCGAAAGTGCATCCTTCAGGAACGCTGCAGGTATACTTAAGATCAAGAGATCGCAAGATTTGATAACAGCAGACAATTTGGTTGTTATCTGGTCCGAAGGGATTTTAATTTCTACAGCACTAAGGTAATTTGGATTATGATGGTATTCTCTAATGTAGGATGCAGCGTCCTTGTTTCGCATCCACCAGAAAATGTCTTTTTCCACTTCGTTATCGCTTAACATCTTAATGATGGCTGTCGCCCAGCTACCCCCTCCTATTACGGCTACTTTCTTTTTTCTTTCCATGCGTGTACCAACTCTGCTAAAGTAGGCCAAATTAAGGATTTTTTTACATTACTACTACATGGATTCTTTTTTAGAACTATTACGCCATGTAAACCAAAAGTCTAGGATCGCTCCCAGACTTTGGTTTACTGTAATAACAAGTGTTATACTTGCCCAACAAGATAGTAAGACAAATAGACGAGCAACTGTCAATACCCGGGGTTATTTTCCGTTATACCCTGATTGTAGTTTAATTCAGCTAATGGAATCGGCCATAAATAATGTTTATCAGCAATGGCCACACCTTTATTCTTTTGAAGTATCTCTGCTGCTTTACCTGTGCGTTTCAAATCAAACCAACGCTTTCCCTCAAACTGAAATTCATAGGCCCTTTCTTGTAGGATGGAGTCTATCAACGTTTCAGGAGAAAATGACCCAATTTGATAATCGATGTCAGAAGCTGTATTTATTTCTCTTCCATAAGCACGTCTTTTAACTTGATTTAATGCATCCAGCGCCTCGGCTGTGACGCCATTCACCCGTGCCTCTGCTTCAGCAAATAACAGTAATACTTCAGCATAACGATATACGGGAAAATCATTAATTGCCCCGTATTCATTTGCAGCTGCGGGGTCAATGAACTTTTTTTGAAGAACGGTTCCTTCTCCTAGACCGATATTCATTGGATACCACAATTGTTTACGTAAATCCAAGTCACTCCATTCCTTATAAAAATTATTATTAACATTGGAATATTGGGCATAAGCACCTTTTCCACCCCCTTTCATGAAATACCCTGTTTCCGGATGGTTGATAATAAATGGATAATAATTTCCCTGACCTTCTCGTGTATATTTGAAATGAAAAACTTCTTCATCTGTTACGCCTACTCCTGCTCCAAAAATACGTTCGAAGTCATCAACTTGTTGTATAGGAACAAGGGAGAAAAGGCCGGATTGCACAAGCTCCAATGCTTTATCTCTTGCCTCCTGATATTTATTGTTGGTTAATAGGTAATCACTTAGCACCGTCTTTGCCATCCATTTAGTAGGCCTTCCCGGCTGTGCAGCATTATCTTCAGGGAGGTAACTTTCTGCAAACCGTAAATCAGCATCAATCAAAGCATAAACTTCCTCAACCGAGCTTCTTGGCACATCCTTTTCTTCCATATTACTTTCAATACGTAACGGTACGCCTCCCCAATTACGAACTAAATGAAAATAGCACCAGGCACGCATGAACTTTGCTTCTGCAACATACCTGTTCTTTTCTTCATCATTCATTGCATTACCTTCCGGTACGTGTCTAATGACAAGATTGGCATTTCGGATGGCCAGATAAAATGAATTCCAAAAATCGCCTACTCGATTGGTATTCGTAGCATCTAAGCCACTAAAATCATTAAACTGCGCCCAACTTCCTCTTCCGTAGGCATAATCGCTATGGCACTCCAAGGTAGCATTATAAGAAGCGATGCCCTGCGCTCCTAAACGAATCGGGGGAAAAATCGCATTGACGGCTGCCTCGGCCTCGGCAGCTGTATTATAAAAGGTTTCTTCCAAGATCGACCGTGGTTCCTGATCCAATTCTTTGCTGCAACTCGATAGCGTAAAAAATACGACTATTAGCCATATCCCCAGGCTGTGATGCTTCATCGTATATATTAATTGAGCTTTGTGTATCATATTCTTAAAGTCTTTTTTGTTAGAAACCAGCTTTCACACCGAATGTATGGGTTTTAGCGATCGGATAACTTGGGTAATCAGAACCACTGGAAGGCATCTCCGGGTCATACCATGAATAATTGGTTAATGTGAGCAGATTTTGCCCACTCACGTAAACCTGTAAACGCTTAAGCCACCCGAGATTAAACTTCTCTACAGGTAAATTATAAGCTAGCTGGATATTCCTTAATCGTAAGAAGGAACCGTCTTCAATCCATCTATCAGACACGCGTGCATTAACGGTATTGCTGATTACCGGATACTTTGCGTTTGGATTCTCGGGAGTCCAATGATTATTCAGCACATCACGCACCATATTCAGTCCGGAAACATAATCCACAGTGCTGCCAATTGAGCTGGCGTTGAAAATGTCATTACCGGTCATCCCTTGTATAAAAAAGGTAAAATCAAAGTTTTTATAAGACATGGAGGAGTTCAACCCATAAATAAAATCCGGATTCGGGTTGCCTATTACCGTTCGGTCTGCGTTACTGATCGACCCGTTACCATTTAAATCTTTATACTTTATCTGGCCTTCTTCATCATACCCGTCTTCTAGATAACCGAAAAACAAGCCCCTTTGTAAACCCTCGCGTAAAATGGTTCTGGAATCACTTACCACATTCATCTTCAGTTCATCGCCAAATATATCGGCTCCTGCATATAATTTTAAGACTTTGCTTCTGTTAAATGCAATATTAGCAGTAACGTCCCATTTAAAATCACCCTTGAAAATGTTAGCATTCAGGCCTAATTCAACACCGCTATTACGTATCTGTCCCACATTCTGAAAGGTTGTTGCGTATCCCATTGAGGTGGGCAGTGGAACAGCATTTAATAAATCTTTTGTGGTTTTGCGGTAGTAATCTGCCGTAAAAACAAGCCGATTATCTAAAACACCAAAATCAAGTCCCGCATCGATCTGCTCAGTCGTTTCCCATTTTAAATCCCTATTTGGAAGATCAGTCTCAGGCGCAAACGCTAAGTGCAAATCTTGTCCGAAAACAGTATATCCGCCAGCTAATGGATTAAACGTCGGATAAAAATCTTCAATCTGTGTACCTGTTTTACCCCAGCTTACTCGCAATTTAAGGTCAGATATCCAATTGTGATCTTTCATAAAATCCTCCTGCGAGACTCGCCATGCAAAAGCGCCGGACGGGAAATAACCCCAGCGACTGTCCGTACGGTACCGAGACGACCCGTCGGCACGAAAGCTTACCGTAAAAAGATACTTATCATCCAATGTGTAGTTTACTCTTGCCAAATAAGACAGCAAAGTTGATTTATTATAACCTGATGCAGGCACTAAAGGCACCAAAGCGCCGCCTAAATTATCCCATCCGCTTACATTACTAATGAATCCCTGGCCGCTTCCCATCACGTAGCTATTTATAAAATCCTGATAAGTTACACCAGCTAGCGCGGAGAAATTGTGTCGCTCATTCCAAATCTTATTATAATTTGCGGTTAGTTCAACCAATCTACTTTGTTCATTATTAGCCGTAATTTTTGCTTCACCCGTTGAGCCCTGATACCGGTTTGTGCGATACATATTTTCGCGATCATCTCGGTTCTCAATACCGGTCAAGAGTTTAATATTGATGTCTGATATAGGTTTGTAAGTAACGGCTGCATTTGCAAGCACTAAATTTGCTTCCGTTTTGTTTGTTTCTTCGTTTATCCAATTCAATGGATTTATAATATCCGGTGCTGCGATATTGAAGGCGTTTGAGAGCAATCTGTACCCCCCATTATCGTCGTATGGCGTTAATGCAGGAGGTGCCCCTAAAATTGATGATATCAATGAATTACCCCTTGCTCCACCATTACTGTCTTTTCTTCCCGTGATTAATCTACTTAACGTAGCATTAGCATCAACTGTTAGCTTGTCACTAATCTGATGTTGAATACTTCCGCGTAAAGAATATCGATCATAATCGCTTCCTTTGATAATTCCGTCTTGTGCAAGCACACTACCACCGACTGAAAATTGCGTACGTTCATTTCCACCGCCAATATTGAGTGAGGTGCTTTTTATCGGTGCTGAACGGAAAATAAAATCTTGCCAATCGAACGATGGTAAATTATTAATTTGTTCTTGTGTAAAATAAGGGGTAACTCCATCATTTGCAGCACGTAGGTTATAAAACGTGGCGTATTCAGGTCCGGTCATCAAATCCAGTTTTTTTCGGATTTGCTGTATGCCGTAATTAGCTTCAAAATCTACCTGTGTTGCACTTCCGGTACCTTCAACTCCGCCTTGTTTTGTTGTGATAATTACTACACCGTTGGCCCCCCGCGAACCATATATTGCTGTCGCGGATGCATCTTTCAGTATTTCCATACTTTCTATGTCGGCGTTATTTAGGATAGTCGGATTACTCCCCGATAAGGGAAAACCATCCACGACGTATAAGGGCTCGTTGCTTCCTAAGATGGAATTGGCCCCCCTAATACGTACGGACATAGCAGGCCCGGGTGCGCCGGAACCCTGATAAACTTGCACGCCAGGTGCCCGGCCTGATAACGATTGCAATGCATTACTTGTTGGAAAAGCATTGATTTCAGTAGCTTTTACTTGCGCCACGGAACCGGTCAAATCTCGTTTTTTTACCGAACCATAACCAATAACAACTACCTCTTCCAACGCTTCCTGCTCTGCTCTAAGGACAACATCAACTTCTTTTCTCTTTCCAATGCGTTCTTCCTTACTTCCGTAACCGGTGTAAGAAAACACAAGTATCGTATTACCGCCAACAGTGGCTTTGTAGCGGCCGTTCGGATCGGTTGTGGTGCCGGTGTTGGGTTTTCCCTTTACCATTACCGAAACGCCCGGAAGTGCATTTCCTTGTTCATCCCTCACAATTCCGGTTATCGTGTCTTGTGTTTTTGTGTTGGTCGTATCGCCGGGAATGGTCGGAGTTGGAATCTCTTGTGCTTGAGACAGCTTTATAAATAACACATCGGCAACTAACAAAAAAGCAATCAGTATACTGATGTATTTAAACGATTGCATTAAATAAAATAAGAGTCTAACCACCATAACAGAAGGCTTAATAAATAACGATTAATAATGCAGGGTATGTAACAATTGTCTGTCCACTCTAAGGAGTCGTAGCATATTACTAACGGCTCATCAGCCTTTCTTTTATAGCAATGAGGGTTAAAAACGCTATTTATGAAAAGCTGAAGCGTCAAATACACAATTTGATTATTTAATCAGAAATTTGCAATTGAAGACAGCCAATATTGCTTACATAATTATGGCATGTGGAATGAGAAGGATACTTTGTAGAGAAAGAGAAACAACTAGTTCACTTTATTGAACTAGTTGTTTCTTTTTGAAAACGTTATTTTTGAGCTTGTACTACTTCCATTTTTTCAGCAAAATGGGCGCAATAGTCGCGTAAATCTCCTATTACGGCTTCCGCTAAAGGATCGCTGCCCGCAGCTCTCAAAAATGAGTCGCCCATAGTATGCAAGGTTTCATAAAAGAAACGTTTCATTTCATCAAGAGGCATGTCCTTTGTCCACAAATCAATACGTAGCGCATTTTTGTAATGATGGTCCCAAAGTGCTAGAAACATTGCCTTGGTTGGTAATGCTTCTTTGTTTTCTCCTTCTGTCGACTCCCAGGTTATATTTTCAGGAATATTAGCGTCATCTAATTCAATTGTTAATTTTATTTCTGCTTTTCTCACTTTATATTATTTTAGTTTATTCATTATCTATTAATAGCTCTACATCAAAAAGAGCCTTGATTTTCTATTAGCCATATCACCAAGATGGTAAAAACAACAAAGCCCATTTCAACAAGCCAAATACGTCTGATTCGTTGAAAAAAAAGACGAAAGAACTGGTCCGCAATGATCAGTATAACAATTAATAGTATGCCAAGCGCAATTCTCTTCCAAGCCAATTGATCAACAATTACACTCCACACCCCCGAAACAGCGAGCAAGGCACATACAATATTGAGCGGAGTCAAACGGAGATTCTTCATCTTTTACGTTTCATATTGCCTTTTGTTACCCTTTTACTTGCCGTTTTGCTTTTACCGGCTTTATTCACCTTTTTGTTCGCCGCTTTCTTTTCGTGGAACGCCCCTTTGAATTCGGGATTCTCTTTCCGCTTTTGCATATCAATTTCCCTAGCCTGAGCTTGTTTTTCCTCAAAAGGAGTCTTTTCTATAAGCACCTCGGCGGGTAGTTCAGATACAGGAATTTGCTGGCGAATAAGTTTTTCAATCTTCGCAATATAGTACGCTTCCGCTGGCGTACACATACTAATGGCAATGCCCGATTTCGTTGCTCGGCCTGTACGACCAATGCGATGTACATAGTCCTCTATAACAATTGGGATATCAAAATTAATAACGTGGCTTACATCGCTTACATCCAACCCTCTGGCAGCTACATCTGTCGCAACAAGTATTCTTACAGATCCCTCTTTGAAGGCGTTGATAGAGTTGATTCGCGTATTTTGTCCCTTATTGGCATGAATCACCCGCACTTCGTCTTCGCCATATTTTCTAGATAAAAAATGATATATATTGTCAGCGATCGTTTTCGTTTTACTGAAGATGATGAGCCGGTGAAAATCTTCATCATTTTTTAGTAAATATTGCAAGAGATTAATTTTCGTTTTTGTATTCGGCACAAAGTATAATTGCTGGCTTACCGTGTTTGCCGGCGTAGCTTGTGGCGACACCTCTACTATAGTTGGAAAAGCCAAGAAATCACCGGCAATTTTATGAACTAGCTCACTCATTGTTGCAGAAAAGAGCAAATTTTGTCTTTTTCTAGGAACAACTTCAAGAATCCTATGGATTTTTCCGATAAATCCCATATCCATCATTTTGTCCGCTTCATCCATCACGAGCAACTTGATTTGCTTCGTATTAATGTGCTCAGCTAGGTATAGATCCAAAAACCTTCCCGGAGTAGCCACAAGAATATCCACCCCTTTCTCAAGTGCTTCTATTTGCTGCTTAGGCCCTAGTCCACCGTAAAGAACTACGGTACGCAAATCCGTATACTTAGCGAACAATTGTATATTCTCTTCAATTTGCATTGCTAATTCCCTTGTCGGCGATAAGATCAATGCTCTCGGGTCTGATCCCTGGGCATATTTGAGCTTCATAATTATGGGCAATACGTAAGCGGCCGTCTTTCCTGTACCCGTTTGAGCAATACCCATCACGTCCTGCCCGGCAAGTATTGGAGTAATCGCCTTTTGTTGAATAGCCGTAGGCTCTTTATATTCCGCGTCAGCTATTGCGTTCAGTATTTGCCTGTTAAACTTAAAGTCCTCAAATGATTTGTGCATAGCCTGCAAAGATAGAGAATTGATTGGATTGGATAAAATTGTTTATGAAGCCAATTTTGCCTAAGTTTGACTTATCATACTGAACAAAATACTATGTCATCCATTTTAATCAAGGCCGCTACCATTGTAAACGAAGGAACTACTCAGATCGCTGATTTATATATAAACCATGGTATAATAGAAATGATTTCGTCAGAGATTAACCACCCGGCCGATCACATAATTCGTGCGGAGGGTCTACATCTTTTTCCGGGCCTAATCGACGATCAAGTCCATTTTCGAGAACCTGGTTTGACACACAAAGCAGATATATGGCATGAAAGCAGGGCCGCCGTTGCCGGTGGTACTACCAGCTTTATGGAAATGCCCAACACGGTTCCAAATACGTTGACTCAGGGGTTGTTAGCAGACAAATATAGAATAGCATCAAAAAACTCGTTGGCAAATTATTCCTTTTTTATGGGAGCTGCTAATGACAATTTGGAGGAAGTATTAAAAACCAATCCCAAAGATGTCTGTGGTATCAAAGTCTTTATGGGATCATCAACCGGAAATATGCTTGTTGATAACCAAAAGACCTTAGAGGCTATCTTTAGAAATGCACCTATCCTTATTGCAACACATTGCGAAGATGAAGCTACAATACGGCAAAATTTAACAAATTTCAAGAATCAGTATGGCGATAAACTTACGCCGGATATGCATCCTTTGATACGATCTGCCGAAGCTTGTTATTTATCATCTTCAAGCGCAGTAGCACTTGCGGAGAAGTTTGGTACTCGATTACATATTTTACATATTTCGACCGCAAGGGAAACGCACCTGTTTAGAAACGATATACCGCTTAAAGAAAAAAGAATAACGGCAGAAGCATGCATTCATCATTTGTGGTTTAACGATCAGGACTATAAAACGAAGGGCAATTTCATCAAATGGAACCCTGCGGTAAAAACGAAGGAAGACCAAAGAGAAATTCTACGAGCGGTGTTGGACGGAAGATTAGACGTAATAGCTACCGATCATGCGCCACATACGCTGGAAGAAAAATCCAAGCCGTATATCGACGCGCCATCAGGAGGACCTTTAGTACAGCATGCACTCCAAGCCCTCCTTGACTTATACCATGAAGGAAAGCTAACGCTAACAGATATTGCTTGGAAAACCGCTCATAATACGGCAATTTGTTTCCAGGTTGAAAATAGAGGTTTTATTCGTGAAGGTTATTTCGCAGATCTTGTATTAGTTGATCTGAACAAACCATATACTGTAAGTTCATCCAACATCCTATCAAAATGTGGCTGGTCGCCGTTTGATGGATATACATTTAAATCCTCGATTACACATACGATTGTCTCCGGAAATCTGGCTTTTGAAAATGAAAAAATTGTGAGCAACGAACCGGGGAAACGCCTATTATTTGAAAGAGATTAGCTAATTCAGGTAAATTCAATCACAACCATTAGGCAATGGATAGACGAACTCTTTTGCGTTTCATGGGAACTGGCATAGCATATGTCACATCGGCGAATTTGAACCTGCCTACGGTGCAGGCTGCCAAGAAAAACATGCCTAAGATCGCCCCGATTTATCCTGAAAAATTAAAACCGGGCGATACTATTGGTATCATTTCTCCCTCGTCGGCTATTGATGGAAACTTGCCATTTATGCTAGCACAAGAGACATTCGAAGCCCTGGGATTTAAAGTTAAATGGGGTAAACATACCCATGATCGCTTCGGCCATCTTGCAGGGAATGATAAACAAAAATTGGATGACTTGCATGATATGTTCGAAGATACGCGGGTTAAAGCTATAGTTTGCATGCGTGGAGGTTCAGGCGCTGCGAGGTTGTTAGATAAAATAGATTACAATCTAATAAGACACCATCCTAAAATATTTTTGGGATATAGTGACATTACAGCTTTACACGCTGCTATACACAGTCAAACAGGTTTGATAACTTTTCATGGCCCGGTAGGATCGAGTTCCTGGCCGACCCTAGTCGTGGAGCAATTCCGAGATATTTTCTTTAACGGCATCCCCCCACTCTACCGCAATCCATTGAACAAAGGTGACGATCTTATTCCAAGGCAAAACCGTATCCAAACAATTGTCCCCGGTATTGCCAAAGGCAAATTATTAGGTGGAAATCTTACCGTTTTGACCAGTATTGCCGGTTCAAAATATTATCCAGATTTTGATAATAGCATTTTATTTTTGGAAGATGTATCAGAAGAACCATATCGAGTTGAACGCATGTTTTGTCAGCTGAAGCTAAACGGTACACTCGATAAAATCAGAGGTTTTATTTTTGGAAAATGCACAGATTGCTCGCCTAGTGGTGGTTATGGCTCATTGACACTCGATCAAATTTTAGAAGATTATATTAAACCACTTCGTATACCCGCTTATCAGGGTGCACTAATTGGTCATATTCGCGAGCAGTTTATTCTTCCTGTCGGCGCAGAAGTTACGATGAACGCAAATGAAGGCACATTTCTTGTTGAAGGGAAGATGGTTTCTTAAAATGAATTAGGTCTGTGGTTATTTCTCACAATCCCGTGCAATATGAAGTTAATTAAAATCGTATTCTTTGCTTTACTTACAATAAGCGCCTGTCAGCGCGAAAAATCCAGCTTTAACAACAAAAAAAACTATAGTCCCGATACCGCTATGTTAGCAACTGCTTTTGAAACTTTTAAAGAAAAAGATCTTACGCATCGTCGATTTAAACACGCAGATATAGAGCCTTTGATATTAAAACGAGGAGAGAGTAAGCTTTTTGAAATAAGTAAGTTAGGCCAATCCGTACAAAAAAGAACGCTTTATCAGCTGAAATATGGCTCAGGAAATAAACGAGTGATGCTATGGTCACAAATGCACGGTAACGAAAGTACCGCTACCATGGCGCTATTTGATCTCTTTAATTTTTTGGAGGGTAGAAATGACCAATTTGATTCCGTTCGAAATCTGCTAAACAAAGAAACAACATTGTACTTTCTACCCATGATCAATCCCGATGGTGCTCAAATTTTTAACCGCAGAAATGCGTTGGACATCGATTTAAATCGAGATGCCCGCGAAACCGCGAGCCCGGAGGCTCGCATACTAAAACATGCTGCCGAAGTTAACAAACCGGCATTCGGCTTTAATTTGCATGATCAACATATTTATTACAACGTTCCGGGCACGCCAAATCCAGCGACAATATCGTTCTTGGCACCAGCTTATAATCATGAAAAAGACATTAATGATGTAAGGGGCCGAGCGATGCAACTTATTGTGGGAATGAATAAAATCTTACAGCAATACATCCCCAATGGTGTGGCTAAATACGATGACACACATGAACCCCGCGGTTTCGGCGACAATTTTCAGAAATGGGGAGCCAGCACGGTGCTCATCGAATCGGGAGGTTATAAGAATGATCCCGAAAAGCAATATATCCGAAAGCTAAACTTTTTGATTATTTTAAACGCCTTGATTGAGATCGCACAAGAAAGTTATACCCAGTATGAACAAAAGGCTTATCAAGATATTCCTGAAAATGCGACTAAACTATGTGATCTATTAATAAGGAATATCCAAGCTGAACGAGACTCGGTAACCTATCCGATTGATCTAGCGATTAAAAGAGACGAATTGAATGCACCGGACAGTGCATTTTATATACGAGGTAGAATTGACGATGTAGGTGACCTGAAAGATAGTTATGGCTATGAGGAGTTGGATGCGAAAGGGCTTAGTTTTATGAAAGGGAAATTGTATCCGACAGCAATAAATCATCTCAACGAACTCACAAAGGAAAAGGTTATCGGATTATTGCGAGCAGGTTACATTGCTGTTCAAGTTAAAAACGTAGCGAATAATAAACACTATAAATGGCCGCTTCTTTTAACCGGTAACGGAACAATTTATGGCAACAGTCCAACGCTAGGAAGTCAGGCGAATTTTTTTCTTGCTAAAGAGGATGAACCTAAGTATGCCATTGTAAATGGTTATTTGGTTGACTTGTCGAAAGAGCTGGATGAAAACTTTAAAAATTATATTCAATAATGAGGAAACAGACTGGAAGAAACGAGGTGTCAATCGAACTATTTCACCTTCTTTATGCCCTCTATTTCCCGGTTTGCTAAATAGCGACGCGCTGCTACTACCGTTCGACTTTCAAAATCATCATAATTGGAGGCTCCGGGCACCATACTGTTGATCCTCACCTTGCCTGCGGCGTGGATGAAGCTGCCATTGCCTATATATAATGCCACATGGGTTACCTTGGCATTTGAGCTTCTATGCTTTCCTCCAGCAAAAAATAGGAGATCGCCTGGTTTTAAATTGTTAAGTGCTTTGGATAAATCAAGTTTATCATTCGTTAAAATATTAATGGGCTCTCCTACTAAGACTTGTTGTGAAGCGTCTCTCGGAATGATAAAACCATTCATTAAATAGGCTGTCTTTGTAAATCCACTGCAATCAACTCCTTTTATCGATGTTCCTCCCCATAGATAAGGCACACCAATCATTGTTTTTGCAATTCCCAGAACTGCATCTGCTGATGGGTTAAGCCCGTGTCTCCAATCTTCATAATCCAGCGCTATTGCTTTATCGATATAACCACGTCTGCCGTCGGGAAAAATGACTTTAAAAAAATCCTCGAACTCACCCTCTTTTACCAATATATTTCCCATCACTATATCAGAAACTCGTAAAGACCTTTTATCCAGATCACTGTAGACATGCCCGTAGTCGCCTACAACTATTACTTTTTCCTTTCTATTCCAATCATCTATTTCAGGTTTTGTTTTTAACGAAATAGCCGCTTCATCTAGCCAGCTAATATAACTATCGATCGTTCGCACTAGATAGTACCCCTCCTTCTTTCTCAATACATCAACAGGCCAACCGAGCAGTGCTTGACTGGCCATTTCCGCAGCGTTTTTGGGGAACGTACGCATATTACCTACAGAAACATTTATTACACCGAAAGTAGTATCTTCCAGCGCCGCGTCCGGCAAAGTATTAATGAACAAAGGCTGGTTTATATTGGCAGTTTGGTATTGTTCACGAAAATAGGCGGCTGCTACATTGCTGCTCGTTTCAAGTACACATCTTCCTAAAGAATCGGTATAAGCTTCAAAAACAACTGTCCTTTTATCCAATGCATATTTACTGCGTGTGAGCTCTATTAAGTGTACAATTCTTTCTTCTAGGGGCAAATTCTGCTGTGCATTTAACCGCGAACAAAGCCCTAAAGCGAATAGAACAAGAATTGTGATCCTTTTCATATAATTCAGATGGAGGTATTGGGTACTAAATTAACGTATATGTCAAGAAGAGCAAATTATCTTTGCATAATTTTTATATAAAAATGCAAAATAACGCATTTTGCGCAACGATTTCTTTTGCATGTCACTTACTTGCCGTTTTTCTAAAGAGTTTTTTTTATGTTTGCATCGATATAAATAAACTAGAATGATCAATCGAAGAAAGTTCATTCGTCAAGGCATTATCGGAACTGTTGCCTTGGGAATTAAGAACGAAACATATGGACATCCACTCTCGTTTTCCGCAAAATCTTCCAAGCCTATTGTCATCTCCACCTGGGATTTTGGGATTGCAGCCAATCAAGCTGCATGGCAAATATTAAAAGAAGGAGGACGTGCATTAGATGCCGTCGAAGCTGGTGTAAAAGTGCCGGAAGCCGATCTTAAAAATGTTACCGTTGGCAAAGGCGGTTATCCTGATCGCGATGGACACGTGACATTAGACGCATGCATTATGGATGAGAATGGCAATTGCGGGGCCGTGTTAGCTATGGAGCATATTACACACGCCATTTCAGTCGCCAGGTTGGTAATGGAAAAGACTCCACATGTAATGCTTGCAGGTGATGGTGCGCTTCAATTTGCATTGGAAAACGGTTTTAAGAAGGAAAACCTTTTGACAAAAGAATCAGAGAAAGCTTGGAAAGAATGGTTAAAAAAAGCTGAGTACAAGCCGATTATGAATATTGAAAATCAGCATTTTTCGCCAAATAAATTACCAGGTAATCAATATAATCACGACACAATTGGTATGCTAGCTTTGGATAACCGTGGCAACCTTAGCGGTGCCTGCACCACAAGTGGAATGGCTTTTAAAATGCATGGCCGGGTGGGTGACAGTCCCATTATTGGCGCCGGCTTGTATGTAGATAACGAAATAGGTGCTGCTACTTCTACGGGCGTGGGTGAAGAAGTGGTCAGAACCGTTGGAAGCTTTCTGGTTGTTGAATTAATGCGCCAAGGTTATTCACCGGAAGATGCCTGCAAGGAAGCCGTTCAGCGCATTGTAAAGAAAAAACCCGCGAAAGCGAAGGAAATCCAAGTTGGCTTCTTAGCCATGAATAAGCAAGGTGAATATGGCGCCTATGCCCTACAACAAGGATTTTCGTTTGCCGTGTGTAATGAAGAACAACAAGACTTACTTATTAAAGGGAAAAGTATATACTAAATAACGTTTTCGTGTTATGAGTTTTGAAGCCTAGCTTCTTCCGCCAACAACTGATGACTAATAACCAACAACTACATATGACACTCGAAATATGTGCAAACTCACTTGCATCCGCTTTGTCCGCGCAACTTGGCGGTGCCCAACGCATCGAGCTTTGTGAGAATTTAAATGAAGGCGGAACAACACCTTCCTATGGAACCATAAAAAGCGTTCGCAAGCTGCTTAAAATAAAGGTATATGTACTGGTTAGACCACGTGCAGGAGACTTCTTTTATTCTGATGATGAATTTACCGTCATGAAAGAAGATATCGCTATATGCAAACAGCTTGGCTGCGATGGTATAGTGATTGGTCTACTAGATCAAGATGGGAATGTAGACATCGAGCGAACGAAAGAATTGGTTAAACTAGCCTCTCCAATGGGTGTTACCTTCCATCGCGCCTTCGACTGCAGCAATGATGGTTTA
The DNA here is from genome assembly GCF_030372825.1 of Olivibacter sp. 47. Taxonomy (NCBI): domain Bacteria; kingdom Pseudomonadati; phylum Bacteroidota; class Sphingobacteriia; order Sphingobacteriales; family Sphingobacteriaceae; genus Olivibacter; species Olivibacter sp. 47. Next base: position 3,418,690 of record NZ_JAUCNR010000001.1, read on the forward strand.
AAAGCGCTAGAAGATATTATAGAATGTGGCTGCGAACGTATATTGACATCGGGTATGGAAAATACTGCGACAGAAGGAACTGCATTCTTAAAGACCTTAGTTGAAAAGGCAGGTGATAGAATCGTCATTATGCCTGGTTCGGGCATTAATGAACAAAACATTACAGAATTAAAAAAATCGACCAATGCTAAAGAATTCCATACATCAGCAAAAGAACCTATTCCAAGTAAAATGATCTATCACAACATGGCAATAACCAATATGGGCGATACGATCGAGGTAAGTAATGAGCATAAAATTAGGAAGATAGTAGCGATGTTAAATAGCTAAAACGTTAAGTAGGCATATAGTTGATTTAACTATTTACCTACTTAACTACTTAACAATTTTACAATTTGCCAATTTCCTGAACCAAGTCGATCAGTTTATTGGAATATCCCCATTCATTATCGTACCAGGAAACGACTTTTACAAAATTATCGTTCAAAGCAATACCTGCTTTTGCATCGAAAATAGAGGTTCTTGCATCCCCTTTAAAGTCTTCTGAAACAACGTCATCTTCAGTGTATCCTAGAATACCTTTTAATTCGCCTTCTGATGCGTCTTTGAAAGCTTGCTTAATTTCTTCGTATGTAGCTGGTTTCTCTAAACGAGCTGTTAAATCCACTACCGATACATCAGGAACAGGAACGCGGAAAGACATACCCGTTAATTTACCTTTGATTGAAGGGATAACCAAGCCTACCGCCTTAGCAGCACCTGTTGAAGAAGGGATGATATTCTGATAAGCACCACGTCCTCCTCTCCAGTCTTTTACGGAAGGGCCATCCACCGTTTTTTGGGTAGCTGTTACAGCATGTACGGTGCTCATCAAACCTTCAACGATTCCCCATTTGTCGTGCAACACTTTTACAAGCGGAGCCAAACAATTGGTAGTACAAGACGCGTTTGAAACGATATGTTGATCAGGTCTTAGTTCTTTATGATTTACACCCATGACAAATGTAGGCGTGTCGTCTTTAGCGGGAGCTGACATTACCACTTTCTTAGCACCGGCATCAATATGTTTTTGAGCAGTTTCTTGCGTTAGGAACAAACCTGTTGATTCAACAATTACCTCGGCGCCTACATCTCCCCATTTCAAATTTGCAGGATCTTTTTCGGCTGTTACACGAATAGTTTTTCCATTAACGATTAAATTTCCATCTTTTGCCTCTACCGTTCCATCAAAACGACCATGTGTAGAATCGTATTTTAACATATAGGCCATGTATTCCGGATCAACTAAATCGTTGATACCAACAACTTCTATACCTTCACGGTTTATAGCAGCCCTAAATGCAAGACGTCCTATACGTCCAAATCCATTAATTCCAATTTTCATTTTAACTAATTTTTATTTAAATAATAATTTAAAAGATTCTGAATCGGCTCTTTGATAACCACTCCCACTTCCATGCCATGATTATTAGCTACTTGCCTTAACCAGGGCTCATAACCGGCAGCCACACTTCCGGTAAAATTTATTTTCGGATAATGATACCGCTCTTTCAACGGAACAAAATACGTTTCAAACAATAAATTGAAACCCTCCATCACCATATTATGAACGAATTCATGACTTTTTTGTTCTGCAACAAAGTCGGCAAAGGAGCTTAGAAATAATGCAGCATTTGGATTCCTGTAAACTTTATCCATAATTTGCTTCCGATCAAGAGGATAATAGCTGGTGAACTTATTCTCGAGATCAATGGGTAAAGTTTCGGATAAATAATTTCGCAGAAGATATCTGCCCATCCAATTTGCCGAACCCTCGTCTGCCAAAATATAGCCTAGCCCGTAGTTAGTCTCGTAAATTCTTTTGCCATCATAATAGGCAGCATTGGAGCCACTGCCTAATATCCCTACAAGCGCCTGCTCATTGCCTCCCGTAGCGAGGGCAGCTGCCAGCATATCGTGCTCAACAAGCACTTTGCTATAGCGGAAAAATTCCTTAAAGGCATTGTAAACCGTCTCCTTACGCTCATCAGAAGAGGCACCTGCACCGAAGAAATAAATCTTCTTTATTTTTTCAGCGTAGTTTATCAGACTGTTGTTCTTGTTCAAAACCTGGCTTATGTACCGCTCATCATTATGATAAGGATTAATACCCATAGTTTTAAACCCGGCAACAACCTTACCCTTATCGGCTAATCGCCAATCAGCAAATCTCGAACCACTGTACACTACGGCAATCATCTTAATTGACTAAATCGCTAAAACATTCATCATTTCGATCATATCATCGGCTAATTTAAATTCCTTGCTTCGGAGCGCAACCTCCAAAGGGGTTGTCACAATATCATTTCCCCGCAAACCAACCATTATCCTTGTCTCACCTCTTAATAGCCTTTTAACGGCTGCAAAGCCCAGCCGGCTGGCCAATACACGGTCAAAGCTGCTCGGAGAGCCGCCCCTTTGCAAATGGCCTAATATGGTAACTTTGGTATCATAAAAATCGAACTTTTCCTGAACCCTTTTAGCTACATTATATGCCCCTCCATTTTTATCACCTTCAGCAACAATTACAATGGTAGAAGTTTTCTTGTCTTTCGCAGCATTTTCCAATTTTTGAATAAGCTCGTCAATACCTGTTTCCTTCTCAGGTAACAAAATGGCCTCAGCACCTCCTGCAATACCGCAGTTTAAGGCAATGCAGCCCGAATCGCGTCCCATTACCTCAATAAAAAACAAACGATCATGAGAAGCCGCTGTATCACGGATCTTATCTATTGCATCAATCACCGTGTTGTTAGCTGTATCATATCCCAAGGTAAAGTCGGATCCGTATAAATCATTGTCTATAGTACCTGGTACGCCAACAACCGGAATATCATACTCCCTGGAGAACACTTCGGCCCCGGTAAAAGTTCCATCTCCTCCAATAGCTACCAAAGCATCAATTCCCTGTGCTCTTATATTATCATAGGCCTTTTTACGTCCTTCAGGTGTTCTAAAGTCCAAGCAACGTGCTGTTTTTAAAATAGTACCTCCCAGTTGAAGAATATTACTGACCGAACGACTATTCATATCGATGATATTCCCATCGATCATTCCTTGATATCCATGCAATATACCACTTACTTTTTTGCCTTCATAAATGGCGGTACGAACTACCGCCCGAATACATGCGTTCATCCCTGGAGCATCTCCCCCTGAAGTAAATACGCCTATACGTTTGATTGAATTGTCCACTGTAAATAATCTATATAGGTTTCACTTGAATTTAACTTTCATTATGAATTGAAGAAACACATCCGCATTGCTCATTAAAATATAGCGTTAGCGTGCGTATTAGGTTGCTTCACTTCACATCAAAGCACGAATATAAGGTGTATTTCTTACACTATTGCTATTTATTTGTATTTTTTTTTACTTTTTCGCATCAGCTTTTATTCTTTCGTTACGAACATTCTAAAAATACTAAAAACGTAGCGGAAGTGGATAAGTTTTTTGCTTTTATAGTTTTCTTCCATAATTTTGAGTTTATTTGCCTAAAGTACCTAACGTTTTGAAATTAGCAATCAATTGCTCAATTTTATGGGCGTCTATGGAACTGAGAATTGGATATTTAATTGAACCTTAAAAAACAGAATTTTGCAATCAAACTTACCACATCTACAATCTATATTTACGGCTGACTGTGTTATTTTTGGTTTTAACGAAGGTGAGCTGAAAGTCCTTTTAATTGAAAGAAATGAATATCCTTTCAAAGATTGGTGGGGACTTCCGGGTTTTTTTGTTGAACACAATGAAACGATCGATGATGCAGTTAAACGTATTTTACTGGAACACACGGGGTTAAAGGGAATATATATGGAACAGCTCTATACCTTCGGTGACCTAAAAAGACACCCTCAAGGAAGAATCATAACGGTGGCATACTATGCTATGTTGCGATTGGAAGCTGTCAACCTCAATCTGAAGCCGTCCACCAACTACGTGAGAAAAGCGCAGTGGCACCCCCTTAACAACCTGCCTGAACTTGCTTTCGACCACCGAAATATAATAGAAAAAAGCATAGAAAAAATACGGCGTAAAGTCAGTCACAGTCCGATAGCTTTTGAACTGCTTCCTGAAAAATTCACGCTTACCCAATTGCAACAACTGTATGAAGCTATTTGGGACAAAAAACTAGATAAAAGAAATTTCAGAAAGAAGATGCTTAAATACAATGTCTTAAAAGAATTGGATGAAAAGCAAAAAGGGGTTTCCTATCGTGCCGCCAAACTGTACAAATTTGATAAGCGAAAATACAATAAGATCTTTAAAAATGAGTTGAACTTTTCTTAAAAAAGTAAAGGGTCTTTAGAAACCCTTTACTTTTTATAGACTATGCCAAGTTTAACTAAGCATTAATTTTCTCTTGATGAAACTTCACCAGGTCATCGATCGGTGACCGAACAATTCTGCCAAACTCCATACCAAACTCATGTGCCGTCTCCTCCAAGACATTCCGGAAGTTATAAGCTACGGAGCCGATACAGTTAAATGAATATTTTTGATAGTCAGGATAATGAACAACTAAATTCTTAAAGAAATCTTCAAAAGAGCTCTTTACCAATCCTCGTGAATATTCGATATTGATCATGATATCGTAAACGAACTTACTAAAGCTCGCGCAGAATCGATTCGCCAGTGGCTTGGTGTAAACAGCGTCCATTACATCATCCGGCGTAAGCTTAAATGTTTCCCAAAAAACTTCTCTTACATCACTTGGCATGTAGCCGCGTACATAATCTGTTAAAAGTTTTTTTCCAATATAGCATCCGCTGCCCTCATCACCCAATATATAGGCTGCAGAATCAATATTCTGAACGATGTCTTTTCCATCATAAATACAGGTATTGGTTCCTGTTCCTAAAATGGCAGCAAATCCAGCTTTGTCTTTTAACAAAGCCCTGGCAGCTGCTAACAAATCGTGTCCTACAAATACTTCCGATCGACTAAATACTTGTTTGATAGCCATTGCAACAATAGCCGCTTTTTCTTCGTTGTGAACCCCCGCACCGTAATAGTTGACCTCTCTTACTTCACTGAACGGCAAATCTTTTGGAAGCCCCTTTTTCAAAGAACTTACAATGTAATCGCTCGATACAAAATAAGGATTATACCCTTCAGTGTTAAAATAGATTTTTTTACCGGAGTCATTGATCAGGCACCAATTCGTTTTGGTTGAACCGCCATCTGCAATAATGATCATGTTATTGGTTTTAGTTAATATTGATTTATATCATTTTCTAATTTAAAAAATTTCTCTCAAGCAAGCGTTCAAAAACAAAATACGCTGCAAAACCTGAAAATCGTGGCACAAAATACACCTTTCAGGATATTATTACAAGTAAATACAGAAAAATTAATACACAATTTTATTATACCGTTTATACAATTGGTATAAAAACAGCATTAATAACACTGAAAAACTTGTTTTTGTATCTCCATATTTATGGTAATATATAGTGTACTTTTTACAATTAGCTACTTCATGACACCGAATTGTTTTAGGATATCAAATGGAAATGTACCTTTGTTAAAAAAACCGGAAACATGTTTACAGGCATTATCGAAACATTGGGAATTGTAAAAAATATAAAACGAGAGGACACAAACTTGCATCTAACGATAGCTTCCGATATTTCAGATGATTTAAAGATAGATCAAAGTGTATCTCATAACGGGGTGTGCCTTACGGTGGTGGCTCTTAGTCCTGGCCGTCACACCGTGACCGCTATTCAGGAAACGTTAACAAAAAGCAATTTTGATGAAGTAAAAGAAGGTGACAAATTAAATTTGGAGCGGTGTACATTAGTTGGAAGTCGTTTAGACGGACATATCGTTCAAGGGCATGTAGACCAAACCGCCACTTGTATCCAAATTAAGGATGAGCTTGGGAGCTGGATATATACCTTTCAATATGATCCTTCTGTCGGAAATATCACAGTAGAAAAGGGCTCCATAGCGGTAAATGGAATAAGCTTAACCGTAGTGGATTCAAAAGAAGATAGGTTTTCGGTAGCAATCATACCCTATACGTTTGAGCATACATCTATGCATATGGTAAAAGTCGGTGATCGGGTTAACCTGGAATTTGATATTATTGGAAAATACGTAACGCGTTTAGTGTCGTTAGGGAGAATAACAGCGTCTGAATGAATAGCCTATGATAGGTGCCTTTTAGGTACTTAATCTTGTGCATTACCTTTAATCTTTAATACCGAAATAGCGGCAAACAACATAAAAAAACCTGCCAATATAAGTGCATAAACGGCCTTTCCATTAAACACATACTTTATGATATAACCGATACAAAGGCCGTTTATAATCTGTGGAAAAGTGATAAAGATGTTAAAAATACCCATATATACACCCATTTTATTAGCTGGTAAATTTGCAGAAAGAATGGCATAAGGCATAGCCAAAATGCTCGCCCACGCAATACCGATACCCAGCATGGGCAGGGTCAAAAGGTACGGATCGCGGATAAAAAAAATAGACAACAAAGCGAATCCTCCCAACGAAAGTGATATGGCATGGGTAGCGCTCTGTCCGAAATATTTAGCTATTCTTGGTAAAACTAATGCATAAAGGGCTGAAACTGCATTGTAAATACCGAATAACACACCAACCCAATTGCCGGCATTTGCAAAATCGATTGAGGACGAATCTCCTACTTTAACACTATAAACATGTTCTGCTATTGCAGGTGTACTAAAAACCCACATAGAGAATAATGCAAACCAAGAGAAAAATTGTACAAGGCCCAATTGTTTCATTGCTTTTGGCATCTGTTTTAAATCGTTCAGAATAGCCGTTAAACCTCTTATGTCTTTCTGATTGATAGTAGTTCTATTCTCGGATTTTTCGAAGGCATTCAGTTCTGCCGGTGTATACTCCTTTGTCGTCACCACCGTCCACATTACGCTCATCACCAGGATGAAAGCGCCTATATAGAACGAAAAGACTACATTGTCGGGAAGATGCCCTTCCGTTGCTAATTTAGAGACACCCAAGAACTCTGCTAACACATAGGGTAACCAGGAACCAACAACTGCGCCGACTCCAATAAGAAAACTTTGCACAGAAAAGCCTTTACTCCTTTGCTCATTGGGTAAATTATCGGCGACCAACGCCCTGAATGGTTCCATCGTCACATTAATGGAAGCATCCATTATCATTAACATACCCGCTCCTATTATCAACGGAGGTAAAATTGTTGTTAAAACCGCGGCGTTTGGCATCAATAATAGGGCAATAGCCGTTAATAACGCCCCGGTTAGAAAATAAGGACGCCTCCTGCCGAGCCTGCCCCACGTCCGATCGCTGTAATGCCCTACGAGTGGTTGCACAATCATACCGGTTAAAGGCGCGGCTAACCAGAATAAAGACAAATGTTCGACATCAGCACCAAAGGTTTGCAATATTCTGGAAGCGTTTCCGTTCTGAAGCGCAAAACCTATTTGGATTCCTAAGAAGCCTAAGCTCATATTAAATATTTGCAAAGTGCTGAGACGTGGTTTAGTTAGTTGATTCATGCTAGGGTAACGCAAACTAGGCAGTTTGGCTCTGTTTAAAGACCGATTGCTTTAGTATTAAACAAACACTTAGTTATTAACAACGGCAGTTGATTTTCGGGGAATAATAGTCGAAGGAAGAAGAATAACCTGCTTTTCCGTTACGGACTCCTTATTGCATAAAGCCTCAAATAAAATTTCTGCGGCGCGTTTGCCCATCTCGAAAGCTGGTTGCTTAATAGTACTTAAAGGAGGGTTCAGCATATCGGCAATTTCCAAGCAAGAAAAGCAAACCAGTTTAAAATCTGAAGGAATCTCCAATTTTACATCTGCGCAATATCGCAAAGTAGTCATTGCTAACCGCTCAACAGAGGCGAAAGCACCATCGGGTTTCATTTTCTCAAAAGATCGTTTAATAGATTTATATATTTCTTCCTTATCGTTTGTGCATTCAATAATCAACTCGTCCTCACATGGTAAACCGGCACTCTTTAGCGCGTCTAAATAACCCTGCATCCTGATCTTCCCGATAGATACATTCTTATTTACCACTAGGTAAGCAATCCGCTTACATCCGTTCATGATTAAATGGAGTGTTGCTTCATAGCTGCTCTCATAGTCGTTTCCCGTTACACAAGTAGCTTCTACGTCTTCATAGCAGCGGTCAAAAAAAACTAATGGAATCCCCCTTTCTTTCAACATATTTAAGTGAACATGTTTTAACCCCTCTCCTGACGCTGACATAACCACCCCCTCTACCCTTCCATTGCATAACGATCGGATAAATGTGGCCTCCTGTTTTACATCATCTTCTGTAACATAAATCAATGTATGGTAGCCATTACGTCTCGCTTGTTGCTCAATACCTTTGATCGCTTGCGAGAAAAAGTTATTATCAAATTCCGGAATGATGATGGCGATTGTTTTACTCTTTGATTCGCGCAGATTACTAGCATAAAGGTTAGGTGAATAACCTAATTCATCGGCCATGCGTAAAATACGCTCTTTAGTAAGCGGATTGATATCGCTATTATTTCGAAAGGCTCGGGAAACAGTCGAGGTAGATAAACCCAAAGCGGCTGCTAATTTTTTGATGTTTATTTGGCTCATTATTTATAATTCTATTAACAAACTTAGATAAAGCTGATCGTTATTCCAAGCTTACAAAGCATTGTAAACCAACTGCTTTGCTAATCTATCTTCTTATAATATGTTACTTGAACAAACAAATTAATTTTATTTCTTGTTAGTGATTAGGAAAACAAGAGCTTGAGATATGGATAAACTAAAAAAGTTTGAATTGATGGAAAAGATTGTCCGTCAATTAGAAGATTTGCGAAATAGCCAACAGGCTATTCTTGAAAAAATAAGTAACATTGAAGTAGAGAACATTGAAGTAGATGATAAAAGTCTTGAACAGATTCTTCCCGAAATCCATCAGCGCACAGCAGATAACCTGGATGCAGTCACAAGTTTAATGGAAGACTTCACTTCAAAAACCAGTGATTTTGGTGAAAAAAACAATGTGGCTCGACTAAGGGAACAGCAAGAAATCAACAATACTAAATAATATTCAAGCCGGGCAGCTACTGCCCGGCTTGAATACTAATATCCTGGATTTTGTGTATAATTTGGGTTTCCCAATTGGTTCAAAGGAATCGGGAACAACAGATTTTTCGCGTCTGATGCCGGTTTTTCTTGCCAGGCTTCCAGAAATCTGCCAAAACGGATGAGATCAGTTCTCCGATGTCCTTCCCAAAAGAATTCCCGGCCTAATTCATCCAATAATAGCTGTTCGTTCAATTCGGTAAAACTGCTGGCACCGCGCTTTGTCCGTACTTGATTGACTAAGTTAAGGGCTTCGCCGGTTTGTCCCAACCGTAATAACGCCTCGGCCTTCATTAATAAAACATCCGAATAACGGTAGAATACCCAATCATTATTTAACAAGCTCGTAGAACCGTTCGCATAGTCAATTGGATACTTAATAACACGTATACCAGCTACTTCCAAATGATTCTGATCTCTTTCTATAATGCTAACTTCTGGAGTAAAGGCTAAAGGGTTTCCTCGTCTATCGGTTAAGTTTTCACCATTTTGATTTACTTGCTGTCCCACCAAAAAGCCAACTCTTACACCACTCACATTAGTTACACCGGGATATTCACCGCCTCTCCGGACGTCACTTTCTTCAAATTTATTATAGAAGTCCGATAAAGTAGAGAAACCATTATTTCCCGGGGGATTTTGATTATAGTGTAATGTAGCTACCCACATATTCGTCATACCGGTAGCAGAACTTTCTCCACCGATATTTTCACCTGTAAAGATATTTTCGGTTGTCGATTGCCCATTATTTGGCGCGAAATTTAAATAATAATTATCAATTAAGGCGTATTCTCCACTATTGATAATCTCATCCGCCAACCGAACGACTTCCTGCATATCTTCATTGGCAAAAGTCGGCGCTTGACGATTCAAAAAGGCTCCCTTATTTAAATAAATTTTCATCAACAGAATTTTAGCTGCATCTTGTGAAGCACGATCAATTCTGTCCGTAGGTAAATCGTCTAACACTTCTGTCACTTCAGAAATCAGGTAGTCAATTTCTTCTTGCGCAGTTCTGACCCTCGGATTTTGCGTAACATTTTCTCCGGGGTCACGGTAAGGTACCTGTCCCCAACCATCTAAAATGGAAAATTCGGCAAAAGCCCGGAGAAATCGAGCTTGGGCTTCTTGCGAGGGAGTAGGATTATACTGCAAAATATCCGTTGCCGCATAGCTAACTCCTAGTACATCTTTAAACACACTGTGAACGCGTGTATGATCTGATTGCCATCGATGCAAATGAAGCGCTCGCCAAGCACCGTTATCGTCCCAGTCGCCGCCTCTCGTAGGAACTATAGCTTCATCGGTAGGAAATTCCTGTAGCGCCCACCAACCATACGGACCATAGTACGGATTGCGCATAGCAATATAGGCCGCATTTAACAACGCTGGTACATCATCGCTGCCAACGCCACCGGAACCTACTTGCCCATGAAGATCTTCTTCCAGTTTTGTACATCCTGTAAATGCAACTAATGCAAGTAAAAGGACCTTTATATATTTATTTCTCATGATTCTTCCGCTAAAATTTATAATGAAAAGTTGACGCCTAAATTAAATGTTCTGGCTGTTGGATAGGTCACATTATCTATGCCCGCCGAAGGCACGCTGTTTACCGATTTATTGACATTCACCTCAGGATCAAATCCTTTATATTTAGTGATCACAAATAAATTTTGCCCGTTAACAAAAATGCCTAAATTTTTAATGGAGTTACCAACATCTCCTACCCGGTAACTTAATGTAGCGTTGGCAAGTTTTAAATAGCTTCCATTTTCAATATAACGTGATGAGGCTGCAATTGGATTGGCTGGCGACTCTAATATGCTTGAATTTACTAGTTCCGAAGCAATGTTTCTAGACCCTAAATTAGATATAGGTAATACAGCATTAGCGGTATTATTATAAATATCTTGTCCGAGGGCTCCATTAAAGTTTGCAGAGAAAGAGAATTTTTTATAATCTAACGCTGTACTAATACCTAATAACACTTTTGGATTTGGATTTCCCACACGATAAAACACAAAACCGTCGTCTGTATATTGTGAAAACCCTTCTTGATCCAATCCTAAATATTCCCTTGTCACGAAGGCAAAAAGCGGATAATTATTTTGAATTACTTGCACCGTTACATCACTGAGCCCTTGTCCGCTTAAGCTACCGGTTCTAATGATTTCATTTTCTCCTAAATTGCGTACCTTATTGCTTACAAACGTTGCATTCGCCCCTAAATCCCATCGAAAATTATCATTTTCAACGATTACACCATTTAGGTTCAGTTCGATCCCTTTGTTAATTACTTCTCCCGGCAAATTTATCCAAGTAATAGATGCATCCGGTGATGCAGGATATTGTGGTGTTTGCGGAAAAAGTAAATCCGTTGTTTTCTTATTAAAATAATCCACCGTACCACTCAAGCGGCCGTTAAATAAACCAAAATCCAGCCCCACATTCATCTGTTCATCCGATTGCCAACGTAAGTCTGGATTCTCGTTATTATTTATAGGTCTGGTTTGGCCACCACCTCCATATCCGATTGAATATCTACGTTGTGATGAACCCGACGGAAACTCTTGATTACCTGTTTTACCCCAACCGGCACGTAACTTCAATTGATTCAACCAAGCAACATCCGCCATAAAGTCTTCATTTTTCAGGTTCCAAGCACCCGCGAATGAAGGAAAGGTTCCATAACGGTTATTTTCTCCAAATCGAGTAGAACCGTCAATACGAACCGTAGCAGTCAATAGATAACGATCTTTAAAATTAAAGGTAGCCCTTCCGAAATAAGATTGTAGTTGCGTAGTAGGATCGTTAAAAGAGTTCAAATTTCTATTTCCAGGTGCAGTGGCTTGCATAACATCGGTATAATCTACAGGAATATCGCCGAAACCACGTGCATTCATGTCGGTGCCCCGATTGATGAAATCCATGTATTCATAACCTATCACCGCGTTTAGATTAAGGTCGGAGGCAATTTCTCTATTAAATGAGAGTGTATGAGTCAATTGTTTAGTTATGAGCTCATTATTAGCAACACTAGCATATCCCCCAGGGAAATTATTGGCGGGCTCCGCCTGAATACTTGGAAGATTAATAAAACTCCGCGTGGATGATCGACGTTCTCCCCGGTTATAGTTAATACTCAACAACATCCGATACTCCAACCAATCGTTAAACTTATAATAAGGTGACAAGCTTGCCAATATGGTAGATACATTAGAACGATCGTTATAAGCTTCAGACATGGCTAGCGGATTAACAATATTACCACGTTCTACCAGCAAACTGCCATCCGGGTTCCGCAATGGCCGAGTTGGGTTCCAGGCTAAAGCGTGTGTTAGTAAACTACCTGACGCTCCTGCGTCTGTTGCCAGGGGTGCTATATTTTCGTTGGTCTGGCTGGCTATTAAACTCACATCCAATCCCAATTTTTTACTTTTAAGCATTTTGAAATTTCCATTAAACGAACCGCTGTATCTTTTAAATCCGGTTTTTTCGATAATACCCTGCTGATCCTGATATCCAAAAGATGCTCTGTACTTATTATCAGCGTTCCCTCCGCTTAATGAAAGGCTGTGATTTTGATTGTAAGCGGTTCGCAATATCGCATCCAAAGCATCGACATTATCGCCAAAATCACCCGTTGTTAGTCCATATTTGTTTAAAGCGTCTCGATATTGGTTGCCGTCAAGAATGTCGATTCTTCTCATAATATTACTTATCCCACCGGAAGAGTTGACATCTACCTTCAGGCCGCCCTCCTGACCACGTTTTGTTGTGATTAAAACGACACCGTAAGCAGCTCTTGAACCATAGATTGCCGTTGCGGACGCGTCTTTTAAGATTTCCATCGAGGCAATGTCCGCCGGATTAATAAAACTCAAGGGATTTCCTGCCGGGCTCGTACCTATCCCGCCACTTTGACTCGGTCTGGCTGAACGCCCGTCCAAAGCAACGCCATCCACTACGTACAGTGTTGCCCGGTACCTGTAACAGCCGAATTACCACGAATACGTACGGTAGTAGCGCCCCCTGGTTGTCCGCTATTATTGATCATCTGCACACCGGACACCTTACCCTGAATTAATTGATCGGCTGCAACTAATGGGCCTTTGTTGAAATCCTTGGCGCCAACGGAAGCAACAGCTCCCGTTAAATCACTTCTGCGTTGGGTACCATACCCTACCACCACCACTTCATCCAAACCCTGCGCATCGGGTTGCATGGTAAAGGTCACCGTAACTGCCTGGCCTAAAACCGTGACAGATTTTTCTTGCGGCATATAGCCGACAAACGAGGCAACTAATGTGTACCTTCCATTCGGAATATTAGCCATGTTAAAATTCCCGTCGACATTCGTTCCTACGGATTTGTTTAATTCTTTTAGTTGTATAGAAGCACTTGGTAAAGGTTGGTTGTTTTCGTCTAAAACTTTTCCCGCTATACTGCCACTTTGTGCCATAGAAACGAGAGAGCTTAGCATAAAAATGAAATACGCCAGAAAACTGACAACATGATTCTTTTTCATTCGATTGGTTTTAATGGTTATAATGAAGCTTGTTGGGCCAATTTATTTGGCCATTTACATACATACATCGCTAGATAAGCTTAAGGAACGGGCGTTGGATAAAAATTCATAATTTACTTTAATTTTATTGGTGATACCTTTTGTTAAGATTGGCAATTGTCAACGTCTTTCATGACAACACACAATCTGTTTATATTGGCCTCAGGAAACACTACACGTAATGAAAACGTTCCCGATGAGTGCGGTAAAATTAAAGTTATTCTTAAGAATTACAAAAGTAATTTGCAAAATATACACGTTAGTTTGGGTATCGCACACTCCAGATCACCTCCTTTTCTTTTAAAAAACGTTGCAGGAAATGACGTTTTTAGTTACTTTTATGTCGTGACCTATTACAACCGTTCATTATATTCTATAGACTTATGAAGTTAAAAGCAGCCTTAGCTATTTTTCTATGTATCGGTTTAGCGTTCGTATTAAATAAAAAAATCGGGGATATCCCTCCTCTAGGAAAGTTTTTAAGTCCATTTGATGGCTTTTGGAAAAATGCAGAGCCCCTTTCGCAAACAGAAAATCAAAGCTTTTTTGTAAAAGGGATAAAAGACACCATCGAAATTTTTTATGACGACCAACGCATCCCCCACATTTCTGCCAGAAACGATTATGATCTCTATTTTGCGCAGGGCTACATTACTGCGAAAGACCGACTTTGGCAAATGGACTTTCAAACGCGATATGCAAGTGGTAGACTTGCGGAAGTAGTAGGTGCAAAAGCAGTTCCGTTAGATCGGTATCAACGAAGAATGGGTATGATGTTGGGTGCTGAGCGAATGCTAGCTGAAAGTATGAAAGATCCTATTAGTAAACTTATCCTTGAAGCCTATGCCGATGGTGTAAACGCTTATATCGCCGATCTCTCTCCTGCTGATTACCCTTTGGAATTCAAACTGTTAGATTATGCACCTGAACCTTGGCAACCTATAAATTCAGCCTTATTGCTGAAATTAATGTCTGCTACACTCGCCGGTAGTACCGATGAACTTCATATGACGAACATCCTGAAGACACATGGAAAAGAAATAACAGACAACTTATTTCCAAACTATCCTTTTAGAGAAGATCCGATTATCCCACAGGGAACGCCTTGGCCATTTAAGGCGGTACACGGAACAAACATTGCAAATAAAATTCAGACACCTGTAGAACAACCCAAAGAGTCACTCTCTTTAATGAAGTTTATTGATCAAAATAATTTACTGGCAGGAAACAAGGAAGAGGGTTTAGGCAGCAATAATTGGGCAATATCTTCGCAAAAAAGCAGCACGGGCTATCCAATACTGGCAAATGACCCACATCTTAGCCTTACACTTCCAAGCATTTGGTATCAGGTACAGCTTCAAAGTTCCACCAGCAACACTTGCGGTGTTTCTATCCCAGGTGCCCCTTGTGTAATTATCGGCTTTAATCAGCACATTGCCTGGGGTGTGACTAATGTCGGATCAGACGTATTAGATTGGTACCAAATTACCTTTAAAGATAAAAAAAAAGACTTCTATTTAGTTGATGATGAATGGAAGAAAACTACGAAAAGAATAGAAAAAATCAACGTAAGATCAGGTGCTACTGTATTCGATACGGTATACTACACCCATCACGGTCCTATTAGCGTCACCGAAGAACCGCTGAATAGCGAAAGCAACTTAGCAAACAACATACCAACGGGTGCAGCTTTGAAATGGGTTGCCCATTTGCCCTCCAATGATTTGCGAACCTTTTATGAGTTGAATCGAGCCAAGAACTATGGTGACTACAGAAAAGCACTGGTATTTTTTACTGCGCCTGCTCAGAACTTTATTTTCGCTGACAATCAGGATAACATTGCTATTACACCAAACGGCTATTTTCCATTAAAATCATTTGAACATGGAAAATTTATACTCGATGGAAAATACAGCAAGAACGATTGGTCGGACAGAATTCCTGCCGAGCAGAACCCAAGCGTTAAAAATCCATCACGCGGTTTTGTCAGTTCGGCAAATCAATCCCCGGTTGATCAAAGTTATCCTTATTATTTGAATTGGGAGTATGCACCCTATGATCGCGGGCATCGAATAAATGAACGACTAGCAAAACTGGAACACGCAACGGCTGATTCACTTCGATTACTTCAGCTCGATAACAGAAGCATATTGGCGGACGATATCCTGGATACCTTGGTGTCTGTTACTGAAGGGGTGCAGGAATTAAATGACATTGATCGAAAAGCACTTGCCTTATTGCGAAATTGGGATCATTGTTATGAAGCAACTTCTATTGCTGCAACCATTTTTGAACAATGGTATAAAGAAATTGAAAATGCATTATGGAGCAAATGGTTTGATAAAAAATCGGCGAAAATGCGTTATCCCAATCGCGATCGTACCGTCGAGCTCTTACTCAATGAACCTAATTCAATATGGTATGGAAAGGAAAAGACGGGCACCCTAAGCCCTCGAGCTACCCTGTTCGCCAAATCACTTCACGACGCCCTACAGAACCTGGAAGAAAAATATGGTGCGCTCGATGAAACTTGGGCGTGGGGAACGGTCAATGAACGACGTGTTCTTCACTTGGCGAGTATAAAAGGATTGGCATCTTTTAAGTTTCCCGTCAATGGTTCGGGGCGTACAATAAATGCAATCAAGGAAAAGAGCGGCCCTTCCTGGAGAATGGTGGTCGAACTTGGTCATAGGCCGAAGGCTTATGGCATATTACCGGGTGGCTCGTCAGGAAATCCGGGTAGCATTTATTATGACAATCAGTTGAAAGCCTGGCTTCAGGGAGAGCTCAAAGAACTACTATTCCTGACAGGTGAAAAAAATGAGCTGCAAAACAGAATTGTAAGTAAAATTACGCTTACCAACTAAATCTGCTTCTGTCTTTCGTAAGTGAATAGGCAAACTTCATGCTTTTTAAAATACTATTATAATGAAAATGTTTATCGTACTCTGTGTAATCATCTTTACGGCTCAATTAGTATTGCCTTGGTGGATCATTATACCAATTTCCGTCATTGTATCCTATCTTTTCAACGAAAAGCCATGGAAAGCTTTCATCATTTGCTTTGCTGCAATCTATTGTGTTTGGGCTTTGTACAGCCTTTATCTAAGTTATTTAAACGGACACATACTAGCTAACCGTGTCGGCCTGTTGCTGGGCTTACCTGAAAGCTCTTTCAATTGGATCTGGATGACGCTGATCAGTGGTATACCCGGTGGCCTTGTAGCGGGTTTTGCCGGCTTGTCGGGACAATACATTAGAAAAGCATTTTAATATTTTCACGTATCTTTGTTTTCAGTAAATATGGTAAACATCGATAAAAGGGCAATTTTTCAAATACGCTCATCGGAACAATTTGAGCAAGTTGCATTGCAAATTTTTAAGAAGCAAGCATTGGAGAATGCGGTGTATAAGGAATACCTGGACTATCTCAACTGTAATCCTAACAATATTTCTCATACAGAAGAAATTCCATTTCTGCCTATTGAATTTTTTAAAACAAAAGAAGTCATACTGAATAATCAAATCAGTCAAGTTATTTTTTCAAGTTCGGGAACTACCGGTATGCAACCAAGCAGGCATTTGGTTAGCGACTTGAGCTTGTACGAAGAGAGTTTCAGAAGAGCTTTCAGGCTTTTTTATGGCGATATAAAAAACATGGCCCTATTGGCCCTTCTTCCTTCTTATTTGGAACGCGAAGGATCTTCACTTATTTATATGGTAGATGATCTGATTAAGGATTCCAATCCACAATATAGCGGTTATTTCCTTTATGACCATCGGGCTTTATATGAACGATTGAAGGAGCTTCAAAACCTGAAAATTCCAACCATGCTAATCGGCGTCACCTATGCTTTGCTTGATTTTGTCGAAAACTATAACATTTCTTTTAAAGAGTTGATCGTTATGGAAACCGGTGGAATGAAAGGTAAGCGGAAGGAAATGATCCGAGATGAATTGCATAATATATTGTGCACCGGTTTCGGCGTCACCGCCATACATTCCGAATATGGAATGACTGAGCTTTTGTCTCAAGCCTATTCTGAGGCAAAGGGCGTTTTTGCCTGTCCTCCTTGGATGAAAGTATTAATAAGAGATGTAAATGATCCACTTACCAAATTGCCGAAGGGATTAACGGGAGGCGTCAATATAATTGACTTGGCTAATCTTAATAGTTGCTCTTTTATTGCCACACAAGATCTCGGTCGCGTTTCAAGTAATAATCATTTTGAAATATTGGGCCGCTTCGATCAAAGTGATATCCGAGGTTGTAATCTATTGGTCCAGTAGCCACTCGCTCATAGCTATTATTGTTACCGGCTGCTGAGCTACAACCGGTAACCGACATTCAAAAAGGGGCTTACTGTGCAATAAGTAAAAAATAGTTCTTTTTACCTTTTTGTGCAATTATATATTTGTTATTAATCAAGTTTGAAAGGTCAATCGTTTGATCAACCGATCCAACTTTTTCCCTATTAATGGATACGCCCCCACCTTGTATCATTTTCCGAGCTTCACCTTTTGAAGGGAAAACAGATGCGTAGGTAGAGAGGAGATCGACAACATTGATTCCGTTTTTCAACTCCTCTTTTCTAATTACAGACTGTGGCACACCATCGAAGACGTCCAATACATCTGCGTCGTCCATGCCACTTAGAAAGTCCAAAGAACCGCTTCCAAATAAAAACTCAGAAGTCTTTACGGCCATTTGGTAAGCAGATACCGAATGTGTTCTTATCGTAATATCCTCGGCTAGCGCCTTTTGAACAATTCGTAAATGTGGAGCAGCATCATGTTCAGCGATAATCGAATCGATTTCGGCCTTATCTTTAAGGGAAAAAATTTTGATCCAATTTTTTGCGTCTTCGTCACTTGCATTAAGCCAGAATTGATAATATTTATAGGGCGACGTTTTTTTAGGATCCAACCACACGGCACCACTTTCAGTTTTTCCAAATTTTGTGCCGTCTGTCTTCTTTATCAACTGAGTTGTTAAACCAAAGGCACTTCCTCCTTCCTGCCTTCTAATAAACTCCGAACCGGTTACGATATTACCCCATTGATCCGATCCGCCCATTTGAATCATACAACCTTTATGTTTCCATAGATAGTAAAAATCATAGCCTTGGATAAGCTGGTAAGAAAACTCCGTAAATGATAAGCCATTTTCACCTTCTAATCGCTTTTTTACTGAATCTTTTGCCATCATATAATTGACAGTGATAAGCTTTCCGACATCACGTATGAAATCTAAAAACTTAAAATCTTTGAACCAATCATAGTTATTGACCATTATGGCTCCATTGCCTTTTCCACTTCGGTTGTCAAAATCTAAGAATTTTCTCAACTGCTTTTCCAAGCATGAA
Organism: Olivibacter sp. 47; assembly: GCF_030372825.1. Taxonomy (NCBI): domain Bacteria; kingdom Pseudomonadati; phylum Bacteroidota; class Sphingobacteriia; order Sphingobacteriales; family Sphingobacteriaceae; genus Olivibacter; species Olivibacter sp. 47. The sequence goes on from NZ_JAUCNR010000001.1 coordinate 3,437,784, forward strand.
ACATTATGGCGAAGCGTTTCCTCGTCCAACAAGTTCCTTTCCGCTGATTTGAATGATGGATCTCCGATCATCCCGGTGGCTCCTCCCACCAAAGCGATCGGTCTATGTCCCGCTCGCTGAAAATGAATGAGAGTCATTATTTGCGTTAAATGACCTACATGCAACGAATCGCCTGTTGGATCAAAGCCGATATAACCGGAAGTTACTCCTTTTTCTAATTGTTCTTCTGTTCCGGGCATAATGTCCTGTAGCATGCCCCTCCAACGCAGCTCGTCAACAAAATTCATCTCTGTGTCTATTTATTTAACTATCTATTTTTCCCATGAAATGTGCAAACTTAGCATTATTTTTTCATCGATGTAATTTTTTCTCCATTTAATACCTGGAGTTCTTTACTCGAAAGCTCCTATTTGAAAACTGGCATAAAAAATGTATATTCACAGGAAGTTTGCACATAACAGAATTGGACAAAGATGAGGACTTTAAACTGAGTACCATGAATTTCCTATCTCATTTTTATTTTGAACGAAAAGTAAATGACCCTCATCGCGCACTTGGATCTGTGCTGCCTGATCTTTTACGAAATATGGATAGAGATATCCGTGTTTTTCCCGAGAAGAATGTTGCATTGTTTATCGATGATCAGCGTATTTCTCGGATATTGAAAGGCTGGTGCCGCCACTTGGCTACAGACCGGTTCTTCCACAACAATGTGTTTTTTTTGGAAAAAACGAGACAATTGAAAGCGCATTTGTCACCTGTTGTTGCAAATACACCCATCCGCGCTTCGTTTCTTTCACACATTGCGCTCGAGCTCCTCCTTGATCGCTTACTTCTCAAGGATAGTTGGCTACATGAAAACGACTTCTACGGGCAACTCCAAGATGTAGATCGTCAAAGCTTATCCCGTTTTTTGGAACTTGCCGGCTTACAAGATACCACACTATTCCTTACATTTTTTAATGCTTTTATCAATGATCGATATTTAGGAACCTATCGTGAGATGGCCAAAGTTACCTACGCTCTAGACCAAGTTTGTAAAAAATTTTGGCCGCAAGGCTTAAATGAAGATAAAAAACTTCAGCTGACTGATGCCTTAAATGTATATGAAAGAGAATTAGCATACAATTATAAAGTGATCTTTAACGAAATTGCCGATTATTTAAGCAAATACTACAATTAGGCTCACCTAAGAATGGATGCAGCTTTATTTGGTGTCCATAACAACGGAATAAAATATTTTTTTTATGTTTGGGCCTTAATTTTAATTGCTGTTTAACAACCAAACATCGTATGGCTCATAAACTCTTCCGCAAAAAAACCGTTGAGCAAATCCAAAAAGACACGTATCATCAAGGAAGCGGAGGATTAGCAAAAGTCCTAGGCGTAAAAGATCTAGTTTCGCTCGGTATAGCGGCTATTGTTGGGGCGGGTATCTTTAGTACAATAGGATTAGCAAGCTATAACGGTGGTCCGGCAGTTTCGCTTTTATTCGTTTTTACAGCGATAGCATGTGTATTTACGGCGCTTTCTTATGCGCAATTTGCAAGCACCGTCCCCGTTTCCGGAAGTGCCTATACTTATGCCTATGTTGCATTCGGTGAAATATTCGCATGGATAATCGGATGGGCACTTATTTTGGAATATGCAGTGTCCAACATGGTGGTTGCCATCTCGTGGTCTGAATACTTTGTAAGCATGCTAAAGGGCTTCGGCATCCGACTTCCACTGTGGCTTACAACTTCTTCCGAAGGCGCCTATGAAGCTTTCCATAAACTACAACAAGCGGGCTCCGAAGCTCTCAGTTCTTCTGAAAAAATTGCAGCAGCGGCCTATGAACAAGCTCCCCACTTAGGTAATATTGCCCTTGTTTGCAACCTTCCGGCTGGCCTTATTACGATTTTGGTGACGTGGCTGGTCTATATTGGCATTAAAGAATCAAGAACTGCAAGCAACATCATGGTCATTCTTAAAGTCAGCGTGGTGCTTTTTGTTATTATCGGGGGTGCTTTTTATGTTAAACCGGCAAACTGGAGTCCTTTCGCACCTAATGGAATTCAAGGAATTTTAAGTGGTGTTGCAGCTGTGTTCTTTGCGTTCATCGGTTTTGACTCCATTTCAACTACAGCGGAGGAATGTAAGAATCCACAACGTGACCTCCCACGTGCTATGATCTACTGCCTTTTAATCTGTACCGTTTTATATGTATTAATAACGCTTGTGCTAACAGGGATGGTGAACTATAAAGAATTGAACGTGAATGATCCCTTAGCCTTTGTATTTCAATCAACAGGATTAGATTTTATGGCAGGAGTCATCTCCATTAGTTCTGTTATAGCTATTACCAGTGCCCTATTGGTTTTTCAATTGGGTCAACCACGCATTTGGATGACGATGAGCCGAGATGGTCTATTATGGAAAAAATTTGCCAGTATTCATCCCAAGTATAAAACACCTGGCTTTGCCACCATTATTGCCGGTATCGTGGTTACGATTCCTGCGCTATTCTTTAGAATGGATTTCTTTGTAGACTTAACCAGTGTAGGTACTTTCTTTGCCTTTATATTGGTTTGTGGTGGTGTTTTATATTTAGATCATCAAGGAATCTCAAAACAATCAAAGTTCCGGGTTCCTTACGTCAACGGCAAATATATAGTCGGTTTAGCCCTCTTAATAACAGTGCTAGGTCTGTTCATTTATGGTAAAGCAACGATAAAAGAATGGGTTGATCTCTCTGCCGTGGAATTAATCGAACATAAATCGCTCACAATAATCTTCTGGCTTACTTGGGTCATACTTACTGTTCTCAGCTACAAATACAACTTCTCGACACTCCCGGTAGCCGGTATTTTGGTAAATCTTTACCTCATGACTGAACTTGGCGCAAGCAACTGGATTATATTTATTGGTTGGCTCGTTATAGGTCTTATCATCTACTTCATTTACGGCTATAGAAAGTCAAAATTGAATGTTAGCCATAGAGCTTTAGGCGATAAGCTCTAAGCTTTAGTTACCCTGTCGGTATGTAAGTACAACTGTCACAACCACCTAACCCACCACCATTACATTGGCTAACCGACCTTTGGGAGTTCATGAGTGCCGAAAAAGCTAACACTTACGAATAACTGGCTAATTGGCTAATTAACCGAACCTACTGCTTCCAATAACTTCGTTTGATATTAATTTCTTTTGTACCCGAAATGACAAGTGGTACACGTTCAATGGTCACGAAGCTGGAATCTAAGCCGAAACCTCTTTCTTCTGATAAACTGAAATGCCTCAGCAGATTATAGGCATCCATTACGATACGTTCCATAAACCCTAGATTATTAGACCTTGAAACCACTTTTTCGAGGACCACAAATCGAAAGTCACCCACCATATTATATTTCTTCAAGGTTTTATACCTACTTGTAATCTCTACCTCCTGGTTTTTCACTAACTCTTCTACTACCTTTCGGAACAACAGGCTAATACGTTGTTCGACTCTAAATCCTAAACGAAAATCTATTCGTATCAACTTGCCCTTAACTAGGTGATCCACTTTATATTCATTTGTATAGGGTTCATCGGTCACATCAACATGAACCAGCCAGTATACATCGGCGCGTTTTGGTTTCTTCTGAAGAATAGAATAAACAATCTTCGACTCTATTTCCGATCTAAAATTGGCGCTAGTCAGGTATACGAGTTGAGAAGCATAGCGAGGCACTGTTTCATCTTCTGTCAATTCACTTAATATAGGATAATAATCCTCTATATCAACATAGCGTACAAAATTATTCTTTATCTTTCGAGCCCACCACCAACAAAGCATAACAGCAAAAAGCACACTCGCCAAAAGCAGCGTCAGCCATCCACCATGAGCAATTTTGGCGCCGTTTGCCGCTAAAAAAGCCAGTTCTATCCCCATGTAAATGATGAAAAAAAGCGCAATCAAATACCGTGGTGTATGCTTTTTGAAAAGATACGCTACCATTAAGACAGTTGTTGCTAGAAAGGTGGTATTGATGGCTAATCCATAGGCCGCTTCCATATTGCGCGACTCTTTGAATATTAAAATTACGACCATACAGCCAATCCATAAAAGTAAATTTACAGATGGCACGTACAACTGGCCTTTTTGATTACTTGGGTAGTTAATTTTCACTTTCGGCCAGATATTAAGTCGCACCGCCTCAGCAATCAGGGTAAACGATCCCGATATCATAGCTTGCGATGCGATAATAGCTGCTATCGTTGCAATGGTAATGCCAATCGTCAAAAACCACTCCGGCATCAAGAGGTAGAAAGGATTCTGATCGTTTAGATAGGCACCTTGATGCTGTGCCAACCAAATGCCTTGACCAAAATAATTCATTAATAGGCAGGTTTTTACGTAAATCCAGCTTATTCTAACATTCGCGCGCCCACAATGGCCCAAATCTGAATAAAGTGCTTCAGCACCTGTAGTACACAAGAATACCGCTCCTAAAATCAACCATGCATTCGGATAATTAATTAGAAGTTTAATGGCATAATACGGGTTGATAGCTGCAATAATTTCGGGCATATCAACCAAGTAACGTAAGCCTAAAACCCCCATCATCGTAAACCAAACAAACATCAGCGGACCAAACACTCTTCCTACCACCGATGTTCCAAATCGTTGAATAACAAATAAAACAGAAATGATGCCGATCACAATGGGAACAGTGGGCAAATCTTTGTTATAGATTTTCAACCCTTCAATTGCGGAAGATACGGTGATTGGTGGCGTAATCATCCCGTCAGCAAGCATAGCGGCAGCTCCAACCATGGCCGGAAATATTAACCACTTAGCTCTCCGTTTGACTAGCGAGAATAGAGACAGAATCCCACCCTCTCCCTTATTATCGGCCTTTAACGTGATGATAACGTATTTTATGGTAGTTTGTAAAGTCAAAGTCCAAAAAATACAGGATAATCCCCCATAAATCAACTCAGATGTGATAACATCGTCACCTATAATGGCTTTGAATACATATAAAGGAGAGGTTCCTATGTCGCCATATATCACCCCCAAACTAACCAATAAACCCGCAGCGCTTAACTTGTGTAAATCTTTTGATTTTTCCACTGATTAATTTTTCTAATTTACGAGGCAAATGTAGCTAATATATTGATATTTGAAAGCATGTCTCATTTCCAATCAATTCAAAAACAGAGCAAACGAAAAAAGTTGTTAAAAATTGTTAAAAACTATCTTTTTTTGCTTTGTTCTAAAAATTGAAATATATTTATTATATTTTTGTAGTCAAGCTAACTGGTGAAGTGTTTCCCTTTGTGACGATCCACTTCTCTTTTTTTGCAATAACTATTTGAAGCGACACCTATGGCATATAAATACTTTTCTATTCTATATCTTTTTATTTTAAGTGTATTCTTTACGCTAGCAAAAATAGACACGCATGCGGCGGCTTCTCTCAGTCTAGAAATGGATTCCGCATCGAGAAAGCAGCAAACACCCATGCAGAAGAGTCGAATTTCCGACCACAAAGCCTATAAGGTCAGCGATCTGCACTTTGGATTCAAACCTTTTTCTCCCTTAATGGGGGCACAAAAGATGGAGGGGACGGAAAATGAAAAGCTGCTCAGTAATGTGAAGGTTTTTCCAAACCAAATTTCAGATCAACTGAGTTTGTCCTTTAAACTAAACAAAGATAGTAATGTGTCCATCAAAGTGATGGATGCGTTGGGAAATGAAGTAACTACTTTGCTTTCACAACGTCTGTCTGCGGGAGAACAAAGCAACACTTTTAACTTGGGTAGTAAGCTTAACCAGGGATTTTACTTTATCCGTGTTGTTGCCGGTACAGAAACTATTGTTAAGCGAATTGAAGTGCTCTAGATAAAAACTAATTACTTTTCTGATTCGAAACCATCCGCTCCAATTGGAAACGGATGGTTTTTTTATTTAAATTAACAATCAAAAAATTCGTTGCAATTTTTTTTTGTAGTAGGTTTGGGGGTATATTTACAGAAACCTGCCTGCGGTAAGCAGGCAAGCTTCATTGCCACTTTAAAACAAATTATTAAATGAAACCTGCTGGCCGTAGGCAGGCAAGCTTCATTGCCACTTTAAAACAAATTATTAAATGAAAATTATAGCAATCGGTAGAAACTATGTAGCCCATGCCCACGAATTAAACAATCCTGTACCGGAAAAGCCTGTAATTTTTTTGAAACCGGATACAGCAATACTTAAAGACAATAAAGATTTTTATCTACCTGATTTTTCAAAGGAAGTCCATCACGAAATTGAGATAGTGATCCGAATTTGCAAAGAGGGAAAGCATGTTCAGCGAAAATTTGCTGATACCTATTATGATTCCATCGGTTTGGGAATCGATTTTACAGCACGCGATCTTCAAGCAGAACATAAACAAAAAGGTCTACCCTGGGAACTGGCAAAAGCCTTTGATCAATCGGCGCCCGTTAGTACTTTGATTCCAAAAAACACTTTTGCAGATATCTATAACATTAATTTTTGTTTAAAGAAAAACGGAGAAGAAGTTCAGATAGGGAATACAAACAATTTGATCTTTTCTTTTGAGAGCATTATATCCTTTGTAAGCGAATACATTACACTCCGTAAGGGCGATCTAATCTTTACAGGAACACCTGCCGGCGTAGGCCCTGTGGCTATCGGCGATCATTTGGAAGGTTATATTGAAGACCAAAAGCTACTTGATTTCAATATAAAGTAAATTGCGGATGAAACTTCTCTATATTACCGCGCTATTTCTCCATTTCATGCTTCCGGTAGAAGCTCAAGATTCGCGCGTTCAACAAAAACAATACCCGCAGAACTATTTTCGTCCTCCGCTAGACCTAGCGCCACAGGCAGCCGGAAGCTTTGGTGAATTGAGGTCAAACCATTTTCATTCTGGAACAGATTATAGGACGAATCAGCGAGAGGGTTATCCGGTTTACGCCGTAGCTGATGGCTTTATTTCTCGTGCCCGCGTCCAAATAGGCGGTGGCGGAAATGCGCTTTATATAGATCATCCAAATGGTTATACCAGCGTTTATATGCATCTACAACAATTCAATGCAAAAATCGCCACGCTTGTAAAAGATAAGCAATACAGTGAAAAAAGATTTGATGTAGATTTTCCGTTGACAGCCACAATGATTCCGGTGAAGAAGGGAGACGTCATCGCATTCTCCGGGAATACCGGTGGGTCCGCTGGACCCCATTTGCATTTTGAACTTAGAGATACTAAGACCGAGCATACCATTAACGCTCAACTTTTTGGACTGACAATTCCCGACAGGGTCCCTCCTACTATTAGCGCTTTAACGGTATATCGATTTGGAAGCGATACATACGACGAAAACACAGAAAGAGAACACTTTCAGGTTTCGGGGACCGGTGGTGAATATAAAATTACCCCGACAAAAACGATCATCATCAACGGACCAACTGCTTTTGGAATTGTAGCTTCCGACCTCAATTCTGCATCAGCCAATCGAAACGGCGTATACTCCATTGAACTTTTCTTGGATGGAAAGAACATTTATACAGCGGCCTGGGAGAGCTTTTCTTTTGACAATAGTCGAGCCATTAATGCACATATTGATTATGCGTCTTATATATTACATAAAAGAAGAATACAAAAGAGCTTCGTGGAACAAGGGAACAAACTAGAAATTTACCACAATCTTCATAATCGGGGTATCATCCATATTAAAGATCAACAGAGTCATCGGCTTCTTTATAAAGTAAAAGATATAATGGGCAATGTGAGTACTTTATCATTCGAAGTCAGAAACGATCCTCAGTATACGATAGCAAAAAAGAATCACGAAGGAACGACTTTCTTTTATTATGGGCAAGATAACCAATTTGAAAATGACGCGATAAAGATTAACCTGCCTAAAGGCAGCCTATACAGCGATTTATATTTTAGATACGATCAAGGTACGCGTCCAAAAGGTGCTTATTCACATCTACAGCACATCCATAACCGCATGGTTCCGGTGCATCAGGGATATAGCTTGGCAATTAATGCGCAGGACGTGCCCCGCAACTTGCAATCCAAAGCTCTTATTGTAAATGCGCAAGGCGATTCGCAAGGAGGCATTTATAAAGATGGTTTTGTTATGACGACTGCAAGAACCCTGGGAAGTTTTTACATCACCGTTGATACCGTCGCTCCCATTATCCGTTCGCTTAATCTCTCTGCAAACAAAAATATGAGTGCCTACAGTCGGATTAACTTCAAAATATCCGATAATTTATCAGGAATTCAGTCATTTGAGGGCTACATAGATGATCAATGGATATTAATGGAATATGATCCCAAAAGTGCATCTCTCCGACATACCTTTGACGACAACCTCCCTAAAGGAAGGCATCGGTTCAAATTGCGTGTAAAAGACTGGAAAGACAACGAAAAAGTATTTGAGGCGGATTTTGTGAAATAAGCTGTCAGCCATTGGCTATTAGTCATTAGCTAACGGCTAAAATCTAATAACTAAAAAAATGAAAGAACTAAAAGAAGGTGATAAAGCACCGGCGATTAACGCCAAAAATCAAAAAGGTGAAACCGTAGAACTGAAAGACTATTTAGGTAAAAAAGTGATTTTATACTTTTACCCGAAAGATAATACACCGGGCTGCACCACCGAAGCCTGTAACTTTAGAGATAATTATCAGTCTCTCCTTCAAGATGGATATGAGGTATTAGGAGTGAGTATTGACAGTGAACAATCGCATCAAAAGTTTATCAGCAAGTATGAACTCCCTTTCAACTTATTGGCTGATGAGGATAAAAAGATAGTTGAGGACTACGGTGTTTGGGTGGAGAAAAATATGTATGGTAGAAAATACATGGGAACAGCCAGAACTACCTTTGTGATCAATGAAAAGGGAATCATTGAACATATCATCAGAAAGGTCGATAATAAAAATGCTTCCCGCCAGATACGGGATTTGGTAAAATAGACCATTTATTTAAAAGACCAACCAATATAAGTGTCAAATTAACAACTATTAATTAACGGCTAATAACTAAAAATATTTATCTTAGCATCTTAATATCGTTTAACACAAATTATAATGAGTGCAGACATAGCAAAACTTGAAAACATAGCAAAGCAAGTACGTCGAGATATCGTACGCATGGTACATGGTTGCCAGTCCGGCCATCCGGGAGGATCACTGGGATGTGCAGACTTTTTCGTAGCCCTCTATTTCCATCAAATGGAACACAATCCTACGTTCAACTTGGATGGTATTGGAGAAGACATTTTCTTTTTGTCCAATGGACATATATCTCCCGTATTTTACAGCACCTTGGCACGTGCCGGATACTTCGACAAAAGTGAACTAGCAACTTTTAGAAAGATTGATTCCAGGCTGCAAGGGCATCCAACAACACATGAACATTTGCCGGGTGTGCGTGTTGCTTCTGGCTCTCTTGGTCAAGGACTTTCCGTGGCAATCGGAGCTTCCCGTGCGAAAAAACTAAATGCGGATGATAAACTGGTTTATGTTTTAATGGGCGATGGTGAATTGCAAGAAGGCCAAGTATGGGAAGCTGCCATGTATGCACCACATAATAAAGTGGATAACCTTATCGCAACGATTGATTTAAACGGTCAACAAATCGATGGCCCAACCGAACGTGTACTTTCTTTAGGTAATTTAAAAGCCAAATGGGAGGCTTTCGGATGGGATGTTTTGGAGGCAAAAGGTAACGATATGGCGCAGCTCATCGAAACCTTAACGGAAGCGAAAAGCCGTACAGGAAAAGGAAAACCGGTTATGATTCTTATGCATACCGAAATGGGATATGGCGTTGATTTTATGATGGGATCACATAAATGGCATGGTGTAGCACCCAATGATGAACAGCTAGCTACAGCACTAGCACAGCTTGAAGAAACTTTAGGAGATTATTAATTGACCTGACTTGGTCATACACTATTCAATATTACGAAATGAAGAAATATACATATACGGACAAGAAAGACACGCGTTCGGGCTTTGGAGCTGGTTTACATGAAGTAGGCAAAAAAAACAGCAATGTCGTTGCACTGTGTGCCGATTTAGTTGGATCATTAAAAATGGATGCATTCATCAAAGATTTTCCGGAAAGATTCTTCCAGATAGGAATTGCTGAAGCTAATATGATGGGAATTGCTTCCGGTTTAACCATTGGCGGAAAAATCCCCTACACCGGAACCTTCGCAAACTTCTCCACGGGAAGAGTTTATGATCAAATCCGCCAGTCTATCGCTTACTCCGGAAAAAATGTTAAAATATGTGCCTCACATGCCGGTCTAACATTAGGCGAAGATGGCGCTACCCATCAGATATTGGAAGATATCGGTTTAATGAAAATGTTGCCCGGTATGACGGTGATTAATCCTTGCGATTATAACCAGACAAAAGCCGCAACGATCGCGATCGCCGACTACGATGGTCCTGTTTATCTTCGTTTCGGCCGCCCTGTCGTACCAATCTTTACCGACCCGGATCAAAAATTTGAAATCGGCAAAGCTTGGATGGTAAACGAGGGTTCCGATGTTACGATTATTGCAACCGGTCACTTAGTTTGGGAAGCTATTCAAGCAGGAGAACAGCTTGCTGCATTGGGAATAGACGCTGAAATTATAAATATTCATACCATTAAACCTTTGGACGAAGAAGCAATCTTAAAGTCTGTGGCTAAAACCGGCTGTGTGGTGACAGCAGAAGAGCACAACCGTCTTGGCGGCTTAGGTGATAGCGTATCCCAAGTGTTGGTTAAAAACCATCCAGCTCCCCAAGAATATGTTGCTGTTAACGACAGCTTCGGAGAAAGTGGCACACCTGCACAATTAATGGAGAAATACGGACTAAATGCTGCGAGTATTGTTAGCGCCGCTCAGAAAGTTATCAAAAGAAAATAAATGGTTTAGGTTAGCAACGGAAGGTAACAGGTTTCCTTCCGTTGTTATCAACCATCAAGCTCTCTAATGGAAGATTCAATAATAATTGAAAAATTCTCTAACGAAAGAACTCGAAATGAGGCTTTTAATTTATTGCTAAAAAAATACCAGCAGCGGATTTACTGGCATGTCCGTAGGCTGGTAGTAGATCACGATGACGCGGATGATTTGGTGCAGGATATTTTTGTAAAAGTTTGGAAAAATCTGGAGAACTTTAGAGCCGATGCGCAGCTATACACATGGCTTTATCGTATCGCAACCAATGAGTGTATTACATTTTTAAATAAAAAGAAGCAGTATCAAAGTATATCCTTAGATGATGATTCTGCTTCCTATTTGTCGGACACCCTCACTACCTCAAGTTACTTCAACGGAAACCAAGCTCAACTAAAATTACAGCAAGCTTTATTAACCTTACCGGAGAAACAGCGACTGGTTTTTAATATGAAATATTTCGATGATCTAAAATATGACGAAATTTCTGAAATCCTGGGAACAAGTGTTGGTGCGCTAAAAGCATCCTATCATTTAGCCGTAAAAAAAATTGAACAATTTTTTAGTGATAACGATTAAACCTTTTAGCGTAATCTATATCTAAGAGTTACTATGAGCACTATGGACAATGAACGTAATTATCAAGATGATTTAGCTGGCATACAAGGGCTGCTGCCTAATCCAAAGGATACGCCATTTATTGTGCCTAAGGATTACTTTGATCGATTGGAAGCTAACATCATGCAACGTGTCTCCATCATTTCCGATATGGAGAAAAGCTTCACTGTACCAAACGGGTATTTTGAATCACTTAGTGACCATATCATTGCCAAAATAGAAAAGGAAGACAACCTGACACTGGCAAATTCTACGTTTGAAGATACTGAATATCACCCTTTCATCGAAAAACTAAGGGAAAAAGTTACGAGCTCGGGTTTTGTCACACCGCAAAATTATTTTGATCAATTAGATAAAAAAATCAATCAAGCGATAGTTTCCACAGCTAAAAGCGCAAAGACAAGGGAGATTGCATTTCCATTAAGAAGGAAAAATCGGAATCTAACCTGGATCGGCTATGCGGCAGCGGCTTGCATAGCAATCGGCTTAGGTGTTTACGGTTTCTTTCAGTATCAATCCAACAATTTTGAACGTACTTTGAAAAGCATTCCCGATAATGAAATTGTGAACTATCTGGAGTATTATAGTGAACCGGGAGACGCTGCTTTTCTTGAAGCTCAATTTGATGGTGTCATTCAAATGGATAAACCCAAATTTTCAGAAGAAGATATAGAAGCCTATTTGGATTACAGTATCTAACTTGAAATGAAGAAATTACTTTTTACATATATACTGTTGGTTGCTTCTATCTTCACGCTGAAGGCTCAAGATAGAGATCAACAGAATCGATTTAAGCAGATTGAAGCTGCCAAGATAGCCTACATAACCAAAGAACTTTCCTTAAGTCCGGCTGATGCTGAACGTTTTTTCCCTTTATATAATCAATACCAGCGGGAAATGAGGGCACTGATTCATCAACGGCGAACTAAAACCGGAAAAAAGAGAAGTGAATTAGACTATGACTCGGAGGTCTTAGCTTTGAAGATGCGTTATCGTGACGCTTTTATTCCTATAATAAATGCACAACGAACCGCTAAATTTTTTGAAGCGGAGCGAGAATTTAGGGAGCAACTATTGCAGGAGTTGAAAGACCGACGAAACGAGTAAAAGATCTTTATCGCCCGCCCGTACCTCTATACTATTTTAAATCTGTACCTTCGACGCACAGAGTGAATTGAAAGGATTTCTATGTTAAGTAATCGCCAACTTTTTTTATTGAATACCGCACAAACGTCTACAAGCCCACGGTTAATAGAAATTGAAAAAGCAGAAGGGCTTTACCTTTATGGGCCCGACGGCCAAAAGTATATGGATCTAGTATCAGGCTTCGCTGTTAGTAATATCGGACATCGGCATCCTCGAGTTTTAACGGCTATTCGCGATCAACTGGAAAAATATCTCCACGTTACCGTATATGGCGAATTTATTCAAGCACCTCAGGTGGCCTTGGCTACTAAGTTGTTAGAGCAACTCCCTTCTACCCTGAACAACATCTATTTCGTAAATTCGGGCACCGAAGCAACTGAAGGAGCGATGAAAATAGCTAAAAAATACACCGGACGCTCCGCGTTTATTGCTGCGAAGAAGGCCTATCATGGAAGTACGCAAGGTGCTCTCAGCTTAATGGGAGATGAAAAATATAAAATACCATATGAGCCCTTGCTTCCTAATATAACTTATATCAACTATAACGAACTCAACGATCTCTCAAAAATCACCACAGATACCGCTGGCGTAGTGCTTGAGGCCGTACAGGGAGAGGCGGGCATCCGTGTGCCGGATATAAATTATATGCAACAGCTACGTAAACGTTGCAATGAGACGGGAGCTCTTCTTATACTAGATGAAATACAGACAGGGCTGGGACGAACTGGAAAACTTTTCGCTTTTGAGCATTATGGTATTGTCCCGGATATATTATTAACTGCAAAAGGCTTAGGTGGGGGTATGCCCATAGGGGCATTTATTGCTAGAAGAGAAATAATGGATGTTATTAAAGAAAATCCGATCTTAGGCCATATTACCACCTTCGGCGGACATCCTGTATCGTGTGCTGCAGCGCTGGCGTCCTTAACGGTTATTTTGGAAGAGAAATTAATGGATACTGTTCCACAGAAACATGAAATATTCAAAGCTCATTTGAAGCACCCACTCATAAAAGAAGTAAGAGGCATTGGCCTCATGATGTGCATTCAGCTAACGTCTTTTCAGCAAGTCGAAGCTGTTAGTAAATACTGTGCAGAAAATGGCGTCATGATCGATTGGTTTTTACATCACGAAACGGCTTTGCGCGTTTCTCCGCCATTAATTATTAAAGAGGAAGAAATAATAGCAGCTTGTACGGTTATTAAACAGGGTTTGGATCGTTTATGAGCTTTAAGCTATTAGGCTTTAGCCATTAGCTAATTTGCTAACAGCTAATACCTAACAGCGAAAACCTAAGCTAACTGTGCTTCTAACTTACTAGCCAAAACCGACTTAGGCACGGCACCGATTTGTTTGTCCACAATCTCACCGTTTTTAAAGAACAATAAAGCCGGGATATTTCTAATTCCGTATTTAGTAGAAATTTCGGCGTTGTGATCCACGTTCACTTTTCCTACAACAACTTTACCGTCGTAATCTTTTGCTAATTCTTCAACAACAGGTCCTACCATACGGCATGGTCCGCACCACTCTGCCCAAAAATCCACCAACACGGGTTTGTCTGATTTCAAAACAACTTCATCAAAGTTGCTATCTGTGATTTCTAATGCCATTATCTTTTTATTTTATATGCTTATTATTAATATCCAAGATTTTCCTACATCCTAGAATTGATATTACAAAGATAACTTTCAAAAGCTTTGCCAAAGTATAGTATCTGACAATCTGACACTAATTTAACTTATAGCCCCTATCGCCCGTTAAAGCTCGCAAATCTTGTAAAAACTCATTACTTAGATGTACTTTCATGCCCTTTGCAGGCATCTCTAAGCTTACCTTATCTTCATAGTCTAACAATACAAACTTCAATTGACAATTTCTAATTTCCTGTTCCTGCTGATTCTTATGAATAATTTGTTGCAGATTATCTACAAACTTATTGTTCAGTTCATGCAGCGGTACCTGAATACTGATCGATTTCGCCATTTTATCCCGAAGCTCAGACAATAGTTGAATCGAAGTGATTTTAAACTCCCAATTATCTTGTTGTCGAAAACGTTCACTAACTGTGCCCCTAATCTGCAAAAAGTAGTTTTCGTTCATAAACCCTTTAAATTTAACATAATCTTCACCAAAAAGTGCCATTTCATACGAATCGCTGTAATCCTCAAAGGTCATACGTCCATAGGGTTTGCCCGTTTTGGTCATGCCATGGTAAACTGCGGTAACCATCCCTCCTACTACTAAATCCTTATTTTTTATCTTAGCAAATTCCGTTTTGACATCTTCTACTCCTTCCTCCGGAGATTCTAGTCCTGCGTCCTGTCCGTTATCAGCATCTTTCCCTGCACCGGCTTTCATTTTGTCAATCAAGTGGAGTTGACTCACCTTGTGTTGACAAAAATACTCCAATTCCAAACGATAGTCATCCATTGGATGCCCGGTTATATACATACTAACAACGTTTTTTTCGTAACGCAGCTTCTCCATCAATCCCCATTCAGGGCATGGCGGTAAGGATGGTTCGGGAATATCCGCATCACTGGTTCCTCCGAACAATGACATAGCTGCATTATTTTTGTTGTACTGGTAATCATTCGTATATTTTATTAGACGCTCTATCCCATTTTGGCTTAGCCCCTCAGGCACATGGAAGAATTGCGCCCTGTTTATACCAAAACAGTCAAAAGCCCCACTATACACCAAACTTTCGTATACCTTCTTATTGATCGTACGTGGATTACTGCGCCGGGCAAAATCGGCAATGGATAGATACTTGCCTTCATCCCTATTGCTCACAATGGTGTCTACAGCGCCGGCTCCAACTCCTTTTACTGCACCAATACCAAAGCGTATAGCTCCCTGGTCGTTCACCGTAAACTTGTAGAATGATTCATTTACATCCGGACCCAAAACCGTTAATCCCATTCGTTTACACTCTTCCATAAAGAATGATATTTGCTTGATATCGTTCATATTATTGGATAATACAGCGGCCATATATTCGGCAGGATAATGGGCCTTCAAGTAGGCTGTTTGGTAGGCCACCCACGCATAACAAGTGGAGTGCGATTTATTAAAGGCATAACTTGCAAAGGCCTCCCAATCTTTCCATATCTTCTCCAAAACCTTTTCATCATGTCCTTTTTCCGCTGCTTGTTGCACAAACTTCGGTTTCATTTTATCCAGTACATCGCGCTGCTTTTTACCCATAGCCTTACGCAAAACGTCCGCTTCACCTTTGGTAAAACCGGCTAGCTTCTGGGAGAGAAGCATCACCTGCTCTTGATAAACGGTGATACCGTAGGTCTCTTTTAAGTACTCTTCACAAGCTTCCAAATCGTAGGTAATGGGCTCCTCTCCATTTTTTCGTCGGATAAAACTGGGGATATATTCCAATGGCCCGGGTCTATAAAGAGCGTTCATAGCAATCAGGTCACCAAAAACGGTCGGCTTTAGCTCCTTCATATACTTCTGCATGCCGGGCGATTCGTATTGGAAAATACCTACCGTTTCACCGCGCTGGAAAAGCTCGTAGGTCTTCACATCGTCAATCGGAAAAAAGTCAGGATTTAGTTCAATCCCCTTCGTATGTTTCACCAAGCTGACCGTGTCCTTAATCAAGGTTAAGGTTTTCAAACCCAGAAAGTCCATTTTTAATAAACCTGCGCTTTCAACCACCGAGTTATCGAACTGCGTTACGTAAAGCTCGGAATCTTTCGCCGTGGATACAGGAACGAAATTGGTAATATCATCCGGCGTAATGATTACACCACAGGCATGTATTCCTGTATTTCTCACAGACCCTTCTAATGCTTTCGCCTGCCTGATTGTTTCAGCTCCGAGATCATTACCATTTGCCAAATTGATTAATTCGCGGACACTCTCAAGCTCTTCTGTTCTTAAAGCGCTCTTCAAAGCCTGTGCATCCATATTAAATAGCTTGTTGAGCTTTAAGTTTGGTACGAGTTTCGCAATTTTGTCCGCTTCAAATAATGGTAAGTCCAACACCCTTGCCGTATCTCGAATAGAAGATTTGGCGGCCATTGTACCATAGGTAATAATCTGTGCTACCTGATTGGCGCCATATTTATTTATAACGTAGTCCATTACCCGTCCCCGGCCTTCATCATCAAAATCGATGTCAATATCCGGCATGGAGACACGATCGGGATTTAGGAAACGCTCAAAAAGTAAATCATATGCAATTGGATCGATGTTTGTAATTCCCAAGCAATAAGCGACCGCGGAGCCTGCAGCCGAGCCACGACCCGGCCCAACGGACACGCCGATTTCTCTAGCCGCCGCAATAAAGTCTTGTACAATCAGGAAGTAGCCTGGGTAACCGGTTTTTTCGATTGTTTGTAACTCAAAATCAAGCCGCTCTCTTATCTCCGGTGTAATCTCGCTATAACGCTTAGCGGCACCTACATAAGTTAAATGTCGAAGGTATTTATTCTCTCCTCTTTTACCGCCGTCCAGCTGATCTTCTGTTACCTGGAATTCTTCAGGAATATCAAACTTTGGCAAAAGTACATTACGATAAAGTGAGTAAACCTCTACCTTGTCTACAATCTCCTGGATGTTTGCAATCGCTTCAGGGATGTCGGTAAAGAGTTTCTTCATCTCTTCGCCCGATTTGAAGTAGTACTCCTCATTGGGCAGTCCGTAACGGAAGCCTCGACCGCGCCCTTTAGGTGTCGCTAGTTTCTCCGCATCCCGAACACATAAAAGAATGTCATGTGAATGCGCATCTTCCTTGTTTATATAGTACGTATTGTTAGTTGCAATAAGTTTTACCCCGTGTTTCCTTGCCAGTTCAACTAAACTGGCATTGATACGATTTTCATCTTCCTGGCCATGTCGCATCAATTCGATATAGAAGTCCTCACCGAAAGTCTCCTTCCACCATATCAAAGCTTCCTCCGCCTGGTTTTCTCCCATATTGAGTAACTTATTCGGTATTTCACCATATAAGTTTCCTGAAAGGACGATAATGTTTTCTTTATATTGCTCAATTATCTTCCTATCGATACGAGGTACATAATAAAATCCATCAGTATAAGCTAACGAAGACATCTTGGCCAAGTTATGGTAGCCTGTCTTGTTCTTTGCTAACATTACAATCTGGTAACCATTGTCCTTTCTCGTCTTATCCGCATGATTATCACAAACAAAAAATTCGCAGCCCACGATAGGCTTAATGATCACTTCGCTCGGCTCCTCTCCATTCTCCACGGCTGTTTTATTTTTGGCTTCTGCCGCCTTGTTATGATTCAGCACGTTGCTGACAAAGTGAAAAGCGCCCATCATATTTGCATGATCAGTAATTGCTACAGCAGGCATTCTATGCTTAGCGGCGGCCTTCACTAAATCGGAAACAGAAATGGTCGATTGCAAAATGGAAAATTGCGTATGGTTATGAAGGTGTACGTAATCGACTTCTTTAAGCTCCTCTCTGTTGGCGTCAAGATCTTTTTGTGAAATGCTATCTTGATCAGCCTTTAAACGTTGCCTAATTGAATCAGAGGCTGCTTTCAGATTAACATGCTGTAAACCAACTGCCGCGATAGGATCTGGATTATTCGTTCGAAAAACCTCAAAATAATCTTCCTGAACTTGTAACTCAGCCGCAGTGAAAATATTCTTCTTGATCAGCTCTAGAAAACAGCGTGTCGTAGCTTCAACATCGGCGGTTGCATTATGTGCTTCAGCGAAGGGTACTCCAAATAAATATGCATGCAGCTCTGTCAGATTGGGAAGTTTAAATTTACCACCCCTACCTCCCGGTAGCTGTAACAAATTTGCCGTAACCTCTGTACAGGTATCCAATACCGCCTTCTCGCCCATGGTTGTGGCAATTCCCATCCGATGAAACTCACAACCCATAATATTGATGTCAAAACCGATATTCTGTCCAACAATAAACTTGGCTTTATCCAAAGCAATATTGAACTTTTCCAACACCTCAACCAGATCAATTCCCTGTTCTAAAGCTAGCTCGGTAGAGATACCATGGACCCGTTCAGCATCATAAGGAATATTGAAACCTTCCGGCTTAACCAGATAGTCCTGATGCTCAATCAAACGGCCCATATCGTCATGTAATTGCCAAGCTATCTGCACACAGCGCGGCCAATTATCTGTATCGGTAATGGGTGCATCCCAACGTTTCGGTAATCCTGTCGTTTCAGTATCAAAAATTAAGTACATAGCTATTAAATGGATTGAGCAATAAGATGACACAAAACTACAGAAAATTAAACGTATCCGCTTGCCACCTGATCACAAAAGTATCCACATATGTCAGAAATTATACCGTAGAGAAAGCAAGTTTTTTTCCGCTACCGCTATTCTGTTCAAACTATCAGAGATTGCGCTTTTTAACGGTATATTATAGTGTTAAAAGAACGCTTATTTCAGTTAAGGTTATTTAGCAAATTGGAAATCACGCCAATTTTCTATAGGTTTGGTGGAACAAAAACTAACAATAACCAACAGTTTTGATCTAATCATCTACTGTCGATCCACTGAAATAAATTGCTTAACCGTGCGACGAGTTACCCTATATACCCTGATTTTGATACTGTTTAGCATAATGACAACGTTAGCACAACGTATAGGTAATATTCGATTCTACCAGTTGAACGAGCAGCATGGCTTATCCAATAACCACATAAGCGCCATTATTAAAGATTCAACCGGTTTTCTTTGGTTCGGTACTTCAGCGGGCTTAAACCGGTACGATGGCCGTCAAATCAAGGTTTACCGCCACTCTAACGCAAATATTACCAGCATAAAGGACAATAATATCATCGATCTGTTTATCGGCCCTGAAAACAAACTGTGGATAAAAAGTAAAAAAGGCTTAAACATCTATCAGGACAAACACGAAAATTTCGTCAGGAATGTAGATAGCGTATTAAAAACCTATGGACTACCACCTACAGACATTATTCAAATAGAGCGAGATAGTCAGGGGAATTTTTGGTTTCTAACTGTTGGAAATGGCTTATATCGATATAATCCTGTAAAAAAAACGAGCGTCCGCCTTCAAAGCCTCAACGGACAAAACATAACCGGTATAGCACTTTCGCAAAGCAATGGAACATTGCATACAATTTACGCAAATGGATTGATAGAGACTATAGATATTCAAACCCTCGTGTGCAGAAAACGTCTTCAAGCGATCACAAAAGCGGTTGATGGTTTGTCTAGTGCAATCTTTAAACTATTTTGTGATCGGCATGACAACCTTTGGGTTTACTCAACAGATGTTCCGCTTGGTGTTTACTACCTCCAAAAGGGAAAAACAGACGCCAGACACCTGCATAAAAACAGCAAACCTGCTGCGCTGAATACGGATGTAGTTACCCATATTACCGAGGATGAAAACAACAATATCTGGTTAGCAACTGATCATGGTGGAATTAATCTATTACACAAAAAGGATTTCTCCGTGTCCTATATTCTTCATCATGATGCCAATGCTTCCACGATAGCACAGAACAGCACCATTTCACTCTATAAGGATGACCAGCAAATCATATGGGTTGGAACATATAAACAAGGGCTAAGCTATTATCATAAGCAACTTTTTATGTTCCCGCTGGTAAACAAGCAAACAGGGTTACCCTTTGAAGATGTAAATCGATTTGCAGAAGATCGTCAGGGCAATTTATGGATAGGTACAAATGGCGGTGGTCTTTTGTATTTCGACCGCGCCAAGAATCAGTTCAAAACTTATAAGCAAACCGGCTTACCCAACGACCTAAGTAGCAATATCATTGTCAGCATGCTGCTCGATACAAAAGATAGACTTTGGGTTGGCACTTACCACGGCGGCCTAAATATGTTCGACGGCAAGACGTTTAAGCAATACCCGCTTGAATCAGATCGAGATGGATACCCTCATGATAATAATATATGGGAAATCTATCAGGATAGCAGAGGCCGGATATGGGTAGGAACGCTATCAAACGGGCTTTATTACTATGAAGCGGAATATGATCGGTTTGTCAGTGTGAACAATGCAGGCATACCGAAGTACATATCAGCCATAATGGAAGATAAAAACGGACATCTATGGGTCGGAGGTGCGCAGGGAATTGTGATATTGAATCGATCTAACGAAATCATTTACAAGTTTACGGCCGGAACCGGGAAAGACAGCTTGAGCAATAACTATATCTCGGATTTATTGCAAGATAAACATGGCCGTATTTGGATTGCTACACAAGATGGTCTAAACTTGTATAAACCTGGATCAAATAGCTTTCAAGATTTTCGGAATACAAATGGCCTACCTGATAATTTTGCGCTGAATTTATTAGAAGACGCACAGGGCAGACTTTGGGTAAGCACCTTAAAAGGCCTATCATGCATACACTATCGGGAAAGCGATAACGAATTACCGGATATCAAAAATTATCATACCCAAGATGGTCTTCAGGGCCTTTCTTTTAATGAAAATGCAGTATACAAAACAAAAGCGGGAGAGCTTATTTTCGGTGGGCCAGCTGGTTTTAACATCATCGTCCCAAAGGATATTCCTAAATTAAAAGCGCCATTTAAACCGGTAATAACAGCCTTCTCATTATTCAACGAGACATTGGAAATCGATAAAGAATATCATGGTCGTTCCATTTTAATCAATTCCCCTACCTATACCAAAAACATATCCCTAAATTATGATCAGAATATTTTTACAATTACCTTCTCGCCGCTTGAATATATAACGAAGGAGCATCGACGGTTTCTCTATCAGCTTGAAGGTTTTAATGACAATTGGTTACCTGACCAGGGCGATCACAAAATAACCTTTACGAATTTGGATCCGGGTGTTTACGAATTCAAGGTAAAAGCGTCGCTCGATAATGGACAATGGAGCGATCCCTATACCTTGCTCCGCATTGAAATTGCTCCCCCCATTTGGAAAACACCTCTGGCCTATGTCTCTTACATTCTGTTGCTTGTTGCCTCGCTTTTACTGATCCGACATATTGAAAGGAAACGACAAAAAAGCCGATTTCGACTGCAACAGGAGCGCGAAGCTTTTAAACAGGCAGTTGAGCTAGACAGAACTAAAACACAATTTTTCACTAACATAAGTCATGAATTTCGCACACCATTAAGTCTCATCCTAGCACCAATTGATCGATTACTGGATGAAAAGCTAAATGAGGGACAAAAGACTCAGTTGCAAACCATGAAGCGCAATGCCAAAAGGTTATTGAATTTAGTCAATCAACTTCTTGATTTAAAAAAGGTTGACAGCAACAAGCTAAAGATAGACTTAACTTTAGGTGATATCATCTCGCACATCAGAGAACATGTTGATTCTTTTATGGATCTTGCGGCCGTAAAACATATAACACTCTCATTCATCTCAAATAAAGGCAGCTTTTACGCCTATTTCGATCAAGAAAAAATCGAACGTATTACATTTAATTTATTAAGTAATGCGTTGAAATTCACCGACAAAAATGGTAAAGTGGAGGTAATACTTACAGTAAAAGATGCTGCAAATTCACATTACTTAGAAATAAAAGTGAAAGATACAGGAATAGGTATACCCGCAGATCAGCAAGAAAAAATCTTTGAACGTTATTTTCAACATGTTGACACCAAGAACCTTTACAATCAAGGAAACGGTATTGGATTATCAATTACACATGATTACGTGCAACTGCTAGGTGGAACAATTACACTCAATAGCCAAGAGAACGTGGGTAGCACCTTTACAATTGATCTACCATTACCTGTTAATGTTGAAAAAAACAGCGATGCCCTATCTGCACTAGCTGAAGTTGGACCCGATCTCCATCCACAAAAACACAAAAGGGAGCAAGGGAAAAAGCTTCCATCAATACTTTTGGTTGATAATGATGAAGATTTGATTTTTTACCTATATGAAAACTTAAAGTATAAGTTTCAACTGGATTATGCTTTTGATGCACAATCAGCGTGGGTAAAAGCACTTGGGCAACATCCCGACTTAATCATTTCGGATATACAGATGCCCGGCGATTCGGGTATTGACTTATGCAAAAAGATAAAAGACGATTCCCGAACCCGTCATATACCCGTTATGTTATTGACAGCCTATAGCGATGAAGCGATACAGCTAAAAGCTACTGATTCCGGCGCGTCAGATTATATCATCAAACCTTTTCATTTCCAGTTGCTAATAGCAAAAATCGACAACCTATTAAAGCAAAAGACATTATTGGAAAGAACTTATAAAAAACAACTTGAAGTTATTCCTTCTATCACCGCCATTGAATCTGAGGACGAAAAATTTCTACGGCGTGCAGCCAAAATCGTGGAAGATAATATAGCCAACACGACATTTTCAGTAGAAGATTTAGCGGCAGCCCTAAACATTAGTCGCGTAGGTTTATATAAACGCCTCTTAGCATTAAATGGCCATACGCCCTCCGAGTTTATTCGTAATATTCGATTGCGCAAAGCCGCTCAACTCCTGGCAAAATCCAATCTAAGTGTTGCAGAGGTAGCTTATCAAGTCGGTTTCAATAATCCTAAACAATTCAGCAAATATTTTAAGGCAATGTATGCGGTATTGCCTTCTGTGTATAAACAGAATCAGTAGATTTTCTATACCGTTTGCGACGAAAAAACGCGATAAAGCAAGCATCCAGATCTATATTGTTAACCAAAATACCCCTATTTATAAACATTTCCGTCCCCTCCCATATTGGGTGTACGCGTAGTTTTGTCTCACAAGTTTTACAGGACTAACCAAAACAAACTAACCAAAACTTGTAAAACAAGAATTTTTTTTTTGTAACAAAACATGCCAAAATTACCTACTCTTTTTGCCCTACTTTGTTGCAGTTTACCACTACTGGTAAATGCACAGAAAGCTGATTATCGAAAAACTGAAAACGGAATTTCGTTGACATTTAGAAATGCTCCCGGAACGATTGATCAAAATCTAGCAATTGAATTCATTCGTGACAGCATTGTACATATCAGGTCAACTCCCTTAAACAACTCGGTAAAGCAGTCGGCCCAACTTTCCATCACCGATACACTTCAAAGTAAGTCGACGCCACACGCTATTGAGGAAACCGGGAATACCATTCACCTCAAAAACAAAGTGCTTCAACTTAGTATTTCCCTGCTGACAGGCCAGATAGCCTTCTTAAATCCTAATGGCGATACCATCTTATGCGAAATGCCAAGAAATGCCCAAGCATTTACTCCGGGCGTTGCCAACGGCGATGTGTTTTACAAAATAAAGCAAGATTTTAAAATAAGTGAAGACGAAGGCTTATACGGACTTGGCCAACATCAAAACGGTATTATGAATTACCAGGGCAAGCAAGTCACCCTTTTGCAATACAACACCGATGTTGCCGTACCCATGTTATTGTCTACAAAAAAACTATGGGCTCTTATGGAATAATTACGCTATTACTAAAGTCGGAGACACGCGCGAACTATTGCCTTTATCCGGTTTAGCATTGTATGCAAAAGATAGTCAACAAGGCTGGTTAACAGCGAGCTATGTAAATAAAGAAAACGAAAAAGAGGTTTTTACAACGCGCGCCGAATCGGATATCGATTACAATGATCTGAGTGATTTATATAAATTTCCTCAAGGAATTGACCTCTCCAAGTGTTTAGTTCGTTACGAGGGTCACTTTAGCTCTCCTTTAACCGGTAAACAACGCCTACACTTTAAGTATGCAGGCTATATCAAGGTTTGGATCGACGGCAAACTTTTACAGGACCGGTGGAGGGAATCATGGAATGCCGGAAGCTTCGAATTGGAATTCGCCACGGAGGCCAATGAGAAACACGCCATACAAATCGATTGGAAACCGGAAGGCGCCCAGTCGTATTTAGGAATAAATTGGCAACGCCCCATTCCACAAGCAGGGCGACGAATCTTTGGCTTCGATTCAGAAGCGGGTGATGGCATTGACTACTACTTTATTAAAGGAAGTAATATGGACCACGTAATCAGTGGGTATCGTACGCTTACCGGAAAGGCACCCGTGATGCCCAAATGGGTGTTTGGTTATTGGCAAAGTCGCGAGCGCTATAAAACGCAAGCTGAAATCCTAGAAGTAGCCAAAGAATTTAGACGACGCCGCATTCCAATTGATAATCTTGTACTCGATTGGTCATATTGGCCCGAAAAAGATTGGGGAGGCCAAAATTTTGATGCTGCACGCTTCCCTGATGCAACAGGAATGATCTCTCAACTGCATAAAGACCATTTCAAACTCATGATTTCCGTATGGCCTAAATTTAACCAAGAAGCTACCACCTATTCTCAATTCATGGAATATGGTTGGCTATATAGACGAAACATTGCGGATGGCAGGAAAGATTGGATAGGAAAAGGGTACACTTCGACGTTTTACGATCCTTTCAATGCCGAGGCAAGGCGCGGATTCTGGGACTTGCTCAATAAAAAGCTCTATCAAAAAGGTGTTGATGCTTTCTGGATGGATGCTAGCGAACCGGATATTCATTCGAATATAAGTGTTCAGGAAAGGAAAGACGTGTTTCAACCGTCTATCGGATCTTCGACACGTTATTATAATGCCTTCCCATTGCAAAATGCCAAAGGAATTTACGAAGGTCAGCGAGCGGAAGATCCTAATAAAAGAGTTTTTATGCTTACACGTTCCGGATTTTCCGGGCAACAGCGCTACGCCGCTGCCACATGGAGTGGAGATATTGCTTCTACCTGGAATGATATGAAAGACCAGATAGCAGCTGGTGTGAATTTCTCAATGTCCGGACTTCCCTATTGGACAATGGATGTTGGCGGCTTTTTAGTTGAAAAAAGATATTACCAACCTCAGGCTGCCGATCAGGAAGAATGGCGCGAACTAAACAGCAGATGGTACCAATTTGGCGCTTTTACGCCTATTTTTAGGGCTCACGGGCAGTTTCCGTTCCGAGAGCCCTTTAACATCGCTCCTGAAGGACATCCGGCCTACAATAGCATGGTATACTATATACGCCTACGTTATCGGTTGCTTCCCTATCTGTATAGCTTAGCCTGTAAAACCTATCACGATGACTATAGTATACTACGGGGATTGGCTATGGACTTCACCGGCGATACTACAACTTACAATATCAACGACCAGTTTATGTTGGGTCCGTCCTTGCTTGTCAACCCGGTCACCCGTAAAGGAGCCAACAGTCGCACCCTCTATTTACCGACCGGAACTTCCTGGTATAACTTTTACACCGGTGAACAGGTCCAAGGAGGCCAACAAATCGATGCACCTGCTCCCTTCGAGCGTATACCTGTTTTTGTTAAAGCGGGCTCCATTCTACCGTTGGCCCCTCCCTACAGTATACTGACGAAAAAAATGATCAAGCCACTACGTTGTATGTTTTCGAAGGCGGAAATGGCGATTTCACCTTGTATGAAGACGATGGACTCACCTATAACTATGAAAAAGGAGGTTTTAACTACATTCAAATTGAATACGACGATCAAACAAAAACAGTCACCTTTTCAAAAAGAACAGGAAACTACACGGCCGCGCCTAAAAGTCGGATGTTTAACATCGTTTTTGTCAGCAAGCAACGACCTAGCGGTATAGATAGCCAAGCTAAACCCAACACAAGCGTGAGCTATAAGGGCAATAGTATCAAGGTAAAACTAACAAACAATTAAATAAACAAGCCAGCAACGGTAAGACCTAAAAACATGAATATGCTAACATTCAAAAAAACCATTAAACAGCTTGGATTATGGGCTCTTTTACTGCTATTTTCAGTACAATTGACATTCGCCCAACAAGCAATTAGAGGGAAGGTGGTCTCTACGGAAGACCGACTTCCTATTCCAGGGGTAAGTGTAAAAATCAAAGGGACCGCTCAGGGTATATCAACCGACGAAAACGGTAATTTCTCCATTAATGCCAACGTTGGCCAGTCATTGATATTTTCCTATATCGGTATGCAAGAAAAGGAAGTAAAATTGACATCCGCTGCACCTATTAACGTCGCGCTCGAGCCAACAACAGGAAATCTAGACGAGGTAGTAGTGGTAGGCTATGGCGTGCAGCAGAAAAAGTTGATAACCGGTGCCTCTGTTCAAGTAAAAGGCGATGACATTCAAAAGCAAAGCACAACCAATGCACTGCAAGCTTTACAAGGACAAACACCGGGGGTTCAGATTAGTTCAACCTCCGGACAGCCGGGAGAAAGCATGCGTGTCATCATCCGGGGTGTCGGAACGATCGCCAATGCCAGTCCACTTTACGTAGTAGACGGTGTTTTAACAAACGACATCAGTTACCTGAATCCCAACGACATCGCCTCCATGGATGTGCTAAAGGATGCTGCTTCTGCGGCTATTTATGGCTCACAGGCCGCCAATGGCGTGATACTCGTTACTACTAAAACAGGTAAATCGGATCAGCCCGCACAAATTTCCGTGGACACTTATACCGGCTTACAAAAATTGGCAAGGAAAATCGATATGCTCAATGCCAAACAATACGCCATTATTATGAACGAAGGAGCTATTAACGCCGGAAAAGTGCCTTATTTTACGAATGAAGAGATAACCAATCTCGGAGAAGGGACCATGTGGATGGACGAAATGTTCAAGGATAATGCATTAACGCAAAATTATTCGCTAAGTGCACAAGGGGGCAGTACAAAATCAACCTATTCGACTTCCTTTGCGTATACGTCGCAGGAGGGAATTGTAGGAGGTAAAAGTTTATCCAACTATGAGCGTTTCAATTATCGCATCAATTCAGAACACAACTTATACAATGACATTATACGGTTAGGAGAACATCTCACATTTACCTATTTGAACAGTAACGGGATTGGGGTAGGTAATCAATACAACAACTCGTTAAGGGGGGCTTTCAATACCAGTCCTTTGGTGCCAATGTACGATGAAGAGGGGAATTTCTATGACAACACCAATTCCTCATGGAACACCGGTGAGGCAAACCCTTATGCAACCATGTATTATGGCAATCAAAATGATCGCAATAGTCAGCGTTTATTTGGCGATGTTTATTTAATAGTAGAACCTATGAAAGGCCTACGTTTTAGAACCAGCTTAGGGCTGGACTATAATGTTAATGAAAGTAGATCTTTTACCCCCATATATAGGCTTTCTGCTTATTCTTTCAATGATTTTTCCAGAATTAATCAAAATATGGGAAAGAATAAATCCCTCCTATGGGATAATTTACTTAGTTATACGTTCGATATAAAAGACGATCACCACTTTGAGGCCATGGTTGGATCTTCGGCCTTTCAATACGATGGATCGAGTATCTGGGGAGCCAATATAAATGCGGTCTTCAACGATCTAGAGCACGCCTGGTTATCTAATGCCACCAACGCTAATGATGCAGCACAGATGACTTTAAGGGGCGCACCCGATGATGCGGATAAGCGTATGTCTTATTTTGGACGGCTTAACTATAACTATAAAGGCACGTATTTATTAAATGCGACCTTTAGAGCGGATGGTTCATCGCGATTTGCGCGCGGTAATCGTTGGGGATATTTTCCGTCCATTTCTGCCGGTTGGGTTATCTCCAACGAGGCTTTTGCAGAAAGCACCAAAAACTGGTTGGATTTCTTTAAACTAAGGGCGAGCTGGGGACAGGTTGGTAATCAAAGAATAGATGCCTTTCAATTTATGTCGCCGGTAACATTCCTGAATACCAATTACATCTTTGGAAATCAAGAGGGTGTGCTTACACCGGGCGCCTATCCAAGTCGCTTAAGCAATGTTAACCTGAAATGGGAAACTTCGCAACAGACAAACATCGGCTTCGATGCCCGATTGTTACAAAATCGGCTGGACATTGCCTTTGATTGGTATGATAAAATCACAAAAGATTGGTTAATCCAGGTTCCCGTGTTGGCAACAGCGGGAGCAGACGGACCATTTATAAATGGCGGTGATGTGAAAAACACCGGTGTAGAACTTGCATTGAATTATCATGATCATATTGGTGAGTTTAACTACAGTGTAGGCCTTAATGGTACTTACAATAAAAATAAAGTAGGCAGTATACCCACTGCAGACGGAATTATCCATGGTGCCAACAATTTACTGTTTGCTAACTCCGGTGAGTTTTATCGTGCACAAAACGGCTTTCCCATTGGCTATTTCTGGGGATATAAAACAAATGGGATTTTCCAGACTGAAGACGAGGTTAACAGCTACCGCAATGCCAATGGTACGCTTATACAACCCAGTGCACAACCGGGAGATGTTCGTTATGTTGATGTAAACGGTGACGGACAGATCGGCGAAACGGATAAAACCATGATTGGCAACCCAAACCCCGACTTTACCTATGGTTTCAGTATTACAGCTAATTATAAAGGTTTCGATTTAGCAATTCAGGCTTCGGGCGTGGCAGGTAATCAATTAGTGCAATCGTACCGCAATCATACGGATCCATATTCCAATTACACAACCGCCATACTTGACCGTTGGCACGGGCCGGGATCATCGAATACCACTCCTCGCATTACCGAAGATGCACGTAACTGGACTAACTTTTCTGACCTATACATTCATGACGGTGATTTCCTTCGTATAAGTACCATTACATTGGGTTATGATTTCGGAAAAATCATTAAAAAGAATTATTTAAGAAAAGTTCGCCTATTTGCTTCTGTATTGAACGCCTTCACTTTTACGAAATATGACGGTATGGATCCGGAAATAGGATATGCCGAAGGATTTGCCAGTGGTGTCGACCTAGGTTATTATCCACGCCCAAGAACTTTTATGATTGGAACTAACATTACTTTTTAACCAATTATCTATTGAAAAAATGAAAAATTTCATTCTCTATACGCTTTTAGCGAGCACGTTAACATTAGGATCGTGCACGAAAGGATTTTTAGATACAGAGCCAATAACCGAATTGACGGATGAAAACTTTTATCGTACCACGGACGATGCATATAAAGCTCTTGTCGGCTGTTACGATGGTTTACAGATCGTTTGGGCCGGTGGCGTTAGCTTACCAGTTGCTACTGAGATCCTATCTGATAACTGCTTTGGTGGTACGGGTAATTCGGACGGCTTTGGTTATCAAATGTTGGACGAATTTGATCGGCTACGTTCACCCGCTGACCAGAATTTATTTGTTGATAATTGGATCGCCTATTATAAGGCAATCTATCGATGTAATATGCTCTTAGGAAAATTGGACGGTATAGAATGGGGAAACAAAGCCGATCTGCGTCCTGTATACGAAGCAGAAACACGTTTTATCCGTGCCTATTTGTATTTTGATATGATCCGGTTATGGGGGCACGTTCCTTTATTAACGGAGCCGAGCAATGAAAATATACCGCAAGCCGATCCTAATGAAGTTTATACGGTTATAGCCAATGATCTTAAGTTCGCTATAGAAAATTTGCCGGCAACATCTTACGCAAGCCAACCAACCGCCACTTATGGGCGGGTTACAAAATGGGCAGCTGAAAGTTTAATGGGCCGAGTGTTCCTTTATTATACAGGTTACTACAAGCAAACCGACTTGGTAGGTGTGGTTGACCGTAGTGCTGCACTCAACTACTTGGAAGACGTTATCAATAACGGAGGCTTTTCGTTGGTAGAGAATTTTGCTCATCTATGGCCAGCCTCCTTAGAAAGCTATGTGGGAGAGGATAATAAAGAAACCGTTTTTGCTATCAAGTATACCTTTACAAGCGACTATGATGGAAATACGGATGGTAATCATTGGATGGTTATGTTTGGCATGCGCGAGCAATGGAGTTTTCCTTATGGCAACGGATGGGGTGGCGCAACTGTCAATCCAAAGTTATGGAATGCTTATAATAGAAATGATAGTCGCAGAACAGCTTCCATCATCGCCATCGCAGAAGAGGGCATCAACTTCACCAATCAAAGTAAGCAAAGAGAGTATACCGGCTATTACAACAAAAAGTACAGCCCATTGGTAGATGAAAACGGAAACAGCATTGCCGTAAACAAAGGAGGGGTCAACTTTCAAATTGGCCAATTCCAAGATTATGTATCCATTCGTTATGCGGATGTGCTTTTAATGGCAGCAGAACTTGGAAGCCCTAACGCCCAAACTTATTTTGATGCCGTACGCAGGCGTGCTTTTGGCACTAATTTTTCCGCTCAACCGGTTAGTCAGTCGGCCATTATGAATGAGCGCAAGCTTGAATTTGCGTTAGAAGGAATTCGTTACTGGGATTTACTACGTCAAGGCGTAGACGTAGCCGCTTCAACAATCGCTGAAAGCACCACCGTATTAAACGGGGGCCAAGAAGTGCGTAAAACGATCAGTGCCGGGAAAATCAATGAAACAAACGGATTACAACAAATTCCGAACAATCAAATAACCCTGTCTAATGGTGTACTGGTTCAAAATGCAGGGTGGTAACATACTAAAGCTATTAAAAATGAAAGCAAAGAAAATAAATATAGCACTGATCGTGACTTGTATCACTATACTGATAAGCTCCTGTCAGAAAAAAGACTATCAATTGGATGAACCTTTGGATAAGTCCCAAATCCAGTTCGAAGTTGTGCAAGATTTCAATGCCGATGCAGGTGGTAATACGGTTATATTGAAAAATAACACAGCTAGTACAGTATCCATATGGGATTATCAAACCGGAAAATCAACCCGACAACAAGATACCATTCATTATGCATTTAAAGGCGATTACACGATTAAGTTTTCGGCTATGACAGGTGGTGGTATTGTTGAGGTTGATTCTGTGAAAATCACAGTTACTGAGAATAATCTCAATTATGTTAGCGATCCTATGTGGACCTATATATCCGGTGGCGCCGGTCATGAAAAAACTTGGGTGCTCGACACCGACGGCCTTTTTTTTGAGGGTCCGATGACTTTTGTTGATCCCAATAATTTCTCGAATATTTGGTGGGATGCCGGGCAAGGAATCTATCCCGACAATATGGCACGAGGAGATTATGGTGAAATGACCTTCTCGCTCTTAACAAGTCCCGATTTCCGGAACATCAAGAGGATGGAAAATAACGTTCAAGAAAAAGGCACCTATATGCTAAATATAGCCGACAAAACCTTAACGATAAACGGAGGAACGATACTCAGAGGATATAAGCCGGCTAAAAACGGTATTACCGGTGTATCTAATTGGACTACCTACGAAATTTTAGCCCTTGATGAAAACACGCTGCGATTAGGAGTTTACCGTGATAAGGATGTCGACGGTGAAGGCTTAGCGCTATTGGTATACAATTTTATAGCTAAAGACTTTGCTGAAAGTCAAAATAAGTAAAAATAGAAAGCAGGCTTCGTATGAAGCCTGCTTTCTATTTTACAATTCAACACGCTTACCTTCCATAGCTGATTTTTTTGCAGCTTCTAATATTTCTACAACAATCACATTATTGTTTAAAGAAGACAAATCGTCGTCTGCTCGCACCTCACCTTTTAAAAGGGCTTCTAGATAGGCTAAATGATTTTCGTAATACTCGTTTGTAAGCGAAATCGATTCTGGTTTCTGATGCGAAGTATACTTCAGGAGCGTGGTCCCATTTACTGCGTGCCACTGCTCTTTCGTAGTAAACACCTGTAAATCCTTAACGCTATAAGGCCAGCACCAGGAAGCTTGGATAATCCCCGTGCTGCCATCCGCATATTCAAGAACAAGGGTAGCATCATCCTCTACTTTCGGATAAATCATGGGTTTGAGCTGTTTGGTGATAGCCATAACGGCCTTCGGTCTTTCTCCGTTTTTAAGCCAAGTCATCAAATTAGCTCCATAACACCCGAAATCCATTAAAGCACCGCCCCCATTCTTTACCGGATCAGTTAACCAATTAAGGAAATCTTCGCTACATCCTATTTCTTTAGGGCCTTCATGACCATCTTTCACCATCATTTTCCTAATAGTTCCAGCTGCTTGTTCACGAAGCAAAGCTTTGAGACGTTGGTTACTTCTATACCAGGTAGTTTCGTAATTAGTTAAAAATAGCGTGGCATTCTCTTCTGCTAATTGAGCAATCCGTGCAGCTTCCCCCGTATTGGTCGCTAAAGGCTTTTCTACCATGACGGGTATTTTGAGCGGCATGCATAATTCAGCAACCTGTACATGCTCATTCGTGGGATTGTACGCGAGTACAACGGTTGGCTTTACATGTTGTAATAAGGTAGCAAGATCTTTGTAAAACAGATTCCCCGGAATTTTATACCTTGTTTGCATTCTTCGCACTAACTGTTCATCTGATTCAGCTATTCCTACTATATCAACTTTCCGTTGCTCATACAAATTCAGCAAAAGATGTACATGGTCATGGTTTAGGCCAGCCACGGCAACTTTTAATACCTCCCTACTGAATAGATGGTTAGGCATAAGCAAAACAATAGCAAGCGTTACTTTAAATAATAGATTCATGAGTGTATGGCTATTCTGTCAGGCTAAAGGTAGTGATTCAGGCAAACAAAAAGCCATTGTATCCTAATTATTGCAATTGCTCCGGTCTAACAATGTTGCGGACAATCCATTCTTCCCTGTCATTTATATTGCTTCTTTCCAGAAAAACGGTATAAGTATGTACACGGCCATCCTCCCCTTCTATATCGACACTCGTTTTGAATTCAGTTTCACTCGAGGCCTCATTTTCCTGAATGAGTTGGTGAATGTGACTGCAAACCCAGTCCTTAATCTCTTTATCTGTATGCATATCAAAAAGCTTCTTCCCTATTAATACAATTTAACAAGCGCTTTGTTGTTGACTTTATCTGAGATAAAGGATGAATTAGGCTAAACCTTTTGTCCAAAAGCGTGTTTAGAGTTAAGAATGTAAAAACAGCTCAGATGGACGCATTAATAAAATGACAGGAAGAGAGAAAATGGTAGATAATGATAAAAACAGCAGTAAAACGAAGGCTGAAGAGGATTATGTGGCACATAAAGAAAATCCAGGACCCTCACCGGAAGCATTCGAAAAAACAGACAGAGGTTCAGGAAGATTTTTATTTTTGATACTGGCGCTGATTGTCGTTATTCTGATCATTGTGTGGATGCTTACCTAAGCAGTAAAGTTGCCAATAATATCAAGTATAAAAAACAAAAAAACAGTTATTTAAAACAAGATCGGCCCTGTCTTTTATCAAAGTTTGATACCTTTGTTTTTTCTATTCTGCACAACTATTTGAGTGCTGAAGGTTTACCGGGGGAAGAGGGTCATTAACACAAACAGGAGAAAAGCAAAAGAGCGACAGCATTCGTTAGGGGTTCGAAAACACATGAATTTGGGAACACTTTTAAGAATATATTATTTTGAATAAAGTTGGAAGAATTGCACTCAAGACCATTTTATGGGTCGTTGGTAGTATCATTGGTTTAGTACTCCTGATTTTTATTTTAATTCGTATTCCAGCCGTTCAGAATTTTTTGGTCCAACAAGTAGTATCCTATCTGGAGAAAAAAATCGAAACGCCGGTTAAAATTGAAAGGGTATCGCTCGATTTACCTAAATTATTGGTATTGGAAGGTGTTTATTTCGAAGACCAAAAGAAAGATACATTGCTCGCAGGAGAGCAATTAAAAGTCGATATAAGTCTACTTAAGCTCCTAAAAAACAAAGTGGAAATAAACGAAATCGATTTAAGAGGCATTACCGTCAAGATTGACCGCACTTTACCTGACAGTAGCTTCAACTTCGATTACATTATGCGAGCATTTGTTAGTGAAGAGCAAACGCAGCCTAAGCCGGAAGATACAACCTCCAGCATGGAGTTTTCGATTGATAAGATTAATCTCAACCGTATTCGACTCGTTTATGAAGACGAAGTTATTGGTACCAATGCCGATTTCAATTTAGGCCATTTAGATACACGGATTAAGACTTTCGACCTGAACAAAATGCGTTTCGAGATTCCAAAGATCAACATCCAAGGAGTCAATACAGCTATCAGACAATGGACGGTAGCAGACTCCACAGCGATCCCATCTAGCAAAAACTTAGGAGTGGAAGCAGCCGTTGGAGAAGAGGCTCCCCTCCCCGACATTCAACTTGGCAGTGTCAGCTTAGAAGATATCAAAGCACAATACGTGGACGAAGCAAGTGCTTTAAATGCGCAAGTTCTGTTTGATCGACTTTTGGTTGATTTTAAAGACATCGATTTGAGTGGCGAGCGAATAGATATAAAACAGGCCGTATTAGAAAACAATACGGCAAAGGTATCCTTTGGAAGGATACAAAAACCAACCCCTAGCACCTTTACGCTTGATACCGGCGAAACCACACCTATAAAATGGCAAGTAAATATCTCCGACTTAATTATTGGAAAGAATAAACTTGCTTATTTTGACGCAAATCAGCCAAAAGTGGCCAAGGGCATGGATTATGGAAATCTTGATATGACGGGCGTAGACCTGAAAATGTCTGACTTTTTCTTTTCGATTGATTCGATAAGTGGGAAGCTAAACCAATTGAATTTCAAGGATAGAAGTGGCTTTACCATCACGAAAGCGGAAGCTGATTTCGTCTATACAGAAAAAGGCGCGGAGGCAAAAGACTTATACATTGAAACCCCTAACACCCTTATTCGAAACTATGCCCGGGTAAACTATCCCTCGCTGGAACAAATTACGGAGCGCATTGGCGAAATTCAATTGAATGCTAATATCCAAAAGAGTAAAATTGGAATGAAGGATGTACTCTTGTTAGTTCCGGATTTAGATACGATGGAAGTAATGAAGCCGCTACTCGGCCATACCTTTTTTGTGGACGGAAACGTAAAGGGGCGTGTTGATGATCTTCGCATAGCTAATTTGACATTTACAACCTTAGATCAAACCCGCTTGCAAGCCAGCGCACATATAAAAGGATTACCTGACATCGACAAATTCTATATCGATTTACAATTAAAAGATCTACAGACCGGAAAGCGAGACCTGGATCGCTTGGTAGCGAAGAGCATGCTGCCTGATAGCATCGAATTGCCAAAACAGCTGAACTTGAACGGTACGTTCAAAGGAGGGCTTAATCAATTTACTACCAACATGCATCTTCGATCATCTATGGGAAATGCAAATCTCCGAGCAAACTATGCCGCCCAAAGGGATACGAGTTATGATGCAGATATTACAATCCAAGATGTGAATGTAGGTCATCTGATTAAGATGGATTCAACACTTGGAAAGATATCATTTGCTGCACAAATCAAAGGGAAAGGTCTTGATCCATCTAAACTAGTAGCAGATGCCAAAGCCAAGCTGATACGTGCGGAAGCCCTGGGTTATACCTATACCAATATAAACTTAGCGGCCACAGCCAATAGTGGCGATGTAAAAGCATCGCTTAGCAGTAAAGATCCAAACATAAGCCTGGAAATGCAGGCATTTGCAAACTTGAAAGAGCGATACCCAACGTTTAACATGGATCTACTAGTGGATAGTATCAACACCAAAAATTTAAACCTGACCAACGACAATATCCGGTTTCATGGCAAATTGCTTGCTAATTTTGATTCAGCCGATCCAGATTATCTCAATGGAAAGCTGGATTTAACAAATGCTATTATCGCTTATAATACTGATCGATACGTATTAGACACGATCAGTTTGATTGCGCAGACTGACAGTAGTCAAAATCTCTTACAATTACGTTCTGAGTTTCTCAATGCACATATGATTGGATCTTATAAACTAACTTCTTTATCCTATGCTTTTCAGGATGTACTAAACACGTATTATAATCCCAATCCGGCCATTAATAAAAAGACAGGCCTACCGGACACCATTCCTGCATATAGTCCTGCACAAATCGAATTTGGTGCAACTTTCAGAAGGTCACCACTCATCATCCGTGTAATGCCGGAACTAACCGAAATGCAACCTATTACTTTAGACGGCAACTTCAATAGCGAAACCAAATCGATTAACATTAAGGGTGTTGCACCGAAGGCGGTATATGCAGGCACCGATATACAAAATGTTAGCTTTGATGTCAACACTTTAGATAGTACACTCTACTACGCTGCACTTATTAATAACATTAAAGTATCCGGTATCGAAATCATGAATACACTTTTAAGCGGTACCGTAAAGAACAGTTCTATTGATGCGGGTTTGTGGATCAAAGATAAGAAAGGTAAAGAGCAATATCATTTGGGCGCTAATCTACAGGCCCGTGCCGAAGACTTTCTCTTTTCCTTAAAGGAAAACGGCCTTATGTTAAATTATGACAAATGGTCCGTTAATCCCCAAAACGCTATTAGCTTTGGCGCAAAAGGTTTATTGGCTTCTCACTTCGATCTCAGCCAAAATGGGCAAGAAATGACTATTGCATCGCAAGACTCCGTACCCAATTCACCTTTAGCCGTTAATTTCAAAAACTTTCGTATTGAAACTTTTGCTAATATGGTGGAAAGTGCAAATTTAGACTTAGGTGGCGGAATAAACGGTAATGCCTTAGTCGATCGACTCGATGGCTACCCCGTTTTTACATCCGATATAACCATCAACGACTTCTACTTTGGCAAAGACACTATTGGAGATATTGGCGTTCAAATAAATAATGCGAAGGAAAACACCTACAATGCGAATATTACTATTCAAGGAAAAGGAAACGATATTCAATTAAGTGGCGACTATATTACACCGCTTGACGCCGAATCTACGATGGATTTTGATTTGTTGGTTAATAATCTTAATATGAGTACCATCGAAGCCTTTAGTTTCGGCAATTTAAGGCGCTCATCCGGAAGCATTTCCGGAAAGCTTGATTTAACGGGAAGTTTAGATGCACCGATCATCAACGGCGATTTGATCTTTAACCGAGCCAGAATGAATATTTCCATGCTAAACGCTACGTTTAACATGGATCAGCAGCGGATTAATTTCAATGATCGAGGCATCAGCTTTAAACAATTTACCTTGACTGATAGTGTTGGTAATAAAGCGATTATCAATGGCAATATCAGAACAAAGACGTATACCGAATTTGCTTTGGGTATGGACGTAAAAGCTGATGATTTCCAGGTTTTAAATTCTACAGAGGTCGATAACAACTTATTCTATGGAAAACTGAACATCGATACCGACCTGCGTATCCGTGGCGCAGCCATGAGTCCGTCTGTGAATGGTACCTTAAGAGTCAATGAAAATACCGACATGACACTGACCATGCCAGAAACGGATCCCGGTTTAGTGGAACGTGAGGGCATTGTAGAATTTACTAGTTTGAGTCCTCGAGATAGCGCGGAGATCTTAGCGGTTTACGATACAACCGAAACGACGGGCAATACCATTACCGGGATGAACATATCCTTAAATATCGATGTGGATAGAAACGCGGCCTTTACTGTGATCGTTGATCCCGGAACCGGCGATAAATTATTTGTCAAAGGCCAGGCTCTACTTAACTTCGGTATCAATCCGGGCGGCGAGATGACCCTTGCCGGAACTTACGAAGTGGAAGAAGGTAACTATTCCCTATCCTTTAATATGATCAAAAGAAGATTTGACTTTAAAAAAGGAAGTACAATCACTTGGGGTGGCGACATTATGGACGCTGATCTTAATATGACGGCAGTTTATACCTTGCAAGCACAACCGATTGATTTGGTACAGGTTACCGGCACGCAAGCAAATTATTATCGACAACGCCTTCCTTTCAATGTCAATCTTCATATAGGGGGCAAAATGTTAAAACCCGAGATTTCTTTTGACATTGATTTGGGAACCGGCGGAAATGCCAATACGGTATCGCAAGATGTGACCCAAAATGTAGAAGCAAAACTGGCACAACTACGAGACAACCCTTCGGAGATGAACAAGCAGACCTTTGCTCTGATTGTATTAGGTAGGTTTATCGCTGAGAATCCTTTCTCCAGTGCAGGCGGATCCAGCACTGAAACGATGGTACGATCCAGCGTTAGTAGTTTGTTAACAAGTCAGCTAAATAAAATGGCCGGTGATCTAATTGCCGGTGTAGAATTGAATTTTGATCTACAATCTACTGCGGATGACTATAGCACGGGGCAAGCGCAAAATCGGACAGATCTAAACGTCGGGGTTTCAAAACGAATGTTAGATGATCGGTTGAAAGTGACCGTCGGCTCCAATTTTGAATTAGAAGGAGCTACGCAACCTGGTCAAAAGGCTACGAATATTGCGGGTGATATCTCGGTTGAATACCAATTATCAAGAGACGGTCGTTATATCGCCCGTGTATATCGAAAAAATCAATATCAGGTAACCCTACAGGGCCAATTTATTGAGACCGGGCTGGGTTTCATTATCAATATGAATTACGATGAATTCAGGGAGCTGTTTATGAGCGCTAAGCGCATTCAAAAGCTTAATGAAGAACGAGCAGAGGAGATGAAAGAGCATTTGGAAAAAAATGATGAGGAGGATGAAAACGGCCAGGATAGTGTGGAGCGCCGCAATGACCATCAATCTAAGGAGACGAAGAAAGAAGATGGGGTGGCCGAAGAAAAGAAAGAAGACATACCTGCGGATCACGTCGAAAAGTTAAACAAAGCCTACCGGAATGAGGATGAAGTTACAGAGCAAGAATCATCAGAGAAGAGCAACGATGAGAATTAAAATATACACATATATAGCGATTTCAGTACTTTTTGCTTCCTGTAGTAATATCAAGTATTTAAAGGAAGGTGAAAACTTGTATGTGAAAGGTGAGGTGGAATTGAATAACGATTCGATTCCGGACCAGTATAGAGGACCGCTAACCGAACGACTGGAGGGGGTGCTACGGCCGCGTCCGAATAAGAAGTTTTTAGGCTTACGTACCAAACTCTATTTCTATAACATTGCCGGTCAGCCCAAGAAAAACAAAGGATTTAAACACTGGTTGAAAAATAAAGTAGGTGAACCTCCGGTATTGCTCCAAGATGTAAATGTTCCGTACAATGAAAATCTCGTCAGGAATAGGTTGGAAAACATCGGCTTCTTTAATGCTTATGTAACGACAGATACGACTATTGAAAACAGAAAGGCGACGCTGAACTATGTAGCTACGACCAATAAAATTTACCGTATCAATAAAGTAACGTATGAAGCTGACACAACTACACAGATTGGAAGGGAGTTAAAATTAGCGCAGGAAGGATCGCTTTTGGTGCCCGGTAGACCTTATAACTTGGATAGGATCATTGCGGAACGCGAGCGGATTGATAATATCCTCAAGGATAAAGGTTATTATTTTTTCAGCCCTGATCACCTTTTGGTACAGGTAGACAGTATGATTGGCAATCACATGGTAGACATGAATGTCAAACTAAAAGAGGAAACACCAAAAAATGCGAAACAACCTTATACGATCAACAACATTTTCATTTATCCGGAATATTCACTAGTTCAGGGTAATTATGAAGTGGCTACTCCCAAAGATGCCGAAGAATACAAAGGCTTTTATTTTATAGATCCACATCGGACCTTTCGAAAGTTTGCACTCGCCAGAACGATGTTTTTCCATAAAGGCGATCTTTATAACCGAGATCGGCAAAATCAAACGATTAGCCAGCTTGTCGGAATGGGAACTTTCCGCTTTGTTAAAAATAACTTTATGTTGGCCGATCGTGGAAAAAGCAATAAATTAGATGTCCATTACTACCTTACGCCACAACAAAAAAAGGCTGTACGTGTTGAATTGCTTGGTAAAACAGCTGCTGTTTACAATGGTTCCGAGGTTAACGTCAGCTGGAGTCATCGAAATGCGTTCAAAGGAGCCGAACTTTTACGTTTAACTGCTTATGGCGG
Source organism: Olivibacter sp. 47 (assembly GCF_030372825.1). NCBI lineage: Bacteria > Pseudomonadati > Bacteroidota > Sphingobacteriia > Sphingobacteriales > Sphingobacteriaceae > Olivibacter > Olivibacter sp. 47. The sequence continues at coordinate 3,478,269 of NZ_JAUCNR010000001.1, forward strand.
CTACGAAGTGCAATCAGGTGGTGGTATCAATATCAACTCCAATTTTTACCGTTATGGTTTAGAAGCCTCCTTAACTTGGCCACGTATCATTGCTCCTTTTGGTTGGGAGCCTACGCGTCGGTTCGTCCCGCATACTACCACGCTGGTAGGCTACGAATTTCTAAATAGAAGACAGGCCTACCGTTTGAATTCGTTACGTTTTGCATGGGGCTATAACTGGCAGGAATCCGCAAAAAAAACACATCAACTGAACGTATTAGACGTTGCTTACGTGCAACCGGTAAATGTAACCCGCTTTTACGATAGCTTAGCTACAGAGTTTCCCTATTTACAAAGAGCGATCGACCGACAGTTCACCTTTGGTCCGAACTACAAATTTACCTATACCAATACCATGGAAACCGACAGGAAACATACCTTTTACTTTTCCGGTGGTTTGGATCTTTCCGCCAATACCGTTGGCTTGATTTTGGGATCAAACGTAAAAAAAGGGAAGCAAGACAGTATTTTTAACGCTGCATTTTCGCAATATATTAAAACCGAAATTGAGTACCGTCATTATATGAAACTGGGGCAAAATCGGACGCTTGCCGCTCGTGCTTTGTTTGGTTATGGTTATTCCTATGGCAATTCGACTCGACTTCCCTATGTGAAGCAGTTCTTTGCGGGTGGGCCTAACAGTCTACGTGCTTTTAGAGCCCGGGCAATTGGTCCGGGATCTTATAACCCCGAGCGATTTGGAAACGATAATTTCGTTCCGGATATGACCGGTGATATCCGCATGGAATTCAATTTAGAGTATCGGTCTAAGATTGTTAGTATATTAGATTGGGCGGCCTTTATCGACGCCGGTAACATTTGGTTACAAAATGCAGATACGGTATTTCAAGGTGGTAAATTTTCCAAGAATTTCTTTAAGGAATTAGCGGTTGGCGGCGGCGTGGGGCTCCGCTTTGATCTGACTTTCCTCATTTTAAGAACGGATCTTGCTATTCCACTCCGTATCCCTTATTTACCGGATGGCCAGCGCTGGGTTTTCAATAAAATTAATTTTAGTAGACCTGATTGGCGACGTGATAACTTGGTCTTCAACTTGGCTATTGGTTATCCGTTTTAGTTATACGTTATAAGTTTTTGAGTTGTTAGTAGCAACGGTAACACGATTTACCCCATATAAGTAATAGCATACAACTTATGACTTATAACTTACGACTTGTTTTGCCATTCCCATTCCTTTTTACTATTTTACCATCGTGCGGAACTGAGGTAAAAAACAATAATTTTAACGAATCATTTAATTCCGGAAATTTATGAAAATCACCGTTATTGGCGCCGGTGCCGTAGGCGCAACCGCTGCAGACAATATCACAAGGAAAGAACTTGCAGAAGAAGTTATACTGCTGGATATCAAAGAAGGAGTTGCCGAAGGCAAGGCGCAGGATATTTCGCAAACCGCAGCCCTTTTAGGATTTGACACTAAAATCACGGGGGTAACAAATGATTATGAAAAAACTGCCGGATCAAGCGTTGCTGTTATTACTTCAGGTATACCGCGTAAACCGGGAATGACACGTGAGGAATTGATCGGAACAAATGCAAATATTGTTAAATCGGTTGCCGAGAATCTGCTAAAATATTCGCCTGAGGTGATTATTCTAGTGGTTTCTAACCCCATGGACACCATGACCTACCTTACCCTTAAAGCCACTGGCTTACCTAAAAACAGAATTATCGGTATGGGTGGCGCATTGGACTCTTCCCGATTTAAATACCAGATCAGTCAGCATACCGGAGCCTCTCCTTCCGATTTAAACGCCATTGTCATAGGCGGGCACGGTGATACTACGATGATTCCGTTGATAAAACACGCCACTTGGAACAGTATTCCAGTGACACAGTTTTTATCTGCACAGCAACAGGAACAAGTAGTAGCCGACACGATGGTAGGTGGAGCCACTTTAACGAAACTTATAGGCACCTCTGCTTGGTATGCGCCGGGTGCAGCTATCGCCAGGATGGTGGAAAGTATTGTCAGAAATCAGAAAAAACTATTCACGGCTTCTGTTTACTTAGAAGGCGAATATGATGAGCAGGACATCGCGTTGGGAGTTCCTGTTATTATCGGTAAAAACGGCGCCGAAAAAATAATTGCTCTTCAATTGGACGATGAAGACAAGGCTAAATTCAGACAAAGTGCCGAAGCCGTGAGAAGCATGAATAACGTGCTTTCTGAGAGTAAAATCATCTAAAAAACTAATATCGTTAATGATTAAAATACCACTAGCATTATTAAATCTTCAAGATGACGGCTTCCACTTATTGGTGGAAGTCGTTGTTTTCGAACATAGCTTTAAAGCTGTATTGGATACGGGTGCGTCCAAAACTGTATTCGACAAAACAATCGTAGAACGTCACATAGGTAATGAGCAACTTAAAAGCAGTGACCGCGTATCTACCGGTTTGGGTACGACTAATATGGAAAGCTTTACTTGGCAACTTCCTGATTTTCAGATCGGCACTTTCCACCTTAAAAATTTTGAAGTGGCCGTACTGGATTTGTCTTCTATTAATTTCGCCTACGAGAATCTTTCAGTCGAGCCTGTAATCGGCGTTATTGGCGGCGATATACTCACCCAATATCAAGGTATCATTGACTATGGAAAAATGACCCTGACACTTAGCATGAAGGAATAGAGTTTAATAATAGCACCTAACAACTAACAACCAATAACTAATAACTAACAACTAACAACTAATAACTAACAGCTAATAACTAACAACTAATAACTAACAGCTAATAACAACAAAAAAAGGCGCGCTTCACAGCGAGCCTTTTCCCAATTTTAACCAAACCTAATTTACATGAATCAATTACTATTTAACTCTGATACAAATCTAAGGTATCCGCGTTAAGCCTATTTTAAAAAAGCATTATGCCTTTGTGAAAAAAACAAGGCTATCGGCTAGATTTTCTTCATTACATGACGAATTCATAACAATTGATTAATGCTATTATTAATTTAAACCGATAGCTTTATAAATACGAAGTATATGCTATGCGAAAAATTAAAGTAGCGTTTTTTGCGGAAATCTTGCATGAAGATAAAGATGGGGCATCCCGAACGATGTTTCAGCTTATTAAGAGGATTCCGTTCGATCGTTTTGAATTCATGTTTATTTATGGTGATGGCCCGGATCAGCTGTTAGACTTTCCTTCGCTTAAAGTTCCAACTATCACCATTCCTTCCAATAAGAATTATACGTTATCGATTCCTTCCTTAATAAAAAGAAGATTAATCCGTAAACTAGATACATTCGGTCCGGATATCGTACACATCGCTACCCCTTCTCTTTTGGGGCATTTCGCGGTCACTTACGCCAGCAAGCGGCATATCCCGGTCGTCAGCATTTATCACACCCACTTTATTTCATATATAGACTACTACTTGAAACATTTGCCTTTTCTTATCGGCCCGGTTAAGCGATATGTTTCGTCGAAGAAAAAATTATTTTATAATCAATGTGATTGCATTTATGTTCCAACAAAATCCATTAAACAGGAACTAATCAATTACGGCATTCAAGCATCGAAGATGTTGCTATGGGAAAGAGGAATTGACAATACATTGTTTAATCCGCTGAAAAAGGATCTGGCAAAGCTTGAAAAAATAACCGGGAACCAACAGCCTACACTCTTGTTTGTAAGCCGCTTGGTATGGGAAAAAAACCTGGAAATGCTCTTTAAAATTTATCGATTAATTAAAATACGAGGAATTGCATGTAATTTTTTAGTTGTAGGAGATGGATCCGCAAGAAAAGCATGCGAAAGCAATATGCCTGAAGCAATCTTTTTAGGCCATGTTGGTCACGACGAATTAGCAAGTCTTTATGCATCGAGTTCCATTTTTGTCTTCCCATCTGTTAGTGAAACTTATGGCAATGTTATTTTAGAAGCACAGGCCTCCGGCCTGCCTTGTGTCATTGCCAACGGTGGGGGTTCCAAAGATCTAATAGAAAATGGTGTTAATGGCTTTGCTTGCAATCCTAACAGTGAGGGAGAATTTGTAGACTGTATAGAAACGTTATTGAATAAAAAAACGATTCACCGGCAATTCAGCATGCTTGGCATACAAGAAAGCACAAAACGGAACTGGGAGCGGCTAGCGGACATTTACTTTAACGATATTGAGCAGTTGGGCAAAGTTCCCAGCATTTACAAACTAACCTCTTAGTACCGGAATGCTTCGATTTATTAAAATTATACTATTCTTATCTGTTGTTATTTCTTTAGGAATCTACATTGCTCATACAGACCTTACGCAGGTAACCCGGTCGTTAGCACATATCGGTTGGGGTTTTTGCTGGGTTTTGATCCTTACCTGCCTCGCGTATCTCCTAGGCACTCTGGCCTGGGCTTATTGCTTGGGAGACCAGCGAAAGCGAATCAACATTTATCAATTGTTTTGGATCAGACTTATTGGTGAAACGGTGAGCCTTTTTAATCCCAGTAGCATTATTGGGGGCGATTTTCTAAAGGCCGAATTGTTGAAACCCTATATGATCGAAAGAAAATCGGCTATTAGATCGGTTATCGTTTCACGCTTTCTGATGATCGCTTCGCAGCTTCTGTTGTCGGCACTAGCGGTAGCTATTCTACTTAAGCAGAGCAGCGACGATAGTTTTAATCGACAAGTAGCGTCTTTTTTCCCTTATTTTGTGATTGTTTTTTTAGTCATCAGTCTGCTTATTTTCTTAATATTTCGCCTTACTAAATCGTTGCATAAGAAACTTACAACCCGTTTTAGTCAACTCAAATTAAGTCTAACAACTACCCTATCCGAAACAAAGTTATACTATCACCAAGAGAAAAAGGCGCTATGGCTGTCGTTTCTCTTTTTCTCGCTCCATTGGTTTGTCGGTTCCCTTGAATTCCTGCTCATCTTGCATTCGCTGGATATCAATATTGACGTAATTGAAAGTTTAGCCATGGATATGGGCGTTATTTTTTTTAAATCAGCAGGCGCAATAATTCCGGGGCAAATCGGTATTGAAGAGTATGGCAATCAATTTATGTTAGAATTTATTGGTATAACGGGCAGCCTATGGCTTAGCGTCTCCGTTGTCCGGCGGGCTCGACAACTCGTTTGGTTACTTTTTGGCGGTATCAGTTATGTTGTATATCATAGAAAGGCCCCGCAACTGCAAGCAGTATAATTATTCATGGAAGTTCTATTTGTAAGTCATAAATATCCCCCTACTACCGGCGGTATGGAAAAGCAAAGCTATGAACTGGTAGTGGGTATGAGAAAATGGTGTACGGTGCACGAGTTAATATACAAAGGCATCGGTAGCCGGCTGAGCTTTTTTCTAGCACTCGGAAAAAACATAAGTCATCTTATCAATCAGCATCCCAATATTAAACTTATCCATTTTAATGATGCATTGATTGCCTCCTATTATTTATTGTGCTGTCGATTAAATCCGCACATTAAACACACGGTTACCATACATGGTTTAGACGTCGTCTTTCCGAGTTTTTTATATAGGAAATTTATTCTCCCAAAACTGAATCGCTTTGATCTTATCGTGGCAGTAAGCAAAGCTACGGCCCAAGCCGCACAAAGCGTGGGGATCGCTACGGGAAAGCTACGAGTCATTTCAAACGGTGTCGATGAAAAAATACCTAAACATAAATTCTCATTAAATTTCCATGACGATTTCCAAGCAAGGTACCGTCTCGATATTCGTGGAAAACAATTATTGGTAGCCATGGGCAGGCCCGTTAAGAGAAAGGGATTTTCTTGGTTTGTCGAGCAGGTAATGCCTCATTTGCAACATGATTATTTATTGCTCTTTATAGGGCCGTTTCATTGGAAAGCAACCAAACAAGAACGCTTCTTTAAATTCCTTCCACCCTTTTTCCGAAACAAACTTGCGTTATTTCTAGGTGCGGCCACCGATGAGCCGAAATTGCGTCAGTTATTAAGCAAGCCTGAAATAAGAAAAAGAGCCAAACACTTGGGACGATTGCCGTTCGATGAAATTCTGAACATCCTGTATCATGCAAGTGCCTTTATTATGCCCAATATCGAAGTAGAGGGTGATATGGAGGGCTTTGGCCTGGTTTGTTTGGAAGCTGCCTTATGTGGAACAACTGTTTTTGCCTCCCACACAGGAGGTATTTCGGACGCTGTAAAACACGGGAAGAACGGTTATCTGTTACCATCAGAACAAGCAGAAGAATGGATTACGACACTAAACGAGTTTATGAAGAAACCTAGCGACGAGGAGAAAAAGACAGCGTCGGTTAATTATACAAAAAGACACTTCGGTTGGAAGAAAATGGTCAAAGCTTATTATGAGGCATTTTTGGGGTTAGTTGAGTAGTTAAGTCGCCGAGTTGTTAAGTAGTTAAGTTGTTGAGTAGTTGAACAGGAAAATAGTTGACATAGAACGGAAAGTCGTGATACTTATGTCCTGATACTTACCTGCCTGCCGGTAGGCTGGTGTCTTGATACTTGATACCTGCTAGAACATAAAGACAGGAAGAAAACTCACACCCACAACCCACAACCAATAACCCACAACCAACAACCAATAACCAACAACTAATAACCAATAACTAATAACCAACAACTAATAACTACGTTGCTGCCAACTAAACGATAAACTCACGGGGCAATGGTCCGAGAGCGGTATTCCTTCTTTATTATTGAATTTCTCGTTCTCGAAACGGTAGGCATTTGGAGTCAGCAACAGATCAGCACTGCTTCGAAAGAGTATCTTATCGATAGACTCACAGTCGTCAGTCAACTTCAAAATATCCTCTTTCACAAATTTTTTGAAAGCGGGGAAGCTATCCTTAGCCTTGAGCGTTACCCATGCATCTTTCAAACCATTTTGGGCAAGCAGATCGCGAATATTGTCATGTTCATAGCAGAAGTGCGCATTTAAATCACCCATAACGATGACCGCTCGATCGCCTGAGTGCTCTTTAATATAATTGGACAGTTGAATCATATTCTTCCGTCTCGCGGCAGCAGCGGCCGGATCATCCGCCGCATTTGCGTGTACATTATAAAAATCGATAAATACGCCCTTCCCTACTTCAATCTTACTAAACGTAAAACCCTTAGGTGTCAAACAGTCCGCCCCTGTGCAATTATTCCAAGGAATGCGGTGTATTTCCGTAATACGATATTTTGAGAGTGTATTCAAACCATCACCAAAAGGTACGCCTCCTTTCGTTTTGGTTTTATAAGGATGCTCATTACCACTATAGTACAAGAAGCTATTATAGTTAAAGTCTTCCTGCACATGAACAATATCATAATCATTCAATCGACGCCCAATTTCTGCAATACTTGACGAACGCTCGGTAACAGCGCTGCAAATAAGCTGTGGCAAACCCGCTATATTATAAGTTATGACGGAAAATTCACCCTCATAATTGATGGGCAATTCTTCAGGAGGATGGGTATTGAAGCTAATAAACGAATGACTTTGTGTAGGAACACGACAAACTTGAAAATATCGCTTCACAACCAAAAACAAAAGACAGGTAATAAAGAAGAAGTTCATCCACTTTCTGCTTAGTTTACGACGAAGAATAAGTTCCATAAAAGTAAGGCTTTCCTGGCATAAAACTAGCATGGAGAGTTAAACAGAACGTCGTTTAAATGTTAAAGGAATGTTATTTTTTTTAGGCTATAGGCAGTACGCTATATCCCCTCAGTGAACAAGGGAACCTGTTAGTTGGGAATAGGCCCTATGTCCTCATTTAACTCCTCCATTCACTATTAACTACTCCCTACTCACCTCCAGTGAACAAGGGAACCTGTTAGTTGGGGACACG
>NZ_JAUCNR010000001.1:3486223-3541014 GCF_030372825.1 Olivibacter sp. 47
GTCGGTGATGGGAATAGGCCCTACGTCCTCATTTAACTCCTACTCCATTCACTATTAACTACTCACTACTTCCTATTCATCTCCTTCCAGTGAACAAGGGAATCTGGTAGTTGGGAACATGCCTTACGTCCTCATTTAAGTCCTACCCCATTCACTATTAACTACTCACTACTAACTGCTCCCTATTAACTACTCACTACTCCCTCCAGCCTCAAACCAATCCCTAATGACATTAAAACAAGCCTAACTAGTATTGACGTAAAGTCAACCGGGATCGTCATAAAGACAACCATATTTAATACAAATTTGATCACCTTTATTATAAAGCCGATCAACATAAATGTAACGGCAATTAGCTTTGCTTTAAAGAAGTACGGAATTACCTCAATTCCAATTGACTTTAACGTAATCCCAATTGTCTTTATAGTAAAGTCAACGGTTTTTACTATAAACCCATATGACTTTATTATAGATGGAAACGTCCTTCATATAAGGTCGATCAACTTTGCTACAAAGTCGTACAGCAATGAAATAAACCCAAAAGGATTCATCATAAACCCAACCGACTTTGAAGTAAAGACGACCGGAATTAAGGCAAAGTTGTACGGAAACAAGATAAAGGCAAACAACTTTAAATTAAATCTGAATGTGTTTATTATAAAGCCAATAGTGTTTGCTATAAGGACGAACGTCTTTGAAGTCAGGTTTTAGTTAAACCTAACAGTCATCCTATATCAAACATCCAAGTATAGATAACAAAAAAGCGGCTATCTAACAGGATAGCCGCTTTAAAGCATTTATGTTAACAATAGACTAGTTGGCAGTTAAATGCGACTCAGCCCAAGTTGACCAATTAGGACGAGCAGCACCGTTACCAGCGCCCGTAGCGTTAGGATCTTCTTCGTACGTTCCAGCAGTACCTTTATTTGGTACGTTATCAAAACGAACTTGTTTCACTTTATTAGCTTGAAAATGAGCTAAAGATTCTGCACCACTTGCAACAACGCCTTCTCCAGCGATAAAATCTTTTAGATAAACATTGGTGATTGAGCCTAATGTACCACGACGCAACATCATTCCCGCTTCCGAAGTTACAGAGGTGCTATTACGACCTATTAATGTTAAATTTGTTAACGTCGGACTTGAAACAGGAGCTAAAGTTGGATTATCCTGGTTGCTGTCCGCTTCAATGCCACGGCTATCTGAAGAATAAGTTGTAGCTGCAGATTGATCAGCATACAAGTTCGTCACTCTACCATTCCAGCCTTCAGCCCAGTCAAAGGAATCATCTTGCGACCCGATCACTGTCAAATTTTCAGCATTTACCGAACCTCCAAACCATTCTACACCGTCATCGGAAACTTGATTGATAAATATATTGTTTACAGTAGTCCCGTTACCAACAGCGTATAACGTAAGCGCATTGAATTCAGATTCGTCATTAATTTTATTGCCTGAATACTCAATAATGATGTGTGATAAGACACCTGAATTATCAGTATTATTATTACCGCCATATATCAAACCAGCCACTTCTGCTTGTGCATTTGCACCTTTATTAGTGCCAGCATTTCCGCAAATAACAATGCCACCCCATTGCCCAGCAGCAGGTGTAGCAGCGCCTGAAGTAAATACTATTGGATTTTCCGCTGTTCCGGCAGCATTGATCATAGCACCTCGTTCAACAGCTAAAAAAGCTACATTTGTTACATTCTCTGAATATTCCGCTTCAATACGCACACCTGGTTCAATTGTTAAGGTTGCTCCTGACTTAACATAGACCGGACCACGCAAAGTATATGTTCTCCCCGCGGTTACACGAGCGTTTCTATCGATATTTCCACTAATAATACCATCCTCAAAAGTAATTTCTCCACCATCAGGGCCTGGATTATTATCATCATCGCTGCTACAGCTTGCAAACATAGTTGCGATAACCATCATGCTTAAGAATAATTTTTTCATAATTGTCATTTTGAATGAATAACTCTGTTGTTTTCTGTTTTTATTTTTGTCTAAAAAATCTTGTATTTAATACCTAAACTAAAGTCCAATCCTCTCCTGTAGTTATATACCTCTACACTTTGATCGGTATTTTCCTGTTCCATACGCACTTCATTATTTAATAAGTTATTAATTTTCAATCCTACCTCCCATCTTTCATTTATTGCAGTGTTTGAAATAAAATTCAAAGTAGGGTAGCCTTTTTCTACTATGTTCCCTCTACCGAAAGCTCCCAATGAAAAAATTCGATCATAGAAGTAATTTCCTACGACAGCAACAGTTGGCCTGATTTTTCCAGTATTTAACTTATAAGTCAAGTCTGCATTCACCAACAAAGGCGAGGCTCCTTGTAGGCGATCATGATCACCATTAAAATTAACACTCATTGTGTAGTCGGTCTCTTCCGCAACTTTCTCGGGATCCAACTCTTGGCGACTATACATATAAGTTACGTTCATCCCTCCCGAAAAACCGCCAGCAATGTTCTTTCTCATCTCTACTTCGGCACCAAATACGTAAGCATAATCTCCAGCATTTAGAAATGAAAACAAGTTCGATGCCGCTGACGTGATTAATGTTTGGCTAATCGGATCTTTGATATATTTACCAAAGATTCCTGCCGAAAATAATTCATCAGAACTTGGAAACTGCTCCCATTTGATATCTAAATTATAATTGTCTGCGGGCTTTAACGCTCCGTTTCCGAAGGTCAAAGATGTCACATCTTCGTATTGAAAAGGGGCTTTTTCTAAGAATTGAGGAAGCGTATAAGATTTACTAGCTGCTACTCGTAAGTTTTGATTTTCCGACAAAGCATATTTAAGAGTAGCTTCAGGTAATATAAAAATTTTATCAATGTCCGCTTGATCAAAATCTACTATGGGTTGCAGAATATTTACGTCCCATGTCATTTTTTGTAAGACCTTGTCTGCTCTTAACCCCAATGTATAGGTAAGTTTTTTGTTTGGACTATGCTCAAAAAGGGCGAAGCCACCATGTATATTTAAATTAGCGTCGTATGTTTGGGGAACCAAACTTAAAACTCTTGCGGTTTCAAAGCGAAACGTTGGACCTGTACCAGTAGCAGTTGTAAAGTTATCTGCATTCAAAAATGCATCTAGATTGTTAGGATCAGCTGCTATGCCGGACTGTTGGATGCGAGCGTTAATTTGAGTAGCTTCGAAATCCCGTTTTTTATACCGTCCGGTGTAACCCACACTTAGTTTTCCGTCGTATTCCCCTGCTTCATTTTCAAACAGCTTATAATTAAAAGCAAATCTCCCTGCGACTTCTTTCTCATTAATATATTGAAAATACCTATTCTGATTATTTACCTGAGAATTGTTGAACTCAAAACCTCCACTGTTACTAGTTGATAAGGTACTAGTAATCCGATCAGGCATATCAGCATTGACGATACCATAAGATGCTCCCCAGTCTAAAGATAAACGTTCTTTTAATTGATGTTCTCCGAGCAACTGATTCAAGAATAATTGGTTTTGCTGGGTCAATGTTTGTCGTGTAAATTGTATTGGTTCATCTAATGGAGCCACATCATAATCATTCACAGCACTAGAAGAGCCATTAATGAATATGCTATTCCACCTTAATCGGTTTTTTGAATTAACTCGATAATCTAGGTTGAACATACCAGTGGTATTCGTCTCGTAAACATTCTTCTCTATGTTGAAGTAATCGGCATTGACGATATCAACCCTTGAACCCATTACTTTCTCAGAACCTTCTCTAAACTGATAATTGTTTTTATGAGAGACAGTTGCAAAAACATTTAATCTCCCTTCTTGGCCTATCTGAAAACTTTTTCCCCCTTGAATAGAAAAGTCATAATTAAAAGGCTTATCAACAGTATTAGGCGACCATTTACTCCCGAAAGTATATTGTTGCAGCGTAGTAGGTGGCTTAATATTATAGAAACCAAAGCGTTTCCCATTATCTGCTCTTTTAAAATCAGACCGAAAAGCATTTGTGTTTAAACCACCACCAATTTCTACGCTTAGTGTAGGATTACCAACGTGTTCCTTCGAAAGAATGTTAACAGTAGCACCTCCAACATCACCATAGTCCTCTGCAGTATATGTTTTGCTAATGCCAATTGATTGAATAACATCCGTTCCAAATAAATCTAGCGAGATGTTCTTACTTGTTGGCTCATTCGATGGCAACGGCAAACCATTTAACAAGGTATTATTATAACGATCTCCTAAACCGCGGACAAACACACCCGTTGTCCCTTCTTGTTTGGCAATACCAGTTACTTTCGTAATAGCGACTGCAGCGTTGCTAATACCTTTTCGGCTCATTTCCTGTGAGCCAATGCTTTGTGTAATGACCGCCGAGTTCATCTGTTTTCTTAACAAAGCCGATTCAGTATCCTTCCTTACTTCACCAACAATCACCACATCATCGAGCATCTGCGCATCAGAGGCCATGGCTACATTAAGATTAACGTTGTTTCCGGCTTTTACAGTGACTGTATCCCGTAAAGTTTGGTAACCTACATAACTAAACACGAGGATATGAGTTCCAGGATTAAGTTCTAATTTGAATTTTCCGTCGATATCTGTATTGGCACCCAACTTGGTACCTTGCACGGCGACGGACACCGCGGGCATGGTTTCATTATTTAATGAAGCATCTACCACAACACCACTAACGATTCCCTTTTGTTGAGCAAAAGTAATTGAACCGCTAAATAATAGAGTTAAAAAGATTAGGGTCTTGACTTTCATGTAACTTGTAATATTCCGCTACAAAGGACGCAAGAACAGGTAAACAGAATGTTAAGTTCGTATTATTCTTATATATATCTATTGTTAATATAGTGTTAAGACTAAACAAGGATTGAATTGTTAGACATACCTTGTCATTGGAATATTAAGCATAAAATCAGCATTTTATATAAAGCTTAACACTTCCATAACCTCTTTATAATATTGCTTTCGCAATTCGAGACTATAAAATAACTTAAATAAAATCTTCATGATTTCGGAACTCGTAAATGGATCATTTCGTGTTCGTTCATAAAAAACACCCCCTCGAAGTGATGTTATAAATCATCAACAGTTCAAAAAAGATAACGGAGACAGCTATCTACTTGTATTTAAATGTAAGACTAAGCACATATACACTGCCTGAAGCTGCGCTGCTTAGCATGCCATAGTCTAAAAAGCATAATCAACTTCGGGTTAAATTCGTACCAAATTCGAGATTTCATCAGATGTTTACCAGATCCCATCAGGTTTTTATCAGATAAACCTGACTAAAATCTGATAAAACCTGCATAATACCTAATAAACTTACGAATTTGATACGGAGTTAAGGGGTAATTGAATGGAATAAAAAGGGATTACCACGTGGATTCGATGAATCATCAGGCATAAGACAGAACGTCGTAGATACTATTTAAGCACCTGTCGAAGATAAGATCTGAAAAGCTATCTAGTTACTCCCTCGCTCCTCCCCATCCTCTCCCCAGCGAGCTAACTTGAGCGGGGTTGAAGGCGCACTTAATGGAGCGTTTCCCCAAGGATCTCGCCACGAGTCCCCATTGAGCTCCGACCAAGGTGAATCGAACCACCGAAGCCATCTCCAAAAGAGGTACAAGCGAGGGGCCCAAACTTCTTTCACACGATCTTTGTTCATGCTTGATCGCATATATAGCTTAGTTCGATAGGAGTCCGATAGGTATTGCTTAAAAAGCCGTGTTTTGGGCCTTTTTACGTACCATATAAGGATATCACTGGGATATAGGGCGAATGGGACACGGATGGAGCACGGCTCAAGGTCGGATCTAAGTGCTTGCAACAACCGCGTCCCAAATCAATTCAGTAGAAGCATACTAAAATAGATAAAAGGCTAAACCAGGTACATATAATGCTTAAATTATGGAGACAATGCAGAACCTGATTGTTTTTCTTTTTTGTTTTTTAGTGATTTATAATAATTCATTGTCGATATTGCTGCCAACATCACAAGTATGCCTACAATCTGCACGAACCCTAGTTGTTCATTCAGGACGATGCTTGCACAAAGGACGGCGACGGGAAGCTCGATCGTCATTAGTATGGAGCTGATGCCTGCTCCGACCTTTGGAATAGCGGTTGCAAAAAGCGCTGTAGGAATGGTCGTTCCGATGATGGCAAGAAAAACTGCCATCATTGCAAATTCATAGCTGAAATAGCTTCCCACCAAAATCGTTTTTACATTGATGATAAAAATAGTCAATGCAGAACCCGTCATGATTACCATGCTTTTAGGCAACCAACCCACCGCGTGGCCAACCCTACTATTCGCAACGATATAGATGGCATAGGTCAACGATGAACAAAGTGCCAAGGCAATACCGATCCACGAAAAGGATTGGACATCTTCTCCGAAAAGGTTTGCGGCCATAACCGTGCCGATAAGAATGAAAACAACCGTCAGCAATTCCGACTTATTTGGCTTTTTACCGAACACAGTCCAATCCAGTAATAGACTGAACCATGTAAACTGCATAAGAATTACGATAGCAAGTGATGCGGAAATATAGCTTACGGACTGATAGTATAAATAATTGGTGAGACCAATCGCTCCGCCTGTTGCTAAGAGAGATATAAATTCATTCCGTGCGAGGCGTACTTTTCCCTTACGGGAAAGGAATTGGGCTGTCCCGAGAAATACTGCTGCCAAGAATGCTTGTGAAAAGGATAGTTCACCGGCATGGTACCCGCGTGAATAGAATAACTTTACGAACGAGGACATTGTACCATACATGATGCCTCCCATTAAGACCATTATGATGTATTTTAAATTTGTCATTTCAAGATTGTTAGAAAATAATTACGTTAATACCTGCTTAGAGGCCAAACAACCTTGAATGGTCACATGAAAATGTAGACAATATCCCCTCACTGAAAAAGTGAGAACATGAAAATGATAAATCCGGTTATTTAGCCTTTAGGCTACTGGAGGGGGCGTATTTGAGGAAAATTGTTTATTCATAAGAATATATGATAATTAAGGCGAATATAATAAATTCTTGATGTATTTAAAATCAGTGGAAATGTTTGTAATAAATAAACGAAAGCCCCGCCTTGCTGTGACACGATAGCTTCAAAAAAAATTTTACGTTGATTTGTAAATAAAAAAGCCACTGCAGTGTGCAATGGCTCCATTCTATACTGTATAACTTACAACGTATAGCTTAAACTTATCCTACTCTAAGTCTTTCACTAATTTGCGGAAGTTTTCAGCACTAGCCGCGATATCTACAGAATTGGCTAACCAATTGTATTCGTATTCCGCTGAAAGCATCCCTTTAAACTTTTGGTTTTTTAATTCTTGCATCACCCCTTTTATATTTCCTACACCGGTACCCCAGTGTACGTCATGTGCATCTCTGGATTTTTCGTTCAAATCTTTAAAATGTAAATGGTTGATATGTCCTTTATACTTTTGTAGACATTCTATGGGATCTAAACCGGAACGTACCCAGTGGCCAATATCGGCACAGGCGCCTACATATTTACTGTTTGCCAGTTGGATAGCATTTAACACAATTTCAGGGCTCCAGTAGTGGGTTGGATTCGGATGGTTGTGAATGGATACTTTGATTTTAAACTCAGTAGCCAACTTTCCGATTAAAGGAAGATCTTCTTGCTTAGGCTCAGTATTGATATTTTTAATACCCATGGCTTTGGCAAACTCAAAAAGTTGACGCCAAGCTTCCGGCGAATCGGCGCTTACAACACCGAAAGCAACCAAGGTAATTCCTTTGTCTTTCAACAATTGCAAAACCTGTGCTCTTTTTTCTTTGCTCATGGCAAAATCCATTTTACCTTCTATCCCACCACCAATAGTTTGACCTGGATAAGCTTCAATATACTTCAATTTACAGCTATCTACTTTAGCAATTGCCTCGGCGAAAGTAAATCGGTTAAAACTATAGGCCTGGGCGCCTAATTTCCAACCTAATTTTTCTTCCGGCCTATCTTGCGCTTTTAAAACGCTTGTTGTAAAAACGATTGCTACGATAGCAATCAGGCTACTCCATACATGTTGTTTATAGTTCATCTTGATTTTATTTGGTTTGTGGGTTTATTCTATCTATGGCTATCGTAGGTAAAGCTTCGGACTTGCGTTCTTAACACCTGCAGTTCATCAGATGATAGTTTCGGCCGGTTTTTCAAAATGCTTAACCCTTCATCTAACTGCTCTTCTGTACGAAAGCCTGTTACGGCCGAAGCTACTGCCCGATTTTCGAGTACATAGGCTAATGCCACAGCAGTATCCGATGTATCCAACTTTCCGGCTAGTTTATGAATGGCTTTAGCGGCTTTGAGTACCTCACTCGAACTGAATTGCAAATAATCTCCTTCTTTCTTTCCAAGCAATCTTCCTTGAGCCAAAGCTCCTCTACTGATTACACTAATATGGTGATCAGCTAACAACTTCAGTATCTCCTCTTCCGGACGATGATCCAACAGACTGTATTGCATCATCACCGACACAATACTAGATCGCTTAATATATTCGCGAATGACATTTGGTCGAATCGATGAAATTCCATACCACCTAATTTTACCCTGTTGCTTCAATAGTTCGAAGGCCTCAATCGTCTCATCTATTGGATCTTCTATGGTACCGCCATGAAGCTGGTACAGATCGATATAGTCCGTCTGCAAACGTCGAAGGCTTTGCTCTACCGCTTTGAGAATGTACTCTTTCGAAGGATTCCACTCCCAGCCATTTCCATCTGGTCGCCATTGATTTCCAACTTTTGTGGCAAGAACAATCTCTTTTCTGACCGATTTCAGCGCTTCGCCAACATAGGTTTCGTTCATCCCTTTATCGTAGAGATCGGCCGTATCGAAAAAGTTAATGCCATTGTCAAAAGCTTTACGTAATAAGTGACTTGCATGCGATTGGTTTTCTCCTAAGGACATACAGCCAAAGCTGATTTCGCTAACTTTTAAATCGGATTTTCCAAGCGCATTCATGAATACTAGCCTCCTATTTTAAGCAGCTCAACATCAAATACCAAAACGCTAAATGGAGGAATATCGTTTCCGGCGCCGCGCTCTCCATATCCTAATTGATAGGGTATATAGAAGCGATAGTGCGCCCCAACAGGCATTAACTGCAAGCCTTCCTGCCATCCCTGAATAACGCGATTTAATTGAAATGAAATCGGTTCGCCCCGATCGTAAGAGCTATCAAATACTTTTCCACTTAAAAGTGCACCCTTATAGTTTACGGTAACGGAATCTGTCGCCAATGGTTTCGGTCCGACAGCGTCCCGAATAATTTCATATTGCAAACCACTCGTTGTAGTATGAACCCCTGCTTTCGTTTTGTTTTGTGCTAAGAAGGAATCACCCGCAGCTGTTTGCTCTTTCTTTAAATCTTCTGCTGCCGCTGTTAACACGTCGCTGATAGCCTTATATTCATCTTCTTCTTTTATACGGATAGGACTCTCTGAAAAATAGTCCTCGATAGCCTGTGCTACTAATTTTCCGTTTAGATTTTTCAATCCTCTCTTCTTTAAATCTCTTGCCATACTTAAACCAAAGGCATAAGAAGCTGAGTCGATTTTACTTTCGAACATGGGTGTAACTTTATTTTGCTTGGGTATTATTTTTTGTTTCGTTTTTTGCTGCGCGAATGTAGGAAGTGCCGACACAGCTACAAGACCCGCGATAATTAATGGTTTGATCATGATAGGCAAACATAAAAAAATTAGTTGAGTGGGGAAATAGTTAGTGGGAAAATAGTTAAGGGAGTAGTTTTAAGTTGCGAGTTGTGGGTTGCGCGTTTTCTTCCCCTCCTATGTCTTAGGAGGTATCAAGTATCAACACTTCCTGTCTTACATCCTATGTCTATATTAAGCTATAGGCATGAACTATTCTACTCTACGCAAAAATTCATCATTCATTATTCATCATTCAACATTCATCACTTAAGACCCTACTTAACAAATCAACGACTTAACCACTCTCCATACCATTTCCCGCTTTCTTTAACGATACGTTTTTGCGTTTCAAAGTCGACATGCACCAGACCGAAGCGCGGATGGTATCCTTCCGCCCATTCAAAATTATCGGTAAAGGTCCATACAAAATAGCCACGCACATCCACTCCCTCCTCTTTAGCGCGCAAGACCTGCTGAATGTGATCTTGTAAATATTTTGTCCGCTCCGCATCATAAACACGATCACCGATCACTTCGTCTTTAAATGCAGCCCCATTTTCGGTTATGATAATAGGCGGCATATTGGGATAGCTCTGAAATCTTTTGAGTGCCTCATAGATAGATGATGGATAAATCTCCCAATCCATCGCCGTCGTGTGTTTTATCCCCCTTTTGCGAGGTTCAACAATGTTAGCCCACACATAAGGCATCAGCATTGAAAATTGGATAACCTCTCGGGTATAAGTTTGAAGTCCAATAAAATCGAAATTAAAAGCAATATTATCTTCATCGCCGGGGAGGATGTATTTCTTTAAATTTTTAAGCGCTTTGACAGCGTCGATGGGATATCCCATCCCTAAGATAGGTTCTAAAAAAAGGCGATTCATAATAGCATCAGCCCTTCTAAGTGCATGGATATGTCTCGTCTTAAGGGATATGGGCTCGAGCACCGAATGTGAAAAAGTAGTGCCTACCATTGCCGTAGGATAACGCTCTTTTATAATTTTGGCCCCTCGGGCCATGCTAAGGGTAGCATGGTGCACCGCCGGCAAAAAATAACGGAGGCCCCACCGTCCCGGCGCGTGCTTTCCGAAAAAATAGCCCGCACCAACGAAGGCAACCGGCTCGTTCATAACCATCCAATGCTTTACACGATCGCCAAAAGAATCAACACATAAACGGACATAGGTCTCAAACCATTCTAAAATGGAACGGTTGGTCCAGCCACCTTTGTTTTCCAGTGCTTGCGGAAGATCCCAATGATATAAGGTTACCCAAGGCGTAATTCCATGTTGGATACACGTATCAATGACCCGGTTATAAAAGTTGATACCCTCGCGATTAATTTCTCCCACACCTTCCGGCAGTATACGTGTCCAAGCAATGGAAAAGCGAAAATGCGGGATATTCAGCTGTTTCATTAGTAAAATATCGTCTTCATACCGATTGTAAAAATCGCACGCAACTTCCGCATGATGCCCGTTTCTGATTTTTCCTTTCTTTTTACTAAAAACATCCCATATGGATGGGCCTTTCCCGTCAGCATTATGCCCCCCTTCTATCTGATAAGCGGCCGTAGATACGCCCCAGATAAACTCTTCACCAAATAAACTGCGATTCATATATGGAGGTGCGTGGCTAAAATCTTATCTACAATCTCTTGTGTATTGTCAGGGTAACTAACTTTTACCCCCTGATCGGTATTTATCCAGCGCGCAATAGCTTCATCATTCTTTGATTTGAGATTTTTGATAACCGGTACGCCCATTTGCATTAACGCCGCCGCATTTAAATGTTGCTCATATTGATTTTTCATCGGAACAACCATTAACTTCTTACCCAAAAAAAGCGCTTCAGCAGGTGTCTCAAAGCCCGCCCCGCATAAAATACCATGGCAAGAGGCCATACTTTCCACAAATTTCTGATTATTAATAGGCTGAACGTTCACATTCTTGAGTGAAAAGGGCACTCGATTATGCTTAGAGAACACGTCCCATTGAACTTGATCAAAGCGTAGCAGGCTTTTTAATAGACGTGCGTCATCATAGGCCGGTAGGTACACCGTATAGTGCCCCTTATCACTGATTTCCTGCTCCCGGATTTGCCTTCTGATAACCGGTGTAAATATAGAGGGACTGTAAGGCTGAAAATGGAAGCCGTAACTTACATCTACGGGGGCATAATGCTTTAAAATAAACTTACCCATCATGTCCACTTCTTCAGGCTTTGGCGATTTGGAATCCAAAACAGCTGATTGATGGCTCATGCCGATGCAAGGGTGTTCACGTAGATGACAGGCCCAAGCCGTTACAGGTTCAAAATCGTTGATCACGAGATCATAATCCTCAACAGGCGTTTCATTTACCTCTTTTACGATATCTCGAACTTTATTACTCATAAAAGTTCGCCAAAGGTCAACACCGCCTGCTTTTCCAAAGATAAAGCTAAGCCCGTGCTTACGATATTTGACCTCAAAAGGCAAATCTAAATCGGCTTGGATACCGCTCACAAGAATATCTACCTCTGCCCGTTTTTTTAAACAAGGGATCACATCCATCGCCCGGCTTAAATGTCCGTTACCTGTTCCCTGTACAGCATACAATATCTTCATTTGATAATGATAAGTACTATACTTAATCTTTTGGTTAGGTTAAAGTTAATTATTTGTAACCAAAATTGTTTGTTGTTGGTTACTGGTTATTGGTTGTTAGGATTGAAGACCTAACAGCTAATACCTAAGACCTTAATACGGTATTCCTAGCCTTTTGAAAATAAAATGCCATAACCAAACCGGACCGATTAAAAGAAACTTGATATCTGTCAAAAACGATGGTTTCTTACCTTCAATTTTGTGACCTATAAATTGTCCGATCCATGCTATAACAAAAATGATCAGGCATATCAACCAAGGTGCAGGCCCTCCTGCTTTTTCCCAATACTCCAGTTGTACGATAATATAGCTGAAAACCCCAAAGCTAAAAAGCATCGCATAAGATAACGTAGGAGCTAAACGGAGATAGTAGTAAACCACCAGTGCCATTGCGATGGTAAACCAGTTAATAAAGCCATTATAGCGCCCTAAGAATTCAAGATGTGGAAAAGGAATGAACCAGATAAGCCCGGAAATACTAAAGGTTATAAGTGGAACACAGATCCAATGAATCAGTTTGTTGCTTGAACGTTGGTGGTGTTCAGCATATTGCTCAAAATAAAGATCAATAGGGCGTTTCTTTGTCTGTATTTGCTTCGCCGACTTAAGCTGTTTTGACATAAGAGTAAGAATTTAGAGGATGCCTAAAAGCTTTCCCGATGTTCATTCGACCGTGTACTCATATCTCAACTTATTTCGATTGCCTACCAGCGATGAGCAAGCAATCGAAAAAATGTCAAGAAAAGGCCTTTTTAAACAACCTCCTTGTATTATTTATTTTGCAAAGGCCACTGATCGGGTTTCGCGGATAACCGTAACCTTAATCTGCCCGGGATATGTCATTTCGGTTTGTATACGATTGGATATATCTGCCGCTAATATTTCTGCCTGGGCATCAGTAACTTTTTCACTTTCTACCACCACACGCAATTCCCTACCGGCTTGTATCGCAAACGTTTTTTCCACGCCTGGATAAGAAAGTGCTAGCTCTTCCAACTCTTTTAAACGCTTGATATAACTTTCAACAACTTCTCTCCGTGCTCCCGGTCTCGCACCGGAAATAGCATCGCAAGCTTGCACAATTGGAGAAATAAGTGAAGTCATTTCGATTTCGTCATGGTGAGCTCCAATGGCATTACAAACTTCCGGATGTTCTTTGTATTTCTCAGCCAATTGCATACCCAAAATCGCATGAGGTAATTCCGGGTTATCATCAGGTACTTTGCCAATATCATGCAATAAGCCGGCACGTTTTGCCAGTTTTACGTTTAACCCTAATTCAGCTGCCATGGTTGCACAAAAATTAGCCACTTCGCGCGAGTGCTGCAACAAGTTTTGCCCATAAGAGGAACGATAACGCATTCTGCCAACCATCCGGATCAACTCCGGATGTAAACCATGAATGCCTAAATCAATAACGGTACGTTCGCCAATCTCTACAATTTCGTCTTCTATCTGCTTTTTGGTTTTCGCTACAACTTCTTCAATGCGGGCGGGGTGAATACGTCCATCTGTAACCAATCGGTGCAAAGCAAGCCGCGCAATCTCTCTTCTTACCGGATCAAACCCGGACAAGATAATCGCCTCAGGTGTGTCGTCAACGATGATCTCTACGCCAGTAGCTGCTTCCAATGCACGGATATTACGTCCTTCACGACCGATAACGCGTCCTTTGATTTCATCATTTTCTATGTTAAAGATGGAAACCGTATTTTCGATAGCGCTTTCGGTAGCCGTACGCTGTATAGTTTGAATGACCACCTTTTTTGCTTCTTTACTGGCGGTGAGTTTGGCCTCATCTACAATGTCTTTTATCTGGATCATTGCTTTCGACCGTGCCTCTTCTCTTAGGTTATTTACCAGTTGTTCTTTCGCTTCTTCCGCCGATAAACCCGCAATTGTTTCTAACTGCTTAATGTGCTGCATTTTCAAATGCTCCACCTCATCCTGTTTTTTGTTGTTCAGCTCAATCTGACGTTCCAGATTTTTCTTAACGTTATCAAGCTCTTGCTTTTCCCGATTAACTTGCTCTAATTTGGAATTAAGTGATTGTTCTTTTTGGCGAAGCGAGTTCTCCTTCTGATTGATCGCATTATTTTTTTGGTTAACTTCGCGCTCGTGTTCGGCCTTTAAATGAAGAAACTTTTCTTTTGCTTCCAATAAACGATTTTTCTTCAGCATCTCCGCCTCTTGTTCAGCCTCTTTTAAGATACGTTTAACCTTATTCTGTGCTGCAATTTCTTGCTTCTTAAGTAAGCTACGGAGTAAAAAGCGTCCGATCAATACGCCAATAGCCAAACCTAATAACACATAAATTACTATTTCCATGTTGTTTATATATATATTTAGTTGATAATAGAACCGGGGGATCATACTATCCCCGTTTCTAGAACCGTTGATTGCTTAATCATCGTGCAAAACCAACACCTTTCCCATAAGGTCAGGAAGGTTTACGCAAAAAAACAACGCAGTTAAAAATAGGTTCCAATTATTTTAAACTTCTATATACAGGTTTAGCGTACTAACTATCTCCAGGTGGCGAAAGCAAAATGGAGTATGTCTATTTACGCTTCTTTATATTGAAGTGTTAAGTTTAAAAATAGTGAAACCCGAATTAACTGCGGTTAAATCTTATAGCTCTATATTTCAAAAGAACGAATCAATCTTTAAAAAACTCGGATAGCAATTGATCTAATTGGTAAACTTTATCGGATACGCTTGTATCCTCTTCTCTCACCTTTTTTTCTGCTTTTAAGGCTGCTGTAGCATAATGCAATACAGCCATGGAAAGCAGATCTTGCTTATCTCTTACCGCATAATTCTCCTGTAGATCTTTTATACGGTCGTTAATTAATTTCGCTGCATGACGGATAATCTCTTCTTCTTCCATCTCTATCCGTAAAGGATATATCCTGTCTGCAATATTTATTTTTATGGAAATATCTCCCATAGAATGAGCTTGATTCACTATATAATTTGGGTTACTCTATTTTAGTAACTCAATACATTTATCTATTTCTCGCACAAAATCGTTAATTTTTTGCTTGATGTCAAGTGTTTTTTCATTAATGACTTCCTTTTCTACCGGTGCACCTTCCAAAGAACGGGCAACAGTTAGCGCCTTCAGTTTCTCCTCCAGATCCTTATTTTTATCTTTGGACGCTTCAAATGCTACTTTAATGGATTGATTCTCCAATTTAAGCATGTCGTTTTCTTCTTGTAAAGATAAACATAATTCAATCAGTTTTGCTGTTTTCTCTACGACATTATCTAATTGCGCTGAAACCGTTGACATCTCTATTTAGCATTTTTAGTTAGCCTCTATCCCTTTCTAATTTCTGCACCTACTTCTTTTTCAAAGTTAAGTATTAATTTTGTATCACCGAATCAATTTGTTTATCTGTTAAGGTTTTTTCCTCGTCTTGCAACTCAAAGCTCAAAGCGTAGGACTTCTTTCCCGCCGGCAACTTGTCACCTACATAAACATCAAAAACACCTACTGATTTGAGAAGTTTACGTTCGGTTCGTTCGGCTATATTCTTTAAAGCGTCGAAGGTTACTTGCCGATCAATCAATAGCGATAAATCTCTTCTTACCGCAGGAAATTTGGCTACTTCCTTATAGGTGATTTTATTTTTACGGATGGCCTTTAGTAGTAATTCCCAATTGAATACCGCATAATATACCATGCCGTTCACATCGGCTTTTTTTAAAGCCTTTGTAGAAATTGCGCCAAATTTCACTAAGGTCTTTTGTCCTTTAACATATTGTAGGCCATATGAAAAATGCACGCTCTCCAAGTCTTCCGTTTTGAGATCGCGAATGTTAAGACGCTTCACTAAGGCATCAACTGCTGCTTTTATATCGTAAAAAGAAACGGGCTGCGACGGTTGGTTCCATTGCTGGGTATGTTGAGCGCCCGTAATGGTTAAACTTAATTGCTGTTCTTCTTCGTAAACGCCGTCTACCATATGATAAGTCTTCCCGAACTCAAATAATTTCAAATCGGGATTTTTTCGCTTTTGATTATATGCAACAGCTTCTAATGCGGAAAAGAGCAAGTTTTGTCGCATGACGTCCAAATCACTGCTTAAGGGATTTAGTATCTTAACCACTGTCTCTTCATTATCGGCATAGGCTAGTTTAGTAAGCGAGTTGGATAAAATCTCATTAAATCCATTGGCTATTAAAGTATCCGCAACAAGGTTCTGAATCACTTCTTTGTCCGGTTTTGCAGAAGTATTCAATGAAGCCTTGATTTGCTGCTTCATCTCGATATTATTATAACCGTAAATGCGCAAAACTTCTTCGGTAATGTCAACCTCCCGCGTCACATCAACTTTATAGGGCGGAACAGAAACCGTCAAAACGCCTGCGTCTTTGCTTGCTACCTGTATTTGTAATGCCTGTAAAATATCAACAATATTTTCGTCAGTGATATTTTTACCGATCAAACGTCGAACGTTGTCCGGATTGACCTCAAAAACAAAGGGTTTTACCGGAGCAGGATAAGTATCTGATATCTCGGAAGATATTTCTCCACCTGCGACTTCCACCATTAGCAACGCAGCCCGTTTAAGCGCATAAACGGTCATATCGGGATCTGTACCACGTTCAAATCGGAACGAAGCATCTGTTTTCAAGTTATGTCGCTTTGACGACTTTCTAATAGAAACGGCATCAAAATAGGCGCTTTCCAAAAACACATTCATAGTCGTTCCGGTAACGCCTGAATTTAGTCCGCCAAATACGCCAGCAATGCATAGGGGCTTCTCCTCGTCACAAATCATAAGATCTTCCGAAGATAGCTTACGTTCTACCTCGTCTAATGTAACAAAAGCCTCGCCTTCTTTTGCGTTGCGAACGATAATGTGACTACCTGCTACCTTATCTGCATCAAATGCATGCAGTGGTTGCCCTAGCTCGTGAAGGACATAATTGGTGACGTCAACAATATTATTAATGGGTCTTAAGCCAATTGCCCTTAGTTTTTCCTGTAACCACTCAGGTGAGTCGGCAACTTTTACGCCACTAATACTCAGGGAAGAATAACGCTTACAAGCATTGGTGTTATCCACAGTGACAGGCATCAAACGACCCGATCCCGCTTTGAAGGAGCTAATATCCGGCAACTTTACTTCCTGTCTCAAAACAGCCGCTACATCCCTAGCAACGCCTAAATGAGAGGCGGCATCAGCACGATTCGGCGTCAGCCCGATTTCGAAGCAATAATCGTCTTTTACACCGAAAAAATCTTTAGCCAAACTTCCAACGGGTGCGTCAGCGGGCAATACCATAATTCCTTCGTGCGATTTGCCCAAACCTATTTCATCCTCCGCGCAGATCATCCCTTCGGAAACTTCTCCTCTTATTTTCGATTTATTGATTTTAAAAGGCTCACCCTCCAATGGGTAAACCGTTGTACCAACGGTTGCTACTACTACTTTCTGGCCGGCAGCGACATTTGGAGCCCCGCAGACAATGTGTAATAAAGAAGCTTCACCGACATCGACCGTAGTAATACGCAGTCTATCAGCATTTGGGTGTTGCTGGCAAGTTTTCACCTCTCCGATCACTAAACCTGTCAAACCCCCAGGAATGCCCTGGATTTCTTCAACACCTTCAACTTCTAAACCAATATCTGTTAATATTTGTGAAAGTTCGTTCGGGTTTTTATCAGTAGATATAAATTGTTTGAGCCAGTTGTACGATATCTTCATGGAAATAGTCTGTTTTCTTTGCTTTTTTATTTCGACGTTGCTAGGGTGACAGATTAAATAAATATCGCCAATAAAAGTTTATTAAATCCAGACTCAATACGGAGGCTGCAATAAACAGGCTACCTGTTAATCGTCCCACCGGTTGCAACGCTAAAAATTGTTGCAAACTTAGCATATTTTTTATTTTTATCGTACTTTGAGATAAGATAGATCACGAATATTAACTTGAATTCGGTTACTAGATATCTCCATGATCTAAAAAGCTGTAATAGCCTTCATCGGAAATGATGAGATGATCCAGTACCCTAACGTCAAGCAGTTTCCCTCCCTCAACAATTTTCTTCGTCAGCTGTTTGTCTGCCATGCTTGGCCTCAGCGAGCCGGAAGGATGGTTATGGCTTAAGATCAAACCCGTTGCCTTTGCCTGCAATACCGCTTGGAACACACCCTTGGCATCAACAGCCACTACACCGCTCCCACCTTTGCTTATTAATTCCTTTGCAATTACCCTATTATTTGTATTTAATAACAGAATCCAGAATTCCTCATGAGATAGATCAGCATAAACCGATTGCAACACCTGATAGGCATCTTCGCTACTCTCAATTTGAGGCTTTAGTACCGAGGCATTCTCTTTTCTCCGTCGTCCCAGCTCCAAAGCAGCAATGATGGCAATAGCTTTCGCCTCTCCTATTCCCTTATAATTGCATAAATCTGCAAGGGTTAATCGCGCTAAGTCACTCAGGTTGTTTTCCACATCACTTAAAATACGCTTACTGAGCTCAACAGCGGTTTCCTCTTTTGATCCGCTGCCTATTAAAATGGCTATCAGTTCAGCGTCACTGAGTAAACGACGGCCATTTAATAATAACTTTTCTCTTGGTCTGTCTTGTTCTGCCCATTGTTTTAAACGCATTCTTTTGGTGTAGGTTTCCTGCATAATTTTAATTCTAAGGTTTAAAAAAGATTTTCAGGTTCAGTGAAATTTATAGGACTAAGATAGTAAATTTCGGTTGGAAATCCTCTCTCCTCCTCCCGATAGCTAAAACCCAAATCTTATAGTAGCAAATTCATCTAAGTTTACTATTTTAGGCCTTAATTTACGCAATTATAAGCAATGAACAAATTACTACAGTTAGGAATGTGCGCATTGATCGGCGGAACGCTATCGGCTTGTCAACACATTCAATCGAAAGAAGCAAAAATGGAAACACCGTCTTGGGTTGATTTATTCAACGGAAAAAACCTTGATGATTGGACGGTAAAGATTGCCAAACATGAGGTTGGCGAAAATTATGCTAACACGTTTCGGGTGGAAAATGGCGTTATCAAGGTAGGCTACGAAGGATATGATCAGTTCGACCAACAGTACGGACATATTTTTTATAATAAACCGTATTCTTATTATTTGTTAAGAGTTGAATATCGATTTGTTGGTGAGCAAGCAAAAGGCGGTGAAGGTTGGGCCTGGAGAAACAGCGGTATTATGCTTCATGGGCAGGAACCTCATACTATGTTAAAAGATCAAGACTTTCCGATTTCTCTTGAAGCACAACTTCTTGGCGGGAATGGAAAAGAAGAAAGAAGCACCGGAAATTTATGCACGCCGGGTACCGAGGTCGTTTATAAAAATGAGCAATATACGCCTCATTGTTTGAACTCTAATTCAAAGACCTATGCCGGTGATCAATGGGTTACTGCGGATGTGCTAGTGCTCGGTGATTCCATTATCAAACATATCATCAATCGTGATACCGTAATGGTTTATACCAAGCCGACGATAAATGGTGGTGGCGTTAGCAATTACGACCCTAAAGTGAAACAAGATGGGAAATTGCTGAGCAGCGGATATTTTTCCCTGCAAAGCGAAAGCCATCCAATAGAATTTAGAAAAGTTGCTATTATTGATTTAGAACCTTATGCTAAAGATCCAAAAAAGTTGGATGGTATATTGAAGGAAATTCGTGAAAGGGACACCAAATAATAAAAGGGGTTGTGGAAAAAATCCCAACCCCAAAAATCTTAAACTATATATCTTAAGCTAAACCGTTAACGAACTTCGTCAATTTAGACTTATTGTTAGATGCTTTGTTTTTATGAATCACGTTTTTCTTTGCTAAACGATCTAGCATTGATATTACACGAGGTAATAAAGTAGCAGCTTCTTCTTTCGAAGTTGTCGCACGTAATTTCTTAATAGCGTTACGCGTTGTTTTTGCTTGGTAACGATTTCTTAAACGCTTCGCAGCGTTAGCTCTAATTCTTTTAATTGAAGATTTATGGTTTGCCATTTTTTTAGCCTTTAATCCTTAATGTTTTTTTTCGGACTGCAAATATAGAATTAAGATTTGGATATTACAAAAAAGTTTTAAAAAGAGTTTGAAACGAATCTTGCTTATGAATCGTATCCTGACATTTTTATTAGCCTGTACAACCATATTTTTCTTAAGTTCTTGGGGCTTTTATGCCCACAGAGAGATCAATCGCTTAGCCGTTTTCACTTTACCAACCAATTGGCTCCTTTTTACAAAAAACATCTGTTGTATTTAAGTGAACACGCGGTGGATGCTGACAAAAGAAGATATGCCAATGAATACGAGGCGGCCCGACACTATATTGACATCGATGCTTATGGAAGCCATCCATTTGATAGTTTACCGAAGCATTGGTCGGAAGCCGTCTCAAAGTACGGCGAGGATACGCTCAACAGCCATGGTATTGTGCTTGGCAGATCGATCGAACCTACCGTCTTTTAACAAAAGCCTTTAGCGATGGCGAACTTTCGAAGATTCTACGATATTCTGCTGACTTGGGGCACTATATTGCCGACGCACATGTTCCACTTCATACGACGCACAATTACAATGGTCAATTGACCAATCAAGTCGGGATCCACGCGTTCTGGGAAAGCCGTCTTCCTGAATTGTTTGCTCATCAATATAATTTTATTGTCGGCCGTGCCCGGTATGTTGCAGATCCGCTAGATGAGGCTTGGAGAATCGTCCAGCAAAGTTTTTTACTCGTCGACAGCGTGTTGACTTTGGAATCTACGCTTAACGATCGGCATCCCAAGGAAAAAAAATACACCTATGAAAACCGGCTACGTACATTGGAAAGGGTCTATTCCCGTTCTTACTCAACAGCTTATCATCGATCATTGGGCGGAATGGTAGAAAGACAGATGAGGAAATCAATCTTAGCTACCGGCAGTTTCTGGTATTCGGCATGGATCGATGCCGGGCAGCCCGATCTGGAAAATCTTTTAAAAATTGATAGCCGCCACCTGGTTAATCCCGAAAAAGATAGCATCCCCCCTAATGGTAAAGCCTTTGGCAGGGAAGAATGGCAATAAGTAATCCGGACTACCTCTAATATTAAAACCGGACTACCTAATCTAACGTAATAGCTGTTTAATTTGCACCGGTTTCTACTATGAGAAACCGGAAGAAGCACTTTTAAAAACACCTAGCTGTCATGAGAGTTTTTACGTTTATAGTCTTTTGCCTCTTTACAAAGGCCCTATTAGCACAATCGCCCCTATCATCTATTGACACGGATACCGTAACTACTTCACTAAATGAAGTGATTATTAATGAAAATCGCCTTCAGACACCTTTTTCGGAACAAAACAGAAATATCAATATCCTAACGAAAGAGCAAATAAAGAATTTACCTGCGCGTTCGGTTAGTGAGTTGCTCAGCTTTATACCCGGTGTGGATGTTCGACAGCGAGGTCCGTGGGGTGCACAAGCGGATATCAGTATTGATGGGGGTACTTTCGAGCAAACGATGATTTTGATCAATGGTATTAAAGTAAATGATCCACAAACCGCACACCATTCCATGAATATCCCAATTCCTATCGGAGCCATAGAACGAGTGGAAGTTATCCGTGGGCCAGCGGCTCGTGTCTATGGTATAAATAGTTTAACCGGAGCCATTAACATCGTCACCCGAACACCTGATAACGATTTCTACGAGGGAACTGTCCAACTCGCTTCCAGTTTAAAAAGCAAGGAAGAAGGCAGCGGCCTTTATAACGGACGCACTATCCAATTGGGCACCGGATTCGCAGATAGTACTGCGACGCATCTCGTATATGGAAGTCATGATTCCGGAAATGGATATCGTTATAATACGCCCTACAATAACAGCAAGATTTTTTATCAAGGAAAGATAAAAAACCATCATGAGGGACTGTGGAACCTCATGGGAGGCTATACCTATAATAATTTTGGAGCCAATGCTTTCTACGCTCCGCCAAATGACAAAGAAGCAAAGGAGATTGTACAAACCGCCCTTTTTTCGCTTGGGTTTACCAGCAGCACTTTAAATCGATGGAAGTTTTCACCGCGACTGAGTTATCGATATAATTATGACGACTATCGTTACAACCAATATAATTTAAGCTTGTTCAGAAATTTACACCATTCTCATGTAGTTAACACAGAGTTCAATGCTACCTATGGCACAGGAAGGGGTGTATTAGGATTAGGTATAGAGTTGCGAAATGAATTTCTCATCAGTACGAATATGGGTGATCGACAACGAAATAACTATGGCCTGTACGCTGAGTATAAAACTGAATTTTCGGAACGGTTAACAGCTAATATCGGCGCCTATTTGAATTATAACACACATTTCGGCTGGCAGGTATACCCTGGCTTAGACTTGGGCTATAAATTAGCTCCTCATTGGCGTCTCTATATCAACGCGGGTTCGGGACAGCGAATTCCTTCTTTCACCGATCTTTACACCAATGGTGGAGGCAACGTTGGTAATCCTGATTTAAATTCCGAAAATGCTTGGTATACAGAAGGGGGATTAAAATATAACAATGAGCGTAGTTTTGTAAGCATCAGTTATTTTTACAGGAAAATAACTGATTTTATTGATTGGACAAGGGCTAACACCGATGAAAGTTGGCGTGCTTCCAATTTTATGCAAAATCAAGTGCAGGGTTTTAATGTAAATGCCAATTGGCAATTGAGCACCCTCGCTAATAGTAACTGGTATCTCGGTCTTGCCTATAATTACCTAGATCCCAAGGTAAAGGCAGTTTACCGGGATCCTGTTATGTCCAAATACGCCATTGAGAGTTTAAGGCATCAAGCAGCACTGCAATTAAGCTTTAGATCAGAACCTATATCATTCAGTATATCAGAACGTTTTGTTGAGCGGATAAGTTATAAAAATTATTTTTTAACAGATGTAAAACTGAGCTATAACTGGAAGAATTACAGACTGTTCTTAGACGCCAATAATATATTCGATACGAGCTATATTGAAGCATCAGCTATTCCGCTGCCGGGACGGTGGTTTAATCTCGGATTTAATTGCAGTTTCTAAATCTAAGTAAGAGGTCGTCCGGAAACTACTTTCTAGACGACCTCCTACTCTTTGATCTAGCGGATTCCTAGTATCTCTTTATTGAGTTTCTCATTCACCCCGGTAGAAGCAAAATCATCGAATGTTTTATCCGTTACTCGAATAATATGTTCACTAATAAACTTAGCCCCTTCTTTAGCACCATCTTCGGGGTGTTTTAGTGCGCACTCCCATTCCATAACAGCCCATCCGCTAAAATCGTACGCGGTGAGTTTACTAAACACTGACTTAAAGTCTACCTGACCATCGCCTAACGACCTGAATCGACCCGCACGTTCAACCCAACCCTGATATCCTCCATAAACACCTTGTTTACCTGTTGGATTAAATTCGGCATCTTTTACATGAAACATTCTAATACGCTCATGGTAATGATCTATATAGGCTAGGTAATCCAAGCATTGAAGTACAAAGTGAGATGGATCATATAAAAGACAAGCTCTTTTGTGGTTATCGACTTTATCTAGAAACATCTCGTAGCTAATACCATCATGTAGGTCTTCCCCCGGATGAATTTCGTAACATAAATCAACACCAGCTTCGTCAAATGTATTTAAGATGGGTAACCATCGATTAGCCAACTCTTTAAAGCCTTCTTCCACTAGACCCGCAGGGCGTTGCGGCCAAGGATACACGGTATGCCACAGCAAGGCACCGCTAAAAGTAGCATGCTCGGTAAGGCCAAGATGCTGTGAGGCTTTCGCTGCATATTTGAGCTGCTGAACCGCCCATTCGGTACGAGCTTTCGGGTTATTATGATACTTCTCCGGAGCAAAGCCGTCAAACAATTTATCATATGCGGGATTCACTGCTACCAGTTGTCCTTGTAAATGGGTTGATAACTCCGTAATCTCTAAACCGTAACTATTTACAAGCCCTTTTATTTCATCAGCATAGGTCTTGCTTTCAGCGGCTTTTTGCAAGTCGAAATAAGAAGTCGCCCATGTGGGAATTTGTATACCTTTGAACCCTAAATCTTTAGCCCACTTACAAATAGAATCTAGGGTATTAAATGGTGGATTTTCTCCAATAAATTGTGCTAAAAAAATGCCTGGTCCTTTAATTGTTTTCATCTATTATTTTTTTTAATTGCTGATGAGAGCTCGCGTAAATAATATTGCTCTATGTGTCAATATTATTTACGTCTCGGTTTCATTCCAAATTTTACTTTTTGTTGGCTTTTCTAATACTGAGGGTTCAATATATTACATTTTTTTGAGCAAACCAAAAACCCTGCTTATGGGGCAGGGTTTCCGAGTACATTTTTAAATATACCGATTAATCAGATTCTCCAAATATTCTTGTTTACCACTGATTGCTTTCGGTTCACCAAGCGAAATCGCCAGGTTTCGAAGATCCGCTAACGATAGCTTTCCTTCCTCATAGGCTTTGCCATCACCGCTATCGAAAGAAAGGTAGCGCTCTCTTCTTATTTTAGTATAGTCAGAGTTTTTCAAAATTTTGTCTGCCACTAATAAAGCACGTGCAAAAGTATCTGCGCCACCGATATGTGCGTAGAATAAATCGGCCGGATCGGTTGAGTTTCGTCTAATTTTAGCGTCAAAGTTAATACCGCCTCCAGCAAAACCACCCGCCTCTAAAATGATCAACAGGGATTCCACCAGTTCGTTGATATTATTCGGAAACTGATCCGTATCCCATCCATTTTGGTAATCGCCACGGTTAGCGTCAATGGAACCTAATAATCCCGCATCCGCAGCTACTTGTAGCTCATGCTGGAAAGTATGTCCTGCTAAGGTAGCGTGGTTCACTTCCAGATTTAGCTTAAAATCATTTAACAAGTCATATTGACGTAGAAAACCTATAACAGTCGCGGCATCGTAGTCATATTGATGTTTTGTAGGTTCACAAGGTTTGGGTTCAATGAAGAAGGTGCCCTTGAAACCTTGCGAACGTGCATAGTCTTTTGCTATATGTAACATCTTCGCCAAATGCTCCTGTTCCCTCTTCATGTCCGTGTTCAGCAAGGTCATATAACCTTCCCTACCACCCCAGAAGACATAATTTTCACCACCTAAAGCGATTGTTGCGTCGAGCGCCGCTTTGATTTGTGCGCCCGCGTGTGCCACTACATGGAAATCAGGATTCGTTGCAGCGCCGTTCATATAGCGTTTATGACTGAAGAGATTAGCCGTCCCCCATAGCAATTTTACGCCACTAGCCTGTTGTTTTTCTTTTGCATAAGCGACTAATTTTTGTAGACGTTCTTCATTTTCCATAACATTATCTCCATAATCCACTACATCTACATCATGGAAGCAATAGTATGGCATGTCAATTTTGGTAAAGAACTCAAATGCGGCATCCATTTTGTCTTTTGCCCGCTGAATTACGTCTGCGTGCTCATCCCACGGAAACACATGCGTTTGACCACCAAAAGGATCCGAACCCGTTCCGTTGAATGAGTGCCAATAGGCTACAGCAAAGCGAAGATGCTCTTTCATGGTTTTACCTCCTACTACCCGGTTAGGATCGTACCAACGATAAGCTAATGGGTTATCACTTTCCGGACCTTCATACTTTATTTGTCCGATTCCTTTAAAATACTCGCGTTCTCCAATAATAATTGACATATGATATCTATTTATTAGTTTATTATAATACATTATTTCAGTTGATTCTCTAATAGATGCAGCCATTGACCATATTCCTCCTCATAGTTCCAGTTGGGATTTGGTTCAATTACCCTAAGTGCTTTTGCGTTTTGAAAAGCCTCTTTCGATGAATTAAAAACGCCGGCACCAATACCTGCTCCAAGCGCAGCTCCAACACTGCCATCGTTATTGTAAAGTTCGACGGGGGTATCCGTTACGTTCACAAAAATCTGTGTGAATAGGTCACTTAAAAATAAATTAGCTTTACCCGCACGTATCACCTCGGGAGACATACCGTTCTCTCTCATAATATCAAGACCATATCGAAAAGCAAAGGCAATTCCCTCCTGGCTAGCTCTAAATACATGTTCACGCTGATGCTTATTTAAATCCAGATTGGCTAAGTGCGCACCAAGTATACGGTTTTCCAAAATCCGTTCGGCACCGTTTCCAAATGGCAGTATCTTAAGTCCATCGCTTCCTAAGGAAACTGTCGAAGCCAGCCTATTCATATCCTCATAATCAAGTCCCTTTCCGAATTGTTCTTTAACCCATCTATTTAAAATCCCCGTGCCGTTTATACAAAGCAATACACCAACCTTCGGGTCATCTAACCCGTAATTGACGTGAGCAAATGTATTCACACGCGAGAGGCGATCATAAACAAGTTGGTCACTTACACCATAAATAACGCCGGATGTGCCTGCCGTTGCGGCCACCTCTCCCGGATTTAAAACATTTAAGGATAATGCATTATTAGGCTGGTCTCCTGCCTTATAACTTATAGGAATACCGGCAGCAAGACCCAATTTATCGGCTATCTCCTTGCTAAGCCTGCCGTGTTCCCCGAAAAGGGGTGCCACTGTTGGTATTAGATCTTCTCTAAAGCCAAAATAGTCCATAAGTTCTTTGGATAATCGCTTGTTCCGAAAATCCCAAAATATCCCTTCAGAAAGAGCTGAAATACTTGTCGTAATGGTTCCTGTTAATTTCATGGCAATATAATCGCCTGGAAGCATTACTTTATATACGCTATCATATAGAACTGGTTCATATTCTTTTATCCATCCCAATTTAGCAGCGGTGAAATTTCCGGGAGAATTGAGCAAGCTAGCAAGAGCGGCTTCTTCTCCTAATGCACGAAAAGCCTTCTCTCCTATTGAAACAGCCCGACTGTCACACCAGATAATCGCGTTACGAAGATTATTTAACGCTTTGTCAACCATGACCAATCCATGCATTTGATAAGCAATACCAATAGCCTTAATATCTTGCGGGTTATAACATTTTTGATTGTTTAATGAGCGGATCGCTTGTTGAACATGCTCCCACCACATATCGGGTGATTGCTCCGCCCAGCCTGCCTCGGGAGTTAAAATCGCTGTCTCCTCTTCTTCGGGATATCTTAACGAGGCGACACAGCTTTGCTTGTCAGCGTCTACCACTGATATCTTAATAGCAGATGTTCCAATATCTATTCCTAATAATAACATAGATCTCCAGTTTACTTAGGTTAATGCTAACGTTGGCATAAAAATAGAACTAAAGAATGAAAATTGCAATAGGCAGCGTATTATTTTATTGTTTTTGGCTTCACAATGATATCGCCCGCTGCTATATAGCAAAATTGCATATCACCTTCATTTTTTCTATGTTTGATAAATTATTTCGTATATTTTCTATAATAGCCGTGGATCTTTGCTTTGGTGGTCTAGTTCCGGCAACCCAAGTTTAAATATTATATTACCGAATGAAGAAAGTCACTATACTGGATATTGCCAAAGAACTGAACATCACATTTTCAACTGTTGCAAGGGCCTTAAATGATCATCCTGCTATTAGTAAATCAACAAAAGAAGCTGTAAAGAAGACAGCCGAGAAACTAGGGTATAGTAAAAACAAGATTGCCTCTTCGCTACGTTCGGGCAAAAGTAATATCATCGGTGTCCTCGTCCCTTCGTTGGACGTTAGTTTCTTCAGCTCAGTGGTACATGGTATTGAATCTATTATGAACCAACATGGATATTCGATACTTTTATACCAATCGCAGGAATCCTATAAAAAAGAGGACAAAGGTATTGAAACGCTGCTTAATTCGCGTGTTGATGGCATCATTACCTCATTTGCTATCGACCGTGAAGATAGTACCATCTTTGAGGAAATTATCTCGAAAAATATTCCGCTTACGTTTTTCGATCGTGCGTTATATCAATTGAATGCACCGTCCGTTACTATAGACGATTACAAAGGTGGCTATATGGCAACAGAACACCTCATCCAATCTGGGTACAAAAAGATCGTCCACATTACAGAAACAAGGGATCTATCCATTTTTAAGGAACGTCTAAAAGGTTATTTAGATGCTTTGAAAGCCTATAATATTCCCGTTAACGAGGATTTAATTCTTAAGGGCAACTTATCGCTGAATTTCGGTAAAGACTGTGTAAAGGAGTTGACAAGCAGAGGCATCGACTTTGATGCTATTTTTACACTAGAAGACTTTACTGCTATGGGAGTTATACAGCAGTTAAAATCACAACAGATCAGAATACCGGAAGAAGTAGGTGTAATAGGCTTTGCCAACGAAGCTTTCGGCAGTCTGGTTACGCCATCTCTTTCAACCATTGATCAACAAACGCATTTGATGGGACAAGAGACAGCACAGTTATTTTTGACGATGTTAAAAGAGGGAAGTTTTTATAAAATGGCCCCGCAAAGAATCAAGCTTGACCCCTTACTAATCGTAAGGGAAAGTTCAAAAGGCCCACAACTTTAATCTAACTCTAATATACTTATAAAGTATTCCTAATAAGGCGTGCCTCATCTTTGCTGCATTATAATGAATGATAATGACGGCAAAGACACCTATTCTATTGGTTATATTTTTTCTTTCTTCCATTTGTAGCGTCTCTTACGGACAGATAAAACCGGATACGCTCCGCATATATCCCGAAGAAGCGGAACAGCTATTTCTTCGCAATAACTTATCATTGATAGCCGAACGATTAAATATCGATCAGGCAAATGCTTTGATACTGCAAGCGAAAGTTTGGCCAAACCCAAACTTGAGTATTGATGAAATCAACTTGAATCGCAATTCTACATCCGAATCCATTCCGCCTCTATTCGGAAGCTTTGCGCGCAATCAACAATTTACCGTACAACTCGAACAATTGATCTTAACGGCTAGGAAAAGAAAGAAAAACATAAGCCTTGAAGTCAGCAATAAACAATTAGCGGAAAATACGTTCATCGATTTTTTACAATCATTAAAAGTAGAGTTTAGGGCGCTTCTGGCTAATTTATTATTTAATCAGGAAACTTTTTCGGATCTGGAACGACAAGCACAGCTCGTTAACAAGCTAGTAAAGGCACAGGAGGTGCAACTGCAGGAAGGAAATATATCGCAAGCCAGCTATCTACGCCTCAAGGCGCTTGGAATTGAGCTGCTCAGTGAACTTAATGAAACTAGCGAAGAACGCAATAAGTTGCAATCAAATCTAAAAACGCTTATGGCCATTAGTGGTTCTACCTTCATTGTACTAAATGACAATAAACTTAACGAAAAGACGATTAATAAATGGTCCGATATGCCCTATACGGCATTGCTTGAAATGGCTGATCATCATAACAGTCAACTTAAGATTGCCAATAGTCTAAAAGAAGTTTCATCATCTACATTGGCTGTTGAAAAAGCAAAAAGGATTCCAGACCTGACTGTTAATTTAAACTATGATCGCAATGGTTCTACGATGTTCAATTTTTTCGGTGCCGGTATTTCGTTCGATTTACCCTTGTTTGATAGAAACAAAGGCAATATTAAGTATGCCACAATTGAGATGAAAAAGCAGGAGCAGTTGACGGAGGAAAAGAGAAACGCCATTCGCAATCAGCTGGACGAGACCTACAAAAACATCCGCCAGCGGATTCAGCTTTATAGAAGTTTCGATGCCAATTACCTTGTTCAGTTAGAAAAAATGCAATCATCTATCGCCAATAATCTACTCAGCCGCAACCTGAGCCTGCTTGAATTTCTTGATCTCTTCGATTCATTTAAAAGCAATAAACAATTGTACTACAAAACGAAAAGGGATATTCAATTACAGGCTTGCGAACTGACCTATATAATTGGCAAGGATCTGTAGCTGGATAGGAAAAATTGAATAGGTATGAGAAAGTAAGCTTCAACTAACATATTAACCAAGTTTATTCAAAGCGCTTCGGCGCTGAAAATAGCATTTATAGATAAGTACCTTAAACAGGTGATACATAAACAAATTCATTCTAATGAGAAAAAGTATAATATTTATTTCGTTCATTATAGCCTTAGGTGTAAGCTCTTGTAATTCAAGTAAAGAAAGCAATGGAGGTCAAGAAGAAGAAAACATAAAAAAAAACCTGTTTGAACGATGATCTTAAAAAAATAATATCAACCGAGACGATCCGAACAAGCGTTGAAAACAAGGAAATTCTCAAACTTACCGGAAGTGTTAGCTATGACGAAGATAAAGTTTACAAATTTGTACCGCTATTAAGCGGTGTGGTGCAACATGTGGGATTCAGCCTTGGCGACTATGTGAAGAAAGGTCAGATATTACTTGAAATAAGCAGCACAGACCTGAATGATATGGTTGCCGGTTTGAATGAAGCCGAACTAAAATTAAAAATTGCACAAAGACAATTAAGCGCAACCCAAAATTTATATGCCGATGGCGTAGCTTCGGATAAAGAAATTTTAGAGGCACAGGCTGATGTAAGTAATGCACAATTCGAAATTAAAAAGACCAAAGCAAGCTTAGATATCTTTGGTGGCAATATTGAAAAAGGAGTACTGGTTATCCGCTCAAAGAATGATGGGTACATCGTGGAGAAAAATATTGTAAATGGTCAGCAGATAGAAGCGGGAGGAGAACCGCTGTTTGTAATTGGCGATTTGAGTAGGGTTTGGGTAAAAGCTAACGTGTATACCGGCAATATTAGTAGTGTACGAAGGGGACAATCTGTCAATATAGAAACAACAGCCTATCCAAACAAGCATTTTAATGGGGTTATTAATCGTATTTCCAATGTAGTGGACCCAAACGAACGTGTTCTGAAAGCCATTATTGAGCTAGACAATCAAGACTTACTATTAAGACCGGAAATGATGGCTACCATTGATGTTTACTTAGATCATCAAGTTCACAGCATGGCCATTCCACATAACGCCGTTATTTTTGATAATGAAGCGTATCATCTTATTAAATACAATAACGATTGTGATTTAGAGGTGGTGGATTTTACACCTAGCTATGAAGACAATCATTATTATTATGTGTCTGATGACCACCTTCATGACGGTGATCGTATTATTGGTAAAAACAGTTTATTAATCTATAACCGATTGATCGGAAGATAACAATTTGTTCTAAGTTATTTTAAGCGCTATCCCCTACTCATACTTTATTTCAAATGATTAAACTTGTAGAGAAGATTGTTGGTTTTTCACTGAAGAATCAACTGATTGTTTTCTTTTTTGTGGCCCTCTTGATAGCCGCCGGCGTCTATGCGTATAAACATACTCCTATAGAGGCCTTTCCTGATGTTACCAATACACGTGCACGGATCATCACGCAATGGCCCGGGAGAAGCGCCGAAGAAATAGAAAAGTTCATTACTTTGCCGATAAGCAAGGAAATGAACACCATTCCCGGTAAAACAGAAGTCCGCTCCATATCACTTTTTGGCCTATCTGTGATCACTGTCAATTTCAAAGATCATATAGAAGACTTTTACGCCCAACAGTATACAGCCAACCGGTTGCGTGCTGTTGATCTACCCGAAGGGGCTGAAGCAGAAATAGAGCCGCCCTATGGGGCAACCGGCGAGATTTTTAGGTATGTAATTAAAAGTGAAAAAAAGATTCCGATTAGAGAGTTATCTGCATTGCAAAACTGGGTTATTGAAAGAGAACTTTTATCCGTAGATGGCGTGGCAGACATTGTTAGTTTCGGTGGTGAGGAAAAGATATTTGAAATAAGAGTTAATCCCGCTGAGTTAGCAAACTATAATTTGACGGCGCTTGATGTGTATGATGCGGTAGAAAAGAGCAATATTAATGTGGGAGGCGATGTCATTCAAAGGGGCGATCAAGCCTATGTGGTTCGGGGCGTTGGTTTACTTGACAAGGTAAGTGATATCGCCAGTATATTGATAAAAAATGTAAACGGGGTACCCGTACTGGTAAAAAATGTGGCCGACGTCCAGATTAGCAGCAAACCAAGATTAGGTCAGGCCGGATTAAATGAACAAGACGACCTGATCGAAGGCATCGTCGTGATGTTACGGGGCGAAAACCCAAGTGAAGTTATTGAACGATTGAAAGAACGTATACAGGATTTAAACGATCGTATACTGCCGAAAGGTGTTAAAATTGAAGCTTTTCACGATCGCACGCATCTTGTGGAGAAAACGGTAGATACTGTAACGCATAACTTGATTGAAGGTATTGTACTGGTATCCGTTGTCATATTCTTATTTCTATTTAACTGGCGTACAACCGTAATCGTTGCTTCCGTCATCCCACTGGCGTTTCTGTTCGCAATTTTGATGCTGAGGATCCAGGGTTTACCCGCCAATTTAATTTCAATTGGTGCTATTGATTTCGGATTACTTTTGGAAGGTACGATGGTTATTGTAGAGCACGTATATGTAAGTCTCGACAAAAAGGCGAAGCTATTGGGAATGGAACGCTTCAACAAAATTGCTAAAGGAGGCATTATAAGAAAAAACGCAAAGGGCGTCGCAAAATCTATCCTTTTTGCCCAAATCATATTGATCATCGCACTGATGCCGATTTTTACTTTCCAGAAAGTTGAAGGCAAGATGTTTGCACCCTTAGCTTTCACTTTGGGGTATGCACTTTTAGGATCGCTTTTATTATCGCTCACCTACGTTCCGGCCATGTGCAAGCTCTTATTGAATACCCATGTGGTGGATCGGCACAATCCCGTTGCCGAGTTCTTTCGTCGGCTCATTTTCAATTGTTATCAATTTGCCCACAGGCATATCAAAGCAACCCTGTTCTTTTTTGCTTTGCTTTTAACAATTTGCAGCATCGGCTTTACCAAAATTGGTACAGAATTCATACCTGAATTGAATGAGGGTGCCATCTATATACGAGCAACCCTACCAAATAGCGTAAATCTCGACGAATCGGTACGTTTAACCAAAGAAATGAAAGAAAAATTGAGAAGATTTCAGGAAGTGAAGTTTATACTGACACAAACAGGACGACCTAACGATGGAACGGACCCAACGGGTTTCTTTAATATAGAATTTCACGTACAGCTAAAGGACGACAACGAATGGCGAAAAAACATAACGAAAGAAGACCTCCTGGAAGAGATGGAAGCAACGCTTAATGTTTATCCGGGGATTAATTTCGGCTTTAGCCAACCCATTATGGATAATGTGGAGGAGTATGTTGCCGGTGTTAAGAGTTCTTTAGTGGCAAAAGTATACGGTGATGATCTATACAAATTAGAACAAATTGCGGATAGTATCGCCAAAAGCCTGAATCAGGTAAAGGGGATTGAAGATCTATTAGTTTTTAGAAATATAGGCTTACCGGAATTAAGAATACGCTTGAGTGAGGCCAGAATGGCACGATACGGTGTTTCCATGCGTGACGCACAAGCCGTTGTTGAAATGGCTATTGGCGGAAAGGCGGCGTCTACCTTTTATGACGGAGAAAAGATGTTTGATATTCGCGTACGCTATGATAAGCCCTTTCGGGATACAGAAGAACAGATTAAAAATATTTTAGTTCCCTCAATCGATAATGCTAAAATTCCGCTCTACGAAATTGCTGACATCGGGTATCATTCAGGCCCTGCCTTTATTTATCGGCAAGGGAACTCGCGCTATATTGCCGTCGGCTTTTCAGTCAGGGGACGTGACCTGGGCAGCGCAATTAAAGAAGCACAGGATAAGGTAACGAAACAAGTGTCTCTCCCCTCATCCTACAGATTAGAGTGGGCGGGTGATTTTGAAAACCAACAACGCGCTTTAAGTAGACTGGCCGTTATAGTGCCTGTGTCGCTGCTGCTAATAGCCTTTCTTTTGTACTTAAACTTTGGCAACTTAAAGGATACACTCATTTCGTTAATAACCATTCCTTTTGCCTTTATTGGTGGCTTCATATCTTTATGGTTAACAGGAACTATTTTTGGTATTTCTGCCGGTATTGGTTTCATTATTTTGTTCGGTGTAGGAACAATTGATGGAATTATTCTTATTTCGGTTATGAAAAGTAATTTAATCAAGGGCAAAGATCTATCAAATGCTATTTCGGAAGGAGTATATGACCGAATTAGACCGGTGTTTATGATTGCTATTATGGGATCATTAGGTTTATTACCAGCTGCCCTTTCTCAGGGAATGGGTTCTGAAATACAGAAACCCTTAGCCATCATGATCGTTGGGGGGCTCTTAATCTGCATGATACTGAGCCTTGTTGTTTTACCACAGGTATTTTACCTGGCCTATAAAAAGAAAAAGTAATAATCGATTAAAGCAGCGTACCCTTTAGAATCGATGTCGCCACGGTGAAATAGATGACCAACCCCGTAACATCCACTAAAGTAGCAACAAAAGGAGCCGATGACGTGGCGGGATCGGCTCCC
Source organism: Olivibacter sp. 47 (assembly GCF_030372825.1). Taxonomy (NCBI): domain Bacteria; kingdom Pseudomonadati; phylum Bacteroidota; class Sphingobacteriia; order Sphingobacteriales; family Sphingobacteriaceae; genus Olivibacter; species Olivibacter sp. 47. The sequence goes on from NZ_JAUCNR010000001.1 coordinate 3,520,960, forward strand.
AATTTTCTTAAAATAAAGGGAAGCATGGAGCCAACCAAAGAACCCCATAATATCACTCCTACCAGGGATAGGCCTACGACCATACTGATTAAAAACCAGTCTTGCCCATATTCGCCGAAAAGATGATAACCGAATATCCGCAATAAGCCAAGCACACCTAAGATAACGCCTAATATGACACCGGATATCAATTCCCTTTTAAAGACTCTAAACCAATCAGATAGATTAACCTCTCCCATAGCCATCGCCTGGATAATAAGAGCAGAAGCTTGCGAACCGGTATTCCCTCCACTTGAAGTAATCAAAGGAACAAAGGTCATCAATACAACGGCTGTCGCCAATTGTACCTCATATTTTTCAATAACGGTAGCTGTAAATAGCTGACCGATAAACAACACCATTAACCATGGAGCCCGTTTTTTTACCAGATGCCAAATTGATACGTCCAAATAAGGCTCGTCCAGCGCTTCGGACCCCCCCATCCGTTGTATGTCCTCAGTATACTCTTCATTAGCTATCCACAACACATCGTCCACCGTCACGATCCCCAACATAATTCCCTGCTTATCAGTTACGGGTAGAGCCACCCGGTTGTTCATCCTAAATATATTGATAGCTTCTTCTTGTGGATCGAAAGCATTAAGGGCGATTAATCGATTATCCATTAGATCGGCAACCTTTACATCGGGAGCGGACAAAAGTATTTCGCGGATTCGGATATCGTCAAGTAACACGCCTTTATCGTCTATCACGTAAATGACGTCAATGGTTTCGGAGTCTTTCCCATATTTACGTATGTGTTCCAGTGCTTGCGCCACGGTAAAGTCTTGTTTCACCGTTACGTAGTCCGGTGTCATCAACCGACCTACACTATCCTCGGGATAACCCAATAATGTCAGAGCCTCCTTTCTATCCTCAGGCGGCATTAATATAATCATCTTCTTCACGGCGTCGCCGTGAAGTTCGCTAAAGAAAGCTGTTCGATCATCCGGGGGCAACTCGTTGATCAGTTCAGTTATTTTTGCACCGGATAGTTTCTTTATAATTCGCTCTTGCGTAGGGAAATCTAAAATCCTAAAGACATTAACCGCTCTATTGATACTGAGCGTCTCAATAAATGTAGAACCATATTCGGGCAGTTCGTCGATGAGATCTTCTACCTCGGATATATTTAGGCTATCCAGATATTCTTGTAGCTGTTCCTTATCACCTTCGGCAATCAATAATTCTATTTGTTCTACCAGAGTGTCCAGGTTATTCTCCATACAAAAGCCCTCAAGTAAAGTTTTTACATAAAAATTCTATTTGCTGCAAAAGTCGCCTTTTTTATTGAATAATCTCAAGGTAATTTATACATTTCACCTAAAAATAAATTTACCCTTAATGCTTCATAAAGCTCATTTTCATTGCCCTCGCTTTAAGTACTGACATAGGAGCTTGCGTTCAAAAGCCTTTATCATCCAGCTATTTTGCTTTGGCCGATGATTCTCGTGTCTTATTAATATCGATCATATGAAGATCACGACTGAAAAACAAAGCCTGTCTGGTTTAGTTTTTAAACTCCCTAACTTTGTCTGACTTTCGTAATTTTTTTATTCATTAAAATCATATATAAATGTTTTTTGTTTATTTTAGCGACAGGTATAATATGAAATTACCAACTTAAAATAGCATGAGAACGAAAAGGATCAGAAAAGTATATAGCGCTCTTTTTCTTTCTATCTTCTTTTTGAAGATGGCTATTTCAATCGCACCTATATATGCTTCTTTATACGATAGCAAACATGTAATGGCAGTTATCTTGCAATTAGAGATTGAAAACCACTCCGGTAAATCTAATTGTGGCGACACCAATATTGAAAATTTCAGCAAAGAATTCGCAACGGTAATTAATTGGGACATTTTCATGACTCCTTTACGTTATTTAGCTATCAAGCAATATGTTACAGATGATGACATCAGCGTAAAGTCATTCTACCCTTCTGTCCCAACGCCGCCTCCAAATTGTTAAACAAGTAATTCCCAAATTAATTTTTCCTAAAGCTATAGCACCCACATACCTTATTGGTTATGCGAGCTAGTAAAGGACTGATATACTCCCACAATCAGCTCTTTATAATCGTATAACCAATAATAAAGATTCGGTGCTGTATTGTAGGGATAACATATACTTGCTTAAAACAACAAATAATTATCATTTATCTAACACATTAAAATTTTATGCTAGGCACACGTTTTTCAGCATTTTTTAAAGTTGCCAAAAGAGACTTAAAGTACGACTTACCCGCAAGTGTGGTCGTCTTCCTAGTTGCCTTACCCCTTTGTTTGGGGATAGCAATGGCATCGGGAGCACCTTTATTTGCAGGTCTATTGACAGGAATTGTCGGAGGACTCGTAGTAGCCTCTATTAGTGGTTCGCAATTAAGTGTAAGTGGCCCTGCCGCCGGCTTAACGGTTATTGTTTTCGGTGCTATTCAGTCGTTAGGTTCGTATCATGTTTTTTTATTAGCTGTAGTCTTGGCGGGCATGATACAACTAGTTCTTGGTATGATTAAAGCAGGAACCATCGGCAACTATTTCCCTTCAGCAGTTATCGAAGGTATGTTAGCTGCCATCGGTATAACCATTATCCTTAAACAGTTACCCCATGCATTGGGATATGACGCTGATTTTTTTGGAGATGAAAGCTTCAAGCAATTAGACGGAGACAACACGTTATTAGCTATTAAAGCCGCTTTCGGAGCGATCCATTTAGGTGCTACTATTATAACGGCTTTATCCCTCCTAGTATTAATCTACTGGCCAAAACTTAAAAAGCTGAGTATAGTGCCGGCGCCTCTTATGGTCGTTGTTTTCGCCGTATTGCTTAATATCGCCTTTAAGGGCAGCAAGCTCGAAATTGACCCAAAACATTTAGTTGAGATACCGGTTGTTAACTCTTTTAATGAATTTTTAGGCTTATTTCAGTTCCCTGATTTCACTGCGATCGTAAACTATGATGTTTGGATAGTTGCATTTACAATTGCTATTGTTGCGAGTTTGGAAACACTTCTCTGCATTGAAGCGGTTGATAAACTAGATCCCTATAAGCGTGTATCTCCTACTAATCGGGAGTTGGTTGCGCAAGGAATTGGAAATATGACAACCGGTATGTTAGGTGGCCTTCCAATGACTTCCGTAATTGTGAGGTCTTCCGCAAATGTTAATGCCGGCGGAAAGACCAGGCAAAGCGCGATGTTTCATGGCTTCTGGTTGCTATTGGCACTATTAATTATTCCTGCCATTATTAATATGATACCGCTCGCCTGCTTAGCGGCCATACTATTGGTTACCGGATACAAATTAGCCAAAATCCCCCTATTTACCCGCATGTACCGAAGAGGGCTCGATCAATTTATTCCGTTCGTTGTTACGATATTAGCAATTGTTTTTACTGATTTATTAAAAGGGGTCGGTATTGGCATGGTAGTGGCTATATTCTATATCTTACGTAACAATATGCGCAATCCTTTTGGATATGACCTGGAGGAAAGCAATGGAAATAAAAAAATAAAAGTATACTTATCTGAAGAAGTGTCCTTTCTAAATAAGGCAGCTATTCAACAATCATTATATAATTTGCCGAAAGATGTAACGCATATTATCGTGGACGGAACCAGTAGCCGTTTCATAGACAAAGATGTTGTTCAAGTAATCAAAGACTTTGAACAAAATGCGCTCAGTTCGGGAAAACGCGTCGAATTGATCGATGTGTATGATAAACGAGAAGCGCCGAATATCCATCATTTATTTAAGAAAATACAACCAAGAACAAGAAAAAAAAAGATTAAACCAATAAAACAAATTTAATATGTCGAACAAAGCTTTTAAGAATCCCATTTTAGAAGAAACATTTAATAGAATTAAGGCAGGAAATGACGCATGGGTTAATGAAGTAGCAAGCGATACAACGGGCTTATTTAAAGAATTAGCCAAGGGACAACGTCCTGAGATTCTTTGGATCGGCTGCGCAGATAGTCGTGTACCGGCAAATCAAATCACGCATACAAGACCGGGAGACGTTTTTGTGCATAGAAATATTGCAAATATGTGTATTCATTCGGATATGAATATGTTGAGTGTATTGGACTATGCAGTAAATGTATTAAAGGTTAAACATGTTATCGTTGCAGGGCACTATGGTTGCGGCGGCGTGGCTGCTGCTCTTAGTCAAAAGCAGTTTGGCTTAATTGACAACTGGCTTTGCCATATTAAAGACGTTTATCGCTTACATAAAGGCGAAATCGATGCTATTACCGACTCTACTGCTAAGGTGAATCGCTTGGTTGAACTGAATGTTGCAGAACAGGTATTTAATCTCTGCACCTCAACCATCATCCAAAACGCCTGGAAGGAAAGGGACGATTTAGCTGTTCACGGTATGGTTATTGAACTGGAAACAGGCAGGTTGATTGACCTTGACTTAACTTTTACAGAAAGCACCCAATTGGATGATGTCTTCGCTTATAAATAATAGGCTATGGCGATTATAGTTAAAAAGCCGGTAGAGATAATCTCTACCGGCTTTTTTAACGGATAAAGGTTAGGTTAATTAAAGTATATAGAACATTTTTCGATCTGCATTTTTCGCTTCATCTCGCTGATCTTCCATTCGATCATCAAGCCACATTTGCATTAAATCCCGCTCGATTTTTGCGGAAATGGTAGACATAGGCGTATCCGTCGGCTTATTCTCAAATGGATCTTGCAAATGTACAGCCATCTTTTCTATTAAAAGGAACAACGTACCGATGGCGATAACCAAAGGAATAGATATATATCCGAACAAACCGAAAAGGCTGAATGGCAGCACCGTAATGAATAGATAAATTGCCAAACGTATATATAGTGTATACGTTTCAGGAAATACCGTACTTTTTATGCGTTCGCATTTCCCCATCGAATCGGTCAGCTTCATTAAGGTTCTCTCTAATTCAATCTGTTGAAATTGGTTTAAAAGCCCCTCATTTGTCGCCCTATTAATGTCCATGCCTTGCAACTTAAGTAAAGCATTAGGTACATTGTCATAAGCCTTGACAAACTCAAAATCAGATTCGGATAATAACCTTTTGATATCTTTATACGGATCTTGTTTCCGCAACGACTTCGTTAACGCATAATTCCATGCGATTTGACGTTTAATCAGTCTTTCTTTCAATTCGCCGGTGCTTCCTGAATCGTAAAGATTTCCAATAAATGTAATAACCTGCCTTGCGAAACTTCTTGAATCATTTACGATAGCTCCCCAAACAATGCGGGCCTCCCACCAACGATCATAAGCTTGATTTGAACGAAAAGCCAGTAATAAGGAAATAACCGTTCCAAGAATCGCAGGCACTCCTCCTATTGGAATGTCAAAATTAAATATGTTCAGTTGGTGTGAAACCGTCACAACAATGGCATATATGGCAACCAGCGCGCTGTCGTATTTTACTTTACCAAGCACGTATCCTATGGGTATATTGTTTTTCAGTAGCATAAGTAAATTCTTTAAGTTTTTTGATTTATAGGAGCGCTCTTTCTAATTCCCGAGCATAAATTGCTTTCTCCTCCTCGGTTAATTTACTGCCCATCTGCTTTCTTGATGGAACCCATTTATTCCATTTACACCTTTCAATTAGATCAATGGGATCGGAACTCTCCTTGGTAATCATCTGTAATTCAATAGAAGGATCGTAAACAATTTCATCGATACGGTTTGCATCCAAAAAGTTTCTAAAAAGTGCAATTGTATTCCCGTAAAAGTATTCAAATCTTACATCTTTAATCCTTTCGAACTCATCCTGTATACATCTACAATAATTTTCGAACGATCTTGGGATCAATTCTATTTCTTTAGTCCTTTTCGACAAAAGCAACAAATCAGTTATAGAATCAGAAAGTTTCACTACGCTAAAGAATAAAACAGATACCTCTTTTTCATTGCAAGACAAAAGATAATCGGTCAGAATATCCAATGATTGGCCTGAAAAATCAGTCGGAATAAGAATTTTCTTCATAAAATGTCTCCTTTTAGCTTAAAAATCAATAAAAAAGAACATTGCTAAAGCTCCCACAAACAATTGCTCATTTTACCTAACTTTACAAAGAAATAAGAAACTCATTAAAGAAGATTAAGGATAAAATTAAAATAGGATTAGAGTTTTAGGCAAAATCAAGCTATGACCTTATTTATGATTGGCAACGCTTGGCAGTAAAACAGTGATATCTGTTCCGGAATTTACTTGGGTTCTAATATCGATTGTGCCTCTGTGTAAGCGAATTATTTTTAAGGCTAAAGGTAACCCTACACCATGTCCTTCATAAAAATGAGTATTGGATGCCCTGAAAAATGGTTCGAAGATGTATTTCTTTTCTTGTTCGGGGATACCTATCCCTTCGTCTAAAACATTAATGAGAATATGTTTATTAGAAGTTTTTAAATGAATTCGTACTGGCTTGTTGTCGGAGTATTTGCAGGCATTTGTCACAATATTAGATAAAGCCAGCTGTAACAAATGTTCATATCCCATCACCGTAAGTTCATCTTCCTCCTCCGGCAAGTCTTCAAAGGTTAACCTCAATTCACAACCGGGATTCACCTGATCGGTGATCTTTTTAATATTCATTAAAAGCTGATCCATGCGCACCCGCTCTTTTGGTTGCTTACTTTTATCTGCAGACGTTTTGGCAAGGTAAAGTAAGCCACTGATAATCTCCTGTAATTTATCAGCTTCGCTAATAATGACCGACAAGGATTGTTTATGTGATTCTGGCAATTCACCGCTACCCATAGCCAATTCTGCTTCCCCGGATATAATGCTAATGGGAGTTCGTAGCTCGTGAGAAGCATTACTGATGAAATTACTCTGTGTATCAAATGCAGTTTCCAATCGATCCAGCATATCATTAAATGTTGTGGTAATTTCAGCCAGCTCATCCGTTCCTTTACGTCCAGGCAAGCGTAGATGCAGGTTATCAGCCGTTATTTCCTGCACTTTTTTAATAATTTGCGAAAAAGGTTTGAAAATTTGTTGAGAAAAAACCTTGCCGATGAAATAAACAACCAGAATAGATATAAAAAAACCGATGATCAATATTTTTTGAAGCATGGCCAGTTCACGGAAACCGGAAGGGTCTTTGGCGTAAACCACTACAATGAAATCGCCTTTCTCCGACTTAAAAATCGACCGGCAAAAAAATCGTTCCGGTTATTATATCGACTACGGCCTTTTTTTAGTATTTCCGTAAAAAAGCTCTTCGGCAGTTGCGGCGCTCCCTTTTTTGGAATTACCTTTCCATGTTCAACACGAAAGAAGAAATCGCTTTCTGCCGGTAATCTTTCGAGATAACGATTTCGTATCCGTCGGTAATAGTAGATGGTCAGTTCGTCTTCCTGCATATATACCTCAGCACCGATATTCACCCTTGCCTCCAAGCGCTTATAGAAATCTTCAAAAGCATACTGCTGCGTAAAAAAGAAGATAGCTCCCATTAAAATGGAAATTAATCCGAGCGCAACACAGAAGAAAAGAAGGACAAACTTACTTTGGATTTTCATCTAAGTCAACATATTCTTTATCATCAGAGAAGCTTATACCGCACTTGTTTCGACAGTCTCAATATTTAAGCTTCTTTGATCGAGTAACCGACTCCTATCATCGTATGAATCAATTTTACGTCAAAACCTTTGTCTACCTTCTTCCTAAGATAGTTTACGTAAACGTCTACCACGTTGGTTCCCATATTAAAATTGATGTCCCAGACATGTTCTAAAATCTCGATTCTCGTTAGTACTTTATTTTTGTTTTTCATCATAAATTCCAGCAAACGGTATTCGGTTGCCGTTAAGGCAATTTCTTTACCACCTCGAGTAGCGATCCGCGCATCCATATCTAATACTAAGTCCATAATTCGAATAGTAGACGAAGCTGGATTCTGCTGACCGTTAGTGCCATTTGCCCTTCTCACCAATGTGCGAATGCGAGCTTTCAGTTCCTCGAATTTAAAAGGTTTAACCATGTAATCGTCCGCTCCTGAATCCAATCCGGTTACAACATTGTTTGTTGCACTTAATGCGGTTAGCATTAGAATAGGAACGGGGTTATTTTCTTTACGCAACAGTTGGCAAACTTCAATTCCACTAATTCCAGGCAACATGACATCCAAAACAATAAGGTCAAATGCGTTGTGGTATATCATGTCCAAGCCCAATTCTCCATCGGAAGCAATCCGAACGTCATAACCATCTGCGCTGAGTCCCCTTTGAATTAACGATGCTAATTTCGACTGATCCTCGATAACTAAGATTTTATTGGCCATACTTATTAAATAAAAAAGCGTTAATTGCTAAAATACACATTTTATGGCTTATATCATGTCCCTAAACAAAAAAAGCGAGGGGTTTGGCCCTCGCTTCTTGTTCTAAAGAAAACTAAAATCATTAAACTTTGATTTCAACTTCTACACCACTAGGCAATTCAAGTTTCATCAGAGCGTCAACTGTTTTTGAGTTAGAGCTGTAAATATCTAACAATCTTTTATAAGAGCATAACTGAAATTGTTCACGCGCTTTTTTATTCACGTGTGGTGAACGTAAAACGGTGTAAATTTTCTTTTCAGTAGGAAGTGGAATTGGACCGCTTACTACAGCTCCTGTAGGTTTTACAGTTTTTACAATCTTTTCGGCTGATTTGTCAACCAAATTGTAATCGTACGATTTTAATTTAATTCTGATTCTTTGGCTCATTATATGTTATATTAATGATGTTCCGTTAGAGCTATTTATAACGGAACATCAGATTTAAAAATTAGGCTTTAACTTTACCCTTTGCTTTTGCAATCACCTCGTCCTGAACGTTTTTAGGTGCTTCTGCATAGTGATCAAACTCCATGGTAGAAGTAGCGCGACCGGATGTAATTGTTCTCAATTGAGTCACATAACCGAACATTTCAGAAAGTGGCACAAGTGCTTTAATTACTTGAGATCCGTTACGTGTATCCATACCTTGAAGCTGTCCGCGGCGACGGTTTAAGTCACCCATTACATCTCCCATGTTTTCTTCCGGTGTAAGCACCTCAATTTTCATGATCGGCTCCATTAACACGGGGCGACATTTCGGTAGTGCTTCACGGAAGGCAGTACGGGCGGCAATCTCGAAAGACAGTGCATCGGAGTCGACCGCGTGGAAAGATCCATCTACCAATCGAACTTTCATATCCGTTACCGGGAAGCCCGCTAACACACCATTTACCATGGCTGCTTCAAAACCTTTCTGTACTGAAGGAATAAATTCACGTGGAATTGCTCCACCTACGATTTCATTCACAAATTGTAAGCCGCCTTTCTCGTAATCTTTATCGATTGGAGAAATAACTACTTGTATATCCGCAAACTTACCACGACCACCGGTTTGCTTTTTGTATACTTCGCGGTGCGCAGCTTCTGCCGTAATCGCCTCTTTATAAGCCACTTGCGGAGCGCCTTGATTTACTTCTACTTTAAATTCGCGCTTCAAACGATCAATTAAGATATCTAAGTGTAGCTCACCCATACCTTTGATAACCGTTTGGCCTGTTTCTTCATCACTTTGTACCACGAAGGTAGGATCTTCTTCAGCTAATTTACCCAAAGCAACACCCAGCTTGTCAACATCGGCTTGCGTCTTAGGCTCAATCGCCAAACCAATTACCGGTTCGGGGAAAGTCATGGATTCTAAAACAATTGGATGTTTTTCATCGCAAAGGGTATCCCCGGTTTTGATATCTTTGAAACCAACAACTGCACCGATATCACCTGCTCCGATATTTGGAATAGGATTTTGCTTATTCGCGTGCATTTGGAAGATACGAGATATACGCTCCTTATTGCCTGAGCGTGTATTATAAACATAGGAACCTGCTTCCAATATGCCCGAATAAACACGAATGAAGCATAAGCGGCCCACAAATGGATCCGTTGCAATTTTGAAACCTAGTGCAGCAAATGGTTCGTCAACAGAAGGTTTACGAATAATTTCTGCATCAGTCCGAGGATCTGTTCCTTTTACCGCTTCTTGATCTAGCGGGGACGGTAACAACTCCATTACTAAATCCAACATGGTTTGAACCCCTTTATTTTTAAAGGACGATCCACAAACCATTGGCACAATAGCATTGTCAATTACCGCTTTACGAAGTGCTGTTAAGATTTCACGTTCTGAGATCGAGTTAGGATCTTCAAAGAATTTCTCCATCAACGATTCATCGTAACCCGCTACCGATTCCAATAGCTTCTCTCTCCACTCGGCAACTTCGTCAACCATATCCTCAGGGATAGGCACTTCAGTAAAGGTCATACCCTTATCTTCTTCATTCCAAACGATCCCACGGTTATTGATCAAATCAACAACTCCTTTGAAGTTATCCTCAGCACCGATTGGTAATTGCAAAGGAATTGCATCAGCACCTAACATATCTTTTACTTGCTTAACTACCTTTAAAAAGTCAGCACCTGAACGGTCCATCTTATTAACGAAGCCGATACGTGAAACTTTATAGTTATCTGCCAAGCGCCAGTTAGTTTCGGATTGAGGTTCTACACCGTCAACTGCAGAGAACAAAAATACCAATCCGTCCAGTACACGTAAAGAACGATTTACCTCAACGGTAAAGTCAACGTGTCCCGGTGTATCTATAATATTTACCTGATATTTACTTCCTCGATAGTTCCAGAATACAGTGGTAGCAGCGGAAGTAATGGTAATACCGCGCTCAGCTTCCTGGACCATCCAGTCCATGGTTGAAGCTCCCTCATGCACTTCCCCAATTTTGTGGTTAACTCCGGCGTAGTATAAGATACGCTCGGTAGTAGTGGTTTTACCAGCATCGATGTGTGCGGCAATACCGATATTCCTTGTGAATTTTAAGTCTCTTGACATCTTTTTTATATTCCCTAAAGGTGTATTTAAACTCTTATATAAATGTGAATCTACTATTGGTAAATCCACTTTGCTTTATACTTCGGCAAAAAACGACACAGATTAAATTGACACACACTAGTTTGTTACATGCTATTGTGTTATTCAATTTAATCTGTGTCATTGTAATTGGATTAGAACCTAAAGTGAGAGAAAGCTTTGTTAGCTTCCGCCATCTTATGGGTATCTTCTTTTTTCTTAACAGCAGCACCTTCACCTTTAGAAGCTGAAATTATCTCACCGGCTAATTTCTCGTACATAGTTTTTTCACCACGTTTACGAGCATAGCTGATCAGCCACTTCATTCCCAAGGCAATCTTACGTTCCGGACGAACCTCTGTTGGTACTTGAAAGTTAGCACCGCCTACACGACGTGATTTTACTTCAACTGAAGGCATCACATTGTTTAGTGCTTTTTTCCATGTTTCCAAGCCATTTTCATTGGTTTTTTGTTCAACCAAATCAACAGCATTGTAGAAAATTGAGTATGCAATGGATTTCTTTCCATCGTACATCATGTTATTTACAAAACGTGTAACCTGAATATCGTTAAACTTTGGATCAGGTAAAATGATTCTTTTCTTTGGTTTTGACTTTCTCATCTTAATTTCCTCCGTTTAACTATTTCTTTTTACCTTTTGCAGGAGCTGCAGCAGCTTGTCCTGGTTTTGGACGTTTTGTTCCATACTTAGAGCGACGTTGATTACGACCGGCAACACCGGAAGTATCTAAGGCACCGCGAATGATGTGATAACGCACACCTGGTAAGTCTTTTACACGACCTCCGCGGATCAATACAATCGAGTGCTCTTGTAAATTGTGTCCTTCACCAGGGATATAGGCGTTCACCTCTTTTCCATTGGTTAAACGTACACGAGCAACTTTACGCATGGCTGAGTTTGGTTTTTTAGGGGTAGTGGTGTATACACGTGTACACACACCTCTTCGCTGTGGACAGCTGTCCAACGCTGGTGATTTACTCTTATCAACCAGAGCTACTCTACCTTTTCTAACTAATTGTTGAATAGTAGGCATTTACTGTTTTTTAATTTGCTTTTTGTCCTATTTCTATTAAAGTCCGCAAAAATATGAAAAAGAATTTGATAATCAAAGCATAATCGATTGTAAAAGAAAGATTGACCGGGACACTAAAGTGTCTGCCCCACCTTACTCTTCTTTTTCCTTTCCTTTGGCTCTTTCTTTAGCTGGTGTTTCTTTTCCAAAAATTCGATAATGTGGGTAGCAATGTCCTTTCCGGTAACCTTTTCTATACCTTCTAAACCCGGTGAAGAGTTCACTTCCAAAACAAGCGGACCTCTATCAGATTGCAACATATCTACTCCACAAACGGTTAGGCCAAGCTCAGCGGAAGCTCGTAAAGCGGTTTCTTTTTCGGCTTTCGTTAACTTGATGACGGTAGCAGATCCACCTCGGTGAAGATTCGATCGGAATTCGCCTTCTTTAGCAGTGCGCTTCATTGCGCCTACCACTTTACCATCTACTACCAACACCCTGATGTCTGCGCCTCTCGACTCTTTAATATATTCCTGTATCAAAATGTTGTTTCCAAGCCCATAGAATGCTTCGATCACCGAGCTGGCAGCCTTTCTGGTTTCGGCAAGACAACGCCAATACCCTGTGTTCCTTCTAATAGTTTGATCACAAGAGGCGCCCCTCCTACCATCTTTATTAAATCATCGACATCATTTGTTTGTCGTGCAAATCCCGTTATCGGCATACCAATACCGGCACCGGATAAAATCTGCATACATCGTAATTTATCTCTGGATCGCGTAATAGCCTGACTTGGATTAGCGGACGCTACTCCCATAATTTCAAATTGCCTCACTATAGCCGAGCCGTAAAAGGTTACCGAAGCACCTATTCTGGGGATGATTGCATCGATATTGGACACATCCTGCCCTTTGTAATGTATACTGGGCTCCCCCTGTTTTATGCCTACATAACACTGCCTATGATCTAGCACAACACATTCATGCCCTCTTTTTAGGGCCGCCTCTACCAAACGCTTGGTAGAATACAAATTTTTATTGGTTGACAGTACTGCAATCTTCACAATATGTATAAATAAATTGAACGCAACGATAAACATGTGTTTCAACAGCAGCTGATCATGTTTTGTTTCGAGAGGTCAGTTGTGATTCTTTCGTTATTAGGTTTCTATTTGGTTTTGCTTTCTTTTTTTGATAAATTTGACTTGGAGACGTCGACCAGAAATTTCTTCCGGATAAAACTTCTTCCAAGTAACATCGGAAATTCCATACCCGACCGATCACGAAGCGAAATTTCAATCTCGTGATTTTCATTAAATATAGAGATTGCTGTTTTTACTATGAATCTATTTTCTTCACTCCCAAACGAGTTTTTAACCTTTCGCTCTTTATGGTATGGAAGCATATAAACTGTTCCATTTCCCCCAAAATTGTCGTCCAAGGGGATGAAACGAACAAAATTTTTTCGCTTTACTTTAACCAGTTCGATGAACTTACAATGTAATACGGATGTTTTGGCTCCCGTATCTATTTTGGCTGGAACATTATAAAGTTTAAAATCTATAAAATCGACAGTCTCCTTCCAGCCGATAATCTTCATAATATTAACTAATTTCTCAACTATAATGTATGCGTAAGATAATTAATAGTAAACAAATTCCCCAACTTCGGAATGGACGGTTACCTTCTTTTGTTCACTATCTTCAACTCTTCCTACTATTTTAGCCTCAATGCCAAATTTTTCTGCGATGCGAATGATATCGACTGCTCTCGCCTCCGGAACGTATAACTCCATTCTATGTCCCATATTAAAGACTTTATACATCTCCTGCCAATCAGTCTTTGACTCCGTTTGTATCAGTCTGAACAAGGGAGGGATCGGAAAAAGGTTATCTTTAATAATATGGAAACGATCAATAAAATGCAGAACCTTTGTTTGTGCTCCACCACTGCAATGAACCATCCCGTGTATATCTTGGCGATAATGATCGAGCACTTCCTTCATAACGGGCGCATAAGTACGGGTTGGCGAAAGGACCAATTTTCCGATTGTAATCTCCTCGCCGTCAATAGTAATCGTATCGGTAAGCGCTTTGCTTCCCGAAAAAACAAGCTCATGAGGAATTGCGGGGTCGTAACTTTCTTTATATTTTTCAGCGACTGACTTATTGAACACATCGTGACGGGCGGATGTCAAGCCGTTTGATCCCATTCCGCCATTGTATTCAGACTCATACACAGCTTTTCCGTAAGAGGAAAGCCCTACAATAACATCTCCTGCCTCTATCTTATGATTTGAAATCACGTCAGCTCTCTTCATGCGGCAGGTAACTGTACTGTCGACGATAATTGTTCTAACCAAATCGCCGACATCCGCCGTTTCTCCCCCGGTCGAATAGATGCCTATCCCCAGATCTCTCAGTTCTTGAAGGATTTCTTCCGTTCCATTAATGATTTCTGCGATTACTTCTCCGGGGATTAGACTCTTATTTCTTCCTATGGTGGACGAAATTAATATATTATCTAAGGCTCCAACACAAAGCAGATCATCGATGTTCATGACGATTGCATCTTGTGCAATACCTCTCCATACCGATAAATCACCGGTTTCTTTCCAGTAAACATAGGCCAATGAGGACTTGGTGCCTGCACCATCGGCATGCATAATGTTACACCAATCATCCGCCCCGCCTAAAATATCCGGTATTATCTTACAAAACGCTTTTGGAAATAAGCCCTTGTCAATGTTTTTAATGGCATTATGCACATCTTCTTTACCGGCCGAAACACCGCGTTGGTTGTACTTTAAATCTGACATACGGCTGCAAAAGTAACTAATCCTAATGATATTTTAGACACCTTAATATAAATATAATACGATGGGGTAAAAATAAAAAATCCCCAAGGGAAACCCTTGAGGATGTATTTTTTGGCCGCCTCTTTTATCTTACAAACAGAAGTTCTCTCAATTTTGGAAGAGGCCATTTGCGATCGTCAACAATCTGCTCAAGTTTATTGAGATGATAACGAATCTTATCAAAATACGGCTTCACATTTTCGTCATAAGCGATAGCTTTGTCACGAACATCTTCCAAAACATTGGCTTTCTTACGCTCTTGTCTCATAGCTTCAGCTTCTTCAAGTATTATATTGATATGCTCACCGATACGCTCCAATAATTCAGATTGCGATTTATAAGCAGAAGCTTTTACACCGAGGTCTTTTAAGCCTTTAACGTTTTCTATCAGCTCATTCTGATAGGTAATAGCCGCAGGAACAAGTGAACTGTTAACGATTTCGCCTATTACACGGGCTTCAATTTGAATCTTTTTGAAGTAGTTTTCCAATAAGATCTCATGGCGAGCTTCACCTTCACGCTTAGTCATGATCCCTAAAGATTCGAACATCTTTTCGGTTTTTTCGCTCACGTAAACATCTAAAGCTCTTGGTGTTGTTTTGATATTAGACAATCCGCGTTTCGCTGCCTCGTCTTCCCACTCTTTGCTATATCCATTACCTTCGAAGCGGATAGCCTTTGATTCTTTAATATACTTACGAACAACGTTTAAGATCGCTAGATCTTTCTTCGTTCCCTTCTTTATTTGTTTGTCTACTTCAACCTTGAACTTAATCAACTGCTCTGCAACGATCGCATTTAATACCGTCATCGGACTGGCTGAGTTTGCAGAAGAACCTACAGCACGGAACTCAAACTTATTTCCTGTAAATGCAAAAGGAGAAGTCCGATTACGGTCTGTATTATCTAATTGTAAGGTAGGGATTTTAGGAATTCCATGCCACAATTGACTATCCGCTTTCACTTTCTTCGCAACACGTGCCGTTTCAACTTCGTCCAACACCGCATTTAATTGGCTGCCCAAGAAAATAGAGATAATAGCAGGAGGAGCTTCGTTCGCACCTAAACGGTGATCGTTGCTGGCTGTAGCGATAGAAGCTCTTAACAAATCGGAATGCTCATATACCGCACGAATAACATTCACGAAGAATGTCAAAAACATCAGGTTATTTTTAGGGGTTTTCCCCGGAGACAGCAAATTGATGCCGGTATTGGTAATCAACGACCAGTTGTTGTGTTTGCCCGATCCGTTAATATCAGCATACGGTTTTTCGTGTAAAAGAACTTTGAAGTTATGACGCAAAGCCACTTGATCCATCAAGTTCATTAACAATTGGTTGTGATCAATTGCTAAATTGATTTCCTCAAACATCGGAGCGCATTCGAACTGTGAAGGGGCTACCTCGTTGTGGCGTGTCTTCAATGGAATACCCAGTTTCAACGCTTCTTGCTCCAGGTCAACCATAAAAGCTAGTACCCGCTCAGGAATAGCACCGAAGTAATGATCTTCCAATTGTTGACCTTTAGCAGACATATGACCAAATAAAGTCCTTCCCGTTAATTGCAAATCAGGGCGACCGTTAAATAAGGCTAAATCAACCAAGAAATATTCTTGTTCGATACCTAAAGAAGCAAAAACTTTTTCAACGCCTTTATCAAAATATTGTGCAACATCAACAGCCGCCTTATCTAACGCGTTTAGGGTTTTTAACAAAGGAGCTTTATAGTCTAATGCTTCACCTGTATATGACAAGAAGACTGTTGGAATACAAAGTGTCTTGCTGCCTCCTGTTTCATAAATAAATGCAGGTGAAGAGGGGTCCCAGCCGGTATAGCCTCTTGCTTCGAAGGTATTACGAATACCACCATTCGGAAAGCTGGACGCATCCGGCTCCTGTTGCACTAACGCATCAGCTGTAAATTTCTCAATGGCTACACCATCACCGCCAGGCTCAAAAAAGGCATCATGCTTTTCTGCAGTTGCGCCCGTTAAAGGCTGGAACCAGTGAGTGTAATGGCTTACCCCATTGCTGATCGCCCAACTTTTCATAGCCTGAGAGATATGCTCCGCTAAATCAAAATCGATCGCCTCGCCGGCTTCGATTACACTTGTTAATTTCGCGAATACATTTTTCGGCAAATACTCTTTCATCTTCTTCACGGTAAAAACATTTTTACCAAAGTATGAGGAAGCTTTTTCTCCAGCGGCTATCACTGCTGGTCTTTTGTCACGAGAAATTGCAGCTTCAACTGCGCTAAACCTGAGATTTGACATGCTTTTGTGTTGATTTTATTATTTTTTTGTCTTTGTTTAGAGATTATGCCGTAAAAATCATCATATTTTTTCGAAATTTCCTAATATTTCTTCAAAAAAAATATCAACAAAGTAAATATTATCTGAATATGTTGTTAAAATACACAAATGGGAATCATAAAATGGTGCTCGCCTAGGTCGGGAATTGAGGCCTAATTTTAAAGAATTTTGAAGGATAAATTAGAATTTTGAAATATTTTTCAATAGAAAGAAAAATCCACTCACATAGACACAAAGAAAATGGCGCGATTTTAGGATATTCAAAATAGAGTTAACAGACACTATTTCGTTATCAATTGCAATGTCCAAGCGCGTAATAAACGATTATAAAAATTATTATAGTCGATAAACATCCACCTCCCAATTTTTTGGCGGTAAATCCTGCAATTAGTGCTCTAAAAAACTTATTCATCGTTAAGGTGCTTTATTAGGTAAACTCCTTAACCATTCAATTTGTTTTTCGTAAGAGCGCTAGACATCAAAATGCTTTTTATTTCTCATAACAAGTGGCGCATCCCAAACGATATCCACTTTTTTTTCCTCACTCCTAATAGGGCAATTCTTCATATTACAATAGTGACAGCATGCGGGCAAACATGGGTCTGCGTGAATAAAGAGTTCGGTATCTATATGTACTTTCTTATTGATAAGGGCGTCAACTTGAGACACTTCCTCGTGCACTTTTATCAAATCAAAATAGTTGGGTAAAGTCATATGGCAATCGATATGGAGTTCGTGTCCGTAGCGTTGAACCCGTAAATTATGAACATCGATCCAGCTGTCCTTCCGATTTTCTTCCAATATTTGCACAACCTGGTTTATTAATTCGAAGTCGGACTCATCCATTAAGCCACCGATCGACTTCCTTAATAATTTGTAACCACTAAATAAAATGTAAAAGCCTAATCCTAAGGAAAGCACTATGTCAATTTGCTGTACACCTGTCATATAGAGCAGAAGTAATCCTACCAATAAGCCTAAGGTGCTGTATGAGTCAACTTGTAGATGCTTGCCGTCGGCCATAATAGTGAGCGAATACAAGCTCTTACCTTTTTTTATCATGTAAGTGCCCAACGCGAAATTAACCAAACCCGTAAAAGCCAGCATGCCCATTCCCTCTAGCAAATTACTAATTTGCTCTGGAAAGAAAATATTATAAACAGCCTTGCCGACAATTAAAAGTCCGGCGATAAATATCAAACCGCCTTCCAGAAAGACCGAAAAGAACTCTACCTTGCCGTGACCATAAGGGTGATTTTCATCCTTGGGCTGCGAAGAAAGGTGAATGCTATAGAAGGCAAAGCCGCTCGCTATTACGTTAACGATGCTTTCAACAGCATCGGTCAGAATCGCATTAGAGTGCGTTATGAGGTAAGCTGTGAATTTAAACAGCATTAAAATGATACCGGTACTCAGCGAGTATAATATAATCCTTTTCTGTTCTTGCACGCGCAGACTGCTTAAAGTGCAAAGGTAAAAATTAAAAAATCATAACAATGTGAATTGAATGAAGGCCTCAAGGCATATTGAAAGAATTAGTCGACTTAATTGCACTTTGTTGCGAATATGCTATCCTAAATCACAGTTCATAACTTTTTTATCAAAAAGATTGTTATAAAATTTAAAATAGTAGAATTTTGCTTAGGTTTGTAATCTAATGGAAACACTATCAATATTATCTGAAAGAATCAATAACCTATCTGAATCGGCCACACTAAAAATGACCAAATTAGGTAGGGAGTTGGCAGCCCAGGGCGCCAACATTATTAGCCTTAGTGTAGGTGAACCTGATTTTAATACACCGGATCATATAAAGGAAGCGGCGAAGAAGGCGTTGGACGAAAACTATACGCGTTATTCTCCCGTTCCCGGATATCCCGAACTAAGAAAAGCCATTGTAAAGAAGTTAAAGGAAGAAAACGGTTTAGATTATGATATTTCGCAGATTGTCGTTTCAACCGGTGCCAAGCAATCACTATCTAACGCTATACTTTGTGTGATTAATCCGGGAGATGAGGTTATCATTCCGACTCCTTACTGGGTGTCTTATTCAGAAATGGTTAATTTGGCGGAAGGAAAATCGGTTTTCATTAATACCAGCATTGAAAGTGACTTCAAAATCACTCCAAAAGAATTAGAAGCTGCGATAACAGATAAAACGAAATTATTCATGTTCTCTTCTCCTTGCAATCCAACAGGTAGCGTTTATAGCAAGGATGAACTCGCTGCTTTAGTGGAAGTGTTTGAAAAGCATCCTCAGATCTATATTATATCTGATGAGATTTATGAGCATATTAATTTTAAAAGTCAACACGAATCAATTGCCCAATTTGAAAGCGTAAAGGACCGTGTGATATTGATCAACGGATTCTCCAAATCTTATGCTATGACAGGTTGGCGTTTGGGTTATCTTGCAGCTAGTAAAGAAATAGCAGCCGCAAATGACAAACTTCAAGGACAAACCACATCCGGAACTTGCTCAATTGCGCAACGCGCAGGAATTGCGGCCTATGAAGGCGGACTAGAATCGGTAAATGAAATGAAAAAGGCCTTTGAGCGTCGGCGCGAGTTGGTATATAACGCGCTGAAAGAAATTAAGGACGTAAAGGTTAATCTACCCGAAGGAGCTTTTTACTTCTTCCCTGATGTAAGTGCCTTCTTCGGACGAAAGGATGGAAATGGTAACACGATTGCTAATTCATCCGATCTGGCACTTTACCTATTGAATGAAGCGCATGTGGCAACTGTAGGAGGAGATTCATTTGGCAACAATGACTGCATCCGTTTGTCCTACGCTGCTTCGGACGAGCAACTAACGGAAGCATTGCGACGCATTAAAATTGCGCTTGAAAAATTAGTTTAAACGTATTCCGTATACCCGTATTTGATCACCGA
>NZ_JAUCNR010000001.1:3541114-3693099 GCF_030372825.1 Olivibacter sp. 47
GTCGGTGATCTCCGGAGCAAATACGGGTATTTTTTATATATCATAGTCCGCCTTCCAATACTCAGGCCGATTGTTATAAATGGCGTTATTAGCCATGGCGACACAAATAGCAGCGCTAGCACCACGTTTTACGTTTGACGAAGGCATCGTATTGGTCTTTATAGCTTTGTAAAACTCCTGTAGTGCATACCAAGTACCATCTTTAGTCGGTTCATCTAAAATCGGTGTTCCGCCATCTTTGTTCCAAACAATTTTCGTTGCACCACTTACCCCATCTACTGTACTTAAAGCCTCCTTTGCTTCTTTTTCAGGATAAAACAGCCCTGTGTTTGTCAACAAGGAAACAGTTCCTTTGGTACCCTTGATCTTAAATAGATAACCATCTCGCGCATTTCCGCAAGTGGCACCAAAATTACCGATCATCCCCTCCTTTTTGTACCTAAACATGACTTGGATATTATCAAACGTTTCCCTACCATCAGGATAAATATCAATACCGCCGGTACCATAAACTTCATCCGGGTGCGTATCAAAGGCCCAGTTTATAAAATCGATCTGATGTGACAACAATTCTGCTGCTAAGCCACCGGAAAATTCTTTATACATGCGCCAATTAATTTGCCTTTCCAGCCCAGGTTCGGGTACTGCCCTTCTCCAAGTGCCATTTCTATCCCACCTGCAGTCAACCTGACTAACTTTGCCAAGGAAGCCGCTACTAATCATATCTTTCACTTTGAAATATAGGGGTGAATACCGGTATTGATAACCTACTTGAACCGTTTGTTTAGGGTGTTGATCAGCTAACCTCACTAATTGCTTTGCTTCATCAATCGAGTATGTCATCGTTTTCTCTACGTAAACGTGTTTACCTGCTTCAATTGCGTCCTTAGCAATACTAAAATGCGCACTCAAGGGCACTGCAATAAAGACAGCATCAAGATCCTTGTCGTCAAGCATTGACTGATGCGATTTGAATTTAATAATCTTATTGTCTTTCAGAAGATGATTTGCCTCATCTAATCTAAAGTCCAAGACATCACAGTAACTTCTGATTCTGAATAACTGGGGCAACGACTTTATGACAGATAACACGCCCTTTCCCCGATCACCACAACCAATCATCCCAATGTTAATTGGCTTATCATTCAGCCAGTTCGTTTTCGCCAACAGCTCATCAAACATAAGTAGACTCCCCCCTAACAAACTGCCTTGTTGTAAAAAACTTCTTCTGTCCATTCTTTTACAATTCCCTTATTTTAATGCTTCTAAAGCTCACCTCATTCCCGTGATCTTGTAGTAAAATACGACCCTCTTTTGCCTCACCAAATCCAGGTTTATCTTTAAATTTACTTAAAGATACCATTTTTTTGAATTCATCAGAGCCCCTTACATACTCAAGAACCTTTACACCATTTAAGTAATGCTCTACCTTATTATCCGGATACACAACGATTCGTGCATTATTCCAGGAACCTATTGGCCTTAAAAACCTTGGCTGCTTTTCGGCAGTCAATAGATCGTATAGCGAAGCGAGCGTCCGATTGCCATCACGTCCCATTTTTGCGTCCGGATGTTTTACATCATCAAGTACCTGGTATTCTAGACCCAAAGGCCAATCTTTGTTTTTGTCATCGATTACGACGAAATATTTAAGTCCACTATTAGCACCGGGTGTTAGCTTAAATTCAAAGGATAAGTCGAAAGCACTAAAAAGCTCTTTAGTTACAATATCACCGGCACGGGGTATATCTGTTCCTTCAGTAGCATGCACGCGCAATTCTCCTTGATCGTACGACCATCCCTTTTCAGGAAAGACATTTTTATTTGAGCTGACCCAATTATTTGTTGTTTTACCATCATAAAGCAGTTTATATCCGCGCTCGCGTTCATGGGACGAAAGTGTGTTGGGCTCTAAATTCACAACATAAATTTCCTTTCCTATCCTTTTGGGCTGTAAATTATTCGTTTGTATTTTAATATTTTTGAAATAGACTTTTTTGCCCTCCTCGCCATTTTTGCCGACGCTATGAACCTGTAAACCGATAAACCCGGTCTTGTCTAGGGTATCAACGACATAAGAGACAGGGATGTCATTAATCCAAGTTTTGGTTGTGTTGCCAATGCATTCAATCCGAAAATGATTAAATTCTCCTTTTTTGAATGCTGATTTACTTGTCGGATTGAGATCTAAAGGATAAAGCCAATTTCTTCTCGCCTCGTCATAAATGCCACCTGTCCAACTACGTGGAGTCGGATCGATTTCAACCTGTCTTCCATATACCCGCCCTTTACCATTATTTGCCTGTTGATCGATATGACTTCTCGTTTGAATGCCTGAATTATTGTGATCTCCTTCTATTTTCGCATCCAGTTCCAAAATAAAATCCCCATATTCCTTTTCCGTTACCAGAAAGGTATTCCCGGTATTTTTAACGGTAGTTCCAACAATCATTCCGTTTTCTACGGTATAAGGGGCATCCCCTGCAACTTGTTTCCAGCCTTTTAACGACTTTCCGTCGAATAAATCCTGCCAAGTGCTTTTCTGAGTATAAAAGGCTGAAAAAACACAGACCCCAATGGCGCTCAAAGCAATTAAACTTATTTTTCTCATGTTTTAGTATCCCTATATTGGTTTAATAATATACATTCTAATGGCTAGCGAAGCTTCTTCAATATGTGCGAGTGATTTTTAAGCGGGACAAAATTTAACATTGCTAGCGAGTCGGTTATCATTGGATATTTATCAATTGAAACGCTGTAGACTGCACCCCTTGCAGGCTATCTATCATTTAACAGCCTACAATCGGATCTTTGTCCCAACGTTCAATATTAGTAAATATTCCCAATACTAAGGTTGGAAAGGATGTATTATTTACGAAAACGATATCGTAATTTTTTCGCGACGGTGGGCAGATTATTTGCTTCTTATAGCCTCAACAGGATCCAGTTTACTAGCAATTATAGCGGGTATAATTCCGGAAATGAGCCCAATAGTAGTGGAAATAAAAATAGCCAACAACACTTCATCAAGGTGTACGACAACGCCTATACCAGCGATGATTTTTAATAAAAACGCCAAGGTGTATACCACAAATAAACCCATTAAACCGCCAAAAATGCATAAAGCGACTGATTCGATCAAAAATTGCCAAAGTATAAAGTAGTTCTTTGCACCAAGCGATTTTTGAATGCCAATAATATGGGTACGCTCTTTAACGGATACAAACATAATATTGGCAATTCCAAATCCCCCAACTAATACAGAAAGAATGCCTATACAAAAGCCTGCTGTATTTACAATTTGGAACATGGTATCGAGCTGCGCGGTAATAATGGTTGTTTGATTAAGTGCAAAATCGTCCTCCTGTTTAGGGCTAAGCCGATGAATGGAACGCATGAGCCCTCTCAATTCGCTTTCCGCTTCATCCAAGGAAACACCACTTTTTGCGTTAACAATAATCGACGGTCCGAAATTTCTCACATTAATTACGTTTCTGGCAAAATTCAACGGTACCACTGCAATATTATCCAGCGAAACATCAATTAACATGCCTTCCCCCTCTTCCTTGAAAACACCTATTACTTTTAATCGGCGCCCGAGCGCCTGTATAGTCTTTCCTATGGGATCCGTATGCGGAAATAAACCTTTAGCTATCGTTGATCCAATAATGACAACAGCGGTACCTCTCTCTGATTCACTTTCGGTAAAATATCGTCCTGTCTGAAATTCGAGATTTCGTATTTTATAGTAATCATTTGAAACTGCACTGATGTACACCTTCTCCACATTGTTATTCAAAAATTTGAGCGTTTTGTCCGACATTCCGACTTCAAGTGCGATACCATCAGCAAGTGTTGCCCGTTGTTTTAATTGATCAAAATCACGGACAGTAGGCTCGGGTCTGTTCACATATTTCCACCAAGGGTAATCACCTCCACCACCCCAGGGCCACTTTTGAATGTAAATTGATCGACTTCCCAATTTTTCAACGCTACTTTCTAAATTCGCTCGGAGTGTATTAACGGCAGAGAAAATACCAATAATCGTCATAATACCGATCGTTACACCTAATAGTGAAAGGAAAGTACGCGTCTTATTTTCCCTTAACGCTGAAAATGCAAACCGGAAACTCTCAAAAAATAGCTTGATAAAAATCATACGCTCTTAAGACACGTAAAACAGGGAAAGGTTACAAGTTTCGGTACTTTTTTATAGGCGGATGTTTTTATCCAACAATCACCTAATATATAGCCTTTAAGGCTTACGTTTTTAAAACTTTTTTTTGTAAATTTGCGCGCTAATTTATCAGCTAATAAAAGAGGGGAACAAATTATGCCCCGTTTTTGTTATTACCATATTTAGGTTGACTGACCTATTTATTATTAAGAAATAAGATATATAAAATTCACAAAACATGAAGTTATCTCAATTTAAGTTTAATCTACCTGATTCGTTAATTGCTCATGAACCCGCAGAAACGAGGGACGAGGCGCGTTTAATGGTGCTTGATCGCAAAACCGGTGCAATTGAACACAAAATTTTCAAGGATGTATTGAACTATTTTGAAGAACATGATGTGATGATCCTCAATAACACAAAAGTTTTCCCCGCTCGTTTATATGGCAATAAGGAAAAAACAGGCGCCACGATAGAAGTCTTCTTACTCCGTGAATTGAATAAGGAATTGCGTCTTTGGGATGTACTGGTTGATCCCGCCAGAAAAATCCGGGTCGGGAATAAATTATATTTTGGCGACAACGACTTATTGGTTGCTGAAGTTGTAGACAATACGACATCGCGTGGTAGAACCATTCGTTTCCTGTTTGATGGGTCTGATGAAGAGTTTAGGAGAAACATTGAAATCTTAGGAGAAACACCACTTCCCAAGTATATCAAAAGAAAGCCTACGCCGGAAGATAAGTTTAGATATCAAACTATTTTTGCTAAGAACGAAGGCGCTGTAGCGGCACCTACAGCTGGTTTACACTTTAGCAGAGAATTGATGAAGCGCTTGGAATTAAAGGGTGTTGAGTTTGCAGAGGTTACTTTACATGTTGGTCTTGGAACATTCCGTCAGGTAGAGGTAGAAGACCTAACGAAACATAAAATGGATTCGGAGCAATTTATTATTGAACAAAAAGATGCTGATATTGTCAATAAAGCGATTGCTGAAAAGCGAAGAGTATGCGCAGTTGGTACAACAAGCATGCGTTCTATCGAGTCAGCGGTTTCGGCCAACCGGACCTTGAAAGCGGCAAACGATTGGACCAGCAAGTTTATATTCCCGCCTTATGATTTCAGTATTGCAAATAGTATGATCACTAATTTCCACACACCGGAATCCACCCTTTTAATGATGATTTGTGCTTTTGGCGGTTATGAACATGTGATGAATGCTTACGAGATCGCCGTAAAAGAGAAATACCGTTTTTATAGCTACGGTGACGCGATGTTAATCATATAAGGGGGAATACTCTTAACGAATAGGCTATCTAATAAGGGTAGCCTATTTTTCTTGGTATTGGAATGATGAAAAACTACGTAATAATTGTTGGCGGCGGATCGGGAACGCGCATGCAAAGCGCAATTCCGAAACAATTTATGCTATTAAATGGTCTTCCGGTACTAATGCACACGCTGACTGCTTTCTCACAAAGTAACACCAGACCAACGATTATATTAGTATTGAATAACCGACTGAAATCAGAATGGGAACAGCTTTGTATTAAGTATAGTTTTGATGTACCCCATATAATTGTTGAAGGTGGAGATACCAGATTTCACTCCGTACAGAATGGATTAAACCACATAAAGCAGTTAAGTGAACCAATAAAGCCAACTTACATCGCGGTTCACGACGGGGTACGTCCACTTGTATCTAAAGAAATCATTGATTACGGCTTTCAACAAATAGGTCGGCACCGAGCACTAATAACAGCTGTCAGCAGCAAGGACTCTGTACGCATTAAAGAGTCGGGAGATACCTCTAGAGCGGTTGATAGAAGCACCGTTTTCCTCGTTCAAACGCCTCAATTTTTCTCCGCGGAGATTTTATTTGAAGCTTATGAGCAAACCTATAGTGATACATTTACAGACGACGCTTCTGTTGTGGAAAAAAAAGGGTATCCGATTCAGATTCTACCTGGGGATACCCGTAATATTAAAATCACTTTTTCGGAAGATTTACTCTTTGCAGAGGTCATAATGAAGTCGTTAGCCAACGACTAGGCAGCTCCTCTGATAATTCTAAGCAATACCGCAATGATTGCAATTACCAACAGAACATGGATAATACCGCTACTGGTGTATCCCCCGAAAAAACTGATGGCCCAGATAATTACCAGAACAACAGCGATTAAATACAATAGATTTCCCATAACAATTCGATTAATAATTAGTTCAGGCAGGCACATTTCATTGCGCTGTAACTGCCTATTTATTTCTTGCCATAATAAAGCTTTTAAAAGCTATTTTGTTTTACATTTTTTATATTAGTCAAAAGAAAGGGAATCGGAAGACTACGAGAGGATGTTTAGAAAATTTTGAACATAAAAAAAGGGAAACAACTTGTTTCCCTTTACTATGGCAAAAATACCTTTTTTATAATTTATCGTTCACATCAACGCAATTAAGTTCTTCGAAAGCCTGTTTTAAACGTTTCACAAAGCTCTCTTCTCCCTTCCTTAACCAAACGCGAGGGTCATAATACTTCTTATTAGGAGCATCCTCTCCGTCAGGGTTACCAATTTGACTCTGAAGATAGCCTTCATTTGCTTTGTAGTAATCTTTTATCCCCTCCCAAAACGCCCATTGCATATCGGTATCAATATTCATTTTAATGGCTCCATAAGAGATCGCTTCCTCAATTTCGGCCGGAGACGAACCTGATCCACCATGAAAAACAAAATTCACGGGTTTTTCAGCGCTTAGTCCAAACTTTTCTTTAATATAGTCCTGAGAATTCTTGAGGATAACCGGTTGAAGTTTAACATTTCCCGGTTTGTAAACGCCATGCACATTTCCAAATGCTGCCGCCACGGTGAACTTATCGCTTACTTTACTGAGTTCTTCAAAAGCATAAGCTACTTCGGCCGGTTGTGTATAAAGTTTTGAGCTATCAACATCGCTATTATCCACTCCATCTTCTTCTCCGCCAGTTACTCCCAATTCAATTTCAACAGTCATTCCAAGCGGCTTCATGCGCTCTAAATACTTTTTAGAGATTTCTATATTTTCTTCAATAGGTTCTTCTGATAAATCAAGCATATGAGAAGAAAATAAAGGCTTACCATGTTGGGCAAAAAACGCTTCGCCGTGATCTAACAAACCGTCTATCCAAGGTAGAATTTTTTAGCTGCATGATCTGTATGTAGGATAACCGCTACACCATAATGTTCGGCCAGTAAATGCACGTGTTTTGCAGCAGATACAGCACCTAGTATACATGCTTGCAATTTACTATTATCCAGCGTTTTACCAGCATAGAATTGCGCACCGCCATTTGACAATTGAATGATTACCGGTGAATTAACTGCTTTTGCAGTTTCCATCACTGCGTTGATAGAATTTGTTCCAATGGTATTTACTGCGGGGAGAGCGAATCGATGTTTTTTAGCGATCTCAAATAGCTCTTGTACAGCATCTCCATGCAGAACACCTTTATAACCTTTTAAACTCATTTGTAATACGTTGTTTAATTTTTGATTCCCGAAAGTAGGTATTTTATTTAAAATAAGCTACTTTCCCTTTCATTTTTCTTTCAACAGCAGGAGCCGTTTAGGGTAGTTTTTAGTAAAATAGGATATAAAGTGATAAGGTTACACAAAAGGTCACGTTTTATACATTTTTTTTGTTTCTTTGTACCTCTAATATTTTTTTGAATGGCTTGGTTTAAACGAGATCGTGCCGGTATTAACACGGCAACAGAAAATAAAAAAGAAGCTCCCGACGGGTTATGGAATAAATGTCCGTCCTGTAAAAAACCACTCTTGAAATCAGAGCAAGTTGAAAACAAATATGTATGTCAATATTGCGGCTATCATTTGAGGATAGGCTCAGCAGAATACTTTTCAGTACTATTTGACGACAATCAATTCACTGAGCTGTTTGGCAGTCTACGTTCAGCAGACCCCCTTAACTTCGAAGACACAAAAAAATACACGGAACGAATTGCGGAAAGCCATGCTAAAACGGGTTTAAACGATGCAATACGTGCCGGGCACGGCAAGATCGAAGGGCTTGATCTAGTCATAGCCTGCATGGATTTTACTTTTATCGGTGGTTCAATGGGCTCCGTAGTGGGAGAGAAAATTGCAAGATCGATCGACTATTGCATACAGCACCGTCTACCTTTTTTACTTATCTCAAAATCGGGTGGTGCCAGGATGATGGAAGCAGCGTTTTCGCTTATGCAAATGGCCAAGACATCGGCTAAGCTAGCGCTTCTCAGTCAGGCGAAGCTTCCCTATATATCCCTTTTAACAGACCCTACGACAGGAGGCGTAACAGCCTCATATGCCATGCTCGGTGATATCAACATTGCGGAGCCGGGTGCATTGATCGGATTTGCAGGGCCTCGTGTCATTAAAGAAACGATCAAAAAAGATTTGCCAAAGGGATTTCAAACAGCTGAATTTGTGCTTGAACATGGCTTTTTAGATTTTATTGTTGATCGAAGGGAAATGAAGCATAAAATAGCAACATTCCTAAGAAATATTTTATAGTGTAAAAAAAGCCTGATTTAAAATCAGGCTTTTTTACACTATTTCCGTTCTCTTGTGGTAGGTGAGTCTGCAGTAAAAGCAGGACCTTCGTTTTTTCTATGATGGTCTCTCTCGGAAAAACTGCCTTGATTCACCTCAACGACTTTTTTCTTTCCATCTTTTTCCTTTATGATTTCTTTGTCACTTTTTCTATCTTTCAATTCATCACGCATAATAACCTCCTCTTAATTAAATAAACAAAAAACGGGTTGGTAATTGATTAACAAGTCCAAACCCATTTTGTTGGATAAATATCACGAAAGTTACGTTATACGTTCTCCGGACATACTTCCTTCAATTTAGAAACAACGAAATCGATTTCTTCTTTCGTATTGAATTTACTAAAAGAAAATCGAACAGACGGCCGTTTGGCATCCACGCCAATCGCGGTTAAAACATGAGATCCGATATTTGATCCCGAACTGCATGCACTGCCGCCCGAAGCGGAAATACCCGCAATATCTAAGTTAAAGAGTAACATGTCAGCTAAATCTGTAGGTGGAAACGACACATTTAATACCGTATACAAGCTTTGATCGGCTTCCAACTCGCCGTTAAAGCTTACACCGGGAATATGCTGAATAAGTTGCGCTCTCATGTAATCTTTCAGCCCCTGTATATAAGCCCTATGTTCGGCCATATGTTCATAAGCAATCTCGAGTGCCTTGGCCAAGCCAACAATGCCATAGACATTCTCCGTGCCCCCTCGCATATTTCGTTCTTGCGCACCGCCATGGATGAACGGCTTTATTTTTACTTCATGATTAACATATAGGAAGCCTGCTCCTTTCGGGCCGTGGAATTTGTGCGCTGCTCCCGCCAAAAAGCTTACTTTCAGAGCACTTAGGTCATGCACAAAGTGTCCCATTGTCTGGACCGTGTCGGTATGAAATAATGCGTTATAGGTCTGACAGATATCGGATACCCTTTGTATATCGGTTATTGTGCCTATTTCATTATTTGCATGCATCAATGAGACGAAACTAGGTGGACTATTTTGCAAAACTCTTTCCAGTTGCGATAAATCCACATGTCCCTTCGCATCAACGTCAAGCAGTGTTAGCTTAATGCTCCCTTCTTTTTCCAGTTCTTGTAAGGTATGCAAAACCGCATGGTGTTCGAGCGGTGAACTGATTGCGTGACTTAATTGATGATCTAAAATTCCCCTTCGAATTGCCGTATTGTCGGCTTCTGTTCCTCCTGATGTAAAAAAAATCTCCGCTGGAGAAGTATTTAATAAAGCAGCGACTTTTTTTCGGGCTTTTTCGATAATTGTTCTAACCTTTCTACCATCCGCATGAATGGATGAAGGGTTCCCATAATCGTCTCGCATAACAACCATCATCTCTTGCAATACTTGTTCATCTATTGCAGTGGTTGCCGCATTATCTAAATATACGCGCATGCTACAAATCTACTAAGTAATCCATTAACAGAATTTTATTCTTTTATACTTTTACTTCTAGGTGATCAAGATAAAATGGCTTCTATTTCGCCAATAATCTTATCAGCCAATAAGTCGGCGCGATTCTGTGTTGGCGATTCTGTGTAAATACGGATGATCGGTTCGGTGTTCGACTTCCGTAGATGAACCCATTCTTCCTCAAAATCTATTTTCAAACCATCAATGGTGCTATGGGGGGTATCCTTATATTTTTCCTCCATCGATTTTAAAAGCTGATCAATATCCAATCCAGGAGTGAGCGTGATCTTTTTCTTCGCCATAAAATAGGAAGGATAACTGTTGCGCAAAGCGGACACTTTTTGACCGCTTTTAGCAAGATGTGTCAAGAAAATACCGATACCTGCCAAAGCGTCCCTACCATAATGGGTAGCCGGGTAAATTACACCTCCGTTCCCCTCGCCTCCTATCACTGCATTTACCTCTTTCATTTTGGTCACTACATTCACCTCCCCAACCGCTGCTGCGTAATAAGTACCGCCGTGTTTCTCTGTTATATCCTTAAGGGCCCGTGTGGAGGATAAGTTAGATACCGTATTCCCTTTCTTTTGCCGGAGGATATAATCTGCAACGGCTACTAATGTATATTCCTCTCCAAACATTTCTCCATTTTCCATGACGAAACACAACCGATCGACATCTGGATCAACCGCAATTCCGAGATCGGCTTGCTTTTCTTTTACAAGGGCAGATAAATCCTTTAGATTTTCGGCCAAGGGCTCAGGATTATGCGGAAAGAGGCCATTTGGCTCACAATACAATTCATATACGGTTGATACCCCTAGTGCTTTCAATAAAGCTGGTACAAAGCGTCCCCCCGTTGAGTTAACGGCATCTACAGCAATTGAAAAATTAGCCTGTGCAATTGCGTCTCTATCAACTGTTTCCAGCGCTAAGATCTTCTCAATATGCCTTTCCAGGTAGGTGTCCTTTTTTATGACCCGTCCAAGTGCGTGTACTTCAGAAAAATCAAAACTCAATTCATCGGCTAAAGCCAATACTTCTTTTCCCTCGTAATCATTAATAAACTCTCCTTGCTGATTAAGCAACTTCAATGCATTCCATTCTGTCGGATTATGGCTAGCTGTCAAGATGATACCACCTGCCGCATCCTCCTCGGGCACGGCTATTTCAACGGTAGGCGTAGTAGACAGACCGAGATCAATCACCTCAATGCCGAGACTTTGGAGTGTACCTGTTACAATATTACTTACCATTTCTCCTGAAAGCCGTGCATCTCGACCTATTACTATTTTTTTATTGCCGGCTTTTTCGGTAATGTATTTTCCAAAAGCAGCGGTAAATTTTACAATGTCAATAGGAGTCAGGCCTTCGCCAGGTTTTCCACCTATGGTTCCGCGAATACCCGAAATAGATTTTATCAATGTCATTTTATACTCGAATTTATTAAGTAGGTGGTAAAAATAGCATTTTCATTAGAATATTCTAACGCTTCTGTCACCATCTGTAGAAGCAACCGATTGCTTAATAAAATAATTTTTTATTTTTATGACGCAATTATAAATCCGGATACGTTTGTAAACTGTATATTTGCAACCTTATTGAATTTAGCGACACAGAAAGGCATATTACATT
Organism: Olivibacter sp. 47; assembly: GCF_030372825.1. Lineage (NCBI taxonomy): Bacteria > Pseudomonadati > Bacteroidota > Sphingobacteriia > Sphingobacteriales > Sphingobacteriaceae > Olivibacter > Olivibacter sp. 47. Next base: position 3,552,936 of record NZ_JAUCNR010000001.1, read on the forward strand.
TCAATGGTAATTTATATACAGATCGCTTTGGGGGTAAAAAAGATTAAAATCTTATTTCATAAAAACACATGTTTGCTTCTATCATACAATTTGATATAGATCTTTTCCTGATAATAAATCAGGATATGGCCAATGTTGTCTTTGATTGGCTAATGCCTTACTTGCGGAATCCATATACGTGGGCCCCCTTATACTTGTTCATCTTAATTTTTTCGATACGTACTTATAAAAAACGAGGAGTAATCATGATGTTATTTCTGGTGCTTAGCTTTGGAATAGCTGACTTTTTATCTGCCTCGGTTATTAAACCCATAGTAAAAAGGATAAGACCCTGTAATGAACTTACCCTACAGGGGGAAATGGTAAGCCGGGTACGATGCGGCAGCGGATACAGTTTTCCGTCGTCCCATGCAAGTAATCATTTTGCCATGGCTCTATTTCTTATTATGGTCTATAGGAAGCGTTGGAGCGCCATATTATGGTTTGCTTTGTTATGGGCTTTCGCTATTAGTTTTGCTCAAGTCTATGTAGGCGTGCACTATCCTCTTGACGTAACTGCCGGCGCCCTATTTGGTAGTATCATTGGCTATTCTATGGCAACGTTATTTCTTTATATTCAGCCCGAAACAACTCGGCAGATAGCACAACCATGACACTTCTTATAATAGTTACTTTATTTCTTTCGGCTCTCTTGGGCGGTTTGGCTGTATTCTTTGTAAAAAGAGATAATACCGATTTATTAAGGCTCGTACTTTCTTTTAGCGGTGCGTATTTATTTTCGATCACTGTATTGCATCTTATCCCTGAGATCTACGCGCATAACGACGATCATTATTTAGGCTTATATGTACTTGGCGGTTTTTTATTTCAGTTATTATTAGAGAGATTTTCAGAAGGTATAGAACATGGTCACATTCATAAGCATGGCCACCACGGACATTTCCCGATAGGCGTTATGACCAGCTTATGCTTACATGCTTTTTTAGAAGGGATGCCACTAGCAAAGGGACATCAGAGAGAGCTGTTATTCGGCATTGCCATTCATCATATTCCTGCTGCCTTCGCTTTAGGCAGTTTACTCATTCAGTCAACTGTTAGGCAACGCACCATTATCCTATCTCTTTTTATTTTTGCTTTAATGTCGCCAATAGGTTTTACATTGAGTAATATGATTAGTTTAGGAGGTATTGGCGAAATCAACCAATACTTTGATAAAATGATGGCGATTGTCATCGGTATATTTCTTCACATCTCTACAACGATTCTGTTTGAATCTTCTTCAGCAGATCATCATCACTTTAATAAAAGAAAGCTCTTAGCAGTGATTACCGGGGTCACTCTTTCCCTATTTAATTTTCTGGTGCATTAAGCTACTGGTTTGTCTAATAAATTTAACCACGCAACTTATCAAGAAGGTAATTAAGTTGCTTGCATTCTTCTTCAGAAAGGTTTTCATCCAAGACGCTCAAGATAGACATTTTTTTATCTAAACGTTCCAAAATTGTCATACCATCATGGGTAATGAAAATATCAACAGCACGTCTATCTTTATGGCTCATACACCGCGAAACCAGTCCCTTTTGCACCAAACGATCGATAATTCTACTCACATCCGACATTCTATCCAACAAACGCTCCTTTAACATGTTAACGGTAGCCGGTTTTGCGTTTTGACCCCGCAAAATTCTCAACACATTGTATTGTTGAAGCGTTATTTTCTCTTTGTCGGTCCGCTCTTTTAAAAGACTTTGAATGAAGTTGCTTGTATATATGACGTTTAGAGCAGCCTTATGGTATTCGTTTTCGAATTTATTAGTGACGAGTACTTCTTCTATCTTCATATACCTAATTTAGAATTGGAGCACTAATATATAGCTTAAAATCTGATCTAAAAAATAAAGATGTCTTGCAACTACATTCTGTATAATATCGTGTAATCGACGATTATAAAATTTTCACATAACGACTGCCTCTATAATGATCTACAAGAAAACTGCCATCACCATGAAGTGTCCATATCTCCCGGGGATCAACAACATCAATTGTCTTTAAAATATCCCCCCAATCAACATGATCTGAAATAAACAATTCCATATCATTTCTGTTTTGCAGATATTTCCAACCGGAGGCAAAGACCTTTATAAGGTTTTTAGCTCTAAAATAGCTATTAAAAGTTAATGGTGGCACAAGGTAAATGATATTCTCAGGCTGCTCTTTAATAATTTTACGACCATAAGGTATATAGTGCCAACCAGCATAGCCATATTGTTCATAAATCCGATGAAAAGGAAGCACTGCATGATGGAGAAGTACTTTTTTTTCCGGGCAATATTGATTGATCATCGCCGTCAAACGTTGTGCTTTGCCTAACGCATAAGCACCAAGCATAATCGGATAGGTTGTACTATTTAGCTTATCAAGTTCCACCGAAGGGTCCGGATGTTTTACAATCGGATTCGCAAAAGTGCTTTCTGTAATCAAAACGTCCGCCTTAACAAGCGAGATGGGAGTACAGGTTGGATCTGCTTGCAACTTATAATCGCCGGTATATAAATAACGTACTCCTTTGAATTCCATCAATATTAAAGACGAACCCAAAATATGACCTGCAGAAAGAAACGTAACCGTCACACCTCCTAACGTAAAAGGCACGCCATAATCATAAACTTGGAAGTCGCGTGCAGCGCCCTTGTTATAACGCAGCTCCATAAATGACTTTGTTGGAGCCGTACAGAATACAGTAAAGCAGCCTGATGTTATGTGATCACCGTGGCCGTGAGACACCACCGAAACTCTCACCGCTTCCCGGGCATCTATAAAAAAGTCGCCATAAGCACAATAAATACCCTTGGAATTGACTGTCAAAAAATCATCTAAAATCATCTTGCTTTCAGCTGCGCTAGCAAGCGAGCCCTGACTTTTAAAACTTGCGGAATAAGAGCGTGAATCTCGTCATTATCTATCACAAAATCAGCGAGCTTGCGTTTTTCTTCATCAATCATTTGTTTATCTATTCTTGCTAACACCGCCTCTCTTGTTAGCTGGTCCCTTTCCATCACGCGCTTGATTCGAAGTTCCTGCGGGGCAACTATTAAAATATTATAGTCTGATAATTTATAGGTTCCTGTTTCGAAAAGTAACGCAGCCTCTTTAAATGTTAGCTCTGCTTGTTGTTGCCTTTCCCAGTTTTCATAGGCTTTTATTGTAGCTGGATGAACCAGGGCGTTAAGCTTATCTAATTTATCACGGTCTTGGAAAACAATCCTCGAGAGATAGACCCGGTCAAGTTTACCTTCTTTTGAATAGACTTCCGCTCCGAATATTCCTTTGATATCTTCCACTAAATCCTTATTGTCTACCATCACATTCTTAGCTTCGGTATCCGCATAAAACACCGGATATCCCATAGCTTCAAATATTTTACAAACGGTGGTTTTACCAGTACCAATTCCTCCAGTTACGCCAATGCGTAGTTTATCTTTATTTATTTCCACAATAAAAATTCTACATTTTGCGGTTCTGCCTTAATAATTTTCACGAAATCCGGCTGCTTCGTGATAATAACCGGCAAATTCTTGATGTGATTACTTCGCCAGTCGTTCAAATTAATAACTGCTTCGAACATATCCCGATCTATATCTTCGTATTTTTCTAAAGACACAATGGTTGTTAATCTTACTTTCTCAGGTAGCACTTTCACCGTTCTAAAGGCTCTACTATTCTCTGCCCTAATAGGTACCTCTATAATCTTTTCCGTCACTTCACCTACCGGTATGGTAACATCAACCGATGAGGGGTGTACATTAATATTTGCTTTCTGACTTTTTGATAAAGTAACTTTGGCAGTAATGGTATTGTCAACATTATTTCTCCTTAATGTATCTGTCGCCCAGCCATCAATCAATACCAGGTCTTCCAAAGGCCCTGTAACCGTCACAAACTTCGGTTCAATCTGAATATCGCCTGTGATATCATATTGCTTTCTAAACTTAATGTCTTTGGACAAATTAACGGTTACTTTTTTAACATCTTGCTTAGAAAAATTAAAGAAAAGTGTATCGGGAGAAATGGAAACAATACGTTGATTTGCACTAAATTGCCGATTTATATATCCCATTTGATTGGAAAATAGTATCCAATCACGTGTTTTTAAACCGCTTAAGTCAACATGTATATCTTGAGGTTTAAGTCGAAGATTAGAAAATAACACCTGCCAGCCCGTTCCTTCGACCTGCATAGCGACGGTATCTGACTGAAGTGGGTGAAATGCCCTTTTCGGCGGAACATTTACATAATTTAGAGAGGCCTTTACCGTATAAATGTAACGGTTTGATAAAGCAAAGAGGCTCCACACCAGAAAGGAGATAAAGAGACAAATAGCAAATAAGCTTAGTTTCTTTTGTTGCTTCTTATTGAGATTAAACATACCTACCCTTTATAAACGAACAAAACGCCTAACAAAAATAACAACCTTTGTCGGTCAAATCAATTTTGTCAGGCGTTTTATAGCACCTCGTCTAGCCGACAAAGTCTATTTCTTTTCGTCCGTTGTTGTAGTTACTGTCCCTTGCTTTGGTGTATTGGCAAGTTTGGAAGCATCCAATGAAATCGCAGCTTTATCGAATTTGATACGTGTACCGGAACCTACGTCAATGATAAATGTGCTTTCGCCTATCTCAACGATACGACCGTGAATGCCTGCGGTAGTTACCACTTATCATTCACCTTTAAATCTTCTATATATTTTTTATGATCTTTCTGTTTCTTCATCTGTGGGCGTATCATGAAAAAATAGAATACTACCACAATTAATCCCATCATAATGAGGGATGACATTCCGCCTGATCCTGCTTGTAATAAAATTGCTGCTGTTGTCATGTAAATTACTGTGATTTAAAATTGTTAACTATTGTACTTCACCTTTTAAGTGTAGCATTAATTGTGCGGGTTGCGCGTTACTATATACGGTAATAATTTTATGCTGTGCACCGCGTTGTCCTGCACTATTAAAACCAACTTCAATGCTGCCTTGCTCTCCGGGTTTAATCGGTTTTTTATCAAATTTGGGAGTAGTACAGCCACATCCTGCCTGCACGTCGCTTATTATTAAAGGTGATTTCCCTGTATTAGTAAATTCAAAAACGTGATTTACCTTCTCCCCTTCTTTGATCTTGGAGAAGTCATATGTATCATTCTTAAATTTTAGCACGGGAGCATCCGCTACATCGGCGGAATCCGGAATCTGCTTATTCACCCCGGTATTATCAGTCGTATTTACACTTTCGATAATATCCTCTCCAGCACTTTTCTCCTTTTGTTTAGATCCATTGCAAGCGCTTAGCGCCAAAACTGCTAATGATAGTAACAAAATTTTATTTTTCATATACTTATAATTGTTGGTTATTTGATGTAGATAAGCCATGCACTAGCTTATCGACTAAGGGTTTATAGAAACATCTCATCCAATAAGTCCCCTTCCGAATTTTCTGATTTTGCCCTCCTTTTGAAGTTCGATCAAAATTTTATCGAGGATGCCATTGATAAACGAATTGCTCTTCGGTGTACTAAATTCCTTAGAAATTTCAATATACTCATTAATTGTAACCTTAACAGGTATAGAAGAAAAATTCAATAATTCGGTGATCGCCATTCTCATCAGTAAGGTATCAATTAACGCTATTCTGTCAGCTTCCCAGTTTTTTGTTTTCCCCGAAATATATATCTGATAATCCTCTCCATGCCGAGTTGTCAATCGAAACAAGTCAACAATAAATTCTTTATCATCAACCCAATTTGGACACAATTGCGCTAACTTATTTTTCTCCGGATCTTCGCTGTTGAAATTTTTCAAAGTTTTAGCTAACAGCGCTTGTAACACATCTTTATCAGTCGTCCAATTAATAAAATGCTCATCGAATATCTGTTCAATAGCCGGTGATTTCAATATAATTTTTTTAAAGATAAACTTTATAATATCCTTCTCAGCCTTGAGCGATCGATCTTCATTCTCTAAATAAGCAACATACTCGGGAGATTGTTTTAAAATGTGGAAAATACTTTTCACCGTTTCCATATCAAAAACGGCATCTACCTTATATTTTTTACACAGATCCACAAACTCCTCATTTTGTTGTAGCAGTTCAATAAAGGTGTTATTCGCCAATCGTGTATTGGCATTGAGATCGTGTTCAGTAGGTAAAAATTTATTTGCCCGGTCTTCCGCATCTACCAACGCATATTCAGCCACCTCTGACGCGAGTGCGAGCACCCAAATATACATCTCATAAACCTGATCAACACTTTTCAGCAATGCCTTTTCAAAATTGTTTATATTCTTATCATCCGATTGCTGGAATGCATAGATTGTTTGTAATACTTTAACCCTCAGGTGCCTTCTATTTAACATATTATTTATAAAGAACGATTATATAGTCATGCTAGCCCTATGACTAGTTTTGTTTTATTTTTTTTATAAGCGCAATCCGGTCTTCAGCAATTTGCATAGCAGCCTGATGCGTTGGAATTTTTTCTTTCAACGATTTTTGAATCACCGAGCGCGTTGCTTCATAGATATTTTCGGTTAATGCGGCACTTCTTAAGACATTATATCCAGCAATTTCAGCATAGCAGCTCAAAAGGCCTCCAGCATTTATTAAAAAATCAGGCGCGTAAATAATGCCTTTTTCCAGAAGCTTAGCGCCATGTTCACGATCGTTGGCCAACTGATTGTTAGCAGAACCCGCAATAATTTTGCATTTCATACGCTCAATCGTGTAATTATTAACTGTCCCTCCTAATGCACAAGGCGCATAAACATCCAAATCCATATCGAAGAGGTTATTATGCGCGATGGCTTCTGCACCGTATTTGTTAGAAACCTGAATCATTCGATCTTCAACAATATCACTTACATATACCTTCGCATTCTCTTCCCGAAGTAATGAAACAAGATGTTCCCCCACTTTTCCCGTTCCCTGCACGGCCACCGTCCGCCCAGCCATACTATCTGTACCATAAAGTTCTTTGACGGCTGCCTTTATACCATAAAACACGCCTTTCGCGGTGAAGGGAGCCGTATCGCCGCTTCCACCCAAAGATTTCGGCAAGCCAACCACATGGTTGGTTTCCATGTGGATAAATTCCATATCCTTGGAAGTAGTTCCCATATCCAATGAAGCGATAAATGAACCATTCATCTCTTCTACAAACTGCCCGAGCCTCCTTAAGATAACTTCCGATTTCTGGGTACGGTGATCGCCAATAATTACCGCAGTTCCACCCCCTAAATTGACACCACTTATTGCCGATTTATATGTCATCGCCCGAGACAATCTTAAGACGTCGTCTATCGCTTCCAATTCGGTTTTATATGGCAACATACGTACTCCACCGATAGCGGGACCAAGTGTAGTGTCATGAATAGCGATGATAGCCTTTAATCCTATTGTATGATCTTGGCAAAATACAATCTTTTGATGTTCAAATTGTCGTAACAAATCAAACATTTGGGGGTATGGCGTTTCGGAAGACATATTTTACTATTATTTTAGTATCGGCAATTCTGCGCAAAAGTACTAATTTTATCGGTATCTTTTTACGAATTTAAAATCATTTCATTCAGTAAATAATTGTTTGCATTGCCATTTAATTTTAATATTAGTTAAATGCACTCAGTATAGCAATAGTTTTATCAGGATACGTACTTTTGTACGATAGGTTTAATTTTAGTCTTCATGAAGCACTTAGCTTATCTTAATAAATTTTTCTATAAATATCGTTGGCGAATGATTCCCGGTTTTATATTCGTGGTAGTATCAAACTACTTCGGCATTATACCGGCTCAAGTAATTCGTATTGCCTTTGATCTGGTTAAAGATAATATAGCTCTTTTTCAGCTATTCGATGGCTTTGAACGTCAGTCGTTGATTTATGAGATATTTGGACATAGTCTTCTTTTATTTGGTACGCTTGTTTTGGTCTTAGCACTGATAAGGGGACTGTTCCTCTTTCTTATGAGACAAACAATCATCCTGACTTCACGTCATATCGAATATGATCTAAAGAATGAAATTTATGATCACTACCAACAATTGGATATGGCTTTCTTTAAACGAAACAACACGGGAGATTTAATGAATCGTGTAACCGAAGATGTAAGTCGTGTCCGAGCTTACTTGGGTCCGGCCATTATGTACTCTATTAACACGGTTGTGCTCTCAGTAATGGTCATTAGTTCTATGTTTACCGTGAACGCCAAGCTAGCTATTTACGCATTAGCTCCTATACCCGTTCTATCAGCGGTCATACTTTTTATTAATAAGCTCATCAATAAAAGAAGTGAAAAAATACAGGAGCAGCTATCCGCGTTGAGCTCTTTTGTACAAGAGACTTTCTCAGGGATCCGTGTTATTAAAACATACAGTCGTGAGCAGGATAAGAAAAACAGCTTTGCAAAAGAAAGCAACGATTACAAAACTGTCTCCTTATCATTAGTGAAAGTTCAGGCTGTATTTTTTCCGCTTATCTTACTTCTCATTGGTTTAAGTACGATTATAACTATTTATATTGGAGGTATCGAGGTCATGCGTGGTAGCATATCATCCGGAAACATTGCAGAATTTATTGTTTATGTTAATCAATTAACATTTCCTGCAATGTCACTTGCCTGGGTGACTTCATTGGTGCAGCGAGCGGCAGCTTCGCAAAAACGGATCAATGAATTTTTAGATACTTCTCCTCGTATAAAATCGCAAACCGGCGGGAAAGAGGAGTTTAGAGGAGATATTGAATTTAGAAACGTATCTTTCACCTATCCGGATACAGGAATTACTGCACTAAAAGAAGTATCTTTTAAGGTTAATCCAGGAAAAATTTTAGCGATCATTGGCAAAACAGGATCGGGAAAATCCACCATTGCACGACTTTTAATGCGTATGTATGATACTTCTTCCGGTACTATTCTTGTCGATGGGATACCCATACAGGACTTAAACCTAAACAGCTATCGGAGCACAATAGGTTTTGTTCCGCAAGACGTTTTCCTTTTTTCAGATACGATAGCAAAGAACGTCGCTTTTGGGCTGGATCAACTGGATATGTCGAAGGTAGAGGAGGCAACAAAAAAAGCAGCCGTGTATGACAATATCATGGAGTTCGAAAAAGGTTTTGAGACAGCTATCGGAGAAAGAGGAATCACCCTTTCGGGAGGACAGAAACAGCGTGTTTCGATAGCAAGAGCAATTACAATAAACCCTAAAATACTAATTTTTGATGACTGCCTATCAGCGGTAGACACCAAAACAGAGGAAAAAATTCTTCAGAATTTAGGTACGGTTATGCGTGACAGAAGCGCCATATTTATTGCGCATCGTGTTTCTACCATCAAGAACGCAGATCATATCTTGGTAATGGAAAACGGTCAGATAATAGAAGAAGGTAAACACACAGAACTTCTGGCTGCTAAAGGCAGTTACTTTGAGCTATACGAAAAACAGCTACTGGAGGAAGAAGTTTAACCAACAGTAGCTGCTCTTAATTCGCTTGGGTATCTGGCGTCTTGTTTACTAACGGAATCGCATCTGCTGCTTGTCAAGCATACCCATTTGATCTTTCATCATTTTAATCTGATCGGCTAGCAATTTATTTTTATCAGCTTTTTTAGCCTCTTGAAGTAATTGTGTAGCTTCCCGCTTATTTCGCTTGGCCATGGCGATGCCCGCCAGGCTTAATTTAGCCAATGCTACGTTATGATCCATCTGCATGCCTAAGCTAAGTGCCTTCTTGAAATATTTTTCTGACTGTAATGGAGCGGATCGCGACTCAATTAGTCCAATGAGTAAATGATAATACCCATGCTGAGCACGAATCAACTGTTTCTCATAATTAGTGATTTTATTTAGCCAAGTTTTTGCTTTGTCCATATTTTCCTTTCGTAAGTAAAATTGCGCAATCAGCATATTTTCGTTAAAAAAGAAAGTGACAAAAACAACTATAGCCAAAAGAAGTGCTAATACTCCCCACGGCCAGTGGCCAAATACAAATAGACTGACAGCTGCTCCCAACAAAAGGAAAGCTATAATAATACGAATGAAATTTGGCATATCTTTACTTTATGAATGTATTCATTATAATGCTGCAAATATCCGTTAATTTATGGGTTTTAACAAAAAATTATCCGTTAAAATCTGTTGTTAAATCCGGTCTATAGGACGTGCAAACGACTATTGTATTGTATATAATGTCAATTTTAGCTAAGTTTGAGCATGAGTATAGCCCTTGAAAAAAGCTGGAAAGAAATTTTAGAACCGGAATTTTCCAAAACCTATATGAGCGAGTTACGAAATTTTTTGAGGACAGAGCAAGCACAATATCAGGTATTTCCGCCCAATAAACTTATATTCAATGCCTTTGAACACACACCCTTTTATGAAGTGAAAGCCGTTATCTTGGGGCAAGATCCTTATCATAATATCGGACAAGCACATGGATTGTCTTTTTCGGTTCAACCAGGCATTGCAATCCCTCCATCGCTACGGAATATGTATATCGAATTAAGTAATGATATTCCAGGTTTTAAGATTCCCAATCACGGTACACTGACCAAATGGGCTGATCAGGGTGTACTGCTCCTTAATGCGGTACTGACGGTGCGAGCACACATGGCAGCATCTCATCAAAAAAAGGATGGGAAGTTTTTACGGATACCGTAATTAAGGAACTCGCACAACGAAGAGAAGGAATTGTTTTTATATTATGGGGAAATTACGCTAAACAGAAAGTGAAACTGATCGATTCCTCCAAACATTTGATTATAACATCAGCCCACCCTTCGCCGCTATCTGCACACAATGGATTTTTTGGCAGTAAACCCTTCTCAAAAACCAATGACTATTTAGAAAAACACGGAAAAACGCCAATTGACTGGCAGGTGTAGACCTAGTAGATTGTTATGCAAAAAATCGATCTTAGTATTCCATTGGTACGATCGGTTCTTTTTTAGACGTTGACATAATCATCATCGTTTGAAAGGTTTTCACACATGGTATCCGACTAATCTTTTCCATAATCAACCGCTCGTAAGATTTAATGTCCTTGACATAAACCTTTAAAATAAAATCACATTGCCCGGTGACGTGATGGCATTCGGTCACTTCAGGTATACTTTTGATCGCTTCAACAAATTCAGGGATTGAATTGTGTGTATGAAAATCCAATTGTATTTGTATAAAGGATTTAATGCCCAAGCCTAGAAGCTCTTCATCCACCAAGGCATGGTAGCTTTTGATATAGCCCGCATTTTCAAGTTTTCGAACCCTTTCCAGTGTTGGTGCCGGTGACAAACCGATATTGGAAGAAAGTTGTAAGTTGGTTATTCTACCGTTTTCTTGGAGTAATTTAATAATCTTTAAATCAATTCTATCTGGTTCAAAAGCCATGGCTAACAGTTTTAGCGTAAAGTTAACAAATAACCAAATAAAATTTTACAATATTGATTTTTTTATTTCAAAGATTAGGTATTCAATAGTACATTTAATACGATGGAAAATGAGTGCCAATTAACGTTTAGCATTTAGGGCAAGCGCGTACAATTTCATTTGCTTTACCATCGCCACCAACCCGTTAGCACGAGTAGGTGACAAATGTTCTTTTAATCCGATTTCATCTATAAAATAAAGATCGGCACTCACAATATCTTCTGCACGCTGTCCGGATAAAACTTTGATCATTAAGCTAACAAGTCCCTTAGTAATGATTGCATCACTATCGGCCGTAAAAAAGACTTTGTCGTCTACATACTGTGCATGCAACCAAACGCGAGACTGGCATCCTTTAATCAATAAATCGTCAACTTTATGGGACTCGTCGATTAAAGGCAGCTCCTTCCCCAATTGAATAATATATTCATATTTAGCCATCCAATCCTCGAAAAAAGAGAAATCTTCTATCAATTCGTCCTGTATTTCCTTAATTGTCATATCAACCATCGTTATAGCAACATAGAAGCGGCTCTTTTTACAGCGCTTACCAACAGATCTATTTCTTCCTTTGTATTGTACATTGCAATGGAGGCACGCACCGTGCCAGGAATCCCAAACCGCTCCATTAAAGGTTGTGTGCAATGATGACCAGTACGAACAGCAATGCCCAACTTGTCTAAGATAACGCCCACATCGTACGGATGCGCACCATTCACCAGAAAAGATATCACGCTGGATTTCTCTTTCGCCGTACCTATAAACCGGATTTGATCAATTTCCGACAAAGCTTTAGTCGCATATTTAAGCAGTTCCGTTTCATAAAGCGCAATCTGACTCAAGCCAATCGTCTTTATATAATCTACGGCTGCCCCCAAACATATTCCCGCTTCGATATTGGGTGTACCCGCCTCAAATTTAATGGTAGTTCGTTATAAATCGTCTTTTCAAACCTAACCTCTTTAATCATATCACCCCCTCCTTGATAAGGCGGCATCTGATCCAACCATTTTTCCTTTCCGTACAAGACCCCCACGCCGGTTGGACCGTACATCTTGTGTCCTGAAAAAGCGAAAAAATCAACATCTAAAGCTTGTACATCCACATGTAAATGTTGTATGGCCTGCGCACCATCAACCAGCACGGGAATGCCATGATCATGCGCCAGCTTTGTAATCTCTTTTATTGGGTTTAAAGTTCCGAGCGTATTTGATACGTAGGTTATGGAAACAAGCTTTACTCTTTCGTTGAGCATAGCCTGATAAGCGCCCATATCCAATTCTCCTTCATCATTTATGGGAACTACACGTAGCTTCGCGCCCTGCTCTTCGCATAACATTTGCCAAGGCACAATATTGCTATGGTGTTCCATGGCCGAAATAATAATCTCGTCCCCTTCTTTTACAAATTGCTTTCCATAACAATGCGCAACCAAGTTGATGCTGTGCGTAGTCCCATTGGTTAAAATAACCTCATAATCTTGCGCTGCATTTATAAATTCAGAAAGCTTTCTCCGTGTGACCTCATAAGCATCTGTTGCCAGCTGACTTAAGTGATGAACACCCCGGTGCACATTACTATTGATTTGTGTATAATAATCAGTAATAGCATTAATTACCGATTGTGGCTTCTGCGTAGTCGCTCCGTTATCCAGATAAACCAAGGGGTACCCATTTACCTTCGTTTTTAATATAGGAAAATCAGCTCTTATACTATGAATATCGTAATGTGTCAAAATCAGAAATTTAAAGTAAGACCGAAAACTTATTACTCAATAATTAGGCCCTGTTCGATTAGATGATCAACGTAAGCTCTTACATTATCATTGCTGAACTTTTCCGTTACATCAAAGGCAAAAGCATGAACCAAGAGCACTCTTGCACTCGCTTCGCCAATACCTCTTGCTTTAAGGTAAAATAAAGCTTCATCATCGAATTGTCCCATGGTACAACCGTGACTACATTTTACATCATCTGCAAATATTTCTAATTGCGGTTTGGTCAGAATACTTGCTTTATCACCAATTAACATGTTGTTATTCTGTTGAAAAGCATTGGTTTTCTGAGCGTCGGGTTGTACAAAAATCTTGCCATTGAATACTGCCGTTGAGGTATCTTGTGCAATATTCTTGTACCATTCATAGCTTTCACAATGAGGCATTCGATGGTCAACAATAGTATGATTATCCACCAGTTGATCTTTAGCGGTAAGCGTTACCCCGTATAAATGACTTTCTACCGATGTATCGTCTAAACGGACATTAATATTGTTTCGAACGAATGAAGATCCAGGAAATGAACAATTATAGTTGTTGTACAAGCTATGCTTAGCTTGTTTAACCTCTGTATGATTAAGGTATCGAGACTTTTCGCCGGAAGTCTGTAAATAATAATGTTGCAGATGAGCATTCTCGTTCAAAACAAGTTCGGATACTGTATTGTTCAGACTTATCGTGCTACCATTTGCAATAAAGGATTCGATAATCTCTGCTTCAGCGTTTGGGTCTAAAACAAATAAATTCCTTGTTTGGTTAAAAATAGCTTCACTTGAAGATGCAACATGAATAATTTGAATGCTCTTTTTTAAAGCAATATTTTGACCTATATGGATATAGAGTCCCCCCTCATGAAGAGCTGTATTGAGCGCAACTAGTGGATTATCTGTTTTATCTGCGTATTTTGCAAAATGCACAGCGAATAATTCATTATTCGCTACATCTTCAATAGCACTCACAAATATGCCTGGTTCTGTAATAACATCAGAAAGGTCTTTGCGATAGCGCCCATTCACTAATATGAGTCGATAAGCGTCCAAACCTTTTATAATCGCTTGACTCGTATCTACATTTTTTCCCGGAATGGCGTCATTTAATAGATAATGCTGATTGATTAAAGGTTGCAGATTCGTGTACTTCCAATCTTCCGCCTTCAGCGTAGGAAAGCCCCAATCCTTAAAACGGGCAAAAGCCTCCTTACGTAGAGAGACTTGCGGTTCCTGGTATCCCTTTAAGGTGAGCCTCTCTTCAAAAAAAGTAACTAATTGATGATATAATGAACTTGAAACTTGTGTAATCATTTGTTAATTATCATAAAAGGATGAGAAAATAATCGCTATAACCTAAATGGCAGCATTCTCTTCTGCATCCACACTTTCTTTTAACCAGTCGTAACCCTTCTCCTCCAGCTCGAGTGCTAGTTCTTTCGTTCCGGATTTTACGATTTTTCCTTTATATAGTACATGTACAAAATCAGGCACTATATAGTCCAAAAGGCGTTGATAGTGCGTAATAACAATAAAAGCATTATTCTCTGAACGCAAATGATTAACACCGCTCGCCACAATGCGAAGCGCGTCGATGTCTAAGCCTGAATCTGTTTCGTCCAAAATAGCCAGCTTTGGTTCCAGCATGGCAAGTTGAAAAATTTCGTTACGCTTTTTCTCTCCACCTGAAAATCCTTCATTTAACGACCGGTTAGCCAATTTAGCATCAAATTCAACAAGCTTTTGCTTTTCTTTAACCAACTTTAAAAATTCTTTCGCTTCCATTGGGGCTAGTCCCTTATAGGCCCTGATTTCGTTAACGGCCGTTTTTAAAAAGTTGATATTAGAAACACCTGGAATCTCAACCGGATACTGAAAAGCCAGAAAAAGCCCTTCCCGTGCTCGATCCTCGGGAGATAGCTCCAGTAAATCCTTGTTATCTAACCTAACTTCCCCGCCGGTTACCTCATAAGCTTCCTTACCGGCTAAAACCGAAGCCAACGTGCTTTTACCCGAGCCATTCGGCCCCATAATAGCATGCACTTCACCCGCTTTAACTTCTAAATTTAATCCCTTTAAAATCTCTTTATCATCTACAGATGCCTGTAGGTTCTTTATACTTAACATATCTTGATCAATTCAAATCTCGCGATTTGCTATTTGTTTTTTATATTAACAATATTTACAATACTCTTTATCCAACACTACCCTCCAGTGAAATTGCCAGCAACTTTTGCGCCTCCACGGCAAATTCCATCGGTAATTGGTTAAGTACCTCCTTAGCATAACCATTAACAATCAGTCCAACGGCTTTTTCCGGATCAATACCTCGTTGTGTAAGATAGAATATCTGATCTTCTCCAATTTTTGAGGTAGTAGCCTCGTGTTCCAATTTCGCTGTTTTATTCTTTGCTTCAATGTAAGGAAACGTATGAGCTCCACATTTATCGCCAATTAATAAAGAATCACACTGCGTAAAGTTTCGAGCTTTTTCGGCACCTTTACCTATTTGAACCAGGCCTCGGTAACTATTTTGACTAACACCGGCGGAAATGCCTTTAGAAACAATTTTACTGCGTGTGTTTTTACCGATATGATACATTTTACTTCCGGTATCTGCTATCTGATGGTTTCTTGTCAAAGCAACGGAATAAAATTCTCCTACAGAATTATCGCCCTTTAAAATTACACTTGGATATTTCCATGTAATCGATGAACCGGTCTCAACCTGTGTCCAAGAGATCTTGCTATTATCACCTTTACAAATTCCTCTCTTGGTTACAAAGTTGTAGATACCTCCCCGGCCTTCTTTATCTCCGGGATACCAGTTTTGTACAGTGCTATATTTTATCTCTGCGTTTTCAAGTGCAATTAATTCTACAACGGCAGCGTGCAACTGGTTTTCATCCCGCATTGGGGCGGTACATCCTTCCAGGTAACTCACATAACTTCCTTCATCGGCAATTATTAGCGTACGTTCAAATTGCCCTGTGTTCTGCGCATTAATCCTAAAGTAGGTGGAAAGCTCCATTGGACAATTTACGCCCTTTGGTATATAGACAAAAGATCCGTCGGAAAATACAGCGGCGTTTAAAGCCGCATAAATATTATCGGTTTGTGGCACTACTGTTCCCAGGTACTGCTTTACCAAATCGGGATGTTCTTTTACCGCCTCTCCAAAAGAACAGAATATGACGCCATATTCTTTCAATTTTTCCCTAAAGGTTGTCTTTACTGATACACTATCAAAAACAGCATCTACAGCAACGACACCTGCCAACACCTTCTGTTCATCTAGGGGAATTCCCAATTTTGCGAAAGTATCCAACAATTCGGGGTCAACCTCATCCATGCTGTTTACCTTCGGTTTTTCCTTTGGCGCAGCATAGTAAGATATATCCTGAAAATCAACTTTGGGATGCTCAAAGTTTTGCCACTTAGGCATTGTCATTTTTTCAAAATGCCTTAAGGCCTTTAACCTCCAGTCAAGAAGCCAAGCAGGCTCACCTTTTTTTGCAGAAATGAAGCGTACTGTTTCTTCGGATAGACCCTTTTTAGCGATATCCATCTCGATATTGGTAGTAAAACCATATTTGTACTCCTCTACCGCGAGTTCTTGCAATATATTATCGTCTTTCGTACTCATTTCATTATCGATTTCGCTTCGTACTTCTCTTCTCCTTTAGAAGCGATTGCCATTAATTAATTTGCAAAGTTACAATTTGAAGAGCAATTATTCGAGCATTTACCGGCTCTTTTACGGCAAATAAATAATCTCAATGTAAATTAATGACGGTCGTCATTTTCCCTTCGCAGCTTTTTACTTTCTTTAAATTAGTATACCGATTTTTTGTAATTCCTGTTCCATTTCAATTTGCAATTTTTGGGCCTCCTCTCTTGCCCTTTCAGCGAAATCACTACCATTGCTCGCGTAAATAATTGATCTGGTAGCATTTACCAACAAACCACATTCCTTATTCATTCCAAACGCACACACTTCTTGCAAACTGCCGCCTTGAGCACCGATCCCCGGCACTAGCAGAAAATGATCGGGTGCTATCCGTCGTATATCCTTAAAATATTCCCCTCTGGTGGCTCCTACGACATACATTACCTGTTCACTACTTCCCAGAGCATTAACCTTTTCAATAACATGTTCAAACAACCTTTTACCACTTAAATCGGCCAAAAACTGGAAGTCCAAGCTTCCTTTATTTGATGTTAAGGCCAGCACGACCGACCATTTACCCGGATACTCCAAAAAAGGGCTAATCGAATCTTCTCCCATATAAGGTGCAACAGTTACCGCGTCGAATTCCAGACCGGACACCTCCTTTGAAAAGAACGTCTTAGCATACATATCTGCTGTGTTTCCTATATCGCCACGTTTGGCATCTGCAATATTTAAGCAACTTTTCGGAATGATCTCACACGTACGCTGTAGGCTCCGCCAACCCTGAGCGCCCTTGCTCTCATAAAAAGCAATATTGGGTTTATAAGCGACACATAGATCAGCAGTTGCCTCAATAATACGCTTATTAAATTCAAAAATGGGATCTTCCAAGTCCAATAGGCAACTTGGTATTTTCTCGATATCCGTATCTAAGCCAACACACAAAAAAGAGCGTTTCAGTTTAATCTGCTCTATTAATTGCTTACGAGTCATATAAGGGGAAAAATTATTAGGAACATGTAAAAAACACGACAAATTTAGCTATATTTGTCGGCATATACAAAAGACTTTGCAATTGAGACCTTATCACTTTTTTAATGGTGTTCAATATAAAAGGGTACTAAATTGAATCAATTTTAACAAGACGTATTGATCTCTTATTTTTTATTTTTTTCGTTTTTTTTTTGAATTTTCAATTCTTATGCATACAATTGCAGCGGAATCTCAAAATTTACCTATCCGTTAAAGGAGAATCATTAGTCCTTCAGCGAAAAATTTAAACTTATCAATCGAGTTTTTATATGGGTAAATTTCTGTTAAACACAAGCATAAAAATCCTTATTACACATAACGACATTTGATGAATATTAATGAATTGAACGCTAAGCTCGTGTCTGAGCTACGTGAAATTGCAAAATTAATCGGTATTGCAGATGCTGAAAAGTTGAGAAAACAAGAGTTGATCAACAAAATTATTGCTACAGACAATGAAAAGCCTGCAGAAGAAGAAGAGGTGGCGGACATTCTTGAAAAAGAGGAAGAATCCGGTGAAACGAAACATCGTAAACGGGTCAGGACCTCTGTAAAACAGGCCGAGCCTATAGAGATAAGAAAAAAAGTAGAGAAAGAGCCTGTCTTGGCTACGGCTATAAAAGATGAACCTAGCAAAGAAAAACTTGCTTCATCTGAAAACCGTCCACAGCGCACTGATCGCAGAGCGAGCAGCTCAACTCCCTCCTCTACAACCCCACCTCAAACAAAAACGGAAACTGCTCCGGCATCGACACCCGCTTCTAATCTTGATTTTGACAATGTGATCGTCAACGAAGGCGTATTAGAAATCATGCCTGATGGCTATGGCTTTTTACGCTCGTCTGACTATAACTACCTGACATCACCCGACGACATTTATGTCTCACAATCACAGATAAAGCTTTTCGGGCTTAAAACAGGCGATACCGTCAGAGGAAGTATTCGCCCTCCGAAGGAAGGCGAAAAATATTTTCCTTTGGTGCGTGTAGAAGCCATTAATGGCCAAATTCCCGCAGAGGTAAGGGATCGGGTTCCGTTTGATTATTTGACACCGCTATTCCCTACTGAGCGTTTGAAGCTCTATACCGATGCAGGAAACAATTCGACCCGCATCATGGATTTGTTTACGCCTATTGGAAAAGGGCAACGCGGCTTAATTGTAGCGCAACCAAAAACCGGTAAGACAGTTTTATTGAAAGAGGTGGCAAATGCCATAGCAAAAAATCACCCAGAGGTTTATTTGATCATTTTATTAATCGACGAACGTCCGGAAGAGGTGACTGACATGGCTAGAAGTGTTCGGGCAGAGGTGGTGTCTTCTACTTTTGACGAACCGGCTGAACGACATGTTAAAATCGCCAATATCGTGCTCGAAAAAGCAAAGCGTATGGTCGAATGCGGTCATGATGTTGTCATTCTGTTAGATTCGATTACCAGGCTGGCTCGCGCTTATAACACAGTTGCTCCTGCTTCCGGAAAAATTTTATCGGGAGGTGTGGACGCTAATGCCTTGCATAAACCGAAAAGGTTCTTTGGAGCAGCTCGTAATATTGAGCATGGCGGCTCGCTTACTATCTTAGCTACTGCCTTGACCGATACCGGCTCCAAAATGGACGAAGTGATTTTTGAAGAGTTCAAGGGTACAGGTAACATGGAATTACAACTCGATCGGAAGTTGGCTAATAAGCGTATATTCCCGGCTATTGATATTACTGCATCGAGTACACGTAGAGACGATTTGTTAAACGACAAGGAAACACTTCAACGTATATGGGTGCTTAGAAATCACTTAGCGGATATGAACTCCACAGAAGCTATGGAATTCTTGCTAGCTCAAATGCGTGGAACAAGATCAAATGAAGAGTTTCTTATCAGCATGAACGGCTAGAAACGGGTAATCGTACAATTAATTGATAAACAAAGCTTTCTTACTTTATAATAGGTAGGAAAGCTTTTTTGTAACACTTTATGAAGACACTGCCAAAATCATATTTTTTCTAAGCATTTGACGGGAGTGAAAGAAATGACGCATGAAACAACATATACCTAATACGATTACAAGTTTTAATCTGTTCAGTGGGTGCATAGGTGTCGTACTAGCTTTTGAAGGACAGTTGATAAATGCGGGGTACGCTATTATCATAGCCGCAATTTTTGATTTCCTCGATGGCATGGCGGCTCGTCTATTGAAAGTAAACTCTCCGGTAGGTAAAGAGTTGGATTCACTTGCTGATATGATTAGCTTCGGTTTTTTACCGTCTGTTATTGTCTTTATGATGCTGGAGACAAACCCGGCGATAGAATACGGCGGTTCGTGGATCAAATATTCGGCTTTTTTGTTAGCCGTTTTTTCTGCGCTACGTTTAGCGAAATTCAATTTAGATAGCAGGCAAACTTCTATTTTCATAGGTCTTCCTACTCCTGCCTGTGCATTGTTCATCCTATCGCTTCCACATATCGCCTTAAGCAAAGATCCGATAATCAGTGCCTATGTGCAGCATCCGGTTATTTTGCTTGCTTTAATACTTGCTTTAAGTTTTTTATTGGTGGCGGAAATCCCGCTCATGTCGCTAAAATTTAAAGATTTACAATTGCGCACCAACCTTCATCGCTATATCCTTCTTTTGGTCAGTGTAATATTGCTTCTGTTATTTCAACTAACGGCCATTCCGTTCATCATTATTTTCTACTTGGTATTGTCGCTTATGCAATATAATAAGCTTACTCAAGAGTTATAAATCGAAAAATGATTCGATTTTCAATTTATCTTTGCTCAGATTTGATGAAGTTTAATGGTAAAGTCTATTTTTCAAGTCGCCTTACCGACAGGTTATCATCTAATTTTTCATATAAGTCGGCTATTCCCATTCTATAGGAAGGGTGCATTAGGCCAGGCGCTATTTCAACGAGAGGAGTTAGTACAAACCTCCGTAAATGAAGCAACGGATGAGGGATTTTCAAATTAAGGGTATCTAAGATGATTGCATCATAAAATAAAATGTCAATATCGATTAGTCGAGCCTCCCACTTTGTATTTCTTTTCCTTCCAAGCGTCTCCTCAATCGCGAGAATTTCTTTTAGCGTTTGTTCAGGGGTTAAAATCGTATTGACTTTGAGTGCCTGATTTAGGTAATTCGGTTGGTTGTTTACCCCCCAAGCAACTGTCTCATAAATTGCGGATTGATCAATAACGTTTCCTACTCTACTTTCAATTAATTGAATGGCTTTAGTTAATTGCTGTCTGCTGTCTCCTAAATTTGAACCCAATATCAGATAAACTGTGTGCATAAACAAACTTAATCAAAATGACATTGATATCCAATTATGGTTTTGACGGTACTCCGATGATCGATTGAGCTTCTATACCGATGATTACTTATTTTGCATTTCATGTAACAATACAGCACCTTATTTGTCTTATAGCAGTGTAAACATTTAAATTTCAGACATAGAAAACATACATGAAGCAATTTTTCAAATTTGTATTTGCCTCCATGCTTGGAGTATTTTTATCAACGATCATTTTTTTCTTCGTTGCTATTGCCATTATGGCCGCGATAATAAGTGCTGCCAGTTCAGACAAGGCAGTAGAAATAAGTGAAAACTCCATTCTACGCGTGTCTTTAAATTACGCCATTAAAGAACGTACAGACAGAAGTCCCTTTAACAATGTTAGCCTTCCGTCTATGAATTCGGAAAAATATATTGGTTTAGATGAGATATTGCTTCGAATTGATGCAGCAAAAAATGACAATCGAATAAAAGGTATTGTACTCGATATGGACGGTATCGGTGCAAGTTTTGCCACACTTCAAGAGATTAGAGATGCATTGCTCAAATTTAAAGAATCAAAAAAATTCATATTAGCTTACAGTGAGGGGTATTCAATGAAGGGATACTACCTTGCTTCAACAGCTGATAAGGTTTATTTGAACCCGGAAGGGTCGGTCGACTTCCGCGGAATGGCAGCGCAGCTTCCATTCTTTAAAGGCACACTTGAAAAACTGGGCATTGAAGCACAGGTAGTGAAAGTAGGTACTTACAAGAGTGCGGTAGAGCCTTTTATATTAGATAAAATGAGCCCGGCAAACAAAGAACAGGTCAACTCCTATCTTAATTCTTTATACGACTATTACCTTGGCAATGTGTCCAAATCACGGAATATACCTATGGATTCCTTGCGGAACATTGCCGACAACTACAGTGGAAGAGATGCCGAGAAGGCGCTGAACGCAAAATTAGTTGACGGGTTGAAATATAAAAATGAAATAATAGATGAACTAAAAGTTAAGTTGTGCATTGATAAAAAGAAGAAGATCAAGTCAATAAATATTGAAGATTATACTTCTCCAAAAACAGAAGAAAACGGTTCGCAAAATCGGCTAGCTGTAGTCTACGCAGTAGGTGATATCGTTTCCGGTGAGGGTTCTGATGAGCAAATTGGTTCGGAAAGAATTTCGAGAGCGATTAGAACAGTACGTGAAGATGATAAAGTTAAAGCAGTTGTGCTTCGTATCAACTCTCCGGGTGGAAGCTCGTTGGCTTCTGATGTTATTTGGAAAGAAGTTGAACTGACAAAAAAGGTAAAACCTATTATCGTATCAATGGGCGACGTTGCAGCTTCGGGTGGTTACTATATTGCCTGCGCCGCCGATTCCATTTTTGCTCAACCGAATACCATTACAGGTTCAATCGGTGTGTTTGGTATTATTCCAAATTTACAGAACTTTTTCAACAACAAATTGGGAATTACGTTTGATGAAGTAAAAACAGGAAAATATGCTGACCTAATGAGTGTTAATAGACCACTTACAGCGGACGAGCGCGACCTTATTCAACAAGAAGTAAACAAGACGTACGATACCTTTACAAAAAAAGTAGCTAACGGTAGAAAAATAAGTCAAAGCCAAGTAGATAGTATCGGTCAAGGACGGGTATGGACGGGTGCACAAGCGGCAAAAATTGGTTTAGTTGATCGTTTAGCCAGTTTCAATGAAGCTATTACAGCTGCAGCTCGTAAAGCCAAATTGAAAGACTATAAACTGGTGAGCTACCCTGCCATGAAAGATCCTTTAGAAGCTTTTCTCGGTTCTTCCAGCGATAAGCTGAAGACTTGGATAATGAAGAAAGAAATGAATGAAGGCTACCTTCTTTACGAACAAGCAAAGCAGGTTATGCAACAAAGCGGTATACAGGCAAGATTACCGTATATGATTAATATTCATTAAATCTTACCGTGCGCAACCAAAAAAGGGCACTCCTTTCGGAGTGCCCTTTTTGGTTGCGCACATTTTGTTATATATCGTCTATATACGTAAGTTTGCCCGTTATATTGGCAAAGCTTCGAAGCCCCTTAACAATACATCGAAATGGAAAATAAAATTATATCCCGCAAATTTAGATTGCTTTCGCAATTGATGGAATTACATGGCGAGAATTCCTTCAAAACTAAAGCGATAGCTAATGCAGCTTTTAAGCTAGATAAGCTACCTTTTAAAATTATTGATAAAACGGAACAAGAATTAAGTACAGAGCAAGGTATCGGCAAAAGCATAGCGTCAAAAGTTTGGGAGCTTATCCATACGGGCTGTATAGAGGATCTAGAGGCATTACTCGCTAAAACACCTGAAGGCATTTTAGAGATGCTAACAATAAAAGGTTTGGGGCCAAAAAAAATCTTGATCATATGGAATACGCTTGCAATCGAAACGTTAGGAGAGCTTTACTATGCGTGTAACGAAAATCGACTGATCGAAGCAAAGGGGTTCGGGCTAAAAACACAAGAAGAAATCAAGATGGCCATTGAGTTTAATATGGCCAGTCAAGGTTTATTTTTGTATTCCCAGGCAGAGAAGTTAGCCAGTTCAATTTTTGATACACTCAAAGAGATGCTTTCCGACCAACATCTCTTGAGTTATACAGGTGATTTCAGGCGCAAATTGGAATTACTATCATCGGTCGAATTGATTACAACTGCCAGTGCCGAGGAAATATTGATATATATTGAAAAAGATAAGCGACTTATCCAATTTGATTATCAGGAAAATAAAATTCGGACAGTTCACGAAAGCGGTCTTCCTATACATTTTATTTTAAGCAACGTAAATGAGTTCTCTAAGCACCTATTAATCACCACAGGTAATCAACAGCACATCGCGTTACTCGAACAACTTTATGAAAAAGGAGTTCCTAATGCGGAAAGTGAAGAGGAAATTTACCGTCAATTAAACTTAGACTTTATTGAACCTGAATTGCGTGAAGGCTTGGATGAAGTCCAAAAAGCCCACGACCATACACTTCCTAACCTTATAACTTATGACGATATAAAAGGCACTTTGCATAATCATAGCACCTATAGCGACGGCGTTCATTCACTGAAAGAGATGGCTCTATATTGCAAAGACGTTCTTCAGTTACAATATTTAGGGATATGTGATCACTCTCGGACAGCAGTTTATGCAAATGGCTTAAAAGAGGACCGGGTAAGATTGCAATGGGAAGAAATAGATTCGTTAAATCAAACATTATATCCTTTTAAGATTTTTAAAGGTATTGAGTCGGATATTTTGGGAGACGGCTCTTTGGACTACCCGGATGAGTTATTAAGAGAATTTGATTTTGTAGTTGCTTCTGTGCATGCCAACCTGAAAATGGACGAGGAAAAAGCTACCCTACGTTTAATCAAAGCTATTGAAAATCCTTATACGACCATTTTAGGGCATCCAACCGGGCGCCTTCTGTTAAGCAGAAAGGGATATCCCATTGATTATAAAAAGGTAATCGATGCCTGTGCTGCCAATGGGGTAGCCATCGAAGTCAATGCAAACCCGTTAAGATTAGATTTAGATTGGCGCTGGCACCGTTATGCGATTGAGAAGGGTGTCTATCTTTCCATCAATCCCGACGCCCATCGCGTAGAAGGATTTCACGATATGCGTTATGGAACTTTAGTGGCAAGAAAAGGAGGACTTACAGCCTCGCAATGCCTCAATTGTTTTGATCTGGAAAAATTGGACAGCTACTTTAGCTCTCGTAAAACAAGTATAAAATAATTACCTTTGAGAATGATCGCACAACACGCTAATAAAATATTCAGTCAAGCTATTCACGATTACCATGTTCTTAATAATATAGACCATCCTATAAAGAATCCTTATGAAGCTCATACGCTGGAACATTTACTATATCTTAAATGTTGGATAGACACGGTACAGTGGCATATGGAAGACGAAGTACGTGATCCCAATATCGCTCCGGTGGAAGGGCTAAAATGGAAAAGGAGGATCGATCAGTCCAATCAAGACCGCACAGATACGGTTGAATACATAGATAGTTACTATCTAAATGCATTCAAAGATGTAAAGCCTCTACCGGATGCTAGGATAAATACGGAGAGTCCTGCCTGGGCTATTGATAGGCTTTCTATCCTGGCATTGAAAATTTATCACATGCAAATTGAGGCTGAACGTCGTGATGCCACGCCTGAACATCGCGATCAGTGTGGTCAAAAGCTTCGTATATTATTAGAGCAGCGGGAAGATCTTTCCAATAGCATCGATGAGTTACTCGAAGATATTAAAATGGGAAAAAAATATATGAAAGTATACAAACAGATGAAGATGTATAATGATCCCTCGCTGAATCCGGTTTTATATACAGGCGAAAAGAAATAAGAAACCTCTGAATACGTTAGGGGTGAATAACACATGAATAAAAGGAGCATTTTGGTTTTTCGTTTTTCAGCAATGGGCGATGTCGCTATGATTTCACCCGTTATAGAACAGCTATGTGAACAACATCCCCAAGTCAGCATAATTCTGGTAAGTAGGCCTTTCTTCAAACCTTTTTTTGATACAAATCCCCAGATACGCTTTCATCCTATTTATCCAAAAGAACAGCACCGGGGCCTAAGAGGCTTGTATAGATTGTTCAAAGAGCTGCGAAATTATAAGATAGATGCAATAGCAGATCTTCATGACAGCCTCAGAAGTCGTATTCTTTCTACATTCTTTAGACTAACTACTATTCCAATAAAAAGAATAGACAAAGGAAGAGCTGAAAAAAGAGCTCTAACGCGCATTCAGAACAAGCATTTAATCCCTCTTAAATCGACTTTTGAGCGTTATGCAGAAGTGTTTCAGTCGCTTGGATTCTCTATTCGGCTAACAAATAAATTAGTAAAAAAGACCAGGCCGCTTCCTGCTGCATTCTTGCGTCAATTTAATAGTTCTTCTGCGCTGAGGAGAATAGGTATCGCTCCCTTCGCGCAACATCGGTATAAAGTATATCCGCTTGATAAAATGGAGGAAGTAATCGCTGTTTTAAGTCGTAATCACGAACTGTTTATATTCGGTGGAGGCGAAACGGAACAAGAAATGGCGACAAAATGGGAGAAAAAATACGCGCATGTTACCAATGTAATAGGTGTGGTAGACTTAACCCACGAGCTTGATTTAATAGCTAACTTAGATCTTATGCTCAGTATGGACTCCTCCGGCATGCACATGGCTTCTTTGGTAGGCACTCGAGTAATATCCGTTTGGGGGCCAACGCATCCCTATGCTGGTTTTTTGGGCTTTGGCCAAAAAGAAGATGACTGCCTACAGTTCCACCACCCCGCAAGACCTAGCTCCATATACGGCAATAAACCCTGTTTATGTGACGGGATTCCGTGTATTGAACGCATTAGTCCTGAACAAATCGTCACAAAAATTGAAAAAACATTAAGCTATGGCTAAATATTTATACCTGATTCGTCATGCCAAGTCGGACTGGAACTTTGATCTCCCGGACTTTGATAGACCGTTAAATAAGCGCGGATTGAGAGACGCCCCTATAATGGCTAAACGGTTAAATTTGCAAAATCTACGCCCGGATCGGTTGGTGAGCAGCCCTGCCAATCGTGCCATTTCTACCGCTAAAATTTTTGCTAAAGAGTTAAAATTTTCTGAGGCCGATATACAGGAAGAAGCAGCCATATATGAAGCCGATGTTCCTACCTTACTGAAGGTTATCAATTCATTCCAAGCTGAAGCGGATTGCGTAGCAATCTTTGGACACAATCCGGGCATTAGTTTGTTGGCGGAGTATCTTTGCGATGATGCAGCCATCGATTTCCCCACTTGTGCAATAGGCTTTCTGTCTTTTAACATAGAACAATGGAGTGAGGTAAGTATAGGAACAGGCAATTTAGTTTGGTTCAATTATCCCAAACTTGTTTAGCAACAGAAGCTTTATTAACTTTACCAGATAACAATTATTCTTTCCTGTTCACATGATTCAATTAAGCAACGAATATATCCGCGTAAATATTAAAAAAAAGGGCGCAGAGCTTTCTTCAATTTATAACAAGAACATGGCTCATGAATATATTTGGCAAGGAGATCCAAGCTTTTGGCCATGGCATGCCCCTAATCTTTTCCCCATTGTTGGCGGCTTAAAAGATAACCACCTAGCTGTTGATGGCCAAATCTATGAATTAGCCAGACACGGTTTTGCAAGACATACCAACTTTCAAGTTATTGAGTCATCGGGCACCCATGCAATCTTTTCATTACGTTATAATCAGGAAACATTACGTGTTTTTCCATACCATTTTGAGTTTCAGGTTATTTACCATCTGGAAAACGAATCCCTTAAGTGCATTTACAAAGTCATCAATCTAGAGACGAAGCCGATTTATTTTTCAGTAGGAGCCCATCCCGCCTTCAATGTGCCTTTTTTTTCCTATGAACATTATAATGATTATTACCTGGAGTTTGAAAAAGATGAGCCCTTGATACGCCATCACCTTTCTGACGCCGGTTATTTTAACGGCGAGGAATCAACGATTTTACTTGACAATAGAAAGCTGCAACTAAATGAAAACCTTTTTGATACCGATGCTCTTGTTTTTAAAACATTGCTAAGTAAACGTGTAGCTATTCGAAGTAAAAATCATCCTCACGCGCTGCTCATCAGTTATTCTGATTTTAAATCTTTAGGTATTTGGGCGAAACCGGGTGCACCTTTCGTTTGTATTGAGCCTTGGCTGGGATACGCAGATAGTGAGGCCGGCACTTCCACTATAGAAAAGAAAGAAGGCATCGTATCCTTAGCCCCAGGTCACGTATTTGAAGCCGGCTATTCTATCACAATTCAATAATTTGATCATTTTAAACAGATCTAACATAAGAAAAAAGCCTAAAGTAGGCTTTTAAATTGAAAAAATAATTTTCGAAACTGTAATTGCTTTTGCGGGTTATATCATTAGTATTCCGACAAAGTGCAAAAAAACAAATAACAATGAATAACAGAGTAGAAAGAACCATTGAAAATTTGATCGATTCTTTTATTGACAAACTTCCTTCGCTTTTACTGGCTATAATCACATTAGTTTTAGGTATTTGGCTAATTAAGGTATTAGTTCGTTTTTTACATAAACGGTTTACGAGTGGAAAAATCGATATTTCACTTGCTGAATTCTTGACCAGCATTATACGTGTTTTGCTCTACGTTCTATTGTTCTTGAGTGTTGCTTCCACTTTAGGTATCCAAACGACGTCTTTTGTTACCATGCTAGGTGCTGCGGGATTGGCCGTTGGTCTTGCGCTGCAAGGCAGCTTATCTAATTTTGCAGGAGGTGTTTTAATCCTGCTCTTTAAACCTTTTCGTGTCGGCCATTTTATAACGACCAATAACAATGTCTCAGGAACGGTATTAAAAATAGATATTTTATATACTACGCTAAAAGCAGGAAACGGCACGACTATATATGCGCCAAATGGGCCCTTGGCTAACGCTGTTATTAATAATGTGTCCGACAATCCTACTCGGATGGCGGAATACAAAATAGGCATCTCCTATAATAATAATATTGATACGGCACGAAAAATAATTCTTAATGTATTGGAGAACGATGAACAAATTCTAAAAGATCCGAAGCCAGCTGTATTGGTAGATTCTTTAGGTGACAACGCCGTTGTGCTAGTTATAAGAGGATGGGTTAATAACAAAGAGTTTTGGCCGGTTTATCATGCCAATTATCAGAAAATTAAAGAAGCTCTAGATCAACATAACATAAGTATGCCTTACCCTCAGCGAGACATACATATCATAACTAACAACACGGATAGCAATTCTTAAAAAACAGGGAAAGGAATCCCTTTTCATCTGCATAATGAAAGGGATGAAACAGTACTTTTAACAATGCCTATCTTTATTTTAACCAATAGGTTAAGATATGCCATATCTTTTTAAAGACAAAAATAAGTGTCCACAAAAAATAATGGTACAAGGTGAAATTATGTTTGACTCTCATATTTGTTAAAATTAAGCGTTCACTCTCACCAAGTTAACGAACTTTTATTAACTTTTCGTTAATAAAACAATAATATTTTATAGCAATGGAGATATCATTCTAGCCGACTTTTCCAGTAGTTTACGCCATTTGGCACGATGTTCCCACCGTTCCGCGTCTATTTCTTCTGCATTTAATAAGTCTTCATTGAAAATTTCGCGTAATTCTTCCGCTACTTTTGGATCCAGTATAAGAGACATAACTTCAAAATTAAGATCGAAACTGCGCTGATCCATATTCGCTGTTCCTATAATCGCTAATTTACTGTCAAACACGATCGTCTTAGCATGAATAAATCCTTTTTTATAGCGAAAGATACGTACCCCTGCTTTTAATAAATCATCGTAGTATGAATGTGCTGCCGCATTTACAATTTTAGAATCAGAAATATAAGGTACTAACAGCTTAACGTTGACACCACTTAACGAAGCAATGATGAGCGCATCCATTAAACTTTCACCGGGAATAAAGTAAGGCGTTGTAATAAGAATTTCCTCCTTCGCGGTAGCTATGGCCTTCAACAAGGTGTATAAAATAGAGGGAGAAACCGAGTCTGGTCCGCTTGACACGATCTGAACCAAGCTTCCCCCCTCTTCACTGGATAGCTCGCTGAAAAAACGCGGCTCCGGATGGAGCTTATTTGGGCTACAAAAGTTCCAATCACATAGAAAAATATACTGAAGGTATAAAGAGCCCTGTCCTTTTATACGAACGTGAGTATCTCTCCAAAAGATTTGCTGCTCTTGTCTTTCATCATTCACATATCGATCAGCTACATTAATTCCGCCAACGAACGATGTATAACCATCTATCACAATGATTTTTCGGTGATTCCTATAGTTTAATCTATTGGCTAATAAAAGAAATGTAATTTTATGAAAGGGGTACACTTCTACTCCTGCAGCAGCCAACTCATCAGAAAAGCTCCCATCAATCGATCGGCTGCCGAAATGATCGTAAATAAAACGGACTTCTACCCCCTCCTTCGCCTTTCTGATAAGTGCATCTTTAATCGTATTGCCGATGGCATCGTTTTCAAACGTATAATACTCGAGATGTATATGGTCTTTTGCCTGGCTAATTGCCTGTAAAATTGCGTCGAATGTTTGCTCTCCATTAATCAAAATCTTAACCTCATTACTTGTGGTCAGCGGACTCATCATGTCTTTCAAAATCATATGAGCAAGTCCTTTATAGCTCAGACCATAATCGCCCACACTATGTAAGGCATCGAATGACGATTTATAGATTTGTATTTTAAGTCGTTCTTGCAGTTTTTGATCGGAAAGTAGCTTTTTACTATACATGCTCCTATTCCGATAATTTATTCCTATCGAAAAGTAAAGGATGATACCCGCTATTGGAACAAATATCGTTAATAGTAAATAAGCCAGTGTTTTTGTACTTGATCGGGTTTCATATATAATCCGCAGACAGACACCAATAACAAGAAGGATATAGGTAATTTCTGCAACAAGGAACCAGTCGATCGAAGGCATAGCATTTATCCCGAATATGGGAATAAACTTAACAAAAATTATTGATACCCTAAAGCATCATTGCCTTGAACACTTCTTGTGCATATTCTCCCCAGTCTTCCATACTCTCTTTTAAGGTGCTTAACAAACCTACATTATTAACTTTTTTCGCTTTTTTTGCCGGCGTAATAGGACTGGGTTGTATAGAAACATCACTAACTTTAGTGGCAAACCAGGTTGTATTATCGTGCGGTAGCGCAAGACCCAAAATCATACCCGGTAACCCGGTAAAGGATTCCGGTCCGCCCGAAACAGGTATTTGATCCGTATAAAAAGCGACGACATAGATTGAGTCCATCACCAATGCGTTTGCTCTTCTGCAATCATATCCGGCGATCTCCCTGGTTTCATCGGTAATCTTCCATTTAATTTTTCTTACGCTGTCTTCCACGAGAAAGATCTCTTCGTACAGTTTCTTTTCACTGACGGAAATACCATTTTTAAAGTCTGTATAAATAGTTTTTTTCAAATCGATCGTAGGATCATTGCTAAAAAAACTATTAGTTGACGGCATGTTGGTTTCTATCGGTTTATATAAGGACGCGGTTTGCGAAAAGGATAAAGTAGCCTTTACTGAGTTGAACTGTGGCTGTGTCTTTTTGTACTGATCGTAAATTTGTTGCATCCAGCTTGAATTTCTCTTTGTAATGCGTTTTGCTAATTTAGCGTACATATTCACTCTCTTTTCGTATTCTATAGTTCCGCTATTAACAAAACGAACGTTTTGGCCATATACTAAATGACTGATTATTAATAACAGAACAATGGAGGTTGCGAGTTTTATTCCTTTTTTCATTTCCCTTAATAACTTTATAAACACAATATTTACATCTGGGTTAACCTATGGTTTTGCCCCCATTTTGCTAAATTCCCAAGTAACCGAGAACATAAAATAACGACGAATGGTTGTATAACTACTCTGATTAATGGTATTATTAAAAGCATTTCGATTAAAGCCTACGTTCTGGTTCAACAGATCATTTCCGGAAATAGTAAAACGAAGGTTTTCTTCTTTAAAAAACTTTTTGGTGATATAAGCGTTCAGTATAAATCGCTCAAAATTTTCATCGAAAGACTGTGTCGCTTGCGTATAAGTATAACTTCCGTCAGATCCTATTTGAATCTTACCGGGCAAATATATATTGAACCCCGCATCTCCACTCATGCCCCATCCGTTATTGTTGAATTCAGGCTGCAGCGATGATTCAGAAGTGTTGTAGCTTGGCCCAAAATTCACACTAAAATCATATTTCTTCTCCTTATACTTTGATAAAGATAAGCGGCTTGAATAGTTGTATGACTTCGTCTCATTGAGGTTATCATTGGTTAAATTATAGTACGTATTACCATTCGTACTCAAATCAAGCCCTATCTGCATATCCAATTTCTTTATTTTCTTACCTGCATACATACCACCGTAAAAATTAGAGGTGTTTCGATCTTTTAGGTTAGCGGATTGATAGGTGCTTTTCCCAACGGAATCCGTTACTGTATTACTTACGATAGGGTTTGTGGTAAACGAATAGCTACCATAAAAATTAACATACTGATTGCTGAGCACCTTGTAAGAATAATAACTCAAATTAAAGCGATTGGTAAAAGAAGGCTTTAGATCCGGATTACCCAATACGATATTGAGTGGATCTGTGTTTACCCTAACAGGTTGTATCTGATTGATTGTAGGCTGTGTATTGTTACCATTATATCCAACGCGTAAGGATTTTTGCTGCGAAAATTTATATTGGTAATTCAACTGTGGATTGAAATTCGTAAAATTTCTTGTAAACAAATCGTCTGTGTACCTATCAAGTTGTTTGAACCGCACGTCACTTACCTTTGCTCCAAAATTCAAGTTGGTTTTCTCCGTCTTATAATTGAAAATGGCCCCAACCTGGTTGGATGTTTGATCCAATTTATAATCATTACTGTATAAACTATCCAATACGTCATAAGCTCCCGTTGCCGATTGATTAAAGGACCGCCTATTAGAATGGCCACTATTAATACTAAGTCCATAATTCAATACCACAGCGAAGTTCTTAAAAAGAGGTTCTGAGTAGGTTACATTAGATCGAAAAGAGTTATTTACAATATCGTTAGTTTTGTATTGATTGATGTTAGAAACGCTATCTTCCACGCCGGCACTACTATAAAATACGTTTTCTGCATCTAAAAACCCGTCCGTTTTGTTTGTGTTGGATGATTGATTCAGATTCAGGGAAAAAGACCGCCCCATCTTTTTAAATTTCTTTGTGAACAAAGCACTTGCATTAAAAATCCGATCGTCTGCCTTGTTGGTTAGCCTTCTTTGACTTTGGTTCAATAATCCGCCGGAACCGTTCCTACTTTCGGAAGTATAATTGTTTTCGGTGTCACTGTTTCTCAGGGTTCCATCTACTGAAATACGCAGGTTCGTAGTCGAATCTAATTTAATGTCATATCGTGCATCCAGTTTATGGCGGAACATATGGTTATTAAACGTCTCGTCTGAACGATCATTGATAACTCCCGTGGGTAAGTTGCGTTGCGTCAAATTATTTCGAGTACCGTCCACATCCAATGTACCTATTTTATAGTTGGTATTGATTGATTGTTTATCGCCATCCCACTTGTTATCATAGTGTAAACCACCTGTACGTGCCAAAGGAATGCCTTGTCCATCATATTGCCCGTTGAATGATTCCAAGTCGTCTCCCCCTCCCCCATAAAACATCATGCCGCCATCGTCCGTAAATTCCATGTTATTGGACGTTGTACCGTATCTATTTGCATCCTGCCAGCCAAGCCCTACTTTCCCCGTATTCCCGATGGTTCCGTAGGCAGACATTTTTTCTTTCCCTTTAAACTTATTGATCATACCCTGTGCCTGATAAAATTCGTCATTTCCCGCTGCCGCTTCCAATTTACCAAAGTAACCCCTTTTACTGTCTTCCTTTAACTGAATATTGATCGTCTTGGTTTTTTGCCCATCATCAACTCCTGTAAAGGCGGCTTGGTCACTTTGCTTATCATATAGCTGCACCTTATCGACCATATCACTTCGAATGTTTTTTGTAACTAAAGTAGGATCGTCTCCAAAAAATTCCTCGCCATCTACCAGTACCTTATTAACCGTTTGTCCTTGCGCGGTAATCTTACCATCTTTATCCACCTGTATACCCGGAAGTTGCTTTAACAAATCTTCTACTTTAGCATTTGGCTGCAGCTTAAAACTTGCGGCATCATACTCAGTCGTATCGCCCTTAATGGTTATCGGTTGCCGCCCGGTAATAACCACCTCTGCTAAAAGCTGAGATTTTAAAATCATATCGATCGATCCGAAGTTAATTTCATTTAACGAATCGAGTGTGAAATTTTCAACGTAATCAGCGTATTTAGGATAAGTAACAAGCAAAATATATTTACCTTTCTCCAATCCCTCCAATTTAAAATTGCCCATCTGATCAGCTCTTGTAAATTTATAAAGCATGGAATCCCGCGCATGTAAAATACTAATCGTAGTATTGCTAAGTTTTATATTGGAAGCAGTATCTATTACTGTTCCTTTAATTAAAAATCCGTTTTGAGCGTGCGAACTAAAACAAGAGATAAGTAAAAGCAAGATAAAGGTTAATCTTTTCATAAATTTTTAGGCAATCGGCCTCTAAAATATTAAAAATATCTACACTCCAACTAAAAGATCAAAAGTTTTAACATTAATTAACATAATATTAAAGTATGAGGATCAGGCTTCTTTTAGGCAGCATTTTCATCCGGCAAATGCCAGTCTGAATTACTTAGAACATAAACTATTGCGCCGAACCGGGAAGGTTTTTAACGATGCATAATAAAATTCAAGATGACTAATTAACGTAGAAGACATTGTCTTGATTATTCTTATCCGGCACATAAGTATTGCCGAGCGCAACCGACTTAATTTTTTTCTGAGTGTTTAAGAACAAAGACACGGTTCTTCCGCCATCCTTCCATATGCCAATCGATCGATTTATCTTTTCTGTCGACCCATCTGAATAATAGACCGTGAGATAGATAGGCAGTGGTTTATTACTCTTATTTTTAACGGTTATTAGGTATTCATCATTTTCCTGTTTTACGACACGCTGAATGGCTAAATCCAGCATGCCCTCTTCGTAAAACCACCGATTCCAAAACCAATCCAAATTCTCTCCACTTCCTGCATTCATAGCACGAAAAAAATCCAAGGGCTGTGGATGCTTTCCTTGCCATGTTTTGATATAGTGATGTAACGCGTTTCGAAACAATTCCTTTCCCAAATAGCCTTCTAAATAGAGATACCCTAACGCCGGTTTTGGGTAAGAATTTGTAAAGGCTCCACCACCCTTCAAGTCGGTAGTCAACGTCATGATTGGTGTATCGTTCCGATCGCCGGAACTTTTAGCCGTAGCTTGTATTCCATAATCGTCCACATAGCTACTGTCAACATAATTAGAAAGCTTCCATTCTCCTATAGTTGCCCATCCTTCATCCATCCAACCGTACTTTGTTTCATTTGTTCCCATATAGAAGGGAAACATCGTATGGAATATCTCATGATTAGTTAGAGTAATAGCATCTTCTCTCGTTTTTGTAGGGTTATCATTAGCCATCATTGGGTATTCCATTTGATCGAGTCCGTCAAAAACAGTCATATGACTATAGGGAAAAGGCCAAGCCGGAAAATGAAAGCTCATCCCTTCCACTGTTTTTGCCGCAAAATCGATTACTTCATTATAATCCTCGTGTATGGGGTTATAAACAGCATCAACCCGTGTTCTCCGGCCAGTAAGTGAATCAACAACTAAACTGACGGATTTCCAAACGTAGTGATTACTCAAAGCAAAAGCGAAATCAGTTACCTGTTTCGCCTCAAACTTAAAAGTATTAAAAGATTTTCTTTTTGTAACCGCATTGGATTTGATGTCCTGTTCATCGATGACATTGACAATCGTGTCGGATATACCTGCATATTCAACCCGATCGTTTATTTGCTTTTGATATATTTTCTTCCCATTCTTTAAATCGCCGGTAGCCCATAAGGCGTAACCATCGGGCACTTCGATTGCTGCTTCAAAATTGCAGAAATCATTATAAAATTCTTCCTCGCCTGTATAAGGATACTTATTCCAACCATCTATATCATCGTATACGGCAACTCTAGGAAAAAAATAGGCAATAAAATAGGCACCATTATCTATTTTTCCTGTGCGCAAGTGCGACCCTTCGTTCAAGGTATATTCATAATCTATTCGAAAATGCGCAGAGCTGTGAGGCAGCACTTCAGCATTCTGTAATTTCATGTTGGTGCCGTCAATAATGACATCATGATTTTCAATCGCGTGTTTATCAACCACAATTTTTTTAAGCGTCAAACCGTCTCCTAAATCTTTCTTTTCGATTTTGGATTTCCTGTTCACACCTTTCTTATAAATATTGGCATATAATTTAAACCATATTTCAGATAAGGTGTCCGGACTGTTATTGCGATAATCTATTTCTGCTGTTCCTATCAATAGGCGGGTTTTTGGTTCAAATTTTACCTTAAGTTTATAGTCTGCTGTATTTTGCCAGTATTTATTGCCAGGTATTCCATTCAAGGTACGCGTGCCTTTCCTCACAGCCTTGGAAAAACTTGAATCGATTCGCAAGATATCTTGAGCAAAACATTCAGCTATTCCAAAAACGAAATATACTAGAATAAGAGTTTTATTGAAGTTCATTTTCATCGAATACTATTTGACACATTTCCTCGATCAGCGCCCTATGGAAAACGTAAATTAAATCAAACAGGCTGGCCTAGTTACTGATTAATCCCGCTCGTTTTAACAATGCATCAATTGAAGGCTTCCTCCCGCGAAAGTCTTTATAAAGCTGCATTGGATCAACGGTACCGCCTTTACTGAGTAGAACCTTAAACTTTTCAGCGATTTCCCTATTAAAGATACCTTTTTCTCGAAAATATGCGTATGCATCTGCATCAAGAACTTCAGCCCATTTGTAGGAATAATATCCTGCAGAATACCCACCGGGAAATATGTGGGAAAAGGATGGACTCATAGCGGTGCCCTCGACTGCCGGATAAAGTTGCGTTTCGGCTACAATGCGCCGCTCGAATTCTGCTATTGCATCATCTGGCCTTAACTGATTTGTGTGATAGGCTAAATCCAACAAACCGAAACTCAATTGTCGTAAAGTTTGATAAGCTTCCATGAAATTTGCAGACGCAACGATCTTATCAATTTCTACTAAAGGAAGCGGCTCGCCTGTTTTATAATGTTTTGCAAAACTAGATAAAAATGTTTTATCATAGCAATAGTTTTCCATGAACTGTGAAGGAAGTTCAACAAAATCCCAATATACATTGGTACCGGAAAGACTTTCATATACAGTATCCGCCATTATTCCATGCAAGGCATGACCAAATTCATGAAATAAAGTAGTCACTTCATTAAACGTCAGTAGCGATGGGATATCTTCATAGGGACGCGAAAAATTACAAACGATAGAAATATGAGGTCTTATGTTTTGACCCTCAAACTTTGATTGCCCACGATAACTCGTCATCCACGCCCCCGCACGCTTACCTTCTCTAGGAAACCAATCAACGTAAAGCAATGCCTTATGTTTACCATTCTCCGACACTTCAAAAACGTCCACCTCCTGATGGTATTTCTGAATATCATTCCGCCTGTCAAATGTCAATCCATATAGCCTATTCGCTACATCAAATGCAGCTTTGATTACGCTTTCAAGCGGGAAATATGGTTTTAAAGCTTCTTCAGAAAAATTGTACTTAGCTTCCCTTAATTTTTCCACATAGTATGCGTGATCATATGGCATCAATTCGTCTATATCGTCTGCCGATGCAATATGCCTTAACTGATCAATTTCCTTTTGCGCAAAAGGTTTAGCCTTGATCAACAAATTATGGAGAAAATCCTCAACTTGTTTGGGTTCGGCCGCCATTCTTTCTTCCAAAATAAAGTGAGCATGTGTTTCATAACCCAGTAGCTCGGCGCGTTCTTGTCTCAAAGCAACTATTTTTCTAACACATTCTTCATTATCGTATTCGTTTTTGTTGAAAGCCTTTTTAGAAGAAGCTAAATAAAGTTCCTTTCTTAAATTCCGTTTTTTTGCATACTTCATAAATGGCATCATGCTTGGAAACTGCAAGGTAAAGATCCAGCCTTCCACTCCTCTTTTCTCTGCCTCTTCCTTTGCTACACTTTTTACAGACTCCGGAAGTCCGTCCATATCCTGCTCGCTTGTAATATGCAAAGTGTAGGCATTCGTTTCATGCAAAACGTTTTGTGAGAATTTAACTTTCAATGTTGAAAGCTCTTTATCAATATACCGTAGCCTTTCTTTTTGGACAGCGTCAAGTAATGCACCATTTCTTGTAAAACTTTTATAAGTCTTATCTAACAGTCTATATTCTTCTTCAGACAAACTTGATTTAGGTGTATCGTTAAATACTTTCTTTATCCTTTGAAAAAGACTTTCATTAAGGGTTATATCGTTTCCGTATGCTGCAAGTAAAGGGGAAAGTTCCTGCGCTAAATTTTGAAGGTAGTCATTGGTTTCAGCAGAATTGATATTAAAAAAACCTTCAGCGATAACATGCAATGGTTTCCCTGCTTTTTCAAGTGCTATTATAGTATTGTCAAACGTCGGATCGGCTGGATTGTTAACTATTTGTGCGATCTCCTGCTTCGCCTGTGCTATACCGTCTAAAATTGCAGGCTTAAAATCTTCTTGATTTATATTTTCAAATGGAAAACTATTAAAGGGGGTATTGAATGGCTTCAAAAGTGGATTATGCATAATATTGGAAATAAATTCCAAACTTAGACAAAATGCTCGTCATTCGCGAACGCTGTAGAAAAAAAGAGAAAGTAATTGCTTTTATATGTAATCTGTGAATACCTATAAAAGCAATTGGCCTTCGTCGAATTTACAACTCATACTCCATATGTTCACAATATATACCTTCTGTTCTCAATAAATTTTCAATCATTTCGGGACGGACATTTAACGATACCACCCGTAGGACTCGATCACAATCGTCTAAATCAAAACTCCACTGTTTGATTAACTTAATGGATTTAAACAAGGCAGCTACTTGCTGTACATGTTTTTGAGCATTAACACTCGTTTTAAAAATTAACACTTGGTTCATGATACTTCCTTAATTTTTGTTGATTTCCATTCTATTTTTCCTCTTGAAAGCTCCTCCAATCACACCACCGCTCGCGCATGTAGGTTCTCATTTTTTCTGTATCCATTTCATTCGTTTTTTCAAATTTATCGCGCATTGACCGTTTGCTCCAAGGTGCACCTCCTCTTCGCCCTCCTTTGCCAAAGCCAAAAAGAACCTTGGAAAGAACAAATAATGCCATTGCCTGCCAAAGATTTATGCTATGTATATTAAAGATTGCTGCAATACTGAAATTCCATAATAGCATAACGATATAACTTACCAAGAACAGGAAAGTAACCGCTAGTATAGGTATGGCAATAAATCTAAATTTACTTCTGAATATCCGTTTCATCACTTTATGTTTTTATCAATTTTACCGATTCATTTATTTATCCAACTCTTTATAAAAGACAAGTAAGCGTTTCCTTAAATGTAGCACAGCATAACGCTTCCTAGAAATCAATGTATTCACGGACTCTCCGGTACGTTCCGCAATTTCCGCAAAAGGGATATGGTCTAACTCATGCCATACAAAAACATCACGTTGTGCTGCAGGCAATTCTTCCAGTGAGCTGAATAACGTTTTCCACATCAACCGATCTTGATAAGTTTTTTCCGGACTGTCGTTAACACCTAAAAGTAACTCACTAAATGATACAGATTGTTCATTGTCATCTTCCATGGTATCATCGTAAGAAGTTTCTGTCTTCTTTCTGTATTTATCGATAATACGGTTTCTTGCCACTCGGTAAAGCCACCCACCTACCTGTTCTACCGGCTCCGAATTAATGACTGCTGTTAGCTGAAACCACACATCTTGCAAAATATCCTCTGCATCTGCATCACTTTTGACACGCTTCCTAATAAAGCTTAGCAACCCCTTCCCATAAGATGTTATGGTGGTTAAGATTTTGCTCTGCTTATCTTCTGACATGCCTTTTGCTATTGATAACTGATCCATCTCTTTAACTTATCTGTATAGACGAGTGGGTCAATGAAATATTTCAATTTTTTTTAAAATTTTTCGCCTTCGTTCCAAGGCCCTCAAAAACAATATCCGCAGGTAGTTCCTGTGAAGAGCATGTGAAGCAAATTCTTGAAAAATTGATAATAGAGAATAGGAAACCGGTAAAAAAATAAGCAACTTAAAACTATCGTGGGAGTGATTATCGCTACTTACTATAACCCTTTGTGCGCATTTTTAGCGTAAACACCTTATCACTAGCGGTAATAAAAAGAATATTTCCATCACGGCCTCCGAAACATACGTTCGCGGTCCATTTTGCCGGCACTGAGATATGTGCAATCTCCTTCCCCTGCTTATCATAGACGGTGACTCCTTTACCTGTTAAATAAAGGTTTCCTTGAGTATCAATTGTCATTCCATCAGAGCCCTTATGAATAAAGAGCCGCTTTTTTGCGAGCTTCCCATTCTTTTTTAAGGTATAACGATAGGTTTTATTGTCGCCGATATCTGCTACGTATAAATAATGGCCATCAGGCGTTCCAACAATTCCGTTGGGCCTTTTGAATCGATCGTCCAATCGAACCAAGTGCCCGCCTTTTTTGTACAAATACAATGCTTGCACTTTTAAATCAGGGGCCTTTCTCTTCCAATAATCTCTCTGGTAATAAGGATCCGTAAAGTAAATGAAGCCGTTAGGTGCTACCCAAACGTCATTTGGACCATTGAGAAGTGTATCTTGATAATGCCTCACTAACTTCTCAACCACGCCGTTCTCAATTCGCCAAAGCTGGTTCTGTTCATCAGCACAAGCGATCAGCGCCCCTTCCTTGTCGAAATACAACCCATTTGCCCTTCCTGCATTCTCCATAAAAATGCTGAGTTTTCCCTGTAAGTCATATTTCCAGATACGGTTATTAGGTTGGTCAGTAAAATATACATTACCATCACGATCAGCGGCGGGCCCTTCAGTAAAAGCAAAACCATCTCCCACGAGTTGTAACTGCTCACCAGCAAGGACTATTTCGCTACTATCAGTTACCGGTGTTGCGGAGCCATTCACTTCGTGATTATAAAGAAATAAACAACAGACAATCAAAACAAAACGGGTACAATT
Organism: Olivibacter sp. 47; assembly: GCF_030372825.1. NCBI lineage: Bacteria > Pseudomonadati > Bacteroidota > Sphingobacteriia > Sphingobacteriales > Sphingobacteriaceae > Olivibacter > Olivibacter sp. 47. The sequence continues at coordinate 3,594,030 of NZ_JAUCNR010000001.1, forward strand.
ATTAATTGGTTTCATAATCTATAGAAAATGGTCGCCAGGTGGGAATGGATCAGTTTAAACGATTGACAATCTCTTCTGTCCTACGAGTGACTTCCTTAAGCAGCAAGGGAAATGCGGGAAAAGTCATATTATGTCCATATCCGCCTAGTTCAATAAGAGACGTCGCATTATGCCCTGCTAACTTCATCATACGCGCCATGTAGGCATTTTCTTCGTATCTTCCCAAAAGCTCTAAATCCCTGTCCCCCGTTATGAGTAATAGTGGCGGCGCATCGGCTCGTACATAAAACAAAGGAGCAAATTCGTCAACCACTGCCTGTACATCACGGATTCCTCTTTCTTTCCTTATCGTGAAATGAGTAATGGTATGACCACTAAATGGTATCACACCGGCAACTTGATTGGCGTCGATATTATATTTTTTTAAGTAAGCTTTATTAAGGGTCAGCATCATTCCGAGGTACCCTCCCGCCGAATGTCCGGACACGAAAATTAGTTTCTCATTCCCCCCAAACTCTTTGATATGCTTAAATACCCAAGCTGTTGCTGCTGAGGCGTCCTCAATCACGTCACTTCCTTTAACTTTCGGAGAAAGCCTATAACTGACACCAACAACAGCAATTCCTTGATTTTTTAGCGCTTCCGGCACTTCCTTCTCGCCTCCTGTCAAACCACCTCCATGAAACCAGATAACGGTAGCAAAGTCGCTTTTATTTTCGGGATAATAAATATCCAGCGTGCATCGCTTCTTCTTGTAGCTATCCAATCGGGAGCCCTCCTCGTAATAAGACACGTTAGCTTTCGTATTATATTGAACGACTTGCGCATTCGCAGATAATTTTAGTAGAATTAGATATAAAACAAAAAAACAACGCTTCATTTTGTATTTGCTTAAGGGAAAACCATTATTGAGTAAAGTCTAAAATTACACTATTTTTTAAAAATAGCGATAATGATTCGTTTTATTCCCTAAGTACCTAAAATTGTCGTATTTATTCTATTCTGTGAGGCAGTTACAATTTATTTTTACATGTACATCAATAAACATTAAAATATAGATTATGAATCAGTTATTAACTTTATGCGCACTCTTAGCAACAGCGATCATGTCTGGGCTTTTTTTTACTTGGAGTAACGCCATCATGCCGGGTTTGAGGAGGTTACCAGCTTTCGAGTCATTGTTGGCATTGCAATCGTTCAATCGGGTCATACTTAATCCTTGGTTTATTATCGTTTTTCTGGCTCCCTTACTATTGTTACCGCTAAAGGTCTTTTTTGCTTATCGACAAGAATCTCAGCTTAAAATCTATCTGCTTGTTTTCGCTACATTGATATATGTGTTAGGTGTCTTTATTATCACAATGAGCGTAAATGTCCCCATAAACGAAGGGTTAAATAAGTTTCATTTACAACAGGCAAACCAGCAAGAATTAATGAATCGAAAAGAAATTTTTCAAACAACCTGGGTGCGCTTTAATTTCGTACGTGCGGTTAGTGCGTCTTTAAGCTTCCTCCTTCTGTCGATAGCTTGCGTTGATAAAGAATAACGCACTAAAATAAATCACCTTGTTTTGGATAAGACTTATTTCCTACGAAACGAATCGTATTAACCGGTTTATATGGGCTATAAGCCGTCGTCCGCTTTAGTAATAACATTTGGGATGCTATGAAAGCTGCTTGATATGAAGGAATCTTCCAACTTCGACTAATTTCCAGACGCTGTAGTTGTAAAAGCCCCCTTGCAATCGTTACATGTGCGTTCCGAGTAAAATGATAGCAATTTTTACCTGCACGTAATAGTGGTAGCAGCGAAGACCGTTGATTGTATACGACATCCAAAATAACGCTTCCCGTTGCCACGTCAATGTAAAAGACCCGTTCGAAAAATCTAAAACCGTTTAAAATTACTTGAAATGGGCTAACATAACAAGCTAATTGGATCAGCTTATTTATAATAGCTCCTTCATAGTTTTCAAACTGCATAAACTTCAATAGTGTAAGGTGAGGATATGTGATTAAGGCGTTTGGAAAATCATATGTATCCTTAAAGACATTCTTAAAATACATAACGTGTTGTTCCACCTCCTTGGGCAACGGCAACACGAGCAAATATTCGAGCTCTCTATGTTTAATAGAAACCATAAACGACAAAACACTAAATATATTAGCAAATATAACAATTATATAGGTTTTTCTATTACGTTGATTACTTGCCATAGACTGCTTCCAACTCAGCGATGTTGATTTTTTTCATTTGAAACATCGCTTTTAAAACACGATTAACCTTAACGACATCCGGATCCAAAATCATTTCGTTTAGCACAAGCGAAGCAACTTGCCATGATACACCAAATTTATCTTAAAGCCACCCGCATACTTGTGCTTTTTCGTCACCGCCCTCGCAAAGACGTTTCCAATAATAATCAACTTCGTTCTGATCTTCACAATTCACAATAAGCGATATCGCTTCGTTGAACTTAAATATTGGCCCACCATTTAATGCCAAAAACTCTTGGCCATCAAGGGTAAATTCAATGGTCTTTATGGACCCTGCCGGTTTTCGGTGATGCTCAAAGCCCTCTTCGGTATAACGAGCGATACTTTCAATTTTACTATCTTGAATATCGAGGTATAAAAGCGAACCGCCTCTTCTGCTTCTTTTTCGAACACAAGTTTGTCGTAATTCTTTGTGATATAACGTCTCTTTTCATTGTATTTTTATCATTATTTGTTAAAATTAGTCTTCACACCAGCCAAATGATTCTTCTATAGTTAATTGAAAAAAAAGCTAAACCATCTCCGCTGCAATTTGCAGTAAACTCTATCACAAAATTGTAACGATACGAATCTACATGATCAATAAAAAAAAACAGCAGTCGCTCTATGAGAAATTTATAAGGAAAATGCGACAAACGCCTATCCGTATTCGCTTTCTTTTATCACAGAACAAACAATTTAAAAAAACAAAGCATACGATTTTTGATGTCTCTACCACAACAATGCATCAATCTTAGTCCTTCGAATTGTATAATTTATTTAAATTATATAAGTTTGTAAAAACCAATCACTAACATTACATGAAAGCTCAAGTTCAAGAAAAACAAGTAATCGAATACTTGAAAGAAATGCGGGAAGCGCTTTTACAGGAAATAAAAAGCATCGACAAAACTATTGAGGGCATTACGGGCAATAAAAGCAATAGCCTTGCCAGTCTGATCCCTTCCTCTGCCGGTTATACCCTTGAAAGTAAAGCCAATAAAAAGGTACTCAAACCGGTAGAAAATTTTGATCCCCATTCCAAACTAGACTATAAGATCAGCTATGCATTGACAAATGTAGGACAAGGATTCAAAGAGGATATTTTGGATGTTCTACAACAGGCACAACCCGAATTGGATCCATATAAACTGGAAAAAGTAGTTGCGGTAAGGCTGTCCTATCTTCTTAAAAATGGCTTTATTGAAGGTAGAAAAATAGGTCGGAGATTTGAATATACCCTAATAGGTGCTTAACGATAACTCCCCATATTTTATGGGGAGCCTATTAAAGAACAAGTTGTGGACCGTGCTTGTCCTATATTTTGACGTCCTCAAAATTTGCTAATAGATCTAAATGATATCCATTACTTCTAGTCAAGCATGGCCGCAAGCAAAGGCTTTACATCTTTAATTTCTTCATCTATTCTTTTTAAATGTTCAAGAAGAAAATCTTCATCAAAACTCGCTTGGTTTTCTAGCAATAATGCATATTCACTAAGCAGCGGCAAGCGAGCGTTGAGTGCGGTTCCTCGAAGTTCATGTGCAAGTTTTTGTATTTGCTCTTGATTTCCTTCAGTTATTAAGTTTCTAAACCTCGGCAAGAAGGTGTCCAGACTATTTAGCACATAAGTTAAAACTTCATTGATCAATTGTCTGTCATTAGCTAAAGATCGCTCCAGTTCCTCATAATTAAAATGCCGTTTATCGTGTAATATGTCGCCTTCTATTGTAATCTCCAAGTTATCCGTGCTTTCTTCTATATTTTTCCCATCTACAATAACCGGCGATAGCAGTGTCAACAGAGCTTCTGCAGTAAACGGCTTGATGATATAATCATCAATCGCCTCCTGATTATGAGTCCCATCATCGACATTGAGTGAATTCCCTGTCAATGCAATTATCCGAGGTTTGTCCCCGTTTGTTTCGGCTAATTGCTTAATTGTTACGGCAGCCTCATTTCCTCCCATAATCGGCATATTTAAATCAAGCAGCACTAAATTCGGCCTATACGCTTCATATATTTCAACAGCCTCTCGACCATTTTTGGCTTCCAAAATCAGCATACCTTTAAAGTGCTGTTCGAAGAGAGACCGAAGATAAAACCGATTGACCTCATTGTCCTCGGCAAATAAGATTCTAAGCTCGCTCGTTTTGTTTTCTTCCATTAGAAATTCTCTTTAAGTGGCAATAAAATTCAGCTGGTCATCCACGTGAGAGGTGAATTATTTCACACCTCTCTTCAATCCACAGCTGTTCATACTTTTCATGACCTTATAACGCACATAAAACTGAATAATTGCGTTTCTTTCGCGCTGCAAAATACGAAATGTAATACGTCTCCCGAAATCTACAGAAACAAGCAATGCCGTCTCTAAGAACCAAATTGATCCGCGTTCAATCGCTCAATCAGCCTTTTCTTATAGAATCGCCCAACGGGCAGGACCTCGTTTCCCACCCTCAATCGATCGCATTTATACGCCTTAATCTGGTGTAGGTTTACAATAAACGATTTGTGCATTCTAATAAAGTTATCCTCCGGCAACTTTTCTTCCATATAACTGATTCGCTGATACGTTATAATAGTTTTAGCAGCCATAACAATTTTGATATAATCTCTAACACTTTCTATATAAAGAATGTCTTTCAAAAAAACTTTGATCAATTCTTTGTTAACATTAAAGTACATGTAAACATCTTCTTGTTTTTGAACTTTATGAACGAACTCCAAACTAGAACCGCTCGTTTGCGAATATTTTGATACTGCTCTTAAAAAGCGTTCAAATCGAAAGGGCTTAACTAAATAATCTAAAACATCTAAATCAAACCCCTCTGCCGCATGCTCACGATATGCGGTAGTCATGATTACTGCCGGTCGATAAAACAACGCACGAACAAATTCTAAACCATTAAGACCCGGCATCTGTATATCAATAAATAAAATATCGACCTCATGATGTTGTATAAAATTAAAAGCTTCCAGCGCGTCGCTGCTAGAAAACACCAATTCGAGTGATTGAATTTTTTCGATATAAGAAATTAATAATTGTAATGCAGGCGGTTCATCGTCCACCGCTATACATTTTATTTTATGCAGTGATTCCATTTTTAATTTTTAGAACAACTAGGAAAGTACCGGATTCCTTCATTATACTTATTTCGTGAGCTCCTTCATAGAGAATTTCCAGTCTTCTTTTTACATTGTCTAAACCAATACCGGGGCGTTCCGATTGGGTTGTTTGCTCAGCATAATTATTCTCAATCTTAACGGTTAAGATGTCGCGTTTCATCGAGATATCCATACGTATCCAAGCATCTTTTTGCAATTTGCCTGCACCATGTTTAAACGCATTTTCTACCAGAGGCAACAATAACATTGGACTTATATAAAAATGCTCTATTTCCGAGAGGATATTTATAGAGATATCTAGTCGATCGCCAAAACGAATTTTCTCTAATTCGATATAATGCTGTATGTATTCTATTTCGTTAATGAGTGGTACAGTGTTTTCCTTTGCCTGGTATAAATTATAATCTAAAAAAGACGAAAGGCGATGAATAAGATCTGCCGCCTTCGGTTTTTGCTGAATGGAAAATGAGTAAATATTATTTAAGGTATTAAAAATAAAATGAGGATGAACCTGTAGCTTAAGCAACTCCAATTCAGACCTGATCATTTCTTTCTGAAGGGTTGCATTGAGTTTTTGTTGTTCGTAATAAGAACGAAAAAAATAGATAAGTGAATATAAACCAACAATAAGGTACATATTAACAAAATCGATAATAAGCTTAGGTACATAGAAAAAAGGCAATAACATTCCTTCGGGGTAGTATAGTGGATATGTGTGATAGTAATAAAATAACCTTCTTATCATCAGCAGCACGAACATGGTTAGCATAGAGGCAATCCAAAACAAGCGTTTGCGGCTCTTCAGATAGAATTTAGCGAAATAGACATGTACCGTTAGGATGGCCGCAATAAAGGTGGTAGGTACCATTACACAAGCTGAAATAAAATATCGCCTATACTCTCCGCTCATGGATGGAACACTTAGCCATTCGTATAGAAAATATAATGTCCAGAAAAGAATAATAAAAATGTATTGGTTATTTAACTTTTTCATCACCGGTTATGGAACTAGTCATTTTAAATCTAAGTTACCTAATATATCCGTCGAACGCCATTTTTTTTGTCATACGGCAGTTTTCGAACGACAAACGACTTATATCAAGACATATTATCATTTAGGCTAAAAACATGTCGTATATCTAAAAAAAAATTGCTGATCTATAAATGATACCTTTCTTTTGTTTTAAATCAATGCTATTTGATCATGAAAAGTTTAAAAAACGGCGATAACTTTTATGGTAATGGTTATCGTGATCATCGGTACGACCGATGGCAGGGCACAAATGCTTGTTGCGCAAAACGGATCGGAAATAGGAGAAGATTTAGACGCCCCACTTAATACCGTACTCACCTCAATTGGATCGTCTAACTCAAGGCTTGTACTGAAACATTTTAATAAGCATTTTTATAATATTTCTGACGCTCGATGGTACAAAGTAAATGATGGCCTGGTTACCAAGTTTAAACAGGAAACCATTCCCTATACGGTAAGTTATAGTGCAACAGGTATATGGAAACACACGATTAAATACCTGAATGAATCCGCTACTCCAGAAGATCTAAAAAAAATTATTCGTTCAAAATTTGATGGTTATTCTGTTTTACGTGCACGAGAAATTCAGATTCCGGGTACCGTTATTTACCTTGTTCAAATACAAAAAGACAAGCACTATAAAGAAATTTCGGTACATAACAAGCGTATTCGCACACTAAAGAGCTTATACCCGCTTTAGCTTAGCATCTCATTTCACAGATTGTTAGCCCCGATTATCAAATTGACGGAATAGTAGTAATCATAATAGGTTGGTTTCCGGTAAAAAGAAAAGCCCGATAACTAGTCGGGCCTGTTTTCGCGGAGAGTGAGAGATTCGAACTCTCGATACCCTTTTGAGGTATACACACTTTCCAGGCGTGCTCCTTAAACCACTCGGACAACTCTCCGTTTATCCCTTACCTTGAAGGACTGCAAAAATAGGAGTTTTGGCGTATTTGCCAAAATAAAAATGTATTTTTCGGCTAATGTGAATTTGGTGACCGGGGCGAAAGGGTACTAAAAATGCTGTCCTATAAAAAATGTACTAAATCTCATACATTTCAGCGTACTATCCCCCCTTATTGTATAGCCATCACCAACTTCTTGCTTATCTGCCCTTATTAGCGATCGGTTTAGTTAATAAATGTTAAAGTTCGCTATTGCTAAGCTTTCTACATATTCCTTGGAATGTTTTTTGCCTAAGGGCACATAGAATCGCGGAAAGATTTTTAACAATCTAACTGATGAAATTGATAATAAATTGTTTGATCGCCTTAGCCTTATGCTCCTGTAGCAAGGATAACTTTGAAATAGAGACAGAAACGGATATATATACGTGGAATCGCGAATTATATCGCATAACGCCTTCCTATAAATACATTAATAATGTTCGCATCTCCGATGAACCCAAAGAAGAGTTTGTTTCTTATGACGTAATTAAATTAAGCTCACAACAAGCGCAACAACAACAAGACAGTCTTTTTCAAGCGTCCAACGGTAAATATCTATATCGTTTTAAAAAAGTCAGTACACACAAATAACAGTCAGGCATTAACTATTCGACAGTAAGATAAGATTCCTTCAAAGTAATATGGAAAGTTTATAGTTACTTTGAAAGAACCTGATAGAGCAATAAAGCCCATCCAATTACCAAGAAAAGTCCACCAAGAGGGGTGATGGGTCCTAAAAAACGTAGTTTACGACCGAACGCCGAGCTGAGACACAAACCATAAATACTGAATGAAAACAAGATGACACCAACAATAAATAGTATACTAATTGTTTGAAATAGTGCCACATCTTTGTATAGTTCACCTATACCTATCAAAACAATTGCATGGTACATTTGGTATCTTACACCGGTTTCAAAACTTTGCTGTTGATCAACCGTAAATTTCTTTTTCAAAGCATGAGCACCAAAGGCTCCTAATATTACGGCAAGGAGGCCAAAAGCAGCGCCAAAAATTTGAGCAACCATCTGTTTTTATTTATTAGTCAAGTGATTTAGCATTATTCTTATATGTCCTGTAACGCTTCTTTCAGTATGGTAAAAGAGGCAAGCCTTTTATTCAGATCATAGATATAACTAGTGGCCATCAACTCATTGATACCCATCTCGGCAATAAAGGCCGATAATTGTCGGCTCAAGGTATCTTTGCTACCCCACAAAAGTACAAGCAGTCATATTATTTACCGCTTGCTGGACCTCGGGGCTCCATGCCAGGGCCAAAGAAGGATTCGGTGGTTGCAATGGCTGCCGTTGATCCGTCAAAATGCCAATAAACATCCGATACAAACTGGAGGAAAGAAACTCCGCCTCCTCGTCCGTATCTGCTCCAATAACATTAACACAAGCCATAACATAGGGTTCGTTCAGATGTTCTGAAGGACGGAATTCTCGTTTATATATGGAAACGGCTGCTCGAAATTGAGCGGGTGCAAAATGGGATGCAAAGGCATAAGGTAAGCCTAAACGCGCTGCTAAATGTGCACTATCCGTGCTTGAGCCCAATATCCATATCGGAATATCAAGCCCTTCACCGGGAAATGCTCGAACCTTGCTGTCCACATTATCTCCACTTAAAAACTGTTGCAACTCTTTGACATCATCGGGAAACTGAAAAGCGGCGTGCATATTATTTTTCCGCAAAGCCATGGCTGTCAGCTGATCTGTGCCAGGTGCTCGCCCCAAACCTAAGTCGATACGTCCAGGATATAGTGTTTCTAAGGTCCCGAACTGTTCTGCAACAATCAACGGCGTATGATTGGGTAACATAACTCCACCGGATCCCACCCTAATTGTCTTAGTACGACCAGCGACGTGGCCAATTAATACGGCTGTAGCGGAACTGGCTATATGTTCCATATTGTGGTGCTCCGCTAGCCAAATTCGACGATAACCTAATTCTTCGATGTGCTGGGCTACTCTTACGCTGCTTTCTATTGCTGTTCCTGCATCTCCCCCTTCCACTACTACTGCCAGCTCTAGAGCTGATAAAGGAATTTGTTCTGTCATAGTTCAACAAATGTAGCCTTTAAGGTGAGTTACCGCTGTAAGCTTTAAGTCAAATTCTATTATAAAATGTCAGCCGTCTTTCAGAATCACTCCCCGCTCCGTTCTCATGATTTCCATTAATTGAAGAACATGCCGACGAATACTTAAAGGCAGTGCAGCGTAGCTCTTATCAAATTTCAACGTACGGCAAGCATCCAACGCGCATTCCTGCGCACGAACGCCAATCTTCGCGGTTTTATAAAAAACAAATATCTTGACTCGTAGCGGTTCTTCATCCGATTTATCCTTCCCTTTATAAGAAGCATAAACGACAACAGGATCGATATACCCATCGCCATCTAAATCTGTAAAAGAACAATAGGATGTCCAGAAACGAATATCTCTTTCTTCCTCCTTTATAAAGTCCTTAAATTCTGTTTTTTTTAAATACCCGCCATGATCCTGTAAGTATAAAATCCCCATAATGGATGAATTAGTAGCTGTGTCACTCCCAGCCACATAATTATTTTCCAAAAGCAACATATCCCATAAACCACCTCCATCTCTATATTCAAAGCCACGGAATACAGGCATATCTAAATCACCTTCATAAGCAATTTCGTCTATTTCGGCAGCATTTAAGATTCTTATCTCTTGGGCAAATGATACGGCTATAAACAACATTGTACCAATCAGGCATATTACTTTTAAGAAAATCTTCCTATTCTTCATTAGAGCAAATAGATTTGGTATTTAAACACCACAAAACTAACTTAGTCAAATTGATTAATAAATAGCCATTTTCAAGTATTTCACCAGCCATGATAAAAAAAATAAAAGCAGTTATTTTTGATCTTGATGGAACGATCGCTAATACGCTTCCACTTTGCATTCGAGCTTTCCGTGAGTCTATAGAGCCACTAATTGGCCAATCAATTTCGGATCAGGAAATCATCTCTACTTTCGGCCCTTCAGAAGAAGGGACTATTATGGCCCTGGCTCCGGCGCATTATCAACAAGGCGTTTCCAACTATTTAAGTAATTACGAAGTATTACATGAAATATGTCCACAACCCTTTGAAGGTATACGTGAAATGCTGGCTGACCTAAAAAAGCATCAGGTTGAAACGGCTCTTGTGACAGGAAAAGGAGCACTGAGCACCGCCATTTCCCTAAAGCGTTTTGATCTTCTTTCTTTTTTTAAGTTGATCGAAACCGGGTCGCCGAAAGGGCCAAGAAAAGTTGAGGGTATTCAAGCTGTACTAAATCATATGCCTGATTTTAAGAAAACCGAGGTCATTTATGTTGGCGATGCTCCCAGCGATATAACAGCCTGTAAGGACGTTGGCATTCCCATTGTAGCGGCGGCTTGGGCAGAGACTGCAGAGGCTGATAAACTACGAGCCTTAGCACCCGACTTTATGTTTTATGACGTTAAAGATTTTCATGGATGGCTGCTTGAAAAAGTTAAATGAAGGTGGTACTTGTTACGGAAAATCTCTATTATTCAGCCTATTGATAAAAGTATGTCGCCACGTATCCAAAACACAAACTTAGTATTATCTTAAAATGAAGTTTATTAAGTTTAACAAGATTTGAACCTAAATGAGCAGCTTAATAAATCGTTTTAAACAACATAACTATTACGTAAAGGAAATCATAGGTCTCCTTTTTGTCCTATTTGGCATTTACTTTTTAAAACAGCAGCGTGAAGAGCTGATCAAAGTAAAAGAAACGACCGTTCAAAGCGACCCTTTATGGGTACTAATTGGCATCATCGGTGTACTTCTATATATCCTACTCCAAGCTCTCATGTATGTCCATAGTTTCAAAACGGTTGGAAAAACATTATCTATCCGACTAGCCACGCAGCTGTTCCTCAAAAGAAACTTATTAAGTGTATTCCTCCCGGGAGGCGGCGTGACATCCTTAGCTTTTTTTACGAAAGAAATTGAACGAACGGGCATCAGTAAAACAAAGATAAATTTTGCTTCCTATATATACGGTGTTATCGGCATCATATCAGTTGTCTTATTCGCCTTTCCGGTTATCCTATACATTTCTTTTACAAATCAACGCTATGGAGGTGAATGGGAAACCTTATTGGCTCTCTGTTTGCTGCTATTTTTGATCGGTTATATCAGTTATGATATTTATGTTGAAGGCAGCTTCTATAGATGGCTATTACTGCGCTTCCCCGCACTTGAGGCAGTTGTTTTAGAACTTAAAAACGGACATTTCAGCAAACAACAACTAGGTTTAACATTGCTCTATTCCATATTGATTGAACTGGTTGGAATAATCCATTTACTATTGGCCATGAAAGCTCTCCATTTACAATACGATGTATCGGCTGCTATACTCGGCTATGTAATTGCAACCTTGTTCCTTTGTATTTCACCTTTTTTAAGGGGGCTTGGAGCCGTCGAAGTATCTTTAGTAGTGGTGCTCAACCGATTCGATTTTAGTACTACAGAGTCACTTTCCATTACTTTTCTATATCGTCTTTTTGAATTTTGGCTACCGCTTCTACTGGGTGTTTTTAGCTTCGTTTTTCAAAGGGTAATTTAATTTTACGCATTTTTCCGTCTGTACTACTTTTCACACTGGGAATCGTCAATATCGCCTCTGTATTAACGCCTGCTATAGCGAGTAGAGTTAAAACACTGCATCGCTTCATTCCAAATGATACGATTCACTTCTCTAACTACATGGTTTTGCTGATCGGACTACTGCTGCTTATCTGCTCGGCATTTTTAATTAAAGGGTTAAGAAATGCTTGGCTAATTGCACTACTACTTAGTTCTTTATCTTTTATCGGTCATCTTACCAAGGCGATCGACTATGAAGAGGCCTCTTTGGCACTGTTCACAATCGTCACGTTATCTGTTACCTACAAACAATATTACATCAAAGGTGATAAGAAGCTTCAAACATTTAGTATCACTACCTCCCTCATCGTTATTTGTGCTGTATTAATCTATGGAACAATAGGCTTTTATCTTTTAAAAGCCAATCACTTTCATGAAAATTTTTCAATTCTTGACTCGTTTGTTAACACCCTGGCTTGTCTTATTCTAGTAGACACCACTTATCTAAATCCACATACGGAATTTGCCAGACTATTTGTTTATTCCATTAATTTATTCGGTGCTCTTGCCATCTTAATGTTATTCTATTCATTCATCCAACCCTATATTTTTAAAACTAAAAGAAACGAAGAAGAATTGATTAGAGCACATGCAGTGATTACCAATTACGGAAAATCAGCGGTTGATCATTTTAAGCTTACCAATGACAAGTTATTCTTCTTTCCTGCGGATATAGATTCCATGATCGCGTATAAAATAGCCAATAGCTTCGCTGTTGTCTTACATGAACCGGTATGCTTTGACTCACCACTAGTTAAGGAGCAAACAATTTATGCATTTGAAAGATTCTGCCAACAAAATAGTCTAAAAGCCATTTATTATCGTGTGGATGAGGATAATTTAGAATTCTATAGATCAATTAAGAAAAAAGCACTTCCTATCGGGCAAGAGGCAATTGTCGACTTAAGCCGATTTAACCTGGAAGGTAAAAGCAACAAATCCTTAAGAAATGCCTTGAATAATATCGAAAAGAAGGGTTTTATTACGAAGATTTACACGCCACCAATAAAAGATGGCTTGCTCCAAAAATTAAAGTCGGTCTCAGACGAATGGCTGATTATGCTCAATCGCGAAGAAATGGTTTTCTCTCAGGGAGCTTTTAATGAGACAGAATTGAAACAGCACACCATTATTACCTTAGAGAACACGGATGAAAAGGTTGTGAGCTTCCTAAATATTATACCGGATTATATGCCCGGTGAGACTACTTATGATCTTATTAGAAAAACAGCCGACGCCCCTAGCGGAAATATGGATTGTATTCTTATAAAACTAATAGAGTATGCTCAACAACAAGGGTTCAAATCTTTGAACATGGGCTTAGCTCCTTTTTCCGGTATTGACTCACCGACGGATATACCACAACGGACCATTAAGTTCGCCTACGAAAAACTGCAACAATTCAAACATTACAAAGGCTTAAGAGAGTTTAAAGACAAATATAATCCCACATGGCACACTAAGTATTTAATCTACTCAAACGACTACGATCTCCTGCATATCCCCCTAGCTTTAAATAAAGTGATGAAAGCTTAACGCAATAAGCAACGCCTTTTTTTGGGCAAGGGCACTTCAAATTTTTTTCAAAATTAGTCTCTATCTTGTGCTCTATTTAGCGTTTTGTTAATTTATTCTGTGGAAACCGATAAGTTTAAGCGATAATTGGCTATAAAGTATATTTTTAAGTCCCCGCATCCGGTTTGCTCATCAGATGTAAAACTAGTCGTAAATGAAAATTTTGGTAATAGAAGACAATAAAGAACTCGCTAGCAGTATTCATGATTACCTAGCTGGAGAAAATTATATCTGTGAGCTGGCTTTTAGCGCAACCGAAGCGCGCGAAAAATTGCTCTTCTTTACCTACGACTGTATAATTCTTGATATTATGCTTCCGGATGGAAACGGGCTCGAGTTGCTCAACTTGGTAAAAGAAGAACACATCAACGGTTCTATATTGATTATTTCTGCCAAAGGAGCGCTAGATGATAAAATAAAGGGCCTAGAAGAAGGAGCCGATGATTATCTTACCAAACCTTTTCACTTGCCGGAACTTCATGCACGTCTGAGAGCCATACATCGAAGAAAAAATCTAGACGGCAATAATATCATCTCTTTTAAGGAAATCACGTTAAATACTAATACCTTTGAATTAAAAATACATGGAAAAGCACTAGATGCGACCAGAAAGGAGTTTGAGCTTCTTCTTTATTTTCTGGTAAACAAAAATAGAGTTTTATCACGACAAGCTATTGCCAACCACCTTTGGGGCGATTACACGGATAATCTTAGCAATGTAGACTTTGTTTACCAGCACGTTAAGAATCTCCGAAAAAAAATCAATATGGCGGGTGGCGACGATTACATTGACACGATTTATGGTTTAGGATATAAGTTCAACACAAACAAGGGTTGATATAAATTCCAGATAATGAAATTAGCGGACAAATTTACACTGTGGTTTTTGGCGATAATATTACTTGTAACGCCTATCAGTATGTTCACGACATTAAGTAACATACGCAATCGTATCGATAATTCAGAAATAGAGCGCTTAAAAGCTGTCAACAATGAAGTAGCCGAGCAGTTGAAAGCAGGAATTGCGCCCGATCAGTATTCGCAGGGAAGACCAATCGCTATATTGAAGATAAACAGCGCCTTACCCCAAAACAGGGTACAAGTACAAAAACAACAATGTGACAGTACCGCTTCCGTTACCGATGAATGCCGAATAACGGTCAGTTGTTATTATACCATAAATGGCATCAATTATCAAGTATCTTCCTATAATTACGTAACGCAATCAAAACAGATTTTAAAAGGGATGCTCTTAACGGCCATTTTGAAAACTGTATTGATCGCTTTAGTGGTTCTCTTAACCGTCCGTTTGGTATCCAAAAAGATTCTTTCTCCATTTAATCAAACACTGAAAAGTATACAGAAATTTAGCATTAAAAAAAAGCAGCCGTTAACGCTTAATCATACTAATACGAAGGAATTCCAAGAACTGAACCGATTTCTGAAAAAGATGACGGACAAGGCAATCAAAGAATATAGTTTGGTAAAAGAATTTAGCGAAAATGCATCGCATGAACTGCAAACTCCACTAGCTGTTCTACGAAGCAAATTGGAGCTACTTACGGAAACGGACATACAGCAAAATCAGGCATCGCTTATCGCAGACATGCAAAACGCGATCGAGAAGTTGTCAAGAATCAATCACTCGCTCCTTTTACTCACGAAACTGGAAAATCAGGAATTTGAAGCGACCAAAGAAATAAACTTCACTAAACAGGTTCTTGAGTTACTCACGATTTATGAAGATAGGATAGCAATTAAAGAGCTAAAGGTAACGCAACACATCGATCCTGATATTACCGTCAGAATTAATCCGGCCTTAGCGGACATGTTGTTCGATAATCTGCTTAGCAATGCAATCAGGCATAATGTAAAGAATGGAACCATTTTCCTAGAAATAAATAAAAAGGGAATTTTAATAAAAAATACCGGCCCCGAACCGATTTTCCCAACAGAGGAGTTATTCCAACGCTTTAAGAAAAGCAATCAGTGCAGCAACAGTGTAGGTTTGGGTCTTGCTATTGTTAAACGAATTTGTGAATTGAATAACTTTGATGTCCAATACACTTACGAAAACAGGTTGCATATGCTAACCGTTGATTTTCCAAGAGCTGGGCTTACGGAGACTGATCGAGAGGAAGGTATTTCGGTTTTGGGACAGGACAATCAAATTGTTACATTAGGATAACAAAATAATCACATTTTGATCACTTCCTTCAAATTCTCTTCAAAATCATTCCCCAATTTCACAAAAGATACTACTAATACTTTTATTTTTTGTGAAATATTCATTCCGTTGGATAATAAGGTATTGCATTTCAAGCCTATTATCATTAATGTTAACACAACATGCTTGGACACAGCAAAAATTGTCTCTAAAGGAAGCCCTCGAATTAGCAATTAACAACTACGGCAGTGTCAAGGCTAAAGCGAATTATGCCAAGGCTTCTTTTTCTTCCGTTGAGCAAGCTAAACGAGATTATCTTCCTAACTTGGTCTTATCCGCGCAACAAGATTATGGAACAGTCAATGGTCAGAACGGACCTCTCTATGGTTTTGGTGGATACGGTGTAGCCTCTTCGGGGCTACCGCTTCCAAACCAGAACTGGAATGCCGCGTTTGGATCGCTTTATTTAGCCAATGTCAATTGGGAATTCTTCTCCTTTGGAAAAGCTAAGGAGCGGATCAAAGTAGCACGAGAAGTTGCCGAACGAGACAATATGGATTTGCAACAGGAGCTGTTCAATCATCAGGTAAAAGTGTCAGCGGCTTATTTGAATCTTCTGGCTGCACAAAAACTCACGCTTTCGTATAAGAAGAATCTCTTTCGGGCCGATACATTCCGCCAAGTGGTTGTCACCAGAGCATTGAATGGGCTCATTGCCGGCGTAGATTCTTCCTTGGCAAATGCGGAGGTATCTAACGCTAAAATAGCATTGACCAAAGCAAAAGATTTTGAACAGGAACAGAGTAACAAGCTGGCGCAATTAATGGGTATTCCTCCAACCGAATTTACCTTAGATAGTTTTTTTATTTCGCATGTACCGGCAGGTATGGAACAGTCGACCGACAGTGATATTGCAAACCACCCTACTTTGAGATGGTATCAATCCCGTATTAATGTGGGGAAAGAACAAAAAAATATCTAAAAACACTTTATTACCCTTCCTTATCACTTGTTGGAATCTTTCAGACCAGGGGTTCAGGTTTTCGAAGTGACTACGCGAGTAATCAACAAGCTTTTACACAAAATTATTTCGACGGTATTAAGCCAAGTCGTTCAAATTATCTCATTGGGATCGGTTTGACTTGGAATTTAACCCAACCACTTCGGATTTCGAAACAAGTAAAAGGACAAACCTTTACGAACCAGGCTTTAACAGATGAATTTGAATTGGCGAATCAGCAAATCCGGGCCCAATTAGTTTTAGCGGATACGAAAATTGAAAATGCATTAAGCAATTATAGAGAAGTGCCAACCCAAGTTAAAGCCGCCTCGGACGCGTTTTTGCAGAAATCGGTACTCTATAAAAATGGGTTAACCAATTTAGTGGATGTCACACAAGCCCTGTATGCGCTCATACGGGCAGAGACGGATCGTGATATCGCCTACAACAACGTTTGGCAGGCTTTATTATACAAAGCTGCTGCTTCCGGCGATTTCAGCTTATTTGTTAACAAAATAGAACCTTAGCATTTATTGCTGCAAAAAAAAAACAGTTAAAAAGAATCTAAATAAACTATCATGAATTTAATTCGCTTTGCATTACGTAAACCGATAACCATAATGGTCATAGTAGCAGGGCTATTTTTCTTTGGAATAAAAGCAGTTACTTCCATTAAGATCGATATCTTCCCAAAACTAGATATGCCTGTAATTTATATTTCCCACCCTTTTACAGGTTATACGCCCGAGCAGATGGAGTCTTTCTTTGCTAAACAATATGTAAACATACTCCTCTATACGAATGGGCTAAAAAGTATAGAGACAAAGAATATACAGGGATTAACCCTAATGAAATTGAACTTTTATCCAGGGACCAATATGGCGCAGGCAGCGGCCGAGCTTGCCTCTTTCACAAATCGTATCCAAGCGATATTCCCTCCCGGATCAAACCCACCCTTCATTATACGTTTTGATGCCTCAACATTGCCCGTTGGCCAACTTGTATTGAGTAGCAAAACGAGAAGCAATAATGAGTTGGCAGATTTAGCTAACACCTATGTCCGTTCTTCTTTTACGTCAATAAGCGGGCTAGTCGCTCCCCCTCCTTTTGGCGGAAATGTCAGAACCATTGTTATCAAAGCCGACCCTGCATTACTTCGATCCCACAATATGACGCCAGACCAATTAGTAGAGGCCTTGAAAATCAATAATCAAACCGCCCCGTCGGGAAATGTAAGAGTTGGCGACAAAAATTACATCACACCTACTAATACAACGATTAAAGATGTTAAAGATTTTGAAAATATACCACTTTTCAAAAGTGGTGTCCAAAACCTTTATTTGAGAGATGTAGCAACTGTCGAAGATGCCGCTGACATTACTTCTGGTTATGCCTTGGTAATGGTAAACGCTCAGTCTATTTAAATGTTGCAAAAAGTGCTGATGCCTCCACTTGGGAAGTAGTAAAAAAACTGAAGGCCGCAGTTCCAAAAATTCAAAGTCAACTGCCGGAGGATGTTCAAGTAAGCTACGAATTCGACCAATCGGTTTATGTTATGAATTCGGTAAAAAGCTTATTAACTGAAGGTGCCATAGGTGCTATACTCACGGGATTGATGGTTATTCTATTCTTAGGCGACCTACGTGGCGCTTTGATTGTTATCCTTACCATCCCAACATCCATTATATCAGGGGTCCTATTTCTTAATTTATTCGGGCAAACCATCAATATAATGACACTGAGCGGTTTGGCTTTGGCAATCGGAATTCTGGTGGATGAAAGTACGGTAACCATTGAGAACATTCACCAGCATTTTGATATGGGAAAACCAAAAGCTTTAGCGATTTGGGATGCCTGTAAAGAAATTGCCTTTCCTAAGCTCTTAATTCTCTTTTGTATTTTGGCCGTGTTTGCGCCAGCCTTTACAATGGGGGGCATACCTGGATCGCTTTTTCTACCGCTAGCTTTGGCTATCGGCTTCAGTATGATTGTATCCTATTTTCTGGCACAAACCTTTGTTCCTATTATGGCTAACTGGATTATGAAGGTAAAGCATCACAAAAAAGCAGATGGATCGAATTTAACCGATGCTGAAGAGCTCGAATTGGCTGGCCTTTCTACCGACGATCATCACGCACAGATCGAACAAAAAATTGCTGCTGCCAGAGCTGCCGACAGAAATCATAATGAAAAGATTGGCGTTTTTGAGAAGATACGAATGCGCTATTTACGTTTTATCGAACGCATTATGCCTTATCGCAAAGCAATTGTTGTTGCCTATCTTTTAATTATTTGTGGATTGGCAAGTATATTGATGATGCAAATCGGCCGAGACGTATTACCAAAAGTAAATGGAAGTCAATTCCAAGTACGCCTACGCGCCCCCGACGGCACCAGAATTGAAGAAACCGAGCGCAAGACAAACAAAGCCATTGAAGCTATCAAGAAGTTAGTAGGTCCGGAGAACGTGTCGATCACCTCTGCCTATGTAGGTTTGCATCCATCTCTTTTCTCCACAAGTCCTATTTACCTATGGATGGCAGGCCCACATGAATCCGTCATTCAAGTAGCATTGAGTGAACACTATAAAACTGACCTGGATAAACTCAAAGAGAACATTCGATCTGCATTTGCTAAAGATTTACCGGAAGTAACAACCTCCTTTGAACCGATAGAATTAACGGACAAGATTCTAAGTCAAGGTTCGCCTACTCCTATAGAAGTCCGATTCTCCGGAAGAAATAAAAAGGTGAGCGAGGCATTTGCGCAAAAGCTTATTACTAAACTTAAAAAAATAGATTACCTAAGAGATGTTCAATTGGGGCAGTCTACCAAATACCCATCAATCAATATTAATGTAGATAGAACAAGAGCCGCACAATTGGGCGTTGATATGAATGACGTTTCCCGATCTTTGATTGCCTCTACGTCTTCTTCACGGTATACCGATAAAAATATTTGGATCGACCAACGCATTGGCAACAGTTACAGTGTTCAAGTACAGATTCCGGAAAATAAAATGAACAGTATCAATGAAATCAATGAAATACCTTTATTGAAAAATTCATCCAGACCCGTACTGGGAGATGTTGCTACCATAACTTCGGGTATAACCTACGGTGAAACTGACAATTTAGGAGCGATGCCCATGTTATCTGTAACGGCTAACATTAATCAGCAGGATTTAGGTACCGCGTCTAAAGAAGTAGAAAAGGCGATTGCCTCACTGGGTGAACTGCCTCGCGGTTTGGAAGTAGAATTGATCGGTTTAAGCAATACGCTAACCGAAACTATGGACAGTTTAGAAAGCGGTCTATTAGTGGCTATTGTGGTCATATTCTTAATGCTTGCCGCTAACTTCCAATCGTTTAAAGTTTCTGGAATTGTTTTAGCAACCGTCCCTGCAGTTATTTTAGGTTCTATCGGTCTTCTATTATTAACAGGATCTACCTTAAATTTGCAATCTTATATGGGTATGATCATGTCGGTGGGCGTATCAATATCCAATGCCGTTTTGCTGATTACCAATGCTGAAGAGATACGGAAGACGACAGGAAATGCTATTTCTTCGGCAACAGGGGCCGCCTCACTCAGATTAAGACCTATTGTAATGACGGCATTGGCCATGGTGGTTGGTATGATTCCGATGGCCAGCGGATTGGGAGAGGCCGGTGACCAATCCTCTCCTTTGGGTAGAGCTGTGATCGGGGGGGCTTGTGGCGTCGACTTTTGCGGCACTTTTTATCCTGCCTTTGGTATTCGCCTGGGGGCAAGGTAAAGCCAGCACACAAAGTGTGTCTCTTGATCCGGAAGACGAAGAAAGTATTCATTACATTCCATCTATTACTAAAAATTAAAAAAATTCAAATATGAACTCTTACAGATTTGTTTTATTGACCAGCGGTTTATTGAGCATAACCTGCATGTTGGCTCGGTGCACCTCACCTATACAAAAAGCGGAGGCCGAAAATCAAAAAGCAAAGGAGGAGTCGGCTCCATTGGAAATATTTAAATTGAGCAAAGGCCAACTTTCTTCTTCTATTAAAATTCCCGGAGAGCTTATTGCCTATCAACAAGTGG
This sequence comes from Olivibacter sp. 47, assembly GCF_030372825.1. Lineage (NCBI taxonomy): Bacteria > Pseudomonadati > Bacteroidota > Sphingobacteriia > Sphingobacteriales > Sphingobacteriaceae > Olivibacter > Olivibacter sp. 47. The sequence goes on from NZ_JAUCNR010000001.1 coordinate 3,614,916, forward strand.
ATTTATACGCCAAAGTTAGTAGTTTCGTAAAAAAGCTGAATGTGGATGTCGGCAGTGTCGTATCTGCAGGGCAAATACTCGCTACAATGGAAGCGCCCGAATTGAATTCACAACTAGCAGGAGCTGAATCCCGCCTGAAATCGCAAGAAGCTGTTTATCTAGCAAGTAAAGCTACTTATCAACGGTTACTGGAAACCAGCAAAACACCGGGGACGGTATCACAAAACGATCTTGATTTAGCATTGGCTAAACAGAATTCAGATCTTGCGCAATTTAAAGCGGCACAGGCTGCCTATCGCGAGGTCGGCGACACAAAAAATTATCTTGAAATAAGGGCACCTTTTTCGGGTATTATAACTGCGCGGAATGTCAGCGCAGGTGCTTATGTTGGTCCTTCCGGTAAAGGTTCTGAGGCCCCTATTTTTACCTTACAGCAGCAGGACAAGCTCCGTTTAGTGGTCAGTGTGCCCGAACTATATTCAGCCTATTTGAATCGCCAAAATGAAATCAAGTTTTCGGTTAAAGCTTTACCAAGTGAATCTTTTACGGCCAAAGTCGCGAGGTTAGCAGGCGCATTGGATCCCCGTCTTCGTTCACAACGTATCGAAATGGATGTTAATAATAGTAATAAACAATTGCTACCGGGCATGATTACAGAAGTTGAAATTCCGCTTACCGGCGCTGAGCATACTTTTGTAGTGCCTACAGAAGCGGTTCTCAATTCAACCCTAGGAACTTTTGTGATTAAAGTAGAACACGATAGTACGAAATGGATCCCCGTCAATCTCGGCCGTCAAGCGGACGGAAAATCAGAAGTTTTTGGACCCCTTAATGAATCTACACAACTCGTTAGATTGGCGACAGAAGAAATACGAGATAAGGAACCCGTACGTGCGCCTGTAAAATTAATACAATAAGGCAATAAAAGCTATTGTAAATAACGTTACAATAGCTTTTCTACCGGCCTTTTCCTTATAGGTTTTCTCTTTTTTAACTTACTTGCTTTGTACTTATTATGGCAGACAGTACCTCTTCCAAATTATCCAACCCTCTAGTACGAATGTTAAAAGTGTGCTGCAGGGCTTCAATAACCTCACAAGCAGTACTAAAAAGAAACGACTCTTTTCTTCCGCTATCATATCGAATATTCAACACATTATCATGTAACGTATAACGGCCATCATCATCTACTTTCGCCACAATAAGCTGTTTTGTAAAGTGTGAATTGGGATGTGTTGAGACATACCAGTTGGCCACTTCATAGTCTATCGACTCCAAAACCTCTGTGTAAAACTGGTAGATCGACCGCCACTCATTCTCTTGCAATACCTGCAGGATATAAAATTTTTCCTTTTGTATAATGCGAAAGATTCCATGTTGCGTTTCCTGCACAATGTCAGGAGCAAAAAGTAAGGGAGCCGTTAAGGTCATAGCCCCAAACCCAACATCGGCTATATAAGCTTGGCCTTCGTAAACTATATGTAATAACATATGAGTTCTCGCCGTTATCTGGGTTGGATCTATATTCCAAATCACTCTTGCCCAAAATCCACTTACCTGAAAACCTAGTTGTATCAATACCTGCTTAAACAACGTATTATGTTCAAAGCAATACCCTCCTCTATGTGACAGTATTAATTTATCGAAAATATCTTCAATGCCTAGACTTATCGGTCTTCCGGTAAGCGGATTCAAATTTTCAAAGGGAATGTATTTTGGGTGTAGTCGATGTATCTCCATCAACGTTTCCAGGTTGGTATCCGGTCGCTGCGTATAATGAATTCGCTCTAAATATGCTTTTAAATCAACCATATATAAATTTATTAAATGGTTATAGATAACAAGAACATCTAACGCCCTCCCCTCCTAATTATTATTCCTTCGTTCTTATTTCTGATTACCGATCAAAGTTAGTATTTTTACGCATTAAACCAAGCGGATACTTTGTTTATGAATCATCATATAAACGATTACGACAGCGCTCTTTGGTTGCTGAAAAAAAAGGGTCCTCAAACGCTCATTGAAGTCGCTAATGAGCTTAAAATCACCACGGAGGGCGCGCGTTTCAAGCTGCAAAAACTTGCCAACGATGAGTTGGTTACCTCCAGCACGCGAGTAAAGGGACGGGGAAGGCCACAACAGATTTGGTCGTTAACCCGTGCAGGACACGCGCGGTTTCCAGACTCGCACGCAGATCTTACCGTAAAGCTTATTGACTTAATTCGTCAAAGCTTAGGCGAACAAGCCATGGAAACCATCATTTCCGAAAACGAAAAGGCAGGCATAATAAAATACAATGAACACTTAAAGGGTGTTAATGAATTGGAAGAACGAGTCAATAAATTGGCCGAGATTCGGAATCAAGAAGGCTATATGGCCGAATGCCAAAAGCAGGGTGATGTTTATTTACTCATCGAAAATCATTGTCCGATTTGCGCAGCAGCACAGACTTGTCAGGGCTTTTGCCGTTCAGAGCTTAATACGTTCCAAAATGTTTTAGGAGAAAATGTATCCGTTGAACGGATAGATCATATTCTTGCCGGGGCAAGAAGGTGTGCTTATAAAATTTATCTTCAGTAATGCGGAACATTCGTCTAAATAGAGGTTGCTTTTGATAAAATAAAAACAATTGCTTCCCACTCTAATCGTAAACTCTGCACGATCAGGGCCTTATAAACCCCATACCAAAGGCGGATCCAGCACCTAAAATAGCTCCTGCCGCAACATCTGATGGATTATGAACACCTAAATACATGCGAGAGTAACCTACAGTTCCTGCCCAAATGAACGATGGCGCAATTATATACCATTTAGGATAAGCGCGCGACAAGGCCGTGGCCGTACTGAATGAAGCGGACGTATGACCTGACGGGAAAGAATAACTAGACGGCTGATAAACAGCTTTAAACCCAATATGTGCGATGAAGGGACGTGGTCTTTTAAATATTTTCTTCAATCCAAAATTTAGCAAGGCGGTAATTGCTGTACTACTAGCTATATAAACTGCGTTCTGCCGCATCTCTTTGTTTCCATCAATTACACCGGCGACAAACAATCCGGCAGGTATGGCGGCGTTGACATAGTTGTTTGCATCAGAAATGATACGCATTGCCTTCGTTTCTTGCTCGCTCCTCTTGGCGGCTAAATTTTCCAAAATGCGTAGATCAATTTGATCAACTGTCGACTGCCCAAAAAGATTAGAAGTACAAAAAAACAAAAATACGATTGTATAAATTTTCATCTACCTTAATTCCAATTTCCAAACTTAGGCAAATTACATCCCGAAAGCAAAGAAGATTGATCACTGTCGTGATTGGATAAACCGTTAAGATTTAAAAATTGGAATAAAAAAAGTCTTCAACCGGGGAGATTGAAGACTTTAACTAACCAATTATAAACCTAAATTATGATGACACAAAGATAGTGTACTTAATACACTATATTGATAAATTAATTGTAATTTATTTGTCATTTCAACCAAGGACTTATTAAACACCGCATGGTGGAAGTTCAGTTCCAGTGACTTGCTGCTTTTAAATGCTTTTTTCAGTCAAGTATTTCCAGTACCTCTTGGGCACATGTTGAACATGCAATCTCACGTTTTTTCTTTCCTTTATATTGGTGGATTTAAAATACTGTTGCCACAAATCGGCATACAGAATCTCGTCTTCTTCAAGCTGTACCATATCATCCAACAGGACTGTCTCATTTGTTAATTTTACTTCCGAAACAAGGTTTAAATCGTAATAGATGCCGTAGTCGCGTTTTGTATCATATATTAACCAACGTTGATCCGCATAACGGCGCATAAAATGCTCGTTAATAAGCGGAAGCACATTAAAGTCCGGTTCAATCACGGCAAAGTATAAACCATTTTTTTGCTTTTTAAAACGCGTAAAGGCTTTCATGCGATGTCGTTCTCTGTTCACCATCTTTGCAGTCTGATGTATTGTTAGCACGTCATTCCGTCCAAATGCTAAGTGCCCCTCTTCAACGGTCGAAAAATAAAAACAGACAGCCGAGCACAAGGTCGCCTCTATTTGGGGAAGCTCAGACAGAAACGCGCAGAACAAGTTTTCCTGAGCATATTTTGGTATCCGCAATTGTAAACCTTTCCAAACGCGCTGGGCTTTTGATTTATCGGTTGTCACTCTTTTCCACGGCACGAAAATATCTTGTTGTAACGGTTGTTCATTCCGGTAAATGGCGGTTACCGAGACCTTGAATTCGAACATCTCAAAAACCAAAGTTAACCAGCCTTCCCATGTTCCATCATAAATTATTACACACATTTCTAGAAGAGGCTTGTTTGATAAAAGTTGCTTCTTGAATATTTACTTTTCGAAGCATTCAAAATATATGATTTAATAAGCTGCTCAGGCTTATCACAGAAAATTTGCTTATATCCTCTACATATAATGAAATACTTAGCTCTATTGAGCGAAACACCTATTTTTTTCAATTGTTCTATATCAAGATGACCATGCTTTCGCGCATTGACTATTTTATGGGCCGAAGTCAGCCCGATACCTGGTACTCTTAGTATAAGATGGAGATCCGCATTATTGATATCAACAGGAAAAAATCCGGGATTTCTCAATGCCCAACTAAGTTTCGGGTCAATGTCTAAATCTAATACAGGATGTTGCTCATTCACCAGCTCGGATGATTTAAAGCCATAAAACCTCATGAGCCAATCGGTTTGATAAAGCCTATTTTCCCGAAGGAAAGGTATTGCCGAACCAATCCCCGGTAAACGCATATCATCACTTATCGGAACATATCCGGAATAGTATACGCGTTTAAGGTTAAATTTGTCATAGAGATTTTGTGCAACCTTTATAATTTGAGCATCCGTTTCGCCACTTGCGCCGATTATCATTTGGGTACTTTGACCTGCTGGTGTAAACGAAGGAGTATATTTGAATTTTTCTTTTTCTTCTTTTACCTCCATGATTTTCTGCTTGAGGTAATCCATCGGTCGGATCATATCTTGCCTATTCTTTTCCGGTGCTAACAACTTTAAACCTGATTCAATCGGAATTTCAATATTCACGCTTAACCTATCAGCGTATAGCCCCGCTTCGTACATCAGGTCATTACTAGCTCCTGGAATCGTCTTCAAATGAATATAGCCATTAAAATTGTGATCCATTCTCAGTTTTTTTGCAACAAGTATCAACCGCTCCATGGTATAATCTGCATTTTTAAAAATACCGCTACTGAGAAACAAGCCTTCAATGTAGTTGCGTCGATAAAAGTTGATGGTAAGATCTACGACTTCCTGAACTGTAAAAGCCACCCGTTTAATATCATTGCTTTTTCGCGTAACACAATAGGCGCAGTCATAAATACAAAAGTTCGTCAATAAGATTTTCAATAAAGAAACACAACGACCGTCTTCCGTATAGGTATGGCAGATACCGGCGCCCGTATTCCCAATGCCTTTGTTCTTGTTTTGTCGATTGCTTCCACTCGAGGAACAACTTACATCATATTTGGCTGCATCAGCCAAAATTTCTAACTTCTCTATAATCCTGCTCAAAACAAACTAAATTTATTAGCAAATATACTAAATAAAATAGCATACAGAATTATTCGAGAATCAATTCTATTTACCTTCAAATAATCTTCCCCAACTTGATTACTACCGCGTCACCTACGATCACAATGCATTAAAAAAGCTTCCGGATATAGTTACTTTAACCTGTATTTTCACTAGCTTCGTAAAAGTTAATAAATAAGATTATGAAATTCACAAGAAAAGCAAATGCCAATTGGAAAGGCACAGGCATGGAAGGAAAGGGTACAATCAGTACACAAAGTAAGACATTAGATAACGCCCAACTCTCATTCAAAACCCGCTTTGAACAAGGCGTCGGCACCAACCCCGAGGAGTTGGTCGCAGCAGGGCACGCGGGCTGCTTTACCATGCAACTAAGTTTCCTGTTGAGCGAAAAAGATTATACACCGGGAAATCTAGATACCGAAGCCCAGATAACGTTTGAGGACGGCTCAATTACACATATCAAATTAATCTTAACCGGAGAGGTAGATAACATTTCCGAGCAAGAATTTAAGGAAATTGCGCAAAAAGCAAAAGAAATCTGTCCTATCTCTAAGTTATTGAATACTGACATAACATTAGAAGCGTCTTTAGTGTAAGTGCCCCCTCCAAGCAGCTATTTTCCAGCTGCTTGGGAGCAAAGCAAACTTTTTAACTATGACACCGCGGTAAGCTTCAACACGACGCTCTTTCGCTTACTAGACAAATAGGGGTTAAAACCTACCTTCATCAAAAAGTCGCCCGTATAAGTTTCCCCGGGATTAATCAGAGATGATTCTCCGTTATAAAGATTTATCTCTTCCAACCGGTAGCTTTTAACCGGATCTAATCCTTTGAACTTTATGGGGACCGGCGTACCTGTATTTTGACGATAATTTACCAAGTAATTAAATATTACCCCTGAATCCCTATTTTCATTGACATATAGAATAGAAGCATAATCCTTTTCTCGAGGGTTTGCCAATCGAAATTGATCGCCTTGCCAAATAATCGGTTTTAATTCATCGTAGGTTTTCAGTGCTTGCTGACAAAATGCCAAATCTTCTTTTGGTAGTTTACTGACTACAATATCAAATCCTAATTTACCCATCATAGCAACGTCAACCTTAAATTTAATGGGCTGGTCTCCCCAGTCAGTTACATGATTAGCACTGGCCAAAGTCGGATAAAAAAAAGAATATTCATACTGCATGAAAATACGTTCCAAAGGGTCTGTATTATCACTCGGCCAATATTCAGTGAAATAGCGAAGGGCCCCGTAATCAACCCGTCCTCCTCCCCCCGAGCAAAGCATCATCGGTATTCTTGGATACTTGGCCCTGATCCGTTCCAGAACCGCATATAACCCTTTCACATAGTCTACATAGAAATTTCCCTGGCTTTTGAGATAAGGGGAATAGGCGTTGTAAATAACAGCATTGCAATCCCATTTCACATAGGCGAGGCCCGGATTTTTTACAAACAAATCATCCAACGTCTTGAAAACAAAATCCTGTACTTTAGGGTTTGACAAGTCCAACACCAACTGATTTCTAAAATAATATTCAGGACGTCCCTCTTGCTTTACCACCCAATCCGGATGTTTTTCATATAACTCGCTTTTAGGACTTACCATCTCAGGTTCCACCCAAATACCAAATTTAACCCCATTGGACGCAGCCTCCTTTACTAAAGAAACAAGGCCATTGGGTAATTTCTCCCTATTCTCTTCCCAATCGCCTAAAGCCGCTGTATCGCTGTTTCTTGGATATTTATTTCCGAACCAGCCATCATCTAAAAGAAACAAATCAACCCCTAACTTTTTTGTATCTTTTAGCAGAGAAGAAAGTTTGTCTTCATTAAAATCGAAATAAGTGGCTTCCCAATTGTTCAATAAGGTTAATCTACTGCCTCCGCCATCAAGCAATTGATACCTCCGTGCCCAATTATGAAGATTTCTACTCGCATTCCCTATGCCCTGATCAGAAATCGTATAGACAAACTTAGGCGTTATGAATTCTTCATTTTTTTGCAGTATATAAGTAGAGGCGTAATTGTTTATTCCGGCTAGTATACGTAGGTTGTCTTGCGGATCCTTCTCGAAATCAATTTTGAAATTACCGCTCCATGCTAAACCGCCTATAAGCACAGACCCCTCATCTTCTTTGGCAGGACCATTAAAAGACAGCAAAAAGGAAGAATGCTGAAAAAGGTTTGCTCGCGTTCCCAATTTGCTGTCAATCGTTTTTATTCCGTGCGTTAACTTCTCTTCCTCGGGCTGCATTTCCTTGATCCAATCGCCGTGATAATGCTTTAACCAAAAATTGTCCGCTTTTAAGTTTAAATTGGCGGACGAATACTTAACCAACTCCACAGCTCCCTTCTCATGATGACGAATGGTAGCCCATTGCTCGATAACATTTTCTTTTTGATAGATCCGATAATGTAAATCAACTTCAAAAGGATATAGAGCATCTTTTAGAAGCACCCGTAACTCACCGATGTTATGGTTTACAGTGATAAATTCATGGTTCAGATATTTTAAATCCAGCGATTGATTACCGTCTGCGTGTCGCACACTGATCGCAGGTTCCAGCAAGTTACGACTTCCCGACCCTGTATAGGCCGCGCGGTACATCCCGGTATAATCGTCAGCTTGTTTATATTGAGAAGCCAGTCGGCGGTAGTCAGAAGAATGTAGCAATTTAGGGCCCAAATAAACCATATTGAGATCGCCATTGATTTCCACTTGTAAAACAATGGCTTGTTCGCTACCCTCTAAAATAAGTTGCTCTTTTACTTGGTTGGTAAGCTCTTTTTGCTGCGCTCCTGCAATAAGATAACAGCACATGGCAATTAAGACGAAACAGCAGTGTTTCATAAATACGATTGTTCTTTGCATTTATTATCGGTTAATTTACAAATCTGTACTAGTCTATACTATTGAACAAAAGTAGCAATTAACATGCAACAAGACAAGCTATTTGTATGCAAACAATAAGACTAAATCTTTTTTCACTTTTTCTAGTACCTTCTTTATTTTTAACTATCTTTATCGCCAGCATAATAGTTTTAGAATAAAGCACATAGCAACTAATCAACCCAAATAGAAAAGCCAGGCATATAGTCTGGCCTTTTCATTTTATTTGATATAGAGCTATTCTTATAAGCGTCGCATCACACCCCATTATTGTCGCTTCTACACATATTACCTGTTGATTTTTTGAATTAAGTTTGTACTAACAATGACAATATTTGGCCATTGAAAACAAATTATTCCAGTGAATCCGGCACGAGCCGTAGCTTTAAAAAGAACACCTGCCAGCGGTAGGCAGCCAGCGTTCTTGTTATTAAGAAAGTTTATTCTAATGAAAAAAATTATCGTATGTAATTGGCTATCCCTAGACGGTTTTTTTTCCGGTCACAATGGCGAAACCGACTGGTTTTATTGGAATGATGAAATCGAGCATCACCAACTTACTATACTACAAGGGGTAAAATTAATGTTATTTGGCAGAACTACTTATGATATAATGGCAAATTACTGGCCTACAAACGCGGCTGCTCATGAGAATAAACAAATAACCAAATTGATGAACAACATACATAAAATCGTTTTTACAAGCAGCTTAAAAGCGATCAGTTGGAAAAACAGCATTGTTAAAAGAGAACTTAAGCAAGAGGATATACACCGCCTAAAACAAGAGACTCATGGAGACATCCTCATCTTGGGAAGTGGAAGTATTGCTTCGCAACTGTTGAATTTGGATTTAGTGGATGAATTGCACCTTTTCATCAATCCGATTATACTGGGTAGTGGGCAAACCATGTTTCAACACGTACACGGACGAATAACATGGGAACAAGCGAAAAGCGAGTCTTTCAGTAATGGGGTAACATTAAATGTTTATGAAAAGCAGCCTGCAATTTCAAATGAACATCATCAACTCCTTTCGAAAATTGATTTATCATATTATGGAAACTAAGATCAAAAGTAATTTCTTAAAAATTGTCATCCCTGCCTACAGAATGCGTAGTCAACTATTTAATAACGTGCTGGCCAACATAAATGAAACAGATGCTAAACATAGGGTAAACGGTCGCACCAATCACATATTGTGGATGGCTGGCAATTTAGTAAACTGCCGCTATTGGCTCGGAGAAGCATTGGGACTTCCATACAAAGACCCGCATGCAGATTTATTTTCAGATGCCAAAGCTTTAGATGAAAACCTAAATTATCCTAACCTGACGGCACTTATAGGTGAGTGGCATAAGATTTCACCAAAGCTTTTTGACAGACTTTGCAACATAATTGACGATGAGCTTCTTCAGCCCTATGCTATCGGAATGGAAACACCCTTTATCGAAGAAAACTATTTAAATGCAATCGGAATGTGTCTTGACAGAGAAGAATATTTGTTCGGGCAGTTAGGCCTTATGCGGCGAGTTCTAGGTTACGAGGCTATGAAATATGATCTAGATCCCTCCATCAAGTACTAAAGGTCGTTTTTCACTTTTAAGCCCTGCGGAGACATTTACGCGATATATCGCCAGTTACTTGAGGGACAGCCCCCACATATACACCGAAGTAAAAAGATTAAGAATGAGATAATGAACTCGACTTATTCATTGATGATTAATTTGTAACCAATACCCCGTATATTAACAATCTCAATACGGCTGTCCTCTCTCAGGTGTTTTCTAAGCTTTGTAATAAAGACGTCCATACTTCTGGCGTTAAAGAAATTATCTTCTCCCCATACAACTTCAAGCGCCAATTTACGATTGAGCACCTCGTTTTTATTTTCGGCAAGTAACTTCAGAAGTACCGACTCTCTGAACGAGAGTTTGATCGTTCCGTTTGGCTTGTTCAGTTCCTGATTTTTGCTGTTGAACAAAAAATCGCCTATCTCAAAGATCTCTTTTATCTCATTTTTGTTTTTTATTGATGGACGGGATAAAAGCGCATTTATTCGAACAATTAACTCTTCCATACTAAATGGTTTCTTTAGGTAATCATTGCAACCCAGTTCGAAACCCTTTACCACATCGTTGGTTAGAGATTTTGCTGTGAGAAATATAATCGGAACCTGCTGATCTATCCTTCTAACGTCTTCTATAAGACTAAAACCATCTTTCACGGGCATCATAATATCAAATATGCAAACAGTCGGTTGCCAAGCTCTGAACGTGGCATAGGCCTTTACTCCATCTTGGACTAAAATCACGTTAAACCCGCTAAGTTCTAAGCTCTCCTTAACGATCTTACCAAGAAAAGGCTCGTCTTCTGCTATCAATATTTTCACAGCTTCCATATAAAGTAAAATTTTATGTAATCAAGTTAATATAAATAAAAACAACACAATATCATTTAAAAGGTAAACAAATAGTAAATACACTTCCCTCTCCTAATCTACTGCTTACGCTGATCTCTCCGTGATGCATCCTGACAATACTTGCAACGTAACTCAGTCCCATACCGAAGCCTTTTACATCATGAAGGTCGCCTGTTGGAACCCGGAAAAAATTGTCAAACACACGATCCTGACAAGCGGTAGGAATTCCAATACCATTATCTTCTATCGAAATCTTCACAAACGCTTGCTCATAACGCAGGTCAATCTTAATCACAGGTAAACGTCTTGAATATTTTAGGCTATTTTCTATTAGATTATAAAAGACATTCGCTATATGGTCTTGATCCAGCTCCAACATCGGCAGTAATTCTTGCCCTTCGTTAACGTGTATTACTGCATTTTTTTTTTGATAATTGCGGCTGCATAGTTGAGATAACCTTATTAATTAGTAAAAGAACATTGGTTGTTTGAAAGTATAGACTAACTTCGTTCTTTTCAAAAGCAGCCATTCTTAACACCTTATCAACCATACTCGATATACGATTGAGTTCAAGTTGACAGATAGTTAAGTATTCTGACAATCGTTGCGAATTACTATTTACTTCCCTATTTTTAAGCGCTTCGACAGCCAAGGATATAGTTGCTATGGGCGTTTTGAATTCATGGGTCATATTATTAAAAAAGTCATTTTTTATATCCGACATTTTTTTTTGCTGAAAAATAGTACGCAACATATACAAAAATGCCCAGGCCGTTGCTCCTATAATAGCGATTGAAATAAGTAATATCCATTGCATTTTTTTTACGATAAAGAGCAGATTATTGTCTAAAGAAAAATCGACAAAGTAAGGCTGTAATATGCCGAATTTTAAACGCGTTATTTTACGTGAGAACTGCTCAAAGCGTATACTATCCGTATAATAAGGTTGACCTCTACCACTTATATTGGACAATTTTAATGCATAAGACGTATATATATTATGCGTGTGTAGTAAAGAATCAATTTCTAAAGATAAGGGGCCGGATAGCTTTTGTAGCTCAGATTTGTCATGGAAAACATCGGTTATGTTAACAATTTTCGTTTGTTGAACTTTTGAGCGGCCTTTTATATCCGTTTTGCCTGCGTTTATCTGCGTGATCACCGACAATTTAAAAGGCCCTTTTGTTGAATCATCGGGTTCAAGTAACGGAAGCTCCGGTTGTCCCCCCGTCACATCGCTAAATGTTTGAAAAAAGGCATTCATTTTCTCGCCCTTACCTATAATAAGACGCTTACCGCTCCGCAAGCTATCCAATGGAATACCCAACGTCTTCATATCACGCTGGACATGTTTTTGCTGAAGCGTTTGCAATAGCTTTAATATATCCTTATCAAATTGTTCAGCACTCAGTTGATAGGAATTGTATAGCCAGTAGCCTTGTAACAGAAAAACACCGGCCAAGGCAAATGACACAATGATTACTGTAAAACGAATTCGTTGCAATAACATACTACAAATCTACATTTAATTGAATGCAAGCCTTAAACCGTTAACAGAACTTAGCATAAATTAACAGTAATTAACATTCACCCTTATGTTTAACAGTGTTTAACAGTAATAAAAATCAATAAATCGACTAACCTATATACTTTCGATGATGCAATAATGCTTTAATCTAACAAAACGTGTTGATCCATTGATAAAAGCATCCATTAACTATTAAAATATAAGCGAAATGAAAACATTTTTTTTTCTGAAAAGAAGCCTCGCGTTTTTTGGCACTATCGGTCTCGCGTTTTCTGCATTTGCTCAAGAAAAAGATCAAGCACTCGCCAGTGTTGTCTATGACTTTATTCATGTGACAGATACAAACAAGAGAGAAAACCCCAAAAAAGAAAGTATGATCCTCTATTTAGGTAAATTCATGAGCGCCTATAAAAGTAAAACACTCGCTTTAAAGCTAGAAGAAATTAGAAAGGAGGTGGGGGAAGAAAACGACAATGGAAATAAAAGAAAACTTTTCTCCTTTAATTCGCCCAATGTATCCAACGATGAGCTTTTTCTAAATCCTCAAAAGCAGAAACTAATTAGGGTAGATAAAATTGGTCCCACGGCGTACCAAATCCCTGAAGACTATCCGATTATCAATTGGAAGATAACCAATCAAACAAAAATTATTGGTGGATATAATTGCCAGCAGGCCTTTGGAGAATTTGGCGGTAGACTCTATACCGTTTGGTTTACCCCCGAAATACCATTTCCTTATGGTCCATGGAAACTTCATGGCCTACCGGGACTAATCCTGCAAGCATCCGATGCTAAAAACGATGTTCAGTTTAATTATGGGGGATTTAAGAAAGAGCTAGACAGCAAAGTTTCTATAGCACTTCCCGATAATGCTCCGCAAACAACACTAAAGGATTTTATGAAAGCGAAAGCCGCTTTTGAGAAGAATTTAATGTTCAATCAAAAAGCCCTCGCACCGGGGAATGCTAATACGAGAATCGTCCTTAAGGATCAAACCGGGCGCCAATTATCTGAGAACGAGTTCAAAGAAATGATGGAGTCTCGGGCGAACGAAAAAAACCCGATAAATAATCCATTAGAGCTTAATAAATAACAAGCCTCATCCATAAGTAAATGAGATTCATCGTACTGTTTCTTTCTTTCTTCTCTATATTGGTAGTTCATTGCCAAGAATTGAAAATTAGTGGTCAATTAAAAACAATTGACGGTAAAGGTATTCCATACGCCAACATCACATTAAAAAGTGCGCAGCAAACAATTATTGCCTATACCACCAGTAACATTGAAGGCTATTTCAGCTTCACATTAAACGATACTACTACTACTGCACATTGGTTAGAAGTAAACCACTTAGGATATAAAAAGTTCAGGACATCCGTAATAAATGGTAAAATGGAGTACCTGATCATGCTCGAAGAACAACCGATTGATTTAGCGGAAGTGGAAGTTAAGAGCCCTCCCATACGTTCAAATAACGACACCTTAAGTTATGACGTTGAATCTTTTGCTAAATCAGAGGATCGTACCATAGGCGATGTGTTAAAACGTATGCCTGGAATAGAGGTTGAAGAAAGCGGACAAATAAAATATAATGGCAAGAATATATCAAACTTTTATATCGATGGAGATGACTTATTAAACGACCGTTATAATATCGGAACAAGAGCGATTCCACAAGACATGGTAAAAGATGTTGAAGTATTACAAAACCATCAACCCATTGAAGTGCTACGAGATAAAAGCTATAGTGATGATGTGGCAATTAACTTAAAAATAAAAGAAGACGCCAAGCTTAAGCTGACAGGACAGATAAAAATGGGTGGCGGAATTCCGAATTTATACGAAGCTGAACTAAATAGCCTATTGTTCAATGATAAACACAAAATGCTTAATGTTGCTAAAGCGAACGATATTGGCGTCGATTTATCAAGGGAGCTAACTGCCTTTAACGCCGAAAACCAATTACAGTCTATGAATAATCAACGACCATCCGAAATACTTTCTTCGGGTACCGTATCGGAACCAAATCTTCCGAAGGAACGTTACAATTTCAATCACTCAGCCTTAGTTAGTGCAAATAATCTAACGAATTTGAAAAACAGTTTTCAGTTAAAATCGACGATAAATCTGTTATATAACCGCAACGATATGAACTACAACAGCTTGACAAATATGTATGTAAACAACGATACGATTCGTTATAGCGAGGTACAAAACATAGAAAACAAACCTTTAATGGCAGATTTCTCAGTGAGTCTTAAAAACAACAATAAAAAGTATTATTTCAACAACATGCTTCAGGTCAACTTTAGCAACGAAAAAAGCGTGTCTGATCTTCAAAGCAACTCCTTTGACTTTAGTCAGCAACTAAAAACAGGGCAGTATGACTTTTCAAATAAAATATCCTACCTCCCTTCCTTAAAGAACCAACATATCCTGAGCTTTAATTGGTATCTTAATTACTTTAATAAGCCACAGACGCTAACAATAAACCCAGGCATCAATGACGGAGCACTTAATGATAGCATTCCCTTTCAAGCCGTCAATCAGATTACTAATTTACCAACTTGGTTTAGTAATTTGTCATTGAGCTATCGGATCCCAAAAGGTCGTATTAAACAGCATTATCTAGTTGGCCTCGTAAGTGAATGGCAACACCTGACTTCTAATTTAGAATTAAGGCAGGCAAACGGAGACTGGACTCCTTATGGAAATAGTTTAGATAATGATTTATATTGGAAGCGACATAGAATAAACATAAATCCATCTTTTGAATACGAAAAAGGTCCTTGGGAAAGCCTCCTTTCGTTTCCACTTTCGATACAAAGTATAAATTATGAAGATGTCGGATTTACATTTAGAGAAAATTTCAGCAAATGGCTTTTCAACCCTGCATGGAACTTAACCTATAACCTAAATAGTGAAGATTATCTTGCTGTCAACTACAGTTACAACAACCAAATAGGTAATATAAGCGATCTCTATCGCGGGGCTATTCTTACCAATTACCGAAGCCTTCAATCTAACAATGCAAGCCTCCAGGAAAGAAATCTCCACAATATCGGTCTACGCTACAATTATCAGCGTAACCTTCAAATGTTTTTTATGAATGCATCTATTAATTACAGTAAGGTTCGTTCCAATACAATTCTTTCTCATATAGTAAGCAATAATCTCTTTCAAACCGTTCTTTTACCTTTTAGCAATAAAAGCCATGATTTAAGCATCGCGGCTGGCATTAGCAAATATTTATTCGATATCGACGTCAATATTGGTGCTAATGCCTCTTGGAATAACACCCGTTATAATCAGTTTTTAAACAACCAATTACTTCCTTTTAATAACCTAACCTTCAGTTTCAGCCCTTATTTTGAAACTCGCTTATTGAATTTCCTATTTTTAAAATACGCCGGAAAGGGAAATTGGACCACCAGTAAAATGATCGGTGCAACCGCAGGAATTGATTTTCCCGACAGACAAATTCAATTTTTTGATCAATCTCTTGACCTGACATTCCGACCATTTGAAAATGCTTTTTTTAAGCTGAGTGGCCGACAACTTTTAACCACGCAAAAAAATGCGGAAAATGTAAAGTACCTTTTTACAGACCTCAACTTCCGTTATAAAATAGACAAATGGAAGACTGATATAGAGTTGGATGCAAGTAACCTTACAGACATTAGGTCTTACGAACTATATACGCTTTCTTCCAATCAGTTTGGATACAGTCAATACGATTTAAGAGGCCGCATGTTACTCCTTAGACTTAGTTTTCGTATTTAAAACACGTCGAAACGCAAATGCTGATCGTTAAACGTGTTTAGTCCGTCAAACGTCCAATAGGATAAAGCAAGTGTGTCTTCTCGTAATAAGAAGAATGTTTATAAATCCAATCGAGCTGTGCTTGGCCACTTTTCATAAGCGATGAATCGGCCTGTTTAGCTTTTTCAAAGGCATGTGCCAATGCTCGGTTTTCTTTTAATAACCTCTCAGCTTCTTCTTCAAAAATGTAAGAGGCAAAGTATTCTTTCTGTCCTAAAATTGCGTCAAAAAAATTCCAACAGAAATATGAGTCCACCGCTTGAGGCTCAAGTGTCTCTATAATATACCGGTTTTTCTCTTGATCCGTTTTTACTATCACGTCTCCTGCATAAAACGGAACCTCCATTTTTTTCGTCACAAGCTCTACCTCCCTATGCAAATAATGACCTTCGAATGGTTTTTCTAGACTTTTGAATCGCTTAATATAGTACATGTCAAGCAATAGGGTTGTGTCTCGCTCGAGCGTTTCCAGCTTCACTCCATTTAACGCTAAAAGTTTAACAACTTTTTCATAAGCTTGGGGAATGATATAAGCCGATGGCTTTTTCACAGTTAATTTTGGCTTGTATCGATTATAAAGTTTTATCTTTCGGGTAAAAGGTTTGTTTCTATCGTAATATAATCGATCCTGTCCACTTACCTCACTTGGCTTGTGCATAGCCTCATACCCATAAAAATCAATTTGCCTATAATTAAGCGTATCCAGTTCCCATGCCAGCGGAAAAACCTGCTGATCCTTTACAGATTGCTTCGCTTTTTTTCTAACTGCCAGCAATTGGCTTCCTTGCTCATGGGTAATGTCTATTAAATGTTTCATCAGCGCATAAGTTGCATTTACTCGCTGCGCAAAAGGTTTCCACATATGAGTTTCGGGCATATAAGCTATGGTATTATGCAATGCAGCATATCCAGTGGAATATCTGGGATTTTCCAAAAAAGACACGATACCGGATTCCGGCGTCTCTCCGCGCGAATCTACATAAGGCACCAGTCGGTACCCCTCTCCTTCCATTCGATTATATAGCTCCTGCGTATAATTTTTCAACATATAATCAGCTAAAATAGTGTTCAATTTGTCCGGTTGCGTATCGATAAGCGTCATCACATACTGATAATCAGCACCGTTACTTGCGTGGTTATCGATAAAAACATCGGGGTCCCAGCGATTAAATATTTCCTGGAAAGTCTGAGAATTACGACTGTCTGTCTTAATAAAATCACGATTGAGATCTAAATTCTGTCTGTTCCCCCTAAACCCGTATTGTTCCGGGCCGTTTTGATTAACTCTCGATACCCCGCGATTTAACATACCATCAATATTGTATACAGGGATGAAGCAAAGCACAACATTGTCCGGAACAGCATCTTTTATTAACAAATCCCGAATTAGCATCATGGATGCGTCAATACCCTCGGGTTCTCCGGGATGGATTCCGTTGTTGAACAATATGATGCTTTTATTTTTCTTTCTTAGGCTAAGGGGATCGAAATCACCATCCTTGGACAAAACCATCAGCTGAAGTGCCTTACCAACATCAGTTGTACCAAAAGAAAAGAGTTTAGCCTGCACATAACTACTATCCAAATGGCGATAAAATGCCAGTACTTCTTCGTAAGTAGCAGTACGATTATGTTTATCATCTAACTCAAAAGCAATCTTTTGAGCTTGAACAAAAAAGGAGAAAAAAATGAGCGGGAGAAAGACAAATGATTTTAGCATTTTCTGTTTGTTATTTTCTTTAGGGTGTCCCCTAATTCTTAATCATATACCCTCTTCTACAAAGATCTTTTTTACTAAGTTGATTTCCCTTTCATACATAGTTTTTTTCCTGGTACCGAAATACAGCGTGTTTTCCATAACCGGGTCACCGGTCCATATAAGATGAAGCTTTTTGGACTCTATTTCGTTCTTGCACAAAAAATCCGGAATGATTGAAAAACCAACCCCCTCGCTTAAGCATCGGACAATAGAGCATATATTAGGGACGATATAGTTCGGTTTAAAATCCGGATGGTGCCTGAAGTTCAGATACCAGAATCTTTTTAGGTTCTCCATATCAGCGGCGGTACTATACCATACTTGTTCCTTAAGCCATTTCTCTGCAGCCATCAAATCGCCCTTTACAATGAGCTCTTCCACAATTTTCGCATCTGTTTCCGCACCGGCTACCAAGACGATCCGTTCTTTAGAAAATGGGCTAAATTCCAGGTTTTTTTCCAGACCTTTCTGAGGCGTAATAATCAGATCTAATAAACCTTTATCTAAATCGTGAATCATCTGCGGATACTCCCCAAATTTAATAATTACATTAAATGGCAGGGATGATATATGTCTTTCCAGCGTAAATTGAAAAGTTTCAAAGCACATACCAATACTCACGGTTGCGCGATCGATTTTAGAACTTCGGTGAAAAAGCTGTTCAGAAGTTTCTAATTTCGTTAAGGGTTCAAGAATGAAGTTATATAATACCTTGCCTCGTTCGGTGGGGACCATCCGCTTTGCAGAGCGATCAAACAGCTTATAACCGGTATAAGTCTCCAGCGAATTTAAATGTAAGCTCACCCCTGGTTGTGATATAAATAACATCTGCGCAGCACCGGTAAGTGTTCCGGTTTCATAAATAGCCTTAAAAGTGCGAAACCATTCCAAATTTAGCATATCTATTATATTAGTAATGCAAAGTTAACACATTGCACATACTATTAATACACTACATTTTTTAATCGCTAACTTAATTTCTTAAAAACAGCGATGCCGTTATGGCCCCCGAAACCAAAAGTGTTACTCATTGCTACTTTAACATCATGTTTTAGTGCATTTAATTTTACAAGTTGAAGACCTTCAGGTATTGCTTCGTCCGGATTGGTTAAATTAATTGTGGGAGGTATAATCGAATCACGAATTGATAGAACACAGGCAATGGCTTCAATGGCACCCGCAGCACCTAATAAATGACCGGTCATGGACTTCGTTGCGCTCACATGCAAACGATCAAAACTGCTCTCGAATAGTTTATGGATTGCCTTTAGTTCACTCATATCGCCAACAGGGGTAGAAGTCGCGTGCGCATTCAGATAATCTACTTCTTGAGCTTCAATATTGGCATCCTTTAGGGCTAGCTTCATTGCCATATAAGCTCCTTCGCCTTCAGGATGGGTGGCGGTCATGTGATAAGCGTCTGCCGTCATCGCTGCACCAACTATCTCGGCATAAATTTTAGCTCCTCGTGCACGCGCGTGCTCATATTCTTCTAATACCAAAGCCCCCGCTCCTTCACCCATCAAGAATCCATCGCGACCTTGGTCAAAAGGCCGGCAAGCTAACGTGGGTTCTCCATTTAGCGTAGTCATTGCCTTCATTGCACAAAACCCACCTATTGACGCTTCCGTAATAGGCGCTTCTGAACCTCCGGTAATCATCACTTTTGCCTTCCCCCATCTTATATAATTAAAAGCATCCATAATAGCCGTATTGGATGTTGCGCATGCCGACACCGTCGTATAATTGATCCCTTTCAGCCCATGTCTTATAGAAATCAATCCCGAAGCCATGTTAGCGATTAGCTTCGGAACAAAAAACGGACTAAACCGCGGTGTAAAGTTTTCAGACACATATTCCTTTACCTGCTCCTCAAAAGTAAGCATCCCCCCTTGCCCAGACCCCCATATGACACCTATATCGTAGGGATCCATGTCCGCGAAGTTTAATTGTGCATCACTAATCGCCTGATCAGCGGCTATAAGTGCATATTGTGTAAAGGGGTCTGTACGCTTGATCTCACCCCTATCAAGCCATCGGGAAGGATCATAATC
This sequence comes from Olivibacter sp. 47, assembly GCF_030372825.1. Lineage (NCBI taxonomy): Bacteria > Pseudomonadati > Bacteroidota > Sphingobacteriia > Sphingobacteriales > Sphingobacteriaceae > Olivibacter > Olivibacter sp. 47. Next base: position 3,634,964 of record NZ_JAUCNR010000001.1, read on the forward strand.
TTTAAGCTCGCAAGCAATTTGTGTTCGAAATTTATTGGCGTTAAATTTTGTGATTCTCGTGGCACCCGAAACACCTTTTATCAAGTTCTGCCAAAAAGTCTCAACATTTTCGCCAATTGGCGTTAAGGCTCCAAGCCCGGTTATAACGATTCGATTCATGATTTTAAATTTAGGTGAAGCAACGGCCTCACAACAACTACTTGCATTTAACAAGCACTTGCAAATATAAAGCAAACCGCCTTATATTTGCAAGTGTATAAATTTCCTTGTAAATATGAGATCTGATTGCCCTTTAAACTACGCTCTTGAGCTATTTGGTGACAAGTGGTCTTTATTGATTATCCGGGACATAGTATTCTTTGATAAGCGATACTATCAGGAATTTTTACTTTCTGAGGAAAAGATATCAACCAACATTTTAGCAAACAGATTGCTCATGCTCGAAAAAAACGGGTTCATAAAAAAGAAAAAGGCACCCGATCATAAACAGAAAATAGTATATAGCTTAACCGAAAAAGCGATCGATTTGGTTCCTTTGATCATTGAAATTGGTTTATGGTCGGATAAGCACGGCCACCACATTCCGGCCTATAAAAAGGAGCTTATCTTAAAAGATGTAAAAATCAATAAACTGAATGCCCTCCAACAGCTTAAGGACAAGTTGTACCGCAAGCATATTTCTAGCTAATAGGTATTTCTACAAGGCATGCCTTCGCGACACCTAATCTTTTAACATTTTTTAAGGTTAACTGAACCAAACCTTAAAACTTCTTAACACTTCATTAGCTAGTTTTGATTTAAAATTAGCAATATGAAAAAAACTATTTTTATTTGTATTTTACTCGGCTTGATGGATAAATCTTTATCAGCCCAACAATGGAATATTCGATATAGTGTAAGACTGGGAGGCAATTTGCCTTATTACGCATTGTCCAATATAAACAATAATACTTCTCGTGTAGCGTCCAAAAAGGTGGGTTTTACCGTTACCGGTTTAGTCGAAGCATCAACAGCTCGTTACTTTGCCATCCAGTCCGGTATCTCCTTCCAACAACTCGGTTCACAGCTAGATTATTCTGAGTTTGGCAATACACCAGTCAAACAGCACACCTTCTGGCTTCAGCTTCCTGTTAATTTTGTAGGAAAGCTTCCATTGAAGGATAGCAGCTATTTCTTTTTAAGCATGGGGCCATACGGGGGATTTGGACTTATGGGATCAAACAGCTTTGCTTCAAACTATACGGGGAATCGGGAAGATTTCACATTCGGCGATTCAGGAAGCCAGAAAAGGTTTGATTACGGCGTGAATCTCCATTTTGGTTACCAGTTAAAAAAAGGATATAATCTTTCTGCAGGTTACTTACTGGGATTGGCCGACTTATCAACCAGCTCGCGGTATGAGCAACGGAACAGAGCTTGGGCGTTTACGGTTGGTTATTCCTTTTAAAAACAGAAACAAGCCTGCATATAGGTTACCTTTGGCAGAAAAAAGGAATGAAAGGTTATAGAATTTGATTGAAGAAAACATCTTATGAAAAAATCAAAGTCCATATCATGATGGACTGAAAGTTGTGATGCGGTTCATACGTGCAAAAGAATAAAGATAAACGAGCTAATTATTTGTAGATGAAAAAGAAAACCCAGGTTATCGATCAGTTAGCGCTTCCTCTTCTAATAATTTTTTCATTCCTGCTATTTGCTTGCCATAACGGGATAGATCAACAGCATGCCATTGGCAGCGCAGCTACAGCGGAAGCGATTGCACTTAATGAACCGGAACCTATACAAACTATACCATTAGAACGAAGGCTAATTAAAGAAGGAACCATCTCTTTTGAAACAAACGATTTATCGGAAACGGCCAAACTAATTGGACAAGCAATAAAAAAATATAATGCTTATATAGCATCAGAAACCGAGAATAATTATTCGGAAAGCCTCAGCAGAACCATCGTTGTTCGCGTAAATGCTAAGCAATTCGACGCCTTTATTGGAGATGTGGCTAAAGGCGTCAATCATTTTGAAACAAAAAACATACAAGTAAAAGATGTTACCGAGGAATTGTTGATATACAGGCTAGGTTAAAAACAAAAAAAGAGCTGGAACAACGCTATCGCACATTACTCCAACTTGCAGCTAAGGTTACTGAAATTCTCGAAATCGAAAAGCAATTAGCAGAAGTTCGCGCCGAAATCGAATCGGTTGAAGGGCGTTTACGATATCTGGCGAATCAATCGACTTATTCTACCTTGTCGATTACTTATTATAAAGCTGCTCCTAAGCAAATTGCTTTTGGTCAAAAGTTCGAACAGGGACTTTCCAACGGTTGGCAAAACTTCGTATGGTTTACGGTAGGCCTCATTAATATTTGGCCATTTTTATTGCTGATAGTAATAGCCATGTTTTTTGCTCGACGTTGGTGGCGCAAACGTAAAACAAGACAACGAATGGACGCATCAACGAATTAAACAAGCTGGTAATTCGAACGATTAGCTCGTTTTCCGATAATTCCAAATGGCCCAGACGTTTAATATGATTGCAAAAACAATTAAATATAAAAATTCCAATTGTACGTCACTAAAGTCGCTGCCTTTTAAGACAATCATTCTTACTACTTTTACGAAGTGAGTTACCGGCGTTAGATCAGATAAGGTTCGAGCCCACCGCGGCATGCTATCGGTAGACGTAAAAAAGCCGCTCATGAGCATAAAGATCATCATAAAAAAGAAGGCTATAAACATGGCTTGCACCTGATTATCGCTGTAGGTAGAAATAAGCAAGCCGAAACCCAACACGGCCACCAAATAAACGGCCGCAAATAAGTACAAAAGCCACAAACTTCCTTGTAATGCAATTCCATAAACAAAAAAACAAATCATCAATCCTAAGGTGAAAATAATAATCCCTATTACCCAGAACGGGATCATTTTACCTAATATAAACTGCCACTTTTTAATCGGGCTTACATTGATTTGCTCAATCGTACCAATTTCTTTTTCCTTTACAATATTTAATGCAGTCATAAAACCACCTATTAATGTTAGCAGCAATACCAACACCGCTGGAACAACATTAAATTTATAGGCCTCCAAGGGATTATACCAGCTTCTTTGTAGAATTTCAATACTTCCCCTTGGCCTCGATTCCGCGTTCCATTCCAATTCTGAACTGAAATCTGAAATAATCCGATTCAAGTAGGCTGTACCAATGCCTGATTTTGTCCCGTTAATAGCGTCAGCATAAACTCCTACCCGCTGCTTCCCCTCTCTTATCAGATTTCGTTCAAAATTTAGCGGGATTTCCAAAATTATGTCCGCTTCTTCCTTTTCAATATGATGAATGGCACCGTTATAACTGGTGTTAGAACTAATAGGAATGAAATACCCTGAAGCGTAAATTTTGTGAATTAGGCGCTGTGAAAAAGAACTGTGGTCCTTATCAACAACAGAAAGATTAATGTGCTTTACATCAAAGTCCATGGCTAGCGGTAAAACAACCAATTGAACGATCGGCATAGCGAACATCATAGCCAAGATAGACTTATCCCGAAATATTTGACGAAACTCCTTTTGCAATATAAATCTTAAAATTTTCATCTTTAGCGCCGTATTGTTTAGAAAACTATTAAAGTCTTACTTTAAAACGTCTCAAGGCTAAACTGAGCAGTATAATTGTCATCAAAGTCAGAACCAGTGTCTCCTTCCAAACATAGGTCAAACCCAAGCCCTTTAACATAACCGATTTAACTGCAAGATAATACCATCTGGACGGAACAATATGAGAGAGCACTTGAAAAAAGCCAGGCATATTTTCCAATGGCATAATAAAACCGGTGAAAATCAAGGTTGGCAACATCATTCCCATAAGCGATATTAACAGAGCTGTTTGCTGCGAATTGGTTATATTTGATATTAGTAACCCTAAAGAAAGACAAGTAACAATAAATAACGTACTCTCAAAATAGAGCAACAAGATGCTTCCTCGAATTTCGACATCAAGAGCAAAGGCGGTTAACAACAAAATCAACGTAAAATTTGCAAGCGAAAGCAATAAATAAGGAATTGCCTTTGCAATAAGTACGAAAACGGGCTTAAAGGGAGATACGAGTAGTATTTCCATGGTTCCCATCTCCTTTTCTTTAACAACTGAAACAGATGTTAAAGCAGTGCATACAATCATCAAAATTAACGCCATAACCCCTGGAATAAAATTCAGGGAACCATTCCCTTCTTCATTGTAAAGCATTCTCAATTCCGGTTGTATTTGTAAAAACAACGGATTGATCGATGGTGTGTTAAATTCACGCCCAAAATCCATAAAAATTGACGTCAAATAATTTGTCACGGTTTTCGAAATATTAGGATCAGAACCGTCGGTAATAAGCTGTACCGGTGACTGGCCAAGATGCAGTTGATCGCTGCTAAAATTAGACGGAATAATAAGAGCGGCCTTTATGTCTCCTTTTTTAAACGCATCTTCAATCTGTGTATAATGAACATTTGCCTGCTCTACAACGAAATAATCTGATGTCTTAATTTTTTCAATTAATCTTTGGCTTTGAAAATCTTTCGCATAATCAGCCACTATCATCCGAATATTCTTCACCTCACTCGATAGAGCGAACCCAAATAAAATGATCTGTACAATGGGTAAGCCGAACATGATCAACAGGGTCCGGCGATCTCTAAAGACATGGTAAAATTCTTTCCTAATAAAAACTAACAGCTGCTTCATTTTTCATGATTTTGATGAGATCGAAACCTTTGACCATACTGAGTTAATTGTCGTTTCGTTTGGCTCCTCTTGCCAATTGATAAAAGACTTCGTCCATTGAGTTAGCGTTATAGGCTAATTTCAGGTTAGTCGGTGAATCAAGTGCTACTACCTTGCCGTCCACCATGATAGACACTCTATTACAATATTCTGCCTCATCCATATAATGAGTCGTGACGAAAACAGTAATTCCGGCATTTGCCGCACTGTAAATCATATCCCAGAACTGTCGGCGGGTTACGGGATCTACACCTCCGGTAGGTTCATCCAAAAAGACGATCTTTGGTTGATGAAAAATGGCAACCGAGAACGCCAATTTCTGTTTCCATCCAAGGGGCAACTCGCCGACCATTTTATTCGCTTCTTGCGTCAAGCCCAAAGCTCGTATCAGTTCCTGTCCTCTTTTATTGATCTCTTTTTTGTTTACACCGTAAACGCCACCAAAAAATTCAATATTCTCCGAAACCGACAGGTTCTCATATAAAGAAAACTTTTGGCTCATATAGCCGATATGCTTTTTTATTTTTTCCTGTTGCTTATAAACATCATAACCTGCTACCTCTGCTTCACCGGATGAGGGAAAAGATAAACCACAGAGCATGCGCATCGCAGTGGTTTTGCCGGCGCCATTTGCACCCAAAAATCCAAAAATTTCTCCTTTAGCAACGTCAAAGGAAATACCGTCAACTGCCACAAAACCGCCAAATCGTTTGGTTAAATTGCGGCACATTATTACTTTTTCCATCGTCTTTATTCTACACGGCCCGTAAATTCTATTCGTTCCATTAAACGAATAAAGCTATCTTCTATCCCTGGCTTAATCTCTTTTACAATGATGTCCCTGTGCCCCAAGTTCGTGGCTAAATCTTGCAACGTAGATAATCCATCTCTTTCGGGATATCGTAATGTAACATGGATGTATTCACCAAAAGCGTAGCTGCTCTCTATCGCTTCGTTTTGTCTATAATCTTTTAAAAGTCGATAAATATCGGCTGATTTAGCGGCATATAATTTTGTTGGATATCGCTTGATTATATCTGCAGGTGGATCGACGCTTAAAATTTTCCCTTGCTGGATTAATGCAATCCGGTCGCAAAGAATAGCTTCATCCATATAAGGGGTGGAGACTAATATGGTTATACCCTGTTGTTTGAGTGCTTTTAGCATATCCCAAAATTCGCGTCGCGAAACGACGTCCACCCCTGTGGTTGGCTCATCTAGTAAAAGAACCTTGGGCTTATGGATCAGTGCGCAACATAAGGCTAACTTTTGTTTCATCCCGCCTGATAGCTTTCCGGCCCGCCGATGGTTAAACGGTTTTATTTGCTCGTAAATATCTTTTATGAGGCCATAATTCTGTTGGATATTAGTGCCGAATACCGTAGCAAAAAAACGGAGGTTCTCGAGTACAGTTAAGTCTTGATACAGTGAAAATTTCCCGGGCATATATCCAACCAGATTACGAATCGCCTTATAGTCTTTTATTACGTCGAGACCGACAACACTTGCCGTTCCCTGATCAGCAAGTAGAAGCGTAGTTAGTATACGGAATACGGATGTTTTGCCCGCGCCATCCGGGCCAATCAATCCAAACAATTCACCTTCATCAACAGAAAAGGATACATCATTCACAGCTACAACTCTTCCCTTATCATAGCTTTTGAAAATATGGTGGAGTTTTACTGCTTCCATTCTACCTTTTTCCATTTTTCTGCGTTGCTAAAATCACTTGTCCGTACATCCCGATTTTTAAATATCCATCATTTTCCACCTTAACCTTCATTGCATATACCAAATTAGCTCTTTCATCCTTTGTTTGGATGGTCTTTGGTGTAAACTCCGCCTGATCACTTATCCACTCAACCACGCCGGGATAATCCTTGAATGCAGCCTTACCTTTATCAACCTGCACCCGAACGCGCTGTCCTATTTTAACATCCGCAAATTTTTCACCGGTAATATAAGCGCGCAGGATCATTTTTTTGGTGTTAGCTATACGATATAGGGGTTTTCCAATGGTTGCCATTTCATTCGCCTCTACATATTTAGCGAGAACGGTTCCTGTAACGGGATTGACAATCTTGCTTTTCCGAAGTTGGTCGTCCAACTGTTCAATCTGTGCATGCAACGGAGCTGTCTCTTCTTGCAAACTGACCGATGCAATACCTAATGATGATTGTTGACCTTCAATACGTTTACGAATGATATTTACCTGTGCGGTTGCCGCATCCAATTCCTTTGGGGTTGCCGCATCAGCCTTAACCAGGTTGGTCAACCGTTCTTGCTCGTTTTTAGCATACCGAAGCTCTTCCTGTAAAGCTGCAATCTCTGTGGCGATATTAGGACGTTTACTCAGTATGGCACCTGCTTGTGCTTCTAATTGCTTCTTCTTGAGAAACAGCTGAAGCGTATCAATATAACCAATTACTTTCCCTGCGGGGATAGTTTGCCCCTCTTCCAATAAAAGCTCCCTTATAATGCCGTTTGCTTCCGCAGGTACGATGGTCTCTACGGTTTCAAAAGCACCCGATGCGTCGTAATTTATATCGTTCGTTTTACAAGATACGATGGAAAAAGCCAGCAAATTCGTGTATAATATAACTGTTTTCATTTTTCTTCTTTGGTATATCAATAGGTATCTCCTGTTATGTATAAATAATCGTATTGTGATGCAAGCAATTGAATCTCGTGTATGATTTTATTTAATCTAGCCTGATCCTCTGCATTTACTTCCCGTAAATAGTCATTTGTGGTGATTACACCATGTTCTAATTGAGTAACCGCGGTTTTTTTTACTTTTTCGCGCAATGCGATAATCTCGTTGTCGGATTGCAATAAATCTTGGTAGCGTCGTATTGTCACTGATTCCCGCTTGGCTTGCGAATGTGTATTGAATAGAAATGTTTCTTTTTCGACTCCTATTGCCAATCGATTAATTTCCAAAATTGCTTTTTCCTTTTTTTGGGTGTACAGCCCCCCCAAATTCCAACTTAAGCGCAAGCCACCGATGTAATAAGCATCAAAACGAGGTTTTAGAATATTAAGAGCCGGCCTGCCGTAACCACCCTGAAAAAAGAAATCAAGTCGAGGCCTATTTCTCACATTAACCAATTCTTCCTGTACCGCAATATTCGTAAGTTGATCATCATACAAAGCAAGTTCCGGTCGTTGAATCGTCTTCGGTAGTATAGGTAATTCCGGCTTAATCAGTTTTGTACTGGCATCTAAAGTTTTATTAAGAAATAAACCGAGCACCTCCAAATAGGCCGTTCGATTCGCCTTCAAATCAACCGCGTGCTGCGCTGCTTTTAACAATTCGGCCTTCAAAACGTTAAGATCCGCCTCCAGGGCAGTCCCATTGGTAACTGCCGCTTCGACTTTATCCAGCCCTAGCTGGATATCCTTCATTAACAGTTGATTCTGGTTTAATTGCTCTTCTATCATTAAGATGCTGAAAAAAAGCTGGTTTATCCGGTCCTTTAGTTGATAAAGCGCTACTGAAAGACTTTGCTCTTCAATCGCCGATGTAGACCGGTGTAGCTCAATCTTTTGCTTAATGTTTCCCCCGTCATAAATCGTTTGATTTAGCTCGCCATAGAACTTATACTGATCTTTGGTCAACTGCGGGATTTCAATACCCTGCATTTGAATAGGAATTTCAGTAACGGCCGACTGATACGTTGCTTGTGCATTAATAATAAACTGAGGCAAATAACCCTTTGCCGCCTTTTCAATGGCGTACGCCTTACTTCTTTCCACTAAGTCGCGCTTCTTAATAAGCGGGTAATTAACTTGTGCCTGATTTTGACAATCATCTAAAGTGAGACTTAATTGTCCATAAAGCTCTGGACTGAATACGATTAATATCAGCCCTATCCATAGTGCCTTACTTCTCATTGCTTGTTGTTTTTTCTAATCTTCGTCTGCTAATAGTGACAAAAGATTTTCTAATTGTCATTATTCTAAATACTTCAAGTAATAACATTGGTCATACTTTTTAATCATTTGATTAGTTGCAAACCAAAAAAATTTGTTCTCCAACTAACATTCTTCAATCACGGCAAAGGTAGAGGTATTTTTTTATTTAAAAAATATTTCTAATCATTTGATTAAAAATAAAGATCAAAAAAGTTTCTTCGCCAATTGATTGACAGTGTTTATATTTCCGTACGTAAAATGCTATTGAACCATAACGGGATCATTTTTTTCCGTTCTAGAATAAATTTTTTGAACTCGCCGCTTCTAAATGCGTCTGTTTGTGTAATAACGGGTTGAGCAAGTATAGGAAAAATGATCATGCTCAATAAATTCAAGATTAAGTGAAACACGTTAATATCAGGACGGAGCTCGTTTAATTGTTCATAAAATTTAGAAGTCATCAGCTTCCCTGATATTCGGCTACTAAACAACTTGGGATTGTTTTTTATCTCGCTCAATACAAATATAGGTAGATCCGGATTGTGTAGAAGCATATCAATATAATCATTCGCAACTGCCTGCACCTTTTGCTCCAATGAACTGTCTTCATCGTTGAGAAGCCTCACAATCATCCCAAAAAATTGTTCAAACTTCTCTTCCATAATGATGTGGAACAATTTCTCTTTACTCCTAAAATAGTAATTTAATAAAGCTAGATTCAAGCCAGCTTCATCTGCAATATCCCTTGTACGAGTAGCTGCAAACCCTTTTCTTGTAAAAACAATTCTTGCAGCTTCTTTTATTTTTTCTTCCGTTGAAATATCTTTATCTTTCTTAACCATTTTATGCGATCTAAATTTAGGCCAAAAGTAAGGAGGAGTATAACAATTTAAAAACAAAATTTAATCATTTATTTAAAAAAGTACGCAATCACCGGTTATAGCGCCAACTTGTATTTCATATTGTCGCTATTCCGCTTTCGCAAATAGTCGTATCTTCGAACTACTTCATTATTTGAATATGGAAAGTTTTAAAAGTTCAGACGATTTCTATAGGGCTCAGCAACAATGGCGCGACGAGCTCTATGAATTAAGAAAGCTCATAGTATCTACGGGTCTAAAAGAAGAACTCAAATGGGGCGGTCCCGTTTATACGCATAATGGCAAGAACATAGTAGGCTTAGCGGGATTTAAATCTTATTTTGGTATCTGGTTCTATCAGGGTGTCTTTTTGAAGGATCCGCACCATTTACTCATTAATGCTCAAAACGGCACTACAAAAGCGTTACGCCAAATGCGTTTCACAACGCTCGAAGAGGCCAATTTAGACATTATACGAACTTACGTACTGGAAGCGATGAGCAATCAGGAAAAGGGAATTGCAATCAAAGCGGATAGAAACAAACCAATTATAGTGCCTCAAGAACTGAACTCCGTTTTTGACAAAAATCCCGAGCTAAAAGAGTGTTTTGATCAACTGAAAAAGACTCAGCAACGGGAATTCACGGAATACATTGAATCGGCCAAACAAGAAACGACTAAAAAAAGTCGTTTGGAAAAAATCATTCCGATGATTATCAAGGGAGTTGGGCTACACGATAAATATCGCGGGTAGCCGGTAAATAAAAAACCCGGTATTTGGGATACCGGGTAAAAACATACGTTTTTATCAACCTAAACCTATTGATAAAATAACGGTACGATATCGAGATTATTATATCCTTTTAATTTTTTTTATTTTTTTTGCTACTTCATCAAATTCGTCGGTAAAGTCCCAACTTTATGAGAAGTTGAACTTCCTCCCTGCCAATATCGCCAATAGCATATTGCGTAATCCCATTAATTTTCATTTCATCGAGTATATTCACCAGATCGCTATAACTCGACAGGTTGCTTGGGCGAATAATAACCATTAAAGGCTTGGTGGAGCCGACTTGCTGACTCTTTATCTTTGTCATCTTATCTTTTAGCTCCGCTCTTATTCCATTCCTTCCAAAATCAGTTACTTTTGGGCCTTCGATCGGAGTTTTCTGAAGCCCCCAATACCATGCTGCTTGATGATTGGCACCAAGCAATATCGTCATCGTGCGTTTGTCAGAAAAACCGGTGGCATTCCCTAAATCTACTTTATCCGGCAGTGCAATGTCCATCATCTTCGGTTTGGCCAAGCTCGTTGTTAACATAAAGAAGGTTATTAGCAAAAAGGCTAAATCCACCATTGGTGTAAGGTCAACCCTTGGTTGCATCTTACCGCGTATTAATTCCGCCATGACGTAATTGATTAGTAGTAACTTTTATATTAGATGCCAAAAACGAATTGATTCCATAACAGCTATTATGGCTTACGTCTTTTAGAGATTACGCAGAATGCGGACTATAGTATAAGATGTAGGTAGTTTAGGATGAGACCTATTCTTTAAAAAATTTAACATGGCTGATCATTTCCAACTTTTTGATTTCTTCGGTACTAAGATCGTTGGTATCTTCAAGCTTTTTGGCGATCAATTCATTGCAAAATATATTCCCGTAGCTATAGGTATGGATGCGCATCAGTTCAGAAACGCTTAATTCATCAGCAAAAAGTACAAGAATATCTTCAGGAATTTCGAAATCGTCAGCCTCAACGTGTCCGATATACCGAAATTTCGTAGACTTCCACACAAGAAAAAGCTTACGTGCGTTGACGTTTTCTCCGAAGAAATTAAAAATTCGCGTCAGTAGCTCATTTCTCTTTTCCAATCCCATACTTCTTGTAAATACTTTTTCAAGAAACTCCCCATAAAACAAAAATTTATCGTCCGGTAACTTGCTTGTAAAGTATGTGGTAACCTCTTGGAAAATTTGCTCGCGTGATTTCCCATTGAGGTATTGATAAGCAGCCAATTCAGCAAGTGACAGGTGATTGCTTTTTGGCATAGTCGATCGTTCGCTTAGTTCTTTAGTTGCATTACTCCCCTTTAACGCCAGCGAAGCGATCAATTCCCAGTCGTGCACATCACCAACTAAACGTGAATGGATTGCTACCGCGTTGTGGCTCTTTGGATCGACACGTCTTTTAAACAGAATGGCATCTCTTGAAGATAAATTGGTCGGTTTCAACTTAAAACTCTTAATATGAACGAATACCTGACCGCTCACTGTATCTGCTACACCGAAACCTTTCGAATTATTGAACCACTTAATCACTCCTATTTCCATAGTTCTCGATTTTATGAAGAAGGATGAAAAGGTAAACTGAAATAAATGAAACGTCTTAGTTAATCGCTCCAATGAACACCTTAACAACAAGAATTTCAAACATTAACGGCACTTAATTTAAAGAATTATCTATCTTCATTGCAAGATACCGAATATTTTTTAAAACGCAAAAGCAAGCTAGCCTTTGTCCTTATTTATTCCGGATTCACGGGAAAACCGTATACAAGCTCATTAGCTTCCTGGTAAATTTTCTTTCTGCGATAGGTGGTGGTATTTAAATGTTCAAGTATTCGAGGCTCATCCAGAATGTCTTTCACAAGCATATAATTTAAAGAAAGCAACTTATCTTTCTCCTGTGTATTAATGGAAGTCAGGCAAGTTAAGGGATATAGGCCGGCGCTATCAACTCGGTTTTTTATGCTCAAACCATTGGGATAATCCCAGGAGAGCAAATTCAGCTTATAATAATTTGCGAATTCGATTGCATCTTTTGTTAAATACGCATTCGTAACAAGCCAGGCTTGTGTAAATTTAATGGGGCGATCAAAGAAGTTGAATTCTTTATCGCTGAGATCAACAAATCGTGAGAGAAAATACATGGGGTTTGTAACGCTAACCTTCGCATCAACCGTATTTCTGAATTTACATTCGATCAATAATAAATCATTATCTTTTTGGGCAATTACATCAACTTCATGACTTACCGCATTTCCTTCAAGTATGAGACTCGTCAACGTGTGATGATTTGTATGTTCAAATAATCTTGCCACCCATTTTTCAAAAAGATAGCCTGTGGGCCCTAGGTCACGAAGTGCCTTCTTAAGGCTGTAACGAGCAGCTAACGAATTTCGCTGCTGCTTTAATAGTTGAAAAGCTAACCGATATAACTGTTTAGTAGACATACCATCAAATATCGTTTTGTTCATCTTTTCCCAAACGAGTTCAACGGTCTCATTCGAAGCCCCGGATTTTGTCAACGAACCTTTCAATCGCTGTAAATCAAAATCAACTAATTCCCCCGAGTATTTTCTTACCTTCATGTTTCCTTGTATTTTTTGATCTTTAAAAATGGCAATTTTAAATAGTATTTTTCTAAAGTTGGTATAGAGAAGCTTAATTTTCTCTAGTATTTTCTTCCTGCCTCTTTACATACTGTTTCCCGAAGTTGTTTGTTCTTCTTTTGTAACTAAATCAAAACTACTGCTGTTACTCCATTAAAAGCCGATAAATCACATTATAAAAAATGAACAAAAAGACCAAACACTTAATAAGACATAGATTTTTAAAAAAAACAGATTAAAAATACCTTCAATTAAGTGAAAATCCACTTTTTTCATGAGTGAATAAGGATTAAGCGTTGTTCTGCTTTCATTGCTTCGGTGAAGCCCTAATTTACTTAATTATATATATTTGTTACGTGCTGGCCAGCGCAGGCGTATCCTGAAAAGCCGTGATAGAGTAAGGGCAACGACAAAAATCTCTTTGTTATGAAAAAATTAGATTTAAACAACCTAGGCGTAGAAGAAATGAACGCTACCGAATTAAGAACCGTAGAAGGTGGCGGTCCTGTTAACGATTTATTGAATATTCTTGTAGGCGGTGTTGGCACAGTCCTTAACGATACATTCAAATTCGTAAACAAAACATTGGTGACTATTTTCCAAACACTTTCTTCATTATAAGACAAAGTGTTTAAAAAGCCACTAACAGTTATCCCCAAAAGGATAACTGTTAGGCTTATAACATGGCGGCACGTCCGCCTCAACCCTTTCCTCCTTTAGTGGCAACTGTTAACTATGAAATCATTTTATACAACAGGCGCAAGTTCATGCTTAAAAAAAACTGAACAAAAAGGCAAGGATCATTTAATCAACAACCTTCAGATAAAAAAAACGGCTAACGCATTATATTTCAGCAAGAAAACTACGTGTTTTAGCACTGACAACTTAATAATCCTAAACGGGCCACCCTTCCAACCGCAGCTCCTATTAGCTTATTAATTATATATATTTGTTACATGCTGGCCAGCATAGGCGTATCCTGAAAGGCCTTAAAAGAGTAAGGACAATAAGCAAAAATCTCTTTGTTATGAAAAATTTAAATTTGAACAACTTTGGTGTTGAAGAAATGAACGCTTCTGAATTAAGAACTGTAGAAGGAGGAGGTCCTGTTAATGACTTATTAGGTATTGTTGTAGGCGGTACTCGTACAATCCTTAAAGATACTTTTGAGTATGTAGGCAAAACTGCAACAACCCTTCTTCAGACTATTTTCTCTCTATAGATTACAGTTCTAATAACAAACATTAACGGTAGCCTTTAACGAAGGCGACTGTTAATGTTTAACCAGTCCGGCAAATATTATCGGTAGCCCAAAGCTCCTCAACTCATTTATGTTTTGGCGCAATTTGGGATGATCGGTAAGCGAGCAATCAACAACCAAGTCATCAGGATTATGTCAATGCCTATCTATTCAGTAGAAACAATCAGTAATACATCCATTGTTTATACTGCACGTGTCAAAAAAACAACACAGATTATTTATCTCGGCATTTTATTATTATTTATATTGGCATTTGCTTCCCTCCCATTAGTAACAATAAATATAAGCGTAAAGGGCAGCGGCCTATTGCAGTCTTCAATTGAAAAAACAGACGTTAGCATTCCTGTTAACGGCAGATTGGTATATTTCAATTTAAAAGACAATCAAAAAATGACATTAGGCGACACACTGTTGATCATCGACGGAAGCTCGTCCAATAAACAAGACCTCTTGGTAAAGGGAAGGCAACAAGAAATCTCTTTATTTGTTAAAGATCTTCATACCTTAATCAGGCAGGCTAATGCCGAAGATTTCAGCCCTCCCAATCTTCAATCAGGACAATACTTTGCCATCTGGCAACAATATATACAAGAAGTTGAAAACGCCCGAATTGCCAAAGAGCAAGCGGAAAACACATTTAATCGCTATAGTAAGCTATATAAAAAGAAGATGCTATCTTCAGCAGAATATGACAAATACGATTTTGAGTATAAGCAAGCGTCTGCTGCTTTAGCAATGGTTTCAAGAAAATATAAGGCTCAGTGGCAAACAGAGGTCAATCAATTACAAAACGAACTGCGTCAATTATTAAGTCAGCAAATTGATATCAATGAACAAAGAAAACAGTTTGTGGTAACGGCCCCTATTGACGGTTCGGTGCAAAATTTAGTGGGCATGCAGAAGGGAACTTATGTTTTCGCAAACCAAAAGGTAGCTGAAATTTCTCCCGACACCACCCTACTGGCTTTCTGCTATATAAATCCTTCCGATATTGGTTTAATAAAAAAAGAACAAGAAGTTCGCTTTCAAATAGATGCTTTCAATTATAATCAATGGGGGCTGTTAACAGGGCGGGTAATTGATATTTCTGACGACATCGTCATGTTGAACGACAAACAACCGGTTTTTAAGGTGCGTTGCGCTTTGAATAATGATCATCTTACATTGAAAAACGGCTATAAAGGCTACGTAAAGAAGGGCATGAGTTTTACGGCAAGATTTTCTGTTACCGAAAGAACGCTGTTTCAATTACTATATGATAAAGTGGACAACTGGTTAAATCCCAATATAAAGGCGGCATCGTAGCATGTAGCAAAGTGCCGTGTACGAGATCGCAAATTAGAAAGAAGTTTATGACCACGAGAGTAAAACAACGTGATATAACCGACTGTGGAGCTGCTTGTATTGCATCTGTTGCCGCTCACTATAAATTGGCAATTTCCGTAGCGAATGTAAGGCAGATGGCAGGGACGGATAAAAAAGGAACCACGGTACTCGGCATCTTAGAAGCGGCCCAATTGTTAGGCTTTGAGGCAAAAGGAGTTAGGGGACCCTTTGAAAGCCTTTTTAAAATTCCAAAACCGGCCATTGCTCATATCGTAGTGGAGGGAGTGCTGCAGCACTATGTTGTCATATATAAAGTGACGAAGCACTGGATTGAGGTCATGGATCCACTGGATGGCCAATTTCATAAGAAATCGCACGAAGACTTTAAAAAGATATGGACCGGTGCCCTTGTCTTATTGATTCCTTCGGAATCATTCGAAAAAGGCAGGAAAACAGCCAGTGCCTCTTACCGTTTCTGGAATCTTGTAAAGCCACAAACCGGAACGCTGATCCAAATATTGATGGGAGCCCTCGTATATACTGTTTTGGGGTTATCTACGGCCATATTTGTACAGAAAATCGTAGATTTTGTTTTGGTTGACAGAAATGTCAACCTGTTGAATCTCATGAGTACAATGATGCTGGTTTTGCTCGGATTTCAACTATTTATTGGTGCCACAAAAACCATTTTCACACTAAAAATGGGACAGATTATTGATGCTCAACTTATACTTGGTTACTATAAGCACCTGTTAACATTGCCTCAAAAATTCTTTGACACCATGCGAGTCGGTGAGGTTATTTCAAGAATCAATGATGCTGTAAAAATCAGGATATTTCTCAATGAAGTAAGCGTTAACTTTTGGTAAACATTTTCATTGTAACTTTTTCTTTTTTAATGATGTTTACCTACTACTGGAAACTGGGCTTACTTATACTTACCGTGATTCCAATGTATCTAGTAGTCTATTTTATAAGTAATAAACTGAATAAAAAGGCCCAAAGAACATTAATGGAGGATTCTGCTGAACTCGAATCTCAACTTGTTGAGAGCCTAAATTCTATTCGGACCATTAAACAGTTCGGCGCCGAAAGCTACGCCAATGAAAAAACCGAAACAAGATTCGTAAAGTTGTTGAAAACAGGATACCGTTCCAATTTGAATGGGGTGTTTTCTACTACCTCCTCGGAATTGATTTCAAGACTGATTACAATTGTTCTTTTATGGGTAGGAGCCACGTATGTCTTGAGCAACCAAATTACGCCGGGCGAACTCCTTTCATTTTATGCGCTCATCGGTTATTTTACAGGGCCGGTCACGTCGCTAATCACCATGAACAAAACAGTCCAGGATGCCATGATCGCTACCGACCGTCTTTTTGAAATACTCGATTTGGAGCGCGAAAAAGACAGCAGTGACCTCGAATTAACGAAAGAAAATATAGGCGACATCCAAATTAAGAACGTATCCTTTAGGTATGGAACACGAGATAACGTCTTTGACGAATTAAGCTTAACAATTCCCAAGGCGAAGTTTACCGCCATCGTTGGTGAAAGTGGATCCGGCAAGTCGACCCTCATTTCCATCTTGCAAAATCTTTATCCCGTTCAAAGTGGAACTATTACCATTGGCAAATACGATTTAAAGCACATAAAAAACACCTCTCTTCGCCAAACGATTTCTGTTGTACCTCAACATATTGATTTGTTTTCGGGCAATGTAGTAAGTAATATTGCGCTGGGAGACTATACCCCCGATATGCAGCGGATCATCGATATTACCACTCAGCTCGGAATTATAGATTTTATTGAATCGTTACCCCAAGGCTTCTACACCTCTATAGGGGAAAATGGTTTGTCACTTTCCGGTGGGCAACGCCAACGGATCGCTATAGCCCGAGCCTTATATCGAAATCCGGAGATTTTAATCCTTGATGAAGCAACATCTTCACTCGACTCCGCTTCAGAGAAATTTGTATTGAACACCATCGAACATCTGAAAAAAGAAAATAAAACCATTATTGTCATAGCACATCGCCTAAGCACACTTTATAGTGCCGACAAAATCATCGTCCTCGATAAAGGTAAGGTCATCGAACAGGGAACACATCAAGAATTACTACTAAGCACGGATTCGCTTTATGCACATTTATGGAAAATGCAATCCCAACAGCTTATTCTGAAAAACTAATTGGTGGTATATACACGCTGCGTTTAAGTGACTAACAAAGGGTTCTTGGTCCTTTGTCGCCGCTTTTTTAGGATCGTGCTCTTTAGTTTCATAAATGGATACTCAATAACCCGATTTAAAAGAAGGGCAATCAGTATACACATTAAGGCGCAGACAGCAACACGCCAGTTGCTATCAATTGGGATATCTAATGCGTTAAGAGGAGCCTGAAGTAGATGATTAACAAACTTGTGGCACAAATAAATACTATACGATAAAGTAGCGATTAACGCGCTAATCCGCCATTTAAACCGATATAAAAAACTTGCAGGCAAAATGGCACTTAACACCATAAAACCAAAGGCAACAGAAATCAACGGAAAACCGAGAACAGTAGGCCAAAAATCGAGCCGATCCTCTTTTAACAGTAAATAGGCAACGGAAATCAACAATGCACCTATTATGAATAAGGCATTTGCATGCTTTTCAATTCGTTTTATCCATGTTGGGAAAAAGTTTACCAGGGCCGCAATCCCCACTCCTACCAGCAAACCGTCGAAACGATTATAAGTGGGATAATACACCCATTTATTATAAGCTACAAATCTTCCATCAGTTATATTATTTGCATAAAACGGCTCCACAAAATAAAACCAGTTCAGGGCCCTCAATAAAACGCTGAGCAAAAAAAATCCCAGTAACAGCCAAAAAGCTTTACCGGGGCGCGTCTCATCCCAAAAAGCACTTATATAGAAAGGGAGTGCCAAATAGAACTGCTCTTCGATACATAAAGACCAGGCATGCGAAAAGCTACCTTCCGTACCGAAATCCAAATCAAAATTCTGCGTAAACGTGAGAAACTGCCACCAAGGAGCGATTCCTTCGCGTTCGCGAATCATAGGAAACAAAAAATATAACGAGACAACGAAGAAATAAACAGGTAAGATCCGAAAACTTCTGCTAATGTAAAACTCCTGAAAGTTTATACGTCCAAGAGATATCATTTGACGAATTAATTGGTTTCCTATCAAAAAACCACTCAGCACA
Source organism: Olivibacter sp. 47 (assembly GCF_030372825.1). Classification (NCBI taxonomy): domain Bacteria; kingdom Pseudomonadati; phylum Bacteroidota; class Sphingobacteriia; order Sphingobacteriales; family Sphingobacteriaceae; genus Olivibacter; species Olivibacter sp. 47. The sequence goes on from NZ_JAUCNR010000001.1 coordinate 3,653,717, forward strand.
AAAAAAAGGTCAACACCTGTCCAACCAAAACTCCCGATGAGGTCAACCCATTCAGGTCTGACATAAGCTCGGTAATGACATAAAAAAACCAGAACAATAGCAAGCGCCCGCAAATGATCAAGCCCCGCTAAACGCTGGTTATCAGCGTCTATTAATTTCTTCCAATAAGTCATTAGTGTTAGTTATTAGTCAGTTAGCCGCAATATAGAACAAATTACCAATCGATCAAAAATTTCCACTCGTAAATATTTTTTCTATACATTAAGTTATGTAATTTCTTCCTGTCTTTTAAACATTATCTATATATTAGCTTTGAATGAAAACTTCAATCTCATTGGTATTATCTAGCGGTGGAGCGCGCGGCATAGCTCAAATTGGAGCAATTAAGGTATTAGAAGAACAAGGGTTCACCGTAAAATCCATTGCAGGCTCATCTATTGGCAGCCTTATTGGCGGATTATACGCCATGGGCAGATTGGACGATTTCACCTCATGGCTAAAAACATTAAAGCGACGGGATGTCTTTAACTTAATGGATTTCACGTGGAGTAGTTCAGGTGTCATGAAAGGGGAACGCGTTTTTAACAAAATTAAGAGCTTTATTCCCGATATGTATATTGAAGACATGCCCATTCCTTTCATTGCTGTATCTACTGATATACTTCATCAAAAAGAAATAACCTTTACACAAGGGAGCTTCTTTGACGCCGTAAGAGCCTCTATCGCTATCCCAGGTGTTTTTACGCCGGTTAATCATATGGACAATATCCTTGTAGATGGGGGCTTGATAAATCCATTACCACTCAATCATCTTCCTAATCAGGGAGACGCGCTGGTGGTAGCCATAAACCTAAATGCGCCGGAAGAAACAACTTTTTCATTGGCAAAGGCTAATAGTAAATCGGTGGCTACCTTACTATTACACAAAAAGCAATATTGACCATGCTTGGAAAGATTACAGAACTTTCCATTGACCTATATAAACCGGATATTGTCGTTCATATACCTCGGAATGTAGTAGGTGTTTGGGATTACCATAAGGCGGATTATCTTATCGAAATAGGAAGGCAAAGAACGTTGGCAGCTTTACATGATTTTTGTCAGGTAAGCACAGAAGGTGTGCCCAAAAACGTCAAACATAGTAACAATAACATAAAATGGAATCAACGTTAGAGGTTTGGATGCGGGCCCCATTGACGGTGTTCCTCCTTTATTGCAACCGGTAGCACATGCATTGCTTCAGGTAAAGGAAGAATTGACAAGCTTGCTAGCTGATTTTCCCAGAGAAAAACTTTGGGAAAGACCCGCAAACATCGCTTCTGTTGCCTTTCATTTACAACACATTACGGGAGTAATTGATCGTATGTTCACTTACGCGCAACAGCGGGCCTTATCAGACGAACAATTTGTTTACCTCCAAAACGAAGGGCAAAAAAAAGAATCGATTGATACCCATCAATTATTGAAGCAACTTGATAATCGCATTTCAAATGCTATTCAGGAGCTGAGAAAGATAGATCCTGCCTCACTAACAGAAGCAAGGGGTATTGGAAGAAAAAAAATCCCAACCACACTCATCGGTTTGCTTTTTCACGCAGCAGAGCATGCGCAACGTCATGTCGGACAAGCATTGGTAACCGCTAAAATCATTCTAAATAGCGCAGCAAGCACCGAGGACACCCTGTAAATATTCTTTTTTAGTCGCCTAAAACATAACAAAAATAGAAAAATTTGTATCTTGCGGAGTCTTTGGTATAATCATCCCGGTTGGACTTAATAAGTGAACCTTTACCTCATTAACCTCTCTTTTTATTATAGCCTATATCTCTTCTATCGTGCCTAATTTTACCTGCACAAATTAATCCCTCCTCTAGTTTTAAAGTACTTGGCAAAGATCGGCTTATGAAGGCTATCCCTGCTGAACATAATGTTAAATTCAATAAACTATTAAATGAAACCATTAATATATAACAAGACGAACTTCTTTGTCTTAACAGGTGGCCCTGGTTCGGGCAAAACGTCATTAATACAGCAGCTACATAAAGAGGGATTTCTAACTATAAACGAATCCGGTAGACGCATCATTCAGGAACAGAAAAAAAAAGACGGCGATGCACTGCCTTGGAAGAATAAATTACACTTCGCTAAAAAAATGCTGGAAATTGATATGAAAAATTATCGAGAAAATCTACCAACACAAGCACCCGTCATTTTTGATCGTGGAATACCGGATATCCTGGGCTATGTTAAACTATGTCACTTAGATCCCTTTCCCTGTTTAGAACAGAGTGTTAATTCCTTTCGATATAATGCCTTTGTATTTATCCTCCCCCCCCTGGCGGGCCATCTATCATCAAGATGCTGAGCGAAAGCAGAGCTTTTCATTAGCAATGGAAACGTATCGCATGATGCGAAGTATCTATACCTCATGCGGCTATAAACTTATTACTATACCAAAACTTAGCGTCGAAAATCGGGCGAATATCCTACTACAGCATATCAAAAATCAGCAAACATAAACGAATGATGCGATTCCGGCCCGTATTGTATTCAAAAAGAAAAGTCCTTAACCGGGGAGATTAAGGACTTTCATTAACCAATTATAAACCTAAATTATGATGATACAAAGATAACCGATTTTGGACACGATGACAAAAAGCCTTGCGACTTTAACAAAATTTTAACATTTCTTTGCTTCTTATTCTATTACAACAGCTGTTCCGCTCGCAGTAACCATAAGCATACTTCCTCCGTTTCCCACCGTTTCATAGTCAAGATCCACTCCTACGATTGCGTTTGCTCCAATGGATGCGGCGTACTGTTGCATTTCAAAAACTGCGGTATCTTTTGCTTCCCTTAACACTTTTTCATATGAATTGGATCTGCCTCCTACAAAATCCCTTATTCCCGCAAATATATCCCTAAAAAAGTTAGCACCTATAATGGTTTCGCCACTTACCAAGCCGATATATTTTACTATTTTTTTACCTTCTACATTAGGTGTTGTTGTTATTAGCATGGCTTTTTTCTAGTTAGATGTAGAAAGGTGGCTATTGTTACAAAAAGGGAGCCGCTGTGATTTCCTTTTTTGAGTTTTTAACACATTACACCTTCTTGATATCTTCAAGCTTCCGATCATAGTATGTCGCATTTTGAATATTACTTTCGGTGCTCTCCTTTAGTATCTTTTCCGTCTCTTCCAGCTTAGTTTCCAGGTCTCGCAATTCAGGGCTTACATTTCCATTTAAGTACTTTTTGTACTTGGCCTTCAAAGATTTGCATTCACGAATATGGCTATTCAATTCTTTTTGCATGCTCGTAGCTAAGCTCTTTTGTTCTTTAAGTTCATACGCAGCTCTATTTTTATGTTTGCGTGCATATTCTTTCTTAAGGCGTTGCACGGATTCATCGATCTCCTTTGCGTTATCCTGTGTTTTTGAGTCTTCCAATAATAAACTGTGAAAATACTCAAAATCTTTATCGATATCTTTATGGCTTCCTTTTGAATTCTTAATGGCTTCCTGTGCCATTTTAAATTGTTTATTCAGCATATTTAGGTTATAAAGTTGTACTTCCACTTTTTGCTTCAGTTCTTCTGCTTCACTCTTTTTTTCTTCGATTTTACCGACATGCGATACATCGCTTAAAACTAAAGCACTGGCCTGCGCGCTCAGTACAGAAGTACCCAATAGCGCTACGATTAATAATGTTTTCATTTTACTGATTTTAATTTTTTAACGTTCATGACCGAACGATTTTCATTCCTGTTATTTAATGGTAAAATATATTTGCCGGCCGGGCATATTAAGCGTTTTAATAATCTTTATCACCCCTCTAAGCTGTTACGCTTTTTGTATATAAGACGCTTTTGATGTAGAAACGTTGCAGGAATTTCTCGTTTTTTATGGTCTTTTCTACCAACAGGATAATTTTCTCTACGAACAGGCATTGCTTATCTTCCTATTCTGCCAATGGAAGAAATAATGATAAAAGAACAAACCAGGGAGATATAATTATGTTACTAGTAAAGACAGGCATAATACTTTGTAATATGGACAATTTGAATAAAAGAAAGGTGAGTAAACAACAAAAAGCGCACAAAAAGCGGCAAGAAAAAAGCAATCCGCCAGAAACCAATCGCTCCGCTATTACCGGACACAACCTGGAAGATGACATTACAGGTGCTAATCCCGCAGGTTCGGCTGTCAGGCCCGACATACTTCGAGAGGATCATCCCGGGCTTGCTAAATAGCGATGGCCATATTTTAGGTTGAATAAAAAAGTAAAATTGCATATGTTTGTTAAAAAAACAAGCACTTATGCTAAGACCAAAAATTCTCCTATTCTTAACTATGATTGTATCAGGTACATTGGCCTATGGTCAAACTGCCGAGGAAAAACAGCTTTTAAAAGCCGTAGAAGATCTTCGTTTAGCCATGATCAGTGGTAACCGGCAGGCGCTCGACGCGATAGCTGCCGACAAGCTAAATTATTGGCATTCAAGCGGCAAACATGAAGATAAGGCGGCTTTTATAGAGAGTCTCACATCAGGAAAATCGGATTTTTTTAGCATTAATTTAAGCGAACAAACAATCAATATATCAGGGGACGTGGCTACCGTTCACCACATCTTGAGCGGAGAAACGAACGACGGCGGTAAACCCGGCACCGTAAGAATCGGCGTATTACTGGTTTTTCAGAAGCAAAGTGGAAATTGGAAGTTATTTGCCAGACAGGCCTTTAAACTGCCTTCATAACTTTTAAAATAAAGTGTCATTTGTCGTCAATTGAAAGAATCCTTCTTTCAATTGACCCGTTCTAAATAAGTTGACAAATTCATGCGCTTTCCTTGTTGGTTCAGGAAGTCGATAAGTGCCTATACAATGCATGGCAATGCGCAAGCTGTCTTCTATACTGAGATGGTTACCCGGCGAAATATACACCGGTTTAACGTAGTTTTTGGTTCTTAATACATACCCCAACAGTTCCTCCTTATGCTTAAGTGGACTAAAGCTATACTTCACGGCCGAGGGCTCCTCGAAATTTCCATATAGTTTCTTCTTGGCACAACCAAGCGTGGGAATGTTAATTAAAGCGCCTAAATGCGCTGCAATGCCCAATCTTCTGGGATGGGCAATGCCATGACCGTCCACCATGATGACATCCGGCTTCACGGTCATTTGAAGAAAAGCCTCCACCAAAGCAGGAACCTCCCGAAAGGCCAGAAAACCGGGAACATAAGGAAACGAAGTTTTGCTCTTTACCAACGAGTAAGCTAAAGGCTTTAACGTGTTAAAATCAAGCGTGACAATTCCTGCATAAATAATATCACTGAAGCGGTTAAGTGATATGTCGGCACCGGCAATCGTTTTTATCTCCTGCTCCAAGGGTGAATGTACCAAGGAATTCTGTAATTCCTTTTGCATGGCAGTTGCTTCGGATATGGTTATGTTGGTATAATCCAATTGTTTGTTATTCATAGGTATCTAAAACAGACTTAACTGAATCTTTGTTTGTTTTGGTTTCTGTTCTCTTCCATAAACGGTTCGTCCGTCATATTGCCAAGAAACAGCCTTCTCTTTAGCTACTAGCTGATCCAATTGATGGTTAGGTATAAAGTCTTTTTCTTTTTGCAAGGCTACTTTCGACAAATTCTTAATGGCTTCTGAACGCGCTTTGAATCCGATTTTTGCCTTCTCCAATGCCTGTTGAAGAATGGCTATGGATTCGTCGTATATTTTTGTCGGTACAGGAAAAGGATGCCCATCTTTACCACCATGAGCGAAAGAAAAACGTGCCGGGTCTTCAAAACGACTAGCTGTACCATGAATAACTTCACTGATTAATGTGAGCGATTGCAGTGTTCTGGGCCCGAGTCCTTCCAACAAAAGCAACTCTTCCATCGTCTGCACGGCTTGCTCCTCAGCCAATGCCAGCACAGTACCTAGACGCTTTAGGTTTACATCTTCTTTCCTTACATCATGATGAGAAGGCATGATAATTTTTCTAGCCTCCTGTAGAATATAACCCGGGCGCTCCTTTGTAATCGCCAGTATTGCTTCCCTTGTCAATGCGGCATTTCGGTCGGTCAGATTTAATATTTGACCTTGGTTATCTCCATAAATGAAAGTATGCGGCTCCTCGATAAAAGAATGAACCTGCGGAGCATGCCAATGATAACGCCGAGCCAATCGAGTTTCGGTATTCATTCCTTGCTGAACAATTGCCCAGCTTCCATCAATACTTAGTACAAAAGAATGTAAATACAGCTGAAAGCCGTCTTGGACGGCTGTGTTATCAACTTTTGCCGCAAGCTTGCTATACTGTACAAGCTTGTTGCCATCCAAACCCGTTGCAGACGCAATGCGGATAAGCTCATCCGGCGTTTTCAAAGAATGTTTGCCTCTCCCACCACAGATGTAGATACCTAACTCGTGTGCTCTTTTGTTTATAGAAGCTTTTAATGCTCCCATAACGGAAGTCGTAATGCCAGAAGAGTGCCAATCCATCCCCAATACACAACCCAGCGATTGAAACCAACAGGGGTCACTCAATTTACGAAGAAACATATCTCGTCCGTATTCCACTACAATGGCTTCCACAATCGCACCGCCTAAAAGACTCATCCGTTGCGCTAACCATTTGGGAACATGCCCATAATGTAAGGGCAAATCTGCCTGTCCTCCTCTCATATCAAATTCTTTCAGCAGGCAATTTACTAAAAAAAATAGCAAAACAACAACGGTAATTATTTTTTGCGAAACATCTGATTGAACGAAAACATAGAAACCAGTTTGCATAAATTTCCTTATATTGTCGCCCAGTTATAACGATAGATCGACAAACCACTTTATAATGTAATTACCGCAAGGCAATAAAATGAATTTATGCTAATTACCTTCGATGAGTGAGCGGGGTCCGACTCGCTATACATTGAAGGCTATTTACTAACGAATTTTTGGCCTTGCATTTAGAAAATTTAACATGAAAATTACTGGAATTCTATTGACAAGCTTTTTGTTTTTTGGGGCAAGTATGTTGCAAGCCCAAGAAAAGAACACGCTAAAGTTGAATCATATCGCGGTATACGTAGAGAACCTACAAAAGAGTACTGCTTTCTATAAAAATGTCTTGCAACTTACCGAGATTCCTGAACCCTTCCATGATGGCCTACATACTTGGTTTACCTTAGGCCAAGCCGGAAGTTTACATCTTATTCAAGGTGCTAAAGGAGGCGTGGAACGAGAAAAGAATGATCACCTATGTTTTAGTACAAATGATATAGACAAATTTATTCACAACCTGGAAAGTCATCAAATCAGTTATTTCGACTGGCCCGGAAACAAAGGCAAAGTTACAACGAGGGTAGATGGTATCCATCAGATATATTTTCAGGATCCGGACGGGCATTGGATAGAAATTAACGATGAACAATAAACCGATTTGTGAGTAAGTTAAGTCGGTAATACGTTAAGTAGTTAAATAGTCAGGTTGTTGAGAAGTTAAAGACTACTCGTCGTTTCTTCTTGCCATAAGGACGTAGGAACGTCATCGTAAAGTCGATAATACGTTAAGTAGTTAAGTAGTTAAATAGTCAGGTAGTTGAGAAATTAAAGACTACTCGTCGTTTCTTCTTGCCATAAGGACGTCATCATAAAGTCGGTAATACGTTAATTAGTTAAATGGTCAGACATTAAGATCATGACCATTCAACTAGGCCTGTGCCGCTGCTGCTACTAATTCACTACTCAACTACTCCCCTACTCAACGACTTTATTAGACGATTCAATCGGTTAATGCCCACCTGCCACAGGCCCTGTTTGCTCGACATGCTTAAGCTTTTTTGAACAGTAGATACCGAAACCAAAAATGTAAACATAACAAACGACCGGTAAAATCAATGAAAGTTGAACACCTAATTGGTCTGCTAATGCGCCTTGAATTACAGGAACAATGGCACCACCTAAAATAGCCATAACCAATAGCGAAGACCCTTGGCTTGTATATTTACCAAGGCCCGCGATTGATAAGGTATATATATTAGAGAACATGATCGAATTGAATATACCAATTCCTAAAATCGAATACATCGCATAAGCGCCTGTATTTACAATACTGGAAATCAGCAACAAAACATTAATGCCGGCGAATATAGCTAAAGTACGTGCCGGAGCTGCCTTTCCAATTAAAAAACCAAGCAAATTCAACACTATGAATACGAGGAAGAAGCTTACTTGCGAAAAGGTCAGATCGACTAAACTAAAAATTAACAGAAATACAAGCGTTGCCATTCCTACCATATAAATAAGTTTCTTGCCGAAATCGATATTGTGGTTAAGATAGATAGCGCCTAAGAATCGGCCAATCATTGCCCCTCCCCAATAAAGTGAAAGATAGTTTTTACTTATAGATTCGGTAAAGCCCATAATCTGCTCTTGCTCAAGGAAACTGATGATAAAACTGCCGATGGCTACCTCCGCACCTACATAACAAAAAATTCCGAGGACACCTAAACGCAAATGTGTAAATTTTAATGCACCTAATCCTTTAACATCTTTTTCTTCATCACTTGACTCAAAAGAAGGCAGCTTAACGGTCGAGATAAAGACGGCTACCAATAATAAAATTATAGCGAAAATAAGGTAAGGAATACGAGTAGCTTGCGGACTAATGGAGTCACCATCTGCAAAAAACTCAAATATAAGATGTCCTCCTAATACAGGGGCAATGGTAGTCCCCAGCGCATTAAAAGCCTGTGTCATATTGAGTCTGCTAGAAGCACCATCTTCGGGGCCTAACAAAGAAACATACGCATTCGCGGTAATCTGTAATATAGTAAAACCCAAACCCAATACAAAGAGCGCCGTTAAAAACAATCCATATAACGAGGTAGTAGCTGCGGGCCAAAACAATACACAGCCTACCGCAGACAAGATAATGCCGGCGATAATAGATTTTTTATAACCGATTTTGTTCACGGGATCACCCCACTTGGAAGACACGACAAAATAAATCAATGAGCCAATAAAATAAGCACCAAAAAAACAGAATTGCACCAGCATGGATTCAAAAAAACTCAAGCTAAACAACTGCTTTAAATAGGGTATTAAGATATCATTCATGCAGGTTATAAATCCCCACATAAAAAATAATATCGTTAATGTAATCAGTGGCACCACATAGCGCTGGCCGGAGGAAGGGGTTTGGATATTACTCATGAATAGTACGTTTAATATAGTTTTTTCCAATACGCATTGAAAGTATGCTACGAATATACATTTTTGGATTTTAAAAACAATTGAATTAATGCGAATAAATCGATTTAAAACGTATTAGCAGTGTTTTGAACAGGTATGAATCGAGATCCCTGTACCGCCTCCCTTTTTTCCAGCTGTTTGTCGATGTAGGTCTGGATACTTGATTTACCAAGTCCCCAATTAGGCGCAATAAGCAGCTCTTGATCAGCCAGCCCAAAAAGGCGCTGTATAATAATATCAGGACGCAATAGCGGAATAAATTCACAGAGAAAATCGGTGTAAGATTCCAAGCTAAAGAGTGGAAAGGGGTTGCGTTTATACTGAACACCCATAATGGATCCTTCCACAATGTGCAGGTGATGTAATTTCACAAATTTGATTTGCGGAAACCGGTTAATTTCGTCAGCATACTTTAGCATCATCTCTTTTGATTCCCAGGGAAAACCAAAGATGGTGTGAACGCAAATATCAAGTGGGCTATTTTGTACCAGATTGAGTGCCACTTCGAGCTCTTCATGCGAACATCCCCGATTGATTCGGTTTAATGTATCATTATAGATCGATTCCATGCCCATCTCTAAATCCACATCAAACCTATCGGTATAACTTTCCAACAATGCAACCTTCTCAAAATCTATGCAATCCGGCCGCGTACCTACCGATAATCCTACTACATTTTCCGGTGCAATACTCAAAGCTTCATCATACATGGCTTTCAAATAATGAACAGGGGCGTAGGTATTTGTATTCGGCTGAAAATAAATGACAAATTTCTCAGCGCCGTAACCCTTGATGGCTCGTTCAATCCCTTGTTCTACCTGCTCGCGAATTGTCGGCATCTTTCGGGCGCTTTCCGGGGTAAAGGAATCAACATTGCAATAAGAACAACCACCAAATCCTTTACTCCCATCACGATTAGGGCAAGTAAAATTACCGTCGACGATAATTTTAAAAACGCGCTTATCATCATATTTCTTTTTAAGATATGCGCCATAATGATTGTAAGGCTTTATTCCCGAATCTAATAGAGTTCCCATAATAAACGCAAAGGTAGTTATTTCATGTGTAAATAAATCGTTTTTCTATCAGACCTCGATCCGGGAAAGGAAATGTCAACAATCTAAACTTTTCATAATACGGGGCAGCCTTTCTCGGATATTTCACTTTGTAATAAACAATTATACCGGCTGCCTGTTACTTAAAAACAAATCAGGTTAAACGTCAAAAGAAAGGAGCTTAACATGAAGTCAGGACAAAAATCAGCCACGCAAAAGACCCCATTTGTAGGAACGACAACAGCTGACAAGTCTTTCAAAGATCAAAAAGTATTAAAACGTCATCAAGGCTTGCCAAACGCAGGCGCCCGCTCGGCCGATTCAGGCGCCCGAACGGATAATGAGAAAAACAAGAACTGACAACGATATGATTCGATAAGATCATTACTTTGAACCTTTATTTTTACTTTTACCGACAAGGTATTAATAAAGTTTCAAATACGTTATATGTTCCGAAGAAAGAAAGCGCTCATCATCGGTTGTGGATGGGTTGGATTTCGGTTTGCCCAAAAGCTACTGACATTAAATTTTGAAGTAACCGCCACCACAACCTCTGAGCACAAAATAAATGCGTTGGAGGCTGAAGGTATTTCCCCCCTACTGCTAGATTTTAATTTCGAAACTGATTCAGAAACAGTAGCTGTTATTAGTAGTCTACATTATGATCTTGTACTCGTAAGTGTGCCCGCTAAAAAACGTGAGCATCAGCAGACCTGTCTAATGAAATTTGAGCGCCTGGCTAAGTTTCTTCAAAAGATCCAAGCAAAATCGATCATTTATTTAAGCTCTGTTGGTATTTATCCGAGTGCACCTTATCTCATCAATGAGACAAATATTCCAAATTCATCACTCGATCCCAAACTGTTCCAAACAGAGCAGACGCTCGCGATGCGGGTTAATAAGCTGAATATTTTGCGCCTAGGCGGTATATTTGGCGATAACCGCATTCCCGGCAAACACTTCAGCGCTAAAGTATGCGAAGTTGGCAACCAATTTGCAAATTATATCCACCTAGATGATATCATGGCAATCATTTTATGCTTGTATCATCAACGTATCGAAGGCCAACTCTTTAATGCAGTCTCACCACTCCATCCAAGTAAAAAAGAAATCACACTACAAATGGCGGAGAAATATGGCTTCGCACCTCCGAGTTCGTTCGAAAACGTTTCATTTGATAAAAAGGTCATTTCTCCCGCAAAATTAATCTCTGATTTAAACTACCAATTTATATACGAAAACCCGTTGGACTACTAGTCAAATGCTTCCTTGACGGCTTTCCCACGCCAAACAGCAGGCTCCTCCAGTCCAAGTATCCAGGCTATGGTTGAGGCCGTGTCGTAGGTTATGATGGGACTAGATAACTCGTGTCCTTTTTTAACGCCTACACCATGAATGATCCAAGGTATTTGAACCTCATCCAATGATTTTCCACCATGTCCCTTATCTTTACCGCCGTGGTCTGCAGAAACTATTATAATCGTTTCATCAGCAATACCAGCTTTCTGTACCGCCGTTACAATAGCTCCTATTCGCTCATCTACCTTATGAAGCGCTTTGTAATAAGCCGGTGTGCGATGGCCTATATTATGTCCCGTGTGATCCGGTTCGTCAAAATGAATAAAGGTAAATAGGGGCTTGTTTTCCGTAATTGTCTTTACGGCTTCTTTCAAACAAAGTTCTTCGTCGTCGTTCGCAGGAAACGCCCTGCTTATGGCAGCCTTTTCAATCAAATAACCAATTCCCGGCCAGCTATATACAGCAGCGGTATATTCATTAGGCCGTTGATCTCGAATGATGCTGAAAATACTTGGGAATAGTTTATAGCGTGTGGTATAAATTGAAGGGATTTCCGGTGTTTTGCTTCCCCACTCCGTATAGCCATGTAATGTTGGCCCTGCTCCCATTAACATAGAAGCCCAATTGACCGCGCTCGAAGAAGGCAATACTGACCTGGCTTTTAATGTCCAAGCTCCTGTTTCCATGAGCTTTTTAAGATTCGGCATATCTGCTTCCGGTAGGGCATATGCTCCAAATCCATCACATCCGATAAGAATAATATGTTTGGCTTGTTTCACTTGCGCATTCAGCGCAAATACAGAGAACAATAGATGCGTTAAAATGATTAGTTTCTTCATCTGAATATTTGATATAATTCGAACGACTAAACTAATGTTTTAACATTAACAAACAAAGTTTATAAATACCAAAAATAAACGCAATCGATTGCCCAATTTCAACAAATAAAAGGGGATCTAAAAGTATCACTTCTTAGATCCCCATCCCATATTTTACTCTTTCATTTACCTATCGCCATGAATCCACTTAAAATTGTATTGTTTCACCGGATTTTTCATCCGTTCGGCAATACGAAGCAATCGATCGGGTAAACGCATAAGGTAATCCCGAGCTTTTTCGCCGGCTTCATTCAAATTGGTCATCGCATCTACTTTCCACTCGTTCAACAGGTCTTTTAAAATATCAACATAATCAATCGCTGTGTAGACTCCCAAACGCTGTGCTGCATCGGAAAAATGCGAAAAAAGTTCTCCTTGTGGCTCCCCCGCCTCTCTTAGGAAATGCGCCGGCATCACAATTTTCTTTTTCATCATATCTTCAAATGCAACCAATACTTCACTGGCATCAACCTCAGCTGCTTTGGAAATAAATGACATATAAGCTTTTGCATGGCGCGCCTCGTCCGAAGCAATAACACCACACATCTTTGCCAGTAGTTTATCGCCTGCTTGTTTCGCTAAACCGGCCACTCTTCGATGCGAGACGTTGGTGGCCAGCTCCTGAAACGAGGTATAAATAAAGTTTCTATAAGGATCCCGACCGGTACCAATATCAAAGCCATCCTGTAACAGATATTGAACCGAAATCTCGAATTGTTTCATGTCGACTCTTCCGGATAAGTATATATATTTGTTCAGGAGATCCCCATGCCTGTTTTCCTCTGCTGTCCATGCCCGAACCCATTTCATCCACCCACCCTGCTCGTGTTTTTCAACATCTTCCACCATAGTCAACCATGATTCGTAGGTTGGCAAAGCCTCCTCTGTAACTGTATCACCAATTAAAACGGCAACTAAATCATAAGGTAGTTCCTTTGCGCTATCTTGTAGATCCTTAACTTCTTGAAAAAAAGTATCTCGCGATGCGTCGGGTAAAAAATCAGCCGGCTGCCACATTTCCTCAACGGGCTTCAAATATTCACTCATTTCGTTGAGCATAAACGGCTCAAGATAGGTCATTACTTCTTTTCTCGATCCCTCGTGTATCGGTTGCATGGTATTTTCCATATAGAAAACAAATATACACATATGGATATAAAATAACGATTAGCGATTTATACCCATTTTTTTCTTCATTGCTTTCCTAGCAACAAATGCTTTAGTATCAGTGTTTTAAAAACTCCATTAATTTTTTAGTAAAAGTTGTGCAGTGACGAAAATTTATTTTCCCGCTAATCAATAACGTACCTCAGTATTTAGATCCTTTATTGATATTCACGCCGGCTTATAAGGTCTGGGAATAGGTCGCTTTTGACCCCGTTCGGGCATAAGCTTCTCACTTAGTTCGATGCTTGAAATAGACCTCTGTATTTCACGCGGTATTCGCTTCTTCGTTTTCTTTTTTCGCTTTCCCCACCAAATGATAAAGCCTGTAATTGGCAGACTAGCGCCGATCAGGGATGCAAAGAAGGCAATGACTTTTCCTGTCAATCCCAAAATAGAGCCGACATGGATATCATAATTCATTTTGCGAAGTTTTACGCCAAACGAGGACGTAGCGAAGTTTGCTCCGTATACCTCATGCCGGGGAAGCTGTTTTAATGTGTGCTGGTCAAAGCTATAGGCAATATGGTTATAGTACTGCCCTGCACTCGGATAAATAGTCACATTAATGGTAGATTTAGGTTTTGTTGAATCCGGAAAGCTATAATAAAATCCTTCCGCTCGCGAATGTTCACTAATTACTCTGCTCCATACAATATCCATTGCATTTTTGCCTGTAAAATGTTTCCCCATCTGAAGCGAGTCCGACTCAAGACGCGCAAAATCGGGTAACGAATTTCCTCCTGAAGTTGTCCAATACAAGCCTTTGCTAAACCATTGTATACCGTACACCATGCCGGTACAAGCAATTGCGAAAACAATTAACAATGAATAAAAGCCCAGTACATTGTGTAAATCATAGTTAACCCGTTTAAACGAACCTTTCCATTTAATAAAAAAGCTCTTCGCTCGTGCGCTCTTTGTCCATTTCGCCGGCCACCAAAGTACCATCCCCGTTATAAGAGTAATAACGAATACCAATGTACTGTAATTCACAATTGGGCGACCAATTTCATAAGGTAACCACAAAAAGCGGTGACCATTTAATATAAATCGAAAGAAATCAACTTCCCCCTCTTTTCTTTCACTTACGCTGATAATTTTACCGGTATAAGGGTTCAAACGCAGCGACGTACCCCCGCGACGCGCCTCTCCCATCCCTACATAAATGGCTCGGCCTTGCTGATAAGTTGCATAGGAGACCTTTTTATCCGGAAACTTTGCTGTGGCTATGCGTTGAATCTGAGACGGAGTCAGCACAGGAGCTGCTTGGTGAGTAACGCGCGTTTCCGGTTCAAGGATATAAGCCGTTATCTCATCCTGGAAAACCCAAATGCAACCGGTTAGGCATACAATTATCATCACAATACCCGTGATAAGCCCTAACCAAAGATGAAGCCAGGCTGCTATTCTGTAAAAAAGTGATCGTGATGCGGATTTCCTTACCTTTGTGCTCATTTTAATTGATTAAGAGCTCAAAGATAATGTTATTTAGATTTATTAAAAATAATATCTATAAAATATCTTGCTTTCCCGAATTTTAGCCTTTTAAAACCCGGGCATTTTTTAATTCAGCATCAAAACACGTAAATCGAGCAGGGTAACCGAGCGCTATTTTTCCAATACGATCATGAAGGCCTATAGCTTCCGCAGGGCGACGGCTTGCCATTTCAATAGCTTCTTGTACAGATACACCCAGCTCTTTAATTGCATTTTGGACTGCATCCATGAGAGATATATTGGCTCCTGCAAGATTTCCTTCACTATTTACATATTCTCCATTAATTAATGTTGCATCAAATTCTTCCCACTGAAAACGGGCTTTCTTTTTTCCAAGGAATAAGGCATCTGAAATCAAAAAGAGTTTATCTCGCTTTAATTTATAAGCGATTGTGGCTGCTGAAAAGTCAACATGTTTTCCATCGAGCACAAGGGGAGCATAGATGCGTTCATCGGATAAGACAGCTCCTACCAGTCCGGGGTTCCGATGCTGGAAAGGGGACATTGCGTTAAACAAATGCGTCACCTGGGTAATTCCCAGATTAAAAGCGTTTCTTGCTTCTTCAAATGAGGCATTACTATGCCCCAAAGCCAATGCAATTCCAGAATCCTGCAAGAGAGCGAGTAGATGGTCGTCAAACATTTCCGGTGCAATCGTCATCTGTAAGATAATGCCTTTTCCATATCTCACTATTTCCTCAACCATCGCTCTTTCGGGTTTTTTAATATATTTCAACAGGTGTGCACCTCTCTTTATCGGATTAATAAAAGGGCCTTCCAAATGCATTCCCAAAATGGCGGATTGTGGATACTTTTCTATGTATTTTCTAACAGCGTCAATGCCTGCTAAGATGTTATCGATGGAAGAAGTAATAAGGGTTGGCAATACAAACGCCGTACCATCAGTCAAACACGCCTCTTCAATATCTGATAAACACTGCTCATTCGGATGGGCTGTAAAATGGTAGCTCGCCCCTCCATTTACCTGAATATCAAAAAATCCCGGAGCTATATGCGCTACCCTTTCG
The DNA here is from genome assembly GCF_030372825.1 of Olivibacter sp. 47. NCBI lineage: Bacteria > Pseudomonadati > Bacteroidota > Sphingobacteriia > Sphingobacteriales > Sphingobacteriaceae > Olivibacter > Olivibacter sp. 47. The sequence continues at coordinate 3,669,898 of NZ_JAUCNR010000001.1, forward strand.
TCCGCAGTGCCGGCATTTCCTCGATTTATTCCTACAATTAAACCTTTTTCGCAAGTAATCAGTTGATCCGTCAATACCGTTTCACCTGTATAGACTCGATTCGCAAATATTTTCATATAATGATTTCTCTTTTTTATGGATCTTATACAACCTATCGTTCCTAAAGGAATAGGCTAAAGGTAATGGTTTTAAACGATAAGAAAGCAAAGTGAAACAATGCTTTCTTTTACCTGTTATTCCCCTAAATTATTATGGAGTCTAAAATTCATATATACAGAGCTAAAAGTCCGATCATTGCCACAGCCATTCATGACGGGCATAGTATAGCGCCGTCGCTCCGGTCTAATATGCTTTTATCTGAACACGAACGCATGCGCGAAGAAGACCCCTATACCGCAGAGATGATAAATTTTCCGGTTAATCGAGTCGTTGTTGACAATTCACGCTTTATGGTGGACCTGAATAGGCCGAGGGACCGTGCCATCTACCGCTCACCTAATGATGCCTGGGGGCTAGCTGTATGGGCAACGAAGCTTACACAAGAACAGGAAGAGGAAATATTAACTTTTTACGATACATTTTATTTAGAGGTAAAGAAGGTACTGCTCGATCTTATTCAAAGCTACGGATATTTCATTGTTCTAGACGTTCATAGCTACAACCACAGAAGAAAAGATCCTTATATAGAAGCTATATCCAGCGAAAATCCGGAAATAAATATTGGAACGGCCAACAACATTTCTAAATGGAGGCCGATAATAGACACATTTATTGATTCCCTTTCAAAAACAACAATTGATGACCATTTTCCGGACGTTAGAGAGAACATAAAGTTTAAAGGTGGCACATTTTCCAACTGGATATGCTCTCAATATAGCAAATTTGGCTGTGTACTATCCGTGGAGTTTAAAAAGACTTTCATGGACGAGTGGACAGGTCGCGTCAACATAAGCCATTTGATGGACATACAACGCGCTTTACAAGCCAGCATCCTGCCTCTGGAAACCGAACTAAAGAAGTTATACCAAACAGCCTCAACAGATAAATGATCATATGGAGAAAAAGCAAGAAAAGGTTTTGAATCAGATTCAGGACAAGTTGAAAAAAGGTGAACCGATTAGACTTTCCTTACCGGACAAAGGCATACTCAAGATAGACAAACCCGTTCCTTTTCTCCTGGTATACCGTGTTCCTAAAAAGGGCAAAGACAACTTTGCTTATAACCTTGCTAAAACCGAATCATCCTATTTAATTACGTCCGACTATGAAGGAAGCGGTCTGACTGAGCTCTTGAAACTCATCTCTGCATATTTAGCAGACCAATTCGGTGGTTTCATGCTCGTAGAGATCTGGCATCAAGCCAAACTGGACGATAAAGCCTTTACAATAAGGGTCAACCAAAAAGGGACGTTGAGTATGGCGACAAAATTGACTGAAGAACTGAATGCACTACGAATAGGTAATCAAAAAATCACGGCGTCACTCGATAAACAAAAAACGGCTGTTGCTCCCCCGGGACGTTCGCCACTCATTGACAAAAATGTAGCTAAACAATCTGAAATTGTATTAGTCGGTGTGGAAATAGCACCTGTTTACAACGATGTTAAAACCGGCAAGCCCTATCCCTTGTTTATGCGCGAATTACGAGCCGCTTTTGGTAAATCGCTACGCAAAAGCCTATTTGAGTTCGTTCGCACAAATACCTCATATAATGCAACTCACTTTGAAATGCTCGGCACGACAGTGTTAGACGACAAAGTTTGGGAAATTGATAATGAGTTGGCAGAATACAGTAATCTTTTTGATTTTCTCCTGTTAGTGACGCCTATTAACACCATGGATGCATGGAAAAATTTTGCAGAAAATAAGTATCTAAAAGCACCCGTTTTTCATTATCGGCCGATGCCGATAGAGCCTGAGTTGATCAAGCGTAAAATATACAACTTACCTATTGAGGATATTTCTGATCCCACTATCGCCTTCCTTTTCCGGGATAAACGAAAAGAGATAGATCGGATGCTGAATATGATGTTAGAGCGGGAAAAACCGGATTTTATGCACAGTAGCTTACAAATATTCGGCAATATAGACGAACATCTTTTGGATGTTGCTCGCGCCATCCTTGTTGCCGCCGAGCCAAATTACGAGCAAGAAAATCAAGATTTATTAAACGCCTGGGAATTCGCACAAATGGCTGAAAATGAACTAATATGGCTTAAAAAACAGGACGCATCCATCTTAACCGCCGTACGCGTACGCGACGATGTTGATGGAGTCATGGTCTCACGTGGCATACTGAACATCAATAAAAGTTACCAAATTTCGAAGCAACGGGCCTTTGCCCTCATTCAGCATGAAATTGGAACACATGTGGTCACATATTATAACGGCAAAGCGCAACCACTCAAACTCTTCTATATAGGCGTGCCGGGTTATGAACAGCTGCAAGAGGGATTGGCCGTCTTTTCAGAATACTTGTGTGGCGGATTAACCAATCAACGCATGCGTATTCTTGCAGCTCGCGTAGTAGCTGTCAATTCCATGATAACAGGGAATTCATTTGTTGATACCTTTTTTCTGTTAACCGACAAATATCTTTTTACTCCTGAGGCCGCTTTTCATATTACGATGCGTGTATATCGCGGCGGCGGGCTCACTAAAGACGCCGTCTATTTAAAAGGGTTGCTTAATCTAATCGAGTATATCAAACAAGGTAATGACATTGCACCTTTGCTCATTGGCAAAATTCGCCAGGATTACATACCCGTTATTAACGAATTGACATTTAGAGGTTTATTATCAAAAATACCGATCAAACCTCGCTACTTGAGTCGTCCGTATCTAAAGCATATTGAGACAATTAAAAAAGGGGGAAATATTTTCACCATGCTAAACTAAAGAACATCATTCCTGTTATCTTAAAAAATCAATGCCTTAAAACTATTACTGATGAAAATCGCATTTATTGTGAACCAACTAATGAAGGAAACTGCTGTATACACAACAACAGGATTGGCCTTACAAGCCCATAAAATGGGGCACGAAGTTTATTATCTGGGCGTGGGTGATCTTGCTTATTTTAGCGACGAGCAAATGGGTGGACTTGCACGGAAGGTACCCTCTAAACAATTTCGTTCGCCTGACACCTTCTTACAAGCCATTAAAGAGAGCGAGAAAATTCAGATAAAAGCAGCTGATCTTGACGTGCTACTATTAAGAAATGATCCTTCCGCTGATATCGACAAACGTCCCTGGGCACAAAACGCGGGCATAGTATTTGGCCAATTAGCGCAAAAGCAAGGCGTTTTGGTCTTAAATGACCCCACTAGCTTGTCACAGGCATCCAACAAAATGTACTTCCAGTATTTTCCAAGGGAAGTGCGTCCGGAAACTATTATAACCAGAAGTGTAGCGGATATCGAGGCATTTTATAAGGCCAACGGTAATAAAATTATTCTAAAACCACTTCAAGGATCCGGAGGGAGGAACGTGTTTCTTATCAATAAACAAGAAGTGAAAAACTTAAATCAAATTGTCGATGCCATTTGTCGCGACGGATTTGTTGTTGCGCAAGAATATCTTCCCGCAGCAAAAAACGGCGATATCCGTTTGTTTTTGCTGGACGGTGACCCAATTGTAGTAAATGGCCACTACGCCGCCATTCATCGTCAACAAAAAAAAGGCGAAATCAGAAGTAACATACATCAGGGCGGTACCGCAGGTAAAGCGAGGATGACAAAGAGAATTAAAGAAATTGTAGAACTGGTAGGGCCCAAGCTTAAAAAGGACGGCATGTTCCTAACCGGTTTGGATGTGGTGGGCGATAAGCTAATGGAAGTAAATGTCTTTAGCCCCGGCGGTTTAGTGCATGCTTGTGAATTGTATGATGCCGACTTCTATACTCCCGTCATAAAGGCCATCGAGGATAAAGTTAGGATTCGAAAGGAATAGTTTGTTCAACAGAAAGGATTTGCTATCTTGGGTGGATAAGAAGGTTATGGACAATCTTTCGATCGTTTTACGCATAAAATCTATTAAAACAGAAGCGCCTGACACGAAGTCTTTCGTTTTGGAATCAGTGGAAAGTAAGCCGCTTGTTTATAAATCAGGCCAATTTTTGACATTATTATTTAAGCACAACAATGGTGAAGAAGTAAGGAGAAGTTATTCAATCAGCTCATCCCCTCTTTTGAGCGAACCGCTCACGATAACGGTAAAAAAAATACCAAATGGCGAATTCTCTCGAAAGCTGGTAGACCATGCGAAAGAGGGGGATCTACTTAATAGCATCGGTGCCAGCGGCCTTTTTGTTCTACCGGATTCTTATGACCGTCATCTGCTTTTTTGTTTTTTAGCTGCCGGCAGTGGTATTACGCCTATATTTTCCCAGATTAAATCTATTCTTTACGGATCAGAAAACAGTGTCATTTTAATTTATAGTAATAAGAACGCGTTTTCAACCATATTTTTGAACGAAATTTTGCGATTGAAAGACGTGTTTAAAGAGCGTTTTATGCTCGAATTACTTTTTAGCGAATCAGCTCCGTTAACAGAGGGTAGGCTGAGCCAAGGCGTTTTGGATCAACTGGCGCAAAAGTACAACCTTTATAAGGATGATCATATTCTTTTTTATCTATGTGGACCGAACGCTTATATGCGCATGATCAATATTAAGTTACGTGCTGAAGGTGTGCGGTCCGACCACATAAAAAAAGAACTTTTTATTGTGGACGCTCCGCTCTATCAACTGCCGGAACCACCTGAAAGGAAGGCGTATCCTGTTACCATACATTATAAGGGAGAAACTTTCACCATTCAGGTTAAATATCCTATATCCATCTTAGAAACCGCTAAAAAACATGGCAAAGCCTTACCCTATAGCTGCGAAACCGGACAATGCGGTACCTGCGCCGCAATCTGCTCTACCGGTAACGTGTGGATGCGCTATAACGAGGTTTTAGGAGAGCATGCGCTTGCTGAAGGTTACGTACTAACTTGCACGGGCTATCCTATTGGCGGCCCTGTGGAATTAACTATTTAGCAAATCACACACATATGGTTAAGCAGGTACGCGATAAAAATTAAAATTCCGCTATAACCTAAAGCCACAATTAATGCCCACCAGGCTCTGTCGCTTTTTTTAATCATTAACGATGCAATGGCTGAGACCAAAGCAATTGGTGCAGGTAATAATACACCATATACCCACAAATTTGTATTTTCAACAACAAATAAGAGAAAAAACCACAGTGCTGCGAAGGCCGACAGTGTCAACGATACATTCGCCAGCCTTTTGGTACGGTATATTGACTTCAACTGATTGTTAACGTAAGGCATATTAATTGTGTTGCGATATTCTCTATCTCAGAAGCAGATAATTTCTGAGTTTTTGCAGTTAGTATACTGCTCAACTGCAAATGCATAGCAAGTTAGTGTAATATCGGAGGCGATGTAGGAGCTGCTCCGTTCTCGTGATCGGAAAAATAGGCTGAATTTTCATCTAGATGGAGTAAACACTTAAACTGTTTTACGGGCCTTAAACGTTGAAGGATTATTCTTTTGCCATTAAGTCCTTCTACCTCAAGTTGCAGCGGAATGCGCTGATTTTCTGTAGCATCGGATAACAATGCTTCATAGTCGGAATTTAGCGTACCTTTCACAGCAAAGAATCTTTCCCCCGCACCGTCGCTCATGTAAAGACTATCCCCTTTTAGATAGGCCTCCATTTGAAAGGTATCGTAATTCGTGTCGTGATTATAATACAAATACAGGGTATTTGAAGTGGTTGCCGGCTTAAATTCATACACGTCATTTTCCACACTATTGTTGGGGGCGCTCAGGAAGAACGAAGAATGCGCTTTGGGTGTAACACTTAGCCTATTGGTCATACTAAATGTATTTTCATCTCTTAGATGTATTAGCTTCATACTATCGGGATGAAACTCAGGAAGTATCCGAAATGCAGTGCCGGTATTTTGGCTAAAATTTTTGAAGACAAATTCACTTTCCGCTAAAAGTTCTTTATCAATTCCTTCATAGACTATAAACGCATCACGATCGGCGCTCTTTGTTTCTTGGAAGAAAATCTTTTCGCCTTTCTGCTCCCATTTTCCAACAATTGTTCGATCTATTGCACCATAGCTCATAGCAAAAACAAAATGATGTTGCGGCAAGATGTATAGCTCTAAGGCAGCCTCTCTTTGTGATCCATTGTAACTACCGATAAAGGGGCTTTGTCCGTAAGCCATTCCCAGTGTTAGCGTCAGCAAGATCGTTAATTTACTTCTCATTATTTGCACTTAAAAGAATGTGACAACGGATGTTGTCACTTGCACAAAAGTAAGGTTTTAGCGAGCGTAGCAAAATAGCTGAAAATCGGGATTTCACAAACGAGTGTCTTCGAAGCAAATGTGCAGACTACAAAAAAGGCAAGTGAAGCCACTTGCCTGGTTTTTCATGTGTGTTTAATCTAATCTCGATTCAACCTTGCAAAGATATAATTTATTATGCATACATAAAATAGTTGTTTTCAGGTATTTTCCTCATTCGTACAAATGAGCCCATGTCACAGACTAAAAAAACTAGCAGAAATCATGTATTTTTATAAGCTCCCTGAAAATCGGGGTTTTACTATTTGCTTTGTTCCACTTCGTCAAAAAAACTAACTTGCCAAAAATATGAGGTCCACGGTTAGATATACGCTTTTTAGCTTGTTGATTATGACGATTGTTTTGCCCTTGCGCGGTAAACAGCAATCCCCATTAATTGACAGCTTAAAAAGAGAACTCAAAAATGCTCATTCCGATACTTTAAAAGCACGTTTATATGTTGGTATTGGCAGTCATTTAGCCTCGTCCGATAGTTCAGGTGGTTTTCAAGCCCTAAAAAAAGGGTTAAGTCTTGCCTTATCAAGCGGAGAAGACTACTACATTGCCAACGCGTATGCATCGTTGGCAAGATTCTTTCAAATTTATTATTTGCAAGATAGCGCTGAAAGCTATTATCAAAAGGCCGAGCATTTATTGCTACAGTATTCCAATGTCCGAAATCAGAAGCTACTGCTCTTTATTAAGCAGAATCACCTTACGTTAAAAATCAGTAAGGAACCGGATAAAGCCCTCAACGAAGCGCTTTCTCTCGTGCCACTGGCTTACAAAGTAGGTGATCAGGTCACCTTGGGAAATCTATATAATAATATCGGAGTCTGGTTTATGAATATCAGCCAATATGAGAAAGCGATACAGTATTTTAAGAAAAGCGTAGCCGTAAAAATAGTTGAACGCAAACAATATGCGCGATTCGCTTATTCCTACGTAAACTTAGCCGCTTGTTATTATAGAAGCGATCGAATTGACGAGATGAAACCGTACCTGGACGAAGCCAAAAATTATTTATTAAAGGCCAATGATCGTCAGGAAGTGTGGAGCTGGTATTACAACTATCGCGGACTGTACGCCTTCGAAAAGAAGCAATATCAACCGGCGGAGAAAGACTTACTAAAGGGGCTTTCTATTGCAAAAAAAGAGACCGATGCGCTTGCCCAGAGCAATATCTTAGGAACTTTGGTAAAGCTGAAGCAGGCCATGGGTGATAATCAACGAGCTTTAGCCTATGCACAGGAGAACGTTCGCCTAAATTTAAAAGGCAGCCAGTTAGGTGCATTGGATGATTTAGCTGACATCTATGAAAAAATTGGTGATTATAAGCATGCATACGAAGCTAAATCCTTATATGCGCACCTCGCCGACAGCCTAAATGAATCGGAAAAAAAGGCGAACCTGAATGAAATTGAGGAGAAATTCCAAAACGCAAATAAGCAAAAACAAATTTTACAATTACTACATGAAAACGAAGTTAAATCTTTTGCCTTGCAAAAAAATCGCCTTTATACCGGCTTATTGACGGCCACATCTCTTTTATTATTGACCTTAGCTGTCTTGTATTTTCAATCCAATCGTCATCATAAGAAGCAGTTAATACAACATAAAAAGCTACATCAACTGGAGATGGATAAGATCAGTCAGCACAACCAGATATCCTTGTTATCAGCGATGTTAAACGGGCAAGAGTCCGAGCGAACACGAATCGCACGTGATCTTCACGATGGTCTGGGAGGCTTGTTATCAGCATTAAAAATCGAACTGTCCAGTGCTTTAAAAAAGGAAAATAAACATACGAAGCTCACCGACCCTTTAAAAAAAATTGACTATGCCGTAGATGAGCTACGATTCATCTCGCAGAACTTGATGCCTGAGACGCTCTTAAAATACGGTCTTGGCGAGGCCATTAAGTCGTATTGCTCACGTATGCGAAACAAGGGAATACAACTCGTCTGCCAGATATTTCACTATAATAATGAACTAACACAGGAAAAGGAATTGATCTTATATCGAATCATGCAAGAATTGGTAACGAATGCCATTCGTCATGCAAAGGCCAGTACCATTTTTGTCCAACTCTTGAAAAGCGAAGACAAGGTAACGTTAACTGTAGAAGATAACGGGATCGGCTTTGATAAAACACTATTGGTTAAAAACAGAGCGGGCAACGGCCTTACCAATATACTTTCCCGCATCGAATATATTCAAGGCGAGCTCGATGTTCACTCGCAAATCGGCAATGGCACCACTTTCACTATAGAATGTAATATTAAATCATGATAAAGGTTATTATAATAGACGATCATCCCATCGTAATTGACGGTTTAAAGAATTTGTTCTTCACACATGAAGATATTTCCCTGATTGAGTCGTACAAATCAGGAAAAGAGGCCATAGATGCATTGAAAGGAATGGACGTAGACGTCATTCTTTTAGACATCAACCTACCTGATATGAACGGAATTAACTTATGCAGTGATTTAAAGCGAAACCATCCCGGTTTAAAAATAATAGCACTAAGTTTACACAACGAACATGCAGTAATTCGGAGCATGCTGCAGAATGGTGCCTTAGGTTATGTTATCAAGAATGCCCCTGGCGACGAAATTCTGGAAGCGATACGAACGGTTGCGCGGGGACAAAAGTATTTATGCTCTGCTACGCGTACGACAATGGCCAATGCCGAAGCCGATCAACACATAACGGTTCCACTGATAACCCGACGGGAGAAGGAAGTCTTACAGCTTATCGGTAAAGGTCTGACAACGCAGCAAGTTGCTGATCAACTTTTTATCAGTCCACATACCGTAGAGAGTCACAGAAAAAAATTGATGGAAAATTTGAAGTAAACAATATTATTTCCGTCATAAAATTAGCAACTGATTATCGTTTGCTGTAATTACTTGAGTGTTTTTTCCTTGCTTGTTAAATAGGGAAATAGTTCTTTGCGTAAAGCTTAGCACCTTAGGGCTAAGCTATTCATTAATTAACTCAATTTTCCTATTTATCTCCATACCATTTTCATCAGTTACAGTGATAAAATAGTTGCCTGATTTTAAATTTAACGGCATCTCATGAAAGGTCTCGGTAGTTCCCAGAAACTCCTTATTCACATACCAAAAGAGTTTCGTATGATCCAAGGCATGCGCTACTTTCAGAATTACAGGTTGCACAATTCCGTTAAAATCTTTTGTTAAATAGATTTTACTAGCATAATCCTTCGGATAAATGAAATCCATACGTGCTATCTGTGCTCCCAGGCAATCGGCTCGGAAGGGCGGAAGCACTTTATAATCTGCGTGTTTACTTTTATAGTACCACGCCATAACCGGTGGTAAAACAAACCAACTTTGGGTAACTAGCTGGTCAACAGCTTCGCAACTACTGTTCACGCGAAATCGGCCGGTACGGTCGAGGTGAATCAATTGATGATACGGACAGGTTTTTGTTCGTATACCATTAATCGGAATATAAGCCTTTTGTTTTGGACAATGGTCGGTTGCCAAATAACCGCTTACAGTGCACACTTCCTCTGCTATTAAGTTATCGACCGGACCGGTAAACCAAGTTGTTCTGGGCAGGAGCCGAAAGACATCAAATAATAAAGGAGCTGCACTTCCAACTCCCGTTAGAAGCGGTCGCCCTTCCCCCGTTGCATTCCCTACCCATACCCCCACCACATAGTTCTTGGTGGTACCAATAGCCCATGCATCCCTATTTCCAAAACTGGTGCCTGTTTTCCAAGCAATTTCCAAAGCCGAATCATAAAATTTCCAAGCTTCGTCGCCACTGGGCCTATTCACTTCCTTCATCGCATTATAAGTCAGCCAAATAGAGCCTGCATCCAAAACCGGTTCCTGCCTGGTTTCTTCACCAAACATCACCTGATTATTCGCATACAAATTCAATTCCGCAAATTCATCTTCACGATATTTGCTACCGATATTGTAATAATTCAAGGTAGAGGATAAGTTAGCATAAGTGCGACATAAATCCCACAGGTTGGATTCGGCTCCACCTAGAATTAAAGAAAGACCATAGTGGTCGGGATGCTTATTGATATTTTTTAACTTGAACTTCTGTAATTCTTCATAAAATTTATAGATACCATACTGTTGAAGCATTAATACCGCAGGAATATTTAGCGATCTCGCCAAAGCACTATGGGCTGGTACAGCCCCATCGTAAGTTCTATTAAAATTTTCGGGACTATATCCAGCTATCTGGGTTGGTACGTCAGCCACCAAGGTATTTGGCAGTAGCTTGCCATCATTGAGCATTGCGGCATAAAGTAGCGGTTTCAATATACTCCCGGTACTTCTTGGTGCTTCTATGATATCGACGTCCTTTTGATGCCATTTATCAGTCGGCGCATTTCCCACATAAGCCAATATGTTTCTGCTCCTGACATCAACCACTAAAACTGCCAGATTGTAAATTTCATTTTGTTTATATTGGAGATAATATTGTTTAGCCAGTTGATTAACACGTTGTTGAAGACCTAATTGCAGGCTTGTCCTTATCCGTCTTCCACGGTCTGTTTTGGTTAATTTAGCCAGTAAATGTGGAGCAATTTGCGGTAGATCATACGGTTTTTGAGGCAGTGGTTCCGCAAGAGAAAGCGTATAAGTAAGCGAGTCAATCAGTTTTTCATGATAGAGCTTATGTAAAAGATGGTTTCTTTTCTTGAGCAATAGCTGTTGATTTTTTCCCGGGTAAATAAGACCGGGAGCATTGGGAAGGACCGCTAATGTAGCGGCCTCTGCCCACGAAAGCTGGTTTGGGTCTGTTCCAAAGTAACGCCAGGAAGCCATTTCAAGTCCTACAACATTACCTCCAAAGGGGGCATGCGCACCATATAAATTCAGGATTTTATCTTTACAATACCTAAGCTCAAGTCGGGTGGCTAGAAACAGCTCAATTAGTTTTTCCCAATAAGTACGGCGCTTTCCGTTCCTTGAAAGCCTGATTACCTGTTGTGTAAGCGTACTACCTCCACGTACAATGGATTTGGCTCTAGTATTCTGAACCAGTGCCTTGAACATGGCCACTGGATTGAAGCCCGGATGGTAATAAAAATGCTGATCTTCATAATTGACAATGCACTGTTTAAACTTTTCAGGAAGCGAATCCCGCTCAGGAAAACGCCATTGTCCATCAGATGCAATCTTCGCTCCGAGGAGCTGTCCCTGTGTATCCTCAATTACGGTCACATACGGATCGTCAAAAAGCTTTCGGGGCAACGAAAAATAATAAACCAACAGGATGAATAAAATAGCTATACTCTTCTTTTTATTTTGCCCAATCCAATGCTTAACAAGTAGTAACTTTTTTTTCAACAATTCAATTTTTATTTTACGTTAAGTAGTTAAATGCTTGCGTAGTTGAGTGCGTAATTAGCCAATGTGATAATAGGCGGTCTGCAAGCCTAACGCCTATTGTCTCCATACTATTATTTTATGCCTGAATTAAGTTAAGTGGTTGAGTAGTTAAGTCGTTCAATAACCAGCAACTAAATTCCGATCACTAATCACTAATAACCAATAACTAACAACTAATAACTAACAACCAACAACCAATAACTAAACCCTAACACCTAACTGCTAACACCTAACAACTAATAACTAACAACCAATAACTAAACCCTAACACCTAACTGCTAACACCTAACAACTAATAACTAATAACCAACAACCAATAAATAACTAAACCCTAACACCTACTGCTAACACCTAATAACTAATAATCAACAACTTCTACCCAAGTTCCTTTTGTTCGCGTTAAGAAAGAATGATCATACATTCCCTCACACTGTACCCCCGGTAAATAATATCTACCAAGATAAGATGCATTTAATAAAATCTTAAACGTGCGGCTCTCGTTGCCGTTTAACGAAAAATAAAAAGAACTTCGATCATCCCGTATATCAATATAATCCGCTTTATTCTGTCCAAAAGCCCCATAATCAGTATATCGAGTATTTACAATTTCCCAACCGGAAGGTAAAATCTGCGTCAATGCCAAATTCTCCACACGATCCAAGCTTTGGTTCTTAACGGCTACCAAGGCAACAAATTCCGTACCTTGCTTAAGGGTATGTATGTCTAATGCCTTACCGGCCCTATCTACGAATTCAACCTGCACGGTTAAATTTCGCTGAATTACCTGTTCTCGGCCAACCGGTAAAACACCACTGTTTAAGAGTTTAACATACAAAGTATTTTTATCATTGTTTCTAATTTTGATACTATTCAGTCCCTTATTTATTTGTAAGCCCTTGTCTATAAACGATTTTGTAGTTTTGACATCCGCACTTTGCCCATGGTAACTAAAACGAGCATTAACACCGTTTTTGCCATTCAATTTTGCAAATTTAGCGATCGAATATAAGCTGTAAGCAGTGGTTTGGGTACTCATCCATGCACCGGACGACAGGTCTTTTGCTATTTTCGTAGCAAGCGCAAATGCATCGACCGTTCGGTTCAACAATAACAGAGTTTCCAGCACCATTGCTCGATTGCGTTCCGGCGAACCGTAATAATAATAGCTATAAGCATTATTAACGTTATTGATACTGCTAATTTTCAGTAATTCATTACCGGCGTGCTTTTGTCCCGCCAATACATAGGCGGCAGCAAGACGTAAACGAGCTTCATTAGAAATACCTACCGTTTCCCTTAAACGGTTCATCGAGGCCAAATCAGGAGCACCTGCTAATGCCAAGGTATACAATCGATAAGCCTGCGCGAAATCGCTACCGGGATGTGTCTCCATACGCCATTGTCTTGCCGCTCGCTGTTGATAGCTTATCCATTTGTTTTTAAAATCAATCGGCAAAACATATCCTTTTGTCTCCGCCTCTAACAAAAAGTGCCCCGCATAGGACGTACTCCAATCGTCGGCTGACGATAAGCCGGGCCAATAAACAAATCCCCCGTCCGGTAATTGAAACCCGGCGAGTTTGCTGATACCTTCAACTACATTTCGTTGAATAGCTTCGCGCTTGGCAGCTTCTAAATCAACAATATCGCCAAGGTACAATTGCGGAAAAACACTGGATGTTGTCTGTTCTAAACAACCGTGAGGATATTGAATCAAATAATTCAACCGGGCATTAAGGTCTATAGAAGGAAAAGAGGAAAGCTCTATACGCGCTTTGTTACTACCATCTACACCAAAAGGCTCCCAAGTGAGTGTCTGCTCTTCGTTGGCTTTCAATACCAGTTCTTTATAATCGTGGGTTATCGGATTCGGATTTTTGACATCGATCTCCACCGGATATGATGCCCTTTCATTACCCGAGCTTGCCACGACTTCCACTTTTGCCATTCCGGTTAACGCACCTACTTCCAAATCGAAGTACACCATCTTCTCGTCCAGACCACTAAAGCTAAGCGATTTGGCACTCGACCCCAGCACTTTTATTCCTTTGCTTACCTTTACCTGGACCCGTGCATTCTTTATCTGATTTTCCATAGCGAAAACGGTCACTGGTAAGGTTACTTTTTCCCCTGGAGAAATCTTCCGAGGCAGCGATGCTAATACCATTAATGGGCTTCTAACGGGTGTCGCCTTTTCTGTACTTCCATAAGCGCTCGTTTTAGCATCACCGGCAACCACCATCGTACGAACCGATCCTATATAGTTCGGCAATTTGACACGATGGGTTTTGCTTTCATTTTTCGACAGATGGAAGGGGCCCAGATAAATCACAACCGGTTTGAAGCGATCTGCATGTTTATTTTCGCCACCTCCAATATCCTCGTCACCGCCTATGCTGAATACCTGATTGATCTTGCCACCATAAGCGCCTATAACGTCATTATATACATCCCATGTTTTAACACCTAAGGCTTCTCTCGCATAAAACTTGTCCCAAGCATTTGGCGTCTTGAAACGAGTAAGATCCAGTAAGCCTTCGTCCACAATAGCGATCGTATAACTCATAGCCCTTCCATTTTTCTCTTTCACCTGCAGACTAACCGCTTGCTCGGGGCGTAATACATCCGGCATGGAAAGAACGGGCTGTAAAATGGTTTCTTTATCCAACACCTCTACAGGCACCACACCATACAAACGAATAGGCGCGTCGTTCAGCGTAGAAGCATGTGGTTGTAAGAGTGTCACAAAAAGATAGATATTGGGTGCCATTTCAGAAGTAACAGGTACTTCTAGCTGCGTCTCACCCTTTTTTGTTTCTACCCAATACGTGTTTACAATCTTCGCGCCACTTTCAATTGATACCAAGGCTCGGCTCCCTTCACTTGAAGGAAAGGAAATCTTCATCTTTTCCCCTACATTGTATTTTGGCTTATCGGTAGAAAACACCAACATATTTGCATTTGTCCCATCGGTATTTTTAGTCTTAGCCGACCAGTAAGGCCAGTCGATCAATACCGTCTCACCGCTTGCGTGCCCCCCGTCCAAGTCGGTTACACGTATAAAATATCTACCCCAGTCCTCATCGTTCACAACAAACTGCACGCTCGTTTTACCACTCGTACCGGTGCTGATACGATAACTTTTAAAAGGTGTTTTGCTGGAAGAAGCACTATAGCTTGATAGGTTATCGTTCGAAGCATCCCACCACCATCGCCAATCCACTTTATATATTTTCACTTCCAAGTTGGCTACTGCCTTCGGTCTTCCCTTTTCATCAACCGTTACAATATCAAATCGATTGCTTTTACCTGTTTCCAACATACCGTATTTATTCGGTTCGGGCGATTTTAAACCCACATAGGTTTGATAAGGCGAATAAGTAGCTGTTGCTACATCCGTGCTAAAATCGCCACCATTTTCATATACCTTTGTAATGAAGGAAGCCTTCAACATACCGGGCGCTTGCCCATGTAACTGCGGTTTGATACCAATCGTTGCTTTTCCGTTTTCATCAACATTTCCGGAGAACACGTTCACCTCTTCGGTGCTAAAGCTGCGTGCCGGATCATCAAAAACATAGTTAGCCAAGCCTTTAAATGTAGTTTTCATTTGATAAAACTTGGCTTGCATTTCTGCTTTCAGATTCTTAGCCACAGCTCCATGCAACCAGATTACCGAAATTTCATCAGTTGTTGCACTATTTGCTTGTAGCACCCGACCGGCCAGGTTGTTCTTTATCTTTAAACGGTTGGGTTTAATGGTTTCTATTTTGATACTTTTATAAAACCGGGCACCACCAACACTCACAACAGCTTCCCAATTTCCTGTAGGAGCTTCATCTTTTGTAGCAATAACAAATCGGTATAAATTACGCTCATTGTATCGTTGTACTAGCTGGGTAAACAACTTTCCGTTAGGATCGGTTAGCCGCAGCTTTATAGGATGATTTGCCGGTAGCTTATTAGCCTGATCATTTAACATAAACGAAAGAAACAAAGTATCTCCGGGACGCCAAACACCCCGTTCTCCATAAATGTACCCCTTCAAACCTTTCTCAAGCTCGTTACCGGCGACATCGAAATTGCTTAATGATAAAGAAAGCCCTTCTTCAAGTTTTACATAGGTACTACTATTATCTTTCTTTACGATAACAAAATATCCTCTTTTTGTATGGTCTAAGTGCGCTATTCCTTCGTCGTTCGTAGTAGCCTCAGCAACTTTCTGTTGTTGATAGTCATAAAGTTCGATATGTGCTCCCGGTACCACTTCGGTTGTTACAATGTTATTCACGGCAAAAAAATAAGAGCCGTTTTTACCCATTTTAGCAATCACACCCAAGTCGGTAGCCAAGACGTTGGTTGACACTTTGTTGTCGTAATAATAATATGAATTAGCACATGGATCTTCTCTCTCTTGCCAATTATAGTCGTCGTAGTAAGGATAGTCTTCAGACTCATTGCTTCTAAAAGACGCTTGCTCGTCTTCCAAGCTTTGTTCTTCCGGCTCCTCTCGGTTTTCTTCCGGTTGGCTACTACATGGATAAATAGAGTAGGCTTTTTTATAGCTAAATTCGACATGATAAATCGCACCTGGATCCGGCTTAATCAGTGAAGCGAGATCTAAGGCAAAAACATTCCACTTCCCATTGTTATATAATCGGTTTTGCGTCAGTTCAATTTTCTTCTTCGCAATAGGCAAAGCAACTTTTCGCAGATTGTAACTGCCATTTAGATCATTATCCTGCAAAAACTGCAAAATATTATCTTGATAAATCTTGTAAATTTTTACATCTACAGCCTTTAGGTTAGCCGCTTCAAAATTCAACTTTAGGTTATTCGAGCTTGGAAGTAAGGTCCCATTTTTAAGCAGTCGCACACCGGGTTTTGTTTGTTCAAAGTATACTTTTTTTGTATAACCCTTTTTAAGCTTCGTCCCTTGTGCACTTTCCACGCCCTGGAAAACCTCTAAGAGTCGCTCCCCTTTAAGGGGCTCGCTCAAAAACACTTTGAGCACATTCCGGTCTACAGTATACGTCAAACTTTTTGCTGAGTCAATCGTCACCAAGCCTTCAAAGTCTTGACTTTTTTTGAGTGGATCTGAAAAATTAATCAAAAGCAGTTGATTATTCTCCTCAGCCACTGTAGCCTTCATCACCTTAAAATGGCCTTTTGCGGCTATTTCTATTTCTTCCTCCCCTTTTTGATCGATATCCAAGTCGCTTCCGTCCCACATTAACTGAATCGATCCATCCTTTTCCGGTCTTTTGATGCTATCTACGATAAAGCGGAATTCAGTCCCCGACTTGATCTGATCAAAGCGAATAGGCAACTTGCCCGTTCCTTGTTTGGCATATATCAATTTTGCCGCTGATTGTACGTCCATCTCATCGCTTGTCCGCAAAACGGCATGTTGAAATTGATATTCCGAACTGTAGGATTGCAATTCTCTGCTAAGCACCACAAAATCTTGCTTAATCGTTTTTATTGTGAAATTGAACTCTTTCAGTTCTTTAGGCACATCAATCAACTCCTTCAACTTAAATGAAATTTGATATTCTGTATCCTGCTTTAATCGTTTACTCGGTTTAAACATCAGCGTATTTTGCGATAAAGCAATAACCTTCCCTTCAACCTTTGGTGTAATCTCAAAGAGATTGGATTCCAATTCCTGATTCGGCATCCATTCCTTTCTGTTGAAATTGAGCACGATACGAATCGTTGACTTCGCCGATATAATGCCTGACGTAAATTCGGTGATATAATCTTTATATAATGAAAAGTCAGAATTGAAATCTTTTCCGTTTTTTTTGCGCAGGCAACCAAGAGGAAAAGAAAATAAATGAATAGGTATTTTTTCTTCATAGAGCAAATTGTGAAAACCATAATGCGTCTGATCGGATATTAGTAACAGTTCCGGAAGATACATATAAGGTTTTTGATAGCCATTTAAATACAGACAATAAAAAAACTACCTCCTTAAGAAGGTAGCTTAATCAATGTTATGAAATTTGATATAATACATGTAGACAGCTTTGTTTATACAGCAAAGCTAAAAGAAGCTGTTCGGTCTCGAAATACCTGTTTTCAGGTAATTTTCTAAAACCATCTTTTATTACCTGGCCTTCTCATTTCATGATCAAGCGAATACCGTCCTGAACCGACAATGAAGAAAACGATTAATAATAGCAAAACCACTAGCGAGAACCAGAATTCTGAGTTTAAGAAACTAAAACCGTTGGTAATGTTTACAAAAAACACTGCACCGAATAAAATTGGCAGCTGAAAGGCAATGGCCACTCGCGTTACTAATCCCAGCGCGATAAAAATCCCGCCAACCAAATGCGCAAAAGCAATATAATGCACAGCCGACCAAATGGATAATTGGAAATGGGTATTTTCCAGTAAACGCGCTACCGAATCCGTATCAGCTATAAAGCTTACACCCTTAGCAAAAATAACAACACCCAATACAATTCTAACAGCATCCATCCAGCGAGGGTGATGTGCATCACCCCAATGTTCGATTCTGTGGATTAGGTTCATAATAACCTCCTTTCTAATTGGTTATATAAAGTTAACAAAAATAAAATCGCATTTACAATTTTATTTTCATTTAATGGAGGTCATACCCTCTCCCTACCCAAACAAATCGCTGCTCAAATAACGGTCACCCCGATCACAAGCTATAAAGACAACAACCCCATGTTCTAGCTCATCCGCCACCTGAAGTGCTGCCTGCAGCGCACCACCGGAACTCATTCCTACAAAAATGCCTTCCTCTTTGGCCATTTGTCTTGCACGAAGTGTAGCATCCTGCTGAGACACGTCAATAATTCGGTCTACCCGCGAAGGATCGAATATTTTCGGTAAGTATTCCACCGGCCAACGCCTTATGCCCGGTATAGACGATTCTTCAGTAGGTTGACAACCTACAATCTGTATATCCTTACTTTTCTCTTTCAGATACATAGAATTGCCCATGATACTACCCGTAGTACCCATTGAACTTACAAAATGGGTGATGGTTCCTGCCGTGTCGTTCCAGATCTCCGGTCCTGTAGTTTTATAATGGGCCATATAGTTATCGGGATTAGCAAATTGATTTAGGATAAAAAAATTCTCATTTGCTGCTTTTTCCTCGGCATAATCCCGGCAAACCTCTATCGATTCAAGTAAAGTAACTTTTGCTCCATATGCTTCCATCGTAAGTGTACGCTCTCTCGTAGAATTAGATGGCATGACCAGTTCAATTTCCAGTCCATAGATCGCCGCAATCATGGCAAGAGCAATACCTGTATTTCCGCTAGTAGCCTCAATAAGACGGGTACCTGCTTTAATTTCACCTCGTTCCATCGCACTGCGAATCATATTCAAGGCAGCTCTGTCTTTCACGCTTCCACCCGGATTATTCCCCTCTAACTTAGCGAATAACTTTACCTTTGGATTTTTATTTAAACGCTTGATTTCAACCAGCGGTGTATTACCTATACTTTCTATAATGTCCATTTCAATAAACTAATGCTCTTAACCCCATTGTTTGATTTAAATACCTATTTCTTTCCAGGGTCAACGATGGTACTTCCTATACCCGCTTCCACTACCTTGATAGTCGATTGATGATACACCGTAGATCCCGCAGGAACACTTTTCGTAAGCCATACATTACCGCCGATCGTCGAATGTGTTCCTACCACCGTATCTCCTCCCAGAATCGTAGCTCCTGCATAAATTATTACATAATCTTCAATGGTCGGATGTCGTTTCGTATTAGCCATAAACTTTTCCACGCTTAACGCGCCCAAAGTTACCCCCTGGTAAAGTTTAACATGATTACCGATAACCGTAGTTTCTCCAATTACGATCCCTGTACCATGGTCGATATATAAATACTCGCCGATTTCCGCACCCGGATGAATATCGATCCCCGTAAGCGAATGTGCATGCTCTGTTAATATCCGAGGTATTAATGGCACCTCCAATTTGAACAAAGCGTGAGCAATACGATAGAGAGAAATTGCCAAAAACCCCGGATAGGTACGAATAATTTCAAACTTACTCCGCGAAGCCGGATCACCATTTAAAATAGCTTCCACATCGGTATTCATTACACGATACAAGTCAGGAACGCGCTCAAAAAAAATTGCTGCTACCGCTTGATTATTACAGTCTTTGCAAGCTTTTGTTGCGTCCAAAAGTTTCACCAAATCGCTTTGCAAACTTAAAAAACGTTCCCGTATCCCCGTTAAACTCTGCTTAGGAGAAGTAAGTCGTTCCGGATAAATTAAATCCAATAAATTAAAGGCCCATTCCGCTATTACTTTATTGGAGGGAACTACTTCTACCCGATGCTGTTTCTCATAAATGTGTTGAAGAAAATCTTCGCTCATGTGGTTTTATTCTGATTATATAAACTTTGATAATTAGCCTATCCATCGTGAATCTGACATACAAAATAGAACAAGCGAGCAACGCTTTTACGTATAATGCCTTTTAGCACATAAAAGCGATTAGCCATCCACGTTTATTTTATAAGGTATTCATGAAAGCTGGCCTTTCATCTATCTCTTCTCAACCACAAAGAACTTTCTTCCCGTGGCATAATGTTATTGTAAAGGACGGAAAATTATTGCATTTATGGCAACACTTTTGTTAGTTCAATATAATATTTGAATCTTTTGCTCCCTTTTTGAGAAATTTTGGGTGTTGCCTGAGATACGGCGAGGTTTATAAATAGAAGGACCCGTCGGCATTAACAATGTCTAATGCACCGCAGATGTCATTACAAAATCGCTACCGGCAGGTCTCTTATCAGAAAGCATGATTAAATTAAATCAACTCAACCAGGGCTTCTCGGGTAAAACCCTTTAATTCATCCGAACGATTATCTCGTATTTTCGTAACCCAGAGTGGATCCGCTAAAAGTGCACGTCCTACAGCCACAAGATCGAAATCCCCCCTATCCAATCGGCGGATAAGCTCATCCAACGAACTAGGGTTGGAACTTTCACCTCTAAACGCGGCTAAAAACTCACCGGACAAGCCAACAGACCCAACCGTAATGGTAGCCTTTCCTGTCAACTTTTTCGCCCAACCCGCAAAGTTTAAGTCAGATTCCTCAAACTCTGCTTCCCAAAAACGACGTTGTGAACAATGAAAAATATCAACACCTGCGTCGGCTAAGGGCTGCAACCATGCTTCCATCTCAGCAGGTGTTTTTGCATGTTTATAGCTATAATCGCTCCCTTTCCATTGCGATAGGCGTAAAATAATGGTAAAATGTTCCCCAACCTGTTTTCTAACCTCTTTGATGACTTCTATGGCAAAACGTGAACGTTCGGATAAGGTTTTGCCCCCATAAATATCTGTTCGGTTATTGGTGGCTTCCCAGAAAAATTGATCGATTAAATAACCATGTGCCCCGTGTATCTCAACACAATCAAAGCCTAGACGCTTTGCGTCTGCTGCCGCGCTACCAAAAGCTCGTATGGTGTCTTCAATGTCTTTTTCACTCATGGCTCTCCCATTGGAAAACCCCGGCCTTGCCAAATCTGAAGGCCCTTCAAAAGGTGCTGCAGGAACCCAACCGGAATGGTGATTTTCCATAATACCCATGTGCCATATCTGCGGCCCCATGCTGCCTCTTGCTGCCTGTACACTCTTAATCACCTGCTGCCAGCCGGCCAAGGCCGATTCGCCATAGAAATGCGGGATATTTGGGTCGTTCGAAGAGGATACGCGGTCAATCACCGTACCTTCTGATAAAATTAACCCTACATCACTTGCAGCCCGCTTGCTATAATATGCAGCCACTGCATCTGTGGGCACACCATTCGGCGAGAATGACCGTGTCATAGGCGCCATAACGATTCTATTCTTTAAATTCAACGACTTCAGTTGAAAAGGCTCAAACAATTTTGTGGTACTCATTCTTTTGAATTTTTACCCTCCCTACGGGAGGCAAGCTTTTTACTTTTAATTTATAGCGCCGATTTTACAAAGTCTCCTAACAATTCAAAGGCCTTCTCATTACGTTTATAGTAGGTCCACTGTCCTATTCTTGTTGCTTCCAGTAGACCGGCCTTTAATAACAGGGCCAAGTATTCTGATACCGTGGACTGTGTCATGCCGCACTTCTCCTGTATCTTTCCTACACAAACCCCAACTTCCATAAAGTCGGCATGCTCCTGTGGAGGAAAATGCCGCTCAGGGTCTTTAAGCCATTGGAGGATATCCAACCGGGTCTTATTAGAGAGTGCTTTGAAAATCGCCAATTGATCCATGCAGCAAATATATATCGACTTTTCCCGATATCCCTATTGATAGAGATGCAAATGACGAAACATTGATAATAAGTGGATTGAATTACATTTCGTTGACCTTATACTCGCCTTTCAAAAATTTCCGCTTCAATGTGAAAGACTGCTGATGTGGATCGCTACCGGAAAACCAGTAGAAAAAAACACCCATAAACCGGAATTGCTCAGCTTTTCTCAGCTGTATACCTTTGGGAAAATTATTTCGGGCCTTTATAAAGAAGTTATATCCCTCGATAATTAAGAACAAAAGTTTAAAACATATTAATTACACTTATGAAACGATTTTTTCTATCCTGTTTTTTAGCGGCCAGTGTATTGGCCATGAACGCCTGCTCGGACGACGATGATCCACAACCACAAGTTGAAGACACGAAGAATGCAAAATACACAATTACAGTGGAGGGTGTTGGCGTTGATGAAACGGCAACGTTCAATTTCATAGGAGTGACGGTATCTCAAGAAAAAAATCTCTGGAAAGTAAATGGACAACTTCGCACCAACGAGACAACTATTACCTTAACAGCTGATGATTTTCCGAGCAAAAAGACTTATGTTGTTGAATCTAATGTTCCTCATTATGACACTGGGGTTGTCATTTCCTGCCAAAACTTTGACGATACGCCGATTAAATTCACTTATAAGGCAGAGATTAATGGCAAGGTGCTTAAAGAAGATACACAAACTATAAGCGGCTTTGGCACACAGTATCATCAAGATTATCAATACTAGGTTTTATACTCAACGGTACAACGTAGGGTCTGGTTATCCCTGCCTATCGAGAATCTTCACGATAGGCAGGGATGTTACAATAATCCGGACATAAGACAAGGGTAGCAGGACATAAGATTTTATTAAAGGCTTTAGGCGATAGGCAATAAGCATTAAGCTATAAGCAGTAGGCACTAGGCTTGCACAAACCACTTATTATCACATTTTCACAATGCTACGACGAGGACTCATGAGTGCCAAAAAAGCAAACACTTACGAATAATCGGCTATTTCCTACTTAACCACTCAACTACTTAACTACTCAACCACTTAACTACTCAACCACTTAACTACTCAACCACTTAACTACTCAACTACTTAACCACTTAACCACTCAACCACTCAACGACTCAACCA
>NZ_JAUCNR010000001.1:3693199-3870184 GCF_030372825.1 Olivibacter sp. 47
ATATGACATTGTACGGGAGGCCCGCTCGCGCGGTATCCTCTGCCAGGGCCGCGGCTCGGCCGCCAACTCCACCATCTGTTTCTGCCTGGGCATCACGGCGGTGAACCCGACGAAGTTTGACCTGCTCTTCGAGCGCTTTATCTCTTCGGCCCGGAACGAGCCGCCCGACATTGACGTGGATTTTGAGCACGAACGCCGCGAAGAGATCATCCAGTATATCTATGAAAAATACGGACGCGACCGCGCGGGCATTGTGGCCACGGTGACGCAGCTCCGCCAGAAGGGTGCGGTACGGGATGTGGCGAAGGCGATGGGCATGTCGGTGGATGCCGTCAACCGCCTGTCGAGCTCCATCTGGGAGTTTACCGACGAATGGTTTGAGGGCGATCGCATTTCGGAGCACGGCTTCAACCCGAAGGATCCTCACCTGGTAAAGGTGCTGGAACTGACACGGCAGTTTATGGGTTTTCCGCGACAGCTGGGCCAGCATACGGGGGGTTTCGTGATCACGGACGGTAAACTGACCGACCTGTGTCCGGTGATCAACGCACGGATGGAGGACCGCACCAATATCGAATGGAACAAGGACGATATTGATGCGCTGGGTTTCCTCAAGATCGATGTGCTGGCAGTACGACATTGTACGGGAGGCCCGCTCGCGCGGCATCCTCTGCCAGGGCCGCGGCTCGGCCGCCAACTCCACCATCTGTTTCTGCCTGGGCATTACGGCGGTGAACCCGACGAAGTTTGACCTGCTCTTCGAACGCTTTATCTCTTCGGCCCGGAACGAGCCGCCCGACATCGATGTGGATTTTGAGCATGAGCGGCGCGAGGAGATCATCCAGTATATCTATGAAAAATACGGACGCGACCGCGCAGGCATTGTGGCCACGGTGACGCAGCTCCGCCAGAAGGGTGCGGTACGGGATGTGGCGAAGGCGATGGGCATGTCGGTGGATGCCATCAACCGCCTGTCGAGCTCCATCTGGGAGTTTACCGACGAATGGTTCGAAGGCGATCGCATTTCGGAGCACGGCTTCAACCCGAAGGACCCTCACCTGGTAAAGGTGCTGGAACTGACACGGCAGTTTATGGGTTTTCCGCGCCAGCTGGGCCAGCATACGGGGGGCTTCGTGATCACGGACGGAAAGCTGACCGACCTGTGTCCGGTGATCAACGCACGGATGGAGGACCGTACCAACATCGAATGGAACAAGGACGATATTGACGCGCTGGGCTTCCTCAAGATCGACGTGCTGGCGCGATTTCGATAAAATTGCCACCCCGTTCCAGCTTTTCTGTCCGTGCCAGATAGCTTGGTAACCTGCCTCGTGGATGGCTTTTAAGGGAAAGCGGTTTTGGGGAGCTTTGAGTTCCTGCAAACACACCACATCAGGTTCTTTTTC
The DNA here is from genome assembly GCF_030372825.1 of Olivibacter sp. 47. Classification (NCBI taxonomy): domain Bacteria; kingdom Pseudomonadati; phylum Bacteroidota; class Sphingobacteriia; order Sphingobacteriales; family Sphingobacteriaceae; genus Olivibacter; species Olivibacter sp. 47. The sequence goes on from NZ_JAUCNR010000001.1 coordinate 3,694,606, forward strand.
TCGTAGCCAGCGGAGCAGAACGGGTAAACGGCCATTGATGCCGTTGATATTGAACGTCGCAATTTTCATGAAATAAGGGGATACACCTTATCTGAAACCGGCTATTTTTTCAGGTGCTTTATGATTTTCTCCCGATCGTTCCCCACAGCTTTTATCGCATCTTCTACATCGGCACGGCTCACGCCCAGTTCTTTTACAAGGTAATCGATTTCGTAGCGTTCATCGCCCGCTACCCTGCTACGGTCCCTGCCGTCCCTTTTGCTTTTATCATCTGCCATAATATTCGTTTTTCCTTTTCTAACAAGTGCAAAGCAAAAGTGTTTAACTGAGCCGCTGAAATTAAACAAAAACCCTATCCGTATTGTTCCGGAGTATATGGCAGATCAACGATCGAAACGAAAAATGCCCCAACGCATCAGGCCTATGCTCTGTACTTTGGTAAAGGAGCCGGTAGACAGCGATGCCTATCTATATGAAATCAAATGGGACGGCTATCGCATCATCTCCTTTGTGGAAGATGGAACGGTGCGGATGGATTCGAGAGGTGGTCTCAACTATACTTCCAGGTATCCGCTGATTGAAAAAGAGCTCCGTAAGCTGAAGCACAACGTCATCATCGATGGCGAGGTGGTGGTCTTCAATGACGACGGGAAACCTGACTTTGATGCCATACAGCTCTATAATGGAAAAAGTACGCCCATCAGCTATTGCGTGTTTGATCTGCTTTGGCTCGACGGAGAGGATCTGCGGCAGTATCCGCTGATCGAACGGAAGGAACTGCTGAAAAAGCTGATCAGCGGACACGAAGTGTTACGCTTCAGCGAAAGTTTTGAGGACGGCCGGGCTTTATACCGAGAGGTGCTGAATATGAATCTGGAGGGGATAGTGGCCAAACGAAAGGACAGCGAATACCTGGAAGGCGACCGTAGTTATAACTGGCTGAAGATCCCGACACGGAAACGGCAGGAATTCGTTATAGGAGGTTGGGCGGAGTCCGACAAATCGCGCTCTTTCAAACACCTGCTCTTCGGTGCCTATGAAAAGGGTAAGTTCCGCTGGATCGGCCGCAGCGGCGGAGGTTATAAGCAGAAGGATATGCCCGGCATTCTGAAGAAACTGAAGGAACTGGAAATCGATGAATCGCCGTTCACCAATCAGGTACTGGATACCAAGGGGGCTAAAACCCATTGGGTAAAACCGCAATTGGTGGCCAACTTTGAATTCGCTACCTGGACGAAATCGGGTCGCATTCGTAAACCTGCCACCTTCCTGGGCTTCCGTTATGATAAAAGGCCCGATCAGGTGGTACGGGAGGTGCCGGAACCTGCCGAATCGGTAGAGGTGATTGCCGAAAAAGTGGAAACGCTCCCTGCCGATGGCAAGGGTTCCCCACCGGATGGAAAAAAGGTTTATCTCAATGAAAGCAGCAACTGGCAACGGGTGGACGAATCGATGGAAGGCAGGGAAGTTTCGGACTTCCCGATGAAACATTGCACGGTGAAGCTGCACGATATCGGTCGGGAGCTCTGGAAAGGCGTGGCCAAGGGAGACCTGGTTTTATATTACAACAGGATTGCACCCTACATCTTACCTTACCTGAAAGACAGGCCACAGTCGCTCAATCTGAAGCTGACGCATGCCGGAGGCCCGACCACTTTTATCAAGGACATGGAAAACCGACAGCCTGATTGCGCAGCTATCTTTACCGATGAACGACGGGTGAAAAAGAAAGGAAAGCGCGACCGGATCGATTACCTGGTATGCAACAACCTGGAAACCCTGCTCTATATGGTGGATTGGGGATGCGTGGACATCAATCCATGGGCTTCGCGTGTGCAAAAGCCCGATGAGCCGGATTATATCTGGCTCGACCTGGACCCGACGGTTTCGGGCAGGAAGACGGAAGATAAGGGTTTTGAAATGGCGGTTGAAGTGACGCTTGCGGTAAAGGAGGTATTGGATTCGCATGGCCTGAAAGGCTACGTGAAGACCTCGGGTAAAACCGGTATACATATATATATTCCCTGCAAAGGGTTCAATTTTACGCAGAGCCGTGCCATAGCCAATGCCCTGGCGGATGAGGTGCATGCGTTGGTTCCGGACAGCAGCACGCGCAGCGAAACGATCGATCACCGTAAAGGCAAAGTGTATATTGATGCCAACCAGAATGATTATGCCGATACGCTGGCGGCACCTTATTCGGTACGCCCTTATCACCTGCCGGTTGTCAGTACGCCGCTCGATTGGAAAGAAGTGAAACGGGGCCTCGACCGCTATGCCTTTACCATGGAGACAATCCCGAAACGGCTGAAAAAGAAAGGTGATCTGTTCAGAGACCTGACAGATGTAAAAATCATAAACGGTAACCGGATAAAATTAAAATCCCTATTGTCCTGATAAGCAATAAGGTCTCGGGCACAGGCACCGGACCGGTGGTCATTTAGATTTGACCTGCTCTTCCAGATAGCCTGCGATTGCCTGCAAAAGCCCCGGTGTCAGCTCTTTTGACGTGTCGGCTGTCGGATCTACCAATATGGCCCGGTAATTCCGTTCTTCATCGGGCTCGAAATGTACCATCGTGCCGTATACGTCCACCTCGATCTTATGGGTATAGCCCATCCAGCGGATACGGCTTTCGAAACTATGTTCGGTATTCCGGTAATTTATGGTTATGAAAAAGGATTCGTCCATCTGTTCTGTTTAAATAATTCCAAGCCTTATATTTTTTCGACCCGCTTTTTTACATCAAGAAGGAGCTGCCTGATTTCCTGCAGGTCGGTTTCGGCTTCGGGCAGCTTATCGGTCTGGTGCTTTACATATTGCCAGATTTCCAGTACTTCCTCGACCCCTACTGTATAGGGCGCGTAATTTTTATTGAGCGAGCGGAGCAGCACGGTACCGTCCCCCTGCAGGGTAACCTGCTTGAACACGAAATCCCGTTCACCTTTGAGGATAACGATGCACAGGCTGTCGGGCTTCAGGGTTTTCCAGTCCTGCACATAACGGGCCACCACATCGCTCCCCTCGGGAACGGGCAGCATCGAATCGCCCGTAGTGGGAAACATCCGGTAGGTGCCCCCGGCCGGAAGGTTCGGCAGCGAAAATTTGGGCAACGCCGCCAGAAACTCGGGATCGGCATGGCCCGCGGCATAGCCTGCCTTGGCCTTTACGGGTACATACTCCATGTTTTCCTTATTATCGGGCGTAACGGTAATGGAGAGTACGCGCAGGTTCTTCCCGTTGATATATTCCTTTGCCCCCGTTTCCAGCTTGCGCAGCTCGTACTCGCCCCAGCGGCCCAGATCCTGTTTGAGCAGGTAATCAAGCGGTATCCTGAAAAAGTCGGATATGCGGATCAGATCCGCCAGTGGCGGATTCTCCGTCTGCCCGTTCTCCAGCGCGGTATATTTACTGCGTGTCAGGCCCAGCAACTGCGCCAGGTGTTCCTGACTGTATTTTTTGCGGTTGCGGAGAAACCGGAGATTGCTTCTGAAAAAAACTTTTGCAGCTTCCATTTTGTATTGTTATTATTGATGACATTCATTTTGTCACCAATGATGACAAAGTTAAAAATAAAATCGGGATATGGAAACCTCGTTGAAGAAAAAGTCAGTGGTGGAGGAGCTGCGGAAAATGATTCTGGCAGCGGAGGGTTTTTCCGCTCCGAACGGAAGCGATGAACTGCCCGGGGATATGGGGCCGATGGAAAAGGCCTTTCCGATGGGTACCTTTCCGCTCGGGGCCATCCATGAATTTATCAGTAACAGTGCGGAGGAAGCGGCGGCATCCACCGGCTTCATCGCCTGCCTGATCGGCCGCCTGATGCAGCGGAAGGGTCCCTGCCTCTGGGTGAGCATCGGCAAGCGTTTGTTTCCGCCCTCTCTGCTGGGTTTCGGCATTGAGCCCCACCGGGTGATCTTCATCAACCTGCATGGGGAAAAGGATGCCCTCTGGGTGCTGGAGGAGGCGCTTAAGTGCCCTTCGCTCGCCGCTGTGGTGGGTGAAATCCGCGAGCTGGACCTGACGGCCTCGCGCCGCCTGCAGCTGGCCGTGGAGCAGAGCCGTGTTACGGGCTTTCTGCACCGCTACCGCCCGCGGCGCCTGAACAACCCGGCCTGCGTCTCGCGCTGGAACATACGCCCCCTGGGCAGTCTGCAGGACGGACGCCTGCCGGGCATCGGCCACCCGCTGTGGGAAGTGCAGCTCGGGAAGATACGCAACGGAAAGCCCGGCACCTGGCACCTGTGCTGGAAGGCCGGTAACTTCCGGCACATTGCGCCCGATGCCCCTGTTAAAAAGAAAGTTTATACACATACCGGTACCTGATGAAAAGATATGTTGCGATCGCATTCCGTCATCTGCTCACGGATGACCTGGCCATCCACCGGCCAGAACTGTGTGGAAAAGCTTTTGTACTGGCCGCGCCCGAGCGGGGGCGCATGGTGATCCGCGCCCTGAGCCCCGGGGCAGCGGCGGAAGGTGTTACCGTAAATATGGTACTGGCCGATGCGCGTGCCCTTTATCCTGATCTGGAAGTGTTCGATTATGAGCCCCACCGGGCGGAAAAATTACTGAAGCGTCTGGCCGAACAGTGCCTTCGCTATACGCCGATGGCGGGCGTCGATCTGCCGGACGGGCTGATACTGGATGCGAGCGGCTGCACCCACCTATGGAAAGGGGAAAGGCGCTATATGGAAGAGATTGCCGGGAAACTGAAAGGCGCGGGCTATGATGTGCGGATGGCCATGGCCGATACCATCGGAACGGCATGGGCCGTGGCCCGTTATGGAACGGATGGCGCCGTGGTTGCTCCCGGCGGACAGCCGGCGGCCCTGATGCCCCTCCCCCCCGCCGCGCTGCGTTTGGACCGGGCCATAACGGAACGCATGCAGAAGCTGGGCCTTACCCACATCGGTGATTTTATCGGCATGCCCCGTACGGTACTGCGCCGCCGTTTCGGTGAGCAGTTGCTCAACCGTATCGGTCAGGCGCTGGGCACCTCTCCCGAACCGCTGGAACCGGTGCGGCCGCCGGCACCTTATGCGGAACGCCTGCCCTGTCTGGAGCCGGTACGGACGCGAAAGGCCATTGAAATGGCGCTGGAGACGTTGTTGGAAATGCTTACACGGAATCTGCTGAAGGATGGGATGGGGCTGCGGAAGGCGGTTTTCCGGTCTTTCCGTATAGATGGTAAGGTACAGCAGATCGGGATCGGCACCGGCCGCCCTTCGCGTGACCGGCATCATCTCTTCCGCCTGTTCGGCGAAAAGATCGGCACCATTGCCCCCGGTCTGGGCATCGAGCTTTTTATACTGGAAGCGCCCGTTGTGGAGGATCTCGATGCCCGACAGGAGAAGTTGTGGAACGATGGCGGTGCCTATGAAAGTACGGAGATCGGCAATCTGCTCGACCGGATCGCCACCCGTGCCGGCCACGATGCCATCCGCCGCTATCTGCCGGATGAGCACCACTGGCCGGAGCGCTCCATCAGGCCCGCCACCTCTTATGACGAACGGCCCGCCATCCCCTGGCCCATCGGTGAGCCGCGCCCGATTTACCTGCTGCCCGAGCCGGAGCCTATCCGGGTATCGGCTCCCGTGCCGGATTACCCGCCCATGGTTTTGTATACAAAGGGAAGAGGCATAAGGTGAAAAAGGCGGACGGGCCCGAGCGCATCGAAAGGGAATGGTGGATCGAGACGGGTCCGCAGCGCGATTACTACCGCGTGGAGGATGAAGAGGGCGCGCGCTACTGGCTCTTCCGATCGGGGCATTATGATGGCGAGGGCGAGCCGGAATGGTTCATCCATGGTTTTTTTGCTTAACGGTTTATGGATTATACGGAATTACAGGTCACTTCGAATTTCAGTTTCCTCCGCGGTGCCTCGCACCCGGAGGAACTGGTGGAACAGGCCGCGGCGCTCGGTTATGGGAGCATGGCCATAACCGACCACAACACCCTGGCGGGTATTGTGCGGGCACACAGCGCTGCGAAAAAGCACGGTCTGCGTATCATCCCCGCCGCACGCCTCAATCTTGTGGACGGCCCTCCCCTGCTGGCCTACCCAACGGACAGGGATGCTTACGCCCGTCTCTCGGCGCTGCTGACCGAAGGCAACCGGCGGACGGAAAAGGGGAAATGCGAGCTCTATAAGGCCGATGTATATCGCTATGCAGAGGGCATGATCTTTATTTCCCTGCCTCCCCTTGATCTTGATGATGAATTTGATTTCGGAGAGGATTTCAGAAGGGAGCTGCTGGAATATAAAAAGGCCTTCGGCCGGCAACTCTATGTGGCGGCCTCCTGGCTGTACAGGGGCAGCGACGCCAAAAGGCTCTACCGCATAGGGGAACTGGAAGCGGATTTCGGCATACCGATGGTGGCCACCAACGATGTGCATTTCCACAGCCCCGAGCGGCGGCAGCTGCAGGACATCGTGACCTGTGTACGCGAAAAGAAAACGATCTACAATGCGGGTTACCTGCTTTACGGGAATGCGGAACGCTACCTGAAGCCCGCCGGGGAGATGGAACGCCTTTTTAGAAAATATCCGCAGGCCATCGAAAACACCCGGCGGATCGCGGAGGCCTGCCGCTTCAACCTCGACAGCCTGAAGTATGTGTACCCGAGGGAGATCATGCCGGACGGGCGCACGCCGCTGGAGGAACTGACCCGGCTGGCGTGGCAGGGAGCTTACGACTTTTTCGGTGATCCGCTGCCGGAAAAGGTTTCATCGGCCATTGAACACGAACTGAAATTCATTGCGGAGATGGATTATGCGCCCTACTTCCTGACGGTAAAAAATGCACCATTCTAACATACGTCCACCTGTAGATCAAGTCATTACTGACATGGTTAACTATGTCTTTGATTATAAAATCACGAGTGATCTTGCTGTTCAAACAGCCTATCATTGTTTTCTAGACACGCTGGGATGTGGCTTTGAAGCCCTCACTTATCCGGCCTGTACTAAACTTTTGGGCCCTATTGTAAAAGGCACCATGTTCCGAATGGGGCAAAGGTACCTGGTACTCCTTATCAACTAGATCCCGTGCAAGCAGCTTTTAATATCGGAACGATTATTAGGTGGCTCGATTTCAACGATACTTGGCTGGCAGCTGAATGGGGCCATCCCTCTGACAACCTGGGTGCTATCTTAGCGGTCGCCGACTGGTTAAGCCGGGAGTCCATTGCGACGGGCAAATCGCCTTTTACCATCAAAGATGTATTGCATGCCATGATTAAGGCCCATGAAATACAGGGCATTATCGCCTTGGAGAACTCCTTTAACAAAGTAGGACTAGATCACGTGGTCTTAGTAAAATTGGCGTCTACTGCTGTTGTCGGCCATCTATTAGGTTTAAGTCGTGAAGAACTTACAAACGCCATTTCACTGGTTTTTGTAGACGGCCAATCCTTGCGTACCTATCGCCATGCACCTAACACCGGGAGTCGAAAATCATGGGCAGCCGGTGATGCTACCTCACGCGCAGTCCGTTTGGCATTGATCGCCCGCACGGGCGAGATGGGCTATCCCTCGGCGTTGACTGCCAAAACCTGGGGTTTCTACGATGTTTTGTTTAAGGGACAAGCCTTTAAGTTTCAGCGAGCATATGGAAGTTATGTAATGGAAAATGTCTTATTTAAGATTTCTTACCCGGCAGAATTTCACGCACAGACGGCAGTGGAAGCAGCCATGACACTTTTTCGGAAGCTACAAGCGGCCGGAAAAACAGCTGACGATATTGAAAAGGTCCAAATCCGCACGCATGAAGCGGCGATTCGTATTATCGATAAATCGGGCCCTTTACACAATCCGGCCGACCGTGATCATTGCTTACAATATATGATTGCCATTCCGCTTTTATTTGGAAGATTGACGGCAGCAGACTATGAAGATGACATCGCATTCGATCCAAGGATAGACGCGCTCCGTGAGAAAATGAGCACACTAGAGGATCCTCAATTTACAAAAGACTACCACGACCCGAATAAACGTTCGATCGCCAATGCCTTGACAATTACCTGTAAAGACGGCATGGTATTTGGCGAGGAAGTTGTTGAATATCCAATTGGACATAAACGGCGACGAGAAGAGGGAATCCCCCTGTTAATTGCAAAGTATAAAACAAACTTAGCGCGAATCTTTGCGAAGAAGCAGCAAGATAAAATTCTTGAAGAATCACTCAATCTGGAAAAATTAGTTGATATACCTGTCTCCGGTTTTGTGGATTTAATTACGTTTTAATTCGTCGCCTTAATTTAAAATAGGATTTTGCCTCCGGTTCATGTTGATTTTATCCGTGAACCGGATTTTTATTCCATTATTCTATCCCCCTCACCCTTAGCATAATTAAGCTGGTATGCGGTATCCCCAAGGTCGTGCCCGGTTTAATTGTTAATAGGTTTTTCAAATAGACGTTGATAATTCCTTCCAAAACTTTTTTCCTGGATTCCACAAACTCATCACTGGTCACAAACTTTCCAAGATGGACATCCCCTCTCCCATCTACGAGTACCGAGAACGGATAGTAAAAATCCTTATATGCCTTATTGATTACAATATCATATTCAGGATACAAATATGCATAGGCAGCACTCTGGTTTAACCGTTCTGTTTCACTGAATATACGCCTTTTAACAGTTATATTCGGATTCTTCGGTATCAGTTGCACCGGATTACGTGCAGCAAAAGCGCTATCAATGACCGTGGGGTTTGCATTTGCAATATTGGACCGCCATTGAATAAAAGCCGTATCATTCGGTCGTGGCTTTCTTAATTCTTCTACTGTTGTTTTTAAACTATCGCGGATAAAGCGTGCCGAGTAAAGCTTCATATATACATTGGATCGCGCTTCCTTCACATGCTTGCTTACCACCGTCAGGCGTTGCAATAGCAAGCTATCCTTTGCTAAACTACGTACTCGAAACCATTCCCTTCCAAAGTGGAAGATAGAATCCTGATCAAAATAAATTGAGTAATGCAGCATGGCATTGCTATCCGGACTAAAAATTTTGACAGAGTCATTGCTGATGAAATTCAGATGCCATACCGGCTCCTGTTCAAAACCCAAGGTGTCAAAAGCCAAGCCATTGTCAAAAGCTCTCCGAACCTCAAAAAAATCCGTTCCCGCAATCGGTGTAAAAGACGGTCGGCCCGGCTCCAATTCTTCCTCATCGGTTGAGGCTTGCTTGTTCGCAGCGGGAGAAGAACAAGAAAATAAAAAAATCAGATTTAAGAGGAAAAGAAAAACGTTAAAGCACTTCGAAAATCTCAATAGCATAGCTAGCTTAAAATACATAATATAAAATTACGAAACAATGTCTATTCATCGGGTAAACAAAACAAAAGAAACACTATTATTGTTACCTAAATATTTGCAAATCTATAAATCAATGATCAAAAAAATAGTTTTACTTTCGATTTTACTGATTAATATCCGATGCCTCGCTCAAGAAATCTATATTATTCCACAAGTTGGCCTAAACGCTAACACGTATGACTTCGGCGAAACCTCTTCGAACCTGAGTAACCAACGCTTCTCGCCGGGTGTTTCTGCAGGCGTCGGTCTCAATATCGCATTGGATGAATTACGAACTTTTATCCTGCAACCCGAAATAAATTATAGCATGCGCAATAACCGAACCGATCATATTTCTTCCGGTACCATGAATGAAGCCTTGACCATCCAACAAAAGAGTACATTGCATTACCTGGAAATACCGCTACTTGCCCGCTTCGACTTTGGAATTGGCACACGCTATTACTTTAACGCCGGACCTTCCTTTTCCTATGCTTTAGGTGGTAGAGAAAAACTGGAAAGTGATGAACCTCGAATTCAAAGCTACAATAGATCCGCTGATTTCGACAATCGCTTTAACCGTACCGATTGGAGTGCGCTCATTGGTGGCGGAATTGAATTTCCATTCAACGATGGCTTTTTAGTGCTCGATGCCCGTTTTTCTTGGGGTTTCAAAACGCTTTACAAATCCAGGGAGATACAACGCGTAGACAATGAAGGCAATTTAACCTCCACTATTGTCGGCCCCGAAGGCAAGAATAGAATATTCACATTAAGCATCGGCTATGCGCTTCCGCTAAATTAGTTAGCAAGACCTGTTTTTTCATTCATGTAAGCCACAGGCGTGTTCGTCATGTGTATAGCGCTGTATGTGTAATTTTTTTTCATATAAGAAAGCGTTTCTTACGTTTGTTCTATTAAAACAACACAGTCATGCCTAACACTCAAAACCACCAAGAACTGGAGTCTCTTATCAAAAGAAGAGAAAACATTAAAAACGAACTTTATCTATTGGAGTTGGCCATCATGTCAATCGAACTGAATGATGCGTTTCACTCGAACGACTTCGGTTTAGCTACAAGGAGAGCGGCCCTCCCAAATTAATTCCATTTATTAACATACAAGTAAAGACAATTTCATCGCTATATTCAATTTATAATATAAAATATCACGATGTCTTCATTTATGTCACCATTAATAAACATAAGTGAAGCTATAATCGTGACAGCTAAACTTTTATAATATTTTAAAATGTTAAAATTTAGTTATATTTTTGTTATAAATCATAAGACATAGTAATGAAAGCTGAAAGTATAACAGAGAAACAAGTAGTTGAATTTCTAAAGCTGCGACAACAACAGCTTAAAGAGGAACTTAAAAGTATTGAAGTCACGATCAATGCAATTGCTCAATCTAAGTCGGTTAATTTAGGTAATGATCGAATCAAAAGCGATTCACCTGATACAGACGACGCAACAAAAAAGAGAAAGACAGCAGGTAAAGCCCTGGCTCCTCAGGAAAATTTCAACGTAAATAGCAAGCTTGATCAAAAGATCAGTTATGCACTTACAAAAATCGGATCAGGTTATAAGGATGATATTCTGGAAGTCTTAAATCAAGCACAACCGGAAGCAGATCCTTATAAGGTCGAAAAAGCAGTTGCCGTGCGTCTCTCCTATTTATTAAAGAATGATTTCATTCAAGCTACCAAACATGGTAGAAGTTATAAATATAGCCTGAAATAACAGGCTATATTTTTAATTAGTTCTGCTTATAAGCCTACCCTATCTCGCACTTTCAGATTTTCCGTTTCAACCTAAACAGGATGGAGCTGGAAGCAGGTTATGCCAAGATTAACAGATTTTAGAATTAACGGGCAGGCATACTCACCATCATTGTATCACTTGCTAATGTAGGCACATAATAGCCCCCAGTGTCAAGCGATGCCTGGGGGAATTGCTTCTTTAAAGCTGCCAATCCGTTTCGGTCTACTGACGTTTTATACAAATAGATGCTTTTTAGGTTTTTAAGTCCCTTTAAGGAGGTCAAGCCTGTGGCACTTATTTTTGTTTCTACCAAATTAAGCAAATTTAGCTGCGTTAAATCTTTCAGATTGATTAATCCTTTATCTGTAATCGCCGTGCCTCTCAAATTAAGCTGTAAAAGATTTTCAAGTGAGGCTAATACTTTCGTATTCTCATCATTTAGTGATGTATAAGCTACTTCCAAGTAAACTAACTGTTTAGCTAGCTTTTTTACTTCTTCCAGTAAAGCGGGCGTCACATCGGTCGTAACAAAATTTACGGATAAGTAATTACTGTTTTGGTGGATGGGCAATACCACCACACCTGCATCTTTCAGTTTTTCGAGTGTGCCCGCATCAGCCGCATCTACCTCTTTGGCTAGCAGATCGCTCTGCACCTCTTTGTTTTTTGCACTGCCCGATTGAAAGGCCGCAAGTATGGCGCTCATTTCAGGCTTAGGTTTCAATTCCGCGACCGTTTTGTGGATATCGGCGCCTTGGTTAACCCACCATTTTAATAATGCAATTTCTTCTTGCGTTAGCTGCGCCTTTTCTTTTGGCGGCATATGATCTTCATTATCCAATGGTAGTAATAGACGTTTAATAAGTTCGCTTTCATCCGCCTTTCCTTCTATAAGAGAAGAACCGGCTTCCCCTCCTTTTACCATAAATTCCTTCGTATCCACCCGAAGCTTACCTTTCTGCTTCTCTCCGCCATGGCAGCTGTAGCAGCGGTTCTTAAGCAATGGTTCAACGAGCTGCGGATATACCTTTGCCTGTTGAATATTGGGAACGGGCGGGATGGCTTCCTTGCTAGCTGGTTCACCCTTTAGCGCCGCAACCAGGTAGTCAGAACCATGGGTAAGTGATCCTCCATAATGTCCCGTTATGGTAATACCTATTAATAACGTAACACTCAGCAGGCGAAGCAATGGCTCTTTAACAGGATATTTCATCAACCCATACAATAGCATCGCAACAATTGCTACAGCAATTCCGAACCATTGGTGTAAGCCAACCAATTTTGCATCATAATCACTCGTTTGGGATAATAAATAGCCGCTAATACAGGATACAATCGCTCCAATCGCTCCCAGCAAATAAATTAACGGAACGGCTGTACGAAGAAAGGCATAAGACTTTATGGCACTCAATAAATGAAATAGTACACCTAAGATTAATATGCCAATAGGTAAGTGGACAAGTACCGGATGAAAATGGCCAATAAGTTGTTGAATGGTAAGAAGCTGCATGGTCTATTCGTATCGTTTGCGTAGTAGCTGCATCATATGAACATTGATGGCCCATTGATCGGCTAAAGGCTGTCGGGTATAAGGCAAGGTCGGCAAATAATCCGGGGGGCCAAATTCGGTAAGCATGGTCATCGGCTCACCCTTTTGTTTCTTACGCGAAACGACTTGGTCCCACCAACGAAGATGAGCCTCCACAGCCCCTTTCCATTCAGGTGCGCGCGGATCATTTACCTGTGGACCTTCTGCATGGCCAATGCGCGTATGAATATGATCAGCACGTTGGAGGGCCAGTTGCACGGTTTCTGCCTGATCGTCCAATAAACTCTCATGAACAACACACCAATGTGAAATATCTAAGGTTAAGCGTAAATCAGGGTGCTTCTCTATAAAATTTCGAGCTACAGGTGCGGCAAACAGCATTCGGCCACGATGGGTTTCATGGTAAATCGGGATACCCGTTTCTTTCGATTTCTTAACGGTATAATCAATAAAGGCCGCATTTTCTTCATAGGTAAAATAATCTTTCCCGGAATGGCAATTGATATAAAGTGGACGTTGATATCCATTACCGGAAGCCGCGTCAATTTGCGTGCAAAAGGTTGCCAAATGCTCTTTGCTGTCCGGCCCGCTACCTGCACATAGAAATCCCACTTCCAGCCGGTGCTTCTGAAGTGCCGAAAACAACAGTTTTTGTGCCTCTGCGCTACTCGGCCACCATACCTCGATACCATCATAGCCGTCCTTTTTTGCTGCTGCACAGAAGTTCTCAACACCCCCTTGAAAACCCCAGTCGGTAGCCATAAAAGTCAGCGAATAACCGGCTTTTGATAATACCGGCACGGATAAATCGGCAAAAAGTTCTTCCATTGGCAAAAATAAACCAGCCGTTGCGGCTTTTAAAAAATGTCGTCGATTATGCGGCATCGTTATGTATCATTAAATCGCTAAGCAATAATATTATGGATAACCTTTCCGAAAACATCGGTAAGTCGAAATGGCCGTCCCTGAAAGTCGTACGTAAATTTTTCGTGGTCAAAACCCAGTTGATGCAAAATGGTAGCTTGTATATCAAAGGGCTCTACCTTACCACTAATGGCACTATAACCAATTTCATCCGTTTCGCCATAGGTAAATCCTTTTTTGATACCACCTCCCGCCATCCAATGGTAAATGCCTCCGTATGATGGTCGCGTCCATTGTAAGGATTCGTGGCCCCGTTTCGATTTTCCAGCATGGGGGTTCTGCCAAATTCTCCACCCCAAACAACCAGGGTATCTTCCAATAGTCCCCTTTGTTTCAAATCCAACAGTAGGGCGGTAATCGGCTTATCCGTGCTTCTGCATTTGTTTTTCAAGCCGATGTTCAATGAGTTTTGCGGTCCGTCGCCATGTGCATCCCAGCCCCAATCGAAAAGCTGCACAAAGCGCACCCCCTTCTCCACCAACTTGCGGGCCAGCAGTACGTTATTGGCAAAACAAGCTTTCCCGGGTTGCGTGCCATACATATCGTGAATATATTGCGGTTCATTATCAATATTCATGACTTCAGGCGCAGTTACTTGCATGCGAAAAGCCATTTCATATTGCGAGATCCGCGATAAAATTTCAGGGTCATTGTAGTAAGCATATTCCTGTTCATTGGACGCATTGATCGCGTCGATGGTTGCCTTCCGTAAATCCCGATCCATCCCATTCGGATCCTTGATAAACAACACCGGATCACCTTCACTTCTGCACTGAACACCCTGATAAACCGAAGGTAAAAAACCGCTCCCCCAAATGCTCTTTCCCGCATCCGGAAAACTGCCACCACTGGTGAGCACCACAAAACCCGGCAAATTCTGATTTTCGGTTCCCAAGCCATAGGTAACCCAACTTCCCATACTGGGTTTCCCCAAACGGGCACTCCCTGTATGCATTAACAACTGCGCAGGCGCATGATTAAACTGGTCTGTTGTCACCGCTTTTAAAAAAGTCACTTCATCCACTACGCTCGAAAAGTGCGGTAAATTTTCACTCACCCAAGCCCTACTTTCGCCATGTTGGGCAAATTTAGCCTGCGGCCCCAACATCTTCGGAACTCCCGTGATGAATGCAAATTTTTTCCCTTTCAGCAAAGACTCCGGGCAATCCTGCCCGTTCATCTTCTCCAGTTCAGGTTTATAATCAAACAGCTCCAATTGCGATGGTGCTCCGGCCATATGTAGATAGATTACGCTTTTAGCTTTCCCCAAAAAAGGCGGCGATTTCGGCAACAATGGGTGAGCCGGATCAAAGACAACCGGCTTAGCGCCCGTAGCCTGCGTACTACAGCTCCCCAGCAATGAGCCAAATGCTAACGCTCCCAGCCCCATCGCACTTTCCTTTAAAAAATGTCGACGTGTATAGGCCCGCAATTGCGTGTGACTGGCCTCCTTTAGCAACCGATGTAAATTCAATTCGTCCCGTGTCATAAATTCCTAGTTTTTAGTAATTACTTCGTCCAAGTTAAATAGGGTGTTCGCGACTACCAATAAGGCTGCACTGCTTGCATCCTTTTTAACCTGTTTCCCTAATAAAGAATCGATGCGATCCGGATGTGTTTTATATTCATCAAAAGCGGTTTGATACAACTTGGATAAAATTCCCAGCTTTCCGGCCGGGATAGGCTTATACATAATCCATTCATAACCTTTTGCAATCTGATCGTTAACCTGCTCGCCCCCCTCCCGTTGCATCCGATCAACGAAATGGCGCGCGAGATCTATATAGACTGAGTCATTTAGTGTTACCAAAGCTTGTAGGGGCGTATTAGTGCGGATCCGCCGTGGATTACACACCACACGTTGTGCACCATCAAATGTTATCATGGAAGGATAAGGCGCCGAACGCTTCCAGTAGGTATATACCGCCCGACGATACCGATCGTCCCCTTTTGCATTTTCCCATTTGGCGCTATTATATGGCGAATTCCATATACCTTCAGGCTGCCAGGGCATTACCCCTTTTCCATACATTTCCGTCCTGAGCACGCCACTGATCGACAAAAACTGGTCGCGCAGTTGTTCGGCGCTGAGTCGCATACGTGGTCCTCTGGCGTACAGCTTATTAAACAAATCCTTTTCCCGGAGCTCCTTAGTGATTCTAGAGTCTTGTCGGTAGGTTGCACTCATCATAAGCTCCTTCACCAATCGCTTCACACTCCATTTATAGTCATGCATAAACCGCCACGATAAATGATCGAGCAGTTCGCGATGCGTCGGGTCCATGCCTTGTGTACCCATGTCTTCCAGGGTTTCCACGATACCTGTCCCGAAAAGTTGCTCCCAAACACGGTTCACCATCGTGCGCGAAAGCAGTGGATTGCGCTTATCCGTGAGCCACATCGCCAGTCCCATCCGATTTTTCGGTGCACCTTTCGGCATGGCATACTTAAATGCCGCCGGGACATCGGCATTTACCTCCTTTCCCGGCGATATCCAGGCACCACGCTCAAAGACAAAGGTTTTACGTTGCCTATTGGTCGGATTTTCTACCATAATTGGTGTTGTACTGGCAGGTGCTTGCAGTAAGGTCCAGAAGGTCTGTTTTTGTTCTTCATAACCAACCTTGCCTTTTCCGGGAAATTGATCACTAAAGTAAAACCAATCAAAAAATACTAACACCTCATCACCTTTACCTTTACTTGTATTCCGATAGGTAATATATACATCGTGTACGCCTTGTTGCATGGGGAAGTCTACTGCCTGAATCTGGTAACCCTCCTTAGCTTCCACCTTCCAAGAAGCGAAAACCGGTCCATCCGGCCTGTCCAGGTGCAGCTGCATATGGCCGCCGGGCACCTTGGAAGCAAAGTGGTAGATCATTTGGTCAACACGGTTCAAATCCACTGCCGCAATCCGAGCAACACCATGATTACGGAAGTAAAGCGCAATGTTATTATTGCCGATTACCGCATTGCGTAAACTATCCGTAGTCGTAGAATTGATTGTCGGTTGTCCCGTTTTTAGAAACTTATAGATCTCAGCGGCCTTTTGTTCAGAAACATTTTCTTTAAGCCATTTTGTCAAGGACTTCAACTTCAGTTCCATATCTGGAGCGAACTGTTTTAATAAAGGATATTCGCTCGGCACATCTTCATCCCGCGAATTATTAAAATAGGCCATAAACTTATAATACTCATCATGCTTAATGGGATCATAAGGGTGACTGTGGCATTGTACACAGGCAAAAGTAGTGCTTAATAGCCCCTCCCATGTCGTATTGACGCGATCGATAACCGCCGCCACGCGGTATTCCTCGTTACTGGTACCACCCTCGTCATTGGTCATCGAATTCCGATGAAAAGCCGTCGCGATATACTGCTCATCCGTCGGATTCACATAAAAATCACCGGCTATTTGTTCGGTAATAAAGCGATCATAGGGCTTGTCTTCATTAAATGCTCGGATTACCCAGTCGCGGTATTTCCAAATATTACGTGCTCCGTCTGATTCATACCCTTTTGTGTCGGCATATCGTGCTACATCGAGCCACATGGAGGCCCACTTTTCGCCAAAGGCAGGCGATTTCAATAAGTCATCTATTAACTTCTCATAGGCTTTGTCGGCATTCGGATCACGTAGATAGGCGTCAGCAAGCGCCGACTTGGGCGCCATGCCAATTAAATCTAAACTTGCTCTTCTGAGTAAGGTAGCACGATCGGCTTCCTTTGACGGTTTTAAGCCAGCAGCATCTAGCTTCTCGTAAATAAAACGGTCAATTTCATTGTGTGCCCAATCCTCCCCCTTACTAGGCACTTCTACTTCCGTAACGGGCAGGTAGGCCCAATGCTCCCCCCACTTCGCACCCTGTTTTATCCATTTCTTAAAAACGCTTATCTCTTCTTCACTTAGCGGCTCATGTTTGTAAGGCATACGTTCTTCCACATCCTTTGTCAATAAGCGCTTAACAAACTCGCTACCGTCGGGATTGCCGGGAATGATAGCCGGTTTACCGCTATTGGTAGCAGCCATTGCTTCTTCCTCGAAAAGCAAACTGAAACCTCCTTGCTGTTTTACGCCTCCATGGCAGGATATGCACTTTTTGTTAATGATAGGCTTCACCTGCGTATTAAAATCAATCGGATCCTCATGCGGAAAAGCAAACACGATTAATACAAGCACTACCGCTACCGCAAGTAAAATAAGCAACTTTTTTCTATGGAATACCACCATGCTCTTCTCGGTTTATTTCATATTGGTTATAAAAGGGAACGACATCATCTCGCTTCCCTGTTTCTTATTTATTAGGTTTTCAATATCTAAGATACTGAAAACCACTTTTCGTTCAAAGAAAGATTCAACGGTTCTACACTTTCTTTTTTTATTTTTTCGGATTCCCCGTATTGTTTGTTTTAACGATGAATCAATTGTTGTTCTAGTTCTTCGAGCGTTTGTCCCTTGGTCTCCTTTACCCGGTGCTTCACAAACAAAAAGCCGGCAAAACAGATAGCCGCATAGAGGTAGAAAGGCCCATAGGTACCTAAGATTTCAGCGAGAATAGGAAACGTAAAAACTAAAATGAAATAAGCGATCCAAAGCGACACAATGGCAATGGATGAAGCCACACCGCGGATCTTATTCGGAAAAATCTCGGCAATCAAGACCCAAGTAACCGGCGCCAACGAAGTGGCATACATAGCAATGGCAATTAACACAAAAATAGATACCACCGTGGCGTTCATTTCAAGTTGCAATACCCCCGCTAATACGAGATAAACGACGGAAAGGCCTAGAGATCCGATTAACATCAAAGGACGTCTCCCAAGTTTATCCACCTGCCACATAGCAATAACCGTAAAAATTAAGTTAACCGTACCAATGGCAACGGTTTCGAACAGCTGTCTATCCAGATCAGCGCCTATGGATTCAAAAATCGTGGAGGTATAATTGAATACCACATTGATACCACATAACTGCTGGAATACAGCTAACGTAATGCCGACAATGACGGCCGGACGTACTGCCTTTTCAAATACGGCACGAAAGGATTGCCTGGCTGTACCCTTAAGGGATGCCTGAATTGTTAAAAAAGTTTCTGCAGCAAAAGCCTCACTTCCGATAGCTGACAACACCTTACGCGCACGTTCGTCCTGCCTTGCTTTTAACAGCCATCGTGGGCTCTCCGGCAACCAAAGCACACCAATAAAGAACAAAACGGCAGGTACAGCCCCCAGGCCAAACATCCACCGCCAGGCCTCGGGGCCATTGTCTGCAAGGGTATAGTTAACCAGGTTGGTCACCAAAATCCCTATGACGATGGTCAGTTGATTGATAGCGACATTGCGACCGCGAACATGGGCCGGTGAAATTTCGGCAATATATAAAGGGCTTAACATCGAGGCCATGCCCACGCTATCCCCGCAGCAAAGCGCATGAGTACAAAGATGGATAAGTCGGGGGCATAGGCCATTCCCAGGGAAGATATGGCAAAGATGAGGGCAGCTAACAGGAGGCCGGGCTTTCTGCCATAACGATCCGCCAGCTTTCCGGCCAACAGGCATCCCACAATACAACCAAGGGCCAGCGAGCCGGTGAGAAATCCTTCCCACCATGCATTGAGTCCAAACGCCTGACGCAAAAAAGGTAAGGCACCGGCAATCACAGCGAAATCAAAACCAAACAGATAGCCTCCAAGTGCCGAAATAAAGGAGATACCCAAAATATAGGAATGCTTAAAGTTCAATTCAGAATCATTCATCGATATACTGTTTTATCGTCTATGTATTTCGTTACTCTTTACCTAGGTACACAAAGCGCGTCGAAACGCTGCAGGAAACCGATCATGCGTTTATGCAGAACGGCACCCAAATGACTATTGTTACGTTCCAATACTTGATTGAAAAAATGTTCGGCCCCATCCGTATTGCCTAGTCCCAATTGAGCCAATCCAGCCATATAAAGGCAATGAACATGGTTCTTGGCCGACAAATCCTGTTCAAAAACCAACAGATCCGGTAAGGATACAGCCATGTAATCAATTGAAATGACATCATGTAGATGATAAGCGCTAAAATCCGCCAGTCTATTAAATACCATGCGCGCCTTTTCTTCTTCCCCTAATTGTATCCAAGCCAATCCTTGGTAAAAGATTTTGTCGGGTTGCGGATCATTATAAAAGATCGCTTGTACGGGTTCGTCATTCCCCCGTGTTGCCAGCTCAAAATACGCTTTTGCTTTCGTTTCTTCTTCCAACCGTTTATAGGCCAATCCGGTTAGGTAATGGATATCATTTTCCGGGGTGTTAGGGAGTTTGCCTTCACCCAAATTTGGCGGATAGCAAAGCATGGCCTGTAAATAATCCAAGGCCTCCTCGAGCCGGTTTTCAAGCAGCGCTAATTTGGCCAATTCTTGTCCGGCCACCAGGTACTGGCCGGGCACCTTGCCCTCGCCCCCCTCCCAAGGGTGGAAATTACGAGATGCCAATTGTTGCCAGGCTTCATCATGTCGCTGCAATAAATTGAACAAGCTGATACGTTCAAGGTATAAATCGTCTCGCTGTTCTACCAAATCCCCATATTGAGCTAAAAACGAAAGGCGCTGATGTGGCGTTACCTGTTGTAAGCGATATAGCTGATCCAGCTCCATCAAAATACGGGCGTCAGTGCGATCCAGGAAAAACGCCTCCTCCAAGAAACGCAGGGCCTTTTCACGCTCGTTCTTTTTATTATAAAAGGCCAGTGCCAAATTCCGTTTTACGGTAGGAAAACCGGCATCTATACGAACCGATTCTTCCCAACAGTGAATGGCCTTTTCGTGCACACGTTTATCATACCAATAATTACCCAGATAATAGTACGCCTTGGCATCGTTTGGGTTAAAGGTTAAGGCTTTTTCCAGTGCCAGCATATCTTCCATCCGATTCGGAAAACAATAATCAGGACTGCATCTGCTTGCCTTCTCGAAAAACGAATGTGCTAAATCGAGTTGAGCCTGTAAAGAGGCGATATAACCTTTATGGTAATGAACCAAAGGGTCCGGGCTTTCGGCCAAGCACCCCAACCAGTCCAGCGCTTCCTCATAACAATACGCCTGCACGTAATCCAGCGCATACTCAATGAACGTACTGCTTCGCTCATTCATTAAAGCGACTGTATTGCTTATTAGGCTATCGGCTTCCTGTTCTTGGTTACGCTCTTTTAACAGCAAGTATTTTTCAAAATAAACCGCATAATTAAAAGCGTCCAGCTCAAGGCTAAAGTTCGCATAAGAAAAAGCCTCCTCTACACGCCCGAGCTTTCGTAAAATGACCACGCGCAAATGTTGTGCTTGTCCACTTGTGGTATTATTGGCAAGGGAGTGGTCTATATGTTCCAGTGCGCTGCTAAACTCGCTTCTACCCACGTCTATACGGGCGAGCATCAGATACGCAGTATCTTTCCAAGCAGCATTCCAGGTCGCTTTGTAAAACAGCGAATAGGCCTCATCCAATGCGTCGTTTACCTTCTTGAGCAAGCCCAAGTTATAAAGCACTTCGCTATCGTAAGGATTGGTATTTCTTGAGAGAAGTCGGCTTTTCGCTGCCAGAAAATGTACTTGGGCCTCCGTAAACAAGCCTCTTCTCAATAACCAAAGCCCCATGGCATTGTTATTCCGAATATCATTGGGATCGCGTTGAAGAGCCTCCCGATAGTAAGCCCTTGGATCGTAAGTGGCATGTCGATATTGTTCCAAGTGCAGACCGTGCAAATACAGTTCTTCGGTAGAGGGAACATCTTTCGGATCGGGTGCCGGTGTTGCCGGCGGCGGGATCTCCTTTTCTTCCGCACGTTCAGGGGCATAACGAATCAATAAAGCTCCTTCCCGATCATACACACGCAATTCGTAGTCGTGTAGAGCATCATACCTATCCGAATTGGTTAAGGTTTCCTGATAGCTATGGCTTGGCGAAAGCGTCACCGTACGCTCCAAAATCAGTTTAGCACCTACAGTTACAACAATTCGAGCCTCTTCCCAAACACCGCTTGCATAAACACCTAGCGTGAGTTGTCCCTCCTGTAGGTCGAAGTGAACGGCCATGTCCTTATTTGCATTTTTCACTACACCAATTTCACTATAGGGCATAAAATACTGCACGAAAGACTTGGTTTCATTTGGCTGTAGCCATGAAAAATCAGGCTGGTTATCCGTAAAAGCGCCTGTCATTAATTCGATATACGGACCATCCGTATCCGTTAGATTCCGGTCCCAGGCCTTTCCGAAGTCGGCATTACCCCAAGTCCATTGTTTTTTACCCGGCACTACATGATGATTGGCCACATGAAGCATACCGGCTTGCGTGTCATGTTCATAGCCGCCCATAAAATCATAGGTTGAATTTACCGCCATGAAGGAAGTGGGTACCGGTATGTTTTTATAGCGTGAAATATCCGTTCCCGGAGCATAGTCCATTTTATAATATACCCCTTTCGCAATCGGAAAAGAAGAGACATCCCGCTTCCCATGATCGTACACGGCATGCACATCCGGCGGAAATATCGATTGATAATGATCGTTCACTTTTACGGCAGGGTTTGCCCACCATAAGAAAGTCTGCGGAAAAAGTGTTCTGTTCGTTAAATGCGCCTCAATCTCCAGGTAAGCCCTGCCCGGATAAAGCCTAAAGCCGGCTCTGCCCTTTGTTCTGAACATCATTTCCACTTCATTGACCCACACCGTTTGCTCGCCATTTTCTCCGTGCTCAATCGTATATTCTACCGGCAAAAAGGTACTGGGGCGATGATGCTGGGGCCAGTTGAATTCAATACCACCCGAAATCCAGGGTCCTGTCAGGCCTACCAAAGCTGGCTTGATGACGTGGTTGTAATAGATGAAATGCCTTTCCTTCACTTTATCATAAGCCATCTGCACCCTACCCCCTAGGGCCGGGAGTATCATCACTTTAAGGTATTGGTTTTCCAGAAAAACAGCATCATAGCTCACATCTTCTTTCTCGTCAAAGATCTTTTCCACCACCGGATAAGGATAAACAACGCCACTGCTTCCTTGGTATACCCTTTTTTCCAAGAACATTGGATTTTTCTCGGCCTCACCAATTTTATAAGTTGGTATGTTGATTTTTTCGATCCAAACCTTGACTTCAGTCTGCATAGTATATAACGGTTAATGAGACAAAGTTAAGGTCAACCGGTACACGAAGCATGGAGAAAGCGTTTTTAAAAATGGATTATATTACTATCTTGCGGGAATTTTAAACCAATTTATGATTAGAAAGAAAGAAGGATTTGAAGGAGAAAAGGCCATCATCATTCCTCCGAAAGTCGTTAATCAATACCGGGACACGTTCCTTACCAGGGAATTTTACATTACCGATATTGGCTTTTACCCAAAGGCCAAATACCACTACCGAAACCGTCCCGAAGGGACAAATGAACACATATTGATTCACTGCGTCGAAGGTAGGGGAAGTGCTACCATCGATGGTTTCGACCTGCCGATCGAGGCAAATCATTTCCTCATCATCCCTACCGGAACGCAACACCTCTATCGTGCTGATCCAGCCTATCCATGGACAATTTACTGGCTTCACTTTGGCGGGAAGCAAGCCGACCTCATAGTCGCCCATCTTTTCGAGAAAATGCTTTCCCAGAAAAATAAGATCATGCGAAGCGAACCCCATTTAGCACTTTTTTCCAAAATATACAACACACTGCAGCAAGGCTATAGTAAGGAAAATATGGAGTTTATAGCCCTCACTATGCCTTTTTACCTGAGTGCCTTTCTTTTAAACGACCGTTTCAACTATCACCCCGATGAACAGGCAGAAGATATCGTTGATCGCACTATTCGCTTTCTCAAAACTAGTATTCATAAAACATTAAGTCTGAAAGAGATCGCTGATCAGGCGCACCTATCCGTATCCCATTTTTCAAATCTCTTCCACAAAAAAACGGGATATTCGCCTATTGAATACTTTAATCACTTAAAAATCCAGCATGCCTGTCAACTTTTGCAATTTTCCGACCGACGAATCTTTGAAATTGCCTTAGCCATCGGTATTGAAGACCCTTACTATTTCTCCCGTTTATTTAGCACGCAAATGGGAATATCGCCCAAACAATACCGAAAACAATGGACGCTGTCAAAATCCTAACCGAAGTTACCTGACTACGCCCCAACTAAATGAAATTCACATTGAATCAAAAAACAAAACTCCCCGCTTTTCAGCTAAGGGAGAATAATAGAACGAGCCGGGATTTACCTAAAAGCTGACAACCAGTTTTCCAATCGTTTTTCCACTTTCCAACTGTTGGTGTGCTTCCTTAAAATTTGTAACGGACAAGCCCTTAAGCGTTTCTTTTAGTGTGGTTTTTAAAACGCCACGATCCAATAAATCGGCAACCTTATTCAAAATATGATGTTGTTCAATCATATCATCCGTCTGGAAGGTAGAACGTGTGTACATCAACTCCCATGAAAAGCTGACGCTCTTAGCTTTCAATTTATTCAAAGCAGGAGGGGTAGCAGATCCGGTTATCGAACCAATATGACCTTGCGGTTTAATCAATTCAACCATTGCATCCCAATAGGTATTGGTATCCACGAAATCCAGAATAAAGTCGACATACTGAAAACCTGCTTGACGAACTTCGTCCACGAGCTTATAATGATTAACTACATAATCGGCACCCTGAGTCTTGCACCACGAAGCTGTTTCCGGTCGCGAGGCAGTTGCAATCACCGTAAGTCCCGCCACGTGCTTGGCAAGTTGTATCGCAATTGAGCCAACCCCACCGGCTCCGCCGATAATTAAGACGGATTTGCCCTTGTCGCGCTCACCGATACGAAGCCGATCGAAGAGAATCTCCCAAGCGGTTAAGGCCGTTAACGGAATAGCTGCGGCTTCCTCGTTAGTAAGTTTTTTTGGTTTATTCCCTACAATCCGTTCATCCACCAACTGATACTCCGCGTTACTGCCTGCACGGTTAATATCCCCTGCGTAATACACTTCGTCTCCCACCTTAAATAAAGATGCCGCATCGCCTACCGCCTCCACTACGCCCACCGCGTCCCAGCCAATAATTTTTGGCTCTGTCAGTACCGTATCCTTTGCACTGTTCTGCCGAATCTTGAAGTCGACCGGGTTGACGGATACAGCGCTTATTTTTACTAAAAGGTCTCGGCCTTTCGGGCTTGGCTTTTCTGTTTCAAACTCAATAAAACTGTCCGCTGCTTCAACGGGTAACGATGTTCTGAATCCTATAGCTTTCATATATTTATTCCTTAAGTACATCACAAAATTAGTAGGTTACAGAAAGAGAAACCAGTACAATTTCATGCTATATTTGTAAAAATCAATCCCCGATGACAAGATTTAACAGCTACCATTCGCTCAATATCTTTCGACTAGAAGCCGAAACCTGGAGTTATCCGGCACATAAGCACAACTTTTATGAACTCATTTTCATAGAAGAAGGTAACGGAAATCACGTGCTTAATGACGCTGTTGCGCCGTATCATATGGGTGATGTCTTTTTACTAAGACCGGAAGATACGCATTATTTTGAAATTGAAGCACCTTCGAAATTTATATTTCTAAAATTTACGGAACAACTATTCATAGAAAAGCTCGAAGGAAGCAGGACCGCTAAATGGCTCGACATCCTTAAGACCTTATTACAATCACCTTTCTCCATGAATGGTAGTTTAATTAAGGATAAAAAGGATCAAGATCAACTTAGACATTTACTTCAAATATTGCTGGCCGAGTTTTCCCATCAATGTTCTTACAGCCGTGAACTGCAACTCGAGCTCTTTGGAGCCGTTATGATGATGTTGGCCCGAGCACAGGCTACCGCGCAATTTGGCACGCAATGCCCGGTGAATACCGAATTAGATAAGTTGAGCGAAATTCTGAGCTATACCCGTTTGCATGCGCTTGATGCAGACAAAGTACGTGTAGAAAGTATAGCCAGGCACTTCTCGATGTCACCTAATTACATCAGCATTTACGTCAAAAAACATAGTGGCTTATCCCTCCAGCAACACATTGTACAAATTAAACTGAAAGCCGCTGATCAGTTACTGAAAAACGGGCGCAATAATATCAACGAAATTGCTGTCAAGCTTGGCTTTACCGATGCCAGCCATTTTAATAAAATCTATAAGAAGTACAACGGTAAAAATCCAAGGGACGTACAACGTCGTAAAACAGAAGCATTTCACGAATAATCGGGTGCCTCTGGTTAATATAGCTGAAGATCTTGCTAATTTCCATGCTAAAGATATAAGCAATATTGTTTAGTATTGTTCCTTACAACCCGGTCTGGCATCGTCACCGGACAGCAAGATCTAAATATGAAAATACAACATGCTATCACACACATTATTTTACTTATTTTCCTATGCAAGAGTGCTACAGGTCAAAATAAGAATAATTTAAAACTTTGGTACAGCAAGCCCGCCAGTAAATTTGAAGAAGCACTTCCTTTAGGCAATGGCCGTTTAGGTGCCATGGTTTATGGTGGCGTGCAAGAAGAGCGGCTGTCTCTCAATGAAGCAACGCTTTGGTCGGGCAAGCCTGTTGACGAAAATAAAGTTAACCCACAAGCAAAGGATCATCTTCCCGCCGTACAGGAAGCACTCTTTAACGAAGATTATCAAACTGCGGATTCACTGATTCGCTTTATGCAGGGCGCTTATTCTCAATCTTATGAACCCTTGGGCAATCTATTGATCCATTTTAAACACCAAGGTACTCCCACTCATTTCAGGCGCGAACTGGATATTTCCCAAGCCATTGCACGGGTTTCCTATCAGCTTAACGGAACCAGTTACCGTCGGGAAATCTTTGCCTCGCATCCCGATCAGCTTATTGTCATCCGATTAACCGCAGAAGGTAAAGATAGGTTGGATTTTACTTGCCGTTTTAACAGTTTATTGCGTTCAAAAAGCAAGAAGCAAAGTACCAGCTTATGGATGCACGGTTGGGCACCTATTCATACCGAGCCTAATTATCGTAATAAAGAAAAAAATCCGGTGGTATATGATACGCTAAACAGCATGCGTTTTGCCTCCATGCTGAAAGTATTGAAGAACGATGGGCAAACCAGTTGGCAAGATTCATCACTCGCTATTTCGAACGCCAAAGAGGTAGTCTTACTTTTATCAATGGCCACCAGTTACAGTGGTTTCGACAAAAATCCGGGCAGGGCAGGAAAGAATGAATTAGATTTAGCGCTTTCTTACTTGAAGGAAGCAGAAAAGCAATCCTTCGCCTCATTGCAAGCAAAGCATATTCAGGACTATCGGCATTATTTTGACCGCGTTTCAATTAATTTAGGACACGGGGAGAAAGCAAATTTGCCTACGGATGAAAGGCTAGAACGCTTTGCCAAAGGTGACGGCGATAACAACCTCGTAGCACTCTTCTATCAATATAGCCGTTATTTACTGATTAGCTCCTCACGACCCGGTGGCCAGCCAACCAATTTGCAGGCTTTGTGGAATGAAATTGTAAGACCGCCTTGGAGCAGCAACTATACCACCAACATCAATACCGAGATGAACTATTGGGGTACTGAGGTCGCTAACCTTCCCGAAATGCACCAGCCCTTATTCGATTTTATAGGCCGCCTAGCACAAACGGGTGCCATCACGGCTAAAAATTATTATAATGCTGATGGTTGGGTATGCCACCATAATACAGATATCTGGGCAATGACGCATCCGGTGGGTCATTTTGGCGAAGGGCATCCCTCTTGGGCCAACTGGCAAATGGCCGGCGTATGGTTAAGTACCCATTTATGGGAACATTTCGCTTTTACCGCAGATGCCGACTTCCTACGCAAGCAGGCATATCCGCTAATGAAGGGCGCCGTCGATTTCTGCCTGAGCTTTCTCACGACCAATAAAGACGGTTATCTAGTAACTGCACCATCCACCTCACCCGAAAACATCTACATAACCGATAAGGGCTATAAAGGTGCCGTGTTGTATGGAAGTACGGCCGATATTGCAATGATCCGTGAGTTGTTTGCCGACTACCTGAAAGCAGCTGTTATCTTAAAAAAGGACAAAAAAACACAAGAAGCGGTTACCAACGCTTTGGCAAAGCTTCCACCCTACAAAATAGGCAGAAAAGGCAATTTGCAAGAGTGGTATCATGACTGGGAAGATGCTGAACCTCAACACCGTCATGTATCCCATCTGTTTGGATTGTACCCCGGCACTACCATAAGCGATGCATCCACACCGGAACTGGCAAGGGCGGTACAAAAATCATTGGACATCAGAACCAATGAAAGTACTGGCTGGGCTATCACCTGGCGCATCAACCTATGGGCCAGATTACACAACAGTGCGATGGCCTATGACGCGTTGAAAAAGCTATTCCGCAATGCCAATGATCCCGAAATCATCAAAAAAGGAGAAGGCGGACTTTACTCGAATCTATTCAGTACCTGCCCACCTTTCCAGATCGACGCCAACTTTGGCGGTGGTGCCGGCATTTCCGAGATGCTGCTACAGAGTCATGAACACTACATCGAGCTGCTTCCCGCCCTGCCTAAGGAATGGCCCGATGGAGAAGTCAACGGGTTAGTTGCCCGTGGGGGCTTTGTCATCGATATGCAATGGCGGAACGGAAAAATTGTGCATGCCAGTATCGTTTCAAAAAATGGTGGGTCTTGTAAAGTAAAATATGGCACCCATAACCAAGAGATAGACACCAAAGCCACACGGAAATACACACTGAAATTTTAGAAGCGATGCATAAGAAAATATGCACCGAACAAGAAGCCGGCATGTTACCCTATTTTCTTGCAAACCACTACGAGTTTTCCCTTGTGAAAAATCAGCAAGTTACCTTCTTTATCTACTTCATAGGCATCTTCCGGGCTTTCCAGACTAACATAATAATTACCGTTTTTTTTCAGCTCTGTGGCATAAGCGCTAACCACCGGTTGATCGCTTACCTGAAGCTTTTTTCCTTTAAAAGCGATGGGCTGAATAAAAACGCGTTGTTGGCGAGCAATCACCTGATAAGCAACGTTCGCCCCTTCCGGTGATTTAATTGTTTCATCAAACCAAACACCTAACAAATGTGTAGAATCGGCTGCACTAAGCGCCATTTGGCCTACGGTATCCGGTTGACTAGGCTGAACGATGGATTTATCTTCCGTATTCGTAGCTTTGGGAGCTTGGCTTTGTGTACAAGCGGACGTCGCTAAAGCACCAATCAGCCATACAAGTCTGTGCAATCTGAGCGTATTTTTCATCTGCCGCAAAGTTACGAATAATTAATGGCTTAGGTTCGCACCTGTAGCAAACCTTCCCGTTAGGGAAAGCTCGAATGCTTTTGGAAACAAGCAAATGATGAAAAAAGTTGATTAGGACAATCGTTTTTTAAAGGCAATTGCCCTGTATTGCATGTTAAACAGTTGCTATAAAGGCTATTATTTATTATCTTTGTTAAAATACTCAGCTAAATGGCCACATTGAATTCAACATTAGAAGATATCATGAAACTTGATTATACCTCGAGAGAGATGATATTGGAGATTTGCAAAAAGGCAAATCGAATCTAGACGTGAATTAATGGCTAAAAATGCCAAAAAATCGTTAAAGGAGTATCGCTCGGGCAAAACGCAACCTATGTCATTGGAAGAGACATTAAATCGCCTTCATTCCTTGTAAAATTCCGTATATGGCCCATAAACTTGTATTATCTAAACAGTTTTATTCCCGTCCTCAACACTTAACGAAAATACTTCGCTAAATTCTTTTTAAAAAAAGCAGCACTTTCGGCTATACTCTCCATAGAGCTCTTCTTAAAATTTCCGCCCTGCTCCAGGTAATAATATTCCATACCGGCCAAGTCCTTATCTGGTAAAATTTTAGTATAATCTATTGAACCATTGCCCAGCTCCGTATAATCCTGTGTCACTTTATCCATGTCTTTGATATGCCACATTACAAAACGTCCGGGCTGCATGCTAAAAAGCGCTGCAGGACTTAATTTAGAAGCACGCATTACCCAGTAAAGATCGATCTGTAGCTTCACCAGGTCGGGGTCCGTCTCTTTCATGATTATTTCATAACCATTTATCCCGCCATGATCGATAAACTCAAAATTATGGTTATGATAAGCAAAGCCCAAACCGGCCTTTTTAATCCTTTCTCCAATCCTATTAAGTTTCGGGGCGAGTTGTTTAAATTGCTCGATACTTCTATTATTAGGATCTAACCAGGGCCAGGTGATATAAGGTTGCTTTAATATACCTGCACCGATAATACATTGATCCACATAAGCCATCAATTCTGCCTCAGGCGCATTGAAATAGCGAAAAAGATCATAATGACCACTGGTGGTCGTCAATCCATGATCGCTCAGTAGACCAAGAAAATCCTTTGCTTTTAAACCATAATAGGATACTGTTTTCGGGTCAAAACCATAAGTCTCCGTATCTTCATAACCCAGAGCCGCTACCTGCTTTATCGTAGCAAAAGGATCTTTTGCCATCGCATCACGAATCGTAAAAAGTTGCAGTCCCATCTTATAGGCGGATTTTGTTTCTTCTGCAAAAAGCGCATTTGGTAGCATAAGCGCTGAGGTAGCCATGCAGCTATCTGAAATGAATTGTCTTCTGGTGATCATCGTGTACAATATCGGTATTTTCCGGGAGAATCATATTTAAGTTTAGCTGATCATAAATTTTAAGATTTAAACTGCCACCAATCAAAATAGAATAAATCTTTTTTTCCTTTGAAAACAAAAAAAACATCGTGTTTACCCGTTATATTTTTCATGGACCCGTTAACTGTACGAAAGATATCACCCTCACCCTGCGTATTAACGTTCACTACACCTAACAGCGGCCCATTGATGCTATCCAAATAAACCTCGATCTTGCCTCCATAAAGCGACGCAACATTAACGTCTAAGGATTTTATACCCTTGGAAAAGTCTACTGCCCGAACCATGAGATGATCTCCATTGTGTATAGATGAAACCACTACCCGATCAGCTATCTTCGCTCCTTTATCCCAAGGGATATTACGCTCCCATTCCGTTTGCTTTTCGGTTTTGAGCCCTTCACTAAAAGCGATTGTTTCTGCCTCGGTTCTCCGGTAAGGGTTAAGTGTCCCTACAGGTTCTACACTTTCAGATGTCCAAAATGGCAGTTCTTTCAGTGTGCCGTCTTCATTATAAACCAGCTGGGTTAAACAGACGGACCGTCTCTCATAATGCTTGCTCATTGTTTTCTTGAGTATTTCATAATTAAATCCAAATACATACGACTTACCCTTATAGTCTATAATACCGGGATGGTTACCATTGGATCGGCTATTGCGATCCATAATCATTCCCTTAAAGACCCAGGGACCTGTCGCTGATTTTCCCATCGCATAGCCTATTCCTTCCGGACAGCAAGTTGAAGCGTAGGCCATATAATAGTTCCCGTTTTTTTTCCACGCCCAAGGTCCTTCCTGATAGCGAAATGGGTCTTTCTGCCCTTCAAGTTTAGCGAATGATGAATCCTTAACGATTTCACCATCAATCGAAATCATGTCTTCCTTGAGCTTAACATACCACAGGTTAGGATTTCCCCAATACATATACGCTTGACCGTCGTCATCGATCATAACCGTTGGATCTATATCTTCATTGGAATTTTTCACCAAGGGTTTACCAATGGGATCAACAAACGGCCCGTAGGGACTGTCAGAAACCAGTACACCTATCCCGACACCTCCTGGCACAGTACAGTAGAGATAAAACTTTCCATTGCGTTCTACACATTGGGCCGCCCAGGCACCATTATCTGCATCGACCCATTTAAAATTTTTCAATGAAGCTACAGGACCGCGATCCTGCCAGTTAACCATATCGGTCGACGTATAGAGCAGCCAACCCGTCATTTTAAACCCAAAAGCATCATCCTCGTCATGACCTGTGTATAAGTATACCGTGTCCTTATACACCATAGGAGCTGGGTCTGCCGTATGTTTTGTTTGGATGATCGGGTTCTGCGCGAACCCACTTGAACTCAATATACAGAGTAATGCAGCTAATATCCCCACTTTGGGACAATTGTTTAAGTCTAATTTCATAATTTACGATTTCAGTCTATTGATCCTCTTGCTTTCAGGCAATTAGTTCATTAGCGTTTATTGGTTAGCCTAGCGCTAAATGGCAAATTTTACAGATGTCATTTAAACACTTAATACCCGAAATAAAGAAATATTAGCGAATAAGTGAAATAAATAACACATTTTTTTATGGGCAACGACAAGGAAATCGAACAGTATGTGGCAGGTAATTTTAAGGAAGTAACCGTCGATAATGGCCAAGACCTAGTTAAAGTTAAACATAATTTTACAAATCACGACGGCACAAAGCACATTTAGAATTTTTCTATTCTCACTTTTTTAGGTTTGTTAAATCCTGACCGATATCTATAACTGAACAAACTTTGTAGATTGCTTCCAGATGTAGCGGCCACAGATATCGGGGACTGACATTTAAATCTAGAAGGTCTTTTTATTCATGTCTTTTACCAAAGTCTCTATCAAGGTTTTTGCATCTCGGTGTTTCAGTAAAGCCGCTGCTTGTCCTGCCCAATATGAACTGAAGTCCGGGTTGGTATCAGAGGTGGCAGGATAGGCTTTCAAATTTCCCATAAATTTGCTTTGCAAAGGATATGGAGCTAATAAGTATTCAAAAGGTTTTAACTCTTCCGTTATTCTGTTGCGTATTCCTCTTGAAAGTCTGCCTGTAAATACCTTCGTTAGCGATGTATGTTTGGCATCAGATGTGAATAATTTGTCTTTATAATCTTGCGATGCGTTTGATTGTTCTGTTGCTAAAAACGCAGTCCCCATCTGTACGGCATCGGCACCTAATGCTAGTGCGGCCTGTATTCCTCTTGCATCAGTTATTCCTCCTGCTGCTATTATCGGAATGTTGACTGCATCTGCAACTTGTGGTATTAGTGCAAAAGCGCCTGTCAGCGAATCTTCTGCTGACTGTAAAAAGGAAACCCTATGCCCGCCCGCTTCAAATCCTGTTGCTACAATAGCATCTACACCTGCATGCTGCAAGGCAATAGCTTCATCTACCGTAGTAGCGGCACCAACGGTCTTTATTCCAAGTGTTTTGCATCTTGCTAAAATAGGTTGTGGCGGAATGCCGTAAACAAAACTAAATACAGCAGGTTTTGCTTCAAATATCGCTTCTACCTGCTCTTCAAATTTCGTCCCCAAATCGGTCGGTTTTGGGGGAATTGGTAAACCAAGTTCGTTAAAATAGGGCTTAAACAATTCTGTAAGTTTTTTATAGTCATCATCGCCAAACGTAGCTAAACGGCTATCACGGTCATTAACCCACAAATTAATATTGAAGGGTTTATTCGTGTTCTTTTTAATTTCATTGCAAATGTTGATAATTTCCCGAGCAGAAAAAGGCTGCCCACCGAAAGAACCCAACGCCCCTGCATTTGAAACTGTGCTTGTGAGGCTGACTGATGACAATCCACCACCGAAGGGTCCCTGAACGATCGGGAAATCTATACCCAATAGCTTTGTAAATTTTGTTTTATTCCACATGGTTTTACCTGTCCAGTTTACGGTACTACTCGCACTTTGAATTTGAAATTTTGCCATTATTTTTGTGTTGAAATTTATAACACAAAATTCCATAGCTTTAGGTAAATCAGGAAGGACATACCTCACAACTTTAATGTGAGGTAAATCACAGTTTATTTGGAAGTTGAATTAAAACGGCTTAGTGTTTCTCTTGTAACGCCTAAATAAGAGGCTAATAAATGTTTTGGTACTTTTTGAAAAAGTTGGGGGTATTGTTCCAATAGACTATCGTATCGTTCCTTTGCATTATTGCTCATCAGTGAAAGAATGCGTTGTTGCAGCGCAACATTCCGTATATTCGTTTTCTTTCTGAAAAAATGCTCCATTTTATGTAGTTCCGCACATAATTTTTCTCTGTTCTCGTAAGACAAGCAAAGCATTTCGGTATCTTCAATGCAATCAATATCAATCGTGGCAGCAGTTTGATTGTAATAAGCCTGATAATCTGTTATCCACCAGTCTTGCATACCAAACTGTATAATATGGATTTTGCCGTCATTGTCTGTGTGATAAGATTTCAGGCAGCCGCTTAAAATAAAATAGTCAAACTTGACGGCCTGTCCGCACTGCACAGCAAATTGATGCTTCCTGAGTTTTCTTTCAGTGAAATGTGACAATATGTATTCAAACTCCTTGTCTGAAAGCGGTGTGATTTTTTCTATTTGTTGTCGTAGAATCTTACTCATTCATCGTCATTTTTTTGCTGATTTTGTATACCTGTCATCAACAGCTTTGAGCTATTCATAGCGTTGGAAATGTATTCTCTTTCCGGTAATTGTAAGAATCAAGTACGGAATAGTTTACGTTTATCAACTATTGTCAGATGTGATTTTCCTTTTATGCTGAGCTCCCCATTGAGCTAAAGCAGTAATGATATCTTTTAATGATTTACTGTATTCGGTAGGTATATATTCTACGACGACCGGCGTTTGATCGGCATATACATTTCTTTCAACTAAAAGATTTACTTCCAGTTTTTTCAATTCACTTGACAGCATTTTTGCGGAAATACCCTTTAAAGTACGCTGTATATCGTTGAACCTGGTATGTCCCCCTAAAATTGCAATCATCACCCTTATTGTCCACCTGCCGCCAAGAACATATAAAGCATCTTCAGTTGATGACAAACGATTCTTGCACTGTATCTGTGAATATTCCAATTTATTTACCGCCATTCCCTTCTGTTTTTTCTTTTAGCAACTAACCTAAAAGTTACTACTTACTTTAATGTAACTACTATAATTCGGTTAGCTAATATAGCTAATTTTGCAACACCCTGTTTTAAAAGAGGTAAAGAAATGAAAAAAATATTGCACATAATTTCAAGTCCGAAAAAAGCTAATTCTGCGAGTAGAATGCTGGGAAAAAAAGTGGCTGAAAAATTAAAGGAAAAATTTCAGCATGTGAAAATTAAGGAATACGATCTCAATACAATTCCGCATTTAAGCGAATCCCATATAAATGCCTTCTTTACATCTACTGAAAACCGAACAGATGAGCAGCAACGTGAAATAGCCATTTCCGATCGGGCCATTACTGATCTGATTGAAGCTGACATTTTAATAGTTGAAGCACCGATGTACAATTGGAATATCCCTTCAACATTGAAAGCGTACTTTGACCAGATCGCCAGACCCGGGCTCACATTCCGTTATACAGGAAAAGGAGCTTTACCGGAAGGATTACTGAAAGATAAAATTGCGTATATAGTAACTTCATCCGGTGGAATATATACGGAAGGAGAATTGAAGGCCTTCGATTTTACGACCAATTATGTCCGGTTTTTCCTTGAACTTATGGGAGTTGAAGTGGCCAATGTTTTCAGGGCAGACGCCCAAGCAATACTGGGCCCGGAAGATGCTATACGGAAAGGAATTGAAAGTATTGTTATAGCATAAACAATCTAGGAACACAAAACTCAAAAAAATACAAAAAGGGATCATTAAAACTTAAAAAACAAAATATGATTTTAGTTACGGGAGCAACGGGCCGGTTCGGCTCAAAAGCGGTTGAGTATTTATTGAAAAATGGAGTACATCCTTCGGAGATTTCCGTTTTGGTCAGAGATGCGGCCAAAGCAGGTCGCTTAAAAGAACAGGGTGTTCAGGTAAGAGAAGGTGATTATGCCGATCATACATCTATGGTAAAAGCCTTTCAAGATGTGGAGAGATTGTTATTGGTTTCCAGCAATGATAGAGGAGCCATGGAGAACCGTACCCAACATCACAAAAATGCGATCAGGGCTGCTAAGGAAGCAGGCGTAAAACATCTTGTATATACATCCTTTGTAAGAAAACCAGGGTTTGAAGGTTCGCCCATAAGCGGCTTTCAAAATTCGCATGTTGAGTCCGAACAGTATTTAAAGGAAAGCGGCATGGAATACACGATACTTCAGAACGGTATTTATGCTGAAATGATTCCGGTATTTATCGGAGATAAGGTCGCTGAAAACGGAACAATCGTTTTTCCTGCCGGGGAAGGAAAAGCAAGCTGGGTGCTTCTGGAAGAACTGGCGGAAGCCGCTGCCAACGTTTTAACTACCGACGGGCATAAAGGTAAAACTTATACACTGACCCATACCGAATCGGTTGGTTTAAACCATAGCCGGGGAAATTTCCGCAGTATTGGGCCGGGATATCCATTATAAATCTCCCGAAATGGGTGAATTTAAAACAATGCTGGAAAATGCCGGAGTTCCGCAGCTGTATATTGGCATGTTTGCCATGTGGGCCGCAGCACTGGCAGCGCACAGCCTGGATAAAGATGATGAAGCATTGACCATGTTATTGGGCAGGAAGCCAACATCCGTTTGTGAATTTTTAAAACAGATTTATAGCTGACCTGCTCCCTATCGAAACTTTGAAATAAAGTGCTGTCAGATTTTGACAGCACTTATCGGGGAATAAATGATTTCGCTAATGTTACCCGATAGTCAGTTATTTCATTCTTTCTTTACAACGGTGCCAATACAGGCTTCCCGCACGGCCTGTTCGTCGAGCCCCATATATCTGGCAAATTCAGGAAAAGTAACAGGTTGGTGAGGTCGCTTACCTAAAGCCACATGGACCGTCCGCAGCAGCCGTTGTGCATGGCGGATACCTTTTCCGGTAATGATGGTAACATCCTTGGGATAAATATAAAGTCTGTGCTGATTCATAACATACAGGTTTGGAGTCTTCGCTTCCTAAACGAAGACTAAGGTTCACAAAAACATATTATCCGGAGAGATGCCTCACCCCCTCTTTAGCCGATATCCACCCGCTACTTTACCGCTAAAAGCCCGTTTTTACTACCCTAAAGGCGAATATAGCGTGTATATACTGTGAATAGGCCGCGGATAGGACCCGAAGGAAGCCCCTAGTAAACCAGATCTCTCCCTTAGTTTCAAAAATAACGGGCAGTATAGAAACGGGCAAGGTTTATTTGGGTATAAAAGCGACATTAAGGAAAAAAGAAGCCTAAATAACACCATTAGCGACCCAGCGGTATAATACATGACAATTTATTTATTGTTAACAACACAGGTAAGCACTTACTTTATTAACACTGTAATTTGTTCTTTATAGTTGCATCTGTTGTCTTACGAATAAAGAATATTATTATTTTTTCCTGTCACACCAATATTCGTCTATTCTTGATCGTAACGGTTACTAATTCTTCCAGTAATCTTGGTGGACAGATTTCTAACGTAAAAAGGCAGTAAATCTTTTACTGATTTATCAGTTCTTAAAAACGGTCGTTAGTTCTTCAAACACGCGTATAATTTGTGTCGCCTGCTAAGAATTCCTCACCTTCCGGGCTAATGTTATACATTAAAATTTGCAGTGCATTATCATTAGGGCATGGAATCTCGATTCTCCAACCCCAATCAGGATTATCCGGCACTTCATAAGAACCTAATAAAATAATGTCACCTTGTTGATTGATTGTTCCGTAACAATTCATGATTTTTCCACTCATTCCCCAAGAATCGACCCATGAGGCAGTAACTCCGGCTTGTTTGTTGATGTTGCCAATTAATATTAAACCATCCTGGCCAACACCTTCATGTTGCCAGTCATAGCTTAGCATAAGGAATTTGTCATTGGCTATGGACTTAATCACCATGTTAGAAACGGAGATAAAGTCAGGATTGGGCAACCAACTCAGCACCAAACGATATGTGCCTTTCCAATGCCCAACAAATTTGCTGCTTAAGTTCGTTATTTTCATAGTTAGCCTTTTTTATATTTAATGATTCCCCGATTTTTACTTCCTGCTAGAATTGATAGTTTAAAGTTATTACTTCAGCTGAATTTCTGCAAACTAACGTTTTTCGCCGTTTCCGAACATTCTATACGTAGCAATCCCAAATATGATTACGCACATTCGCTATCTGACTAGATATTCCCAAGATTTGCTTCTTCGTCACTTTGGTGACGCCGTGTAAGAAAAGTCCCTAACAGTAGACCCGTAGATTCAAAATATCTTTTTTGTAGCGGCCGGAATTATTTATTATAAAAAAGATGTTTACAATACACTGGGAAAAAAATCTGAATACCATACCAGATAGGATATATCCTCGATTATATTATCCAAATATTACCGTCGTTTTCTTGGTACATAAAAACGTCCGTTTTTTGGTCTTTTTAACTATTCATGCTACGCATTTTCTTAAACTAAGATTATTTAGTTTAATATTGTGCCTGCCTGAGCTGTACTTTTAGAACTGGCCTAAGTTAGGTGACTGAAGGTCTGCTTTATTTTGAAGTCGTTTGTAATAATACCACGCCATTATTTTTAACAGTAAAATTTTAAAAGTTAACCAATTTTTGTAAAATCCATGAGGTGACGTTCACTTTTATTCTACCGTTCATACAATTTCCCTGTATTCCCGCCTGCTTCAGCATATTCTTTTCGTCTTCACCACTAATTTATTCGCTTTCACGAATATGAAAGCCAATGCGCCCTCAAGATCACTAACTTTGATACTGTCAGGGCTATACAATATATGGTCTTTTGGTGTAAGGCCAACCAAAAGTGAGCGTCATCAGAAAAAAACATTCGGCTAGATTATGAAAGAAACTTTTAACATACGGGTAAATAAAAAATCGCATAAGGTCCATGCTGAACCAGACACACCCTTGCTTTACATCTTGCGGAACGAACTGTTTCTCAATGGGCCGAAATTCGGTTGCGGGCAGTCGTTATGTGGAGCATGTATGGTACTGCTAAACGGCGTAGCTAGGACTTCTTGCACCTTGGCAATCAGTGCAGTCGGTGATGCGCAAATAACCACATTGGAAGGGTTGCAAACGAAGAAAGGCGAGCTGCATGCCGTGCAACAGGCATTTTTGGAAGAACAGGCCGCTCAGTGTGGTTATTGCCTGAATGGATTGGTCGTGGCGTCGGTATCTCTGCTCAAGCGCAATCCAAATCCATCAGAACAGGAAATTAAAAATGGTTTGCAGTTGAATATTTGCCGTTGCGGCATTCATGCGAGGGCAATCAGGGCCGTAAAAAACGCAGCAAATCGTTAAACTATGCAGGAACCAACAACCACGAGAAGGAAATTCATCCAGTCTATCGGGCTACTCAGCATCGGTTTCTCCATGCTCGACCTGGCCTGTGACCGGAAAACCGACGACAACGAGACAATAACCGAACCTGCGATGAGAACCGATCCCGTAGATGGCGACCGAATCGACTCCTGGCTACAGGTACTGGAAGACGGAAGAATTAAGATACTAACGGGCAAGATCGAGCTGGGCCAGGGGATCATGACGGCGATTATGCAGATTGCTGCCGAGGAACTGAATACCTGCATGAACCTGATCGAGATTCATGTCGCCGAAACGGGCTACACCCCGGATGAAGGGTATACGCTGGGGAGTATGTCCATCGAAACCAGCGGCATGGCCGTGCGAAATGCCGCGGCATGTGCAAGGGAACGACTTCTGGAGCTGGCAGCGGACAAGCTCGGGCTTGGAAAAGCGACCCTGTCCTTAGAAGATGCAATGATCAGCGGCAGCGGAAAATCAATCGCCATTCAGGAGTTGTTGGCCGGTCAGCAACTCACCCAAACCGTTACCCTACCGGAAACCATCTTTGCAAAAACGGTAAGGAAATACGTTGGAAAGCCTTTGATCCGAAAGGATATCGAAGATATTCTAGTAGCTAAGACCTATTTTCTCCATGACCTACGCTTCCCCGGAATGGTCCATGCCCGCATGATCAGGCCTCCGGCACATGGAGCAAAGCTGGCTTCCGTCGACAAACTTGCAATCAGCAAACTCGAAGGTTTGCAGAAAGCAGTACAGATAGGCAGCTTCCTCGGGGTCATCGCTCCTGAGGAATTCCAGGCCATCAAGCTTGCCAATCAGATCAAAACCCTTTTAAAATGGGAAATGGGATCGCCCCTTCCTGCTAGTGAACCTTTACCGGGCCACTTGAAGTCTTTGCCGGCAGCATCCGAAACAGACAGGGAGACCGAGCACTGGCGGGAACGAATTATCTCGACGTCGGCAATTGTCCATCGAGCCTCTTATTTCAAGCCATACATCATGCACGCTGCCAACGGGCCTTCCTGTGCCATAGCGCTGTTCAAAGCGGGAAAATTATGGGTGTGGACACACTGTCAGGGGGTCTACCCACTCAGGGATGCACTCGCCGGGCTCCTGGATATGCTCCCGCAGAATATCCATGTTAAAGGCGTGCCCGGTTCAGGGTGCTACGGCCACAACGGGGCTGACGACGTTGCGGCAGAAGCAGCATTGCTTGCGGTGAACTATCCGGGCAAACATATACGGTTGCAGTGGATGCGCGATGAGGAAAACGGTTGGGAGCCCTATAGTACGGCCATGATTATGGAATTGGCGGCAGGCCTGGATGATAGTGGTCGCATCCGCGGATGGAAGTATGATCTGTGGTCGGATGTGCACGGAACAAGGCCCGGAGGTGATGCCGCCAACCTACTGCCTGCATGGTATATCGATAAAGGATATAGCCCTCCCGAGTCAGGTTTCCGGGGAGGGGCGACCCGTAATGCCGAGCCGTACTATCGTATCGAGCACATGAAACTGCAATCGCACATATTTACCGGGCCGTTGCGTAGATCATCCATCAGAGGGCTGGGGGCCTATGCCAATATCTTCGCCATCGAATCCTTCATGGATGAACTGGCGGTAAAGGCGGGTATGGATCCGATTAGCTTCCGGCTCAGGCACCTGGAAGACAGCAGGGCCAGCTACTGCCTAAAGTTACTGGTTAAAAACACCAAGAATGTGACAGTGGGGAAAGATGGCGGGTTGGGGTATGCTTTTTCACGGTACAAGAATTCTGCCGCTTATTGCGCGGTAGCCGCTTTGGTCTCCATCAATCGACAGAATGGAAAAGTCAGCGTAAAGAAATTGTGGGCAGTGGTCGATGCAGGTGAAACCATCAATTCGGACGGATTGAAGAACCAGATTGAAGGCGGGATGATCCAGTCCGTCAGTTGGGGGTTGATGGAATCCGTGACGTTCGATGCTACCCACATCACCAGTCTCAATTGGGCGTCATATCCCATTCTACGGTTCAATGATGCGCCGGACACCGATGTTGAGGTAATCGACCGGGTGGATGAACGTCCGTTGGGAGCCGGCGAGGCCGCGCAGGGGCCTACAATTGCCGCACTGGTCAATGCAGTATACAATGCTACGGGTATACGGATTAGGGATCTGCCCATTAACCCGGATCTACTCCGTCGGCCTTCCCAAACAGCATCTATACATAACAATACATAGATAGGTCACAATGCCAGTAACTGTTTGAAAATTGGTAAATTCGTTGCGATGACAACACATTTTCCAGCTGTTGATAACGGTCGTACGCGTAAACGATTATCGCTGCCCAGACGTACCATCTTGGCTGTTTCGCTGGCAATGGGCTTTTTCCTTATCTATCCCAATATCGCAAAACTGCTGCAGGGAACCCATGCAGAATATCTCCAAAACGGCAGTACAGTCGGATATGTCACTTTCTTCGTATTTAGGTATCTGTATTTCAGTCTCTTGTGTTATATCCTGCTAAAGAAGGGCATTACCGAAGGTTTTGAAACGAAAATTTATCGGACGGGACTATGGACGTTCGGTATTGCCGTGGTTGCTTACCTGCTTTATGTAGCGATTTCCTACATATCGGACAAGGTGCTGGATTGGTTCAGCGTCATCCTCCTTTTCCAGTTCATGACCATGTGGGCAGTCTGTACATTGATGGGATATGCCTATTCGTTGTATGCACAAAAACTGGAACGGGAGCAGGAAATAGAACAGCTGAGACTGGATAACCTCCAAAGCCAATATGAAGCGCTCACGAACCAAGTAAACCCCCATTTTTTTTCAATTCGCTTAATTCACTCTCCGCATTGGTCCGTAACGGCGATGAGGGGCAAACGCTCACATATATACAGAACCTTTCCAATGTTTTCCGTTATGTATTGGGAAGCGAAGGTAGGGGCCTGGTGTCGCTTGAAGACGAACTGGCCTTCCTCGATGCCTTTTATTTCCTTCAGCGCACGCGGCATGGTGACCATTTTTGCTACAAGATATCGATTCCAGGTGACAATAAAGACTTGGAATTGCCTGTGCTATCGTTGTTGCCAATACTTGAAAACATCCCTAAGCACAATGTAATTAACGGTGTAACGCCAATGGAAGTATCCATCAGTATCAATACGGAGCAAGAGTTGGTGGTGACCAACCCCATACGCAAGAAAATTGACCAGCCTGGAGGTAGAAATGGAATCGGCATCGCTAACCTACAAAGTCGTTTTCGACTGCTGATGGGCAAAGATATTGTCATTTCAGATAATGGGACGCAGTTCACGGTACGCCTCCCGTTAAA
Organism: Olivibacter sp. 47; assembly: GCF_030372825.1. Lineage (NCBI taxonomy): Bacteria > Pseudomonadati > Bacteroidota > Sphingobacteriia > Sphingobacteriales > Sphingobacteriaceae > Olivibacter > Olivibacter sp. 47. The sequence goes on from NZ_JAUCNR010000001.1 coordinate 3,736,651, forward strand.
ACAAAAAGAAGTATAACTATGAACGTGCTGATTGTTGAAGACGAGCCGTTAGCGGCAACAAATCTTGAAAAGATACTGAATGAAGTGGCTCCCGATATCCGGCAGATAAGTCGGACGGAAGGTGTGGAACAAACCGTGTCCTGGCTCGCCCGGCACGCTCAGGAGGTGGAGCTCATCTTCATGGATATCCACCTGTCTGACGGATCGGCCTTTTCCATATTCCAGGCCGCTGAAATCGATGTGCCAGTGATTTTCACGACCGCATACGACCAATATGCTCTCCAAGCGTTCAAGGTAAACAGCATCGACTACCTGTTGAAACCCATTGATATCAGTCAGCTGGAGCGGGCTCTTCATAAATTCAGGAAGTTCAGCCGGAGTGACGTGAGTCGGTATCTTTCCAAACTGGTGAAGATGGAACCCTACTGGCGGTTCCCGGAAAAAATCCTATTGCCTATACATGATAAACTTATACCCGTTCCGGTTAATGAAATCTCTTGTTTTTACAGCACCAACGACCATACATCCATCCTTACCAAGGATGGAAAAAAGTTGCCCTATAATAAGCGATTGGAAAATATTATGCTATCCCTTGACCCCAATAGCTTTTTTCGGGCAAACAAGCAATTCATTATCGCCAAGCGGGCCATCGAAGGCATTACCATTTGGTTCGATAACAGGCTGCTGGTTTCCCTGGACACCGAAACCCCGGAAAGTCTCTACGTCAGTAAAAACCGTGCTTCTGAGTTCCGGCAATGGGTTGCGAGTTGACATATTTGCCAACGCCTTGATTTACTAACGCCTTGTCAATGAGCAATTAGTTGGAGAGGCTATCGAACCTATCTCTAAAAGACATAATCGTTTGCATAAAATCGGCTTTGAGGAGGGAAAACCGGAAATCTGTCTTGATAGTGGTCCTAAACGGATTAGACAGGTTGTTGAAAATTCGCTTAAAAGTCTAAGGACAGATTACATAGACCCGAACGTACCAATGGAAGATGTAGCGGGAACAGTAAAAGACCTTATTGCTAAGGGAAAGGTAAAACATTTTGGATTGAGCGAACGGGATTTTAATTCAAGTAAAGACGGTTTGGATGCCATTCGCAAAGCACACGCCATACAACCCGTAACAGCTATACAAAGTGAATATTCGGTGATGACCCGTAATCCCGAAAATGGCGTTTTGAGTTTGTGTGAAGAATTGGGGATAGACTTTGTACAGTATAGCCCGTTAAGTCGTGGTCTTATTTCGGAATATATCAATGAGCGGACAAAATACAATCCAATTAATGATAACAGGATTTTATTACCTCGGTATGAGCCCAAAAACATCGTTGCTAATTGGGGCATAATAGATGTTTTTAAAGAATTTGGTCACCACAGGGGTTAACCGTAGCACAGGTTGGTATAGCTAGGTTATTGGCTTAGAAACCATTTGTTGTTCCAGTGGTAGGTACAACCAAATTGGCACACTTACAGGAAAATATGTGGTCGGCAGATTACGAATTTACCACAGAGGAGTTAGCAAAACTCACTGGAAATTTATCCTAGAATATCCAACTGACGTTTCGCGTGGTGTTTTAGAGATTAATTTTATACTTTTAGCGGTATCATCTATAAAACAAACCGCCATGGAGAGCGAAATTTTAAAGTTAGAAGCACAACTTATTACAGCCATCTTAAACAGCAATGTAGAGGTACTGGATCAGTTGCTTCACGATGAGTTGCTATTTGTTAATCACCTGGGAATGGTGCTTTCCAAAAAGGAGGATATGGCCCCTCATATCAGCGGGGATTTAAAAATTACCGAACTGGCTGCCTCAGAACGGCAGTTGCACCTATTCGGAGATATCTGAAAAGTGGTGGTCACTAAGGAGATTAGGGGCGTTTACCTGAACCAGCCATTTGAAAGCCGTGTTAAGTTTACCAGAGTCTGGAAGTTATTTAACGGGGACTGGAAGGTGATTACTGCAAGCAGCGTGCTTTGCTAAGCACATAAACGACTTTACATCGGGTTATATACTTGCCGGAAAATGATGCAATCAGTCGTAGGATAGCTCTAATAAAATGTGCTTTACAGAACCTTCTGCAGCAGAAAATCTAACCGATTCACTTTGCTTTCAAGCGGATCCATACCGGCGCATGGTCACTGCTCTTTTGCCAGCCACGAACATGTCGGTCGATGCCACCCTCGATTAACCGGGGCGCAATCTTGGGGCTCAATAAAATGTGATCCAATCGGAGACCGGCATTTCGGCCGTAGGCGTTCCACAGGTAATCCCAAAAGGTATAGACGGCCTGATCGGGAAATAGCCTACGGACGGAATCCGTCCATCCCTGTTTGAGCAGGGATTTAAATTCTTTTCTTGCCTCCATGCGGTACAGGGCGTTGTTTTCCCATTTTTGGGGTTTATATACGTCCAGCTCTGTAGGGATAATGTTAAAATCACCGATCAGAATGGCGGGAATATCCATTTTTATCAGCTGGGCAGCTCGCTTTTTAAAGCGTTTGATCCAGGCCATCTTATAGTCAAACTTAGGCCCGGGATAGGGATTGCCGTTGGGCAGGTACAAACAGCAGATAAGCGTGTCATCAATGATCGCCTCGAGGTACCGGCTATGGTTATCTTCCACGTTACCGGGAAGCACACGGGTCACCTCTGTGATCTCTTTCTCAACCACTCAACCACTTAACCACTCAACCACTCAACCACTTAACCACTCAACCACTTAACGACTCAACCACTTAACGACTCAATCGTCCCTTCTAAATTAAAAGCTTTTCCCTAAGTTTGCATGGAAAAGACTTTGCTATGCTTGGATTAAAACTACTGACAGACCCCCGTTGGGCGAATATTGCGCAAACAAATTTGGAAGAGATCTTAACAGACCATGCTTGGTGCGAGCAGAAAGCAGCCTCTAACGCCATTTCGTTAATTACCAACAATTCCGAACATGAAGATTTAGTGCACGAATTAACGGCGATTGCTATTGAAGAAATGCAGCATTTCCAAATGGTAATTGATATCATCAAAAAACGAGGTTATACACTCGGCAGAGAGCGGAAGGACGACTATGTAAACCAGCTGATGCGATTCTCTAAAAAAGACGGCAGCCGAAATACCGCTTTTATTGATCGATTACTCTTTGCAGCCATGATTGAGGCTCGCAGTTGCGAGCGTTTTCGCGTGCTATCCCAAAATATAGCGGACGAAGAATTGGCCAAATTTTATTATGACCTCATGGTCTCAGAAGCCAATCATTACACTACTTTTTTAAATTTTGCACGTAAATACACCCTCGATGTAGATGTGGATAAACGCTGGAAAGAATGGTTGGAATTTGAAGGTAAGCTCATTCAATCTTACGGAAAAAGAGAACATATACATGGATGACGGTTCATTATCCCGAATCAGTCACCAAACGATTCCCTAGAAAAACCGAGGCTTTGATAATCGAATACAGCTTCTTGCCATTTAAATTTGCATCAACTGCATTTGGCATGGTGCTTGCCTTATCTAGTGCTAAATATCTATATTACTATGAAAAGCAAAATTAAATTTTTAGGCATGTTGGCCATTGCCATGCTCTTGTTTACTGTGGGGTGTAGTAAAGACGACGATCCGGCAGACAACGATTTCTTTGTAGGGACATACAACGGAACCATCACCTTCAGCAACGGAAGCGAGACCATTGCGGATGACGATGGCCGTGTAACTGTTGTCAAAGTCGATGATTCGTATACCTTCGATTTTGGTAGTAGCATCCCCAATATTAATGGCGTTAAGTTCCAGCAACAGGGGGACAACACTTACGTTAGTATAGGCGACGGACTTACCGGCATCACCATAACCGCGAATACCTTGAAAATGCTGGTATCAAACGATAATGGTACGTGGACAGCCGATTGTACACGTTAGTTACGTGCTATACTTTCTAGATAAAAACCATCTATCAGCGCGATAGATGGTTTTTGTGTTTCTATTTACGGCACTTACTTGCCAATGCAGAAACTTGAAACAGATTGTATCTTGCTATAAATAAAGAGGTTAATCCAAATCAATTTTTTACGAGTAACAAATAAGTAACAAAGATTTCGTAACCATTCGTAAACACAAAGTAAGCCTAAGTAAATGACATAAATCTTTTTATTTTTTTTATTAAATAACATTGAAATGACAATATTAAAATTGATAAACGCTTAGCCCTAGCTTTTTTATAAAATCGCAAACAGTGTATTCTCACTGTTTCCCCGTCTTTGCCCGCGATAGCTAAGCCTTTAATAGTAAAAAAACAGAAAGAATTTTCATATCATCAGAAGTTGGAACTAGAACTATAGCCGTGAAGTCCCGTTTAATTAATCCGCTTACCGGAGAGAGCGGGATTCCAGGAGAACCCCTCATACAAATTTTCAGTTTCTTAGAGTCTCTGAGTCATTAACTTCAGCTTATTCGGCAGGAAAATCTGCGCATTGTCGATCCTTTACGAGGATATGAAATTAATACAAGAATCTAGGAAACTTTTGAAAATAACACTTGTAAAAATTATACGGTTCGTTTTGACAGATTTTGTAAAACTCTTTTGTATAGTAGTTTAAAAGAAAACTGTAAGATTTCTTTGAGCCATAATTGATTATACAGTTCTAGTCTGAATAGCAAGTATCCACTGAGTATAACCGGATAGTAACAGTTTGGGTCACAAAATTTTATTGGTATAAAAAAGGAGAGAACTGTTATGTGATGTCTCCTTATATGGGAGAGTTGCTGGAAGCCAACCTTATTCGAAGATTTTGAAACTGTTCTAAATGCTAACAAATGCTTTTAAGCCTGTTTCATCGCACGAAGCAGGTCTTTTTCTCGACGGTCTACTCTTTGTTACAAAGACTATTATCATAAACCAGTATCATTATTAGAATTGCCTCATCAAAGGAAGTTTAGATGAAATATCTAAATTCATAAGGCTTATTAATTAGCTTATTCATTCTTTTTATTGTTGTTGCTAAAGTATGTGCATATCCTAATGTTACGGGAAGCCTATCATATAGTGCATCATGATTCCAGTTCATCTTAGTAAGGCCTAAAATCGCCTGACAATTACTATCCCACCCTCCATCACCTGCAAATCTTCTTATCAAAATAGGCGCAGGTATATTCTTACCTTCCTTAAAATAATTTTTGCCATTCAATACAGTATTTCCCTGCGTCCAGAGCAATACCTCTTGGGTTCCAATTTGAAAATATGAGCCTCTTGTCAAAGGATAATTATCAGGCCCTTTCTTGTCTCCTTTTTTAACATAATGAATTGCTCTCCAATTTGTCTCTTGAACAATTTGAAGTAATTCGAGATTGATATTTCCTGGTATTGCATCAAATGCACCATCTATCTCGCTTTTTGTAAACTGAGAGGTTTTATGCACGATTAATCTTTCAGGTCTTCTTCCAGCATGTTTTCTTTGATAAAGCTCAAGACTACGCGACATTAACTTTCTCATTTCAGCTCTAGACAAGAAAGGATTTCCCCCGACTCTTGCTTCGATTTCAGTTGCGTCATAAGCAACAAACTCTAAACCTGTTCCATCAGAATCGAATACTTGACTACAACAAGTAGTAAAATCGAATTGATTGGTATTTGGATTAAGCCTTGTCGCGTAGCTCAAACCGATAAAGGCAGAATTTTGATCAATAGAAGAAAGCTTCCATGGGATACCTCCCGCCTTAACATATAATGCGATCGACAGTCGCCACATCACACTGCACCTACATTTATATCTAATTGCACTGCTCTCTCTTAGCACTTGACTTGCAATATTCTGCATAGCCGAGGTCGCCTTGATAAAGTCGTGAAGGTCAAATCCTGCTTCTAAATGTTCAAATCCTGCAGACCAACTGTCGGGGAGATAAATAACTAGAACATCATAGTCTAGTAGTCGTTTTGCCATTTCACGGATAGCAAGCCCTATCGACTCACTAAGTGCTATATAGGGCTCGACACCCACCTTAAATACTTTGTCAGATTCCAGTGCAATTGAAGTGTTCTCTGAGACAAGCTCAACCTTAGTTTTAAAGATGCTTTCTACACCTGTAAATTCCTCCAGATAAACATGCCGCTCTTTTGGAATATGCATAGAATGGAGTTCTCGTACAAGTGTCTGGAGGACCCCATAAGTTCCAGCAGGATATATTGCTGCAATCCTTATTTTCTCAATCGGATTTAGTCTACTGGAATAAGGCTGTAGATTTTTTAAACCCCGTAAAGGGTGCACATCTTGTGCATTTGAAAATGCTTCAAAAGTGAGTTTGGGTTCGGGTATTACGTGAAAAGCCGGAAATTCCATAAATTTTAAGGTGTTTTCGTAAAGGCAGTAGTTCTTGAAAGCCTGAATGAAGCATTTATTCCATTTATCGTTCTTTGATATGCAGTTATTGTTACTTCTTTATCCCCACCAAAAATTAAGCTTAGCCAACTATTTAAAATCAAATCATATTTTTGATTGTACCATCTAGCCGTCATTTCCTTGATAAATGGTGCTGCTAATCTGCTTTCTGTCTTCTCCGAGGTTTTTGAGGCAATTATTGTAGGTGTAAGGATTAGTAACGGAGTTGAAAGATTATATTGTATACTAATTTCCAATGCTACCACCCAAGTCAATCTTGACTTAGGTATGGTTCCGGAAATGTTTGTCAGCGAAACTCTCAATGGATTAAAAAATTGCTCCGTTAGCTTTTTAGGATTAGGAAACAATAAATATCGTTCTCTTCTTTTTGTCATTCTAAACGGTTTCCCCTGAGTCAACGCCTTAAGAAGAGCCATAGTTATCAGATTTTTCATTGACGAATCATCATAAATCAGATCCTTATCAGTTATCTGGAACAAATCTGTGTCATAATCTCCATAGCTACTAAAAGCAGAATTGAAGTCTTTATCTGGACCAAAGCCGACTATACCTGCTTGTTTACGGATCGCAAGAATATCGACCATACTTTTTGCAATAAAATCCTTAATTTCTTTGGTATTACCGGCATCACACTTATATAGCCTTGCTGTAGCAGGATATCCTAAAATAGGGATTGCATTTAATCTCAACAAGGGATACTTCTTGCCTACTATTGGAATCGGATTATTGGTAAGCCGATGATAATTCTTATTTAAGTTTTCCATATCTTCCTTTGGAAGATTATCAAACCCTTTGATGATATCTGCCCAAGCGGTATCAAATGTTTCTATCTCGACAATTTCTGCCTGTTTACCATTTTTCTTAGCCGTCTCTATTAGCTCTGAAACTTCCTTCATAGGTTGCGTACCCACTCTTGTAAACCAGAACAGACCTCCCGAAAGAGCGCTTTGTTTCTTCACGGCTTCTTGTAGAACCTCCATAATAGATTTGTCCCTACCACTATATCCCATTACACATAACCCATTTGTATCTAACGAAATGGACAATATATCTCTTAGTCTTTTATCCTGTGCCTTTAGTTCCTCGATTGTATTCTTTGTTTTGTCTGAGAAATAATCACCGTGAAGTTTGACAATCAGCGGTCGATTACCAGATTGAAAAAACTTCATTCCATTCTCCCCGCTGTCCAAGTCCGCGGCATACCAGCTTTCAAGTTTCTGGAACTGTCCACTAGCAACATTCTCAAAAGCTTTATCGAAATTTGTTGTAAAGATCAAGTTGAGATACTTATGTTTCATCAGTATTCCCATCACTTTGTGTCCATAGGTAAGTTGCATACCAGCCGTTTGTTTTGCTATGTAATCACTTCTGTCCCTGGCAGAAAGAAATGCTCGTTCAAAATAGTAAGAATATTCCTCTGCGCTGTCAAGACTGGGGCAGTTACCTTCCCTGTCAAAATAGCTTTGGATCTGCTCTTTTTTTCCGGGATCTGTCAAATTACTAAAAAGAGACAATGGATAGGCTTGGTCTGCACAATATATCCGTCTCTTGAAATCCCAAGTGAGATCATATGCTGACGGAACACCGGCAGAAACGGAACTGCCAGCCCCAAATAACCAACAAAGATTTTTAGCCCTTAGTGGGTAAAATTTTACGAATTCAGATAAAGGTACTGCCAATTAGATTATCTATAAATTGTTAATAATATTCTCACAAACAAAGTACGGAGAAATATTTAGATGAAAAATTTTTTAAGCAAAAAATAAACACATCCTCAACATACAGGGATTGTCAGTCACTATAATTAAGGGTAGTGAGTACTTTCAACTCTAAAGGCAAACGCCCAATTGAATTGATTTCAAATTCCAACTTATTTTCATTTTCGTTTTTAAGGAGATCGAATTGCGGAAAGATCATATTTTTAGGGACGAGTAAATTCAATTTCATGAATAGAATTTAGATAACTCGTGATGAACGCTAAAATGGTAAATCATCGTCCTCGACTTCTACACTAGGAAGCGATGACGGTGGGAGTGGCAAATTATTAACAATAAACAAGTTTAGAATATCCTCCCTATCTATAAACATTATTTGACTACGTTTAGAACTGTCAAGCATACCACCGAGCCAATTCTTAGCAGCCTTTGTTATTTCTCCTCCAGCTACAATAAAGGCGTGATCCACCAAAACGTTTTTGCCAATCTCAGGATCAAAAATCTCATGGCCAGTCATCATTAAAACTTGGTTAAATATTTCTGCAATATTCGTATTACCAGATTTTGAAGCGCCTGCTGAATCTAACTTGCCTTTTTTAACCTGAATTCCGAAATATAACATATGCTGCGTTGGAAGCATAAACTTCATCCATATATCTTTTCCATATTCCAGAGCTTTATCTTTGTGCCCTGGCTAGTTGAAAAAACTCAAACCATCAATGACGAGCAACACACTTTCGCCCAAGATAAATAAGGATTTAAAGAGGCTTGGAGTCCGGTATGCAGGAGTATACTTGGTTAATAAATTCTTTATCAAGATTTTTACCGAAAAACTTCGTTCGGAAATATTTAGTTATAATTTTGAAGATCATACGTTCTCGGATGAAGATCAGATGAAACTCCAAAAGGAGAATTATCCAACACTATATCATGAATACATCCATTATGTCCACGAGTTAGCACTATGACTGGTATTGGGCATTTTCGCTTTAACATACTTAAGAGATCCATCTCTTCTCAGTTTGTTCAACGTGACAGATATTCCAATTGTTGTTTGCACTTATAAAGACAAAACAACGAATGAGATCCAACAGACTCTGTCTCCTTTGGCAAGTATTTTTTATATGAAGGACTTGCTCACAATTTAGATCAGATAACAAGCGGTCAACATGGATTGACCTTAACTCCAAAATCTAAAATTGCTCCCGACTACCTGATTCTCAACATGGTTGCCAAAAAAGTTTTTCCCAAAGTAGAATTTAGAATTCAACAACCCCTTATCGAAGTGCTTCAGGGTGGCTCAGAGCGGAGATTAGTTTGCTTTAACGATAAATTGGTATGGTAACAGGCCTACTTCCACCGCAAATGTGGTATATCCCGCAGCTTTCAGTTCGAAAATTACATCGTCCAAAGATACCTTTTCGCTGGTCGGTGGTCCAACCGGGAGATCGATCTTGAAGAAATCGATGATGACCAGTGTACCATTTTCCTTTGTACCCCGTTTCACTTTTGCAAAATAATCCGGTCGACTTTTTATGTGGTGATAAGTGTTAGCCATAAAAACCATATCTACCTCATCCTTTTGCAGAGATGGACTGTTGTAAGGGATTTTGCGCAGTTCGATATTTTTCAGATTATTTTTTTCAATGCGTTCCTTTAAGTATGTCTGCAGCTGATCGTCCACATCTGCGGCGATCACGCGGGCACCTTTATCCGCCAATTTCACAGAGAAATAGCCGGTTCCCGCGCCAATGTCCATGACCGTCTTGTCCTTTATATCCCCCAGATATTGTAATACTTTTTCGGGTCGCTGATAGGCATCCCTTTCTGAAGACTCTAGACTTTTTATCCCATACGTTTCATGACCATGCCCTCGTTCTTGTGCCATGAGCGGGCTCATGGCCGCAAAGGTTATTACTATGACCAATACCATGCTTGTCTTTTTCATTGCGCTCACTTTATATTTAAAAAAGACAAAACCTTGCATTTTGTTTGGTAGCTTTTAATATAAACTATCTTTATATTTCAGAAAGCCCTTTAAACCTCATTTTGCGAAAGTGAAAGCCAGAAAGCCTATTACCATACGGCTGTATGAAATATCTTATCTTATTATCGCTACCTTTCCTGACGTATAAATGGTAACGGATAATCCGTACACGAACAAATGCTTTCGGAAGATATATTATTATTCCATAACATTTCCGGGCAGAGAGCCTTTATAGCTTGTCCAAAAAGAAATGGGATTGTCCGGCATTTTCATACATGGAAAGCCCAATAACGCGCCCTTCTCTATCTCTCTTAAAAATAAAAAGCAGATTATCCGGCTTCTCGGTAATCCTGAAATTATCCTTTTCGATCTGGTAAATATAGAACTTCTTTTTATTGCCATTTCTGGTAAAATACAGTCGTTCCTTTTCGGCATCGATTTTCAATGTTTTCTTATCTGCAGTAGCATAGGAACCGCAATATTCCGCCATTTCAGGCACCGATGTAGGCAGAAATGATAAGGTAATAGGCCAGTCATACGCTTTCGCTACACTCCTCAATATTTCCATGGCCAGCCATTCACCCCTGTTTGAATTTGTCAGCACCACTGCCCCCTGTCCGGTTTCGCAGGTAGCCATCACTATTCCCGTAAATCCTGCATTGTTTCCCGCATGCCAAAAACCGGCAACAGAACTGTCGCCCTTTAGATGAACGCCAAGTCCCATGGCGTTGATTTGCGGCCTTAACATCTGCCCTATGACTTGCCTACCGAGCAAATTTGTTTCTCCCACCCTCATTTTTTGTATTCCGATCATCAATCGGGCTAAATCTGTGGCTGTACTCCAAAAACCGGTGGCCGCCTTTTCCGGATAGACTCTATAATCAAATTGTTTGTAAGGTTTTCCGTTATCACGGTGTGCAATAGCGATAGGACGGCCGAGCGACTTATCGGGAGTGCAGTTATAAGTACTATGTATCATCCCTAATGGCTTGAATACCACACTGTCGACAAAGTTTTCAAATGGTAATTTTGTAATATCTTCTATTAATTGTTGAATAATAATGAATCCTCCGCCTGAATAGCGTTCAATAGATCCCGGTACGGCGCCAACGATCAATTTCTTCCTGTTATTGGCAGGATCTATTGCATTTAAGATCGATAATAGACTAGGGATTTTTTCACCGGGAGCGTATCCCAAAAAACCGTAGCCGTCCATCAATCCCGCAGTGTGGGTTAAAAGGTCTCTTAAGGTTACCTTGTGTTGCGCTGTAAAATCGTTTTCGGGTATCTTCCAACTCAGCAGCTTATTATTCACATCTTCATCAAGAGTGAGATATCCCTTATCTACCAGATACAAGGCCGCCAATGTTGTAACAATTTTCCCGATGGAAGCGCATTGAAATAAAGTTGCCGTATCAAGTTTACTACCCGTATCCATTGCGTTTCTTAAACCATAAACTTTCGTCCATGCTAAGGCACCATCATTGATTACAGCCAAACTCAAACCATTGACTTTCCAATCGATCATGCGGCTTTCTATTTTGCTACCGGATAAGGTGTCCTTTATAAGTGTACTTGCAGTAAGTCTTTGCTCGACGAGGTTAATTAAATTAGCGGAATGCTCCTGCGAGTGTGCAGCAAAAGCAACCAGTAAGAGTATGGGAACTAAATAGCGCATCTTTTGTTTTTTTTGGCAAAGATGCAGCTTCTCTGAGCAGCTACAAACCTTACTTATCCTCAAATCTAGATTTGAGGATTGTTGGAAGCCCATTCGCTTGGCGAAAGGAGGATGGTACTTGACCCGTCATCTGTTTAAATACACGTTGAAACGTTGCTAAAGAACTAAATCCGCATTCCAAAGCGATTCCCTTTATCGAATAACGCTGCATATCAGCCTCACATATCTTCCTTTTAAATGCCTCAACTCTATACCTGTTTACAAATTCAGTAAAGCTGGTGTTCATATATTGGTTCAGAACGGATGAAATAAGCTTTTGCGATAATCCGGAATAATTCACTAAATTACTGAGGTTCAATTCCGGATCAAGATAGAGCTCGTCGTGCTCCATAGCATGCCTAAGTTGCTTTATGGCCTCACCTATTTTTTCATCAGCAAAATACGTACGGCACTTTTGAGCCTTTTGCCGCGCAAGGGGTAATTTAATTAAGTTAAATCCCATAAATCCAATCCAGTAAATAAGCGCAGACAAGGGAATATATAATGAGAACCAGCCTACAGATTGGATTAAAGCTGTTTGATATGCCGGTAGAATATAGATTAAGAGGAAAATCAGCATATCCCCTGAAAAATGAGGAAGGGCATTATGGTCCGCCTCAATATTCTTACCATTGCATTCATCTCTTGATTGTTCTTATACACCATTTTCCAGGCCAATCCAACATATGCTGTTAACGAAATCCAGCGTAAAACATCCACGTATGTGTTATAATAGTCGATAAAAACGAATGGCATTTTATGCAAAATCCCCAAGTAAAAACTACCGGCAATCAGGTAAGGTAATAGATCAAACAAAACGGGCACGAAGTGGAGCCAATCTCTTTTTGCTAAACTATACTCGTTCTTTAACAGCGTGCGCACATAAAGAAGGAGCAATGGGCCTATGGCCATGAATAACATCAATGGAAGCATATTTCCTACCGAAGTCCAAAAAGAAGATAGCTGTTGATACCACAAAAAAATATTCAGATTGGCCAATGCAATGACAGAAATTAACGTTCCCAATAATTTTTCAGACAGCGTTGCCCGTCTTCGAGCCACCAGTAATCCACCACAAATAAAACCTTGAAGTGCACCCAGAAGAATCAATGTCAATAGGAAATGTGTCATATTAAAACGATTTTAATCCGATCCAACTATATTTTCAAGAAAAAGATTGATAAAAAGCAAAGGTAAGCAAATCGGATAACACCTTTTATAAGCAATGCTTTATATGAACTTTTGGAAGTCAGTGTCTGATACGACTTGGCCCTGAAAAATATAAAACAAGCTTACTTATTCCCTACAGGGATACTAAAGGAAATACATCTATTTCACTGATTATATTCAGTATTTCGTATCTTTTCTATATTTTCTTTTAACTCAATGTTATTAAACATTAGACATTTGAGTATACAGAAAAAAAATCGACGGTTAAGCTACTTTTCTATTGGAAGAAAAGCGAGAAGAAAGGAGCGATTGCAATCATGGAACGGATAGGTGGCGACGAAAAGTCCACATCGTTCACCGCCGGGTGAGCAGCACACCAAAAGTCGGATACAATTATTTAGCCATCATTTTTACCTTTAGCCTCTCCCTTTCGTTCCCGCAAAAGAATTGTCACTTGAAGTAAAGACCTAAGTGTACCAGACTGATAAGAACCGGCACTTCCGCTAGTAGACCTGCCGCTGCTGCAAATGCCGTCGCCGAGGCCGAAAATATCAGTCCGATTGATGTCTTAATAATGTTGCGTCATATATTTCAATCTAGATTGCACCATAGGTCAACTTGCCAAAAAGTATGGATTCTCACCACTTATAGACGGAAGAAACCTATCTATGTCGAACATCGATCTTAGAAATTCCATACCACGTTACAATAGAAATTTCTTCCCATTCTCGGAATCCGGTTCCAGTCGGAGAAGGTGGTGTAGTTTTTATCTAAAAAATTCTCTACGCCAGCCTTAATTAACATTGATTGCTGTCCAAAAGCAAACCGGTTTGATATGGATAGATTGAGTATAGCGTAAGACGGCAGCGGCCTTTCCCCAAATTCCGGGTTGACCCGGTTCTGTTTTGCCGCTCCGTCCACAGCTAGGTCAACAGAAAAAGTATTTAAGGAATAACCTAAGTCGGAACGATAGGTGACTGGCTGAATCAGGGGTAAATTATTTACTTCCCTTGCTGTTCCCCTCCGATACCCCAGTCTGCCAGACCATGAAAAGTTTTGCAAAAACGCATAGTATAAATCAATCGAAGTATTGAAAATGTGGGCGTATTCCAATTGCTCGTAAACTTTGACACCACTTGCGCCAATAGTCATTACGCTCAACCCACTTCGAGGTCGTCCGATAATATAATCCTTTATAAAAAACCATGACCCGGAGAGTTTTACTGAAAAATCAGGTAAGTTGTAAGACAAGCTGGCATTTCCCGAAACTGATTTTTCATTTTTCATTTCAGGATTCCCGATATAATCAAAGCGGTCAAAGCTATTGAATAGATAAAACCCATAGCCCTCTGAAACACTCGGAGCCCGCTCTCCATAAGCCAATCCTGCCGCTACGTTCCACGCCTTTTTGTTGTATTTAAACAGGACCGATGCACGCTTTAATAAACGGCTTTTACTTCTCTGCATATTTGGATAAAAGATTTTCAGGCTCTCTAAACCAAATTGATTATCCACTACATTGTTATGAACCGCTATTCCTGCGCTGAGATCCGTTGACCAATCGCTGGAAATTCTGTATTCATCTTCCATGAACACATCACCATAGTTAGTTAGAACGCCCGGCCAGGTAAGCATAAACATATCTTTCTCTGCCGGGTCATTTGAAAACATGGTCATCTCCGCCAGAGAACGATTGCGATGACCACTTAAATTGGTTTGCCAACGATGTTTTTCATTCTCCCCTTGCAGCATGGAATAGAAACCCACCGTTTTGCTCCAGCCGGGCATATCCATCCGGATAGGTACATCAGGTCTTTTACTGTCATCCATCCTATGAACGACGTTGTTATAATAAAGCTTTGTTTCCCATAGCTTTATGGTAGGCGAGATATGATGTCGCACATATTCTACAGATCCGATGATGGCTTTAGCAAAATCAACATCCATGGTTAAGGCCGGATAGCCAATATTGACCGCATGGTCGTATATTAACGAAGTTTCCACCTGCTCATGTTCGTTGATCTGATATCCTGCAGTAAGAGAAGTATTGTATTTGGTGAATTGCGAATACGGAACTTCCCTACCTCCACCTGCTTTATAATTTTCCGCCCCCCGGTAAGAAAAATCTATATCCGTAAAAAACTTTGGATGCGCGTATGAAAGAGAACCACCTCCTATCTTTTGCCTGTTATTACTCTCAAAACCGCTGAATATGGTTGCGTCAAACGCCTTTTTCCCAAAGGAGCCTTTCTTTCTCTCCAGGTCTATGCTTCCCGCAATAGTGGCTCCGGTGGATCCGGATTGCCCACTATGTATATTTGCACCTGAAAGATTGGTTATGTCAACATATGACGTAACGGGATCCATTTTGTCGGTACATGCAGCATATATCCGCATACCATCGATTGTGATTACGCTACGTTCCGAGGCCATTCCGTTGATATAAGGCTCCCATGCATACGATCCCCTCCTGATCATATTTACGGTGTTCGCGCTTCCCAAATAATTATCCAGAGACCCTAAGGGCTTAGAAACCTTTGCCGATGGGGTTCTTTGCGAAATAATAACCACCTCCTCCAGCTCATGGTTTGTTGTCAAGGTATCCGCTTGCGAAACGGTATCCCTTTGGGCAAAAATAATCATCGGACACAGCATAAGCGCCATGACTGGTATAACAAATCGAAACATGTTTAAAAATTTCTTTGATTAGTACATCGATTAAAATTCCAGCTCAAAATAGATGCTGCTACCCTCGTTTGTTTCGGTCACAGGTTCACCTTTTATGATATCCTGATCATTATTTTCCAGTTGAAGGTTAATTTTCCAATATCCGGTCATCGTCAGACTAAGTTTTCCCAGATACACACCATCCGCACCTTGTGTCAGATCCATGTTATTGGGCGATGTATGGTTACCCATTCCCGGCATTCTTGGATCTATCTTAATCTTGTAATCTTCTACCGGAATGAAATTCATCATAGATTCCATGCGGTAAAGCACTGCTTTCATATCATTGATGGCCACACGGGGGGCAGTCGGTTCGACCATAGCCATGACATAGTTTTTCCCGTCACTGGCTTGAAAGGTCTCTACTACCCGCCGTGGAGCAGCACCGACCTCGATCTTGCTTTTTGCAGTATAGTCATTGCCGTTGATCGTATAGTTTATGGTCAGTTCCCAATACTCTTCATCGCCGCCGGCCATCTGGAAAACAATATGACCTCCGTAGGTCGATTGAGCATTCTCTTTTTTTGTCACTGCAGAAGCAGGGCAGGAATGTTTCATATTCATCATGTTCATTACCGGTGTCCATGTGGCGGTTGCATTGTTGATCAATGAGCCATCGGCATTCCTTATTTGAAAATAAATGCGATTATAACCTGTGTAAAATTTCCCATCAGCAGTATAAACCTCTATTTGGTGGTTCTCATTGACCAAGGTCATCGCCGGCGATAAACCGTCCAGTTCGTTAGAAGGAGCCACATTCTCGTCTTTGGAGCAGGAAACAAAAAAGCATACCACAGCAAAAAGACAACTGTATTTAAATATTTTGGTAAAATTCATGTTTTAAAATTTTAGAAGTTGATTTAGGAGGCCCGTCATGTGCATCCCTATTAAAGCAGTTAACGTATCCTTCGGAGTACTTAACAATTTGATAAAATAGTGCAGACAGGCAACCGGAAAAATTAAAAATGGACAAAGGACCGATTTACCGGATACCGATGCACCCGACAATCTGCCGATATAAATATCCGGCATTGAACGATAAAATCTCTGTCGATGGATGGAGGGGAACGCTAGCTATTTTCTAACCTAAATAGGTTTCTGGTGGCTTAACCAATTTCGATACATATATAAACGAGTATAATTGGGTATCTGTGACTATCCCGTTTGTCGGCAGGATAAAGAAGCAATGTTCCTTATCTGAAAACGGTGTTGTTCTTAGGGGGTAAAAGCAGATGACTTCCGATTGTAATTGTTTCAGGGCATTGGCTGTATTCTTCTCATTTTCCTCCTGCTGCATCTTGGCCAGTTTACATTTGCCATTACATTTCAGCTGTGGCCTATCTTTATTTTTGCAATACATCGCTATAAAGGAAGCCTTGTCATACTCGTAAATTGTATAGAGAATAGTGTTTTTCATGATTCCCGAAAGGACCATGCACATGATGAAAATTCTCCCTATTTGTGATATCAGCTTCAAATAAGTACAGTTATTTCGATTGTTGCAAAGATACAAAATTGTCTTCATTATACTCCCGTGAAGTTGACATTTAACAAACAAAATATCGGCTTTGATTGATTACCTATCTCTTTGAAATAAAAAATCGCCAGCTTGTTTTGCTAGCGATTGATAAATAACAAAATTTTCTCTATAAGGACCCTATCGGCTTTTCGGACTTACGAAATTAATTCAATTCTTTCTGTCTAACTACCCAAAACTTGATATCGTGGAAGTGAGCAAAAGTTGATTTATTAAATTAGCCTACTTTAGTCAAATCTATCCAAAAATCTATCATATAATATCGTATAAACCGTTAGAACAAAAATCGTTAAAATAAGAATGACCCATGCTGCAATCATTGCTAACTTCTCTATTGTTGTTCTTGGCTTTTTGTCCCTTCGTCTTGGCGCGGCTCGAAGGGCGTTTTGTCTACTTGGTTTCCGCTTTATTCGTTTCTTCTTCTTGGTCATATTACTATTCTGTAACAGCTGTGGTGCTATTAGCATTTAAGTCTTGAATTGTTCAAATCTCTCATTGCAAAGGTTGGAGGAGAAACAATGCTCGTCCTAAACATACGGCGATTCTTGGAATATGAGGGATCATGATAAGCATTAATTACGTATTGAACAAACCTGATTTCAGACCTGCAGCCTAAAACAGATTCTGGGTTAAGTCGTACCTAATCATGAGCTAATTTATAAACGTCTATCCGCCACGAAAACTTGTGCGCGGCCATTTCCAAGCTTAATATAAGGTACTTAGCCCTATCCACGAAAGCCTATATTTCAAACACACTCGATCACCAAAAGCGATAAACTGCTTAATATAGATAAACAGTGAGGTATGCAGTGTAGGTCTCCAATAATAAAGCCATTCCAAGTTTTGAGAACCTTCACGTTCTTCCTGACTATGAATTAGCACTATAAAAAAACAGCACTGGTCCATTTGCAGATTACGCCACAGGACGAGATTATATCACTTTACTTTATAAGCTAATAAGCGTAGCGCATTAAAGACCACAATCAACGTTGACCCCTCGTGGGCCATCACCGCCGGGCCAATGGATGTGACGCCCAGAATAGTCAACGGGATCAATACGGCCACAACGCCCAGGCTTATCCAAAGATTCTGTTTGATGATTCTCTTGGACTTCCTACTTAACCCGATGGCAAAAGGCAACAGGTTGAGTTTATCGCCCATAAGCGCAATATCGGCCGTCTCCAGTGCCACATCCGAACCCGCAGCTCCCATTGCAATCCCAACGGTACTATTGGCCATAGCAGGTGCATCGTTGACGCCATCGCCTACCATGGCAACTTTCTTTTCCTCGTTCCTGAGTTTTTTTATTGCCTCCACTTTATCTTCCGGCAGCAATCCACCCCAGGCATCCGTTAATTTTACCTTTTCGGCTATGGCATCGGCAACTTGCTGATTATCGCCGGTCAACATGATCATCCTTTTAACACCTAATTCCCGAAGTGATTTCAATGTATCTGCCGCTTCGGCACGCGGTGTATCCATGACGGCAATCAGGCCGAGATAGCTATCATCTTTACGTAGGACCATGGTGGTATTTCCTTTGCTTTCCAACGCTCTGACGGCGGAAACCAACTCATCGGACGGCGTCCTATCATCGAGTTTCTCAAAGAGTGGAAGGTTTCCCAGATATATTGTGTTCTGCCCCAGCTTGGCCCTGATACCTTTTCCCAATATCGCTTCCAGATTTTCCGCGGAGGGGATCTGCCGATCCTTCAGACGGGCCTTACCATCCCTAACAATGGCCTTGGCAAGCGGATGGTCACTCAGGGATTCAACCGCTACTGCAATACCGAGCAGCTCCTCTTCGCTGGTTCCTTCCAGCGGTTTGACTTCGGTAAGTTTAGGCTTGCCTTCTGTCAGTGTCCCCGTTTTGTCGAACGCCAGGGCTGTCAACGAGCCCAGGTCCTCCAGTGGTCTGCCTCCTTTAACCAAAACCCCTCCGCGGGCGGCCCTTGCAACACCGCTGAGTACGGCACTCGGTGTAGATATCGCCAGTGCACACGGACTTGCTGCCACCAGAACCGCCATCGCGCGGTAAAAGCTGTCCTTGAATGGCTCGTCTATGACCAAAAAGGCAAAGCACAACAATACAACTAATAGCAGAACTGCCGGAACAAAGAATTTTTCAAAGCGGTCGGTAAACTGTTGTGTTGGAGATTTCTGTGTCTGCGCCTCATTGACCATTTCAATAACACGGGATATGGTGGAATCCTTTGCCGTGCGCACCACTTTAATTTCAAGGGTTCCATTCCCGTTTATGGAGCCTGAAAATGCTTTGTATTTTTGATCTACGGTTTGGAAATCTACCTTCCCGGAAGAATTTTCAAGTGCCGATTTGTCAACGGGAATACTCTCACCGGTGATCGGCGACTGATCCACACTGCTAGTTCCATTTATGATTATACCATCTGCAGCGATGCGGGTATTGGGCCGTGCAACGATTACGTCATCGACCCCCAGCTCCTCGATAGGGACTTCTTCTGTACCATTTTGGTTCTTGCGGAGTGCGGTTTTCGGCGCCAGATCGGCCAATGCCTCGATGGATTTACGGGCCTTTTCCATGGCAAAATGTTCCAGTGCATGCCCCAGACTGAACAGAAACAATAAAAGGGCGCCTTCTTCCCACTGGCCAAGAATACCTGCTCCCAGTGCTGCGACCAACATCAGGAAGTCGATCTCAAACTCACCCTTGGATATTGCCTCATAGGCCTCAATAATAACATAATAGGCCCCGAAGAAATAAGCCCCCCCAAAAAAATCCTTTTGGAATCCATTCTGAAACGCCCTCTATAAAGGTCAGTCCGTAGCCAATCCCCAATAAGGCTCCACAGATCAGACTGAATATCAATTCACTGTTATGGCCGAACCAACCGCCATGTTCATGGCCGGTATCTGCGTCACCGGAGACTTTTATTTGCTTATCCCCTTCGGACTCTACAGTATTTTTTTCATCCCCTTTCCGATTGTCATCGCTCGGATGCTGAAGCTTTTCTTTTTTCTTTTCGAGCGAATGGCCGGATTCCTGCACAAGCCGGACATCCTCATTTTCAAGCTTTTTCAATAGTATGTTTTTATGAACAAGGGTATCGTCGTATTCCAGGCTGATCATTCCGGTGCCCGCTACAGAAACTTGGGTTACCCCTTTGATTTTTCGCAGTGAGTTTTCCAGTCTCTTGGCCTGACGCGGCTCACGGACCTTTGCGTTCTGCAGGAGCATGTGCCCATAGCGATTGTTCAGTTCTGCACCGACCCTTTTTGCTACCTGCACAACCTCTCCGGCATGCATACGGCCGGGATCGTAATGAAAGCACAATTGCGCCGCTTTCTGATCAGCCTTTTTGCTGAGATGCACTTTTTCGATTCCTTTGTAGCCCTCCAGATGGGTAATGAGACGATCTATGCACTTGTCATCTCCGTTTGTGATATCCGGAAAAAGTATATCGATATTAAGTTTTGTCTTTTCCATAATTAATTAAGTATTGTAAGATGTAGTAACAATTCCTCCTGACATTACACCCCGTACCGATCACCAACCGGCGTGTGGTTCGAGTTTGTCCGAATATTCGAGTTGCAACGTGGTATGGGTTATCGTAAAATTACTTTTTATATATTCCGTTATGGTATTCAGCAATTCATCATATTCGCTGTCCCCGGAAACGATGATGTGAACGCTCATGGCGTTTATTCCGGAAGTCAATGACCAGACGTGCAGATCATATACACCCTTAACTTTTTCCAATCCCAATATCCCGGATTTTAACGCTTCCACATTTACATCCTTGGGTGTTGCCTCCAAAAGTACAGAGACCGAATCCTTCAAAAGAATCCAGGTTCTGGGAAGAATGAGCAGACCTATACCGGCCGAAATGAGGGGATCGGCATAGTACCAGCCCGTGGTGAGCATGATTATCCCCGCTACAATGACCCCAATGGATGTCAACATATCGGAAAGTACTTCGAAATAGGCTCCCTTCATGTTCAAGCTGCCCTTCGAGGCCCCGCGCAGGATCAACATACCCAGAATGTTTACCACAAGTCCGATGGCGGCAACAATCAACATTCCTTTGCTCTGGACTTCAGGGGGATCCAAAAAACGCAGGTATGCCTCATACAGCACGTAGACGGAAATTCCTATCAGAACAAGCGCATTGGTCAGCGCTGCCAGAATTTCCACTCGGTAATAGCCATAAGTTTTTTCCGCAGATGGAGGTCTGGACGCCATATTAATGGCAAAGAGCGCCAAGGCAAGTCCTCCCACATCGGTAAGCATGTGTCCCGCATCAGCCAAAAGGGCCAGACTCCCAGTCCATATTCCCCCCACAACCTCTGCAATCAGGTAGGAACATGTAAATGCCAATACCACTTTCAATTTTCGCTTGTGTTTAAAAGCTGTCGATACGGTTTCCATTTTGTCTGCAATGTTGATTATTTACCTATTTTCTTTCTTTAGTTTTACTGATTAACATACGCTATCTAACTGATAGCGTATGCCTTAAACCGAATACCAAGCGGTTACTCCTCTTCTTCACTGTTCTTCATTTTGGAAAGCACATCGTAGGCCCCTGTTTTTACAATCGCGGCCGTATCGATTCCTTCGGGAAGCTTTACCTCAACATATCCCGCCTCCTGTAGACCCGTGGTTACTTCCAGCATCTCGAAGGTATGCATACGGGTAGTTTTCGGTGCTTTTTCGTCCCCAGCGCCACCTTTCTGCTCTGATTTCTCAACGAAAATGTATTTTTTACCCAGATAATCCACCACTCCCGTTTCGGGCAGAGCGGTGACTTTATTGCTGCCTGTTTCTATAAAAGCCCTCAGATACGTATTGGGAATCAGATTTCCCAAATTGTCACTTGCAATACAATGTACCGTTACGGTTTTATCCGGGCCAACTTCTTTGCCGACAAGTACGATTTTCGCCGTCCGCTCTTCTGTCTCATTGTTTAAAATGAAACGGACCTGCTGACCGACCGCCAATTTAGATACATCCTTCTCAAAAACCTTCAGTTCGATATGGAGACTGTTGCTGCTGACAAGTTCCATCATAACATCATTAGGCGCAACAAACTTCCCTACATTAATGTTTACTTTTGTTATGTAACCCGATGCAGGAGCATAAATGTTCATGGTGCTGCGGATGTTACCACTGTTCAATGTATTTGCATCGATATTGATCAGTTTGAGCCTTTGCCGGAGGGCGTTCGTGCGTGCGAGCATAGTCTGGCGCTGCGCCTTTGCCTGTTGCAGGATTTTCTGTGCATTGATATTCTCTTTGGAAAGTTCGAGCTGCCGCTGATACTCCGTTTCTGCCAGTTCCAGTTGACTGCTGCTTTCCAGGTAATCCTGTTGCATGAGTACATAGTCCTGGTTCTCCAGTACAGCAATAACTTTTCCTTTGCCGACCGTACTTCCCTGTAAGACCGACACTGATTTTACAATACCTCCCATCTGGGTGGTAATGCTGTACAGGTTTTCCGGGGGAACATCCACAAAGCCATTCACTTTGAGTGTACCGCTCAGGGACTTCATCTCCGGGCCTCCGGTAGCGATACCGGAAGCCTCATACTGGGCCGAAGTAAGTTCAACCATGTTTGGATTCTCTTCCGATTCCGCCTCTACCGCCTCATTCTCGGATTGGGTATCTTTCTGTCCGCATGAAAAGGTGAGCAAAGACGCCAATGCCAAGAAAAACAACGCCCCCTTTAACTTTATTTTACTGTTCATATTTTTTTATTGATTGTTTCCTATTAAATACTGTAAGGTATAAACCGACTGATTGTACTGGTTCAGTGCCTGCAGATAGGCAAACCTGATATCGGTATAGGTCCGCAATGCAACACTGAATTCAACATAACCAATCTCCCCATTCTGGAAGGCTATCTGCGATTGCCTGAGAATCAGCTCCACATTGGGCAGCGCGCTGGCTTCATAATACTCGATACTCCGCAGGTTTTTGAAAAAATCCTGACGTGCCTGCTGATATTGGGAGCTGAGATTTACTTCAGTCAGTTCCGCTTCCGATTGGGCGACCTGTTTGCCGATCTTTGCCGCCCTGACCCTGCTCGAAAATGGCCGGAAGAACAGTGGCAGGGAAACGCCGACCTGAACACCCTGAAAACGCTTACCGGCATCAAAATACACCTCATTGCCGTTCACGTTCTGACTTCCGATAATTGATTGATTGAAATAACCGATACTGAAATCGGGGCCCGATTTTGCGCGTTCGACCCCTACATTCCTGTCCGCCACCGCTACCTGTTGTTTTCTAAAGAGGAGCAAGGGGTTATTCGATGCACCCGGACCTTCCTCAGGATTCCATACCTGCCTCTTTAGGCTATCGTCTGCGATCATAACGCTGTCGTCCGTACGCAGCAAACGCCTGAGCTCCGCCTTGTATATCAATATATCCGAACGGTTCTTCTCCAATCTGTTGCGGATCTCATTGAGCTGGGTTTCTGCGGTTGTCCGCTCCAAGAGGTTCGTTTCACCGGTCCGGTATCGGATGGACGATGCTTTAAGGAAGCCGCTATAGATAGAGTCCTGGCGCTCAAAAAGCTTTTCGAGCGAGAGGAAATAATTTAATTGCCCATAAGCAGCCCTCACCTGGTAGATGAGATCATTTTCGGTAATTCCCAGATTGTATTCTCCGCTCTTCACCTGCTCCTCGACCAGTTTCCGCTGTTTGGCAAAGAGAACGGGATTGGGAATCCCTTGGGAAACAGAAATATTGTTATCCCTTTTGATGGTATTCATCTGTCCGTATTGCAGATCTACCGAAGTCTTTCCCAGATCAAACGTTGCTCCCCGCAAGGCCTTCTGCTGATCGATCTGTAACGTAGAAACGCGGACGGCAGGATTGTTCTGCAGGGCCAACTGAATGGCCTCCTCCATGGTCAGCACCTTGGTGTCCACCGGCTCCGCCGTTTGACTTTGTCCCCGGTAAGGCATTGCCAAAAGCAGCAACAAAATCAGACCGACTGCGCTGTTCTTGTTCAGCTTACCGAACCGTATCCTTTCGAAGTAGGTATATAGTACAGGTAAAACCAAAAGTGTGAGGATAGTAGAAGTAACCAGACCACCGATCACTACTGTGGCCAGTGGTTTTTGAACCTCGGCACCAGCTGCCGTAGAAAGCGCCATGGGCATAAAACCGAGCGAAGCAACGGTGGCGGTCATCAGTACGGGCCTTAACCGCACGGAGGTAGCCTTGAGAATAATTTCATTCAGGTCCTCGATCCCATCATTCTTAAGACGGTTGAACTCAGTAATGAGCACAATACCGTTTAAAACAGCAACACCAAATAATGCGATGAAACCAACACCAGCGGAAATGCTAAAGGGCATTCCGCGTAGCAGAAGTGCAAAAACACCGCCTATAGCAGCCATCGGTATTGCTGTAAAGATCAAAAGGGATTGTTTTACAGAACCGAATGTAAAGTACAGCAAGGTCAGGATCAGCAGTAGGGCTCCGGGAACGGCCACGGACAACCGTTTACTCGCCGCCTGAAGGTTTTCAAATTGGCCACCGTAGGTTATGTAATATCCCGTAGGCAACTTGATCCGCTGATTGATTTTCTGCTGTATTTCTTCAACCACACTTTCAATATCCCTGCCACGCACGTTCAGCCCAACGATAATCCGGCGTTTGGTATCTTCGCGCTGTATCTGGTTGGGTCCTACCTGAAAATCAACCGAGGCCAACTGCGATAAGGGTATGCGTTCACCATCGGGTGAGGATACATATATATTACGTACATTTTCGATATCCTTTCTGTAAGCGGTATCCAGACGTACAACCATATCGAAACGGCGTTCGCCCTCATAGACCAAACCGGCAGACTGACCGGCAAAGGCGGCGTTCACCGCTTCGTTTACGGCTTGGACATCAACTCCGAAGCGGGCCAGCTGGGCCCGATCGATTTTTACCACGATCTGGGGCAGACCCGTTGCCTGTTCCACATAAATGTCCGCCGCACCTTCGACGGACCCGGCCAATTTCCCAACTTCCTGTGACAGCCTGGCAAGCTGATCGAGGTCTTCACCGAAAATTTTAATACCGATATCCTGGCGAACACCCGAGATGAGCTCATTGGACCGGAGCTGAATGGGCTGCGAAAATCCGAACGTAACACCTGTAACAGGTTCCAGCGCCTCAGCCATCTTGTTGGCCAGGTCTTCCCGTCCTTCAGCAGAAACCCATTCGTCTTTATCCTTCAATATCACGGTCAGATCGGTCGCCTCCATCGGCATTGGATCGGTCGGGATCTCGGCGGCACCTATTTTCCCAACCACCTCGACCACTTCCGGAAACTTATTGATCAGTATGGCAGAGGCCTGGTTCACCTTATCGATACTCTGGCTCAGTGAGCTCCCCGTTAACAAACGGGTTTCCACGGCAAAGTCTCCTTCTTCGAGTGTCGGGATAAATTCACCTCCCATTCTTGAAAAAATAAAAATGCTTACTGCCAATAGCACGACTGCTGAAAGTACGACCTTCGCCTTGTTCCGTAATGCCAGCTTCAATATGGGCTCATAATAACGATGGAAAAAATCCATCATACGGTCGGAGAAGGTGCGTTTATGTTCGATTTTCTTACTCAATACTACCGATGATACCATGGGTACATAGGTCAGGGATAACAGAAAGGCGCCGAGTATCGCAAAGGACACGGTCTGTGCCATCGGGCCAAACATCTTCCCTTCAATACCCACCAGAGCAAGGATCGGTAAATATACGATCAGGATAATGATCTCACCGAAGGCCGCTGCCGAGCGGATCTTCGATGCCGATTCGTAGACTTCAGCATCCATCTCCGATTGGTTCAGCCTGTTGCTTCCTTTCCACAATCCCAGATGGTGCATGGTCGCCTCGACAATTATGACGGCGCCATCGACGATCAATCCGAAATCGATCGCCCCTAGGCTCATCAGGTTTCCGCTCACGCCGAATAAGTTCATCATGGAGATGGCGAAAAGCATGGAAAGTGGAATAACCGAAGCAACGATAATACCCGCCCGCAGGTTGCCCAGGAAAAGTACCAGGACAAATATAACAATGAGAGCACCTTCTATCAGGTTCTTGGCAACGGTACCGATCGCCCGGTCAACCAAAGCGCTCCTATCAAGAAAGGCTTCGATCGTTACGCCTTCAGGCAGCGTCTTGTTAATGCGATCAATACGTTCTTTAACGCTTGCAACAACTTCCTTTGCGTTCGAACCTTTCAACATCATCACGATACCACCTACAGCCTCGCCCTTTGATTTTTTTGTTGCACGGGTGAGGGCTCCGTAGCGGACGGCATTTCCCAGCTGGACTGTAGCGATATCCTCGATAAGTACCGGCACCTGATCTGCCTGCTTTTTGACAACTATTTTTCTGATATCGTCCAGGCTGCCGACAAGGCCTTCGCTCCTGATAAAATAGGCGTTGGGCTTTTTATCGATATAAGCGCCACCGGTATTCTGGTTATTACGCTCCAGAGCACCGAAGACGTCGGTAATACTCAAATTATAGCTGTTCAGTTTATCGGGATCAAGCGCTATTTCGAATTGCTTGAGCAGCCCACCAAAACTGTTGACCTCGGCAACACCGGGTGTTCCAAGCAACTGGCGGCGGACAACCCAGTCCTGAATGGTGCGCAACTCCCGCGCATCATATTTTTTTTCGTAGCCGGGCTTTGCATGGACAACATATTGATAGATTTCCCCCAATCCAGTGGAAATGGGAGATATCTCGGGCTTACCGATCTCAGGCGGTATATTATTCGCGGCCTCTACCAATTTTTCGTTTACCTGTTGACGCGCCCAGTAAATATCAACATCATCGTGGAATACGATTGTGACGACCGAAAGACCAAAACGGGAGATCGAACGTACCTGTTCAATTTCCGGAATGGTTGACATCGTCTGTTCGACTGGAAAGGAGATCAGCCGTTCCACCTCCGGTGTAGCCAGTGATGGGCTCAGTGTGATAACCTGGACCTGATTGTTGGTTATATCGGGTGTGGCATCGATCGGCAACCTCTTTAAGGAATACACTCCCCAGAATATCAGTCCCAGGGTCATCAGTGCAATTATGAGTTTATTCTCTATTGAGAATTTTATTATTTTATTAAGCATATAACTATTTGAGATGCGAGATAAAATGTAAGACAAGCGCTACCAACGCAAATGCCGTCAGCAGGGAAATTATTATAAGGCTGATCAGTCTTATAACCTTCATCCACTTCGGCTTTTGGTATTTGGCCGAAGGGCGCTGTCTTATTTCGTTTCTCCGGTATGGTTTCTTACCAGCCATTACCTTCTAATTGAAATAATAAATAAATACGGTAATATCCGCCAAAGGGGATATTTTCTGTTTAACTAAAAAGGGATTTTAGGCAGTTAATTGAGGGGGTTGCCAGACCTCAGTGGGAATCTGCAAAGCATCGGTGGAAGTATATACGACATAATCGTTAACTTTTTCGGGGATGAATATGTTATAGACCATTGCCGGATATTGAATCAGGTGGGTAGCACAACAGCTACACTGGCAGAATGGGGCGCACCCATCACTCTGGTGGCTATTGTCGCTGAGATTACTGTAAATATCGGCACGCTCACTCGGGGATTTGGAAATACCCATACCGGCATCAGAACACGGCAAAGCGCTTTGAATACAAACAATCAATATACAGATCAATGAAACAATTCTCATTTTACTCAATAGCCTACAACAAAATTAAATAATTTTTACCGGTAAAAAAACATTGCTATATTTTTTTACAGCTTTCCAACAAATATTAAACCAAAAAGTTGGGGTAGCCGTTTAAAGGGACAATAGCTGATCCAATTTCCCAACATTCTTTCTTTTCCCCATTTCCCATACCTGACGGGCATGGTCCGTAAAATAGGTATGTTCCTTCAGAAACTTCCGATTTACCTCATACCATTCGCTATCACTGAAAGACATACCCAACATGGCATGCCATTCCAGCCGTAACAGTTTGAGGTCATCGATATAGCCGGGAAGGGAAAGATGCCTCATATCCGCATCGCACAGAATCTCCTCCAGTTCGCTCTGGGGCGACTGCGGCATACGTGTTGCCTCAATGCAGGTGCACACGTCTTTGATTTCTTCTCCGGTCAGTGCCATTCGTTGCAATAGGCCGCTAGCTAAAATTACGCTGTACCTTTCGTGGTCACGATAGCCGGAGACATACCCTGTATCGTGCAGCCATGCTGCAACCAATATTATTTTTGTCTCCTTTTCGCTCAACGTCATGGCAGCAGCCAGCTCTGCACATCCGGCAACGACGTTTCTGGTATGACCGATGTTGTGGTAAAACATATTTTTCGGCAAATTTCCCCTCAATAATGTCACCACATATTGTTCCAGCTTACTCAGCAATTGTGTTTCCATTTGCAAAGCTTAATTTACGTCCCGCCATGGTCCCCGTTTTTTGTTCCAGCGCACAAAAACGTAACCGATGAAGAGACATCCGACCATAACTATTAACAGCATATGTTTCTCATGCTCACCTGACGGCACGAATGCCGGGTACCTGAAAAAAAACAGCAGGACCATCGCTGTAAGCCAGATGAATAGCGTATTGTACTCCTTGACGATCCACCTCTTCCAATTGAATCGCATTGATCTGAATGTCTTCCCGATCCCTTGAAGTCGGGGCATCCACCTATTGGTGTCCTTACAGTAGAGGTCGTAATTTTCCCCGAACTTATTCCGCAAAAAGGCTTCCTCGGCCAGTACGATCGATTGGTAAATAAAACAGAAAAAGGGCATCACCACGAGCACAAACAGCAGTGAATTTGCCAGAATCCCCATACCCAGCAACATTAAAATGTTACCGATATATAAAGGGTTTCTTGCATGGGAAAAAACACCCTCGGTGACCAGGCCCTCAGCGTAAACACGGCCATCCCTTCCCCCTCTGACAATATAGGACATCCCGATTGTAGCGCCCCTGACCAGTTGGCCGCACAGACTGATCAATAATCCGACAGCAACAGTGATCCAGCCTTCAGAAACCGGATCAGCAATCGCAGGAGAAGGCAGGAACAGTGTCAGGTAGAGAAATATAAAAACAACGTTTCTATATTTGAAAAAAAACGAACCAATCCCTATCATATACCCTTTTTTGCTATTATGCCCACGAAATTGTACCATTTGAAAAAAATCTCGCATTGGGAAAAGCCCACCTGCCGGAGCATCGCGATGTTTTCGCTGGTTTTATAGGGAACCAGCACATTTTCAAGCGCTTCCCTTTTTCTGGCGATCTCCAGATCAGAATAATCGTTTCTTCTTTTCATCTGGTAATAGAAATCGATAAAATCACGGTTGAAATCACTGTCCTCTGCCAGCACTTTTTCCACCAGTAAAACACATCCTCCCGGGATCACTCCCTCAAAAATAGACTCGAGCATACGCTGCCTGTTCATGGGCCGTACAAACTGCAGTGTCAGGCACATAATTACGATCGATGCATTGCTCACGGATACGGTTCCGTTGAGATCGGCATACTTCAGCGTATAGATACGCTTTATGTTTTTTTCCCGAAAGCGCTGCTCACACTTATCCAACATCTCCTGGGAATTATCGATACCGACAAAGGATACCGATTCCGGCACAATCGGATCCAGTGCCAAAAAAGTTGTTCCTGTAGAGCATCCCATATCGTAAATGTCGGTTCCTTCCATACTGTAGGTAGCAGCCAGCTCCGCGACCATCCGTTGAATTTCCGGATATAACGGAACGGAACGACTTACCATATCATCAAAAACCTGTACGACCTTTTCACCAAATTTGAAATCCTGTCCACCCAGTTTTTTTTCTTCAAAAATTTTATCTTTTTCCATTTAATTACTTTATCAATAATGCGTTATGTTATTAGGAGACCACTACCGGAGCTTAAGCGACATCGAGGAAAACACCTCATTGTTGTCTTAAGTCCCCGAAAGGGCCAGAGCATAGTATTCCGGACCTGAACGACACGATCGATCGGATATCCGGAGCTGAATTAAAGTTTAAAGGATGGATTTGGGAGGTTGCCAGACTTCTAAAGAAGATAACAGTTTTGCAAAGCGCACATTGAAGGGCCGTGGCTTTTCAGGACTTTCAATGGATGCAAAGACAGGAATCTCGGACTCAAGATTTATAAAATGAAAACAAACTGAAATGTTACACTGCGAGGCGCATTTATCGTGTCCGAGATTCGATTTTGAGTGTTCATGTCTGGTTACACTATTGACGGGAACATTGTCATTGTCCACATAAACCGCACTCACCGTCAAAATGAGACTGATCAGTATATATGCGACAAACTTCATTTCCTATAGATATTTACTGCAAACATAAAAAAATCAATTTACAAAAATAAAAAGAGTCGTGTATTTTCCTATATAAGTGGAATATCCTATAACAAAAAAAGTATTTCCCTTCTATCGACACCCATGATCCGTATTGGTTATAATTTTCAGTCCCGAAAAACAGGTCTTTATTGAGGGTTGTTCAGATAAACTGATAAACTCCCATTTTTTTGTTGCTAGCATATATAAAATGGCAAACCAAGGAAAATGTTACACTGGTAAATCCTAAAAACGCTAAATTTTTAATTAATTTCCCCTAAATTTTATACATTTGCGCATTGAATGAAATGGATTGCAACCATATTATTATTTTATTTCTCGACACTTTTTACGGTGCCGTGCAGTGACATTACCAATGAATGTGAAGAACGGCGCACCACATCATTCCAAACGCACAGCCACAATCAGGACAGTGATGATTACTGCTCCCCTTTTTGTCAGTGTACCTGTTGCAGCATTTCAATAAATTCTTTTTATTCAGGTTTTCCCGATTTAACCTCCCCTCTAAAGTTCTTCAGTCGGAAAAAAGTCCTCTCGGGTAACCTTATATTCTTTTCCAATTATCGCGGAAGTATCTGGCAACCACCAAAGATCAACGCTTAGTTTTATTGAATATTGTCTAACCGTTAGGAAACACCCAAGCGTTTCCGGTACCTCGTTGTCAACATACGTTGCTAGTATGTAACATGTAACAGTTTGCGTATAACCAGCTAGCGGCATGACATATTCCCATACTTGCCTTCCCGGAAGGAAAACCCAGACATTTAAATTAAGCGTATAAAGAACGAAATATATTGTGTTAGATCGTATTATAAAATTCAGCATAAAAAACAAAATCATTATCGGTTTAATGACTTTGTTGCTTATTATATGGGGAGCATGGAGTGCAACAAAACTTCCCATCGATGCAGTACCTGACATTACGAATAATCAGGTACAGATATACACCTCTTGCCCCACATTGGCTGGTCAGGAAGTGGAACAGCTTGTGACTTTCCCTATTGAACAGAGTATTGCCAATGTTCCGAAAATTGAAGAAATCAGGAGTATTTCCCGTTTCGGGCTATCGGTAATAACCGTGGTTTTTGAGGAGGATGTCGATATTTACTTCGCCCGGCAGCTCATCAACGAAAGGCTCAGCGAGGCTGTCGACCAGATCCCCCAAGGTATCGGTTCGCCTGAAATGGCCCCGGTCAGCACCGGATTGGGAGAAGTCTACCAATACATCATTCACCCGAAAAAAGGCAGTGAAAGTAAATATGATGCCAAGGATCTGCGGACCATGCAGGACTGGATTGTCGCCCGTCAGCTGTACGGTACACCGGGTATCGCAGAAGTAAATAGCTTCGGTGGAGAATTGAAGCAATACGAAGTGGCCGTTAATCCCGATAGGTTGCGGGCCATGGACGTAAGTATTCCCGACATTTTCACGGCATTGCAAAAAAACAACCAGAATACAGGCGGTGCCTATATTGATAAAAAGCCCAACGCCTATTTTATCCGCGGTATCGGCCTGGTAACTTCTTTAGCGGATATAAAAAAATAGTTGTAAAAAACACGGGTGCATCGCCGATTTATATCAATGATGTGGCGGAGGTAAGGTTCGGCAATGCCGTGCGCTACGGTGCTTTGACCTACAATGGCGAAGTGGATGCCGTTGGAGGAGTGGTAATGATGCTGAAAGGCGAGAACAGTAATGAAGTAGTAAAACGTATTAAGGAAAAACTGCCCACCATTCAGCAATCCCTGCCGGATGATATCACGATAGAGCCTTACCTGGACCGTACAGACCTAGTGGGGCGGGCGATCAGTACCGTGGAAAAAAACCTTATTGAAGGCGCACTGATCGTAATTTTTGTACTGGTGTTGTTTCTGGGCAATCTTCGCGCGGGCCTTATCGTCGCATCGGCTATTCCCCTGGCAATGCTTTTTGCCCTGGGCATGATGAACGTTTTCGGCGTCAGTGCGAACCTGATGAGCCTGGGGGCAATTGATTTTGGTCTTATTGTAGACGGCGCCGTTATTGTCGTGGAAGCGACCATGCACCATCTGGGACTACGCAGATCCGTCAACAGGCTAACGCAGTCCGAGATGGATGAAGAAGTCTTTATATCTGCCTCTAAAATACGGACCAGCGCGGCTTTTGGTGAGATCATTATCCTGATCGTTTACATTCCCATTCTTTCCCTGGTGGGTGTTGAAGGAAAAATGTTCAGGCCTATGGCGCAAACGGTAGGATTTGCCATCTTTGGAACGTTGATATTGTCATTGACCTACATTCCCATGATGTGTGCCCTGTTTTTATCCAAAAACGTTGAACATAAAAAAACCTTCAGTGACAGGATGATGGAAAAACTGCAACGTATTTACCAGCCTTTATTGCAAAAAGCCATCCGGGTAAAATATATAATTGTGGGGTGTACGGTCGCGTTATTTGCTATAGCGTTATTCTTTTTCAGCAGGATGGGGGGTGAATTCATTCCCCAGTTGCAGGAAGGCGACTACGCCTTCCACTGTATCCTTCCACAGGGTAGCTCGCTCAACCAGAGCATTGAAACTTCCATGCAGGCCTCGCGCATCATAAAACAATTTGATGAAGTGAAAATGGTGGTGGGAAAAACAGGAGCCGCTGAAGTTCCGACGGATCCTATGCCTCCCGAAGCTACCGACATGATGATCGTTCTCAAACCTCAGGACGAATGGAAGTCGGAAAGGAGTTATACCGAACTTGCAGATGCCATGATGGAAAAACTGGAGGTTGTGCCCGGTATCTTCTTTGAAAAAAACCAACCCATCCAGATGCGCTTCAATGAGCTCATGACAGGAATTCGGCAGGATGTGGCGGTAAAAATATTCGGGGAAAACATGGATACCCTTGCCGCCTATGCCGATGAAGTCGGCGAAATTATCCAGACCATCCCCGGGGCGACATCTCCGCAGATCGAACGGGTGGGCGGACTTCCTCAGATTAATGTAGAATACGATCGCACCCGTATTGCCAATTACGGCTTGACCGTTCAGGATATGAACGATGTGGTCAGCACTGCTTTCGCGGGTAAGAGTACCGGTCAGGTCTATGAGAATGAAAGACGGTTCGACCTGGTAGTGCGATTGGACAGTACCCACAGAAGTAGTATCGAGGATGTGAGCAACCTGATGGTTCCCACCAACAGAGAAATCCAGATACCGTTATCGCAGGTTGCCACCATTGATTACAAACTCGGTCCCGCCCAGATCAGCCGGGAAGCGGGGAAAAGGAGGATTGTCATCGGGTTCAATGTTGCCGGAAGAGATGTACAGAGCGTGGTAGAGGACATACAACGCCAGTTGGCAGCAAAGATAAAACTACCTTCAGGTTACTACTTCACCTATGGGGGCCAGTTCGAAAACCTCCAAAAGGCAAGCGCAAGACTTATGATAGCCGTGCCGGTTTCACTGTTGCTCATCTTTATGTTATTATATTTCACCTTCCATTCTTTCAAGCAGGCAACTTTGATATTCACGGCCATACCCATGAGTGCCATCGGTGGTGTATTTGCATTACTGCTGCGGGGCATGCCCTTCAGCATCAGCGCCGGTATCGGTTTCATCGCACTGTTCGGCGTAGCGGTATTGAACGGTATCGTATTGATAGGAACATTCAACCAATTGCAGAAAGAAGGCATGAGCGATATATTGCAAAGGGTAAAAGAAGGCACCATGACCCGGCTCCGTCCGGTATTGATGACGGCAACCGTCGCTTCACTTGGCTTTTTGCCGATGGCCATAAGTACCGGCGCGGGGGCCGAAGTGCAAAAACCCCTTGCCACGGTCGTAATCGGCGGATTGATATCGGCAACATTCCTGACTCTGTTTGTATTGCCTTTGTTATATATCATTTTCAATTCAAAGGTGAACCTCAAAGGTAACTTCAAAGTAAAAACATTACCGGTCATTTTGATCGTGTTAGGTGTTATGGGAATATCTTCTGTTTCCGCCCAGCAACGGGTATCCCTTGATACGGCCATCGCAACCGCGCTGGAGAGCAACCGGCAGATATCGGTTAACCGGGCAGAAATCCACAGCGCGGAACTGAACGTAAAAACCGCGACTGAAATACCCAAAACCGGATTATTCGCAGAGAACGAAGATTTCCGTCCCTCCGACAGGATCGGCATATTAAAGATCGGTATATCCCAGAGCATTGCCTGGCCGGGATTATATGCGGCGCGCCGGAATTATCTGAAAGAACAGTTGGTGTATGCTGAGACCAATACTGGGGTATTAAAAACCGCCATCAAAAGAGATGTCCGGACCGCCTATTACCAGTTGTGGTACCTACAGGACAGGCAAGATCTGTTTAAACGGCTCGACAGCATATATACAGGCCTGTTCAGGGCGACCGAAGTACGCGTTAAAGCAGGTGATGTCGCCAGGTTGGACAAAATTGCTGCCGAAGCCAAACTCCGGGAACTACAGGCATTACTGAAGCAGAACAAAAAAGACATGGTCGTTCAGCAGCAGCAGCTGATGATGCTATTGGACCGTAATGAATGGCTGCTTCCGATAGCGGCACCCCTGGAAAAACTTGACCTGGAATTATCAGAAAGTGTTCAGTCGCACCCGTTACTGGATCTGCAGCAACAGAATATAAACATAGCTTCATCCAATATCGCCGTCCAGAAAAACACCAATAGGCCCGAGCTTTCGGGAAGGTTTTTCAGTCAGCGGCTCTGGGGGGCAAATGATCCGTTTACAGGCTTTTCCGTTATGGCCTCATTTCCTTTATTTGGGGCAAAGGCCTATCGTAACAAAGTAAAGACCGCTATTGCGGAGAAAGAGGTACAGGAGAAAACACTCGCCTACCAGACGCAATTGCTGCAGACCCGAAAATCAGCGGCGATGACGGAAATTGAGAAGAACCTCTACCTGTTAAATTTTTATGAGACATCCGGTTTAAAACAGGCCGAGGAAATCATCAACGCGTCGACACTCAGTTACAGGACCGGGGAGATCAGTTTTGCGGAATTAAGCCAGTTTTTAAGCCAGGCGATCGGGATACGCCAGAATTACCTGGATGTGTTGAATTCCTATAACCAGTCCGCCATTCAGTTTAATTACTTTAATAACAAATAAGACAAAATGAAAATCTTGATAAAAATATTATTTGCCTTCCTCGTTGTCCTTTCATTGAACGGTTGCGGGGGAAAACACAGCGAAGATGACGGACATGGCCACGGGACAGAGGCGAAGGCATCTGAAGCTACCGGCGACGAAGGACATGAGGAAGGATCGTCAACTATTGCCACTCTTACTCAAGAGCAGATTAAAGCTGTGAATATTCGGATGGGAACCATTGAAAAGAGGAACCTCACTGCTTTCATTAAGGCCAATGGAAGGTTGCGGGTACCGAACAACAATAAAGCGAATGCCACATCGCTCTACGGCGGCGTTGTCAAGACGCTGAAGGTTCAGTTGGGAGATTATGTAAAAAAAGGCCAGGTAATAGCGACCATCGAAAATCCACAATTTCTACAGCTTCAGGAAGAATATGTGGCGCTGTCCAGCAGGATAACCCTGTCCGAACAGGAAATGCAGCGACAGAAAGAATTGAACGAAGGCAGTGCCGGTGCCCTGAAGAATCTGCAAAAT
This sequence comes from Olivibacter sp. 47, assembly GCF_030372825.1. Taxonomy (NCBI): domain Bacteria; kingdom Pseudomonadati; phylum Bacteroidota; class Sphingobacteriia; order Sphingobacteriales; family Sphingobacteriaceae; genus Olivibacter; species Olivibacter sp. 47. Next base: position 3,772,894 of record NZ_JAUCNR010000001.1, read on the forward strand.
GCCACCGCAGAACTTAACACGATACGTGCCCGTGAAGCCTCACTGCGAAAGCAGATCCAGCTAATGGGGATAAATCCGGACAAAATCAGCAGCGCCAATATCCAGTCGGTATTATTTGTCGGCAGCCCCATAAGCGGCACGGTCAGCAGGGAATTTGCCAAAATTGGCAATTATGTCGATGTGTCTTCGCCCGTGGTCGAGATCGTGGATAACGGATTGTTACACTTGGATATGCAGGTGTTCGAACGGGACCTTCCAAATATCAAAGTCGGACAGACGGTAAATTTCACGATTACCAACAACCCGGCCGCCAGCTATACGGCCAAGGTGTTCAACATAGGTTCATCGTTTGAAGACGATAGCAAGACCGTGGCTGTTCATTGCCTGGTTACGGGTGAAAAAAACGGATTGATCGATGGCATGAATATTTCGGGTATGGTGAGTATAGAAGATGTTCTTGCTACTGCAGTCCCTAGTGAGGCCATTGTGGAGGCCGATGGAAAATATTACATTTTTGTACATACCGACAAGGAGCCCGAAAGTGAACATGGGCATGAAGAAGGCGAAGCTCATGGTAGCGGTGAGGAGCCACACGAACATGGAACAGATGATAAGCACGATCATCTGGCAGAAAATAAAGACCATGGTCCCAACATGAATTTCGAAAAAGTAGAAGTATCCAAAGGTGTAACCGAACTGGGCTATACCGCCATCACTCCTGTCGGTGAGATTCCCGACAAATCCGAAGTGGTTGTAAAGGGAGCTTTCTTTATCAATGCCAAGTTGAGCAATACCGGTGGACATGAACATTGATTTTGATCAACGGCCACTATTGATCCGTGCTCGAGTGATTCCTTTTTAGGGTCAATACGAACTGGATACGGGCATTGATATGTTTGGATCCCATCATTTGAGGTATTGCAGTTAACTGGGGAATGGATATAGCCGAAAGCTTATATAATAGCCGGCTATATCCTCTTTCCATTACACGCAGACTCAATTTTCAAACGTTAACACCTAATTTCAGAACAGAGAGCAATGATGTTCGTTTGATCTCCGTTTTGCTAAATTGAACAGTATTATGAAATGTAATATAAAAGAGATATGCTTATGCTGCCATTGAATAGAAGCTGCATAAAGGCATTACTTCTGTTGGGAACATTCTTATGTGTCCAACACGTTGGCGCGCAGCTGAAAAGAGAATTACCCGAAATGTTGAGGAACGATAACGGGCTACTGACCAACATGATAGATACGAACACCATATTCGGACGTAATATCATTAAACTCTACAATCAATACAGTCATATCGGGTTCAGCGGTTATATGCAGCCCCAGTTCCAAATATCACAGACCAGGGGTAACGACAATATTTATCAGGGCGGAGATTGGGGAGCATATTCAAGCAATCGCTTCAGATTGAGAAGAGGGCGCTTCCGAATGGATTTTTCCCATTATCTGGATGATGGAAGTCCATCCGTTTATTTTCTTTTTCAATTTGACGGAACTGAAAGGGGTGTAAATATCCGGGACTTCTGGGGACGTTTCTATGAAAATAAGTTTAAACTTTTTCATTTTTCGGCAGGCATGATGGCCAGGCCATTCGGGCACGAAGTGTTATATTCATCCTCATACAGGGAGGCTCCCGAAAGAGGCCGGATGTCCCAGATTCTGATGAAAACGGAAAGGGATCTTGGCTTTATGGTCAGTCTTAATCCAAGGAGGGCAGAATCTGCAATGAAATGGCTGACGGTCGACCTTGGCATTTACAACGGGCAGGGTATGTCCGGAACGATGGAATATGACAATCGTAAAGATGTCATTATGAGAATCAGCAGTAAAAAACAGAAAATAGGCAAATCAAAAGTGCGGATTGCCGGAGGGGTAAGTGGCTTTTGGGGAGGTATAACGAGCAGGAACGCATTGATATACAAGACCCGTCAGGAGAACAATCTTTTTATAATGCGGGCTGACTCTTCCGCTAATAATATAGGTAAGAACGCGGCAAGGAATTATGTGGGTGCCGATATGCAGATCATACTGCCCAATAGCAAAAAAGGCCAAACCGAATTCCGATTTGAATATATCCGTGGTTTGCAAACGTCCACTTTAGGCACATCCGAAACACCCGGTAGTTTACCGGTCGACGAACAGGGAAATCCGGTTCCGCTCTCGACAAGACTTTTTGATGGAGGATATTTCTATTTTCTTCAGAACATTGGTAGCTGGAATAATGTTCTGATATTTAAATATGACTGGTACGATCCGAATAAAAAAATTAACGGAGACGACGTCGACCCTTCCAAAGGATTTACCAAAGCAGACATAAGGTATGACACATGGGGACTTGGTTTGCTCCGTTACATCAACGACTATATGAAAGTTACGTTGTGGTACGAGAGGCCTACCAATGAAAAAACAAAGATCGCGGGCTATGGGAATATAGATAAGGAAGGTATTGCGACGTTGAGAATGCAGTTTAGCTTTTGAAAGCCTACAACAAAAAATGAAACAAATATATCATCCCCTGACAAACATGAAGAAATGGATATAGAATTTGAGCTTTTACTTTCCGCAAAGTTAGTTTTAGCGGCTTTTTTGGGAGGCATTATAGGCCTTGAAAGGGAAAGGGATAAAAACAATATGGGCATACGCACATTCGCATGTATATGCGTGGCCGCCTGTCTTTTTGTGTCCATTTCCGCCCATCTCAGCGAAGACAGTTCTGCGATAGCCAGAACACTGGCTGCTATTGCCACGGGACTTGGCTTTATAGGGGCGGGGATTATTTTTCGGGACGAAAGGAATATGCCCAAGGGCTTAACAACGGCAGCAGGTTTGTGGACTACTTCTGCTGTAGGCGTGGCGATTGCGCTGAATATGTATGTACTTGCCTTTTCTGCCACCGGTCTTACGCTGTTAATATTCTTTGTCAATCAATTTAACTGGTATAGAAGGTTCGTCGCAAAACTCTTTAGCAACAAAAAAGAATAATGCGCAAAAAGCAAATAGAAAAATAATTTTGATAATCGTCAGGCCACGCTAAATTCTATTATTATTTAAAACATCGAAAAAATGGGCCAAACAAATTTTGTACGACAGGTGTTGTAAGCATAACGAATCGGATATTCGGCATCTTTTGAAAGTAGTATTATTAATAAAAAACTTATGGAAAATCAAACATCGCCAGAACAGGCTCAAAACAGCAAAGGCACAGAAAAGCATTCTCATTCCGAACACCACAGGGAAAAGGAACATCATCCCCACAAAGAACATCATGAGGGCTTTGATCCCAATAAGCCGGAACAACATGAGGAGGATGAACATCATCAACACCCTGAACATCACCCGGAAAAAGAGCATCATAAGGGCAAACAGGAAGGATAATTGATATAGGCCGCTCATTAACCCGGGAAGATTTTAAGATGCTGTCTGTGCAGATGCTTGGACAGCATCTTTTATTTATTTGGGATTAGATTTTGCGTAGCTCTAGAGAAGTTGGTACAAATTTGAAATAATCGGATGACCTCAACCCAATACGTATATTTAGAAAAATGCTACAGGCTATATTTCTCAGCCTACCAATCGCGAAAAATCTTTTTAATACACATTTCGAGAAGTCTATGGCTACAACATAATCCTTATAATATTGTATTCACGTTTCTTTGCAATACTGATTTCTCCATCAGTTTAAAAATCAGGGAAGATTATGTTTAACGAGAATTGTTTCCTGCATTAGGCTTATGTTGACATTAAATCAGGATTCAACTATACAAATCCTCTGTATGTGTACAAGATTTAAAATCAGTACAAGGAAAATTAAATGCTCTTATTTACAATCATTTTGCTACCGACATTTAAGAAGAAAATATATACAGATATTCAAGCGAATATCAGGAACTTACGATGGAGATTAATGAATGGCATAGCTTTCAAAGGGTGGTGTCGTAGATTCTCGTTGTTGGTACGGATATATAAACAGCAGCTATAAAAATATCACACAATCTAAAAATTTATGATTGTCGTTTTAATTTTTAAATGTATAACAGTTTACTATGATGTACAGTAAGCCTTTCCAAACAGCCGGAGAAATACTGGAAACCATAGTCATAAAATAGAAAAAAAATGGAAAACCAATTTGATGTGATTATAATAGGTTCAGGCCCAGGCGGCTATGTATCAGCAATACGCTGCGGACAATTAGGAATGAAGACAGCAATTATCGAAAAATATCCTGTGTTGGGAGGGACATGTCTAAATGTTGGTTGTATACCATCTAAAGCCATGTTGGACAGTTCTGAGCGCTTTCACGAGATAAGAAACGCGCAGAGCCATGGGATTTCCGTTGATAACCCGAGAGTAGATTTGTCGAATATGATTGCACGGAAATCAAGTGTCGTTTCCAAAATAAATGGCGGCGTTAGCTATTTGATGAAAAAAAATAAGGTAAGTGTTTTCATCGGGGTTGCTTCCTTCATCGATAAAAATAATATTTTAATTAAATCCGACAATGGAGAAAAAACAGTTACCGGAAAGAACATCATCATTGCTACCGGTTCAAAGCCTGCATCCCTTCCTAATATAGATATTGATCAGCAGCGAATTATCAGTTCAACTGAAGCACTAACGTTAAAAGAAATTCCAAAACATCTGATTGTAGTTGGTGGTGGGGTAATCGGTATGGAACTTGGTTCTGTATATGGTAGGCTTGGAAGCGAAATTACCGTATTGGAATATACAGATAGTATCATAGCCACTATGGATAGGAAAATGGGATCCGAACTTCAGAAATCGCTTAAAACAAATCTTGGCTTCAATTTTCTACTGAACCATAAAGTAACCGAAGCAGTCAACAATGGAAAGGAAGTATCTGTTACAGCGGAAGACGGGGAGGGAAAAAGCATCACACTGCGAGGAGATTATTGTCTTATCGCTATTGGCAGAAAGCCTTACACGGCCCAATTAGGTCTTGAAAAAATTGGAATTGAGCTTTCGGCGAAAGGGCAGATTGTAACAGATGGAAACTTGGAAACAAATATTAAGGGTGTTTATGCTATCGGAGACGTAATAAAAGGTCCAATGTTGGCACATAAAGCGTCAGAAGAAGGTATATACGTAGCTGAAATTATCGCAGGACAGAAACCGCACATCAATTATGATTTTATCCCAACCATTGTATATACAAGTCCCGAAGTGGCAGGCATTGGCAAGACTGAAGAAGAATTAAAAGCTGCCGGGAGGAGATACAGGGTTGGACATTTCCCTTTCTCGGCATCTGGAAGAGCAATCACAAGTGGAAAAACGGAAGGTATTGCGAAAGTTCTAACAGACGAAGATACAGATGAAATATTGGGTTTTCATATCATCGGAGAGAGGGCCTCCGACCTGATAGGCGAAGCAAGTATAGCGTTGGAATTTAGAGCTTCATCGGAAGACGTATTTCGGACGACACATGGGCACCCCACTTATTACGAAAACCTTCGAGAAGCTTGTCTGAATGTTCATAAGATTGCTATTCATATATAGTCAACAAACCGTAAAAAATTGTTCAAATCGATTTTGTCGAACTATTTATGAAAAAGGAATAGTGATTATCTATAATCCGTGTTATAAAGATTATAGATAACGAGAATATACGACAAAAACGGCTTACTGTAATAAAATCAATGACCAAACCATCTGTTTAATATAATATTCGGATACGTGATCTCATTAACGAACAGGTCCTATGTAATATAAACCGTACCTGTTTCAGGAACATATGCCTCAATCGTTTTTAAACCTGCTGCGTACGCTGCAGCAACCCGGTAAAATCCATCCACAACTAAATTTTCGCTGTAAGGTCCATGTGTATAGCGCCTTCCTATTAGGATAGGAGGTATTTCTGTTAACAATGGTCCAATATCATATCGGTCGTCTATAAACGTATGTAGATGGATGTCCTGCCTTCGCAGCTCTTCGATCCTGACCTCCGTTCGGACATAGCTTTTTGTAGCCACTCCTGCATAATCGAGATCTTCCATCACAGCTTCCTCATCCCACGTTTGCAACGCCAAAATCAATCTTACAATTTCTTCTCCGGGTATCAAATTCTTCTTCTTCATAGTTAAGTTCTGTATTGTTTGTTCCTATTAATTTTTCTTTACGATAAGATGTCTCAGCGCAGGATCGTTCAACATCCGGTTCATTTCGGTTGAGACGATGTCACGTACCTCCTGCCTTATCCGGTAGTAGTTAGCCATGACCATAGCGCTATCTACCTGACGAATAATGGGGATCTGCTTGTATGCTTTCTCCTCTTTTTCAATGGCATCAAAATCGTTCTGGATTTCACAATGGAAGGCTTTAAGTGGCATCCGCTGTTGGGGTGTATCGGAGAGCATTCCCACGAATTCCCCCGAACTGAGGGCTGCAATCCGGGAAGCCGGAACGGCATATTCCAGCTGTTTGTTCTTGCTGATGGACGTATCGCCACTGTTGATCGAAAGGCTTTGGCGGTCCTGCATGATCTTTCCGATCCGCTCGGAAAGCTGTTTAGCAGTGTCCCCTGTTACCTGCCCTGCAACGATGTTTCCTACGATATTCATGATCACATCAGCCTGTTCCTTTCCATAATCTTTCCGCAGCTGACTTACATCCTGGATACCAAGAATACAGCTTATCAGATTTGATCTGCCCGTGCTGATCGTGGGTATGACGTCCGCAGTCAGGGTGGGAAATTCATCAAAGATCAGCATTGATTTCAGTTTGTTTTTCTTGTTAATGATCTTCAATAACCTGTTCACATATAGCGAAAGTACCGCACCGTAAATCTGAAGTTTTTGCGGGTTGTTGCCCATGCAGATCAGTTTGGGATGATCCGGGTCATTGATATCCAAACTGAAATCATTCCCCGAAAGGACATAGTAAAGCGCGGGAGAAACCAGTCTTGCCATAGCGATCTTTGCCGAGGCAATCTGCCCTTCGAGCTGCTCCATAACATCATTTATATAGGCGTTTACAAACGGATTGACCAGCACCTCGATCTCTTTTTCCAGACGTAGAACCGTAAAGAGTTCGTCGTATTCGAGCTGCATCAGTTCGATTACATGGGGCAAAGTGCAGTAAATTCCATCCATATATTTCCGTAAAAACCAGATCAGCGCCGTTACGAAATTAATTGGAGACTCCACGAAAAAATCGCCCTGCTTTTTTTTCCACTCGGGACTAAGCCCGAGCAGGATAGTTCGGGCAGATTCCGATGCATCGGTGATATCATCCATTGCCTGGGGATCGAGCGGATTGCCTCTGTGCGACCTGCTCAAATCATCAAAATTGACAAAGAAGCAATCCGATTTGGCGCGGTACCGATGCCTGTTTTTCAGCCAGTGGTTATAGGCAATGATGGACAGATCGGGAAATTTAAAGTCGTATACAAACATCGTATACGGCTCATAGTTCTTCGGACGGTTGAGGGCCTGGCTGATAAAATGGCGGATAACGAAGGCCGATTTTCCTGCCCCGGGACTGCCCAGCACGAGGCATGCGCGAAAAATCGCAATAAAATTTAGCCACGAGTCGCGTATCTTTCCTTTCAGCCGATATTTAGCCCTTAGGTTGATGGAAAATTCATTGGTCATAAGCCCCTCTTCCTGTGGAAATGTCTCGTTTTCGGCATTGAAAATATCGTCAGCAAGGTTGGCCTTTATAATACGCGTTAAGAGTGTTCCTCCTGTTAAGATCAGCAGGTATCCGGTAAAGGTTACTGACATATAAGCGATCGCGATGTAACCGATACCAAGATCCAACAGGAGACACAGATAGCTTATAAAATAGAGCAGCATGCCCGTAATAATATAGGCAAAAGCCGTCCGGTGATCCAGTTTTTCATCCTTTTTCCCTTTTGCTCCGAGTAGGGAGATTAGTAGAAAAAATAGCGCAAAAAGTTTCGATTTATGGAAGAAATCGAACAGGCCGGTAAGGGCAACATTACCGAGCAAGCGGTCGGTTATCTCCAGATGGAGCTGCCATCCCCTGAAGGCACCATAACAATAGTAATAAAAATGCAGGGCCAGTATGCTCATACTGATCAGCCTGGTCATATCCAGGATCTTCCTTAATGCCTGCTCATTCTCTCCCGTCTGCATTATGTTTCTCCCCTCCTAGCGTTCGTCCTGTGACCGCTTTTTCTTCCTCTTTCTCTTCAATCTATTGCGCAATTCCCACGGCAATTGCTCGTTTGCATACTCCGGACCGATAAGGGTTTCCATAAAATCCCCTGTTATATTTGTCTCTATCGATTGCTCGACTGGAACGGAGCTCGTAACTATGTCTTTTTCTTGCCTTTTACCCCACTCTTCCCGTCCGGGTTGCGCTAATGGTAATACCGGAAAATCAGTTTCACCGCTCCTTTTTTTGATCGCATTTGAACCGTAACTCTTACCCAGTTCACTCCCGTTGAACACACACTTGGTGGTGTGATCTACGTAGGTAATCCCGTATAGATCACCATTACTATTACGTCTGATTATAGTGTCGATGCCCTGCGTTTTCAGCAATCCGACGAGATCATTTACCGTACTTACCTGTCCCTTTAAAAAGGCCATATCAATGGCATTCCTTAACCTTGAACGGTGCCGTCTCCGTATAATCCGGTTCATGACAAAGCGTTCTTCAAGAAAGTTCAGCGTGGGTTTCCCGGGAAGTAAACTGGCTTTGATCGGTACACCTATCGCTCTGCCTTGGTTATCGAGTATGCGGTAGATCACTCCCCTGTTTTTGTAGATTCTGGATTCTTCTTTTCCCCTGGATGCCTCCACATTATAAAGACCGAGCAATGCGTTGAGCTCTGCAACGGAACCATAGCAATAGGTCGTAAGCACACCCGCCAGGACACCCGCGATAGCTCTCCGAGTTTCGGATTTCCCGTATTCTATGCGCTGGGAATAAGCACTTTTTACAGTGTTTTCTGTTGCTTCACTGTCCGTTGCGCGTACCAGATGGTATTTTTTTTCAATTGCTTTTCTGGCTTCCTCCGATCTGGACTTACCGATATTGTGGAGCTTGATGGCGCTTCCGTCATTCCGGATATTTGTTGTTACTAAATGGACATGTGGATGCGCAGCGTCGTAATGCCTGTACAACAGATAAGGTTGTCCAGTAAACCCCAAGCGGTCCAGATAGTCCTCTGCAATCGCATCCATCTGAACCGCTGAGAGCGATTCAGATGGGTCGAAGTTTAGCGAAACATGGACGCAGTTTACTTTCACCGACGGTCTGAGTGCAGCCTGATCCCGTAGGCGATTAAGTTTCTCATTAAAAGCCATATCGACTACGTTTTTAGGATAACTGCCTGCGGAAATGCAATCGGCCATACCTTCCCTGACCTTATTCTCATTGTAGTTCAGCACCGTTCTGAAGCTCCTACTTGCGTGGATCACTGCAACCATTTCCCGCCCATTTTAGCCACCACCGCCGCAATATTTTCTATCTGTCTCAATAGCTGTCTCCGGTCCATTTCATAGGACGTCGCCCACGATTTCAGCTCGCCTGTTCGATCCAGCGCATTGAGTTTTTTCACCGCTTGGTTGAAGTTAATGCCTATACTGTTGAGCTCTTTTCGCAGCAGCATCAGCTCCTGCATCAGTTCATCCATGGACCGGTCTCGCGTGAAAAATGTAACCGGTTTTTCAAATATAACCCTGCGGATATACTCACTCAATTGAGGGGTAGTACTTTCCTTTGATAGCGCCTTGATCCGATCGTATTCTTTGATTGTTAATCGCAGACCGACGATCCTGCTTCTGATATTTTCTTTCCCTTCCATCGCTTATCTCCCATTTACTAATTCCCGTTCTGACAGATTCTTTATTCCCGTTCCGACTTTGGAGGATCTAGGGCATTTCCGTTGTGTTTAACAACGGTACATCTTGCCAATTGCGGAGACCAGGCAATTGCCGTGATCCCAACGGGATTTTTATTCTATAAACACTGATGTATTATAATTTTGCGGTTCTCTTTACCTTCGGTTGTTTCAGTTCCTCTTCAGACTGGATATCTGTATTGAAGGTTTTCTTCCTTTCTTTCTCATCCTTGATATCGGGGATTAAAAGGTTCTTGTCTTTATCCCATAGAGAAAGAGAATTGATTTCCGGTTCTGCGGATATATAAAACTTACCAAAACGGGTATTTAATAAGGGCATATCTCCACCGGCCAGTTTCATTACCCAGAGCTCCTTGGTAAAGATATTCGGTTCATTCTCCAGTTCCAGAAGTTTGAAAAGGTTCTTCAGTTCCCTTTTTCCCTCCATTTGATAGGCGTTCACCCTTACCACTTCACCCGAACCGCTTCCATCGACATTGAACCTTGCTCTTACCCATATAGGATCAAATTCACCGATTCTGTTGGAGTTCAATTGCACTGCCCTTCCATGAACAAGATTGGCCGCTTTGGCAAACGACATGACCGAATGGATGAACAGCTCTGCTTTTTTTCCGTCGGGCAGACCTCTTGAAACCAGAAATGCAGGAACGGGATTGGCCTGGTCAAAGGATCTGATCAATAACGAAAACAAAAGCCTGTCACCTTCCATTAGTTTATCCAGCTCCATCACATTGGGTTTCTTTGGATCATTTACGAAGGAAGCGATCTGCTCTTTCAACCCTTCGCCAAAAAATGCGCTATATCCCCGCTCTTCCAGTGCCCTTTCAATAATTCCTGCCTCTTCCGAAGTCTTCATTGCTTTTTCCATATACTTTTTATTTAATCTTGCTGTTCTCTATCAGCCATTTGTTGAAATCCTTAAATCCGGCATACAGATCACTGCTGTCGCCGTAACAACCGGCGAGTGAGCAGGCGTATTCGGTAACACTCCGACCGCTTTTGTCCCAATCCAGGAACAGATTGACATGTCTATGCTTCTCCATAAATTCCCTTGCTCCTTCGAAAAAAGAAAGGGAATTGAGAATCAGAAAATTTACTTTGTCGATCAGCTCGTTTTCAAAGACTGTCAGCAATGAAAGGAAATCAAAAAAACCTTCCACTACAAAAAGCGTATCAGAACCGTTATCGAAGGTGGTAACCGTTTTGGGTGTAGTCGAACTTTTAAAATACGGGTTGCGGAGTTCATAGCCTGCTCGATCATTTTTAAAACCTATGGCATAGTAACTACTGCCGTTCATTCGGTACTTAACTTCCCTGCAAAAACGAAAGGCCAGTTTCCGCGGAATGCACCGATGGTCCAGATAGCGCAGGAGCGCGATGGACGTAAGAGGGCGTTCGCTAATTATCTCTACTAACGGAGAAGTATCGTTAGTTTCACCTTTTGGCAATCGGTGAGCGACCACCGGTCGATGATACTGTTCCGAAAAATTCTTCAGGAACTCAGGAAAGGTCCATCCATAAAATTTCATGGCGAAGTCGATAAAACCACCACTCTGACCATCTCCCCAATCTTTCCAACGATTCCTGATCCGATCAACCCGGAAAGAAGCTGTGCGCTCTATCCTCAGTGGAGAAAGGTACCAATAGTCCTGTCTTCGTACTCTGACGGGCTCATAACCCAGAGAAGAAAGATAACTTACGAGATCTATTTCTCTGAGCGGCTCCAGATCCATTTGCTGTTTATCAGGACTTCCACACATTACCTCCACATCTTTTCGTTAAACGGCAACAAAGTTAGTGAGGTACTTTTGAAAGGAACGACCTTGATTAAATTGTAAACAAGCAATGTAGATGCGCTATCCAATTTTCTTTGACGGGATTGTGGTAGTCTATCAGAACTATAGCGAGGTACCAATGTAAACTGAAGTAATAAACATAATTTGGGGAGCTACACCCCCCCGTTATCTGAAAACGAATAATAGCCTTCGGCACAAAGGATGATATGGTCTATGAGTTTCATCTGCATAATTCCGCATGCCTTAACTACCTGCTCAGTTATGATCTTATCTGTTTGACTTGGTGTTAAACAACCCGACGGATGATTATGTGCTATCGCTACAAATTTTGCATTTGAAAGCAATGCCGGAGTTATCAACAATCTCAAATCAACCACGACGGAATCTACTCCGCCATCTGCTATTTTAAAATATCCTACAGCGTTGAGCGCCGTGTTAAGGTAAATAGCATAGAAGCTTTCACGTATTTCAATTTCGTTGTTATTCCAAATTTTTCTAAAGGCATTGCTAAGCGTATCTGAACAGTTTAATTTTTTAAAATCCGAAACATTTAGCGATTCGTTCTTGTAATAAGTCAGACGAAGTTCATTGGCGATAAATTGATTTTTCATAACTGTGTTTTAAATGAATAAAAAAATTAATTGACGCCGGAATGCTTACGAGCCAAAGTCGGACTGAGAGAAGAAAACGGAAACAAAATGGCGAAGCAAAGGAGGTTCTGTCCGTTGCACGGACGGATACCCATTTTGTGCGACTTTTTCTTTGAGTGCATCGGATTAAGATTGGGGAACTGTCCGACTGGTGATGTAACTTTTCGGAGATTAATTAAATAAATACCGCCTTATTTCCGCTGTTGACCGATTGAATGCTTATTCGCTATTGGCTTCAGATCTAGGTGGAGAAATTGAGAATGAATCCTCTACTATTTGCGGTTAGGTCTATGATCCTGCTTTTTTTGTTGGAGCTGGCTAATAATTTAGTTTTAAACGATTCAAACTAATTGTCTTCTGTTATGAAATTTTTCTTCAGCTGTTCAAGGACCCCACGGTCCGAATCCATTAATTTTTTTAATCCTGAAAACACAGCGATGATATTCAATATATCAGTCAGCATCCTGCTCAAAATCTGATTAAGATAATCCGCTCGCCCTAGAGTATATTTGTGCCAAGACTTTTATTGGCTACAAAATAAATGAATATGCTTACAACTACAGATTTGGGACGTGTGTATGAAACGTTGTTATGCATTCCCGGAATGAACGAAAACGTAAAGATAGATTTAAGAATCAGCAGGACCATGGTACTTCTGCTCACGCAGGTGATCCAACGGGGCATTTCTTTACAGGGCGGCGAAAAACCGCAGGGATTATTGGATACCATATCGCAAGAGGCTATTAAACAACTGGAGGAACTATCGATGGACTGCCTTTCGAAAGCGGGGCTAACGGAGCTGGATGAAAGACTCCAAAAATTACAACTAAAATAAAATAGCATATACACGTATCTCTACAAGTTCATGAATAACTCCGGCTTAACACATCTCTCCGAAAGACGCTTGAAAAAAATAGCTAAGGAATTTGATCGGCTTATGTGTGATATTAATGCCGAAGTGTGGCTTATGAACCAGAGTCAGGGAGTTGAATATTATGCCTTCCTGTTTTCTATCGATCCGTCAATGATCAATGTGCTTTTTACCGAAACGAACACCCCCGTCTCATACCGAAGAGAAAGGGTTGTCCATGCTGTTGACAATCTACGCGTGCTATGGAAACGTTTTCATTTATGGTACTTTAATGAACAGCTTATCCCAGCAGGTAAATGGAAAATCATGTATAACGAACAGGCAAAACAAGCGAAAGACTGGATGCTGTTGCTAGAATAGAACCGATTTTATTAAATCAGATAAAAAAGATAGGACAAACTTGCCTATCTTTTCTTTTTACTCAGCGAATGCAGACCTATTGCATCTATTCCTTGCTGAACCTTGTCCCACAATGTGACATAGCATTGGGGTTGGAAAATGCTTTCTTATAGAAGGTATTTTATTTCTTTTGGCTGAAGTGTTATAATATTAAGAATGCCGGCGGAAAAGCAGAAAAACATTATCATAAAAGTGAAGGCGATGGTTCAGGGGAATGAAAAAGTGATTGGAGGTAAGAGATGAAAAAAATTTGCCTGAAATTGAAATTGAGGGAACTACGTTTCTATTTGATATAGATAGATGTTCCCTTATCGAAAAGTACAATCCGTATAATGAGATTTACTTCGAATATATGCATAATGATGGTACGAATTACTCATTTGAGTATAGCGCCGTTTCAAAAAACTTTCATTTTGTCCGGTCTGCATCAACCATTGATGAGGTCGTCCAGGAGATTTTCGGAGATGTAGATTCTAAAGGGCCGAATATTAAAGATCCTGCTATCCCGGTTAAAATCCCGCGTATTGGAGTTCTGGACCCGGATGGCATGTGCCGGAAATACAGATGTACACTTCGGGATATAGCGCTTAAAACAGACTTTGAGATAATGGTTAATCAGGACGTTTTTAATAGAAGAATGAATGGAGAGCCCGTTACCATTGATCTGGTCGGTCACATATATGAGATAGACGTCAAAGAAAACACCCTCCGGCCTAAAGATGGAACCGGAGAAGAGATTCGCCTGGATATTTTCCACTACGATCTCTATTATGAAGATATGGAGGTCTATCATCTTTTTTACAACATCAGTGAATGCAAAGCCGTAAATCCTCTTTACGATGGTAGCATAGACCGAACGGAAGACCGCGTCATATTAGAGGTACCCAATCTGGAGTCAATCGACCCTATAGGATCCAGACTGGCTTATGGCAGAGACCCTCGTTCTGGTCTTATGGGTTATGATCTATCAATGAACCACGTAGCAAGGATTGTGCCCTGGAAATTCTACGATATTAAAATTCCTCTGAAGCAAAAACAGAAAAATATCGCTGCAAAAACAGAGAAAAGGGAACGGCGAAAGGGAAGGAAAATTTAAAATAAATATATAAATTCGGAATACCTCAAAGCAGGGTGATTGAAATTGAAGGGTTTCAATATCAGTTAGACTTTAGAAGGAACATTCTTAATGATAAGGATAACACAGATCATCACATTAACCTGCCTTTCTTTTTGCATAACCTATACGGACTCTGAGATTGTCTGCTTCCTGCTGAAGCCTGTCCCGCTGCGTGACATAGCGTTCTAGTTTGGAAAGTGCTTTCTGATAAAGGGAATCATATTCCTTTTCCCATATCAGTTCCGTTGCCCGCTCAGCTTCATATTCGGCTATCGCGTTGCGCAATTTGGTAACCATTCTTTTGGCTGAAACCAGTCTGTTGAGAACCGGCTCTAATTCCAGATCCACCCCGCTCTTAAGATCATAAAAGCTAATCTGCCTACTGATTTCGTTCTTGGGATACCTACATTGGAACCATGCCGCGCGCCAGCGCACCACCCACTGTTTACGCTCATAAAGCTCCCGCGGAAGATCATATTCTTTCAAATACTCTTTCCCTTCATGGTAATCCGTACTCCCATCTTCTCGGAGGGCATATTTGATGATTCGCAGTTTGACATATTTCTCGATTTTAATCTCCAGTTTCATTTCAACAAATTTTTGGGTAAAACAATATGATGTTAAGTTCATCCAACGGAAAACCAATAACGCGGGCATTTCGCCCACACCGCTTTCTGAACGGCTGGCATTTTATCCCCAGCAGGGGGAAAATGCCAGCCGCCGGACGATTTCCAGCGGACGATTGTCATGCAGCTATTTTTTCAATGTTTGCCTTTATTCCAGAACTGACCTTAATCGACTGCATGCGGAAGTCCTCTAAGTTTATGAAGAACCCCCTATTGGTCAGCATGCCTTTTCGGAAAAGCTGCCACAGAAGTGCAGCCCCGTTAGAGGCAACGGTTGAATTAATAAAAAGCTCCTGCTTTTCCAGTGCCTCGGCCAAGCTGCAACTTGGTGTATCTTCCCCCGCTTCTGCGCTCAGCAGATCGCTGCCGTATTCATCTGTCACAAAGGGTAGATGCGCTACAGGGATAAACTTTTTTGATTTAGGCTGTTTGGTAGCAGTGACCGTGGAAAGCAGCACCTGACCACAGTCTCTGTTATTGCCGAAATCCATCCAATAGTAAGGGGTATCCCGATACATCTGCCTCTTCTCTCTAAATTGCTTTAAACGATCCGCAACCTGAAAACGCACATCCACACTGTCCACACAGGAAATGAAAATATTAGCCATCGGAATATCTTCGGAAAACGGTTGGTCGAACGCTTTCCAGTAGGTACCGAAGGTTCGGTTCACCCTGTTCACAAAGGCCACCGCCTTTGGCAGTCCTACTTCCTCTTCGGTAAACAGCAGACGCCCAGCATTTGCCCGCTCTATCGTATCGGGGTCGATGACATTCACGTCAAGTCCCGCATGTCCCAAGCTGCACAGGGCAAAGTCTATCCTTGCCAGTGCCGTGAGCATGCTGCTTCCTGTCCCTCCCGCCCCGATCAGGTTGACCGTAACAGGATTAGTCGGGTCAAGCAGGTAGGGGGCACAGAAATGTGCATATTTTTTTATCTTCTTCATTTCAGTATCGATTTTAAATTCCTTCCCAATCGGACAAGCCTGTTCACTGGAAATTTTTTTTCCGTCCCGATCAGCTGCCTCCAAAACAGTTCCGCATCCTCATCTTTTACGATATTTGTGTCTATCGTATGGCTGAAGGCACTGTTCCAAAATGCCTGTTCCCAAAAAGTAATAAACTCCTCCAAGCTTCCCATCTTCCCCGCTACGATATCTACGTTTCCCATACATACATTACCACCTGCATAGATATTGAGGAAAGGAGCTTTATAGAGAGCAGTGTCCACCGTCAGCTTTGCTGTACTTTTCAGCGCCCACAGGTAGAGCGTTTCCGTTGTTGCCTTCCATACAAGGGGTGGTACGGAGGCCACTCCATCGGGAATGTCCGCTCTCCGAAAATAGAGCGATCGGGATTGGGCAGGGGTAAACCATACAACGCTCCCTCCTTCCGAACCTGTCATCGAAAGGTGCAGGATATTTTTTGGAAGCAACCCTTTTGCTGTCAGACACGAACGTCCCCTGTTGTCCATACTCAGCGCACAGGCCATTTTCGCGCATTCCTTTTCAGACAAGGGGTGCGCATTGATGGGCATACCCTGTTCGTCCATATCATAGCTTTCCACGTACGTCTCCTCTTCCCACTTTCTTCCTTTTGAGAAGATAACCAAAGCCTTGACAGGTCTGTAGCTATCTTCCAGTATTCTACTTATATTTTTCATTGTTTTCTCCTTTCTTCCGTTAAATTCTGAAAAGGGTATAAGCTGCGCTGTCCAAAAGTTCAAATGCCCGTTTCTCAAAGGAAAGGTCGTGACACTCTTTCTTTGGTTTTCTATTAAAAAACTGAAAAGCTCTCGCTTCATCTCCCGAACTGCATTCGCAAAAGTGGTCATTCAGGTAATTCATGAGGTGTTCGTCCAGCACGTCGCTTTCACCGCCCCAATAGAAACCAATGAACATCTCTGCATAAAGGTGATTCTCGGATGGGTCTTCCGATACATCGGCAGACATAGAGGCCATGAGAGATCGTTCGGGAAAATCACGCTTTAACGAGCATGCCTGATAGCAGACAGAGCGAAGCCGTCTCTCATTTTCGTTATGGGGGATATAGGCAGCCGTTCTTATTTCCAGCCGTTCAAGGTGTTGTTTTTTGCTTATTTCAGCACGCACCTGCTCCCCTGCCGATTGGATAAACAGCAGTTCGCTCATCAGTTCCTCGTGCGCCTCTTCATCTGTCCATTCATCTTCCCCTTGCATAAACCATTCTTGCAGTGTTTGATAGGTTCCCCATAGGTAACTGGATTCGTCCGCATAGAAGGGAATGTCCAGTACCTGATAGATATAGGCACACAATGACATGGCCAGTCTGACTGTTTTGATACGCTCTCTACCTTTCCAGAGACGGTGCAGTGTAGTAACGGGGAGGTAAAAAATCTTATTGCCAGTCGCGTAGCACTTTGCCGTTGCCAGTACCGTACGTCCGTTGTCTTTTTGCAGCAGCAACAATTCCAGCTCCCCGCTGCATGCATTCAGTCCAGCGCTGACCTGCTGAAGGGAATGCACAATATTCTGCGGATAGGGAATCTCTGTTACATCAGGTTCATCAAGTCCGTAAAAAGCGCATAAGTTGGCAAGTGAGCGGAAGTACTCCCGCTCCACTTTACGCCATGCCATCAGTTCTCTATGCGGACAGAGATGTTCTGCGCTAAAGCGGTGCTTCAGAAAAGCATTTCCAATAAGCTGAGCGGTGCGCTCCTCCTGTTGTCCCGATGTACTTCCGATGCGTCCTTTGCCCTGCCAAGGTTCCTGACAAATGCGCCCACGCGCTGATATGTTTCCCATTGCTTGCATGTCTGTTCGTTTACAATCCTGCGTTTATTTACTGTTTTCATTTCCTTATCCCTTTGTTCCCATCTTCGTGCGAAAAACATACTGCACTTCATCATCTTTAATAACGGGCCCTTCGATTTTCGCTGTCGTCAGGATGGGATAAAGAGCGGAATAAAAATCGCGCACATCCTCGGGCTGTAATTCGGTGGCAGGGTCTGCCAGTTTGATTTCCTGTCCGTTCTCAGAGAACAGGAACTTTCTTTCCAGTTCATTGACCAATAACATAGTTTGTTGATTTTGAGGTTAACATTAAAAAAGTGTAGCTCCCAATTTCTCTTTCTGTTCCAGTTCCTTCCGCTTGGTAGCGATCTCCTGCCGTTTATCGGGATATTCCGCTGCGTCGGGCAGTTCACCTATCGCTGCGCTGTAATCCATTGCCCGTTCCAGTTCTATTACACGTTCCATTGCTTCTGAAAAAGCCTTTTCCTTTTCTTCGTTCTTCTGCGTTTTCTCTGCCTGAGCTGTAGGCTTAGCCTTCTTTTTCTGCCCATCCCATTTCTTCCTCGCTTCAGCAAGGCTTTTTTCCTGTGCCTCCACCTCCGCCAAGAATCCCGACGCTTTCTTTACAGGAGCCGTTACCGTCTCAAAGAAACGGCTGTCCAGTTCTTCAGCGGTTCCACTGAGTTTCAGGGGCTGGATGGTTTTCACCACTGCATCTTTTACATTGTTGCCCGTCAGATGGAGCAGCACCAGTAATTCGCTGTTCTCCAATTGCCTGACCGTCAGCACCATATTTCCCTGCACGCCTATTTCGGCAAGGTTCTTGAAAAAATTTGTTTCCATCAGTTCCAATTTTAAATTCCGATTAATTTCCATAGAGCGCTCCCAGAATAAGCAGGAACGCCCCGAGCAGCAGCGCTAAGATTGACACAACCGCAACTGCCCATTCCACTACGCCGACGATTAGTCCTGTCCAAAAGTTTCGGAAGTGCTGCAAGCCTCCCAATCCCCTGCGATAAAAACGTCTCCGCTGCACCAGCAGCCAAAGCAATCCGCCTATCGCGGTACAGAAAGCGCCATATAGCTGAACACTGTTCATTTTGTCCTCTCTTCCTTTTTACCATCTTTCGGCATTTCTTTATCTTGCGCTTCCTGCAAAAACACGAAGTCTCCATATTTCCTTAAGTCTATCATTTTCTCCTGCTCAACTCCTATAAGGTCGGCTACAATCTCCCCTGCTTCCATCGCCACCCTTACCCTTTCCGAATTGACGCCCATTAGCTTGGCATATGTGATAACCCCGCTGTGCCATTTCAAAAGATATTTACCTTTCCTTTTTCTGCTCTTAACCATTTCCTTCCTCCTTTAATTTCATTAGTTTTTCGTGTATATCTTTCCAGTAGGTTGCCCGCTCCCTGTCCATTTCTTCCCACCCCTTCTCCTTGTGCGCATAGCCCATGAAAAGCGCTGCCTGTTTGATACTTGCTTCAAGATCGTCCACCGCTATACGGTTCCCGCCCATATCCGTAATTTCAATTGTTTCCATTTCCGATAGTTTTGTTAAAAATTCCGCCATTCTGCCATCTGCCGTGAACAGGTATCCGTGTTCAATAAGTGTATCCTTTACGGCTTCATCACGTATCTCTGTTTCGAAATTTGATGTCAGTACCTTAAAGAAGTGACCGTTAAGCACGTGCACCGCATGGTCAATCCAAGCTTCGAGTTTTTCAAGCTCCTTTGAGATGTTGACATGCTCCCTGTGCATATCGCTTGACAAGCTGTATATGCTACGGAGTGAAATGGCATTTGAGTTGCGTGCCGCCTTTGTTCCCGCCCTGAAATCTACCCGACCGTTGCGCAATAAGTCCAGTACCCGTCTGTCCATCTCGGGCGCCTCAAAAGGCAATTCCAAACAAGGGAACGTTTCTTTCCAACGCTCCGAGCGCACACCATCCACCAATGCCATGATATCAATCGCTGCTTCAAAAGCAGTTCCGTCGCCCTGCGAATAAAAACCGCTGAACCATATTTTGTCAGGCTCGGCCTGTACGCCAATCGTATTGGAAAGCAGGACAAAATACTCCACGCTATCCTGCCACCAAAAGTTATCCCCCGTATTGATATACCGGTTATCTTCTATGACCTTTTCCTGTACCATCGGTTCCAGTTCCCCGAAGGTGTACAGGGTGAGTGTTATCTTTTTCATGATCTTCCTGTTTTGTCAGTTGTCTGCTCAAAAAAGCAGTTCCACGGCCTTCCTGAATCTGTTCTCTGTTCCGACCGTTTCGGCATAGCTGCAAATACAGTCGATGGTAAATACCGCCAAGTGGCTATAGAAAAACTGGTCTGCAAAAACCTTCGGGTTCCGCTCCAATGTGAAGTGCAGGTCACCGATAAGCTTCTCAGCCTGTCCCACAAGGTCAAACCAGTAGTCTGCCGTGACGATACTACGGCTGTTCCATTCCTTCCGCAACTGTGCTTCCTGCTCCCGCAGTTCCTTACAGGTTGTACCGATATAGTCCACCAGTGCTGTCAGGTGGGACGGGAAAAGCTGCATCAATAGCCGTCCCTTTTCCGTACTGTTCAATTCTTCCAATGCTTTCATATCCTGCTCCTTTTTCATTTGATTTCAAACTCCATCCCTGCTTTTTCGGATGGCAACCATCCGTTCGGAAGGTTGCCTATGATCAGTTAATCTTCCCGTACTCCGTGCTTTTCAGACCATTTTGGAAAGTTCCCGTCCAGCCACGCCCGCGCATCAGCGGGATTTGTATGCGATGCGAGTATTTCCCGATTACCATTTTGGTCAATGTCAACAATATGGTACTGGTACACGGACGGCCTACACTTGGCACTCTCAAAAAAGTCTATCCACCCCTCATCCACGCAGTTCCCCTGCACCTGTTCCAGTCTCCTTACGATTTCATTTTTACTGTTGTAAATGACAATAATCACCCGCTCCCCCGGCATGGGGCCTGACGGGTCGGGACCTGTCGACAAAAAGTAAACTCCGAGGTGTCCAAAATTCTTGGAACGATATCCTTCTCTTTCTTTCATTTCTGACATGATATTTCTGTTAAATGATTCGATTAAAGCCTACCACCGATTACGGCGGTGGCCATGTGGTTATTCATCTTATGCTAAATGTTGCTCGGTGAGCCGCTATTTTTCCGTATACCAAACTTTTGTCCGCTTCCTGAATTAATACCGAATACAGGCCGTTTTTTTCGGTAATTGAGTAAGTCTTTCTGCTCACCTTAGCTCTCAAAACCTGTTCAGATAGCATCGCTTTTATTGCCCGTATTTCCGTTACGGTTAAATGCCCCTCAATGGTCTTGATCCGCACGCTTTTAGCGTGCCCGTTAAACTTTGCCGTGCTATCCATATTGGAATTTTAAAGACGGCTGCCTGTACAAACAGCCATCTGTTCATAATCAATTGAAATTCAGGATTTCCGCACCCTCAACCGCAAAGGCGGAGCATAGTTCAAATGCTTTCTGTGACTTGAGTTGAGCAGTACCACCCAATACGATGCTCTGCAACTTCGCTTCCCCGTCCCTGTAATTCCGTACGTTCTGGAAATAGCCAGTAACAGCATTGTACGCACCGAACAGCGTGCCTTTGGTTGTGTCCATTTGCTGTGTATCGCTTGTCATGGCATACGCATATGCATCGTTTACGACATTTTTGAATACCGTGGAAATTTCATCCTCAGCTCCCTTTCTGATAAATTCGAGGGTTTCCCTGTTCGGACAGAGCGCTTTTCACCACTTCATAATCAAGCCCCGCATGTTTTATGGCTTCTGCACTTGTTGGGTACCCATCAATGATCTGCCCCAATCCGTGCCATGCTTTCTCTTTCACCGAAAAAAACGAATGCTGTCCCGTTAACTCATTATAAAAAATGTTATGTGCCATGATTCAAAAATTAAAATGTCCATCACTGTTTACTATCCCGACTAAAAAGGAAGGTCATCGTCCTTCTCCCCTACGACTTCCACGGATTCCGTCCCCTGTTTTCCCTCCTGCTGCCCTTCACTTTCTTCCGACTGCCCAATTTTTTTGCTACCAGTCAGAAAGTCAATATCGTCCACTTCCATGCGGATACCTGCCCGCGCATGACCATCCCTGTCCACCCACGCATTGGCAGTGATGAAGCCTGAAAGAGCAATCAATAAACCTTTTGTGAGATAGCCCGTAATGTTGGGTCTGTTCCAGTAGCTGCAATCCACATAAGTGGTGCGCTGTACCTTTTCGCCTTCACTGTTTTTAAAGCTTTTGTTCAGTGCCACGGTGAAGGACGTAACCTTTTTCCCTGTTTTGGTTTCCCTGAGCCTTGCATCGGAAACCAGTCTTGCTGGAAATTGCATAACGTTAAATTTTAGTGTTAAAAAATCCATTTCTGCCCAATTCGGGCTAAAGCCATTTCCCGGCTTTTTGATAGATGCCGAAAATTTGCGCGCGGGGCGAGTCTGCAAGGCTGCCCAGAAAAAATACACTCTCCGGGAATGGAGAGGAAGATTTTTTGCAGGCATTTGCAACGGGCTTGCTGACTGAAGAGGTATAAATTTGCATCGCAAAAAGCCGGAAAATTTCCATCACCGTGTGGGTTCTTTGCAGCAAAAAGGTCTGGACTTCTTTCGGGTGGGTACAACCTAGAGAGGCTCGCTGTTCCTAAGGGACGGCTGCCCTGCACAACGCATGGGGAGTGCCGTGGCACCGATAGGCAAACCGGAACGGTTTGGCCGTTTCCGTTAGCAGAAAACGAACGGAAAGAGGTCGTATAAACTAAGAATTAATAGGTTTACAGCCCAATTGAGATATGAAAAAACAAGATCATTCTTTATCTTTAAAAAAGAAAAACCCACTTATGTTTCGATAAGTGGGTAAAGTACTTATTGGCTTTTAACTTAGCTCTGCTTTTTTAGTTCCGCCGTTATACCGTCCGTAGGTTTTCGATACAGGTAGGTGATTCGAGACTTTCTGTATCAAATCGGCAAGTTTATTTTTTCGTTAATATAATGCAGTCATTGTTCTTCCAAAGAATGGTGACTTTGTGTAATTCCTTTTTATTATAATCTCTTGCAGATAATTTAGAAAATGGAGTTACACCGGTAAAGTATGTTTCATATACTGCTTCATAGTGATTCTGCCCAATTTTCTTCAAGTCCGTTAACTTCTCTACAACAGCGTAGGCCATGACGACATTCTTTTGCGACTTCTTGTTTGAAGTGCCTACGCTGTATTTCCGACCCAAGTGCGTTAAAGCTGTGAGGGGGCTGCCCACATCTTTTATCTTCACATTTTTTATCGGCTCTAGAAGACTGTCATTCATTAGACCTGCTCGTTGGTATTTTGATACCTCGATAGGATCTGACAGATAAAGTTCATACGTTAATGTATCGGTAACAGCGATTTTATCCAACATACAATCCAAAACAGCTTGTTTTTCCTTTCGCTTCGTATCACAGGAAGCCACAATGGTAAAAATCAAAGACACTACCGGTAAAAAAAGAGTTCTAATATAAGTTTTCATAATTTATGGTATGATCAATCCAACAATTGGAATATATTTCTATCATTTTGTTTTATATTTCGCATTCAATAGATTCAACATGGAAATCAGAACCGCGGAGACCTTGTTCACAACGTCTTTATCGGGTCGGGTATACTTACTCCTTATGCTTCCAATAGAGATATTGTCTTTTCGTGTTGTGCCTACATGGTTGACCAGAAACTCGTTGAGGTCTTTCCGGTGCCTGACAATAACCACTCCCGTCTCGGTAAACAGGCGGAAAAGAAAAATCAGTTGTGAAACAGTCAGCGACACATGAAAATAATAAGGATAAACCGCCCGACCTAGTTTACCGAATATAGTTGACCTATGGAGCTTTTCTTTCTTTTTTACGTACCTGATCTGCTCGATAACATATTCCATCAGTTGTGTCCTGATATCTTTCATACTATCATCATAACAGATATCCCGGCAGACAATAAATGCACTTAAATTCCTGCGATAGTCCAGCCATTCCCGCCGTTCCTGTAAATAAGTATCAACACCCTGAATCTGGTTATGCATATAACGCACACAATAGGAAAAGAAAGAAGGATGGTTGAAATTGAGACGGAAGAGGTTCTGCAGTATATCCTGTCTGTATTCCACTGTTTTCCCCTTGTCGGTTATCCAACTGACCTCTGATGATACTATATCAAGATAAGAGAGATCCTGCCAGGTCATCTTTCTATCCATAACACCATTCTTTCCAACATTGAAAAATCCATTCAGAACATCAATTAATCCGGGATCTATTTTATTATGCTGCAGAGACTTTTTTATATTGAACCAGCGTTTGAGGATTTTGGTCATATAAAAGGGATATAATATTTGCGGGATAGCCATGTTCCGATCAAAATAATCGGGATAACGACTTTTGATCAATTCGATGAACCTGAACGAACGTTTTATGACCACCCAAAGGACATACCTGTACTTTTTTCTCGCCTTTAAGGGCAGCTTGCCCTCATCGATGGTCTTTATCAGCAAGCCGGTCTTTTCCAATAGTGAGGTAATATCCAATTGATAATGGTAAATGCAATTGTGGAGATTTTCCGTATCACTACCTTCGAGTACATGCCGGATCTTTCCATATAGCGCATCAAAATATTGTTTTATCGTTCTGATCTGTCCAAAATGGTCTATAACGCTATCTCCGGATAAAGCGACATTCTGATCACAAGTCAAATGTTCCATTTTCGTTTAGTTTTTCCTTATTAAGTCTCGTCCACCATTTCTCTAATATGTTGGTCATACTGGACCGGTATTTGTCAACCAATATATATCTACTTGGTGCCCCATGAAAGATCATGTCGGAATCAGTATTTTCCAGACTTGAAAAATACTGCTGCAACGCCTGTTTATAGGAAGTGAAATTTTCCCTGTAACCTTCCGAAACCAGCATCTCATCTATGAGTGCATGGAGATCTTCGGGACAGGCTAATTGGTTTGATCTGGCATATATTTTCATCATGGCATTAGTGTGGATATAGCGTCTTCAAAACATAATCCTTATATGTTCTTCCGATTTTAAGTGCTTTTTTGTTTTTAAGTTTTACCAGTCCTTCATCGATGACGTCAATCATTTTGATCGATACAATGTAAGATCGGTGTATACGTATAAATCCGTCGGTCACGCGTAGTTCCGGTTCAATATCATCCATACGCATGGCAGATACCACAAATTCATCGTGCGCATGGAATACTACATCATTTCCCCTTGCCGCAATGTAAATGATGTCACTGAAATCTATTTTCTTCAGTTTGCCCTTGTGTTCAACCTGTACAAAGATGTAATCGTTTTTGACTACCGGTAGTTCCAATGTTCTGTGCAATACCCTTTCTTTCAGCTTTTCCACAGCTTTTTCAAAACGGTCAAACTGTACGGGCTTCAACAGGTAGTCCACGGCATTAAGTTCAATGCTCTCGATCGCGAATTCAGTATAGGCCGTACACACGATCACCTTGATCGAAGGATCAAGCCTGCGCATAACCTCCACACCTGTCATTTCGTCCATTTCCATATCAAGGAAAATTGCATGTACCTTCAGCTCACCCGCCATTTCCAATCCTTCAACGGGTCTGGTCGTTGTTCCGATCAGAGCAATATCGGGCACCAGCTTCAGGTAACGGCTGATCTGTTCCAACGCCGCAGGTTCATCATCAATGGCTATACAGTTTATCATAGCTGGTTATTTGGGATTATCTAAAAAATCAATGAACAGTTCAACGGTATACGTATTGTCCTCCTCGGTGCGTGTCATTGTTGCCCGCTCTCTAAAAGCACCTTTTAACCGTCTTTCCACATTCTTTAGCCCGATATGGTTGGCCGAGGTATCCAATTTTCCGGCGCCTCTTTTTTTATTGGTGCAGTAGAAATAGATTCTGTTACGGTCAACCGCGATCTTGATCTGCAAAGGGTACATCGGATCTGACAGGTCACCATATTTAAAGGCATTTTCTACAAGCGTTATAAAGGACAATGGCGGGATTGAATGTAGATAGGGATCGCCATTGAATTCATAATGGAACTGTTTTCCGCCACCAAATCGCCTTCTGTTGATTTCCAGATAGATTTCAAGGTATTCGAGCTCTTTGTGTACCGGAACCAATTGTTTGCCCTTGATGGCATTGTCAAGCGAGTAGCGCATCATGATGGAAAGCAGGTAAATACTTTCGGCCAAAGACTTGGATAGAGCGAGTGCTTCGGTATAGATGAAATTAAGGGTGTTGTGCAGAAAGTGCGGATTGACCTGGGCCCTTAAAAAAGCCTGTTCATACTCGAACTTTTCACGCTCCATTTCGTAATGGGCCTTTTCCATCCGGCGCTTATACGCCAGATCGGCAAACCATTTGAGCACAAAGTACAGGATAATGGCATAGCTGGCGTATTTGATATAGGGAGAAAGTATGTTACGCAGGTACAGACTGATTGTAAACGGGACACCTTCATAGTACAGCCTGATCCCGAATAACGGGAACACGTTATATACGGCAAGATAGCCAAGTGCTGCAAGGGTGAAAAAGACCGATGCAATCATCAGGATGACGGTACCGAGATTGGTTTTCCTGTTTTCGATAAATTTAAAGAGAAAGAAGTTGCTGTAAAATACTATTGCGTACAGGAAACAGAGTCCGATAATGTGAAAATAATCGACATGGTCTATTTTGGGCAGGTTATAGATATATACAAACTGGACATAGATTACCCAGCAGAGAATATTGAACAGGAATGGATGTTTACGGAAAAAAGCGACCATATCTTCCGGTTTTTTTGGTTCATCATACCACAATATAAAGATATTGGGCCACTTTCCATAAAAAATTGAACAAAGAAAATCATTTTCCCGTTCCTTAAAGGTTCCTATTGATTGCATGATGTTTTTATTGGATCTCTAAAACCACCCTATTTGTTACAAGACTACCCATGCGGTTACGCTTCAGCATGGCTACGGTATAGGCATAGTCTTGCATGTAAATCCCTATTAATCTCTGATATAGCCAACGTTCGATCTCAAAGCATTGGTAATTGCTTTTTCGGAAAAGAAAATACTTGCCGTAGATGGAGAAAAAGCTATAATCCTGCTCATTGAACCTTACCTGCCTTTTCTTCTTTCCCTCCGCTCGGATTGGCAAGGACTCCTGTTCGGGGATCGGGTTTGTAATTCCGGCGTGCTCGTGCAGGTATAGCCATGCCTCCCATTGCCACGGCTTTTTTTCCACCGCCTTTTCGAGGTACTTATAAATTCGTGAAATAGCCTGTTCTGCAAACACCTGTCTGGTCAGCTTTTTATCAGGCAAAATTGGCCGGAAAAAATCCAGGCAGGGTACGTACTTCCATTGCCTTGTAGAGATCACGGGATATATCGGTACTGAAGTGAGGTGGGAAATAAAGGCTGCTCCTGCCCTTGCCCTGATCTGCTGGTTCAGGAAAGGAATGGATAGCAGGTTATGGCCGGAGCGCTCATCGCCTGTTCCGGTATTGCCGTCAGCATAAATCAATATGCTTTTTCCCTTTCTCAATTCTCTGGTTATTCTGAACAGGCTGTTGCTATCATTGGCGTCTATTAGGTCGAGGCCGAGCACCTGCCGTTGACGTTCATCGTATTTCCGGCCTGCCAGTTCATCCTCCCGTTGTAAACCGTCTTTTGAAACGAGCAGTACAAAGGATATACCGTTCTCTGCAAGATAATGCCCGATCATTCTGAAAGACCCGCTGTGAAAGGTGCAGATGATGCCCGGCCTATCTTTGATGTCCTGTAAGGTATAACCGTGGAAACGTACTTTAAGCTTATCCGGTAGACCGGAAATGTATTGCTCGGCATACGTCCGTTTCTGGTTGTCCAGCAGCCTGATGAAATTCGGTTCATGTTCCCGGTATTCAAGGGAAGGAAGGAAATTGCGGAAACTCGCGCTCACCACCTGAAATTTGTACCAAAATGAACTGATCGGTGCGAAACGGTTATTTTCATGGCCGGAAGTAAAAAATCCGGCAGGTATTTTTAACTTGTCCTTTACCATAACCTGAAAAATTGGCCCGACGGTATACATACCATCGGGCAGTGAAACTGTTTACTAAAGCCCTTCATAAGGGATGCATTTATCTTTTTTTTCTGCTACTTCCATGAGAATTGCCAGTGCGGTCAGCGTAATCGGTGCACTGAAAAGCTTGCCTGTCCATGATATTCCTCTTTTACGTTTCATTTTTTTGATATTTTTTAAAACCATTGCCTACTCTGATCAAGGGTTTTCGGTTACGCCCTACTTATGGCCATAAGGTTCTCTTGGGATATCCGTTGTCGAATTTCGGGTGCGGTATAGGTAATTTCAATCAACTTGGTTTGAATGACAGGATTCTATATGTGAATGTCGCTTTTCTACATGTGAATGTTTTGGACGGTTTTTTCGATCATTCACGGCACATATTCCGTCTATTTTTAGCAATAAATTTGTAATTAAAATCTAACTTAAGTGAGGTATGGTAATAGGAGAACGGAATATCGTCCATATGGACCAAGATGCCTTTTCCGTAGCAGTAGAGGTACGGAAAAATCCGAAACTGAAAGGTGCTCCCGTTATTATCGGTGGTACTTCCGATCGTGGTGTTTTGGCGAGTTGCAGTTATGAAGCATGTAATATGGTGTATACTCTGCCATACCTTCCCGTGTGGCCAGACAGCTCTGCCCTCATGCCATTTTTATCAGGGGCAACATAGAAGAATACAGCAAGACCAGCCATGCGATAACGGATATACTTATAGAAAAAGTACCGCTATTGGAAAAAGCGTCTATTGACGAACATTATATAGATATGAGCGGGATGGAACGTTTTTTCGGTTGCATGAAATTTGTCCGTGAACTAAGGGAGAAAATCATAAAGGAAACGCATCTGCCGATTTCTTTTGGCCTTTCTATTAAAAAGACTGTCAGTAAAATGGCTACAAACGAATGTAAGGCCCAGTGGTGAAAAACAGGTCGAGAAGCAAGCTGTCCGGCCCTTTCTAAATCCGCTGCCTATAAAAAAAATACCTATGCTTGGTGAGTCCACTTTTATCAAACTATCTGAAACGTGTATACGTTACATTGGTAAGCTCACCGAAATCCCACAGGAAATGACGTTCAGAATGCCGTTATGATGGTAATACGGTAAAGATGGTCGGTAATTATGTCTGTGAAAAAACTGTACATACTAAAAACGACAAAAAAATGTGGTTCGGTACTTTTCTGGATGTCAATGGTTGTTTTTTTGACACGACACACTTCCCGAACAGTACACCGATTTACCCCTTCAGAGGAAAGGGCTGCTATCTCATTGAAGGGAAAGTGGTCGTCGATTTTGGTTTTCCGAGTATAGAGGTGGCACGGTTCGCAAAACTACCTATCAAGGATAACCCTGTAATGACAGGCTAGAAAAAAAGAAGCCCCGACAACACTCTGGATGTGTTATCAGGGCAAATCAACCTAAACCTGACGCAAAGATAGGTTATTTTATAAGGAATGTAATCTTTGCTTATGCTTATTCCAATGTGATTCCCCAAAAATAATTCCCTTCATGTATTAGCATCGGTTGCTTTAGCAAAAGAAGGTACTTCCCAAAGTCACTGTTCACCAACCACCATTCACTGATTTGCTTTCGCTCATACTCGAAAGAATGTTGTTCCTGTAATTCAACTTCAAGACAGAACTCTCGATACAGGAGATCGGTATTATCAGGGTCACTATCTAACAACAGATTTACTTTAGCCAGATCGGCTTCGATTTGCCCTAACCGTAGGTCCGCGATTTCCGGAGTATACCGTCTTCCCTGTGCATCCTGAAAGAAATAGAGGTTACGAATGTCTGCCATTGAAAAAGGTAGTGCATCCATTTCAAAATCATGGTTGAGAATGGCATTAATCAATTTTGTCATTGGCGCAAGTAACTGAATGGATTCTTGGTTTTTGGTTAAATTTTTCATTGTGTAAAATTTGATTAAAAATAAATTAGTTAACAAGTAATAAAACCAATATATTTATCTTCGCGGCACGACTCCGCAACAGCTTGAAGAATATTTTGTTAGCAATCCACCTCCTAAAGAAGTGCAATGGAAAGAATGGGCCAAGATTACAGATACTGAGAAATTTATTGAGAATGCCTTGATGTGCATAAGGTTATACAAGGGAAGCTACAAAAATTGCCCTGACTATTGGCACTTATTTGAATTTTATCTGGATATCCAGGAAAGTAAAATATAACGGTTATCACCATCATTACCAATCTTAAAGGGTTCTATTGTGCACTTTACTTTTTCGGCAAGTATGAGGTGAGTGGCACCTTTAAAGAAGACTAGTATCCATAATTGGTAAATATTATGAGCCCGAACCTTTTTCTTATCTCCTAATTTTAATCAGTGGAGACCAGTCAATATCGCGCTTTGAATATAAATTTCTATATTCAAACAATTAACTTTGTCCGATTGACTGCACAATGAGAACTGCTTTAGTAAACGGAACCAAAAGCCTACCAAGTCCCGGCCAAATAGGATACTGTATTTATTGCGGAAGTCAGATGCAAGCTAAATGTGGAGAAATAAACACGTGGCATTGGGCGCATATGAATTTAAAAAAATGCGATAGCTGGTGGGAACCAGAAACCGAATGGCATTATGAATGGAAGAACCATTTTCCATTAAAGAACCAAGAGGTCATTCATGTAGATGATATAACAGGAGAGAAACATATAGCAGATGTTAAGACAAATAACGGAATCGTCCTGGAATTTCAAAATTCATCCATTAAGCCAATAGAAATAAGGAGCAGAGAGAAATTTTATAAAAAAATGCTGTGGATTATCAATGGGACAGAATTTAAACATCATTTCACTTTGACAGCAAAGTTGCCAAGCCCAAATTCACAAAAGGTTAAAAATTGCCGAAAGGAATACGGAAACTATGGGCAAGCTATCGTCTGTGATGTACTCATAAACGGCCGATATAAAAAACACCTTATCCACGTTGTGGAACAATATCTGAATGACGACAACCCCAATCTGTTCCTGTTTCATTGGAATTACGAAAGAAAATGCTGGAAGGGTGCTACCAAAAGAAAATTCATTGATTTTGGTGGAGAGTACCTTTATGAGCTAAAAAAGTATAATGACGAACTGGAATGTGTAAGATTGTGGGATAAAGACGAATTCATTGACCGAGCTCTAAATCCGAGCTAAATCCATACCCGAATCAATCATCTCTTGCCATAATATCGCCCAGTATAAAACCCTAATTAATTGCTAAAAACGGTTTTAACTACAAATTTTGTAAGCCTACAATTTGTACTCGGACAATTTCAACTTAATAAACTAGATATACAAATGATTACCTGTTAAATAATCTCTTCATAGTGAACTTGCTTCTTTTTAATCATTACTTTTTTATCTCTGTAAATTTTGTCCTGTAAATTTTTGAATTTTTGATTGGCAGCTTTGGGAACAGCACTCGAAACTATAATTCCCAAATAATTCAAAGGACTCGTCCTTATTTTTGATTCAATTATATCATAAGTACTTATTATTTGTTCAACTGCCACGTCAATAGATTTCCCTTTTAATTCAACAAGATAAAATTTATTATTCTGTAATACTTGGAATAGATAGTCGCACTTCTTAATGGTCTTATTCTTTATCTAGCAGTCATCAATTTTCACCCTGCAAATGGTTTTATTGCTGGTATTTCTAAATATAAATTTCTTGCCATTTTCAATTGCGCTACTGGAGTTTGAAAAACAATTCGAGTCGCCTTCTAACATAAGTTTTAAATCATATCATTTTAACCAGAACATTTTAAAGTAAGCAAATTTTCAAAGGTTTCACTTAGCTCTATAGAAACATCATCTATATTGGACGGGCCAATGGATTGAATTTCGGGATCAAGAGTAGATTTTGCTCTCCCTTCATTAAAATAGTAACAAGCTACATCGCTATATTTTATCCATAACGAAGAAGGGGCAAGTTCCTCTACATGTTCTTTTAGTGAAGCGTTAGATGCTATTACGTTTCCTGCCTGAATAAGGTTATCAATTGAGGTTAGTAAGTATGGACTATGTGTGGTAATTATTAGTTTATCCTTAGATTTGTTTGTTCTTTCAATGATAAACTCAATTAGGTCTTTCTGTGAAGATGGATAGAGATTAAATTCCGGTTCTTCAACAACAAATAGATCATCTTCAATTTTACCATTCTCCGTATTATGCTCAACCACAAGAAGTAAGGGAACGAGGGATTGAATGCCACTGGATGCCTGCGATAATTTAATTCTAGTTTTGTTCTCAAGTTCTATGTAGTCATTACCATCTTTCCATTCATATTTAGCATTTAAAAATGAAATGGGAAATTGCTTAATCGAACTTCTTGCGCTTTCAAATTTCGCACCAAAATCTATCAACCATTTTGGAAGTGCAATATCACTGTTTATCAATCCAAATACAGATTGTGACAACGTTGAAAAGAAAACTCGCTCAGCGGGAATATAGATAGGATTTAAATATCCTTGGTATTTGGACGTTGAACCGACTAGCTCTGCCGATATATTTGTATTGAAAGAGAGGTCCTTTATTTCATAAAAAGAATCATTCCATTCGTAACGGATAAAAGTATCATCACTTACATCGAAATCTATATTGAAATTCACCAGTGATTTTTTAAAATAATCCATGCGTTCCTTTGTATGGCGCAAAGAAGTACTCTTAAAGATTGAAACAAGCTTGGCAATAGTACTCTTTCCACTAGAAGTAGTTCCTATATAAATATTTATGTCCTTTAGTTCTATACTAGCATCTATCAAAGGACCAAAGTTTTTCACGATAAGCCTTTCCATAATTATTTTCTCTTATTTGTCCTTTCTTTCAAATCCTGCTCCTTAGCTTCCTGAAGAGCTATCACTTTTTATTTTCAGCACCTTCCTTATTTGCATGACTGTAAGTCTTTTGGTATTCAAAGATAAGTAATTCAATAGATTCCTTATCTTTGTGTATGCCCAATAAAAAAGAGAACCAAAGCCGCAGGCAGACAAACCAATATGACAAAATACTGCGAGAGAATCTTGAAATTACCCTTCCTGTCATTATTAAGGAGATTTTGGGTCTAGACATAGTCAAAAGTGAAGAGCTACCGGATGATGTTCAACATACAAAGGAAAGGAAACCAGACGCCCTAAAAAAAGTAACAGATGTGGCGGGCAATACATTTATACTGCATGTGGAATTTCAGGTAAAGGAGGAGAGGGATATGGTTTTTCGGATGCTTGAGTATTACGCCATGCTGGCGCGCAGGTATCGTCTTCCGATACGGCAGTATGTTGTTTTTTTAGGAGACGCCGGTCCACGAATGGCCACGGAAATAGATACAGTCCACATGAAATTTAGCTATGAGCTTGTTACCGTTCTAAAAGCAAATTATCGCCTGTTCCTAAAATCTGACAATCCAGAAGTAAAAATGTTGGGAATTTTAGGTAACTTTGGAAGTGGTGACAGTTATCTTGTTGTAAAAGAGATTATCGAGGGCGTGAAATCGCATACAACGGGAGATTTTGCAGAGAGTAGGTATTTCAAACAATTACGTATCTTTGTACAATTACGTAGCAGTCTGGAACAACAATTTGAAAAAGCTATGGAAACAGTAAGCAAATTTTTTAAGGAAGAGAAAGATTTTCTTTATCGCAAAGGTGAGGCAAAAGGAGAAGCAAAAGGCAAGCATAAGAAAGCTATTGATATTGCCCGTGAGCTAAAAAAAGAAGGTTTGGCACTTGACTTCATTGCAAAAACCACTAAGCTTCAAATTGAAGAAATCGAGAAGTTGTAATCTTTTTCATAATAGATATAATAACGAGAGCCATCTTTTGTGGGATGGCTTTCGTGCTTTAAAATCTAAAAATAAAATTGGCACTTATTCTTTATTTTTTTGAGATAATACCTCCATCAAACGTTTATTCGCTTCATTTACGTTATCTATCAATCTTAAGAGTGCTTCATTATGCTTCTCGCTAGTTCCTGTAAAAGTATGAAAGGTAGAAGAGTATAAAATATTAGAATCATGAATTTCTCTAAAGACCGAGCTAGCAGGCGTTGATAATATTCTTTTTGGATCTGCCTTGATAATATGGGCAACTTTTTGCACCAATTCTATCGTAAATTTTCTTTTACCCTTCTCATATTCCAGATATTCGTTTTCTTCAAATCCTAATTCATCCGCTACTTCTAATGATGTCAGTCCAGCAATTTCTCTACCTAAATATAACTGATACCCTATTCTTTCATTGTCAAAGGTTAACAATTCGCTATCAAATACTTGTCTATCCATGTTTTTTCTACTTGCCTGCCAATATCGTTAAAAAATTTGAAGTTCAATAAACATAGACTACTTCTCAGAACATTTTCCCTCTTTCTCTAAATAATCCATAAATCGTTTGTTCATTTCAACAACGCTATCGATTAAGTTTAAAATGGCTTCATTTTGCTTCTCGTTTGCACCTTGAAATGTATGGAATGTGGACGTGTTTAAAATGGTCGAATTTTTAATATCATTAAAAAAAGAATTTGGAGTCGAAGCCAATAATTGCAAAGGATCAATGCTGAATATATCAGAAATCTTCTTGATGAACTCAATAGTGATTTTCGTTTCTCCCCTCTCATACTTAGTATATGCAGCCTCTCCAATTCCCAATCTTTCAGCGACATCAAAAGCTTTCATATCAGCAATTTTACGTTGAATATAAATTTTCTGACCTATCTTTTTATTGTCCAGTTCTAAGAACGATTCGTTTTCTTCATTATTCTCCATATTAGCTTCAATGGTTTACAGTTTATTGATTTTAACCTTGCTAAAAGTAGTTTTTAACTACTTTTAGCAAGGTTAAAAGTACAAAAAAAAGGTGACTTTGAGAAAAAAATTAGGCAACTTAGCAGTCGCTTATTTATAAAATGCATGGACATCGAAAGTGTTATGTCCATAAGAAATTAAAATTGTAGATTTGCTGTACTTCTAATGAAAATTAGCGGTACATGCTACGAGCCTCGCACGGTAAATCTGGTAAATTTTCTCGCGAGCGTAAGTGTGGCACCGTAACCCTATAATACATTAGGGCTGGTGTCCGCTTATGTTTGATGGAGAGCCTCTCCTTAAGAGAGGTGGCTTTACCAGAGCCAACCGTCGTCAGACTTTGCGGATAACCGGCCCTATTGTGTTTTCAAAAGCGGGTTATATTTCAAATTCTTGAGGTTCGAAAACTAGTTTTCGACCATGACGCCTAAAGAACAACCCATAGTATGTAACGAAAGTGTAAAGGAATTTTTTAGTGAATATCCAGCTGGTCAGCATTCTGATATACTATATGATATTATCTCTATTTGCGCTCTTGATGAAAAATCCGGAATCAGCGACAATCGAAAATATTCCCTTGTTTCGTTTCTAGAAAGATGCAATAAATTGTTATGTGAAATACAGCCTATCGAGGCTGCATTCAAAACACATCAAATCCCCCAAAGAAACCATACATTAAAAGAATCTAAACCCCTCTTATGCCAACCTTTTTTTGAAAGGGAACCGACCACCGAACACATTGAAAAGAGATCCAACTATGACCAATATATTGACCATAAACTAATAAAGCTACTTTCTGGCAAACAACCACAACCCTCAGATATCCTAGCACGTTTTTTCGTCCGTTATGGACTAAAGGAAACGCTAGACCTTTTGGCCTCTCTTAAAAGCGAAACTTCTGATCGCAATGAAGCCGTTAAGTTCAAAAGGGATTTAAAGCACCTCCTTTTCGCCCTATATACCATCTTTAAAGAAGAAACTTTACAATCATGTATAAAAAAGAAAGGAGACTGCCATGTCAAATAGGTATCTCCTTTACACTCGATTATTTGCACAAAAGCATTTTAATAGCAAACAGCTCTACAAGAACCTAATAAAGTCGCCCGTCTAATACTCTCTTTTACTCTCACTTAACAAACAATTTAATCGTAACCAGCCTAATGAGTAAAAGAAATGAACTTAAATTTCATAATGGGATTTTTATGCCCCAACCAATTTAATAACACGCTTATCTATCAATATAACGAACTGTGTTTGTTTGCCGCCACGGATGAGCAGGCTCTACTGCGACATAAAAATGAGCCTGCCGCCAAGGCGGTCCTTATTTTAAGCGACAACATAGCATCACGGAAAGGGGGAAATGTAAAGTGAAGATATTTCTCATCTCTCTAAGCTTTTTCCTTGCTAGTTATATAGTAAAAGCACAGGATTACCCAATCAGAGGGACGATTCGCTCGTCTAAAGATAGTACCTTTCTAATTGGAGCAACTGTAAAAATAGATAACGGTGTTACCAAAACAGATCAGAAAGGGAATTTCAATTTTATTGCCGATGAAGCAAAAGGGTTTATCCATATCACATTCACAGGTTATCAAAGTAAAGATGTTGAGTATGATGCCTCATCCGATTTATCCTATGATATCTACCTGTATCCGAAGGAAAATGCTTTAGACGAAGCGGTAGTGATTGCATACGGCCAAACGACCAAACGCTTGAATACCGGAAGCGTAGGAAAGGTTACAGCGGCCGAAATTGCAAGGCAACCTGTTGCAAACCCAATAGCTGCGATGCAAGGTCGTATTCCTGGAGTAGAGATAACACAACAAAATGGCCGTACAGGTGCTAATTTTAACGTTTTGATTCGTGGACGTAACTCCATAACAAATGGTAATGAGCCTTTATACCTAATTGACGGTGTGCCTTGGCTGAGCACAAGTCTTTCAAAAGTTGCTGGTCCATCTGGTTCCCAAAGTCCGTTCAATAGTTTAAATCCACAGGATATTCAGAGTATTGAGATATTAAAAGATGCTGATGCAACAGCTATATATGGAAGCAGGGGTGCCAATGGCGTAATTCTTATCACTACCAAAAAAGGTTCAATAGGAAAAACAATAGTCGACTTAAATGCCTACACAGGTGTTAGCAAGGTTGCCCATACCATGCCTTTAATGAACACGGAACAATATCTGGAAATGAGAAAGGAAGCCTTGACCAATGATGGCATCAATCCTACAGAAGCAAATGCTCCAGATGTCCTCCTATACGACCAACTACGGTATACTGATTGGACGAAACTTCTTATCGGCAATACAGCAAAATTTACTGATATTCAAACGGCACTGTCGGGAGGTAATATAAATACCCAATTCCGTTTGGCAGGAGGATATCGGAGAGAGACAAATGTTTATCTTGGAAATTTTGCTAACAAAAGAGGCAATGGTCAATTAAATCTCACGCATAGATCAGAAGATAAAAAACTACGTGCTTCCTTAACGCTTAATTATTCCAATGATAACAATTTGCTACCATCCTCTGATCTTATGTCAGGGATTTATAGCGCGCCTAATTTAAAAATCTATGAAGAAGATGGATCATTTGCCTGGAACGAAAATGGTTCTGCAAATCGAAATAATCCAATTGCCCAAACTTTGCAGACTACACAAACAATAACAGACAATCTTGTTGGCAATCTAAACCTAGAATACGCTATTGCAAGAAATTTTCAGGCAAGAATTAATGCCGGATATACTTTTATTCAAATGGATGAAACACAGATATATCCTCTAAATTCTTTTATCCCATCAGCTACACGAACCAGTGGACAATCTCAATTTGCAAATTCTCAATTAAGGAGTTGGATCGTAGAACCCCAAATTAGCTATAACAGATCTTTTGATAAACATAAAATTGATATTCTGGTTGGCGTGAGCTGGCAAAAAGAAAAAAATACAGGAACCAGCATCAATGCAAGTAATTACAGCAACGAATCACTTTTGCACACGACTTCCGGAGCAGGAAGAATAACCACTTCGGAGACATATAGTCAATATAAATATCAGTCTGCATTTGGCCGGATTAATTACCAGTATAATGGCCGTTACCTATTAAACCTAACGGCAAGAAGAGATGGGTCTTCACGGTTTGGGCCTGGTAGGCAATTTGCCAATTTCGGTGCAATAGGTGCAGCCTGGATTTTCAGTGAAGAAAACTGGTTAAAACAAGGATTTTCCTTTGTAAGTTTTGGAAAAATCAGAGGGAGCTTTGGGCTAACTGGCAATGATAAAATAGGAGACTACCAGTTTATGAATATTTATGGTAGTGCCAAATATCCCTATGATGGAATCAGTGGATTGATAGCTCAACGACTATTTAATCCCAATTATGGATGGGAAAGTAACCGTAAATTAGAACTAGCCTTAGAGTTAGGTTTTTTAGAAGATAGAATTTTAATCTCAGGTGGCTGGTTCAGAAATAGAAGTGGAAACCAATTACTGCAATATACCCTCCCATCTCAGACCGGCTTTTCCAGTATAACGAGAAACTTACCTGCTAGAATCGAAAACCGCGGTTTAGAGTTCGAGATCAATACGATCAATATAGTTCGAAACGATTATAAATGGAATACATCTTTTAATTTAACATTATTCAGCAATGAATTATTGGAATTCCCTAATCTGGAAAATTCAAGCTATGCTGCCAAATATTCGATAGGAGAACCATTAAATATCGCAAAAGTTTATCCGTACAATGGAGTTAACGTTGAATCTGGCCTTTGGGAAGTTGATCTACCGTTCGGACGAAATGTCGCCATGGCACTTGATCCAAAATTTTACGGGGGATTGGATAATAGTTTTATCTATAAAAATTTCCAGATCGATATCTTCTTTCAATTCGTAAAAAAACATGGATATAACTATTTATATTCTCTACCATCGGTACCTGGTGCATCCAACACTAATATGCCTGCCAAACTTCTTGAAAGGTGGCAGGAACAGGGAAATGTAAGCCAAACACAAAAATTTACTACAGGTGGTGCAGGGGCTACGGCTTGGAGCAACTACAGAATGTCCGAAGGCGCGTTCACCGATGCCTCCTTTCTCCGCTTAAAAAATGTTAGGCTGAACTATAAACTGCCAAAGAAGATGATATCGAAATTTGCCCTTCAGAACTTAAATCTTTATATGCAGGCCCAGAATCTATTAACCATTACCTCTTACAAAGGTAACGATCCTGAAGTTATAAGTTTGGGAGTTTTACCGCCATTAAGGAGCTTTTCAATCGGAATAAATTTAACCTATTAGATATAAAAGAATGAAAATGAGATTATGTATATTTTTGTTTTTTGCCAATTGTATTTTGCTTGGCAGCTGTAATGATTTTGTAGATGTTGATACTCCACCTAATCAGCTAACAAGACAATCGGTCTTCATTAATGCCACCTCTATAGAAGCAGGGTTGGCAGGGATCTATAGCAATCTTTCAGGTATTAATCATTCCTTAAACGCTGAAATGCATATAGGAACCTCCCTTTATTCTGATGAACTACATTATTCAGGATCATTACAGCAATATCTGGATTTTGAAGCTAGCGCTATTCAGACAAATAACACCATCATCTCAGGCGTTTGGGCAGATACATACCAAACTATCTACTCAATAAACGACGCTCTGGAAGGAATAGCTAACTCTCAGCTTGCCGAGAGTATTACCAATCCCTACATCGGTGAACTGAAGTTCCTTCGCTCTTTCTGTTATTTTAACCTTATAAATTTATATGGAGATGTCCCCCTCATCACAGGAGTGGACTTCGAAATAAACAGCAGTTTACCCAGAACTCCCACTAACGAAATATATGATCAGATTGTTATTGATTTAAAAGATGCACTTACTCTTTTACCAAGGCTATATGTAGGGAGCGAAAAGAGAAGCAGGCCTAATTATTTTGCGGCATGTGCATTAATGGCAAGAGTGTCTTTATTTATGCAAAATTGGCAGGATAGTTATCTTTTTTCATCTGAAGTAATAAACGATGACAACTATAGTTTGGGAGATTTATCACAGGTGTTTTTAAAGGATAGCCCAGAAACTATCTGGCAACTGATTCCTGTTACAACTCCATATAACACAAATATTGGAAGATTAACAGTTCCGTTAAATGTAAACAATAATGCAATACCCGATTTCTTTCTTTCTGACAATATGTTGTCCAATTTTGAACAGAAGGATTTAAGGGCTGCTAACTGGATAGGTATAAAGACAGTAAACGAGCAAAAATATTATTTTCCGTATAAATATAAAATCAACACGAGTAGTGAGGTAACAGAATTTCTTATTGTGTTCCGTTTGGTTGAACAATACCTCATAAGAGCAGAGGCTTTAATAGAACAAGGTAAGCTTCCCGAAGCCAAAAGAGACTTGGAGATTGTCCGGTCACGAGCGGGTTTACCACCTCTTACCATAGAACTGGATTCGGAGAAGTTAAGGTCAGCTTTGATGCATGAAAAAAAATTGGAACTATTTCTTGAATGGGGTTTGACGTGGTTCGACAAAAGAAGATTGAGACAGAACAATCTAGAAGACTATTGGCCAATACCTTTAACGGAGTTAGAACGGAATCCTAATCTTGAACAAAACACTCAATATTAACCTTGAAAAAAACAGAGATATGAAACAGGCAATTATAGCGGTCTGCGTTTTAACCATTTTTTCACTAGACCCATTTAAGGGATATGCCAAGCAAATGGCTAGAGAAGATACAATTCGTGAAAAAAGAATAGAAGATATATTGCCGGAAAAACTTGATCTAAAATTGTATAATTCTAAGGATGAAAGCATATTATCCGGTTCTTTAAAAGGTAAGTGGGTCCTTTTAGATTTTTGGGAGACGTTCTGCGCGGCATGTATTAATTCTATGCCACACCATACTGCATTGAGAGATAAATATAAAGACAGTTTACAGATATTTTTGGTTACTAAAAGTAAATCGTCACAATTGGATGCTTTTTTAGGACATAATCCCATTGCGTCTAAATCAAACCTTCCTTTTATCATCGAGGATACGATACTGAATAAACTATTCCCCCATAGAATAATTCCCCATGTGGTATGGATAAATCCAGAGGGTAAAATTAAAGCTATCACCGGTGGAGAGGAAGTTACTGAGGATAATTTGAATAGAATGATGGAAGGAAATACAATCCTAACCATAAAAAAAGATGATGTAAAATGGGATTATAGGAAACCAATTGGCGGGCAGAACAGTGATGATCAAAACACGTTAAGGAGGTCTGTTCTAAAGCAATATGATCCATCTATTGGTTCTGCTATTACCTTTAGGACGTATAAAGCTACGGCAACCGATGGCAATTATAACCATGTTTATTTTTCAAACATCAGACCTATCCAAATGTTCTACAACGCATTTATGATCAGAGAGGGTGCGGTAGGAAATCTTAATCCGAACCGGATTATAACAAAAGTAAAAGATTCAAGCATATTTCTGCAATATTCAAATGCTAATTTAGAAATGCCTTTTTTCCCTATGAAATTTCCATATATGAGGTGGAAAGATCGAGCAGGTTATCTACAGGAAAATAGTTTTTCTTATGACTTGATTATTTCTAAAGATTTGAGTTCCAGATCGTTCTCTAAAATATTAATTGACGACCTTAACCAGTATTTTCCAATTAAAGCTAAAGTTGAAAAAAGGGATCAACTTTGTTTAGTAATTTTTGTAAAAGATGCAGAAAAGGCGAGCAAATCCCTGAAATCTACATCAGAAGAAAGTACATTTACTGTTGACGGCGAAAAGATTTTCTTCACCGGAAAACCTTTTAGCGCTTTTATTGCGGAAATGAAACACTTTAACGCTATACCAATAGTAGATGAAACAGGAATTGAGTACCCCGTTGATATAACGGTAAATTTTTCAGAGTCTAAATATTTAAACCGAAAACTGGGTTCTGTAGTAAATATGGAAACTTTTGATTATGACATTTTTAAACAGGAGTTGAATAAATACGGACTGGATTGCAAAAAGGAGAAAAGAAAGGTTGAAATGTTAATAGTTCACGATTGATCGGGCAGATCTATAGGGAGCTTATATATTGCAAAATAATTGTTATTGTACAATATATAAAGAACTCCTTTTTTCACAATCATATTCTTCGCCAGTTTATTCTGTATAGTTGGGATGTAAAATGACCCAACATATTTCGCAGAACACACATTATAAATATCTATCGGGATATTTTGCTTATAAAGTTTGGGATCTTCATTGTCTGCCTTTAGGTTTGAGCAGACAAATAGAAATTCTCCGGATAGAGCAGCTGTCTGATTGGTAGTTAAAATTGACTTATTGGATATAGAAGGCTTATAGGAAATGGTATCGATTGTATTAAATTTACTGATAAGATTTAAATTGGTATCGAAGCATATTATATTATTGCTATAATAATGTACGTAGGAAATTAATTTGGTCTGAGGATCAAAACGGAGTATACCGTCATTGCTAAAACCTCCATCGTTACTGGCAAATGAAATGTTTTGCTCAACCTTTTTGGTGTTTTTAGATACATTTATTTTAACAAATCTTTTGTCTTTATTATCCGAAGTAAATTGACGCAAAATATAGGTTTCCTGTGATAAGGGAATACCATAGGAAAATTTTCCACTTTTTATCGATTTGAGGGTATAGTTGTTATTTTTCAAATTCCCTAGAATAATGTTCTGATTATTTCCCTGAAATACGTAAAGAATTTCTCCTCTTTTAAATAT
The DNA here is from genome assembly GCF_030372825.1 of Olivibacter sp. 47. Lineage (NCBI taxonomy): Bacteria > Pseudomonadati > Bacteroidota > Sphingobacteriia > Sphingobacteriales > Sphingobacteriaceae > Olivibacter > Olivibacter sp. 47. The sequence goes on from NZ_JAUCNR010000001.1 coordinate 3,815,661, forward strand.
ACCCGTAATTGGAAAGTTTAAAGCTTTGGATTCAGAATGTGTTAAGAAGTTCATTTTTGACACCTGATTATCCTTAATATTGTAGCTCACAATTAATCCATTTTGAGAGGCTGAAAAATAAATTTTATCAGCGTTGATTGAAAGAAGCTGAGATAAGCCCAAATCAGATTTCCATAAATTAATTCTCGTAGGATTGGAACCTATAAAAGTTCTGTCGAAACCGTTTTTTGTTTTATTGGGAAGATCAGTATTGATATATAGCAATACAATTGCCATGAAACCTAAAAAAATGGAAATGAATATTTTTGTAACTACTACCATCACTTTTTATCATTTGCGAATCAAAGGGGTAAGGAGTTTTCCTTACCCCTTTGATTTAAAACTTACTTGCTGACGGAGTCCAGAGTACTATATCGGTTGGGTTCTCAGTATTTTGAGCACATTCCCGAGTATCTCCTGGACATTCATCTTCTAACTGTGATTCATCAACTACCTGTCCGAAGTCTGGGTGGCTCGAATCGGTTATTTTATACTGATCCTGTTGAACGACCCGTGATGAATTAGCTTCTGCGTTGTTCGCATAAAAATAAACTGTAGTCGCTAGCCCTGCTGCGAATACATATCTGAATACTTTTTTCATCGTATTGAATATTTGGTTAAAAAATAAATGATTATTATGCTAATAGGCAAAGTCCCTCTTTTCCAATTATGGCGGAACGTGCGGAAATATGTTCAACAATTTTTTCATGATCTATTTGTCTATCTTCTTTTGTTTGTTTTCCTGAATTATTACTCCAATGGTTGTGAGCACCAGAAACACGATATTGAATATTAGATGCTGTTGCCAGGAAAGAGATTCTATGGCTGCCGAACACAGGCACGATGTAAAATAGCTGTAATGCACGAGCATGTATATGTAAGCCGTAAATAAGCTCATCAAAAACATGGATATATATAGCGCCTTTAATCTCCATTTATCCAAGCCGAGCATAACAGCAACAATAGCTTCTATAAGAGGGGTTCCTACTGCTACAATCAGGGCATAATTCATCAAAAATGGGGATTTGCCCAATTCGCTATAAAACCTTTCAAAACGTATGGTTTTGTCCATAGCAGTAAGACCAAAAAGAGCTATCAACAAAACGCAGATAACCTCTATAGTTACCGTTTTCCATCCAATGTTTTCCCGTTGTTGTGCCAATACTATCATAATTAAACCGGTCCTGCAATTACTTTCATGATCAGATTCCAATGATTCTACGTTCTTTTCACTATCTATTTATTCGCGTTTTATATCACCAAAGTTAAGCTCATCCCTTAAGGATTGAATGTCCAAAATTTTACATGCACCTGTAAAATTTTGGACATTCAGCTATCAACATTTTTTATTATAGCTCGGTTAACTAATATTATACAATGTCTGTCTGGATATTCCCAAAAAAGAAGCCTTTTCAATCTGGGAAAGCTTTCCAAAAGCGTTTGAATAACGAATGGATACCTCTTCCAGACGTTTTTCCGGAGGAAGACAGGAGAGCCGATAATTTTGGTCTTCCATTTTTTTTAAAGCTTCTGCCAAAAAATATTGCACCATAAACCGTGCATCGCCGTGCCTGTTGCAAAGTTTGATAATATCCAAGGTGTTCAGAACATAAGTAGACGACGGTTCAAGGAACTGAACATATATTGCCTTGTCCTTATTTTCTCCAAAAATATTATTCCCGCAAATGATTATCTCCCCTTGCTCCCATAGGTTGCATACCTGCCTTTTCCCGTCAAGCGGGCGAAAACCGACAGCAGTCCCTTTATGGAGGAAGGGGATTTCCATCGCAGGATTTTGCTCTCGCTGCCATAAATCGCCCTTTTCAAAATACCTGATCATCAATAAGTCCCTGATCTGTTGACGGAAATCATTTTTCAACATTCTCTTGTTATCCAGAATATCAAAGAAATCTTCAAACTGCATATCATCTGACGGTTTAACTGTTGATACTAATAAAAACGGAATGCGTAAATCCGTCAAGTGGCAAAAGTTAAAAATGGTTCAGCTTACCACGGGTTTATTACTGCTGAACACTATTTAAAGCCAGTTTTTCGGGTGGTATAAAGTGGCATCAATTTGTCATCATCATAATCTTCAGTGTAACTGAAAGGGGGCTAAAAGCAGTTCAAAAATCTATTTTGGTTATCGGCAAAGAGATTACAAAACAATTCTATTAGCGGCAGCAATTTTAGGCTTAAGCGTTACTAAATATTTTAGTAACAAGCAGCTATTGGCTTTAGCAAAAAACACCTTTTACCTTACGCTGGTTAAATATTTTATTATTTTCTACTGAAATGAGTTCTATTTTGATAGAATTCCGCACTGACCATCGAGTTTTCCTAATGGCACTTAATAGGGAGCCAAAAAAATGGAGGCGAACAATGCCACAATTTTTTGGTGTTAAGGTGCGTGATTGCCTGATTTCGCGTATGGAAGCGGTTTATCCCACCACTTTATCCACTTTTTTAAAAGGGAATCAAGTCTTTTTTTTGTCCTGAGTTCTGGGTTTTACTTAATATGGTGGATATGGGAGCGATTTACTCTTTTAAATGGTTGGACAACCTGATCATCAATAAACTTTCAGCAGCGGGTTCCGCAGTCACTCCCCTAAATCGGGAAGAAGTTATACTGGTAGCCAGAACATTGGCCGAAAATAAAGAAACACTGCCATTTGAATTTCTGCAAAAATTATTATCGCTTAAAAATGAGCGGCAATGCAAGCGTTTGGTTAACCGGTATCATCTTCAATTTGTACTGCTTCGGGAACATATCAGACGTAATCTAAAACATACGAAAACAACCTATCCGCGGATTTATGAATTGAATCGTTATGCCGAGGAGTTTGTAGAATATCTGTTATCTCTGATTGAAATGAGATTTCCAAACTATCTACGTAATGACTCGCCGGTATCGGATACATTCAGGAATATCACGGTAAGCGGTCTGAAAAATCTTTTAAAGAAAGTTAAAGAAAAGGCTTTTTTTAGACATGAACCCATCATTGATCGGATTGTAATCCCATCTGCAATATCAACTCTTGAAAACAAAGAGGTGACCTTTGGTCAATTGAACTATTGGCAGGAAATGCTCGGGGGACTGTTGTCTATGGAGGCTATACAGCAAATTTCCCATTTCAATACCCTTGAAGAATTTTTGATCAATATGAATTTCAACCATGCACATTTCGTCTCCTATTTACAGCAAAAGATTTTGAAAGGAGCAAAGAATAACATTGATGGCCGAAAGTATTTTCGGGAAATAAATATACGAAGGGATATCTATTACTCTAATACTCATCAATCCCTTCATAGAATTATGCATAACTGGTTTACACGGAATCCGTATACCCCCATGATTGAAAGTTCATCCGTCCCGGCCGTAAAAGAAAGTCCACTATCGCGAAAAACAAAGAATACAAAGGTGATTCTCAAACTTTCTGTGGATCAGTACGGTATTCTTCTGCGGGCGGCCGATCAGACAAAACTACTCGATGCACCATCCTTTAGCCACGTCTGTGAAACAATGGCTCCGATATTTGCAACAGCAAATCAGGAAGAAATCTCTGCGAACAGCCTAAGAAGCAATGCTTATCCAACAGAGGAAAACGATAAACTGGTTACTATCCGTTCGCTGGAAAAAATGATCCGATGGATCAGGGAGTGTTGAAAAACAGTATTTGGTATAGATGATAACAAACTATCGATTAGCCAATCATTTTAAACTATGGATGAAATATTCTTTGATTTACCGCATCAAAGCCTTTCTGGCCCCCTCATAAGAAACAATATCTTTATCTCTGAAACAGACTGCCAAACCATCCCTCAGCCAGCTTTTGCACGGTTAGGTAAGATTTTAAACAATATTGTTTGCTAAAGATCTAAATAGGAATTTATAAATAGAAAAACTCAATATTATGCCTACAATACTTGACAGCTGGTTTCTCTATTCAACCAAAAGCAATGGCAAAAACATCTTGTTTGCTAAAATTATTAGTATTAGTTTTGTTGTCCTAATTTGTAATGATATGGTTATGATGTCAGAAGATAAGCGTGCGTTGATAAGCAGGTTGAAAAAGGACATGTTACTCTGGCAGGGATTAAAGCCAAAAGAAAGCCAAGAGGACAGTATTGGCCTTGGACCAATGGAAGAGGCTTTTCCGAACGGCATTTTCCCTAAAGGAAGCGTGCATGAGTTTATCAGTACGAATCGGGTAGAAAGTGCCGTTTCATGTGGCTTTATGAGCGGGTTACTGGGCAATCTGATGAAGAATGGTGGCGTTTGCATCTGGATCAGCAGTTTCAAAGCGCTGTTTCCTGCATCACTTAAAACATTCGGCGTAACGCCGGAACATATCGTTTTTGTCCGTATGAAACACGAGAGAGATATTCTTTGGGCAATGGAGGAGGCGCTTAAGTGCGAAGGACTCGCTGCAGTTATTGCCGAGATCCATAAACTCGATTTTGTACAATCACGTCGCCTTCAACTGGCCGTAGAGAAAAGCAGGGTTACAGGGTTTATACTTCGGCATAATCCACGTTCGCTGGATTCCACGGCCTGCGCTGCACGGTGGAGGATCACTCCCTTACCAAGCAAATTAAAAGAAAACATGCCGGGAATCGGCTTTCCGCGTTGGGAAGTGGAACTGTTAAAAGTGCGTAACGGCAATCCGGGCAAATGGCAGGTGGAATGGTCGGCAGATGGACTGATTCCGCTGCGCAAACAAAGCCAATCAGAAAATAGGTCGCAACGGATTCAGCATTTAGGATAAAGATGATGAAAAGACGATTTGCTTCGATATGGTTTCACCACCTGACCACAGATTGGATGACAGTCCGTAGGCCTGTATTGAAGGATGTTCCCTTTGTCTTTGCCGCTCCCGTACATGGCCGGATGGTAATCTGTGCCGCCAATCCGGTAGCGGAACAACAAGGGGTCACCCGCGGTATGGTAGTTGCCGATGCCAAGGCTTTCCTTCCATCGCTGCAAGTCATCGATGAACGTCCAAGGCTATCCGAAAAACTGCTTAAAGCGATCGGTCATTGGTGTATACGTTTCACACCAATTGTTGCGCTGGATGATCCTGACGGTCTTATTCTGGACATCAGTGGCTGCGCCCATCTTTGGGGCGGGGAACGGAAGTACCTGAAAATTCTCGTTTCAAGGTTAAAGGAGCGCGGTTATGATACCCGCATGGCCATAGCCGATACCATCGGTACCGCTTGGGCTATTGCCCGCTTTGGCAAGGTAAAACCGATCATTGAAAGCTGTGACCAACTTGACGCCCTGATGCCCCTACCTCCTATCGCATTGCGGCTGGAACCGCATACGCTGGAGCGATTGCAACGTTTGGGATTAAAAACTATCGGAGGCTTTGCCGCGATGCCGCGTACTGTTCTGCGCAGGCGCTTCGGTGACACATTCCTGTTACGGTTGGGACAGGCTCTCGGCTATGAGGATGAATTTATCACATCTTTAAAACCTATCATTCCTTATGAAGAACGGTTACCCTGCCTGGAACCAATCAGCACGGAAAAAGGAATAGAAATAGCTCTTCAGAAATTGCTGGAAAATCTCTGCAAACGCTTGTCCGGCGAAGGAAAAGGGTTGCGGGAAGCTTTGCTCAAGTGCCACCGTATCGACGGAAAAATGGAACAGATCAGCATCGGCACCAACCATGCAACGGCTAATGTGCCGCATCTCTTTAATCTGTTCGCATTGAAGATATCACAGATAGAACCGGCATTGGGTATTGAACTGTTTATACTGGAAGCTCCTAAAACAGAAGATGTCGATCCCGTACAGGAGTCGATATGGAGCAGCCGAACAGGCATGGAAAATACCGCAATAGCAGAGCTGCTGGATCGTTTAAAAAGCCGCGACAGCTCATGCGAAATCTCCCGTTATTTGCCGGATCAGTATTATTGGCCGGAGCGGTCAGTGAAGGAAGCATCTTCCATTAAAGAAAAACCGATTATCAATTGGCCAACGGACAGGCCACGACCAACACGACTGCTATCTATACCGGAGCCGATTACGGTTACCTCTCCCATACCGGATTATCCACCTATGTTATTCCGCTATAAGGGGAAAATGCACACCATCAAAAAAGCAGATGGTCCCGAGCGTATCGCAAGGGAATGGTGGATGGATAAGGGCGAACACCGGGACTATTATTATGTCGAAGACGAGAAAGGCCAACGTTTTTGGTTATATCGCTCAGGCCACTATGGGAGCAGCCAGTCCGGCCAATGGTTTCTGCACGGTTTTTTTGCCTAGCTTATGGGATACATTGAATTACAGGTAACAACTAATTTCAGCTTCTTACAGGGAGCCTCGCATCCGGATGAGCTGATGGAACAGGCTGCGGAATTGGGATATACCGAAATCGCAGTTACTGATCGGAATACTTTAGCGGGTATTGTCCGTGCACACATAGCCGCAAAAAAACACGGCATCCGTCTTATTCCGGGCTGCCGCCTGGACTTATTGGATGGGCCCAGTTTATTGGCCTATCCGACGGACAGGGAAGCTTATGGACGGCTATCGACACTGCTCACGGTGGGCAACCTGCGTACAGAGAAAGGCCAATGTCATCTATATAGAACTGATGTTTACCAACATAGTGAAGGCATGAAGTTTATCGTCCTTCCGCCCGACAAACTCACCCCCTCATTTGAGCTTGAAACCGGATATATGCAGCACATTCAGGAATACCGGGAAATGCTAGGACATGCGCTTTATCTTGGAGCAAAACGCCTTTATAGGGGCGATGATGCCAAGATGCTGTTCCAGCTCAACCAACTGTGTGAACGACTGGACATCGGGATGGTTGCTATTGGAGATGTATATTATCATGTGCCCGAACGGAGGGAGTTACAGGATATCCTGACCTGTATCCGTGAGAAATGCACCATTCATACCGCAGGTTTCAAATTGCATCCGAATGCAGAGCGTTATCTTAAACCGACGCAGGAAATGGAACGGTTGTTCCGTCAGTATCCTGACGCCATTTATCATACCGGAGAGATTGCAGCAGCATGCAGGTTTTCACTCGACAGTCTTGAATATGTGTATCCCCACGAGCTGGCTCCAAATGGCCGTACACCACTGGAAGAACTGGTCTACCTGACGTGGAACGGTGCCAGAGAACAGTTCGGAGAGGATATCCCTGAAGCCATTCGGGATACCATAAATATGGAACTGGATTTTATCGAACGGAAGAATTATGCTTCGTATTTCCTGACTGTTTATGATTATGTGCGCTTTGCACGGGAAAGGGGCATCCTTTGTCAGGGCCGTGGCTCTGCGGCCAACTCTACCGTTTGTTATTGTCTTGGTATAACATCAGTAAATCCTTCGAAATTCAGGTTGCTCTTTGCCCGCTTCATGTCCGATGCGCGGGACGAAGCCCCTGATATTGATGTGGATTTTGAACATCAACGCCGTGAAGAGGTAATCCAGTATATCTATGAAAAATATGGCCGCAACCGTGCAGCAATTGTAGCCACGGTAACGCAGGTACATTCGAAAGGGGCGATACGGGATGTGGCAAAGGCGATGGGATTATCACTGGATGCCGTAGGCCGGTTGTCGGGCATTATCAGCAGCCATTGGGATGACCATATCGATCTGGAAAGATTGGCTGAACAGGGCTTTAATCCCGATGATCCGCATTTACGGAAAGTGCTCGAATTGACGCATCAATATATCGGATTTCCAAGGCAGCTGGGTCAACATACCGGAGGCTTCGTCATTACGCAGGGTAATCTCCATGAACTTTGTCCGCTCATCAATGCCCGGATGGAAAACCGTACAAATCTGGAATGGAACAAGGATGATCTGGAAGCGTTGGGTTTTTTGAAGGTTGACGTATTGGCCTTAGGCATGTTAACGTGTATCCGGAAAGCTTTTGATCTTGCCAAACAACATTATAACCTGGATCTCACTTTAGCAAACATACCGCAAGACGATTCTGACGTATACGAGATGATAAGTCATGCCGATACATTAGGGGTATTCCAGATTGAAAGCCGTGCACAGATGTCGATGCTGCCAAGACTAAGACCAAAAGTATTTTATGATCTGGTTATCGAGGTAGCCATTGTCAGGCCCGGACCGATACAGGGAGATATGGTACATCCTTACCTTCGCCGCCGCAACGGCGAGGAACCGGAGGACTATCCTTCGGAGGAAATCAAAAGTATTCTTAAGAAGACGCTCGGGGTTCCGCTCTTTCAGGAGCAGGCCATGGAAATCGCCATCGTAGCCGCTGGATTCACACCGGCAGAGGCAGATGGGCTCCGGCGCAGTATGGCTACCTTCAAAGCAAAAGGACAGGTATCCGCATTCCATAAAAAGATGGTAGAAGGTATGGTCAGAAAAGGCTATACCGAAGACTTTGCCAATCGCGTGTTCAGGCAACTGGAAGGGTTCGGTAGTTATGGCTTTCCTGAGAGCCATGCCGCCTCATTTGCCCTGCTGGTGTATATCTCTTCCTGGCTGAAATGCTATTATCCCGATATTTTCGCCGCTTCCCTACTGAACAGCCAGCCCATGGGCTTCTACCAACCTGCCCAGATCGTTATCGATGCGAGGAAACACGGTGTAAGTGTATTGCCTGTCGATATCAATCATTCCCATTGGGACAATACATTGGAAGGTGAAAGAGGCAGACCACACGCCCTGCGGTTGGGTTTACGTCAGATAAAAGGTTTTCGGGAAGAAGATGCTATTATATTGGTAAAAGCGCGGTGTAAAGATTATACTTCCATAACTTCCCTGATGGATGCGGGCCTATCCTTATCCGTAATGGAAAGGCTTGCAGACGCGGATGCTTTTCGCTCGCTCGGTATTGACCGTAGGCGGGCATTGTGGGAGATATCAGCATTGGCTGACAGACCAATTGCACTTTTTGAAGGACAACTGTCCGAAAGCGCCAGAGAAGGACAGATCGAATTGCCTTTGATGACCGCAGGTGAACATGTAGTCCATGATTATACCACTACAGCCCTTTCTATCAAAGCACACCCTGTCAGCTTTCTTCGTGCAAAACTGGATTTACTGCATGTGGTGCCAACGGAAAAGTTAGGTCTGATGAAAAATGATATGCCTGTAAAGGTTTGTGGGCTCATTACCGTGCGCCAGCGTCCCGGCACGGCAAAAGGCGTCCTGTTTGTCACCATAGAGGATGAAACGGGCTTTGCCAATCTCGTAATATGGGGAAAGGTTTTTGAACAGTATCGGAAAGAAATCCTCCGGTCGAAACTGTTTATGGTAGCGGGTAAAGTACAGCTAGCGGGGGAAGTCATCCATGTGGTGGCTCAACGCTGCTTCGACATGTCCGGATTGTTAAAAGGCCTGACAGACGATAAAGATGGTGCGAGCGGTGCTTTCCATAAAGGACGGAACTTTCAATAGTACTGATCAACTGAACTTTGACACAGTTGCCGTTTATTTCCATCGCATATCTTATCAGCGCAAAGGTATGGTTTCAAACAAGTTTATAGATTACAGACAGTTTTATGGAATTTCTATCTCAACTTTCTTCTTTTCCAGTAGAGCGAGTAGGCAATGGCATTTACACTAATAACAGCTACCACTAAAGCAAATTGGATATTCCGAGTAAGGTCCTCCTGATATATTATCGGAACTAAGTGTCTTGTAATGAAATCTTCTTCGTAGGTTGAAAGCCCAGCATGATAACCAAAATAATTTCAAGCGCAGTAAGGGGGCATATCACGCCTGACGATAATTCCGCGTATACACCCCAAATAACTGAGGACGGATGTAGAATACTGATCCACAAGCTTTTATTTAGAAAAAAACCGCCAATAACAACAAAAAATATAAATAACAAATGGATGATTACCGTAAGTTGCGTGAGAAAAAGATAGATATATTTTTCCATCGGCTTTAGCTTTAACTATTGTAAATATCGACACTCTTTCCCAAAAAGGGAAAAACGTTTATAAAGACATTGTTCAGGAAAGTCCTTCCCTCGAAATCTTATGATGAATCGTCCCAGATAACATCACTATATTTAAGGTCGCCTTTACTTCTCAGTACTTCACTTTCCAGCTCCGCACCGAACAGAAATCTTCCCCTTGCAACCTTTCTACTACTTCCTGCCAATCCATAACTTAATCCATTTTCGTGGAACCATATGGATTATTGGTATATGCGCAACCAATGGCACATATTTTTTACCCCCTCATAATATAAAGATAATTCCCTGATTTACAAAGGATACAGGGATACAATTTTAGGATACAGCAAAAGTTGTATCCCTGAGCCGTTTCTGCTCTTGCCACCTTTGTTCCAACAAAACGAAGCAAACAAAAAAGTTATGTTAAACGGAATCACCTGGTCGGAGTATTTAACGGCATTGTTCATAGCAGTGATTATTTATTACCTGCTTATCGCCTTGCGGTACTATCCGAAAGAACTAAAGCGCTGCCTTTCCGGAAAGCGAAAAAGAAACGAAGAACAAGAAGAGGATTTTGATACAGAAAGCGGGTCTGCGACGAAAGCGGATGAAGTACACAACCTTTTTTCGGATGAAGAGTCAACTGAAAAAGCCTTTGCTTCTGCCGAAGAACTATCGAATCAGATTCGGATTACCGTAAGGGAGGCTGTTGATAAAAGCCTATCCAAAGATAATCTCTGCTTATTGCTTGGTACCTTATTGGATGACTATCCACAGTTCCGGGACAACGCTTTTCAGGTTGCTATCAATAACGTGATCAATACCGAATTGGAAAAATACGGTTCCGTCCCCCTCAGTGCTGTAGAGCTAGATGGGTTGTGGAAAGAGGGAAGCTGACGGAAGCCCGCTCCGTCCCCTGCCCTATCCGGCAGGGGAAAACGGGGCAAAGCGCAGGAATTTAACCTTTAACAAGTGAAGTATGGGAAAGTGGAGAAAGATGGAAAAGGGAAAACTACGTGCAGTAATGACAGCAGCGCTGGTTGTAATGTTTGTGGCAGCTGTAAAAGCGCAGAGCGGATTGGATGGCATTGAACAGGCCAATACGGAAGTGAGAGGATATTTCGATGCGGGAACAAAATTGATGTACGGGGTGGGCGCGATGATCGGTTTGATCGGCGCGGTCAAAGTGTATCAAAAATGGAACGGCGGAGAGCAGGACACGAATAAAGTTGCGGCCGCCTGGTTCGGAAGCTGCATCTTTCTGGTTGTGGTAACCACGATTATCCGCTCGTTTTTTGGGATCAATTAAAGTGATTTATGCAGGAAATATTAAAGGAACGGTTATACAGCTATCTGGTGGACAACAGGGTCGACCTTTTTCTGGACTTGCAGCACAAAGGCGGGCTGAAGGAGTACCTGAACTCAAGTGTGTCGGCCATTGCACCGCAGATCAGGGAAATGCAGGAATCGGGAGAACCCGATCTGTACATCGAGGAATACTGTATGGATGAGCTGACCAGGAAACTGCGTCCATCCCCGTTCCTTTACCTCTACCGTGTGCTGGAAGAGGAATTCGAAAAGGATTTTTACCGCATGCGTGAGGATGGTATCCTCACCTATGAGCTGATCAATATACTCGGCTGCTGCCGCGACATTTTTGACCGAAATGCCTTTTCGGAGGAAACGGAAGAAGACCGTTACCTGCGGTATGAAATTACGGGCGCCGTCGGGGATTATCTATCGGGATCATAAACCAGAGCATTGGTGATGGAAGGGAAAGTGCGATATGGGATACAATGTAAAGGAGAAACTGAAAGATAACCTGGCGGCTATCCGTATAGCTTTTGACTACCGTAATGGCAGGGTACCTGCAGCGGATGATGCAGCAGTATTATCGCGTTACAGCGGCTTCGGGGGGATTAAAGCTGTCCTCTACGACTGGAAGGACCGCGAAGACTGGATGGAGCAGATTCCTTCGGAAAGGGACCGGGAGCTCTATCCGCTCTTGGATGATCTCCATACGGTACTGAGGGAAAATTTTACCCCGGATGAATGTCGCAGAACACTTTCCTCCCTTAAACACAGCGTCCTAACCGCTTTTTATACGCCGGACTTTTTTCCGGAAATCCTTTACGGAACGATGGACAAGCTGGGTATCAGCCTGCGGAATATTTATGAGCCAAGCGCAGGAGCGGGCGTCTTTGTCGCCGGTGCTGTAAAAATGGTACCTGAGCTTGAAAGCGTGACAGCTATCGAAAAAGATCAGCTGACGGCAATGGTGCTGGAAGCATATGCCTCTACATTTCCCGTAAATGTACAGGTTCAGGAAAAAGGTCTGGAAGAAACTTCCCGTGAGGAGAACGGTCGGGCTGATCTGGTGATCAGCAATATTCCTTTTGGAAACTTTTCGGTGTACGATCCCCTGGTAACGGATAAGAACCTTACCGGAAGGATCCATAATTATTTTTTTGCCAAAGGCCTCGATAAACTGAGGGACGGCGGGCTTCTTGCCTATATCAGTACGGACACCTTCCTGAACAGTCCGCTGAACCGTGCCGCCCGGGAGCATTTATTCTCCCGTTCTGATCTTGTCACCCTTGCCGTGCTGCCTGAGAACCTGATGCGGGATACGGGAAATACCGACGCTCCCTCCCACCTGATCATTGTCCAGAAAAACAACAATAAGAAAGCCCTTACGGAAACGGATAAAATCCTGTTGGAAACCGTGAGCCGGGAAAATGACTTTGGCGGCTATACGCTCAACCGGTACATAGCCGAGTATAGTGATATCATTTTGGGTAACCGGATGGTTGAAGGAAGAAACCAGTATGGCGAGGCGCACCTTAAGATCCTGCAGGAGGGTGAGATCAGCGGTATCAGCAGGCGCCTTGAGGCTCTTCTGCTGGACGGTTTCGGTAAAAGATTCGAGAGAAGCCGCTACGAAACCGCTCACGACCCCGTTGAGTCGGCAAAGGTTGTAAAAGAGGGTAAAAAACTTACCTTTTTACCGCCGCCCGAAGGTGGTAACAGGGAGCAGGTAACTGTACAGCTCGGGCTTTTCGATATACCACGGGAGGCTCCCGACAGATCTGCCGCCTATCTCAACGAGCTGGACAGGGCTTCGATGCGGGCGGATACGGCCCGTATCATTGCCACCATTAGGACTCCCGAAGAAAACGATCATGAAAGCGTTGTGCTAATTACGGCACAGCAGGCAAAAACGGGCAGATATCTGTACAGGTTATTTTCCAACCTGCGGGAGATCACCTTCCGCTCGATGTGGCACAGCGGTAGGAGCCTCGGCCCTGAACTGGAAAGACTCCGTAACCTTCTTTCGGTTTACGGCAATACCTTCCGTTTTGAGGGTGACCGGAGCCTGGAAAAAGCTTTTGGGCTGTCTGAAAAAAAAGAGGATATCTTCCATGGTCTGCAGCCTTTCCATAAAGAAGGGATGCCGGTTATATACGAAGGGCGGATCGTCCGACTGCTTAAGCCGGATTTTGGAAAGGACCGTGCGGGTTTTGAGCCACTGGAAGTCGATAAAAACAGTCTAGAAGCCGCTCACGCCTATATCGGCGTGCGAGACAGCTACCTGCGTCTAATGGAGCTGGAAAAGGCAGAACAGGAAACCGGCTATGTCCGCAGCGAACTCAACAATCTGTATGATCGGTTCGCCAGCGAACATGGACAGCTCAATTCGGCGCAGAACAGGCAGCTGGCGACGCTGGATCCGGTATATTCGCACCAAGTGTTTTCCTCTCTGGAACGACGGGAACACGACCGTTTTGTCAAGGCCGATATGCTGGACGGTCCGCTCGGTGCGGACCATGATTTCCACACAGAAGATCCGGTAGAGGCACTGGCGGTTAGCCTTAACGATAAGGGAGGCGTCGATCTTGATTATATTGGAAAGCTTACGGGAAAAGAGCAGCACTTGCTGATCGCGGAACTCAAAGGTCATATCTATTTTGAACCCGGAGAACGAAGATGGGTAACAGCAGATAGCTACCTCAGCGGCAATGTGGTTGCAAAACTTAAAGTAGCCAGGGAGCAGGTATCAGAAGAGGCAGAAACCCCTTTTCTTGCCGACAGTCTACAGGCCATTGAAAAGGTGCAGCCCGAAAAGATCCCTTTTGAACTGCTGGATTTCAACCTTGGGGAACGCTGGATACCGCAGGAATACTACAGCCGTTTTGCCTCCGGCCTTTTCGGAACACCGGCAACGGTCAGTTATTACCGTTCGGTGGACATTTTCAAGGTTGAGATTCCGGATGCCAATCTGGCCGTGACCGAAGAGTATGCGATCAAGCCCAAAAGTGGCAGGACAATGTACGGCTACACGCTTTTCGAACACGCACTGGAAAACACCTTTCCCTCCTTCAGTTACCCTATTGCCAATGCCGAGGGAAAGGAAGTGCGGGTCCCCGACAATGAGGCCATCCAACAGGCGCACGAAAAGATCGAAAAGATACGGGACAGGTTCCTGTTGTTCATGAAAGAGCTCCCGGGTACCGAAAAAAAAGCGATTGAAACGGCCTATAATGAACTCTACAATTGCTACGTCCTGCGGAAATTCGATGGTAGTCACCTGAAATTTCCCGGGTTAAGCAGAGACGCGCTGGGAATAGAGGATCTTTACGACTCCCAAAAAGATGCGATATGGCGTATCATCCAGTCCCGGGGTGCCCTGATCGATCACGAGGTCGGTCTGGGGAAAACACTAACCATGGTAGTCGCCAGTCGAGAAATGAAACGATTGGGTATTGCGCATAAACCGCTAGTTCTGGCATTGAAGGCCAATGTAGCCGAGATTGCCGTTACTTATCGGAAAGCATATCCCAACGCCCGAATACTTGCCCCCACTGAGAGTGACTTCGTACCAGCCAAAAGAACACGGCTCTTCCACGAGATTCGTAATAACAACTGGGACGCTGTTATTCTGACCCATGACCAGTTCGGAAAGATATCGCAGTCACCCGAGATCCAGCAGCAGATTTTACAGACCGAGCTTTTCAATCTGGAGCGGGATCTGGACGCCATGGAAAAAGGTAATGGCAGGACCGGCAAGCAGATCATGAAAGGATTGGAGATCAGGAAGAACAATCTGCAGAACCGTCTTTCGGAGGTTCAGCGCAGTATGGATAACCGCAAAGATCAGGACATTTACTTTCTGGATATGGGCATTGACCATATTTTTGTCGATGAATCCCATAAATTCAAGAACCTGACCTTTTCCACGCGGCACGATCGCGTAGCAGGTTTGGGGAACACGGAAGGTAGCCAGAAAGCACTGAATATGCTCTTTGCCGTACGCAGCCTCCAGCAGAAGTTCCAAAGTGACCTCTGTGTCACCTTCCTGTCGGGTACACCGATCAGTAACAGCCTGACCGAGCTTTACCTGATCTTCAAATACCTGCGCCCCAATGAGCTTCAGCGGCAGAACATTTCAAATTTCGACAGCTGGGCTGCCGTTTATGCCCGGAAGACCACCGACTTTGAGTTCTCAGTGACCAATGAGATCATTGCCAAGGAACGTTTCCGCCATTTTATCAAAGTGCCCGAGCTCGCCCTGTTCTACAATGATATTACCGATTACAAAACAGCCGAGCACATCAAACTCGACCGTCCGCAAGTGGACGAAGTGCTCGTCAATATCAAACCTACACCCGAGCAGGAAGCGTTTATAGCTAAGCTGATGAGCTTTGCCCAAACGGGGGATGGAATGCTTCTGGGTAGGGAACCCTTAACGGAAACGGAGGATAAGGCCCGCATGTTGATTGCGACCAACTACGCCAAGAAAATGGCCGTGGATATGCGCCTGATCAGTCCGGAATATGAAGATCATCCCGATAATAAGGTCAATACGTGTGCCCGTAATGTCGCTTTGCTTTACGGGGAAACTGCTGCATTCAGGGGAACACAGCTCATCTTTTCCGATATCGGCACACCGGGTAATAAGGGGTTCAACGTATACGATGCGCTCAAAAAGAAGCTGGTGGAAGATTTTCACATTCCGGCTTATGAGATCACTTTTATCCATGACTGGACCGACCGGAAAAAACCGGAGCTGTTCCGCAAGATGAACAGCGGTGAGATACGCATCCTGATAGGCAGTACCGAAAAGGCCGGTACCGGCCTGAACGTCCAACGGCGGATGACAGCCCTTCACCATCTGGATATCCCCTGGACACCAAAAGATCTGGACCAACGTGTGGGCCGTGGTGCCCGTCAGGGTAACGTGGCCGCCAAGGAACACAAGGGAAACAAGATCAAGAATTTCATTTATGCCGTTGAACAGAGCCTGGACAACTACAAGTTCAATCTGCTCAAGAACAAACAGCTGTTCATCAGCCAGATGAAAAATTCCGGTCTCTCGGTAAGGAGCATCGACGAAGGTGCTTTTGACGAGAAGAGCGGCATGAACTTCTCGGAATATATTGCCATCCTGTCCGGAGATACCACGCTACTTGAAAAATCACGTGTGGAGAAAAAGATCACCGTACTGGAGAACCTCCATCACTCCCACCGGCAGGAACAGGCTCGGCTGCGCTATGAACTGGAAGACCTGCAATCGGAACATGAAAAAACCGGTTCCACGCTCGAAAAGCTCAGGGCGGATGAAAAACATTACAGCGAAAATCTGCTCCGGGATAAGGACGGCACCAAAATGAACCCTATTCAGTTGAGTGACCTGAGTGCGGGTGATCCGGAAATCATTGGAAACGCACTGATCAAAATCCATTCGGGCTGGAAACCGAAAGGAGGTTCGGGAGACCGTGAACAGATCGGCTCGCTGTACGGTTATGATCTTTACGTGCACCACCACTGCGAAACCAATGGTTTCGGGAAAAATGGCTGGACGTACCGGTATTTTAACACACTTTACGCCGAAAGTCCCGCTACCGGGATACGCTATACGTATTCGGGCGGAGAGCCCAACAGAGATAACCCGAAAACCGCATCACGCTATTTTCTCAGTGCTATTGACCGTGTCGGCAAACTCCGCGAGAAATCTGAGACAAAATATAATCAACAGGACGAAAAGCTCAAAGGCCTTGCCTCCCTGATGGAGAAACCCTTCCAGCGGGCCGAAGAGCTCGCTGCACTGAAAGAAGAGTTAAAAGATCTGGAGGAAAGACTGACAAAGAAAATGGAAGCCACACAAAAGATCCAGGAAGGAACGGAAGTTTCCGACAAAAAGCAACGGGAAGATATGGATGCGCAAGTACCTGTCATTCCTCTGAAAAAGGAAGAAGAACCAGCAGGACGTAAGACTTCTGCCGTACGGTTATGACACAGTACCCTTTAACTATAAACAGCCATGGCAAACAGTGTATACGAAATCAATAAAGGGGTAAATGCCCCGGTAGAATTCAAAGGTCTGAAAGCACAGTACATCTGGTACCTTGGAGGACTGATCGTTGTGCTTCTTATCCTTTTCGCGATACTTTATATGGTCGGTATCCCTTCGCTGATATGCATTGTCCTTACCGGCGGAGGTGGCACACTTGCCGTCATGCGGATCTACAGGCTATCGGAAACCTATGGGCCACATGGCCTAATGAAACTGACGGCCAGCAAAAGAATACCTAGGGTAATCAGGTCAAACAGCAGGAAAATATTCAGACAGAGAACCGGTGGTCCAAATGTTAACCGTTAGCAAAAAAAGATGGAAGAGCAAAAGAGAATTTTCTTAGCCGATATCCTGTTTAGGATTGATCCTATTTTCGGACGCTTCATACAGGTAGGAAATCCCGACAATGAGATCCATTTCGACAGCTTACAGGATCGATCAGGTTACTACTCGACGGTAATCGACAAGGCCAAATTCCAGATTGACCCGGCAACGGATGGGGAAACACCAAGCGAAATCCAAAAGATCAATATTCCAGAGGCAGTTATCTATGGAGAATATGAAGAAGGTTCCGACTATGCGCAGAACTTCAACAAGGAATATATCCCGGAGTGTAATATCCGATTGGTCGACAGAGAAACACTGGCGGAACTGGAAGAATACCCATTGACATTTAAACACCGCCACCTTCCCACAATCGATATCGGCGGATTTGAATATGAGATTGATGTATCCTTTGATGTACTAAGACAAAAAGAGGACCCGCTCTCCGTGATCGAGTTCTGTGATATGGAAAAAGAGGAACAGGGATATTCTTTTGTTTTTGACAGGGAGAGCCAACTAATCAATTATTTCGAAGAGGGCGTTGAAGACCGGATCAAAATCCATCTGCCTGAAATGGTCGAACTTGATCCTGAAGGGATGTCGCTTAAATATGGTGTACCGGTAGAAAAACTACCGGAAAAGGACAAAGACCTGGAGTGCAGCCACCAAATGATCCATCATAGGATACACGAGGGGAATCTTTCGGTTATCCGCATTGTTGATAAGGACTATTATGTTGATCTGCGCATGGGTCAATTAAGGGCAACTGATCAATTCTGGAAAACGATTGATCTAAACCGTACCGAAGAAGCACGTGATTCATCATTACTTTTTGCCTACAACTACCATCGGCATGAGCTGGTGGACATCGACGAAAATATCACTGCGTATCCAAAAAATACGGTTCTGGTAGCACTTCCACATGATTCTAAACTGGACCCTGTCGGCGCGGGCAGAAAAGACTGGGGTGACGAGCTGGCTTTACTGGATCAATACCCGATCCAGCAGCGGATGGAGGCCCGGATTTTTCCTCTGGAAAAAATAAAGCCCATTGCAGAAATGATCGAAGAGAACCTGAAAAAACAACAGGTCAAACAGGATAGAAAAAAAGGAAGGAGAATGTAATGCTATTACCACGCATCATTATTGATCAGGCACTTTTTTATATTGATATCTCAGGTAAACAACTTGTTGAGACCGATAATCCGCACAATATTATTCCGTTTGCCGAAATGGAAAGACGCGCAAGACATTACGATCTAGTCTACGATGCGACTTCAAAGAATGTAGGAAATCTCAGTGCCTTCCCTATGAGCGATATACCGCCGTTTGAACTCATTAAAATCCCCAGGCGCTTGCTGGAAAAGGGATATAAAGAGGGCTCCGAGTATGCTGACACTTTCAATGAACGGAGCTATGAAATAGATGCGGGTGTTCTGCTAGTTGACAGTTATATGGAAAAAAGGCTGTCCGGTGAACTTCCGACCGTCAGTATCGCCGCCATAAGTTATGAGGTAGACGTTTCAAATGGTGAACTGACTGGCGTGGGCCATTCCGCTACCATTTCCGTTCACCATTTCACCGAGGTTGACGACCACCTTCTCGGCTTTTTCCAGAAAGGAGTTCCTGTCATACCGAATATCAATTCGATGGCGGAAATCCCAAAAGACCTGTCAATCATCGAAATTCCAAAAATGGAAGCTATGGACCCGATAGGATATGCCGATCACCGCTTCGGCAGATGGTATAAGTCCCTGAGAAAATTTTCAGGTGAAGGCGCATCATTTGCCGGATGGGGATTTTCTCCCGATCGGACAATTCTGAGCGACATTGTCCGAGGCAACCGCGAAAAGATAAATGCTGTGCACACAGGGGTCCAGATCAGCTCTGGGAACTCCGGTCCACAAACCGAAGAATATCCCTCCGATCAGATAAGTGAATCGCTGGTCACACTGAAGGAAACCGGCATGCCGAGGATTATTATCGACCAAGCCGTTTTCGGTATCGATGCTGTCCGTCAACATCTTATTGAGCTGGGAGATCCCAGTAATACAATTTCGTTCGCTGGATTGGAGTCCGGTAACTACTTTGCCTTTGAGTATGATAGAAAAACAAGGAATATTGCCCAAAATCCGAGCTTCAGTGATAGTCTGCACACCAAGTTAATGCATATATGTATCCCCGTGGATCTGCTCAGATCCGGTTACAAAGAGGGTTCGGCATATGCTTATGCATTTAATCTCGAGTGCAAACATCAAGGCGTTCCCGTACAGCTCGTGGACAGAACCATACTTGATCGGTTTGACGGTCATCTTCCTATACTGGAAATCGCACACAAGCCATATTTCATTGATATCGCGAATGAAAAATTTGAGGCATGCGATAAGACCGGTACGCTTCATTTCGGTCAATTCGAGCAGTGGGATGGGCTGTTAAAGGGGTTTATGGACATCGAAAATGGCACCATGTCCGATGCCGGTAAATTGACGGAAATTCCCAGAGGATTACGTCTTTTGGAAATACCCCACCCGATGAACCTGGATCCGATCGGTTATGCCGCCCGCCGCTGTGACTGTTGGGCATATTTGCTGAATGACAACAATATCTATGAGATGAAACATGCAGTTGAAATCAACCCAAAGGAAACAATGCTTGTCAAAACCGTCAGAAAAAACCATTTCGTAAAGAAATACAGCGATGATCTGAAGCTCAATCCGAGAAAACAGTATAAAAGAAAGCTATGAACAATGCTCCGGTTTATGGAACAGATGATTTATCAGAAAATATGACGAATATGGAAAGGGGACTACCGAAATATTACCTGGAGGACTGCTGGTTCACGGTCGATGTAATGAAGGACGAACTGCGTCAGGTCGACAGGCCGGACAATACCATATCATTCAAGGATATGACCTATGAAGGAAAGTGGTACCAGTTCTGGTATGACCGGCAGACCCACAACATTGCCCGCCATTTCCCCGGTATTGATGACCTTTTCGCGCTTGTCCGCCTTCCACCGCTGACCGTGCTTGACCCTGAAGGAATGGCAAAGCTGAGCGGATTGAACGAGGCGGAGATTAGGGGACGAACGGATACGGAACTGCTTACAGACCCCGGTATGCTTGAACGCAGACGTAACGGGGAACTGCCCGTCATTCACGTCGGAGGGCATGACTTCGAGATAGATTGGAATGAAAGAGTATTACGTCACGTCTATGATAGCCGAAAGATTATCAATCTGCGGTCAGTCCCCAGCAGCTCAGAAGGTAAAGAGATAGACTTTTATTTCTGCATCGGAAGTGGTGAACGGATATACCTACCGGCGGCACCGACCAGACTGCCGGAAAATGTAGTACTTGTTACACTTCCCAATGAAATTCACCTTGATCCGCTGGGTGTGGCAAGGAGTCTGGGTCTGGACGATTTGTATTTTATGCGGAAATATCCATTACAGATGCGGCACGTTGCCAGGGTAACGCAGCTGAAGGATACCGCGCTGCCCGAAATCGTACGTAGAAACCAGATCGAAAAAGAGATTGCGATCGGCGAGAGACAAAAGACAAAGTCAAGAAGAGCGAAACATATCAAATAATAAACAGTCGGGATCAGAAGAAACCGGTTTCCGCTTTATAAACTGAACAGAATTCAGTGTGGGTTCAATATCCCCATCACTGAAGATAAAATAATAAGGCAATGGTGAAAATGGAAAAGTGGTTGGAAGAAGTATTGCCCATCATGGATGTTGAACATAACTGTATTATATCCAAAAAAGGAGATATTACCATCGGATATCGGATGGAATTGCCAGAACTGTTCACCTTGGTAGGTGAAGATTACGAAGCCCTGCACCAGTCATGGATCAAGGCGATAAAAGTACTTCCAAAGCACTGCGTAGTGCACAAACAGGACTGGGTCATTGAAAAGTCATTCAGCTATCCACATGACAACCGAAGTTTTCTGACCGACGCAGCTGCGCGCCACTTTAATGGCAGGAAATATTTCGATCATACGGCCTACCTCTTCCTCACCAAGAAGCCCGAGGGACGCAAACCCGGTTCTTCCATGGCGTCCCATCTGATCGGTCCAGGCATTATTCCCGAGCAACTGATAAATGACCGGATGTTGCAGGAGTTTTCTGCCAGCTGCCAGCAGTTCCGGCAGATCATCAATGATTCGGGTCTTGCTTCAATGCAGCGATTAAAGGATGGCGATCTGCTCAGCACAGGCAAAAAAGCGGGTATCATTGAGCGTTACTGTTATTTATCAGAAAAAGAGGATAGCCCGATTGTAAAGGACATTCAGATAGAAGGAGAAGAATTTAAGATAGGCAGACAGCGCGTTGAACTCTATGCGCTTTCAGATGCAGCAGATCTGCCGTCATTGTCCGGAAGCAGGATTACATATGATAGGTTCAGTACGGACAGGAGCAGTTTCAGTGTCGGTTTTGCCTCTTCCCTTGGACTTCTATTGCCCTGTAACCATATCTACAACCAGTTCATTGTTCTCGAAGACCCACAGAAAACGATTGTAAAACTGGAAAAGAAAAGGTTACGCTTGCAGTCTCTGGCAGCCTATTCACGAGAGAACGCCATTGCGTGGGAAGCGACCAACGCTTTCCTGAACGAGGCGATCGGACAGCAGCGCCTCCCCGTCAAGTCCCATTTCAACGTGATCGTTTGGGCCGAAAACAGGGAGGAGCTTAAAGATCTGCGTAACCAGGTAACTACGGCCATGTCGCGGATCGATGCCTCTACCAAGCTCGAAACGGTTGGTGCGGCTCAGCTGTTCTGGGCGGGTATCCCTGGGAATGCTGCCGATCTTCCCTTGAATGAGTGTTTCGACACCTTTGCCGAGCAGTCTGCATGTTTTCTCAATGTTGATACGAATTACCAAAGCGACCCGTCCGGTACGGGCATCCGTTTCTGCGATCGGCTGAGCGCGCGTCCTGTTTTTACGGACTTTTTCATAGGTCCGAGAAAAAAGGGAATCACTTCGAACATGGGAACCCTCATCTGCGGTTCAAGTGGTGGCGGAAAGAGCATGACCACCAACCACATCCTACATTCGCTGTATAATCAGGGAGCGCACTGTGTGGTGGTGGACATTGGCGCAAGTTACCGCGCACTGTGTGAAATGCTGGGAGGCTATTACTTCACTTATACCGAAGATGATCCGATCCGGTTCAATCCGTTCTATCTGCCTGCGGGTCAGGTATTGGATACCGAGAAAAAAGAAAGCCTTAAAGCCCTGCTCGTATCCCTATGGAAAGAGGAAAACGAGAGCTTCAATCGTTCAGAATATGTCGCGCTATCTAACGCCATCAGCGGTTATTATCGGCTTCTGGCCTCCGATAAAAACATTTTTCCCTCCTTTGATACTTTTTACGAATACCTACGGGACACTTATCGCCATACACTTGAAGAAAGCAGGGTAAAGGAAACCCGCTTTGATATCGACAACTTTCTATACGTCCTGCAACCATACTATCGCGGGGGTGAATTTGACTTCCTGCTGAATGCCACGGAAAATCTCGACCTGCTTGACCAGCCTTTCATCGTGCTGGAACTGGACAATATCAAGGATCATCCCACGATTTTTCCGGTAGTAACACTCACGATTGTTGAGCTCTTTATTTCCAAGATGCGCAAACTTCCCGGAGTGCTCAAGGTGCTTACGGTTGACGAGGCATGGAAAGCTATCGCCAAATCGGGCATGGCCGAATTCCTGAAATATGCGTTCAAGACCATCCGTAAATTCAACGGTATTCCGATGGTCATTACACAGGAACTCGATGACCTGATCAGTTCGGAGATCATAAAAGAGGCGATCATTAACAATGCCGACATCAAAATCCTGCTCGACATGCGCAAGTTTATGAACAAGTTCGAAAAGATCCAGGATACGCTCGGGTTCTCCGAAAAAGGCAGAACGCAGCTCCTGTCCGTCAACCGCGACAACCACGAAATATTTGTGGACCTCGGCGGTCAGGTGATGAAGGTTCTACGCAACGAACTCTGCCCGGAGGAATATTATGCCTTTACGACCGAAGGAAAGGAACGTGTGGAAGTGATTGAGTATGCCAGAAAATATGGCAGTATGGAGGAAGGGATACGGCACCTGGTAGAAGATAGTAAAAGAAAGGAATGAACATGGATCTGATCAGAAAATTATTTATCGGAACGGCACTGTGTGTCCTTGTTCTATTTCCGCGGAACACGGGCGCAGCTGTTCCGGCAGCTATCCTTGCGGTAATACAGGCAGGGGTAAAGCGTGTGATCAAAGCAGTCGACCTTAAGATACAGCGTGAACAGAACAAGATCATCTGGCTGCAGAATGCGCATAAAACCATTGAGAACACATTGTCAAAACTTAAACTGGACGAGATCACCGACTGGACGGAGCGGCAGCGTACCCTCTATGCAGACTATTTCGATGAAATGTGGAAAGTAAAGAGTGCGATCAGCTATTACGGACGGGTGCGTGACATGGTGCAGCTGCAGGTCGATATGGTCAATGAGTATCAGCGGGCATGGAACCTGTTCAGGCAGGACGACCATTTCAGTCCCGACGAGCTCAGTTTTATGGAGGAAGTCTATAACGGGATGCTGGAACAAAGTGTTAAAAACCTCGATCAGGTAGAGCTGGTAATACAGGCGTTCAGCACGCAGATGAGCGATGCCAAGCGACTTGAAACGATCAACGCAGCAAAGGAGGTGATGGAAGAAAACCTGTCGGACCTACGGCAGTTTAATCGCGGGAATACACTTTTGAGCCTGCAGCGCGCGCGGGACCGGGGCGACATTGACCGCGTGAAACAGCTTTATGGAATCAAAAATTGAAAGGAGTATTGATGAGAAACGATTTGGAAAGACTGCTTGAAAATATAGATGGTTTTGATCGCTTGCTAAAATCGAAAGGTTACGAAGGTTATTTTCTAACCAATGCGGCGTGTCCGGGCAGATTCCGGGAAAGTATCATGGATTATATCTATGGTATTATTGCAGGAACCGAGTCCCACGCGAAGACGGGATTGTCTTTCTCAACCTATCTGCGCTGGAGTGCAGATCCGGAATATTCCTCAATCCATCTGAACATGGATGTCGATTACTCAAGGATGCAGAGCTTTCAGGTAAGAGAAATGACCATCAGAACGGAAAATATTTACGGCGAGACCGGAAACGAGAAAAAGATAGAAAATATACAGGGCAACCATAAAATACCCGATTGTAACCAGGCGATGAATATGGTTTTAAATAAGCCAAAAAAACAAAGTAGGATAAGAAAAATATAATAGGATGAATGGAAAATCCATAATGTTAACTGCAACCTTGGGATTACTCTCCTCTTGGGGCTGCGCGCAAACCTTCTCGGAGTGGTTCTCACAGAAGAAAACGCAGAAAAAGTATCTGGTCCAGCAGATCGCGGCTTTTGAAGCTTATAAAGGAGTACTCGCAAAGGGATACGAAATAGCCCGTACAGGACTGAATACCTTTTGGGACATACGCAACGGGGAATTCAACCTCCACAATGACGTATTTAACCGGCTTCTCGGACTCAATCCCAAAATTAGAGACTATGCGCGGATATCAGAAATCATATCCATGCAGGTTGAAATCCTTGGGATGCGCCGTAAATGTCTTGGCAACGTCAGCGCTTCGGGGATATTCAATGAGCAGGAGATGAACTATGTATCCTCGGTTTTTACAAAGCTGACGGAAGACTGTGCGGAACTGATCGATGAACTGGCCGACCTCAGTTCCGCCAGCGGACTGAGCATGTCGGATGATGAGCGACTTAAACGCCTGGACGAGCTATACCTGAGAATGCAGGAAAACAAACAGTTTTCGGCTTATTTCTCCACAGAAACAGGCCTTCTGGTAGCCGCCCGCACCAAAGAACTTAAGTCGGTAGAGAAAGTGAAAGAATTATACAAAACAACAAATGAAGAGTAAAATGGGAAAGTGTAAAATTGCCGTTATTATCGTCCTGGCACTGACGGTGTTTCAACCTATGGCTAGGGGGCAGAGCCAGGAAATTACACAGCTGCTGCTGAACGTGACGAAACTCGAGGCTCTGAACGGTATCCTGAAGAATATGGAAGACGGCTGGCGTCTGGTCAGTTCCGGCTATCAGGCAGTAAAAGATGTCTCAGAGGGAAATTTCAGCATTCATAACGTTTTTCTGAACAATCTGCTGAAAGTAAACCCTGTCGTCAGGAATTACCGGAAAACAGGGCTGATCATCGGTGACCAGCTGACGATCGTCCGGGAATATAAGGCATCCTTTAAACGGTTCCGGAATGCCGGTACTTTCAATGCCGATGAAATTGCCTATCTGGGAAGGGTGTACGATAAGCTGTTCAGTGAGAGCCTGAAGAACCTGGATGATCTTGCTTTAGTTATCACTGCCGGCCAGCTACGTATGTCAGATGAAGAACGGCTGGAGCTGATTGACGGAATCTATGAAGGTACGCAGGACCAGCTTGCCTTTCTACGTGATTTTAATAGCAGAACCTCGGTTCTTTCTGCGCAACGTCACCGAGAGAATAACGATGTGCTCGGAGTCGGGGATATCTATGGTATCAATCAAAAGGTCAGACCATGAAAAAGGGAAAGAAATTTTTCAGCTCCACGGTTGGGATGCTCCTTCTCCCCTGTCTCGCGTTCGCTCAGGGATTTGAGGGAGAGGTCAATGGACTCCACGGCATACTTTCCGACCTATATCAGGAAATGATGCCCTTATGCGCGGATATGATATCCGTAGGTCAGGGTATTGCGGGCTTTGCCGCACTGTGGTATATCGCTGTGAGGGTATGGCGACATATTGCCAATGCAGAGGCCATTGATTTCTTTCCACTTTTCCGGCCGTTCGTGCTGGGATTTGCCATCATGAACTTCCCTGCGGTTCTGGGCATCATAAACGGGGTAATGGAACCTGCGGTCAGTGTGACAAATGCGATGGTCCAAAATTCCAATGAAGCCATAACCGCTCTGCTCAAAGCCAAAGAGGAAGCGATCAAGGAAAGCAAATATTGGGAAATGTACGTCGGTATGGAAGGTCAGGGGGACAGAGAGAAGTGGTACAAATATACCCATGAGGGAGAGAGTTCCGAGAATGAAGACTGGTTGGACGGCATAGGCAACGATATCCGCTTTGCCATGTCCAAGGCGCAGTACAATTTCAGGAACTCGATCAAGGAATGGATGTCAGAAGTACTCCGGGTGCTTTACCTGGCCGCATCGCTATGCATCGATACGATAAGGACCTTCAACATGGTAGTCCTTTCCATACTTGGCCCTCTGGTTTTTGGTCTGGCAGTGTTTGATTCGTTCCAGAACAGCCTAGTCGCATGGCTCAGCCGTTTCATCAATGTCTATCTATGGTTACCCGTGGCGAACCTGTTTGGTACGATAATAGGCCGTATTCAGCAGAAAATGCTGGAGCTGGACATCGGGCAGATCCACGATGCGGGCGATACATTTTTCAGCAGTACTGACACGGCATATATGATTTTCATGATTATTGCCATCGTGGGTTATTTCACAGTTCCATCTGTGGCGGGCTATATAGTCAATGCCGGAGGTGGAGGCGCAATGCTACAGAAAGTCACCAGTCTTATGACCAGCTCCGTGTCTGCGGCGACTCACACCGCAGGTACCCTTGGCGGACGTGCCATGTCAGGAGCTGGCAATATAATACATGCAGCTGGTCAATATGGTGAGGGTAGATCAGGAAAAAGTGACGGTGCCGGAATTTCCGGTTCCATCGGACGCAGCCTGGGCAAAAATGGGGCATGGATGCACGACAAACTTTCGGGAAAATAAAATATTGAAATGATGTTCACTAAAGCAAAAAATATAGACACGACTTTCCGGCAGTTCAGGCTATTCTGCTTTTTGATAACGTGCTGCAGTAGCGCGATCACCTGCTTTACAATCTACAGGAGCATAAGCGTGGAAAGCAGCCGCAATGAAACAGTGCTGATCCTGCCGACCGGAAAAGTAGTGGAAGCGGTAACAACCGACCGCAAGGAAAATCTTTCCGCAGAGATCCGCGACCATATCCGCACTTTTCATGAATACTTTTTCTGGCTTGAGCCTGATGACAGACTGATCCAGTCCCGTATATCAAGGGCGCTTTATCTGGCGGACGGGTCAGCAAAAAGGGAGTATGAAAATCTGAAGGAAAGTGGTTTTTACACTAATATCATCTCAGGAAATGTGAGCCAGCGGATCACGATTGATAGTATCCAAGTAAGCAACAACGGTTATCCCTATACCTTCAGGTGCTTTGCAAGGCTTGAAATTACCCGCCCCACCACTGTGGCGCTAAGGAACCTGGTGACCGAAGGGAGACTACGGGAAGTGAAGAGATCGAACCTCAATTCCCACGGTTTTCTTATCGAAAACTGGTCAGTAACGGAGAACAGGGATATAAGCGTAAAACAACGGTAAATGATGAAGATAAGTAACGGAGGAGCGGGCAGAAAACGGGAAAAAGCGGCGCAGAAATTTGCGGATCGATTGACAGGTTTACAATTGAAGTGGGCGCGTTTTATGGGACGCACATTCGGGAGTCTTTCTTCCAGAACACAAAAGATACTGATAGCATGCTTTTTCGCAGCCGCCGTATGTTGGAATCTCCGACTGATGTCCGGTAGTCCTGCGCAGCACGCCATATTCAATATGCTTGAAAATCGGCACGACGGCGTGAATCTCCGGCCGGTAAAAAAACAGGCATCTACCGATACGGGCATTATCCGGCGTACAAAGGATTTTCTTTACTGGTTTGACAGCTTGGATAATACGGTCAGAGGAAGATTTAAAAGAGATAGTATACAGCGCAGCCGTCCGGGACTGATCGATAGCGCCAGACAGCTAATAAATCAAGAGAAAAGCAACTTCTAAAATTAAACGCTTTATGGAAAATCAAGATAAAAACAGTTTTTTAAGGGAACGGCGCTTTATGACCGCGCTTCCTATTCTGGCACTGCCTTTCCTTACCCTGATGTTCTGGGTACTCGGTGGAGGCAGTGCGGCCGAAATAGCTGCTGGACAACCGGATGCAAAAAGCGGGCTGAATCCGGATCTTCCCGCTGCAAAGCTTAAGGACAAACAGCTTGACAAATTCAGTTATTATCAACAGGCCGAAGCGGATTCGGCCAAACTGAACCAGCAGCAGCGACGCGATCCCTATTATAATGAAAATAACAGCACAGATGAATCAGCGACGACCGGTAAAACGGGTTATTATCGCGCTCCTCTAGGTACTCCCTATCCTACCGGAGACGGATACAGCGCAAGCGAAAGGAAAGTTTACGACAAACTTGCCAAGCTGGACCGCACACTCAATACGCCCGATCCAATGGTAACTGCGTCCGCTCAGCCCCCAAAAGAGTCAGCTCTGGCACCCCATGATGTAGACCGGCTGGAGGGACTTTTGGAAAAAATGCAATCGGATAGCAATACCGAAGATCCTGAAATGGGGGAACTGAACAGTATGATGGAGACCATTCTCGATATCCAGCACCCGGAAAGGGTTCAGCAGCGCCTTGTTGAAAAATCTGTTCAGAACCGGGGTAAGGTATATCCCGTTTTGGCTGCGGGTAGAAATGCCTCTGTTACGCTACTTGGCAGAAGCAACGGGAAATTACCTGACTCCGTCGTAGCCAGAAGTCAGGGCGGCTTCTATTCAATGGAATCAGTTCAGGAACGGAAAGAGCAGAACGCCATTCGTGCGGTTATACACGAAGATCAGACCATTGTAAGCGGCTCCACGGTCAAATTCCGGCTGATAGATGAGGTTGTCATCAATGGAGTGCAGGTTCCCAAGAATACGTTTGTTTTCGGTGAGGCCGCGTTAAGTGGTGAACGTCTGAACTGCACGATAAAAAGCATTTCGTATGGGAACTCGATTTTCCCGGTTAACCTAGAGGTGTTCGGAGCCGACGGAATGAACGGCATCCATATCCATGGAGCTATTTCAAGAGATGTTTCCAGACAATCGGGAGAAAGGGCGGTACAGGGCGTGGGAATGACAGGAATCGGTACTTCCCTTGAAACCCAAGCCATGGGCGCTGCGATCGAAGGCTCCAAAAGTCTCTTCACTAAAAAACTCAAACTGATAGAAGTCGACCTGAAAGCCGGTGATATTGTATTGCTGAAAGATCGGGAACAGAAAGATTGAATAATTAGATTGATAAACATTAATTACCTGCAAGATGAAAAAGATAATAGTGCGTGTGATAGCAGGACTACTCCTTATATCCACATTTCCGGCAGTTGCCCAGACCGGTATTGAAGCGATGAACCTGGAAATATCCGACAACAAGACCACCAATCTGGTCTATCCCTACCCCGTCATCAGTGTTGATCGTGGAAGCCCCGGTGTGCTGGCGCAAAAGGCTACCGGAGTAGAGAATGTCCTACAGATAAAAGCGGCTACCACAGATTTTGAGGAAACCAACCTGACCGTTATTACGGCCGATGGTAAACTTTACTCTTATCTACTTAGCTATAACTTTACTCCCTATCCTCTGAATGTGAACTATAAAGGAAATGGAACTGACCGCAGCCTAACGGAAGTATCCGATGGACTGAACGCCTCTGTTCTTGAAAAGACCGCTGCATCTGTGGCACCGAGAAAAAAGACCGTTTCCGGTCTGGCCGATGATGCTTTTGGTATCAACCTGTCTGTGACAGGGATTTATTCATCCGGAGATCTGTTCTATTTTCAGGCAAATATAGAGAACAGCTCAAACATCGATTTTGATACCGACCAATTGAGGGTTTTTATCCGGGACGACAGCCGGGCCAAAAGAACTGCCACACAGGAAACCGAGATCCAACCGGTCTATCGCTATGCCGAGCCATCCAAAGTTCCCGCTCAGGCCTCACAAAACTTCGTGCTTGTCCTGCGGAAGTTCACTATTCCCAATAAAAAACATCTGGTATTCCAGCTCTTCGAATCCAGAGGTGGGAGAAATCCGGAACTGAAAATCAAGAACCGCAAACTGGTAAAAGCAGTTTGCCCACTGCCGGACACAACAATTCTTTAACCATAAAATAGTTTAATCATGAACATTGAAAATTTAGAATTCCTGAAAACTCAGGTAATGTACACCGGATTTGGTGAGATCCCTGAAAGAGATCTTGTAGAGAATATCATTTCCGGTAAAAAAGAGTTTAAAATCGATTATAAAAAAGAATTTCCAGACGGGAAAGCTGTCGCCGCAGAGCTCAATTTCAGAAAATCGGACACACAGGACCGCTATTTCTTCAATAACTACGATTTATTTAGGAGAAATGAAGATGGTCACATAACAAAACAGCGTTTCCGTGTGGAACTCGGCAACACTTATACTTTCCGTGAGGCGGTTAATATGATGGAAGGCAGGTATGTGGGAAAGGAGCATACAACAAAAGCAAAAGAGAAGTATGAGGCATATTCCTATATAGACTTCCAGGATAAAGATCAGTACGGAAACGGGAAAATCAAAAAACTGGGCAGCAAGAACGGTTTCGACCTGTCTAAACTTTTAAACGAGTACCCTATTAAGGCTTTAAAGAATGAGGCCGAACTGGCAGCATTGCAAGGCTCTCTGAAAAAAGGTAACAGGCAATCCACAATTTTTATAGATGCCGAAGGAAAAGACGTCACACGATATATTGAAGTTGATGCCCGGTACAAAAAGCTTAATGTCTATGATGAGAACCAGAAGCTTATGCTCCTATCACAGAAAGGTTCGTTGGATGAGAATCTGGAAGCTGGTAAAAAAAAAGCGGAATCACAGAATCAGAACCCCGAGGCTGAAAACATCACTTCCCCAGAGGAAGAACAGAATAATAGGAGAAGGCGAAGAACTCAGGGAGTTTAGCAATTATTCAAGATCATTTTTAAATGATGGAAGAGCCAATGAACAGAGTGGAACGGGATCTGCTGGTATGGCGGTCTAGGGAAGAGCGGTTTGAAACACTCTTCCCCGGCAGCCTAGCTGGGAACCGGCCATTTCTCACGGATAAACTGCTGTTTCTGGAAAGGTTAAGCCTGCTCTATAACAAGAGCGAAAACGAGGATGAGCAGCTTACCCTACGGATACTGAATGCAGAAAAACGTGTGATTGAAAGAAAACTGTACCCGAACCGTTTGCAAAGGTTATTCCGCAGGCTCTGGTTTTACCTGACAGCACCTCGCAGGTCCGGTAAATTAAAAAGCCGGATAAATGGAAATTTAACCGAGTTAAAAGCTAACGTTAGGAAAATCGGGTTCAAAGGATTGGATCGAATGATCGATCGGGAAGTTGCGTTGGGAAAAAACACTTTTCATTTGCCCGTATCCTACTATGTAACAGATACCATCAGGATGGACTATCAAATCCATGTTATTAAAGAAGGAAACGAAAAATTTCTTGTGAAGGATTACACGGCCTCCCTTTACGACGAAAGGAAACCATCAGAGTTACGCAAGCAAACCTTTGTAGATGAGGACGGCCATTGGGTAAACGCCAAACAGGCACAAAAATTACTTGAAGGGAAAGCCATCGCGTTGGAAGAAGCGGGGTTAATGGGTTCTTCGGTAACGGTATGGAAGCAGCTTGATTTCACCGATAAAGATAATAACGGAAATTTCAGGATAAAGGAATTCCCACCGGCCTATGGTTTTGACCTTCTGCAACAGTTGGAGAGGTTGCCTTTTACCGAGGAAATAAAAGATCAGATAACAAAGGCTTTGAAGATGGGTGAGGAAGAAAAGGTTACCGTTCAGCTTGAAGGGAAGTCCGTTGACCTTTTTATAAGCGCAGACCCCCAGAAAAGAGCGCTTTACTTAAAAAACCAGAGAGGTAAACGTCTCGATTTTGGAGATCTTATACGCGAAAAGATCAATAAATCGATCCGGACGAGAACGCCTGTCACTGAAAAGAATGATGAGGTCGGCAAGATAATTAAACTGTCCCGTTCAAGGGGAAAATCAATCTGATACTATTATGGAAAAATCAAGAGACGTGCTGTTGAATTTTCTTATCGCTGCAAAAAAGGATCCTTTTCTGGGTACTGTTCATATTGCTCTGTACATGGCAATTTTCCGTAAGTGGATAGAGACTGGATTCGACAACCCTATTTCAATCGCTAGCAAAGAATTGATGCCCGATGCTAAAATACAAAGCTCAATAACCTATTATCGGGCACTCAAACAACTTCATGAGAGTGGCTATATTAGATATGTTCCGTCTTATAAGAAGAAGATAAATAGCTGTTTATATATTGATGTGTAACAATAAGATATTGAAAACCGAATGACTGTAAATTTTGAAAACAGAACAAAAGGTATTTTCTAAAAGTGATAATTTTAATTCATTACCTGAGTATGTCATGATATTTTAGATTAATCTAAGTTTCAAAACCAGATATCCTGATAGTTTACCATTGAGTCACCCAGTAGGTAGAGTATCGCCAATATCAACTTAATAAATATTTAAGGATTTTTATAAATTGATTTTTATACTATATCTTTACCTAAATTAACCATAGCTTAAAGAATGTCAAATTTCACAGAAGTCCGTCTAACTCTTGCCGCATTCATTTATGGAATTGAGATCGATTTAAAGGAACTTATAAAAAAAAATATAATCCCTTATTTTTCAGATTTGACATTCCTAAGAAATGAAGAATTAGCGGAAACTATTCTTAAAAGATTTAAGAAAGATAATCCCGGCTTGAATGTAGCTGAGAATTTAGACTTAATAGTTGAATTCTTAGATTTCCAGGATACTTTTACTGTATTAAGGCAAAACAACGTATTTCTGACCAAGGAAGCATCAAACTATCTTCAGTCAATATTCCCAACATTGCAAGATATCACTCCTATAAGAAATCGAGTAATGCACACCCGTCCCTTATTAGGTGGCGATTTTGCATTTGTTAACGACTTTATTGCTTCACTAAAAAAGTCTGATCCCATACATTGGTCAACTTCTTTGGAGACCAGAGAAAGCGTATCAAAGGATCCTCTTTACGTTTTAACTTTATCAATCCCAAGTCTAAGCGAAGAAAAGGCTGATATAATACACAATTTACCTATTCCAGATTTCGATGAAACAGGTTTTATCGGCAGAAAAAAGGATACCGATGATATTAAAAAACTAATTTTGAGCAACAAGGTTGTGAGTATAATAGGAGATGGTGGGATCGGAAAAACAGCATTAGCGCTAAAAGTTGCGTATGATATTGTTGACATGGGAGAAAAGTGTCCTTTTGATTTAATTATTTGGACGTCTGCTAAAACCACAATGCTGACAGTTAGGGGTATTGAAGACATTCATAATACAATCCAGGACTATACAGGTCTTCTTAATTATATTGAGGATTCACTTCAATCAGATAAGAAAGAGAGCCAAGACGATAAGCTAAAAGGCATTCTAGAATATCTAGACATTTTCAAAACGCTTTTAATAATTGATAATCTTGAGACTATTCAAAATGAAGAAATTAGGTTGTTTATACGGGAAGCTCAGATGAAATGTAACATTGTAATAACTTCAAGGATTGGATTAGGTGAGCTCGAATTCCCGAGAAAATTAACTGGATTATCAGAAAGTGAATCTACAAACCTAATTAGAGAGGTCGCAAGAATTCGGAATAGTGATACACTCTTGAAATTGCCACAATCGACTTTGGTAGAGATAGCCTCCAAACTCTACTTTAACCCTTTGGCATTGAAGTGGTTTGTTAATACTGTACAGACAGGAATTTCACCTTTAGAAGTGTTAGGTAATAAAGATGATTTACTGAATTTTTGCCTAACAAACGTCTATGAAAAGTTAAGCGCTGGAGCGATTAATGTATTAAACACCATCAGAGGTGCAAGGAAAAACCTAAACACCGCTGAAATAATTTTTCTGTCCCAACTTCAGCCTATCGACGTAAGAAAATATATCAATGAGTTATTTACTACGACCTTAATTAGCAGAGAACTTATGGGGCAAAAAACGCTAGAAGAAATCACATATAAAATTACAGATTTTGCAAAGGATTTCTTATCGAAGAACCATCCATTAAGTATTGAAACTGTAAAAAAAGTAACTGGTCGCTTAAAGAATCTGAGTCAAAGCGTCGCGCGACTAGAGCAGGTTAATGAACATAACGAATTTGGCCTGAATGCAATTTCGTTTAGAACACCAAATGAAAAATAGCCGCTAAATTCCTTACAGAAGCGTTGTCCTTTTCAAAAAGGATGATTACATAAATGCATTTATTAAAGTTAACGAAGCAATTGGCATTGTTCCCAATTTTTTTGAAACCTATCGTATAAGCGCCTTTATCAAAGCTACTTCTGGTGATGTTCTAGGAGCTGAAGACGATTACATTACAGGGCTTGAAATCGAACCTTCTGATGTCAGGCTATTATATTATTATTCTCAGTTTCTATTATTTCAAATCGAGGACTATGATAAAGCATATGAGTATATTACGAAAGTCTGCGAATTACGGCCAGACCATACTTATTCTAAATTGTTATTGTCGCGTTACTACACGGTTAATCAGAATTACTCTGAGGCAATTGAAATAAATGAAAGTCTTACTCAAACGATCCTTAATCCTAAAGATAAGATTGTGGTGTATACAGATCTGATATCTCTATATGGTAGGAAAGCATATAACAAAATGAGGGTTGAAGATGATCATCATGGCGCAATCGAAGCTTATAATAAAGGCTTTGATACGTTCGAAATGTGTTCGAATTTAAATATTCTTGACTATAAAATGATAAAGGCATTCAGTGAGATATTAATGCAATTCATAAATATTGTTTCGCCAGTTCATGTGAATGAAAATAAAGAAAGAATTCGCGATTTGATCAATAAATATTCTTCCCAACTTGCCCTTACACCCAATGTTTCAAGAATTATAACAAAGTTTAATGAAAAATTCGAAAATAAATATTTCGAACAGGATTCCTTAAAATATGACTCGTCTAAATTAGTCGGCAAAATTCAACGTAATAACGAGATTTTGGAAAGGCCATTCGTTTTTATCGCATCTGATAATGTGAGATACTATGCTAATAAAATAGATTTCATAGAGATAAATTCATGGGTAGAATGGAAAAATATTCAAAACGGGCAACTAGTTTCATTCGATGTAGGGGAGAATTACGAAGGGGTTTGTGCGAAAAATATAAAAATTTTAGAGGTAAAATAATCTTGCAAAATAGAACAGCTATTAACTTTTGAGCTTTAAGTATGCTTCTGCTTCCCGCTTAAGTTCCTCGTGCGTTTTTAACTTCCCAGATGCTATATAGCTATAAAGCTCTTCCTTATAGAAATAAAGATTCTTTCCTTTCTTATAAACCGGAAGTTGTCTCTTATACACTTTGTCATAAATTGTACGAACCGCTAATCTCAAAAAGTCTGCAGCTTGATAAACATCCATGGGAACTGAAACATCACCGCGATCCATTTTTAGGTCCCTGACAAGTTCAAATAGAATGTCTATTTTACTATGAAGTTTTTTTATAGTAGTGGGCAATTCATCGAACAAATACTCAAAATCCACATTCACTTTTCCCATAACAATATCACATTTAAATTTTCCAAATAAAATGCTATGCAGCCTTAAGTTGAAGCTTGGAAATATCTAACCTCACCCTTAGCGCTGCATCACGTTTCAACTTATCTACGATCTTAACATAGATTAATGTCGTTTCCAGACGCCTGTGGCCAAGCATTTTCGAAACAACAAACACGTCTGTTCCTGCCGCCAACTGGAGTGTCGCAAATGTATGGCGGAAACAATGGAACGAAATATGTTTTTTGATCCCCGCAGCCCTGACCCATTTTGTAAGCGCGTAGCGTACCCTACTATACGTCAGCTTTGGGAATACACGGGTGTCCCAATCCCTTGGTTCACCAAACAGGGAAACAACCAGATCCGAGACAGGCAACATTTCAGCTGCTCTGGTTTTCTCTTGATGGAACTGGATATAATATTCTCCTTCTGAGCCTCTGATTTCTGACCACATTAAGGTTTCTACATCAGAGTACCTTAAGCCGGTAAGCGCCGATACCAGGGATGCTCTTCTAATGTCGTCTTCACACGTGGTATCGGCAAGTACCTGCAATTCATCCTGAAACAGAAACTCTCGATGCGTTTCCTGTGGGCTGATACCTTCAACAAATTTGGCAATATCCTCATAAAGACACTTTTGTTTAAAAGCCTCCTTTAACGTGAACTTAAACTTTATAAAATAACTAACGGCTGTATTTATCCCAATCGGTTTACCTTTTTTTCCCAGCGCCGGTGAAGATTTGAGATAATCGGCATACTCTTCGCAAAAAGTTTCGTTTATCTGTCGAAAGGAGATAAAATCGCCAGTGAATCCTTTAAAATACAGGATGGCGCTTTCCCAATTCACGTAATTAGACCCTTTTCTTTTGTTCTTTAATTTTTCAAAAAGATCTATAAAATTTCCATCCAACTTGGAGTTTGGGACATATGCGTATCGCTTATTCTGTACATTTAGCTGCGTATTAGCGGTAATGTAGTTTGCAAGTTCCAGCGTTTCCCTGTTGTGATTCCTCTCAAGATCGGAAGCCGGCCTTTTGTATATGAAAAGCTCAAGAAACTGATATCGGCTGACCTTGCCCGAAACCGGATGAGCTACAGGAGGATATATATCCAGATATAAGGACATGCGACCTTTACTGATCGGTTTCTTTCTTAAGGTTACCTTCATAATACCCTCCTTGCTCACCCCACACTGAACAATAATAGCTAAATTATTTTTCCATAGCGAGCTTGTTTATTTTTTAATCTACTTATTTTTTATTTCCTCTTCCCCTGCATTAAAAATTTGGTATTCTATGTTAATACCGCTTATATATTGGTATTAAAGAATCAACTTCCTGCTTAAGTACAAAGGTCTTTCCTCCTTTAGCTACGATCTTTTTGATATCATGCTTTTTCAGAATTTCCCGAACATTTGTTTGTGACCTACCAAATAATATAGCTAGTTCCTGAATGGATAATGTATCGACGTCGCTATGCGTTGGTAACCGTTCCAAGGCCCATTGATCGACCTCTCTTTTTAGAACGTAAACAGATTGTCCGATCCGTTCCTTACGTATGCCACGGTTCAATATTCCGTAATAGACGGCGCTAGATGCTAAGTTCAATATCCTTCCCGCCTCGGCAATTGTATAGCATTCCTCAGGATCGAGCGGTAGAAGTCCTTCATTCTCTTTCTGTTCGGATTCTTTCGTCTGAAATCCATTAAACAGCGTATCTATTGCCACTTTTGGTATCAGTACATTCTGGCCATCCTGCTCCTTACGTATATTATGTTCGCGGAGCATTCTTGTCAATACGGGCGGAGATACATTATATTTCAACAGAATTTCCGTGACGGTATAACATTCATTCCTTTTCAAGGGCTTTACCATGTCGATTTCTTGCTGGAGCTGCCATGGTGAAATGATAACCTCGGGGTCAGCGAAAAGCGCATCCAGATCTTCCCTCTTGATCCTAGTCTTCCTAACGCCAAGGTTTGTTGCCGATAGTCTACCGCTGTTTATCATATTATTAACCGCCTGCCTACAGCATCCCAGCAGGACAGCGACTTCTCTGACGTTTAGAAAAGGCTTATTCTTCAGCTCATCCGCTGATGTGCCTTTAGCATTCGAAACTTCGCGCTTTACGGCTTGTATCTTTTCTCCCCGTTTCGCCGCTGTCGAGGCCCGCTTGTTACAGGTTCTGCTGCAAAAACGTGTTACAGTAGTCCTGGCCTCGAATTCCCGGCCACAATACTCACAGATTCGGTTCACGATAAAGTTGGAAGACATAAACAAAAATAATTAGGTACATTAAAGTAAATTAGGGTCCAACAAGGTTATTTAAGGTTAAATAAGGCCAGTTATTCCCCCTGTTTTAAAATGCCATTGAAACTCCCGTTTTGAGTAACAAATGAGTAACAAATCTAACTGAAAAAACCGTAAACAAACAAGGGGGTACCGTAAAGGGAAAAGCCCATGAACGCTTGTCCATGGGCTTTTTTAACACATTTTTATAGGGATATTTACGCCTGTTTCGGTGTTCTATTTTCCAATGCAAAACTTACTGAATATGTTATCCAAGAGGTCTTCCGTGCTTACTTGTCCCGTAATCTCTCCTAAATGATGGAGTGCCTGCCTTATGTCCATCGCTAGAAAGTCTGAGGTAATCGGGTTATCAATTCCGTACAAAACCTTTTCCAGCGATGCCTGCGTTTTAAGAAGCGCCTCTACATGCCGAATATTGGTTACCATTACATCATCTACATTAATATTTCGGAGACTTACCTGATTTAAGAGCTCTTCTTTCAGCGCCTCTACCCCATCTCCACTTTTAGCTGATATAAATACCGGGTTAAGCGGCTCGTATTCGGCTAACGCATCGGGTGATAACAGATCCTTTTTATTGATGACCAGAACAAAAGGCGTTCTCAGTAAAATCAGATCCGCCACCTGAATGGAAACCTCTTCAAATGCATCATCAACCGGATCTACCAAATAAATAACCAATCGGGCCTTTTTCATTTTCTCGCGCGTACGTTCCACCCCTTTCGCTTCAATAATATCTTCCGTATCCCGAATGCCAGCCGTATCGATAAAACGGAAACTTACTCCTTGAATGTTGATTTCATCCTCAATGGTATCCCGCGTTGTACCGGCAATATCAGACACAATCGCTCTTTCTTCGTTTAGCAAAGCATTCAACAGTGTGGATTTACCCACATTTGGTTTACCGGCAATAACGATCGGAACGCCATTCTTTAGCACATTACCTTGCTCAAACGATAAAATAAGTCGGTGTAACACTTTAATGATCTCCAGAATGAGATCCTTGAGTTGACTGCGGTTTGCAAATTCGACATCTTCCTCCGAAAAATCGAGTTCCAGCTCAATCATAGAAGCAAAATGAATCAGCTGTTCCCGTAATTGTTTTAATTCATTGGAGAAGCCACCGCGCATTTGCTGCATTGCAACTTGATGTGAAGCGGCCGAATTAGAAGCAATCAAATCTGCCACAGCCTCCGCCTGTGATAGATCCATTCCTCCATGCAAAAAAGCTCTAAGTGTAAATTCCCCCGGTTTTGCAGCACGGGCACCTTTTCTTATAAAAAGCTTAATAATGCTTTCTACAATATACTTGGAACCATGCGTAGAAACCTCTACTACATTTTCTCTCGTATAAGAATGGGGTGCAATAAAAATAGAAGCCAGCACTTCATCTAAAATTTTCCCACCCTCGTCGCGGATGGTTCCAAAATGCACTGTATGGCTTGCTTGTTTGCTTAAATCTTTTCCCTTAAAGACGCCGTTTACTATTTCAATTGCTTGTGGTCCCGACAAACGGATAACGGCAATGGCACCGCTTCCTGTGGGTGTCGCAAGTGCAACAATTGTGTCAGCACTTTCGGCTTCCATGCTTATTATTGACATACACAAAGATACTTATTTGTTAGGAGATAA
This sequence comes from Olivibacter sp. 47, assembly GCF_030372825.1. Lineage (NCBI taxonomy): Bacteria > Pseudomonadati > Bacteroidota > Sphingobacteriia > Sphingobacteriales > Sphingobacteriaceae > Olivibacter > Olivibacter sp. 47. The sequence goes on from NZ_JAUCNR010000001.1 coordinate 3,855,808, forward strand.
TTTCTAGCGATGAATTTAAATATCATTGCTCATAACCTCCTATCAAAATGTACGCCATCTTTTATTTAACAGGCATTTTAACTATTCCTCCTCGCTTTGTCCATACGAATCATTGCACCAAAGTCGAGCTGTTTTTCCATTGCTTCTACCGTTAAGGCAATCCGTTTGGTACGCGTTGCTTCCGTTTTGGCTTCATTGATCCATTTGATAAAGTAATGCTGGTGCGACTTTGCCAGGGATAGAAATTGGTTGATCCAAGTCTCCTCCTCACAAAGGCATAACTCAAGATCTTCGGGTATTTCCATTTTGAAGTCGGTATCCTCTTCCAGCTCCAGCTGGATGATATCACCTTCTTCTTTACGGATTTTTTTTCGCAGCGATGCCCTTAATGCTAAAATAAAATTGCCCTCACCCATGGGGGTAAGGGCTAATCCATGCACAGGCTGCTGATCTATTATCCCTCTTACACGAAAACTCTTTCGATAATCTGATTTTAACTGCTCTGCAAGCGCTCGCGGAATTTCGATGTAAGACCAGCCGCTCTTTTCGCCTTTGCTGCTAAATTTTAGTATTTCAGTGTCGAAAATTATCATAAAAAGCCATTAGAAATCAACCGACTGCCATATGATTAAACAGTCCATTAAAACCTAATGTTACGTTTTGTCCAAAACCATGGTGATAAAAGGTCACATAAAATTCTGCACTAAACAAGCTTCCTGATCTAGCATCATATCCCACATTATTATTATAGCTTACAACAGAATATTGAACATTTGAAATATCACGAACTAACACCCCGACAATTGATGAAGTCATAGTATCATAAACAACAGTAACATAAAAATCACTTCCTAGATCCGATATTCTCGTTCCAGCTACTAGAGAAGAATTGATTGATATTTTTGTCGTCAACTTTTCAGCAAACACTTCAGTAGAGAAAGTCCCAAGAGTCAAAACAAACGTCAAAATCAAGATTTTTTTCATAATATTTATAATTTATTAATCAAATATAATAAACATATAAATAAGAATGACTTTTTTTAAAAAAAACTAAACCGAGATCAACGCGTCAGCTTCATTAATTTATAAGCAACAGCTAATTCACTTTATCTTTTGTTGTTTTTTCTACCAGGTCACCGTCTTTCAAGGTTTTGCTGATGGCATTGAACGGCCGTATTACTACTTCCTGCCCCTCTTTCAGTCCTGATAAGATACGGATATAAGCATCGTCCTGAATACCGGTAGTTACCTCTACTTGCTTTACCTTGGTTGTGGCCGGATCATAAACAAATACATATTCCTTTACATTCGATTTAAATCCATCATCTTTTTTAGCGTCATTGGCCGTGCTGTCCTTCTTCGCGGTTGCATCTTCGCGCGTTGTTACCGCTTGGATAGGAACGGCTAAACCGGTATCTTTTTCCGTCAGGATATCAACTGTAGCCGACAATCCTGGTCTAAAAGGAGATGGATTAGGCCGGTTCGGTTTTAACAAATCTTCGTACGACTCCGGTAAGATTCGAACTTTCACTGTAAAATTCGTTACCTGATCCGTGTTGGAAGTGGTTGTGGTAGAGGAAGAAGACAAGGCATTTGCCGACGAAGAGCTTGCAATCTCCGTTACAATGCCCTTAAATTTTCTGCCTCGGAATGCATCGATTTCATGGTAGCTTCATTGTTCAACGAAACCCGGTTGATGTCACTTTCATTTACATCCACGTTCACTTCCATTGAACTCATGTTAGCAATGCGCATAATCTCGGTACCCGCCATCTGCGCAGTTCCTACCACACGCTCGCCCTGCTCGGCCCCCAACCAGGAGATAACGCCATCTACCGGTGCATATATAGTAGTCCTGGCTAAATTGTCGCCTGCCTCTTTCACCGCTGCTTGTGATTGGTCAATTCCATAACGAGAGCCAATTACATTCTGCCGTTGTGCTTCTACACTCGCCAAGGCACTTTCGTAGTCGGTTCTGGCTTTATCAAATTCCGCGGCCGAAATTACTTTCCGATTGTAAAGCTGTTGCGTCCGTTTAAAAGTAGCTTCCATAATATTTAAGGAAGCTTCGGATTGCTTCAATTGTTGTTGTGCAGAAGCTAATGCAGCACGTTGTGAATTTAAAGAAGCAACGGCTTTGTCATACCCTGATTGTAAGATGTCCGGCTTAATACGACATAAAATTTGTCCTTTCGTCACCACTTCTCCCTCCTTCACATTCAGTTCCACAATTTCTCCGGACACTTCCGAGCTCAGCTTTACCTCTTTTTCAGGCTGTACCTTGCCACTAGCCGATACCGTTTCCTGAACCGTCCGCTTCTCCGCTTTCTCGGTGGCAATCAATTCTTTCTTTGGCCCACCGATCCAGCCCATCTTGCCGGCTATAACCACCAGGATAAGCAAAACAACTGCACCAATGATGATATATTTAAGTGTACCTTTTTTCTTCTTCGCCATGGTTTATTTTGATGTTATGATAAATATAATAGCCCATTAATTATTAAAGGTGATGGGGCGACCTAAATAAAAGTCAATCACCTTGCTTCTAAAAATAAAATCGTATCGTGCTTGAATAAAATCAAATTCAGCTTTATTCTTGGCAGTTTGTTGTGTGGATAGCTCTACCGCATTTGCCAAACCTACATCGTAACGCTGTTTCAACACCTCAAAAGCATCCGAAGCCGATTTAAAATTTTCTTGCGTAGAGTAATACTTCTTCTCAGCCGTTCTTAGATCCAATACCGCCTGATTAACCACTTTATTCAGGTTGTTCTTCGCTAAGCGTTCATCATTCACCGCACTTTCGTAAGAAATCTTGGCTTTTCTTAAGGTGATGTTTCTTCTGTAATTGTCAAAAATGGGAATACTTAATTGTGCAAAAACGTTTGTATTCTTGTTACGATCCAGTTGCCTGCCTAAACTAACGGGTGTAACTATTATCTGGTCCCCAACAATATGCCTGTCACCTGCCTGCGATGAATAGTTCGTCCCATAACCAGCTCCAATGGATAATTGCGGATAAAAACCTCCTTTGGCGATGTCTATGTTTTTTAATGCCACCAATGTATTATATTCCGCCACCTTAATATCGGGATATTGTTGCACGGCCTCTTGATAAATGTCTTCTGCTACATAGCTGGAAACCAATTTTGCTACATCCGGCAAGGGCGGTTTTTCCAGGGCAATATCATTTACCGGGTTCATTTCCATTAACTGTTTCAGATCCAGGATGGATAAATCGTAAGCATTTTGCGCGGTAACCAGGTTTAATTCATCGGTGGCTAATTGGCTCTTCGCTTGGGATAAGTCGGCCAGCGTCTTATTACCTACTTCATAATTATATTTCTGCGCTTCTAATTGCTCGGTCGATAATGCCACCTGTTGCTTAGCAGCCGTAGCCATATCCTTATTACTTAAGGCTTCCAAGTATTTGGTTACCACCTGTAGTACCAGATCATTTTTTACTTTATCGACATTGGTTTGATTGGACAGCAATTGGTATTTATTCGCTTTAATCTGGTTTACTTTTTGAAAACCACCAAACAGCAGCATATTACCCGTTACACTCGCACCTGCTTGTGTAACTGATGTATTAATCAAGGTTCCCGCAGTCTGGTCAAAACTTAAACCCCAATTCTTAGACCCTTGTACGGTACCACTAACCGATGGGTAAAGGTCCATCTTCGCCTGCAACACATCCTCTTCACTCAGCGAGCTTTGAAAGACAGCCTGTTTAACCTGTAAATTATTACGTAAAGCCTGATCTAGAGCTTCTCGGATGGTAATGGTTTTCTGCGCGCTGGCGGAAACGGAGATGGCACATGCAATTAGTACTGAGCTGCCATATTTAAAATATTTCATTGCGGGTTTACGTTGTATCATCTAGTAAATTTTTCTCAACTTCTTATTAATGTATTTAATTGTTTTACCTTCGCCCTAAACAAATCACTGCGCCGTAAAATGAATATTGTCAAATCACCTTTATGGTTACGCTTACTTCTACCTAAACTCACCTGGAATCGCAATCGGAAAGAAAAGCATATTTATTTAACCTTTGACGACGGACCCATACCTGATGTTACACCAGAGGTATTAAATATCTTAAAAAAATATAACATTCAAGCTACCTTCTTTTGCGTTGGCGAAAACATTATTAAACATCCTGAAATTTTTGAGCAAGTCAAGCTTCAAGGCCATCGAGTAGGCAATCACACCTATAACCATTTAAAAGGCTGGCAAACACCTTTAGCTACTTATTTGGAAAATGTAGAGAAATGCCAACAGCTTACCCAAACGAATCTATTTCGTCCTCCTTATGGTAAGTGCACCCTTCCACAGTTCAAAAAACTAAGAGATACATACGAAATCATCATGTGGGATGTGATAACCTACGACTTTGATCACAAATTGAGCCCCGAAGCCTGTTACCAAAATGCCATACAGCATGTTACCAACGGTTCTATCGTCGTATTTCACGACAATATAAAAGCCATACCGCGCTTACTTTACGCCCTCCCAAAAGCCATTGACTATTGGCTGGATAAGGGTTATGAATTTAAGCTTTTGTAGTGATAGTTAAGTGGTTAAGTAGTTGAGTGGTTAAGTAGTTGAGTAGTTAAGTGGTTAAGTAGTTGAGTAGTTAAGTGGTTGAGTGGTTAAGTAGTTAAGTAGGAAATTAGCCGATTATTCGTAAGTGTTTGCTTTTTTTGGTACTCATGAGCTCCCTACGGTCGGTTAGACAATGTGATAATAGGTGGTTTGTGCAAGCCTAATGCTTACTGCTTATAGCTTATTGCCTAAAGCCTACTTATGGCTTATCGCCTAAATCCTTTAATAAAATCTTGTGTCCTGATACCTTTGTCTTATGTCTGGGTTAAGTTGAATAGTTAAATCGTTGAGTAGTTGAGTAAGGAATTAACTTATGTGATAATGGGCGTTCATCATTCATCATTCATCATTCATCATTCATCATTCATCACTCGTTATCCCCCCTACTCAATCGTGGTAGATGCCCGTGTTATACTATGAGCACTAAAATACCCTAAAGCGCCATTGCTAAAGTTTGATTTCGGATTGGCGGGTGCGGCAGAGCCCGGGTTGTTCGACTGAATGCCGTTGAAATAGGTATAAACAGCTTGATCGATGCAATGCTGCTCCACCTCTACATAATCGCCCACAGCTAAATCCAGGTCTTCATGATATAAATTTCTTTGCACCTTCTTGCCGTCATTAAACTTATCATTATAAGCAAAAACGAAGTTCGAGGGTTTTCCATTCACGGCAACCAGGTACCGATAATAATTCTTCTCGCCGGGCGGGTCCTGATATACAACCCCCACCGTTTTCTCCTCGTCGCCAAAAAAGCTATCGGTCACCGTCCCGATGGAGTCAATGGCAATAGGCGCAGGCATCGTTGAACTAGCCATATATTGCTCATTCTCAAAGTCGACTGTCAATCTATAAGTCCGGCCTGGATTCGCCTGATAGTTGTTTATTCGATATTGTCCCGGGCTCACCTCTGTAAAGGTACGCTCCGCGGACGTTCCTTCTTCTTGGATTTTCACAACGGCACCGGACTGCGGGTTATTGGTACTGTTTGATGAGAAGGGTACCGTTTTGGATATATAAACATAATGCGTTGTTTCGGTATTCGACACCCCGCCTTCTATCACCAACACCTGATCAGCTTCTTTTAATTCAATATCAATCACTTCTTCACAGGAACTTAAACCAAAAAGAATCATTGAAACAGTTAAAATATTTATATACAATTGCTTATTTAAAAAAGAAAGGGATTTTTTCATAGTTATCATCCTTAAAATTTAAAATTCCACGTTACTGAAGGTATAATACCAAACAAGGCCACTTTATAGGCTTCCGTAACATTCGGGTCATTTTCATTTTCCCTAAAATCAATAATATAAGCGTTTTTCCGGTTATAGGCATTATAGAGACCAAAGGTCCAGCTCGACTTAAAACGTTTTCCGGGTTTCGATTCCAGCGTCGCCCCTAAATCCAAGCGGTGATAATCCGGCATACGATAACCATTTCGCTCCGTATAGTACCAAGTGGATTTACCACCGATACTATATTTTCCACTTGGGAAGGTAACGGCATTACCCGTGTAATATACAAAGGTTCCGGAGAAACTCCAACGATCGGAAAATTTGTACATACCCACAATCGCAATATTGTGGATACGGTCTTGGCGGGCAGCAAACCAATTACCATTGTTGATTTCATCAAATCTTCTTTTACTTCGGGATAATGTATAGCTAACCCACCCATTCAAGCGGCCCGTTCTTTTCTTCATAAAAAGTTCCAGTCCGTAAGACTTACCCACACCATATACCAATTCCGCTTCTACATGCGCGTTTGCCTGTAAATCAGCAGCATTTTTATAATCGATCTGATTTTGCATATCCTTGTAGTACACCTCCGCAGAAAATTCGTACTGATCATCATTAAAATTCCGATAATACCCCAAGGCACCCTGATCCGCTATTTGGGGCTTTATATTGTTACTGCTCAATACCCAGGCATCCGTCGGTAACGATGAGGTTGTATTCGTGAGCTGATGTAAGTTTTGTGTATTGCGGTTATAGGAAGCTTTCACGCTGCTATTCTCATTGAGCATATAGTTGACGGAAAATCGCGGTTCCGGATTAATGTAGCTCTTTACCAATTTACCACTTCCATAAATATCGGTTTGAATAATATCACCTTCTGAATCATAAGTATTAAATTCACCGGGCCCCATTAATAAGAAGGAATTCAATCGCAAGCCATAAATAAAGCTGAGCCGATTACTAGGTTTCCATTCATGCGAGAGGTACGCCGCCAGCTCATAGCCTTGCCTATTTTCAATTCGCAACGAATTGATATCCGATTCTTCCGAGGCGTCGATACCCGCCGGTGAGATTTCCTGCCGCATTAGGTTTAATCCGAAACGTAGATTGCTGCGACTACTTGAAAAGTAATGAAAATCCTGTTTCAAGTTCAAATTCTGTATACGCGAGTTGATTTTCAAATCATTGTTATCGGTATACACGCCCACATTATACTTAAAGTCGCTGTAAATAAATGAGGTGTTTGAGAAAAGTCGGCTATTGAAGACATGGTTCCACCGTAAGGTTCCGGTAGCATTTCCCCAATCGAAATCGAAGTCGTTTGCATAGCCCAGCACGTCCTTTCCGAAATAACCTGAAAGATAGAGTGTATTGTTTTGATCAAGCTGATAATTGGCTTTTAAGTTCAAATCATAAAAATACAGAACGCTGCTGTTTACCGAAGTGTCCGAAGAAAGCTTCAGAAATAAATCAGCGTAGGTACGCCTACCGCTTAACATAAAAGACCCCTTGCCCTTCTTTATGGGGCCCTCCACCTTTAATCGAGAAGCAATTAGGCCGATGCCGCCATCCATACCGAAACGTTGATTATTACCATCCAGCATATTGACGTCCAGTACCGACGCCAAGCGCCCACCGTATTGCGCAGGCATTCCACCCTTATACAGGTTAACATCTTTGATCGCATCGGAGTTAAAGGTAGAGAAGAAGCCCATCAAATGGGATGCATTATAAACCATGGCTTCATCAAGTAAAATCAAATTTTGATCGGTTGTTCCTCCCCGCACAAAAAAACCGCTATTCCCTTCGCCCGCACTTAACACTCCCGGGAGCAATTGAATGGTTTTTAACACGTCGCGTTCCCCAAACAATACGGGCACATTATTCACTTCCTTAATGCTAATTTTGTTGACACCCATTTGCGGGCTTTCGATTTGCTCCCTACTCGAAACGGCATTGATTTCGACTGTTTCGAGTTGATTAGCCGGCTCCAGTGAAAAATCCAGGCGGAGATCCCCGCTTAATTCAACCGCTCGTTCTTGCATGGTATAGCCTACCGAGGATACCTGAATGGTGTACCTTCCTTTTGCCAGGCTTAATGAGTAAAAGCCATACGAATTGGCGCTAACACCGGAAGCGTTCTCTTTCACCTTGATGCTGGCGCCGATCAATGTCTCACCACTGGAAGCGTCTCTCACGGTGCCACTAAGCGTTATTTGTTGGGCGAAGGAAAAGGAAAAGAAATAGAGAGAAATAGTAATTGATAAAATAAAAGCTTTCAAGGCCTTGCGTTTAATATGAATTTATGAGCTTTTTTGCGTGCACTTTATTCCACTAGACGCAGGGCACTTTAAAATGTTACAAATAAATTACAAATTTATTGTGCGTATTAAAAGGCATATCCAATCGAAATGGAGCCAAACTGATGGGCAGTGGCATTACTTTTAACTTCTTTGGTATTAAACTGGAGATGCGCGTCGATCGTTACGTGACGATGCGCATAAGTGAAGCCAACAATTTGACTAAGCATCCAAGGCTTAATGCCAAAGGTAACAGGTCCTTTGTCATCCAGTAACATCCCTCCCTGTATGCTCGCATCGTATAATCGGTAAAACAGCATTGGCCGATAGTAAAAGTAACGCTCTTTATTGACAACCTCGCCTTTTTGAAATAACCGACTCCCGTTATAAGCAGACGCGTACAAAGCGTTCAATTTGCCAAGCCGCAATACCGGGCCCGCACCGATAAAACTTTGATTTAAGCCCAGAGACATGCTTGATTGAAGCTGCAGATCCATTTTACCGGAGGTACTTCGTAGTAGCAGTCGACTATACTTCGCCCGCAAATCCAGTGTTACATGATCGCGCAATTGATACTCCCAACCGCTGATTTCATAAAAGCCGAACAGATTGTGAAAACCTTCCTGTAGCGCCTCGCCAAAAGCACCTTTACCATATAAGCCCACTTCTGCACCAAGGTTTAAGCTCGATTCGTCCCGATAGAACCATGCCTTGTTCACCCGTCCATATAAATAGGCGGTAAAAGGCCTGTCCATCAATACCAACTCGCTGAAACCGTTATATGCATTATATAGTTTATGGCCTATCGCTATTCCCCAGATCTTCTTCTTAGCACTCGCAGCACTAAAATCCTTGTCGACTAATTGACGATAGCTAAAGGATATTCCGTTAGTATAGTATTGGTCCTGATTAATGAACAAATAGGCATCGTTATCACTATGAATAGACAATTCATGTAACAGTTCAGTCTGCGCACGTCCTTTATACGCAATTAAACATAAAAAAATACACACGCCCATCAATAGGACTTGCGTATGGCTGATCGATCGTAAGCTCATGAAGAAGAGCCAAACTTATACAAATTGAAAATATCAGTCAAGGTGAATGAAACAAAGTTGTTAATGAATCCTTAAATATGACAAAACAACTTCAATTTTCCGGAGATTTTTATATCTTGCGCAAAAACGTTTTAACAGTTAACCACAGTAAACGAATCAGAACTAAAGAACAACAAAAACATTAAGAAAAAACAAATGAAGAAGATTTCACTAAGTATCTGTGCCTGTTTATTCCTGGCTACAGCTACCTTTGCGCAAAAGCCAAATGCCTTAAGCTCTAAAGAAAAGAAAGATGGATGGGTGCTTCTATTTGATGGAAAGTCCACTACAGGATGGCACACCTATCAAAAAGACAAGGCCACTGCCGCATGGTCTGTCAAAGACGGTGCCTTAGTTTTCGATCCAACCGTTGATAAGGCGGAAAAAGGCGATTTGGTAACCGACGCCGAATATGAAAATTACGATCTGACCTTGGAGTGGAAAATAAGTGACGGCGGAAACAGTGGTGTTATATTTGGTATCCATGAAGATCCAAAATATGGTGCAACTTACCAAACAGGAATAGAAATGCAAGTATTGGATAACATCAATGCGGGTGATCGCTTTATTCCCAATCACTTAGCAGGTTCATTATACGATTTAATCGGAGGACCTGACGTTTCCAAACCAAAGCCGGTTGGCGAATGGAACCAAGCGCGTATTCTGTATAATCAAGGAGAAATTACTTTGTGGTTAAACGGGGTACAAACTGCTCATGTCAAAAAAGGTTCTGAAGAATGGAATCAATTGATTGCCAAAAGTAAATTCCACGATTGGGAAGGATTTGCCAAGTATCCTAAAGGAAAAATTGCCTTACAGGATCATGGGAATGTCGTCTCTTTCAGAAACATCAAAATCAAGCAGTTATAACAGGGATTACCTTCGGTGAATCCCTGTTGGTCAGCTTCGCCTTTAACATATAGATGAAGGTGTTTAGATTAAAAGAACGATTTTTTTTGTCACTTTCTTCCGCTGACCACGAAGTAGCTTGAATGCCTTTAAAAACGAACGAGTGATGAAAAAAGTAACCAAAACCGACCGTAGGGAGCTCATGAGTACCAAAAATGGACAGAACGCGAATAAACTCATCGCTTGGAACTTTGCTTTAAAGGTAGTGCCTCAACGTAACGTGCAAACCGCAAATTTCCTAGGCGATATTTCAGCAGAACGGAAGGCTTCTACTTTTAACCCGACGTATTAGCCTTAGCTTAGTACTATAGACTTGTGCGTCGGAAGAACGGCCTTGGAGGATACCGAAGCAACGAGCAGTATAGCATTTGCACACCTGTTCATCTTGCAGCACACAAGCGGATTGAGGAAGTGAAACGGCTCCAATACGCGCCACGAATGCTTTGCCATCGGTTGCGAGGTAGCCTACACAGCCTTGATCTTTTGTAACTTTTGGATCAAACCAAAAGTTAAATGCCTTTAAAAACTAACGAGTGATGAAAAAAGTTGATTAAAAAAATCGTTCCTTTTATAAGCGTAAAATTCTTGACAATTATAATTAGCTTATACGCTTCTTAAATAAAATTTGTAACTTGTTTGGCCACCTTACCTTGTGTTCGGTGGCCAATCTTTTAAACACCCTATTATGAACAATTCTTCTGCGGGATTACGCTTTAAAGAAGCGATGGAAAAGAATAGACCTTTACAGATTGCCGGCGCTATTAACGCCAATCATGCTTTATTGGCTACACAAGCTGGTTTTCAGGCATTGTATTTATCAGGAGGTGGTGTAGCTGCAGGTTCTTTAGGCATTCCTGACTTAGGAATCACCAACCTCGAAGATATCTTAATTGATGTCAATCGGATTACCAATGTTACCGACACGCCCTTGTTGGTGGATGTGGATACGGGGTTTGGACCTTCGGCCTTTAATGTTGCCCGTACGGTAAAGTCCTTGATTAAGGCCGGCGCGGCTGCCCTTCATATCGAAGATCAGGTAGGAGCCAAACGCTGCGGCCATCGCCCAGGTAAGGAAGTCGTGAGTACAGACGAAATGGTCGATCGGATAAAAGCGGCCGTAGATGCGCGGACTGATCCCAACTTCCTGATCGGTGCACGCACGGATGCGCTTGCGACAGAAGGAATTGAAAGAACACTAGATCGAGTAAATAAGTACCAAGAGGCCGGGGCCGACTTTATTTTTGCAGAGGCTGTACACGAAATCCGGCTATACGCAGAATTCGCCAAAGCGAGCGGTTTGCCTATATTAGCCAATATAACCGAATTTGGTATGACACCCTTATGGACAGTTGCTGAATTGCATGCCGCCGGTGTTCGTCTTATTCTTTACCCCTTATCCGCTTTTCGGGCGGCCAATAAAGCGGCCTTAAAAGTGTATACACATTTGCTGCAGGATGGTTCGCAGCAAGCGGTCATAGCAGATATGCAAACACGGGAGGAACTTTATCAAAGTATTGGATATTATGATTTCGAGACGAAACTTGATAAGCTATTCAAAAAGACATGAAGAGCTGTAATTTTGGCTGAGACAGCATTATCGTCACCTATAAACATGAAAAACCCATAATTATGACAACAGAAGAGAACCAACCATTTAAACCAAAAAAGTCAGTTGCCTTATCAGGCGTCCTAGCGGGAAATACAGCCTTATCCACCGTCGGACGAAGCGGTAATGATCTCCACTATCGGGGATACGACATTTTAGATCTCGCAGAGGGTGCCTCTTTTGAAGAGGTCGCTCATCTGCTCATCCATGAAAAATTGCCAAATGCCGCAGAACTTAATATCTACAAGGCGAAATTAAAAGCCTTGCGTGGCTTGCCCATTATTGCAAAAAATGTATTGGAACAGATTCCCGCTGCGGCACACCCGATGGATATCCTCCGTACGTACACTTCTCTTTTAGGCACCATATCGCCCGAAAAAGACGATCATAACATCTCGGGTGCTCGAGATATCGCCGACAAACTAATGGCCTCCTACCCTTCTGCGTTGCTGTATTGGTACCACTATTCGCACAACAGCAAACGCATCGAGGTGGAAACGAATGACGACAGTATTGGCGCACACTTTTTACATCTCTTACACGGAAAAGAACCGAGCGAATCATGGATTAAGGCAATGCAGATTTCTTTAAATCTCTACGCCGAGCACGAGTTTAATGCTTCAACCTTCACCGGCCGGGTTATCACGGGTACCGGTTCGGATATTTATTCGGCCATTACGGGAAGCATTGGTGCTTTACGTGGTCAAAAACACGGAGGTGCCAATGAAGTGGCGTATGACATACAAAGTAGGTATCCCAATGAAGAAGAAGCGGCAAGAGATATTGAAGCTCGACTGGAACAAAAAGAAGTGATCATCGGCTTCGGTCATCCCGTGTACACCATTGCCGATCCACGCAATATTGTTATTAAGAAAGTAGCCAAATCGCTATCGGAAGAAGTTGGCGATCTCAAACTGTATAAGATAGCGGAGCGAATCGAAACCCTGATGTGGGAAAAGAAAAAAATGTTTCCCAACCTCGATTGGTTCTCTGCCGTCTCTTATCATATTATGGGCGTCCCTACTTTGTTTTTCACGCCCTTATTTGTTATTTCAAGAGTGAGTGGTTGGAGCGCCCACATTATTGAACAACGGTTGGACGGTAAAATCATCCGCCCCAGCGCCAATTATATCGGACCGGAAAACAGAGCCTTTGTGCCACTTGATAAACGGTAAGGTTAGTTGTTAGTTGTTAGTTGTTAGTTGTTCTGGGCATGCTGACCTGCATCCGCAAGGCCTTTGATCTGGCGCGGGCACATCACGGGCTGGAGCTGACGCTGGCCACCGTACCGCAGGATGACCCCGAGGTGTACGATATGATCAGCGCGGCCGATACCATCGGGGTATTCCAGATCGAGAGCCGCGCGCAGCAATCGATGCTGCCGCGCCTGCGACCGCGGAACTTTTATGATCTGGTGATCGAGGTGGCCATTGTACGGCCGGGCCCGATCCAGGGGGATATGGTACACCCCTATCTGCGCAGGCGCAACGGTGAGGAGGAGGTGGAATACCCCTCTCCCGAGCTGGAAGCGATTCTGGGCAAGACACTGGGCGTGCCCCTCTTTCAGGAACAGGCCATGAAGATCGCCATTGTGGCCGCGGGCTTCACCCCTGCCGAAGCGGATGAACTGCGGCGCAGCATGGCCACCTTTAAGGCAAAGGGTCTGGTGAGCAGGTTCGAACGGAAGCTGATCGACGGCATGATATCACGGGGCTATAAAAAGGAATTTGCCGAAAGGGTGTTCCGCCAGCTGGAAGGTTTCGGAAGCTACGGCTTTCCCGAAAGCCATGCGGCCAGTTTCGCCCTCTTGGTCTACGTATCCTGCTGGCTGAAGCATCACTACCCCGACGTGTTCGCCGCGGCGCTGTTGAACAGCCAGCCCATGGGCTTTTACGCCCCCGCGCAGATTGTGCGCGATGCGCGGGAGCATGGCGTAACGGTGCGGCCCGTGGACGTCAACTTTTCCCATTGGGACAATACCCTGGAGGAGAAAACAGGCCCTTACTGCGCGCTGCGCCTGGGTTTCAGGCAGGTTAAGGGAATGAACCGGGAGGAAATGGAAGCGTTGGTACGGGCGCGGAAGATACCTTATACGCATATTCATTTCCTGCCGGATGCAGGGGTTTCCATCGCTTCGCTGGAGCGCCTGGCGGATGCCGATGCGTTCCGCTCGATGGGCATGGACCGCAGGCAGGCGCTCTGGGAAGTGTCGGCCCTCCATGATCGTCCCATGGGCATCTTTGAAGGGCAGCCTTCGGCGAGCACACCGGAAGAAAAGGTGCGGCTGCCGGCGATGTCAGAATCGGAACATGTGCTGCAGGATTACAGCTCGCTGGCACTTTCGCTGAAGGCGCATCCGGTGAGCTTTATCCGGCGGCAGCTTTATGAGCGGGGTATTCTGACCACGAGGGAACTGGACCGATGGCCCGATGGCACGCCCGTTCGGGTGGCCGGACTGGTACTGGTACGGCAGCGCCCGGGAACGGCGGGCGGTGTCTGTTTCATCACGATCGAGGACGAAACGGGCGTGGCCAACCTGGTGGCCTTTGCGAGCCTCTTTGAACGGTACCGGAAGGAAATCCTCTACTCGCAGCTGTTGATGGTAGAGGGTAAACT
>NZ_JAUCNR010000001.1:3870284-3922129 GCF_030372825.1 Olivibacter sp. 47
GCAGCGCGAGGGACAGGTTACCCACGTGGTGGCCAAAAGGCTTTACAATCTCTCCGGGCTGCTCACGCTGCTCGGCCCGAAGGAAAGAAAACAGGCTGAGCTGCGAACGCTCTCGCCCGCCGATGAAAAAGACGGCCATGTCTTCCCCGCCAAAAACAAAAGGACGCAGGTACGGGTTGATGCTCAACTGGAGCTGTTTCCGAAAGGACGTAATTTCAGGTAAATTTTAATTGATTGGAGATGCAGGGGAAACTGTTTGATGATAACCGGCAACTGGTACTGCCACGGGAACTGATGGATTATACGCCCGGCTTTATGGAACGGCCGGAAGCGGACACACTGCTTACTTTTTTATTGCACAATGTACCCTGGCAGCAGACCAAGGTTAAGATGTACGATAAGGAGGTGGTAACGCCCAGATTGACGGCATGGTACGGAGACCGCCCGCTGCGGGCAGATGACCGGCGCGAACCGATACCCTGGCTGCCGGAACTGCAGGTGGTAAGGCAGCGCATGGAGGCATTTACCGGCATGGCCTTTCAGGGCGTGCTGCTGAACCTCTACCGTGATGGAAATGATTCGGTGGCCTGGCATGCCGACAAGGATACGGTGCCCGGCCGCAAAACCGAAATAGCCTCCCTGAGCCTGGGAGCCGAACGGAACTTTGATTTCCGCAGGAAGGACGACCATGCAAATCGCTACTCCATCAAGCTGCAACACGGCTCCCTTCTGCTCATGAAAGGCGATCTGCAACTTCACTGGGAACATAGGATAGCAAAATCGAACGCGATCATGGGGCCGAGGATCAATCTGACGTTCCGAAAGGTAATCTTATAGGGATAAACTGTAGTAGCTTATTATTTAAGCCTTTACCTTAATGTGGCAGTCTATCCCTTAATAAGCCGTAAACCCACGTTCCGAATATAGCACTCAAAAGGCTTATTCCAATCACAAGAGCTCCGGTTCCTATTTGCGCAAACAATGGACCTGGGCAGGCTCCGGTGATTGCCCAACCAAATCCAAAGAGCAACCCGCCATACAACTGCCCACGATTGAATTTTTTTGCTTGAAATTCGATCGGCTCGCCACCCATTGTTTTGATATTAAACCTTTTAATTATGCCTATAGATATTATACCAACAACTACGGCACTTGCAATAATGCCGTACATGTGAAAGGATTGCAAACGGAACATTTCCTGTATACGAAACCAACTGATCGCTTCGGATTTCACGAATATAATCCCAAAAAAAATGCCCACTAACAGATATTTAAAATTTGGATACCAACGACGCCTTGAGTCGTTTTCAGTGACGTCCCTCCTATTTTGCTCTTCGTTATTATTTCTTTCAATTATCTTTAAATGCATGTTTATATTTATTAAAGTGTTAGGATAAGGGGGAGTATAAAATTAGCCATAATAAAACCGCCTGCCATAAAACTGATGGTTGCTACCAATGATGGCCATTGTAGATTAGATAGCCCCATAATAGCGTGTCCGCTGGTACATCCTCCTGCATAGCGGCTACCAAAACCTACGAGGAATCCGCCAAATATGAGGATAATGAAACCTCGCAGGGTGAAGAGACTTGACCAACTCATAAGATCATGAGGTATTAAGCTGCTGTAATCCGTAATGCCATAATCTGTGAGTTCTGATACCAACCGAGGATCTAACTTAATCGGATCGGCATCGGAAAGCTGGTTTTTAGCGATGAAGCCGCCCATAAGAATACCAACGACAAAAAACAAGTTCCACGACTCTCTTCTCCAGTTATATTTGAAGAAAGGGATATTGGCAGGTACGCATGCCGCGCAAATGTGCCGCAGTGAAGAGCTGATACCAAAGGATTTATTTCCGATAATTAACAGTATCGGAACCGTTAAGCCAATGAGTGGCCCGGCAATGTACCAGGGCCAAGGTTGTTTAATAAGTTCTAACATGTTTTATAAATTATAGTTAATTTGCGCTCTTGTACACTCCCAGCTACAAAACTGATTTTGTTATAACAGGCTCTTTGTTTTCCAACCATTCCTTCATCCCTCCTGTATAGTACTTTACATTATTGAATCCGTTTTTTATTAAAATTGAGTGAGCTATGGTAGCACGATCGCCAGACTGGCAATAAACGACTAAATGTTTATCTTTATCGATTTTGTTCAGATTGCTTGTCAAGGTGCCAACGAAAATATTATGGGAACCTTCTATATGTGCCTCACGGTATTCTGAAGCATTCCGCACATCTACTAACTGCACATCATTCCTGTTTAGGTAACTTTTGAATTCGGGCAGCGAGAGCACATCTGCTTTTTGCAGCTCAACACCCACATCACATATATCTGATATATAACCTAGTATGTTATCGAGGCCGATACGCATTAATTTTCGCGTCAAATCGCTCATTTGCTCGTCATCCGCTATCAGCATGAATTGTTCTTCATAGCTCAGCAGCCAACCCATCCACGTTGAAAATGAATTATTCGCCTGTATATTAATGCTTTGCAAAAGAAATCCCTTAGCAAAGAGGCGTTTATCCCTAGTATCAATAATTTGGATTCCTTGATCATAAGCGGCTTTGAACTGTTCTTTTGTTAATTTCGGATGCGGAGGAATAGCTGCCAACAACGGTCGCCTTTCCTTATTGAGACGCTTCATCATGGCAAAGTATCGTGGTGCCTCAGGTTGACCGGCCAATAAATAGTCCGCAAACTTTTCCTCATTTCCATATAATTGAAATGCCCAGTTCCTGATTTTTTCATAACCGACGGTGGAACTCGGTACCGACCCGAGCAACTTACCGCAAGCGGAACCGGCCCCATGTCCTGACCAGACCTGAACATAATCGGGAAGATCTGCAAATTTCCGAAGCGATTGGTATAACTGTTGAACACCCCGCTCCGTTGTACCGGAAAATCCGGCCGCCTTTTCTAAAAGATCAGGTCTACCAACATCGCCGACAAATATGAAATCGCCTGTGAAGATCATTACAGGTTGGTCACTTGCGGCATGATCTGTAAGTAGAAAGCTGATGCTTTCGGGTGTGTGCCCGGGTGTGTGTATCACGTCTAACGTAAGTTTACCGATACTAATTTTATCACCATCTTTTAGACCGGTGTGCGGAAACTCGTACTGCCAAGCGGCTCCTCCCTCATCAGACAGGTAAAGTTCTGCCCCTGTCACCGCAGCCAATTCGCGTGATCCGCAAAGAAAATCTGCGTGAATATGGGTTTCCGCAATGTGGGTTATCGTCAGGTTATTTTCCTCAGCAAGCGCTAAATAGGTATCGATGTCCCTCTTGGCGTCAAGCACAATAGCCTTCCCAATTGTTTGGCAGCCTATCAGATAGCTGCTCTGTGATAAACTCTTATCATAAATGTGTTGAAAAAACATGATATGTAATGTTTAATGATCTATTAAAGTTGTAAACTAATTTTTTACCGTACAGTTACTTTGGTTACACGACGCAAGTCAGTGCGCTACTTGAACAACAATTCTCTTAAAAGGATATAAATACCCATAATCAAAACAAACCAGCCAAAGGCAAACCGTAGTCTTCTTCCTTCAATTTTTTTTGCCAACTTACTACCAACAAAAATGCCTAGAAAAGCCATCAAGGTGACCGATAGGAGGAAGCACCAATTGATGGCAATAAATGTTACTGAGAATAGAAATCCTGTTAAGGAGTTGATAGCAACGATTAACAGCGATGTCCCTATAGCTGTCTTTATAGGCGTTTTAAGGAAACCTATAAGTGCCGGAACTATAAGGAAACCACCTCCTGCTCCAACCAATCCTGTAACAAGTCCTACGAGCGCACCCAAGGATAGGATACGTAAATTACTGAATGGCTTTTGCCTGTTTACTTTTGGTTGGTCAGCTTCTTCCGATTTTGCGATCATGTTATAGGAGGCTATTACCATTAACACGGCAAAGATGGAAAGGAGAAGGGTGCTTCTCGTGACGGCTAAATTGCCAATTTCAAATACAGATTCCGGTATCGCCGGTACAATGACCCGTCTGCTAAAGAAAACTGCCAAGACGGAAGGTATACCGAAAATTAATGCAGTTTTAATATCCACCATATTTCCCCTAAAATAGGGAAATGTACCTGCGGCACTGCTTAAGCCAACGATAAACAACGAATAGGTCGTAGCGGTTATAACGTCAATATGAAACAGATAAACTAATACCGGTACGGTAAGGATACTACCGCCGCTTCCGATCAATCCCAGCGAGATACCTATTAAAATTGACGCAAAATAACCGATGAGGTCCATTTCTGTTTTATTAGATGGATCAAAGGTCCGTCAATTCAAAGATCTGTACAGCTACTTTTGTTACACAAGAACGATTTTATTTCTACCGAGCTTTACCGTACCATCGTCTTCGAGCTGTTTTAAAAGTCTGGAAACAACCACACGTGCGGTACCAAGTTCGTTCGCCAATTGCTCGTGCGTAATGCTCAGCATATTGTTTCCCGAAAGTTCTTTTTTTTTCCGTAATAGCGTTAGCAATCGTTCGTCAACTTTCTTAAACGCAATTGCGTTCACCATATCCAGTAATTCTTCAAAACGTTTGTGATAGAGGCGAAAAATGTAATCGAGCCACTGTGGGTATTCTCTAATGAACAATGAGACCTTTTCCATGGGCAGGAAGCGAATTTCGGCGTCTTCCTCCACTTCGGCCCTAACCTTACTCGTTTCGTTGTGAAGTCCTCCTAAAAATGACATGATGCAACTTTCGCCGGCCTTGATGTAATATAGTAAAATCTCTCGTCCGTCTTCTTCTGTACGGATAACCTTTAATGTACCCTTTGTAACAATAGGGATTGAACGGATGTACGCATGTTCGCTTAAAATAACATGTCCTGCATTATAGGTCTTCTGTATGCTATTTGCATACAACATCTCTCTTAATTGCGGCGAAGACCTAAATTCTTCAATTTGATCCAGAACGTCCATATCGCAAATTTACATTTTAGGGGCATATAATTGCCCCCAAAATTGATTCCGCTTAAGAAACTTGCACCGTTTTTTTATTAGACGGGGATTTCGCTGTTTTTTTTAGTTCAATTTGTAAAATACCGTCCTGATACTTTGCTTTAATAGCATCTTCTGTCACATTTTCAGGCAAACTAAATACGCGCGTAAATTCTTCCTGATGAAATTCATGCCGCGTGTAATTTTCCTTCTCTTCTTTCTTTTCTGACTTATGTTCGGCACTAATGCTGATCATACCGTCTTCAATGGCAATCTTGAAATCATCTTTTTTATACCCGGGCGCAGCTAATGTTAATTCATAATAGTCCTTCGTATCGCGGATATTAACCGGCGGTAGAGAAGTTTTGCTAAAGATCGGTTTGCTAAAGAAGCCATCGGTGTTCCAGAAATCTTCCATCATTGACCTAAATGATGGGAAGTCAGTAGCTTTAACTAAGTTTGACATAATATTGAATTTAGAAATAATAACTAAGTTCCTTAAATAAATAATTCTTAATGATTTAGGTTATTTGACATAATGAGATTGATCAGGTAAGCGGTTTCGGAAAAACCAGCATTGGCCATTTGGCCAACGAAGAAAATGAAACAGTGTCACTACCGAGAAACAATTTCTCAAAGAAGGTGCGCTGCTGATCTGTAAACATAACAAGTATAGAGGGGTTAAATTTGGCTAACTGTACAGCTAAATGCTTTACGAGAGGCTCCTCAAAATTGTACTTCTCTTGAAAAAATTGGACAGTATTGGGGGGCAGCTTAGAAATAATTTCTGTTGCAGAGGCTACTTTGTTATTGAGCTGATCTGAGGGAAGCGAAAAGTGAAGGATGTCTACTTTTAGCTTAAGGGTTTCCATACAAACCAACACCATGTTTAACTCGCTTTCGAAATTCGTTAAGTCGGAAGCATATAATACGTTTCGGAGTTTTCTTCTTCTATAATCAGGAGGTACAATGATGATAGGAACATGTGATTGTTTTATTAATATATTAGCCACACTTCCAAACAGTTTTCGATGCCATCCGGCCGCGCTTCGACCTATACAAATAAATGTAAATTGATGGAGCTGCGCATACTGGAGAATGTGCTGCGCAACGAACAGCGATTCTTGAACGTGATAATAAAGCTGTAGCTGCTGAAGATCTATGCTTCCGGCAACTTTGCGAATAAACCTTATCAATTTTATACGTTCATTTTGCAGTTCAGTGTTTTGAAATCCTTTATAAGATAGGTCATTCCAAGTAGGTCTCTCGTTGTGATAGGTATAAAAAAATGTTAATTCATATTGATAGTGCTCGGCAAGTTGCAAAGCAAAGCGTATTCCTCCTTTAGAATTAGATGATAAATCCGTTGTAACCAAGATTTTCATAATTTCAGCTCCTTTGTTTTAACTAATTTATATAGCTTATAAACATCCCTCTTATGAAAGAGCTGTGTACCGCTATTTAACGTTGCCGCCGTACCACAAGCCACGCCAAATCTGGCTACCTCCGAAAAACTCTTCTTTTGCTGAAGCATCCATACCATTCCGGCCACCATACTATCTCCGGCTCCCACTGTACTCACTCGCTGCACGGGTGGTGCTTCGATTTCTTCGTATACACCATCCGCCAATAAGATAGCACCACGTTTACCCAGAGAAACCACCAACATCTTACACTGTCCTTTACCAATAATATCCTGACCGATGGCTTTAACCTCTTCTTCGTCAACACTTTCCTTATTTACCAAACTGGCAAGTTCGGACAAATTTGGCTTGAGCAAATAAGTTCCGGCTTCTAACGCAAGCTTTAAGGATTTGCCTGATGCATCAATCACCAATAAGGCATTGCTCTTTCTGGCAACTTCTGCAAGACGTAAATAGAAGTCGTCCGGCACGCCCTTAGGTGAGCTTCCACTTACTACCATAATGTCTGCCAGTGGGCTTAGCATAACAATTGCTGAAAAACAACGGTCGAATTCGGTGGAGCTGAGTTCATGTCCGGGCATCACGAATCGGTACTCGAAATTAGAGGCAGTTTCAACGACCGTTAGGTTCTCGCGTGTATTGCTGGCCACTTTAATGGCTGTATGTGGTATATCTTTATCGGCTAAAATCTCTTCGAAATATCGACCGTTCTCTCCGCCGGAAGGAAAAATAGCATAACTTAAACCTCCCAGTTCTTTGATGGCTTTACTAACGTTAATTCCTCCGCCTCCTACTTCAAGGCTCTCCTGAACGCAACGCATCTTTTTTTCCGGTGTCATCTTCTCGACAGAAACACCCCGATCAATTGCCGGATTCATTGTTATTGTAATAATCACCGTTTTAAAATTTTATAGTCGACTAATCCTGCAACTATAGTTAATAACTATATAAACAAACAGCAGTGAAATGAATCACAGTATATGCCTCATAGGCTTTCAATCAAATGTCATTAATCATCATAGCGTGGATAATCGGCTAATTTAACCGTCAGCTCATTCTCCACTTTGGAGATACCGGGTGCGGCCCATGCAGCATCTACTGCATCTCCCATTTCAGCCAATGAACGTACGGTGCCTCGCAAGATCGCCCGATCTTTATCGATTTCGATTTGAATATTACGTGCATCAATATTTGCATGTCGCTGAAAAGCCGCCGCAATTTGTTGTTCAACATCCTTAGCTGTAGCTCTTGGTTTGATGTTGATTAAATTGATAACCGATCGGACACCCTTTAAGTTCTCCATCGCCTTTTTTGCTTCATTGCGTTGATACTCCCATTCTACCTGTCCTTCTAGTTTGACCACTCCTTCCTCTACTTTAATTTGAATGTGCTGATCAGCAAGGCTGGCTTGTGATTTAATGGCCTCCACCGCCGCTTGAGCTATTTCTGTATCCGTATGCATTGTTCCGGCAAAAAACACGACCTCAATATCCTCAGCTAAGGCTGTTACCCCCTGAACTCTGCGGGCTGCCCGTTCCGCAGCCATTTTTTTTGAATAGGTACTTACCGTGCCTGACAAGGTAACAACCCCACCTTTCACAGTTACACCAATTTCTGACGCATCGAGTATGGGTTCCCATTTTAACTCATCGATTACATCTTGTTGAATTTCTACATCACTTTTCATAGTAAACAGATTAATAGCGACCTGCTATACAAGTGGCTTTGTTAAAAATTATTGTTTTGTTTCAGTCGGTTTTATTAAAAGAACAGGAATGGTAGTATACAGAGCCATTTCTTTTGATACACTTCTATGTAGGAAGCTTTCACCCAGAGCATGTTGTTTTTTAATCAACAAGATCAGTTGTACCTCCTGTTCTCTTGCGAATTTTAGAATTCCTTGTCTTTCAGATTTATTATCCACATAGAAATACGTTGCCTTGAGATTATCCAGTAACGCGTGTAGAGCATACTGCTGTGTTATCATATGCGGATCATAATACTCTTCTTCTCGATAATCAACATTCACAACGAGCAATTCGGCTCCCAATTTGTTTGTGAGTCCTTTAATTATATTAACCGGTATGGTTGCGGTAACTTCCTTAAAATCGCAAGCTAATGCCATTCGCTTTATGGGTTTAAACGAAATCGAAGCAGGGATTACTAAAAGGGGAGTATCGCATGTAGCACAAAGTCTGGCGGTATTACTACCTAATAAAAGTCTGCTTAACCTTGATTTACCGGTCCGTCCCACCACGATCAGATCAATGGCTTCCCGGGCCTGGATCCGATTGATCCCTTCGATTAAGTTCCAGTGATCAATTTCGCAAACAATCTCAATAGATGGATCAATAGCCAGTAAACATAATTTGATTTCCGCTAATTTATGTGCAGCCTCATCTACAGTGGATTCATTAATGGCTTCAGGTAGTTGCGCGATATCGAAATAGCCATGCAATGCATCCAAACTATGATAAAGAATTATCCTGGAAGCTTCTACCCGTGAAGCAAAAGCGGTAGCGTATTTAGCTGCATTCAGCGCCGACTCGGAAAAGTCGATCGCTACAAGAAAAGTTCTCATAAAGCCAATTTTTAACGTTCGGCAATTATGTTTCGGGCTTTTGCAAAAAGATAAATACGAAAAACACCCGCCAATATAAAGCCAACACCTGTTAATGCCATCAAATCCGTCATTTCTATCGAATTGTTCCTCAACAGTAGTTGCAACACGAAACCAATTGATATAATTGCTACCATCACGAGCCACCAGTTAACGGGTTTCCTTCTCCATATGCTAACTGTATTCTGAATGATTATAATCAGTTTAACCAATAACATACCGCCCATAAAAGGTGGTAAAAGAACCATCAATAGCCAGGGATTAAAGAACACATAACCGGCAATTGCAATGTCCAGAACACCGCCCAATACGAACGAAGGCCAGTCGGGAATCATCTTACGACTGAACAGTGAAAAAGATATCTCAAAAACGCCGGCTGTTAAAGCCAGGATGATAAAAACGATAGAAATATATCTATAGGAGATTATCGGACTCAAAAAGACCCATACGCCAAGCCCGATAAGTACTAAGCCGGCTGCCAGTAATAGCCAGGCGTAATATCGTTTATTTGTTAATGTTGTACGGATTGACATGATCTTAAGGATTAGCGTATTTCTTAAGAGACTTTTCCATTAGAAGGTTTTTTATTGCTCTTATATGATTCTTTCAATACATCTTGAAGCAAGTATAGGTAACCCAGTTCAATTTTATTCCGATGACCGTAGGCCGAGACTATTTTATTGGCAGAACTGAAAATTGCTTCAGCTAACTTTTGATCAATGAACGATGGGTGATCGTCTACAAAACTACTAAACCGTTTGAAGGCGGATGAAGCTGTTGGCCTGCTATCGAATAGCCAATCAAACACCGCCTGAATCTGATAAGCGGCATCATAACCGTACTCGTCCAAAGAGGGTTCAAAATCGAGCCACGCTTCCTGTACCAGGCCTTTAACGGCCTCTACCTCCTTATCCGTTATATCGCGGTCACAGTAGGTAAGGCTATAAAAGAGAAAGGCCAGGTTCTCATAAAATTTTGTCCAAAGTTGAGGTGTGCGTATCATGTTTTCTATTGTTTAGTATAAAGTTATTTATAGGAAAGAAATCTTACTATGATCGAAAACAGGTCTGGTCATGATAGGAATCATCCTCATTTTGCCCATACCATTTTGCTTCCGCTTTCGCTATGTATTCGATTCCTTGCAACAAGGCGTCTGCTGTGAAAGAGATACTGTTGATGCCCTTTCGGACTAAAAAATCTGAAAATTCAGGATAGTCACTCGGTGCCTGACCGCAAAGCCCCACCTTATGGTTATGGGCTCGCGCAGTTTTAATCAATTGCTCTAGCAGGCTTAGCACTGCCATGTCCTTTTCGTTAAATAGATTACTTACATCTGCGGAATCGCGATCAACACCCAAAGTTAGCTGCGTTAAATCATTAGAACCGATCGAAAAGCCATCGAATACGGAAGCGAATCCTTCGGCCAAAATGATATTAGAAGGAATCTCAGCCATCACATAAATTTCGAGTTGCTTTTCGCCCTGCACAAGTCCATAACCTCTCATTATCTCTAGCACTTTTTTACCTTCATCTACCGTCCGGCAAAATGGGATCATCACTTTTACGTTATCGAGCCCCATTTCTACTCGTACGCGTTTTACGGCTTGACATTCAAGGCCAAACGCCTCCTTATATTTTGGATGATAATAGCGGGAAGCTCCACGAAAGCCAAGCATCGGGTTCTCTTCCTTTGGCTCAAATTCTTCTCCACCGATCAATTTAGCATACTCGTTACTTTTAAAATCACTCATTCTTACAATAACATCTTTCGGATAAAAAGCAGCTGCAACCATGGCAATGGCCCCTGAAAGTTTATTAATAAAATATTTTCGCTTGTCGGGAAAGTGCTTTGTTAGCGAATCGATTTTATGTTTCACGTTCTTATCTGCAAGTTCATCATATTTTATTAGTGCCATTGGATGGATTTGGATGCTGTTATTGATGATAAATTCCATCCGTAAGAGACCAACCCCTTCGTTGGGATATCGGCTAAGGTCAAGCGCTCTGTCTGGATCGGCCAGTATCAACATGGGAGCCGTTCGAGTTTTAGTTAAGTGTTCCAAGCTGGTTTCCTTAACTTCCCAACGGAGACGACCGTCGTAAATATATCCGCTATCACCTTGCGCACAGTCTACCGTTATCAATTGTCCATCCTTTAGTATTTCAGTTGCATTGTGCGTTCCCACTACGGCTGTAATACCTAATTCCCTTGCCACAATGGAAGCATGACTGGTTCGACCTCCTTTATTCGTAACAATGCTAATCGCTTTTTTTAAGAGCACATTCCAGTCCGGGTTAGTTATATCTGACACGATGATATCGCCTTGCTTAACTTTGTCTGCATCCGCCAACGAATGTACCAAACAAACACGGCCGCTGACAATCGCCTTCCCTACTGCCCTTCCCGAACAAAGAGGAACCGCTCTGTCCTGTAACTTATAGGTAGTAAGCGTCACTTCTTTCTTACGCCCGTGAACGGTTTCGGGGCGTGCCTGTACGATAAACAGCTCATTGGTTTCGCCCTCTTTAGCCCATTCAATATCCATAGGCATGCCATAGTGCTGCTCAATCAGATAACACCAATAGGCAAGTTTCATGGCTTCGTCTTCATCTAAAACAAATCGCTCTCTTAAATCTATTGGTGTTTTGACATTTACCGTTGATTTGCTCATTGATACTTCTTCTCGCAATATCAAGGTATTCTCTTTCCTGCCCAACTTGGTTTGAATGAGACTATATTGTTGGCGGATGACAGCCGGTTTAAAAAGATAAAACTCATCTGGGCTTACAGCTCCTTGTACTACATTTTCACCTAAACCCCAGGATCCGGTTAGGTAAATGATATTTTCGTGCCCCGTTTCTGGATCTACGGTAAAAGCAACCCCCGCGGCTCCACGATCGCTTCTTACCATTATTTGGACACCAATACTTAACAAAACCTGCATATGGTCGAAACCATGATCCAAGCGATATTTAATAGCACGATCATTAAACAAAGAGATATAGCAACGATGACAGGCTATTAAAAGTTCCTGCTCTCCCTTCACATTCAAAAAAGAATCGTGTTGACCTGCAAAACTGGCTTCCGGAAGATCTTCTGAAGTTGCACTGCTTCTCACAACAACTGTTACAGGATCTTTAGTCCCCTTAGCGAGTTCCCGATATGAAGCCAGTACCATTTGTTTCCAATCATCTGGTAATACCGCATGTTTTATCAAATTCCGACACTCCTTCCCTATCTTTTCCAGGTTCGTAAGCTCTTTCGAATCAAGACTTTTCAATACCATTTTCAGCTTTTCCTCCAGCTGATTGAATTTCAGAAAATACCGATAGGCGTTAGCAACAATCGCAAAACCCGCAGGAACTTGCACGCCGAGATTTTGTAATTAATTAATCACTTCTCCTAACGACGCGTTTTTACCACCTACTAAGGCTACATCACTTGCACGGAGTTTAAAAAATGGAATAATATATTGATTGGTTTCCATGGTTATTTAATTAGTTTTCCGATAATTTTCTTCGCATTACCCGATGATAGTTTGCTAAAAACTGATGATCGATTCATTTTTGATGATGATCATGGCTCTTTCAAAAGATATCCCTCGCTATTATTTTCGAATTATTAAAACAGGCAATTCAGCGGATGCGGCCAACTCTTTTGAGACACTTGAGCTGGTAATACGCTCTAGCAAGGAGTGCTGTTTGGCTACCACAACAATCATCTGCGCATCAAACTGATCGGCATAATCCAAAAGTCCTTTGCTAACGTCATTCCCTTCTATATATTGAATGGATGGATCTAACTCTTCAAACAAATCATAAAATGTATGTTGTTCGTATGCTTCGCGATCATCCAAAGGTACTTTCGCATTTTTCCCCACGTTAACGACCATCAGTTGTGCCTGAAAGCTCTTTATCAGTTGAATTAGTTTGGCGATCGGTACAGTGTCTGCCACGTTTTTCAGATCGCAGCCCATTACAATCTTCCTAATCGCTTTAAATTTTGCTTGCGGTGGAACCACCAGTATGGGCGAATGGGTCGTTTTCATGAGCTTCTTCGTACTGCTTCCTACCAGCAATTTCTTCAATACATCTCTTTCAGAACCGATTATTATAAGTTTGGCCTCGCATGTTTCAACAAGATTTGCAAGCCCTGTTTCTAAAGGTCGGGAATCGGCTTTCGTTAAAATCAAGGTATTTTCGGGTGCTAGTGGCAATAGGCTTTCTCGTAACTCACTCAAAAACACCTCCATACATTCTTGCATTTTTTCTTGAGATAACATCATGCTTTCCGGATTTTCCCTCGAAATTGGTAATAATTTATAAGCATGATAGAGAACCAAGTAACGCGCCTTAAGTTGCTTACACAACTGGGCGGCATATTGCGCAGCATTTGTCGCCGGTTGTGAAAAATCCGTTGCAGCTAATATTGTTTCCATAATCTAATTATTTTAGTTAAATTTAGTTACCGCCCATCGGAAGGACGATAATCGAAAACAGTTCTTCATATGATGTTGATCATTAATTAGCCTCCGAGTATTGTGCATTTTGTCTGTCGCGAATTATAGATCGTAGGGAGGTTCCCTATAAGTCTATTTATGAGGGTGATTAAAACAGCCGCTAACGATGATTGTTATCAATCTACATTATATGCGCAAACAAACAAGTGTTACTGAGAGGCGTAATAAATCAACAAAAGGGGAATACTTTCTTAAATATAAAATGAAAGAAGCAACGTGGTTTTTCAAAGAAAGGGCTGAGGTTCTTAAAACGCTTGACGTTGACGAACAAACCGGTCTCTCGAATGCAGAAGTTTTATTAAGACGGAACAAAACCGGCGTCAATGAGCTTCAAAAAGAAAAAAGAAAGACCGTTTTAAGACTCTTCTTTACGCAACTCCAAGATTGGTTAATTTATATCCTGTTTGCCGCCACCTTAATAACTGTTTTTGTTGGAGCGTATGTTGATGCCGTTATTATTCTATGCGTCATTATATTAAACGCACTATTAGGCGTATTCCAAGAGATTAAAGCAAGTAATGCCATTGAAGAACTTCAGAAGATTAGTCGACCGAGGGCAATTGTTAAAAGGGAAAATACAACAACGGAAATAGACGCAAAGGATCTTGTTCCCGGGGATGTTGTGATTCTGGAAGTAGGGCGAAGCGTCCCTGCTGACATTCGCTTATTGGAAACGATTGACCTCAAAATCGATGAATCGGCTATTACCGGCGAATCGGTGCTTAGCTTAAAAGACGCTTCCTTTATTACAGATGACCATCAAACACCACTTGGGGATCGCTATAATATGGCATATATGTCAACCTTAGTAAGTACGGGGCGAGGATTAGGCATCGTTACGGCCACTGGTATGAAAACGGAGATCGGAAAAATCGCCAATCTGATAACAGGTCAAGAAACTCATAAAACACCGCTCGAAAAGCGCCTTGAACATCTCGGAAAAACTCTTGGAAGAATTGCTATCTGCGTATGCTTGTTGATATTTGTGATTGCGATGGTTCAGGGGAGAAACTTACTGGATATGTTTCTTCTTTCTGTATCGTTGGCAGTAGCGTCAATTCCGGAAGGCTTAGCAGCTATTGTGGCAATTGTGCTTTCCATAGGCGTTACCAGGATGTCAAAACAAAACGCTATTATACGCAAGCTGTCAGCTGTTGAGACGTTGGGATCGGTAACTATCATCTGTTCAGATAAGACGGGAACACTCACTCAAAACCGTATGAAGGTAACTGATTATTGTCTTTCCAACGGTAAAGAAGGCGATCCTCTTTCCTTGGCCAAAGCCATGATTCTCTGTTCGGACGCCACGGTTGGTGATGGACAGGTTACAGGCGACCCAACCGAGATCGCCCTACTGCAATGGGGAGATGAGCTTCAGATAAATCGCAAATCGTTATACGAAAGCAACAAACGTATTGCAGAGTTACCCTTTGATTCGGACAGGAAATTGATGTCAACCGTGGTTGAAGAAAACGGGTCCTATACTGTATATACAAAAGGGGCACTAGATGAGCTTATGGAGAAATGTCGTTTTGTAGCAGAACGAGGGGAGAAAGAACTTTTGGATGATGAAAAAAAACAGTTTTATCGCGAATTCGCGGAAAACATGTCTAATCAATCATTGCGGGTGTTGAGCGCCGCCTATAAATCAATAGATTCGAATAAAGTTAAACCCGAAGATCTAGAACAAAACTTAATCTTATTGGGTTTTGTAGGCATGATTGACCCGCTAAGAGAAGAGGCGGTATTGTCAGTACAAAAAGCAAAAAGTGCGGGTATCATAACGGTCATGATTACCGGCGATCATAAAAAAACAGCTTTCGCCATTGCTCACCAGCTACGGATAGCTAATAAAATGGAAGAGGTTATTACCGGACAAGAAATTGACAGGCTTTCTGAGGAAGAATTTATCAAACAGGTTATGCAATACCGTGTGTTTGCTCGCGTTTCGCCGGAACATAAAGTTAAAATAGTCAATGCGCTGAAACGTTGTAAAAACATTGTCTCAATGACGGGCGACGGAGTCAATGATGCCCCTTCGTTGAGGGCGGCGGACATTGGAGTAGCGATGGGTATAACCGGAACAGATGTGGCTAAAAGTGCCGCCGACATGGTGTTAACAGATGACAACTATGCTACTATCATCACAGCTGTTGAGCAAGGCCGAAACATTTATAACAACATTAAGAAATCGGTTATCTTTTTGCTTTCTTGCAATCTGGGCGAAGTTTTCACATTAGTCTTTAGCTTACTACTTGGTTGGCCAACCCCATTATTAGCAACGCAGCTATTGTGGGTTAATTTAATTACAGACTCGTTGCCTGCAGTTACTTTGGGGATGAACCCTTCCAATCCCGAAGTCATGAAAGCTAAACCAAGACGGCTTCGGGAAAGTTTCTTTTCCGGTGGTGCGACGACTCAAGTTTTTTGGGGCGGGTTGCTTATTGGCCTGAACGCCTTATTTGCCTTTTACTATGGCTTTTACATTAATGAAGCAAGCCCATTTAACAACGTTGAAGACGACGAAATTTTATCTTATGCCCAAACCATGGCATTTATCGTACTTGTTGGAAGTCAATTGCTTTATGCCTTATCCCTTAGAAGTAAACGAAAACATCTTTTCAGACTTAGCCTTCTTTTTAATAAATACCTTGTATATGCAATTATAACAGGTTTTATTCTACAATTGACTGCTATCATGATACCTTTTCTGCGAGAAGCATTTCATCTAGAACTACTCAGTTGGACAGATTGGGCAGTTGCCTTACTATTCTCTTTTTTTCCGCTGTTGATTACCGAACTCGTTAAGATGCTACGGGTTCAGCAAGAGAAAAGCTAGCCAAAGAGAGATTTGATGGCCTACTTTAGGCCACCGGCATTAGTAAAATAGGCACGCGCTTATAAACTTCTGCACCCTCAGCCGGTTTATCAGAAAATAGATGAGCGAAGAAATGATGCTTACGATGTGCAATTGCCAACATTCCCTGGTCCTCCGAAGTCATCAATCGGTTGATGATCGTTTCCGCGTGGCCATGCTTACCAGCGTTGAATATACGTATACGTTGTTTAACCCGCGAAGATATGGTTTCCGTAAACAAAGATTCAATGACATCTTCGGTCAGATCCGGCAAACCTTCTGCACATACATGTAACATAGATAGTTTTACATGTAGCGGTTCCGAGAGCTTAGCTAACTCCATTACGATTTTAAAATCCGTGTACCTGAGATCAGTTACATAGAGTATATTTTTTAAACCCTCAAAAACGACCTGCTCTGGAATGATCAGGATGGGACAATTTATCTTATCGACAATTTCTCTTACCTTTTTACCAAATAAAAACCCTGTTGTGTTTTTACCGTCTGCCGCTCCCATTAAAATGAGTTCAATATGCAGATCCTTAACCAAGTTAAACATGGTCTCTGCAAAAACACCCCGCTCAACCAAGCTTGTAATTACCGGTTTGAAATCCGTAGCCACCCAATGACCTTTGAGATCCTCCTTAATTTTTTCCAATTCGGAAAAAGCCTGTGCATAATTAGCCGTTCTGTCGTCAATTATACAGGATAAGATCATATTGGATTTCAAGCTTTGCGCTAGTTTTAACGCGTATTGCAAAACATTGTCTTTTTTGTTCGCAACATCAATCATCAAGAGAATATTCTTCATGTTTAATTCATTTTACCTCGTTAATTTTTCCATTTGTACAATGGAGCATACCGAATTCAAATTTCTTTTACTTCTTCCGCTTTTTGAATGATTTGGATAACCGCCAAAGATGATTGCGCTCATTATATTGTGATATGTTTGGAACACCAACTAATGTCTACAATCATTTATTGTACTTATGAAGATCATAGTTTCCTCGCCTTTTATGTACTTACTTCGCGTTATACAGTTTATTCAAATAACTCTTAAAAATATTCTTATGGACACCATTTTAGTTCCGACCGACTTTTCGGAAAACTCCAAAGGAGGAATCCGTTTTGCCATTAACATAGCAGCTTATACAGATACTCGTCTGCTATTTATCTATGTGGCACCGATTGTATATAAAACCGACCCGAACATGTCATATGAACATTTCGGTATCAATAAAGATGAGCAGTCGCTATCCTTAAAAAACTTTGTTGAGGCTTGTTACCAAGAAATGGGAGTTAAGCCCAAATTATACGACTGTACTGTTATCAGTGGGCTACGAGCAGATCTCGCTCTTCTACGGTTTTGCACTAAGAGTACAGACATCACTCACATTTCAATCAGTACACGGGGCGCTAGCGGACTAAGCAGACGCTTGGGCACAAATACCGGTAACCTTGTTACCAAATCATGTATTCCGGTCTTTGTAGTCCCCACAAATTATCGGCCGACACCGTTAAAGAGCGTACTCTACGCTTCAGATCTGCAAGATTATAAAAGAGAAATACAAGAGGTTTTAACATTTGTTGAGCCGTTCAAAGCAAACTTAGATGTGCTACATTTGACGAGCACACCCGAAGACATATCTACTGCCCCGTATACCAAATCAACAGCTTATCCGGTTGATTTTCACATTACAAAAAAAGATATACTTCAACCTTTCATTACACAATTATTGAAAGAAGTAGAACGCCTTAAGCCTTCCGTGCTGGTATTATTTACCCGGCAAAATCGGTCTTTCTTAGAAAAGTTGTTCCCGTCAATTTTAGCAGAGGAGTTGGCCTTTCACCCAAAGGTCCCTATGCTAATCTTTAGCAAGATAAAGGAAACAGCAGGTGAACCTATTTCGTAATTTTCAGTAATTAATAGATGCGCCTTTTAGCACCAACAACGGAATTTTTATTTGCTTAGCGATTTGTTTTGTATGACTTCTCTGCCATAGTTTAGCCAAGCCGCTTTCCGGTCTATGAACCATGGTTAAAACATCCACTTCGCCATTTTCTGATAGCCGTAAAATGCCGTCCTCAATGGTTTGGCCCGGTAAATAGCGATAATAAATTTTATCATAGTTATTCTTACCGGCGACCTCCCGCACGAAAGATTCAATCTGTTGCTGATGCTGACCATCATTAGCGTCAGTAGTTACGTGACTGATCACTATTTCGGCATGCAATGGCTCGGCATATTTAACCAATAATTCTATTAAGGCTATGTCGTTTGGACTAAGGTCGGTTGCGAAAGCAATTTTATTTATTTTCCCGTATTTAAAGTTATGTGGAATTAATAAAACAGGACAAGAAATGTGCCTGATAAAGTCCCTACTTTTACTTCCAAAAATAAACCGTTCGGCGTTACCCGCTCCATGCATTGCGGCCACAAGTAATATCGCTGCATTGCGTACTATTTCTTCGGCAATTTCTTGGTAAACCACGCCTTCTACTAAAGAAGACGTGACAGAAACCTTTTCCCCAGCATTGTTTTCTATAATTTGAAGCCTCAACTGTTGCTTCAAAAGGTTCATCTGCTGATTGGCTTTTTCTTTTACATCTTGATAATCAAGCACGGGCCATAGAATCTGGGTGTCTAAAAGTGTTTTATCTGCGACTTCCATTACGTGTACCAGATGTAAAGAGGCCTGCAGCGTTATCGCCATTTCTACGGCGTACAACGCAGCGTTATAAGCAGGTGCAGAAAAATCGGTAGGTACTAACACTGTTCTCATAACATATTTTTAGGGTAAAGTTCGTAAAGGTATCTTGCTCTGTCAGTGAAATCAATCATGCTTACCCATGATTGTCAACAGTATGGATCTCAGAAAAAGAAACTGCGTTCAAAAAGCCATTTAAACGGCCGTACTTTGTTACGATAAGTTAGTTTATATCGTTCAATACTGTGCGTTTATATGAAGGTGTAAAGGTATCAGTTGGTCTGCTTATGCTAGATGATACGTATCAATATCGCAGTTGATTGGAATCATATCTATCTTTTAACACAAGCGCTATCTTTCCGATAAAATTAGCAAGCAGCCCAGGCTGCAACGGTTCAAGATTTTGAATAAGATTTTAACCAATAAATGCTAAAGATTGCTACAAGAAAACCATCTAAAAAATAATGAAATGAAAACAACACTAATCATTCTGATGTTGGTTCACGGCACCATCCATCTCTTCGGTTATTCAAAAGTACTGATTGTTCTATCCCATCGGGCCTTTCAATCGAACCTACACCGACTCGGATGGCTGTTGAGCTGTCTCTTATTCCTTGCAAGCGCAATCCTTCTGTACATTCATCAAAGTAGCTGGCAAATTCTGTGTTTTATTGCAATGTTCACCTCTCAACTTTTGATAATAAGCGCTTGGAAAGAAGCAAAATATGGTACGATTGGGAATCTCCTGTTATTTTTGATGATCCTGCTTTTGAACCGATTGGTCTAGCTCATTTCTATTTAGGATTGATCCGATCCTCTCCGAAAAAGCCTACCAGTATTCCGATAAACAACGGACAAAGAAATAGCGGTGATACCGATTAGAACGATACCCAGACCGGTCCAAGAGATGGTATTGAGAAAACCGATTACCTGCAAAGAACTCGCAGTAGCACTTGAAACAATTATTAAGGAAATCAGCATAATTGCTACACCCATTGCAAGCTGTAACCACCATCTTTGATAAGCGTACGCTCGAAGCAACAGGGCGAAACGCAATGCTGTAAAGCCCTTGTAAAATACCCAAATGCTGATTAAAGGTGTAAGTATAATCATCATAATCAATGGTGATAGCAACAAATATATCCCCATAGCAACATCGATGATTCCACCCACCAACATGGTCAACCACATCTTTATTATTTTTTGATGTTGTATGATGAATAGTATCTCAAGGACACCACTGACAATGATCAAAACGGAGAAGCTAAGGCTAATAAACAAATAGGATTGAAAAGGGCGCCATAAAGTTAAAAACCCTATTATTACCAATAAAATACCGGTGATTAAGATCCGCTTGTTAAGCTGTGTAGATTTTTTGATATCGCGTTCCATAATTTGACTTTTATGCAATAAAATTAGCCTTTATCGTGGCCAATATATATGACTGGTATTAGGGATTCTATTGATCGTTATCATAAGGGAGTTATAAGCTATTATGGAATTTTGTATTAAAAACATAGAGCTAATGCTTACGATTGATAATAAAAAGGCTGTATTGCTTCAGGCTTTTGGAGCAGCAGAAACAGTTACAGGTTCGAAACTACTCGTGCGTACGCCGTCACTCAACATTATGATTGATTGCGGTTTGTTTCAAGGATTGAAATCACTACGAGCTAAAAACTGGCAGTATCCACCTATTAATCCCGGTAAAATTGATGATTTACTTATCACCCATGCTCATCTTGACCACACGGGCTATATTCCACTACTTGTAAAATATGGATATAAGGGCAAAATTTACATGAGTGCTCCTACACGGGAGCTATGTGAAATCATCTTACGTGATAGTGCTAAATTACAGGAAGAAGATGCTTACAAAGCAAATGTGCATGGCTATACGAAGCACAAACTTGCTGAACCTTTGTATACAATTGCCGATGTGGAAGTGGCGCTAAAACAATTTGTAACAGTAGAACTCAACAAACTGTACCAACTAAATAACTACATAAATTTTCAGTTCTTTCCGGCTGGACATATACCGGGTGCTTGTTCAATTAAGCTCAACTGCTATGGTAAACACATTGTATTTTCGGGTGATCTAGGTCGCCGGCATACACCTTATCTTCCCTCTCCGCAAGCACCTGGAGAGGCAGATTATCTTGTTATGGAAGCCACTTATGGTGATCGGCTTCATGAAAGCTCAGATGCGGGAGAACAGCTCACCGCGATGGTTCGGGAAGTAATCTCCCAGGGGGGCAACTTATTAATCCCCTGCTTCGCAGTAGGCCGGGCCCAAGAGCTCCTCCTTTTGCTATATCAATTGAAACAAGAACGAAAAATACCTAAAGAAATTCCTATCTTTCTAGATAGCCCTATGGCCTCCTTAGCAAACAAAGTATTACTGCGCTATCCGGAGTGGACGACACTGGCCAATCGGCACTGGCAAAAAGTATTGAGCAGTATAACCATCAATAAGAATTTCAGTGGTACCGAGAGAATAATCAAACAAAAGGGCAGTAAAATCGTTCTTGCCGGAAGTGGTATGCTTACAGGAGGTCGGGCACTCGAGTACCTTAAACATTATCTTGGCGACGACCGGAATATTGTGCTGCTAATTGGCTTCCAAGCGGCCGGCACCCGGGGGAGAGCATTATTGAATGGCGCTTACGAAATAAAGATCCACGGCGGATATTATCCGGTAATTGCAAAGGTTCACGAAATTACCGGTCTGTCGGCCCATGCAGATCAACAGGAACTAATGGACTGGCTATACAGCAACAATAAAGCACCGATAAAATTATATCTGAATCATGGTGAACCCTGTGCTTTAGAGGCCTTACGTGTAAAGGTTAAGGATAAATTGCGATGGGATGTGACGATCCTAAAACAAGATCAATTAGAAGTATTATATGCAGTTTAAGCAAAAACAATTCGTAACCTTAATTGTCTTCAAAAATATCTATATTTACGAAAGCCACTGACAGCCCTTGAAACACACTTTCTAAAAATAACGCTCTATTCATGTAAGTGTTAATGGCTTTTATGATTGGTCAAACTATACGCTCATGAAAAAAATTGTTCTCATCGAAGATAATCAAGAGATTAGAGAAAGTATGGCTGAAATCTTGGATCTTGCCGGTTATAAAGTTTACACTGCGGAAAATGGAAAATTAGGGGCTTCCCTAGCTTTAGAATATCAACCAGATTTGATTATATGCGATATTATGATGCCTGTTTTGGATGGCTATGGTGTTATCCATTTATTGCACAAGCATATGCCTATGCATCATATTCCATTTATTTTCATTTCTGCGAAGACCGAACGAATGGATGTACGAAAAGGTATGGATCTGGGAGCCGATGATTACTTAACCAAACCTTTTGATGGAACAGAGCTTTTAAACGTGGTAGAAGCCCGGCTAAAAAAAAGTGAGTTTTTAAAAGAAAAATTGCAGCCTAACTTAAATGGCGTAAGTCAATTGATGCGTAGCTTAGGTGAACGAGATTACATGGAAGATCTTAAAGAAGGTCGTAATATCAATAGGTATAAAAAGAAACAGTTGATTTACTCAGAGGGGAATCAGCCCGCACGTTTATTCTATGTTTTGAAAGGCAAAGTAAAAACTTTCAAGCGAAATACAGACGGAAAGGAGCTTATTATAAACCTATATAAAGCGGGCGATTTTTTAGGTTACCGTGCCTTACTTGAAAACTGCGAGTATCGAGAATCTGCTGAAGCACTTGAAGATACAGAACTAGCACTTATACCTAAGTCTGATTTTGAGGAACTATTGAACAGTAATTTTGCGGTGATGAGGAAGTTTATCAATATTTTAGCTGAAAACCTGGACATGAGCGAAAATCAATTACTGGCGGTAGCGTACAATTCCCTACGTAAAAAAGTGGCCGACTCCTTAATAACCTTATATGATAAATACAACGCGGAAAGGGCTTTCCCCTTTTATATTGATTTATCCAGGGAAAACCTTGCTTCCATCGCCGGTGTCGCTAAAGAATCACTGATCCGCACATTGGGCGATTTCAAACAAGAAAAGCTAATCACGATCGAGGACAATCGGATTTCCATTGTGAATTATGATAAATTAAGAAAAATGCACAATTAATTTTCTACCAAACCAGTTAATAGGTTCGTTTATACCACTTGATTAATTCGTACCACAATACGCTAAAAAAACCGACGATTGCACTCAATAAGAGTTGCGCTATGGATAGGTTTTGAAAGCCAAAAAAGGAACGTAGGGGCGGTATCGTTAAAAGCAATAAAACCACAAGGGCAGTAATCAATATAATCCAGGGAACGAGCACATTCCTGTACTTCAAAACCGCAATAAAAGAGTAATAAAAAGAGCGGTTCACCAAAGTTAATGTGATATTCGCCGTTATAAGTGTAAGAAAAACCATGGTACGAACGCCTGTCTCTCCCAACCCGGCATGGACACCAAACAAATAAATCCCCAGTATGCCAAGGGTAATCGCCAAACCTTGGATAATACTGGTGCCCAACTCTTTCCACGTAAAAAAGGTTTGTGTTAACGGGCGAGGTTTCCGCTGCATAGTATTCGGCTCCATGGGTTCATTTTCATAAGCAATGGAGCAAGTTGGCCCCATAATTAATTCTAAAAAGATAACATGTACAGGAGAAAAAATAGTCGGATACACCCATCCAAGCACCAACGGGACAAGCACAACCAGTATAATAGGAATGTGGATGGAAATAATATATTGTATTGCTTTTTTCAAGTTAGTATAAATCTTCCTTCCCATGGCGATTGCTGTGACCATTTTGGATAAGTCATCTTCCAGTAATATCAACGAGGCAGCTTCCTTCGCAATTTCGGAACCCTTTCTGCCCATGGCAATACCGATATGAGCCGCTCGTAAGGCCGGTCCATCGTTTACCCCATCGCCTACCATACCAACAACCTCCCGGTTATTCTTTAGAATTTCCATTACTTTTAGTTTCGCTTCAGGAAACATGCGTGTAAAGATCTGATTGTCCATTACGGCCTTCGTTAAGGCCGGTTCCTGTAATTGTAATAAATCGGCACCTGTGATATGCCGTTCTCGACCATTGAAGTCTATCTTCTCCGCAATTGCCAAAGTGGTTATCGCATTATCGCCTGTAATAAGTTTAACCTTAATTCCTGCATTGTAGAACTGTTTAAGCACCTCCTTGCTATTTCTTTTTGCCGGATCATAAAAGGCAATTAATCCAACAAATTCAAATAGCAATGATTGTTGCTTTTCCGGGAATTCATTTCCCGGAAAATGAGAAACGCCAACACCTAATAAGCGATAACCTTTAGACGCCAGACGCTCTATGGCACCTTCGAGTCTCAATTTGTCTTCATTAGTAAAATTGGCGATCGCATAAAAGGCCTCGGGTGCACCTTTGGCTGCTATAATACGCTGGCCTTGTTCGTTTTCAAACACATGCGTCATCATTGGTGGCACACCCTCTATTGGATATTCATATACCATATGAAATAACGGGCGTTCATCCAAATCAATCGCCTTCGCATACTGCTCATGCACTGCTTTTTCCATGGGGTCAAACGGAACAATTTCACTGGCCCACATAGCCGCGGTTAACAGTTTCTTTGCGGATTCACCTAGCTTTTGGTCCTCTATATCGTAGTATTTGTCTTCTTCCCAAGTATACAGGTTTATCAGGCTCATCTTATTTTCCGTGAGTGTTCCTGTTTTATCCGTACATATCACAGTTGCACTTCCCAAAGCTTCCACAGTCTTCATCTGCTTAACTAACACGCCGTTCTTCATCAATCGCCATGCACCCAGGGCCATAAATGTAGTAAATGCAACCGGAATTTCTTCGGGTAAAATACTCATGGCTAAAGTCAAAGCCTTAAGTAGACTATCCAGAATGGTGAGCGATTTTAAATAATTTATAAACCAAACAAGCAAAAATACCGAAACGCCTACATAAGCCATTTTTCTTACAAATGATTCGACTTGCTTCTCTAGTGGTGTTTTTTCAACCGCTATATGGTCGATACTTTTTCCTATTTTGGCAAGTGCAGTTTGTTCCCCAACTGCTGTTACTAACGCAACTGCAGAACCGCTTACCACGTTTGTTCCCTGAAAAACATAGGCATCATCTGCAGCTCCGTCCTTATAAACCGCTAAAGATTCACCGGTAAGAATGGATTCGTTTACAGAAAAATCATGTGCACGGAGTACTTTACCATCTGCAGCAATGGTATTCCCTTCTTCAACTATCAGGTAATCGCCCAGAACAAGTTCTTTACTGTCAATTATGACAACTCCATCGGAACGAATGACTTTGCTTTTGGGAGCTGTGATCTGTTTCAATTTCGCGATTGCCTTTCTACTTCTCGAATCCTGAAATATGGAAATGACACTGATAAACAGAATAGAAACTGACAGGAATATCGCATCTGCCTTCTCTCCACTCACAAAATATATGGCAGAAGCTAACAATAAAAGGAGTACCATCGGTTCTTTCAACAGTTGAATTACTATATGAATCAAGCCACGCTCCTTTTGTTGTTCAATACTATTTTCTCCCCCACGCTGTCGTTGCTCAACAACTTCAGTTGCTGTCAAACCACGAAAACCGTATTGGTTAGCATTTGTTTCTATTTCAGAATTTGTAGCATTCATAAATTAACTATTGAATCGAGTCTGTGTTTTCAACCATCACTCCGGTAATAACGATCAATCTTACAAAAAACAAATATAGACTCGATAAGTTCATTAACGGATAATCAGCAGAGGAACCCGCGTTTTTGCAGCTAATTTCTTAGAAATACTCTCCTTGGTAATTCGCTCTATAAACGAATGTTTCTTCGCTATTACGATAATCATCTGCGCTTGATGATTTTCAGTATAGCTAAGAATTCCTTTATCAATATTTCTATTATCTATATAATGAATAGATGCATTAAAATCTTCGAACAAATCATAAAAGTCATATTGTTCGCGGATCATATCGGCATCAAAATGCTCTTCCTCTTTATAGTCTACATGCACTACCAGCAGCTGGGCGTTCAACTTCCCTATTAGATACTTAAGTTTTTCAATCGGCATGGTCTCAGCGACGTCTTCCAGATCACAACCGAGAACAATTTTATCAATTGGTTGAAAGGCAGCGTTGACCGGTACGACTAATAAAGGTAAGTGGCAATTTTTTAATAGGGACTTTGTACTGCTACCCACCAGCAGTTTCTCCCAGGTATTTTTACCAGACAACCCAATCACAACCAAATTGACGCCGTGTTCTACTGCTAGGTTATTGATTCCCTGTTCCATGTTTAGCGAGTTCGCTACTAGGGTAATTTTCGTATGTGGATCCAAGGTCTGTATAAATTCGCGTTTTAATTCGTCCAGCAGATCCAAACTACGTTCATGCAGTCGGCCATCAGACAGTGCAATGCTCTCTGGGATATCAGCAGTAGTAGGAAGCAGTTCATAAGAGTGGTATAATATTAGGTGTTTAGCTTCCAACTGGTTACTTAAATGTGCCGCATAATTAGCCGCGTGATTGGCAGCTTTTGAGAAGTCTGTTGCGATTAATAAAGTTTCCATAATGATCATTTTATTTCAAGCAAAGCTATGTAAGTTGTCAGGTATCCCGGATGATGAACGACATAATAGACTATGATTTTAATCATAATAGCTTTCTTCTCTTTTCAAGCAAAACGCCCCTTTTATCAATGTGACGATAATCATTTGTAAGGTTGAGGTAAATCATCCACGTGTTGAAGACAGCGGAGTACCTTTGATATCAAGATTAAACAGCAAAACTATGATACCAAAGACAATGAAGGCGGCCGTTCTACATGAGTTCGGCAAGCCACTCCAAATTGAGCAAGTTCCTGTAAAGCAGCCCAAAGAAAACCAAATTCTCGTAAAGGTTGTTACTTGTGGCGTCTGTCATACCGATTTACACGCCTGTGAAGGTGACTGGCCGGTAAAACCGAAATTGCCTCTAATTCCAGGACACGAAGCTGTGGGTTATGTTGTCGCATTGGGCCCACTGGTATCAAATGTCAAAGAAGGCGATATTGTAGGTGTTCCCTGGTTATTTAGTGCCTGTGGTTACTGCGAGTACTGCATTAGCGGCTGGGAAACACTTTGTGAAAGCCAACAGAACGGCGGGTATAGCGTAGACGGTGGATACGCAGAATATGTAGTGGCGGATGCAAGATATGTAGCCCATTTCCCACCAAATATTAATTTTCTAGAAATTGCACCGATAACCTGCGCAGGCGTTACCGTATACAAAGGTTTAAAAGAGACAGATACCAAACCCGGTGAGTGGGTAGCCATTTCCGGAATAGGAGGCCTTGGTCACCTTGCTGTTCAATACGCTAAGTCAATGGGATTACATGTAGCGGCTATTGATGTTGCCGATGATAAGTTGGCATTAGCAAAATCATTGGGCGCAGATATTACCGTCAATGCGACAGAAACAAACCCAGGTTCCTTTCTGAAACGGGCAACGGGAGGAATGCACGGTGTTCTTGTAACTGCCGTTTCGCCCATCGCCTTCAAACAAGGAATTGAAGCATTACGGCGAAAAGGTACAATCTCCTTGAATGGGCTTCCTCCGGGCAGTTTTGATCTGCCCATTTTTGACACCGTTCTTAATCGGTATACAGTACGAGGCTCAATTGTAGGTACTAGAAAAGACATGCAAGAAGCGATTGGCTTTGCCGTGGAAGGGAAAGTAAAAGCTTCTGTACATGCCGGCAAACTGGAAGATATCAACCAGATCTTTGACGATATGAGAAAAGGTAGTATCGAAGGTCGAGTGGTGCTTCAGATCGGAAGCCCTACCTTATAAATGATAAGCCCTATGAAAACCATGCTGCTCGCCCTGTTTTTAATAACAGGGCTCACCGCAAAAACGATTGCCATACAACAAACCATCTACTTAACGCTAGACGATGGTCCACTTCCCGAAAGTAAATGCATCGACAGTTTAGTTAGAGTAGAACGAATAGCCGTCAATATATTTGCCGTAGGAGCAAACTTATCC
Organism: Olivibacter sp. 47; assembly: GCF_030372825.1. NCBI lineage: Bacteria > Pseudomonadati > Bacteroidota > Sphingobacteriia > Sphingobacteriales > Sphingobacteriaceae > Olivibacter > Olivibacter sp. 47. The sequence goes on from NZ_JAUCNR010000001.1 coordinate 3,898,440, forward strand.
AGTAAGGAAGGACGTATAAATTACACTCGTTATAAAAGTAATCCCCATATCAAAATCTTTAATCACAGTTACAGCCATGCAAATGGTCATTATAGAAAATACTATCGAGATACAGCAGCTGTGTTAAAGGACTTTCAGAAAAATGACTCGCTTCTTAATCCTTTTTCCTCGATTATCCGGATGCCAGGCAGAAATATGTGGCGAATAAACGGTCGAAGTAAAAATGACATAACAAACGGAATTGAAGCGGCCGATCATTTGGCAGCAAACGGATATACCATTATCGGCTGGGATATAGCATGGCTGCAGGACAGCATAACGAAAGAGCCAAGCATAGATGCACTAGGTTTAATGGAAGTAATTGAACATAGATTAAAGAGACGCAACACTTTTACCAAAGATCATTTAGTACTCCTCTTACATGACGAAATGTTTTGTTCGGCGATCATGGTAAACGAATTAAAAAAACTGATTGAAGAGATGAACAGGAAAAAATTAAGATTGGCCTACCTGGACAGCTATCCTTTAATTAACAAATAATCAGACCATGGACACACAAGATATTGACCAATTATTAAAACATCAGAACGAACAACTGTCCAAATTACATCAGATTGTTAAGGAAACAATCGTTGATGAGCAGCTCATCATTCAAAATTTATCGAACCCACCACTGGAAACCATCAGCAGAGGTCAGAAATTGTCCGATAAAGTGGCTCGCTTCGGTGGCAGCTGGTGGTTTATTATTGTCTTTATTTTAGTGCTTACCTGCTGGATACTCATTAATACCCTTGCTTCCTCATTATATATCTTTGACCCGTACCCTTATATTCTTATGAATCTAATCCTTTCATGTGTGGCGGCCTTACAAGCCCCAATTATTATGATGAGCCAAAATAGACAGGAGGAGAAAGACAGGAAAAGAAGTGAAAATGATTACCTGATAAACCTGAAAGCCGAACTGCAAATTCGCAGTTTACATAAGAAAATGGATCTGTTATTGGAAGGGGAACTAAAAACACTCTTTGAAGCCCAAAAACAACAGTTTGATTTACTTAAACATATAAGTGCAAAGTTAGCGGATCAGACATCAAAGCTTTGATTTGTAAAGGGAGATATGGGATCGACACAACAGACAATTCACATTAAATGGTTATAATATGAAAACAGCGAATAAAACAAATGTACTTTTGAAGATGTTGAGCATGAAGGATTGCAATGAGATATTTTGCATTTCCAGAGAAGGCATTGTAACTGGTAATTTTTTACAAGATCTTCAATTAAATGAAAACAGCCCGATCGAATTTACCCAAAGATTGTTGTGGCTCAGTAAAGGCCTTTATACGATTCGCTTGGACTACGATCCTAAAAAAATTGTTGGCTATACCCTATTTTATCGGCTAAACGTTGCCTTCTTTCGCAGCCTTTGTATTTTATCTGATTTTTATCGCCCCAATATTATATCGCAGGTTCATGAACAAATGAGTGAACTGGGCAAATTCTGTTATGGTATTACAACTTGCATAAGTAAACGGAATCCACTGTCGAATTCGGATATGGGGTTCTCAATGCAATTAATTCCCGGAACTTTTACAAGATAATTGAGTAAACACATACCGTCCTTGTCAAAAATTTCATTTCCATTCACATACAGTAATGTAAATTTTTGGCATGGTAAGCTCCATTCGGCCTATTCATCATACAGATCATGCTTGATGCCTTTTAATTCTTCATCACTTATGTCTTTATGCTTGATGGCCATAAGCGAAGTAAGTACCACTACTGCAAAAGGGTTCAGATTATTCCTGAGAAAGTGCTCGTCCTGATTCAGTATTTTGTAACAATTGAATTTATATGTCAGCTCGGTCCCATTGTCTTTTGCCAGAACATCATCAAAGGTAAAGTAATACGAGTAGCTGATGGAGATACGATCACCATATTAGACGAAGATAATACGCAAACAAGAAATACCAATACTTCCGGACCTCCCTGGCTGTACATTTTGATTACACCTGAGGTACTGTTCTCATTTATTTGTTTCATATTTTCGTTTTATTTAACCCCAATCTTGAATAATCGTTCAAGATCGGGGCAAAAAACTATTCCTTCGTAATTACGGCATCAAGAATGATACTTTCTTTAATATCATAACCCAACGGGCTTTATAAAGCTCATTCACTATCTTTATTTCAATTTGATAAGGTTATGAGTGATAAGGGCGCCTCCGAATTCCTGTAATCTACCGCCTTCATCCAAACCTCCTAAATCTATCGGATAAAAGCCCAAGTTTTTTGCAAAGGTTAGAACCTTTTTTTTCGACTCATCATCATCCCCTGAGACAAAGATGACACGTCTACCTTTATCCACATTAGGATCTGAAGCCAAAATTGCGGCCGGTAATGTATTGAATGCTTTCACAAGTGAAGCACCGGGAAATAAACCGGTATTAACCCTGCTGGATGTTTTTCCGCCAAAATCTTTAGGTTTAAACTCTGGAAAAACAATGGCATTGCTCGTATCTATAACGGTACGTCCTTTCCAATCTATATCTTTTACAGCATCCGGTATCTGATCAAAATGAACGGCAATCAGTACAAGGTCTGCCTGTGCTGCTTCAGTTGGGGTTCCTGTAGTTACTCCATCCCCTAAAGAGGAGGCCAAATCAGCCAATTCCACGGGTTTTTTCCTACTGCTGATGATTACTTTATAGCCTGCTTTTGCTGCATGTCTTGCAACAGCTTGCGCTATGTGTCCTGCTCCCACTATTCCAATGGTCTTAGTAGTTTCTTGAGGATTCACCTTGTTCGATATTCCATTTTCCATCTCGAAATTTTTTAGTTCTTAAAATATTGCTTGTCCAAAACCGGTATAATTTACCAAGGAAACGATCCTTCCGGTGCAGAGAACAGTACTGAAGGGTCATTCTCTCCAAGAGCTGCACGTACAATATTGCGGGAAGCCTCTTCGACGGTTTCCGTTCCCTCAAAATTATTCATGGCGGTCGCTGCAAAACCGGGACTTGCGGCCTCTACACGGATATTGCTAGATTCCAACTCAATGGACAAGGCCAGGGTAATTGCGTTGACGGCTGTCTTGCCTGCACCGTAAACAACATTGAAGCCTCCTCGGTACGGATATTCCGGGTCTGCATTAAGATTTAAAGATGCCATACCACTGGACAGATTAACGATGCGGGCAGAAGGAGCCTTGTGAAGCAATGGCAGAAAGGCCTGGGTAACAGCCAGTAGGCCGAAAACATTTGTTTCCCAAACGGCTCGCATCTCGTCAATATCTGCTACACTGGCTTTGCCAGAGGCCAGTATTTCTTCCAATGACCTTTCTGATGAACCTGCATGCGAGATCCCGGCGTTGTTGACCAATACGTCAAGTCTGCCAAATTCTGTATTTACCTGATTGGCTGCCTTCAAAATGGATTCCTTATTGGTTACATCAATGGCGATCGGATATGCATTTTCACCTATTTCCGATACAGCCTTTTTTGAATTTTCTAATTTGCGAGACCCGACCAGTACAATGAAACCGTGGCCTGCCAGCTCTTTTGCTACCTGTTGGCCGATACCTCGGTTAGCTCCTGTGATCAACGCTACTTTTTTTTCTGTTTTTTGCACTGAATTCGTGCGCTCTGAATTTGACATTGTCTTAAAATTTAAATGTTAATATAATTTATACTTGAATGATTGTTCAAAAATAGGGTAAAAAAAATTTATCGTGTTATCATATCCAAAAGATCATCAATGATTTTGGCTATGCGGTTTTTATCCTTATAAAGAATGAAATTCTGCCCCAAGCCTGGCAAAGTGGCTACGATGAGTTGGGCCAATAAGAAAGTATCCTGCTTATCACTGATAGACCCGGCTTTTTGTGCATTGATGACCATTTGTTCGAAGATCTCGAACAGTTTATCCATGCTGTTCTTCAATAACTGATGCGTTTCATCATCTGTCGCCGCGAGTTCGAAAGAGCTTTTAACTGAAAGGCAGGAGTCTTGGCTTAGTACAGAATTGGTAGCAACCTCCATATAAAATTCACGAAGTAATTCCAGCGGATTTTTCTGCGTTTCCTTTTGCTTCAAATCGTATGCATAAATGGGGTTCAGATAATCCTTGAGACAAGCCAAAAATAAGTCATGCTTGTTTCCAAAAGTATTATAGATACTTCCGGGATTTAGCCCGGTAGCTTCTACCAAATCTTTCATCGAAGTGGCGTGATAGCCCTTCTTCCAAAATACCTGTAGCGCTTTGGAGATGATCTTTTGCTCGTTAAATTCTATCACTCTTGGCATAATGATACAAAGGTAAGAATTATTTTTGAATGAACGTTCAAAAATAAATTCTTTTTGCGCATTTTTTTTTTATCTATATATCTACTACAGGATATCAGCTTTGAAAAAAGATGAGCCCATGAAACCCGAGTATATTTTCCGAATGCACAGTCGCCAATTATACGGTCGGAGTCGTCGGCCAATCTAATCGTCCAAATGTAGGTGCAACCGGTTCCATGTGAATTTACGTAGGAACCCTAGCTATAATCTTCAGAATACTTCTTGATCAAATAGGATCCATAGCCTGAGCAGGCCATGGATCTTGACATTACAATTATTTGTTGATCTGTTAATTAGAACGTTAGCTTGGTGAGCCAATCAGCGGTTTCGGGATCACGATGATCAAAGAAAACACTTTTACCGGTGTCCAGCCTTGCTATGGCATCAATGTCTTCCGCGGTCAGTTCAAAATCCCAGATATTGAGGTTTTCCACCATTCTTTCTTCACGCACCGATTTCGGGATCACACCGATACCTTGCTGGATAAGCCAACGTAGGGTAACCTGTGCGACAGATTTTCCATATTTACTGCCGATACCGGTAAGCACCTGATTACTGAAGATCTCATTTTTTCCTTCTGCGAATGATGCCCAGGATTGTGTGACGATATTGTGCTTCTTTAATAATTCGTGCTCGGCGGCTCTCTGGTAAAAAGGATTGATCTCTATCTGGTTTACCGCCGGAACAATCTCGTTGTGTGCGATCAGGTCGACTACCCTGTCCGGGAAAAAATTACTTACACCGATGGCGCGGATTTTTCCTTCTTTGTACAGTTCTTCCATGGCACGCCACGAACCGTAATAATCTCCCATAGCCTGATGTATGAGATATAGATCAAGGTACTCCAGTTCTAATTCTTTCAGCGACTTTTCGAAAGCTATTTTCGTCTTTTCATAACCGGCATCTTGCACCCAAAGTTTCGTAGTGATGAATAGTTCTTCTCTGGCTACACCACTTTTTCTGATGCCGCTACCCACCGCGGATTCGTTCAGGTATAGAGAAGCGGTGTCTATCAAACGGTAGCCTGACCTGATAGCTGTTAGCACGGTTTGTTCGCATTCGTTCAGATCCGGTATCTGAAAGACGCCTAAACCTACAAGAGGCATTTCGATGCCATTGTTTAATTTGATTTTCTGCATGTTATTAATTATTATGAGTTTTTATTTTAGAGAAAGTGGTCCAATAAGTTTTCCTATACAAGCGCCACCATGTGTACCGAAGATTGATTTTTATCATATATACATGCCTTTATATTAAACCTATCGTTCCACAATAAGATAAAAAAATTATTGGTTGATCGACCCGATCAAAAATTCTGTTGTTTGTTTAGTGAGTTTGGCATCCGCAAATAATATGTGCGTGTTATAGATCGATACAAGGCCCGATGTTAAAAAGTGTGCCAATGCGCGCGGCTCTTTAGCTGATAAAAGGGAGCCGTCTTCTTTTGCTTGCGTCAACAATTTCTCGAAAAGGTCAACCGCTTTCAGGGTTTGCTTTTTCAACATTTCGCTCACCTCCTGATCCGTTGTTGCCAGCTCAAATACCGAGTTGGTGAACAGGCAGTTGGTATCCCGCAAAGCAGATTCCATGACAGAATAAATAACGTTACGGATCGCCTCTAACGGCTTTTCACTTTTCTTCGCTGCCTGGCTGTATTGTTTATCCTTGTTTTGGATATAGTTCGTAAGGGATTTTAAAAAGAGGTCGTGTTTGTTACCATAAGCCAAGTATAAACTACTCCGGTTGATTTGCATTGTATCCACCAGATCGTTCATAGTCGTTGCATTATAACCTTTCTTCCAGAAAAGATCTCTAGCTGTTACCAGCTTTTCATCGTAATCGAATTCCTTGTTCCTTGGCATATGACAAAAGTATGTATTAAACCGATCGTTTCAAAATAATTTCATAAAAAGATGTCTTGACCAAGATTATTTTGTACCCCACAGGCAGTTGTGGTTGTTCCTATCTCACTGTTTTTGATGTATTTGTTCGAAATTGCGAGGGTGTTAATCCGCTATGTTTTTTGAAAAATTTACTGAAAAAAAACTGGTTACTGAAGTTTAACTCGGTTGCCACGTTTCCAACGGTCAACGATGAAGTATCCAGCAATATTTTTGCCTCTGCGATTACCATTTCGTTTACCAGCTGACCAACCGACTTGCCGGTCTCTTCTTTAACAACTTTTGTTAAGTGCTTTGGGGATATAAAGATTTTCTCTGCATAAAACTGTACGCTTCTCTCTACCTTAAAATGTACTGCCAACAACTTCAAAAAGCTATTTAGTAAATCCATTCTACGTGTTGACGTCGCACCGTTGTTCGGCCGATGGCGTTTAATGATGGCAGCCAGCTCTAACATAAAAAGATTGAAGCTATGGAACATAAGATCAAATTGGAAGGCATGTTCCTGATTGGCATGGTTGGTCTTAAGCATCAACATCAAGTCGTGTAAAACGCCAGCTTCTTTAGTGCTTAACCGAAAGTGCGGATCGGTATTGGAAGATAGATATTCAAATACATTGATATCCTTTTTATGGATCAAAGACTCTGCATAAAATGTCTTTGTAAATCCTGTACCAATTATGAGGCCGTCAATGCCGGGATGATATTCGTGAATAATCCCGGGGGCGATGATGAACAGGTCATTCGGTTCAAGTTTGTAATCCAACAGATTGTATTTCAAAGAAGTAGTGCCAGCGAGAACAAGCAAGAAAGTAAAGTGATCGCCCCTTACAGGCCTTTCATAGCTCGGCTGCCCGATAATCTCATTCGTACGCGTAACATGGAATTGATCTCCCAAAGATTCCTGTCCCGAAGCCGAATTAATTTCGCCGATCGAGACTATTCGCGTTGAGACATGGGTATCTTTCATTATGTAAAATTAAGACATTTTGTATATAAAACGCAAAAAGGATATATAAAAGCGCCGTTTGTACATGTCATCTGTTTTGCTAAATGTAAAGATTTGTAAAGTCAAAATTCTCTTAGAAAAAATTAAACTAAATGACTAAAAACAAATCATTTACATCGCCAAAAAAAAGGAATAGTCAGCAGATCTATAGCCATATTATTTTAGGTGCCGGATCGGCGGGCGCCGTCTTAGCTAACAGACTGAGCGAAGAAAGTTCATTTAACATTTTACTGTTAGAGGCAGGCTCCATCTATGACGAATTTTCTTATCCCGAATCGGTCGCCAATAGCCAGATACTCGGAGCTGGTGGTGATGCCCGGTACGACTGGGCTTACACAGCCAATAGTCAGAAGGGCGGCGATAAAATTGGCGTACCGCGCGGTAAAATCCTGGGAGGCAGCTCCGCGGTAAACGGGGCCGTAGCGGTCAGGGGTATTCCCAACGATTTTAACCGCTGGGCGGATATGGGTATAGACCATTGGTCGTGGGAGGAAGTGCTACCCTATTTTAAGAAACTGGAAAAATCCAATCTTGAGGATAGCCAATGGCATGGGCATTCGGGTTACTTCCCAATCAATCAACTACGCAAGTCCGATCTGTCCCCGATGCAGCAGGCCTTCATAGAGGCGGCCAAAGCAAACAACTATCCTGAAGTTACCGATTTTAACGGCGAAAAACAATATGGCGTAGGCCCCTACCCAGTAAATATTATCAATGGTATCCGGATGAACACAGGGATGACCTACCTGGATATTTTCGTGAGAGAACGGCGTAACCTAAGCATTGAAGGTGATGTGCTGGTGGACAGGGTATTGTTCAAAAACAACAAGGCTGTTGCTGTACAACTTGCGGATGGACGCGTATTTCATGGCGGCGAGATCATCGTATCCGGTGGCACCTACGGCTCAGCAGGAATACTGATGCGTTCGGGCATTGGTCCCGCCTCCGTCCTGAAAGATTTAGACATATCGGTTGTCGCGGATCTCCCTGTAGGCAGGCAAATCTTAGATCACCCCTTTTACTTCAATACCTACGCAGCAGATCCGAAGACGATTGGCCGTCTCTCTCCGGTTACGGGTGTCAATCTATGGACGAGAAGCTCTTATGCATCAAAGGATGAGCTCGATATCCACATCACTGCAGGCCATTTATTTAATCCCGATACGAGCCCCACGAAAGCAGGTTATGTCTTCGGCGTGGCCTTGACCAATCCCAAATCAAGGGGTACTATAAAGATTGTCGGCAACAACCCGGAAGATGCACCGATCATAGACCTGAATTTCCTGGCGGAAGAAGAAGACCGTAAAAGGCTCATTGAAGGAATCAGGCTTGCGCAAAAGATCGGTCAAACAGAACCACTGAAAAATCTTTCGGTCGGCGAGCTGAATCCCGGCCCTGAAGCATATAATGATGACCTTCTTTTGGCATCGATAAAAGCAACGCTCCAAACGTATAATCACCCCATGGGCTCGGCGCCCATGGGGCCGTTAGGGAGTGCTGAAGCTGTTGTGGATTTTTCCGGAAAAGTTCATGGTATCGAAGGCCTACGGGTGGTGGATGCGTCCATTTTACCAGGTTTTATATCTACGGGGCCCAACGTAACGGTGATCATGATGGCTGAGAAAATTGCCGATGAGATGAAAGAAACAGGAGCAAATGCAAAGGTAGTGTCAAAAAACAAGTATTAACAGTGATGGAAAATTCAACAAAAGAAATGGTATCTACCAAAGAGAAACAGGTAAAACTAAACTGGATTAACGGAGAATGGCTGGACAGTAAAATTTATAGAAACAGCGTTAATCCGGCAAGCGGAGAAATAATCGGTCGCTATGCCGATGGCAACCAATCGATTGCCGCGCAAGGTATCCGGGCCGCAAAATCTGCCTTCGAAAAAAGCGAATGGAAAGAAAACCGCCATCTACGATCCCGCGTATTGAACGAGCTTGCCCATGCCTTTGAGATTTATGCCGAACGTTTAATCAGGATGCTCTCTCTTGAAAATGGAAAAATAGCGAAGGAAGCTGCCATGGAGATTTCGGGTGTCCCATCAAAATTACGGTACTATGCTGCAGTGGTTCTGACCCATAGCGGACGCGCACTGGAATCTCGTCCAGGTGCTTTCAGTATGGTTCTGGAAGAACCGATAGGTGTGGCCGGAATCATAGCACCCTGGAATTCACCGGTGATTCTCATGATCCGGTCGCTGGCACCGGCATTGGCCGCGGGCTGCACAGCGATTATTAAAATGCCCGGACAAACAGCGCAGGTCAATGCGTTGATATGTGAAGTTTTTGCATCGGTAAAGAGCTTGCCTAAAGGGGTCATTAACCAGTTTACAGAAAGTGGACATGAAGGAGCAGCATTAATTATCAGTTCTCCGGATGTTCCTACCATTAGCTATACAGGCAGTACGGCAACCGCGAAGATTATGATGGCAAACGGTGCAGCGCACCTCAAACGTTTTGGCTTTGAACTGGGAGGCAAAACACCGATGATTGTTTTCGATGATGCCAATCTGGATGTGGCATTGCCCATCTTGGAAAAGGCCATTACCATTTTCGCAGGACAGTTCTGCATGACCGGTAGCAGAATTTTGGTTCAGAGAAATATTGCAGAACGATTTATAGCAGATTTTACCGAAAGACTTCTGCGTGTTAAAGTAGGTTCGGCTGCAGATCCCGAAAGTGATATGGGACCATTGATTGATGAAAGCAATTTAATGCGTGTGGATCGCCTCGTGGAACAGGCAATTAATGAAGGTGCCGAAGTGCTGCTTCGTGGCGGTAAAGTGTTAGACGGAAGCTTGGCAGCAGGCTCCTTTTATCGCCCTGTTTTATTACGTGTTACCGACAACAAAATGGCTATTGTACAGGAAGAAACCTTTGGCCCGGTAGCTACTGTACAGATTTTTGATACGGCCGAAGAGGCAATTAAGTTAGCAAACGATAATCCATATGGTTTGGCGGCATCGGTCTGGAGCAGCCATGTGGATCTGCCTTTAAAGGTAAGCCGAAAACTGGATGCGGGCACGGTGTGGATAAACGATTGGGCAAAGATCAACGATGAGATAGAGGAAGGCGGCTTTAAAATGAGTGGTCTGGGACGTTTAAACGGCCTAGCGGCGATGCATGAATTTATTCAATTCAAACACATCTACCATGATGCGGGCATCTGATTTACCGGTAATCACGATCATAGAGCTAACGCCCAAAGCTCCTTACAAAGAAGAAGCCCTTGAAGCGATTCAGACAATCAGCCTGGCCGCTGCAGGCTTCCATGGATATCAATCCGCGGACATTTTTGAAAAGGTGACGGCTGGCGGATCCATTGTATTTGCCATTATTCTACGATTTGACACTTATGCCAATCTGACCTCCTGGAATGATTCGGAGCAAAAAGCGCGGCAGATCGCTTTAAGTAAAAACTTATTTAAAGAGGTGACACCGGAAGTTAAACTCACCGGTCTGGAATTCTGGTTTGAAAACAAACAACAAGAGGGAGTAATGCAACCCACTAAATGGAAGATGCTGATTATCACCGTCTGTATCATATTTACACTTTTACATACGCTTATGCCCTTTATTAGACAATTATTGAGGCCAATTGGAATGCCTCAAATGATAAACACCTTGGTCGGGATTATCATGATGGTTACGCTCATGACTTATGTGGTGATGCCTTTTATTACCAGGATCTTCAGTAAATGGTTATTCAAATCCAAAGGATAAACACGGTAATTTTTTAAACACTTATATTATACATTCAATTATTATGAAGCATTCACAAATCGAAGAAAAACACGGTAAACATGGAGATTTTTTTCACACGAAGCATGGTTTCGAAAAGGCAGATTGGCATCAGCATGCCCCCTCACCTCAACAGTTCCAGCAGCATACCTGAGCAGTCCTGAATTTATCAAAAATGGCTATCACTGTGAAGAGCTAAAGGACGGCTTTTATTGGGTAACCAGTGGTGGTTATGATGCTGCTTTTCTTGTAACGGATGAAGGCGTCATTGCAATAGACGCACCGCCCATTCTCGGTGAAAATATGCTGGCCGCTATAGAAGCTGCAACGGACAAACCTATCACAAAGGTGATTTACAGCCATTGGCACTCCGATCATATTGGTGCGGCAGCCATGTACGGCCCCGATGTTGAGATCATAGCCCATGAAATCACCAAAGAATTGCTTACGCGTTTTCCTGATCCCTTGCGACCTATTCCAACTACGATATTTAGCGACAGTTATGTGGTGGAACTTGGCGGTGAAAAACTCGAGCTTAGCTATAAAGGTGCTAACCATTGCCCCGGTAACATCTTTATTTATGCACCGAAACAAAAGGCGCTTACCAAGATTGACATTGTGAGTCCGGGCTCCTGTACTTTCATGCATTGTGATGCCTCGGAGAACATCAGTGGTTGGATTGAGGCGCACGAGCAAATTTTGGAATTTGATTTTGATTTTTTAGTGGGAGGACATATCACACGCTGGGGAACCCGCGAAGATGTGCGTACATCACTGGAATACTTTCAAGATATGCTCGGTTTTGCGCAAGAGGCACTGAAAGAGTTTTGCACGCCCGTTGGAGCAGCTGTTTTCTTCTCAACTTCTCCCGCTGACCAATATTCCGTGGGCACGGAAAACTGGATCAACTCGATGGTCAATTATGTTACGGACAAAATGCTGTCAAAGATTACCTCGAATGGCCAAAAGTGGGAGGAGCGCCTTGCAGGTGTAACCACTAACACCAAATATCACGCATACACCATTGTGGAATCTACAAGAACGGAAAGGAGTCATTGGGGCTATCAGAAAAGGGGTACAGGAGGAACTAACTATTTTGTTTAATTTTCTCAGACACGTGTCCTGTCTTGTGATAATGGGAGAAACTCTGCTCCCAAATACTGAAGAAGAAAAGCCATTAAAGGGGTTTTTATTAAAACATAAACAGATCAAAAGATGAATCGCAAAATTGTAAGAATAGTACAGCCAAAAGCAAACCAGGGCTTTTTAGGCGTGGGCCATACGGCTATTCAGGTTGTTGAAGGCAGTGACTTTCAGCAAACGGATCCCTTTATCGTAATGATGGATGATCAGCTCGATTTACCGGGGCATGGTGTTGTTGGAGGGCCACATCCTCACGCCGGATTTGAAATTGCCACACTTGTGCTGGAAGGAAGCCCGGAGACTGATTTTGAAACAGGTAGCTTGGAATGGCTGACGACCGGAAGCGGCATCGTACATACGGAAGAAATTAAAACCAAAGTAAAATTAAGGATTTTACAATTGTGGCTGGTGCTGCCGAAAACCAAAAGGTGGACAGCCCCCAAATGGCAAAAACTTCCCTTCAAAAATGTGCCATCCAAAAAAACAGGTCGGTCTGAAATCTACGTTTACAGTGGAAGCGCATTTGGTTTAACATCTCCCATTACCTCTGAAACCCCTATCACGATCGTTCTGTTCAAATTGGATAAAAATGATAAGGTTACGCAACAGCTTCCAACAAACTTCAATGGTTTTATTTATATGCTTGAGGGAAGTATGCTAGCGGGTGGAGAAGCGACACCTATAGAGAAACAGCAGGTTGTCTGGTTGGACAGGTCTACGGAAGAAGGGGATAGTAAGATTGATTTTATCGGTGGCGCCGAGGGTGGAAGCTTTGTGCTGTATGCCGGAGAACCGCAAAGAGTACCCATTATCAGCTATGGCCCATTTGTCGTCGACAGGGAAGAAGAAATTAAGCCGCTCTTTCAGGATTTTAAAGCGGGTAGAATACCTCATTTAAAAAACCTTCCAGAAAGTCAGGTCGTTTACCATGGCTGAGCCATTGGTAAAACGTCTTGGCTTTATGCTCACGGTTTTATTTTCTTTTACCCTACATAGCCAACGCCCTTTCCGTCAAATCCATTTGTAAATGGTCGTCCGGTTGATCCCCCTTTAAAGAGGATCATCCGGATATGCCATTTATTTACCGATCAAACCAATCGGTGATTACCCCTTTCCATCAAGGATGAAGAATGATAGATCCGGTTGTCTTACCCTCTTCCAAATCACGATGAGCAACGGCAGCATCTTTCAGTGCATAAACAGTTGGCGTTATCGTACCTAATGATCCATCGCGCCAGGCATCAAATAGTTCACGCGTGGCCAATTCCCTACTATACATATCCGGCAGATACTGTTGCAGAGCAGGCCGCACTAGCCGAATTTGTCTTTTCGATAAATAGTTCATATCCAAATGCGGATTACCGGAAGCCATACCAAAAAGAACCGCGGTACCACCATTCTTTAATAACTTAACTGAGATTTCAAAGGTCGCTTTGCCGACACCATCAAATACCGCATCGATCCGCTGATTTCCAATCAGCTCCTTTACTTTAGCCCCCAAATCCTGTGTTTCCATCACAATCACATGATCGACCCCGTTATCGGACGCGATTGCTCTCTTTGCCTCGGTTCCTACTGTACCGATTACGGTGGCCCCAAGCGCTTTTGCCCATTTACTCAACAATGAACCAACACCTCCTGCGGCGGCATGCACGAGAATAATGTCTCCCGGTTTTACGGCATAGATCTGCCTGATCAGCATACGGGCAGTAAGTCCCTTGGCCAAGATCGATGCGGCTTGATCATAGGAGATGTCGTCGGGTAACTTGACCAGGTCTTCCACCTTCACCAGCCGCTTTTCGGCATACGAACCTAATGAATTGTAATAAGCAACCCGATCGCCTTCTTTAATAGACGTGACACCGCTACCGACATGTTCTACTATTCCTGCGGCTTCCCCGCCGATCGTTGCCGGAAAAGACATGATCGGGAAAGTCCCGTTTCTATACATGATATCAACGAAATTGATAGCAATTGCTTTCTGACTGATCAAGATCTCGTGCGCTCCAGGTTCTTGTACCTCTTGGATGGAATATTGTAAAACTGCGGGAGGGCCCTGTGATTCGATGCGGACTACACCGCTTTTATATATTTTCTTCATATTGTAAGGCTGATTGCTCAGCGTTGGTTTATTCAAAGTTGAGACTTTATAAGTGGCATGAAAATGACATATGCAGTAAATTATCCTTGACATATGTCAAGAATATCTTGATTCACGATTAGCATCCTGCCTGTTAATTCCTTACTTTTGATTGCTCTTAAATAATCATCTGCGTATATGGGTTTACACGAACCGTCATTTGAAGTGCTTTTTTCGTATATTGAATCGAGATCGTCTCTATTACTCGATGATAATGATCGAGCGCTTATAAAACAGGCATTTAAACAAAAGAACCTAAGAAAACGACAATATCTTTTGCAGGAAGGTGATATTTGCAAGTACATGGCATTTGTAGTGAAAGGCGCAGGTAGGATGTATACAATTAATAAAAATGGGCAGGAGCACACGATTCGTTTTGCTATAGAATCCTGGTGGCTTGGAGATGAAGAGAGCTTTAGGCTGGGGACGCCGTCAATCTATACTATTGAGCTGACCGAAGACGCTGAAGTGCTGTTGGTAACAAAAGACAATCTTGACCAACTCTACGATCAAGTTCCCGCTATTACCCATATGACTCGCAAAATCGATCAAAAACGTGCTATCGCCACCCAAAAGCGTCTACAGGATACCATCAGCTTAGAAGCCGAACAGCGCTATCTACGTCTTGAAGAAACTTATCCCGAAATAGTACGCCGATTCCCGCAGGCAATGGTTGCCTCTTATCTGGGGATATCAGCCGAAACACTTAGTCGGGTTAGAAAAAAACTATTGCAGAAATAAGCGATGCTCAATCTTTCCTTGTAGGATGGCTTTAAATGAACGATCCATCGTCCACCATGCGATAGGTGTAACGATGGTACAGGATAACATAACAAGCTTGATAAAGTCGGTCGATATTAGCTTGACAATGCCCATTACACTTGCCCCCAGCACCTTGCGTACGCCGATTTCCTTTTGACGCTGGAGCGTGCTATAAGCAGCAAGTGCCGATAACCCCATGCAGGAAATGAAAATAGTCAATAAGGCAAAATAGAAAAACAACTTCAGATTATCCAGGAAAAATACACGGGGCTGTTAGAAAAACACAATATGCTTCTAGAAGAAAACAATGAGCTCAAATATCGGTTATCGGAGTTAAAGCAAAAGTTGATTAAGAAGTAGGAAGCTTTCGAACTTAATTTATAGTGCTTAATAGAAAAAGCCGCCTCTAAACAAGAAACGGCTTCAATATATCTACAAATACCTGATGCTTAATTCTTCTTCTTTTTAGCCAAATCGGCACGGACTTTTTGGACGAAGTTTAGTGATATTGAAGGTATTCACCACGATCGAGTCAATACTCAAATCGTTTTATCATAGTTAGTGCACTATTTCAATTTCTCGATTTCCTTAAGGGAAAGTTTAGTGAATTTGGCGATTTGACTGTTAGGCAAACCATCTTTTTTCATTTCTTTGGCAATGGCAATAGCTTCTTCACGTTTACCCTTGTTTCTTTCCTGCTGTTTTACTGTTTCTATTATTCCCATATCAATTGTTCCTCCTGATAACTTTTCAACCTCTGTATCAAAGATACGATTAATTCTTTCATTTTCAATGTAAATAAAATTCTTTAGAAATACCAAAAAACTTAATATACGGTCGCGATCATATTTATGGGCAATCAATGCTTTGGCTATAACAAGCCGTTCATTCCCCAATACTTCATCAGGTATTTTACCTTCAAGAAGGGACTTTTGACAGGCAAGTACTACAAGGGAAAACGGATTGTCCATAAGCAGTAGTTCCTCTTCGTCATTGTCAAATATATGGTACGCCCGATAACGGAAACTGATTGTGGTATCAAGTATCTGATGCCAATATTCCTTTGGCCTTTTTTGATTCCTATCTCCGGTAAATACAGCGACTGTTGCGACGGAGATATTGTACCGGTCCCATATCCTATAATGGTATTGATAAATACGTTTGGCAAAGTCCTGATCGTTACCTCCCTCCAGTTCGGTATTGATCAGAATATGTTTATCAGTCCCGTCCTTCATATGTACCTTTACCAACAGATCGGCAATGCGTTTATCACTATTGCGCTCCCTGTTGGGAATGATCGACAATAATTCCTTATCCATGAATACCAGCTTATGGTTAAAATCAAACAGATCATCTGCATTTGGATAAAGAAACCGTAAGAACTCGGAAAACCATTCTTCAAACGCGCCTTTCAGAAGCTCATCGTTTTTCTTTCTAGGTTTTCTCTCGGTTTGATTTTTATAATTGGTCATATGCAAATTTAACGAAAATGTTCTAAGATGTTTCCACTTATGAACGAAGATTCTAAACCTGAAAATATTGGTGCCCACATAAAGCAATTGGCCTACCTTTGCCCAAAACCAATGTCATATGAACATAAGTAAACTGATTTATATAGCCACATCCAATCCGTAAAAGAAAAAAAACAGCATGCCACCCGTGAAGATTATTCTTGAGCATAATGAGCCCCATTTAAATCGCTTGAGTTTCTTTAGATATAGCGCTTTATGAAGCAAGCCTCATGTAACTTGAACAAATATCCATACTACATTGAAGTGTACTGATTTACACTGATTTTGACAATACAACTTTTAACCAAGTTTCCACTTCTTGTACCAATCTCAAAGTGTTATTTCCCTGACAGTGTGCATCAGCACCCGTCTCAGCATCAAGAGTAATTAGCTTTTTTTGATCGTTTTCTATCGCTTTTATTTCAAAAATGTTGTACAGGAACCAGATACGATTTCCAATACCCAGACGGAAAAACCTGTTGTACATATTTTTCCCTATTCGGCAACACGAATAAGCAACTTTAAGAAAGGAGAAAAGGTACAGATGCTTTGCGTGATTATCCGTATTCCATATTTACAGGCGTTATTAGGAACAGAAGCCGAAAACTTTAATTTTCTTTTGAACAACTATCATCATATTCTTATTGAAGAAATTCTGACAGATGATATTGTACGTCTTGTTACAGAAATCATCTACTCCAAACGACAAGAAGTATTAACAGATTTCAACTACCGTATTGTTTCTTTGCAATTGATTTTTAGCTTATTCAAAAGTCTTAGCAAACGTGACCAAATTAAATTCCAAAAGTTAAATGAAGGGGATATAATTTCTATTTATAAAGTCAAAGAAAGATTGATTCACGATTTATCACAACCAGTTACTATAGAGGAACTTTCCAAAATCGCAGGAATGAATATTAACAACATGAGAAAATTATTTATCCAGATATTTGGTATGGGAATCTATGACTATTTCTAGAAAAATCGACTGCTGGAAGCAGCAAAAATGCTGAAAAATCAAAAAATTTCTGTCTCAGAAGTCGGCTATTTGTTAGGTTTTGAAAATCTTAGCCATTTTACACGCATGTTTGAGCGATATATTGGCATGAAACCAAAGGCTTACAGCATGTTAAACTAGAATATAACATACACTATACAATAAAATAATCGAACTTGATCGTTCAGGAGGACGCTTTGACCTCACGCGCAATGGCTATAATATGCTCTTCGTCGGTGCCACAGCACCCGCCGAATACGTTTAGCTGACTGAAAGCTGCTTTCAGCTTTTTATGTTCGATGGCGAGGTTTTGCGGACTCCCTCTATCCAATTCCGTCGCTTCATCCAATTCTGCATGGCTTTTGCAGGAAGCATTTGCCCGCAGGCCCCTGATACGCTTTGTCCAGTATTCGTTTCTACCCGATTCCAATTCGTTGAAAAAATGACTCGGGTGCGCACAGTTGATCATGAAGTAAAGCGGAGGCTGGGATACGTTTTTATCAACTTGATTAATAGCCTCCTTCAGGCTCATTCCGGTTGGCAGTTTACCGTCCGTTTCCACCGTGAAGGAAACTACCGTCGGAAGACCAACAGCGGCCGATGCGCGGGCAATGCCGATAGCTTCTTCCACATAATTCATGGTAATTGCAGAAACCATATCGACTGGGGTTTGGCTAAAAACAACTATCTGCCTGGCATGATATTTCTGGGCTTCTTCAGCGGTCATTTTATGTTCCGGTACATAGCCGTCACCGCGTGGGCCAACGCATCCGCTAAGGACAATATTGTCGATGTCGTTTTCAAACTCCTTTTTTAGATCGTTAAGGAGTTGGACTGCTTTTTCGTTCACGTCTACAATTGCCGATCCGGGATATCCTACCCTTTCCATCCAATCCGGATTTGCCCGCCAAGTAGGGCTTTCCAGGATAAAACCCATTCCGAAATCCTTGGAGATGTTCAAATAGCGCTTATAGTAATCCCTAAGTGCGTGATAGCCCTTTTCATCTTTCAAGAGATCAAAAGCAGCAAAACAAGGCAGCTCATGGCCCAGAAGGAAAACCAATGTCGTTTCCAAACCTCCGTCGGTTAAGTACAGATTGGAAGTTCCATTTGGTAATACGGTATTTACAGTAGCCATGTATAAAAATTTTGATATGCTTGGCAACCGACGGCTTTACGGAGGAGTGTTTGGAAGCGCCAAACAAGCTTCAATCAGACCCGTGCCGCAGGTGCTCATATTCATTCACCGCTCGTTTGGTAGCGCGGGCAAACCAGCCTTCCAGCAATACCTTATTCAATTCGTCGGGGTCGGCGGAAGCCAGCGCAATCAGTACATAGTCATAGCCATCGAAATGTGAAGTTGTAAAATAAATGGTGGGATCCTTTTTCAGCCAAAAATCCTTTTTTTTGGTATAAACGGCTATCGATTCGTAATCATCCTGAATGCGGGCAAATATCTTGTTGCCTGCGTAAAAGGCCGGTGTCCCGTGACAGAGTCTTTCCTGTACTTCCGGTAGGGCGGACACTGCTCGGCGGATGACGTGGAGAAAAAACGGGTAATCTGTTTGCATAATTTTGTTTATTCTTAGTTATCCAGCCTCACTGTATGCAGTTAATTTGCCGTGCATCTGTGCCACAGTTTACCGATTATTCTTGCAGCGACGGTATTAGCATAGATATGAACGGTTGCGTCACTTTTCTGCTTTCGTCACATCCAGGATGAACTGCATAATATATCACCAAATATACGCCATCTGCATTAAAGTAGATTACGTTGATGACAACTTTATACCTTTCTTTTATCAGTTGGTTCCTGTTCGCAGAGATGAAATAAAAGTTAGCTAAACGGTAGGAAGCTTTCGAACTTAATTTATAGTGCTTAATAGAAAAAGCCGTCTCTTCCATCACCCGTTAACCGAAAAAACAAAAAGAGATATCAGTCATCCCTAAGCGAGTTTATAGGATTTTCCACTGCCGCCCGAATAGCTTGCGAGCTTACCGTAAGCAAGGCAATGCATACCGCAATAAAGCCGGAAAGTGCAAACATCCACCATGCAATATCAATATGGTAAGCAAAGTTCGCTAGCCAGCGATTCATTATGTGCAAATGCTTTGCTGCTCGTTGCCTCGGTATCCTCCAAGGCCGTTTTTCCCACGCACATGCCCCTTGGTCAAAGCTAGAGCTAATTCGTCCGGTTAAAAGTAAAGACTCTCCGTTCTAAAAAAATGCCGCCTCCAAAATTTACAGCTAGCACTAGGAGGCACTACCATTCCTGTAAATTTTGAAGCGGCGAGCTTTCTTTGCTTCTTTTCTTTCGCGGAGAAAGAAAGAAGTTAAAATAATCGTTCTTTTAACATTAACACCTTCATCACATATTAAAAACGATTTCCTTGCGGATATAATAATACACTATGAGATAATCACAATTTATTTTTAGGTTTGCAGCCAAATTACGAAAAGTCAACACTACCTCTTATCAAATGGCAATTAAAAGGACACCGAAAAAGAATCAATTTCGGAATAAAAGTTCATATAAACATAAAAATAGTAAAACCTTTCCTGTTAAAGATCGACTGCTAACGCTTCTTCAACAAAGAAAATTCGGGGTTTTCTTAGCATATGTGACCTTGTACTTTATTATTATTACAGGTGGCTGGGTGCTGATTTTTCGTTTTGTCAACCCACCTTTCACCTTGCTCATGTTACAACGAGGCGTTGAACGCAAATTTGATGGAAAGGACTGGAAGTTGGAAAAGCGTTGGGTAAGCTATGACGAATTGTCTGACAATTTAAAACGAGCAGCAATTGCCGGAGAAGATGCTAATTTTATGCAACATGTCGGTTTTGATATCAAAGCGATACGAGAGGCTTATAAAAAGAACCAGGCAGGAAAGGCAATGCGAGGGGGGAGTACCATTAGCCAGCAAACCGCAAAAAATGTTTTCTTATGGCCCGGTCGTTCTTGGCTCCGAAAAGGTTTTGAAAGTTATTTCACGATGTTAATTGAATTATTGTGGGGTAAGAAGCGAATCTTGGAAGTTTATCTCAATGTGATTGAAACCGGCGACGGGCTTTATGGTGCACACGCAGCCACTCACGCGTATTTTAGCAAAGCGCCCACATCACTTACAAAAAAACAAGCCGCCTTGATCATCGCTGTACTGCCAAATCCCCGACGTTGGTCGCCAGCCAGGCCCACTTCTTACATTAATAGAAAAGCGAATGCGATTGTTCGCTATATGGGACACAGCAGCATTCCCGATTAAGCAAATACACGGGCATGCCAACTATCTTTAAACGGAACTTCCCACTTGGTTTTCAAATCCTCCCCGTTATCCACTAAGTTGTTAAAAACCATGGTATCTTCGTTAATTCGTCCAGTCGCCAACAGTTGCTCGAAAGTGGCGCGAGGTACAACGTGAATGTCGTCTCCCCTGCGATAAGCGATTTGCATCCGATCAAATAAGGAGATGTTTAACTCGCTTTCCAGCTCTTTCAATAGATGAACTGATTTATCAATTGAGCAGCCGCTTGGCAGCACCTGCGATAAGTCGACACTTATAATGATAAATAAATGATATCGGATTTCGACCCTTGCTGTCAGTTTTTCTTTGTGTGCTTTCCATTGATCGGTAAAAGCTTCCAATTTATTGAGTATACGTGCTTCTTCCCCTTCTGAGAAAGATTTAGCCGCTTGATATATCCAAATTCGTTCCATACTTTGCAAAGTAAAAATTCAAAAGTAAAAATTCAAAAGCCTGCCGGCCCTACAGATAGTACTTCACTACTCCCTATTAACTACTCACTAATTAACTACTTAACGATTCGGGTACTTCGCTGTTCACTAATTCAAAAGTAAAAATTCAAAAGCAAACCTGCCTACGGTAGGCAGGAAGTAAAAAGGCAATTCATCACTCATCACTCATCGCTCATCATTCATAATTCATCACTACTCAACTACTCCCCAAAAACCTCAAAACGTTCCCAAAAGCCATCTCTGGGTAAAGAGGCAAAAATCTTCACCTCTTCCTTTTTCACGGGATGTTCAAAAACAAGCTTTCGGGCATGCAAGCAGATGCTCTTCTTTAAACTTCCACGAGGGTATCCATACTTATTGTCACCCACGATTGGGCAATTTAGTGAAGCTAGTTGAACGCGGATTTGATGAGGGCGGCCTGTAACCGGATTCACCTCAACTAAGTAATAACCATTCAGCTCACCAATCAACTTATAATGCAGTTCCGCCCGGAGGCTTCCCTTTACTTCATGATCATAAGCCTTCGTTACATTTTTACCTGAATTTTTTACAAGCCAGTGAACCAAAGTTCCGGCAGTTTGAGCAGGCCTGTTACGAACTACTGCCCAATAAGTTTTATGCATCTCCCTGCTTTTGAACATCTTATTGATTCGGTCGAGTGCCTTGCTCGTTTTTGCAAATAAAATGACCCCGCTTACCGGGCGATCCAGGCGATGCACTACACCGAGAAATGCGCCGTTTGGCTTATTGTATTTTTTGGCAAGATATTGTTTTACTTTTTCATCCAGCGGTTCATCTCCTGTGTCATCCACTTGTACGATATCACCCGCACGCTTATTAACAGCGATCAGGTGATTATCCTCGTAAAGTATATCGCTATCCGTGATGGGTCGATTTGCATTACTCATATAACATGCAAAGTTAGGAAAACGTTTTAAGTTATACGTTGTATGTTATAAGCGTTTATATACTAGTGGGGATGTTACTTGTTTTTTCCTTTGTTTTCAGCACCGGGTTTAGCAATGGATTCGCGCATATCCGTATCGGCTTGTATATTTTGCATTTTATAATAGTCCATTACCCCTAAATTTCCGCTCCGAAAGGCCTCTGCCATGGCAAGCGGAATCTGTGATTCAGCCTCGATTACTTTCGCACGTGCCTCTTGTGCTTTTGCACGCATTTCCTGCTCGGAAGCTACTGCCATTGCTCTTCTTTCTTCGGCTCTGGCATTAGCAACCTTTAAATCAGCCTCCGCCTGATCGGTTTGCAATTTTGCACCAACGTTTTCTCCAATATCAATATCGGCAATGTCAATGGAAAGGATTTCGAAAGCAGTACCACTGTCTAGGCCCTTTTCCAGCACTGTTTTAGAGATTCTATCAGGGTTCTCCAAAACTTCTTTGTGATTATTAGCGGAACCGATTGTGGTAACAATACCTTCGCCCACTCTTGCTAAAATTGTTTCTTCGCCTGCACCGCCAACCAATTGGTTAATATTTGCACGCACCGTTACACGAGCTTTGGCGACCAGTTGTATCCCATCCTTTGCAACTGCTGCGACAGGAGGTGTATTGATTACACGTGGATTTACCGACAACTGAACGGCGTCAAATACATCCCTACCGGCTAGATCAATAGCTGTTGCTAATTTAAAATCAAGAGGAATATTAGCTTTATCAGCAGATATTAGTGCTTTTATCACATTATTTACATTTCCACCAGCCAAATAATGGGTCTCAATATCATTAGAAGTAATATTTAACCCTGCTTTGGTTGAGGTAATCATGGCATTAACCACTAAAGAAGGTGATACCTTGCGTAGCCGCATAAGTACTAGATTCAGTAGATTGATACGTACTCCCGAAAGTTGTGCCGTAAACCATAAGTTCACCGGTAATATATAAAGGAGCAAAAACAGCGCGATGATAGCTCCTACAATCATGAGTATGGGAGATAAAGACGGATCCATAAGTTTAATAGTTTTGAGGTTAAGCCCTAAAGATAAGGTTTTACACCCTGATTGAGAAATTAATAGCACAATTTTAGTTGTTTGGCTTTCTAAATGCGTCTATTTTAATGGTATTGAAGTTGCTTCCGTGGAATTCGGATAGTAATATTCAATCGAATGTTAAGATTAAAAGAACGATTATTTTTGTCACTTTCTTCCGCAGAAAGTAACCAAAGACTCGTCGCTTGGAACTTTGCTTTAAACGATAGTGCATCAACGTGCAAACCGCAAATTTCCTAGGCGACATTTTCCAAGGCCAACGATCGATGCATTTAACCGGACGTATCATTTCTTCAGCCCTCAATTTAGCACTGTGCGTGGGCAGAATGGCCTTGGAGGATACCGAGGCAACGAGCAGCAAAGCATTTGCACT
>NZ_JAUCNR010000001.1:3922229-4395654 GCF_030372825.1 Olivibacter sp. 47
CTTTATTGCAATTATCTAGAGTTTTCGGAAGAAAAAGCGTTACTTGATAATTTCATATAGAAAAAAGCTAAGAATGTTGAAGAACAAAACGTCAAAAAGCTTCACTTTTGTAACTTGTCCTTACCTTTATGACTTAGTCACTTCGGTGGTGACGAGATGGGTACTAACTAATTACAATGATGCAAAACCTTCCGATTATAGATTTGGTAATCATCGCCTTTTATTTGTTAGCTATGGTATTGGTTGGCGTTTGGTTTTCGAGAAAGAACAAAAATGCTGAACAGTTCACAAAAGCGGCCGGGCTAATTCCCGGTTGGGCGATCGGTTTATCTATATATGCAACTTTTTTAAGTAGTAATACCTTTTTGGGAGTGCCTGGAAAAGCCTTCGGTAGTAATTGGAACTCCTTTGTGTTTAGCCTGTCAATGCCATTGGCTGCTTGGATTGCTGTTAAGTACTTTGTTCCGTTCTATCGCAGCTCGGGAGAAGTATCCGCCTATACGCATTTGGAGCATCGTTTTGGGCCTTGGGCAAGAACTTATGCCGTGGTTTGTTTTCTGCTAACACAACTTGCTCGGATGGGCTCCGTATTTTTTGGCATTGCGCTCAGTTTGCAAGCACTTACGGGCTACTCAATGGAAGCCATTATGTTAGTTACGGGTATTTGTATTATCATCTATACGGTTATGGGTGGGATAGAAGCTGTTATATGGACAGAAGTGGTACAGGGCGTAATTAAAACACTTGGAGCCGTATTGATTATTTATTTGATTGTTTCCAATATGCCAGGGGGAATCCCCAAGATTGTGGAGATTGGCCAAACCAATAGCAAGTTTAGTTTAGGTAGCTTCGCTCCCGATTTTACAAATTCGACATTTTGGGTGGTACTGCTGTATGGTTTTTTTATAAACCTAAATAACTTTGGGATGGACCAAAATTATGTACAGCGTTATCATACGGCATCGTCGCCTCGTGAAGCCAGTAAATCCGTTTGGTTGTGTGTTTGGATCTATCTTCCGGCATCTCTGTTGTTTTTTATTATTGGAGCATGCTTGTTTGCTTATTATGAGATTAATCCAGCGCTAATTGAACCGATAAAATTGCAAGTTGCTGCAGAACGTTTGGGTGCAGCGGCGTCATCCCACGACCTGTCAGCATTGGCTGCCACTTTAACACCGGCAGATTATGGGGATAAAGTAATGCCCCATTTTATGGTAACTAAAATTCCGACGGGGCTGATAGGCCTCATAGTTTCGGCTATTTTATCAGCGGCCATGAGCACGATCAGTTCGGGAATGAATGCTTCGGCGACTGTTTTTTCGGTAGATATTTATCAACGGTATATAAGGAAAGATCAAGATGATAAACAAACCTTACGCTTATTGCACGTGGCTACGGTTGTTTTTGGTCTGCTAGGAATGGGGACTGGAATTATGATGATCGGTGTAAAAAGCATTTTAGACATCTGGTGGCAACTATCGGGAATATTTGCAGGAGGTATGTTGGGCCTCTTTTTATTGGGAATTCTAAATAAGCATGCCGGAAACAGTGACGCGATTTTGGCAACCATTGTAGGCATACTGGTAATTATCTGGACGAGTCTCTCGTATTTAATTCCGGCAGATTATCCTTATCTCAAAAGCACCTTGCACGCTAATATGATCATTGTTGTTGGCACATTGACGATCTATTTGGTAGGGACGTTCGCTGCTTATCTTCGTGGAAAGGAGGGAGTCGTTAATTAGCCAATTAGTTAATTAGCCAATGTGATAATGAGAGGCTAGTGCGACCGAAAGCTGATAGCTGATCTCAGAAGGCTTGATAATTAGCCAATGGTTAAAAAGTTGAGTAGGAAAGTAGTTAAGTAGTGATGAATTATAAATGATGAACGATGAATAGCTTATAGCCTACGGCTTAAGGCTTATTGCCTATAGGTTACAGCTTATTGCCTCATACGCTAATATCCTATAATTTACAGCAAACATATTATAAGAAACATCTTTAAAGCGGGAATAACTTTGCTATTGTTCTAACCATTTATTTGCATCTTGTTATGAATGCTGAAGAACTCATATTAAGGTCGCAAATCGGATAGCCAAAAAAGAACTAATCTATAGAAATGAAACAGAAAGAAAAGGGATTTATCCCCGTTATGCTTACGCCTTATCTCGAGAATGGGGAGATAGATTTTGAAGGGCTTCGCCAGCTAACGGAATTTTATATATCGGCTGGCGCGTCGGGTCTTTTCGCGAACTGCCAGTCGAGTGAAATGTTTGAACTTTCCGCAGAAGAAAGTTTACGGGTTATTCGGGCGGTGGTAGAACAGGTAGATGAACGCATTCCGGTCGTGGCAGCCAGTTCTGTTAAAGGGAATATTGCTGTCCAAGCAGATTTTGTTCGCCAGGTATATTCGTTAGGCGTAGATGCCGTCATTCTGATAACAGGTTTAATTGCTGCTGAAGACGAAAGCGACGCTGTGTTCGAGGAACGTATATTTGAACTGTTTGAATTAACCGAGAACATTCCATTAGGCTTTTACGAATGCCCTGAACCCTATAAACGTGTCCTTCATCCTGATCAATTGGGGTGCTTTGTTGCTTCCGGAAGGATTATCTATCACAAAGATACTTGTTTGGATATTAAACAAATTCAATCTAAACTGGCTCAGGTTAAAAATCATGACTTCGGCTTATATGACGCTTACATGGTACATGCTGTTGAATCGCTAAAAGCAGGTGCTGCCGGTTTATCCTGTATACAGGGTAATTATTTCCCCGAGTTGATTGTTTGGCTATGTCAGCATTGCAATGATCCTGGTTTTTCAGAACAAATGGCGTTGGTGCAGCAGTTTCTAACCGACAATATGGATGTTATGCATCATGTATATCCTATTGTTGCAAAATATTTTTTACAAAAAAGGGGATTAAATATATCCTTGTATAGTCGGAGAAAAGCTGGAAACTTCGATGCGCAAGTTAAATTGGCAATCGATAAACTATACAAAGATTATACGATATTAGCTAAGCAACTCGATATTCCTACCGATATTGCTTTGAGCTGAACATAGCGTGATCAAAACGAAAATAATGCGAATGATGATACTGAAACGAAGAGATAGATATACACTGTTATTGCTTTTATTCTGCGTCGGTTTGGGCTTTTCGTCTTTTGGACAAGCCAAACCTTTCGTGTTGACAACGGAAGCTTTAAAACGAGACGTGGCATATTTTAATAGCATTGATAGTGAAGTAGTTGTCAACTTCGTGTCCAATAGCCAATCGTTTGAATGGTTGGCGAAAAATATTCCCCTATTTGAATGTCCTGACTCAGCCATTCAACAAATATATAATTATCGGTGGTGGAGTTTTAGAAAGCACTTAAAGGAAACACCCCATGGCTTCATTTTTACGGAATTTATTGAACCGGTTAAACACGAGGGAAAATATGGTGCGATCAGTTGTGCATTGGGGCATCATATCTATGAGGGAAGGTGGCTTAGAAATCAAGAATATATCAGACAATATATCGATTTCTGGTTGATCAAAGAACCAACATTTAAACCTTCAAAATTTCATTCCTTTAGTAGCTGGTTGAGTGATGCTGTGTATAATTTATACCTGGTGCAACAAAATAAAGAGCAATTGGTGAAATGGCTACCGTTATTGGATAAAGACTATGAACGTTGGGAAAGTGAGCGTCAATTGCCCAGCGGACTATTCTGGCAGTATGATGTAAAAGACGGGATGGAAGAATCCGTAAGTGGGGGAAGAAGAGTACAAAATAGGCGACCAAGCATCAATAGCTATATGTTTGGCAATGCGCAAGCCTTATCGAAAATGGGTAAACTGTTCCAAATAGATAGTTTAGTTGATAAATATAATCGCAAAGCAAGTATACTTGAAAAGTTGGTGGTTGACAGCCTTTGGGGCTCCGAAGGTGATTTTTTTCGTACACGTCATCCGGATGGTCAACTTGCCGCACGCGAGGCCATTGGATTTATTCCCTGGTACTTTAACCTGCCCCCCGATCAAGTCGAGTTTGCGAAAGCTTGGCTACAACTTACCGATACTGCAGGTTTCCAGGCGCCTTGGGGTTTAACCACCGCCGAGCGAAGAGAGCCTACTTTCCGTACACGTGGTACCGGACATAGTTGCGAGTGGGACGGCGCCATCTGGCCTTTTGCCACTACCCAGACGCTGAAAGGACTGGCAAATTTGCTCACGAATTATAGAAATCGCGATGGCATAGATCGTAAGCTATTCTATGAAAAGCTGCATCAATATGCGCGCTCGCATCAAAAAAATGGGAAACCATATATTGGCGAGTATCAGGATGAGAAAACCGGATACTGGTTAAAAGGAGATAATCCGCGGAGCACTTTTTATAACCACTCCGGATTTTGTGATTTAGTGATTAATGATCTTATAGGCTTAAAGCCGGGAAGTACGAATCACCTAAGCATTAAACCACTTGTACCGGATACATGGGATTGGTTCTGTTTGGATAACCTCGTCTATCATGGTCGAACATTAACCGTTTTATGGGATAAAACCGGCAAAAAATATGGCAAAGGCAAAGGACTTATCTTGTTCGTAGATGGCAAACGTGTTGCCTCCGGCAAAAGCCTGGGCCAACTGACCGCTAAAATCAATTAAAAAATGCGCAGCTTATATCTTTTACTTTTTTGTACATTATTTTCTTTCGTTGCACAAGCACAATTGGCGTTGAATGTGTTGGATTTCGGCGCGAAAAACGATAGCTCGGCATTAGCCACTACGGCGATTAAAGAAGCGATTGCAAAAGCCTCACAAGCCGGTGGTGGCACCATTTATTTTCCTCCGGGAACCTATCTTACCGGTCCTATCCACTTAAAAAGTAATATTACCCTTTTCATTGAAGCAGGTGCAGAACTTTGCTTCAGTGATAATTTCGACCATTACCTACCCATGGTGCCAAGCCGGTGGGAGGGAACCATGGTTGCCAATTTTTCCCCTTTCATTTACGCGTATGAAGCAGAGAATATCCGCATTACCGGAAGAGGAACGCTTAATGGGAATGGAAAGAAATGGTGGGCTTACTCTGAAGTTCATGTAAAGAACTCGCCCGAATCAAAATGGCAGAAAGAATTTCATAAGTTGAATAAGAATGTACTGCATCCGGATTTACCAGGGTGGGTGGAACGTGGTTTTTTGAGGCCTCCCTTTATCCAACCCATGTATTGTAAAAACGTGCGCATAGATGGTATTACCATCAAAAACTCGCCATTTTGGACGGTCAATCCCGAGTTTTGTGATAACGTAACGATCGATGGAGTTACCATTAATAATCCCCCATCGCCTAACACCGACGGTATTAACCCGGAGTCGTGCAGCAATGTCCATATATCCAACTGCCACATTAGCGTTGGCGATGATTGCATTACGATTAAGTCAGGAAAAGACCGTTCAGGAAGGAAAGAAGCTCGTCCCGCTGAAAATTATACCATCACCAACTGTACCATGCTATCAGGTCACGGAGGTGTTGTCATAGGCAGCGAGATGTCGGGTGACGTAAAAAAGATCGTCATTTCGAATTGTATTTTCGATGGTACGGATCGTGGTATCCGCATAAAAACAGCGCGCGGAAGAGGAGGTGTTGTTGAGGATATCCAAGTAAGTAATATCGTCATGAAAAACATCAAACAGCAAGCCATTGTGCTGGATATGCAGTATGCCAAAACGGATAGGGAGCCGGTCTCCGAACGAACCCCTAGGTTTAGCAATATCCACTTGAGTAACATTACTGCGCAAGGTGAGCAGGCGGGCTATTTAAATGGACTGGAAGAGATGCCTATTGAAAATGTATCGTTCAGCAATATGGTGATGGAAACAAAAACAGGTTTCGATATCCGGGCGTCGAAAGGCATTGTGTTCTCCAATGTATCCGTTAATCCTTCCACCGGACCGGCAATTGCTGCTACCAATGTTAGCGGTTTACAGATCAATGGGTTGCGGACCGCTGCCGGTTTTAGCGGTAGCGCAACATTGAAATTCAATAATGTAAAACGTGCTTTTATTGCCAATTGTTTGATCATGGAACCCATTAAGACATTTCTCGAAGCGAGCGGTAATGAGACGGAGGCTTTACTCTTGAAGGCGAATGACCTACGTCTTGTTCAAAACCCTTTATATATAAGCGATGCTCCTGAAAACGCCGTCACCCTAGAAAAATGAGCTGGATAAAACTATATCGATTCTTTTGCGTCTTTTGCTTTATTGTGTTCATAAGGGGAAATCTGTATGGACAGGATTTAACACTATGGTATCAGCATCCCGCTAATACCTGGACGGAAGCACTTCCCATTGGCAACGGAAAATTGGGTGCCATGGTATTTGGGGGGGTACAAGCGGATCGTATTCAATTTAATGAATCCTCGTTATGGACGGGTGGTCCCAGAAACTATAATCAACCCGGCGCAAAGAATTATCTCGGTGAGATTAGAAAGCTATTATCTGAAGGAAAGCAGCAAGCTGCGGAAGAGCTGGCTGGGCGTCATTTCATGGGAACTAAGTCTATTTCCGATCCACCCGAACCTTGGCTGACGGCCGTAAGAGCAATTGAGCAACAGCCTAAAAATCCTTCACAAGAACATTTTGAAGATAAGACATGGAGAGAAATGCGTGTCCCGTCGCGAGACGGCTGGGAAAAGGAAGGTTTTCAGGGACTTGATGGCGCCGTTTGGCTCCGGACTACTTTTAACGTTCCGAAAGAATGGATCGGGCGGGAATTAGTTGTCGACTTGGGGAAAATACGGGATCAGGATTTTACCTATATTAACGGTAAATTGATCGGCACTACTCATGATGCAAATCAAGGAAGGCTATATACCATTCCCAAAGATTTAGTAAAAGCACAAAATCAAATTGCCATCCAGGTGATCAATTACGATGACAAAGGTGGTTTGGTAGGCTATAAAGATCCCAGTCGGAAATTAAGCGTATTTCTAAAGGAAAATACGGCAGATGAATCAGTTTATTTAACGGATACGTGGAAATACTGGATACAAAACGATGAAGCACCTCGGGTAGGAAAATACCAGGAGTCATATCAGCCATTCGGTGATTTGCTGCTGGATTTTGGGTCTCAGGCACCGTTTAGCAATTACAAACGCACACTTGACGTAGAACAAGCGATTTGCAAAACAAGTTACGTACAGAATGGTGTGTCTTTCGAACGAACCTATTTCTCCAGTGCACCCGATGCGTGTTTAGCAATTCACTTAACAGCTGATCGACCTCGGCAAATTAGTTTTGATGCATCCTTAGCGTCTCCCCATAAGACTTATAACGTGGAAAAAGTTGACGATTCCACCATTCGGATTTCGGTTCAGGTTAAACAAGGAGTTCTAAGAGGCGTAGGATTCTTGCATGTAAGGCATGAAGGAGGAGAACTCCATGTCGGAGACGGAAAAATTAAAATATTGGGTGCTAATCAAGCAACCTTATTCCTAACGGCGGCCACAAATTATAAAAGCTATAACGACGTGTCGGGTGATGCTGAGGAGATTGCCAAATCGCAACTAAACAAGGTTAAAAATAAGTCGTACGATGTGATACGACTGGCACATATACAAGACTATCAACAATATTTTACCAAATTTTCATTAAAGTTTGAAGCGGACGAAGCTTCAAACTCGCTCCCTACTGATCAACGGATTGCACAGTTTGTAAAATCGCGTGACCCGAATTTATTGGCCTTATTTGTCCAATATGGAAGGTACTTGTTGATATCCAGTTCGAGATCCGGTGGATTGGCGCCTAATTTGCAAGGCATATGGAACGATTTACTGACACCACCTTGGGGAAGTAAATACACCACCAATATCAATGCGGAAATGAATTATTGGTTAGCGGAGAATACCAATCTTTCTGAGCTGCAAGAGCCCCTTTTTCAAATGATTAAGGAGCTTAGCGTTGTAGGGCAGAAGACGGCAAAAACGTATTATGATGCACCAGGTTGGGTGCTACATCATAATACAGACCTATGGCGCGGAACCGCTCCAATTAATAATCCTAATCACGGAATATGGGTAACTGGCGGAGCATGGCTCTGTCAACATTTATGGGAGCATTTTCTTTATACGCAAGATGAAAGTTTTCTACGTGAGCAAGCTTATCCCATTATGAAAGCTTCGGCTTTGTTTTTTGATCATTTTTTGGTTAGCGATCCAAAAACCGGGTGGCTGATTAGTACGCCATCAAATTCTCCGGAACAAGGAGGCTTGGTGGCGGGGCCAACCATGGATCATCAGCTAATCAGGCAATTGTTTAGAAATGTCGCTTCCGCTGCTGTGATTCTTGATATAGATAAGGAATTTGTACAAAGGTTATCGGAGAAAAGCCAAAAGATCGCCCCCAATCAAATAGGAAAATATGGACAGTTGCAAGAGTGGCTGGAGGACCTAGATGATCCTGATAATAAGCATCGGCATGTTTCGCATCTTTGGGCGGTGTATCCAGGGAGCGAAATTAACTGGCAAGACAGCCCTAAATTAATGAATGCCGCTAAAAAATCATTGATTTTTAGAGGTGATGGCGGGACAGGGTGGAGTTTGGCATGGAAGATTAACCTTTGGGCCCGTTTTAAAGATGCGGAGCACGCTTATAAAATGGTCAGCCGATTGCTGAGTCCGGAGGAAGCAGGAGGGGGTGTTTATCCTAATCTTTTCGACGCACATCCTCCCTTTCAAATCGATGGCAATTTTGGAGGTGCAGCCGGTGTGGCGGAAATGCTTTTGCAGAGCCACCTCGGTAGCATTGATATTCTTCCGGCATTACCAAAAGCGCTGTACGCAGGTGCTGTTAAAGGAATTCGTGCAAGGGGCGGTTTCGAATTGAGCTATCAATGGCAAAATGGACTATTGACCCATTTGGAAGTGTTCTCGCACGCAGGCGGGAAGTGCTCCCTTCGATATCGAGACAAAGAAATCCAATTTCAAACTGAAAAAGGACAAACATATTATTTGGATAGCAGTCTAAAACTCAATAGAAACTCCAAATGAAGATTTAATTGTTGGTGCAATGTTGGTGAAGACCGTCACAGGCTTAGCGATCTAAGCCTGCCGACGTGTCTCTTCGCAAAGAACCAATGTAGAGTTCGCCAAATCATGAAACGATTTTAACAATGCAAAAGATTAGACTGGGACTTTTCTGGATAGGTATATGCTTTAACTTATATGCGCTTGCGCAAGAGCCGCGTAAGCAGTATGACTTAACGGATAATTGGGTGAGTACCATGCATGAAACCGATTCGTTGGCCTTTAGCGGCTTTGAAAAAGACGGATATAACTCGGTAGATTGGCTTTCTGTGCAGGTGCCACATAATTGGGATACTTATGCCGGCTATCGCCGACTACTTCATGGCAATACACATGGTTATGCTTGGTATAGAAAAAAGTTTCGAGTTGAAAACGAAGGTAAGGATAAGCGTTATTTTCTTTATTTTGAGGGCGTGGGAGCTTACGCAACGGTATGGTTAAATGGTAAGAAAATAGGATATCACGCAGGTGGCCGCACTACCTTTACATTAGACATCACAGACGCAGTGCGATTTGACAAAGATAATATTCTTGCTGTAAGAGCAGACCATCCGGCTGCTATACGGGATTTGCCATGGGTATGTGGTGGCTGCTCGGAAGAACGTGGCTTCTCCGAGGGCTCGCAACCCTTGGGAATCTTTAGACCGGTGCATTTATATGTGACAGATCCCGTTCGCATTGAACCTTTTGGTGTGCATATATGGAATGATACCACCGTTACTTCCAAATACGCGAAGCTGTTTTTAAACACGAGCTTTAAAAATTATGGTGGGGAAGCAAAAAACGCAGTGATTATGCAACAGATAAAAGATCAGGGAGGAAATGTAATTGCAGAAGAGCGTCAACAAAGAACAATTGCCGGTGAGAGCACCGAAGAAATCCGGCAACAACTTGAGCTGAAGAACTTCGTCCGTCTATGGTCGCCCCAAGATCCTTATCTCTATACGATTACCTCACAAATAAGTATCGATGGTAAAGTTGTGGATCAGGTAGAAACATCTTATGGCATTCGCTGGATAAGCTGGCCAATAGATCGAAAAGGAAGTGATAAACGTTTTTTTATTAATGGTAAGCCTTTTTTTATTAATGGAATCGCTGAGTATGAACACATGTTGGGGGGAAGTC
This sequence comes from Olivibacter sp. 47, assembly GCF_030372825.1. Lineage (NCBI taxonomy): Bacteria > Pseudomonadati > Bacteroidota > Sphingobacteriia > Sphingobacteriales > Sphingobacteriaceae > Olivibacter > Olivibacter sp. 47. The sequence continues at coordinate 3,932,431 of NZ_JAUCNR010000001.1, forward strand.
ATGCTTTCAGCAATGAACAAATAGATGCCCGTGTTAATCAAATCCTAGCGGGGGGCTTCAATGCTTTTCGGGACGCGCACCAACCACATAATCTGCGTTATCAGGAACACTGGGATCGTTTGGGGATACTGAGTTGGACCCAAATGGCGGCACATATTTGGTTTAACAACGATTCATTTAAGGCGAATTTTAAAAAGTTACTCACCGACTGGGTTATCGAGCGGAGAAATAGTCCGTCTGTAATTTTATGGGGCCTGGAAAACGAAAGTACATTACCGGAAGCCTTTGCTCGGGAATGTACCGAACTGATCCGGAATTTAGACCCTACTACCTCTTCACAAAGAAAGGTAACTACCTGTAACGGTGGAAGTGGAACGGATTGGGATGTGCCCCAAAATTGGACCGGAACTTATGGTGGTGATCCCGAGGTGTACGACCAAGATTTAAAAAGGCAAATTTTAGTAGGGGAATATGGTGCCTGGCGTACCATCGACTTTCATGCCGAAAAACCGTTTACGAAAACGAGCGCCAATACAGAAGACCGAATGCGTGAGTTAATGGAAACCAAAGTAAGACTTGCCGATAAGGTGAAGGACAGTGTTGCGGGTCATTTCTTTTGGCTATTCAATTCCCACGATAATCCCGGTAGAGTGCAGGGAGGCGAAGGAATCCGAGAGCTAGATCGTATTGGCCCCGTAAACTACAAAGGGCTCTTCACGCCCTGGGATGAACCTACAGATGCTTATTATATGTATCGGGCAAACTTTGTAGATCCGCGAAAGTCGCCGATGGTCTATATTGTTTCGCATACCTGGCCCAATCGTTGGGAAAGTCCCGGAGAAAAAAATGACATCACTGTTTATTCGAATTGTGACGAAGTTGAACTTTTTAATGATGTGAACGGATCGTCACTAGGAAGAAAGAAAAGGGAGGGAATGGGCAAGCCATTTGTGTGGAATAAGGTGCCGATTATGTTTAATGTATTGCATGCAAAGGCTTATGTAAAAGATAAAGTAGTTGCGGAAGATCTCATTGTTTTACAGGGCTTACCGCAAGCGCCCGCCTTTAATCGCTTGTATACAGATGATGAAAAAGTAAAAGACACGAACGGGTACAAATATATTTACCGAGTAAACTGCGGGGGACCAAGGTATGTAGACCAACAAGGACATGTTTGGGAAGCTGACCGCCCATTAACGGCTGATGACGGTTGGGGATCTTCTTCCTGGACCAACGGTTTTGATAATTTGCCTGCAACTTTTGCAAGTCAGCGGCGTACTTTTGACCCCATAAAGGGGACCGGCAATTGGTCGCTTCTGCAAACCTTTCGATACGGGAAAGACAAATTGGGTTTTCAATTTCCCGTGCCGGACGGGGATTACCTAGTGGAACTGTATTTTATCGAACCTTGGTTTGGCACCGGAGGAGGGATGGATTGCAAAGGATGGCGTTTATTCGATATCGCCATCAATGGTGCTATTGTGGATAGCCATGTTGATATATGGAACGAAGTAGGGCATGACCAGGTATTGAAGAGAACGTATGCTGCAAAAGCAAAGAACGGACGCATTGTCATTAACTTTCCAAGGGTAGCAGCTGGTCAGGCGTTGGTTTCAGCTATCGCCATCGCTGCGAAGGAAAAAATAAAAGCAGCTGCACCTTCACCACTTCTTATTCAGCAAGCAAGATTTGATCCTGATTCCGTAGATTTGTCGCCATCAACTTGGCTTGACATCGGAGACGAAGTCTTTTCCGGAAAAACCGACTATTTTACGGTAATTCCGCCAGCGCTATTTGGCGCTACCTGGCTGCGCTTTCCTGCCAATCTGACGGGCCAACAAAAGTCGCTTTCCTTTAATGTATCGAAGGATGCTGACGTATATGTTCTGCTGCCAAAAGATAACCGTAACGTTTACAATAGCTTAGCGGATTATGAAGATACACAAATGAAAATAGCAAGCGGAGGACCTACCCCGTCAATCTGGAAAATCTACCGAAAACGTTTTAAGGAGAATAGCTTTGTGCATCTTTCGTTTGGAAAAAATAATCTGCCATTAGCGCCCGTAATGGTTGTACCGGTAAGTAAGCTCCAATCAGCACATGATCTGAAAACGTCAATAACCTATAAGCCTAGCACCGCAACGCGTTCCCGTGGAACAACAGCTATCCGTTATTTGGAAAAGGAGGCGATCAAACTCCCTGCGAACGGACCCGCTCAGATTGATTGGACGATCAAGACGGGCGTAGCCGATACCTATAGTATCACCTTGAGGTATGCCAACAACCTAAAGCAGCCCATAAAGGGGAAATTGACGCTACGAACGTTAGATGGGAGCCTATTGCACGAAGAAAATACGCTTTTTACCCCTTCACGTGCTGGGAAGTGGAGTTATTCATACAGCAATACCGCTACCATGATCAATGCAGGGCAGTATGTTGTAACGCTGACACTGCCTCAATCGAACGGTTTAGTTATTTCAAATCTTGACATTCAATAACGAGTACATTTTGATGCTTTTATTAAGTCCTTTTTTCCGCAATCGATTCCGGTGATTTTGGATCTCAAGCTATGCTAACATCCTATAATAAGTAGATAATAATCGCTAAAAAATTACACAGGTAAGCGTTGATATTTGCATTACTAACCATAAGGAAATAGTACAAATTATAGATCTGTTCCACAAAATTAACAGTAAAAGGGAGAGTGAATAATTTTTTCCTTGTATAAAAAATGTCATAATAACACTACTGTTTTTTGGACTTTAACCAAATATATTACCATGAATGATTCTAAAAAATGTCTCAGAATATGCTCGGTTATCATGCTGTTCTTGGTGATCCTATTGCCAAAGCTGTATGCTTTTGAACAAGACGACTATACCCAAGTTATTACCAAAAGAGCACAGAAGATTGTTGACAAACTGAATTTAAATGACGCGAAACGTTTGGCGGTTCGGACGATTATTGTACGGCAATATCGCGATTTAAATACGATTCATACTGAATTGGAACAGAAAGAGCAATCCTATAAGGCAAGTTTAGCGAAAGAAGATGCTAAACTGCAATCAGAGAAAGCTTACGAGATTGCCCAAGCAAAACTAGCCAAACTTCACGGAAAGTACCTGAAGCGTTTGGGGAAGGAGCTCAATGAAGAACAGATTGAGCAGGTAAAAAATGAGATGACCTATAATGTGTTACCGATTACCTATAAAGGCTATCTTGATATGCTTCCCAGTTTAACGGAAACGCAAAAAGCACAGATTCTCAGCTATCTTACCGAAGCAAGGGAAAAGGCAATGGATGCAGGTTCATCAGAAGCCAAGCATGCTTGGTTTGGTAAATACAAGGGGAAAATCAATAACTATTTATCAAAGGAAGGCGTGGAGACCAAGATTGCCAGACAAGTATGGGAGAAAAAACTAAAAGAAAAACAACAGAGCCAACGAAATTAGGTTTAAACTGATTTCGCCTTAAACTAACCGAAAATACATAACCAAACCTTATGAACGTACTATTAAAAAAAACAGTTATTGCCGCGAGCAAATTTGTTTTGTGGGCGCTGGTAGGTTGTAGCATCTTAACTATATCAAAATCGTGGGGTGCATCAACAGCAAAGACGTCTAAGGTCGCAAATAGCGCGACGGCAGCACGGATCAACATTCAGGGAACCGTAAAAAATGAAAAGGGAGAGCCTCTTCCCGGTGTAAGCATCAAGTTAAAGGGGAGCAAAACTACTAGCACGACTGACCAGAACGGTGTTTTTCGAATGAACTTACCCACAGGGAATGAAGTTTTGATTTTCAGTTATGTGGGATACAAATCGAAGGAAGTGGCGTTGGGTGGCCAGCGCTCAATCGAAGTCATTCTACAGGAAGATAATAGCGCATTAGATGAAGTAGTTGTAGTAGGGTACGGTTCGCAGCGAGCTAAAGATGTGACCGGGGCGATCGTTTCAGTGGACGTTAAGAAACTTGCTGATATACCCGTTGCCTCAGTTTCTGAATCACTAAGAGGGCAGGTTCCTGGATTGAATGTTACGGGAGGTAGTACCCGACCGGGAGCCATGGCTACCTTAAGTGTCCGGCAACAATTTAATTGGGGCAAAGATGGCGGAAATGACTATCCATTGATCATCATTGACGATGTGATTCAGGTGGATCCGCAAAATGGCAAGCCTTCTATGGAAAGGTTCAATATGCTCGATGTTTCAGAAATTGAAAGTATAACGGTATTAAAAGACGCCAGCGCTGCCATCTATGGCTCCCGTGCATCCCAAGGGGCCATTGTTGTAAAGACAAAAAGAGGCCAAGTGGGCGCGCCGCGGATTTCCTATAGCGCTAAGTTTCAAACAAACGATGCCGTAAGCCATGAGAAAGTAATGAACGCTCGGCAATATGGGGAATTTGCCAATAAGTTTGGCAGGGCGCTCGGTTGGAACGACAATTACTTTTACTCGGATGCAGAGCTTTCGCAAATGGAATCACTGAATTACGATTGGTTGGCGAACGATTGGCGAGCTGCCCACACCATGCAGCACTCATTGGACGTTAGCGGAGGCTCTGAAAAAGCAACCTATTATACAGGCGCTTCTTACTATACACAGGGTGCCAATCTGGGATCGCAGGATTTCAAGCGGTGGACTTTCAGGGCGGGTACCGAAGTGAAGGTAGCAAGTGACCTGCGATTGAGCGCTACGATAGCTGCGGCTAATACCAATTTGGAGCGCTCCTTTACAAAGATCAATTTTAGCGACGGATATGCTGTCGGTGGTGAACAGAATGATTATAGCGTATTACTGCATATGCCAAAATACATCCCATGGATGTACAATATAAACGGAGTCGACCAGTATGTCTCTCCTGCATTAGGGCCCAATAAATTGGGAAATGTATCAGGTAACAGTTCCCTGAGCAATTTGGAACTATTATGATATGTTGAATAATGGTTCCAAGACCACCAATAAGGATTTTAATTATAATGCCAATTTCTCTTTGCAATACGATGTGCCTTTCCTAAAAGGACTCTCGTTCAAATTTAATTATGGAATTATTCAAGCGTCAGGCAATACAGAGCAGGTTCAGATGCCGCTATTGTTAGCACGGGCTCGTAACATTAATACGGCAGATAACCATTTATATTCCAACACCACACAATGGGATGATCCGGTACTTAATCGGGCCAATTCCCGCGTTACTTATGACAACACAACTTCCAAGAACGAACAGCTGAACTTCTTTGCCAACTATAACCAAAAATTTGGCGACCATGATATTGGTGCCATGTTCAGCGTTGAAAAAACAACCGCCGGATGGGAAGACCGGTACCAGATTTACGATAACCCAACGAGAGGAGTATATAACGGGACTTCTATATCTGCCGGAACCTTAAACACGTCTAACAGCATCACCTATCGTACAGAAAGTGGAACACTTTCTTATTTGGGACGTGTTAATTATAGCTATAAGAGCCGATATCTTTTACAATTTGTATTTCGTACCGATGCTTCTACAAAGTTTGCACCCGAGAATTACTGGGGCTTCTTCCCTGGCGTTTCTGCAGGTTGGGTCGTATCGGATGAGAATTGGTTCACAGAACATGTTGCCTGGATGAATTATTTGAAGGTGCGCGCTTCTGTCGGGATTACCGGAAATAACAATGTAAATCCATGGAAATGGACTCGCTTATATACTGCAGCGACCGATAAAGGAATGGCCTTTGGAAGTAACGGTGGGATGTATACGATCGGTATAACACCGGATGCTGACCCTAATCGGGACCTTCGTTGGGACCGCACCGTGCAGCGCAATCTTGGTTTAGACATGTCTTTCCTGAAGTCACAACTTAGCATGTCTCTTGATGGTTATTACAATACGACTACCGACATGTTAACGGATATGTCCGGAGCCATCGGAGTACCTATCTCTGTGGGAGGGGCCTTTGCTGAACAGAACTACGCAGGTGTAAAGGCTTGGGGAACCGAAGTATCGGTTACCTGGAAGAGCCATGTCAATGAGGTGAACTACTCCGTAGGTATGAACTTCGGTTTAGGTAATTACAAGACCACGCGATACTTCGATCAACCATTTGATTATCCCTCTGAAATGACTACGCGGCGCGCCGTGGGTAATACCGGATATGGCAATCCTGTTTGGGGATATAAAACATGGAAGCACACATCCGGAGGCGACGGTATGTTACGTACCGATGCAGACATTGATGCCTATTGGAACTATTTGACGGAAAATGCGAATAATTCGGGTATTGAAGGGGCTGAACCTAATTTTATGGGTATTACCGATAAATCGCAGATGAGAAAGGGAATGCTGGTGTATGAGGATGTTCGAGGTGCATTGGATGAAAGTACACAGACCTACGGCGGTCCAAATGGCGTCATAGAAAAAGATTCCGGACAAGATTGGGAAATTCTGAAAAAGTCAAACATGACTTATGGCATCACCACCAATTTGACTGCGGGATGGAAAGGTATTTCGTTTCAAGCCCAAATTTCAACCTCCTGGGGAGGAGCCAACTACTTGGATTATGTCAAGCAGGGTACCAGCAGCACAAACGCGTTGTGGTCGCAGTCCATTTATCTGACCGATATGTACGATCCGGAAACGAATCCGAATGGTAAATATCCCAATATTGCCTATTACGATGATTTCGGTGGAACAAATTCCGACTTCTTCTTGCTTCCTACATTTAGAATGTTTGTCCGTAATTTGAGCATCGGCTATACCCTGCCAAAGAAGTGGCTGACAAAGGCAAAGGTAGATAATGTACGGATTTTTCTTTCGGGAAACAATCTTTGGGATTTATATAACCCCTACCCGAACAAATACCGTAATATGTATGATTCACCGGGCTTGGGTTATCCAACATTACGAACTTGGTCTTTGGGTATAAATTTAGGCTTATAACACACCATTATTTGATCATCATGAACAAGAAGATATTGATTTTTGCAATGACCGTACTTACAATAGTCGGATGCAAGAAAGATTTTTTGGAGGAAATGAAAAGTTACGATAAATACGACGACAGTATTTTTGAGAACGAACTCCAAACAGGTTGGTATATCGACCGGATGTATAACTATTATTTTGTGAGTTACCGAAACCCGCTACAGCAGGTAGTTGGATTGTATAAAGACGATCGGTCAAGAATGACAGAAGAAATAGGAGGCACGGTGGGCGACTATATCAATCCGACTAAGACTTTACAATTAGCCTCACAAGCCGACGGCTATTATGGTAACTCGGTAACGGCCAGTGTACAGAATAATCCCTACACTCGCATACGATTTGCAAACTTCCTGATCGGCAGAATCGACCAGTCGGGGCAAGGACTGTCAGACTCCTTTAAAAGATCCGCCAAAGGACAGATGTATTTCTTAAGGGCCCTACAGTACTTCGATCTTGTTAGGGTTTATGGAGGTGTACCTTTGGTAACTACTGTCCAAGAAAATAGTGCTACTGATGAAACCATTCGAGAGCCAAGAGCTACCTCGTCGGCATGTTTTGAGCAAATCGTGAAGGACTTGGATTCGGCGGCCGCACTGTTGCCGATGCGATGGGACGGCGAAGCAAACAACTATGGGCGACTTACCGCAGCAGGTGCACTGGCTATGAAAAGTCGTGTTCTATTGACGGCTGCCAGCCCATTGTTTAATAAAGATTGGGATAACCCAGCTAATGAACGTTGGCAAAAGGCCTTGGATGCCAGCTTAGATGCGGAAACAAAATTGACGGGTGCTGGGTATGGACTGTTTGGTTCAAATGCAAAGGACTGGGCAGAAATGACCTTTAGAAATGATAATTCGTTTAATCCGGAAGCTTTGATGGTCTTTTTATTATCAACTACCTCCACCGGTTCTGCGGGCTATAACAATGGATGGGAAAATCAAGTTCGTCCAGCTTCTTATCGAGGAGGTGGAGGTCTGGCTGCGCCCAAAGAGATGCTCGATCTTTTTCCAATGGCCGATGGTTCGCGTCCTAATGCCGACAATTATGTAGACACCTTCTTCTTTGTAAACAGAGACCCTCGGTTCTATCGAACATTCGCTTTCTCCGGATCAAAATGGGGAATTAAGGGTAACGAAAATAAATCGACCTGGTTCTATAGATGGAAAGACAATGAAACATCTACCAAGGTGACCTATTATGCGAATGACCAAACCAATAGCCCTGCACTAGTTCGCAAAATGTCCGATCCTGCGGCAGATAGCACCGGCTTTGCTTTTTCCGGTACGGATATCTTTGAGTATCGTTATGCGGAGCTGTTGCTTAATATAGCAGAATGTTATGCTGCTCGAGGAGAGATTGGAAACGCGGTGAACTACCTGACCAAAATTCGTCAACGGGTTGGTATTCCCTCGGCGAATAATTACGGAATAGGCATGCCGACCTCTAAATACGCTGCTTTGGAGGCATGTTTATACGAACGAAGGGTAGAACTGGCTTATGAAGGAAAGCGCTTTTGGGATATACAACGTTGGATGCTTTATGATAATATCCAGGAAAGTGGCAATTCGGTACAGAAGCTAGGCTTGAGCCCGATAAATGGTACGAAACGTACAGGCTATTACTGGCAATCAAAAACCTTTGGTAGGGATCCGCTGACCAATGCCGATAGAAACATCCTGATTGATCCTGATGCTGCGAACTTTAATGAAGAAATCGCCAAGCTAAAGGCAATTTATCAAAACTACTTTGTGATGACACCATTAGACCAAGAATGGGATCGCGTAAACAATGCACCGGTTACCATCCTATTCCGTCCCAACTATTACCTATCCGGGCTTTCGGCAACGGTGTTGAGTAACAACTCTTGGCTGGCGCAGACAAAAGGCTGGTTGGATTATTCCGGGGCTAGTGGTACTTATGACTATCAGCAATAAGCTGTAATTGAATGTTATGTTTAACCTTTTATTAAATAAATATGAAAAAGCAACAAATGGTGAGAGGGTTGGTAATATTTAGCTTTATTTTACTCGCTAGTTTTAAGAGTAGTTATGCGCAGAATGTAGAGATTCCTATTATTTTGCCCTACACAGGTAATTTCAACAATTGGATTATTACATTCACAAGTGGCAGTGACACTTATACTTTCGAAACAAATGATGACACCTTTGATTCGGGTATTTTAGGTACCCTACCTAAGGGTACTTATACGATTAATTTTAACAGTCCCTACTTTAGTTCTGAGAACTTTGATATTTTGGTTTACGATGGGTCAGATCTCACCGGACATGGTATAACCTCGTTTACAGATCTTACCTTATACAATGTTGTTATTGGTGATGAACCGCTTATTCAAATAGATGCCGGTTATTAAAATGCATCAAAACGACTGATAATAAGTTTCTTCTTTTTTGTAATACATTAGTTTAATTTTTGGTGATACGCGGCACAATCTTAATGATTGTGTCGCTTTTTTGTTTTTAGATGATAGACGGCGAAATGAGCATAGGATATTGACTAGATCTATTAGCAGAAAAGTAGTGTTATCTGCCGATTTTTAAAGCCTTGATTGCAATAACAACTAAATAATTGAAAAATGTCCTTCTCTATGTAATAAATTCGTGAAAGATAATATTGTATAATATCGCGTCAATATACTATAGAATATTTCGTGTCATCTTGACGATATTTGATACTGTATATTTAACCAAGGTTCCTTACTTTCGGGTAGGGTAAACAAAAGCTAACCTTTAAGTAAATGCTATAAACTAATGAAGAAGTTTTTTTTTAGTGCTACCCTTTTTTATTGGGATCGTTGCAACAACATATGCCCAATACCCAAAAATACCACAAGATGTCAAGCGGAAGAGTGACTCGATGATGAAGGCCACAGCATGGCAATCTGAAATTGCTTGGCAAAAAGCCCTGCCTATTATTGAAGAAGAAGCAAAAAACGGGAAACCCTATGTGCCTTGGGCATCGAAGGCCATTGATTTGCCACAGGCCGATATTCCGGCATTTCCCGGTGCTGAGGGGGGCGGAGCCTATTCTTTTGGCGGTCGCGGTGGAAAAGTAATTGTAGTTACGAGCTTAGCAGACAGTGGCCCCGGTACATTGCGGGAGGCTTGCGAGCAGGGTGGGGCGCGTATCGTCGTATTTAATGTTGCAGGAATTATTCGTTTAAAAACACCTTTGATTATTCGCGCTCCGTATATCACCATCGCAGGTCAATCTGCGCCAGGAGACGGGGTTTGTGTCGCCGGGGAGTCTGTTTGGATTAATACGCATGATGTAATTATCCGTTTTATGCGTTTCCGCAGAGGCGAAACATGGGTTGGACGAAGAGACGATGCCATTGGCGGCAATCCGATTGGCAATATTATGGTTGACCATGTTTCAGCAAGTTGGGGATTGGATGAAAACATGTCGATGTATCGCCACATGTATAATGATAGTACCGGGAAAGCGATGGAGGAAAAGCTTGGAACCGTAAATATTACCATTCAAAACTCAATTTTCTCAGAAGCTTTAGACACCTGGAACCATGCTTTTGGTAGTACCCTAGGTGGCGAAAATTGTACGTTTATGCGGAATTTATGGGCAGATAATGCAGGTCGGAACCCTTCTGTCGGTTGGAACGGTGTTTTTAATTTTGCTAATAATGTAGTATTCAACTGGGTGCATCGTTCAACGGATGGGGGCGATTATAAGGCCATGTATAATATTATCAATAATTATTACAAGCCCGGTCCACTCACACCGAAGGACTCACCAGTGGGCTATCGCATCATTAAACCGGAATCGGGTAGAAGCAAATTGCCTTACGTGGTATTCGGTAGATTGCATGTCGCCGGAAATATTGTTGAAGGGAATGAACGGGTTACCAAAGATAATTGGGATGGCGGCGTACAAATTGAAGGAAAAGATGGAAATGAAATGAGTTTGGAAACTGCCAAGACCTATTTTGCCAAAATGAAGTACGACAAACCGCTTCCTATGGCTAAAATCAGCATTCTGCCTACTAAGGAAGCTTATAATTATGTGCTTGACAATGTCGGTGCGACACTTCCAAAAAGAGATCCGGTGGATACACGCGTTATAGAGCAGGTTAGAACAGGAAAGATAAATTATTTAAAAGATGTAAAATTGCCTGAAACGCAATTTGAACATCGTCGATTGCCAATTGACTCCTATAAACAAGGTATTATTACCGATATTAGTCAGGTAGGCGGCTATCCTGAGTACAAAGGGACGCCTTATAAGGATAGTGATAAGGATGGGATGCCGGACGAGTGGGAAAAAAAGAATGGTTTAAATCCCAATGATCCAAGTGACGCATCGAAATATGCGGATAACAGTTATACGAATATTGAGAATTATTTGAATAGCCTGGTAGATGTAAAGACGGTGAAGCCGGTTTTAGCAAAGAATTAAGATTATCGCTGGTTGCGATTGGTTTAATATGGTTTATTGTGGTTTTAGTAGTTGGTTAGTGTGGTCCCTTACCTTTGCGCTCTGCTTAGGTAAGGGTAACACGCTTTATGCCCAAGACGTACTCGATTCGCCGTTGAAATGGGAAAGCAATCAATTAGTATATACGGCAGATAGTTTGGGCAATCGTATTCCTGATTTTTCCTACAGTGGATATAAAGGAGGGGAGGAAGCGATCCCTTTGGTAGAAGCAAAGGCCTTGGTTAAACATCAAACGTCCGATGCAACGGCTACTATCCAGTCGGCTATAAACTACGTTGCTCAATTGCCGCTTGATCAAAATGGATTTCGAGGTGCTATATTGCTTGAAAAAGGTACTTATCAAATTGATGGCAGTTTGGTGATTCCCGCTTCGGGCATCGTCTTACGTGGCAGTGGCGCAACGGAGAATGGAACCGTATTGATTGGCACCGGTATAAGTCGGGAAACCTTGATCCGAATTGTCGGAGTAATGGATAGTACGCAAAGCCATACACAGAAAATTAAAACGAAATATGTACCCGTGAATGCCATGGCATTCGAGGTGACAAATAGTAAGTCTCTTAAACCGGGCGATGGAATCACCATTCATAGGCGCTCGTCAGCGGCTTGGATTAAAACCCTAGGGACTGATCATTTTGGAGGTGGTATTACATCCCTGGGATGGAAACCCGGGCAGCGGGATATCTATTGGGACCGGAAGATTACAAAAGTTGAAGGAAACAAAATTTACATTGATGCGCCTATTACGACGGCGCTGGATCATCGCTATGATACAGCAGCAGTTAGTGTCTATCAATGGAAGGGACGAATTGGGCAAATCGGTATTGAAAATATAAGTTTGGAGTCGAGCTTTGAAGCTTCCAATCCTAAAGATGAAGATCACCGATGGACGGCCATAACAATGGAAAACGTAGAGGATGCTTGGGTTCGGCAAGTCAATTTTAAACATTTTGCAGGCTCAGCAGTTTATGTAGCAGAAACAGGTAAACGGATAACCGTAGAGGATTGTAAATCGACAGACCCTATATCAGAGATCGGCGGGCAGCGTAGAAATACTTTTTTTACCAATGGGCAACAAACCCTATTTCAACGCCTCTATGCAGAATATGGTTATCACGATTATGCAGTAGGCTTCATGGCGGCAGGGCCTAATGCCTTTGTGCAATGCCAAGCAGTACAACCTTTCAGTTTTAGCGGAGCGGTTGATAGTTGGTCATCTGGGAACTTGTTCGATTGTATGAATATTGACGGTCAAGCCCTGCGTTTTTCCAATTTGGAACAGGACGGGAATGGGGCCGGCTGGGCGGCCGCGAATAGCGTGTTTTGGCAATGTTCGGCTGCTCGCGTAGAATGTTATCAACCTCCGACGGCTCAAAATTGGGCTTTTGGAACTTGGGCACAATTTGTCGGGAATGCTTATTGGGAACAATCTAATGAGCATATTAAACCCTACAGTTTGTATTATGCGCAGTTAAGTCAACGGTTGGATGATCGTGCTGTCGGACGAGCAATTTTAATGCCCGAAGAAACGGAGGCATCCAGCAGTCCCTCGGTAGAAGTTGCCGAGGAGTTAACCCAATTAGCTGGCAAGCCCAAATTGACATTGAGTCAATTTATTGATCAAGCTAGTGAACGCACCCCTATATCTTTAAAGTCCAAAGAAGCCAAGCTGATTATTGTGGTTTCACCGAAAGCCGAAAATTCAATTACTTCATCGCCGTCGACTATACATATAGAAAATGGTTGGCTTGTAGGTAAAAAAGGTGTACTAACCGGAAAGCGGCAGGATGTGCAATGGTGGAACGGCAGTGCACGGCGCTACGCGCTGGAAAAAGCCCGCCCACATATCACCCGTTTTGTTCCCGGACAGGTAGGAAATGGCCTGACGGATAATTTAAAGGGCGTTGTCGACACCTTGAAGAATCAGCAGGTTGTTGCGTTTGAACATAATTATGGGCTTTGGTACGATCGGAGAAGAGATGATCATGAACGTATACGTCGTATGGACGGCGATGTATGGCCTCCGTTTTACGAATTACCCTTGCCAGAAGCGGTGAAGGACTCGCTTGGGATGGTTTAAGTAAGTATGATTTAACTAAATATAATAAGTGGTACTGGTCGAGATTAAAAACTTTCGCCAACCTCGCAGAAGCACAGGACATCTTGCTCGTTCATCAAAACTATTTCCAGCATAATATTATTGAAGCGGGCGCCCATTATGCTGATTTTCCATGGCGTACAGCAAATAATATTAACCAAACAGGTTTTCCTGAACCTCCACCCTATGCCGGCGACAAGCGGATTTTTATGGATGCCCAATTTTATGATGTTAGTAATCAACATCGGGCGGCTATCCACCGTGCCTATATCAGGCAGTGTCTAAATAATTTCAAGGAAAATAAAGGCGTACTGCAGTTAACGGGCGCAGAGTATACCGGACCGTTGCATTTCGTTCAATTTTGGCTGGATGTCATTGAGGAGTGGGAAATAGAAAACAAGCAGCAGGCGCTAATCGGGCTGAGCACTACGAAAGATGTACAGGATGCGATATTGGCCGATGCAAAGCGTAATAAAATCGTCAAGGTGATTGACATCCGATATTGGTACAAACAGGCCGATGGTAGCACTTATGAGCCCAAAGGGGGGCAGCATTTGGCACCACGACAGCAGGCGAGGTTGTTCAAACCGAAGAAAACATCCTTCGAGCAAGTTTATCAGGCTGTTTCCACTTATCGGGAACAGTACCCTGATAAGGCAGTGATCTATTCGGCAAACGGCGCAGAAAGTAATGGCTGGGCGGTATTCATGGGAGGAGGTTCATTGGCAAGCATTCCAAACTCACTACCCAGCGGCTTTTTATCCGCTGCTTCACAGATGAAGCCACAAGCAAGTGAAAAAGCAGGGATGTATATGCTGCAAGGAGAATTTGGAGAGCGAATTATTTACGCTGACGGCTTAAACGAACTGGAAGTCGATCTGTCCAACAGTAAGGGGCGATACATCGTGCTTTACCTCGATCCGGTAACTGGAAAGGTTAAGGGAAAGCAACACTTACAAAGTGGTAAAAAACAACGAATTCAACTAAGAAATACTAACCAAAGCATTGTGTGGATACACCGTGCTTAACAACCGACATATTATGATAAAATTTAGCAACTATGCTTTCATATTGGCCTTTTTCTGCTTTATGAGTTGCACTAACAAACAGAAGAAAGAAGATTCTCTTCCACGTTTGAAAGTGTCTGAAAATGGGCGTTACATTGTGACGGAGGATGGTAAGCCCTTCTTTTGGCTAGGAGATACCGGCTGGTTATTATTTAGTAAGCTTACCAAAGAGGAAATCGACCGATACTTAGAAGATCGGCAAGAGAAGGGCTTTAATGTGATTCAAGTGATGCTATTGCATACATTGAAAGCTAAAAATACGTATGGCGATTCCGCCCTCATAATGGGGAATGTAGCAAATCCAGCGATTGGAGATACAACCGGGCAAGATAGCACCCAGCTAGCCTATTGGCAATTAGTGGATTACACGGTTAAAAAAGCGGCCGAAAAAAGCATATACCTGGCTTTAGTGCCGGTTTGGGGCACCAATGTAAAAGAGGGCGGGGTAAGTAGCGAGCAGGCTAAAACCTATGCTACTTTCTTGGCCGAGCGCTATGCATCGGCACCTAATATCATTTGGTTAAACGGGGGCGATTTGAAAGGAAGTGATTCAATTGACGTTTGGAAAACGATTGGAAATACCTTAAATCAACTCGATTCTAATCACCTTATTACCTTTCATCCTCGAGGGCGCACTACTTCATCTGAATGGTTTCATCAAGAATCATGGCTTGACTTCAATATGTTCCAGTCGGGCCATCGGCGCTACGACCAAGACACCTCTGCAAATGAAACCAATCATTATGGTGAGGATAACTGGCGTTTCGTAAAAGGTGATTATCAACTAACACCTACAAAACCAACAATAGATGGCGAACCATCTTATGAAGGGATTCCGCAGGGTCTGCACGATCCGAAAGAACCGAGATGGACAGATAAAGATATACGTCGTTATGCTTACTGGTCGGTATTCTCCGGTGCTTTCGGCTTTACCTATGGTAATAACTCGGTGATGCAGTTTCTAAACGAAAGCGATAACGATTCAACTGCAGCTTACGGTGCCACAGAATTATGGAGAGATGCTATAAAGAATCCAGGAGCCGGACAAATGCGTTATTTAAAGGAACTGATGTTATCAAAATCCTTTTTAGATCGCGTGCCCGACCAATCATTATTGGCAGAAAATGGAGAACGCTACGATTACAAAGTCGCAACCCGAGGTAAAGATTATGCGTTGATCTATACCTATAATGGAGGAACTATTAAGGTTAATCCTGTAAAATTATCAACGGGCAAATTGAAAGCATCTTGGTTCGATCCGCGTACAGGTGTCTATACCGCAATTGGCGAGGTACAAAATACAGATGGACAAAGCTTTGAAGCACCAGGCGGAAAGAAGGAGGGGAATGATTGGGTATTGGTTTTAGAGGCGATTTAGCTTTGCCAGTTGTAAGTTATAAGTTGTAGGTTTTGAGTAGCCGAAGGTTAAAAGTTTAAAGCATGAGACTGTTTAAATACGTAATACTGACTATATTGATAGGACTGTTTTCCGCTTGCTCCAAAGATATATATATGTTTAGTTCTTTTCATGAGCCGGCGGATGCGGGATTACGGTTGTTGTATAGTGAAGATGCTTACCACTGGAAAGATTTGAACCATGTATTTCTTAAACCTACGGTGGGTACCCAAAAGGTAATGCGTGATCCCTCCATAGTTCGAGGCCCGGATGGCCTGTTTCATTTGGTCTGGACCTGTAGCTGGAAAGGCGACAAAGGTTTCGGTTATGCAGCATCGAAAGATTTGATCCATTGGTCGGAACAACGCTTTATACCGGTTATGGAACATGAGCCGGAAACGGTAAATGTATGGGCACCTGAATTGTTTTATGATGATGAGGAAAAGCGGTACATCATTATATGGGCTTCCACTATTCCTTATCGTTTCGAGAAGGGCGTGGAAGAAGAGAAAAACAATCACCGAATGTACTATACCACTACAAAGGATTTTAAAAACTTTACGAAGGCACAACTCTTTCTTGACCCTGGGTTTAGTGTCATTGATGCCGTGATTGTCAAAAGAAAACCGAAAGATTATGTGCTGGTGCTTAAAGATAATACAAGGCCAAATCGTAATTTAAAGGTGGCTTTCGCTGAAAAAGCTTTAGGACCTTATCACGATGTTTCCCAACCCTTTTCAGGTGAAAAAACAGAAGGACCGAGTGTGGTTAAAGCAGGAGAAGATTATCTGATTTATTTCGATTCATATGGTGATAAAAAATATAAAGCCGTAAGTACAAAGGATTTTAAGCAATTTAAAGCGATCGACGACGAGGTCAGTATTCCTGAAGGGCATAAACATGGTACCATTTTCAAAGCAAGCAAAGGCGTTTTGAAGGGATTGAAAAAGGAAGTGGAATAAGAAGGGATGATATGACTGCTTTCGTTGTACCTCCCCGCAGTGACGATACTATGTACGTCCTTGCAAACCGAAGCGATTGGTTATGACGTGGGAGTGAAGCAATCTTAACTATATCGTTTTCAGGTGTAACGATTGCCATAAAAGAAAATTACTATCGGAAAGTTTACCTAAGAAGGTTTTGCTAGGCAGTCACTGGTCGTCAGCGATAAATCCGGCCTAGAAATATCCGGATAGAAGAGGCTAAGGAATGGCAGAAGTTTTCATAGGAGATTTCAAGCCGGGAGTTTATTCACAAGTGTTTGTTTCAAAAGGTGTTCATGAGCTCCCTTTGGTCGGTTTTGGTACCTTTTTGCGGAAACCTCGAGCCTGTAGGCGAGAAGCTTGAATGCCTTAAAAACTGACAAATGATGAAAAAAAGGTACACGTCATTGGTAATAATGATTGCTTATAAAAGAATCTATAAAATGATATTCAAACTAAAAACAACAATATTAGTATTTAGCCTCTCCTATCTACTTCAAGTAGGAAAGGCAGCCGCTCAGGACACAGTAAAATACATCGGCACCACCTTATCCAATGTAGATTACCATCACGGTCAGTTAAGTCCGGCCGTTGGCGTACACAATATTCAGGTATTTAGAGCTAATAGAGAGCACCCTGAATTGGCAGGAGGACATAACTGGACCTACAATCATCAACCCATGCTTGCTTATTGGAACAATCAATTCTTTTTGGAGTTTTTGAGCGATCCCATTGGTGAGCATATTCCACCAAGTGAAAGTTTATTACAGACATCGAAGGATGGTTATCAATGGTCAGATCCCGTGGTAGTCTTCCCGCCTTATAAAATACCCGATGGTTGGAAGAAGAAAGGAAATGATAAGGTTGCCAAAGACCTCTACGCCATCATGCATCAGCGCATGGGTTTTTATGTGTCAAAGAGCGATCGCTTATTCGTGTTAGGCTATTACGGCGTGGCCATGGATGCAAAGGATGATCCGAATGACGGAAATGGCATCGGGCGGGTGATTCGTGAGATATACCGAGACGGTCGTTTCGGTCCAATTCATTTTATCCGTAATAATGCTTCCTGGGATAAAAAGTTATCAGCCTTTCCGTTTTTTACCGAAAGTAAGGACAAAGGATTTGTGAAAGCCTGTGAAGAGCTGTTGGCACAGCCCCTGATGATGCAGCAATGGGTAGAGGAAGCAGATCGGGACGACCCCTTAATTCCATTGAAACGCGCTATTAAAGCATTCAATTACTACCACCTTCCGAATGGGCAGGTGGTGGGCTTATGGAAGCATGCATTGACTTCGATTAGCACCGATGGAGGTAAAACCTGGGCGTATGATCCGCTGCGCGCACCGGGATTTGTGAACAGCAATGCCAAAATATGGGGCCAGCGCACAGAAGATGGGCGCTATGCTACGGTGTACAACCCTTCTGAATTTAGGTGGCCACTCGCGGTTTCCACTAGTGATGATGGTCTTCACTATAAGGACTTATTATTAGTAAATGGTGAGATTTCATCTATGCGCTATGGCGGAAACTATAAATCTTATGGTCCGCAGTATGTGCGTGGAATTGTGGAAGGTAATGGTAATCCCCCGGGGCAGGCCATGTGGGTGTCTTACAGTATGAATAAGGAAGATATGTGGGTAGCCCGTGTCCCTGTTCCGATTACTTCCGAAGTCACGCAACCGATCAAAGAAGTCTTTAGTCGGATGACGGATGGTAAAGAATTAAACGATTGGAACCTTTACAGTCCGCTTTGGGCACCTGTTCAGATCGAGAAGACCACTAATGGAAACAAGGTTTTGGCTTTACGGGATAAAGACCCCTACGATTATGCAAAGGCAGAACGAGTAGTACCTGAAAGCAAAAAGTTGTCGGTAAAATTTACCTTGGTTCCACAGCAGGTTGACCATGGACTCCTCCATATAGAATGCTTGGATGCAAAAGGACAGGCCGCTGTACGTTTGATATTGGACAAGGATAGCCTCTTAAAAATCAAAGCAGGTTATCGAGATTCCAAGTTAAGTACTTATCAGGCAGGTGACGCTTTACAAATTGAATTAAAACTCGATGTAAGCAGTCGCTCGTATACGGTTGCTGTCAATGGTGAGCAGAAAGGAACAAAAATATTTTCGCGCCGGTAGCTAGTATTAGTCGTGTGGCCTTTCGAACAGGCGAAGTGAGGCGTTTTCCCGATGCAGATACACCAACAGACCAAGACTTTGACCTGAAAAATCCGGGAGATCCGGTGAAAGAGGCGGTTTATTATATTCAAGACTTCAGTGCTGAACCCTTAAGTAAATGAGATGAAGAGGCCTATTGTATACATTTGCTTTCTATTTGGCTTACTTTGCCTTTTTTTTACTTCCCAGGCCCAAGAAGCAAAACGCCTTTACCTATCGGGCACAGGGAAAGACAATCGAGTAAATTGGGAATTCTATTGCACAGGCGGAGCTCATGCAGGGGAAATGGACTTCTATTCCCGTTCCGTCCAATTGGGAGTTGGAAGGTTTTGGGAACTATAATTATGGCTTTGATAAAACCGAGCAGGTTGGGAAAGAGGAAGGTTTATATAAATATCGCTTTCCGGTTCCTAAAAAATGGAAGACGCAACATATTAACATCGTGTTTGAAGGCGTGATGACGGATGCCGAAGTGAAGGTTAACGGCCAGCTGGCCGGTCCCATTCACCAAGGCGCTTACTACGCTTTTAAGTACGATATTTCGAAACTTTTGCATTACGGAAAAGAGAATGTGCTCGAGGTGAAAGTATCTAAACACTCCGCCAATGAGTCGGTAAACGCAGCAGAGCGGAAAGGCGACTTCTGGATTTTTGGTGGTATCTTCCGCCCCGTATGGCTAGAAGTGTTGCCCCAACCGCATATAGCACGCGTTTCGATCAATGCCTTAGCAAATGGTGCCTTCGAATCCCTTGTAAAAGTTAATGGACAAGCTGACCGGATACAAGCACAAATTTATACACTGGAAGGTAAGGCCGTTGGCAATGTCATGCAGCAATCACTGGCTGGTGATCAGGCGCAGATCAGTCTGAAAGGCCATATCGAAAAGCCTTTGTTATGGTCGGCCGAATTCCCTCATCGTTATGAAGTCGTGTTCGACTTATATGATAAAAACAAATTGATCCATCGGGTTAAGCAGCGATTTGGCTTTAGAACGGTGGAAGTAAAGCAGCGAGATGGTATCTACGTCAACGGGGTAAAGATGAAATTTAAAGGAGTTAACAGACACTCCTTTTGGCCCAGCTCAGGAAGGACAACCAGTAAAGCCTTAAGTATCGAAGACGTTGAGCTGATGAAAGCTATGAATATGAATGCCGTCAGGATGTCACATTATCCGCCAGATGATCATTTCCTGGAAGTCTGTGATTCGCTCGGACTTTATGTAATGGATGAATTGGCGGGATGGCACGGGCATTATGACACCTCAACAGGTACCAAGTTGCTAAAGGAGATGATGATTCATGATGAAAATCATCCATCCATCGTGCTATGGGCCAATGGAAACGAGGGCGGCCATAACTTTGATTTAGATAGCATTTTTCTACAAGAGGACAGGCAGCAACGCCCTGTTGTACACCCTTGGCAATTATTCGGCGGGATCGAGACGCAACACTACCGAGAATATAATTATGGCATTGGGAATTACGATCATGGGAAGGATATTGTGATGCCTACCGAGTTTCTCCATGGCATGTACGATGGCGGTCACGGTGCCGGATTAGAAGACTATTGGAAACATATGTGGTCAGAACCGCTTTCAGCGGGCGGGTTTTTATGGGACTTCGCCGATCAAGGCGTGGTACGAAAGGATAAAAAGGATTCCATCGATACCGATGGCAATCGTGGTGCCGACGGTATCGTGGGACCCTATCGGGAAAAGGAGGGGAGCTTCTACGCCATTAAAGAAATATGGAGTCCTGTATTTATCGAGCGCAGGGAAATTACACCCGCCTTCGATGGTGTCTTGTCCATTGAAAATCGCTATGCCTTTACCAATCTCAACCAATGTTCCTTTACATGGAAGTTGAAGACTTGGTCGGGCGATGGGGTGGCTACTGATTCTGTTAGTGGAACCATAACATCGCCGGATATTAAACCATTTGAAAAAGGAACCTTACATATAACACTTCCCCAAAACTGGCGAAATTATCAGGTCTTGTATCTTACAGTCCGCGATCCTTATAAAAAAGAACTGTTTACCTGGTCGTTTCCCGTGCAAATTCCAAAGGAAGTGGCCAGCCAATTAATTAAAGAAGAGGGAACGAATAAAATAACCCATGAAGAGCGGGATAGCTTACTTCTCGTGCATATAGGAGCGCTGCGCTTGACCTTGAATAAGCAAAATGGCCAATTGTTACAGGTGACAAATGGAAAAGGAACGATCCCTTTCCATGACGGTCCCGTTCTGCAGCAAGGCATAAATAACTTTGGCAATTTTCAATTACATCAGGACGGAGCCAAACTCGTTTTTGCTTCTACGTTCGACAAAAAAACAAATTACAATACATTGGAGTGGACTTTCTTCCCTTCGGGATTGGTGAAACTTTTTGTACGTTATTTTCCGGGGGATTATTTCACCGATTATGTTGGCCTGAATTTTTCACTTCCCGAGAAGGAGATGTTGCGTGTTACTTATATGGGTAGAGGACCCTATCGCGTGTGGAAAAATAGGATGAAGGGGCAAAGTTTGGGCGTATGGGACAAAGCATATAATACGAGTGAAACGGGCGAGGCACCGTGGTTGTATCCTGAATTTAAAGGTTATCACGCGAATCTATACTGGGCGCGTATCAAGACTAAAAACCATTCCTTTAAAGTAATAACTCCCGATGAAGATATCTTTCTGCGACTGTACACACCTGCGTTTAAGGAAGACCCGTGGAAAAATTATGATCTCGTCTTCCCTTCGGGTGATATCTCCTTTATGCAAGGAATTTCAGGAATTGGGACGAAAACCCAAAAACGGGAAAATACAGGCCCCATGGGTATGAAAAACATATTTTACGACTATGAAAAGGATCCTACACGTGCAAAAGAGTTGACCTTGTATTTTGATTTTAACGAGCAAGAATAACATGCAAAGTAAGCGTTTATTGGTTTTTCTTTTCTGTACTTTATGGTTTTTTCCGGCAGTTTTTGCCGAGATGACCGATGTGCGGTTAAGCGATCTACGCTGTGAATCGCTAACTAATCCATTGGGGATTGATCAAGAGGTTCCGCGACTGAGTTGGCAGCTAATCGGCAGTAAACGGGGTCTGATGCAAACAGCTTATCAGATACAGGTGGCGTCTTCTTTGGATTTATTGAAACAAGGATACGCCGATCGATGGGATTCAGGTAAGGTATTAAGTGATAGTAGTATACAAGTACCCTATAACGGAGAAAAACTGAATAGTCGCGATCAATGTTATTGGCGGGTGAAAATTTGGACAGATGATGGAGAGACTCGGTGGAGTGAACCTGCTTAT
The DNA here is from genome assembly GCF_030372825.1 of Olivibacter sp. 47. Lineage (NCBI taxonomy): Bacteria > Pseudomonadati > Bacteroidota > Sphingobacteriia > Sphingobacteriales > Sphingobacteriaceae > Olivibacter > Olivibacter sp. 47. Next base: position 3,954,895 of record NZ_JAUCNR010000001.1, read on the forward strand.
TGGACTGTCGGTCTTTTGCGATACAATGATTGGAAAGGTAGATGGATTGGTCTCGATCGATCCTTTGATTGGGACCGTGAAGATCAATTCTCCAGGTTATCGGCGCGCTATTTCCGCAAGGAATTTCAAACGGATAAAAAGGTCAAACGGGCAATGGTTTATATCATAGGATTAGGCCTGTATGAACTTTATATAAATGGTGAAAAGATAGGAAAACAAGTACTAGCCCCAGCTCCTACTGACTATACGAAGGAAGTAAAATACAATACTTTTGATGTAACTCAATACCTTAATCAGCGCGGTAAGCATGCGCTTGGCGTTATATTAGGCAATGGTCGTTTTTACACCATGCGGCAAGCCTATAAACCATATAAAATAAAAACGTTCGGCTATCCAAAGATGCGTTTGAATCTTGATATATGGTATGAGGACGGCACGAAGGAAACAATCAGCACGGACGACACCTGGAAAGTGACTGCGGACGGCCCCATACGAACCAACAATGAATACGATGGTGAAGAATATGATGCACGGAAAGAGTTGCCTGGTTGGCATCAGGTAGGGTATGACGATCAAACTTGGCTCAAAGCGTCTTTTGTACAGGAACCAGGCGGTATGCCTCGTGCACAACTCAATGAACCTATGCAAGTAATGGATACCTTGCGACCGAAAACGATTCGTCTACTTAATAAAAATACTTATATCGTCGATATGGGGCAGAACATGACCGGTTGGCTGAAAATCCGGGTAAAGGGCGCTTCCGGAACGGCTGTAAAAATGCGTTTCGCCGAATCCCTTCAAGCAGATGGGAGCTTGTTTGTTGCTAATTTAAGAGACGCGAAAGTAACGGATGTATACACCTTACGTGGCGAAGGAACGGAATATTGGGAACCACGCTTTGTTTATCATGGCTTTCGATACGTAGAAATAAGCGGCTATCCGGGGGAACCTACCTTAGACGATTTGCAAGGCTTAGTTGTTTATGATGCCTTGGCAACTACCGGCAGCTTTACAAGCGACCGGCCAATCTTGAATGCGATTTACCAAAATGCATGGTGGGGGATTGCGGGAAATTACAAAGGCATGCCGGTTGACTGTCCTCAACGGAATGAACGACAGCCCTGGCTTGGTGATCGTACAACAGGTTGTTATGGAGAGAGTTTTTTGTTTGATAACGCGAAGTTATATGCCAAATGGCTGGACGATATTCAGGGTGCTCAACTGCCGGACGGAAGCATCCCGGATGTAGCACCTGCTTTTTGGCGCTATTACAGTGATAATGTAACTTGGCCGGGAACCTATTTGACCGTTGCCAATATGCTGTACCAACAATATGGGGATGTATATGCTATCAGGAAGCATTATCCATCCATGAAACGATGGATACAGTATATGTGGGAAAATTATGAAGAAAATGGATTGATCACAAAGGATAAGTATGGTGATTGGTGCGTGCCACCGGAATCTAAAGAACTGATCCATTCCAAAGATCCATTACGTCAAACGGAGGGCATGTTATTGGCCTCGGCAAGCTATTATCAGCTGTTGCGACTGATGCAAGGCTTTGCGGATATTGTAAACAATGAGGTCGATAAGCAATTCTTTGAGGCCAAAGCAGCGGATATAAAGGAAGCTTTTAACCAAAAGTATTTGAACAAGAGTTTAGGACAGTATAGTAATAATACGGTGACGGCAAATTTACTTCCTCTTTATTTCGATATGGTTCCAAATGAATACCGAAAGCAGGTTTTTGAAAATATCGTTACCAAAATTACGAAGGAGAACAAGGGACATATCAGCACGGGTGTCATTGGTACGCAGTACTTAATGAGAGGACTTAGCAATCAGGGGCGTGCTGACCTAGCCTTTCAGTTGGCAACAAACACCAGCTACCCCAGCTGGGGATATATGGTGGAAAAAGGTGCAACGACGATTTGGGAACTATGGAATGGTGATACCGCAAATCCTTCCATGAATTCCCAAAACCACGTGATGCTATTGGGTGATTTACTGATCTGGTATTATGAACATTTAATTGGCATAAAAGCAAATAAACCAGGTTTCAAGCAAATTGTTATGAAGCCCGATTTCAGTCTCCCGCTCATGCAGGTAGAAGGAGCCCATCGTTCAGCATATGGACAGATCCGGAGCAGCTGGAAAAAAGGAAAAGATAAACTGCAATGGACTATTGAAGTACCGGGCAATACAACCGCGCTGGTTTATTTTCCAACATCAGATCAAGAAAAAATCCGTGAACATGGAGAAGGAATAGAAGGTCTGGAAGGCCTTCGATTTGTGAAAAAAGAAAATGGCCATAGTGTATTTGAGGTGGGAGCCGGAACGTATCAGTTCAGTGTTGACTTAGTTGAGTGATGAGTGATGAGTGATGAGTGCTGAATGATGAGTGATGAATGATGAGTTGCGAGTTACCCGTTGTGAGTTGTGAGAAAGGTTTGTGTGACTGAAAGCTGATTGCTGATAACCGAAATCCGATAGCTAATAAAAATAAATTGTAGAGATGAACCAATTAAAAAACATCAAGATCTTAAGTTTCCTGTTTGCTTTGTTGCTATTCGCCTTTGCGAGTTATGGCCAAGATGATGCTGCGCGTTTAGCAAAGTCGGATGCCGAGCAGCTTAAGAAAGCGCAGGAATGGGTTGGAAGTTTGGCACTGGACAACAAAACGAAAGAAGAACGTTTAGTACAAGTGGTAGTCAGGCACCTAAAGGCCGTACGGGATTGGCACAATGGTCACCCGTTTACGGAGGTACCGGCGGGTATCAATCCCGCGACGGGAAATAAGTTAAGTGAACTCGATCGGCAAATCATTGCGGATAGTGCCATGCCGACAGAAGTTCATCAACAGTTAATGGACGGTTTGCGAAAAGATTTGACTGAAGAGCAGGTAGCGACTATTCTGGATAAATACACGATCGGCAAAGTTGCTTTTACAACGAAAGGTTATGAAGCGATTGTTCCCGATTTAACAGCGAAAGAACGGGAGGTGATCAAGCAAAACCTCGAGCAAGCACGGGAGCAGGCGGTGGATTACAAAAGTATGAAGCAGATATCTGCTGTTTTCGAGATTTACAAAACCAAAATTGAACAGTATTTCAATGCAAATGGCCGGAACTGGCGTCAACTATTTAAAGCCTATGTCGACGCGGCAAAGGCGAAAAAAGCAAAGGAGAAAAATAATGGTTAAAATGATGAAGATTAGTTTATTAACCTTGCTTATGCTCGGTGTATTTATAGGCGCGCATGCCCAAGAAAAGCAGCCGTGGAAACAAGGCATCCTGAAAGAAGAGTTTTTGTATGAGAAAGCGGCTTTTCCATCGTGCCATTCAGCAACTATGGCAGAAACGCCTAGCGGTTTGGTAGCAGCTTTTTTTGGTGGGACCAAGGAGCGTCATCCCGATGTGGAGATTTATGTTTGCCGCTTTGAAAACGGCACTTGGACGGCTCCGGTTTCGGCTGCAGACGGCGTACAGGCAGAAGGTAAGCGCCTACCTACCTGGAACCCCGTGCTCTATCAAATTCCGGGCGGCGATTTACTTTTGTTTTATAAAATCGGTCCTAAACCCTCAGCGTGGTGGGGGATGCTAAAGCGCTCGAAAGATGGTGGAAAAACCTGGTCGGCTGCCGAAAAGCTACCAAATGGCCATATCGGTCCGGTGAAAAATAAACCCGTCTTACTCGATAACGGACAACTTTTTTGCCCCAGCAGCACCGAAGGTAACGGCTGGAAAATCCATTTCGAAGTAACGCCGGATTTTGTGAAGACTTGGCGTAAAATTGGCCCTTTGGCCGCGAAGGATAGTATTGACGCGATCCAACCAAGCATCCTCGTACATGGTAATCGCACTTTACAGTTGCTTGCGCGTAGTCGCAATAGGGCTTTAGTGCAATCATGGTCGACCGACAACGGCGAAACCTGGTCGCCACTCGAAAAAACAAGCTTGCCGAATAATAACTCAGGAACCGATGCGGTAACGATGGCCGATGGTCGCCATGTATTGGTTTATAACCATGTACTTCCTCCGGGAAATCTGGCAAAAGGCCCCAGGACACCTTTAAACGTATCGGTATCAAAAGACGGAAAGAGCTGGTCGGCCGCCCTGATACTAGAAGATTCTCCCATTAGCCAGTATTCCTATCCTGCCGTGATCCAAACGAAAGATGGTTTGCTGCACTTTATTTATACTTGGAGGCGACAAAAAATAAAACATGTTGTCGTTGATCCAAACGAACTCAAGCTGTTGCCTATTCAAAATGGAGAATGGCCGAAAGTAAAGGGGTATACAGCTCCTAAACTAGAAGAATACAAGAAAGAGGAAGATTAACAATGACAGGTCGAATTTCGTTTATACTACTCATATCGCTGATAATAAGTCAGCTATGTTTTATGCGATCAACTCGCGCGCAGGACAGCGATCGTCAATACCGGATGCCACTTAAAGACGTACTGCAACAAATTGAGGCTCGCTTCGGTGTCAAGATCAAATACAACGAAAATCAGGTAAAAGATCGAAACTTAACCTATGCCTTATGGCGGTTTAGACCAACGGTAGATGAGACCCTATCTCAGGTCTTAGCGCCTCTGGACCTAAAAGTGAATAAGGAAAAAGAAGGTGTTTATAAGTTAAAAGAGTACGAATACTACCGTTGGCCTGTGCAAGAAGGTTGGGAGAAACTGGATACGCTGGCCGCTCGATATCGCAACAAAGCAAGTTGGGAATTAAGGAAAGACAGCCTTAGAAAAGAATTATGGAGCGCATTAAAATTAAGTCCATTACCCGCTAAGCCTGTCTCGAAACCGATAGTTACACCTGTACGGAAAATGGATGGTTATACGGTTCAGAATATTGCCCTTGAAATATTACCAGGAGTCTATGTGAACGGATCCTTATATCGGCCAATGAAAGCAAAGGGAAAAATACCCGTCGTTTTAAGTCCGGACGGACACTGGCAAGGCCATCGATTCCGTAAAGATGCACAAATCCGTTTTGCCATGACAGCTAGAATGGGAGCGATGGCCTTCAGTTACGATTTGTTCGGCTGGGGCGAATCCGGTTTACAATTTAAATACGAGGATCATCGAAAGAGCTTGTCGCAAACCGTACAGACACTGGGAGCCGTACGTATTCTCGATTATTTGTTAAGCTTGCCCGATGCAGATACTTCGCGGGTAGCTATCTGCGGAGGCTCCGGCGGTGGCAGTCAAACCGTGTTGATGGCAGCCCTTGATCCCCGTATTAAATTAAGCATTCCTGTCGTTTCACTGTCCTCCTACTTCTATGGAGGATGTCCTTGTGAAAGCGGCATGCCAATCCATTTGTGTGGTGGCGGAACGAATAATGTGGAGCTTGCAGCTATGGCCGCACCTAATCCACAGCTTGTTATATCCGATGGTGGGGATTGGACGGCCCATATGCCTGAGCATGATTTGCCTTATTTGCAAAAACTATACAGTTATTACGGGAAGCGAGAACTGATGGAGAATATCCATCTACCGCAAGATGGACATGATTTCGGTTTTTCCAAGCGGAAACCGGTATATGATTTTATGATCAAACATTTCGGTTTGAACGAAAAAGCCGTGAAAGATAAACAGGGAAATTACGACGAAAGTAAATGTACGATCGAAGATGAAAAGGCACTTTATGTGTTTGGGAAGAATGGGGAAAAACTTCCTGGAAATGCCTTGAAAGGTTATGAAAATTTAGAGAAGTTGTTTCAATGAAATTAATTTGTGTTACTTTCTTCCGCAGACCACGAAGTAGCTTGAATGCCATTGAAAACAAACAAGTGATGAAAAAAGTAACCAAAGACTCATCGCTTGGAACTTTGCTACAATGGTGGTGCATCAACCTGCAAACCGCAAATTTCCTAGGCGATATTTTAGTAGAACGGAGGGATTTTGCAAACAGCCAAATGGCGTCGAGGTGTGGGGAGTATGGCATTGGAGGATACGGAAGCATCGAGCAGTAAAGCATATGTACCATCGTTCATGTTGCAATATCCAAGCGGATTGAGGAAGTAAAGCGGCTGCAATACGCGCTAATGATGCTTTGCAATCAGGTGCAACGTAGCCTACACAAGCCTTGATTTATTCACTTGTATCTATTTTAAAGGAGTTCATGAGCTCATCGCTACGCTCTTCGGTTTGCTCAACTCGTATGTTTGAAAAGTTGATTAATTAAGAAAGTTATGTATACAATAAACCGAAGAAAATTTTTACACCAAGCCTCTGCGGTGGTCTTGGGAACAGCTTTATTACCTAATACAATCTATGCATCCTCTAAAAGCCCTTATAAAATAGGCGTAATAGATTTGATGATGCTGAAAAGGCAAAAAATCAGCGCACTTGATTTAACGCATGAATTGGGGGCAGATGGCGTGGAGGTTGATATGGGTGGCTTAGGTAATCGGGATACGTTTGATAATAAGCTAGCCGATCCGGCAACGCGGAAGGCTTACTTGGATAAACTAAAAGCGCTGAACATTGAAATATGTTCCTTGGCTATGACTGGTTTTTATGCACAATCCCTTGCTAAACGTCCTACTTATCAACAAATGGTACAAGACTGCATCGATACCATGAAAGCGATGCGTGTGAAGATCGCTTTCCTTCCTTTGGGTATACAATGTGACTTGATCCAATATCCCGAACTGCGACCGGTCTTGGTGGAGCGTTTGAAAGTTATCGGAAAAATGGCGGCTAAAGCAAAGGTAACGATTGGCATCGAGACGGCGCTGGATGCTGCGGGAGAAAAGAAGTTTTTGGATGATATCGGTTCGACCCATATCCGAAGCTATTTCAATTTTTCGAACGCCTTAAAAAATGGACGTGATCTGCATCAAGAATTACGAGTCTTGGGAAAAGATTATATCTGTCAAATACATTGCACGGATGAAGATGGTGTATGGCTCGAAAACAATAAACGCTTGAATATGATAGAAGTGAAAAAAACATTAGAGGAGATGGGCTGGAAGGGATGGCTAGTAATAGAGCGATCCAGAGATGCCAATAACCCGCGTGATGTAAGAGGTAATTTCGGCGCGAATACACGTTATATGAAGAAGATTTTTCAAGCATCATGAGCGCGGTTCAGTCTTTTGTTAGCTGTCTATTGCTCTTGGCCTGCTTGCTTCAGGCATGTAACAACCGAAAAGAAAAAAAAGAACAACAGCTGCATACCATTCCGACCGCTCAGGAGGTGGGAGCGGCTTGTATGCCGGATACAATTGCACCGATAAAAGCACCGTTTCCCATGAAAAATCTGAAGCGGCCTGTTTTTTCAGATCAAACCAAAAACATAGCGGACTTAGGAGCTAAAGCAGGTGCCCAAGTAACGGCTATTATTCAACAGGGTATCGATGAATTATCTGCTACGGGAGGGGGAACACTACGCATACCGAAAGGCATGTGGAAAACGGGACGAATTGCTTTGAAGAGCCATGTCAATTTGCACCTTGAGGAGGGTGCTGAGCTATATTTTAGTGGAGAGATTAAAGACTATTTACCCGTTGTCTTCACGCGTAATGAAGGTGTGGAAGTGATGTCTTTAGGCGCCTGTATTTACGCAAATAATCAAGAGAACATTGCTATTACGGGTAAGGGACGGCTCATAGGGCCTGCAGAAGGATCCGTTCGGAAACAAATTATGACCCACGATGTAATTGAAAATGTTGTTCCACATGATAAACCGGTAGCCGAACGTATATACGACGGGAAGGACGGAAGTTTTATTTTTCCTCCCATGTTTATCGCTCCTATTAACTGCAGGGATGTACTTATTGAAGGAGTCCGACTTGAGCGCACTGCCTTTTGGAATATTGTACCGCAATATTGCGATCGGGTCATTATAAGAGGGGTAACCATTCACTCGATTGGCATCCCAAGAGGTGATGGTATCGATGTTGAATCGTCGAAGAATGTACTAATCGAATACTGCACGTTGCAGACCGGTGACGACTGCTTGGCGATGAAAGCAGGGAGAGGCTGGGACGGATTGCGCGTTAATCGGCCTACCGAAAATGTGGTGGTACGCTATTGTCTGGCAGAAAAGGGGCATGGCGGCATTACCATTGGAAGTGAAACCGCCGGTATGATCCGTAAATTATATGTACACGATTGTGTTTTTAACAACGAAGGAAATGGAATACGCTTTAAAACAAGAAGACCGAGAGGAGGTGGTGGAGAGCAGTTGTTCTATGATCGCATTCGCTTACGTGTTGGAGAAACAGCGCTACGGTGGGATATGTTAGGAAGTGCCGTCCATGTAGGAGCGGCTGCAGATCGTTCTCAGAAAGTTGAGCTTAATGAACTAACGCCCCATTTTCGGGATATTCAGATCAGTAATCTAATCGTTGAAGACGCTTCACACTTTGTTCGAATAGATGGTATCCCGGAAGCTCCGTTGGAAAAAGTAGAAATTCGTCAGGTGAGAGCCAAGACCGAAAAGCTTTTTGATATAAAGGATGCCAGGCACATAGCTATTGAAAACGCAAAGTTGGTTAGTCAAGACTCAATGGTCCATCTGGTAAATACACAAGATATTACCTTTAGCAAGGTTGACTTCGATATTCCTGCCAAGAAAGTTTATCAGCATATTGCAGCAGATGGTGGTGATTCGGTTATTTTGAAAGATATAAGCTATCTGAATAATGATAGCTAGGATAATTATCTAGTACAAAAGAAGTATCAGTGTATAACCCAGCTAGTATTAAACTAGTGTGAAATTAGTACTAGATCAGTGTCAAATCAGTACCAAGCAAGTGTCAAACCAGTACGAAGCCAGTACCATTTAGTGTGATTTCAGTAGCTTTGTTGTAGCTATTAGCGTCTAAAACCTCGTCTATCAGTTGAGAATAATGATTAATCGCAACCAATAAAAAAGATCATTTAAAGATAATATCCTACAATACAAGGAAAAATTCTTATAAACGGATATATTCCAGTCCATTTATCTTTGCATGTGGCGGTCTATCATGTCGCCTGGCCTTGTTGCACGCATTCAGAAAATGCTCATTTACCATTAGTAAACTGCGCTTTTCTTCATTACGCGCGCCTTGCCAGACAGCATGCTAGTCTAGCCACTGAATTCATAGACAAATACTAACCATAAACCTGCGCCTTGTATACATGTGCGAACGAGGTTTATAAACTGAAAAATGGGTAGGATTATCATTATATTATGTGTGTTGTTTCATAGTTGGGGAAATAACTTTGCCGCTGATTTGAAGACGGCAGGCCTACGCGTGGAGTCTAAAAGCAATCCGAGGGGCATCGTAAGTTTGCAACCTTTATTGAGTTGGAAACTTGAAAGCCAGTTACGAAATACAAAACAAGTAGCTTATCAGGTACTGGTGTCGGATCAGCAAGGCAGCTGGGCGGATGATAAGCACATTGTTTGGAATTCAGGAAAAGTGGAGAGGGGTACAAGTATTCAGGTTCCATACCAAGGGAAGCCGTTGTCGGCCACTCAATGCTATTATTGGAAAGTTAAAGTGTGGGATAATCACGGCAATGAGTCAACATGGTCGGAGCCTGCTTATTGGCAAATGGGACTTTTCACCAAAGAAGACTGGAAGGGTGGCCAATGGATTGCTTATGAGGAGTTGCCGGAAGAACGACGGGATCCCCTGCCAAAGGCCGATAAAAAAGATACGTATCAGGATAATAATGTGCTTCCCTTATTCAGGAAGTCATTTCAGGTTCAAAAGACAATCGAAAAAGCAACCTTATTTATTAGCGGTCTGGGACATTTTGAAGTGCATATAAATGGTGATAAAGTAGGCGACCATTTTTTAGATGCCGGGTGGGTTAAATATGATAAAGAAGCCCTGTATGAAACATTTGATGTCACCGAAACTTTAAAGAAAGGTGAAAATGCGATCGGTGTTCTTTTGGGAAATGGCTTTTATTACATTCCTCCCGTAAAAGGTAGATACCGAAAACAAAAGGTAGCCTTTGGCTATCCAAAGATGATTTGCCGTTTGCAATTGCGTTATACAGACGGGAGCCAAGAGGATATTGTCAGTAACCGTACTTGGAAGACCGATAAGGGTCCCATTACCTTTTCCAGTATCTATGGTGGCGAAGACTACGATGCACGTTTAGAGCAGAAAGGCTGGGATGATAGAGGCTTTGACGATACCGCATGGAAGCAAGCCATCGTAGTGGAAGGTCCTCCTCAAATCAACCCCCAAATGACAGAGCCCTTAAAGGTAATGGAACGATTCGATCCGAAGACCATTACAAAAACAAGTGGCGGAAACTGGGTCTATGATTTAGGTCAGAATGCTTCCGGTATTGTGCAGATTAAATTGAAAGGAAATCGTGGGGATACCGTTCGCATGTATCCAGGCGAACTATTGAAAGAAGGAGCCGTTACCCAAAAAGCAAGCGGTGGTCCCTATTACTTTACCTATATCTTAAAAGGTGAAAATGAAGAACGTTGGCAAGCCCGTTTTTCGTATTACGGCTTTCGCTACGTAGAAGTGCGCGGTGCAACGCCAAAAGATCAGTCCGAAGGTGAAGAACTGCCGCAAATTACAGGCTTACAGGGGTTACACGTTCGCAGTGCCGCTCAGCAAGTTGGTTCTTTTCAGTCGTCCAACAATTTATTCAATCGGACACATCAGCTGATTGATTGGGCAATCAAAAGTAATATGATGAGTGTCTTTACCGATTGTCCGCATCGCGAAAAACTCGGCTGGCTGGAACAAACCCATCTCATGGGTGCTTCCGTACACTACAACTACGACATAGAAAGACTGCTTCAAAAGATTATAGAAGATATGCGGAAGTCGCAGTTGCCGAATGGTCTGATACCTGAAATTGCCCCGGAATATGTCGAATTCAACTGGGGCGGCGACATGTTCCGCGATTCACCGGAATGGGGAAGTGCAAGCATCATTCTTCCCTGGTACTTATACAAGTGGTATGGGAACAAAAAAGTGTTGAAGACGGCCTATCCAATGATGAAGCGTTATATAGGCTACTTGCAAACGAAAGCAACTAACCATATCCTTAAACAAGGCTTGGGCGATTGGTATGACCTTGGACCAAAACCACCCGGCGTTTCTCAACTGACGCCCATGGGCGTTACAGGAACCGCTATTTATTATTACGATTTAAGGTTATTGGCGAAAATTGCCGAGCAGCTCGGAGAAACGAAGGCTCAAGAGGCATATACATCTCTGGCGGAAGAGGTTAAAAAAGCGTTTAATGATACCTTTTTCCATGTCAATACCAAACAATATGCTAGCGGGAGTCAGACCGCAAATGCGATGGCACTTTATATGGAGCTGGTCGACACTTCCGATAGAAAAGCTGTTTTGGATAATTTGATTCAAGACATCCGGAATCGGAATAACGCATTAACAGCTGGAGATATTGGTTATCGCTATGTACTCCGGGTTTTGGAGCAAGCGGGTAGATCGGACGTTATTTATGATATGAACAGCCGTACCGATGTGCCAGGCTATGGCTATCAACTGGCTAAAGGTGCAACCGCATTAACCGAGTCATGGCAAGCGTTACCCACCGTTTCCAATAATCATTTCATGCTAGGTCATTTAATGGAATGGCTTTACAGTGGCTTAGCGGGGATTAGACAACAAGAGGGAAGCATCGCTTTCAATCAAATCGAAATCCGACCGGAGGTAGTAGGGGATGTCCGCAGTGCAGAAGGAGCCTACGACTCTCCCTACGGTCTGATTCGTTCAGCATGGAAAAAGGAGAAAGGTCAGTTTGAATTGGCAGTAAAGATTCCGCCGAATACGCGAGCCGCGATTTACTTACCCGTTCAGGACGGAGCATCTATTTATGAGAGTGGAAAAATGATGAATGACACGGACTGGAAAATAATCGGCAAAGAGCAAGGGCGCATGATCGTTCAGATTGGATCGGGGGATTATCGGTTTAAAGTGGTAATGAATGATGAACGATCGTTAGTTTGTACTCTAAAGAATAAAGAGAAGAAATGGGAATAAAACGTGCGATATATCTTTGGATAAAAAAGCTCCATCTGCTGCCCTAACTTTAGATGAATGACAGGCAGAACCTAACACTCATATTAAGGACAGCAGATATATTGAGTTAAAGCCAGAGAGTATTTAGGGCAGAACCCATTATCACGATGTTAGCCACTCAATACGGAGCATAAAACAAAAAGTTTATGCAAGTATATGGAATAGATTTATCAAAGGAAAAGTTTGATGTAAACTTTCTTGATGTAAACGGAAAAGAAAAGCACAGAACAGTGAAAAATGAGTTTTCAGCGATATGTGGATTTCTCAGGGAGGTACCGATGGGATCAATCCTGTGTGCAGAGCATACGGGGACATATGGGGATGTATTGGTGTTCCTGTGCAACCAGTACGGGGTTGGCATAGCCCTTGTTCCGGGCTATACGGTCAGGCACAGCCTGGGTCTTGTAAAGGGGAAATCAGATCCGGTCGATGCATTCCGTTTACGGGAATATGGGGAACGGTTTAACGATAAGCTGTCGTTCCGGGAATACCAGGGAGAGCATATGTCGGAACTGCGGCAGCTTTATTCACTTCGCTCGCAGCTGGTCAAAGCCCGCAAGGAGCTCCGGACAGGGGCCCATGCAAGGGATCAGCTGCCGGTGCAGAGTGTAGCGGCCAACCTAATCCTAAAAGCCTCATTGGACGCACTTGATGATCAGGTGGAACAGGTTGAAAAGGAAATACGGGAGATAATTATGAATGATGGTGATTTTAAGGAGAATTACTCGCTATCAGTATCTGTACTGGGAGTTGGTCCTGTCATCGCAAGGGAGATGATCATCAAAACGGGAAACTTCAAGGTGATCGATACGGCCAGAAAGGCGGCCTCCTACGCAGGGGTATGTCCGTTCCCCAATAGCTCGGGCAATATGGTGGGAAAGTCCAGGACAAGTCCTTTTGCTGACAGAGCACTCAAAACGCTGCTGTATATGGGTGCAAAAGCGGCGGTTAAACACAATAAGGAATACCAGCTGTATTACCGGAAAAAGCAGCAGGAAGGAAAGCCCCATTTTCTAATCATGAACAATGTTATGAACAAATTATTAAGAACGGTCTACAGTGTGGTAAAGAACAGAACGCCATATTCAAGAGATTATATATGTCTGGATCCGAGAGAAAAAAATGTAAACAGCTCCGAAAAAAATGTGGCCTGAAAACTTGCAATTTAATAGAGTATATGAGTGATGAGTTGCGAGTTGCCCGTTGTGAGTTGTGAGTTGTGAGAAAGGTTCGTTCGACTGAAAGCTGAAAAGGAATGATGAATGATGGGTGATGAGTGATGAACGGTGGGAGAATAGGCTTTTTTACTTCCTGCCTACCGCAGGCAGGTTTACTTTTGAATTTTTACTTTATCATACCTAAGTCTTAATACAAAAAATGGAAAAACACCTATATATTATTTTACTTTTTATTCTTCTCGGCAAGGGAGTTCCTCTTTATGCGCAAGCGGTAGCAGTGACACCCGAAGAGATGGAAAGCATCTACCGCGAGGTTAAAACACCGTATAAATATGGCTTGGTGATGGTGCCACCGAGTAATGATAAAAAAATGGATTGTCCAACGGTTTTCAGAAAGGGCGATAAATGGTATATGACCTATTTAATCTTCGATGGGCGTGGATACGAGACTTGGCTGGCCAGCAGTAATGATCTATTGAAATGGACAACCTTAGGCAAGTTGATGTCATTTTCCGATCGTGAGACTTGGGATGCGCATCAAAAGGCCGGATATAATGCCTTACAGGATATAACTTGGGGAGGTACTTATGAGCTAAAAAAATACAAAGGAAAATATTGGATGTCCTATTTTGGAGGCGATGGTAGAGGGTATGAAGCCGGTAATCTCTCCATTGGCATGGCTTATACAAAAGGGAAACCTTGGATAGCCCATGAGTGGACACGTATGGAAAAACCTTTATTCACCGCAAAAGACGCGGATGTGCGATGGTGGGAAAACCGCAAGTTGTTTAAAAGCACGGTGATCGAGGATAAAAAGCGATTAAGCGGTCATCGCTTTGTGATGTATTATAACGCCAATGGTGATTCAGCTCAAAATAATCTGAAAACACGGTGGTTTGAGCGGATCGGTATGGCCGTTTCAGACGATATGGTCCATTGGAAGCGCTATCTTCAGGAACCGATTGTCCATCATCCGGTAGGTATCACCGGTGATGCCGTCATTCAACAGATGGACGATACCTACGTTATGTTTTATTTCGGTGCTTTTTGGCAAGATCGTAAGGGCGCCTTTAATCGTTTTGCAGCTTCCAAAGATCTGGTCCACTGGACGGACTGGGAAGGTGAAAACTTGATCGAGCCCTCTGAACCCTTTGATGCTTTATATGCGCATAAATCTTTTGTGCTGAAGCACGAGGGCGTAGTCTATCATTTTTATTGCGCAGTGAATAAAGATGAGCAGCGGGGTATTGCAGTTGCTACGTCTAAAGACTTGGGAAAAAGTGGGCTGCAGTTTGTTGCTCCACCCGTAGGCCCAAAAAAACAACCATAAAATCTATCAGAAATGTTTAAAACGATTACGTCATTCTTCTTCCTCTATTTATTTGCCTTGACGCTGTATGGGCAGGAATGGGGTAAAACGCTCTTTAATGAACAATGGAAGTTTCATTTGGGCGATCGACCGGAAGCAAAATCAGTGGATTTTAACGATGCAGCATGGCGAGTACTGGATTTGCCACACGACTGGAGCATTGAAGGCACATTTTCGAAAGAACACCCGTCAACTAATCAAGGCGGCGCGCTTCCTGGAGGCATTGCATGGTACCGAAAGACCTTTCAATTAGCCGATACGATAGAGGGAAAGCAAGTATATATCGACTTTGACGGCATTTATCGAAATAGTGAGGTTTGGATTAACGGACATTATCTTGGAAAACGGCCTAGCGGATATACCTCCTTCCGCTATGATCTGACCCCTTATGTAAAAGGCGGCAAGCAAACAAATGTAATTGCGATTCGGGTTGACAATAGCCAGCAACCTAATTCCCGTTGGTACTCGGGTTCCGGCATTTATCGGAATGTCTGGTTGGTAACCAAAAATAAGATTGCTGTGGATCATTGGGGTGCTTTTGTAAGGAGCCCATCGGTTCAAAAGGAGCGGGCTATTATCGAACAGCAGACTACTTTTAAAAACCTAGAAGGTAAAGCTGTATCGGCAGATATAGTGATTACGATATTTAATAAAGAGAGTAAGGCAGTTGTTAAAAAAAGCTTTCCTCAGCAACTGCCTTTGGGTACAAGTAAGGCAAACTTTGAAGTTGAAGTACCGCAGCCAATCCTTTGGAGTCCTGAAAACCCGTATTGTTATCAAGTAGAAACACAAGTTTACGTTGGAAAACAACTAGTAGATCAATATAGGGTACCGATGGGCATTCGCTACTTTTCTTTTGATGCTAAAGAAGGTTTTTCGCTCAATGGAGAGAGAAAAAGGATACTGGGTGTTTGCATGCATCATGATCTTGGTGCCTTGGGAGCGGCCATCAATAAGAAAGCTATGGAAAGACAACTTGTGCTGCTCAAAGAAATGGGTGCTAATGCCATTCGGATATCTCATAATCCACCAGCACAGGAGTTCCTGGATTTATGCGATAGTTTAGGCTTTTTGGTAATGGATGAAGCCTTTGATATGTGGCGGAAGAAAAAGAATAAGTTTGATTACTCCCTCGACTTTGATGAATGGCATCGACAAGATCTGATTGACCTGATCAAGCGCGACCGTAACCATCCGTCGGTTATCTTGTGGAGTATTGGGAACGAAATACGAGAGCAGTTCGACAGCACCGGTAGGGCGCTTACCCAAGAGCTGGTAGCTATTGTCCGTCGAGAGGACAATACCCGCCCGGTTACCGCTGCATTAACTGAAACTCATTTGGAAAAGAATTTCATTGCGCAGGCTAACGCATTGGATATTTTGGGATTCAATTATAAGTATGAACAATACGATAGCCTGCCGATCAATTTTCCGGGACAAAAGTTCATCGCTTCGGAAACGACCTCTGCGTTAGCAGCTCGAGGTCATTATGATTTAGGACATGATACCTTGCGGTTTTGGCCGCCGAGTGCGAAGGAAAAATTTGTCAAGAACGGTAATCCGGATTTTACCGTATCAGCCTATGATCAGGTTGCAGCGTATTGGGGCACCAGCCATGAACAAGCATGGAAAGCCGTTAAGCAACGTGATTTTATGACCGGACTCTTTGTTTGGACTGGCTTTGATTATTTAGGTGAGCCGGTGCCTTATGATTTCCCAGCGCGAAGCTCCTATTACGGTATTATTGATTTGGCGGGTTTTCCAAAGGACGTGTACTATATGTACCAAAGCGAATGGACTGATAAGCCTGTATTGCATTTATTGCCACATTGGAACTGGCAAGCGGGGCAAACCATTGATGTATGGGCCTATTTTAACCAAGCTGATGAAGTGGAGCTTTTTCTGAACGGCCAATCCTTAGGAACTCGGCGAAAGCAAGGGGATGATATCCATGTTTCGTGGACGGTTCCTTTTCAAGCCGGAACGTTAAAAGCCGTTTCCAGCATAAATGGAAAGGAGGTTTTAGTAAAAGAAATTAAAACCGCTTCCACACCAGCCAGCATTCGGCTCACGGTAGATAAAAATAAATTGCGTGCAGGGATAAATGATCTAGCGTTTGTTACGGTGGACATCATGGACGACAAGGGAAATCCAGTACCTATAGCAGATAATGAAATTGTGTTTGATATACAAGGGCCAGGATTTATAGCAGGAGTTGATAATGGTTTTCAGGCGGATTTATCCTCGCTGAAAGGAAACCGAAAGAGAGCATATAATGGCAAATGCCTAGCTATTATCCAAGCTAAAGCGAATACAGGAGAAATCATTTTAAAAGCAAGCGCAAAAGGGTTAAAAGGAGCGGCGTTGAAACTTAACGTGGTGAGAATGATGAGTGATGAATGATGAATGATGAGTTATGAGGGATGAGTGTTTTTAAGTAGCAGTAGCACGAGCAGTGATGCCGAACGTTGACAGCTCTTAGCTGATAACTAATAACTAACAGCTAATAACTATAATAATATGAACAACAGCATTTTTTTTGATCATATCCGTGTTGACAACTATTCTTCAACGCCAAAATACCTGCAACTCGCCTATGCGATATTAAGTGCCGTTAAAGAAGGAAAGTTTCAAAAGGACAATATATTACCTTCTTTGAATGAGCTTACCAATCATTTAGAGATTTCGAGGGAAACGGCCGATAGAGGATATAAATACTTACGGTATTTAGGTATCCTAAAGGCCGTGCCGGGAAAGGGGCATTTTATATCAACCACGGAGATCAGTAGTCCTGGTCGTATTTGCTTGTTGGTTAACAAAATCAGCGAAGGGAAAAGTATTTTTTATCATGAACTGATAGCATCATTAGGTAACTATATTCCAATTGACTTTTATGTATATAACAACGATTTTTTCTTGTTTAAGCGTTTATTAAATCAGCGACGTGACTATAGCCACTATGTGATACTGCCTCATTTTTTTGATAACCAAGATGAAGCGGAGGCTTTGATCGACTCACTTCCAAAAGACAAATTAATCCTACTGGATAAGCGTCTGAAACGACTTAAAGGGAATCATAGTACGATTTATGAAGACTTTGAAGGGGATATTTACCAGGCTTTGGAAAAAGCCTTACCTGCGCTCGAAAAATACCATACTTTAAAACTCATCCTTCATCGAAAGAGTTACCTCCCTAATGAAATTAAGCGCGGCTTTAATAAGTTTTGTCAGCAATATGCTTTTGAACGTGCTATTTTGGATAAGGTGGATCATGTTGAATTAAATAGCGGCGAGGTATATATCTGTGTAAACGATGATGATATGGTGAATCTGTTGGATAAAGTTTCGACATCAGCTTTCGTGTTGGGTAAGGATTTGGGAATTATTTCTTACAATGAAGCACCATTAAAAAAATACATTGCCGGTGGTATTACGACCATCAGTACCGATTACAAACAGATGGCCTCCTTAACCGCTCAGTCGATTAAAGAGAATACGCCACAGCACATTGCTTTAAACTTTTGTTTACAGCTTAGGGGTTCTTTATAGGTGAATGAAACGGATGCCAACGTGTTTACGTAAAATAAATCCTTAGGTAGGAACTGTTCGAGTCGATAAAAGTCCGGCCTTGAAATATCCGGGTAGTAGAGGCTAAGTAGAAGTAGAATCTTTCAAAGGAGATTTCCAGCCGGGAGTTTTTGGTTACTTTTTGCGGAAACCTCGAGCCTGTAGGCGAGAAGCTTGAATGCCTTAAAAACTGACAAATGATGAAAAAAAGTAACTCGGAATTAAAAGAAAAGCTTTCGGTTTACATTGAAAGTCGTTAAATAGATGATAACAAGATGTTGAAAATCAAATACTTCATTCCAATTTACTTATTATTTACGCTGCTTTTTCAGGGAGTAAGCGGGGCAGAGATTTGGGTGTCTCCCAAGGGAAAGGACACCTACAGAGGCAGTATTGACTCACCCTTGGCTTCTATAAGTGCCGCATTAAGGAAGGCAAGGGAATGGAGGCGCTTACAGGCCAAGGAGGTATCCGGAGGGATTGACATTATTTTACAGGATGGAACCTATACATTACATGAAGCTATTTTTATCCGCCCGGAAGATGCAGGAACGGCGGATAGTCCAACACATATTAAAGCCTCCGCTAATGCACATCCGATTATCAGCGGAGGCATCAGCTTGCCGCATGGCTGGAAAAAAGTAAATAGAAGAATTGAAGGGCTACCCGCAGCAGCCCAGGGAAAAGTTTGGGAAATCGAAGCACCACTAATGGGTGATCAGGTACTTGACTTTAGGCAACTTTGGGTTAATAACCGGAAAGCGAAGCGTGCAAAGAGCACGGATGGTGATCGCATGGAAAGGATATTATCTTGGGATCATCAAGCCCAAACCTGCTGGATTCCCAAGCCTAAATCGACACGGTTCAGCTGGCAGCCGGGAATGGAGTTTTTCATTCATCAATGGTGGGCCATTGCTGTATTACGCGTAAAAGAAGCACTTGTACAGGGGGATAGTGTGCGACTATCGTTTTTGCAACCGGAGAGTAAGATACAATCCGAGCACCCTTGGCCCGCACCATGGATATCGAAGGAGACCGGAAACTCTGCCTTTTACCTAAGCAATTCTATCCAATTTTTGGATGAGCCGGGAGAATGGTATCTTGATAAACTCCGTCGAAAGCTTTACTATTGGCCTCAAAAAGATGAACATTTAGCTACCGCGAATGTTATTGTTCCGTATTTAGAAACCCTGCTCCGTATAGAGGGCACCCTAGATGTTCCTGTAAAGCATATCCATTTTTCCGGCATCAGTTGGCAACATAGTACATGGCTTCGGCCCTCACAGCAAGGACATGTCGCTTTGCAAGCCGGTATGTACTTATTGGACGCTTATAAACTAAAGATTCCCGGAACGCCCGACAAAAAGGGGCTCGAAAATCAAGCTTGGATTGGTCGGCCACCGGCTGCGGTAAGTGTATCGCATGCGCAGCACACATCCTTTAAAGGGTGCCGATTTGAACATTTAGCCTCTACGGGTTTGGATTATCATAAAGCCGTTCAGTTCAATACGATCCAAGGAAATGTGTTTCATGATATAGGCGGATCCGGTATATTGCTAGGTGTGTTTTCGGATGAGGCGTTTGAAACACACCTGCCTTATAACCCAACGGACAGGCGGGTTGTGGCCTCCCATAATAGCGTAGAGAATAACCTCATTAAAAATGTCACAACGGAAGATTGGGGATGTGTGGCTATAGGAGCAGGCTATGTCAACAATACCGATATCCGGCATAACGAAATCAGTGAGATCGCCTATACAGGTATTAGTTTAGGTTGGGGCTGGACGCCAACGGTGAATGTAATGGCTAATAATCGTGTTATTGCCAATAAAATTCACCATTACGCCAAGTACATGAATGATGTAGCCGGTATTTATACACTCTCTGCGCAACCAGGCTCTGTTATCGAAAATAACTATATCGATAGCATCTATGCTGCTCCTTATGCCCATTTGCCGGAACATTGGTTTTACCTTTATACAGACGAAGGATCGGCCTATTTTACTGTTAAAAACAATTGGTGTCCGAAAGAGAAATTTTTGCAGAACGCGAATGGCCCCAACAATGTTTGGGAAAATAACGGCCCTATGGTATCAGAAGAGATAAAAAGAAAAGCAGGATTGGAGGACGCGTATGGTTGGTTAAGGAATGATGCCTGCCTGCCGGTAGGCAGGAATTAGGAGTTATGAGCGATGAATTTTGGAAATAGACCTTATCCTCTAAAGCTTATAGCTTATCGCTTAAGGCCTACAGCTTGATTGGAAGCTAATTCCTGAAAGTTGGCAGTGAACGGCGAAATTTAGTTGTTGGTTGCTAGTTGTGAGCGGTGAAGGCGAACCAAAAATTGATACATTTGGTTAAAAGCACAGACTGTATGTCTTCGAAAATGTCGCCTCCAAAATTTTACATCTTGCAGGTGAACGCACTACCGTTCTTGTAAAAGTTTGAAGCGACGAGCTTTTGTTTCTTTTTTGTCGGGAAAAAAGTAAGAAGAGCTTTGATAATATCCTACACAAGCAAGCAAATATCTTACAAAACTTCAGTAGGTTTAAAACGTAAGTTTGACGCTTAAACCAATTTAAGCGTTGAATTTTTTTATTGTGAATATAAGCCTAATTCAATGAAGTTAATCATGTTAATGACAAGCCTTTGGCTGTTGTCGGGGATAGCCTACAGCCAAGAACGTTCCTTGCAAGGAATGGTAACGAATGCCAAAACGAAGGAACCGCTTCCCGGAGTGGGGATTAAGACGAAAGATGGCACCAAAAGCAGTGTGACGGATGCTGAGGGTCATTTTCGTATCGTGGTTTCCCAAAATACGAAAAGCCTTGTTATTTCATCCATCGGTTATGAGACGAAAGAAGTACCTGTTCTGCAACAAGGTTTGCTTCGAATTGAGCTTGTGGAGCAAGAGCAAAGCCTTGATGAAGTCGTTGTAGTAGGCTACGGTACGCAAACCAAACGTGCGGTAACAGGGGCGGTAGCATCGATTAGTCACGAAAAATTCCAAGACCGTTCTTTCAGTAATGTAGCACAGTCGCTGGCAGGGCAGTTAGCGGGTGTAAATATTTCCCAATCTCAAGGAGCGCCGGGGCAGTCGCCGAACATTCGAATCCGGGGAACGAGTTCTATTACTGCCGGTACCAATCCGCTCTACGTCGTAGACGGCATGCCTATAGAGAACTTTAATTTAAATAATATCAACCCACAAGACATCGAATCTGTGGAAGTACTAAAAGACGCCTCGTCAGCAGCTATTTATGGTTCAAGAGGAGCCAATGGCGTCGTATTGGTAACGACCAAATTGGGTAAAGCGGGTACAACTCATGTCGGTTTCAACTACGAGTATGGTATCCAAAAAGTGAGTCGACGGATTGATTTGATGGATGCACAACAGTACATCCAATATTATATCGATGCACACAACAACGGGTGGATCAACTCGGGAGAAGGTAGAAGTGCTAGCGATCCAAATAGTGTTCGAACCAAGCCTTTTCAAATCCCGGAAGACTTTACCGATCCAGTGAAACGAGCTGCTTTGGGTACAGGCACCGATTGGCAGGACGTTATGTTTCGTACAGCCCCTTCGCACCAGGCGCAGTTATCCGTTTCAGGAGGTACGGAAAAAACACAATTTCTGTTTTCCGGCAATTACCTCGATCAAGAAGCGGTATTAGATCAGAATTATCTAAAGCGTTTAACCCTGCGCTCCAATATTCGGCAACAAGTATCGGATCGATTTGCTATTGGATTGAACTTAGGTGTGACGGGCGTTTACGATCGTACCGAAGGAACGGAAGGAAAGAGCGATGTCATCAGTCTAGGTTTGCAAAGTGCACCTATATTTCCGGTGTATAACGAAAACGGTAACCTCGGATTTAAGGACCCGAATTCCAGCTGGTACCGTTTTGCGCAATATACGGATTTGCAGCTATGGCATCCCTACTCGCTCACGAGAGAACTTTACAAGCAAAATAAATCGTTCAATACGCTTGGTAATGCCTTTGCTGAATACACAATTCTTGATGGACTCAAATTCAAAACTAGCATCAATGCAAATTTGCTGAATACACGTTACGAAATGTTCTGGAATAAAGATCAGAAGTATGGGTATTCGTCGGCCCTTCCTGCACAGGGAAACGCTAACTCCCGATTTATGCTTAACTGGCTGTCGGAAAATACCTTAAATTATGATAAGCAGTTCAATGATCACGGTTTGGCTGTCTTATTAGGGTACACGGTGCAAAAGCAGCGAGATGAATACCAAGCGCTTTCTGCCGGCAACTTTCCCAACAATCTGGTACCGACATTAAATGCCGGAACCGTGAATGGAGGAACTTCACTTGCCTACGAATGGGCTATGATATCGTATCTCGGTCGCGTGAATTACAATTTCAAAAATCGCTATTTTTTATCAGCAGTATTGCGTCGGGATGGGAGTTCGCGTTTTGGAGCAAATAACCGCTTTGGCTATTTCCCTTCTATCTCGGGAGGTTGGGTGATATCGGATGAACAATTTTTCGAATCAGTAAAAGCAATTAATAACCTGAAATTACGTGCAAGTTATGGGGCAACGGGTAACAATCAGATTCCAAACTACGGTCCGATTGGCCTATTGGGAGCGTCCAATTATGTTTATGGAAGTGAGCTGGCAACAGGTTTAATGTTGACCAATATTCCTAATCCGGATTTGCGGTGGGAAAGAACCAATATGCTAAACCTGGGTGTAGATGTCGCCTTCCTTCAAGACCGCTTCCGGTTGAGTGCCGAATTCTACCATTCTGTTACGAATGATCTTTTACTCAATGTACCCGTACCGGATATCACCGGTTTTGCGACACAGTTAACCAATGCGGGTAAATTAAGGAACCGGGGATTTGAGCTGAATATTAATAGTCGGAATATAGACCGTGATTTTAAGTGGAGTACCGATTTTAATTTGTCGTTGAACAGAAATAAGGTTCTGCAATTGGGTCCCGGTAATGCGCCTCTACTTTATACCGATTACGTTGTTCAGGTAAAAACGGAAGTCGGCCAGCCTATATCAAACTTCTTTGGCTATATATATGATGGTGTTTACAAAAATCAGGCAGAAATAGAAGCGAGTCCAGCCAGAGGTGACGGCTTTACAAAACCCGGAGATCCAAAAATTAGGGATGTAGATGGCGATGGCCGTATTACAGAAGCCGATCGAACCATTATAGGCAATAACCAACCCGATTTTATTGTAGGTTTGAACAATAGCTTTTCGTTTAAAGGGATTGAGCTATCCTTTCTTTTCCAAGGTTCATTTGGCGGTGAGATTACCAATCAGCTGGTTCGATTTAATGGTATATGGAATGCCGGACGCAATGCCTTTGCTAAGGTAGCCAATTATTGGAAATCGGAAAGCGATCCGGGAGATGGCTGGCATTTTAAGCCAACGGTTGATCCCAAAGGTTATCAAGAACGCTTCTCCAGCTATTGGGTAGAAGATGCCACCTTTGTTCGACTGAAGAACATCCGAATTTCCTATGCCTTGCCACAACGTTGGGTGTCAAAAACACCGGCAAAAGGAATACGCATTTTTGCCAATGCAGAAAACGTTTATCTGTGGAGTAAATACACCAATTATGATCCGGAGAATACCACTTACCAATCGACATCCTATAGCAATATATTTTCGAATGCGGTGCCGTCTGCAACATCAACTGTAAGTGTTCCATCCGGTGCATTTTTAGGAGTGGATTATGGCTCTTATCCGTTGCCGCGCGTTATTACGTTTGGCGCGAAAATCGATTTTTAGAAACAAGATTTAAGGATAAAAATGATTATTATGACACGCTTATTTAAAGTATATATATCACTGTCCATCATCTTCGTCCTGAATGGATGTGGAAAATCTTTTCTGGATCTGGCACCTATTTCCAATGCCAACCAGTCGAACTTCTATCAAACCATTGAGGATTTTGAATTAGCGGTTAACGCCGCATACGCCACGTTATATACCTTTTACGGTCCGACAAGCGCCGTGTCCTACTTTGCTGAACAACTATCGGACAATGCTACCCTGTATAATGTGGCAGGTATTCAGTCAGATCGTTGGGCTTTTAAAGACTATAATCTGAAGCCATCTAATACAGAAGTTTATCGCTTTTGGCAAGAGTGTTACAAAGCTTTGTATAATGTCAATATTGTATTGGATAAAATTGGATCCGCAGAACTCAACGAAACCTATAAAACAGAAGTAATCGCACAGATGCGTTTTCTCCGCGGCCTATATTATTTCAATATGGTGCAAATGTGGGGAGATATTCCGTTGGTGAGCCGGCCGATTTCCGTTGAAGAAAGCTATGCCACCCTGCGCTCACCGGAGTCGGAGGTATATGCCTTTGTGGTAGAAGATTTAACATATGCTGCGGCTAATTTACCCGAACCCGCTGCCATCACCTTAGCAGGCAAAGCTTCGAAATATGCTGCGTTGACCTTACTGGGGAAGGTTTATTTAGCTTTAAACCAAAAGGACAAAGCGGCGGAGAGTCTCTTGCAGGTTTATGGGAAGTTTAGCTTAATGCCACGGTATGAAGCTTTGTGGGGTGCAAATGTTAAAAATACAGCCGAATCCATTTTTGAAATCCAGTATCAGGGCGGAAGTCCCAATTTGCCTTTTAGTAGATACTGGCGGGAGTACGCGCCGACAGAGAATTTTGTGCTTACCTTGTATGGTGGCGGAATGAATCAGGTAACGGACGACTTGTATGGTGAGTTTGAGGAAGGCGATCCGCGAAGAGAACAAACCGTATCCCTGGGATATACCAATAAAGAAGGAACTTTTATTCCCATTAAATTTCAGAATAAATGGGTTGATAAAGAGGCCCCGGCTCCTGCGGGCGAAGAGTTGAGCAATAATAACTTCATGGTGCTGCGATATGCAGATGTTTTATTGATGTTAGCCGAGGCTACAGACGACCCTCGTTATTTAAATGAAGTACGCGCACGTGTCAATTTGCCGCTTTACGGTAGCGACGCTTATCCAAGTAGCCAATATAATAGCCTGGCCCTGGCCATTGAGCATGAACGAAGGGTGGAGCTAGCCTTGGAGTTTCACCGATTCTTTGATCTGAAGCGGACGGACCGGGCGGTAGCGGTTGTAAGTAAGACGAAGCCGATCAAGAACGAAAACCAAACGGTATTACCTATTCCGCAAATAGTTATTCAGCAAAATCCGGCGATTACACAAAACCCGGCTTATCAAGGATTATAAAAAAATTATGAGAAATATTGGATTTGCGTTATTGTTTTACTTTTCCTTTTTTTCGCTTTCATCAGCAGCTACGTCTGAACAAAAAAAGGAACTTGTTTTAGTAGTGCCAAAGAAAATGTCACCGCGCTTCACGTACGGCACAGATAGTTTGACGAAAACTTTGCGCTCTGCGGGTTATAAAGTGAACGTAGATTCCAGTGGTCTTAGGAAAAAGTATCAACAACGATCTCTGTTGATTGGTAAGTTTACTGATTTTCCCGATCGTTGGGACGTGCTTTCGAATAGTGAAGTGGAGGAAAGTTTCCGAATCAAACTGAATACGGGTGGCGGCTACGTCCGGGCAGTTGACGATAGCGGGATTTTATATGGCACGTTGAAATTAGCCGAGACTATCTTGGAAAATGGTGGCGTGCTACCCACGGACTTAGTATGTGAAGACCATCCCGAAATGGTATTGAGAGGGACGGCCATCGGTATTCAAAAAACAAGCTATCTACCAGGAAGAACGGTATATGAATACCCCTATACCCAAGCGGAGTTCCCATGGTTGTATGATAAAAAGCAGTGGATACGGTATCTGGATATGCTTTTGGAAAATCGGTATAATTCGCTTTATCTGTGGAACGGCCATCCTTTTGCATCTTTAGTGCGCTTACCCGAATATCCTTACGCAGTAGAAGTGGATGAAGAGACATTCAAGAAAAACGAAGCCATCTTTAAGTTCATTACGGAGGAGGCAGATAAAAGAGGGATTTGGATTATTCAAATGTTCTACAATATTATTATATCCAAACCATTTGCTGAAAAACACCAACTCAAAACCCAGGATCGAAATCGCCCCATCATACCGATGATTGCGGATTATACCCGGAAGTCGATTGCCGCTTTTGTGGAGAAGTATCCAAATGTGGGTTTACTGGTTACCCTTGGAGAAGCGATGGAAGGTGTAGGGCAAGATGACGTGGATTGGTTTACCAAAACCATTATTCCGGGTGTACAGGACGGCTTAAAGCGCTTGGGATTACGTCAAGAACCGCCGATTGTTTTGCGGGCACACGACACGGATGCGCCTCGCGTAATGAAGGCGGCTCTTCCCCTTTATAAGAACCTCTACACGATGGCTAAGTATAACGGTGAGGCTTTAACAACGTATACGCCGAGAGGGAAATGGGCCGATTTGCATCGTACATTGAGCAAGGCAGCACCCGTGCATATACAAAATGTACATATCCTGGCAAATTTAGAGCCCTTCCGTTATGGTTCACCGGATTTTATTCAGAAAAGCGTGCAAGCCATGCATCAGGTGTATCAAGCGAACGGATTGCATTTATATCCACAAGCGTCTTACTGGGATTGGCCTTATGCCGCCGATAAGATCGACAATATGGGGAATAAGCGACTATTACAGGTTGATCGGGATTGGCTCTGGTATAAAGCGTGGGCACGCTACGCTTGGAAAGCCAATCGGGATAAAGTTGAGGAGAATGATTATTGGTCGGGTTTGTTTGCGCGGCAATTTGGTGTCAATAAAGAAGCAGGGCTTGCAATAGTAAAAAGTTACGAAGAAATGGGAGAAATTGCCCCTAAGCTTTTGCGTCGTTATGGCATTACTGATGGTAACCGCCAAACATTAAGTCTTGGCATGTTTATGACGCAGCTGATCAACCCTTACCGCTACGGACTTTTTACTTTACTCTATGAGTCGGAAGCACCCGAGGGAGAGATGATCATCGATTATGCCAAGAAAGAATGGAACGGAGAACCGCATATAGGCGAAACCCCAATACAAGTGGCGGATGAGGTAAAAGAACATGGTCGAAAAGCGGTTGAGTGGATCGAAGAAGTAGGGCATAGTGTGCAACACCATAAAGAGGAGTTTGAACGGATTCGCAATGATATGTATTGCTATCAAGCCTTGGCCAACTTTTATGCCGAAAAGGCAAGGGCTGCAATTGCGGTATTGCGCTACAAATATTCAAATGATATAATTGATTTACAGCAAGCCTTACCCTATCTGGAACGGAGCGTGGAACATTATCGACAGTTGACGGAACTAACCCGTCACACTTATTGGTATGCAAACAGTATGCAGACTACGCAACGTAAAATTCCCATTCGCGGCGTAGACGGAAAATATAAAACTTGGGAAGAGTTATTGCCGCTTTATGAAAAAGAGTTGGTCCACTTCAGGCAACAGATCGATTCATTGAAAGGGGCACCTAGAAGAGCGGATGTTGCAGTCAATCAGCTTCAATCAGTAGAAGTGAAATTGGAAGATAAAGAGCTGGAATATTATTCGTTGACCAAGGGCGCGAGTCCATACGCTGACACGCCTGCTAGCCTGTCGGATTTAGCACCCGATTTAATTGGTTTGAAAGGCGTTCGTCTCCGTCAACGGAAATTAATCGACACGCTGACAAGCATTCGTTTTAGTACAACAAAGCCTGTTAAATTATTGGTGGGATATTTTAGACAGAAAGACCTTGCCTTCGGAGCGGAGCACAGTGAAAATTCATATGCACCGGCGCCTGATTTGGAACACGATGCATCTGCCAACGACTATGGTCAGTCGGAAGTCTTTATTGCCAATGCGATAGCCTTAGGCGATCAACCCGCTGTAGACATTCACACCTATTCCTTTGCTGCGGGCAAGCACAGCTTAACCCTGCCAAAGGGACAACTCTTGTTGTTGGGATTTATAGATGGAACTACAGAACTAAAAAATTATGACGCTAATATTGGTGTGCCACCTGATGAACGGAACATCGATTGGTTATTTGAGTAATATGAAAAAACTTACTTGTTGTTTCCTTTGGTTGTTGTTCGCCTGTTCTTCTTTTGCACAGCAGCATGGACAGCCTTATCAATTTGTACAGCTTGTATTGAACGATAGTGACACCTTATCTGCTGAGTTGATGGCTGATTTGCTGAATCAGTCTGGAAGTAAGGATGGTTTATACCATTGGAGAAATCGCCTTTTATTTTATGGAAAGGAGGAGGAGGCTATGGCCTTTTATGAGCAAAGTAAAATACGGTTTCCAAAAGCAGAAGTGATGTTAGTCCGCGAACCTTTTTATGTGTTTGATAGGACGCGATGTACAGACGGTAAGGAAAATAGTCGAAAGCGAGATCATCTAATTCTATCGGCCAATCTAGTGGCTGATAGTGCCAAGCAACAATCGTATCTTGATTATCACCGTCGGCAATTTGATGAATGGCCGGAAGTATCCGAGGGTTTTTGCAGAGCAGAATTTCAACAAGTGCAGCTATTTAAAACAGGTCGGCAGCTACTATTGGTTATCGATATTCCGGAAGGAGCAAATTTTGAAGAACTCAATAAAAGAACGGTGGAAAACAATCCACGAGTCGATGAATGGAATCGTTTGATGTCCACTTATCAGGAAGGTTTATCCGGTACGAAAGCAAATGAGGTGTGGGTGCGGTTTGAAGTGATGAATGATGAATGATGAATGATGAGTGAATGTTGAATGATCAATGAGCTGAGAGTTGTGCGTTTTGAGAAAAGCTATAAGCGATAAGCTTTAGGCTCTAAGGTTTAAGGAATACGAAGCAGCATCCAATATCGATTTGCCGCTTTCTACCAACGAATAGTTAATAACTAACAACCAACAACCAATAACTAATAACTAATAACTAATAACGAACAACGAACAACCAATAACAAACAACCAATAACGAATATGTTAAAACTAGGAATTTTAGGTTTAGGTGAAGGCCGTAGTACGATTTCTGCGGCCTTGAACAGTTCAAAAATTGAACTGGTAAAAATGTGTGATCTGAATGAGGCGCTGTGTAAACAAAGAGCTGAAGAGTTTAACTTTTACGCGTATACTACGCAATACAGCGACTTACTAGAAGACAAATCAATAGACGCTATCGCTGTTTATACACCTGATAAGTTTCATGCGGAACACGTAAAACTTGCGCTCATGCATGGAAAACATGTGGTTTGCACGAAACCCTTTATTGATAATTTGGCTGATGCAAAGCCCTTATTGGAGTTAGCGCAGTCGAGTGGAAAAAAAGTTTTTATCGGACAAAGTTCGCGTTTTTTTGAGCCCATGAAAAGGCAGCGTGCCGATTTTGAAAAAGGTGTAATCGGAGAATTGATTACGATAGAGGCTTATTATCATGCCGATCATCGTTGGTTTTTAGCGAAACCGTGGTCTTTAGAATCTAACTTCAAATGGTTGTATGGCGGCTTAAGCCATCCGGTAGATTTTATACGTTGGTATCTGCCCGATATTGAAGAGGTAATGGGGTACGGCATGTTAAGCAGTAACGGGAAAGCGGGAGGATTAAAAAACGAAGACACGATGCACTTCATTTTCAAAGCAAAAGATGGCCGTATAGCGAGGGTCAGCGGGGCCTACACGGGGCCAATTCAACCCGTAACGCGGGATAGCGAAATGAGCTGTATTCTGAGGGGAACAACAGGCTGCAGTCAGAGTGATTATATGGATTTGCGTTATGCCGTCACCACCGCTGAGGGAGAGGAAAAGATAATCACTTGGGAACATAAGCTAAAACATTACTTTCGATTTGAAGGAAAAAGCCATCACGCCGGTGAATACCAAAACTACCTCGAATACTTCGCCGATAATATAGCGGCCGGGACCACTGCTTATCCTGATATTACTGAAGGTATAGGTACCGTTATCTTATTACAAGCGATGGACCGTTCATTACGCCTTGGAACCCCTGTAAAGCTACAGGAACTATATGATGAATTCGGTTTAGAGAACCCAATTAGATAAAGGATTGAAGGATGGAAAGTATTGCATCAAAGTTGACCTGGGTTGATTATTCAATTATTGTCGGATATATTGCGTTATTGCTTATCATTGGACTTCGATCTAGTTTACTAGGTAAAGCAAAGCAGCAGGAATCGTTGTTTCTTGCTAACAAATCATTGGGTTGGGCAAGTATCGGCTTTAATATGTGGGCAACCAATGTTGGGCCTTCCATGCTTTTGGCCTTTGCTAGTATTGGATATACGACCGGTATCGTGGCGGTAAATTTCGATTGGTATGCTTTCGTGTTTTTATTGTTGTTAGCCCTTGTTTTTGCGCCTCGTTACCTAGCAGCCGATGTGATGACTTTACCCGAGTTTATGGGGAAACGCTACGGCGATACAACGCGCAGTATATTGGCATGGTATTCATTGGTGAAAATGCTGATCTCCTGGTTATCCCTCGGGCTTTTTGCCGGAGGTTTTCTGATTCGACAGGTACTGGGTGTTCCGATGTGGATTTCGGTGGTGGTGCTTGTCTTTTTTGCAGCCTTCTTTACCTACATTGGCGGATTGAAAACCATTGCCCGCATCAATATCTTTCAAATGCTGTTATTGATTGCGGTTTCCTGCCTGCTAACGGTATTAGGATTGCATCAAGTGGGCGGCTTTTCGGCTCTCTATAAAGGCGTACCGAGCGGGTTCTGGAACCTCATAAGACCGGCATCTGATCCAGATTACCCTTGGCATGCCATTCTCCTAGGCTATCCAGTTGCTGCGATTGCTTTCTTTTGCACGGATCAAGCGATGGTACAATCCGTCTTAGGAGCGAAGAACTTGGAACAAGGACAGCTAGGCGTCAATTTCATCGCTTGGTTAAAGATACTGTCGCTCCCTCTTTTTATTCTTACCGGCGTACTATGCGCCGTGTTATACCCAAATCTAGCCGATCCAACACAGGCCTACATGACGATGGTGACCAACCTATTTCCAACGGGGCTCAATGGATTGGTAATTGTGGTATTGATAGCGGTTTTAGTGGGTACGATCGGTTCTTCCTTAAACTCATTGAGTACGGTTTTCACGATGGACATCTATGTCAAACGCCTGAATCCTACAGCTAGTAAAGCGCAGATTGTTCGGATCGGACGATTAACTATCCTTGTTGGCTGTCTGATTGCTATTATGATGGCCTTGGCAATTGATCAGATCAAAGGACTCAATCTCTTCGACGTCTTCCAATCGGTACTCGGATTTATTGCACCGCCCTTATCGGTCGTCTTCCTTTTGACGGTATTTTGGAAACGGACAAGTCGTCTGGCCATTAATGTTGTACTTTCTTTGGGATCTGCTTTCAGTTTGGGAGTAGGTGCCGCTTATCTATGGGTATTTACACCAGATAAATATACTTTTTGGCCGCATTATCTGCTGTTATCGTTTTATATTTTTGTTATCTTGATGGGAGCAGCGATCCTACTTTCATTTGTTGGGAGAAAGGAAGACTTAGCGGTGATACCTTATCTGGCCGTAAAAACAACGAAAACCGTGAAATGGGCGTGGGGAAGTTTAATAGTGGTCATGATGTTGCTTTATGCCATTTTCAGTGGGCATTAGCAACGTTGAATATCCGACTAAAATTTGCTAACTTTGAATAACATTTATTTGGTTGCATTAAATGAAAGTATAACTATGGAAGCGAAGCAACAGGAACTATTAAATCGTATTACGCTGATACCAGGATTGATGGGGGGAAAACCCACCATAAGGGGGTTGAGATTTCCTGTAAGCGATATTTTGGAGTTGCTTGCGAGCGGACTTTCGGAAGAGGAGCTGTTGGAGCAACATCCTATACTGGAAAAGTTGGATATACAGGCTGCGCTATTATACGCCTCATTAAAAGTTAAGAATACAGCTGTGATTTATGCCGCTTGATTGGGAAATCTGGTTAGACACCAATATTTCTCCCGTCATCGCTAAATGGATGATGGCACACTTAAATGTAATTGTAAAATCGTCTTATAGCCTAGACCTACATTTCTTAGATGATTTAACAATATATAATCGGGCAAAGTCTGCGGGCAAAGTTGTGCTCGTTTCGAAAGATGCAGACTTTCCTGAATTAATCAGCAAGCTCGGTTCCCCACCAAAATTGATCAATTTAAAGATAGGGAATTGCAGCAACCAAATACTTTGGGAAAAAATAAAACCGAGAATGAAGGAAGTGCTGACTATCTTAGCAGAAAGCGATATTGATATGGTGGAACTGCAGTGATGTAAATGAATACGCTTCGCTAAAATCAGAGCTAATAGGCTTAATTGCGGAGCTACAGAAGAACCTGACACAAGGGACAAACCTCGGTAATAATTGTTTTAAAGTCCTACTTGCTGTTAAGAGTAAAGGCAAAAGTGAAAATCAGAGCAAACGCACTTAAAAGGAACGTTTCTTTTAATCAACTTTTCTTGATAAAAGTTGAGCAAACCGAAGAACGTAGTGATGAGTTCATGAACTCATCTGAAAACAAACACATGTGAATAAATCAAGGCTGGTGTAGGCTACCTTGCAACTGATTGCAAAGCATCATTGGCGCGTATTGGAGCCGTTTCACTTCTTCAATCCGCTTGGGTACTGCAATATGAACAAACGTACAAATGCTTTGCTGCTCGTTGCTTCGGTATCCTCCAAGGCCATTCTTCCCACGCACAGGGCTATCCTAAGGCTGAAGATAATAATACGTTCGGTTAAAAGTAAAAACGCTCCGTTCTGCTAAAATATCGCCTAGGAAATTTGCGGTTTGCACGTTGATGCACTACCACTTGTAGCAAATTTCCAAGCGATGAGTTTATTCACTACTTAGTTATTTTCAAGGTGTTCATGGGCTCCCTACGGTCGGCTCTTTGACTACTTTCTTTGCGGAAACCTCGAGCCTCCTGGCGAGAAGCTTGAATGCCAATAAAAATAAACTCGTTATGAAAAATAAAGTAGTTGGCGGTGTCGCTGCCAATAAGCGACAACGTAAACGTTCCATTTTTCTAGCTAATATACTACAAAAGCTGGTTAACATCTTACAGTCGTAGAAGCTCGGAGAGTTTTATCTTTGAAGCTACTAACGCTTATAAATCATGTCCGTATATCGTCCAAAAAACAGGATCCAATTACTTGGCTGGCTTGTTCTAATACTTTCTTTGATTCATGCCACTTCATTTGCACAGAACAAAGCTACGTGGATTTGGTATCCGGGTGATTTTGAAATTTGGTTAAGTAATCAAATGCAGAATCGTCGAACAGAGCGCGCTACTTTCTTTCCTCCTTTTTGGCGAATGGACAATCCCTATGTGCTGGTGGATTTCCATAAGGTTTTCGATCTAAAAGAACCGGAAGATGTAAACATATATACAGAGGGGCAGTATAATGTAAAACTCGATGGAAAAATGCTGGAGGGCTATCCCAAAACCATTCATGTACCTGCCGGGAAACACAAGATCAATCTAAAAGTATATGCGCAGGATCGGGTGCCGGCCATCTATGTTCAGGGGAAGACCATCGTGTCGGATAGTACTTGGTTGGTTACTAACGAAGATAAGGAATGGATTGACGAAACAGGAAAGGCGTCCGATCAATCCGGTACTACCTGGCTGCAAGCAGGTTCATGGAATTTCGAGAGTCCCGTGCAGCGTCCTTCACAGTTCCGTTTAACTACTACGCCTAGACAGGCAGTGTCACGGGCAGTCAAAGGAAAAGGCTTTCTCGTAGATTTCGGAAAGGAAACCTTTGGGTTTATAAAACTTCACGGACTGGAAGGTGAGGGCATTGTATCGCTTTACTATGGAGAATCGGAAGAGGAAGCCTTGTCGACCGAAAGCTGCGAGACCTTGGATCGCGTGCAAGTGAACAGCAAACAGTCCATTGACTCCACCTTAAACTTATCTAAAGCTTTCCGCTATGTGTATGTAGAGCCTTCGGCGCAAACAAAAATTGATTCCATTTCCATGCTCTATGAATATCTGCCACTGGAAACAAAAGGAAGTTTTCGTTCATCCGACGAAGAGTTGAATCGCATCTGGGATGTGGGGAAATATACGATGGAGTTAACCACCCGCGAATTTTTTATTGACGGCATCAAACGCGATCGCTGGATCTGGTCGGGTGACGCCTACCAGAGTTACCTCATGAATTATTACCTTTTCTTTGATAGTCCTTCCGTTAAGCGCACTACCTTGGCCCTTCGGGGTAAAGAACCGGTTAGTAGTCATATTAATACGATTATGGATTATACGTTTTACTGGTTCTTGGGTATTTATGATTACTACTTGTACACAGGCGATAAAACTTTTATTCAATTGGTTTATCCCAGAATGCAAAGTCTGATGGATTTTTGTTTAAGCAGGCGAAATAAGGAAGGTTTTATGGAAGGAATGGCTGGCGACTGGGTGTTTATCGATTGGGCGAAAAACCTCAGCAAAAAAGGGGCGCTTAGCTTTGAACAATTATTATTTTGTCGTAGTCTGGAAACAATGGCCTTATGTGCCGACTTGCTCGGTAATGAGGACGCTTCGAAATATCGAGACGAAGCAAAACGACTGAAAAGCAAAATATTCTCACAATACTGGGATGCCGATAAGAACGCCTTTGTACATAGCAGCATAGATGGTAAGGCGAGCGATCATGTGACGCGTTATACCAATATGTTTGCTATATTTTTCGACTACCTGACCGAAGAGCAAAAGGAAGGTGTAAAAACAAATGTTTTACTAAACCAATCCGTACCAAAGATTACCACCCCTTATATGCGTTTTTATGAATTGGAAGCGCTCTGCGCTATGGGCGAACAATCATACGTTCTACAGGAAATGAAAAACTATTGGGGAGGGATGCTGCGCTTAGGTGCTACGTCCTTTTGGGAAGAATATAATCCCGATAAGAAAGGAGCGGAACATTACGCCATGTACGGTCGCCCTTTCGGAAAAAGTCTTTGTCATGCTTGGGGAGCAAGCCCCATTTATCTGCTCGGAAAGTATTACTTAGGTGTCAAACCCACAGCACCTGGTTATGCAAGCTTTTTGATTGAGCCAAATTTAGGAGGACTGGATTGGATGGAAGGAAAAGTACCCACACCATCCGGGCATATTGAACTTTATTGCAGTAAAAAAGAGATAAAGGTAAAGGCTGACGCAGGAAATGGCATACTAAGGGTAAGAAGTAAGGTGATGCCTTACGGAAAAGGAATAAAAGCCGTTGAGAAAAGTAAAGGCCTTTATGAAATAGAAATTTTAAGTAACACGGATTACATTATTAATTATCAGGAGCAATAGAGACCGCTGCAGACAATAAGTCGATAAATATGTAGATTATAGCGTTGTTAAGTTAAAGTACGAACCGTTGGTTTTCGAAAATGTCGCCTCCAAAATTTATAGCTAGCACTGGGAAGCACTACCGTTCCTATAAATTTTGAAGCGACGAGCTTTTGTTTCTTTTTTGTCGGGAAAAAAGAAAATATCAGATGATAATATCCTATAACAGCTAGCCAATTTCTTACAGAAAAGATAAGCTCCCTACTTTTATTTTTGATACTCACTAGCCAGCAAATTAGAACGAACCGTGATTATAAGCAATTGTCGTTTAAAAAGTAATTTAGTAATCTTGATCTGTGGGATGCTTTCGACAAGCCTAAATGCCCAAACGGTGGATGGTTTACCGGCCACTATACCACCTGTTCCTTCCGTATATCAGGCAGAACCGTGGGAAGATCCATTAATAACGAGTGTAAACAGAGAGCCGGCTCGTGCAACGGCCTATTCTTATAGTACAGAACAAGACGCCTTATCCGACAATCGGGAAAGCTCGGGTAGAATGTTATCATTGAATGGCAAATGGGAGTTCGCTTTTGTGACTAAACCTGCTGACGCACCGAAGGATTTTTATAAAGCTAAAGTGAGTGGATGGAATAAAATCGATGTGCCCTCAATTGGGAGATGAAGGGCTATGATATCCCGATCTATAAAAGTGCCGTCTATCCCTTTCGGCCGGTTGATCCGCCGAGGGTTCCGAAGGACTACAATGCTGTTGGCTCTTATCAACGAACTTTTACGATACCCGAAGACTGGAACAATTTAAATGTTACGCTTCATTTTGGCGGTGTGAGTTCGGCTTTTAAAGTTTGGTTGAATGGAAAATTTTTGGGATATGGGGAGGACAGCTGCCTACCATCCGAGTTTAATATAACGCCCTACCTCCAGACTGGTGAGAATGTGCTATCGGTACAGGTCATCCGTTGGAGTGACGGCTCCTATTTAGAGGATCAGGATCACTGGCGTATGAGCGGTATCCAACGGGAAGTGATGCTTTTAGCTGAGCCGAAAGTGCGCATCGCCGATTTCCATTGGCAGGCTAAACTGGATAAGGATTATCAAGATGCGGTACTGAGTATACGACCACGCATAGAGAACCTGACAGGCGATTCCATCAACGGATATAGTGTACGTGCACAACTATATAATGCTGAAGGGGAACCGGTTTTTGAAAAGGCTTTACAGCGCTCCGCCAATGATATTATAAATGAAATCTACCCGCGACTCGATAATGTGAAATTCGGCTTATTGGAAACGAAGGTGCTTAACCCTAAAAAATGGTCGGACGAGGAACCATATTTATATCGCCTTTTATTGACATTGGTAGATAATACGGGAAAAATATTGGAGGTAAAAACCTGTCGTGTCGGTTTTCGTAGTATAGAATTTGATAAGAATAGCGGAAAGTTACTGATAAACGGGAAAGTGACCTATCTGTACGGCGTTAACCGCCATGACGCACATCCTGAAAAAGGAAAGGCCTTGTCGAGGGAAGATATCAGGAAAGACCTTCAATTGATTAAACAATTTAATTTTAATGCCATTCGAACCAGCCATTATCCCAATGATCCCTATTTATACGATCTATGTGATGAGTATGGCATTTTTGTAATGGATGAAGCTAATTACGAAACGCACGGTCTTGGGGGGAAACTAAGCAACGATCCACAGTGGACACATGCCTTCATGGAACGAACGAGTCGCATGGTCATGCGCGATAAAAATCATCCATCCATTATTATCTGGAGTTTAGGGAATGAGGCAGGCCGAGGGCCGAATAATGCGGCTATGGCCGCGTGGATCCATGATTTTGATATTACACGACCAGTGCACTACGAGCCGGCTATGGGAAGCCCAAGAGAAGAGGGTTATATTGATCCCTCCGACCCGAGGTACCTAAAACCCAATGACCACGCACATCGACTTGGTAATCCAAGGGATCAATATTATGTAGATATCATCAGCAGGTTCTATCCCGGGATTTTTACACCGGAACTGTTGTTGAATCAGCAGAATGGAGATAAAAGGCCCATCTTGTTTGTGGAATATGCGCATTCAATGGGAAATTCGACAGGGAATATGAAAGAGTTTTGGGATATTTTCAGAAGTCATCCGCGATTGATTGGCGGATTTATCTGGGAGTTTAAAGATCATGGGTTAATAAAAAGAGATGGGCAGGGAAAGTCCTATTTTGCCTATGGGGGTGATTTTGGTGAGAAAAGGCACGATGGTAATTTTTGCATCGATGGCATCGTTGCCTCCGATGGCCGACCGAAGGCGGCTATGTATGAATGTAAGCATGTGTATCAACCGATCGAGACGAAGTTGATCGATACGAATGCAGTGCGATTGCAAATTTTCAATCGTCATGCTGTTCGCAATTTGGATAGTTATGACCTAATTATTTCCTTACTTGGTGATGGAGAGGTACTCCTGACAAAAAACCTAGGAAAATACCCCTTGAAGGCAGGATCAGACACCACTGTATTGCTTCGTAAATATCTACCAAAGCTAAAAGACAACAAAGAATATTTACTCAATATCAGTTACCGGTTAACAGAAGAAAAGTCGTGGGCAGCCAAAGGTTATGAAATAGCTACGGATCAGCTGGCTCTGACAAGTATAAGAAGCGGGCAAACAAGCCCTCGTAAATTTGGAGAAGTAAGGTGTCGATCGGATAAGGAGCAGGTTATTCTGCAAAGTAATAACGGCATGGAAGTAA
This sequence comes from Olivibacter sp. 47, assembly GCF_030372825.1. NCBI lineage: Bacteria > Pseudomonadati > Bacteroidota > Sphingobacteriia > Sphingobacteriales > Sphingobacteriaceae > Olivibacter > Olivibacter sp. 47. The sequence continues at coordinate 3,993,115 of NZ_JAUCNR010000001.1, forward strand.
TTATCAGTAAAAAGACCGGCGCACTCATTTCTTATAAAAGCGATGGCATGGAGCAAATCGCTCAGCCGTTTTTACCTCATTTCACCCGTCCCCAAACCGATAATGATCGAAAAGGCTGGAAGCCATCTAAGCTATTAAAGGTTTGGTATGAGACAAAACCAAGCTTAGCGCAACTATTCGTAGATAGTACGCAAAAAGGACAGCTTGCGGTTACCAGTATTTATCACCTGATCAAAGACTGTGCTTCGGTACAAGTTAGTTATGTCTTTAATGGAGATGGGGTTTTAAAGGTAAACTATCAGTTACACGCTTCGAACAAGCTACCTAATCTGCCTAAGGTAGGAATACAAGGGGGGATAAAACGTAGTTTCGATCAGTTGGCCTGGTATGGTAAGGGCCCTTCCGAAAACTATATAGATCGGAGATCGGGCTTTGCCGCCGGTATTTATCAGGCGCCGCTTGAAACATTCATCGAGCCTTATGTGTACCCGCAGGAAAATGCCAACCGTACCGATGTTCGTTGGATGCATTTGTCAAATGCTCAAAATGATGGATTGCTGGTTGTTGCCGATAGCCTGTTGAGCATGAGCGCCTGGCCTTACACGGAAGAAGAGATCGTGACAGCCAAGCATCATATCTGTTAAAAGATGCTGGCTATATTACCCTGAACATCGATCTCATACAAATGGGCGTTGGTGGTAACGATTCATGGTCGGCAGTCTCGCAACCTTTACCACAATATCAAGTGCCTGCTAAAGATTATCACTATAGTTTTTACTTATTGCCTTTCAAGGGAGATGTAAGTAAGCAGTCAGAAAGAATCAAAGCAATTAAATTCTAAGGAATAAGACGAAGGTGCTTAAACAAAATAGGAATGAAACGAATTGAACTGAAAGGAATTACTTGGAATCACAGCAGAGGGATTACACCTATGCATGCCACGGCGCAACGATTTAGCGAAATGCACGCCGGGATTGAGATAAAATGGGAAAAGCGCTCATTACAGGCCTTTGCCGATTTTTCAGTTCAGGAGTTGGCAGAGCGCTATGACTTATTGGTCATCGATCATCCATGGGCAGGTTTTGCGGCGCGTACTAAAAGCATTTTACCTTTAGACGACTATTTGTCATCCCATTTTTTAAAAGATCTCGAAGAAAATAGTGTAGGCCATTCTCATAAAAGTTATCAGTTTGATGGTCATCAATGGGCGCTGGCCATTGATGCAGCAACACCAGTTGCATCGAGTAGGCCTGACCTACTAAGAAAACATGGGTTAACACTTCCTGCGACCTACGAAGAGCTACTGGAAATTGCTGATCGTGGATTCGTCGGTTTCGCACTCATACCGATCGATACACTGATGAGCTTCTATATGTTTTGCTGCTCATTGGGTGAGGACCCCTGTCAGACAGACGAACACGTCGTCAGTGAGGTTATTGGCGTTCGAGCTTTACAGCTTTTTAAGCGACTTGCCGACAAAGTGCATAAGCGCTTTCACCATTTAAACCCGATTCAGGTATATGAGTATATGGCCAATACCGATGACATTGCCTATTGCCCTTTTGCGTATGGGTATTCGAATTATGCGCGTCATGGCTACGCCCCTCGCGTACTGGACTTTCATGATCTGGTAAGTCTCGATGGAAAGGAAAACATGCGGAGCACCTTAGGAGGCACAGGTTTAGCGGTTTCGGCTAAATGTCAATACTTGCAGGAAGCGATGGATTATGTACGCTATGTGGCTTCTCCGGCTTGTCAACTTGGGCTGTATTTCGATAATGGCGGTCAACCCGGGCATCTGAAAGCTTGGCAGTCGGTACACACCAATAAAATGAGCGGAAATTACTTTTATAATACGCTGCCGGCATTGCAGCGTGCTTTTCTTCGTCCACGTTACCACGGCCATATGTTTTTTCAGGATCATGCAGGAGATGTGGTGCGCAATTTTATTATCGATGGCGGAAACGAACAAGCCGTATTGCAAAAATTAAATGAACTCTATCAAGAGTCTAAAGCATTAGTATGAAGCCATTAGAAGGAATATTGGTGTTAGAGTTTGCCCAATTTATGGCCGGTCCAACGGCGGGTCTCAAACTAGCAGATTTGGGTGCCCGTGTTATTAAAATAGAGCGGCCGGGTAAGGGTGAGGGTGGAAGACAAATTGCTATTAAAAATTTGTTTGTTGACGGTGATAGCTTGGTTTTTCACACCATAAATCGAAATAAAGAATCCTATGCTGCCGACTTGAAAGACCCGAAAGACCTCAAAAAGGTTAAACAGCTTATTGCCAAAGCCGACGTAATGACGCACAATTTCCGACCAGGTGTCATGGAGAAAATAGGACTAACGTATGATGCGGCCTGTAAGATTAATCCACAAATTATATATGGTGTGGTAACAGGCTATGGAAAGAAAGGCCCTTGGGCCAATAAACCTGGTCAAGACTTACTAATACAAGCCATGTCGGGGCTTAGCTGGCTTTCGGGTACTAAAAGCGATGGACCCGTACCATTTGGATTAGCAGTGGCGGATATGGCCTGCGGTGCGCACCTGACCCAAGGTATTTTGGCCGCCTTATTAAAGCGTAATAAGACAAGAAAAAGCGCCTTGGTTGAAGTCAGCTTATTGGAATCTACTCTTGATCTACAGTTTGAGTTGCTTACCACCTTTTTAAATGATGGCGGAAAGTTGCCGAAACGTAGCGCTATGCGGGGAAGCGGACATGCTTATTTAAGTGCTCCCTACGGTGTTTATCAAACAAGTGATGGTTACCTGACCTTGGCAATGGGCGACTTAATGAAAATAGGAACCAGCATGGGTTGCGACTTAACAGCTTATCAAGACCGATCTTCTTGGTTCGAAAAAAGAGATGCTATTATTAGCAAGCTAGGAAAACATTTTCGCCATAATAGTACAGAATATTGGCGAGTTCGACTTGAAAAAGACGGCATTTGGTGTTCTTCGGTTCTCAATTATCGTCAAGCATTAGATCACGAAGCCTTCCGTGTTTTGGAGATGACACAAGAAGTGATATTGGCTGACGGAAAAAAGCTGACTACAACCCGAAATCCCATACGTATCAATGGAGAGAAGTTATATGCCACTAAGGCAGCGCCGAAAGTAGGTGAGGACACCGACGATATTGTCAATGAGTTCAATATAGTATAAGATGAAGCCACTGGAAGGATATTTAGTTGTTGATTTTAGCCAATTTTTGTCTGGCCCCTCGGCTAGCCTTCGCCTAGCGGATTTGGGTGCACGTGTTATTAAAGTGGAGAAACCGATAACAGGCGATATTTGCAGAAGCCTGTATACGACGGACCTGATTATGAATGGCGAGTCTTCCGTTTTTCATGCCATTAACCGTAACAAGGAAAGTCTATCAGCTGATTTGAAGAATCCGGATGACATTGTTCTAATAAAGAAGTTGTTAAAGCAGGCCGATGTGATGATCCATAACTTTCGTCCAGGTGTTATGGAACGACTAGGGCTTGATTTCAACGAGATTATAAAGGTCAATCCGCGTATTGTGTATGGGGAGATATCAGGATACGGAAATGAGGGCCCGTGGAAGGACCGACCGGGGCAGGATTTGCTATTGCAATCGCTTACCGGATTAACCTGGCTCAGTGGAAACGCGGGTGACGGCCCAGTGCCTATGGGCTTGTCTATAGTCGATATGTTGGCGGGAGCAAATCTTGTGCAGGGAATACTTGCCTGTTTAATTCAACAATCCCGCACGGAACAGGCGGCGCTGGTGCAGGTAAGCATGATGGAAACAGCCTATGATTTTCAATTTGAAGCCATTACGACTTTTTATAGAGACGGAGGTGCTTTGCCTCAACGAACAAAAGTGAATAATGCACATGCCTATCTGGGTGCTCCTTATGGAATTTATCAAAGCTCTGACGGCTATATCGCCTTAGCAATGGGTTCCATTCCGGTTTTGGGCAAATTGTTAAAATGCCCTGATCTCGAAAACTACCCATTGGTGTCTGATGCGTTTGATAAGCGCGATGAGATAAAACAGATTATCGCTGTGCATTTAAAAGGAGGAAGCACCCAACAATGGTTAGACCTTTTGGAACCAGCGGACATATGGTGTGCAGAGGTATTAACTTGGGATCGGCTGGTGACTCATGAAGGCTTCCAAACGTTGGAGATGATACAGGAGGTAAGAATGCAAGATGGTTATACCTACCGAACCACGCGATGCCCGATCCGAATTGATGGTGAATACCTGATTTCTCCGATTGGATCGCCGATGTTAGGACAGGATAATGAGTCGATTTGGAAGGAATTCGGAGGGGAGGTGACTCGTGAGTCATAAACCTCTACGTATAGCGGTGAGAAAGTTCGAACCCTTTGAACGGTCCATGAAGCAAGCTTGGGAAGCTTATGCGAAGGCGACCGGCTGCTCCTTGGAAGTGGAGTTGGTGGCTATGGACTTACATGAGCTTTATAACGAAACTATTCAGCAACAGGGTTTAAAAAAAGGTGTTTGGGATATCGCTCATATTAATACGGACTGGGTCTGTGAAGCTTATACAGATAATGCGCTTTGCGATCTGGCGCCTTGGCTTCAAGCGAACCCACCGGAAGATTATCCTAATGGATGGAGCACATCACTCCTCAGCATGCAGCGTTTCGATGAGCAAGTGGTCGGTTTACCTTTTCATGATGGGCCCGAATGCCTGATTTACAGAAAGGATCTATTCGAACAAGAAGAAAATAAATCAGCCTTTTACAAACAATATAAAAGAGAGCTGAAAGTCCCCCAAACGTGGGATGAATATGTGGAAGTGGCACAGTTCTTCCATCGGCCAATGGATAAATTGTACGGAAGTGTGATGGCGCTCTATCCTGATGGGCATAATGCTGTATTTGATTTTTGTCTGCAATTATGGAGTAGAGGGGGGAACTTAGTGGATGCGCTTGGAAAAATCCGATTAAATACAACAGAAGCGGAGAAAGCCTTGCAGTTTTATAAAGCCCTTGTATCGCAGTCGGACTGTATTCACCCCAACTCCTTTCAATATGAGTCGGTACAGGCAGGTGCTGCCTTTGCACGTGGGGAAGCGGCAATGATGGTGAATTGGTTTGGTTTTGCTTCGGTTTGCGAGGTAACAAAAGAAGGGGCATTAAGAGGGAAAATTGACATTGCATCGGTACCGGCAGGAAATAACGGCCAGGGAACGTCTCTGAATGTTTATTGGCTCTATACCATTGGCTCCGGTAGTAAGTATGCTTCTATCGCCTATGATTTTATACGTTTTGCCATTAGTAGGCAGATGGACAAACAGCTTACCTTAAACGGAGGGATTGGATGCCGTGTGTCTACCTGGAAGGATCCCTTTGTGAATCAAATGATCCCTTACTATTATAAACTTGAGCTCTTGCATGAGCAATCGCAGACCTTGCCTCGGAAAAAGAATTGGGCAGCTATAGCTAATAGGATCGATCAGTTAATACAAGAAGTTCTTAATGGAGATGAGGTGATTGCCTCTTTATTGGAACAGGCACAAGAGGATATCAATATATTGGATCATGAATAAAGAAATACACATACCTTATCAAGCTGTTTTGCCGAAGCGTCCGTTGCCTATTATTGTAATAGGGGCGGGTGGAATTGTAGGAGACGCGCATTTACCAGCCTATAAGAAAGCCGGATTTGACGTTATCGGTATTACGAATCGCACCAAAGAAAAAGCAACACGATTGGCCAGACAGTTCGCCATACCACATGTATATCACTCTGTGGAAGCAGCTGTAGCTCAGGCTACGCCCAATGCGGTTTATGATATTACCATTATGCCCGATCAGTTTGTAGAGACCTTGAAGAAGCTGCCGGACGAAAGTGCGGTGCTTATTCAAAAGCCTATGGGAGACTATTTTCAGCAAAGCAAAGAGATTTTAGCGGTCTGTAGGGATAAAGGACTAGCCGCAGCCATTAACTGTCAGTTGCGCGTAGCACCTTATATTAATGCTGCTCGCTATCTAATTGAAGAAGGGTTTATCGGTGAGCTATACGACATGGAAGTTAAGGTCACCGTACAAACACCTTGGGAGCTTTTTCCGTTAGTAAAGGTACATCCACGCTTGGAAATACAATATCACAGTATTCATTATATCGACCTAATTCGTTCCTTCCTTGGCGAACCGATAAGCGTATTCGCGAAGACCTTAAAGCACCCGGCGAAACAATTGTCTTCGTCCCGCTCTGCGATCATACTAGACTATGGGGACACCTTGCGGGCGATTATTAATACCAATCACGACCATGATTTTGGTCCGCAACACCAAGAAAGTTATATCAAATGGGAAGGAACAAAAGGGGCAATAAAAGTTAAGATGGGCTTGTTAATGAATTACCCACACGGTGTTCCTGACGCCTTTGAATATTGTATACACGTAAAAGGAGAGGAGCCGCAGTGGCAGTCTCTGGCAATCGAAGGGTCTTGGTTTCCTGATGCCTTTATTGGAAGTATGGCCGCCCTTATGCGCTATAAAAATGGTGAGAGCGATGGGTTGAGCGCTCATGTAGAAGATGTTATCAAAACGATGGCTGTTGTCGAAGCGGCTTATCAGAGTAGTGATCAAGGAGGAATACCGATACAAACCGAATTTTAACATAAACCGGTCATTATGTACTTTAAATCAATTTTTTTTGAAGACTATCAGTTGGAAGATAAACGTGTTACATTGGGAAGGACGCTGACGGAGACAGACTTCGTTGTTCATGCGGGGCATACCGGAGACTTTTTTCCGCATCATTTAGATGCAGAGTGGTGTAAAACGCAACCATTCGGTCAACGTATAGCACATGGAACGATGGTGTTTAGCATTGGTATTGGATTAACAGCCTCCGAGATAAATCCAGAAGCTTTCTCGAAAGGTTATGATCGTCTACGTTTTATCAAGCCTGTTTTTATTGGTGATACCATTCACGCGGAAGTGACGATAAGCAATAAAAGTGAGGCAAAAAATCCAGCCTATGGTACCGTAACGGAGCATGTAGAGATCATCAATCAACGTGGAGAGGTTGTGCTGGTTGCCGATCATATTCTATTGGCTAAAAAGAAACCTTAAAACCCCATTGACCAATGGAGATTTTAGTAAATGAGTCCTTAGCTCAATCAAAAACGGGACAATCAACGAAAAAATATTTACTGCCTTTTATATTGGTAACAGGCCTGTTTTTCCTTTGGGGAATGGCCCATAATCTGGATTCTATCCTGATTCCTCATTTGAAAAAAGCATGTAATTTGACCAATAGTCAATCGGCACTTGTCGACACATCCGTGTTTCTCGCGTATTTTATCATGGCCATTCCTTCCGGGTTTTTATTGAAGCGTTTCGGATATAAACACTGCATTATCATTGGTTTACTAGTTTTTGCCAGTGGGGCCTATCTATTCGTGCCGGCAGCAAACAATTTGAGCTATGAGATTTTTTTATTGGCACTTTTTATCATCGGTTGTGGTTTAGCTATCTTGGAAACCACGGCCAATCCTTATGCTGCCGTTTTGGGGAGTCCTGCTACAGCAGGACGTCGATTAAATTTAGCGGCCTCCTTTAACGGTTTGGCTGCTATGGTAGCGCCCATAGTAGGAGCCAACTTTATATTGTCTGGAAAAGAATATAGTAAAGACGCCTTGGCAGCTATGCAGGAGACCGAACGTTTGCATTATTTTATGGACGAAGCATCCTCGGTGAAACTACCCTATGTTATCTTAGGCACTGTACTTTTGCTAGTAGCAATTGCATTCCTTTTTGTCAAACTTCCGGAAGTTGGTCAACAACCGGAACATGTTGAAAAGAGCAACTTTTTTTCAGTGTGGAAATATCGGAATCTTAGTCTCGGTGTGGTAGCTCAATTCTTTTATGTAGGGGCGCAAGTTTGTATCACGAGCTTTTTTATTCGCATGGCTCAGCAGGGTGCGAATGTAGACGAAAAGACAGCTGGTTATTACTTAGGTATCTATGGGTTCTTATTTATGCTGGGTCGATTTGTAGGAACTTTTTTATTACGCTTTCTTTCGTCGCGCAAACTGCTGATTCTTTTCACTGCGTTTGCCCTTCTTCTCTGTTTGGTGGCTATTTTAGGTGAAGGGATGTCGGTAGTATATGCATTGGGATCAATCGGGTTTTTTATGTCCATCATGTTTCCCACCATTTTTGCGCTGGGCATTGAAGGTTTAGGAGACCAAACAAAGACTGCCTCGTCCTGGCTTATTATGTCCATTGTAGGAGGCGCTATTTTGCCGTACGGTATGGGTAGCTTAATAGATTATGCCGGTGATAGTATACAGATCGGTTATATCGTGCCTTTAGTCTGTTTTGTAGTGGTGCTGGCTTATGGATGGAGAGGACGATCTGTTCGTTATTAGTTGTTAGTTATTGGTTACTAGTTGTCGGTTATTCATTATTGGAGACGGATGGCAGCTAATTAGAAATAGGAATTATCAGAAATGAATATACAAGGTAAAGGAGCAAATATAAGGTATTTGCTTGTGTGTATGATGTTCATGCTCCCGTTTACATTGTTTGCGCAGCAAAAAAAACTTCCGATAAATGTGGTGCATACTACATCTGCCGATTCTTCGGAGGCGAAGCCTTGGGTCTTTTGGTATTGGATGCATTCTGCTTATTCCAAAGAAGGGATTACAGCTGATTTGGAAGCGATGAAAGAAATTGGGATTTCGGGCGCTTATTTAGCACCTATTAAGGGTAAAACGGATCCTCCTTTGTACGAACCGGTAATAGAAACGATGACACCCGCTTGGTGGGATTTAATACGCTTTACGTTGGAAGAAGCTGATCGTGTTGGAATAAAGCTTGCATTATTGCCGGGAGACGGTTTCGCGACCGCCGGTGGAAGTTGGATAAGTCCGGAGCTGTCGATGCAGAAAGTGGTATGGGCGGATACCGTTATTGCTGGCGGGAAAGATGTGCGACTGGCATTGCCCCAACCGGAAGCCTACCAAGGTTATTACCGTGATATAGCGACTTTTGCTCTGCCAGTAAAGGATTATCAACGTGAAGATAATCAGCCCACCGTAAGCACCAGTACGCGCACTGAAGCTCAATTTTTAACAATTAAGGGGAATAAGAAAAATTTTAGCAGTAAAGAACCCTGTTGGATTCAGTATACGTATAAGCAACCTTACACTTGTCGCGCTATCCAAATAGAAGTTGAAGGTTTTAACTATCAATCAGGCAGACTTATCATTCAAACAAGTAACGATGGTGTTCATTTTCAGGAAGTAAGCCGGCTCAAACCGCCGCGAGCGGGCTGGCTTGATTGGGATGTTGGACTGACGCATGCGATAGAACCGATTACGGCGCGATACTTTCGTTTTGTGTATGACCCTGAAGGCAGCGAACCGGGGGGAGAAGACCTGGACGCAGCAAAATGGAAGCCTAGCTTAAAGTTGTCGGGTATCCATTTATTGTCGACATCGCGTATCCATCAATACGAAGGTAAATCAGGCGTAGCTTGGCGAATCAGTGAGCCAAGCACTTCTTTGCAAATTGCAGACACCGATTGCATCAAGAAAGACCAGCTGATTAATATCTCTTCTTCTGTACAGGCGGACGGCACATTGACTTGGAAGGCACCTTCGGGAGTATGGAAGATTTTGCGTATGGGGCATACATCAACGGGGCATATGAACGAAACTGCCGGAAACGGTAAAGGCTTGGAATGCGATAAGATGAACCCGAAAGCCGTTGAAATACAGTTGCAAGGCTGGTTACAAAAGGCAATTGATGTGGCGGGTGATAGCTTAGCCCGTCAAGTCTTAAAAATTTTTCATGTTGATAGCTGGGAATGCGGTAGCCAAAACTGGTCGCCCGTTTTTCGTAATGAATTTAAAAGAAGAAGGGGGTATGATCCAGTCGATTATTTACCGGCGATGGCCGGATATCCGATAGCGAGTGCCGATTTTTCAGAACGGTATCTGTATGACATTCGCCAAACGATTGCCGAAGTAGTAAATACCAATTTCTTTGAACCCATAAAAGCCTTTACACATAAGCACGGAGCTGTTTTCAGCGCAGAAACGACAGCGCCAGTAATGTTAACCGATGGTATGGCTCATTTTAAGACGGTGGACATACCCATGGGAGAATTTTGGTTAAGGAGTCCGTCGCACGACAAGTTCAACGATGTGCTCGATGCAGTATCCGGCGCTCATATCTATGGTAAACCCCTTGTGCAGGCCGAGGCTTTTACCCAAATACGGATGGAGTGGGATGAGCATCCCGGAAATCTCAAAACATTGCAAGATCGAAATTACGCCCTTGGCGTAAATCGGTTGGTCTATCATATTTACGTACATAATCCATGGCTGAATAGAAAACCTGGAATGACTCTTAGTAGTATTGGTCTGTATTTTCAGCGTGATCAAACTTGGTGGAAGCAAGGAAAAGCATGGGTTGACTATGCTACGCGTGTACAACAGCTGCTGCAGGCAGGGACGCCGGTTACCGATTTGGCTGTTTTTACCGGTGAAGAGCTCCCAAGAAGAGCCATTCTTCCTGATCGCATGGTCTCAACCCTACCGGGTATCTTTGGTGAAAAGCGTGTATTGACGGAGCGAGCCCGGTTAGCTAATAAAGGCTTACCCATACAAAAAATCGCTGGGGTAAGTACAAGTGCGAATATGGTGCAACCTGAAGATTGGATAAATGCATTGCGTGGTTATGCTTATGATTCGCTTAATCCTGACATATTGTTGCAAGCAAAAGTGGAGGACGGACGCATCGTACTTCCTACCGGCGCAGCTTACGGAATATTAGTACTACCGGGTAGGCATGCTTTGCAGCCGAATGATCAAGCCATGAGCTTGGAAGTAGCGCGTAAACTGAAACAGCTTATCACTGAAGGTGCCAAAGTTGTACTAAGTAATAAACCACTGCGTACGCTGGGATTATCGGGTTTCCCGATGGCGGATACTGAATTGAATCGAATAACAGCACTTATCTGGGACGGCTCTTTCGAGCAAATGGAAGAAGGCGATAAATCTGTGCTCTTTAAAAAGCTCGGGAAGGGTATGATTATCAAGGCACCTTATTTGCTCTCTTCATTCAATCAATTCGGAGTGCAACCTGATGTTCATTTTAGTGAATTAGATGGCTCAGAAGCTACCGGCTTGGGCTTTAACCATCGGCGAACCGATGAAAAAGATATTTACTTTTTGACCAATCAACGAGAGCAAGATCGGAAACTGCTCGTGTCATTCCGGGTAGCGGGTAAAGTTCCGTACCTATATGATCCGGTAAGTAATATCGGGAAGCCCTTGGGCGAATGGCGTATCATAGGGGATCGCACGGAAATCCCGCTTCAATTTGCTCATAATGCTTCTTTATTTGTCCTTTTTAAGGAAGAAACCAACTTAAAAGAAGCTAAATCAGCAAGAAACTGGCCGCAGTTAAGCGAGACAAAGAAATTAATGGCCGCCTGGCATGTCGAATTCAATCCTGATTATGGCGGACCAAAAAAAGCAATTACATTAAAAGAGCTAAAAAGCTGGAGCGAGTTTGAAGATACATCGATACGGAATTATTCGGGTACGGCCCATTATCGGACGACTTTTCAATGGAAAGGAAACGCCCAGCACTCACCGGTTTGGTTACAGTTAGAAGAAGTGGCGAATATCGCTACCATTAAAGTAAACGGCGTAGATTGTGGGACACTTTGGACAGCGCCATACCGTGTTGATATTGGTAAAACGTTACGGAAAGGAGAGAACCAATTGGAGATAGCTGTAACGAATACCTGGGCGAATCGACTGATCGGTGATCAGGCATTGCCAATGGAGAAACGCATTACGCAAACAACGGCACCCTTCCGTTTAGAAGGGCAGCCTTTGTTGAAGGCTGGCCTTATTGGGACGGTGCGTTTGATGGAAGAAGAAGTTAATTAGCCAATTCATTAATTAGCTAATGTGATAATGGAAATAATGAACGATGAGTTATAAGTGAATGAGATAATGAATGAGAAGCAGTATCTTACAACGAGAGCCTAGCAGCCTACCGTAGGTAAGCTAAGGGATTTCGCTTTTAACATACAGATGAAGGTATTTATATTAAAAGACTGTTTTTTTTATTCAACTTTTCTTGATAAAAGTTGAGCAAACCGAAGAACGTAGTGATGAGTTCATGAACACCATTAAAAATAAACAAGAGTGAATAAATCAAGGCTTGTGTAGGCTACCTTGCACCTGATTGCAAAGCATCATTAGCGCGTATTGGAGCCGTTTCACTTCCTCAATCCGCTTGGATACCGTAATATGAGCAGACATGCAAATGCTTTGCTGCTCGTTGCGTCGGTATCCTCCAAGGCCGTTTATCCGATACTCGGGGGCCATATGGCTGTCCGCAAAAGCTTTCCGTTCAGCTGAAATATCGCCTAGGAAGTTTGCGGCTTGCAGGTTGAAGCACTACCATCGTAGCAAAGTTCCAAGCGATGAGTCTTTGGTTACTTTCTGCGGAAGAAAGTAACACAAATTAAAAAACCTGATTAGGAAAAACGTTCCTTTTTTTAAAAGCGAAACCGACCAACGGGAGTTCATCGAGGTAATCCCGGTAGATAAGATGAAGATCTGCCTTTGATCAATTATTATGTATGATGATATATAAAAATGCTATAAAAAGTCTTATTTGGTTAGGAGTATGTGCTACTCTTAATTTAAAAGCGCAGGAAGCCGCCTTGGTAAACACCTCTGCCAGCCCCTATGCGAAATTAAAACCTGTGGGAATGGACCAGGTACATTGGACGGAAGGTTTTTGGGCAAACCGATTCGAGGTGTGCAAAGAACGTATGGTTCCGCAACTATGGAGTGTTTATAACGATGAACATATCAGCCACGCCTATAAGAATTTTGAAATAGCTGCAGGTTTGGACACGGGGAGTCATAGTGGGCCATCTTTTCATGACGGTGATTATTATAAGATGTTGGAAGCCGTTGCGAGTCTATATGCTGTTACGAAAGATCCGGCACTGGACAAGAAAATGGACGAAGTTATCAAGACCATTGCTCTATCGCAACGGGAAGACGGTTACATTTATACATTGTCGATGATTCAGCAACGCAAAACTGGTGTAAAAAATCAATTTGAAGATCGCTTAAGTTTTGAAGCCTATAACATTGGGCATTTAATGACGGCCGCCTGCGTACATTATCGAGCTACCGGAAAACGTAATCTATTGGATGTTGCGATTAAGGCCACTGATTATCTCTATCGGTTTTACAAATCGGCTTCACCAACCTTAGCGCGAAATGCCATTTGTCCTTCTCATTATATGGGGGTAGTTGAGATGTATCGTACTTTAGGCGATAAACGATACCTGGAGCTGGCAAAACACCTAATTGATATAAAAGGCCAGATTGAGGACGGAACCGACGATAATCAGGATCGAATTCCCTTTCGGGAACAGCAAAAGGTAATGGGACACGCGGTGCGGGCAAATTACCTCTATGCCGGTGTTGCGGACGTCTATGCAGAGACAGGTGATACCAGTCTTTTTAATCAACTCCATAAAATGTGGACAGACGTCACCTCTCATAAAATGTATATAACCGGTGGTTGTGGTTCGCTATATGATGGAGTTTCGCCGGATGGCACTTCTTATGATCCCAAAGAGGTCCAGAAGATCCATCAAGCTTATGGACGAGACTACCAATTACCTAACTTCACCGCTCATAATGAAACCTGTGCCAATATCGGAAATATGCTATGGAATTGGCGGATGCTACTACTAACAGGTAACGCAAAGTTTGCTGACGTTTTAGAGTTGGCACTTTATAATAGCGTTCTATCGGGTATTAGCTTAGATGGAGAACGGTTTTTATATACAAATCCACTGGCTTACTCGGATAAATTACCCTTTAAACAGCGATGGTCGAAAGATAGAGTGCCATATATCGCATTGTCCAACTGTTGTCCGCCAAATGTAGTAAGGACCCTTGCAGAGGTACATAATTATTTTTATAGCGTTTCGGATGAGGGCATATGGATTAATCTATACGGTGGAAGTGAGTTAAAGACGTCATTGCCGAATGGGGGTACGGTTAAATTAAAACAGGAAACGGCTTATCCTTGGGATGGAGTGATCAAAGTTGTGGTAGAAGAAGCTGTTAAAGATGACTTTTCTTTGTTTTTGCGTATTCCCGGATGGGCGGACCAAGCCATGATTCAGGTAAACGGGCAGGACGTGAACAAAGTTTTGAAACCAGGCTCCTATACCATGATACGGAGAAAGTGGAAAAAAGGGGATGTTGTATTCTTGAAGATGCCCATGGAAGCTCATTTGATGCAAGCTAACCCATTGGTAGAGGAAAGCAGAAACCAAGTAGCCGTGAAACGTGGCCCTATTGTGTATTGTTTGGAATCTTCGGACTTGCCCCGAGGCAAGAGCATATTCGATGTAGCAATTCCTGCTGATATGACCTTTCAGACAGAAAACCAGTTGATTGACAACTGCCCTGTTACCTCTTTAACGGGGGAAGCAAAGGTAATCGACCAACAGCAGAATTGGGACGGTGTTCTTTACAGAAAAATAGACAAGGGCATTAAGAAAACGATACCGCTCCGATTCGTGCCTTATTTTACCTGGGGTAATAGAGGACATACAGACATGACGGTTTGGATGCCTGTTAGTTATTAGTTGTTGGTTATTAGTTATTAGTTGTTGGTTATTAGTTATTGGTTGTTAGTTATTAGGAGTGATAGTAAGACGAAATCAACATCGCACCCTATGGGTCGACTTGGCAGCTGATCGCTGATAACTGAACATAAATCTTATGTCCTTTATCTTAAGTCTTATGTCTTGATAAAAATAATTTAGTAAAATGAGAAGAGCACTTTTTATACTTTCTTTCCTCTTCATTTATGGCAGTGCTTTTGCCGAAATTAGGTTGGGAGCCATTTTTACGGATGGCATGGTACTTCAACGGCAGTCGGCCGTACCTATTTGGGGATGGGCGTCTCCTGGTACAAACGTAACGATCGAGAGTTCATGGAACCATCAAAAATATAATGTAAAGGCCAACGAGAAAGGTAAATGGCTTGTTAAGGTGCAAACACCGGACGCTGGAGGGCCCTATTCACTGGCTTTAAATGACGGTACGCCGTATACAATAAAAGACATACTAATTGGTGAAGTATGGCTATGTTCCGGTCAGTCAAATATGGAAATGCCATTAAAAGGCTTTAGAGGACAACCCATTATCGGGTCAAATGACGCAATTCTTCATTCGGCAAATAACCACCTTCGTTTATATACCGTGCCTCGATCCTCTCAGTTACAGCCTCAGGACGATAGCAAACCGTCGGTTTGGAAGGAGGCGAATCCTGAAAATGTAGCTAACTTCAGTGCTACCGCCTATTACTTCGGGCGCTTACTGCAAGAGATTCTGCAAGTGCCTGTTGGACTGATTCACAGCAGCTACGGCGGATCAACCATTGAAGCTTGGATGGATCGTGAACTGTTGCAGGATTTTAAGGAGGTTTCCTTACCAAAAGACAGTATTCCGGTAAAGAATCGGACCCCAACAACCCTTTTTAACGGGATGATTCACCCAATTGTTGGTTATACAATTAAGGGATGTATTTGGTATCAAGGTGAATCAAATTATGAAAACCCTGATCTATATGAACAGCTTTTTCCGGCCATGGTGAAGAGGTGGAGAGCTTTGTGGAATCAAGGGAATTTCCCTTTTTATTATGCGCAAATCGCACCGTATAATTATGCACAGCTGCCACCTTATCATACAGGTGGTAAATATAATTCGGCCTTTTTGCGGGATGCGCAAAGAAAATCACTGGAGAAAATACCTAATAGCGAAATGATTTCTTTAATGGATGTAGGCGAAGAAAATTGTATCCACCCTGCTAACAAAAAAGTAGGCGGAGAACGCTTTGCTTTAATTGCCTTGTCAAATGTATACGGCAAAAAAGGTTTTGCCTGGGCTTCCCCTAGCTATGAATCAATGGAGGTGCAAGGAGGACAGGCGATTGTACATTTTAAGCATGCTACCCTTGGTCTAAGCGCTTTTGGCGGTGAATTACATAATTTTGAAATAGCAGGCGAAGACAAAGTTTTTTACCCGGCGCAGGGATTGATTAAAGGCAATACCGTTATCCTAAGCTCGCCTTCCGTAGTGAAGCCGCTGGCAGTCCGTTACGCCTTTAAAGATTTTGCAAGAGGCGAACTATTTAGTACTGCCGGCTTGCCCGTTGCGTCCTTTAGAACGGATAATTGGTAAAATGGTTAAGTTGTTAAGTAGGGAAGTGGTTGAGAAGGTTATACGGAGATATTAGTCAATGTGATGATGTGATAATGGAAAGCCCTATAGCGATAGGAGCGAGCTGAAGGTGTATAGCCGATAGCTAAAAAAAAATTGAAAAAATAATGCAAAGATATTTTATCCTATTCTTTTTTTTTCTTTGGAAGTTTTCCGTTGGTCAAGAGGTAGATCTAAGTTCATATAATATTATATGGAACAGCCAAAGTAACAATTCGAGCGAATCCATGCCTTGTGGGGGAGGGGATGTGGGACTGAATGTATGGACAGAGAAGGGCGACGTGCTATTTTATATTGCGCGCAGCGGAACCTTTGACGAAAACAATACGTTATTGAAATTAGGGCGCGTTAGATTGCGCTTATCTCCTAATCCATTTTATGGTGGCACCTTTAAACAGGAATTGAAGCTTCGGGAGGGGACCGTATATATTGAAGCGAAGAACGAAGAGATTTCAGCAAAGATCAACTTGTGGGTGGACGTGTTTGCACCTATCGTTCATGTAGACATTGCGGCTGATAAACCTCTGCAAGTAACAGCTACTTACGAAAATTGGCGGTACCAAGATCGGGTCACAAAAGGTAAGGAAAACAATGCAAATTCCTATAAATGGGCGCCGCCTGGTGATGTTATTGCAAAAAAAGATATCGTAGGTTACGAAGGTAGTAGCGGAGTTTTATTTTATCATCGAAATAAGGAAAATACCGTTTTTGATGTAACTGTGAAACAACAAGGTCTGGATAGTGTTAAAAAGAAGTTATTCGATCCCTTGTCTGACCTGACCTTTGGTGGATTCCTGATCGGTGAAGGTATGCAACAAGCTGGTGAAACTTCAGGCAAATACCAAGATACAGATTATAAGGGGTGGCGTCTAACGACCGAAAAACCAACAAAAAAACAATCAATCAAAATTTACCTTCATACAAAACAAGAAAAATCGGTAGATACTTGGAAGAAGGAATTGTTGCTCTTAGCTAAAACGAAGAAGGATAAGGGGGCTACTGTTCATAACAAGGAATGGTGGGCGAATTTCTGGGATCGAAGTTATATCTGCATCAAGCCCGGGAGTAAAGACACCAGCGATATTGATTGGCAAATGGCCCGGAATTATCAGCTATTTAGGTATATGCTGGCTTGTAACGCTTACGGAGCATATCCGACAAAATTTAATGGCGGACTTTTTACCTATGATCCGTCGAGGATAGATACGGCAATGACCTATACCCCTGATTTCAGGAATTGGGGTGGAGGCACTCATACGGCTCAAAATCAACGTTTGGTATACTGGCCCATGCTAAAGAGCGGAGATGTCGATTTGATGAAGCCCGCATTTGACTTTTACCGTAGGATATTAAGCAATGCTGAGTTGAGAACGCAAACCTATTGGGGCCACAAGGGCGCCAGCTTTACCGAGCAAATCGAAAACTTTGGCCTGCCGAATCCGGCCGAATATGGGTGGAAGCGGCCAGTGGATTTTGATCGGGGAATGGAGTATAATGCTTGGTTGGAATATCAATGGGATACCGTATTGGAGTTCTGCATGATGATATTGGAAAGCCATCGTTATACCGGCGCTAATATTCGTCCATATATGCCTTTAATAGAAAGCTGTTTACAGTTTTTTGATGAACATTATCAATACCTAGCGAAGAAGAGAGGACGGAAGGCTCTGGATGGAGATGGACAGCTTGTGCTTTATCCCGGATCGGCTGCTGAAACCTATAAAATGGCTTACAATGCAAATTCCACCATAGCAGCTTTGAAAACCGTTACGGAGGGACTGTTGACGCTTCCTGATACATTATTGCCTTCTTCAAGAAAGGCCGAATGGAAAAAGATGCTATCCCGTATTCCTCCCTTAAGCTATAGAACGATAGATAATCGTATCTTACTGGCGCCGGCAAAACTGTGGGAACGGGTAAATAATGTCGAATCACCTCAATTATACCCTGTTTTTCCCTGGGGACTCTATGGGGTTGGGAAGCCGGGCTTAGATACGGCCCGTAATACCTATCAATTCGATCGGGATGCGTTGAAATTTAGAAGTCATATTGGCTGGAAGCAGGATAACATATTCGCTGCCCGTTTAGGGTTAACAGATGAAGCTTTACGGTTAAATCGATTAAAATTAAGCAATGCACCTCGTCGATTTCCTGCGTTCTGGGGGCCGGGTTTTGATTGGGTGCCGGACCATAATTGGGGCGGCTCGGGTATGATCGGTTTGCAGGAAATGTTGTTGCAAACCGTAGGAGATAAAATCTATGTGCTTCCGTCGTGGCCGTTGGACTGCGATGTAGCTTTCAAACTGCATGCTCCTAAGCAGACGACCGTTGAGGTGGAGGTGAAGAATGGGAAAGTTAAAAAGCTAATCGTTAAGCCGGCAAGCCGAAGAAATGATGTTATTTTACCCGAATCTACTAATATCTTGGAATCCTCAAACAATATCAATGAAGTTACGGTGTTTTTTCTGCTCCAGGAAAGTATATTCACAAAAAAAGCCCTACTGTAAGGTAGGGCTCTTCTTTGTTCTTAGGAGGACGTTATTCTGCTACAACCACAAAAGGAACTTGTACTTTAACTTCCTTGTGTAAGTTTAAATTAGCAGTATATTCGCCAAGCTCTTTTGGCTCTACATCAAAAGTGATACGACGGCGATCAACTTCAAAACCTTCTTTTTTCAAAGCATCAGCGATTTGAATCGTGTTAACCGAACCGAAGATCTTGCCGGTTTCTCCAGCTTTAGCGCCTATTGTTAATTTAACAGACTCTAATTTAGCTGCAAGATCGGTAGCATCCTTCTTGATTTTTTCTTGTTTAAATTGCGCTTGTTTAATGTTTTCTGCAAGCACTTTCTTGGCTGAAGGAGTAGCTAAAATCGCTAAACCTTGAGGAATTAAGTAGTTACGACCATAACCATTTTTTACGGTTACGATATCATCCTTCTCGCCAAGCTTCTTAATATCTTGTTTTAAAATAATTTCCATGTCGTTCTTACCTCCAGATTATTTTAATGAATCAGTTACATAAGGTAATAAACCAATATGGCGTGCACGTTTCACAGCCTGTGCCACTTTACGTTGGAATTTTAAAGAAGTTCCTGTTAGGCGGCGAGGTAAAATCTTACCTTGATCATTTACAAACTTCAATAAAAAGTTTGCGTCTTTATAATCGATATATTTAATACCGTTCTTTTTGAAACGGCAATACTTCTTACGGTTATCCTCTACTTTAGGGGCAGTAACGTATTGAATTTGCTCTTTTGCCATTATTTTGCTACCTCCTCAGTTTTCGTTTCAGGTTTCTTGTTAAAAGCACCGCTGCGCTTTTTCTCGTTATAAGCAATTGCATGCTTATCTAACGAAATGGTAAGGAACCGCATAACACGTTCATCACGTTTGTACTCAAGTTCCAGTTTGCTGATTAATTCACCTGGAGCCTTGAATTCTGTTAGGTGATAGAACCCTGTTGTTTTTTTCTCAATAGGGTACGCTAATTTTTTCAAACCCCAATTATCCTCGTGGATAATTTCGGCTCCGTTTTCAGTAAGAATGTTTTTGAATTTGGCAATTACCTCTTTCGCAACCTCTTCTGATAACAACGGGGTAAGAATTACTACGGTTTCGTATTGTTGCATTTTGTTAAAAAGTTTGTTATTATAATGTCCGCACAAAGCGGAGCGCAAAGATAGGTATATGTTTTTAGAATTGCAAGCTTTGTTTCGCTTGTTGTTAAGTAGTTAAGTGGGGAAATAGTTAAGTAGGAGAGTATTTGATGATCCAACAGAAACATAACAACTCAACGGCTCGACTACTTTTACTTCTCAACTAACAAAAGCCGATTGGCTAATTCCGGCAAAATCCGTACCTTCGTGCCGATGGATAATTTTATTGTTTCTGCGCGTAAATATCGGCCTTCAACCTTTGAAACGGTAGTGGGACAGCAGCACATTACCGGAACGCTTAAGAATGCCATTAAGAACAGTCAGTTAGCACAGGCCTTTCTCTTTTGCGGTCCACGTGGGGTGGGGAAAACGACTTGTGCACGCATTTTAGCAAAAACAATTAATTGTCAACATTTAAGTTCGGAAATAGAAGCTTGTGGTACCTGCGACTCCTGTAAGTCATTTCAAAACGGCAATTCCTTTAGTATTCACGAACTGGATGCAGCTTCTAATAACTCTGTTGATGATATAAGAAGTCTGATTGAACAGGTTAGAATTCCCCCGCAGACCGGTAAGTATAAAATTTATATTATCGATGAGGTGCACATGCTTTCAACGCAGGCCTTCAACGCTTTCTTGAAAACATTGGAGGAACCTCCCGCTTATGCTATTTTCATTCTGGCGACTACTGAGAAGCATAAAATATTGCCTACGATTTTATCTCGTTGCCAGATTTTCGACTTTAACCGGATTAAAGTTGAACATATTGCCGGTCACCTGGCAAACATAGCGAATAAAGAAGGCGTTGCTTATGACCAGGACGGATTGCATCTCATTGCACAAAAAGCAGATGGGGGACTTCGGGATGCCTTATCCATGTTTGATCAGATTGTTAGCTTTTCCAATAAGAACGTTAGCTATCAAGCAGTTATTGATAACCTGAATATCTTAGATTATGACTATTATTTTAAGCTAACCGATGCGATCTTTTCCGAAAATTCGGTGAATGCACTATTGGTTTTTGATGAGGTACTGTCCAATGGTTTTGATGGCAGCCATTTTATTTCGGGTTTAGCGTCTCACTTTAGAAACCTTTTAGTAGGAAAGGACGCCAGTACACTTAAATTATTGGAAGTAAGTGAAAATATTCGTCAACGCTATTTAGAGCAGGCACAACAAGCGGAGGTGGGCCTGTTGCTTTCGGCTTTAAATATCGCCAATCAATGCGAAATAAATTATCGAACGAGCAAAAACCAGCGACTGCAAGTAGAACTCGCTCTGTTAAAAATGTGCCACATCCGATCGGCCATTCAGTTTAATAAGCAAGCAATCGAAATGAATAACCGGCCTGAGTCGGTAAAAAAAAAACCTGATACTTTAGCAGTTAACGTGGTTTCAGCCCCTCCTCCTGTGACGGCGACGCCAAAGGAGCCGATGAAACCCACGTCTCCGGCAGCTATCCATCAAGACTCTTCGCCGAAATTGCAGGAGTCCACAGCCTCGGGAAAACTGAAGATTCCTAGTTTTAAGGATATCAAATTATCGTCCTCGATTCCCAGCTTAAGTGACGTTTTTAAAGATAAAAAGGAAACGGATCCTAACGCTGATCCCGAATATATAACGGGATCGGACCAACAGCACTTTACCTATGACGATTTTTTAAAGGTTTGGCATGCTTTTGCAGATAAAGCGAAGGCCGAAAGCAAGATTACGCTTTTTACCTTAATGACCGCTAATCCTCCTAAACTCAGGGATGATTTCAAGGTAGAGGTAATCGTAGAAAATGCCATTCAGGAAAATTTATTGTCCATATCTAAAATTGATATGCTAAATGAATTACGGGTCAGATTGAAAAATTTTTCTATAGACCTGATTCCCGTACAAGCCGAATCGAATGTCGTACGTAAACCTTATACCAATCAAGAGAAGTATCAGGCAATGGTCGCTAAAAATCCTTTAGTGGATAAATTAAGACAAGAATTCAACCTGGGGTTTGAATAAGTTATTAGCCGTGAGGCCTGAGCTATTGGCTGTTGCATTTATTTATATTAATTGCTACACCTAAAGGCTAAAGCCCCTATAAGCAGTCCTAATCTCGTTTTGGATAACCCTCTTCATCTAAATCATCTCTTTCATCTTCAGGTGTTTCTGCTAATTTTTCATCCTCTTTACTTAAGCGTGTGATCCGTCCATTGTCGATATGCATACCTAACTCTTCGACATCAGTTTCTAACGATTTGTCGGGGTCGTATTCATCGCCTACATACTGATTAGCTTCATCCCAATCCGAATTGTCATCTTCCCCCTGCGGCGCAGTAGTATCATAAGGATCTTCATGTTGATACTCTCTTTCTTCGTTCGGATAGTCCTTCGTGTCGGGATCAATATCGTACTCAAAGCTATCTTCCCGCTCATTATAACGTAAATTTTCTATATTACCACGATCGGCCTGATCATTTGGAATCTCTTCGTTCTTTTGAATATTCGGTTTATCCTTATTCATAATGCTTTTTCTTAAGTTCGTATTCTTCCTATGGAACAGTTGATTTTAAAATAGGTTTGTTAAAATGTGTTTAATCCGAAGCTGTATCTTTGTTTATGCTTAATCGATGTGTAATCACATTTTTTTTCTTTATCGGTTTATCCGGAATATTGTTTTCGGTTCAGGCACAGCAGCCGGTTTTACTAACAGATAGCCTACATCAACATATGTTCACTTTTGGAGAACTCAAATCCATGGTAGATACGACAGATAGGTTAACATTCGAGCAGATTCAGCAAGCTCGCGGCGCGTCGTTATTTAAGACCAATAAAAGCAGCACTCCTCAGAATACAGAAACCAACAAATACTATTGGTATAAATTACGCATTGATCACCGGGATACGCGGGAAAAGTTGTTTGTTCTAGAATTCTTTGACCAAACTATTGATGAGATTGAAGCTTATATTCCCACCCGGCAAGGTAGATATGCACAGGTCGTATTGGGTGATCAGTTAACGTTTTCTGCCCGTCCTTTTAGGCACAAAAACTTTGTGATTCCTTTGTATAACGAATTACAGGGAACGCATGACTACTACTTCCGTATTAAATCATCTCAGGTAGCAGATGTTATCATCGTCCTTCGTTCCATTGATTATTTTATAGGATATGCCTTGGGAGAGTATTTTAGTTTCGGTATTTTCTACGGCATGATCTTTATATTCTGTTTTTATAATATGGTTATGTTCTTCGCCGTAAGACAGAGAGCCTATCTTTACTACGTTTGTTACCTGTTATGTGTTGCCCTATTTGAAATGTGTACAGACGGTATCGCCTATCATTATCTATGGCCCCGTCTGTCAAACTGGAATCAATTTGCTTTTGGGATTGTTCTATGTTTGATGAGCATATTCGCCTTATTATTTACACAGCGTTTATTGCTGCTGCACCGAAAGGCCCCTCGCTTGCATTTTTTTATTTCTGTTGTTATTGCTGCCAGATTATTGTTCTTTGCTTATTGCTTGCTTTTTGATAAAAGTCTTTTCAATTATAAATTTCTGGAAGCTGTGCCACTTCTTGTCGCGTTTGGTTCAGGAATTTATATATGGACGACAGGCTATCGCCCTGCTCGATATTTTGTTATTGGCTATGGCTTCCTATTCTTCGGCTATCTCGTAAAGTTTCTCATTATGTTAGGGTTCACTTGGCTGAATTTTGGGATCATTTCCTATTATATATTAAGCTTCTGTTTTATTATGGAAATGACCTTTTTGTCATTAGCCGTGGGTGACCGCGTGCGTGTGCTTAAATACAGTCGCGATCGCGCGCAACAGCGCATCATCAAACAAATGAAAATTAATCAGGAGCTTAAAGATAATATTAACCGAGAGCTGGAAGCAAAAGTGACGGAGCGCACCAAAGAACTTATGGAAAAGTCCTCGATTATAGAGCAGCAAAACGAAGCGCTTTTTTCAGCCAATCATACCCTTCAGGAGCAGCGTGATGAAATAGCACGGATCAATGCGCTGCTTAATAAAGATAATGAAGAACTGAAAGAAAATGTAGAACAGGTTACTCGTGCGCGTGTGCTATCAACAGGTGTTCGGTTTGAGGAATTCAGTAAACTCTATCCCGATCAGGAGAGCTGCCTGAAATTTTTAGCAGAGCTTAAATGGAGGGAAGGTTATGAATGTAAGAAATGTGCAACCACCACTTATTATCCTGGGCATTTACCTTATAGCAGGCGTTGTTCGAACTGTGGCTACGAAGAGTCGGCGACGGCCCATACGCTCCTGCAAAATATACGTATACCTATTAACAAATCTTTCTACCTTATCTATTTAATCTACTCTACCAAAGGAAAAATATCCTCACACAAGTTATCAGATATCTTATCGATTAGGCAGAGCACCTGCTGGGCATACAGTAAAAAAATTAAGCAGCAAATAGAAGAGAAAAAACTAACTTTTCGGAAATTGGGCGATAAAGGATGGAGTGAATTGCTTTTTTAGCCTTAGTAAAAGTAGATTATGGGTGCTAATAAATTAAAAAATCGACGGTGTTAAAGCGTATCATAGTGTATTTAGTACACATGCTTCTATTTTAAAGGAAGGTGCTGAAACACAAGCATTGCGACCCGCTTTATATTCCGGTATTTAAGCGTATCAATTAATTTGTAATTATCTATATATCAGTCATTTACATATAAAAATATTTGTTTTTTTCCTGTTTTACCATCTATATTTGTCCCGGAATAAATAGCCGGCTAACAAGTAAACAATTTTAATTACACCAATTTATTAAACTATGTCGAGGAAGCTTTTACTAATGATTTTCCTATTTTTCATCTGCATCTCAAGTTACGGGCAAGGGACCACTGTGAGAGGCGTGGTGAAGGATATATCCGGAGATGCCCTGCCCGGTGTATCTGTTAAGGTGAAAGGAGGGACAGGGGGTACCACTACCGATGGAAATGGGCAATTTACGCTAAAGACACCAGACAATGCGGTATTGATTTTCTCTTATATCGGTTATCAGGTAAAGGAAGAAGCCGTACAGGGAAGCAGTACACTTGAAATTACACTATTGCCCTCCAATCAAGAGCTAGATGAAGTAGTAGTTGTAGGTTATGGCACGCAACGTAAAGGAGATATCACGGGGGCTGTAGGTGTCGTCTCACAAGAAGCTTTTGAGTCTAGACCTAACACCCAATTTGGAAGTATCTTGCAAGGTAAAACGGCAGGGGTGCAAGTATCCTCCCCCGGCGGTAAACCTAATGCGGGGTTGAACATTCGTATCCGTGGAACGAGTTCCATTACCTCGAGCAGCGACCCACTGTATGTAGTAGATGGCGTACCGATAGCCGATACACGTTCGATTAATCCCGCTGATATCGAAAGTATGTCTATTTTGAAGGATGCCGCATCGGCTGCTATTTACGGTGCGCAGGGAGCAAACGGCGTTGTACTTATCACCACAAAGAAAGGCAAGGAGGGGAAGACTCGTGTTGACCTAAATGCCTATGCCGGGTTTTCTTCCGTATGGCGTAAACTCGATGTGCTAAATGCGAGTCAATATCGGGAGTTGATGACAGCGTTAGGAAGAAACACGGATTGGGATCGATACACAGCCAACACGAACTGGCAAGATGAAGTTTTTCAACAAGGGGCATCCCAGAATTACCAATTAGCATTTTCGGGGAAAAGCAATAAAACAACTTATTACTTATCCGGCGGTTGGACCAAGCAAAAGGGAGCTGTGAGAAGCGCCGAAATGGATCGTTATAACTTTAAGGTAAATTTGCAACAAGAAGTAAATAGTTGGCTGACGTTAGGTACCAACTTAGGTTATACGCGTTACCATGATGTAGATGTGGCCGACAATCAAGCAGTTAATCAAGGAGGGGTCATTATGGGGATTTTATCTACACCTCCCAATATTGGAATTTACAATCCTAACGGTACCTTCACCAGTAACCCCTTTCAGGATTGGGAAAACCCCCTTGCATTTACAGATGGATCTGAACGGGGTTATAGAAATCAACGGGTCATAGGAAATGCCTATGCAGAAATCACTTTTCTTCCCGGATTAAAGTTCCGCAGTAATTTTGGTATTGATGCAGGAAGTGGTGTATATGAATATTTCCTGGATCCGATCCGTACAAGCTATGGTCGTGCGCAGGAAGGTATTGGACGTTACAATACCGATCAACGTAATTACTGGATTGCTGACAACACCTTAACTTATAACAAACAGCTTGAAAAACACAATTTCGGTGCTTTACTGGGGATGGTGGCACAAAAAACCCAGTGGGAAAACAGTGAAACCGAACGTACCGGTTTTTCCGGTACATCGATTACGACACCCAATGCAGGCTCCGTGATACGGATAGCAAATGTGTCGAAAAGGGAAAAAGCAAATGTTTCCGTTATCGGGAGAGTTAACTACGATTTTGATGGTAAGTATCTGTTTACCGCAAACTTTCGTGCAGACAATAGCTCCAATTTCGGTTCGGAAAACAAATGGGGTTACTTTCCATCGTTTTCTGCCGGATGGCGTTTGTCAAAGGAAAATTTCTTAAATGAAGTTTCCTGGTTGGATGATTTAAAGTTGCGCGCAGGTTGGGGAATTGTTGGAAATGATAATGTAGGTGAATATGCTTATTGGGGGCGCGTAGCTAGTGATGCTAATTATCCCTTTGGAGGTGTTATATCCCCGGGAACCCGGCCATCTACTTTACAAAATGATAATTTGAAATGGGAGGAGACGAAGCAAACAAATATTGGCCTTGACATCAGTGTATTTAATGCTCGGTTAAATTTCAGTGCCGATGCCTATTTAAAGAAGACGAGCGACTTATTACTGAACGTTCCTGTACCTCGAGCAACGGGTTTTGATTATGTCTTACAAAATGCGGGAGCATTGGAAAATAAGGGTTTAGAATTTCAGGTAAATTCCCGAAACTTAGCGGGGGCGCTCAAATGGGAAACCGATTTAAATATTTCATTGAACCGTAACAAAGTAAGCGATTTGGCAGGTACCACTATTTTCGGTGCCAATATATCCGGAAGGGGAGATTTGAGTTATACTACCGTAGGCAACCCCATCGGCATGTTTTATGGTTATGTGTTCACAGGAGTAGATCCGCAGACGGGAGATGCTCTATATTTAAGAAACGACGGAACAAGCTCCAACAATCCATCCCCGGATGATCGCCGAATTATTGGAAATCCTAACCCAGATTTCATTTATGGACTAACCAACACCTTTGGATACAAGAACTTTGGATTCAGTATTTTTCTACAGGGAAGCCAAGGCAACGATATTTACAATGGTACGCGGGTAGAAACGGAAGGAATGATTGATGCTAAGAACCAAACGACGGCGGTGCTCGATCGTTGGACCAGTCCGGGGCAGCTTACCAATGTTCCGCGAGCTGTACCGGATAATACCAATAATTCACGGAACTCCACTCGTTTTGTTGAAAATGGTTCGTATCTGCGCGTAAAATCAGTAACCTTAAGCTACAATTTGCCGGAAACATTATTGAGTAGGTTGAAACTAAGCAACGTAAAAGTATATGTAACGGGCGAAAACCTATTTACCGTTACAAATTATAAGGGCTTTGATCCGGAAGTTAATGCTTTCACTAATACCAATGATGCTACGCAGAACAAAAACACTTTTGTGGGAATCGACTACGGAACGTACCCGCAAACGCGTAACTTAATCTTTGGCTTGAATGTTTCATTTTAAAGAAGATAGATATGACACGACATATAATAAGAGGTATGGTCGTTTGCCTTGTTGCGACAACCATTATTTCCTGTAATAAATTTACCGATTTAACGCCGATTTCTGAGGCCACTAATGAAAATGCTTATACCACAGCAAAGGAAGCAGAAGCAGCATTGACAGGAGCTTATGACGCGCTGCAGCAGGAATACTATGTTTGGGACAACATTATATTCAGCGATGTAATATCCGACAATTACTACGCAGGGGGAGATAACCCTGAGATTTTTGCTGTTGATAAATTACAAATTGTTCCTACAAATGGTCGCTTATTCACCAATTGGGGGCAGCTGTACGGAGGGATCGCCCGGGCAAATACCGTATTGGAAAAGGTGCCGGGTATTTCCGATCCGCAGTTGGACGAAAGCGGAAGACGGGATCAGATCCTGGGAGAGGCTTATTTTCTTAGAGCCTTTCATTATTTTAATTTAGTGAAACTTTTCGGTGGCGTGCCCTTGATCTTGGTGCCTGTGGAGGCGAGCAAAACAGAAGAATATATCATTTCCAAATCAACTGAAAGCCAGGTGTATGATCAAATTATTGCTGACCTGGAACAAGCAGTGGCTTTGCTGCCGGATACTTTTTCCGATGAAAGCAGTATCAATAAGGCTCGGGCAACAAAAGGTGCCGCAAATGCTTTATTGGCGAAAGTGCACGCCCAGAGACCAGATCGCGACTATAACCGCGTGTTAAGCTATTGCGATGCCGTAATAAACAGTCCGGCCAATTATCAATTGTTGGCCAATTTTTCGGAATTATTTGATGGGGCGCATTACAATAATGCCGAGTCGATTTTGGAAGTGCAATATGTTGGCGCTCCCGAGGGTAATTTTGGTCCGCAGATGTTATTGCCACCGTCATTGAGTGGGGATACCTGGCGAAAATTTGTAACTCCGTCCCATGATTTGGTAAATGCTTTCGATAGCGAGGCAGATGTGGTACGGAAAAATAGCAGCATTTTATTTGAAAAAGTAAATTGGTTGGATGAGTTCTGGGGAAATCGGGCCGATAGTGAAGTTCCTTTTGCCTATAAGTGGAAAAATGCGAGCGGTTGGGCCAGTTCCAATAGGCAGTATTTACTTCGTTTAGGGGATATTATTTTGCTGAAAGCAGAAGCTCTAAATGAATTGGGTAGAACGGCGGAAGCAAGGGAAATTTTAAATCAAATCCGACAGAGAGCAAAGATCAGTCCCTCCGAAGCCAACAGTCAATCAGCTCTACGAGCGGCCATCTTGAAAGAAAGAAGGCTGGAACTTTGTCAAGAAGCACAACGATGGGATGATTTAAAGCGCGCCGGTTTGGCGGTGGATGTAATGAATGAGCTGAATGAAATCGACTTACGCACCAATCAGCCAGTGGATTATAATATGACGACGGAGAAATTGCTGTTGCCAATGCCGCAACAGGAATTAGACCGAAATGGGCAATTGACGCAAAATCCGGGATACTAATTATGGTAGATATGCAGTTTGGGAAACTATATATGGCAATATTGGCCTTGATTATCTTTCTGTCTTGTAAACAAGGTCTTTCAAAGAAAGAGCGTAGCGAAGCACAAGCAAGCGATACCGGCAGCGAGATTACTTCTTATTTAACCAGAGGAGACCGTTCGGCTTTATTGCAAAAATCTTCGCTGTCTTTTGGCGGAAGTAAAGCCTCGAAAAATATCGTGGTAAACACGTTGGAAACTTATCAGGAGATTGATGGATTTGGATATACATTGACGGGGGGAAGTGCCGATCTTATCGCTTCTTTGTCGAACACCAAGCAGGATAGCTTGCTGGAAGAGCTTTTTGCTGATAAGGAGCAATCAATCCGAGTGAACTATCTCCGTATAAGCATTGGAGCATCTGATTTAAGTGCCACTACATTTACTTACGATGAAATGCCACCGGGTAAAACCGATCCGGACTTGAACTATTTTTCGATCGCCAAGGAAAAGGAGACGTTGATTCCGGTCCTGAAGAAGATACTGGCCATCAATCCTGATCTTAAAATACTGGGCTCCCCTTGGACGGCTCCTACATGGATGAAAACAAATGGAGCTTTTAAAGGTGGAAGCCTGAAAAAGGAGTACTACGCAAGTTATGCGCAGTATTTTGTTAAGTATATAAAGGAGATGGAAAAGGAAGGTATTACAATTGATGCGATTACCATTCAGAACGAACCCTTGCACCCGGGGAACACACCGAGTATGTACATGGAAGCAAAGGATCAAGCCGATTTTATTAAAACGGCTTTAGGTCCTGCTTTTGAATCTGCGGGCATAAAAACCAAAATAATCGTATATGATCATAATGCAGATCGGCCCGACTACCCGCTGGAAATTTATGCAGATAAAGATGCAGCAAAATATGTAGATGGAGCTGCCTTCCATTTGTACGGTGGCAAAATTGAAGCATTGTCGAAAGTGCATGAGGCTTTTCCTGATAAAAGTCTCTACTTTACCGAACAATGGGTGGGCGGTCCCGGCAATTTTCCGGAAGATTTGAAGTGGCATGTGTCTACGCTTGTTATAGGTGCTACGCGTAATTGGAGCAGGAATGTACTTGAATGGAATCTGGCAGCTGATGCCTCTTATAACCCGCATACACCCGACGGTGGTTGTACCAGCTGCCTAGGGGCTTTAACCATAGATGACGACCGCGTAAGTCGTAATGTGGCTTATTACATTATAGGTCATGTCTCCAAGTTCGTTCCAACGGGATCCAAGCGTATAGCCTCTACATGGATGGATAGTTTACCCAATGTGGCCTTCTTAACTCCTGAGGGAAAAAGGGTGTTGATTGTTGTCAATGTGGAAAGCGAGGAACAAAGCTTCACATTTGAAGAATCGGAACGAAATGTACCGGTTGTCCTGCCAGGTGGATCGGTTGCCACCTTCGTTTGGTAAAAAGGATTTCGGTTTACGTTTTATCGAAAAGTTTGCTTTTCATGCTACTTTTGAGTTATTTTACCGTTTGTTAGATGATGCTTTGCCTCATCCTGTTAAAAAATCAAATAACTATAGATGAAACTTAACAAAATTGCTTTTATTGTTGCATTAGGAGCAGCTACGTTTTTCGTAAGTTGTAAAAGTAAAAAGCTGATTGTGAACGATGGTGCCGAAGTTGTCAATACAGGTGGTACGCCAGATCATATTGAAGGCGGTACCGTTTCCAGAACAGACGAAGGGGTGGTCCTTACTTTTGAATCCGATGTACTGTTTGCCACGAACTCTTCTTATCTGTCGGAAAAGGCGAAAGTAACAATGAAGAACATGGTGGCCTACATTAATAAGAATTACCCGAATGCACAAATTCAGATCAATGGCCATACCGACTCGACAGGTGAAGCGGATTATAACCAATGGTTATCCGAGAAACGTGCAGCATCGGTTAAGAACTATGCGGTATCCATAGGGCTTAATGGAAGCAACATCAAAACAAAAGGATATGGTAAAAGTAAACCGGTAGCAACGAACAGTACTGCAGATGGTAGGCAAAAAAATAGAAGGGTAGAGGTGATTATATTGAAATAGCTTTTAGCCTTTAGCGATTAGGGGTTAGTCTTTTGAAATGAAGTGCTAAAACTAATCGCTAACAGCTAAGGACTTCTAAAGTTCATTCGCTCTGGCTGTTATCTCTGCGATATCCAATACCTGCACTTCCTGCTCCTTATTGTAGTTTTTAACACCATCTTTGAGCATTGTCATACAGAAGGGGCATGCTGCTGCTATGATATGTGGATCGGTTTGCAGCGCTTCATCAATCCGTTCGATATTAATATCCTTTCTTCCTTTTTCGGGCTCTTTAAACATTTGGGCACCGCCGGCACCACAGCATAGTCCATTGCTTTTACATCGTTTCATCTCTACAAGCTGTGCATCAAGTACTTCGAGTGCTTTTCGAGGAGCCTCATATACGTTGTTTCCGCGACCTAAATAGCAAGGGTCATGAAAAGTTATTCTTTTACCCTTGAATGGTTTTCCCTCCGTTTGCTTGAGTTTTCCCTCATCAATTAATTGTTGGATCAATTGGCTGTGATGAACCACTTCATATTGTCCGCCTAATGCAGGGTATTCATTTTTCAGCGTATTGAAGCAGTGCGGGCAAGCGGTTACGATCTTCTTTATCTCATACGTGTTTAATGTTTGGATATTCATTTGAGCCTGCATTTGAAATAGGAATTCATTGCCAGCCCGTTTAGCCGGGTCTCCGGTACAACCTTCTTCGGTTCCTAGTATGGCAAATTTAAGGCCCACATGATTCAAGATCTTACAAATGTCACGAGTGATGTGTTGAGCACGCTCGTCAAAGCTACCTGCACAACCTACCCAAAATAGTATTTCCGGATTTTCCCCCTTGGCTGCCATTTCGGCCATAGTAGGGATATGTAGCGTGTTATCCATTATTTTTATTTAAGTATCATGACTAAGTGTAAAGGATGTGCGTCCTCTTGATATATATTTATGCCTTGTATTTTCGATAACTAAAGGCCTTCTCTCCAGTTTACGCGATCAGCTTGTGCATATTTCCATGGAGCTCCGTTATTTTCAACATTAGCAAACATTGTATTCAAGCTGGATGGTGCCAGTGATTCTTCCATGACAATATATCGTCTCATATCCATAATAATTTCCAAGGGATTAATATTAACAGGGCAAGCTTCTGTGCAGGCGTTGCAGCTTGTGCAAGCCCAAAGTTCTTCCCGCGAAATATAATTATCTAATAGCGATTTCCCATCCTCTGTAAATGAGCCGTTTTTATCTATTTGTTTTCCGACTTCTACCATACGGTCCCGAGTATCCATCATGATTTTCCGCGGTGAAAGTAATTTTCCGGTGATGTTCGCCGGGCATACTGAGGTACAACGACCGCATTCGGTACAAGTATACGCATCCAGTAAATTTTTCCAGGTGAGATCCGTAATGTCTTTTACACCAAAGCGTGCAGGTTGATCACTTACCGGCGGCGCATAGGAAGGATCGAGCATCGCTTTAACTTCGTGCGTCACAGCGTCCATATTTGTAAATTGACCCTTCGGTTTTAGGTTGGAAAAGTAAGTATTCGGGAAGGCCAATACAATATGTAAATGCTTTGAATAGGGAAGATAATTCAAGAAAACCAATACACCCACGATGTGAAACCACCAGCAACTGCGCTCAATGACCCGAAGCGAATCCGGATTTTCAGGCAATAAAGGAAGCAGCAGAGAACTCATCGGGAAAGAGCCGGTGATCGATGTGCTATGAATTTGCAATTGCAATTTATAATCAGCGGCATTCATAGACAAGAATGCCGTCATTAAAGCTATCTCTGCAAGCAAAATAAGATTGGCATCGGTTCTTGGCCAACGGGTCATCTCCACTCCGAAGAAACGTTTTACATGTATAATGTTTCTTCGGATTAAGAAGATCACGCAGCCGAGTAGTACAGAGAGAGCCAACCACTCGAAGCATGCTATCAGTAAATTGTACAGAGCGCCCAAACCGGAAAAAGCACGATGGGTGCCCGCTAAGCCGTCAATAACGATCTCCAACATTTCTATATTGATGATGATAAAACCTAAGTAAACAAAAAGATGCAATACGAAGGGAATGGGGCGCTTGGCCATTTTGCTTTGGCCGAAGGCAACACGAAGCATGGTTCGCCATCGCACACCAGGCTGATCACTCCTATCTGTCGGTTTTCCTAACTTGATATTCCGGATAATCTTGCGCGCGTTATAAGTTACTAAAGCAATTGCCGTCAATAAAATGATCGCAAAGATAATTTGGCCTATCATAACAATATGGTTTTTTACGAAGTTACATAAAACTATTTATTATGCTTGCATAATAAATAAAATTTAGAAAAGATTTAAATTGCCAGATATGATGCTAAAGGTGTTGCTTAGTACGCGATAAAAGAGGTCATGATTTTTTAAAACCACTCATGCAATACGGTACGATTTTGTAAAAAAACCAGGTACATGTCATGTTTTTTGCCTTTTTTATTTATTTTCCTCAAGTAATTCATTCGATTATGGTTAAAAGACTACTCCTGCTTAAATTATCTGTTTTTATCAGCTGTGCGGTAACGGCGCAGCAGTCTACCGAATCTATTCAGGTTACAGATATGCTTAACATACAACGTATCAATCAGCTTGAAATTTCGCCAGATAAAAAACTGATCCTGTTTAATGTTCAAAAAATAAAGGGGCGAGAAAGTGACGTAGATAATTATGAATATGATAACCAGCTTTGGATGGCGAACAGGGAAGAACAATATAAGCTAAGGCAACTTACCTATAGTGAGCAGAATCCAAGTCAGCCTTCTTTCAGCCCGAAGGGAAGCGATATTCTTTTTGTTAGGACGATAAAAGGTAAACCGCAGCTGTTTTTAATGTCGTTATCCGGAGGAGAGCCGATGCAGCTTACCGATTTTAAATATGGTGCAAGCTCACCAAAATGGAGCCCTGACGGAAAGAAAATAGTATTTAGTGCCACCTTGAAATTGGAAGAGCTCCTGCAGGATTCGCTATTAAATCCGAAGCAACAATTGCCTTTATGGTTGAGTGAAAAACCCGGTTATCGAGATAATCATTATCTCGGAAAGTCGGATGCAAAAGCTAATCCAAATGGAAATCTTGCAGAAGTCAGGGCCTATCTGGCTCAGAATGAAAGGGAATATAAGGCAAAAGTAATCAATAAGCTACAGTTTCAGGGAGAAGCTGCTACCTCGAGTGAAATGCGCTTTACCCATTTATTCGTCATTGCGGTTTCAGATGGTGCACCGCAGACCGCGCCAAGGGCAATCACGACGGGTTTTAACAGTTATAGTGATCCTTATTTTTGCAACAACGACCAAATCGTCGTTAATGGGAGGCTTTCGGATACAATATTTCCGGATCGTGCATTAGAAAGCGCTGTCTATAAAATAAGCTTGAGTAGTCCTCTTCCTCAAAAAATATTGGGAAAAAAAGAGCTGTCTTATAGAATCAACACGGTATCTCCATTCGGGAGCTATCTGATATATAGCGAATCCATGGTCGCTACACCGAATGTACCAAGTGTGCATGTGATGGATTTAACGGAATCTAAACACTTGTATCCAATTGACTTGGATCGAAATATGGGAAACTTCAAATGGGCTGAAAAAGAAGATCAGGTTTATTTTACCGCTCAAAGCAACGGAGGGATTCCACTTTATCGATTTTCATTAAGGGGAGCCAAGCTGGAGAAATTATCGAGTGAACATGTAGGAATTGAAGACTACGTGATTGGAAAAAAAGTATTAGTTTATACCAAGACGAGTGTAAACAACCCGTGCGAACTGGAAATAGCCGATATGGATATGAAGCAAACCCAGAGAATCAGTTCTTTCAATGCAAGCTGGTTGAAGAACAGGAAACTCAGTTTGCCGGAAAAGCATGTTTTCAAGAACGAGGAGGGAATGGAAGTGGAGTATTGGGTAATGAAGCCCATTGGTTTTCAAGAGGGGAAGAAATATCCTTTATTGCTGGAGATTCATGGTGGACCGAGTGCCATGTGGGGACCGGGCGAGAATAGTATGTGGCATGAATATCAGTTTTTCTGTGCAAAAGGTTATGGTATTGTCTATTGTAATCCGCGAGGATCGGGAGGGTATGGTGAAAGGTTCCTTCGGGCAAATATGGATAATTGGGGAAAGGGACCTGCCAAAGATGTTTTGGAGGCTTTGGATCGAACAGTAGCGGAAGGTTGGGCTGATACGAGTAGACTGTTGCTGACAGGCGGTTCTTATGCCGGTTATCTGGTAAGTTGGATTATTGGGCACGACCAACGTTTTAAGGCAGCGTGTAGTCAACGAGGTGTGTATGATCTAAAGACCTTTTTTGGAGAAGGAAACGCGTGGCGGCTGGTGCCGAACTATTTCGGTGGTTATCCTTGGGAAGAGAAAACCAGACAAACGATCGAACGGGAATCGCCTATTAATTATGTGTCAAATATAAAAACTCCGTATATCATCTTTCACGGTGAGAATGATCTACGTACGGGTGTTATACAGAGCGAAATGCTATATAAAAGCTTAAAGATATTAGGAAGGCCGGTTGAATATGTGAGGCATCCCGGTGCTACCCACGAAATTACACGTAGTGGAGATAATAGGCAACGTATAGACCAGATGTTGCGTACTTACGAGTTTTTTGAGCGTTTTATTAACTGATTTTGTCCTTAGCTTTACCGCCCTCAGACGACATAGTAAAAAAGAGGGCGGTAAAGCTAAGGATTTTATATAACCAGGATGGTTTGTAAAAATAATTTTTGAAAGAATAGGCCGTACAATTGTTCTAAATTTATTATATTAAATTCAGCTTTGGAAAAAATAACGCCACCTTGGCAAAGGTAGAGAGATGAATGGTGACAAACAATCCCTGTTTTTCGGTATTTTTATTCTCTTTCATTAAAACCGATTTCCCATTTCCAAAGTTCAGAAGCCGGGACGCAAAATGCAAAAATATTCGACCAAATAACTATCTAATACGACAAAATGAGGTTGTATTGATATGCGTATTGGTTTGGTTCGTCACTTCGAGAATTGTGTAACAAAAAAGCCTCAGTGTTATCTGAGGCTTTCTGTGGTACCAACTGGATTCGAACCAGTGACACAAGGATTTTCAGTCCTTTGCTCTACCAACTGAGCTATGGTACCGTCAAACGTTGGTTTTTTTATTTCCGTTCGTTTGTTTTGGGACTGCAAATGTAGTGTCTTTTTTGAATTCACCAAAGTTTTCTTAAAAAAAAGATGCGTTTTTTTTAAGAATATGGTGCATAGGCCTGATTCACAGCTACAAAATTTTAAATGTAATTTAGGCTTACTTGAGTAGCCCCTTTTCTTTTAGATCTTCAAATATAATCTTATCAACCTCGGAAACTCTTGGCTTGTCATTGTACGATAGCCAAACGACTTCTTCAATTTCAGCCGACGCTTGCAAAATACCGTGAAAGGATGCTGTGTAGCAGCGCATGTTAACCATAATTCCTACTGGATGATCATGAGCTTGGGCGGAGAATTCTCCATAAAATCTGATCGATTCAGGAATTATAGTCACTGTCAACTCTTCTGCGATCTCTCTAATTAGAGCTTCTATATCTGATTCGCCTGCCTCACGCTTACCGCCGGGAAGATAATAGGTGTCTTTCCCTCTGCTGCGTGTCGATAGGATTCGGCCGTCTTTAATTTCAATGAGTGCAAGTTTGTCGATCATTCCCTTTATTATGATTGATAGCCTAAGGCATGTTTGCTCATGGCGATATTAAGTGTTATGTTTAGTGTTTTGTTCAATTTCGGAAAGCGTTAATTCATTCTTTCTTTGAGCCCAAAAGCCAATGATTATCAAAATCATTCCTGTCATAATCGATACATCCGCCATATTAAAAATACCTGTTTTAATGAAAAGGTAATCAATGTGCATAAAATCCGTGACCGATCCATAGAGAATTCTGTCGTAAAGATTGCCTATTCCGCCACCAAGCGCAAAGGCAATACCTACCGATAGCCAGGCTGAGTTTTTGTCTTGCTGTATTAAGTAATAAAGGCCGAATAGTAAAATTAGGGCAGGAAGTATGGATAGAAATATGATTTTTACGATTCCGGGCAGGTTGTTGCCCAAGCTTAAAAAAGCACCGCTATTTTCTACTTTAGTTAAGACAAAATACCTGTCGACAATCTTAATCTCTTCATAGTAATCAATTTTTTCACGAACGATGCGTTTTGATACTTGATCGCAGCCCACATTTATTAGTACCAATAGTAGGAGTAATATAGTTCTCATCTTCTCAATAACCTGTTGACCCTTTTTTTTTTCGAAGTTCGGGCAATACCGATTTGCAAGATAATACTAAAACTTCCATTTAGCAAGACCATTCGTAGAAGAGAAGTATATTAGTTTAGGCGATGGTTGCGCTTTTATTGATACCATCTGGCAGCCTTTGCCTGCCAGATGGTTAGTAAATGACTTTGGCTAGGCGTTTAAACCGCCATCAATGGTAAGTGAAGTGCCGGTGATATACTTGCTTTCTTCACTTGCCAAGAACGCCACTAAATTGGCAATATCACTCCCGGTACCATAATCTGATAAAGCCATTCTGCTTCGTAAAAAATCTGCCAACTCGGTGTTTGCAGGATTCATATCTGTATCAATTGGACCTGGTTGCACAACATTAACGGTGATGTTTTTTGGTCCTAGGTCCCGAGCCAGCCCTCTAGTAAAACCGGTTAATGCAGATTTACTCATTGTATAAAGTGTTGTTTGTGCACTCAGTGCATTCTCCGCCATATTGCTTCCAATATTAATAATCCGACCACCGTTGGGCATACTTTTTACTGTTTCCAATGCTGCTATAAACAAGGCCCGAACGTTAATATTCATAATTTGTTCATAATCTTCCAATGTATGCTCTTCAAAGGGCCTACCAATATAAATACCGGCATTGTTAACAAGAATATCAATAGGACCAAAGGCAGATACAACCTGTTGAATAGCGCTTTGTATTGCCTGCGGATCCGCGCTATCTGCTTGTATGGCATTCACTTGTTTGCCCGCTTTTTGAAGCCTATCACGGAGCTGTTCAGCTTTTTCCGGCGATTTTGCATAGGTAAATGAAACATGCGCTCCTTCTGTAGCGAGTTTTTCTACAATGGCGGCACCAATTCCTCTGCTGCCACCTGTAACCAAGACTATCTTGTTTTTCAATCTTTCCATTGGTAATTTTTTTTACCAAAAGTAGGTTCTTAACTTTATATTTGTAAGTACAGATTAAATTGTTAGGTACTAACAAAAACGTAAGAAATGAGAAAAGAAACATCTACCAATGCTTTGAATGAGAAGCAAATTAATGATACTTGCGGTATGGCATATTCATTATCTATTATTGGAGGCAGGTGGAAACCGGCCATACTTTGTCGACTTGCTTATGGGAAAATGCGTTATAGTGATCTGAAGAACTCAATTGACGGCATTTCTGAGCGAATGTTGGTGGCTCAACTCCGAGAGTTGGAAAAGGATTATATTGTAAAACGTAATGTCTATGCTGTGGTGCCACCTCGCGTTGAGTACGAATTGACAGACCTTGGCCTAACGATGCGGCCTATGTTGCAGGCAATGTCCGACTGGGGGAATATGCATCGTAAAACAACGGTCAGAAAAAAGGATGACACTGCTGTTGCTTAGTGTTTTAGAAGAGCGGGCAGATTATTGGGCAATAAAGACTGGAATATCGACGCGGTGTCTGAGCCTATTAACGGTTTCCCCATAAATAAAGTCCTTAAGACCGCGATGCCCATGGCTACCTACGATCAGGAGGTCTGCTTGGTAATAGTTGCATACCTTGGCAATGAATTTCACCCGGTTTTTATGGCCCACCTCAAAGCTTGTTTCAAAGCCTTGGTCTTTAAAAAGCTGAATATAACGGGACATTCTTGCTTCGTCGTGACGTTTCTCGTAATCATCTGTGTCTTCTTCCATCATTCGGGAAGATGCGCTTTCCGCCACATGGATTAGAATAAACTGCGTGCCGGGTTTGGCAAGCTTAAGTGCATATGAAACCACTAAGGGATCAGATGAAGAATAGTCTAGTGCTAGCGCGATACGGTTGAAAGCGGGTGTTTCCAATACAGAATCTTGAAAAGGCGGATGGACTTCCATATTCACTTTTTTCTTAAGTTTAATTATAGGGTAAAGGACCGTTAGTAGCAACAGTACAAATAATCCCACGCCACCTATAATCAGTAGTGCCGTCAGCCAAGGGTTGTTAAATACTTTAATCCAGTTTGTGATTTCTTCGTATACCAACTGAAAGTTTAGGAAGGATATAATGACTGCGATTGTCCATGCAATTATTTTAAGACCCGTTGAAATAGCAAAGACCCCCATCCGTTTCCGATCGCTGACAAAATGGATAAGCGGAATAACTGCAAAAGCTAACTGCATGCTTAATAAAACCTGACTAAAAACAAGCATTGGTCCCACTTCGTCATCACCGGCAATATAAATTACTAGAATAGCAGGAACAATGGCCAATAAGCGTGTCAACATGCGTCGTAAAGCTGGGCTAATACGCAAGCGTAGATAGCCCTCCATCACAATTTGCCCAGCCAATGTTCCGGTAACAGTTGAGCTTTGACCGGCCAGAATCAGTGCGACGGCAAATAGTCTG
Organism: Olivibacter sp. 47; assembly: GCF_030372825.1. Lineage (NCBI taxonomy): Bacteria > Pseudomonadati > Bacteroidota > Sphingobacteriia > Sphingobacteriales > Sphingobacteriaceae > Olivibacter > Olivibacter sp. 47. The sequence continues at coordinate 4,033,021 of NZ_JAUCNR010000001.1, forward strand.
GGGGCCCATTCACTGCCCAATGTTGGTGCTAATAATTTATGCGCGTCCTGTAATTCGGCAACGTTATTCATGCCGTTTTTGTGAAACACGGAAGCAGCCAGAATCAAGATCGCGGCATTGACGAAAAACGCAAGATTGAGGGCAATTGCCGTGTCCCAAAAATTATACTTCAGTGCTTTTCTAATAGAAGATTCATCTCGATTGATTTTGCGGGTTTGCACAAGAGCAGAATGCAGATAAAGATTATGAGGCATTACCGTTGCACCGATAATCCCGATACTAATATAGAGCGCGGCTGTGTTCGGGATGGATGGTATAAAACCGCTGGCGATAGAGGCCATATCCGGTTGCGCCAAAATCATTTCAACGAGAAAACACATGCCAATCATGAAAATCAAACCAATAATGAACATTTCCATCTTTCGCATTCCTAAGCGTTGAAGATAAAGTAGCAGAAAAGTGTCCAGGAAACTAATAGCAACACCCCATAAGAGATCCAATCCAAACAAAAGATTCAGTCCGATTGCCATACCTAACACTTCTGCTAAATCACAGGCAGCAATAGCTATCTCGGCAAGAATGTACAAAATGAAATTCATTTTTTCGGATAGGTCTCCCGATTACACTGGGCTAAATCCTTGCCCCAAACTATGCCGAGTCGTGCCGTTAAGCTTTGTAACACCAGTGCCATCATGTTACTCATTAATAAGACCCAAATTAGTGTATAGCCAAACTGGCTACCTCCTGCTAGATCTGTCGCCCAGTTTCCCGGGTCCATATAGCCTACGCTTATTAGATAAGCAGGGCCAAAGAAACTCAAGATCTTTTTAAATCGCGACCCTTTTATATCGGTCTCAACGCTTTGATGTACTTCCTCTAACGATTTGTGTTGGTTGTTCAATGTTTTCGTCTAATAAAAATGTAATTCCTATCCTCAAACAGACAATATATTCAGAATGTTTTTAGTGTTGCTTAACTAAAAAGTTTTGCTTGGCTAACTTATGAATTTTATAGTAGAAAATCAATAGCCGTTCGCAAGTTCGTATACTGCTGCCTGATCGGTCTGTTTTCTTGAATTGTAGAATGGCCGTATCTCTTCATACGTCTTTGTTTGATAAAAATTTAAATTTTTCAATCAATTTGCAATGGTCACTGTTTTAATAAAGAAAGAAAGGAGTTTGTTATGACGATTACTGTTCGAGAGCCTGGTACCAAGGCATTTATAAATATTAATGCGTATCCTGAAGAATACCAAGACTCAACGGCGTGGCGGATACAATACCCAGGAATTAAACCCTTCCTAATGATCAAGCGAGACGGTGAATGGATAATGGTCGATCACGAAGCAATTAATATTGAAGTAGCCGAAGCTGTAATTGAGGCAATGAAACAAGTTGACAATTAATGTTTCGATTTGGTATCGCTTTTGCTAAATAGCAGTAAAAATAAAGCTATGATTAAAAGAATTTTGACTTACGTACTTGTCAGCGGCATATTTTGGAGCTGCAATAACGGAACAAAAGGCACCGGGGATATAAATACTACCGACACTACGACTGAGGAGTATGTACCAATCGATGCCACATCTGATACGGCGGATATGCATAACGCACAAAACTCATTGGATGTTATTGGAATTTATAAGGGTGTGCTACCCTGCGCCGATTGTGAAGGGATAAATACCGAGTTGGAATTGAAAGCAGACAGCACTTACACATTAAAAAATAGCTACTTGGGTAAAGGAGACAGTCAGTCCTTCGAAGAAGATGGCCGCTATGTTTGGATTGATGGGAGCACGATTGAGTTAAAAGGAGGCAGGGATGCACCTGGTAAGTACTTTGTAGGTGAAAACACCCTTACACAGCTCGATATGAACGGTGATAAAATAACCGGGGCGCTGGCTGACAAATACATTTTACGAAAATAAAGACCGTATACGGAAATTGAAGAACGTGTCGCAATGACACGTTTTTCAATCTTGTTCACTACCGTTCTTAGCAGACAGTCCTTTTTTTCGTTTATTTTTTTACGCAATCGGTTGATCCCCCTTTTCATTTTCTATCTTCTTTTATTTCGCGTAGTTTGCCATCAAAATCAATTATGATATGCAAGTAAAACGCGTCGTGCTTCTCTTTAGCAGTTTGTTAATTATCATTTATCAAAGTCTCGGACAAACCAAGCCCATTCCGGAAAACATTGTGAAAATACCGATTGGCGGAAATTCTTGGCAAACGGGTACGACTTCCGGAAAGGATAATCTAATTTCGAAAGCGGGTATCAAACAATGGGACGACCCGAAGAAAGGCTTCAAGACATTCGTACGGCTAGAAAAAGTAGGTACCTTAACAATTTGGTTAGATGCGAAAATTAATGAACCCAGTGCCTTGCAGGTTACGGTTGCAGGAGAGACGAAAACCGTAAATCTGAAGGCCCAGCATAAAAAAATGGTTTACCTGGGCGACTGGGTCATCCGTGATACAGGATATACAGTCATTAACATACATGGTCGACCAGTTAATTTGAGTAATATAGAATATTTAGGAATCCATGGCACTGCGGTTAATGATCGTGTTCATTTTGTCAAAAATGATGAAGGAAATTTTTTCTATTGGGGCAGACGTGGGCCCTCTACGCATCTGAATTATCAATTGCCTGAAAAGGATATCATGTATTATTATAATGAAGTAACAGTACCGGAAGGTAATGACCTTATTGGGTCTTATTTTATGGCCAATGGCTTTAGCGGTGGTTATTTTGGTATGCAGGTTAACTCAAAAAGTGAAAGACGTATTCTATTTTCCGTATGGAGCCCTTTCCAAACAGACGATCCGAAAACCATTCCACCGGATCATCAAATAAAACTATTAAAAAAAGGTGAAAGAGTACATACGGGTGAATTCGGTAATGAAGGAGCCGGTGGACAAAGTTATTATAAATTTAACTGGATAGCTGGTAACACTTATAGGTTTTTGTTAAAAGGCGAACCAGTAGCTAATAATTATACAAATTATACGGCGTGGTTCTACGCACCTGAAGTTGCTGAATGGAAATTAATTGCTAGTTTTAGTAGACCTCAAACATCAAGCTGGCTTAAAGGCTTTCATTCTTTCTTAGAGAATTTTTCACCTGAGGAGGGAATTTTCGAAAGAAAGGTTTATTTCGGAAACCAGTGGGTCATTGATAAAGAAGGGCGTTGGTATGAGGTGAAAAGAGCTAAATTTTCTGCTGATAATACAGCCCGCGTCGGATATCGGATGGATTACAGTGGTGGAAGTGAGCACGATAAATTTTTTCTGGATAATTTTGGTTTTTTTAGTCATTATACCCCCATTGGAGCACAATTTAGCAGATCGACGAACGGCGGCAAACCAACGATCGATTTCAATAAATTGCCATAAAAGGGAGAGGAAAGACTGATTATTATTAATATTTTAGGGAGCGCATAGATCTACAAAGATCTATGCGCTCTGATTGTTAACGATCTGTTAGTAACCTGGGTTTTGCGTTAGTTCGCCGTTTAGTACAATCTGACTGCTTGGTATAGGATAAAGATAGTAGTTGGGATCTTTTATAACAAGCATTCGATCCAATGCCAGGCCCGTTCTACAGAAATCGAACCAAGCTTCACCTTCAAACATGAGCTCGCGCTCTTTTTCTTCTTGCACCGCTGTGATGAAATTCTCTATACTGCCAAAAGAATTTATTGGGGGAGGGGTTAGGCCGGCCCGTTTTTGTACCTCTTGATAAGAATGATAGGCAGCATCGCTGACTGTGCCATCCACTCTCGCTTGTGCTTCAGCATGTATCAGAAAAATTTCAGCAATTCGAATAACCGGCAGATTTTGTGTCGCGGGACTTGCCTTGGGGAATTTGCCAATATAATAACGATCGCGCGATCCGAATTTGACCGTGAAGTCCCTTCTTTTATCTCCCTCGGCATATTTCTCATATACAGTAGTTCCCCTTGCATAAAAGAGCATACTTGGATTATCGTTGCTAACCGAGGCCAAGGGATTGGTTGCTTGATCATCAAATTGTAATTCGAAAATGGATTCTTGCGTATTCTCCGTTGTCCATATGGACGCGAAATCAGGTATCAGCGTGAAACGTTGACTATTAATAACTCCTTGCGCGAGCTCGCAGCTTGGGAGTAATCACCTGTAATCTGACCGTTGTATAATTGCACTTTAGCGAGCAAAGCCTTCGCTGCAAGGCTCGTTGCTCGGCCTTTGGATGTGGCATCATCGCCATAACTGTCCGGAAGTGTGGCTGCGTCCTGTAGATCGGTAATAATTTGTTGATAAACTTGATCAATGGGTGTGCGTGGAATCGCTATGTTTTCCTCTTCTGTTGTGGCAGTTGTCTTTAAAGGTACAGCGCCGAATGCCCTTACTAGGAAAAAGTAATTGAGCGCCCGAACAAATTTAGCCTCTCCGACAAATTGCTGTCTCTTTTCAGTTGAGATGCTGCTCTCGGGCATTTCAGGAACCCTGGCTATAATATTGTTGGCTGCATTGATAGTGGTATAGGTTGCTTGCCACATATTATTGGTCCAAGGGTTGTTTACTTGGATATTATTTGTTCGGAAATTTTCGTATTCGGGATAGACCGAAGCATGACTTACATGACCTGCGGAAAATTCGGGAACGATAATGATGGACTGGCCAAAAGAAAAGGAGTTTAGCATTGTCCGGTACATGCCAATTACGGCTGAATTAGCGTTTGTTTCTGAATTAAAATACTCATCGGGTGTAATCTGGCTAATCGGTTCTTTATCAAGGAAGTCGTTACAAGCCGACAAGGAGGCTGCTAGCAACGTTATTATAACGATATTAAAGAATGTCTTCATTGTTTTCAAGTCTATTTTGAACTATTAAAAAGTTAAGTTTACACCAGCTGTAAATATGCGAGGCTGAGGATAACTGCCATAATCATAACCGTAAATGAGGCCGGTGTTAGCACCGCCATGACTGGATCCTACTTCCGGGTCGTATCCCCGATAATTGGTGAAAACGTAGGCATTTTGGACCGTTACGTAAACCCGCAGTCGACTTAAGTTGATATTTTCAATCATTTTAGTTGGGAAAGTATACCCTAGGGTGATGTTTCTCAATCTAAAGAAAGATCCATCTTGCACAAAACGGTCGGAAATAGCACCGTTATTCAGATCGCCTGGACTTGGTCGTGGAACATCCGTGATATCTCCAGGGTTCCTCCACCGACGGGTCCAATCGGTAAAGCCATTACTACTTGCGTTATACCCCTCTAAACCGGTTGCTAAATTATAGTTGAACACATCGTTTCCGTAGGAGAATTGTCCCATGATACTTAAATCAAAATTCTTGTACTGGAAAGTGTTCGTTATACCACCAAAGAAATCGGGATTTGGATCACCAATAATTTGTCGATCATCCGGATTAGTAGGCGTGGTTGGGTCGCCATTTTGGTCTTCAAAATCAATCAGTCCGGTTTCGGGGTTGACACCGATCATTTTCCATCCATAAAAGGTTCCGAGGGGAAGTCCCGGTTGTGCAATATTTAACTCACCTACTCCTCCAAGAATCCTGTTAACAGGTAAAGACACCACCTTGTTGCGGTTGAACGTCATGTTGAGTGTGGTATTCCATTTAAATTCCCCCACAAGGTTTTGCGTTGACAGCTCAAATTCAAACCCTTTATTTTGGATTTCGCCGAAATTGGTGAATCTGTTTTGAAAGCCCGAATTTGTGAGAACAGGTATTCCGATCAGCAAATCAGAGGTGTTTTTCAAATAGTAGTCTGCCAATAAGGAAATTCGATTACCGAAGAGACCTAAATCCAAGCCGATATCCCATTGTTTGGTGGTTTCCCATTTTAAGTTTTTATCTCCCAAAACATTAGGTATGAACCCAGGTAGGCCTAAATAATTCTGTCCACCTGTATAAAGCGAATAACTAGCATAGTTGCCGATATTCTGATTACCGGTAATCCCCCAGCTCGCCCTTAGTTTTAAATTGCTAATTGCTTTGATATCTTTAATAAAATCCTCGTCCGACAACCTCCATGCAGCGGCAAACGAAGGAAAATACCCCCACCGGTTATTTTCTCCAAATCTAGAGGAGCCGTCAGCGCGGAAATTTGCTGTAAATAAATATTTCCCTTTAAAACCATAATTTACCCGAGCGAATCCTGATGCAATAGCCCATTCTTCAGGATATGAATTAGCTCCCGTTATAACACCTCCTGAAGAAATGTACTCAATATCGTTTGAAGGAAAATTAGAGCGTTGTGCATCAACAAATTCCAATCGCGACTCTTGAACAGAAAAACCTGCCAGCGCATTAATACTGTGATCGCCGAAGGATTTGTCAAAACTTAATGTTGTTTCATTAATCCATAGTTGATCACGGGTGTTTCGTCTGGCACCTATTCCTCCCTGACTAGCAAAAGAACGCAATCCCTGCGGAGGCATAAAAAAAGTTTCATCAATAAAACTTAAATCGGTGCCGAAACTTGTTTTAAGTGCCAGTTCCGGTATAAAGCGATATTCAGCCGAAGCGTTTGCCAACACCCTAAATGTCTGTGCATTGTTGGTGGGAAGTTCTAGCATGGCTACTGGATTTTCCCGAGAAGTGCTTACTTCATCGAAGGCGTAGCTGCCATCCGGATTATAAACCGGAATATTTGGTGGCGCTACAATGCCGTTTTTTGTGGCTCCCTCTTTTGAGTTTTCTTCCTGAACGCGATCATTAATAGCCCTGGTTAGATTAATAGAAGTAGAGAAACGTAATTTTTCACTATGTTGATGGTCAAGATTAAGGCGGGCACTTAAACGGTTAAAATTTGAGTTTAACAGCACCCCGCCCTGTTTCATATAGCCGATTGAAGTATAATATTGTGTTTTTTCGCTGCCTCCGCTCGCTGACAATTCATAGTTACGTGTGGCGGCCGTACGGAAGATAGCATCTTGCCAGTCGGTGTTAATGTTGGGGTTTGCTAAGATCTGATCCGGGATGGCCGTGACGGTAGAATCCATTTCCATCCGATACTTATAATAATCCCGCATGTAATCTTGGTACTGTGCTGTGTTCATCATATCGTACCAACGTTCCTTCGGTACTTCAGAAAAACCTTCATACATATTGAAATTAAATGTACTTGTGCCCGCCTGTCCTTTTTTTGTGGTTATTAGTACAACACCGTTAGCCGCGCGTGCACCATATATAGAGGATGAGGCAGCATCTTTAAGTACTTCAACAGATTGTACATCCGACGGATTAATAGATGAAAGAATATTAATCCCCTGTGTACCGCCGCCAAAATTAAAATTCGTTCCACCTGTAAAATTTGTGGTACTATTTACGGGAATTCCATCTACTACATAAAGCGGGTCGGAGCTTGCATTGATTGAGGTCGTTCCGCGTACACGAATATTGAGGCCACCTCCAGGTGATCCCGATTTTTGCGTAACCTGAACACCGCCGGCTTTACCTTGAATAGCCTGTGTTACACTAGGCAATACATCATTTTCAATTTGATCACTTCCGATACTTGATACAGAGCTGGTTAATTTAGAGCGATCCATTGTTCCGTAACCGACAGCAACTACCTCCACTTCTTTTAAAGCTTGAGCCTCCTCACTAAGTGTTGTATTGACTACTTTTCTGTTGTTTACAAACTCCTCTTTCGTATCGTAGCCTAAAGAACTAAATACGAGTACAACATTGCCTGGTGCGGCTACACTGTATTTGCCCTGCTCATCCGTAATAACGCCTTCTTTTTTGCCTTTAATAGTTACGCTAACGCCCGGGATGGGGCCTTTTGTATCCCTTACAACACCGGTAATTTTTTCTTGTGTACTATCTGTTTTTGCAGTGTCCGGTTTTACTTGTGTGCTGTCACGGCGAAGCGAATCATTGGCTATCTTGTTTGTATCCGGTGTAACGTTAGCGGCAGGTTGAGACGAACTGGCCACAGGTTTTTCTATCAGTTGCAACTCGATATTAATCTCCTGCATTTTATTGACAGGTTCTTCTTTTGTTTGGTAACCGGAAGAGGCGAAAATTAACACGCCTATCGCTGGACTGTTGATAACATATTTTCCATCCTGGCCCGTTAGTACGCTGTCCCTTGAACCTTTAGGTTTTACAGAAACGTTAGCCAAAGGTTTGCCGGAAGAATCTGTGACCACGCCCTGTATCCGGATAGTATCGAGAACCGGTTTTTTCGTCGTGTCTTGCATGGTCGTGTCCTGATAGGAAAGAAGCAGATCCGATTTATTGCTTGCATGTGTGGTTTTTACGGTAGCGCCTTTTGAGTAATAGCCAAGGAGGATTAGGCTTAAGATAAATACAATTTGGGTGTAACGACTTCGTTTCATTCTTTGCTTTTTTACTATAATTGATTGTCTCGTCAGCAAGTGACGGGTTATCTTAACTGACGATCAAAAAGCTTAACAAAAGATGATTTAATAAAGTTTGCGGTATTGTTATACAGATTTTGTAACTATTATATTGATAATCAAAGGATTGCTGTGTGGAAAATCCGCTTTTTGTGGACTTTGGTACACATAATGTTGAAAAATTAAAAAAAAGTAAGGCTGTTCGATGGGCGAACAGCCTTAACTTAACCAATTATAAACCTAAATTATGAGAAGGATCTTTATATAAAAACCAATGTGATGGTTGTCTATTACTTCAAACAAAGATAGCCAAGAGAACAAAAAAATTCTAAAATATAGTGTTAAATTTATGTTAATATAAGGTCAAAAATGATGTAAATAAACTGTATACCAATTGGGTATATAGTTAAAAACGCAAAAAACAAATGAATATTGTGTGACTCTAGGCTATTTATTTCCTTGATAAAAACAATTTCTGCAACGAGGTTCGTAACTCTCCTTTTCTCCTATGAGCACTCTGGTATTGCCGGTCGAAATTCTATAGGAATAGTTGGCGGGGGCTCCGCAACATACGCACACGGCATGAACCTTGGTAACATGTTCGGCAATAGCCATTAGGTTTGGAATTGGGCCAAAGGGTCTACCCATATAATCCATGTCTAGCCCGGCGACAATAACCCTTATTCCTTTATTTGCCAGTATGTTACATACTTCGGGAAGATTGTCGTCAAAAAACTGCGCTTCATCGATGCCAACTACTTGAGTTTGTGTTCCCAATAATAAAATAGCAGAAGACATTTCCACAACCGTGGATTGAATACTATTCTTATCGTGTGAGACAATTTCCGTTGTCGCGTAACGCGTATCAACAGTTGGCTTAAAAATCTCAACTTCCAACTTTGCTATTTGTGCCCTTCTCAATCTTCTAATCAGTTCCTCGGTTTTTCCGGAGAACATAGAACCACATATCACTTCTATACTTCCTTTCGGGCCTGTTTTGTTTATGAAATTATGCTCACTGAACAGCATGGATTGTTGTTTTTATTCTTTAACACTAAAATCACCTTAGAAAAAGGGATGCTAATATCGGCATTTATTTCTGGTTTTGCCGCTTGGCTTCGCTATAAGAAAGCATGGTTGCTTAATAATAACCAATAGAGCAAGATAGCTCTTGCCAATCCATGCTATTTTATCTAAGTTTGACTAATATTCTTCAACATTTAGGATAAATAAGCGTTAATACATATTATGGTAACACAGAAAAGCATTTTTGAAAAGATAGGTGGTCTGTTGCAGGATTTGACTGAACAGTATGAGTTTCTAAAGGAAAATCCAAAGGAACAACAAGGTATTCATTTGGAACTTTTTGAGGCAAATATGACTTATCTAATGGGGCATGTAACGATATTAAAAAAACTCACCTCTTTGGATACCACAGAAAGTTATGCTAGCAATGTACAGGAGACAGGGCTCGATGCGAAAAAAGAGGAAAAGGCGGAGATTTCGATGCCTGAAATAAGTGCAGCGCAAGCAGTAGACGAAAAGGTAACCTTAAGGGAGGAAGAAGGCGAACAAACGTCTGCATTGAATTATGTAGATCAACAAGAAGTGAAAGAGACCTATTTTACGCCTGCCACAGCAAGTGAAGACGAAAAAGCCGAGGAATTTAAATTAGAGGATAAGCGCGATAAAAAAGAGGAGGAAAGAAGAGAACAGGGGGAATCAGGAGAACGGATCGATTATCCTATAAATGACAGAAAACAACCAGAAGATACGGCTGAAGAAACAGCGGTTGTAAAAAGCAGCGAAGAAGATGATCAACAAATTCATACTGAGCGTATGCTGGAGAAGGACCCTGATGAAGAAGAGAAGGAAGAAGTAGATAGAACCGGTGTAGGATTTATGGGGGAAAACGAAGTAGAAAAGGAAAAAACAGAGAAAGAGACTATGTCGGCGGGAGAAGGGGAGCCCGTATCAAAACAGGTTATAGAGGAGGCCAAATCAGTTGTTATTCCGAATGATCAAAACAAGGCTGAGCCAAAACAAGAAGAACCAAAGCGTCCAATGACCTTAAACGAATTGTTCTCTGCTCAACGTAAGCAAGAGCAAGGTATATTGAATGAACAGCAAGCGTCCGGTAATTTTGCCAAACAAGAATCCCCGACTACCACTAAACGGATTACGGATATAAAATCAGCTGTTAGTTTGAATGACAAGCTGCTATTTATCAAAGACTTGTTCAATGGTTATAGTTTAGCTTATACAGAGGCGATTGAGCTCTTAAGCCGTTATGATAATTTTGCCGATGCGGATACCTTCCTGCAGAGTAATTATGCTCAAAAGAATAACTGGGCAAATAAACAAGCCACAGTAGATAAATTATATGCCATATTGCGGCAAAGATTCGCTTAATAGTGTTTGACACGATTGTTCAATGAGATAATCCAGGTATCTTCGAGTGCCTGGATTTTTTATTAAACAACTCCTTTTCTGTTCGAGTCAAATTTCAGTAGGATAAAGAGCAGCAGGGTGAAACTCAGTAGAGAAGAGCCTCCATAGCTAAGGAAAGGTAGCGGGATACCAATGACAGGTACAATCCCTATTGTCATACCGATATTGATAAAAAAATGAAAAAAGAAAATGGAGGCAACACCATAGCCATATATTCTGGCAAATGCGGATCGCTGTCGTTCTGCCAGCTGGGTTATCCTCAGTAGTAAGGTCATATACAGCAATACAATAACCATTGAACCAACAAAACCCCATTCTTCACCTACTGTGCAAAAAATAAAATCCGTACTTTGTTCGGGAACGAAGTTATATTTTGTCTGGGTTCCCTGTAAATATCCCTTTCCAAAAAGCTGCCCCGACCCGATGGCTATTTTGGATTGATTCAGGTTGTAACCCTGTCCTCGGGGATCATCTACTTTTCCGAGAATTACATCAATCCGATTGCGTTGGTGCGACTGTAAAACATGTTCGTAAGCAAAATCAACCAGCAATACAAAAACAGCAGAGGCTATAAAAGCAATTACAATTGACTGAATTACTTTACGGCTTCTTTTAAACATATAGATTGACAATGCCGCTAATATAGCGAGTACGCCAATGATATACCACTGGGAGAAAAGTAGCGTAAGAATAAAGAGAATGATACAGATAAATGCGAATGCGAGGAATTGACCCGAGACATAGCCTTCACGATAAAAAACAAGCGTAAGTGCAAAGAAGGTAAGTGCAGAGCCCGTGTCCGGTTGAAGCATGATGAGAAGTACCGGTACAAAAAGGATGAGTGCCCCAAATACCAAAGTTTTAAGATTTGGCATTTTATTGCTATGTGAACTTAAATACCTTGCCAATAGTAAGCAAGAGCCCAATTTAGCAAATTCTGAAGGTTGCAACCTAAAGGTGCCGATTGGAATCCAAGCTTGGTTACCGCCCACGTTGCGTCCTACGATTAAAACGATGACCAAGAGAAGAAGAGTAATCCCGTACAGAATTGGGGATATATAATTGTAAAATTTACCATCGATAATCATCACTGCACAAGCAACTAACAAACACACTAAAATGTAAATGAACTGTTTACCATAATTGGTGCTCAGGCTTATTAAGCTGGCGTGTTGTGGGTCAAAGACGGCAGCACGAATATTAAACCAGCCGATAATACAAAGGGTCAACCAGATGAATACTGTTATCCAATCAATAGAGCCACCGTATATTTTTTTTGTTTGATTCATGAATGTTATCTTCCTTCGCTGTTTTTGTATTCGATGCGCCTTTTCAATTCATTAATAACTGCCACTTCATTATGTTTAACATAGCTTTCGCGCTTTCTTGATTGCGGTTTATTGCCGTTTGCTTTACTGATAACCGGTTCCGTAGTATTTTTAGGAGGCTCGGGCACGATTAAATTGCTTTCTTTCAATACTCTTTCTTGTACAGCTTTAGACATGCTGATGGTATCTTTTAGGTATTTTTCAACCATCATACTTGCTATTGGCGCTGCATAGGTTGCACCATAGCCTACATTTTCTACGAAAACAGCAATGGCAATTTTTGGATTTACCCTTGGAGCAAAAGCAAAGAAAACGGAATGGTGTTTACCGTGAGGGTTTTGAGCTGTACCGGTTTTTCCACACATTTCTATATCCGGGATTCGAATATTGGCATTATATTTAACGACGCGGCTCATTCCTTCTATAACCGGCTCAAAGTATTTCTGGTCGATGCCAACAGGTATTTTCTCAATAAACTCCTTCTTTACTACTTTTTTTTCTCCGATGGATTTTATCAGGTGCGGTCGAAAGTAATACCCTCGGTTGGCAACGATTGCCATGATATTGGCCATTTGTAAAGTGGTAATTTCAACCTCTCCTTGTCCAATGGAGTTTGAGATATTGTATCCTGAACCCCATTTATCGTTTCCATAACGTTTGGAATAGAAGTCGGCCGTCGGAAGAAGTCCCTTTTTCTCATTTGGAAGATCGACGCCCAATTCCTGGGCGACACCAAATTTCATGATAGCATCTCGCCAAAGTGAATAGGCTTTAGTTGACTTCATTTTTCGTTGATCAATCATTCTTGCATATACATGGCCAAAATAAGTATTGCAAGAGCCTTGAATAGCTGCAGGAAGATCGATCGTGCCATGAACGTGGGTACAGCGCATAAAGCCTCTACCTCCTCCATAACTGTAACCACCGGGACAATTCCATCGGGTATGCTCATCGATCATGCCTGCCTGTTGCGCTACGAGTGCACTTACAACCTTAAACACTGATCCTGGAGGATATTGAGCCTGAATGGGGCGAATGAACATAGGTTTATTGGGATCATTCAGCAACTTCATGTAATTATTACCCCGTTCCCTCCCCACCATTAGATTCGGATCGTAGCTTGGGGTACTGGCAAAGGCCAAAATTTCTCCTGTTGAGGGTTCTATGGCAACTACCGAGCCACGCTTATTCTTCATGAACTTTTCAGCAAGTTTTTGCAATTCTAAATCAAGAGAAGAGACAAGGCCTTCTCCTGCGACCGCGAGGGTGTCGTACTTTCCATCCATAAAGTGTCCCTTTGGACGATTAAAGGCGTCAACCATTAAATTCTGTACTCCGCGTTGGCCTCTTAATAGTTCTTCATAAGCACGCTCCACCCCGCTTACTCCGATGTAATCACCAGGACGGTAAAAGTTATTGGATCGCTCAATATCTTTTTCCGTAACTTCATTGATATAGCCCAGAAATTGAGCGGCAACCGAATCCGGATAGCTTCGTACCGTTCGATTTTGAACGTAGAATCCCCTGAATTGGAATAATTTCTCCTGTAGTCTGGCGTACGTTTGCGCTGATAATTGTTTTTCAAATATGGATGCACGATAGGGAGAAAAGTTGACAGCTTTTTGATAACGCTTATCAAAGCCTTCTTTGTCAATACCGATCAGCTCGCAAAGTGCCAAGGTGTCAAAAGGCTTGACCTCTCTTGGAGTGACCATTAGATCGTAAACCGGTTCGTTTTGAACCAATATTTTGCCATTTCGATCTAAAATAACGCCTCTAGCGGGATAGATAACAACTTTTCTTAATACGTTATTGTTTGCAGAGAGTATATACGAATCGTCGATGATTTGTAGATAAAAAAGTCGACAAGCCAATAAAAAGGCAGCTATTATAAAGATTCCTTGAACGACGTACTTTCTTTCAAAAAAACTGTTATTCATGTGCTAGTAGAATATTGGCTTTTCAATGAAGGATACACCATATTAGCGTCTACTTCTTTGATAGAAAAGTAAAGAAAAAAGTAAAATTAATAGTACCGTAAATATACAACTTAAAACAGCACGAACGAGTGTATAATGAAAGTTGCTGAAGGTGAACGCTTCCAATAGTGTTAAAACGAAATGATGCGAAAGAGACAATACGAGACAATAAATGAAAAACCATCTAAAAGACATCTCACTGATGCTAGGGGTGGCGAATGTTTCGTGATTTTCCAATTGAACGGTGATGCTGATAAAAGTTGTACGTAAGAAGGCGAGTGCTACACACGCTGCCGCGTTTACACCCAACGTGTCATAAAAGCCGTCTACAATAAGACCGGTAAAAAAACAGATAACAAATAATAACCATTTAGGCATACCCAAAGGCAACATGAGTAAGAAAAGAATATACGGATAGGGTGTAGCCAAATTGTAGTATCCCATGTTCTTGAAAAGGAATACCTGCATAGTTATTAAAACTATAAATCGGATGATATTTAACAGTAAAATCCTACTCATTTGTTGCTATCGTGTCTCCTTCTAATTGCCGTTTTTCGCTTGCGAACTGATCTTTGATGATATAAACATATTGCAGTGTATTAAAATCGTTATTCAGCTTCACCTCAATATCCAAAAAACTGTCACCGCTTTTGCCCGTTTTTATCACTCTTCCGATAGAAATACCGGGAGGAAATAAAGAATAGCCGGAAGTTACTACCTCTTCACCAGGGCGCACTTTTACATGATTGGGAATGTCTTTTAAAATTGCTTTGCGCGAATCGAAATTTTCTGTGCCCCAAACCAAAGAGCCGAATGCGTTACTATTCGCTAAACTAGCGCTTACTCTCGTGTCAGCATGTAGTAGCGACTGAATGGTAGCAAAATGAGGAGAGACATTCAACACAATCCCGACAATGCCATGTGAAGAAATTACGCCCATTCCTTTAACGATTCCTTCTTCGCTACCCCGATTGATCGTTAGGTAATTGTTCTTCTGATGGATGCTATTATTGATAACCCTGGCTACGATGTAGGTATATTGTGTTTGACCTAGTGAATCCAATACAGAATCTTGTTCAATCAACTTGCTGTATAATGAGCTTTTTAATTGACTTCGTAAGTACGCGTTCTCCTCGGATAAGTCTTTATTGGTTTGTTTTAAATTTAAATATTGCGTGAAATTATCAATCTTTTGATAGATACCACCAATTACGGTATTAGAGGAGTTTAATGCACTGGCCCGCTGAAAGCCGTTGTTTTTTACAATAAGTGCAACGGCGGCGCTGAAAAAAAGGATAAACAAAAAGAAGTTATTATACTTACTAATGAATATCCAAAGGTTGCGCATATGTTGTTTTGGAATTTATAATAAGATGGCGTACCAAAAATAAATGAATGTACGCCATAGATGATCGATGCTATTATTGCATTAAAAATTTATAACCGCCGATGTTTTTAAGCGCGATGCCCGTGCCGCGTACTACAGCTCTTAGTGGATCTTCTGCTACATGGACAGGTAATTTGGTTTTGGCCTGAACGCGCTTATCCAAACCTCGGAGTAAGGCGCCGCCCCCTGTTAAATAAATGCCGGTTTGGTAAATGTCTGCAGACAATTCCGGTGGTGTAATCTCTAAGGCCTTTAAAATAGCCTCTTCAATTTTAGAAATAGACTTGTCTAAGCAATGGGCAATTTCTGTATAGGACACGGTTATCTGCTTGGGGACTCCGGTCATTAAATCGCGACCTTGAACGGCAAAATCAGGAGGTGGGTCTTGTAATTCCGGAAGCGCGGCTCCGACTTCTATTTTGATCTTTTCGGCAGTTCGTTCTCCGATCATGATATTATGCTGTCTGCGAATATACTGTACAATATCTGAATCGAAGTTATCACCGGCAACCCGAATAGATTGATCGCATACGATCCCTGAAAGAGCTATGACGGCAATTTCTGTTGTACCACCACCAATATCAATAATCATATTGCCCATTGGCTCCTCTACATCGATGCCAATTCCGACTGCGGCAGCCATAGGTTCGTGAATTAAATATACCTCTTTAGCTCCGGCAATCTCGGCTGAATCCCTTACGGCTCGTTTCTCTACTTCGGTAATGCCCGAAGGGATACAGATCACCATTCTTAAGGATGGGAAAAACCAACCTTTACCGTTGTTGATCATTTTTATCATGCCTCTGATCATATATTCAGCAGCATTGAAATCGGCTATTACACCGTCTTTTAATGGTCTTACTGTCCGTATATTGTCGTGGGTCTTACCCTCCATTTGCATGGCTTGCCTACCGATAGCAATCACCTTGTTCGTGGTGCGATCGAAAGCCACAATACTGGGCTCATCTACTACCACCTTGTCATTATGTATTATTAGGGTATTTGCCGTACCTAAATCTATGGCAACTTCTTGAGTAAACCAGTTAAATAGCCCCATTCGCTAATCTTTTAAATGTTTCTTGAATATAGTCCGCAAAATTAAAACAAAAATATCACAATATGAACCCGATATGCTACAATAGCGAGAAAAAAAAACAACGGTTCGGAAAGCTCTATTGAGGGTTAGCGAACGAACAATTCGGGAATATTCAGTAATGGGTTATTGTAAGCTTCTACAACTTTTTTGTTATTTTACTATATTTACTTCATTAACGATCTAAACCCTATTTCATGACCAGATTTTTTTTATCGATCTGCCTTTTGTTTCAGTTTTTTTCGGGAACAGCAGAGGATTTTTCTTTTGGACTGATAAGCGATACAGAAAGAGCCGTAAAGAGCTATCAACTGGATAGTATCTCAAATGCTGTTGTTCTTAACGAATATGGAACAGCGATGTTTGTTTTTGATGATCAGCGCGGTGAGTTGAATATCGCTTTCACACACCATGT
The DNA here is from genome assembly GCF_030372825.1 of Olivibacter sp. 47. Classification (NCBI taxonomy): domain Bacteria; kingdom Pseudomonadati; phylum Bacteroidota; class Sphingobacteriia; order Sphingobacteriales; family Sphingobacteriaceae; genus Olivibacter; species Olivibacter sp. 47. The sequence continues at coordinate 4,050,054 of NZ_JAUCNR010000001.1, forward strand.
AAGGTTAAAAATATTTAATAAAGATGATCCTAGTCAGGCAAATATCCAGATTCCTTTGCGTATAAGCGACGATAAAGCAGAATATCTGGAAGATCTTAAAGCAGTAACCTATAATTTTCGCGATGGTAGAAAAACAGAAACTTGGTTGAATACTAAAAATACGTATCAAGAAGAGTTAAGCAAATATGTCAAATTAACGAAGTTTAGCATGCCCGATATTCAAGATGGTAGCATTATTGAATACAGTTATCGGATCATGTCTCCTTTGATATATAACTTTAGAACCTGGCGATTTCAGGCAGACATTCCTAAAATCAGAAGTGAATTTGAAGCGATTATACCTGCCACATATACATATAATGTTATCATGAGAGGGCCGTATAAATTGAAAGAGCAAAAGTCTTCCATACTTCGGGAGGGATTCCGCTTGCCCGGTTGGCCGATTGACTGTTCGCGGATGGTCTATATCATGGAGAATATTCCGGCTTTTATCGAAGAAGACTATATGACGGCAGCGTCTAATTTTAAATCGGCCATTTATTTTGAACTGGCTACTGTTTATTTACGAAATGGTTCTAAACATCATTATACAAAGGAATGGAAAAATGTGGATAGGGAGCTGTTGACTGATAGAAGCTTGGGAGGGCAGATAAAACAAGAAGCAATATTCGAAAAACTGTTGGCGAATATAATATCCGCTGACATAAATGATCTTGCAAAAGCGAAGGCTATTTATACCTACATAAAAAATCAAATTAAATGGAATGCCTATTATGGCGTTTTCAGTGAACTTGGAATAAAAAGGGCTTTAGAACGACATGAGGGAAACATAGCTGATATAAATCTTGCACTGGTTGCCGCTCTGTCGGCTGCCGGACTGGATGCCAATGCAGTTATCCTTTCGACCAGAGAGCATGGAATAGTAAATAAGCTTAACCCGGTTATTTCGGAATTCAATTATGTTATTAGCCAATTAAATGTCGACGGAGAAAGTTATTTATTAGATGCGTCTGATCCTTTTTTACCTTTTGGTATGCTGCCGTTGCGCTGCCTAAACGATCAAGGACGAGTGTTGCCATTGGACAAACCCTCATACTGGATTGATATTAAGTCCAATATGAAACGTCATACGAATTATGTACTAACCGGCGAGCTATCGGATGATGGGATTTTGAGAGGCAAAATAAAAGTAGCGAGTTTTAATTACGCGGCCTATCTTAAAAGAAAAGAGATCGCTAGTTATCCAAATATTGATCAGTTTATTGAAAAGAAAAAGGAAGAAAGTGTAGGAATGGAAATCGTCGAAGCTAACGTAGCAGGTATTGATTCCACGGATGTTGGACTGATAGAAAATTATCAGGTAACTATTAAATTGTTTGATAGCTTGCCATCCGAAAATGCTTATTTCAATCCGTTCATTTTGAATAAGATAAGCAAAAATCCATTCACTCTTTCCGAAAGGACTTATCCCGTGGATTTTGGAAATTCATCAGAAGAGAGTTATGAATTGGATATCGCCTTACCTACAGTTTATGATTTAGTCTCGAAGCCCGCGGATGTCAATATAGTGCTCGCTGAAAGAGGAGGGCAGTTTTTTAACCGCATAAAGTTGGAAAATAATCGTTTGCGTTGTGAGCAAGTGCTGCGATTCAACAAAATGATTTTGCACCTGATGAATATTTGAGTTTAAAGGAGTTTTTTAGTCGAATTATTCAACTGGAAAAGACGGATATCGTTCTAAAAAAGCGTATTTAATAAGAAGATCTTTAAGAAACCTTGTTTATGTTAAACAGATACTATGCGTGCATACTGTTTTTATTTTCAGTTGTACAAAGCATCGCACAAGACCGTTTCCCTGTGGATGAGATCCCCCAAAAGTTGACGGAGCGGGCAAATGCCGTTGTAAGGGATCAACAATGGACGGTCAATATACGATCATCCGATGACGTTATTTTACATGTTAAGCAAGTACTGACAATCCTCAACAGGGCTGGTTTGGAACATGCGAGGCTAGCAATACTATACGATAAAAGCACACAGATTAAATCGATTAGCGGCATACTTCAGGATCATAGCGGTGAAGTAATAAAAAAAATAAGCGTAAAAGATTTCATAGACGAGAGTGCGGTTAGTCATTTTTCCTTGTTTGAAGATAATCGTGTTAAACATTTTCTTCCAAATGCAATGCAGTATCCTTTTACAGTAAGTTATGAGTATGAACTGAAATTAAAACAAAACCTTGTTATTCCCGATTGGGTTCCTAAACCTTCCCGGGACTTATCCATTGAGCAAAGCAGTTATACGTTACGCTGTGGGTTATCGGACGGAATCAATATAAAGGAAATCAATTTTGAAGGGCAGAAACTGGAAGAGAAGAATGATAAGCAAAGAATCTATACATGGACAGTTCGGGGTATTCCGGCAAGTAAAAATGAGCCTCTCTCACCACCGAAAGAAAAGTACCAAATACGAGTGAAGGTTGCGGCTGAACAGTTTTATTATTATGGCAAGAAGGGTGCGTATAGTAATTGGGAAGAGTTAGGTGGATGGGTTTTTACCAATTTGTTAGCTGAACGACAAAAACCAACTCCGCAAATGGTCGGAAAAGTTCACGCTTTAACAATGAATATTCATGATGATATTGACAAAGTGAGGGTTTTATATAGGTATCTTCAAGAAAAAATGAGGTATGTAAGTGTTCAAATCGGAATAGGAGGATTTCAGCCTATGGCAGCCAGTCAGGTGGAGCAGTTGGGGTATGGCGATTGTAAGGCACTGGTCAACTATATGCAATCTCTTTTATCCATTGTTAATATACCATCTTACTATTGTGTTGTTAACGCTGGCGATATAAAACGCGATATGGATGAAAACTTTGCCAGCATGGACCAAGGGAATCATGTGATATTAGCAGTGCCCCTAAAAAAGGACACAATATGGTTGGAATGTACAAGCCAAAAAACGCCCTTTGGTTTTCTCGGCAGTTTTACAGACGATAGGATCGTTTTCGCTTGCACCGAGAAAGGTGGGAAACTAATGCGTACACCAAAGGTGTCTACAGAGGAAAGTTTACAAAAGAGGCATGGGCAGTTTCGTTTAAGTGAAGGGGGAGATATCGACGGCTTATTGTCCACCTCTTTCTATGGTAATCAGTTCGATAACCAACTAGCTATGTTAGGACTTCCGTTACAGGAGCAGGATAAAAGGCTAAAAGAACTGTATGCGGTGGATAATATCACTTTTAAAGATATAAACTATAAAGAAGACAACAGACTTAGTCCGCAGCTAATCGAACAGTTAAGCATTGTAATCCAAAAATATGCCCCTAAAAGTGGGACGAGAATCTACTTAATTCCAAATGTTTTTAACCGTAAGTCGTCCATTCCGATAACTCATGAACGAAAGATGCCATTTTTTATAAATCGTGGGTATAGAGATGTCGATTCGTTGGTCTTTGCCTTGCCTGAAAGTTATGTTATTGATCTAAAGCCAGCTGATGTGCAGCTTGATACGGAATTTGGTTCGTTTTCAATGAAGCTATACTTAAAGGGAAACAATTTGGTATTCTACAGGCAGTTAATACTCAGGGAGGGGCTGTTTGCGCCTGAAAAATACGCTACATTTGCGCAGTTCATAAATACCATCTACCAGACAGATTTAAGTAAAGTGGTATTTCTGAGGCGCTTATAAAAAAGACTAGCAATTGTTAGGTGCTAGTCTTTTTATTGTTGAAGCATTAATGCTTTAATGTTTAAAGTGTCGGATACCGGTTGTTACCATTGATATCCCTTTTTTATTAGCCATGTCAATAGAGTCCTTGTCCTTGATCGATCCACCCGGTTGAAGTACAGTTGCAATACCTGCCTCTGCGGCTATTTCCACACAATCGGGGAAAGGGAAAAAGGCGTCGGAGGCCATAGCCGCTCCATGTAAATCAAAACCAAATGATTTAGCCTTGTCAATAGCCTGCTTTAATGCATCTACACGAGACGTCTGACCAACCCCGCTAGCCAAGAGTTGGTTGTTTTTTGCGAATACGATGGTATTCGATTTGGTATGCTTTACGATTTTATTGGCGAAAAACAAGTTTGCGTAATCTTCTTCGGAAGGCGCGCGGTCAGTTACTGTTGTCATCCCTTCTTTGTTTTCAATAACCAGGTCCTTGTCTTGCTCGATGATGCCATTTAAAAGACTCTTAAATTGATTTTTAGGCAAATCAATATCATTTCTTTGAAGTAGAATCCGATTTTTTCGGCTCACTAATATCCGAAGTGCCTCTTCCGTGAACGAAGGCGCTATCAGCACTTCGAAAAATAATTTATTGATTTCTTCCGCTGCGTCCTGTTCGATCGGGCGGTTGCAAATCAGTACGCCACCGAAAGCGGAAATAGGATCACACGCTAAAGCATCTTTCCAGGCAGCTAGTATATTGTTTCTGCTGGCTACACCACAAGCATTTGTATGCTTTAAAATAGCAAAGGTAGGTTCTTCAAATTCGTCTATCAAAGCAATAGCTGCATCGATATCTACTAAATTGTTATAAGACAGTTCTTTTCCGTTTAATTTCCTGAACAGCGCATCGAGATCTCCATAAAAAGCTCCCTTTTGATGCGGGTTCTCCCCATAGCGCAATACTGTCTTTTTCTGCTCACTGTATTTGAACACTTCTAAAGGTTCTTCTCTATTGAAGTAGTTAAAAATTGCCGTATCGTAATGAGAAGATATATTGAAAGCTTTTTTAGCGAATGATTTCCGTTGCGCTAAAGAAGTGTAACCCTCGTTTTCCTTTAATATCTCCGCTAGTTCTCGATAGTCGTTTTTAGAAGATATGATAACGACGTCATTATAATTTTTGGCGGCGGCGCGAATTAAAGAAATACCACCGATATCGATTTTTTCTATGATTTCCTCTTCTGTTGCACCTGATGCAACAGTTTCTTCAAATGGATATAAATCGACAATTACTAAATCGATCTCTGGAATTTCATAAGTTTCAAGGGCCTCCTTATCTTCTTTTAGAGACCTTCTGCTTAAGATACCTCCAAAAACCTTCGGGTGCAAGGTTTTTACCCGTCCTCCGAGGATGGAAGGGTATCCGGTTAAATCTTCTACCGGTGTGACCGGAATATTAAGGTCACGAATAAATTTTTCAGTTCCTCCGGTTGAGTAAAAGTGCACTCCATAACTATGTAATAGTTTAACGAGAGGCTCCAAATTGTCCTTATAGTAAACAGAAATTAATGCGTTTTTGATTTTAACGGGATGACTCATTATTGATGCTTTAAAAAATGCAAAGTTAGCATTTTATATTGATTAGTTGCGACTCTCTTCTGAGTGCTTCCGAAGGGACTGCCATCCCGGGGTTATAAGTTCAGTGCCTTAATGATTTCCTCTGTTTTTTTTTCGCCATCCCAATATTTTTTAAGTTTTTTATCACCCCCATAAACAAAAGTTGCGGGATATTGGGTCGGTTTAAATCTGCCAATAAACTCATAATTTTTGTCATGCAAGAGCGTCACGTTTTTTTTATTTCGTAGCTGCCCTCCGTACATGGACATAAAAGCATTGATTAAATTTTTTTCCTGCATGGCCACCATGTAGAGATTGATATTCTTTATGCTATTATAGTTTTTGCCAAGCGCCAAGACTTCTTGCTGACAATGGCTGCAGCCGGGATCGAAAAAGAGAATAACGATGTTTTTCCCGTTGGAAGCAAGATTATTACGGGTGAAAGGAGCATCCTTATCAACAGTATAGAAGGTGAACTCAGGGATTTCTTTTGGAACCTGGTTGGTTTTTTGAGCGCAGGCGCTTGCGAAACAGAAAACGAAAGCTACGATAAGGTTAGCAGCGCAGGAATGGATATTGCTTTTCATATATAATATTATAATAAATTCAATGACAGCGTCTGTTTACATTCAAAAGCTTATGGTGTATGTTGGACTTATTGATTGCACCCATACGAATACATACTAATTTGAAGGGTAAAAATAAGTATTATGGTGGAAACCCGTAGAAGGTTGAACCAATTTTACGCTGAGATGTTGACCAAAAACTAAATAAATGCTGTATAATAATTAACTTTGCGGCAAAATACTTAGATAAAATTTAGCGATCCTTCGCAATAAGTAGAATCGGCGAGATTGATCGGTAAAGCGCATCGTATAAAAACAAAATACTTTATGAAAAAACGCATAGCTATTTTCGCGTCCGGCTCCGGCTCTAATGCTCAAAAGATCATGGAGCATTTTAAGTATAGCCACGACGCGGAAGTTTCTTTAATATTGACTAATAATCCCGAAGCTTACGTATTACAACGTGCCGATAACTTTGAAGTTCCCTCTCACGTATTTGACCGTCACGAGTTCTATAATACCGATAATATAGTTGAGTTGTTAAACCGGATGCAAATAGATTTAATTGTTCTTGCCGGTTTCTTATGGTTAGTTCCGGAAAATCTACTTAAATCGTTTCCGAATAAAATTATTAATATACATCCTGCCCTACTACCTGCCTACGGTGGAAAGGGAATGTATGGAGATCGTGTACATAAGGCTGTATTGGAAAATAAGGAGGAGGAGTCGGGCATCACTATCCATTATGTAAACGAACGCTTTGATGAGGGCGAGATCATTTATCAAGCGCGTTTCAAAATAGAAAAAGATGACAATTTAGAAATGGTAAAATTTAAGGGACAACAGTTGGAGCATCAATATTTCCCTAAAGTTATTGAAAACCTCTTGAAAAGAGTTGAGGGGCATAAGATAACTGATTAATTAGTCTTTTTCCCCGTTAAGGTTTCTCTTGCTGATGTTTCGGGTAAATCAGCGATTCGTGATAAGGTTATTTATTATAGAAAAACCTATACTATCTACCGATTTTGCCGCGTTTGCAAGTACCACAACGGCAACTTTCTTGCCTGGAACGAAAGCTAAAAAGCTACTGCTTCCAAAGGTTCCCCCATTTTGCCAGAAAATTTCCTGAAAGTTTTCAATATTAATATGCCATGACAAGCCGAGATCCTGAGTTTCCGAAACCAGCCAAGACGGTTTATGTGTCAACGCAATGGCTTTACCTAGTACAGTATTCGGGATGTTTATGTTGCTTTCGGCAAATTTAAGCAAATCCCTTATTGTGGATTTTAACGATCCCGCTCCGCTCAGAGCCAAAAAATGCCAATGCGGAGTCAGTTCTCCCTTATTATTATAAGTCGGAATAAATTTCGGTAATTTATCTCCACTCGGAAATTCGGTTGTGTTTTCTAATTCCAATGGGTCACAGATCGTTTTTTCTATTAATTCATTGTACGAAGAATTCTTTTTATAAGCCAATAAGTCTCCGATAATCCCGTATCCAAGATTGCTGTATTCATAAACGGAATCGGGTTTGTTTATTTGGCTATAACTCTTAAGATAGGAAAATAACGCTTTACGATCGTAATCTTTATAGGGGTCTAAGGGTTCGCTTGGAACTATATTGTCCGGTAAGCGTGGTAAACCGGATGTATGGGTCGCTAAATTTTGAAAGGTGATCTTCTCGAGTTCTTTGTTTTGAGCGATACTATCCGGGAGATACTTAACAATTGGATCATTTAGGTGGATACTATCTGTCAACGTTGCATTTGCTAGAAGGGTGGCAGTAAAAGCTTTGCTGATGGATCCAATTTCAAATAAAGTTTCCTGATCAGGGAGTGTTTTATTACCTCGTGTGGTTTCGCCGTAATAATAGTAACCCGCTTTACCATTATGAATAATACCGATGGCTAGACCACAAGTACTGGGGTCGTTCGTATACTGAAGCGCAAGTGAATCGACTAAATTATCAATGGTGCTTTCCATTGTTTTTGATTCGTCTGCTAGCCTATGTCCTGTTGTATCCTCTATGGGATCTTCTTTTTTCACAGATGGTATTGTATCTCTTTCATTGACGGATTCCTCAAAGGGTTGGAAAAGGAATGTTTCTATTTTTTCATTAGAATCAACCCGCAAAATGAGCTTCAAGGTCTTTTTAGAAAAGACGAGTTTAAAATGCTCGAGGTCATTCTCATTTTTTATAAATGAAGAAGTTTCTATAGTACCTAGTGGGTAAAGTTGCTTAATTAGCAGCGAGTCGAGCTGGGCTTTCGACACGGTCGTCTTTGCGTGCTGGTTCCACTGTTGATAAATGGAGTCAGCCTGATGTTTGTTGAAATAGTTTTTGAATCTGTTTACTATTTTACTGCTGTTTTCTTCTTGGGCTGAGCACAGATGACAAACAAAAAGAAAGAAAATAGCGATCAGCGAATATCGAAACATTAATGGTGAGTTTGAAAATATTTTAAATGTCTAAAACCTGTTTGAGTCTTGAATAGCCTGATTTACTTACATTTACCTTCATGTTGTTGTTTAGTATTGCGATGTGGCTTTCCTTTTCAAAAGGTTCAAGTCGCACAATGCTATCCACGCGTACTATATAAGAACGATGAATTCTTACAAATATGTTAGGATCGAGCTCTTTTTCGAAAAAAGCCATTGTTTTATTCTTTAAATAGGCTCCTGTTGTGGTATGTAGGCGTACATAGTCATCATCCGCTTCCAGACAAATCAAACTATCGGTGTTGATTACGTTGATTTTACTGCCGGTTTTTACTACAATGCGTTCCAAAGAAGGGGAGGGGCTCATGGTCTCCAGCATCTTTTTTGTTTGCTCCTGTTCAGTTGTGCTCTTTAAATTACGTTGCTGGAGAAATTTATTCATGGCCTGATCGAAACGCGGCTTGCTGATTGGTTTAAGCAGATAATCTATTGCATATTTTTCAAATGCTTTAATTGCGTATTCATCAAAAGCTGTTGTAAAAATGACAGGCGGTTGCTGGTCAATCAGCTCAAGCATTTCAAAACCATTGATTTTTGGCATTTGGATATCCAAAAAACCAAGTCTGGCTGATATTGCATAATCGCTTTTGCTCCTTCAAACCCATCATTACATTCTGCAACGATTTGTACTTCCTTATAGTCGGCTAAATATTCACTTATTATGCTTCGCGCAAGTGGTTCATCGTCTATCAAAACAGCTTTAATCATTGTTGTGGTATTTTTATATTGCTTGTAAAGATATGCGCTGTATGATGAGTTTGCAACAAATCTGTGCGTCCAAACAATAAAAATAATCTCCGCTGTACACCACGTAGTCCAAAACCAGTACCCTTATGGGGGTTGCTGCTTTCTTTATCAAAAGGGTTTTGAATGGCCACCAATAAGTGGTTTTCATCTTTTTTTGCCCAAATGGCAATTTTTACCTGGCCCGTAGTGTCATACAAACCATATTTAATGGCATTTTCTACGAGAGGCTGTAAAATCATAGCAGGTAAGAGGCATTCTTCGCAGTCCTCCATAAGTATATCCGTATCTAGCCGATGGCCAAAGCGGACTTTCTCTATTTCTAGATAGAGTTTCAAATGTTCAATCTCGTCTTTCAGCGGAATAAGTTGTTGATCGTCTTTTCGAAGAGTTCCACGCAAAAAGTCAGATAATTGAAAAGTCATGTTTCTTGCCTCTTCGGGTTTTCGTCCAATAAGCGCAATGATGGAATTTAAACTATTAAAAAGAAAATGCGGTTGAAGCTGCTGTCGGAGATTATAGAGTTCCGCTTCGCGAGCCAGTTTCTCAGCATCTGCTTTTCGCTGTTCATTTTCCTTTTGATCATGTAGTGTGTTCCAAAGCACCTGCATAATTGCTACCCATGCGATTATCAAGCTATTGGTGCAATAGCGTATAGGAAGGGATAAATCAAGGAACGCTAAATAAGATTTGTCGCTTATAATATATTGCATCACATAGCGATTGATGGTTAGGCTGATCGCGGCCAAGCATAATCCCCAAATTATAATGTAAAAATAACGTTCCTTGCGAGGCTGATAATAATTAAATTATTAGCAATGATATAACACGCCGCTGCGATGGTTGTGGCGCTGATTAAACTGTCAAGGAGCGTGAGTTCAACGTTAAAATCAAACCAAAGCAATAAGCCGGTTTGTATAATAAGCGTACCTACCCAAACGGATACACAGCTGACTGCAATGAGCTTTTGCTTTGACGTGATGAGCGGGGTTGACGCCATTGGATAAATGCTTAAAATGATAATGATTAGATACTTTTGATTGTAATACCACCAAAAATTGAGGTGCCTTTTATAATCAAATTCTTGCGATTATCTACAGCTACATTATTAATAAATCGCTTGTCTTCCACTCCTCCAAAAATAGCCGTCATTTCCGGGTTTACTTTCCAGTGAGCAGGAACGAGAATGGTTGTACCTCCGAAAATCTGTACGACTTCCAAAATGACAGGATGTTGAATATCTGCTTGGATTAAATTAATATCGGCTCCTCCCATGATATTGACGATGTCTCCGCCTTTGAAATTCTTTGAATAAATATTCTTTTTTACCTGTCCGAAGATAGAAACGGAGTCGATATAATCTTCGTTAACTTTGCTCGATGACTGTTCAGCCTGTTCATAAAATGCATCAGGTTCGGCTTTCGGGGCCGAACCTTCTTGATTTTCATCTTCTGTTGAAATATCCGCTTCGCTGCTCACCCTTCTATCCCAATCAAGATCAGATTGATGTGGTGGGCTGTAATTCGAGAAAGGGCTTGTTTCTTTTGATGGTTCTCCGTAAGGACCCTTTTGGGGGTCAACGGGAGGGGGAGAGGAAAAGCGGCCCCTGTTTCTGCCTGCAATTAGCCAACAACCAAGGAGTATGATAAAAGCGGGCCAAAAAAACCTACCAAGACTTACATCGAACATCCGTTCTGTTAGGAAGAAACAACCGATAAGAATCAATATAAAAGATGAGGGCTTTTTGAAGTTATTTCGGGCTCCCAGTACCAAGCCGATAACAATTAACCACATAGGCCACGAGAATAGCCAGTTAGGAAAATCGAATATAAAGCCAAGTGTTTTTGATAACATGGAAAAACCGATGATAATAATAATAAGTCCTACCCACACTCTGCCGGAGTTTGACCTATGTTGAGGAGCTTTATAGTTATTCATATGTATAGTATTTATTGATGATCGTATGAGAAAAATCATGTATATTGCTGTTCTCTGCATAACATAGATTGTTCATACTTTATCTTTTTTTTGTAAATATAAATGAATATTTCACTTTAGTTTCATCAGAACTTGGCGGATGCACACAGTTTGTCGGTAAAAGACCTAATTTTATCGGTAAATGAGAAGAGAGATTCTTGAAAGCTGTCAAAGATGCCATGGCTTGGTTTTTGCTCCAATCTTTGACTGTTAAGATACGCTAATATGAACAAAATATACTTTTTCTTACTTGCTATTCTATTAAGCATTCAAGCTGAGGCCTCTAACTATCCGGAGGTGCTGTTCGAAAACAGTTTGATGCCAAAGAGTTACTACTATTCACAGTCGTCCTTTGCCGGTAACAGTTGGATCAACCACATGAATGGCCATCTACCGGTAGTGGATAGTGTTTTTTTACTCCGGGAAATTCGCTTATGTTGAATTATATTTCCGGAAATGAGGGTGAGTGGAAATCGGTTATCCACTATAGCAGCGATTATGGTCATTTACCCAAAAACAACGACTTATTGATTTTTTAAGATTTTTGTTTCAAGTGCTACTGCGAAAACAGAATTACCTAATATACAACTCGCTCAAGGTGAAAATATCTCCGAAGAGGTTAAAATTCAATCTTTTATAAAGAACTATCAGGATAATGCGTGGTTGTCGGTTGAAATTCCTTTGAAAGGCATCGGGAATTTAGACAACCAAGCACCGATAAGCAGTATAATTTTTAAGCAGGGAACGAATATGGATGGCAAGGAACATCGGTTATTTATTGATCAAATTGAATTCTTGCCTACTAAAACCCCCGATATGAAGCTTACCGGCAAGGCTGTACTCTCATCTGTAGAGGCTCATGAAAGACACGTTGATATTATGTGGCAGTTACCCCTCACGCCCAGTATTCGCTACATCAAAATATACCGATCTGAAGATAACCAAAACTTTGTCCCGGTTGCCGTTAGACCAATCTCATTTAACAAGTATACTGACTTCGTTCCGCGCACAAATGTGTCTTATTATTACAAAATCGCTTGGGTTGATTATCAGTATCGGGAATCACCCTTTTCGGAAATTAAAACAGCTGAAACTAAATTGGCGGGAGATGAAGACCTGTTAAATTCAATTGAGAAATCGCATATCGCCTATTTCACAAATGAAACGGAGTTCAATAGCGGCATGCATAAAATTTCTCCGTTGGTTAGTGATGCCAGTATTTCTGTGAAAGGGACGGGGATTGGCATTTTGGCTCAAGTAATTGGTGTAGAACGAAAATTTATTCCGCGGCAACTACTGTTGGATCGTTTAAAGAAAATCGTTAAATTTTTGGGAAGGGCAACTACTTATCATGGCGCTTTTCCGGAATTGCTTAACGGGAGATCCGGTAAGCCTATCATGACTGATTCTTGTGAAATAGCGGCCAATATTGAGTCTACGGCTTATTTAATGCAAGGTTTGCTGGTTGCTCGAAATTATTTTGATAAGGAGAGTGCTGACGAGAGTGAATTGAGAGACGCTATTTCCTCTCTATGGAACGGGGTGGATTGGACGAAATTTGTGAAGGAAGGAAATGGCTATCATCTATACAGTGTCTGGTCTCCTGCCTGCTCATTTACTAAGTCGGCGCCAATAGGAGGGTACAACGGTAGCTTGATCGCTTATCTATTAGCAATCGCTTCACCAAGTCACGCAATTACTCCCGCCTCCTATAAGCTTGGATTTAAACAGCCACTGAAGTATGTTGGTCCTGCTATTGGTAGATTGTCGACCTCTGTTAGTGATACGTTACTTTTTGGGAAAAATGGGGAAAAACCCGAGCTTTATAATCGTGAATCATTCATGATCGACAGTACCTATTACGGAATCCGATTGGTGGCGGGATCCGTACAAACTTCACTGATCGAACAGCAACTGCCTTTTTTGGCTATCAATCCGAGGAGCCCTATTGATAGCACGGTCAATTATTTTGATAATCAATGTGATTTGTCAATGATTTACTATCGGGCAGCTTTGGACAGCGGTGAACAGTTTGTGAGCATAACAAATTTACTGTGGCCTTATGTTGGGAAGGATTCGGCTTTTGTAAATCGTTTTAATCCTTCCGCAGCCATTGCGACTTATCCATATACACCCACGATCGCTATGGAAGCGCTCAAAAATTATTACAGAAACTTGGGAAGTTTTTTATGGACAGAATATGGGTTTAGGGATGAATTTAATTTTAAAGATAACTGGGTTTCCGGAAATTTTGACCCTATTCACCAAGGAATTGTTCCCATTATGTTGGAAAATGCACGCACCGGTTTAATATGGAATCTTTTTATGAAGGATCCGGATATTAAATTGCTTGTTGAAAAGATACGATAATGATTACAGTAGCCTTCTATAGTCGTGTATAGAAGGCAATCTGCGCTATATGATTTAGCAGATTTGGTTGGGTATTTCTTTTCGAAAATTGATTCATATAGCCTATTTCTAAATCATATTTTGGTGAAAATCGATAGCCGAAAGCTGCATAGGCTCTGTTTTGATCAAATAGGCTCCCGTTAACATTATCCTTATTTTGAATGTTAAAGAACAATTCGTTTTGAAGTGCGAGGAACCATCCCTTATTAAAGGGTTGTTGTAAAGGGCTATTGATAGGAATAATTCCCCTAATAAAATATCTCGCCCTCTGAGTAAAAACGCTTTCATCAGGACGCTTTAAAAAACGTTGCTCAAGTCTGAATCGATGTTGAACAGGGATATTTAGAAGCCTACCGGTGATGATATATTGCTCCCAAATTCTGTGTTCCGTTAATCGCGGCTGATCACCTGTTAATTTGTGTGTCACAAGAGTCGTTGCATACCCCGCTGAAGCGGTTTGATTGGCGCTGACGTAATAATTCACTCCAGGCCGGATTAAGATAAGTGAGTTTTCGTTCCAGTTCTTCCCTGCCCGAAATTGAATATCGTTATTCATTCCCCACTTGGCATTGAATTTAATATTATTAAACCATGCGTACCAGTTTCCGAATTGATTGTCCTGTGCTTTAATTGATGTTTGGGGAATCAGAAGGCATATTATAGCCATCAAGCCAAAGAGTGTGTTAACGAATTTGGATGCTGTTCTTTTCATCGAATGGTTAGTGTTTATATAGTGATTTGAAGGGCTTAAAATAAGAAAAAATCAATAAAATTTATAATTTGCCAGCTAAAGCAAGTACTGTTATCAATTATAAGCATATGTCAAGTACTATTTCAAGGAAACGTTTAAGAGCTATTATTGGAGGGTCTATCGGTAATTTAGTTGAATGGTACGATTGGTACGCCTATTCTGCATTTACCATTTATTTTTCTGCTTCTTTTTTTCCAGGAGACAACCGTACCCTGCAACTTTTAAATACAGCAGCTATATTTGCTGTTGGATTTCTAATGAGGCCGCTAGGCGGATATGTATTTGGCTTTATCGGGGACCGGTTTGGTCGGAAAAAATCAATGACTTTATCTGTTTTATTAATGTCTCTCGGTTCATTGATTATTGCCTGTTCGCCTACCTATAACCAGATTTGCGTGATTGCTCCTATTGTGTTGTTAATTGCAAGATTATTGCAGGGGTTGAGTGTAGGTGGAGAATATGGTGTATCGGCTACTTACCTTTCCGAGATGGCTACACCCGATAGGCGTGGTTTCTATTCGAGCTTTCAATATGTAACACTCATTGGAGGACAGTTAATCGCCTTGGGAATCCAGTTACTTTTACAGAAGCTTTTACTGAGCGAAGAGGATCTGTTTATGTGGGGATGGCGGATACCGTTTTTTATCGGAGCAGTTTTGGCGGTGGTGGCCCTGTATTTGAGACAGCATCTGGATGAAACGAGAGCTTTTAAACAACAGGAACTACTACAGGAAAAAAAGGTTCTTTACAGCTATTAATACAGCACCCTAAGGAGATATTGACGGTCATTGGTTTGACGTTAGGGGGAACCTTGGCTTTTTATACTTACTCCACGTACATGCAAAAGTTTCTTGTTAATACCGTTGGGCTTGTTAATGCAGATGCTACTTTAATCACGTTTCTTGCTTTATTGATTTTCGCGGGACTGCAACCGATTTTCGGTTTACTATCGGATAAAATCGGAAGAAAACCCCTGTTACTCGCTTTCGGTGCGCTGGGAACTCTTTTTACGGTGCCTTTATTGAATGCTTTACAATATGTCGAAGATAAATGGCAGGCTTTTTGGTTGATACTGCTAGCATTGATAATAGTTAGTGGGTATACGAGCATAAATGCTATTGTCAAAGCAGAGCTCTTTCCGGCAAAAATTAGGGCCTTGGGAGTTGGTTTACCTTATGCGTTAACTGTTGCAGTGTTTGGCGGATCAGCAGAATACATTGCCTTATGGTTTAAAAATATAGGACACGAAAATTACTTTTATTGGTATATCACGATATGCATTGCCTGCTCGTTATTCGTATATCTGGGAATGCAAGACACAATGCGCCGATCTCAATTAAATAATGAGCCGAATGGTTGATACAGAAGCGCAATACCAACTCCATAGGAAGGATTGGCTCAGATGTTAACAAGTTTAAATATGAACAAAGCTTTTACAACACTATTCTTAGGACTACTTTTGTTTTGCCTCTCAAGCTGCGAGCACGATAAAGTCTGTAACATAATGGACTATATCTATATCTTTCCCGAGCAGACCATTGAAGAGGTAGCCTATATAAAGGTATATACCAATGAACGCGATTTTACGGAAGGACAACATGCCGTTGAACCTGATAGCCTGTCGAAGAGTCAACTGGTTTTACCCACGGACCAAACCTCGATTCCCTTCATCGATATTCGGTATGCTGATGGAACTAACAGCTGGTCAAATCAGGCTGAGCTGGGGCGTTTGGCCCAAAAGTCTATTGAAAGCGCCGGCTGTAAGGCAATTTTTTCATATGCTGACAATACAACGCTGAAAAATACGATTAATAGTTCGGCCGTCTATCTGCATTTAGCCCTTCAACAACTTAATCAGAATGGCGGAGAGAAAACTTGGTTGATTGACCGTATCTACGATGAGGATAAATTGGATGTAACAGAAAGACCGGAATGGCAGTGTGTAAAAGGGTTAAAATTCACATTTTATAAGGGTGGAAAAGGGGCAAAAGTGAAAATTGATGCTCCAGTGGCAGAAGGTGTGTGTGGCGTCTTTGAAGAGCTTTTCGGAGAGAAATCAGAAGTGTTTGCCACCTATTCGCTAGAAGGGTCAAATCAAAAAGAATTGAGAATTACGGTTCCTGCTGTATCGGATGCATTAAAAGAGCAGCTAACTTTTCAAGTTCTTGAATCAGACTACGATTCTCTCAACATAAGTTTAACGAATGGTAGCTCTCAAATAGGATATGCTACTCTCATTCCTTCCAATCATGATTAAATTAAGGGTGTCCTATATTCCTAGGCTAATGAAGTGTAGCTGGCTTTTACTCGTTCTACTGATTAGCAATGTGGTGCAAGCCCAAACGTTGCAAGACTATGAAATGCAGGTGCGAGATATTGAACGTTTTGGTAACAGTTATTTTGCAGCGTATACCAATTTATTTTCTTCTAATTTTGGTTTTTCCCTCAATCAGGGCTGGCAAGGCGGGGCTATACCGAAGCAGGCAGGTCATTTGTCTTTTAGTTTAGTAGGATCCACCGCTATTATTCCTATCAATGACGGGAATCGTTATATTCGCATGGATCAATTATATCAAAGCGCAAACATAATCGCTGCCCCTTTAACCCCTGGTATGTTCACAGATGCCAAAGGAGGTGCTATCAGTGTTTTTCTATTAGACCCTGCCACAAACAATAGATTAGTTAATCCAGTTACGGGTGATTATCTGAGCGCAAATTTCAATATGATTGATGGGATCGGCACCGGCGTAGGAGTCACTCCCTTCGTTATGCCGCAACTGAGTGTGGGGCTCGGAAAAAGTACCGAATTGTCTTTGAGAGTAATGCCGTTTGCGATAGGATTAAATGAGGGTAAAGTGGATGTATCTGCATGGGGCGGGGCTATCCGACATAATATTTCTCAATGGTTTACTGACGATGAAGATCCTAACTTTACCGTTAACTTACTGCTTTCATATATGCGAAACAAGACGAGTTTTACACCGAACGGAGAACGTTTTTTAACCTTTAATAATGACTATTTTAGTACAGCGGGCACTTCCTTGGAGTTATCACATCACACTAAAACACAACAGGCTTTAGCTTTTTTTAACTATCGAGTAAACTCTTTTGTAGAGATTTATGGACATGGGGGAGTCGTTCATCAAACAAGTGATTTGGGAACTAATGGTGTTTTCAAACTGAAAATAAATGATGCGTATGTCCGGGATGTGGTGGAAGAAACAGGCTATGAATATAGAGACCTATTTAAATCGAGTATTAATGAAACCGTAGCAGCGGGTGGCTTTGGCCTTTTGCTAGGGAGCGGTTTTGTTAAAGCAGAGGTTCAATATACCTATGCCAATACACATATTGCGTCTTTAGCGTTGAGGGCCACCCTACTAAAAGGAGACTAAGAAATAAGCTGTTTTTACTGCATTGCCATCTAATATAAATAGGAGAGGAATTAAAAGTGAAAGAATGTTGAAAATCGCTTTTAATTTAACGGATTAATGTTTACCTTTGTTGTCCCAAATTTTGACAATAGAAAGGGGGTATAAAGAGCATGATTATCGTAAATGTAAAAGATGGCGAATCGTTAGATAAAGCCTTGAAGCGTTTTAAGAAAAAATTTGAAAAAACTGGAGTGTTAAGAGAGCTTCGTGCGCGCCAAGCATACGAAAAAAAATCTGTTACCCGCCGTACTCAAATTAAAAAAGCGATCTACAAACAATCATTGAACCAAGATACGGTTTAGAAAGTAGATGTCAATTATATAGGCCGTTCACAACAAGGTTCTGTGAACGGCTTTTTTGTTTAGTTTTCATCCCATCCTATACGATCTTCCTGAGGCCAGTGTGCGGTTTCTTGGTCTGCCAATTCCAGAAGTTCAAAAAATGTGTCCATATGAGCGGTGAAAGCTCGTAGTTCATGGTAATACCAGGGAGTGCCATTTGCAAATAAATGCTCGAGATATCCCATATAAATTCTCCGGAAATTTCGGCTAAGAAATTTAGGATGAAAAGATTCAAAATAGGACAGGAGTTCCTTTTCAAGTGTTTCTGTAAACATGACGGGCCCATATGAATGATTTCCATTGCTCTCTTCCAGATGACTCCAAAATTTTTCGAGATATTGTATCAGGTTATTGGTGAAGGTGTCGTCATCTAAAGACGGTACTTCTTGAATTGGGTTGGGTAAAGTGATTCCGTTGATTTGCGCAGTAGGGTTTAGGTTTGTTTCCTGATCACCTTTTGTTTGGATATCATCGGTTGATTTGTTGTATTTAAAGTTTAGATCTGCAATTAAGAAAATTGCTTCGACTGCTTTTTCCAGGTATTCGTAAATCGCAACAGATTCATACAATAATTCGGTACCATCGAAGATACTTTCGTTGGTATAAGCATACGTTAGCAGGTCATCCAAAATTTCTCGCCACTCATTGAGGTTACGATATAAAAAGAATTCTTCCAAAAAAAATCCGATATCGTTTATTTCCCGATTTTCCAGCTTCCTGAAATGTGCAGCGCCGCTATTTATTCTTTTTTCAATATCGATACGGTCTGTTGCCCAAGATGATTTTTGGTAAAGGGGATGGGTGTCCGGAATTCTTAGCTGAGGTATAGGTTGATGATACAGTACCCATAGCACCTCAATGACTGAAATTAGTTGTCGACAGTTATAAGCATAGTCTTCAGAATTGACATAAAACTTTCCGTTGAAATCTGATTTTCTTGTTGTAGCGGCATGAAGAAAAAAAAGGATGTCTTTCCTGAAAGTTTCCACCTCTGTTTCAAAATAGCAGAAGTTTTCGATAAAAGATAAGGGAGTTTGGATAGCATCTTCCGTTAGGTAACGAAAGTTGCTTGTTCGGATTGCTTCGTGAAGATTTTCCATAAATTAAAGTTTAAAAAAATTGTATTGATGGTTATTCATAATTGCGTACCTTAGAGGTATTCAAATATAGTATATTTTTATGTTATAAAAAATATTTTTTGATATTATGATAGATCACTTAGATAGAGCGGAATTAGGGCCTTTATTTAAAGAGGCACGATTGTTAAAAAAGATGACTTTAGAGCAGTTTTATGGTGGAATTGCCAAACATGTCAATAATTTTTCGTCGATTGAAAACGGTGGTAGGGTTGTAGGAAAACGGTTAGCAAAAGATATTATTGACTATCATAATATAAGTTTGAAGTGGCTTGAAAAGAAAGAGGGCGCGCCATTTTTATCAAATATACCCTATAAGCATAGACAAGGAGGGAAAGAAGTTCGCTCGGCAAATGAATCGTTAGAGAGAGAAGTACCTTTTTATAATATTCAGCCCGATATGGTATTTAACGGAGCGGATGTTTTTCAGGAAGTGCCCGAATTTTATGTCAATTTTCGTCCTTTTAATGATTGTACAGCCTATCTACCAATATACGGTGATAGCATGAACCCGAAATTTACCGGCGGGGATATAATCATCGTTAAGGAAGTGTCAAACTTGGAAGTGATCCTTTGGGGGGAAGCCTATCTGGTTGTTACCAATGAGCAAGCCAATAAATTGGTTACCGTAAAATTGCTGTTTCCGCACTCAGATCATACTAAGCTCGTATTGCGAGCGGCCAATCCGGAATATGCAGGAGACACCATTGTTGATAAGAAAGCCATTGTCAAACTTTTCATTGTAAAAGGTAAAGTGGCTAGGAAACAGCTATAATATGATCTGTTTTTACGATATTTAAGAACTGAAATGCAAAGCGGTATAAGCAGTTTTAAAGTAGGGTGTCCGTTTCGGATGAAATATTGGTAGAAACAAGTCAACACCAAAAAAAGAAGATATGTATGTAGAACGATTATGTCCTTTCTGCGGTTTGAGAAACATTATTCCGAACATACGCTAAAGGCCTATGAAAAAGATGTCCGTAGTTATCTGCAGTTTTGGGTTGCCGAACAGATATCATTTGAGGAAGTGGGGCACAAGCAATTGCGGTACTATTTATCGATACTGATGGACAGCGGCCTAGAGGCGTCTTCCATTAATAGGATATTATCCTCATTACGTACCTATTATAAATTCTTACAAAGGGAAAGTCTTTACGGAGCAAATCCTACCTTATTGGTTAAAGCCTTAAAAAAGCCGAAAAAGTTACCTGTCGTTATCCAAGAAGATAAATTGAACCAGTTACTGGATCACGATCATATCTTTCAGGACAATTTTGAAGGACAACGGGATCGGCTCATTATCGAATTGCTTTTTGGAACCGGGATGCGTTTGACTGAATTGATACAATTACAGGAGAAAGATATCGACTATTATAATCAGACGATCCGCATTTTAGGCAAGCGAAATAAAGAAAGGATAGTGCCTATGCTGCCTCATTTAAAACTTTTAATCGAACAATATTTAAAATTAAAAAAAATTGAAAATTTAGATAACAATTCCTTAACTTTAGTCGTTACTATAAAAGGTAAACAAGCTTATCCAAAGCTTATTTATCAAGTAGTAATTCGTTATTTGTCACTGATAACCTCTCAGCAAAAAAAGAGCCCCCATGTGCTAAGGCATAGCTTCGCAACAGCGTTATTGAATAAAGGGGCAGATTTAAATGCTATTAAAGAGTTATTAGGTCATGCAAATCTAGTCGCAACACAGGTATATACGCACAATTCTGTGGAACGATTGAAATCTATTTACAAACAAGCTCATCCCAAAGCTTAAAAAAGGAGGATTTATGAACATTACCACGCAATCTATTCAATTTAAAGCAGACAGAAAATTGGTAGACTTTATTCAACGTCGTGTAGACAAGCTGGATCAGTTTTTTGATCAGATCATAGCAGGTGAATGTTATCTGAAGCTGGAAAACGTGGAAGACGAAGCTAATAAAATTACGGAGTTTAAGTTAAATATCCCAGGGAATCAGCTTTTTGCTAAAGGGCAGGCCAAAAGCTTTGAAGAAGCGACGGATTTGGCGATAGAGTCATTGCGTAGGCAAATAAATAAACACAAAACAAAGACAAGAACTAAAGTGACACATCATAAAGAAGTGCTGGCTGAAGTGCAGGAAGAAGAGCTCGGCTAGTCGTATTCAATTTTTATTGGAAGAATCCCTTAAGGAGAAAGTCCTTGAGGGATTTTTTTCGTTCATTACAACTGTAGCGAAGGGAAGTTGTCTGAAAGCGGAAAAATTTGGAAAAATATTTCCCTGATAATTAAGCTATTTGGTCAGGCGGGCATTTTTTTAGCATAAATATTTTCACTTTTTTTTTGAATTAATACTTTCTTGTCTATCTTTGCAGTCCCAAAGGGAACACAGGGGGTCAGATCAAGAAAAGAGGGTTCCAAAAAGGGTAGAAAGTTCTTAATAGTATTGCCTCCTTAGCTCAGCTGGTAGAGCAACTGACTTGTAATCAGTAGGTCGCTGGTTCGATCCCGGCAGGGGGCTCTAAGTTGGGGGGATTCCAGAGCGGTCAAATGGGACGGACTGTAAATCCGTTGCTTCGGCTTCGAAGGTTCGAATCCTTCTCCCCCCACCATTTAGATGTTGTTTGGTGTTTGTACTCATCGATCGGATTTTCTGATAAAATAGATGTTGTAATGACATACATCCGATAAAATCATCATAAATAAGCGGAAGTAGCTCAATTGGTAGAGCGATAGCCTTCCAAGCTATAGGTTGCGGGTTCGAGACCCGTCTTCCGCTCTTGAATCAAAGAGTTAAAACCGGTATCGGCTTTAGCTTTTTGTTGTTCAAACAAGCCGATGTAGCTCAGCGGTAGAGCACTTCCTTGGTAAGGAAGAGGTCATGGGTTCAAGTCCCATCATTGGCTCGTAAGTGTAAATAAAAAAGAACCAAAATAAAAATTAACTTACTAATACGCATAAAAAATGGCAAAAGAGAAATTTGACCGCAGTAAACCACACTTAAATATTGGTACAATCGGTCACGTTGACCACGGTAAAACCACTACAACTGCTGCTATTACTAAAGTTTTGGCAGATAAAGGTTTGTCAGAAGCTCGTTCATTTGATTCAATTGACTCGGCTCCTGAAGAAAAAGAGCGTGGTATTACAATCAACACCGCTCACGTAGAGTATCAAACTGCAAGCCGTCACTATGCTCACGTTGACTGTCCAGGTCACGCTGACTATGTAAAGAACATGGTTACAGGTGCTGCACAAATGGACGGTGCGATCATCGTTGTTGCTGCAACTGACGGTCCTATGCCTCAAACTCGCGAGCACATTCTATTAGCTCGTCAGGTAGGTGTACCTGCTCTTGTAGTATTTATGAATAAAACTGACTTAGTTGATGACCCTGAGTTGTTGGATTTGGTAGAGATGGAAGTTCGTGAACTATTGTCATTCTATGAATATCCAGGTGATGATATCCCCGTAATCAAAGGTTCTGCATTAGGTGCATTGAACGGTGAAGCTCAGTGGGTAGACAAAATCATGGAGTTAATGGATGCAGTTGATAACTACATTCCTATTCCTCCACGTTTGACAGACTTACCTTTCTTGATGCCTATCGAGGATGTGTTCTCAATCACAGGTCGTGGTACCGTTGCAACAGGACGTATCGAGCGTGGTGTAATCAATACCGGTGATCCAGTTGAGATCTTAGGTATGGGTGCTGAAAACTTGAAATCTACTGTAACAGGGGTGGAAATGTTCCGTAAAATCCTTGACTACGGTGAGGCTGGTGATAACGTAGGTTTATTATTACGTGGTATTGAAAAAACTGATATCCGTCGTGGTATGGTTATCTGTAAACCAGGTAGTGTAACTCCTCACACTGAATTCAAGGCAGAGGTTTACGTATTGTCAAAAGCAGAAGGTGGACGTCACACGCCATTCTTTAACAAATACCGTCCTCAGTTCTATTTCCGTACAACAGACGTTACTGGAGAAATTACGCTTCAAGAAGGTGTGGAAATGGTTATGCCTGGTGATAACGTTACAATCAACGTAAAATTGATTAACGCAATTGCTATGGAAAAAGGTCTACGTTTTGCTATCCGCGAAGGTGGTAGAACAGTAGGTGCTGGTCAGGTAACTGAAATTATCGCTTAATTAAGCATATAGGCATTAGCTAATTGGTGAAAAGCCAATTAGCTAATCGTTTTACGGGCATAGTTCAATGGTAGAATAGAGGTCTCCAAAACCTTTGATCAGGGTTCGAATCCTTGTGCCCGTGCTAAATAACAGTCGGTTTCGTTGGCGTAAAAATGTTAACAGTGAACCGTTAGCTAAAGTCTAAAGAACATATCTCTATCATACAATGGCAAATGTACTTGATTTTATAAAAGACTCCTATCATGAGATGACTCAGAAGGTGTCTTGGCCAACATGGTCGGAGTTGCAGAATTCAGCGGTGGTGGTGCTTGTTGCGTCAATCATCATAGCACTGATTGTACTAGCAATGGATCAATCATCAAGTGCAATATTGAAACTTTTTTACGGTACGACGGCCTAAAATCAAGGAGGATTATAGAATGGCAGATCAGCAATTGAAATGGTATGTTGTACGCGCGGTAAGCGGTAAAGAGAAGAAAGTAAAGCAATATATTGAG
This sequence comes from Olivibacter sp. 47, assembly GCF_030372825.1. Taxonomy (NCBI): domain Bacteria; kingdom Pseudomonadati; phylum Bacteroidota; class Sphingobacteriia; order Sphingobacteriales; family Sphingobacteriaceae; genus Olivibacter; species Olivibacter sp. 47. Next base: position 4,073,835 of record NZ_JAUCNR010000001.1, read on the forward strand.
GCTGAGATTAATCGCTTAGGAATAAATCATTTGGTTCCTCAGGTTTTAATCCCGATGGAGAAATATTTTCAGATGCGCGAGGGAAAGAAGATCGCCAAAGAAAGAAATTATTATCCGGGATATGTTTTACTCGAAGCAGCTTTAGATGGAGAATTGGAGCATGTTATAAAGAATATCAATAGTGTCATCGGATTTTTAGGTGACAAAGCTGGTAATGCCATTCCGCTGAGACAAGCTGAGGTTAACCGCATACTGGGAACAGTAGATGAAATGAGTGAGCAGGGCGAGATGATGAATGTTCCTTACTATGTGGGAGAGTCTGTTAAAGTAACGGATGGACCATTTAATGGTTTCTCCGGAGAGATAGAAGAGGTGAACGAAGAGAAGAAGAAGTTGAAGGTGATGGTGAAAGTCTTTGGTAGAAAGACACCGCTGGAACTAAATTATATGCAAGTTGAAAAGGAGTAATCTTCTATTACTCGATCCCAACGAATATTTTTCGCCTTAATACAACAAAGTTCAGATTTTACAAAAAAATATTTTGTTATTCTCTGAATTTTGTTGTATTTTTGCGCACTCTAAAAAAGTGTAAGGGCTTCTCGTAATTTAGTCCACTTGAGTGAGAAAAAACAAATGTTACGTTATATTGCTTCCAACTTACTAACAAACATTTAGTAATTTAAATTAAATCGAAAAATGGCAAAAGAAGTCAGTGCGTTAGTGAAATTACAGGTGAAGGGTGGCGCAGCTAATCCATCACCCCCTGTGGGACCTGCTTTAGGTGCAAAAGGGGTGAACATCATGGAATTTTGCAAGCAGTTCAATGCACGTACCCAAGACAAGCCAGGCAAAGTATTACCGGTTGTAATTACTGTGTATGCTGACAAGTCTTTCGATTTTATCATCAAGACTCCACCGGTTGCTGTTCAACTTATTGAAGTAGCAGGCATAAAGGGAGGCTCGGGCGAACCTAACCGTAAAAAGGTAGGTAAAGTTACTTGGGAACAAGTTGAAGCTATCGCCAAAGATAAAATGAGCGACTTAAACGCTTTTACAGTAGAGTCGGCCATGAAAATGGTGGCTGGTACAGCACGTAGTATGGGTATCACTGTAAGTGGTGATGCACCCTGGAACAATTAATTAACAGAAATCAGTTTAAGAAAGTGGCTAGATTAACAAAAAATCAAAAGGCGGCACTATCCAAAATTGAAGCTGGTAAAGCGTATACTTTGCAGGAGGCAGCAGCACTTGTAAAGGAGATTACCACTACCAAGTTTGATGCGTCCGTGGATATCGATGTTCGTTTGGGCGTAGATCCACGTAAAGCAAATCAGATGGTTCGTGGTATAGCTACCTTGCCTCATGGAACCGGTAAGACCGTACGTGTTTTAGTTTTGTGTACTCCGGATAAGGAGGAAGAAGCTAAAGCAGCGGGTGCGGATTATGTAGGTTTAGATGAGTATATCAGCAAAATTGAGGGTGGATGGACCGATGTTGATATCATTATTACCATGCCTAGCGTGATGGCTAAAGTAGGTAGATTGGGTCGTATTTTAGGCCCTAGAAACCTAATGCCTAACCCTAAGTCAGGAACGGTTACCCAAGATGTGGGTAAAGCAGTTACTGAAGTAAAAGGCGGTAAGATTGATTTCAAGGTTGACAAGACCGGTATCATTCATGCTTCAGTTGGTAAAGTGTCATTTGATGCAGACAAGATTTATGATAATGCGTTGGAAGTAATCCAAACAATTTCAAAATTGAAGCCGTCTGCAGCGAAAGGAACATATTTTAAGAGTATCCACCTCTCTTCAACAATGAGTCCGGGTATTCAAGTGGAAACTAAATCAGTAGCGGGGATTTAATCATGAGAAAAGAAGAAAAACAAGAAATTGTTCAAGCTTTAACTGATCAGATCAAATCTTACGGTAATTTCTATATTACTGATACTGCTGATTTGACTGTTGCAAAAGTTAACAATATCCGTCGCAAATGCTTTGAAAGAGGTATCAAAATTCAAGTAGCTAAGAATTCATTGATCGTTAAAGCTTTAGAAGCAGCCGGAGTTGATTCAGAAGAACTAAAAGGGGTGCTAAAAGGTGCTTCTACTATCCTTTTCTCTGAAACAGGTAATGCTCCTGCGAAATTGATCAAAGAACTCCGTAAAGAGGGTGATAAGCCGATCTTGAAGGGAGCTTATATTGATGCTTCGGTATTTGTTGGAGATGCCCAATTAGATTCGTTAGTTGCTCTGAAATCGAAAGAAGAGCTTATCGGCGATATCATTGGATTGCTTCAATCACCTGCTAAGAATGTTGTTTCTGCTCTTAAGTCGGGTGGAAGTACAATCGCAGGTTTGGTGAAAACTTTACAGGAAAGAGGTTAACGGAACCATTAAAACCGTTCAAGTAACAATAGTTTAATAGAAAAAAGTAAATTCAAAAATTTAAAATAAAATGGCAGATTTAAAAGCGTTTGCTGAGCAGTTAGTAAACTTAACAGTAAAAGAAGTTAACGAGTTAGCTCAAATCTTAAAAGATGAGTATGGTATTGAGCCAGCTGCTGCAGCTGTAGCTGTTGCTGGCCCTGCTGCAGGTGGTGATGCTCCTGCTGCTGCTGAAGAGAAAACATCTTTTGATGTAATCTTGAAAGAAGCCGGTGGTCAGAAATTGGCTGTTGTTAAATTAGTGAAAGATTTAACTGGTTTAGGCCTTAAAGAAGCTAAAGATTTAGTTGACGGCGCTCCTAAAGAATTAAAAGCTGGTGTTGCTAAAGATGAAGCTGAAGCTTTGAAAAAACAACTGGAAGAAGCAGGAGCTGTTGTTGAGATTAAGTAATTCTCATCTAAAGAGATCCTAAATGGTTTTAGACTCCGGTATTTCTACTGGGGTCTATTGCCGTTTATATTATCCCAAAAATACTGTTGGACTGTACAGAACCATCTTTCGGTTAAAACATGTCGCGTGAAGTTTAATTTAAACTAAAATATAATTCCCTTGGCAAACAAAGATATTCGTAACGAAAGAGTAAACTTTGCAACCAGCAAAAGAGTCATCGACTATCCCGACTTTCTGGATGTGCAATTGCAGTCTTTCAAGGAGTTTTTCCAATTGGAAACAACTTCTGATAACCGCCACCAGGAAGGGCTGTTCAAAGTTTTTTCTGAAAACTTCCCTATTTCTGATTCAAGAAACATTTTTGTGCTTGAATTTTTGGATTATTTCATCGATCCGCCACGTTATGATATTCAGGAATGTATCGAACGCGGCTTAACTTATAGCGTTCCGCTAAAAGCTAAGTTACGTTTATCATGTAATGATGAAGAACACGAAGATTTCGAAACCATAGTACAAGATGTGTATTTGGGAACTATCCCTTATATGACACCCAAAGGTACTTTCGTTATCAATGGCGCAGAGCGGGTAATCGTATCGCAACTTCACCGTTCGCCCGGTGTATTCTTTGGCCAAAGCCGCCATACCAATGGCACCAAACTATACTCTGCGAGGGTGATTCCTTTCAAAGGGTCTTGGATCGAATTTGCTACTGATGTTAATAATGTCATGTACGCTTATATCGACCGTAAAAAGAAATTCCCGGTAACGACTCTTTTGCGTGCTATTGGTTATGACTCGGATAAAGATATCCTTGAGTTATTCGAATTGGCCGACGAAGTCAAAGTTAGCAAATCCGGCTTGAAGAAATTAGTTGGCCGTAAATTGGCTGCTAGAGTTCTGAAAAGATGGGTTGAAGACTTTGTAGATGAAGATACCGGAGAAGTTGTATCGATTGATCGTAACGAAATTATCCTGGAACGTGAAACGATTCTGGAAGACGATCATATCGACATGATTATAGATGCCGGTGTTAAGTCTATCATTCTCACTAAAGAAGATAGCTCAAATAACGCTGATTATTCTATCATCTATAACACTTTACAGAAAGATACTTCCAACTCAGAGAAAGAAGCGGTAGAGCACATTTACCGTCAGTTAAGAAATGCGGAACCACCTGATGAAGAAACAGCTCGTGGTATTATTGAGCGCTTATTCTTCTCTGATAAACGATATGACTTGGGTGATGTGGGACGTTACCGCATTAACCGTAAATTGCAATTGGATACGCCTGATGAGATCAAAGTATTAACGAAGCAAGATATCATTGCCATTGTTAAGTACTTGATAAATCTGATCAATTCGAAGGCGGAAGTGGATGATATTGATCACTTGTCTAATCGACGTGTGCGCACCGTAGGCGAGCAGTTATATGCCCAATTTGGGGTAGGACTTTCTCGTATGGCACGTACAATTCGCGAGCGAATGAATATTCGAGATAACGAGGTGTTTACTCCAACTGATTTGATCAATGCACGTACTTTATCGTCTGTTATCAATTCATTCTTCGGAACCAACCAGTTATCGCAGTTTATGGATCAAACCAATCCATTAGCTGAAATCACACATAAGCGTCGTCTTTCTGCCCTCGGACCGGGGGGGCTTTCGCGAGAGCGTGCCGGTTTTGAGGTTCGTGACGTTCACTATACGCACTACGGCCGCCTATGTACGATTGAAACACCGGAAGGTCCGAACATCGGTTTGATTTCTTCCTTATGTGTACACGCAAAAATCAATAACCTCGGTTTTATCGAAACTCCTTATCGAAAAGTTCAAGATGGTAGGGTAGTGGTGGAAGAGCCCGTCGTTTATTTATCGGCAGAGGACGAAGATGGCAAAACCATCGCACAGGCCAATGCAGAATATGACGAAAAAGGTAATTTCACTACACCGAAAGTGAAAGCCCGCTTCGAAGGTGACTTCCCAATCATCGAACCGGAACGTTTAGATTTAATGGACATTGCACCGAACCAAATTACTTCGATTGCAGCTTCATTGATTCCGTTCTTGGAACACGATGATGCGAACCGTGCATTAATGGGATCAAACATGCAACGTCAAGCAGTTCCATTATTGCGTCCACAAGCGCCTATTGTGGGTACTGGATTGGAAGGCCGTGTAGCGAGTGACTCCCGTACCTTAATTAATGCGGAAGGCAACGGAGTGGTTGAGTACGTTGATGCGAACGAGATAAAAATTCGCTATGATCGGAACGAAGATGAGAAATTAGTTTCTTTCGACGATGATATTAAAACATATCGCTTAATCAAGTTCAAGAAAACAAACCAGAGCACCTGTATTAACTTGAAGCCTATTGTTCGTAAAGGACAACGTGTGGTTGAAGGACAAGTGTTATGCGAGGGCTATGCGACCGAAAACGGTGAACTCGCTTTGGGGCGTAACCTGAAAGTTGCTTTCATGCCATGGCAAGGATATAACTTCGAGGATGCGATCGTTATTTCTGAACGAGTGGTAAGCCAAGATATATTCACTTCTTTACATATCGAAGAATTTGAATTGGAGGTGCGTGATACTAAACGCGGGGAAGAAGAGCTTACTTCTGATATTCCCAACGTTTCTGAAGAAGCAACCAAAGATTTAGATGAAAACGGTATTATCCGTATTGGGGCAGAAGTGCGCGAAGGAGATATTCTGATTGGTAAAATTACACCTAAGGGTGAATCCGATCCTTCTCCCGAAGAAAAGCTCTTACGTGCAATCTTTGGTGATAAAGCAGGCGATGTAAAAGATGCATCTTTAAAAACACCTCCGTCAATCCGTGGGGTGGTAATTGATACAAAGCTCTTTTCGCGTGCTAAAAAAGCTGACAAGAAAGAGGAAAAAGCTGCTTTGGAACGTTTGGATCTTAATCATGAGCGTGCCGTTCGTCAATTAAGAGAACGCCTGATCGATAAATTATTTGCTATTGTAAATGGCAAAACATCACAAGGTGTGTATAACGTATACAAAGAGCTTTTGATTCCTAAGGGAGCTAAATTTACGCAGAAGATGTTGGCTGAACTTGACTTTGCTAATATCAACCCTTCTAAATGGACCACAGACGACGACAAGAACGAGCTGGTAAAACAGGCTTTACACTTCTATAATATCAAATTGAATGAGGAGCTTGGAGCTTATCGTCGTGATAAATTTGCCATTACAGTAGGTGATGAACTACCATCCGGTATTGTGCAGATGGCTAAAGTTTACGTCGCGAAGAAACGCAAGCTTAAAGTAGGTGATAAGATGGCGGGTCGTCACGGAAATAAGGGTATCGTAGCGCGTATTGTACGTGATGAGGATATGCCTTTCTTAGAAGACGGAACACCTGTAGATATTGTATTAAACCCACTTGGGGTACCTTCTCGTATGAACCTTGGACAGATTTATGAAACCGTTCTTGGTTGGGCAGGACAAAAACTAGGTGTGAAGTTTGCAACACCGATATTTGATGGAGCTTCCACTGAAGAAGTGGAGGAGTGGGTCGCTAAAGCCGGTTTACCTGCTTCCGGAAGAACCTATTTATATAATGGTTTAACGGGTGAGCGATTTGACCAGCCAACTACTGTTGGTGTAATTTACATGCTTAAATTAGGTCACATGGTAGACGACAAGATGCACGCACGTTCTATTGGACCATACTCCCTTATTACGCAGCAACCGCTTGGTGGTAAAGCGCAATTTGGTGGCCAACGTTTTGGTGAGATGGAGGTATGGGCGCTGGAAGCATTTGGTGCATCCAACATTCTACAAGAGATTCTTACTGTTAAGTCAGATGATGTTATCGGTAGAGCCAAGACCTACGAAGCAATCGTTAAAGGCGATAATTTGCCTACGCCATCTGTACCTGAATCATTCAATGTATTGGTACATGAGCTTCGCGGCTTAGGTTTAGATATCACGTTAGAATAGAGTTTTAAATTTTAAGTTGTGCGTCCTAAGTATTTGTACGTACAACTTATTACGTATAACTCATAACTAAAAAGAGCTATGTCTTACAAGAAAGATAATAAAATAAAAAGCAACTTCACCTCGATTACGATCAGCTTGTCGTCTCCAGAAGCTATTTTGGAGCGTTCCAGCGGTGAAGTATTAAAACCGGAAACCATTAACTACCGTACTTATAAGCCGGAGCGTGATGGTCTGTTTTGTGAGCGTATCTTCGGTCCTGTAAAGGATTACGAATGCCATTGCGGTAAGTATAAGCGTATTCGTTATAAAGGTATCGTCTGCGATCGATGTGGCGTAGAAGTTACTGAAAAGAAGGTGCGTAGAGAGCGCATGGGACATATTAATTTGGTTGTTCCGGTAGCTCATATCTGGTATTTTCGTTCACTTCCAAATAAGATTGGATATTTACTAGGTTTGCAACTAAGAAGTTGGATATGATTATCTACTATGAGCGATATGTCGTAATCCAGCCTGGTATAAAGGAAGAAGATGGCATCCAGTACATGGATTTCTTAACGGAGGAAGAGTATCTGGATATATTGGATACTTTACCAAAGGAGAATCAATATCTTGACGATAAGGATCCTCAGAAGTTTGTGGCGAAGATGGGGGCTGAAGCGTTGGAAGAATTATTGCAACGAATTGATTTAGATCAATTGTCATATGATTTACGTCACCAAGCCGCTAATGAGACTTCGCAACAACGTAAAAATGAAGCATTAAAACGCCTTCAAGTAGTTGAAGCTTTCCGCGGGTCACGCGAGCGTATTGAAAATCGTCCGGAGTGGATGATTGTTAAAATCGTTCCGGTTATTCCTCCCGAGTTACGTCCTTTAGTTCCTTTGGAAGGTGGGCGCTTTGCTACGTCAGATTTGAACGACTTATATCGCCGTGTTATTATTAGAAATAACCGTTTAAAACGTTTGATCGAAATCAAAGCACCTGAAGTAATTTTACGTAACGAAAAGCGTATGCTTCAGGAAGCTGTGGATTCATTATTCGATAACTCCCGTAAAGTGAATGCCGTGAAGACGGAAGGTAACCGTGCACTAAAATCACTTTCCGATATCCTAAAAGGTAAACAAGGGCGTTTCCGTCAGAACTTATTAGGTAAGCGTGTTGACTATTCGGCACGTTCCGTTATTGTGGTTGGACCAAACCTGAAACTGCATGAGTGCGGATTGCCTAAAGATATGGCTGCTGAATTATACAAACCGTTTATTATCCGTAAAATGATTGAACGCGGGGTTGTAAAAACAGTGAAATCAGCCAAAAAAATCGTTGACCGTAAAGATCCGATTGTTTGGGATATTTTGGAAAACGTATTGAAAGGACACCCTGTTCTTCTTAACCGTGCACCTACGTTGCACCGTTTAGGTATCCAGGCTTTTCAGCCGAAATTAGTGGAAGGAAAGGCGATTCAGCTTCACCCCTTAGTGTGTACAGCGTTCAACGCCGACTTTGACGGTGACCAGATGGCGGTGCATTTGCCTTTAGGAAATGCAGCTATTTTGGAGGCTCAAATACTAATGTTAGCCGCTCATAACATCTTGAACCCGGCGAATGGTACACCGATTACCGTACCTTCTCAGGACATGGTTTTGGGACTTTATTACATTACAAAGGGACGTAGAACAGATGATTCGCGTGTGGTAAAAGGCCAGGATATGACCTTCTACTCGCCGGAAGAAGTTATCATTGCTTATAACGAGAAGAAAATTGATTTACACGCCTTTATTAAGGTTAAAACTAATGTAAAGGATAAAGATGGTAATATCGTTAAGCAATTAATTGATACAACCGTTGGTAGGGTTTTATTCAATCAAGTAGTTCCGGAAGAGGTAGGTTATATCAATGAGCTACTTACGAAGAAGTCTTTACGTGATATCATCGGCGATGTGGTGAAAACCACTGGTATGGCCAGAGCAGCGAAGTTCTTGGATGATATTAAAGAACTTGGTTTCCAAATGGCGTTCCGTGGAGGTTTATCATTTAACTTACAAGATCTTAATATTCCGGATGCGAAAGCTGGTTTAATTGAGCAAGCAACACGTGAAGTAGAAGAAGTGATGAATAACTATAATATGGGATTCATTACCAATAACGAACGTTATAACCAAATTATCGATATCTGGACGCGTATTAACAACCGTTTGACTGCCAATGTGATGGATATTTTATCCAATGATAACCAAGGCTTTAATTCGGTTTATATGATGCTGGATTCAGGTGCCCGTGGTTCTAAGGAGCAGATTCGTCAGCTCTGTGGAATGCGGGGATTGATGGCGAAACCACAAAAATCCGGTTCGTCAGGAGGTGAAATTATCGAAAACCCAATTTTATCCAACTTTAAGGAAGGTTTATCGGTACTCGAGTACTTTATCTCAACGCACGGTGCTCGTAAAGGTCTTGCGGATACAGCATTAAAGACAGCTGACGCCGGGTACTTAACTCGTCGTTTGCACGATGTCGCGCAAGATATGATCGTTACCGAGGAGGATTGTGGTACATTGAGAGGTATTTTCACTACTGCTCTGAAAGATAACGAAGACATCGTTGAACCTTTATATGACCGTATACTAGGACGTACTTCGCTGCACGATGTGTATGATCCGGTAAGCAATGAACTATTGGTTAGTGCTGATCAAGATATTACGGAAGAGATTGCAGAGAAGATAGAGCGTTCTTCAGTAGAAGGTATAGAAATTCGTTCGGTATTAACTTGCGAAAGCAAGCGCGGTGTTTGTGCCTTGTGTTATGGACGTAACCTTGCGTCGGGTAAACGTGTTCAAATGGGAGAAGCGGTTGGTGTTATCGCCGCTCAGTCTATCGGTGAGCCAGGTACACAGCTTACACTTCGTACGTTCCACGTGGGTGGTACGGCTTCTAACATTGCTGCTGAGTCGCAAATCGTTGCTAAATTTGACGGTATCGTTGAATTCGAGAATATGCGTTCGGTAGAGCGCGAAACGGAAGAAGGTAAATTGCACATCGTATTGGGCCGCTCAGGTGAATTCCGCATTCTTGATCCGGAATCTAAGAAGGTACTGATGACCAATAACATTCCTTACGGTTCGTTCCTATACATTGCCGATGGTGATAAGGTAACGAAGGGCGATAGAATCTGTTCTTGGGATCCGTACAACGCGGTTATTATTTCTGAATTTGCAGGTACGGTTGAATTTGATGCGATCATAGAAGGTGTTACCTATCGTGAAGAGTCTGATGAACAAACCGGACACCGCGAGAAAGTAATCATCGATACGCGTGATAAAACGAAGAACCCGGCGATCAAAATTTTGGATAATGCAGGTGATGTAATCCGTACCTACAACTTACCGGTTGGTGCCCACATTGCTGTGGATAATGCCGGTAAAGCAAAAGTGGGGGAAATTATCGCGAAAATTCCTCGTTCAGCTGGGAAGACCCGCGATATTACGGGGGGTCTACCGCGTGTAACTGAATTGTTTGAAGCAAGAAACCCTTCTAATCCAGCTGTCGTAACAGAAATCGACGGGGTAGTAACGTTAGGGGGAGTTAAACGTGGTAACCGTGAAATTCAAATAGAATCACGTGATGGCCAAGTGAAGAAATACTTAGTGCCACTTTCTAAACACATTTTAGTACAAGATAATGACTTCGTGAAGGCAGGTATGCCGCTTTCTGACGGCTCTATTTCGCCGTCTGATATTTTAGCGATAAAGGGGCCAGCTGCTGTACAAGAGTATTTAGTAAACGGTATTCAGGAAGTTTACCGTCTGCAAGGTGTGAAAATTAATGATAAACACTTTGAGACAATTGTACATCAAATGATGCAAAAGGTCATGATCGAAGACCCAGGCGATACCCGCTTCTTGGAAAAGGATGCTGTTAACAAATGGGATTTTATCGAAGAGAACGACAGTATGTACGATAAGAAAGTGGTAACTGATCCAGGTGATTCAAATGTACTGAAAGCTGGTCAGATCGTGTCTCTACGTAAACTGCGAGAAGAGAATTCTAGTTTGAAACGTCGAGATCTAAAACTGGTACAGGTGCGTGATGCAATTGCTGCTACTTCCAGTCCAATGCTTCAAGGTATTACACGTGCATCATTGGGAACCAAATCGTTTATATCGGCAGCGTCTTTCCAGGAAACTACCAAAGTGTTAAACGAAGCGGCTATTAGTGGTAAACGCGATGATTTACTAGGATTGAAAGAGAATGTTATTGTCGGACACTTAATCCCTTCGGGTACCGGTTTACGTAATTATGACCGTATCATCGTTGGATCTAAAGAGGAATATGATCAGTTGTTGGCTTCTAAAGAAGAAGTTTAATAGTTGTTTATTCACTTTATATTATAAAACCCCGAAGGCTAGTGTTCTTCGGGGTTTTTTGTTTCCTATTTATTATCTTTACCGCTAGATATCATTTAGACATACATGCTTACCATTAAATCAATATGGAAGAACAGGATAATCAATTGAACATAGAACTTACCGAAGATATCGCCGAAGGCATATATTCAAATCTAGCAATCATAACGCACTCCCATACAGAATTTGTTGTCGACTTCATTCGCGTAATGCCAGGAATTCCAAAAGCGAAAGTAAAGTCGAGAATCGTCTTAACACCTGAGCATGCGAAACGATTAATGAAGGCTTTTCAAGATAATATCGCGAAGTATGAAGCCATGAATGGCAAAATTGATACGCATGAGGAACCCCCATTTCCAATGAACTTCGGAGGTCCAACAGCGCAAGCTTAAGCTTGGTTATGAGTTGTTCGTTGATGGTATTGATTTTAGCCTTGTGATATTTTTATGAAACGCATGGCGGAATCTGACCAACAGCCAATAATGAATAACGAATTGCAAGTACATGAAAAATCTAAATTTTAAGGATAAGTGGATATTGGTTACCGGCGCCTCATCGGGATTGGGAGAGGAGATGGCGAGGCAGTTAGCTGTTCAACATGGCGCGAATTTAATTTTGCTAGCTCGTCGTAAAGAGCGGTTGGAACAATTGAAGATTACCATAGAAAGTGAAACGGAATCAAGTGTTGATATTGTTGTTGCAGATTTATCCCAACCCGAGCAGATTGAAGAAATTCTGGAAACAATTATAAGCCGACGAGACTTGTATGCAGCTATCTTAAATGCGGGCGTTACCTATTTGGGGAAACACTTGGCGCTGCCAAAGGAACAATTTAACCAAATGATCCAAATCAATATCATTAGCGTTACCTATATGACAACCCAATTGGTCGCGTACTTTGAGAAAAAAAAATCTGTCGGTGGTATCATGATCGTCTCCAGTATGGCAGCAATTTTCCCAACGCCCTTCCAGGCAGCTTATGCAGGTACTAAGGGGTTTCTACTTAACTTCGCTTCGGCTCTTTCACAGGAGCTAGATAATAAAGAATTGTCGCTTACGATATTTTTACCGGGAGGTATTGCTACGGAAATGACGGCAGGCGACGGCTTTAATGAACTTCGCGGTTATCTGATGCCGGTACAACAGGTTGCAAAAGAAGGATTGCTGGCTTTCAAAAAAAGAAAATCGACTTATATTCCCGGATTTCTCAATCGTTTAAGTAGCAAATTGTCTTTTTTACTCCGGAAGGAGTTTATTATTAAGCAGACGGGTAAGACCTATAAGAAATCGTTGGATAGACATTCGGAGTTGTGAGTTGCCCGTTGTGGGTTATGAGCTTTTTAATTTACAAAACTCACAACTCGTAACCAACAACTCACAACTTTTATTTAAACCATTCCATCACCTCGTCCTTCGTAGGCATGGCAGATTCAATTTTCATTTTTTTCCGTAATCCGCCTAAATCATTGAAGACTTTGTTTGGATTGGCTGCTTTTAACGACTCAATGGTGATAAGTCCCATTTTCTGCAATGCAGGAACCCAAACAGCTGGAATTCCTTGAGCCTCGTAATCAGTCACAGAAGCGGTTTTGATAACTTTTTCAGGTCGCATCTGTGGGAAAAACAACACATCTTGTATACTTGCCTGATTTGTCATCAGCATTGCTAATCGATCAATACCAATACCGATTCCTGAGGTAGGAGGCATGCCATATTCCAACGCTCTTAGAAAGTCGTAATCAATAAACATCGCCTCATCATCACCCCGCTCCATTAACTTCAACTGATCCTCAAAACGCTTAAGCTGGTCTATTGGATCATTAAGTTCGGAATAAGCATTCGCTAATTCCTTTCCATTTACCATGAGTTCAAAACGTTCAACAAGTCCTTCCTTGCTGCGATGTTTCTTCGTTAAAGGACTCATCTCTACCGGATAATCAATAATAAATGTGGGTTGAATATAATGATGCTCACATTTTTCACCAAATATCTCGTCAATAAGCTTTCCCTTACCCATGCTTTCATCTACCGGGATATGAAGCTGCTTGCATACATCCCGTAATCCCACCTCATCTAAGCCTGAAACGTCAAAGCCTGTATGCTCTTTTATTGCATCATATATGCTGATCCGTTTATAGGGAGCTGCAAAGTTAATTTCCTTATCGCCAACCGTTATGGTGGTCTTTCCGTTTGTAGCTAGCGCCACCTTCTCGAAGAGCTGCTCTGTGATGTCCATCATCCATAGGTAATCTTTGTATGCCACATAGAATTCGAGTACCGTAAATTCAGGATTATGGGTTCGGTCCATTCCTTCATTGCGAAAGTTTCTGCTGAATTCATACACCCAATCGTAGCCGCCAACGATTAAGCGCTTTAAATACAGCTCATTGGCTATCCGTAAATATAACGGGATGTCAAGTGCGTTATGATGCGTAATAAACGGTCTTGCAGCAGCACCGCCCGGTATACTTTGTAATACCGGTGTGTCTACTTCAATGGCTCCCTGTTCATCCAAAAATTGCCTTATGGCAGATTTGATTTTAGTTACTTTGGTGAACGTTTCCCGAACGTGCGGATTTACTACTAAATCAACGTAACGTTGTCTATAGCGAAATTCAGGATCGGTTACGGCATCGAACACTTTTCCATCTGCTTCCTTAACTATCGGCAGAGGTTTCAGCGATTTTGCTAGCAATGTCAATTCAGTTGCATGGATGGATATTGTTCCGGTCTGCGTTGTAAAAACGTGTCCCTTTACACCAACGAAATCTCCAATATCCAATAATTTTTTAAAAACGGTGTTATATAATGTTTTATCCTCGGTGGGGCAAAGCTCATCTCTTGTCAGATAAACCTGAATACGACCTGTCGAATCTTGAAGTTCAAAGAAAGAAGCACTTCCCATCACTCGCCTACTCATCATACGACCTGCAATACTAATATTTTTATAATTCAGCTTGTCGCGATCATAATTTTCATGGATGTCCCGTGCGTTAGCATTAATGTCAAATGCCTCTGCAGGATAAGGTTCTATTCCTAATTGGATCAATTGATCTAAAGCCTGTCGGCGCAATACTTCCTGTTCTGATAAAATGCTGCTCATTTAGTTAAAATATGTACTCACTTGAAGGAGAAAGAACATGGGCTTCTGTATACTGATTTACGAAATAACCTCGGTTCTGATTTTTCGCAAACTTAGATAAAATTGGCCTGATATGCAAAGGAGTAAGGCGTAAAAAGGAGTGTATTTTAGCGGTTTTTAGTTATTTATCAATACGTGTGCTGTAGCGTTTTGTTGTTTTTATCGTTATACCGATGTATGGTTAAAAAGAACTACGAGACGGAATTGACAGCAGCTACAAGCTAATTTGAAAATAAAAAGGTGTATCAGGGAAATCCTTTGTGTACCAAAAATAAGAACATCTTTTTTAGCAGGTTTGCGTATTTTTGAATAAGCTTTGTTTATTTGCTAATTAAATAGATGGGGCTTTCCAATTAGTAGTATTGCTGTAGTGAATTACCGTTTAGGATTTTTAAGTAAAAAGAAGACATTAACACTAGAAAGTGCCTTGGATGCTTGTGTCCAAACGGATGCGGAACGGGCTAAAGAATTTATCTACAAAAAGTACTATGGATACGTGTTAGCAGTAGTGGCAAGGTATATAAAAAGCGAATACGATGCGGAAGAGCTGGTAAATGAAACATTTATTAAAGCGTTTAAAAATCTGCCTCGATTCAACAGAGTAGGTGAAGGAAATGTTCTTGAAAAATCATTTAGAGGTTGGCTAGCAAGAATAGCAGCAAATTTATCCATTGACTTATTACGATCTCAAAAAAATATGGTGGCAATGGAGGATGTAGGTGAGCAAGAAGTTAAACCGGTTTTGGTTAATGCTTCCGACAAGCTCTTTGCAGAAGATATCCTAAAGCTTTTAGAGAGATTACCCGAAATTCAACGGATCATTTTCAACTTATACGAAATCGAAGGATATGCACATGAAGAGATTGGAAAAATGTTAAATATACCTGACAGTACATCCAGAACATACTTAACCCGGGCAAAACAGCGGTTACGGAAGCTTTATATTGAGGAGTTCGCCATAGGAAAACAATAAAGTATAGAATTTACTATGAAAGAAA
The DNA here is from genome assembly GCF_030372825.1 of Olivibacter sp. 47. Taxonomy (NCBI): domain Bacteria; kingdom Pseudomonadati; phylum Bacteroidota; class Sphingobacteriia; order Sphingobacteriales; family Sphingobacteriaceae; genus Olivibacter; species Olivibacter sp. 47. The sequence goes on from NZ_JAUCNR010000001.1 coordinate 4,089,175, forward strand.
AAGATAATAAGGAACTGATCGATCGTATGGCTGAAGTCTTGCGAGAGCATTCAGCGCCTTATAGAGAAGGGGCATGGGAACGATTTGCAAGCACGCAAAAGCAAGGAAGAAAGGTTGTACCAATTTGGTACCTTGGGGGCGTGGCAGCTGCCGTTTTATTGGGGGTGGCGCTTTTTATGAATAGAAATAATGTTGACAAGCAAATTCCACCTGCAATAACTTATACACAAAATAACGGATCTGGGGAATCTAAAGGAGATTCTTTGCTGCAACAAGCCTCTCCGGTGATTACTGGGGAGACAAGTGCTGAGCATAATAACAAACGTAATGGGAGCCTACTGGCCCAGTCATCTAACAGAGGTTCTGAAGGAAAAAGCGCATCTACTTTCGCAGAAGTATTTAATAAGGAACAACCGACCAAAATTGATAATCGCATAGCGCAATTTGATCAAAAGAAAAATGAAGCTTTATCTTCTAATGGCTCTAGTATCGAAAGAGAGGAGCCGAATTCGGAGCAAGTGCAACAAAAAGGCAAAATTATCGAAGATACATCTAAAGAAAAGGAAGAAGCATTAATTAGCATGTTGAGGGAGAACAGCTCGTCGTCGAATTCTTCTGAACGTGCATTGATGAATAATGCCGACTATTCCGGAAATAAGCGCTGGAATGTAGGCGTTGTGTTTGCGCCCTCGCTAACAGAAGAACGTTTCAATATGGGAGGGGGGGTAACCGTAGCGTATAACATATCCAAAAAAGTATCTATTGGTTCTGGTGTTTCTTTGGTTGATTTAGGATTCCATCAGTCGTCACCCAACGCATCGAACGGAACCATGAATTCGCCCGTTTCAGCTTCACTAAGCGACGCATCTCCGACACTAAATGCAAAATCGCTTGAAACCAAAGAGCTAACGTCGATAAATACTAATTTGTTAGCTTTGGACATCCCAATTGATATTAAATATCAGGTGAGTAAACAATTTTATGCCAGTGCGGGTATTTCCTTTTTTGCGGTATTAAATGAAGATCGGACCAATAACTTTTTGACTCGGACACCAACAAATAGGACAATTCAAAACACGGAAGGCTATGCTTTCAGCCAGCCGGAATTCCAAGTGAATAACGTCAGTGAAAAAGCGGAAGAGACACCATTTCAAGGGAATGGCTATTCCGGGTTTCTCAACTTTTCAGTGGGAAGAAAAATGCCTATTTCGAGAAAAGTGGGTATCGCCGTTGAACCGTTTTTCAAGATTCCAATCGGTAGCTTATCCAATCAAAATATGAATCTTCGTTATGGCGGCATTCGTGTAATTACCAGTTTTTAGTAACTTAGGTGAGTTGATCGCGCATAAGGCTTATGAAGGTTTACTATATTATCCCGGCAAGCAGTAAAGTGCAAGCAATGGCTTTATGGCCTTTTGTCATTGCGAATACATCGCTGCGAAATCGAGGGGTTTCTATGCAGTTGTTAAGACATGAAAAAATTCATCTGAGGCAACAATTGGAATTGTTGATTTTACCCTTTTACATTTGGTATATTGGTGAGTGGCTGGTAAGATGGTGGATTTGTAAGGATCCGAATCGTGCTTATCGAACTATTTGTTTTGAGCGCGAAGCATATATTAACGATGAGCAAAAAATTATCTGAAGGTTAGGAAGGCTTGGAGTTTCTTAAAATATCTAAAATAAAAAGGACATCTATTGATGTCCTTTTTATTTTAGATAACGATACTGTTCATTAATAAAGTGTGAATTCTACTCGACGATTAGCTTGTCGTCCTTCTGCTGTCGCATTCGTCGCAATTGGTTGAGTTGGTCCATAACCGGTTGCTTCAATACGTGATGGATTAGCTCCTTTACTTACTAAGTAAGCTTTAACAGCTTCCGCACGTTCTTTTGACAAACGCATATTCAATTTCATTGAACCTGTGTTATCGGTATGTCCTGCCAATTTAAGACTGAAATTCTTCTCTACTAATAACCTGGCCACCTTATCTAAGCTTGGATAAGATGTAGGACGAATCGTTGCTTTACTTAGATCAAACTCTAAGTTTTTAATAGCTTCATCTACTACCCGACGATCTTCTTCCGTTACGGTGATTTGTTGTACTACTTTTTTAGCTTCAGGAAGCGGGCAGCCCGATCCATCTACTTTTGCATCAGCTGCGGTGCCTGGGCACTTATCAAATTTATTCGCAACACCATCACCGTCATCATCTGCTAAATCAGTTGTTAATTGAGCTTTTAACGCTTCATTTTCCTCTTTTTGTGCTTTCAAAGCTGTCGCTAATTCGTCATAACTTGCCTGATATTCTTTACGCATATCGACTACAGGATTACGATTGCCTAGGAATGGTTTTGTAGCATCTCCCAAAGCGAATTCAAGACCGGCATGTACATAAGAGAACATATCTACTTTGTTGGTGCTTAAACCATCAAGCGTACCGGTATTTGCCAAATTGACTTGGTAACCTAAATCTATATTGATCCCATTAGCTACACCGAATTTGAAACCTAAGCCTGCAGGAATAAACGCTTTGGTGGTTGAGCCAAGCTCTTGTTCCACACCGCCCATTGTTATTGTTGGATTGTAATTGAGTGCTCCCAATCCTACTGTCAAATAAGGTTTAATTACACCCTGTTGATGTCTCCAACTAATATTCGCCAATGTAATGTCGGCACTTAAAGCGGCCGACCACGGAAGCTTAGTGGAAAATTTATCATTACTTCCTTCGGCGCTACCACTTAATTTTCCTCCTAAATATTCAGCTCTCAGTCCGAATGCAGGTGTAATTTGCTTTTTTACATAAAAATTATAACCCAATTGACTTTCTGATGAACCGAAGTCCTTTCTTAATCCGATAATGTTCCATTGATTAATCACCCCGGCTCCAACACCGATTGACCAGGTTCTAAATTCGCTCTCAGGAGCAAATGGCTTAACATCATTTACCTGGGTGGTTTGAGCAAATGCAGGCGCAGAAGCTAAAAGTGCTAAAGCGACTAAAGAGTTTGTTTTTTTAGTCTAAAGTTCTTGATCATAAAATTTAATTTCGTGTCTAAATTGTTTTCTGAAATTTGATGCTGTATTACCAAAAATTAGACCATTTTCTGCTTGGTTGATGTAACGGATTGATTATTAGATGCTTTTATTTGGAAGGAGGAGCGGGAAATGTGCTAAAAAAAGGACGATTTCTCGCTCTTTTTCACACATTTCCTCAAAAAGATACAGTTATCGTAAACGATCTGCCGACTTGATAAGTTTGGTATCGTGATTAATGCCTTTAAGCGCTAAGAGTAGAAAAATAATATAGGGAGGGATAAGTAACGCACCGATACCGATATTATTTAGTTCGAGACTTTTGTTAACTGCTTCAACAGCACTATTAGCAGACAGAAACAGCCAAAAAGCAAAGAGAATGACCAATAAAAGAGTAACTAAGATCAGACTTACCTGTTTTTTTCTGTTTTTATATTTTAAAATGGTGATCAGCGGTAATACCGCCAATAAAATTGTTGCGATTGCCTGAAGGATAAAAGTGAAAGACGTGCTCAACTGATTACGGCCCCCGGTGTTATTTAAAACCCCTGTTACTTTTAATGCCATGGCAATCCCGCTGTTGTCAGAAAATTGTGCATATGGGAATAAAAATAAGACTAGGATAGTCACCGAAGCCAACAATAGCCAAACAGTTTGTATACGTTGTATCATGTAAAAAATATATATTGCTACAAAGATAATATATTCGTATCAACGCGCAAGGTATAAGTACACCTTGGATATGGAGAAAGTCTTTCTTATGGATGTCAAAAATCTACCTACTTTTATCTAAGTTTGCAGGTAGTGAAATCAGCAACGAAAAGATATTTTGTAGAACTTGCTTTCCATGGGGGAGCTTACCATGGCTGGCAAATACAGGAAAATGCAATTAGCGTGCAGGAGGTACTTAATAAAGCTTTGGGTACCCTATTACGGGTGCCAGTTAATACGGTTGGCTGCGGAAGAACGGATACCGGTGTACACGCAAAGCAGCTCTTTGCACACTTTGACGATGCGGTTGGTGCGATTGAAGGCAATGAAGAACGCATTGTGACAGGTTTGAACGCGCTATTACCGACAGATATTGCGGTAAAGCAACTTTTTGTTGTTGCTCCTAATGCGCACGCTCGTTTTGATGCGATCAAACGATCTTACGAGTATCATATACACTTCGGTAAGAATCCATTCCTGCATGGCTTTTCTTGGCAATTAAGGGATCGACCGGATGTGGAAGCGATGAACGAGGCCGCGCGACACATGATGAAATATAAGGATTTCAGCTGTTTCAGTAAATCACATACACAAGTTTTTACCAATAACTGTCAGCTTACGAAGGCAGAATGGCAATGGCTTGATGGAGGGCGTCTGGTTTTTTATATATCGGCTGATCGGTTTTTGAGGAATATGGTAAGGGCAATAGTTGGTACTTTAATGGAAATTGGAAACGGAAAACGCGATTTAAATTATATTCACGAAGTCATCAATAGCAAGAACAGAAGCATGGCAGGTGTTTCGGTGCCTGCTTGTGGATTATATCTTACCGAGGTTTTGTATCCCTGGGACGAAAAATAAAGTAAAAAGTTCCTTTAAAACGGACGGTGTATCAATAATTAAAAAGCTGTAGGCTGATATCTGAGGGCTGAACGCAGCGAATGTAAAAATGAGTGAAGCAAAGATAACAGGTAGAACATATGACACCCAACTGTTACGCAGACTGGGAAAATATTTAAGACCCTATCGAACCTATTTTGTTTGGTCGGTTATACTCACCCTTATTGTAGCAGGTATCTCTCCTCTTTTACCGATGTTGGTAGAATATACCCTTGATCAGTTTATTTTAAAGAACAACTATCAGGGACTGAATATCATGACCTTAATCATGTTCGGTTTGCTGATTTTTCAAACCGCTATCAGATATTATCACACCTTGCTGACCAATTCGTTGGGACAGTCTGTTATTCGCGATCTCCGAATTGAGACCTTTAATCATATCACGGATCTTCGGCTGAAGTATTTCGATAAGACTCCAATTGGTAGACTGATAACTCGTACAATATCGGACTTGGAAACCATTGCCGATATATTTTCTGAGGGATTAATACAAATCATTGGTGATATTTTGCAGTTGATTGTGATCATAGGTGTCATGTTCTATACTGATTGGGAGTTGACACTCATTGTATTAATACCGATGCCGTTGATGGTTATTGCTACTCATTTCTTTCAAGAAGCCATGAAGTCTGCCTTTCAGGATGTGAGGCATTGGGTATCCAATTTGAATACCTTCTTGCAAGAGCATATTTCAGGTGTCAGCATTATCCAATTCTTTGCTCGTGAGAAACAAGAAATGGATAAGTTTAAAGCGATTAACGCGGAACATCGAAATGCCCATATTCGTTCTAATTGGTATTTTTCCATTTTTTTTCCGGTTATCGAGATTATCATGGCCATCGCCTTGGGATTACTTGTTTGGTATGGTTCTAAATCTATTTTGGCAGGGCGTATCTCACCCGGTGTTGTGGTTGCCTTTATTATGTATATCAATATGATTTTTCGGCTATCCGAGAATTAGTTGATAAATTTAACACACTCCAAATGGGAATGGTAGGGGCAGAGCGTATCTTTACTGTTTTAGATACGGATGAAAAGACTCCAAACGATGGAATTTTAAAACCGGAAAAAATAAAGGGAGATATCACCTTCGATCATGTTTGGTTTACCTATGACGATTATATTGAAACGAACAAGAAATTAAACTTACCGGATCCGATCGTTGACGATCACAGCGTAAAATGGGTGCTCAAGGATGTGAGCTTTACCGTAAAGGCCGGTGAAACGCTGGCCTTAGTCGGCGCAACCGGTGCGGGTAAGTCTTCCACCATCAATATTCTTAGTAGGTTTTATGAGATCAGTAAAGGATCGATCCGATTAGACGGTGTCGATATCCGGTCGTATGACATTAACTATCTGCGTAAAACAATTGCAACCGTCCTGCAGGACGTTTTTCTTTTTTCCGATACGGTAGCTAATAATATAAGTCTTTACGATGCAAGCATTACTCGGGAGGCCATGATAGAGGCAGCAAAGAGGGTGGGAGCACATGAATTTATTGAGCGCCTACCTGGCGGTTATGACTATCAGGTTAGGGAACGAGGATCCACTCTGTCGGCAGGGCAAGCCCAGTTAATATCCTTTATAAGAGCTTTGGTCCACGATCCCAAGATCCTTGTGCTTGACGAAGCGACTTCCTCCGTAGATACTGAAACAGAGTTGCTGATTCAGGCCGCTATTGACAAGCTGATGAAAAATCGAACCTCCATTGTCATTGCTCATCGTTTGTCTACTATTCAGAAAGCCGACAAAATCATTGTGCTCGACCATGGTGAAATAAAGGAGATAGGCAATCACCAGGAACTCCTTCATCTAAATGGCTATTATAAGCGCTTATATGATTTGCAGTTCCACTCTGCGGGCATTTAATGTGGCTGTTGGTAATTCGTTGCCGGTTATTCGTTGTTCGCCGGGATACCCTGCGGCTGGTTGCAGTGTACATAAATCTAGGGCCCTTGCAATCGAAACAAGTATCTTTAAGGATCGCAGCTTATAGCTTACAGCCTAAAGCTTACAGCCCAAAGCTTATGGCTTAAAACTTATAACCTAAAACGTACAATTGGCTGAAAGCTATTTTAAATCTCTTTCCCTTATTTTAAAATGAATTTAGTAAGTTTGCCATACAAAAATTCGACCAATGAGTGTACTTGTAAATAAAGATTCAAAAGTTATAGTTCAGGGCTTTACCGGCACTGAAGGTTCGTTCCATGCGTCACAAATGATCGAGTATGGTACCAATGTAGTAGGTGGTGTAACTCCTGGAAAAGGAGGGCAGACTCATTTAGACCGCCCTGTGTTTAATACGGTTCAAGACGCGGTAGATACTACGGGTGCTAACGTATCCATTATTTTCGTCCCCCCCCGCGTTTGCTGCGGATGCAATCATGGAAGCTGCGAGTGCAGGAGTGGAAGTTATCGTTTGTATTACAGAAGGTATTCCTACAAAAGATATGATCCAGGTGAAGGAATATCTAAAAGATAAAAAATCTCGTTTAATCGGACCGAATTGTCCAGGTATTATTACTGCTGATGAAGCGAAAATCGGCATCATGCCTGGTTTTATCTTCAAAAAAGGTAATGTCGGAGTTGTTTCCAAATCGGGTACTTTAACATATGAAGCAGTAGACCAAACGGTAAAAGCCGGATTAGGAATTACAACAGCTATTGGTATTGGTGGAGACCCTATTATCGGCACCACTACAAAGGAGGCAGTAGAGTTATTGATGAACGATCCCGAGACAGAGGGTATTATTATGATTGGCGAAATCGGCGGCGGAATGGAAGCTGAAGCAGCCCGTTGGATCAAAGAGCATGGCACTAAACCAGTGGTTGGTTTCATTGCCGGACAGACTGCGCCTCCGGGACGCAGAATGGGACATGCCGGAGCGATCGTCGGTGGAGCTGACGACACCGCAGCAGCGAAAATGAAGATCATGCGTGAATGCGGAATCCGTGTAGTAGAATCTCCTGCCGAAATCGGTGTTGCTATCGCTGAAGAATTAGCGAAAGTACAAGCCTAAGCTTCATTAAAAAGATCATTGATATGGAAGCTGCAGGTTAAATGTTAAATTACGATCAGCTGACAACATAAATATAAAGCCCGAAAAAAAATCGGGCTTTTTTCGTATATTGTATTAATAGCTGAACAATATGAGGAACATTAGTGTTTTATTGCTGTGTTTAGGTTTGTTTTTTCAAGCCTGTGCACAAAACGCGTCGCGCGAAAATAAATCAACTCAAAAAAAGTACAAATGGAATCAAAAGAGCAAATAGATACGACTATTAAGTCGGCCGGTAATTATAATAAATTAAGTGCAGAAGAAGCTTGGGTCATAGAACAAAAAGGTACAGAAAGACCTTTTACAGGTGCTTTACTAGACAATAAGGCTAAAGGCGTGTATGTTTGCCGCAAATGCAATGCACCCCTTTATCGCTCTGAAGATAAATTTGAATCGCATTGCGGGTGGCCGAGTTTTGATGATGAGATAAAAGGTGCCGTTAAACGGATTCCTGATCCGGATGGCATGCGAACGGAGATTGTGTGTGCTAATTGTGGCGGGCATCTTGGGCATGTGTTTTTAGGAGAAGGATTTACAACAAAAAATACCAGACATTGTGTCAACTCCATCTCTATGAAGTTTGTTCCGTTAGAAAAGTAACGGAAAGTATATCGTAAGCTCCAGACGATTGAGCAGTCCAACAAATAATTGTATGGGATAGTTATGATCTCGGAAAACACTACATTTAACTGGTCGAACATATAGTATTGTGCATTGCCTTGTTATTGGCCACTTGTAAGGCCATAAGCCATTAAATCGTTTTAGTACTGCTCTTTTCAAATATATTCTTTATTTTAGCCATCTTAACATCAGGCTAACATAAATACTTTAAAATGAATAAGAATATTTCTCGGTTCGTATGTAGTGCATTATTGAGTTTACCTTTGCTTGTAAGTGCACAAGAGAGAAAATTAGTTGATTATGTCGATCCTTTTATTGGCACAGGAGGACATGGCCACACTTTTCCCGGAGCAACTGTTCCATTTGGCATGGTACAATTGAGTCCGGACAACGGCCAGGCAGGTTGGGATTGGTGTAGCGGCTATCACTATAGCGAGAATCACATTGCGGGTTTTAGTCACACACATTTAAGTGGAACAGGTATTGGCGATTGGTTAGATATATCAGTAATGCCTTTACTATACCCCTTAAAAGATGAAACTGCAGACATCAGGGCGACCTTCAATCATCGTAACGAAAAAGCTTCGCCCGGGTATTACGAAGTTGAACTTGATAATAAGATAAAGGCAGCATTGACAGCTACAGAGAGGGTAGGATATCATCGTTATCAGTTCCCGAATCAGAGTATTCCTGTTTTGCGACTGGATTTGGGATTTCACCTCAATTGGGATTCACCCACTGAAACCTATGTGAAGGTTTTGGATGATTCCACATTGGTTGGTTACCGTTATTCTACCGGCTGGGCTAAGGTACAACGTGTATATTTTGCGCTAAGAACTTCTCAACCATTTAAGGAGGCTATCTTAGCGGGTCACGGCGTGCAGTCGGCACAAATTAAAGCGGCCAAAACCGAAGAAAAAGGAAAAGGAATCAGTGCTCAATTAGTATTTGATGAGCAGCAAAAGAATATTGAAATCAAGGTAGCCCTGTCTATGACGGACGAGAACAAGGCACTCCAGGCTCTCGGCGAGATAGGCGATTGGAACTTTGCGCGCGTAAAAAATGAAGCTGCCGATAAATGGGAACACGAGCTGCAAAAAGTGCAGGTTTCTTCTTCTGATGAAAAGTTAAAGCGTGTATTTTATACTGCACTTTATCATACCTGTATAGCTCCCTCTCTATTTTCGGATGCTGACGGGGCCTATAAAAATGCAAGTGGCAACGTACTAAAAATGACAAATAACAATCAAAGGTATACCGTTTATTCGTTGTGGGACACATTCAGAGCACTTAATCCGCTATTTACTATTACCCAACCTGAGAAGTATACGGCCCTGCTTAATAGTATGCTTGCTTTCTATGATGAAAACGGCTTGTTACCGGTTTGGGATTTAAGTACCTGGGAAACGAATACCATGACGGGATATCATGCTATACCCGTCATTGCGGATGCCATATTAAAAGATTGGCCCGGCATTGATAAAGAAAAAGCATACAAAGCGATGCTAGCCTCTGCCTTTCAAACGGGCCGGGGTGTACCTGAATATATTAAGTATGGATATATGCCACAGGATAAAATGGGGCACAGTGCAAGCGTAACGTTAGAATACGGTTATGATGATTGGTGTATTGCCCAGGTGGCGAAGAAACTTGGAAAGGAAGAAGACTACCGGAAATTCAGCAAGCGGGCCCAGGCTTATCAGCATATTTTTGATAAAAATACAGGCTTTATGCGAGCCAAAAACAGCAATGGTAAATTTGTGGTTCCTTTTGATCCTTACTTGTCAGAGCACGATGAAGTGAAAGCGCAGTATGTAGAAGGAAATGCTTGGCAACACTCGTTCTTTGTTCCGCACGATGTGCGCGGCTTGGCTAATTTATATGGCAGCCATAGTAAATTAAGTCAAAAATTAGATTCGCTGTTTTCGGTTAAATCGGAATTAACGGGAGGAAATACATCACCGGATGTGAGTGGTATGATTGGTCAGTATGCCCATGGTAATGAACCCAGTCATCATATAGCATACATGTATAGTTTCTTGGGAGAGCCTTGGAAGACGCAAGAACGGGTGCGGCAGATTGTCGACTCGATGTATCACGATCAACCGGACGGTTACGCAGGAAATGAAGACTGCGGGCAAATGAGTGCTTGGGCTGTATGGAGCATTGCCGGTATTTATCCAGCCAACCCTGCTAGCAGTGAATATGTAATAGGCAGCCCAGCTGCCGATGAGGTGATTTTTAGGCCCGGAGGAGGCAAAGAATTGTGTTTTAAAGCTATTAACAACAGTAAGAGAAATATATATGTGCAGGAAGTAAGATTTAATGGTAAAAAATACGATAAGACTTATTTTACACATGCTGATATAATAAATGGTGGGGAAATTGAGTTTATAATGGGAGAGAAGCCGAACAAGAAGTGGGGAAAGAAGAAGGATAGTTGGCCACAATCGGCAATAGATAGCGAATAATGAGATATTTTTGTGATATAGTTAAGCAGGCACTGATTTTCAGTGCCTGTTTATTTTTACTGGCGTCATGTACACCACGCTTGCACGAACGAGGAGGCGCTTCTTACTACGCTGATAAATTTAAGGGGAGACGCACGGCCAGTGGTGAGAAATTCAGACAATATAAGTTGACCGCAGCCCATAAGACGCTGCCTTTTGGTACAAAAGTTAAAGTAAAAAACCTAGACAACGGGCGAACTGTAAAAGTACGGATTAACGATAGAGGACCGTTCGTTTCGGGAAGGATTATCGATTTATCGAAAAAAGCAGCTCGTCGATTGGGAATCATTCAGTCGGGAACGGCGAAGGTCGAGATAAGTTATAAGAAAAAACGAAAATGAATTAGCTAATTAGTTAATTGGCTAATTAGCTAATGGGGTTAAAGAGGGGCTAAAGGCCGTCAATTGCCAAAAGGTATCTTAATTCCTAAATTAACACCTAAGCCGCCAATATTGATGTAAGAACGCAGTTCATCGGCCGGTTTATTAGAGTCAAATCCCTCCCATCCGGCAACATTGTCGCCTGCTGTGATTGTTTTATGATAGTTTACTAATTTACTACTTTCACTGGCGGCGTCTTTGCTAAGCGTACCGCTTGTTAACGGTTGCCCGCTCATAACAACATTGTATTCGCCGCTTAATTCATGTAATTCTTTCTTTTTACCTCCTACCGAAATGTTTCGATATTCAAGTTCAGCATATATACTGATGCGGTCGTTCAACATCCAGTCAAAGCCGACGGCGCTCTGAAAGCCTACTGTAGGATTTGCTTTGATCCGGTCAACCCGTTTTACATTATGTAAGGTCATTATTGCATTAGGAGGTAAACCGGATGTCATATGCATGCTTTCTGCCACGCTTCCTGTTTGGTCGTTTGCTGTCGTAGTAATTTCAAGATGTCCACCTATAGGAATAATTACGCCCGCCTTCATGTAAGGTTTTACACTGCTATTAGTGGGAATATGAGCTACTAATGCTGGCGCAACATCAAATGCCTTGACCTTGCCGCTATTATGCAAATTTAGTACTTCATTGCCGCCTAGGCTGCCTCTTTGACGCATCATATCTTGTGAACGACTGTTGTAATAATTCAGCCCCACTTCAACACCTAATATTCGACTAAAGCGATACCCGGGAGTTAAGCCGACCCGCCAGCCTTCGCCGAAAGAGCCTGTAATAGTACTTTCCGATACCGTTTGTTGCGTTGGTGGATTCCCTGGAATGATATTAAACACTCTATCTCTTGCCGGTTGACCACCGATGGCAGGAAATTCAACAGGGGTTACTTTTAAGAAGTAGGCGCCGCCAGCTTTGATATAGAAACCTTTGTTGTAATCATCTTGAGCTTTTGCAGAGTAGAAAAACGAACCGGCAAGTATGCTTGCCATTAAAATCATCTTCTTCATAATGTAAAGTTTAAATAGGTGTTCTTCAATTGGTTTATCGTTTTTATTATGCTTGCATAATAATTACAAACGAAAGTAATAAAGGTTTGTAGTAATTGCAAATTTTTTGATGCGTATCTGTACGTACAAAAAACTGACCTTACCCTTTAATTCGGAAAAACAACAATTGAAATCGGAAGCTTAAGAAAGTGTACCGGATTGATTTTTATACTTTCAAGGGAGCAGCAGAATGCGCTCCCTTGAAAGTTCTAAGTTTATAATGTGTTAGCTGTTACTTTTACAAAGTGTTTCAAATGTAAAATTTTTATTTTTTTTGTGCAACAAAAATGTAATAAAAAAATGGCTTAAATTGATAAGTGTACTGAAGTCAAATTCAAAAGTAAAAACTCAAAAGATACAGCAAGCGTCTGCGTTGCTAATCGTATTAACTTTAACTTATTTAAGTGTATCTGTAAGGAAACTAATAATTTCAGTTGATTGGCTTGGTTCAAACCAATGTGTGTTACTATCTTTTTTGAACCAGGTGATCTGCCGTTTAGCAAATTGGCGTGTATGTTGTTTTATTTTATCGACAGCCGCCTCTAACGTATACTTACCATCTAAATAATCAAAGAGCTCTGCATAACCTACCGTAAGTAGTGGAGGCCGTTTTTTATACGGGATAAGCATTTTTACTTCTTCCAGTAAGCCTTGTTGCATCATCAGGTCTACGCGCTTATTAATACGATTGTATAGGACGCTCCTTTCCGTGTTGAGCCCAATCTTTAATATCTGAAAAGGTCTTGGATTAGATTTGTCTCTTCTAAAAAAAGAAAAAGGTTTACCGGTGCTTTCGTACACCTCTAGTGCACGTATAATACGCTGAGGATTATGTATATCAACCTCTTGATAATAATCCGGATCCTTACGTTTCAATTCTTCCTGTATGAATGTCAGACCCTTCTCTTTATATTGTTCGTTTAAACTTTCGCGAATCCCCGGTAGTGGGCGAGGAAGTTCATCTAGTCCCTCACATACGGCATTTATAAACAATCCACTTCCTCCCACCATCACCACTACATTTTTATAGCTGAATAAGTCATCCAATTTGGCCAAGGCTTCTCGTTCAAAATCCCCTGCACTATAATCATCCAATATACTAAGCGAATCAATAAAAAAATGAGGAGCAGCCTGAAGTTCCATTTTACTCGGTTTTGCTGTCCCAATCGCCATTTCACGATAAAATTGTCTTGAGTCGGCAGAAATAATAGCGGTGTCGTATGCTTTTGCTACTTCAATAGCTAAAGCCGTTTTACCGATTGCCGTAGGACCTACTATGGTGATGAGTGTCTTTATGATCGTTAAGTCGTTAAATTGTAGAGTAGTTGAGTGGTTAAATTGTCGAGTTAAGCTTTTATAAAAGCCTTACTATGGCGGTTACTATTCAACATCTATACTACTTGACTATTTACTAATTAGTAGTCGTCCTCATAATTCTCGTTGTCCGAAAATTCGCCGGAAAAATCATCTTTTTCTTCGGAGCCGTCTTGGGTTTCTTCGTCGTCCATCAGATCTAGATCCATATCCTCGGCTTCATCAATTCCGTATTCGGTTTCGTTGAGGAAGTCGTAATCTTCTTTGTCCTCTTTTTTCAAAGCCGAAGCTTCAGTAGGAATAACAGCGGCACCAAATGGTTTCGGAGCTAGGCCAACAGTTTTTACCGTGAGTGGATACGTTTTTCCGTTCTCTTCCTTTAATATTTTAATCAATTGAACGTGGAAATCAAAGGGCCTGTCAAAGTTGTAAGTATAGTAAAACTTTTGATGCGGATCGTCAATAAATTTATTCAATTTGGAATTTTCCATTAGCGCTATTCCGCGCTCTTCCTTGCGTTTACTTGGCAAGTAGGCAATCTCTTCACCTTTCATCCACTGATCGTTACTAATGTAAAAAGAAGAGGAGACTTCCGGGTTATATCCCGTGGATTGATGAATTGCATGATGCAAATCTAAAAAGGTATGCGTTGAGAGCACATCAATTTCGCGGATAATATCGTCGTAATCTTCAAAAGTAACTCGAAACCTATAAATAGCCATGACAGAAAATCCTGTTTTTGTTTTAAAATGCTAATATCACTAAAAAAGTAAAAATTCAAAAGTAAAAAGTAAAAACCCCGAAGGGCTCATTGATGCCTTAAAAAAACAAACAAAACCTCAATAATTAAAAAACTTGCCTCTCGTAGGGAGAGTGAAAAAGTGAAAACCTTGCTGATGGCTCCAGGAGAAAAGGCCATTTTTTGGAGCACGAAGGAGTCGCAGTCCCATATTATGACGACTGTATGATAAGGCCGAGTTCCTTTCCTTTCTTTTCCATATAGGCAAGCGCCTCTTCCCGGTTATTTTTTATGTCGCCTTCCAAGATTGCTTCGCGAATTGCCTTTTTTATAATACCTACTTCCGGCCCCGGACGAAGGTTGAACGATCTCATAATATCCTCGCCACTCACCGGTGGTTGCCAGTTTCGTATCTGATCACGTTCCTCCACATCTTTAATACGTTGTTTTACCAGCTCAAAATTGTCTCGATACTTTTTGCGTTTGTATTCATTTTTGGTTGTTACATCCGCATGGCAGAGCTTCATTAAACTGTCAATGTCGTCCCCTGCTTCAAAAAGTAAACGTCTTACCGCAGAATCCGTTACGACATCTTTTGCCAGTACAATGGGACGAAGGTGGAGTAGCACTAATTTTTGCACAAACTTCATTCTGTCATTAAGAGGAAGCTTCAGATCAGCAAATATTTTCGGAACCATTCGAGCCCCTCGATCTTCATGGCCATGGAATGTCCATCCCTGTTTTTTGTCGAAACGCTTAGTGGCGGGTTTTGCAATATCATGCAGAATCGCGGCCCATCGCAACCATAAGTCGTCCGTCACTTCGGCGATGTTATCCAAGACCTCCAATGTATGATAAAAATTATCTTTATGTCCTTTGCCGTCAATAATTTCAACGCCATAAAGCTGGGTCATAAGGGGGAAAATGAGTTCCAGCAGACCGGTGTCGAAAAGATAATTAAAGCCAATACTCGGTTTTTTTGAGCAGATGATTTTATTGAGCTCATCGGTAATACGCTCCTTCGATATGATCTTGATACGCTCGCGCTGCGATTTAATCGCATTAAAGGTTGGAGAACTGATTTTAAATTGTAGCTGACTGGCAAAACGTATAGCCCGCATCATCCGTAGCGGATCGTCAGAAAAAGTAGCCTCCGGTTCCAAAGGTGTGCGAATGGTTCTGATCTGAATATCCTTCACGCCGTTAAAAGGATCTAACAATTCGCCAAAATTTTGTTTGTTCAGGCTTAAGGCCATTGCATTAACCGTAAAGTCGCGCCTCTTTTGGTCGTCTTCCAAGGATCCATTTTCCACAATCGGTTTGCGTGAGTCTCTACGATAAGATTCTTTCCTTGCACCCACAAATTCAATATCGATCTGATCATAGCGCAACATGGCTGTTCCAAAATTTTTAAAAACGGACACTTTGGTATTTAGGTGCTTGCCCACCTTTTCGGCAAATTCGATACCACTTCCAATAACCAGGATGTCAATGTCATTTTTGAAGGGTCTTTTCATCAATCGATCGCGCACGTATCCGCCAATTACATAAATTTCTGTATTGTATTGGTTGGCCAAATTGCTCAGCGTTTCAAAAACGGGAAGTTGCAAGTACTCTTTCATCAGTGGGGCAAAAATACGAAAAATTAGCTATTAGCCTTTAGGTTTAGTCATTAGGTATTAGCTTTTAGCCTGTCAGCTTACAGCTAAAAGCTAGTTGCTAACGTCTTATAAAGCTAAATGCACCGCTAGCATCCAACTTCATAATCGTTGACGCTTGCTTCGGGGTTAGGTCATCCTGTTCAAACTCAACAATATAATCGACGCCATTCTTTATTTCATCACTTATTTCTAGGAAATTTTTAGGGGATGGTTCGCCACTGATGTTCGCAGAGGTAGAAACAATGGGCTTCCGGAAACGTTGGATCAGTTGTTCGCAAAAGCGATGTTTCGCAATTCGGATTCCAATACTGCCATCTTCAGCCACCAAGTTTGGGGCAAGATTTTTCGCGCCATCATAGATAATGGTTAAGGGTTTTTCAGTGTATTCAATTAATTGATAAGCCACGTCAGGGATTTCCTGAACATAGCTGGCTAGTTTATGCTCATTATCAAGTAAAATGATCAAGCTTTTATCTTTCGAGCGTCCCTTTAGCTGATAAACCTTATCCACCGCCTCCGGGTTGGTGGCATCGCAGCCAATGCCCCAAATGGTATCGGTAGGGTAGAGGATAACGCCGCCGGATTTTAATACTTGAAGTGCTTGGTTAATATCATTGTTCATCATATACTCTTGTATAAATTGAATAAATCTTCCGCAAGGTTTTTTGGATTAAAACGTTGTACATACTCGTTGCCTTCCTTAATCATCGTCGATCTTAACACGTTATTCGTATTAATATCATTTATGGCAGATCCCATTCCCTCTACATCATCCGGATCAACATATCGGCTATTTGGCCCCCCTGCTTCCTCTAGGCAAGAACCCCTAGCTGCTATAACAGGTATCCCACTATGTAGGGCTTCAATTATAGGTATCCCGAAACCTTCGAAACGCGACGGATAGATAAAAATATGCGCCATTTGATAAATAGCCGGCAAATCGTCAAAGGGTACAGAATGCAATAAAAGAACCCGTTTTTGTAAGTTTCTCTTTGCAATTTCGTGTTGAATAAGCTGTAAATAAGCGGTCTCTTTGCCGATGACGACAAGATGAATATTGGTTGGAATACGGTCTAAAGCTCTGATCGTGAGTAATAGATTCTTTCGCGTTTCGATCGTGCCAACTTGTAATAAATAGGTTGTCGGTAGCTGATATTTCTTTTGCACGGCTCGCTTTTCCTCCTCATCCACTGTTTGGCTAAACTGCGGGTGACAGCTCTGGTACACAACTTCTATTTTTTGCGCTGCAATACCTAGAAATTCCATCAAATCCCGTTTCGTTTGTTCACTAATCGCAACGATCTTGTCCGCCTTTCGGCATGCTTTTTTTATTTTATAGGTATAGATACTCCGATCGATGGGTTTGAAATAATGAGGGTAGCGGATAAAGATCAAATCGTGCACGGTTAAAACCCATTTGGTTTTCCCTTTTTTAGAGCCAAAAGGTAATTCGTGGCTTAATCCATGATAAATGTCCAGATTATATTGATGTGCCAGCGAGTTTAGCGTAAATGTACGCCATAGAGAAGAAAACTTTTTGGCAAGCCCTTTCGAAGGGAGCACTTCCTGAACATGTAAGCCTTCAGCTTTGTATAAAACCGAAGGCTTACTATTAAATAAGAAATAGTGATTTTCAGAATAGAAACGGCACATGCCATCAATTAGAGATCGACTATAGTTGCCTAATCCCGTTTTATTATGAAAAGCCCGCTTCGCGTCATATCCTATTCTCATTTTATCAACAGCAGATTCGTTAGCTATACTGCTACGTTATGATCTCTTAAGGCGTTATTTAAAGAGGTCTTCTTATCCGTTGACTCCTTGCGTTGTCCGATAATAAGCGCACATGGTACTTGATATTCGCCTGCAGGGAATTTCTTTGTATAAGATCCGGGAATTACCACTGAGCGTGCAGGTACCACGCCTTTATACTCTTTCGGAATTTCGCCGGTCACATCAATAATTTTCGTAGATGCGGTCAGCACGACGTTTGCACCCAATACGGCTTCCTCTTCCACACGTACACCTTCTACCACAATGGCTCGTGAGCCCAAGAAACAATTGTCTTCAATAATAACCGGTGCAGCTTGTACCGGCTCTAACACGCCGCCGATACCGACGCCACCACTTAAGTGTACATTTTTCCCAATCTGTGCACAAGATCCTACAGTAGCCCAAGTATCCACCATGGTACCCTCATCTACGTAAGCACCAATGTTAACATAAGAAGGCATCATAATAACTCCTTTTGCTAAAAAGGCGCCATAACGGGCCAAACCGTGCGGTACTACCCGAACACCCGCTTCTTTATAGTTTGTTTTCAACTTCATTTTATCGTGGAAAACAAAAGGGCCCACGTGAATTTCGTTCATTTGACGGATGGGAAAGTATAAAATAACGGCCTTTTTAATCCAATCGTTAATATGCCATCTTCCCGCAACCTTTTCAGCAACACGCAAAGTTCCCTCATCCAAGTGAAGAATAGTGGTCTCAATCGCTTCTCTATATTCTTTAAATTCTATTAGGTGCCTTTCTTCCCAGGCTTCTTCAATTAGTTTTTTTAATTCTGCAGTCATTTCAATAAAAAAGTTTAACAAAGAAAGTAAAATTTATTGATATAGCGATAGGAAGCTTTAGGCGATTGGATGACTACTTACCTCAAGCACAAGCATAACATAAAACTTAAACCTTAAAACGTACAAATCATGCCTGGCTTTTCGCTTTTTAGGTGTTGTTATGTTGGTAAAATAGGTTTAAAGAAGGGCTTTTTGCAGATATCTTTACCTTATGGCACAGGTAAAAACCTTTCTTCACGAATATTTTGAGAATTTCCCTGGCCACAGGGTCAACCGGAATAAAAATCATCTGTTAATTACTAAAAGATCGAAAGCAGGATGAGACAACAATACCTACTTCAACTTTATTTGCCAATTTTAAATGCGTTTATCTGCAATTCTGACCGGATTTTTTAATTTTGAGTGTAGCTAATTAGGGAAGACTACAATACGATCAATATAGATGTAACACCAGGCAATAATGAAAAAAACGAATGCTGTTAGAAGAGCTGTAATGAGAAATCTTACCAAAGATATTGGGAAATCCCATGCTGTAGTAGATAAAAAAAAGGATGTTGTCATAAAAAAGATATTAATTACGAGGCCTAATCACCGGTTAGGAAATCTTTTGATAATTACACCCCTCGTTCAGGAAGTTATCAATGTTTTTCCGGATAGTAAAGTAGACCTTTTTGTGAAAGGCGGAGTGTCACCTTCAATTTTTAAGAACTATAAAAATATTGATAGAATAATTCAGCTTCCTAAAAAACCTTTCAGCGATTTATTCAAATACCTAAAAGGCTGGGCCCTTTTAAGAGCCAGAAAATACGATCTTGTGATCAACTCAACTGCGGGTTCTTCATCAGGTAGACTATCAACACTGTTTGCTCGTTCACGCTATAAGTTTTTTGGTGACTTTAGTGAAGAAATACAAGTTAGATACTCCGATTATAGACACTTGGCTAAAAATTCAATTTATAACCTAAGAGACTATTTATCAAAGTTAGGCTATAACGAAAATTCCGCCACCATTCCGAATCTCGATCTCAAATTAGACCAAACTGAAATTGCTTTGGGGAAAGAAAAATTGGAGAATTTAACGCGCAACCACAGGGATACTATTTGTCTTTTTACCAACGCAACGGGTGAAAAATGTTATCCTGAAGAGTGGTGGGCGAAATTTTATGAGATATTACAGCGAAATTTTCCGAATTATAATATTATTGAGTTGTTACCCGTTGAAAATATATCGAAGCTAAATTTTAAGATTCCTCATTTTTACAGTACGGATATTCGTGAAATAGGAGGCTTCATTGCAAATGTTGCACTCTTCATTGCAGCTGATAGCGGGGTAATGCATTTAGCAAGTGCTTCAGGCATACCTACGATTGGCTTGTTTTCTGTAAGTGATGAAGACGTCTATGCGCCATATAACGGCAAGAGTTTTGCAGTTAATACCAATCATATTGATAATGAAAAAATTATGCAGTTAATCTACAACGCTTTGAACAAAGATTAAACGGTGAAATAAGTGAAATGAAGGTGTTTTTTGCAGAAGATTTTTCTCAGTATAACGAGGAAATTATCCTTACTTTAAAAAAATTTAAAACAAGCGGGACAATCATTGGTAACGGAAATAGAAACGTTGTTAAAATTTTTGAAATTAGCGGGTTACTATTCAACTTTAAATCCTTCAAACAGCATAACATTATCAACCGACATGTTTATAAATTTTACCGAAAGTCTAAGGCAAGAAGGTCTTTTGAATACGCACAGTTACTTTTAGATAAAAATTTTTGCACGCCTAAACCTGTAGCCTATATCGAAAATCATGATTTCATTGGTTTAACTTCAAGTTATTACATAAGTGAACACCTCGAAAATACTTTTACTTTGGCGGACGTTCTTTTTAACAGAGATTTTCCCGGACGAACGGAGATTATTAAGGAATATACTGCATTAATCTATGCTCTACATGAAAACGGTATTCAGTTTATTGATAATACGGCCGGGAATTTTCTGATCAGACAAGAAAATGGCACCTATCGTTTTTATATGGTTGATTTGAATAGAATAAACGTTTATGCTCGTATCAAGATACCTAAAAGACTTAAAAATTTCGGAAAACTCACCCTTGATCTCACCTTTGATAAAGAAATTCTGAGGATTATCAGTGAGGAATATGCATCTTTGTCGGGACTGTCTTCGGAATACTGTTTCAGGGAAATAAGTAGAGCATTAAATAAAATGTTGATTAAACGCAAAGTAAAGAAAGTCCTGAAATTGTACAAATATCTCATCAGGATTTAATGTTTAACGGCTATTCTGAATACCATGGTCACGTCAGGTTAATATAGCAGTCAGTTATTGAAATAAAAAAACCATTTCAGACATTAACCTAAAACTTTATTAAATGAAATCAATGCTTGAAGATTTAAAACAGTTTGACACAGAATTATTCCTAGCAATCAACGGAAAGCACAATGCTTTCTTTGATACGATAATGTATTGGGCAAGTGATAAATTGTTCTGGATTCCGTTTTACGCTGTGATAGTGTTTTTTTTTAGTTAGAATTTATAAGAAATTCACCATTTATATTCTACTCGCAATTACGGTAACTATTACTTTGTGTGATCAGACTGCTTCCGGACTTTTGAAAAATCTGGTGAAACGTTTTCGACCTTCTCACGAACCAACTTTAGCCGGCCTGGTTCA
Organism: Olivibacter sp. 47; assembly: GCF_030372825.1. Lineage (NCBI taxonomy): Bacteria > Pseudomonadati > Bacteroidota > Sphingobacteriia > Sphingobacteriales > Sphingobacteriaceae > Olivibacter > Olivibacter sp. 47. Next base: position 4,110,442 of record NZ_JAUCNR010000001.1, read on the forward strand.
TTTAAGCGAAGCGGGTCCAGGTGGTAAATATGGTTTTGTATCATCTCACAGTGCCAATGCATTTGGGCTTGTAACGTTTCTCTTCTTCTTACTGCCTGCAAAATATAATTGGTTGAAGATCATTTTATTGTTCTGGGCTTTGCTGGTTTCTTATAGCAGAATTTACAATGGCGTTCATTATCCGTTTGATATTCTTGGTGGTGCGTTAGTGGGTGTGCTCTCAGGTAGTCTTGTTTGGATTATATTTAGAGCTATTTTTAAAAAAAGCGATTTTAATAAGGATTAGGGGGGATTAGCGTATCAAATTTAAATGCCTTGCTTCTAAACAAGCTTTAACATATAGATGCAGGGTGTTTATATTATAAGAACGTTTATTTTAACTTCTTTCTTTCTTTTCATTAAGTTTTCGTTTTTTAAGGCATTCAAGCTTTCCCTAAGGGGAAGGTCCGCGAAAGAAAAGAAGCGAAGAGACGACCGTAGGGAGTCCATGAACACCTTTGAAAATAATGAAGTAGTGAATAAAATCGCCGCTTCCTGCCTACCGCAGGCAGGCAAAATTTACAGGAATGGTAGTGCCTCCCACTGCATGATGTAAATTTTGGAGGCGGCATTTTAGTAGAACGATGGACTTTTACTTTTAACCAAGCGTACCATATCTTCAGCCCTAAATATAGCCCCGTGAGTTGGTAAAACGGCCTTGGAGGATACCGAGGCAACGAGCCGCAAAGCATTTGCATGTCTGTTCATGTGGCAATATCTAAGCGGATTGAGGAAGTGAAACGGCTCCAATACGCGCCAGCGATGCTTTGCAATCAGTTGCAAGGTAGCCTGCACAGCCTTGGGTTTTGTTCAACTTTTTGCCAAGAAAAAGTTGATTAAGAAAACGTTCTTTTTAAAAGTAACAAGAAAAAGCTCCATTTTGAGCTTTCCCCTTAAAAGGGTACATTTGTAAATTATGGCCAAAGAGTTAGAGAAGCTCCGCATTGATAAATATTTATGGGCGATCCGCATTTTTAAAACACGAAGTTTAGCAACAGAGGCCTGTAAAGCTGGTCGGGTGAAGTTAAACGGTCAAAATATTAAGCCTTCCTATGTCGTAAAAGTGGGTGAAACCTATCACATTCAAAAAGGTATTGAAAAAAAGGTAGTCAAAGTGCTTGATTTGTTAGATAAGCGTGTGGATGCAAAAACGGCGGTTACTTTTTATGAAGATTTAACGCCTGTAGAAGAAACATATGGTTATAAATCGATGTTCCACGCGCCGGTTTTAAAACGCGATCGGGGGACTGGTCGCCCTACTAAGAAAGATAGGAGAGAGATTGACGACTTGAAAGACGAATGGTTTGCTGAGGAAGACTAAACTTTTCGAACAAAATGTGGAGATATAGAATGTATCGTGGCAGGATTTTTGTATAGTAATATGGATTTTCAGAAGGTAAATGTTTTGCTTATTAATAGTTGAGTCACCTGCTCAATTAGCAAAAATAAGCGTGTTGAACGCAGTATTTATCGTTTATAAAAAAGCTTTTGATAGCAGTGTAGCAAATTGGCCGCATTTTCGTTTAGTACTTTAGCAAGAGCATTATACGTTAGATTATGGAGAAAAAAAAACCGACATCATCCCTAATAATATCAACATACAATTGGCCGGAGGCTTTAAGTTTGTCGCTTAAAAGCGTATTGACACAAAAGGTTTTACCGAATGAAGTCATTATCGCGGATGATGGCTCTACAGAAGAAACTAAATGCATTATCGACTCATTCAAAAGTATCTTCCCAGTTCCATTGAAACATGTCTGGCATGAGGATAAGGGGTTTAGATTAGCAGAAATTCGTAATAAAGCTATTTTGGCCGCGAGTGGAGATTATATTATACAGACGGATGGAGACATTGTTATGCACCCAAGTTTCGTAGCTGATCATCTAAGATTTGCAAAACGGAATACCTTGGTTCGAGCAAGTAGAATTTATATAAATAAAGGTAAATCGAATTCGATGTTAAGAAATGGAAGTTCCGCAATTAATGCTTTCAGTAGAGGGATAACTAATTTCTTTAGCGCCGTGAGAATCCCGTTTCTATGGCGTCTTTTCGAATATCGTTATAAAAACAAAGGTGATGAGATTTACGAAATTCACGGTTGCAATATGGCCTTTTGGAAGAGCGATGCGTTAGCCGTTAATGGATATAATGAATCATTTTGTGGTTGGGGTCCCGAAGATAAAGAATTTGTGGCGAGATTGCTTAACAGAGGTGTGAGAAAAAGATTTTTGAAATTAGGTGCCGTTGCTTTCCACATTCACCATAAGGAAAATTCCAAGCAATTTTTAGTTGCTAATGAGAACGCCTTTAAGCAGACAAGAGAAACAAAGCAGATATGGTGCGATACGGGGATTTTTTCTAATAGAATCTTAGACCTAGAGAAATCTTTCGTTTTCGATAATGCTTAAGGACGTTCGCGTTGCACTTGTTATTTCTACTTATAATTGGCCTGAGGCCCTTCACCAGGTGCTTGTGTCTGTCAGAAACCAATATATACTACCTGATGAAGTTCTTATAGCAGATGATGGGTCGGATAGTCGGACGAAAAACCTAATTAGTTCTTTTAAGCAAGAGTTTCCGGTTCCTATCAGACATTTCTGGCATCCAGATGAAGGATTCAGAAAAGCCATAATCATGAATGCAGCTATCGCTTCTTCCTCTTCTGATTATATTGTGCAAATTGATGGTGACATTATAGTACATCCAAATTTTATTAAGGATCATATCGAAGAAGCGGAAAAGGGCTGTTATATTAAAGGAAGCCGTGTGCTACTATCTTCTCTGAAAACAAGTCGAATTTTAGCTAGCAAAGAAAAAAGAGTAACTATAAAGCCATACTCGTGTGGTATAACCAATAGATTAAATGCTTGTCGACTACCCTCGTTATCTAAGCTTTTTATCAAAAAACACAAGCGATCTCACGATCTTAGAGGCTGTAACTGCGCCTATTGGAAAAAAGATTTTGTTGCTATAAACGGCTATAACAACGAGCTACAAGGCTGGGGTCATGAAGACATTGAGTTAGCTGCTAGGTTTATTAACTTGGGGTTATTGCAGAAAACCGTTAAGTTAAAAGCGATTTGTTATCATCTTGATCATCCCTATAACCCTCGATTAAGCGAACAGGCAAATTATCTAAAATACAAGGAAGTGGTAAAGGAAGGAAATATTAGATGCAAAGATGGACTTGAGGGAGCTGTATTAAATTTAGAGGTATAGAATTCTTTTTACTATCATAATGAAATAGCTGCAATAATGATGATAGCTATCAAAAGTAACTTAATAATTTTCCAACGATTTAACCTAAACCATGATGGTGAGGCCTTTTTAAAGCTCATGTCTATCCTTCTAGAAAATCCGTTAAGATGCCCCATACGTAGATTGCCCCACAATTGACCAATTTCGTAAATGTTTTTAATTGCCATTAGGCGCCAAGCTATATCAAAATTAATTGTTTTCGTGTCCTTTATTGTCCTGATGAAATTAGTGATAAACTCACTTAACACTATGGCTAGCATAAAGATTAGGATTATTTTTAAAAAGCCACAGATTGACGCTGGAATTGCCAGCAAAAGTAATAAGAGTAACGTCTCTGAAGAATTGGTGAAATCAATGTAGGTATAAGGTCTTATAGCAGGAAGATTTGCTATTTCTGCAGCGCCTATGCCATATCGAATCATTCGTCCAGTTTGCATTTTTCCGCTATTCCACCAAGGGTGGACAACAATGGCATCTGGAACCGAAATGTACTCATCGTTATTTACCAAGCTATTTCGGACAAGAAATTCGATATCTTCCCCTCCCTTTTTTAGGTTCTTATCAAACATAGGTGAAGTAAGTTTTTCCCTATTGAGCATTATGTTAGCTGTCGGAGCCCATTTCATTCTTGTCTTTTGTCTGGCGATATTGAAGTGGGCTGTGGATCCGTTTATCGTTAATGCCTTAGTCGCACTATTGAAAGGAGGAGGGAAGTCTGTTACACCAATAAACCCAATTGCGTTCGCATTTTTCTCGATTACATTTGTGTACGCATATAATAATTTTTCGTCAGGAACAATATCATCATCTAAGAGTAGTATCCATTTACTGTTTCCAGCTTGAATTCCTTTGTTTCTTGTTGCGGAAAAGCCTAAGTTTACATCGTTTATTATTAAATGGATTCGTCCTTGTTTTGATAACTCATTTATTTTTGATGGTATTGTAGCGTTTGGATTGTCAGCGACGATATAGATATGTATGTCATATTTTTCAGGTTTTTTAAGATCGATGATTGGTATTAAAATGTGTTCGTCCAATCTAAACGAAGGTATAACTACGTCGATCGCATGGGAGTTGTTCATATGGACAAATATACAAGTCTTATAATGGTTTTGTCGGTCTTTAAATCCACATTGTTGTGATATATTAACATTTTTTCTCTCAAAGTGACAAATTAAGAATGGTGAAAAAATTAGATCTAGGGGAAGTGATTATGTCAGGATATTATCGCCTAAGCATCGTAATAGTAACCTATAATGCAGAAAAACACATTACCAAATGTTTGCAAAGTATTGTAGATTATGGTGGAAGCAATTTACAGCTAATCTTAGTTGACGGGGGCAGTACCGACGAAACAATGGCTAGAGTGGGGGCTTTTGAAAATCATATAGATATAATGATCAGCGAACCTGATCAGGGAATTTATGATGCAATGAACAAAGCTCTAACCCTTCTAAAGGGAACCTGGGTGCTGTTTTTAGGAGCGGATGATAGACTCCTTCCTACGTTTCCTTCATTTGTGGAGAGTTTTGCAGATAAACGAAGTATATATTATGGAAATTGCATAAGCGATTTCGAGGTTTTAGGGGGAGTGTTTACAAAATATAAATTAGCTAAACGAAACCCTTGCCATCAAGCCATCGCTTACCCGTGTATTGTTTTTCACAAATACAAATACGATTTGAAATATAAGGTTTTTGCAGATTATTTGTTAAATATGCAATGTTGGGGCGACGGAACGTTTAAAAAAAGATATTTACCAATTGAGGTGTCCTATTATAATATGGATGGTTATTCTTCTTATACTCATGACGAGGATTTTAGAAGGGATAAGCCAAGGCTGGTAAAACAATATTTAGGTGTTTTAGTTTACCTGAGATATTGTTTAAAAAAATTGAGAGAGAGAAATAAAATTGACTCTAAGTTTTTCTGATAATATACCCCTTTTTGTTAATAGATTGAACTATATGGTGTGCGAGATTAAAATATAGGTAGATGAAGATACTTTTTGATCATCAGATTTTTTCACTTCAGAATTATGGCGGGATTTCCCGTTATTTTTCAGCACTTTCACAGGGTCTGAAATCTAACGAAGGGATTTCTAGTCATATAAAGTTACTTTACAGTAGGAATCACTACTTAGAGGCGAAGAATTCTGTGCTTAGTAAAACAATGGGTGAGTTGTTTTTAAAGAAGCAAAAGAAGATATATAAATGGAATGAGAAATATTCAAAATATTTGATAGGTAAAAATGATTTTGATGTTTTTCATCCTACTTACTATAATCCGTATTTCCTTGATAGTTTAAAAAGACCCTATGTTATTACGGTTCACGATATGATTCACGAATTGTTTCCTGAGTTTTTCCGCCCCAAATGATGAAACCGTGCTTGTGAAAAAAAAAAGCTATAAATAAGGCTAACCACATTATCGCCATCTCGGAATCAACTAAGAGAGATCTTCAACTGCTATTGAATATTCCAGAAGACAAGATCACTGTAATTCATCATAGTTTATTTGATAAGTTGGTCATTCATTCTGAACCCCAAGAACAGGGGAAAAGCAAGCATTCGGTTCCATATGTGCTATATGTGGGTTCTCGGGATGGTTATAAAAACTTTTATAAGTTTATTACTGCCACCGCTAATATTTTAAAAGGATATGATATTGCCTTACTTTGTGTTGGTGGCGGGAGTTTCGGTATAGCTGAAGTAGAACTGATTAATCGTCTTAATCTTGCTCAATACGTAAAGCAGGTGGATGCTCATGAAGAGGAGTTGAAGTTATATTATGCCAATGCTGTATGTTTTGTATACCCTTCGTTATATGAGGGATTTGGTTTGCCGATTCTGGAAGCTTTTAATAATAAATGTCCAGTAGTTTGTAGTAACACAAGTTGTTTTCCTGAAACCGCGGGAGATAGTGCTGTTTATTTTAATCCAAAGGATATAGATGATATTGCAGCGGCCGTGAATTTAGTTCTTACAGATGAAAAATTAAGATCAAATTTAATAGAGAACGGATTGAAAAGACTGCAAATGTTCTCTTTAACGAACTGTTTGCAAAAAACAATGGATTGTTATAATAAATTAATACAATAGTTTTAAATTTTTGGAAATGAATCGAATACTTTATTTCTTTCCTCACAATTTGATGAATGATAATATGGGGTGTATTAAAAGGGCGTGGATGTTGCTAGAATATTTTAAGGAGCGGCAATTTCAAGTTGATCTCGTATATAGTGATGATTTTTGGGAAGGCCCGGAAGATGAGGTACAATTGAAGGAATTAAAGGATAGAGGATCATTTAGAAATATTATTAAACTCAATAAGAAGCCTACTGTTACCGATATTAGAACCTATTTGAAATTTAAACTACTGAGAGTTTTTCAACGAACGAATAAAATATCGTTGCCAGATTTTACAACCACGTATAATAGATTCCAGTTCGAAATGCTAATAAAGTCTACTGAATATGACTATATTATTATAAACTACGCCTATTGGGCTAATTTTGTTAAGAAAGCGAAAAGATGGAAAGGACCAAGGCTTATTATTGATACACATGATTTTCTAACTTCACAAATTCAACATAATTCTCAAATAGATATAGGGAATACCTTTAAGGAGGAAATTGAGAGGCTCCAACACTTTCATGAAATTTGGGTCGTTTCTGTCGAAGAGCAATATTTATTTAGCCAATTTTGTGGAAATAAAGTGAGGCTTATACCGATTAGTTTTCCAGATAACTGTCAATATAACAATAGAAGTATAATATATGACCTAATTTATGTGGCTAGTGATAATAACCACAATATAGAATCGGCGAAGTGGTTTTTTGAAAAAGTATTTCCGTTATTGTCCCAAGGAATAAAAATTTGTGTAATTGGAAAAATAGTAGACCATATTCCTATCGATTGTAACATTCATAAAGTGAGGTTTGCAGGTGAGTTAGACAGTTTTTATAAAGAGTCGCGTTTAGCAATTTGTCCAATGCTTAGTGGTACGGGGGTCAAAGTTAAGGTATTGGAAGCCCTTTCCTTCGGACTGCCAGTCGTGGCTACACCGAGAGGTACGGATGGTCTTTTAAATAAAGTAGGTAACGGTTGTATGGTAGCAGAAACGCCTCGGGAATTTGCAGAAAGTATTAAGTCGCTTATTGAAAATCGAGATATGTATGTTGAAACTCGTGAAAAGGCGATTAATTTTTTTCGAGCAAACTACGCTAATCAGGCCTTTTTCGAACTGATGGATCATCAATTAATGAAAGTTTCTTAAGCAGATTTTATGTTTAACATCGATAGAAAAAAACATACGGCGGAGATTATTATTCCTTTATATAAGGAAGTTCCTTCGAATGATGACCTGTTATCTATTCGACAATGCTTCAATGTACTTTCTAATTACCCCATTGTTGTAGTAAAACCCGCAGGACTCCAATTAGATTATTATCCTTTTCATTTCGATCGCGTAGAAAATTTTGAGGCAAAATATTTTCAAGGGATAGCTGGTTACAATTCCCTCATGCTTTCCGAAGATTTTTACGTTAAGTTCTTACAGAGCTCGTATATTTTAATTTACCAAACAGATGCTTTTGTGTTTAGTGATCAACTTGACTATTGGTGCAAGCAAAACTATGACTATATTGGAGCGCCTTGGCTTTATAGAGACTATGTCGATAAAGCCAAGTTTATCAAAGAATCTATAAGAGGCTGGGCGCACAGGAGATTTAACATTAAAGACGCCGTAAGCGGACTGCCTGCAGAACTTCAATTCCACAACGTAGTGGGGAACGGAGGATTCTCTTTAAGAAAGGTCGAATTGTTCCATAGAATCTGCAAAAAATACAAATTTCTGATTGACTACTATCTTCAACATCCGGAGAAACAGTTTAATGAAGACGTGTTCTGGTCGATAGAAATAAACCGAAAAAAAAGACATTTAAGAGTTCCTGACTATAAAAAAGCATTAACTTTTTCTATAGAAAGTTATCCAGTACTAGCGTGGTCGTTGGTCAATCAGAAATTGCCTTTTGGATGTCATGGATGGGATAAGTGCCGGGACTTCTGGAAACCTATTTTAAAAATCAAGGATATGATATATAGTCTGATGATCAATTGGTTTTTTATCTAATTCGAGCTCTGTATGGGCTACCTCTTTAACACTGAACCTATTTACATTTTTCTGTTTTGATATAAGATTTTTATGAATAACATTATTAAGGTTGGCTTTTTAGTTTCATATGACTTCAAATATTTGTATCGTTCTATTCCCTTGGTTTACGAAGCAGCAGATGCGGTATATTTAGCAATTGACGAAAATAATAGAACATGGTCAGGAGATGATTTTGTAGTTCCGAAAGAGTTTTTTGAATGGTTAAAAACTTTTGATATCGATAACAAAATTGTCATTTACAAAGATGATTTTTATGATCCCCATTTGTCGCCCATGGAAAACGATACACGTGAGCGAAATATGCTTGGAGAATTTATGGGAGAAGGTGGATGGCATATACAGATAGATGCTGATGAGTATTTTATTAATTTTGCTGGTTTTAAAGAGTTTTTGCTTAAAGAAATTAAGAATTATTTAATCGATCGGACTTTTACCGTTTGTGTATATGTTCAAGTATTAACGATTTATAAAGAACTTGAGGATGGATTTCTTGTAATAGATTCGGACGAGTATTTACCTGTAGCAACAAGGTATCCGAAATATGAACAAGCCAGAAGAACAGGGGAGGATAAGTTATTTGTAAGTTATAAAATGGTTCATCAAAGTTGGGGACGAGAAGAAACAGATTTACTTAAAAAGCTAAAAAGTTGGTCTCACAAAGACGATTTTAACGTAGATAGTTATTTTCGGTTATGGCAGGCATGCGATAAGTACAATTTTGTATATTACAATAATTTCCACCCCTTGATTCCAACTATATGGTCAAAGTTAAAATATTTACCGTCCCACACTATTGATCATTTAGTTTGTGACACTAGCAATGATCAGGAAGGGATACATGTTAAGTATTCTCCTACAGAGAAGGCTTTGGAAAAAGGGAAATCCCGTAAGGTTAAATGGTTAAATAAACTTGGAATACTAAAAAAACTCACCTGAGAGTGCCTCATTTATCAAAAAAAGGATTAGATAAGCCCGACATCTAGTATGTTTTATTAAAATACGTCCATTTCGTTGCATTATATATCCTTTTATAGAAAAAAGCTCGCTTGACGAGCTTGGTGTTGCTTGTGAATCTTTTCCATTTATTCAAACGATTTTGCCACGTTAAATAATCAGTCATAAGTAATAGATTACGGGCCATATCATGAGCATTTAAGGTTGATAAGGCGATTTCCCTAAGTCGTTCTCCGTCTTTGGGATCGTATTTCTCCATTTCCCGTATTAATTCTGTTTCTTTGTACTGCCTATTCAAATACCGACCAGAACAGTTCTTTGTTATATATTTCCAAAATTTTTCGGGACGTAAATAACCGTCTGCTCTATTTCCATTGTATCCTCTATTATCATATATTAGACAAGGTCTTCCACATGCCATGGCATCATAGATGGATCTTCCAATTCCTACGACTAAATCAAAGCGGTTAATTACTTTTTCCACTTCAATAATTGGATTTTTATGCTTATTATAGGAAGAAAAGTCTAAACCCTTAGACGCACAGATCTCCTTTAATGCGATGTTCGCTTTTTCACTTTGACATAATGAAAGTACTCTTTTTAACTTTTGGTTTGGCGAACTTGTTGGCTTCTTAGTTTGTATATCTATCCCATTTAATATCACCTCATTTTGATAACCTAATTCATTTAGATGTAATGATACCTCCTCGGAAATCGCCACATGAAAATCTGCAAGAGGAGAGGGTTGCTCAAGCTCAGGTAACACGCCATGACAGATTTGTATGATTGGAGCTCTCGAAAACAGTTCTCTTACAGTAGTGTTATGATTAGCAAAAATTAGATCGTATTTCTTTTTTGACATAAAAGGAACTTTTAACTCTCCTTCTATTTTGTCAGATATCAATCCCTTATCAAAAGTGAAATATTCTACCTCTATACCCAGTAACTCACTCAGCGCTTTAATTAAATCGTATGTATAAAGTTCAGACCCGCCTACGCCTTCCAAATGATTTGTTGCTACTAAGACTTTTTTTACTTCTTTTCCCATAAACTTTTGTTGGTATTAATAGGAAGTGTACTGCTGTTGCTATATCATGACTTAAGATAAAAACGAAGGAATATGTTCTATGATACAGTTTTAATGTAACTTTTTTGTTGTTTAGTTTGTTGTGGTTATGTATAATCGGATCAAATTATGCGTACTGTTCTAAATTATTTGTCTCTCTTTCTTCAAAAAAAGAGGGCGTTCGCACGATTTAAGAGATTCTAGTTGTGCCCTTTGCATGCTGACTTATAACAGTAAATGGTTATAATAATGATTTGAACGGATTGGACGATGAAGATATATCGCTAGCTGCCAGATTGGTTAAATACAGCGTATTAAAAAAAGTGTAAAGCTTAAAGCTGTTTGCTATTATTTAGATTACAAAATTAATGTAAGAAATAATGAACGAGGCAGTTACGCGGTTTATCTAATCGTTGTTGAGAATGGAATTGATGCTTGGCAAAATGGAATGGTAGTTTGTATCGTTGCAATAAAACGTGGTTATATTTTTAATAATTGCACATGCATTATAAATTTACCAAAACGCCTAAGAGAAAGCAGTTAACTTATATCCCAGGCGTTTTGTATTGAGAGCTTATCTCAAATTAACAACTACATCCCATGAGCCATAACCATTATTTGCATAGTCTATCCTCCAATATCCGTCTGCATCTTTTATGGCGAGGTCTGCTTTCCCATCTCCGTCATAGTCAGCGGGCGCTGGCACTGCATCGATTGAATTGCCATAGTTCGGAAATTTTAGGTCAAAAGAACCAAAACCTGTTGCGGCATAATCTATCCACCAATAACCATTGGTATCTTTGATTGCAAGGTCTGCTTTACCATCACCGTCGTAATCGGCTGGCGCTGGTATAGCATTTGAATATCCATAATTCGGTAACGAAACGTTAAAAGAACCAAATCCGTTTGCGGCATAATCTATCCACCAATATCCGTTTTTATCTTTAATAGCCAAATCTGCTTTGCCGTCACCATCGTAATCCGCTGGGACAGGAATGGCATCTGTCGAATTTCCGTAACCGGCGAATACAGCATCGATTGAACCGTAACCATTATTGGCATAATCTATCCGCCAATAGCCATTATCATCTTTGATTGCTAAGTCTGCTTTGCCGTCACCATCGTAGTCGGCTGGTACAGGTAAAGCTTTGGGAGAGTTTCCATAATTTGGCAAAGCTATATCAATGGAACCAAATCCATTGGCTGTATAGTCTATCCGCCAATAGCCGTTCGAATCCTTAATGGCTAAATCAGTTTTGCCATCCCCATCATAGTCAGCAGGTACTGGTACGGCCTCAATAGAATTGCCATAGTTGGCTAAAACCACATCCCAAACACCGAATCCGTTTTTTGCGTAGTCTATTCTCCAGTATCCGCTCGCGTCTTTGATAGATATATCCATTTTTCCATCTCCATCATAATCTGCTGGTACGGAAATTGAACCTGCGGGATAAGGTGTTTCTATATCGCCTGCGGAAATCGTTCCATACGTCTTACTTGCATAATAATACGAAGACCATTTTGGCGTTGTTCCGCTATAAGTATCCCAATAACGCCATTTGAGCTTCACAACTCCGGCCTTGTTATTTGGTTGCAGCTTTGCTGTTTTAGCAAACTCCTTACTCCAATAAGTACCGGTAGCTTGTGTAAAATCAGAGGTAGTTACAAAAATACTATCAGAAATTGCGGTTTCGAAGCCGTTGGCATCTAAAACATAGATCGCTTGCGCTTTAACTTGTGTGGAACCATCGTATCGTTGGAATTGCATGACGGTATTGAATGGAGTTTCGCCACTGTTGGACTCATACTTGATTTTCCCATCATGAAGATATATGTTTTGAACTCCCCACATCCCAATTTTTATATCTATCACTTGGCTCTTTGCCACATTGATTAAGGTAACAAAGGCTAATAACGTATATAGCAGCTTTTTCATTTTATTTCTTATCTAGGTTTTTGTCACGGTTATAAACATCAAGAACATCTTCATACTTAAGCTCACGATCGTAGTCCCCAGGTAGCTTAAACGCTTGGGTTTCTTTATTAAACACAATGGAAGAAACGTCCAAATGCATTTTTTCTGCTAGAAACTGCCGTAGGGTCTCAATTTGGGCTTTTTCTTTTGTCTCTTGTTGAACTGCATTATCCTTGTTACAGGCTGCGAAGGATAGGCTGAGCAGTACCATGGGCACTACTAATGATTTTTTGAAATACTTCATAAACATAAATATAAGTTTAGGAGGCAAGGCCTCGTTGAACGGCCGCAAAGCAAGTGATTAAAATCGGCTAAATCAAAAAAATTACACAGAATGCCATTTTATGAGGACGAAATTTGGTTTTGATTATATGAAATTAATTTTATGCTTGGTAGAGATAAACTCAAATTTGTTTTTATAAATTTGTTGCTCTCAAATTGCTGATTAGCTTCATGCGATTACCGGTGTTCTTGCTCAATATCCACCAACTCAAGAATCTATTCTTTCAGCACTCGCCCTTCTTCTTTGATAGTTAAGTTCCTTACCCTTATTTGGAGATCGATAATCGAAACAGATAAATAACCATTAATCCAGAGAACCTACCATAAAGACGATTGTCTTTATCATGGATCATATTGACTTTGTAACAAGGACTTTTGTATTCAACTTGCTCCCGGTCGTCTTTATCGTATTTCCGTATGGCTTTGTGCCAATTCCGATCGGGATGGTATTAAAGACGCGCGGAATTAAAGCAAACCGATATGACTTTGTTTCTAAGTCATACGGGTTTATAATAATGTCGGTCGACATTGTGTTGATGTCCGTTGCATTTATTATAAAATCAGACGGGTTTATAGTAAAGCCGTTTGTCTTTACTATAAAGACAGGTGGAATTGAGTTACTCCTGGTTGGAGTCAAGTTAATTCCGTATATCTTTAATATAAAGTTGTTTGGAATTGTGTTAAAGTTGATCACCTTTATAGTAAAGACAACTTACTTTGTTTTAAATGCAGTTGGATTTACTACCATGCTGTTCATGTTTGTTTCAATGTCAGTTGGAATTGGTTTAAAGTTGCTTGTATTTGCTGTGATGCTGTTGAAATAATACTAAAGTACGATGAAGATATTTATATTTTGCTCAGCGAAATAGCAAACGATTTTGGCAGACACGGTGCCGGATTTATTGCTATTTCTGCCAATTAAAAAGTTCAACCTACCTGGCTAGCAACTTTAACATATTTTAACAGCTGTAGCAGCCGTCTATAAACTGATGCACATCCTTACTATATTCGAGTCCGATAGTAGTCCGATAGGTATTGCTTAAAAAGCCGTGTTTTGGGCTTTTTTACGTACTGTATAGGGATATCACTGGGATATAGGGGGAATAGGACACGGATAGAGCACGGCTCAAGGTCGGATCAAGGACGCCTTTATGTAACGATTTAGCCTAAAGCCTATAGCTTATAGCCTACTGCCTTCTACTTTTGGCACGATATTTACATATAAGACATTGCTTATTGATAAATGAAAACAATTATGTACAAGAAAGTGTTTAGTTTGCCCCTTGCAGTTCTAGCCATAGCGCTACTTGCAAGTGCTTGTGTGGGCAACAAAAAGTATACAGCTTTGCAAAGCGATTATACCGAGTTGCAAACGAAGTATAAGGACTTGGATTTAAAGTTCCTGAATAGTCAGCATGAATTGACGAATGCCAAATCTCGCGTAACGGATCTAGAAGAACAGATCGCGCAGTACAAGTCGAATGTAAATTCGCTACAGGCGGCTTTGGATAAATGTTTAACCAACAGCGGCCAGGGCAATGCCAACATCGCCAAGTTAGTGGATGAAATTAATGCTTCTAACAAATACATCCAGCATTTGGTGAATACCAAGGCTAAAAGCGACTCGCTTAATATGGTGTTGACCAATAATCTGACGCGCTCCTTGAGCCGTGAAGAGATGCAGGATGTGGATGTTCAAGTGTTAAAAGGTGTGGTTTATATCTCGCTTTCGGATAACATGCTCTATAAATCGGGTAGTTATGAAATTTCTCCGGCTGCCGGCGAAACATTAGGTAAAATTGCTAAGATTATCATGGATTACAAGGAGTATGAAGTGTTAATTGAAGGTAATACGGACAATGTACCAATTTCGCAGAAGAACATCCGGAACAACTGGGATTTAAGTGCGCTGCGTGCTTCATCGGTGGTACAGGCCTTGCAAAACGACTACGGGGTAGATCCTAAGCGACTTACTGCTGGTGGACGTGGAGAATATAACCCAATTGCAAGCAATGATACGGAGGCTGGAAGAACGCGCAACAGACGTACCCAGATCATCATTACACCTAAGTTGGATCAATTTATGGAGCTGATTGATAAGGCGCCTGAAAGCTCGCAAGATGGCGATACAACAGTTACCGAGCAAGATACTACTACTTATTAAGCAAAAAAAGCTAAAAGAAAACCCCGGGCTGCATGCAGTGCCGGGGTTTTTTGTATTTGGATTTGTTTTTCCATGCCACGCCGTAAGCAGCCCTCGGGGAGAGGGCCGCAGGCGTGTGCCAAACAAACACAGAACAAAAACTTTTAAGCGAAAAGCCGTAAGCTAATCACCTAAGATCTTTTGAAGGCACAGCGCTTCGTTTAAAGCAGTGCCTATATGTTTAAGAACAATAAATCTTTCCCTCTCTATCTTTCTAGTCTGCGATTATATGTGTAAAGCCTAGAGACTAAAGCGCCATAACGCAAAATAGAAGAAGCCTTTGTGATTTTTCCGATAACTGAGCCCTGCGTTTAGGAACAGGTTTAAGAAATTTAGGCTTCTTATCAGTACGTTGCAAGATAATAATTTTTTTTGTTAAAGAAAAAAATATCGAAATATTTTGTGTAATCCAAATAATAGGAATATCGAAAATTAGACTTTTTTCAAACGATAGAAAAGGTCTGAATAGTTAAATTATTCAGACCTTTTTAATGCTTAATTATTAAAAGGTTTTATCAGCAACGTCCCACCACAAACGGGTCCCGCCATTATCTTGCCCGCCTAGCATCTCAACAGCCTCGGCTACTGCCGCACTATTACTGTTATATTCACGTTGCGGATAGGGCATCCGTCTAACGCCGGGAATAGTAGGTATCGTTCCACCACTATAATTTACTACAACAGGAAATAGAATAGGATAACCGGTGCGCCGATATTCAGCCCAGGCTTCATCACCGTCCGGAAATATAGCAATCCACTTCTGGGTGATGATGCGTTCCAGCTTAGTCGCGCTGGTAGCAGCATCATCCCATTTGATTGTAATTTTACTCAGGTAAGGAGAAGAAGCAGCAACGTCATTTTCCCCGCTCTTAACAGCCTTCGGATCTACGTAAGGCATAGCCATGCTTGTTGCATCATTCTTATAAGCGCTTGCTTGAGCGGTTAAATTATACATCTCAAAAGACCGGTCGATGCCTGTCTCATAATTGGTTTTCGCATCTCCTGCATTGCTCCAACCTCTCAATGCCGCTTCGGCTTTCAAAAACCAGCTTTCGGGAGCTACCATTAATTGCATCTTCATAGCTTGTGGTTGCAATTTGGAGTAATTGTCGTACCGGCTTTTGGCATCAATGTTAATACCGGAACGGATCCCCTTATATTGTCCGGCGACAGCGGGATCCGTTGCGGTAAGGAATAGTTTGGGTAGACGAGGGTCGTTGTAACCGCGTAAAATAGATTCAAATGGAGCACCCAGTCGGGTATCACTCCAACTACTGGTGATGATGTTTAAGGGATGGTCTACACTTAAGGTGATGTAGCAGTTATCGACTACATTTTCCAATAAACCGCCATTTACAGGGTCCAGGGCTTTCTCGCCCTCGGTTTTAGCTAATGTAGGATTGACATAAGCGATGCGTAAAGCCAGTCGCAAACGCAATGTATTGGCAAATTTAAGCCAATGGCTATACCGTTTCGAGGTATAGGCAAGGTCGGCCTTCTGCATGGCCGGAGAATCCTCGTTGTTTTGAATCGTTTTAAGGATGTCAATCGCTTTATTTAAGTCCTCAAAAAATAGGGTATAGGCTTGTTCCTGCGAGTCATAAGAGATTCCGCCATCATCGTTGATCACATTATACTTACTATAAATAATTGGGCCGACCTTATCGCTAGTACGATGCATGGCCGCTACCTTTAGCACAAGGGAAAAAGCATAAATATCCTGTAAATTTTGATCTTCTTTCGTCAATTCGATCACACGATATAACGGATTCATCGCTTTAATATAACGCTGCACCCAAATAGCCTGATACCAACCTTGCACTAGGCTATAGGTTAGATTATTGGCATTACCCACAAAAGGCGCCTGCGCACCAAAGTAACCGCCATAGGCGTCGCTGCACAAATTATTGGCTAGTTGGTATTCGCCCACATCCTCCGGAATAATGTCGCGTTGTGCCTGTGCTAGAAAGGATGCTATTAAAGCATAATCGGCGTTTGCCTGATCATCTGTAACGCCCACAGGGCTGGTGTTGATCTCTTCGAACTTGTCCGTACAACTCTGACCGACGGCTAATCCGATGAACGCAATGAAAAGTATGCTGTATTTTTTAAATTTATTGATCGTGTCCATAATGTTGTCAATTAGAAAGATGCTTTTAATGTTAAACCGAAACTTCTAGTAGTGGGTAAGCCAAAAATATCATAACCCTGGCCTCCGACACCGGTGGTTGTGTTAAGCTCCGGATCATATGGAGCATCGTTTTTAAAGAAAAACAGGTTCCTTCCGGAAAGACTGAGCGAAGCTTGTTGAACCGCGCGCCATTTGATCGGCAATTTATAACTGATAGAAAGCTCGCGTAGGCGAATATTGGTGGCATCGTAAATTTGCCCTTCAATAATTCCATCCCGGTTACCGATTGCACCATAATAAGCCTGTGCTGGTAATAGACCTTGCCACGGCGTGCCATCGGCTTGTACCGCCGGAACATCTACACCGCCCCGATCACGGGCATCGGCGCTTTCTTGGCTCACACCGAAAGAATTTAAATAACCTTGAGTAATGCTGATAACCTGGCCACCAAAACGGCCATCGATGGTAAGGCTCAGCGAGAAGTCTCCATAGCTTACCGTATTGTTCCATCCAATGATAGATTTGGGATTATTATTGCCAAGGTAGCCATCGGGTCCGCCTTGAGGTCTTCCGTTTTCGTCCACGATAAGAGTACCATTCGCATCACGTAAGAATGTGCGTCCCCAAAAGTCACCGAAAGATCCACCCAGGCGCAGAACATTGAAATTGCCACCAATACTATAGCGTTCGCCAAGGCCGGGCGCCAACTCTAATATTTTGTTGCGGTTTGCCGTAAAGTTCACGCCCGTATTCCATGTGAAACGCCCGGTTTTGATCGCGTCAACACCTAAGGCAAGCTCAATCCCTTTGTTTTCGACATTTCCGGCATTGAGAAACACGGTAGTATATACCGCGCCGACGGGGCCGTCATAAGAGAAATATTGATTCTTTGTATTGGTCTTATATAGTGCTAAATCTATGTTAACGCGGTCGTTAAAGAAACGACCTTCATAACCAAGTTCAAAACTTCTGCTAATTTCGGGTTTAAGCGGAAGCCCTTTATACGGGCCAGAAACATTAGCCGTCAGTGTTCCGGTGGCTAGCGTATTTACCGGAAATGTTGAAAAGGCGGCCACATCGTTACCCACCTGTGCGTAAGAGAAGCGTAATTTACTATAATTGATAAAAGCGGGAAGTGTCATCAGTTCGGACAGGATGGTGGTTAACCCGGCCGACCAGTAAAAATACCCTTTGCTTTTGTTGGGCGTGAAAGCCAATGTTGAGGACCAGTCGTTCCGTGCGGTGAGATCGACGTAAACCTTCTCTTTGTAACCGATGTTGGCTGAGCCAAATAACGACTGAACCTGTCTTTTGTTGGCAGTTTCTGTTAGACTGGTGATGGGCGAATTTCGGTAGATATTACTTAATAGGAAAACATTGGCAATAGCTAATCGACGCTGATCCAATATCCAACCGCTTTCGCGTACATCATTAATGGACGTACCTGCCGTAAATGTCAGATTCCAATCGTCGAACTGCTTGTTTCCGTTGACTAATAAATCTCCATATAAGGCGGTACTTTCTCCTTCTTCGCGTTGATATCGACCATTATCATTCAGCACGCCCGCAATGGTTTCTCCGGAAATGACGCCTTGGGTACCGGCATAGGTTCGGCGTTGCCACTTATCCCAACGCTTGTTAAGGGTCCCTCGTGCCGTGACATTCAGCCAATCAGTTATATTGTAACGCAGTTGCGCCTGGCCGATAATGTTGTTGCGGTTCTGATCAGTCGGATTTCGATGCAATACCCAGAACGGGTTCTGCTGATGGTGCGTACCCGTAAGACCAGCATCGGCATTGATATTCCACCAGTCCTGTAAATATAGATTTCTTGACGACGAAAAGTATTCGAAGGTTTTATATTTTTCGAAATCCTGCCCGCGAGGAAACATATATAGGCCACTTAAGGGACTGAAATACAAACCGGAGGCAGGGCGATTATGTATCTTCTGATAGGAGTACATTAAGCTTCCATCGAAGGACAATTTATTGTCGAAGAAGTTGGATGTATTGCGAAGCGATACGGTATGCTGATCGAATGTGTTGGTTGGAAGTACCCCTTTATTCGTGGTGTTGCCATAAGAGAAATAATTCTGCATCTTTTCCGTGCCGCCACTAAAACTAACTGAATTAATAAAGGTGGTCCCTGTATCGAAGAAATCTTTTACAGGGTCTGAAAAGGAGCCTGCTTCACCCCAACTTTCTTCACTATCGGGCGTCGACTGGCCATATTTATATTGTAGCTTGGGTAAGTAAAAAGGTTTATCAATTGTCACGCCGGAGGATATATCCAGTCGCATACGCCCGGCCGCTCCTTTTTTAGTGGTAATCATAATGGCTCCGTTGGCTCCCTGACTGCCATAGAGTGCAGAAGCAGAGGCGCCTTTTAACACGTTGATACTAGCGATATCATCTGCATTCAGGGTACTGAGAATGTCGCCTTTGTCTGTTCCGCCACCAAAAGGGCCCTCAGAGCCACTGCCCGAAGTATTGGTAATCGGCAAACCGTCTACTACATAAAGCGGTTGATTACTGCGGTTCGATTTCATACCTCTTAAGACAATATTAACAGAACCGCCCATCCCGGACGAGCTGCGGTTAATCTGAAGTCCCGAAATTCTGCCGGTTAAGTTATTCATCGGGTTTACATCTTTAACACGCGTCAGTTCATCGCCCTTCACAGTCTGGGTAGAGTAAGTCAAGCTTTTAGCTTTGCGTTCAATCCCCAAAGCGGTAACTACCACCTCGTTCAGTTTATTGTCTGACGCAACCAAACGTATATTAAGAGGGGTGTTGTTATTGGCTGCGACGGTAACAGTTTGCGATTCGTAACCCAAAAATGAAACTTCAAGCGATAAGTTGTTTAAACTGGTTTGTAAATTGAATCGGCCCTCTTCGTCGGTGGAAGTGCCGATATTCGTTCCTTTTACTTTGATGGATACGCCAGGTAACGGTTGGCCATCCGTCTGATCGGATACTTTTCCGATGATACTTCTTGTCTGCGCTCCCAATAAGAGCCATTGACTAAAGAACATTAAGCATAGCAAAACTTTCTTCATGTTAAGTGATTTTGGTTATAAATTGTTGTTTAAGAACGGGTTGTGTTACATTAGGTTGGCCTGCAAATGCTTTCAAAAAGCACAATAATATCCCAGCGCACATTTTTTTGTTTCACAAATGTGATCGCCTGCTTCACAGCATCGAGTCCGTAAATAAATTGATAGGGTAAGTGCTTTACGATCGATTACACGATTAAGTTATTGAGAATAACAGAAAACCTCTAAGGATCTATTGCACAATAATGTTTAATAAACGAGGGATTAAGCTGGTTGATGGCTTACATTCTGTTCTCTGTTGCTATCAATAAAATGTATTGATCGGTTGCTTGTATTGTTCTTGTGTTTGTATTAGTCTGACTTTAATTGAATTTAGTCTCTCATAATTGTAACATTTCTGTGAATATAGATAATATTTTTAACAAAGCAATAGTATTTCAAAAAAAAAGTTTTTGATGGGTTCTTATTTATACCAAGTATAAAATGAAACATACTTTTGTGAAATAAAATAGAAGTTTAGCAGCTCGTGCCCACCTAACTTAAGCTTTCAAGTTTGCTGTGTAGACAGAAAACAAGCCCTATCCGGCTCTTCAAAAAAATAGCTGATTTCAGGGGCAGCCGATAGTGGCAAATTCGCTAGTTTTGTTCACATCCCATTAGAAATATGACAAACGACGAATTAAGAGCAATAGAGTCCGCCGCAAGGGCTAAAGATTCGGAACAACTCAAGGCGATAACCGAACAGGCTACAAGTGCTAAAGATTTTCAAGATTATGCACTTGGATCTGCCGTCACTCAGTTGATTAAATCGAGTCAATACGAAATAATCGACCTTTTTATTCGGAAAGGTTTGATCGAAACGGATCTTTATCTATACGACAAATTTGACAATAGTATTATTAACACATTCTTACGCATCGATAGTCTGCAATTGCAGGACTTAGCTGGTTATTTAGCTTGGTTTGAAACTTTTGCCACCCGGATCGATGAAATTGACGAAGAAGTAGGGGGGATTACTTTACTCAACTATGCGATTGAGGTGAATGCGCCCGTCTCCTTATTGAAAATATTAGTGGGTCAAGGGGCAGACATTCATCGGAAAGATAAATACGACCAAACGCTTCTTTACAAGATATGTAATTACGGGATGAAACCCGAAGCCTATCGAAGAGAGCTTGTAACATGGTTGATAGCAGAAGGCCTAGATATAAATGCTGCCAATGTTGAGGGGAATACACCCCTTCATGTTGCTGTTCGTTTGCGGAATATAGAGGTGATAAAAGCGTTGTTGGAAGCCGGTGCCTACCCCAATGTTGAAAATAAGCAGGGAGAGAGCGCCTTTTTTCATGCCGCTGTTTTTCAATTCGACGCAAAAATAATGGAGTTGTTTTTACATTATCAGACCCCGGATTTTTATGCTTTAACCAAACAAAAAGAGAATCTCTTAAATGGTTTTTTGCGCGCCATGGTATATGAGAATGATGATAATTATAAAATATTGGATATGTTGTTAGATCATGGAGGCGACCTTAAGGAGCCGTCGGACTATTACCATCGGCCAAAAACAGGAATTGACTGGGCTTTAGAGAAGTCATACAACTTACTGGAGCGCTTGGTACACAGAGGTGCTCTCGATCTCGACTATCGCGATAATGAAGGCAACACGTTATTGCATAAGGTATGTATGTTTAACTTGAATTATGATGAACCAAAGGCAAAAGAACTGTACCGAAAGGTGAAATTTCTATTACAACAAGGTGTAGATGCCAAATTAGAAAATATAGCCGATAAAAAAGCGGTAGATTATGCGTTGGGTGACAATCTGAAATCAAAAACAGTAGAATTATTATTAGCACAAGAATAAGTTGTATTATGTCTCAATCATTTATCATTGCCTGTGAAGGAGGTAAAAGGAAGATTGCTGAAATCCTTTTGGAAAAACAACAAGTTGATGTGGGTTATACTGACGAAAAAGGCCGTACAGCATTACATTATGCGGCGCATCGCGGTTATTTGGATCTAGTGAAGCAATTAGTTGAATCAGGTGCGGATCTGAATTATGAAGACCATCAGGGAGAAACGCCCCTGTACTTTGCCTTGTTGCAAAAACAGAAACAAACGGCCTTGTTTTTAATGAACCAGGGAGCTGATATACGAATAAACGACTTTCTGGGTAACAGCTTATTGCATATTGCCGCAAGAACCGGACAACAGGAGGTGGCCGAAAAATTGATCGCTGACGGACTCGATATTAACGCTTTAAACAATGAGGCAGAATCACCTTTATTGATTGCTGTGCAATATAAGTACCCGCCGATGGTGCAATTACTATTAGATAATGGAGCTGAAGCAAATGTAAGTGATAAGCAGGGAAATACGGCGTTAAATTTGGCTGTTGAACAGAACTCGGTACCGATCGTTAATAAGCTTTTAGACAATGGAGCGGCTGTCAATATAGTGAATGATCAGAGCGAAGGCCCTCTCCTTTTAGCAACGAAATTAGGTAACCGTTTAATTACGCAACGTTTAGTAGAACAGGGTGCTGATATTTTTGCCGAATCGGCCGAAGGTATATCGCCGGTATGGTACGTGTGTGGCAGTAATCAAAAGGAGCTATTGGCGCTATTTCTATCCAAAGGATTGTCTCCCGATTATGCAAGGCCGGTCGATTCTTTCGATGGCCGAGACGGGGATTATATTCGGAAATTGATTGCGCGAACCGGTACGCGTACTTTTATATTAGGCTTTGAACCGCATTATGCAGGCGAGACTTTGTTACAGACGGCCGCGAAATCCGGTTATCTTTCTTTAGTAAAACAACTGTTAGAGGCGGGAGCAGCGATTGATAAGCAAGACGCCGCAGGCAATACCGCGTTGCATTATGCAGCGGCTTATGGTAAGAAAGATGTTGTCCGGTTTTTGTTAACGCATGGCGCAACCACAGATTTAGCCAACGCGTTGGAGCAAAAGCCTATCGATTATGCTAATATGCAAGGTTTCAACGAGATAACCGCCCTATTAATCGATTTTGGTGCTCAATCAAATGATATAGTTGACGGGCCGATGCAGGCAGAAATGCCAAAGGTAGCCGTACAGGCGGGTATGGATATGGCACAAAAGAAACAGGCACTTTTTGATTTGAAGGATTTATTAGATGCAGGTATAATCAATCAAGAGGAATTTGATGCCGAGAAAAATAAAATTCTACAATCCTGAACTTGTTGAAATATAAAATAAGATAACTATGTTGATTTATCGAGGTTGGGGAATCTTAGCCATTTTAATACCCATTGTATGTATAATGATTGGCATATCGCTTTTTGGCGAAGCAGGAAATTCGACTTTACGTGGGTTTCTTTACAGTTTGTTAGTTTCCGGTATTATAATCGTTCCCTTGGGGCTTTATCTTAAACGTAAAGGTAGAAAGCACGATTTATATTTTATTCCGTTATTTGTTTGGGGAATCGTTTGGATCACTGTTGCGTTTGGGTTTTTACTCGGAAAAGGTCTTTTGTAAGTGAGTTTACCAAGCAATAGGTTAGCTTGTGTTTTATTGTCAATTTGGCTAAGTTTGTCTAGTAATGGTCAAACAGCTATGGTTTTCTGTTCTCTTTGTTGTTTTCATTAGCCTCGCACACGGTCAAACGCAGGATAGCACAAATTATTACGTCCAGTTCTCGTCCACGAATTCGATTAATAAAACAAATGACAAAAGCGCATTTCTATTGAACAACGCACTCCGTTTTTCCATCGCAAAAGAGCGGATTAAACTAAATTTCAACAATAACTGGCTCTATGGACGCCAGGATGGGAGCCAGTCAAATAACGATTTTTCAAGCTCACTTGATTTTAATATTTATCGGAAAGATCTTCGATTTTTCTATTGGGGTTTAGCGAATTACAATACGAGCTTTTCCTTAAAGATTAGAAACCAACTATTGGCGGGAGCCGGCGTTGCTTATAACCTGATTGACAAAAACGAAGTTTTTCTTAACATAAGCGACGGCTTTCTCTATGACGCAAGCAGTATTCTTGAAAATGAGTTACCTATAGATTATCAAACGGTACGAAACTCTTTTAGACTCCTTTACAAATTTGTCTTTAAAGAGCTTATCATCATTCAGGGCAGTAATTTCTACCAACCTTCGCTCACCGATGCGGCAGACTTTAATATTAAATTAAACAACGATATTGCATTTAAACTAAATAAATGGCTTAGTTTAAAAGGCTCTTTGGTATATAACCGTATTAATCGTACAGATCGAGAAAACCTATTATTTACCTATGGAGTTGCTTTTGAAAAGTATTTTTAAGCTTTCGGTATTTGCCCGAGCTACTTCACAAAAACGACGATAATGAAAACTTTTTTGGTACGTTATTACTTCTGTAAAAGAAGTAATTTGTCTTGCGAATGAAACCTTCCACTAATATGGCAGGGAAGCATAGGTCTAATTCATTAATTATTTTACGCTGATGAAGAAAGCAGTTGTATTTGGTGCCACCGGCCTCATAGGCTCGTATCTTTTAAAGGAATTACTCAATAGTACAGATTATGAAGTCGTAACGGTTGTTGTTCGGAGAAAATTGACTATTCATCATCCTAAGTTGAAACTGTTAATAGGCGACTATCATAGCTTACCTAGTCTGAAAGAAGATATTAAAGCCGATGAAGTTTATATAACCTTGGGAACTACGAAAAATAAAACACCTGATCAAAGGGTATATTACGAGATAGACCACGACTATCCGGTGCTGGCTGCAAAAATAGCCAAAGAACAAGGTGCAACAGCCGTTTTTTTAGTGACGGCCGTCGGTGCGAATCCTAGCTCCGGTGTGTTTTATTTAAGGACGAAGGGGGAAGTGGAAAGGGATCTCATAGCACAAGGGTTCGATCATACACATATTTTCAGACCTTCCATGTTAATGGGAAATCGGGACGAGAATAGGCCATTGGAAAAATTTTTTATGGCCATATGGTGGTTTATTGGACCGCTGTTAATAGGGAAGGGGCTTGAAAAATATCGAGGTATTGCCGGAGAGCGTGTGGCTAATGCCATGATAAAAGCTGCACAAAATCAAAACGAAAAAGTAAAAATTTATCATTGGCGAGAAATGCAGGATCTTTTAAAATGAGCCGAATTCGCTGCTTATGAAAAGAGCTCACATTTTGTTGCTATCAATAATTTTTTTTCCTTTGTGCAAAAGGAACCGGCATGAAAAAGGCGGAAGCAACTCGATTCAGTATTCTACGAAAAGCCTTTGAACTCATATACACGAAGGGATATCAAACAACGAGCATTGATGATATTCTTGCAACAACAAAAGTAACGAAAGGAGCCTTCTATTACCATTTCAAGAATAAAGATGAAATGGGACTGGCCATTATCAATGAAATTCTTAAACCTAATTTTGCCAAAAATTTCATTGATCCTTTAAAAAACGATCAGGACCCTATAGAACTCATATATAATATGATGTACCACCTCTTGATGGAAAACGAATTTCTAAAAGTAGAATATGGTTGCCCTGCCGCTAATCTAACGCAAGAAATGGCCCCTTGGAATGAGCGTTTTGCGAAAGCACTTGACGAACTCGTCAATCAATGGAATAAGTCTTTAATCGCAACGATCGAAAAAGGAAAGAAAGACGGACGTATACGACAGAACGTGGACGCAAAACAGGTTACTTTTTTTGTTATGTCGGGTTATTGGGGTATCCGTAATTTCGGCAAACTTGAAAATAATCGATCGGTATATGTTCCTTATTTAAAGGAACTTAAGAATTACTTGAACTCGCTGAGATAATTTTTTTATCTAAAAACATACTGAGTAGTATGTTTTGTTATATCTTTGCTTCGTTAATTAAAAAACGATGTACGTTACACTTATTTTTCTTCATTCTCTTTTCAGGTGGTTGGTGCTAGTCAGTCTAGTCGTCGCTATTGTTCGTGCCTATCTAGGTGTTAATCAGCTTAAGCCCTTTTCAAAAACGGATAATGCAATTAGGCATTGGACGGCCACCATTGCACACATACAGCTGGTGCTTGGAATTATCCTTTATACCAAAAGCCCTATTATAAAATATTTCTGGAAGGAAACCGAGGAGACCTCGTCGAATTGGGACGTAGCATTTTTTGCCCTGTTCCATGCCTTCTTGATGTTTAGCGCGGTGGTTGTCCTTACTGTTGGCTCTTCTTTAGCTAAGCGTAAATCGGAAGATGGAGAAAAGTTTAGGACCATGCTGATATGGTTTTCAATAGCCTTGTTTATTATTTTTATAGCCATTCCATGGCCATTTTCACCTTTATCTAGCAGACCTTATTTTAGATAATATGATACACTTGAAACAATCAAAAGTTGCTACGCTCCGTCTGATAGGTGTAGCCGAGGGAATATCGTTATTAATCCTCGTTTTTGTCGCGGTACCGATGAAATACTATTTCGATAACCCTTCTTTAACTAAATTAATGGGCCCTATTCATGGTGCGCTGTTTTTGCTATTTGTTTTTAATGCGCTTAGTGTAGGAATAGAGCAAAAATGGAAATTTAGAACCACCACATGGCAGGTTCTACTGGCTTGTATCGTGCCCTTTGGGACGTTCTATATCGATCGAAAGATTCTTCGGAAATTAGATTAAAAAAGTAAATGTGTCATTGTTGTTAAAAAACGGTGACAGCAATACGAAATAGTAGCGCTTTATCTCATCTTTACGTTACAAAGAAGCTTACATTTAATCTGTTCTTTATTCGTCTGAGCATAAAAAATATAGATTAGAAAAAATTAATTTCATATTATCAAAATGTTAAGCCAAATTTGCAAATGTTTTTTTGAGAGGAGATGCAACCTTTAATTCAAATGGAATACCCGGCAACCATTACCTGGAAACAGGCGATGCAAAGTTGGGCTTTTAAAAGCTGGCTGATCGCTGGCCATCTTTTGTTTATTGTACTTTTATTTGTGCTGCCCCAATTCTTTGATCATATCGAGCTGAGAGATGGAGTGCCTTTATATGATCCGTTGCTGAACCTCTTACCTACCATGGATTTATCAACGCCCATATTTGTATGTATATGGGGGATGGCAGCGTTGCTTTTGTATCGGTGTTTTTCTAGCCCTGCCATTATGATTACCGCATTATATGGCTTCTTGCTGGTTGTATTTATGCGGATGCTGACCATTTCGTTGGTCGCATTAGACCCTCCCACCGGATTAATTCCTCTAGTGGATCCGTTAAGCAATATTGCCTATGGAAAGGCCGGTTTTATTACCAAAGATCTTTTTTTTCCGGTCATACCTCCACGATGTTTCTTATCTTTTTATGTTTACCAAATCGAGTGGATAAGCTATTAGCTTTAATAGCCACGCTATTGGTCGGAAGCATGGTGCTGATTCAGCATGTGCATTACAGTATCGATGTGCTGGCGGCTCCTTTATTTACCTGGTGTTGTTTTTGGTTGGGACGCGAAATCGCATTAAGCGGATGGTATAAGGCAGCCCATTTAGCTTTAGCAAAAGAAAAAGTGGGTGTGCGTGTGGTGACTACTGAGCTTCGTAAGCTATAATTTCTCTTCCAATAGCGTTAATTTCATCGTCCGCTTCAAAACGAGGTAGCTCGGTTTCCGAATCCAATTTAATCCAGCTATTCTCCGTGTCTTTCATGATTTTCATATATTCGACACCATCTTTATAAACGGTATAGATGTCCTCTTCTTCCGGGAAGATCGCATAATCAATCTCATTGAGAGTAATGTCAAAAGGCTCTTTCGTTTGCATAGTCATCTTTTGTTACAAAGTTAAGGAAATTCTATTATAGTAAATAAGGTAGATAGTTTGGGTTAGACTTATTGCACTTTACATGGAGTCATGCTCATTTTAAAAGAACGTTTATTTTATACATCCCACTTGCTGCGCCCATTGGGCCAAGGTGCTTTGGCTTGTCTATTCCGTTGCAACCCGTGGTCAGATGCCCATCCGTGAATCGGAGCCACCCTCTTGCGCAATGGCGTGCCCTTCGTTCGTCGATTCACTGATTACCGTCTGCTTCGCATAATAATGGTGAGGGGCATCTTTGACTGCCGGTTGCTGCCTCCATAGACTAGGCCATTATCGTCCTTTGGAACGATTTTGCAACGGGCTATAGCGCAGGGCATAACGGCCTTCCAGGGTGAGCGTAAAGAAAATTCGGTTAGCAGGGCGTGCTAAAGTGTTATGCGAAAAAGCGAAGGGAAGGAATTGTGAATAGGGGCGGCTCCGCAGAACAGAGGGATAGGAACCGAATTTTTAGTGAGCACTGGATAGCCTTGATTGTTTGGTTCTTTATGATCAAGCATAAAGAACATATATTAAAAAAGTTGAATAAAATAAACGTTCTTTTTATTATTACGCTCGATTGGATCATATGTTGAAAAAACTTTTTATAGTTAAACCTGTTGTGCTGAAAATAGTCTTATCGGTTGTAAATAATGATTATATGAGAAAAGTTTTTATACTAATCACGATGTTAACCATCGTCGTTGCTGCCTGTACAGCGAAAAAGGGGATGACGTCCAAAAAAGATGCATTGAACGGAACATGGGAATTGGACTATATCAGCGGTCCTCGCATTGCATTTGAAGGCTTGTATCCCAATAAAAAACCCTTTATAAAAATTGAAGTAGACAGTAACCGCGTGAGTGGCAATACCAGTTGCAATAACTTTTTCGGAAAACTGAATCGCGATGGTCATAATATAAGCTTTAAAGAAGGTTTAGGAATGACGAAAATGTTTTGCGAAGGGCAGGGAGAGCCGACCTTCATCAGTACGCTCGAAAAGGTAAATCGTTATGATATTACCGATGAAGGTAAAACGCTTCATTTTATTATGGGAGATATTGCTATGATGCGGTTCAGGCGGATTGACTAAATGCTGAAATCGGACCTCTGTTAAAGGTTTGTTTCTTACCCTGAAATTTTGTACTTTGGACTATCACTTTTATTAACTAAGTTTTTATTAAAAAAATAAACGATTCAGTATGGGAAAAGGAGATAAAAAAACCAAAAGAGGGAAGATCACGATGGGTTCATTCGGAAAAACGAGACCTCATAAGCAAAAAAAAGTCGCAGCAGCAACGGCGGTTGTAGAAGAAAAGGCCACAGTAAGTGCTAAAAATAAAAAGGGTTGATATTCATCAACCCTTCCTTATAACCTATTTAAACGTTAATTATTTCTTTTCCTTTTTATAAGCAGCATTTAAGCCGTCTACCACTTCTTTGGTGATTTCAAGGCTCTCATCTGCGAACAGTACACCCGGGTTTCCTTTGGCATAAGTTAATACAAATTTATAGCCTTTCTCTTTCGCATGCGATTTAAGGTAATCGGCTACCTTGTTGTATAACTTTTCTTGTTCTTGGGCTTCATCATTGGCAAATGACTGATTCGCATTCTGGTTGAATTTGCCGAGCTCTTCCTGCTTACGTGCCAAACGTTCTTCTGTACTTTGGCGCTGTTCTGCACTCATGGTAGCAGCGTTTTTTTGGTACTCAGCCACTTCACGTTGAAAAGCATTGCCTTTCGCTTGTAGCTCGCTCTGTGTCTTTTTTGCTTTTTCCTGAAGCTTGGCTTGCATATCTTTAAAGTACTCATAATTGGCTAATAGCGAATCAGAGTTTACATATACGATCTGTCCTTCAGTGGCTGCGGCAGCAGTGCTGTCTTTGCCGGACTTAGCCGCCGGTTTATTTGCATTGTTATTACATGATACTGCAGCCACAGCCAGCATCAAGCCTAATGAAATTTTTGCTATAGAAGCGAATGGTTTGTTCATCTTATGTCTTTATTGTTTAATTTCTATGCAATCAAAACGCAAACCTAACATAAAAATCATATACTAAGCAATTTTTTTTTAAATGCGCGCGGGAATCATGCATATTGAGAAACCGATTTTATGAGGTGTATGTCAGCAAAAAATTGACTGGATAGGAAAGGAATTGTAGGCGTTCCCATCCTATTCTCTGTGTTTTTTTATCTAGAAAAAAAGAACATTAAATAGCTATTATATAAGGAGTAAATTACTCAAAGTCGGTAAAATTTCGTATTTTTGTGTTTTTGGAACTAAACTATACATGAGCGAAGAAAACAAAAACAAATCCAACTATTCCGCAGATAATATACAGGTATTAGAGGGCTTAGAAGCCGTAAGAAAAAGACCGTCAATGTATATCGGAGACGTTGGCGTGAAAGGTTTGCACCACTTGGTGTATGAAGTAGTTGATAACTCCATTGATGAAGCGCTAGCCGGTTACTGTACAGACATTCATGTAATCATTCATAAAGATAACTCCATAACAGTGGAGGATAACGGACGGGGTATCCCAACCGGAATCAATAAAAAAGAGAACAAATCAGCCTTGGAAATGGTCATGACTATGCTCCATGCCGGTGGTAAGTTCGATAAGGACACCTATAAGGTTTCCGGTGGTTTACATGGTGTTGGTGTTTCCTGTGTGAATGCACTCTCTACCTTGTTGATAGCTGAAGTACATCGGGAAGGTAAAATATTTAAACAAGAGTATGCGCAGGGAAAACCTCTGTATGATGTAAAAGTAATTGGTGAAACCGATCGTACCGGAACGAATGTTACTTTCCATCCGGATCCAAGTATTTTTACCATGACTACCACGTATAGTTATGATACGCTTGCCGGTAGATTGCGTGAGTTGGCTTATTTAAACAAAGGAATCAGACTTACCCTACTTGACGAACGCGAGGAGCAAGAAGATGGAGCATTACGTCATGAAGAGTTTTATTCTGAAGGTGGCCTGAGCGAGTTTGTTAAATTTTTGGATGGTAACCGTCAGCCTCTAATTCCTGACCCCATTCATGTGGAAGGAATAAA
Source organism: Olivibacter sp. 47 (assembly GCF_030372825.1). Classification (NCBI taxonomy): domain Bacteria; kingdom Pseudomonadati; phylum Bacteroidota; class Sphingobacteriia; order Sphingobacteriales; family Sphingobacteriaceae; genus Olivibacter; species Olivibacter sp. 47. The sequence continues at coordinate 4,141,456 of NZ_JAUCNR010000001.1, forward strand.
ACAGGGTATACCGGTAGAGTTAGCTTTGCAATATAATGATACCTATTCCGAAAACGTGCACTCCTACGTGAACAATATCAATACCATTGAAGGGGGTACTCATGTTGCCGGATTTAGGAGAGGCTTAACCCGTACTTTGAAAGCTTATGCAGATAAATCGGGCCTGTTAAAGAACCTAAAGGTAGAAATTACAGGTGATGATTTTCGAGAAGGCTTAACGGCTGTTATTTCTGTAAAGGTCGCTGAGCCGCAGTTTGAAGGACAAACAAAAACCAAACTCGGGAACAACGAAGTAATGGGCGCCGTAGATGTCGCTGTAGGCGAGATTTTGGGTACTTACCTGGAAGAAAATCCACGCGAAGCAAAGGCAATTGTACAGAAGGTTATCATCGCGGCTCAAGCTCGCGCCGCTGCACGCAAAGCCCGTGATATGGTGCAGCGCAAAACGGTAATGGGAGGTAGCGGTTTGCCGGGTAAGTTGGCCGATTGCGCAAACAATGATCCTGCTAAATGTGAAATATACCTCGTAGAGGGAGACTCGGCGGGAGGAACCGCAAAACAGGGGAGAAACAGGGAATTTCAGGCAATCCTGCCTTTGCGTGGTAAAATCCTCAACGTAGAAAAAGCGATGGAGCATAAAATCTACGAGAACGAGGAAATTAAGAATATGTTTACCGCCCTAGGGGTGAGTATCGGTACTCCTGAAGATGCGAAGGCGCTGAATCTGGAAAAACTTCGTTATCATCGAATCATTATCATGACGGATGCCGATGTGGACGGTTCGCATATTACAACGTTGATTTTGACCTTCTATTTCCGTTATATGAAGGAATTAATAGAGCGAGGTTATGTCTACATTGCTACTCCTCCGTTGTACTTAGTAAAAAAAGGTAAAGAACATGAGTACGCGTGGAATGAAAATCAACGACTGGCAGCTATTCAACGGTTGAAAGGTGCCGGTAAAGAGGATAGCGTACATGTTCAGCGGTATAAAGGTTTGGGAGAGATGAACGCAGAGCAGTTGTGGGATACTACCATGAACCCCGAAACCCGCACCTTACGTCAGGTGAGTATAGAAAATGCGGCGGAGTGCGACCGTGTCTTTTCCATGTTAATGGGCGATGAAGTGGCACCTCGTCGGGAGTTTATTGAGCGTAACGCTAAATATGCGAAGATAGACGTATAAAAGTTCTAAGTTTTAAGTTGTACGTTTTAAGTGCCTTATAACGTACAACTTTTAACCTATCACTTTAAAAAATTAACCAAGCCTATTACTAAATCGCTGTTTAACGGGAGATTTGGATTTGAATAAGTCTTCAAGTTAGCTTCTTTATTTGCAGGTGCTGTTTTTAGTGTATGGTTCATGTTTTTTATAAGTAAGAGCGTGGCTTTGGGATTCGCTGCTTTTAACTTTTCGGCGTGGCTGGTCGGTACTTGCAAATCCGTAGTGCCTCCCACAATCAGGATTGGTATTTTTAACTTCCTGATTTCTTCTTCGGGATTGATTTTGAAAGACGAAATAAGGAAGGGTTGTATAGCCGGGGCAAATAAACTATTGAGCTCGGTCGGAACATTATTTGTCATTTTTCCCTGTTTCAGCAGGTTGATAATTGACGTAGCTTCTTTAACTAAGGAAGGTTGTGTTAATAATTGATTTTCTAACACAGTAGCAAGATTTTCTCCCGGGCCGCATAAAGAAACAACGGCGTCCGGATTCAGCTGCTCCGATGCAATAATGCCGATGTTTGAACCTTCGCTATGACCTATAATAAACAGCTTTTGAAATTTTTTTTGATTTTTGAGAAATGTTCCAAGAATCACCGCGTCATCTACAAAGTCGTTAAACACCAAGTTATTTTGGCTTGTCTGAAAGTTTACACTTTCGCCGATCAAACGCTTATCGTATCGGAAACTGGCGATGCCGTTATCCGCTAACGCTTCCGCTAATAATAAGTAACTGTTGGCTTTCACGCCATAAAGGTTGTTGCCATTGCGATCCGTAGGACCGCTACCCGCAATGATTAAAGCGACGGGAGTACCCGCTTGCGGATTTTTTGGTGTCATAAGAGTTCCGCTGATAATACCTCCATTTACTTTGATTTTTAACGCCTCTTCGGGGAAATTAGCCGGACTCCTATTGGTGTTGGCCCTGATTTTGGGTTGTTGTTGCATTAAAAAAGCCGAAATATCTCCGCTCGTGTTAAAATGGAATGTTAAGGGAACAATATAATCTTTAAAAGTGGCTTGCAGTATCAACGAGTTGTTATTATTAGTAATGCTATCGAGTGGTTCTACCTGCTCAAAAGCACCAAATTGCTGGTTAATACCCTTCCATATCTTCGATAATGTTGCTGGGTTAACCTTCGCTTTAAAATCAGCTGAAGTAAGATCAAGTGCTTCCTTGTAGTTGGAATCAACCATGAGCGAGATGAATTTTGCCGCCTTATTGCCGTTTGTGTTTTGCGCTTTTCCGCTATAAATGCTCAAGAATAATAAGGTAAAGAGAATAAAAAGGTAACGCATAAAATGAATTTTTTCTTTAAGATACAAAAATTATATGGTACTTGCTCGCGAAAATAGCTCATTGCTGAAAGCCGATCTCCATTTCCAAATAAGCGAATTTTATAGTAGGTTTGCACCTCTTTATATGTATACAATAGTATACTAAATGTTATTTATACCATGAGCATAGCGAAGACATACAACCCCAAAGAAACCGAAGATAAATGGTATGCCTATTGGCTGGAAAAGAAGTTTTTCCGTTCTATACCGGATGGTAGAGAACCCTATACGATTGTCATGCCTCCTCCTAACGTCACGGGCGTATTGCACATGGGACATATGCTAAATAATACGATTCAGGATGTATTAATTCGCCGTGCCCGGATGCAGGGTAAAAATGCCTGTTGGGTGCCCGGTACCGATCATGCGTCGATTGCAACCGAGGCAAAGGTAGTCGCTATGCTTAAAGAGCGCGGAATCAATAAAAGCGATATCACACGTGAAGAATTCTTGAAATACGCTTGGGAATGGAAGGAAAAATACGGCGGAATTATTCTCGATCAATTGCGAAAGCTGGGAGCCTCGTGCGATTGGGACCGGACGCGCTTCACTATGGAACCCGACTTGAGCGATGCGGTAATTGATACATTTATTCACCTTTATAAGAAGGGGTATATCTACCGAGGTATCCGCATGATTAACTGGGATCCGCAGGGTAAAACCGCTGTCTCAGATGAAGAAGTAATTCGCAAAGAAGTAAACCAGAAGCTGTATTATATCCAGTATCAAGTTGTAGACACGGGCGAAGAACGAACAACGAATAACCAACAACGATCGTACATCACCATCGCAACAACCCGGCCGGAAACGATTATGGCTGACACGGCCGTTTGTATCAATCCGAATGACGAACGCTATCAGCATTTAAAAGGAAAGAAAGTACTGGTTCCTATAATAAACAGGGAAATACCCATCATTGAGGATGAGTATGTTGAGATGGAATTTGGTACAGGTTGTTTAAAAGTAACGCCGGCACATGATCTGAACGACTATGAGCTGGGCCAGAAGCATAAATTAGAGGTTGTCGACATCTTAAATGACGATGGAACGCTAAATGAAAAAGCGCAGATATTAGTAGGAGAGGATCGCTTTATCGCCCGTAAAAAAATTGCTAAAATGCTGGAAGAAGTAGGGCAATTGGAAAAGGTTGAAGATTATAAGTCGCAGGTTGGCTTTTCAGAGCGGACCGATGCGGCTATTGAACCAAAGCTATCTATGCAATGGTTTTGTAAAATGGAGCACCTTGCAAAGCCGGCACTGGATTACGTGCTTAGTGGCGAGGTTAAACTAATTCCTGACAAATTTATCAATAGCTATCGCCATTGGATGGAGCATGTTAAAGATTGGAATATATCGAGGCAACTCTGGTGGGGCCAACGAATCCCGGCTTGGTACAATGAAAATCAAGATTGGGTTGTAGCTAAAACTGAAGAGGAAGCGATAGTCGAGTTTGAGCGCTTGGGAAAAAGCACAAAGGGCATTTATCAGGAGGAGGACGTGCTAGATACTTGGTTTTCGTCAGGCTTATGGCCTATATCCGTTTTTGACGGATTTAAAGAGCCAAACGGAGCCGATATCAATTATTATTATCCTACAAATGATTTGGTAACAGCGCCTGAAATATTGTTTTTCTGGGTAGCGCGTATGATGATTGCAGGGCACGAATTTCGAGGAAAGGCACCATTAAAAATGTCTACCTTACCGGTATCGTGCGCGACAAACTTGGACGAAAGATGTCTAAATCATTGGGGAATTCGCCGGATCCGATTGAGTTGATGGATCAATATGGTACGGATGGCGTGCGTGTTGGAATGTTGTTGTCGTCTCCTGCAGGTAATGACCTCATGTTTGATGTGGCCTACTGCGAGCAGGGCCGAAATTTTGCCAACAAGATTTGGAATGCCTTCCGATTAGTTAAAGGCTGGGAAACGGTTAACAAACCGGCAACAAAAGCAGAGCTTAAAACCGTGGAATGGTTTGAGAGCCGCTTTAGTGAAGCTGTGATCGAAGTAGAGGAGCATTTCGCCGCCTATAGACTTTCTGATGCGCTCATGACCATTTACAAGCTTATATGGGATGATTTCTGCTCCTGGTATCTTGAACTGGTAAAGCCGGCTTATCAACAGCCTATTGCTAAAGATCTATTGACCTTTACGATCGACTTTTTTGAGCAGGTATTGGCCCTTGCTCATCCTTTTATGCCATTTATCACGGAGGAGCTATGGCACGATGAATTGTTTGGAAGTCGGAGTGCGTTGGATTGCTGTATTGTGGCAGCCTATCCTAAGGCTTCAAAGATCGATCGGGAGCTTCTAAATGACTTTCAGGTGGTTCAGCAAGTTGTTTCTGAAATACGTAACGTGCGAAACACGAAACAAATTTCTCCTAAAGAGACACTTCCACTTGCTATCAAAGTGAATACCGATATTGCTTACGAAAACTATTTAGATAGTATCAGAAAATTGGCGAACATCAGCGACGTAAGCTTCGTTTCGGAGCAACAAGTGGGGACGGCAGCATTTATAGCAGGCAAGGATGAGTTTTTTGTAAGCATAGCTCAAAATATTGATGTGAAGGCCGAGCGTGAGCGAATAACAAATGAAATCACGTATTTACAAGGTTTCCTGAAATCGGTGAACGCAAAACTATCAAACGAGCGATTTGTACAAAACGCGAAGCCGGAGATCGTGCAGAATGAGCGTAATAAGCAAGCAGATGCACTTGCGAAGATTAAAATTTTAGAAGAAAGTTTGGCGTCACTTTAATGTTACTATTCCGTTTTCGATAGCTCAAAGCTTTTATTATCTTCGTGAGGATATTAAATTATAAAAACTTAAAGTTATTAACATGAAAAGAATTCTCAGTCTAGCACTTATCGGCTTTGTTCTAGCATCTTGCGGTGGTGCTTCCAAAAAGGAAGAGAAAGCGGCCGATCAGGACCCGAATTTAATCACTTGCGAGGGCATCGGTAAAGTAAAATTAAGCTATAGCCATGCGGATCTTGAAAAGGAATTTGGCGCCGATAAATTGGCTGATACAACGAAGGAAGTAGAAGGTAAGAAAGTGAGCGTTACTAAAGTATTCAAAGATACACCTGAAGAAGTAACAGTATTTTGGGCAGAAACGACCGCTCCTTTTACCAAGGCGGTGAAATTGAGCGTATCGGATGAAATGGGACCCTATCAATTGGAAGAAGGTATTCGAGTAGGTTCCACATTAAAAGATATGGTAAAAGCAAATAACTTTTTGCCGGTTACGTTTACTAACTTTTATGCTAATGTGGATGGTTTTGCTCATATTGAGAGCTTCAATGACGGTGATTTAGGTCAGAAGTATCCTTGTTTAGGGGGTGTATTGGATATAGATAGAACCGATAACCTGGAAGTTACATTGCTGGATGAATTTAAAAAGGAGAATCCGGTCAAATCTAATCATAAGGCCATGAACTTTATCTATGCTAATGTGGTAGAATTAAGTGTTTCTGCCAAATAGATAGATCGCGATATATAATAGACATATCTTTGTTAAGCCGTTTGTTTACAAAAACAACGGCTTATTTTATTTCGTGGTAGAAAGGAATGTCTTCCAAGAAACGGTAGCTTTCGTTTTCGTGGTCAATAAGACAGTAATAGTGTTCTAAGCCGTTGCTCACAACCAGGTAAGGAACTTTATGAACCATATTGTATCGTGCGATCTGTTCGAATACGGCCTGCGTGATTTTTATTGAAGGAGCCTTTAGTTCTGCTATTAATAGGCGTTTACCCGAGGGATTAAAAACTACGATATCGGTGCGTTTCTGCAGTGAGTTTAATTTTAGTCCGCCTTCACTTTGAATCAATGCTTTAGGGAAACCCTTAGCTTGTATAAGATGTTGAATCCAATGTTGCCGTACCCATTCTTCGGGCGTTAATAAGAGATGTTTTTTTCTTAACTCATCATAAATGAACAGGCGATGTTCATCTTTGCTGAGTTTTAGCGGATAGGAGGGGAGATTAAGTGGAATGGGGCTTAACATAATGACCGTGTTTGCGGATGTCTTAAAGATACAAAGCTAGGGAGATTTTTTTAATTAGTTATAAGTTGTACGTTATATAGTTAGTAGTTAGTAGGGAGTAGTTAGTAGTTAGTAGGGAGTAGTTAGTAGGAAGTAGGAAGTATGACAGGTTCACTACTAACAGGTTCCCTTGTTCACTAATAAGGGAGTTAGTAGTTAGTAGGGAGTAGTTAGTAGGGAGTATGACAGGTTCACTGCTAACAGGTTCCCTTGTTCACTAATAGCAGTCGCAGCGACCGTATCAAAAACCTATGCTTATAGCTTACTGCTTATAGCTTACTGCTGATAGCTTACCGCTGACAGTTGTCAAACCTTAAAAATTATTGTTATTTTGCAGCGTGGTCTAGCCTATACCTAGGCTAATTGATAGTTCCCTGTTAGCCCATTAGATTAATAAAAGAATATGAGTGCATCTAACATTTTAGCCGATATCAATAAGAGAAAGCTGAAACCGATTTATCTTTTGCATGGAGAAGAAGCATACTACATTGACTTGATAGTCCATGCTTTAGAGAATAAGGTGCTGAGTGAAGCTGAAAAGGGTTTTAATCAAACGATTCTATATGGAAAGGATACAGACTGGGTCACGATCTTGAATACAGCTAAACGATATCCGATGATGAGCGACTATCAAGTTGTCATTATAAAAGAGGCTCAGAATTTAAAATGGGATAAGGCAGATGAGTTTTTTCAAGCTTATGTGGAGAAACCTTTAACAACTACCGTATTAGCTTTTGCGTACAAATATAGCAAGTTTGATAAGCGGAAAAAAATATACAAGGCCATTGAAAAGAGCGGGGTTGTGCTTGAATCCGCTAAGATTTATGATAATAAATTAGCACCCTGGATTGATGAGTATGTAAAGGAGCGTGGGATGAAGATCCATCCACAAGCTGCAGCGATGATGGGTGAATATTTAGGTACAGAGCTTTCGAAAGTAGCAAATGAGTTAGACAAGATGATGCTCAATGTGCCAAAGGATAGGGAAATAGGTGTTACAGACGTTCAAAATAATATCGGGATAAGTAAAGATTTTAATATTTTCGAACTGAATACCGCCCTGGGAAAAAAGGATGTCTTAAAGGTAAATCAGATCATCGATTATTTTTCTGCTAATCCGAAATCCAATCCGATTCCCGTCGTGATGGGATCGCTATACGGTTATTTTTCAAAAATCTTGAAATTTCATTATTTGCCTGATAAAAGCCAGCAAAGCGCTGCCAAAGAATTAGGGGTTCATCCCTTTTTTGTGAAAGATTATGAGTTGGCAGCCCGGAATTATCCGATTATGAAACTGTTTCATATTATTGGCTATCTTCGGGAGTACGATTTAAAGTCGAAGGGAGTAGATGCCTTTAATCTCGAAGCCGAAGATTTGCTGAAGGAAATGATGTTTAAGGTTTTACATTAATAAGGCTCCATCAAGAAATAAATAGATGAAAAAAGAAAGAAAACGACCGCAAGGAGAAATTAGGGATAGAGAGCGGACTAAATTAAAGCTCTTAAGTGCAGTGGGTCAAATAATACGGACGGAAGGCTACCAAGGCTTGGGCGTTAATAAGATCGCTCAAATAGCCGGTGTAAACAAAAAATTGATTTATAGGTATTTTGATAGTGTCGACAACTTGGTGGAGAAATATGTTCGGGAAAAAGATTATTGGGTCAGTTTTGTTGATAAAATAAATGTTGCAGATTCGTTCCAGCAAGATTTTGGGCAAGTGGCTTTGCCAAATTTGCTAACACAGCAACTCGATTTTTTTTTCGGAGCAGACGAACTGCAAAATATCGTACTTTGGGAAATCAGTAAACAAAGCTCGTTAATGCGCGAAATCGCTAATGCCAGAGAAGAGTTGGGCAGTGACCTTTTTCGGTTAACGGATCCATTATTCAGTGACACAACGGTAGATTTAAGGGGGATTGTTGCGCTACAGGTTGCAGGTATTTATTATTTGGTACTACATGCGAAAAACAACGGAAGCACCTTTTGCGAAATTGATGTGAATACGTTAGAAGGACGGGAACGTATAAAACAGGCTGTGACTAAAATTAGTAGCTGGGCATTTGACGAAGCTAAGAAATGTAAAAACAGAAAATAAACAGAAGGGTGTCTGAAAGTTTTTCGGACACCCTATTTATTTATTTCAACATGCTTTCGCGTTGCTTCTTTATTTCCTCACTATTGATATACTCATCATAGGACATAAGTTTATCAATAACACCTTTTGGGGTCAGTTCAATAATTCTGTTGGCTACTGTTTGTGTTAACTCATGGTCGCGCGAAGTAAATAGTATCGGTCCTCTGAAATCTTTCATCCCATTATTTAAAGCTGTAATAGACTCCAAGTCGAGGTGATTAGTGGGTTCGTCAAAAAGTAAAAAATTCGCCTTTTGTAGCATCATTCGCGAGAACATGCAACGCATTTTTTCTCCTCCGGATAGTACGGAGCATTTTTTCAGCACTTCTTCTCCACTAAATAACATTTTCCCAAGGAAGCCCCGTACAAATTGGTCATCCTGATCTGTTGAAGAGTATTCCCTCAGCCAATCAATAAGGTTTTCATTTTTCCCTTCAAAATAGGCAGCGTTATCCATAGGAATATCAGCTGTACTGATGGTGACCCCCCATTTAAACGCGCCTTTATAATCTTTATCCCTTCCGGTAAGTACTTCGTAGAAGGCGGTAGTTGCTAAGCTGTTTTCGGATAATATGGCAATCTTATCACCTTTGTTCATCATAAAAGATACCTTATCGAATAAGACTTCACCATTCGATACCTTGCCTAAGTTTTCTACCTGTAGAATTTGATCGCCTGGTTCTCTGTTCATTTCATTGAACATAATGGCTGGGTATTTTCGACTAGAAGGCTTGATTTCATCTAAATTGATCTTATCCAAGGCCTTTTTTCTACTTGTTGCCTGTTTTGATTTAGAAGCATTTGCACTAAATCTGCGAATAAATTCCTGCAGTTCTTTAACTTTATCCTCCAGCTTTTTATTCTGTTCTGCGCGTTGTTTTAAGGCCAGCTGACTTGATTCATACCAGAAAGTATAGTTACCGGTATAGATCGTCATTTTACTAAAATCAATATCGACAATATGCGTACATACTGCATCCAAAAAGTGACGGTCGTGCGATACGACTAAAACTAAACCTTGATAATCTGCCAAAAAGTTTTCTAACCAAGCGATTGTATCGATATCTAAGTCGTTGGTAGGTTCGTCCAATACCAGTATGTCCGGATTTCCAAATAGTGCCTGCGCCAATAGCACCCTTACTTTTTGGTTACCATCTAAATCCTTTACCAGTTTATAATGTAGATCTTCTGAAATACCTAGATTGCTAAGTAGGGTAGCGGCATTATTTTCGGCACTCCAGCCATCCATTTCAGCAAATAAGTTCTCCAGCTCGCCTGCTCTTTCTCCGTCTGCATCGGTAAAATCTTCCTTGGCATAAATGGCGTCCTTTTCCTTCATGATGTTGTAGAGCTCTTTATGCCCCATCATAACCGTCTCTATAACGGAATATTCATCAAAAGCATAGTGGTTCTGACTAAGAACGGCCATACGCTCTCCCGGCGTGATACTGACAGATCCGGTTGTTGGATCTACATCACCGGTAATAATTTTTAAAAAGGTCGATTTGCCGGCACCATTTGCGCCGATTATACCGTAACAGTTGCCCTGTGTAAATTTTAAATTAACTTCGTCAAATAAAACGCGTTTACCAAAGCGTAAAGAAAGATTTGAAACACTAATCATAGGGGGCAAAGATAGCGAATTGAAAGCGTAATGTGAAGAGGATAAGCTTAAAGGTGCACTCTATGATAATATTATCGCTGCACGGAATGACGAAAGAACAATTTCTGTTGGAAATATCCAAAAATGTGTCGAAGGTGAAAGCCACAGTACTGGCACAGCTCGCCATATCAGATCATTATACCATGTCCGACCTCTTGTCGCTTTGTTATCATCCGCAGAAAGCCATTGCTTTTCGAGCGGCCTGGATACTGGAATTTGTCGAAAACAAATCGCCTGACCGATTTATCCCTTTATTAGTCGAGTTTATTGAGCAACTTACGCATCAACATAATGCAAGTTGTCAGCGGCATTTTACGAAGATTTTGATGAATTATACCAATAGAAAAGCTAAAACGATTCGTAAAGAAGCTTTCAGTCACTTGACAACAACACATAAAGAACAAGTGGTAGAGCGTGTATTCGAGTGGCTGATCAAATCTGAAACACCGGTTGCGGTAAGGGTCAACTGCATCGAAATACTTTATAACCTCGTTCCTTTATTTCCGTGGATTAAAGATGAGCTAAACGCGCAAATTACTTTTTATTTAAAAGATGGTAGCGCTGCGATGCAGAGTAGAGGAAAAAAATTACTGATGAAATTGCTGGAAGCATCTTGAAAAAACTAAGATCTTTTTTCGATATCCTTATTTCAGTAGATTGACCTTATATAAATCTGTCCGTCTATCCTTCATGGTTTTTACCGTACCGTATTCATGCAGTTCTTTTAGTGCATAGAGATCCACGTCGGTTAATAAAACCATCTCTGCATTTGGTGTCGCTTCGGCTTTTACGCCATTGGTAGGGAAGGCAAAATCCGACGGAGTGAAGACGGCCGACTGCGCATATTGTATGTCCATATTGTTCACTTTTGGTAAATTGCCAACAGATCCGGCAATGGCCACATAACATTCGTTTTCGATCGCCCGTGCTTGTGCGCAGTTTCTTACCCGTGTATAGCCATTTTGTGTGTCGGTTAAAAACGGAACAAATAGGATTTTCATCCCCTGATCGGCCATGATCCTGCTTAGTTCAGGAAATTCGACATCATAGCATATCTGAATGCCTATTTTACCGCAGTCTGTATCAAATACTTGTACTTTGTCTCCACCGTACATGCCGTAATATTTGAGCTCGTTAGGTGTAATATGGACTTTGTTGTAGGCGTCGACTTTACCGCTTCGATGACATAAGTAGGTTGTATTATACAGACGATCATTGGCCGAAAGAGAAGGCATAGATCCTGCGATAATATTTACGTTATAGGAAACCGCCAAGCGCTGAATTTTCTCTTTGATTTCTTCAGTGTGTTTGGCCAACATGCGCATCGCCTCCCGTTCGGGTAAGTGGTTATAAGGCTCCATTAGGGGAGTGTTGAAAAACTCCGGAAAAAGCGCAAAGTCCGCACCATATCCGCTAACAACATCCACGAAAAATTCAATCTGATCGTAAAAGGCCTCAACATTATTAAAAAGGCGCATTTGCCACTGGATAAGACCTAAGCGAATGGTTTGCTTGGTAGGTGAAATCGAACTGGTTTTCGGTTCGTAATAGATATTATTCCATTCAAGTAAAGTAGCATATTCCAATGATTCACGGTCTTCGGGAAGATAGTTTTTTAGGATCTTTTTTACGTGAAAATCATTAGATAACTGAAAGGTTAGGGTAGGGTCATAGAGTTCTTTTTGTTTAACCTTTTCAATATACTGTTTGGGTGTAAGTGTATCCGCATGCTCATGATATTTGGGAATCCGCCCGCCGGCAATGATGCTTTTCAGGTTGAGCTGTTCACAAAGTTCTTTTCTCGCATCATATAGGCGCCTGCCCAGGCGTAAATCCCTATAGTCCGGGTGAACAAACAATTCGATACCATATAAAACATCGCCTTCAGGATCATGGGTGTTAAACGTGTATTTGCCCGTAATTTCTTCGTACGAATGCGTTCTATCTGTTTTTTTAGAATCGACAATAATCGATAAAGCGCATGCAACCACATGGTCGTCCACTTCGACACACAATTGCCCTTCGGGAAAGATGCTCAACAAATGTTTGATGCTTGATTTGGGCCATATACCGCCTGCTGTGCCGTGATAGGCTTCAACCATAGAGGTTTTTAAATCATTATAATCTGAAAGTCCAAGTGGTCTTATGATGATGTTCATTAGAAAAGTAAAAAGTAAAAATTCAAAAGCCTGCCTCCCGGAGGGATGGTAAAAACCCCGAAGGGCTCATTGATAGCTATCTTATGTCTTGATACTTATATCTTGCATTCCAACTAGCTAAAATAACGTATTTCCTTTGGGATAGTTTGCTTTTCCCAGATGCTTGTAGGCCAGTTCGGTACATTCGCGGCCTCTTGAAGTTCGCATAATATAGCCCTCCTGAATAAGAAAAGGTTCATATACCTCTTCGATCGTCCCTTCATCTTCTCCTACTGCAGTAGCGATGGTTTTCAGTCCTACCGGCCCTCCTTTGAATTTATCGATTATGGTCAATAAAATCCGATTATCCATTTCGTCCAATCCATGCTCATCAACATTGAGCGCGTTGAGCGCGTATTGGGCAATTTCCGTATCGATATTGCCATTTCCCTTGATTTGGGCGAAGTCACGGGTTCTTCGTAGCAAGGCATTGGCAATCCGTGGGGTGCCACGGCTTCTCCTGGCGATTTCATAGGCACCTTCTTCGCTGATTGGTGTCCGTAATATCCCGGCAGACCGAAGTACGATGGTTGTTAAGAGTTTGGCATCATAATATTGCAAACGCGCATTAATGCCAAAGCGGGCGCGAAGTGGCGCTGTTAACAAGCCTGATCGGGTTGTGGCCCCCACAAGGGTAAAAGGACTGAGGGATAATTGCACAGACCGGGCATTTGGTCCGGTTTCGAGCATGATGTCAATTTTGAAATCTTCCATCGCCGAATAAAGATACTCTTCTACTAAGGGGCTCAGGCGATGGATTTCATCAATGAACAGGATATCACCCACTTCTAAATTGGTAAGTAGGCCAGCTAGATCACCGGGTTTATCTAATACCGGTCCGGAAGTAATCTTAATGCCCACGCCCATTTCATTCGCAATAATATGTGAAAGTGTTGTCTTTCCTAATCCGGGAGGGCCGTGAAGGAGTACATGGTCTAACGCCTCGCCACGAAGTTTAGCTGCTTGAACGAAAATCCGTAAATTTTCCAATATTTTGTGTTGCCCGGTAAAATCTTCAAATGCCTGGGGGCGCAACACCTTTTCTACCTCTTTCTCCGTCTTGCTGAGGTGCTCTGCATTGGGATTTAAATGTTCGTTCATGTTGGAAGCTTTTAGCCGTCAGTTTTTAGTTATCAGCTGTCTGCTTTAAGCCGGTGGCCGATAACTGACAGCTGATTGCTGATAACAAAAATACTAAAAAAATTAGAGGTTTTAGGGCCTGTTGTATTTTCTAAACCAACTGTTAACTTTCATCTGTATAACACCGAAGAAGGCCTCCCGAAAGATTTTGGTACTCATTTTTGATGTACCTTCCGTTCTATCCGTAAAAATGATCGGAACTTCCACTACTTTAAACCCATACTTCAAGGTGGTGAATTTCATTTCTATCTGGAAGGCATAGCCCACAAATTTGATCTTGTCGAGCGGTATAGTTTCGAGTACCTTGCGTTTGTAACACACAAAACCGGCGGTGGCATCACGAATGTCGGTCCCGGTAATCAATCGTACGTACCCCGAAGCAAAATAAGATATTAACACCCTTTTCATAGGCCAGTTTACCACGTTTACCCCTTTGATGTAACGTGATCCAATGGCCAGGTCGGCTCCTTCGATACATGCCTCCCGTAGGCGGATAAGGTCATCCGGATTGTGTGAAAAATCAGCGTCCATCTCGAATATATACAGATAATCTCTTTCTAGACACCAATTAAATCCATGGATGTAAGCCGTACCCAGCCCGAGCTTTCCTCTCCGCTCTTCTAAATGTAGGGAACCGTTAAACACTGCTTGTAAACCCCTTACAATATCAGCCGTTCCATCAGGCGATCCATCGTCAATAACTAAAATGTGATAAGGAAAAGAAAGCGAAAACACTTTGCGGATAATCCTTTCTATATTCTCCTTTTCGTTGTAAGTGGGTATAATAACGATGCTGTCTGACACGGCTTCTTTCCAGTTTTGGTTTTCAAATTACGAAAATAAGGAAATATTATGAGCTATCAGTTTTCGGCTATTAGATTTCAGTAATGTCTCGTTTCTGTTGCTGATAGCCTATTTCCGATAGCTCATTCCAATTATTTTACACCGTGCATCATCTTTTTTAGAATTCCTGAAATAAGAAACAGTATAAGTGCAGCTGTGCCGGAAAGCGTTACGAAAACCATGAAAAATTCATATAGATTATGAACGGTGAAGCCTACAAAAGTTGGGTAAACAATATCAATTTTCTCTTGCGCTAATATAGCCACTTGCTCTGCCGTCGGTTTTACGGCTCCGTCCAATATTCCCTGTAGGTCAATCCCTTTAGACGCGGCAAATTCGAATTTATCCCCTGTAGGAGGAATCAACGCTCCCAAAGTACCTGCTAGGGCGTAACCTGCTGCATTGCCTATAAACCACACGCCCATCAGTAGGGATGAGAAACGTTTAGGTGCGAGCTTGGAAACCAGCGATAACCCGATTGGAGAGAGGCACAATTCACCTAGTGTATGGAATAAATACATAATGAATAGCCAATGAACAGCCAGCTTGCCGGTCAATCCAATCTTGGCAACTTGAACGGCAATGATGTAGTAACCAATGGCTAGTAACAAGAGTCCGATAGCCTGTTTAACAGGAGAAATTGGCTCCAGATTACGTTTTTGCAACTTTAGCCAAAGCCAGCTGAAAGGAAGGGCAAATATGATGATGAATATGGAATTGGCGTTTTGAATAAAACTAGGCGGAAGCTGATAGCCCAAGAAGTTTAAATCAGTCTGTTTATCGGCAACGAAGGTTAGCGATGAGCCCGCTTGTTCGAAAGCTGACCAAAAGAAAATGACGAAGAATGCGATGATGTACATCACTACAATACGATCGCGCTCTATTTTGGTAATGGTTTTATCCGTTAATATCAGAAAAGCTAAGCTTAAGGCCGAAGCGTATATAAAAGGGTAGACCCAGCTTTTAATGGGATTTGGATCGAGTGAAAGGAAGTGAAAAATAATATACAGAACTACCAATACCAACAGGGATGCCACAATTGAGCCTGTCGTAAATTTTGCCTTTTCCGATTCTTCTTCCGCTTGCTTATGATCGGGATGAAAAGAAGGTTTGGCACCAACAGGCTTTCCATCGGGTGACGTTACGTATTTGTTCTTCAGGAAAAAAAAACATAACGGTACCCAAAAACATCGCTAAGCCGGCCGCCAGAAATCCCCATTTAAAGGCTTCGACCACACGCACGTCACCCACCTTAACGTCACCCAGGAAAGGGCATACAGACATCCCGAGAAATGCGCCTACATTGATACCCATGTAAAAAATGGTGAAAGCGGAGTCGAGCCTGTTATCTCCTTTATTGTAGAGTTGGCCTACCATCGAGGAAATATTGGGTTTAAAAAAACCATTTCCAACGATAATAATAGCTAAAGCAGTCCACATCACAAATTTTGCAAGATCGAGATTAGATGCATAGACTGATCCGCTAAAGAATAGGCACAACTGGCCAATACCCATAATTGCTCCACCTAGTAGGATACAGTTTCTGTTTCCCAGATAACGATCTGCAATATAGCCTCCAATCATGGGAGTCAAATAACTTAGACCGAGAAAACCGCCATAAACAATTGAGGCATCTTTGTCTGAAAAAGCAAGCGCGTTAACGAGAAATAATGTAAGTAACGCCCGCATCCCGTAAAAATTAAAGCGCTCCCACATTTCCGTGGTGAACAGTACATAAAGTCCTTTGGGATGACTTTGCTGGTTTGATTGTGGTTCTTGTGATAATGTTTTCGTTTGATTCATGTTGTTGATTTGTTTAAAGGTTGATTTTAAACTTATTACAATGTTGGTTTTTTGTTTTTTGTGTGACCTTAGTGTATTTAATAAATGGCGCAAGATAGCTAGACCGCCTCATTATAACAAAATTTATCTGCTAATAATGGAAAAAAACAGAATAGAAATTCTTTCGACCCTGCGCCATCTCGATCTTATATTTATAAGTTTTTCATTATAAAATCAGTCATTTTACTATATAGGTGAATGCTGGTGTTGCCACCGTGAATTCCATGGTTTTTATTAGGATAGTAAGCTTGTTCAAAGGGCTTATTAGCTTGTATTAGCGCTTCGGAGAACATAATGCTGTTTTGAAAATGCACATTGTCATCACCGGTACCGTGGATCAAAAGGAATTTGCCCTTTAAACGATCTGCGTAATTGATAGGAGAGTTGTCGTCATATCCTTGCGGATTTTCTTGTGGGGTACGTAGGTATCGTTCGGTATAAATGCTGTCATAATAGCGCCAGGTAGTGACGGGGGCAACCGCAATAGCGAGCTTGAAAATATCGGCACCTCTGGTAATACAGAGCGATGCCATATAACCACCATAGCTCCAACCCCAAATACCGATTCTTTCAGGATCAACATAAGGCTGTTTGGATAACCATTTCGCCCCTTCAATTTGGTCTTCCGTTTCAAGTCTGCCTAAATTGAGATAGGTTGATTTCTGAAATTCTTCACCTCTGAAACCGGTTCCCCGATTATCTATACAGGCCACAATGTAGCCTTTTTGTGCTAAGTAATAGAACCATAAACTTCTGGATCCGGTCCAGGAATCGGTTACATTTTGGCTCCCCGGGCCGCCATAGACATACATTAGGACCGGATATTTTTTACTTGGATCAAAATCAACCGGCTTAACGAGATAGCCATTTAAGTTGATGCCATTTGCGGTTGAAAATTGAAAGAACTCCGAACCTTTTATGCCGTATTGGTCAGCGATTTGTTTGGCTTTCTTATTATCTTCCAACACACGTACAAGACGGCCATCCTTGTCATTTAATGTGATATAGGCGGGCGAATGGGTATCGGAATGATTTAGAATATAATAACTAAAATCGGTACTAAAGGTGGCACTATTGGTGCCTGGGGAGTTACTAAGTTGTTTTTTGTTTTTACCGGTTACATCAATGGCGTAAATATCACGCTGAAGAGGTGATTTTTCGGTCGATTGATAATAAGCGGTTCCGGTTTTTTCGTTGACACCATATAATTTGGTAACAAGCCATGCGCCTGCCGTTATTTGACGTATCTTGTTTCCGTCCATATCATAAAGATAAAGATGGTTGTACCCGTCGTGTTCGCTTGTTAATAAGAATTGCTTGCCATTTTGTAGGAAAGTGAGGTCGTCATTGACATTAATATAGTATTTGTTTTCCTCCGTGAGTACCACTTTCGAAGTGCCGGTGGTTACATCCGCAAATAGGTAGTCGAGCTTATTTTGGTGCCGATTCATGCGCAACACGCAAAGCAAATTTGGGTTTTGCGTCCATTTTATGCGAGGAATATACTGGTTTTGCTCATTCCCAACTTCAATGCGTGTTGTCTTCCCATCTGCCAATTGATAACAATGTATGCTTACAAGCGAATTTTTCTCTCCTGCTTTTGGATATTTATATTGATACTCGCGTGGATACAATTGCTCGAATATCGTCATCGAGTATACCGGCACCTCGGTTTCATTGAATTTATAATAAGCAATTTTTTTGCTGTCAGAACTCCAGAAAAAGGCCTTTGCAAAAGCAAACTCTTCTTCATACACCCAGTCAGCCCCACCGTTTATTATCTTGTTGGAAGCCCCATCTTGGGTGATTTGCACTTCTTGTAGGTTAAGCAGGTCTTTAATAAAAATATTATTATCACGTACAAAGGCTACTTTACTACCATCCGGTGAAAAAGTGGCAAACTGCTGTTTTCCTTTTGAAGACACTTCCGTAATTTTCTTTGAAGCTAGATCAAAAACATAGTAATTGGCTTTTGATGATCGGCGATAAATCGGTTCACTATCGGCAGCAATAAGCACTTTCGTTTCATCCTGATTAAAATCTGTACTGAGTGGCAGCTTTTTGCCTTTAAATATAATATCCTTTTCGGTATAGATCGCTTCGACAATTTTACCGTCGCGGTAGTTGCTTTTGGCTACATAAGCGATTTTAGTTTCCGGATTGCTTTCTATCGATACATATGTTTTTCCATCTCGAAGTGAACGTAAGCCGCTCACCGTTTTGGTATCAAAGGTGCCCTTCTGAAAAATATCCTCAAGTGTTATGTTTTTAGGAGATTGGGCAAGCGCTGTACTTCCCATAAGCATCAATATGATTAAAGGTAGTTTCATTTTATGGTATTATAAATATGTAATTTGTCTTTGCAAGGTTTAGTATGCTATTCTGAGTTCTTTGCTATAGCGGTGTTATTAATAGATATTGTTTTAATGAGACAGCAAACATGGCGTCTAAATTACAAAATATCATAGGAAATCTAATTATTGTAATAGCATTGTTGAATTTATACCAATGCAAAGCGCTTAAAGAACGCTTAGTTTTCATTCTTCAGTGGTAAGTCCTCTTCCAATATCAGGTAATCGGTTTTGATCTTCCATGCATCGTAGCTCATGTCAGGGCCATAGTGCTCAAATTGCCCCTTCAAGGATGGTGTGGCTGGTGCTAGGTGATCCATTACGATCCGATCTTTGTCCTTTTCGTACTTCATTAACATCGTAGCACGGGCATTATAACTATAAATCAACCGGGAGGCCGTAGCAAATGCAGGGTCTTTGAAAATTTTCTTACCAAATGCAACGGAAGATTCAGTAAGATGAAGTACATCAATTACTTTCTGTGTCACCTTAGGTGTTGTGCCGCGCCAACCCAATAGTAGGTAATGCTGAGGTAAACCCTTCATGGGAATTATATCATAATATTGGGCCCCGTACCAATTGTTATTGTCTAGAGAGGCTTCCTCCGGTTTATCTATAAGAGGAGATTTGTCAACCAGTGCCTTTAAACTGAGCGATCCATCTTTTGTTCGCCATTGGATTGCTCCGTAATATCTATAGGAGCCGTCATTTAATCGGATATGCCATGAAAAAATGCGGAAATTGTTTTTCGGCTCTCTTCGAATGGCTATCATCTTTAAGGTATCCAGGTTGGTATCGTCGATCGAATGCGGACTTTTTAAGTATTGGACTAAGGTTTTAATGAATATGTAATTGGCTTGCAAACGCTCCGGTTCGTTGGTTTCGTTATACATTTTGTAACCCAAGTGGTTCAAGCTATCGAGTAACACATGATTGACTTCGATCGTTTGAGCCCTTAAACCTGATATGTAAATGATTGATATAAAAAATAAAAGTAGCGGTGCCCGTTTAGCATTTAGTTGCATATTTTCAATTTCAAGCTTTACTATTATGACAATCGTTCAATTACGAGTGCACTCGCACCGCCTCCGCCATTACAAATTCCTACAACGCCGAGGTTTCCGTCTTCCTGTCGCAGAACTGATAGCAGTGTTACCAAAATACGGGCACCGGAGGCACCCAGTGGGTGCCCGAGCGACACAGCACCTCCATAAATATTAACCTTTTCGGGATCAAGTTGAAGAAGCTGATTATTTGCGATCGATACCACAGAAAAGGCTTCATTAATCTCATAATAATCAACTTCCTTTGCCGATACCCCGGCTCGTTCTAAAGCTAGTGGAATTGCCTGTGCCGGGGCGGTAGTAAACCATTCCGGATCTTGCTGTGCGTCCGCATAGCCTAAAATACGGGCCAGCGGTTTAACACCAAGCTGTTCGGCCTTTGTTTTGCTCATGAGCACCAGTGCTGCAGCGCCATCGTTTAGTGTAGAGGCATTGGCTGCCGTAACGGTGCCTTCCTTCTGAAAAACGGGTTTTAATGAAGGAATCTTGTCGAAAAAAACATTGTCTATTTCTTCATCGGTGTCAATAGTTGTTGAATTTCCTTTTTTATCGGTTACCTCAAGAGGTATGATCTCCTGTTTGAACTTGCCATTCCGTTCAGCTTTTTGAGCTCGTTTATAAGAACTAATAGCATATTGATCCTGTTCTTCTCGGGAAATTTTACAAGAAGAAGCACATAATTCGGCCGCTGACCCCATATGGTAATCATTATACACATCCCACAGACCATCTCTGATCAAGCCATCAATTGCCTGTTGATGGCCTAATCGATACCCTGTTCGAGCTTTATCTAGATAATAGGGTACATTGCTCATGCTCTCTGTGCCGCCGGCAATGATGATATCTTGATGACCTAAAGCTATGCTCTGAGCAGCGAGCATTACTGCTTTTGTTCCGGATGCACAGACTTTGTTGACCGTTGTTGCAGGAATATTTCCCAGTCCAGCCAATTTAATGACCTGGGTAGCCGGAGCCTGCCCTAGATTGGCTGATAATACATTACCGATATAAGCTTCCTGTATGTCGTCGGCTAATAGGGAGGCTCTTTTTACCGCTTCTTTTACGGCAAGTCCCCCCAATTGTGTAGCTGTAAAGCCGGCAAGACTGCCTCCGAAACTACCAATAGGCGTTCGAGCAGCAGAAACAATGTATACTTCGTTTGTCATGTGGAATGTATTGGTTATGAAGACAAGATAGTCAAAATCTAAATTTTTTGCTAGTCATCCGAACTTTTATTGGTATCATCGGTTTTTCGCCGCATCTTTTTCCGCGTGCGGAGTGCTTCGTGTAATATATACTCGATTTGACCATTGGTGCTTCGAAATTCGTCGGCGGCCCAAGCTTCTAATTCTTTCAGCATATCCGAATTGATTCGTAAAGCAAATGCCTTTTTATCTCCCATAATACATCAGCTGGCGAATGTCTCGCTACTTTTAATTATAAAGTGTTCCGGTATTGACTACCGGAGAAACGCTCTTCTCTCCACATAATACAACCAATAGATTGCTCACCATGGCTGCTTTACGTTCCTCATCAAGTTGCACGATATCTTTAGCAGATAATCTTTCCAATGCCATTTCAACCATTCCTACAGCGCCCTCTACGATTTGCTTTCGAGCAGCTACCACTGCGGTAGCCTGTTGTCTTTGTAGCATGGCACTGGCTATTTCGGGCGCATAAGCCAAGTGTGTTATCCTTGCTTCGATAACGTCTATACCGGCCCTTTCCAGTCGTTCGTTAAGTTCTCTTTCGAGCATTTGGCTAACCTGTTGTGCGCCATCTTTTAGCGTGATAGTTGCTTCTTCGTCTTCAAAGTTATCATATGCAAATAAATTGGCCAAATGTCGTACTGCAGCTTCGCTTTGCACTTGAACGTACTGAATGTAATCGTCAACTGCAAATAACGCTTTTGCGGTATCTTTTACCATCCATACCGTAACGGCTGCTATTTCTATCGGATTTCCCAATTTATCATTTACTTTCATTTTATGCCCGTTTAGGTTGCGCGCTTTTAGTGATACTCTCTTCCTGACCGCAAACGGATTGATCCAAAAGAAGCCTTCCTTTTTCACTGTTCCGATATAATCTCCGAAGAGAATCAGCACGTTTGAG
The DNA here is from genome assembly GCF_030372825.1 of Olivibacter sp. 47. Lineage (NCBI taxonomy): Bacteria > Pseudomonadati > Bacteroidota > Sphingobacteriia > Sphingobacteriales > Sphingobacteriaceae > Olivibacter > Olivibacter sp. 47. The sequence continues at coordinate 4,163,420 of NZ_JAUCNR010000001.1, forward strand.
TCGTTCGGATTAATAACCGTAAGACCTTTAAGGATCGCCAACGAAATCGGAATGCCAAGAGCAACCATCCAAGTGTTATTGTACATGGCGCCGGCAAAGATCGCAATTGCAACAATCAAAAGCACAACAATAGCTATATAGCCTGATACCGCAGTAGTAGATTTTTCTTCTTTCATGATTTTCATGTTTTATAATGATATCACAATGATATCAAAATAAAATGAAAAAATCAAAAAAAGAGCTCGCGTTAACAGGATAAAATATTCATAAGAATAGACCAAAAAAAACCTTCGTTAATATAAGTCTCTTGTTAAATGTCTTGTGTTTGGCGCGCAAAATTTTATGGGCATCGCCCTATATAAAACAATTTTCTATAAGTTTGTATTAGGTTTTAAAGAAATCAAATCAAAAAAGTGTCAAAAAATAGAAGGACTCCATCTGTATATTCAAATAATCCGGCCGTTTTTAAATATGGGATATGGTGCTCAGCGTCATCGTTATCTGCATATTTTTACCAAAACAACCGCGGTTTAGGTTTGAGTACGAAAAGGGTAAAATATGGATGCACGAAGATTTAATCGCACCCTATAATTTTGCCATCCTTAAAACGCCGAACGAGATAAGGGCAGATCGAGAACAAGTGCTTGAATCTGTATATCCCGTTTACGATAACCATACAGAAACCAAGGGGGAGGAGACTGAACGCTTTTTAGCTGAATTTGAAGGAAAGTGGAAGGGAAGTGGGCAGGAAGATCGGGAGATGGGGCTCTATAGTCAAACAGTTACGCAAATTTTAGCACATATTTATGATCGTGGAGTTATTGGACTGACTAAAAAGTTCCAAACAAAAGGAGAGCATTATAATTTTAATCTGGTAACGAATAATATAACGGAAAAAAAGAACACAGCGGAAGTATATACCAGAGAAACTGCCTTAGCCTATGCCAACAGTATCATCGATTCTAAAAGCAGTATAACTGAAAAAGATTGGTTAAAAAGCTTAGTAGGCGATTATATACAGCCCAATTACGTTTACAATGAGCGTCTTACGGATAAACTGATTGCCGAGGCTATTAATAATATATCTACTACTCGGGGGATGGTTCAACGCGGAGAGTTGATAGTAGCAAACGGCAGTATGGTGAATAACGAAGTTTTTCAGAAGGTCGAATCTTTGCGAATGGCTTATGAAGAAGAAGCAAAGATAGGTGGGGATAGAAATGTGGTGGTGATCGGGCAATTTCTAGTAGTAGGATTGGTTGTCACCTTGCTAATGGTTTTTCTTTATCTCTTTAGGATTGACGTATTTTCCAATAATCGTCTATTGTCCTTAATTTTATTGGTGGTTACCGGAATGTTGATCGTTTTATCATGGTCCCTTAAATTAAAGCTGTCAAGTTTATACTACATTCCGTTCTGCATCGTGCCGATCATCGTTCGCATTTTATTTGACACGCGTTTGGCGCTCAATATTCATCTTCTCATGGTGTTGGTATCGGGTTTCTTTGTGCCTAACAGTTTTGAATTTGCCTTTTTACAAGTAACTGCCGGGATGGTAAGTATATATAGCATTAAGACATTGATTAAAAGAGAGCAATTTCTGATTTCATCGGTGATTATTTTGCTTACCTATTTTGTGGCGTATCTTGGTATAATCTTAATCCGGGATGGTTCGATCGAAGATGTAGGTTATGCTTCGTTTGTTCCATTTATTGTCAGCGTTGGCTTGACCTTGTTAGCGTATCCGCTTATTTATGCATTTGAGCGACTATTTGGTATCACATCGGACGTAACCCTTATGGAGCTCACCAATACCAATTCTTCCCTATTGCGTGAATTATCCTATAAGGCACCGGGTACTTTTCAACATTCATTACAAGTTGCCAATTTAGCCGAAGCGGCCATTTATAAAATTGGCGGAAACGCCTTATTGGTAAGAGCAGGTGCCCTCTATCACGACATAGGTAAAATGCAAAATCCGCAATATTTCATTGAAAATCAGACAAAGGGATATAATCCACACGATGGGCTAACCTTTGAGCAAAGTGCTCAGATCATTATTTCACACGTAAGTAAGGGCATCGATATGGCGCATAAACACCAACTGCCGGAGTCGATCATTAGCTTCATTCGGACACATCATGGAACTACCCGTACCGATTATTTCTATAATGCTTTTATTAAAGCGCATCCTGATAAAATCGTTGACGAGCAAGTTTTCCGTTATCCCGGGCCCATTCCTTTTTCAAAAGAAACTGCCGTTTTAATGATGGCCGATTCGGTAGAGGCGGCTTCCCGGAGTATTAAGGAGCCTGATGCAGAAAATATAAGTAACTTGGTCGATAAAATTATTGATGGTAAATTAGCGCAAGGTCAGTTGCGAAACAGTAATATAACGCTACAGGAGGTAGAAGCCATTCGAGCCATATTTAAGCGAATGCTGATGAGTATTTACCATGTGCGGGTAGATTACGATGTGAAAAAGACGAGAGAAGTTGAATAAGTCGCTCGCAAGCAAACTTGGTAATAGCCATTAAACACAAAAACCCGACTTCATCGGGTTTACTATTGTTTGGCGGTGAGGGCGGGATTCGAACCCGCGGTACCGTTTCCAGTACGACAGTTTAGCAAACTGTTCCTTTCGGCCTCTCAGGCACCTCACCTCCCTTTTGGGATTGCAAACCTAATACAAAAAATTATTATTTCAAATTTTCTGAATACCAAATCCAAACATTTTTTTTATCAATATGCTATCATTTTGGAGGTCAAGCTGATAAAAAAGGAAAAAGGAATGGCGCCGTGCTTTCAAAGTCAGGGGGAAAGCACTTTACTATCGTCTGTTGATCATATCCGACAACCAACTTGTTTACTTAACCTACATTTCGGTATAAAATTTATAATACAATTCTATTAGTTAACTAATTATATTGATAGAACGTTTCGCAGTAAATTTGTTTGTATTAATAAAGTTATTATGTCAATAAAGAAAATATTTATTACAGGTGCTACAGGCTATATTGGAGGATCAATAGCTAAGTTATTAGTAGATAAGGGATATAAGGTTTCGGGGTTGGTAAGAAAGGAAAGCGACACAGAGAAGCTAAAAGAGCTTGGCATAAATCCCGTATTGGGCACGCTACAAGATGCACCGCTGTTGAGAGAAGAGAGTAAAAAAGCAGATGCAATTATCCATGCTGCCGATGCTGATGATCCTTATGTCATCGATACTTTTTTACAGGCGCTTAAAGGAACGGATAAAACATTTATCCATACTTCTGGATCCAGTATATTGGGAAATAAGGAAAATGGAGAAAAAAGTAACTTCATATACACAGAAGATATTCCGTTGGATGCGCGCTTTGAAAAGGTACATCGCGTAATTATCAACAATCATATTATTAAATCGGCACAACAAAGAATTCGTAGTATTGTGATTGTACCAACTATGATCTATGGAGAGGGGTTGGGGCTAAAGAAAGAAAGTATACAGATCCCCATGTTGCTAAAGTTATCAAAAGAAAGAGGTGCCGGCGTTCACATTGAAAGTGGCGAGAATATTTGGTCTAATGTACATATTGAGGATTTGGCAGAACTTTATCTGAAAGTGCTTGAAAAAGCAAAAGCAGGCTCTTACTTCTATGCAGAAAATGGAGAGTCCTCATTGCGAGATATTGCGCTTTCTATTAGTAAGAGAATAGGTAGGGAGGGGCAGCTGAGTTCTATTAGTATAGATGAAGCTGTATCCCACTTTGGATCAGAAGGCGCTTACTTCGCGTTAGGATCAAATAGTAGATGCAGTTCCGATAAAGCTAGACAGTTATTGGGATGGACGCCAAACTATTCTTCGATACACGATTTTATTTAAAGGTTGAATGGGCTATTTTCTTCATTATTGTACAAAATGATTTGGTATCATCAGTAAATAAATTATTTTTGTGGCACATTCAGGGAAATTAGCTCAGTTGGTTCAGAGCACTGCCTCGACAAGGCAGGGGTCACAGGTTCGAGCCCTGTATTTCCCACTTATTATTATTTATCGTTCTCTTCTTTGTATCCTTCTTTCACTGAAAGTTATTGAACACATTTTTTGACTGCTATGCATGAATATGTTTTTTGCGATAGACTAGAAAAAGTGCTTTAATAAATGTTAAATAGACATCAAAAATAGTCGTTTCTATAAATTTAGCCTACCTTTGTGGCAACTAATCAAGAGAATGCATATGGATATAAGCCTTTCCCCAATTTATAAAAGCCTTTCGTTCGTTTTATTTTTATTAGCTCCCTTTATCGCTTTGGCCCAAGATACAGAAGGGAATCTCTTTCCTGATGGAACAAAAATTCCTAAATGGTTTTCTGATACTTCCAAGGTTCCGTTAGAAAAGTTGGGAAAGCCCTATGTGATCACAGATTTTGGTGTTTCTGCGGATAGCACGATTGTACAAACGAAAGCTATTCAGCAGGTGATAGATCGAGCAGCAGAAAACGGTGGCGGTGTTATTATAGTCCCTAAAGGAACGTTCATGAGCGGTGCTTTGTTCTTTAAGCCTAAAACCCATCTGTATGTTGCTGATCGTGCTGTTTTAAAAGGCTCTGATAATATTGCCGATTACCCTAAGATTCCCTCAAGAATGGAAGGACAAAACCTCGATTATTTCGCAGCGTTGATCAACGCTTATGGAGTAAACGGCTTTACTATATCCGGAAATGGGGTGATTGATGGGAATGGACTTAGGTATTGGGAAGCATTTTGGAAAAGAAGGGAAGAAAATCCAAAATGTACTAATTTAGAAGTTTCACGGCCTAGATTGGTATTTATTTGGAAGTGCAATGATGTGCAGGTACAAGATGTCAAACTGAGAAACGCCGGTTTTTGGAGCAGCCATTATTATCAATGCCATAATGTTAAAATTTTAAATGTACGTATTACTTCTCCGCATGCGCCGGTCAAAGCACCAAGTACGGATGCCATTGATTTAGATGTTTGCACCAATGTGCTAGTCAAAGGGTGTTATTTGTCGGTTAACGATGATGCCATTGCGCTGAAAGGAGGGAAGGGGCCTTGGGCTGATCGCGATCCCGGTAATGGCGGAAACTACAATATCCTTATTGAAGATTGCGAATTCGGTTTTTGCCACGCTGCTTTAACTTGTGGAAGTGAAGCTATTCACAATAAAAATATCCTGATGCGGAATTGCAGCGTGAACGATGCTAAAAGACTGTTATGGTTGAAAATGCGACCGGATACACCGCAAAAATACGAATTTGTGACAGTGGAGAATATAAAGGGAAATGCTTATAGTCTGATTTATGTAAAGCCTTGGACGCAGTTCTTCGATCTGCAAGGGAGAAAGGATGTACCGCTGTCATATTCGGAAAATATTACCTTACGGAATATAAATTTGACTTGTGAGGTCTTTTTTGATATAGACGTAAATGAATACGATAAATTATCAAAATTTACCTTTGAACATCTCAATATCACAGCTAAGAATGCGAGCTATAACAAGGGCTTGGTTCAAGATCTTTCCTTAATCGATGTGAAAGTAAACGAGCTGACGATACGTTAATAGATAGTAGAGAAATTCAACCTTGTGCTAATAATGCCGCGGACTTAGGTGCGTCCAAGTGGAATGTATTTTAATACAAACACCATAACGTGTAGTAAAGCAAAATCCCTGCTAATTAATGCCTATTTATATTGGATATTTCAAAGAATTTTGTAACTTTGTAATTCAAAGTACTTTTATGAAGGAAAAAGACCTGATGGCGGAATTAAGCTCCATCCGCAGTTTAATGGAACGTTCTGCCAAATTTATATCGCTCCATGGTTTATCCGGTGTCCTAGCGGGCATTTACGCGCTTATCGGTGCATATATCGGATACCGATTAGTTTATCGGACCGATAACGGCATGACTTATGACAATTATTCCCTGCACGATCAGGAAACTATTAGCAAGCTTGTGGTAGTCGCCGTCTTGGTACTCATACTGTCAATTACTACCGCGGTCGTATTGAGCGCACGAAAAGCGCAACAACGTCATCAGAAGATCTGGAATACAGCAAGTAAGGCCTTATTGCTCAACGCAGGCATACCTTTATTAACGGGGGGGCTTTTAATTCTGATTTTATTATATCGAGGCTATTTCGGAGTGATCGCGCCAGCTTGTCTTATTTTCTACGGCTTGGCATTGATTTCCGGTAGCCATTATACATTTAACGATGTGAAATGGTTGGGTATACTGCAAGTGATTTTAGGTCTTTTTGCAGCAATGATGCCTGGATATGGGTTATTATTCTGGGCAGGTGGCTTTGGAATCCTTCATATAATTTATGGTTCGGTAATGTATGCTAAATACGATAGGGCAAAATAGTGTTAGAACAATTTAATAAAGCATTTGAAAGTCGTATACGCTTGCAGATCATGAGCGTATTAGCAGCAAATGAAAGTTACGACTTTAGTTCGCTCAAAGACTTATTAGAAGTAACAGATGGTAATCTTGCTTCGCATTTAAAGGCGTTGGAAAAGGAAGAATACATATCCGTTAATAAAAGCTTTATTGGGCGCAAACCCAATACTCGTTATGAGGCAACGCAAAGAGGGTTAGAAGCCTTTAAAAAGCATTTGGAATCACTGGAAAAGCTTATTAAACAACAAAAATAATTTTTTTATCTGTTAACTTTGAAATACAAAGTACTTTTAATCTAAAAAAATGGAAAATCAAAAAGAAAAAAATGGCTTACTAACTTGGTTAAGGAGGTCTGCAACAGCAAAATTAGCAATGGTTGGTTTCCTCAGTTTGCTATTACTTATCCCTTCTTCATGGGTAACTGATCTTATCCGTGAACGGCAAGGGAGGCAGAAGGAAGTCATGGACGAAATAGCAAAAAGCTGGTCAGGTAACCAAAATGTAATCGGTCCTATTTTGGTTATACCATATACGGCATTTCAACGGATCAAAGATGATAAAGGCAATATTACTATTGAAGAAGTTAAACAACATGTATTTCTAATGCCTAATAATCTCCACGTCCACGCAGACGCTCTACCGCAGCTTCTACATCGCGGAATATTTGATGCGGTCGTTTATAATGCGAAAGTATCGATTAAAGGTGACTTTGAAGAATTGGACTTAAAGAAATTAGGTATTGATCCGCAACATTTATTATGGGATAAAGCCCAGCTTCTGGTAAATGTACGAGATGTTAAAGGGCTTAAAGAGATTCCAAAGATTAATTTGGGCGATACAACGGTTGCAATGGAACCCAGCTTTTCTGATGTACGTGTCTTCAAAAATAGTCTCGCCAGCGCTATCGATTTAAGTAAAAAGAGAAGTACCCAACGTTCTTTTAGCTTTGAACTCCAGCTTAGAGGAAGCGAAGGGTTTTCTTTAACACCTATTGGAAAGAATACCCATTTTGAATTAACCGGGAAATGGAAAGACCCTAGCTTTATCGGTAGCTATTTGCCCGAAACACGGAATATTTCTGACTCTTCTTTTGCTTCCCAATGGAACATTCCTCATTTTAATCGTCCTTTCCCTCAGCAATGGGTGGATAATGATGGCGCTCGCTTAAGCGACGCTGAATCCGGAAATAGCTGTGGGGTAAATTTCCTGTTACCGGTAGACCAGTATCAGAAAAACATGCGTTCTGCAAAATATGCCATGTTAATTATTCTGCTTACGTTTGTATCGCTGCTATTTACCGAGTTTATAACAAAAAGCTTTGTGAATATTGTGCAATATGTGTTGATTGGCTTGGCGATGGTGGTTTATTATACATTGCTTTTATCTTTTAGCGAGCAGCTTGGTTTTACATGGGCCTATATCATTGCCTCTTTGGCTACTATTATATTAATTGGTTCTTTTATTTCCACTATTCTTAAAAAGGGGAAATCTGCTATGCTGTTAACCGGTATTCTTGCGGTTTTTTATATTTTCATATATGTTATAATTCAACTGCAGGAAATGGCTTTGTTGGTGGGGAGCATTGGCTTATTTATTGTAATAGCCATGCTCATGTATGCTTCCTCCAAGATTTCTTGGGAAAATAATGATTAGCGGTGTCTAAAGGTACCATCGAACCGTTCATTTCGATCATAGTGCCTGTCTGCTAAAGGTAGGCAGGCACTATGTTTTTCAACCCCATTCCGCAAGCTAGCAACCGCGGGATGATATGAAAGAAGATGACGTTTTAGCCCTTTTAATAGTTAAGCTTATGAATTGCCGTAATGGTTCCGCCCTCTACTTTTAAACCTTTTTTAGCCGTTGCCAGATTTGCGTCAAACACATATACGAAGCTGCCTTCACTCGCTGTAGTAATGCCAATATAACCCCGTATACCGTCTAAAGGGACAAAATTGTTAATGGTAGTTACACTGGTAATGTCTTCCGGTGTCCCTGTAACCCATTTAAAGGATTTATTGCTGACATCTGCAATGGCAAATTTTCTGGCTTGTCCGTCTGTGCTATTGGGTTCGGCATATAGGGTAAGTATGAATTTATTTTCGCCTAAATAGGTCCAAGCGGCAATGTGGTAGCCACCTGAAACTTCCTCCACATTGAAAAAGTAATTTTGGTCGAACTCTTCCGTGGTACGGTTAATTCGTACAATCGCGGAAGGATTCGTTGTTGTAAGCTGCGAATTGTTTGTAGCAGCGGCAGGGGAAAACGCATACACCTCACCTAACTCGGTTTCAACCAAACCATTTAGAAAGTAATCGCCAATGTAGCTGGTGCGATTATCTCGGATAACTTTTTCCACCTTTAACTCCGGGTAAGACAATACGGCTACCCAACTACTGTCGGGAAAAGCTGTTCCGAAAGCATCACCGCAACAACCCTTGATACTCATATACGGCGCGTATATTTTATTACCAACTTGGGTTGCCCAGGTAAAATGTGCCCGTTCGCCATTTCCAGCCAGTTGAACAATGTTTACCTGCTCTTCACCAACTACACGATATTGTCTGGCATCTACGCGATACATTTGCGAAAATTCATTACCGGATCGAGGCACTTTCATGAGGAGAATGTCGTTTTGTGCCGGTGCAAAAACCTGTACGGTTTCCGATTTAAAGTCGGAGACCTTAACTAATTTGCCCAATGAGTCGAGGCGGTACGTTGTTACGGCACCTGGATTCCCTTGTCCGTATAACAAGCTAAAAAATCGGTTTCGATGAGTTACATAATAACGATACGACCCATCCTGCTCTATACCATTTCCCTGCGTGGTTATCATGCCGTTCTCTAAATCATCCGCCAGCAATAGGTAATCAGCGACGCCTTGCGTGCCTACCGGGGTAGCAGTCACGACATATTTAGACTTGCCTGTCAGCACATCGTCCCCGTCATTTACATTAAAATATTCGAGCGGTTCATCACATGCCGCCAATTGCAAGGCAGCAAAAAAGAAAAGTAAAGATTTATAGCGTGTTTTCATCGTTTGATCAGTTTTAATATTTATTAATAAAATAACGCAGTTTAACATAGAAGGCCCGGCCTGGTTTCTGTAGCGAGAAGTTGTCGTATAATCGGTTGTTAACGATGTTTTTGCATTCTAAACCGATATTATATTTTCCATTCGCTAAGGTGTAGGTTACATTTACATCCTGATTCCATTGCCGCGGAATATCACGTTTTGTCTGGGTATCCCCCTGGCTTGGCCAGGATAAATAATAAGCGTGTACATAAAGGATATTATACCCTAAACTAAGCGTATTGCCTTGTTTTCCCACATTATTAAAGAATAAGGAGGCGTCGCCATTGCCAAAAAGATAAGGCATATTGGGAATTCTATCACGGTATAGCGGACTTTCCATGGTGTATCCGTCTTCATATTTTGTATTATTGCGTAAATTCTGATAAGTCATATTTACGCCCGCCGTAAAAATATTCTTAAATGAATAACGTACTTCACCATCAACGCCCAAATTGGTGACATCTGCCAGGTTTCCTAAGAGTTGCTTCGTTTCGTTCGGATTTAAACGTGGTCTGATAAAATCTTTCGCATTGCGATAAAGTAGATTTCCGTCGAAACTAAAACGATGAACTTGGTTGATATGCGTTTGGTAGCTGAAACCGACGTTGAAATTATCACTTTTCTCGGGTTTCAAGTCAATATTACCCTCTAAATTCAGTAAATCACCGAATAACTCTTCTGCTTCAGGTAGTCGATAACTGCGTTCGTAAGACGCCTTCAATTGTAGATTTGGAAGAATAAAATAGGTGCTGGCAATGCCATATCCTATTTTATTGATACTGTTGCTCAATTGATTATAGGCCACATCTCCCCAACCACCACTTGGATTATAACTCTGAGAATAATCAGTACGTTGGTAAAAGTGCTTAGCAAATACAGAAGTATTCCATTTTTCGTTAGCAGCAAACCGATACCCAAAGCCAAGTACATTCTTTCGTGTCTTCCGTGGTTGATCATAATTCTCATCTTCCGGAAATAATTCATCCGAGCCTTTGCGATTAAAGGTGGTTACTACATTGTTTAGGTTGAAAGAATGTTGCTCGTTCAGTCTGTAGGCTAGATTCGCCGTTACGATCCCATTGTTGTTTTTATATTTATACATGGACCGTTGCCTTTCGCTGCCTTCCCCAGGGTATTCTTTAAACTGCCCAAACCAGTTATAACGACGATATGCCGTATCGATGTTCTGTTCTTCTCCGAGATTAATATTTCCGGTAATTCGTAAATCCAAACCTTTAAGAAACAGATCCTTTTTTATGTATTTAACGCTTGGCATTACAATGTTTCCTCGCCGATGCCAAGCACCGAAAACACTTTCCATGCGGGCTCCCGTCTGCACTTCGGAGAAGTTTTTACCTAGCGTCACGCCTAATAATAATTGATCAGCGAATGACTTGTTTACCACACCTGCATTGGCAATGACTGTCTCATTGTGATAATTATCATGAAAACGTCTTACTTTAATGTTTTGGTAAATTTGTTGGGTATACAAATCCGTTTCGGTCACGGTTACTTTGTAGTCGTTATCTGAATAGTTCTGAAATGCATTTAAGCGAAAAGTAAAACCTTTAGGTGACGTATATGCCAAATTAACGGCAGATCGATGCGTATTGAAAGAGCCATACGAATAGGAGGCGTCTAGGTAGTTCTGCTTACTGTTGTCGGTCACGATGTTTACGGCTCCTCCTAAAGCATCAGATCCCAACCAAACAGGCACGACCCCTTTATAAACTTCCACGCGTTCAGCAAGGTTGATCGGGATATTGTTTATCTGAAAGGACGACCCGAAATTATCCATCGGTATGCCATCAATAAAAAACTTTACTTGTCTTCCGGTGAAGCCGTTAAGTGAAAAATTAAAGGTCGATCCTACGCCGCCGTTTTCCCGTACACGCACACCGGATACCCGATCCAATGCATGAGATAAATCTAACGTAGTATTGTGTAATTTGCTAGCATCCAAAGATGTCACATTGTAGGCCTGTCGATTGATCTCTTGATTGGAGGTGCGACCGATTACCGTAACTTCTTCCATTTGATTAATGTCTGGAGTTAAGCTAAAATCGACAACTAGATCGCTATTATTAAGTTGTATTGTTTTTTCTGCCTTTTTGAAACCAACTACCGATACAATTAAACGATGTTTTCCATTTGCTACTCGTTGAAGCAGGTAAATACCCTGTCCGTCGGTATGTGCAGCTGGACCATTAGTGATTTGAATGGAGGCGCCTACAACAGGAGCCCCGTGTTCATCCATGATTTTTCCCGAAATGGAAGGTGCCTTTTTTTGTTGGGAATAGGTTGAGAAAAACAGGAGGCATAAGCTTCCCATTAGCAAAATTTTCTTAATTTGCATTGCTTTTAATATTGACTAAGTGTTAAAAGTTACCTGACAAAATGTTAGGAGGCTATACAGGTGCGAACTGTATGGCCTTTATTTTTGCCAAAGATAGCATCTTATTTAGAATAATTAAAAATAAATAAAATCTTTAATCAGTCGCCATCAACAGCTGGTGTTCTTTTCCCCATTTTTCTAACATTCCAAGTATTGGCTTCAACCGCTGTCCGCTTTCGGTTAATTCATATTCAACACGAGGCGGGACCTCCGCGTAGACGGTACGTTTCACCAACTTATTTTCTTCCAGCTTTCGTAGTTGTAAAGTCAACATACGCTCGGTAATGTTCGGAAGTTTCTTTTTTAGCTCACCGAAGCGTAGTTTTCCATTAATTAGATAGCAGCATATCGCTAATGTCCATTGCCCACCAATAAGGTTTGCTGCATATACTTCCATGCATTCGGAGCTTAGTGCTTGTTTATTTTCGAAATTAGTTGAGCTTTCCTTTATTTTCGTCATACTTACATTTTTGTTGGTACCAAACAATGGGATGCTAATATACCAAATCGATAGTTACCACGCTATTTTTGTGTGAAAGATATACAAGCGATATGAAAACATTAATAATCGTAATTCATTCAGATCTTAAACATTCGGTTATCAACAAACGCTGGTTGGAAGAATTAGCAAAGTATCCCGATCGGTATGTTGTGCATGACTTACACCAGGTCTATCCGGATGAAAAACTGGATATTATAAATGAGCAGCAGTTAGTGGAGGCCTATGATAAAATCGTATTCCAATTTCCGTTTTATTGGTTCAACTGTCCACCCCTTTTTAAGAAATGGTTAGACGAAGTGTTAACTCATGGATGGGCATACGGCAAAGGTAGTAGTTATAAATTACAAGGGAAGAAGCTGGCCATGGGCATTACGGCAGGTATTGAGGCGGAAGACTATCATCCTGCCGGAAGGTATAAATATACACTGGAACAGTTAGTCGCCCCGTTTGAGATAACGTTTGAATATGTACGGGCCGATTACCGATCTTTCTTTGCCTTTTATGGAGCAGAACATCGAGCCATCCCCCAACGAGTGGAACAGAGTGCCCTCGACTATCTTGCTTTTATTGATGCTTTGTAAAGAGAATGCGTTGCTAATTAATAAAGTTTAACCAAGACAGGTTTGTGCGACCTGTCTTGGTTAAGTGAATAAAAAGCAGAACCCTCTTTATTTCCAAGTAAGTCTGGATGTGATATGCCTCTTAATACTGCTAGAAGGCATAACGTAGTCCTAATTGCACTTGAAAAGGATTGCCATTTAAATTAGACACACCGGTAGTGCCATTCATATTATAGACATACTGTAATGCATCCGGGTCGAAACTCTTAATGCTGTAAATGTTCTGTTTACCTAAGTTATGTCCTACACCCCAGTTTTTATTGAACATATTGGCAATGTTGAAAATATCCACAGACACTTCCAGCCCATGTGTTTTATAGAAACGAAACATTTTAGCGAGGCGTAAATCGAAAACCCCATAAAAGTTATTGATACCACCATTACGTTCTGCAACTTTGCCTAGGTTTTTATTAATATAATCTTTTACGCTTTGCTCAGCTTCCGGATTATTTAAGATGGCGTTGATACCGTCACGAATGTATTCCGGTGTATTTGGGCCATTGGGATTATAAATAAAGGCAAGATCGTTCGATGAAACGAAATCGCCGTTCATGTTGCCGGCTACAGCAAGTGAATAACGTGTGCCGCCAATGCCACTAAAACGTAGACCAACCGTGATGCCATGGATACTCGGCGCCGTACCGTAGAAGACGACCTTATGGCGGAATTGGTTGTCAGAATAGGCCATGCCACTTAGGTTTCGAGGATCGTCGCGCACCATCAGCGATAGCGTGGCGGTATTAGCAACATTACCATTATATGAAGTATTGTCTTTTGTATCGTTCCAAGTGTAGGAAACATTGATTTGCCCATCCTTATAGTAGCGATAGGTTCCGTCTACAACAAAGGTATAAGAGTTTACTTTGCCATCGCTATTCATTTCCAAAACACGCCCTAATTTAGATGTTTTCCGGCTATTTACCCAGTTGGCAGCACCGTTGTCTTCCCGGATACTTTCTGCAGGTACATAAACCCCTCTATTATCCTCCGCCGCAATCCTAAAATAAGGTTGATCAACCATATTACGATCAACGTACATATAATTGTTCCGTGCCCATGTTCCATAGGCACTGATGCCTATCCGCAGTGTCGGTGTGAAAAAATGGTTGATGGAGAGGTTTGCTTTATAAACTGTTGGTACTTTAACGTCTGCGCTGTTTGTGTTAATAGTGACAAGCTTTTCTATGCTAGAGTTGTTAATTAAATCACGTCCAGGGGCAGTGTTTGGATCATTACGGTAATTGGGGAAGTTTACCGTAGGCATCAAGCTTGGATCGGTAATGTCTACACCCGCTATACGAGTACCATCAAATAACATATTGTTCAACATGGAGTAAGGATTCAGGTTGGAACCGAAAATACCCGCCCCGAAACGAATAATGTCTTTTCCTTCATCGTTTATATTCCAATTGAATTGGATACGTGGTTGAATTTGAAACGTATTGATACCGTTGTCGGTAGCAATACTCAACTCATCGTAAACGAGCTGATTGAAATTGGCTTTTCGTAAGTAGCGGGTATTATCAAATCGGATACCTGCCACCAGATCCAAGCCCGTTGCTAGTCGGGTTTCCATCTGCCCGTATATCCCCGCGGCCAAATTGTTCACTTTTGTATTTTCATGATCGGTCATATACACATCGCGTGCATAGCGATAAGGCGCTAGGTCGTTGAAATTGTCAAGTCCGGTAAAATAGAAACGACCGTTCATTTCACTCCCGTACCTGAAATTCATGTCTGTGTACATAATGTCAGCACCGAATGTATATTTTATCTTCTCTGTGTTATAATATAGATTGTTCACTAATTGGAATACATTGCCTTTAAACCATTCGGGAGCAAAACGTTGTCCACCCATTTGAATGGAGTTATAATATTTCTTATCACCGTCGATGGATTCTACATTCTCAACAATAACTCGTGGGATACTTTGGTTTTTTCCTATACCATCCACATTATGCATAACCTCCGTACTCTCATAGAAGTGTTGTACTTTCAAATCATTTGTAAGCTTCGAGTTGACGGAGCTACGTAGCGAGGCCATCAAACTATTGTTGATGTTTTTACGATTTACGTAAGATTCGAAAGCGTTGATGCCCGAATTATCACCCTCTTGCTGATTATCCATATCATAGATAAAATTGTTTCGGATGGTCAGCAAGTTTTTTTCATTTAACTGCCAATCCACCCGCGCAAATGCCGCATCGGTGGTTTTACTCTTATCAAAGGCACCAAAAAGAGCATTGGAATTAAACCCATATTTTTCTCGGGCTATACGGGTAAATTCATCCAGCGTTGGCTGTGTCACTTTGTATCGAACGATATCTGCAGGATTTTGGATGTCCGCTATATAAAGTGGACGCGAATCCGCCTGATGATCCCAAGCAACAAAGAAGTGCGCTTTATCCTTAACGATCGGTCCTCCTAAAGAGAAACCATATTGATAAGTCGAAAATTTTTGGGAACGAGGGGTCCCATTTAAGTTGTACTTACTCGATAACCAGTCGGTACGTACAAAAGTAAACGCACTTCCCGAAAGCGTGTTAGTGCCTGATTTTGTAACGGTTGTAATACTTCCACCACCACTTCTTCCATTCGTTACATCATATTCATTCGTAACCACTTTGAACTCCCTGATCGCTTCCATAGAAATAGAATAGGCTCCGCCACTATTGCCGCCCGCAATGGTACTTCGGGATGTCATACCATCTACTGTATAGTTGGTTGAAGACGCAATCTGACCAGCCAATGTATTTCCGTTGCTTACAGGAGAAAGATCGATCAAGGACGAGAAATTACGTCCGTTTACCGGTAGTTTAGTCAGTTCGGTGGCGGTTACTGCCGTGGAAGCTCCTAAAGTTTTAATCGCATTTCTCATATCGTTACCTTGTACAACCACTTCGTCTAATTGGTTGGAGCTAGCGGCTAATTTGAAATCGACTACTAGCTCATCGCCATAATTGAGTGTATAACCCGTTTTTTTCTGCTCTGTATAACCAATGTAGGTTGCTGTAACTGTATAAGGAGACCCCAAGGGTAATTGTTGAAAGGTATAATTGCCTTTTTCATTCGTCATTGTCGTTACTTTAAAACCGGTCGATTCATTTTTTACAGTAATGGATACACCGGAGACGGGACCTTCGGTTTCTGATACGGTACCTAAAATAGTAGCTTCGGTTCCTTGCGACCAAGCGTGCATCATGGGTAATAAAAATAATGCTAACCATGTAAAAAATGGGATAGATTTTGCGTTCATTTGTCTGTCTTCGAGTTTACTTGCTAATAGTGGATAATTGAAAAATTGAGATGCGGATCATCGTTATGCATTTTTACCGATTGTGTTGCCGGCAAAACTAGTATGCAAATGTTTGGACTTCGTTAAGAAATGATTAACCTTTGTTGATCTTAAGGTAATTGAAGACAGGGACTAATAGGTGAGGGGATTAAAAAGCTATTCGAGGAGAGCGGGTCGGACACCCGATTGAAGTGGGTGGATTAATTGGGTTTGGCTCGACAAGCTTATCGCCTATTCTATCACTGTTCGGGAACCAATAGGTTTTTAAGTAAAGATAGAAAATGTTCATTGGCAGTATAAAAATATCGATAATTAATAATGAGATAAAGAATGCCGGCATAACCATATCTGATCCGAATAGGCTTCCAAAAAGCGCCAAAATTCTTTACTGATGCAGGTGTATAATGCTCATCAAAACCGTAATACAGTTCTTCAATATTACTTAATGGAATGCGCTTGTATTCACTCCCATCTAAAATTATATCTGCGTCAGTTAGGATGATATGTCCTTCATGTTTGGCAAGCGGAGGAGTAAATGAAAAATGTCGTATGGTAAATCGTTCGTTGTAGCCCATTTGTTGGATCTCAAAATCATGTATCCATAATGCACGCCCTTCGAAAAGTAGTCGTTGGTTCATATGTCGATAAAATTACAAATTAATATAGACGCCGTTCCATCATGTTTTCAGGATGGGCTAGTGGTTTAAAACCGTACTTTTTATATAAACCGTGAGCATCCTTGGTTCCCAAAGCCCATCGTTTTATTTGCTGAAGATCCGGATGTTCCATAATCGTAGTAATCAGTTTTTTACCTAAACCGAGGCCTCGATAATTGTCGAGAATGAAAACATCCAATAGCCAGGCGAAGACGGCATAATCTGTTATGACACGTGCAAAGCCAACTTGCTTATCTGTCGAGTCCAAAAGCGTGAAGCAGAGCGAGTTTGTCACGGATCGTTCGAAAGTCTCCCGAGACCGGCCTTGTGCCCAATATGAATCGTTATGTAAAAAGTTAAAAACGATCTCCATATTTATGAGTGATTTATCCGTTGATATATAATAAAGCTCGTTTTTCATCAGCATATCTTCTTTAACTTCTTAAATATAATAAATTTACGCTTTTATCATTCGGGAAAAATCAAAAAAAGGTTGGCAAGAATAAACGTAGTTTAATCCTGTCAACCTGAACTTAAAATTGGAGCAATTTATTCTTTGGGTATCTTACAACATCATTCCTCCTGAAACCTCAATGCGTTGACCATTGATCCATTTAGCATCTTCAGTACATAAAAAGGCCACTACACCGCCGATATCGTCAGGTAAACCGACTCGTCCTAAGGCAGTAACACTAGCGACATGGTCATTGATTTCTTTATTATCCCGTACACGACCGCCACCAAAGTCCGTTTCGATGGCGCCCGGTGCCACAATATTGGCGGCAATACGGCGAGGACCCAGCTCTTTCGCCAAGTACCTCGTAAGCACTTCAATTGCTCCTTTCATAGAGCCGTAAGCCGAAGAACCGGGAAAAGAAACCCGGGCCAAACCGGATGAAATATTAATAATACGGCCGCCATCGTTAATAAATGGTAAAGCCTTTTGCGTTAAAAAAAAGACCCCTTTATAGTGGATATTCAACACCTCATCAAATTGCTCTTCTGTTGTTTCTGCAAAGGGAGCATAAAGTGCGGTTCCGGCATTATTAATAAGAAAATCGAAATGTTTGTTCCCGTTCTGTTCTGTCAAATAATTGCTTACACGCAGCAGAAAATCGTCAAAGGATTTGATGTTACTGGTGTCCAATTGAAAAGCGATTGCCTTTTGGCCAAGCGATTGAATTTCTGCTACCACATTGTTTGCCTCGCTTTGATTGCTGTTATAAGTAAGAATCACATCAATTCCTTTTTTAGCAAGATTAATGGCCATATTTTTGCCTAGTCCGCGACTGCCGCCGGTTACCAAGGCAATTTTACTTTTTGTTGTCATTGTTTATCTCTTTTTATTTGATAACACAAAGATCTATCAAAAGGTGAGGAGATGTTTGCAAACATCAATCGGCTCTTTGCAAAAATCAAATAAGATAATTACGATCGGAACGTCAATGGCGCTAAGGAAGTTTGCTTCTTAAAAAAGTTGGAAAAATGCGCCACCTCTTCAAAACCTAAGCTGTACGCAATTTCTGAAATGTTCCAGTCTGTTTGTTTGAGTAGTATTTTTGCCTCTTGTGCTATACGACTGCTTATAATGTCGGTTGTCGTTCTACCTGTATGTTCTTTCAGCACCTTATTTAAGTGATTTACATGAATGGCCAGCCTCTCTGCATATTCTTTCGCAGTGCGCAACATCAAACGCTGATGGGTCGAATCAATAGGAAATTGGCGTTCCAATAATTCAATAAACAAAGAAATAATACGAGTGGCAGCGTTTTGATGAGCTTGGAGGATAGTAGCGGGTTGTAATTTCTGTCCGTAATGAATCAATTCCAATACATAATTGCGGATTAAGTCATACTTATATGCGTAATCAGACGCAATTTCTTTTTGTATTTTTTTAAATATATAAGCTATCTCTTCAGCCTCTTCGTCCGTTATTTCAAAAACGGGATAACCTCCCACTTGAAAAATGGGTAATTCGTCTAGCACAACACCCGATTTGTTTTTTATAAGGAACTCGTCTGTAAATACGCAAAAAGATCCTCCCTGTTTTTCATCCAATGGAATCCAGTGATAAGGTACTTTGGGCGTCGCAAACAGTAAAGCATTTTTCTCGACGTTAATTACTTTATCTGCATATTCGGCCCGATTCTTACCTTTAATAAAGCTGATTTTATAATAAGCCCGACGATTATAGGGCATAACTTGTTTTTGTTTTACCTGTTGAATTGTTTCGGCGATATCAAACACATTAAAATGGCCTATTTCTTTATTGATGCCTCGAGGTAAAAGCGTTTGTATTTCCCTGCCGGTAAACTTGGCAGCCTCCCGATAAAATTCATCGAGCGATGTGCTTTTAATGTTCTTTGCCATAAGAAGGGATTTGCAAAATTCAAAGATAGCAAAGAAGAAGTTGGATTGCAATTTATTCCTTTATAAAGACACCTGCCTGCCGGTAGGCAGGTAGGTATTAAGAGATAGGTGTCAAGACATAGGTATCAAGACACAAGTATCAAGACAAGTAGTGCAGCCTTTGCTTGGAACGTATAACTAGAGACTATAACTGAAGGAATAGTAAATAAATTAATGTAAACTTAATACGCTTTGCGTCAGCCAAAGCCTAGTTATTTTTTAGTTTTGTTGCCCGAGTGCAATATGGCATTAATACCATGGTCAACCCACCGTTTCAGGAGGACAAAAAGCTTCAAATCTCAGAGGAAAATTATACCTCTATTTTCAATGCACATTGGAAAAAGCTTTATATTATTGCTTACAGAAGATTACAAGATGTAGCGCTGGCTAAGGATATGGTGCAGGAAGTATTTGTTTATTGCTGGCAACAACGTGCAACTATCCAAATAAATACCAGTATTGATACCTATTTGCGAACGGCATTGCAATATCAGCTGATTGCTCATTTCAGGAAAATGGATATTCAGGATCGTGCATTCAGCTATCTTTATCAAAGGATGGTAGAAGTACATGGTCAAATGCCGGACCTTTTAACGCAACACGATCTACAAGCAGCCTTGAATCGTGAATTGCATCAAATGCCGGATACCATGCGCGAAATTTTTAAGCTTCGTATTCAGGATTATAGTGTTGACGAGATTGCAAACTCACTCAACCTCGCCGAAAAAACAGTCAGAAACAATATCAGCAAAGGCCTCCATCAATTACGAAAAGCACTTGCCAAGGACTTTCCGGAAGACCTATCCGCTATTTGTTTGGTTCTTTACATTTTATTAACCTAAAGTTAATTATTTATTAATCGATTTTATCGGGACGGATGAGCCCTAAGTGCTACTTACTGGTAGAACACGGGATTTACCCTGCTCTTATTTTCGCATGGATAAAAATGAATTCAAACGGTTAATGGATGGTTATCTTCAGGGTAAGCTGTCTACCGAGAAGCGTGAACTCCTGCAACGCTGGTATGACTCTTTTGGAGAGTCGGAAGTGGGGGTGCCCGGTATGGAAGATCAGGAGAGCATGACTGCGTTAAAAGAGGAACTCTACGGACGTATTCATGGAGCTATTCAACCGAAAAAGACGCCCCTCCGGAAAACAGCTGTTTTTCGCTGGGCGGCCATCGCAGCGCTGTTCGTACTGGCATTGGGAACTATGGTTTGGCTTTATAGCCACCAAAACGATAAATTCGGCGAAACTTCCACTCATGTTGTAAGTGCATACCATCAAATCAGAACAGGAATCAAGCAAATAAAGAAAGTCGATTTACCGGATGGTAGCATGCTCTATGTCAACGCGAATTCTACAATCCGGATTCGTGAACCTTTGTTGGCGAATAAACGAGAAATATTTCTTGACGAAGGTGAAGCTTATTTTGAAGTTGCACGAGACAGTCTCAGGCCTTTTATTGTTCACACACCAAGTTTAAAGATGGAGGTTCTTGGTACAGCCTTTAATGTGAAATCATATAAGACCTTGGACGATGTGACGATAGAAGTGCAGCATGGAAAAGTACGTGTAAGTGATTCGCAGCGAGTTCTTGATGAACTTACTGCTTTTAAGGGACTTAATTACCGAAAGGCGAATGGACAGACAGAACGTATCGGCTTAAATAACGATGAGGTTAATGCATGGACAAGAGGAATTGTTGTCTTACAAAAAGCGGACTTTAATGAACTTGCACAGACCTTATACAATCTTTACGGTGTGCGTTTGGAACACGGGGAGGGAAGAACCGCGAATCATCATTACAATTTAACCATACATGCAGACCGATCTTTAGAGGAAACCATGGCCATCATCTGTGGTATCCATAACACCAAATATAGGAGGAAAGATAATGTAGTAACGATATATCCTTGAAGAAAACAGGCGTCAAAGTGGCGCCTGTTTAATGATCTACGCTATGCACTAGCTTGAGACCCTACGCATAGCTCCTTAGCCCTATTTTTTAACTAAGAAATACAAACTTATGAATAAAAACGCACTGTTCATACGGGAAGTTATGCGCATTACCATTTTAATTTATACCGTTATCATCTCGTTTTCGCAACTTTTGCTTGCGGAACCTTCTAATGGGCAGGTCCTGGAGAGGTCGGTAAATATCACCTTTAAGAATAGCACATTATATGCGGCGATTCAGCACCTTCAAATGCAAAGTCAAGTCGAATTTGCCTTCGATGAGAAATTGTTAAAACTGGAAAAAATCGATGTTAAAGCGAAGCATTTTCAGGCCCGGTCTGTAGCGCATGTATTGGACGTGTTATTAGAAGGTACACCCATTACTTACGAGGAGCGAGACCCTCATACGGTAGTCTTACGCAAAAAACAACAAAATGGCACTGTCAGCGGTCGCGTAATCGACGGTGAGGGATTGCCTTTGGCGGGCGCCAATATTCGAATCTTGGAATTGAATAAAAGTGTGAGCACAAATGAAGAGGGGCATTTCTCCCTCAGTATACCTCCAGGAGCCTATACCATCCAGGCATCCTATATAGCCTATCGGCCGCAGCAAAAAGCACAAACAATTGTGGCGGCAACTAACGTGCTGGTAAATTTTACCTTAGCAGAAGATGTGGCTGCGTTGAATGAGGTGGTCGTGGTTGGATATGGAAAGCAACGAAAAGCAAATCTAACCGGTTCTGTATCGACTATTGACAGCGAGCAGTTGGAGAGACGGCCAATTGTTTCAACTTCTACCGCATTACAGGGCTTGGCACCGGGTGTCACCGTCACTTCACAAACAGGCTCGCCGGGAGGAGATGGCGGACAGATACGCATACGTGGTGTCAACTCATTCGGCGGATCTGATAGCTCCCCCTTGGTTTTAATCGATGGTATAGCCGGTTCCATTGATATGGTAGACGTCAATTTAATTGAATCTATTTCTGTATTGAAAGACGCCGCATCAGCCGCTATTTATGGTTCTCGCGCTGCAAATGGTGTCATCTTAATAACTACCAAGAGGGCTGCTGACGGCAAATTCTCACTTAATTATAAAGGATATGGCGGTTGGCAAAAGGCTACACGCATACCGGAAGTGACGGATGGCTTAACATTTATGAACGTTTTTAATGAAGCTAACATGAATGATAATGGCTACGAATTGTATAGTGAAGAGGCCATTGCGACGTTTGAAGAACAATATGCGGCTGACCCTGATAATTTTAATTGGCAAAAAGCTATTCTTAATGGTTCCGGTTTTACAAATAATCATTTTGTGTCATTATCGGCTAACGCCGGTAAAATTAGGGTTATGCCTTCGATAGCTTATGTAAGCCAAGATGGGATTATTAAGAACACCGGGTTTAAACGTTATGTGGTACGGAATAATATGGACATTGAGCCTAATGATAAATTATCTGTTAAATTCGACATCTCGCTTACCAATAGTAATAGACTCCAAATTGCAGATGAAGGAGATATATGGAACTACCTTGGTCGAATGCCGACCAATATCCCAATCAGGAGAAACGGGTTGTGGTCAGAAGGTTGGGTAAACAAAAATCCCGTTGCTTTTATCGAAGAAGGTGGAAATAGAAAGGGAAACACGTTGGAGCTTATCGGAAATTTCAATATCAGCTACCGACCTGTAAAATGGCTCTCTTTAACGGGGATCGCAGCCCCGCGTTATCGAACAAGAAATTCGCATGTGTTTGTAAAGAGCGTGATGACCTACAATGACGACGGTACGGAAGCGGGTGCTGCCAATACCTTTACTTCCTTGACAGAAACTGCTTATCGCTACTTCTTCGGAAATTATCAATTTCTTGCCTCAGCAAATCATTCTTGGAACAATCATAACTTTAAACTCCTGATGGGAGCATCTCGTGAAACTTATGATGAGAAATATCTGATGGGCTATCGGCGGGATTTTACTTATGATACCTACGAAGTTTTAACGGCCGGTGCTGATAACGAAACAAAAGATAATAATGGTACCCATGACCAGTGGTTGTTGGTTTCTACCTTCGGAAGGTTCAACTATGATTATAAAGATCGTTATCTTTTTGAGGCGGATTTCCGTTACGACGGGACTTCACGCTTTATAAAGCGGAATCGCTGGGCCTTCTTTCCGTCATTTTCAGCGGGATGGAGGGTTTCAGAGGAGTCATTTATGGGAGATACAAAAAGTTTCCTTGATCAACTGAAACTACGGGCCTCCTGGGGGAAACTGGGTAACCAAAACATAGGTAGCTCCTATTACCCTTTTACCGAAACACTAGCTGTGGGCAGTATTTCCATGGCGGATAAGATTTATCAGCTTGTCACTTTAAATACCATGTCGAACCCAGACTTAAGATGGGAAGAAACAACGATGACAGGTGTCGGTTTGGATGCAACCTTGTGGAAACGCTTTTCATTTACTGCCGATTGGTACAAAAAAAATACGGACGGCATTCTGCTCACTTTGTATACTTCTCAGTTAACCGGATTAAATGCTCCTTATCAAAATGCGGCGAAGGTACGCAATACGGGTTGGGAATTCAGTAGCCGCTACGATAATCAATGGGGAGATTTCAGCTTGGGGGTCGGTTTAAATATCTCCGATGTTAAAAATGAGATCATGGATATGAAAGGTCAAACCTCTGGAACTTTGCTACGTCAGCAGGAAGGTTATGCCGTTAACTCCATCTATGGATATGTTGCTGACGGCCTTTACCAGTCGCAGGAAGAGATTGATGCCGGTCCCACACAGTTCGGAACCTTACATCCCGGTGATATCCGGTACAAGGACCTTGCCGGTGCATTCGACGAGCAAGGGAATCCCATTCCTGATGGCAAAATAACCGATGATGATAAGGTCGTTATCGGTAGCACTATTCCTCGCTATACCTATGGATTCAACTTGGATTTCGGTTGGAAAGGCCTCCGATTGAATGCCTTTTTTCAAGGGGTAGCTAAGGTAGATGGGTACCTCAATTCGCACTATGTTATACCTACTGTTAATTCAAGTGCTATTAAACCTTGGCAATTGGATTATTGGACGGAAGATAATCGAGATGCGGCTTTTCCGCGCTTGTCCATTACATCGGCAAATAATACGCAGAATTCATCTTTTTGGATGCGAAGCGCCTCCTATTTGCGGTTGAAAAACATACAACTCGGTTATACGGTGCCTAAAAATTGGCTAAAAAGCATAGGCGTGAGCGACTTGTATATCTATGTAAATGGACAAAACCTGTTTACTTCAACAAATTTTTGGCAAGGATATGATCCGGAGATTGCATATGATGCCGGTGCGGCCGATGGTGTATCCCTAGGAGGGGCAGCCTATTATCCTCAGGTTAAAGTTTATTCATTTGGTATTGATGTCAAATTCTAAAAAAATGATTGCTATTAAAAAAATATTATCGACCGCGACATTAATAAGTGTTGTACTTTTTTCGGGCTGCGAACTGGATAAGTTCCCCTTAAATGGCCCAACAACAGGCACTTTTCCGGCGACGGAAGAAGAAGCAACAATGGGTTTATATGGTGCCTATAAAGGCTTGACCTTGTTGGATGCAGCCAGTACGCCCATCTGGCATGTGATGGATAATATAACCGATATCGGCTATGCGCGTCCGGGGAATAACTATACGTCGCCGATAACCAGTTCATTGACTACTGATAATGCCTTAGCCATCAAACCTTGGGAGGCGCATTATAAAACGATTGCCCGATGCCATTCGGTACTTGACAACTTAGAAAATATAAAAGTGGAAATGCCGGAAGATAGCTACTATCAACTGGATGCAGAGTTAAGGGTGATCCGCGCTTATTGTTATTCACAACTAATTGAATTATACGGGGATGTGCCACTTGTATTACATGCACTTGGCTTAAACGATACCAATCTGCCCCGCACCGCTAAAATGGAAATTCAGCAATGGATTATCGACGAAATGACAGCGGTGGCTGATCGTCTTCCAATAGCGCAAACGCAATATGGAAATGTACGGGTTGGAAGGGTAGCCGCTTATATGTTAAAAGCACGCGTGGCCTTGTATAGCGGCCAGTATACGGTTGCTGCTGAGGCTGCGGCCAAGGCCTTGGAACTGGCAGAAGGTGTTTATGAGCTCACGGCATTTGATGCTTCTTTGGATTATTGTAACAAAACCCATGCGGAAGGTGAACCGGCTTGCTCCAATATTTTTGGATATGCAGGCTATCAATCCAGTAAAGAATGGATTTGGGTGGCCGAGTATAACCAAACCATCAGCGGTAATACCCATAATCAAGGGTATTATATGGCTTCGCGATTAGGGAAAGGCGCAAGTTATTGGGGGCCTACACAAAACCTAATCGACTCTTTTCAGGCAATCGATGGGCTTCCCATTGATGAATCTCCTTTGTATGATCCGGCCAATCCGTTTGTCAATCGAGATCCGCGACTGGATATGTACTGCGCTCGCCCTCATGCGCGCTTAATGGGAATACAGTATGAACCGAATGCAAGCTTCGCGAAAGTGAATAACTATTGGCCGGTTATAGCGGGGCAAAGCAATACACCTGCGGTGGTGAACAATACCGATGCAACGAATGCTTATCGTTCCTTTAGTGGTTATTTGTGGAGAAAGCATACAGATAACGCGGATTATGCGATCAACTCAGCATCCGGCGTGTCTGATTTGAATGTTGGTATTTTTCGCTACGCTGAATTGCTGTTGATTTATGCAGAAGCTAAAATAGAAGCGAATGACATAGACGAATCCGTTTATGAGGCTATCAATAAGATCCGTTCAAGGGCACACATGCCGCCGATTGCGTCAAATTTATCACAGTCTCAATTGCGTACGGCACTTCGTTACGAACGTAAAATTGAATTGTGTAACGACGGTCTTCGCTGGTATGACATCCGACGTTGGAACTTGGCTCCTCAAATCATGAACGGTTATCTTTATCTAAATCGATCCGCCAATACGTGGACGAAAGATGTTCTTGTGGATATTGACGAAAATTACTCACCAATATATAACCATGGTAAGGCCTCCCAGTATTTTAATACCCAGGAACTTGTTTATCGCGAAAATAAAGATGAACTATGGCCCATTCCACAAGCTGAAAGGGATGCGAATAAGAGTTTGACCCAAAATCCCGGTTATTAAACGATTACTAATTTTAAAACAAATAAAATGAAAAGAATTTTTTCTATACTGCTAACCCTAAATCTGTTTTTTTTCATAAAGATTGCTACAGCGCAAGAAGCTTACCGTAAACCTGCCTTGGAACAGAAGGATTCCTGGTCTATGATTATGATCCCCGATCCGCAAAACTATGTGAAATGGAGCAGAAATCAACCTATACTGGATTTAATGATGGCCTGGATCGAAGAAAATATCGATACCCTAAATATTAAAATGGTGATGTGCGTTGGCGATTTAGTCGAACAGAACGATATTATCAATAGAGGCGAAGACGGTAATCAATCTGCGGAACGGCAGTGGGAAGCAATCGCTAGATCATTCGGTAAATTGGATGGCAAAGTTCCATATATTACAGCAACAGGAAATCATGACTACAGCATTGACCGGGAAGGCAAACGTTCATCACAGTTCAATAAGTTTTTTAAAATTGATAAGAATTGGATGAACAGAAAGATCATAGCACAAAATGGTACAAATGAAATAGGCGAACCGACTTTGGAAAATTCAGCTTACGAGATGCGTTCACTGAATGGGAAAGACTATTTATTCCTAACTATCGAGTTTGCGCCACGGGATACCGTGCTGACATGGGCCAAAACGATTGCCAATATGGAACAATATAAGAATCATCGTATTGTATTGATGACGCATGCTTACCTGAACAACAAAGATGAGCGAACAACGGGCAAACCAAAATGGTTTGTCTATGAGCCTTATTCTATCCATAATCGCATACAAAAATCACCAACCATTGAGCTGCCTTCTGCCAATAATGGAAAGCATATATGGGAGAAACTGGTACAGCCGGCATCAAATATTGAGCTTGTTTTATGTGGCCATATTTCGGGCGAAGGTTATCGAGCTGATAAGAACGACGCCGGTAAGAAGGTGCATCAGATGTTGTTTGATGCCCAGTCAATGGGAGGAGGTCATCGTAATGGAAATGGTGGAGATGGCTGGTTACGTATATTGGAATTTTTTCCTGATAATAAAACCGTAAAAGTGAAGACCTTCTCGCCATTTTTTGCCGCTTCACCAACCACACAGCAATTTGCCTGGAAAACTGATAGTCGGAATGAATTTATTATCGAATTTGATTAATAAACTTAAAGGGGGAGATCCCCCCTTTCCTGCTACCATTTTTCACCGTTTTTAAAATTAACAATAGCTTAACCTTGTAAACATACCTTTGCCATGTCAATCTTAAACTATGGTGTATCAAACGCTCGAACTTCGATGGTGGGAGGCTGTTCAAAAACAGGACGACCGATCACTGTTTAATAGATTGTACCTCAAACACTGGGAGGCGCTTTACATTATTGCGTGGAACCGAACCAAAGATGAGGACGTAGCGAAAGATATTGTACAGGACGTCTTTATTAACTTTTGGGAGCGACGTAAACACATTGTCATTCGTACCAGCGTGATTCAATATCTAACGGGTGCTTTAAAAAATCGCCTTATTGACTACTTCCAATCGGAACAGGTTAAACGGCGGGTCTTTGAATATGTGCTGCAACAGATGGGTAAGGTGATATGGCAATCCGACAATGCTGCCGCCTACCAGGAGGTAGAGGACGCTTTTGATGAAACATTAAATGCTATGCCGGAAAACATGCGGAAATCACTTCTTTTGCGTTTGGAAAATCAGAGTATTTCAGATATTGCTAAGCAGCTGAACCTTGCCGAACAAACAGTAAGCAATTTGCATACAGAAGCAGGTAAACGCTTACGAAAAAAAATGCTGCTTCGATTAAAAGGCGCTGCATTGCCCACAACCATTGTTTTTCTTCAGGCGCTTAACGATTTGTTAATAAATAAATAACAATTTATAGAAGTAATTTGAGCCCTTTTTGTAGACGTATCGATAAAAGACGAATACGTGTACGCAAATCGATTTAGAAGACTATTACGGAAATACCATACAAAAAGGGCTACTCCCGAAGAGCGCCGGTTGGTAGACGATTGGTATAATTCTTTTGATGACTCCCCACGCTTAACTTACACACAGCGGAAGATACTCCGTAATGAGTTACACACCAATATACAAAAGCAGCTATTCCTCCATGAAGATCCAATCGTTAGAAAAATGCGATGGCTACCATTCCGCAAGCTAATTGCTGCCTCAATTCTATTATGCACAACCGGAATGATTGCATGGCTCTTCATTGTCCGAAACGGGGAGAAATTGCCTTCCGAAAAACGGGAATGGGTAGAGGTAGCGGCTGCTGCGGGAAGATTAAAAAAGGTGACCTTACCTGATAGCACCGAGGTGTGGTTGAATACCGATACCAAGATCGGGTTCTTTAAGCCCTTTGAGCATGGGGAGACGCGAGAAGTAACACTTTTGGAAGGTGAAGCGTTCTTTTCTGTGAGCCCGGACAAGACCAAACCTTTTATTGTTCACGCTCAGGGCATAGAAACACGTGTATTAGGAACATCGTTTACCGTACATGCCTATAAGGAGCTGGACGAACTACGTGTATCAGTTTCAACAGGGATGGTTCAGGTAAGGCGTGTTGACGGGTATTCATTGGGAACGCTAAGCAGGGGAGAGGAAGTCGTGTATAACAAAGTTGAAGGTACCAATTTTACACGGGAGGCCGACCCCGAGGTCCGCTCCGCTTGGACATCAGGTACTACCTATTTTAGTGAAGCATCCTTTGCCGAATTAGCGCTCGCTTTTCGTCATACCTATGGCTTGCATTTGAAAGCCCATAATGAGGCCATATTTCATCAACGATACAGCATCCAATTGGATAGACATACCAGATATGATGACTTTGTAAAAGCACTTTGTGCTATTCATAAAAACCGATATAGAAAGGAGGAAAATGCAATTATAATTTATTGATAAGTAGCGGTTGACAAGGCAAGTCGTCAACCGCGTGATAAAAGACAGCATACCTTCGAACCGTTGCTGTCCTTATAAATAGCAATGATATCTAAACAAAGCTACTTTACGTGATAAAAATACGAATTACTAATCTTTTGTTATTCTTTTTTATTCGGGAGTCGTAGCACAGATTGTAATTAATGAAAATCAATAACGAGTACTTTAAACAAGTAATGAGAATATCTTACATAATTCTACTTAATGTACTACTGATCGCTCAGAGCCTATGGGCCAATGGAGCACTTGCACAATTATTGGAGAGGGAAGTAAACCTGACATTAACGGGCGACAATGCTTGGTCGGCCATACAAAAACTGGAAAAGCAATCGATCCGATTTGCTTATCACGCAGAACAACTTGGATTGGGTAAAATACGCGTGCCCGATCAGACATTTGAGGGGGAAACGGTAGCACATATTTTACAATATCTCTTTCATGATTCACCGGTTAAATATACAGAGGCAAATGGCTATATCATCTTAAATAAGAGACAGCAAGCAGTCAAAGTTATCGGACAGGTAACCGATAAAGATGGTATGCCCTTAGCTGACGCAACAGTTCGTGCGATGGAAGCTAATCGCGCTGTGCTTACCGATACGGAAGGACGTTTTAGCCTATCCTTAGTACCCGGTAACTATCGCTTGGAAGTTAGTCACCTAGCCTTTGAAACCGAGCGACAAAATATAGTTGTTGAGCCGGAGAAAAATATTCCGATCAGCATCGCGCTTACAGCAAAAGTGGGCGAATTAAATGAAGTGATTGTAACAGCTTTAGGGATCAAGCGCGAAGAAAAGGCTTTAGGCTATTCCACGACAACTGTCAAAGGTCAGCAGCTAACAGAAGCCTTATCGAGTAATTGGATGGACGCCTTATCAGGCAAAGTGGCAGGTTTAAATTTAATGCGCTCTAACGCTGGTCCGGTAGGGTCAACTAAAATTATTCTTCGCGGCGAAAACAACCTTACCGGCGAAAACGAAGCACTGATCGTTGTAGATGGAGTTGTCATCAACAATGGATCCGGCCGCCGTTCGGGAAACAGCTCCGATGCAATATATGGTACAGGAAGCGATAATATGCCGGCAGACTATGGTTCTGGCTTGGACGATATTAATCCGGAAGATATCGAAAGCGTCACGGTACTCAAGGGACCGGGAGCGGCCGCACTATACGGCCAAAGAGCAGCAAATGGCGCGGTAATCATCACCACAAAGTCGGGTAGACGTAAATCGAAGGGATTGGGTGTTACGGTTAATTCTAATTTTTCAATGGAAAGTGTGAATCGCTGGCCGGATCTACAATACGAATATGGGCAAGGTCTTGGAGGGGCGGCTTACTATTCTTACGGAGCATCGGTAGATGGATCAAGTACCAGTGGAACAAGTTCCGCGTATGGACCTAAATTTGACGGGCAATCCTTTTTCCAATATGATCCTATTAAACAGGCGGTGGGAGATCAACGAACGCCTTGGGTTCCTTATAACAATATAACCGATTTCTTCGAAACAGGTAAAACATTTACAAACAGCGTTACTATCGATGGGGGCACTGATAATACCACAGCGCGCTTCTCGGCAACCAATGTAAATAATTCATGGATAACGCCCAATACAGGGTATAAACGGAACACCTTTGCTTTATCGGTAAATTCTAAAGTGAGCGAAAAACTAAGCATCAGCTCAAAAATTAATTACAACAACCGTTGGAGCGATAATTTGCCGGGAGCTGGTTATGGAAACCAATCGCTCATGTATTGGTTTATTTTCTGGCAACCGAGTGCTGATTTAAATTGGCTGAGAAACTATTGGGTAAATGGCCAAGAAGGATTGGCTATTAAGTATCCTTTTAGCACCTATCCGGAAAACCCTTATGCGATATCGTATGAATTTATTAATAGCAATAATCGACATACTTTTACCGGTAATGCACAGGCTTCCTATCAATTCGACAAGCGTTTCAGTGTGCAGCTTCGTACAACGTTGGATTTTTCAAATGAAAACAGGACCCAAAATCGTCCGTATGACGCGGGTTCAAAATTACCTGAAGGAAGTCATCGCACGCAGCATATTTTTTCGAAAGAATCTTCAGCTGATTTCTTATTACGTTACAACACAATTTCAAAAGGGATCGTTGATTTCGGAGCAACACTTGGTGGAAGTACGCTGCAAAAC
The DNA here is from genome assembly GCF_030372825.1 of Olivibacter sp. 47. Taxonomy (NCBI): domain Bacteria; kingdom Pseudomonadati; phylum Bacteroidota; class Sphingobacteriia; order Sphingobacteriales; family Sphingobacteriaceae; genus Olivibacter; species Olivibacter sp. 47. The sequence goes on from NZ_JAUCNR010000001.1 coordinate 4,195,029, forward strand.
GAATATCGCCGTGAATCGCTTACTTCAGATGGCTTGAGCTATCCCGGGGTTTACAATCATAATAATTCGAAATATGGGGTGGCCACTAATCAGGTAATCGATCGCTTTGAAATTAACAGCTTTTACGGATTACTGACCAGCGGGTATCGTGATTATTTGTTCCTGGATGTTACGGGGCGTATTGACTGGACAAGCACACTCGCCACCCCACAATATCCTAATAAAAGTAAAGGCTTCTTTTACCCATCTGTTAATGGAAGTTTTATCCTGTCGGAGTTTTTCAGTTTACCGCATGTCATCAGCTTTGCTAAGCTTCGTGCTTCTTATGCTGAAGTTGGATCGGGTGTACAACGCCCTTATCAAACGCAATTTGTTTACACCTCACCTAATAGCCTTATCGGTGGTTCATTAGCGAATCCTACAACCTTAACTAACCCTTTTATAGAGCCGTTACGTACGCGTTCCATTGAATTGGGTACAGACGTTCGATTGTTTGACAGCCGATTTAATGTAGATGTGGCGGTCTACAAAGGGAATACGTTTAACCAACATCTTTATCGCGTTATCGATGCCGCCTCGGGGTATCGAAATTACCTGATGAATATTGGCGAAGTAAGCAACCGTGGAATAGAAGTGGCCGTCAATACCGATCAGATCAAGAACAAAGATGGGTTTAGCTGGTCGTCAATGATTACATTTAGTGCGAACCGGAATCGTATCGAAGAATTGGCTGATAGTTCGTTGGTTTTGCAACAACGTTCAGTCGGTTCGGGTCAACTGGTAGCCCATGTAGGTGGCAGTATGGGCGATCTTTATGGGATCGGATATCTACGCGCACCAGATGGTCAAGTAATTTACGATGAAAAAACTGGCTACGCTCGATTAACCAATGATGTTGTTTATCTGGGTAACACCATTCCTAAGGGGAAAATCAGTTTTGGTAATACCTTTTCATATCGAAATCTTCGGTTAAATGTGCTTTTTGATGCGCAATGGGGCGCCGTAGCACACTCCCTCACGCATTATAAGCTGGCAGAACAGGGGAAAACCAAGAATACCTTGCCTGGGCGGTATAGTGGCATCATTGGCAATGGTGTGATACAGAATCCCGATGGTAGCTATCGGCCTAACGATGTGATCGCAACCAATATTGATGAATATTACCGATCGCACTACGGCGCTGATAATGCGGAGGGAAGCACTTATCCGACCGATTTTATCAAATTTCGAGAGGCAAGGCTTGATTACACATTACCTGCCAAATTAATATCCCGTTGGGGGGTAGAGCGTGTTACGCTTGGAGTATACGGACGGAATCTCTTTGTATGGACAAAATGGCCGGCATTTGATCCTGAGTTCGGTACCTTGGATCAGGGCGATATCGTAAAAGGCTTTGAAATTGCTCAGTTCCCCTCTACCAGAACATACGGACTTAATTTGATTGTTAGCTTCTAAAATATTAAAAAATGAAGAGAAATATTATTTATGGTCTTTTGCTCCTTGTCGCTGCATTACTCAGCAGCTGCGATAAAGGCTTTGAGGAATTAAATACAGATCCTACTAAAACAACGGAAGCTTATCCTTATCAGTTTATGGCTAATGCGCTCATCAATTCGGTGAGCTATAACATGGCGCGCAACCGCACCTTCAATAATGAACTGATGCAAGTAACAGTATCACTTGGTGACGGGGATGGAAAAGTGTTTCGTTATGACTTTCGGCGAAACTGGGCCGACTATTTATGGAATAGCCACTATACGGAGCTTACTAACTACAAAGATCTCTATCTCAAAGCACTCGAAGGGATAAACTTTAATCGTTCGTATCAAGGAATTTCGCTGCTTTTTCAAACGTGGACTTACTCTATTCTGACAGACACCTATGGAGATATTCCTTATTCGCAATCGAACTTGGGACGCGACTCCCTGATCTTGGAACCTCGTTTCGATGCGCAAAAGGACATTTATTTAGATATGTATCAGAAGCTAGATTCTGCTAATACATTGCTAAGCAGTAACGATATTATTGAAGCCATACATGACCCTGTGTACGGTGGAGATGTTAGTAAATGGCGTAAATTGTGTAATTCGCTCTACTTAAGGTTGTTGTTGCGTGCGTCGCACAAGGCGGATGTGCAGGATATGGTGATCTCAAAAATACAGGAAATCTTAACCAATAGTTCAAAATATCCTGTATTTACAAATAACGATGATTCTGCCATTTTGCGATGGACAGGCGAAGGTGCCTATCGCTCACCCTATATGAACACCAGGGCACAAGATTTTAGGGGAGTAGGAATCTGTAGTTTTTTTATTGATTTCTTGCGTGATACGAATGATCCACGCATTAATATCCCGGAATACGGAACTTCAGGCATTAATCGTTGGGGAATCGCTCCGGTTTCGGGAAATTTTGTGGGGGTGCCATCGGGCTATGCAGCAGGGACTGAAGAATATACCCGGATGTCCTATTTCTATTCTTATGACCAAAATAGTGGGGTTAACAGTTTGCAGACAGAGCCACTGACCGGTATAATTATGAATTTTGCTGAGCTGCAGCTTATCAAGGCAGAAGTCGTGCTTAGAGGTTGGGTGGCGGGTTCTGCCGAAGAGTACTTCTATAGCGGTGCGGAAAGTAGTATTAAACTTTGGTTACCCAATTGGGACGTGTCAATACGTGCACATTTGGCTGCATCAGATGTACAATGGGACGAATCGGCCGGTTTCGAGGAAAAGATGGCACGTATTCACCAACAAAAATATTATGCTTTGTTTTTGGTAGATCTTCAGCAGTGGTTTGAATACAGGCGAACCGGTTACCCAGTGCTACCTAAAGGTGAGGGATTAGCAAATAATGGCGAAATGCCGGCCCGCTTATTTTATCCGGTGTACGTTCAGTCGTCAAATCCTACTAATTACAAACTGGCTATTGCGCAGCAGGGGCCTGATGAAATCAATACAAAAGTTTGGTGGCAAAAACCATAAATGCAATGAAGAAAACGAGTTTATATTTACTTATACTATTAGTGGTTGGTACGCTGTTGTCTGCGTGTACCAAGACAAATTACCCCGGGGGTGAGGTAAGTCCTTACATCGGTATTTATGACCTCCGGAGTCTCTATAAGGATAGTCCGGTGACGCTGACCGTCGAATCATTGGGCGGTTCAAGCAAAATTGCAGGATGGGTTATTTCCGATCATCGGGAAGGGAACTTGCCTGAAGGATTATTAATCATTCAAGATAAGCGCCGTTTAAACTTCCAAAGGGGTATCAGTATCGCTCTGGGGGCTGAAGCTGCGGATTACCTTCCAGGGGATTCCGTGGTGATCGACGTGGTGGGGGCTGAGATGAATCGCGTGGATGGCATCCTTCAACTAAGTGGTATCAGTACGGAGAAGGTTACCCGTGTAGCCAGTGGTTTGACGTTACCTGCTAATGTCGTGACTATTGACCAGATTTTGCTAAAACCGAATGATTATGAAAGTACACTTGTCGCCATTGTTAAGGGTGGTTTTAACCCGATACCAAAGACGGGAGAAACAGTTGGCGGCTCAAAAACGATCAACGACGGTTTCGGTAACTTAACATTGGAGACGGATAATCAAGCGGCCTTTGCAAATCAAGAAGTTTATAAAATGGCCAATTATTATGGAATCATTTTCAACCACATTACAGATAGCGGTACTTTAGTGCCTTATCATCGTCCTCGACGCGGTGCAGATATTGTCGCTTTAAATTCAGACTATGCGATTCCGAAGGTTATCATCACCGGGTTTGCGAGCGACCCTCGAGGTACGGACGCTAACAATGAATACATCCAGTTAATGGCTACGCAGGATATCGATTTCTCGAAGACACCTTTTTCTTTGGTCACCACCAATAATGCCAATGCTTCTACACCAACAGGTTTTCCCGCCAATGGTTGGGCCACGGGAGGAGTACGGACTTATAAATTTAACTTAAGTTCAGGATTTGCTCCTAAAGGAACCTATTTTTATGTAGGTGGAACCAATAAGCGGATTAACAGCACAAACTCCACCGATATATCGAGTGCAAACTGGATTACAGCCTACGCCTATAATAGCAATCCAGGTTTTGATTTTGGTAATCCCACAACTAATCTGCTGGCCAACTCCGGAAATGCATCTGGAATTGCCGTTTTTGAGGGTACCGAGGTTACAAAGGAATCAGTCCCGGTTGATGTTATCTTTGTTGGTACCGGAGGTAGCTTGTTTAACGGAAGCAATGTAGGCTATCCTATTACAAATACCGATTGGTATGATATTATCAATCCGCTTGATATGGCAGTACAAGCTTTTTATCGAGCCGGCACGAACACAAAAGCACTTACCTACCATACGCCATCGGATGCGGGTTACTTTTATATGTTAGGTGGCAAGTATAATCTCGCCCTTGGTAGGTGGACTAAAGCACGTAGCCAAGGCAGCTTTTTAATGACAAAAGAAACACAGTTAGAAGAAATAGAAGGAGAAGAGGCCACTAAGTTATTGGATAATTAACAGTCGGTCAGGTCGGTTGGGTCTGTTATGAGTCAACCGACCTGTTTTTAGCCTAAGCAGATCGTAATTTATTCTTTTTTGCGTGCTGAATAGAAAGCGAAATTTGGAAGATCATACCAAGGATAATCACGAGCATACCACTAAAACCGTAGAGATTTGGTAGAGAAGCGTTGATTAACCAAATTTCACCGATTAATGTGAAAAATATTTCGAAGACCTGCGTAGCTTCTACAGTCGCTAATGCTATCGGATCGTGCTTCACCATCTGAGTAGCTTTATAAAAACCTACTCCACCCAGAAAACCGGAGAATATGGCTGAGTAAAAAGATGCCTGCAATTGGGGTCCGGGAGCCATACCTACTTGCGAAAAGGCATAGGTGGCAAGTACTAACCACAAGGGAAGAGAACCTACCGTTAAACCCAGCACTCTTTGCATGGCATTTAGCGGCACCTGTCGGCTATCCAGTTCTATTAATAATTTGCGATTGGCAAGTGGCCAGACAATGGCTCCTACGAGCACCAAAACGAAGCTGATCATCAAGGAGCGTCCGTCATGCAATTGCATAAGTTTATCAAGTTGCATGATCAGCACGCCGAATACAACTAATAAGGAAAGTGCCAAAGCTCTAACTGGAATTTTCTTTCGATGATCGTTATAAAGAAAGGGCGCTAAAAGCACGCCTGCTAAGATGTTAATCTGAAAGGTTGCTGCAACTAGCCAACCGGGAATAAGCAAAGAAGCCAATGCCATACAGGTATATAATCCCCCAAATCCGATGCTCCCCCATTTAAAAAATAAAAGAGGATAACGCTTTATGGCCTGCCAGAAAGTTTTGAATTTCTTTGTAACCAATAACGGGAGAAGCATTACAGGAATCATAAATAAGCTTCTTAAGCAAGCTGTCCATGCCCAATGACTACCGGTATGGGCTAATAAACTATTGATGGTAAATGTAGAGGATAAAAATAGCGCGGAGGTAATGCCTATTATTATTGCCAAAATTGTATTCCGTTGTGCCTTCATAGGAAGGCAAAAATACAAGTCATGCGAACAGGGCTATAGTGATTTCCTGTTAATGTCCGGTACTTTTAGGCACTGTGTATCGCTCTATACTTAAGTGGTGTGAATCCGGTGACACGCTTAAAAAAGCGGCCGAAATAAGCGGGGTCATTGAATCCTAGATCAAAAGCAATCTCTTTTATGCTGTTCGAAGTGCTCAACAGTGCCATTTTTGCTTCTGTTAAGAGCTTATCTTCGAAAAGTTCATGAACCGTTTTCCCGGTTGCTTTCCGACAAATCCTATTGAGTGTTTTCGCTGGCACATGAAGCATATTAAGGTAAAAATTAATTCCATGTGCATCGCGGTAGTGCTTTTGGATCAATTTCCGCAAATCCAAGAGGACTTTACGCTCCGGATTCGATAAAATCACCGACTTTTTCTCAGAAGCATGTTTGGTGTTCAATAGTAATAAGAGGCTAGCTGTTAAATGAAAAAGCATATTCTTACCTAGCGGTTTTTGATTCTGCTCTAACAAAAGAAGCTGAATAATATGTCTAAGAAAGCGTATTGTATCTTCATCCATATCAACAAAAGGCTGCGTACTAAATGTATCAAAAAGGCCTTTGCCTTCTTCCTGTGGATGTAAGCTGAAAAAGTATTGCATTAATTCTTCACTGATCAGAAATATCCACCCTGAGCGTTCAAATTCCGGGAATTGGTGCACCTGCCCGAGCTGAAGGAAATATATACGATTCCGTTGAAGCGGATAGGGCTTGAAATTAATAAAGTGTTCACCATCCCCTAGAGCCCAAACCAGTTCGTAATGATCATGGCGATGCGGTGTGGCAGATAGATTTTGATAGTCTTTCTGTAAGCGTTCGATCCTCAGGTAATGTTCTCGAATAAGTGTCTGTACCGGTAATTTTTTGAATTTTTGCATGCAAACTGTTCCTGTATTATTGAAGTTTGATGTCAACGAAAATATGAAAGTCGACGAGTGAAAAAAAAATCGGTTAGTAAAACAAATTTGATAAAAATGCGTTATTGAGATAAGGTTTAGGTTGATTATAATACACAAAGGCTGTCGTTACTCAAAACGCAGCCTTTGTGATTTCTCGATTTCTTCTAAATCGTTATTCTCCAAGCGCGTGTACAATGGCATTCCTTTGTACGGTGTCTTTTTCTTGAAATTGTATACTACGTTTATACGTATCAAAGGTGAAAAAAACCTCACCGGGGCTCGCTGAGTCATCATCAAAAAACAATTTAAAACTGTTCGTTGAAGGTTTGTTGGGATCAAAAGACTTCTTATTCGACGAAAACGCCAAGGGCTGAATAGGGGCTGCTTTCATTTTCCGAATGCCATCTACTTTCCATAAGCTCGCTAGCGCAGTTACAAAAGCGTCGCTCGGCGCTCCGGCACTTTTAAAGGTGATGCTTCCTTTTTTAAAGCCATCTTTCTGATTAACAGAACCATCTTTGTTAATGCCGGCAGTAATGTTTTTACTAATCTCAACTAAAAAACTGACGGTGTCGTTTTGATAAAGCCCTTTGGCGGTATACGCAATGGACGTATCACTATCTTTTTTGTCTGTTAAGCTGAGATAGATTACAGACGGATTATCTGGATTGCTGGCTATTGGAAACAATCTAACGGTTTCAGTTTTAGTCGCGTCTGCGCTTTTAGGCTTATTGTTGCAGGAAGTAAGCAAAGTAATTGCCGAGAGCATCACAAGGGGCCAACCCAATTTGTTATATGTATTCATTATATAAGCGTTTAGAAAGGTTTTATTCTATTTTTAGAAACGTTGCAAGTTACCTTTTGTTTTTGATTCTTACCCCGTTTTTAAAGCACCTGACGTGCAAGCTTTCAACGAGTTATTTCCATGTTATAAACAAAATATAAAATAAGCTATAATAAACATGAAATAGATCTTATATAAAAATTCAATTTTATCGTTTATTAACCGTTTTTTATCGTAAAATCTATCGTATTTTTATAGTAAATTTACGATGATAAAACGATGATATTACGATTATTTTGGATATTTAACCATTTTCATATTCTTTTTCTATGTCTTTATAACCTTAGTTATATTAAAGAACTGGTTACAGTGGGTGAAATAACATGAGACCCTGTTACCTATATCCGGTACGAGGTTAAAGATTCAAGGCGGTATAGATTCGAGAAAGGTATTAACGATTTTCAGGCTTCAGCGTAAATTTCTTTCCGATATCATTTTATAGTTGGCAATACTTTCTTTTAGCGCGCCGATTTTTTCATTTAATTCTTGATCAAAATCTTTATCGCGTCCCAACTGGGCTCGATGGGTTGGGTCTGTTAAAGTTTCCAATTCTGCAACTCGCTTGGATATCTGATCAAGCATTTTAACCGATAGTCCTTTTTCACTTAGCGTAAGTTCTGTTAAACGGGGCAATAAGGCAATCAATAAGGTAAATACAGAAGCTAAAATGAAGTAAGCGTAGGTCTGTCCCTCTGTGTGCTTATCATCGCGAATAAGGGCATAGACGAAAATGAATATAGGAAATATTAATAAAATCCGGTTATCAATTTTTTTCATGATCGATTATCTTTAAACCTCTCTTTTTAGTACCAGCTTTTCCGTACTGATTTCGCAGATGGTGTATTGCTCTTTATTATCGGTATCAAAACGTAAAATGAGTTTATCTTGCTCCAGCTGCCACGATCCCGTGTCATATCGCGGTACATCATCGCGGCCGGGATGTGAATTAACCAACTTTCCGTCTTCTTCCAGGTTGATTTTATCACGTCCTCTAGCCAGGGGCAATGAAAACCCCTCAGGTCGATAAACCATTTCATCGCCGCTGTCCTCTTCAAAAGAGTGAACCCATTTCCCTTTTAAATATTCTTTATTCATTGTCTTCAATGGCTGGTTTTGTCGCGAGTAACGAGGCGCGCGGGCCGAGCAAAGTGGCTTTCATCCTAGCGGCTTGTCCCTTTGTGAACATAAACATACTGTCGTCATCCACATAATCCATGTAGTTCATAAACATGTCGCCATGGGGAGCATTGTTACAGGAAATTTTCGGAAAAGTAGGCTTTTCATAATTAGGTCCCAATTGGTTTGGCGTATCTTCTACATAATCGGTATCTTCACAGGAATTGCTTCTTCCGTCGCCGAAGATATGGGAAAGATTCAGGTAGTGCCCTACCTCATGCGTGGTAGTCCGCCCCAAATTGAAAGGTGCTTCGGCTGTACCCATGGTACCAAAGGCCCTGAAATTAATGACAACGCCATCTGTATCACTTGGACCGCCAGGAAATTGTGCATAACCTAGGAGACCTTCCTGTAGGTTGCAAACCCAAATATTTAAGTATTTGTCGGTCGGCCAGGCGTCAATGCCACCCATCTCGGTGCTTTTCACTGCATTGTCGGTGCCAAAAGAGGCCACTTCGGTCTGTGTTCTCGTAATGCCGTCAGGAGCCAGTTCAAAATCAATAAAACAATCCGCGGCCAATTCTTCCCATACGGAGGGTACTTTTCCCTTATCCGTATTCTGTCGGCGAAAATCGGCGTTTAACACGTCTATTTGACTTCTTACTTGCTCATCCGAAATATTTTCCGTTGGTGTATGATAGACGATATGCACAACGACCTGAATCTTAGCGGGAGCAGCAAACCGTAAGGTCTTGCGTCCCTCTAAAACCTTGTCGATATCACTTTCAATAAGTGCTTGCGCCCGCATATACTCGGGAAAAATATCAGCTTGGCGATGAAAAACTTCCATCGTGGCGCAGTGCCGTCTTTTTTTGTCTTGCTTCATTTTAGGTCTTTTTTTATAAAACTTTTTTTTCTCGTTTTAGTTTCAACAATAGGTTTAAATTTTTGTTAAATGCAATGAGCCAATATCTCATGTATGAAAATGCTTTCTCTGTTCCTAGACCAAATTCAACGCGTTCGTGATCGGCAAAAAGATAAAAAGATCTCATCGGTTGAGAAATCTTCCGAGATAAAAAATAGGCCGTTAACAGCGGTCAATCCATTAGATCTAAGCAACTATTTAAAACAGCATGATCTTTCCGTCGAACAATTTATCAATGATCCGAATTTTCAGGAGCGGATCATCGGACGGAACGATTTATTGAATGTCCATTATTTACGCAAGGGAGCGAAAGCAGCGCAGTCGGTTTGTCGAATTCATATTACATCGGACGTCGGACCTGCAGGTTTTGGAACCGGGTTTTTAATTGCTCCGCAAATTCTGCTAACTAATCATCATGTTTTGCCTACAACCGAATGGGCGCGATATTCCAGTGCCGAGTTTAACTATGAGGAAAACGAAACAGGTGCAGTTTTACGAACAAGTCAGTATCGTTTTGATGCTGATAAGCTGTTCTATACCAATGAAGTCCTCGATTTTACAATTGTATGGGTGGATCACAACGATAGACAGGGAGTAGCCCTTTTACAGCAATTCGGTTTTCTACCTTTACGCAGTGATTTAGGCAAAATTAAGGAGGGTGATTACGTGTCCATTATTCAACACGCTGACGGTTCCCCAAAACAAGTCGTGTTACGTGAAAACAGTGTGACGGATTTATCGCTCACTCAATTTGTTCGCTATGTTGCCGATACAAAAAGTGGTTCTTCCGGAGCCCCGGTTTTTAACGACGATTGGGAAGTGGTAGCCCTTCATCATGCGGGTGTTCCCCGTTATAATACAGCAGGTCAGATTTTAAACCTTGCCGGAACGGTATGGGACAGCGCGGAAGGAGAAATGCAGATAAATTGGCAAGAGAACGAAGGCGTACGCGTCAGTAGTATTATACATGACATCAGAAGCCATGCTATTAAACAATTTTCCTTTTTAGCTGAATTTTTTGCGCCGCTTTCTGATCCGTCTATTATAGAAAAAGAGTCGGGAACCCAACCGGTCGAGTTGACCGACGAGCTTTATTATCCACAGGCTGACGATGAAGAAGACAAAAAGAGATATTATCAAGAAGTTGGCGATGTGGGGGAGGCGGATTATAACCGATTACAAAGACTGTTGGAAAGTAGTCATACGAATCCCTTATCCTATCAACCGTCTAAATATGTGTATCCAAAAGTAGATATATACCCTGATGGGCTGTTAAGAAGTATCTATTCGGGCAAATCCTTCACCATAGAGGAGTTGCAATTGGCTGATCAACGTATTGATATCGAACGTAAGCTTCGGTTTATAGAATGGAGTAAAAAAGCCGGCACAATGAACCGTGAGGATTATCGGAGCGAGCTTAAGACAATCGAGAAGGCCCTGCCCTATAATTGCGAACATGTTGTTTGCCAATCTTGGTTTGATGCACGTGAACCAATGAGGGGCGATTTACATCATCTGTTTGCCTGCGAACCTCGGTGCAATAGTTTTCGAAACAATCATCCCTATTATGATTTTGAGGGATATAAACCAATACCATCGCAAATGGAAAAAGAAATGGCCACTTGCGGCTATATGGAAGATGATCAGTTTGAACCCGAAAATAACAAAGGAATTGTGGCCCGGGCTACTTTATACTTCCTGTTGCGGTATCCGAATGCAATAAGTGTTTATAAAGACGAAGATATCGTGTTATTGAAGCGATGGGCAAAAGAACAAGCCGTTACGCTTTACGAGAAACATCGTAATCGGGAGATATTTTTGTTGCAAGGCAATAGGAATCCTTTTATTGACTTTCCGGAGCTGATAGATTCTATAGACTTTCAAGTGTCTGAAAAAATACTAGCGGCAGTACCTCACACTGCGAGAGAGGTAAAAAATAGGAACTTGGCGGCGGATGTCAAACGAGCGGTTCTAATGCGTTATGGTTACGCCAATCCGGATCCCTCCGTTGTAGAAGACACGAAGGCAATGACCGATTTTGAATTCAGTGATAATCAATATTTGATGCTCACCGCGTCATTTAACGATATAGTCGTCAGGTATAGCACCAAGCCTCGTAAAATTACCGTCAGCGAAGTACAGGCGTGTGGCAGTATAAAAGATTGTATTGATTTAGTGTATGCAGCAATTGCTTAATCAAACTTTGAATACGATGAGGAAAACAATCTTATATTACTTCTTACTATTTGGAAGTAACGTGGCCTTTTCACAACCTTTAGACTGGTCAAACTGGTTTGAAAGGAATATCAAAATTAGGCAGTCGATGGAAACCGCCGAATTTCGGGAAGTACCCGCGCAGTTTCAGATAACTTTGCCAAAAAGTGATAGCAGCTCTTGGTTGGTGAACGTAGGTGTATCGATGAACCTCAGCAGCAAAAGTACCCGTTGGATTTCCTCGCTGATTGCCGAATACCACAAAAATACCCTCACAGCGGTCGAACAACACAATATGCAAGCTGCTTATGGCTTCTCGGGATTAATAAAACGGGGAGCAAAAAAGTCATGGTTTCTCAACGGCAATGCCGGTTACACCTATGATGAGATAAGTCGTAGTCATTCATTGATGGGTAATTTTCTGTTTACGTTTATGGGTGATCGTGGCCCAATTAACACCTATAAATTTGCCTCTGATACCGGCAGTCGTTTTTATATTTCCCCATTTTTAGGATTTCAGATACAGGAAACTATGCAAGCCTTTGATGAGGCTAGTCAAGGGCTACTTTTGCGTCCTTTATTTACCCTTTCCGCTTACTTCGATATTATCCGAAAGAAAACGCTTACACCGGACCCTTTGCTGCGTATTGCCGTTGACTATACCGGGCGTACCGATTTAGTTAATTCGACGAATATTGACGAGGGTTATACACAGTTATTGCAAAGTGGGGTTGAGTGGTTTCTGGTTGATAAACCGATTAGAGTGAGCTTGGGTGGTTCTTTCAATTACGGTTCCGATCCACTAAGGGGCTTAGCGAAGCAACAATATTGGTTATTGTCTTTAAATCTCTATAAGTGACTTGCTGGCTACTCATCGCTTAAGGCTTGCATAAAAGCGACGATATCCCGAATTTCCTGCTCGGATAAATTCAATTTTTGATCCGAAAGTGTTTGGTTGTCTAAATGAATACCAATCCCGGCACCGCCTCCGCGGTTATAAAAGTCCACTACTTCTTCTAACGTTTTATAAACCCCGTTATGCATATACGGAGCCGTTTTCGCAATATTTCTCAGTGTCGGTGTCTTGAAAGCGTAAGCGTACTGTTCGTATGGATTTAACAAATACCGACCCATATCCTTATCTAAGGTTGCATGCAGTGTATCCGGTTTTTCCGGGACACCCAACACTTCTGCCTCTGTCTTATCGAATAGAGGTGCCGGGCTTCCGTTGAAAAGTGGTATAAAATGGCAAGTAGCACATTTGGCTTTTCCCATAAACAAGTTGGCACCTATTTTTTCTGATTCATTTAATTGTTTAAGGTCGCCTTCCATATATCGATCAAACTTTGAGGTAAAAGGCGCCAAAGAACGAATATACGCCGCAAGTGCATGTTGAATCTTCCATGGATTGATCTTTCCGGAACTAGTACCGTAAGCTCGGTCAAAAAATGCTACAAACGTGCTGTCTTTCTGCAGTTCCTCAGCGGTCATGGTCAATTCACCTTTCATTTCCATTTCATTGTGTACTACATCTAACGCTTGGTCCTCCAGTGTGCCTGCTTTATGATCGTAAAAAAATGCTCGTTGAAAACCGGCATAGGTAAGGGTGGGTGTATTGCGAAGTAAGCTCTTTTTAGTGTCAATTCCCCTTGCTTTTACCAGCCCATCTGTAAAGGCCTTATCAGCATGATGGCAACTGGCGCAACTTTTCCGGTTTCCGTTTGATAGACGGACATCGTTAAAGAGAGCTTTACCAAGTGTCGCCTTTTCGTTTGAAAAATAGTCGTTTTTATTGCTGACAAACTTGTTCACGTTTAAAGCTGAGCTTCCGAAAAGACTGTTGGCATCGTCATTCAGCGCAGAAAGACTCGGTACGGTAGGCAAGCCTAATTGTTTGCGTAATTTTTGTAGAGACGCATTGAGTGGATTCAAGTAGTCCGTAATAAAAGTCAGACGATCAAAGCCATTAAAACTATTATGGTCTTCTAAATAGGAGATTGACCGGTCGATAGCTGTTAACACGTCATCATGTTTTGTATAAAGGGAGAGGGTGTTTCGTAAACCTTCCAGAGAGGCAGCGGCTTCGGGGACAGACTCTAAAGATAAGGGAGCGTCAAATCCGGTAATGCCTAATGCGGTGATCCGGAAAATCTCCAAGCGCATCGCATCAAATACTTGCGCACTAGTAATGGTATAATCTAACTGATATTGCTGTATCCGTTTGAGCGCTACACTTAATTTTTTGATTTCATTAATCATTTCGGCACGAGCGGCGGTATCTAATTCATTATAGAGATAATCTTCAATGACCTGAAATCCTCCTGGAGGCTCTATTAAATTTTCACCAAGTTCAATCTCCGCTATGGGAGGGCCATTCAAGGCTTTCACCGTCGTGGGAAAAAAATACTCCAAGTAATATTCAATTTTCTTGAATTGCCTTCTACATGCCAAAAAAGATCTTTTAACAGCTGTTATGTCCTTGCCTTGTTGAGCTAAGGGCATCAATGAATCATTTACAAGAACGGTAAGCTTTTGTATCTCTATTGATGCATAATCCTTACTATTTGCAGCTGTATCTGTTGCATTGGGTGAACAAAGCGTTGCCAAAAAAATGAGTGCAACAAGCAAAGTCGATAGAATAAAATGCCGATGCGCCATAAGCGATATAAAAACTAAAATACCCTTGTAGCCTTGCTACAAGGGGAAAATAGGTAGATGTGATGAATTGGTTATTTAGCAATTCCTTGTACAATGACCACTTGTCCGCCTTCTTTGTTATCTGTCAATCGGGCATCGCCCCCATCTGCATTTAAGTATTTGTCATCTTTCCACGTGTGCGGGTGAATATTGACGACAAAGGTATTGGGTTTACCGATTAGATCAGATATATCATACATAGCCCCATACTCCCAAGTGCTCAACGTTTGAACGTTATCCGGATTGTATTTTGCGTTAAAAGCTGCTTCATTTCTTCGGTGGTTCATTTGAAGCATCGGTTTCAACTCTTTTGTTGCTATGGCGTATTGCCAAATCGTTCCATCATGTTTGTTTTCTTTATAGAAAGAGTCGCCGTCCTCCTGAATGTATACGAAATTCTCCGTTACGCACAGGTTATCTGGATTTACAATGCTCTCACCTGGGTTATCGATGCCGTCAACAGCTATTTCCAATTTTCCTTTCAGCGGGTTGTCTGCGTCTAAAACCAGTTTATAAACGCGGCCCCACATGGTTTTCCCTGTTACAGGTGTCAATTTATCAGACTGACTTACGCCGGTAGCGGTAAAGTAAACCTCCCTGCCATTGGCTCCTCCACCTTTTTTATAGTCGATATCCTCTACGCGGGCAAACATAATGGCGTTTTTTTCCACGGTTTGTTGTTGTAACTGCGCACCGGTGCTGGATTTTACGTTATCGAGTTCAACAAACTCTACATCATAGCTGTTCCCTTTCTCGATATCCGTTTCAACAGTGTTATTGTCACTTCTCTTTAGTACATATAGCTTGCCATCTTCCAGGTTGCCCTGATTATTCGATACGTACATGGCCACCTGTCCATCCCCTTCATCTTCGCCAATGAGGACCACGGTTTTTCCTGAATAGGCATCTTTAGGTAATGGTACAGCATTCTCAGCGCTCCAACGACCAAAGGCAAGATTTGTACGTTGCGTGTTTTTTTTATCAATCGGCCCTAATGGGTCAATCACATGGATTAAAGATTCAGCGCCGCTTTCCCCCGCAGTGAGGAATAACGGTTTTGAAAAGCCGTGCTCTTCCGGTGTTGCCAAGGTTGCCGAACATAAACGGGTCATGCCCCCATCCGAATCTACAATGTATTCGCCTTTGATCGGTTTTAATTCGTTGTTTAAGTATACTCTTGAAACCGATTGCAGTATCTCATGATTATTGATAAGAATGTAGCCGCTTCCATCCGGATTTTTAAGCATGCCTGCACCATCAGGTTGCGCACCAAAGATAAAGTCCGGTGATTCCGGTAACACGTCATCACTGCTAATGAGCGTAGTGATTTTTAGATTGTCGAAACCCGCAAGGGTTTTTATTAAGGAAGGATTAACCGACTGATCAACAATTTCCAATTCCGGATTTGTTTCATTGTCGTTTTTGTCGTCGTCTTTACTACATCCCCCTATCAATACGGTTGAAAGCACAAAGGATGTTATACCTAATCGTAAAGCATATTTAGCGTTTATGTTTAGCATAGTCTTCAATATTGATTTGCTATAAAAATAGTTGGTCAATATGAGCTAAGATTTAAGACTATGTTAATTCTTGGTTGGTAAAAAAATGGATTCTTTTGAAGAACGTTTATTCAACTACGCGTACAATTACCGGTTCCCCGTTAGCCATACCACTTACATTACCTGCATTATATTGAATCGTATAGGTGCCTGGTTGAGTAATGCCATATCCTTTCATGATCGAAAAGCGTACACTGTCCGATGTGGAAGGCGCCACCGTACAATAGCTCTCGGCGGGAGGGGGCATCACTCTTTTCGCCATAGCACCGAGATAAGGCACTTCCGTTCCTTGTGTATTGGTAATGGTGAGAAAATTGCTTATAAAGCCTTCAAACGGTGTATGGTATTGCGTAAAACGCAAGGTATCCTTTGTGGGGTTGTATACTTTGAACACGATGGGAAGGCTATCCGATAAACGGACAACGCTATCGATTTCCAATACGGCAACCAGCGTAGTGTCTCCATCCATCATCGATTCCGCTTGTTTGGCCCGAAGGCTTTCAGGTTCTTCGCCCTGCTTAGTTGCATTTTGTTGGCACTGAGTGAAGGTGAGCAGTAAGCCGGTCACTAATAGGGAATAACAAATACTAAATTTCTTCATCATATACCACAAAGGTAAGTTTTTTAAATTAACTACAAGTTCCTGAACTAATACGTAAACAAAGTTATGGGTTAGCGGGAATGATGGTCTAATGACAATGCAGTCAGGTAACGATGCACTACTGTTTGTTAAGAAGTGCATCGCCAATTTTAGCATTAGGCTGCTGAAATTGAAGCAGGTCCAAATTCCTCGAAGTGTATCGAATCTTTTGAGATTCCGATAGACAAAAGGTAATTATAGTGTGTTTTTATGAATGGGCCAGGACCGCAGATATAATATTGGGCCTGCCGATACAAGAACTCCTCCGGAATCTTATTAAGGGAAACCCATCCTGGCAGGATATCTCCTGTTTTCGAGTCGCTAACAACGTCGTAAAAGATATGCTGTTGTAGCTTACCGTGTTGTGATGAGATATGATGTAGATGTTGTTTAAAAGCGTGTACTTGCTCGTTACGACATCCATGAATCCACGTGATTGGTACCGGAGACTTCCGGTCGACTAAATGTTCTAGCATGGATAGGAGGGGTGTTTGACCAATTCCGCCACTAATAAACACTTGTGGAGACGTTTCTCCTTGCTTCAAAATAAAATTCCCCGAGGGTGCTGAAAGATCAATAATAGCACCTTCTTCAATATGTTGATGCAGACGATTACTGATCATGCCATCCGGTTGTTTTGCTCCAATTTCTTTTTTAACAGATATTCGATAATAGATACCATTTGGTTTGCAGGATATACTATATTGTCTGGGCTGCAATAACCCAAGTTCAGGAAGGAATAAACGTAAACTGACGTATTGGCCTGGAAGAAAATCTGCCACTGGTCCGTTGTCAGTTGGGTAAAGATAAAAGGAGGTGATTTCTGCAGATTCCTTTATTTTTTTCTCCACTCGGAAGGGACGCCAGCCAACCCAGCCACCGCTTTTTGTTGATTTTTCTTTATATAGTTTCTGTTCGTGTCCGGACATGAGCTGTGCAAGTTCATGATATGCCTGCTCCCAAGCTTTTAATAAATCTTCTGAAGCTGCATCTCCCAGCACTTCTGAAATAGATGCAATGAGGTGTCCGCCCACAATGGCATATTGTTCCGGCCTTATGTCGAGACTGGTGTGTTTCTGTCCAATGCTATCAACGACTGGCATCAGTATACCGGGATTATCGATATGCTCGGCATAGGCGAGCACAGCCATCGCAAGAGCCGTTTGTTGTTTTTTATTTTGCTGATTCCCCATATTGAATACGTGTTTCAACTCGGGATTGTGCTTAAACATCCTTTCGTAAAAGTGAGTAGTTAGTAGTACTCCATTCTCTTTAAGTACCGGTACGGTACCTTTTACAAGTGCTTTCTGTTGTTCATTCATTTTTATTTCAGTTGTTAATAAAAGACTTTAAAGTCTTTTATTTGGGTAAAAAAACTATTTATTTAATGTAAGCTGCCCTTTGATAAGTTCTGCATTGAACTGACCAATGGTCGTGTTGCGTAACATCAGCGTGATCTGATTTCGAACTTTTTTAAATTCGCCATGTAAGGGACAAGGATATTCTTCCGAACAATAAGATAGACCCATTCCACAACCTTTAAAAATCGTGTCACCTTCCACCGCTATTACAATGTCTGCTAAAGGGCGACTAAAGCCTGAGGTATCAATATAAAAGCCCCCATTAGGGCCTTTAACCGATTGAATTAGCCCTACTTTGCTTAATTTTTGCAGTATTTTCGCTAAAAAAGCTTCCGGGGAATTTACAGCATCAGCTATCTCCTTGATACCTGTACGCTGCCCTTCGTGTGATCGTTGTGCAATGTAGAACACAGCACGCATTGCATATTCTGCCGTTTTAGAAAAAATTCCCATAGCTTTCGTGTTCTTACAGTTATCCTGTGACAAATATAATGCATGTAAAATAAAAGACAAAAATATCTTTTATTATTCCGCTAACTTTTAATATAAGTTCCAACCCGTTTTGTAAGATTGTTGTTTTCTGCATTACCTGTAGGTGTATAGGTTGATGAATAAAGATCAGCATAAAAAGCAAAGATGACTGACTAATAAATGCCGAATGGTGATTACCTTTGAGTTTCATCAAATAGGCCAGTTATGCAAAAATCAGGATGTATATTGTCTACACTTTTCGTCACTATATACGTTTGGATGGCGGGGATGGGTGTAATACGTGCCCAAGATGCTCCCTATCCATTAGAACATGCTAAGCGAATATTGTTTCTCGGCAATAGTATAACTTATGGTGGAGATTATGTTTCAATATTTGAAACATCATTAAGCGTTAGCTACCCAGCTAATAATCCCGAAGTTATCAATCTGGCTTTACCAAGTGAAACGGTTTCTGGTCTTAGCGAGCCTGATCATGCTGATGGAAAATTTCCGAGGCCCTGCCTTTTTAGCCGAGTAACCAGCGTGCTTCAGAAGAGCAAACCGATCGATATTGCTTTTGCCTGTTATGGAATGAACGATGGGATATACTTGCCTTTTGACATGAATCGCTTTGAAGCGTATAAACGAGGTATGATTAGATTACGTGATTCGTTAGAAGCGGCGGGGGTTAAACGTATCATTTTTATGACACCGCCCATACATGATGATAAAGATAAGGGTTTAGGAGGCTATAATCTTGTTTTGGATAAATATGCAGAATGGTTGTTAGCTCAGCGGAAAGCGAGAGGATGGGAGGTAATTGATGTACATTTTCCAATGCGTGCTTATTTGGAAAAAAAGCGTCAGAAAGATGCTGACTTCAAACTTGCTGAAGACGGCGTGCATCCGGGCAAAGAAGGACACTGGCTAATAGCAAAGGCCCTGTTACAATATTTTCATTTACAAGGAGGATTAGTTAAAACATTAAACGATTTTCTGGAAAGTCAGCCTTATATTGTTAATTTATATACATTGATAGGTAAACGGCAGTCGTTTATGAAAGACGCATGGCTTACCTATACAGGGCACGAACGGCCCGGGATGCCCATTGGCTTGCCGATGGAGGAAGCAGCGATTCAATATGAGCAGCTGGAAAGAGAAATATTTCAATTGAAACGTAATTAGTTTAGCTGATTACTATCCGGACTCCACGAGTTTTTTGTTATAGGAAGTATTTTTCCTTATGTTTGTTTTTTACCACGGCCTATCAATTGTAGACAGTATGAGGTGGACTTACTTTATTCGGCAAAAGCTTAAAGTTGCTTTTTTGTTGTTCTGTATTATGGCATGTTCGGTGTTAATCAGGGTATTAGAGGACAAGAATGTGAAAAGTATTAGCAATGCGCTTTTGTCGATGTATGATGACCGATTGGTGCCTGCATCCGATATTTTTTATATGACGGAACATCTTTATGCCAAGAAATTCCTGATGCTTCAATTCCTTAATGATACAACACCTTCCGCTGTCAGTATAGAGCAGTTAGCGGGACGGATGAAGTACCATAATCAATTTATCGACTCACTGCTAAATAAATACGAAAAAACCTACTTGGTTGATAAGGAAAAAATGTATCTAGAGGGATTCAAAAAGCAGCTTGCACACTATATGTCCTTAGAAAATCATTTATTGGGAGTTTCTGAGATCGGTTTGCAACAACGTGTAACAAAATACCGGGAAGGCGGCGAGGATGCGCTTGATAGAACCATTGCAGGGCTTTCCGCGCTAGAAAGGCTCCAAACTCAGGTAGGTCGCGAATTAATGGCGGATGCACAGTTTGTCATATCAGGTACCCGTTTCTTTTCCACATTGCAGATTATCTTATCTATCGTAATCGGAATAATGGTAGTGGTACTTGTGTTAGCATCCAAAAGTGTGATAAAGAAAAAACAACCGTTTAATTTAAACTAGCTTTTAATCAAGATACTTCCGATCATCTTCTGAAAGATTGGAACGGTAAGGGTCAGTTAACTCTTCTGATTTTGTATTCGTGCTTGTTTGAAAGTTTTGTGATGGGGGATTCAATTTTTCAGTTTTTCTCCTGGGTCGTCCTAAAAGGAAGCCAACAATAACGCCAAAAGCAAACATACTACCCAAGATAGCAAGTTTAGGAATGTAACGGTCACCGAAAATCCAAAAGATTACTTCATCCGTGTTTTTCATTAAAATAATGGTAACCAAAACCGTTAAAATAATAATGAAGATAGTTTTTGCGCTCATAAGCTTATTTTTTGAACTAAAATAACTCTTTTCATAATAAGATCAACTAATATGCCAACTTATGGAACATGTAAGTGTTCTATTTGTTTGTTTTTCAATAGGTATAGCTTACCCCGTACGTGAATACAATATTTTTTGGGCTTGCATCATTAACATAAATAGCGCGTACACCGGCATCGAAATTTGGTAAATAGAACCGGAGAATATTTAGGTCGGCACGTAATTCTATACCTAAGGTGCGGGGAGAGAATTGATTTTGTCGCCCAAAATTTTCGAAATCGGCAAATACTCCTGCTTTAAGTCGTTTAATAAAAGCAAGTGGACTAATGTCCCAATCAGGATAAGCAATAGGAAATCGATAGTCCAAAAATAAAGTATTATGTACGTCGGTAGTGAGAAGTTGATCATATCCGCTAACCATCGGAATATCGTTAGATAAACGGTAATCACCGTTCCTTTCCTGAAAATTAAAACGTGCCTGAAGCGAATGGTTGTTTACTAAACCGGGAAAGTAAAAAGTAGATTTCATGGAAAAAAGGTTTCCCGATAAACGTCGATCAAAAACCATACTTCTATAGATGAAATTCAGGTTCTGTCCCCATTTTGGCGCAAGATCCAGCAAACTCCTTCTGCTGTTTCTGTTGAAATAGTACTGCAGAAGAAGCGGAAATCGTACCTGGGAAAAATTCGGTAAAGAAATGTTCTTTAAACTGATGTCATAACGCCAAGTATAACTAGTCCCAATGGATACACCGGTGTTATAAAGCGTGTTCAGTCGGTTAAAAGTTAAAGGGATGGTGGTTTTAAGCTCGGTATGGTGTTCTCTCCATCGGAGAGGGACGCGCTCATTGAGGTTGTTCTGAAGCCTAACACTGCTTAACTGCGCTTGATTGCGATACTCAACGGTGAATTTGGGAAACCAGCGTTTCAAGGAAGCACTGACGTAGTAGTCGGTGCGACTGGTATTCTGGTCATAATTAAATCCAATTCGAGTGGAAAGCGTGTTCAGTAAGTTGTCAGACATCAGTTGCAAACCTAGATCAAAATTGTCTATACTGGAGATGTCATCGCCTACGGGAGAAATGCTGTGAAAATTAAAAAGGTGCTGAATATCTTTATAAGGCCTTGAGGCAAAAGTTTTCGTTGGAATGAAGGTAGATGTGTCTGTTATATTTTCTTGCTGTATAAGCGGCTTAAAATAGCTTATAAAGGAATCTGCGGTAGGGGTAATGGACTGACTTAAGGTTTGCTCCAAATTTAGCGTGCTAATCATATAGCCATTTACCTGATAATTATTGAAATAAATGCTTCCTGAAGATTCATCAAAGTAAGGGTTGGTTGCGCCAAATTTGATATTGGTGATTTGTTGGGGGGCTTCTCCTGAATAAGGTAACAGATAAAGGTTGTCAATACCATTGTAATGAGCTTTGAATAAGATGCCTTGCGGAATATAGATCGGTCTTTCTAACTGTTGCTTCTGCCACCCCATCAATAGTCGGCTTTCGCCCGTTTGGAGGTTAACTTCAAGCAACGTGGCACCCTGTTGTTGAACGGCGGTAGTAATGACCTTTTTTCCGCTGCTGTCAAAAGAAGGAGTTTGGACATTGAGGTTTGCAGGCAGAGCAATCCGCCTTTCTTCTGCGCCGGTCGTGCTGTTTAAGATAAGTAGCGATGCCCTGTTTTCGAGATTGATTTCTATTGTGGCAATATGCATCCCATCGGCGCTCAAAGCAGGGGAGAACAGGCGTGTTTTAAAGGTCAGTTGTTTGTATTTTTTACTGGCTAGGTCATATACATTAATGACATGAAAATTTCTTTTCAAATACCGCTTATCATAGCGAAGCTCGTCCCAGGTAATCTTGTTGCCACCATAAGAAAAATGCGGCTCGGTTTGTATTCCGGTTTTTATGACCTCTTCTATCCGGTTATCTGCTGTGATCGAAACGATCTTTGGTACACTATGGTTGCTTCTTTGTAAGGCTAGTGTGTTACCATTTGGAAGTGCTTTTGGAAACAAAAAATCAATTATTTCAGACCGACTTTCCGGAAAAGATGTGTAGGTTAATGGGTTGGTTTTTTTCAACTGATCCGCCTATAAGCTATCAAGCTCTTCCACCGTTTTCTTATGCCAGGATTCCGTGTTGTAACCCGTTAATGTCTTTAAGCTGCTACTGAAATTGTAAGGTCTAATTGGGTTCTTGGCAATCCGTGTCATCAGGTCTTCTAGAAAATTTTCACCATAGTCTCTTCGCATCTTCGTCGTCATAAAATACCCAAGTTGATAATAACCCGGAGTGATATGTCTTAGCGATCCTAAGAAGTCTTTTTGATAGCTATATTTTTTACCACTTAGTGTATTTGTTCTAAATGGAAGTTCCCATGAAGGCAAGCGACCTCGACCGGCGGTGCTGAGGGTTGTCTCGATTCCTACAGCGTCGCCCTCATAGAACCAAGGTGGGAGTGTGATGCCGAAAATAGCTAGGGCTAGTTGTTCAAAAAGTGGCGCTTTTAAATACCCGGAAATCTTATCGAATTGCACCACATGACGAAGCTCATGCACGGCCAAACTATTGAGCCAATCCTGGTAATCCATTTGCTGCGGTGGGGTAGTGCTGAATTCAGAACGGCGCGGCCCGAGTTGTACAAAACCATTGGAAACCACGTCTCGATTTTGCAAAATAATCGAAATTTTTCTTGGTTTTTTACCAATTGATTTGCTGACTTTGGTTAGGACTGATTCTAAGACATAGGTTAGACGCTGGGCCTGATTCTCAAATTCAGCAGGAAAAATAACTTGGAATTCGGGTGTTTGTATTTCTCTCCACTTTACACTTGGAGGGTTTTGGTAGTCGTCGAAAATCTGTGAAAATGCCAATGGTGAATAAAAAAGTGATATTGTTAATGATAATGTATTGATAAGAAGTGTTTTATATTTATTTTTTCGAGTCATTACAACAGATTGCTAAAAATATTAGTTTTTTATTGGCTGGTTAATTGTTTGATATATTTATTTTTTGTTAATATAAAGTTTAAAACTAATTGATTTTTAATTTTTTATTATTTATTAAGATGTTTGAATAAGTGCTTTATGTCTTGTGTTTTTTTACGAATTTTAGCGAACAGTAGCCTCTTTGTGTGTATTTCGTAAATGTATTTAATTTTTTTTACAACGCTACACTATCTATAGTTTTTTTTGCGTGGCTTCTCTTCAAATATTTGATCTCGACCCTTCCGGGTTTTCGCATCATCGAGTTGTAGGCTTCCATTTGTTGCGTGTAGTTTCTTTCATAATCTTTGAAAAGTACTATTTATTTAGAGGCATGGTAAGCTGGAAAAAAATGCTCCTATATCGAAACAAAAAAAGATCTTATGGTGTAGGTGGGCCTTCTTTTTATGGAGTGATCAATAGGGTTAATTGCCTGTTAAGAAGTTCATATCGAGTGCTGTTTTTTTTTTCGAGGAGATCGGTTCCTTTTTTTTCTCGCTCTTTTCATTTTGTTTTAAAGTTACAGAAGTTTGTGATGCAGGTGCAGGAGGGTCGTTTTTTTTAAAATATAGCTATTGACCCGAGCGTGAATTGTAATCGTTTTTTCTTTCTTTTTCTAATACTTAGTGTAATTTATGTCTTATTTTTTTGAGTGTTTTATTCGTATTCACATTGCTTGAATATACTGGCAGCTTCAAGAATCCTCAGCAAGATAATAAGCCAGCTATAACCTTAACTAGTAAATACAAAGTCATCTCTTTTCAGCGGAGCTTTTGTTGCCTATAAAAATTGCTTGGTCTATATGATTTTTTAATTCGGTTAGCCATTTTAAATAGCTCTGCTCCCGTAATAGAAACCCAAATCAATTTTCTCTTTGGATCCATTTGTCTATGAGCGCTAAGCGGTATTATCTAATTTCTCCATTTTTATTTTCGAGCAATAATAAAGACGTACGCGGGCTAGGTTTAGTGGTCGTTTTAGGATGGCATTGCGAAAATTTTAGCAAGCCAATAAAATACACTAAGCCTTGTCCGGCACAGATGGCACATGGAGTAAAAATCTGTCGATGCTGATCTTATACCCGTCGCCTTGTTGCCTTAAAATGCATACTTGACTTTCAATAGTTAGCGCGCTTTGCAATAATGAGACTGCTTTTTAACGCTTTTAAGGGCTGAATAAGATTTTAACCTTCTTGGTGGCCGCTTTGGGTTTTGTTTCCTTAAAAGGTCTGAAAAGGGCTTAAAATCGAGTCTGTATTTTTCGGCTAAGGTCTTTTCCTTTTTTATACTTTCAAAAAGGCATAAAAATGTTACCTTTGCGCTCCCCCATTTTGCAATTAAATATGTTGAAATTGTCGAAAATCGTTTTCTCTTTTCTATTACTTTTTACGGTAGCTACCCACAAATCATGGGCCCAATTTCACCCCCGGTATTTGTCTCTATCAGATTCTTCATCAATAAATATTAGTGAAAAGAAGCATTTCGTGATTCAATTGGAACACGAAAATGGAGGCGTATTAACGGGTAATGAACGAGCGAAGGAATCCTTAAGGGATGCCTATTATAATGCTTTTAATTTGAAAATCGGTTGGCAAACCAAGCACGGAGGCGATGTTTACCACCAGCTTTACAATTACCCCGTATATGGTGTAGGGTTGTATTCCAGTACTTTTGGACTTGATCATGTTGGAGATCCCTATGCTGTTTATGGCTTTGTTTCCATCCCCATTAAACCGCGCGTAAACCGTCGGTGGAACTTCAATTATCGCATTTCCCTTGGTCTGTCCGGTAGATTTAATCCCTATAGCGAGGACGAGAATCCCTTCAATTTAATTATTGGTACAAAAAACAATGTTTTTATTGATTTCGGCGGTCAGGTTAACTATACATTGAGTCGGCATTTTCAGATCGGAGCCGGTTTGGCCTTCCATCATTTTTCCAATGGGGCATTAAAACTACCTAACACAGGTATTAATCTGCTTCCTTTCACAGCTGCCGTGACTTATGTGCCCAATGCGAAAACCTTCGATTTTCGCAAGCAATATATTGCCCCGAACCCGAAAGAAGACGAACTTCAGTTTAGCTATGCATTTGGTTTTAAACAATTGGATGAGGATAATGAGCGAAAATACTTTAAATCGACTATCGGTGTCTTTTGGAGTCGCTATTTAGGATATAAATGGCGTCTAGGACTCGGCGCTAATATTTTTTATTCTGCCTCTGCCAACGATCCGGAAGTGGCAGGCGATAAAGAAAGCTCTTTTAATGCCTTGTTTTCGGGAGGGCCGGCATTCTATATCGACCATTTGTTGACATCCAAGTTGTATTTGAATGGGAACGTAGGTTACTATTTGCATCGAAATGAATTTAACCGGGAAACAAAGCCGATGTATCTGCGGATAGGTGGCCGATATTATGTTTATAAAGACTTCTTTGCTGGTGTATCTATTAAGGCACACGCAGGTAAGGCAGATTTTATCGAGTGGACCACCGGTTATACCTTGGATCTTCGTAAAGGAAATAAGCCATAAATTGACGTCTGTTTTAGATCAAAATCGCCATCAATGAAAATAGAACCTATTTAGGTGCTTTATAAAGAAGATAAAGGCCCACACCGAGAAAGATCAGACTGGGGATAAAAGCCGCCAAAAGAGGAGGGAGGCCTCCCTTTAGTGAGAACATATTGGCAAACTGAATAAACAGAATATAGGTAAAACTAAGCGCTATTCCGACGCCGAGACTTAAACCGATCCCGCCACGTACCTTTTTGGATGATAAGGAGACTCCCATCAAAGTAAGAATGTAAGCAGAGAACGGATAAATAAAACGCTTGTACTTCTCCAGCTTGAGGTCGGTCATTCTACCGGTACCTCGTATTCTCTCTTTCTCAATATTTTCATTTAACTCTTGGGTGGTCATGGCCATAAATACGTTGTCGCGAATTTCAAAATCTCTCGGTGACATATCCAAGGTGGTGTCCTTGGATGTACCCTTTATCATTTTTTCGTTTAAGCCATTTACTATACGAATTGTATAGTTCTCAATCTTCCAATTGTTTTTGACAGAGTCCCATGTAATCCGGTCGGCAATCAATTTTTCCTGTAATTCTTGCCCCTTAAAGGTTTCCAAAATAAAATTGTAACCTACTTTGCGGTCGTTGTCAAAATTGTCGATATAAACAAAGCTGTTTTTGTCTATCTGCATATGGGTGGAACTCTTACTGTTATTGTCGATAGGTTTTACATAAATATTCTCAAAACCTATTTTCAGTTTGTTGGTTCGCGGAATAATATAGATGTTAAAAATCAGTGTGACTAGGCAGATTATCGAGGCTGCTATAAAATAAGGTCTCAAAAAACGTCGGAAACTCATACCACCATTTAAAATTGGCACGATTTCGGTTTGATCAGCCATTTTAGCGGTAAAGAAAATAACAGCAATAAAATTGATCAACGGACTGAGGAAATTGAGATAAAATGGAATGAAGCCGGCATAGTATTCGAAAACAATCTTAGAAAGCGGCGCATGGTTTTTGAGAAAGTCATCCATACGTTCCGAGATATCAAAGATAACAGCCACAACAGTGAAAATAGCCATCGTAAACACAAAAGTGCCAAGGTATTTTTTTATTATGTATTTATCGATGATGTTCACTTGAAAATTGAAAAATCAAAATTAAAAATTAAAAAACTCATTGGCTAATTAGCTAGATGGGGTTTGCGCTACTCGTAACCAAGCCAATAACGGACAACCAATAACTAACAACCAACAACCAATAACTAACAACTAACAACCAACAACTACTATAACCGTTCTCCCAACTGTTTAACCATTTTGTTTTTCCATTCGTAAAACGTTCCTTCCAGAATTTTAGTACGGGCCTCCTGTACTAACCAAAGGTAGAAATGCAGGTTATGTAAAGTAGCTATCTGAGCGCCTAAAAGTTCCTTCGAGTGAATTAAATGGCGTAAATAGGCCTTACTATAGAACAGGTCGGTATGCAAATCGCTATCCGGATCTATTGGCGAGAAATCTGCCTCCCATTTCTTGTTTTTGATATTGATAATGCCATTTCTTGTAAATAACATGCCATTTCGGGCGTTGCGTGTAGGCATAACACAATCAAACATGTCAATACCCAAAGCGATATTTTCTAAAATGTTAATAGGTGTACCCACTCCCATTAGATAGCGTGGTTTGTCAAAAGGTAAGATTGCGTTTACCACCTCTGTCATCGCATACATTTCCTCGGCTGGTTCTCCTACGGATAATCCTCCAATAGCATTTCCGTCACGACCGAATGAAGCGATCGTTTCCGCCGATTTTTCCCGAAGATCTCTATATACCGATCCTTGCACAATTGGAAAAAGTGTTTGCTCGTAACCATATAAGGGATCAGTGTTATCAAATCGATCGCAGCATCTTTTTAACCAGCGATGTGTCATATCAAGCGATCTTTTTGCATAGCGATAGTCACAAGGGTAAGGAGTGCATTCGTCGAAAGCCATGATGATGTCAGCGCCGATAATGCGTTGCGTATCCATTACATTTTCAGGTGTAAAGAGGTGTTTCGATCCGTCAATATGAGAACGAAACGTGACGCCTTCTTCTTTGATTTTCCGCACCTCGGTAAGGGAATATACCTGATAACCTCCACTATCGGTTAATATGGGCTTGTCCCAACCATTAAATTTATGTAATCCACCGGCAGCCTGTATGACATCAAGACCTGGCCTTAAATACAAATGATAGGTGTTGCCCAAAATTATTTGCGCTTGTATATCTTGTTTCAGTTCGTGTTGATGGACACCTTTTACTGAACCGGCCGTGCCGACGGGCATGAAGATAGGTGTTTGAATCGTACCATGTGCGGTGACTAATTCGCCGGCGCGAGCCTTTGAATTTTTATCAGTGGATTGTAGTGTAAATTTCATTTAAGGAATTGCCCTTAGCAAAAAATATTTAGTTTGCAAACTTAGACAAAATGCAATGATTATGCAATCTCTTCGCGCAGGTCATTTTTTGCTTGAGTTCATTTGATTGCGTATGCTACCAATTTTATCTAAGTTTGCAGCCACATACTACTATAATCAGATACTTTGGAACAATATTTACACCTTGTTTTACCGGCGTTGTTGAGCGCTTCCTTGATTATTCAACTGTACTACACATTCTTTGTTCAGGGACTTTTAGGGCGTTATCCCGTGGATGATTTAAAAAGAGATACAATATATCCCCCTTTGTCCGTTATCATTTGCGCGCGGAATGAGGAAAGTAATCTGCGTCTATATCTTTCGGAAGTATTGGAGCAAGATTATCCGCAATTCGAAGTAATTGTTGTAAATGATGGATCAAGTGATGATTCTAACTGGGTTTTAAAAGAATTTCAGGCCCGTTACCCATACCTACGTACCGTGGAGATCCGCGACCAAGGTCGAAATCGACAAGGAAAGAAATTTGCCGTCACCTTAGGCGTCAAGGGCGCTCAGTATGAACACTTGGTATTGACGGATGCCGATTGTTTTCCGCAAACTGATCAATGGCTAAAATGTATGGCCCGGCAGTTTAGGCCCGGTGTAGAGATTGTGTTGGGATATTCACCCTATACACGTGCTTCCGGTTTTTTAAATAAGTACGTCCGATTTGAAACTTACCAAACGGCTTTGAATTATTTGTCGAACGCGTTAAGAAAGAATGCTTATATGGGAGTTGGAAGAAACCTTGCCTATACAAAATCCCTGTTTTTTAAAAAGAAAGGCTTCGCTTCTCATATGCATATTCCTTCAGGAGATGATGACCTCTTTGTGAATCAAAATGCTACGAAAAGTAACGTGGCCATCTGCGTAGCACAGGAGGCGCATGTTTGGAGCACACCTAAGAGCACTTACAAAGACTACCAGCGTCAGAAAAACAGACATTTCGGTGCTGGAAAAGCTTATAAGGGCAAACATAAATTGATGCTTACTTTCCAAGCTTTCAACGCGGTAGCGTTTTATTTACTTATAATCCTTATATTGGTTTTACAGCCTCGCTTTTGGCCTCTTGCCGTAAGCGTCTATTGTTTCCGCTTACTATGCCAATTGCTCGTTAATATCCCAATCATGAAACGTTTGCAGGTAAAAGACCTCATATGGTGGTATCCGCTAATGGATCTTTTACATTTTATATACATCTCTGTCATGGGCGTTTTTGCTCTATTCAGGAAAAATGTTCAGTGGAAATAAGGCTCTAAAAAACGACGAATATGGAAAATACATCTCCCGCAATCATCTATAAATACTTCAAAGAACTAACAGCTATTCAAAAAGAGCAAATTGATCGTTTACAGGATTTATATGCCTTTTGGAATGCGCAGATTAATGTAATTTCCAGAAAAGACATCGATAGTTTGTATGAACGACATGTGCTACATTCCCTAGCTATTGCGAAATTGGTTTCTTTCAAGGCTGGAGCAACCATTCTAGATGTAGGCACGGGAGGAGGCTTTCCGGGTATACCTTTGGCTATACTGTTTCCGCAAACACAGTTTCTTCTAGTGGATTCGATTGGGAAAAAAATTAAGGTGGTGAAAGAAGTGGCGAATGCTTTGGGGCTCACGAATATACAAACGAGTCATTCACGCGCTGAGCAAATTCCGGGTAAGTTCGACTTTGTCATTTCGAGGGCAGTTACCCGCTTAGGCGAATTTTATCCATGGGTGCGGAATAAATTTAAAAAAGATTCATTACATGCCTTTCCCAATGGAATTCTGTATCTAAAAGGAGGAGATTTAACAGAAGAAATTGCCGAGTCAAAATTACATACTGAATTGTTCCCGATCGCTGACTTTTTTGATGAGGAATTTTTTGAAACGAAATATGTGGTTTATATAGAAGGTTGATTTTTAAGAGTTTCACGTGGAATGTTTGATGTTCAAGCCTTTTTTTCTATTTTAGGCTTTTACTAAAAACCTATCAATTCATGAAACTCGTTTATCAGTTGGCACTGACCCAAATTAAAGGGGTTGGAAATACCCTAGCTAAGCAATTAATCGATCATTGTGGAAGTGCAGAGGAAGTGTTCCGATCATCTAAAAAACAGCTGATGCTTATTCCCGGGATCGGAGAGCGAGTCGCCGGGAATATTCTTCATAAAGAGGTGATGAACGCAGTAGAGAAGGAAGTTGCTTTCATTGATAAACATAAAATCAAGGTTTTGTTTTGGTCAGAACCGGAATACCCGGTCAAACTAAAGCAATGCATTGATGCACCGGTCTTACTATATTTTAAGGGGAATGCCAATCTTCAAACCAAAAAAGTAATAAGCATTGTAGGTACCCGTAATGCAAGCGAGTATGGCAAAAGCATCTGTGAAGAATTTGTGGCATCCTTTAGACAAGAAGACGTACTTGTCGTAAGTGGCCTAGCGCACGGCATTGATAGCTTCGCTCATGAGGCTTGTCTAAAAAACCAGATTGCCACTGTTGGGGTACTTGGGCATGGCTTGGATCGTATCTACCCCGCAATTAATCGGACCTTAGCTACTGACATGTTAAAAAATGGAGGATTATTAACAGAATATCCTTCAGGCACCAATCCAGATAGACAAAACTTTCCCTCGCGCAATCGAATTATCGCGGGATTGGCAGACGTCACGGTGGTTGTTGAGGCAACCATTAAGGGAGGGGCATTGATTACTGCGGAGATTGCGAATGCCTATAATCGTGATGTGTGTGCATTTCCAGGAGATATCAAACGGCAATCTTCCTCCGGTTGTAACCATCTCATCAAAACCCATCGTGCCCATCTCATCAGTTCGGCGAAAGATTTAGCTTATTTAATGAATTGGGACCTCACTAGCGAAAAAAAAGAAGAGAAGCAGCTAAGTCTTGAAATAATCCTGAACCCGGAAGAAAAACACGTATTCGATATTGTGAAAGAAAGTGGGGCTATAGGGATCGATGCGCTAGCCTATAAAACAAATCTTACCCAGAGTAAGCTGGCGATTCTTCTATTAGAACTGGAAATGAAAGGGGTCTTAATCGCTTTGCCGGGAAAGATGTATAGAACTCCCTAGTCTGATAAGGACGTTTTACAATGAATTAATCAGCGTCCAATAACGCCAACCTAAAATGGCCTTTTGAATCTTATTCAATTGACCGGGATCTTTATGAACCAAACTCGGTAAGATCAATTTATTGACACCAACCAGTACTTTAAATATTCTTTTTCTGAGTCCCATACTGAATAAACAAGTTGACTGGTACATTGTTTCCAGATCAACACTTTACTTGGATATGCTTAAAGTGCAAAGGAATCTCCTTTTGACGGTATCTCAACCTGATAGCCTTTTCCAACGAGATCCGCCTCCAGTGCTTGCATACTGCTCAAATCGCCGTGTACCAAAAAAATCTTCTTCAAACTCTGATTATCGTGTGCTGAAATCGTATTCACCAGATCATGATGATCCGCATGTCCGCTTAAACAATCTGTTTGTTTGATCGATGCAAAAACGGAAAGTTCCCGACTTCTTATCTTTACAATGGAATCACCTCGAAGCAAGCGATGTCCTAAGGTCCCTTTGGCGCAGTATCCTATAAAAAGGATAGTACAATAAAAATTTTGAATATTTTCGTATAGGTGATCCTGTATTCTTCCTCCTTCCAGCATACCCGCAGATGAAACGATAATACAAGGATCGTAATAATTCGAGATATCCTTGCTTTCATCCAGGTTTTCAACATATTTTAGATTTTCAAAAGAGAATTGGTCGCCTTCTCTTGCATAAAAACGCTGTGCCTCTTCATTTAAAAGGTGGTAGTATTTTCGATAAACTTCTGTCGCATAATTGGCAAGCGGACTATCCACAAAGATCTGTACGGGAGGTAAAAGTCCTTCTGAAAAAATGCGATTAAGACTGTATACCAATGCTTGTGTCCGACCTACACTAAATGCGGGTATAATCAATTTACCGGGTGTTTTAATACAGGTCTCTTTTATTGTATTGATTAAAACTTCTGTGAAATCCTGATCGGTATGGTGGCGTCCGCCATAGGTAGACTCGCACACTAAATAATCAACTGGCGGAAGAGGCTGGGGATCCGGCAATATGGGATAGTTTTTTCGACCCAAGTCTCCTGAAAAAGCTATTTTCTTTGTCTGCCCGTTTTCCTCAATCTCTAGAATTGCCGCCGCCGCGCCCAATAGGTGCCCCACAGGAATCAGGGTTAATGTAATGTTGCCTGTTATTCGAAACGGTTTATGAAAAGGAATCGTCACAAAACGTTCGACAGCATCCATTACATGCTTTTGTAAATACAACGGCTTATTATACCTTGTAAACGTTTTCTTTCCCCGTTTTACTTTTCTCTTTTCTTGTTTAAGAAAGATATTTACGGAGTCCAGCATAAGTAATTCGCTTAGTGCTGCGGTAGGAGAGGTGCTTAGAATCTGTCCTTGAAATCCCGAACGGATAAGTGTAGGAATATTTCCCGAATGATCAATGTGCGCATGTGTTAATATAAGGACATCAATTTCGGACGGATGGAAAGGAAAGTGCTCGTTATCTTCCAAACTGACAGAAGGTTCGTAATTCAAACCGCAATCAATCAGTATTTTATAACCTTCTATTTCTAAGAGGTGCATGCTTCCCGTTACTTGTTGAGCCGCACCCCAAAACGTTAAATTCATATTTTTTAGCAGTTCAGACTATCCGTTCACTTTTTCTTGTTGAAGATGGCTAAGATAACGATATAATCCTGTTTCACGTTGAATAAGTTCGCTGTGCGTACCGCATTCAATTACTCGGCCCTTTTCGATAACAATAATCTTGTTCGCTTCCCGTATGGTGGAAAGACGGTGCGCAATAATGATCGAGGTACGGTTTTTCATCAGTTCTTCCAAGGCGTTCTGAACTAAGCGTTCTGATTCGGAATCGAGCGATGAAGTAGCTTCATCCAATATAAGAATGGCGGGATCTTTCAACAGTGCCCGTGCAATGGCTATACGCTGGCGCTGCCCACCGGATAGCTTCACACCCCTTTCTCCCACCAAGGTATCGTAACCTTCGGGGAAACCCATAATAAAATCGTGTGCATTGGCACGTTTGGCGGCGGCGATTACTTCTTCTGCGTCAGCCTCTAACTTACCATAGGCAATATTTTCACGTATAGATCCTCCAAAAAGCAAGACATCTTGTGGTACAATGGCTACTTGATTTCTTATATCGGTTAACCGATAACTTTCTGCTTTTTTTCCATCAAAGAAAATATCGCCTTCCTGTGGTTGGTAAAATCCAAGAATAAGTGATGCCAACGTAGATTTACCGGTACCGCTTGGGCCCACTATGGCTATTTTTTCACCGGCATGGGCGCTGAAAGATATATCCTTTAGAACCGTAATTTCGCTTCTTGAGGGGTAGGCGAACTGCACATGGTGAAACGCGAGATCACCTTTTATACGTTGTTTTATCTCGTTTTCCTCTGGAATTATAGAAACGTTTTCCCTCTTTTCTTCTAACAATTCGATAACGCGCTCTGTGCTGCCTACGGCTTTTTGTACATTGGCGTACAATTCAGGAAAGCTGCCCATAGAACCTGCTACAAATAAAGAAGAGATAATATAGGTAGTAAGGTTTCCAACCGAGAGTTCGCCGGTAGCGATGAGCGAAGAGCCATACCAGATAACACTTACGACTGCACCGAAAATACAAAAAAGAATAAAGGAGGCAAATAAACCGCGATAACTTGCTCCTCGTAGGGCTAATTGCACAACGGCTTTCAGCGAATTCTGATAACGATTCGCTTCATAAGCCTCATTGACAAAAGCTTTTACATTGCTGATACCCTGGAGTGTTTCTTGAACGATGGTGTTCGATTCGGCCAGCTTGTCTTGTGCCTTCCGTGATAAATTACGGATAAATTTACCGAAAAAAACTGCGATGATGACGATAACAGGTAAAATGGATAGGTTGAGCAAGGTGAGCTTGACCGATACAATAAATAAAAAGCTTACGCCGCCAACCAAGAGAATGCTTTGTCGGATCATCTCTGCAAAGGTGGTGGTCATGGTATCCTGTATCTGTGACAGATCAGCTGATAATCGACTATTCAATTCGCCTACTCTTCTATTGGCAAAAAAATCCATCGGAAGCGTAATCAGATTAAAATAAGTATCACGCCTGATATCGGCCAAGGTCTTTTCGGCAACTTCTACAAAGAGCCGGATACGAAAGAAAGACACAAAAGATTGAAAGAACAAAATGGCGAATGCAATAAGACCGATCACTTTAATACTTGCAGGAATAAAGGCTAAACCCTGTTTTCCCTGAGCCGCATCTACCATACCGCCCATGAGCGCCGGGAATGCCAACAAGGAGATGCTGGACAAAAATAGAAAAAACAAACCCAGAATAAACTTCAAACGATAAGGTCTAAGGTATCTTAAAAGTTTCTTTACGTTGCGGAGTGATGTTTTGTTGATTTTTGTTTTAGGTAGTTCATCGGTAATTCCGTTTCCACTATTTAATCGAGCACGTGCCATTAATCGAATTATCGGTTTTAAAATAACTTAACATGCAAAGGTAGTGACATAAAAGGGCATGCCTATCACTGTAAAGTCAATTTTTTTTTCGCTTAACTAATAAAAATGATACCGTTGCCAGTGCTAAAAAAGAATGATGAGCACATTGAGATAGACACTGTTCTGTCTTTTTAAAACATTTACTTCTTCCAGGAGCTGTTCTTGGCTTTTCCGGAGTTTACTGATGGTATTGATATAGCCGGTAATGCGAGAGCCGGATTCCAATGCTTTATTTTCTACTGTTTGCTTTTCAATATCTTTGAAATCCAGTAATGCTTTGGTTTCTTTAAATATATTGTTATCCGTCTTTACAATTTCTTTGAGTATATCAATGGATGCTTGCATATCTTTCTTGGTTTTCAATCCAAAAATGCCTGATCGGGCCCGTAGGCTAGCATCAAATTCACCAAAGCGTTGGCTTCGTTGATCCAATAATCGATTTACCTTTGCCCTTTGTCTTTCATAGGCTGTGCTATCTTCTTGAAAGGACGCAAAGCAATCGTTCATGCTGAGCGTAAATACTAAAATTGTGATTAATTTGTATTTCATTTTCGTTAAAGTATATCAGGAAGTCGGAATAAACTCATACCAGATTAATCTATATGTCTTTTAGCTTATCACGTAAAGCCTATTGCCTTACCGGCTTAAACTCTATGCGAATAATGTCTCCCACCTGTAGACCGAGAAGGCCGCTAGCATTTCCTTTATTAATTGCGATTTCAAGATGATTGCTAATTCCAAAAAGACATAATTTTTCACCCTCCGGTACCTCGTTATAATGCCAGCTTAAGTGTTTTATGGATTCATTGCGACGAAAAAATAGCTCAAAATCCCGATTTTGCTGTATTTGGTTGAAAAGCTCTTTACTGATATTGGTAATAACATTTTGAAAAGAATCGACATAAATAACACTTCCTCTAATGGTGTCGCCGTCTATAATGGGTTGAATAATAACTCTTTTGACAAGCGAATTCACAGGATCTCCGATGTCTTCCATAGTTCCGCCCTTGGCTAAATGGGTTGCCGCTTTGGCGAAGATATCGGTAAGAGGAAAATGTAGAAACTTTAAATCCTGCATGATATTAAGTTCAACGGCCTTCTCCGGATCACCGTCGAGTAGCAAAGAAAATATACCGTTATCAGCCCCCACAAAGTAGTGGCCTTTATACTTGACGGCTAAATATCGTGTATCTTTATTAAAGACGGAGTCAATACCGATTAAGTGAACGGTGTCTTTTGGGAAATATCGGTATGCATTTTTTAAAACAAAGGCGGCTTGTTGTATATTGAAGGGAGCGATATCATGGGACACATCTACCAACCTGACAGTGGGGTATAAACTGATAATACTCCCTTTTAGTGCAGCTTGGTAAAAGTCTTTATGTCCTAAATCTGTGGTTAACGTAATGATGCCCATATCTAAATCTCAGTCCGCTGATAAAATCCCATTTTGCTCCGGAAGGGAGTATTTTAGTACGATTACTATTGATGCAAATACTTTTTTTTATGCACTATAATTAGTAATCTTGCGTAGGGATTTTAAGGTGCAAACCTAGCATGAATTTTTCATATTTAGTTGTGAATATTTCCAAAAATATAAAAATCCGGTAAGCAGTTATCCGCTAGCATAAAAAGAAAGAGCGCTTAGGAAAAAGCATAAAAAACAAATAAGGCAAAATTTGAACGAATTACGAATTACATTGGAACAGGTGGATCCAGCATTGTTATGGGCCCCCAGAACGAGCATTTTGAATTGATACGCAAGTACTTTCCGAAATTGAAATTGATAGCTCGTGGCACTGAACTGAAGGTTCTTGGCGATCCGGAAGAGATTAATATCTTTAAAAATAAGTTTGAAGCGATCATCGGACATCTGGAAAAATATAACCATATCAATTACAACGATATCGAGACGGTGTTGGGTGCGACGCCGGCTGTGGTAGAGAAGGAGAGTATCGTAGAGAAAGCAGCTGCTCCTTTTGGAGGAGAACCCATTGTATTCGGTCCCAACGGTATTGTTGTCAAAGCTCGGACCGCCAATCAGCGTAAAATGGTAGATAGTATCCTCAAAAACGACATCCTTTTTGCCATTGGTCCTGCCGGAACGGGAAAGACCTACACCGCAGTAGCCTTGGCAGTGCGGGCGTTGAGAAATAAAGAGGTGAAGCGCATTATATTAACACGTCCTGCCGTTGAAGCCGGCGAAAATCTAGGCTTCTTGCCAGGCGATCTAAAAGAAAAGGTGGATCCTTATTTGCGGCCGCTTTACGATGCGTTAGATGATATGATCCCCGCTGAAAAACTCAAGATGTACTTGGAAAATCGAACAATAGAAGTTGCGCCATTGGCATTTATGCGTGGAAGAACCTTGGACAATTGCTTTGTGATTTTGGATGAAGCTCAAAACACAACGGAAATGCAATTGAAAATGTTCTTGACCCGGATGGGCCCGACGGCTAAATTCATCGTAACGGGCGATGTGACGCAAATCGATTTACCAAAAAAGCAACAGTCGGGTTTGCATAATGCCCTAAAGCTTTTAGATGATATAGAAGGTATTGATATCATCCATTTGAGTGGGGGAGACGTGGTTAGGCATAAACTGGTGAAACGTATTCTGGAAGCTTACGGAGATATTTAGGGCAGAGTTGCCAGTTGTTAGTTGCCAGTTGCGGGTTGTGAGCTGTAAGCTATAGGCTGTAAATACATAGAACCTAAGACACAAGACGGGAAGTCTTGATACTTATGTCTTGATACTTTTGTCTGCCCGTCGGGGTTTTGATTTTTTACTTTTGAATTTTTACTTTTTAATTGAATAACAGTGAATGCGATAAAGGAAACTCATTTTACTTTTCCAAAACAAACGGCTTTCTACAAAGGGAAAGTTAGAGACGTTTATACAATAGATAATCAATATTTAGCCATGGTAGTATCCGATCGGATATCTGCCTTTGACGTTGTATTACCGAGAGCGATTCCGTATAAAGGGCAAGTGCTCAATCAGATTGCCGCTAAATTTCTGAAAGCCACCGAGGATATTTTGCCGAACTGGGTAATTGACGTACCGGATCCGAGTGTTACCATTGGAAAAATCGCGGAACCCTTTAAAGTGGAGATGGTTATTCGTGGTTATTTATCCGGGCATGCTTGGCGTGAGTATGCGGCGGGGAGACGATCTGTTTGCGGGGAATCATTGCCGGAAGGATTGAAAGAGAATGATAAACTTCCGAAGCCAATTATTACGCCAACCACCAAGGCGGCCGTAGGGCACGATGAAGATATTTCCCGGACTGAAATTTTAAAGCAAGGTATTGTAAGTGAGGAGGATTACGTGAAATTGGAGAAATATACCTACGCTCTTTTCGAAAGAGGCACAGAAATTGCAGCTGCTCAAGGACTGATTTTAGTAGACACTAAATATGAATTCGGGAAAATCGGAGATCAAATCATTTTAATTGATGAAATCCACACACCTGATTCCTCACGGTATTTTTATAAAGAAGGCTATGATGAGCTGCAGAAGGAAGGAAAGCCCCAACGCCAACTTTCGAAAGAATTTGTAAGGAAGTGGCTTATTGAAAATGGCTTTCAAGGGAAAGAAGGGCAATCTGTTCCCATGATGGATGATGAACTCGTGGCATCGATATCCGAACGGTATATCGAATTGTACGAACATATTACCGGTGAAAAATTTATTCGATACGAGATACAGCATATCGAAGAGCGTGTAGAAAATAATATTAATAAAGCCCTCGACAGGTTATTGGAAAGGGGATAAAACCAATAGGTATGAAGTTTACAATTGATAAACATGAGCGTTATGTAGTAATTACCCCTCATGAGGAAGTGTTGGATGGTGTTACGGCACCTAAAATTAAGTCGGAATTTGTATTGTTGAATACTGACGGACAACGGAATATTGTGTTGGATTTAACCCATGCGAAAAGCGCTGATACATCTGGCTTACGTTGTGCGCTGACAGCACATAGGCTGTGTCATGCCGCGGGGGGTGTTTTTGTAATCTGCTGCGCGAATAAGGAAATTATGCAGCTTATCGAACTGTCTAACTTGAAAGAAGTGCTAAATGT
Source organism: Olivibacter sp. 47 (assembly GCF_030372825.1). NCBI lineage: Bacteria > Pseudomonadati > Bacteroidota > Sphingobacteriia > Sphingobacteriales > Sphingobacteriaceae > Olivibacter > Olivibacter sp. 47. The sequence goes on from NZ_JAUCNR010000001.1 coordinate 4,234,246, forward strand.
GGTGCCTTCTTCTAATGAAGCAGAAGATCTCATCTTTATGGAAGAATTGGAAAGAGAGTTTAGGGGACAAGTGGCGACCGATGAAGAATGAGATTTGAGGTAACAATTCTTGGAAGCAATTCAGCTACACCTCTGTTTGGGCGCCATCACACGGCACAGATTCTGAACTGCAACGAGATTGTCAGTTTAATCGATTGCGGTGAAGGTACCCAATTGCAGCTCCAGCGATATGGGATCAAAGCCAACCGTATCAAGTATATTTTTATTTCGCATCTACACGGGGATCATTATCTGGGGCTTGTAGGTTTGATATCTTCTATGCATTTAAATGGAAGAAAGGAAGATTTGCATGTTTTCGGCCCGGAGGGGCTTAAAGAGATAATTGATCTCCAACTTCATTATTCTGAGACTTCTCTGCGATACAAGCTCGTTGTTCAGACGACCAGTCCGCATACGGCGGAAACGATTCTGTCTGATGCGAATTTTGAAGTGATGACTTTTCCTCTGAGTCATCGAATTAATTGCACTGGATTTTTATTTCGTGAAAAACAGCGGCTTCCACGTATAAACAAAGACGCCATTGCCGCATTGAACATCCCTACTCCTTATTATCCCTTGTTAAAACGAGGTATTGATTATACCGATAATGAAGGTAAGGTTCACCGCGCCGCAGACCTTACCACGCCTGCTCCTGTACCGCGTAGTTACGCATTCTGTTCAGATACGGTGAATATAAAGAGCTATTGGCCTTATATCGAAAAAGTTGATCTTTTATATCATGAAGCTACCTTTTTGCATGATATGTTAGAAAGAGCTGTAGAGACCTTTCATACTACCGCCTTACAGGCCGCAGAAATTGCAAAAGCCGTAGGTGCACGAAAGCTGGTTATTGGACATTTTTCCGCAAGGTATAAAGATTTACAACCGCTTTTAGATGAAAGCCGTACCGTATTTTCCAATACAGAATTGGCTATAGAAGGTGAAACTTTTGAAATTTAGCCCTTATTTCTTTTTTGATTCTTCCTTACCGTCTTTGTCCTTTTTTCCGAACACAGAAAAATGAACATACCTACTGGGATGCTCCCGCAGGTCAATCATCAAACAATCCAGATTTTTGGATGCATTATTTAGATTGTTGTAAAGCTCCTCGTCATTCAACAGCAAACCAACGGATCCTTTGCCGTTATTGATATTGTCAACAATATGTTGTAAATCAGCCACTGCTGCATTTGCATTTTGGATAGTTTGTTGAAAATTTGCTTTAGCCACTTGATCCGTGACACTTTCCATATTCGTTAGAATAGAAGTTATGCGCTCTCCATTATTTTTAAAATTAGCGGAGATGGATTCCACATTGCTTAAAATATTCGAGAGTTTGGTACGCTGCGTGCCAACGATCGCATCTACTTGTGCAGTTGTATGTTCTAACGTATTCAAGGTGTTAGCGATACTAGCAATGCTTCTGTTAAAGTTGCGTTGGAAATCCGCATTTATTGTGTTGTTTATCGAACTCAATACCGAATCCAAAACGGCAACCACTGCCTCTGCCTTTTTTTGTACCGGTTCCACCTGTTCCAAAATATTACGCTGAATGTTTGCCCGGAGCGTATCCCCGTCTTGGGCGTAATCCTTACTGTCTCCGAGTTCAAACACAATGGCTTTACCTCCCAAAAGGTCCGTGCTGGCAATCCTAGCTATCGTATTGGCCGGAATGGCGTAATCTTGATTGATCTTAAATTCAGTCAAGATCTCTCCGTTGGGTTGGAGACTCATCTTTGACACCCGGCCGATTTGATATCCATTTACCATAACCGGTTTGGAAACGCTCAATCCGTCTACTCGGTCATAGGAAGCATAAAATTTATTTTCACTGGTAAAAACATCATTGCCTTTTAGAAAACTGTATCCAATAATTAATACAGCAATGGCTACGGTAGCTAAAATGCCTACTTTGGTTTCGTTAGATATTTTCATTCAAATAATCTTTTTAAGGCAATGAAGCTGAGATGAGCTTTTGATTTTTTACGGTAGCTCATGCAGTTTTCATTGGGTAATGGTCTTTTTCGTTTTATATTTCGTGCCGCTCAATCATGTTTAACCGGCCAGGCTTAAAGCGACGAAAATTGTACACACTCTACCATGAACAACAATCCCTACCAATTTGTTTAGTTTTCTGCCTGCCTCTTATAGCTTTTTATAGCATTTAGTAAATTCGCTACGATTTCCGATTGACCTTGCGCAGAATTTAAATAGCGCTCTTCATCCGGATTACTGATAAAACCTACTTCGGTTAAGACCGCCGGCATACCAGCTCTTGCTAAAACGGCCAAGCTTAATTCTTTTACGCCTCTGCTGCCCCTACCTGATTTCACATATTCTCCTTCGATAAATGAAGCTAATTTAATACTTTGATCCCGATAAGCATTCTTCATAAGTGAAAAAATAATATAGCTCTCCGGATCCTTCGGGTCGAAGCCGTCATAATTTTCCTGATAGTTTTCTTCCAACAACATAGATGCATTTTCACGAATTGCGGCGTCTTGCTCAGCCAATCGACCGGATCCCGATACAAAGGTTTCCGTCCCGCGGGTAGTTGTATTAGGGGTACTCACGGTTTTGTAAATAGGCACCCTTTTACCGTTCCTTCTACGATAACCCGTCACGATTCGTTTTTTAATCGAAGGCATGGAATTGCAATGAATGGAAATGAACAAGTCGGCCTTTTTCTCATTGGCTAATCCGATTCGCTCATAGAGAGGGATAAAAACGTCCGAAGTACGGGTATAGATCACTTTCACATCTTTTAGCTCGCTTTGAATGGAACGTCCTAGTTTTAGCGCAATCTGGAGTGCAATATCCTTTTCCACCGAGGTTCTGCCTCGTGCGCCTATATCGTGTGCTCCATGACCCGCATCAATGACAATGGTCTTGATCCGAAAATCTTGATTTTCCGTGTTTTGCTGTAGGTCGCCAAGATAAAATTCAGCAGACCGCACGTTGAAGACGATAAAAAATGTGAAAAGGATAATGGATAATAGCTTTCTATACATTAGTTTTCAATCTGTTTTTTATAGTTTTTTATTGCGTTAACTAGGTTTTCGACAATTTCGGCTTGCCCTTCAGCCGAATTCATATAATGTTCTTCTTCCGGATTACTTATAAAGCCCATTTCCGTTAAAACCGCAGGCATTCCTGCACGGGCAAGCACTGCCAAACTTTGCTCCTTAACACCGCGATCCAATCGCCCGGCCTTAATGTACTCATTTTGAATGAAAGTTGCCAGTTTTATACTCAAATCTCGGTACTGATTTTTCATTAAGGAAAATATAATATAACTTTCAGGATCTTTTGGGTCAAATCCGTCGTAGTTTTCCTGGTAGTTTTCCTCCAATAACATGGAGGCATTCTCCCGCATGGCAACATCCTGTTCGTCCAATCGTCCGTAACCGGAAACAAAGGTTTCTACACCGCTCACGGAAGTGTTTTGCGAACTAATCGTCTTATATACCGGTACACGTCTGCCCCGCTTATTTCTAACATATCGGGAAACCACCCGTCTGCTGGTATGTGGCATGGAATTACAATGAAGTGAAATAAAAAGGTCCGCCTTATTACGATTGGCAATACCGATGCGTTCATATAATTCTATAAAACTATCATCCGTTCGGGTATAAACGACCTTTACACCCTCAATCTCTTTTTCTATCGTTTTTCCCAATTTCAGGGCAACGGCTAAGGTGATATCCTTTTCCTTTGAAAAGGAACCATGTGTGTTTCCATCCCTCCCTCCATGACCGGCATCAATGACAATTGTTTTTATTTTATAGGTGTTATCATACTTATTTGTCGAACTTTGCGTTGGTATGTGTAATGAGAGTATTAAACAAATGGTTGCCGCAAATCTTGTTACAAACGTAATCATCCAAATCCGTAATCTTGTTTAAAATATATAATGCTATAAAGTTAATCTTATTGTATTAAATTGCTAATAAATGCTTTTATTGAAAACAATTGTAGCAATCGTAAATAAAAAACTGTTAAGTGAAGGAATAGCTATTGCAAGCTGCTATTGCTTTCACTAATTTTGGGCGCCTTAATTTTTTTATACTGCAAAAATAATATTCGTTGTCAAATTTGAAGTCTGTTAGCATCTTTTTTAAAGTTATTTTATTCCTCGCAGGCACAGCGATGCCATTATGGGCATCCGGACAGCAATTTATTGTGCAGGACAGCTTAGGCAGACCGCTAAATTTAACGCAAGATTCTGTTCGCCAAGACAGCATAAAACAAGACTCAACGCGGCAAGATACGGTAAAAAAAGATGGTGAAGCAGGCGGACTCACTTCCGTGGTTTTGAGTAACGCCGAGGATTCCACTCGAACCGATCGAAAAAATAACCAACTTCATTTATATGGCAATGCGAAAATAAAGTATGAAGACATGGAGCTTACGGCTGACTACATCCGGATAGACAATAATACGCGTACGATGTTTGCCAGTGGTATGATCGATCATAATGGAAAATATAAAGGACGGCCTATTTTTAAAACGGCTACGGATCCACCCGTTACCGTCGATTCGTTAATCTTTAATTTCGATAGTAAAAAAGGTAAAACGTATGGGGTCTTTACCGAAATGGACGGCGCGTCCATTCAGGCAAAAGAAATAAAGAAGAATGAATATAATGAGCAGTTTATCAGACATGGCTTTTATAGTACCTGTAATTTGCCCTTTCCACACACGCACTTCGGTATTCAAATGAGTAAGGTTATCCTCACGGAGAACCAGGTAGTCTCAAAAAGTGCCTATATGGTGGTAGAGCAGGTCCCACTACGTTTTATCATGATCCCTTTCGGCTTTTTTCCAAAAACCAATAAAAGACAGTCGGGCATTTTGTTCCCAACTTTTGGAGAGGATTTCAGCAGGGGTTTTTTTTATGCGCGATGCCGGATATTATATAGGAATAAATGATTATTGGGATGCTGAGCTACGAGGGAACCTGTACTCAAAGGGATCCTGGGAAGCTAACGCCCGTGTGCGCTATAAGAAAAACTATAAATACGATGGGGGATTTTCACTGCGCTACGCTTACACAAAAAACGGGGAAGAAAATACGCCTGGCTTTTCTCGTGCTAAAGATTTCAATATCACCTGGAACCACTCGCAAAGGCAGGAAGCTAATCCGGGTACAACTTTCAGTGCCAGTGTAAATGCCGGAACCGGTAGTTACTTTTCGAATACGGCTGCCGGCGGATCATATGATTACAATCAGATCACGCGGAATAACATGTCTTCCAGTATCGCTTACGGAAAGACTTTCGCCGATGGAAAAGTGAATTTCACTTCGTCCTTAAGCCATCGACAGGATATCAGTACCGGTGCTGTCAATCTCGAACTGCCAACTTTCAACTTAAATGTGGCTACCTTTAATCCTTTTGATTCAAAGGATCGAGTGGGAGAACAGAAGTGGTATCAGCGTATTACCATGGGCTATAGTATGCAGGGAAAAAACTCGATTAATGCTGTCGATAGCCTTTTATTTACGAAAGAGACGCTGAAAAAAATGCAAAACGGAATACAGCATAATATTCCTATCAGCATGTCGCTCAATGTCGCCAAGTACTTTCAATTTAACACCAGCGTGAACTATACTGAACGTTGGTATTTCCAATCCATCCGTAAGTTCTATGATAATACGCCACAAGGTTATGAAGAAGTTACCGATACGGTGCAGGGCTTCAACAGAGCTTATGATTATAGCTTTTCCAGTGGATTTTCTACCAAGGTATACGGCCAAAAGAATTTTAAAGGAAAGCTGGCAGCCATTCGCCATGTAATTACACCTTCGATCAATTTTAACTATCGTCCCGACTTTTCTGAATCGAAATATGGCTTCTATCGTGAACAGCGTTATGCTGATGGTACACCCGTCTTGGATAATCAAGGTAGAATTCAAAAATATTCTATTTTCCAGAATGCAATTTACGGAACTCCTAGTGCGGGTCGATCAATGGGTATTGGTTTTTCAGTGGACAATAATATCGAAGCTAAAGTACGTAGTGAAGATGACACCACCGGGACGGGGTTTAAAAAGATCCGGATTTTACAAGGTTTGACCTTTAGTGGAAATTACAATTTTGTGGCCGATTCATTTAAGTTGTCTAATATCAGTTTTTCGGGTAGAACTGCACTTTTTGATGATAAACTGGGGCTGAATTTTAACGGTAGTTTTGATCCTTATCGCTATGAAACATACACAACGCCTGGGAGCTCAACAGTGAGTTATCGAAGGATAAATGAATATGCCATTAAAGGTGGACAGCTGGCAAGGCTTACTCAGTTTGGTTTATCGATGGACTTTAGTTTTAATCCGGCAGCTGCGAAAAGCAGAAATAACAACTTGGATGAAATGAATAAAAATAAAACCAATATGACGCCTGAACAACAACAGGAGTTGGCCCGAATCAGTTCTGATCCAAACGCTTTCGTCGATTTTAACATTCCCTGGAATATTGCGGCTTCTTTTAGTTTCCAATACAGCAAGCCTTTTGCGGAATCGCGTATAACCAGTACCATCAATCTGCATGGTGATTTTTCCATTACTCCGAAATGGAAGGTGCAATATAATACCGGTTATGATTTTCAAATGAAAAAACTTGCTTTAACCCAATTTAATATTTACCGGGATTTGCACTGTTGGGATATGTCTTTTGGCTGGGTGCCATTCGGTACTTATCGAAGCTATACTTTTAATATCCGGGTAAAAGCATCTATTTTACAAGATCTAAAATTGACCAAACGTAACGACTATTATAATAGCTTTTAGGTGTTAGCTGTTAGGATTTAGGCAATAAGCTCTAGGCTGTAAGCGATAGGCGGCTAATTAGGTGTTAGTTAGCTGGAAGTAAATATTGGTTAGTAGGGAGTGAAAGTTGTCAGTTGCAAGTCCCCTTTTTTTAATTTTGACTTTTTAATTTTTAATTTTCGAATTACGTCATGACAGCAGAGATTATAACCATAGGCGATGAAATACTGATTGGTCAAATCGTGGATACCAATTCCGCCTGGATTGCCCAACAATTAAACCGTATAGGAATCGCACTGGTGCAAATCACTTCCATCGCAGATCAAGGGGATGCGATTAGGCAAGCGTTAAGTTCGGCTACCTCACGTGCCGATATTATACTATGTACAGGCGGTTTAGGCCCCACAAAGGACGATGTTACCAAGCAAACGTTGGCGACTTATTTTAATACTACCTTGGTTCGCGATGTTGACGTTCTTGCCCATGTCGAATCTATATTTAAGAAGTTCAATAGGCCAATGCTGGAAGTCAATAACAGGCAAGCAGATGTTTTGGCCAACGCCCGGGTTTTGCATAATGAAACGGGCACGGCTCCGGGTATGTGGATTGAGGAGAACGAAAAAATATACATCATTATGCCTGGGGTGCCTACCGAAATGAAGTACCTGATGCAAAACGAGGTGCTACCCAAGTTGCAAGGATTACCTAACCAGTATGCTATTTCCCATCGCTCTATATTAACTGCGGGAATCGGCGAATCTTTCCTTGCGGAGAAATTGCATTCATTTGAAGAAGATTTACCACCACATATCCATTTGGCATACTTACCTAAATTCGGACAGGTGCGTTTACGGCTAACGGGCAGTAGCTTAATGGAGCAGGCTCTCGAAAAAGAAATGGAGGCTTATAGCAGTACACTAATGGAGCTTGTAAAGCCTTATTTCGTTGGAGAAGGCGATGTCTTATTGGAACAACAGTTATTAACGCGTTTAAAAAATCATCAATTAAGCTTATCTACCGCGGAAAGTTGCACCGGTGGCTACTTAAGTCACCTGATTACTAGCCTGCCCGGGAGTAGTGCGGTTTTTAAAGGAGGCGTGGTATCTTATAGCAATGAGTTAAAGGAACAGGTTCTTGGAGTACGGGCTAGCACCTTAGCTGCCTATGGCGCTGTAAGTGAGCAAGTAGCTTTGGAAATGGCGTTAGGAGCTCAAAAAAACTTCAAAGCCGATTATAGTATGGCTATTACCGGAATTGCAGGGCCGGACGGTGGAACGGATGATAAGCCGGTTGGGACTGTTTGGATTGCCGTTGCAGGCAAAGAAGGGGCCAAAGCAAAATTATTTAACTTTGGGAAAATACGGTTGCCTAATATTGAACGTTCAGCCGCAAATGCCCTGGTTATGCTTTTTTATCTGCTGAAAGAAGAACTTGTTGACTAGTTATTTGGTTGAGTAGTTAAATAGGTAAGTTGTTGATACCAGTATGATAACCGAACAAAGTGAGTTCATGAACACTTTGGAAATAAGCAGCTAGTGAATAAGCATTGAGGCCGGTACTCGCAGCCGGCAGGCAGGTGTCCTGTGCTCGCAATGGCAACTCAGCGCAATGGGAACCGGTGCAACTGATAGTTGATTTCTGAAGCCCAATAGCTTAAAAACAAATAACGAGTAACTAATGGCTGTTTTTAACGAATTTTATTCTGTTCTGTTTTATTTTTTTAGATATTGTTGTAACTTACGACGCTTAATGCAAATTAATTAGATATCACATTATGGCTAGATATAATTTACTCCTTCCGGCGATGGGCGAAAGTGTGTCTGAAGCAACTATAATAAATTGGGTAAAACAACCTGGTGATATAGTAAATGTCGACGATATCATCGTAGAAATTGCAACAGACAAGGTCGACTCTGAAGTGCCATCACCCGTAGCCGGGAAATTGATTGAGCAGCGCTTTCAACATGACGAAGTGGTTCAAGTTGGAGAAGTCCTTGCCGTTTTGGAGATGGAGGGGGATGATGAAGAATTGGCGATGAGTGCAGCCACATTAAATGAGCCTTTGATAGAAGAGAAAATTCCTTCTACTAGCACGGAAATTCCGGGGCTGCAGCAATTGGTAACGGATGATCGGGTGAAGGAAGAGGAACCGGTAGGGGATGCGGGTCGTTTTTACTCACCCTTAGTTCGCAATATTGCCCAGGAGGAAGGCATATCAACAGACGAACTTGAGCGTATTCAAGGTACGGGATTGGATGGTCGTGTCACTAAGCAAGATTTACTGGATTATCTGGCCAGGCGGGCTAGTCAAACTGATCAAGGGGGGCAGGTTTCCGATGAGGGAGTAGGTTCTCCTAATCCGCCCGAGCCTGTGAAAAATATCGAACCGGCAGCGGTGAGCGTTTCGGGAAAGGATGAGATTATTGAAATGGATAGAATGAGGCGGCTTATTGCTGAGCATATGGTTCATAGCGTACAAACAGCTCCGCATGTTTGCTCATTTGTAGAAGCAGATGTTACCAATTTGGTGAATTGGCGAAATAAGATCAAAGATAGTTTTCAACAGAGAGAAAATGAAAAGCTCACTTTTACGCCTATCTTTATCGAAGCTGTCGTAAAAGCAATTAAAGATTTTCCCATGATTAATATTTCGGTGAAAGGTACTCAGATTATTAAAAAGCATGATATCAATATCGGTATGGCGACAGCCCTGCCAAATGGCAACCTGATTGTACCTGTCATTAAAAATGCGAAGGATTTAAGTTTGGTGGGAATCACGAAATCGGTTAATGATCTGGCTTTTCGCGCTAGAAATAATAAATTAAAACCTGACGAGACCCAAGGAGGTACTTTCACCTTAACTAACATAGGTTCTTTCGGAAATGTAATGGGAACGCCTATTATTAATCAGCCACAAGTGGCTATTTTAGCTGTAGGGACGATCACGAAAAAGCCGGCAGTTATTGAAACTGAATTTGGGGATGTCATAGGCATTCGGCACATGATGTTTTTATCTTTGTCTTATGATCACCGCGTGGTGGATGGTGCCCTGGGCGGCATGTTTGTACGGCGTGTAGCGGACTATCTGGAGAAATGGGATATGAGTAGAACGGTTTGATTCGTTGCTTGTTAATCGTTGTTGGTTGTTCGTTCTAGCAGGAACAACCAGTAACCAATAACGAGTAACCGGTAATTAACAACTAGTAACAAATAACTAGTAACAAATAACTAGTAACGAATAACTAAATAAAGCATTAGATTTTTCTAATATTTTATTCATTCCGACAAAATTTTAATAGCTTTGATAATTGATTTGTGCAAACGGACTTAAATTTTATTAGGTTTGTTTGGCTGAAATAGAGACTATGATGTTAAGTTCAATTTTATTATTTCTCAATATAGGTGGATCTGAAATGATGCTGATTTTATTGGTGGCATTGTTTCTGTTTGGAGGTAGAAAACTTCCGGAATTGGCAAGAGGCTTAGGCAGAGGGATTCGAGAGTTTAAAGATGCTTCCGAATCTATCAAAAAAGATATTAACGATCAGATTAATAATTTCGGAAAAGATCTGGATGTTTCGGATACCGGCAGCCAACAGGAAACTACCCGGACGAAGGCGCCAACCGAACAAGTGGATGATTATAGTGATGGGGGGCATCGTCAACCCGAATACTATGGCAGTCAAACCAATTATTACGGCGGTACCTCTGCCGATCCAAGTCCATCGGGAAATTATAGTCCCATAGCTTCCCCTTCAGAGGATACTTCAGCAAAGCCTGAAGAAAATGAAAATAAAAATAAGGATCAACAAGCATAAAGCCCTACATAAGGGCTTTTTTTATATCCTCTTTCTTTCCACCTCCCTTGCTTCTTAAAGTAAAATACCTCAATTTCGCAGCAGTAAAAAACCGAGCCTAATAAAGGTAAGGTAAAACAAAATATCTATTAATCATGCTAACACACGAACAGCGTATTGCCAGCGATCTGTCTTTAATGATAGACAGGTGCGGACTACCATTCAACTTTTGGACGAAGGGGCTACCGTTCCATTTATTTCGCGTTATCGGAAGGAATTGACAGGTAGCTTGGACGAAATACAGGTGGCAGCCATAAGAGATCGAATAGGGCAGCTACGCGATCTTGATAAGAGACGTGAAGCGATTATCAAATCACTTACCGAATTAGGCAAGCTAAGCCCCGAGCTGCAAAGCAAGCTGGAAGAAGCAGAAACGATGGCTGTATTGGAAGATATCTATTTGCCGTACAAGCCAAAACGAAAAACCAGAGCTTCTGTAGCTAGAGAGAAAGGCTTAGAACCATTGGCGGATTGGTTGCTGAAACAGGAACAAAGTAGCGTCGAAGATTTTGCTGCAACTTTTGTTAATGACGAGAAAGGCGTAAGCTCTGTAGAGGAAGCTTTAGCGGGGGCACGTGATATATTGGCGGAAACAATTGCCGAACATGCGGAAACGCGCGCTCAAATGCGTGATTTTTTCATGGAAAACGGCTCTTTTGCTTCTAGAGTAGTGCCCGGTAAGGAGGAAGAGGCCATCAAATATAAAGACTATTACGAGTGGACAGAACCTCTAAAAGCGGCCCCTTCTCATCGCATATTGGCTATGCGACGTGGAGAGAAGGAACAAATGCTGTATTTGGATGTTGAAGTACCGGATGATGAGGCAATCGCGCTTATCGATAATCGTTTCGTTATGAATGCAAGTCCTGCCGCTTTACAAATCCGTTTAGCCGTTCAAGATAGCTTTAAGCGTTTGCTTAAACCATCTATGGAAACAGAAGTTCGTTTAATTACCCGCAAGCGCGCAGATGAGGAAGCGATTCGTGTTTTCGCCGAAAACGCCCGCCAATTATTGTTAGCGGCTCCTATGGGAAGTAAACGGACATTAGCTATTGACCCTGGTTTTCGGACGGGTTGTAAAGTCGTCTGCCTGGATGAACAAGGGAAATTGCTTACCAATACTACGGTTTATCCGCATAATGGCACTGCAAAAGAAGCTGAAGCTGCTCACCAAATCCAGCTGCTCGTAAAACAATATCAAATTGAAGCGATTGCTATTGGAAATGGTACGGCTGGTAGGGAAACGGAAGATTTTGTTCGAAAATTGCAAATACCGGATGTGATCGTCGTGATGGTCAATGAAAGCGGAGCGTCCATTTACTCAGCCTCCGAAGTAGCGCGAGAAGAGTTTCCGGATTATGATATTACCGTTAGGGGAGCCGTCTCCATTGGCCGCCGATTGATGGATCCTTTGGCAGAATTAGTGAAAATCGACCCCAAATCAATTGGCGTTGGTCAATACCAACACGACGTTGATCAAAATAAATTACAGGAATCGCTTGCAGATACCGTTATAAGCTGTGTAAATGCGGTTGGAGTGGAACTGAATACCGCTTCAAAGCAAATCTTAGCTTATGTTTCCGGATTAGGTCCGGCACTGGCCCAGAGCATTGTTGAATACCGGAATCAACATGGCGCTTTTAGAAGGCGCGCTGATTTGAAAAAAGTGCCGCGACTGGGTGAAAAAGCCTTCGAACAAGCAGCTGGGTTTTTACGTATCAGAGGAGCAGAGAATCCCTTGGATGCAAGTGCAGTTCACCCCGAACGTTATGCATTGGTAGAAGAGATGGCTAAAGACTTGGGGCATGAGGTGAACAGCTTATTAAAGGACGAGAAGCTAAGAAAAAGTATTCCCCTGAATAAATACGTGTCAGAAGAAGTCGGTCTACCAACGTTGAATGATATTTTAGCCGAGCTTTCTAAACCGGGCCTCGATCCGCGTGAAAAGTTTGAAACGTTCTCCTTTACAGAAGGCGTTAATACGGTAAATGACTTAAAAGTAGGGATGAAACTTCCGGGAATCGTTACCAATATTACCAACTTCGGGGCTTTTGTCGATATCGGTGTGCATCAAGACGGCTTAGTGCATTTAAGTCAAATGGCTAATCGCTTTATCAAGGATCCAAATGAAGTAGTAAAAGTACATCAGCAGGTAGAAGTGACGGTTATCGAAGTGGATGCAAATAGAAATCGGATTTCTTTAAGTATGAAGACCGAAGAAAAAGCACCACAAGCTAAAAAACACGACCGCAAGGGCGTCAAGCCGGAAAAACGTCAGTCGCCTGAAACGGATATGGCTGCTAAGCTAGCTGCACTGAAAAGCAAATTTTCTTAATAATGTTTGGAAAAACCACTACTTTCGTGTTGCATGAACATACAAAGTAGTGGTTTTTTTAAAAACTATAGCAATATCCTTTTATTGCTATTAGGCATCATTATAGGAAGCCTGGTTGGGCTTTTTTCTCCCGACTTTGTTGTTCACCTAAAACCTATCGGTGATATTTTTCTTAACCTACTTTTTACAGCAGTCATTCCGCTTATCTTTTTTGCGATTGCATCGGCCGTGGCGAGTATCGATCAAGGGCAAAAACTCGGACGTATTTTGTCGACCATGATGCTTGTCTTTTTGATGACGATTATCATTGCAGCGGTTTTCACTATCTTTTGTGTCTGGCTGTTCCCCCTAGGCAACCAACTTGCTGATACAACACATGCCAATGTATCCCTCAACAAGGGAGACCAAGAAAGTTGGGGAGAACGCGCCGTTTCTTTTGTGACGGTGAACGAATTTAACCAATTACTTTCGCGTGAGCACATGCTCGCGTTTATCATCTTCTCTTTTTTAGTGGGTATAGCTGCATTGCGATCGGGAGCCCCGGGCGAGCCGTTTCGTCGGTTCCTTTCTTCCGGCAATGAAGTAATGAAAAACCTGTTGGTTTATGTGATGAAATTGGCTCCTGTGGGTTTGGGTGCCTATTTTGCTTATCAAGTAGGTACTGTTGGGCCGCAACTGTTCGGACTGTATGCGAAGCCTATGGCTGTTTATTATGCCGGCGGACTGGTTTATTTCTTCGTTTTCTTTAGCATTTATGCATTTATAGGAGGAGGAGGCCGCGGTATTAAACTTTTCTGGCGGAATAATATTTTGCCATCGCTTACTGCAATTAGCACCTGCAGCAGTATTGCTGTGATTCCACCGAATTTGGATGCAGCCAAACGGATTGGCATACAAGAGCCTGTGGCAAATGTAGTGATACCGCTCGGGGCGTCATTGCATAAAAATGGCTCGTCCATGTCCTCCATCATTAAAATTGCGGTAGCTTTTGCGTTGATGGGTAAGCCTTTTATGGAACCGGGAACTTTATTGTTAGCGATTGGCCTAACGGTTTTGGTCAGCATCGTTGCCGGCGGCATCCCCAATGGCGGATATATTGGAGAGATGCTCATGATTTCAGCTTATCATTTACCGATCGAGGCAGTGCCGGCTGTAATGATTATTGGCACATTAGTTGACCCAATGGCTACCTTGCTGAATGCTACGGGGGATACCGTCGCGGCGATGATCGTAGATCGATGGGTCAAACAATAGGCTGTTGACTTAGGACGATGATACTTACGTCCTATGCCTTAGCCCTGTATTAAAATCTGTTCACTTTGTTCATTTTCAGTCTTTTTGTTGTTGCTGGTAGTTTAATCTCTATTTTTAAGTAGACCTAAATGATTTTTGAAGATGGAATTTTCAGAAGATGTGCTTCACTATATCTGGAAGTATCGTTTGTATAAACACATTAACCTAACAACAAAAAGTGGTAAGCCGTTGATTGTTCTATCTCCCGGAATACTCAATAAAAATGCAGGACCCGATTTCGAACATAGTCGATTGATTATCGACAAAACCGAATGGGCCGGCACCATAGAGTTGCATCGAAGATCGTCTGATTGGTATGTGCATCAACACCAACAGGACGGTGCTTATAATAATGTTATTTTGCACGTTGTATACGAACATGATAAAGAAATCAGGCTACCGGATGGCACCATTCCTGAGACTTTGGAATTAAAACCCATTATAAATAATGAACTATTGGCCAAATACAACGCACTCATGCAGAGTACAGCTTGGATCCCCTGTCAGCAATATATGCCCAACATTGACTCTTTCATAATAGAACAGTGGCTGGAACGATTGCTGACCGAACGTTTGCAAGAAAAATCCGATGATCTGCGTAAACTTTTGATAGAGAAGAAAGACGATTGGGAAGAAGTAACTTATGTTTTATTGGCACGGAACTTTGGTTTCAAAGTGAACGCAATGCCTTTTGAACTTTTAGCAAAAAATACTCCTTATAAGCTTATTAATAAAAACCGGCACCAGCCAAAAATGATTGAAGCACTTTTATTTGGTCAAGCCGGTTTATTAGA
The DNA here is from genome assembly GCF_030372825.1 of Olivibacter sp. 47. Taxonomy (NCBI): domain Bacteria; kingdom Pseudomonadati; phylum Bacteroidota; class Sphingobacteriia; order Sphingobacteriales; family Sphingobacteriaceae; genus Olivibacter; species Olivibacter sp. 47. The sequence goes on from NZ_JAUCNR010000001.1 coordinate 4,249,330, forward strand.
AAAAGACCATTTTAATGATCCTTATCCCAATGCTTTAAAACAAAATTATAGCTATTTACAACGTCAGTATTCATTAACTCCTCTTCCTGTTTCTGTATGGAAATTTCTCCGTATGCGGCCTGCTAATTTTCCGACGATTCGCTTAGCTCAATTTGCCGCATGGTGTGCTCGCGAGAAGCACTTATTTTCAAAAATCCTTACATTGAAAAGTGTTGAGCAGTTTCGGTGTCTTTTTCAGGAGTTGCCTATTCACGATTACTGGTGCGAACATTATATCTTCGATAAGATAACCAAGAAGCATAATCCAAGCCTCGGATTGAATTCTGTTGATAATATTATTGTGAACACAGTCGTAACAATTTTGGTCGGCTATGGCAAATATGTTGGAAAAGAGACGTATCTTTACCGAGCAATTGGTTTATTGGAGCAGCTTGCAGGTGAAAGAAATCGTGTCATGAACCAATTTGAAGAGTTAGGGCTTCAAGTTAAAACCGCAGCGGTTTCGCAAGCTTTGCTGCAATTGAAGCATAAATACTGCGATCGATATAGATGTTTGGATTGTGGAATCGGGTTACAAGTATTTAAACAAAACAGGACGTTATGATACAGCGCATAATGGTTTTTTTTGAACAACGCTCTTTTGGGGTATGTGCATACCTGGGAGAGAAGTTAGGTGTTTCTATCTCGAAAATTCGCCTTTTCTTTATTTACTCTTCATTTTTAGCCGTGGGATTTCCTATCATCTTTTACTTTCTAGCAGGAGTTGTACTGGATGTGCGCAATTTTGTTAAGCGCATGAGGCATCGGCTGTGGGATTTTTAAAAGACCGTTTTCGTTCCGCTTTTTCCTCTTCTTAGCTTAGTATCTTCGCTATTTCTATATAACCCTTATCAGCGGCTAGGTCAGCTGCCGTTTTTCCAAAGTCGTTTTTGATATCCACCAAAGCACCGTTCTCCAGCAGTAAGATGAGCATTTCAATATTTCCGTTCTGAGCGGCAATATGCAATGGTGTAGTTCTGGCTGCCTGTAATACATTTACCTCTGCGCCGGCTTCCACCAGCATTTTGGCAATGTCATCAAAATTAGCACTTATGGCAGCATGAAGCGGATAAACTTGATAACCGTTTTGCGATGCTAGATTTGGGTCAGCTCCCTTTAAGAGCAAATAACGAACAATTTCTATGTTACCGAAATGCGTAGCCATACCTAAAGCCGTAAAACCGTGTTCGGAAAATGCGTCTAACAAGCCGGGAGATTCCTCCAATAACTCATTTACCACCTCCGTTAAACCGGCGGCAGCAGCTTCCCAGATCGTGATTTCTTGAATATGCTGCAAGATAATTTTTACAATCTGGCTTTTATTGTAATAGCAGGCCAATAGGAGGGGCGATATCTCATGGCTGGTTTTTTGTTGACATAGGGCCGGATTGGTATGCAGTAAATTATCTATAGCTGCAGCGTTTCCTGATTCTATATATTCTTCTAATAGCGTTAGGCTCATCTTGTTCCCCTTAAATTATTCTATTTTGCAAACCTAATATAAAAATCATTATTACAAAACTTCAAAAAGCTAAAATTATTTTCGCTAGAACGTAAGTTTTTGTTTGTGATGTAAATATAATGCGTTATTTTTGTACTGCCTTGCTTAAGGCATGTTTTTCATAGGTAGATGTAGGGTCGGATACTTGTATCCGGCCCTTTTTAAGACTTACACGGATTTTTACCTTACATTCCGATATGTTTAATCGAAAAGGAATTCTGCTTTCAGTCATTGCAAAGTTCATGCTTTTGTACTTTGTACTAGCTGTTGTTCCTTTAGATTTCTATCATCACCACGACTTATCGCTGTCGCCAAAGCCAAAAAGCGCAACTTTTAGGATTAACCATCATACGGAGCACACGGCGAGTCTTTCTTCTTATTGTTTGATATGTAACTTACATATCAATCAAAAGTACGATGTGCCGATATTTAGTTTTAGATTCATACTCTTTGCTAAGTTGACTTATCAGTCATTCGGTCTTATACATTTTTCTCATCAACAGTCCATTCAGGACATTACCTCAAGAGGGCCTCCTTTGCTTACTTAACAGGTGCAATATAAAAGAGTACTTTCTCTATAGGTTAATTTTTTCATTATCATGACTATTGTCATGCATTCCATTTTTATGTATAAGTTCATCACCATGCTGTTTGCATGTTTAATGCTCAGCAGTTATAAAAGTTATTCGACGGAAACAATAGCCGTTGGTGGAAAAGTAATAGATGCGACAAGCAAACAGCCTTTGTCGGGGGCGACTATTACGATTCCCGATTTACGAATTTCTGTGCTCACTGATCAATCCGGTATGTTCAGTTTACGAAATGTTCCGGCGAGGGGTAGTTTTTTAATAGAGCTTAGATTTATTGGCTATGAGACGCTTACGCGTGTTATTGACCTTTCTAAAGAAAACGATTGGCAATTTGAGTTAAAGCCAACACTTATAGAAACGCAGGAGGTGGTTGTTACCGGTACCCTTTCTTCCGGTAGCAATAAAAGAAATAGTACAACAGTGAACATCCTCAATAAAGATAAGTTGCTGCTTCCATCGAGCAACATTATCGATGCAATTGCCAAAAGTCCGGGTGTATCGCAGGTAAGCACCGGCCCCTCGATTTCAAAACCCGTCATAAGGGGTTTAAGTTATAATCGCGTAGTGACCATTGACAACGGTATCAAACAGGAAGGACAGCAATGGGGCGATGAACACGGAATCGAGATTGACCAATTCAAAGCAAATCGGGTGGAAGTATTAAAAGGGGCAGCCTCTTTGATTTACGGTTCAGATGCCTTAGGAGGTGTTATTAATCTTTTGGAGCCCATTCCTGTTCCTGAAGGAGAAATAAGTGGAGAATTTCTAACAAACTACTCCACAAACAATGGTCTTGTCGGATCATCAGTTATGTTGACGGGTAATCAGAACGGTTTCGTTTGGAGAGGTAGAGGCACTTATAAAAATGCTTATTCATTTAAAACACCTGTGGGCTATTTTCCCAATTCCGGTTTTAATGAGACAGATTTCAGTGGTATGCTGGGCCTGAATAAGTCGTGGGGATATACCCACCTCAACTTTTCGAGTTTCCGGAATAATATAGGTTTTTATGAGCCTGCGTTCGATTCAGAAGGCAATTATGTGGACGAAGAAGGAAACCGCTTCTTTCATGACGACTTTAAGAGCAGGACTTTACAGTATCCTAAACAAGATATTCGCCATTACAAAATATCATTGAATAATAACTTACTCATCGGAACAGGTAACTTAAAACTGAATCTGGGTTTTCAACGAAACCAACGACGGGAGTTAGAGGACGGGCCCGACCCTTCCCTTTATTTTAATTTGGACACCTATACCGGTGATGCGCGCTATTATATTGGGCAGAAAAATGGTTGGGAACCGGTTTTTGGCTTCAGTACGGAAATTGGACATAGCGAAAACCGAGGGGAGGAATTTTTAATCCCTGCTTATGACACGTATGGCGTAGGAACCTTTGCCTATATTAAAAAGAACTGGGAAAATAGTACTTTTAATGTAGGCGTTCGTTACGATTTCCGTAAAAATATAGGAAAGCCGTTAGAGCAAAATGGAGAATCGCTGTTTCAACGTTTCAGTAATCAATTTTCTAATGTGAGCGGAGCCATCGGCTTTACGCATCAATTTACAGAGAGACTCAATTTCAAAGCCAATGCGGGTTCTGCTTTTAGAGCGCCTAATCCAGCCGAATTGGGATCAAATGGCGAACATGAGGGCACTTTCCGTTACGAAATTGGAAATCCGGATTTGCAACCGGAGAGGAGCTACCAGGTAGACGCAGAATTATCTTACGACGGGGATTTTGTGAATGCCAGCGCCACGCTATACAATAATTATATACACGACTTTATTTATGCTGCCCACCATGGCGAATTCATTGATAATTTGCCTGTTTATCAATATGGACAGGTCAATGCTAATTTGTATGGAGCGGAAGCAAGTCTGATCTTGCATCCCGTTCATTTCATCCATTTTGAGAATACTTTTGGCTATACACATGCGCAGAATACAAGCATGAACAGGCCCTTGCCATTTATTCCCGCTGGAGTATTGCGAAATGAGTTACGATATGAACCGGAGATTAAGCATTTGCAGGAACCTTTTCTTTCGGTTGGCATGGCTAACTATTTTGCACAGAATCGCGTAGATGAAGAGTTTGAGACACCTACAGCAGGTTATACCTTGGTAAATGCAAGTGTAGGAGCCACCTTTTTTGCCGGAAAGCAGCCAATCAAATTTTATGTATCGGCTAATAATTTGCTGAATAAGAAGTATTATGATGCTTTAAGCAGGTATAAACCAGGGCGATTAGATCAAAGTGATTTGAACTTAGGTGTTTATAATCCGGGCAGAAATATTACATTTGGCGTGTATCTGCCCTTTGTGCTTAAACATAGTAATTAACGATCAAATGGATAGATGGATAGAAGGAGCTCGAGAGCTTTATACGAGCTCCTTCTATGAAAATCAATTAATGATCGTGCCCCACAGCATGAAGCTCAAAGGTCAATTTTAACACATCCTCTCCGGCAAATCTGCTAGCATAATCGTCATGATTCCAGTCAATGCGTTCAATCTTTCCTTTAGTTGTATTGTCTGAGAGTTTTCGCAGTACATAAGATACATCGGTATCTGCGCCTTCATTCGCTTCGCCCAAAGTAAAATAGGCAAGAATACCGGTTGTTTCGTATTTACCGTTTACTTTGGTGCCGTCACCGTACGTTTGTTCCCTTGGTTGAAAAAGTGCCCCATTTTCGGCCTCACCCGTTTCCGGATTTAAGGTGAAATTACCACCGACTATAAAAGCTTTGTAAAAGTCGGCTACTGTTTTGCTTGTAAGAAATTCCTCCTGTACTTCCTTGCCTTCGCGATTATAGGCATAAAGTTGCAAACGATAGACTTTGTGGGGGTCTAAATGAATATGGCCACTTTTGGCAACACCAAACTGATCAAACTCGATGGCAACACTATCTTTTTCCCCGGTGATTTCTGCGAGATCATGAAAGTGATCACCATGAGCATGTCCACTAACTTCAATGAAATCCAGACGAGCGGATACAATCGCGTTGGGATCTTCCGGAATCACGGGGTCATCATCTTTACTACAGGCATTGAAAATAAGTGCAAAGGCGACAAGCAAATACGATAAGTTTCTTAATTTGTTCATAAATTGTTTTTTTATTTAAAAATATTAGTAAAAAAGAAATATAGAGTGCATAAAATAGCCCTCCCTTTAAAAAGGGCTATCTTGTTTTCAATCTTTTTAGTTCAACCGGTTTATTTACTCATGGTCGTGTCCTTCATCTACCGGATGCAATTCAAAGCTTTTATTGAAATCGTCCGATCCGCCCGCTTCACGATAGTTGGGACTGTTCCAGCTTTGTGCGGCAGGCTGCGACTTGTCCAAGCCATGTCGCAACACAAGTTGCAAATCAAAGCCCTCTGATGCCTTGTTAACCGTGAAAACACCTTTAAATCCTACTCGGTTATCAGTGTAGGTATAGTCGAGCACGTCAGCGGGTGCTCCGAGGAAAAACCACTGATGTTCATTTTCGCCGAATTCGGCCGTTGTATTTTGCCCATTTTTGAACATGGCAATATCCAATTGGTATTGCTCGCCGGCATGTAGATGCACATGTGACGGGTAAGGCCGGTCGCTACCTCTTATAAAACGTACCTGCAGGGTGTCGCCTTCGGCATGGAATTCATCATCATGATAATGGCCCTCGGTAAATGTTAAGATCGTACCGTCATATTCTTCCTGGTCTATTTCCGGAACAGGATCGTCTTTCGAACAGGAACTGAAAGAAACCGCTGCTAAACTTACAGCAGCAATCATAAAATAGTTACGTAAAATGTACATGTTTGTAGAGATTAAAAATTAAAAATTAAAAAATGTAGTTTAGCTTCAAGGTGACATTCCGTCCCATATCATGTGCGTAGTACCGAAATCGGTTCATGTATTCTTTGTATTCCTTATTGAGCAAATTGTTTATACCTAGTTGAAAATTCAAATCCTGTTGGTTGAAGCGAAAGCCAAGGCCTCCCATTACATTCAATAAACCATAAGCAGGAGGTGGCGGTGCAAAATCCGTATTTGGTTCGTACCGACTTTGCCGAGTCACAAATTGATGTTGCACTTGTATAAATGTATTATTGAGATGTCGCTTTTGGCGGGATTTCGTCCATCGCAGGGCATTTTCTACTCGGTCAGAAGGTATCCAGGGTAAATAGTTCTTCCGACGAGTGTCTTTTGCTCTGACAAGCGAGCCCTTGATTGTATAGCGGAAGTTTTCGGTCAACTGATAGCTGCCAGTTAAATCAAGCCCCCAAAAGAGGGCATTCGTTTGTTTGTAGTGAAAAACAGGGAAAGCCCCTCTTAAGCTCTCCCAAAATTCGCCGGTAGACTGTAAGTAGATGTAATTTTTTATATAATGGGCATAAGCGTCTAATTCAAGATCAAAGTCTGGTAATTGAAATTTTACGGCATTCATCCATTTTAAACCCTGTTCACTCTTGAATTGATCGTTGCCAATTTCAACCGCTGCAGTTCCATGATGTAATCCATAGCTAAACAGTTCACTTACCGATGGTGGCCGCCAGGCTAGGCCGATATTGGATTGTACATCTAAGCTCTTATGAACATGCCAGGTAGCTCCCAGTGAGCCTGAAAAATTATGGAAGGTTCGCGTACCGGCGTAGTAGATTGAGTCTAGACGATAACCCGCCGCATCGAAATATTTGTAATCATAGCGTATGCCCGCTTCTATTTCGTACGTTGGCTTTACCCACCTTTCTATTATAAATAGCCCTGCATTATAACTATCATAATTCGGAATCAAGGGGGTAGCGAAAGTGCCCGGGATGTTGTTATTTACTTGCATCGCCAGATTAACACCGATAATACTTCGTAAGCCGTTTTCTTTTAGGTGGTCGTAGGTGATATCCAAATTCTGAGAAGTAAGTTCCAGATCGAGCGACGGAATGCCCGTGCGTCCGCCTCGCCGAATGTCGTACTCTTTACGCAAGTTCCTTTGCAATCCATATTGGATGTCCATTTGGGCACCGTTTGTGAAATCCCGGTGGGCTTTTAGCTTCAGTAGGTCGTGCTTAATCTCTTGCCGCGGAGCCTCTATGGTGTGCGAGAAAGGATAGGTAATGAACGGTTTGCCATTTTCAATACGCGATTGCAGATCTTCCACGCTTCCTATATGTGAACCGTTGAAAATACCTAATTCTGTCTCGAAATGACTATAATAAGCCTCGAACTGTGTCGAACTTGTCTTATATCCTAGAGACGCTGAATAGTTAATTTCTTTAACACCGGTATTATTAAGATAATAATCAGCCGATTTGATGTCACCAAGTCTCTTAAAACTACCCTGTGCGCGCCAGCTAAAGCCCGGTATTTTTTTTAGACCACCATTTAACATAGCCGATGTGATGCCACCGCGACCGTTACTTTGTCCTACCACATCAATTTCTCCATGAATTTCCGGGTTTATCGGTAAGGTCGGAGGCTCAACAATGATAACGCCTCCAATAGCCTCTGCACCATAACGAACTGATTCGGCTCCCTTGATAACGCGGATATTCTTGGCAACGAAAGGATCTATTTCGGGTGCATGCTCATTTCCCCATTGCTGTCCCTCTTGCCTGATGCCGTTATTAAGCATCAGGATGCGGTTGCTGTGCATCCCATGGATAACGGGTTTCGCTATCGTAGCTCCGGTTTGCAACATAGTCACACCTGGGATCTCCTTGAGCACTTCCGCAAGCACACCGCCTTTGCTTTCCCTTAACTGCTGCTGAGTAAGCGAATTTACGACGGATGTAGTTTTCAGATTGTTTTGGTGCCCAACAACCTCGACGTCGTGGAGTACTATGTCACCATGCTTTAAGGCGATATGAAGGGTTTCATTCTTTGTTATGTTCAGCGTCCTACTTGTCTTTTCAAAGCCTAAGCTTTCGAAGCTAAGTGTATAGGTGCCTTCACAAAGCGAAGAAAGCCTATAAAAGCCATGGCCATCGGTCTTTACAGTTCTATTGGCCGGCATGATGCGAACCGTAGCGCCAGCAAGTGGTAATTGTGTGTCCGAATCGATGAGACGTCCGTTAATCATAAAATTGCAATCATTGTTTTGCGCGTAGCCTATATGACTACATAAAAGCAAAAGCAACCAGGTAAACTGCTTTTTAATAAACATGAATATGAAAGGTTTTAGCTTGTTTTGATGTGATCAAAAGCAAGAGACAAAGAATTGCTCCAATACATTTAGCTTATACAAACGCATTTGCTTCTTTTTACAGGAAAAATCAGCATTATAATGGCTTTGCTTTTGCTAAGAGAAGAGCTGATTAGGCCAATGGTGGCCCTTTATTGAAATAGCTGGATAGGGGAATCTCAAATGGTATAGCTAGATCCAAACGTTGAATCAGTATAGGTTTGCTCCTATATACTTCACTTAACGTGAAAAGCTGACCTGGCAACTGTTGGCCTTGTTTGACATGTAGGTAATCACATATCTTACAATTGATTTCCTTTTTAACTTGAAAGGAGGTATGGCTTGTTTGCTTTGTATTGTCATTATGATGGTAAGCATGTATTAATTGCACGCCTTGTATGTAACCTATTGTTACAAGCAAGCAAAGCGCAATTAGCCTATAGATGCTTTTTAATGACAATCCTTCTACCATTTACTGCAAAAGTAGCATAAATGCAGCTATATTGCAAGTTCGAATAACATTATCTAGGCACGAGGGTGAAATTCGATCATTACCGAGCGAAGGTAGTCCCGATCTAAATGGGTGTAAATTTCCGTAGTACTGATGCTTTCATGTCCAAGCATATCCTGTACAGCACGTAAATCAGCTCCACCCTCTATGAGATGTGTTGCGAAAGAATGACGGAAGGTATGTGGGCTGATGGTTTTTTTTCAAGCCAACTTTTATCGCCAATTCTTTGATAATAAGGAACACCATTACACGGGAAAGGGGAGAGCCTCTTCTGTTCAAAAACACATAATCTTCCATTCCTGGTTTTTGCGGCCCCTCTTTCCTTGTATGTTGCAGATAAATCTGTAAATGTTTGATAGCTGAATGTCCAATGGGGATGAGCCGTTCTTTGTTGCCTTTTCCGGTTACGCGAATAAACTCAATCTCCAAGAACAGATTAGAAATCTTTAAATTGACAAGCTCGCTAACCCGTAATCCGCAGCTGTAGAGCACCTCTAACATCGCCTTATTGCGTAGCCCTTCCGGTGTCGAAAGGTCGATAGCACCTATAAGCGCATCAATTTCCACAATACTCAATGTATCGGGCAGTTTCCTGCCCAAGCGCGGTGCTTCTATTAAGGCTGCTGGGTTGTGCTCCATAGCTCCTTCCAACGTTAAATAATGATAAAAGGTTTTGATGCCGGATAAGACCCGTGCCTGCGAGTGTGCAGACATTCCAAGCGAATAAATCCATTCCAGGAAATCACGAATATCTTGCGTGAGGATCGCATTGGGATCCTTTTTATGACTATAAAGTGCGTGCTGGCGTAACTTCTCTACATCATGCAAATAAGCTTCTATCGAATTTTTTGCGAGTGAACGCTCTAACCTTAGATATTGCTTAAAATCCTTAATTGCTGATTCCCAATCCATTTTGTTTTTCCTCTATTCAATAGAACGATTTCGGGCTAAGTTAAGAAAAACAAAAGCACAAAAAATGATAAAAATATTTGCGCTGTGTTGGTTTATTATATATCTTTGCCTCACTAAAAACGGTGGTTTTAGCTCAGTTGGTTAGAGCGCCTGATTGTTGGTTCAGGAGGTCGTGGGTTCGAGCCCCATATTCCACCCTCACAGGCCAAAGAATTCAAAAAATCTTTTTGCCCATTTTTTTTTGCTTTCCACACACTGATTTTATTTCTTTGAAGTCCCTACCGTCGATATCTCCCATTAGGAGTAATTCTCTCGCTCTCACCAATTTGTTGCTTTCTTCAGTCAGTTCTTTGGCTAAAACCGTTTTTCGTTCCTTGTTTTCTGCGGTATCAGTGGCGTAAGTATCCAAAATTACCATCCTGAACAATTCGGTTATCTTGTGATTCGGAACCAGCAGTTTCAGTTCAAATCTCAGCATTTTGGCATCAATGTGGACCTGATGCAACCTTTCACCTTTGCTGTTCGTCATATACTCACAAACTATTACTAATAGATTAAAAACATTATAACTTGAACCTATGCTTGTCACTACGTCCCTAAGCCCAACGCCTGAAAGAAGCTATTGGATTGACTACCTTCGGTCAACACTTACGTTACTGGTAGTAGCACACCATTCCGCCATAGCCTACGCTACATTCGGGTGGTTTAGTAGGGAAAGGTACATTGAGTCCACAAGCCCCATTGTTGATCTGCATAACAATATCGGCTTAGATATTTTCATAAATTTCAATGATATCTTCTTTATGTCACTGATGTTCCTCATTGGTGGTTTATTCCTGCCCGGGAGTCTGAAAAGAAAAAGCAGGGGTAAATTCATCAGCGATAGAACGCTCCGGCTTTTTTTGCCGTTTATATCCTTCGGCACATTGCTGATGTTGATTGCCTATTTCCCTTCCTATTATCTAGCCACCGGTGACACAGATCCCGCTAAATATATCAAAGATTTCTTTACCCATCAGGGTTGGCCGGCTGGTCCGACGTGGTTTATCTGGATGCTCTTTGCGTTTAACATTATTTTCCTATTTGTCTTCCCATGGTTCAAACGATGCAGGTTTCTTTCCGGTGAATATTTAGAAAGGATGGGCGGCAAACCCTTTTTGGTTTTTCTGATCCTCTTAGGTATTTCCTGGCTACTCTACGTTCCGATAGCATATTCTGTCGGTGCAGGTACTTGGAAGGGGTTGGGTCCGTTCGACTTTCAGTACTGCAGACCGTTGCTATACCTAGGATATTTCCTGATGGGAGTCGCACTGGGTTCGGGTAATTTTGAAAGGACCATATTGGCAAAAGACTCGATATTGGTAAAAAGGTGGCGGCTTTGGACCATAGCCTGCGTAGTTTCATTTGTTGTATTAACGCTCGTATCACCCTGCCTGACATCATTGGTCCGCAACGGATCTATTCGGGAATTGCCCGCCTGGATGATCTATTTTACGCTGTATCTCTGCTCCTGCACCGCCAGTATTCTGGCATTTGTGACCGTATTTCGCCGTTTTGCAACAAAGCATAACAGTGCCATGTCTTTCCTGTCCAAATACGCGTTCCTGGTCTATCTTACCCATTATGTTTTCGTAAACTGGATCCAGTTCCTACTATTGGAAATTGAGCTGAATGTATGGATCAAGTTTATATTGGTGTTTATGGGCTCGGTGTGTTGCAGTGTGGGAGCAAGCTATTTACTGAAAAGAGTCCCCCTTATTGCGAGATACTGGTAAAATACATTACGCGTTTCGATTGGGCCTATCCGTGAATCTCTTGATAGTTTTCCGTTAAGCTCGTTTTTTAAGTGTTGATTAATTTTATTTGTATTAATTCTAAATAGTATTACTTTTGTGCGGATCAATCCGCTTAATACAAAATTATGGGCTTCAGGAAAACTTAACTTGCTGCATGCTATAAAGAGAACCCGGCAGTCTATCGCCAAATTTTCCGCCGGGTTGAATTAATCAACAATTGTCTTATTAATTAACTTAACAAATGTATGGAAACGGGATCAACCTGCCTCAAAAATCTACAAAAATTTTGTGCCGCTCTATTTTTACCGTTAACGGCAGCCGTTTTATTTTTAAGTCCTTTTGGTGTAATACCCGCCCTGGGGCAGACATCCGATAACGACTATCCGTCGAAGCAGCCGATGGGCACCATAAAAGGGACCGTTGTAACCAGAGACGGACTGCCCGCAATAGCGGTAACCATCAGTGTTAGTGGTGGACACAGCACCAGATCGGATCGTGACGGGAATTTTACCATGGAAGGGGTGAAGGCGGGAAGACAAACGGTTATTGCCACTTTTGTGGGCCTTCGACCGAAGCAGCAGGAAGTTCTGGTTCCGATCGACGGCACCGTGGAGCTACAGATAATTTTATCGGAGGACGCGCAGACCTTGCAGGAAGTTATCGTTACCGGCGCGGGCGAAGAAAAAATATTGGACAAAAGTACCGATTACGTGGCGCGGATGCCACTAAGCAACCTGGAAAACCCACAGGTGTACAGCGTGGTATCAAAAGAACTGATGAAAGAACAGGTTGCGGTGGATATCGGAGAGGTTGTGCGCAACGCGCCGGGCAGCGTGCCGCAGGTGTATGCTTCGGGCGGCTTCGGCATGATGATCCGTGGTTTCAGTACCGGAGTGAATGCCCGAAACGGCATGGAGACCGTGAGTGGGCGTTCGTCGCTCGATATCGCTAATATAGAGCGTATAGAGGTATTGAAGGGACCCTCGGGAACGTTGTTCGGTTCGGCTGTCTCGTCTTTCGGTGGTGTGGTGAACCTGGTCACCAAAAAACCTTTTGAAACTGCACATACCGAGGTTTCATATACAACCGGAAGTTATAATCTGAATCGCCTGACGGTAGATGTGAACAGACCGTTGACGGATGATAAATCAGTGCTATTCCGTTTAAACACGGCCGTTAACAGACAGAAAAGCTTCCTGAATTATGGGTTTAACAATACATTTCTGATCGCGCCAAGCTTATCATTCCGGGTGAATGAACGCCTGACTTTTCTGCTGGACGCAGAATACTTTCATACCAACAATACACGGATGGTATACAATCGTTTTGATCGGGCTTCGGGTATTACAAGTGCGGAACAGATTCCATTGGCTTATAACCGTGTACTGTTTAAAGATGACGGGGATGCAAAAACGACAGTTACAAAGTTTTTCACGGAAGCGAAATATAAAATTTCGAAAAACTGGACTTCTTCTACCCTGTTCTCATTTGTGGGTGAAGAGGTGGATCACAGTTATCAATTTTATCAGACCTGGACAGCTCCCGACAGTGTAATACGTTCGGTGTTGGTATATGGTCCCATTTACAATAATTACTTAAATGTGCAGGAAAACGTCAATGGCCAATTTTATACAGGATTCCTAAAACATAATTTATTGATAGGCGTGAACTACCGCTATACCAAAGGTGGGTTTAATAACGCAAACACAGGTAACATAGACACAGTAGGTGTTTACGGTCCGGTTACGGACGTAAGCAAAAGAATGGTGGATGCACGGCTTGTTGAAACCATTTTCCCGCAGGCAAGTCAACAGACCATAAGCGCTTATGCTACCGATGTAATAAATTTCACAGATCGTTTCTCGGCTATGTTAAGTTTGCGCGTGGACCGTTTCGAGCGAAAAGAGATTGCTACGACACCGGGGTATAAGCAAACCGCGCTAGCTCCTAAATTGGGCTTGATTTATCAGGTGTGGAAAGATCGCCTTTCGGCCTTTGCGAATTACATGAGCGGTTTTCAGAATCTGGCTCCATCCAATCAACCGGACGGAACACTATTAGTTCTTGATCCCGTTAACGCCAATCAGTCGGAAGCAGGGGTGAAGCTGGAAACAGCGGCGAAAAAGGTGAGCTTAACTTTGAGCTATTATCGTATTGTGATTGATAATGCGACGAGGATAAATACAGATGGTTTTACCGTTCAGGATGGAAAGCAGGTGAGCAAAGGGGCGGAATTTGAGCTTCTCGCGAACCCAGTGCCCGGAATGCACCTGCTGGCGGGTTATGTATATAATGATAACCGTATTGTCCGTGCTTCCGACCCGACGATCGAAGGGAATAAAGCGATCAATGCACCGGAGAATGTGGCGAATTTATGGGTTTCGTATACCTTTCAGCACGCATTGAAAGGCCTTGGGTTGGGCTTTGGCGGTAACTATGTGGATAAGAGCTTCGGCTTTGCCGATAATGTGTTTTCCGTACCCTCTTATACGGTATTGAATGCAACGGCCTTTTATGACCAGCCGAAATGGCGATTGGGCTTTAAGTTGAATAACATCGGTAACGAGCGTTACTGGGATGCTTGGACAGCTCCACAGGCCCCCCGGAATTTCGCTGTAAACTTAACGCTTCGTTTCTGATGGGTCCAAAGAAAGCCAAATCACTTTTCAGGCGAATAAACGAGTGGCTGCATTTATGGTTGGGCTTGGCCTCGGGCCTAGTGGTCTTTATCGTTTGTCTAACGGCAGCAGTCTGGGTATTCCGTGATGAAATCACCGGTTTCACGGAAACAGAAGGCCGGGTGGCGGTACGTACAGGGGGGGCTTTCCTGGCCCCTTCTATCTTGCGGGAACAGGCAGACCGCTATCTTCTTTCAAATCGGGATTCCGCACTCAGCCTTTTATCGGTTGTTTATGAGAAGCCGGGAAAAGCCGCGGTATTGACCTATGGCAATCTGACAGATAAGGTTTATAAAAACATCTTTCTGGATCCTTATAATGCAAAGGTATTGCATGATGATGGAGGCGAGATGAGCGGAACCCAGAAATTCATGATCTTTCTACGGGCGGGACACCGTTTTCTATGGCTCAATCCGAAGATAGGGAGTCCGATCGTAGGTGCCTCATGCATTATCTTCGGTATCACATTGATTACCGGACTGATTTGGTGGTACCCGAATAAATGGAATAAATCCACGCGGGCGAAAAGCTTTAAAATCAAGTGGAACGCAAAATGGAAACGGCTCAATATAGATCTGCACAACGTGCTGGGCTTTTATGCTTTTTTAGTGGCTCTCATTCTTACCATTACGGGGATTTACTACACCTTCGACTGGTTTGAACGAGGCTATCATTGGCTTTTGACGGGAGGAAAACCCCGATTGGAAAGATTTCAACCTGGACATTCGCTACCGAGAAAGGATTTAAAACCCATGGCGCACGCAGACGACAGCCTGTGGCAGCGATATGTGAATAAGGGATACGAGCGGGTAACGATCTTGTATCCGAAGAATGCGCAGGATACCTATACTGTCTTTAAACAGCTGCGAGCCGGGGTGTGGTATAACGGCGGACGATACAGCTATGACCAGTATACCTTGGCCAAGGTCAAACAAACTCCCGACTTTGAGCGGCTTTCTCCCGGTGAAAAGATTTATCAAATGAATTTTGAACTGCATGTAGGCAATATCGGCGGCCTGATCACCAAAATAATGGCCTCGCTTGCTTCCCTGATCGGGGCTTCATTACCCGTTACAGGTTTTATCATCTGGTATAACCGCAAGTGGGGAAGGAAGAGCAAACGCGTGATAGGCAAGCCTGTGTAATCTTTCCCTCGATATGATTGAATTGGTCTGAATGGTGCAACTTTTGTATATTTCTTGCCGGTACTACTTATATTTGGGGATCGGAACGAGTTTAAAAATGACAAAAAAGCACGATATAGATACCTATTCCAAGCTTGAACTTGGTGCCACCTTCTTTCTTCAGGAGTCTTTTCGTTATATCCATACGGCCTTATCGTATCAATTGGCTTCGATCCTATTTGCAGAAAAACTGGAGAAGATCGAACCATCCAAAGCCGACAGGGAAATAGTGGAGGCGATGGATCTGCCCGATAATGCTGTTGGAATTTTACAGTCCACTATTCCTGACGCATTGACCGATGAGACTTTACGGTCAATGTCGATTGCCTGGAAACTATCTCAGATCGAAGCCAGTACACATAGCTACAAATTCGGGCTGAACCATCGGATCGATTCGATAGAAATACTGGGACATTTGAACAATTTCGGATTCTTTATTGAAACGTTGATTAACAGACATCTTCTGTTCTTAAGGCATACCGACGTGATAGATGAATTCAGTTATTCAAGGATATCCATAGCGAAAGTGATGGAACGCACTATTTATGTTTTCAAAGACGATCTGAATAATGGAAAAATTCATGTAAATGAAATAGTCAATTTATTTAGTTTAAGAAACAAAACGGTTCATTTTACGCCTAATAACGCAAGGATTCTTAAACCAAAGATTTCGGAATTAATCCAAATCTGAAACCAGAGTGTTAAGCTGGTGACCAGATTAGAAGATTGTGAAAAGTTCAACGAAGAGAAATTCTCTCTTAGACTATCTGATCATATCAAAAAAGTAAAGGAAAGGTGGAATTAAGGTCAACTAAAAACGATGCCTTTGAAAAGTGAAGCCCTTCAAAGTTACGTTACACCGATATGGGGACCTTTGCAAGGTCATCAATTTCAATCAATTCTTCAATAACTTGGTTCGAAATCAGTCCATTCATTGACCCGAATTAAAAAACCTTAGATTACTAAGGCTTTTTTTGTTGATAGAATTTGCCTCAATCCTAAGCTTAAACCAGTCCCTCGTTTTCACTTCGTAAAAGCTTTAAAACATGACTTTCATCCACCAGCCCAAATTCTGCTGCAATTTCCTTTAGTCGATAACTGCCGCTCTCGATTCGTTTCTTAATCAGCTGATTCCGGTATTGCCGTATATAATCTCGCAAGGTAATTCCTACATGACGCTTAAAATACGGGCCAATATAATCGGGTGTCCTGTTAAAATGGTGGGCTATTTCGACTGCCTGGAGTTTAGCGGGACAATATATATGTTTATGGATATAACAGAAAAGAGCTTGCATATCCTGACTTCTGTTTGCCGTTACGCGCAACTCGGGCATATTACGTTGTAAAATGACGGCAATGGAAAACAGCTGTAACCTAATGACTTCTTCGTATACCGTTACTTGATGCTGAATTAAAGAGAAGGTGTTGAAAACGTTTTGGATGAGCAGCTGTCCTTCTTCGCGAAGTAAAAAAACAGATAAATGGGTTTCTCTACTTTTAATTAAATACTCCAGTTTTTGCAGATACAAATGATCAGCCTGAACTCCTCGATATAAGTGGAGATCTGTGAACTTTACGTAAATAAATCGAGTAGTATTACGGATATCGAAATAGTGATCATCCTCCGGACCTAATAGAAATAGACTTCCACGGCAATACAGGGTACTCTTGTTTTGTATAAAGTGCAAGCCGTCGCCCTGTTTAATATAAATTAATTCATAATGATTGTGCTTGTGCAGAGCATGCTTCCAAGTATTCGCTTCAAATTCTTCGATAACAAAGGATTGATACTGTACATAACGCTTCATATCGGAAAGGTACAATAAAATCGTAGAAATATACCAATAATAGTGAATCGATCTCTTGAACTTTGTGGAATCAAAGAATTTCATATGGAAACAAAATTGAAAGGTACGGCCTTGGTCGTAGGCGCCAGTGGCGTAATAGGAAAAAAGCTTATCGAATTTTTATTGGATAATGGCGCATGGAACGTGATTGGTCTTTCCCGTAAAGGTGGAGAAGGTGGTGGTCGATTAAAAAACTTGGCGATCGATTTGCTGGATCGTGAAGATACGGAAGAAAAACTGCGAAATTGCAATTTGGTTACTCATATTTTTTATGCGGCATATCAAGACAGACCAAGCTGGGAAGCGCTTGTACAACCGAATCTGGATATGCTTATTAATCTCATGGATGCGGTTGAGCCAGTGGCGACCAATTTACAGCATGTTAGTTTGATGCAGGGTTATAAGGTATACGGAGCTCATTTGGGGCCTTTTAAAACGCCTGCCAAAGAGGAAGACGCCGGGTTTATGCCACCTGAATTTAATCTGAGCCAACAGTACTTTCTTGAAGAAAGGCAGCGGGGCAAAAATTGGACCTGGTCCGCAATCCGTCCATCAGTGGTTGGAGGTGCAAGTTTAGGTAACCCAATGAACTTAGCCTTGCTCATTGCCATCTATGCATCTATTTCAAAGGAATTAAAACTGCCTCTTCGATTTCCCGGTAAGCCGGGAGCTTATCATTCCTTGATGGAAATGACCGATGCGGGATTGCTGGCAAAGGCAACTGTTTGGGCCGCAACGGAGCCCGCTAATGCAAATCAAGCCTTTAACATTGCTAATGGTGATCTTTTCCGATGGAAGGATTTATGGCCTAAAATAGCGCAATACTTTGAAATGCCGGTAGGAAGTCCGTTACATCTTCCGCTGCAGACGGTTATGCGTGATAAAGGAAGTCTTTGGGAAAAGATGCAAAGTAACTATAATTTGCCTCGACTCAAGTATGATCAATTGTCAAACTGGGCTTTCGGAGACTTTGTTTTTTCCTGGGATTATGATTTTTTTGCGGATAGTAGCAAATCAAGGAGATCTGGCTTTCATGAATATGTAGATACTGAAAAGATGTTTTTCAAACTTTTCGATGAATTTAGAGCCCAAGGGGTTATACCGACTTATTCATAGTGACAACTAAAAGATACCTGAAAAACGCTATTTGAATTCAATGATCTAATATTGATCTTTCCAAGCTCAAAGAGTTTTTTATTAATAAAGCAGCAATCGATGAAAACGCAATTTATCTTGTTTACTTTATCCGGCATTATGCGTTTCCGGAAAATAATCTTTCTTTTTTTTACCGCCACCCCGGGTTTTGTTTATGGACAGCTTGTTTCTACTGAACCTTACGCCTTGCAAGATAAAACGGTATCTTTTATGCATCGATTAGAGAAGGAGTTGATAACTTTCGTTGAGCAAGCCGATAGTGTTTCTAATGCTAGCATGGAGGAAAGAAATACATTATTGCAAAAGAGTGTTTTTTTTCGCGAGATAAGTAAATATTTGGATGAAAATCGGTTTGCTTATGAGAGCGTTCGTAGACAGAGCTTTGAAAAGTTAACGCCTCCGCCTATAGATTTGGAAAAAGCCTTACGCCTTACTCCAATAGTAGACTCATCACTTACTATTCTTTGGAAGGAGGCCGATTACGCCCGATTATTAACTTTTCAATCTTTTACTGCTGAGGCAATTATGGGATTAATCGCGAATACGATGCTACCGGTCATTGTAGAAACTTCGTCTAACATTTATGATGATTTGATGCTCGATTCACAAATTGGGCCTTTAATATACGGGCTACCGGTTTTGCGGGATAAATGGCAGCTTTTTATGATCACTCGCCATTATTGCATTGCCGTTGATTTTAATCTCACCACACAAGACGTAGATAATGTGCGATTTGCTACACTTTCAGATAGCAGTCCTGATTTATCCAATTTGGCTATATCGGGAAACCCGAAAACAACAGTCGATTCGCTAAGTCAAGGTCTTCAGAAAATAGGTTGGAGTATATTGGCTGATACAGCGTACCTTCGCGCATCTCATACCGAGATACTGCAGACCTTGGCGGTAAAAAAACAACAGTTCTTTTTGGAACACCTTGATCAGTATACACAAGTGAGAAAAACGCTATTGTCTAGATTTCCGGCAACAGGCGTGTTACCAACTGAATACAGGCTTAAAATATCGGGAGAAGAGCTTGGTGACACTTTTTTACAAAGTATTTCTTTCCTGAATCCAACTGTCTTTTCCGTCGAAACCATTACAACTCAGCTTGCTAATTCAATCGCAGGGCAATTAAGTTGGGGTGGACGCCCTGATTATAAAGCGCTTTCATTGAAGGCTATGATGGGGTATTTACACCGGGTAAGGCCCACAGCAAACCATTATATTTGGCAGGTACAGGCCTGCGGTTATCAAACGTTGATTGAATACCAATGGGATATAAGTACCGGAAAAATTACTGATCTAAAATACTACGAAAGAATATAAATCTGTTATGTCGCATCGTATTTAATATTTCATGATCGATATCCTATTAGGGGAAAAATGCTCGGCCGAATATGATGAAATCAACATACTAAGTTATGCACCACCACTATATGAAATTCGGCAGGCTAGCGCAGGGATTGGAAATTCCATAGACCTAAATCGGTTGGCTAAAACACATGTTCTTGTCGCGTTTTCGCTAATCATTTCGTTATATAGTCAGTTGGATTAAAAATAGCAAGGGCGTCGTATACTCAAATGCGGGGCCCTTACATCTTTTTAGCGTACTGTTTGTCGGGAATTTATACAATACAGATGATTATACAGTGCGTTAAAGACAACCATTTCTTAACACTAAGCTAATATTGTCGGTTTTACTTTTGCTGATAAAAAAACAACAATGAACCGTAGATCATTATTAAAGAGTTTGGGAATTGGCACACTGTCCAGTTTAGTCTTGGGCAAATCTGTTTTTGCCGAAACACCAAGTACCCATTTGAGTAATGGAAAAATAGCCAAGCGTTCTTTGCGTTTTGCACATTTAACAGATGTTCACATGCAACCCGAATTAGATGCGCCTAAAGGTCTGGCTAGCTGTTTACACCACGTGCAGTCGCAAGCAGATAAGCCTACTTTAATCGTTAATACGGGCGATTGTATTATGGACGCCCTAAAGCAGCCGAAAGATCGGGTTGTTACACAGTGGAATCTTTGGCACCAGTTAATGAAAGATGAAAACAGTTTACCTATCGCATACTGTATTGGGAACCACGACTGCTGGGGGGCCGCTGAAAAAAAAGATCCACTTTATGGTAAGAATTATGCTTTAGAAATGATGCATCTAGAAAGGCCCTATCGTAGTTTCGATCAAGCTGGATGGCATTTTGTCGTATTGGATAGTATACAAGTTAGGGCAACGGACGGGCAATGGTATGCTTGCCAGCTAGATGATGAGCAGTTTGAATGGCTAGGGCGAGACCTCGAGGCGAATAAAGATAAACATACGGTGATCTTATCGCACGCACCTATCTTATCAGCAGCGCCTTTGGTTGTTGGTCATTTAGGTAAAATAGATACAGGGTATCAGCTGGGGGGCGGCGCTATTTTAAATGATGCAGAGCGCGTCGTAACCTTATTCACCAAGCATCCACAGGTTAAATTAGCTTTAAGTGGACATATTCACCTTAATGATGAAGTAAAGTACCAAGGTGTTACCTATATTAGTAATGGCGCGGTAAGTGGTAATTGGTGGAAAGGTGATCGCTACGCTACAAAAAACGGATATGCCATAGTCGATTTATACGAAGATGGTACTTTTGATAATGTGTACGTTCCTTACGGCTGGAAGGTATAAATTGGCGTCCCTAAACGTATTTCGTGTTGATGTTTTTATTTGACAAAACAAAATATTAAGAATGCTGTTAACTAGATAAGGTTTAGGTTGATTATAATATGCAAAGGCCATTGCTTCCCAGGCAAGGCCTTTGTCATTTCTTCTAAACATTAGCCAGCCGACGGCTATCGATAGTCATTTAAATTTTACATGACTAATCCGTGTATTTGTTCCGTTCATTCTTAATTTTATAAAAATTCATAATTATGAAAAGCCTAAAAAAAGAAGATGTAAAACAGGAAGTTTTTGATCTATATGATGATTATGCGCACAATCGTATCACTCGGCGCGATTTTATGCAAAAGCTTTCGGTTTATGCGGTTGGTGGAGTTACCGTTACGTCGCTAATGAGTTTTCTAATGCCTGATTATCAGGATGCTATTCAGGTGCGAGCCGATGATCCAAGAATCACTTCAAGCTACATCGATTACCCATCACCCAAGGGTGGCGGTACTATAAAAGCGCTTTTAAGCATGCCTAAAAACGATGTAGAAAAATTGGGCGGTATCGTTGTAGTGCATGAGAACAGAGGGCTTAACCCACACATAGAAGATGTTGCGAGACGTGCTGCATTAGCAGGCTTTGTAAGTTTGGCTCCTGATGCCTTAAGTCCGCTCGGTGGTTATCCAGGTAATGATGATGAAGGCCGCGAATTGCAGAGTAAACGGGATAGAAATGAAATGCTCGAAGATTTTATCGCAGCCTTTAATTATCTAGAAAAGGACAAGTTCTGCAACGGTAAGGTCGGGGTAGTTGGTTTTTGTTTTGGGGGCTGGATTGCCAACATGATGGCAGTCCGAATTCCAAACTTGGCTGCGGCGGTTCCTTTTTATGGTGGCCAAGCTCCTTTGGATGAAGTGCCGCAAATAAAAGCGCCTTTGCTGTTGCATTATGCAGCACTCGATACCCGCGTAAATGAAGGATGGTCAGCTTATGAAAAAGCATTAAAGGAAAATCATAAAGATTATAAGGCTTTTATATACGAGAATGCCAATCACGGGTTTCACAATGATACCACGCCCCGGTACGACAAAGAAGCTGCGCAGTTGGCATGGAAACGTACCATCGACTTCTTTTCTCAAAAGTTAAAGTAAGGTAAAAGTTTGTAAAAGGATACCTATAAATAAAAGCGGGTATTCCAACTTCTTTCCAGAATTTAACCCTATACTTGCCGTAATGAAAAATTACGTATAGGTGGGTAAGGACAGCTTTTCAGTGGTCCTGAAGTTGATGACGAACAAATGATAACTAGATGAAAATCTTGATTGTTGAGGACGAGGAAGATCTATTGGACGCTATTACTTCTTCGTTGCTTAAAGAATACTTTTTAATTGAGTCAGCTAGCGACTATCATACGGCCATGGACAAGATTCAGATGTATGACTATGATTGTATTCTGCTGGACATTATGCTGCCCGGTGGTAGCGGACTTCAATTGTTGGAACAGCTGAAACAATCCGAAAAGTCAGAGAACGTTATCATTATTTCGGCAAAAGATTCGTTGGATGATAAACTAAAAGGACTTGAACTGGGAGCGGACGATTATTTAACTAAACCTTTTCATATTGCGGAACTCAATGCACGTATCAAAGCAGTTTTAAGAAGAAAGAAGCTGGACGGTAAACATACGATCGAAACACGAAATGTTGTGTTAGACTTAAATGAGCGACAACTTTTAGTGAATGGGGAAGCGGTTGCACTCAATCGAAAGGAGTTTGACATACTCAATTATTTTCTACTAAATACCAATCGTCTGGTTACCAAATCGGCTTTGGCTGAACATGTTTGGGGCGATAACATTGATCAGGCAGACAACCTCGACTTCATTTACTATCAAATTAAAAACCTTCGAAAAAAATTACAGCAAGCTAATGCAGCGATTGAAATCGAATCGGTTTACGGAGTCGGTTATAAATGGTAGAGAAATGAAGCTGCTCAATAAATCACTGAAATATCTTTCCGTTTCGATTTTACTCATTGTAACCATCTGGTCAATCATTTTTTACATCAATATGCTCGATGAAATTCATGATAGCATTGACGATGGCTTGGAAAATTATAAAGTGCTGATTCTTCAAAAAGCAGATACAGACTCTACCATATTGAAGAAAAACTATTTTGATGAAAGTAACTATGCCATTCGGGAAGTGGAGGAAAAACTTGCGATTAAAATGAAAGATCGGTATTCGGACACGCTTATGTATATGCTGGATGAAGACGATTTAGAGCCCGTGCGCATGCTTACAACTGCATTCGAACACCAAGGACATTTTTATGAGTTGAGAGTCATCAATTCAATGGTAGAAGAAGATGATTTAATTGAAGATCTTTTTTGGTCGGTGTTCTGGCTCTATGTCATTTTGGTCGTGAGTATTATTCTTATCAACAACATTGTTTTACGAAAATTATGGCAGCCTTTCTATAACTTCTTAAACCAGGTTACTAGATTCAGGTTAGGACGTAGTAGGGAGCTACCTGATATAAATACCGATGTGAAAGAATTCAGTATGCTGAAGAATGCCGTTAATACGTTGCTGCAGCATAGTATGGAAACTTACCAACAGCAAAAACAATTCATTGAAAACGCTTCGCATGAGTTACAAACACCCTTAGCGATAGCTACGAGTAAATTGGAGTTACTGCTTGAGAAGGGAAATATAGAAAATGAGCAAGCGGAAAATATTGCGCAAGTACTGCAAATAATCGAACGCTTAGTTCGTTTGAACAAATCCCTATTACTTTTAACAAAAATCGAAAACAAGCAATTTTTTGATCAGCAAAATATATCCTTGAATGAAGTGATAAAACAAACCTTACTAGATTTAGAGGAGTTTGCAACATTTAAAAATACAGCAATAGAAGTACATGAAGAGGCGGATTTAACCGTGGAAATGGACCCCGCATTGGCTAATATTATTGTTTCTAACCTCATTAGGAATGCGATTTTTCATAACATGCCACACGGGCAGGTTCGTGTTGAAATAAAGACTGATGCGCTAACCGTAAGCAATACAGCGAAAAGCGGGCCACTCGAAGCTGATAAAATATTTAATCGTTTTTATAAATCGACCGACAAAAAATCGGAAGGAACCGGCCTGGGCTTAGCCATTATGAAAGCTATCTGTAATCTGTATGATTTTAATGTTTCGTATTATTTTTTTGAAAGCAAACATTGCTTCGAGATTCGATTTAATAATGTAAAGTGAAAATGCCGTCTATTCTGAGACAAGAACTAGTCTCAGGATCACACCAAACAAACGCTTATACTTGCAATACCTTTTCCTTACTATTTCTATACCCTTCGTTTACCTTTTCTTTACCTCTGACTAAACCTTTTGTTTACCCTTTCTTTACCCCCTGTTTAGGGAAAGGGTAGAACTTTAGTATGATAAACGGATGAAGAAACTAATGCATAATAGGCGAATATTACATTTGTGTCTTTGCGTTTTGTATTCCAGATTTTTTCCAGAATTGACCCATTTCTTTGTATTAAATCAATAATTAAAAGAACATGGAAAAGAGTATGTTAATCGGTTTTTTCGCATTGCTGATCAATGCCGGTGTTTCGCTTGGACAGGATATCCAACCAAGCCAGGTTCCGTCCGTCGTGGTAAACAGTTTCAATAAAGCATTTCCAAAAGCTTCGGACGTAGAATGGGAGATGCAGGGCGATCTATACAAGGTTGAGTTTGAGACAGGTCTCTTGTCTGTAGATCATGATGTATGGTACGATAAAGGAGGGAAGTTGATCGAACATAAAGAAGAAGTTTCCAAAAAGGATTTGCCTTCAACGGTGTTAGCAACGATCAAAAAAGACTTTAGTAAATATCGTATAGAAGATGTGAAGAAGATTACGAAAGCGCAACAAGTTGTCTATACACTTGAACTGAAAAGTGCTGCCGAAGAACTAAAGGTGGCTTTTGATACGAATGGGAAGGTGTTGAGCAGCGCGTTGGATTAACATGAAAAAGCTCCTTTTGCTTCTTTGCTTTACCGCTTTTTGTTTATCAAGCGCAACTTATGCTCAGATTAGCCCCCCTGGCTTAGGGGAAGCAAACACCGCCGGTTGGTTTGCGTTTGGATTAAGGCAAGATTTAGGTGTCTCAAAAAAATGGCAATCGATGTCTTATATCGGTTTAGGGCGTAAAAGTAATCCGGACAATTACGCCCTATTTTTTAAGCCTGCTATTCTGGTGATAAATCAGGAATTTTATCATCGGTTTCACCCGCATTGGCAATACTCAATCGCTTTGAGTTATCGGAAGCAAGAGGAGTATAACGATTTTGCTCCTTATAGACGAACAGTTGCGGGTTTTGAACGGGAGTGGAGATTGTACGGACGAATGGCCTATACAATTAAAAATGAAAGGCTAAAATTCACCACTACTTTTCGGCAAGAGCTTCGAACTTTTGCTCAACCTTTTGAAGAAGCATCTTCGGAAGATCTTCAACTTCGGTCACGTTTAAAATTACAACTTGCAATCAATTTAGATAAACACAAAATTCATAAGCTTATTGGTGGATACGAATCCTTATTTTCAACAAGTAGAAGTGCCTTGTCTGAAAGGTGGTCGAGCTTCAAATATCGGGAAAGCAGATTCACTTTTTATTATTCGATATCACCACAGGAGTTACCGTTCACCATTGATCTTGGCTATATGAACAATTTGGTGGGATCCCAGTCGCCTTTTTCTGCACACTACTTAGCACTGGATGTAATCTATAATAATCCCCTTGGTTTGCTAAGACATAAGCAGGGGAACTAAATGAGTCAATACCTTTTCGTTTTTTGTAACTTTTCGCTGATATTGTCTGTTATAATATCTAATGAAAGTCCATAATGTTTATTTTTGAATAAAAAGTAATAGTTTGTGTCTTCCCTCTTACGCGACAACATAATAATCAGAAAGCGTTTTTCTCTACTACTACTGTGGTTGAGCATACTCTTTCCTTTTTTTCTGCTTTATCAAAACTTGCTTTTAAATACAGGAAAGGAAGTGCAGAGCGTACTCGTCCAAGAGACGCTGTTGGACGATTTGGAAATTGGGCCGGGAAAATACATCCATGCTGAAAAAGAAAAGAAGGGACTCGAAAAATACAAGCGAATTGATGCAGAGTCGGTAGTATCGGTTAATCAAAGCATTACGACCTTTTTCCTTATCCATGGGTGCTGGCTAAAGCCTTCCTATTATACTTTTTTACACATCTATACCTTGTTCTGACGGACCATATTTCATATAACTTCTAATTGTAGGTTCCCCGACAAGCGGGGGACGAATGAACATGGAAAAGCGAGTGTAGGTTTGCTATGTCGTTAAACCTGTTCAATTTTAATTAATAGATACTGAGTTGAATCCTAAAAAAAAGTAGTAAAATGAAATGTCCGAATTGTAATGAAACTTTACTGATGTCCGAAAGATACCAGGTGGAAATAGATTATTGTCCAAAATGTCGGGGGATTTGGCTCGATAAAGGAGAGCTTGACAAAATTATCAATTACGTTGATAATGGGCAAAACGATGAGCCTTCTGAATCATATAACAGCTCAAATCAGTGGAACGACTATAAAGACAAATCCGACTATCGTGATAAGCGTTATCAACAACGACCACATAAAAAGAAATCGTTTTTAGGTGATTTATTTGACTTCGATTAATCCCTGACGCCCTATGGAATTTGAAATCCCTAATTTTGCCGATCCCGGAGTTTGGATCAGCCTGATTACTTTATGCTTTCTTGAGATTGTATTAGGTATCGATAATATCATTTTCATCTCCATTGTTGCAGGAAAGTTGCCGGAGAAATTACAGCGCAAAGCACGTAATCTTGGCTTGACCTTGGCGATGGTTTTCCGAATTGCCTTATTGCTTTGCATAAACTGGATTATCGGACTGAAGGACCCGGTTATGACCTTAAGTTTATTTGGTAAGGAGGATATCCCGCTTAGCTACAAGGATCTCATTCTGATAGCTGGTGGACTCTTTCTGATTGTGAAAAGCACCTTAGAAATCCATCATAAATTGCAAGAACAGGATGAAGACCTACACCAGAAAAAAAGTCCGGTTGGCTTCGGTGCGGTCTTAGTACAAATAGTTTTGGTTGATGCTGTTTTTTCCTTCGATTCAATTTTAACCGCAGTAGGTTTAGTTGATTACGTACTGATCATGATTATAGCGGTTATTATATCCATCGGTGTAATGATGGCTTTTGCCGGCCCTGTATTACGGATTATTAACAAACAGCCTACCTTGCAGATGCTTGCTTTAACGTTTCTGGTTGTCATAGGCGTAGTGTTAATTGCCGGAGGTTTCCATCAGGAGGTAAGTAAAAGCATTATTTATTCTTGTTTGGGTTTTTCGTTGATTGTCGAATTATTGAATATCCGACTTCGAAAAAAACGAACCATTAAACTAAACGATACGCAGTTATAAAACGGGAGAATTGATCAAAATCCCGTGAGCCTGAAATGCCGCGGGATTTTGCTTTCTTATTTTTATGACGGGAGAAAATACCAAATTATCATTCAGCTGACCAAATAACGTCAGTGAACCATTTTTTACTGTCAAACAGTTGATCAATAAATTTAAACCCGGATTTATCGGCTAAGTCTTGAATCTGCTCGAAGCTGAATTTTTGTGAGATCTCCATAAAAATCGGCTCATTCTCAGCGAAGTGAAAGACCTCTTCACCTATTTGTACGGTTTGATTGTCAAGGCTGATAAGATAACTTTTGCAAGCCCCGCTTTCCGGATCATAGGTAGCGTAATGGTCAAAACGGCTTATAATAAAATTGCTATTGAGCTCGCGATTAATTCGCTCGAGTAGGTTCAGGTTAAAACGTTTTGTGATACCGCTTTTATCATTATAAGCCGCCAAGATCGTCTTGGGATTTTTCTTTATATCCATCCCCATAAGTAGGCGGTCGCCCTTAGATAAATGCTTGCGGAGTTTTTTGCAAAATTCGGTCACCCTGTCTACAGGCATATTGCCGATATTTGATCCTAAGAATAAAACAACTTTAGGCCTCTTTGATAACGAGGTCGCTTTTTCCAGCATCTCAAAATACTCACCGTTCAGACCCGTCAGTTTAAGTCGAGGTAGTACTTTAGGTAAACTTTCGTTAAGATTCTCAATTACATTTGCCGATATATCAATGGGGATGTAGCGAAAATCGATCTGTTGCCCTAACAATTCTTTTAGTAGGTAGGTCGATTTTGTTGCATCACCGGCACCTAATTCAATCAGATCAAAACTATCCCGGTCACGGCTAAGTGCCGCTGCAAGCTCGACAGTCTTCCCTGAAAAAATTTCGAGTTCGGCCCGGGTAAGATAATATTCAGGGCAGTTCATGATTTCGCGGAATAGCTTGTCGCCCGCCGCATCGTAGAAATATTTAGAATCCAAGTGCTTCGGGTTCTCCCGAAGGCCTTTTATAACATCGTTATAAAAAAGTGCTGTTTTTGTATTAGCGGCTTCGAATAGGTCATCCATTAAATCTGAAATATTTTTGTTCATGCTCTTTGTCAATTATTTTGCTAACCGAATGCCCGTAAACTGCCAGCGTAGATTGGTCTGGAAAAAATTTCGATACGTGAGACGACTGTGCCCGGGCGAAGTAACCGCAGAAGCTCCACGTAATACTTTTTGGTTAACCATAAATTTACCATTGTATTCACCGATCGCGCCAGGGGCCTTTTTAAATCCAGGGTAAGGTAAGTAGGCACTTTCTGTCCATTCCCAGTTTTCTCCCCAGGTAAAATTTGGCGCAGCCACCTCCCATTCAAATTCAGTAGGCAATCTTAAACCCTTCCAAGCCGCATAAGCATAAGCCTCGAAGTAACTTACATGTCGTACAGATGCTTCTAAATCAATAGGTTCCAGACCCCGAAACGTATAATGATACCAACTATTGTCAATGAAATGCCAATAGAGGGGTGCCGTTATTTTTTCGTTTCTGACCCAGTCCCAGCCCTCGGCATGCCAATGGCGAAAATCGCTGTAACCACCATCATTTATAAATTCAAGATATTCGGCATTACTTACTAAACGGTTACTTATTTCAAATTCGTTAAGATAAGCCTTATGTCTACCAAGTTCGTTATCAAAGCAAAAGCCATCCCCTTTAAACCCAATTTCGTAAAGTCCTTCCTTAATGCGAATAAAATCATTAGTTGATGTTGATTTCAAAGTAGGTGGTTGATACGTGACATCATAGGCTGGAAATAGGGGATTGTGGCCCAATATATACTTAATGTCCGTATATAAAAGTTCCTGATGTTGTTCCTCGTGATGAATGCCCAATACAATTAGATTGCTTACTTCCGGCTCAAGAGGAGCCGAAAGTATTTTTAATATGGCTTCATCTACATGTTGGCGGTAGCGATAGATATCATCAACGGTTGGTCTGCTAAGATTACCTCTATCTGTACGGATGACCCGATTGCCGATGGTTTCGTAGTAGCTGTTAAAAACGTAATTGTAATCCGGATTAAATGGCTGATATCCCTGAACATGAGGGGTTAAAATAAAGGTCTCAAAAAACCAGGTGGTATGTCCAAGATGCCATTTAGGTGGACTCACGTCTACGATCGGTTGGACGACATAATCTTCAATCGCTAGCGGACGGCAAATATCTTCTGTTCGTTGACGAAGACTTTTATAACGAGTGTATATATCCATATGACTATTGATTTTTTAAATACTCTTTGAGATTTGATATGGTTTCAATATGAAAGGTTTCTGCCTGCTGTTTCCGCATCATGAGTGCATAGGCGTTATTAAAGCCGATAGGCTTCAGCCAGCTAATTCCGTATTTTTTTTCGAATTGGTCCTTGACATAGGCGAAGGTTTTATCTTTATCGCCACCTAATGAATCAATCGTTTGTTGAGGTGGCTTCAGAATGGCTAGGAGGCCTGTTCCTGTATATTCCGGGTAAAGATCGATCTGATCATTCATCAACGCATCGAAACAAATTTTGGTGCCGCCTAGGCCGGTTTTGGCAACTACATCATAATCCGTGAAACCTTTTATTAACTGACTGTACAGGCTGGCCAAGATGTATTGTTCGCCAAAGATTTTAGAACCCAAGCGTACTGTTCCCTTCTTTTTTCCGCCTCTTTCTCTCCACAGGCCGTGTGCTTTCAGAAAGTCATGTGCCACGCGCTCAGGTGATTGATGGAGATGATCAACGCGGTAATTTAGATCGGTCATCACGCTATCGTTTATTTTTCCGACCAGCAGATTCAATGTTTTTTCGAGCGAAGGGAATTTTTCCAGCGCTTGATTTCGAACAATGGGCGCTGCATAGTAAGGTGGGAAAATACCCTTATCATCCTTTAAAACAACCAGGTCATATGCTTTTAAACGACCATCTGTCGAATAGCCGCTAATGACGTCCAATTGCTTTTCATAGGCGGCTTTATACATGACCGCATCATTGATGACCACCGTATGAATTTTTAAGCCATAGATTCTTTCAAGCCCCACATTCCCATCCTGTCGTCCCATAAATTCCGGCGTAAAGCCGGCAACGAGCTTTGTTCCGTAGGCCGTGGGAACAAAATAAAGCAGACTTAATAAAATAAGTAATACCGGCATAGCAAGGGTAGTTCGGTTAAGCGTTTTAATATTCAATTTTTGTAAACGGGAAAGTAAAAAATCAAAGAGCAAAGCGAGTAATGCGGCCGGTATAGCGCCGCCAAGTATCATGTTTGTATTGTTTAAAGAAATTCCGCCGAAGATGAACTCGCCTAAGCCGCCGGCGGCAATATAAGAAGCCAAAGTAGCCACTCCGACGTTAATGACGGTAGCCGTGCGTATACCCGCTAATATTACGGGCATTGCGAGTGGTAATTCAACCTGTAGAAGTAGTTGTTGTTTGTTAAGACCAAGCGCAATAGCGGCTTCCTTGACAGTTGGGTTAATGCCCGTAATACCCGTATAGGTATTGCGGATGATCGGAAGAAGAGCATAGAGAAATAAGGCTACAATAGCTGGTTTAGCACCTATACCAAGTACGGGAATTAGAAATCCTAGTAGGGCGATGCTTGGTATAGTTTGCAAGATACCAACAGTACCTAAAACAATTCCGGATAAATTTCGATTTCGTGCAATTAAAATACCCAGCGGTAGTCCCAACAATACCGCTATCAACAAGGAAATGAAGGTCAGGCCTATATGCTGTAAGGTTTGGACCAACAGCTTATCTGCCTGTTGCCACATAAAGTGCCAGAGCGTTTGCTGTTGTTCGTTCATGTAACGATGGTTTTTTTATAGCGGTAAATAGCTGACATTAACTGCTCAAATCCTGCTGTTTTTGCTTCTTTTTTATGGTCGACGATTTGAAGTGTTTCGGTTTTATTCTGCTGAAGGCGTTCCAGTGCATCCCATAGTGTGGATTGGGACGAAAGAGTGATATGATCATTTGTTTGGTCCGCTGTGGGTAGCCAAGGCCATAACGCTGCCAATAGAATTGTCTTGAACTCGAGTTGTAAGCGTTGCTCCTGTAGAAAGCTTGTTACCAGCGAATGGGACGGTTTAAATAATAGATCCCAAGGCTTGCCTATTTGGACAACTGCTCCCTTATCCATTAAGCAGATTTGGTTACCCAGTGTAAACGCTTCTTGGACATCATGCGTAACCATAACGATGGTCTTTCTTTTTAATTCATCTAAAGCTTTAAATTCTTCCTGTATTTTTGTCCGAGTAACGTTATCCAAGGCCCCAAAAGGTTCATCCATGAGCAAAATCGGAGGATGAGCTGCCAATGCTCTGGCAATTCCTACGCGTTGTTGTTGCCCACCGCTTAATTCGTGCGGATACCTGCTTCGATAGGAGTTGGGAAGGTGCAGTTTTTCCAATAGCTCATCTACCCTCGTTTCTGTCCGTTTTTTATCCCATTTCAATAAGTGTGGAACGATAGCAATGTTTTGAGCGACTGAATAGTGGGGGAACAGGCCATTATTTTGTAAAACATAACCGATATTCCGTCGCAGGTCTATCGGAGACTGGTCCTGAATGTTCTTGCCATTAATGAAAATTTGTCCTTGATCTGGTTTAATCAGGCAGTTAATCATTTTAAGCGTTGTCGTTTTACCGCAACCACTCGCACCGAGAAGGATCAAATTTTCTTCTTCCTTTATTTCCAAAGACAGCTCATTCACTGCTTTTAGGCTATTGTACGATTTACTTACCCCTTGTACTTTGATCATAAATTTTAATCTTCCAATGTCATAAAAAGATTATTTAATGATTCGGCATAAAGCGGATGTGCAAACACGCCATAGCGAATGCGGTCGTAAGTGATTTTACCTTCCATAGCCATTTGTAAGATGGTCATGATTTCGCCGCCTTGCGCTGCAAGAATAGAAGCCCCTAGTATTCGTTTACTTTTGGCATCTACAATGGCTTTCATAAAACCACGGGTATCGCCTGTTTCAACTGCGCGGGCCACAGCGGTCATCGGCAGCTTCGCTACTTTTATAGTTAAGCCCTGTTTTTTCGCTTCTGTCTCACTCAGGCCGATGCGTCCGAGCTGCGGGTCTGTAAATACACAATAGGGTATCGATCGGTTACGTGTTGTATAATTCGTGTTTTCCAAAAGATTACGATAAACAATTGTATAATCATTATATGAAATATGGGTAAATGCAGGTCCGCCCTTCACATCACCTAAGGCATAAATGCCTTTTACATTGGTTTCGAGTTTGCTGTTTACCTTTATGTATCCTTTATTGTCGAGTTTTACACCGGTGTGTTTAGCTTAAGCGGTCCAGTCTGTGGAACACGGCCTGTAGCGACCAACACGTGACTACAACTAATTTTTTGCTTTTTTCCGTTGGTATGGATGGTCGCTACAACTTTTTCAGGTCCCTGCTTGTCGAAAAAGGTGGTTTCCGCATTGAGCAGGATGTCGATTCCTTCCGGTTTCAGTAATTTGTGCATTTCTTCGGATACGTCCGGATCCTCGCGAGCCATAATTCTTGGCGATTTTTCCACAATCGTGACTCTGCTGCCAAAGCGACGGAACATTTGGCCGTACTCCAGGCCAATATAATTGCCGCCTATAATTAGCAAATGCTCAGGCACTTGATCCAATTCGAGTATGCTGGTCGAGGTAAGGAAATTAATGGCGTTGAGGCCCTCAATTTCGGGGATAAATGGGACAGTACCTGTATTCAAGAAAAATAAATCTGCCTTCAGTATCTGTTGAGACCCGGTATCGGAAGTCACACCGATCGTTTTGAAATCCGTAAAAGCGGCTTCACCAAAGATGACATCTAAATTTTTAGTACTCTCCAATGCTTTTTGATTTCCGCTCCGTGCATTTTTGACGATTTTGTCCTTACGCTTTTTTATAATGGTCATGTCAATTTTAGCGTCTTCTACAAAAACGCCGAGCTCAGTACTTTTGTGGGCATCATAAGCTGCTTTTGCAGAAGCTATCCATGTTTTAGTAGGCGTGCAACCGTCGTTCACGCAAGTTCCACCAATCCATCGCTTCTCAATGATGGCTACTTTTTTTCCATGGTTCGCAAGTTTTTTCGCTAAGGGAACGCCCGCCTGTCCGGAGCCAATAACAATGGCATCATATTGTCTAATCTTCATATATATTGGTTTCTAGGTGTTCGAAGGTCCGCAAGCACCTTAATTCCTAACAAGAAAGCACTTAAATGGTTTGTGAATGGAGTTCACTTTTAATTTTCTCTGACACCTATCTAACACAATTTCCCTACATTTGATGTAAAGGAGGTTTCTAAAAGGTGATGATCACCTAAAAAACGCAGATTGCTTCGTCATTCTTCCTCGCAATGACGACGATGATGGACATTTCAGATTCCTTCCTTAAACTTGTGTTTTAATTTATTTCTTTATTATGTCGAAGCTTTTCAGTCCACTCCCGTTGAATGGAATTACCTTAAAAAATAGAATAATAGTTTCTCCGATGTGTCAATATTCCGCCGTAGACGGATTTGCCAATGATTGGCATTTAGTGCATTTGGGAAGTAGGGCTATTGGGGGTGCTTCGCTAATCATCGCTGAAGCTACCGCTGTATCGCCCGACGGCAGAATCTCACCTGACGACTTAGGTATTTGGAATGATGCTCATATTGAGAAGCTATTGCAGATTACCCAATTTATTAAAAATCAACAATCCGTGCCTGGGATTCAGTTATCCCATGCGGGGCGTAAGGCCAGCACGGCTGCGCCTTGGAAGGGTAGAGGGAAAGTTAGTATTGAAGATGGTGGCTGGGTGCCGGTGGCCCCTTCTCCAATTGCTTTCTCCGATAATTATGCCGTACCTGTCGAATTGAATATAGAGGGGATTCGTGCCATCGTAAGTAATTTTAAGTCAGCGGCCGAGCGTGCATTGCGTGCCGGATTCGAGCTTATCGAAATACATGCGGCACATGGGTACTTGTTGCACCAATTTCTATCGCCTTTGAGTAATCAAAGGCAAGATGAATATGGAGGCGGTTTCGAGAATCGCATTCGGTTGTTACTGGAAGTTATTGATGCGGTGCGAAGCGTGGCACCGAAAGAATTGCCTTTATTTGTAAGAATTTCAGCTAGCGATTGGGCGGAAGGTGGATGGGATTTGGATCAATCAATCCAGTTAGCGTCCATTCTCAAAACCAGAGGTGTCGATCTACTGGATGTATCTAGTGGCGGACTTGTTCCTTATCAAAAAATCCCTGTAGGTCCTGCTTACCAATTGCCTTTTTCTTCAAAAATAAAGAAAGAAGCGGGTATTCTAACAGCAACCGTTGGGCTGATAACCAATGCTACGCAAGCCGAAACCATTCTTGTTAATGGCGATGCCGACTTAATTGCCATGGCGCGTGAACTTTTGCGCAATCCTTATTTTCCGCTACAGGCTGCTGATGAGTTGCGGGATTCGATTGAATGGCCGATTCAGTATGAAAGGGCCAAACCGAATTAATCGCTTGTATAGTAGGGATCCCATACACAGGGCTATATTTAAAGGCTAAAGCTAATACGTTCGGTTAAAAGTATGAACTGTTGGCTTTCGGAAATGTCGCCTAGGAAATTTGCTGTTTGCATGTTGATGCATACCATTATAGCAAGATTCCGGCGACGAGCTTTTGAATACTTTTTTGCGGGAAAAAGTATTTGGCGGTGTAGTTGGATTTTTGTTGCTTACTAGCTTTTACGTTGTTTATTCGTTCTTTTTAGATATAATAAAAAACCGGTGATGCTTAATAAACCAGGCGTTAAACCAATGAATACATATAATATCCGAACAGGCAGACCACCAAAACTACCGGCATGAAGGGGTAGAACCAGTGTGCGCAGTTTTTCGGAGAAATCAAGTTTATCGGATTCTTTTATAGCTTCGACCGCTCCGCTTTTGACGTCTAACGTAACGCTACTTGCCTGTCCAAAAAATGGATTATCACCCGGTAAGCTACCGCGAATGGCGAAGCCGCGACCGGGTTGAGTGGGCATATATACGGAATGGACTTTAAGCTGCGGCAATGCATGGGAAGCTTTCTTATAAAGGCTGTCAATTGAGAGGACATCTGCTCGATTGGGCGGATTTACTTGCATTTTACTGTGCCATGCACTCGAGTCAAAGGCAAAAAGATTCAGCCAAAAGCCAGTGAAAAAGATAACCGCATTAAACAACAAAGACCAAATACCGACGATACGATGCAGATCGGAACTTAGCATCCTTCTATTGTGCCATCGAATCGGTTTTTTAAAGCACAAAACTTTCCATACCTGTTTTCGATAAATCAGCACGCCTGTAAGAATAGAAATAAGCATAGTTATTCCGAGTACAGCGGTTAATAAGGTACCCGGCATACCAAAATGAAAGGAGAAATGAAATTGAAATAACCACTGCATAAAGCCGGATTGCCATTGATCATAACGTCCTTCGCGTATAATACGACCCGTATAGGGATCAATGGTCAATACAGCTAGATCGTAGGTATGGATTTTACTATCATTTAGGTATAAACGATAATTGTAAGCTTCGGTGGGAGCTGCTTGCGGATTTAACCAGGCGATGCCGCTAAGCCGAGGATATTGAGCGGTAATGCGATGATAGATCGTATCAAGCGACATTTTGGCCGCGGTTTCTTTTACTTGAAAAAGATGCCTATTGGTATAATGGTCCAACTCTTCCATAAAAACCAATGCTGATCCGCTCAATCCCAGTAAGATTAGAAAAATACCTGTTATCAGCCCTGTTACGCCGTGCATTCTAAATACCCAGCGTAGTAATCTGTTCTTTATTGACGTCACTATCGAATCAGGTAATTAATGCCTATTCTAAAATTAAAAGGATTACCCAACGAGGCCGTAACCGTACGCGAATTGCCGCCTAAAAAATAGCGTTCATCTGTAATATTATATACATTGAATTGAATGTTATAGCGGTTACGTTCATAATTAAGCATAGCGTCAAGTACAGTGGAAGCTGGTATCAAAAAATTTTGTGCACTTACAAAACCTACCTGGTTGCTGGTGTACCTGCCACCGATACCGATACCAAGCCCCTTTGCAAAACCAGTTGATAAATTGTATTTGATCCAGGCATTGGCCATATGCTTGGGAGCATTTGCAAAGCGACTACCTTTAGCGCCTAAGGTATTATCGGATAATAGTACATGATCGTTGTACGCATATCCAACTATCAGATTGAAATGATGGATGTTCCCTTGGGTAGTGGCCTCAAAACCTTTGCTACGTGTTCCATCGATGGCGACTTGTCTATTTGGGTTTTCATCTGTCGGCGCAGCAGCTAATATATTGGTGTAATCGATCTGATAAGCCGCCAATGTCAATGAAAATTGATTCTCGAACCAAGACGATTTGCTGCCCACTTCAACCTGCTTGGCTGTTCTTGGCGGGAATGGCCCTCCGTTTCGTACTGAATTGGAAGTTTGTGGATTGAAGGATGTGGTGTAGCTGCCGTAAAAGGAAAGCGCATCAATAGGCGAATAGACTAATCCTACTCGCGGAATCCAGGCCGAAGCATCCGATTCGTTTCCTTGCTCATTATCACGCGCTGATAAAGGGACGCGTCTCAAGCTGTAATCATCATAGCGCAAGGATAGCAACAAAATTAAATCTTTATATTTTATCTGATCCTGCACATAAGTGCCAATTAAATGAATACGCTCTTTATTGTCGTCGTAATAATCGACTTCCGGGTTAGGGGCTGGGGGGTCAAGGCTATAATCGGGATTAAAAATGCTAATGCGTTGCGCCGGTGAATTTCGGTAGTCATTTTTATGCCAACCATAATTATTATAATCGATACCGGTTAAGATATTATGAGTTAATGGCCCTGTTTTTAAAACATAGTTGAGAAAGGCCGTTGTTTGCCAGTTAAATTGGTCGTATAGCCAGTCTTGATACGATCTACTGATCGAGTCATGCTGAATCAAACCGGTTACAATATGGTCGGTATAATCGAAACGACTTCGCACATAATGTTGCACCAAGGTAAGTCGGAGCTTATTGCCCAATTGTTGATCGTAACGCAGATTGACGGATGTGTTATGCGTTTTTCCATAGTCACTCGGGCTCTGTGCCGTTAGGTTATTCGGATAATAATCAAAATCAAAGGTACCATCAGGGCGAGTGAAAACATAAGAACCTCGGTCATATTGCTGCACGGCTTTCTCGTAGGCGTAGTTTACCTCCAGCAGCAGTTTGCCGGTGCAATTAAATTCATAAGAAAGGGAAGGAGCAATTAACAAGTTACGAACATCCTGATAGTCGCGAAAACTATTTCCTTGGTCGTACCCGACAATACTACGATAAAGCAGTTTTTTATTCTTAGTTAAGGGGCCCGTAGCATCCAAAGAAAATCGTTTAGCATTCCAGCTGCCATAAAATGCACTTAGTTCCAGCTGCGGCAGCGATAATGGCTTTTTAGTGGTAAAATTTATGGTGCCCCCCGGTGCATTATTACTGAAAAGAACCGAAGAAGGTCCCCTTAATACTTCAACCTGTTCTATATTGTAAAGTAGCGGTTGTTGACTCCATAAATATAAATTTCCCCGTATGCCGTTGAAGGTGATGATGCCTGCGTCAAAAGGATTGTAAAAAGTAAAGCCTCTTAGGCTGTAATATCCCATACCGTTATTGGCCTTTACACCTGTTAAGGTATTCGTTAAATCGTTTAGCGTAAATGCCTGCTTGTCGCGAATGACCTGTTGGCTAATCACTTGTATGGATTGCGGTGTTTGCTGCAACGAACTGGGTGTGCGCGTAACATTGGTTACACTATCAATCTGATAGCGCTTTTGTCGTGCACTGATCAATACCTCGTCGAGTTTACGCGTGGTGTTCGTATCGATAGAAATGGTTTGTCCTTGCGTTACTGCTATAGAAAGAAGCAATAACACAAAGAGACTACTTATGAATCTCATTGTTAAAGCATAATTTAAAATCAAAAAAGAATACATGCCGAATCTTGCTAAAACGGTTGATGCCTATGTCTGAAAAAGATTTTAAATTACACCCTGGGTGGTTTCAATAAAGAAGTATGGTAATTAGTTGGCCTTCCTTGGGTATAGGCAATCAGAAAAGATTGCTTAATGTTGTAAGTAGGAATTGTATTAAGTTGAGCAAGTTGGGGCGTTTGTAAATAGATGATTTCAGCCAGCTGCTTTACCATTTCTTGCTGCTGTTCATGTTCTCTTTTTTCGAGCTCTTTCATTTTTTTCATCAAAACACATTGCCCGTTACACTGTAATTCGGGCCGATCTCGATTAATACAGAGCTCCGTCGCTATATACTGCTGATTTAATTTAAAAGATACGAATAACCAAAATCTGCCGAAAGGCTGCATTAATACAACCAGTATCAAGAAGCAAACAGTAAGTTTTGATTTCATCGTACACATGGGTGCTGCAAAGCTAAAAAAAAGTGTAATGCAAAAGAAATTCTTCTTGTTTTTCTCTATAGATAAATTAGCCTTCCTAATTTTTTACAAGGATAGCTAAGATGTTATAGAAAGAAGATAATAAAGGTCAAAAAAAATGATGCGATTGCGTAGATATTTGTTTCAACTAGCCAATATTAGATGGGACAAGAGCGTAACACCTCTACATTAATTGCGAATCAATTTTAATTTATGATGAAAGCATCAATCACAGCAATCACACTGGGTATGTTGGCATGCTCAATAGGTGTCACAA
Organism: Olivibacter sp. 47; assembly: GCF_030372825.1. NCBI lineage: Bacteria > Pseudomonadati > Bacteroidota > Sphingobacteriia > Sphingobacteriales > Sphingobacteriaceae > Olivibacter > Olivibacter sp. 47. The sequence goes on from NZ_JAUCNR010000001.1 coordinate 4,288,606, forward strand.
AGGCGCAATATCCAGTTATACCGAAAGCAATAGAAGATTCCGCAAATGCGGAGATGGCCAAATTTCAAGCCCATGAGGAGGCAGCTTGGGCTAAAGCACTTCCGGTTATCGAGAAAGAAGCGAAAAATGGGAAGCCCTATATCCCTTGGGCAAGTAAACCCGAAGATCTTCCACAGGCAAAAATACCTGCCTTTCCCGGCGCTGAAGGTGGTGGTGCGTTTTCTTTTGGGGGGCGTGGTGGTAAAGTATATGTGGTTACGAGTTTGGCAGACAGCGGCCCGGGGACCTTTCGCGAAGCCTGTGAACAAGGGGGGGCACGTATTGTCGTATTTAATGTAGCTGGTATTATTCATCTGAAAAGCCCCGTTAGTATCCGAGCGCCCTATATTACCATTGCCGGGCAAACTGCCCCTGGCGACGGTATTTGTATTGCGGGTGAATCGGTATGGATTGATACGCATGATGTCGTGATTCGCTACATGCGTTTCAGACGGGGAAGTACCGATGTTAACAGACGAGACGATGCCTTGGGAGGAAATGGTATCGGGAATATTATTATTGATCATGTATCAGCGAGCTGGGGCCTCGATGAGAATATGTCAATGTATCGTCACGTATATAATAGGGGAGATAGCACGAAACAGGAAAAACTGCCAACAGTCAATGTAACTATACAGAATTCAATCTTTTCAGAAGCCTTAGACCGTTATAACCACGCTTTTGGAAGTACCATTGGCGGACTCAACAGCACGTTTATGCGAAACCTTTGGGCGTCTAACATTAGTCGGAATCCTTCTATAGGTATGTACGGTGATTTTGGCTTTGTTAATAATGTTATCTTCAATTGGTGGAATCGAAGCGCTGATGGGGGCGATCATCGTTCGCTTTTCAATTTTATTAATAACTATTACAAACCGGGGCCGATCACGCCGATTGATAAACCTATTGGGCATCGTATACTGAAGCCGGAAGGAAATAGAGATCGCGGGCATGAAAATGAATATGGAAAAGCTTATGTCTCGGGTAATATCGTGGAAGGAAATGCAACAGTAACAGCGGATAATTGGGCCGGGGGTGTACAGATTGGAAACAAGCCCAATGCGGAGCCTTACACCGCACAGATTCGTGTCGACAAACCATTCCCGATGGCTAAAGTTACCTTGATGTCCGCAAAAGAAGCTTATGACCATGTATTAAAGAACGTCGGAGCAAACTTGCCGAAACGCGATGCAGTAGATGAACGGGTCATTAAACAGGTCGCAACGGGTAAGATTATTTATAACAAAAACAGTAAAGCTGACGTAAGCAGCCCTTATGTTAAACGCCGTCTACCCGCAGACTCCTATAAAATGGGCATAATCGCTGATCCGGAACAGGTTGGTGGCTACCCTACCTACAAGGGAACTCCTTATCAGGATGCAGATCAAGACGGTATGCCGGACGAGTGGGAAACTGCACATGGTTTGAATCCAAAAGATGCAGGCGATGCGAGCTTGGATCGGGACGGTGATGGATATACCAATATTGAAGAATTTATAAATAGTGTGGTTCCTAAAATATTATAAGAAACGATAATAGAAGGTTTGAACATGATGTAGAGCTCTACCTCCCGTTCCTTAAATTAACTAGGGACGGGAGTGGTACGATGCATGTTTAACGACCGGGAGATCGATTAACCCTTCAGCAAGGCTAAACGTTCCTCCTCTAGGTCAAGGTAATAGAGATGTTTCCGCACAATCTCCTCGTCAAGATTTTGTTCTTTATTACTATGTATTAGCAGCCAGGTCCGTTGTTCTTGTATAATCGCTAAATAAATCTCTTTATGTCGGCCGCTTATATTTTCTTCCGGAGCATCTGTACGGGTCTTATGCTCCCATTTGTAAACGAGTTGCTTTAACATCCCATCACTTTCCAAATGATCTTTATAGGAGGTTTGTAGATGTCGCAGAGCCTGCGTTGCCAATTGCCGTTTAATCCATTTGTCGGCTTCCTCCTCCGGTAAGGTGTCGCCGAAGTTAGGAAAGCCTATCTTCTTAATTAAATAGGGAAGGGTTAATCCTTGCACCAGCAAGGTTACGAGAATGACTACAAACGTAATAAATAAGATAAGATTGCGTTGCGGAAATATTGTTCCATTATCAAGCTGCACCGGAATCGATAAGGCAGCAGCAAGTGATACTACACCCCGCATACCCGACCAACCGAGTAAAAAAGGCGTTCTTGCTCCAGGGTTTCTTTTGTCGGCTACGGTGATAAAGTTTCGGGCGATTAACGTAACGAGCACGGCTCCATAAGCTGCAAGTATCCGGCCGATAATAAGCACAGCACTTATTAGTAAGCCATAGCCTATAGCGGATGATAAGCTCATACCACCTAGCTCGGCAGTGATTTCGGGCAATTCCAAACCAATTAGCATAAATACCAGGCCATTTAGCACAAACACCAAGCTTTGCCATACGTTGAAACCTCTTAGTCGCGATTGGCTACTTAAAAAATTATGGCGCTTATTGGCTAATAACAGACCACCGCAAACTACCGCCAACACGCCTGAACAATGGGCTTCCTCTGCTGCAATATACATCACGTAGGGTGTTACAATGGTCAGTACAATATCGATCTGTGGATCGGTGGGTAGTAACTTATGAGCCTTCATAAAAATCCACCCAATGGCCAGGCCTATTCCTACACCGCCAGTAACCATCCATCCAAAACTGAGCGCCGCTTCATGCCACACAAATTGCCCGGTAGCAACCGCAACGAGAGCAAATCGGAAGATGATCAACGAAGAGGCGTCGTTCATTAAACTTTCGCCCTCCAGAATGGAAACCATTCTACGTGGTACTTTTACAAATTTTAGGATTGCAGTGGCGCTAACCGCATCCGGTGGCGAAACAATACCACCGAGGACAAAACCTAGCGCCAGCGAGAATCCGGGTATAAAATGATTGGCTACCAAGGCTACCGAGAGGGCTGTTAGAAAAACTACGACAAAAGCAAAGCTTACGATAATGCGCCGCCACCGCCAAAGTTCTTTCCAGGAAGTTGCCCATGCGGCTTCGTACAACAAAGGGGGAAGGAAAATCACAAAGATAAGTTCGGGCTCTATATGGACACGAGGTAGACCCGGAATAAAACTGATAAGCAGGCCGGCAATAACTAGTACAATTGGATAAGCAATACGCAATTTTTTTGCAAGCATGATCAGAAGCAAGATCACAATCAGTAAGCCTATGTAGAAAGGAAAGTGGTCGAACATCTTAAGGTTTTTTGGAGTACAAATGTAGGATCAAATTTAATGCTAAATTAGCCGTACGGAGCATGCTCACCTGCTATTTATTTGGATACCGGATGGACGTGATCGTTATCTTTTTGTAAAGGCCATTTTAATGCCCATTAAAAGATACACACAGCCCGTTATTTCGTTGAGCCAGCTATTCAGTTTCAAATTTTTCTTTAATTTGGCAGAGAACAGTGAAGAACAATAAGCAATAAGTGAAAGCCAAATACTACCCAATAGCGCGAAACTTGCGCCAAGGGCTATAAAAGGACTAGGATCATCCATATACGCTTTGTTAATAAATTGGGGAAAAAAGGAAAGGAAGAACAATGCTACTTTTGGATTGAGAATATTGGTAATAAAACCGGCATAAAAGTTCTGAAAGCCACTTTTACCTTTGGTTATCTCTATATCAAATTGCAATTCCTTTTTTGAGCGAAGTGAGGAAAGCCCAAGAAAGATTAAATACAGTGCACCTACGTATTTAACAACAGAGAACGCCATGGCCGACTGTGCAATAATCATGGAAAGGCCAAGCGAGGCAAACAAGGTGTGTGCTAATATTCCACAAGTAATACCTAACATCGAATGCACACCCGCCGCTCTTCCCTCCGCAATGGATTTGTTTAACACAAACACAGTGTCAATCCCAGGTGTCATAACAAAGATTATTGTGGTTGCTAAAAATAGGATATAATTTTCAATTCCAGCCATAAAAAGAATAATGATTACGAATATAACATTCATTTTTTAAAACGTACGCAATAAGTATTCGATCGCTGATACTCGGTAGATTTCTTCTTGTAAACAAAAAAATAAAGCTAGCAAAACAAAAAAGCAAAATATGCGTTTATGTAGTAAGGTTTAGGTTGATTATAACATACAGAAGCCCATGCTACCCAAAGCAGGGCTTTTGTTGTTTTTGGCTATTTAAAAGAAAACCTATATTTTTAAGTAGATGGTTAAAAAATTAAGATGCCAAGCTGGAAAAGACGATGCATAAATTTGTTGCTGAAATAAATATCATTGGTATTAATCCTTTTGTATTTGTGCCTGAAAAAATCTTACAAGATATTTTTAAAGAAGCAGGAAAGGAAAAGGGAAAAATTCCGATTCGAGGATCGATAAATGGGAATCCTTATAAACAAACATTAGTGAAGTATCAGGGGGACTGGCGTCTGTACGTTAACACATTGATGCTTAAAAACTCTCCGAAAAGAATAGGAGAGGTCGTTGAATTGACGCTTGAATTCGACCCCGGTGATCGAACGATTAAACCCCACCAAAAGTTAGTGGCCGCACTTGGCGAAAACCAAGATGCCAAAGATGTCTTTGATAAACTAAGTCCGTCGCTACAGAATGAAATTATTCGATACATTGCCAATTTAAAAACGGAAACAAGCATCGATAAAAATGTAATAAGAGCGATCGACTTTTTGCTGGGAAAAAGTCGGTTTATCGGACGAGATAAGCCCTGAATCAGGGTCCGTTATGAATAGGGTTAACTGCCATCGTCAGCTCAGTTGCATATATTACCGTCTGTTTAGCTGCTTAGTCAACAGCATTCGTTTTTTGCCATTCCTTAAACGATTGTTCCAAGGTCTGTAGAAATACATCTGATGGTTGAGCTCCGGAAACTCCATGCTTTTGATTAAATAAAAAAAAGGGCACCCCCCTAATACCTAAGTCTTTGGCCTCCCGTATGTCTTGGTGCACTCGATAAGCGTAGATGTCGTCAGTAAGTGCAATTTGTATTTCTGCTTCTGTCAGTCCGATAACCTTGCCAATTTCAATGAGTGTTTCTGAATCACTCAAATTACGCCCATCTCCGAAATACGCTTTAAAAAGCTGTTCTTCGGCTGCATCACCTAAACCTTTTGTTTTTGCAAATTGCATAATTCGATGAGCTTTGAATGAGTTGGATACAATTGCATCGTCAAGATTATATTCCAAGCCAGCTTCTTTCGCCATGTTAATAACATGGCTGTGCATTGCTTTTGATTCAGCATAACTAATTCCTTTACGCTCAGCCAAATATTGATATACGCTAGGATGGATATCCATTTGCTCCGGAATAGTGGGGTCTAATTGGAAACTCTTCCAGATTATTTCTAATTTATCCTGTTCCGCAAACTGTTTTACAGCAGCTTCATAATGTCTTTTACCGATATAACAAAATGGACACATCATATCACTCCATATTTCAATGCGCATTTTTGGGCCGATTTGACTTTGATTGGTGTTCATATCTCAATATCTATTGTTATTTGTTCGCGCCAAACAATTAAGACGAAGTGGTCGTGTGTCAAAGGTACCTAATTCAATTAGAAGCAAGGCAAATTTGACACTTTCCTTGGGGATACCATCTAACATAAGAATGGAATAAACGATTACAAATCGTTCTGCGCCTTTTTTATGATTTTATTAAGTTCTATTCCCTTTCCAAGTACTCCTTTGAAGAGATCACCAGTCTCTTTCAACCGATCATAAGCATTGTGAATAGTAAAGTCGCTCATTTTTAAACCACGTTTCACTTCGTCCCAGGCAAGTGGCATCGAGACGGTTGCTCCCGGCTTTGGTCGTAGGGAGTAGGGGCCAGCTATAGTGGCTCCGGGCCGGTTTTGCAAGAAGTCTAGATACATCTTCCCTTTTCGATCACTTACTTTTCGTTTTAAGGATGTGAAATCGGGTAGTTGCTCGTGTACCAGACTGACGATGACCTTTGCAAAAAGCTGCGATTGCTCATAAGAGTATTTCGCTCCCAATGGGATGTAAATATGAATACCGGTGGACCCTGATGTTTTAGGATAGCTCGATACGCCTAAAGCGTCCAATACCTTCCTCACTTCCTGAGCGGCTTCGATGACCTGCTCGAAGGTGTTTTTATCAGGATCCAGATCGATCACGCAATAATCCGGATTATCGGGCGACTGCACTCTGCTAAACCAAGGATTCATCTCAATACAGCCTAATGACGCCATCCATAGCAAGGTTGCTTCATCGTCGCCAACCAGGTATTCTTTATGTTCACCCTCGCTGGTGGTGTATGGGTAAGTTTTGCTTACCCATTCCGGCACTTTTCCCTTCACATCTTTTTGATAAAAGCTTGGACCTTTAATGCCATTTGGGAAGCGGTTCAGAGACATCGGACGATCTTTCAAGTAGGGTAAGATAAATTCGGCTATTCTGTAATAATAGTTGAACATGTCTCGTTTGGTAATGCCGTCATCCGGCCAATAGACCTTGCTGAGATGCGTAAATTTCAATTCTTTACCATTAACTTTGCGTGTTTGCGTCTCTTCACGTGGGTTCAAGAGGGTACGCCTTTCGGTTTTAGCGGGCTTGATTGCATGTTTAGTCCCCTTGTCTTCTTCTTCCACCTCGGCCACGGTGGATTCTGTGTCAGCCGCTTTCTCCAATACGACATCATCGGCTTCTTTGTCCTCCCGCATACCTTTGAAAGATGCCTGCCGGAAAATTCCTTCGCTGGTAACTTCGGCGTAATTCACTTCGCATACCAGTTCCGGTTTCAGCCATGTAGGTTTTGCGCCGAGTCGTTGTGGACGAAAACGGGATGGCTTGTCCACGTCAGGTTCTACATCGAAGGGACTTCTGTCGGTAATCAGCGGTTTGAATAGCTTCATCATTTCCTTCTGCTTGCTGTCCGAAAAACCGGTGCCCACTTTACCCGCATATCGAAGTTTCTTTCCGTCATACACCCCCATGACGAGGGCACTGAACGCTTTGGACGTTCCCTCATTACGCGTAAATCCAGCGATCACTACTTCTTGTCGCCGTTGCACTTTGATCTTAAGCCACTCTTTCGATCGGAGGTCAGAGGTGTACTTACTATCAGCTTTTTTTGCTATAATACCTTCAAGCCCGACCTGCTCTGCCGCGTCAAAAAAGTCGATCCCCCTTGCGGCGAAAACCTTACTTTGGCGGATACGATCATCATCGGTAGGTAATATGTCCTGAAGGATTGCCTGTCGTTCTACCAATGGCAATCCCATCAGGTTTTTGCCCTCATACCATAAAATGTCAAAAACGTAATAAACCAAGTTGCCATCGGCTTCGCTTCGCCAATTCTGTAAGGCCCCAAAGTCGGACAGCCCTTTTTCATCTAGCACAACAATTTCCCCATCAATTATGGCATTGATACGCCATCCTTTCAAAAGGTCGACAAGCGGATAGTATTTATCGAAAGGAATATTATTCCGAGAAATTAGTTTAACATCTGTCTTACTGACCTTGGCAATGGCACGATAACCATCCCATTTTACTTCGTATAGCCAATCCGGATCATCAAAAGGTTCGTCAATAAGGGTAGCCTTCATCGGTTTGATTGATTTCGGAATAGTGGATTCCGGTGCTTTTTTTAGCAAGCTGGGTACATCCATCTTCTGCGGCTCTCCGGCTTCATTTACATCATCTGCCAAGTGTTCATCAGCATTTTTGCTTTTTTTTGCTTGTGTGGTCTTTCTAGACTTTTCAACGGTTTTCTCACGGCCGTTTTGCCATACCTTATTGCTGCTTTTTTCAATCTCTTCCAATGCTTTGTCAGAAAGCACCGACTTGTCTTTTTTAGTGATATCAGATTTACTGGCAAATTCGTCTTTGTGTTTGATAAGGAGCCAGCCGTTTTCACCCATCCCTTGTGTTTTTACCAGCGCATATTCGCCTTTTAGTTTATGTCCATGTAGCCGGATTTTGAGTGACCCTTTATGAAGCTGCTCCAATAAATGTTTTTCTTGTGCCTTCTTACTCTTCAGTCCTTCTATTGGTTCATAGGTGCCTTCGTCCCAAACAATTACCGTACCGCCGCCATATTGTCCTTTAGGGATAATCCCCTCAAACTGCCGATAGTCCATGGGATGATCTTCTACCATCATCGCCAAACGCTTGTTCTGCGGATCAGTGGATGGGCCTTTAGGCACAGCCCAGCTTTTCAGCACCCCATCCATTTCTAATCGAAAGTCGTAATGTAATCGCGAAGCTTTGTGTTTTTGCACCACAAAAGTGAGTTGTTTCCGGTTCGGACTCTTACCTGACTTCGGTTCACTGGTCTTTTTAAAATCTCGTTTGTTACGGTATTGATCAAGCGGCATAGCTAACCTAGCCCTAAAGGGCCCTCCATTTTTACTAAAAAATATTGATTCTTCGTCCTTTCAACATGTTTTTGATTCCTTCTATCACTCGTTCCATTGCTTGGCCAGCCTCTGTAGCGCCATCGCATCCCTTGCATGTTTTTTATTAACAAAAGAAACATCGATCAGTTTTATACCTGTATTTAATCCGCAAGAACACTGACATAACAACTAAGTTTACATTGACGAGGCTGGGTCGATTCGCTATTTTAGCGATGTACTGCGAATTTCGGTTTCCTAGTTGTTTATTGACCTCAATTTTATATTCCTGAACCATCCATCAGAAGAATTTCCGGTCCAAAAGCCCACCCATCCGGTATCAGTTTTACTAAGTCTATCCACAGATAGTGTTGGCACGTTACTGTCATTAATATAAACATCAACCGTTGATTCTTTAACGTGTATCCGAACATGGAACCAGTCATCTGGTTTGATATCCATATTCAACGCTGCTTCATATTTTCCGGGACTGTCACTGCGGAGCTTATTCCATGTATAGGTAGGATGAGCAATGTATTGGACACTGTGCGATTTCCGTTCCTGATTTTCGAAATTAAAAGGACGAAAATAGACTGCCTCAAAGGTTTGATCATTACTTCCATGGAAGGCGATACCTACAAAGCTTCGCTGCGGGGTATTACTTCCTTTTATGTCAGCTTCTATGACCCCTTGCCGAAAGTTTACACCATTTATCCGTAAATAACCATCACCCTCTTTTGCTGTCAGATAAATGTCGTTCCTTTCAAACTTAACCGTCCGATTTATCGCCACGGACCGGGTTTGTATTACTTTAGCATCCAGCGTGATCGAATCCTGTGCATAGGCTATGGATAAGCCGAAAATGCTCATAAATAGCGCGATAAGCTTGGTTACCTCCTTGTTGTTTTCTAAAATTGTTTTCATGCGATTTAAATGATTATAGACGTATAACTGGGTTGACTTATTGAACAAATGAAAAAGATTCAGTCGGATCTAACAAATTCAATGCAGTTCAAAATCGTTCAATTGCGTTCCAAGCCCAGCCAATTTTTCGGATTTTCTCTCGGGTTGTAAATCAACCTTCATCGTCTTTAATCAACTTTTAGGATGTTTTCTAGGAAATTTCATACATTGAATGTGCTTATTCGAATAGTTTAGTCATTCATTAGCAGGCACTTTGTAGAAATTTGGCGGAATCGTCTAAGCTATTAGTCGATTTCTGAAACCATTTGATGAAGCGAACTGTTCTATCAGCAGATATCATTTTATGAATAGAAACCCATGAAAAAAGGCCTTGTCAGGAAATTTCCAATAATCATCATCCCATTCATGGCAATGAACATCATCGCATTTTTGTCCTGTAGTAATCAGCAAAAACGAATGAATAGCGAAGACATGGTGAATGCCCATACCACAAATAGTGATGAGCTAGAAGTTCCTTATGTATTAGCTGAAAACTATTTTGTCCGAAACGATTTTGATGAAACCAGTTTATCAACACCTAAAATATCAAGTCGTGAAGAGTTTGATAAAATTTTTGGAATGGCCACAGTTATGGGGGATCAGGGGAAACCGACCCCGATTGATTTTACAAAGCAATTTGCTATTGCCGTTATTTCACCTGCAGATGAACTGGCCGTGAAGATGAAGGCGGTCTCCCTGCAAAAAAGGAAGGTCATCTCCTCCTGCGTTATAAACAAGATATTGGTGCTAAACTAAGCATGAAGATACAGCCATTTTTATTATTGGTCGTTGATAAAAAGTTTGATGGGCAAGTCGCGGTAGAAGAGGAAAAGTGAACATTGCATTTTTATATATTCCCTAATCCCAAGAGCGTCCTCGGGACTAGGGAATACGTATTTTTAACACTTATTTATTGTAATCCGGATAGGGGGCACCCTTACCGGTTTCGCAAAGGCGCTTCAGACTTCTGAAGAAAAGCGCCCAATCATAACTGCAAGAGGCAAACTCGGGCGTGTAGTCTTTCCATCCATCGTGATGGAAGAACAGTATACATCCTTTTTTATGCGGTTCGAGCTCAAAAGTAAGCCTTGTGCCTATCCATTCTTCATAAGCGCTAACACAAAGCCATTTTATCTTACTGTAGGGTTTAAGCTGCTCTACTTTCATTTCTTTGAAATAGTCAGGGCCGAAAGAAAAGCGTAAGATACTTCCAATGGTTGGTTTTGCCAGGGTATCCGGCGTCCACCACCCCGCTAAACCTTCTTGGGTAGTTAGGGCCTCAAAAACTTTTTCAACAGGTGCTTCAATAAGCAATCGATGACGAATGCTTTTGTTTCTTGTCGTGTCGCTGTTTTCCGGCGACTCTTTCTCCAAATCTTCGGTTTCATCATCTTTGGGTGTCGCACTCCCATTTCCGGTTAAGATTAAATCCTTTAAGCTGTTCTGGATATAATGTGTCCATGCGTCGTGGCAAATTTGGAAGCACTCATAGGCCGGAACTAAGCCCTGATGTGTAAATCTCAAAGTTGTTTTTCCGTCTTTTTCGGTTAACTCAAAAATTACATAGGTATCTTTCCATTCCGTTTTTTCTTGCGCGAACTTGAAATAATTATCAAGCACATGCCAAACTACTTTTTCATTCGGCACCATTTCAGTGATTTTCATTTTGGCTCGGTGCACATCCTGATAATGGTAAGAAAATTCACTATGGAGCTTGTCTGTATCGCCGTCAATATTTTCTGACCACCAACCACGAACGTTGTTAACCGCCTTAAAAACTTCCTGTGGTTTTGCGTTGACCACCAGCGTGGTGCTAAAACTCTTATTTTCACTTTTCATTTTATTTTGATTTTATTCTTTTTCGTACTGTCTTAAGTCAAAGTTAGCGATCCAAGTACATCAACCGGGGGTGTCAAATAGACTTTATGGCGGGTTGATTTGGACATATGAATTGGTTAACTTTGCATATAACCGTCGTAAATCCGAAGCAGATGAAACACCTTACCATATTAGTACCCAATATACAAACGGCCAACAGTACCATCGCTTGCATTGTTGGCGCGTACCAAATTTTTACCGGTGCCAACAGCTATTGGGAGAAAAAAGGGAATAAACCATTATTTAAAATCGAGACGGCGGGCGTAGCAGAAGAATCTGCATTTATCAATGGACTGCTGACTATAAAGCCACAGGTCAATATATCGGCGTTAAAGAAGACCGATCTTGTGTTAATTCCTTCTTTAAACCCTGAATTCAAACAAGCAATGGAGGATAATATGGTGTTGATAAACTGGTTTCGCGAGCAATATAAAAATGGCGCAGAAGTGGCTAGTATGTGCACGGGTGCGTTTATGTTAGCCTCCTCGGGATTACTGGATAAAAGGAGTTGTTCTATTCATTGGAATTCAGCAGACAATTTTAGGTCCTTATTTCCGGAAGTACAGTTAAAAACCGAAAAATTAATTACGGATGAAAACGGTATTTACACTAATGGGGGTGGTTACTCATTTCTGAATCTACTTTTGTATTTGGTTGAGAAGTATTATGATCGGGAAACGGCCATTTATTGTTCCAAAATCTTTCAAGTAGAGATTGACCGTCAAACGCAATCTGCTTTCACGATATTCACCGGACAAAAGTCGCATGGCGATGAAGTTATAATAAAAGCGCAGCAATATATAGAAGATAATTTCAATGAGAAAATTTCCGTAGAAGATCTTTCGAGAAAACTTGCTATAGGTAGGCGAAATTTTGACCGGCGATTTATAAAAGCGACCGGTAATACGCCTATTGAATATTTGCAGCGGGTAAAGATCGAATCGGCCAAAAAAGCGTTTGAAACAACGCGTAAGACCATCAATGAAGTGATGTACGAAGTAGGTTATTCAGATGTAAAAGCTTTCCGTGAAGTTTTTAGAAAGATAACGGGACTATCGCCTTTAGACTATAAAAATAAGTACAATAAAGATGCCGACAGCATGTTGTCGGATTAAATACTTGGTTCACGTCTTTAATAAAGATACGTTTATTGTGTATCTTGCGCATACAAAAAGACAGTATTACGATTTAGACGGTTCATGATGAATGGGGGCTAAAGCGCTTATTGCAGGTCCCTCAATCACCTCCCCATCTGTCGTAAAGCGACTGCCATGGCAGGGGCAATCCCAAGACTGTTCACCACTATTCCAATGGACAATACAGCCCATATGGGGGCAGGCCGCTGAGACAATGAATAGGTCTCCTGTTCGATTTCGGGATACGGCACATTTTTGCCCATTAATCTCCATAATCTTACCTTCCGTTGGCTTTATTTCGGAGAAGTGGTCCACATTTTCTTTGAATAAATAATCTTTAATTAACTCATAGGTAACAGAAGCGTTGGCTTTTATATAATTGGCGGCCGACGCAACGGGCGTAATGCGCGAAGCATCATACAGCTTATTCCATGGGTTAGGATTGCCGATGATTTCAGCACTGATAATGATAGCAGCGAGGGTCCCATAAACTAAGCCATCGGCCGAGAAGCCCGTAGCGATATAGGTTTTCTTACTACCGGAGCTCTTGCCAATGTACGGGATACCATCCGCCGGCTTATATTGTTGAGCGGCCCAACTGTAAACAACGGAATTAACATTAAAACGTTCGCGGAGGAAATTCTCTAGATTCCGGAAGCGCGACTCGTTGTGTTCCTCTGTACCAACCTTATGCTTCTCTCCCAATACCATCAGCACTTTGCCATGGGCCGTATCGTAGGTTCGTATAGAATAATGCTGTTTCGATATCATATCCCAATAAGTTCCATTAGGAGGGTAGTTGTCATTTAGTGTGGCTGCAACGGCATACTCCCTGTAAGGCTCCATAGAAGAATGGACGAAATAGAGGCCTTTGGGTGTGTGTGTTGCCATAATTACTTCTGTTGCCGTTATCTTACCTCGATCAGTTATGACGATACAGGGTTCACCTTCTTCATAACTCATCATTTTGGTGTGTTCAAAGATTAAACAAGAATCTGACTGAATATGTTGAGCTAGTGCAACCGTATATTGCAAAGGGTTAAATTGAGCTTGATTGGCGATGCTGAAACCGACACTTGGCTTTATATCAAATGGAATAAAATCCGATGTTGTTAGTCCAGCTCTTTCCACTGCTTCTCTTTCTTTTTGGATGTAAGAGGCACTTTCCCCTTGTTCGGAGAATAAACACCAAGGGACATGTACAAAGCCGCAATTGATATTGAACTCCTGTATAAGCGCTTCGATAAAATCAACGGCAGCTGCCCGCGACTCAACAATTTGCTTCGCATGCTCCTTCCCCCACTTCTTTTCAATGGTATGCAGTCCTTCACTACCCGGTATGGCATAAAGATTCCCGGTAGAAAATCCTGTGGAGCCTTCGCCAATAGCACGGGCTTCTAGTACGGTTACTTTTTTTCCTTGCTTTGCCAATAAATAGGCAGCGGTAATACCCGTAATTCCGCCGCCAATGATTGCAACGTCTACGGTAAGGTCCTGATCGAGAATAGGAAAGGAGCCTTGCTTCGAGTTATCTTTCCATACAGAAGTTATGTTTACCATAATCAGCAGATTTATCTTTTAAAAGCAACACAAGGCCCCCTTCATTTGTTTCAAAAGAAAGTGGGAAGGATCATACACTTAAAAATGCTTTGTACCTCGTAAGGAAAAAACGGATAGAAAAAATGAAGTAAGAAAAATGTTTTATTTTTAAAGAAATTAAAAGAATGAAGAATATTATTGCTAAAGAAATTCTCGACTACAACAGTTTTCTTAAAGGTGAAGACCAAGCTATCTGTGAATTACTTGCCAAAGAAATCAGTAGCAACTTACCTGAAGCGGAGAATAAGATATGGCACCGTCATCCCGTTTGGTTTTTGGAAGGCAATCCTATTGCCGGCTATAATAAACTCAAAGCCGGTGTGCGACTCATGTTTTGGAGCGGGGCCGACTTCGGAGAAGAGGGGTTAAACCAACGAGGAGGTAAATTCAGAGACGCCTCTATCTTCTATCATTCAGTTGATGAAATTGATACAGACGATTTGCAACGCTGGCTCGCAAAATCAAGAGCCATTCAATGGGATTATAAAAATATTGTAAAACGTAAAGGCAAACTGGAAAGGCTAAAATGAAACATACAATACTTCATAGCTTCTTGCCGTAGCCTGTCCTAGTGTAATTCTTTTGAACCCGGAGGTTAGAGAATGTAAAAAGATTCCGGATTCAGCGGCGCCGGTGTTTTACTTTCTTTCAGTAAATTACAGGTATTAATATGGATGGTTCGTGCAACGGCAGTAACCGGTGTATCCGTTGGACGATTATCAAAAGGATCCTGGAGATGAGTGGCTGTTCTTTCGAGCAGTAGAAAACATCCGGATATGACCACCAGTAGCGGTATTTCATATATACTATCAATTTCACCCAGCGAAATGGATAAAGTAACTACAAAAACGTAAATCATAAAATGCAGAAACAAGCGATAAGTAACCGGGAAGATCGTGTTTTTTATACGCTCTGCCATGCCCATCGCATCCGAGAACTTAACTAAAGTTGTGTTTAATTGAACATGATAGAATTCAGTTAAATGTCCATCTTTCTTTAAATTCGCAATTTGTAACGCATTCATTTGCAACAGCGCTAGCGGTTTGTTACTATGGTTATCCATTTCTCGCATATCCTCTGTATTGATTAGATCCTCTATGTTTTTTTTCGGATCCAAACCCCGTAAATTTTGCCCTAAACTATAGCACCATGCAACATGCCGAAGCGCTATCTGCCGGATAATGGCTTGCTTTTCTTCGCTTACGAAGGATTGTAATTGAAGAACCAAACTTCGACTGTCGTTAACAATCGCGCCCCAAATTTTCCGGGCTTCCCACCAGCGGTCGTACGATTGGTTTAGATTAAAAGATAGTAGAACCGAAATCGCGGTGCCTATAAAGGCCGGTATAGCTATCGGCATTTGAGGAATGAAATCAATGAAATAAATAGCAACAGATTTCACAATCAGGCCGATGATAATAACATATACTATTTGTACGCGAATTTTTCTAAATATATATGCAATTGGAATCTTGGTATTCGTCAGCATTTTTCCGTTCTTATTATTTTGCCATAATCTGTTGCATAATAGGTGTTTTTCATTAAAATGGCATTAGAAAGGGGCGGTTTCTGCAACACAATCTTCGGTTCAAAGGGCTGTATGTAGGGGCCTCCTTCGGGGTATATTCGCCACATATCCACGGTATATCCACGGTATATTCGCCTTTAGGGTAGCAAACGTGAGCTTTTAGCGGTAAAGTAGCGAGTAGGTAGCGGTTAAAGAGAGGGTGAAGCAAAGAGCGCCGAACCGTAGCCCGGCACTCAAACCAAACACCATATTATATCGATTGTGGAAATACGTCTTCCCATAATGTGTTTTGCCAATTTTGAGCTTCGGCATCTGTGAGCAGGCAACCTTCGATTTCTTTCAAACATTTTTCCTTATTAAGGTACTGGCCAATAAATACCAGCTCGTTCTGACGATCTCCCCACCTTATATTCCATCTCTTCTCAATTTCTCCTTTGTATTCATGATAGGCTGCGTATCGAATTCTTTCTTCATAGGGCATGCTGCACCACCAGTGGCCCGCACTTTCTATGCGAAGGCTGCCGCCGGCCTGACTGAAGTTAATCGCTTTGTCAGGTCTGGAAGCCAGCCAAAACAGTCCTTTAGCCCGGATGATCGAATTGGGGTAGTCTTGATTAAGATAGTTATACCATCTCATCGGATGAAAAGGCTTCGGCGATCTGAACACGAAGGAAGAAATGCCATATTCTTCCGTTTCCGGTATGTGTTCATCTTCCAGTTCTTTCTTCCAGCCAGCCGCATTTGAAGCTTCTTCAAAATTAAAGAGACCGGTATTTATAATAGTCGCCGGATCGACCCTGCCAAAAGCGGATCGAATGATGCGTGCATCGGGATTTAGTTGTTTGATTGCCGCTTCCAATGTACCTATTGTATTTTCTGAGACAAGATCCGTCTTGTTGAGGATGATGACGTTTGCGAATTCTAATTGATCTGTAAGTAGATTAACAATGGCACGGCTGTCATATACGTCGTCAGTGAGCGAGCGGTCAAGCAGTGTTTCCTGTGTGCTAAAATCCTGAAAGAAATTAAAACAGTCTACTACGGTTACCATGGTATCAATGTAACTGAACGAGCTGAGGTCGATACCTTGCTGTTGATCTACATAGCTCCAGGTTTGCGCTACGGGTATCGGCTCCGAAATACCTGTACTCTCGATAAGTAAATAATCGAATCGACTCTCTCTGGCAAGCTTTTCCACTTCGACAACCAAATCTTCTCGCAGTGTACAACAGATACAGCCATTGCTCATCTCCACGAGTTTTTCCTCCGTTCGTGATAGTACATTTTCGCGACTTACCATTTGAGCATCGATATTGACTTCGCTCATATCGTTCACAATCACAGCAACTTTTAGGTTCTCCTTGTTGTGCAATACATGATTTAACAGGGTCGTTTTTCCGGCACCTAGGAAGCCGCTTAATACCGTTACAGGAAGTTTTTTTATTGTCATATCTAATTGTTCTTTACGTGTCCCAATTTGGGGTATACGCTTTGTTTAAGGGGTTACCGTTGTTTTTCGACTATTTCGAGCCAGGATACAATTTTTCGATAATGATCAAGACCATATAACCGGATAAATTCAATGGTTTCGGGATGCTTGTCTTGTTTGTAAATAGCCAACCGTCTTTTGGCAAAATCGGCGCAAAGAGGTATGCCGCACATTTTAGTGATACAGTAATGCCAGGCTTCGAAATCTTGTGGTATCATTTTGATGCAATTAAGTTGCAAATGTAAATACTGTTTTGTTATTTTGCAACTTAATTGCATTTGTTAATTATTAGATAATGAAAGTCATGAAAGTAACGTTACTGGGAAAAATGGACAGGGTTGGTATGACGGCTTCCGCTTTATGTGCTATCCATTGTGCATTGATGCCATTTGTAATAACCTTGCTGCCTCTGGTTGGGCTCGAATTTCTGTCCAATCCCTGGGTAGAAGTTGCTGTAATTGCTTTATCGGTGCTTGTCGGTATGGCTTCGTTGATTCCTTCTTATCTGAAGTATCACCGTAAGATGTTACCGCTTTTGATGTTAACCATAGGCTTTATACTGATTTTTGGAGCCCACTTACTTGGCTTTCACGAATTGGAACCGGTCCTTGTGCCCTTAGGAGGGTTCACCATCGCGGGTGCCCATTTTTTAAATTGGAAATTCAACAAGCCTTATCATTGCGCTGCTTGTATCGACGAAAATAAAAATGAAGCTAAATGAGTGTGCTTATATCCTCTAGCGATATCGAGGTGCGGTATAAGAATGGCATTGGTTTATCATTTCCGGGATTTGAAGTCGACAAAGGGACGCATTGCTTGATTCTTGGAGATTCGGGCACTGGAAAAACCACTTTGCTTCATGTCTTATGTGGTCTTATGAAGCCGTCGTCGGGCATTGTAACCGTAGCAGGTGTCGATATTTATGGATTATCTCCGAAGCGAATGGACCAATTCCGCGGACAGCATGTTGGGCTGATTTTTCAACAGGCCCATCTTATCAAAAGCCTAACGGTCCTTGAAAATCTCAAAATGGCTCGTTGGTTGGCTGGGTTAGGGGAAAACACGAGTGAGTTATCTGTGATATTGGAGAGATTAAATATGGGCGACAAAATTAAAAGTTATCCCCATGAGCTAAGTCAGGGACAACTACAGCGTGCTGCTATTGCTAGGGCTCTCGTGAACCGACCGCGGCTGCTGATAGCCGACGAACCCACTTCTGCGCTGGACGACCGTAATGCGGAGGCCGTGATTGCACTTTTATTAGAGCAGGCACAAAGTTACGGTGCAACTTTGCTGATTGCCACGCATGATAAAAGACTAAAGGACAAATTTTCTAGCACCTATATATTGTAAAGAATGAAGCTATTCCGTATTGTCTGGAAGACTATTATTTATAATTTTTCCTCGTCGGCACTTTGCATACTTCTGTCTGCATTGGGAACGGCGATTTTGTGTCTGGTTTTGCTGCTGTCGTCGCAGATCAATCGGCAGATCAGCTTGAATGGCAGCCACGTTGATCTGGTAGTTGGTGCTAAGGGAAGTCCTTTGCAGTTGATTTTAAGCAGTATCTTTCACGTCGATTATCCTACGGGAAATATTCTGCTAGATGATGCGCGCAAAATAACGGCTCATCCATTGGTTAAGTTGGCCGTGCCACTATCTATAGGAGATAATTACCAAGGATTCCGGATTGTCGGGACTGACAGCCGCTTTCTCGACCTGTATGGTCTTCATTTAGTTTCGGGTAAATGGGGAGCGAGTGACTTTGAGGCGGTGATAGGTCATGAAGTAGCCAAATCAGAAGGACTTAAATGTGGGGATAAAATTGTCGGAGCGCATGGTCTGGCCGATAGTGGAGATCTTCACGGTGATCATCCTTATACTATCGTAGGGATCTTGGAGGAGAGTCGTAGTATAGCGGATCGTTTGGTACTGACGAATTTGTCAAGCGTTTGGCATATGCATGAACATGAGCATCAGCATCAGGAACATCAGCGTCAACATCAAGAAAAGGAAGAGGTGCATGACTTGTTGAATATGAATGTACAAGGAAGAGAGATTACAAGTATGTTGATTCGTTATAAGAATCCTACGGCCGTCGCTATGTTCCCACGACTGGTTAATCAGACTACCAACATGCAGGCTGCTTCGCCGGCGATAGAAAGTGCTCGCTTGTTTTCAATGATGGGAGTCGGTTTGGATGCGGCGAGCGTTTTAGCTGTGGTACTTATGCTAATGGCTGCTATAAGTGTCTTTGCCAGTCTTTATAACTCGTTTAAAAACAGGAAATATGAGCTGGCGATCATGCGGTCTATGGGTGCCGCTAAAAGCGTCTTATTTAAGCTGATGCTACTAGAGGGGATGCTGATTACAGCAATGGGCGCTATATCCGGTGTTCTATTGGCTCACATTGCCGCCCTTGCCATCGCTGTAGAGGAAGGTGGACATTTTGTCGATGCCTATGGTTTCGGGATCGAAGAAATTTCCGTTGTGCTGGCGGCTTTATTGCTGGGATTCAGCGCGGCGTTGATACCTGCAGCCAAGGCCTATTCTACTCCAATTTCGGAAACCTTAGCTAAATAATATATGTTATTTCGACGACTGTTTGCATCGATTCTTTTGTTCACCTTTACAGCACAAGCTCAAACGCCCGATCATCAGCCGATGATGAATGAGGTTTGGGAAGCCTTTGATCAGTTGATGTACAAAGTTACAACAGAAGATGACGGTACTACCGTTTATACGCCTCACTTTCCCAAGGTATTGAAAGATTTGGATCATACGACGGTAACATTACCCGGTTATATGGTGCCTTTTGAATTGGGACGGGATCATCATATGTTTATGCTATCGGTTCTTCCCGTGATGCAGTGCATGTTTTGCGGTCAGAATGGGATCCCGCCACTGGTGCAGGTGACCATGAAAAGTGGAAAGGCAAGGTTTTCCAACAATCCGTTCAAAATAAGGGGAAAGGTGTATTTAAATACCAACCTCGAGAAAGGTGCGGAAATACAGATTTTGGATGCCGAAGTTGTTGAACAGGACTAAGCTTGAGGAACAATAACCAATCATTCGGAAGCCATTCAGCCGCTACTATTGTCATCCAAATGTCGAATCGACTTGATAAGTTGAATTGTTGGCAAAAATATTTTGAAGTGTGTACTTTTTACACTATCTTTGTGTCATCATAATTTAGGTTTATAATTGGTTAGTTAAAAGTCTTCAATCTCCCCGGTTGAAGACTTTTTTTATTTCATATTTAGCAATATAGCGATACGTTAGCAAGTACAAAACAAGCTTCGATATTACCGACTATTCCATAAATACACCGGGTTCTTTTTTATTGTCTAAAAACTCTTCAGCCATAGGTATCCACCAGCTGGCCCTTGCCATCATACCGATATGTGTAGTACCTGGTAAGATAGCCATGCGAGAAGTAGACATTTCGCCGAAGTCGCCCATTTTAGCACCACCCTTCATGCGCATCAGCTCATTGGCATGTTCATAGCGAATACCGTCCGCGTCACCTAATAACATGAGGATAGGAATATCCATTTCACGAACGTCTTCTGTCCAATCGTAAGGTTTTAAATCAATGCTCATTGTCTTGGTGAAAAACTCATTAAATTTCTCTGGATGAGGAGAAAGGGCTTTATAAGCATCTTCTAATGGCGAGCCTTTAAACATATCTGCATTCATCGTTGCGAACGTTTTTTCCGTTTCGGGCCACCAACCATCGTGTTTATAAGCACCAGATACAATCACTAGTTTTTTCACTTGTTCCGGATGGCGGATACCCATTTGGAAAGCAACTCCGCCACCCATGCTATAACCGAGTATGTCAGCGCTATCGATGTGAAGGTGTTTAAGTAACTCGCTAATATCATCCGCCATATTTTCGTAACTGAGCGCACGGGGAATGTCAGCTGTACGGCCGTGCCCCTGCATCTCTGCTACCACAATTTTTCTGTTTTTGAAAAGAGGAATAATTTGTTCCCAGTTCATCGGAATGGTCATAAACGAACCGTGAATCAGTACAAGCGGTGCTCCCTCGCCGTGCACTTCATAATACATCTTTAAACCATTTATTGGCGCATAACCCGTTTTGTTCTGAGATGGCTGGGCATAAAGTTTTACTTGGAATCCTTGTGAGACGACAATTAGTGCAAGGATGATACATGTTCTTAACGATTTCATATTCTTTGTTTTAGATAATAGTTGCAAATAGAAAAATAACTTGTTGTGTTTTATATAGCGCTTTATAAAACAAAGGTACGGGCCATTGCCTTATGAGATGAGGGGTAAAATTGGCAATGTGAAGGGGGGATTACGACAATGTGATGGTTGGGTCAACGAGTCAATTCATCGGTAGTTAGGTTATCAAGTTAAATGGTAGGTTTTAAGGAGAGAAACAGTGAATTTGCCGATGCGGTCATTCACTGGCCACGGTTGTTAGTTCGTGAAGCTGCAAAACAAAGCGATGAAACATCCATCGCTTTGTTTAAACTATAGTTATTACTTGAGATCAAAACGATCTGCATTCATCACTTTGGTCCAGGCGGCAACGAAATCTTTCACAAACTTGTCTTTTCCATCCGAACTTCCATAGACTTCGGCAATGGCTCTCAGTTCCGCGTTTGAACCAAATACCAGGTCGGCGCGCGTGGCAGTCCATTTGGGCTGCCGCGTTGTGCGGTCGTAGCCTTCATACAGTTCCTGGTCTGGTGATGACGCTTTCCATGCTGTACGCATATCGAGCAAATTTATAAAGAAATCGTTCGTTAATACACCGGGTGTTCTTGTAAAAACGCCGTGTGCGGATCCGTCGAAGTTTGTGTTCAGTACACGCATACCGCCCATCAGTACCGTTAGCTCCGGAGCCGTAAGTCCTAACAATTGTGCTTTATCGATTAGCAGCGCTTCGGTAGGTATGGAGGATTTATTCTTGCGATAATTACGGAATCCATCAGCGGCAGGTTCTAAAAAGGCAATGGATTCGACATCAGTTTGCTCTTGCGAAGCATCCATTCGCCCCGGGTTAAATGGAACCGTGATGGCATGCCCCCCATCCTTCGCTGCCTTTTCGATGGAGGCGCATCCTGCCAACACAATCAGGTCAGCGAGTGATACTCTTCTTCCTCCCGGTTGCACGTTGTTGAATTCCCTTTGAATATTTTCCAAAGCGTGTAATACCTTTGTGAGCTGAGGGGGATTATTTACCGGCCAATCTTTTTGTGGTGCTAGGCGAATGCGAGCGCCGTTGGCACCCCCGCGTTTATCTGAATTGCGGAAAGTAGCGGCGGAAGCCCACGCGGTGGAAACTAATTCCGATACACTTAAGCCGGTAGCAAGAATTTTTGCTTTTAACATAACGATATCATTGGCGTCTACCAACGGATGGTCAACAGCGGGGATCGGATCCTGCCAGATTAATTCTTCTTTAGGTACATCCGGGCCAAGGTAACGACTACGGGGTCCCATATCACGATGAGTCAATTTAAACCAGGCACGAGCGAAGGCATCTGCAAAAGCATCCGGATTTTCCAGAAAACGTCTTGATATCTTTTCAAAACCAGGATCAAGCCGTAGCGCAAGATCTGTGGTAAGCATGGTGGGCTTCCGCTTTTTTGTTGGATCAAAGGGGTCAGGAATAATGTCGCCCGCATCTTTCGCTACCCATTGATGCGCACCGGCCGGGCTTTTCGTTAATTCCCATTCAAAGGCAAAAAGATTTTCGAAAAAATTATTGCTCCACTGCGTTGGTGTGGTTGTCCATATCACTTCCAATCCACTGGTAATGGTGTCTGGCCCTTTACCGCTACCATAGCTGTTATGCCAACCTAAACCTTGCGATTCCAATCCTGCAGCTTCGGGTTCTTTTCCTACATGGGTTGCAGGTGCTGCCCCATGCGTTTTTCCAAAGCTGTGGCCTCCGGCAATCAGCGCAACAGTTTCTTCGTCATCCATGGCCATACGGCTAAAAGTGTCTCGTATGTCTTTTGCGGCGGCAATAGGATCCGGATTGCCATCTGGACCTTCAGGATTTACATAGATCAGTCCCATCTGTACCGCTGCCAGCGGTTTTTCTAAGTCACGCGAGTGGATGTCACCATCCGCATCATCATCTGAAACCAGTACGCCATGACCTTCCACGACACCTTCTGACCCGTGTGTATAACGTACGTCACCACCCAGCCACGTCGTTTCCGCTCCCCAATATACATCTTCTTCGGCTTCCCACATATCTTCGCGCCCACCCGCAAATCCAAAAGTTTTAAAACCCATTGATTCCAAGGCAATATTTCCGGCAAGGATCAATAAATCGGCCCATGAAATGTTACGACCATATTTTTGTTTAATTGGCCAAAGCAATCGACGGGCTTTATCTAAGCTCACATTATCAGGCCAACTATTCAGTGGCGCGAAGCGCTGTTGTCCACCCCCCGCGCCACCGCGGCCATCACCTACACGGTAAGTGCCGGCGCTGTGCCAAGCCATGCGAATAAATAAGGGCCCATAGTGGCCAAAATCAGCTGGCCACCAGTCCTGTGAGTCGGTCATGAGAGCATGTAAATCCTGCTTTACCGCTTCGAGGTCCAGACTTTTAAATGCTTCGGCATAATTGAAATCGGGATCCATCGGATCGGATAGGGAAGAGTGTTGACGTAGAATGTTTAGTTTTAATTGATTAGGCCACCAATCTTGATTTCTGGTGCCACCGCCACCAACTGCTTGTTTTAATAATTTTTCGCCGTGAAATGGACATTTACTGATGTCTTTTGATTCCATGTTAGAGATTTTGCGTTGAGAAAATAATTATTTATCACTTAAGTACTCGTACAAACGGACTACAGCTACTGGTTTCTTGTGGCTTGTTTATGTAATTGGCTAATAAAGTACGTGTCGTTTTCGCTGTAGACGCTAACAAAATTTTTAATTAAGTTGCGAATAAATATTTAAAGTAGCAAGTGTGTCTTTGGTTTTTTGAGTTGTTGAAACGTTGTGTGGTGACTAGTAGCCTCTGGTTTCTCAAATCACTTGTTGAGATGGAGATACGAATAGCCACATGCTGAAATCCAACTGCTAGTAGCAGCCAATATTGTCATGAAAATGTCGAATCGATTGCCGGGTCTAAAGTTTCGGTGAAAATAGTTTGTAATGTGTACTTTTTACACTATCTTTGTATCATCATAATTTAGGTTTATAATTGGTTAGTTAAAAGTCTTCAATCTCCCCGGTTGAAGACTTTTTTTGTAGTATCAATTTGCCCGAGTCACTATCGAAATAAGAATAATCTAGATAAAGTCCGACTAGCTAGGCACATATTAAGGACATCTGAATATTACAGCGCTTATAGGGTGAGACGTGACCGGTAATTTTTTGGAAACCTAACTTATAATATAGATTAATAGCAGGCTTAAGGATCGTATTGCTTTCTAAATAAAGAGCTTTTGCGCCTATTTTACGCGCTTCGTTTATTGCCGATTGGCCGAGTAGATAGCCAATGTTCTTCCCTTGGGCTTTGGGAGATACCGCCATTTTTGCGAGTTCATAATCATAGTCTGGATCGTTCATTTTAATCAGTGCGCAAACACCCACCGGCTCGCCACGATATAAAGCTACGAAAATCTTACCTCCCGGGTTCAGGATGTATTGATCCGGATTTTCCAGCGCTTGGCGATCCGCTTCTTCAAGTTCAAAATAAGTGGAAATCCACTCTTCATTGAGTGTTTTGAAGGCAGTATGATAAACGGGATTATATTTTACAATCGTTACATCTTTGCTTTCACGAATTTTTTTTGCTCTATCACCCGTTTGTAGAGTGACTGCTGATCTAGCAGAAATTCCCACTCTTCCATGGCTTCCCATAAATTATGCTGTGCAGTTGAAATCAGCGTGTCAATAGCAGCATTGACATCCGCATACTGATCTTTTATTTTGACGCCTAGCAGTCTTCCTTTTTTTGTCAGCGCGACTACATTTCTTCTTTTGTCGTCTGTTTTGCGGTTTTCCAATATCAAACCTGCAGCTGTCATCTCGCGGATAATTTTGCTGACCGATGGTTGAGAGTGGCCGATTTTGTTAGCGATCTCACTAATGGTATTTTCACCTTCTTCTGCTAAGATGAAAAATACCGGAAACCACTTCGGTGCCAAATCGACGTCATATAACTTATAAATGCGAGCGGCATCTTCAGTAACTTTTGCTGTTAATAATCGCAGACGGCTTCCTAGCGCCATCTTTCCCGTTTTTTCGAATAAATCCATTTTGAATAACTAATTACATAACCAGTTATGCAAATATAAAGAAAGATTTTTTAAAATTAATAATAGGCATGCTTTCCGATCTGAAACTACTGCTGAAAATGTGCTGCTTCTTCTACAATATCTCCGAATTCGCAAATGACGACTTTCTTACCAAGCTTATCATCGTTAATGAAACGAAATGTTAAGTCTCTTTCCTTCATAAAAAATACACCTTCAGTTTCTGGATAGATTTCGAAACTTTTCGAACCGATTGTTAAGCTCAAATGCTTGTCTTTCACACTAACTTTTATCTCGCCACTTTGCGGTCCTTTGTAAGTGCCTTCGTATGATTGAAGCATTTTGCGTGTTAATGTGATTTCTTTTCTCCTATTGATATATTTCGCTGGCCCGTGGTCATAACTTAAAACTCGACTCATAAGCCACTTCCCATTGCGTAATAACCATAAATTGGCAAAAAGGGCACGTCCGTCTAGGCGCTCATTTTTGTTTTCTTCTTTTAGATAAAAGATATGTTCTCCCGTAATCAACGCACCATATATCGAATCGACAGAACGTAACAGATGGATTTGTACGGTTCCGTCAATCGGCTCGCGCCGCAATCTAAAAGTTGAACTACAGAGGTTATTCTTTATGCTTGCGATCATGGCTGCTTTTCCCAGCGTAACGCCACCTTTATCATGATAAAACTCGATATCATCACTGATCAGTTGGCTTTGAAGTTTAATGTCACAGGTATTATATCCATGCCAGAAAAGACTATCTTGTTTAAGTATCTGTATTTCGATGTCTTTTGCCTGATTCTGAGCAATTGCTTCTTGAAACAAAAGGACAAGTAAAATAGGAAAAGATACAAGCGTGATGTTGTGTTTTAGGTATTCCATATTCTTGACTGAAGTATTGCTTATAGACTCCTGTATTATTGATTTGTTTCAATACCAGTACAGTTAGTAATCGGTTTTTATTTATATGTCATTAATTGCAATGGAGACTATCTAAAATGATTTTCATTTTACATAATAAACAAAGTATTTACTTTGTTTATTATTCTTTTGTCTATACCTTTGAGGTCATATTGAATAAGGGAAAAAATGAAATAACATGGAGTACACTTACCATATTGGCATGGCTGGAATAGTGCTTGCCTTGCTAAGTGGCTGCGGGCAGGGCAGCCAATCTACTACCCCTGCCACATTACAGGAATTTGATGTGATGACCGTTGCACCGCGTGATGCTGAGTTGTATTTTGACCACCCGGCTACGGTGCGAGGCCAGCAAAATGTGGAGATTCGTCCTAAAATAGATGGTTATATTGCGGAGATACTGGTAGATGAGGGTGCGCAAGTAAAGAAAGGCCAGCTATTATTCCGTATTAGCAACCCGCAATATGAGCAGGAAGTGCTTACTGCCCAGGCCGCTGTTAAACGAGCCGACGCTGCCGTTAATACCGCGAAGATGCAGATTGCAAAAACGGAGCCTTTAGTGAAAAAGGAGATAATCAGCGAATACGAGCTGCAATCAGCTCACTTAGAATTGGAAGCGAGGCAGGCAGAATTGGCCCAAGCAAAAGCAGCGCTGCAAAATGCACAAACCAACCTCGGTTATACAATTATCCGCAGCCCTGCTGATGGTGTTATCGGCACACTTCCGTACAAAATCGGAAGTTTGGTAAGCAGTACCAGTGAAGAAGCGTTGACGGTACTGTCAGATATTTCCAATATTCATGTTTACTTTTCCTTCTCCGAAAAACAGTTTCTTGAACTAATCGATAATCCTAAAGATCAACCTATTATTCACGATGTGTTAAAACGAATACCTCCTGCGCAATTAATATTAGCAAACGGACGCGTTTACACAGAAAGGGGTAGTATAGAGACCACCGGCGGTTTGATCAATACGGGCACAGGTGCCATTGCCATGCGTGCACTTTTTCCCAATAAGGCCGGAATGATCCGCAGCGGGAGCAGCGCTACGCTTCGTATTGCCCGCCCAATAGAGGATGCACTTATTGTACCGGCAAAGGCCACCTTTGAGGTACAGGGGAAAAAGTTTGTAATGACCGTTGATAGCGCCAATACGGCACACTCGGTTGAAATCACCGTGAATGTACTGCCTGTTGGTGATGCTTTTGTTGTAAACAGTGGTTTGCATAGTGGAGACCGCATCGTAATGAAAGATGTAGGGGCAATTAAAGACGGTGATAAAATAAAACCTAGAAATCAAGTAGCTATTACAACCAAGCGATAAAAAATGTCGCTTTTTTGGGTAACGGCATCCTTAACAGCATGCCCTAGCCACTGCTTTACCTTTAAATTTTGAAATCATGTTAAAGAAATTTGTGGACAATCCGGTGCTATCGACCGTTATATCCATTATCATAGTTATACTCGGACTGTTGGGATTAACTACGCTTCCAATTTCACAATATCCTGAGATTGCGCCGCCAACGGTGCAGGTAACGGCTTCTTATCAGGGCGCCAATGCCGACGTGGTTATGAAAAGTGTTATCATTCCTTTGGAAGAACAGATCAATGGCGTAGAACATATGACCTATATGACTTCCAAAGCGAGTAACGATGGAACGGCCGTTATTACCGTTAATTTTGAACAGGGCACGGATCCCGACCTAGCGGCTGTGAATGTGCAGAATCGGGTGGCAAAGGCAACGGGTGTAATGCCGGCGGAGGTGATCAAAACGGGAATTACGACCACCAAAAAACTGAATGCGGAGATCTTCGGTTTCTTGATTTACAGCGAAAACAACTCGTACGATGTCAATTTTCTTGATAACTATATGCGTATCAATATTGTACCGGAGCTGAAACGTATACCGGGCGTCGCCGATGTGCAAGTATGGAGCGATCAAACTTACTCGATGCGTATTTGGTTAAAGCCGGATGTCATGGCTTCTTACGGATTGGTACCGGATGATGTATTAGCAGCCCTCGCTGAACAGAACCTAGAGGCAGCTCCCGGAAAGTTAGGTGAAAACAGTAGTAAAACCTTTGAATATGTACTCAAATATACCGGGCGATTGGAAAAACCGGAACAATTTGAAGATATTGTACTGCGAGCAACTCGGGATGGACAGCTGCTTCGCCTGAAAGATGTTGCTACCGTCGAGCTCGGTGCCTTTAGTTATAATACCGATCTTACTGCCCACGGTTTCCCTTCGTCAGGTGGAGCTATTAGCCAGTCTGCAGGTGCGAATGCGCACGAGATCAATGAGCGGATTGTTGAGATGCTCAAAAAAGCGGAAACTGATTTCCCTTCGGGGGTTAAGTGGACGACTTTTATTAATGTGAACAGTTTTCTGGATGCCTCGATTGCTAAGTTGGTTCAAACACTCGTAGAAGCCTTTATCTTGGTGTTTATTATTGTTTTTATTTTTCTACAGGATTTTCGTTCAACATTGATCCCGGCAATTGCCGTGCCTGTAGCGATTATAGGAACGTTCTTTTTCTTAAAAATATTTGGCTTCACCCTGAACCTGCTTACTTTATTCGCATTGGTGTTAGCCATTGGTATTGTCGTGGATGATGCGATAGTTGTTGTGGAGGCGGTTCATGCCAAGATTAGTCAGGGAGCAAAGTCGGCACGAAAGGCCACCTTACATGCGATGAACGAAATTAGCTCGGCCATTATCTCCATTACACTGATTATGGCAGCCGTTTTTGTCCCGGTTACTTTCATTCAAGGATCTGCGGGCGTATTTTATAAACAATTTGGAATTACCTTGGCTGTCGCCATCATCATTTCCGCAGTGAATGCACTGACTTTAAGTCCGGCACTTTGTGCCTTGTTTCTAAAATCTCATGAAGTAACAGATGAAGCGCATACAAAAAAAAATTGGTTGCGGCGTTTCTTTATCATGTTCAATACTGCTTTTGCGGCGTTAAGCGATCGATATATTCGTTCTGTAAAGCTGCTTATCAAGCATAAGTGGCTTGCCATAGGCGGTATCGTGTTATTCTCTACGCTGCTCATCTTTTTTTTGAAAACCACGCCAACAGGATTTGTTCCTAACGAAGATTCGGGTGCAATTTACGGCGATATTATCTTACCGCCTGCATCGACACTGGAGCAGACAACTAGGATAGCCAACGAGGTCGATAGCATCGCACGAAGTATGCCCGAAGTGGAACTTAGCTCCCGTTTGGTAGGCATGAACCTAATAAGTGGGACTGGAGGCTCTTATGGTGCAATGTTTATCGCACTTAAACCTTGGAAAGAACGGACCGGTGAAGGCCAAGACATCAACAGCTTGGTAGAAAAGTTATTCGCTAAGACAAGGCATATTCGTGGAGCAAATATCATTTTCTTTGCGGCTCCCACCCTACAGGGTTTCGGTAATAATAGCGGTTTTGAAATTCAGTTACTGGATAAAACCGGCGGTACCTACGAACATTTTGGAGCTGCTGCTGGTAAATTTATGGCAGGCCTGAGCAAGCGCCCGGAGATTATGTATGCTGCCACACCCTTTAATACCAATTTACCGCAATATCAGGTGAAGGTTAACGTTCCTTTGGCTAAGGAGGCAGGGGTAGATGTTGGCGGTTTATTAAGGACTTTGCAGGGATATATGGGCGGAATCTATGCATCCGATTTTAATCGTTTTGGTAAACAATACAAAGTACTCGTTCAATCCAACCCCAGTTACCGTGCAGAGGAAGCAGATCTGGAAAAAATCTACGTGCGAAATGATAACGGAGAAATGGCGCCTATTTCCACGTTTGTAACGCTAGAACGTACCAGTGGCCCGGAGTTCATTAATCGTTTCAACTTATACACTTCGGCTACCGTAAATGGAGCTCCCAATCCCGGTTATAGTTCAGGTGACGCTATTCGCGCCATACAAGAGGTCGCTCAGGAAACACTGCCGAGGGGGACTGATTTTGATTATAGTGCCTTGACGAGGGAAGAGATTAATAGTGGTAATCAGACACTGATGATATTTGGGCTTTGTCTCATTTTTGTCTACTTTCTGCTCAGCGCCCAGTACAAAAGCTATATCCTTCCATTTGCTGTACTGTTATCCCTACCAATAGGTCTGGCAGGAGCCTTTTTGTTTGCACGCCTAGGAGGGCTTGATAATAATATTTTTCTTCAGATCAGTCTAATTATGCTTATTGGATTGTTGGCTAAGAATGCCATTTTGATCGTGGAGTTTTCCGTCCAGCGTCGTAACAGTGGTTTAAGTTTAGTGCGTGCAGCGATATCGGGTGCTTCGGCTAGGCTACGGCCTATTCTGATGACGTCTTTTGCCTTTGTTTTTGGATTATTGCCTTTAATGCTGGCTTCGGGAGTGGGGGCTTTAAGCAATCGGTCCATTGGCACTGCCGCGGTGGGAGGTATGTTGATAGGTACCGTGTTCGGTATTTTCGTGATTCCGACACTGTTTGTTATGTTCCAGGCGTTGCATGAGCGCCTTAGCGGACGAACGATCAGGGAACAAAAAGAAGACAATTGGGAGAAAAAAGTGATGGAAGCGCCATCGTTATAAGTTTAGGGAATTGATAATAGGAAAATCATGAAATACAGAAATAAAGGGCTAATTGTTGTGATTTTGTCAATAGTAGCGTCTTGTAAGGTGACTCAAAAATATGATGCACCCGATGCGAAAATAATATCGAACTACCGAAGCCAAACGCAAGCTGATAGCAATACGGTTGCTTCGAAAAATTGGTCGGATTTTTTTACAGATACTGCTCTTCGAAAAATAATAGCCGATGGGTTGGAAGAGAACTTAGACCTTAAAATGGGAATACAACGCATTGTTGCCGCTGAGGCAGCCTTTAGTCAAAGTCGACAAGCCTTTTTTCCCGAGATAAATGGTGCGGCGTCTATTAAACGGTCGAGATTGGCTTTTCCGCAGGGTTATGGTTTAATCAATAATGCTACCCAATATGACGCGGGCCTTACCATGGCATGGGAAGCAGATATCTGGGGACGTCTCAAGAGTAGTAAAAAAGCTGCATTAGCCAATCTGTTGGCCACGGAGGCCGCACAGCGGGCAATACGAAGCAAGTTGGTAGCTGACATTGCAACCAATTATTATGCACTTCTTGCGTTAGACCAGAAACTGAGGGTATTGGAATTGACTCTTGAAAACCGCAAGAAGGACGTCCTGACGATGCGGGAACTTAAAGCTTCGGCGGTGGTTAACGGCGCAGCAGTAGTGCAAAGCGAAGCGAATCAATATGCAGTAGAAGTGCTCATCCCAGATATTAAACGACAAATTAGGGAAACTGAAAATGTTCTATGTCTGCTCCTTGGTCGACCTTCCGGAGCTATTGAGCGAACGACTCTTTCAAATCAAAAGCTACCGCTTGACCTATCGGCCGGTATTCCCGTTCAATTATTACGTTTTCGTCCGGATGTTGCCGAGGCGGAGCTGGTATTCAGAACTGCCTTTGAACAGGTCAATGTTGCGAAAACCGCTTTTTATCCCGGTTTTAATATCACTGCCGCGGGAGGGTTTACCAGTTTTGACATTTCTGAATGGTTTACTAATGCAGGCCTGTTTGCTAATATTATGGGCGGCTTAACACAGCCTGTCTTTAATCGTGGTGTAAATAAGGCCCGTCTAAAGACGGCCGAGGCTCAGCAGCAGGAGGCTTTTTACAACTTTAATAAAACATTGTTGACGGCGGGGAAGGAAGTTTCGGATGCCTTGTTTTCTTTGGAAAGCGCTTCGTTAAAAGAAACGAGCAGACGTAACGAATTAAGATCGCTCGAAAAAGCAGTTGATTTTACCAAAGAGTTGCTTCGGTATAGTTCTGCAACGAATTATACAGATGTGCTATTATCTGAACAGAACCTTTTGAATGCACAGATGGACAGAATTGATGATCAATTGCAACAATGGCAAGCAGTTATAGCACTTTATCGTGCAGTGGGGGGAGGTTCGCAGGAATATGATGATACCGAGCGCTTGGTAAATAATCAAAAAAATCACTAATTTACTTTGATGATCAAGGAAATAGCTATTGACGGTTTGCATATTCATGACATTGCTTCGTTTTATGAGGAAATCAATCGGGTCTTTATGTCGGATGAAGATTGGAAGATAGGGAACAGCCTTGATGCGTTTAACGATCTGTTATATGGTGGCTTTGGGGCTATGAAAGATTGCGAAAAAGTAAGGTTTGTGTGGAAAAACGTTGAACGAATGCAAGAAGCTTTAGGTTATAAGGCGACTAAGGCCTACTATGAAGATAAGCTTCAACAAGGTGCTCTCTTTAATAAAGAATATTTTAGGGAGAAATTAATAGCGCTTGAAAACGGCATCGGGGAAACCTATTTTGAGATGCTCAAATCCATTGTAGCTGCGCACAAAAATATTGATTTGGTACTTGTTTAAAATCCCCGCAACGTGCTTTGCGGGGATCTGTTGATTTATATAAACACTGTCTGTTACGACTTCTCGAGTTCTTGTACAAAATCCTTACCCCAGTATTCCACGTCGAAATGAGAAACCGCTTCAAAGGAACGTTGAATACGGATCGCTTGTTCCTGTTCATCCATCATCAGTGCTTTTAGCAGCGATTCAATCATACTTTTTCGATCGTAAGGATTCGTTAAAATAGCATAAGGTAGCTCCACAGAAGCTCCTGCGAATTCAGATAACACCAATGCTCCACTGAAGTCGTTTAATAGTCCTTTCGTTGCAATATATTCTTTCGCAACTAGATTTAACCCATCTCGGAGCGGTGTAATCCAAGCTATATCACTTATACCATAATAAGTAACTACTTCATCAAAAGGTAGTGAACGGTAGAAATATTGGATTGGAAGCCAATCCATGGTAGCATATTTACCGTTAATCTCACCAATGGCTTGATTCAGTTCATCTCGAACTTGATCGTAAATCTTCATTCCCTGCGAAGGGGGCGTGCAGATATTGATCAACGCTACCTTTTCCCGGTATTCCGGGTAATCTTCCAGGAACTCACCAAAAGCTTTTATCTTTTCCAAGGGCCCTTTTACATAATCCAAACGCTCTATCGAAAGAATCGTTTTGATATCTTTCTTATGCTTCGCTACTTGCATGCGTTGAATATGCTGTTTTACTTTTGGAAAGGTTAGTGCGCGCTTGATGCTTGCCATGTTTACCCCAACCGGTTGGGCTCCTAAGCGAATTTTGCGACCTTCCACCTCGATAATTTTTGTCATGCTTTCCACACCCAAGGCACAGCTATAAGTAAGAAATTGTTTGGCAGCATTGATTGTTTTAACCACCCGAAACGGCACGTGACTTCGGAGTACGTCAACAAAATTTTCCACATAACGCGGGATATGAAAACTAATGAAATCGCACAACAGCAGCGAACCGATGATTTCCCTCCTCCAGGGAAGGATATTAAAAACATCAGCACCTGGGAAGGAGGTGTGATGAAAAAAGCCAATTTTCAAGTCAGGTCGTAAAGGCTTCAAATAGGCAGGTACCATCCAGAGATTGTATTCGTGAATCCAAACAAAAGCACCGTGATCGGCTTCTTTTGCTACACGATCGGCAAAAATTTTATTGATACGAAGGTAATGGTTCCAATCTTCGTGATTGAATCTTGCTTTATCTACAAAGGAAAAAATAGTTGGCCAAAAGGCCTCCTTGGAAAACACCCGATAAAACTGATCAATATCTTTTTTGGATAAAGAAATGGTAGAGCTCCATAGCTTTGGATATTTCTGCGCGTCGATCAATTGATTACCTACTTCCTTTCCGTCCTTTTGTTGCGCTTCTTCGCCTACCCAGATACCGGCACGACCATTTTCAAAAAGTCCGAGCAAGGAGGGAATAATACCATTTGGACTTTTTGGTGCGTGGCGTACGCTTTGGCCCTTGATCATTGATTTTTCATAAGGGAGTCGGTGATAGACAATAACCAATTGATTTTTAGTGGCTTTTCGCTTTACTTTTGCGGTCTTATTTGCCGGGAATAGCTTACGAAAAGAGTCGAGTCGCTGCATGGCTTCCAAGATGCCTCCGGCCCCTGGCTGTTTGGCGTGGTAAACATCTTGGTTTTTAGCAGTGGTATCGAATAAAGCAGCCTCTGATGCTCCGACGACAACACCTTTACAACCAATTTGAAACATGGCGAGATCGTTCATTGTGTCGCCTGCCACGAGCACCCTTTCATCTGCTACACCTAACATATCAATAAGTTTGCGAAGTGTAGAACCTTTATTTACGCCTTTAGGAAGCAAATCCAAATATTTATCGACGGATGTAATGACGTCCAGATTTTTCTTTTCGGCTATATCCATCACTTTCGTTAGATCAACTCCGTTTGAATAATAAAAAGAGCTCCGTCGCTGCTGTGGTACTTCTTGCGGCTCAATGCCTTCAATTGTTGCAAGTGTTTGCCGTAAATCAAAGACTTCCGTCCAGTTACGTTCTATTTCCGATTGGATCGGTTCAATCTTATCCAACGTGTGTCCATTGACGATGGTAGCTCCTACATCAGCGATGATATAATCGGGTGTAGGAATTAGCGGGTCGTTTAATAGGGGAATGACTGTTTCGAGGCCTCGACCTGTAACGAAAACCAGCGTAAAGTCTTTCACCTCTTTAATAAGGCGATAGAGCTCCATTCGCTGGTTCATTTCACCGCCTAAGAAAGTTCCGTCTAAGTCTGTTGCTAGTATCATGCTATGTTAATTTTTGTTCCAAAAGTTTAAACTCAGTTAATACAGGCATATACTTAAATAATACGCGATAAGCCGTTTGTAAGATCGGTAGCTTCACGGGAAAATTCCGGGTAGTCTGATAGAGCCCGCGTGTTGCTCCATAACCTTCAGCTACCATGTTCATGGCACCTTTTGCTTTATCGACGCTATAGCCGCGGCCGATCATCTCACCAAAAAGACGGTTACGACTGTGAGTCGAATACGCGGTCACTAAAAGATCGCCTGCATAAGAAGAACTGAGGATTTCGGCATTACTGCCCATATGCCGGAGAACTTCTCTCAATTCTGCCAAAGCGTTGGCCACTAAAACAGCAATAAAATTGTCACCGTAACGTAACCCCTTAGCCATTCCGGATACCAGACCAACTACATTCTTGTAGATCGCGGCCCATTCGATTCCAGTAATATCTGCATTTATACGAACGTCAAGATAATCTGCTGAAAAGCAGGTTTGTAACATTTGCTGCCAATGGGGATCAACCGCGCCGATTGTCAAGTAAGTTTTTTTTCTATGGCCGATTTCTTCAGCATGACAGGGGCCTGCCAAAATACCTTGAAGGTTATTCGGTATAATTAATTGCCTCGATATATAGGCGCTTGGTAGCTCGTGCTCTTCACCGACAGTTCCTTTGACGGCGCTCAATACAGCTTTGTTATGGATCCATTTTCTATCAAAACCAATCAATAAATCAGAGAGACCATCACTGGGAACGGCGAATAGAATAATAGTACTCTTTTGTGCTACAAACTGCTTCTGAGAGCTGCACTGTAAATATTCCGTATTTAAAGTAACAAAGTTTAGGTAATCAGGATTACTGCCTGCATTTTGTATTGCCTCTGCTTGCTCTGTCCGTCTTAAATACCAATTAACTATTAGTTTATTGTCTGTTAAAATTTTTACTAGAGCAGTAGCCCAGCTGCCACCGCCAAAAACACCAAATTCAATCAAAACAATTGATTTTTAGATTACAGAAAAAGTGGCTAAGTAGTCGTATAGCCAAATCGGAGCACAAACGTACAAATTTTTGGAAAAATAAACAACTATTGGTTAAGTTTTACTTTTGTTTTGGTTATAAGGTATTAAAATTAAGCTTCTTATGTTAGGCGTCCTACCTGTTGTATAAACTGGTCCAGCTGATCATTCTTGTCAAGGCCAAGTTTTTGTTTAAGGCGGTATCTTGCCATGCGGATGCTCTTTGGTTCGATACTTAAACGGGTCGATATTTCCTTATTCGAGAGCCCCATTAAAATATAAGAACAATATTTGAGGTCTAATCGGGTAAGGGTATGATTCGCTTTTTCCTGTAACTTCTCAAAGAACTGCGATTCGCTTTCAAAAAAATCGGTCTTATGACCTTCAAATTCCTTATCCATTCTTTTCTGCTGCTGGACGATTCGCTTAATCTGTTCATCAACAGAAAGATGACCTTTTTCCGCGATTTTATCAGATAGCATTTCCAGTAAACCATTTTTTTCTTCAATCTGCAGCGTTCCTGCAAGAATCTCTTTCTGTAAGCGCTCCTCGCGTTCTTTTAACAGCACTTGTTCGGCATGCAGTCTATTGGCCTCTGCCTCCTTTAATTGCGCTTTTAACTGAGCTTCTTCTTTTTCCCGATCAATAAGGGCTTGCTTTCTTGTTGAAGCTTTTAGTTTGTAATTATAAGAACTAAGTAGAAACAATAGTGTAAGGATACAGGATAGACCAATGATCAAGTATAGAAAGTTCCGCTTCTTTAGATAACTTATTTCCTGTTCTTTTTTGGCCATACTGTACCGGGCTTCCATTTTCTGGATATTGGTTATTTTTTCTTCGTCAAAAGCCTCTTGATTGTATGCAATATGCTGTTTTAGGTAGCTTAAGGCAGTCTTCTCTGAACCTTTTTTTTCGGCGATTCGGGACAAAGCAAGAAATATGCGTGCTTTCGTTACCGGCATTTTAAGGACATTACCTTCAAGTGCAGCTAAACCGTTAAGCAGCGTCTTCTCTGCTTCGTCGTACCTTCCCCCGCGCAGCGCGTACTCACTACGAATACCATAGCAATTCATAAGCACTTCATGTAAGTTTGTCCGCTTTGCGATTTCAATAGCGAAATCGATGTACTTGTCTGCACTGTCTTTATAAGTATTGGGAAAATGTTTGAAATAGCTATTTGCAATGTTCAACGCCGCTGCCGCGGTATTACTTTGTGCGATTAGACGTCCGCGTTGAATGGTAGACAGTCGAACAGACCGCTTGTTATAAATCAAGGCAGAGTCGAGCAGATCATGCTTGGTTATATCCAGTTTAAAGCGGTCATAGAAACTATGTCCTACCGTGAAGTAAGCTGTGTTTAAGGCGTCCACTTGTCCACTTTTTTTAGCACTTTCAAAGCTAAGACGCGCATAGGCCAATTGTTTATTGACATCGTTGCCATACCCATAGATACTGGCGAGATAGTGATAAATAGTGGCTTCGTATTCATAAAAATTCACTGTTTTGAATAAATCGAGCGCCTTCAATAACTTAGTGATGGATTTGTCACTTTCCCCGTTCACTAAGTCAAGCCACCCATTTCTGAATTCAACAAAGCCTTTTGCGACCGGGTCACTCGTTCGTGAGGCATAATACAAAGCGCTATCGAGGCTCTCATAGGCTTGTTTTATATCGTTGGCTTGTATATAGAGATAAATGAGCGTCGCAAAACCAATGGCGGGCCCTTCATAAGTGTTTAGCTTATGTCCGATATGAATCGCTTCCCGCGCTTGTTTAAACGATTTTTTTAGATCCTTTTCGGTATTGGCTTTCGCCAGCTTACATAAAAGGAGCGGTTTTTCCTGCAGCGTCGTGCTTGGTTGCGCTAAAAGATGCGCTAATGAGTCGATATAAATTTCCTGCCCTTTTGAGTGATAAAGGATGGTAAAAAGCGAAATGCAGATAAGAAGTAGGGACTTGTTTAACCAATGCATGTTCAAAAATAGAAAAAAGATGGGGTTCAAAAAATGGGAATAATTGGCTAAAATATTGACAGGCAGTTTCTTTTGAGGTTTTTGTAGACGCTTTGTAGTCGAATGTTTTTTTCTTGTAGACGGTGTATAGGTCTCTGATTTCAGGCATTATTGTCAATTCAAGCTAGTTTTGCCCTGTTCATTTTTAAACAATTATTATTATCATGACGAACAAAAATATGTCAATTATAGCCTATCTGACAATCATCGGATGGGTTATTGCTTACCTGAATTATCAAAAATCGGAAGAAAAAAGCAGTTTGGTGGGCTATCATCTAAGTCAAGCGCTCGGTATATTTATTTTTCATATTATATTGAGCATACTCACCACAGTGGTGTTAACTCTCTTACCTAGCTTAGCTACCTTATGCTACCTGATCCTTTTGATTCCATTGATTTTATTACTGTTAGGTATCATTACGGCTTTTAATGAAGTAAAGAAGCCTGTGCCATTCATAGGAAAGCTGTTTGAAGGAAAATTTAATTTTTAAACAACGAAGATTATCCATCCTATGAATAGGATGTCGCTTTATAAAAAACAGAAAAATGAAACAAATTTTTTTTAATACTTTTTTTTGCCTTGTCTTAGTGCTTTCCGCATTTGGACAACAGGGAGATCGTACAATTCGACTGAAATTAACGGATTCGAAACGCAAGAAATCTCAGAGTTATTTATTGAATAGTTTTGCTTACTCGTGTACGAAACCTAGGGGCGACGGCCCCTCAATGGGATATTCTGCTTATGATGCTTATATCGTGAGTATTGATTTTCAACAAAATACCGATGAATTTCTATTAAAATGGATCGGTGGACAAATGGATAAAGCGGATGGTGTGATCACTGTGGAGGCGACCGGGGAAAAGAAAACTTTAAGAACTATTGCTTTTAAAGATGCCTCGGTAGGAGCAACCTCGGAAAGTTTCGCATCTGGTGACGGCTATGGCTATGCCAGTACACAGGTTTCTGTATATATTGATAATCTAACAATCGATAATGTTCCGATTCGTTATACGGCGACTAAAACAAATGGAAGTCGGTAGAAACCAATTTTTATGATATGATCATTTTTGGAACAGGGAAAAGATTAATACGGGCCGGTAAGCCTAAGTTCGATTGCACCTATTGCGGTTCTGAACAATCAGTAGGACTCCATTTTTATGTACGCTATTTTCATATTTTTTGGATACCGATGTTTAGTTATCGAACAGAGTCGCTTAGTCATTGCACACACTGCCGTCAAACCTTGAGCCGAAAGGAGATGCCGTTAAGTTTAGCACAATCTATCCCAGGCGAGAAGCCGAGTATACCCTGGAAATATTTTAGTGGACTTTTACACGGTGTAATCCTGATAGTGTTCATATCTATTGCCATTGTGAACGAAGATAGGCAGACAGCCAACTATTTGCAGCGACCACAAGTTGGTGATGTATACGGTATTAAACAATCAAATGGATTCTATACCTTGTATCTGCTTAGCCAATTTAAAGGAGACTCCCTTGGGTTTCGCGTCAATGATTATGAAGTGCCTGGTGCATCTAAATTGAGTGTCATTCGCCGACATCATGCGAAGGACTATGGCAAAAGTATCGTTTTCCTATCAAAAACAGACTTAAACGAATTAATGAAAAACAACCATATCATTAATATCCGTAGAGATTAATAATGATTTTTCAACCGATTAATAGGCTATGCAAACAATTAGGACAAGTTTATTTGAAATGACAGTGCCGGATATTTTCGAGAACCCTGGAGTTGTGCTGGAAAGTATTCGTGCAACGTATAACAAGGGTGATGAATGGGTGACGATCGGCGTGAGTCCGATTGAAAATTTTTCTGGCCTTTATGATACCGAGTTAGAAAAGCAGTTGAGCTACGCGCTCGTGGAGGAATATTGGGAGCCTTATAGGGAGGGGATCAGATCATTAGCCTTTGCATCTGTGGCATTAGAAACCACAGATCCGGATGATTATTCCGATCGAGGGAATACGAGATTTGGAGGATTGCCTGATTTGCCATGTGGCATTACCTATCCCGTTTTTACAACCTATGATAATCGTGTAATGGGATATCAGTTCATTGCACAAATAAATTGTGAAGAACTTGCCTCATATCAAAATTACCTTCCTCGGCAAGGGTTACTCTATTTCTTCATCACGGATCAGGAAGATTTTAACGCCAAAGTGATTTATGCTCAGGAAACGGATGTATTAATTTCGGCTGCCGAATTAGAGATAGAAGATGATTTTATTTATGATGACCACGGTGTTTTTGCTCCCTATCGTGTAAAGGTAGGTAAATATGTAAGTGTGCCTCATTTTTATAATGATGACAGTCTGTATAAAGGGAAAGCCGCCAGCTTATCGGCCCTGGAAGAAGAGTACGAACAAACAGAGAATTTGAGAAGACAATTGGAGGAGCACACCTTATCTGTAAAACCGGTACATAGCATGAATAGTTATGTATTCAAACAACATGATTCTCCGCAAATTGAGGCAGCCAATCAGCTACGAGGAAATGCTAACGACTTTACGGTGTTACTCAAGGTCAGCTCAGATAGATTACCTGGATTTTGTTTCTGGGATGCGGGTGAGATTTATTTCGTTATTCACAAAAGTGATTTAGCTAAAGCAGATTTTTCTAATGTTTATTGTGGCTTGGAGAGCAGTTAGGTAGTTGAATAGTTGAAACGTTGAGTAGGAAAGTGGTTAAGTTGTAAAATAGTGGCAGTTGCGATGATACTGTGTAACAAGCTCTCCACTGGTATTAAGCCCCTAAGTAAAAAGGCAATTGCTGTCGCAGTTCATCCTGACTGATTAATTCCGGATCCTGAAATTGCTTTCGAAGTAAATACATAGGAAATCTCAGCTGTAAATAACTAGTCTCAACAACAGCGTCTTCTGTTGAGAAGTAATGGCTTTTGTATTCGCCAACTAAAGGGTCGATTTCTTGCAGACGGATGATGAGCTCATGAATGACAAAAACCGGTATTTGTATATTGCTTATTTTCTTCATATTATTTAACAAAATAATGCTGTTAAATTAATACAAGTTTAACCATTTAATTTGGCTTTTCGAAATAAAATACCGGTCTGGATGTCACGATAGCGTCTTGTCATTATTTTATTATTACGAACTGAAGAGCGGACTAGCGAGTTTCCCTTCGACTATCGTCCGAATTGATCGTCCATTATCGGACAGGGTACTGTTCGATTCCGAACAGTACCCTTATTCCTATCGTATTATAATTACCCCTTTAACGCATCTGCTAACTTGGCAGATTTGTTGTTTGCCTAATTGTAAATCAATCTGAAGATGATTAAAAATTATATCAAAACAGCGTGGCGTAACTTGCTTCGGAGTAAAGGGTTTGCGTTCACCAATATGCTTGGACTGACCATTGGCATTACCTGTACGATTTTTATCTTACTTTGGGTACGGGATGAACTTAATTATGATAAGTTTCAAGTAAACTACGACAATACCTATGTAGTGATCGCTAATCGCGACTTTAATAACCGCATCTTTACTGATTATAATATGGTGTTGCCGCTTGCTTCCGCCTTGGAAAAGACAAGTCCGCAAATTAAGCATGCGGTAGTCACTACCCAAGGGTATGACTTGACCATGCGTCATGGCGACCGTATCTTACAGAAGAATGGTATGACCGTAAGTGAACATTTCTTTGATATGTTTTCCTGGAGATTTCTGCAAGGGAGCGCAGTCACGGCCATTCAAGACCCTTCTGCCATTGTGTTAACACAATCGGCCGCAACGGCTATTTTTGGAAAGCAAAACCCGATTAACCAAAGCCTCCGGATTGTAGAAGAAAATCGTGACTTAAAGGTTACAGCGGTAGTGGCTGACCCGCCGGGAAATTCCAGTTTTCAGTTCGATTTCATACGACCCTTTAATTATAATGACGAATATACGAAGCGGATGATGAATAACTGGAGTGGTTCTAGTTGGCGTGTTTATGTTCAGACGGTAGTCGGAGCAGACATAAAGCAGGTTGATAAAACGATTAACACCTTGAAAAAAACGCATGATCCAGGCGATCAAATCAGTACTTATTTCAGTTTTCCAATGAGCAAATGGCGTTTATACAGTGAATTTAAGGACGGAAAAAATGTTGGTGGCATGATTGAGTATGTAAAACTTTTTTCAATTATAGCAGTCATTATTTTGTTGATTGCCTGCGTAAACTTCATGAATCTTTCGACGGCCAGATCGGAGAAACGCTCCAAAGAATTAGGTATACGTAAAACTTTGGGAAGTGGAAAGATGCAATTGGTTTTACAGTTTTTCAGCGAATCGACCATCTTGGTGCTCCTTGCTTTTTTATTGTCTATCGGTTTTGTCTTTCTCCTCTTGCCGGCATTTAATACCTTGGTAGCAAAAGAGCTATCACTTGAAATGAACCAGCCTTATTTTTGGCTTGGCTCTTTGGTTATCATACTTTTTACCGGCTTGCTTGCCGGAAGTTATCCCGCGTTGTACCTTTCTGCTTTTAATCCGATAAAAGTGTTGAAGGGTGTGTTTTTGCCAGGCAAAG
Organism: Olivibacter sp. 47; assembly: GCF_030372825.1. NCBI lineage: Bacteria > Pseudomonadati > Bacteroidota > Sphingobacteriia > Sphingobacteriales > Sphingobacteriaceae > Olivibacter > Olivibacter sp. 47. The sequence continues at coordinate 4,331,094 of NZ_JAUCNR010000001.1, forward strand.
CGGCTGCATTGCCTAGACATATACTGGTTGTCGGGCAATTTGTAATCTCTATTTTGCTGATTTCGGCAACTATTATTGTTTATCAGCAGATTCAATATGTGAAAAACCGAAATATGGGATATAAAGCGAATAATCTCCTTATGGTTACGGGTACAGAGGATACGGAAAAAAATTTCCGTGTTATTAAAGATGAGTTATTGGCTAGCCGATTGGTAGAATCAGTAACACGTTCCAGCTCACCCATTACGCAGGTATGGTGGAAATCGGGCGCCCTGATTGGAACGGGAAACCGGCAAACTTGAATCTAGTTGTGTCGGGTATCCGCACGGATGTGGATTTTGCTAAAACTATGGGTATCAATTTACTGCAGGGGCACGATTTCTTGGGTATGCCTGCCGACTCGGCCTCTGTTCTACTAAATCGCGCCGCCGTGGAAGCAATGGGGCTAAAAGATCCTATTGGAATGGAAATGCGTTTTGGTGATGAAAAATATAATGTGATAGGTGTAACTGAAAATGTGGTGATGGAATCACCTTATCAGCCCGTTGATCCTATGCTTACTTTTTACAATCCGACCGCAACGGGCGTTATATCACTGCGATTGCGCGATGGCATATCGCCGCAAAAGGCGCTGCCTTTTATTGAAACGGTATTTAAGAAATACAACCCAGCCTTCCCCTTTACCTATCAATTTGCTGATGAGGAATTTGGTAGAAAGTTTATAAACGAAGAGCTGATCAGTAAAATCACGAATATCTTTGCCGGCTTAGCTATTTTTATATGCTGTATTGGTTTGGCCGGACTGGCTTCCTTTACAGTAGAAAAGCGTTTTCGGGAAATTGGAATCCGAAAGGTATTAGGGGCCACTATAAAACAGGTACTCTTTTTGATATCGAAACAGTTCTTAAAGCTGGTTACGATCTCTTTCTGTTTGGCCGTACCAATTACCTGGTGGTTAATGCATCAGTGGTTGGAAAAATATAGCTATCGAATTAATATCAGCGCCTGGACCTTTGTTGCGGTAGGTTGCTTAGTTTTTCTGTTAGCATTAGTAGTGGTGTGTTTAAATGCATTACGCGCGGCAATTACTAATCCGATAAACAGTTTGCGGACAGAATAGTGCATGAGCAAGAGGCGTTAATCGTTTTTCTGTGTATACCAAATGTCTTGATAAAGCTCAGGATAACGTTTAAATTGGCCGTGCACATAGGGGCACAGAGGCACAATTTTTAAATTGTTCTCACGGGCGTACTCGACTAGCTTGCTTAACAGCAATTTTGCATAACCCTTGCCTTCATATGCGGGATTAACCTCCGTGTGATAGACCGTCAGTTGTCCGTTATGAACGGAAATTTCCATTTCACCTACCTGTTGGTCATCGACGAGGAGCTGGATTTGGCCCCGATTGTTTGCTAGTGCTACTTTTAACTGTTCCATAAGTTGCCTTTATTAGTTTAAGTACTTTCTATTGTATTTTTTGTTTATTTAGTCGCAAAATTACGGCGTATTTCCACTAGGGCTGTTAATCTAGACTAAGAAAAGTGACTGAAAGTGTGCTCTTGTCTGTAGCCAAATGCGGTGCATTGCGAAAAACCTTACTCAAGATAACCGAATTTACCCATATTAAAGTCCGTAATTGCCTGCCTGATTTCTGCGTCTGTATTCATAACAAAGGGGCCATAGCTGGCAATCGGTTCGTGGATGGGCTCACCGCTTAATAAAAGCGCGATGCTCTTTTCCGGCGCATGTATACTTATTTCTTCACCCTCATTTTTAAATAATACAAAGCCGTGTTCAGCCACTTTTTGACCATTTACTTCGATCTCCCCATTTATGGATAAGACAGCTGTGTTGTGTGAACTGGGCGTTGAGGTGTGAAAGGTTCCTCCACTGTTCAACCGTATGTCAAAAAGATTGAGCGGTGTGTAGGTCGACGCCGGCCCATGCACGCCCTGTGCGCTACCTGCAATGACGTTGACAATGCCCTGATTGTTTTCGAGCACGAGTTTACCCATATTTTCGGCAAGAAGAGCTTGGTAATGAGGTGTTGCGGATTTGTCTTTTTGGGGAAGGTTCACCCACAATTGTACCATTTCAAATAATCCTCCTTTTTTCGAAAATGCTTCTTCATGGAATTCTTTATGCAATATCCCGTCTCCGGCAGTCATCCACTGCACATCGCCCGGGTTAATAACGCCACTATTACCGGCACTATCATAATGGGCTACGCTACCTTTGTAAGCAATGGTAACCGTCTCAAATCCTTTGTGAGGATGTACGTCAACACCGCGCACATGATCGGAAGGGCCAAAATCATAAGCGGCATTAAAATCTAACATCAAAAAAGGACTCATTCGCCTTTGCGTAATAACACCCTTCGGAAAATAATTAAACACCCTAAAACCATCGCCCACCATTCCGGGTCTAGTTGGCTTAGACACAATGTTCTCAATTAGCTTTTTCATGATTTCTTTTCCTTTCTACAAAGGTACAGGTGTCTTGAGGCGAAAAAATTGACCTATGGTAAGAAAGATCGCTTTGGTTTAAACACGACTATTACGCCTGGCCAACTCTTTGCGTACCCGGCTTAATGATTCGGGTGTGATGCCAAGGTAGGAGGCAATCATGATTTGCGATATGCGCAAAGTCAATTTGGGATAGAGCCGTATAAAGTCCAGGTATCTTTCTTCGGCGGTTGCAGCTAAAAGCTGGTTGATGCGACGTTGCATATAACGAATGCTATTGTGCAGAAGATAAATATGATATTTTCCGAATTCGGGACAAATTTCAGTAGCATGCTCCATGAAATTTTTGGTAACAATCACTTACCTGTGTCTCTTCCAAGAAGAGATCACAGAGGTGACCCGCGTGCTTCCCGGTAACGTGGAAGATAACCATAGCCGGTACCTCGAGGCGATCATTGATGACACGCTTATCTCCTGTTTGTATCTGCCCAACGGCAACCCTTATCCAGGGCCTAAGTTTGACTATAAGATGGCCTGGATCAAACGCTTTAAGAAGCGGGCTGCCCAGCTGATAAAGATGGACATTCCCGCCATTCTGATCGGTGATTTTAACATCATTCCTACAGAGCTGGACGTTTATAAACCCCAAAAATGGGAAAACAACGCCCTGTACCGCATGGAGGCAAGAAAAGAATTTAAATCCCTGCTCAAACAGGGATGGATGGATTCCGTCCGTAGGCTATTTCCCGATCAGGCAGTCTATACCTTTTGGGATTACCTGCGGAATGCCTATGGTCGGAATGCCGGCCTTCGGTTGGATCATATCCTGCTAAGCCCCAAAATTGCACCCCGGTTGATCGAGGGCGGCATCGACCGACATGTCCGTGGCTGGGAAAAGAGCAGTGACCATGCGCCGGTATGGATCCGCTTGAAAGAAAAGTGAATCGGTTAGATTTTCTTCTGCGCTGTTAAGAATTTCGAACAATTAAATAATTTACGTATCGATATATAGAAACAACAAGAAATGCCAAGTGACACTTTCTGGCCTATAGCTAGCGATTCATCACGTTTATCACTGTCTTTTGGATGCCGTAGTGGGAGAGCTATATTATGCTGTTTGTAGTGGCGGTCTTTTCATCGAAAGAGATTTGGGTTTAATACAATTTCAGCGCCTGAGAAAGAGGGCCTTTAAAAGCTTAGGTACGTTATGATCGTTTTTTGGAACGCTATCGTGGGGTAATCGTTTTATGCAAAGGGATAAGAAAATCTGTAGGGATTTTTCTGAGTTCAACCACGTATTTGGCTAATAAAAGCGGAATATGTCAAACATAATAAGAAAACCAATGAATGCTACTGTGCCCGCAGTTGATAAAAAATAATTTCCCGTTTTACGCATACCCGTGGATCGTGTGATTTCCCTTTCTTTTGCGTATTTATAATAGTATGCGATGCCTATTGTGTGGGTTACACCTGCAATGATAAATAATACAAGCGGTACAAGGCGCCAATCAATTGTGAAAGTGCCAATTTCACAATACAAGTTTTTGGGATAAACAATATTAGTTCTTAGTTAGCCTTCACCACAACTGAAAGTGGTTCCAGAAAACAGACGTTTATTTGTGACAAAAAAACGTCAGATTTACCGATATTTATAAAAATTTAAATGCTATAAATCTCGCTACAATAAGAGGAGTCAGCAGGTCAGAAGACACTGTTATATTGCGAGGCGATATCTTGAGCAGGACAACCTGGTTTACATCATAATGATTTAATGACGCTCGTACTAGCTATTAATACTATAAAGAAAGCATGAAAGACTTTATAAAAGACAATTGTATTGCAATTGCCGGTGTAGTAATATCTATAATCTCTCTGATTCGAACCTTTAGAGAAGGTAAAATCTACATTGATGCTGTATATAGTTTTTATGGCCCTGAAAACACAATAACGATTTACAACAATTCTACACGTAAAGTAACGATTACTTACTTTGAAATCTATCATTCTATCTGGAAATGCTTTTTTAAAAAAGAATCTGCATGGACATGGTACGATGAAGGACAAACTAGTCGTTATGTAATAGCTCCTTACGAAAGTTACGATATAATATTTGATGAGCACAATAAATATAATGATTCTGTTGATAGAATTTTTAACAAGAAAGGTAGGGTTTATATTAAGATCGTTATTGCTGGGCAAAAGAAGAAAATTGTTAGGCTTCGATAGAGCGCAAAATATCCACGTCAACCATTTCTATAAAAATATCCGACCCGTTACCTATACGTTAGACTAGCGATTTCGTCACCTTAACTTTTCCTCAGCATTTGTTAGTATAGCGATTCCTTTTACCAACGCAGCGATTTCAAAAGAAATGCCTACGCTATTTATACCTTTATAACCATCCTTATTATATTTCTCAAAGATCGTCTTGGCTCTTTCATAAGAACCAGAGAAATTTTGCTTGTTCTGTTCCAAAAAATGGACTAATAAACCTTATTAATAACCTCCATAGCCTTTTTGTATGCTATGGTAGTTTCTTTGAACTGCTCTTTGAAAAAATAAAATAGGGCGATTTTATATTGTGGTATTTCCAAAAATATAAAATCGTCAATCGTATGGAAGAAATGAAAATGTTGGTTTGAGGTTTTGAAAATGAGTAAGGAATTGACGTGGTTTGCTTTATCCTTTACCGCTAGGCGTTTGTGAGCGTATCGAATTGTAGACAATATTTTTGCAGGTGAATATCCTTTGTTAGGTAGTAGCAAGTATAAAGGAAAATCACTTAGATATGGAATATGTTTTCCATTTTTTGGACTTAGAAATTTTTTGGAAATATTCATGATTTGAAATTTATAATCAATAGTTTCAAGCCAGCGAATTATATGTTGCAGTTCGAAAATATTGAAAGCAAAGTCTTTCTCAAATCCTTCGTGAAACAGTTTTTGTATATACCTTTCCAAACTATTGAGCAATTCAGCATTGCATGTTGAGCAGGTTGGAATCGTTGCTTTATTGTACGTTACTGTGTGCCCGTTTACGGTGATATCAAAATATTTTTTTGTATCTTTTCGAAAGCACCACCGTGGTATAATATGCTCTCTTGTTATGTTAAGATGGGATCCACAAACCATACAGATGAGATATTCGTTATTTTTGACAGCTTCTTCATTTACGCGCAATACATAATTGTGATAAACGAATTCCATCACTGAGAGATTGTTTCTTCTGATTATACCACGAAGTATCCTTAGTTTTGCATTTAGTCTTTTTAACTCGACAGAATTATTGCTCATTTTCTATACCTTTTCCTAACTTCTCGAATTTGCCCGCAGTGATCATACTTTTCATAATATTCGATCGGTTTATTTCGCATAATATAACCATATATTCGCCTAACGAGCCAACCTATGAAAAATAAGCCGCCTACAAATGGCAACTTTTGATCCGGTAATTTATCAAGTATATTGATGATTTCTTGAAAGTCCATAGCATCACTATTTAAATTATGATGCTATCCACTTATCGTCGTGAAGGCACTCCAATTATAAGAAATATTTTTCATATTCCAAAGGACACGTAAATCAATGCTTTTAGAACTGCATTAGGGCAACTTAAGCGGTTTTATATTACATTGGTGCTGATTTTAGAACTCAGATTTCTAAAATTAGCACAAAATAAATTTCAGACGATGGGTTTATCTCACATGAGAATAGACGCAATAACTTTTTTTCATGTAGCGAAAATTGATTATATTTGGGCCGACAATCAAAGCCCAAATAAGCCTATTATCTATGCACGATATTGTACCTTATATTTTTCATAATCGAGCCGTTGCCTTTTTAGATGTTTTAGGATTTCAACAATTTCTTCGTGAATTTGATATGGAAGCTAATCAGAATCGTAAGCGCTTATCGGAAGAAGATGAAGATCCCATATTGGCGGGTAGGTTCACCTCTCAGAAAGCTAACGAATTTATCGCAACATTTAAAAATGCTATACAGCAGTTAGATAAAGAGAAATATAGATACTACCTGTTTTCAGATAATATCTGTATTACTTCCATTCAAGAAACCACCCCGAATGATTTGCAAGACCTGTTACTGGTCATCACCAAATTATATTTTGATTTTGCTAAGAAAGGATATTTTCTTAGGGGAGGAGTGGATTACGGACTTTTTATTGATGAAGAAACTATTGCAATAGGAGTGCCATTAGCCAATGCGTATCTGCTTGAATCGAAAATTGCGATATATCCTCGCATTGTGTTGTCCACAAATATTGTCGATCAATTCCAAGCATATAATCTGTTGGGCGAAAAGGAATATGACTATCCCTTTGCTGATGTTATGATCGAAGGCGAAGACGTGAAGTATTTAAATATTTTTTTGCAGGTCTTTCAAAGTGACTATGTAGAGGATAAAAGACTTTTTTTTACTGATTTTAATCAAGTAATTGGTAACCATTTAGAAGAGAATAGACAAAACGAGCGTATATACGAAAAGTACCAGTGGCTTGCCGAGCAGTTTAATATATTTATTGACAAGTTTGTTAACGAACTTGCTTTTCAGGATAGTAACTTCGACCCCGAGAGCGACGAAGATTTTCTCGAATTTGTAAAAAAACAACGGATAAATTATGGCAATTAACCTCATATACATGCCAACATTTAGGGCACGCCAACAGGAAAACCTCGTATTAAGAAGCTTCAAGTTTGATGGCCACATGTACCCTATGTTAGAAATCATCAAAGAGTATGATCGAAAGAGAGACTCTGATAAACAATCTCCATTTCACGAAATCTACTTAGACCTTATTGAGACCATACAATCAGAGCGAGTGTTTGTTGACTTACCTTTATACCTAAAAGAACGGGCGTCAATGAAAAATGAGGTTATCGCATTCAGTCGTTCCGTCATTGCCAGTAAAGAACGTCGTACAAAATACTTACAATCATTGGGAGAAGCTAGCCCAAAGATGATCCCAGTAATATCATCCTATTTACACAAGACCGGGGAAATTGATACCCTGCAATGGCAAGAGGCACATCTGCGTCCAAACTTTCCCTCCATCGCTTTTAGAGTAATGTACAATCAATTCAATGAAGATTGGCCAATTATCAACCAGCTTGCCACAGCAGTAGATTTTATCATACTCGATCTTGACAATATTGCACCATATCCTAGTCCATCAGTCAGACAAATCATGAATGCATGGAGATCTTTTAGTACCTGCCCCAAGATTATACTACGCAGCGCTATAAACACCGATATACAAAACGTTGGATTAGATCATGGCGAAGTGGTGTTTGATATCGATAACGGCTTAATAGATACCTATAAACAACCCCTGCTTGGCCAATGCTTCGGCGATTATGCCGGTATTAAAAAAGATGATTTAACCTCCGGCGGAGCAATTAGTCCGGGTTTTCTTTTCTATGATGCCGTAGATAATCAATTCGTAGGCTTCAAGGGTAGTGTAAAAGAGCTTTCCGAATTTAAGGATACTATTGTGCCAGCGGTTATAAATTCCGAAGCTGCGAAGCGCATGCAAGCAAGTGGACTTCCGTATTTAGACGATCGAAATTGGGGCTGGCAAACGTTGCTCCGCATTCAGCACGAGGGCGAAACCGGAAAAAGCCAGGCAAAATTTAAACGTATTGCTATGGAACATTATCTACATTGCATTCGCGTGAAAATTGAAGCGGGAGAGCTTAAGACTTCTTAATCTTGGTAGATCAATAGCGGATCCACATTTGTGTTAAAAAAAAATTGCAAATCTATAGGCAATATGTGCTTCCAGTGTGCCAAAACAAAAGACCAGCGAGCTTCATAACGCTTTTTCAAGGCAATTTTTAAACGCTCGTTGATTTCTTGAGCAGTATATTCGCCCATAATTTCTGTGTATACAGCTGTCTTAAAAAGGCTGAGCCGTTCTTTCTTGGTAAGTACTTCCAATTGGGCAAGAGGATTAAGATATGGACTTTTAATGGCGGACCGGTATTCCACACGCTTTTTCCCTTCAAAATACCAGATTCCGTAATGCGCTGGTACTAAACATTCCGTTTCACGCAGGTGCTTGGCATCAATTACTACCGTATTATATTCAAATATTCTATGATAATCATCACTCTGTTTCCCCAAGCGCCTCAAAGTGTCAATTTTCGACTTTACCTCAAAGCATTTCGAATCGCCGTTAATTACCACAAAATCCGCTCGGCTGTTTTTTGCACGCACTTCAAATGCAGCAACGTATCCCTTCTTCCTGAACGTAGTGGCGAGCTTATATTTTAAAGACTCTTCACCATGATAGTTTGAAAAAAGAGCTTTATTAATTTTAAGATGCAGTTGGTATTTAGACAAACCGTCCGTCTTACATTTTCCGTAACAGGTCTCTACTATTTGCAGTAACTGTTGACGGTAATGCAGGGTGTTATAAGATTTTGCCAGTGCAGTATAATCTACTTTGCCCATTGTTGCAAATATAGGAAGTTTTTGGAGGTTTCAGCCTTTCGGTCTTGGTTATGATCAGGATAATGTGACAGGAGACGAGAGGATACGATCGTCGACGCGATTCTGGACAAAATTGAACACAGCTCCCAAACAGGTTGTTTTGATGCCGTGGTTATTTATCCTGCTGCGGTTATGGCAACTTCGACATTATCATCTTCTGTCTGCTTAGAGATAAGTTTCTTTAAGTTTGTGGAATGAAAGCCATCAAAATATTCAATAATATCTATTGTTTCCAATGCGATATTCCTCAATGCGTCATCAGTAATGAAGTTACTTTCATCCAAATGTTGTGTGTTTCCGTGAGAAAACCCATCACATAACTTATTTATGTTTGAGAGTTTGTCTTGTATATTATCTTTTGATATTTTTCCTACTGAAGTATCAGGCAACGTTTCAAAGTCTATTATATCTGAAATGAAGTATTCCAGGCCAGCAGATTGATTAGCGTTGGATTTCGTTGTCAATTGAGCATATTTGAAACTAAAAAATGTTTCTAATATTCGACGGATATAATTCGGCAAGTATTTTCTTGCTTCTTCATAATTCGGTGTTTCATCACTTGAAAATTCGAGAAGACTTTCCAACATATAAAAATAGGGGCTTTGGAAATTTTGTAATGACTTGGGTAAGTCGCTTATACACCCCCTATTTATAAGGTAACAGGATTTTGAAGTTTTTACTCGGAAATTTGGATTCAGAAACTTCATAAACAACAAATTGTGGCTTAGGATAAACAGTTGCCTATAATCTTTAAACTCCTTGTGTATCAAATAGGCTGTTTGATATAAGCGATTGTCATCGAGGCTTGAAATTGGATCGTCAATAACGATGATAGTATTGCCTTTATCTTTAACTTCCGTCGTGACCTTGCTCAGGAAATACGCAAAGGCCAAAGCTGTTTTCTCGCCATCGCTCAAAGTATTGCGTAGTCGCTTCCGTATTTTTTCCGAATTATTATACTTAATTAAAATGTTCTCATTATCGTCCTCTTCATTAAGGTCGATGGTGAAATGATTGATGCCGAGTTTCTCCAAATATTCCCCTACTTTTTTTGCCTCCAACTTTAAAGCGCGGAGTCTCTGCATCTTCGCAGTCGAATGTTGAATTAGTTCATTGTTGTATGTTGCGATTTGCGAGCTTAGTTCGTGGTATTTTTTTACGTTATTTTTGTCTTCGTGACCGTTCAATTCCAAGATTATTAGTTTTGAATAGAGGCGTCTGATGTCAGTTTCTAGTGTTTCGGGGCTTTTTCTCCGGGCTTGAAGGGTTGAAATCAATTCGTCCTTGAAATCATTCAATTTTTTAATATCCTCGTTATAATTTTCAATTGCCGATTGGATGTTGGTTAACTCAAAATCTATAATCTTTGAAGAATTATTTCCTTTGTCATCAACGAGATCTGTTAGCGTCTTTATCTGGGAAGTTAATCCGTCTATCCGGATGTCAGGCATCTTGTTCTCCAGCATGGCATGGTACTTTGTGGCTTCCTGTTGCAAGGTGGTTTTTGAATCCTTGTTAGCTGTACAAAAAATTTGAGCGGTGGCCAGTTGACGCGTATGATCGGCTATGTTTTGCTTAAATTCTTCATAGCTGCTATCAAAGTATTCCCCAAATTCCTTTATTAAATCAATAATGGTGTTATTGAGATTAGAATTACATAGAGGGCAAGTTGTTTCGTCGGTCTGATTTGATTTCTCTAAAAGTAATTTTCCGAATCTGTACCAAGGCTCTATCTTACTTATATCTTCCTCGTTGACTTTGGCTTGAAAAGTTTCAATTTTGCTTTTTAAAGTGGTTACAGCTTTTTCTCTGGCGGTAGTATTAAGTAGGGTTTTCAAAGACGGAAAATCCAATGAAATTTGACTGAATGAAACATTTCCTAACTTTTCTATATCCGCGATAAGGGCTGCCTGGTCTTTACTGATTTGATATTCAGATATTTTTTGCCTGATAGCTAACTCTAAATCAGATTTATTTTCCGTAGGAATGCTTTGTACATCAGGGAAATTTGGATTTCTGAGATTGCCACTTGGGAATGTTTCCCTAAATTTTTTGTTAAATTGCTGCTTGATGGCTTCAAAACTGTTTTTATATTCCTCTTGCTCTGATTCACTCTTGCCTTTGTCTAATTCTTTTTTCTCGATGATTTCGTTTAATTCCACGATTTCAGGATCTTCCAATACCGTTTCTGCCACATTGAATTTCTGAATTTTTCCTTTCCTTCCGTCAAAAACATGGTCGGCAACAAAATTGGAATTGAAAACGTAAATACTCTTATTATTGTTGTGACCGTCTCCGGTAAGGGGATAGAGTAATGTTTCCTTGTCGGTGCAGAGGAATTTAACTTTAGCATCATCAGAGCATTTTAAATCGTCAAATAAATCTTGTTTCTTTTCGGACGGGAAGTTCTGGTTTTTAGCAATCAAGTTGAAAAGATTGGACAGAGTGGACTTTCCGCTACCATTAAATCCGAAAATCAAATTGTACTTTCTAAAATCTTCACTGCAATTCCACGAGAAATTATCGAAGATACTCAACTTCTTAATTTCGATAAATTTTAGGATACTCATAGCTGGTTAGGTCTGATAACATTAAAACATTTTTCAAATTTAACTAATCTTTTGAAGCAATGCCTAAAATCGGTATAATTTTGTCAATCTGATAAAGATGGATTAATCTCTGACGGATGAATTATCGAAGTGTTTGTAGTGCCAAGCTAAGCCGGCCTTAACAGCTCTTTATTTAGGTTGTTTCCATCGGGTAAAAGAACAATGCCAACAGTTCTACCATACCTGTCTATGTCTTTAACCTCCACCGTCACCACCTTTTGAAAGCAATGATCTGCAGTAAACTTTTTAGCCACGGTACCAAAATCTTGATGACTTTCCGGGCAATCTATACCATACAAGCGAATCCTTACCTGTGTGTTATCTGAATCTAAGATAGTTATTGTGTCACCGTCAGCTACTCTTATGACTTTCCCTTTCACTAGAGTTTGGCAAAGAGAAATTATAGAGATGAACAGCAATAAAAATGTCAAATAAAAATTTCGCATAATGGAAAAGGTTTAGATACGGCCTATTTCGTTTTCTTACTCGGGGTAACATCCCATTCTGACTTAGGTCGTAGTTTTAAGTCTTTACAGAGAAAAGCTGCAATTTCGTTCAGGTTCACTTCCAAAGCAAGAGAAATTAGATACACCTCATCAATTGTCGGCTTAGTTGTTAGATCTACGTGTAACCGACTTATTCTATCCTTGATATACCAGTCATCCTAGCTAGTTTAGCCTGGCTTAGTGGTTTTCTTGATAGATATAAACCAAGTTTGGTAATTGTTTCTTTTGCCAATTTTCCCTCCGTTACACTTTAAAAATACGAAGGCAAAAAAAATGTAGATAATTATTTTGTAAATGGCGCAGAATTATCTACATTTGTATTATAAAATTCGATAAATATAAATCGAGTTATAAAATATATAAGGTTTGGCTTTATGCCAAACTGCATGAGCCTTGTTATCGAAAACTGCAAATTTTGAATGACGCGAGGCCATAGGGGATTTCCTTGACCGAATTTTTCGTAAATTCGCAAAAATACACGGGAAAGGTGCCCCTATTGGAAGCCGCGTCAGGGTCTTGCAGTACCTCGATAACGGCGGAAGATAGGGGATACCGCCCACCAGTTCCGCAAGAGGCTCGTTAATAGAACGAGTTATGATAGCTAAACCTAACAAGAAATTCTGTTTAAGAAACATCTTTAGTGCACCTGAATAGATTGGAGGAGTAATGTTTTCCAATCTCTTGCAGATGGCGCCCTGCCTGTAGATTTTTAGATCAAATTATTTACATGAACAATCTAAATCATTACAGAAATGAAGCTTTTTACAAGCTACATCAGGGAGCTTTTTGTCCTATTTAAATTAAAAAGTAGTACGGCCGTCACTCATGAGCGTTCGCTAGTGATGTCGGGTGGTCGAAGATTCATTATCTCGTTCTGCAACGGGATGATGCAATGGGTAGAGCCTCTCAGTACGACTGGATGTATACAAAAAATAAATGAAAAAACTACCTGTAACTCGCGAGTTACAGGAAAACAGGGTTTAAGAAATATTCAAGGTGCTTTTTGTTGGTTTTTTGCTGCTAAAAATTGTATAAAAAAGTACTGGAAATTCGCATATAGATTTATTCGTTGCGGTAGAAATGATGACGCTCGGAGATTTCTCCACAAGGTCGAAATGACGGCGCTCCGCAACGGCGAGATGGCAAGAGGTAGTGGCCTCAGCGTCCTTAAACCTTACACCATATACCTTATAACCCTAAAGATCTTGTTCTGTGTTTGTTTGGCACACGCCCGGCAGTCCTCCTCCCCGGAGGCTGCCCACGGCGTGGCTTTGCAGGACGTGTATCCAATTACAGGAAAAGTATTTGACGGAAATAATAACCAACCTTTGGAAGGAGCAACGATTGCTATACAAGGTAGCCGCACCCGTGTACTTACCGGTGCTGATGGAGCTTTCCGCATATTGACGGCCGATACTACCGGCATACTGCTTATCACTTACATCGGTTACCGACCGGAACGTGTGCCGTTCAACAGGAGGGAAGCAGGGCCTTTTATCATCAAACTGCAGGGCGATGGCACCCAACTGGAAGAAGTGCAGGTTAGTACCGGTTATCAAACCTTACCAAAAGAACGAGCTACGGGAAGTTTTGTGCAGGTGGATAATGAGCTGTTGAACAGGAGGGTGTCAACCAATATTCTCGACCGCTTGGATGGGGTGACAAGCGGATTGGTTTTTGACCGGAGAGCGGGGAACAACCAGAATATAAACATCCGCGGTATAAGCACCATCTTTTCGGATAATCTGCCTTTGATTGTTGTAGACAATTTCCCTTATGAGGGTGCACTGGAGAATATCAATCCCAACGACATAGAGAGTATTACAGTGTTAAAGGATGCAGCGGCGGCTTCTATATGGGGCGTTAGGGCGGGCAACGGGGTAATTGTTATCACCACCAAAAAAGGAGCGAAAGGAAGTAAGAGAGCCGTCAGCTTTAATGCAAATACAACGGTAGCTGAAAAGCCGAATCTTTTCTACGAGCCGCAAATGGCATCCGGATCTTATGTGGAAATAGAGGAGTTCCTGTTTAATAACGGATACTTTGATGCGGCCTTACGCAATGATTTTCAAAGTGTTTCGCCGGTAGTGGAGGCACTCTACCTTAACCGTCAAGGGCTATTGGGCGATACTGAAACAGCAGATCGGCTAAGCGGGTTTAAACAGACCGATGTACGGAATGACCTGAAAAGATACTTTTACAGAGCTTCCGTTAACCAGCAATATCAGTTAAGTATTTCCGGAGGGAACGAACATGGGAGGTATTATCTTTCCGGCGGTTATGATAATAACCGAGCATCCCGTACGACAGATTCCCGCGACCGCTATACCTTATCCTTTTCGAACAGCCAATATTTTTTCAGGAATAAGCTGGAGTTGGAAACGGGTTTATTGCTTACCAAAACTGTGGATCGAAACAAAAACCAAGCTTATTCTCCGGCCTATCCGTACGACCGTCTGGCTGACAACTCGGGTAATGCACTCCCTATAGTGAATGCAAATACACTCCGGCGGTCTTATACAGATACCGTCGGGAACGGTCAACTGCTCGATTGGGCTTACAGACCACTTGATGAAAACATCGCCAATACGCTTACCGATGTTTCTGACTATCGGTTCAATCTCGGCCTGGGTTATAATATAATAAACGGTGTACGACTGAGCGCAGCTTATCTTTATCAAAAAGGTACCGATGATTCGGAAACCGAAAACGGGCTTAACACCTTTTTCACCAGAAACCTTATCAATAGCTATTCACAGCCGGATGCTTCGGGAAATATTGGATATGCCATACCGCTTGGCGCCATATTGGATACAAGAACCAATAAGTACGAATCAAAATACTGGCGCTTCCAGTTGAATATCAACCGAACGTTTAATGACCACGGGCTTAACGCAATCCTGGGATACGAGATAAGGGATTATGATAGTTTTACGAACGCCTACAGGCTATATGGCTATAACAGGGAGAATCAGACAAATGCCAATCCTACCATCAATTTTGCCGAACGATACCCGCTTTACCATAACCGCGCCGCTACGGCACAGATTCCGGCCGAAACATTCGGTAGTTCTGTTCATGATCGCTATGTCTCCATATACGCAAATGCCTCCTATCAATACAGGCAACGGTACATTCTGTCTGCAAGTGCGAGAAAGGATGAATCGAATATATTCGGTGTCAGATCGAACCAGAAAGGGGTACCCCTTTGGTCGGTTGGCCTCAGCTGGCTGATCTCGAATGAAGAATTTTTTAGCGGTGATTTTTTTAATCTCTTGAAGTTCCGCGCAACTTACGGCTATAATGGAAATGTAGATAAGAGCACCTCCGCTTATCTGACCGCTACCGGAAACCTGACCCCTTTTAATTGGTGGAATGCGTATAATACCCGGGTATTGAATCCGCCGAATCCGGGTCTGTCATGGGAGCGGGTACAGAACATTAACCTGGCGTTGGATTTTGGGCTGAAAAGAGATGTGGTTTCGGGATCGGTTGAAGTGTTTATGAAGAACGCCTCAGATCTGATCGGCAACAGTCCAATTGCCCCGCAAACAGGAATACAGCGTTTTAAGGGCAACTCTGCTGATATGTATACCAGAGGTGTTGATCTGATATTAAACACCAAGAACTTAAAGGGGAATCTGGAGTGGACATCTAACCTGCTGCTCAGTACGGCACATAATAAGGTGACTGATTACAAGGTATCGCAGGGTAACAATTACCAGATTGCCTCCCTAAATTATATGAATCCTTTGGAAGGCTATCCTTATGGGGCGATCTTCAGTTTCCGGTACGAAGGCCTTAATGACAGTGGTGACCCGATCGGTTATGTGAACGGAGAGAAAACGACTGATTATGCCGCCATATTGAATTCGCTCAACAGTTCGGAACTTGTCTATAGCGGCTCGCGTTCCCCCGTAATATATGGCAGCTTGCGGAACAATTTCAATTGGAGACGCTTTAGTCTGTCGTTCAATATAACGTACAAACTGAACTATTCTTTCCGGAACAATGCCATTTTCACCGGATCGAATTATACGTCCCGCAGTAGCGTTGATTATGATAAGCGCTGGCAGAAACCGGGCGACGAGCTGCACACCCATGTGCCTGCATTGGTCTATCCCGCAAATAGCCGGAGATCTAACTTTTATCAGTATGCAGACATCCATGTGCTGCCCGCTGATCACATTCGCTTACAGGATGTACGCATTGCTTATAGTTTAGGCAATGGCCGTGTTGGCAATCTAGGTTTCAAGCGGATAGACATTTCCTGCTACCTGAACAATCTGGCCATTTTATGGCGTGCCAATAAGATCGGTATTGACCCCGATGTTGGAACGGCCAGTTATCCGAATCCGAAGACTGTTTCGCTCGCCATAAGAGCGGATTTTTAATATCCAACTCAATCGTTAAGCAAATGAAAGTTATACATACGTTATGTCTCCCAATTGTACTATGGATGTTTTTTTCCTCCTGCAGCAAAGAGCGCCTGGAGCTTAAGCCCAATTCGTCCATTGTAACGTTGAGTACCGTGGAAGACTTGCAGCATCTGTTGGATAATGCACAGGTAACCAATGTAACCGGCGCGTTAAGCCAGCTATCTTCCGATGAATACTTTATCGTAGATGATAAAGCCTTTGATGGTTTAAACCGGCAAACACAACGGAATGCCTATGTTTGGGCACCTGATCTTTATGAAGGGGAGGAGGAACCGAGCTGGAACAATTTATATACAGCTGTTTTCTATGCCAACAGTGTGCTGGATGCAATGGAGGCAAAAGATTTTGATCATTCCGACAGGGAAGCCGAAAACAACCTGAAAGGCAGTGCTCTCTTCATAAGAGCCTACAGTTTTCACGATCTGGTAAGAAGTTTTGCCCCGGTTTATAATACCTCAACGGCAGCAAGGGATTTGGGTATCCCTTTAAGGCTGAGCTCGGGTATTGATGAAATTAAACCCAGAGCTTCGGTTGATGAGTCGTATCGTCAAATATTGGCCGATCTTTCCGTTGCTCGCGGTTTGCTGACCAACGATACATCTCCCATCTATAAGAACAGGCCTTCTTTGGCCTCCGTTTTTGCACTTTATGCCAGGGTATACCTTGATATGGGGGATTATCTGCTTGCAGGACGCTACGCTGATAGCTGCCTGATGATAAATCATGAACTGATCGATTACAATACCATTGATATTGCCTCTCAATACCCTTTTCATGATACCGGCAGCGAGGTTATCTATTTCAGTGAACAGATTAATGCCTATACTACCGGGTATACCAATAGGTATCAAGGCACTTTTGGTATGGACAGCTTGTTGGTCAGCTTATATGCTTCCAATGATCTTCGCCTGCCTATTTTTTTTGAACGCAATAGTTTGGGAAACTATAGTATAAAGCGGGGATATACCCGAGGACTTTATGCCTTCACGGGGCTGGCATGGGATGAAGTATTGCTTATTAAAGCGGAATGCGCTGCACGTCTACGAGACGTGGAGTCGGCGGAGCAGTTACTGAATGAGTTATTACAGAAAAGGTATCGCCGCGGGACTTTCACTTTGCCGGTTTTTAATAACGCAGACGAGCTTTTAACGTATGTATTAACGGAGCGAAGGAAGGAACTGGTTTGGCGTGGCCTGCGATGGCAGGATATAAAAAGATTGAACAGGGAAGGACGCAATATCCAATTGAGCAGGGTAATCAAAGGGCAGACTTATACCTTACAACCGAATGATCCACGTTATGTTTTCCCGATACCCGATAATGAAATAAGCTTAAGTGGGATCGAACAAAATAGACGATAATAACTTCAAACGCTTACTATAGAAATGAGTTTAAAAAAGATATGCTGGTGCCTGGCAATGGCACTCATCGGTATCCCTGATTCCTTTGGTTTTACAGTTAGGGGAAAGCTAAGTCCTGCTTTCTTATTAGGCATGGAAGCATCCACAATTACGCTGGAAGTACAGGAATATGAGAAAAACTTTGAAGTCGGCAAGTTTTCAAAACTTGCATTCACGAGTGATGTAGTAGATGGTAGTTTTGAATTCGAAATCCAAACGGAAAGCTCCTATTGTTATATCTCCTTTGCGGGGTTACGGCATGGGAAAAAGCCGGTACTGAAAGATGCGTATTTAATCGGTAGATCGAGCATCGTTGACTTGCTGATTGATACTTCGGGCCTTGCCTTCAGCGGTAAGGATGGGGACTTATTGAGATGCCAATATGAAATATATAATAGGCCTTTGGATAAAAATGGTAATAGCCGCCAAGATGCCTTTGGTATTGCAAGGCTGAGCAGCAGGTTCGAAACCCAAAATGCTGAAGTAAAAAGAATATTAATGCCTTATCGGGAA
Source organism: Olivibacter sp. 47 (assembly GCF_030372825.1). NCBI lineage: Bacteria > Pseudomonadati > Bacteroidota > Sphingobacteriia > Sphingobacteriales > Sphingobacteriaceae > Olivibacter > Olivibacter sp. 47. The sequence continues at coordinate 4,349,535 of NZ_JAUCNR010000001.1, forward strand.
AGACTTTCTGCCGGCGCTTTGCGTATTATTGAAGCAAATGGTTATGCCAAAATCGCCTTTGATTTCTGTATAGGTGCTAAATTCTTTGCGGAGAAAGGGGAGGATGCTGAAAGGGTATACGAAGCGGTTTATCATGTCAAAAAAGTATATGTTCCGGATACCACCGCTGTGATAGCAAAGCATGCGTTTATGCAATCTCGTGCCATCTTCCAGCTCACTAGGTTATGCTTATTTGTAAAAAAGGGAATGACACCGAAAGACGGAAATTTCACCACTGCGTTATTTGAGACGCTTAAAGCTGAATACCGTGGTGAACTGCTGGATAGGGTATTGCTGACCTGCTTTCTCGATTATCAGTATTTATTGGCAGAAGATATGGCGGATAAAATAATGCCTGCCTTATCCAACCCGAAGGCCGTATTGATACTTAAACGATATAAGAAAGCAACGGCCAGTGGCGAAGAGGCTTATGATTTTACCTTAACGGGATTGAACGGAAGGCCGGTCCGTTTGAGTGATTTGAAAGGTAAGCTGTTGGTGATGCATTTCTGGTTCAACGGCTGTGGAGGCTGCAGCATCCTTAAAGGACAAATGGAGCCCATCATATCAAGGTTCAAAGACGATAGCAGGGTCTGTTTTATTGCCGTGAATGTAGATAAAAGTGCGGATCGATGGGAAAAAGGTATCGATCAGGGGATCTATACATCAAACCACGATATAAATGTGTTTACAAGCGGTATGGGGTATGATCATCCACTCCTAAAACACTATAACTTTACTTCATTTCCATCGATGTTGTTAATTGATAAGTCGGGCAATCTGATTTCAAGTAATCCGCCGAGACCGAACGATGAAAGCCAGACGCGGGCTTTGATCCAATTGATAGAATCACATTTATAAATCGTTCCCCTTAAGGCAGATTAAGGGGAACGAGAAACGCGCTACGGTGTTGTAATGTAAGGACCGCTTGAGCTACTTGATGAATCAAACTCATAGTTATCAAGCTCGCTGGCACTAAAGCTCTCCGGGATTGAGGATGTTGTGTTTTTTTGTACATAACAAGGTGTTTCAGCATCCTCTCCACAGTTTCCGGGCGGCAGCATATTGTGCCTTTGGTATTGTCCATCTTCCTGTAATATCCATACACCGGGGTCTGTTACTAAAGTGGTTTCTGTCTTTTGCTCTTCCGGTGCCTTACTGTCTTTTATAACTGCTTTCGCAAGCGCGAAAAGTCCAAGGACCAATCCTGTTGTTGCCATGGCGCGTAGCCACAGGCGAAATTTATTTTTCATGAATTTTCTTTTTGGTTATTAACTGTATGTTAAAATAGGCATCTTCAGGTCAGCCAAACCTTTCAGTCCGTTTGCTGCAAACAAGATCTGAAATATTAGAGGAGATACCGGCCAACGCCGAAATACCGCGAATTTTTTCTTGTGGATACTTAGGTGGTTTTTCATAGTAATAAATTGTTTTATAAAGGTGATGAAGCTATCAGATTTTTTCACCCCTATGTGGTTTGAATAAATCATGATGGTTTATGATGAATAGTATTGTTTCTCGAAAGCAAAATTAATAGGTATGCGTACCGCGGAGTTAGCGTTTTGTGGCAGTTGATATTGTATCTTTTGGTCATTTTGCGGAACGTGGTTTAAGGTTACTCAGACGATATGCGGTAGGAGAAACACCATAATATCGCTTAAACCGTTGGTCGAAGGAGGTATTTACAGTATAGCCAAGAAAATAAGCAATTTCTTTAATGGGCATATCGGTATTGATCAGGAAATCGGCTGCCTGTTCCATCCGCTTGTGTTGGATGAATTCTCCTAAACTATAACCATAAGTTTGATAATGTTGACGTCGCAGACTCCGGTAGTTCACTTTAAAAAATGCGGCTATATCCGCCACCGAAACAAGGTTTCCTTTTGGTATCTGCTCGGTTATATAATTTCTGATATGCGTGAGCAGGTCATTGTCTTTGGATGTCGATGTCCTATTTCTTTTAAGATCTTCCTGACTCAAATCTAATAGGCTAAAGCAATGCTCATAAATGAGAATATCATAATGGAAGCGTTTGACTTTGGGTAATGTGAAAAGGCTAAGAAGCAACTTGTATACTTTATCATAAAGCGGGCAAAACTGGTTGTGCTGCGCTTCTTGCCGTTGGGCTCGCTGGCTATCGAGTAGGTGGTTGAAACCTTCCATGGCCCGTCGTCCCTGCCGTTGAAGCCAATTCGGTTTGATAACAAAATAAAACAGCTGGTGCTTTCCTTTATCAAAGCGGGTAATGTATTGGCCTTGGGGCACGTAAATCTGCGTGTAGCTGGTTTCCTCTGTTTTCAAGACGATTTGCCGTGTTTCGTCCGCAAGGTGAATACGGTAATCCCCGTTTAATTGGTAAAGCCAGTACAGGTCGGATAGCGTACAACTTATCGGCACTTCTACGGGTTCATCCGCATGTATATCGGCCAAACAGATAAAAGCGTCGGGTGCATCGTAATACTGCTCGAGCACCGAAAAGCGATCGCTTTGCCAATAGTTTGCCTCCGCTAGTGCCAAATGGTACAAGGCGGCTGCGGGTACCCGTTCGCTGTAGAGCAGGTGATCTGTATTATCGGTTGGTAAACCAATGTAAACCGGTTTAATCATGTTTTGGTCTGTTGGCATATTACCCGGCTGCCACCGAGAGCTTAAACCGAAGGCAACCTGGGTAATATCTTGTTCTAATGGTGTAGGGTAATTACTTAAGCATTGCTAATGGCTCGGATAGCTAATTTGTATGAGCAATGTTTTTGTAAACTGGCGTCCACCCGCTAAGGAATAAATGTCCTTGTTAGTGTAAGAAAATTGAAGCAATTTCCCTCGGTCATCACCATCTTTTGGTCGATCTTCTTTCAGTAAGGCAACGGGCTCTCTATCACTGAGATGGTCGCTCACTTCTAAGGCCATGGAGGTTAAAAAAATGTCGTCCATCTGTGCCAAATAGGATGCCTGGCTTTCAGTGAGATCGAAATGTGTGGTCAACCACTCATTTGGGTTACTTTCAAAATCAATCATTTCGTCGTTTAATGCTTCGTCTGATAAAGCATAAAGATTGCTGATCAAGGTGCTAACTCCTAATGAATTGAATGGTACTTTTTCCATAATGTGTAAATTTAAGTTTGATATAAAAAGATAATTTTGTTTATTCGTTTTCAAAACTATGCGTCTCACCGAGGCATGTAAAGGGGGGTAAAAGCAAAAAAAGCGAAATGCAACCTTTTTCAGGCGAAATGCATCGTTTTAAAGAAGGGCTCTGAATTCCCTTACCTAGATTTCATTAACTGTTACAATAATTAAAGGCTTATTAATTATGGGACTTAAACCGAATTTATGGCGGTTAAGGCATTATTTTTTACGTTATATCCGCATCATCGTCGCTTTCCCGGTTGGCCATTTCATTTTAATAAATCATCAAACGAAATCGGTTTGGGTAATCATAACGCAGGCAAATTATTGGATAGGCTTGGTCTTCAGTGTAGCCGTGGCTTATGGAGTGCTTACTTATGTGCATCGTATCACGGGCCTATTGGATCGAACACTTCCATGGGAAGATAATTGGTTTAAAAGATTGGAACTTCAATTCTTTTTGGGCGTTGTAATGCCTATCACTTTCGTATACGCCGCGGTGCGGTTTTTCTTTTATTGCTTTACGGGCGATTTTGAGGCAAGCGGGTATATGGAACGGGAGTTTATTGAAGTGAGGTGGATGATTCCTTTTTTAAATCTTTTTTACTTTGCTTGGTATTTTGCTACATCGGATAAAAAGTTGCGCATTACTCGGGAAGAGGCAAAGCCTACAAAGGAAGATCAGCTCATCATTCAGATGGATGGAATACGTTTAGAAGTACCAATACAGCTTTTCGTAGCCTTTGTAAAGTTGGAAATAGGAGGAATTCTCTATTTATTAAATGGCGAACAGCATAGTCTCGACATGAAGCTGACCGATTTGCAGGCCTACTTACCGCGGGATGCTTTTATACAGATCAATCGTTGGACCTTAGTAGCCATAAATCATATTGTTGATTATACAAGCGATCATACCGTTATTATGAGCAATGATATACAAAACTTAATCCGCAAAGCGCACCAGCATGGCGAAAAGAGCGGAAATCGATATTTGCAGGTTGGAAGACATTATCGTGAGGTTTTCAGTCAATATGTTAAACTGGAAAAAGCTTAACGACTGTTCATTTTGTTCAGTTCACCTTAATACGTACCATACGGCTTATTATTTTAATATTTTTATTGGTTAATTATTGTTGAACGCGCTTTGTCGGAGGTATATGATCGTAATCAAAGTGGTGTAGGGTTGACGATTTATTGCCGAGCTTATCTGATGAGCAGCCAAGCACCACATTATGAAACATTATCTTAAATCTATTAAAGACTTGTTGGAAGTCATACTTTCCATTATTAAAACTTATATAGAAGAAAAACATAAAGCCTTATCCGAGGCCTCGGAAGAAGAGCACCTTTTTAATCGAAAGCAAGCCGCCGATTATTTACTGGTACATCCTAAAACGATCACCAATTGGCGTAATAGGAAACTCCTATCAGCCGTTACAAAAGACCGAAAGGTGCCGCTCTATCGCCAATCGGATCTGGATCGCTGCTTTGAGCGGTACTGGGGAAGGCGTAAAGATCGCTAGCCCAACGCTCGTACCAGCTTCGTACTGCGTTCGTTTGGAATAGGATATGCAGGCTATCAAAAATGTATCACGTAGGAGTTTTCGGGGACTGCGGTCGGATTAAAGTCCCCGATGATCCCTAATTGATTCGTTTAAGAAGGACGACTTAGCGAACCGGATTGCCAGAAGACTTATCGAATCATTACATTGCTGATCATTTTATTATTAAAAGAGGGAACGTAATGGGAATTTGCGTTCCCTCTTTTTCTTTTAAAGGGAACCTGATGGGAATGAGGCTCTTTGGCTATTGTTTGACCCTTCGGGGTCTTCTACTTTTGTCCTGTCAGCAAGGCGTACCGGTACTGAGCGCTGATGAATGAATGTTTAATTAAAATGTAAAAACATGGCAAAATTTATCAATGGTGCCAATGGTACCTTTTCGGGCAAGGTTGGTAGCGTTATCGGCAGTAGCTGGCGGGGTATCAATTACCTTCGCGGACTAGGGAAAAAGTCCAAAATTCCGGCAACGGAGTTGCAGCGTTTACAGCGTGATCGCTTTTCCACGCTGGTGAAGTTTATCGCACCGCTCAAAGAGCTGTTGGATAAGGGCTTTGCCGGGCGCAATCTGAAGCTGGCAACGGCCTTTAGCTATGCGGTGAAGCATAACATGGATATGGGTGCCGTCACGCTTACAGCGCCCGTCGAGCTCAATTATCCGGCGATCCAGTTGAGTGATGGGGGCCTATTTCGCCCGCGTGGCGTGACAGCCGAGGTGACGGCCGATATGCTGACCGTGAGTTGGAATGCCAACGAGTATGAATTTAACGGTAAAGCTGATGATGTTGCTTATGTGTTGGTTTATAATGTAAACCAGGACCTTTTCTTTACGCCGGATGCGCCGGCCAACCGCCAATCAGGTGTAGCGACGGCTTCGCTGGAGGATATGGAAACGGGTGACGTAGGGCATGTATGGATGTTCTTTACCAGCTTGGATGGCAAGAAGGTTTCACGTACTACTTACGTTGGCTCAGTTAACTTTCTTTAATTTTTAACCTTGCGGGCGGCAATTTGTCGCCCGCCTAATTCTCTTTGTTATGGCAATTATGAAAGGTGGCCGTTTATATGGCCGCGTAGGAGATCAATTGTTCTATGTCCGCAATGGCGTACAGTGCGTACGGTCGGTAAAGAAGAAAGCGAACAACAATAAACCGATCAGCGAGCTAAGGGCGAAGCAGGTAGCTCGCATGAAAGCGGTTATGAGATTCCTGGTTCCGTTAAAATCGATTATTTATAACACGTGTCGACCTTACAATGATCGGATGACAGGGATGAACAGAGCCGTACAACAAGTGCTACGGGAAGCCTTGGTCGACTCGGAAGCAGGTCCTTATGTGGATCCTGCTAGGGTGAAAGTAAGCAGAGGCGGGCCAGGCGATCTGCACCTTGAGACAATTCAACTAGTGGACGGTCGCCTAAAGCTGCAATGGGCGAACGATTTTCGGGTTTCCAATCATCAGCAGCTATTCCTGCTGGCTTATAATGTGGAGCAGGAACTTGTGCAATTGAGCGAAGGGCATCCATTAAGCGATAAGGAATTGGAGGTAGCATTACAGGACGTTATTTTAGAGGGTACATTCCATTTGTATTATTACCTGTCCGATCGTCTAAGTAAAATCTATTCGGAAAGCAAGTATGTAGGAGCGTTTTTGGTATAGTAGTCGTTGAGTCGTTCAGTAGTTGAGTCGTCGAGTAGTTAAGTAGTTGAGTGGTTAAGTAGGGCGTTAGTCAATTAGCTGATGAGCCAATTTGATAATGAAGCTAACCTGCCGATAGCTGACTGCTGATGGCCGAAAGCTGGAAGCAGGTGACGCCTGCCTGCTGGTAGGCAGGAATTATGAATGCTGAAAAAAGCCGAAAGCTGACTGCTGATGGCTGAGAGCTAACGCCTAATTCCTAACAGCTAAAAACTAAATAACATGATTAAATTAATAAGAATCGCCGAAGGCATCCATACGACCCTCGGCCAATTATACATCAATAATCTCTTCCAGTGCTATATATTGGAAGATAAAATACGGGATGAAAAAATCCCGGGAAAAACGGCCATCCCGGCCGGAACCTATCAACTCGGTTTGAATAAGCTTGCGGGTATGAACGCGAAATATCAGAGCCGATACAGTTCCATGCATAAAGGAATGGTGGAAATCAGAGGTATTCCCAATTTCAGTCTGGTGTTCTTTCACATCGGAAATTATCACACCGATACCCGTGGTTGCCCATTAACCGGAAGCTATTATCAGCTCATTAACGGCGATTATCGGGTACTGCATTCGGCGGATGCGTATAAGAGGGTGTATCCTTTATTAGCTGAATGTGCTGCCGCGGGGAGTAGTTTGATCATTAGCCAATGTGATCATTAGCCAATATGATAATGTTTTGGCTACATAAAGCTAATCGCTTACGGCCTTATAGTAGCTATGGCAACAGTGCGAACTTATGCCTTAAAGCTTACATCTTATTGATTGCCGATAGCTGACATCCGAAAGCCGATAGCTTATACCTAATTTCTAACCCCTAAAAGCTAAATAACAATGAAATCATTAGAATTAATAACCTTATTAGGTACGATCATCAGTATTTTATTATCAATCATAGCCTATTTCTTAAAGCAATTACATGGACACTTCCGGAAAATGGAGCAGGATGTAGCTTTAATGAAAGCAAGCATACAGCTCTTGAAAGCGGATTTAAAAGCGAATTATAATTTACTTCGACAGCGGATGGAGTTTTTGGAGAATGGCCGTAGGCCGTAAGCCAATAACTAATAACTAATAACCAATAACAAATAACGAAAAAAATGAAAACCGAAATAACAGAAAGAATCAAATCCCCCACACCAAAGTTCTTTAAAAAAATAAGAACCATCGGTTTAACCTTGGGTGCAATAGGAGGGGCTTTACTAACAGCTCCTATTACGTTACCGGCAACGGTAGTTACCATCGCTGGTTACCTCGCAACGGCGGGTATTGTAGCCTCGGCCATCTCAACGGTGGCAAAGGAAGACAAGCCTTAACAATGAAAGCGCCCGGTGATTTCAAATGCCGGGCGCTTTTTATAGTAATTACTCCTTATTCGCTATCCCACCATACTCTTCCGGTTAATAAATCACCTCCGATAACGGCACCTGAAGCGGCACGATAGTTTTCGGGATTCGTATTCTCCTCTGCGATGGGGTAAGGGAATCGTCTCGGGATCGTAGCGTTGGTTGCGTTATTGATGTAATTGACGGGCGTTAAGGCAGGAACGCCCGTTCTGCGCCAATTGAACCATGCTTCATAAAAATTAAAACTGGTACAAGCGTTGGCCCAATATTGAATGCCAATATCGTTCAGGGCGTTGGCCATATTCAAGGGGTGCGCTGAAGCATACATCTCCGCGTCGCCATCGGAAATCGCCAACGCATTGCCCCATTGCGACAAAAAGGTTAGCGACGCCTTTAAACCATTTTTGTAATGTTCGGCAGCATTGCCCAGGCCCCATCGAACGGCCGCTTCAGCCAGCAAAAATTCCGATTCTGCATACGTAAAGATGAAAGTAGGCGCATTGCGCGTAATCATTTGCGGATGTGGCGATGAATAATCAGGAAAGCCGGTATAGCTGGGATCGTCGTTGATCCGATACAAGGGGTTATTGCTGAGGTCCTTGCCGTTCGGCATACCCTTTTGGGACGCTCCGCCCACTATGTATCCGGGGTCCTGTTCTTTAGACCCCTCCGACATATAAATGTTGTTTACGGCAATTTTGTCCAAACGGGGATCTTCATGCTGTCGGAGAAAATCAATAAAGGTATCCGACCACTTTACATAATAGTTTTCCTGCCCACCATCGCCCAATAGCACCTGGCTATTTCTATTTTGGGTAGCCCTGCCTCCACTTTCATCATGCAACAGAAAAGCATTGTCTCCGTTCCCTTCCATTGTATTGCCGATTGCCCGCTCTACATAGCTGCGGGCCAGCGTTTCATCCACCTTGGTCAGACGCATGGCCATACGCAACATCAGCGAATAACCGAAACGTCTCCATTTAGCCAGATCGCCATTGAAAACTACATCGCCGGTTACCGCATCGCCTGATGGATTGAGCGCATTAATCGCTTCGTCAACTTCTTTTAGGATATCCGTATAGATGCTCTGTTGACTATCAAATTTTGGGTAAAGTATTCCGGTGTAATAAGCACCTCCTGCTTCGGTATAGGGTATATCCCCATACAGATCCGAAATCCGTTGAAAGGCCATGGCTCGCCAGATTCTACCCACCTGATGAATATTATTGTATTCGGGTTTATCCCGGGTGAATTCAACAATGTCCACAATCCGTTTGATCTGCTCATCGTAGGCTCTTTCCCAGTAGGCCGAGGTATAACCGGGATTATTCTGGTACTTATCGCCGGCCCAGTAAGAAACAACTGTTGCCATTCCCTGCATCATGGTGGCCGAGTAAATGAGGTTAGCCCGCCAGGTGTCATAAGCGAAATCATTACTGCCGGTATAGGCCAGCTGCGCGGTTGTCAGCAGGTAATTCGGATTAAATCCGCTGCCCGGCGAAGCCGTGGGATCGGTATTGATTTCGTCAAAATCGCTGGTACAGCCCGCAGCAAAAAAACAGGCTAGCACCGTTACATATAATTTATGGATTATATACTTCTTCATATCATCGTGATTTAGAATCTAGCACTTAAGTTAAGTCCGAAGGTTCTTACAGGCGGCACACCGCCCAGCTCCAAGCCCGGTATACTGGCATTGTAACTCGCTTCGGGGTCGATGTTATCCGTGCGCCTCATTAGAATAAACGGGTTACGCGCCACCGCGCTGATGTTCAAGGATTTGATCTTGTTATTGAACATAGCAGAAGGAAAGGTATAACCGATGACGATCTGGCGCAACTTGATAAAACTGGCGTCCTGCACGAACTGTTTCGATACATTATTGGCATACTGACTGTAATATTCCGATGCTTCCACCCCGCTTTCACCAAAGCTGCCTTCTCTGTTTTCCAATGTGGCCTGATGCAAACCGAAGATATACCCATAGTAATCGGTGGCTGAAAAGATCTTGCCTCCCCACTTGCTATCAATCAGGAAGGAAAAATTTAGATTTTTGTACCGGAACTCATTGTTCCATCCCAACATCCATTTATGCATGGCTGAACCGTAAGGCTTCAATTCACCCCGTACGGGTGCCCCGTTCGGTAAGTACATGATATTTCCGTTTTCGTCATAACTGAAGTCAAAGGCCATAATCTGAAAAGCTGGCAAACCCTCGCGATGCTGAAGGAAACCGACGTTTGACCGGGAGGTGGCCACGGGCTGCACGGTAGTCCCTTCGGCCAGGGATTTTATTTTGTTGTTGTTCAAGGTGCCGTTAAAGCTGGTGGTCCAGTTGAATCCATCCGGATTGCGGAATACATGTCCCGTTAACAAAAGTTCAACACCTTTATTTTCCATCTCGCCCACGTTCAGTACGGCACCTTGATAGCCCGTTGTGGTTGACGTGGTGACGTCGACGATCTCGTCCTTGGATTGTTTGTTGTAATAGGATACATCCACATTCAACCGGCTATTGAATAAGCTGAGTTCTGCGCCGAATTCTAATTCAGATGCGGAGGAAGCTTTTAAGCCTGAGTTGGGTATGGCGGTGTTGATAATATTACCCAATGGTTTTCCGTTGAGCGTTTCGCTGAGGAAATTGTACATCAGCTGGGTTCTGTAAGGGTCCGTTGCCTGTCCAACAGTGGCGTAGCCTAACCGCACTTTTCCAAAGGAAAGGAAGCTCGGTTGCCACAGCTCCGAGAATACAAAGGATGCATTTACCGAGGGGTAAACGGTATTCAATTTGTTGTCAATGCCCGGTGTTGCCAGTGTAGAGAACCAATCGCTGCGCAAGGAACCGGTAAGATAGAGCATATCTCTGTAGGAAAACTCGACATTTCCGTAAACGGATTGCGTTTCCTGATCGCTCGGCACAAAGCCTACGGTTTTATTTACGGTATTCAGAATATTATACAAGCCGGCAACGGAAAAATCCTGTCCATTCTGAATGGAGAGTTCGCTTTTCGTTCGCCGAAAGGCGGCGCCAACGGCGGGTGTGATGACAAAATCATCCACGGAGAAGGACCCTCCCGCCAGAAAATCGGCGTTCAGATCGGAGAAAAGTGTGATCTGCTCGGTCATTGAACCCAAGGGCCTATAGGCAGTTCCGCTCGGTACCACATTGGTGTATTTGTTGGAGTAGTTATCCCGTCCCACACGGCCCTGAATAAAATAACCGCTATCGAAATCATATCGCGCCGTAATGGAACCGATGGTACGTTCGCGCTTGGTATTGTTCCGGAATTCATAGGCGGCAAACCACGGGTTGGTGGCAAAGGTATTGCCTGCATTGTAAGCGCGTTCTGTTCCATCGGCGTTCACCCAAGGTTTGAGATCCGTCACATTAACGCTAGTGGGCAGGAAGGTTACATTGTAATTGGCATTTCCGGCCCCATCAGACAGATAAGGCCTGTTCTGCACATCTTCCATGATATAATTGACCCGTGCATCAATTTTCAGGTTTTTGATCGGATCGAATACACCACTAAAGTTGAAGGTCTGCCGATCCATGCCCGAGTTAGGCACAACCGAGCGGTTATCCAGGTTGCTTCCCGAAAGTCTGACAGTCCCGAAATCAAAGCTTTTGTTCAAAGCCAGTGTATTGGTCCAGCTCCCGCCGGTACGGTAAAAGCTCTTGAGGTTGTCGCGCTGGGCCACATAAGGCCTTTCTACCCCATCGAACTGCACTACCTGACTTCCGTCTAGACGTGCGCCCCAACTGGAACCTCCTACCTGGGCTGCGCCCGCCTGATCGATCGGTTTGGCATTGTTTGAACCCTGCCCATATATATATTGCCAATCGGTCATGTTCATGACCTGTTCGGCAACATAGTTGGAGCTAAAATCGATGCTGTTTCCCTTGCCGCTTTTGGTTGTAATCATAATGACACCCGCTTTGGCACGGTAGCCGTATAAAGCGGAAGCTGCTGCGCCCTTAAGTACCGATATGGTTTCAATATCGTCGGGGTTCAGATTGGAGATCGCATCACCCATATCCGGCGCGTTGTCCCACTGACTTCCCGAATTACCGTTCGGATTCGTATTGAACCGACCGACGGGTTTGCTTTCCATCGGTACACCGTTGATAACATACAGCGGCTGATTGCCCTGGCCGATACTGGATACACCCCGTATAATTACGTTGCTGGCGGCACCAACGCCACCCGAGGTAGCTCCTATGTCCAAGCCAGCTACTTTTCCTGCAAGCGAATTCACGAAGTTATTTTCTCTTGCCGTGGTTATCTCTTCACCCTTTACCTCTGTAACCGCGTATCCCAACGCTTTTCGCTCCTTCCGGACTCCCAGGGCGGTCACTACCACCTCATTCAGTTCATTGTTGTCTTCATTCAACTGGATATCAATCACGTTCCTTCCACTGATGGGGATTTCCTGTTTCACATAACCCGTAAAGGAAAATACCAATGTCGCGTCCGCCGGAGCGGTGAGGCCGTAACGACCATCCTCGTTGGTACTGGTGCCTTGATTTGTTCCCTTAATCCGGACAGAAACCCCGGGCAGGGGGGCTTTTGTCTGGTCAGTTACCAGGCCACGGATCTGCTGTTGTTTTGTTTTGGCATTGATGACTACTTCTTTTCCCATGACCGTGTAAGAAAATAGACTTGCATTGATCATTTTATCGAGCACTTCCCGCACAGAAATATTTTTCGCATTGATGTTTACACGTTCGGCCCGGTTGCTGAACAGATCACTGTACACAAAGGCAATCCCGGTCTTCTCCGATAATAAGTCCAGCGCTTCCTTGAGCGAAGCATTATGCAGGTTAACGGATATTCGTTTGTTCAGAAGTGGGTCGGCATTGTGGTTAGCGAAGGACAACAGCGGCTGAAAAAAGATTAGCAGGAACATCCACGCTACCAGCCTCCATCCTTGTATTTGTCGGTATAGATAGTTATTCATACATTTATGGTTAAGTTTAGCATATTCGCGGGAGCAAAAGGTGAAAGGTTTCTCCCGTTGATTTATTGTCTAGGATCAATCGTCTGCTCTAAGCAGGCGATTGTCATTTTATCTTTTCATCAGATCATATGTACACTATTTAATTTGTTGAATGCTATATTGATTATCGCCCGTTTTTTTCCATGTGGCATGTACGGTCATTGCCAGTTTATCCAGAAAGAAAGATAGTTTTCCGGTAGTATTCAAATCGCCGAAGAAGAGGCGCTCTTGCAGCTCCTGCGCGCAATCGATCCGGACACCGTAACTCCGTTCCAGATCCCGGATGATCTTTTTAAGGCTTTCACCTTCATACACCGTAATGCCGGCATCAATCTTCGCTATCTCCTTTTTGTCGTATTTCTTCTTCTTCAGCTTTTCATGTTTGTTGTACACCAATTCTTCACCATATTCCAGCACAGCGGCCGGAGCGGATCGCAGTGTGGCCTTCACTCTAACCTTGCCGGAAGTCACCAGTACCCTGGCCTCTTCATCGCCGGTATAATTTTTTAACCGAAAGGAGGTCCCCAGCACATCTACTTTAACGGTCTCGCCGGACACAACGAAGGGATGTCGTTCATTTTTTGCCACCCTGAAATAGGCCCCGCCTTCCAGCGTCACCCTTCGGTTAGACTTTCCGAATGATCTGTGGTAACTCAATTTACTGTCCGGTTCGAGAACGATTTGCGTACCATCGGCCAGATAAAGCTTCTTGGTTTCCGCTTTTGCGGTCAGTATCTCCACAGCGCCATAATTTGTTTGATAGATGATTGTGGAAAGTATAATGAGTGCAACGGCAGCAGCGTAAGGCAGATAGCGCTTATACGAATGTCCGGCACTTTTATTTAATTTCCCTTTAACCCGATCGAGTGCTGCCTCAACACGGAGATCGTATTTCGATCCAATGAATCTGTGCTCGCCTTTCAATTCCCTCAGCACTCTTTTAAATTGGGCACGGTTTTCGGGACTGGCTTCAAGCCATTCGGTAAGTTTCTGCCGTTCGGTCTCATTCAATTGCTGTTGGTGGTACCGGTGCAGCAAAGCTGCCATTTCGATCGCCTTTTCTATGTTTTTCACATTCAGATTTTGAAACATTAGGGTTGCTCAACGTTTTTATATAAAAACAACGCCAATGGAAAAATCTCTAAAAGCAAAACGATATTTTTGGTTAGGCCAATAAAATAGGGAGAAAAGAGAGTAAGCCAACCTTTGCAAGTGATTTCTTCAGCAATTGAATGCCCCGTGCCCGTTGATTGTCAACAGTGCTGACAGATACACCCATTGCCTCGGCTATTTCTTTGGATGATTTTTCATCGTGGTAACTCAATTCAATTACCTTTTTGCATCGTTCCGGTAGATCGGAAATTGCGCGGTCCAAGATAAGCATCATCTCCGTATAAATGATGCGATCGGTAATGTCCTGTTCCGAGAAGGGTAGTTTTTGGGAAAGCTGCTGTTCTATTTTGAGCCTGCTTTTTTCTCTTTTGAGGTGATTGAAGGCGTCATTTTTTATCACGATATACAGAAAGGCTTTTATTTTTAATAGCGAAGCAAATCCGCTCCGTTTTTTCCATAATTTGATAAAAGCAGCCTGTGCGAGTTCTTCAGCAATATATTCATCACCGATGATTCCTTCGGCGAAAGTACATAGGGGGGCGTATAACTGCCTGAACAGATAATCAAAAGCAGATTCATCCCCCTTACGGAAGCGATCGACAGAAAATTCATCAGTAGGGCGTGCTTTCATGACACTTGCTATTTTAACACCCTCAAAAAATGCTTATGGTAGGCTATATTGGTTTCGTCAAGTCAAATATAACCAAACTTAAAGAAATTTTCCTGTTCTCGCAAGTAGTTGTCCTAGAAGTTTCATTATAGCAGCAACAGCGCTTGCGCACGTAGTAAGCAACATGCAGGTTTTCTGTTGGTTCTGCAAATCATCCGAAACTATAGTAAGGATAAATTGTTTCAATGGATAGCAAATGACGTGCTTTCAGGGAGCATAGGTTTTGGCTAGAATCGAATCCAATGGAAAATAAAGAGCAATTCAACGGACTACAAACGGTTCGGTTAACGATCAACGGGGAGGAGCATAAACTGAAGTTATTGCCTTGGGTGAGCCTCTTGGATGCCCTGCGCGAACACCTAACCCTCACCGGGACCAAAAAAGGCTGCGACCACGGGCAATGTGGTGCCTGCACCGTTCTTTGTGATGGTAAACGTATCCTAAGCTGTTTGACGTTGGCCGTGTTGAAAGATGGTGCCGAGGTTTTGACAATAGAAGGCATTGCAGGCGATACGCTGCTTCATCCGATGCAGCAAGCTTTTATTGATCATGACGCCTTTCAGTGCGGCTATTGCACCCCCGGACAAATATGCAGTGCAATTGGTTTGCTGAAAGAAGGAAAGGCAAAGACGCGGGAAGAGGTGCAGGAGCTGATGAGCGGAAATCTTTGTCGCTGTGGCGCCAATGTTGGCATCATCGATGCTATTATGGAAGTAAAGGACGGAGGCTTGTATGAATAATTTTGCTTTTTTGCGAGCTGAAAATGCGGCTGAAGCCGTACAGGCTGTTGACGCTAATGTCCGAGCTGCTTTTATTGCCGGCGGCACTAATCTCATTGATATTTGGAAATATAACCTGAGGCACCCCGAGCTGTTGGTCGATATTAATCGCTTACCGGATTGCAGGACGATCACCGAAACAGCGGATGGAGGCTTGAGATTGGGTGCATTGGTTACCAATGCAGATACGGCTTATCATCCTTTGATTGAGTCGCGATACCCTTTGCTTTCTAAAGCGATCCTTGCCGGGGCTTCTGCGCAGATACGTAACATGGCAACCGACGGCGGTAATTTGTTGCAGCGAACACGCTGCTATTATTTTTACGATGCCAATGCGCCGTGCAATAAGCGGGTTCCGGGTTCCGGTTGTGCTGCGATCAACGGATATAATCGCATACATGCCATTTTGGGAGCAAGTGAGCACTGTATCGCCGTTTTTCCTTCGGATATGTGCGTAGGTTTGGCAGCTCTCACGGCAGTTGTGAACGTAACCGGCCCAAATGGCGAAAGGCGTATTTCGTTTGCAGACTTTCACCGATTACCCGGTGATCAGCCTGACCTTGATAATAATTTGCAGCATGGCGAGTTGATTACTTCGATAGATTTACCTCCAAAGGGATTTGAGCAAAATTATTCCTACTTGAAACTGCGCGACCGGCAATCCTATGCGTTTGCCCTCGTGTCTGTGGCAACCGGGCTTGAACTGGATGGTGATGTGATTAAGGAAGCGCGGATCGCTTTAGGTGGTGTTGCGCATAAGCCCTGGAGGGTTGCTGAAGCCGAAGAATCGCTAAAAGGCAAGACAGCGACACCTGAAAATTTCGCTGAAGCAGCAGCTGTTATTTTACGGGGCGCCAAAGGATACGAACACAATAGCTTTAAAATAGAATTAGCCAAACGGGCGATCATCCGTAATGGTATGATGGCCTTGGAACCTGAGTCGCAGCGACCAGGTGCAAAAGCTTCACGTTGATTTATTATGTAAAATTATGGCAATGAAACCCAGCGTAGGACAACCGCTTAGCCGCTTGGAAGGAAGGCAGAAAGTGACCGGTGCTGCCAAATATGCTGCGGATTACCAGGTTCCGGGATTATTATATGGATACGTAGTCAGCAGTACGATCACCAAAGGCAAAATTGTTCGTATAGACACAAGCGCAGCAAAAGCATTACCGGGTGTGGTGGAGGTATTGACGCACGAGAACCGGCCGGGCCTTGCTTGGTTCGACCTGCAATATGCCGATATGGATGCACCTCCCGGTACGGTCTTCAAACCATTGTGCGACGATAAAATACGGTTTAACGGCCAGCCCGTGGCGCTGGTTGTGGCGGAGGCATTCGAAACCGCCCGCTATGGAGCAACGCTCGTTCAACTGAATTATGAAGAGGAATCGTTCGTGACCTCTGTTGAGGCCAATTTGGGTGCAGCACGAGCGGCAAAAAAAGGAATCGCTACGGCGTTGAAACCACCGCCGCCGGCGCCTACGGGCGACTTTGAAAAGGTTTATAGTGCAGCACCGATTAAAGTTGATGCTGAATATCAGCACGGCATCGAGCACCACAATCCCATGGAACTTTTTGCAACCACAACCGTGTTTGAAGGCGATGGCAAACTGACTATTTATGATAAAACGCAAGGTACCATCAACAATCAGTTTTTCGTAGCCAATGTCTTCGGTCTTCGCTATAAGGACGTGCGTGTATTGGCACCCTATGTGGGCGGAGCCTTCGGTTCGGGCCTGCGACCTCAATATCAGCTTTTTTTATCGGTAATGGCCGCCATGTATCTGAAACGTAATGTGCGGGTTGTACTAGACCGCCACCAAATGTTCACCTTGGCGCATCGGCCACAAAATATGCAGCGACTGCAGTTCGCTACCGACGAAAATGGAAGATTGACGGCGGCCCGTCACGCGGCTTTTGTGGAAACGTCTTCCTATGAAGATTACACCGAAGTTATTTCATCTTGGAGCCACCGCCTCTATCCGATACCCAACACACGGTTTGAATACAAAGTGGTACCCCTTGATCTATCTACACCTATCGATATGCGGGCACCGGGCGGTGTAACCGCTATGCATGCCATCGAATGCACAATGGATCAGTTGGCATACAAATTAGGCATCGATCCGCTTGAATTAAGGTTGCGTAATTATGCAGAGGTCGATCCGTCAACCGGAAAGCCCTTCACTAGCAAAGCGCTCAGGGAATGTTACCAACAAGCGGCAAGCAAGTTCGGCTGGAGCGAGCGTAACCCCGAGCCGGGCAGCATGAAACGTGGTAATAAACTGGTTGGCTATGGTATGGCAACGGGTGTGTGGGACGCTTATCAATTTCCGTCGCGGGTGCAGGCTATGATAACAAAAGAAGGAAAATTGAAGATAAATAATGCGGTTACCGATATTGGAACCGGAACATTCACGGTGATGACCCAGGTTGCGGCCGACGAACTCGGGCTGCCTATTGAAGACGTGATTTTCGGGTATGGCGACAGTAAAAAGCCTTTCTCCATGTTTCAAGGTGGTTCGTCAATGACCAGTTCTACCGGTGTGGCGATCGTTATGGCCGCGAAGGCTCTTAAGGAAAAACTGCTGAAAAAAGCAAAGGATATACCCAACTCACCGCTGGTTGGCGTTGCTGAAAAAGATATAACCTTTAAAGATGGAAGTATCTCACTGCGGAACGATCCGTCTGTGCATGTCAGTTTCCAGGCGATTGTTGCGGCTAATAAGGGACAGGTTATCAAAACGACCAAAATGGGAAAGCCTCACTTGTTGAAGCTGCGAAAATATAGTAAAATGACGCATAGCGCATCCTTTGTAGAAGTGGAGGTAGACAAAGATTTAAAAACGATTGTAGTTACCCGTGCCGTTACCGCTGTGGCTGCCGGTAAAATTATCAATCCAAAAACGGCACGCAGCCAAATAAGTGGATCGATGGTATGGGGCATTAGTAAAGCACTTCACGAAGAGTCCGTTATCGACGAAAATCTCGGCAAATATGTTAATCCTAATCTTGCCGAATACCATATTCCCACCCATGCGGACGTCCACCAATTGGAAGTTATATTTGCGGATGAAAAAGATGAGCTGATTAATGAGTTGGGCACGAAGGGGGTTGGCGAGATCGGCTTAGTCGCCATGCCCGCAGCGATTGCAAACGCAATATTCCATGCCACGGGCAAGCGCATCAATAGGCTGCCTATTCATTTTGATGAATTATTGGCATGAGCCGTATTTCTAGGAGCCGCTATAAGGCTCTTTCGATGTACACCCGAATAGAGTCTTGTTGCAAGCGATGTTGGAACCATGTCGTAATACGTTCTTTGTTTGCGAAGGTTTTTTTGATATCCCTACTTTGAAGTGTTAATGAATGATAGCGTTGCATTTTCAGCGAATCGTTGTAGAAAACTTGCTCTGACGTTGCACATGCCTGCACTTCCGGAAATAAAGGCTTCAACTCCTTTAAAAGTTGCTGTCCTAAAAGGCTACGCTGCTGTATGCTATCTTGGCGCTTTAGATTGAGTGACAATTCGGAGCGTAGTCGGTTTATTTCTGCCTGTTGCTGGGTTAGCTCAAGCAAATCATTATTCGCATCGGCAAAGGAAAAACCCTGTTGAATAGTGATTTTTGCATCCATCAAGGTATAGTTCTTTAATTTTTCCTGTAACTTTTTCTTGGTGGGTTCGGGTATGAGCTTTCCGCCATAAGTTAAATGGATAATCTTCTGCAAAGGATCGATGTCCGACTTCAAGAGGTAATCTCCTTCGATGTACGTTTCGTTTTTTATAAAACGAGTCGCTTCTTGTTTAAACCGCTCCCGTTTGACAAGTACGTAGCCGAAGTATATACTCGGTATCATGGTTATTGTGACAATAATGCTGACCCACATATTCGCACGTTGCTTAAGGCCTTCCTCGGTTTGATGCCAGATTGGATATTTTAGAAAGCGGACAGTTACCAAGGTTGCCGCCGCAATGAAGACTGTGTTTATAGTAAATAAGTAAAAGGCTCCAAAAAAGTATGACCAATTGGCGGTCGATAAGCCATAACCTGCAGTGCACAGTGGAGGCATCAAGGCCGTAGCGATCGCTGCCCCCGGAATCACATTGCCTTTTTGTTTACTGGAAAGGGCTACGATACCTGCTAAACCACCCACCATAGCAATAATAACATCATAGATATTTGGTTGTGTACGTGCAAGTAATTCAGAGTGGGCTTCACTCAGCGGGGTTAGCAAAAAGTACAAGGTGGAGGTGGCAAGACTGGCACCAACCGCGAAGCCGAAGTTTGCAAGGGCTTTTCGGAATAGCTTAAAGTCATAGGTAGCCAAACTGTATCCCATTCCGAGAATAGGCCCCATCAGCGGAGAAATCAACATGGCACCGATAATTACGGCCGTTGAGTTGACATTCAGTCCCACACAGGCGATATGATGGCAAAGATCAGAATCCAAAGATTCGTTCCCCTGAAGTAGATGCCTTTTTCTACGGTTTCATGGATTAAACCATATTCCTCGCGCTCCGACGATATATTAAATTTTTCAATTAGTTTATAAATGTCCATATAAAAGCTTCATTTCTTTTTCGGAAGCGCTTCTAAAATAATAATTATCTTTTATTTTAGGAGGGTGCCTGAAACCGCATCGTTTTGACACCCTCATAGGTAGTAAAACCCTTAAGTATCTTTATTTATCAAATGGACATCGCGCTGGGGAAAGGGAATTTCGATACCAGCGGCATCCAGTGCTTCCTTACAGTCGATAATTAATTGTTCATGCATGGTCCAGAAGTTTTCATTTGAAGTGGTGACCCTTATGGACAAATTGATGGCGCTATCGCCAAGCGCTGTCACCACCACTTGAGGCGCCGGTTCATCATAAGCGAATTCATTGTTCTTAATTACGGTAAGCAAAACCTCTTTGGCCTTTTTCAAGTCGCTACCGTAACCAACTCCAATATCAAACCACGTACGTCGTGTTGGCATTCCACTATAATTAGTAATACTGCTATTCGATAATTCACCGTTTGGTATGACGATAACCTGATTTTGTGGTGTGTTTAACCGGGTATTAAAAATATCTATAATCTGTACGGTACCCGAAATTCCGCTGGCAGTGGATATAAAGTCGCCAACTCTAAAAGGTTTTAATGTTAGGATTAATACACCGCCCGCAAAATTAGCTAATGACCCTTGTAGTGCTAAGCCTATCGCTAAACCTGCGGCACCTATAATAGCTACAAAAGTGGATGTCTGCACACCGAGCTGGGTAACTACCACAATAAACAGCATGATTTTCAACACCCAGTTGATCAAGTTGCCCAAAAAGCGCCTGATTGAAACATCGATGTGCTGTTTTTCGAATATCTTTTCGATAAATCGGCTGAGTAATTTAATGATCCATAAGCCTATTAACAGTATCAGAATGGCTGATATGATTGCGGAAATAAACCCCGGTGCATGAGCAACGACCGAATCAATAAACTTGTCCCAATGCTTTTCAATTTGACCTACATTTTCAATTGATAAATCTTGCATGATTAATTAATTTATGGATTAGAAATCTATTAAATATGCTAAAAGTAGAAGCATATTGTTAAAATTCAAATTAAAAAGCGAAAAAATATCGTTTCAGAAAAGCAAAAAAAAGCAGAAACCGGGGTGATTTTTCGTGAAATGTGTTTGGAAACATTAAGTTTGCTTATAAATAAACCGACAAGGGCAATGAAATTTTTAGAAGATGAGAAGCTGATAAAAGGACTAAAGTACACGGATTTATTCATGCTATACGTGAGTTTAATAGGTTCTTTATTTATTCTTGTTCATGTTGGTTATAATTCGGATCATCAGGTAGCCTACTTCTTAAGCGCAACCATTAAGGTTATTTTTTATGGATTTGCCTTCCTTCTATTGCTAAAAGCAATTCTTCGCTTCTTTTTTAAATATCAAAAAGCCGGCTTTCAGTATACCGACCTACTATTGGGCCTCTACTGCTGGTTTATAGTCGCTGAACGAACTTTCGGTCCGGTTTCAGCAGATGCCTTATTTCGGCAGGGTGAATGGCTTTTTGTCGGGATATTCGCTGTTCTACTGGTTGAAATTTCAAAAAATAGCCTGTTTTTTGATCGCTTTTATTTCAACCCTACCTTGTTATTTGTAATTAGTTTTCTTTTCTTAGTGTTGTTAGGAACAGCCTTGCTCTTATTGCCCAAGGTAACGGTTGGCGCGTCACTTAGTTTTGTAGATGCGCTATTTATGGCTACAAGCGCAGTTTGCATTACGGGGCTTTCCGTGGTGGATATATCTTCAAAATTTTCCATGTTCGGACAGGGGGTACTGTTGATACTTGTACAACTTGGTGGCCTTGGAATTATGACTTTTACCGGTTTCTTTGGCTATTTTTTTTCCGGCAGTTTTTCGTATAAAAATCAGCTGATGTATACGGAGTTACTGAGTGAAAAGAAGCTAGGTTCCGTAATTAATACCTTGCTGAAGATCATTCTTATAACATTCTCCGTTGAAGCTCTTGGCACGATTTTGATTTACTTCTATACTGCGGATGTTGCCAATAAGCTTGGTGTCAATCACTTGTTTTTTTCGATATTTCATGCAGTATCCTCCTTTTGTAATGCGGGATTTTCCATCATCCCGGGCGGCTTGAATCATGAAGAGCTACGATTTCATTATCCATTAATTTGGGTGTCATCTTTCTTATTCATCTTTGGAGGGCTTGGTTTTGGTATTATGTTCAACAGTTTTACTTTCATTAAACGTTGGGCAATCAATATTTTCATACGGGTTGTTTACGGTAAACCTTTTACATATAAAGCCTGGGTAATAAGTTTCAATTCACGACTGATTGCCTGGACATCCGTTATACTACTTATTTTTGGTACGCTCAGTTATATGCTGTTAGAATATCACCACACATTAGCCGAACATAAGAGCCTGGCAGGGAAATTGACTACCTCTTTTCTTATGGGGGCAAGTCCACGCTCCGCTGGATTCAATAGTGTACCCATGGAAAATCTTGGAATGCCCACGGTGGTAATCATGATGTTGCTCATGTGGATTGGTGCTTCTCCGGCCTCTACCGGTGGTGGAATTAAGACCACAACCTTTGCCGTTATTGTATTGAATGTGGTTAGTTTGGTGAGAGGTAAAGATCGGGTAGAAGTGTTTAAGCGCGAAATATCGACCGACTCGCTTAAAAGAGCATCCACCGTAGTTTTTCTGTCCTTCATGGGGATCGGACTAGCTTTCTTTTTTATATCGCTTACTGACGGCGATAAAAGCATCCAATCGCTGGCATTTGAGTGTTTTTCTGCTTATGGTACTACCGGGTTGAGTCTGGGCGTCACACCGAAACTCAGTAACGGCGGGAAAATGGTTCTAGCGGCCAGTATGTTTGTTGGCCGGGTTGGTGCACTTACCTTGTTGGTTGCATTGATAAAAGAGACAACGTTTAAAAAATATAGATACCCGCAGGAGCAAGTTCTGTTCTAGCCAATAATGCCTGTAGGTAGTGTGCATGCCTAAAATAAATAATCAAATCACAATCAATGAAGTATATAGTTTTAGGATTAGGTAATTTCGGAAAGGCGTTAAGTATTCGACTGACTGCGCTTGGGCACGAAGTAATAGGTGTGGACCGTGATATGACGAAGGTTGAAAACCTAAAGGAAAAGATAACGCATACCGTATGCCTCAATACAACCGATCGGGATGCTGTAAGTGCACTTCCGCTTTATGACAGTGATGCTGTTATTGTAGCAATTGGCGAAGATGAAGGCGCTTCCTTGTTAACAACCGCTCTGCTCAAACAATTGAAAGTCAAACGTATTATCGGCCGAGTCGTTTCGGAGCTGCAACTAACCGTGCTGGAGGCTATGCAAATCGACGAATATATTCGGCCAGAGACAGAGTCGGCCGAGCGCCTGGCCGTGAGGCTTGACAATGTTGACATCGTTGACAGCTTTAAAATCTCTGAAAAATACAGTATTGTAGAAGCGGTGGTTCCTGAACGCTATATCGGAAAAACCTTACGAGAAGCAGACCTCACCAATGCTAATAAAGTGATTGTATTGACCACTATAAAACAGCGCAAAGGAAATGTAGAAGGCACAACATCCACCGTTAAGGAGGTGACGGGTATTGCAAAATCGACCACCATTTTGGAGGAAGGTGACATCCTCGTGCTATTTGGGGAGTTGAACAATATCAATAAATTGATAAAATAAATTTTTAGTCGTCGATGTAGATAGATGCATTGCGCTATTCTCAAGGCATTATTTCCGACGATCATAGTAACCCCACTTTGATCCCGCCTATGCGGTAGGATTGTTCCATTAGGAGGAAACAAAGAAATATTCAAAGGCCAGCGGCCAACTGAACCGGCCAATTGCACACACCTGTAGCCTGGTCGTTTACCTGGCGATATAGGAGCGGGTACGTTCGATAACATTAGCTCAAAAGCTATTGATACAACTTTTTATGTTATATTTTGTTTACCAAATCATGGCTATCAATAAAAGCAACAATTTAAGCCTTGAATAACTGATTACCGAAAAAAATACAATATGATTAAAACCCAACTAGCAGTTAATAAATTACTCTTACTTGTACTTGTCATCGCCATATTATATGTCGGAAAGCCATTTCTCGTTCCCATAGCTCTGGCTGGCGTGCTTGCTACTTTGTTTGTTGGTATAGCGAAAAGGCTGGAAGACCGGGGACTAAATAGAGCCCTGTCCTCATTAATTGGTGTATTGTTGATTGTGCTTGCATTTGCAACAATAATAGCCTTATTAGTTTGGCGTTTAAGTGATTTTTCCGAAAACCTGACCGGTATGCAGGAGCGAGTGCTTGCCCTGTTCGAAAAATTAAAGGCTTGGATGGACCAAACTTTAGGTATTTCTTCGGATCAGCAAGCAGCGTTGGTGGATAAGGCTGAGCAGTCGATCGGAAGCAGCGGAGGAAGCCGTACGATTTTGTCTTTTGCCGGCGGCACCATGAGTATTTTGGTAGACAGCTTGTTGGTACTGGTTTATACTTTTCTTTTTCTTCTTTATCGTTCTCGATTAAAGAACTTCATCCTTAAATTGGTAGATAATACCAAGAAGAATCAGACCGAAAAAATCATCAATAAATCCGCCGATGTTTCTAAGAATTACTTAGCCGGGCTTGCCCTGATGATTGTCATGTTGTGGATCCTCTACGGCATCGGCTTTAGTGTTGTCGGTGTAAAAAATGCGCTGTTTTTTGCCATTCTTTGTGGCGTGCTTGAAATAGTCCCTTTTGTTGGCAATATAACGGGAACTTCCCTTACGGTATTAGCTACGGTTGCTCAAGGCGGCGGAAGCGATAAGATCATTGGCGTGCTCATTGTCTACCTGACGGTTCAATTTGTGCAAACTTATATTCTAGAGCCTCTGGTAGTAGGTGATCAAGTGAATATTAATCCCTTATTTACAATCATCGCATTGGTTTTAGGCGAATTGATTTGGGGCATAGGGGGTATGGTATTGGCTATTCCTCTGCTTGGGATCATTAAAATCATTTGCGATAACGTCCCAGCCTTACAGCCCTTCGGATATTTGATAGGCACTGATCGGAAAAAGAAAAAGTCCTTTTTCAGATCCAAACAGGCGTCATAATATTCATTCAAACAAATAGTCATGGACGGCGTTATTAAATAAACAACAAAAAGAGGAGACAGGTTATGGACGATTTAAAATTAAAAGGTTCGTGGAACGAGCTGAAAGGAAAAGTGAAACAGAAATGGGGTGAATTAACGGATGACGATTTAACCTATGCAGAAGGACAGGAAGAAGAGTTGATCGGTAAGCTTCAAAAGAAGACCGGCCAAACGAGAGAAGAAGTCGTCAACTATTTAAACAGCCTTTAGACTAGTTCACATAGAAGAAGAGGCCTTATTCTTCGGAATAGGGCCTCTTTTTTAAGATTATACTTCACTGTCGCGTAAAGCTTTAATTTTGTCGTGCGATAATTTTAAACTTGCTTTTTGTTTTTGAATAAGCGCAAGCGTGTCAGGTGCTAGTTCACTCTCCTCAATGGCCATCTTGTACGCTTTCTGTGCCGCATCTTCGCCTCCTTCGCAGCTTGCCAGTACCGACTTGCGATCACTTCCGGTAAACATGGCTTTTACATCCATCCAAGCCCGATAGATTTTTCCGCTTGCCGTGGTACCTTCTTCAACTTCAGCTCCTGTCTTTTGGACTTCTGATATCAGTTCCATGTTATAGTTACGGCTTTCCTGAATCATATCCCGGAAAAGAGCTGCCAGATCCGTATTTGCGTCATCCAACTCTTCGATGGCTCTTTCATAGCCTGCTATCCGATCATTATTAATTTCAATTAGATCGTTTAATACCTCTGCTTTAACTTTTGTGTTTTCCATTGTTTTTCTTTTTAAGTAAATGTAAGGAAGCCATGTACTATATAGGTTCCCATAGAAGTCAACAGGTATATTTTGAATTTGTTTTGTGTCGTCGCAAAACCGTGTAAATGATGACATCACAAAGGCGGCATGGTTTTGGTTCTTCTTCTATCGTACTAAAACAACCTTATGAAAGAAGAAACCTATCAATTGATCTATACAAGCCAAGCTACTTCTTTGTTGTCGGTCGATCAGCTCCGAGAAATAGATCAAAAAGCAACCTTTTATAACCCCATTCATGATATTACCGGAATCTTATTGTATGCCGAAGGCTTATTTTCGTCCAAGCTACAGGGAAGATTTTTAGGCGTATTGGAAGGCTCTTTTAAAGCGCTTGAGAAGTTAGTACGGATTATTCAGAAAGACGGCCGCCATTTCAACCTTGTTGTACTGTATATGGGGCTACGCGAGCACCGAGATTATATCCGCTGGAGACTTGGTTATA
This sequence comes from Olivibacter sp. 47, assembly GCF_030372825.1. Lineage (NCBI taxonomy): Bacteria > Pseudomonadati > Bacteroidota > Sphingobacteriia > Sphingobacteriales > Sphingobacteriaceae > Olivibacter > Olivibacter sp. 47. The sequence goes on from NZ_JAUCNR010000001.1 coordinate 4,375,771, forward strand.
GGAAGAAAGAAAATAAAAACGACATTATTAGTCTTGACGAATTTTTTGATATTGATTTGCTTTTCGCTGAAAATGACTTAGAGAAAGAACAATATCTGTCACAGTTTATATATTTTGAGAATTACGGCAATTCAATGAGCGGAGCCTAATGTAAACAAGTCCTGCCTATGGTTGTTAATTAATCATTCATAAACAGTATAAGATTACAGAATGATGGAAAACACAAAAAACAATCGACCGGAAAAGCAACATCGTCAACCGGGAATAGAGGCGGAAATGAACCCGGCACCTGAATACATAAAGCCCACCTATAAGGCCGCAGGAAAGTTGGAGGGGAAAGTAGCTTTGATTACGGGAGGTGACAGCGGTATTGGGCGGTCTGTCGCCGTTCACTACGCAAAGGAAGGAGCAGATGTTGCTATTGTTTACCTGGATGAAGATGTAGACGCTGAGAAAACAAAGCAGTTAGTAGAGGAAGCCGGGCGAAAATGTCTATTAATAAAAGGCGACGTGAAAGACAGTGCATTCTGTAAAGATGCCGTAAAAAAGACTGTGGCGCATTTTGGCAAATTAAACGTGCTGGTAAATAATGCGGGCATGCAATTTCCACAAAAGGATGTGAAGAATATCACAGATGAGCAATTAGATATTACCTTCCGTACGAACATCTATGCGTACTTTTATTTTGCGGAAGCGGCATTGGAACACATGACCGCGGGCGATAGCATTATCAACACGACCTCGGTTACGGCTTATCGATCTTCGCCTGCGCTGATCGACTACTCGTCGACCAAAGGTGCGATTACAACTTTCACACGATCACTGGCTACTAATCTGAGTGAAAAGAATATCCGGGTAAATGGTGTGGCTCCCGGTCCTGTATGGACACCGCTGATTGTATCGACATTCGACGAGAAAAAGATTCAGGAGTTTGGTAGTGAAACCGCTATGAAACGTGCCGGGCAGCCTTCAGAACTCGGTCCCGCTTATGTGTTTTTAGCTTCGGACGATGCTTCTTTTATAACCGGACAGGTGATCCATGTGAATGGGGGAGAAGTGATTAATGGATAATTGGTAGCATAATTGCAATTTTTTTTGTCTGCAATTGAATGGACAAATAAATTATGGCTATGACTACTGATTCCTTTGATAGATCGATGTTTTATTTCGATGACGCTAAACTTGATTTCCTCGAAGAGACGATGTGTGTGTTGAACGGGAAGTGGAAACTACGGATTATTGTTGCACTTTCAAAAGAAGTTTGCACATTTAAAGATGTTCAGGATGCGGTTGACGGCATATCGGCCCATTGCCTGGCGAAAGAATTGAGACATCTGCAACTCCACGGACTTGTTCAGAAGAAGATTAACGTTAAGCTGCGCCCCTTACGTATTGAATATCATCTTACCGAATATGTTGAAACGCTTTACCAGGTATTTCATGCCTTGAGCGATTGGGGGCGAATGCACCGATTTAAGCGGAGCGGTGATACAGACTGCTACGAAGAGTTGCCTAGAAGAAAGCAGGAAAGTCTTTAGCGATGCGCAACAAACGGAAAAATTAGCTGCGGTAAAACTATTTTGGCAAATAGGTGTCATGTTTAGCAAATAGTACAGGTCGTACACGAAATATTACGGTTGATGGGGTGGAAGTGGACATCCGCCTATTACGTGCAAAAACGGAGGTGTCAAAAAGGTGGTGAACACCTGAAAAAACGCGTCATCGTGAGGGAGAATGACGATTTGATCGACTTTTTTGTTATATCGGTTCGAGGGAATATCCGTTCCCCGCCTAATAACTGGCCTCCAAAGCTTCGGGTAGTAGAAGCTAAGTAATAGCACTAGCTTTGAAAGAAGATTTTCAATGATGTGTTTGTTACCATAGGCATTGATTCTTGCTTCGCAGGTTGCAGCCAGGAGTTTTGGTGACCTTTTTGCGGAAAAAAGGTACACGTCATTGGTAGAAGAATGACGAAGCAACCGAACAAGGAAGCTCATGAATACCTAAAAAATAGATTAACAACGAATAATCTGCTTTTTTGACATCGTCGTCATTGGGAACCAGAAGAACGGCGGCGAAGTAATGACGACATGATGGAAACAGACACCCCCTTTTAAAATAAGATTACTTAGCGAAGTAATTCCTTAAATTACCATCATTTTCGGCATAATTCCAGCGGATTTGATCTGCTTTTCCATCGCCGGTGATGTCTGCATAATAAAAGTTAGTATTAGCGCTCTGCGAGGTGCCTCTTAGTGAATAAATAGGGCCATCAAAGGTATTACCGGTGGTTGAATAATAGGCTTTTATTTTGCCCAAATAAAGGTCTGGCCGCCAATAGATTTTATCAGCCCGGCCATCACCATTGATATCGGCAAAATAGAAGGTCGTGGATGCCGAAACGCTGGTGGCGCCTGAATTGCTGAAGGCGCTTGATGCTGTGAAGGTGCCATCACCATCGGAGAGATACACCATGGTTTTTCCGGCGTTTAAGCTTGGATGCCATAGCATTTTATCGGCTTTGCCGTCACCGTTTACGTCAGCATAATAGAAAGTGGTACCAGCAGTGGTACTGGCACCTTCTGAACCGTTAACGACCGTACCACTAAAGTTGCCGCCCGACGTGGCAAGGTAGACTCTTGTTTTACCCGAATCGAAAGTCGAGTTCCAATAAATTTTATCGGCCTTGCCATCACCATTTACATCGGCGAAATGAAATACAGTGGTCTTGCCTGCACTCGTTCCTTCGGGATTATCCACGACCGTCGAACTGAAATTACCGCCCGTGGTCGCCAGATAAACACGGGTGTGACCGGCATTTAAGTTTGGATCCCATAAAATCTGATCGGCCTTACCATCGCCGTTCACATCCGCATAATGATAACGGCTAGTGCTTAGGGAGGAAGCGCCGGCGGCATGCGCAATTGCTGAAACGGCAAAAGTGCCGTCTCCATTGGAAAGGAATACTTGTGGCCTACCGCTATCATAGGTAGGGTTCCAATAAATCTTGTCCTGCTTCCCGTCGCCGTTTACATCGGCAAAATAAAAGTTGGTACCGGCACTGCTGCTTTTGCCATTGACATCGTTGTGCGGACCGCCAAAGATGCAAGGGACATAAGTAGCTATGATGGGCCAATGATCGGAAGGCCAATAACCGTTATAGCTGGTGGTAATAACGCGTGAAGAGGTGAAGGCCATGCTTCTGTCGCTCATAATCCAATCTAATTTGGAACTGCCTGTAGCATCCCAGCCGTGAAAGGTATAGTCGCCTGAGCTATCTCCCAAGGCATCTACCACGTCCAATTCATTTTTGAGATTTAAAATTTCGGTGGTGCCGGGCTTTGCATTAAAATCACCAAACACAATCACCGGCAGGTTATCCGTATTCTCTTGCTTTACAAGGGCCGCTAGCGCTTTTGCATTCTCAATTCGTATAGCTTGCGAATCATATTGCCAATGACTGTTACTGATAAAGTATCGGTTGGAGGTGATTTTATCTTGTAATACCACCCAGGTAGCGGTATTAATGATAGGTGAGGCGCCTAATCGTGAGGTGCCGCTTCGTTGAAGACTAAAACGTACATTTTTATAAAAAATGGCTTTGGGTGTGCCGGTGATCCTTGTGTCGTAATATTCGCTATAACCCAGATCAGCCATTTGGGCTCTAAACCACGTTTCGAAGGAGTCGTCAGAAAATTCCTGTACGCCAAACACGTCGGGGGCACTGTCTACAATAATCTGACGGATACTTCCCTTTCGCTCATCAATGCTTTGCGGATCGCTGTCATCATGATGCCTGACATTAAAGGATAAGACTTTAAAAGGGTTTCCACTGGCGAGCAAGGCCAGATTAGGCACCGCTTGTAAGGAGGCTGCTTTAGCTGAATCATTAGGGGCGTTCATTTCTACCCGTTTGCAGGCTGCTAAACATAACACGCTTGCAACGACTAAGACTGTTTTTTTCATCCTATAAATATTTAAGTTTTGGTAAGCTTATTTGTACGTTGATGTAAACTGCCACCGCTGCCTCTATCTGAAAATCTATACCGATCTCGTCAACAATAAACAAGCATAAATGAACAATATTAAAGCGACAAGATAGGTGTTTTTAAGAAAATGAAATATTATTTAATTGATAAATAAATGTTAGGAAATGATGTGCAACTTGTATAAGGGGACGTCGCTACATAATCTTCTGAGCCCAATCATTAGGTAGGCGACGTGATGCTCATTTAAAAAGAAAAACATGATAAAAGTCATTTTTTTTAAAATAAAATAGCGTAATTTTGTCCAACTATCTTATTGAAATACAGTTATGCCCCTAAGTTTAGAATCCCTTGGAAAACTGCTCAAGGCAGAAATCCTTACGATAGGCGATGTCAGCCTGATTCAGTTGAACGAACGTTATGTCCTGACAGAAAATCCGGTTAATAAAGAAGTAGAACTGAATAATCTAGAAACCTATGCTTCCACCTCACTTTCGACTTATGATATCACCGATATCCTGGATTTTAAATCGATCCATTTGCTCAAGAATTATTACCAATAATTGATCACGACCGGTAAATTACTTTCTCTCCTGCCGGTGCTATCGTCTGTCTCAGCGAAACCTTAGATCTCGATGCGTAGGCATATTATTTATACGGATTATAATAGATCACAGCTTTAACCAAAGCTAAATTATACAATTTAAGAAATGAACTGTGTATTTATGTGTAAGGAAATCGCCTTTCTGTGTAAATATTTTTTAAAAGTTAAATTTCGCTCCTATTATTGGCACACAATCATTGCGCTAAATTACAGCCAAATCTTTGAATCATATACCGTTTAGGCCTGATTGGGTACGCATAGGATAGCAAATACTATTATCCTGGTTGAAAATTCATTTCGTTTTACAGACTGATAATGTTGCGAATTTGTGACACATCGAACCCTTTCACCGTATTTACATACGCAAGAGGACGGCGATCGGAGAGATACTACTGGCTTACATACACTTTATAATTTAGAAATATGAATATTGCATTACAAAAAAAAGGTACGCTGAGTACCTACGAGTTTTTGTTTGACCAACTGAAAAGTTGGGGAGTGACTTCCTACAGCGGCGTGACCGGCGGAGGGGTTATCCATTTTCTTAAACACCTTTCCCCTCTACAGCATCCGTCAACTGAAGAACCAAGTTTCTTCACGGTTAGCGAATATGTAGCCGGTTTCATACCCCTGGGATATTTTTTAGCAAGCGGTAAAATCGCAGCAGCTGTTGCTACTACAGGAGCGGCTACAAAACTATTAACATGCGGGCTTAGTGATGCTAAACTGCATAATATACCTTCGGTTTATATCGTGCCGATTACAAATACCGACAGCATAGGTTTTTCTGCCTTACAGGATACTTCTATTTATGGTAGTAATATGGTCGAACAGCTGAAAGCTGAATTACCTGATTCCGTTTTTGTACTCGACAATCGTTTTAATATGCCGGAACAATTGACGCTAGCAAAGCGACAGCTTGACTGCTCGAAGCCGGTCGTGCTGGTTTTGGATAATACAGCACTGAATGGTGAAGTTTCCGATATTTTCCCTTTAAGTGAAGAACATTTAAGCGAACATGCGACTGATTTTTCAACCTTTATTGCGACTTTAAGAGAAGCCTGTTTCGGGAAACACTTGACGATCCTAGTCGGCGAAGAGATGGCTCGATACGACAACGGTGCAGATTTAACAAGCAGTTTGAGTGAGTCCTTAAAAGCAACAACGGTTTGGACCATTAATGGCGCCAACGCGGTAAGTTCGTCCAATCCTTATGGATTTGGCTATATCTCGTTTGGTGGAAATGACCGCGCGATTGAGGCATTTAAAGCGTTGGGGCAGGACGATGTTCTTTTACTATTAGGGGCGTGCCCTGATGAATATACGACCAATCTGTCTCGAATCCACGCATCGGAAACATTCTTTGTCAATGGAATAGCGGACGCTTACGGTTTAGTTGGCAACAGTTTACAACATATGGTCGATGGTGTGTACCATCAGGTGCAAGGTCCGCTCGATGCTTTTGTTAATGCGCTAATAATGGATGCTGAAAATGTACCTTTTCCTAATGTACCTGCCGCTATTGCTCCTTTTAATTTAAATACGAAACCCATTCCGAAACCCAGAGCAGGTTACGTAGATATGGCAGATCTGTTTCTTCGTTTGAACGCTCGGTGGCCACAGGAGACAATCGCTTTTGACGATGTCTGCCTGGCTTATAAAGACCGGCAGTACGTGACGCAACGGCCGAATGAAAACGCTCGTTTCTTCTCGCTTTATCGTGGATCGGCCATGGGCGGTGCGTTTGGCGCTGCTATAGGAGCGAAAATGGCCAAGCCGAATGCTACGACCGTGCTATTTACGGGCGACGGCTGTTTTCGGCTGTTCGCGGGTTCTTTAGGAGAGGTGTCGTCGCTCGGTTTAGTGGTTTTTCTGCTGAATAATGAAACGTTATCCATTGTTGAACAGGGCTTGCAACAACTATTGCCGGATACGCCGGACGATCATTACCACGCCCGTGTGACGAGGATCAACTATTGTCAGCTAGCAGAAGCTTGTCATTGGGAGGCGGTTAAACTGCAGTCAGATTTATCGAATTTGGACGATATCCTTGCAAAAATAGGTGAAGGAAAAAACCGATCTTTGTTAATAGAGGTGCCTGTGGATCCTTTGCAGGTGCTAGGTAATAATCCTCGACTTAATAATCTTTAAAATCATGACGGATATAATACACATTTTTACGTTGCTCAAGGAAATCGATCGCTGCTTTGCTGCTCTGAATGGCACGCCACTCCCTTTTCCGGATAATGTTTCAGATAAATACCAATGGTTACATGCGGAAGCACCCTTTAGCATCCTCGCGCATAAAGCCGAAACACCACCCCGATTTATTTATGCAAATAGCTATGCCTTATCTTGCTTCAAATATACCGAAGCGGAAATAATAGGCTTGCCTTCTTATCAAAGTGCTGCTGAGCAGGATCGCGAGGAGCGGGAAAGATTGCTGCAAGCCGTTACGAAAAATGGCATTGCTTATAATTATGCAGGCCCGCGTATTGACAAATATGGACATGTATTCCAAATATATGATGGCATTGTTTGGCAACTCGTTGATGAAGCACAAAATTCATGGGGCCAAGCTGCGCTCTTTTGGACGGATGCCCGTAAACGGCCTGAATGGTACCCCATTTAAGTTTACTATAGGGGGATAGTATAATTTCTATGCTGAACTAGAAAACTTTCGATAAATAAATGTGAATATTAATGTAAGTTTGGCTTAAGTTAATATTAACTTATGTAAATTATATAGGCTATGAAGATTGCAATGGTTGAGCCTGTTCCATCTCTATTTTACCATTGTCACGAATCGTATCCCCTTTTTATCGCATAATGTCAGCGTCCTTAACCACCCAAGTTGAGGACGCTTTTTATAGATAGTGTCAGGGACTAGGAAATTGATATCGAATAATAAGCGGAACAAAATAAACACATAGCAGTTTTCGAATATCCTTGCTAATGTGCAAATCAAGAAGAACAATAACGTTCGACCGATACAATCCAATGCAACTAGTACCGCCAGTCATCAGTAATCTCGCCGGCATAGAAAATTATTGCTATGTGTATAAAAGGAGTTTAAAGTCCTTAATAAACTGAACGGAGTGAACAATCCCGATGTTTAAATTATATCCTATTTTAGCAGTATCAACCCAGCTAAATTGTTTTTTTGTAAGACGAATGAGTATTTTTTTATTTATAATCTTTTTAAAAACTTTTTTATGGACAAAATTTTACCTTTCGATTTAGGATGATTCTTATAGCAAAGATTGGCTAAAGTAGCCAAGGTGTGCTACAAAACACAGAGTTTTTCGACTTAATTCTTATTTATCATCTTAAACTATGCCATTACATGTAGCTATTGCCGATGATCACACGGCTGTTCGACTAGGTCTGAAGTATTTTATCCTGGAGTGGATGCCCGGCACCTTGATTTCCTTTGCTGAAGATACGGAAGAGTTGATGAACATTTTTTCGAGGCAACCGGTAGATATTGTTTTACTCGATATCAATATCCCCGGGGGTAATAATCTCCGAATTGTGAAAACAATTAAGGAAAAACAACACAGAGCACGTATCTTAGTGTTTTCTGCATTTGATGAAATGACATATGGCTTAAAATATTTACAAGCTGGCGCGGATGGATACCTGCAAAAGGACAAGGGAGAAGAACACATCAAAGAAGCATTGAATACGGTTTTTAGAGGCGGAAAATATCTAGGCAATCGCTTAAGGGAATACTTACTGCAACAAAATTTTAATGCGGCTTATAATCCCTTGGATCAGCTTTCTGACAGAGAAATGGAGGTTTGCCAATTATTGGTAAAAGGAATGGGCATTAGTGAAATAGCCAATTCATTACTGTTGCATACTTCTACCATTTCGACTTACAAAACCAAGATTTACGAAAAACTAGGTGTTCGTAACACCGCGGATTTACTGAACGCTTTTAAGGTGCATAGCCTGAGCTGAGAAGGTGAGGGTTACTATTGTTCCTTTTCCCAACGTGCTATGGATATACACTTTGCCTCCCAGCATACGGATCCAATCCTTCACCAAGGTGATGCCTAAGCCTTGGCTGAAGGGATCGGCACCGGGTTCAAGGGTGTCTTTTTCATTGAAATGCTGTAATTCTCGCGGACTGATCCCAACACCATCGTCTTTTATCGTAATGTAAAGTTTTCCTTGTTTAGAAACACCGGCATGGATAGCAATTATTCCATTCCGCGTATGTTTTGTAGCATTATCCAATAGATTATGTAATATAATTGCCAGGATGTCGGCATGGGTACGGATGTTTAAATCGCACGGCACTGAATTAATGATGGTGGTATTGCGTTGTGAAGCTAGGTGTTTAAAGACCTTAATCTGCTCGTCCACAATGTGGTGTAAATTCGCTTCATGCAACTCGATTTCTTTGTCGGTAAAGGTTGCTTTATAAAACTGCGAAATCTTATTACAGTACTGAGTAATCTGCTTCGTTACATCATAAATATTCTCCACGTCATCGGATAGATGATTTTTTTCTAGTTTAAGCTGTTTATAAATCCCTTGAAGCGTTAAAACAACATAGTTAAGAGGGGCCTTTACATCGTGTGTAATAGAGGCGGATAGTCGTTTTTGTAACTCACTCTGTTTTCGCAGCTCATAACTGCGTTCAGACACGAGCTGTTTCAAGGTTTGATTCTGTTTCATAACAAATTTTGATTTCATAAAGAAACCGAACCAAATGATGCCAAGTCCGACAAGAAAAAGCATTGCCTTAAATAACCAGGTTTCATGGAATGCGGGTTCGACGTATAGCTTAAGGCTGGTATAGATAAATTCATGACTCGATTCTCCGCTTTTGAGGCGAACTTGTATCAGATGTTCGCCAAAGGGAAGATTATTAATGGAAATGCTGTTTTCATCGGTAGAGAAGCTTAGCCATTGGGCCGTTTCTTCGTGTTCTTTATCGATTATATATTCAAGCTTCACGTCTTCCTGCGAGCCAAAGAAGGGAGTTGATAGGGTAATGTCCAATCGAGAAAAATAGCGTGGTAGCGAAACCCGCTCTGTTATCGGAATAGGCGCGCCATCTAAGCTGATCTCGTCTATAATAACAGGTCCTTGCGGATACCGGGGTTGAATGGTTTCGGGATCAAACCAGATTAAGCCATCCAAGCTTGGAAACGAAAAAAGTCCATTGGGCAGCTGGAGGGCACAGGGCTGGCAACCGCCATTAAATTCGTTTGTGGCAAAACCTGCTCTTTTGTCGTAATAAAAATAATCCGGTATGTTCGCTGAATTTTCCGCGTACGCTAATAATTGCTCTTTATCGGCTTGGAAAAGCCCTTTGTTAGTGCTTATCCAGAGGTAGCCTTTTTTGTCTTCCAATATACAATGTGCAGTGGCGATATAATGGTGTTTATCTAAGGGAAAGTGTGTGAACTTCTGCTTGCTTAAGAGAAACAGTCCGTGTTGAAAGGTACAGATCCAGAGACGCTTGTCCTGGTCTTTATAGAGGCACCGGATATAGCGTCCTGCTAGACCCTCGTGACGTATGACGGTGCCATTTCGCTCAACAAGAAATAAGCCATCGGAACTGCCAAGCCATAAGTTATCGTCGTTTGCTTGCTCAATCCAAGTGATCTCATGTTCCAACTCGCCTTTAGCCACAAAGCGGCTGCTCTTTAAATCCCATTGATAGAGGGTCCCGTCGAGGCTGCCAAACCAGATATTCCCGGTCGCATCTTGATAGATAACCCGTCCCTTTTCCGGATTTGCCCGCGAGGAGAGGAGCTTCTTGCCATTGGACGTGAGCATGAGTAGGCTATCTTCTGTTAACACCCATAATTGACCGTTCGGCCCAATGAGGCGGCCATGCTCTTTGATGCGCGATAAAAGGTCTAGCTTACTGTGTTCTCCGTCCAAATGAAACACATTTCCCTCATCAGCGAGTATCGATCCATCCGGTAGGATCGTTTGTAAATAGTAAACTTCATTGTCGGCACCGTTACTGGTTTGTTTGGTGCTAAACCTTTTATTTTGGATAATGAATAGGCCTTTTGATGCACTTCCTAAAAAGAGTTGATCGTTGTCTTTTTGATAATGGGCAATCACAATACCGTTTTCTTCGAAGCTGAAGTCATAAAGAATACGGGTGCTGGATAGCTCCCCATTGACGGGTTCCAACAAGTACAAACTACGTCTGCAATAGATAAAAGTTTCTTTGGTACCGCTGTTGTAGAATAACTTGAAATCGGCATCGGGAGCTTCGTCCATAAGGTCGCCTTTAATGGAACATTCGGAGATATCCCCGTCGCTTTCAATAAGGTCCGCTTTGCGGACATCCTTTAGATGGTACAGTTTCTTGTCATGGTAGAACGTGTTTTCAATACGGTATGAGGGATAGGGGATAGAAACAAGTGCTAAGCTGGAATTAGCGGGATAATATGATAGGGTGTCCTTTTTTAATAAAAAGCTGTTTCCTCCTACTTCACCGAGGATAACTTCACGGGTGTCAAGCTCTTTATAGCGTGTAGGCAAACCCCGGGAAAAGGTTGCTTTACCGCCTATAAAGGTTTTTTTTAGAAAGTCCCGGGCCGTCCAACCTTGCGCGATAGCTTTGCCATTTCGCAGACACACCATTTGCTCAGTGGACGTCTGTGCCCAGAGAATTCCACTTTCTTTGGTGCCGGCGTGAAAGCTGAACATCCGCTTAGATTGCAAGGTGCTATTTAGACTTTCGGTAGCCTTAAAACGCTTGCCATCATATCGAACTGCTCCGCTCTCCGTAAGGATCCAGATAAAACCAAGATTATCCGGTGCGATACCTTTAATGCTGTTTTGGGGTAAACCGGCCTCGTCGGTAATTCTAGTGACAATATGTTCCCCTGTCATGCCACTGACGGAATGAAAGAACATATTCCACAGCAGGTAGCTGAAAAGATAAATAAATGCCCGCCCCATTCGTTTCTTGTATAAAATACGCAAATAGTAAATGTATAAATGACCAGTAACCGTCGGTGAAGATAGTAAGATTCGTTTCTCCTTGTGCTTTTCATGGACCTCTTTTCTCTGTATTTTATTAATTATTGTGTGTAAATAGCTGTTTTTCAGGGTGTAGCTGGTTTTTTGTAAAATTTATATCGTTTTTCCTTTAGGTTTGCTATCGTAATTTTACTAGGCTGCTTATAGTAAAATTACGATAGGCAAATAGTGCCTAATCGATTACTGTCGTCAACCTTTCCCATACGCCCTACGCTTAAAATGGTCGTTCCTAAGCTAATGATGCCTTTTTTTTTAATGATTTACATACTGCTCGCTTCAAAAGTCGAACGGCGCGCGCCTAGGAAAAATATGATCGTCGTATAGTAAAAATACGATGAGCTGATAGGAAAACCCTTATTGTTGAAGCCTTGTTGATTGGTGAATTTTGAGAAAAAATGTGTGTACTAATTTGTGAATATAAACGAAGTAACTACATGAATTTACATAAATAATTAATTAAACGATATCTATGGACAGAAGCTCTACTCTAATTTACTTCATAATCACTTCGTGGAGCAATAGGGCTTAGATGACCGGCGTCAAGCCGTAAATCAATGGGGTCCCTTTTTCATACATATCTACTATATAAAAAGCTTATTAACAGTTGCCGGTTTTCAGCAACTGATACAAGAATTCTAACGCAATTGTAAGGACATGAATAAAAGCACTACCTTTCCTTTAACACTTTTACTAGGTAAGTTGGGTTTAATGCTTGGGCGCGTTAAGCTATTGGTAATATCACTGATCCTCTTTGGACTATCATTGTATGCTGCCCAAGTATTCGCCCAAACGCAAATGAAGCAGGCTACTGGAGGAACAGGCAAATACCGAAATAGTATTTATTGGTTCGACTTTACTGGTCTGAACATGAATGCGGGTGAAACAAGAACTTATCAGTTTACCGCAAATGGTGTCGATATTACTGTTGTCATTGATCAATTGACAAATCCCATAAGAGGATATCGACCTGGCAGTTTTACGTTGGATCGAATGGATGACATGTATAATATTGGAGGCTTGCAAGGATCCAATACCTTAACGAATGCTATTAGCGCGGTAGGTGTACAATCAAATTTTCGGCTACGTGCATATGCGACCTTCAATGGGCAACCCGCAAATATTGGTTTGGTATTTGGGAATGGCGAGACCGATCTTATAGAGCCGAATAATGAATTTTCTCAAGCCACAACGAATGGAGAGGCCTGGCGGTTATTAGAGGCGGGCGCATTTAGTCCGCAAACGGAAAGACAAATCACTTTTTCTAATAATAACCAAACCGCTCGTATATCATGTTATGACAATGTAGCCATACTTTATACACAAAAATCGGCGACAAGCGATACAGCACCGTTAACTATTAATGCAGCTGTGAAGGGAGGCGGACAGACGGCTATGGCTTTAGGGGTGATGACCTATGCGGAACGCGGAGATGCACCGACGAGTTACGGCATCGCCTCCCATAATATTACCCCTTCAATAACCGGCGGCTCTAATCCAGGACCAGCTGCGGGAAGTACGGTTTACATCGTGAACCCGCCTACTGGAGGTCGGTTGATCTCGCCGGGCACGGTAGCTCCTGCCAGTACGCCAAAATTGGGTGCCCTATCGGGTGACTTTGACCCTTCAAGCTTTACCAGTTTAGGTACCAATGCCGATGCGGACGATTTGGATGGCCAGGATGATGAGGATGGAATTGTTTTTGAACCGCTCCCTACAAATGCTACTTCGTACAGCACAGACGCGATTGTAGAAAATTCGAGTGGATCAACGGCGTACTTGGTGGGATGGGTAGATTTCAATAAGAACGGTACGTTCGAGGAAACGGAGGGAGCTGCCGCTACGGTGGCGAATGGCGCAACTACTGCAACGCTCAACTGGACCGGACTAAGTGGCCTGACAGCAGGACCAACGTATGCTCGATTTAGAATTTCAACCTCGCCGAATTTAACAGTGGCTAATCCGAATGGATCTGTGGATAATGGCGAAACAGAGGATTATTTGTTAACAATCGTTGAACCAGTTGAAATCTGCGGTAACGGCATTGACGACGATGGCAACGGCCTGGCTGACTGCGATGACCCGGCTTGTAACCCATACGTTAACTATTTTGCCAATGGCAGTTTAGAGAATTATACGCAATGTCCAAATTTGAGTGCCGCTGGTACCTTAGCTTATGCTGTATCTTGGAAAACTAGTCTCCCTGCCCCGAATCAGACGGGCGGACAACTGTTGGTTAATGACCCCGCGAAAGGTTGTGTATCCCCCCGTCCAGCCACTAGTTGGCTGGCAAGTACCAATCTGCCTGCCGGTTCAGATGGCCTAGCATGGGGAGGGATGCATGGAGGAGCACCAAATTTAGGCTTTGAAGATTTTCAAAACACCCTAATTGCACCATTACCGGCTGGTACCTATACTTTTACCTTCTCGGCTGGTTATTTGGTTAATAACCCTTATACCGCCCCCGGATACTTTAAATTTTATGGAGTAAAACCTGGTGAGGCGGATTTTACTACTGCGCATCCGTTGGGTGATTCGCCCATGATTAATAATGCTATATCATCGACGAATCCAACCTGGAAAGAATACAGTTTTAGTTTTACCTCTACGGAAGTATATGACCGCATATACATGGTGGCTTATTCAGGACCCACCGGACAATCTTATTTGGTTTTCGATGGTTTTAAGATGGTCTACAATCCGCCAACAATTGGCTTTCAGAATCCTTTAGCGACTTGTCTTCCAGATGCCGTAATAGAAGTAAAAAATCCTGATCCGGCTTGGGTAAGCTATCAATGGTATATGGACGGCGAATTATTGGCTGGTGCGACTGGAGTGAGTTACCAACCAACTACCGGTCAATTGGGTGTGTTCACGGTGAGTGGTGTGTTAGCAAGCGGTTGTATGTCAGCACCTTCGGCGGGTATTACGCTGGGAAGTAATTGTCCCATCCCATTTGAGTGTAATGGATCAGCTTATTTGGTAAGTACCACAGGTGGAACGGTACCATCAATTCTTTCTATTGTGGATGCCGGTAACCCGAACACGGTACATGCTACGATTACACCCTCAATAGCGGATCAGTATAATGGAATCGGCTTTAATTTTGAGGATAATTTGATATATGGATATGCCGTCGGAACGGTGCCGTCCTTAACTGCTGGTGACATCGTGCAATTTGATGCAAAGGGTACTGTGAGAAGGTTAGGGGCACCTACTCCGGTTCCTGGACAGGCACCTGGATTACCTAGGTGGACAACAAATGCAGCTGTTAATGCAAATGGAGGTATTGTTAACTTAGCACCGGGTGTAGTGGGGCTTAACAATAAATTTTACGGTATGGTCACCACTAACGTTGCTACAAATAGGTACTTGGTTACGGTGGATTTAACTACCATGACTTATACCACCGTAAAACTGAGTGGCAATTATGTTCCTGCAGATTTGGCATTTTCTCCTTACGATGGGATGTTATATGGACTTGCGGGAAATGTGCTTATTCGTACTAATCCGAATAATGGTAATCAGCAAGCTGTAACGCCAACTTCCGGCACGCTTCCTGCCAATGTGGGTGCTGGTGGGGCATGGAACGACGTATTGGGTAGAGTGTATTTCTTTACCAATAGCGGTTCACCTGCTAATGGGGCAGAGCGATTATATCGTTATAATCCAGCAAATGGAGCCTTTGTTAACGTTGTAGCCGTAACACCCTATCCCGGTTTTGATGCCACTGCTTGTTTCCCTACACGTTTGGAGAAAAAAATATTGATGCCGACAGAAGGGTTGAAACCTGGTGATGTAGTGGAATTTGAGTTCAGCATCTATAACAGCCAGATGCTGCCGATGACCTACGAATTTGAAGATATTTTGACTTCAACCGATCTAAGCTGGGTGCCAAACACGGTTAATCCGGCTACTCCGGGTGGTGGGACGGTCAGCATTAATGGAAATACCCTACGTATTTCCGGAATTACGGTGCCACCCGCTCCTGCAAGTGGGGGTGAACCGCTTAGGTTTAGGGTATCCTTGAAAGTTGCGGATAATGCGGCTTATGGCACTTGCTATACGAACCAAGCAACGATTAAAGTAGGGGGAATAACAGTCCTTAGTGATAATCCAGAAACATCGGAAAACAACGATCCTACCGCGTTCTGCCTTAACCCTTGCGCTCTTCCTGCACCTATAAGTGGCGGTAACCTACAGGCCTGCTTGGCCGACCTGAATGGCGGGAAATTGACAGCCTCAGCTACGGTTCCGGCCGACATACAGCTCATTTGGTACGATGCACCGACAGGTGGAAATGTGGTGGCTGATCCAAGTTTAAGTACTGTTGGAACGGTTACTTTCTACGCAGCGGCAGATGATGGAAGTTGTGTAAGTAGCCGGACACCGGTGACCCTAAATATAACAGCAACACCAATATTAGAGGAAGTGCAAGATATCGTTTCTTGTGGGCCGTTCGAATTGCCTACCATCGTAGGTGAGCACTTAAGCGGCAACGAAGCTTATTATACCGCACCAAATGGCGGGGGAACCAAGTACCTTGCCGGAGACCTTATCAGCACACCGGGCACTTCTAGCATCTACATTTTTGATCAAAGTGAGGCACTTGCTAATTGCCAAGGTAGCCTGGCGGTAGCCACGAATACAGACTACGTTATTGACAATCTGTTTGATGATAATACGCATTTTCAGTATACTGGAGCCGTTAACCCAGCCTTCTTCCAGGGAACGGCTAGTCAACAGATTCGATATGATAATCCAGGTACGCCGGTAGGTAGTGGCCCACAAACGTATTTAGGCGTTGTGGGGGATGTGTCGGTAGGCAATACCGCCGACTGCTTCGGAACTGAGGTGAACATCCAAGCGCAGGTAACGATAACCAACCAGGGGCCAGGAAATGGCGCCGGCTATTCCGGAAGATTAGCAATTTTTAACAAGGCAACCAACCAGGTTTTATATCAAGTCGGTCTAAGGGCCAATTTTCCGGTTAATGCGACCATGACGCCTACCGTGTCTGGGGTTGTTCCGGTTGCTGACGTGCTTGCGGGTAATATTGCTGTATTGATTGCGGTTGAGACCTTTCAAACGAGCAGTAAAAATTGGTTGCTTTCTAACTTCCGCGCTTCATACCAGTTCTTGCCGGAAAGTACACAGGCTTGTGCTGCCGAACGCAGCTTTG
This sequence comes from Olivibacter sp. 47, assembly GCF_030372825.1. Classification (NCBI taxonomy): domain Bacteria; kingdom Pseudomonadati; phylum Bacteroidota; class Sphingobacteriia; order Sphingobacteriales; family Sphingobacteriaceae; genus Olivibacter; species Olivibacter sp. 47. The sequence goes on from NZ_JAUCNR010000001.1 coordinate 4,392,566, forward strand.
AGCTTACCATCAACGAAGCACCGGCGGCACCTACCAGCGGTGGAAACCAACAAGCCTGTATTTCGGATATTACGGATAAATTAACGGCGACGGCCACCGCACCGGATGGAACACAGCTTATTTGGTATGACGCACCGGTAGGTGGAAATGTAGTAACAGATCCAAGTCTGGATACGGTTGGTACAATTACTTATTTCGCAGCAGCGGATAATGGTACCTGTACCAGCACAACCAGAACGCCTGTAACATTGAGTATTACGGCGTCTCCGGTGCTTGATGAGATTGAGGATGTTGCCGTATGTGAAGTGTTTACCTTACCGGAAATTATTGGCACAGGCTTATCCCGAAATCAAGCATATTATACTGAACCAAATGCCGGCGGAACAAAATACCTGCCGGGCGATCAGCTGGCTACGGTGGGTACAACAACGCTGTATGTATACGATGAAAGCGGACGCGTAGAAAATTGTGCGGGAAGCTTAAGCGTGGTAGCTAATACGGGTTACCCTAAAGTTGATTTCGATCAGATGGTTAACCAAAATACGGTGATGCAGTATCCGCGGGCGATAAATCCGGCATTCTGGAGTGGAACGGCTACACAAACCATTAACTACAGTGCAGCAGACCCAATTGTCGACGGACAGACTTATCCGGCAATCATCGGTAAAGTAAACATTGCTGATACCGATAATTGTTTTGGTACAGATGTGCTTATTTCGGCCGATGTGACCGTAACAAATAATGGTCCTACTAACGGCTTTGGTGGTATTGGTTATTTTTCTATTATTAATACAGCGACAAACACCCGTTTGTTCAACGGCGGAATGCCAATGAGTCCCGCTGCTGGAACAACGTTTCAAGCTCATGTGGAAGGTGTGGTGCCAGTGGCAGATGTGCTTGCCGGAAACATTAGCATCATGATTGTGGTTGAGACCTACCACGTAGGCATTAAGAACTGGACCTTATCAAATTTCAAATCTGGATATAAATTTTTACCGGAAGTAGCGCAGAACTGCTTTGACGAGAAATCGTTTAAGGTGACGATCAATGAACCACCTGTACTCGTTATTACAGATCCGGCGGCAGTTTGCTTACCGGGAACGGTAGATATAACCGCTAATGCCGTGACGCAAGGCAGTACAGCTGGTTTAACCTATACTTATTTTACTGATTCGCTGGCAACTTCGCCTTTAGCAAGTCCTGAAGCGATTGCTGTTTCGGGTACTTATTATATTATGGGCACGAACCCGGCAACTGGTTGTAGTTCCATTGCACCGGTTGAAGTAACATTAATCGGTCAGCCTGAATTACGCGTGGGCCAACCGACCTGTCTAAGTGGTGTCGGAAGTATAGAAGTTTTGTCCCCTCTTGGTGCCGACTTTGAGTATAGTATCGATGGTAGCACCTACCAAACGGACCCACTGTTTGTCAATGTGAATCCTGGTACTTATCAGGTGACTGCCAGAAATATTATAACGAATTGTGTAAGTCAAGCAACGGAGGTGACGATAGATGCATTGCCTCAGGCACCAGCCGTAACAATTACACAGCCTAGTTGTGATGAATTGACTGGAACAATAGAAATGCCAAAATATCCGGGTGCCGAATACTCTATCACAAACGGCCTATGGTCTACCTCGAACGTTTTTATTGGCTTAGCGCCAGGTGATTACCAGGTTTGGATTAGAGACGCGAATGGTTGTGTTAGCGAGCCGACGGCCTTTACGATCAATGAAGCGCCTCAAATCCCGAATGCGCCAACGAGTGGAGGTTCCCAAGTGGTATGTGAAGCTGATTTAAGCGAGCCCTTAAGAGCTACCGCTACAACTTCAGATGGATCTTCCGTTGTGTGGTATGATGCACCAACTGGCGGAAATGTCGTAGGTGATCCAATTTTAGATAAAGTAGGCACGATTATTTATTACGCTGAGGCCTTCAATGGTACTTGTAATAGCTTTACGCGTACCCCCGTCATCCTGACGGTAGTTGCTTCCCCGGTAATCACGCCACAAGACAATCTAGCGAATTGCGGTCCGATTATTTTACCGGAAATAGAAGGAACGAATTTAACGGGTAACGAGGCTTATTATACCGAGGTTAATGGAGGTGGTACTAAATACCTGCCGGGCGATGAGTATACGGAGGTTGGTACGAGAACCTTGTATATATATGATCGGATGGAGGAAATGGCCAATTGTGCGGGAGAAGTGAGTGTCTCAACTAGCGCGAAGATGAATCAAGCGAAATTGACACAGTTAATGGGCCGTTCACAATTTATTTATCCAAGAGCTTATAATAATGGTTTCTGGAACGGAACCGATGTAGCGAATGTCACGTATAATGCAACGGATCCTATAGAAGATCAGCAAACGTATATGTCCATTATTGGCGATGTAGCTTTAAATGCAACAGGCGAATGCTTTGGTACGGAAGTCATGCTTGATTTTGGAGTAAGATTAGCCAATCAAGGACCACATGCCGGGATAGCTAATACCGGCCGGATTATGATCATCAATAATCGAACATTAAAGGTTTTGTATGTATCATCGTTCTTGGGTAATGGTGATCCTGCACAAACTGTCAATTTACGCGTAGCAGGTGCGGTTCCACTTGCAGATGCTGTTGCTGGTGATGTTAGTGTTGTTGTATTGACAGAGACCTATCAAGTCTCGTCAAACGGTACACCAACGAATAAGAGCTGGATAGCGTCTAATTTTACAGGGAACTTTAGTTATCTACCCGAGGTAACTGCAAGCTGTGCTAGTGAGCAGAGTTTTACGATTACAGTTGATGAAATGCCAACGGCATTTGCCGGTGACGATCAAGTTCAGTATAACAGTGGAGCATTTACGTTAAATGCAACTGCGCCCACTCTTGGAACCGGCGAATGGACAGTCGTAAGCGGTACGCCATCGGTCGCAATCTCTGATAGCACGAATCCAAATGCTACTATTTCATTAGATGCAAACACAAGCGTTACCCTGCGTTGGACTGTTACCAATGGAACGTGTGTTGCTTTCGACGATGTAGTCTTAAATTACGTTTCGCAGGCGGACATTGTGACGGTTAAACAGACCAGCGAAGCGGGT
>NZ_JAUCNR010000001.1:4395754-4476470 GCF_030372825.1 Olivibacter sp. 47
TACCACCTGTACCACGCCGCCGTTGACACCTGATCCGAAAGCGGAGATCGTCACGGTGAAGGTAACGAGCGAAGCGGGCAAAACGGAGTTTACACCGGGCGAGTCGGTAGACTATACCATTACGGTGACCAATAACGGTCCGAGCGATGCGACCGCGGTGAACGTGAAAGATACGGCCCCTGCGGGAACGACCATTACGAACTGGACGGCTGTGGTAACCACCGGAACGGTGACCTTACCGAACACATCGGGCACAGGTGATATCAATGAAACAATCGCCACGCTTCCGAACGGAGCAGTGGTGACCTATACGGTAACGGTGCAGACTCCAGGAAACTTTACGGAACCATTGGTGAACACCGTGCAGGTGACTACGCCAACGGAAGATCCGACACCCGGCTGTACAGCTTGTGAGACAACGCCATTACAACCAAATATCATAAGAACATTTAAATCACTGAAAACAGTGACGGATGCGAATGGTAACGGAAGAGCTGAATCCGGCGAAGAATTAACGTATACAATCAGTGTAGAGAATACCGGTAATGTAGATCTGGAAGACTTACATATTAGTGATCCGGTCCCTGTAGGAACAGACTATGTACAAGGTAGCGCCAACAATGGTGGTGTGATCACTGGCAATGTATTGAATTGGACGCTGGATGTGCCTTATGGCCAAACACGGAACGTGAGCTTTAAGGTGAAGGTGCAGAATAACCTGAGCGGTATATCGCAAATTGTGAACACAGCGAAAGTAACGAATCCGCTTAGTCCAAACACGACACCGCAAGAGCCGAGTGCTCCGCCTGTACCAACAAGCAATAACAGAAGCTTTGTTGCCAATAAAACGGTTGCTGATGCAAGCGGCGATGGAAAAGTGAAAGCCGGCGAAGAGCTGACCTACAACATTACAGTAGCGAATACGGGTGATGTTGATCTGGAAGGTTTGACGATCCGGGATGCAATTCCGACCGGTACCTCTTATATCGAGGGAAGCGCAGATAGTGGTGGAAGTCTTGCAAACGGTGCACTTAATTGGACTATCAATATTCCTTACGGTGAACAACGAAGTGTAAGCTTTAAGGTAAGGGTAAACAACGACTTGACGGATATCCTGGAGATTGCGAATACAGCGACGGTTTCTGATCCAAACGGCTCTGATACTACAACACCTCAACAGCCGAGTTCGCCATCTTTACCGGTTGATATCGTTAAACCGGAGGCTTCCGACGATTTGACGGAAACGGAGTCAGGAAAACCGGTGACTATTCCGGTATTAGACAACGACAGTCCGGGAGATGCAGCCTTTGATCCTTCAAGCTTTGAAATTATCCAGCAACCAATGCATGGAACAATTACGATAGGAACCGACGGTAACCTCATTTATACCCCTAACCCGGGATATACCGGAACCGAAACGTTTACCTATCGCGTGAAGGATGCAAATGGTAATTGGACGAATGTGGCAACCGTGACGATTACTATTAAGCCGAATCCATTGAAGATACCGAATGCCATTACACCAAATGGAGATGGTAAAAACGACTTGTTTGTCATTATCGGACTAGAAGGATACGAACGGGCAGAGCTTGTCATATTCAACCGATGGGGTAACGAGGTTTATAAGAGTGAGAATTATAACAATACGTGGGATGGCCAGGGATTAAATGAAGGTACGTATTACTACATCCTTCAACTATCTAATGGGGGCAACAAGGAAACTCATAAAGGTTGGATCTTGCTTAAACGAAGTTATTAATAAGGATATCTAGGGAGCGTTAGCTATGAACAAGAACATAAAAAGTGCAATACTAGCAATTAGCTTACTGTACGGGGTGATGCTGCCGGCCAAAGGCCAGCAGAACATCCAGTTTACGCAGTACATTTTTAATACACTTAGTGTAAATCCGGCTTACGCAGGGTACAAGGAAGAATGGTTTGCCCAATTGGCTTTACGAAACCAGTGGGTAAACATGCCGGGTAATCCGAAAACCGGTCAGGTATCGATTGACGGATTATTGGATCCCTACACAAAAAATAACGGCGTTGGTTTACAGATTACAGCCGATAAACTGGGACCGCAAGCGGCTACTTCAATTTATGGTAACTACTCGTACCGCCTGCGATTGAATACCGAAGACTCCAAACGCCTGAGTTTTGGCGTTGGTGTCGGGGTAACGCAATACAGTCTGGACGGTAGTTTAGTGGATGTACATGATGGGGGCGATCTGGGTTTGCCGGCAGGAAAAATTAGCAGCTTTATTCCGGATGTACGCTTTGGTGTATATTATTATACCAATAAATGGTATGCCGGTGCTTCTGTTATGGATTTGTTGAGTGGCGATAACAGCAACAACATCTTTAGGTGGGATAGCAATACGACCGGAAATATACGTCGTAAAAGACACCTGTATCTCGTAGCGGGTACGCTTCATAAGCTCGACCGTAATACTATGTTTAAGCCTAGTATCTTGATTAAAGAAGACTTTAACGGGCCAACAACCTTTGACTTCAATGCCATGTTTATTTTCAATAGCAGACTCTGGTTGGGTGCGAGTTATCGGAATGGTTTTGCGATTTGGAATAAAGACTACACGCGCAATCAAAGCCTGAATGTTAATAATGCTTTGGCAGGAATCATTCAAATGTATGTGTCTGACCGACTGCGAATCGGCTATTCGTATGATTATAGTATAAGTAAGTTAAGTACGGTTCAGAATGGAACACATGAGTTGACGCTTGGATTTACCTTCCCGCCAAAAGGTAATCGGATTATTAGTCCGCGGTTTTTCTGATACGGCACCCATGCAATTAATAGGAATGAATTTGATAACAGCAGCTAAACGAGCTGAAATTTAAGGGATCATGAAGCTTGAATATAATTTCATCACATTTATCGTTTTACTGAGCATCTTTAATGTAGCGATAGGTCAAGAACAATTAACGCAGCAGCAAAGAGCTGATCGGTTTTACTATGAATATCAGTATGCGAATGCCATTCCTATTTATTTGAAATTGGCAAATGCAAAACGGCCGGAACTGAGCGATCTAGAGCGTCTTTCTGAGTGCTATTTCAAAATTAACGACTATAAAAATGCCGAAAACTGGTATGCTAAAGTAGTGGTACATCCGGAAAGTAAACCGGAGAATTTTGTCCGATATGGTGAAATTTTAAAAGCCAATGCTAAATATGTGGAGGCAAAACAGGCTTTTGAAGATTATGCAACGAAAGTAGGAAATAGAGAAGCGGTATCCGTTGAAATTGCCGGTTGCGACTCTGCTTTAAAATGGTTGAAGGAACCAACTAGCTACCAAATTCGAAATGAAGAAGGTATTAATACCAAACTTTCTGAGTTCGCTGCCTTTCCCATCGGCGATCAAGTGTTCTATGCAGGAGAAAGGGATTCGATCAATGATAGAGATCGATATGGATGGACCGGGAAATCCTATTTATATGTTTATACGGCGGAACGTGGAGACGGAATCGGCTTGAGCAATCCTAGGCGATATAACAGCGACTTTAATGATCAGGCCTACCATGTGGGGCCTATTGCGAGTAATAAAGCGGGAGATACTTTATTTGTTACTCGGACTTATGCACTCAAAAAAGAAACTGAAATTAATAAGGAAGTAAAGCGAAAATACCGAACGCACAATCTGGAACTTTACATTTATACAAAAAACAGTGAAGGGAAGTGGGAGGGGAAGGCCTTTCCGTACAATGATACCAAATCTTATTCACTCGGCCATGCTTCCTTGAGTAAGGATGGCCGAATCTTGTATTACGTTTCGGATAGGCCGGGCGGATCAGGCGGAACGGATATTTGGTATTCTGAAAAATTGGCGGATGGCTCTTGGGGTACGCCGCAAAATGCGGGTCCAACCATTAATACGGCAAAAGATGAGCTATTCCCCAACCTAGATGAATCGGGCGTCTTATATTTTTCGAGCGATGGTATTGCAGGAATGGGCGGACTGGATATTTTTAAGAGTGAGGGAGAAAAAGGAAGCTGGACCAAGCCCTTAAACTTAAAAAACCCCATCAATTCGCCGGGAGATGATTTTGCTTTTGTTGTGCAGGAGCGGACAGACAAAGGCATGGCCGGTTACTTGGCTTCGAACCGATATGAAGGACTTGGAGGGGATGACATCTATTCCTTTATCTACGAAAAACCGAAGATACTACTTGTCTTAAAGGGTAAGACCTACAATAAAGCGACGAATGAACTGCTCCCAGCAACGAATGTAACCTTATATGGAGCGAATAAAGCGACACTTGGCCAGCAAAGCACAAAAGCAGATGGTACGTTTATTTTCGCTATTGAGCCAGGGCAGACTTATGAGGTATTGGGGCAGAAGATCAATTTTACATCTGATTCGGTAGCAGTTTCGACCCTCGGGATTATAAAGTCCGATACATTGGAAGTAGCTTTATATTTAGATCCCGCAATTAAAAAGGGCATGACCTTTAGGTTGGAAAATATTTTGTATGATTTTGATAAAAGCAATATCCGTAAAGACGCTGCATTGATCTTGGACAAGCTTGTTAAGATTATGGAAGAATATCCTAGCTTAAAAATTGAGCTTTCTTCCCACACCGATAGTCGCGGAAGTGATGCTTATAATTTGGCTTTATCCGACCGACGTGCTAAATCGGCGGTTCAGTACCTCGAGCAAAGAGGGATAGCGAAAGACAGAATGGTAGCAAAAGGTTACGGCGAAACAAAACTGGTTAATCGCTGTGCGAATGGAGTGAGTTGTAGTATACCGGAACACCAGGCTAATAGGCGGACGGAATTTACGGTGTTAGAGGATTAGGTGATCACAGTGGATGAATGCTAGTCCAAGGTTGTTTGCTTTAGTAAATTGTGATATATTTCTCACAATTTCGCATTTAATCATTCCGGCCCGATAATAGTGGCTATTATACTTGATGAACCGAAATAATTTCAGTTACTTTATTCATCAATTATAAAGCTAGGGAAGCGAATCTAACCTGGTTCGATCAACTATAATTCGGTAGCCTATGAAAGCAACCATTGGCATTGTGGAGGATCACACGTTAGTGTTAAAATCCTTGGAGATTATCATTAACTCTTTCTCTTGTTTTGAGGTCACTTTATTGGCGGATAGCGGCTCCTCCCTATTTGAGCAAATAGATAAGGGGGAGTCGGTACCGGATATCTTGTTAATAGACATGCTCATGCCTGAAATGAACGGAGATGAGGTGGCAGCACGCGTCAAAAAAAAATATGCAAACGTTAAATTGGTTGCGATTTCCGGGCTCGACGATTCGGTCAGTGTTATGAAAATGATCCGAGCCGGTTGCTGTGCGTATTTGCAAAAAAATATAGAATTAGAAGAATTGGAAGGTGCACTTCAGGAGATATGGATGAAGGGTTATTACAACAATTACCTGACAAACATGGGGTTTCAGGCTTCCAATACAGATTGGATGGACTTAAGAGACCGAGAATTGGAGTTTCTTCGTTTAGCTTGTTCCGATTTAAATTACCATGAAATAGCTGATTGCATGTGCCTTTCCATTAAAACAATCGACGGTTATCGGGCTTGCTTGTTTGCGAAATTTGGCGTGAAAAGTAGAGTGGGTTTAGTGTTGGAAGCATTAAAACATAATCTAATCTCTTTAACATCGCAAGCCTATTTGAAACGTAAGTATTAGTTTACTTGCTCCACCCTCCGCGTAATCAAAGGTGGTAAATAATAAAAAGAACAAGGCTATCTTAAAAGCGAGACAGCCTTGCTCCATGACTAACTTTTAGTCGGTTTCAAAGCCATATTTCTTGTAGATTGCTTTTGCCTCCTCGGAAGTTAGATAGTCTAAAAAATCGGCAGCGGCTCGGGGATGGGGTGCTTGTTTCAATTTACCGGCTATATAGGTAGCGCGTATGTTCTGTTCATCCGCTATTGGAATCAATTCAACCGGGTGGCCGATCATTTTCTGATAATAAGCTTCGGAATACCACACGGGGGCCACATCGCTTTGTCCGTATAATATACGCAGTGGACTTTCACGATGATGGATGCGTGTTAAATAAGTACGGTTGTTTTTTACTTTTGTCTGCATGATGGTTTCATACAAAGTTTCACCTCCGGCTTTTTTATAAGCGGCTTCAATCTGACGCCCGATTCCCTCCCAAGCCGGGTTCGGCATGCTGACCCGAATATCTTTTTTTCCTAGATCTTTTAAGGCCTTAATTTTTTTCGGATTTTTCTTTGGAACCATTAAGGCTAATTTATTGTACGCATAGACTTCCGTACGATCAAAATAGCTTGCCATCTCTGTTATCCGATTTTTTCCTGCGGTATAGACATCGGGTTGATGGGTAATCCGTAGATTGCCCATAGTCAGCGATCCGCCTTCTATTTGCTTTGCCAATATACCGGGCGGAAGTGTTTCAGCAAAGATGCGCTGGTACTCGGGATGCTTCTCCTTAAATCCACTAAGTAGCTCATCGATGCACATAAATTGATTACCCGCGAAGAATACAACGAGTTGCGGATTTTCCACATCACCATATAAATCAGGTGCATTGTTTATACCAGGCACGGTAAATTGAACACTCGATTCCGGTGGCGTATTCCAAGGTGGGTCATAATGGTGCCCTTGTTGTGCCTTAGCCAAGTGAAGGGTGAGTATACTTGCCATAAAAAAGAATGTTGTCTTCATGTTTTGATTTGTTATTGTGTTTGTTCTCTTGATCATTGTCTTGTTTCCTGTGTGTTCTGATTGGTAAGCGATCAAGGCTTAATAATCGTCCAGCCCTGGGCTGAGCGAATAACCAACTCGCCATTTCCACTGGGTACATAGGCAATAAAGTCATACAACTCTTCTTTTTTCAGTTTTCTTTCCTTTAAAGAATTTAAACATTGGGCTACAATTACGCCTTGATCGATTAAGCTTTTTAATGCGGGTTCATATTTGCCATTTTTTAGGTACGCTTCCGTACCTCCGGAGAAAGCGATCAGCTCTATTTCGATTTTTTCTTTTAGTCGCGGATCTTGCAGTACATTGTTGATGTTCCGTATGGCTTTTTCGATGGTAGCCGGAGCGTTACTATCCAGTTGATAGATGGCGCGATACCGAGGTTGGATCGCCTCGGCGCCTTGATAAGCCCTGTTACGGATAATGGCTTGGCTATCTTGGGCATAAACAAAAGATGCTAGACTTAAAAATAAAGCAGTAGCGAGAATAAATGGTTTCAATGATTTCATGATCGATATGGTATTAATGTTAAAAATTAAAAGGTCCTAATTTATGTTGTGTTATGGTAACCTGATCTATATAAGGCGGATAAGGGCAATCCTTTGGCTTTTTGGTCAGATCGGGATAGTCCAATTCTTTATTTGCTTTTTGCGGTCTGCTAAAGGAATTGATATAAGCAGCTACGTCATAGGCTTCTTCATCCGTTAAAATCGGGTTTTCAGCAGTTGCTCCCAAGGGCATATTCCCTTTGATGAATCGAGCCGCTGTCAGTAAACGGGCCATACCCGCTCCGTCATTGAAAGAATCGTTGCCCCAAAGCGGAGGGTATAGATAACCTTTTCCGTCGCCACTTTTACCTCGACGGTTACCCTGTCCATTTTCGCCATGGCAAGTTATACAATGTCGTTTGAATACAGCGGCTCCTTTTATTCTATCAGCTGCTCGACTAGGCTTGTTTAGCTGAACGAATCCTTGTCCCTCGATACGCTTACCGATTGCGACATCTCGGCTGAGATGCTTTATATAGCTGATCATAGCGAGCATCTCTTTACTATCAACCGGAATAGCTTTTCCGTTCATGCTTCGTTCAAAGCAACCATTGATGCGCTCCTCTAAAGATTCAACTTTATTTTCGCGTCCGATGTAAATAGGGAAGACTCCGGACAGACCAATATAGGGTGCAGCGTAAGCTTTGGTGCCTCCATTTAGATGGCAACTGGAGCAGGCCAGATTGTTACCGGTAACCATTCCTTCCTTTACTTCCGGACCTAGATATTTATAGGTTTCCGTGATTAATCGATGGCCGTAAGCAGCTAGTTCACCTTCTTTACTATTGTCGAAAGGTTTGATTATGGCCTCATTTATATGGGATGGATAGACGCCTGCTGTCGTTTTTTCCGCATTAGGGCCGACTACGGGAACCTGTACGGTCCTGCCATGGAGGATATAAATACACGACCCGATTAATAGCAAGATAAGGCATGTAAGGATTTTCGTGTACTTTGTCAACCGATAAACTTCCTGCCGGGCCGTCTCATCATCTGTAAAAGCTTCTTTTATCTTTTCCATGGTGGCAAATCTAGGTGCTATCTGTATCAGATTTAAACGAGCTTTTTTTATAGGGTATAACAGGAAGTTATGGAGCGGTTTTGGTTGAATTGTAAGTAGTTGAGTCGTTGAGTGGTTAAGTCGTTGAATAGTTAAGTGGTTAAATAGTTAATTTAGCTAATGTGATGATGTGACAATTAGCCAGTGTGACAATTAGCCAATGTGACAATTAGCCAATGTGACAATTATTTGTAAGTCAATGTGATGATGAGCATGCTAGTGGCTGAAAGCTGATTTCTGATAGCTAAAAGCTAATGCCTAAAGCCTATTGCCTAAGGCTTATAGCCTAAAAGGAAAATACGTATTTTTGAAAGTAAGTGAATCGCATCTGAAATGAAAGCACTAATTATTATCGATATACAACTCGATTTTTTGCCGGGAGGCGCTCTTGCAGTGGAACGAGGGGACGAAGTTATTCCAATTATCAATGAATTGCAATCGTCTTACGAGTTAGTGGTAGCTACACAGGATTGGCATCCGGCAAATCATAAAAGTTTTTTTACTGAACATCCGGGAAAACAGGTTTTTGAACGAATTCAATGGAATGGCTTGGAGCAAGTGCTTTGGCCGGTACACTGTGTACAGGGAACAGCGGGAGCGGCCTTAGCGCCGGAACTGTCAACGAATGCGGTCGAAGCTATTTTTAGAAAGGGCATGGATCAACATATTGATAGCTACAGCGGCTTTTTTGATAATGGAAGGAAGAAATCGACAGGTATGGCGGACTTTCTGAAGGGAAGAGGTGTAACAGAAGTAGCAGTTTGTGGTCTTGCAGCCGATTATTGCGTCTATTATACAGCCAATGATGCCCTTGACCTGGGATTTAAAGCCGGTATTATTGAACACGCCTCCCGTGCCATTGATCCGGAACGATATCAACGGCTGAAGCTCGATTTCCAAGAAAAAGGAGGACAGATTTTATAAGTATTACAAATAGAATGCTTTGTCGTGCCTCCTCGCAGAGACGCTCCTATCCACGTCCTTGCCTGCCTACCGCAGGCAGGCGACATGAAGAAGTGGAGTCTGGAAAGAAGTGAAGCAATCTAGGTATTATAAGCAGGCGTCATTTCCGATAATCATATTAAAAATATCCCACGTTCATTTGAAAACCATGCAAGCGTTTCTATTTTTGTTTACTATACTCATAGCCTATGTTAACAATTAGCGAACTCTTTATTTATCCAGTCAAATCGTTGGGCGGTATTTCGCTTTCGGAGGCCGAAGTCACCGATAGAGGCTTTAAATACGATCGGCGATGGATGTTGATCGATGAAAACAATCAATTTCTTACGCAACGCGTCCACCCGCAAATGGCTTTGTTTAAGCTCGAGATAGGGGCAGATTGCTTGTCGGTAACGCATCCTGAATGGGGAAAAATGCGTATACCTTTTGAGCCGGTTGAAGCTCAATTCAGCGAAGTTGTTATTTGGGAAGATACCTGCCGAGCGGTCTCCGTGAGCCGTGAGGTGGATGCCTGGTTTAGTGATGCCTTGGGCTTGACCTGCCGATTGGTGTATATGCCGGACAGTACCGCGCGCGAAGTGGATCAACGCTACGCGCCTAAAGGCATGATTACTTCTTTTCGGATGCTTACCCGTTTTTGATGATAGGACAAGCATCATTGGATGACTTAAACGCCCGGCTGGAGATCGCTCTTCCCATGAATCGCTTTAGGCCTAATATCGTATTTACAGGGGGCGCTGCCTTTGAAGAGGATCGCATGAACCATATACGAATTGGTGGCACGATCGATTTTTACGGCGTTAAGCTTTGTGCGCGGTGTGTGATGACTACAATTGATCAACAAAGTGCAAAAAAGGCGAAAGAACCGTTAAAAACATTGGCCTCGTACCGTTCAAGGGAAAAGAAAATTCTATTCGGACAGAATCTTATACATCAAGGTAGTGGTTTTGTTAAGGTTGGCGACCCTTTGGAAGTGCTGAGTACCCACACGGAGGAACGTTTTATAGTGGGAGGTAGTTGAGTAGTTGGGGCTTTAAATGGTTGAGTTGTTAAATAGTTGAGTAGTTAAATGGTTGAGTTGTTAAATAGTTGGCTTGTTAAATAGTTGGGTGGTTGAATGGTTCATTCGTTGAGCAGACTATCATAGGAATGGCTGACAGTTGCGATAGCAGTGGCAGAAGGGCGTTACGCGTAGGGCGAACTATTCACTATTAACAATTCCCTTATTCACTGTTTATAGCGTAAAGCTTTTAGCTTTTTTAAAAAAAATCCAAACAAAAAAGAAATCACTATGTTATCTATATAGATTTTTTTAAAGGGGTGGCTTTTAATAAGTCTGAGAATAAACCCATTGAACCTGATTTGGGTAATGCCAACGAAGGAATTAAGAAAGTCAAGGCGGCCTAGGTAGAAACTTGGGCCGTCTTTTTTAGTGCAAAAGGCTTGTATATGCATAAGGGAAGCTATTATATGGTTAACGGCATTACGTTTTATCGTTTAATAGCCGCTCCTTTTCTCCTGTTTCTTATCTTTTCTGAACAGCTTAACTGGTTCAAATGGTTACTAGCCTTCAGCTTTTTTACCGATGCCATCGACGGTTTTTTGGCTAGAAAGTACAAGGTTGTGAGTGTTATGGGCGCCAAGATGGACTCCATTGCGGACGATTTAACCATATTGGTGGCCGTTATTGGGCTATTTGTCTATCACAAGGATTTCCTATCCAGGGAGTATAGTTGGATACTCGTATTGCTTATTCTCTTTCTCATTCAAGTTGGCTCAGCGTTGATTCGTTATGGAAAATTTACCAGCTTTCATACCTACCTCGCTAAAGTGGCCGCCGTTGCCCAAGCACTTTTCTTAATACCGTCATTTTTTCTTACCACGCCTTCTTTACCCTTATTTTATATCGCGATCGCCTTTACGACTTTAGATCTACTCGAAGAAACCATCATGGTATGGCTGTTGCCCAACTGGAAAGCTGACGTCAAGGGGATAAAGGAAGCGCTGCGAGTGCGACGGAAGCAAAATCCAAGCTAGGCCTGTTGAATGGGTAGACTGAACCAAAACGTGGAGCCTTCGCCCGGTGAACTGACTGCGCCGATTTGACCTTGGTGACGTTTAATGATGTCCGACGAGATGAACAGACCTAAACCCAATCCTGAAAACTGTGACGACGATTCTTCTACACGGAAAAAGCGGTCAAATACCAGATCGAGCTTTTCCTGTGGTATGCCGATGCCGTAATCTTTAACGGAGATCTTTACTTCTTTCCCGTTTTGCTCGGCGAAGAGGTCTACTTTATCCGCTTTGGGTGAATACTTAATGGCATTGGTCAAAAAATTAATCAATACCTGCTCAATACGGTTTTTATCGGCATATACATCGACATCTATATTGCCGTGTATTTGAATCGTATGGCCCCCCATATTTTTTACTTCGTACACACAATCTTGTATCAATTCATTGATGTTAAACGTTGATTTCTGTAAGATAATCTTCCCTGCCTGAATTTTCGTTACGTCCAGCAGATTCTCGATTAAGAAAGTAATTTTATCGACCTGCTGATTGGCTTTCGCTACAAATGTTTTGAGCATACCATTGGGTCCGCCTTTTTCCGCTAGTCGATCGATAAGCTGCAAGCTGGCCTTCATGCTCGTAATTGGCGTTTTTAATTCGTGGCTGGCAATGCTCATAAACTCATCCTTCTTGGTAGCTAATTCCCTGGTAGCTAACTCGGCTTCTTTTAATGTACTTACATCCATTAATGAGCTGATTACTCGAAAAGGCATACCGGACTCATTATTCAGGATAAAACTTCTATCGAACACGTGGCAGTAAGAGCCATCCCCTTTGTGAAAACGATATTCGCCGCTCCATTGTTCGGCACCTTGGTTAATCGCTTTAAGCAAATCTTTTCGTACAGCTTTCACATCCTCGGGATGGATTTTGCTGAACCATTGATTGATTTCCTTTAAATTCTCTTCCGACTTATAGGCGAAGATGGAATAGAAATTATCGCTGTACCATACCGTATTATTAACAAGATCCCAATCGCGTATGCAGTCGTTGGTGGCACGAGCTACCAACCGAAAACGCTCTTCGCTCAGCGCTAATTCAGCGGTTCTTTTTGCTACTTCCTCTTCCAGGCCACTATTGAGGTTCTTCAACTGCTCACGCGCAACAACGAGTTCATTATAGTTTTTGCGCAACCTATCGGTCGTTTCCCGTTGCAGTGTAATATCATTAAACGTGAGCGCCAGGCCGTCTTTCATTTTGACCATGCTCACCTCAAACCACTGTTCTCGGCTGTCGATCTGTAAATTACAGGCAATCTTACGAGCAGTTCCGGAAGAATAGGTGTCAAGTAGTTTTTTGGTGACCCGCTGGCCGAGGCGTTTGCTTAAATGCCCGAAAAAGGACGGATGTTCTTTATGAATAGCTAGTTTATCTAACAGATTGATTCCTGCTTCATTTTGGGTGAGCAAGGCAAATTGTTGATCGGGGCTTGAAGCGTCCTTATTGACCGCTAGCACAAATATGGCTTCTAAGCTGGCATCAAATACGGCTTTGATGATGCTGTTCAGGTTTTCCAAAGCGGAAATATCAATGAAGCTTAATACAAGGCCATCGATCTCCTTGTCGCGTCGAACGAAGGGATAAATACGCATAAGGTAGATGCGGCCATCCTGCAATTGCACCTCTTTTTCGTAAAAGCCTTTGTCGCTTTGCGCTTTCTTAATATCTTCCAACAGGTTATCATTGGCAAGATTATTGGAAATATGGCCGATGGGCCGTCCGATGTCACCTTCTATTAAATTAATTAGGCGCATGGCTTGCGGGTTAAACTTCCGGATTTTTAAATCCTTGTCCAGAAATACCTGACCGATCTCCGTGCTTTTGAAGTAATTGTCAAGGTCATCATTCAACTCGATGAGCTCCTTAATCTTCAGCTGGTGCTCCGTGTTTAAGGTATGCAACTCCTCATTGAGCGACTGCAACTCTTCGTTGGAACTTTGTAACTCTTCGTTACTGGATAATAATTCTTCATTGGAGCTCTGGAGTTCTTCATTGGTTGTCTCCAATCCTTCTATCGCCAATTGCAAATTATTACGTGTTTCGCTCAATTGCTCTTCCAGCTCCTGAATGTAGCGCTTTTCATCTGGCGAATCGCTACGCGGCGTAAACGTCGATAGGGGTTCATGTTCCCGCAGCGGGATGGTTACATCAATAAAGACCAGCATGGATAGATGCTCGTGTGGAGGTGCCGCTGGGTGTATGTGGATATTGACATGATTGATTTGGTCATCCTTACGGAAGCTTAAGCCCGTCAAAGATACTTTTATTCCTTCTTGTCTCGATTCACGTATGGCATTGCTCAATGGTAGTTTTACCTCCTCGGGAACCATACTGAGGATATTCAAATTCAGCTTTTTTTTGGGAAGGCTCAAATAATTGTGGTAGTTGCCGAGGGTTTCTTTGACCTCATTGTAACCGTCTATATAGATAACGGTATAACCGAGTTCGTCCAACATGAGTTGTTGAAAATCACGACGAAGGCTTTCACTGACACTCAGTGATTCAGTGGCTTTCCGAGGAACATAGGAGGAACTACTGAGGGTGCCTAACGTATTCCCATATTCGCCCAAGTACTTTTTCAGCTGATGTGGCGACCTTTTGAAAATCTTCCATTTGCCCGATATTTGTTCAAACCCGTTTTCAAGAGCCCCGGTGGTTTCACTGGGTCCTAAAAAGAGGGCACCGCCCGGTTTCAGGGCAAAATGAAAGATCGACAATATTTTCTCTTGCAATACCTTGTTCATGTAGATCAGCATATTGCGACAACTGACCAGATCGTTTTTTATAAAAGCCGGATCTTTGATGACATTATGGTGAGCGAAAACAACTTGCTTTCGAATGCGTGGTATAACAGTATAGTGATTATCCTCTAGCGTGAAATAGCGTTTCAATATCGAAGAGGGTACATCCTTTTCAATGGATAAGGGATATCGATTTCTGCTGGCAAGTCGAATGTTACTTTCATCGACATCGGTGGCAAAGATCTTGACCGGAAGCCGAGTTGCCGTCTGCTGAAGGTATTGATCCAGCGATATGGCCAATGAGTAGGCTTCCTCGCCGGTGCTACAGGCACAAACCCATATCTTAAAGGTCTCCCCGGTTGCTTTTTGCTTGACCAGCGATGGGTAAACTTGTTCTTCTAGGTAGCGGAACGCTTCGGGGTCCCGAAAAAAACGCGTCACATTGATTAATAAATCATTTGCTAAACTATGCACCTCGTCCGCATTTCCTTCCAGGAATTCGATGTATTTTTGAACGCTTTTTATTTGCTGCAGCCGTATGCGCCGCGAAATACGGCGGATAATCGTCGGTGTTTTATAATAATTGAAGTCGCGATCACTGTTTTCATGCACCAGTGCCAGAATACGATCCACCTGTTGATCGTTCAGCTCACCGCTCAGCATTTCATCTTCCCCGTTCATGAGCTGTATATAATCCAGCATCTGCTGAGGCATTTCCTTAGGAGGTAATATCGCATCCGCATAGCCACTCATAATGGCCATATTAGGCATGCCGTCAAATTTAGCCGTATTTGGCTCTTGTACGAGCACATAGCCTTTGTTCTTTTTTATAGCCTGAATACCTTTGGTACCATCACTTCCCGTACCGGAGAGGATGACAGCAATAGCCCTTTCCTGTTGGTCGTTTGCCAGCGAGTCCAAAAAAATATCAATGGCGTTGTTGGGAACATTGTTGACCACTTTTTCTGCTAGACACAAGATACCATTGTGAATGGTCATGCTCATCCGATTTGGAATTACATAAATGGCACCACGCTCGACCGTCATATTATCTTTGGCTTCCAGCACTTTCATTTTCGTGTGCTTGGATACCAATTCCACTAAAAGGCTCTTATAATCGGGCGATAAATGTTGTATAATGATAAAAGATAATTGTGAAAAATCCTGTACGGCATCGAAAAAGCTATTGATAGCTTCTAAGCCACCGGCAGAGGCTCCAATGGCTACTATATAGTGGGCCGTTTCTCTTATATCCTTTTTTTCGGTCATAGAAAGATGATACTGCAATAATAATTATTATTCCTGCGCATTTTTACTTAAATACTCAAATATGTAGAGTCGGATGGCGTGAGCGGCCTCTTTTTCTTCCTCTTTCCAAGGGACGGATGAGTTCTTCACCTCTTGTTTCCAAATCCTAAAGGAGTTACGTGGATGATAAGTGCCGGCATCCTGCTCGAAATTTACGGCTTCGTTTGGATTTCCGCCCCAGTCAATGGTATAAGGGTGTTCAGATCTAAAACACAACAGATAATTTCCCTTGTGTTTGTCTATTTCGATGGCCAATAAACCGCTGCCTATATTCGAATACACTTGCGCTTCTTCAAATTCATTTGTCATATTATTACTAACAAAAACCGGTTCTAATTGCTTTTCCTGTAACCAAAAGACAAGGTTTTGTAATTGCTCTTCGGTTGGAACAGCGCCGGTGCTATAGTATTTATTGTCGTATATCAATACGGCTCCTTGCGCACTAAATAGTTTCAATAAATGATATTCGTCATCAAAAAGTGCTTTTTCAAGGGAAACTTCACGGTATAGATTGCGAAGGATAGCATTTTTATGAGTTGAGATGGTGCTGCTGAATGCAAAGGTCTCGGCACTTAACAGATTGGCAAGTTGTTTCGAAACAAAATCAGCCAGTAGCTCAAACTGACAGCAGGTTTCGAAATCCGGGTAGCGCGGTGTATTATGATGAAAGGAGACCAGCCCCCAAAGTGTATCATTTACGAGAAGCCGCACAGACATGCTGGCATCTACTTCCATATTATGCAGGTATTCCAAATGCACCGGTGCAACACTCCGTAGATGGCAATCAGACAAATCAACAAACGACATACTGAGTGGGTTGATAATCGGGTACAGCTTTACCGGTTCATAATGGGATGTCGGTATCAAGCGATAGGGGCTTTTTTTATAGAGTTCTCTTGCACTCTTCGGAATATCGGAAGCCGGGAATTGTTGGCCTAAATAGCTCACCTTCCCACTATGGTTTGCCTCCGCAACTACTTTTCCATTCCAATGCTCATCGAACTGATAAATCATAACCCGGTCAAACCCTGAAAGTAGCTGGAATTGATGGGCCGTAGCCGATAAAAGTGTGGGAAGGTCATGCTTTTGTTCTAGCTCTGCAAAATTATACCGAAGCGCCTGATAAATTTCCAAAAAACTTTTTTCTTCGCTTGTGGGGCTTAATTCTACTAATAGATAAGGCCCTTTCATATGGATTAGCGCTAAAAATAAGCTGTCGGCCAAACGTAGACGAAATGGAATCTTTTGACTGCTGAAGTGGTTGCCGGTAAGCTTTTCGGCATGCAACGATTCGTCCAGCCAATCATTGATAGTGGTTCCGATAATGGCATCTAGGGGCTGATTGAATAGCGCTGCTATGTTTTCGCTTACTTGTACGATCTCCAAATGTTCCGGATCTAAAACTAAGAGATACCCATGAGGCTGAATTAAATTAACATTATGTAGGGGTATTTTTCCGCAAAATTCAGCATCATAGTTTCTGATCGTCATGTTATCGTTCTCCTGTAATTTGTAGCGCTTTTTCGTAAAAGTACTATTTAATAAATTAATTGTTGTCTCTTCCGGTTTACAAAGTACCCTTAAGGGACCAAATCGGACTTAATCATCTTAATAAAACGAAGAAGCAAAACTTTTGTTTCATCCTGTTAGGATATTTTTTTTCTTTAGACGAAACGATTTGATTACCTATTTGCTGTTTTCAATTTCGTGTAGACTGTAGTTGACGCCAAACAATAACCGGTACATTGGGTTATCTTAAAAAAGAACTGCGATTATGGCATTGAAGGAACCGATCTTGAAGCTGCTGCGTAAAAAGTATGATCCATTATCTTTGGTGGAATTAACTTTTCAGCGTTACGATCTGATGTTTAAAACCGATGAAGAGGGGAGGCCTATTTTGCTTTTTATGGGCAAGAAGGACGCGAATGGGAATATACGGGGTGAACGATACGCTAGAAGACTTAAGTTTGACAAGGAAGGACGTCTCATTAAAGACCACTGGGATCAGAAAGGGAAAGCCACGCCTTAGTGAAACAAGGGGCCTGGTTACCCATTTTAGCCCCTTGTTGTTCGTTAAGCTCTTAATTTAAGATCGGAAATAAAGGAGAGGTGATTGAGATAGTCAACGATATCCTCTCTACTTTTTCCTGTTTTCTGCTCTAACCGATGGACCAGCTCGATCTCTTTACCTTCTTCATAGTATAGGTCATCTTCCGTGAGCTCACTCCATTTCGTTCTTATCTGATTTTTAATCTGTCGCCATGATCTTTTTAATTTCCATTCACTCATATGCATTTCATGTTAGGTAAACGTATAGACGTAAATTTCACTTACTTTGTTTGCAAGCTAAGAATTATTTATTTCTTTTTAGTGACGTCTTCTGTGATTATTTCAATAATTTACACAGGGAGGCGGTGTTTACGTGGTATGAAACTGGTTGGTATACAGTTTTTTCACAATTGGGTCTCAATTTTTTCTTTTTAACTAACGAACTTATTACTTTTGTCCTAGTAGAATCAACCTAAATTAATCTCATGACAAAAAATCCGCTGTTAGATGAGCAAACAATCGCCTTTCTGGAAGAGTTCGCTGAAAGTATTCGTGCCGAAATTGACGCCATACAATGTACCATTGATATCGTGCAGAAACGAAAGCAAATTTCTGTTTTTCATGAACCCAAAATGACGGATGCTGCAACAGAAGAGGCGGTTTCTTCCCCAGCGAAATGGAGGAGAGGTGTTTTGGTGCCTGTTGAAAAATTCGACCCTTTCGGTAAATTGGATAGAAAAATTGCTTATGCACTCACACGTTTAGGAACGGGCGACCGTGATGCCATTTTAAACGAAATCCATCAGGCGCAGCCGGACCGGGATAAATACAAACTGGAGAACGCTTTGGCAGTGCGGATGAATTACCTTTTGAAGAACGGTTTTGTGGATGCGCAAAAAATCGGAAGAAAGTATCAATATCAATTGCTCAAGACGGACTGAAAGAAATAGCTGTATGCAAAAAGCTAATATGCTACAATAGCTTGCATACATACTACAATAGCACTATTGTTCTCGCTGATAAATTTGTCAGTATAAATCTAATCTGTTTGACTAGTAGATAATCAATAGGTGTAAAACGGCAAAGAGCCTTTTTACGCATAGCTATACTGATTATCAATCTAGCAGATTGGATTGATTCAATAGGCTATGGAAAGAATTATTGCGAAATACTATATTGAAACTCCCTTTGATCCGGAAAAAGCGGCTTTGATCTTGACGGGCGAACAATCATCGGGTACCTTTGTGTCAGTTCCCGGTGAAACGGAAGATCTAAAGCGACGCTTTGCTGCGCGTGTGGAAAGCGTTCACCTGCTGGGATCGGTTTCACAGCCGGCCATTCCGAGCACGAAGTTCACATCCGAACGGTATCAACGAGCTTATATCGAAATCTCTTGGTCGATAGAAAATTTTGGCTATAATTTACCGGTGCTTATTTCCACTTTGCAAGGGAACCTCTATGAACTCAGTCAATTCACCGGCTTGAAATTATTAGATATCCAATTCCCTACCGCCTATGGCGCTCACTTTGAAGGGCCTCGTTTTGGAGTGGCCGGTTCCCGAGCAAGTACAAAGGTGGACGGACGACCCTTGATCGGCACCATTATTAAACCGAGTATTGGCATGAGCCCTTCAGATAGTGCTAAATTGGTGAAAACCTTGGTGGAGGCCGGTATTGACTTCATAAAAGATGACGAACTGCAATCAGCAGCAGCTAACTCCAAGTTAGAAGATCGGGTTGACGCCATTATGCGTGTCATTAATGCGCATGCGGACAAAACCGGGAAAAAGGTTATGTATGCTTTTAACATTAGCGATGAATTGGATAGCATGTTGTCTCGTTATGACTATATCGTTAAGGCAGGTGGGACCTGCGCCATGCTTAGTATCAATAGTGTTGGCCTTGCCGGCGTAAAAAAAATATGTGATCAGGGTGCATTGGTTATCCACGGTCATCGGAATGGTTGGGGTATGCTGAATAGGCACCCCCTGCTGGGTATTGAATTTACGGCCTACCAAAAACTTTGGCGCCTGGCAGGCGTAGATCAGCTACATGTAAATGGAATTCAGAATAAATTCTGGGAATCGGATGATTCGGTGGTACAGTCCATCGAAGCTTGCCTAACGCCTTTATTTTCTCGTGAAACATTATTGCCCGTGGTATCTTCCGGCCAGTGGGGAGGGCAAGCCTTTGAAACCTACAGACGTACGAAAACCATTGATTTATTGTACATGGCAGGAGGCGGGATTATGGCGCATCCCAAAGGTCCCGGTGGGGGTGTGGTGGCCTTGCAACAGGCTTGGGAGGGCGCGGTTAAAGGACTTGCCATGGAAGAGGCCGTTCGACTATATCCTGAATTTGCCCAATCGGTTCAAAAATTTGGTCAGCAATAAACATGGATGCAATGCAGGCCCCCTTCTTCGCCTATTATGGTGATGATTTTACCGGATCTACCGACGCCTTAGAATGTCTCAATCAGGCGGGGTTAAAAACCGTATTATTTATTGATGTGCCGAACGTTGAGCAGTTGGCACGCTATCCCGGGATACAGGCTATTGGTGTTGCCGGGATGACGCGAACCATGAATCCGGTGGCTATGGGAAAGGAGTTGTCGCAAGCCTTTGCTGCTTTAAAAGCATTGGGAGTTCGACATGTGCATTACAAAGTTTGTTCAACCTTCGACTCCTCGCCGCAAATAGGGAGTATCGGTACGGCCGCAGAAGTTGGGATCAGTATCTTTAATCCCCGCCTTGTTCCCTTATTGGTGGCTGCCCCGCCTTTGGGAAGATTTTGTTTATTCGGTAACCTTTTTGCCAAAATGGGAATCGGTAGTCGAGGCGATATTTATCGCCTGGATCGCCACCCTGCTATCAGCTACCATCCGGTTACACCCATGCAAGAGGCGGATTTACGTTTGCATTTATCCAAACAAACGGAATTACCTGTTGGCTTGGTGAACATTTTATCGGTTCATCAGGGGGTGGAGGAAATTAGGACAAAAACGCAGGCATGCTTAGACCAGGGAATTCCGATGGTGCTTTTTGATGCTCTTCATCTTTCGGATTTAATGCCGATCGCCGAGGTGCTGGATACATACGGCACACCGGAGAACCCCCTGTTTTCAATAGGATCTTCAGGCATAGAAATGGCTTTCGGTATGTATTGGAAGAACAGGGGGTTGGGAAAACAAACGGTGGATTGGCCAGCTTTAAACCGTGTCGGAAAGCTTTTGGTGCTTTCAGGCAGTTGCTCGCCTGTAACGGCGAAGCAAATCGAGTATGCGCTTCTTCATGGTTTTCGGGCAGTCGCTGTTCCTGCTTCTGTTATTGATTCCACAGCCGATTTACAAACGCTTATGCGCAGCTGTATAGAACAAACGCTTGCTTTTATGGAAGCGGGTTTTCCCGTAATTCTGCATACCAGTTTAGGTCAAGAGGATGAACGGATCGCGGAAACGCGTGAATTGCTGCGTCAAAAAGGATATGCCGAAACGGAGATAAGTGCACAAACAGCCCGCATTCACGGGCAAGTGTTAGGTGAAATTGCTCGCTATATTGCAAGGACTACTGATTTGGGACGTCTTGGCGTAGCGGGAGGCGATACCTCGAGCCTCGTTGCGCGTGCTTTAGGAATAGAAGCAGTAGAGATGATTGCTCCGTTTTCACCCGGTGCACCTTTATGCCGGGCCTTCGCACCTAACACACCCTTGGATGGAATAGAAATTAATTTCAAGGGTGGACAAGTAGGGGATGAACATTATTTTATTAAGCTATGGGGCGCGAACGCTTCTTAAATATTTTATGATATGATACCAAAGACTTTAGGACTTATTCATACGTCGGCTACGTTGATTCCTGTTTTTCAGCAACTATGCCAGCAATATTTGCCGGGCGTAAACCTCTTCAATATTGTAGATGATAGTTTAGTGAAGAATATTATTGCACGAGGCGGTAAACTTACGCCTTCCATCTCCAAGCGGGTGGCCGATTATGTCGCCTCCGCGGAAGACTCAGGTGCCGATTATATTCTGGTTACTTGCTCGTCCATCGGTGCTGCGGTAGAGGCGGCAGCCGACACTGTCAGGGTGCCGGTACTTAGGGTAGATCAACCGATGGCCGACCTGGCTGTACAGAAAGGTAAACGGATAGGTGTTATCGCAACGCTCCGAACTACCCTGGAGCCAACAGCCAACCTGGTGCAACGAAGAGCTGCTTTGGCAGGAAAGGAAATTGAAATAAATGCACGATTATGTGAGGGCGCATTTGAAGCCTTAATGGGTGGTGATGCCGCTAAACACGATGAATTAGTAGCAAAAGCATTGCGTCAACTGATGCAGGAAGTGGATGTTATTCTATTAGCCCAAGCTAGTATGGCACGAGTGGTTGATACATTAGCAGATGAAGATAAGGGGTACCGATCTTAGCCAGTCCTCCTAATGCCATCCAATATATTGCAAACTTAGTCTAAGGATGCTCATGATGCATTTACGAAGAGCCTGTTTGGGAATAAGTGGCATTGTCGCCCTTCTCCTATTACTTGGGATTGTGTTGCAAAACGAAGCCATCTGGCAGCCTGCTGCGGTTTGTACCGCCTTGGGCCTAGCGGTGGGTATAGGAAGCATCGATATACTGAGAAATTACCAATACACAGCCTGGATTATTGTCGCAGTCGTTTCGGCTATGATTTACCCACAGGCTTTTACGCAATGGGGCGAAGTGGATTTGAGGAATAAATGGTTAATTTTAATCATTATACAGCTCGTTATGTTCGGTATGGGAATACAAATGAGCATTCGTGATTTTTCGGGTCTCGGTAGTACGGGCAGAGGAGTTTTGATCGGCTTAATCTGTCATTTTTCGGTGATGCCTTTGGTTGGGTATTTATTGACACGTCTGTTTCCTTTCGATGACGAAATTGCTGCCGGCATTATTCTTATCGGTTCTTGTTCGAGCGGATTGGCCTCCAACGTGATGGTATACCTAGCGCGGGCAAATTTGGTTCTATCGGTAACGGTTACGGCCATGGCCACGCTGGCGGCTCCTTTTTTAACGCCTTTGCTGATGCGTTTGCTGGCGGGGACATTGATTGAAGTGAAATTTTTGCCGATGATGCTGGAAATTATACAGATCGTCATCGTGCCTATAGGAGCGGCCCTGTTACATGATTACCTCAAAACGGCCAAGCCCGCACGAAAGAAGCTTGTGGTCGTCATCGGACTCGTCTGCGCCGGTTGGCTCTTCTCGCAGGTGCTATTTTTATGGGATTTATTAGCCTCGCATTTCTCGGTGCCGGCCGGCCAATCTTTGACTGTCCTGAACTTTTTTACGGGGGCATTTATTGTGGGCGGACTATATCACCTTCTTTATCTCCGCTTTAAGCGTATTGATCAGTTAGTGCCCTATGTATCGATGTTTGGCATTGTTTATTTCACCACGGTAACTACCGCTGCCGGCAGGGAGCATCTGTTACAAGTGGGGCTGCTCTTATTTTTGGCTTCGGTTTTGCATAATGGTGCTGGTTACTTCTTCGGTTACTGGCTTGCCCGCCTTTTTAAATTAGATAAAAATTCCGCCCGCACCATTGCTTTTGAAGTAGGTTTACAAAATGGTGGGATGGCATCGGGCTTAGCAGGAAGTATGGGTAAATTGGCAACCGTAGGTTTAGCCGCTGCTGTATTCAGTCCATGGATGAATATTTCCGGATCTTTATTGGCTAATTATTGGCGGAAAAGACCGGTCATTGATGAGAACGAAGAGAAGTAAATACCGCTAATTTCTTTTATGCAAAACTTTTAGCAAGAATCGGAGGTTTCTATTGGGAACAGCAAGGTGTGGCTATGACGGCTTTCTTTAACCCCATTATTAAACATAAATATACAGCTGATCCAACAGTTATAAGTTACGGTGATCGCGTCTACCTCTACACCGGGCATGATGATCCGCCTCCTGGAGTTGATGATTATGTAATGAACGATTGGTGCTGTTTTTCTTCGAACGACTTAATGAATTGGGAAGAGCATCCGACTCCACTAAAGGCGACCGATTTTTCCTGGGCTTCGGGTGATGCCTTCGCGTCTAATGTGGTGTGTCGTGATCACATTTTTTACTGGTATGTAGCCGTTTCCCATCGATCAATTTTCGGAAAAGCAATCGGTGTAGCGGTGTCCAATAGGCCAACAGGTCCATTTACCGATGCTAAAGGGTCGGCGCTGATTACCGGCGATATGTTACCCTGTCCCACAACGGAAAAGGCAAACCTGGATCCGAGTGTGGTCATCGATGACATCGGACAAGCTTATTTATTTTGGGGAAATACGACCTGTTATTACGCGAAGTTGAAGGCGAATATGATCGAGTTGGACAGTGACATCCAAGTGGTGAATGTCCCCGCATTTGGGGAAGGGGCACACGTCTTTAAGCGGAATGGATGGTATTACTTGATGTATGGTTATGGTTTTCCGGAAGACATAGCCTATGCCATGAGCCCCACCGTGCATGGGCCGTGGGATTTCAAAGGAGTTATCAATAAGATGCCCTATAACTGTGAAACGAATCGTGCGGCGACACTTGATTTTCAAGGAAAATCTTATTTTTTTTATCATAATGGAGCTTTAGAAGGAGGAGGCAGTCACAGACGGTCGGTCTGCCTCGACCTCCTTTCCTACAGGCCCGATGGCACCATCGAGCCGATTATCGTGACCCGAGAAGGAATAACAGCCGATGAGGGTTGATCTGACTTTACTTGGCACCGTCTATTGCTGACTTTTCTACTTTTCGAGCTGCAGGTGTTTTAAACTGTGCATGCTCAATTTTTAGTACAATTGGATTGGGCCATTGGTTGTTGGTGTAGAAACGTTGCCCATTGACAGCACTCACAGCGAGGCCGGCCGGGCTTGTGCTAGCTATTGTTTTTGCTGATAACCCTTCTTGGTACTCAACTAGCTCACTTTTGTAACCCAGTATACTCACTTTGGTCTGTTCACTTCCGATGATATAGGGAAGTAAGAAGTTTCTCCGGGCGCCATAGGCCCAATCGGATGGCTCTTCACGTGTAACGAATGCGTAAATAGTCTCGTCATTATTTGCTTGAGTAAACCAGATGTCGCCATCACGTATAGTTGGCAAGGGCTTGACCTCATAAATTGATTCTCTGTTGGCAAAGTTCCATAAGGCAATTTCACGAAGCAGGTTCTCTTGTTCTGTTTGCATGGATCCATTTGGTTTAGGGCCTACATTTAATAGAAAATTACCACCTTTCGCCCGAATTTCAATCAACATGTTGATAATCTCCGTACCGCTTTTATGTGGATCATTGGTGGCTTTGTATTGCCAGTCGGTGCCCATCGTATAACAGGCTTCCCAAGGACGAGGTAAGGGAGCGTCAGGAATATGCTGTTCAGGTGTTTTCATCAGATCGCGCGTAATCACCAGATCAGGATTGATACTCCAGGCATATTCGCGAAGTCCATCTCCCGGGCCGTCGATGAAAAGGATATCGATATTTCCATAATGGGTTAGCAATTCCTTCAACTGCGCTTTATCATAGTCAAATAAGGCTTTGTTATTTGCCGGATAATGCATAGGATGCTGTAAGCGACCTAAAGGAAGTTTCTGGCGATGAAGGAAATAAAAATCTTCCGGCGAAAAATAAATGCCGATAGCGATGCCTTGCTTTCGAAAGGCGTCAATAAGCTGCTTCGTGATATCCCCTTTATAAGGCGTATTCATTACATTAAAGGGCGTTGTCTTGGTATCAAACATACAGAAACCGGCATGATGCTTTGCGGTAAATACTACATATCTCATGCCTGCCAATTTGGCCATCATCGCCCATTCGTCGGGATTAAACTCCTTCGGGTTGAAAAAATGAGGAAGCTCTTCGATGTAGCGATTCACATAATCGTCCGATGCACCGGCTAGGGAGTGACTAATAACACCACCCAAGGAGACGTCTACGTTCCAATGAATAAACATACCGAAGGCTAAATCCTGAAACCAGGCAACTCGCTCCGGCTTGTTGTCTTTCTGTTGGGCATTCGCGCATAAGAGGATATGAAAAATCGCAAAAGATAGATAGAAACATTTGAGGCGAAGTTTTGAAAATAGCATCGTGTAGCGTTTTAAGATCCCGGTTTATCTTCAGAAACTAAATTAGCAAAACTTACGACTTTTTCTATAGGAATATAGAATTACTTTTTTAGGTATACAAACATTGGTTGGGGGAGATCATTACCTACAGCTAATTTTTTTTCGTGTAAGCTAAAACAATACGGATTTCTTCTTGTTTTTGAAAACATGAGCGTTAAGCATGTTCTTATTATTGTCTAACCTGATGAATAAGAGCCAACCCGTTCTAAGAATGAAGTCAAAAGATACTAATCAGTTTACATACATGAAACAAATAATCGTTGTAGAAGATGACAAAGATATAAGAGAATTAGTGGAATATCTATTGGTTAATGAACAATTTGATGTGAAAAGTTGTGCAAATGTAAAAGAGTTTAGGCAACGTATACAAGGTAATAAACCGAACCTCATTTTGCTAGATATCATGTTGCCGGATGGGAATGGTGTCGATCTTTGTCGAGAGCTCTATCGGGATGAAAAAACGAAGGACATTCCAGTCGTACTCATGTCAGCACACGGTAGGCGCAATTTAGTTGAAACGGAGCATTGTGTGCGCGATTTTATCGAAAAACCTTTCGATATCGACCATTTCATTAATACCATTAATCACTACAGTGTGTAATTGACTTTAAACAATTCCACGGTTTTTCCCAAGTCATTTTTTTTAAAGAAAGAAACTACAATGACTATAATTTTGTTACTATGACAGTATTTAATTGTTAGTTAAATTTGAAACATGAAGATTGCTGTCGTAGATTATAATCCGATCCATCGGGAAGGCGTAAAAAAGACCCTCGAAAAACACGATTTAGACGTTGTATTTGCCGGGCAACACTTGGATGACTTACCGAAGAGCACGGAATTACTGCTTTGTTTTGTGGATCAGTACGGAAATCAACGATGGCAAAATTGCATTCAGCAAGCGGTTGCCTCCGGATTGAAAGTAATAGTTTATGATATTGCTTCGAACCTACAAAGACCAGCCCTGTTTAAAAAACTAGGTGCGCATGGTTATCTTTCCAGTACGTTTAATTTAGATGATTTTCCGCAGGTTTTAAGGGTTGTTAAAAAAAACAACTTTTTTATCGATCCATCTTTACCCTTTTTGTTTTTTGAACGTTTGGCACCTTACGAAAATTATTTGGATGCATTTAATCCTAACGTTGCCTTAACCGATCAGGAAAATGAGGTACTGGATCTATTAATCGAGGGTTATACTACAAAGGAAATCTCGAAACGTTTAACAAGCAATAAAAGATTGATCGATGAGACAAAAGAAAAAATTTTTGCGAAGATAGGTGCTGTAGACAACTTGAGCCTGATATTGTATCGCATTTGTAGCCGGCTTTAGAAAGAACTTTCGCGACTCGGTTTTTCACTTCGATAAATGGCTTGCACCCAACTGGACTTCCCGCAATTTTTACAGCTTGTATCTTTGCCCTGATCCAAGCCACAGTAAGCGCAGACGGTTTGATCGGTAAGCTGAAAGCGATGTAGGTAAGCCGTATCGTTCGCAGGAATAATGGATAAACCGGCGAGGTCGTCTTCATTTTCAATTAAGGTAAAGCTGCCGTTGGGCTCAATGTAAAGTCTTTTCACCTGACCTAGATGAACGATATGCTCGGAACGCAATTGTGCAAAAACGCGTTCTCGGGTCAATGTAGTGCTTCTTATATTTTGCAGGCATAGGACTCCGTTTTCAACCAACGTATCGATATTACCTTGACTAATGCGCTCGAATTTTTCGCTCTTACTGGCTCGCTTGGCGATTATACGGCCAAAAAAAACGACTACGATCGCGATAATAATGGCTGGGAGAATACCTCGTTCCGGTGACTGAATGGGAACCCCAATAGCAGCGGCTAAGGTGACAAGGGAGGCCTGTTCGGTGCGACTTAACTGGCCTGCCATACGACTGCCGATTAGACGGAAGCCGATCATAAGGATCGCATAAATAACAATGGTGCGGATAACGATTTCAATAAAGAAGGCACCTGGGGCCTCTCCTATAAATACTCTCAGCCAGTCGCCAAGTTGAATGTCTTCTTTTTTCATCGGATATTAAATAATGGCTTGGATAAATTCGGTAGCTCCACAGTTGGCACAGGGATCTTGTTGGGTCCTACTTACCTTGCCACAGCTGCAGCAAGCGTAATCACCGTCGTTGTATTGTGTATCGGATAAGCGCAGGTCATTTAGTGGATAAAGGGATAGGCCCGCTCTTTTACCCTGATGTTGATAAACGCTAAAGAGTCCGCAGGCTTCTAAATAAACGCGATCCACTTGCCCTAAATTGAATATTTTCTGATTTCGGAGTTTGGAAAATAATTGCTGCCTGGAGATATTCATTTTTTGCAGCGTTGGTAAATCGATTATTCCGTCTCTTACGAGTAGGTTTACTTTTCCTTGTATAACATCCTCCGCCTCGTGATTTTTATACGAAAGATAATTAAGGCCCCGTAGAAAAGCGACCGCGAGCAGCAGTATGATTATCCCTTGTACAATTCCTCGATCGGGGATTTGCATAGGCACAGCCACAATGGCACCCATGGTAATCATCACCGCCATTTCCGCTATCGTCAACTGCCCCGTCATGCGTTTTCCTAATAGTTTGAGGACAAGCAATAAGGCCAAATAAATAATAATCGTCCGTATGAACACTTCTAGCATAAAGGCCGCGGGCGTTTCTCCAAATAGGATACGTTGTATGTCCGTCAATTTTATTTCTTCTTTCTTCATAGGATCGCGCTTGTGCCCTTGGTTTACCCTCAGAAGAAATTCAAAACATTGGCCAAATTACTGCAGTTAGTTGGCAAGCTCATGGTGCGACGGGAGCCAGCGCTCTTACTTTTTAATTGTTTTGATTTATATACAACAATGAGGCAAGAAAGCGACAGACATCTACTTTTTGTTGTACCATCGAAATCCATATCCGAAGAGGTTTATACATTGGCGCTGTTACGCAGGTTCTACCCTGTTAGCAGCATCCGCGTTTGATTTTTAGCTCTTTTTATGGTGATGTGGCTGTGAATAGGAGGGTGGATCACTGGCAGGAAAGCTCTGTTCGATCTCATCGTCTAACTCTTGATCCATTTTCTTCTTCGCCTCTGCGTGTTGCCTTTTTTCTTCGTTTTCAGCGTCGACCGCTTTTTTATCCTTTTTCATAACTTAATTTTTTCCGATAGCAACAATCTGCTACCCTTTAGTAACAAGCTATAAATGATACAGTTTTGGAAAAAGGATAAAGAGCCCGAACAAAAAGTAAAGGATACCTGGAGACGATGTTAGGCCTTGGAAATCTATTTGACGTCATACGGGCGAAAATAAATTCCACTGATAAGTGGTAGAACAATCGGGTTTGTTTTCTGTTTATTTAAAGCCGATCTTTTTGAGAAGTGAACGTAGGCATCGGCGGGCTAATCGTGTATGTAGCTTAAAAAAAGATATGAGCGCAAACAATGCAATTGAAAGAGTAAACCACTCGTTAACACTCGAAGAAGATCTATCCTTGCATATAAAGGGATGGAAGACCCAAAAAGTGGGTGGTCTGCTCATCTTGATTTTAATGATTTTGACAGCTCTTGGGTTGTTCGGTGAAGGGCCCTTAAGTGCCCGAAAAATAGTAAACGGGGATATCACAGTGGAGTATGAACGTTATCTACGGTATCAGAAAGAGATGGATGTTAGCCTTCGTCTTTCGAATCAAGCCAATGTGCAGATAGCTATTCCAATTGAATACCTCGATTGTTTTAAAATCGAAAAGATAGTACCGGAGGCAAATGAGAGCATCATTTCCGACGGAAAGGTCGTTTATACTTTTAACGTTGATAAAACGGGGGAAACTATTCTCCATTTCTATTTGCATGCACAAAAACCGGGGAGCGCAAAGGGAACATGGGAAGTTAATCACCACAATTTTCAAATCAATCAGTTTATTTATCCTTAAATACGATGAATCCAATTATACGAGGTATTGCCATTTATCTCTTCTTGCTGGTACTTTTTCGGGTATTGGGCAAACGTAGTTTAGCAGAGACGACAACTTTTGATTTTGTTTTGCTATTAATTATAGGAGAAGCTACGCAACAAGCGTTGTTGGGCGAAGATTTTTCAATGACGAATAGTTTGATTCTCATTACGGTGCTGATCGGGCTCGATATGATTTTGGGCAAATTTAAGGGGCGTTTTCCACGGTTGGATAAGATGCTGGAAGGGACACCCCTGATATTAATTGATCAAGGTCAACCTTTGAAAGAGCGAATGAAGCGAGCAGGTGTGGAAGAAGAAGATATTATGGAAGCAGCTCGTCTTAATCATGGGCTGGAACAGTTGAACCAAATAAAGTATGCCGTTTTAGAAAGAAACGGAAGTATTTCTATTATCCCATTCACTG
This sequence comes from Olivibacter sp. 47, assembly GCF_030372825.1. Classification (NCBI taxonomy): domain Bacteria; kingdom Pseudomonadati; phylum Bacteroidota; class Sphingobacteriia; order Sphingobacteriales; family Sphingobacteriaceae; genus Olivibacter; species Olivibacter sp. 47. The sequence goes on from NZ_JAUCNR010000001.1 coordinate 4,425,746, forward strand.
CTCAAAGCTAATTAAGTCATTCGTTGGTTTGCCACCTGATCGTATTTACAACAGCTGCTTCTGAATTCGTTGTACAAAATCGTGAATATCAAATGGTTTTTTGATAAAATCCTCTGCGGGGCATTTACCATCGCCCATGAGTTGATGGTGCGCCGACATAATAATGATGGGTATATGTGAGGTAGATTGATTGGCTTTCAGTTGGTTGCATATGTCAATCCCGTTTCCGTCAGGCAACATCACATCCAACAAAAAGAGATCGGCGTGATTATCTTGAACATCCTTCCAAAAACTCTCTGCCCGTGCGTGGCTTTGAACGGCTAATTTCTCTTCTACTAAAATGTATTCGATGATTTCGCGAATGTCGGCATCGTCCTCAAGAATAACAACTTTCTTTTCCATAAAATGGGCTTTGTCTTTAGCTTATAGTTTTGCAACAATAGCTGCGCCATTATTCTCAACACAAGCCTGAATTCTACAGAATGTGTAACAAGTGTGTAATTAAGTCGTTGACCGGTATCGGTTTTCACTTAAGATAAATAGGCTCTTAATTCATAACCGTGGCAATATTTTGGACACAATGTTCAATAAAAATGGGAGCGAGCAAAGATAGCATAGGAGCTATTTTAGTTGACGAAATGGGCGGCCCCGGGAGTTCCCTGAGCATTTGATATGCTAAATGAAATTTTCAAAAACTTTAAGCGATTTAGGTCGTTGTTTTAATATCTACTTTAAAAACATGCAGTTATGGCAAATTTTGGAACGCCCGACGAAGGGCAACACACAAAGGAAATCGAAAATCAAACGGCAAAGATCCCATCGACAGTTTTTTTGGCAGCTGCTGTCGTTTCGATGGGCGCATCGTTAACCTTAAAATGCATGGGATGCAAGCATAGTGCTCTTTTCGTAGGGCAATGGGCGGCTCCTTTCCTACTTTTAGGGATTTACAACAAAATCGTGAAAACGTCCGGTAATGATTAAGAGATGCTAAAAGGCCTGGACATTACCGGGCCTTTTTTATGCTCTTTAAGACCGACTCGGCCTCTACCTCGGTTATGTGGAAACGCGTGGAAACATAAGCCAAACCCAAGCAATACTGTTCATTGCCTTGATAAATAAACACATCAATTTGCTAATTAGGACACTGCATCCATACCAAAATCGATGCGTTGTTTTTTACCTACCCTGTATGGTGTAATAGAACGCAAACGGAGATTGGCAACATATTGGTTTACTTATAAAGGAATAACCATAAACATTTAGGGAAATGAAAAAGCATGAAAAAGAACCAACACCGAAACCCACCCAGTTTGATGTGGATGAATCGGTCGGGGATTCCGCATTAGCGACGGAAAAGGAAGGTAAGAAGGAACCAAAGTCGTTCGATGAAGATGAATCGATCGGCAATAGTAACATGGATAATAAAAAAAGGAACAAGTAAAGTGTTGATATTATGAACGATAGAGAAAATACAGGAAGATACGCCTTAATTACCGGCGGGACCAGCGGTATTGGCTTGGAGCTGGCAAAGTTGTTTGCAGAGAATGATTACAATTTAGTGTTGGTGGCTAGAAACGAGCAGGAGCTGGTTCAGACTGCCGAAGAATTACGTACTAACGGAAGAGAGGTTATTACGGTGGTCGCCGACTTCTTTAACCCGGATGCTCCCTTTTCTGTATACGAGGAAGTGAAGGCTTATGGCATTGATATCGATGTGTTGATAAACAACGCCGGACAAGGGGTGTATGGAAAGTTCATAGAAACGGAATTGCAGCGCGAGTTGGACATCATACATCTAAATATTAGTGCTTGTGTCGTGCTCAGCAAATTTTTTGTCAAGGATATGGTACAACGAGGTTATGGTAAGATCTTAAATTTATCGTCAATAGCAGGCAAAATTCCCGGCCCTTATCAGGCGGTGTATCATGGTACTAAAGCCTTTGTTCATTTCTTTAGCGAGGCAATCCGTAGCGAATTGAAGGATACCGGCGTGACGGTAACGTCGCTATTACCCGGAGCAACCGATACCGATTTCTTTAGGAAAGCAGATATGGAAGAATCAAAGATTGTCCAAGAGCAGGAGTTGGCAGATCCAGCTTTCGTTGCCAGAAAAGGCTACGAGGCGCTCATGAAAGGAGAAGATATGGTGGTCGCCGGATTTAAAAACAAAATGCAAGTCGCCATCGGAAACTTAAGTACGGACGAAGCGGCAACGGAGCGAATGGGTAATATGCAAAAACCGACTGACCAATAAATTGGTGCCGCTGTTCTAAAAAAAAATCACGTCTGTCTTCTTTATAGATCATGCTTAGTGGTAGCGGCCTTGTATTGGACGCAGAAGAAAGATTTGACTAAGGGCACCTATGGTGTGCGCCTCTATTGGAACGATTTTGGCAATAGCTTACCTACCTGTTACTTATAAACATGAATAAACTTTCTTTAAGCGAACCACCTACACGGCCGCGAGGCGGCATTCGGTGGAAACCGATTGGTGACTCAGGCTCGTTAGACGTAGACCCGCGTCTAATGATTCTGGATATCGATTATACAGCGGCTAAATTACTTAATTGTGATCAAAGGAGCGTTAGAGGATATAATGTCTGGGATGTCTTATGTGCCTCCTTGCCTGCCTATCATCATCAGGTGGTGAATGCAGCGATCACGAACAGGGAAAGGCGTGTTATTCGCACCCGATTAAGTGGAACGAATGTTCCTGTTTTTCTAACAGTAGTACCTAAAAGCAATGGCTGCATGAACATTATGGTATCAAGAATTTCTTAAGATTAGATGCAGTTCGCACGTAAACCCAAAAATAATGGTGCTTAAAAAAGAAACAACGAAAAATGAAGCTGTTCTAAACCTTACCGCTTCGCTTAGAGCAGCCTTGGAAGGAGACGGTGTATTTCAGTCGCTTGTGAAGGAAGTGAAGTTATTGGCTTCTAATAAGGAAGGGATATATAGATTGGAGCAAGTGCTTGTCGATCACGAAGGACAGCTAAAGGAAGTTGTTTTTGATGGCAAACATTATAGATAAATAAATTTTCTTCTAAATTGTAAAGTTTAGTGCCACCACGTTGTCGAGATGACATCGTGGTTTTTTTTGCCAGATTAACGACAATAAAAAAATATAGGTTACCTACCCGCAACTGTAATAATGGTAGGATTCTTGTTTTTATCTATGTGACGTGTTGTTTTTAGTATTTTTTCCAAAAGCCCTTTGCTGTCGTGAGATAACAAAGGGCTTTTTATCGATAATTTGATACGGTACCATACGCAAAGCTTTATTGAGCTAAGCCGCGCATAGCAGATTATTCGTCATATTGATATTTCAACACAATCACAGCGAGCGGAGGTAATATTAGGGACAAAGAATGTGTCCGACCATGATAAGGAATAGGGGCAGTTTCAATAATTGCATCGTTTAACACATCGCTTCCATGATATTTGAGATTGTCTGAATTAAGGACTTCACTATAAAATCCTTTTTTGGGTGCACCTATGCGGTAATTTTTACGCACTACGGGCGTAAAGTTAGCTACAAATAAAAGACTATCATCTTGCTCATCACTTTTTCTAATCCAGCTGATAACACTGTTAACGGCATCGTCTATTGCATTCCACTCAAAACCCGCGGGATCATAATTGTGTACATGCATCGCCGGTTCGGTTTGATAAAGCTTGTTTAAGTCCTGAATAAACGCTACGAGCCCCCGATTGGGCGCTCCAAGAGATTCGTCCCAGCTTAAACCATCATCGTGTTTCCATTCGTGCGACTGACCAAACTCAGCACCCATATAAATCATTTTTCCGCCCGGATGTCCGTACATGAAAGCGTATAATAAACGAAGGTTAGCAAATTGTTGCCAGGCATCGCCCGGCATTTTCTTTAACAAAGATGCTTTTCCATACACTACTTCGTCATGCGATAAAGGAAGAATAAACTTTTCTGAATAGGCATAAACCATGCTGAAGGTTAATTGACCTTGATGATAACGACGATAAAGAGGGTCTTTTTGAAAGTAAGATAGGGTATCATGCATCCAACCCATCATCCACTTGAAATCGAAACCCAAACCGCCAAGCTGTACGGGGGCTGTTACTCTAGGCCAAGCGGTTGACTCTTCTGCGATTGTAAAGGCCCGTGGACAATATAGATGCACGGCCTCGTTTAGCTCTTGCAGAAATTGAATAGCTTCTAAATTTTCCCTACCTCCATACTTATTCGGAATCCACTGGCCTTCGACTCGCGAATAATCGAGGTATAACATAGAAGCAACGGCGTCGACACGTAGGCCATCAATGTGGTACTTTTCTAACCAAAAGAGGGCATTGGAGATCAGAAAAGAACGCACTTCGTTTCGATCGTAATTAAAGATGCTACTTTTCCAGTCGGGATGGAAGCCTTTCTTGGGGTCGGCGTGTTCGTAGAGGTGGGTGCCATCAAAATAGCCTAAACCGTGCTCGTCTGTTGGAAAGTGTGAGGGTACCCAATCCAGTATGACACCGATATCGTGCTGATGCAACGTATCTACGAGATACATAAAGTCTTGTGGCGATCCATATCGACTGCTTGGTGCGAAGTAGCCCACAACCTGATAGCCCCAGGAGCCATAAAACGGATGTTCCATCACGGGCATAAACTCGACATGGCTGAATCCAAGTTCCTTACAATAAGTTGGTAGTTCTGAAGCCAACTGGCTATAGCTTAAAAAGCTTGTGGGATCATCGTTGTGGCGTTTCCATGAACCAATATGCGTTTCATAAATTTTCAATGGAACGGTGAAGATATCGGTGCGCCTTTGTTTTTCTAGCCACGACTCATCCTGCCAGGCATAGTTTAAGTGGGCAATTCGTGATGCCGTCCGCGGCGGTTCTTCCCAAGCATACGCGTAGGGGTCGCCTTTTTCCACTTCGTAGCCATTGTATCCTTTAATATAGTATTTGTAACACTCACCTTCCAACCGATCGGGAATGAATAGCTCCCATATTCCGGAATCATCAGGTCTTCGTCCCATCGGATTAGCCGTTCGATCCCAATGGTTAAAATCGCCGACAACGGAAACTTGTTCGGCATTGGGCGCCCACACAGCAAAGTGAACTCCTTGTGCATCCGTTTCGCTGACAAGATGAGCGCCCAACTTACCATAAAGCTGGTAATGTTTGCCCTCCTTAAACAAACTGAGATCAAAGGCGGTGAAACGTGACTTAGGGTCGGTATGCGGAGCGGTGTTCATGATCGTTGATTTTATGCCTTAAACTTCTTTTAAAATGGATTTAATGCCTCGGAGCGGAACTAGTACCCAGTCGGGACGATTGTTAATCTCATAATTCAGTTCATATACGGCCTTTTGTAGCAAATATACGTCCATCATGATTTGTAGATCCTCCAACCGGGTTGGTATAAATGCTGCTTCATTAACCTTGTCAAGGTAGGCACGCATGAAAAAGCCGCTCATATAGTGGTACCATTGCTCGATAAATGGAGTTAGCGTTTTGATGTCGTCCTCTCGGATCTGGTTATCAAGAAGCAGGCTGCCGAAGGCAGCGTAGTGTAAGGAGCGCAACATACCGGCTACGTCACGTAAGGGCGAAAACTTCAAGCGCCGTTCACTATAACTTCGAGCCGGCTCGCCTTCAAAGTCGAGTATTAAAAAATCTTTGCCCGTAAAAAGTACCTGACCTAAATGGTAGTCTCCGTGAATTCGGGTTTTGACAGCATCTATTCGATGCTGATAGATACGTTTCATGGTACTGAGGACTCTCTCGCGGAGTAACAGCACTTCTTTTGCTTCTTCCTGAACCTCTGCACTTAGGTTTTCCATATTTTTTTGAAGACTCTGAAAGCTTGCTCGCACCAGTGATTGGAGTGAGGAATATAGGGAGCGCTGGTAATGGAGCGAAAAGGGCTCAGGTTTAAATTCGGGTAGTTCCGTTGGTTTTGCTAAAGCGAGATGCATTTCGGCAGTTCTTATACCTAACAGCTTTACCAATTCTGCAAGGTTGCCTTCCAGCAGCAATTTCATGTTGTTGGGTATCTCATCAAAATTTAAGGGAAGTAATAGCTTTCCCTTTACTTCTTCCAGCAGTGAATTGGGATCAGCGTGAGACAATACCCTTTCATTGAAATCGTTTAAGCGATCGAGCATATAAGTCCATCCATCACTGTTGCTTACGGCCATTTCCTGCATCATGGCTAAAACCATCGTATGGCCTGATTTAAATTCCCATTGTATTCTACCTAAATAAGCGGGGACGTGCTTGAACCGAGCCGTTCCCGAAAGATAGGCGATCATTTCCACGTCGGGATTAATGATTGCGTCGACCTTTCGATAGATTTTAAGATAAAACGTATTATCGTAAATAATAGAAGTATTGCTCTGCTCTGCACTCAATACACGAGGCCTGGGCCTTGGATTTTCCTTGATATGTTTTTTTACTTTTTTGTTTCCCAAAAAGCTTATTTGTCCGTTTTTTTGACCTATGTGTCGGTTACCAACCATATTGGCGATGATGGCATGCTGCAACTCAATTCCATAAATGGCGTCATAAAGAACGCCTTCCGTGTGGCCTACTTTCAAATGGGCGATTACTGATTGCGGGCAATTGTCTTGTAAACGATAGGAAAATTGCCCCTTGCCGAAAGCTACAGGCAATTGATAGGTTTCCGGTAAGCCATCATGATAGGATACCTCGATAAGCAATAAAAAGGCGGTTCCTTCTTCCAAACCAATAGTAGCGTGATCAATGATTCGGAAATTTTCAGGTCCCTTGCCTTTCCCTCCAAACCAACGTAATTTCATGATGTAATCCGGTAGAATACGGTTTTCCAGTTGTTCGATAACAGGCTCGTCTAACAGCTCTTTCCACTCGTCTATCTCGATTAAATGTAATCTTGCTTCATCCGCCAGCTCGGGATGTGCTTTTTCGAGTAAGAACACTTGACTTGCATAAGGGCCTAATGTGAAAAAATAGGGTATATCTTCCTTTATGACAGGGAAGCGGTTGCGACTTAGAATTTCGATCGGGGCAAACCCTTTGTAAGTCTCTAGAAATAGCTCCGCAGCCTGCGAGAAGCGGGACAAATTGGCCACTACGAGCATAATTTCATTGTCATATGTTCTTGTAAAGGCTAAAATTTTAGCGTTTTCCGTGTACACGAATTGAATGTCGCCACGACCAAAAGCCTTATACTTTTTACGAGTGCTGATCATTCGTTTCATCCACCAAAGTAGAGAAGAGGTGTTGCGCGATTGTAATTCAACATTGACTGATTCATAGTGATATTCAGGGTCTAGAATGAGCGGGAGGTACAATCGTTGCGGATTAGCTTCAGAAAAGCCTGCGTTACGATCGGGATGCCATTGCATAGGGGTACGAACACCGTCTCGGTCGCCCAAATAGTAATTGTCGCCCATGCCTATTTCGTCTCCGTAATAGATTACGGGAGTACCCGGTAATGAAAACAATAAGGCATTAAGCAATTCAATTTTCTTTCGATTGTTCTCTAATAAAGGGGCTAATCGGTGCCTGATCCCTAAATTAATTCTGGCTACAGGATCCTTGACATAAACCTTGTACATATAATCACGCTCTTCGTCGGTTACCATTTCCAATGTAAGTTCATCGTGGTTCCGCAGAAAAATTGCCCACTGGCAAGTAGGAGGGATGGAAGGCGTCTGTTCAAAAATATCGGTCAGAGGATATCGGTCTTCCATCTGTAATGCCATAAACATCCGCGGCATAATGGGGAAATGGTAATTCATGTGGCATTCGTCTCCCGCTCCAAAATAAGCGGCAGAATCCTCCGGCCACATATTGGCTTCCGCTAAAAGAAGGGTGCCTGGGTAATGCAGGTCTATGTGCTCCCGTAGTTTCTTTAAAAAGGCATGGGTTTCGGGTAGGTTTTCGCAATTAGTGCCGTCTCGCTCAAAAAGGTAAGGGACAGCGTCCAATCGAAAGCCGTCTACTCCCATGGCGCACCAATAATTTAGAATATCGAACACTTCCTTTTGCACCAAGGGGTTGTCGTAATTAAGATCAGGTTGATGATGAAAGAATCGATGCCAATAGTATTGCTGAGCAATTGGATCCCACGACCAATTGGAACTTTCGAAGTCTTGAAAAATAATCCGTGCATCGGCGTACCGATTGGGATCATCGGTCCACACATAATAATTTCGAAGTCCGGAGCCTTTAGGAGCTCTTCGCGCTCGTTGAAACCACGGATGCTGATCCGAGGTATGGTTGATAACGAGCTCAGTTATTACCTTTAGGCCGCGTTTATGTGCCTCTCTAAGAAGGCGTTTAAATTTTTTGATGTTACCGTATGCCGGATTGATGTTATAATAGTCGGCTATGTCGTATCCATCATCTCGAAGGGGCGAAGGATAAAATGGGAGTAACCAAATGGCGGTAATACCTAAGTCCTGTAAATAATCAAGTTTTTGAAGCAGCCCTTCAAAGTCGCCCACCCCATCGCCATTTCCATCGCGAAACGCTTTGATGTGCAACTCATATATGATGGCATCTTTGTACCAGTGAAGTTGGTTGTCTAATTGGCCGTTTTTCATAACAATTTATTGAGTTACATAAAAATATGGGCAGGCATGAGGTAAGGATTCAGTTCTATATAATTCCATTCGCCAAACCATTCATACTTGTCTCCGCTTAGCAGATCGAATAAATGATAGGGCTTATCAGCATCTAAATGAAGGGCCGATAATGGAATCTTAACGAAGGCTCCCTGGCTATTGAAAAGATCAAGGTTCACGGCAATAATTAACCGGTCCTGCTTGCGTTGATCCGTTTTTACATAACAGATCAACTGGTCATTTTGTACCTCCGCAAACTCAATATTATACGTGTTTTGTAATGCGGGGTGCAGTTTCCGGATCCGGTTAAGTCGTGCAATGATTTCGCCTATCCGCGTATGTGCGTTCCAGTCCCAATGCTTTATCTCATACTTCTCATTGTTTGTGTATTCTTCTTTTCCCGGATGCGCTTCATTGAGACCAAATTCGTAAACCGGGCCGTAAATGCCATAATTGGCAGAAAGCGTTGCTGCGAGGATGGCACGCATGATATGGGCATTTTCTCCACACTCACTTAGCATGGGGGGTAAAATGTCGGGCGTATTAGGCCAAAAACATGGCCTAAAGTAGTATCGCATATCAGTTTTTGTGAGCTCATACAGGTATGTTTCGAGCTCCCATTTGGTGTTTCGCCAGGTAAAATAAGTATACGACTGATTGAAGCCTCCTTTTGCCAATTGCTCCATAATGCGTGGTCGGGTGAAAGCCTCTGCTAGGAAGATAGTTGCCGGGTGGTCTTTCCGAATTTCCGGTATCACCCATTCCCAAAAGGCGAGTGCTTTGGTGTGCGGATTATCAATACGGAAAATGCTAATCCCGATAGCAATCCAGTAGGATAGGACACTCTTTAGTTCGCTCCATAGATTTTGCCAGTCGGATGTCTCAAAATCGAAAGGTAGGATGTCCTCATAGCGTTTTGGTGGGTTCTCAGCGTATTGGATGGATCCATCAGGTCGCCATTTAAACCAGTTGGGATGGAGCTGCACATAGGGATGATCGGGGGCGCATTGAAAAGCGATATCCATGGCTATTTCGATATCATATTTCTTGGCTGATATGATTAGTTCCTGGAAGTCTTCTAAGCTGCCCAGTTGCGGATGAATCGCTTTATGTCCGCCATGTCGATTACCGATTGCCCAAGGTGACCCGGGTTCTTCCGGATTAGCGATAAGTGCGTTGTTCTTTCCTTTTCTTTTCACTTCACCGATGGGATGAATAGGAGGGAGGTAAAGCACGTCAAAGCCCATTTTTGCGATTCTCGGTAATAGCCGCTTGACGTCTTGGAAGCTTCCATGTTGTCCCGGTATCTCAGCGGTGGATCGTGGAAAAAGCTCATACCAGGTGCTAAAACCAGCCTTTTGACGTTCTGCCTCAATTTTGTAAACTTGGGTGATAGAAGTAAAGGGCTCTAAGCGGTACTGCCGCATAATGGGTAATGTCTCCTCCTTTAATGTCTTTAGTAAATCCTTTTCTATTGCGCCTTGTCGCAAAACCGCTCCCCACTTTTGCAGTTCGGGGAGCAATAAAGGAAGTTCGGTTGTGGCCTCTTCGAGCAGATTTGCGCCGATTAGCAAATCAACGTAAACATCTTGTTCGGCCTCTACCTTCTTTTGCAAGCCATTGATCCAGGAAGCATAGTGATTGACCCAAGCTCTTATACAGAAAAAGTAAACACCTATCGCGGGAAAGCGGAAGGTTGCTGCCCAATGATCATTGATCACATGCTGCATGGCAACCTCCTGCCACTCGTTTGCATGCTGCGCCTTTATGAAAAGGCTTGCAGATACTTGGTCGTGTCCGTCAGCAAAAAGATCAGCGGTAAAGGAAGTTTCATCATTTATCACTGCTTTTGAGGGATAGGTACCATTATCGATAGTGGGCATCACGTGCGTGATATAAACCCTTTGCCGACCCATTATATTATCCATATATCCATCCCCATTGAAATTAAAATCTATACTATTCAATGGTGCATCAGAATAGTGCCGGTATCCTTAAAAAGATATAACTCAAAAAAGATTGGTGTTTTTTAGTGCGATAACGTTCCACGCATGTAGGCACCGTCGGGATGAATGAACGTGTTGATGATATAGTGTGCATTTGGAATGATTTTTATATGGTACTGAAAAACTTACACTACTATAGCATAGAAGATGCATGTGTCATATGGTCGACGCCGCCAAAGGAATAGCCTGATGAAGCTAATCAACACAGGTCCCTACATAGTTGTTCAATACTGTTTAATTAAGGGCTTGCATATGCTCGCAAGACCTGTCAATCATGCTTTTGCTTGGAGAGATTCTTGTATATAAAAAGGAAAAGCAACGAATGATCGTAGACAAATTAAGACCCGGTGATCACATCCAAATCATCGCCCCTGCACAGAGCTTAATGCCCAAATTAACGCAAGAGATGCGTATTCGGGGCGTGAAGAGGTTAGAGGAATTAGGTTTAACGGTAAGCTTTGGAGATCACGTCCATGAAATAGATGAGTTTGGATCAACAACCATAGACAATCGCTTAGCGGATCTACATCGAGCTTACGAAGATAAATCGGTGAAGGCAATTTTAGCGGTATCCGGAGGAACAACATCTAACCAGTTATTGCCCTATATAGATTATAAATTGTTAAAAGACAACCCTAAAATTCTTTGTGGTTTGTCAGATATCACGGCTCTAATAAACGCCGTCTATGCTAAAACCGATGTAGTGACCTACTACGGCCCTCATTTCAATATGTTGAGTGCGGGAGAAGATCTTGGTTTCTCTCTCGATTATTTTCGCGCATGTCTTTTTGACGATAAGCCGATAAGCCTTAGCCCTTCGCTATTTTACTATAATTCTATATGGGAACATGAACAGTTGGATAATCCCGGTTATTGGGTAATTAATGAAGGAGATGTGGAAGGGAAAATTCTGGGAGGGAATTTCTTAACTTTTAACTTTTTACAGGGCAGCGAGTATCTGCCTGATACAAGTGACAGTATCTTTTTTTTGGAAGACAACGGTCCGGAAGATTATAAAAACGTTCAAAACCAGTTGCAAGCGCTTCTCAATCAACCTAGCTTTAGTGGGGTAAAAGCGCTCGCTATTGGTCGGTTTAAACAGAACTCGATGATGACCAAAGAGATTCTTACGAAAATTATCAAGACAAAAAAGCAACTCGACGGTATTCCGGTTATTGCCAATATCGATTTTGGCCATACCCTTCCAATGATAACCATTCCAATTGGAGGGCGCGCTCGTGTCATAGCCGATCCAACGAATCCCGTGATTGAATTACTGATACATTAAGTTGTGATCGCCATTACACCGATTCAGGCGATTCGTATGCGAATACTAAAATTTAAAAGGCATCGCTATGGTAATTTTAGGACATAGAGAAAACCTTGCCGGGAAATGGGGTGACCGAATCGTATCAGGCTGGAATAGGATACGATACTGATTTCCGTATTATTCAATTAAACGATAAAAATGAAGATTCGAGGCATGGATCATGCGTATACTTCTGATATAAATAAAATTTGCCTATGAAAAAGTATTTGATTTTTGCGTTTGTGTATTTGACGATAAGCCATTTCGTCTTATCGTGCAGTGATGATGATGACACCAACCCGGTGATGATGGATAACCAAACTTTTGTTTCGACGGCTGCGAGCAGCAATCAGTTTGAAATTATGGCAGGAGCGCAGGCCGTTGAAAAAGGAAGTGCTGAAGCCGTGCGAAGTTACGGAGAGCATATGGTGAACGATCACGGGAAAGCGGGTGAAGAGTTAAAAGCAATAGCGGAGACGCAGGGCTTTACGGTGCCCATGGAACTTGCAGCGAAGGAAAAGGCGAACCTAGACCAGCTGACACCACTTACGGGAGAAGCTTTTGACAAAGCTTTTGCGCAGATCATGGTGAAATCGCACGAAGAGGCGGTTTTGTTATTTTCCGAGGCAGCGAGTCAGAGCGGTGTACCGAACAGTGCTTTGAGGACTTGGGCGAACGAAAAATTGCCAACCCTTGAAGCGCATTTGGAAGATGCGAAAGCTTTGAATACTCAAATTAATCCCTAATTTCTTTCTAATTCTTCAAGTCGGAGGAGCACCGCCAAGTGCTCCTTCTTCGCTTAAAAAAATTAAAGTACATGATGAAAAAGAGTAATGATGGTAAGTTTATACCGATGACATCGGTCAATAGCAATAGCGGACAAGAAGTCACCAAGGATGTTTTTTACTATACCAATCAAATTGTTAATATCGTCATGATTGGTGAGGTTGGAAAAGAAGGATGGGTTTTGGTGGATACCGGTATGCCGAAGTGTGCAGACGAAATGATAGCGGTGGCTCGATCTCGTTTTGACGAACATCCTCCGGCAGCTATCGTGTTGACCCATGGGCATTTTGATCATGTGGGAAATGTAGTCGACTTATTGACCCATTGGCCCGATGTGCCGGTTTTTGCGCATCCCTTGGAATTCCCTTACTTAACAGGGCTACAGGACTATCCAGAGCCGGATACTTCAGTGGAAGGGGGTATGTTGGCGAAATTGGCGGCCATTTATCCACATGAATCGATCGATATTAAGGAACGACTGTTCCCTTTACCGGAAGACGGCCAAGTACCTTTTTTATCGGATTGGCAATGGATACACGTACCGGGACACGCTCCGGGTCAAATAGCTTTGTTCCGAGAAGGAGATCGTCTTTTATTGTCTGCCGATGCCATTGTGACGGTAAGGCAAGATGCACTCTATAAGGTGTTGATGCAAAAAAAGGAGATTAATGGGCCACCGCGATATTTGACGACTAACTGGAAAGCAGCCTATGATTCAGCCGTAAAGCTACAACAGCTAAGGCCTGCTCTCTTAATTGCCGGACATGGTGAGGCAATGGAGGGAAAGGATTTAACCATGGGTTTGAGTCGTTTGATAACAGAATTTGATAAAATCGCCATACCAAAACATGGTAGATTTGTGGACTAAAACTAAGCGGGCAATGGCGCTGAAACCCATTCACAGGCTATTTGCTGATCTTCCAGTCGATATGTCCGGATTTCACCGTGTACCAAGGGGCTGAGTATATCGTAGATTTTGCGAACCCACTGCTGATCGGATACGATGGCCATTCGATTCCATTTGCTAAAGTGTTCAAAACTGACTTTAATATATTCTAAAAGGGCCTGAAGACTGTAATCTTCAAAACCCGTTTCTAGCAATACAATAAAATTGATTTGAGGATAAGCTTTCGCAACTTCGGCGATACGCTGCACTACAATTTCTTTGTATTCTTCGCCGTTAACTTTTCCTTGCGCCCGATAAGCCACCACATGTGGTGGAAAATTATCCATTAATGCTAACATTTCTTTTCCGTTGTTTTGCTGAAGTATATATATGTTGATCACCTGGTTTTGGCATAACAATCCGTTGCGACTCGCGAACGGTAATTAAACCGGAGATGCATAATCCGATACCCATCAGCAGATGAAAAGCATAGGTAGTTTCTGAAAATAAATATAACCACGGCGATAAGGCCAAGTAAGCACCACCAAAAATATCGGCATATAAATGTATATCCATTGGGATGGTTTTCCGTACACCTCCCTCATAATTCGTTAACAAGGACATACCCAAAATCATTACACCAAACAATATACACAACACAGTAGCCGGTCGCTCCTCGCTAAAATGGAAAAGAAAGGGGGCAACTATTAGCAGTAAGGCAGCGCCATAATCTAATACGGCGTGCAGTATTCGGGGGAAGATTCTTACTAGCATAATATTTCAATTTTTTGTTCACATGAGTGAATTTCGTAGATTCAAAAAGCAGGCTGCCTCCCATAAAAGGCAGCCTGCTAGTTTAACTTAAGACACCGCCCTGAGCCACGCCATGTTGACTGGCGGGCGCGGTACAGAGGCCGGCAATAATGGAGAATACACCGACGATGAGATGAGGCAAAAATACCTGATCACTGAAATTAAGCAGCCAAGGCGATAAGGCCAATAATATGCCCAAGATGACATCCATTACCAAATGCGTTGACATCGGAATAACCTTGGCAACTCCGCCTTCATGCCGGGTAAGTAAAGCCATACCCAATACTAAAACACCGGCAATAATAGCACTGTACTTTGCCCCCGGGATATGGGAAAAACCCAGTAAGGTGGGAGCAAGAATTAATAAGATTCCCACTATATAGTCTAACATAGCGTGAACGCGTCTACTGATAAATTTCATATATTATCTTTTTTGTTTATCATTTGTTCAGCTTGGGCATAACCTTCTCTAATGGGGGGAGCTAGCATAGGTTCCTCGCCCATGGGTGTGCCATGCTCGTAGGTAAAAACGCCTTTGCCGTCAATGGAGGTTCCATCGGTCCATCGAGCAATCGGTTTTTCGGGCATATTAATATTAGTAGAAATAAAGGAGTAGGCAACGGAGCTAACTTCTTCTTCCTGCGGAAAGCTATTCGGAATAGGATGCGCGCTTGGGCCACCTAATTCCTCGAGAACGGCTAGCCACTGATTTTGATGCATGGTATCACGCGCAATCAAAAAGGCTAGCATGTCTTTCATGCCTGGATCGGTAGTTGATTCCCATAAACGCGTGGCTAAGGTACGCCCGGTAGCTTCCGCCATCACATTTGCGTGCATGTCTGCTGCTAGGTTACCACTTGCTACCACCCAAGAGCCGTTAAACGGTACACCGTTGGCATCGGCAGCCATAGCCGCTAAACCGGCAGAAAGGTAGTGGCGAGGGTCCATCCCTCCCATGATCTGTTCAACCACCGGATTGGACGACACCACTTCGTCAATAATAGAACCTTTCGCTCCCTCCAAGTTTAAGGCAACGGCCGTACACAACATCTCGATGTGCGAAATTTCTTCCGTTCCCGTCTCCAAAAGCATGTTTCTGTATTTTGCCGGCCCCCGGTTGCCCCAAGCTTGGAAAAGATACTGTAGACATACTCTAATTTCTCCTTCGATACCGCCGATTGCCTGTTGTAACAAACGCGCGAATTGCGGGTTGGGCTTATCAACCCGAACCTTGTACTGTAATCTTCTGTCGTGAAAAAACATAGCTGATTCTCTTTTAGTTAAACTATTGGATTTAACTATGATAATATCATGCCGTATCGATAATGCCCCCGAAATGGACATTATGATTCCGCAATAGTGGGATCGGACGAGTGGATTATACTAGGATAATATCTGTTTATTAGGACGTAGAAAAAACCTTGCCAAAAAAATGCATGGGTATGAGGGTAACCGAGGCGTAGCTTCATACAACCAAATATGGATCTGTTAAAGGCCGAGGAGGGTTTAAGGTGTTTTCGGTAATGGAAGTGTAATAACGAATTCACTGCCTTTCCCGTATTCGCTAACAACGTTGATTCTACCATCGTGTCGTTCAATGATCTCCCGGGAAAGATAAAGCCCGATTCCTAACCCTGCTATACCCGAAGTATTATCGGCACGATAAAATCGGGTAAAGACTTGTTGTTGTTGAGAAGACGTCAATCCCATGCCTTCGTCTCGGATGCTGATGGTAGCAACGGTTTCTTTCTTTTCGCATTGAACAAAAACCTCATTGGCGTTCGGTGAATACTTAACGGCATTGCTTAAGAGGTTAATGATAACCTGTTCGATTCGTTGTTTATCGGCTTTAATGGTAATCGGGTATGCGGGGCGGTTCAACGAAATATCGTGGCTATTGACGGAAAAGCGAAAAGACTCTACGGTTTCTTGGACCAGCTCGCCGAGATCGAACAGTTCGGTATTAAACTGAAGCTTACCAGCTTCGATTTTGGAAATATCCAATAATTCGGACACCAATTTGTTTAGTTTGTCTAATTGTTTTACGCTTTTATCAACAAACAGAGACGCCATTTTACTGTCGGGTTTCTTTTCCAACAATTGCAGATAGCCGTAAACGCTTGTAAGTGGTGTTTTAAGCTCATGACTGGCTAATGCGATAAACTCATCTTTCTTTGCGCTTAAGGCCTTGACCTCTTCGAATAACCTGGAATTGTCGAGGGCGATGGCTGCTTGGGCTGTGATGTTACTGATCAAGCTTTCATGGTGTACATTGAACTTGCCGGGCTCCGGATGTCCTAAAAACAGTCCGCCCATTACGACCCCTTTGGCAGAAACAACGGGAGCCGCCAAATAACTCACGACGGGAAGATGACCATGCGGCATTCCGTAGTAAGGGTAATTTTGACCGTAACGGGAATCTTTTCTGATGTCGTCGGATCGTACAATCTCATTGCCGTTGAAGGTTGGGTGAAGCAGGGGTGTGTCGCGCGGCATTTCCAAATGCTTAAGTGCTTCGGCTGGATAACCCGATACGGTAAATCGGGTTTTTATTGTTCCATCTACCTCAACTAAATGGTAAAAAAATGCACCAAAGGCTGCGCCGGTCACTTCTTTACTCGCATCTGTCACTTGCTGTAAAGTGCTCTGTACATCCAATTTCGAAGAAATAGCCCGGCTGATAGAATTGAGGGTTTCCAAATCCCGCGTGTACTGATAGATAGCATTTTGTACCTTCACTTCTTCCGATATATCCCGGGCGATTTTGGATGCACCTATAATTTTGCCTTGCTTGTCCCTAATCGGGGACACGGTGAGCGATATAAGTATTTCCTTTCCGTATTTATTGAGTCGTACCGTTTGATAATGGTCAACTTTTTCTCCTTTACGGACCTGCCCTAAAATATAGTCTTCCTCACTTAAGCGCGGTTTGGGGATTAAAATGGTAATGGATTTCCCCATTACTTCTTCCGCTGTATAGCCGAAAAGTCGCTCGGCACCAATGTTCCAACTAGTAATAATACCCTGAAGGTCTTTACTGACAATAGCATCATCCGATGATTCGACAATGGATGAAAGGAAAGCTTGCCGCTCTTCCAAGGGGGTACGGTCACTGATGTCAACTAGTGTAGCGTGAGTGCCGGTAATTTCACCAGCGGCATTATAAAGCACCTTGGGAAACACCAAGAGTTTTCGGTTTGTCCCGTCAGGTCGTTCAATGATTACTTCGGATTGATCGGTGCGATTTAGACCCTTAGCCGTTAAAGCAGTCGGAAATTCTTCTTCAGCCAGTTTCTTCCCATCGGGGCTATAGACCTTGTAAGCACCACTCCAACGGTCTTTTTGCAGGTTGGGCGTTCGGCCCCAAAGGGTGGCTGCAGCAGTATTATAAAAAATAATGGTGCCTTCGGTATTACAGGCATAAATAGCCACCGCTGAGTCGTAAACCAAATTGTGCAACAAAAAGTCGGCATCATTCCCAAAAGGGTTGTACGCCGCATTTGTAAAGGAGTCTCCCATTATTTAACCTAATTTCTTTGAACTGGTTTGTAAATATAGACTATTTCTATAATAGCCCAAGAGCTGGATGCCGAAATCATTACAAATTAAATGCCGAAAATTTGTGAAGCGTAAGCACTGTTTTCTGAATTTGAATTAAAACAATTATGACTTTATGATTAGAATCAATCAGTCAATTATTACGTTATATAGAAAAATCCAACACCGAAGCTGCTTAAATTTGTTATAGTTCTAGCAAAAGCTGAACATACAAAGGTGGGTCCAAATTGAATGATCATAAAAAGTTATCCATGACTAAAGAAAACAGTAACCCCTTAGACGGACTGAGTGTTAACACCATCCGTTTCCTGGCGACCGATATGGTGCAACAGGCAAATTCGGGCCATCCCGGGCTTCCGCTGGGAGCCGCGCCCATGGCATATGTTTTATGGAATCGTTTTCTGCGGTTTAATCCGAAAGATCCTAAATGGCCGAATCGCGACCGCTTCATCCTTTCTGCCGGCCACGGCTCGGCATTATTGTACAGTTTATTGCATTTATACGGATATGATCTGCCGCTGACTGAACTGCAACACTTTCGGCAATTGGGATCAAAAACACCCGGCCATCCGGAATCGGTGTTGACTCCAGGAATTGAGGTGACTACCGGTCCGCTAGGGCAGGGGTTTGGAAATGGCGTGGGAATCGCTATTGCTGAGCGGTTTTTAGCGACGAAATACAATAAAGAGAGCTACGATTTAATAGATCATTATACCTATGCGATTGTTAGCGACGGCGATTTAATGGAAGGGGTCGCTTCAGAGGCGGCATCTTTAGCAGGACACCTCAAGTTGGGCAAGCTTATTTATTTATATGATGATAATGCGATTTCCCTCGATGGGCCGACCAGCTTGGCCTTTACAGAGGATGTGCCTGCACGCTTTAGGGCTTATGGCTGGCAAACCTTAACGGTAGAGGATGGCAATGATCTGGATGCCATTGAGCAGGCCATTTTAGCAGCGCAGGCTGAAACCGAAAAACCCTCTTTAATATCCGTTAAAACGATTATCGGTTATGGCAGTCCGCAACAGGGAACGAATAAGGTACATGGCAATCCACTGGGTATCGAAAATCTAAAGAAAACGAAGGAGTTTTTCGGATGGGACCCGGAGAAAAACTTTTTTATACCGGAAGAAGTGAGCGATTACCTTTTGGGCCGAGGACAAAAAGGAGCTGAATTGCAACAGGCATGGAACGAGCAATTTACATCTTATAAAGTAGTTTTTGAAGCAGAAGCGAAGGACCTTGAAATTAGCTTTGAAGGTGAATTGCCAGCGGGCTGGGATAATGGGATGCCTACTTTCAATGCCGCGGATGCGCTAGCAACCAGAGAGGCTTCGGGAAAGGTATTGGAAGTATTGCGCCAAAACATAAGCTGGTTGATTGGCGGCTCAGCGGATTTAGCAAGTTCGAACAATACGCCTGTTAAAGGAGATGAAAGTTTCCAGCCGGGACATTACGACTTACGCAACATTTGGTTTGGTGTCCGCGAACACGGTATGGGCGCAATATTAAATGGTATGGCCTCTTACGGGGGTACGCGTGTCTATGGCGGTACCTTTTTGACGTTTTCGGATTATATGCGAGGAGCCATTCGTTTGGCAGCCTTAACGAAAGCACCGGTCACCTATATATTTACGCATGATAGTGTTGCCTTAGGTGAGGATGGCCCTACGCATCAGTCGGTTGAACATGTTTCGGCTTTGCGGTTAATCCCCAACTTGACGGTCATACGGCCGGCAGACGCTTTTGAGACGATAGCAGCCTGGAAAGTTGCTATGAGTCGACTAAAGGGGCCGGTAGCACTCATCTTGTCGCGACAGAAGTTACCGGTTATCGATCAGCAGCGTTACGCTTCCGGCGATAATTTAAGCAAAGGCGGCTATGTCTTAAGTGACACCGATGGTACCCCTGATATTATTCTTATAGCCACGGGGTCGGAGGTGCAACTCGTTTTAGAAGCGCAAGAGCAACTGACGAAGGAAGGCATTGGCGCCAGGGTTGTCAGTATGCCTTCCTTTGAACTGTTTAATCAACAGGATCAGGCCTATCGTGAGCAGGTTCTGCCACCTCATGTGGCCAAACGGTTAGCCGTGGAAGCAGGTGTGACGCCACTATGGTATCAGTATGTTGGTGCAGACGGAGATGTAATAGGCATCGATACCTTCGGTGAATCGGGTGAAGGCAAAGCGGTGATGACACATTTTGGTTTTACTGCCAGGCATGTTTACGATCGAGCTCTTAAGTTGTTGAAACGTTAAGTAGTTGAGACGTTGAGTAGTTGAGTAGGGAATTAGTTTAGTAGTTAAAGTGATGAATTATAATTGATGAACGAATGAATGATGAGTGATCAGTTGTGAGTTGCCCGTTGTGAGTTGTGAGAAAGGTTCGAGCGACTGATAACCGAAAGCTGATAGCTGATTTCCGATGGCTTCTTGCCACCGAAGGCAGCATGCATACCTTTGGAAATAGACACAAATAAATAATTATTATAATGAAACCTGCATGAGCTACCGCTCAAAAAAGAGCGTGATTAACGCGGCTCATGCAAGCTGAATTGCCACTAAAAGTCTAATTTAATCAGATGAAACCATCATGATTTATTCAAACCACACAGGGGTATGAATGAATCTGATAGCTTCATCGCCACTAAAAGTCTAATTTAATCAGATGAAAAATCCATTAGCAAAGATCCCTGATTTCGGCCAAAGTATATGGTTGGATTATATCAAAAGATCGTTTATTCAATCCGGTGAATTGAAGAAATTGATAGACGAAGACAATTTAAGAGGAGTTACCTCAAATCCTGCAATTTTCGAAGAAGCGATTGCACGTAGTGAAGACTATAATGATACCATCAGTGAATTGGGAAAGACGGATATCTCGAATGAGGAAATTTTTCTCAAAATGGCTATTGAGGATGTTCAGCATGCCGCTGATGTTTTTAAGGGGGTTTACGAACAGACCAAAGGACTGGATGGCTACGTAAGTCTAGAGGTTTCACCCGGTTTGGCATTGGATACCGAAGGCTCTATTGCAGAGGCACGATCGTCCTGGAAAGCACTTGACCGTCCGAATGTGATGATTAAAATTCCCGGCACAAAGGAAGGCTTGCCGGCCATTAAACAGTTGATAAGCGAAGGCATTAATATCAACGTAACGCTACTTTTTGGTTTAGACCGATATCGCGAAGTAGCGGAAGCTTATATTGCAGGATTAGAAGAACGGGCAGAAAGAGGAGAACCCCTGGAAAAAGTAACCTCGGTAGCAAGTTTCTTTTTAAGTCGCATCGACACAATGGTAGATACGATGTTAGACGAGGTTGCTGAAAATGATCCGAGTAAAGCTACAGCGGCAAAGCAGATTAAAGGACAGGTCGCAATCGCAAGTGCTAAAGTGGCATATAGTATTTATAACGAACTTTTTATGTCTGATCGTTTTCTGGAATTGGAAGCCAAGGGTGCTAAACCACAGCGTTTGCTATGGGCCAGCACCAGTGTGAAAAACAAAGCCTATGATGATCTAATGTATGTTGAAGCACTTATCGGCCCACAAACGGTAGACACCTTGCCAAAAGAAACCTTGAATGCCTATCGCGATCATGGCAACCCCGCAGCACGCTTAAAAGATGACCTTGAGCACGCACGTTATACGCTGTACAAATTGGAAGATATTGTTGGCATTAAGCTTTCAGACGTTACGCAACACCTGGAAGAAGAAGGGATTCAGAAATTTATTAAACCTTTTGATAGCTTGATGGACGTGCTAGCACAGAAACGCAAGGAGGTGGTTTCCTAATGCCTGAACACAATAGCACCATTAAAGCACTCTTTCTGGATATAGGAGGAGTGTTTTTAACAAATGGCTGGGATACAGAAGCTCGTAAAGAAGCAGCAATCAAATTCGGACTTGATTTTGAGGAACTGAATGGAAGACATCGTATCATCTTTGACGCCTATGAGTCAGGTAAATCTACTTTGGACGAATATTTGACTTTGTTAATATTCTATAAACCACGCAATTTTACACGAGAGGATATTAAAGCATTTATGATGCAAAAGTCGCAACCTTATCCCGAGATGATCGAATTGATCCGTACCATAAAACGGAAGCATCATCTTCTCACCATCGCCGTGAATAATGAAGGCAGGGAATTGAACGACTACCGCATTCAGCAATTTGACCTAAAGAGTTTTATTGATGTTTTTGCCTCTTCTTGTTTTGTGCATATGCGAAAACCCGATATGGATATGTATCAACTTGCAATCGATCTGGCACAGGTAAAGCCTGAAGAAATCGTCTATTTAGACGATCGCCCGGTCTTTATTGAGGCGGCTTGCCAACTGGGTATACAGGGTGTTGAACATGTCGATGTAGCAACGACGAAATCAGCTTTGGCTCAGTACGGATTAATATAGTATTGTTAAGTGGTTGAGTAGGGCGATGGTTAAGTAGTTGTTAACGCACAACGCCCTACTCAATTCTTAATTGTTCGCTGTTGATTGTTAGCTATCAGTAATCAGCTGTCAGAAATCGGCTTTCGGCTATTCCGAGTTATAAGTTCTACGTTATAGGTTTTACGTAAGGGCATCTGCTAATGTGGTAACCATTATCACATTGGCTCATTCGCCAGCTGTCAGTAATCAGCTTTCAGTCGCACCAGCCCTTATCACATCATCACATTGGCCAATTGGCTCATCGGCTAACCGACCGCAGGAAGCTCATGAGTGCCGAAAAAGCAAGCACTTACGAATAATTGTCACACTGGCTAATTGGCTAATTGTCACATTGGCTAATCAAGCTATAAGCCATAGGCTTTAGGCATTAGCTTTTAGCTATCAGAAATCAGCTTTCAGCCACTAACCTGTTCATCATCACATTGGCTCATCGGCTAATTATTCACTATCTGTTTTTATTATTAAGGTGTTCATGAGCTCACTTTGTTCGGTTATCACATTGACCAATTAACGTCTCAACAACTTAACTATTTCCCTACTCAACAACCTACTATTCAACTATTTTTCTTTACTAAGGTTAATCGTGATCGAGTGTTCGTCCAAACCTTCAATGTGCTCATCGGTAAAAATGTCTTTTGATTTCTCCTGAATGGCAGTGAGTAAATCCTCTGCCGATCCTTCGTAGTCTACTAAGATCACAGAGCCGGATGGACTGAATTTCATCTTGGTACTTTCGACTCCCTTGCACGTCTCAACCTGCTCGTTTAGCTTTTTAAGATTCGTGAGGTTAATACCGGAAATATTAATGGTCGTAAAATCTTCTTCCGCACTTTCCTTTTTCTTAAAAAAGCCTAACACTTTATCACCGGTTCCTTTTGTTTTATCGGCTGTGTTAGATGCTTTTTCTACTTTGTTTAATGCTTGGTCTACTTTATCAAATAAACTTTGCGCTTTCACGCTGGCCACACACAAAAAAATCAGGGGGGCACAGCAAACAATTAACTTTTTCATAATCCAACTTGTTATTTAATACGTTTCAGTTTGTTCAGGTAAAGGGCTAATAAAATACTTTATGGACTCTTTCTGTAATACACATTAGCTTAACAAAATTGCTTGATTCCGTATGGTTCTACAATCCTCATAAATGAGTTATTTTTTCTACAGGTTTTCCGGTAGTTTTAGATCGTTTATTGCTCAAGAAAATGAACAAGATGAATAAGCGACTTTAGATCATGATTTTTCGACTTTCACTGCCGTTCCTTGTCAAAATATGCGTGATTCTCAGCTAAGTGATGAAAATCGTCATGATGAAACTTGAGGTTCTGAATTATAGGAAATAAACCGAATTAGATATTTTAGCCTTCTTTTAACTTAATTCGTTTAATAATTTTATGCGTATTTTAACAATTAACCGTAACTGCTTAATTTTATGTGTCTTGTTCATATTGATCTTCATTGGCGGATGTAAAAAGGATGATCCCGTCAACCCGACCCCGGAAGTCCCGTCACTTACAATGGCCCAACTTTATCAACACGCTATTTTGGATGCAATGGTAGCCGATAGTTCGGAAGTCATTGACACACTTTGGCAAATTTCGAAAGAGAACACGGCGCTGCAATGGAAAACAATCAATGGGAAAGACTATGTTTTATTAGCCAGCTTTATGCGCTATCCGAACAGCTACCCGGTAGGAGATTCCATTTCGAACGTATGGGGCGAATCTTGGGTCTTTATTCCTCAACAAATGAAAGCGCGCATTGGCAAAGACTTACAGACTACCAGTGATACGACCATGCGTATCTGTCAGCTCTTAGGTCTGCCTCCAGCCAACGAAAGAAGCAACACACATATTGCGGAAATGTGGGTAAACCCCGAACGCCTGTATCGACCTGCCGGAGATCCGAGAGTTGCTACACGGACAGCGGGGGCAGTATTAAGTAATAACGTTTCAGAAACTTATAACACTTGGTTCAATAATTATATTCTTTTTGCTTATTATAGAACCCTCTCCGGTTCTGCTGATTTTCATTATCCTTGGACTCGCTTAGGTTATACGTATGATTGGGCTCCTGACAGCCCTGAAGTCGGTCTGAGTGAATACGTACTTCAGGCAAGCTCGGGGTCTTGGGTCGAACGTGTAGCTCCGGTCGGAAGCTATTTTTGATAGCCTTCGTAATACACCCGGAAATGTAAAAGAAGAGTTAACGGCTTTGCTCTTTGAATTAAAAAGAAAGCCTGTCTTCTTATACACGGAAAAAAATAATTATCTACGAATTAGTGTTTCTCGGTTAAAATCTGAACAAAATGAACAAAGGCCATGTGTGCACTTTTTTGTTCGTTTGTACCTGAATTGGTGGTGTTTTTTTAAGCCATAGTAATGGCCTAAACTCAAGTTATCAATTATATTATAAAGCAAGTACATTCATTTACCTGTGCTGTGAGAAATACCTTTTCGAGTATACTATTTTTTCTTTTTTTCTTTTCAGTTCCGGGGGCGATAGATGTTTTGGCCCGGCAAAAGCCGGCATTATCAACTAATAGAGATAGCACTAAGAATGTAAGTGATAGTACGGGAGTGCTTTATCCCATTAAGGACGAACCTTTCCTAAATTTATACCAACGAGATAATGGTATTCATCTTCGTAAGCCCGGGACTATCAAAAGGGAAATAGACTTTGATCCCATTGGTAGGCAATATATCATTCGAGATAATATTGGAAGCAGCATGTACCGTCCGCCACAGTACTTGAGTATTGACGAATATCAGCAATATGAAAACCAATCGTTGAAAGAACGTACTTGGCGAGAGCTGTCGGATGACTTTTCCAGACGTGCGCGGAAAGATGGATGGATTCCTAGTATTCAAGTGAATAGCCCTACTTTCGAGAAGATTTTTGGTGGAAATACGATTAATATTATACCTAGGGGAAGTGTGGATGCTACCATTATGGGACAATATAATAAAAACGATAATCCCATGTTCAATGAGCGCCAACGGAAGCAATTCGGATTTGATTTCGATCAGCGTATCCAGATGAACTTAACCGGTCAGATCGGTGATCGAATGCGCATCATTACCAATTATAATACGGAGGCGCAGTTCGACTTTGAAAATCAGATTAAGTTTGACTACGTGGGAAAAGATGACGCAATCATTCGTCGTATCGAAGTGGGTAATGTAAGTATGCCTTTAAATTCTACATTAATTTCAGGCACACAAGCTCTTTTCGGTGTAAAGACGCAATTGCAATTTGGTAAATTGGGGGTAACGAGTGTCTTTTCACAGCAACGATCGCAAAGCAAGGAGATCACTATTACCAATGGCGCGCAGCAAAATGAGTTTTCGTTGAAAGCTGACGAGTACGAACAGAACAAGCATTACTTCCTTGCGCAGTACTTTCGCGACAATTATAACAGAGCAATGTCCAACGCTCCTCTATTATTAACGAATGTTAATATTACGCAGATCGAAGTTTGGGTTACGAATAGGAGCAACTCGATCGAAAATAGCCGAGATGTATTGGCTTTTATGGACTTAGGAGAAAGTCGCCCCTGGAATCCGATGTTTAATCAGCCGGGAGGTTCTCAGTTACCGGCGGCGGGTGTGGTAGGCGACCCTGCCTTTCCTGAACAGTCGAACCGGCTCTTGCAGATTTTGCAACAGCAATACCCCGATGCCCGCTATAGCTCATCAAATGCTGTTGCCGCCCTTTTCCAAAGTAGTGGAGCTAACGACAACTATGCTCGCCTTTCCAATGCACGGAAATTAACGGAAAAGGAGTATACTGTGAATCGACGGTTGGGATATATTTCCTTAAATACACCATTAAATGCTGATCAGGTACTGGCGGTTGCTTATCGCTATACAGCCAACGGGAGGGAATACCAGGTAGGCGAATTTTCTACGGATATTCCTATTAGCCCATCTAATCCACAGGTGCTCTTTACCAAGTTGTTGAAAAATGAAGTATTGAAGCCTAATTTACCTGTTTGGGACCTAATGATGAAAAACATCTACTCGATCGGTGCTTATCGGGTAGGACGAAATAATTTTATTCTGAATGTCTTTAGACTGGAAGACGAAACGGGGGTTGAACGGCCGGTGATGTTTGAAGGGAAAAATACCACCAACAAATTATGGCTGCAGTTGACAGGCTTGGACCGACTTAATCCACAGAATGATCGACAGCCTGACGGGGTTTTTGACTTTTTGGAAGGCCTGACGATCGACCCGGAATATGGAAGGGTTGTATTCCCGGTAGTGGAACCTTTCGGAAAGGATTTGAAGAGCTTATTCGCCCCGGGAGAGGAGCAGTTGGCAGAGCGGTATGCGTTTCAAGAACTCTATGACTCAACCAAGGTGGTTGCACAGCAACTGTTTGCCAACAAAAATAGATACGCAATACGCGGCACCTATGAATCCGAAGCAGGATCGGAGTTCCAGCTAGGAGCGATTAACATCCCCCGAGGGTCGGTGCAGGTCTATGCAGGTGGGATTCCCTTGCAAGAAGGGGCAGACTTTACGGTGGATTACGAAATTGGAAGGGTACGCATCTTAAATGAGGCGCTACTAAGATCCGGGCAGGCCATTCGAATAAAGATGGAAAACAATGAACTCTTTGGCTTACAACAACGGACCTTATTTGGGTCCCGATTAGATTATATGGTGAACGACCAACTTCAACTGGGCGGTACCATTATGAATTTATCGGAACGACCGCTAACGCAAAAAGTCAATTTAGCGCAAGAACCAATCTCCAATACCATTTGGGGATTTGATGTGAACTATAACGCTCCTTCTCGATGGCTTACGCGTATGGTGGATAAAATTCCATTTATTAATACACGTGAGGAATCTACTATTTCCTTCTATGGCGAATTTGCTAATCTGATACCGGGACATTCGAAGGCAACCAATATCGCCGGATCCAGAAATGGCGCCAGCTATATTGATGATTTTGAAAACAGTCGGTCTATAATTGATTTAAAAGGCGCCTATAGCTGGCAAATTTCGGGTACGCCTCAATTGTTTCCCGAGTCACAGCTATCTAATGATTTACGCTATGGCTACAACAGGGCCCGACTAGCCTTCTATAATATTGATCCGGTTTTTTATCGGAATGATAATAGTCTTACACCTGCGAATATTAGGGGTAATTTAACGGAATTGTCGAACCATTACGTACGGGAGGTATTGGAACAGGAGGTGTTTCCGAATAAGCAAACGGTTACCGGACAGCCTTTGTTCATGTCTACACTTGACCTCAGTTTTTATCCTACAATAAGAGGTCCTTATAACTATACGCTTTCCGGTGTAAACAGTGATGGTACCTTAACCAATCCCAAATCCCGCTGGGGAGGTATGTTCCGACAAATTCAAACGCCTGATTTTGAAGCACAAAATATCGAATTTATCGAGCTTTGGATGATGGATCCGTTCATTTATAAACCACAGGATGAGGGTGGGGATCTTTATTTCAACTTGGGAAATATCTCGGAAGATATCTTAAAAGACGGACGTCGGGCCGTGGAAAACGCACTGCCTACGAATGGCAATTATGCAGAAATGGACCTAACCAATTGGGGAAGAGTTCCTAAACTGCAACCCATGGTGCAGGCCTTCGCGAATAATCCCGATCAACGCGCATTACAGGATGTCGGCTTAGATGCCTTGAACGATGCCGACGAACGAAATCATTTTTCGAACTTTCTGTCGCAAGCTAGTGCAACGTTAAACCCGCAACCTTTACAGGAGTTAAATAACGACCCCTCAAGCGATAACTTCAGCTATTTTAGAAGTGCCGAATTGGATGCGCAGAATGCCGGTATTCTAAAACGGTATGAGCGATTTAACGGGACGGAGGGTAATAGCAAAACTGCGGAGCAGGCCGGGGCAGGAGATGGAGTCAATACGTCGGCATCTACCTTATTACCCGATGGGGAGGATGTCAATCGGGATAATACCATGAACCAGATCGACGAGTATTATCAGTACCGTGTTTCTGTTCGTCCGCAGGATATGATGGTGGGTAAGAACTTTATTGTGGATATGATTGATGCACCCGTTACCTTGGCCAATGGTAAGAAGGAAAATGTGAAATGGTATCAACTACGCATTCCAATTACGCAATACGAATCCAAGGCAGGCGATCCCCAAGACTTTAAGTCTATTCGCTTTATACGGATGTTCATGACAAATTTCGCGGATACGTCTATCCTAAGAATGGCGAGATTACAATTGGTAAGGGGCGAATGGCGGCGATTCAATTCGGAACGATCGCCTACAAAAGTCATTGCAGATCCAACTTTAAATAATCCGGGTTTAGACAATTCTACCATTGAAGTAGCGGCGGTTAGTATTGAAGAAAACGGGAACAGGCAACCGATTCCGTACGTAGTTCCTCCGGGCATCGAACGACAGATCGATTATGGCAATTATAACACAAATGTACAATTGAATGAGCAGGCTTTGTCGGTCACCGTCAACCGGTTGCGAGATGGTTATGGACAAGCGGCCTATCGTACTTCCACCAATGACTTTCGAGCTTATAAACGCTTGCAGATGTTTGTTCACGCGGAAGGCGATGAGTTGCGAAGTGGAGATTTACATGGTTTTATAAGGGTGGGAACCGATGGCATCGAAAACTATTATGAGTACGAAATGCCACTCGAAGTAACGACGCCGGGAAGCCGGGATCCGGACGCCATTTGGCCGTCAAGTAATCGTATGAATGTCGAAATTAAGCTATTCCAGGAAGCAAAAGAAGCAAGAAATAAAGCTACCCTACCCGATGGTAGTCCTTGGCCGATCAATTTGCCCTATAGCTTTGTGGATGGCACAAATACCGTGACGATTAAAGGACAACCGGACATCAGTAAAATCAGATTCTATATGCTGGGTGTCAAAAATCCGTTGAAAGGACAAAATAATGCAAATGATGACGGGATGGAGAAATCAGGTGTTATTTGGTTCAATGAATTACGTTTGACCGATTATGAGGATAACGGGGGATGGGCCGCAACAGCTCGGTTAAATGCTAAATTGGCCGATTTCGCGGATGTGACGGTTTCTGGAAGTAAGAGTACCATTGGCTTTGGTGCAATCGACGCGCGAATCAATGAGCGAAATCGGACGGAAGATCGATTTTTTGACTTTACAAGTAGTGTGGAACTGGGTAAGTTCTTCCCCGAACGCACGGGCATCAGAATTCCTTTTTATTTTAATTATTCAAGTCAGGTGCGTACCCCACAATACAATCCCTTAATGCCGGACATTGAAATGAAATCGGCACTGGATGGACTGAATGATAATCAAAAAGATTCCCTTCTGCGCCTGACGCAGGATTATACGACGCGCAAAAGTATCAGCTTCATGAACGTGCGGAAGTTGCGTATGGATAACGAAAAACCGGTACGTTTGTGGGATATCGAGAACTTTAGCGTCTCCTATGCTTTCTCACAGTTTTACCATCGTGATTATTTGACAGAGAAATCCGTTCAAAACAATTATCGCGCTTCACTATCTTACGATTATGTGCAAAATAAAGATAAGTACATCGAACCGCTGAAGAAATTATTTAAGGGAAGATATACTCGTCTATTAAGTGATCTGAACTTTAATTTGATGCCTTCTTTTATTAATTTTCGGATTGATGTACAAAGACTTTACACCGAGAACACACTTCGTACCGGCAGTTCACCGGATAACTACCTGCCTGCCGGTAATATAGGTACCCTCTATAATAAGAATTTTACGATGACGCGGCTATATGGTATCAGCTGGAATCTTACCCGCTCACTAAAGCTGGATTTTAATGCTACTAACTATTCTATTATAGATGAACCGCAGGGACGTTTGGATGGCTTAAAGCGTGATACTTTATGGGAAAACTTCTGGAAGTTGGGGAGAACGACTGACTATAACCATATGATGAATTTAACCTATAATGTGCCGCTGGATAAAATTCCGGGACTTGATTGGATTAATGTAGCCGCTCGTTATGGAAGTCAGTTCGCTTGGCAGACCCAACCCTTATTGGCAATCAACGACCCGAACCTGAATATTGGAAATACGATTCAGAACTCGCGGACTTTGCAACTAAATCCGCGATTCAATCTTTTGGGGCTCTTTAATAAATTCCCCTTCTTTAGGGATGCGCGAAATGGACGAAGTCCGAACAAAGGAACTGAAATCCTGGCAAACTTTGTTTCCAGCATTAAGGATATTAACGCTGCTTACACGAGGGTTGATGGAACGTTCTTACCTGGATATCTGGGGAAAACAAATATGCTGGGTTTGGACTTCGATATGAATGCCCCGGGCTTCGGATTCATCTTTGGTGGACAAGGGGATATATTGGGAAAAGCGATTGCCAATGGATGGTTGAGTACCGATAGCCTGCAAACGCAACTTTATGCGAAGTCTTTACGCGAGGATTTGAGTATCCGCGCTACACTGGAGCCCTTTAAGGATCTACGGATCGACTTAACAGCTACGCGGATTGAAAATAGAAATTTTACCACGCAAGTGCTCTTTAACGAAGATACGCAAGGATTTGAGCGGGTAACACCGGTTACAGCAGGGGATTACAGTATATCGTATCTCTCTTTGAAAACGGCCTTTTCGAACAAAGATGAGCTTTTCAAAACTTTTGAAAGAAACAGAGGGACAATCTCACGAAGATTGGGACAATTAAATCCCAATTCGGAAGGAACGATCGGCGATTTTGCTGATGGATATGGAAATACGGCACAAGACGTAGTAGTTGGCGCTTTTCTGGCGGCTTATACAGGCAAAAGCCCGGAGAAGCAGAGCTTAGGTGTGTTCCCGCGTATACCGATACCTAACTGGCGTATTATGTATAATGGATTGGCGAAATATCCTTTCTTTAGCGAATATTTATCCTCGTTGGAACTGGTACATGGTTATCGAACACTCTATAATATTAATGGTTACACCACACTTATTCGATATGGTGAAACGAATGGCGCGTCTTCGGTGAGAGATGTCAATGGAAACTTTTTGCCACAATATCAATTCTCACAAATTACTTTACAAGAGCAATTTTTACCCTTGATTGGCTTCAACGCTCGTTTCAAGAATAACCTAACAGCCAATGCGGAATATAGGAAGGCTCGGACTTTAAGTCTTAGCCTGCAGAACAGTCAATTGGCACAGCTACTGGACGAAGGCTTCATTTTGGGGGCAGGCTATCGTGTTGCTAATTTTAGATTTCCCTTTGGTTGGTTTGCAGATAGAAAAGTTTCAAACGATTTGACCTTTAAACTGGATGTGGCTATCAATGATATGAAAACCTTGGTATACCGGTCCGATTCCGAGTTTTCTGAAATGGCCTCAGGAAATAAAAATATTACTTACCGACCGTCTATCGATTATATGTTCAATAATCGTTTTAATATCCGAATGTTCTTCGATAGCAATGCAGTGAAGCCTTATACTTCGCAAACCTATGCAACGGCCTATAGCAACTTCGGATTCAATTTGAGGATATTATTGCAGTAAGGAGTAGTTAATAGGGAAATAGTTGAGTAGGGAAATAGTTGAGTTGTTGAGACGTTAATTGGTCAATGTGATAACCGAACAAAGTGAGCTCATGAACACCTTAATAATAAAAACAGATAGTGAATAATTAGCCGATGAGCCAATGTGATGATGAGAGGCTAGCGCAACTGAAAGCTGAAAGCTGATTACTGAAAGCTCGTTGATTATTCGTAAGTGTTTGCTTTTTCGGCACTCATGAGCTTCCTACGGTCGGTTAGCCGATGTGATAATGAGCCAATTGGCCAATGTGATGATGTGATAAGGGCTGTGCGACTGAAAGCTGATTACTGACAACTGGTGAATGAGCCAATGTGATAATGGTTACCACATTAGCAGAAGCCCCTACTTAAAACCTATAACTTAGAACTTATAACCAAATAGCCGAAAGCTGATAGCTAAAAACTAATAGCTAAAAATCACTATTCCCTACTAACAAGTTCCCCATCCCGCTCAGGGGCTAAAGCATAGAGCCACGCAATGAAAATTGCATTTGAAAGCAATTTTATCTAAGTTTGGCAAAAAAACAACATGAATATACCGGTCTTCTTAACGAAGAAGGGTTACTAAAGCACTAAACAAAATAATAATGAATTTTCCAGCTGAATTAAAGTACACGAAAGACCACGAATGGATCCGTGTAGAGGGCGATGAAGCAACCATAGGAATTACTGAATTTGCTCAGCGTGAATTAGGCGATATCGTTTTTGTAGACATCAATACGGTGGGTGATGAGGTGGCTGTTAATGACGTATTTGGTACGGTGGAAGCAGTAAAAACCGTTTCTGATTTGTACATGCCGGTGACATCAACTGTGTTAAGTTTAAATGAAGCGTTGGATGGGTCGCCGGAATTGGTAAACAATGACCCTTATGGTGACGGTTGGATTATTAAAGTGAAAATCAGTAATAGTGCAGAGCTGGACGGATTACTTTCTGCTGAAGCATATCAAGCATTGGTAGGAGCTTAATACGCTGCTTTACCGAATTCGATTTTGTCATTAATATTACGTATTACGAGACAAGTGAAAGCGATAGATTGCTTCTTTTAATAGTAGTCTATCGCTTTAATTTTTTACTATTGGTTTATTTCTTGATCATTTTATAGAATGATACTTTTATTCTCCCCCTGCGCTAAGCTATGAAGCATTTTATATGGGCCATCTTGTGGGCCGTAGTTGTATTGTTACTTACTTGTTTGCCAATGGATAACACGACAGAAAAAGTACCGCACTTTGAAGGAATGGACAAATTGGTACATACTGGATTTTTCTTTGTTTTTTCGGTTTTGCTCTGTTTAGGTTACGCAAGAAAAAAGAAAACTCATCAGCCTCAATTCGGTATTTTTTTGAAAGCGCTCATTTTTTCGGCAATATTTGCTTTACTTACAGAATTTTTACAGTATCAGTTCTTTACCTATCGTAGCGGTGATTGGTGGGATGTTTTTGCCGACATGACTGGTACGGGTATGGGATTATTTTCGTACCTCGTGTTGCATAGAAGCTATAGGGCAGCAAAAATATAACGTGAAAAGTTAAAACAAGAAGTATCTGAGTTTTTTAACATAGAATGAAAATTTATATGAACAATAGGTATATCCTTTTCTTTTTAGTTGGCTTATGCCTCTTGCTTAGTTCTTGCGGACTTTTCAAAAAAGGATGTAATTGCCCGCCAATTAGTAAACACTATAGAACCGTGAACCGATAGCTATGAGTTTATGAAGCGCTGATTTAGTCGTGAATTTGTAAGAAGCTAATATCTTTTTTTGAATCATTCTAAATAAAGCTTACCTTTGGATTTGTTTGCGACAAGGCTCCTTGCCTTCTGTGGGTCGTCACTGTCGACGGATTGGAAAGGCACCTAGGGAAATGTCGCATTTCACGATGTCGGATGTTGAATCTGTATTCATAAACCTTTAGGTTTTGAATATAGCCTTGCCTACCGGCAGGTCGACCGTCGACTAGAGATAAAAAATATTTACGGATGAAACTGACAGCATTAAAAATCGGAAGTTCCGGTATTATTAAAGATTTTACTGACCTAAACCTTTCCATAAAGCTTATGGAAATGGGATGTTTACCGGGAGAACGGATTACTTTTGAACGGGTGGCTCCTTTGGGAGATCCCATTGCGGTGTCGATTGCCGGTTATCAGCTTAGTTTGCGAAAGGAAGAAGCGGCAACTATTATTGTTGAGGGATTGTAAAATATAGATAGATAAGTACAGATATTCATGAGAGTAGCGTTAGTAGGGAATCCGAATACGGGTAAATCAACTTTGTTCAATAGTCTGACCGGACTCAATCAAAAAGTTGGGAACTTTCCAGGTATTACCGTTGATAAAAAAACAGGAACCACTAAACTTCCAAACGGAAAGCATGTGGAAATCATCGATTTGCCGGGTTGTTATAGCCTTTATCCTAAAAGTCGGGATGAGGCAATTGTGCTGGAAGTATTGACGAATCCCAAAAATGCTTCTCATCCGGATCTGATCGTGGTGGTGGTGGACGCTACCAATCTTAAACGGAATCTGTTGTTGTTTACGCAAGTTGCGGATCTTAAAATTCCGATTATTTTGGCGCTGAATATGTCGGATGCCGCTCGGAAAGAAAAAATCCTGATCGATGTAGATAAAATGTCTCAAAAGTTGGGCGTACAAGTGGTGCCTATCAGTGCCCGAAAAAATGAGAATATAGAATTATTAAAGCAGGCTATTGCAGACGCACCCGGCATTGCGCTGCAAAAGCAAAGTATTGAGGTTTGTGAAATTGCTCCGGCACTGATCTCGCAGATAAAGCAGGATATTCGTATAAAGGAAGATTATGTAGCGCTTTTACTTGCTCATCAACATGAGATACTAGATTATCTTACCGAGGAAGAGAGCAACCATATCGAATCGCTGGAACAGGCAAACGCATTCCAGCCTCAACATTCGCAAACCAAAGAAACGATTGCTCGATATGATTTTATTAGCACGGTTTTACAGGAATCGGTAAAGCAAATGCCTAAGAATATAGCGGAAACACCGACAGGTAAAATCGATCGTATTTTGACGCATCGGGTTTGGGGTTTTGTCTCTTTCCTGGCTATTCTTTTACTCATCTTTCAAGCGATATTTGCCTGGGCCGAGTATCCTATGGGTTTAATAGAAAGTTTTTTTGCCTGGCTGGATGAAATAGGAAGACAGTATATCCCCGAAGGAGTTTTAGCTGATCTCTTATTGGACGGCATCTTAGCAGGGCTGGGCGGGGTATTGGTGTTCATCCCGCAGATTGCCATTCTCTTTGGTTTTATTGCCATTTTGGAGGACACGGGTTATATGGCCAGAATCACCTTCTTGATGGATAAGATTATGCGAAAAGTTGGGTTGAACGGAAAGTCGGTCGTGCCAATGATCGGCGGTTTAGCCTGTGCCGTACCGTCTATTATGGCGACGAGAAATATTGAAAGCTGGAAAGATCGGATTATTACCATAATGGTAACGCCTCTCATTAGCTGTGCGGCACGTTTACCGGTATATACTTTACTAATTTCTTTGGTTGTGCCAAACGATAAGATTTGGGGTTTCTTTAATCTGCAAGGCTTGGCCCTGATGGGCATGTATTTAATAGGTACGATAGGAGCCATTGTAGTTGCCTGGGTTATGAAAAAAGTCATCAAAACCAAGGAGAAATCCTATTTTATCCTGGAATTGCCTGTGTATCGGGCACCGCGGTGGAAAAATGTCTTCTTAACTATGTACGAGAAAGTGAAGACTTTTGTTTTGCAGGTAGGGAAGGTAATTATTGCCATGTCCATTGTTTTGTGGGTGCTAGCAACTTACGGTCCTCCGGGACGAATGGAGGCTATCGAAGAAAAATATCAAACTGAAGATTACGTAAACAACTACTCGGAAGAGGAACGGCAATTTTTGGAATCAGCAGAGAAGCTGGAGAATTCGTACGTTGGTATCTTGGGAAAGACGATTGAACCGGCTATAAGACCCTTGGGTTTCGACTGGAAAATTGGTATAGCGCTGATTACTTCTTTTGCTGCACGTGAAGTTTTTGTGGGAACGATGGCTACCATTTATAGTGTAGAAGAACCTGAAGACGATACCTCAACAATTCGACAAAAGATGCTCAGCTCAAAGGATAGTATAACAGGGAAACCGATTTATACGGTAGCCTCGGCTTTTTCTCTTATGATATTTTATGCTTTTGCCATGCAATGTATCAGTACCATCGCGGTGGTACATCGGGAAACTAAAAGTTGGAAGTGGCCAATTATCCAGTTGACCTACATGACGGCTTTGGCTTATTTTTCCTCTCTATTGGTGTTCCAATTGTTAAAATAGACAAAAGTGTCTTCGTGTCAAGTCGAACTTATCCAGAGCGATAGTTAAAAATTGATTAAGAAAAACGTTCGTTTATTACAGGCATTATTCCAATGTAAATATTAGGTGTTCAGGAACTTGCCGTGAAAGCCTTGTTTATTCTGAATATCTTGCTATTTTTAGCGTCGTATTTAAAATGATTGAAAAAACAAGGTTAGCATTAGAAAAATATGTTCCGAAGCAGGCTGCCCCAATAATTGCCCGTTGGATTCATCAAGCACCCTGCCTTTTTAAGATCAGCAAAAGCCGGACATCTAAGTTTGGTGATTACAGATCGCCGTACAAAGACAAAGGACATCGTATCTCGGTCAACCATAACCTGAACCCCTATGCTTTTTTGGTAACAACAGTGCATGAATTCGCGCATCTGAAAACTTGGAATGAACACAGAACAAAGGCAAAACCTCATGGTATAGAATGGAAACAGAATTTTAAATTATTAATGAAACCTTTTTTTGAAATGGAGGTGTTCCCGGATGATGTGAGACAAGCGGTATTAAGTTACTTGGCAAATCCGGCTGCTTCCAGTTGCTCGGATCTAACGTTATATCGTATATTGAAACAATATGATCATCCTAAAAATGGGCATGTTAGGGTGGAAGAACTAGCATTGGGTAGTGCTTTTGCACTTCCCAATGGACGAATCTTTAAAAAGGGGAAAAAAATCGAACCCGTTTTCGATGCGAAGAATTAGCGACCGGCAAAATTTATTTATTTAGTCCCGTAGCTGAAGTCTTCAAGCTGTAAGCTTTAGGTAGTTAATAAGTGAACTTGTTACCCCAGCCAGTTATAAGTTTTAAGTTATAGGTTTTAAGTAAGAGCTTCTGCTACTATAAGGCCGTAAGCTATAGGCTCTAAGCTGTAGGCGTACCGAATTACCCTAGCCGGTTATAAGTTCTAAGTTATAGGTTTTAAGTAGGGGCTTCTGCTAATGTGGTAACCATTATCACATTGGCTCATTCGCCAGCTGTCAGTAATCAGCTTTCAGTCGCACCAGCCCTTATCACATCGTCACATTGGCTAACCGGCCGTAGGAAGCTCATGAGTGCCTAAAAAGCAAGCACTTACGAATAGTTGTCACATTTGCTAACCGACCGTAGGGAGCTCATGAGTGCCGAAAAAGCAAACACTTACGAATAATTGGCTAATTGTCACATTGGCTATTCACTATTTTCCTACTTAACAACTAACTACTCCCTATTTAACTGCTCCCTAATAAAGCTCCTTCATTAACTTTTCAAATGCCTCTTTTAATTCTTCAAGTTCTTGTTCTACCTTGGCTAAGCGAGCTTCCAACATGCCTGTATCTTGGATGTTTATAGCAGACACTTCATTGAATTCACTGCTTTCAAAATCAGGCATGCCACCAAAAAGATGCATATAACGAACCTCTTTTTGTCCGGGTCTCTTGGGAACTTGAATAATCATGGCAGGCAGTTCCGCTTCTTGGCTTAACTTATCTAGATACTCCTGAATTTCTGCCAATGATTCAAATTCGTAAAGCCGGCCGGAATTACTGTTGATCTCGCCAACGGTTAGCGGACCTCTTAAAAGCAGAAGACATAAAATAGCTACTTCGGCGGGTATAATCGGATATAGAACACTTAAGGTATGTCTGTATTTAATGGTGCGGCTGGTGCCTCCGGTAGCCGTAGCAACTAAACCTTTCTTCCGCAAAGAATCCAATGCCGCTATAACGGTGTCGTCGTCATATTGCACGACAGGCTTCCGCGATGATTTTTGATTGCAAGCCGCTGTCAAACTGTTTAATGTTAGCGGATAATATTCGGGTGTCGTTTTGCTTTTTTCCATTAAAGAACCCAATACCCGCTGTTCTTCATTAGTTAATATAGGTAAGGTAATCTGTTGTTCCATGGCTAAAGATAGGAAAATTACCTAACTTTGTGCAACACATACAGGTTATGGATTTAACGAAGAAATTAACGCTCCCCGGAAAATATTGTGAATCGTTGACGCATTATAAGCGTTGGCTTACACGAGAGGTACAAATCGGCGATGTTCCGATGGGAGGTACGCATCCAATCCGCATTCAAAGTATGACAACGGTGGATACGATGGATACCAAGGGCTCTGTTGAACAGACGTTACGAATGGTGGAGGCCGGTTGCGAGTATGTGCGGATCACGGCTCCCAGTATCAAGGAAGCGCAAAACTTAGCTGAGATAAAAAAAGAGCTACTCAAAAGAGGGTGCAAAGTCCCACTGGTCGCAGACATTCATTTTACGCCAAATGCGGCAGAAGTAGCAGCGCGTATTGTTGAAAAGGTACGGGTGAACCCCGGAAATTATGCTGATAAGAAGAAATTTGACCAGCTGACTTACACCGATGCAGCCTATCAGGCAGAGCTAGAGAGAATCTATACCAAGTTTGCTCCTTTGGTAAAAATCTGTAAGGAGTATGGTACCGCCATGCGAATCGGTACAAATCACGGTTCTTTATCGGATCGAATCATGAGTCATTATGGCGATACGCCCGAAGGTATGGTGGAGTCTGCACTCGAGTTTATCCGCATCTGTGAAGATCTTCATTATTACAACCTCGTCATTTCAATGAAATCAAGTAACCCGCAGGTGATGGTACAAGCGTATCGTTTGCTCGTGGAAAAGATGGTGGCCGAAGGGATGAACTATCCCTTACATTTAGGTGTCACAGAAGCGGGCGATGGAGAGGATGGGAGAATCAAATCGGCCGTAGGGATCGGTACCTTATTGGAAGATGGACTTGGAGACACGGTGAGGGTATCGTTAACAGAAGAGCCGGAATTGGAGGCACCGGTGGCTAGAGCATTAGTAAACCGTTACGTAAAACGTGCAGAACAAGTGTTGGAGATCAATTATTCACAAGAAATTGTAACTAATTCGAAACTTATCGTAGAAAACTTGGGCAGCCGACATGAAACGAAAGAGGTGAATGCCTTTATCGGCGGATCAATGGTCCCCCGTGTGGTGGCTGACTTATCTAACAAGCGATTGATAGACCCTATGGTATTAAAGGATATCGGATATATATACGACCCCCTGTTGGATAAATATCATATGGGTGATCAATCCGTTGATTTTGTTTTTTTTGGTGATAATTTGCCCTCCTTTACCATGCCGGGAAACTTAAAACAGGTTTACAACTTTGCCACCTGGTTGGGTTTAACGAATAAAGAGAATGCGCATCCATTATATACACTCCATGATTATATAAATGCTAGTGAACGTGATACCAATCTTAATTTGGTGCGCATTTTTCACGATGACTTAGAAAGCGAAGCGTTCGAAAATTTACCGATGGATCAAACCCTGGTTTTTGTTTTGGAGACAAGACAGCTGCATGGTATGGCCGATCAACGGGAATTTTTTGTAAAGCTAAGGAGTTGGGGACTGGAGATGCCGGTTATTGTGAAGCGATCTTATGATCCGGTAGAATTTAGCGGACCGGTAGGCGATATGATGAGTCCTGAAGAACCTATTTCTAAACTGCAATTATATGCTGCAACTGATTTAGGAGGGCTCTTGATAGATGGAATGGGCAATGGTATATGGATTGATGCAGCTTCCATTCCAATCGATAAGCTTGCATCCGCGTCGTTTGCTATCTTGCAGGCAACGCGTTCGAGAATTTCAAAAACTGAATATATTTCCTGTCCAAGTTGTGGTCGCACTTTATTCGATTTACAGGAAACCACGCAAATGATCAGGAGCCGAACGAATCATCTGAAAGGATTAAAGATAGCCATTATGGGCTGTATTGTAAATGGTCCGGGTGAAATGGCCGATGCAGACTACGGTTATGTGGGTGCAGGGCCTGATAGGGTGACACTCTATCGGGGAAAAGAGGTTGTGAAGAAAAACGTGCAGTCTGCAGATGCTTTGAATGAGCTGATAGAAATTATCCGAGCTGACGGCAATTGGGTTGAATTTGCTTAATTTTAATCGTCTATTATACACTCAAAACTATCGCTGCCCAAACTAATAAGCCAATGTGTTGTTATTACTAGATCTTACTAACAACCTTAAATTTTTTATCATGGCAAAAAAAGTGGCAGATCAGCTAGTTGAAACCCTTTGGGACGCAGGAGTTAAACGTATTTATGCAGTTACGGGCGACAGCCTAAATGAGGTAAATGATGCCGTACGAAGAAACGGCAAGATGCAATGGGTACATGTTCGCCACGAAGAAGCAGGAGCATATGCCGCAGCTGCGGAAGCTGAGTTGAATGGTGTCGCTTGTTGCGCGGGCAGCAGCGGTCCGGGACATGTACATCTCATTAATGGCCTATATGATGCTAATCGATCAGGGGCTCCGGTCTTAGCGATTGCGTCAACTATGCATACCGACGAAATGGGTTCTGATTACTTTCAGGAAACAAATACAATTAAGCTATTCGACGATTGCAGTGTTTACAATCAGATAGCTACGACGCCGAAACAATTTCCGAGAATGCTTCAGGCAGCCTTACAACATGCCTATAGTAAAAAAGGTGTGGCGGTTATTGGTATGCCTGGTGATGTAGCCATGGAAGATGCTGCTGATATATTGACGGAAACTAGCTTGTTAAAACAAAGGCCCGTAGTACGTCCAAATGACGAAGAATTACAAAGTCTCGCGCAATTGTTGAATCAACATCAACGAATTACCCTTTTTGTGGTATTGGTTGTAAAGAAGCCCATGACGAGGTAGTGGCTTTAGCAAAGAAATTAAATGCACCAGTTGGTTATTCGTTTCGAGGTAAGATGTATGTGCAATACGACAATCCGAATGAAGTCGGAATGACCGGACTTTTGGGGTTGCCGTCGGCCTACCATGCCATGCACGAATCAGATCTGCTTGTATTATTGGGAACCGATTTTCCGTATAAAGACTTTATGCCGGAAAGCTGCGGTATTATTCAAATTGATGAAAAGCCGGAACGGCTGGGACGTAGGGCTAAGCTCAAAATGGGACTAATGGGCGATATTAAACATACCTTGCAAGCACTGTTGCCACTATTGGACCAAAATCAAGATGATAGTTTTTTACGAGCGCAATTGAAGCTTTATGAAAAAGTAAAAGAGACGCAGCAGACTTATGTGAACGACAGAGGGAAAAAGGATAATATATCACCCGAATATTTAGCTCATACGATTGATAAGTTAGCCACAGATGATGCAATATTCACGGTTGACACCGGCATGAGCTGTGTTTGGGGAGCACGATTTATACAAGCTACCGCTAACCGCGAATTACTTGGTTCATTTAATCACGGTTCGATGGCCAATGCTATGCCGCAGGCTATTGGTGCCGCCTTTGCCCGGCCTAATCAACAGGTGATCGCATTTTGTGGTGACGGCGGACTATCAATGTTATTAGGTGATTTAGCTACGATTGTTCAGTATAATCTTCCAATAAAAGTAATTGTGTTCGACAATCGTTCACTGGGTATGGTAAAGTTGGAAATGGAAGTGGCTGGCTTGCCCGATTGGCAAACAGATATGT
Source organism: Olivibacter sp. 47 (assembly GCF_030372825.1). Classification (NCBI taxonomy): domain Bacteria; kingdom Pseudomonadati; phylum Bacteroidota; class Sphingobacteriia; order Sphingobacteriales; family Sphingobacteriaceae; genus Olivibacter; species Olivibacter sp. 47. The sequence continues at coordinate 4,467,569 of NZ_JAUCNR010000001.1, forward strand.
ACAATCCGGATTTTGCAACGGTTGCCATGGCGATGGGTATGAAGGGAATATGCATCGATGAACCGGATAAGGTAGAGCAGGGCATTAAGGAGGCGTTGGCTTATCAAGGACCCGTATTGGTGCACGCAAAAACGAATCCGAACTCGTTGGCAATGCCGCCGAAGATAGAATTCTCTCAGATGAAGGGTTATGCCATTACAATGGGAAAAATGATACTCAATGGACGAATGGATGAAGTGCTTGATACCGTTAAGAGCAATTATAAGCATTTGAAGGAGCTTTATTAGGGAGCAGTTAATGGGGAATAGTTAAATAGGGAGTAGTTAAGTTGTTAAGTAGGAAAATCGTGAATAGCTAGTGTGATAACCGAACGAAGTCAGTTCATTAAAGCCTTGAAAGTAATTAGACAGTGAATAATAAGCCAATGTGATAATAGTTGCAGTAACACAGGCAGTAGCAGCGGTACGCCTACAGCTTAGAGCTTATAGCTTACGGCCTTATAGTAGCAGAAGCCCTACTTAAAACCTATAACTTAAAACTTATAACCGGCTAGGGTAATTCGGTACGCCTACAGCTTATAGCTTACCGCCTTATACCGGTATCTGCAACTCATAACCACGCTCAGCTCTACAGAATAAGTAGTTATTAGAATCATTCAAAATAAGTTTATTTTCCATTTAGTATTTTCATGCTTAATCATTAAGTTTGCATTTATTACAATTAGTGCAAATTTTGTCTTGAGTTTTTACATCATATATATTCTGGTTGCCATTCTGTTGTTTACTTTCTTAGCTGGGTTTACGCTTTTTGCCGTGTATGCCGAGCGCAAAGTAGCAGGCTTTGTGCAAGATCGACTGGGTCCTATGGAAACCGGTAAATTTGGCAGCTTGCAGACGATTGCCGATATTCTTAAACTTTTGCAAAAGGAGTTTATAACACCTGCTAGCGGCGATAAGGTGTTGTTTGCAGCTGCTCCGGTTATTGTATTCGTTGCGGTATACCTAGGTTTCGCAGCTATGCCTTGGGCGCCAAATGTGGCACCGGCAGCACTCAATTTGGGATTGTTTTATGTAATTGCGATCATATCAGTAGAGGCTATTGGGGTGCTGATGGCGGGATGGGGTTCTAATAACAAGTTTTCTTTATTGGGATCGCTCCGCGCAGTTGCACAGATCGTTTCTTATGAAATACCGGCGGGTTTAGCCTTAATTGCTGCAGTCATGATAACGCAGACACTGGATATGCAGGAGATGACCATTAATCAAGGAATATTAACAAATGAACGTCTACTTTTCCTTGGTTTTTGGGATGTAAGTGAAATAGGTGGTTTTTTTGCGTGGAATATCTTTCAAGCACCTCATCTAATATTAGCTTACATCATTTATTTTGTCGCTTCGTTGGCTGAGTGTAATCGGGCCCCTTTCGATATTCCGGAAGCGGAATCGGAACTGGTATCGGGTTACCATACGGAATATGGAGGCTTACGCTTTGCCTTCTTCTTTCTGGCCGAATATTGTTTGATGTTTTTGGTATCCATGATTGGCGTAGTGCTTTTTTTGGGCGGATGGAACACACCACTGCCAAATATAGGAGCCTTGAAATTGGCAGCTTGGACAACGGGAATAGTATGGGGGATTGTTTGGGTGTTACTGAAAACCTTAACAATTGTTGGCATTCAGATTTTAATTAGATGGACGCTCCCCCGATTACGTGTGGATCAATTGATGAGTTTATCTTGGAAGGTATTAACACCGTTGGCCTTTTTATGTATGGCAATATCCGGTATCTGGCGAATTTTGGTTATGGTCGGTTAGTAGTTAACCGGTTGAGTAGAGTTTTATTAGTATTGAATGATGCCTGCCTGCCGGTAGGCAGGAATTATAAATGATGAACGATGAATATGGTTGAATAGTTGATTAGTCAATTTGAGAATTAGCCGATTATTCGTAAGTGTTTGCTTTTTTCAGTACTCATGAGCTCCCTACGGTCGGTTAGTCAATGTGATGATGGGGTTTGTGTAGCTTAAAGCTTATTCATATGGCCTATAGCCTTATAAATTGCCAATTCCGTGATAGGGGAAGAGCTTGTGCGACTGAAAGCCAATAGCTGAAAATGAGTGAATGATGAACGAACAGCTTAAAGCTTAGTGCTTATAGCTTACAGCTAAGAAGAAATATGTTAAAAAGAACTTTACATGCGTTTGGAACAGCACTTAAGGGGTTAAGTATTACTCTTAAGCATTTTTTTGCTGCGCGCAAGGCACGTAAAGAATTGGATATCAAACAGGAAAATTATTTTGAAAAACAAGAAGGGGTTACCACTATTCAATACCCTAAACAGGAAATACCGATACCGGAAGTTGCCCGATACCAATTAGATGTTGAGATTGATGATTGCATTGTCTGTGACCTTTGTGCCAAAGCTTGTCCGGTAGACTGCATCAGCATCGAAGCGATTAAGGCGACAGAGGCCATCGGAAAGACTTCTGACGGAAGTGTGAAGCGCTTATATGCGGCTAAATTCGATATCGATATGGCCAAGTGCATGTATTGTGGTTTGTGCACCGTCGTGTGTCCAACAGAATGTATCACCATGACTGATAATTACGATCGGAGCTTTTCAAATTTATCGGACCTGATTTATCAGTTTTCGGAGATGACGGACGAAGAAATCGAAGAAAAGCGGGCCGAATTGGCGCGTTTTCAAGCTGAAAAGGAGGCGGCAAAACGGAAGTCATGAATATAAATCTACTTCTATTCTATGTGTTGGCTTTCACTGCCGTAGGATCTGCTATACTGATTGTTTCGATGAAGAATCTAGTACGAAGCCTGTTTCTTTTTTTTGTAACCCTGTTTGCCGTTGCGGGACTTTACGTGTTTGCGCTTGCTGATTTTGTGGCTGTTACACAGGTAATCGTGTATGTTGGCGGCGTACTGGTATTGATGCTCTTTGCTTTTATGCTATCAAATAAAGTGCTGTTAAATGATTTGCAGTCAGGGTTTAAGGGGGTATTTTCCATACCTTCCTGGCAGGCTGGAATGGTTTCTCTTGCGCTGTTTACAGTTCTGTTGACAGTAGTATGGCAAGTGGCGACTAACCAACCGCAATGGATAACGGATGCGAAGGAAAAGCAACTGCTAATACAACATCATGACAATACAATACATCATTTAGGAATCAATCTTATGACTCGCTTCATATTACCTTTTGAAGTAGTTTCGATATTTTTAATGATGGCATTAATGGGCGCTGCTCACCTGGCGAGGAAGGAGAAGCGACTACAGTGATAAGCCTAAGCCATTTCCTAATCGTCAGTGCCTTATTGTTTTCCACCGGAATGTATGCTGTTCTCGCAAAGAAGAATGCTATCTTGGTATTGGTTGGTATCGAATTGATGATCAATGCCGCGGTATTGAATTTAGTGGCATTTGGAAGGTATGATGGTACATTTTATGGGGGGCAAACTTTTGCTTTATTTGCCATTGTTTTGGCTGCTGCTGCCGTGGCTGTCGCGCTGGCTATTATATTGAACGTATATAAACACTATAAAAGCATTAACCCTGACGATATTAACGATTTAAAAGATTAATGGAGCAACTAAATCAGCTATCGATACCTGTTTTGGCGGCACTGATTGTGCTGTCAGCTCCGCTCTTTTCTTTTTTTGTTTCGGCTATTGCCGGCAAGCGGCTGCGAACCGGAGTGCCTGCTACCGTGGCTATCTCCGTCAGCTTGGTAGCCGCTGTTTTTGTATTTGTTAGGGTTTGGAATAGGGAACAAATCCATGAACAGCTTTCTTGGTTTCAAATTGGCAACAATACTTTTAGCGCAGGTATACTGTTAAATAACTTATCGGCCATCATGTTGTTGCTGGTTTGTGTTATTGCACTGCCGGTTCATATATATTCTATGAAGTATATGAAAGATGACCCCGGTATTCATCGGTATTGGCTGTACTTAAGCCTCTTTTGCTTTGCCATGTTAGGACTGGTGATGGCGGATAGCTTGCTACTGATGTACATAGGATGGGAATTGGTTGGCTTTGCCTCATACTTGTTAATTGGTTTTTGGTTTACGAAACCGGCTGCCATTAAGGCTAATAAGAAGGCCTTTCTCATTAATAGGATTGGTGATTTAGGTTTTCTAGTAGGCATAGCGATTATTTATACCCAATTTCAAACACTGGATTTAGTCGCTCTTTTTGGAGATCGAGGAATGGTCAGGGAAGCTTTAAACAATGGGCTCCAATGGACATATGACGAACATACCATGCCAGCTATCTGGTTGACGGTCGCAGGAGGAGCGTTTTTTCTTGGAGCAATGGCTAAATCGGCCCAATTTCCATTTCATATTTGGTTGCCGGATGCCATGGAGGGCCCTACCTCCGTTTCTTCCCTAATCCATGCGGCTACCATGGTTGCTGCGGGTGTTTTCATGCTGGTGCGAATAGCTCCCCTTTTCGACGATCAAGTGCTTTTGCTGATCGGCTCGGTTGGTGCTTTTACTGCGCTAATGGCGGCCACAATTGCGTTGACCCAGCAGGACATAAAAAAAATCCTGGCTTTCTCAACCATTTCACAACTCGGTTTTATGATGGTGGCCATTGGTATTGGTCAATTTGGCGTCGCTATCTTTCATCTTGTGACACACGCTTTTTTTAAGTGCTTACTTTTCCTTTCTGCAGGAGCAGTCATACATGAGATGCAACATTTGAAGGCAAAACATAACCTTACGATAGATCCACAGGATATTCGGAATATGGGCGGATTAAAGAAATATATGCCGCAGACTTTTCGATTGACCTTGGTAGCTGCGCTTGCTTTGGCAGGTCTACCTTTGACGGCAGGTTATCTATCAAAAGACGCTATCCTGATATTTTCTTTTGAGTGGTCTGAGTGGCAAGTTGCTTGGTGGAAGCTGATACCAATATCGTTGTTAATTACCAGTGCGCTAACTGCTTTCTATATCGCTAGGTTGGTTTTCAAGGTCTTTTACGGTGAGCTGCGGCTTGAAGAAAATAATAAAAATGTATACCAGCCTCATGAAGCGCCTAAGATTATGCTGTTTCCTATGTTGTTTCTGGGCTTGTGTTCGCTATTTCCACTGTTTTCATACAATCCGTTAATTTTTGAAGATACTTGGCTGATCAAAGGTTTTGAGTTGCCGGAAACGTTGGAAAGAGTCAATATATATCATACAGTAATTCCTGCAGCAGTTAACGGGCTGGCTATTGTAATGATTTTCATAGCTTGGAGGTGGTATGCAAAAGGAAGATATCCAAAAGTAGGTCTTCAGGGGCCTTTGTACCGGTTTTCCTTTTCTCAATGGTATCTAAATCTAATCTATGAAAAAGGATTGGTGAAACCTCTGCTTGGTCTTTCAAAGATTTTATATGCGATAGATCGTGTCGTAATTGACGGCGTTGTAGGAGCGGCTACAGGCTTTATACGTTCGCTTGCCAATTTTGCACAATGGCTTGATCGCTACTTCGTGGACGCTATTGTTAATGGTTTGGGAAAAGGCGCTTTTTTAATGGGAGGAGTATTACGTGGCTCCAGAAAGGGGAAAATACAATACTATATATTTAGTATGTTTTTAGTTTTATTAATTGTGTTATTTGTTGGATTAAAAGTTTTTAATCCTTAACCTGAAAATATGAGCTTATTGTCTGTCTTAATCTTCTTGCCCCTATGTGCTGCTCTGTTTGTATTGCTGATACCTACGGCATATAAAACGATATATAAGTATATAGCGGTAAGCATAAGTGTAATACAGCTATTGCTTGCCGCTTATATGTACGCTTCCTTTGATGGGAAGTTACCTGGGGTTTCCGCTTTGGAGAGTTATCAGTTTGTGGAAAAACTTCCATGGATCAGGCTGGAGCTGGGTAGTTTAGGAAGCTTGGAGGTCGACTATTTCGTTGGCGTGGATGGCTTTTCCGTGCTGTTTTTGTTTCTTACCGCTCTGGTTATGCTGATAGCGGTAATCGCTTCATGGAAAATCGATAAGCAACTGAAGGGATTCTTCTCCCTCTTATTACTGCTAAATACCGCAGTTATGGGCGTTTTTGTTGCGCTTGATTTTTTCCTGTTTTACGTGTTTTACGAAGTCATGCTACTACCTCTGTATTTTCTTATCGGTATTTGGGGCGGGGTAAGGAGAGAATATGCGGCTATTAAGTTCTTTTTGTATACCTTATTTGGATCAGTTTTCATGTTGCTGGTCATGGTAGGCTTATATTTTTCGGTTACCGACCCCGTCACCGGCAATCATACCTTCAATTTGTTACACATGATGGATGATAAGAACTACGTCGATGGTGCTCTATTCTCCTGGATCGGTAACTATCAGTTGTTCGGAATATCGGCTCGACTACTCGGATTTATTATCCTCTTCATCGCTTTTGCAATTAAGGTTCCTATCGTGCCGCTGCATACGTGGTTGCCTGATGCGCACGTAGAGGCACCAACTCCAATATCTATTATACTGGCCGGCATATTGTTGAAGGTGGGAGGCTATGGCATCATCAGGATATGCTATAGTATATTTCCTGATATTGCGTTCAACGGTTCGTGGTGGATAGGTTTGATCGGTGTAGTCTCAATCATTTATGGGGCACTGAACGCGTTGGCGCAGCAAGACCTGAAAAGGTTGGTAGCCTATTCTTCCGTTTCTCATATGGGATTTGTACTCTTGGGACTTGCATCATTGACACCGGAAGGGATTAGTGGGGCAATGTTTCAAATGATCAGCCATGGATTTTTGTCCGCGATGTTGTTTTTTCTCGTGGGGGTTTTGTATGATCGCGTGCACGATCGGATGATCTATAATTTTAGAGGTTTGGCCTCTATCATGCCAAAATACACGGCTTTCGTGGCGATCGCTTTTTTTGCATCATTAGGACTTCCTGGTTTTTCTGCTTTTATCGCTGAAGCTTTTACGATTATTGGCGCGTTTAACGCTGAGAGCGTTAATGGTCTTCTACCTAGGTGGATGGCTATTGGTGGAGCGGTAGGTATTCTATTAAGCGCCGCTTATTTTTTGTGGACTTTGCAACGTATGTTTTTTGGGCATACGCGTCTAAAGGGAGGAAGCCAATGGGAGGCTGCATTGACGGATGTTGGTCGGCGAGAAACGTGGGCACTGGTTCCAATGGTTCTATTAGCCTTGTTATTTGGCATTATGCCATCCCTTGTTTTTGACAAGATAAATGCTTCCGTACTTTCTTTAATCGAACTGGTCAGTCGCGTAAATCATTAGTGTTGTTTATGAGAGCGTATATTCCGCAAATCAGTAATTTGTTAAATGGCGTTTGGGAAGGGTTGCCTTTCCTTTTGCCCGAATTTATATTGACGATTACTTTTCTCATGACTATTTTCTCAGGCATTGCACAGAAGGAAAAATCCACGCTTACTTGGTGTTTTACTTTCATAGGTATAACCCTGGCTGGTATTACCGCAGTTATGCAGCGCTTTTCTCCTGCTGTTGAACCCGTTTTTTTCGGAATGATTCTACCGGATACGCATGGAGCAACACTCAAAGCACTTGTTAGTGTAGTTTGCTTACTGTTTTGTGTGTTCGTGTATTATAATCAGCCGCTGAGAAAGCACCCAAAGAAAATAGATGATTTACTGAGCGTACTGTTGGCGATTCATATTGGCTTAAATTTAATGGTTGTTGCTGTGAATTGGCTGATGGCTTATATAACAATAGAAATGGTATCCATAGGTTCCTATATTATGGTGGCTTATTTATCGAGGAATAATAAGCAGAGTGAGGCCGCCATGAAATATGTTTTGTTCGGCACGGTTTGCTCAGCGATTATGCTGTATGGACTTTCTTTTTTTTATGGATATACCGGAAGTCTCAATTTCGTTGACCCGAAACATTTAGCCAGCTTGACGAGCATGCCGCTCCCCGTGTTTATCGTTGCCGCACTTTTTGTATTAACGGGTATCGGGTTTAAACTATCCTTGTTCCTTTTCACTTTTGGAGTCCGGATGTTTATCAGGGAGCAGCTACACCGGTGACCGCTTTTTTGTCAACGGCTCCAAAAGTAGGTGCAATTATGCTTTTAGGACGCTTTGTTTTAGCTTGGTCTCAAAGCACAGTAGCATTACCGATGCCGCTGTTTTATCTGTTGGCTGTCGTCGCTATAATTAGTATGCTTTTAGGGAATCTAGTGGCGATTAGACAAAGTAATATGAAGCGGATGATGGCTTATTCATCCATTGGACACACAGGTTTTCTGGTTATGATTATATTAACGGATGCTGAGCGTTCATTTCCGATTCTTTTTTTCTTTTTGGTTTCTTATGTGGTAATGAATATGGGCGTGTTTATGCTTGCCGATTATTTGGAAGAAAAGTTTGGTTTTACGGAAATTACGCAATACGAAGGACTTGGGAGATCAAATCCGTTAATTATGGGCGTGTTAACCTTATTTATGGTGTCACTCGTCGGCTTACCACCGACAGTAGGTTTCGTCGCTAAATTGCTTACCTTTTCGGCTGTACTTAATGCCTATGAAAGCAACGCAAATCCGGCTTGGCTATTTCTATTGATTACCGGGGCCATTACTACTGTTGTAGCCTTATTCTTTTATTTCAAGATTCCCCTACAAGCTTTTCTAAAAAATACAAACATGGAACCGAAGCAGTCAGGAACAATGAACGGCTTGCTTATTGTAGCCTTTCTTTTATGCTTGTTAACGCTTCTGTTTGGAATATTCCCCGCTTTTCTGCTTGATTTACTTTAAAACTAGCGTTTTTGATTTTTGGTTAAATAAGTAGTTGGCAAGCATTCCGGTCCCTGCGTATGACTAGTTAATCGATTTTAAACCGCTCTCTTTTTTCATTGTTTTCTCCACTTTCTTTTTTGTTCTTTTTTATTTGTCTGTTTT
>NZ_JAUCNR010000001.1:4476570-4571479 GCF_030372825.1 Olivibacter sp. 47
ATATTTTTATGTTACGTTTTTCTTTTTATTTTGTGTTATTTCTAATTTATTTTGATTTTTTGTATTAAAAAAATACAAATAAGTGTTTTGTTTTTGAAATATTGTATATATTTGGCCCAACTTATGTTAAAATATAATATGAATTCGAAAAAATCAACTGTTCCTTTTATTTTTCTTTTGCTTGTAGTGCTGTTAGCGCTAATTTTTCCATCAGTTCCTCTATCTGGGGGTGGAGCTACTGCGGAATACGATGGTGCAGATGTGGCTTGGATGCTAACGTCTACCGCTTTAGTATTGATCATGACTCCGGGATTGGCCTTTTTTTATGGGGGGATGGTGAAGAAAAAGAATGTAATTTCGACCATGCTGCAAAGTTTTATCTGTATGTGCATCGTGGCCGTTATTTGGGTCGTATTCGGTTTTAGTCTGGTATTTGGCGAATCATGGCACGGAATTGTCGGAAATCCCTGCACCTTTTTTATGTTTAAGGGCGTGTTGGACGGGCCAAATTGGGTGGGAGCTCCTACGATTCCATTGGCCGTCTTTGCTATGTATCAATTAAAATTCGCAATCATCACACCTGCGCTTATAACAGGAGCTTTCGCTGAACGTATTCGGTTTACTTCCTATATTTTATTTGTTTGTTTATTTTTCGTCTTTATATATGCTCCTTTAGCCCATGCCACCTGGCATCCCGAAGGTCTGCTGGCAAGCATGGGGGTGTTAGACTTTGCAGGAGGGACGGTGGTGCATATGTCGGCCGGTGTAACTGCGTTCATGTCTGCCATCTTCTTGAAGAGGGGGAATAGCAATGGACATGATCCCGCCCGTGTTACTTATGTTTTAATTGGTATGGGGCTATTATGGTTCGGATGGTTTGGTTTTAATGCAGGTTCTGCTTTTGGAGCAAATCACTTGGCCGCATCAGCCCTGGCCACAACCACTACAGCATCGGCTGCTGCGGCACTGGCTTGGATCTTTTTTGACGCGGCACGGGGGAAGAAGCCTTCCGCTTTGGGCGTTTCAATCGGCGTAGTAGTCGGTTTGGTTGCCATTACCCCAGCGGCGGGCTTTGTTACGGTTCCGCATTCGTTGATTATAGGGGTTGTGACGGCAATTATATGTAATTTACTGGTTGAATGGCGTACTACACGTTCGAATGTGGATGATACGTTGGATGTTTTTCCAAGTCATGGTGTTGGCGGAATGGTTGGTATGTTGCTAACAGGCGTTTTTTGCTTCAAAGCACGTTAACCCAATAGTGGCCACCGATGGGTTGTTTTTTGGCGAAACCTCCTTGTTTTGGGCGCAACTTATAGGATTGATAGGGTCTGTAGCCTATACATTTATTGTAGCATTTGTTTTATTGCGTGTGACAAACGCGATCAGCAAGTTACGTGTTTCTCCTGAAGAGGAGGAAATGGGATTAGATATTAGTCAACATGGTGAGAAACTCTAATTAACCAAACCAATATCTTCAGACAGCAGTGTTTGAATCAGTGAGCCTCTTGATGGGAGAGGCTCCAATTTTTTTACATAGGGGTGTTTATTTTTAGGTCGCTTTCTTTTTGCAAAGTTGTTTAAATATGTAATTTTGCATGCTCAATTCCAACTATGAGTGACTCAATCAAACACGAGTGCGGCATCGCATTAATCCGCTTGCTAAAGCCTCTTTCTTATTATCAGGAGAAGTACGGTACCTCTCTGTACGGCATCAACAAACTTTATTTATTAATGGAGAAGCAACATAACCGAGGCCAGGATGGAGCCGGTATTGCCACCATTAAGTTTGATATTAAGCCGGGTAATCGGTATATCAGCCGATATAGAGCAATGGGACCAAGTGCTGTTTCGGAAATTTTTGAATATGTTCAACGGAAGTTTGCGGCTATTCAACAAGCTGAACCCGAACTCTTTCAAGATTCCCATTGGTTAAAGGAGAACATGAGTTTTGTTGGCGAAGTCCTACTGGGACACTTGCGTTATGGAACCCATGGCAAAAATAGCATTGAAAATTGCCACCCCTTTTTGCGACAAAACAATTGGATGAGTCGTAATTTAGTAATAGCCGGTAATTTCAATATGACTAATGTCGATGAATTATTGGAACAATTGTTTGAATTGGGGCAACATCCAAAAGAACAGGCTGATACTGTGACGGTTTTGGAGAAGATAGGCCATTTTTTGGATACCGAGAACCAAGAGCTTTTTGATAAATTTAAAAAAGAAGGATATTCCAATGTTGAAATAAGTGCGCTTATTGCAAAAAATCTTGACGTCGCCAATATTCTTCGTCGTTCTGCAAAAACATGGGACGGTGGCTACACCATTAGTGGTATTTTCGGCCATGGAGATGCTTTCGTTATGCGCGATCCGGCAGGGATTAGACCGGCGTACTACTATTATGATGATGAAATAGCGGTGGTTACATCAGAACGCCCGGCTATTCAGACCGCTTTCAATATCAAATTTGAAAATATTCGCGAGATTAAACCGGGGCATGCGCTTATTATCAAAAAAGATGGAACAATTACCGAAGAAATGTTTCGGGAACCGGAAGAACAAAAGTCCTGTTCTTTTGAGCGTATCTATTTTTCACGGGGTAGCGATGCCGAGATTTACCAGGAAAGGAAACAGTTGGGAAGGTTGTTATGCCCCAGTATCTTAGAAGCGATCAATCACGATATAAAAAATACCGTTTTTTCCTTTATTCCAAATACTGCTGAAGTAGCTTTTTATGGTGTGACGGATGGAATTAACGAGTATGTTCGTAAATTACAGAAAGATACCTTATTAAAACGGACTGATAAGATATCGGACACCGAGTTGGAGGATATGCTTAATATATCGCCTCGTTTTGAGAAACTGAGCATTAAAGATGCGAAGTTACGAACTTTTATTACGCAGGATGCGGATAGGCAAGATATGGTGGCTCACGTATACGATACAACCTACGGTGTGGTGAAGAGCGGTGAGGATACCATTGTGGCCATTGATGATTCCATCGTACGTGGCACGACCTTAAAACAAAGTATCTTGAAAATTTTGGATCGCTTAAATCCGGTGAAGATTATCATTGTTTCATCTGCTCCGCAAATACGCTATCCTGATTGTTATGGTATTGATATGTCTAGAATGGGTGAATTTGTTGCTTTTGAGGCTGCCATTTCACTATTGCGAAAAAATGGCATGAATTACATCATTGATGACGTATATCAAAAATGTGTGGAATCATTGGATATGGATAAAACATTGGTGCCAAATCATGTCAAAGCTATTTATGAACCATTCACATATGAGGAAATATCAGCTGAGATTGCGCGTATCGTGACTCCGATTGATATCAAAGCAAAGGTAGAAGTGATTTACCAAAAGTTGGAAGATTTACATATCGCTTGTCCGAAGAATAAAGGCGACTGGTACTTTTCAGGGGATTACCCGACGCCTGGTGGGAACAAAGTAGTCAACCGCGCTTTTATGAATTGGGTGGAAGGTAAAAACGTACGTGCCTACTACTCGGCTTAGTACAGTTAAAAGCTAAATAGCAAAAGATGGAAAACAGGTCGGGTTTATCTCAGCCTGTTTTTTTAATAAAAAGTTTTCTTGAGCATATGAATGTATGCTACCCGGATTTTTAGAATAAACGAATAGCTAATCCGTTGCTTATGGGCAGTCGACGAAAATGGTACCGTTAAAATAGGGGAGGTAAAAACCTTCCATACAGCTTCCCTACTAACTAAACTAACTACTTCCTTATTCCTTAGATAATCGTATGCGTAAACACCAACTCATACATCAATCGCAAAGCAAAAACGATAATGAGCGCACCGGCGAACTTATTGATTTTATTCAATGTGCATTCTTCGATTTTATGACTTAGCTTGTCGGCATAAAAAGCTTTCAACGAATCAATGCCTAACTGAGTGAAAAGTACACAAGCAAAAAAAGGTACGATTCGCTTTAAATCAAAGGTATTACTGATAGAAACAACGCCACTTGTCACACTAATCCAATAAAGTAGCAGTGTTGGGTTGAAAATACACATGGCTAACCCCTTAATAAAGTACCCACTATGCTCCTTTTTAGATAGACACTTCGTGCGTTTGATGGTGACTTTTTTGCGAATATAATGAATGCCTACACCTAGTAATACAAAGCTGCCAATAATGCCAAGAGGTAAAAGAATCTCTTTTTCACGAGCAATGTAAGAAGATCCATATAGGGCAAGTGCTACATACATGACATCGGCTACGAATACGCCAAATGCAAAAGAAAGACCACCATAGAAGCCTTTTTCTATACTTGTTTTCAGTAATGCGAAGAAAGCCGGGCCGGTCAGAAAAGATAAAATAATTCCTAAACCAACACCGGAAATGATTATTTCAATCATATTTTCATTACTTGGTTGAGCTGCAAGTATAAGAAAAAAATATTAAATGGAAGTTTCTGTTGAAAAAAGTCACAGGAATTTTGGGCTTTAATTCTATTTTTGTAACACTGTTAAGTAAAGTTATTTACGCTTGAGGCCCCTATTTTTTTATCATTAAGTGGCTCTGTAACAGTTTTGCAATGTAACAATCAGAAGAGATGACAAAACCTAGTTTTGATGAAATATTTATGAATTTGGCACTCGAGCTTGCCGAACGCTCTCATTGTGTAAAGGCGCATGTAGGGGCAGTATTGGCAAAGGATACCAGAATTATATCGATCGGATATAACGGACCTCCGTCCGGGACGCATAACTGCGATCAAGAGTGGCCATTGGAAGGGTGTGCTCGCGATTCCAAAGGAAGTTGTTCATTGGCTTTACATGCCGAGGAAAATGCCATTTTATATGCGGTAAAAAATGGAGCAGGTTTACAAGGTGCAACCTTGTATACTACGTTATCACCTTGTTTACCCTGCGCTCGGTTAATTTACTCAGCAGGTATCGTCAAAGTGCTGTATAAATACTCTTATGCTGAATACAAAGGCTTAACATCGGATGAGGGTGTCGACTTTCTGAATAGATTTGGAGTAAATGCGGTTAAATTTTAGCTCTTCCTGCCAATCATGACTACAAAGTTGTGGTATCTGTAAATACAATCCACTTCATTAAAGCCGATCCGTTGCAACTCGTTTAATTGCCAGGATAAGGGAGCAAGCTTATCCAAAGCAGTCCGTTTAAACGCATTTTGTATGGCTTCTTGATTCAGCCCTGATTCAATAACCGAACGACGCCATTGATCTTGGTAAAAATTGTCGATCGCCGGTGTACGACCTTTTACTTGGTCGGCATTAATAAACAAGCCGTCTGGCTTCAAAGCTTTAAAGATCCGTTGGTAAAGAATGGATTTTTCCTGATCCGTTAAATGGTGGATTGAGAGCGAAGAAATAATGATATCATATTTTCCGGGAAGAGAACGTTCCCTGTAATCCATCTCCAGGTAAGAAAAGTGACTTAAACCGGTAAACCGTCTCTTCGCAACAGCAAGCATCTCAGGCGATATGTCGAGCAGCGTATACTTTAGCTTTGGATTAACTTGATAGACAAAGTAAGAAAATAAGCCGGTTCCCGCTCCGATATCCAACAGATTTTCTGCATGGTAATGGTTCTGTATCAGTGGAAGACTGATATGATAGAAGTCCTGAAAGCAGGGGATTAATTGTTCGCGCTCTTGGTCATATTTTTCTGATATCTCACCAAAGCGCCTTCGTATTTCATCCATAGAAATGCCTTAGATATAACGTGAAGCCTTTTATAGTACCCTTAAAAGTACGACGAAAGCAAATGACGACCTAAGAACGAAGATAACAAATATTCAAATTCGTAAAAAGGCAAAGCAGTAACAATTGCTATGCATTAATGTGAATTTTGGCCAAACTGCGAAGGCCTCTATCTCTTTATACGGGCGTAGATGTTTCGCTGGCCTCGGTTATTCGCTCCGAAGCTATTACTGTGGCTTAAGATAAGGACTAAATATTTGTGAAAAAAGGGCTTTTTGTCTATTTTGGCGCCAAGAGAAATGAAATTACATGGGATATAAAAGCTTAGCCGAATGTGTAAGAGATTTGGAACAAAATGGACACCTAGTGCGGATTAAAGAGGAGGTGGATCCCTATTTGGAAATGGCTGCGATTCATTTGCGCGTATATGAGCATCGTGGCCCAGCTCTTCTGTTTGAGCGAGTAAAAGGGAGCAAATTTCCTGCGGTGTCTAACCTGTTTGGTACGCTCGAGCGGTCGCGCTTCATGTTTAGGGATACCCTTCATAAAATGAAATTGATGGTCGATCTTAAAATGGATCCCATGCGAGCGCTTAAAAACCCGTTAAAATATGCCGGCATTTCTTTAAATGCATTGTCGGCTCTACCCATGAAAGTTGGTAAGAATAGTCCGATAAACTATGGAAAGACGACGATCAGTGCATTACCGCAGGTTGTTAATTGGCCAATGGACGGGGGGGCTTTTGTTACCATGCCGCAGGTTTATACGGAAGATGTGACAAAGCCTGGGATTATGCAGGCCAATTTAGGCATGTACCGTATCCAACTTGGTGGAAATGATTATATAAAAGACAAGGAAGTAGGGCTTCATTACCAACTCCATAGGGGAATAGGTGTGCATCAGACAAAGGCCAACGAACTTGGAAAACCACTCAAGGTGAGCATCTTTGTTGGAGGGCCCCCTGCTCACCCTTTGGCGGCCGTAATGCCTTTACCGGAAGGGCTTTCAGAAATGATTTTTGCGGGTGCACTTGGTAACAGAAGGTTTCGCTATTTTTACGATAGTGAAGGATTTTGTATTTCCGCCGATGCCGATTTTGTTATCACAGGAACAGTGTATCCCAATGAAAATAAACCCGAAGGGCCTTTTGGTGATCATATTGGCTATTATAGCTTAGTACACCCGTTCCCACTGATGCATGTACATAACGTGTATTACCGCAAGCATGCTATTTGGTCTTTCACGGTAGTCGGTAGACCTCCACAAGAGGACACAAGCTTTGGCGAATTGATTCATGAAATTAGCGGCCCGGCTATTCCTAAGGAAATCAATGGTCTGCATGCTGTTCATGCCGTGGATGCGGCTGGCGTACACCCGCTGCTTTTTGCCATTGGTTCGGAACGATATACGCCTTATCTTAAAATCGATAGACCGCAGGAGATATTAACCATAGCCAATCAAGTATTGGGAAAAAATCAGTTAAGTTTAGCTAAATACTTGTTTATAGCGGCGAAAGAGGATAATCCTTCATTGAATATACATGATATTCCGGCTTTTCTTATGCATGTACTGTCACGAATGGATTTTGCAAGAGATCTTCACTTTCATACACGGACAACGATAGATACCCTCGATTATAGCGGCGAAGGACTTAATTCGGGATCAAAGGTAGTCTTTGCCGCTGCGGGGAATGTAAAGAGGATCTTGTGGCCGGAAATGCCTGCCGGCCTAGATTTTCCCAGGAACTTTGCACAAAAAAAAATAGTAGTCCCCGGTGTACTGGCTGTTCAGGCAGCTCCTTTCACTGCTTATCCGCAAGCGAAAGACGAACTGGAAGTGTTTGCAAAAGAGCTCACATCCATGGATTTAAGCGGCATTGCTTTAATTGTGCTTTGCGATGATCTGCAATTTACGGCTGAAAATATCAATAATTTCGTTTGGGTGTGCTTTACACGAAGCAATCCTTCGCATGATATTTATGGCGTCAATAGCTTTGTCGAGTATAAGCATTGGGGATGTAAGGGGCCACTGATTATTGACGCGCGTAACAAACCTCACCATGCACCACCTCTGGAAAAGGTGCCCGAAATCGAAAAACGGGTTGATCAATTAGCTAGTCGGGGAGGGTCTCTGTTCGGAATTATTTAGAAACGCTTCTCAATCAGCAAGAAATAGTGAAAAATAATATTCATTAATTTGGACTGATTATACATAATCGCTATATTCGCATTGGTAAAATTAAAATGTTTGCAGAATATGCTTTGTGGTCTTGCAAGTTTAGAGGAGATTTTTAGAACAGAACATGGCGCTGTATTACAATGCAGCAATAAAAACTGCTACTGGTTGGAATTTGCAGGTGATTGTACGCCTTTTAAAGTGGCCGATTTTATAAGTTTTAGAAAACAAGTGGATACCATAGCTGTCGATGAATTGTTATGTGCGCCTACTTCAAGCTCTGATTTAACCATTTTGATGCCTTTTAGATCTCAACGTTGCTTTGTGTTGAATGTGACTGAAGTAGTGAGATTAAAAGAACTGATGCAAGGGGCTAAATTTATGATGGAATTACCTGGTGTCATTAAGGACTGTCTGAAAGTATCTTCCCTGCAAAGTTATTAGTTATCAAGGTCTAGCGGTCGTAACCCCCTCATCCATTGAGCGCTTTATTGCATTCCCTCGTCTAGGAGACGAGGCCGTCTTTGAATGTGTTAATGCGGTTTAGTAATTTAGACTGAATACGTATTGATTTTATTTTAAGCAACTTAAGTCTCGTTTCTGTTATCTTTGTATAAAGATTAACGGCATTTTATCGCCGCTAAGTATTAACGATTTTGAATATGAAAGATCTATTGAGATTAAAAACTTCATTAAATGAAGAAATAGAAAGAATATTAAATGAGCAGGTTAAAGTGGAAGCGCATTCCTCTGCTATTTATTTAGCTATGTCGTCTTGGTGTGATGATCAAGGCTTCGATTTCAGCGCGGGTTATTTTGCCAAACAGGCTGATGAAGAGCGCCACCATATGCTGAAACTGTTTAATTATATTAACGATCGTGGAGGAAAGGCCATTTCGCCGGAAATTGTTAACGTACCAAAGGATTTCGAATCTTTCAGAAGTGTTTTTGAATTGGCGTTGGAACAAGAAATGCATGTGACCGCTCAATTTAACAACATCGCTGAAAAATGCTTTAAAGTGAAAGATTTTGTTACCTTTCAGTTTATTCAATGGTTCTTGGCGGAACAAATTGAAGAAGAATATGTAGCAAGAAGAATTTTAGAAATGTTTGATGTTATTGGAGAAGAGGGAACCGGCCGTTGGGAAATCGACAAACATATACCAAAAGTAAGTTATAACGCGGAGTAAGCGCTGTTAATAATTTTTTAAAAGGAAAGCTTTAGTGATAAACTAGGGCTTTCCTTTTTTTATTGAATCATAAATACCATAATATAAATTACAGAGCTGATCGCTTTAAATATCCATCTTTAAATTTTATGACTAAGCAACAACTCTGTAAATTTTTTGACGGCTTATGTGCTAACGTGCGTCAGCTGGATCGGTATCATCGCCGATCAGACAGGCCCCAACCTATGGATAAAAAAAATATTTGCAGATGAAATAAGCATTAATTCAACTATATTAGAGTGTTTATAAGATTTAAAGTTATTTCTCGTTACTAATAAAGCATCGGTAGGATTAAAATATTATATGCACAGGGCATTGGTTTGCATAATTGTGATTTTTTCTTTTGTTACAATTGCAAAGGGACAGATACAGACAAGAGAAGTGCGCGGTGTAGTGCAAGATTCTACCGGCAGGCCGCTTGTGGGTGTGACTGTTCGGCTCTACGCAAAAAGTGATACAATGATGGCCAGCACAAACGAGCATGGACGTTTCATTTTTAACAAGGTAGCGGCCAGTGATTTTAAACTAACCTTTAGCCTGATTGGCTTTCAATTATTCGAAAGGCATTATACTTCCAATGTATTACTGCCCATAACGGAGCTTGTAACCGTTAATTTGAAGGAGCAACCACATGAACTGCAGGAAATAGCCGTATATGGCGTTATTCCGGTTGTGATCAAGCAAGACACAATTCAATATAACGCAAAGGCTTATTCCGTTCGTAAGAACGCTCTATTAGAGGAAATGATCAAGCAGATGCCGGGTTTACAGGTAGACAGAAATGGGAATATTGACGCGCAGGGGCAGCGCGTTACCAGAGTGAAGGTAAATGGAAAGGATTTTTTTGATGGTGATGTGTTGACCGCGACACGCAACCTACCGGCGGAGATCGTAGAAAATGTGCAGATCATAGATGACTATGGCGATCAGGCTAACATAACCGGCATCAAAAATACAGAACCGGAAAAAGTGTTGAATGTCACCATTAAAGAAGATAAAAATTTTGGAACTTTCGGTCAGGTTACCGCCGGAGGCGGTGTGGATGCGAATGACAAGGCGCATAGCAGATATATCGGTAGTTTCTCGGCTAATAAGTTTAAAGGGAATAAGCAAGTATCTATTTTAGGATCCACTAATAATACGAATACCAGCTTATTTAGCTTTGGCGATATCAGTGGAGCCGGTAGCCGTGATGGCACTGATTTAAGTAGCATGATTGACGGAGGGGATGGTATCAATAGTGCAAGCTCCATAGGCATGAACTATCGGGACGAAGTGGCAAAAGGGGTATCTGTCTATGGGGGCTATACATTTACGAAGCGTAGAAATCAAACAATCGGAACAACTCGATTAACCAGTATTTATGAAAATCGGCAGATTAATTCCCTCGATGAAGTAAAATCACTTTCAGATAATATCAAGCATAAGCTTACATGGACAGTGGAAGCGAATATTGATACGGCAAATTACTTGAAAATCACGCCTACGGCCTCCTATATTACAAATGATTTATTAAGTGAGAGCCACAGCGCAATAACGGATAAAAGAGTGTTCACAGACAGGCTTTATAAAACTTCGGGCACGTATAGTGATCCGAACTTTGATATCGATTTATTTTATAATCATCGTTTTCCGACAAGAGGTAGAAACCTAAGTGTAATCGCGAAGTTTGAGTATTATAAGCGTACCAGGAGCGATGTGGCAAATGATTTTTCAACGAGTATTGATTCAGGTTATAATAATCCTCAGGTCGGATATCAGCAGTTTTTACAGCGAGTAGGCAACTTCAGCTATAATAGAAGTATGTTACTGGGCATGTCTTATATGGAGCCGGTAACCAAACGAAGTTATTTGGAGTTGAATTATCAATATGAATCTAACTCCATTGCAAATGCTAGAAATACCTTCGATATAGATTCTGTTACTGCTCGGGAGTCGTTGGTAGATTCTTTAAGTATTGATTACGATTACCTCTTCCAGACGCATCAATTCGGTATTAATTACCAGGGCAGTCTTGATCGACTGAAGTATACCGTTGGCTTTGCCTTGCAACCCACGAAGTTGGATGGGAAAACGCCTTCTAGAGACGTGGTAACGCATATAAATAATTTGAACTTTGTTCCCAGTGCCCGCTTGCAATATGCAATTAATAAGACCAGCAACCTCTCGTTAAATTATCGAGGGCAAAACAACCAGCCTGCATTTACACAAATTCAACCCATTAGGGATGTATCAAATCCACAGTATATTGTAGTTGGAAATGCTAATTTGAAACCGGAGTTTATGAATATGGTGAGTGTTCAGTACAGAAGCTTCAACATACAAAATGGGAGTTCGCTTTTTACCAATTTCTCCTTTACGCATATACAGGATAAGGTAGTGACAAATCGGATAAGTACACCTAATAGCACCATACAGGAAACAGCGTTTTTAAATGCAAATGGCTATTATGACTTAAGAGGCTTTTATCATTATAGTGCGCCGCTGGCAGGAAAGGTGCTGACGCTCAATTTGAATGGTTCAATGGATTACACCAATAATCTAACTTATATCAATAATGTGAGAAATGTTGGCCGAAACATGATATTTTCCCAAAATTTGCAGGTCAACTTTCAAATTGAAGATTTGTTGGAGGCTGATTTACGGAGCAGTTATACGATAAATAAGATAAGGTATAATATTCCATCTTTTATGGACGCGGGCGCTAATACATTTAGTCTTGGTTTTGGTGGGAAAGGCTATCTTCCTAAAAAATGGATTATCAGTGCCGATTTTTCGCAAAATTTTAACTCCGGGTATAGTAGTTCGATTAGCGCAAACCCAACGTTGCTCAATGTCTACATAGAGAAGTCTTTTCTACAAAATGATATGCTGGCGATCCGCTTACAGGGTTTTGACCTGTTTAATAAAAATACAGGTGTTAGGAGAGAAATTTTAGGTAATAGTATTATGGATATGCAAAATAATCGACTCGCACGGTACTTTTTAGTTTCGCTCAATATTCGCTTGCAGAAGTTTCCATCCGAAATTTAATAGCGAATGCTAAACGTTGTTTGACGTTAAGAATGCTTCGTCAGCCATCTGTTCCGGAAAGAGCTTGCGACTTCTAAGCAATTTATAGCTTTAACGTTTTAGCAATATTGAAAATTTTCTATATATTAGCTCCGTGAGCTTATTTTTCACTAACCAAAGTCAGCACTATATTGAATCAAGCAAAAACTAAAATCTAATGAAACGCATTATCCTTTTATTTTCTATGTACTTTGTTACTTCCACGCTTTGTGGGCAGGAAGTGAAAACTGTGTCGAATCCTGTCGATTATGTAAGTACGCTTGTGGGTACCCTGTCAAAACACAGCCTATCAACCGGCAATACTTATCCGGCGATAGCTCGCCCTTGGGGTATGAATTTTTGGTCGCCGCAAACCGGAAAAATGGGCGACGGTTGGATGTATACATACGATGCTGATAAAATCAGGGGATTCAACAAACCCACCAACCATCACCTTGGATGAATGATTATGGCCAGTTTGCGATTATGCCGGTTACCGGGGCAGCCCGTTTTAAAGAAGATGACCGTGCCAGCTGGTTTTCTCATAAAGCAGAAGTCGCAACCCCATACTACTATAGTGTTTATTTAGCTGATCATGATGTAACAACAGAGATCGTTCCGACGGAGAGAGCAGCGCGGTTTAGAATGAGCTTTCCGAAAACAGACAGTGCTTATGTCGTAATTGACGCTTTTGATAAAGGATCTTATATCAAAGTGATTCCGAATGAGAACAAAATTATTGGTTATTCTACTAAGAATAGTGGAGGAGTACCGGAAAATTTCAAGAATTATTTTGTGATGGAATTTGATCGGGACTTCGACGGTGTTGCTGTTTTTAACGGAGAAACACTTCGAAGTGGAATTTTAGAGTCTACCGGAGAACATGTTGGAGCGCTGATACACTTCAAAACTAGCAAAGCAGGTGAGCAGATCAACATCAAAGTCGCTTCCTCTTTTATAAGTCATGAGCAAGCGACATTAAATTTAAAGGAGATTGGGAATAAGAGTTTTGAAACCTTGAAACAGGAGGGTAAGGATGTTTGGAATGAGGCTTTAAGTAGGGTAGAAGTAGGAGGGGGCAGTATTGACCAGGTGCGTACTTTTTATTCAAATTTATATCGTACACTTTTATTCCCACGCATGTTTTTTGAATATGATGCGAATGGAACGGTAGTGCATTATAGCCCTTATAATGGGAAAGTACTTCCGGGGTATATGTTCACAGACACAGGCTTTTGGGATACGTTTCGGTGTCTATTCCCATTCCTGAATCTCGTGTACCCCGAAATGAATACCAAAATGCAAGAAGGCTTGGTAAACGCGTATAAAGAAAGTGGGTGGCTTCCTGAATGGGCAAGTCCCGGCTTAAGAAATGTCATGGTCGGTAATAATTCAGCGTCTGTAGTGGCTGATGCTTATATTAAAGGTCTACGCGGCTACGATATTGAAACCTTATATGAAGCTTTGCTGCATGGGGCCAATCATGCCGGTCCGCTAACTGCGGTAGGTCGTGCAGGAGCTGATTTTTACAATAAACTGGGCTACGTGCCTTATGATGTAAACATCAATGAAAATGCAGCTCGGACTTTGGAATATGCCTATGATGATTTTGCCATATATCAGCTTGCTAAGAAATTGAATAAACCAAAAAAGGAAATCGAACTGTATAAAAAAAGAAGTTTAAATTATAAGAAGTTATTCGATCCTGAAACGGGTTTAATGCGGGGTAAAAATCAAGATGGAAATTTCCAAAAACCTTTTAATCCTTTCAAGTGGGGAGACGCTTTTACCGAAGGGAATAGTTGGCACTACACCTGGTCCGTATTTCATGATATACAAGGACTGATCGATTTAATGGGGGGTAAAGAAGCATTTGCTAATAAACTGGATTCCGTATTTACGTTGCCGCCTATTTACGATGATAGTTATTACGGGCAGGTAATTCATGAAATTCGAGAAATGCAGATTGCAAATATGGGTCAATATGCTCATGGGAATCAGCCAATTCAACACATGATTTATTTATACAACTATGCGAACGAGCCATGGAAAACACAGTATTGGGTTCGCGAAACCATGAATAGAATGTACTTGCCTACCCCTGATGGGTATTGCGGTGATGAAGATAATGGGCAGACCTCGGCTTGGTATGTGTTTTCAGCATTGGGCTTTTATCCGGTGGCGCCTGCAACCGACCAGTATGTTATCGGTGCGCCTTTATTTAAGCATGCTAAGATTAAATTGCCCACAGGGAAAGAGATTAGCTTGGATGCTCCTAATAATAGTTTAGATAACAGGTTTATTGATAAGCTTTTACTTAATGGCAAAGCCTATACTAAAAATTTCTTTTCGCATGAAGAACTGGTAAAAGGAGCAACCATTCAGTTTGAGATGGGCAGTCAACCGAACAAGACACGTGGTGTCGGAAACGAGGACGTGCCTTATTCGCTTTCGAGAGAAGGAAAATAATTTAGAGATAAAGAGGTGTCAAAAAAGTGTTATTCGAACGTAGCACTTTTTTGACGCCATCTTATATTATTACCCTAACAAATTTCATTGAAAGAGTGGCAAGGCTTCTGCCACCACAAAGGTGCTTCCCCCGATAAAAATCAGATCTTCTTTTGACGCGATTTGTCCGGCAGTTTCTACAGCATGCTGTACACTATCATAGGCCTCCCCAACTAATCCATAATTAGCGGCTTGTGACTGCAAATCTATTGCCGGAAGAGCCCGTTGGAAAGCGGGGCTACAAAAGTAGAAATTGGCTTCCTTAGGAAGCAAGGTTAGCATGTGCTCAAGGTCCTTATCGCGCATTACTCCAATAACCATATGAAGTTTTTCAAAGGGTGTACGGGTAATATTTTTGATTACTTCTTTCCAGCCGTCCTCATTGTGTCCCGTATCGCATATCGTTAAGGGTTGTGCCGACAACCTCTGCCAGCGGCCCATCAAACCGGTAAGTTTTTGAACCCCTTCTAAACCATCGACTAGTTCGTTTT
This sequence comes from Olivibacter sp. 47, assembly GCF_030372825.1. NCBI lineage: Bacteria > Pseudomonadati > Bacteroidota > Sphingobacteriia > Sphingobacteriales > Sphingobacteriaceae > Olivibacter > Olivibacter sp. 47. The sequence goes on from NZ_JAUCNR010000001.1 coordinate 4,491,731, forward strand.
CGGAAACGGTGAAACCAATTTCCTTCAATATACGGATCGTGCTAAGAACACCAGGCAGATTTTTCTGTTGATAGCTTCCTTTTAAATCCAAACACAGCTCCAAGGTCTCAAACGGCTTTTCTTTTTCAGGTATTGCTTTTAGATATTGGAACTCGGTGTCCACTGCGATTTCATCTATTTTCCATTCATCACTGGCGAAGAAAATGGGTGCCACCAACTCTTGTGCTCGATTGATAAAAACGTGTTCTATAGCTTGTTGCCGCTCGCTGATAACAATGGGCGTATGACTTTTTATGATGCCGGCTTTTTCATAGGCAATTTCCGCTAGGCTATTCCCTAACATGTTCATATGATCATAACCGATGTTGGTAATCAAAGTAACGATCGGGCTGATGATGTTTGTGGAATCTAACCGACCACCTAGGCCGGTTTCAATAACCGCAATATCAACATGCATATCAGCAAAATAACGAAAAGCCATGGCGACGGTAACCTCAAAAAAAGAAGGCTGTATCGTTTCGATCAACGATTGATTGTTTTTGACAAAATCGATTACGTAGGCCTGCGGTATCAATACCCCGTTAATTTTTATTCGCTCTCTGAAATCCAAAAGATGAGGAGAGGTATATAAACCGGTTCTATATCCAGCTGTTTGTAAAACCGCTGCCAGCATATGTGAGCTGCTCCCTTTGCCATTAGTGCCTGCTATATGTACAGCTTTGAATGCTTTTTCCGGGTTTTCCAAGGCGGCACAAAGTGCGCGAATATTTGTTAGATCTTTCTTGAAAGCAGAAGAGCCGTCCCGTGTAAACATCGGAAGACGGCCGTATAGATAATCAATTACCTCAATATAGTTCATGATATGGAAAACGAGTGCTTACTTTACTTTAAAGTTGAACACTACAATACCCGATTGAAATTCAGGTCCTCCGTCGGTTGCATTTAACCGTGCATTTCTGACCGCCGCCTCACATTTTTCCCAAAGTGAAGCGTCTGACAAGGTGGTGCCCTTAGCACCTGCTCTCGCACGGGTTACCACACCATTCCGATCTACTGTGATTTCTACCGCAATCCGACCGGAAAGCTGACCTTTATCTTCTATTTGCGGCCTTACTGCAAAAGATCTGTTGGGTAAGCCTACAAGGCCATTACCCGAGCCACCCTCACCGTAATTAGTGGCCATATTATTCCCTTGCAAACTACCTTGATTCCCAGGGGTCGATCCCGTACCATCGCCAACACCCACTCCTTTGTTCTTCTTGCCGGTATAAAGGGCGTTGGGGTTAACGGTCGGTTTGCTTTCCTTCTTCTCCGGTGTAATGGTAGGTGTAGTAGATGTCGGTTTTGCTTTCTCTTTAGTCACCACGGCGGGGGCATCCTCTACGTCTTGTGTAACCACTGTTTTATCATTGGTTTCTTGCGAGGCTACCGGTGTAGGTTCTTCATTTGGTACAACTTTATCAGGTCGTGTTTGATTAGCGTTGGGATCCATTGAAGGCTCATCCAAGCTCATATAATCATCGCCCATTCCCTCGTCGACGGTACCATAGTTCACAATTAACCCGCCGGTTCCAAACTCAACAGCTGGTTGGCTCAGCATCCAAAAAAAACTTAACAGCAGGAACGCAGCAAATACGCCTGCCGATATTGCGAAAGCTTTGGGGTAATTGTTGTCTTGTTTATGCTGATGATTCATCGCACACTCTCCGATTTAAATGCCTAACTCTTCTCTTTTGGTTCGGTGGCCAAAACAAGCTTTATTTTTAACTTATTGGCAATGTCCATCACCTGAATCACATCTTCAATTGCTACTGTTCTATCAACATATAAAAGCACGGTCAATTCCTGCCCTTCCTGTACATAACTTTGTAGGGTGGGCATCAATTGATCGAGCAATACTTGCTTTTTTTCTACAAAGTACTGCAAATCTTTATTAATTGACAAGCTTATGGTTCGTTTAGCTACCGACTGCTCTCCCGACTGTGACCTGGGCAACAAGAGTTTCACTACTTGAGGGTTGGCAACTGCCGAGGCCAATAAAAAGAATAGTAGCAAAAAGAACATGATATCGTTTAAGGCCGATGTGTGGACCTCTGCAGCTGGTCTATGGTGTCTTTTTCTTAAATTCATTGGAAATACATTTTTGAATTAATGGCCCTGAACATTACCGGTGCCCGAAAGTTTCAAATCTCAGTCGAAGAAGTAATGCCAAAAACCAATTTAGCTGCCTGGTTCGTCCAATAGATCGATAAACTCAATGGCATCTGTTTCCATGCGAAGAATTAAACGGTCAACCATCATATTCAATATATGATACCCTACATAGGCAATAATACCGATAATGAGTCCGGATGCAGAAGTAATCATTTTTGTATATAAACCTCCGGATACGGTGCCGATTTCAATTACTCCTTTTATGGAGACCTCATGGAAAATTGTAATCACCCCAATGATTGTACCAACAAAACCTAGCATTGGCGCAATACCTGCAATGATACCTAATATATTAATATTTTTCTCAAGTTTTGATACTTCCAGTTTACCGACGTTCTCAATCGCTCCTTCAATATCTTTAATGGGTCTACCGATACGGGTAAGCCCTTTTTGAAGCATGGCCCCTAAAGGTCCGTTACTATTCCTGCAAAGCGCCAATGCGGCCTCCAAACGGCCCGACATGATGTTCTGCTTGACCTGAATCATAAGATTCGAATCATAACGGGAAGCTTTTTTTATGGTCAAGTACCTTTCTATAAAAATTACCAAACCCAAGAAAGCGAGAATGGCGATAGGAATCATCACCCATCCTCCTTTAATAAGCAGGTCTAACAAACTTAAATCTTCAATCGGTGCAGTAGAAGGGCCCGGTGCGGTAAGCATCGAGTCCAATGTAGCGGGTGTGTCTGTAACTTGTAATAAAAACATGTTTTATAAATAATAATTTTGTTTTACACTGTTTGTTTAATATCGGTACCAAGATAAAATTTATTCCCGGCATTTATACACTAGGGATATATATATGCTTCTTTCGTTATCTCGTTCCTAACTTTTTCCAATTGCTCCTTTGCAGCCTCTTTAGTTGGATAGGACCCATAACATATCTTTTTTCTATTATTGGGCATATTGCTTTCCAGGACAAATGCATTAATACCGATCGTTCTAAAATATTTTGCTTGTTCAATCGCTAATTTCATGGTTTTAAACGAGCCGATTACAATTGAAAACGGTTTTTCTTTTGATGCCTTTCGTACAAGCGGCTCTTTTTCCTCTTTAGATACACGCTGATTCAGCGAATCGGCTAAAGAGTCGGCCGGAAGGCCGGTTGTCGTTGTATCTGGTAGGTTAGTGGATGTGTCCTTTGCTGTGTTTGCTGAGCCATTCGTTGTATCTTTCAAGGCAACGTTAATTTCGTTTTGATGCGGCGGAATACCGGGCTCCTGACGCTTCCAGAATAAAAATGCAGCTAGCCCGATAGCGATAATGCCGGTTACTACCCAAAGCCAAACATTATTATTCGTTTCCCTTTGGTTCGCTACGGTCTCATAGCTAATTTCAGGCTGTTCCGGCTCAGTAGGAATCGCAGGTTCTTGTAGTATCGTATCGGGCTGTTCCTGTACAGCCGGTAATTCTTCCGGTAAAGACTCTTCTTTATAATCATCCACCGGCTGTAAGCCCCAAAACGATTGAAGTTCTTTTGAAACCAACGTATACGTTCCATCCATTTGCTTTAGATAACCTATTGGCTCTAACTTCGCTTCACCCTGTTCGTCAATATCAGTCAGCAAACGATTTACTGTTTTATCGACAACGTCAATTGCTTCCTCATTGGATAAGTGCATGGATTTAGCAACATAGTCAACTAGGTAATTATCGGTCGTTGCGTGAGGAATGAGCGAATAGCTGCTTGTAGGAGGCAAAAACTTTTCTAATTGCTCATCGTATCGAGCTGCAATGCGCGCTTTGGTAAAAACACCAATACCCGGTACCCCGACTTGTGGATGTATAAGTAAGAGTTGATGCAAGTATTGGCCTAAATTAAACATTCCTTCTTTCGTTTGAGTCGGCAAATTTAGAAAGCTTAACAATTAAAACGAAACGTTTACACCGCCTATTATATTAAAGCCTAAGCGTGGGTAGTATAAGAAGCGTTCATAACCTTTGTTTAGTAAATTATTTCCCCTGACGTATACGCCAATCTGCTTTGTAGCGCGGTATTCCAATCCGGCACTAATATCAACAAACGATGGCATGGATACAGTAACAGGTGCATTTGGATCTGTACCGCTTACACCGGCATATTGTTGATAACTTTTAGCTTTCATCGCATCGTTGAAGAAAAGCTCGCCATCTATGTATACCTTTTTGCTGATATTGATCCGAGTATTAGCAGCGAGGCGCAATTTTGGAATATACCAAGCTTCAGCTTCATTTTCCAAATCATACTCGTTAAACAATAAATTACCGCCTAAGCTGACCGCTTCAGATACGCGGACGTTAATATCTCCTTCTAAACCAAAGACTTTATTCTTTTCTCCACGATCGTATATGATATCATATCTTGAAGGTGAATTAGGCTGAATAGCGTAAAAAGGCAGGTCGCTGATTTGTTTGTAAAAGACGCCAACTTTATAACCAAAGGTAGCGCCGGCATTGCCTTTTAATCCTCCAAAAACGTGCAGTTTTTCCAACATATTACGTACAACTAGGCTATTGCTTGTTGTGTCCAGGAAAGGGCTTTCCGTAAGAAAAGGGTTTTCATTAGCTAATGACCGGAATGAGGTTTTAACCACATCTCCCTTCACACCGGCATATATGCTCGCATATTCTGGCACTAAGGCGAAATCAAAGTCGACAGTTGGGAAAATATTGTTTCTATTCTCTTCCCCGCCAAATTCGCTTACTAAAGTAGCTCCCAAGGTCAATTTATAATTCTTTCCCTGAAAACGGATATAGGGATTCAAACGGGCGATATGATTTCCTAAGCTTAAGTCATTACTCTTGAGACTGGTAAAATCTCCCGAAACATTCGCCCCCACATTAAAAGCGTTAACTTTTTTGTTGATGTTGGCACTGAGGGCAAAGGAATTTTCTTTCGTTGAGAAAGCATTGCCGAACAGGTATCCATCTACTTTAAGCGAATAGCTTAACAACTCTTCGTTATCCTCATAATTACTGTTCAATTCTCCTTTAAGGTAAAGGTCGTTATAATGCTGCTTCGTAGGGTCGGTGTTTAATTCCGGCTGAAGGGGAACAAAACCATAATATCGCGTTGCATAACGATTAAAGCCGATTTCTCCATTCAACGTTATTCTGTCTAAGATACTTCTTCCGAATAACCCGATTTTTTGCTCGCTAAAATTCTGCCCCTCGTAATCCGATCCTTTTTGACTGAGGTGTTTTGCAAAACCGCCTACTTGAAGTGCTTGATCTTCACCGTTACTAATGTAGACCTCCCCTAAGAGGGTGTTAAAGTTTCCGGCCCCTATTTTCGCGTAGTTATTGGTTAATATATCTGGTCGCATCGCAGGCAATTGTTGTATTTCTAAGCGATGTGTTCCCGTATTGATATCTAGTTTTCTGTCGAAAACAGAATAGTTAAGTTTAGACAGGTATTTACGATTATTCGTGAGGTCGGGACTTTGTCTGATTTTTACCGCATCAGCCAAAATAGGTTTGTAGTCCCGAACAACTTCAATTTCCCCTAAATTTCCTTTGGCTTCCTCTTGCGGTACTTGCTCTTCTTCTTGCGCAAACGTAACGAAGGAACAAAAACCTAAGCCGATTAGTAATGTATATTTTAACATTGAAGAATTCAATATCATGGTATTTCGTTATTTAGATAGTATGAATGAACTTATTTATAAAGCTTGTTTCTCAACCGCGGATGAATCTAAAGTAGTACTGTCAGTTTCCGTACTGTCTACCGCAGTAGAATCGCTTTCTGTTTTTACACTATCTGTTATTTTCTTAGTATCTATTTTTTTTCCGGTTAATTTTTCTAAACGTTCTTTTGCTGTAGGAATGATATCATCTTTACCTTCGTAATTCTCGATAATACTCTGTAATGTACTTTTCGCCTGGAATTCATCTTTTAGTTTTGTATAGCAGTCGGCTAATAAAATAAAGCTTTTCGCAACCCAGTAGTCATAAGACGGCATATTCTTAATTAAATCGAAAGCGGTTTCCTGAGCGGCTTTATATTCGCCAGCTTCATATTGTAACTTACCGATATTGTATTTTGCTTCTGCACCGACAATCGTTTGGCTGTTGGCTACCGCCTGATTTAATTCCTTTCGGGCAGTGCTTAAGTCGCCTTTTAACATATGCGCTTTTGCAGCATAAAGATCTGCTTTTGCCTTATCCTCAACAGAAGACTTTTCATATTCCTTCACATATCGCGCATACATAAGCGTATTGTCAAAGTCATGAATATTGAAATAGGCTACCATCAGGTTATTGATGGCAAAGTTATAGTGCGATTTATACTCAGCAGTAAGCTCTAATTTTTTCAGTGGTGCAATCGCCTCGTTATATTTCTTTTGATCAAGGTATAAATTGGACACACTCAATAAGGTTCGTTCTGTGTAGGCACTTGTCCAATCGTTCAAAATAATGTTAAAGTCATGCAGAGCTTCTTGCGGATGCCCGGTTTTGTACAAACTTTCCGCGCGGATGAAACGTGCAAATTTTTCCTGTATCGGTTTCGGAAATTTATCGAAATAGGCATTCACTGCTTCAATAGCTGCTTGATAATCACCTCTGGAGAAGTAATTGTTTGCTACTTGAAAAGTAATATTGTCTTGTTCAGCCGTCGACAAATCACCAATGGCCGTTGTGCCGGCATAATCCAAGAATCCTTGCGCATCCCCTTTATCAATATAGATATTCTGTATCGACTTTAACGCCTGTTTTGCTTCTTCTGTTGTTGGATATTGTTCAACTACTCGTTGAAAGGTTCTGACCGCAGCGTCGTTGTTGTCGCTATTGTACTGAACCAAACCAATGGTGACAAGTGCTCTCGGCACGTAGCTACTGCGTGGATATTTCTCAATCATATCCTGTAAACCTTGAATCGCTATTTCATTTTCTCCCTTAAGGAAAAAAGTATAGGGTATCTCAAAGTTTGCGTCGTCTGCATAGTTGGAATTGGGATATCGCGCCAATAAATCCGTCATAATACTGATCTTGCCATCGGCGTCGCCCTGTAGGCCCCTGATAATACCACTCTGAAACAAAGCATAATCCTGTGTTTTAGCTTTTGTACTCATGAGCTTATTGTACTGCTCCATCGCATTACCATAATCCTTCAACATAAAATATGAATCGCCTAAACGCGCAATGGCATCATTTCTTGTATTCAGCTCAATGGGCTCTCCACTATTTAGAAATTTAGCAAAATAGTTGGCAGAAGTACGATAATTATCGTTACGGAAGGCCGCATAAGCAAGTGCATAATTGGCGTAATTATAAACGTCTGTGTTTTTTGCTGCCGGATACTGCAGAAACTTGCTGAAATTTGTTGTGGCTTCACCGTATTTTCTGACTTCGTACATCGCTTCCGCTTTCCAATAGGTTGCTAAAGCTAGGAGTTCCGGATCGTATGGGTTCTGTTCAGAACGCATAAAGATCGAAATGGCATTTTCAAAAGCCCGCTCATTGTAATATTCCAAACCGCGGAAGTAAGTCACTTTTTGATAAGCGGCATTTGCCTCTTTGGTCCTTTTCGGAATGGATTCCAGGATATCCACTGCCGATCGATAATTCTTTGTACTCAATAAAACCTCTGCCAGCAACGTTTTCGCCTCGTCGAGGTTTTTAGAACGTGGGTAGGTTTTCAAGTACTCTTGGGTGGCGTCTAAGGCTACTTGGTGAAATTCCAGCTCATAAGACAACTTAGCGTAATTCAGCAGTCCCTGCTCTTTCATGGAAGGATCAAAATCAAGTTTCGATGCTCTGAAAAAAGCATTACGAGCACTCTCTTTGTTGCCTAATTTTAAAAAGGAATCCCCTAAAATGATCATTCCGCTTTGGAAATAAGCGTCCGGTTCCGTTAACTTTTCCAGTTCTTTAATAGCTTTCTCATAATTGCCATTCTTGTAGGCAATATATCCTATCTGATAATCATCTTGATTATTTTGGGTCTTCCCTTGATCTTGGGCTTGAAATTTGTCATAGTATTCTTTCGCCTTGGCTAAGTCGTTCTTGGCAAAGTAGGTGGCACCTACGATACGGAAGATCTCTGTTTCGTTCTCTTGTTTAGTTCTTTCTAAAATGGGCAGTATATAAGAAAGAACATCATCATAACGTTTGTCGAGGAAGTAGAGCGCCGCGATGTAGTATGGATAGCTGTTCTCGTATGCTTTTGATCCCTTTAAACGCTCAAATTCTTTTAATGCGATTTTATATTCCGCATCCAGGTAGGACAGATAAGCATAATAGTAGATGGAAGCCTCTTGATATTGGCCTCTTTCTTCCTTTAGGCGCTCAAATAAGGGTTTTGCTGCTTTATAATCTTCTGTCATAAAGAGCGAATAACCCAATTTGAAGCGATATTCGGTGTTTTCGGAACCGCTTAGATTTCCACCGTCTAATTTCTTGAACCATTCAATCGCTTTCGGATAATTCTTTTTTGCAAAATAGGATCGTCCTACCTGAAAGTAGGCCGCTTTCGTATTGGCACTTGTTGGATGATCTTTTATGAATTTTAGAAATAGGCCTTCGGCATCGTGATTGCCTAATTCAAGCGCACAAACCGCTTGATAAAAACGTGCATTTTCTTTCAGTAATGAAATTTGGTCACTTTCATCTTGTTGTATAGTCGTATTGGTACGAATGGTTTCAACTTTACCAAGCTGGTTATAAGCCGAAGCATATTTTCCCCTTTCGTACAGCTCCATACCTGTTTTATAAGCTTGGTTAAGAGATTGCCAAGCACTTTGTTGGGCGAGGGCACTGCTGGCGAAAAGACTAAGTGCTAGACTAATACGAGTGAATTTATTAAACATGTTGTTCAAATTCTTTTTATGCTAAATTAATGGGATGTTATGAAGTTTTGTACACTATTACTTAACAAATGTTAATAACCTCTTACTATAACGGCAATAATTGTGAAATAATGTGTACGATAAATATTTTTGATTGATGCTTCCTTAAACACGTTTTCCGGCAAGGAGGTACAATACAGCCATTCTCACTGCTACGCCATTTTGAACCTGATCCAGAATAATCGAATGTTGGCTGTCGGCCACATCACTTGTAATTTCTACACCACGATTAATCGGTCCGGGGTGCATGATGGTTATCTTTTTATCTAAGGATTCAAGTATCGTTTTATTCAAACCATACAGCATCGAATATTCTCTTAAAGAGGGGAAATAATTGATATCCTGACGCTCCAGCTGAATTCGTAACATATTGGCTACGTCGCACCAGTGAAGCGCCTTGAGCAGGTCATGCTCCACTTTAACGCCCAGCGAAGTAATATATTTAGGAATAAGCGTTGTAGGACCGCATACCAGTACTTCGGCCCCGAGCTTTTGTAAGCATAAAATATTGGAAAGGGCGACCCTTGAATGTAAGATATCGCCAATAATGGCTACTTTTTTTCCGGCAACATCGCCATATTGCTCTCTTATAGAAAACGCATCGAGCAAGGCTTGTGTTGGATGCTCGTGTGCTCCATCTCCTGCATTTATAATTTGGGCATCGACATGTTTACTTAAAAAAACGCCTGCACCGGGATAAGGGTGTCGCATAACAATCATATCTACCTTCATTGCCAAGATGTTATTTACCGTGTCAATGAGTGTTTCGCCTTTGCTGACTGAAGAAGAAGAAGCCGCAAAGTTGATGACATCTGCCGACAGACGTTTTTCGGCGAGCTCAAAGGACAGTCTGGTGCGTGTCGAGTTCTCAAAAAAGACATTGGCAATTGTAATATCACGTAATGAAGGTACCTTTTTGATTGGGCGGTTGATGACATCCTTAAAAGTGGCTGCTGTGTCCAATATCAGGTGGATATCTTCTGCGGACAAGTCTTTTATGCCTAATAAGTGTTTGGTGCTTAGCTGTTGTGCTGTTTCTGCCATTGTATATGCAATCAAAAATTTCTAATTGTTTTCTTCTGTTAGAAGGATGATTTGGTCTTGCGTGTCCGTTTCGTGCCAGTTAACAATGACCCGTTGCGAATTAATGGAATCCACTTGAATGCCAATATAGTCTGGCTGAATGGGCAGATGTCTTGAAAATCTGCGATCAACAAGTACCAGTAATTCCACCTTTTCAGGGCGGCCAAAAGCTTGTATGGCATCTAACGAAGATCGGATCGTCCGGCCTGTCCACAGTACATCGTCGATCAGGATGACTTTTTTGTTCTCGATCACAAAATTTATGTTTGTACTGTTAGGAACTAGCGGACCGTTTTCTTTGCGACGAAAATCATCCCGATAGAAAGTAATATCAAGCTCACCGAATAAAATGGAGTCGATCTGTAATATTCTTTGTAGTTCTTCCCGTATCCGTTTTGCCAAGTAAATGCCCCTCGGTTGGATACCGATGATCACTGAATTCTTGAAGTCATGATGATTTTCAATTAACTGTTGGCAAAGACGTTGAATGGTGATTTGAAACTTTAGACCACTTAATAATATAGATTGTTGCATTAGAAATCTGTTTGGTTGAGCGTATAAAACCTTGTTTTTTTCTTTTTCCCTGCTAATCCTCGTAATTGCCTCAAGCTAATGGAATTATTCTATTTTATTTGCAAAAATAGATAAAATTGGTCTCATATGCAATGACCGAAAGGCTGTTCGTCATTCAATGAACATAAAAACATAGTTGACGGTAAGGGAGAAATGAATGTGGATATGCGAATTGATTTATTGTGATGACCGATGCCGGAAAACAAAAGATATACTTAAATGGTTGTTCTTGTATTAGACAGGATATTATGAGAGCGTTATTTTATATTATTGCTATTATATTGTTGATTGGGTGGGCTTTGGGTACTTTTGTATATGCCGTGGGAAACTTGATTTACATACTATTGGTGCTTGCCATTGTCGCGCTTGTTTTAGGCTTGGCACGCAGGAATATTCGAAAAAGCCAATAGGTGCTGTTTTTTATGCGGGTGTCTGATCGTTTTTATTTCCTGATAAATCCGGTCTATATTTGAGCGTCGGATCTAACCAATACATTTGTATAATGCGCGAGTATCGATAGTTGAGAGGAGCCAAAAGCAAAATTCCCGGAATGATTATGCCAACATATAGCCAGGGATTGTCGGATCCGCCGGATAAAACGAACGTCGCTATTCCAAGCGTTACTATTTCTGCTACATTAAATACGTAGGTAACGTACATGGCTGTATAAAAGTAGCCTGGGTTGCGTTCAAAAGTTAAACCACAATGGCCGCATTCTTCATACATGGTATTGGAGAAAAAGCTCTTGAACATATTGCCCTGTCTACAACGTGGACATTTTCCTTTCAACATGGCAGGAAAGGCGGGAATAAACTTGCTTGAACGGCTATCTTGAGTCATGTAAATTGAACAATTTGATTTGCTGAATGTGTGATTTTAAATCGTAATTATCACCCTGACTGGTCGAGGCTATTCTCAAATGCGAGAAATATCCATGCGATCCTCCCGCAAACTTAGACAAATTTATTTTTATATGCATGAAAACGGTACGTATACAGGATAAATTTGCTTCTTACCTTCGCTGAGCTTGGTTCTCGTTGGCCACTAGTCTTTATAGAAGAAATAGATAGAATCAAAGTCCGACTTTAGTCTTAACCCCTTTTAAAAAAATGACATTTAGGGCGCGGGAAGCTCTACCGATCGTTATTAAAAGTATCTCCCTGGTTAACATCCCCTGTTTGATAACCTTTTTTAAACCAGTAAACTCTTTGCGCTGATGTCCCGTGTGTAAAAGCGTCGGGAACAATCTGACCCTGAGCCTGCATTTGAAGCTTATCATCTCCTATTGCATTGGCCGCTTGTAAGCCAGCCTCAATGTCACCTTCCTCGAGTAGCTGTTCTAACTTATTGGCATGATGTGCCCATACACCGGCTAAAAAATCCGCTTGTAGTTCTAGCTTAACGGATAATTTATTATACTCCTTCTCACTTAAACGGGTACGCATTTGTTGCACCTTATTCATTGTGCCATTCAAATGCTGTATATGATGGCCAACTTCATGGGCAATAACGTAGGCCATTGCAAATTCTCCCGGAGCACCGAACCGGTTTTTTAGTTCATCGTTGAAACTTAGGTCAATAAAGAGTTTTTGATCGGCAGGGCAGTAGAAAGGTCCCATAGCGGTCATGCCTGCGCCGCATTCAGTAGCAGTTTGGTCGCGGAACACGACTAAAGTAGGCGTTTGATAGGCAGCGCCTTCTTGCTCAAAAAGATGACTCCAGACATCTTCAGTGCTAGCTAAAACCGTCCTGACAAAGGATGTTAACTCTTTTTCTTCTTCACTGATTTCTACGGGTTGTTCCTGTTGCGGCGCAGCAGTTTGTAACTGTTGCAACACCTGTCCGGGATCACCTCCTAAAAAACTGACGATTAGCGCAATGACTATCGCCCCGATTCCGCCACCAACTGCTAAACCTCTTCCGGACATACCTCTTCGATCTTCGAAGTTGTCACTTTCTCTTCTGCCTTTCCAGCGCATAAATATATAAGATTAATGGTTATGTTGGTAAACAAAAAAAGCCTCAAATGGTTGAGGCTCTTAATTGATTTCAGTCAATTAAGCAGTCTTTAGAACGAAAAATCGTCATCCTTTTTAGCGTCAGCTGTTATGCCATTTTCACTGAACTCATAACGTTTTTCAACTACTTCTTGATGGGCCTTAATATAGTCAACAGTTTCATTAAGTCCTTCGGCAAACTTTTCAAAGTCTTCTTTGTACAAGAAAATCTTATGTTTTACAAACACGCCGTCTTCCAGTCTTTTTTTACTTTCTGTAATGGTTACATAGTAATCATTCGATCTCGTGGCCTTCACGTCAAAAAAATAGGTGCGCTTTCCTGCTCTAACCTTTTTTGAAAAAACTTCTTCCCGTTCTTTGTTGTCAAAATCTCCCATTGTCAAATCTTTAAGTTTAAGTTCTCCGATTCGGTATAAATATAAATCAATATTTTCTAATAATGCAAATAGATTTTAACAATGGCTGAAAAAACTAGTTTATTAAAAGCTTCTTTTTTGAAAAAAAACGACCTGACAGCTCATTCTCGCTTTTTTTTCTCTTTTTTGGGGTCTAATAAAAAAATGAAAAAATATTATGCGTTTAAACGACTATTTATCCAATAAATAGTCAAAGCGATCGCCAAAGTCCTCATCATTTCGATGACTTTTAATCATGTCATCATCTAAATCTACACGGTAATTTCTAAATGGTATTTCCGCACCTAGACTTTTCAATAAAGTATAAAGCGAGTTTAGGTCAAATTCAGATCGCTGTAAACGTATCAAATATTGATTGTCAGTGATTTCAATTTTGAAGCTTTCCATGGTCGTAAACGTGTTTTTACCAAAGTTTGGAATCACGTATGAGCTGTGGATTAATTTTATGTGAAATTTTAGTTAAAAGACGAGTCGTTAAGGAGGGAGCATGGGGAAGTGGTTGAGACGTTAAGTTGTTGAGTAGGGAAATGGTTGAGTAGGAAAGTAGTTAATTGGCCTATGAGCCAATTATTTGTAAGTGTTTGCTTTTTTCGGTACTCGTGAGCTTCCTACGGTCGGTCACCACTGAAAGCTGACAGCTGATATCCGAAAGCTAATCGCTTATAGCAAAAAAATAAAGGTGCTCCCCAAAGAGCACCTTTATTTTTTTTAAGCCTGTTGAGCTTGATTCTTGCGAATAATATTCAAAGCACCACCGGCTTTGAACCACTCTATTTGCTGTGCATTGTACGTGTGATTCACCTGAATGCGATCTTCACTTCCGTCTGTATGATGCAATACAACAGTTAATTGTTTATCAGGAGTAAAATCAGTTAGACCGATAATATCAATCGTATCGTCCTCCTTGATTAAATCATAATCAGCAGGATTGTTGAAGGTTAATGCCAACATGCCCTGCTTTTTAAGATTTGTCTCATGAATACGGGCGAAGGATTTGACCAATATCACACGAACACCGAGATGACGAGGTTCCATGGCCGCGTGTTCTCTGGAAGAGCCTTCTCCATAGTTTTCGTCTCCTACAACGATTGTGTTTATTCCAGCCGCTTTGTATGCACGTTGTGTCGCAGGAACTGGACCATATGACCCTGTTAACTGATTTTTAACATTATCAGCGGAGTCATTGAAATAGTTGATAGCTCCTATCAACATATTATTTGAAATATTGTCTAAGTGCCCACGGTATTTTAACCATGGTCCTGCCATTGAAATATGGTCCGTCGTACATTTACCTTTTGCTTTGATAAGCAGCTTTAAGCCGGTAAGGTCTGTACCTTCCCATGCTTTAAATGGTTCAAGCAGTTGTAAGCGATCCGATGTTGGACTTACGATTACCTGAACCTGGCTACCATCCTCGGCAGGGGCTTGATACCCGGCATCTTCAACAGCAAAACCTTTAACCGGTAGCTCAAGGCCTTGTGGCTCGTCCAATTTAACTTGCTCACCTTTTTCGTTTGTCAGTGTGTCCGTTAAAGGATTGAACAATAGCGATCCTGATATGGCCAAAGCCGTCACAATTTCAGGAGAAGCTACAAAGGAATGTGTATTCGGATTCCCATCGGCACGTTTCGCAAAGTTACGGTTGAAAGAAGTGATAATCGAATTCCTTTCCTTCTTTTCAGCACCATGGCGAGCCCATTGACCAATACAAGGTCCGCAAGCGTTGGCTAAAACAACACCGCCAATTTTATCGAAAGTTTCTAAGAAACCATCACGCTCAACGGTATAGCGAACTTGTTCCGAGCCTGGCGTAACCGTGTATTCTGATTTAGCAACTAAATTCTTCTCTACTGCTTGTTGTGCCAATGAAGCTGCGCGGCTGATGTCTTCGTAAGATGAGTTTGTACAAGAACCGATTAAGCCTACTTCCAATTTTTCGGGCCAACCGTTTTCTTTAACAGCAGTTGCAAATTTTGAAATAGGCCAAGCCAAATCAGGCGTGAAAGGACCGTTGATATGAGGCTCCAATTCGGAAAGGTTAATTTCAATTACCTGATCGAAATATTGTTCGGGATTTGCATACACCTCAGCGTCACCTGTAAGGTGTTCTTTAATGCCATTTGCTAAATCAGCTATATCGGCACGATCGGTACCACGTAAATAGGCCTCCGATTTTTCGTCATAACCGAAAATCGAGGTTGTAGCACCAATTTCTGCACCCATATTACAAATAGTGCCTTTACCCGTTGCCGATAAAGAACGCGCACCCTCTCCGAAATACTCCACAATGGCACCGGTTCCACCTTTTACAGTTAAAATGCCTGCAACTTTTAATATAACGTCTTTTGCTGCTGTCCAGCCACTTAATTTGCCGGTTAATTTTACACCGATCAGTTTAGGGAATTTTAGCTCCCAAGGGAGCCCGGCCATTACATCGCAAGCATCAGCACCGCCGACGCCAATAGCAATCATACCTAAACCGCCCGCATTTGGTGTGTGCGAATCTGTTCCGATCATCATACCACCGGGAAACGCATAATTTTCTAATACGACCTGGTGAATGATACCTGCTCCCGGTTTCCAAAATCCGATACCATATTTATTTGACACCGAGGCTAAGAAATCATAAACCTCTTTGTTTTGATCGGTTGCTACTGCCAAATCAGTTTCTGCACCAACTTTGGCCTGGATTAAGTGATCACAATGTACAGTCGAAGGAACGGCTACTTGTGGCCGGCCAGCCTGCATAAATTGAAGTAAGGCCATCTGTGCCGTTGCATCCTGCATTGCTACACGATCCGGGGCAAAATCTACATAAGATTTTCCACGGCCATAAGCCTCATTTGCTTCACCATCCCAAAGATGGGCATATAAAATTTTCTCAGTTAAAGTAAGAGGTTTACCGACAACTTTGCGGGCTGCTGCTATACGGCTCTCGTAGCGTCCGTAAACCGCTTTGATCATTTCAATGTCAAATGCCATTTTATAAATGTTTTATTTGGATTTTACAATGCTTTAGGGGCTGTTGTGGAGCAACAAACCCAGCTAAATTGCTTTGCTGCACTCATTATCAGCTATTAAAGCGAGGCGAATTTACAAAAAAAAGAGATGAAATGTATATCTTTAGGACTTAAGGCCTTATTTGGAAATGTTCTAAACAGTATGGGTTTTAAGTTCTAAGTAATACGTTATACGCATCAGTTTGTGCTGGAGATACTCACATCCGCGCCTCACAACTAAAATTGCATTCCGAGATAGGCTTCGACTTAGCTGAACTAAGTTGAAGCCGACTGCTGACCGCCTAATACCTAAAACCTAACAGCTAACACCTATTACCGCCCTACATTGAAAGAATTTTTAGGCTAATAAAAAAATATCCGTACCTTAGCAACCCCAAATTTTCTTTATGGAAACAACATTTGATTTTGAAAAGCCGATTGCTGATTTATTAATGCAAATTGAGAAGGTGAACCAAGTGGCTGAGAAGACAAAGGTGGATATGTCTGCCACGATCACCGAACTGCAAGGGAAATTAGAGGAAACCCGCAAGGAAATCTATAGCAATCTGAACGGCTGGCAAAAAGTGCAAATGGCACGTCATGCAGATCGACCGCAAACGCTTGATTATATTCAGATGATCTGTGAAGATTTTGTAGAATTACATGGTGACCGCAATGTGCGTGACGATAAGGCCATCGTTGGCGGCTTAGCGAAACTGGGCGGTCATTCCGTAATGATTATTGGTCATCAGAAAGGGAAAAACACCAAAGAACGTCAATTCCGTAACTTCGGTATGGCTAACCCGGAAGGATATCGGAAAGCTTTAAGGTTAATGCGCATGGCTGAAAAGTTTGGAAAACCAGTTATTACATTCGTTGATACCATGGGCGCCTATCCGGGTATTGAGGCCGAAGAGCGTGGGCAGGCTGAAGCGATTGCCAGAAACCTACTGGAAATGTCGGTTTTAAAGGTCCCTGTTATCTGTATTATTATAGGTGAAGGTGCTTCCGGTGGAGCGATCGGTATCGGTATAGGAGATAAAGTATATATGTTAGAGCACTCCTGGTATTCGGTTATATCGCCCGAGTCCTGCTCCTCCATATTGTGGCGAAGCTGGGATTATAAAGAAAAAGCTGCGGAGTGCTTAAAACTCACTGCGGAGAATATGTACAGCAATGGTCTTATTGACGGTATATTGCCTGAACCCTTAGGCGGTGCTCATCAAGACCCTGAGCAAATGGCAAACACAATAAAAGAACAGCTTATAAAAGATATCGTCGAACTAAATGATAGACAGATTGATACACTTGTGAATGACCGTATCGAGAAATTCTGTTCGATGGGAGTAGTCGTAGAGTAATTTTGCCTTTTTACCAGCTAAACAACAGCCAGAGATTACCTTCGGTGAGCTTCCCGTTGGTCGGTTTCGCTTTAAAAGGAACATTTTTTTAATGAACTTTTCTTGATAAAAGTTGAACAAACCGAAGAGTGGAACAATGAGCTCATGAACTCATCTGAAAACAAGCACGAGTGAATAAATCAAGGTAGTGTAGGCTACTTTGCAACTGATTGCAAAGCATCACTAGCGCGTATTGGAGCCGTTTCACTTCCTCAATCCGCTTAGATAGTGCAATATGAGCAGAAACTACACATGTTTTGCTGCTCGTTGCATCAGTATCCTCCAAGGCCGTTTTTCCCGTGCGCAAGGCTTATTAGGGCTAAAGAAATAATACGTCCGGTTAAAAGCATCAACTGTTGGTTTCTGAAGATGTCGCCTAGGAAATTTGCGGTTTGCACGTTGATGCACTACCGTTGTAGCAAAGGTCCAAGCGACGAGTTTTTGCGTCACTTTTTGCGGAAACCACGAAGTAGCATGAGTACCTTTTAAAACAAACAATAACGAATAAAAGTGACTAAAAAAAACGTTCTTATAATATATACACCTTCATCCAAAGGTTAAAGGCGAATTCCTTAAGACTACAGCAAGCTTTTTGTTTTTTTGCCATAAAAAAGTAAACAAAATACCTAACTTTGGCCCATGCAAGAAAAAATTATTATTCTTGACTTTGGTTCGCAGTACACACAGTTGATCGCTCGCCGGGTCAGAGAGCTAAATGTATATTGTGAAATACATCCTTTCAACCATCTTCCAACATTTGACGAGTATGTAAAAGGTGTAATTTTGTCGGGCAGTCCTTCATCTGTTCGTCAGGATGATGCTCCACAAATCAACTTTAATCAATTTCACGGAAAAATTCCGCTATTAGGCGTTTGCTATGGAGCCCAGTATATAGCACAACATTCGGGGGGCGAAGTAACGCCTTCTGAAATCAGAGAATATGGGCGTGCAAACTTACTGTTCGTTAATCAAGAAAGTGCCCTGCTTAAAGGTATTCCTTTAGATTCTCAGGTATGGATGTCACACGGTGATACCATTAAATATGTGCCGGAGGGTTTCGAGATTATCGCGAGTACGGATAAAGTGCAGGTAGCGGCGTATCATGTTAAGGATTCTAATACCTATGGTATTCAATTCCATCCCGAAGTGACCCATAGTTTGGACGGGAAAAAGTTGTTGGAGAATTTCGTGCTGAATATCTGTGGCTGCAGCCAGGACTGGACGCCGGATACTTTTATTGAAACAACAATTGCAGAGCTAAAAGATAAACTTCAAAATGACCATGTAATTTTAGCACTATCGGGAGGGGTAGACTCTTCCGTGGCAGCCGTGCTTTTACACCAGGCAATTGGAAAGAACCTGCACTGCATTTTTGTCGATAATGGTTTGCTTCGTAAAGACGAATTCGAACAAGTGCTCGATTCGTATAAACACATGGGATTAAACATCAAAGGTATCGATGCAAAAGCACTTTTCTATGATAAGTTGAAAGGGGTAACCGATCCCGAGAGAAAGCGAAAGATCATTGGCGGTGCCTTTATTGACGTGTTCGACAGTGCAGCGCACGAAGTGCAGCAAGAGCTGCCGGAAGGCGTGGAAGTGAAGTGGTTGGGGCAGGGAACTATTTATCCGGACGTCATTGAATCGGTATCCGTTAAAGGTCCTTCCGCCACCATTAAATCGCATCATAACGTAGGAGGCCTTCCCGATTTTATGAAACTGAAAGTGGTGGAGCCTTTAAATACCCTATTTAAGGATGAAGTGCGAAGGGTAGGAGCTGCCTTGGGAATCGATCCACTTATTTTAGGCCGCCATCCTTTTCCGGGACCTGGATTGGGCATACGAATCCTGGGCGAAATTACCGCCGAAAAAGTTAATATCTTACAGCAAGCCGATGCCATTTATATCAGAAACTTACGCGAGTCGGGCTGGTATAATAAAGTTTGGCAGGCTGGTGCTATCTTTTTGCCCGTGCAATCGGTAGGAGTAATGGGGGATGAGCGTACATATGAATACGTTATTGCGCTCAGAGCCGTTGGATCTTTGGATGGGATGACAGCAGACTGGATTCACCTTCCTTATGATCTTTTAGCAAAAATATCAAACGAAATTATTAATCACGTAAAAGGGATAAACCGAGTTGTTTATGATATTAGTTCAAAACCACCGGCTACCATTGAGTGGGAGTAAAATACTGGTTTTTGCACTGCTTTTGAGTGTGCTGGGAGCTTGTTCGCCTAAGGTCCTGAGACCGGGAGGCCGTAAGGAGACAAAAGAACCCACTAAGGAAACGCCGGACAAGAAAGTTAAAGATCGGGAGAAAGAGGCTGTGGAGAAGCGTGCACATTTCAATAATATTGCACTGTTACTACCTTTCCAGTTGGACAAAGTGATCGATTCTGTACCGAATAAACGGGATGTGGAGCGGTCTAGCTTAGCCTTGGATTTTTACCAGGGTTTCAAGTTAGGCTTGGATAACCTTACGTCAAGCGGCGATAATTTTAAACTTGATGTGTTGGACACGCGTGATAATGTTGCTGAGGTCAGAAAAATAGCGGTAGGGAAAAGCATAACAGAGGCCGCATTAGTTGTAGGCCCGGTCTTTCCAACTGAAATCAACGCTTTCAGTGATGTGGCGAATCTTAGCGGTAAATTGCAGATTTCACCCTTGGCGGCTCGTAGCCCCTCCCAATATCAGACAAACAAATTGGTAACGGTAACGCCTCCGATTGACATGCATGCGCAGACCTTGGCAAATTATATTGCCTCGGAATATGAAATCGGAGATCACGTAGTAATATTAAACAATATTGATGAGGATAGTGAAAAGCTCCTCGTTCCTCTTCGTGCAGCACTGGATAAAAAAGAGGTGAAATACAGCGAACTCAACGAATTAAGCGAGATAGAGGCTAGTTTAAATACCGTTGGGAAAAATATAGTTATAAATGCTTCGACTAACCAATTTTTTATTGCTCAGCTGTTGGCAAGTTTAAATAAGTTGAAAACGGAGAGTGCTTATGACATTTCACTTATCGGTCATCCCAACTGGAGTAAGCTGGATTTAAATCCGGAATATTTATCGGCACTTCGTACCTGTATAAGCTCTTCCTATTTTATTGATGAAAAAAAACCGGAAGTACAGCAGTTTAGAAAAGACTATTTTTCGCTCTTTAAAGTGATTCCTTCAGAATTTGCCTTTAAGGGATACGATACCGGCGTATTCTTCGGCCGCTTATTAGCTAAATATCCAACGGATTATGCCGAGAAGCTTGTCAAAGAGAAACATATGGGGGCCTCCATTGGCTTTGAATTCGTACATGATCCAGCGTTAGGTTACATCAATACCAGTGTACGTTTATTGCGCTTTAATGGCCAATTTTATAGACCCTTTTAGGAAAAATTAATGAATGAAAAACGTCTTTCACAGCAACTAAGAAGCTTTGAACGTCTTTTAGATACCTATGTAAAGGGTAAGGAGCCACTTTCCAGGTTTCTTACCCTTTTTTTAAGGAAAACCGACAAATGGGATCGAATGATAGGCGTACGCTATCTCGATGGAGCTATAATTATTTTCGGTTAGGTGAGGGGCTACCGGCTTTGCCGGTATTGGAACGTCTAACTATTGCCGAATACCTGTGCTGCACGGAAAGCGATGTCGTGGCTCTGTTAGATCCTGCTTTGAGTCATACAATAACAGAGACGATTGATGGAAAATTACTTCTATTAGCCAATCGTTTTTCTTTTGATGTTCATGAGGTTTTTCCTTTGATAGCGCACGTCTCAGCAGATTTGGATACCGGTCTTTTCCTAAAGAGTCTGTTTCGACAGCCCAAGCTTTTTTAAGGCTTCGTCCGGGAGCTGAAAGCATTGTCTTAAAGTGCTTAGAA
The DNA here is from genome assembly GCF_030372825.1 of Olivibacter sp. 47. Taxonomy (NCBI): domain Bacteria; kingdom Pseudomonadati; phylum Bacteroidota; class Sphingobacteriia; order Sphingobacteriales; family Sphingobacteriaceae; genus Olivibacter; species Olivibacter sp. 47. The sequence continues at coordinate 4,513,148 of NZ_JAUCNR010000001.1, forward strand.
CGTAACCAAATCAATTATGAGCGAATCGGGCGGTCGTGCCTTGCGCTGGAAAATGGGACGAAGCTTGATCAGTATGAAGAACTTCGTGGGATGTATGAGGTGCAAGATCGATCGTCGCAGCAAACCGGCGACTATTTTGAGGCGAAAGCGGGTGAAAAATGGTGGGATGCATGTGCCGCTTCGGGAGGAAAATCGCTCTTGTTAATGCAAACTTACCCAGGGGTCAATTTATTAGTGAGCGATGTTCGATCCAGCATATTGAGAAATTTGGATGAACGTTTTGAGAAAGCAGCCATTAAGGATTATCGGAGAAAAATTATTGATCTTACCAAAGATCCGTCCATTATTCTTGGGAACGATACTTTCGATGGTATTATACTGGATGCGCCGTGCTCAGGGTCGGGAACTTGGGGTAGGACCCCGGAAATGATGCAACAGTTTAGCGAGGGGAAGTTGCGTTATTTTGTTGATTTGCAGCGGCGTATTTTGCAAAATGTTATACGACATTTGAAAGTGAATAAGCCCTTAATCTATATTACTTGTTCTGTATATGGAGCGGAAAATGAAGAACAAGTCGCTTTTGCAGAAAAATTAGGTTTGCGCCTTGAGCGGGCGACGCTCTTAAAAGGGTATGAAAACCGGGCGGATACCATGTTCGTTGCCCGGCTCATTAAAAATCCGTTGTAACTTACTAAACGTCTTCGGTTGCAATTTGCCGGGCCTTATTGGTTAGCTTACCAATTGTTAAACCCTGTACAAGGATGGAGAAAAGAACAACATAGTAAGTAATCGAAAGCAATAAATCTTTATTCAAATGGCTATCTATAGAGAGTGCCAACGCTACGGATACACCACCTCTTAGACCTCCCCACACAAGAATGGTAATCGTTGCCCTATTAAATTTAGTCTTCATCGGAATGATATTAACCGGCAGCCATATCGAAACAAAGCGAGCTAGCAAAACCATTGCGATGCTTATTATACCGATCAACCAATAGTCACCAATATTCGTTATAAGAATGAGTTCAAAGCCAATAATCAAGAATAATATGGCATTCATGATTTCATCGATTAATTCCCAGAACTTATCTAAATAATCTTTAGACACTTCGCTTAGCGCAAAGCTACGTCCGTAGTTTCCAACCACTAACCCGGAAGCTACCATAGCTAAGGGGCCGGACATATGTATCGCACTTGCCACCAGGTGGCCACCCATTACCACCGCAAGGGTAATCAGAACTTCCACTTTATAATTGTCGATTTTTCCTATTGTTTTAGAGGCGATATAACCTAGTAGTAATCCCAGTGCTACACCGCCAAGCGCTTCTTTCGCGAGCAACCAGGAGATGCTACCGAACGATAAATCTACATCTTCACCTTGCGCAAGCTGTAACATAATAATGAAAACTACAACAGCAATCCCATCATTGAAGAGGGATTCACCGGCAACTTTTGTCTCCAATGATTTGGGAACACCTGCTTGTTTTAAAATACCTAAAACGGCTATTGGATCAGTTGGTGAGATCAGTGCGCCAAAGAGTAAACATTGAATGAGCGGTATTCCCATGTGTAACCATTGCAAGATGTAAAATAGCATAAAGCCGACGGCAAAAGTAGAGATGATAACACTTACAGTAGAAAAGACCATTACCGGCGCCTTTTGCTCTTTCAAGTCACTTAACCGGATATGGATTGCCCCGGCAAATAATAAAAAATTTAACATCGCTCCCATGAGCACTTCTGTAAAATCAACGGAGGAGATAAAGGTGGAGAATTCCTGAAAGGTATGAGGGAAAATCTTGTCGGTCAGAATAAGACCCAATGATACCAAAAGGGCAATCACCATAACGCCAATAGTAGAAGGCAGTTTTAAAAACCGTTCGTTTATATAAGAGAAAACGGCTGAAAGGACGATAAGTACAGAGAATGAGTAGTATAATTCCATATAAAATTCGGTTTTCCCGTAAAATACGAATTTTTCCCCTGCTTAGCAAGTTGAAGTAGCTAGTAGTGAGTAGGGAATAGTTAGTAGTGAGCTAGTAGGGAGTAGGGGATAGTTAATAGTGAGGGTCGTGGCAGTCGGTTTGTAATAGTGGCAGTAGCAGTAACACTGGCGAAAGCCGATAGCCGAGCGCTGAAAACAAGTTGTAGAATCGCTACGGAGGCAGGCTTTTGACTTTTGACTTTTGACTTTTGGCTTTTTACTTTTGAATTTACAATCCTGTATTGCTTCTGAAAAGTTTGATAGCAATAGCCAGCAGGATTACTCCGAAAGCTTTTCTTAACACAGCTAATCCCGTACGCCCCAAAAGCTTTTCCAAGCGATATGTGTTTTTTAATACAATATAAATGATAGCTATGTTAATCAGTATGCCGACAATGATATTCTGTGTGGCGTATTCTGATTTAAGAGAGAGAATGGTGGTCATGGTTCCGGCTCCGGCGATCAGCGGGAAGGCTAAAGGCACGATGGAAGCCGTTTCAAAGCTGTCATCCTTAAAGAAAGTCATCCCTAAAACCATTTCCATAGCAATAAAGAAAATAACCAATGAGCCGGCAATTGCAAAAGAAGCAACATCAATTCCGATAAGCTTCAGCATACTTTCACCTATGAAGAGAAAAGCGATCATGAGTATCATGGCCACAATGCTTGCTTTTCCTGATTCAATTTTTCCTGCTTTTTGACGGAGATCAATAATAATCGGAATGGATCCTAATATATCGATGATCGCAAAAAGGATCATCGTAACAGACGCAATTTCCTTAATGTTGAAAAACATGTTTTTGGTTTTATAAATCAAACTTATATAAAACTTGGTTTATATCCAATGGCTATATTTTCCTGCCGTAATTGAATCGAATATTTAGCTGACCGGATTGTTAGAGAACGTTTAAGTTGCCCATTTGATGTACGGCGACGCAACACAAAAGCAGGCGTTGGCTATTTACGGTTTCCTTATTCACAATAAAGGGCCGGCGCCCTTTTATTTATGGAGTGTTATCACGTTCAGCTGCCAGTCGTGCAAGGCTATGTGATTTACTATAACCGAAATAGATGATAATACCCAACGCCATCCAGATCGCTAAACGCTCCCAGCTTTCTATGGGAAGGCCAGCCATCATCGTAACACAAATAATAATACCCAAGATTGGAATGAGGGGTACAAGCGGCGTTTTAAAAGGCCGATCTAACTGCGGGTCTTTTTTTCTAAGTATAATTACACCAATGCAGACAAGCGTGAAAGCAAATAATGTCCCTATACTTACCATATGGCCTAAATCAGAAACAGGTACAAAACCGGCAAAAATACTGACGAAGACCATGAAAAGTAAATTAGATTTCCATGGTGTTTGGTTTTTAGAGAGATCAGAGAAGAACTTTGGCAATAAACCGTCTTTACTCATGCTATAAAATACGCGGCTCTGTCCCAGTAACATCACCAGAATAACGGAAGTATAGCCGGCCAGAATCGCTATCATTAACGCTAAATTCAAAAATGTATAACCGGTTTTAGCAAACGCTGTAGCTACAGGTTTTGCATCACCTTCAAAGGCGGTATAATGTTCCAATCCTGTCATCACATAAGAAAATGCCACATATAATAGTGTACAGACAAGTAATGAACCGATAATACCGATAGGCATTCCTTTTTGAGGATTTTTAGCTTCTTGTGCCGCAGTACTGACGGCATCGAATCCAATAAATGCGAAGAATACAACACCTGCACCTCTTAGCACACCGCTAATGCCAAAATGCCCAAAGTCGGGGCTACTAAAAAAGTCGAAGAAACCTATTTTGCCGGCTTTTAAAGCTTCCTCTCCGGCATTTGCAGGGATAAAAGGACTGTGGTTTGCCGGGTTGATAAACTTCCAGCCTAAGGCGATAAATATTAATACAACCGCTATTTTCACGATCACAAGAAGGTTGTTCACAAAAGAAGATTCCTGTGTTCCTCGCATCAATAAGAGCGATAAAAGACATACGATGACGATAGCCGGGATATTGATCATACCACCTTCCCACGGGCCATGTAAGAGAGAAGCAGGCAAGTGGATGCCGATTTCGGCTAAAAATTGAGAAAAATATTGCGACCAGCTTACCGATACGGTTGCTGCGGCCAAGGCATATTCCAGGACAAGGTCCCAACCGATAATCCAGGCAATAAACTCACCCATGGTGGCATAAGAATAGGTATAAGCGCTCCCGGCAACCGGGATCATAGATGCAAATTCAGCATAACATAAACCGGCAAAGCCGCACCCGATAGCTGCAATGATAAACGAAAGTATAACAGCCGGTCCGGCATTATCCGCAGCAGCAATGCCCGTCAGTGAAAAAAGTCCCGCACCGATGATAGCGCCAACTCCTAAAGCTACTAGATGATAACTTGATAAGGTTCGTTTTAAGGTGCCTTCTCCACTTTCTTGTGCTTCCTTAATCAGTGAGGGGATCGATTTTTTATAAAACATAAATGTGGTTTTTACTTTGTGGTTGTGTGAATTGTATTTATTGTTAAAATATGGTGTGATTTTGCTAAAATAATGTAATGTTTGGGTGATTTGATGTCTTTTTTACTTAAAATCATTATCTTTTATTAAAAGAAAGTCAAACCTACAACTTTTATTTGAGAAACAAAGAAGGCGCTAAGTTATTTTAGCGCCTTCGAAGGGTTATAGGTCGTATTTTTGTGTATTTGTTACATTCTGTCGGCTGGTTGCCGTCTGAAAGGCTTCTGTTTTTGGCTTTGCTTGTTTACTGCTAATCGTATGTTTGTTAACATTGATATGAGGAGCGATGATAAGTGACACAATTGACATCAATTTAATTAAAATATTCATTGACGGACCGGAAGTGTCTTTGAAAGGATCTCCCACTGTATCGCCCGTAACAGATGCTTTATGAGGTTCTGATTTTTTATAATAAATTTCGCCGTTAATATGAGCGCCTTTTTCGAAAGACTTTTTGGCATTGTCCCAGGCGCCACCTGCATTGGACTGAAACATTCCCATGAGGACACCTGAAACCGTGACGCCCGCTAACAAGCCTCCCAATACTTCCGGACCAAAACTGAAACCAACTACAATCGGCACAATAAGAGCAATGGCGCCGGGTAACATCATTTCCCGGATCGAGGCTTTGGTCGAAATTTCAACGCATCGGTTATACTCGGGTTTGGCCTTATATTCCATGATTCCAGGTATTTCCCTAAATTGCCTCCTAACCTCTTGTACCATATCCATGGCGGCCCTACCTACGGCTGAAATACATAAAGCGGAAAAGATAAAAGGAATCATACCGCCAACAAATAAGCCGGCAAGCACATCGGCTTTGTAAATATCTATCTGATCGATGCCGGCAATTCCAACGAAAGCTGCAAATAAAGCTAAAGAGGTTAGGGCGGCAGAGGCAATGGCGAAACCTTTACCGGTTGCTGCGGTGGTATTTCCGACGGCATCCAGGTTATCGGTCCTGCCGCGCACCTCCTCTGGGAGCTGGCTCATCTCAGCAATCCCCCCTGCATTGTCGGCGATGGGTCCGAAGGCATCGATAGCTAGTTGCATGGCTGTGGTCGCCATCATGCCCGCCGCTGCTATTGCAACCCCGTATAAGCCGGCAAAATGGTAAGATCCGTAAATACCTGAGGCTAAGACAAGAATAGGAAGAACAGTAGATTCCATCCCTACTGCTAAACCTGCAATAATATTGGTTGCATGACCGGTCGATGATTGTTGAACAATAGATCTTACCGGCCTTTTAGACATGGCTGTATAATATTCAGTGATAATACTCATGAGTGCCCCTACAATCAAACCAACAACGATGGCTAAATAAGTGTCGGTTTTGGTGAATTCAAATCCCCGGATAACCATTGTGTCCGGTAATAACCAGTTTACCGCGAAAAAAGATGCGATCGCTGTCAATACAATGGAGCTCCAGTTGCCCACATTTAGTGCCTTTTGTACATTTCCGTTTTCGTTGGAGATCTTTACCAAAGATGCACCGACGATAGAAAATAATAGGCCTAGGCCCGCAATGAGCATGGGTAGCAGAATTGGTGCAATGCCGCCGAAATTATCGTCGGAGACAATTTCTCTTCCTAAGACCATCGTAGCAAGGATGGTAGCCACATAAGAACCAAATAAGTCGGCTCCCATGCCCGCCACATCGCCCACATTATCGCCTACATTATCGGCAATGGTTGCAGGGTTCCTTACGTCATCTTCCGGAATGCCCGCTTCTACTTTTCCGACAAGGTCTGCGCCCACATCAGCAGCTTTGGTATAGATGCCGCCTCCAACACGTGCAAATAGCGCAATGGATTCGGCCCCTAGAGAAAATCCTGCCAATACTTCCAATGCTCTCTCCATCTCTAGCCCATTGATGTCGCCATTTGTATTGATAACGTAAATGGTATAAAAGACAATAAATAGAGAACCAAGACCTAAGACGGCTAAACCGGCTACGCCGAGTCCCATAACCGTACCACCGGTAAAAGACACTTTCAAGGCTTTCGCCAAACTCGTGCGAGCCGCCTGGGTAGTCCGTACATTGGCTTTCGTTGCAATATTCATCCCGATGTAGCCGGCAAAGGCCGACGTAACCGCTCCAATCACAAATGAGACTGCGATAACCCAACTGGAATACGGACTTAAGGTGCCCGACCACGCTAATAATATACCTGCAATAACGACAAAATAAGACAATATCTTCCATTCGGCCTTTAAAAATGCCATGGCACCATTCGCAATATGACCAGCTAATTCCTGCATGGTTGAATCACCTGCATCCTGCCTGCTGACCCATCTTGATTTGCCGATCATGACCAAAATTCCTATAAGCCCTAACATCGGTATGATGTAAATTAAATTACTGTGTAGAAAATCCATAATTTCAATTGAGTTTATAATGTATCTAAAGGTTTTATCTAAATGGCTCCGTTACCCAACGTAAGGTAAAATAATTCGCTGAAACCGAGATGTAAATAATATTGACACAGATGGCAATCATTATTTACTCGAGCTCTCAGCAGCAAATACAAATAAAATAATTCGCTGAAAATAAACAGGGTTATCGAGATAATCAAATTTATTTTTTAAAAATCACAAAATATTTTTCTACATTCGTTTTGAATAACCCGAAGCCACGATGAATCAAGCACAATCCGAAAATCATATGAAAAAAGAGTTAGGCCTATTAGATGCGACCATGTTGGTGGTTGGATCCATGATAGGCTCAGGCATATTTATTGTTAGCGCCGATATTGTACGTCAGGTTGGAAGTGCCGGATGGTTGATTATTATATGGCTGCTTACCGGTGCCATTACGCTTACGGCAGCCTTAAGCTATGGTGAACTTTCTGCCATGTTCCCCAAGGCCGGAGGACAATATGTTTATCTTCGGGAGGCCTATAATCGACTGATTGCTTTTCTGTACGGTTGGGCTTTGTTTGCCGTTGTTCAAACAGGGACTATTGCAGCGGTTGGTGTTGCGTTCGCTAAATTTACGGCTTACCTTTTTCCGGCAGTAAGTGATGAGCACATCTTATATCAGTATAATATATTTCAGTTAAATGCGGCCCAAATCACAGCAATTGCCGTGATTGTCTTGCTCACATGGCTTAATACAAGAGGCGTAAAAAATGGTAAGATTTTGCAAACAGTGCTTACCATCGTTAAGATACTCTCTTTAGGGGGATTGACTATCCTGGGATTGATAACTGCTTTTAAATCGGAAATATGGAATTTGAACTGGACAGATGCCTGGACGCCTAAAACATGGGATTTCAGTGGCGAGATGTTTGTCAATATCAGCGGAGCCGCACTTTTTGCAGCAATTGTATCAGCGATGGTGGGTTCTTTGTTTTCCAGTGATGCCTGGAACAATGTGACATTCATAGCAGGGGAAATAAGAAACCCTGAACGCAATATAGGGTTAAGCCTTTTTTTAGGCACATTGATCGTGACAGTTATTTATGTGTCTACCAATGTCATGTATTTAGCTACGGTTTCTTTACAGGATATCGCTTTTGCACCGGCTGATCGCGTCGCTGTTGTGGCTTCTCATGCCATTTTCGGCAATGTCGGTACCGTCGTAATCGCTGTTATGATTATGATTTCGACTTTTGGCTGCGACAACGGACTCATATTATCCGGAGCACGCGTTTACTATACCATGGCAAATGATGGTGTTTTTTTTAAACAAGCAGGAAAGCTGAACAGGTTCGAAGTACCTGGCTGGGGGCTATGGGCTCAATGCGTTTGGGCTTCGGCACTCTGCTTGACAGGTAAGTATGGCGACTTATTGAACTATGTGATTTTTGTCGTATTGATCTTCTATGCGTTAACGATCATCGGCGTATTTATTCTTCGTAAGAAACGACCTGATATACCCCGGACCTATAAAGCCTTTGGGTATCCGGTGCTTCCTGCTATTTACGTCATAGCTGCGTTCTCAATTTGTATCGGACTGCTAATTTACCAGCCTACCTTTACTTGGCCGGGACTGATTATTGTATTGATGGGCATTCCTGTATATTATTTAATTGGGAATAAAAACTAATCAAAAATGTTGAGAAGACTGCAAAGGCATTTTGGCTTTCACAGAAGAGAGTTGAACGGCATTTCCGGTTTACTTTTTTTAATCGTGGTTATATGGCTGATTCCGCTTCTGTACAGTATGTTTTATGAACCGGATAGTCCCCGTATCGAAGTCTTGGAAGCGGATTGGAAGGATGTGGAGATTGACCGCTCCGAAGAGCTTGGCGCACAAGCATCAAAGCAAGAGGCCGTCGCACATTATTTCAAATTCGATCCGAATGATCTACCAATAATCAAGTGGCAACAGCTGGGACTTAAAGAACGCCAAATTAAGAATATTAAGAATTTTGAGGCGAAGGGAGGCCGTTTTAGGAAAAAAGATGACCTACTTAAAATATATACAATTTCACAGGATGATTATAAACGTCTCGAACCCTATATAACTATCAAAAGCGTAGAGACAGCAACGCGATCTCAAAGTGATTTCCCTATTCGTCATCCTATAGAAAAAATACCTACATCCGGCAAGGCGCAGATCGTGCTTTCCGTATTGGATTTAAACAAGATAGACAGCCTTTCCTTGCTTCCCTTGCCTGGAATTGGACCGGTGTTCGCCTCGCGCATCATTCGTTACCGCGATTTATTAGGCGGTTTCTATTCAGTTTCGCAACTTCGGGAGGTATATGGAATGGATACGATAAGATACCAACAAATTGAACCCTATTTAAAAGTTGATAGTACCGATGTAAAACGCATCGCGATTAACAGCATAAGTCTTGACGAGTTACGGAAGCATCCTTATATCAAAGCGAAGTATGCACGGCTGATCGTCGCTTATAGAAATCAACACGGTAACTATAAAAACTTGGAAGATTTATCACGAATTCCTGTATTCGATGGGAAATATTTGCGTAAAATTGCACCCTATATAATATTTGATCAATGATTGACAATCTGCTGAAAGCTACTATTCGAGATATTGTAGATTTTCCCAAGCCCGGTATCGTATTCAAAGATATTACCCCAATACTAAAAAATGCCCATCTGTGTAATCTCGTGATTGAGGAGTTTGCAACACGCTTAAAAGAGGTACACTTCGATGTAGTCGCCGGCATTGAAAGTAGGGGCTTTTTGTTCGGTTTGATGTTGGCAAATCATCTAGGAATACCGTTCGTTCCGATAAGGAAGGAGGGGAAATTACCTGCTCAAACAACCAAGCAATCCTACGATCTGGAATACGGTTCAGCTACTATAGAGATGCATACCGATGCTTTTGAACCAGGCGCTCGCGTTTTGATTCATGACGATTTGCTGGCAACCGGGGGAACGGTAGTCGCTGCTAGTAAGCTGATTCAGCAACTTGGTGGAATAATAGCAGGATATAGTTTTGTAATAAGTTTAGATTTTTTAAACGGGAGACAACGTCTCTTGCCCTATAGCAATCAGCTTATCTCCCTTGTTAGTTATTAATTATTAGTTGAGTTGTTGAATAGTGAAGTCGTTGAATAGTAGTTACAGCTCGCTACTTAAAGACTTCCAAACTTATCTACTAGCAGCTTTCGAAGTTGGCTTTCGGCTTTCGGAAATCAGTTTTCGGTCGCACCGGCCCTTCCCACTATCACATCGGCTAACCGACCGTAGGAAGCTCATGAGTGCCGAAAAAGCAAACACTTACGAATAATTAACTACTTTCCTACTCAACTATTTCCCTATTTAACGACTTCCAAACTTAACTACTCAGCAACCCTACAACGCTTTTCCCGTTAATGTAATTTTAGAGGTAATCTTCATAGGAATCTTCATCCCCTGTGCGGAGATGTCACCACTGATTTGCTGATTTATTGTGCTCGAGTTGATAAGACCAGTGGAGCTGTCCACTTGAACCTTGCCATCCTGAGTCCCTGTAAGGTTGATTTGCATATTGCCCAAAGGGCTTTCAGAGTTGAGAGGGCTTAATTTAATCGTTGAATGTACCGAAATATCAGCTTGTTTTCCATTGATGGCGGTTAAGGTGTATTGGTTTTGCAGGTCCATCTCCATCATACCGGCCATTGGCATTTTGAAGTCTTTCTGCCAGCTTTCATTGGGTTGAATTTCTTTGTTTGGGTAGATATTTAATGAGACATTCATCATGTTCATGAAAGCCGAATCACTAAATTGCTGTTTCAACAACTGTTGCGTGCTTGCTTCTCCACCGATGGAATTCAAAACATCCTGCATGCCTTCGACTTTCGTCACTTCCCCTTCGGGACTTAAATACATAAAAAAGCTTTTGCCAACCATTTTTCCAACTGCTTTTAGCGGGCTTTCCGGATTGTCTGTACGCTTTGAGTCGAAATGAAAATTTCCTTGAGGTGTTTCCATGTTGATTGCCATCGTTTGATAAGTGCTCTTGATTTTCATACCCTGAGTATTGCTCTCAACCACTTCATAGATATAATCTACCTGCGTTTGTTGCTTGATGTCCATCTGATTTCCCATCACTTCCTGATTGACGAGTTGGTCAATGCTGGTGCTAAAAAGATAAGAAGCACCTTTTTTTAGGTTCATCTTTAATAGCACGGATTGTTTGCCTTGTTCTTCTGCCGTTTTATTATGGGCTTTTACAATGGTTAAGGCAGATAATAAGAGTAAGAATATGGAAATTTTCTTTATCATTTTGATTGCATTAAATGTGTTTAACGAATATAAGACACGTGTTTAGAAAGAATGTTACGAAAATCTCTCCTAAACGCTGATCAATTGTTAAGAGTGGATAGTAAAGTATTGCTGCACTACTAACCCTTACGTATCACACAAAACTTATAACTTACAACTTAATACGATTCTAAACGAATAGGCTTTGATTTTATACCAAATACTGTTTTGTTATTTTTAAATATTGATTTTATATTCTTTTTAAGATATAATTTGGTTATTATTGTATATTACCATATTATAAATTATTATGCTTGAAAATAGAGAAACATCTTATTTCTCGTCGGACCATCAATCCATGATTCGGGAAATGGTACGTGACTTTGCACAAAAAAATATTCTTCCACATGTTATGGAATGGGACGAAGAGCAGATTTTTCCTCGCGAATTGTTTGGTCAAATGGGGGCTTTGGGACTAATGGGGGTATTGGTGCCTGAGCATTACGGCGGGGCTGGACTCGGTTATCACGAATATGTTGATGTAATAGTCGAAATTGCGCGTGTGTGTGGAGGGATCGGCCTTTCCCTGGCAGCGCATAATTCACTCTGCACCGGACACCTGCTTACTTTTGGAAATGAAGAGCAAAAGGCCCGCTGGTTGCCGAAGCTAGCTTCGGGGGAATGGATCGGTGCTTGGGGGCTCACTGAGGCGAATACAGGGTCTGATGCATTAAATATGCTTACAACTGCTGTTTTAGAGGGCGACCATTATATTATCAATGGAACCAAAAATTGGATTACCCACGGAAAGAGCGGGGATATTGCGGTGGTGATGGCCCGTACGGGTAATAAAGGTGAGTCAGGTGGAATTTCTGCGTTCATGATCGAAAAGGGTACACCTGGCTTTACGCATGGAAAAAAAGAAAATAAGTTGGGGATGCGTGCATCCGAAACAACTGAACTTATTTTAGACAATGTTCGTGTACCAAAAAGCAATTTATTGGGCGTGGAGGGAGAAGGGTTTAAGCAAGCGATGAAGGTATTGGATGGCGGACGAATATCAATAGCGGCTCTAGCCTTGGGAATTGCCAAAGGGGCACTGGATGCAGCTATCACATATAGTCAGCAACGCCATCAATTCGGACAGCCAATAGCAAATTTCCAAGCGATATCGTTCAAAATAGCGGATATGGCTACTGAAGTAGAAGCGGCTGAACTCTTAATACAAAGAGCTGCAGAATGGAAGAACAAGGGAATCCCTGTAACGAAAGCTTCCGCTATGGCTAAATATTATGCCTCTGAAGTGGCTGTGAAGGTTGCTACAGAAGCCGTTCAGATTTTTGGTGGATATGGATACACCAAGGATTTTCCAGTGGAAAAGTTTTACCGGGACGCGAAACTTTGTACGATAGGAGAAGGTACTTCCGAAATACAAAAAATGGTCATTTCCAGAGAAGTGCTCCGAGCTGGAAAAAGCGATTAAAAATCATGATTGCTGTATTGGATAAAAAAATGGCGGTAACGAATAATTGCAAAACCATGACGGAAGTCACTTTGTATTATATATGTAAATAATTCTGTTCTTTTGTTATTTTTTTAAGAAAATGTAATCGGATGGTGTTATTTTTGCAAACCATAGATTGAAATGACTAAAAGTAACAAAAACACCATTCAAGAAAAGGATGCTGTATTGATAGGTGCGGGAATCATGAGCGCTACCTTGGGCATCATGTTAAACCAGATTCAGCCAGAAGCTAGTATAGAGGTTTTTGAACGTTTAGACGAAGTAGCAGCGGAAAGTTCAGATGCATGGAACAATGCAGGGACCGGACACTCTGCCCTGTGTGAATTAAACTATACGCCACAATTACCGGACGGTTCCGTCGAAATTAAAAAAGCCATTAATATTGCAGAACAATTTGAAGTCTCAAAAGAATTTTGGGCGCAATTGATAAGCAAGGGAGTTCTGAAGAATCCGGCTCAATTTATAAGAAGTGTGCCTCATATGAGTTTTGTTTGGGGAGATGCTAATGTCTCTTACCTTCGAAAGAGATATGAGACAATGAAGGATCATCATCTTTTTAGAGGAATGGAATATTCCGAGGATCAGCTTACCATCAAGGAATGGATTCCTTTGATTATGGAAGGTAGAAGCCCTGATCAACCGGTTGCAGCTACAAAAATGGATATTGGTACGGATGTCAATTTCGGAGCACTTACTCGTTGTCTATTTGAATATTTAAAGAAGCAGCCTAATTTTAAACTTCGTTTAGCTCATGAGGTGCGCGATTTAGAGCGTTTATCGGATGGTAGGTGGAAGATTGAAGTGAGGAATAGCACAACCAAGCGTAAACGCACGGTTATTGCAAAGTTTGTATTTATCGGTGCTGGTGGAGGTGCTTTGCCTTTACTCGAGAAATCAGATATTAAAGAAGGGAAAGGCTTCGGTGGCTTCCCGGTAAGCGGTCAATGGCTTCGATGCACCAACCCGGACGTCATCGCTCAACATGAAGCGAAAGTTTATGGAAAGGCAGCGGTTGGATCTCCACCGATGTCTGTTCCGCATCTTGATACACGTATCATCGATGGTAAGAAGGCCTTACTTTTCGGTCCTTACGCTGGCTTTTCCACAAAGTTCCTTAAAAATGGATCATGGTTGGATTTACCGGCTTCCATCAAGATTAATAATATTAGACCGATGTTGGCGGCAGGACTGGATAACCTGAAGCTGACTAAATATTTAATAGATCAGGTTAGACAATCACCGGACGATAGAATAGAGGCGCTGCGGGAATACGTGCCGACGGCTCGTAAAGAAGATTGGGAATTAGAAATAGCCGGACAGCGTGTACAGGTTATTAAAAAAGATCCGGTGCACGGCGGCGTGCTCGAATTCGGTACCGAGGTGGTAAGCAGTGCAGACGGTTCTATTTCTGCTCTACTTGGTGCTTCTCCCGGTGCATCAACTTCAGTTTCTATTATGATCAAACTGTTGCAAAAATGCTTCCCCGAACAAGTCAAAACCTGGGAACATAAATTTAAAGAGATGATCCCATCTTACGGTAAATCGCTAGCTACTGATGCAAAATTGGCCGGTGAAACCCGGAGGAGAAGCAGTGAAATATTAGAGCTACAACAGCTAGTCGAAGAAAATATTTAGTATTATTTAATAAAAAGAAACGGGCCGAAAGATCTTTCGGCCCGTTTCTTTTTTATATTTGATTGTCCGTTAATGAACAATTAATGTTCATTAACGGACAACGTCTAAATGAAATAGTTGTTTGAGAGGGAGTAAGGTCGATTTCTGAATTTGGCAACGCTATTGCTGCATGGAGGATGATAAATGAACTGCTTGGCTGCCGCTCAAAAGGATATGGGTAAATAAGCGCAGTCGGCACAGGTAAGCAAACTTCATTACCTTTTAAAGACGGATTATTCGAATGAAAATCAATATTAGGACAATACGTGATTATTGTTTAATTTTAGATAATTATTAATACTAACCGGTTTGACAGCAAAAATACTAAAACAACAACACCTTAGAAAAGCTATTCTAAGGCAACTATATTATAATGGTGCCTTATCGCTGGCCGATTTATGTACGATGACATCTAAAAGTTTACCCGTTGTGTCATCGTCTGTATTAGCACTATTGGAAGAAAGATATATTGTTGAGTATGGATTAGCTCCTTCAACAGGAGGAAGGCGCCCAATTACCTATCTTTTGAACCGGGAAAAAAACAGCTTTATTTTAGCAGTAGCTGTTGATCAGCTTGAAACACGGATCTGTATATTTAATCTCGGAAATGAGCTTGTTCAACCCATAAAATCCTTTCGCTTAGAAATTTCGCAGAATCCGATCGCAATTGATAATCTTGTTGCCTGTATCAAGCAAGTTCTTACGGAAAGCAAGCTGCCGGCCGATCAGATTTTAGGTGTAGGAATTGCCATGCCCGGTGTATACAATATGAAGGAGGGGATTAATCATACGTTTTTCCCCGATCATCAGCATTTGCCAAAACATTTAAGCAGAAAGCTGGGACTCCCTGTTTATGTTGACAATGATTCACGTGCTATTGCGATGGCTGAATTAAACTTTGGCACGGCTAAAGGTTATAAAGATGTAATGGTAGTCAACATCGGCTGGGGTATCGGATTGGGCATGATTGTAGATGGCGCGCTTTTTAGTGGGCATAACGGTTACGCCGGGGAGTTTAGCCATATCCCTTTGGCAAATAGTAATAACCTATGTTCCTGCGGCAAACGCGGATGTTTGGAAGTGGATGCCTCCCTGTTGGTTTTAGTTGAAAAAGCGAAGAGAGAGATGATGATAGGCGCAAAGTCTAAATTGGAACAACTTTTTCAGGACGATCATAATCTTTCCGGCGAACATTTATTGAATGCAGCGAGATCGGGTGATCCCTTGGCGGTTTCTCTACTTGCTGAGGGCGGCTTTATGATTGGCAAAGGTCTGGCAACACTGATTCATATCATGAATCCGGAACGAATTGTGTTAAGTGGACGAGGGGCAGCGGCCGGTAAGATATGGTTGGCTCCGATTCATCAAGCAATTAACGAGTTCTGCATTCCCAGGTTATCGGAACAAACCACCATTGCCGTGTCTGACTTGTCTAAAGAAGTGCAGCTGCTGGGAGCAGCAGCCCTAGTTGTTGAGCAATGTGACTTTTAATACCAAAGCATATTCTCTTTCAAACCTATTTCAAAGTCAACTAAATCAGCTGAGATTCAGGGATTCGCATTTAATATTTTAAACTCGAAACCGACCAAATGACGAAGGTAATCGCCGCACTGGCCGAACTGAATCTGCGCATGTGAAAATCTGTGTATCTTTGGCAAGAAATTTGCTACAACAGGACAAAATACATCTGGTGGATGTAAAAAATTAGTTTAAAAACAAAATTATTTATTATGAGAAATCGATTTTTATCTTTATTAACTGTTTTTTATTTGTATTCTTAGCACAGGAATCCAAAGCGCAATACCGCAATGCCTTGGGTTTAGGTATTGATTTAGGGGATGGACGTACTTTGGTTGGACCGCAATTAAAGCATTTTTTTAACTCAAAAGATGCTGCTAATGTGCAAGTTTTATTTGCCGATAACCATGTGTTGCTTGGAGCGGATTATT
The DNA here is from genome assembly GCF_030372825.1 of Olivibacter sp. 47. NCBI lineage: Bacteria > Pseudomonadati > Bacteroidota > Sphingobacteriia > Sphingobacteriales > Sphingobacteriaceae > Olivibacter > Olivibacter sp. 47. The sequence goes on from NZ_JAUCNR010000001.1 coordinate 4,529,471, forward strand.
CGTATAACCAAGCGATTAGCGGAGCGAGAGGGCTTAACTGGTATATCGGTGTAGGTCCGCAACTAAGCTTTATTGACCGTGGACCTTTTGGCAATAAAACGTATTTTGCAATCCGTCCAGCTTTAGGTTTGGAATATAAAGTGCCTTCCGCGCCTTTAGCTTTCCATTTTGATTGGAAACCTTGGTGGACCCTAACGGACGAGTCGGATTTTGAACCTTCCCGTTTCAGTATTGGGTTTAAGTATACTTTTAACTAAGCGAAAGAGAACATACTATAAAAAGTCCCCGTCATTTCCGGCGGGGATTTTTTTATAGTATTGCTAAAATTCATTGGCGTGAAATGATGTTTTAACCAAATTGCTTCACCTTGTTCATATGGCGTGCTTTAGCCTTCCAATGTGTTTACTGAAACACTGATATCTTAGAACAATATACTAGGGAAGATTATTGAGACAATGGCCGATAAGTGAAAAAGCGGATCAAAAGAGCATAAAAAATCCCGCCGGTTGCGGGATCATTTTAGTGGAGATTACCGGAGTCGAACCGGTGACCTCTTGCATGCCATGCAAGCGCTCTAGCCAGCTGAGCTAAACCCCCAAAAGAATTTGTGTCGGCAAAGATAGTAATTCACTTTATAACTGCAAATTATTTGTAAAACAAGAGAAAGTCTTCCCTCATGGTTTTTGTACATTGAAACAATTCAAAAATCCTGCTGTTACGTTATAAATCAAAACTTGTATCTTAATGAAAGCAATTACAATAACTGGCTTTTCAGTAATACTCTCTTTCTTTTTATTCGCAGCTTGCAATAACAATAAAACAACAGATCAGACTAATGAAACCGACGCTGCCGACATTGATAAATCAACCACCTCAGTGGCACCACTTGAGGACAATAGAGATTCCATTAATCTACAACTGATTAATGGGGAGGCGGCCCAAGAAGCCAAGATGGAAAAGGGAAAACATGTGGTATTTTCATTTAATGTAAAAACCCTTGGAAAGTTATCCGCTTCTGTTAAACCCAGCGAACCCAATGGAAATGTTCGTATTGCTCAGATCTTTCTTCCCAATAATGTAGCAGACGGGCCTTTTGGCCCAACCATGGAGTATAACATAAAAGAACCCGGAGTCTACCGTATCGTTGTTAGCGAAAATCAAATGGCAGGTGAACCCTATAATGGTCCTTTTACTTTTTTATTGAAAATAACGCCACGATAACTAATGCCGGTGTTGCGTCATATTGGTTAACTTTTCGACAATTGGTGTATTGTTACCCGATATGTCATATCGGCCGTCATTATAATCGATACGAGCAACCTCATTCTTTAGGTTGTCAAAGACAATGAACGATTGTTTGTCATAAGTGGTGGAATAGCCCGTCCATTCATGGTCTATTTCATGGGCCCATTTTGCAAATCTTTCTAACATAACAGTAATTTGATCAATAATTTTTACGTTTCGCCCCCTTTCACTATCTACTATTGTCTAAAACAAGAAGTAGCGCAAAAAGTTTAGCCTTCCATCGAATTGTTGTTGTAGGTGCAGGTGATTTTATCTATGTTTGAGCAAAAAGTTATAGTTTTTTTAATAGCTACTTATTGGCAAGCTAAACCTTTGTTTTATGACACTAGAGCCCATATTTGCACTTCTCCTGATTAGTTTCCTTAAAAAGAAGGTCAACTATCAAAAGGTAGATTACGATTTGGCTAAATATCTTCAGTTTGGCTTTTATGTGAGTATCGCATTGATCATCCTTGACGTTGTTTCAAGCACTTATTTGGTTACCTTGCTTGTACAGGTCTTCCTATTTGCTCTATTGTACCTTGTTTACCGGAGACAGGAATTACAGGCGGGAAGGCACATGATTTTTTCGATATTGCCTTATGCTATCCTTTCATTTATCAGCTCTTTTGTCCAGGAGTTTTTTCCATCATTTTACAAAAAAACGGATGATTTTTTCGAGAGTGCCGTGTTGTTTGGCGTTCTTTGGTACGGAGGCATGTGGCTCGTGAACAGAAATCAACGGAAAGCTTTAGAGAGGGAACGAGCTAGACGCGAAGCGGAAGAGGCGCAACATCGGATTATGGCGCAGCTGAAAGTCGATTTAGAACACGAAGTAGCACAACGCACGGCCGAGCTGGTTAAACAAAAAGAAGAGTTGCAAGTGACGCTCGACGAATTAAGAAATACCCAAGCCCAACTTATTCAATCGGAAAAATGGCCTCTCTAGGAGAGCTCACGGCCGGTATTGCCCATGAGATACAGAATCCCCTGAATTTTGTGAACAATTTTTCGGAAGTGAGTATCGAGCTATTGGACGAATTGAAAGGAGGGCCTCTGAAGGCACTGGAAGGAGCTCGACAAGAGGAGGCAGAAGAAATTATAGCAGACCTAACGCAGAACTTAGACAAGATTAATTTTCATGGTAAAAGGGCTGACGGTATCGTCAAAAGTATGCTCCAACATTCTCGTAGCAGCAGTGGAAAAAAAGAAATGACCGATATTAATGCACTAGCGGATGAATATGTTAGATTGAGTTATCACGGCTTGAGAGCCAAGGATAAATCGTTCAATGCCACTATCGATACCCAATTTGACACCGCCTTGCCTTCCATTGAAGTGGTACCGCAGGATCTCGGCCGTGTGCTGCTTAATCTTTTCAATAATGCTTTTTATTCTGTCAACGAGAAGAGAAAACACATAGGTGGGAGTTTTATGCCAAGAGTAACCGTTATTACCGAACATATAGTTGATGATGCTCAAGAAGCATCGATTAAGATTACGGTGGCCGATAATGGCCTAGGCATACCAAGTGCCGTCTTAGAAAAAATATATCAGCCCTTCTTCACGACCAAGCCAACTGGTCAAGGCACCGGTTTGGGATTATCTATGAGCTATGATATTATTACAAAAATGCACGGAGGAGAGTTAAAAGTGGAAACAATAGAAGGAGAATACGCAAAATTTATTATTATCATACCCGACAAGCAATGAAAGTATTAGTTGTTGACGACGAGATCGATATACAGCCCTTATTCCGACAGCGATTTCGTAAGGAAATCAAAACGGGATCCATCATTTTTGAGTTCGCATTGTCTGGAGAAGAAGCTGTTCAGTATCTTCTTCACGATGGTTCCGAAGTTGTTCTTATCCTGTCCGACGTCAATATGCCAGGTATGAGTGGGTTGGACTTGTTATCGCATATCAGGCAGAAACACGGAGGGACACCACCTTTTGTGATGATGATTACGGCCTATGGAGACGAAGAAAACTATCGGCAATCGATGCAATTAGGTGCTGATGACTTTTTGACGAAACCACTTGATTTTAACTTGTTAAGGGAAAAATTAAAAAATTTAGAAGAGCATGGCTAAGATATTAGTTGTAGACGACGAGGCAGATCTCGAACTTTTGATCAGGCAAAAATTTAGAAAGAAAATCCGAGAGCAAATCTATTCATTTGTTTTTGCCAAGGATGGCTTGGAGGCGCTCCAATTGTTAAAAGAAGAAGAAGATATTGATATTATTTTGAGTGATATCAATATGCCTGGTATGGATGGATTGACCTTGCTTACTAAACTCCCGGAGGCCAATCCCGTAATCAAAGCCGTGATGGTTTCGGCCTATGGAGATATGGAAAATATCCGTACGGCAATGAATCGAGGTGCGTTTGATTTTGTCTGCAAACCGGTGAATTTTGATGATCTGGATGTAACAATAGAAAAAACACTGGGACATGTGGAACAGATCAAAAGCACATTAAAGGCCATTAAAGAGAATAATATCCTAAAGATGTATGTGGATGAGAATGTGCTCAATTTTATGACGCATCAGGAATTTGAAAAAAGCTTATTGATCAATGAGACCATTGAGGCAACAGTTGTGTTTATTGATATTTGTGGTTTTACGGCCATTACGGAAACTGTCGCCGCTGATGATGTCGTAAAACTGATTAACGACCTGTTCGATGTAATCGTGAAAGAAATTATCAGTTACAATGGACACATCGATAAATTTATGGGCGATGCGGTGATGGCTGTCTTTAAAGGGGAGTATCACTTGGACCGGGCAATTGATGCGGCGCTGGCAACGAAAGAAAAGATTGCAGCTATTGAGGCGATTCGATCCGGCGATCACACCTTTAAGCCCGACGTCTCTATAGGCATCAATACCGGCGAGGTAATTTCCGGTAATATTGGATCAGCTTCACTGAAACGCTTAGATTATACCGTTATAGGTGATGCCGTTAACTTAGCCCAACGCTTACAGTCCATAGCCAAAGCCGGTCAAATCGTTGTTGCTGAACATGTTTATGAACAGGCCAAGCAATCGTTCGGCTTTTCATCGCTTGGAACCGTAAACTTGAAAAACAAAGCGAATCCTGTCAATATTTATGAAGTGACTGCATAGTAAGGGATTAATGTTCCCTTGCTCTTCTCTTCAATATACCGCCCGCTGCTTCCTTAATGGTATTCGTATATACGAAGGCTTGCGGATCAACTTGATGTACCATATTCTTGAGCCTTCGTACTTCAAATCGAGTTACCACCGTAAAAACAATATCAACGGGGTGGCTCACATCAAAACTTTCTTTTAAGAAGCCGCGCTCACCTTTATAGACCGTAATGCCTTTTCCCATGTCTTTTACTAACCTTTCCTTAATCAGTTCGCTATGGGCTGATATAATATTAACCGCTGTATATTCTTCGAGCCCTTCAATTACGAAAGTAATAGCCCTTGATGCGGTATAATAAGTCAGAATGGAATAGAGTGCAGTCGGAAGTCCCAAATGAACCGCTGCAATCAAGAAAATAATAATGTTGATACCTAAAATAATCTCACTGATGGTAAAGCTGCTCCGTTTAAGGGTATAAAGGGCGAGCACCTCAATACCGTCCAAAGCGCAACCGCCTCGCATGGATAAACCGACGCCAATTCCCATAAAAACACCTCCAAAAATAGAAACCAGTAGTTTATCGGATGTGATAATCGGGTAAGGAACATATAGCAAACATATACCTAACAATATAACGCAGGCCAATGTTTTTAAAGCGAATTTCTTGCTTACCTGGAAGGCGCCCATTATAATGAGGGGTAGGTTGGCGAGTACGATGACATAAGCGATGTTAACATGGTAGATTTCGTGTATTAATAAAGATATTCCGGTGATACCACCATCAAAAAACTGATTAGGGACCAAAAAACCTTTTAAGGCAAAACCACAGAATAAAATACCCGTAACTACATAAATAATGTCACGGGCGATCGCCGTCGATTTTGAGTTCATATTGCTAAGATTCCGAATTTGTCTTTAATTTGGTTAAATTTTCTTCTTTTAATTTATTACGTAATGCTTTTGCGGTATTGCTAAAATATCGATGATTTGAGAGAAACTCCAATTGTAGCTGCATATACTCCTGATGAGAAGATACGGTGCCAAGCGCTAACATTTCACGATAGAGTTTTTCGCTTATCTCAAAAAAATCTGCTCGCCCCAAATAATCTAAATCTGCATCGCAGATAATTTCTTCCAGGTGATTTTTTGGTTGCTGTGGCACTTTCGTCGCCATGATTAAGTCGCTAATTTGGCTGATATCCTGCTCGCTATAGGAATAATGAGGGAGATACCTGCGCGCCATATGGCATGAGTGTAGTTCGTGATTTTTAGTAGATATTAAGAAACCCGTATCATGAAAAAGTGCCGCAGTCGATAACAGCTGTAATTCATTCTCGGTAATATGTTCCTGTGAGCCGATTTCTTTTACGGCATGCATAACATCTTGCGTATGGTCCACATTGTGATAGCTAAAAGAGGCAGTAAGCTCGTGCCTTAACTTATCTAAAATGAATGTAGTAACCCGTTCAAGTTGCATTTCTATTGTTATAGAAGGCTAAGATATTAAAATTTCTTAAATGGTGAGGAAATGCTCGTAAGATCGTGAAGCTCCTAGTTAGCGCCGGATTTGCTTTTTAAAGAGCTGATTGGGCTTGAAATGAGTGGCAGAAAGCTTCTTGCTATCCTATTAAAAAAACATAACAAAAAAGGAATAAAAAATTATAAAGACAATAGTTAAATATCCAATTTCATAGTTTTTTAATAGTTTTGTTATCGTAAAATGATCGTAAAATATACGATGAATTTACGATAACGAAACGATAACTTTACGATAAATCTGCACTTTTTATATATTTCTTTTTCTATTCAAACTTATTTTTTTCTACTTTTATTGTAAACGATAGGTATAAGTCCTATCAACAGAGAGAAAAGCGTTATTTAGCATTTAAATCTAAATTATGGGAACTTACAACAAAGGCATAAATGGACCTTTTAGTGGTAAAACAGGTAGCATTATTGGCAGTCGTTGGCGAGGTGTAAATTATATTAAAGGCTTTTCGCGGACTTACAAGAATAAAGGTAAACCAAGTGAAGAGCAAGTTTTGCATTATAAAAAATTCAAATTACTAAATGAGTTTTTTATTCCTATAAAAAAAGTGGTGGAGGTGGGTTTCGGAAATTACTTACGCAAAGCTACTGCGCGTAATATTGCTTTTCAGCAGAATTTTGATCATGCTTTTTCACTTGACGAAAATAACGAGCCGCATTTAAACTATAGTTTGATTCAATTCAGCAAGGGAACTTTATTTACCGCGGGGGCTGAAAAATTGGAGATAGTGAAGCCTGGGCAGATAAAAGTAACCTGGAATCCGAAAACCTATGGATTGGGTGGTTCCTTAGATGATCAGGTTCATATTTTATGTTATACAGCGAGTAGTGACCTATTTGATTCACCAGACACCACGCCTTTGCGCTATCAAGCGGAAGCTACGGTTAGATACGAGGCATTAGAAGGCGAGTGTATTCATGTATGGTTATTTCTTAGCGATAGCCAAAAAAAACGAGTATCTCCTACCAAATATCTTTCTATAACCAACAACCAATAACCAACAACCAACAACCAATAACTAATAACCAACAACCAATAACCAACAACCAATAACCAATAATATTAGCTTATGGAATTTTTCTTTGATGCAAATATACCGAAAAAGGAAAAAGAACCTTATGGAAAGCTTGCCAGCCAACAGCGCATGAGATTGGCAATGGCCTTTTTGAACCCTTTACGGCCTGTTATCAACGAGGGTTGGAGCCAATATGGCAATGGTAAAAAGAGTAAAGCCTTTGGGCAAGCATTAAAAAAAGTAATACAGGAGGCGGTTGCAGGCACCTATCCTGATCAAATGATTGTTCCTGAAAGGGTAATGATCAGCATGGGAGCTTTACCCCCGCCTGCCATAGCCGATGTGGTGCGATCGCCCGGTATATTGGAAGTCTTTTTTACGAACGAACCACATCCAATGGCAAGAGATAGCGATGAACTGGTATTAATTGTAATCAGTCCCGAGCTCGGCATAGGCGCCAAGAGTGATCAGGTTTGGTATCGTAAAGACGGACGTATCGAAGTAGAACTTCCACCACAATTTGAAGAAGGCTCTTTTCATGCTTATACCTACTGTCATAACCGAAAAAAAACCAGCTATTCAAAAAGTTATTATTTAGGTTATTTTGAGGCGCTTCTTGATCAAAAGAGGGGCGACGGAAATATTCATGCTCAGATAAAACATTAAGATTTATTCATGATTTATTAATAAAGGGACTTTAGTTTTGATGATTGGAAATATTCTGTTGGTAATTCAACGCTATGACGACCTCCTTTTCAACTGTGCTTGCCGAGAAAAAGCTTATAGATCAAATGAAAGCCGGTGATCCGGTAGCTTTCGGAAAAATTTATGATCATTACAGCCAGGCGATTTATGGTAAATTGCTGAAATTTGTGAAGATCAGTGCTGTTGCCGATGAAATGCTTCAGGACGTCTTCTTAAAAGTTTGGGAAAATCGCCATACATTGGATTCAAATTATTCGCTTAAGCCTTGGTTGTATAGGGTTACTGAAAACGAAATTTATAAGTTCTATCGAAAGGTGGCATTGGATGTCAAACTACAAACGCATATTCTACAGACCTTTGATGAACTTTACACCCATACTGAAGAGGACTATTACCTCAAAGAAAGCCGCAAACTATTACAGGATGCAATGACCGATATGCCACCACGTTGTCGCGAGGTTTTTGAGTTATGCCGTTTGCAAGGAAAAAGCTATGAAGAAGCGGCATTACAATTAGATATATCGATATCAACCGTTAGCAATCATCTTGTTCGCGCAACCGCTATCGTTCGAAAAACCCTATTTCAGTCCACCGACATGGCAATGATCGTTGTAACCGCCTATATGGTTTATCGCTAGGTGATAAATTTAAGAAGCTTCATCCCTAACTTTTTCCTCCATGAAAAATCGAAATAAGACGATTGCATTTCGTTAAATCAGGAAAAAATAAAAAAAATCAAAAGTGATTAGTGTGTTTTTCCTGCTCGCGCATATTGGTAATAAAAGAGCAAAAAGTGGATAAACAGCGACGCCCTATTACCTCCTTACTTAAAAAGTATATTGAAAATGCATGTACGCCGGAGGAACTACATGCTCTCTTCGCGTACTTTGGCACCGCTGACGAAGGAGAATTACGTTTACAGATCCGGGAATTGATCGATCAGGAGGATGTGACTATGAAGAGAGAGCAAGACCACCTTCAAACGATCAAATACCGATTGATGGAACAGATTACCGCGAAAACACCTAAAAACAGAAGTTACTATTCTTTCCGTTACATAAAGTATGCTGCTGCTATATTTCTGTTCGCACTTATAGCAAGAGCGCTGGTTGGACACTTTTCAAAAGCCCCTGAAAAAAAGGAAACGTTGTTAACCGAAAATAAGCACCGGTCAAAGATTTTTCAACAACAGAATTTTTCAAAGGATGTGCGTGAGCTTAGACTCGTGGACGGATCGAAAGTAACGCTATACCCGCAAAGCGTTTTTCTGTATAACGAAGATTTTGGCAAAGACAATCGGAACATTGAGCTGGTGAAGGGGCATGCCCGCTTTGAGGTGGAGCCAAACCCAGGAATTCCGTTTATTGTGAAAAGTAAAAGTTTAATCACGAAGGTGCTGGGGACCGTATTTGATGTTAACCTAGCGCGCAAAAACGCTGCTGATGTTAAACTTCTCAAAGGTAAGGTAGTCGTTTATAGTGGCAAAGATTTCAAGAAAGAGACGTATTTAATACCTGGGAAAAAACTCAGTTTAAACTTGGAAACAGGTTTAGTGGAGGTTACTGCAATTAAACGGACACAATCACTTAAGAAAATACCATCTTTAAAAACCGAAGAATCGGCTGTTTCTCTTTCATTTCGAAATACCTCGATTTCAGAAACATTCAGAACCTTAGAAAAATACTATAAGGTATCAATTGATTATAAGGATCGGGATGTCAAGAATCTGTATTTTACCGGTAACCTCGACGAAGATATGCCACTGTTAACTACACTTTCTATTATCTGTAATATGAATAATCTATTATTTGATCAACGTGGGGATACTATCCTGATTCATAGAAAACAATAAATAATCAAAATATAAACAGCGATGAACTGCAAAAATTGCGGTATGGCTTCTTATTGTGTAAAAAATTAAAATAAGATAAACAGACAATTTATGAAGAAACAAACTTTTGAGTGTTGCTTTTGGCTACTGTTGCTGCTCGTGTTGGCAAAACCGGGATTTGCGCAGCAACAAGCAAGTATTAAAGGGGTAGTTGTTGATACTGCCGGTAGACAGTTGGAAGGGGTAACGGTAACTGTTCAATTGAGGGAAAATCAGCCTGTAAAAACCACAATTACAGACAAACAGGGGCTATTTCAAGTTAACGGCTTACAAAATAGTGCTACCTATAGACTTAATTTTCGGCTGGTGGGGTATAGGCCATATAGCGAAGAGGTGCTTACCAATCAGGGGTCTATCAGCTCCATATATATCAAATTAAAGCCTCAGGAGACCATGTTGGATGAAGTGGTGCTAATTGGGTATGGTACAAGCAAGAGAAAGGACCTTACCGGTTCGGTAAGTACCATCTCAACGGAAAAGTTAGCAGATTTACCTGCAACCAGAATTGATCAGATGTTGCAGGGGCGCGCAGCAGGCGTATATATTAAATCAACAAACGGCGCCCCAGGAAGTCCTACCACCATCCGTGTCAGAGGCTCCAGATCCATAAGTGCGACCAACGAACCCATTTATGTCATTGATGGTATTGTTGATCCAAGTGGAACAAACCTGAACTCAATTAACCCCGCCGATATCGAAAGCATTGATATCCTTAAAGATGCTTCTACAACAGCTATTTACGGCTCCCGAGCCGCCAATGGGGTAGTGCTGGTTACGACTAAAAAAGGGAAGGTGGGTAGAAATGATTTTCGTTTTTCTACGAATCAGGGGGTATCGCAACTAGCAAAGCGGCCGGAAATGATGAATGCGAGAGAGTTTGCTGAGTTTATAAACGAAGCCCGTATATTCGGGAAGCAGCCGGCGCTATATCCGAATGTAGATTCAGTCATCAATATAGTCGGCGAAGAAGGTACAAATTGGATAGATGCGGTAACTCGTGACGCTCCGTTTTCAAGTTATGACTTATCAGCGTCGGGAGGAGCAGGAGGGGATCATGGTTATACTTATTATTTGTCCGGTAATGTATTAAACCAGCAGGGTATTATTGAGAATACCGATTTTAAGCGTTATCAGGGGCGTCTTAACTTTACGAAGAACCTCTCGTCCAAGGTTAATCTTGGCGTTAATCTTAATATCAGCCGCGAAAACAAGAAGCTTAGTAGCATGAATTTAGGATCGAATACGGGCTGGTCATCCTCTTATGTTTTTTTAGCACCTACTATACCTATCTATAAAGCGGACGGAAGCTATGAGACATTCAATCCTATCTGGTATACAGGAGGACATATTGATAATCCGGTAGCGATTGTGAATAAGATCACCAATAAGCAGCTCGCTAACAACGTTATTGGAAACTTTTACCTTCAGTACGAACCGATTCCGGGGTTAAAGCTAAGGTCTTCCTTGGGTATCAATTTTATCAATCAGCGTGCGGATTACTACAGTCCTTCGGATATGCCAAGCAAGATTTATAACAAGGTTATGTACGGCTCGGCCTCTTCTGATATCTACAATACCAGTAGCTTAATTAATGAAAACACAGCGAATTATACGAAAAGCTTCGGAGAGCATCACTTCGATTTTCTTCTTGGAACGAGCTACCAGACCAGGGATATCGACCGCTTATATGCTTCGGGTTCGCGACTTACGAATGATATTACGCAATACAATAACCTAGGGATTACAGAACAGGAGAATCGGGGCATCGCTTCCAACCTGGATGAAAATACGATTGCCTCTTTCTTGGGACGCATTAATTACGATTACAAAAATCGTTACTATTTTACCTTTACAGGTCGTAGAGACGGCGCCTCCAATTTTGCCGCAGGAAAGAAGTGGGGCTTTTTCCCATCAGGTGCTGTCAAATGGAGAATCTCTAATGAATCCTTCTTTGAGCATGCTAAGATCCGTAGCGCGATATCCGATCTTTCCCTCCGGGTCAGCTACGGTTTATCGGGAAATCAGGGTATTGCCAACTACCAGTCTTTGGCTTCATTATCGGCAAACAGTAATGCGTATATTTTCGGAGGTACGCAGGCGTTGGGTTATACGCAGGGAAACATTGGCAATGACGGGTTGACATGGGAGACCACCTCTCAATTGGACGCTGGACTTGATGTTGAATTCCTTAATGGAAGAGCGAGCTTTACGGCCGACTATTATCGGATGGTGAGCAAAGATTTGTTACTGACCGTTCAGATTCCATCACAAACCGGGTACGGATCACGTATTGTTAATCTCGGAAAATCATTAAATGAGGGTTTTGATTTTTCACTAAGTGGCGATGTGATCCGAAATCGTAATTTCACATGGAACGCACTCATCAACCTCTCAACAAACCGACAGGAAGTAACCGATATCGGTCCGCTCAGCAGAGTTTCTTTAGATGCCGGCATCGGTTACGGCGTACTTACGAGTTATTTAGAAAAAGGTGTACCCATCGGTGCTAATTATGGTGTTGAATATGCAGGAACCTGGAAAAGTCAGGAAGAAATAGATGCCGAATTGAGCAAGCCTGCCGGCGAGAGAACCCTGGTCTCAACGGCCAATCTTTATAGACCTGGAGGACCACGATATGTTGATTACAACCAGGATGGGGCACTAAACGCGATGGACTACCATTACCTTGCGCCGGCAAATCCTAAATTGTTTGGTGGATTTGGAAGTACATTTACTTACAAACGGGCTATGCTTGATTTCTTTTTTCAGTTTAGTCAAGGCCATAAAATGTTCAATGCCATGGAATTTTTCGCAGGGATGGGTTCTTCTTTAACGAACCAGTACAAGTATATGGTTGACCGTTGGTCGCCAAATAATCCAACTTCGGATATTCCGGCAGTGGAATCACGTGATAACATACCGGGCGACCGATTATTGCATGATGCTTCTATCCTTCGGCTTAAATCAGCTCAGCTCAGTTATAACCTAAAGGGTTTGTTGTTGAAACGGCTTGTTAAAGATATGAAGGTGTTTGTCAGTGGCACGAACCTGTTTCTGCTGACAAAGTATAATGGATTTGATCCCGAAGTAAATAGTGGCGGTAGTAGTTCAACAATCATTGCTACTGACAATGGGAACTATCCGAATAGTAGAACAATAACCCTCGGACTAAATATGACCTTTTAATCCAAATTGACAATGAAAACAAGAATAATAACAATGAAAATATATCTGTTTATGTTCCTGCTAACTGGGAGCATGCTGATTGGAGGATGCGAAAAAGCCTTGGACGAAGATGCGAAGACCTTCATTGCTCCGGATAAGTTTTTTACCAACGGCGAGCAATGTACACAAGCCGTCAACGGCGTCTATGGATCTTTAAACACGATTTATGGATCGCCGGAATTTTGGCGGATTGTAGATCTGGGTACCGATCTTTCTTATACGGAAGATGCAAACAATCTCGTCCCGCATGAATATACCTTCACTTCCGGAAATACAGGTACCGGTGGCGTTTGGAGCGCAGCCTATACGGCTATTAAGAACGCAAATATGGTAGTCAACCGCGTATCACAAGCTCCTATTGACGAACAATTAAAAGGACGGCTTGTTGGGGAAGCAAAATTTCTACGGGCCCTTTATTACTTCATACTATCTAATTTTTGGGGAGATGTTCCGCTATGGACGGACGAGCTGAATGTAGATGCGGTAAGTCAGCTTGCACGAACACCACTAGTTGAAGTTCGAGCTCAGATTATAAAAGACTTGAGCGAGGCTGCTGAGACACTTCCATTAAGTTATGGCACGAGTGATGTAGGTAGGGCAACTAAAGGAGCGGCCTTGACCCTTTTGGCTAAAGTATATCTTTATAACAAAGAGTGGACAAATGCGCAGCAAACCGCACTACAGGTTGTTCAAAGCGGCCAATATTCGCTGTTGCCAAATTATGCCGATGTTTTTGATGTGCATAATCGTTTTAAAAACAATGCGGAGTCCATTTTCGAAGTTCAATTTCTTCGTGATGCTGCCACTGCCACCAATATCAAAACACACCAGCAGGTATCCTATTATATGCCTGCGAGAGATCCGGGCAAAAGCACGTATGCAGGTGTAGACTTCGGGAACTATATTATCGATGGATGGAGCGTCTGCAGGCCAACGCTTAAATTAGCGAAGATGTTCGAACCGAACGATCAACGTAAGGATGTTGTGCTCGGCTATGGTTATAATGGGCAGACCTTTACCAAATGGCCGAGACCGGACCACCCCTGGTTCGGGCCTAAATTTTGGGATCTGGATGCCAATGCGCAAGCAAGTGGTAAGAACCTTTATATATTACGTTACGTAGATGTCTTATTGATTCTGGCAGAGGCTTATAATGAAGATGGAAATATAGCAGAAAGTACAAAATGGCTCAATGAAGTAAGGAAACGCGCTAAATTGAATGAGCTCGCAAACCCGTCACAGGAAAACCTACGTGAGGAGATCATGAAAGAACGTGCCATTGAATTTGCCGGTGAATTTCAACGAAGATGGGATTTAGTTAGATGGAATAAGCTGGTGGAGGCCGTTAAATCGGTTGCTGACGACAATCCGATCGGAGCGGCAAATATCAAACCGTTTCATAACTATTATCCGATTTCTGCGGAGGAGATTATAAAAAATCCAAATCTAACGCAAAATCCGGGTTACTAGGTTTTAACGATGAATAAGTTTATTAATCTACATAATTCAATGAAAAGATTATTTATTTTTTGCATGGTTTTTATTTTTGCCTGCTGCAAAGAAGATAAACAAGCTTTTTTACAGAAAAGCACCACCATGTCAGCTCAAGCTAAAGGAGTGACGGAAACGGTTACTGACGACTGGATATGGGCCGGTAATCAGGCTACTAATAAAATTGAAATCTATGATCCGGGGGTCGAAGACTGGAATAGCTCCACTGCGCTGAAATGGTCGTGGAAACCGGAGGCAGCTAAAGGCTATTCTCAATATGCGCTAGACAATTGGGGGCTGCCGACAGATTTCAAAGTCCGCACTGTTAACGTATGGGGAGGAAACCATTTAGTTGCTTCCTGTTCAAATGGTTTAGTTACGATTGCTTCTTATCCTGGGGGGATAAAGAAATGGGCTTATAATCTCGGATTTAATCCGCATGGTGTAGAATTGTTACCAAATGGAAACATCGCCGTTGCTGCTACAGATAAAGATTCGGTATTGCTTTTCGCCTCTTCAGTTGGAACGGACAATTTAGCCCATGCAGCCATTCGGCTTAATAAAGCGCATGCCGTCTTATATGATTCCGTGGAAAATATCCTATGGGCAACGGGGAATGACTTTGTAATGGCCCTGCAAGTTGGTGGAACGGATGCCGCTCCTACCTTGACGGAAATCCCTGAAAGACGGGGGCGTTTGAACACAACCAGCAGTGCTAATCCCTATGGACATGATCTATCCCGAGACCTAAATGATCCTAATATATTATGGGTGAGCACCAATGGGGGCGTTTATCGCTTTGATAAAACAACAAAAGCGTTTACGGACGCTCCTAATCTGCTTAACAAGACTTTTGTGAAAGGCATCAGCCGACAGCAGTCCGGTCTATTTGTACTTACACGTCCAGATTCGGAGAAGACAACTGAACTACCCGATCCTGTTACCAGTCCAACCTGGTGTACACGCTATGTGGATATTTATTCCAGCGATGGCTACTTTCAATATTATCGGACAAAGAACGGTGCAAAGTTTTACAAGGCGAAAATTTTTCGTACGCCCTATTGAAAAGGAACGTAAAGAATCACCGGAAAATAAAAAAGGTGTTTATCAGGATCAAATGAATAGTCTATCTCAGATGGATATAAGCAACAAACCCCTCGTAAAGAGGGGTTTGTTTTGTGCTCCCACCTGGGCTCGAACCAGGGACCAAAAGATTATGAGTCTTCTACTCTAACCAACTGAGCTATAGGAGCGGCAACCATTGCTGATTTGCGAGTGCAATTTTACATATTTGTAGGCACATTTTAAAATTAATTATGCAAAATATTGAAAATATTATCTTCGATTACGGCAATGTAATCTTCATGATCGACTTCGCTAAGGCGCATAAAGCCTTTACTGATTTGGGCGTCAAGGGAGTAGAAAAGGTGTTTGCGCATACCGAACAAAATGCTTTATTTGATGATTTTGATATGGGAAGAGTTTCTGCCGCGCAATTTAGAGATGGGATACGTGAAGTTACGGGAAAAGCTGACTTAACAGACCAACAAATTGATAATGCATGGAACTCCTTGTTAATCGGTGTACCTAAAGGCAGACACGAATTATTATGGCAACTAAAAGATCGATACAACACCTTTTTACTTAGTAATAACAATGAAATCCACTATCAATCCATTATGGAGTACCTGAAAAAAGAACATGCCTTGGAAGATAATAGCAGCTTTTTTATCAAAGATTATTACTCTCATTTATTAGGCATGAGAAAGCCAAATTCGAATATTTTTGAATTTGTTTTGCAGACACACCAGCTCGAGCCGGAAAAGACATTATTTATTGATGATAGCCCCCAGCATCTTGTTACAGCCAAAAAGCTGGGAATACAGACGGAATTATTGACCGCTCCTGATACCTTAGAACTCTTGGTTCAACGGCGAAAGCTTCTTTGAAAAATAGCCGATGGTCTCATCGGCTATTTTTTTCTGCGATTTTTTTCTTTTATGATAAGGCTCAGTTCTCGGCCTGTTTGTCCGGCAACAGAGGTATTCTCTTGCGCTCTTCTAAAGAGGTAGGGCATTACCGCTTTTACCGGCCCGTAAGGCATATACTTTGCCACATTGTATCCGGCAGCGGATAAATTAAAGCTAAGATTGTCACTCATGCCCAATAATTGGGCAAAATAGACTCGGCGATCACCTCTCGCTATTCCTCTTTTATCTAATTCCGTTGCTAGGAGGTAACTGCTGGCCTCGTTATGCGTGCCAGCCATAAAACCTATTCGATCAAGGTTGTCCAAACAAAAATGGATAGCCTCATTATAATCACGATCAGCGGCTTCTTTATTTGGTTGTATGGGGGATGGATAGCCCCTTTCTTCAGCTCGCTTTCGTTCAATTTCCATATAGGCGCCACGCACTAACTTAGCCCCAACATAAAAATTATCAGTTTGAGCTAAGTAGACATCTGCCTTTAAAGCAGCCAAAATATCGTGGCGGTAAAGCTGATAGGTGTTGTATACGATTGCTTTTTCCGTATTGTATTTTCGCATCATGTCTCTAGCCAAGTCATCAATGGTATCCTGTATCCATGAATGTTCGGCATCGACTAACACGGCAACGCCTGCTTGATGTGCAAATGCACATATTTTTTCCACCCGGTTTTTTACACGTGCAAATTCAGCCGCTTCTGTTTCCGTCAATGGTTCGCCTGCATTTACCTTCGCCAGCAAATCAAAGCGGCCCAGGCCCGTTACTTTAAAAACGGAAAACGGAATGTTTGTATCCTTTTTGGCGCGCTCGATCGTGCGAATGGTCTCAGCCAACACGTGATCAAAAGCTTGTTCACTTTCTTCACCCTCTACCGAATAGTCGAGGATGGTTCCAACGTGTTGAGAAGCCAATTGTTGAATGGTTTTTTCGCAGCCTTCAATTGTTTCTCCGCCACAGAAATGTTCAAATATCGTTTTCTTGATGAGACTTGTAATAGGTAGGCCGATATTAAGCGCAAAGTTCGTTACCGGAGGACCTACTTTAGTCAAAAAATTACTGGAAATAATTTTAAACAGCCAATAAGCTCTGTTTAATTCGGCATTGCTTTTACTGCGAAAAGCGATTTCAGTGTTGTCGAAAGTAAGATCACTCGCGGCAACAGATTGTGGTTCTTTTGATGGCGAAATCATGGAGCAAACTTAGAGAAAAAATCGATGGCTTAATAGCAGAAAATGTTATTTTCGTTTGCTTTCATCTAAGAATTTTATGTAGGTTTGGTTTATGATAAATTTTACGCTTGATAGTGAATATATCCATCTTATTCAATTGCTAAAGGCTGTCAATGTAGTGGAGAACGGTGGAGAAGCACAAGCTGTTGTAAGTGAGGGGCTCGTGAGCTGTAATGGCGTCACGGAGTTCAGGAAGCGCTATAAAGTTAGAAAGGGTGATGTCATTGAGTTTTTACAATATAAAATAGTGGTTGACTAGTTATCTGCCGTCAGAAATCGGATATCGGCTGATTTCTGAGAGCTGAAAGCTGAGAGCTAATAAGCATGATCAAAGAAATAAAAAGTAATACTTATTCCGTATATTTTGAGAGACAGTTCAACGCTTTGCGCGAATTTTTAAATAAAAACACTTATTCCAAAATTTTTATCTTAACCGATCGTAATACCAGCGAGCACTGCTTGCCCGTGTTTACATCATCGATGCCGGAATTAACGGCATACGATTTAATAGAAATTGATCCTGGAGAAGAGAATAAAAATATTGATTTCTGTATCGGTATCTGGAAAATGCTCTTGGATTTTGGTGCTGACAGAAAGAGCTTACTCATTAATCTGGGGGGAGGGGTTATAACGGATATCGGTGGTTTCGCTGCGTCGACCTTTAAACGAGGAATTGATTTTATTCAAATACCTACAACCTTATTATCGCAAGTCGATGCCTCGGTAGGGGGGAAGACCGGAATTGATATGGATGGGGTAAAAAATATTATCGGCACGTTCACACAGCCAAAAGCGGTACTTATTAATAGCGACTTCTTAGCTACTTTAGACGAACGGCAAATGGTTTCTGGCTTTGCTGAAATGATAAAACATGGGTTGATCTATGACCAGGGTTATTTTGGAGAGTTACAAAGAGTTGATTTAAAAGAATTGAATGAGGATTATATTTACCGTTCGGTTGTCATAAAAAATGATGTTGTTACAAAGGATCCAACGGAAAAAGGACTTCGAAAGATTTTAAATTTTGGGCATACAATTGGACATGCGGTTGAAAGTTATTCTTTAGCAAACGACTCTTTTCCTTTGCTTCATGGGGAAGCAATTGCAGTAGGCATGATCTGTGAAGCTTATTTGTCTCATCGTCATAACGGGTTGTCTCTGGAATCGTTGAACGAGATCCGAGGCTATATCATGCATCTGTTCCCAAGCTATTCATTTGGCGAAGCAATATATGAGTTTTTATATACTTATATGCTGAATGATAAAAAGAACACCGGTGATAAAATTGGTTTTGCGCTTCTAAATAAAATAGGAAGTTGCGATTTTGACCTATATATTCAAAAAGAACAAATTTTTGAAAGCTTGGATTATTATCGTTCATTATTGAATTAAAAAGTCAAAACCCCGAAGGGCTCATTGATACCTTAAGAAACAAACAAGATATCAATAATTAAAAAGTCAAAAGCTTGGCTCCCGAGAGGACTCGTGAGACCCCTCGGGATGCTCTGTCTTCAAGGGATGTTTTTATTAACTGATTAATAACTTTATAAAACTTATGAAACTAAAACGTTATGCATCTATCTTCGCCCTCATTTGGGTTGCGGGTATTTGCTTTTCCTTTTGTAAATCGGAAAAGAATATCGACCATTCGCAAGTGAAACCGCTGGTACTCGTGTTTTCAAAAACCGCGGGATTTAGGCATGACTCCATTGAAAAGGGGGCGAAAACCATCGAAGAACTTGGCGAAGAGAATGGCTTTGCTACAGAACATACAGAAGATGCTTCCGTTTTTACAGAAGATAATTTGAAAAAATATAAGGCAATTGTTTTTTTAAGTACAACAGGCGATATCTTAAATGATGCACAACAAACGGCATTTGAGCATTATATACAGCAAGGTGGAGGATTTGTGGGGGTCCATGCAGCAGCCGATACCGAGTATGATTGGCCGTGGTATAATAAATTGGTGGGAGCATGGTTTCTGAGTCACCCGAAGCAACAGGACGCAATCCTATTGGTGTTGGATAAAAATCATCCAGCTACTGAACATTTAGCAGATACTTGGCGCAGATGGGATGAATGGTACAATTATAAAGATATAAATCCGGATACAAAAGTATTAATGAAACTGGATGAAACCAGCTATGAAGGTGGTAAAAATGGAGATAATCATCCTATTGCCTGGTATCATAACTATGATGGTGGAAGAGCTTTCTATACAGGCTTGGGACACACGAAAGAAAGTTATGATGAGGTGGATTTTCGGAAACATCTCTTGGGCGGCATTGTTTATGCAATGGGTATTAGTAAGTAGTTGAGTAGGGAAATCGTTGAGTGGGGAAATCGTTGAGTAGTTGAGTAGGGAAATAGTTAAGTAATTAAATAGTCGTTAAACTACTCAACCACTTAACTACTCAACTATTCTACAACTCAACCTTATATCAAATACTCAAACAAAGTCTGGTCGGTATTAACTTCTTTGAAATCAAAACGATGTTGACGCATGCGGCTCAACAAAGCATCATAATCTTCTGCTTTATGAAGTTCGATACCTACAAGTGCAGGTCCTCTTTCGCGCTCTGTTTTCTTGATGAATTCAAAACGGGTGATGTCATCATGAGGTCCCAATACTTCGTTTACAAACAGCTTCAATGCACCGGGACGTTGCGGAAAACGAACGATGAAGTAATGTTTGAGGCCTTCGTATAAAAGGGATAACTCTTTTATTTCTGCCATCCGATCGATATCATTGTTGCCTCCGCTAATGATACAGACCACTGTTTTGCCTTTTATATCTTCTTTACAGAAATCCAAAGCTGCTACTGAAAGCGCTCCTGCAGGCTCTACAACAATGGCGTCTTCATTGTAAAGTTTCAAAATGTTCGTACATACTTTTCCTTCTGGAACCAATATTACTTTTTCTAGGATCTCCTTACAGAGCGGAAATGTCAACTCACCAATCCGTTTAACAGCAGCGCCATCTACAAAGCGATTGATTTCACTGAGTGTTACGGGTTGCTCCGCTTTTAATGCTTCCGTCATGGAAGGGGCACCGGCTGGCTCCACACCTAAGATTTTGATGGCAGGATTTTCACTTTTTAAATAATTTCC
Organism: Olivibacter sp. 47; assembly: GCF_030372825.1. NCBI lineage: Bacteria > Pseudomonadati > Bacteroidota > Sphingobacteriia > Sphingobacteriales > Sphingobacteriaceae > Olivibacter > Olivibacter sp. 47. The sequence continues at coordinate 4,550,074 of NZ_JAUCNR010000001.1, forward strand.
AACTCCCGCGGCAAGGCCTCCTCCTCCAATCGGTATAACTACAATATCGATATCAGGCTGATCTTCCAAAATTTCGACCCCCACGGTGCCTTGTCCTTCGATAACGCGATAGTCATCGAACGGAGGAATAAAGGTCATGTTATTGGCGGCAGTGTAGGCGAGGGCCTCTTTTAAACAATCGTCAAACGTATCACCTACGAGCACAATTTCGATCTGTCCATTCCCAAACATGGTCGTTTGCGTTACCTTCTGTTTTGGAGTGATTTCCGGCATAAAAACCACCCCTTTCACGCTTAACTTATTACAAGAGTAGGCAAAGCCCTGCGCATGGTTACCCGCACTGGCGCATACGACGCCCCGTTTAAGTTGGTCATCACTTAGCGAACTTACCATATTATAAGCCCCGCGAAGTTTATAGGATCTTACCAGTTGTAAATCCTCCCGTTTTAAATAAACGTGACAAGCATATTTTTCCGAAAGCCTGGGGTGGTATACCAGCGGGGTGCGATTTATTACGCCGCTTAAACGGGTGGTTGCCGTTTTATAGTTTAATGTTAAATCCATTTCATCGGTATTACTAAAAAAGATACCAGAGCAGTCAAAATAATGACAAATCTGGTATCTTTTTGAGGCAAGCGCTTAAATATTCGCTGCCAACCAGTCGCCAACTTCACTGGTTTTATAAGCTTTATTATTCTTTCCTGCCAAGTCTTCTGTTACAATCCCCTCGGCTAGCGATTTATTGACTACTGCTCGAATGGCTGCTGCTTCTTCTTTTAAATTAAAGGCGTCTTCGAACATCATGGCAGCTGATAATACAGTAGCAAGTGGATTAGCAATATCTTTTCCTGCAGCTTGCGGGTAAGAACCATGAATCGGTTCAAAAAGGGAGGTATGAATACCGATAGACGAAGAAGGCATTAAGCCCATAGATCCCGAGATAACGGAAGCTTCATCCGTTAAAATATCGCCAAATAAATTCTCTGTTATAATGACATCATACGAACTGGGCCATTGTACGAGGCGCATGGCAACGGCGTCAACGAATTCATAACTTACTTCTACTTCCGGAAAGTCCTTTTCCATATCCTGTACCGTTTCTCTCCATAAGCGAGAGCTTTCCAATACGTTGGCTTTATCTACACAGCATAGTTTTTTTCTCCTGCCCATCGCCATTTCGAAGCCCAACTTGGCAAGACGTTGAATTTCTTCACGAGTATAAGTACAGGTGTCAAACGCAGTATCGCCATTATCTTTGCGTCCTCTTTCACCAAAGTAAATACCGCCGGTCAATTCGCGTAAAATCACTAAATCAGTACCCTCAATGCGCTCTCTCTTTAACGGAGAATTATCGATTAAGGAAGGAAAGGTAAACGTAGGGCGAACATTAGCAAATAGGCCTAGTTTTTTGCGCATTTTAAGCAAGCCTTGTTCGGGACGTACCGTAGCTTTTGGATCATTGTCAAAGCGGGGGTGGCCAATCGCACCGAATAACACCGCATCCGCTGCCATACAAACCGCATGGGTTTCATCCGGGTAAGGTTCGCCGACCGCATCAATTGCCGCAGCACCTGTTAAGGCTGCTGTCCAGTTGATTTGGTGACTAAATTTCTTTGCTACTGCATTGACTACTTTTACGGCCTGGTCGATAACTTCCGGGCCAATTCCATCTCCTGCTAGAAGAGCGATATTTAAGTTCATAGTGTTAATTAAAAAGTAAAAATTCAAAAGTAAAAATTAAAAACCCTGAAGGGCTCATTGATGCTTTAAGAAACAAACAAGATATCAATAATTAAAGAACCTGCCTCCCGTAGGGATGGTCAAAACTCCGATGGCTCTTGTCTTACTACTTATCTGCCTGCCGTCAGGCAGGTGTCTTATGTCTTGATACTTATATCTAAGCACACTAAATAATATTCAACATTTTTTGTGTCGCCTTAATGGCGCAGACGGTTTGATCCGAGTCGAGACCTCGAGTTACAAAGGTTCGACTGCCGGTTTCCCAAGTGATAATGGTCTCACATAGCGCATCTGAGCTACTGCCTGGTGCGATACGAACGGTATAGTCTACTAGCTTTGGTAAACGCAGGTTTTTTTTTGCGTATACTTTAGCCAAGGCCTTCATAAATGCGTCGAATTGTCCATCACCCTGCGCATGCTCTTCCATTGTTTTACCATCAATGCAGACAGCGATAGTAGCCGATGGACGTAATCCTTTTGCATGCGTCAAAACATATGATTCCACCTTCACTTTTTCTTCATATAGATTGCTGTCTAGTACATCCGAAATAATATAGGGTAAATCTTCTTTAGTGACGGTTTCTTTTCTATCACCTAACTCAATAACTCGTTGGGTGACTTTTTTCAGGTCTTCCTGATTAAGCTTTAATCCGAGTTCTTGCAAGTTTTTTTCGATGTTAGCTTTACCGGAAGTTTTGCCGAGCGCATATTTGCGTTTTCTGCCAAAACGTTCGGGCAGTAGGTCGTTAAAATAAAGATTATTTTTATTATCACCATCGGCGTGGATACCTGCGGTCTGCGTAAATACGTTTTCGCCGACGATTGGCTTATTTGCAGGAATCCTGATGCCTGAAAAGGTTTCAACTAGTTTGCTGACTTTATAAATCGCAGATTCTTTAACGGAAACCGTTACATCCGGAAGAAAATCGTTCATTACTGCTACGACACTGGCCATAGGTGCATTACCGGCTCTTTCACCCATGCCATTTACTGTTAAGTGTAAGCCATTCACCCCCGCTTTCACTGCTTCCAGTACATTGGCCGTCCCTAAGTCGTAATCATTATGCGCATGGAAGTCGATATGTTGGTCCGGATATTTATGCCGCAGCTCTGCGATATACTGAAAGGTCTCACTCGGTGTCAATACGCCAAGCGTGTCAGGCAATAGTATCCTTTTTATAGGCTGTTTGGAGAGAAAATTTAAATATTGATATACATATTCAGGTGAATTTTTCATCCCATTGCTCCAGTCCTCCAAGTACACATTGGTGTCAATGCCCTTTTTACTTGCTAATGCGATAATATCAGCGATTTCGGCAAAATGTTGTTCAGGTGTCTTTTTGAGCTGATGAGTGAGATGGTTTAAAGACCCTTTGGTAAGTAAGTTTTGCACCTTTGCACCTGCCTTCAACATCCAATCAATAGAAATACCATTGTCTACAAAAGTCAATATTTCAATAGCTTGGAGATATCCGTTTTCCTTAGCCCAACTAGTTATTGTTTTTACCGCTTCGAACTCTCCTTCAGAAACACGCGCCGATGCAATTTCAACTCGGTCTACCAGCAATTCTTCCAATAATAATTGTGTAATTGTTAATTTCTCTGAAATAGAAAAAGACACACCTGAGGTTTGTTCACCATCACGCAAAGTGGTGTCCATTATTTCTATTTTTCTTTTCATTCGTAAGGTAAGTAAAAATTAAAAATTAAAAAGCCTGCAATTCAGTCGCACGAACCCAGCTCACAACCAATATCGTTAAGTTGTTAAATACTTAAGTAGTGGTGTCAAATGAGCCTGCTCACAACTCACAACGGGCAACTCACAACTGATCCCTCTAAAAAGGCAGTGTCGAAGCAAAGTCCTGAATCTCTCCTTTTATATTCTGGAGGTAATCAATATCATCAAAACCATTTGATAAGTTGTCCTTTTTATAGGGACTAATATCAAATTTCTCCTTTTCGCCAGTTGGCAAAAGGGTAATGGTTTGTTCCGGAAGATTCACTTCCAATTCAGTTTTCGGATCGGCAAAAACAGCACTGAAGATCTTTTCTAGAAATTCAGGACTTACCTGTACGGGTAGCACGCCGATGTTAAGACAGTTGTTCTTGAAGATATCCGCAAAGAAGCTAGATACCACACAGCGGAAACCATAGTCGTAAACAGCCCAGGCAGCATGTTCGCGCGAAGAACCGGAACCAAAGTTTTTTCCGCCCACCAAAATCTTACCACCGTAAATAGGATTGTTTAAAACGAAATCACTTTTGGGAGTATTATCCGAATTATATCGCCAATCACGAAATAAATTGTCGCCAAAGCCTTCTCGCTTAGTTGCTTTAAGAAAACGTGCAGGAATAATTTGATCGGTATCCACATTCTCGATAGGAAGTGGAACCGCTGTACTTGTCAATATATTAAATTTATCGTAAGCCATAGAGATTAAATTAAAGTTCTTGGATCGGTAACAACACCGGTAACAGCAGCAGCTGCTGCTACAAGCGGACTTGCGAGCATGGTACGTGCACCCGGACCTTGGCGCCCTTCAAAGTTTCTATTCGAAGTACTTACCGCATATTTACCGGCCGGCACCTTGTCATCATTCATTGCTAAACACGCCGAACAGCCAGGTTGGCGCAACGTGAATCCAGCTTCTGTCAGGATATCCAATAGTCCTTCTTTTTTAATCTGTTCTTCCACGATATGCGAACCAGGCACAAGCCATACGGTAACATCCTCTGCCTTTTTCTTTCCTTTAACTAAAGAGGTAAAAGCCCTGAAATCTTCGATACGTCCATTTGTACAACTACCGACGAAAACATAATCTACTTTTTTACCAATCATGGATTCTCCTTCATGGAAGCCCATATAACCTAAGGACTTTTCATAAGTGGCCACACCGCCCTCTACTTCAGACGCATCCGGAATATGATTGGAAATACCGATTCCCATACCGGGGTTTGTTCCATACGTGATCATCGGTTCGATGCTGCCGCCGTCGAAGGTAAACTCTTTATCGAATACCGCATCACTGTCTGTTTTCAAGGTTTTCCAATAGGCCATGGCCTTATCCCATGCTTCACCTTTTGGCGTAAACTCCCGATCTTTAATGTAAGTGAACGTAGTTTCATCCGGGGCAATCATGCCGCCTCTTGCGCCCATTTCAATACTTAAATTACATACGGTCATACGGCCTTCCATGCTCATCTTTTCGAAAACTTCACCCGCATATTCAACGAAATACCCGGTAGCACCCGAGGTAGTTAATTTGGATATGATAAATAAGGCAACATCTTTAGGCGTAACACCTTTACTAAGAGAACCCGTTACGTTAATGCGCATCTTTTTAGGTTTCGGTTGCATGATACACTGTGAGGCCAATACCATTTCTACTTCTGAGGTACCGATGCCGAATGCAATGGCTCCGAAGGCCCCGTGTGTAGACGTATGCGAATCACCACATACAATGGTCGCACCAGGTTGTGTAATTCCGTTTTCCGGTCCGATCACATGTACAATACCATTTTTTTGGTGGCCAAGCCCCCAGTGTCTAATACCGTAAGCATTGGCATTTTCTTCCAATGCCTTTAACTGATTGGCTGAAAGCGGATCAGCCACAGGAAGGTGTTGGTTAATAGTTGGCGTGTTATGGTCGGCGGTAGCAAATGTACGCTCCGGATATAATACGCTAATACCACGGGTTTTAAGCCCTAAGAAGGCCACCGGACTGGTAACCTCATGGATTAAATGACGGTCGATAAATAACACGTCAGGACCGCCCTCAATCTTTCGTACTACATGCGAGTCCCACACTTTATCAAATAACGTCTTGCTCATTTTTATTTAGTTAGATTTTAATTTTTCTTGCTATTTAGTACTGCTCAGTTTATCGCTTTCTCGTCTCTGTTTCGTCTCACTCCGATGATAATGGAAAAAGCTAATTTACACAAACTTATTTAATGCATCCAGATAAGCATTAGCCGATGCTCTTACGATATCGGTACTGAATCCATATCCCATATAGGATTGATTATCATGGATAACACGCATATCTACTTTACTTACATCGTCACTTCCTCCATGAATAGAGTGTATATTAAATTCCTTGATTTCATTATGGCTTCCAATAATGCTTTCGATGGCTTTAATGGTAGCACTCACCGGGCCGTTACCAGATGCCGTTGCTTCCCGTTCGGTACCTTTATAGTTCAGTTTAATGATCGCTTGCGGATCGCTTTGATCACCGGTTATAACTTGCAGAGAACTGATAGTAACGCCGTTTTTAAAATTGGTTTCTGCCTCATCACCCATTAAGCGCAACAAATCATCATCCTTAATCTCCTTCTTTTCGTCGGCAAGTGCGAGAAAACGCTGATAGGTCTGATCCAAATCGATGCGATCAATAGTATACCCGAGGCGTTCTAAATGGTGTTTAAGTGCATGTCGTCCGCTACGAGCAGTAAGGATAATCTCTGACTGATCTATACCAACATCCTCCGGATTGATAATTTCGTAATTTTCGCGGTGCTTAAGTACTCCGTCTTGGTGAATGCCGGAGCTGTGTGCAAAGGCGTTACGTCCTACAATAGCTTTGTTAGCTTGCACAGGCATACGCATCATGCGGCTTACCATCGTGCTAAGCGGATATAATTGTTTGGTGTTAATGTTGGTCTGGAACCCGAGTGTTTGATAGTGTGTTTTGAGTGCCATGACCACTTCCTCTAAAGAGGTGTTACCTGCACGCTCACCGATGCCGTTTATTGTGCATTCGACTTGCCGAGCACCATTTTGAATTCCCGAAAGACTATTAGCGGTAGCAAGGCCCAAGTCGTTATGACAATGGACGGAGATAATCGCCTGATCGATATTCTTAACATTTTCTTTTAGGAAACGAATTTTAGCACCGTATTGCTCAGGTAAGCAATAGCCGTTGGTATCAGGAATATTGACAACCGTTGCACCCGCGGCGATCACTGCCTCGATCATTTGAGCTAAATATACATTGTCCGCTCTTCCGGCGTCTTCCGCATAAAACTCAACATCTTCTACAAATTGTTTAGCATATTTCACCGCTTCCGCAGCACGCTCAAGAATCGCTTCACGGGTACTGTTGAATTTATATTTAATATGCATGTCAGATGACCCGATACCGGTGTGGATACGGGGCCGTTTCGCATATTTTAAAGCCTCTGCTGCGCAATCAATATCGCCTTTATTTGCGCGGGTTAAAGCGCAGATGATCGGTTCGCGTACAACCTTTGATAATTCAACTACACTTTGGAAATCACCCGGACTGGAAATCGGAAAACCTGCTTCAATAATATCCACTCCCAAAGCCTGAAGTGCTTCACCGATAATGATTTTTTCGGGCGTGGTCAATTGTGAACCAGGGACTTGTTCTCCGTCACGAAGCGTGGTGTCGAATATGTATAAGTGATTAGGATTATGTAACATACTGGGTCTTTTTTATTTCTACTATATATTTAGGATAGCTGTATATGGTTGACAATAACGGTCTGTTCCATCTTTCTAAGCATATGCGGCTATCTTTTGTATTGTTTTTATTTCACCTTTCTCTAGCACAATTTTGTTTTCCAGACAGCTCGGTAGTTGTGTCTCGTAATGACCAACGTAAATCAATGTTTTTCCAAAGCTACAAAGTTCGTCCACAACTGCATTGAAATGTTCGGTCTGCGCGTAATCCAGGCCTTGGCAGGGCTCATCTAATATCAATAGCGACGGATTTTTGATGACGGTTCTAGCCAATAAAACAAGTCGCTGTTTACCTAAAGGCAAGGTTGTTAACAGGCGGTCCTTACAGGTTGTTAACTCAAAGAAGTCTAATAGCTGGGTAACCCGCTGTTGTTGTTCATAGTTTAGCTGTCGAAATAAACCAATACTATCGTACAGGCCGGAGGCGATCGCTTGCCACACTTTCGCAGTTTTATCAAAGTACCAATGTAATTCAGGCGAAACAATACCTAAGTGAGCTTTAATATCCCAAATACTTTCTCCACTTCCTCGCTTGTTGCCAAAAAGATGGATCTCATTTGCATACGCTTGTGGATGATCGCCATTTATAAGACTGAGCAAGGTCGATTTACCTGAGCCGTTATGCCCTTGCAGAAGCCACTTTTCGCCTTTACGTACTGTCCAACTGATATTCTTTAATACTTCTTTTTCGCCATATCGAACATGGATGTTTTCCATATGGACGAAAATATCGGCCGATTCCCTCGGCTCTTCTTGAAGGAAATGCGGTAAAGGCTTTTGTTCGCGAGCCACATCTTTGGATAAATTTTGAATAGAAGATAGGTGTTTTAACTTTCCATTTTCAATTTCCGCAAATCGGTTGATGCAGTTTGGTATGTTTTCATCGTTTGTGATAAGAATCAACTGTACACCTGCTTCAGCCAACTCTTCCAAAAAGTGATTTAGCTTTTTGCGCGACGCTTTATCTAATCCGGTATACGGTTCATCAATAATTAACAGTTGCGGTTTAAGCCAGAGTGCTTTTATCAATTGTAATTTTTTATGCTCTCCACTGGACAGTTCGATGAGCTGCGTATTTTTGAAATCGATAAAATCGAAAAGATCTAAGTATTTCTCAACTTCTTCAAACGCTAGGCTTTCCTCTTTGGCATAATGCATTAATTCAGCATATACCGTCAAGGTATCATTGCGTTGTTGTTTATTATAACGCTGCTGATAATAGAAATTGCGATCGCCTTCCAGGTTGGTAAACTGATACCAGTTAGATACATACAGTACTCGGGCGGGAAGGGCGGAAGATTTATTGAAAAAGAATTGCATATCGCCACTTGTTTTTTCAAGTCCAGCGAGCGCTTTTCCCAATGAACTTTTTCCCGAACCACTTTTTCCACCAATAAGCCAATGCTCTCCCTGGAGGATTTGCCAATTGAGCTGATCCAATATAACATCATGTGCATATTGAAGACTTAAATGGGTAATATGGACGAAGGGATTAATCATAGCCGAATGGGCTGGAATGCCTTTTTAATATGGTGTCGTTGTTTTAATACAAACTTATACAAATTGTTTTTTTATACTATCAAGCCTTTTTTGCAAAAAGTGCCAACCAGGCCTGTTTATGTACATTAGAAATTGTCCGGGCCGGTTAACTCCAAAACCGGCCCGGATGTTTTTTACACTGTTTTAATAGCCTTCATGGCAGTCATTGCTTTCCGTAATACTGCACCTACTTTTTCTACCGGATGGTTGCGGATAGCCTCATTAACAGCAATTAGTTCTTGGTTATCAACCGCTCCATCTTTGCCATCATTATAGTTTTTGCCGATGATGTCTGTATCAACGGTTTTCATAAAATCAGCTAACAATGGTTTACAAGCATGATCAAATAAATAACAACCATATTCAGCAGTATCGGAAATGACGCGGTTCATTTCGAATAGCTTTTTGCGGGCAATGGTATTGGCAATAAGCGGTGTTTCATGCAATGATTCGTAATAAGCAGATTCCGGTTTAATACCCGCTTCCACCATGGTTTCGAACGCTAATTCAACGCCTGCTCTAATATAAGAAACCATAAATACGGCATGGTCAAAACACTCTTGTTCTCCAATTTTTACATCCCCTGCAGGCGTCTTTTCGAAGGCTGTTTCACCTGTAGCGGCGCGCCAAGCCAATAAGTTTTTGTCGCCGTTCGCCCAGTCTTCCATCATGGTGCGGCTGAATTCACCACTCATGATATCATCTTGGTGTTTTTGAAACAATGGACGCATAATGGTCTTAAGTTCTTCAGAAACCTCAAATGCTTTGATTTTAGCTACGTTGCTTAACCTATCCATCATAGCCGTGATACCACCCTGTTTTAATGCTTCTGTGATTACTTCGACGCCGTACTGCACTAGTTTTGAGGCGTAACCGGGTTCAATCCCTTTTTCCACCATCTTGTCGAACGATAAGATCGAACCGGTTTGTAAAAGCCCGCATAAGATGGTCTGCTCACCCATCAAATCTGATTTAACTTCCGCTACGAATGACGAACGCAACACGCCGGCTTTATGACCACCGGTACCTACACAGTACGCTTTAGCTTCAGCTAAGCCCTTACCTTGAGGATCGTTCTCCGGATGTACGGCAATGAGCGTAGGCACACCAAAACCACGTAAGTACTCAGCTCTAACTTCTGAGCCTGGACATTTCGGAGCGACCATTATTACCGTAATATCTTTGCGGATTTGCTTTCCTTCTTCAACAATATTGAAACCGTGTGAATAGGATAGGGTAGCACCTTCCTTCATTAAAGGCATAATAGCATCAATAACGGAAGAGTGTTGTTTATCGGGCGTTAAGTTACTGACGAGATCAGCTGTAGGGATAAGTTCCTCATAAGTACCCACCGTAAAGTTGTTATCGGTTGCATTTTTCCATGAATCTCTCTTTTGTTCGATTGCTTCCTTACGAAGCGCATATGAAACATCAAGTCCACTATCTCTTAAATTAAGCCCTTGATTTAGGCCTTGAGCACCGCAGCCCACAATAACGATTTTTTTACCTTTTAATGCGCTCACGCCATCCGTAAATTCACGGATGTCCATAAATTCGGCAACGCCTAATTGGTTCAATTTTTCTCTGAGTGGTAGGGTGTTAAAATAATTTGCCATTGTTTTATCTAATGTTTGACGATTACTGTTTTGATTTTATAACGTTTTTAGCTGTTAGGCATTAGCCGATAGCTTTTGTTTTTCTCCTATTATCGCTCTTTTTATAGCTGTAGCAAAGCCTAGATGTAATGCATCATGGTTTTGAAAGTAATTGATCGCGTCTTCTATACCTTTTAGTTCGAGACCGAAATGTAGTTTAGTGGGATTAAAATTATGGAAAACGCTTGCTTCTAAATCCCCCAGCAACTCATCGATAAGTGTGTAAGCCTGTTCCTTCAAGTAGTCAATTTCATCCTGATCAATAAATTTTTCAGGTTTTGAACCTTTTTGATACTTAAGCATATACTGTTCATCTAGCTTTATGGGCAAGCCGGATAGTGTATAGCAAAGTTTTTGCTGACTCACTACAATGTGCCCGAAGTTCCAAGCAATATTGTTATTAAATCCCGAAGGGATGGTATTAAGTTCTCCGATGGTCATATTGTCCATCAACTCAATAAAATTCCTTCTTACCTGGAGGGCTATGTCGATACTGCTTATTGCCATAACTACATCGTAAAGACTTTATCCTGCTTATCAAGGTATTCGTTCTCAACAATTTCTTCTGCTGGTTCTGCCAGTTCAAATTGCTTTAATTTCTTGTGGAATCCTTCGCTATCTTTAATGATGGCAATGCGCGCGCTCCGAACAAATTCAATTAAATTGTATTCGGCTAAGGCTTCGGTTAACTTATCGATTTCCTCGCGATGTCCCGCAGTTTCAAATACGGTGTAGTCGTTTCGGATCACTACAGCATGTGCACCATATTCACGTAATAAGCGTTCAATAGGCGCTTTTTCAGTTACCACACTGGTGGGAACCTTATATAAGGCCTGCTCTTGCCATATGACCTCGTCATTGGTATTATAATAGGCTTTGAGCACTTCAACCTGTTTTTCAATTTGTCTACATAATTTTCGCACTACTTCCTCCGATTCGGTGATTACTATCGTAAAGCGATGGATGCCATGTACTTCTGAAGGTGAAGTGTTTAAGCTCTCAATGTTTATTTTACGACGAGAAAATATGATAGCAATTCTGCTGATCATACCAATGCTATTCTCTGTGTAAACCGTGATGGTATATTCTTGTTTTTCCATTTTTTTAATTCAAAAGGTAAAATTCAAAAGTTAAAAACTATGCAGCTTTGTTTTTTAAGATAATGGTTGCAAGGATCTTTGCTATCTCTTCAACTTCCAACATCAACGAATCTGCTTTATTTTTATCTATGTTTAATGTTTCTCTAATTAGTTTGAGCCAATAGATTGTTTCATTGGCTGACTTTAATGCGATAATGTGAAACTTTAAAAAGTCGTTTTTCGATGAGCCCGATTTACCCTCGGCTATGTTAGCTCCGACTGATGTAGCACTACGAACCAACTGGTCAAAGATTGAAGAAAAAGTCCTGTCAAAATTTGTGTCTTTTACAAACAAAATAATCTGTTTCGAAAAGAGAAATGTCCTTTCCTTTATATCATATATTTTGTTGACTCCAAAAGACATTTTTTCACTTTTACCACCCCCTAAGGGGACCTTTTTATTTTTGAATTTTTACTTTTTATTTTTGACTTACTTCAACCTTATTTCACTTACACTACTTCCTTGCGGTACCATAGGGAATACGTTATTCTCTTTCCCTACCATTACTTCCAATAGATAAGAGCCGTCATGGTTCAACATTTCTTGTAATGCCTCCCTTAAGTTAGCTCGTTGATCTATGCGTTTTCCGGGAATGTAATATCCTTTAGCCACTGCTACGTAATCGGGGCTTGTTATGTTTACAAATGAATAACGTTTGTCATGGAACAACTGCTGCCATTGGCGAACCATACCCAGGAACTGGTTATTCAGAATCAAAATTTTAACCTTCGCGCCAAATTGCATAATCGTGCCTAATTCTTGAATAGTCATCTGAATACCGCCGTCACCGATGATTGCTACCACATTGCGCTCGGGAGCTCCATACCAAGCACCTATAGCTGCGGGCAGTCCAAATCCCATTGTGCCTAAACCTCCGGAAGTAACATTGCTTTTCGACTGTTTAAAACGGGCATAACGGCAAGCCACCATTTGATGCTGACCCACGTCGGTTACGATAACCGCATCATCATTGGCTAATTCATTGAGCACATTGATTACTTCTCCCATCGTCATTTCACCTTCACCCGGATTCAATTCAGCATGAATGACCTCTTTTACTTCTTCCTGCTCAAGCTCACGGAATTTCTGTACCCATTCACTGTGCTGGTTGGCTTGAACTAATGCTGTAAGTAAAGGCAAGGTCTCTTTACAATCGCCCCAAACGGGTACCGTTGTTTTGACATTTTTGTCTATTTCCGCCGGATCGATATCCAGATGAATCACTTTAGCTTGTTTCGCATATTTATCAAGTCGCCCCGTAACCCGGTCGTCAAAACGCATACCGATGGCTATGAGGACATCACATTCGTTTGTTAAGACATTGGGTGCGTAATTGCCGTGCATACCCAACATACCGACATTTAAGGGGTGATCAGTTGGCAGTGCGCTCAGTCCCATAATTGTCCATGCAGCAGGAATGCCTGTTTTTTCGATAAACGCCTTAAATTCATTTTCGGCTTTCCCTAAAATGACGCCTTGACCAAAAAGCACAAAAGGCTTTTTTGCTTGATTAATCAGCTCTGCGGCCGCTGCAATATATTCTTTTCGAACGATTGGAGCCGGGCGATAGCTTCTTATATGGTTGCAAGAGGTATAGCCTTCATAGTCGAACAATTGCAGTTGTGCGTTCTTTGTTATATCAATTAATACAGGGCCTGGCCGGCCTGTTCTTGCTATATAAAACGCCTTTGCTAAAGCCGCTGGAATTTCGCACGCATCCGTTACTTGGTAATTCCATTTTGTAACGGGTGTTGTAATATTAATAACATCGGTTTCCTGAAAAGCATCGGTGCCCAAAAGATGTGCAAATACTTGACCTGTAACACATACAATAGGGTTGCTATCAATCATGGCATCCGCCAGGCCGGTAACTAGGTTTGTTGCGCCCGGACCACTGGTAGCAAAGACAACACCGGTTTTTCCCGAAGTACGGGCATAGCCTTGCGCCGCATGTATACCACCTTGTTCATGGCGCACCAATATATGTTTCAATCGGTCATTATAGTCATACAATGCGTCATAAATAGGCATAATCGCACCCCCTGGGTAACCGAATATGGTGTCCACTCCTTCAGCAATAAATGCCTCCAATACGGCTTGAGAGCCTGAAATTTTTGTTGTTTTTGCCTTTTCCTCCTGTGCTTGCTGAGGCGTGTCTTTTGTTATTTCGAGCGTATTCATGTCCTTTTTGTTGTTTGTTACTCGTTATTAGTTATTAGTCATCAGCTTTCAGTCATCGGTTGTCAGCCGTCTATATACGTGTGCAGACTTCCCGATTTATTCATCGGTAACACAACCTTCTGCCGCACTTGAAACGGTTCTTGCATATTTATATAAAACCCCTTTGCTTACTTTTAAGCTAGGTTGTTTCCAATTTCGTCTTCTTTCCGCTATAATCTCATCGGCTACCTTTAGGGTGATGGTATTATTGACGGCATCGATTTCAATGATGTCATTATCTTCCACCAATCCGATCAGTCCGCCATCATAGGCTTCAGGTGTAATATGACCAACTACGAAACCATGCGTACCACCGCTAAAACGACCGTCGGTAATCAAGGCAACGCTTTTCCCTAAACCGGCACCAATGATGGCAGAGGTAGGCTTTAACATTTCAGGCATTCCGGGAGCTCCTTTAGGGCCTTCATTTTTGATAACCACTACATCGCCTGCTTTTACGGTACCATTGGCCAAACCGGCTATTAGATTTTTTTCACCGTCAAACACTCTTGCCGGTCCTTCAAAGCGCTCACCCTCTTTGCCGGAGATTTTGGCTACACTTCCCTTTTCTGCCAAGTTGCCATACAAAATCTGTAAATGGCCGGTAGGTTTGATCGGATTATCGATAGTTTGTACAATCGCCTGTTCCTTTAAATTGATCGGTTCCACATTTTCCAGGTTTTCAGCTAAGGTTTTACCGGTAACCGTTAAGCAGTCGCCATGGAGCAGGCCTTCGTTTAAAAGGTATTTCATAACAGCCGGGATACCGCCATGTTGATGAAGATCTTGCATAAGATATTTGCCGCTTGGTTTAAAATCTGCCAATACCGGTGTTGTATCGCTCATGCGTTGAAAATCATCTTGTGTAATTTCAACACCTACGCTTTTTCCCATTGCGATAAAATGCAATACAGCATTGGTGCTTCCCCCAAGGATAATAATGATGCGCAAGGCATTTTCAAAAGCCTTGCGGGTCATGATGTCGGATGGTTTAATATCTCGCTCCAATAAGATGCGGATGTATTTCCCCGCTTCCAGGCACTCTTTTCTTTTTTCTTCACTTACAGCAGGATTAGAAGAGGAGTAGGGGAGGCTCATTCCCAAAGCCTCAATGGCAGAGGCCATCGTATTTGCGGTATACATTCCCCCACAGGCGCCCGCACCGGGACAGGTATGTTTGATGACTCCTATAAAATCTTCCTCACTAATGGTTCCTGCTATCTTCTTTCCCAGTGCTTCGAAAGCCGATACGATGTTTAAATCCTCTCCCTTATAATGTCCAGGGGCAATCGTTCCGCCGTATACCATGATCGATGGACGGTTAAGTCTTCCCATGGCCATAATAGATCCCGGCATATTTTTATCGCAGCCTGGGATAGTAATGAGGCCATCGTAATATTGTCCTCCGCAGATCGCTTCGATACTATCGGCAATAATATCGCGGCTTACCAGCGAATAGCGCATCCCATCAGTTCCGTTGCTCATACCATCACTTACACCGATTGTATTAAATACTAAACCTACCAAGTCGTGATCCCACACGCCCTTTTTGACCACTTGTGCCAAATCGTTCAAATGCATGTTACAAGTGTTACCGTCGTAGCCCATACTTGCAATGCCGACTTGTGCTTTATTCATGTCTTCGTCCGTAAGGCCAATGCCATAGAGCATGGCTTGGGCAGCAGGTTGTGTTTTGTCCTGTGTAAACACTTTGCTGTACTTGTTTAGTTCAGTTTTTTGTTCAGTTAGCATGTCGCACTTAATATATTATTTTTCTTTATTTGATCTGCAAAATAGTATAGACCAACGGGCCTTGTTTTACTATAGGTTTTATTACTATATATTGTTTTCCCAAAATAGTAGCTTATAATTACAAAGGCAATAGCTAGTGGAGATTTATTAAATTTGATATTTTGTTTTATGAATATTGTTTCGTTCCAAATTTTATTTTGTCAATTATGGCTGTCTAACTATATAAATGGTCAATAAATAGACTAAAACCTAATTTGGTATACGGTACATATTTATGTATGCATAATAATTTATCGCCATTTTCTTCCTAAAATTGCTAAATGGGGAAAAAAACTTGTAAAAAAGAAAGCCCGGTAATCATTGACTACCGGGCTTTCTTTTTTGCTTTTTTTCTAGTTTTCTTCAGTTACAACACCTTCAGCAAGCACGGTAATTTTATTGTCGAGTACTTCAACCACCCCGCCTTTAATAATAATGACTTCGATATCCTTATTGTTGCGGATAATGACTTTCCCATCCTCTAACGTAGATATAATGGGGGCGTGATCTTTCAAAATTTCGAAAGAGCCTGCACTTCCCGGTACGGTTACAGAATGGGCCTGTCCGCTGAATATTGATTGGTCTGGTGTAATAATGTTAAGTTCCATATATACTAGATCATGCGTACTGAACCGGATGTTCAACACGCGATACTATCATTTTATGCGTTTGCTTCTTCTAACAGTCTCTTACCTTTTGCAATGGCATCTTCAATGCTGCCTACCAAGTTAAATGCAGCTTCCGGATATTCATCAACCTCACCATCCATAATCATATTGAAACCTTTTATAGTATCTTTAATATCCACTAACACGCCTTTTAAACCTGTAAATTGTTCAGCAACGTGAAAAGGCTGTGACAAGAAACGCTGCACGCGACGAGCACGGGCTACTACCAACTTGTCTTCCTCTGATAACTCGTCCATACCCAAGATGGCGATGATATCTTGCAATTCTTTATAGCGTTGCAAAGTTTCCTTAACGCGTTGAGCAGTGTTATAGTGTTCATCTCCTAAGATGGTAGGATTCAAGATACGAGAAGTTGAATCCAGTGGGTCTACTGCAGGATAGATCCCTAACTCGGCTATTTTACGCGACAAAACAGTGGTAGCATCCAAGTGGGCAAAGGTAGTTGCCGGAGCTGGATCCGTCAAGTCATCCGCCGGTACATATACCGCTTGTACAGAGGTAATCGAACCACGTTTTGTTGAAGTAATACGTTCTTGCATTAAACCCATTTCGGTTGCCAATGTTGGTTGGTAACCCACGGCAGAAGGCATCCGTCCTAATAGTGCCGATACTTCTGACCCTGCTTGTGTAAAACGGAAGATGTTATCAATAAAGAACAGAATGTCTTTTCCCGCTCCTTCACCGTCACCATCACGGAAATATTCGGCAATGGTAAGTCCTGAAAGCGCAACCCGCGCACGTGCACCGGGAGGCTCGTTCATCTGGCCAAAAACGAAAGTCGCCTTTGATTCTTTTAAAGCGTCGGTATCGACCTGCTCTAGATTCCAGTCGCCCTTTTCCATGCTATGAAGGAACTCGTCGCCATACTTGATAATTCCCGATTCGATCATCTCACGTAATAAGTCGTTTCCTTCACGGGTACGCTCACCTACGCCGGCAAATACCGATAATCCGGAATAAGCTTTCGCAATGTTATTGATTAACTCTTGGATAAGTACCGTTTTACCTACACCTGCACCTCCAAACAAACCGATTTTACCGCCTTTAGCATAAGGCTCTAATAAATCGATTACTTTGATACCGGTATAAAGCACCTCGGTTTCGGTAGAAAGATCCTCGAATTTTGGCGGTAAATTGTGAATAGGACGTCCGTTTGATTTATCGAGTTCTTTAATACCGTCAATGGCATCTCCAACTACGTTAAATACACGGCCCTTAATGTCATCGCCTATTGGCATCTTTATAGGAGCTCCTGTATCTTTTACAGGCATACCCCGTACAAGGCCGTCGGTAGAATCCATGGCGATCGTACGTACGCGTTCTTCTCCTAAATGTTGCTGAACCTCTAAAACAATACGTTGTCCGTTTGCTTTTTCGATTTCCAATGCGTCGAAAATTTTCGGTAATTTAGCACCGCCTGCAAAGCTGACGTCTACTACTGGTCCGATTATTTGCGCTATTTTTCCGGTGTTGGACATATAAGAAACTATGTTTTTTTAAATAATGTACAGATTTATTGCCATTTAAGGGCTTTATTTCGGACTGCAAAAATACGCTTTCTAGTGGAATATCAAATACTTAAATGAAAAGATTTTTTGTTCGTAAAAATGACTCTTTTGATCATGTGCCTTTTCATAAGCACCGGATGCGTTTTTTGAGGGGCTGGCAATCTAATCCACTGTTTATAAATAAGTTCTTTATGTTGCATTTGCCATACGAATCGTTTGCGTCCGAGAAGAATATTTTTGATGGGTCTAAACAATTAGCCCCAATTTCGGTCTTAAGTTTAAAAGTAGTTTTAAAATAGGCGGTTTATGCGTTTATCGCAATTTTACCGGAGCATTTAAATATATATATGCATGAAGAGATTATTGGTTACTGGAAGCAATGGTTTATTGGGGCAGAAGATAACGGATATTTTACTACAAGGTCAGTTTCCGGGGTTTGAATATATAGCAAGTTCGCGAGGATCGGACAGATTTGGGACGAGCTCTCGTTATCGGTATCTTGATTTAGATATTACGCATCATGAACAAGTGGCAAAAGCTATTGAAACTTATCGTCCGGATATTATCATCAACACAGCGGCAATGCCCAATGTGGATGCCTGCGAAAGAGAGCCCGAAAAGAGCTATGAAGTTAACGTAGTTGCCGTGGCTCATCTAATAGCAGTCTGCGAACATAAAAACATTCATTTGATTCACCTATCAACTGATTTTGTGTTTGATGGTGAAGAAGGCCCTTATGAAGAGGAGGATGTACCTAACCCGGTGAATACTTACGGCAAGCATAAGCTTGCAGCGGAGGAGTTGATACAAAAAGCAACATGCCCTTGGTCTATTGTTCGTACAATTTTGGTATATGGCGTTCTTCGGGATATGAGCCGAAGTAATATCGTGTTATGGGCGAAAGATGCATTGGAAAATGGGCAGTCGATCCGTGTGGTAAATGACCAATGGCGGATGCCCACTTTAGCGGAAGACTTAGCAAAGGCCTGTCTGACCATTGCTGAACGAAAAGCTACCGGTATATATCATATCTCGGGAAAAGACATGTTCAGCATCTGCGAGATTGTTGAGGCGGTTGCTGCGTACTATCGTTTGGATGCTTCCTTTATATGCAAAGAAAAGTCAGAAGCGCTTAAGCAAGATGCCCGACGTCCGAAAAGAACAGGTTTTATATTAGATAAAGCGTATGAAAGGCTGGATTATGTGCCTCATAGTTTTGGAGAAGGATTGAAGTTGATCGATGAACAGCTAGCAAAATTGCAGTCGTCTTAAGATGTTAATGTACTGTTAAATATTTGAGATCCTGAGCACCTATTACGTGTACGACGATTTCGGCAACCTGTGCTTCGTACTGACGCCGATCTCGAATGCTGACGCGGCCGTTGCGCCCACACAGGCGGTACTGGATGCCTACTGTTACCAGTACCGTTACGACAGGCGGAACCGGATGACACACAAAAAGGTGCCCGGCAAGGGGATGGAATATTTCAACTATAACCCGCTGGACCAGCTTGTGTACCACATGACGGCCCGTGATTCGACGGAGGAGTACAGCGGGTTCGGCAATGCCGATACCAGCCAGCGCTACCACCGCTTCTACAAATACGACGGGCTGGGCCGGATGATCATCACGGGCTGGGAGAAGGGACGTGTGGGCCTGCAGTCGCAGATCGACCAGTGGATATCGGCACACCCGACCCATTGGGAAGAGCGCAGCAGTGCCACGGGGAACCTGCACGGTTACACCAACAATGCCATGCCGCAGGCAACCCAGAACTTCGACGTGCTGGAGGTGAACTATTACGACCGCTACGACGGCATCGGCCTTCCGGCAAACCTGAACAAGGTGGGAACGGCGGGCATCTCGGCAAAGACCCAGGGTTTATTGGTTGCCAAAAAGACGAAAGTGATCGGCTCGAACAACGTCTACCTGTGGACGGTGTACTACTATGACGAGCGGGGCGACAATATACGGACGCTGAGCCAGCACTATAAGGGCGGGGCCTATAACCTGAACAACTATGACGATGTCATCAACGAATATACCTTCACGCACAAGCTGAATAAAAGCATCCGCAGCCATTATGCGGGCGCTGTCACGGCAGCGTTGACAGTGACCACGGAGTACCGCTATGACCACCGCGACAGGCTGATCGATACCTGGAAGACGGTAACGGGGGGCCAGCGGACGCTGCTGGCACGCAACGAATACAACGAGGTGGGGCAGCTGCGGAAGAAGAACCTGCACGGGGGCACGGACGGGAACGGCTTTGCCCAGAACGTGGCCTACAGCTACAATGCGCCGAGATCCTGAGCACCTATTACGTGTACGACGATTTCGGCAACCTGTGCTTCGTACTGACGCCGATCTCGAATGCCGATACGGCACTTCCCGCGCAGGCGGTACTGGATGCCTACTGTTACCAGTACCGTTACGACAGACGGAACCGGATGACACATAAAAAGGTGCCCGGCAAGGGGATGGAATATTTCAACTACAATCCCCTTGATCAATTGGTGTTCCATATGACGGCCCGTGATTCGACGGAAGAGTACAGCGGGTTCGGCAATGCCGATACCAGCCTGCGCTACCACCGCTTCTATAAATACGACGGCCTGGGCCGGATGATCATCACGGGCTGGGAGAAGGGGCGTGTGGGCCTGCAGTCGCAGATCGACCAGTGGATATCGGCGCACCCGACGCATTGGGAGGAGCGCAGCAGTGCCACGGGCAACCTGCACGGTTACACCAACAACGCCATGCCGCAGGATGCCTCGCTTTTCGATATATTGGAGGTTAACTATTACGACCGCTATGACGGTATCGGCCTGCCCGCCAATCTCAATAAGACCACGGCCGCGGGCGTCTCGGCAAAGACCCAGGGACTGCTGGTAGCGAAAAAGACCAAAGTGATCGGATCGAACAACGTCTACCTCTGGACGGTGTACTACTATGACGAGCGGGGCGACAATATCCGTACGCTGAGCCAGCACTATAAGGGCGGGGCCTATAACCTGAACAACTATGACGATGTCATCAACGAATATACCTTCACGCACAAGCTGAGTAAAAGCATCCGCAGCCATTATGCGGGCGCTACCACGGTGGCTGTAACGGTGACCACGGAGTACAGCTATGACCACCGCGACAGGCTGATCGATACCTGGAAGACGGTAACGGGGGGACAGCGGACGCTGCTGGCACGCAACGAATACAACGAGGTGGGACAATTGCGGAAGAAGAACCTGCACGGGGGCACGGACGGGAACGGCTTTGCCCAGAACGTGGCCTACAGCTACAATGCCAAGGGTGACCGGCACGGAGACGGTCGACTATGTCGACGGCATCCAGTACCGGGGCACGGCCATCGACTTTATACAGACCGAGGAGGGTCGGATCTACAACAGCAGCGGCACCTACGTGTACGAATATACGCTGACGGACCACCTGGGCAATGCACGGGCGAGCTTCGATATCAACAACGGTTCGGCACGGGAGATCCAGCACGATGACTATTACCCATTCGGACTTACCTTCAACAGTTATGTATCGGGCGTAAAAAATAACTATCTTTACAACGGGAAGGAATTGCAGGACAGGCTGAAGCAATATGACTACGGGGCAAGGTTCTATGA
>NZ_JAUCNR010000001.1:4571579-4591891 GCF_030372825.1 Olivibacter sp. 47
TCCGGTGATTGGGCGTTTCGGGACTGTTGATGGGTCTGCAGAGAAGTACTATGACATATCTCCGTATGTATATGTTGCAAATAACCCGCTTAAATATATCGATCCGGATGGTAATGATATAAGATTGGCAAGCCATACTCGAAGTGATGGAACAACGGTTGTTCAGATGTCAGTTACCGGTAAATTAATAAACCAGTCCAGCATAAACTTTAGCAGTTACGATATGGCAGGCTATGCTTCTCGTTTAGGAAATGCAATTAAGGATTACTATGGAATACAGGAAAAGGGGTTTGAGGTTCAGGTTTCTGTAGATATTGAAGGCATTTCCAGTGGAGATAGTTTTATGAAACCATTAGCGGAAAGTGATCATGCCTTTTACCTTCGTGATGATGGTAATCTTGCAGATCCTGATAATCCAGGAGGAGTGCGACCCTATGGAGTTCTAGGTGTAGCAGCGTTTGGAGAAAAAGCTGTATATATCTCTAAAGATGTTGTGGGAGATAAACCAGCAGAAGCGGGGAAATATAAGGGGACAGGTCTAAGTGCAAAAGGAAATGCTACTTTAGAAAGAACTGGTTCTCATGAACTAGGACACTCGGCTGGGAATAAACATCCTGATAAAGGTACAATGCCCGGAAACCTAATGAATCAATCGGGCAAGGCCGATGCTGGTACTAAAATTACAAGGGAGCAAATTATGGATATGTTAAAAAAGTATGAAGAAGGTAAGCTCAATAATGGTAGGCAAAATTATTAAACTGCGTGTATGGATAGCCGGGATCGTTCTTGTGTGTTCGTGTGGAAATGCAAATGTATCATCGAGAACAGATGATGACGGAAAAGAACTTTACATGCAAATAGCATTTGAAGACTTTTTTGATAATGATGTGCTCGATCTTTATATTGATAATAAATTAGTTGTACAGCACGATACATTAAAAAGCGGCTTTTCTGATGGGGTAACAAATACGGTATTGAGTATTCTTAAAAGTAAGGACAGATATATCATTGACGTTCATAAACAGTCAATAGAATATGTTCCAAAAAATGATACAGTCTTTGTCTCAGTTGTTTTGAATGGAAATAAAAACGACTATCAAATAGATCAACACAAAGGCAAATACGTTGGGTTTAGTAAGAATAAGGACGGTTCTCTTGAGTTTGGTCAAAGTGAGGAGAGACCTATGTACGATTAACACCAAAGCCAGAGAATACCAGACTTCGGTGTTTTATTGAATAATGATAAAAATTACTGAAAAAGAAATAAAGGTCGTTTCATCTTTGGAAGCTTTTGAACGCTATAAATACTTTATAAAGCGTGTAGCAGATACAGAGATAATGTATTCACTTAAGAATCTGGAAGGTAATTGGGCTATATCAGAGGTAGATACTTCTAAACTTTTCCCTCTATGGTTGGCAAAGGAATTTGCTGATCAGTGTTGTACAAACGGTTGGGAAGAGTTCGTGATCGAAGAGATCAACTTGGATTTTTTTGAGAACTATTTGTTAGATTTCGTTCATTCTGAAGGATTTCTTTTAAATATTTTTCCAGTTGGTCAAAATACTGGTTTTGTAGTGGATATAGTTGAGTTTGCGAAAGATTTGAGTGAAGAGATGAAAAATTATTGAACAGAATATGCCTGTTAAATAGCAGTAAGACCTGGCATGTCTAGGTCTTATTACTTTATAGCAGCTTTCGCTACTTTTATTGCGCATAGGTGAGGAGGTACTCTCCCTGCAGTTACTGTTTCAATAATCCAATACGGTTTATTGATCGAGATGGGAGAAGGCAGATGATCCTACCTTTGGATTGAAAATTTTGTGGGGGATGTTTGTGTCAAATAACCAACAGACGGTGGTTAAAGTAGGAGAAACTATGCTAAATGTGCATCCAATTCCAAAAGTTACGACGGGAAGAGATGCTATGAGTATAACAATTGGAGGAGGAAAAAATTTTGGGAAAGAGTTGTTTAAGGCTGAGGCTGGATTGAAATTGTGGTTAGCGCATTTGCAGATGTAATGAATTTTATGAAGGAATTCTTTAGAACTGCCGTTGATAATACAATGAACCCTCAAAAAATACAAGATGAAAAATTATAGATTATTAATCAAGGCAACAGCGGTTTACCAACTTTGCATGGGATTGATTAGTCTTTTTTATATCCTTGTTGCAGTTATTCAAAACTCTTTTGATAATTATTTAGTGATTGTAGGCTTCTTGGCGTTTTGTTCTATTGTTGTTGTAACTGTGATTAATAATATTCAAATCCTTGTGCATTTAGATCGGCTTAAACCGTTATATTTTTCGGTAAATGCAATTATTTGTCTTATTCAGGTATTGCATATATTTACAAACGGTTTTTATTTTAAATATGTACAAGGGCTTGGATTTATAGGTTATATTGCTGTTGTCCACTCCTCAAAAGAGGTGAGTTACGGCACCTTTTTAACGAATCTTATTTGGGAATTTACTATTAAGTTTGATAAATCCGACGGGACTCTTATTGGTGTGAATTTTATTGCCTTTATTTTATTAGTTTACTATTATTGGCTGAGCAAAAATGTCAGCAATAATAAATATTTGGAAAGTGATCAATAAAATTCTATAAAAGAATTAAAAATGAATTCAAGAGAAAGACTATGTTAATGAAATAAGACCAGGCAAATTGACTGGTCTTATTTGTTTAAAGCTAATTAGTAGTCGCCCTATTTTCTAAAATCACATTGTATTTTTCAAGAAGTTTTATGGAACCTTGGTAGTTCGACCCCTTCAAGATATACACGCTATTATTTCCCATACGTTACACCTTGCTCTCTCAATAACTGTTTTTCTCGTTCAATTTCCGCCACGAGTTCCTCCTCGGTGGGAAGGTAGGGTAAATATTTGCTAGCAAACAATTGTTTGCTTTCATTCAGTACTGAATATTTTGCTATAGTTCGGTCAGTTTCGGTACAGAGTAGGATGCCGATAGTCGGATTATCACCTTCTTTTCTTTCTAGATCGTCAAACATGCGAACATACATATCTAGTTGTCCGATATCCTGATGAGTAATCTTATCTGTTTTCAGTTCTATGATGACAAAGCATTTCAAGATATAATTGTAGAAAACCAGATCAATAAAGAAATCGGAAGTTTCCGTGCGAATATGCTTTTGGCGTGCTACAAAGGCAAAACCTTTTCCAAGTTCAAGCAAGAAATGTTGCAGATTGTCAATTAACGATTGCTCAAGCTGTTTCTCTGTGTATGCATAATTTGTTGGAATATTAAGAAATTCCAATACTGTTGGATTCCGAATAAAGTCACGGTTATCACGCTGAAATTCTTTTGTGTTCTCCAACAGTTCATCTTCTATCGGCCGTGGGTTTTGGGATGAAATTAGCCGTTGATAATATAAAGTGTTGATATTGCGTTCTAGTGTTTCTACTCCCCAGTTTTGCTCAGCAGCTTCTTTTAGATAATACATTCTTGCTTCAGAGTTCGATACTCTCATTATCAGTCTATTATGACTCCAATTCAATTTTCTACAAACTTTGTAGAAAATCTCTTCATCAGGAAATGTAGAGTAAAATTGTTTAAAGTTGTACAATGTCGCGGGAGAGTACCCTCGTCCAAATCTAGCCATCAAAGCCTCAGAGAGTTTCTTCATAATAGACTTGCCATATTCTGCACGGTTACGCCCCTCAAGCTCATCCTCTACAATTCGCTTACCTGCCAACCAATAAGCCTCAACCATAGATGTATTGATTGCCTGATACGCTTTTCTACGTCCTTCTTCTATAATCTCTATAACATCTGAAATCACTGCTTCCATAGTCTTGTCTTTGTGTTAGATTATTCCCGCTAGCCCTGGAACAATTCAAGCTGGCGGGTTTCGTTTTTTTTAAGAGTGGTTGTGATTACTTTATCATATTTTCAATTTTTTAATAAAGCACTTTTTGATATACTCTTTCATCTAGTTCATCGGGTTTTCCTCCGCAGTTTTCTCTATAAGTAAAAACTCATAGCATAATTATTTCTTAAAGGCGTATATGTTTTTGCCAGCTGACTTTAATACAACCTCTAATGTTTCATCTAAAACGAAGTTTCTCATCACTCCAGAAACATCTGTAGTGGTAATTTTTTCCCCATCAATTACATTGATACTTATTAGATGGGTTCTTATCTGTTGTGCTGTTTTTCCTTCACTAAGAAATCCGCTTTGTATAATGTGTTGTCTAACTTTTCTCGTAAGAAAGGCTCTTTCTTGTTTTTTAGGAGGTAATTCTCTTAGTGGAATAAGTTCAATCCCCGTGGTAGTTAATGGAGCAAGATCGTAGCCCACGGCCTTAGCATACTCAACGTAATAGTCTATATTTGTCGTTAATCCTTTCTCCATTTCAAGAGTAGTTTTAGGGGCTATAGTTGTCATATCCTTTATGTCGCTCAGAGAATAGCCTTTATCTTGTCTTTTTTCCCTCAATTTTTTTCCAACCGCTTTTCTGTATTCTGGTGATTTTAATCTGCTTGACCTTTTCTTTGGACCTGAATCGTGCATTGTCATGTTTTTATAACACTAATTAGTAATCGATTTGCATATTAAATTTATCTTCCGTACATTTGTAATGTGGTGTTAAGGAATCTGTGATATTCTCCTTTTTCACCAAAAGAGTTCCGTCAACGAAAACGGCGAATTTTCTATTGACACGGAGCCATAGGGATTGCTTTTCCCCAAACTTTTGTATTTTTGTACAAAAGGAGGGGTGGCTCCCTATCGGAACTGTGTCTAGAGCTCTTCGCCGTGCTCCGTTGACAGTGAAGATAGGGAGCCTTCTCTTTGATTGGACGCGATCTATACTTCAGGAACTCGTTATCATAACTAAAACTATTATGAAAGCGATTTTACTAAACCAAAACCAATCAAGAAAAAATCCCGCAAGGGACTCTAGCACAATACCTCGCGTAGTCGCAAAACCCTTTCAAAACCCTAATACCCTTGTCATAACTGCTCCTACATAGTTGTAAAATAATCTTCTTTTGCTCCATGTGGTAGACGTTGTGGGGAGATTTCTCGAGTCATTTCGTTCGCTCGAAATGACGAGTATATGATCTTTTACAGCCTCCACTAAGTAAAATAAGCATATTTCATTTTAAACTTAAATACCTAAATCGAAATAAAAAATGAAGGTTTACGACTTCATAGGAACCCTATTGTTCAAAAATAAGCTTTTTAAGCATATAAGGCAAAAAGTGAGTCATATTTTTCCTCTTAAACGATTGGAGAGGGGCTTTAAAAATGTAAATGCTAACATGCGAAAGCGGTTGCTATTGATGAGTGATGAGTTATCAATGGTGAGTTCGCTCGTTGCCTTTGCTCGAAGATTTCTCCGTTCCGCTCTGTCCACATCACTTCCCTCAGTCGAAATGACGAGAGGGAAGGTCGGGCTCGGATCTCTCGACAGGCTCGAGGTGACGTTCGGTAAACCGGCAGTGCCGCATAGTGCTAAGGCCCGGCGCGCCCTTAAACCTTACAGCTTACACCTTATACCTCTTAACTACCTTAAGCCCTACACCATATACCTTACAGCCTTAAACGTCTTGTTCTGTGTTTGTTTGGCACACGCCCGGCAGTCCTCCTCCCCGGAGGCTGCCCATGGCGTGGCTTTATCTACAGATTCTATCAAGCCGCTACAAATAGGAGATACCATTCCGGAAGCTTTATGGCATATGCCTCTGCAAACGGTAAAAGCAGGGCAGGAGGGAAGTACCACGGTAAAGCTGAATGATTATAGAGGCAAGCTGATTATACTGGATTTTTGGGCGACTTGGTGTACGGCTTGCGTAGCTGCCATGCCCGATTTACATCAACTACAGGCGAAATTTGAAACAGAGCTCAAAGTGCTATCGGTAACGTATGAACCATCTGACAAGGCCCGGCAATTTTTGGAAAACAACAAATTGCTGCAAGACCTGAATATAGGCTCCATAACTGATGATAATATGCTGAAGAAGTACTTTTACCATAAGCTTATTCCACATTGTGTGTGGATTGATCAGAAGGGTGTCGTTAGGGCTACTACCAGACCTGATGCGGTTAACGCTATAAATGTATCGAGGATAATTGACAACCAAATCGTTGGACTAAAAATGAAACGGGATGTCGATGCCGCTAAACCTCTATTCTTAAAAGGCGATCTGTTGGTTTCCAATAAGGTCAAACACCATAGCATCTTTATTGAAGAAACTTATCTGGGTTTGCCGGTCGGCCCTAAGATACATAGGGATAACAACGGGGCGGCCGTTGGTCTGGCGCTATGTAACACACCGCTACTCGGCATTTACGATTATCTGGCCCGCAAGCTGTTTGCCGGAAAGGGAATCTTATATTCATCGAAAGATAGATATATAGCTGCCCGGGACACGTTGGGATTGGGGATGGTTTATACAATTTCACTATCGGCCGACACGGTAGCTGACATGAACAGGGTATATAAAAACATGCTAAATGAAGTAAACCGGTACAGTGGCTGGAAGGGCATGATTGAAAAACGAAAACGCAGCTGTTATGTGCTCCGCCACATAGCTGAAGAACCTAGCTTTTTATCAGGTACCGACTCCCTTAAAATGAATACATTTTTTAAAAGTATACCGGGTGATGCTGTCCGCTTAAAAGGTTATCCCATAAAATACCTGGTAGCCGGAATCAACAGCTTCGTTTTTGGCCGGTCGGACGATCTGCTAGTAGACGCAACGGGCATAGAAGGCCCTGTTGACCTCACCTTACAGCTGGAACCTGATAATGTTGAACGACTAATAACACAACTTAAACGCTATAACCTCACGGTAACGAAAGAAGAGATTGAGACAGACGTATTTGTTATTAGAAAATCTGACCTATAACCTTCAACCTGAACAAAATGAAATTATGTATTATCTTATGGTGTGCCTTAATCAGCTTTACCTGTCATGCGCAGTCAAGAATTGCCG
Organism: Olivibacter sp. 47; assembly: GCF_030372825.1. Taxonomy (NCBI): domain Bacteria; kingdom Pseudomonadati; phylum Bacteroidota; class Sphingobacteriia; order Sphingobacteriales; family Sphingobacteriaceae; genus Olivibacter; species Olivibacter sp. 47. Next base: position 4,578,545 of record NZ_JAUCNR010000001.1, read on the forward strand.
GACATGTAATTTCCTCTCGAGACAATCAACCGATCAGCGCGGCAAATATAAAACTGTCCGATGGAACAACCATTGCCAATACGAACGCACGGGGCGAATTTAAAGCACTCATAGACGTGAAAGATTCGCTGATATTTATCCAGCACATCGGTTTTATTACAAAAAGGGAAAACCTTAATGGCCGGACGGTTGATAAACTACTTATTGCTTTAGAGCCTGACGAACAACAGCTCGAAGAGGTAACCATATCGTCGGGCTATCAAAAAATTGCAAAAGAACGCGCAACAGGTTCTTTTACCTTTATAGACAATGAAACATTCAGCGAGCAGGTAAGTACAGACGTCCTGAGCCGCCTACCGGCCGTTGCCAACGGTCTGATCGCTGACAATAGTACTAATTCTTCCGGAAGGCTGATGATCCGGGGACTGAGCAGTATCAGAGGACCTAAGCAACCGCTGATTGTTGTGGATAATTTTCCTTATGAAGGCGATATTACCAATATCAACCCGAACGACGTTGAAAATATCACCGTATTAAAAGATGCCGCCGCAGCGTCTATTTGGGGCGTCCGCGCCGGAAACGGTGTGATTGTGATCACCACAAAAAAGGGCAGATTTAATCAATCGCTCACAATAGATGTGGTGGCGAGTGCTCAGCTCATAACGAAACCTGATCTCTCCTATCTCCCTCAAATGGAAACAGCCGACTATATCGGGGTCGAAGAGCTCCTGTTCAACAAAGGCTATTATAACTCAAGAATCAACAGTATCGGAAAGCTGCCACTCAGTCCGATTGTTGAGAAACTAATCCAGCTGAATGCGGGACTGATCGACTCGGCGAATTATTTAACGGAGCGTATGCGTTTGTCCGCATTGGATGTGAGGGATCAGTATAATAAATACTTTTATAGTAGCGGGCTCAATCAGCAGTATTCCCTACGCATGCGTGGGGGTACAGACAAGCATAGCTGGGGTATGGGATTGGGTTATGATGGCAATAATTCCAACCTAAACGAACTGAACCGACGGGTGAATATTCGTTTCGAGAACACTTGGCGGCCACTACCGAAACTCACTGTCAGCTCCGATATTTATCTTACACGTACTGCTGATCGCTCGGGGAAACCTGCTTACGGAAGTATCGGAATGGCTACTTACAATCTTTACCCCTATGCCGAGTTTGCAGATGCAGCGGGAAATGCACTGCCGATCTATCAGAAGCGAAAGCCTTACCTGGATGCATTGGCCGAAGAAGGTAAATTGCTGGATTGGAATTATTATCCCTTGCAGGATTACCGTTATATGCGGAACGGCACCAATGGAACGGATGTTCTGCTCAACACCGGTTTCAATTATCGCTTCTCGGAATGGTTTTCATTTGATGGCAGGTATCAATATGAAAAGCAACTGATTGAACGGACCAACAAGCGGGGCGAAGCGAGTTATTTTGCGCGTGACCTCATAAATTCCTATAGCCAGATTGACGCGGTTTCGGGAGCAGTGAACTATATCGTGCCCAAAGGCAGTATTGCGGATATTACGTCATCTTCGCTGGCTTCGCATAGCGGCAGGGCCCAGTTTAATGTCAATACCGCTTGGTCAGACCATGAGATAAACGCGATTATCGGCGCTGAGATAAGACAGTCACATACGGCGATGAATCAATATCGCATCTATGGATTGAAAGACGATAATCTCAGTTTCGGTCAGGTAGACTATACTCGGCAATATCCGAATTTTGTTAGTGGAAGTCTCTCTTTTATTCCGAACAACCAGCAGTTGGATGATCGGATTTTGCGTTTTGTGTCGGTATACGGAAATGGGGCGTATACTTTCAGAAGGAAATATACCCTTTCGGCAAGCATGAGACGTGATGCTACTAATCTATTCGGCTTAAATACCAACAACAAATGGAACATGCTCTGGTCAGTAGGTGGCAGCTGGGATATCGGTGCGGAATCTTTCTATAAAAGTAGCATGCTGCCTTATCTGCGTCTCCGGTTAACGCATGGGTATAGCGGCAATATCGATCCGGCCATGAGTGCCGTTAGCACCATTTGGTATGTTGGTATCAACCGGAATACGAGGTTTCCCTATGCAAGATTCGATAACTACGCAAACCCTGACCTACGCTGGGAAACGGTGCAAACTACAAATATGGGAATAGATTTTACCTTTCGGGATAACCGGCTGAGCGGCAGCATAGAATATTATCTGAAACGCGGGAAGAATCTTTTCGGACTGGAGGTAATGGATCCCACGGCAGGAGTTGGTAGCAATATCACAAAGAATGTAGCGGAAATGAAAGGGCATGGTATGGATATCCAATTGAATTCGGTTAACATAAAGGGTCGCGTAGTCTCATGGCAGAGCCAGTTGAACCTGAGTTTCAACCGGGATGAAGTAGTTGACTATTACCTTAGCTCAACCCGGGGAAGGGACTTCGTTACGGAGCGTTCGATTGCCGGTGTTATCGGAAAGCCGGTGTATTCGGTGTTTTCATTCGGATGGGCGGGGCTTGACCCTGAAACCGGAGATCCCAGGGGCTTTCTTAATGATCAGGTTAGCAGCAATTACACCCAGCTTTATGGAAACGGTACGCAATTGGACGATCTGGTATATAATGGCCCGGTGTTACCCGTATGGTTTGGGTCGCTCGGTAATACGGTTACTTTTAAGAACCTGAGCTTATCAGCTCGTATTGTATATAAAATGGGGCATTACTTTAGGCGCAGCAGTATAAACTACTACTATCTTTATTCACAGGGTGAGCAACACAGTGATTTTGCGTTCCGTTGGCAACAACCGGGCGACGAATTATATACAGATATTCCGTCGATGGTTTATCCCACAAGTTCGAGCAGGGATAACTTTTATCGCTACACCGAACCGCTCGTAGAAAGAGCAGACCATATACGACTTCAGTATGTGAACCTATCGTATAAACTGAATACCGGCTTTCTTCGGAAAATTGGCGTGAAGAGTTTCACGGCATTCTTAAATGCGGACAATTTGGGTATTCTTTGGCGTGCAAACAAAAAAGGTATTGATCCGGAGTTTCCGAGCGGTGGTAATACCCTGGTACCGCCGCGTGCCTACGCCCTGGGAATACGTGCTCAACTATGATATAACAAAAAAAAGATCAACATGAAAAACTGTACAAATAGACTTATCTTTTTTATACTGCTGATTGGCCTGCTAGCCGGTTGCAAAAAATTTTTGGAGGAAAAGCCCGATAAAAAGCTGGCAGTACCGGTAAATGCCGAACATTTTCAGGCCTTATTGAACGAAAGTTCGCAAATTGATATTTCTCCATCTGAGGGAGAGATTGCGTCCGCTGATTTTTATCTGTCCGATGATGACTATGAAAGTTTGGGATGCGAAACGGAATGGGATCTGTACCGGTGGAGAGATGGGCCTTTTACCGAATTATGTTATATTGAGGATGGTTGGCGCAAATGTTATAAAAGTATCTACCATTGCAATGTGGTGCTGGAAGGGGTTGCCGAACAAGCCTTAAATGAAGAGTTAAAGAATGTGAAAGGGCAGGCGCATTTTCACCGGGCAGTTAACTTATTGGAGATGGCCGGTATATGGGCGTCGATTTATGATGAAAATACCGCCGACGAGAAATTGGGCTTACCGCTTCGTCTGTCCTCGGATTTCAATGTTAAAAGTGAGCGGGCGAATCTGAAAGAAACGTATAGGCAGATATTGGAAGATCTGAAGGAGGCAGAAGTAAACCTGCCTGTAAGGCAACCGAACAGAAGATGGCCGGGCAGATCGGCTGCGCTTGGATTGTTGGCACGGACCTATCTTTTTATGGGGGATTTCGAAAATGCACTTGTTTATGCCGATAAAGCCCTGCAAGGAGTCTCTTTACTGGATTTCAATGAGATTGATGTACAGGCAGATTATCCCTTCAATTCCGAAGATAATGAGGAAGTGTTGTTGTACAAATTTCTGTTCACTTATTACTCATTAAATGAAGCGGTGGCTAAGGTTGATAGTAACCTCATTAAGCTGTATGATAATAGAGATCTACGCAAACCGGCCTTTTTCCGAGTAAATGAAGACGGTTCCTACCGCTTCAAAGGCAGTTATGGGGGAGGTCGGGGCGCGTACTTTTCGGGAATTGCTGTGGATGAGGTGATGTTGATCAAGGCGGAAGCTTTGGTACGCCTTGGAGAAGTAGGAGAGGCCCTGTCTGTTCTGAATCAATTATTGGAAAAACGATGGCAACGCGGATTTTTCAAACCCTATCAAACAGTTGATGCTCAGGAAACATTGGACCTGATTTTGAAGGAGCGTAGAAAGGAACTGCTATTCAGAGGACTGAGATGGTTTGATGTGAAACGCATCAATCACTTGGGTGGAAAGATCACGTTGGAAAGAGAAGTGAACGGGCAACGATATACGCTGCCCGTTGGAGATCCCCGTTTTACCATTCTCATTCCGGAAGATGTGATAAGGCTGGGAGGGATTCCGCAAAATGAACGCTAATCCTAGTTGCGTCCTTTTGCCGATTCGTCAATAATGGCCTGCGGAGAACCAAGCTCTTCCAGGTATTCGTTCAGCGTCATGTCTTCCGGAACCTCCAAGCTACAAGGTATTTGAGTTGGATTGTCGCAAGAAAGGCCTGGCTGCTGATTTTGGTTCCAATTGGACGGATTGGCCACATGGTCGTTCAACGAAGAGGAAGGTCCGTTGTAAAAATAAGTGGTAGTCGCCCGCACCTTCTCTTTTTTATTTTCTTTCTCTGTCTTTTCGGTAGCATAAGCGTTGCCCGATACCATGATTGCCATCGCTATCGCAAAAGCAAAGCTTAAACCTTTTTTTAATTGAGTATACATGTTATCCTCCTTGTTTTTTTAGTTTTTAATTTTTATTATGACTTCTTGTAGTTCTCTCATCTTGAGAAAATCTACAGGGAATACGAGACTACACCGGCCTACCCGGAAATACTGCAAATTTTCTGTTGTGGATGGTTAAGTAGTTCTTCATAATGAATAGTTTTCCTTTTTAGGGATAAAATTAGCTTATATCGATACCGGCTGTTTGCGGAAAGCGGCTTTATGAGTTGCGGAAAGTGGCTTTGCAAAGCCTACAGTTTCTGTATACGGTACTCACTCGGGCTAAGCCCGTAATAGGCTTTGAAAGCATTGGTAAAACTGGCTATGCCGGAATAACCTAATAGATGCGCTACTTCCGAAATGGTGTACCGGCTATCGTCAAGGAGTTCCGTTGCGCGCTTCAGCTTTGTCTGCTGAATGTACAGCCCCAACGAGTTACCGTAAATTTCGCAGTGGATTTTTCGCAACCATCTTTCTGATATCTTGTAATGATGTGCCAACTGTTTTATGGTTTGCACCTGTCCATGCTGTATCTGTAGTTCAATAGTGCTGCGAATAGCTTCTACTTTTTGATTACTGTATGTTGAGTCGGTCTTTACGGACTGCATATCTTCTTGGCTTAGAACGAGTAAATTGAAACAGAGTTCGTATACTTTTAAATCCATAGCCAACCGTTTTAGGGGCGGTAAAGCAAAGAAGTTGAGTAACCGCAGCATAATATGTTCGCTTATGGGGAACTGTTTGTTGTGCCTAACATTTGCAGCCTTTTCTTTCCAGTTGTCCAAGAGTTTTTGAAGACCACGCCACTCCTTTTTACCATGCCGTAGAAGCCAATTTGGCTTAATCACAAAATAGAACAGCTGGTGTTTTCCCTTATCAAAATGGGTAAGGTACTGGCCTTGAGGTACGTATACCTGTGTATAGTGCATTTCTTGGCTTTGCAGTACTTTTTGTGCCTTATTGGATGTGTGGATGCTGTACGTGCCCTTTAATTGGTAAAGCCAATACAAATCGGATAGCTTGCAATGGATGGGTACTTCTACCGGTACCTCTGCATGCACATCAGCTAGGCAGATAAGCGCGTCGGGTGCGTCGTAATATTGCTCAAGTACGGAAAATTGATCGCTTTGCCAGTAGTTTACATCGGCTAATGTTAAACGGTACGGGGTGGTGGCGGGCACGCGCTCGCTGTAGAGTAAATATCCTTGGTTGTTGGTGGGTAAATCAATATGTACGGCTTTGAGCATAGGCCTAACGGGTTCTTTTTGATAGGCTTAAGTTCTGAATTATGAATGCTTTTTGGAGAATTAGATATTACTATGCAGAATTTGGGGATTAGATGGCAACTTTTTTTGGATGGAAGTGTGTTTTTTAGTTATTCTAGCTAATGAGCTAATGCGATAATGGGGTTCCCAGCTCACAAGTTTCCATGTTCACTATTTGTGAGTAGGGAATAGGGAGTAGTGAGTATGACAGGTTCCCATGCTCACCTGTTCCCCTTTCACTAATTAGTTGACGGTTTTTGCCGATTAGATGGGAGAATTTTGGCCTTTTATGTCAATTGGCTTGCAACAACGGTAAGGTAAAAAAAATCTTTTCGTTTCTTTCTCCGAAGCCTCACTTTTGGATTGTGATCACCAGAAAAACCTTCTGCTTGGCCAGACAAGAGGTCGGAAGTACCCTCATCCGTAAATAGGGTTATGTTTAAAATTTAATGGTAGTTAACATGTCACAGTTACAAATTGAACTGATCAGTCGGGTATTGCCTATTCTAGGAGCACCACTTTCATTAAACCAGCTCATCGAGCGGAATGAGTTGAACGATGATGAAAATAAATGCCCGTTTGAAATTTTTTAACTAAACCGGAGGATGCCCACGCATCCTCCTCGGTTTCAATTTTTAAGAACTAAAATTATGAATACTTATCTGGAAAAAATTCAACCTCTTGTTGCTAAATATGCAAATGAAGAACTATTCAATAATGACGCCATCATTCGTTCTTTTGCTTTCTTCGGTGCGCAATTGCAGGCTTTTGAAACGGGTGTGGAACCGAAAAAATTGCTTCAACTGTTCCGTTGTGCACGCCTCCATCAGGCCCTGAATTTGTTTGATCAGGATAAACGGGAAGCCTTAGCGCTATTTGATCAGCCTGCTTGGCATAAACTGCGTAAGTACCTAGCCAAACCGGGTATTGTAGCAACGTATCATGTTGGTTCTTATCGTTTAATAGGCCGGTGGTTGATGCAACAAAAGCTTCCCTTTGTTTTGCTTGTAGCAACGCGCGTGACTAAGCAAACGGCTTTTTCAACTTACCTGCAAAGGAACAAACGACAGGGTTTTCAATTGCCGCCTATTTTACTGGCGGAAGATCCTCACGTAATCCGTAAAATGTGTAACTATATTAAGCAGGGTTTTTACATACTGACTTATGTGGACGGTGGGCGTGGATGTTTTACGGATATTGACTTGGATAGGCTGGCCCCCGTTCCCTTCTTCAGCGGAAAACTTTATATTCATCGCGGCATCCCCTTGCTGGCCAGACTGGCCGAATGCCCTATTTATCCTATCGTTGTCCCCAGGACAACGGCACATGTACCAAAACTAATCGCGCATGATCCGATATATGTGGCATGGGATGAGAATACATTGGATCATTTGAATGCCGTTTTATGTAAACTTTTCGGCATATTGCAAGATACGTTAACACAAAGTGTTTATTTACATCAATGGGAACATTGGCTCTCGGGGCAACCGACGGGAAGATATCGGAGAAATAAGAAATTGAGGATCGAGGAAGGCAACGCCTACCGGTATTTCCCTTATCGCAGTACAAAACAATGTTATATGTTATGCGCCGACACCTTGATGAGCTACCGAATTAGTGAAGATCTGTACCGCGATTTTGTAAATCTCCTCAAATACTTATATATTTAAAGTCCATATTACCTAAATAATTATAGAAGGTTACTGACCTGGGAGCTTAAATCTAACAAACACAGCTTATGATGAAATGGTTACCCAAAGTAAGCGCTAAGACTGTTTATGCTCATATAGCAGCATGGCTCGTTTACGTTCCGATTATGTACCGATATAACCTGAAGGCATATCCTGATCCGTCTATCGGCCGTATCATTGCATTGGTGATTTTGTTGGCGTTCACGTTTTACCTGATCTTGGCGCTGCTCTTTTGGTTGTTTCAACGAACGCGCAAGCGTCTCTTGATTATGCCGTTGCTGGGTGCTGTTGGCCTGTTTGTCTTATTTGCATGGGGCTATATTTATGTATTGGCCCCTGCTTTCAGCTGGAAAATTTATCGTGAGGATATTCCCTACTCACACAAACAGTTTGTGGCTAATGCTGGGCGCGTATTGAAAGAAATGGGTAAGTATGCGGCCATCTACTTTCTGTTTTATCATAATGTGCTAAAGAAAAGAAGATTGACTGCTTTGATGCTGCGGTTACGCAACTTACGTCGTGGTCTGCATCGTTATCGGTTAAAGGGAGAGGTTTCTAGGCTTTCGCCTCATTTTTTAATGAATGCTTTTAACCACTGCTACTCGCTCGTTTGTGATTTGAGTGAGGCCTTGGGCCGTCGGATTTTCTACTTGGCAGAGATTCTTAAATATGGCATGAGCGAACAAAATAGCCGAGTGCTGCAAACGGTTACCTTAGAACGGGAAGTATCGGAGACTGCGAAATTATTGAAGGCTTATTACGGTGATGATAGCAGGAATGCACCAATCCGTTTGCTCTGCGCGGGCAATTATCGTGCTTTTCGCTTGCCTGCTTTTACGTTGATAAACTGTGTGGAGAATTTGCTGAAATATGCCGTACTTGATCACAGCCGACAGCAAGCGGTTCTTCGGGTGGTAACAGCAGGCGATACCTTACTGGTGACGGCAGTCAACGCAGTTAAGCAGGTCGAATCAAAAACGGTATCTAGCGGTTCGGGGCTAATTGACTTGAGAAATCGGTTACGGTACTTGTTGGGGGTGCATTTTACGCTAAGCTATTGGCGCGAAGGTGATCTTTTTATTTTATTTCTTGTTATTGAACGTCATTGATACTAAAGCAAATACAGAACAAACATGGACATCTTAACATGCGGTATTGTGGACGATGATCCCCAAGCGGTACACCTGCTAAATACATACCTCAGCAAAATGCAGAACGTTCGGCTGCTTTTTAAAACGAATGATGCTACGGAAGCTCTTGCTAAACTACGGAAATACCAACCGGATATCTTATTTCTGGATGTGGAAATGCCTGAGTTAACTGCTTTTGATCTGATTAAATGGGTAAATCCGGGTACAAAAGTGGTGCTTTGCACGGCTCATCGACAGTATGCTTACGATGGCTTCGAGCATCGGGTAGCGGACTTTCTGCTTAAGCCGGTCGATTTTGCGCGATTCTTCGACGTGGTTACCCGCTTACGTGAGTCGCAATTTCATGCCATTCTAAACGGTACACGGATTGCACAGGATTATTTTCTCGTGAATGCGAAAGATAAGCTAAAAAACTATAAAATCCTTTTTGAAGATATCCTTTATATGGAAGCCGTTGAGGGTGGGGTAAAACTTGTACTGCGGGAAGAGGAGATTATGGTGAGCGAATCCTTGACGCGGGTTTATCGCGCTTTGCCCAAGAACCTTTTTGTCCGTATTTCCAATGCTTTTGTTATTGGTACGGAATATTATAAAAACTATGCAAATGCTAAGGTTTATTTATATCACGTAGCTGAACCTTTTCCGATTTCTCGGATGAAACATCTTGCAAAAGATTTTTTCGACTGGCTAAATGAGCATAAACTCTAGCTCCTAGGTTTTGCCTTCTAATTTTTAACCTTAAAACCATATGAATAAGATAGACCTATTGATTCAAAGTGTTGTGCAAATTCATAAGTTTCTGGAAAGCCTCACCGAGCAGTGTTTATCGCCTCGTCAACATTTACCCGAACGTTTGTTAAGTGCACAGGATGTAATGAATAAATTGAATATCAGTGAAGCTACTTATTATCGTTTTGTGAAGAAGGGGGCGCTTAAACCAAGGATGAAGGGGAGTCGACATTACTTCTATGAAGCCGATTTGGTGGAAGCGCTGGAAGAAAGCAAAAGACGCGGTAGAATTTAGTTCACGGTTCTTCGAGTTGCCGTCGACAGATGGTCGGGACTGCCTCGACACTGGCTTGAGACTGCTTCGACAATCCGTTGCTTAGGCTTCGGCTACACTTCGCTTTTCCGTTGCATTTGCTCCTTGTGCTGTTCGGCAATTTATTGAGTTTTCTTCGAGCGGCTTCGACAAGGCTTCGAGAGCCTTCGAAGACCTTCGATTTTTTGCCGAACTTGCTTGGTTCCCGTCTGCTCCAAGACCGCCGTTTCTTTGCTTAAAATAAAAAATAAATCCCGTTATTAAATGATTGCATGCTGTCATCTACGATCACCTGCTATCAATTCCTGTCATCTCCAATCATTAATTGCCGAGGCTGTTCTGTCAACCTATGTTTGCGTCAAGGATACAGAAATACCGGTATATACATGTGTCTGAATGAGTTGAAAATTTGTAAAACGTTTAAAAAGAAAACAAATGGGAAAATTTTTAAAGGGAATCAATGGTGCTTTTTCAGGTAAGGTAGGTAACAACATCGGCGCGAGATGGCGTTCGGTTGATTACATGCGAAGTTTGCCGCGACCTTCGAATAAACCGGCAACGGATGCGCAGTTATCGCAACGAGCGAAATTTGGGATGGCGGTCGCTTTCTTAAGTCCGATTAAGGACCTGCTGAACATCGGCTTCAGCGATTTGCAGCAGACGAAGGCGACCGGTTACAACGTTGCCCTTAGGCAAATGTTGCAACACGGGGTAGTAGGAGATTATCCGAATTTGGAAATTGCCTATGAGCAAGTGAATTTGAGTCGTGGACGTCTGGCACCTCTTTTTGGTCTGGAACTCGCGGAAACAAGTCCTGGCGAAGCTACCTTAACCTGGCAACCTAAAATGAACAGATTCACGGCCTTTGCCGATGATGAGGTGATTGTACTGGTATACAACAAAAACAAAGCTTTTTTTGATATCATGGAGCAGTCCACACGGGCCGATGGCAACCTAAGCATCGAACTGCCAACGGTCTTTTCCGGCGATGAACTCGCTGTGTGGGTAATTATGGCACACCGTGAAGGTATTGTAACGTCCAACAGTCAATACGCAGGATCGATCACTGTGTCCTAAACTGCGCATAAGCGAACCGACCTCGGTCGGTTTGCTTTCGCTGACGAGTTTAGTTGTGCTTTGCGAGCGCCTACCGCTTATAGCCTACCGCATAAGGCTGATAGCTGACATCCGAAAGCTGACTGCTGACTGCTGAGAGCTAACACCTAATTCCCTAACCCCTAAAAACTAAAAACATGATTAAATTATTAATGAATCGTTGAGACGTTAAGTAGGGAAGTAGTTGAGTAGGGCTTTTTAAAGTGATGAATGAATGATGCCTGCCTGCCGGTAGGTAGGAATTTTGAGTGAGTGCCTACCGCTTATAGCCTACAGCATAAAGCTGATAGCTGACATCCGAAAGCTGACTGCTGACTGCTGAGAGCTAACACCTAATTCCCTAACCCCTAAAAGCTAAATAACATGATCAAATTATTAAGAATCGCCGAAGGCACGAATACTACCCTCGGCCAGTTATACATCAATAATCTCTTCCAGTGGCATATCCTGGAAGATAAAATACGGGATGAAAAAATTCCCGGTGAAACAGCCATCCCGGCCGGAACGTATCCACTCGGTTTAAATAAGCTAGCGGGGATGAACGCCAAATACCAAAGTCGATATAGTTCCATGCATAAGGGAATGATAGAAATCAGGGGTATCCCGAATTTTACTTTGGTGTTCTTCCATATTGGCAATTACCATACGGATAGGAGAGGTTGCCTATTAACGGGAAGCTATTATCAGCTCATTGACGGTGATTATCGGGTACTGCATTCGGCGGATGCGTATAAACGGGTGTATCCTTTATTAGCTGAATATGCTGCCGCTGGACGGAGTTTAGTTGTCGAGTAGTTAAGTAGTTGAGTGGTTGAGTTGTCGAATAGTTGAGTTGTGAGTGATAAAATTACACGGGGCTCTTGCGCGTAGGGCAAAACGGCCTTCTAGGGTGAGCGTAAAGAAAATTCAATTGGAAGGGTGGGAAAAAACGTTATGCGAAGAAGCGAAGGAAAGGAAAAGAGAATTGGGGCGGCTCCGCAGAACGGTGTAAGGGAATTGAATTTTTAGCGAGACCTAGACAGCCTTGACTTTGTTCTTTTTGTCAAGAAAAAGAACATAAAATATGTTAGGAAAAGAAATTAAAAAAAACAACCATGAAACCGAGATGTAAATAACATTGACACACGGGGGGCAATGATTATTGACAAGTGTTTACATTTTCAGGTGTCAATGAGCTTCGCTGCCGCTTCGGTTATTTACTCGAGCTCTCATCAACCATTAAAAAGAAAATAAACGGATGAAATCATTAGAATTAATAACCTTATTAGGTACGATCATCAGTATTTTATTATCAATCATAGCCTATTTCTTAAAGCAGTTACACGGAAATTTCCGAAAAATGGAACAGGATGTAGCTTTAATGAAAGCAAGCATACAACTCTTGAAAGCGGATTTAAAAGCGAACTATAATTTACTGCGACAGCGGATGGAGTTTCTTGAAGAGAGGAGGAGTGATTGAGTAGCTTTTTATAAGTGATGAATTATGAGTGAAGTTTTTAGTTGCGCGTTGTGAGTTGCCAGTTGCGAGAGCCTAACGCTTATAGCCTACAGCGTAAAGCCGACAGCTGACATCCGAAAGCCGGAAATAAATGATGAGTGATGAATTTTGAATGATGAATGAAGTTTTTAGTTGCCAGTTGCGAGTGCGTAACGCTTATAGCCTACAGCGTAAAGCCGACAGCTGACATCCGAAAGCCAATAACCAATAACCAACAACGAATAACTAATAACGAATAACCAATAACGAAAATGGACGAAATAACAAAAAGAATCAAATCCCCAACACCGAAGTTCTTTAAAAAAATTAGAACGATCGGATTAACTTTAGGAGCGATAGGGGGGGCACTATTGGCTGCTCCGATCGCTTTACCGGCAACGGTAACTACCATTGCGGGTTACCTCGCTACGGCCGGTATTGTGGCTTCGGCGGTATCAAGCGTTACAAAAGAAGATAGGCCTTAGAAGTGAACACCCGGTTGCACAACCGGGTGTTTATTTTCTGTCTGGTGGTTATGGTTATATGCCCGCTTTTTAGTTATAAGTTCTAAGTGATACGTTTTAAGTAGGAGCTTGTGCTACTGCAACTGCTTGTGCCACTGTAATAATACATTATTAAAGCTGATAGCTGACTGCTGATAGCTTTTTAGTTATAAGTTTTAAGTGATAGGTTTTAAGTAGGAGCTTGTGCTATTGCGATTGCCCGTGCCACTGTAATAATACGATCACCGAC
>NZ_JAUCNR010000001.1:4591991-4998883 GCF_030372825.1 Olivibacter sp. 47
TTGCGATTACCCGTGCCACTGTAATAATACATTATTAAAGCTGATGACTGAAAGCTGACTGCTGATAGCTTTTTAGTTATAAGTTTTAAGTGATAGGTTTTAAGTAGGAACTCGTGCTAGTGCAACTGGCGCGTACCACTGTAATGGCTTGTCTTGATGGCTGAATACTGACTGCTGATCGTAACTTAATCTGGAACGAGCGTGATTTTTTCATCATAAAGTGTATCTTTGACGTTCGAGAAGGATGTATGACTGACCAACCTAACGTGCAACTAAAATACTTGTGGGATCAAGTATGCTTTTCGAATGATATTAAATCGTTCGAACTCCTCTTTCATCAGTTGAACCGTAACCTCATCAATTTTTGCCATACCATCATCCATCATGAACATGCTGCGGAAGAAATTGTTTCCGATGTATTTGTTGCCTGCTGGAATAAAAGGGCCGAATTACAGCATGTCACAAACCCGAAAGCCTACCTCTTTATGGCAGTAAAAAACCGGGCCCTGAATCATGTGAAACAATACTCTCATTTGCAATTACAAACCAATTTAACAGATGAAGTGATATTGGTAGACGCGAGTAATCCGAACAGCGAACTCGAAAAAAAAGAGTTCTTTATGAAAATGGATGGTATTATTGCCCGCCTACCGACACAGACCTTGCTCGTTTTTCGTTTGATCAAGGAAGATGGCATGAAATACCAGGAAGTGGCTGATCTGTTAGATATCTCTCCAAGAACGGTACAAACCCATATGCGCCGGGCAATTCAAAAATTACGGGAATGGCTACAAGCCTATAATAAACGGGATTACTTTGCTACAAAGAATAAGCTTTTTACGCTGCTTTTTTTTATTACTTGCCTCTTGGGGTATTAGGGGTTAGCTGTGAGTAGTTAAATAGTTGGGTCGTTGAATAGTTGAGTCGTTAAATAGTTGAATAGTTGAGTAGTTGAATAGTTGAGTCGTTAAGAAGTATTAAATAGTTGCAGTAGCAGAAATCCTACCTTAGACCTATAACCTATAACATAAAACTTATAACTTTTTTTTCTTTCTTGTACGCATTTCCTGTCAAAAAACTGTCTGTTAAAATACGGACCGATTTTTTATTTGAATCTCTTCCATTTAATTTTATGCTGCATCAACGATTTGAGTATTTATTAGCAAAGGAACTGAGTGATCAACTGACTGTGGAAGAAGCAGCTGAGCTTAAGGGTTTATTGGAAAGTAGCAGCGAACTGAAGGCGGAATATCAACTGCTACATCAGTATTGGAATCGTAAGGAAACGTCTAGTGAGCGCGATAAAGACTTGTTTAATAAAGTGCTGAGTAAGATAGAGTCGCCAGCTGCTCCTAAAAAGCTAATCCCGAGTTTTTTATGGCGTTTAACGGCAGCGGCAGCCGTGCTCGTTCTGGTTTCTTTAGCCTTTTGGTTCTATCAGATGGCGTGGAACCCGGATCAGGAGGTTTCTACAGCGAATCAGCAACGGACCTGGGTGTTGGAAGACGGCACGACCGTTACCTTGAACGCGGCGAGCAACTTAACTTATCCAAAGACTTTCGATTCGCTCACGCGCGAAGTTTACTTAGTAGGTGAAGCTTTCTTCAAAGTGGCGAAAGATGAGAAACGTCCCTTTATTGTGCGTACACACCATGCACATTTGAAAGTTTTGGGCACTTCCTTCAACCTGCGGGCTTATCCCGATGAAAATAAAACGGAAACCAGCTTGATTGAAGGGGCTGTAGAAGTGTCTTTGAAAGGTGAGGCAGAGAAAACGGTTCGTTTACAACCGTCGGAAAAGTTAACGATCTATAACCCGGTAGCCAAGGAGGCTGTTCCCTCCAAGCAGAAAATCGAACGGTCGAGCATCTCTTTTTTTCATCCAAAAGACACGCTTTCTGTGGAGACCAGTTGGCTGGATAATAAATTAGTGTTCAAGGATACGCCCTTTGAAGAGCTGGCCCGTACATTGGAAAGAAAATATGGTGTGGAAATTGAATTTCAGGGAAAGCGGGCGCCTGCTTTACGCTTTAATGCCGTTTTTGAGAAAGAAGATATTGGCCAAATCTTAAGGGCACTGAAAATGGCGAGTAATTTTAGCTATCAACAAGCATCGGATAAAATAATGATATATGACTAATTTTTAACAACCACCTAAGTATGAACGGAACGATACCCCCAACCTAAAAGTGAAAGCTGCCCCAGGCAGCTTCCACAAGATGTACAATTAAATCAAAATCGCGCCAGCTTTTTGGCGAAAGCTGGCTTTAACTTAATTCTAGTAAAAATATGATTTTTTTTTCGCACCTAAGCGGTGTTATTAGAAAGCGTATGCTTTTTCAAATCCTAATAACCATGAAACTTACTTTGATCCTGTTGCTGCTAGTGCAGCTCCAGGCATACTCAGAGGTGAAAGCGCAAAGCAGGGTATCTCTGAAGCTGAAATCGGCCAGTATTGCTGATCTGCTGAACGAACTGGAAACGAAAACGGATTTTCGTTTTGTCTTTAACCAACAGGCGATCTTCACCAAAAATGATATCAATATAACAGCCGAACAAGAGCCGGTTGTGAAAATATTAGATCGGGTGCTGGCTAAGAAGGGTATTTCTTATACCTTGTTGGAGAATAATCTGATCGTCATTAATGATCCCATGCAACAACAAATGGTAAGCGGTGTGGTGGTAGACGAAACGGGGAGCCCACTGCCGGGTGTAAGTGTGCGGGTAAAGGGGGTAAACCGGGGAGCAGTAACCGATGCCAATGGCCGCTATCAGCTAAATATAGCAAATGGTGAAGTGCTGATGTTTTCGTATGTGGGCTATGAAACGACCGAATTGACCTACACCGGGCAAAAGGAATTGAGAACTGGACTGCAGTTGGCGGCCGAAGGCTTGGATGAAGTAGTGGTTGTTGGCTACGGTACGCAGAAAAAAGTGAATCTGACAGGTTCGGTTGCAACCATTAAGCAAGAGGATATCAGCAGACAACCGGTTGGGCAAGCATCTCAAGCCTTGCAAGGCTTGTCTGCCGGTTTAACAGTTACAACCAGTAGCGGGCAACCGGGGCGCGATCAAGGTGCATTGCGTATACGCGGCTTGGGAACCTTAAATGATAATAGTCCTTTGGTTTTAATCGATGGAGTTCGTTATGATAATACCATCAGCTTGAATGACATCGATGCTAACGATATTGAGTCGGTATCTGTTTTGAAAGACGCCGCCGCAGCTTCTATCTATGGCGTACGTGCAGCAAATGGGGTGATTTTGGTGACGACTAAAAGAGGAGCTGCGAACAAGCCTCAAGTTAGTTATGGTAATTATTTTGGATGGCAAGAGGCCATTCGCACGCCGGATTTTGTAGGGGCGCAGGATTATATGCGGTTGGTGAATCTTATGTACACAAATTCCGGTGGCTCCGAACAGTTTACGCAAGACCGTATTAATGCCTATAATGATCCTAATCGGGATCCGATTGCTTATCCGGATAATAATTGGTACCGCGATGTCTTGTCGGGCTCAGGCTTTCAACAACAACATAATGTATCGCTCAGTGGGGGAAGCGAAAAAACGAAATATCGATTTTCGGGGAATTATTTTGACCAAGCCGGATTGGTGAAAAGCATGAATTTTGATCGCCTTACTTTACGCTTGAATACCGACTTTCAAATTTCGGATAAGCTCGACTTCAATGCGGATCTTTCTGCCCGGATTGCCAATAGGGATGAACCGCAGGCACCGAGTGGGGATGCTGCATGGTTCCAGTTTGGCCAGGCTTATTTAGTGACGCCGATCCAATCGAGTAAAGACGAAAATGGAAATTGGCGGGCCTTGCGGGGCGAGAACAATATGTTGCGCCTACAGGAAGAGGGTGGTTTGTATAGTTTAAAAGACCAACTCTATACCAGTAATCTTCGGCTTAACTATCGCCCCATTGAAGGCATGACGCTAAGTGCTATTGCATCGAATAATATGCAGACGATGTACAATAGTCAACATACGAAGCAGTTTACCTATGTTAATCTGGATGCACCAATCGGTCGTAACGACATCCGTAAGATTTATACCGGATATCGCAATGAGAACTACCAGGCTTTGGCCAATTACGAAAGAACCTTCTCCAAACACTATATCAAATTACTGGGTGGAGCTTCGTATTTAAATCAATATACGGACAATTTGAGTGGTATGCGACTCAATTTACCGAATGGCAACTTAAGTCAGATCGATGCCGGTGCCGCCGATGGTCAGGTAGCTACCGGTAGTGCGGAGCAATATACTTTAATCTCCTATTTCGGACGGGTCAATTATACGTTTAATGATAAGTATCTTTTTGAGGCAAACATTCGTCGGGATGGTTCTTCCCGCTTTTCAGATGGTGAACGCTGGGGATGGTTCCCTTCTGCTTCTGCCGGTTGGCGGATATCGCAGGAAAATTTCATGAAGAATGTTTCTTTTGTGCAGGATCTAAAGCTGAGAGCGTCGTATGGTGTCTTGGGTAATGATGCACTCGGCGGTGGAGCCTTAGGAGGCAACATCGATGGTAATTATCCGTATCAATCCAACTACTTTTTAAACAGTTATCCGATAGGTGGTGTACTTTATCAAACCGCAGGTTTGCGGAATTATCCGAACAGTGGGCTTACCTGGGAAACCACTAACATTGCCAATTTTGGGTTAGACTTTACCTTGCTCAAAAAACTGAATGTTACCTTCGATTACTTCGATAAGAGAACAAAGGACATTTTGTTCAATTTACCCATTCCATCGTCGGTAGGCTTGGAACCGACGGTACAAAATGCGGTTTCTGTCAAGAATTCGGGATGGGAGCTTGCCCTGAATTATCAAGATCAGTTGGGTGATGAATTTAAATACAGCATTGGTTTGAACGTTTCGGATGTGCGTAATGAGATTACGGACCTGAAAGGGGCTGACCAGGTGACAATCAATAGCAATAATATTGCGACGGGTAATTTCGTCGGTAGGCCTATCAGTGCCTTTTACGGATACCAGGTGGCTGGCATTTACCAAACGGCTGAACAGGTTGCCCAGCATGCGGTTATTTCTCCGTCTGTTGGGCCGGGCGATTTGATCTACGAGGACCTGAATAATGATGGAGTTTTTGATATTGTGAATGACTTTACTTATTTGGGTAGTAATATTCCTCGTTATAATTACGGAATTAACTTGGGCGCGTCGTATAAGAATTTTGATTTCAGTGCCTTTCTTCAAGGGGTAGGAAAGGTAGACGTCAATACCTTGAATATTGAGAAAGCCCGAGAAAACCTGGACGGTAATATTCGCAGTAATTGGTTAGCTAGCTGGACACCGGAAAATACGGATGCGGCCTTCCCCCGGTTGATTACCTCTGCGGTAAACTATCAACCTTCGTCGTTCTGGGTTAAAAGCGGCGCCTATTTGCGGCTTAAGAATGTGTCAATTGGCTATCGGTTGCCTAAATCCATTTTAGCAAAAACATTTATCAGCAACTTGCGGATTTTCGCTACCGGCCAGAACCTGTTAACTTTTTCTTCTTTACCGAAAGATGTGGATCCGGAAGCACCGAATGATATTCGATACTATCCGCAGGTACGAACAATCACTTTTGGCTTAAACGCAAACTTTTAATATCCAGCAATAACATGATACATAAAAGCTATATAAAAATACTGACAGCGGCCATTTTGTTTTGCATGGTCGGCTGTTCGAAAGATTTAGACAGACAACCCTTGGACAACCTGGGGAATACAACCTATTGGTCGTCACAAGAAGACGCGGAACGCGCGGTAACCGAAATTTATCGCTATTTAGGTTCGAACGAACGTTTTTTTATTTCTTGTGCCACTGATGACAGTTACTCGTGGAGTAATTGGCCGGTGGATATTCAGTTTGTTGCCAATGGCAGCGCCACGCCGGGTACCGGTACCTTCGGCAATTTCTGGAAAAATCTGTACCAACAGGTGGCCCGAGCTAATGATGTGACCGACAATATTGATCGGGTTCTGAATCTCGATCCGGCCATCAAGGCGCGTCTGCTGGGCGAAGCAAGATTTTTACGAGCCTACGCGTATCAACAGTTGACGGGTTTATTTGGAGATGTACCCTTGATAACCCACATCCAAGCACCGGAGGAGTTTGATGTCGAAAAAACACCGAAGGCTGAAGTTGTTCAATTTATATTGGATGAACTCAGTGCCATTAGTAATGATTTACCGGAAACCTATGCAGCGAGCGAGTACGGACGGATTACCAAGGGTGCCGCATTGGCCTTAAAAGCACGGGTGGAACTTTATAACGAACGTTGGCAGGAGGCGGCTGAAACGGCCAAACAGGTGATGGATTTAGGGGTCTATCAGATAGACAATAATTACCTGAGTTTGTTTAACGGTGATAATAAGCAAAGCAAAGAAATTATCGTCTCTGCACAGTACTTACCCAATGTGTACCCCAATCCCAATGCCACTTGGATCGGTGCACCTAGTCTTGCCGGCTGGGGGCAGATTGTGCCGTTAAAATCACTGGTAGATGCTTATGAGTGTGTGGATGGGTTGCCGATTGATGAATCACCCTTGTATGATGCCAACCGTCCTTTTACAAATCGCGATCCCCGTTTAACGTTAACCATTGTGGTCCCCGGTACACAGGTTAACAATACTGTAATTGATATTACCAAACCGGGATCGCCGGACGCACTCGGACAGTCCAATGCTTCTTTCTCAGGCTATTACTATAAAAAATACGTGCCTACCACCATCAGTGGGGGATGGGAAACAAGCTCAGCGGCTGACGTCATGATCTTGCGTTATGCGGAAGTGCTGCTAACCTATGCGGAAGCAAAAATAGAAAGCGGCCAGATCGATCAATCGGTTTATGACGCAATTAACCAGGTAAGGCAACGGAATGGCGTTAACATGCCAGCGGCTACAACGGCTACGCATCCCGATCAAAATGCGTTAAGGGAACTTATCAGACGGGAACGCCATGTGGAATTCCCTGTCGAGGATAACCGGCTATTTGATATTCGCAGGTGGCGGATTGCGGAGCAAGTTATGCCAGGCAGGGCTTTAGGAATCTTCAATAACTTCGATAGCAGCCGCAGCGATTATAACAATTATGTGTTAGTTGAAACAAGAAATTTTAACCCTTCCAGGGATTATTTATGGCCTATTCCAGCTAACGAAATTTCGTTGAATAGTGGCATCACGCAAAATCCGGGGTGGTAGTTAATTGCTATAAATTAATGTTTTTGGTGGGGTGTCTAGTAATGCCCCACCAGTTTAACTTGAGCGCTAAAATTCTTGTCTTACCGTTTCTGCCCAAACTGAATCAGCAGTGATTATAGTAAATTCACCACCTTGCGAAGCATAGCCCCCACCGGTAAGGATTACCTTAACATTGGGCTTTATCGTCACATCACCCAGGTCAGGTTCGGTGATGTCCCCCGAACGACTGGCTGGTATCTCCATTACCGGATCGCAATTAAATTGCCCACTTCTGTTTGGCAATATAAAACCGCGATAAACAACATCAACGGGACGCCCAAATTCAAGTTCTCCGGAAATTTTCGGCAATAAATAGCCAGGGTAGTTCATTCCATCAGCTGGAAATTCACTATACAGATATTGATAGGTGCCATTCGGATCAAAGGGAAAGCGACTTACGGAGTTTGCGAAAATATAAGGGAGACCAGCTTGGACATTCCTTATTGGATAGGTCCTATACCTGACTTCCAGACTGCCCACTATTCGCTCTAAATTAATCATGTTTGTGTTTACATCCGTTTCGTTCACAGTGAATTTATATTCTTTATAAAAAACATCTTCGATTTCCTGCTTGGGCTGTAAGTAAGCTGTTGCATACTTCGTAGTATCTCCATAGGTCAGTCCTCCCATTGATCCAACAACAATCATCGTATAGCTGCCTGCCTCCAGCTCGAAATAACGTTCATTGTATTTGCCTGTTAATGAGTATTCATTTGGGCTGATTAATCGCTCAACTAATTCACCTTGGCTATTATAAATAAAAAATCTAACCGTCGGATATAGTTTTCAATCGCGTCGTCGAGCTCAGGGTTATCGGAAGCAGCCGCTACTTTGTTTTTTTTTGTTGATGCAACCTTTGGTGGTAATGGTTCTTCCTCTTGTGTGAAAGCCGTTACTTTAAACGATATTTCGTACTTTTTACCCTCTGCTTCAGGCAAGACCTCGTCTCTTCCTGAATTTTTTTCACAGCTGCTCCAAAGAACTATTAAGGACAGCGTGACTAAAAATAGTAGACTTTTTTTGTTCATAATTTTTGTTTTAGTTTCTTCTGCAATTTAATTATAGCTAAAGTTGTTTTAGTGAACAATCATATATGCATAATTGGTTATTAATGGGAAATTTAATTGCTGTTGTAAGTTATACGCAATAAGTATGGGTGCCTGCTACTGCTCCTGTAATCATTTGCGCTGATATCTGAAAGCTGACTGCTGATAGCTAATAGCTAACCGTAATATGCTATCTTTGCTTTACGTAGTCGCTACGTTTGCTAAAATAAACCTAATTGTTTCGTTTATGAGGTTGTTTATCTTCCTATTCTTCTTCTTACTGCCGTGGACCGGTTTTGCCATTTCTCTTTCGGATTATCGATTTCATGCCATGCCGGAGACTTCTTACTACGGGGGTATCCATAGCATTACCAAAGACAGTATAGGTAGAATATGGTTTAGCGGATATGACGCCTTGTTCGTATATAATGGTCATTCTTTTATACAGATGAATGACCTCGTTACAAGCTATTCGCCCGGCGAATACTGGAACTACGGGCAAGTAATTACCGATCAGGCTAAAAGATTATACGTGGCTACAAACCACGGACTGCTACGCTTCAATTACCGAAGCCAACGGTTTGACCGCATATTGGAAGGTAATATCGGTACCTTGCTGGTTGCTGAAGATGGGATGATCTGGTTGGTCAGAAATAATAAAATCGAATCGTTCCATC
Organism: Olivibacter sp. 47; assembly: GCF_030372825.1. Taxonomy (NCBI): domain Bacteria; kingdom Pseudomonadati; phylum Bacteroidota; class Sphingobacteriia; order Sphingobacteriales; family Sphingobacteriaceae; genus Olivibacter; species Olivibacter sp. 47. The sequence goes on from NZ_JAUCNR010000001.1 coordinate 4,600,974, forward strand.
CGGATCGTTTAGCTGAAATAACCGAATATCCGCTCGTATCAAAGCTCGCCATATCGGCTTTAATAAACACCGAAAATAACACCTATGTTGCTTCAAAAGGAAAAGTGTACCGGGTAAATAAAGAGACTAAACGATACCATTTATTTGCTGATCTGGGAAACACAGATTATGTGATAAGGGATTTAATCGTGCATCAGGGGCAGACGTATATACTGACGCATAGCCACGGATTATTTGAGTGCGACCGGGAAGGGAAGGTAAAAAAACAGTACACACTCGCTCTCGGTGACGGAAAGTCGGCCACAACTAAGAGCCTTTACCTGGATGCATCAAATATTGTATGGGTCGCCACGCAATCCGGTCTCTTCTTGGTAGACCCGCTTAAAAAAGAGACACGTTTGCTTCGATCCAACTTGCATTATCCGTACTCGCTTCCAAATAATTCGGTTTGGTCTATTTATCCGGATCCGGATGGGGGTATATGGATCGGTATGTATGGAGGGAAATTGGCTTACATGACTTTTTTCGATAATGATCTCAATTATTTCAAACCGACTTTAGGAGGTTTAAATCATCCGATCGTCAGCTGCTTTGAAGAAGATACGCAGGGGAATTTATGGATCGGTACAGAAGGTGGGGGCGTAAATTACTGGAATAGAAAAACAGACCATTTTTCATATTACACGCAGGAAAATAAAAGTGGTATACGATCGAATATGATTAAAAGCCTGCACTACGACAAAAATAGTATGAGCTTGCAAAGCTCAGCATTTAACGGGGGAGTGGCCCATTTTGATGAGCACCGACATCGTTTTGTGGAATTGCCGATTAATCATCCGATAAGCTCACAACCTCTTAATGTCTACGATTTCGCCATGGAAGCTGATTCGGGTATTTGGATGACGGATCCGGATGCGGAATTGATATACAAGAATACAAAAAATGGAAAGATAGAAGTCGTCTCGCTCGTTGATGCCAAGGGGAAGGCAATGCGATTGCGGATTGAAACTCTTTTTCGGGATAAAAGTGATCAGCTATGGCTCATAACACATACCGGATTGTATATTGTGCACGTTCGCACCAGACGCATTTTAAAACACCACTATATAGCTAACGCACCTTATGCCGTAAATAATCTCTGTTCCTATGCCGTTACATCAGATTCGGTTATTTGGCTTGGAACACGTGGGGGAGGGGTTAACCGATTGGACAGCAACGGAAGCTATGTCAATTTTAGCGAAAAGGAAGGCTTATCGGCAAAAACCGTTTTTGGCATACTGGAAGATAGCGATTCAAAGGATGTCTGGTTCGGTACCAATGACGGATTATACTGTTATGAAGACGGGAACAAACGGATTAGCAAATTTCCGGTTGATATTACAAATCTTTGCGGTACATTTTATGCACGTTCGTGTTTTAAAACCTCGACCGGCGAAATGTTATTTGGTGGAACCAATGGGTTCATTATGTTTACACCCCGCAAGATCACACGAAATAACCAAAAACCGAAAGTCTTTTTTACCGATCTATTGATTAATAACAAAAAGGCAGTTCCGGGAGACAAAAATGCACTGCTAAAGCAAGACATTGCTACCCTTTCTTATGCAGATGATAGGGACAACAAAATCGTGCTTTCTCATAAACAGTCGAATATAGAAATACGGGTTTCCACTAATAGTTACCTGCAAGCCGAAAAAAACCGATATGCTTACCGGATGTTGGGTCTTTCGGATAAATGGTTCACGCTCGCCCGAGGTCAGAAGTCGGTTCAATTTTTTAATTTACCTTCGGGAAGCTATATCTTCCAAATAAAAGCTGCTAATAACGACGGTTTATGGGGCGATGATGTGGCTGCTTTGTATTTCCGGATAAAGCCGTCTCCATTTTTGTCTGTTTGGGCGTACATCGCCTATATGTTACTCATACTATTCATTATCTATTTTATCTGGAGGTATTTCACCAATAAAAAGATATTCGAGCATCGGCTTGAAATGGAGCAGCTCAAAGAACAAAATATGAAAGAACTGACGCAGGCGCGGATTAATTTCTTTACCCATATTTCGCATGATCTGAAAACACCGCTCACCTTAGTAGTCGACCCCTTGAAACAATTGAAAGAAACCTTACAAGAAAATCGATCTGCGGCGACCTATGTACAACTCATCGAAAAGAACGTAAATCGCATTCAACGAATGATCAGCCAATTGCTCCAGTTCAGAGAAATAGAAAGTCAAAAAATTACGGTTAATCAGCAACTGGGCGATATTATCCGGTACATTGGCGATATTTTCTCGTTGTTCGAACTTTATGCCAATAAAAAGGGAATCGAAACAGATTTGAAATCCGAAATGGAGAGTTTCTATACGAAATTTGACTACGATGTAATCGAAAAGATATTCACTAATTTATTCTCTAACGCTATAAAATACACAACCGAAAATGGCTTTGTTGGTGTAAAAATAAAGAGAGCGGGACGGGAAGAACTTGCAGCGTACGGACTAACTCCGCCATTGCACGGCGATTATATTTCAGTTGCTATTACTAATACCGGCGCGACGATTCCGGATGATAAGAAAGATGTGATATTTGAATCTTTCAACCGGTTGTCTATCGGAAAGCCGGCTTTTGAAAAAAGTACCGGATTAGGTCTGTCCATTGTAAAAGAATTGGTTAGCTATTTAGCGGGGAAAATCAGCTTATACTCGACCGATTCTACCGTTACTTTTACGGTGATTTTGCCTTTTACTGCTAATCCCGAGGAAACGGGAGATAAGCCGGGATCATATGAATATACGATAGCAGAAATAGACAATATGTTGGTTGAATCGGCAGAGACACAAGCGGTTGATAAATCAAGGCGTAAAGCGAATAGTATCGTTGTCATTGAAGATGACCCCAGCCTACGATCTTATATGGAGCAACGATTATCGGAGCATTATAATGTATATGCTACCTGCAATGGTTATGAGGGCATCGCAAAAACCGAACGGATATTTCCGCAAATGGTGATTACCGATTTGATGATGCCCGAAGCCGATGGCTTTGCTGTCTGCCGAAAACTCCGTTCCAACATCAAAACGAGTCATATCCCGATCATTGTACTATCGGCGTTGGGCAAGCATGCGGAAAACAAAATTAAAGCACTGGAAAGTGGAGCGAATGTATTTATAGATAAACCCTTTGATATGGATTATCTGCTTAAGCAGGTAGATAACCTGATAAAAAACCAAAATGAACTGAAGGCGTCCTATAGTAAAAAATATATTGCCGAACCTGCAAACATTACCATTTCTTCAGCCGACGAAGACTTGCTTCGACGGGCGATGGAACACATCGAAAAAAATATGAGTAACATGGATTATCATGTCGAATCCTTTGTGTCTGATATGGGAATCGGACGCACGCTCTTATACCAAAAAATAAATGACATACTCGGCATGTCGATTAAGGAGTTTATTTTGGATATACGACTTAAACGCAGCGCGCAACTATTAGAACAATCCGATCTTACCATATCCGAAATTTCTTATTTGACGGGTTTTAATAGCCCCAAGTATTTCAGCATCTGCTTTAAAAAGCAATTTGAAGTGACCCCAACTGAGTTTAGGAAGAAAGTTGAGTTGTGAGATTAGTTGATTAGTTGAATCGTTGAGTAGGGGAATAGTGATGAATGATGGGTGATGAATGATGAATGATGAATTTTGTGGAGAATGTAGCACATGCCCCACTTAAAACTTAAAACCTAAAACTTAAAACTGCCCCGTACAAAATAGAACCATTTCCGTACAAATCAATACCATCCCTATTAAGGGCTTCGCTTAGTTTTGCAGCGTAAGCCAATTATCGTAGTGCCTAAAACAGGCGCCGATAGTAATTAAGTTTAACCATAAAATCTATTTGCCTATAGAAAATAATATCCAACAAAATAAACGGTCATCACGTACCTAAATATATAGGATGACATAAGAAGTAACTGCTTTTTTAACGTTAACCTTTTCTAAATCTAAATTTACATGATTAAAAAAAATCGCATCAAGCTGAAAGGCTTCTGGGCGATACTTGCTCTCTTTTTGCTGTCAGGTACGCCTCTCTATTCGCAACAACAACTGATTAAAATTACAGGACAAGTGGTTGATGAAAGCGGCGAAGCCCTTGTAGGTGTTTCCGTTCGGGTTAAAAATCAGCGTACAGGCACCGTAACGGATACAGATGGAAACTATAGGCTTCAAGCTTCGCCATCCTCCACGCTGATTTTCTCTTATATCGGCTATATCAACCAAGAAGTGGCAGTAAATCCGTCCGGCATAATGAATATAACGATGGCGGGCGAGCAGCAACTTAATGAAGTGGTGGTGGTGGGCTATGGCAGCATGAAGAAGAAAGACGTGACGGGCGGTCTTTCAGTGGTTGGCAAGGAACAATTGGAAATGGTTTCTACCAACAATTTAATGGACCGATTGGTGGGGCAGGTTGCCGGGTTTAGCATTACCACTACCAATGCTGCACCGGGGCAAGACCAAACGCTGCTCATCCGCGGAGAGAATTCACTATCAGCAAGTAATTCGCCTTTAATTGTACTGGATGGAATTCCCTATAGTGGCTCCTTAACGGATCTCGATCCCAATAACATTGAAAACCTGACGGTACTAAAGGATGCCTCGGCGGTGGCAATTTATGGGTCGAGGGGCTCTAATGGAGTTATACTGATTCAGACTAAAAGAGGTATGGAAGGAAAGCCGCAAGTGGCTTACCGAGCGCAGCTTGGAATGGCCGAACCGATGCAACGGATTGACGTGATGGGGCCGGAGGAATACATCAAACTGCAACAGGATATCGGTCGTTTAAGAGAGGGTTACACCGGCGAGCTGCTCGATCCGGTGAGCGGAAATATCATCAGTCTTACGGAGCGGGAGAACTACATCAAAGGCATTACTCACGATTGGCAGGATTACATTTTCCGGAAGGCACTGACCACTGATCACCAGCTCAGCATATCGGGTGGAACAGAAAAAACGAAGTACATGGCGGCGGCAGCTTACCTGAGTCAGGAAGGTGTAGTTTATAATTCAAAACTTACGCGCTATAACCTCTCTACAAATATCGACCAAACGTTCAACGATTGGTTGACAACCGGCATAGGTGTTCAGTTTGTACAAAGAGAGGATGGTGGTGTTACGCCGAATATCGAACATGCTATCAAGCAGAGCCCTTACGGAAAATACAAAGATGACGCGGGTAATTATGTGTACGAGCCGATGGAGTATTCACTGATCACCAACCCCATGCTCAACGTAAATGCGGATCAAGACCGAACGAATCGGAATTTTTTCCTCAGTGCCTATGCGAATATTCGTTTACCGATAGAGGGTTTGTCATTCCGTTCCAATTACGGATACAATTACCGAAGCAATTTTACAGGCACCTATTATGGACGTAATACCTTTATCGGGAGGGAGCAAGCGGGACAAGTGGGTGGAAGCGCCCGTATTAGCAATGGGCATACAACCAATTATACTTGGGAGAATCTGCTCAAATATGAACGCGAAATCAATAATCATCGTTTTGACGCAACCGCGCTGTTTAGTATACAGGAGAATAAAAGCATCAGCGCTGCCCAGAGTGGGGATGGATTCGTAACGGACAATACGAGCTATTATATGATGAATACCGCCGAACGCAATATAACCATGTCGTCCGGGTTGTCTGAAACAGCAATGTTGTCGTATATGTTCCGACTGAATTATGCTTATAAGGGTAAATATATGGCCACCTTAACAGGCCGCTCCGATGGTGCTTCGGTCTTCGGCGTGAATAATAAATATGCCTTTTTCCCTTCTGCTGCCCTGGCATGGCATATGGGCGAAGAGCATTTCATAAAGGACAATCTTGATTGGGTGAGCATGTTAAAATTGCGGGCTTCTTATGGAGCTAATGGGAATCAGGCAATCACGGCTTATCGAACGCTGGATCGCCTTTATTCGAACGTGAAATACATCTGGGGGGATGGTGGTACGGCGGTGAATACGGCGTATCTGGCGGGTGATGGGGTTGGTAACCCGAACCTGAAATGGGAAACGACTTATACGGCTAATATCGGTCTGGATTTTCAGTTATTTAACAATCGCCTGGGGGGCACTATTAACCTCTATCGATCTAAAACCAAAGACTTGCTGATGATGCGGACGGTGCCAATTATGAACGGTTATAACCGAATCTGGGACAATGTAGGGGAAACCCGCAATAAAGGAATTGAAATAGCTTTGAACTCGGTGAATATTGAAAAAAAAGATTTTCAATGGAGTTCTAATGTTAATTTTTCGCTAAACCGCGATAAAATCGTTGAACTACGGGGTGACCATTTAGATGATATTGCCAATAACTGGTTTATCGATAAACCTTTACGGGTTTTTTATGATTACAACATGGTGGGAATCTGGCAAGCAGGTGATACGTATTCTTTCACCGACGCGAACGGAAAGGAGCGCGAAATCCAGACGGGTGCGGAGCCGGGATCTGCCAGGTTGGAGGACGTAGATGGTAATGGATACATTGACGCGAATGATCGGAAAATTATCGGATCCAAAATGCCAAGCTTCACCGGTTCAATAGGTAATCGGATAAACTACAAGAATTTTTACTTTTCATGTCTGATAAACGGTGTGTTTGGTGTTTGGCGCGATGATAACCTGGCTAATTTTGGCTCGTGGACTTTTGGAATAACCAATTATGTACATGGTGCCAATTATTGGACACCTGAAAACCCAACAGCCGGCATCGTTTCTCCGGGCTATACCAATAGCTTTGGGCATGGCTATTATAAAAAGGTTTCCTATGTAGAGATTAAGAACATGACGTTCGGTTACCGGATCGGGCAAAAAACCGCTCGTAAGGTGGGCTTAAATGCCATTGATGTGAATGTGAGTGTCAATAACCTACATACCTTCTCGAATATCAGACAGGTGCTCAATTACGATAACAGTTGGATGGCCTCTTTTCCGACGGCTCGGTCGTATATGCTCGGACTGAATTTAACTTTCTAATCAATAGGAATACGGAATTAAACATATGCAAATGAAGACTTTTATAAAAATAAGCTTAGCTTTTATAACACTCATTTCCCTGAATGGGTGTAAAGATTTTCTTGAAGAAGACTTGAAGACAGAGCTGGCACCTACTAACACCTTTACCGGTACGTATGGCTTTGAGGTGGGCAGTGCGGGACTATATGCATTGACCCGTTCGGAGTATAATACCTACGGAGAAGGGGGCGCTTATATCCACAATGGTGCTTGTCCGTATGAAGCCTTGCAGGCGGCAACGGATATTGTGGATGTCATCAACAGCGACGCTTCGTTGATGCCTTTTGCTAACCTGACCTTGACACCCTCCCAGCAGTTTGTAACAACCTATTGGAATTGGGCTTATCACCTGATCTCTTCGGCAAATGAAATACTGGTATATGCGGATCAAAACACCAACTGGGATGCGCCGACGGATAAAGCACGTTTTCAGGCTGAGGCCCGATTCTTTCGCGCTTACGCTTACCGTACGCTGGTGTACCTCTATGGAGATGTACCGTATGTAGAAACTATTTTATATGATTTTCAACTGAATTTTACCCGGACACCCAAAGCTGAAGTGCTGGAGCATATTGTGGCTGACCTGCAATTTGCAGCGGAACATCTTCCGGAAAATCCGGATCAGGTTAAAGATGGTAAACTGACGAAATGGGCGGCTTATCACTTATTGAGTGAAATGTACCTATTACAGGGCGAATACCAACTGGCTGAACAAGCTGCCTTAGCCGTTATTAATAGCGGACGCTATGAGTTGATGAAAAATCGTTTCGGAGCCAAACAAAATACGGCCGGGGATGTATTTAGCGACCTGTTTATCGAAAATAATCAAAATAGGCAATCAAGTGGCAACCGGGAAAGCATCTGGGTATTGCAGTTTGAATTTAACACGATAGGTGGGGGCACCAACTCGGATGATTGGACACGCAGGGCGTGGAATCCTAAGTATCAGGATGTGTTAGGTTTTGTGCTGGCCGACACCTTAGGTGGACGTGGCCTGGCGCAAATCGTTCCGATGAAATGGTGGGTAGGCACTCAAGGAACCAATGCTACAGGTAATGTTGCCGGTATTTTTGATGCAACAGACATACGTAACTCAAACTATAATATTAAACGCAATTGGTATTATAACAACGTAAATGAGGCCTCCTTGTACGGTAAAAAAGCGACTATCACGGAACAAACCTGGTTCACAACCAAGTCCTTATTCCCTGCGGTAACGAAGTTTTTCTATGGCCGGGCTGAGAACCTAAGCCTCACCGGCAGTTATAAAGACCGCATGAAATTTCGTTTAGCGGAAACCTACTTGTTGCTTGCAGAAGCTTACCTCGGGCAAAATAACCCGGCCAAAGCAGCAGAGGCGGTCAATGTAATACGGGCACGTGCGGGGGCGTCTTTAATCGACGCCGGTGCGATGACGATGGACTTTCTGTTGGATGAGCGTATCCGGGAATTAGTAGGAGAGGAAAGTAGACGATTTACCTTGGTGCGTACCAAGAAGCTGGTTGATCGCGTAAGAATGTACAACAATGCCATCAAAGGTAAAATACAGGATTATCATGCGCTGTGGCCGATACCACAGGTGATTATCGATGCGAACCGTGATGCCGAATTCCCACAGAATCCCGGATATGGCCAATAGACGCGGATAGCGAATGATACACACTTATGACGATTCGTAAATATGCTATTTCCATAAATCAATTTAATATAAATCTTTAAGTAAAAATTATGACAAAATTAGATGGTAAGACGGTCATCAAATCTGCGTTGATGCTGATTCTCGGTTTTCAGTCATTTGGCTGCTCGAAAGAAATTACTAATTATGCAACAAGCGATCATGGAGACAATACGCTAGTACAACCTAGCTATAACGACAGTTCGGTGTTGCGCAATCCCTTAAATGGTTGGGTGATGTACGCGGCGCGTACCGCCGATGAATCGTATTGGGACACGGAATTTTATGTACCGGACTTAGGTAAAAAAGTAAAGGCCATCGACTACGCCTCGGCCTGTTATGTCCGTACCAGCTGGGCGTCCCTAAACCCGAGCGACGGAGTTTATGCCTGGAATGATTCTACTTCCCGAATTGCAAAATTAATCAAAGGAGCGGAAAAGCGGGGTGTGCCCATCGCTTTCCGTATTGTAGTAGATGGACGTGATCAGGGTGCTAATACACCACAGTTTGTCTTCGACGCTGGTGCGAAATATTATTTAGAGAACGCACGATTTCCTGACCGGAAAACCCCCATACCACAGGATCCTGTTTTCCAACGATATTATGCTAAGTTCATCGAAGCTTTAGCCGCCGAATTTAACGATCCCGATCGTACGGCATTTATTGATGCTTATGGTTTAGGCAAATGGGGAGAGGCGCATAATGTGATCTATGAAGATCCTGCGACTTCTACGGGTGAAAATACAGAAAGACTTAAAGAGGAGGTTTTCAATTGGGTGACCGACTTGTACGCGCGAACCTTTACCAAGGTTCCCTTGGTGATTAATTACCACCGATTGGTTGGGCATCCGGCGAGTTGGGGAGCCCCCAATGCGAATAGCGACAAATTATTAGCGAGTGCGATTAACAAAGGATACAGCTTGCGGCACGATGCTTTCGGTATGACTGATTATTATCAAAGCTGGGAAAAGCAGTTTGCTAAAACATGGAATTATAAACGCCCAATTATTATGGAGGGCGGTTGGATTACCACGGGCACACACCGCTATTGGATTGACCCAAGTGGTAAATACCGCGAGGGGCATCCCGAAGATGTAAGACAGGGAGAGTTTGACGCATCGGCCGAAGCACATGTCAATATGATGGATTTTCGTGTTGGTGGGGAAACCGCTTCTTGGTTTGAGAAAGCCTTCACATTGGTCCGGCGTTTTGTGTCTGAAGGTGGTTACCGATTATATCCAGATGAGCTATACCTACCTGAAAATGTCAATCGTGGAGCGGAGGTAACTATTAGCCATCGTTGGAAAAATATGGGCTGGGGCTATTTTCCCAATAATATCCCGCAATGGAACTACAAGTATAAGGTTGCTTTTGCACTTTTGGACGGGAATAACCAGGTGAAAAAGGTGTTTGTCGATACCAACAGCGAACCTTCCAATTGGTTAATCGGAAATCCGGTGTCTTATGATTTCAAACCAACGGTAGATTTGCCCGCCGGCACTTATGCTTGGGCTGTAGCGATAGTGGATACGTCCAAAGGGAATAAACCGGCCATAGAGCTTCCGGTTGACGATGAGGTGACAACGGAGGGATGGTTAAAGTTACTGGATGTACGGGTGAATTAGTCAATTAACCAATTAGCCAATTGGTTAATTGGCTAATTGGTTAACGGCTACCGTTAATCCGTTAAGTTGTTAAATCGTTGAGACGCTGAGTTGTTAAGTAGTTGAAACGTTAAGTAGGTTTTTTCTATGAGCGTTTCTTCTCAGAACCCACAACCGGCAACTCATAACCAATAACCAACAACTAACAACCGGTAACTAAAAACCAACAACTAACAACCGGTAACTAATAACCAACAACTAATTTCCGGTAGCCACAATAGCCCATCCATTAGCAACTGCCCGCGGCGTTCCGTCCGATGGGCGGTTTCTGATCTCATAGGTCGAGCTAGAAGGGTTGTTGATGAGAAAGGTGGACGAACCGCCACCATCGAGGTTGATCGACTCCTTGACACCTAAGGCATGCATGAGCTGGCCTAGATCGGTGAAATTGATGCCGTAAGAATAGTCGTATTTCCTTCCGTCTACCACCATAAAGTATAACTTATTGTCTGCCGTAAATCCTACAGCGGTACGAGGTTCTACGGAAGCGTCGGTGTGGCTTACCGGTTCACCGTCTTTTACTAATCGTTGATGACCACCAAGTGCATGGAAGATCTCGGCTTTTTGTGCCTTATAATCGTCGTCATCCCCCAGCATTAATTGACCTGATTTGCTGATACCGAAAAAGGTCCAGCCCGCCGGGATGGTGCTACGAATGGCTTGCCCCGATAAGTATACAATGCCACGCGGCTCGCCTGTTGTGGCGTTGAAGAAGTCGGCATTGGAAGCAAAAAGCACCTCGGATGTCGAATCTACATGTTTTACCATTTCCGGAACGGATTGACGGCCATAGGCGGTTGCGTCGTTGGGTGTTAAGGGATGTAATTGAATAGTGGACTGATTCATGTCGGCCTCTACTATAAATATCCGCATGGTATGGCCGTTTATATCTTGGTAGTGAATGTCCGTCTCCTGCACGCCTGGGTATAATTCTAAGGTCGTATCGCTATATACGCGATGAATCAGCGTGCTGTTTTCTTGCAGGCGAAGGGTCAGTTCGCTTCGTGTGTGATCCAACACCCGGATGGTGCCCTTTTCGTCTTTTTCGCAACTTGCGAGGGAGCTAAGGGCGAGAATAAACCATAACGCCTGTTGCTTTATGTTCAATTTCATGTTTGATGCTGTTAATGGGTTAGTAACCTTCGTTCTGTGTGAGATTCGGATTCACCTCACGCTCGTAATCGGGTATCGGAAATTTGGTTCGATAGTCTTCAATACCCAACACCTCCACGGCTTTACCCGTGCGGACCAAATCGAACCAACGAAAACCTTCTGCGAGTAGCTCCCGTCGCCGCTCGAGGGCTACGGCTGCTTGGTATTCGGCCTCGTTGGAAGGATTGATGGCCGAGAGGTTTCTTGCGGCTCTCAATGCGTTTAACTGCGGCAGTCCTGCCAAACCTTTCCCCTCGGCTGCAATTAAATACATTTCGCCTAGGCGGATAACCGGAATGGGGTCGGTTCCTGTTTGGCCGCTGGGGTATTTATTGATTACATTCAGTGAACTCACCGTTGCGATGCTCATGTCTTTGCGGTTGTCGCCCTCCTCAAATAGGTTCATCACTTCATCGGTTGGTTTATAAACGTATGAGCCGCTTACGTCATGCGCATAAGTATAAAATAAAGTGCTTAGGGTAATGCTCGATTCTTCCGTTAGGTTTTTAAAGGAAAAAATTTCTTCGGTGTTCTCCGTATGCCTGAATATTTTGTCGAACCGATCCAATGAAAAGCTCCCGGAGGCAATCAGCTCTTCTGCCACTTGGGCCGCTTCTGCCAGTTTGTTTTGTCCGAGCAGGACGCGAGCTAGCAAAGCCTTTGCTGCTTGCTGCGATACGTAGTAATAGTCACCTTCGAAAGCCGGTGCTTTTTCCAGGGCTATCGCTAAGTCGGCCTCGATCTGGCTCCACACAGCACTCGAAGGATCACGCGATACGCGTTCAGTGGTGTTTTCCAAGATTAAGGGCACGTCGCCCCATCGGCTTACCAAATTATAATAGATATAAGCACGGAAGAAGTGGGCGGTACCTTCAATCCGCGTGCGTTTGTCAGATTGCGGCAAACCGGCCATGATATGGAGGACGTTGTTGACCTGGTACAGCGACTGGTATAGGCCACTCCAGTTGTTGTTGACCAAATTGTAGTCGGTACGCAGGATGTTACGGATAAAAGCGAGCTCGCTTCCGCCCGAAGCATTAATCAGGTTGCCGCCTACTAAATCGAACATAATGTAGGATTCTCTTCCTTGATTGTTTTGCACGGCATTATACATACCGTTTAACAAGGCATCCATGTCGCGCTCGCTTACCGTTTCAGGTGCTACTGAAGTTTGCGGATAGAAGTCGAGTTTGGTACAAGAAGAGAAGGACACCAGCATCAGGACTGCCAAGATGCCGGTAATTGCTGTTGTTTTATACATGCTTAATTTTTTCTTCATTAAAATCCAATATTAACACCAACATTGAAGCTGCGCAGTTGCGGTAAGATCAAGTTATCCTGTCCGATAAATTGCGGATCGAAATCATTGGTTACTTCCGGATCAAAGCCGCGGTATTTGGTCCACAGGTGTAGGTTATCACCCTGTACATATACCCGTAGTCGTTTCATGCCGATTTTATTTGCAACCTGTGTTGGCAAGGTGTAACCAAAATTTAATGCCCGTAAGCGGATGTATGAACCGTCCTCTAAGAAGCGGGAAGAATTTTGGGTATTCCAACTATTGCCGTAAATGGCACGCGGGGTTGTATTGCTGGTTCCAGGTCCGGTCCAACGCTCATTAGCTACTCGCTCGGTCATATTCATGAAACCGCTACCCAAGCGGTCGGTGTTGACACGATAACTTGCATACACCTTGTTACCGTAAGAATAGGTGAAAAAGATGTTGAAGTCGAAGTTCTTAAAGCGGAAACTGTTGTTCCATCCACCGTAGAAATCCGGGTTGGCAGTGCCCACAATTTGTCGGTCAGACACATTGATGGCTCCGTTGCCATCCAAATCTTCATACATCACATCGCCCGCACGTATCCCATTTTTATAGAGTGATTCCGGCACTTCCTGGTCCGACTGGTAAATTCCGAGCTGTTTATACATATAGAAGCTACCTACTTCCTGCCCGACCTGCAGGGTCATGTTAGCGCCGATTAACAGCGCTTCGTCACCAATCAGGGAGGTCAGCTTGTTTTTGATAAAGGAGATGTTGAAGTCGGATGACCATTGTACGGGTCCTAGCGGTACCTGTGCGTTCAGCAAAAACTCCCAACCCTTGTTTTCCATTGAGCCGATATTGCTGATGATCGAAGTAAACCCGGAAGTGGAAGGCTCGGGTTTGCTGTATAATAAGTTATCTGTTTTCTTGATAAAATAATCGGCCGTCAGATTCAGTTTTCCACCAAGCAAACCAAGGTCTAAGCCAGCTCCATATTGTCGGGCCGTTTCCCAGGTCAGATCGCGGTTACCATTAGTGCTGACACCGATACCGCTTTGATTATTGTAATTGCGTCCTCCGCTCATTTGGGCATGGTAAGCGTAGCTGCTGATACCATCTTGATTACCCGTTTCACCATAACTGCCGCGAATTTTGGCTGTTGTACCGGCAAGCGACCAGAACGGTTCGCTGGAGATATTCCAGCCGGCGGATACCGATGGGAAGTAGCCCCAACGCTTATCCGGATGGAACTTGGACGAACCGTCCGCACGTAAGGATAGGCTCAGTAAGTATTTATCATCCCAAGATAGATTGGAACGACCGAATATCGACATCAAAGCACTTTCCGTCAAGCTAGTCCCTGCCGAAAGAATGGAGGCAGCTACCGAAAGCTGTTGGAAGGAAGGAGAAGGAAAACCGCTACCTTCTATGTTGGAGCTGGACAGGTTGAGGCGCTGATAGGAGTAACCCAATAATCCTTCCACACTGAGTTTATCGAAGGTTCTATTGTAATTCAAGGTGTTCTCCCATAAGATATTGGGTGTAAAGCGACGATTGTCGTATTTTACGCCGATGCCCGTTCCATAAGGATGGTCTTCGGCATAGTAAATATTGTCAAGGGTATAAGTAAGATCGGTACCCAGCATGGTCTTGAATTTCAGTCCATCCGTAATGGTAGCCGTACCGAAGAACGATCCCAAAAATCGGTAATTATCCAGCGATACGTTTTGCTCATTGATAATCTGGAAAGGATTGTGATAGATCAATTCGTCGGTACCGCCTAAATAATATTCGCCATTAGGCTTAAAAGGACGATCGAAGGGACGTTGGAGCAAAGAACGCCCCATCATGGTGGTGCCTAGGTTCGATCCCGGCACGCGTTTATTCTTGGAATAACTATAGCTGGTGTTTGCCCCGAATTCGAGCCAGTTATAAAGCTTATGCGTTAAATTGAGTTTACCGGTATAACGTGTAAACTTTTGGTCGATAAAGGCTCCTTCCTGACTGAGGTAATTGCCGGATAAGTATACGCTGGTTTTATCGGTACCACCGGTAAAGGATAAGGACAAACTGGTGGTATGGGCCGGACGTGTAATCAGATCAAACCAATCGGTGCCCGGTTCGCCCGGAAAGGGGTTTTCCTTGCGCTCCATGTAATTTTTAGCACCGGGGGTGTAATCGTACTGTGTATTAAAATTGTCGATCGCCTCATTGATGACCGACAGGTACAGATCCGGATCGGCCATTTTCATTTTATCCGTATTGGGCACTACCGATACACCGGTAAAAGCGTCAACGCCAAACTTGGTTTGATTGGCCTTGCCTGATTTGGTGGTAATGAGGATGACGCCGTTGGTGGCGCGACTTCCGTAGATGGCTGCCGAGGCTGCATCCTTCAGCACTTCCACCGATTCGATGTCGCTCGGATTCAACAGCGCGAGCGGATTCATGTTTTCACCAAAATTCAGTAAAGCAGCATTTTGGTTCACGACGGGTATTCCGTCGATTACATAGAGCGGCTCGTTCGTTGCACTCAAAGAGCCGATACCACGGATGGATACCCGATTTACCGTACCCGGGCTACCGGAACCGGCGCTCACCTGGACGCCGGGCATGCGCCCTTGAATCAGTTGGTCCGGACTTAATGCAGGTCTCGCATTTTCTTCGGTCGGTTTGAAAGATGATACTGCCGCTGTGAGGTCGCGCTTTTTCTGCTGACCATAACCAATAACAACCACTTCCTCTAAATCCGACAAATCGATTTTCAAGACTACCTGCAGCTGGTTTTGGCCTGCCATCTTAAGCTCCTGCTTTTGATAGCCGATCAAACTAAAAACCAGCACATCGCCCGTGTTTACCGGTAACTGAAAACGTCCTTGTGCATCACTCGTTACGCCGCGTGTGCTTCCTTTTACGATAATGCTGACCCCGGCCAATGGATTGCCTGTCGTATCCCTTACCTGTCCGCTAACAGGTTGCGGTTGGAGGCTTGGCTTCCTGGGTTCGACTTGCCTTTCATCTCGTTTAAAGAGAATATTGCGATCGACAATTTTATAAGAGATGGGTAAGTTCTTTAAGCAGGCTTCCAATACTTCTTCTATGGGTCTATGCTGCAGGTTTAAGCTCACCTTCTCGGTAGTGAAACTCGGATCATCGTAAAGGAATACATATTCCGTTTGATTTTCGACCAATTTGAATACTTGGTCTAAGGGCATGTTCGTTACTTTCAACGACACATTTTGTGCATAAGTCGATGCACTGACTTGGATAAATACCGAAAGTAGTAAACCGACAATTAGTTGAAATCTCATGATGAATTTCAGTTGATTAAATGTTCGTGGAGGCGGCCACCGTAATGACGTAGCCGTTGCATGAAATACTAATTTCATTAACTTTGTAAGGTTTGAGTTTAATTTAATTTGTTTAAGTTCTTCGAATCATTGGCTCAAGCATGTGCGTCTTCTGACTGCCATCAGAAGACGCTTTTTTATGAAGCCTTTCTAGGTAGTCTTTACGGTTTCATCGTGTTCATTTTTTTGTTTAACATCGGTTTCTTTGTTTTATTGAATGATAATTTGTTTGACACCGTTAACAGTCTCGATCTGGCAATTGAGCTTATAGAAGGATAGAATCTCCAGGACCTTGGACGCATGTGTATTGCGGTATACCTCGCCTGATAAGGTAATTTCCGGCTTTTTGCCTTTAAAGACGACTTCTACATCATACCAGCGGGATAGCTGCCGCATCACCATGCCGATATCCGCCCGGCTAAAGCTGAATTTGCCGTTCTTCCAAGCTACCGCATCCGAAACATCTGCTTGTTTTACGGATAAGTGGCTTTGGCGGTCGAGCGCTGCCTGTTGCCCGGGCCGGAGCATGACAGTCTTGTGCTCGGCGGTTTCGGCTACGCGAACAGAACCTTCTATTAATGTGGTTTTCACCACCGGTTCATCCAGGTAGCTGTTGATATTAAATTGCGTACCTAAGACTTCGACGATTTGCCCTTTGGACTCAACGCGAAAGGGACGTGTCGCATCTTTCGCCACCTCAAAATAGGCTTCGCCTTCTAACTTTACCAGTCGCTCTCCCAAGTTGCCGTTAATGGCGTAGGTTATGCTGGAAGCCGCATTTAGCCACACCTTGGTACCATCAGGCAGCACTAAATGATATTGCCCGCCCCGTGGGGTACGCATGGTATTGAACCGGGGTATCGTTGCGTCGCTTGTATTGGCTCCGCCGAGTTGATAAACCAATTCCCCATCCACATTTTTGAAGATGGCATGCGCACCCTCTTGCGCAATTTCCCCATTCGGACTGCCGTCTAATATGATTTCTTTGCCATTGGCTAGCTTAAGGATAGCCCGGTTTCTGCCCGGTGCGATATCGGGTTGACTTGCTATGGTAGCGGTCTTGCCACTACTTTTAAATCGGTCGGATGGCTTAAATTGATAATACACACCCACTGTTAGTAGCAGCACAGCGGCAACGGCTGCGGCATAGTGATACCAAGGGGCTATCCGCCGAATCGGGGATCTCCTCAAGCGATCTCTTATGTCGATTATATCTTCTTCTACCTGCTCTTTAGCAGGTTCTTCTGCTTGGATATCCAATTGCCCATACCATTGTTCCACCCGCATACGCTCCTCCGGCGTGCATTCGCCGGCGAGGTAGCGTTTCAACAGTTTCTTAATGTCTTCGTATTCCTCCATGTGTACTGCGGGGTTGCTTTTAGGAGATAGTACCTTAAGTCTTCCCTTGGGCGTAAGAGAAAATTAATTTTATTCTTTCAAGTAAATAATGTTGGCTACAGGGCGTTGTCCTTCATGGTCGAACTGCTTGTTGTCACTGGGATGATTGACGACACCATTTGCCGTTGCTCCTTTCACGTAGAGCGTGCTGCTTCCTCCGCCATCTACGTTCATCGCATGTTTTGCGCCTAACCAGCGTAGCGTTTGGGTTAATTCGCTCAAATTCATACCCGCGGCTTGGCTGTTTCGACCGTCTACTACCAGAAAGATCAGTTTGTTCTTGCGGGTAATGGCTACCGCGCTGCGGGGATGGCGGTTGGTGTTAAAGGGATTGTTGGCAAGTACTGCATCCTGTCCGCGGTGGATTAATAGCGGTCCGGATAGGAGGATATTCGGTTTACTGCTCTGCTCATAGTTAACGGCTGAATCTGGTTGTATTTCAATGGCTTTTTTATCGATCAATAAGATCGCATTGGCACGGTCCGTTTTCTTTTTGGTGGTATTTACGACTTTACCATCCACCTTTACATAATCCCAGGAACCGCCATTTTTCATATCAAAAAAGCCGCCATTGATAGCCACCAAAGCGCCTGCTTCTGTGGCAAATTCGGAGGTTTTTTTCAGCTCTTTTGGATCAGCCGCAAGGTGGATGTTCTTTCGGTGTTTTTTCAGGTCGATCTCCACGAGGTTGATTTCCTGCTGGCTTCCAAAGAGTTTTTCAAAATGGCCCTGTTTCCAGGTGACGCCTTTTTTGATCGGAATAATTTTCCATTCTTTATTAAGTACGGCAACGGAATCTGCGGATTGTCCGAAGACGAGAAGTTGGCTAAGGAGCAGGAAGCTGAGTAGGATAGGTGCTATTTTTTTGTTCATATCGCGTTTTTATAGAGATAGTACTGCAACAGCGCCTTAGGGCGTAAAAGAAAATAAAAAAATTTAAGAGCCTGTTTAAATTTGTATTATAAAATTTGTTATAGGCTATTTTTGAGTGAACCAAGGCAAATTTAGCAGGGGTAGCAGGAAGCCTATCTCGATAAATTAACGCAGGTGCAGCCAAAAAGAGGCATAAGAAAATGATTAGATAAATTCTAAACGGGCTCTAAGGAAGGAGGAAATAGGCGAGAGAGAGCAGGGTTCCAAATTTGGGCCGAAGTACCTTCAGGGCATTGTTCACATGTTTTTTTACGGTGGTTTCTGAAAGGCCGAGTTCCTGGGCAATTTCCTTGTGGGAAAGATGGGATTGACGGCTCATACGAAAGACCTCCTGCATCTTTTCGGGTAAGCGTACGATTTCGTTTTCGATCAACTGGCCGAGTTCTTTCTCCCGTACCCGGTAGTCTGCCGTGGTATTGTCATGTGTATTCACCGTTGCGAGGGATTCAAAATAAACCGATTCTACTTTTTTATGAGCAATTAATTTAATAACCCGGTATCGCAGGGTGGCATAGAGGTAGCCGGCTAAGGGGCTCTTGGGGCTTAGTGAGCTGCGGTTTTGCCAGAGTGCCGCGAAGACCTCTTGCAGCAGATCTTTGACTTCGTCCCGATTGTTCAATTTTTTACAGGCATGTGCATAAAGTGGCCGGGAGTAGCGTTCATAGATTTCTAAATAAGCCGCGTAGTCGTCTCGCAGCATGAGCCGTATCAATTCATGTTCATCATACGATTTATAAGACAGCTTCGCCATAGCAAGACTATAGATAACGGAGCCAAAATTATCAAAAGGCTATCAAGTTTATAGTTATGGCAATATTAATAAAACTTTAAAGTTTTTTAAATTTTCTTTTCAAGATGTAGGAAAGTATTAGCTATACAGTTGGGTCGTTTTTGCCATGGCTTCGTGTAAAGTGTGTCTTATGACGATTGACAATGTGTATTTTTAATATGAAAAATCGTGCGTGCGATTGTTCTTTTGTTGCCTATTTACAGTAGGACTAAACAAGCTATATTTATAACATGATACAGAATTAAAAGTCACTCTAAATTATAAACCGTTTAAATTATGTTAGGTCGCATTAAACTTCATTTGTATAGCGGTGAATTCTCAAACCGACTCAGACGTAGACATCAAGTTTTATGGCAGGAGGCGGAGCCGCTCAAAAAATTATGGTTAACAAAGAACAATTCTATTGATGATTGGCGTGATGAGAACTTGTGGCAAAGACGACTAAGTAATAAACTCAATGCTAAAGAATTTGCACAACTACATGGAGCTAAGACATCAGCTCTTTATTGGAAAGGCCGTGATGTTGAACGCATAGACTTTGCTTCACTTCCTGCTCAATATGTGATCCGTCCTACTTTCGGGAGTGGGTGCACGGGAGTCTTTTTAATGGATAATGGATTCAATTTATTTGATAACAAGTATTATTCTGAACAGGAAATTGTTGCTATACTGAGGAAAAATGTAAAAGAGCTACCCAATCAATGCATTTTAGTTGAAGAGTTTTTAACGAACGAAGCAGGAAAACATGTCATCCCGACCGATTATAAATTTTTTTGCTTTAATGGAAAAATTGCTGGCTTGAGCGTTATCAATCGGCAAGGGCCTCACGATGGAACAAGTGCTTTTTTTAACGAACATTGGATTCCGATGGAGCCACTAACTATATCTTACCCATATCCTTATAAGTTCGGACAAAGCAAACCAAAATGCTTCGAAGAAATGGTTGAGCAAGTGAAAAAACTGAGTAAGCTCTACGGAATATTTGTACGGATAGACTTTTACGCGACTTCAAATGGCCCTGTATTCGGTGAGTTTACGCCGACACCGGGCTTAGGGAGGGGATTCACCAAATATGCCGAAAAATTGTTCACGTTATATTGGGACGAGCACTGCCCAGGTCAAATTTAATATAGGCGATTGATAAGTACCGGCTCTTTTGCACCGGGCATCGTAGATATTAAGTGTGGAGTTAGAAAGTTTATGACACTTTTTCATGAAACTCCGGTGCTCCCTTTCCCATTGATAGAGGCTCCCCATGAAAGATACCTTTTAAATGCTTCAGCGACAAGGATTCCCATTCGTATACTTGTAAGTTGTTGACTTCAAGTTCCTTTGTGATGGGATTTTCGGAAATAATATGATCGTTTTCTAATGCAATATATCTAAAAGTTCCTGTACAGTCAGTCTGCACATCGGTTTCCAGTAGGAAACCTAATGATTCTAACGTTAAACACATAAGGGGCGGTATTGATAACTAGTTAGTTACAAAAGCTATACCAAGCTTCGCTCTTTCCTATGGATTTAACAATTTTTATGTTTTTAAAAGAACGTTTTTGGTTTGTTCGAAAGAAAAAAGCTCCAGTTTTCACTAGAGCTCTGAACAATTAGACTAATATGAAGTATGTACATTAAAGTGAACACTTGTACACGATGAATGTTTGGAAAAATAATTGTTTTTTTTACGTTTTTATCGGTCTGCTGATAACGAGAAAAAACCTTGAAGAAAGGCTATGTAGCCTCTTCAAGGTTTTCGAAATCTGAAATATTAATATCCCGGATTTTGGGTTAAATTATTGTTTCCGGAAATAGCCTGTGTAGGTACCGGGAACCGTTTCAGGTGATCAGATTGCGAGGCTTGATGATCCCACCAGTTTTCGGTGGTGAACATATTCCAACGGATCAGATCTGTACGTCTGCGGCCTTCGCCCAGAAACTCGATACTCCACTCATCTAAAAAGCGGTATTTATCGAAATTATCGACACGTACCGGATTAGGATCTACCCCATTCTCGAAATTGCGCCTCCGTACGGTATTGATGAGTTCGGCAGCACCAGCCGGATCTCCGCTGCGCCATTTGCATTCGGCCAGTATATAATACACTTCGGTCAGTCGCAAAACCGGATTATCCGCTCCCCAACGCAAGGTGTTTTCGGCTAAAGTGGGAATGGGCACTTTTACTAATCGAATACCGGTATTCTCCTCGCCCTCCGACATTTTAGAAGGAAGCTGAGAAATACCGCTGTACTTTTTGCCTGGACCAACCTCGCTGAAACGCCCCACTTGGTCGCGTAGCACAAGTGCCCTGTCTTTATATTCCTGGGTGCCCACAATTACACTGCCATCAGGTTTCAGTTGCGGCCCGTTCAAAAACATTCCTTCGTAATTGCCGCTCCCTAAGTAATGGTAGGGTCTTTTGCGAAGATCAGCTGCATCAAACTTCTCAAACGGTGAACCCAGTTTCCATTCATTTTTATATAAACTGGAATCAGGACGTCTGGAGGGACTTAAATGCGTGCCATTGTCGGCCCCCATATCCTGATCAAAATATTGTCGGCTGTTATAATGATAGAAATTGCCGTAAAACCAATCGTACTGCAGCTTGTTGAACTCGGAAGGGATGGACCAGATGATTTCAGGCGATTCATTGTTTTTAAAGCTGTGCGGGCCATACCAGGTCGGATCGAGCTGGTAAGAGCCGTATTGACCATCGATAATAGCCTGTGCTAGTTGCTGGGCTTCGGCGTACATAGGTTTACCAATGTAGGCCTCGGCGTTAAAATAGAGTTGGGTTAGCATCATGGCTGCGGCCGCTTGCTTCAACTCACCCGCTTCCTTCTGTCCGGCTTCCTTCTTGGGCAAAGTCGCCATAGCCGTTTTTAATAATTGTTCAATGTGATTGAAGACCTCCTGATCGGTATTGCGCGGTAAACTCTCTCCTTCCAGGTTATTGAAGATAGGCATTCCTCCAAAATAGTCTAGGCCGCGTAAATAGAAATAGGCAATCAGCGTATTAAGTTGGTTTACGTGGGATGTCTGATCTTCCGGTGTCAAAGCAAATTTGGTATAGTCCAACTTCTCCAAATCGCTGCGTGCGTCCAACGCCAAGGCGATGCCCATCAATGTACCACGCCAGGTTCCCCAGATCCATCCTTCATCAGGCGTCCACGTGTGGTAATGAAAACGTTCATTCGTACCGCCATTGTACCAGTGGGGTCCTTTCGTTGTAATGGCAAAATTGTCAGCTGTTTGTTCCTGTAACTGCCAGCGGTCTTCACCCATATACCAGCGGGCGTGGGTAAACGGACGGTTGAGGGCGGCCAGAATGTCCTTTTCACTCTTGAAAAAGGTTTCAGGAGTGACCTGGCTATAAAATTCCTGATCGAGCTTGGTGCAACTGCCTAGCAGTACCAAAAGCGATAATAAGGTATATGTGAAAAGCTTGTTCATCATTGCATTTGTTAAAGGTTAAAAACTCGCCTGTAAACCGAACATAAAGGTGCGCGTGCGTGGGTACACATCGAGCTCCTCAAAGCCGGGCGCTAAGCCGTTGATATTGATTTCGGGATCAAGACCGCTGTATTTGGTGAAAACGAAGAGATCTCGTCCGGTTGCATACACACGGATATTTTTAAAGGGGCCGATCCATTTTTTATTAAAAGTATAACCCAAGCTAATGGCATCTACCTTTAGGAAGTTTCCGTTTTCGAGCCAGTAATCGCTCAATTGTTTTTCACCTTTTACATTGGCAAGTTCATCGTAGGCGCTTTTCAATACATTCCTACCGGTCACATTAGCTATGCCATAGTACATTTTGGTCATGTTAAACACATCATAGCCTAACCAACTGCGGAGATAGATGCTGGCGTCCCAATTTTTATAGGATATGGCATGATTCCAAGATAACTGTAATTTCGGGATACCATTGCCGATGAAGCGTTTATCATCGAGTTTTTTATCACTTGCCGGAATGACTTCGTTGTTTTTGTTATATAACAGCCATTGACCATCGTCGGTGAAGCCTGCAAATTGCCAGATATAGAATTGGCCAATCGCTTCACCGGGATAAAGGCGTACCGCAGTACCCGGAGATCCAGGTGCGGGGAAGTTTTTATCGTCCATAAAGGTCTGGCTGCCCCAGAGTGTGCGCAAATTACTTTTATTATGAGAGGCCACAAGGGAAGTAGTGTAAGTCCAATCGTTCTTGTTTACTACATTGTAATTTAATTCAAACTCGAAACCTTGGTTTTCCATGCTGCCCACGTTCATGGTTGTTTTATCATGGATGGCGGGCGGTTGTGATACACTGATTTCATAAATCAGATTGTCTATAACCCGCTTATAGTAGTCGAACCGACCACTTAATTTATTATTCAGAATGGTGAAATCCATTCCGACATTATATTCTTTTTTGATTTCCCAACGGATATTCGGGTTTTGGTTGTGTTTAACACCAAAAGTACGGTTCCAGTTTCCGGCGAACGGCCACCAGGTGTCGGCCGAATACATCCGGGTTGATACCTCGGCACCGAAACCTTCGTTGCCGGTTTCACCGTAACCAGCGCGGATCTTGATGTCGTCAATAAAAGAAAGCTTACGCATGAAAGGTTCCTCGCTGAGCCGCCAAGCTGCCGATACACCGGGGAAGGTGCCCCAGCGATTTCCGGGAGCGAATTTGGAAGAGCCCTCGTGACGGAGATTGGCTGTGATGATATAACGATCTTTGAACGAATAATTAACGCGTCCGAAGAAAGCGGCCAGTTTAACCCATGGGTCCTTCCAAGAGCCCAAACCCGCACGGCCATCAGCCAGCCAGGTACCTGAACCCATATCGTGTTCTTCCAGCCCATCAACCGGAAAGTTGGAGTTTTCCGCCCAGAACCCCTGTCCGTTGAAGTCCTGATAACTGTAACCGGCTACCGCAGTGATCTGATGGTTTTCGAAACGCTTGCTATAGTTTACTGTCCACTCGACTATACGGTCTTGCCAACGTTTGTATTCTTGTTTGGCATAACCGTCCACATTTTGTTCACGCGAGACACGGTGCTGCGCCGAACGGAAGAAACTGGGATGTTCGCTGTTGTTTTTGATACCCACCATAGCGGTTGTATAAAGGTCTTCCGTCAGGTTTACTTTTAAGGTGGCATTGGCCAGTAGGTAGCGATATTGATTTTGTTTTTTACGTAACATCACTTCTGCCAAGGGATTCCAGGTATTATAGCCTCCGGTTAAGACATTATAGCCGGAGGGATCCGATGGGTCGTATGGTGAGATAGTGGGGTCTAAGCCAATGGCGATATTATAGAGGCTGTTGTTTTCATCACGGAAGTTGCCTGGCGCACTGTTCCCGGGGAAATCGGCATCTACTTGATTGTAACTGGCATTGGTGCTCAATTCCGCACGTCCATCGAAGAATTTGAAATTGGTATTGACCCTTCCACCAATTTCCCCGCGTTGCGAACCAATTGATATACCTTTGGCGTCGCGTTTGAAAAAGGTGGTGTACACATTGGCGTTTTCGGAACCACCACTTACATTTACCACTTGGCGGTGACTGAAGGGATTTTTATTTGTGATGACGTCATACCAGTCGGTACGAGCGCCATTGTCTTCTCCAAGGCCATGGGCAAGGTATTCTTCTGCTGAAAGGACATCGGGTCGTTTACGAACACTTTCAATAAAATACTCCGATGTAAAGTTAACGGTTGCCTTACCGGGTTGTGGTCGCTTGGTAGTAACCAAAATCACACCACCGGAGGCTCGTGTACCGTAGATTGCAGCGGCCGATGCATCTCGAAGTACGTTAATGGATTCAATATCTTCTTTGGCAACGGAATTGATATCGCCTCCGGGAACGCCGTCAATAACGACTAAAGGTCCTTGTGAGGCCTTGACCGAATTGACACCACGGAGCTGAATGGAAACGCTGGCGTTCGGATCAGAGCCATTATTGGAAGCGATGTTTAGACCTGGAACCTTTCCCTGAATGGCCAGTAGTGGCGATACCGTACCGGCAACCAAATCACGCTGCTTTAAGTTGGATACTGCGCTGGTAAGCTCACGTTTATCCAACGAGCCATAACCAACCACCACCACTTCTTCCAAGTTGTTTGCATCTTCTTGTAATTGAATGTTTAGATTTTGCTGATCGGTAACAGCAACTTCTTTGGTAATGTAACCAAGCGATGAAATAACGAGGGTTACCGGTACCTGGGGTAAGGCGAGCTCAAAGAGCCCATCTTGATTGGTTGATGTACCTCCCTGCATGCCTTTAATTTTAATACTGGCACCGATCAGTGGCATTGTTCCGTTTACATTCGTGATCTTTCCACGGATCGTCCGCTGCTGAAGCGATGTTTCATAAGCTGACCGAATAACCGGTCGGGCAGCTGCATAAAGGCTTTCCCTAGCCACTGCGCAGCTGAGAATGGGAATGCTGCATAGCGCAATCCATTTGCTGTGTTTTGTCATAAATTTAAGATTTGTTTTGTGTTTATAATGATGTTTAACTAATGGGCACCAAGTTGTTATTCTTCGTAATATGCAATAGAAAATGCTTGAAATCGGTTAAAGGGTCGGTTACAAATGAGGTAATTCGTCGGTTTTTCATTTCGTTCTAAAAAGCTTGGTTAGCTAGCTTACATATGTTGATTCGCTACGAATAGTTTCTTTTTGTTCCTAATTCGATTTAGCAAATGTTTTGCAATATTACGAATTATTTCTTTTTGCCGAGGATAAGGTGTGCCTCTAATCAAATTCCCATATCATTTTTACATTAGCGATCAGTATGAGAAGAGGTTAGGACCTTATGTATATCGATTGGTTAATGCCTCCGGATCCGCTGCCTTAAAATGAAAAACGCCCAGCTTTTGGGGATGCTTGGACGTTTTTCTATTTTTAATCAACCTAAACCTTACTAATAACTAATCAAAGCTTGTGCCAAAAGAAGAATCGCTTTTGTAACAGATTTGTAGCAATCTGCTGTCGGCGATCAGCCATCGGCAGTCAGCTTTGGTTTATGTTAGTCTACTTGCCAGTAGGCAGGTGTCACTGTCACTGCTACTACTTCACTACTTCCAAATACCGTCCGAGCCAGTACGGGAGTAACCAAATATCACCCGCACTAAACTCTTCCGTTCCGTTGCTATCTTCATCCAAAATAAAGGTTGTTCGATTATGTCGGTGGACGGGGCGCTCTTTGGGCGAAAGAACGGCATCCGTGCTTTGATTCATAAAATTCTCCTCCAAGTGCCTGATATCTTTTCGGGCACTGTTCGTCACTTGCCAGTTGATCAGATCCAAGGGGAATTCGCGCAAAAACCACAGGGATGCATCCCTGTCAAAGTTCTTTTCGCCAACCATAGCAGCGAAGAAATTCCACAGCGCATCTTTTTCCGGTCGTTCGAATTCCCAGTGATCCAGAATTGCTTTTCGAAAATTATTCTTTAATGTATCATTTAAGGCATAGCGATACAAGCCCCAATAGCCTAAAAAATACATCTCATCGTCGGAGTGATTCCACCTTTCAGAAAGCATCTTGCTATAATCATCAGCTTTTTCATCGGCTTGTCCAATACCTTTCATCGGCCGCATCAGGTTTTCATAGTATCCGTGCCTGTCCATTAATTCCCACGCCTTATCTCGGTATTTTTCTTTTTTAGTGAAGTAATAGGCTGATTGTAACATGGATATGATGTTGGACGAGTTTAATTTTCGATCGCCTATGTTTGTCGGAAATTGATTGACATAAGCGGGGTTCCACTTCCCCCACAACGTCGGCTTTCCGTCATGGTCAACAAGATAAAGATCGTTAGCCACAATATGCGACATCAGGGAATCCATCAGTGTAACGGCTTTTTCTTTCACCCAAGGGTCGTTTACCACCTCGGCCAGCACCGAAAAAACAAAAAGATGACCAATTGCCTCATCACTACTGGTAGTGGATTTCCAGCTCCACCGACCATCAGGCGCATCCAACCAAACCTTGCTATCGGCAAGATCTGTCTTGTGACCGATTCGTTCGAATGATCGTGATGGAAAGCCTTTTAAAGGATTCACGCTATAAAGGCGCTCCATGGCCAATAAAGATTCGCGGCAATTCAGCAAGGCATCGGAATCTTTGGTCGTAGCGTAACGGAAGGCCTCCGCTGCCAGATACATAGACGTCCATAAACCGTCATTATCAGAATCGGACAAAATGCCTGTTCGTAAATTTCCTTCCTTCAAGCCTTTCAGTGTTGCATTCAAACCGTATCGAATATGCCGCTCGCGCACTTGTTTGTCATAATAGGCGGCTTTCTCTTCCAAGCTCATTGCTTTATGGTGCAAGCGGGCCAAACCTTTGTTCGTAGCTATTAACACCGTTGATTCCGGCCCTTTGGCAAGCGAATATACCGTGTCGCCCGGCAACCAGCGGCCACTTTGATAATAATCAAAAGCCCCATTCTCCTGTTGCCTAAAGGCCCCGTGCATCGATCCAAACCAAAGCGTTCCATCGACATACTGAACTGTGTTCACCGGTTGCGCCGGCAGCCGATCATCCCAGTCGCCTTGCTGTATCATCTTTACTTGTCCATCCGTTGACTTTTCTATACTGAATAGGCTATACCGATCTGATTTGGCAAGGACCAGTAGTTTTCCGGTTTCATTAAGCGTAAAGCAGCTAAAATCACTCCCCCGATAAACGGTGTGTACCTGCTTGTTTTGTAAACTATAATTATATAGGGCCTGATTACTGAGCATCCAAAAAAGCTGATTTCGCGTGTCATAGTGTACGGCTTTAATTTTATCATCTACGCGAGCATTTGCGAGCACTTTTCCATCCATCGCATAACATCTGATCTGTTGCCCATCGGTCAGAAAAACGTTTCCCGTTTCGTCCATTTCCAAAAATTTTGCCTTTGGCAAGTGATGTTTAAATAAACAGGTTCCTGCCCAGGCATTGCTATAAACCAGTTGGTTGGTCAGGTACACAAAATTGTTTTGATATAGGATGATATCTCTAAAAGTTTCCAAGGAGTCGTAACGATACGTGATGTCGGCCGATAGCCTGCCTGGAAAGAGCAATTTGCCATCAAAAGGTTTTAATAAACGACCTGCCTGCAAAAATTGAATCCGCCCATTTCGATCACTCAAAACTTTCGCATTATTCGTTTTTCGATCATGGGTGTAATATTTTATGGCATATTCCTGTTTGAACCGATCCTGGGCAATAGCCGTTCGCCATCCAAAAGGTTGAAGAGCCAAACATAGAAGCAACACTTGGTAAATCTTCTTTTTATTTAATATCATCGGGAGAAATTTTTAAATATTTTATTGATTTTTTATCGCTTGTCACATGGTAAGAATAGCTGAGGTGGATAAAGCCATCGGTCGATTGGACGATTGACGGGTAAGAACAGGAAAGTTTTTTCTTGTCATCCGCTTCAAGCAGGGTGCTGAGTTTCCAGGAAGTGCCGTCGTCCTCGGATAAATACAAACTGAGTTGATAGCGTCCATCATCCACATCGTTACCTACCAATAGCCACCGCCCATCGAGCAAGCGAATGACCTCCACACTGGCGGTATTGGGAATCTCCGTTTTTCTTGCTACCGTCCATGTTTCACCGCCATCCATTGAAATGCTTTGTTGAATTCGAGCGGGCGCATCCCCGCTGTCGCGCATATAGGCTACAATATCGCCCTGTTTCCGTCTTATTAATGCGGGTTGGATGTTTCCCCGGCCCGCGACGGGTTTACTTGGTCGCCAACTTTTTCCATCGTCTTCGGATATGGCGATGAGAGAGCAGTTAAAGCCATCGGAATATAAGGGCAACAATATTTTATTGTCGGCCAATAACAGGGGTTTAATGCGTGTCATCCAACCGAAGCTACGTTTGGCGGGATCTTGTGCATTGGTTACGATCATTTCATCATAAGGTGGTGCGTAGGCTGCCCAGCCATGTTGTTGATCGGGCATCATCGATAACTTCTCCTTAAGTTCCTGCACAAAACTGCTATCGGGTTTTAAGAGTATATTGTCCTGCCAGCCCCAGTTGGGGGCCGCACTACCTTCATATTCATCAGCTACACGATAACGCAAGATCGACTGCTCCCAACGGTTCGCCTGTACGGCAATCCACGCGAGATACAACTGCTTTTTGTGATTCAAGAACAGTACAGGATTGCAATCCGGGATACCTTTCGTATCGGCCATTAGAAAAGGCGTGGACCAAGTTTTGCTCCCTGCGCGCTTTCTGGATCCCATAATGCAAACATCATCGGCCCCTCGTTCTCCACTGCCATAAAACCAGGCCGCCAATACGTCTCCGTTCGGTAAAACGGCCAAACTGCTACCGTGGACATGTTTTGCCTGCAAAGGAAAAATCAGGGTCGCTTCCGCCACTTTAGGTTGTGCTCGAAGGGTTATACTGAATAATAAAAAGATCGCATAAAAAATGAAATGATGTCGCATCATATGCAGGTTTGTCTTAAGTTAGCATCTTCACCAATCGAATGCTCATTATATCATACGTGGCAATATTCAAATCGGGCTACTTGAAATCAAAATTTTAGGATTGACGCAGATTGAGGTTTATTAAGCGCAAAATGCGTCACCAAGGAGGAGCTTTCACCGATAATTTCGTTGAACAATCAAATTAAACAGCTTATGTCAACGGACCTACATGTAACGCTCCTGCAGCAAGTGAAGCAGGGCGACAACAATGCCTTCAATCAATTGTACAAAGCCTACAAACTGGATGCTTTTAAATTTGCCATGCATATGCTTCGCGATACAGAAGAAGCAGAAAATATGGTGCATGATCTCTTTACCAAAATCTGGCATAACAAAAACAAGATAAAGCCCGAACAGAACTTCCGTTCCTTTTTATTTACTTGCCTGCGTAATCTCGTGCTCGATCACATCAAGCGCGAAAAACGAAATCGCATTGCCTTTCAATCCTATATCAACGAAAGTTGCCAAAAAGAGGACCCCATTGGTGTAAGGGAGCGGCGTTATCGTATGATCCAAACCGCGATGAATGCCTTAAGCGATAAACGACGGGAAATTATTTATATGTGTTTTGTAGATGGTAAATCCTATCAGGAAATAGCGGACAGTTATTCCATCTCCAAGAATACGGTCAAAAATCAGCTGGTAAAAGCAAAGCAGTTATTACGCGATCAGCTAAAACCTAAAATGCTCATAGCTTAACGTTAATATTATATTAACAAAACAACAACGTATTGTTAAACAAGTAATTATTTCAAAATTACCATTGTATTTGATAGCCTTTTTTTACTTGTCCGTAGTAGTATAATTGATCAGCTAACAAAATCATCTGCTGTAAAAAGGGAAAAAATCAAAATAAGGAATTTATGAAATTCAATTTACCAAGCACGCCCAAACTGCTCATTTGTTCGCTAGCGGTGCTGTACCAGCTCGGACTACCGATAAGCGCGTCGGCTTCGGTTGGGAACGGGGTCCTGACTACCGCTGCGCACGCAGATGCCGTTTCCGTCAACCGGCAGGCTATCTCTATTCAGGGCGTGGTAACTTCGGCCACCGATGGCCGGCCGTTCCCTGGTGTTAGTATTAAAGTTAAAGAAAACGGAAGAACCACTACGACCTCCATGAACGGTACCTTCCGTATTGAAGTACCCGATGAACAAGCGATTCTCGTATTCACGTTTGTCGGTTATAAAGAAGAGGAAGTACGCGTAGGTAGCCAACGTATGTTGCGAGTGGCCTTGGAAGAACGGACGGAAGGGCTGGATGAGGTGGTGGTTACCGCCTTAGGCATCAAGCGTTCGACACGCTCATTGGGCTACTCGGTAGGGGAGTTGAGCAGCAAGGATATTAACAAAGTGGCACAGGATAATGTACTCAATAGCATTACCGGTAAGGTGCCAGGCGTTAGTATCAGCTCTACGGGCTCAACCGGTTCTTCCGTTAGCATGGTCATTCGGGGAGCAAAATCCTTGAGTTCGGATAACCAACCGCTCTTCGTAGTGGATGGTGTACCGATTGCCAACACGATTAATAATGTCAGTCAGGTAGGTACCGACAACAACGTAGATTATGGTAATGCCTTGGCCAGCCTGAATCCGGATGACATTGAAAGCATTTCGATCCTGAAAGGGCCGAGTGCCGCGGCGCTCTATGGTTCACGGGCGGGCAATGGCGTGGTATTGATCACCACCAAAAGTGGTAGCGGTTTAGATAAGGTGCAAATTAATGTGACCAGCAATACGGTATTCGATGTGCCGTACAAATACCTGGATATGCATCATCGCTTCGCCGCAGGGGTTATTCCTTTTACGCCGGAAAGTACTCCTAATGGGACGCTCACCATTGAAGAAGGATCGGCAGGCGCTTTAGGCCCCGAACTTGACCGTGGCTATCAAGCCATTCAATGGAACAGTCCGCTAGATGCGGAGGGTAACCCTGTCGCCATGCCTTTGGTCTCTCATCCGAACAATATCAAAGAATTTGTACAAACGGGTATTACCTCTATTAATGGGGTGTCCATCGCTAACAATACGGAGAAGATTACTTATCGGATTTCTTATTCTAATATGAT
The DNA here is from genome assembly GCF_030372825.1 of Olivibacter sp. 47. Classification (NCBI taxonomy): domain Bacteria; kingdom Pseudomonadati; phylum Bacteroidota; class Sphingobacteriia; order Sphingobacteriales; family Sphingobacteriaceae; genus Olivibacter; species Olivibacter sp. 47. The sequence goes on from NZ_JAUCNR010000001.1 coordinate 4,632,843, forward strand.
GAATCGAGGCCTTATTCCGAATAGCGATCTGAGTCGGAATTCACTGAACCTCAATAGCAGCTTGAAATTGACCGATAAACTTAAGCTCAGCTCGCAAATTGATTTCAGTCGTAATGGCTCTGATAATCGGCCCGCAGGTAACCGAGGTACCAATCCCCTTCAATGGGCTTATGCCGTAGCACCTCATATTAATATTTTGGATTTAAAAGACTATTGGCTGCCCGGACAAGAGGGGGTGGTGCAGCGTTCGCAAAGTTTGGGCGACTATGATAACCCGTATTTTCTGGCCTATGAAGTGAACAATGCCTTTAAGCGCGATCGCGTTTTCGGTAATATACGTGCCGATTGGCAAATTACGCCCGAAATAAGTTTAATGGGACGCTATGCACTCGATCTTTATCACGAAAAGAGAGAAACGAAAGTTCCGTATAGCTATTCCAATGATCCGAAAGGAGCCTACGGTATCACTAACTTAAATAACCTGGAACAGAATATTGATTTCCTCGCTAGTTATCAGAAACGCTTTAACGATGTGAGCTTTAATACGTCAATAGGCGGAAACACCCGCTATCAGCGCAATGAAAATGTCATCAATGCCTCGATTAATGGAAGCGGTTTAACAATACCCAACTTATATACCTTATCCAATATCGCTCCGACAAGTTTACGTTACAACAGTTACATCGGTGAAAAAGCCATTCACAGTATATATGGATTAATTAACGTAGGTTACAAAGATTTCATTTACCTGGATTTAACTGCGCGAAACGATTGGTCGAGCACCTTGCCAAAAAACAATCGTTCCTATTTTTACCCTTCCGCCTCCTTAAGTGTATTATTGAATGATGCTTTTAAATTACCCGATCAAATCGATCTGTTGAAATTGCGCGGTGGCTGGGCGAGAGCCGGTAATGACACGAGTCCCTATAACTTGATCAACGTTTTACAAAATATGGACCCCTGGGATAATGTGGTTCGCCTTGGCTCTTCGAGCGCTTTACTCATCCCCGACCTGAAGCCGGAGCAAAGTACATCCTACGAAGGTGGTTTGGATTTTGCCTTATTTAATAATCGATTACGTTTTGCCGGCACCTATTATAAAGTGGATAATCGGAACCAGATTATTCCCATTCAATTGCCCAGCTCCAGTGGTTATACCTCTAAAAACATCAATGCCGGCTTATTGGTAAGCAAAGGGTGGGAACTCAGTTTAGGTGGCACACCGATCAAGTCGACCAACTGGAATTGGGATATCAACCTCAACTGGTCGAGAAACAGAACACGCATTATGGAATTATCAGATGGCTTGGAATACTACGAGTTATGGTCGGACGCCAAGGGCGGTGCCCGTACCTATATAGGGGATGAAATTGGTGATCTCTACGATGCGGAACTCGTTACAGTGAAAGACGTTAATTCGCCTTATTATGGTTATCCGATCCTCGACGAAAATGGCTCCTGGCAGAGTATATCGATGACCAATACGCGCACCAAAATCGGTAATTTCAATCCCGATTTTAGCATCGGCTTACAGTCGGGCCTTAGCTATAAACGCTTTAGCCTGAATTTCTCTCTCGAATGGCGGAAAGGAGGCAAATTTGTTTCGCAAACCTATCGCTATTATGAATCGGACATGAAAACGCAGCGCTTCCTTGACCAGCTGATCAATCCAAATGGTATGAGCGGGCAAGCGCTACGTGATTACCTGGTGAACAATGATCTGGTGGTTGTGCGTGGCAACCAGTTCCGCATTGTGGGCGGACCAACCCCCGAAAGCGGTGGGCTTCCTTTTACAATGGAAGGGCAGACCTATAACTTCGGCGCTTTTAACCCCGGTGTTATCGCACAATATGATGACGATGGCAATATTGTTGGCTATACCGAAAATTTGGGGGGCGAAGGTACTAAAATCATACCCTTGAGCGATAATTACCCTTGGGACTTTATGAGCGCTGCTACCTTTGATGCCGACTTTATAAAGCTCCGGGAAATCTCGCTTGGTTATGAGCTACCTGGCAACTTCGTTAAAAAGCTGGGTATGCAATCGGCCAACGTTTCCATCTACAGTCGTAATATTATCTTATGGACGAAATCGAAAATCGGGATCGACCCCGAAACGGCTTTTCAACCCGGAGCCGGAACACAGGCAGGTACCCAGTTCAAACAAGGGATTGAACGCTATAATGTAAACCCGTGGGTCATGCCGATCGGTTTCAAAATAGCAGTGGTTTTTTAACCTAATTAGTTATCCAACAAGAAATAAAGCCATGAACAACGTAATAAAAACGCCGGTCGCTTACTTACTCTTGATAGCAATACTCTTGTTTTCCTGTAAGAAGCTGGACGATCTGAATGTGAATCCCAATGGGGTAGATGAAACGGCGGTGAATCCTAACCTTATTTTGCCAACGATATTGAGCGAAACAGGGAAGCTGTATACCAATTTAGGCTATCAGGATATCGCCGGTGTTGTGCAACATACGCAGAAAGATGCTTGGTTTGAAAGCCACAACGATTATGATTGGGCGGGCAGCCAAAGCTGGACAGACTACTACAATATTTTACGTAACACCCAACTTCTCATGAACCGTGCCGAAGAAAGTGGACAGGCCTTTCATCAGGGCGTTGGCTTGGTGATGAAAGCCTATGTCTTTGGGCTTATTGCCGATTTATGGGGTGATGCGCCTTACACCGATGCGTTAAAAGGGAATTTAAACGACCCACAGTATCTTACGCCCAAATATGATACCCAGGCCGATATTTATCATGGCATTTTAGCCGAATTGGAAACCGCTAACAATTTACTCTCGCAACCGGCTTCTTCTTATACGGGTATCGAAGCGGCGGCGGATCTGTTCTATAATGGTGATCCAGCGGCTTGGCGGCGTTTTGCCAATTCACTGGCCTTGCGTTATTATATGCGTCTTTCGGCTAAGGAAGCCTCTTTTGCGCAGGCAGGCATAGAGAAAATCGCAACGAATCCGGATCAATACCCGCTGATCTTAGCGGCGGATGAAGATGCTGCGATGAGCTACCCCGGTACCACAAGCGCCAATGCCTGGCCTAGTAATACCGAGATTGACGATACGGGTGGGTCGAATTTCCGTCGATTGAAGATGTGTGCCACTTTGGTAAACACCTTGCAGCAACTGGATGATCCCCGCCTGACGATATGGGCCCAAAAAGTGGAGATTCCTTTGGTTGTTGATGCCACTTTACCCCCGCGCACCGATCGCATTAGCAATGGGAAGCGATACTTGTCGCCCGATATGGTAGCCAATACCTCCGTTGATACCGATCCGGATTATGTAGGTATTCCGCCTTCTTACTCCAATTTGCCATCCAGTTATAATTTAAACCCAACACCGGGGCAGACCTCATTTAATCCCCATGTTTCTTACTTAAACGAGCGCTATCGGAAAGCTTCCGGACCTTTACTAAAGGCACGGCTCCTTTCAGCAGCCGAGGTGCATTTTATACTGGCTGAGGCTTCACTGAAGGGATGGAATACGGGTAATGCCGCCGAACATTATAATGCGGCCATTGAGGCTTCTTTAGATGCCTGGCAGCTAGCCGCCAATTATAATGCGTATATTGAAACAGAAGGAGTTCGTTTTGATGGGTCGCTTGAACAGCTGATTACCCAAAAGTGGATTGCTAGTTGGACGGCCGCAACGGAGGCTTGGTTCGATTTTCGAAGAACCGGTTACCCTCGGTTGCAAGCGGGGCCGGTAGCGCTTAGGCGGGCCCTTCCCTTGCGCTTTTATTACATGCAGGATGAAATCAATATGAACGGGCAACATGTACAAGAGGCTTTAGATCGATTATCGACCACCGCTTTTTCACAGGCTGATGGTAAAAACAGTGCTTGGTCGAAATGCTGGTTGTTACAAGATACCAATAATCCTTACTAATTAAATTGCGAGAATGAAACAGCGCTTACTGACGGGAATTTTTCATGTGTTTTTTTATATAGGGCTCAGTTTTGCCCAAACTGCTGTGACGCCCCAAAATGCGTTGCAGCAGTATCTAAAGAAAGAAGATGATACGTATAGATGGATCATACACGATACCTTGAGCCTTGGCAACGAGACGAAGGTATATCGCTTGCTACTCACTTCTCAAACCTGGCGAAACATCGTTTGGACGCATCAGCTCAGTGTAATTGTACCGAAAAATTTAAAGCAAAGTGCTGCCTTATTATTTATCAGTGGCGGTTCGCTGGATAAGGGACAGCCAAGATGGACCGATAAGCAGGATGCGTTAACAGTGAACCTAAGCTCCCTTGCAGAAAAAAATGGAGCCTGTGTAGCGCTATTGAAACAAACACCCAACCAACCGCTATTCAATGGGCTGACAGAAGATGCGCTCATTTCTTATACCTTTCATCAGTTTCAGAAAGAGGGCGACTACACATGGCCTTTACTTTTTCCCATGGTAAAAAGTGCTGTTAAAGCCATGGATGCGGTTACGGAATTCACTGAAAAACATACGATGGTGCCTGCTGATCGTTTTGTGGTGTCAGGCCTTTCCAAACGGGGATGGACAACTTGGCTGACAGGGGCCAGTGATCAACGCGTCATAGCAATTGCTCCAATGGTGATTGATGTGCTGAATATGCCCGTAAGTCTGGATTATCAAATTGAAACCTGGAAAGAATACAGCGTTGAAATTCAGGATTATGTAAACTTAGGTATTCCGCAGCAGGCAAAAAGTGAAGCCGGCGCTACACTCCTGCAAATGGTTGATCCCTATAGTTACCGACAGGCGTTGAAAATGCCTAAAATGATTTTTATGGGTACCAACGATCCTTATTGGGTGGTTGATAATATAAAACACTATTACGATAGTATCCCGGGAACCAATTTGCTGCATTATGTACCTAACGTAGGGCATAATTTGGGAGACGGACAAGATGCCTTTAATGCGTTGAATGCCTTTTTTGCCTTAACGCTCCGGGATGAAGGATACCCGCCTGCCGAATGGCAAATCAATACTGAAGGGAAGAAAGTAAATTTGGCGTTGAAAATTCTTCCCGATAAGCTACAGGGTATAAAAGTTTGGGAAGCCTCCTCTAAAGATGCTGACTTACGCAATAATGTATGGTTATTCAGCCAAAAGAACTACGTGGGAAACGAGGCTCAGCTTCATTATTCCTTTGACTTTCCCAGCGCGGGCTATAAGGCATTTTTTGTGGAGCTGCTCTATCCCGATCCTACGGGAAGCACCTATGGGCAGTCGAGCCGGATCTTTGTAATGGATAGCCTTGGATTGGTAGAAAGTCATCAACACGGTCATCTGGAAGCGACGCTGAAGGCTTTGGCGGAACCACATCGGAATAAAATCTTAGTGGCCGCGCATCGCGGAGTACATCACGAAGTACCGGAAAACTCGCTTGCAGCCATTGAAGCCGCCATTAAACAGGGTGTAGATATTGTTGAAATAGACGTAAAGGTAAGCAGCGATGGTATTCCTTTCTTGATGCATGATCAAACCATCGACCGCACAACGAATGGAAAGGGGGATGCGGAAGGCTTTACTTTTCAGGCGCTAAGCCGATTACAGTTGAAGCACCGGGGCAAACAAACCAGCTACCATATTCCCACCTTGGAAGAAGCTTTACAGCTCGCAAAGGGGAAAATTGTACTGGATCTGGATCTTAAAACAGATAAGTTGGATCCCATCCTGCATACCGTTGCCAAAGTAAAAGCACAGCGGGAAGTGATCTTTTTCGACAGTGATTACAAGCAGTTGGCAAAAGTAAAGGCTGCCAACTCCTCACTTAAACTAATGCCGAGATCACATGATCTAAAAGAAGCCGACAAAGCGCTCGCGCTGTTTGAGCCAAGCATTGTGCACCTGGACGAAAGTTTTTATACCAATACCGTAACAGCTCATATCAAAAACAAGGGTGCCAACGTTTGGATGAATACCTTGGGTGATCTGGATAAAATGATCGCACAACAAGCGGACCTAAGCGAGTTGGACAAGTTTCTTGCAAAAGGCGCCAATATTATACAAACAGACGAGCCCGAAAAACTATTACGCTATCTCAACGGTAAAGAGAAGCGATAAAAAAACAAGAAAATGAATAAAAGATTTCTATTTTTCTTCCTTTGCGGCTTTTATTGCTACAGCTGCTTTGCACAGACGGAGGCGCTTAAACGACCAAAACTAGTAGTGGGCTTGGTTGTCGACCAAATGCGCAGGGATTACCTTTATCGTTTTTATGATCGCTATGGAGAAGGCGGCTTCAAACGCATATTACGAACCGGTTTTAGCCACGGGAATGACAGACATTCGGCCTACGTTGGCAGCACTATTACATATACAAGAACCCAACGGGAATGTTGGCCGCCCGTTGATTGATTTATTAAACCTACCCTAATGACGTCTTTTTCGACTGTATTGAAATTACAATTTGGCCTCCTAGCTTGTCTGCTAACGGCTAGCTGCAGGCAAGCTTCAACCGCATTGCCTATTGCCGAAAATGTGCTCGATTCAGGCTGGGTGATGGCTCCGAGCCAAGTGGTCGGCGACGAAGTGGACAAGGTATTGGAACACACGGCGGAAAATGATTGGTATCCGGCCTTGGTACCAGGCACCGTGCTTGGGGCATTGGTAGAAGCAGGTGTTTACCCCGATCCTTTTATAGGCACGCGCATGGATAGTATTCCTGCGCAAGTCTTTCAATCACCTTGGTGGTTCAAAAAGTCGTTGTATATCCATAACTTAAATTCGGAAGAACAGGTCATCCTTTATTTAGACGGCATCAACTATCGCGCGGATATTTGGCTTAACCAGCAGTTAATTGCCGATAAGGACAGCATCTACGGTGCCTTCCGACAATTTGCGTTGCCGGTGAGCCGCGCCATTAAAGAAGGCGAAAACCAACTGCTCATTAAGATTTATCCACCACAGGTGCGCGATTTTTATATGGGCTTCGTAGACTGGGCGCCCACACCGGCCGATCACTTTATGGGCATCTTTCGCGATATCCGGCTGAAGCGCAGCGGATCCGTTTTTATAGAAGACGTTTTTGTTGAGAGCGACTTTGATGTTTGCGATACCAGCAATGCGGAACTCAAGGCGCAAGTTGCATTAAGAAATGCAAGCGACAGGCCCGAGCAAATCACCTTGGCCCTTCGTATTGCCGGCCAGCAGCTAAAAAAACAGATCGTTCTCGAACCCTTCGCCCATCGGATAGTTTCGTTTGACCATCGTGACTTCCCACAGCTTCAAATAAAAAATCCAAAGCTCTGGTGGCCTAATGGCTTAGGAGCACCATCTCTTTATAAAGCAGCTGTAAAACTCTACAATAAAAACCAAGAGCTTTCTGATAGCAACTACCTCACGTTCGGGATCCGCAAAATCGAAACTTATCGAAACAGCAACCAGGGGCGACATTATAAAATAAACGGTCGTGATATACTCATCAAAGCTGCGGGTTGGGTAGATGATCTTTTTTTGCGTTATCTTCCCGATAAAGATCGTGCACAAATTCAATATGTGCAGGATATGGGGCTTAACGCCCTTCGTTTGGAAGGGGTATGGGCTAATAATCAGCATCTATACGATCTTTGTGACCAGTACGGCATTCTAGTGATGCCCGGATGGAGCTGCCAATGGGAGTGGCCGGATTATTTGGGTCTGCCACTCGAGATGAAAGCAGGGGACGAAAACCTGCCCATCAATGAAGGGGTTGAGCGCTACGCCATCAAGCTGATGCCGAAAGAAAAAGATTTATTAGCGACTTATTTCCGCGATCAGGTCAAATGGTTGCGCAACCATCCAAGTATTCTCACCTGGCTTGGTGGAAGTGATGCCATGCCTCCTCCCGATCTGGAACAACGTTATCTGGACACCTTGGCAAAATATGCGCCTACTACGTCGTTTCTGATCTCTGCGGGTGAGTTTACCAGTACAATATCGGGAAAATCGGGCATGAAAATGAACGGACCCTATCAATACGTGCCTCCCGTATACTGGTACGAGGACAAAAAATTAGGAGGTGCCTACGGTTTCAACTCGGAGGTCGGTCCAGGCCCACAAATCCCGCCCATTAAAAGCATCGAAAAAATGATTCCGCCGGCATACCGTTGGCCGGCTGACAATGCGGTATGGAACTACCACTCCGGACGCAAGGATTTTGCTAGCCTGTCTATCTACCTAGAGGCCTTGCAAAAGCGATATGGCCCTAGTCCTAATCTGGCAACGCTGGCTTTTAAAGCACAACTGTTAAATTATGAGGCGATTCGCCCAATGTTTGAAGCACATGTTATGAATAGAAAACAGGCAGGAGGTGTGGTTCAGTGGATGTTAAACTCGCCTTGGCCCGAATTTTACTGGCAGCTATATGATTATTACCTGATGCCAAATGCTGCTTACTTTGGTACGAAGAAGGCCTTGCAACCCATCCTCCCCTTATATAACTATCATGATAGATCGATTTACCTCAGTAATGATACGCGGCAAGATTTACGGAAACACCAATTGCTTGTACAAGTATACAATCTGCAGTCACAGTTGATCAGCCGGCAGGTAATACCAATTGATCAAATGAAAGCAAATCATGTTGTTAAGCTTATAAAGGTTCCATCAGCAAGCAAGAGCCGGTCACTTTCCTGCATTTAGCCGTTTTGAATGAGCATGGACAAGCCGTAGCCGACAATTTTTATTGGCTGAGTGCGCAGATGGACACACTGGATTGGAACACCTATTCTTGGTTTTATACACCGAGCAAGGAATTTGCAAATTTTCGTCCCTTATCTGAATTACCGCCTGTTAAGCTCGAAATGGCTAAGAAATTTTTACGGAATGAAGGAGCCTATCAAGTATGGCAAATAACACTAAAGAACACAAGTGACAAGCTTTCCTTTTTCAACGAATTACAGTTAATGAATGAGTCATTGACGGATAATGTATTGCCTGTTTTATGGTCTGATAATTACCTTTCTCTTCTCCCATATGAGGTTAAAATGATCACGGTCCGTTATCCAGAGGATCAGAACGCCCGGATTCAATTGCAATCGGTCAATGGGGAAGTAAAGATATTTTAGTTTACCTCCTTAGCTGTTGTCTCTTACGAAAGACGAAAGGGCTGCAACCATAGATCTGTTTAAACTGGCGTGCTACATTTTTGCTGTCCTCGTAACCCAAATCGAGCGCAATCTCATAAATTGCATGATCTGTTTGTAGGATTTTTTCGGCAAATTTTTCCATCCTTAAGGTCGAAATATACTTGTAGATAGGCATTCCCGTACATTCCAAAAATCGTTTCTCCAATACACGCCTGGATAAAGGAATCACCTTTAATACATCTTGTACACACAGGTTTTTCTCAATATTATGATGGATATACTTTAAAGAAGCCGCCACTTGGATGTCGTTAGTTGCATAAATATCGGTGGATTGGCGAGTAATAATCTGCAGTGGTCCGACATAAATATCTTCACCATTATAGGTGTCTGTCAGGATCATTTGTTCCATCCTATGTGCCGCTTGATACCCGCCCTTCTCTGCATTTAGTGAAATACTTGATAAGGGCGGATCGGAGAGTTCACAGATCATTTCGTCGTTGTCAACCCCTAATACGGCAATATCTTCGGGAATACGGATATGGGATAACCGACATGCTTCCGTAATATGTTGTCCCTGATTATCATCGCAGGCCATCAAAGCAATCGGTTTCGGTAGCGATTTGAGCCACCGACTCAACGCGCTGGGGCGGTAGTACCATAATTCATCGGCAGTAGGCCCGGTATGTTCAAAATAGTGTACCGAAAATCCCGCATATGCCAATCGCTGTTCAAATCCTGTAGCCCGTTCTCGCGACCAGACAATATCTTTGAACCCATAAAAAGCAAAGTGGGTAAAGCCCTTTTTTAAGAAATATTCTGCGGCCATGGCACCTGCTTCAAAATAGCCTCCGGTGATATTGGGAATGTTATGAAAACGCTCCTTAAAATCCTGCGCGATAACTTTAATATTGGCATCCAGTAACCGGTCGATTTCCGGATCATTGTATAGCTGACCAATGATTCCGTGCGCTCCCCACTCTTTTGCCCACCGCAAAATCCCTGACATGCCCAAAGTTTCCCGATGAAACAAAGGCATGGAGCAAAACAGCCATTTTCCGGACTCTTTAGCATAAGCCTTTATACCTTTCAACAGGCTCTTGCTGTATTCTTCGGCAAAATCGAGGAGCAGAATCACTTTGTAAACCATCGCTATTTAAAAATTAGTTCTTTGCCATCTATGCATCACCTCTTATGTTATTTATTGAATCAGGTTTATATCGGTAGGATTCATTTGCATGTATTTCGATTAAAAGCTTATAAATCCCGATACGCAATACGTACAATAAAGTTAAACATAAATGGCCAACACCGATCTTTTTCCCGCAAATTGTTAGACCTAAAAATTATTACATTTATGTATCTCCCATTAAATCCTAGTTCCCTTTGCAAGTACATTCATATCAAATTGGATTAAGGAGGCTGCGCCCAAAAGTGCAATATGCGAATGCTCGGAAGCCAACACGCGCACCTTTTGTAAGGTGTTGGAATAAGCAAAAGACCTCATTGACTCTTCCATGCTTTTCTTAAAAAGAGGGTAGGCCTTGGAGATGGACCCGCCTAATACGACCACTTCGGGATCGTAGGCGTAAAGCATTATTTTCAGTGCCTCGCCAACGTGAAGGCCAAACTCTTCCCAAAGCCTTATTGCCTCATGATCACCTCCAATAGCTTCTTTTGCGATCTCTTCTGCACTTTTTTGCATACGATCCATAAAAAACTGACTGCCTACATATTCTTCCAGTGTTTTATTCAGGTACGGTAAGAGTCCGATTTCGCCGGCCCCGCAATTATGGCCCATATAAAGCTGATGATTGAGTATCAGCCCTGCCCCCATACCCGTTCCGATTGTAACGCCAATAAGCGATCCTATCCCCTTTGCTACACCATAGTGATATTCGCCTAAGGTAAAGCAATTCACGTCGTTATTTATCTTCACGGGCAGGTGAAGCCGTTCCTGTACAATTCGTTTCAATTCAAGCCTTTTCCAAGCAGGAATATTCGCTACATCATATACCACGCCCTGTTCAATATCCACGACTGATGGAACGCCAATCCCGATTCCTTCAACGGCTTGGGTGGTTAGTGGTTTAATTGTTTCTATAAGTTGGTAGAGCGTAGCATCCATTGAATCCTTGTTTTGCAGTGCGCATTGATTTTGATGAATAACAACACCATTTTCTATCAATCCGGCACGAATATTAGTGCCTCCTATATCTACACCTATTACCATTTTTCGCTGAGTTACAAAGGTTTTTGTTCATACCTTTATAATACGGGCGCATCTTCAAAATGTACTATTCAATACCTATAAATTTATCCCTTAGCGTGGTTATGCCGTTGGCACTTTCGCTTGATCATTGGATCGATTAGATTGTTCGAACAAAGAAAGCCCATTGACATGATGTTAACTTTACGGATAGGTTAAGAAATAGTTGTACGTACCGGGAAATGGCATGTTTAAGCCTGCTTGCTGTTAGCGGTTGAGGCCGCCGTAATCTCGCGTATTTTACTTATGTTTGTGTATCTCGTTATTGTAAACCCAAATATGACCAATCGATGGAATCGCTAAACGGTATTAATGCACTCACCCTCGTTTTTACGTCTATTCTCTTATTTGCCATAGCCTATCGTTTTTATGGCATTTACCTGGCAAACAAAACCTTGAAACTCAATAATCAGCATGTTACACCGGCGATTGAATTTGCAGACGGCAAAGATTATGTAGCAACCAATAAGAATGTCCTCTTTGGGCATCACTTTGCGGCGATTGCTGCAGCGGGGCCGTTGGTTGGGCCGGTTTTGGCTGCGCAGTTCGGCTATTTGCCCGGGACGCTTTGGATACTTATTGGTTGTGTGCTGGGGGGTGGCGTGCATGATATGGTCGTACTTTTTGCATCGGTACGCCATAAAGGGCAGAGCCTGGCCACCATTGCGTCCAAAGAAATTGGTAAGATTACGGGGACAGTAGCGGGCTTTGCCATCTTGTTTATTCTTATTTTAACATTGGCAGGACTGTCTTTGGCTTGTATTAACGCGATGCACGAAGCCTCGTGGTCGCTCTTTACGGTATTGATTACGATGCCCATCGCGATTATCATGGGTTTGATCATGCGCTATAAAGCAAACAGTGTCTTATTTGCGAGCATGCTAGGGGGCGTGCTATTGATTGCCGGAATTATTGGCGGTCATAGCTTGATGCAGCATGAAGCGATCAATAAGCTATTCAGCTGGGACATTGGCACCATTTCCATTGCCATACCTGCTTATGGTTTTATCGCATCGGTATTACCGGTATGGCTACTTTTAGTACCGCGAGATTATCTCTCGACTTATCTCAAGATAGGTACCATTGTGATGTTAGCCATTGGGGTTATTTTCATCCATCCCACTTTAGAAATGCCGGCGCTTACTTCTTTCATCCATGGAGGTGGGCCGGTTATTGGAGGACCGGTACTTCCTTTTATTTTCATTGTGATTGCCTGCGGAGCTATATCGGGTTTTCATGCGGTAATCGCGACGGGGACAACCCCCAAAATGATTGCCCATGAACGCGAAATTCTTTTTGTAGGATACGGTGCCATGTTGGTGGAAGGTTTCGTAGCGCTGATGGCGCTGATTGCCGCCTGTACGTTGATGCCCGGGGATTATTTTGCTATCAATACGCCGAAAGAAGGATACGACGCCTTTTTAGCCGCCCATCCTGCCTTACATGGGGTCGATATCGATTACTTTTCGGAAAAGATTGGGGTAGATCTTCACGGTAGAACAGGAGGTGCCGTTTCTCTTGCCGTGGGTATGGCGCATATCTTTAATAAGATCCCGGGGATGGACACCCTTATGGCCTACTGGTATAATTTTGCTATTATGTTTGAGGCGGTTTTTATTTTAACCGCTATTGATGCCGGTACGCGTGTGGGGCGCTTCTTCTTGCAAGAGATGCTGGGCACTGTATGGCCGAAGTTCAATGATAAGAACTGGATACCGGGAATTGTGATCAGTAGTTTGCTTTTTACTTTCGCTTGGGGTTATCTCGTTTATACCGGCAATGTAAGCAGTATTTGGCCTTTGTTCGGTATCAGCAACCAACTTTTGGCTGCTTGTGGTTTGATTGTGTGTACGACGATGCTGATCCGTTTAAATCGTGGAAAACATGCAGTCTGTGCGGCCGTACCCGGTGTTTTTATGGCTTTTATCACTTTTTGGGCAGGCTATCTGCAAATCGTTGATATCTATCTTCCTCATGGAGAATACTTGCTGGCCGGATTGGCGACGCTGGCGATGCTGCTTATGCTTGTGGTATTTATAGGAGCGTTCCGGAAATGGTATCAATTGCTGCAATTGAATAGCCATCAGACAGACTATTACGGCGAGCAGGTGAAGGAGCTTGTGGAGCGATAAGTTCTACGTTATAAGTTTTAAGTTATAAGTTTTAAGTTAGGGCTTTTGCTATTGCCAGTGCAACTAATAAGGCTGTAAGCTATAGGCGCTAAGCCGTAGGCGTTACCGAATACTGCTGCTGATCGGCTATCAGAGGTCAGCGTCAGCTTTCAACCGCACATGGCCTATCCAGTTATAAGTTCTACGTTATAGGTTTTAAGTTAGGGTCTTAACGAGCTTTCAGTGATCAGCTATCAGTTGCACTAGCCCTTCTCATTATCACATTGGCTATTAAGCTATAGGCCATAAGCTATAAGCCATAAGCTGTAGGCGTTACCGAATACTGCTGCTGATCGGCTATCAGAGGTCAGCTTTCAGCTTTCAGTCGCGCTAGCCCTTTTCATTATGACATTGACTATTAAGCTATAGGCCATAAGCTATAAGCTGTAGGCGTCACCGAATACAGCTGCTACTGCAACCATTTAACGACTCAACCATTCAACTACTTCTTAGCGACTCAACCATTTAACGACTCAACTATTCAACTTATTCTTAGCGACTCAACCATTCAACGACTCAACTATTTAACGACTCAACTATTTAACTACTTCTTAACGACTCAACTATTCAACTACTTCCCTAGGCATCCATTGCCCTGCCTTCATTACCCCATCAATTTGATGGGTGTTTCTGATATCCGTTAATGGGTTTGCCTCTAAAATAAGTAAATCGGCCACTTTGCCTTTTTCGATGGTGCCATATTGCTTGTCGATGCGGAGGATTTTAGCGGCATTTTGCGTGGCAATGGAAATGGCTTCTAAGGGTGTTAGGCCTGCGCGTACAAGCAGTTCCAGTTCGCGATGTTCAGCATAACCTTGTACACGGGTCGGCGAGGCACCGGAATCGGTGCCTAACCCCACCAGTATGCCTGCTTTTGCCATGCGCAATACGTTCGCCAGCGCATTTTTGAGGGCTAAGACTTTTCTTTCGTATTGTGGATCTTTTTTTACCTGGCTTTGGTAATCGGGGGCACTGAGCATTTCGTAGACACCCGGTTCCAATGCCTGTTTAAAGAATGGATCGTTCATCCATTCGGGATCCGAGGCATAGGCGATAGCAAACTCATCGAGCGTGAGTGTTGGAATATAGGCCACTCGATTGGTTTTCATTTGGGTTAATAAATCGTCATCCACTAATTGATCGCGAATGCTATGGCCAAGCACGTCGACACCATCGGCAACGAGTTGACGGGCGTCCTCCAGGTTGTACACATGCGCTACCACGGGAATATTGTGCTTATGAGCTTCTTGGATGATAGCTTGGTATATAGAGCGGTCCATTTTTTTTGCGGTACCACCGAAATCGTCTACCCATATTTTGACAGCTTGGGGTTTATATTGCATTAATTGGTCCATCAAGGCAGGTACTTCTGAAGCGTTTGTTGGCCGATAGAGTAGATCCATGGGCGAACCGGTGGGTACCGCTCCGGGAACATTGAAACCAATGCCCGCTGAAAACAGTCGCGCACCGTCCAATTGCCCATTTTTGAGCGAATCGTATAGTTGATTTTCAAATAACAACGGTCGGTCGGTGCCCATAGAAAGGACCTGTAAGATGCCATATTGTTGATATTTTCGCAACTGGCGCAGTATGTTTCCCCGTGTAAAATTTTCCGCGCTGGCTGATGTTCCTTTCAAGGTGCCGATATGTACATGTGCACTGATAAAAGCAGGAAGAACTGTTTTTCCAGTGAGATTGATCACTTTTGCATCGCTTGTATCTAATTGGGAATCAATCGCTGCGATGAGACCATTTTCAATCGCAATATCGACTTGGCGAGCATCCGCCCCGGTTCCATCAATTACCAAGGCATCTTTTAATATTATTTTTGTGTCGTCAGCGACGTCAGCTTCTTGGCGAGAGGAAGAGCAGGCAAGGAAGAATAAAAGCAAAGGGAATAGCAATAATTTGTCCATAGCTGTCTATATTGGGCGTTTAAAGATAGCAATTTGTTTTTTAACGTGCGGGGCAAATCACACATCGTACCACTTGCATAACGTGCGGGGATTGCCTATGTTTGCCTCAATCCGTGTCTATGCATAAATTTATGCAAAGCCGAGTATAAACCCAAAAGCATTTTTAATATTAATTTAATATAAAAGACATCTTTTTTGGCTCATTTTGCCTGTTGATATGGATATCGAAAAGCTAAGCGAAAATCAGCATGCTGAAGGCGTTGGTTGCAAAGCTGGCCCTTCTGATACGGCCTTAGCGGATGCTATTCGGCAGGGAGATACGCGTGCTTTTCAGTTGTTCTATGATCGATTTTACCTGAGGCTACTGGTTCAGCTTAAATTGCTTTCGACTGATTTTCAGTTGGCGGAGGACATTTGTCAGGATGCATTTGTACGGCTTTGGGAAAAGCGCGAGTCGATCGATCCATCCAAATCACTACAGGCTTACCTGCGCAAGATAGCTCACCACCTTTTTGTCGATCTAAAACGAAAACAACAACTTCAACAGGTTTGGAATCAGGAAAGGGCTACGGAACCATGCTTGGAGGAAACGGTGCTTGAAAACCTTTATCATAAGGAACTGAACGATAAATTGCAAGAAGCCTTACAGTTATTGCCGGAGGAAAAGCAGCAAATTTTCCGGCTCAGCCGCGAACAACAGTTGAGCTATAAAGAAATCGCTCAGCTTGAAAATACTACACCTAAAGCCATCGAACGTCATATGGCAAGAACAAATGCATTCTTAAAGCGCTACCTACGCGAGTATACTGACTTAGCTTACCTTTTCGTGGTCGGTCTTTTTCTAGGGAAATAAAAAAAATTAAAGGGAGAGGGGGATGTGAGCTCCTTGTTCGTATACACTTTATCATAAAGACATGAAGTATACGACACACCGATATATCCATAAACTCTTAGCCGGTACCTTGCTGGAGGAAGAGCGGTTGGAATTGATTAATTGGTTTGATAACCTTTCAGCGGAAGAATCTCAGGCTTTTTTCGAAGAGCTGGGGCAATATATGGATCGTTTGGATGACGAGCAAGTAGCTCGTTTAGAGGATGTGTTGCAGCACCTGCGAGAACAATCCATCAGTACCGTGGCGGCAAGCAAATCGAGGAGCTTGCCCTTTTGGAAGGTGGCAGCTATCATCACTTTATTGCTTGTCGGAAGTGTGGTCTTGCTAAATTATTTGAACAAGAGAGAAGCCTTGTCTTCGGAATCCGCAAAGACATTGGTATGGAAGACAATAACGAATCCCGCCCGTACCCGCGCCAAGCTGCGTTTGCCCGATAGTTCGTGGGTGTGGTTAAACGCAGGCAGTAAATTGGTATATCCCGAGCGATTTGATGATTCCGTTCGTTTAGTCAAGTTAGTAGGAGAGGCTTTCTTTGAGATACAAGAAGATAACCAAAGACCCTTTTACGTGCAATCCTCAAGGCTAGTTACCCAAGTATTGGGAACCGCTTTTAATATGAAAGTTTTTGAGCATGAGCCTTTGGTGGTTACCGTACAGTCGGGCAAAGTGAAAGTAACCGGTGAAAAGGAGGAGCGGGTATTGACACCGAATCAACAAGTTGAGTACTTGGAAGGAATGGGTTTATCTGCTGTGAAAGCCGTAGACGCCTCGGTAAGCGCGAGCTGGCGAAATGGGGTGCTCAACTTAAATAATAAAACCCTTTGGCAGGCGACACGCGAAATGGAGCGCTGGTATGGTGTAACGATCCGTATTGATAAAGAAAAATTAAAGAATTGCGTGATAGCCGGGGAGCATACCAATACCGGTTTATATAATGTGTTAAACTCGTTGGCTTTTGTCTTGAAGCTGCGGTATACAACTAACGGAAATGAAATCGTCATTACAGACGGAAAGTGTCCTTAATTGATCAACCTCAAAAATAATAAAAATGAAACCGACATAGCATAAAATACATAAAGAAGCGGGAACATCGGATAATGTTCCCGCCGACGGCAGCTTAACAATACTTTGGCCGGTAAGAAAAGCTGCTACGGATTAACGAACTCAATATTCATTAAACACTCAAAATTATGAAATTAATACTACAACAAGTAGTAATTAGGATAGTTATGCGTATCGCAACCATTATTGCGTTTCTTATAATAAGCTTATCCTGTTCTTTTGCCACTACAGGAAAAGCACAGGGACTCGCAACGCTGACCGTTCACTTGGATATGAAACAGGCAACCGTTAAGCAAGTGCTCGAAGTGTTGGAGTCGAAAATAAACTATAAATTCTTATATCCAAAAGCCTTGGATAGTTATAAAAGCCCGGTTTCAATCTCCGGAACTTATGCGGTATCGGATATTTTGGTGGAGCTTGCGACCCAAACCGGATTGTCTTTCCGACAAATTAACCATACCATCGCCGTGTCGCTCAACAATGTGAAGGCTAAGAGTGATGCTATAAAACAACTGCTGGTAAGCGGTCGTGTAACCGACACCTTGGGAAACCCCTTACCGGGAGCCAGTGTGCTGGTGAAAGGCGGTGGTAAGGGTGCGAATACCGATAGTCAAGGGCATTATCGTATTCAGGCCGCTAAGGGTGATGTACTCTTGTTCTCTTATGTGGGCTATCGACAATTGGAAGTGCCGGTAGAAGGAAAGCAAACGATCGATGTGCAATTGCATGAAGAAGGTGCCGCTTTGAGTGAAGTAGTAGTGGTTGGCTATGGTGTACAAAAGAAAGCCACAGTAACGGGAGCGGTTGCAACGGTTTCGGGGAAAGAGATCAATAAGGCGCCTACGACCCATGTAGCCAATACGCTGGCAGGACGTGTAGCGGGGATTACCGGACTGGAAAAGACTGGCGAACCGGGTTCTGGCGGAGCGCAACTGTTTATACGCGGACAAAGTACGCTGGGCGATAATAGCCCGCTATTAGTTGTCGACGGAGTACCGAGTTTATTGGGAGGACTTGACAAATTGGACCCGAATGACATTGAAACGGTATCGGTATTAAAAGATGCCTCCGCTTCGATTTATGGTGCCAGAGCAGCGAACGGTGTTATCCTAGTAAAAACGAAACGTGGAATTGACGGAAAGCCGACGCTCGATTATAGCTTTAACCAGGGTTTTGTGACTCCAACGAGAATGCCCAAAATGGCTGATGCTCCGTTATACGCGCAACTGACCAATGAGATTCTTGAATATGCGGGGCAGCCTATTAAATTTTCGGCAGAAGATATCCAGAAATTTGCCGATGGTTCTTCACCTTATACCCATCCGAACACGGATTGGATCGATGCGGTTATTAAACCGCTTTCCTTACAGAATCGACATAATTTAGGGTTGCGCGGGGGATCGGAGAATATCAAGTACTTTGTTTCATTGGGCTCCCAATATGAAGATGCCGTGTACAGGAATAGTGCAACCAATTATAAGCAACAAAACTTACGGGTTAATTTGGATGCAAAGGTCAATGAATATATACAATTGAGCTTTGATTTGCAGGGTCGGCATACGAACCGAAATTATGCGCCGCGCGGAGCGGGCGATATTTTCCGGTTTATTCAACGTGGTCGACCAACGGAAACAGCCATTTGGCCAAACGGCCTCCCCGGGCCGGATATTGAAGGGGGTAATAACCCCGTAGTGACATCCACAGAGGAAGCTGGGTATAACCACCATGTGATTAACCTCGGGAATGCGATTATTGGTTATAAAATCAAGATTCCGGGAGTTGAAGGCTTATTTGTGGATGGAACCTATGCAGCGAGTGTAGAGGTGCTGCACCGCAAAAATTTTGTAAAGCCTTGGACCTTGTATTCCTTTGGCGGTTTTGACGAAAATAACGAGCCGAAGTTGGTCGCCGCCCAACGGGGTGTTAATTCGCCGGAACTGACCGAACGTTACGATCAGAATCAGCAGGTTCTTTTTAATACAAAGATCAACTATGTACGCTCTTTCGGCAAGCATAGTCTGAATAGCTTTGTGGCATATGAGCAAAATGTGGATAAGGGAACCAACATTCTGGGCTATCGTCGGGACTTTATATCCCCGGTGGTTGACCAACTTTTTGCGGGAGGTCAGGACATGCGCAGGGTGGAAGGGTATGGCTATGAATTTGCCCGAAGAAATTATTTTGGTAGAGTATCCTATCAATACAATGATACCTATTTACTCGACCTTAATTTTCGGGTAGATGGTTCGCAGAACTTTCCCGCGGGGAAACGTTATGGTTTCTTTCCCGGGGTGTCAGCCGGTTGGGTCTTATCCAATGAATCTTTTTGGACCAAATATGCGAAAACAGTCAATTTCATGAAATTAAGGGCCTCTTATGGGCAAATGGGAAATGATAAAATCGATAATTTCCAGTTCTTAAGTAATTATGGTTTTGAGAAAAATAGTGTTCTCCAGGGAGCAATTTTCGGAGATAACCTAACCTTCAATCCCGCAATTTATCCAGTGAGAGTGGCTAATCCCAATATTACCTGGGAGGTAGCCAATACCTTAAACGTCGGTTTGGAAGCTCAATTATGGAATGGTCGTTTCGGACTGGAATTCGATTATTTCCGTGCAGATCGTGATAAAATTCTTATTCAGCGTGCGCAGTCAATACCACAGTATGCAGGGTTTTCCTTACCTGACGAGAATTTAGGAAAAGTTCGTAACCAAGGTTTTGACGCGGTATTAAGCCATCGGAATACCTTCGGGAATTTACGAATGGACATCAGTGGCACCGTTTCCTTTGCGCGCAACAAGATTCTGTTTTGGGATGAATCCCAAAATATCCCGGCATACCAACAATATACCGGTTCTCGCATTGGATCCGGGCTCTATTACCATGCCATCGGGGTATTCAAAAATGAAGAGGAGCTGGAAAATTATCCTCATTGGTCAGGTGCTCGCCCGGGAGATGTGATCTTTGAGGACTTTAACCGAGATGGCAAAATAGATGCGTTGGATCGTATCCGTTTTGAACCTTCTTTCCCCGAGTGGAATTTCGGATTGAATATTAATTTGCAATACAAAAACTTTGATCTTTCGGCGCTTTTTCAGGGCGCTACCGGAGGCTCGCAATATGTGCGAACCGAGTCGGGCCTGATCGGGAATTTTCCCCTTGCTTTTGTAGAAAATCGCTGGACACCGGATAATCCGAACACGAATGTTCCTCGTGTATACGATACGCGTGAGTATTGGATTACGCAGGGCAATTCCCATTGGTTATGGGATACCGATTATGTTCGTCTGAAGACCTTACAGGTTGGTTATTCCCTTCCGGCACACGTGATCGAAAAAATCAAGCTGAAAGGTTTACGCTTTTATCTCAGTGGACAAAACCTGTTTACTTGGGATAAAATGAAGATTTTTGATCCTGAAATCCATGACAGAGAGGATAATGGAAATCAAGCTCATTATTATCCCCAAATCAAGATCTATAATATAGGTGCTAATATCACTTTCTAAAAGCTAAATCATGAATAAAAGATATAATATTGCGGTACTTTTTTTCCTTTTGGTATTCGGTGCCTGTAAGGACGATTTTTTGGATCGGAAACCCTTGGATTCCATTTCCGATGCGGACGTATGGAAGGATCCTGCCTTGGTACAATCGTATGTAAATGAATTGTATGTGGACGTGTGGGACCCCTTTATCGATAGTTGGAAGGTGATGCATACCGCCATTACGGATGAAGGGATGTACCTACGTGATAAGGGCACGGACGTCGTTTTAAAAGGGACTTTTACACCTGAAAATATGGGAACCTTAACCCAGTTCGGACGATGGGAACCGTACTATAAGGCGATCCGGAATTGTAACCTCCTTTTTGAGAATATGGATCGTGTGCCGTTTACCGACGAAGCGATGAAAAATCGTTTGTTAGGAGAAACTTATTTTTTGCGCGCCTATTTTTACCTAAATTTGGTAAGTCATTTTGGCGGGGTATCGTTGATTACTAAATCTTTCGGCTTGGACAGTGGTGAGGAAATGTTTGTAGAGCGTAGTTCTTTTGAAGACTGCGTTGAGCAAATTGTGGCTGATTGCGATCAAGCGATTGCGTTATTGCCGGAAAGTTACGGGGCGGATCATAAGGGACGGGCTACCAAGTTTTCCGCCATGGCGGCTAAATCGCGCATCCTTTTATATGCAGCGAGTGATCTATATAATAAAGCTGCAAACAGCAATGCTTTGGTAGGCTATGTAGATGGTAACCGGCAGGAACGGTGGCAGCGAGCTTATGAGGCGGCCAAAGATCTGTTGGATAACCCAGGGCCGCATCGTTTATACCAACCTACAGATTCTGCTACCGAAAATTACGGACGAGTATTTTTAGACAATCATAATCCGGAGATCATTTTTGCCATTCTGCATAACAAAGAATTGAAAGGTACATCCGTGGATTTATGGAACGGACCAAATGGTTATCATAACTGGGGTGGCAACCTGCCGATAGAGAACTTTGTTTCGGGTTATCAAAAACGGGATGGCTCTCCTTTTGATTGGAATAATCCGGAGGATGCAGCAAATCCATATGTAGGTCGTGATCCGCGATTTTATGCGTCTATTTTATATAATGGTGCCAAATGGCGACAGCGGCCCACAGACGCGGCGGCGCTGGATCCCGACAATGTGATTCAAACGGGGCGTAAGGAAGTATATAATGCCTCCACCAATAAAATTGAGGAAGTATGGGGCGTGGACACCCGTTATAGTCCGATTGAGAATTGGAATGCTTCCATCACGGGCTACTATACCCGAAAATTTCTGGATATCAATGTAGATGGTCAGTTTTTTCGCGGAGAGCAGCCTTGGATCATTTTTCGCTATGCCGAAATCTTGTTGAATTATGCCGAAGCCGCCCTCGCTTTAGGTAGGGAATCAGAGGCCCGGGAAGCAATCAATACGGTAAGAACACGTGCCGGCATGCCGACCTCAACGGTCAGTGGACAGGCTTTGGTCGATCTGTATCGTTATGAGCGTAAGTATGAACTGGCTTTCGAAGGGCATCGTTACTTCGATATGCGACGCTGGTTGATTGCTGAAAGTTTAATGAACGTACCGGCAAAAGGAATAGATATCTTGGCGAAGCTCAATGCAGACCGGAAGACTTACACCTATCAATACAAAATAATTGATGTGGCACCGCGCCAATTTAATGTAAAGGGCTATTTTGCGCCTATTCCCATTGGGGAAATACAAAAGAATCCTAAATTACAGCAAAATCCTAATTTTTAATCCTAAAGAATGACTGGCATGACAACAAAATTAAATAGAAGGGCTTTTGTATCGGTGATTTCTAAAAGCAGTGCGATAGGGTTTATTGCTCCGGCCTGGATCGGTGCAGAATCTCAGGCAAGCCATGTGTTTCTTACGAAGCCGTACCTGCAAAACCCAATGGCGAATGCGATGACCATCTGCTGGATAACAGCTAAACCGAGCCATAGTTGGGTAGAATTTCAGGAAGTAAAAGGTGGCGAGCAACGAAAAGCGCAGGCTGTCGTATTGGGTTTGGTGGTTGCGAACAATACCATGCATCGAATTACGCTCCGGAATTTAAAACCTGGCGTTACTTATCGTTATCGCGTGTGTTCGCGCGAGCTGCAGATGTTTAAACCTTATGAGAAAACATTCGGGGAAACGATCTTTAGCGACTTTTATCAGTTTACTACACCCGATCCTTCCAATAGGGAAGTCTCCATGCTGATCTTTAACGATATTCACGATCGGCCTATTTCTTTTGGTCAGCTCATGAAGTTAAATGGCACGGATCCTTTTGATTTTGTTTTTTTGAATGGAGACATGTTCGACTATCAGGAAAGTGAACAACAACTGATTGATCACCTGATTCAGCCGTGTACGGAAATATTTGCGTCAGAAAAGCCTTTTTTATTTGTTCGTGGAAACCATGAGACGCGTGGAAAGTTTGCTTACCATCTGGCTGATTACTTTGAAAATATAAATAATCAGCCTTATTTTCTTTTACCCGTGGACCGGTGCATTTTATTGCTTTGGATACGGGGGAAGACAAGGTAGACGACGATGTGGAATACGACGGGTTGGCCGCCTTTGATGTCTTTAGGGAAGAGGAAGCACGCTGGCTGGAAACCGAGTTACAAAGCAAAAGTGCAAAGGAAGCTGCCTTTCGCGTGGTACTAATGCATATTCCTCCTTTCTATTCAGGCGACTGGCATGGAACTATGCATTGTCGGAAGCTCTTCTCGCCGCTGTTTGAAAAGTACGGAGTTGATATGGTTATTTCAGGACATACCCATCGCTACGGTGTACACAAACCGCAGGAAGTTCATAGTTATCCCATTATCATTGGTGGGGGCCCAAAAGAAGGAAATCGTACATTGATAAAACTAAAGGCCAACGAAAGAGAGTTGAATCTTTCCATGCTAGCTGACACGGGAACTGAAGTAGGAGCTTACCGCTTGGTGGCACGTAAGAGAAAATAATCACATAGGGGATAAGCTCGAGTAAATTAAAAAGCCTTGGCTCTTAAGCCAAGGCTTTTTCGTGGGAATCGGTCTGATAACTTAATACTTGCTTAATATTACGACCGGTATATTTGCATTGCAACCTGATTTTATTCAGCTTACATTTATGAGCGCACACATCAAATTCTTTTGCTACTGCTGTCTTTTCTTTTTTGTAACGGGCAAGGTACAGGCACAGCTATTTAAACCAACGGTGTACCCGGACCGCGTCATATTGACCTGGGCCGAGGATCCGACTACCACACAGTCTGTTACCTGGCGTACGGATACTTCAATAGTTACCGGTTGGGCGGAAATTGCCGAGGAAATGAGTGCTCCGGGACTCGAACCACCCAAAGCACGTCAACTCCAAGCAACAACGAACAGTCTGATGGATAAGGAATATGCGGCTGCACATTATCATCGAGTGACATTTCGTGACCTCAAACCAAGTACGCTCTATGCTTATCGTGTGGGAAGTGATACTTTATGGAGCGAATGGTTTCAATTTAAAACCGCTCCTGCGAAAGAAGAGGCTTTCTCTTTTATCTACTTGGGTGATGCGCAGAATGATATTAAATCCAAATGGTCTAGAGTAATTCGAAAGGCATTTGCTACCGAAGGCGATGCGCGGTTTATTGTACATGCAGGCGATTTGATCAATCGGTCGAACAACGATGAGCAATGGGGTGAATGGCATTTCGGCGGTGGGTTCATCAATGGTATGATACCGAGTGTGCCGACACCGGGTAATCATGAGTATAAGCGTGATGAACAGCAAATGTTAAGGTTGGATCCACATTGGAAAGCACAGTACACTTTACCTACGAATGGGCCGGAAGGAATGCAGGAAAGTGTTTACTACGTAGATTACGCCAATGTTCGCTTGATTTCGCTGAATTCGCAAATGATTGTACTGGACAGTCTTGCGCGTAGAAAACAATTCGATTGGCTGGAACAGGTTTTGAAGAATAATCCGCAGCGGTGGACATTCTTGACTTTTCATCATCCGATTTACTCGACAGCGAAAGGAAGAGATAATAAGGAGTTCCGAGAATTGTTTCAGCCATTATTTGAGAAATACCATGTTGATATATTGATGCAAGGGCATGATCATACCTATGGGCGTGGTAGAAATTTGCCAGTCGGAAAGTCGAAAAAAAGTGCCGGTGGCCCTATGTATTTGGTGTCCGTGGCGGGGCCAAAAATGTATGAGATGGGCTCGGATAACCAATGGGCTGATAAGCTGGCATCTCATACACAGTTATTTCAGGTCATTCATGTTGATCACGATCGATTAATCTATAAAGCCTATAAGGCGTCAGGTGAACTTTTTGACACTTTCGAACTGAAGAAAAGCTCGCGTAATCAACCCGCTACCTATATCGAGCGGATGCGCCCGGATTGATAGACTCCGATTGCTGATGAAAATGTTCAGAAATCATTCGGAATATATGTAGACGGTTCATAAAATGCTAAAATTGCTGATATATTAGGTTATATCTTGTAATTTTTTCTCTCCCGGTATAATTAGTTTTGTAACATCTTCGATGGAAAACTAACGAATCGGAATCAAATAACCAATTATGAGAGAGCAATCGGCATGGGATGATCGGTCTATGTGGGATGGACTGGTTGATGGGCAACAAGGGGCTTTCACTGCCCTAGTGAGGCGTTATACAGACACTCTTTACGATTATGGCATGCGCTTGTGCACAGATGAGGAATTAGTAAAGGACTGCGTACAAGAGGTGTTTCTTTTTATATGGAGGCGAAGGCAATACTTGCAGCAGCCGGTTTCTTTGAAATTTTACCTGATGAAGGCTGTTCGAAATAAAATAGGCCGTGAACTTCCGAAGTGGCAAATGAAAGAGCAGCTTCAGGAGTCTGAGTATCAATTTCCCGACTTCTTTATCGAACTGGATGAACAGACTGCGACGCCCCCCGCTGTTCGAAAGCGTTTGAAGTCCTATATCGATCAGCTTTCACCTCGTCAGCGGGAAATTCTTTATTTACGGTTTTATGAAGGCCTCCGACAACAAAAAATTGCTGAAATGATGAATCTAAATCATCAATCGGTTTACAATCTTTTGCGTGGCGCACTGGTTGCGCTCAAGAAAAAAGTGGACTATGAAACACTGATTGCTTACTGGTGTTTCTTTTTCGTATTGTTGTTTTTTAGCTAAAGGAACAAGCCTGTATTGACAAATAACTAAGGTTGCAAGATCTTGACAATTTCTTTAAATCCTTTGGTTTGTGCATGCTGACTCGGTGTTACACCCTGATGATCGGGAATATCTAGCTTGGCACCTGCGTCTTTCAGGATCTGTACGATCCGTTGGTATTTTTCGCTTCCGTCACCTAGCAGTACGGCTTCCATCAGGGCGGTCCATCCCAAGCGATTGACATGATCTATCGGGAATCCTTTGGTGTTAGCTAATAGTTGAACGGTTTCGATATGCCCGCGTTCACAAGCGGGAATAAGTGCCGTTCCGTGATAACGGTTGAAAATATCGAAACGCGCTCCGTGATTCAGAAATAACTGTACCAGCTCGGTTTGTCCACTGGCACCGGCATAAAGAAAAGGGCTGTCTTGGTTATCTGCTTGTAGATTGACGTCCGCTCCATGCGTTACCAGCAGTTTAGCCAGGTCGGTTTGATGGTTGATTGTCGCGATCAAGAGCAGTGATCGTTTGCTCTTATCTCTTGTGTTTACATCCGCTCCGTTTTGCAATGCTTTAGAAACGTCTTGTATATCGTTTTTTTCTACTAGGTTTAGAATTTCCTGATTGTTCAAGATCTTTTTTGTACTTTCCGGCATCGTTAAATTACATGAGGTAATAGTCGTTATGAGCATCATTACAAAAAATATTGTTTTCATAATTCAATTAGTTTTGAATGATCAGTCTCCTCAGCACTTTTGTCAAGTCTGGAAATTTTCAATTTAAAAGACAATATTGCCTTGATAAATGAGTGATTTAACAGGTGAAACCCGCGAAACAGCTTCAGCAGAACAGCTGGCCTCGATGAAAACTATATTAGCATCATCACCCACTTTTGGCCATTGTTGTACCCCTTGATCGCTCAAGGGAAGCGGACCGGCGGTTGCCAGCTTTAAAATTCTCGATAAGTCAAATTCGGTGGTGTATCCGTACAATTGTGCAGCAAGATTCGCTTTTTGCAGTACGCTTCCCGTTCCGAAAGTGTTCCAGTGATCGATAATGCTATCATTCCCGGTCATGATTTTCACCTTGTGCTTTAGTAAGATGGGAATCGGCATGATCAGTCCTCCGAAAGGTATCGTAGAAACAATGCCTATTCCAGCGGCACCAAGCCTTTCAGCGATTTCTTCCTGTTTGCTAGCATCTAGCTTCCCAAGAACGAAACAATGACTCAGGTAAGTTTTTTCTTTTAGCCTCGGATTTTCGATTACCTTATCGATGAGGTATTCTACTGTTCTCAATCCAGATTCTCCGGATTCGTGTAGGTGTATATCGATGCCTTTGTTGTGGTCGAGCGCAAGTTGTACGGTAAAATCTATTGTCTTTTCGATTGCGCCATCGATTGAATAAGGATCCAGTCCGCCAATAAAATCTATATCGGTTTTAGCTGCTTCTTTCAAGTAGGGAACGGTATCGGTATAAAAAACGCCGTGTTGGGGAAATGCGACCAGCTCGGCTCCGAAACCATTTTTTTTGTTTTCTAATGCGTTTTGAAGATGCTTTAAGGAATCTAGCTTCGACGTTGGTTCGATATTGACATGGCTTCTTGCAAAGGACGTTCCCTTCGATTGAAGAAGTTCAATAAGTTTTTCTGCCTTGTAAGTCGAATTTTTCAACATATCGGGCAATATTTTCTGCTCAAGGGCAATCATTCCTTTTACGCCACCGGTCCTTTTTCTTACTGCCTGCCAGTTTTCTCCGTAGAAAGTTTTATCAAGATGAATGTGCATGTCCCTAAAGGAAGGGAGCATAAGTAGGCCTTTGGCGTCAATTGCCTCCGCAGTGGACTGATTAGGACTAATTTTTCTGATTTTTCTATTTGCTACTTCAATGGAAAAAAGCGCTGTTTTGGTGGCAACCACTTCGCCGTCTTCGTACTCGAAACCAGTTTCTAAGCGAACATTCTTCAGCGTGTAATTACCGCCCTCCATTAATTTTCCCTCTTTTCTCTCCGCTGCTCCTTGGCTAACCTGTGCATTGACCACACCTGGCGTGAGTGATAAGCCTGCAAATCCTATGGTTGCGTTTTTAAGGAATTCTTTACGTGATAGCATTGAATGATTCATCTTTTTATTGTTTGTTCACGTTCAAATTATACGATACCTAATGACAAAGGTACGATGCCTACTTTTTATAAGGTGTGAAGGATTTCTGCTATTACTTGTGGGATTTATCTATTTCGCGAAAAGCCGAAGGTGTTATTCCTGTTTGGGTTTTAAAAAAGTTGGAGAAATAAGCGTGATCTACGAAACCCAGTTCGAAAGCAATTTCTTTAATGGAAAGGCTTGTGCTTTGTAGCATTCTTTTTGCTTCGATACATACTCGTTGCTGTATGAGCTGTGTTGCTGAAACTTTTAGATTTTTTTTACAAAGGATATTCAGATAATTGGGTGAAATATGTAGCTGTTCCGCATAGAAAGTCACTAGCTTCTGCTCCTTGAAAAATTCATCTATTAAGGTGTTGAATTTAGCTAGCCGGGGATTGGATTGATAAACCTTGAACTCGGTGAACGTGCCTTCTGCTTCTTTACTAACAATTGCGGCAATGACTGCAGCGCGAGCGCTGATCAGATGTACGAGTGAACGATCATTCTTTAATTCATGCTTGATAGCATCAAACTCATATAATAACAATTGGAAGGCCTCATCAGTCAATTGAATAACAGGGTGATTTTGGTAGTTGGTAAAGGAAAACCTGAAATAGGGAGCAAATTGCTCGAAAAATGAACGTTCGATCATCAGTTGATATCCGGTGGTTCCTGTTTCTATATCCCATTTATGCATCTGGCCCGGAAATAAAACGTGTATTTGATGGTTGCCGATTTGATAATCTATCGAATCAATATTGTGTGTTCCCTGTGCTTGATCAAAGAGGATGATAATAAAAAAGTCGTGTTTATGAGGCTTCTCGATTAGCCGTTTACCATGAAGTTCATTGAATATGATTTCCTCACGACCGGCAATCTGTCCTTTTCGAAACCCATGGATTCCGATAATGGGTATTGTATGATCCTCTTTATATGTGGGCATAAGGTAAATATAGTGAATCATGAATGTTTTTTAATTTCATCCTATTATTTTCTTTTGGTTGATGAGAGCTCGAGTAAATAACCGAAGCGGCAGCGAAGCTCATTGACACCTGTAAATGTAAACACTTGTCAATAATAATTGCCCTGTGTGTACAGACAGTTGCACTAGTACAAGCTCCTGCTTAAAACGTATAACTTAGCACTTATAACTAAAAAGCTATCAGCAGTCAGCTTTCAGCCATCAGCTTTAATAATATATTATTACAGTGGCACGAGTAGTTACAATAGCATAGGCCCTTACTTAATTACGTATAACTTAGCACTCTTAAGCCTTAAACGGACACTGGTAGCAGGACATGGGTAGCAGGACAAGTCATTACAGTTGCACAAGCACTAGTACAAGCTCCTGCTTAAAACGTATAACTTAGCACTTATAACTAAAAAGCTATCAGCAGTCAGCTTTCAGCTATCAGCTTTAATAATGTATTATTACAGTGGAACGAGTAGTTACAATAGCACAGGCCCTTACTTAATTACGTATAACTTAGCACTTATAACCGGCATAGGCTATGTACGACCCATCGCTGACCGAAAGCTAATTCCTAATAACTAACAACTAACAACCAATAACCAACAACTAACAACCAATAACTAACAACTAATAACCAATACCTAATAATTAACATCCCAAAACTATTTTTATTCAAAAAAAAGCAAAAGCATGAGTAGATTTTACTTTTTGATGTCTATATAGTTTTAGAGACAGAGCTTGAACGCCACATGCAACATTATAGACATTATAAAACGGTCGATTTTTTAACTGATGACAATTTTGCTGACTGGGTGAGGTTTCCGCGGCCGGATAGCGACCGGCACTGGCAAGAAGTTTTTGTTCTTTTTCCGGCACTTGTTCCCTTTGCAGAAGAAGCGCGACAGATGTTGTTGCATATGCAGATAAAGCCAATAAACGGGGGAACGGACGACTTACAAAAAAATATTCTAGATAAAGCCTTTGATGCCGACAATGTTACAACGAAAAAAATAGGCGCCCTGCAAGGAAAGCTCTATAAATGGAGTGCTGCGGCACTGATCGTCCTTGTGTCCGGACTTATATTGTGGAAGGGATTAGTTACCCGTTCGACCAAATTGGAAGTGGTTATTGCAAAAGATGGAGGCGTAAAGCGAGTGAAGAATTCGGCAGATATGGCCTTACTGGTTCAACTTCCGGATCAGTCTACCGTTATCTTGCAACCAAAGTCGCAACTAAGCTATCAGGTAGACTCCTTTGCTGTTAAAAGAGCGGTGTACCTAACGGGAGAGGCATTCTTTGATATTACTAAAAATGAACAGCAACCTTTTGTCGTTAATACGGATCAATTGAGCACAGTGGTTTTGGGAACGAGTTTTTTCATAGATGCTAAACCAGGCGTAGCAGACCATCATGTGGTAGTAACGAGCGGCTCTGTCCGTGTCAAGGAACGAATACACCGGGCTAAATCGAGACCCGATGAATCCGATGGATTGCTATTAAAAGCGGGCGAAGAAACGCGAACGCAAGGGGATCATTCACTCGTTGCTATACCTTCACGAGAAGCTTTACACATGCAGGATGATTTTGAAAAAGCCTTTGATTTTCAAAATATATCAATGGATAGGGTGGCTAAAATCATACAGGAATATTATGGTGTGCCTGTGCGGATTGAAAGCCAAGTTTTGACGAATCGAACGATTACGGCTTTTTTAGGAAAGGTTTCTTTGCAGGAGAAGCTCGACTTAATTGCCAAAGCTGTTGAAGCGCGGTATCAATTGGAAGACGGTATGGTCATATTTACTTTAAAAAACCAACAATAAAACCGATATGAACAGAATAAACAGGAGAACGTAACCAAGCATGCTAAAAACCCGCTAAAGCTGCTGGAACATCATTAGCGGGTAAGTTTCAGCCCATCAATTTATTACCGCTCGTCAAAGTGGTTTGGGGGCTATTTGTTAAATTTTCAATAAACCTAACAACCAAATGTATGGAAAAAAATCAACATTTATTGTTGTCATGAGGACAGGCACATTACAATTATTAATGGCAGTATTCCTTCTGGGGAGCACTTGGGCGGCTAATACCCATGGGCAGGGAATACTCAATGAGCGCATTACATTTTCAAAAAAAGAGGCCTCTTTACAAGTTTTGTTAAAAGACATTGAACAGGCTTTCAACATTCACTTCATTTATAGTCCGGCACTCATTAATGTCGATCAGACTGTAACGATTATTGCTAAGGATCGGCCCTTGGGCGGATTATTGGACGAATTGTTGGACCCTTTACGTATTAGCTATGAGGCGTCAGGCAATAATGTGGTATTAAAGCGTGCACGTGGACAAAAGCAGCTTGCCATAAAAGGAATCGTACGGGATAAGGCGGGATTGCCCTTGGGAGGCGTTTCAGTGTTGCTGAAAAACGCTGCGGGTAAGGGTACTTCAACGAATGAAACCGGCACTTTTTCCATCTCGGTACCGAGCAATGCGACGCTGGTGTTTCGTTATATCGGCTACCAAGAGCAGGAAGTATCGCTGAATAATCGTAGCTTTTTGGAAGTGGTCATGATAGAGGATCCTGCTAACCTTGATGAAGTAGTTGTAGTGGGATATGGTACCCAAAAGAAAGCGAACTTAACAGGTGCCGTAGCGACCGTGAGTGGAGAAGAGTTGGTGAAGCGACCGGTAACTAATGCCGCATCCATGTTGCAAGGACAGGTGCCGGGTCTACGTGTTGTACAGAATTCGGGTGAACCCGGAAACGAGGGGCTGTCTGTCCGAATTCGTGGGCAGGGTACTTTCAGTGGCGCGGGTTCTAACCCATTGGTGTTGATTGATGGGGTAGAAGGAAGTTTAAACGACGTTAACCCTAATGATATCGAGAACGTGTCGGTATTGAAAGATGCTGCCTCGGCATCGATCTATGGATCTAGAGCAGCAAACGGGGTTATTTTAGTGACCACCAAAGCAGGTCAGTCCGGCGGTTTTGTGGTCGACTATACCTTTAATGGTGCCGTGCACACCCCTACAAGATTGTTCGATCTCATTACCAACTCGGCCGAATATATGGAACTTTGGAATGAGGCAAGATTGAATAATGGCAATACCGCTGGCTTATATCCTCAGGAAACGATCGATTTATATCGGAATGCAACCGATAGGGTGCAGTATCCAAATGCTGATTGGTTGGATATTATGTTCAATCCTGCTTTTGTACAAACACATAATCTTGGAATCAGCGGTGGTACCGGTGGTACGCACTACAATTTATCATTGGGTTATATTGATCAACCCGGCGTGATGAAGGGTTTTGAATACAAAAGGTACAATGCCCGTTTTAATATTGGTTCTTCTATCAACGACCATATTAAAATAGGGGCTAATATAAGTGTAAAACAAGGCGATGTTTCCCGCCCTCGTCAAGGAGCACAAGATGCTTTTATTGCTACCATATCACAGGCTCCTACGTATTTGCCAAAGCTTCCGGATGGACGTTATGCATTTAAAGCCTATGATTTTGAATATAACAATAAAAATATGTTGGCCATTGTGGAGAACGAGGTATTCTGGAAGAATCGTGACTACTCGGTTAATTTGCAAGGCTGGTTGGATGTGCAGTTAAGTAAAAAATTGAACTGGTATTCTAAAGCGGCTATCGTTGCGGACTTTGACAAATCGAAAGACTGGCGTCCGGTAGTGCCGCTGTATAATTACCAAACAGGTGATTTCGCGACAGATTTAGATGTAGGTGGCAAGGGACTTGGGGTTAACAACAGCGAAAATCGATATACCAACTTATTTACTTATTTAAAGTATGACGATGTTTTTGCAGGCAGTCATCAATTGTCTGCGCAGCTTGGCTTCAGCCAAGAAGCGAATAAGCATGAATACTTATATGGCTATCGCCGCGACTTTTTCAGTACGGACTTGAAGGAGTTGGATGCCGGGGGGTTAGCAGTGCAGAACTCAAGCGGTTCTACCTACGAGTGGGCGATGCGTTCATTCTTCGGTCGGCTTACCTATAATTATAAGGAACGCTATTTATTGGAAGTAAACATGCGTTATGATGGAACCTCCCGATTGCACAACGACCATCGCTGGGGGGCTTTCCCCTCTGTGTCCGGAGCATGGCGGGTTTCCGAAGAATCTTTTGTGAAGCAAGCAGATTTGAGCTGGTTGAATAACCTGAAAATCCGTGGCTCCTATGGGGAATTGGGAAATCAGAATATCAATATTGATATCCGGAGTAGCTCACCTTATCAATATGCTTATCAGGAAACATACCCATATCCTTACCAGGATATTTTAAATTATACCGGCAATTATCCATTTGATAATGCCAATTTAAGCACCGGTGCGGCGCAGACGGCATTGGCGAACCAGCTACTTACTTGGGAGACGACCAAAATTGCCGATATTGGTTTGGACTTGGCTGTTTTAAACGGTTTGGATCTTACCCTAGACTGGTATCGGAAAACAACTTCCGATATTCTTCGGCCATCCCAATTAACCGGCGTAGTGGGGCTTACAGCGCCAAATATCAATAGTGGTACCATGGAGAATGAGGGTATTGAGCTTGCGCTGCGTTATAGTAGACGCGTACAATCAGGCGCTTTAGAGGGCTTATCATATAGTTTTGGTGGGAACATTGATCGTTTCCGAAATAAGTTGGTGAAGTTCGGGCAGCGCGAAATTGGCAGTAATACGATTAAGGAGGAAGGTCGTCCTTGGGATACTTTTTATATGTTGGAGTGGATCGGCATTTTTCAAAGCGAAGAACAAATACAGGCATCTCCCCGTCAATATAATGACGATACACAGCCAGGTGATTTGATCTTTAAGGATCAAAATGGTGACGGTATCATCGATGATGATGACCGGACTTATCTCGGGGGTCAATATCCATCGTTTGAATATGCCTTTACGGGCAACGCTAGCTGGAAGAACTTCGATCTTTCCTTTATGTTCCAAGGGGTAGAAGGGAGAAAAATTTATGTCGCCGATTGGGGCACGGTACCTTTTATTCAGGGATCGCCACCCACAACCGATTGGCGCAATCGGTGGACACCGGAGAACCCGTCGACAACGATGCCGCGAATATATTGGGGTTTTGATGCACCGGCAAAAGTGCGGCGGACGTCTAGCTATTATTTACAGAATGCTTCTTATTTACGGTTAAAGAATATCACGATCGGTTATACCTTCCCGGCTAATTTAGTAGAGCGGATAGGTTTGAGAAAGCTGCGTCTGTTTTTCTCGGGCGACAACTTGTTTACCCTTACGGATTATCCGGGTTTGGATCCGGAGCGGGGCGGAAATGGTGTTTTCGTAGGCTATCCTCAAAACAAAATCTATTCGTTTGGTCTAAATGTGCAATTTTAAGTTGAACACGATGAAAAAGTATATATTATGGATGTGTACCACCCTTTTTCTGTTAAGCATGGGTGGTTGTAGTAAAGATTTTCTTGATAAAGATCCCTTGGATCGTTTAACGGGTGATCAGTACTGGAAATCGAAAGCCGATTTTGATATGGCACTAACCGCTATTTATGGGCAGTTGCAAAATAGCATCTTTTCCTATGGTAGTCCTAATTGGGATGTGTTGACGGATAATGGCTACGGTCAACATAATTATAACGGCAGCCAAGGCATTGTGCGCGGTGAAATTTTTCCTTCCTCGGGAGGATATATTGTTGATATTTACAATGCATGTTATAGTGGCATAGCTCGGGCCAATATCTTTCTTTCTAAATTAAGTGCTTACGAGGGGGCGGAATTGGATGCAGCTGCCCGTTCGCGCTATGAGGGGGAGGTTCGCTTTATGCGTGGCTTCTACTACTATATGCTCTATGCCTGTTATGGTGCAGTGCCTGTGGTAACGGAGCCGCTCACTTTGGAAAATCAAGTTCAGCCAAAGGCTGCTGAAGCGGATGTATTGGCGCAGACACTTGCTGACTTGGACGTAGCCATTGCCAATTTAGGATCAACTCTTTACGCTAGTGGAGATGGCCATATAGTTAAAACATCCGCACAAGCGTTAAAACTACGGGTGTTACTTTATGCGGCCTATGATGAAAATGGAACGCCTGACCCCGCTTTGTTAAGCGAGGCGAGTACCTTGGCAAAAGAAATCATGGCGGCCGGTTATACATTGACTCCCTCCTTTGAGAGCACCTTTAGGGACGGTACACAAGAGGGTAATCCGGAAATTATTTTTTCCATCAAGTTTCTAGCACCCAATAATGCAACGCCAATGGATCAATGGTATGGTGATTGGGCGGTGGTTAGCCCCTTACCTAACTTTTTAATGCATTTGAACCAGGTGACATTCGTCGAGACCTGACGATTTTTGATAAGGTGGTGAATTTTGACGGTGTTGTCCATCGGCCTTCCAATAATGTGCCCACCGGCTACGGGTTAAAGAAATTTCTGACGCCGGGCCTGATACCTTATGGTTATTCGACACAAAGTCAGCAAGACTGGGTTATGCTGCGTTACGCGGAGGTATTGCTTTCTTTTGCAGAAGCGGAGAATGAGCTTTCAGGGCCTACACAGGAGGTGTTAGAGGCCTTAAATGCGATACGTTTACGTGCCAAGTTGGATCCGCTAGCTGCGGGTTTGACCAAGGAAGCAATGCGAGCGGCTATTCGCAAGGAACGCCGTTTAGAGTTGGCTTTTGAAGGCTTGCGCTATTTTGATCTGAAGCGTTGGCGGATAGCAGAAGAGGTGCTCAATAATGTGAAGGATGGTATCCTTACGTATCGATTTGAAGAGCGCTTTTATCATTGGCCTTTGCCGCAAACGGAAATCGATAAAAGTCAGGGCGTACTGGAACAGAATCCGGATTATTAAGTTATTTATAAATGTATTTATAAATGCATTAGGGCAGTCGCTTGCTAGAGTGGGGCACTTTGTCGGTGCTATGAAATGAGAACGTCCGGCTTTTGGGGATGCCGGACGTTCGTCTTTTTTTAATCAACCTAAACCTATCTTATTATTTTCAAATCCTGTGCCAAATGTTTTCGTCGTTTTTCAGTTAGATTAGCGCGGAATTAGAAATGAAATCCTCGGCAGGTATAGTACCCTTGTCCTAAAAAATGGACAATTGAGATTTATCTACGTAATAAAATACCAGACAATTGTAATGAGTATACCGGACAATTGTAACGAGTCCGTGTAACTTTTACGCATAATAGTAAGTTAACCTACACTTAACATAATAGGGCTATTCTTGCGCCAAATTGAAAAGGTAGTATGAAACATTTTAAACCCTATTTTTTTACAAGCTTATTGGTGGCAGGCCTCAGTGTTACGAATCAGGTAAGTTTGGCAAAACTAAACAACCACATTCACTTAACAGAAGCACCGCAGGAAGAAATTGCACTTGCAGGCCTGGTAAAGTCGGCCGAAACCGGCGAAACGATTCCCTCCGTTTCCATTATAGCTGAGGGTAAGGCCGTGGGGGTGACCGATGTCAATGGAAAATTTCAGGTAAAAGTACCACGAGGAGCGGAAGTACGCTTTCAGTACATGGGTTATCAGCCGTATTCCACCAGATTTACGGAGGATAATCAAAGCTTATTGATTTCACTTGGCAGTGCAAGTACCGACTTAAGCGAAGTGGTGGTAACGGCATTGGGTATCAAAAGGGATGAAAAAGCGCTGGGCTATTCGGTATCTAAGCTCGATAATAAAGACTTAACCGAAGCGATGCCAAACAATTGGTCGGAAGCCCTTAAAGGAAAAGTAGCCGGTTTAAATATTACGCAGGCCAGCTCGGGTCCGCTGAATACCTCGCGGATTAATTTGCGTGGCAATTTATCACTCGACCCGGCCAAAAATCAGGCCTTGATTGTGGTGGATGGTATCCCCATGATCAATGGAAATATCAGCTCGGGAGTTGATCAGGCTTATGGTGCGGGTGCAAGCGGTGCGGATAAAGATATTCCAATCGATTTCGGAAACGGTTTAGGCGATATTAATCCGGACGATATTGAGTCGATCACCGTCTTAAAAGGAGCCGCGGCAACCGCTCTCTACGGTAGCAGGGCCGGTAATGGAGCCTTGATTATTACGACTAAATCGGGCGCTAAGCACGACGGCGGTATTGGCATTACAATCAATTCCAATACCAGCATCAGCGATATTTTGCGTTGGCCTGATTATCAGTATGAATATGGGCAAGGCGTGCAAAACCGCAACGCTGCAGGTGAGCTTTACTATTCGTATGATTTATCGGAAGATGGGGCGAATACGGGTTCTACCTCCAGTGCGTTTGGACCTAAGTTTGACGGTCAGTCATATTTCCAATACGATCCGGCAACGGGTGCACAATCGGCCACGCGTGTGCCATGGGTACCTTACAAGGATAATATCAAAAGCTTTTGGCGCACGGGAACAAACTTTACTAATAGCGTAGCCTTGGATGGAGCAACCGATCGATTTTCGGCAAGAGCTTCCATTACGCATACCAAAAATAAGTGGATTATGCCGAACACGGGTTTCGACCGTTTAGTGGCGAGTTTGAATACCAGCGCGCAACTGACCGAGAAATTGAAATTGAACGCGAAGTTGTCTTTTACTAATAAGAACAGCGATAACCTCCCGGGTACAGGTTATAACAATCAGTCGATCGGCTATTTTATGATCTTCCAAAATCCGAATGTTGATCTGGATTGGTATCGCCCCATTTGGAAGCCCGGCATGGAAAACATAGAACAAATTCACCCTTTTAGCTCCTTTATTGAGAACCCTTTCTTAATTGCCTATGAGATGACCAATAGTCTGCGCAGTACCAACTTGGAAGGGAACTTGCAGGGTATCTATAGCTTTAACAGTAAATGGGAATTGATGCTCCGTTCCGGCTTAAATATGAGGCAGGATCAGCGCGAGCAACGGCGGCCCTATAATACGGCAAATTTCCCCCAAGGGTATTATAAACAACAAGACGTGTTTTTCAAAGAGACCAATACGGACGGATTGTTGACCTATCGTGATAAATTGAGCGAGGACTTCTCTTTTACAGGGTCGGTAGGGGCAAACTTTATGCATAATCAAATCAGAACCAGTAATGGAGTTGCACGGGGTTTGATGGTTCCGGGTATCTATAAACTGTCTAATGCCCTAACACAGGCTGTGGCCGAAAACCAAACTGTTGAACGTAAAACCCATAGTGTTTATGGTTTGATCAATATCGGTTGGAAAGATAAAATCTTTTTAGATGTAACCGGAAGAAACGATTGGTCGTCTACCTTACCCGACGGCAACAATTCCTATTTCTATCCTTCGGTGAGTTCAAGTTATGTTTTGAGTGATCTATTCGAATTGCCTGAATTGATCTCTTTTGCCAAAGCACGTTTGTCGTGGGCTCAAGTGGGCACCGATACCGATCCGTATCGTACTCGCAGCTATTTTGAAACTTCGCCTTTTCCTGGTTCGGCCGGTGCACCTGCTATCTTGTTCAATGACGATCTTAAGCCTGAAATTTCAACCTCGTGGGAGGGAGGTGTGAATTTCATGCTGTTTAATAACCGCATCAATGCAGATGTAAACCTGTATACGAATAATACGGTAAATCAAGTGTTGCGAGTTCCATTAGATGTGACAACGGGTTATCAAGAGCGTTTCATTAACGCAGGAAAAATCCAGAATCAAGGTGTTGAAATCTTACTGAGCGGCAAACCTATAGTCAGTAAAGATTTCAATTGGAATACCACCATTACGTGGGCAAAGAATGTAAACAAGATTTTGACTTTGAGCGAAGATATGGGAGTAGACCAACAGCTTTATGCCGAAAGTGGTACGGTATATTTCTATGCCACGAAGGGAGGATCGATTGGAGACCTTTATGGCTACGGTTTGGTACGTAATGAGGCCGGGCAAGTGGTATTTGATGCAAAAACGGGCTTGGCATTACGACCTACTGATATAGAGAAAATCGGTAACGCTTACCCTTTATGGCGTGGTGGTTTCCAGAATGAGTTCTCTTACAGGAACTGGCGTTTGAGCCTATCGATTGATGGACAATATGGTGGGATTGTCTATTCGCAAAGTCACCATAAAATGACTGAACAGGGTAAGTTAGGTCATACTTTATTGGGGCGGGAAACCGGTACCGTCGTTGGCGATGGTGTGGTGCAAAACGCAGATGGCAGTTATTCACCTAATACAACCCCGGTGGCCATTAATACCTGGTATGCTGATTATTATAGAAGAGCCAATGTAGAAACCAATAGCTTTGATGCCTCTTATGTTAAATTAAGGGAAGCACGTATTGAATACGCTTTACCCAAGGAGTTATGTAAAAAACTTCGAGTGGGCGGTGCAAGTATTGCCGTCTTTGGTCGCGACTTAGCGATGATTTCCATGTTCCCGATTTTCGATCCGGAGACGGCAGCTTTAAATGGAGCCACGATTATTCCAGGCGTCGAGATGGGACAAATGCCTACACCGCGAACATGGGGAATGAATCTAAATGTAAAATTCTAATTGTTGACTGATGAAACTAAAACCGTATATCAAAACATTGGCTATTGTATCCTTTTTAGGGATGAACGCCTGTACAAAAGACTTTGAAGAAATTAATACCGATCCTAATAAGTTGGAGGTGGTATCACCAGGTAGTATGCTTACCCCCGTTATCTACAACATGAGCACTTATTTTACCGAGCAGAGCTACAACTTTGATTGGCAGATGATGCAGGTATGCATTCCCCATCCAAGCGTTTCTAATGGGATTCACCGTTATGACTTGAATGAAAATTCAGGAAATGGAACTTGGAATACGTGTTATAAGTGGATGGCCAATATTAGGGAGATGGAAACTGCAGCCGACAATTACAATTTACCTGTCTACAGAGCTGTAGCGGCTACCTTAAAGGCCTATATAATGGGGATCCTCACCGACAGTTTCGGAGATGTCCCTTTTTCTGAGGCAATGAAGGCAGCTGAAGGGATCAGTCAACCACGCTTTGATACACAACAGGAAATTTATGAAAACCTTATTGCACAATTAGAAGAGGCGAATACCATTTATGCGACAGATGACTCCAAGATGTTTGGAGAGGATCTGCTTTATAGTAACGATAAGACGAAGTGGCAGCGCTTTAATAACTCCTTGTTGATGCGTTTATTGCTGCGCATGTCTAAAAGAACGGAAATGAATAGCTATGAACGGTTGCAAACAATAATCGATAATCCGGATCAATATCCGGTGTTCACGAGCAATGCTGAAGCTGCCTTTGTAACCATTACAGGAAATTCCCCTTACGATTATGCTTGGGGCAGAAGGCAGGATTATGCCAATGCTAAGGCTATGGCATCCTTCTTTGTCGATTTACTAAACGCACAAGAAGATCCGAGGCGTGGCTTGTTTATGACAGGAGCCAGCCGTTTAGAAGGGGGTAAGCCCGTCGATATCGGTTGCAAAGGCGTAACCGCCGCCCATTCCGGTGACGCCTCACAATTCAATTTCAATCCAAGTCAGCCGAATGCCGACCTCATGGTTTATACCACTTTGGGGACGGAGATTATTGAAGTGATGATGAGTTATGCCGAGGTGGAGCTTATTAAAGCGGAAGTAGCTTTGGAACGGGGAGATTTAAATGCGGCAAAAGCAGCTTACGAAAAAGGTGTTGCTGCAGGGATCACCCAGTGGAAAAATGGTGTTATGCCCCAAGGCTATCTAAGTCATCCCATGGTAGCATTCAATGGAACGATGAAGCAGTTGATGGAACAAAAGTATATTGCACTATTTTATAATGATTATCAGCAGTGGTTTGAGTATAGGCGAACCGGTTATCCGGAACTTCCGAAAACGGAGTATATGCTACATGATGGCGTCATGCCAACCCGTTTCATGTATCCAACAGAAATTCGCAGATCAAATCCAACGAATTACCAGGAAGCGGCTAATCGGATTGGCGGTGATAATATAATGACGAAAGTTTGGTGGGATAGATAAAAAAATAACTGATCGTATCAAAACAAAGGCGAGGCCCTAATCACTATGTTAGCGCCTCGCCTTTGTTTTATAGCTCTTTTATTGTCTTTCCTGTGAACGCCGATTATCGACGGGTACTTTATAGTATACCTCGCCGTCATTGTTCAATGCATTCAGTGATTTGACGAGGCTATCGACTTCGGTAGCCAATACGTTTTCCATCACCAGCGTCACGACCCCATGATGACGCATGAAAATGTTAAATAACATCATGTTAACTTATTTATACACAACGCACAGCAGGGATTCTTGTTGTATTGGTAAGATTCGGTATCACAAAGCTTTTATATCATTGAAAGAACCCCTCTCTATAGGTTTTAGAATCAAAGGTAGCGGATAATTTCGAAATATGAAATACCTACAAATTAGGAAATAAAAAGTTGTGCCGGTTTTGATCGGCAATATGAAGGTAGTGAATTTTCAAAGCGATGATCATAGGGCCATGATCACCGCCGTTGTTCAGGTATTCTTGGTTAAATAATTTCTTTGTTTTTTATGCAGGCTGACTGCAACTGTTTCATTAATTTCTTTGAGTGAAAAAGTTCATTGATCATTTGTTGGTCATCGGTATTCCGTGCCCCAGATCCTACAAAACTTACACGTTCTTCTTTAAATAATTTCTGTGCTACACGCTTTGCGTCGACCCCATTAGATCCAGCTAAGGAAAGTAAATCACTTTCATATAGGCATCCTTGCAAGTGAAGGCGTGTTATATTCCGATAGTTATCTTGCAAGCAGGCGTATTGCTCTGTCTTAGCCAGTACCGGTTGCAGGCCTTTACCGGTGAGATAAGCGACAACATCTTCCAGATCGCGGCTTAAAATATCTGCCGGTGCCTCTAGCAGTACATAATTTTTTCCAAAAGTCTCTAATTTTTCTTGTTGAAGAAGGGCTCCGTCCGTATCCAAACGATAAAGCCTAATTGAATGTATTGGCAAGGCGCTGTTAAACGTTTTAGCATCTATAGCATCCTGACTCACAGCTCCGAAGATGCAAGCATAGCCAGCGTTTTTCAGTTCTTCGGTTACATCAGTGCTATTGAAATAGCCGAAACTTGGTTTCAGTAAATCAATATGTATATCGGCAGCGAGTATGCTTCCAACCCTATTGCCTGTATACGTTGCTGATTGAGTTGGTAAAATTGAAAACATCCTTATATAATTTATACAATACTTGTGATATAATGTATAAATATAATCGTATTTGCTCAACTCGTTTCGCAAGTGTTTTCGTTTTGTGTCTAAATGACGTATTTCTGTGTGTAAACTGATGGATATTTGTTCAGTTTGTTAGGAATATGCTAAACAATCAATAAATTTGATTTGATATCCGCAAAGTAAGTCCGACCTATCGGTATACCGGTGCCATCTTTCAGCTTTAGTTCCAATTGGTTAAAAGAATGAATATGAGAACGATTGACGAGGTACGACTTATGTACGCGTAAAAAAGGGTGTCCTGCCGGTAATTTAGCTTCGAATTCCTTTAAATTTTTTCGAAGGGCTACTCGTCTGGTGCCAATCTGCAATTCCACATAATTACCATTGCCTTGATAAAAACTAAGTCCTTTAACGATACGTGATGTTTATTTCGACCCATAGGTAGAAACAAGCTTGGTTCGTCTGTTTTTTGAAAATGACTCATGGCAATCTCGATGGCAGCATATAAGTCAATCTTGGTAAAAGGTTTGATAAGGTAACCGTAAGGCCGTGTATCTTTTGCGTTTTCGATCGTGGCGGGTTCCGCGTGTGAGGTCGTAAAAATGAACGGTATACCCTTAATGCGTAACACGCGAGCCACATCAATACCGCTTCGTGCACTGCGTATGCCAATGTCTAAAAGCACGAGATCCGGCGTTTTTTCTTTTACGAAGCTTAATGCTTCCTCGTAATCAGCCGCTATACCACATACGGTGTAACCAACTTCTTCGAGCATTTCCTGCATGTCCAATGCAATGATCATCTCGTCTTCAACTATAAGAATTCGTAAATTTTGCATCTATGTACTTCTGAAATTAATTTTAAAAATGGAGGCTTCGTTAAATTCGTAATGGATCGTTCCCTGTAGTTGTTTTGTAAGGTTGGTTAGCAGGCGTAGGCCCATGGTACCTGTTTGTTCCCAATTGATGCCCGAAGAAATGCCCGGGCCGTTGTCACTGTAATACAAACGATAGTACCCTGCTTCTGTGGGCGTAACCTGGATGGTTACTTGTAGGTGTTCATCTTCTTGTCTCGCATATTTAATTGAATTGGTAATCAGTTCGGTAATCAGTAAACCATACGGTATGATAACATCAGTTTTTACTTTAGCCGCACAGATATTGATTTTTTTTTGTATTTGTTCTTGTCCGCTATAACTCTTTACGATGTAATGGACTAAATCTTTCGTATAATTTGCTAAATCAATGGTGTCATGCAAATTGTCAGTGTATAGCTTTTGGTGCACTAAAAGCATCGATTGAAGTCGCACGGCGCTATCGTGAAGGGCTTTTTTTACTTCGGGGTGCTTACTTGTACGTATGTGCATGTTCAATAAAGAGGACGCAAACTGTAGATTATTCTTGACGCGATGATGTGTCTCGTT
Source organism: Olivibacter sp. 47 (assembly GCF_030372825.1). Lineage (NCBI taxonomy): Bacteria > Pseudomonadati > Bacteroidota > Sphingobacteriia > Sphingobacteriales > Sphingobacteriaceae > Olivibacter > Olivibacter sp. 47. Next base: position 4,676,615 of record NZ_JAUCNR010000001.1, read on the forward strand.
TATGAACAGCTCGTGCGATTCTGTTTTGTTGCGTAAAGCCTGATAACGTTCGTCCAACTCAGCATATTCTCGCTTTAGCCTGTGAATACGTTGTCTATTTTTGTGCCGGCTAATAAAAAAGATACTCACAACGGTGAGAACAATGCCAAGGATACCGAAAAAGCCGGCGTCCAAAAGTGCAAACATACCCTTCATTCGCATGGGAATAGGCTTTTTAGGAATATCACTGATTAAAAATGGTATCACAATATCTCTTTCTTTTAGACGTGAAAAAAGCAAAATTCTCTTAGTGGTAAAGAACGTATTGCCTGTTTGCTGAGTATCTTATTTGCAAATTCGCTATTAAATATTAAAAATCATGCCAATATTTTTAATTTTCCACTCGATTTCTTTTTAAAAAATGTAAAAATGTCTTGTTGCGTTTAAAATCGCTTTTTCTTGCTGATATTAAATTTATATTAATTGTGTTAACTCTATGTTTTTGTGCATTTAAGTTGGTTTTTTTCACGATTTTATGAAAAATATGTATGCAATATGGCCTTTTCTTGAATTTTATTTACCGGTATGATGTTTGTTGAGCGCATTTCACAGGAATAAACATTTTTGTTAAATTTTTCTCGTAATTTCCCTTTTATGGATTTAAGCAGCCGTTACCTCTTTCATTTTACACACGTAGTTACCGATTTTTTCTTTATTATCCTTTCCTTTTTACTTGCTGTTCGATTTAGTAACTACGAGTATTTTTATCAGCTGAGCCTTTATGATGCGGGATTTCTACTTTTTTTGCTTTGTGGGTGGTACTTTACCGCTCGTTCCAATCGATTATATGAAGATAAGATCCAGGAAAACCAGATGCGTGAGCTGTTTAAAACAGCTAATACGATTTTATGGCAGGTGATGTTGGTGATTTTGTTCATTTTTGCTGTAAAGGAAAATGACTATTCGCGAACTTTTGTTGTGATCTATGGCTGTCTGGTTGCTTTCTTCATACCTTTCAGTAAGATTCTGCTTAAGAAGATCTATTTGATGGTATTTCGCCATGGCTACTTACGCCGTCGTGCACTCGTGATCGGAGGAGGAGAGCATGGTCAGCAATTTTGCAGGTATATCAAAGAAAATAAGTATTACGGCTATGAAGTGGTGCGCCATATTCAGGGCGCCTTGACTTTTTCCCAGCCAGCCCAAAGCTTTGGAGAGCGTATGTTGATGGTGGGAGGGCAACCCTTAGGGGATATCAATGACATTGATGAGGTGTTTATTGCAGATGGTCCGGAAACCTCTTATAATACGAAAGAAATCGCTTCTGCCTTAAGTGCCCACGCGGTAAGACTTCGCATTATTCCGGATGTCTTTCAAATGAGTAACTCGGGGATGTATACTTTTAGCATGATTGGCGGTTTTCCGTTGTTAAGCGTACGGAATGAGCCATTGGAAGATATTTATAATCGGGCGGCAAAAAGAGCCTTTGATATTTTCTTTAGTTTGTTTGTGCTCGTCTTTGTATGCTCCTGGCTGTTTCCTCTTATCGCCATTCTCATTAAATTGGGATCGGAAGGCCCCGTGTTTTACAAACAAGAACGCTGGGGTAAACGCAACCGACCTTTTCTCTGTTATAAATTCAGATCAATGTATGTGAAGGCGCCTGATACCAATCAGGCCGGTAAATTTCAACAGGCGCAAAAGAACGATCCCCGGATTACGCCGATCGGGCGTTTCCTTCGTAAAACGAGCTTAGATGAATTTCCACAATTCCTAAATGTACTTTGGGGCGAAATGTCGGTGGTAGGACCTCGCCCGCACGCTTCGCTGATGAATGTCGAATCTACCTATATTGTAAAAAACTACCTGGTAAGGCATCAGGCCAAACCCGGTATTACGGGATGGGCTCAAGTGAACGGACTACGCGGAGAATCCGGAAATCCGAATCTATTAAAAGCGCGGATTGAACATGATATCTGGTATATCGAACACTGGACTTTTTTGCTTGATTTGAAAATTATTTTCTTAACCTTCTGGCGAATGATTATCGGCGATAAGCAAGCTTATTGATTATTGAACAAGGGAGCTTGTTAGTAGGCGATAGGCTTTAAGCAATAAGCTATAGGCGATGAGTGGTGAGTGATGAGTGATGAATGATGAGTAATAAGCTATAAGGCTTGTACTGCTGTTATTCATCACTTACAACGCGCAATTACACTAACTACTGAACGACTTAACTATTTAACGACTCAACTACTGAACGACTCAACTACTCCCTAACTAGTGAACAAGGGAGCTTGTTAGTAGGCGATAGGCTGTAAGCAATAAGCTATAGGCGATGAGTGGCGAGTGATGAGTTATGAATGATGAGTAATAAGCTATAAGGCTTGTACTGCTGCTGCTATTCATCACTTACAAGTAGCAATTACACTAACTACTGAACGACTTAACTATTTAACGACTCAACTACTGAACGACTCAACTACTCCCTATTACGTAAAACATAGGACTTAAAACTTACAACTCACAGAACATGATTCCTCATACTCATAATTGAACCATTGGTACACATTTGTATGATTATATTTCGTTGATTGTGATGGTTTTATCCATATTTGCCTTTGGAAAATAAAGATTTTTTATTTTAGGATCAAGGTATTCGCCAATTACACCTGATATCATCTGTACGTTAAAAAATGTTAAAACGCATTGTTTTATCCAAAAATATCTAGTGCTAGGTATATATATGAAAAAGATTATTATGTACATTTGTGCCGTAAAAAACAACTGTAAGTACCTAATTGTAAAATTGTTAAATGAATAGTAAAAGTAATGCACCGGCCTTATTGAGGCAAGGACCGAGGCTTCCGTTGAGCGAGAGAGGGCGCTCTGGAAGCAATAGTAAGAAACGAGAAATAATTATTGAAGTGTCGCGGCAATCTCCTTTCATGCCTGTATATGATGATTTTGAAATCAACGATGGTTATCTGACTTTATTTGCGAAATAATTATAGATTAGATTTTTACTTATACCAATCTTTGGACGCGACTGGGTCTACTAGACCCATAGACATAAATTTGAGGCTTGTTTCCAATTTAGTTATCAAAAATTGGAAGCAGGCTTTTTATTTTTAGCGTGTTCAGGCTATAAACCTTCCCCTTTTCTTCTGTACATATTTACACAATATTGTGTAGTTCGTACACAAGTGCCTTATGGCTTTTTGTTTACTGTCATTTTGCGTAGTATTTTCGAAATAAATCAATCAGTTGATCATTTGCTTAACTTTTATTTAACAAACGATCTTGTTTTTTGATAAATATTCATTTATAGCTTGTGCTTAATCTGTGCTCATTTGAGCAAGTTGGCGCATATTAAGGACAGAATTGAAAAATATAGCCCGTTTCTATCATGCGCATCTCATACAAAGCTGATTTTTTCGAGGAAGTTAAAAGGAAAATAACGTCTCAGGGCTTTCGGATTGTTGGTCTTGATCATTCGCAGCCATGGGGCGGTTCATTAATGATCGACGAAAGCCAGGCACAACGCTTCGCCGACCTGTTTTTTCAAGAGGTTATACAGTCTCAAGAGAAAAAGGCAGCTCATCCCTCCAAGCCCAAAGTATTGGTTATTGAACCAAAGCAAGCTATTGCTTGGCAATATCATCAACGTAGGGCCGAATGGTGGCAAGTGATTGTAGGCGAAGTAGGCGTGATTACGAGTGATGATGATGAAGAAAGAAGGCTATTGGTTAAACAGTCAAAAGATATCATCGAGCTGAGACCGGGAAAGCGACACCGCTTGGTAGGATTAGACGACTGGGCTGTTATCGCACAACTTTGGAACCATGTGGATGTTCAGTATCCTTCGGATGATGCAGACGTAATACGATTGAAATTATAGCTCATAGGAGTGAAATAATATAAAAACAATGTAACATATGAAGACAGCATTAATTACTGGTGTAAATGGGCAAGATGGAGCCTATCTTGCAGAACTTTTATTAGAGAAAGGCTACATGGTGCATGGTGTTAAACGCCGTTCGTCATTGATCAATACCGATCGTATCGACCATCTTTATCAAGACCCACACAGCGAAAATGTGCGCTTTAAGTTGCATTATGGCGACATGACAGATAGCACCAACCTGATTCGTATTATTCAGGAAACGCAACCCAATGAAATTTACAATTTAGCGGCGATGAGCCATGTAAAAGTGAGTTTTGATACGCCGGAATATACTGCTAACGCCGATGGTATCGGTACCTTGCGTATTTTAGAGGCCATCCGTATTCTTGGTCTAGAAAAGAAAACACGCATTTACCAAGCTTCGACCTCTGAACTATATGGTTTAGTGCAAGCAGTACCGCAAAGCGAAACCACACCCTTTTATCCACGGAGCCCTTACGCCGTAGCTAAGTTATATGCTTATTGGATTACGGTGAATTATCGTGAAGCATACAATATGTACGCCTGCAACGGAATCCTGTTTAACCACGAGAGCCCCTTACGTGGTGAGACGTTTGTGACGCGGAAAATCACACGAGCGGTGGCGGCTATTTCTCTAGGCCTGCAGGACAAGATGTTCTTAGGCAATTTGGATGCGCGCCGCGATTGGGGCCATGCCAAGGACTATGTAAAAGCAATGTGGCTTATCCTACAACAAGAAAAAGCGGAAGATTATGTTATTGCAACCGGAATTACCACACCGGTGCGTGATTTCGTAAAAATGGCTTTTGCGGAAGTGGGCGCCGAAATAGAGTTTAAAGGTGAAGGTGTAAATGAAAAAGGATTTGTCAAGTCACTAAGCAATCCGGAATATGATGCTTTACAGATAGGGCAAGAGGTAGTATCTGTAGATCCGGCTTATTTCCGTCCGACGGAGGTTGAGTTATTGATCGGTGATCCGACTAAGTCGAAAACAAAATTGGGCTGGGAGCCGGAATATGATTTATCTGCTTTGTGCCGCGAAATGGTGGCTTCGGATATCGAGGTGTTTAAAAAGGACAATAAAACGCAGTGGGAGCACTTGGCGGGTTAGTATATAAAGTGATTAGATGAAAGACGCTTAATGAATAATGCGAAAAAACTCGTAGCAAAAGGTGTTTTTTGGACGGGCATACAAATGGTGGTTAATCAAGGATTTGGTTTTATCATTCGTTTGGTATTGGCGAAACTCTTGTTCCCGGAGCAATTCGGTATCGTAGGAATGGCAACTGTGTTTACGGGATTTGTTCAGGTGATGAACGACTTAGGCATAGGAGCTGCGCTTGTCCAAAAAAAGGATGAGACATTGAGCGATGAGCACTTTCACACAGCATTTTGGACGGGTTTCGGATGGTCATTATTCATTTATCTGATCATTTGCTTTGCTGTAGCGCCATTAGCCGCTATGTTTTATAGTGAACCTATCTTGAAGTCACTTATTCCTGTAATCGGTTTGGGGGTACTATCAAGTCCGATCAATTTGGTTAATAAGGCTCAATTAACAAAGCGCATGGATTTCAAAAAAATTGCGTTTATTGATAATACATCGAACATTCTTTCAGGATGTCTTTCTCTCGGCCTTGCATTTTCCGGAGCGGGTGTGTGGTCGTTGGCCTTTAACTCGGTAGCTTCAATTATTGTAGCGATTCCGCTTTATTTTAAAGCAACCGGATGGAAGCCCAGATTTATTTGGAATAAGCAAGCTTTTCACGATATCTTCGGTTTTGGTATCTATACGACGGGGACTAATGTGCTTAATTATCTAATTAACAATGTGGACTATCTGTTAATAGGAAAGTTATTAAGCGCACAGCTGCTTGGTGCTTATACATTTGCCTTCATTCTTACTGATACATTTCGGAGCAGGCTTATGGCCGTCATCAACAATGTAATGTATCCGCTTTATGGCAAGAAGCAGACAGACCATAAGGCGCTAAAAAGCTACTATTTGAAAGTCATCAATTATAATAGCTTAATTATTTATCCTATTATGACGGCTTTCTGTGCGCTGGCTGAACCTATAATTCTTGTATTCTTTGGCGACAAGTGGGAAATGGCTATTGAGCCACTTCGCATTTTAGCCATCGCGGTGATGTTCCACATGATGGTTAATAGCAATACGGCGCTGATTAGAGGAGTCGGTAGGCCTGGCTTGGAAATGAAACTTCAATTGGTAAAGGCAGTTATATTCTTACCCATGCTGTTAGCAGGCATCTATTACTATGGAATTATTGGGGCTGCTTGGGCGATACTATTGAACAAAGTGATAGCAGTATTAATTGCCCAGTATACCTTTAATAAGCTACTGGCAATTAAGGTAAGCACCAAAGAGTTTTTAGTAGCCATTAAAGACCCGTGGATTGCGTCGTTATTGGCTTATCTGGTGTCAAAAACCACATTTACCCTACTGGGTTGGCCCTTTGTTGTATCGGCATCCTTACTGATGTTGACTTATATGTTGGTTATTTGGTTGCTCATGGGAAATGAGATTCGTCTACAAATCAATCAACTCAAATTAATGAAGAAATAATAGAAGAATAGCTATGATGAAGGCCCTAAAAGCACCTATTAAACGAATGATCAAAGAGACAATACCGATCTATTGTGCTCGATCAAAAAAATTATCTGTTCTTTATTATCTGCTGTTTGATAAATCTTTTGCCCGAGAAAGCCAAGCTGTATTAGCTGGAAGAGTGAAACATGTAAAGGAGGCGAAGGAAATCAAAGCAAACTACTTTTTATTAGTACGCAATACGCACCGGATTGAAAAGGGCTTATTGATGCGTCCTCGCAGGGCCGTTTTTGGAAAGGATTATATTGAAGAGACGATTGATAGCTTTGAAGGAATTTGCAAATTGCAATCTACGACGGATACAAATTTACAATTGAAGTGGTTTAAGGACGTCTTGTCCGCCTATTTCGAGTCTGCAGGCGAAGAAGACCCCTTCGTCTATAAGTTGGGGCAACGCTATCACCGCATTCTTCAAGAGTGTATGCCGCCTACGAATATACCAGACGGAAAAGCGGAAGCAAAGTCCGTTCCCTATGTCCGTTTGGAAGAACATCGGAGTAACATTTCCTTTGAGGATTTTTATCAATTGTGCCGTCAACGTCGATCCGTTCGTTGGTTTTTAGACACACCCGTTCCACGGGAAATGATCGATAAGGCGATTCTAGCGGCTAATCAAGCACCGAGTGCTTGTAATAGGCAGCCATTTGAATTTCGCATTTTTGATGAGGCCCAGCTGGTAAAGGAAGGGATTAATTTACCTATGGGAACCAAAGGGTACGGTCATTCGATACCTGTCTTTATTGTTTTGGTGGGAAATCTGGATGCCTATTTTGATGAAAGAGACCGTCATGTAATGTATATTGATGCTTCTTTGGCTTCTATGTCCTTTATGTTGGCTCTAGAAACTATGGGTTTAAGCAGCTGCGCTATTAACTGGCCGGATATTGAAAGTCGTGAACAAAAAATGGATAAATTTTTAATGTTGAAGCCTTATCAACGTGCGTTGATGTGTATGGGAGTCGGCTACCCTGATCCGGAAGGTTTGGTGGCTTTTTCGGAAAAAAGACCGTTGGACCAAATTCGTAGATATAATTAATAGACACATGATAATCGAATTACGTGGGGTTGAATTCCACAATAAAGGTGCCGAATTGATGCTACATGCCATTATGGATGTTGTTAAAAAACAAATTCCTGATGTGGTTTTCGTTATGGAGAAACGGCCTAGTGCAACAATTAAACAACAACGTAGCTTGGGTATTTATACCAAATTGAACGTGAAGAAATATGGGATAGACTCGGCTAAGTGGGGTCGATTTATGCCAAAATTCCTGATGCGCAGTTTAGGTTTTGTTCACGAAAAGGACATTCAGGCTGTGCTTGATGGTTCGGGGTTCGCGTTTGGCGATTTTTGGGGCGAAAAAAAGGCGGGTGAACGTTTGGCAAATCATATTGAAAAGTGGAAAAGGCAAGGGAAAAAAGTCATTATGCTGCCACAAGCTTTTGGAGCATTCGAGAATCCTGCATTACAACAGAAAATGCGAATTATTTTAGATCAAGCCGATCTGGTCTTCGCACGCGATCAATATTCACTTGCTTATTTGAATGGTTTGCAGGTGTCAACCGATCGAATACACCTTAGACCGGATTTTACCAATCTGATCAAAGGAAAGGTACCCGATTATTTTAATCCGAAGGAAACGGAAGTGGCCATCATTCCTAATAATAAACTGTTGGAGTCCAATATTTTTACACACCGTGGTCAATACCTGGAACGTTTACATGATCTAGTCGTATTGATTGAAAGGCATGGTAAGATCCCTTTTTTCCTTATTCACGAAGGAAAAAAAGACCTGCAGCTTGCGGAGGATGTGAATACTCAATTCAGTAAAACCGTCAAAATTATCAAAGAAGATGACCCGCTTAAAGTGAAAGGAATTATTGGCGCCTGTAAAGGTGTTGTCACATCAAGGTTTCACGGCCTGGTTAGTGCACTTTCTCAAGCAGTACCTTGTCTTTGCATTGGGTGGAGTCATAAATATCAAGCCTTAATGGAAGATTACAATTTCAAGGAGGGCGGAATTGGAAAAGAGGACATGGATTTGGAGTCGCTCGAAGCTAAAATCTCATTGATTTTGGATGAGAAGAGCGCTGCTATATGCAAGCAGACATTAGCAGACGCAGGTGCGAAGCAAAAGGAACTATCGAAGCAGATGTGGGAGCAGGTGTTTTACGTACTAAGGAATTGATAAAATAAGCAGATAAAGCTATCGTATGGAAATCGCAGTCATTATACCGGTATACAATGCTGAAGCCTATGTGGCAGATGCAGTACAGTCTGCCTTACAGTTTGAGGAAGTGAAAGAGGTCATTCTTATTGAGGACTGCTCACCGGACAATGCTTTGGCCGTATGTAAGGAGTTGGAAAGACAACATGAACGGGTTAAGCTTTATCAGCACGAAAATGGCATAAATAAAGGAGCCGGCGCATCTCGAAATCTTGGCATACAGAAGGCTACTTGTCCCTATATCGCTTTTTTGGACGCTGATGATCTGTTTTTAACGAATCGCTTTGATGCTGAACGGGAGTATTGGCAGGAGGGAAAAGATTTCGACGCCATGTATGGGGCCTTAGGTATTCACTTTTACTCGCAAGAGGCTCAAGAGAAATATGCCAGCCATTTCTCATCGAAGTTTACGGTGGTGCGGAATTTTAAGGCAGGCGAGTCCATGTTCGAAGAACTGCTTGGTATCAATGAGAAACGTAGAGGGCACATTCATTTGGATACGCTTACTGTAAGAAAAGTAGTTCTTGCTCGAATGCCGATGCACTTTCAGGAAAATTTGCGATTACATCAAGACTATGAATTTACTATCCGATTGGGCTATTACGCACAGGTCGTTCCCGGCATTCTTGCCCAGGCGATCGCTACTAGAGGTGTCCATTTGGAAAATCGGTATACGAAGGTGGGGTTTAAGGAGAAAAAGTACTACCGTAACCAGTTACTCGTATGGGAAGCGTTAGATCGATGGGCCCAGGAAGAAGGTTTGGCTGCTCGATATAAGCAATTTATCGCCCGAAAAATTTACGCATATAAAATAGCTGGTTCCTATTTCTTCAGTGCTTGGTCACTCTTTTTGAAATACTTATTGAAGGAGCGGCAAGTATTAAAAGAGTATAGAATTTATTATAGAACTATGTTGAATCGTTAGCCTTATGACGAAAGATATGATAAAAAAGCCATTAGTATCTATTATAGTACCCGTATATAATCGAGCAGATTTTATCGGTGTTACTTTAGAGAACCTCGTGGCAAATCAATATCGCCCATTGGAAATAATACTGGTAGACGATGGCTCTTCGGATACGTCGCTTTCTGTGCTTGAGCGGTTTAGGGAAAGCCAGCAGAACGAGCTCTTTACAGTAAAAGTTTTTACGCAGTCAAACCAGGGAGCGCCCGCTGCTCGGAATTATGGTTTTTTACAGGCTAAGGGGGCTTTTATTCAATTTTTGGACAGCGATGATTTAATTGACACGAATAAGTTCTCCGAGCAGATCCACAGCATGGAGTTAGAAAGTGCCGACTTCGGCCTCTGTGATTTTCAAATGATCTATGTAGATACAAATGAGCAGGTTTATCATTCCAATGCCCATAAGTTAAAGAAAGTACTTAAAACACACGGTTCTTTCGGTTGTGGCTCACCTTTACTCAGAAAAGACTTAGCTGATAAGATTAGCTGGAATGTGCGATTGAAAAGAAATCAAGACGTTGATTATTTCCTCAAAGCTGCCCTTATGTCGATGCGTATTGCCTATGTGCCAAAAGCACTTTATACCTATGTGAGGCATAGCAGCGACCGAATTTCTGCTTCTTACAGTAAAACATCGCCAGTATATGACGAACGTATACGGTCTCTCAGGCAGTTGTTTGGCAGAATACCGAATAAATTCCATGCAGCCATCGCATTAATGAACTTGTATTTAAGCTTATTCAAATTCAAATTAACAAGATAGTATGGTGAAATTATTCTTCGATATTATGATTACGGGGCATCACGTAGAATATATTGACCATATGGTGAATTATCTTCGAGAAAAAGAAGATGGGCACAACTACGTTTTTGTGGTACACCCTCAATTTGAAGAACGCTTTCCTGAAATTGCGATTAAGATAAAAGAAGCGCGCAATTTGCGCCTTGTCTGTGTTAGTCTACATGAATTTGAGAAAACCCAAGGTCGAGGGCTGGTGAAAATGTCTTTTAATACTTATCGGTTAGCCCATCGATATGCTTTACAAGTAGGGGCGGATCATGTCTGCTTTCTCTATTTCAATTTATTGCAATTACCATTAATCTTTTACACGCCAAGCTACAGCGTAAGTGGTATCCTATTCCTTCAATTTTATCGTATGCATCGAGGAAGCTTAAAGGAGCGGATTAAATATTTGCGCAAATATTTAATTACCAAAGGTTATACAGGAAACAAAAAAGTGAATCGTGTTTTTGTTTTGAACGATGAACAAACAGTTTCTTTTCTGAATAGGAAATTTAAAACTTCCATTTTTAAGACGTTGGCTGACCCTATTCCAAACATAGAACCGTTGGAAGCTTTCAGTGTGTATGAACATTATGGTATTTCGAAAGATCGCCAAATATACTTACATATTGGAAGTTTGAGTGACCGGAAAGGAACGATCGAATTTGTGAACTCCGCCACCTATTTAAAGCCCGAAGTGCAGATGAAAGTGGTGTTTCTATTGGTGGGAAAGGCGGGGAACAGCCAAGAGGAAGAAGAACTTCAATTGGCACTTAATGAGCTTCGCATGAAAACGCAAGTACCTATTATTTGGGATAATCGTTTTGTACCGAATGCCATGATGAAAAGTCTTTTTAACCAGTGTTATGCGGTGGTGATTCCCTATAAAAACGCAGAAGCTTCCAGTGGAATTCTCGGCCATGCCGCTGCTTCCAATAAAATGGTGATTACAACGGGTAAAGGATTATTAAAGGATATTGTTAACACGTATCAACTTGGTCTGTTAGTCGATGAGGTTACGCCGGGGGAAATTGGCAGACAAATTACCGTTGCCAGTGGCCACTATAACTTCGTTAGCAAGGCTCGGGATTTTGTTGAATTGAAAAGCGTGGATCATTTTGCAGCTGAAGTTGAGACTGCTTTATAGTAATATAATATATGGAAGAGAACGGAAATAAATTAGTGATTTACCTCTGTATGATCGGAGTGGTCTTCCTTAGTTCCTTCCGTTCGCCGGATCCGGAGCTAGCACTGGATTATTCCGTTCCCTCCTATATTCAGTTTCTCCAGACACTGTCTGTACCCATCGTGTTGCTTTTGATGCTGTTGAGTATTGGATTTATGTTCCGGGTGCCGACAGAAATGGAAAAAGAAGGTGGGAAATCTTATTTGCCGTATTTTTTTATCTTCCAAGTCATTATTCTGTTAACCGAATTTTCACGGCAGAATAATGCGACGGAGTTTTTGATACGTTTGTTATTCGGTATCATCACCTTTATTTATTTCTTGAAGGTAGTGGCCAATTTGCCCATTTATCGAGCAGAGGGGTTTTCCGTTTTAGCAGCTTTTTTCTGGGGCAGTTTTTTCTTCATCGCATTGAACGTGCTTATACACGTTTCAGGAATAGGGCATGTCATATGGAAAGGCCGATTATTTGGAGTGACGGCTCATCCCAATTTTATGGGAATCTGCGCGTCTATTGAAACGATCCTCGCTTTTGTCTTTTTATGGAAAGAACGGAAGTGGAAGAGACGCTCTATTTTCTTGATAGCTTTTGCAGTGGGTATCTATGCGTGTCTCTTGACAATGTCTCGTACATCCATGCTAGGAGTAGCCACCGGGGTTTTCATTTTCTTCATGGTAGGGATGAAAAATTCATCTTTCAAACCGTTTTTTATGATATTGTTAGCGCTGGTTTCAATGCTGTTGGTGGCTAACCTAACTATGCAGTCGTTGGATTATGCCGATCGGGGAAATACCCGAGAGCAGACGTGGCGCGAACTTTACGAAGATGCCTCTGAATTACCATTGATTGGGAAAGGACGAAGCGGTGCTAGCACAAATGCCTATATGTTTGCCATCGTGGCAGGAGGTGTTTTGGGAGCTGCATTTTTTTTCCGGAGCCTGTTTGGGGTGATGGCTTCAGCTTTTACGGATCTATTAAATACACACAACTTTAAGCGGTTGGCTTTCTTGGCTTTACTGACGTTGATATTGGTGACATCTGTTTTTGAAGGATACCTACTGGATACGGTGAGTATCCCATCCTTTACATATTGGATGTTATTGGCGGTTACTAGACAGTTATAATGGAAAAGAGAATTGCAATTGTGAACCCTTCGGTACCTCATTATAGGGAAGACTTTTATCGCTATATAAAAGAACGATTAGCTTGTGATGTGTTCACTTATGAAGACATGAAAAGTACGAGTAACCGCAATTTCAAAGAGAGCCAGTTGATAACGAAACGCTTGAAAAGTATTAAGTTGAAAAAATTTCTGCTCTTTAATATTTTTCCCTTACTCAGTAAACAGTATCAAACATTAGTGTTGATGTGGGACTTTGCGCAAATCAGTACTTGGTTGCTTTTGATTACGAAACCGCTCCACCGTAAAAAAATTATTCTTTGGGGGCAGGGTATTTCTGTAAAACGCTATCTCGTGGAGGAGGTACATCCAAACCGGCTTTTAATGGCAATGTTGAAGCTGGCAGATGGCGCTTGGGTTTATATGGAAAAAGAGACTGTTCAATGGAAGGCAATTTTTCCCGATAAGGCTATCGTTGCGCTGAACAATACGATCTCCGGTGTTGAAAAGGTTTTGGATACGCACTACGATGTAGATGAATTAAAAGGCATTAAGAAAAAGCATAACATCACGGAGGACATCTTATTGATTTACTGTGCCCGCTTTGATAATCCCTATAGACGTTTTGATTTACTGATTCAAACTATTGAATTGCTGGACCCTCGGAAATATGGCTTTATCATTATAGGTGAAGGCGCTTATAAGCCTGATTTTTTACCTTATAAGAATGTGTATGATTATGGAAAAGTGTATGAAAAGCAACTAAAGGATGAGCTTTTTTCGATTGCCGATATTTATTATCAGCCCGGCTGGATTGGTTTATCGGTTGTTGAAGCCATGGCATATGGAAAGCCAATTTTAACATTTAAACGGAGCGAGGCAGTCTTACAATGTGTGGAGTACCATTATATAGAGCATGATCGGAATGGAATTTTATTAAATAATATCGAGGAGTTAAAAGAGACGCTGTCGAAGCTTATGCAACGAGAACTGATAGCAATGGGCATGCAATCGAAGCGAATTGTCCAGGATAAACTACTTATGGGAAATATGGTGCAAAATGCTTTATCCATCTTATAATATGAGAACAAAAATCTTACATGTTATTTCAACTATGGATCCTAAAGCCGGGGGCGTTAGCCAAGCTGTTAAAACCATGGTAAGGGGACTAAAGTTTTACAATATTTCAAGTGCTATTGTTTCGTTAGATGAGGAAGAGATAAAAAGAGATTATCCGGACTTTGAACTAATTACAATAGGTAAAGGAACAACATCTTGGAATTACCATACTAAATTGATCAGTTGGCTTAAAGAAAATCTGGACGCATACGAAAATGTCATTGTTCATGGTCTCTGGCAGTTTCAATGCTATGCTATCCTGAAAAGTATGCCTGCGGCTACTGCCACGAAAATTTACGTAATGCCCCATGGTATGTTGGATCCTTACTTTCAAAAATCAGCTGGCCGAAAACTGAAAGCCTTTAGAAATCAACTCATTTGGTCGTTGGTTGAAAATCGGCTGATTAAAAAAGCGGAAGGGCTATTATTTACTTGTGAGATGGAAAAGACTTTGGCTCATGAGACATTTAATGGCTATAAGCCCAAAAAAGAACTTGTTGTAGGGTTAGGAGTGGAAAAAGATTTAGAGGAAAATGAGGCAATGGCTAACGAATTTAAGATTGCTTTTCCCCAAGTTACTTCTGATGGTTATTTCTTATTCATTAGCAGAATTCATCCCAAAAAAGGATTGGATTTGTTGGTAAATGCTTATTTAAACCTTAAGCAATCAGGTACGCATTCATTAGCTCCTTTGGTTATAGCCGGGCCGGGTTTGGATACACCTTATGGAAGGGAAATTCGAGAACTGGCAGCTAAAGATCCTGATATCATTTTTACGGATATGTTAACAGGGCGTTTGAAATGGGGTGCCTTTTACGGTTGCGGCGCTTTTGTGTTACCGAGCCATCAGGAGAATTTTGGTATAGCGGTGGTAGAAGCTCTTTCTTGCCAGAAGCCGGTCCTGATTAGCAATCAAGTGAACATATGGCGAGAAATTGAGAGAGAAGGGGGAGGGATCGTGGTGGATAATACACAGAAAGGCGTCGAGCGTTTACTCCATAGCTGGACACACTTAGATCCAAACGAGAAAATAAAAATGGGAAGAAACGCAGAGCGAACATTTCATAAGTATTTTACCGTGGGCATGGCCGCGAAGCGTTTAAAAGAAGCGTTGAATTATGACTAAAGTATATAATAATGATACGTACGTAGGAGCGTCCTTTTCCTTAAGTAACCGTTTGATGCGGGTGCTTTGGAGCCTTGTTTATGCCTTATTATTTAAATATTCGCCCCGACCATTTCATGCTTACCGTGCGGCTATTTTGAGATGTTTTGGCGCTAAAGTAGGTAAAGGAGTGCATGTTTATCCCGGGGTAAAGATTTGGGCCCCATGGAATCTGGATTTGAAGGATGAGTGTGGTATTGCTAGCGGAGCCGAATTATACTCACAAGGGATGATTACAATTGGTTATCGTGCCATCGTGTCGCAGGGTTCTTATGTCTGTACGGGTACGCATGATTATACCAAGGTAGGGCATCCGTTATATACCCTGCCTATTGTTATTTCCGCGCGCGCTTGGGTCGCCGCGGATTGTTTTATACACCCAGGGGTTACTATTGGTGAGGGTGCCGTCATTGGAGCACGTTCAGTAGTTACGAAGGATATGCCCGCATGGATGGTTTGCGCCGGACATCCGTGTAAGCCCTTGAAGGAGCGGGTAATGGTCAATGAGCCAATGGAGCAATTAGCTAATTAGCTTGTTGTAAATCGTTGAGTCGAGAAATTGTTGAGTAGGGCAAGGAATAATGAGCCGATGTGATGATGAGCCAATGTGATAATGAGTTGAAGATTAGTGATTAATAGAGTGTATGAATGATAAACTTGCCTGGTAGGCAGTGTGACTGACAGCTGATGGCTGATAGCCGAAAGCTGATAAATAAACAAGAAATAATGAATAAGCCTACGCTTAAGGCCTAAAGCATACTGCCAAAAGCTATGTGACTAGTGGCCGATAGCCGAAAGCTGAAAGCTGTTAAATATGATTTCTGTACTGATTTTAACTAAGAATGAAGAACAAGATTTGCCAGGATGCTTAGCTTCGGTAGCCTGGTGTGATGATGTCCATGTTTTCGACTCTTTTAGCGAAGATCGTACCGTGGAAATCGCCCGGCAGGCCGGTGCTAAGATTACGCAACGTAAATTTGATAATTGGTCGGCACACCAAAATTGGGGTCTGGCCAATATTCCCTTTAAGTACGCTTGGGTTCTTTATATAGATGCTGATGAGCGGGTATCAACGGGTTTGAGGGAAGCACTCATGGCGTTCGACCAGGAAGGAGATGCAGTGGCTTATGAAATTCAACGACGTGATTTTGCCTGGAACGGCCGTTGGTTAAAACATGCTCAGATATCTCCTTTTTATCTCCGATTTTTTAGACCGGATAAAATGCGCTACGAACGTTTGGTCAACCCGGTGTCTTTGCCGGATGGACCGGTAGGCCGATTACACGGATACCTCGACCATTATCCCTTTAGCAAAGGTTTTCGCTACTGGTTGCAACGGCACTTGAGTTACGCCGATATGGAGGCAGCAATGCGCTTGGAAGACATGGGAAAAGGTACCAACTTCTCGTTACAAAAAGCGCTGTTCAGTAAGGATTTTACAGAAAAGCGCTATCACCAAAAGGGCTTATTCTATAAAATGCCAGGACGCCCATTTATTAAGTGGCTGTATATGGTGCTGTGGAGGAGAGCCTTTCTAGATGGCATAGCGGGAACTACTTATGCTACACTACAGTCTATCTATGAATACTTCATTGTCTTGAAGACAAAGGAGTTAGTGAGTAAACAAAATTCCAAATAGAAATGCTATGAAGATATTAATATTTGGTATCAATTATTACCCTGAGCTTACCGGTATTGGAAAATATACCGGTGAAATGGGTGCTTGGTTAGCTGCTCAGGGGCATGAGGTTGCTGTAGTAACGGCACCTCCCTATTATCCGGAATGGGATATCCATCCAGCCTACAAAGGAAAAAAATGGTTCAAAGAGATTATTGATGGTGTAACCGTTTACCGAGTACCTTTATATGTGCCAAAAGAGGTTACCTCAAAGAAACGCATTCTGCATGAATTTTCTTTTTTAGGTTCAGTATTGCCAAAATGGTTTGGTTTACTGTTAAAGAAAAAGTATGATGTGGTCATCAATATTAACCCACCATTTCATTTGGGCTTCTTTGCGTTATTGTATGCGAAAATAAAGAAAGCACGCTTATTGACACATATTCAGGATCTGCAAATCGATGCTGCGAAAGATCTTGGTATGATCCGTAATAAGCGCTTATTGGATTGGATGTTTAAATCTGAACGTTATCTTCTTAATAGCAGTCATGCGGTATCCTCCATTAGCTTAGGCATGCAGCGAAAGATCCTTGCAAAAGGCGTCCCGAAAGAAAAATTTATTATGTTTCCCAATTGGGTAGACGAAACGGCTATCAAACCGCTGTCGATAAACGAGTCGTTGCGTAAGGAATGGAATATTCCAATGGATGATAAGGTTATTCTATACGCCGGAAATTTAGGAGAAAAGCAGGGGCTGGAAGTTATTATTGAGGCTGCGGAAGCATTTAAGCAAAACCATTTTATTCGTTTTTTGATCGTCGGATCAGGTGGTAATAAGGAAAATTTGCAAAAGGCGGTAAGCGAGAGAGGTCTGAACAATGTGTTCTTTTATCCGCTGCAACCGTACGAAAAATTAAGCGCTTTATTAGCTACAGCTGATATTCACTTAGTATTGCAGAAAAAATCGGCCGCCGATTTGGTTATGCCGAGCAAGTTGACGGGTATATTTTCTGCAGGTGGTTGCGCTTTGGTAACCGCCATGCCTAACACCTCCCTATATGACATCGTGGACCAAGGTAGATTGGGCGTGTTGGTAGAACCCGAATCGACCCAAGCACTCGTAGACGGTTTGAATAGGATGTTGAGTGAAGATTTAGCAAGTTATCGTAACGCTGCTCGAGAGTATGCGATGCAACATCTTTCGAAGGAAAGGATTATGCGAAACTTTGAGGATCGCTTATTGGAAATGATCGGTGTAAAAGAAAGGACTAAAAAATGGCATTACGCTTAATTTTTTTATTGATAGTTTGCATGGGATGTATTGGAATAGTGGCGGCGCAGGATTCAGTAAAGCGTTGGCAAGATTCACTAAAACTTTCTGTGGGTACGATAACGACGGTAGCCTCGAAAGATTTTTTACCACTATGGTTAGTTGCAAACCGATACGGAACGATTAAGGATAGGCAAAGTGATGTTTCGACAAATGTCTACCTCGCTAACGAACATGCGTCAAAAAATGGGGATTTTCGAGTGAATTATACCTTAGATGTCTATAATCATAATCATTTTGAGGGTTTTACGATTGTAGAAGGAAATGTGAAAGTTAATTATAAGGGTTGGGAGCTTCGGGGAGGAAGATATCGTGAAGTACTTGGGGAGGTCGACCCGACGCTTTCGACAGGCTCTTTGGGACTGAGTGCTAATGCCTTACCTATTCCAAAAATCGGTATTGCAGTGCCTGCGTATAAAGAAATTCCCTTTACTAACGGATGGGTACAATTTAAAGGTTTAATCAGTCACGGTTGGATGGGGAAAGATCGTTACTACGAATCCTATTTACACGAAAAGGCATTTTATTTACGCGTTGGTAGAGGAAAATTGAAATTATTTGGTGGGGTTGTTCACTTTGGTGAATGGGGTGGAAAGAGGGGAAGGTTTTCATTAGATAGAAGCTGGAAGGGCTTTTGGGATGTTTTCCTTGTAAAAGAGGCAAATGATGGCAGTTTACCATCAAATAGTATACTGCGCCCCAATCGTGCAGGAGACCAGCGTGGAACGCTGGAAGGTGGTTTCGATTTGGAAAGTGGTTATGGTTATTGGCATTTTTATAATCAGCTATTTTTTGAAAGTGGTACGGGTATCGATATCCGTAACATCGACCGCCTTGCTGGCCTTAGCTTAACTTTTAAAGAACCGAAATGGAAAATAAGAAAGGTGCTCGTTGAGTTTATCCATACCAAACAGATGGAAGACTATGGAAAGGAACAGCAAAGCTATTACAACAATGGAATCTATAAAACCGGTTGGGAATATAAAGATATGATCATTGGAACCCCCTTGTTTCTGAACCGGGTAAGAGGGAGTCATTTTCTGCCTGTGAAACCCTTTAACTGGCAGCAAGACGAAGGTCGTGAAGGAAGGATTATGGGGAAGGCAAACATTATTAGTAACCGCGTAGTAGGTGGGCATCTGGGAATTGAGTATGCACCTTTCAAGCACTTTAGCTTCAAAACGCTTCTCACTTATAACGTGCACTTCATGGGGGCTACAGCGATCGAAAAGTATGTAAATAGTACATATAAGCAGTTTTACAGTTTACAAAGTGTAAGCTATGTTTTGAATAGAAAGTGGTGGATTAACGGCGAAATCGCTTGGGATGCCGGTGATTTTTACGACAATGTAGGCTTTAGCCTTGGTGTTAGCTATCGTATTTTTTAACGCTCGATTACGCAATGAATAAAATAATTAATCAGGATAAGAAGATATATAATGAAAAAATGCGCATTGGTTTTTTTTTAGTGTTAATAGCGTTTTTGGCAACTGCTTGCCAGAGTAATAAGACCATTCCTTATTTTAAAAATATTCCTAAGACAGAATATAATAAGATCGAACAAGCAGCATATACAGAACTGAAAATAAAAGAAGATGACATCTTGGATATTACCATACAAACTGCCGATGTCAACGCTGCTTCACAAGTGAACGATGCCGCAACTAATAATAGCATAGCGAGCCCCGGAAGTGGTCAACAACGAGCAACAGGATTTGTGGTAGATAAAGAGGGAGAAGTAGAATTGCCCGTATTGGGAAGGATTAAACTAGAAGGATTAACCAGTTATGAAGCACGTAATCTAATTCGTAAAAAGGCTAACGAATATTTTGTGGATCCAACTGTGCAGGTTCGCTTTGTTAATTTTAAGGTAACTGTAATCGGAGAGGTAAACCGACCTTCGAGCTATACGATGCCATCAGAGCGAGTAACAATTTTAGATGCGATTGGCTTAGCTGGAGATTTGACTATATATGGGAAGAGGGAGAATGTGCTATTGATACGTGAGACGAATACCGGGAAGGAACTCGTGCAGTTTAATTTAAACGATTCGCAATTATTTAAATCGCCTTATTACTACTTAAAGCAAAATGATATTATTTACGTGGAACCTAGTAAGGGTAAAATAGCTGCTGCTGAATCTTCTCGCTTCAGTGTGATAGCCATCATTGCATCATTATTATCCACTGCGGCACTTATTATAACACGACTCTAATTGAACCCGATCAATGAATACATATAATATGGAAGTAACATCTCAATCGAAGCGAAAGTCTGCATTCAGCTATAAAGATTATTACTACGTTTAATAAGATTATGGCCGTTATTTCTTTTGAGTTTACTACTGTGCTTTGTGGCAGGCTATGTATATCTCCGGTATTACACCACCCCTTTGTATCATGTAGCAGCAAAAATACTGATCGAAGATGACCAGCAATCCACCCCTTCGGCAGCTCAATTAAATCTTGAGAGCTTACTTGGAACTACAAGTGGTGTAGACAATCAATCGGAGATTCTGAAAATACGTTCATTGATGGAGGCACTCGTAAGGGACTTTAAACTTAATATTATGTGGTTTAAGGAAGAGCCCTTGCGCGATGTAGAAGTTTTTGAAGGGCCTTACAAGCTCGTTTTCAACGGCGTAACTGACACCATTAGTCGGGCTTTACTGCTTACTATGCAGCCTTATGACAGTGCCTTTTTCAATCTATCTTACGAAAGTAATGGAGAACAAAAGATTCTACAGAAGATCCCTTTCAATAGTCCATTCGAATTAGCAGGTTATGGCTCCTTCACTATGGAGAAAAATGGCGAATCCAAAGCGGCGGTAGAAGACGTAGAATACAAGATTAAGGTTTTGCCTTTTGATGATGCGGTTTCTTCGTTACGATCAACCATTACAACGAATATTAGTAATAAGCTAACCACAATTATTGATTTACAGATGGATTGCGCCCTTAAATCCAAAGGAGAGTATGTGCTAAATCGTTACATCGATCAATATATTAAGCAGAATATTCAGAACAAAAGCCGAATAGCAGATAGTACGATTTCCTTTATTGACCAACGCATTATTTTGGTAAACACAGAGTTGACGAGTATTGAACAAAAAATTCAACAATTTATGCAAGGGCAGGGTTTGACTAACATATCGGCGCAATCTCAACTTATGCTTCAGAGCAATAAAGAATATGGACAACAGCTAGATGATGTGCAAATACGGATGGAAGTAATGGATGCAGTAGATTCATTACTTAACGTACCCGGAAGCAAAAGCTTGATATCCGGCAATGTATTGAGTAATGGGCAATCGTCAGACCAGGCGTTTAACGCGCTGATTTCGAATTATAATGGACTCATTCTAGAACGCGATCGCTTACTGATGGGATATCGACCGAACAATCCGATTATAAAAAATGTAGATCAGCGGATTACTTCAGTAAAGGAAAATATTTTTGATTACATCAAGAACACGAGACGTTCTCTGGAAATCAATAAGCAGGAAATTGAGCGCAGCACACGATCGATTCGTGGCGATATACGACAGGTACCCGCGCAGGAGCGTGCTTTTCTCGACTTGTCGAGACAGCAACAGTTAAAGCAGGAACTCTATTTGTTTTTGTTGCAAAAGCGGGAAGAGACCGCTTTAGGGAACACATCCAGTATTGCGGGGATTACCATCTTAGATCGGCCTAAGGCAGATAAACAACCTTTTAGTCCAAAGTCAACCTTTGTTTATCTAGGTTGTTTTGTTGTGGCCCTTTTAATTCCTACAGGCAAGATTTTCTTGGAAGATAGTTTGAATACACGGGTGCAGAGTCGTAAGGATATTGAAGAGCGGACTTCGGCGCCTGTTATAGCGGAACTTAGTCATAATACGTCGGGGATCGATTTGTTGGAATTCAGTTCCTCACGTTCGATATTGGCCGAGCAATTTAGAGGGCTACGTACCAATATTCAATTCCTTTTGGCAGAAGACGAGCGTAAGGTAGTGCTCCTGTCTTCCGGTATGCCGGGAGAAGGAAAATCTTTTATTTCGCTAAACTTAGCCAGTGTCTTCGCCCAGTCGGATAAAAAAGTTCTACTCATGGAATTTGACCTCCGTAAGCCAAAATTGTCTAAAACTTATCAGACGCAAGTTGGGCAAAAAGGGATATCCAATTTTATGGTAAATAAGGAGTTGACGCTTGACGATATTGCGCGACCGGTGGATAGTACCGGGAATGTTTATTTTGTGCCATGCGGGCCGATACCTCCCAATCCGTCCGAATTGATTATGCAAGCACGTACCAAAGAGTTGTTTAGAGTCGCACGAGAACGATTTGATATTATTATTATTGATGCACCACCGATTGGTGCGGTGACAGATGCCCAGCTGCTCAGTAACTACGCTGACTTATTTGTGTTCGTGACGCGTGCTCATTACACACCATATAACCTACTTGCGTTACCGGAAGATATGAAAAGGGAAAGAAGGCTGGGAAATTACGCTATCGTCCTCAATGATGTGCGAAAGAGGGGGAATGGTTATAGCTACTATGGATATGCTTATGGAAGTTATGGTCAAGAGGAGCAATCAAATAAGTGGTGGAAGAAGAAGTAAACAGCAAAGAACCTTAACTTATAAAGAATAATCAATGAACATCACAAAAATCTGCTGCATAGGTGCCGGTTATGTTGGCGGCCCAACCATGGCGGTCATCGCCAAACAATGTCCGGATATTCAGGTTACGGTAGTGGATCTGAATGAATCACGTATTAATAAATGGAACGATCCTAATGTGGAAAATATACCGGTATATGAGCCGGGATTAAGTGGAATAGTGGCGGAAGCGCGTGGTCGGAATCTTTTTTTTACAACGGAGGTCGATCGTGCTATTAAAGAGGCCGACATGATTTTTATTTCGGTGAACACACCAACTAAGACTTACGGAGCAGGTAAGGGGCAGGCCGCAGATTTAAAATGGATTGAGCTTTGTGCCCGACAAATCGCTCGCGTAAGCACAAGTGATAAAATTGTGGTAGAGAAATCAACTTTGCCCGTCCGTACAGCTAGCACTTTGAAGGATATCCTAAAACACACCGGGAATAATGTCAAATTCCAGATACTCTCTAACCCGGAATTTTTAGCAGAGGGCACCGCTGTTGATGACTTGCTAACACCCGATCGCGTGCTGATTGGCGGTGATCAAGATGCGGAAGGGAAACAAGCTATAGAAGCACTTGTGAACATATATGCGCGGTGGGTGCCCAAAGAGCGGATTCTAACGACAAATGTATGGTCTTCTGAGCTGTCGAAGCTTACTGCCAATGCTTTCTTGGCTCAACGTGTATCATCTATTAATGCTTT
Source organism: Olivibacter sp. 47 (assembly GCF_030372825.1). Classification (NCBI taxonomy): domain Bacteria; kingdom Pseudomonadati; phylum Bacteroidota; class Sphingobacteriia; order Sphingobacteriales; family Sphingobacteriaceae; genus Olivibacter; species Olivibacter sp. 47. Next base: position 4,700,015 of record NZ_JAUCNR010000001.1, read on the forward strand.
ATCTGAACTGTGCGAATTTACAGAAGCCAATATTGGAGAGGTTGCCCGCGCTATCGGAACGGATAGTAGAATTGGTCCAAAATTTTTAAAAGCTTCCGTAGGGTTTGGAGGCTCCTGCTTTCAAAAAGATATTCTCAATTTGGTATATATAGCCAGAAGTTATGGCTTAAATGAGGTTGCCGATTATTGGGAACAGGTGATTATTATGAATGATCATCAAAAGAGGCGTTTTGCCAATAAGATTATCAAGACGCTTTATAATACAGTGAACGGAAAAAAGATCGCTTTTTTAGGTTGGGCCTTCAAGAAAGACACAAACGATACACGCGAGTCTGCCGCTATCTACGTCGCAGATCATTTACTTTATGAGCAAGCAAAGATTGCCGTGTATGATCCGAAGGTTTCTGCCGATCAAATGTATGCCGATTTAGATTATCTAAATACCAGAACTGTAGAAGAAAACCAGCTGCTTGTTGATGTAGTACAAGATCCTTATGAAGCCTGTCAAGATGCACATGCAGTAGCTATACTGACAGAATGGGATGAATTCAAGGATTATGATTGGCAAAAAATTTATGATGCAATGCTTAAACCTGCGCATATATTTGACGGACGGAATATTTTAGATAAGGGGCAGCTGGAGCGTATAGGGTTTAAAGTGAGCGCTATCGGAAGCTGATTTTATTTCATTTACTTCATCTGTAATTTTTTGCAATGTAGCAATCTACCTTCCTGGATCAGGTTGGTATGGTGTTAATCGTGTTGAGATATCTCACTTCGGTGATAATGGTGTATTTCTCAATATTGCACATTATAATTGTGTATTTGTGATATAATGATTAGTTTAGCACTAAGTTTTGTTTGTTGCATATTTGGTATTGTCATTTGATTTGAAACGTTTTTGCGTTGACTGAGTTTGGTTGTCTTTTGACAGTCATGTGATGCGATACAGTATATAACGAACGGACATTTCAGAAGGATAACACCCTTCGCTCCCTAACTTAATCTTTTATTTTAAATACATCAACCATGCAACAGGTTGCAACCTTCGCAAGCGAAGCAAAATGTCCTAGGTGTGGCGCGGTTACGGATTATCGTATACCCCGCAACAGATTTGTGAAGCTATTTCTGCCTTTTTACAAGAGAAAATTTTGGTGCCCTAAATGTTCTAATCACTTTTATACACTAAAATAATCGAGCACAAAGGTCGATTTGACAATACCTACATGCACCGGACTGTGCATATTTTTCATTTATTTCTTAAAAGGCGTGTATTGATCAACGCTTCTGCACAATTATTGCCAACCGACAAAATCTGCTGAGGTTGTGGTTGGCTTTTTGTGCGAATTAAACGCTCTCCCGCGTTAAAGGCTATCCTATTAAACAGGGTGTAGCAACACAATTATAGATACAAATAATTTTATGAAAAGCTATCGCTATTTTGTATGGTTGCTGAACGTGTTGTTCGTAACCCTACTGATCAACAGTTGCGACAAGGGAAATGGAGACATGGATCCCGTTGTTGATCTTGACAGCGGCTTGGTTTACTACTTTCCGTTTAGCGGAAACAGCATAGATCAAGTCAGTAATGAAACTTATGACATCAAAGAGGCCACTTTTGGTGCCGATCGTTTTAATGTACCCAATAAGGCGCTAAGAATGGTAAATAATGGTTTGTATGGACAAGGCATGGATATAGGAGCAGGATTGGGTGAAGCTGAAGGAAGTTTAGCCTTTTGGATCAATCTGGATGATCTTGAAAAGCTTCATCCGTTGTTTATAAAAGCTTATTTCCATAACTTCAGTGCTCGGGAATATAATATGTTTATAAACCCCGATAGCACCATGACACTCTATTGGACAAATGAAAATATTTGGCCGACGACACCGAAGGTCATTAAGTGCCAACAATGGCAGCATATCGTTGTCCGCTGGTCGAAGAACAAGTCGGTACTTGAAGTTTTAGTTGATGGCAATATTGTTTTAACTAATTATTATCAGAGCGATCGAATACTAGACCCTCAGGAACCACCTCAGAAAATGGGTTATAGTTATAATTATGAGGGGTCGCATACAGGTTCATCTAATTATTTTCGTGGTAGAATTGATGAAATACGAAAATACAACCGTTGGCTTAGAGACGCAGAAGTGGATGCATTAATTGATCAAAATCAGACATAAGAGCGTATCATGTAGGATAGTCTTAAAAGGTTCTGCTTCAAAAGTAGAACCTTTTTGCTATATATACCTAGCCAAGTACGCAATAATCTATCGTTGGTGTTTTCTCCGAGCGGATGGACGTGAGATATTAAGGTTATCAATTAAAGTCCAAGTGAATTTTAATAGCGATTGCTTTGTAGGTAAGCAATTCCCTTCAACGAAACGTTTCGAAATAAAAGGAAAGTTTTGATAATAAAAAAATATCCGCTAATTTGTGCTGACTAATTAATTATTGATGATCGATTATGCCTGTGCCGCCAATAATAGATCCGTTGACTATCCGGAAGCTTCGTGACGGAAATGAACAGGCTTTTCAGCTCATTTATCAACAGTGTCATCAATCCGTATTTCGCTTTGCCTATGCGTTTCTTAAAGATATTGAGTTAAGTAAAGAAGTGACCCAAGAAACCTTTTTAAATTTATGGATTCACAGAAACGATTTGTCGGACGAGTTACCACTATATCCTTATATTTTTGCCAAAGCACGGAACTTGACAATTGATGCCTTCAGACGATCTACGGTTGTAGTACGAATGCAGGAAGAAGCGACAAAATTTTCGATACACCTAAGCACAGAAACAGAGGATACAATCTTACTGAATGATCTACGACAGATCACGCAACAGGCGTTAGATAGATTGCCTAAACAACAAAAACTGGTGTTTGAACTTAGTAGAACCGAAGGGCTCTCTTATGAGGAAATTGCCAGTGAACTACGGATATCTAAAAATACCGTAAAATATCACTTGGTATGCGCCTTAAAAAACCTGCGATTATATTTGGCACAACATGACATCTTTTACTCGGTTTTGATTGTCTATCTTTTGTGGCGAAAATAATTTTTTTAATCTTACCCTACCCTCTTTCGGCTTTCATGCGTTTACCCTTACAATAGTATCATTTTTATATAGTTTAATGACGAAAGATCGCTTGCTGCTCTTACTTACGGCCTATTTAGAAGACAATTTACTTCCGGAAGACTATCGGGTTTTAGTGGACTATCTTCACGAAAAGGGGCACGAACAAGTGTTAGACGAGGCTATAGTAAGCATTATGGATGAGCTTGACCTGACGACAGATATGCCGATCCCCAGTGATGAGATTTATCAGGGAATCATTCAGGATAGTCGTTTTAAAGAATCGGCGCACCTATCTTTTCAAAGGAAGCGGCACCCTAAGAAACGACCATGGCTTCTAGTTGCGACGGCTGCTATTGGTTTGATTTTGGTCTTGTTTGGCGGATGGTTTTTAAGTTATGTTAATAATGGTTCAACGAATTGGCAAACTTCAAGTGTTGCGTCAAGTAATATTACTCCCGGCGGAAAGAAAGCAATTTTAACATTGGCAGATGGTACCTGTATTGCGCTGGATAGCACGGCTAATAAAGAGGTAGCTGTGCAGGGAAACATGCATATACGCGCTACCCGGGGAAGATTGATTTACGCGTCTGATGTTAAAAAAAGCAAAGAAAGTAATCAAGAGCTTTTGAATACCATCGCTACACCAACTGGCGGTGAATATCAGGTTGTATTGCCGGATGGTACGAAGGTGTGGCTAAACAGTGCTTCTTCCATTAGTTATCCACTTGTTTTTAGTGAAAACGAAAGGAGACTATCCATGAAAGGAGAGGTTTATTTTGAAGTAGCCGCCGATAAGAGTAATCCCTTCGTTGTTGATGTAGCAGGTGTACAAATTGATGTGTTGGGGACGCATTTTAATGTCTGTGCTTACGCCGATGATAAGCTGATAAAAACGACGTTGGTACAAGGGAGTGTGCAGGTTAGAAGAGGAGAGGAACGACATCTTCTAAAACCGGGGCAGCAGGCGCAGACCAGTTTAACAGCCGAAAAAACGGAAATAGTATCCGTTGATTTGGAAGAAACATTAGCTTGGAAGAATGGCAATTTTTTCTTTAACAGTGAACCCTTGGAGCGTGTAATGAAAAAAATCAGTAGATGGTATGATGTAGAAATCGAATATAAAGGGAACTTTGAAGGGAAACGATTGGATGGGACCATCTCCAAAGCAGAGGATATCCGACAATTACTTGCCGGGTTTGAAAAAACGAAAATAGCACGTTTCACCATTAAAGGAAGGAGGGTAATCGTTATGAATTAAGCTAACCTAAATGGTGCGAAGGTAAGGAGATCAGGAGCGCACCACCGCCCCTGATCGTGCGACCTGTCGCCGCCATGTTCATCAATTTAAGTTTAAGGACCTAATATTAATAAACCTGTACTCAAATGTATAAAAATTATACTGCATTTGTTTGCGCTATTGCTATGCGCAAACGATTTAGACTTTTCCTGATTATGAAGGGGATTATGATCCTAGTGTTCCTCGCCCTCCACGCTCAAGCTGCGATCTATGGACAAAGCATTAATCTCAATCGAAAAAACGCCCTTTTAAAAGATGTATTTCGAGAAATCCGTAGGCAGAGCGGCTACAACATTTTAATTGATGCTAATTTGTTGGAGAAAACCCGACCTTTTAACGTAACACTTTCGAAAAAAAATATAAACGAAACGATGCAGCAAGTGCTGCAAGGGCAGGGGCTATCATATGAGATTATGCAGAAAAACATCATCGTATCGAAAATTGAAACAACGTATATATCACTTCTTGATAATAAGAATAGCTCAAAGAAGAGACAAAGCATGGTTGATGGTACGGTACGTGATGCAAAGGGAAAACCTTTATCAGGAGTGACGATTGTAGTAAAGGGCTCGAATATCGGTGTGATTTCCGATGAGGACGGTAAATATAGGATAGAAGTTCCGAGTGATGCAACACTCATATTTAGCATATTGGGCTTTGCTTCCGTGGAAGTGAACACGAAAGGCCGCATCAAAGTGGACGTGGTGATGGAGGAAGAGGATAAACAAATGGAGGAAGTGGTGATAACCGGTTACAGTACGATTGAGAAGAGACATATCGCGTCATCTGTTGCCGAATTGAATATGGATAGAGCAACCAATAGGCCTATTTTTAAATTGCAGGAGGCCTTCAGTGGTACTTTGCCGGGTGTTACTTTAATGCAAGGTAATAATATGCCGGGAAGTGTGCCGGGGACTATTTCCATTCGAGGGGTCGGTACTTTGCAAGGCGCCGAACCTTTGGTGATCGTAGATGGCATGGAGCAGAGCCTGACCGACCTTGATCCCAATCAGATTAAAAGCATCAACGTCCTAAAAGATGCTGCTTCAGCTTCTTTATATGGATCGCGTGGTGCCAATGGAGTTATCATTATTGAAACGAAACGAGGCCAAACCGGTCAGTTTAAGGTCGACCTACATTCTTGGACCTCATTCAATGAGCCTATTGATAAACCCAATTTTGTAAGGGCAGCGGATTATATGCGCTTAAATAATGAGGCCCATCGGGCACAGGGGCAATCGCTGCTTTTTACAGATGAGCAAATTGCCTTAGCTGATCAAGGGCAGTATACGGAAATAAACTGGTTGGACCAAGTCATGCAACAGCGGGCGCATGCACAGAACGTTACAGCCAGTATATCCGGTGGCGGAGGTGTAGGGACTTTTAATCTGATGCTCGGCTATATTAACGAAAGCGGCCTTAATCAGTACGAAGGGTCGGAGAAGTTTAGTGCCCGCTTTAATACCAATATCAATGTAGCAGACAAATTTGTGCTATTGGCTGATTTTTACGCACATCGCTTGCAAGTGGACCGGTTACAACTCAGCGATATTGATGATGATCCCAGTGGAAATTGGTTGTATGAGGATGCTTGGAAGATGAATCCAACTCAACCTGTTTTTTATGAGTCGGATAAACCGGAGCATTATATTTTACATAATAACCTAAACCCCTTGGCCTCTATTGCGCATGGAGGAAGAAGAAATAATATGTACGATGTAAGCACGATCAACTTGCGACCCAAGTATTTTTTGAAAAGTAATTTGTTTTTGGAAGGAAATGTTTCTTATACCATTAATAAGTCGGCGAGCAAAATTAAGCGCTCTACTTTTATGTTTTATGATGGAGACGGTAAACCTGCAGCCACCTGGGCCAATTATGTTGGCGCAAAACAGGGCGTAAGTGTGAGCCAACTTACCGCACGGGCGAATATTAATTACGAACAAGATCTAAGGGGGCAAAAGGATAAGCTCTATCTGATTGCAGGTTCAGAAATTATGAATTATAACTACACGGATTATAGGGAAGTTAGCAAGGCCTCTTTTTTTGGTAAGGTAAATTACGCTTTCGATAATCGTTATATCGTCGAGGTTACGGCCCGGGCGGATGGTAGCAGCAAGTTTGCTCCAGGGCATCGTTGGGGAATGTTCCCTTCTGCTGCTATCGCATGGAATGCCCAAAATGAAAAATTCTTTGACAATATACGTTCATCAGGAGCAATTACGAATCTCAAACTGCGGTTTTCATATGGACGCATTGGAAATGAAAATGTAGACCCCTATCTATGGCAGGAAAATGTAAATGATTGGGGTTGGACGATGCGTGTACCTAATCCCGAATTTTCCTGGGAAAAGCAAAAGCAATGGAACGTTGGGTTAGATTTGACTGCATTGAACGATCACCTTAGTTTAACAGCCGAAATTTACAATAAGCATTCATACGATCTTATCTATGGACGTTTTCCGGTGCCACCGCTTACAGGATCTAATAACCTCGAATCGGCTGTCAATATTGGCGAAGTTGAAAATAGGGGGTGGGAAATCAGCGCGCAATGGTCTGATAAATTAGGTGATTTTAGCTATACCATTGGAGGAATGTTGTTTGATAATCGTAATAAAGTCTTAAAAGCTGGATACGGAGCAAATGATACATTAATTTTTAAAGACAATGAGAATAAGATTTGGTATCCTGGAATCGCCTTAGATAATTATTACGGATACCGAAGCAACGGTTATTTTCAAAACCAGGAAGAGGTCAACAATACAACAGCTAAATTACCGAATACCCTGCCGGGAGACATCCGTTATATCGATCAAAATGGTGACGGTATCATCAACGAGATGGACCGGGTAGACTTGGGCGATCCTTTTCCGCACATGAACTATGCAATCAATATAGATCTGCGTTATAAGCGCTGGGATTTTACGGTGTTGGGACAAGGTGTAGGCAAGCGCACTGGATGGGTGAGCGGCTTGGAGGGCTATCCTGTACTAATGGATGGTACAAATAATAGCTTCGGCACACCTCGTCAGGAATACATGGATAACCGTTGGACGCCCGAAACACCGAATAGCCGGTTTCCGAGAGTATGGACCGGTGCCAGTTCTAATGCAGTACTCAGCGATGTTTGGCTAAGTAATGCGGCCTTCTTCCGTATCAAAATGATCCAACTGGGTTACACCATCCCTCGATTGGTTAAGGGAATTCAAAATGTGCGGATCTATCTAAATGCGCAGGATGCTTTCACCTTCACGAAATGGGAAGGTTTAGAACCAGAGAGGAACGGTGGTAATGGAAGTTATCCACGCATGGCTATTTATAGTATCGGCCTTCGTGCCACAATTCTGTGAGCGTTATTTCAATGACAACAAAAAATAAGAGATGAAAAGGAAATTATTTATACTGATTTTATTAAGTTATATAGCGTGTGGCTGCGAGAAATTTTTGGACAAAACGGATCCTACAGCAACAACGTTTCAAGAGTTCTTTGTAGATGAAGATGATTTACGCAGGGTGGTGTATAGCACTTACCTGGATGTTTTTACCAATCGGAGTGATCGTCGTTTATTGTCTTACATGAAAGATGCTCGATCGGATAATGCGTATAGTCGCGCCGAAAGTGACCATCATCAACGCATAGCGAACGGTACCTTTAACAGTAATACAAGGGCCTTTGAATACTATTGGACCATTCATATGAAGCATATCGGTCGGATAAATACGTATCTGGCAAATATCAATGTGCCTTATGTAGAGGACGAAGCGGTAAGGCAAAGATATAAAGCCATTTTGGAAGGCTTACGCATTTGGCATTATTTTGAAGCCGTTATGCGCTGGGGAGATATTCCGTTTGTGTTGGAACCAACTACGATTGAGGGATCCAAAGTAGCTCCTACCCCAAAGGCCCAAGTATTGGATAACTTATTCAGCATGGCTGTTGAGGTAGCGAATCGGTTGCCCGATAATGAATATACGACTAATAAATACATGTTTAATCGATACTCGTTTAAAGCCTTGATTATGCGCTATGCTTTATTCAACGAACGTTATGAATTAGCCGCCCAACTGGCAAAGGAGATCATGGATAGTGGTAAATATCAATTGTATAGCAGCTATCGCGATTTGTTTCAATACGAAGGTGATACAAAAAACAAGGAATTTATTCTTCATATGGAACGGGAGAGCGTGGGAAATGCAGCGACTTATTCATTCCGCGATCTTGGGCCACATTTCCGAACAGGGAATGGTCAATCATATGCAGTGCCTTTGAAATCGCTGGTAGATGCTTACTGGACCTTACAGGGACGTCCGATAGATCAATGTCCATTGCATACAAAAGAAGAATATGAACTCAATCCGGGGTTGAATCGGGATCCACGTTATGCTGCTAGTATTATGGGACCCGGTGATACTTTTTATGGAGAAAAAATTGATATCTACACGCCCGGCAATCCGATGTTCTATGAAAATCAACGCGCCAGTAAATCGGGGTATTGGTTTCGAAAGTTTGTATCGGAGGCCGATGCGTTTAGAGACGGAACCCTGACTTTCGGTTTAATTCGATACGCGGAGGTCCTACTAACTTATGCGGAAGCGAAAATTATGTTGGGTCAAATCGACGAGCTGGCGAAAAGCTGTATTAATCTGGTGCGTGAACGTGCGGGTTTAGACATGTCAGTAGCTAATGTAACTTTACCTGCCTACAGCGCTTATACACAACAACAATGGGTTGAATTACTCCGCAACGAACGACGCATTGAGTTTGCAGGAGAGGGGCTTCGTTATGAGGATATACTTCGTTGGCGCATTGCTGAGGAAGTATTGAGCCAGCCTGCACTCGGACACACACGTTTAGTGAATGGAAAAATGGTGTCGTTGAAAATCGAAGATCGTCACTTTGCACCACATAATTACTTGTGGCCTTTCCATCAAACGGTACTGAGGGTGGAGCCTAATTTAAAACAAAACCCAGGGTATTAACTTATATTGTAATAGATGAGAAGAAAATCTAGTCGATAAGGCTGGATTTTCTTCTCCAATTTAGAGCGATCTATTATAACCTTCGGATGCGGTTCATAATATTCTCCCGATGTTCCAGCATATCTTTCTCGTCTTTTTGAAGATATCGGAGCTGCTGTGCGCGATCTGTTTTGTCAGCACTATCTTCTTCTTCTTTTGATGGAAGATTTCCTAGGCTACGTACTTGATCGAGGTGTTGAAACAGATTGCTAAGTGCCCGATGAACGTTGCGAAGATATTTCTCGTTAATTGAATCGAGGTGTGAATTGGTTAATTCCCCTACGTCCTGAAAGGAAAGTTTCGTGATTTTATTGTTTGTAATTTGAGCAGAAAAATCTTGCGAACTTGGAAAATCCCAATGTAAATCGTGAACAGTAGTTGTTGTAATTTCCATAGTAAATGCGTTTAAAATCAATACTATCCATAATAGTACAATAGCCGTACCAAAGTACCTTTAGCGGGTATCAAATTAGGAACATATTGACGAGGGATTAATTATCCTAGTGTAATTTACAAAAGTTTTATTTAATAAGGTAAAACCCAGCTTTTCTTCGCATTTTGCATCAGCTATAGTGAAGAAATAAGTAAATGTAAAAATATGATGCTAAAAAAACCAAAAGCAGTGTTATTCGATTTAGACGGAACTTTAATAGATTCAGAGTGGTTTTACTATAAAGCTTGGAAAGCGGTGTTAGCCACTTACGGCTTTATACTGGAAAGTGAATTATGGCTTACATCGCTTGCCGGTAAAACAGATGTTCAGGCAATTGATGTGCTACAAAAACAATATAATTTCCAACCGGATGTTAATGAGTTCTTGTCAAAAGTAAAATCGAAAGTAGCACAGCAGTATGATGAAGAATTAGTACCATTGATGCCTGGGGCAAAAGAGCTGATTAGTTATCTGCATAAAGAAGAAATCGTGATCGCTCTTGTTACTTCCAGCAAGCGGGAAGTTGCTATTTACTATTTGGAAGCCCATGATTTGATGAAATATTTTAGGTGCTTAGTGACGCGTACGGAAGTTAAGAATACCAAGCCACATCCCGAGCCGTACCTTATGTGTGTAGAGCAATTAGGGGTAGACAAGCAGGATTGTCTGGTACTGGAAGATTCTGTAACGGGAACAACCGCGGCAAAGGCCGCCGGGTTGATGTGCTGGGGTGTACAGACACATGAGTCGATTCGCCAATCTTTACTAGTTGATCGTATGTTTGATAATCTTCACCAGGTATTGGAAGAGTTTTTAGCAGTTAGTTAGTAGTTAGCGGTTAGCTAATAGTTGTTAGTTATTGGTTTTTGGTTGTTAGCTTGGGAACTAAAGCCGAATTGCTGCTATCTTTTTCTGATTCCTATTTTATTTTATACCTTTACAGAAAGGGGCTTCTCAGTATACTCCTTTATTATCTAACCAATTATAAACATCGAAATGCATATCGGAGGTGGTCAATGCAATCTAGGTGACAATGCCGTTTTCGAACGGACGTATAAGACCTACTATGCCGCACTTCGTTTCTTTGCAACAAAATATGTGGGGGATGACGAAAGTGAAGATATTATCGAATCGCTATTTCTTCGTCTCTGGAAGCAGAAGAAGGTGTTAACAAATGAGACGCATCTGAAAGCGTTTCTATATCAAGCTACCCGAAATGCCTGCCTAGACTTTATCAAAACACAGGGACGAATACACAAAAGACATAGCGTTTGGCTTGATCAATGTGAAGAAGTTGAACAGGACTATCTCCATGATTTAATCCATACTGAGGTGTTGGCGGAATTATATAGAGCAATTCAGCATCTACCCTCTCAATGTAAGCATGTGATGCAATTAGGATTTGTAGAAGGCCTAACGAATGAAGAGATTGCTCAATCCTTGGATCTATCTGTACAGACGGTAAAAAACCACAAAGTAAGAGCTTTAAGAATGCTGAAAAAGCAATTTGCAGGAAGTGTTTCGGGGCTCTTATTCATTCACCTTTTTCTTTCTTAAAAAAATAAGTAATCGAATAGGTACGTCTTTCTTCGTTTGTCGTATATAAGGTAAAAATTTGCCGAACATGACGAGCAAGGCCTTTTATAAACAGGAACATATTATTTATTTACTTTCGAAACGATTGCAGCAGCCGCTTTCTATAGAGGAGGAAGAGGAAATCGTCGTTTGGCGTCAGACATCCCAAGCCAATCAGCTACTTTTTGAACAATTAAATGATCCTTCAAAGGTGAGCTCGTGGTTAGAGAAAATGAAAGCTTACGACCTTGAAGCTAGCATGGACCGTATTAAGAGGCGAATGGTGGTGAATAGCAAAAGACAAAAACGAAGAACGGTCTATTGGATGGCCGCTTCTATACTGATTTTTCTGTGCATGGGAGGGGTATTTATGTACGAAAAGAACCATAAAGAAGTTGAGCAAATGATTCCGCCTGGCCGCCCGATAGCGCAGTTGAAGTTACATGATGGCTCGACGGTCGATTTGGATCGCCTATCAGCTGGAGAAAGCACTTCGCGTGCCGGGGTGCGGATTACTAAAACTGCTGACGGCCAAATTACTTGTAATTATACAACTGTAAGCGGGAGGAAACCTGTTGCCAATTACAATACCATCGCGACGCCGATAGGCGGTGAGTATCGAGTCGTTTTACCTGACGGTTCGCTCGTATGGTTAAATGCCAATTCATCTTTAGCGTTCCCTTCGCAGTTTACTGAGCGCAAGCGTAATGTGCGACTAACAGGCGAGGCCTATTTCGAAATTGTACATGACGTTGAACGTCCCTTTATCGTGAATACTAGACAACAGACTATCTATGTTTTGGGAACAAAATTTAATGTGCAGGCGTATCAAGATGAGCTAGCAATGAAAACAACGTTATTGGAAGGTGCTGTTCAAGTCCGAACAGCCCATCAACAACAAGTGCTAAAAGTAGGAGAGGAGGCCCGTTCTTATGTGGCTGATGATCGATTGGATATTGAACGAGCGGACATAGAAGCCGCGCTTGCTTGGAAAAACGGATATTTTGTCTTTAACGATGAAAATCTTGTTGATATCATGAAGAAAATAGGACGCTGGTATCAGATCGATGTTACTTATGTGGGAGATATGGAGGATAAGATTTTCGCTGGTACTTTTTCTAAAAGGAAGAGCCTGCAGCATCTGTTAAGCAGTTTAGCTGCTACGGGAGAGATTACTTACGAAATAAAAGGAAGGAGGGTGACGATTATGTCTGAGTAATAGAAAAAGCTGACCGGAAATGCGCTAACACTTCCGGATCAGTAGCTTAAAGCTGAACATTAGGTCAATTCCTTTTCGTATTAAACAAACCTAATAATCAAATGTACAAAAAAAATACTGCATGGAATAGTGTTGCACTTTTGCGCTGTTTCTTAAAATTAATAGCGGTAATGAAGCTCATTTTCATCTTAACCATCATCTGTAGCCATTGTTATGCGATCAGCTTGGCGCAGCGAGTTACCTTAAAGGTTAACAACGTTGCGATAAAAGAAGTAATGCGGCGGTTAGGAAAAATGACAGGCTATGATTTTATCTATAATGTTGATCGTTCTAACACCCTGAAACAGGTGTCTATCGACGTAAAAGAGACGCCCATAGAAGAGGTATTAAAGCAGTGCTTTTATCCTTTAAAGGTAGAAATCGTCTCGAAAGAAGAAAAAACTGTTGTATTAAAACTAAGTGAGCGATCCTCTCTTGGAGGGGTAAGCCTAGGGCCACCAGAGCTGTCACAGTTAATAATAGAAGGACGTGTAACAGACAAAGATGGAAGAGGCTTGGAAGGGGTCTCTGTTTTTGTTAAGGAGCATCCAAAAGTAGGTACGATAACGAATAGTGATGGCTATTATTCATTATCTGTTCGGGACGGAGCCTTCATCGTGTTCTCATTTACCGGCTTCCAACGGAAGGAAGAGTCAATTGGGCAGCGTACACAGATTAATGTGACGTTGGCCGAACAGGAGTCGGCATTAGACGAAGTAGTAGTAGTAGGATATGGTACGGTGAGACGAGGAGATTTAACAGGAGCAGTATCTACCGTAGGGGAGAAGGACATTCGCGCTACGCCAATTGTGGCCTTAGACCGCGCCATGCAAGGGCGGGTGGCGGGCGTCAATGTTACCACAAACTCGGCTAGGCCCGGGGGAGCCACTACGGTACGCATTCGTGGCACAGGTTCCGTTAACGCAGGCAATGAACCTTTATATGTTATTGACGGCTTCCCGACCGGCGATCTCAACTCTATTAACATCAACGACATCGAATCAATGGAGGTCCTGAAAGATGCGTCAGCGACAGCTATTTACGGATCGAGAGGTTCAAATGGCGTCATCATGGTAACTACACGTAGAGGAAAAGTCGGAAGATCCATTGTGAGTTACGACGGTTATTATGGAGAGCAGAGCGTACGACGAAAAATCCCCCTGTTGAATGCCCGGCAGTTTGCAGAATTTGTCAATGATGCCAATGTTAATAATGGTTCGGTGCCCTATTTTGACGGAAGTAGTGACGAACGTCCGTTGCCTTCAAGTTTAGGTGAAGGTACAGATTGGCAAGATGTCATCTTGCGCAAAGCACCTATACAAGATCATCAATTAGGTATATCAGGTGGCTCCGAAAAAACGCGCTATGCCATTTCGCTTGGCTATTATGGACAAGACGGTATCGTTATTGGTTCTGATTTTAAACGTTATTCACTTCGGACAAATGTAGATAGTGATGTCTCAAGTCGGCTGAAAGTGGGCCTATCTGCACAGGGTGTACACACTTCCAGTAATAGCGCGCGTACGGAAATAGCGGGCAATACCGCTTATGAAAGTGTGGTTTCTTCAGCTTTGAACTATTCGCCAACTTTTCCGGTATGGAATTCCGATGGAGCTTACTTTACTAACCAGGGACCCCTCAATGGTTTGGGGGCTGATAATCCCTATGCAATGTCACAGGAATTCACCAACAAAGGTTCTTTGATTCGATTTTTAGCAAATACCTATGCAGAATTTAAAATCAGCGATCATCTGAGATTTAAAACTACATTGGGCGCCGATTTACAGTCCAATAAGGCAAGCAATTATATTTCACGCCGGGTAATTACAGGTGCGAGCTTAGGCGGAAGCGCTTCTGTCGCATCTGCACAAACTATCAACTGGTTAAACGAAAATACCTTGACTTATGAGCGCACTTTCGGATCGATTCATCAACTTAACGCATTGCTAGGGTACAGCTATCAGCAGTCTGATTATGAAACGGCCACGGCCAATGCCAATACTTTCAATGATGACTTTGCTAAATATCATAATTTGGGAGCCGGGTCGACACTTATTCCGGCTAGCTCAGGTGTAAACCAGTGGCGATTGATTTCATATATCGCACGAGTCAACTACGGTTTTGACGATCGGTTCTTACTGACACTCACCGGTAGAAGGGATGGATCCTCTCGTTTTGGCACCAATAATAAGTTCGGTTTTTTCCCCTCCGGTGCGTTTGCTTGGAAAGTACGGAATGAAACCTGGATGCAGGATTTGAAATATTTATCAGACGCAAAACTTAGGATCAGTTATGGACTTTCCGGCAACCAGGAAATTGATAATTACCGTTTTTTGGCAAATATTACACCGCTTCCCTATGTGTTGGGCGGAGCATTATTAACAGGTAATGCACCTCAGGGAATAGCCAACCCGGATTTACGTTGGGAAAAGAACGCGCAACTTGATATTGGATTGGACCTTGGGTTCTTTGATAACCGGCTATCCTTCACCGGTGACTACTATGTGAAAACAACTTCGGATCTTTTGTTCAGTGTAGGAGTCCCCACGAATTCGGGTTTTTCTTCAATGCTCCAAAATATCGGTCGCGTGCAGAACAAGGGAGTTGAGCTAGCATTGAATAGTACCAACATTGATCATGGTGGTTTTCGTTGGACGAGCGCTTTCAATATAACATTCAATAAAAATAAGGTACTTGCGCTTGATAATCGCACAGAGTTTAGAGCGGGTAGTGATGCACAAGTGCATAGAACAAATATCAGTCCGATTTTAATGCGTGTGGGAACGCCGATAGGCAATTTTTATGGGTTTAAAATGGAGGGTATTTTTCAAAATGAAAACGAAATTGCAGCCTCAGCACAACCTAACGCAAAGCCCGGTGATATACACTATGCAGACATTAATGGCGATGGTATTTTTAATGATGAGGACCGTACGATTATCGGGAATGCAAACCCGGATGCTTTTGGTGGCCTTAATAATACTATCTCTTATAAGGGTTTTGATTTAAATATCTTTATTCAAGGCACCTTCGGGAATGAGGTTCTCAATTACGGCACTTTTGACCAAATGAATATGACGGGAGGAAATAACCAGTCAACCCGTGTGTTAGACCGGTGGACTCCTACCAATCCCAGTAATTCGGTGCCGCGGGCCAACGCGGCTGGTGGATCTCGATTGCTTTCCACACTCCATGTGGAAGATGGGTCTTACATTCGTTTTAAAAATATTTCTTTGGGTTATACTTTGCCTACCAGTTGGTTACGGTCACTCTCGGTTAGTTCCTGCCGTATTTATATCACGGGTCAAAACCTCTTTACGATCACTTCTTATACCGGGTATGACCCCGAAGTAAACAGGTTCGGAAGTGATACGATAAGCCAAGGTATTGATTATGGGGCCTATCCGGCGGCGAAAACGTATTTGTTGGGACTGAATGTTAAATTTTAATATGGAAAATATGACATACACGAAACGAGTAGTTTTAGGCTACATAAAAACGATTGTTTCGCTCTCATGCTTGGCAATGATATTGTTTAACTGTGAGAGCCGATTGGATGTAACACCCCTCTCCAATTTAACAGACGCGACGTACTATAAAACCGCGGAAGATGCAAAAGCTGCGTTAGGGGCTTGTTATGCGAGTATAAGTAATCCGGATGTCTTTATTGATTTAGCTACTTCCGATGATGCTGTTCCGTTTTTGACGGGGGACGCTAACCGCCCGCTGTTGTGGCGCTATGATATAACACCCGATAATGCTTTTATTCGCTTCTATCCAGCTGCTTATACGAGCATTAATCGGTGTAATATTGTTATCAATCGATTGCCAGCGATTGCGATGGATGAAAACCTGAAGCAGCGTTATATTGCCGAAGCAAAATTTTTACGGGCATTGGCTTATTTTAATTTGGTACGCCTTTACGGAGGGGTTCCTATTATGACAACTGAAACGGATGGCTTGGAAGGCTTGGAAGTTGCCCGCGCCTCTATAGACGAAGTATATCAACTTATCGAGAGTGATTTGTTAGCAGCGGAACAGGTACTTCCACTATCATATGACGGAATCGATAAAGGGCGGGCGACGCAAGGTGCCGCCCAAGGTGTTTTGGCGAAGGTTTATCTTACTAGAGCGGGCACAGACCGCGGTTCACCTTATTGGCAACAGGCAGCGGCTAAAGCAAAGGAAGTGATGGATCAAGGGGTTTATGATCTTTATCCAACTTTTGCCCAAGCCTTTTCGTTACAGGCGAGGGGAGGTATAGAAAATGTATTTGAAGTTCAGTATTTAACCGACGTACGGGGGCATAGTTTGGGGAGAGGGTACGGTATTCGCTCCGCGCCGATTTATCCAGGCGGTGGTGCCGGTATTGCACGAGTAGCAGCAAATCTTTTTAATTTATATCAAGACAACGATCAACGGAAAGCAGTTTCTTTTATTACCTCTTACAGCTATCAAGGAAAGACGGTTGAATTATCGGTTACTGATCCGAATCCCGCCAATGCGGTATCTTTCCAAAAACTCTGGGACAAAACGGCGACAACAAATGGTGGGGAGGGAACCAGCTTTCCGATTTTACGATTTGCGGACGTATTGTTGATCTATGCCGAGGCGAGTAATGAGCGTGATGGGGCCCCGTCTGTGGAAGCATATGAAGCACTTAACCGAGTGAGACAACGCGCAGGTATTAATGCACTGGGTGGTCTTGATTATGAGTCTTTTCGAGCGGCTGTTTGGCTGGAGCGCCGATTAGAATTAACTTTCGAAAATAACAGACGATTTGATCTAATACGAACCGGCCAATTACTACAAGCCATTAAAGCAGATACCGGCTTTGGACGAAATGCACAAATTCAAGAACATCATACCTTGTTGCCTATTCCGCAATTGGATATGGATGTTAATCCACTACTGGAACAGAATCCGGGGTATTAATTAAAGACAAATTATTAAAAAGAATTTTTATGTTAACACGAAGAGCATATATAAAGAATTTAGGAACATTGACTGCAAGTGTACTCCTATCCCAGAATTTGTTTGGGCGAAGTTTGAGGAAAAAAGTTGTATTACTTCGTTCATCTTGGCAAACGGTCAACATAGGTGATATTGGCCACACCCCTGGCGTACTCGCCTTACTTGAAAAGCATTTGCCGGACGTGGAAGTGCGCTTGTGGCCGATGAGTATCAATAACGGCGTAGAACCAATGTTACGAAAGCGTTTTCCACACGTGAAGATTGTACAAGGTGAAGCCGATCTGGCGCGAGCCTGGCAGGAGAGCGATTTTTTACTGCATGGCTCGGGACCGTCTTTGGTTGCTGCTAAAGATATTGCTCGGTGGAAAGAGGAAACAAGTAAACCTTATGGCATTTATGGAATTACATTTCCCGGATTTTACGGTCCGCCGACTTCCGGACAGGAAGCTGCATTAGCGAAGAATATTGAATTGCTCACGACAGCACAGTTTTGCTATTTCCGGGATTCAACATCACTTCATTTTGCGCAAGAACATGGCGCGCGTTGTCCTGTTATGGAATTTGGGCCTGATGGTGCTTTTGCCGTGGATCTAAGTAATGAAAAGGCTGCCAGGAAATTTCTTGAACAGCATGATTTAGAGGAAGGTAGCTTCTTGTGTGCTATTCCTCGGCAACGTTATACGCCATGGTGGGAACTTCCTGAAAAGAAAGCGAAATTTGATGGACGCAAAAATGCACGTAATGAGGAAATGCGTGAGCATGATAATGCGCCGATTCGGGAAGCGATTATTGAAGTGGTACGTCAGACACCAATGAAGGTATTGGTATGTCCGGAGGATGGAACTCAGGTAAAGTTGGGAAAGCAAATCATTATGGACAAATTGCCACAAGATGTACGTAATAAAGTAGTTTGGAAAGACTCTTATTGGCTAACGGATGAAGCCGTGAGTACTTATAGGCTCTCAGCAGGATTATTTGGATTGGAAATGCATTCCCCAATTATGTGTATCGGAAACGGTATACCCGCTTTGGTTGGTAGGTTTGAAGAACAAACCTCTAAAGGAATCATGTGGAAGGATATTGGCTTGGATGAATGGTATTTCGATGTAGATAAACCGGAGGATGTGAAGCGGATTTTACCGGCAGTTTTAGCACTTGCCAAAAATCCAGAGGAAGCCAAGCAAAAGGCTTTAGACGCGAAAGTAAGAGTGGATACACTCTTTGCAGCTAGTATGGCAAGACTGGCTAATGAACTAGAACAGCGGTAGTATAAAGTCCCTCGGGAAAACAGGAGACTAATTAATAAATGCACAAATTGAGCTCGGTCAGAACATTTGTGCATTTATTATTGTTCAATACGTAACAGCCAATTTGTTTATCAAATCGTTTTATGAGAAAATCAATACTATTAGCATTCATACTTTTTGTTTGTTCGGTTAAAACGGATGTAAAAAGTTGCACACGCGTGGTCTACAAGGGTACGAATGGCACCTTGTTAACAGCTCGTTCTATGGATTGGAAAGATGATATTCTTACAAACCTCTGGATTTTTCCGCGCGGGATGGAACGAAGCGGGGAGGTGGGACCAAAATCCATCCAATGGAAATCAAAATATGGAAGTGTAATTGCTTCCGGCTATGATATTTCCACAACGGATGGCATGAATGAGAAGGGGCTGGTAGCTAATGTCTTGTGGTTAGCCGAGTCTGAATATCCTATTTGGAATCAACAAACACCTGGTTTATCGATTGCACTATGGGCACAGTATGTACTTGATAATTTCGCAACCGTATCAGAAGCTGTAGACGCTCTTCAAGATGAGAAAATCACGATTATAACGGCAAATGTACCTGGACAGGAGCGCTTGACTACCTTGCATCTATCACTTTCGGATGGAACAGGAGACAACGCTATTTTTGAATATATTAAAGGCAAACTGGTGATCCATCACGATACGTCCTATAACGTGATGACAAACTCACCTATTTTTGAAAAGCAGTTAGCATTAAATGAATATTGGTCAGAAATCGGAGGAACTGTCATGCTGCCGGGAACGAATAGAGCAGTAGATCGCTTTGTACGTGCTGCGTTCTATGCGAATTCAGTTCCCAAAACGGCCGATCGCAGAATTGCAGTAGCAAGTGCTTTCAGTGTTATTCGGAACTGCTCTGTTCCATTTGGAATTTCTACACCTGATCAACCTAATATATCCTCTACGCGTTGGCGTTCGGTTTCAGACCATAAGAATTTAGTTTATTATTTTGAAACCGCCCTTACTCCTAACACATTTTGGGTCGATTTCAAAGACGTAGATTTTTCGGAGAATGCAGCGGTGAAAGTGCTTAAAATTAGTAATGGCGAAACTTACGCTGGAAATGCTGCCAAAAAATTTATAATAAGTAAACCTTTTAAATTTCAGGGCTTGTAAACGTATAAGGGACAGCATAGATCTTTTTTGGCCAACGAACACTGCTTGCTATTTCCAGTGCTTAACATATCGTTAACGATTAGAAAATCCTGCTTGCTGTATATTTTATCTTTTCTATTTAAAGATATACTAATTGTTGGAAAAGAACGAAGGCTGTGAATGTTGGCTAAATTAAGCCTTGAATAAAGAAAATCGATATTTAAAGACTAATTTATCGCCGATAACGTTTATGTTATCATAGCCATAAATTATATCATCATGATCTTTATATATAATCGTCAAATTTTTTACTGTATAACTCTTGGTATATTTTTTTCAATGCCTTATCTAGCTTTTTGCCAATTTGGAGGAGGTCTGAGCGTGGAATTGGGAGCCGGAGCCACTCAGCTTTACGGTGAAATGATGCATAAGCCACTGAAATTTGGCTATCATATAGGCGCTGATTATATTGTGATTCCTTTTATGACAGTTGGTGTGCAAGGAATGATGGGTCGACTTGCTGCTAACGATCCGATGGGACGAATGGCCAAAAATAATTACATGGGCGCTAACATCAATGCAAAAGCGCGCTTAGGATTATTGTGGATCGATGACAAGGAAAATTTCGAGTTGACTTATATCCGTGAACATTTTTTCAGATCCTTGATCCGTAATATTTGTGTGGGCACAGGTATTGGTTTATTGCGAAATGAAATTGATGCAAACCGAGGAACGCCGAATGATGCACATTTGGTAGGTGAAGATGAAAGCAGCGCGGTATTTGTGCCATTAAATCTAGGTATTGACATTCCCTTTGGCTATTCGATAAGCGGACCAACTTGGGCTATCAACGCAAATGCTCAACTGGGACTTTACTTTGGGGATGAATTAGACGGTTACGCCAATATGTATAGTCGGCATGATGACCGCCTACTCTATTTTTCGCTTAGTATTAAAAAATCTTTAAATCGTGCAATGCGATGACCTCATTCAGCTTCAAAGTTGTTTTTAATTCCACTAAGATTACTGCCAACGATGGCATTTTTCTACACTTTGTGGAGATTTTTGTGGTTGGCAGGTGCGGGTGAGGATCATCCTCTGTTATTTGTCAAAAAAGAATCAATCGACAATCAATATATCTGTATATATTTTATAACTGGTTAAGTGTTTGAATAACAATTGATAATTTGGAGGCCAGTTAAATGAATCACCTGAATATATAAGCCCTTTTCACCTGCGTAAATTTTTTTATCTGTTTAAACGCATAGTCAGTGCAAGTACGGCAAATAATTGTTGCTAAAACGTTTAATTCTATTGGGATTAGGTTATAGCTTGACCGGTTTGCGCTATCGGTCCCTCTACAAGTTAAATATTGTAATTTTTAAACTATGTTTCAGTACTACAAAATGCTCCTTGGAGCTGTATTTTTCTTTTTGCTGAGTACAGCTCAATTGTATGCACAGCAAACGATTAAAGGAACGGTGAAAGATGAATCAGGCCCATTACCCGGCGTTACCGTCATGGTTAAGGGACAGCAACAATCCGTTCAGACTTCGCCCAACGGAGTCTACGAAATCAAAGCGAAAAAAGGAGAAATCCTTGTTTTCACCTATATCGGTTATACTCGAAAGGAGGTGGCTGTTGGTGATAATCCAATAATGAACGTTACCCTTGCTCCGGAAACCAATGCGCTGAATGAGGTCGTCGTAAGTGCGTTGGGGATTAAACGCGAATCGAAAGCTTTGGGTTATTCCACCACCCGGGTAGAGGGGGATAAGTTTACCCAATCGCGTGATGTAAACTTGGGTAATGCCCTTACCGGTAAAGTTGCCGGGGTTAGTGTCTCGAATAATGCCACAGGAGCTTCCGGTAGCAGTCGGGTTGTGATCCGAGGTAATGCTTCGATGACGGGCAATAACCAACCGCTGTATGTTATTGATGGTGTGCCGTTCGACAATACCAATCAAGGCAGTGCGGGACAATACGGCGGACTCGACCTCGGTGATGGTTTATCGAATATCAACCCCGATGACATTGCCGACATTCAAGTATTGAAAGGTGCGGCAGCTTCAGCTCTATATGGTTACCGTGGCGGTAATGGTGCTATCTTAATCACCACAAAAAGTGGGAAGGCGGGTGAGGTCTTATCTGTTGAGCTGAATAACAACTTCACCCTGAACAATATTATCGACTTCAGAGATTTTCAAAACGAATACGGACAAGGTACGCAAGGGGTAAAACCTACTTCGGCAACTTCCGCGCTTAACTCAGCTGTTTCCAGCTGGGGGCCTCGATTTGATGGTTCCGAAGCAGTGAATTTATTAGGTAATACTTATACCTATTCTCCCGGGCCGGATAATTGGAAGAATTTCTATAGAAACGGTATCAATAACCAAACCTCAGTTGCTATTGCCGGAAGTAGTGAGAAGGTGCGTTACCGCGTTGGCTTATCGAACTTATATAACAATCCCAACATTCCCAATTCGAACATGAAGCAACAGGGAATTAACACGAATACCAGCTATAAGATTACTGATAAGCTAGAGTTAACCATTACTGCGAATTATATCTTTGAACAGGTAAAAAATCGGGCTTTGTTAGCTAATAACTCTACGAATATTAATGCTTCAACCTTGTATTTAGGAAATGGTTACGACATTCGATGGCTAAATCCCTATCGTAACGCTGACGGGAATGAATTGCTTCCTGGAACAAACCTCTACTTCAACAATCCATATTTTTTAGCCTACGAACATCAGAACAATACGGATCGTAACCGCTTAACCGGGGCGGCGACACTGAAATATGATATCTTAGACTGGTTATCTATTCAGGGACAAGTGAGTAGGGATGGTTATGTTTTTCAATTTAGAAAGGTAACGCCTACCGGAACGGCTTATGCAAATGGAGGCGAGCTGACAGAATATGAGCGTAACTTCCGCGAACTGAACGCCAACTTTTTGATTACCGCGAATAAGAAGATCGGTGAGAATTTTAGTATCAACGCGTCGTTAGGCGGTAATCACCAGGACAACATTAACCGTGCCTACGGCCTGTTAGGCGGTGCCGCGGGACCTTTTATTGTGCCTTATGTGTATAATATTAATAATATCAATGCACCGAATACTAAATATGTGCCCGAGTACGAGCGTTTTCGAGTAAACTCTTTTTATGGTACGGCAGACTTTGGTTATAAGGATTTTCTATTCTTGAACTTCACAGGAAGAAACGACTGGTTCTCCACTTTAAACCCTAGTAACAACAACTATTTCTATCCGTCAGTGAGCACCAGTTTTGTATTCAGTGAGGCCTTCGATTTACCGGAAGCAATCAGCTTTGCCAAATTCAGAGCCTCTTATGCTGAATCGTCCAATGGAACAACTCCTTATCAGAATTTACTGAATTTTTCTTTACGAACTTATGATAAGGACGGAGTGCCATTGGGTTACGTAAAGAATGAGAACGTGCCGAACACGAATCTGCGGCCCGTTCAAATTCGTGAATATGAGGCTGGTTTAAATATGCAGTTTTTCAATAATCGTTTAAGCTTTGATGCTGCAGTTTATCAAAAAGATACAAAGGACGATATTGCCATCATCAGTACGAGTACAGCTTCCGGCTTTAATGCAGCTATTCAGAATATTGGTGAGGTGCGTAATCGGGGTATCGAAGGATTGATTTCAGGAACACCTGTCCAAAACGACAACTTTACATGGAATACAAGCTTAAACTTGGCCTTTAATGATAGTGAAATTAAGTATTTAGGTGAAGGTGTAAATGCCTTGACCATCCAGGGGTCAGAGGCGGCTTACGGAAGTGGCGTGGTCGTGAGTAATGTGGTTGGTATGCGTTATGGCCAGATTATGGGTTTTGCCTATAGACGGGATGATCAGGGGAATATTATTTATGGTTCGGACGGTAATCCGTTACGTACGGATGGTGTCGTACCATTAGGTTCGGGCGTTTACAAAATAACCGGTGGCTTCTCCAATCAATTCAAATACAAAAACTTCTCTTTGTCTGCATTATTCGACTTTAAGTTTGGCGCCAAATTGTATTCAGCGACCAACTTACTTTTATATAATGCGGGTTTGCATAAAGAAACACTAAATGGACGTGAAGGTGGAGTTATTGGAGCCGGGGTTACCGAAGATGGCAGTCCGAATACCGTGGCGGTACCGGCACAAAATTATTATCAAAATTTAGCCATCAATAATAACATTGCGGAAGAGTTTGTATACGATGCAAGTTTTATTAAGTTGCGTGAGTTATCGTTGGGTTATACCTTGCCGAGTAGCTTTTTGCAAAAAATGCCTTTTAAGGCTGCTACTATCTCACTGGTTACCCGCAACCTGGCGACCTTGTTGAAGCACACGCCGAACATCGATCCGGAGTCTGCTTACAACAATTCAAATGCACAGGGGCTAGAGGCTACATCCAATCCCCCTGTAAGAAGTTTTGGCTTTAATCTTAATGTTAAGTTCTAAAAATATTATCCAATGAGATATTCTAAGTCCATATTGACCTTGGCTTTGGCAGCGACTACCTTTTGGAGCTGTACCAAGGATTTTGAAGCAATCAATACCGATCCGAATGCAATCCCGGAGAATGGGATGGATTATAATTTATTATTCTCTTCAGCTCAAGTGTACCATGCAGGCACTGATTATAATGTTTGGCGAAACGGTTTAATCTATTGTGCTACCATGGTGCAGCACCTCGCTTCTACACAAAGTTATTGGAACGGTGATAAATATACCTATGATGCGGCTTATAATGCTGCACACTGGGATCGTGATTATCCAAATGCTGTAAAAGACATTACCATGGTGCTCAGCAAATTCAAAGACGATCCTGCAAAAGCTAATGCTTATCACATCGCTCGTATTATGCGTGTTGCAATCTTTCAAAAGATGACGGACTTATACGGTGATATTCCGTATAGCGAAGCAGGGCTGGGCTACTTGGATGGTGTTGGCTATCCGAAGTATGATACCCAGGAGGCAATCTATCATGATTTATATAAAGAGTTGAACGAGGCAGCAAGTGCGCTAGACGCCAATGCCGCCAATACTTTATCGACGGCTGATTTAATTTACGGCGGTAACGTTGATAAATGGAAGAAGTTTGCCTACTCTTTCATGGTGCGTTTGGGGCTGCGTTTGTCAAAGGTAGACCCTCAAACCGGTAGTCAATGGGTAAACCGAGCATTAGAAGGTGGTGTATTTACCGGTAATGATGACAATGCCATAATGCAGCATCAGTTAAATACGACAGATGCGGCCAATGCATACGGAAAGGTATTGGTTTATCAAGATGCTAACGCATCGCGGGTGAGCGAGGCTTTTATCAATCAATTAAAAGGCACCAATGACCCTCGACTTATTTATATCGCTACGGTAGCTGAAGCACCTCAATTGGCTTACGGGAATGCAAACTATGATTTGGGAGATACTACAGCTTCCAAGCAATTAGGTATGCCAAACGGTTATGATGAATTGGGCGCTGAAACGGATATTTCAAAAGCGCCGAACTGGCCGGGAAATCTTAACAACTATTCGATTGTGAATCGTTATACCTACGCGCGTTTGGATGCACCAAGCTTTCTATTGACTCATGCAGAAACGCAACTGTTATTGGCTGAGGCAGCAAATCGTGGTTGGATAGGGGGTGACGCCAAGACCTACTACGACGAAGGGGTAAAAGCGGCCATCTTGCAGATGAACCAGTTGGGGGCGTCACCGGCCATCACAGAGTCACAGGCCACAGCTTACTTAACTGCTAACCCATTTGATGCCAATCAGGCGTTGGAACAAATTAATACGCAATATTGGATTGCAACGTTTATGGATGAGTACGAGGCTTGGACAAATTATCGGCGTTCAGGCTATCCAATATTAAAAGAAGTAAACTATTTTAATAATGTGACGAATGGCAAGGTGCCCCGTCGTTTTACGTATCCAACCAGCGAAGCATCGATCAATACCGCGAACTATAATGAAGCGGTTTCCCGTTATCGTAACGGGGATCGAATGACTTCGCGTATGTGGTGGGACGTGGAATAATAGGAGACTTATATACGTAAAAAGTAAGCCACGGTTTTAAAACGTGGCTTACTTTTTACGTATTTGTTTCCTGTTTTCAGACCTTCTGCAAAGGCTTACGACCTATCTATAAGTAGTAGTTACTTGGTTGATCTTCCATCCGTTGCCTTCTCGACATAATTGAACATATTCAACTTTTGTAAAATCCGGGTATTTCATTTCTATCTGCGCAAGCGCAAATTGAGCACTTTGTTCGATTACATTGTATTGGGTTTTACAATTTTGTTTTAAATTTTTGTTCTGTTTTAAAAAATTAATTACCTGTGCTTTGGTGTGGCTATGAACAACACCTTTACCCGGGGTGTTACGTTTAAAGTTTTCGGTAAATAATTCTTCCAGATTTTCTGTACGGCCTAAGGTAATACCATCTATGTATTCATGGATAGTGCTTTCTGCTGTATTTAAGTTTTTATCTGTTGTAGCATTAGCAAAAGCACTTGAAGTAATAACTATAATGGCAGCGATGATGGATTTAATGGAGGTTCTCATGACTTTACGATTTAAAGGGTTAATTTTTTATTATTTGCTGTTATATTTTGTTCTTTGATTCAAAGGTAAAGCAAAGGAACATGCGGCTCGAGTGAAATTAGGTGAGCTATGCGGAGAACTCGGTAAATAGCAGGGATTTTTCGGTGAAAATTGGCGAGTCGTTAAATGGTGGAGTCGTTAAGAAGTAGTTGAATAGTTGAGTCGTTAAATAGTTGAGGTATTATGTTTGAAATAATTGAGTAGTAAGTAGGAAAGTAGTTGAGTCGTTGAATGGTTGCAGTAGTAGCAGTATTCGGTAACACCTACAGCTTAGCGCTTATTGCTTAATAGCCAATGAAACGATGTGCCAATGAGATAATGAGAAGGGTTAGTGCGACTGAAAGCTGATAGCCGACTTCTGACAGCTTGTTAATGAGCCAATGTGATAATGAGAAGGGGTAGTGCGACTGAAAGCTGGCCTCTGATAGCCGATCACTTAAAACCTATAACATAGAACTTATAACCGACAGACAGACTATCTAAAGCTGAAAACCGAAAGCTGATTGCTGAAAGCTCATGGATAGCAAATATGTTTGCTATCCATGAAATGGTACTACCTGAAAATAGGGGTTTATTATTAAGCTGTATGCAAGAAACAACTGTAAAAATCCGATGTTAGAGCTGCATTTTTACAGCCGGATAAGAAGCGGATTTAATGGTTACAGCTACATTTTTATCGGGCTCTTGTTTATAAATATAAATTAATACTTTCCCGTGATGCAACTGATTACGAAGTGATAAATAACTTGTTAGATTTTGATGATTTCCATTTTCCATTCCTTTAAACTCACCCGGCCCGTCAATTTGTACTTCTATTGCATCATTAGCCATGTATACGGGATTGTCATTTTCATCAACCGCTTGCACCAATATCTCTTTTAATTTATCAGTTTCGTTCTCGTTCAAAATCCGACAAGCTAGTTGAGTCGGTTTGGTAGTAGATCGTAGCGTGTAAGTAGCGACCTGTTTTTGATCAAGATAGGCTCTTGCTTCCAACGTACCAGGCTCAAAGGGGATATCCCAATAGATGTAACCGGTGTTGGAATCTTGTTTTGCTTTTCTTCCTAATGACTTTCCATTTAGGAAGAGTTCTACTTCTTCAGCGTTTGAAAAAGAAGTAACTCTCTGCCGTTTACCATAAGTAGGCTCCCAAATGGGATCCGCTTTCTTGTGACTCCAGATACCGCTATCATCACCATCGGGAATAGGCGAGGTGCCAATGTAAACCATGGGTTTTGTTGCCCATAAGCTCTGTCTGAAATAATACTCCGGCTTTGGCAAACCCGCGAGATCTAATAGCCCTGCGCCATTACTTCTTGTAGGCCATTTGCCAGCCTCGCCGAGGTAGTCAATACCGGTCCATAGAAATTGTCCGGAAATATAATCGTTTGTATCTACTGCAAGCCAAGCTTTATATTGCATACCGTTTTCACTGCCATAGATAACACGTGATGGGTATTTAGCGTGATCCGCTGCATAGCGATACTCTTGATAGTTATAGCCAACTATATCTACGTTTTCAGGATAGGTTGTCGTATTTGACATGACTACACCTGCCAGGGCCGCTGTAATGGGGCGAGTAGAATCGACGCTCTTTGCAGCTTCTGCCAGTGATTTTGAAAGCACACTAAGTCGACTGGCCGGCGGATGGTCAGCCAAATAACCCTTTCCATAAATTTGTGGATTGTTCCCCCCGCTCAGGATTTCATGACTATAAGGATCATTGGGATAATCAACCTCATTACCGATACTCCACATAATAATGGAAGGCCGGTTTCGGTTTCTTCGAATCATGTCTTTGACATCGGTTTGGGACCACTCTTTAAAATGCTGATGATAGCCGTCTTTTCCGGGGCTGCCTACATTCCATCCCGAGATCCATTTGTTTTTACCAAATTCCCATTCGTCGAAAGCTTCATCCATCACTAATAGGCCGAGTTCATCACACAAAGTGTAAAAGAAGTCAGCGTGTGGATTATGGCTCATACGTATCGCATTTACTCCACCTTCTTTTAATGTTTTAAGTCTTCTGCGCCAAACACTCTCAAAAGTAGCAACTCCCAAGGCGCCTGCATCGTCATGAATACAAACTCCCTTTAGTTTCATGTTCTGATCGTTTAGAAAGAAACCTTTGTTGGCATCGAATCGAAAAGTTCGGAATCCCACTTTCTCTTGATAACTGTCGATGGCTTTATTAGCCTTTGTAAGTTCTATAGCCAGGGTATAGCAATAAGGATTTTCTATCGACCATCGATTGGGATTTAAAAGATGTAATTTGGCGGTTGTTTGCTGTTCTTTACTGCCGGTTAAATGGACTTGCTGTTTTTCTTGAGCGACGGTGTTACCGCTTTTGTCTAACAAAGAAACCGTTAGTGTCACATCGGAAGTTAAGGCCTCTTCATTGATTAGATCAATATCCACTGTTGCATTTGCTTCCCTGCCGTTCAGGGTAGGGGTTTGAAACGTAATCCCCCAAGTGGCAAAATGTAGCGGCTGCTGCTTGATAAGATATACGTTACGGTAAATGCCGGAGCCGGTATACCAACGGGAGTCAGCAAATTGACTGTGATCTACCTTTAACGCCAGTACATTTTCTCCACTCTTTAGATACGGGCTAAGGTCATAAAAAAAAGGGATAAAGCCGTTGGGACGTTTACCCAAGTAATGACCATTGACCCAAACTTCTGCATTTTTATAGACACCGTCAAAATAAATACTGTGTTTGCCCTTGACATCTTGTGATGATAGCTTAAATGTTTTGCGATACCAACCGACGCCACCTGGAAGGTAGCCGGTAGCACTTGCCCACCGACTATCAAAAGGGCCGGCGATGGTCCAATCATGGGGCAATACTACCCGCTGCCAGCTTTGATCGTTGAATGATTTTTCAGAGGCCTGCGAAATGTCCCCTAAGTGGAACCTCCATTGATCATTAAAAAGTACTTTTTGTTGGGCCATAGCCGATAATCCGAAGATTATGGCCATCAGTATGCTGACAAATTCTTTCATGAACTGCTGTTTGTTAGTTAAATATAAATTTACCGTTTCTGCTAGTATCCGGGATTTTGCTGCAAGGTGTTATTGGACGCTTGGATTTCCTCCCGAGGGATCGGCAACCAATAGTGTTTCGCCGCAAAACTTCTGCCATCAAGCGCAATTTTACGTGTATAATTAAAGGTGCTTCCGTTTTTGGTGATTTCTATACCATAAGCAGGTACGTTTTCTGTCTGCTCTGCGATTTTCCAACGACGAACGTCATAGAAGCGGTGTTCTTCAAAGGCTAATTCAATTTGCCTTTCATTACGCACAAGTTCTCGGAAAGCCTCTTGACTTAAACCTGCGGGCACAGCAGGCATTTCAACACCCGTCCGGCTACGGATTTGATTCAAAGCTTCACGCGCTGAAAAGCGGGCACCTGCAGGTATTGCATCAGGTCCGGAAAGTTCATTCGCCGCCTCTGCAAAGTTTAAGAGTATTTCGGCGTAGCGAAAATAAATCCACGGTTGTAAACCTGCAATATTCCAAGGGTTATTAATCGGCATGTCTTCATCGATAAATTTTCGTAGGTAATAACCGGTTTTACTGGTATTCCAGTTAGACGGGCCGTCTTGGCTATCACGGCCACCGGGACGGAAAGTCTCAACATTTCGGTCACGATAACCGGCTCCGTTGTAAAAAATAGTTTGATAAAAACGAGGATCACGTCCAATATAAGGATTTTGTGGATCATATCCTGAGGTAGGGTCAGAAATTGACTTTCCATTAGCCATGCGGTAGGCGTCTACTAAATTTTGTAAAGGTACATTGCCTCCCCAACCGTCGTAACCATTAGGGCCGTTGGCAATTTCCATGGGAACATGTCGAGCTCCAACAGAATAATAACGGGCAAAAATGATTTCATTATCATCACTCGTCTTGCGGAAAAGTGCGCGGTAACCATTTTGTGAGATAGTATAGCGATTTAGCGCAATGACAGCGTTGGCTGCTTGAACCGCCGCTTCCCAAGTCCCAACATTATAAAGCGGACTGGCCGCATAGAGCGTTAAGCGAGATTTAAGTGCTAAAGCAGCGCCTCTCGTTGCGCGACCACGAAGCCAGCTATTACTATTATTTTCCGGAAGTCCGGCAGCAGCCTCATCCAATTGGGATAAAACATAAGCTAAGCTGGTAGCTAGGTCTTCCCTTTTAAATAAGCTGGGATCACTGAAATCATCCGTTAACTCGACTACTTTATCACCCAACAAAACGATTCCTCCGTAATTGCGGATCAGGTCGTGGTAGCGGAAGGCTCGGATGAATTTCAGTTCAGCAACCAATAAATTCTTGTGGGCTTCGCTCATCGGAACTTCGTTAATATGAGTTAAGGCGTAATTACATTCACGGATGCTACGATAACTCCGTTTCCAGAAAGTGCCGGCGATACCCGTATTTTCCGGTAAAAGCTGTCCGCGTTGAATAAACCAAGTGTTATCGTCATTGTTGTAAATCGATTCGTCCGATAGCGACGACCACATAGCATACTCAAAACCTCTTCCAAAGCCAGGAGGCGTTCCTTCAGCTTCCTTATCAATAAGCCGTACGCCAAGGTAGCGATTGACGACAAATGCTTCGAATAAGACGGAATCACTTAAAACAGCTGTATCCGACACTTTGTCTGTTGGCGTAACATCGAGGAAATCTTTCTTGCACGCAGCCGTTGTTAGTACCAACGCTGCTAAGGCAACTAATTTTGTTTTATATATGGTATTCATGTTTTTAGCGTTTAAAGGTTAGAAACGTACATTGGCGCCTATGTTGATAATGCGCTGTTGCGGATAAAATTGGCCGCTCTCGCTTGAACCTTCAGGGTCAAAGTCTTTCAGTTTCGTAACGGTAAAAAGGTTAAATCCACTAGCAAAAAACCTTAATGATTTGATGCCTATCTTGTTTATCAGTGTTTCCGGCAGCGTATACCCTAATTCTACATTTTTCAAACGAACAAAAGCCGTATTGAACAACCAAAAATCGTTCTTATATAATCCGCCGCTGATGGAGGAAGAAGCTCGTTCGTCAACGCGTGGATAGCTACCATTGGGATTTTCCGGGCTCCACCGATTTTCTGCCCAGGTATTAAAGTAGTTGCCAATGGTGCCGGCTTCGGCTAAAATGTATTGACGCACCCTCCCTTGACCTGCAAATACGGCGGAGAGGTCAAACTGCTTGTACGAAGCATTTAGCGTTAAACCGAATGTTAACTGTGGAATGTTGCCTAAATTGGTTTGCACCATATCATCGGCAGTAATGACACCATCGCCA
Source organism: Olivibacter sp. 47 (assembly GCF_030372825.1). Taxonomy (NCBI): domain Bacteria; kingdom Pseudomonadati; phylum Bacteroidota; class Sphingobacteriia; order Sphingobacteriales; family Sphingobacteriaceae; genus Olivibacter; species Olivibacter sp. 47. The sequence continues at coordinate 4,731,985 of NZ_JAUCNR010000001.1, forward strand.
TTGTAATCTTCCAAAATTAAATCACCCACCTTTGCTCCCGCAACATGTGGGTAGGCGTCCAGCTCCTCCTGGCTACGGAAAATGCCGGCACTACGATACAAAAGATAGCTATTTAGTGGCCTACCGGTTTGACTTTGATGAGGTAAAACTGCGGGTGATTCATCTCTAAAAACTACGTTGCTCTTGACATAGGTGATATTACCTGCAATGCCAAAATTGACCGTGCCATTTCGTTGATAACCTAAAGTGGCTTCTAGCCCGGTATTATCAACTTTACCTATGTTTTCAGAGGGAACAAGAGGCGTGTTGTCGTTGGTTGGAAACGGGTTAACAATACCGGTGCTGCCTGGAATGGAAGCATTACGAGGTAAAAGTATTTTAGAGCGCTTCTCCATGAAATAAATAAATTCCATGTTGAAGTTTTTCAAAAATTGCGCGTTAAAGCCGATATCTGTTTTTTTGGAAACCTCCCAAGTGATGTTCGGGTTGGCCAATTTGTTTAAATCAATGCCAGGATATATGCTATTGCCAAGGGTATAATAATTTCCAAAAATGTAGTTGTTAACAAATTGATTCGCGCCTACATTATCACCGCCCAGCTCACCATAGGAGGCCCGTAACTTCAAGTCATCGATGAATTTGACTCTGTTTTTAAACCAATCTTCCTGTGAAATGCGCCAACCTGCGGAAATACCCGGGAAATAACCATAACGACTGTCTTTTGGAAAGATGGATGAACCATCCACACGGAGTTGGGCTTCTACTAAGTATTTTTCCTCATAATTATAGTTGATCCTACTAATCACGCTTTTGCGGCTTTCCCGCCAGCTTAATCCTGCATTCGTGCGGTCTTCCAACGCAGTTCCTCCCTGTGATAGTTCGGGGGTAAGCGAAGAAGGGAAATTACGGCGTCCGGCTTCCATTCGGTTCAGTGTCCGTTCACTTTGCTCATAAGCCGCAAAAGCTTTTATATTATGGGAGCCAAAACTGCGTTCATAATTTAATTTAATATGCGAGGTAGTTAGGGATGTATTTTCTTGAAATTGTTGTAATTGTGCTTTAGACTCGCCAACGGTGCGTGGTTGATAGATTCCGGTGGTTGCATCATAACTATATACCAGGTAAGGAACAATAAAGTTTTTTCCCGATTCTGTAGAGCGATCGACGGAAAAAAAGCCGTCGAGCATAAGGCCTTCAACCGGTAATTGATAAGATGCTCTAAGAATACCATTAAAAATTTGCTTCGGATTCTGATTCGTTCCGCCGGCATCAGTTACCATCATAATCGGGTTATTGTTCTCTATACCCGTGGTTGGTAAACCATTGGCGTAACGTGGTAATACGGTAGGATAGGCGCGGTATAAATTGCGAAAAATATCGCCTGCCCCGGTCGTGGGAAACAAACGTTTTTCTTCGCGGCCCGCTAAGGACATGCCCACTTTGAAGCGGTCGGTTACATCCAAGTCGATATTGGAACGGAAGTTATACTGCTTGAAATTGGTTACTCCGTTTTTAAAAATACCATCTTGTTTGAGTGTTCCGGCCGAGACAAAATATTTTACCTTCTCTGATCCTCCATTTACAGAGAGATTATGTTGGCTTTGTAAGGCAGTATTAGCCAATACCTCTTGTTGCCAGTCGGTATTCGGATAATTCTCGGGATCGGATCCATTTCTGAATTTCTCAATCTCATCAGCAGAATAGGATTGAAACAGACCACCGGACGGGTTGTTATAATAACTTATTTCGTTGCGTATCGTTGCGTAGGTGGCCGCATCGGCCATCTTTGGCAATCGGGTAGGGGAAGCGAAACCTTGATTGAAACTATAAGAGACCGTGGGTTTGCCGCTGCTGCCTTTTTTAGTGGTTACTAGAATAACGCCATTAGCGGCTCTGCTTCCGTAGACGGCCGCGGAGGCATCTTTGAGTACGCTTACACTCTCGATATCATTAGGGTCCAATCGCTCTAACCCGCCGACCTGACCGGGCACACCGTCTACCACTACCAACACATCGGTATTGCCGGTTGTTGATACACCACGAATACGTATTTGGGAGCCATCGTAGCCCGGTTCTCCACCTCTATTGGTGGCGACCAATCCTGAAAACCGCCCGGCAAGTGAATTGGATACGTTTGGTTGCGGACTTTTGACCATATCAGCTCCCTTTACTTCTGAAATAGATCCAGTCACTGTTGCTCGCTTTTGCGTTCCATAGCCTACAACGACCACTTCATTAAGTGCTTGAGCATCGGGCTGTAAGACAATACGCATGGCCTGATTGCGGACAATGGTTACCTCTTGCGTTAGATAACCTACATAGCTGATCACCAAAGTCGTTTCTGTAGGTGAGAGTTGTATGCTAAATTTTCCTTGCATATCGGTACTGCCCCCACCTTGTCCATTTTTTGCGCGGATACTGACTCCAGGGAGCGGGTTTCCGCTTTCGTCTACCACTGTACCTACGATGGCTTGTTGTTTTACATTAGTCTGTTTAACTCCAAGCTTGGTTGGAATAACAGCGGCCTGTACACTGTGAATGGCAAAGATATAAAAGGTAGTCAGTGCCAAACATGTTCGTGCAAATCCTCGTGTTTGATTGTAAATAGAATTCATAATGCTGTTGGTTAGAATAAACGAAACCGATGAAGCATGCGCTAGGCTTGCTATAATCGATTAGGTTGTGAGGAGCAAATGTCGTTTATCCCCCGTCCGGTAGTGAGGGGTAAAATAAAAAAAGGGGGGGGATTCGTAGAACAATCAAAGAAAGTGACCCTAACAGGGTCTATCTGGATCATCTGTGCTTTTTTTTATTAATCGCCTTTTTAAAGTTTAAAGGTGTTTAAGAACAATGTGAAATCCTATTTCGCATGGTAAACGCGGTGAAAAGGTTTTCTGTATTTCTTAATATACTCGGAGGGGTTCATGCCATACTGCTTTGCAAATTGTTCTCTAAAGTACTTGAGATCGCGGATGCCTACTTGATAGGCTACTTCGTAGATGGTATTCTCTGAGCTGAGAAATAGACGCGCGGCAATATCCAAGCGTACGGTTCTGATAAAACTATTAAGGCTGAGGTTATGTATCTCTTTAATGCGGTTACCTAGGGTAGCATAAGTAAAGCCGCAGGCGTCGGCAAGTTTATGTACATTGAAGCTAGGATCGGTAAGGTGTTTTTCTATGATAAGCAAACACTTGTCATGCAACTCCCGGTCTTCGCTACTGATTTTTTGAAATTTGGCATTATCAGTAATATGATGAAAAAAATAGTCTTTTAAATCGCTTCTACTTTTTATTATAGCTTGTATTTTAGCTATTAATACATCAATGTCAAAAGGTTTTGTAATATAGTCGTCCGCGCCACTCTGTATGCCTTCCAATTTGGTTTCTGTATTATGTGACGCTGTTAGCAAAATGATCGGGATATGCCTCCGGGAAGGATCTGTTTTTACCTCTTTGCAAAATTCGATTCCATTACTCCCTTCCATGACGATGTCACAAAGAATGAGATCCGGTAGATTATCGTCTAATAAGCGGTAGGCACCGGATATTTCGTGTTGCACATATACCTCAAAGTAGTTAGATAACATGCTTTCGAGGTAATTGGTTAAGCTCACATCATCATCAATTATCAATATTTTATAAAAGGAAGTCGCTTTGGCGGTCATGGGAAGCGGAGGTTTGTTCTCCTGTTCCATCAGTTGCAGAACCGTTGAAATACTACCGGGGTTTAACTGTACACTGCTAGTGCTCGTGGCTGAGGCTTTCATGGGAAGTTCCATATAAAAAGTGGTTCCTTTACCCAATTCGCTCTCATAGTAAATACGGCCATCATGTAGTTCGATAAGTGATTTAACCATCCACAACCCAACGCCAAAACCTGATCCCAAAGTGCTTTTATTAAAGGATTCATGATGAGCAAAGGGCTCAAACAGTTTCTCTCCAATTTGTTTATCGATACCACAGCCACTGTCTTTTATACTAAGTAAAATCGCCATCTGATCGAGCTTGGCAAGTTTAATTTCCAATATCCCTTCTTTGGTGAATTTAATGGCATTGAATACCAGGTTAAATAGGACCATTTCGATTTTTTCACGATCTATCAATAAGAAAAGCTCGTCAAATTGCGTATGAAAAGTGACTGACAGATTCTTTTGTTTAACTTGGTGATTAAAGCAATTTAATACTTCCAGAATCAGGTTGACCAAGTCTGTCGACTGTATTTGCAAATTTTCTTTGGTTAGATTGTCTTTTCTAAACGTTAGTGCTTGATTCGCGAGCCTTAGTAGGCGGTTGGTGTTTACATAGAGGGTCTTAACAGAAGGGTCTTGATCTGAATTCGCATCCTTTTTGTTTAGTAGCTCCTTAACCGGTTGAAGGATGAGCGTTAAACTGGAACGGAATTCGTGTGACAGTCGGGTGTAATAGTTTATTTTTAAAGCGTTTATTTCTTGTTCTTTAGTCCGTTCCAACTGGCTGATTTTGAGCTGATAATTAAGCTTCTGTTTTTGCAATTGGTGTCGGCGGTAATAATAAAGAATGGCGCCCGCTAAAATAAAATAAATGATATAGGCCCACCATGTTTTATACCATGGAGGTAAGATCTCGAGATGTAGTTGTTTAATGCTGCTCTTAAGGATTTGACCGCCTTGTTCCAGTGCTACCTGAAACGTATAGTTTCCGGGAGGCAAATAGCGATAAGTAGCTGCCTGTTCATTACCGACATAGTTCCAGCGCTCATCTAAACCGTCCAATTTATAAGCGAAACGATGTTGACCCGATTGTCCATACGTTAGTGAAGCATAATGTAGCGTGAAAGTTGAATAGTTATATGGAAGCGTTAGTTTCTTTTTGTCATTTAATGATTGCTCTTGCGCAGCTATTAGCCTATTGGGATAAGAAGTAATCTCTTTGCCCAGTAAATCCAGTCCCGTCAAAATGATGCTTCTCTGGGGTTGCTGATAGTTTACGTTTTTTGGGTTGAAATAGGTTAGTCCTCCGGTACCAGCGAAGAAAAGTTGATTTCTTTTTTCACTATAGATTGCTGCCCGTGGGTTGAAGGTCCCCTCTTGCACGCCGGAGTTAGCACCATAGTTAGTAATTGCCTTTGACGTTAAGTCAATGCTGGATAAGCCCTGTATTGTACTTACCCAACAATGCCCTTGATTGTCTTGCTGAATAGCGAGGACGGTATTGCTTACCAAGCCGTTTCTTTCATGAAAATTATGAACGAAGTGCTTCTTCTCCATATCATACACCAATAGCCCGTTACTTTCCGTTGCGATCCATAAATGCCCATCATGGAGAATGGCCAGATCGTATATAACCTCCGATTTTAATTTGTCAAAGATTCCGCCCTCAGGAAAAAAGGGATGAAAAAGTTCTTTTTCCTGTTCAAAATAGGTGATGCCGGCTCCGTAGGTGCCAATAATAAGGTTCCCGTGTTTGTCTTCAACGATTGAACGGATGTCATTGGAAGGGATGGTGCTATTTTGAGGGACAAAGGTGGTGAATTTTTGTGTAGAGTAGTTTAGTTTGTTAAGCCCGCCTCCGTTGGTGCCTACCCAGAGTTGATGCCGCATATCTTCAAATATAATACGGACATCGTTCGAGCCAAGCGTCCCTTCCTTTGTAGGGTCCGCTTTAAAATGAGTGAAATTGTCCTGTCGAGTATTATAGCGCATAAGGCCACCACGATAAGTGCCGAACCAGAGTTGGTTGTTGTGATCTTTTAATGTAGCCAGTATAGCATTATCCGATAGGGATGATGACTGGTTCTTTTCTTTCTTGTAGTGTTTCAGTAGCTTGTTTTCATAATCCAGTTTAAAGATACCGTGACCGTCTGTTCCTATAAACAGATTCCCTGCAACATCTTCCAGCAAGCCATAAAAACGAACATTTTGATCCGCCTTATTGACGAGATTTAGTTGATTTTCATGAAGATTAAAGAATGGATATATGGGTTTGGCGATAAGGAATACCCCATCGCCGTATGAACCTACCCATAAATTCTCGTCTCGATCAAAAAATAAGCTTGTAATTGACCTTCTATGTAGGCCATCGGGTTTTGAATCATTTTCATCTACCCGTGAAACTTTCTTGATAACAATCCTATGATCTGTGCTTTCCTCAAAATGTATATGGAAAGCCCCGCCGTCTAGGATGCCTAAGTAAAATTCTTTATTGTTATGGCAAGCCACACTTAAATAGTGGTTATGAGGCGTACCTAAAGCTTGGGCAGTAATCCATTGCCCCTTCGCACTATGTCGACGGTAAGTAAAGAGGCCACTGTCGGTTGCCACCCAAATGTTTCCTGTGGGATCTTCGAATATGTTATGTATACGGCAGAAAGGTTTTTGGTTTAAGGCAGACTGGATTGGATAAAAGGGCTTTAGGGTTTTGTTGTGTTGTGTGAACACCTGTAGCCCCGCATCCTGACTGCCTATCCATAGTAAGCCTTGGCTGTCTTCAAATATAGCCGTTACCATGTTGGAGCGCAAACCTTCTAGATTTTGCGTGGTATATCTTGTAAAAGATCCGGATTCTTTGCGAAAGCGATAGACGCCCAAGCCGTTGGCAGAAATCCATAAAACATTTTTGTCGTTTGAGTTGCTTATACAACCTACGTCCATTTTGTATTGACCTTTGACAGAGGCCAGGATTGGATAGTGTGTGAAAGATTCGGTTGTGCTATTATATTTGCTGACACCTTTTCTGGAAGAAACCCAAAGTATTCCTTCTTTGTCAATCAGGATTGTTTGTACATAGTTACCCAGTAAGCCTTGAGGCGACGAAACATCATAGCTGAAGTTTTTGAACACCTTCCCGTCGAAACGGCTTAAGCCATTCTCTGTTGCGATCCAAATAAAGCCGGTATTGTCCTGCTTAATATCCCGTATATTGTTAAACGGCAATCCATTTTGCAAAGTATAGTTATAATGACGGTAGATCGCACTGTCGTTAAAGGCAAATGCCGCTAAGGGAAGAAACAAGAGCCACAGATAGACCAGAATAGGCATAAAGCGAGTGATTCATTTTACTACCTGGTAAAAATACGAGAATTTACTTGGATTCATTGTGCTTTGTTGATTCTCTTAAATCGAAAATCCCTGAAGACGACTAGCGAACAAAGATGGAACCCATTTGAATAACGTGATATATTGGATGAGGCAAATTCAGCAGAGAGGAAATTTTCGTAAATTGTAAGATCCCTTTGAAAAAGAGTGGTTGCTATGGAACAAAACAGGATTCTTTTTCCTGAAGTCCTGTTTTGTTGATGAAAATTAATCAAGAAAAGCTACTGTTTCTATCTATTACTTATGGTGTTTCGTTTTCTTGCGCCCACAATTTTGGGGCAAAGGCTGAATAGGGCGTAATCCATCTATATAATCCATAATGGGCTTCAGTGCCTGAGAAATAAGGTTCATCTAGCAATTCGTAAATAATAGCTGCTTTAATTTGCGGGTTGTTCTGGCATTTGGTTAAGAAACTGTTGAGAAAATTCCGCTGGACGCTATCGGGTTTGGAGCCACCCGGGTTTTTTGAACCAGTTTCCGTAAACCAAATGGGCTTGGTGAATTTATCCGCCAGATATTCGGTGATGTCTGGAATAAAGTATGGTGAACCGGCAGCAAGCGTTTCCATATTGTCATACCAATGATAAGCAACAATGTTAAAGTTAACTCCGTAATTTTCAAGCATTTGTAAGTACTTGTAATGCAGCCATCCGGCTACAACCATCGTTTGCGCCGTTGGATCGGCTGCTTTTACACCCTCATCCATTCCCTTTAAGTGTGCTGCAATGATCTTAAATTTAACAGAATCATAATCCGACACATTTCTTCCTGAGCCACTTATTATGCACGCGTTGTCCAGTTCATTTCCTAAATTATAATAAGTGAAATCATTTTTATATAGGGATGCAAAATTAAAAGCACGGGTATAACCGCTTTGATAAGCTGTAGTTTCTGTGCCTGTAAAATCCAGCGTGGCAGCGGGAACCATTGGCAATAAAGTGATACCTGCTGAGTCAGCAGAACTTTTAATTTTTGTGTAAAAGCTAAGTGGTGTTATTTGGCCTGTAGTTGGAGAGAAAGGTACGTCGATACGATAGATACTCATTCCAAGCTTCTTAAGGAGGCCTATTTGCTTATAAGCTGGTGTAGCGCCGTAAGCAGTTTGATTAATTGGATGTCCATTGACACCTAGCATAAAATCACTTCGAAGAAGATTGATAGCTCCCGTTTTTTTGATAAGGGATGTTGAATTTAATTCTTTCTTCAATGACTCTTTTGAACAAGAGAAAGCAAATATGCCGATTAAAGCATAATAGAATAAGTGTTTTGTTTTCATAATCTGACTTTAATTTTTCATAAAGTTAATTGTTTTCTAAGTTATTAAGATACTATGTGGAAAAAAGATTCAGCGGTTCTGCTGTCGAATGATATTTTTGATGGCTAAATTATCTGTAATGGTTTTCAGGTATATTGATATTATTTTAAGAATAAATGACTTATGACTTGTAACTTAGCCTAGTTTAAAACAGTAGTATGAGGTTTAGTCTAGAAAGCTTGAGTATATCCTTATGTAGGGAAATTGAATATACTGATGTATTTAACATTCCTTATCTTAGAATTGACAATCGATGGATAATAACCGCAAGTTTTGAAAGTGAAGAAGACATCGAGATAAATGATTTGATAAATTACACTTGGCGGAAGTTTGACCTAAACGATCTAAAAGCACTGACTACACTGACTAGGGTAGATTTTAATTGCATTTGAGAATTTAATAACCTTAGAAATTTTGCTCATTTTTATACAAAATAATACACATGTTTTACCTAAGGCAATAAATGCGCTGTTTTATAGTTAGCTTTGATTAGGTTAAAAACAAACGAGGATCTATTATGAGATAATAAGACTTCTACTAAGGTTACGGTTGGATACTTGATCAATGTAGAAACTGCTTATCTCGCCAGAGATAAGCAGTATTTTTTATGGGATAGAAAAGGCTATTCGTTGTATCTGTTCTTCTGCCCACAACTTAGGCTGATACTGCTTGTAACGCTGAGTCCAGGTAAAAAGGCCATAATGCGATTCAATGCTATTAAAGACAGGTTGATTAAATAGCTCGTATACCATCATTGCTTTTACTTGGGGGTTGCTTTTACATTTCATGTACATTTTGTTGAGAAAGGCACTTTGAACATCGTCAGCTACGTTTCCCATTGTATTTCTTATATTAACTTCTGTAAACCAGATCGGCTTTGAGAACTTCGTGCATAGGAACTGCGTTATATCGTCAATGTTATAAGTTTTGGCGGCTAGTTTGTCCATTTCGTCATACCAGTGATAGGCGACTACATCATAATTCACACCATAATCTTCCAACATTAACAAATAACGATAGTGCATCCAAGAAGCATTAACCATCGTTTCTGCTTCGGAATCAATAGACTTTATTCCGTCATTCATTCCTTTAAGGTGTGCAGCAATTATCTTAAACTTTTTCAAATCATAGTGAGACGACAATGTGCCGGACATCTTTGGTAATATACATCGATTGTCCAATTCGTTAGCTATGTTATAATACTTAAAATAATCTTTGTAAATTGCGGCAAAATTTCGCCCTCTTTGGTAGCCAGATTCGTACGAGTCTTGTTCAAAACCATCGAAATCCATTTGTACATGATATAACATTGGGAGCAATACAATGCCCATTTCGTCAGCGAGCCGGCAAAATTCCATTAAACGATTGTGCATTTTACTATATCCATTTTCATCAACCGCTATGTCAATTCGATATATATTGAACCCTAAAGATTTTATTAATTCCAGTTGTTCCTTTGCGGACAAGGCTTTGTATGCTGCTTGTGTAACAGGATGCCCATTTGCGCCGAAAAAGAATTTTCTTGCTGTTGAAGTGTCGGGCCCTGGTGTTACCAATGTGTCTGGCGGCGGAACGGGTTCTAGATCGCTCTCGCCACCTCCGGGAAATGGATCTTTGCCGCACGCTAAGGCTGCTAGCATTATAGCACTGCTTAAAATTTTACGTAAAACCTGCTTCATATTTCAATTTTTAAGTATTGAAGAAACATGGAGATATGGCGCTCTTAAACGGTAGGATCGGGCTGAAAAAATTAGTTGCTCGCAACATATTCTCTAAGTTTCGGTCGGATAGTGTAAAAATATGTATAAAAATGTATATAAAATGTGATAAATGTGAGAATGTGAAATTTCGGTCTTTATGTGCCTTTAAAAGCACTTTTATTGCTTGGAAATATTGGTTTCTAATTGTCAAATTGATGGTTGAGAACGATCAATCGAATAATTAACAGGAGATGCGGTATGTTGAAAGAAGAGATGCGGAGGAACTGATATTTGGCGAAGCTTAATTCACTATTTCGTAGTGGTTATGAACCTGCTTCTTGATCTTTGAATTTTTCTTCTTGTTCTTTCTTTTTAGCCAAATGATAAATCCTGTTATAGGAAGACTGGAGCCAATTAGGCAAGAAAGAAATGCGAGTAATTTGGTAGGTAAACCGTAAAGACTGCCGGTATGAATAGGAAAAATTAAACGCCGTACCTTCATACCTTTTGAACGCGTGGCATATAATTCTTTTTTGACAAGTTCTCCTGTGTTTCGATCGAAAAATAACTGGTCTACTACATTAGCTATTGACGCATGATGTTGCTCTTTGCTCACGCGAACGAGATTTATCGCGTCTTCCGGAAAATATAAGGTTACATCGCTTGAATAAGGAAGCAATCTTTGGGTTTGACTGTACATTTGCTCGAGTGATCCTTTTTGCTGCGATTTATTCTCTCCGCTGTGAATCAGTTCTTTTTGAGGTCCTTTCCCGTCAAATATAAAAAAAATGCCATTATTAAACCATTTATAGCTCCATGTTAGCCCAGTGAAGGCGATTAGAAACAAAATAGGAAGGCTATAGAAACCTGCTACTGCGTGTAAATCCCAATTTACGCGTTTAAATTTTGCATCCCATTTTATCTTTAAACGTTGTCGAAGAATTTTACTGTTTTTAGGCCACCATAAGAATAATCCTGTGATTAAAATGACTAAATAAGACAGGCAGCAGATGCCTGTAATGACTTTTCCTGTTTTACCCATTAGCAATTGTCTATGCAGCTCTTCTGAAAATGTGAAGAGATGTTGCTTTCCTTTGATATCTTGTTGAAGTTTTCCGGTGTAGGGATTAATCGAGAAAAGGTGTCGTGTCAAACGATCGCCCCGAGTTTGAAAGAATACGGCTTCTTGATGGTTCGTTTTCTCCCGTATTACCAAAGAGTTAATTGCTGCACCCTTCGCATATTGAAGAGCTAAGTTATATAAACTGTCAATGGATAAAGGGAGTTGATAAGCATCATTGTTTGACTGTGCGTAATATAAAGATGGATAGAGTAGGGGGTCGAGTTCATCTTCAAAAACTAATATAGCTCCGGTAGCTGCGGCGATGCTAAAGATGAGACCTACTGTTAAACCAACCCATAAATGTAACCAGGCAAAGATTTTCTTAGCTTTCTTCATGGACGGAGCCTCTTGAAATATTTATTTTTATTAAATCTAAATAACAAAGTAACGATATCGCGCAGATATTCACAAATTATTTTGTGATTTCAGGGAAGGCTTTGAGAGGCAATGGGATCAGGTAGCTATTCAATACTGAACTGATAAATACAAGTGCTTTTATATTGTTCACCGGGGTTTAGCGTAACGGATGGCCAGGTTGGTTGATTGGGTGTGTCGGGGAAATGTTGCGTTTCCAAGCAAATAGCGCCATATTTCTGAAAGGGAATATTATCTTTTCCTTTTTGCGTCTTATCTAACGTGTTACCCGTATAAACCTGTAATCCGGGCTCGTTAGAGAAAACAGTCAATTTGATGCCGCTTGTGGGAGAATATACACTTGCGGCGGGAATCTCTAGATTTCCATCTGTATCTAATACCCAGTTGTGATCTAAACCTGACACAAACACCAATTGTTTATGAGTGCTATCTCTATTTATGGCGCTTCTTATACTGGTTGGAACGGTAAAATCGAAAGGGGTATTAGAGACGGAGCGGATTTCACCAGTAGGAATGGCGTTGGAATCTACCGGGGTAAAATGTTTAGCTCTTACAAAGAGAATATCGTCAAGCACTGTTTTTTGAGGATTACCGCTTAAATTAAAAAAGCTGTGGTTTGTTAAATTGATAACGGTACTTTTATCAGTTTCTGCTTCGTAATTGATGATTAAGGCGTTTTCGTTTGTGAGCGTATATCGCACCTTTACTTTAACATTCCCCGGAAATCCGGATTCTCCATCAGGTGAAAGATAGGAAAGTACCAGCATGCTGTCGCTTAGTTGTGAGCCTCGGAATACCTGTTGACGCCACCCCTTACTCCCACCATGGATGGCATGTTGTCCGTTATTTTTGTCTATTTTAATGGTGTCTCCGTTTAATAAAAAGGTGCCGTTGGCAATGCGGTTAGTAACACGTCCCATGATAGCCCCGAAAGAATTTGGTTTAGCAAGGTAGTCCTGGATATTGTCAAAGCCTAGAACAACGTCCAATAATTTACCATTTTTGTCGGGTGCTAAAAGGGAAACAATTCGGCCACCGTAGTTCGTAATACTTACTTCCATGCCTTTTGTATTCCTTAAAACGTATAGATGAGTGGAGTCCCCGTTAACAAGTGCTTTAAAATTGGCACTTTTTAAGTCCGATTTTGCTTTTGAATCAAGAATTTTTTGCATACATGACGTAGCAACCGTTATTATGAAAATGCACAGGAAAAAGTTGTATTTTTGATTTAGCATGAAACGAGGCTTATTAACTACCAAACATACAAAAAACCATGCTATTATTAGAATTTCTCTGTTAACGCGAGGATATGAGACTTTTTAAGATCTCGAGGTGTTTGACGTTTTTGCTTGCTAAAATAAATTTTAACAAAATTGCAGAAAAAATGTTACCGAAGACAAAGATTACTGCTAAGTTGTGTTATCTTTAATTAAAAAGGTGCTTTCAAATGTCGCTGTATGGATACAAAGGAAATAACTTTTGTTAAAAAACGAATTGAAACAAATGCTTCAAAGGTTTACCTGATTCAATTGTTTTCAGTAAATCATTTAGTGACAAAAATCGATATCGGCCACTTCTGCCATTCTTTAGAAAAAGGACCTATTCATGGTGCAATGTTCCATGCAGCTATTTTTTTTGATGATAAGGAGTTTGCAGCATTTCCTTCGCAACCTATGACGTATGTTTATAGCCCGCATGAAGAGGGTGATGTCATGATGCATATTAAGGCAATTTATAGCTATGATGTGGCTAATAGATTAGGCAAATTGCATTATTATGATATAAACTATTTGATTAACCAGCCAGGAGACATCGTTTGCCTTGATGAAATCTCGGAAATGCCAAAAGACGATGAGAGCTAATCGGCTATGCGATGTTTAAGTTTTGGATTAAACATATTATTCTATTTGACCTAACCATTCAGAATTGTCAAAGATTTTCTGAAGTGTAATTCGAACTCTGATCGCACATTCCGTTTTACAGCGGATAACAAGAACACGATATTATTTGTATAAGCAATGATCAACAGCCTGATACTATCTCTGGAGATGAAATTGTTTACGAAACGCAGCTATTAATTAGCACTTAGTGATGTAAATTACGTCTGATATTTCTATTAATCACAGTCATGATATTGTGATAAGCAATTTCTTTATTCCCTGTTTTACTATAGTGAGCAACGGCTAGTGTGCAATAGCGTGAAAAAAGTACCCTTTTTTATGATAAAAACACCCGTTTGCAAAGCATCCATATAGTACATTTGCTGTTTACGTACTTTTAGAAGCTTTTTGTGTACAAATTTTTCCGGGAGACAGCAGCTCTAACCTATTGGATTGTCCGATTAAATGATTTATACAAGTCCGAAATACAATTAAAATGACTGATAAACATTTTCTTATTGATGAAAGTAACGCTTTTTATGCACATCCAGACGCCTCAACCGATAACTCGCTATTGGAAATTCACTATCAAAGTTGTGGTGTGACCGGAATTGTTTACGGAGAATATATCCGTCTTCCGCGAAAAGGCTGTTTTACGAAAGGCGATATGAAATTGAAATTAGGATCCTATAACAAAACAGGAATCTCCGATTTCTTCGTTGATAATGACCATAACGTATACTTGGATGATGTCGAAGCGTATTTACGGACCTTCAGTCCTTCAACCGAGATTTACAAACTGAGAGCGAGTGAACACGGTCTCTTGAAGCAAAAAAATTGGGAACTTTTTATGCCTAAGCCCCGTTCGGATATCACACAAGCTGATGAGAAAGAAGGCTTGATACAGTTAGCCCATGGGGATGGTATCATCCTTGCTCAAAAACTAGCCATTCAATTTGGATTACAGATAGATGCCCGGTCGGGGGTTAACTTACTGGCCGCCATCTGCCTGAAGATGATGTCAATAAATGAACTTACAGCACTTACACTCCTGCATGGTATTTGGAACGAGGATCAATCGAAAGAACTTGTATATCAGGCAGAAAGTGATGTTAATTACTATAGTGATAGGATTACATTTTTAGAATATCGGGTCGTTAATGAGATGCTTATGTAAAACGTTTACTTCCCATATATTCATTACAGATCCCTGTCGTTAGTACATTGCCGTTTTTGGCAGACAAGCACGGATGTCCTTTATGTAAGGCATTCTCCATTTCTAAAACTCTTTAGCATGATGATTGTTTTTTCCTTTATTTTAACAAAAATTTAAATACAATTTCAATCTATGCCATTAAATCCAAAGCTAACGCGTATTCAGGGACACAATCGAATCAAAGAAGCTTTAATACTTGATGCTGAATGCTATATAATTCTTTGGATAACAGGGGGTAAAGGTGTTTTAAAGATCGACTGTGAGGAGTATGAGCTTATAACTAATCGAGTATTTTATATGATGCCCGGCCAAAAAGTATCGTTTGTTAAGTTGCCGCAGACAGGGTATATTTTACATTTTACGGAAGAATTTCTGATTAATTCAACAGAAAATAGGGGAAAGAACATCTTGTTGGAGTGGTTGTTCATACCTCAAGTTTTTTTTGATCCGGATGATATACAGTTATTGGATTTTAAATCGCTTTGGGAAATATTGGAGCGAAATTGGAAGCAGGAATCTTTGGGTTTTCTAATTGCAAAATTAATCAATTTAATTTGGGTTTATCCACAGGCCATTCAGATGAGAAGTAGAGATAGCCGATTATTAAAAGAAGAATGGACGTTAATAAAGCATTTGAAAAGAAATGTCGAGCTGTATTACAAAGAGCGTAAGGATTCGAGTTTCTATGCAAAAGAACTGAATGTGCCGCTTTGGCGTTTAAATAAGATTGCCAGACAGGTGTTGGGTTCTTCTGTACATGATATTGTGCTGGCAAGAACCTTACTGGAGGCAAAACGGCTTCTTACTACTACACGTCGTTCCATAAAAGAGATCAACTTTGAACTGGGATTTAAAGATCCTTCTTATTTTAATAAGGTATTTAAAAGACTTTGTGGTGTCTCGCCGAGTACCTATCGTACTCAAGAAAGACGCTCTGATTAAGTTCGCCTATCCTAGAGAGAAGGAATTTGCTTAAAGCTATTCCATAATTGTGCGTCGGGAATCGGCGCTTCCAAGTAAACCGATCGATGGTCGATAGGATGTGGAAAACGCAATTGCTTGGCATGTAGTGCGATAGCTCTTCTGGGCTTCTCGCGTGGAAAGCCGTATTTATAGTCGCCAACTATGGGACAACCGATGGCTGCTAACTGCGCTCTGATCTGATGTGTGCGACCCGTAAAGGGATATACCTCAATTAAAAAGAAATCGTCCGCTTTTTCTAAGAGGCGATAAGCCAATTCTGCTTTGACACTATGGGGTTGGGGTTCGTTATGGGTATAGCTGATGTTCTGCTCTTTGTCGCGCGTCAGCCAATGAACTAGTTTGTCAGATGGGACAAGGGGAGGATTCGCGACAATAGCCCAATAAGTCTTTTCAACCAGTCTGGCTTTAAAGAGGGCTATCATGCCTTCGAGAGCCACAGGTGTCTTAGCAAAAAGTAATAATCCACTTACCCTGCGATCAAGCCGATGGACCGCGCGCGTTTGTATGTCCTTATGATGCTTCTCACTTAAATAAGCACTCAGCATTTCCTCCAATGCTCTTTTTTCTTTGGCAGAGGCCTCTACCAAATAACCGGATGGTTTATTGATAGCAACTAGGTGCTCATCTTCGTAAAGAATATGTTGATCTATTTTAGGCATAAACAGCATTCGCACGATATCAATGCAAAGATAATAAAAAGATCATTTCGGCTATATAAGAAAGGAAAATCTAACATAGACGAAAAAAATTAACTTGTAATTGCTTGATACCCTAGTTATTGCTATATTCATTGGGTCATTAAAAAAGCCATGCTACGAACCATAATATACCTACTTTTACTCCATTTTTTGCCTACTGGTGTCATTGCCCAAAGCCAGTACCCATCACATACGGCCTTTGCTACTTCTCTTGGCGTTCAATTAGGTTCAGCCGGTATTGGTGTCGAATTTAATTATCCGATTTATAATAATTTGAGTATAAGGTGGCAAGCAAATTACTTACCTGAAGTGCGCAAACACTATCATGGGTTAATATATCAACCACAGCGGACATTAACGGGCGTGAATATGGATTGGCAACCGCTTTTTGGAGGGAATAGTTGGTTTGCGCGGAAGTGGTTTGTTGCTTTTGGTTTCTATTACTTTTTGAAACATCAGATGAGTACATTTAGGGAATCCAGGGTGATTGGTGAACCGAGGGAAAAGTATTACGAAGTTGATTTGGGTAAAGTAAGACCTTATTTAGGTATGGGGATTGGCCGGCTAGCGCTTACTGAACGTCTTTTTCTCAATCTGAATGGTGGATTTTTTATTCCCACCGCCAAAACCAAGGTTGAAATGGTTCATAAAGAACAGTATGACCCAAGCGTTATTGATCGGGTTGAAAGAGAAGAACAGAATAGATACAACCGTGTCTGGGCACATCTGGCAACCTCACTGAACATCCAAGTTGGGTTGTTTTATAATTTTGCATATCGATTTAATACCTATCAATGGCAGCCTAAGGAATGGAATAATAAAAAGAAGAAAAATTATAGACCATCAAAAAATCAACAATTCCGTTAAAGCTAATACATAGCAATATGAACGTAAAGAAAGTTGCTTCCGAAAGAATCTTGTCAGTTGATATCATGCGTGGTCTTACGTTGCTGCTGATGTTGTTTGTGAACGATTTGTTCGAACCGGGAGTCCCTGCTTGGTTACTCCATACAAAGGTGGATGTTGATGGAATGGGACTGGCGGATTGGGTGTTTCCCGGCTTCTTATTTATAGTGGGAGTGTCAGTGCCATATGCGATCCGTTCTAGACTGAATGAGGGAGAATCGAAGAGGCAAATAATCGGACATATCGCGGTGCGTACCCTGAGCTTACTTATTATTGGTGTTTATATCGTTAATATAGAACGTTTAAACGAATTGCTTACCGGAATGAGCAGGTATGCTTGGGCAATTTTGCTTTATGTGGGTGTTTTTTTAATTTGGAATAACTATCCTGACCGGCAGGAGCAGCGAATTTTTTTTGCATTAAAAGGATTGGGACTGGTAATCATGCTGATACTCGCTTTTATTTTTAGGGCGGGTGAGCCTGGAAATGTGTTGTGGTTAGAAACAAGTTGGTGGGGTATTTTAGGATTAATAGGTTGGGGATATTTTGTTGCGGCTTTAGCTAGCCTACTATTGAATGGACAAATAGTAGCACTTCTTTGTTTATGGATTTTTTTTTGTTATATTGAATGTACTGTCTAGCTCGGGTACACTGGTTTGGCCCGAAATGATCAATTCAGTATTTGGGGTAGTACTTGACGGCAATATTCCCTCTATTGTTCTAATAGGGGTAATCGTTGGTATTCTAATCAAAAGTGAGAAGCTTGCAAAGGAGAAGATCGTATTCCTAATTAGCTTAATGGGAACGTTCAGTTTACTGTTGGGATTCTTTCTTCGAAACTGGTTTATTCTATCTAAGATTGGCGGGACACCAAGCTGGGCATTCGTCTGTAATGGTATAAGTCTTTTAATATATGTTTTTTATATTTTTTGGTTGATATAAAAAGATATAGTACGCGCTGGGGTAATTTATTTCGTTTTGCAGGAAGAAACTCCTTAACAACCTATTTGGCTCCGGATGTCATTTATTTCGTCTGTTGGGGTTGGGGGATCTCTTTTTTTTATAAGCAAACATCCAGTCAATTATTGGCGATAGGAGGTTCGATGATATGGGCTTTTCTTATGCTTGGATTTGCCTGGCTCTTAACACGTATGCATATACGCTTAAAATTATAATATTAAAAGTAAACGAATATAAATTGAAGCGAATTGCCGAAGCAATTCGCTCTATCATGATGGTTAGCGTTATTCGTTGTGGTACAGCTAGTTGATACTTGCTGGTGCGGCCTTTTTGTAAAAAACCTCTCCATTGTCGCTTAATAAGTTAAGCGCGTTGACTAAATTATTCACTTCTTCCGCCTTTACTTCCCGGAGCACGATGGTGACCTCCCCTCGGTATCGCATATAAATATAAAATAGTGTTAGCATCACATTTCGCTAGGTAAGCAAATGTAGGTTTTTGAAACGGTTTGTCAATCAACACTTTTGGAGCATTATTTCTCAAAAAAGCGAGGTGTTATACGATGGAGGAAAATTATTCTTGAACTACGTCGCACGAAATAGGCCTATATTAAAGAGAGTTTCTTAAGATAAGCTTTGTTGGATTACGATGTCTAATAATTTTTTTTCCTTCAATAGTTTCTGCTACTTTTTTTGCCATCGCCTCAAAATCAGATGAAATTACAGTAATGCCTCCTTCCAGGATTTCCTTGACGTCCGTGTCGTTATAGGAAATTAAACCAATATCCTCGCCTAGACGATATTTTTTTCTGCGAGCAAGTTTGATGAGTGCTACATCATCTGTGTCATACCTGCTAAAGGTTATGTATACATTGCCTCTATAAAAGTTGGCAGACGAAATCTCGTGTTGAATAATATAAGGATATTGATGCTCCTGGCAGAATTGCAAGAAACCTTCGATGACCAAACGAGCATGAAACGCTTCAGGTGGCACAATTAATATCAACTGCTTATATTTTGCAAGCTGCGCTTCAACTTCCGATAGTGCATCGTAAATATCAGACTTGAAGTCCTGATAAATGGAAGAATAATTTCCCTGAAGATGAGCTTGGTCGAAATCTATCAAGATCCTTTTAGGAGCAGGTATGCTATTTAATATGGTAGAAACATCCTCTTTAAGGTAAGCCGCGATTACAAAATGCGTATAACTGTGAATGTTTTCGGTAATAAGTTTTTCGAAAACCTTGGAATTATGATGATGAAAATAAACGTCAATATCTGCTTTATCTTTAATGGCTTCAAACAGCGTATGATAAAATTTGTCTCGCATAAGATTCATTTTATCAAGCAGGAGAAAAACGCGAAAACTGTGATCAACTGATTTTTTCCGCACATAGTACCCCTTTCTGTAAACCGACTCAATAATTCCTTTTTCGAGCAGATAGTTCAAACCTTTTAGAACCGTTTCCTTACTGATACCAAACTGATGCTCAAATTGCTTAAGTGAGGGTAAGCGCTCGTTTAACTGTAGTTCACTCCTTTCAATTAATTGCAATATATGGTCGACGAGCTGTAGGTATTTCATTCGTTGCGCTGAAGAATCTCTGTTCTCTTGCAGGTTTTTAGTTTCCATATACGTTAAGGTGTTATTCCTACCAAAGCAAACCAGGTTTCTTGAAGATAATTGGTTTATAAAAACACTTTGGCAAGCGAAATTAAAAAAAATGTTTGGAATTTGAAATTGATTTCCTAATATTGCGATGTGGTTTTCTTACCAGACCAGACCATACCAATTAAAACTAAATTAATGAAACCATGTGTAGGCTTTTTTTAATCTTTCTCTGCGCTCTAATCGGAATGGGAACC
Organism: Olivibacter sp. 47; assembly: GCF_030372825.1. NCBI lineage: Bacteria > Pseudomonadati > Bacteroidota > Sphingobacteriia > Sphingobacteriales > Sphingobacteriaceae > Olivibacter > Olivibacter sp. 47. Next base: position 4,752,082 of record NZ_JAUCNR010000001.1, read on the forward strand.
GTGTCGGCGCAACAAAAACGAACAATTTCAGGTGTAGTTGCGGATGAAATAACTGGACAACCCTTACCTAGCGTTACTATATCGGTGGCTGGGAAACAACAGCGAACAAAAACGGACGCAAAGGGAAAGTACATACTTGAATTAGAACCCTCTGACCGAACTCTAACCTTTTCGTTGGTCGGCTACGAAACGCAAACCCAAACGTTTCAAGAAAATCGAACATTACTTAACGTACTGTTGAAAGAAAAAAAGGAATTATTGAATGAGGTTGTGGTAGTGGGATATGGTACCCAACGAAAAATCGAGACGACGGGTTCTATTGCTTCCGTAAAAGCTGATGAGCTGACCCAGATGCCGGTTGTGAATGTGGCGCAAGGACTTCAATCGCGGGTTTCAGGTGTTCAGATTAATCAAAATTCAGGCTCGCCGGGAGGAAATGTGAGTGTACGGATACGGGGAACGAACTCCATCAATGGTAATTCGGAACCGCTTTATATTGTAGACGGAATACAGATTTCAAACAGTGGGGGTATTAATGATGTCAGTCCGCTTTCTACGATTAACCCGAATGATATTGAATCGGTCGAGGTACTGAAGGATGCTTCGGCTTCTGCTATATATGGTGCGCGGGCGGCGAATGGCGTAGTACTGATTACTACAAAAAGAGGCAAAGAAGGTGCTACCCGCATTGCGCTGGAGAGTTACTATGGGATACAGAAGGTAGGTAAAAAACTTGATCTATTAAATGCGACTGAATTTGCTACATTAGAGAATGAGGTGTTTAAAGATAATTATTATCCAGATCCTGCATCTTTGGGTGAGGGCGTAGATTGGCAGGATCTAATTTTTCAAAGTGCTCCTATTAATAACCAACAGTTAGCTATAAATGGAGGTAACGAAAAAACACAGTTATCGCTATCCTTAAATTATTTTAAGCAGGATGGAATTATTGTGAATTCTGATTTCACACGTTATTCGTATCGCTTAAATGTGGATCATAAAATTAGTGATCGCCTGAAAATAGGAACGAGTATTTTAGGTAGTTATTCTACGAATAATGGTGTTAATGCGGGTGCCGAAACATTAGATGGTGGCGGGGTGGTAACCGGAAGTGTTTTGGGAGCAGCTGTTGGTGCTCCACCAGTATTGCAGGCGTATAAACCCGACGGTTCAGTATTTCCATTTGGCGAGCAAGGAAATGGTAGGTATAGGGAGGTAGTAAACCCGCTCAATTTCACCGAAATCTTACAGCGAAATAATATTAAAAGGACCTTGATCAATTTATTTGGCGAATATACGATTTTGCCAGGTTTGGTTTACAGAGCCTCCTTTAATTCGGATATTGAGAACCGTTTATATGATAACTACTCTCCCTTGTCTATTTTAAATGCTGCTGATATTAATGAGAATTCGGGTTCGGGGTCGAAGGAAAATCGCGACTATCTTAACTTGCTACATGAGAGTTTATTAACCTATACAACTAAAATTGGTGAAGATCATTCCTTGAAATTTACGGGTTTGTTTGCTACGCAAACAGAAAAATATAAAATGAACAGGATCAGCGCAACGGGCTTTCCAAATGATGCGACGGCAAATGAAGCTTTACAGCTTGCTTTAAACCGGACGGTATTGAGCGAAAGAACGTCGCAAAGATTGGATTCTTATATGGGGCGGGTTAACTACGGATTTAGAGACAAATACTTTTTGGATGTTACAGCACGTGTGGATGGATCAAGCAAATTTGGAGCTAATAATAAATACGGCTTTTTTCCCGCTATATCCGGCGCCTGGCGAGTAATTGAAGAACCTTTTCTAAAGGATATAAATGGGATATCTGATTTAAAACTCCGCGCTAGTTATGGTATCAGTGGAAATGCTGGGGGTATTATACCCTATCAGTCGCTCGCAACGGTAGCTTCTAATGGTGGCTATAATATGAATCATACATGGCTTACCGCGATCGGGCCGATGGGTATTGCGAACCCAAATTTACGCTGGGAAAAATCGAAGCAATTGGATATTGGGCTGGATCTTAGCTTATTTAACAATCGGCTATCGTTTGTAGGAGATTATTATCATAAACGTACAGACGATTTACTATATGTGCTGGCCCTTCCTTTATCTTCCGGATATCCTACCATGACGGGGAATTATGCATCCTTGGAGAATAAAGGAGTAGAACTGGCGGCGAATGCGACAATTTTTGAGGGCGATTTCAAGTGGTCGGTAGCGGCTAATGTGACGATAAACAGAAATAAAGTGCTGGATTTAGATGGCGGCGTGACACAGGAGCGGTTCATTACAAATTATACACTGCTCAAAGTGGGTGAGCCGCTTGGTGTTTTTAAAACCTACGTCTTTGATGGAATCAACCAAAGTGCAGAGGAGATTGTTCCGGGCTACGATGGCCGAGTAGGTGGGCATAAAGTAAAGGACATCAACAATGATGGAATTATTAATTCGAATGACCAAATCATTACAGGAAACCCTAATCCTAAATTTATTTATGGCTTCTCTACCAATTTAAGCTATAAAAACTTCGATTTGAGCGTATTCTTATCGGGAACACAGGGCAATGATATTTATAACATCAGTAGACTGTCATTTGAAAACCCCATCGGGCAACGGAATCTATTTAAAGGGGTGGTGAATCGTTGGACACCGGAGAATCACAGCAATCAATATGTCAGTCCTTTCGTAGGGGGAAGATTGCCGATAAGCGATTACTCCATGGAAGATGGTTCTTACCTACGCTTACGTAATGTGACTTTGGGATATAGATTGTCAGGACTAAAAGGTGTATTGCGTGATCTGAGAATATACGTAAGTGGCAATAATCTTTTTACAATTACTGATTATTCGGGTTATGATCCGGAGGTAAACACTTTTGCAGGTTCAAACAAGGAGATTGGGGTTGATAATTTGGTTTATCCGCAAGCCAGATCATTCATAGCGGGTATTCAGGTGAATTTTTAAGTGCTCTCTAAAAAGTAAACAGATGAACCCGACACGAAGGCTCCATCTAACCATTAAACCGTCGGAGGCAGCATGAACCGAGTGAACCGAACGAAGTGAGCTCACGAATACCTTAGAATACCAATTTAATGAGTAAACGAGCTCATGAATACCATTGAAAATAAATACTTATGAATAATGCCTTTAGAAACATGCAATAATGAATAAACAAAAATGTAAACAGATGAAAACTTTTCAATATAAAAAACTTTGGAAATTATTGTCGGTATTGATAATAACTTCTACCTATACTTCCTGCAGCATGGAGGAAGATGTCTATTCTTCTATTATTACTGAAACTTTTTACAAAACAGCTTCGGATGCTGAGAAAGGTCTTCTCGCAGCCTACGGCGCCATGGGAGGTTTGTATTCGGGGCCGGCCGCAACCTTAGTGCCCGATCTGAGCAGTGATCAGATTTTTCCGCGTGCGTGGTGGGTCGAAATTCACTGACTCTTTTTACGCTAGATCCAACCTACACGATTCAGCGAAGTCAGGGCAGATTAAATGAATCGCCACAGCAAATCTGGACCTCCTGCTACAGTGGTATTGAACAGGCCAACTGGGTACTTACAAAGGTGCCGGAAATTACCATGGATGAAAATAGGAAAAAGCAAATTTTAGGTGAAGCATATTTTTTGCGAGCATTTTACCATTGGATGCTTACAAAGAACTTCGGTGAAGTTCCCATAAAGATTAACCCTAGTGTAACGGAGGCAGATGCTTATACACCTAAAAGCGCAGTGTCGGATGTGTACAGTCAGATATACAGCGATTTGGACAATGCGTATGCCGCAGGTTTACCTTCCTACCCGTCGATAGTGCCCGGAAGGCCCTCGCGGGAAGCTGTTTATGCGCTTTATGCGAAAGTGGCATTGTATAACGAAGACTGGTCGACTGCACTGGAAAAAGCACAATTGGTAATCAGTTCGGGAACTTATTCGCTCATACCGAATGTGGTAGATTTATACGCGTATACAAAGGAGGAAGATGCGCGAAAGGAAATGATCTGGTCTTATGAATGCGATCCTATTTCGCCGGGAAATGGCCACCAATTGGTTGGACTTTGCGGTCCATCGGGTAGTGCGGGAGTAGAATATGCCCGTACATCTTTCGGTTCTATGTTTGCGTATATGTCATTTTTCAATTCTTTTGACCCGAGCGATCAAAGAAGGCGGTTGTTGGATACTACTTACTTGAATAGGGATGGAAAATGGGTTCCGCAAAGGAATATTTCGCCTTTTACGCCGCAAGCAGTTTTAATTAAAAAATACCAGGATCCGGTGTCTACAACCGGAACGATTCGGAATATTCCCATTTTGCGCTTGGCCGATGTGTATTTAATTGCAGCGGAGGCAGAAGCAAAATTAAATGGGCCAACAGTGCTGGCTTACTCTTACTTAAATGCTGTTCGTACGCGCGCTGGCCTGCAAGAGATAGCGCCTGGCTTAGGAAATGAAGGTTTTATTGATGCGGTAATACAAGAGCGAGCATGGGAGTTCTTTGCGGAAGGCGATCGCTGGTATGATTTGACAAGAACCGGTAAATTTATGACGGTTATCCCGACAGCAACAAACGATGTGTATCCGCAACGGAACGTGCAAGCGAAATATCGGTATTTTCCCATTCCGCAGGATGAAATAAATGCTAATGATAAGTTGGTGCAAAACCCTGAATGGAATTAAGTGATGACAAATTGAGAAAAAGAAATCCCTATGAATGATCGCCTATTTATTTGTATCAGCTTGGTTCTTCTAAGTTTAACCGGCTTTGCTCAATCTAATGTAGATTTGGAAAATGAGTATCTTAAGTTGCAGTGGACGAAGACAGCGCAGGGCTATCGGTTGAATCAACTTATTTTAAAAGATGGGCAGCACGCCGATTCGGTAGTTAATACGCTGGGCGAATACACGATATTGTACAGCAAAGATGTACCAGATACAAGCAGTCCTAATGGGCAGGCTTATCAAATTAATTTATTTAAAGCTTATCCGCATAATTTGAAGATGTGGAAAGAGGCGCTTCAGCCAGTTCCCTTAAATACGGCGGGTAATCCGATTTCGTTTTTTCCTGAAAAAGTTGATCGAGTTGGTGGGAAACTGCGCTTTAAGCAGGATACGGATGTACTTTCCTTGGAGTCACTATGGCAGTTAGACAGTTCGGCGAAAGACATTTTGGTGGAGATACGCCTTACGGCGAAAAAGGCTGGATATTATGCCATAGCGAGCCCAACACTGTATCCGATAGAAGAGCAGCATTTAAAATGGGCGATCCTTCCGGGTTACTTCCAAGGAAAAAAATTGGAACCAAATTTAATGCTGGCATACGGTTACGGACAGGGTATACCAGCTAAACCGGTTATTGTGCGCGAGCGGGTCGCTAGCACCTTAGCTCCGCTCGTGCAGCAGCTGAATGGTCTAAGTTTGGCAGTAATACCGGCGCCGGGGACAGGAAGGGATCCTTGGGAGTCGGATACCATCACGCAACGTAAATGGCGCTTGGGCTTGTCTTTAATGAACCGTACGGGGCAGCTTTCGCCTACCTTATATCATCCCGTTTTAGGTGAAGATAGCTCCTACATGCATGCGGGCGAGCAGCGCGTTTTTCGATTTAGATATGCATTAAATACGGATAACTGGTTTGCGCTTTATAAGCACGCAGTGTATGATATTTATCGGTTCAAAGATTTTCTAGCATTAAAAAACACGAATGAATCACTCACCCATCGCATTGGTGCTATGGTTGACTATCTGAAGAATGAATCGACTTCTCTTTGGAACACCTATGATTACCAGGGATTAAAAATAGGCGCACAAGCATACTTAGGGCCCATCGCCGGATCTGACCGCGACGCAGTTAAGAATTCAGACTACGGTGCGATGTGGATGACGGCCAAGTTAAGCGGTGATACGGTACTTCAAAAAGGACGACTTCCTTATGCGCGCAACTTTAAATTGGTTCAGCAACAGCAGGATACCGGTTTTTTCCAGGGCGCTGCAATTGGCCAGTATTACTTGTGGAAAGGCAAGCGTTTTACCGAAGAATGGGGCGACTACGTGGAACCCATCGCTCTGACTTATTATACAATGATTGATCTCGGAAATATACTGTTATATCAGCCGCAAGACGTGGAACTGTTAAAACGCTTGCGGGCGGGCGGAGATAAGTTGTTGGATTGGCAAAAGGCGGATGGACGATGGGAAGTTGCTTATGATCGTAAGACAACGCATCCGGTGTTTAAGGAATTGACGGACCGACGACCGACTTTTTATGGATTAGTGGTTGCATATCGTTTGCTGGGCGACAAAAAATACTTGGAAGGTGCTAAAAAAGGCGCTGATTGGTTGATGGAGGAAGCGGTAAATAAAGGTTCGTTTTTGGGGGTTTGCGGGGATGTGCGTTTTGCACCGGATTTTGCAACAGGCCAGACAGCGCAGGCATTTCTTGACTTGTATGACATCACTAAAAAAGAAGCTTATCTAAATGCGGCTATCGAAACGGCCCGTTTGTATACAACTTCTATTTATACACACCCCATTTCCTCGAAGACAAATAAGCATGTTAAGGGAACCGAGTGGAAAGACTGGCAAATTAGTCAAGTTGGTTTAAGCTTTGAGCATGGTGGAATCTTTGGTTCTGCTAATGTCTCCGGTCCAATTTTATTGGCCAGTCATGCGGGTATGTTTGTGAGGATGTTCGAACTTACGAAAGATTCAATTTTTATTGATATGGCACGTGCTGCGGCATGGGGAAGAGATGCATTTGTTGATCCGGCTAGTCACGTTGCTTCTTACTATTGGAGTACGATGAATGCAGGACCCGGACCGTTTCCGCATCATGCCTGGTGGCAGATCGGATGGATTATGGATTACCTCCTTTCGGAGGCTTCCTTAAGAACGAATCAGCTGATTGCTTTTCCAAGAGGATTTCTAACCCCTAAAGTTGGCCCTCATCAGCCTTATGGCTTTGCAACAGGCAGCTTGTTTAATGAAGAGGTGGAACTACATCTTCCAAAAAAAACGATCCGGTTAACGAATGAGAAAATCGACTATTTCTGCGCCAAAGGTATCGCGAACGATACCTATTATGTTGTGTTGATGAATAACAGCACAGAAGATCAACAGATAGAGTTGACTACCGACAGCCTATATGAGCATAAGCTAGGGAAGCCAACCGGAAAGCTGGTTTTGTTAGATCAAACAGGGGTGGTTTTGCGCAAGAGGGCGCAGATAGAAAATAAGATAGCTATGCACATTCCAGCCTATGGTTTAAGAGTAGTAAAACTTGATTGACAAACCTCCCAATGGATAAAAAAGCGCTTATGCGTTTTATGAGTGCAAAAATATAAATACAAACGAACTAGTTATTTACGGATGAAACCAATGATAAATCGAAAGTTAACAGTCTGTTTTTTGTTTGCAGGCTTATTGTTTTTCAATAGGCTTGCAGCGCAGATGCTGAATCTTGCTAAAGGAAAGCCGGTTTCCGTTACTCCTAAAATTTCTGATAATCCTGGCGAACACTTTGTCGACGGGGAGGATGCCACCTTGTTTTATGCTTACCCGACAGCTCCTATTAATAGAATAGAGGTGGACTTGCAGGGGACGTTCAATATTGATCGTATACTTCTTAGAGGTTTTAAGGGAACAGATACCCTTCGGATCTTTACGATTAACGTTTCTGAAAAGAAGGAGGTATTTGTTAATGTACTGCCAGCGAAAAAGCTGATAACGTTTACACCGGTTACTGCCAGTAAGTTAGTAGTTGAGTATAAACCCAAGAATAATACGGTGATGGGTGAATTAGAAGTCTTTGCTCACGAGCGGCAACCCGTAATGGTAAACCAAAGTGGTTATAATACAGGTGCAGTAAAGCGGTTTACGGCCCCACTTGCTGCGAATGGAACACCCTTTGTTATCGCGAAAGCGGATGAAGACAAAATGCTGTTTGAAGGGGTAATAAAAAATAAAATAGGTGATTTTACGGCCTTTAATCCAGAGGGCTCGTCCAGTTATAAAATAATTGTTAAAGGGCAGGATGTAGGTGTCTCTTTCCCATTTACAATAGCTCCCTATTTAATCGAGCGTGTTTCCTATAAACCAGCCATACAGTTTATGATAGATGATAGGTGTTGGTACGGAAATACAAACAGTTTTAAACCAACGGTGCAAGATGCAGGTTGCCCTTTTCTAGGAATCGCTTGGCGGGATAGCCATCAATTTTCTTTTGAGTTACAAGCCTTAATCAACCTGTATTTCTCGAATCCTGACGCCTTTTCGGTAGATCGCATGCCCATTGAAGGACAATATATTGGTTTGAGGAAAAGGCTCCCTGAAAATACGCCGGAAATTGTTCGTCTCATATATTATGCAGTAGACATTTACTTGAGGGGAAAAGTGAATCATACCTTATTAAAGGAACAATTGGCTTATTTCCTATATGCATATCCGTATTTAAGTGAATATATACCGAGAGAGGTATATGAAGAAGCAAGGGACTATGTGTTTGCTATCTGGGAAACCGCTGACAATAATCGATGGCGCTGGCACGATATTGAGCATAGTGCCAATCTTTTTCAAACTTATACCATTATGGGAACGGGTAAGGGGCAGTTTCCTCCAGGGCACTCAATTGTGCCAAACCTAATGCTGTTTGAAGTCGCTAAACGCGAAGGAAGAAGGGATGCTATACGCTACTGGGATGCAGCGATGAAGCAAACGCAGTGGATTGTTGACAATGTGGATTGGAAGGATCCTGCAACTACGAAAGGACAACGAATGAATGAGTACGTAACGATGCAATCGTTGGGTTATTTTTTAAAACAGTATCCCGATAAGGCACCAAAAAAGTTGCTTGAAAAGATAAGGTTGTGGGCTGAGGTGGCCATCTCACGTTCGGATAATATGTGGGACTTTAGAAAATATAAAGAAGATAAATGGGTAATCCCTGAGATTAAATCGGCCAACGATCCGACGTTTAATCCGAATGGTAGTTTTAATGAGCCCGGTAATATTGCTGGATTTCCGGTAGCTGCTTTGGTTGCAAAACAGGTGTTGACTGACGAGAAGCTGAACAAGCGATTAGAAGAAATAGCGGTAGGACAGATTGATAATGTGTTTGGTAGAAATCCCGCTGGCAGGCATTATAGCTACGATGCTTGCACTGATTTTGAAGGGGCCGACCTAGGTTGGTTTCAGGAATATGAAGGCGGAGCAGGCATGTTGCAAACGGTAAGAGGGGTGTTGGATGGTTCACCGAAGGAGGATGTATATCCGTATGATTCTTACGGAGGAGATCCCGGCCATACGGAAGGTTGGGTCACTTTTAACACAGCCTGGATGGAAGGGATTGCCTATCGGAACTACGATTTAACGAAATTGAGCGTAGTTGGCGAATCAAAGAATAAAGAACTCCTAGTGCAACTGGCTGTACCACTGAACTTAAATCCTTTGGTACAAGAACGAGCCGAGATACGGGTAACTAAAAACGGCAAGGATGAAACGACGCTGGTACTGGAAGAGGAAGGAACAGATGCCTTGTATTTTAAGAAAAGATTGAAGTTGGAAGAGTTACCCTACCAAATAAAAAAAGGTGATGTACTTACTTTTTCTTACGGTTTGGCACATTTTAGTAAGGAAGCGGCTATCACTATTGATTGATTTATAATGAGGTTGAAATTTTGTTACATTTTCTTATTGTTGAGCTGCGCTATATGGAAAGTGGAGGCGGCTAAGTACTTGTTTTTAGTGGCCGGCCAGAGCAATAGTGTAGGAAAGGGCAATGCTTCTTTAGCTCCTGCTGTAATGCCGGGAGTGGCTTATGAATATGTTTACCAAGCAGACTCATTAAGACCGCTGATTGATCCCGTGGGCGCTAATGAGTTGGATTTTGAATCAGCAAGCTCAGGAAGTGCCTGGCCCGCTTTTGCTGATACTTTTTATCAACTTACGGGCGATACGATTGTATTAGTGCCGGCTTCCAGAGGAGGGAGCTCCTGTCATGAAAAAGCCGAATTGGATAATTATGGGACATGGGCGGTTTCCGGAAGATTGTTTAATAATGCTTTACGCAAAGTAGAGGCCGCTATGAAAAAGACCGGCCTGCCACTTAGTGGTATTATTTGGCTACAAGGGGAGAGAGACGCTAATGCGATTAATAGTGGGAAGTTAGCGCAAGCAGCATACGAGCGAAGTCTTAAAGAACTGATCGTACGCTTTAGAACAGCCATGCATGCTAGTACGCCATTTTTTATAGTTAAAACCGGTTATTACAATAACCATCCGAGGGCAGGTTTTGATCAGGTACGGGCCAGTCAAGACCACGTAGCTAAACAGATGGATTCGGTGTATATCGCTTTTGAAGGAACAAATCTTTTTATAAACAGCGGTTTAATGACGGACGAGATTCATTACAACCAAGAAGGCTTGAATAAAGTGGGAGATTCATTGGCGTTTAAGGTTGCCAACAAGCTCGGTATAACTGAGCAGAACTTGCCTAAAACAGGAGCATTACAGATTAAGGGGATTGACGAGTTTAAGCTGCGCAAGGGAGCGGCTAATTTTTTTAAAAAAGCCAGGGAGCGAAAAAAGCTACGTGTAGGCTATATTGGGGGAAGTATTACACAGGCAGATAAAGGGTATCGTAAACAGACTACAGAACTTCTTAAAGTGTTATTGCCCAATAATGAACTTGTTGAGCTAACAGCAGGAATTCCTGGAACGGACGCTGATTTAGGAGCCTGCCGACTGGCCGACCAATTATTGTCAAAGCAGCCGGACCTCGTTTTTATAGAGTTTGCTGCAAATGGTGGTTTTCCGCAAGGAATGGAAGGGATTATTCGGCAAATTAAAAAAACTGATCCGCAAATCGATATCTGCTTGATCTATGCAGCGACGGTAGGACAACTAAAGGCCTACCAAGAAGGAACTATTTTAACCCATATTGCTAAAATAGAACAACTGGCCGATCACTATCAGTTGCCTTCGGTACACATGGCTTTATACCTGGCTTGGATGGTACAACAGGAAAAACTGATAGCAAAAGGTGATGCTGGAAATAAACTTGGAAAACCAATTTTTACCGAAGATGGCGTTCACCCACTACCGATTGGAGGAAACTTATATGCTGCTGCGATAGTAAGGATGTTTCGTGCTGCACTTGAGCTTTTTTTGTCAGGAAAAGAGGCTGCGCCTGATTTGCCTTCTGCACTGTATGTTGATAACTGGGAGCAAGCGCAATGGATAAGCCCTCAAGAAGGCGCAATATTTTCGGATGATTGGAAAGAGATTCCGACTACCGGAAAACTGCAACAGTTTGGCGTGTGGTTTCCTACAGTCATGACGGCCGATCAAGCGGGAGCCAGCTGCACGATCCGTTTTGAAGGAGATGCTGTTGGTTTATTCGATATAGGGGGGCCGGAAGTTGGACAACTTAAGGTGACGCTGGATGGCAGAGAAGTGCAACTGCTTGTTGATAAAGGTGTGCGTTACAACGTTGTGTCTGAAGGGCAAACCGTACTTAACCGATTTAATATCAATTGTAACAACCGTTACAGGGGACAGTTTTTTATGTTACAGACCTCACTTGGAAAACATGAGGTGACGTTTAGTATAGATAAAATAATACCTGACAAAAGGGAGATTTTAGGAGCAGATCAACTAGATGATATTACCGCGCATCCGGAGAAATATGCGCATGCTCAAATCTACATAGGAAAAATTTTAGTAAAGGGTGATATTTTAGATGAACCGTCCATGTTAAAAATCGCATTTCCATCACACAGGACAATGTGAATTTTTAACATGGTAAGCTCCATCTGACCGATGGAATAAAGTTATTTACAGATGAAAAATAAAGGTCTTTTGTTTTTATGTTGTTTCGCCTGCTTATTTGCGAAGGCCACAAACTTGCCTGATACATTATTTATCAGAAGAGATCACTATACTTTTTTTATCATACCCCAGGGCTTGCGCTATGGTATTTTATTAAACCGGCAGCACATTGAGGCTATATCGCCACACGCGCAAGCCGGAATCCGTTTTGCAAAAGGAGCGGAAAGACCTCCACTTCCTGCTAATGCGAAAGGAATATTAAAACAAGAGGAGAGCCTGTTGCAGTTGGCTGTTGAAAATGAGCAAAGCATGAAAGCGCGATTGAGTGTTTTCTTTGATACAAATTATGTAGCCTTAAAACTGCAACCGTTTATATCCAATCAAGTGGATAGCTTGTTTACGATCGATTTTTGTACCGCTGCTGCTAGCCCGGCCTATGGCTTAGGCGATCATGGAGGTTATGGAGACAACATGGCCATTCGTAATTTTATAGAGGATGATTTTGGCAATCGGGACAATGGGCATCGCTTTATTTCTACGTTCTCTATTTTTCCACAAAATCAATTTGCGCAGGTTCTTTTCGAAAAGCGAACAAAACGGGTAGCGATTAGCGATAGAGAAAACCGTTTAGGTGCTGTAGGTGTTAAGGAGGCTAAAATTTATTATCTTCTTGGTAGGCCGAGAACGATCTACAGTAGTTATAAGCAACTAAAAATTCAGGAGGGATACCCAGATATTAAACCAAAATACCGCTTTTTCGAATTGGGGTATGAAGCATTTGGCTCATTGGGATGGAATACTTTTCAGCATTCGGTGCAAGAAGATTTGGATCATTATTTGAAAAATGGGTTTGGACCTAAATGGGCGTGGTAGGTTCGGGGTTTTGGAAAGGAGAAAGAAAAAATCCAAGTGAAGGCAGTACAACAAGTTTTGGTATATGGGATGACCTGAAGGAAGGAGGGAGAAAGGATGGATTGCCTTCTCCGAGATACCCCGATGTGAAAGGCTTTAAAAAGTTTTTTGCTGAGCGGGGAATAGATTTATTAGTGGGATTGCGTATTAATTTTAAAGCTCCTCGGCAATATCAAGGTAACTTTTATGAGGCCAACGATGGGCCTTTCACCTTGCAGGGTTTGGATTCAAGCTATTTTGTGACGGATGCCGCGATGAATCCGGAGACCTATAAAGTCGTTTTTCCGCAGGGAAACGTGTTTTTGCTAAATGGTGGGAATAGACGAGCGATTGACTGGTACGTGAGGGGCACAGACAAATGGGGAGTGAAGGGATTTAAGGAAGATCTCATGTTATTGGACGGTGCCAAGTTAAATAATGACGCCAAGGTTGATGAGGTGAATCGGGCCTTGATTGATAAAGAATACTTACTAATGGCCAGAAACGGAGCTTATGCTGTGCCTGGTGATATTTTACGTCTGGAGGATACCCAATATGGTCATGACCAGGATCGGCCCCTTATTAATGGATTGAATTATGCTGCAAGTGGTGTATCTGCTGTCTATCTAGATATTGTGGCGGGTAAATATTTAAAACTGCCGCTTACGAACGATCAAGAACTATATTTTGCCAGAAATGCAATGCTGGCAGCTGTAAGCCCGGTGATGGCGATGGGACTAGGTCCATGGAATATTACAAATACCCATTATAAGGATGCAGTCAAGAAAGCAGCGGATTGGCATACCCAATATGCGCCTTATCTCTATAGTGCGGCAGTTAAAAGTTTTAAAGAAGGTTATCCGTATACGATGACACCGTTGCCAATTGCTTTTCCTACAGATACAAATACGTATTATTTAGCGGGGAAGGAACACCGGCAATATGCTTGGATGTTGGGTGAATCCTTATTGGCTACTCCAGTGTACGGAAATGATTATGCCACCGCTACTTCTCGGGATGTCTACTTGCCGGCAGGGAGGTGGATAGATTTTGAAAAAGGGACCGTTTTTAATGGGCCTTGTACATTGCGGGAATATGAATTCCCTACCGACAAGTTACCTTTATTTGTAGGTGGGGACGGGATTTTAGTAAGGAAACAAGGCGATGCGTTTTACGCAGATATATATCCGGTATCAGAAAGAGCATTTTTGTATGATTTCTATTTTCCGGATGGCAGCGGAAAATCTACTGTTAATAAAAGAGGAAAAGGCATCATCAAGGAAAATGTGAGGGTGAAAGATCTGGCGACGAATAAAGAGGTTGAACTGGAAGCAAAGCATAAAAACTTAGCTTGGTCCTTTAGGCTGTTGCCAGGACATCGATATGAAATTTACGAATGAAGTTTCCACGGCAATAATAGGAAAATGTTTAAAAAAGGATTGGTGAGCTTATAACCATTTAGGGATGCGATTGAAACAAATAATAAGAAACGAAGCTACCGACAAAATAAAATTACATATCAATAAATATTAACAGATGAAGTTTAAAGAAGAATTCGTAGCAGCAGGAAGGAATAAGTATGTAGAAGTACTAAAGGCTGATCTTGTTATAACCGGTGGTGGATTGTCCGGTGTTTGTGCAGCTATTACGGCGGCGCGCAAAGGCTCCAAGGTGGTGCTTGTACAAGATCGCCCCGTACTTGGTGGTAATGCCTCCAGTGAGATCCGGTTGTGGATATTAGGGGCTACTTCTCATATGGGTAACAACAACCGATGGAGCCGAGAGGGAGGGGTGGTTGATGAATTATTGGTGGAAAATACTTACCGCAATCCGGAAGGAAATCCTGTTATTTTGGATATGATTCTTTTAGACAAGGTGGCTCAAGAACCCAATATTACCCTATTGCTGAATACGATGGTATATGAGGTCGAGAAAGATGGGCCCGATCATATTTCGGCACTGAAAGCATTTTGTAGTCAGAATTCCATTGAATATCAGCTTCAGGCACCGTTGTTTTGTGACGCTTCCGGAGACGGTATTGTTGGCTTTTTAGCGGGCGCAGCCTTCAGAATGGGGGCCGAAAGCAAAGAAGAGTTTGGTGAACTGATGGCTCCGGGAGCTGTATACGGAGAATTACTTGGTCATAGCCTATATTTTTATAGTAAAGATGTTGGTAAGCCGGTTAAATTTATACCGCCTTCATTTGCAATGGATGTAACGAAAGAAATTCCCCGATTTAGGAATTTTAATGCCAAAGAATTTGGATGTAAATTGTGGTGGGTAGAGCATGGGGGCAGAATGGATACGGTGCATGATAGCGAGAAAATAAAATGGGATTTGTGGAAGATTGTCTATGGTGTGTGGGATTATATCAAGAATTCGGGAAATTTTCCGGAAGCTGATACGATGACCTTGGAATGGGTAGGTGCAATTCCGGGGAAAAGAGAAAGTAGAAGGTTTGAAGGGGATTACATGTTGACACAACAGGACTTAGTGGAGCAAAGAAAACATGAGGACGCCGTGGCTTATGGCGGATGGTCTATTGATCTACATCCTGCGGACGGCGTGTTCGGTGAAAATAATGCTTGTGACCAGTGGCATAGCAAAGGAGTTTTTCAAATTCCTTATCGCTGCCTTTATAGTCGTAATATTAAGAATTTATTTCTGGCGGGACGAATTATCAGCGTAAGCCATGTGGCTTTTGGAGCGACTAGAGTGATGGCTACAAGTGCCTACGTTGGGGAAGCGGTGGGGATGGCAGCTGTTTTATGCAGACAGTTCGAATTAAATCCGGCGGCACTCTTACAGGAAAAAAAAATAGACACACTACAACGGGAATTAATAAAGATAGGTCATTATATACCGCATATAAAGCAGGCTGATCCCTTAGATTTGATGCAGCAAGCGTCTATAAATGCTTCTTCTGTGTGGGAGTTTAATGGATTTGATGCCATAGATGTTCAGTGGAAGCCCTTATTTATTGCTGCTGCCCAATTGTTGCCTATACCCAGTGGTAGGTGCCCGTCGTTTAAAATAACCGTCAAGGCTACTCGTAATACTACATTAGTGGTGGAGTTGCGAAAAAGCAGCAGAATAGGGAATTTTACGCCGGATATGCTGCTGACTAGTCAAACGTTCGACTTGAACGAGGGAGAGCAACTATTGGAATTAACCTTTGACCTGACGCTGGTTGATCCTACATACGTGTTCCTTGTGTTTAAAGATAATCCGAATATTTTACTTCCTTATACGGAACAGCGGGCTACGGGATTGGTTGCTGTTTTTAATGGGGTAAATAAAGCCGTGTCAAATTATGGAAAGCAAATCCCGCCTTTAAATATGGGCGTTGACACATTCGAATTTTGGTGTCCGGCGCGGAGGCCGGAAGGGCAAAATATATTGTTAAGCGTCTCTAAAGGATTGCATATTTTCGATCCTAGGTTTCTTATAAATGGTGTAGATAGACCAACTGTTAGAAGCAATGCCTGGGTTGCGGATCCGACAGATCCCAATCCATCCATCGAGATTGTTTGGAATAAAAAACAAAGGATAAGTAAGCTGGTCCTTTTCTTTGATACGGATTTTGATCATCCAATGGAATCGGTACTAATGACCCACCCGGAACGCGTGATGCCTTTTTGTGTGAGAGCGTATAAGATTCTAGACGATAAGGGAAATACTATATATGAAAAACAAGATAATTTTCAAACGATCAATGCTATATTATTCGATGGTTCCGTGGAAACAGAAAAATTGATTGTTAGCATGGCACATCCTTCGAATAACGTTCCGGCAGCCTTATTTGGAATACGCTGTTATGCTCAAAGATAATTGTATTTAACAAATAAAGACCTAGATTGTGATGAATAACATCGATTATGTAGTAATGGCTGTATTTGCCCTTCTGATTTTATGTATTGGAATGGTGTTTACTTATTCAGGAAGTAAAAATACATCGACTTTTTTTGAAGCTGGGGGGCAAACACCGTGGTGGATTAATGGCCTCTCCTTATTTATTAGCTACTTTTCGGCTGGTACTTTTGTTGTATGGGGATCAATTGCTTATCAAGGAGGCTTCGTGGCTAATGGTATACAGTTAACCATGATGCTAGGTGGGTTGATAACAGCAATTTTTATTGCTCATCGATGGAAGAAAACAGGTGCGCTTACTGCCGCAGAATACATCGGTGTCCGTTTCGGGGTAAAGACGCAACAATTTTATACTACTTTAACGTTATTGTATAGCTTGTTTTCTGTGGCGGCTGTGTTATACCCAGTTGGGAAGATGGTAAATGTTGCTTCGGGGATTTCTATTGAAGCCAGCGTGCTTATTATTGGAGGTATTATTATTTTATACACAGCTGCGGGAGGACTTTGGGCCGTTTTGGTAACAGATGTGGTGCAATTTGTAGTTTTATCTGCCGCGGTATTAATTGTAATTCCACTGGCGCTAAAGGATGCAGGGGGTATCCAGACATTTGCCTCCAATGCTCCGGACCATTTTTTTGACTTTTTTAACAGTGAGTACAGTATAGGATTCTTTTTTGCTTTTCTTTTATATCAAACTATTTATATAGGAGGAAACTGGCCCTATGTGCAACGTTATACCAGTGTTTCCAATGAGAAGAATGCGCGTAAGGTGGCGTTTTTATTTACAGGGTTATATTTGATCTGTCCGTTTATTTGGATGTTACCTCCCATGCTTTACCGTGTGATTAATCCCAATTTACAGGGCATAGAAGCGGAAGGAGCTTATATGATGATGGCACAAAAAGTGTTGCCTGCAGGCTTAGTGGGCTTGGTGCTTTCAGGAATGATTTCGGCTACGGCAAGCAAAGCAAACACTACACTGAATTTAGTTGCAGTGGTTTTTGCGAATGATGTTTATAAAAAATTTTTTCTGTTAAGGCTTCTGACAAAACCTTAGTATGGGTTGCAAGAGTCTTCACTGTGCTTTTTGGATTGCTGACAATGGTTATTGCTATTCTGATACCTAAAGTTGGCGGAATTGTTGAAATGGTATTGAGCACGGCGGCAATAGCGGGCGGTTCACTCTTCGCTCCCTTGATTTGGTCATTATTTTCTAAGAAACAGACCGCAAAATCGATTGTTTTTGCATCTATTGTCAGCTTAGTGGTAAGCATATGGATGAAAATAGGCGCACCATTTATTATGGGTATAAGGTTAGATCGCTTTCTGGAAACTTGCCTCGGAGTAGGTTTGCCCTTAGCTATTTTAGCACTATTTGAATTGATCAACCGAAAGCAACATTATGCGGCGTTTTCAAAAAAAGAGGAATCCATACATGAGTATAACGAGCGACAAGATTCTGTGAAGCAAAATATATTCGGTATAAAAGTTATTGCTTTTTCGATAACACTTGTTGGTTTTGGAATCGCTTTATTGGGAATAGGAGCTGATGATGGTTTAGTAGCAGTGATTGTTGGTGCCGGAATTATGTTAGGAGGTGGTGCCATTTGGAAATCCATTTTAAGTGCTCAATGAAATTTTATGCAAATTACCATGGTAGAAAATAGATAGCTAAACTCAAGGGTACATTCGCTTATTGACGCCTCGCGCGGCCGGCGCATCTATTGGATTTTCAGGCCAGGCATGTTTGGGGTATCTTCTTTTAAGCTCTTTTCGGACTTCAAAGTAAGCATTGCTCCAGAAGCTTTTTAAATCCGCAGTTATTTGAACAAGTTTAAAACCGGGAGAAAGCAGATGAAGGGATACGGGCGTTTTTCCGTCATTGATGGTAGGCGTTTCGAGTAGACCAAAAACTTCTTGCAAACGCACTGCCAAGATTGGCGACTCGCCATTTGGTAAATAGCGAAGCCTAATCTGAGATCCACTGGGCACTGTAAGCTTGGTTGGTGCCAGTTTTTCCAGCTTTCTTTGCAGCTCAAAGGGAAGCCAATGGACCAATATCGAAATTAGGTCCAACTTTTTCAAATCCTCTGCTTTTCGGCACTTAGTAAGATAGGGCGCTAGCCATTCTTCTACGCAATTAAGCAAGCTATCGGTATCAGCTTTAGGCCAATATGCTTTCTGATCCCAGAATTTCAAGCTCATTACGCGATTCTGCCATTGTTCAACCTCCGTCGTATAGTTAAGTAAATGTAGCCCTTCTTTCTTTATTACCTTTAAAAGCACTTCGGTAACCAGATCGGGGGGGATTTGCTGTAATGGCCTTGTCTGAACGATTAGGTTGTCGATTTTCCATTCTTCTCTTGCAAGAAAAGCCCCGTTATTTGAATCCCACTGAATGTTTGTATCGTGTGTTGTCAAAGGAAAAACATCTTCTTTCTTTAGTGGAGCGGCAAGAAATACCTTGCCCTCTCCTCCTCGAAAATCAATATGGGCTATGACCAAAAAGTCTTCGTTACATAAGCTATCACTTAGAAGGAGTGTTGCCTTCCGTCCATTGGCCATGAAGAAGCGGTTGCTGCCCTGCTCTATCTTGCGGGCAATGCGATCGGGATAAGCATAGGCCACAAGGCATCCACTAACGTAAGGATCGGGATCGTCATTGTTCTCTTCAATACCAAATAGCTTTCTATAATAGGCGGCAATCTTAATCACTTTGGAGAAAGACTGATGATACATACGGTTTTTTCTCGCTCTTCTTAATGCTTCAATTCGCAAATTTAAATCGGTTTCAATCGTATTACTTAGGGGATCGCGTTCTTCCAAAAGGGCAGCAATATCTGTTGCTAAGTGCAAATGTAATTTTTCGGATGCTGCTGCGGATAGCATATGCGCTAACCTGGGATGGCATGGTAAACGATGTATCATTTTGCCATGAGCGCTTATCTTTCCATCCATGATGGCCTCGATACGAGTTAAGATCTTTTGTGCTTGCAGAAATCGTTCGAGCGGCGGTGGTGTTAACCATTTTAACTGGTCCACAGATGAAATCCCCCACTTGAACAGTTCTAAGGTTAAAGGCATCAAATCCGCATCGATAATTTCCGGATTGCGATAGGTTTTCATTTTAGCCTCTTGTGTTTTAGACCACATGCGATAACAAGTTCCAGGGCCAAGTCTACCGGCCCTACCACTTCGCTGGATTGCTGAGTCGAGGCTAATACTAACCGTTTGTAAGCTTGACAAATTAGTTTTAGCGTCGAATATTGCTTGGCGCGTAAAGCCACTATCAATGACGACGCGAACGCCTTCGATCGTGAGGCTGGTCTCGGCAATGGAGGTTGCCAGGATGACTTTCCGACCACCTTTTTCATCGGGGAGGATGGCTCTTTGTTGTGCTGCTATTGAGAGCTGCCCATATAAGCAATGGATAATTGCAGTTGTCTTTTTTATTTTCAAGAGATCTTTACATCGGTTAATCGCCGCCTGTCCAGGAAGAAAGACAAGTATGTCTCCGATGGTTTCATGAAGTGCTCGCAATATAGTTTGAACACATAAAGACGGAAGACTTTCCAAGTTTTGCTCTCCTGTATAGATAATATCTATCGGATGTGTTCTCGAAGGACATTCAATAGTTGGAGCTTTTAATAACTGTGCCAGGTTAGGTAAATCGAGCGTTGCCGACATTACCAGTAATCGCAAATCGGGGCGTAAGATTTCTTGCGTTTCCAGACAGAGTGTTAACGCAGTATCGGCATGAATACTTCTTTCGTGAAATTCATCAAAAATAATTAAACCAAATGCTTCGAGGGCATTATCATCTTGTATCATGCGCGTCAAAATACCTTCGGTTACCACTTCTATCCGTGTGCTATTGCTTACTTTATGTTCAAATCGAATCCGATAACCTATGGTTTTTCCTATATCTTCATCTAATAGAGATGCCATTCTCCCTGCGATCGCGATTGCAGCTAAACGACGGGGTTCCAGTAATAGAATTTTTTTGCCTTTGAGCCATGGTTCATCCAATAAACGCAAAGGAAGCAAGGTGCTTTTTCCTGCCCCCGGAGAAGCGCTAACCAATAAATTGGGGTGTTTTTTTAATGAATCCTGAACTTTTGAAAGGATTTGCTGAATGGGTAGTTGTGGCTCCTCTAAAATAGATAACATGGAGGTCAAACTTACGGAATAGATTCGGAATGATCAATGCTATCTTATTGGCTAAGTGGTGCGTCTTGTTCTACCATTGAATGTAATTTCTTTTTTTGAAGAGGCTGGTTTTTATATAAATTGGTAGTGCTTCGCCAGATCCATTCAAGCGGGCCAAAGCTGAATTTTTTGAACCAATAAATCGAAAAAATGATTTGTGCAAAATAGAATAAGTTGGCTAATATGATAATGGAAAGCAATTCTCCATTTTTTACTTGTTTATAGCCAAATTCAAAGAGAAGAAAGAAGAAAAAAGTTTGTAATACATAATTCGTTAAACCCATGCGGCCTAAATTTTCCAAGGCTGACCAAAAAAGCCGCCATTTTTTCTGTACCAATAAAGTAAACAGATGCCGCCGATGTAGCAGAATGAAAGCCATAGACTTTTTAAGGCACTCAACGTAGCTGTATAATATAACGTACTGCCAATAATTAAAAACACGCCAAGTGCAAGCGACCACAGAAGTAAGGATTTTTTTAATAGCTCAGTACGAAAACCCTTAGCATTAAATAGATCAACTGTACCGGCCCAGTAACCAAGATAGAATAAGCTAAGAATCATCAGGAAATGACCGGACGATAATTGATGGATAATACGTTGCGAGAAGCCTAAATTGGCTATTAAGGACATGGAAGAAGAACTTTTAATATGATGGCCGAATTCGGAAGATAAGCAAGCTGCAACAACTAAAATTGCTATTATGAATAGAAGATGTCTTTGATTCAGATGTCTAACAGGAATAAGTAACAAACCGATAATGGCGTAGATATGCAATATATCAAAAGCATAAAATTGATTATGCAGTAAACCAATAATAAATAAAACAAACAGCCTCCATATAAACTTGATTGTAAATGGCTGACCCTTTCTTTTAGCATTTCTAAATTGGATATAAAAGCTTAAGCCGAATAAGAAGGAAAATATTAAGTAAAATTTTCTTTCTACGAAAAAACTTAAGAAACTCTTGATTAAAAGGTCCGTTTCATTGCCGATTTTTTTTCCTTCGGATTGTAATTCAAGAAGATATATAGATGCCGCGTGAGCAAGGATAATTCCGTACAAGGCAAATCCCCGGAGAATATCGAGGATGGAAATTCGTGGTGAGTCAGTTTTTAATAAGGTATCGGCCATGGTAATACAAAGGTAAGCTGGAGACCCAATTAATGGAGACCATGGATACGAACTGATATAAAAACGGGCAATTATACGAAAGGGTGGGAAGTGTTGATTATTTATGTACAACGCTTACAAAGATAAGTGGCGGAAAGCAAGTACAATATACTGATGCGGAAATCGTTTATGTTGATGAGGAGAACAGTGATGTTTAATTTGTTTAGACGAAGTGGACATGCGAGTCTAGAGTGGGTTGAAGTTGATATACATTCACACCTATTGCCAGGCATCGATGATGGGGCGCCAAATGTTTCGGTATCGCTGCTGTTGCTAAAAAAACTTTTGTCTCTTGGTTTAAAATCGTTCATATTAACGCCCCATATATATGATGAGGTATTTCCTAATACGAAGGAGACAATTGATTATGCTCACGAGAGGTTCTATGCTGAAATGGAACGAGCCGGTTTAGCAGATATATATACCCATTCATCTGCGGAATACATGCTTGGCGAGAAATTTGAAGCGCTCTTAGAAGAGCAGTGTTTAAGACCATTTCCAACCAATCATTTACTGGTTGAAATGCCATGGTCGGCCGAACCGATTGCGTTGGAACAGATAGTAAGTCGCATTATCGCAAATGGGTATATCCCAATCATCGCGCATCCCGAACGTTACAATTTTTATTCATCGCAAACAAGGAAGTACCATGAATTAAAAGAGATGGGGTGTTTGTTGCAGTTGAACTTACTTTCTCCAATAGGTTACTATGGAAAACAAGTTACAATAACAACGCAATATCTTATTAATAAAAATATGTATGACTTTTTAGGAACTGATTTGCATCACCATCAGCAATTAACTAAAATAATCAGCTATGTAAAAAGTGGACGCGCTTATAAGGAGTTAGGGCATTTATCTATAAAAAACGCTGAATTGCTATAGTCGATCATGCTACCTTTCGTTTAACGGTTGGTATATTGGATAATAGTACTCAAAAGCGGTCCGTTTGTATACAATTTACGGACATTGCGTTTAAAAAAAATATTATTTATCCGATATTCACCCCGATAAATTTCCTGGCGAAATCGTTTACGTTTGCGAGTCGTCAATATTAGTTCCTTTAAAAATTGATTTAAATTAATAGCAAATGAAACCGACTTTAGTAATCTTAGCCGCTGGAATGGCGAGCCGCTATGGTGGAAACAAACAAATTGATGGTTTTGGACCGAATAACGAAACAATTTTGGAATATTCTATTTTTGATGCCATACGTGCCGGATTTGGAAAAGTATGTTTCATCATTAGGAAAGAACATCAAACTGTATTTGAAGAGAAGTTTGCAAAGGCCCTGAAAGGCCAAATGGAAGTTGATTATGCATTTCAAGAGCCTCAATTGGCAGAATACGGTTTTAATGAGTATATTGAGCGCACTAAACCTTGGGGAACCGGACATGCGCTGTTGGCTGCAAGAAATGTAGTTAAAGAAAATTTTTGTGTGATTAATGCGGATGATTTTTATAGTCTTATAGCTTTTCGGCGAATGGCGGCTTTTCTGGCAGATGAAGCTAAAGATGATTACTTTGCGCTATTAGGGTATAAGATTGACAAAACTTTATCGGATAGTGGCCCTGTAACGAGAGGGGTTTGTGCCATATCAGATTCAAGTGAATTGAAAAGGTTGGATGAGCGAGCAAAGGTTTACAGAAATTCTGAAGGTGAAATCGAGTTTGTTCAGCACGATGGGACACCTGGCAAGTTAAATGTCGACGATCTTGTTTCAATGAATTTTTGGGGTTTTACTCCAGCGATATTTTCGTTACTTGAGCCTTTGTTTGTTACTTTTGTACGTGAAAATATAGCGGATCCGAAAGCCGAATTTCTCATACCGGAGGCAGCGCAGATCTTGCTACAGAAAGGACAGGCAAGCTTTCGGGTGATCCCTATTGACGCCCCGTGCTTTGGAGTAACGTATCAAGAAGATAAACCGTTGGTTAAAAACGAACTGTCTGATTTAGTTGAGAAAGGGGTTTATCCTAAGTACTTATGGAAAGAGGTAGCTGTTTAGCATTTTTTTGCGCAGTTATAAAAAATTATATATGAATAAAAATCATTATGTTGTTATTATGGCCGGGGGCGTAGGTAGCCGTTTTTGGCCAGTTAGTAGAACATCACTTCCTAAACAGTTTATTGATGTGCTTGGGTTAGGTAAAACCTTAATTCAAAGTACTTACGAGCGATTCAAGCAAATTGTTCCGGAGGACAATATTTATGTGCTAACAAACCATAAATATGTTGAATTGGTAAAAGAGCAGTTAGGGATTACCGATGAGAACAGAATTATCGGTGAGCCGGCCATGCGCAATACGGCGCCTTGCATCGCCTATGCCTGTCATAAATTGCAAGCTTTAAACCCTAATGCAACACTCGTTATTGCCCCTTCTGATCATCTTATTCAAGATACGGAGCGTTTTCTGTCGGATATCAAAATGTCTCTGGAAGCAGCGGAAAACAGCGAAGCGTTGATTACCCTAGGAATAAAGCCGTCAAGACCGGATACGGGATATGGGTATATTCAAATTAGCGACGAGACGCTTGCCGGATTTTCAAACTTTAACAAAGTCGCTTCCTTTAGAGAGAAACCCGTTTTACAAGTAGCGCAAGAATATGTTTCGAGTGGTAAGTACCTCTGGAATGCAGGTATTTTCATTTGGAATGTGCAATCTATTCTTGCTGAATTGCAAAAGTATGAGGAAAAGTTAAATGCAGTATTTATGGCTGGATATGGAAAATACAATACACCGGAAGAAAAAGCTTTTTTGGAAGCGTATTATCCGGCATGTGAGAATATATCCATTGATTATGCAATCATGGAAAAAAGCGAACGGGTTTATGTCCTGCCTGTAGATTTTGGCTGGTCTGACTTAGGAACATGGACGTCTGTTTATGGGTTAAGTCAACAGGATAATAGCGGCAATGTGCTTATACCAGACGCTAATAATGTGATTCTATACAACAGCAGCAATTGCATGGTTAATGTGCCGAGTTATAAAAAGGTAGTTTTGAAAAATTTACATAATTATATTATAGTGGAGGCAAATGATACGTTGATGATTTGTCCGATCGATAGTGAACAAGAAGTAAAGCAAGTTGTTGCAGATGCGGCTAAGCAATTTGGTGAAAGTTATATCTAAATATTCTTTGGATTCCATTATGAAATGGGTATGGAGAGTGTGGTGCTTGCTGTATTTTATCATCTTATTCTATGTGGTTTTTTTTGCAGGAAGAAGGCCGAACCCCACATTTGAAAGCACTGATTCGCGACCATTATTATTAATCCCATTTAAAATGAAGTGGTATTTATACAAACATGCAATCGATGTAAATAGTGTGTACCTCGACATATTGGGCAATATTGTAATGTTTGTTCCGCTACCACTTTTTCTTTATATAGTATGGAAGGTCAAGCGACCGCACACAATGTTTTGGATCGGTTTTATCGCGAGTTTTATAGTAGAGTTTACTCAGTATATCACCGGTGTAGGGCTTGCCGATATCGATGATCTCGTATTCAATTCGCTTGGAGTTCTTTGCGGAGTAACTATAATTGACGGCATAAAGCGAACAGCCTTTGAAACTGAAAGATCTAATAATTGAAAAGGAGGCTAAACACCGCATCTCTCTGTTCAAGATTCGTGAAAGAAATGTAACGCTTTGAGATTTTGTCATTGTTTATTTTTGTAACGCACGGCACATAAAAAACATTTAGTTTATAATTTGAATTTATCCTTAAAAATGACTGTAAAAAAAATCTGTTGTATCGGCGCTGGCTATGTTGGCGGCCCAACAATGGCTGTAATAGCCAAGCAATGTCCTGACATACAAGTTACGGTGGTTGATCTCAATGAGGCTCGGATTGCGGCCTGGAATGATCACGATGTTAATAAAATTCCCGTTTATGAACCGGGATTGAGTGAAGTTGTTTCAGAAGCAAGGGGAAGAAACCTGTTTTTTTCAACTGATGTGGATCAAGCTATTAATGAAGCAGACATGATCTTTATCTCAGTGAATACCCCGACAAAAACATACGGAGCAGGAAAAGGACAAGCAGCCGATTTGAAATGGATCGAACTTTGTGCGCGACAAATCGCCCGCGTTAGTAAATCGGATAAAATAGTTGTCGAAAAGTCCACGCTTCCCGTCCGCACGGCTAGGACCTTGAAGGATATTTTACAGCATACCGGAAACGGTGTTAAATTTCAAATTCTTTCTAATCCGGAATTTTTAGCGGAGGGCACGGCTGTAGAGGACTTGTTAAAACCCGACCGCGTGTTGATTGGTGGCGATCAGGACGAAGAAGGAAAGAAAGCGATTGAAGCGCTGGTCAATATATATGCACAGTGGGTGCCCAGAGAACGGATTCTTACTACCAATGTATGGTCGTCTGAACTGTCAAAATTAACCGCCAATGCTTTTCTAGCACAACGAGTTTCATCGATTAATGCGCTCTCGGAACTGTGTGAACATACTGAGGCAGACATTAATGAGGTAGCCCGTGCTATCGGAACAGACAGTCGGATAGGTCCTAAATTTCTGAAGGCTTCGGTAGGGTTTGGTGGCTCTTGTTTTCAAAAGGATATTTTGAATTTGGTGTATATCGCGAGAAGCTACGGACTTACGGAAGTTGCCGACTATTGGGAACAGGTGATTATTATGAATGATCACCAAAAGAAGCGATTCGCGAACAAGATTATAAAAACGCTTTATAATACGGTAAACGGAAAGAAAATTGCGTTCTTAGGATGGGCTTTTAAGAAAGACACCAATGATACGCGCGAATCTGCGGCGATTTATGTAGCCGATCACTTACTATACGAACAGGCTCATGTCGGTGTTTATGATCCTAAGGTACCCGAGCAGCAAGTTTATACCGACCTTGACTACCTAGCTACAAGATCATCGGATGAGAACAGCAAGCTTGTACAAGTATATAATGATCCTTATGAGGCTTGTAAAGACGCCCACGCCGTGGCTATCCTTACCGAGTGGGATGAGTTTAAACACTATGATTGGCAGCGGATCTACGATAACATGTTGAAGCCGGCGCATATCTTTGATGGACGAAATATTCTCGATAAAGCGAAGCTTGAGAATATTGGATTTAAAATTTGTCCGATAGGGAGCTAGTAGAAACGAAAAGTAATTATCAGACTTTTACCAAGTCGAATTAAATTAAATAGAAGGCTAGAATTTTCTGGCCTTTTTGTTTTAATATAAATTTTGTAACAACAATTTTTGCACATTTTTATTTAAGTTTTCTCATAGATAGGTAGATTGTGTTCATTCTGTTAATAATAACGGTATTATATAACCTATTATTATATAGATCGTTAGTTGTTTTTTCTCTTCATTGTTAAATGCAATTGAGATGTGAAATGTGAAACCGACATCCTTTGCTATACAATATTTTACAAAGAGTGAAATAGGCATAAAAATATTTTTTGTCATCTTTGTTAAGACCTAAAAATTCTGGTACTGGACTGAATATTGAAGAAGGATTAAATTCTTGATGAAATAATCATATAGAATTTACACCGATCTAGATTTAACAGGTAAATACATAACAACTGTTTAAGTATTTTATTATGAAAGCAACTATAGGTATAGTAGATGATCATGCGCTGGTTTTGGAGTCTTTAATCATGCTCATTAATAATCTTGCCGATTTCCAAGTCACGATGCACGCTACCGACGGACATGATTTGTTAAATAAATTGAGACGACAAGAAAGCTATCCAGATATATTATTGATTGACGTGCTTATGCCCAATATGAGCGGTGCAGAGCTTACTGGCAAAATCAAGTTTACCTATCCGGATATAAAATTAGTTGCCCTTTCCGTTTTAAGCGATTCGATCAGTGTACTTCAAATGATCCGAGCAGGCTGTTGCGCATACCTTACAAAAAATATGAATGTTTTGGAACTCAATTTGGCACTAACTGAAGTATGGGCAAAAGGGTATTATAACTCTTATTTGACAGAAAAAAGTGTAGAAGACATCGCGCTTCAAATAGATCTGACAGATCGGGAGAAGGAATTCTTGTATTTGGCTTGTAGCGACTTAAATTATCATGAGATCGCAAAACGCATGTTTCTGTCGATTAAAACAATTGATGGTTATCGAGCCAGTTTGTTTGCTAAATTCAAAGTGAAAAGTCGAACCGGACTCGTTTTACAGGCAATTAAACATAAATTCGTCCACATTAGCTAGTGATAACCCGTAATTCTTAGCCTTATTTCCTAAAGACCTTTTGTTAAACAAATGTATAATGCTGTCTATACCTGTGTATAAATAGGTCAGAAATCGAGTATGGCGGCTTGTAGCCGAATACCTACTTTTGCATAGTAGTTCCCATGATGGAGAGAACGACGAATGAAACGAAATAAAGAAGTCTATCAAAATTATGACCTTAATCAGGATATTGTAATTTGGGAGCGAGTATGCTCAATAAGCCATAGTCTATTATTTACCATATAAAAATGTGAGTTTATACACATTTTGTTGAGAAAATAGTGCATTTAAAGAAAGATCAATTTATTTTGATGGCTTATGGCTCAATTGGTATATAAATCATCAAAATCACGTTGCAAAATATTTGGTGATAAAATAGAAAAGTGTAAATATCGGAACACCTCTTTATAAAGAGCTGTTCACTGCCATTAAAAATGATAATTGAAATGAGAGCTTTAAACAGATTTAGTCGGATTGCCGGTCGTGCTGCGTTTGGTGGTATAATGGCACTGGCATTATCCATGACGGCGTGTAAATCAAATAAGTTATATGATTCTCCCCGAGTTTCGTCTTTCCGGGGTAATAGGCTGCCGGCACCTCCGGGAATGGTATACATCCCTTCGGGAACGATCTTCTATAAGAGTTCGCAAGATAGTAGCGACATGGGGAAAAACGTAAGCTTAAGTGCATTCTTTATCGATGAGACGGAAGTCACAAACAGACAGTACCGCGAATTTGTAAACTGGGTTGCCGACTCGGTTGCTGTTGTTGATTATTTAAAAGACGATCAGTACTTTTTAAAAGAAGACAACACGAATGAAGACGGCGCTAACGACGCAAATGTGGAACGACTGATTGATTGGAAAAGGGTGAAAAAAGAGTCTCCCTTATGGCTAAGTAAAAATCCGGAAATTCAAGAGAAGCTGCGTCCAATGTTAACCATGAAGGCAGGTAAAAGAGTTTTAAACGATGCCCTGCTAACTTATCGCTTTTCTTATTTAAAAATGGACGGCAGGAACAATGATCAATATGTAACAGACACCGTGGGAGTGATGCCAGTAGACGACATTTGGTCAAAAGATTTTCCAAATGCTCAAATGCATGCTATGGATGCAAACTACTTTTATCATAAATCTTTTGACTACAATCCGGTGGTCGGTGTAAGTTGGAAACAGGCCCGGGCATATGCTGATTGGCGAGGAAAGGAGATTATGGCAAGTTTGCAAAAGAACTCCTATCTAAAGGGGTATCAATTGACTTTCAGCTTACCTACCGAAGCCCAATGGCAATATGCCGCAGAAGGGAAGCTTGATCCGGTAGATACGATTCAACGGACCCGATTAACAATCGATGATCGCAAATCAGACAAAAAAAGACTTGCAGTAAACTTTAAGCAAGGAGAAGGGACCTATTCAAGAGATGGATCTACCTTTACGGTTCCTGTAAAAGCTTATACTCCGAATGCATTTGGCGTATATAATATGGCCGGAAACGTGTCGGAATGGACGTTGGATGCTTTCAGCCCCTCAGCCATTGAATTTGTGAACGACTTAAATCCCGTTTTATTATACGACGCCGATGATCGTGCAAGTTATGCGTTGAAACGGAAAGTAGTTAGGGGTGGATCTTGGAAAGATAATGGAAGCATGCTGAATAGCGATGCGAGAAATTACGAACAACAAGATGAAGCACATTCCTATATTGGATTCAGGTGTGTAATGTCAGCTTTTGAAATGGCAACCCCACAAGTAAAAACAAGAAAGTACAAAAATTGATGGTTTCAAAATTGCTCCTTAGAGCGTATCTCGAAACGCTAGAAAATCATTGTTGAGAAAAAGAATAATAATTATGAAAATGTTTTTGACCGGTATATTGAGTTTCTTCTGCTTTTTCGGATTGTTGGCGCAGGAAACTCCGGATACAACTATTGTAGAAGAGGGAATAAGTGGAACGATCCCCGATTCGATGGCAGGCAATGGTAGTGTGTTATTGATCGATACTGTGCCCCAAACGGATGGCTATTATCAGGTGAGTGATTTACATGACGCTGTACCTTTTGCTTATCCAAAGGTTAATCCAAAGAATATTCGTTTTTACAAGCGCGTGTGGAGAGACATCGATTTGAAAGATAAAGAGAACTATATTTTTGCTATCCCCGGAGCTTCATTGATGGAGGCTATTATGAAAAGTATCAAAGAAGGTAAATTAACGCCTTATAATCCGGAAGATGATGGTTTTAAAACGAAGCTGACTGCAAGAGAGGGAGAAGCTCGCTTTACAGATAGCGTGCTGGTACCGATTTTTGACAACGAGGGAAACCAAATCGATGCCAAGATGACTTTAAACGAATTTAACCCGGAAAAGGTGACGAAATTTCGTATTAAAGAAGATATATTTTTCGATAAACAACGAGGCAAACTGGAAACAAGGATTATTGGGGTAGCGCCTTTGATGACAATCAATTCTTCGGCGGAATTGGCGGAGTCGGTCGGAGAAACACCCGCCTTTTGGCTGTATTTTCCACAATTGCGATACACGTTGGTACAACTGGATGTGTCTGATCCCGATAAGGAGCTCTATGATATGACAATGGACGATCTATTTGTACAGCGTAAATTTTCAAGCAAGATTGTACGACAAACTTCTCCAAGTCAACGGATGCAATATGCGGCCGACGGACAGGATACGACAGAAAGAGACATCCAAGATAAGATTCAGCTTTATAAGGACCGTTTATGGCGCAATCCCAAAGGGGTCAACTCGGATGATTTAGTTTCGAAGGACGAGGATTATTTGCGAGAAAAGAAGGAAAAGAACGACCGAAAGAAGGAAAAGGCAGTGTTGAGAAATGAACAGGCTGAGGGTAAAGAAAGTCGTCAATAGTAGTCATTGATACTTTTAAACGTTTTATAGATTGTCAAAACTTAGGTTACGATCACTGGTAGTAAAGGCCATACATGCATAAATGTGTAGTTATACTCGATTGATATGGGGCAAAACAGAATAACAATTATTTGATAAAGCCTTCATGATTTTTAAACTTACACGAGGGATGAATAATGGAGTTTACGAACTCTTGAGCAGCCCTTAAGCGAAGATCGGACGGCTTCATCGCCTTTAAAAAATGCAAATTATATACGGATGAAAAAAATCTTCATATTTTTTATTACAGCACTTGCTAGTCTGCAAGTAAAAGCGCAGATTTGGGAAGAATATTCTAGCTTTTATCCCGGTGTAGGCATTCATGTGGGAACTAGGGGGCTCGGAATAGAGGGAGCTTATCCGTTATCGGACGCATTCAATGTTCGATTGGGAGCAAGTATCTTTCCTTCCTCTAAGATGAAATTAGGTAATCGGGTGTTTGAAATAAACCGTTCAGACGTAACTTTATTGGCGGATTGGCAGCCGCTTATTGGGAAAGACAGTTGGATTGCCCGTAAATGGATTGTTAGTGCTGGAATAGGATACTTTTTTGAGAACAGGTATGAGCGTTATGTTGGAACGCGCAAGGTGGCTGATCAAAAGAAGGATTATGGCGTTGAATGGGGGAAATTAAGACCTTACATAGGAACAGGAATAAACGGAATAAGGCTTTCACAACGATTAAATATGGCGGTTAATGTAGGGTATTATATCCCTATAGAGTCGACAGCGATAAAAATCTACGAAAAGGATCCTGTTGACATACCAAAATTACGTGAAGATTTAGATTCTTTCCCTTACAATATGGTGCCCGGGGTAAATGTACAAGTTGGAATATCGTATATCTTTTTTAAAAACAGTTATAATAAATATTTCCAATAATTTAAGTATGAAGAAGAAAGACAATTCAAATTGGCTACACGTAGCTATCTCATGGGGAGCCAGTGTGGTAATCTTAGGAGCTCTGTTTAAAATACTCCATATTGGCGGAGCAATGGCAAACTACATGATCGGAGCAGGTTTAGGTGTAGAGGCTCTATTGTTTTTTTTAATGGGTTTCAACCCGCCGCCTAAGGATCCTGAATGGGAAAGAGTTTATCCTGAGCTAGCCGATGATTATAGCGGAGAATTACCTAAAACTTCGGCGAGGCCGATACAAAATCCGAACGCCTCAACTACCCTCGCCTTGGATAAAATCTTTGCTGATGCTCAGGTTGGACCGGAGACCATTGCCAGTTTAGGTAAGGGTTTACGTTCGTTTAATGAAAAAGTGACCGCCATTAGCAACCTTTCCGATGCTTCTTTTGCGGCCAACGAGTTTACAGAGAAGCTTCGTTTAGCTTCATCTAAATTCGACAGTTTAAGTGTTGCCTTTGAAAAGGCGTCGGCCAATCTTGTTGCCATGTCGTCTACTAACTCGGACACTCGTGGTTACCATGATCAGGTACAACAATTGACTCAAAACCTGAGTTCCCTAAATGCGATGTACGAGCGCGAATTAAGAGATTCAAATGCGCATCTACAGTCAATGAATAGGTTCTATGAACAGCTAAGCTCTACTATGCAGAACTTCAATGAATCTTTAGACGACTCAAAAATGTTTAAAGATGAAGTGAACAAGTTAGCGAAAAACCTTGCTGCCTTAAATGCAGTTTACGGCAATATGTTAAGCGCTATGAACCAACCGCGCATGTAGTTTTCCGGATATTATTCATTGACAATTAAAAACTTAATTAATGGCTTTAGGAAAAGAGACCCCAAGGCAACGGATGATTAATATCATGTATTTGGTATTATTGGCCATGCTGGCGTTGAATGTATCAGATACCATATTGGATGCCTTTAAGAATATAAATGATAGTTTGGAAACTTCGAGATCGAATGTCAACAATTCGGTAGAACAGTTATTTATGGCTTTTGAGAATACCAAGCTAAAAGAAGAGCCGGAACGCGCAAGACCTATCTATGAAAAGGCGAAACAGGCGAGAGCTATAGTAGGTGAGCTGAACGAGTATATCAATACACTGAAGAAGGAGTTTGAAAAGCAGGGTGGTGGTTATGATGAGGATACAGGGGATTTGTCGCAACGCGATAATATGGATATAGCCCCTGGGTTGATGATTAACAAGAAGAAGGGTGCTGAGTTAAAAGAGAAAATAAATGGCACAAGAGAAAAGTTGCTGGCATTATTGGACGAAAAGGATAGGGGAGCAGTAACATTTTCTCTGGAGGCTAACGATCCGGAGAAACGTGTTAACGGAAAGAAAAAATGGGAAGAAATTAATTTTGGCGATGGCACTCCGTTGACTGCTGCCATGGCTATTTTAACCAAAATTCAAACCGATGCACAGAATGCAGAGTCGGATGTGGTGAAACGCATCTTAGGGAAAATGGACCAGGCTGTCGTAAACCTGGATCAATTTGCTGCAGTAGCAGTTGCCCCTACCTCTTATCTGATTCAGGGACAGCCATACACTGCTGAAGTTTTCTTAACGGCTTATGACTCTAAATCAGATCCGTCTATTTCTGTAAACGGGAGTGCTTTACAGGTAAGTAATGGAAAAGGGGTGTATAACGTTAACACCTCTAAAGAAGGCGTCTTTACATGGACCGGTGTTATTAAAGTAAAACAAACGGATGGAACGATAAAGGAATATCGCACTCCCGAACAACGTTATCAGGTATCGAGACCATCGGCCGTTGTTTCTCCGGACAAAATGAACGTGCTTTACATCGGTGTTGATAACCCCTTATCCATATCCGCCCCGGGAACACCGGCCGATAAGATTAAGGTCAGTATGAGCGGTGGCAGTTTATCGGGTTCAAACGGGAAGTACGTAGCGCGTGTGTCATCTCCCGGAACGGCTAAAATATCGGTGTCAGCTGAAGTGGCACCAGGTAAAGTGCAAACCTTGAGTACAACGGATTTTAGGGTGAAGCGGATCCCGGATCCCATCGCTAAATTTGGTGGAAAGTCAGGTGGTGCGATGGCTTCCGTTGCTTTAAAAGCACAAAATGCCTTGTTTGCAAGTTTAGAAAATTTTGATTTCGACGCTAAATTTAATATTACCAAATTTACCATGATCTTAGCAAAGCCACGAGCCGATGCCATTGTTCTTTCAACTAGCGGAAACTCCTTAAGTGCTGCGATGAAGTCGGCTTTGAATGGAATAGGCCCGGGAACAAGAGTTATTTTTGATAATATTATTGCTGTTGGGCCTGACGGGGCTCCAAGGCAGTTAAATGCGGTGGCATTGTCTGCCAATTAACATTATCTTAACTTTTGAAGGTTATGGTATGCCTTAGCATTCTTTAATAAAATTGATTTATATGGAAAAAGATTCTAGAATTTATATCGCAGGCCATCGTGGCATGGTTGGCGGCGCTATTACCCGTCATTTGAAATTAGCAGGTTACACTAATTTAATTACTAGAACTTCTGCTGAATTAGATCTTCGTAATCAAGGGGCCGTCCACACATTTTTTCAGGTAGAAAAACCGGAATATGTCTTTTTAGCAGCCGCAAAGGTAGGAGGAATTGTAGCAAATAATACTTACAGGGCTGATTTTTTATATGACAACCTGTTGATGGAATGCAATATAATTCACGCAGCATATCAGCAGCAAGTTACGAAGCTTATGTTTCTAGGTAGTAGTTGTATTTACCCAAAAATGGCTCCTCAACCTTTAAGAGAAGATTACCTTTTAACGGGGCCGCTTGAGCACACGAATGAACCTTACGCGATTGCTAAAATAGCAGGTATAAAATTATGTGAGGCTTATAGAGATCAATATGGGTGTGATTTTATAAGTGTCATGC
Organism: Olivibacter sp. 47; assembly: GCF_030372825.1. Lineage (NCBI taxonomy): Bacteria > Pseudomonadati > Bacteroidota > Sphingobacteriia > Sphingobacteriales > Sphingobacteriaceae > Olivibacter > Olivibacter sp. 47. The sequence goes on from NZ_JAUCNR010000001.1 coordinate 4,787,042, forward strand.
CTACGAATCTGTATGGAATAGGCGATAACTACCATCCTCAAAATTCTCATGTATTACCTGCCCTGATTAGACGATTTCATGAGGCGAAAATAGCTAATGCTCCTTCTGTAACGATATGGGGGACAGGGACACCTAAGCGGGAATTTTTATATGCAGATGATCTGGCTGATGCTTGTATATTTCTAATGCAAACCTATTCTGAAAAAGAATTAATAAATGTTGGAACTGGAGAAGATTTAACTATTAGCGAGTTAGCTGAGCTCGTTAAAGATGTTGTCGGATTTGAAGGAGAAATTAGGTACGACACATCTAAGCCGGACGGTACCCCTCGGAAGCTTATGGATGTCAGTAAATTACATAAATTGGGATGGAAGCACAGTGTAGATTTAAAGGAAGGGCTCGCACTCGCATATGATGACTTCTTGCATACTCAGATAGTTGCTGAGCGCTAATTTCAACCCATCAACGCTTTAACCCCTGTCGTCTTTTAAAGATAATAGGGGTTATACTTTAATGAGGCCCTTTATGTTTTAGTCCGAGCGTAGAAATGGTGCTAAAATTTCGAAGGTCTGTATAATTTACACACTTTTATATTCTCTCTAGATTGCTTTTCTCACAAATAGAACGTTCATTTCTCACCGTGCGTAATTCCGAATTTTACGCTTAGTTTTACCGCGGAAATAAAACAGAAATAAGAAGGAATGGACAGTTCGAAAAGTTTGGTGTTGAAAGGAATTTTTTGGAATGGCGCGCAACTGGTAATTAATCAATCTTTTGCATTTATAGTTAAACTAATATTAGCTAAATTGTTATTGCCAGAACAATTTGGGCTAATAGGCATGGCCGCGGTTTTCACCGGATTTGTACAAGTGCTTACCGATTTGGGGTTTGGTGCAGCCTTAATTCAGAGAAAAGAGGAGGACTTAAAGCCCGTGCATTTTCATACCGCATTTTGGACAGGATTGTTATGGTCAATCGCCTTGTTTCTTCTGATGAGTTTTGTGATCGCTCCGCTAGCTGTCGAGTTCTACCATGAAGAGCGGTTAAGGTTGTTGATTCCTGTGATCAGTTTAGGTATTCTTTTTACTCCCATCAACTTGGTTAATAAAGCTCAGCTATCTAAAAAGATGGAATTTAAAAAAATTGCCAGTATAGAAGGAGCCGCTAATATAGTGGCAGGCATTCTCTCTATTATTCTTGCATTTGCCGGAGCGGGGGTATGGTCATTAGCTTTCAATTCTTTTGCTATGGTAACTTTTGCTATCCCTTTTTACTTCAAAGCCACAAATTGGCGTCCGAAATTTCAATGGAATAGGCAGGCGTTTAAGGATGTGTTCGGATTTGGTGTGCTTGCGTCTGGCACGAATCTCGTGAACTACATTATCAACAATATTGATTACCTGCTAATTGGAAAATTTCTTTCAGCGGCATTGTTAGGCGCATATTCTTTCGCCTTTGTATTAACCGATTTGTTTAGAAGCCGCTTGATGGCGGTTATAAACAATGTAATGTACCCACTTTATGGTAAGAAGCAGTCGGAACCAGCAGCCATTAAAAAGTATTATCTAAAAGTAGTAAGCTACAATTGTATCATTGTATTTCCGGTCATGTTGTTGTTTTTTACCTTAGCAGAACCGTTTGTATTGAATTTTTTTGGTGAGAAGTGGCATGCCTCCATTATCCCTTTACAGATATTAGCTGCCTCAATTATGATTCAGATGCTAGTAAATAGCAATACTGTTTTGATACGAGCCTTAGGTCGGCCGGGCTTGGAAATGAGGCTTCAAATCATTAAGGCAGTCGTTTATATCCCGTCGCTTGCTTATGGTGTTTATGCTGGGGGGATTATTGGTGCTTCTTGGGCAGTATTTTTCAACAAAATATTTAATGTGATCGTTGCGCAGTATGCCTTTAGGTACCTGCTGGATCTGAAAATAAGCACATTGGAATTGTTAAGTGAGGTGAAAGCAGCTGTGATTGGTTCGTTAATAGCTTATGGAATCGGGTTTTTGTTACTCAATATAGCACATATGAATTTCGTTGCAGTGGCTATAGTCATGGTAGCCGTTTTTGCTGGCGTAATATATAAGATGGTAGGTCAGGAGTTAATGTTACATCTGAAACCTCAAAAGAAGTAAAATATATTCATGCTGATCAAATGAAAGAACTATCAATAACCTTTGTTTCTATTATAATTCCTACTTATAGGGATTGGCCGAGGCTTGCGTTATGTATCAGCCATCTGAAGAAGCAATCTTGGCCAACGTCAAACTTTGAAGTGATTGTTGTTAATAATGATCCAAATGATTTTGTACCATCCTCGATTATGAACGATTTACCGCAGAACTTCAGTATTATAAATGAACAAAAATCCGGGTCATATGCAGCACGTAATGCCGGCATTCAATTAGCAAAGGGCAATATCCTTGGATTTACGGATTCAGACTGTATACCTGATAAAGATTGGATAAGGAATGCGGTTACGCTATTTAATGCCAAAGCATGTGATCGAATTGGAGGTGCTATTGAAATCTTTTATGATAATGAAGAAAAACCGACGGATGCGGAACTTTACGAGAAGGTGTTCGCCTTTAAACAAGCCGAGACAGTAAATGCTAGTGGTGCTTGTGTAACGGGGAATATGTTCAGTTATCGTTATGTTTTCGATAAGATAGGACTTTTTAACGAGACGTTATTTTCAGGAGGCGATTATGAGTGGGCCCGGCGCGCGTCAGATGCGGGCTTTTCTATCATATATGGCGAAGATGTAAAGATATTTCACCCTGCGAGAAAGTCAATGCAGGAGTTGATAAAAAAAGCAAAAAGGGTTGGAGGAGGGACGGCTCATCAGTTACTTGGGGCAAAAGGCGCTGCTATTAGAGATTATCTGAATACTTTTGAACCCTCACGATATGCCTTGCATATGCTTAGACTTTACGGAGGAGAACTTTCCTTATGGCAAAGGCTGAAAGTATTTGGTTTACGTCTATATATAAAACATACAATGAACTTAGAAAAGATGAAAGTTGTATTTGGAAAGAAGGCGAATAGAGAATAAAGTATGCTGGGTTAATTTTTGAAATTTATCCAGCATACTACTTTATTATTCTACTTTAATAAAGTATTCATCATTTCCTCAATTTTACGGTCTAGCGCTTCGCTGACTTCTTGATAGTTTTCCAAGGTGTCCAATGGGAGTTTGGCGCTGCAATAAAACTTAATCTTTGGCTCAGTCCCAGATGGTCGAGCGGAAACAACACTTCCGTCTGATAACACAAACTGAAGTACGTCTGATTTTGGCAGCGCGAGGGAATCTTGTTTTTTTGTTATCAGATCAGTGCTTATCCCGTTTTCGTAGTCTTTTAATAAGGCGACGGTACTACCACCTAATACTCTTGGCGTCTCTGTTCGTAATTTTTGCATCATCAATTTAATCTCTTCTGCACCGCTTTGACCTTTTTTCGTTAAAGAAACGAGCTTCTCTTTATAGAAACCATGCTTTATATACAAGTCAACTAATGCCTCAAAGAGCGATTTCCCTTGATTTTTATAATAAGCGGTCATTTCGGCAATAAAAGCACACGATACGACAGCATCTTTATCTCTCACTAAATCACCAACAAGATAACCATAGCTTTCTTCTCCGCCTACAAGAAATTTCTCCTTATGCAGAAGTTTGGTCATCAATTCACCTATGTATTTAAATCCTGTTAGCACTTCATAGCACTGTACACCGTGGCTGAGAGAAATATCACTTATTAAATTCGTTGTAACAATCGTTTTGCAAGTGTAATCAGTTTGTGCTAGACTCCCTTCGTCTTTCTTGGAGCTTAAAACATAATCTACCAAAAGGGAGCCGATCTGATTTCCGTTCAATAGTTGAAAATCTCCTTTTAAATTTTTTACCGCAACGCCAACTCGATCGGCATCGGGATCCGTAGCTAAAAGTAAATCTGCATCTAGTCTAACGGCCTCTTGCAGGCCTATGGACATCGCTTCTTCCTCCTCAGGATTTGGATAAACAACGGTCGGAAAATTTCCGTCGGGAATTGCTTGCAATTCAACAGTGGACACATTTTTAAAGCCCCATTTGGCCAGCACTTTCGGAACCAGGGTGATTCCTGTTCCGTGGATAGGTGAGTAAACGATCTTAAGGTCCCCTTGTTTTGTGATAATATTTGGCCTTAATGATAAAGCAGCCAGTTTATTAATATAGAGGTGGTCTATTTCCTCATCAATCTTCCGAATAAGCTCTGACTTCCTTGCAAATTTTACGTCATCGATTGACAAAGCATTTACTTCCCCTATTACATTTTTGTCGTGAGGTGCTATCATTTGACCACCGTCACTCCAGTAAGCTTTATAGCCGTTATATTCTTTTGGATTATGTGAAGCCGTTATCATAACACCGCTTTGGCAGGCAAGCTCTCGGATGGCAAACGATAATTCGGGCGTAGGCCTTAATGCTGAAAAAAGGTATACCTGAATGTTGTTTGCTGAAAAACATCAGCCACTGTCTGAGCAAATAAGGATGAAGAATTACGGCTATCGTAACTTACGACGACTTTTATTGCTTGATTTGGGTAAGTTTTCTGTAAATAGTTGGACAAGCCTTGTGTGGCTTTTCCAACCGTGTAAATGTTCATTCTATTTGTGCCCACGCCCATAACACCTCTGAGGCCTCCTGTGCCGAACGACAGATCTTTGTAGAAAGCATCGTTTAACTCTTCGATATTATTTTGGAGGATTAGGTCCTTGATAGCACTTTTTGTTTCTGTGTCATAATTGCCGTTCAGCCACTGCTGAACTTTTTTTTCGATGGATAATTCTAAGCCGTTAATTGTCATAGGTAAATCAATATGTATCTTAAAGCGGTATAACAGGTACGCACGAAATGCGAAACCCCGATATAAAAGTAACAAAAGCTCGTAAAAAACGAAAGCCGTTAAGATTTTTTCGGCTCTTGTTTTACTTGGTTAACCAGGAGACGATTATACTCCTCTAAAATTCTGATGTATTTGTCTTTCCAATAGCTGCTACTAATTTCGGGGCCAGTTTGTGAATCCTCCTCTGACGTTTTTGCTGGCGCTATTACTTTTTGAAATTCGTCTTCAGTGAACAATTCAGGGAATTCTTCTGAAAAATCATGTTTCAATGCGCAGCCAATGCGGAAAATGATTTCAGGTTTTAAATTTTTTTGGTTGAACCAATTGTATATAGATCTTCTATTTACATTTGTCAAACGCGCCAGTTCGCTTATACTGTAACCATTACGCCTGATAATTCTTTCAATAATATGGCCATAATGTTTGTCCATAGATGTCTGCATTAGGATTAGATTTGCTTGGGTTTATTTTCAAAAATACTCTGATGATTCTTTCATCGGTCGTTAAGCACGTAATAAGTTTTGCTGTGAAACGCTTACTTTAGCTATCAGTGCGCAATTAAATTGCTCTAAAACCATGACGACGGATTTTCCCTTCACCGTTATGACCTCTCCCTGCCAATCGGACAAAATACCTGCTCTTACTTTGATGCGATCCCCAGGATTTACTTGATCAAATGAAACGGTTTCTAACCCCTCGTAATTTTTGGCAACCAAGTTCTTTATCATGTCGATCTCTTCTGGCGTGAGTTTTGCAGGTTTGCCACAGTGATGTACAATATTAACGACACCCGCGGCTTGTTCAACACGGCTTTGTTCAAGAGCGCTAACCTGCGCAAATACATAAGATGAAAACAGTGGGATTTCTACTATTTTTTTCTGTCTGCCCATTGTCTTTTTGTTTTAATCAGAGGACAGAAAGATTCAATTCCCTGTTGAAGTAGAAGTTGATTTACTTTTTTCTCCCATTTAGGCCGTGTGTAAATAGCGATCCATTGTCTTTGATTTCTCATTTTACTAGCTTTGTTATTTGTGCACTATGCTGTCTTTGTAATCACTACAAATGATCAAATTAAGAGTCAAATTTAGCCTCTTGTTGGCGTCTTTTGGTTGATTTTCATCCTTTTGTAGCATATTTTATGGCTATATGTGCACTTCAGCTCAAATGTTAACGGAATGCCACGGAATTGTGAGAAGAAGCTCCTTTTTTATGATCAAAGCAGCATGGATAACGCGATTTCCTTATAAATGTGTGAATTAATTCACATTCTTATCTACAGATTTCAAAAGAGGCGCTCTTATTTGGCAAAGGTGCGTTATACTTGCAGAATATTGAAGGATGGATACATCTGTTTTTCCCAACTACAACTAGAATAACTGTCAAAATTTTACCATGTATGTATGAGGTTCGGCGTTTAAAAAAGACCGATGTGCGATTAGCCAACGCAATATGCGAATCTTTGAAGTCTGCCTACGATCCTTATGTATCGAGATTCTTTGTTCATCAAGACGAGGGATATATCAGGTTTTTTCAGTCTATTCTTGATCATCCTGCTTATGCAACTTATTATGTATATGATCAGTTGTCTGACGAGTTATCTGGTTTTGCATGTTTTCAATTTTTAGAAGGAATTATTTTTTTAAAGCACATTGTTGTCGATAATCGGATGCGTGGAAGCAGAATAGGAACGAAGCTGCTGACCGATGCCATGGCAGATATTAAACAAACCCTACCCAAAGGCGATTACCTATTTCAACTTCATGTTTTCGAAAGGAACAGCAGGGCCTTAAGTTGGTACTTAAGCATAGGTATGGAACCTTTAGATTGTACGTACTGGTACGATTTAAGATCATTGACCGATATCAATAGCCCGCTAAATGGTATGAATAAACAGCTTTTCTCGACACAAAGGGATAATTTTGGGTTTGAACAAATCTACTATAACGAAAACTATATAGGTACCATACTGGCAAGAAGAACACTGATAGTGAAAAATGAAGACATGCTTAGCCAACATCCGGTTTTATGCGCTGCGCTGCGACATTTTAAACTTTCTTTTATAGGTTACATTAGTAGTGAGCCGCTCCAATATGAACTGGTAGATACGGCGTTATTAATGAGCAAGCCGGCAGACCTACTCGTTTTGGCTTAGCCATTCAAAACCGTGTATCTGTAGTTGATGTGTTAATTCGTGTTATTGTGTGAAACTATCTACACAATTTCGTTGATATGCGCTATTTGTTACCATAATAGCTCTGAAATAAGGATTTTATTGTTGATTTAGTAATCTTTGCAGTGGATTTATACGATATAAGTTTTGACGGATTTATATCAAGAAAAAATGACCACTGTAAGTGGAATGGCGAAGCTCTTTCTTTTTGTATAAATTGTTCTTTTGCTGAGTTTAATAATTTCTTAATCGAAAATTGAACGGTTCAAAGTTATCTGTAATGGTCAGTGTAATAATTCCCTGTTTTAATTGTGAGGGCTATCTATCAAGAGCCGTCGAAAGTGTGTTGAACCAAAAGTACAAGGATTGGGAAATCGTTTTTGTAAATAACAATTCAAGTGATGGCTCACAAAAAATAATCGAAAAGTATGTTAAGCAGTTTCCTGAAAGGATGTGCTCCGTGTATGAGTATAAAAAAGGTGCAGGCTTTGCTCGTAATACAGGCTTAAATTTGGCAAAAGGCGAATGGATTCAATTTTTAGATGCGGACGATGAAATTTTGCCAGACAAGCTTCTTGACCAGCTTGAGATAGGAGTGGATGCAGATGTGGTTATTGGGTCCTTCACCCGAGTTTACCGTACCAAGATGCGACCATGCAACTTTAAGGTTGTGTCAGGAGATAGTATTTGGAGGTCTTTATTTTTTTCACGAGCTGGGATAACTAGCGCAAACCTATACCGTAAACACTCATTACTCGCAATTGACGGATGGAATACTACTATCAGTTCCTCTCAGGAGTATGACTTGATGTTCCGGCTTCTCAAGAATAATGTCAGCATAAAAATGAGTGAAAAAATATGCGCAATAATCTATGAAGAACAAAACTCGGTCTCAAGGCCTTCCGATTTAAAAAAAAGACAGAAGATCGGTGAAAACTACGTCGAATTACGAGTAAGGATAGCGGAGCACTTGAATGCTATTGGGGGGTGGGACAAAAAATTGCGCAAAGATTTCGCAGTATCAATTTACAATATGTTATTGGGACTGAGAGGAGCTTCTGTATCAAGTGCCTCAACCAAGATGAGAAGCCTTAACCTTACGGTGCCAATTCAATATAAGGTGCCTTTAATTTTAAAGCATTATATCAAGCGATTTATCATCAGAAGTATTTAGTGTCATTCAAATAAAAACAAGGATCGAATAATTTCCAGCGTATGATTTATGTTACCCAACCGTTTATGCCTCCTCTTGACGACTATCTTGCTTATATTAAAGATATTTGGCAGAGGCATTGGCTTACTAACAATGGCCCTCTTGTGAATCATCTTGAACTTCGCTTAAAACAATACCTTGATGTTGACCATATGGTATTCGTAACAAATGGAACAACTGCGTTACAGATAGGGCTTAAAGCACTTGGAATGAAAGACGAAATCATTACCACGCCCTTCTCGTTTGTCGCAACAACTAGTTCACTAGTTTGGGAGCATTGTAAGCCGGTTTTTGTTGATATTGACCCTAAAACCTTAAATATAGATCATTCCTTAATTGAAGCGGCCATTACGGAGAAAACAACAGGTATAGTTGCAACTCATGTTTATGGTAATCCTTGTGAGATAGACGAAATACAAAGAATAGCGGATAAGTACAACTTGCGCGTTCTCTATGATGCTGCGCACTGTTTTGGGACGAAGTATAAAGGAAAGTCGATTTTTAGTTATGGAGATGCTAGCGCACTTAGCTTACATGCAACGAAAATTTTCCATACAATAGAAGGTGGCGCTATATTCACTAAATCCCCTCAACTGTTAAAGAAAATTGCTTATATGCGTAATTTCGGATTTAGTAACGTAGACGAAGTGTATGACATCGGAATCAACGGCAAAAACTCGGAATTTCATGCTGCCATGGGGCTAGCCAATCTTCCTTATATTGATGAGATTATGAATTATCGAAAAACGCTTTATAGCTATTACGATCAAAATTTAAGTACCTTAGAAGCAAAAAGAATCGAAATCAACAAGGACTCAGAATTCAACTACGCATACTATCCCCTAATTTTTGATTCGGAAGAAACATTAACAAAAAATGTTGCGGAATTAAATAATAACCGGATTTTCCCCAGGCGATATTTTTACCCTTCGTTAGCGAATCTGCCATATGTAGGGTCTTCAAACACACCAATCGCAAATGATATAGCCAAGAGGGTACTTTGCTTACCACTTTATCATGAACTCTCGTTGGAAGAAGTCAATTTTGTATGTCGTATTTTGTTAAGAGTACAGAATAATTAAAGAAATCGATGTATAAATATTTATGTGAAAAAGAAAAGATATGAATCTACATATACTTGATGACGAGAAGTTCTTTGACCCTTTTGTCCAGAAGCTTGAAGCATTGGGACTGTTAGGTAATAACATTTTTGTGGTAAAAGAATGTGGCTCGCTAAAATATATAAAGCGGCAAGACCTGATTTATTGCAGAATGTGTGATTCTCGGCGGATCGGTAATACAAGACATTATGCAAAGGTCTTCATTCACTGTTTTACGCGAGATCTATTCGAATGGGTATATGATAATGATTTTCAGGAGCTAAATTGGATTATTTGGGGAAAAGACCTTTACCTAACCGAAGACCTATTTGAAAAGCAAACGAAACATATTGTAAAGAAGATTAAAGATCGACGTTCTGCCATTGAACTTCGTTTGACTCGTGCTCGACACTTTTTTCTCAATATTGACTTAAGCAAAGTTTATACAAAGGTGGCGAACGTTTTAACTTGGATAAAACCTGAATATGACTATGCAGTAACCCATATTAAGGGGTTAAAAGCTAATCATTTGGATTTTGCTTACATGTTTGAGTACGATGCCGAATTTATCGTAAGCCAATTTTTGTATAATCGTAATTTTAAACACAAGAAAATTAGTGATTTTAAGATCGTTCTTGGCAATTCGGGTGTTGCTTCCAATAATCATTTAGACGCGTTGGAAGAGTTAAGACAGCTCGGATTTGAAGAAATAGTTATTCCGTTAAGTTATGGTAACGAGAAATATATTAAGATCTTACAAAAAGAAATTGAAAGGAAGCCGTTATTAACAAAAATAACCTACCTTACTCAGTTTTTAACGCTACACGAGTATCTAACCGCTTTTTATAAGTCTGATATATTTGTTAGCAATTCGATTCGACCGCTTGGTATGGGCAACATTTGGATTGCACTTCTTTTGGGTAAGCTTGTTTTCATGAACCCAAAAAATCTTGTGTTCGATTTTTTAAAATCAATGGGACTTCAAGTCTTCGCTATTGGGGAGCTAGAAAGCGTAGAAGATATTGCGCAAACTATAGACGTAAAGGCCAATGTGGACATTGCTATCGATTTTTTATCGACAGCACGAATAGACGCAATGTATAGAAACCTTTTTAGTGCAACTGTAAGAAACACCTCAGAGCTACACCTATGTACATCTACATTATAAATAAATATACCAAATTAAGACTATGAAAACTAAATGCAAAAAGCCTTTGATGATTTTCGTAATGGCAATAATCGCGATTACCTCCGCTTGTACTAGTTCTAGAAAGTTGAAATACTTTCAGGATCTGCCCGAGGTAAAATCGGGAACAGAGTTCGCGATGATCAAATTTGAAGAGGTGAAGATCAAGCCAGATGATATTTTGAATATCCGTGTAAATACAGTAGATCAGGAAGCATCGGAAGCTATTAATAGTGGAAATACGTCAGTACCTGGAAATATTGTAGGAATTGGAACGAGTGTTAACAGTCAAATGGTCTTAGGGTACCTTGTTGGTCAAGATGGAACTGTTGAAATTCCTATTCTAGGCAAGATTGATCTTGCTGGTAGTACGCTTCTGCAAGCGAAGGAAAAAATCCGTGAAATCGCTTCTCAGTATTTTAAGGGCGCTACCGTTAGCCTGAGATTCTCTAATTTTAGGGTTTCTGTATTAGGTGAGGTTGGACGTCCTGGTACCTTTATCATTCCGAATCAACGTGTCTCGGTATTGGACGCTATCGCTTTTGCCGGTGATTTATCAGTGTATGGCCGCCGTTCCAATGTGCTTGTTGTGAGGAAAGATGATGAAGGAAAGGCAGTCGCGGTAAAGATGGATTTAACTTCTAAAGATGTTTTTAATTCACCATACTTCTATTTGAGGCAGAACGATATTGTATATGTTGAACCATCAAAAGCCAAGCTATTAAACGCAGACACTTCTCTTGTTAGATATTTAAGCTTATTAGCATCATTAGTATCGGTGGGTATACTGGTGTTTAGAAATTAATCTCCGTAAAAATTAGGATTATGAAAATGCAAGTAGATAGAGACAACGATAAAAAAATGTCAAGGTTTTTTAAACGCATGGCCAGCTTCTGGTACGTTTATCTTTTAGGAGTTTGTTTCTTTGTTTTGTTGGCATTCGCTTACTTGAAATATTCAACACCTCAATATTTGGTGTCCGGGGTTTTAATGTTAAAGGATCAAAAGAGTATGACGGAGAGTAAAGCTGTAACATCATTTGCAAATGATAACGGACTTTCTTTTCTGCTCAAGCCGACAGAGAACGTAATGAATGAAATGAAGGTGTTGTCTTCTAGAAGTTTAGCACTTGAGGTTGTAAAGGAATTAAATTTGAATATTAAAACGGGAATAAAAAACGGTCCTACATTTAAGGAACTTTTTGATAAAACTCCATTCAATGTATCTGTCAGCAAAATTATTGTCGATTCCGTTAAAGAACGAAACTTTGAAGTCGAAGTTTTGGAAGGTGAGAAGCTCCGTATTATAAGCGAAGATGAAAATTTTAACAAGGTAATTGCGGTCAATAATATCCTTAATACAAAACAATACAATATTGGCATTTCGAAGAAAGAATCGGCGGAATTGCGGATTGGAGAAAAGTATTGGATAAACATTATCTCGGAAAATGCGGCAGCCAACTCATTACTAAATAGTTTTAGTGTAGAGCTAACCGATAAAACTGCTACAACAGCCAACTTACAATTATTCTATCCTGATCCGAAACGGGGCGAGTTGATCCTTCAAACTATAATGAGTAGGTATATAAGTGATAATAAAGATAAAAAAATTAGGTTAGCGGATAGTATGTTGGTGTTTATTGACGACCGATTGAACTTGGTAGCATCTGAATTGACTGATGTCGAAAAGGAGTTGGAAGGATTTAGAAGCAGCAACCGAATTACCGACTTATCTGAGCAATCAAAAATGCTAGTTGGCAACGCGAATGAATATTATAACAGGTTGAAAGACCAGCAGGCTCAATTGAAAGTGATACGTCAACTAGAAGCTTACGTGCAAAATCCTTCGAATAGCCATATACCTAGTTCTACAGTAATCCAAAATGCTGCTTTTAATTCTTCTTTGAACCAGTATAATGTATTGTTGCAAGAATATGAAAAGAAGAAATTATCATATACAGATTCGAACCCCGTAATCATCAACCTTACACAACAGATCAAATCAGAAAGAAATAATCTACTTCAGAACATAGCGTCTTACAAAAAGGAATTGCAAGTGACAAATGAAGAGTTGGGACGGGTAAATAGCGGGTTTAATAGCCAAATAAGCCAAGTTCCAGCCAAGGAAAGGCAGTTTGTTAACTACAGTCGTCAGCAGGAACTTAAACAACAACTCTATGTATATCTATTACAGAAGCGTGAAGAAGCTAATATTGCAAAATCATCTAACGCGGAGCTCGCCAACATAGTTGATGATGCAAAAAGCAGCGAAGGCCCTGTAAAACCCATGCCTTCTGTCATCTATTTAATGGCAACTATGATGGGGCTGATTGTGCCTTTTGGCTTTCTAAATTTGAGAGAATTAACACGTACAAAAATCCAATCTGAATTTGATTTTGAGCGGTATAGTGATGTTGAAATTATCGGAAAGATTGGACATAGTGCTTCCGAACAACAACATGTGGTGGGATCAGGAGCTAGAAACTCAGCACTCTCAGAAGGGTTTAGGAGCTTGCGAGCCAACCTGTACTACGCCTTGCAGTCTAAGCAGTCCAAAACTATAATGGTCACTTCTACTATCAAGGGAGAGGGCAAAAGCTTTATGTCTCTCAATCTAGGTCTTTCTCTTTCATTAACTGGGAAAAGGGTGGTTTTTGTTGAACTTGACTTGCGACAACCTAAGTTGGCAGCGATGATGGGTATTAACGAGCCTGTAGCGGGATTTTCGGAAGTAATTTCAGGCCGTTTAGAGGTGGAAGATTGTATTGTGCAAAGTCCACTTAGCCCGTCATGTTTTCTGTTAAGCGCTGGCATTTCAATCGAGAACCCTGCGGAACTAATTCTTGATGAAAAGGTTGAAGCTTTGTTCGACAAGTTAAAGCATCGATTCGATTACGTCGTTGTTGATTCACCTCCAGTTGGGTTAGTGTCAGATGCTTTTATAATCCAACAATATGTTGAGATGACGGCCTATGTGTGCCGGCATAATTATACTAAAAAAGATCAGTTCGATTTTATTAATGAATTAAATAAAAAGAATCGGCTCAAAAATATGTATTTGATAGTTAATGATATTAATGTAAACAGCTCAGCGTACTATAGCTATGGATATGGATATGGTTACGAAGATACGTTAGAGAGAAAGAACTGGAGAAAACGATTGAAGCTTTAAAGTATGAAAAATGAAAATTTTCCTTTAGAACTTAGTTCTTATGAAGGAGTGGTAAATGAAACATACGGTGTGATGCCATTTTACAGAAGTAGTATCAATTTTGCCGTTTTGTTCTTTCCAATAACATCATTTTTACTTATCCCCTCTGTACAAGGCACAACCATCATAAGTGTACTTATAGCGATTCTTTTTGGGGTTGTATGTGCGTTTCCTGCAGGGAATCAAAAAAAATGGTCTTAAGAGATTTAAGCGTTTTCTTTTTGATTTATATCTGCTTTAGTATAATCTCTCAATTTCTTAATCTGATCTATGAGTTAAAATTAGATGAGCGAATCGTGCTAATAAATCAGGGTATGTTTTTGGATTACTTTTATCGACCTTCCCATTTGACACAATCTCTCTATTTAATGATCTCAGTTATAATTTATTTGCTGGTTAAATATTACGCCGATCATTCCATTATAGATTATATTTATTGGGCCTTACGTATTTTATGCTTTTACGCGATTTATGAAGTGATCTTTTATATGATAACGGGTAGCCCTGGAGATTTCGTGACCAATAGAAAGTTTGGAGAAACCTCTGCATCTTTGTTTCAAACAACTACTATTGCTGGTATGAGATTTCAGAGGATGAAAGGATATACAGGCGAACCATCAATGTTCACCTTTACTATACAACCTTTTTGGGTGCTAAGTTACGCCTTACGGAGAAAGTTTGATTCTGTGTTATTACTTGTTTGTTTAATTTTTACTTTTTCTACTACCGCATACTTTTCAATCATTGTTTTTTTTATTGCTTGGTTCGTTTACAGAAAACGCTACAAACAAATTTTTTACGTAATGATTGTCGTACTCGCGGTGTTGGCAATACTACAACTGGACGCATTTCGCAGTACATTTGATGCACTTTACGACAGCGTGTTTGGGAATAAGCTCAGCGGCGATAGTAGTTCGTCGCAAGATAGGGGTGGTAAGTTCTCTTATCATCTTGCTTACTGGACCGGGTTACATTTTCCACATAAACTCTTTGGAATAGGATTTGGATATATTCGATCAACGGACTTTATTACAACGATACTTGTAAATAATGGTATCATAGGCTTCCTGGTGTTTTCCTTCTTTATATTGAAGCATACGCGTATTTTTATTCTTCAGCGGGATGTGGCTTTTTGTTATAGTATAGGGCTGTTAATTCTCTATTTTAATTTGATGGCAACGGTCCCTGAGTTTATGTACCCTTCTTTTTGGATTTTTCTAGCGCTAGGCTATATATTGAAAGTTTATTATAAAAACAAATCGGATGCTGTATTTTGAGAAACTCCTTGGGCTTATATTTCTGATATTCTTTTTATCATCGAGTAACCGTGTTAACGGGCAGACAAAGGAAAACAGAGTATTTATTTGGGGAATAAATGGGCATCCTTTTACGCAACAGGCATATAACAAACGTACCTGGGCAGAACAACTTTCATTTTTGAAAGATCTGAAGGTGGATTATTACCGGATTGATGTGCCTTTAGCGAATACAGGGCGATCGAAAAACGAAGCCGCATTTTACGCATTTGTAAGACAACTAAAGTCCATCAATGTGAAACCGATGCCAGCCGTTTTTCCAAGGATTGATACTACTGTAATTGACTCATTGAACACCTATAATTTGTATTATGAACAAGGGAAAACATTTGCAAAAGAATATGGAGACCTAATAGATGTTGTGGAAGTAGGAAACGAGTGGGAAACAAAATTGATAAAAAGCAGAAAGCTTGATGGAACAAGAGCCTCTCACTATGACCTAGTAAAGGCGAAGAAGCGGATGTGGTTGCTGCAAGGGTTTATTAACGGTATGAAGACAGTTAAATCATCTTTACGTGTAAGTATCTCTTTGGGTTGGACGCATTGGTATTATCTAGAGTTGTTAGAAAAGCATCATGTCAACTACGATATTATTGGGTATCACTGGTATTCAGACATGGGGGATATTACAAATGCTAGAAAGCCTTACGGTGATTTTTTGCCGACGCTTAAAGAAAAATATAGAAAGGAAATTTGGGTTACTGAGTTTAATACTCATGCGGGAACAGTAAAGCATTCGTTTGCGTCTCAAAAAGACTATATAGCGAAAAGTATAGAGCGAATTTTGAAGCATAAAGTAATTAGTGGTTTATTTATTTATGAGTTATTCGATCAACCTGCGCTAAAGCCAAGATATCCAGATGAACCGAATTATGGTTTGATATACATGGAAGGAAATCAACGTCGTTTAAAACCTGCTTATTTAATTTTTAGACAATTTATAGCTTCGACGAAATAATAACTAATTTTATTTCTCTCATAATTCATGACAATATATATTAATGGTAAATACCTTACACAGCGACTTACGGGTGTGCAGCGCTACGCTTTTGAGATTACAAAAGCGTTAGTATCACTAGAGGTAGATGTTAAAGTAATTATTCCCTCTTTCTTGGAAACTACTGAAATTGATCTGCCGGGGCATGTATTGTTACCTCTAGACGGATGTAAAAGCATAATACTTTGGGAACAGCTAACTATTGCACGGTTTTTAAAAAACAAAAATGACTATATTTTATTGAACCTTTGTAATATAGGCACTCTTTTTAACAAAAATCAAGTGCTTTGTATTCACGACATGACATATAGGGTAGATCCTAAATGGTTTAGTTGGGCGTTTAGCAAATATTATCAATTTATGATACCAAAACTGGTAAGGATAGCAAGGGAGATTGTAACCGTTAGTGAATTTTCCAAAAAGGAAATAGCCGATCACCTTGATGTGAGTAAGGATCGTATTACAGTAATTTATAATGCACCATCGAATGATTTTGTATATAGCAGTGTCGAAAATATAGTATGTAACAAAGAAGACTTCTTTTTGTTTGTAGGGTCTATGCATCCCAGGAAGAATATAAATCTATTAATTAAATTATTTTCTTTGGAAGAGTTCAGAAATCAGAGACTGGTCGTTGTTGGAGCTAAATCGAAAGAGTTTGCAGAAGTGGATTTCGATTTGCCTACAAATGTTGAGGTATTTGATAAATGCAATGATAGTCAGTTAGCAAGTTTATACCTTCGAGCAAAGGCACTATTGAATCCGTCGATATATGAGGGTTTTGGAATACCGATAGTCGAAGCAATGGCTAGCGGATGTCCTTTGATAATATCTGATATACAAGTTTTTAAAGAAATAGCTGGGGATGGTGCTATTTATTTTAATCCAAACTCTTTAATGAGTTTAAAAAATGCTTTTAATACTTTTTTAAGTAAATCTCAAGAAGAGGTAACCCATATTATTCAATCTAATTTTACACGTAGTAAAGAGTTTACTTGGGAGCGTTCGGCAAAAAAATTATTGGATCTTATAAATAAATCGCAATGGGTTGGATAAAAGAGACAGGACGAGATCTTCGACAGCTGAAAAAAGTTTATGAAATCAATTATTTGCTGGCAGTGTTAGCGAATCGTGGCTTTCACGCACTTTTTGTATATAGATTAAGCAACTGGTTGTATAAAATAAAGATCCCATTACTACCTTTAATATTAACAAGATGCATCCAAATACTTTATGGTATAGATATCGATTACCGATCGTCCATCAGCGGCGGGATTGTGATCATACATGGAGTGGGGTTAGTAATCGGAGAAGGAGTTGTTATTGAGGAGGGCGTGACCCTGTACCATGGGGTTACCTTAGGTAGAAAGAGACAAGGAAAGGTAGTGCCAAATGATGATGGGTTTCCCTCCGTTGAAGCAAACAGTGTAATAGGTGCCGGTGCCAAGTTAATCGGTCCGATAAAAATCGGTAGAGGGAGTTTGGTTGGGCCAAATTGTGTCCTTACTCAAAGTATTGATGCAGAAACTCTGGTGAAAATAAGTCAACAAAGTTATATATTAAAAAATATTCGATCAACTTCAACTAGTTAAGGGTCAAGAAATAAAGTCGACAATCCTATTTGAATAAGGAAAACTTTGATGTTTTAATATCATCACAACTATTACCCTAGTCATTAGTTCGCTTAAATCTTGAATCTTTATAAAGAAGATTTTTAGTCAAATTACAGACCGCAAACATTACTATATATGAAATTAGCAATTGTTCAAGACGATATTGTTCGAAGAGGGGGGGCCGAGCAGGTAGCCTTAAGTTTTCATCAGGCTTTTCCAGATGCACCGGTTTATACACTTGCATATGATCCTCACGCTACATATGAAGAATTTAAACAAGTGAACATTAAAACAAGTTGGTTTGGTAAGCTTGTGAGAAATGAGGACACGATGAAAAAGCTCTTTTTCCCTTTTGGAGTTTGGGCAATGAGACAGTTAGATCTAACTGCCTATGATGTTATACTTCAATCTACGACACATTGCGCTAAGTATATCAAAACAAGAAGTGATGCATTGATCATTACGTACTGCCATACGCCATTTCGCTTAGTTTGGCGATCAGAAACCTACGAGCAGGTGAGAAATGCGTCGTTCTTAAAGAGAATAGCGTTTCAATATGTTATTAATCGTTTGCGAAAAATTGATTTAAAATCTGCGAGAAGGACTGATTGGTTTGTTACAAACTCTAGCGAAGTTGTACCCAGAATTGAACAGGCTTATCATCCTAAGCAACCAATTAGCGTTATTAATCCATCAGTTAAATGCAAAAATTTTTATGTGGATGAAAATCCTGAAGATTATTTTTGGTTGTCTCCCGATTTGAGCCTTATAAAAAGGTTGACTTAGTGATTGAGGCATTTAATCAAATGCCTGATAAAAAGCTATTGATAGTGGGAAAAGGAACAAAGGAAAATGAATTACGCTCTATGGCAGGACCTAATATTCAATTTCTTAAATCACTAAGCGCTGATGCATTAGCAACGGTTTTTGCGAGATGCAAAGCACTGATATTTCCGCAGCTTGAAGATTATGGTATAACACCTCTTGAAGCAAGTGCTTCAGGCAGACCTGTAATTGCTTATGGTAGTGGGGGCGTACTCGATACTATGATACCGGTTAGTGATATTTCAAGCGCTGAGAGATCGACGGCTCTATTTTTCAACACACAAACAACCGAAGCGATTATACATGCCGTGAGTATATTTGACAACTTTGCTTTTAATTCGGCCTTTATCAGGAAACATGCTGAATCATTTGATGAAGAACAATTTGTAATGAAGATAAAAAAGTTTGTAATTGAAAAGCATAAAGAGCATTGCGAAGCTAAGGTATTCGACTTTGTGAATTAATTCAAAGAGCTCGAGGTGATTATATATTTAGCGTAAAATTAATATAAAAGTTGTGAGAATACTTTTGGTGAATACGTTTTATTATCCGAAGCTCATTGGAGGAGCTGAGGTTTCAGTTCAGTTACTTGCTGAGGGGTTGAAAGAACAGAAGCACGAGGTATTTGTAATAACACTGGGTGCTAAGGATGAAGTGGTGAAATTAAATGGTGTGGTTATAATACGGTTGAAAGAGAGAAATATTTTCTCCCCCTATTCAGGTATAAAGAGAAATCTCATTCAAAAAATAATCTGGTTCTTTATTGACTCGGGAAACCCTTTTTATAATTCCAAATTGGGGAAAATTTTAAAAAGAATTAAGCCAGATATCATTCACACAAATAATATTCAAGGCTTTTCGCCGCATATTTGGAAAACGTTTAAGAATATGGGATTTCCTGTCGTTCATACGATGCGTGACTACTATCTGCTCTGCCACCGCTGTAATATGCACAACAAGCTAGCAAATTGCGAAACATTATGTACGCCTTGCGCTTTTACCCATTATATCAAAAAGAGATATATGGATTATCCGGATGTATTTGTGGGAATATCCAAATTTATTGTCAATAAACACCGAATTTTTGGTGATTTCTCGAAAATGAAACATGCTAAAGTGGTATACAACGCTGTTGATATGCCAAAATCGACCCTTATAAAGGCTGCAAACGAGAAGGTCGTTTTTGGATTTATGGGTAGAATAGCGGAAGATAAGGGGGTCAGTTACCTGGTTGAACAATTACGAATCGTACATGCTAAGTTCCCAGATAGCTTTTCTTTGGTGTTAGCAGGGAAAGGGGATGATCTTTATCTGAACATTATTAAAGAAAAGCTTGACGGTATAATCTGTCATTTTGTTGGCGTAGTAAGTCCTACGGAATTTTACAAGCAAATAGATGTATCCATCGTGCCATCAATTTGGGAGGAGCCCTTTGGTAGGGTTGCGATTGAATCTTTAGCTCATAGCGTGCCAGTTTGTATGTCAAGTAAAGGAGGGTTGCCCGAAATCTTTAACGGCGAATGCGCATGGCTTTTCAATCCCGAAAATGACGAGTTATCGGAAATTTTATTAGAAATAATAGACAATAGGGAGTTGATAGAACAGAAAGGCAAGCTCTCGAAAAAACATGTTGTTCGATTTAACAATGAAAATAATATCACAAACTATCTGCGTCTATATAGTCAAGTAACCAATAAAGAGGATTTACTTCATAAGGATAATCATGATGATATGCACCTTATAGTCTAGCATTTTCCTATGGTGTAAAAAAATAGAGGCCCCTTTTAGAGAGCCTCTACTTAGCAGTGATCAACAGTCTTAAATACTAATAAAAAAATGGCTATCTAGCGAAAGATTTCGCACGGTACTCGGTATATTGTTTAGCCCATTTAAAAATGCCGTAATTAGCTTCCAGTCCGGTCCCTTTTTGTGGTTCGTCGAATAATTGGTAAATGATGGCAGCGCGGACTTGCGGATTATTCCTGCATTTAGCAATGAATGAATCGAGAAAAGCTTTCTGCTCAGCTTCTGAGCGAGTGCCGGTTTTGTTCCGGACACCGACTTCTAGGAACCATATCGGTTTATTAAACTTAGACGATAAAAATTGTGTAATGTCACTGATGTTATGGTTTTTTAAAGCTAAGGACTCCATTTCATCGTACCAATGATATCCAACAATGTCAAATTTAACTCCATGGCGTTCGAGCATGAGAAGGTACTGATAGTGCATCCAGTTGGCGTTAATTATGGTTTTCGCATTTGGATCTTTGGATTTGATACCATCGTTCATCCCTTTTAAATAAGCGGCGACTACTTTGAACTTTTTTTGATCATAATGCGATACTGACGCTCCAGAGAGTGACCCCGATAGAAGGCACCTTAATTCCATTTCGTTTCCGATATTATAATAGGTGAAATCATTCCCATATCGACGGGCAAAACGATCGCCAAGAACACGTCCTCGTTCGTAGGATTGACGCTCAGAGAGATTTATGTCAAAATCTCTTGGATAAAGCATAGGTAGTAACGTAACTCCCGCAGCGTCAGCGGCTTCTTTAAGCGGTTTATACAAATGAGGTACTGTTATATAGCCGTTATCTAATTGAGATTGCACATCAATTCGATAAATGTTCATGCCCATACCTTTTAACAGATTAATTTGAGTTTTCGCGGGTACACTTGTGTAGGGTTTGGTGCCCAGGGGATGACCGTTTACTCCGTAAAAAAAAGTTGACGAACTTTTCCCCGATGTGGACATAGTAGCTGAAGGACCTTCAGTTAGTTGCGTTTCTTCTATTAAATCTTGTTTTGAACATGCGGCAGCCAGTAACAGCGCACTTGCGGTTGAGAAAATAAAAAAGAATTTTTTTCATTTAAGTGTTGAATTGTGTAATAATAACGAAACTGAGGCAAAAGAAAACACAACGGTTGGTTGTAAATTGTAAACTCCGCCAAAAGTGAGCGTTATTCGTTACGGTTGGATTAAAAAAATAACGTTGATCACTGCTTAATACTAACGGCTGTGTGCCAAAGAAATTGTACTGCTAGTGTAAATCTGACACGCAAAGATAGATAAAATTTTCTAATTGATAAGTTTTTAAGTATATAAATCGGAAAAATGCCTTAGAATAGGCGTGACTAAACAGTATATAACTCATATAAATCAATCATTTCAAATAAAAGCAATGAAAAAAGAAAGAGTATTAATCACCGGAGCTGCTGGTTTTTTAGGGTCTCATTTATGCGATAGATTCACCCAAGAAGGATTCCACGTCATTGGTATGGATAACCTGATAACAGGCGCCTTGGCTAACGTAGAACATTTGTTTAAATTACCAAACTTCGAATTTCATCATCACGATGTTTCTAATTTCGTACATGTTCCTGGAAAACTCGATTACATTCTCCATTTTGCGTCGCCAGCAAGTCCCATAGATTATCTCAAGATTCCTATACAAACTTTGAAAGTTAGTTCTTTAGGGACTCATAATCTTCTTGGTTTGGCTATGGAAAAAAAAGCCAGAATTCTAGTTGCTTCTACGTCAGAGATATACGGTGATCCTTTAGTTAATCCGCAACCTGAGGAGTATTGGGGGAATGTCAATCCTGTTGGACCTCGAGGTGTCTATGATGAAGCGAAAAGATTCCAGGAAGCGATTACCATGGCCTATCATACTTTCCATGGTTTGGAAACGAGAATAGTGCGAATTTTTAATACCTATGGTCCTAGAATGCGGCTAAATGATGGGCGGGTTTTGCCAACTTTTATTGGGCAAGCATTAAGGGGAGAGGATTTGACCGTTTTCGGCGATGGTTCACAGACGCGTTCTTTTTGTTTTGTGGATGATCTAGTAGATGGAATTTACCGACTACTTTTAAGTGATTACGCACTTCCTTTGAATATCGGTAATCCAGATGAAATTACTATCCGTGAATTTGGAGAAGAAATTTTACGTCTGACTGGTGCGAATCAAAAACTGATATGTAAGCCACTACCAACAGATGACCCTAAACAAAGACGTCCTGATATAACAAAGGCGAAAGAAATATTGGGTTGGCAACCTAAAGTATCAAGATCTGAAGGATTAAAAATTACATACGAGTACTTTAAGCAGATAAAAGATAAAAATCAGCAATTTAAAGATTTTACTCACTTTAATAAACATACAATTTCAGTGAGGTGACGTGAAGGATTTCTCTTTTTTTTACATAGAATATTCTCATGTTTTAAGGTTTTTTCACACTTCTGCTTTCCTTATACGATAATCCACAATAGCGTAACATGTGCTGAGAAGATACGCTAATCGATCTCGATTAGCGATATCTTTGCTTTGTCATTCAACTATGTGTTTTATATGAGCTGTTGTTTATGAGGGCGCTTTTGGGAAATAGCTTTTGGTATTAATAATAATTTCTCTAACACACAAAACATGAACATACTTTTAACGAACACATTTTCTACAGCTAAAATAACAGATGCAAATGGTATAAAAGAGAAAGATACTTGGAATCACTATATTAAAGAGAGTACCGAATTCGACTTTTATCATACGCATGACTATCATTTAATGGACCATGGAGGTGATCCTTTTATTTTTGTTTACCAGGAAGGTAGTCGATTTCTGAGCTTACCTTTTATTAAACGCAAAATCGAACAAACACCATATTTCGATTGTACATCGGTTTACGGTTATACTGGTGCGCTAACCAACATAGATAGAACTAATTTTGTAGACGATGGCTTTATCGATAGGTTTTCAGATGCACTTAAAAAATTCCTGCTAAAAGAAAATATCATTTGCTGTTTTAGTGTGCTTCATCCGTTATTTGATCAAAAAGCAATTTTTAAAAGTATTAAAGATGGGCAATTATTAGACGTTGGGCAGACTGTTGCTATTAATCTTCAAACTTCACTAGAGGAACAACGATCAAAATATCGGCGCCCCATACGGATGAAAGTTAGCCAGTTGAGACGCAAAGGCTACGAGGTGCATCGGGCAGATTCTGAATTACAATTAAGAGAGTTTATCACGATTTATCGAGAGAATATGATAAAGGTGGGTGCGTCTGAAAAGTATTTTTTTGAAGATGAATACTTCGAACGTTTTATGCATGCTACAGATTATCAAACAGAGTTACTGCTGGCATGCTATGAGAATAAAATAGTGGCTGGAGCGATGGTAGTATTAACAAACGACATTATGCAACTTCATTTAGCTGGAACTAGGAGTGAATTCTTTTCGGAGTCGCCAATGAAGCTAATCTTTGATGAAGCTACGCTACTGGGCAGAGCTAGAGATGCTCGGCTTCTGCATCTTGGCAGTGGAGTAGGTGGAAAAGCCGACTCCCTTTTTCATTTTAAAATAGGTTTTTCTGATAACCTATTCGACTTTACGACATGGCAGTTTATCGCTAATGAAACGATTTACAATGAATTGGTTCAGAATAAAATTGAGAGAGGATTAACTCCGAATCCGCTCTATTTTCCGTTATATCGATCTTGTTAATATTTACCTCATCTATCTACTATGAAAACACGTTATTTATACTTATTGATTTTTATTCTCGCTGTAAGCGATCTTTTAATAGTAAACGTCAGTTACCTTGGCACTTTCTATTATTTTGTGGCAGATGATTCTCGCTTGCAAGGAATTTATATGGACGGATTGA
Organism: Olivibacter sp. 47; assembly: GCF_030372825.1. Taxonomy (NCBI): domain Bacteria; kingdom Pseudomonadati; phylum Bacteroidota; class Sphingobacteriia; order Sphingobacteriales; family Sphingobacteriaceae; genus Olivibacter; species Olivibacter sp. 47. Next base: position 4,811,228 of record NZ_JAUCNR010000001.1, read on the forward strand.
TTGTGAGCAATTTAATTTGGCTTGTATCATCCTTCTTTTGCAAGTTGTATACTGAGAAGACGGTCCGTCGAATTGATTTTATTTATTCAGCCACCTTAAAAGCTTTTTATTGCATTTTGCCTTATTTGCCTGTTTATACGGCTTTTTTCAAAGAAAAAGCGATTTCTCGCGAATTTCTGCTGGTTATGTATATAGGTTTGTCGCTGTGTCTCTTTGTCAGTCGTTTTTTGGGAACCTTTTTTGAAAACAGACTTTTACGGTATTTTAAGGCAAGCAGGCCGGTCGCGGTGTTGGGAATGAACAAAATGGGACTTCGTTTAGCGGCCTTTTTTGAACAAAAAAAGAATCAGTATGAATTCAATGGCTTCCTAGATGATAGTGAGGAGCTCAGTATTGGCGAGGACGGACGGCTACTGCCTATGGTTTGTCAGCAAATAGAAGTTGCCGCCAAAAGCGGTATTCAAGAGGTATACGTACCCCTTACTCCTGAAAATATGGCGAATGCAAATGTCTTGTTGCGGGAAGGTGAGCGGCAGTGCGTCCGTATGAAATTTGTCCCTGATTTAACTGGAACGCTTGTTACACCATTTAAGTTGAGTTATATGGAAGAATTCCCAGTGATTAGCATGCGGCATGATCCTTTGGAAGAAATTGAGAATCGATTTAAAAAACGTATTTTTGATATTGTTTTTAGTCTATTGGCAATTGTTTTTGTCTTGAGCTGGTTATATCCTATCATCGGACTTATTATTAAGATTCAAAGTCCAGGACCTATTCTTTTTAAGCAAAAGCGTGACGGGCGCAATAATCAGACATTTTACTGTTATAAATTCAGGAGTATGAAGGTCAATAATGAGAGCGATACTCGTCAGGCTACTAAGAATGATGACCGGATTACACCAATTGGTCGCTTCATTAGAAGAACTAGCCTTGACGAACTACCTCAGTTCTTCAACGTATTGTTTGGAGATATGAGTGTAGTAGGACCAAGACCTCATCCACTTTCTCTTACAAAGCAGTATCGTGAAATAATTGATCAGTACATGGTAAGGCATTTTTTGAAGTCAGGGATTACGGGCTGGGCGCAAGTGAACGGTTTTAGAGGCGAAACTAAGGATCCCGAGCTCATGAGAAAACGCGTAGAGTACGACGTTTGGTATTTAGAAAATTGGTCTATTTGGCTTGATGTCAGAATTATTTTGCAAACTGTAATCAATATGATTAAAGGCGAGGAAAATGCTTATTAATACGCATCATTCTTCAGTTCATTGAGATACATTCTACAGAAAAGCCGGTTTATCTAAAAGCCGGCTTTTTTCTGTAGAAAATGTACGGATAAATTTGTTGTTCAATTTAAATCCGAAACATTTAACTCAGATGATTGAAGTACCATATGCTCATTTCTCTTGAGATACTACAGCGTCATTTCAGGAATATTAATATAGTAAATAAAATAGAACCCGCTTACTATATTACTATAATTTCTTTCTCAATATATTAAACATTGAATTTTTGGCTAACTTGTTTAATAAAATGCCCCTAGCAACATGTTGCTAGGGGCTAATGCATTTCTACTTAGAATAGCTGTTTCGGTAAGCGATTAATCTCTACAAGGACAATGTAATTCAATACTCCCTTGGCGGCTAGCCGCTGTTTTCGTCTCTCCGTTCTCTTTATACTGTATATCGGAATTGTCAGTCGATACAATAGACCAGCTCATCGTCTTTTCAGTGAATGCGGTCACTTCATATTTGTCTAACTTTCCCGAGTCCCAGGTAATATTTACATAGTCTTTTTTATCCTCTCGCGAAATATTCCAAGCTCCTGAAGTCAGCTTATTCGTAAACTTGTCTAGTCGTGTCACCCGATGATCGTCCGGAGTTGCCTCGTTAGGTCTAAAGTTATACTGTATACTTTTATTTCTAAAATCTTCGTATACTTTACTGCTTTGATAGACAGTGGTTCCATCACTCGCTTTGTACTCGTATTTTTCCGAAACGGTATTCCATACCGTGCGGATAAGCGTTTGATCGATGGTTTTCGGGATTTCTACTCCAGGATCCTCTGTTTTATCACATGATAAAATGAATAATACCAATGGTAAAAGTAAAATGCGCTTTGACATAATAATAGATGTTTTTAATAATTTAATTACTCTCCAAATTTCGCAAGTATATCCTAAGAAAATGGGCGTAAAAGCGGATTGTATAAGGAAATAGGAAATTTTGGGTATGAAAATATGGGAATTAATAAAGTACTTGTTGGGCACTGTGTTGCACTTGTGCTTAAAATGGGAAAATAGAGCCATACATTTGAAGTATTTTTCCTATTATAGTGATAGTTTATTTTTTGTGTTATATCTTTAAAGAAAAAAATCAAAGGTATTTGAAAGATTGGTCGAGACGGGCAAAAACCACATTTGTTAATCTTTAGAAATCTTCAATAGATGGAACGAGATTTGTTAGTTAAGCAACGTATTTTATTTAAAAGGTGGTAAACATATGATGAAAGGAACTATCGGTATAGTTGACGATCAACAATTGTTCTTGAAAACTGTAGGTATGTTTGTCAATACCTTCCCGGATTTTGAAGTGATATTATATGCATCTAATGGACCCGACTTATTACAGAAGCTAAAATCTCAGAACCCCTTACCTGACATTCTGTTGATTGACGTTAACATGCCTGAAATGGAAGGAGCTGAGATTGTTTCAACGATTAGGAAGACATATCCAAGTATTAAGATGGCAGCACTCTCCATGATGGAGGATTCGCAAAACGTAATTAGGATGATTAAGGCAGGGTGTTGTGCTTATCTTTTGAAAAATATGAATCCCAATGAACTGGAATTGGCATTAAAGGAAATTTTACTACGGGGATTTTATAATACCTATGTGACAAATATGTGTTATCAGGAGATGTTTAATAAGGACTCTATAGATTTGAAAGATAGAGAGCGTGAGTTTTTAGAACTAGCATGTAGTGACTTAACCTATCAACAAATAGCGTCGAAAATGTTTTTGTCAATCAAGACGATCGACGGCTATCGAGCAGCTCTTTTTGAAAAGTTCCAGGTTAAAAGTAGAGTAGGTCTCGTATTGGAAGCTATCCGGCAGAACGTTATATCTGTATAATTAGCCAGCCGTACGTATAGGATTTTTCCTGTTTGATTTTACGGCTTTTCCCTTAATATAACTAAAATAATAATTGTTAATTTGTGCGGCAAATTAACGCGTTAATGAAGATGAAACCAACGTGTTTCAGTGTGTGGAACGTGTTTTTTTAAGTTTGGTGCCATTTAAGGTCATTATCGCGGAGTTGATTGTTCTTTGATTTGCAGATTGGTCGTTAATTTCTCGAGGGAATGGAGGATGTCTTGCATTGTTAAAACTTCCGAACGGATACTTCGGATTTCAGCTGCTGTATTTAGCATGGTTTCCTTCCGGTATGAAGATGTCGTTGATAATGTCGAAATGGTTGATAGATCTATATCAGACAATTTAGTGCCGTCTTGCGGAGATGAAACTTTGATGTCGCTCCCGAGATCAGTAAAGGGTTGGTGTTCCAGATTGTTTTCTACTCGTGCTATGTAACCGTTGGCAAACACTTCTAAGGACACGGATATGTTATTATAAATACCATCATAAATGCCTTCGATAGAGTTTTGTTTATTCTCTGCGTACATCGTCCTGCAGAATCCCAATCCAATTAAACCATTTCTAATACTGATCATAAAAAAAATACCTATTGCAAATATAAAATATCTTTATTCGCATTAATCGATATGAAGAATATTTTAATATTTTGTGTATCGATAACTGTGCCAATTGCCAATGAAGAAATAAAGGAAGATTGTATTTTGTATAAGATCGATCTGTATATTGATAAATGGCATGATTCTTTGTGATTTAAATTGCTTAAGTTTGACATTAAAAAGAACTTTTACGTCCAACCGTTATGAAGATTTACGTTTTTTTAGAATATTTTTAATGAAGGATTTGAGGATAAAACAAACACCAGGGAAATCTTTTATCGATCTGAAGCCTACAAAGGACGATCATATAAGGCAGAACAATTTGTTACTGTCGGTAAATGAATGGTCTGGTGAAGGAAGTAAAGTATGCAGTATATATTTGAATATCGAGCAAACGAGCGTGCTTTATGAATATTTGAAATCTTTTTTAGAAGAAAAGGGCGAGGTACTTGCTTACCACCATCAAGAAATAAAAGAAAAAAAGCGTATGTTGAATGATGTTTACGAAGAATCTAAAGACAGCGGCTTGATAACAAGCGGGCAGATCAATAACTTGAGTAAAATAGGAGTTCCGATTGTGTCGCTACTGGCAAAAGATCTTCAAGTCCCCGCGCACGAGATTATAGCAATAGCAGAAAGCAATCCGTTGCCCTTTGCTCTTTTGAACAAACATTTCCGAACTTGTTGGGAATCGGTTCTAACAGAACCTCTTCCTTCCAATTATTTGTTCTAAAAAATGAGTATAGAAAAAATGTCAACAAGCGAAGTGTTAAAATAAAAATTATAGTTGTTACATCTTTACTTGTGCAAATAACATTTCATAAAAATGGACAAAGAAATAAACCGAGTTGATCAGTATGAATGAAGAGATAAAAATTTTATACTTGGATGATGAAGTGAACAACTTGGTTGCATTTAAAGCATATTTTCGACTGGATTATCAGATTTTTGTTGCTGAAAATACAAACGAGGCACTTAAAATATTGGAAGAGCACCCTGATCTGCGAATTATATTTACAGATCAACGGATGCCGGACAAATTGGGTACAGATTTTCTGGATGAGATTCGAGTAATTTATCCGTTACCGGTTAGAATTCTGCTAACAGCTTATACGGACGATTTAAATACCGCAATAGATGCGATAAACAAAGGTAATGTTTATCGTTATGTGAAAAAGCCGTGGTCGGTTGAAGCAATTTCAGCTGTTATAACCGATGCCAATAGGTATTATTTAACGAACTCATTGCTATCTGTAAAGAACAGAGAATTAGAACAAGCTTATAACGAACTGGATAAATTTGCTCATAGTGTAAGCCATGATATCCGTGGGCCGTTAGCAGGCATAATGGCCGCTGCTCAGCTGGCACAAGATATAAGTGATCTTAGTGAAATTGGTGAACTTTTGCAAATAATAGTCAATTCTGCCGAAAAGCTTGATCGCTATATTTTGACAATACACGACTATTACAGTGTCCGGCGAGGTGAGTTTAATATCATGGATATCGACCTTAACACCTTAGCTGACGATCTGCGGGTAATGTATGAAGCTATTGCGAACGCGAAAGGCATCCGATTTACAATAACGATCAATAACTCGGATGTTTTTAGGTCGGATGAGGTTTCTGTAAAGTTAGTGTTGAATAACTTATTATCTAACGCCTTTAAATATCAAAAGAAGGATTACAATTACAAGTATGTGCACTTGGAAATGGGAGTAGAGCGAGGTGTTGCTACTTTTGTTGTAAAGGACTCCGGAATAGGTATTCCGGAAAAATATCTAGGCGAGATTTTTAAGTTGTTTTTTAGGGCTACTTTGCTCGAGGCTGGTAGCGGGCTCGGACTTTATAACGTTAAGAATATTTTAACGAAGTTAGGAGGGCAGATAATAGTGAACTCTGTTGAAAACGTTGGTACTGAGTTCGTTGTGGCCATTCCGACAAAGTGATTTAATGTTAGATGGAAAATTTGAATTGAATATTAATGTATTGTTAGATAAATGAAATATCCTTTTATAGTTATTGATGATAGTCCGATCGATTGTCTCATTGTAAAGAAAGTGATTGGTTTTAGTGGAAAGAGCTCGGACGTAAAGGTTTTTAATGACGCTACACTTGCCCTTCAATACATAGAAAGTAACGAAGAAAGCCTAAGCGCGTCTATTTCTTTTATAACATTGGATATTATGATGCCGATCATGAATGGTTTTGAGTTTTTAGATAAATTTATAGATCTGCCAAAATCAATTCAAGAGCGCTATAAAATCATTATTCTCTCCTTGTCTAATAATGAACATACAATAAAAAGATTGCAGAAATACAAGGTAATAGAGGCCATTGTAGAAAAGCCTATTACCATGGATAAATTCGCTGCGGTCATCGGGAAATTTCAAGAGTAACGAAGATCGTTCATCAGATCTTGCATTATCTATATAATATAGGTGCTATAAAATCATCAAATGGGAGAAACACGACAAGAGGCCGTCGGGAATAATTTTCGGCCTATTATTTTTAGAAGAAGGCATCTTGAGGATAGCAAAGAAATGGATAAGTTATTGGCAATTGAAGGAGCCGTACAAATAATCGATACCATTGATATGCAGTTAGCTGAATTGATCAAGATCGAAAATCCGTCAGAGGGTTTCGATGAAAAGAAGCTCAGAACATATATAGATGCTTATATATATCCATCTTCATCTTTTGATTTTGGCGCATGGGTTTATTATCCCTGGTTAAATAAAATTATACATTTATTGGATGAGCCTGAATTTGTAAAGGTTAGGACCAGCAGAAATATATATAAGATTAAGCCTGAAGAGATCAATGTGCTAAAGGAAAAGAAAGTAGGAATAGTTGGATTATCCGTTGGGCAAAGTATAGCATTGACTTTAGCAATGGAGCGGAGTTGCGGAGAGCTACGCTTGGCCGACTTCGATTCAATTGAATTAAGTAATATGAATCGTATCCGTGTTGGTGTACAGGATTTAGGACAGAGTAAGGTTATTACTGCTGCAAGACAAATCGCCGAGTTAGATCCGTATATCAAAGTGCTTTGTTTTACGGACGGTTTAGATACCGGCAATATGGACCAATTCTTACTCGAAGGAGGAAAACTAGACATGCTGGTTGAAGAATGCGATGGTATTGACATTAAAATTATTAGTCGACTGAAAGCAAGAGCATATGGTATACCGGTAATCATGGATACAAACGACAAGGGTATGTTGGATATAGAGCGGTTTGATTTAGAAAGAGACCGCCCCATTCTTCATGGACGACTTCAAAAAATAGAAGGTTATACCATTCAAGACATGGAAGTACAACTAAAAGAACTGGACCTTGAGCAAAAGATAGCGTATTTAGTGGATATAATAGGTTTTGAAAATGTTTCTGAAGCAATGAAACTATCACTCCATTATATGAAAAAAACCATCATTGGATGGCCACAGTTGGCCTCAGCTGTCACGTTGGGCGGCGCAATGGTTACTGATGTGGTAAGACGGGTGTTTCTTGATCAATTTAATGATTCAGGGCGGTATTTTGTTGATTTCGAAGAGTTAATTCATAACACTAAAGTTGATTAACTATGATCCATATACGAACTTTTAGAGCACCAGATGATCCGGAAGCATGCGAAAAGTTCATAATTGGACATAGAAAATTATTGGAAATTTTTGGCATTAGCCAGATTACTTCTAATCGGCAAGATTGGGTGGACGATAGGGATACTATTGTTATCTTAGTAGAAAATACGGAAACAAAAACGGTATATGGCGGTGCTCGCGTCCAAATGGCCAATAGTAAATATGCGCTGCCTATAGAAACTGCAATTGGAAGATATGATGCTAAAATATACGACCTAATACAACATGACCAAGCTCGTGGAGGAACTTGCGAAATTTGCGGATTGTGGAATTCAAGGGAAGTAGCTGGTATGGGAATCGGTAGTTATATTCTGTCGCGAGTTGGGGTCGCAATCACAAAGCAGCTGCCAGTTGTTAGTCTTTTTGTACTATGTGCACCTATTACAGTTAAAATGGGAATCCGATTGGGTTGTAAGGTAGAAAAGACGTTGGGGAACAATGGATTGTTCTACTATCCAAAAGATGATTTAATTGCGACCGTAATGCGTATGGAGGACATAAATGACCTGTCGTTAGCAACAGATCTGGAAAGGGAAAAAATTTTGTCTTTGCGAGACAGGCCCCACCAAGAAGTACTGGAGCGAGGCCCGAAAGGTGAGTATCCTGTCACTTATGATCTCGTTATTCCAAATTTTCCTTAGTCATGTAACATAAAAAAGACTGAAAGCAATGAAAAACGTTAGTATCTTTTCGAAATTCAGAACTTTTTTAATACCTCTTGTCGTGCTGTTATGCCTTTGCAAAATAGGTCATACCTTCCAGCACGACCGTATAGTCAGATTTAGTGATGCGAGTAGCGAACTTTTATTAAATCGTCATATTTCTATTTTTAAAGACGCTTCAAAGAAGCTGCCTATTAATTCCGTTAAGCAACAAAACTTTGCAGGTTATCCAAAAGACGGTATTATCAATTTAGGAGCAACAAAAGACAGGGTGTGGCTAAAATTTACCGTTCAAAATGATACCGACGATGAAGATTTATATTTATTATTGCAGCAAGCAACAATTGATGAAGCCATTTTATTCCTTGAACATTCGAATGGTGACGTTTTAATCGATACTTTAGGAAAATATAAACCATTTGAGGAAAGAGCGGTTTATGCGCCCGATTACATCTTTCCAATCAATGTGAAAAAGGCAAGTAACGCAACCATTTACCTCGGCGTTTCTTCAAACGATCAGATGCAGTTGCCTCTCTATATCGGCAGCAAGGAAGTCATCTCGACAAAAATGTCAACGAAAAACCTTTTGTTCGGATTGTATGCAGGGGCAGTGTTGATCATGATGCTGTATAATCTATTTATTGGCCTTTCTACACGCAACGGCAGTTATATCTATTATATTGTTTATATATTCACTGTAGGACTTACGCAGGCAATGTTTCAAGGATATGCTTATATGTATCTTTGGTCCAATAGCCCTTGGATGGCAAGTCGAAGTTCTATTATTATTCCCTTCCTTTCCGGTTTAGCCACGATCGCATTCATCAAGACTTTTCTACATACGAAAACAAATACCCCTAAACTCGATAAAGGAATTAACGTAATCGTTATTTGCTATTTCGTAGGTTTATTCATTGGCCTATTCGATGTTTTTCAGGGGGCCATCGTTTTGCAAACAATGGCCTCTTTGGGCATTATATATGTGATGTATGTCGTTAATCAGATCCGTAAAAAAGGATATAGACCGGCAGTTTTTTTTCTAATTGCTTTTACCTTGTTTTTTTCCTGTGTTATAGCGTTTGTTCTCCGTAATTTTAACCTAATTCCTTACAATGGATTCACCGCTTATATTCTAGAGATTGGTTCGATTGTAGAGATTTCATTACTTTCTTTTGCATTGGCTGATCGGATAAATTTCTATAGAAAAGAGAAGGAGGCATCGCAAGCGCAGGCGTTGCGAATATCACAAGAGAATGCGAGAATTATAAGGGAGCAAAATCTATTATTGGAAACGGAAGTTGATAAACGAACCAAAGATCTGAAAAGAACTAATGAGAGTTTAAATGAGGCCATGTACAATTTAAAGCAAGCTCAGGCTCATTTGGTTGAATCCGAAAAACTAGCTTCATTAGGTATGTTAACTGCAGGCATTGCTCACGAGATTAACAACCCAATAAACTTTGTAACCGGCAGTATAAAGCCTTTAAGTAGAGATGTGGATCAATTAATTGAGGCGCTGAAGGTTGTTGAGGAAATAGCATTCAAGGATATTCCCGAGGAGTCAAAGATTGCCGAGCTGGAGAGTTATAAAGAAGATATTGATTTAGCGTTCTTAAAAGAGGAGATTCAGTTATTATTAAAAGGGATACAAGAAGGGGCTTTTAGAACAGCGGAGATCGTAAAAAGCTTACGGGTTTTTTCAAGGGTGGACGAAGACGACTTAAAACTGGCAGATATTAATTTGGGACTTGAATCCACTTTAGTCATCTTAAACAGCATGTTTAAAGATAGGATCAACGTTAAAAGACATTACGATGAAATTCCATATGTGGAGTGTTTCCCGGGAAAGCTAAATCAGGTTTTCTTAAATTTGCTAACCAATGCCTTCCATGCCATTGACCAAAAATTCAAAGGAAAGCAAGGAGGGAAAATCACTATCAAAACGTACTATAAGGACGATTTGGTATATATTTCTATAAAAGATAATGGGGTAGGGATAAAAGAAGAGTTGAAAGATAAAATATTTGACCCCTTCTTTACAACCAAAGATGTAGGAGAGGGAACGGGATTAGGTCTTGCAATCGTTTCACAAACGGTGGCGAAGCACCATGGTAGTATCTCCCTGGTTACTGAAGAAGGTAAGGGATGTGAATTCATTATTAAGATACCCACAGTTCAACCAAATGATAATCAACTAAACAACGAAAATGTCCAATCAGGAGAGGAGTTTCTGTCGAAGTAAAAATTCCAATTGTTCATTGGTAATGGACAATAACTGATTCTCATCTTTCATCTTTTTCTTTTCCAAATATAACTGATAGGCTTTTTGAATTGTACTATCCAACTCTTCTTCATTCCAAGGTTTGGTGAGATAATGAAAAATCTTTCCCTTATTAATAGCATCAATAACAGCAGCCATATCCGTATAGCCGGTTAAAAGGATGCGAACGGGGTCGGGGTGTGTCTGTATGATCTGCTCGAGGAATTCAACACCGGTCATCCTAGGCATTCGCTGATCGGTTATGATAATATCAAACTCTAGATTCTTAAGTTTTTCAATCGCCTCTAAACCACCAATGGCTGTTTCAATTTTATATCTGGTTCTAAAAGTAGCTTTGAAAGAGATCAAATTGTGTTCCTCGTCGTCGACAAAAAGGATTCGAATTTTCTGCGGTTCCATAACAATCCATTTAATAAGTGTACCTTAACAATTCTTCTGCCAAGACGGCTCTAAAAAGAAAAAAATGCTGCAATTTCGAGTCGATTATATTTTATGTATCGATCAAGTGCTATGCATCACCGTTAACTTCGTTAAATGTAGAAAAATATAGTGTATTAACTCATGTTTTCCGAAAACGAGCAAAATAATTTTGAAAGAGCTATCTTGCAAGATTAAAAAGCAAATGTTGACAAATTATGGAGAAAATCAAAATTTTAGTGGTGGGTTGCGGTAATATGGGGGCTTCACATGCCAAAGCCTATCATTCGATGGATAAATTCGAGATTTGCGGATTGGTTTCCACCGGTAAAAGTAAAGAAGTGCTAAACCGGGAACTAGGTGGTTTGTATGAGCTATATGACAAATATGAAGAGGCCTTGCGTTTAGCAAAACCGGATGCTGTTTGCATAGCTACTTACCCCGATACGCACGAAGACTTTGCGATTAAGGCTTTTCAAGCAGGATGTCACGTTTTTATCGAGAAACCTTTAGCAGATACCATTGATGGAGCAGAAAGGGTAGTGGCTACAGCCAATAGATATAATAAAAAACTAGTTGTCGGTTATATTTTGCGCTATCATCCTTCTTGGGAGATGTTTATTGAGCAAGGGAGGAAGCTTGGTAAACCCTTGGTAATGCGCATGAATTTAAACCAGCAAAGCCACGGTTACATGTGGAAAGTACACCAAAATTTAATGAAAAGTTTAAGTCCTATTGTCGATTGCGGTGTGCATTATATTGATGTTATGTGCCAAATGACAGATGCGAGGCCTGTTCAAGTAAGTGCGATTGGCGCAAGGCTAACTCAGGACATTCCTCCGGATAATTACAATTATGGCCAGCTGCAAATTAAATTCGAAGACGGATCAGTAGGTTGGTATGAGGCGGGTTGGGGACCGATGATAAGCGAGACGGCCTTTTTCGTAAAAGATGTAATTGGGCCGAAAGGCTCTGTATCGATCGTTGCGAAGGAAGCATCAAAAACCGGAAAATCCGATGCCGTAGAGTCGCATACAAAGACCGAGTCTCTTAAAATACATAACGCTCAATTAGATACAGATTACAACTTTGTTCACAGAGATACTTTGGTTAATTTGGAAGATGAACCTGATCACCAAGAGTTGTGTAATAGGGAACAGCGATTTTTCTTGCAGGCTATACTTGAGGATTTAGATTTAACAAAAGCTAATATCGACGCCATCAATAGCTTACGGATTGCTTTGGCATGTGATGAATCCGTAAAAACAGGAAATATTGTCCGTATGTAAGGTGTATTCACGTACAAAGTTATTCCTTCATTTTATTATAATAAATGGTTTAGAGGTTTCCATAGATAATTTGAGAATAAATGTGATGTAAGGCAACATAAAATGTACGTTCGGGGAAGAATGGTTGGTAGGCGTCCTAAATAACTTTAATATTGTTCTCGCTGAAATAAGATTTTATTAACTAAAGCGGTGACAATATGTTGTTTAACTCCATCAGCTTTGCTGTTTTTCTACCAATTGTTTTCATTCTCTATTGGTTTGTTGTAAACAGGTCTCTTAAGCAACAAAATATACTTTTGTTGATCGCAAGTTATTATTTTTATAGTTGTTGGGACTGGCGCTTTTTGTTTTTACTTGCTTTTTCTACTTTTCTCGACTACTTCTCCGGCTTGGCAATTCATCGTGCCGAAAGTCAGAAAAGTAGAAAATTTTGGCTTATTTTAAGTATAGGAATCAATCTAGGCTTTCTCGCATTCTTCAAATATTATAATTTTTTTGTAGAGTCGTTCGCTGATCTCGTTGGCCAGTTTGGGTTTAATCCGAATATATCGACGTTGAACATTATTCTGCCTGTTGGCATCTCTTTTTACACCTTCCATGGATTATCTTACGTACTGGATATTTATAACAGAAAGATCGAACCTAGCACGAATTGGGTGCATTACTCGTTGTTTGTCAGTTTTTTTCCGCTCCTGGTAGCGGGGCCAATCGAAAGGGCCACGCATTTGTTGCCTCAAGTAGAGAGAAAGCGGAACTTTGATTATACGCGAGCTGTTGACGGATTGAGGCAAATTCTTTGGGGCTTTATTAAAAAAATCGTTATTGCGGATAATTGTGCGGAATATGCAAATATGATTTTCAACAATTCATCCGCTTACTCCAGTGGCGTGCTAATCATAGGCGCTGTTTTATTCGCATTTCAAATCTATGGCGATTTCTCTGGTTATTCTGATATTGCCTTAGGGGTGGCACGGCTGTTTGGTTTTGAACTTTTAAAGAACTTCAACTTCCCTTACTTTTCGAGAGATATTGCCGAATTTTGGCGCAGATGGCATATTTCCTTATCGTCATGGTTTAAGGATTATCTATATATACCCTTAGGAGGCAGTAGAGGAGGTCTATGGATGAGCATACGCAATACATTTATCATATTTTTAGTAAGTGGATTCTGGCACGGCGCGAATTGGACGTTTATAGTTTGGGGCGGATTGAATGCGCTCTTCATTATGCCGTCTATAATTTTCAGGACGAACCGGTCGAATCTCGATATTGTTGCTAAGGGACGTTTGTTCCCTAATTGGCGAGAATTGCTCCAGATAGCAACTACGTTTATTTTAACGGTGCTGGCGTGGATCTTTTTTCGAGCCGCAAGCCTCGATCATGCCTTTAGTTATATTGGCGGGATATTTTCACATGTTGGAGATGGATATATTCCTTTACAATCGAACGAGTTAAGAGGTACCTTCATTTGCTTCCTGCTCATTATACCATTTGTCATGATAGAATGGCTTGGGCGAGAACAGAATTATGCAATCGAAAAAATCGGCTTTATTTGGCCGAGAATCATAAGATGGTCTTTCTATTCTATCATGCTCTTTGTCATCTTGATGTATATGCAAACAGGAGGAACAGAGTTTATATATTTTCAATTTTAACATGAAAAAGTTCTTCATATCCTTAATTGCTTTTGCTGGAGTCGCATGCATTATTTGTTGCTTGGGAATCATCGCTTTTGGACGCTTTGTTCCCTTTTCCGTTCGATCAAACTTACCTTATGTTTTGGGCGGCGTGGGGTATTCTTACACAAGATTTAACGAAGCGAAAGAAATTGATAGAAATGTAGATGTGCTTGTTGTGGGATCCTCTCATGCTTATCGTGGTTATGATCCTCGAATTTTCGAGCAATATGATTGGAAACTCTTTAATTTAGGCTCTTCCGCACAAACACCTGTTCAAACTGCATACCTATTCGATAAGTATATTGCTAAATTCAGACCTAAATTGGTTGTTATTGACGTTTACCCCGTTCTGTTCAAATCCGATGGGATAGAGTCGGTTATAGATTTGGTTTCAAATGGCGAGCTTGATGAAGAGCTCGTACGTTTAAGCGTTGCTCAAAATAATATCAGTGTGTATAATACGCTGTTTTATAGAGCTTTTGCAGATGCTTTTGGATTCAATAAAGGTTTTGTTGAGAAGAATCCAAGCAGCACCGGCGACTTGTATGTTTCAGGTGGATATGTAGAATCAAAGGGCCGTTTCAAAGGAAAGAAAGAATTTAAAGCAACGAGTTATTCTTTTCTGCCAAATCAGGTCGATGCGTTTGAACACATCATTGCGAAAATGCGGCAACGGAATATTCCCTATATCATTCTACAATCGCCTATTCCGCAGGCGAAATATGCACGTGTTACCAATAATGCCTATGCTGATGCATTTTTTTCTAAATATGGCTTTTATAGGAATGCGAATGAAGTATTAAAGTTGCCTGATAGTTGCTTTTTGGATGAAAGCCATTTAAATCAATGGGGTGTTAATCGATATAATGAATATGTGGTTAATTTGATAGAGGAAAAGGGGTATTTGAACGTGAAGAAGAGGGAATATCGATTCGCTTCTAAATACGAATGATAAAAAGTCCCTCAGTTCTTGTCGAGAAGACTGGCGGATTGCTTATTCCTGGCTTCTTTATAAAAAGTAAGAAGAAATATAACAGAATCAATAAAGATTATAGGAAAATCTTCAAAATGATCGTTTTCTTATCATAAACTCATCGTAAATACTGCGTAAAATTTACGATCAATTTACGATAGATTTACGATGAATTTACGACAACATTGAATATTAATCAGGTTTCTTTATTTTTTCTAACGATGTTTTAAGTAGCTTTTATTGTGAAAAAAGGAAAAAAGAAGGGTATAACGAACCTCAATTGATCTACGATTAGGAAACACTGAAAATAAATCCAACGCCATACACGTTTTCAATATTGACGCGAGTGGAATGTGTCAAGGCCTTCCGAAGTCTGGAGATAAAGACATCTAGGCTTCGTCCCAAGAAATAATCATTTTCACCCCATAGATGCAATAAGATTTCTTCTCTTTTTAAAATACGATTGCTGTTGAGGTGTAAATACTCCAGTAGCTCCGCTTCCCTTAGGGTAAGTGATACTGCTTTTTTATTTGGCAACGATAACTTCAATAACTCCTTTTGAAAAATGAGATCACCGATTTGCAACTCACCGGGAAGTATTTCAGGGCGTATTTCTTTATTATTTCTCTTAATGATGTTTTTTATTCTTAATACCAGCTCGTCAATGTCAAATGGTTTGTTGATATAATCGTCTGCTCCAATATGGAGTCCGTGTATGCGATCTTTTTTTTCATTTCTTGCTGTTAGAAAAAGAAACGCTTGGGTTTTATTCTCTTTGATTATCTTTTCCGCCAGTTCAAAACCATTGTAATCAGGTAACTGTACATCAATGATGAGCAGGTCATAACTGTGACTTTGTTGATAATGTAGAAGCGCTTCATGAGCACTCATGCACCAGATAACATTAAAGTTCATGAACTCTAAATACTGTTTGACAACATTTCCAAGATCTTGTTCATCTTCCACGAAAAGTAAACTATGTTTCATAAGCCTGTATTATTGGTATGATAGGGGATAAAGATACAAAATTCACTTCCTACACCAATTTGACTTTGTAAGTGTAGTCGCCATCCGTGCGCTTCTAACGATTGTTTCACATAAAAGAGACCTAAACCTAAACCACCGGTTTGTAAATTATGCTTTCCACGGTAGAATTTTTCAAAAATATGTGAAATCGTACTCTCTGCCATTCCAATGCCATTATCTTTGATTGAAACAGTTAAGTGTCTTTCCTTCCAATCCGTTATTACGGTAATATTTTTGATAGCAGCGTTATTGTACTTTAACGCATTGTCGAAAATATTGTAGAGCATTGTGGTAAAGAGAAATCTATTTAGCAGGACGATCGAGCCAGATGTAAAAGCAGTGTATCGAATTTGAACTTTCTCCGGGGTTTTCAATTCATAATCGTTTATAATTTCTTCTAACAATTTTTCCAAGTCATGTGATTCTTTTTCAATATTTTCTTTACTCATCGAAGTGATATCCAATGCTTGATTGACTAAGGTTTGAAGGCGGTCTGTCTGCCTTTTTATAATGCCTGTTAAGGTGTTGACTCGTGTATAATTCGTTATGATGTCCGGGTTTTGCAGGCTTTTGTTCGCTACAAGAATAGCTGAAATGGGTGTGTTGAACTCGTGTGTAATACTGTTCAGAAAATCAGACTTCATATCCGCATTTTTTTTGTTTCAGCCAATTCCTATACGTAAAGTAATAAATGAGCAACACAAAGGCTATGGACATCAAAGACAAGCTTAGGGTAGGGACCATCTGTTTTAAAATCGCTATTTGCCTATTATATTGGTCAACGTATAAACTGAAGCTAACTTGTAGGGTATTGGGCGAGGGGTCTGAAATGCTGATGCTTGTGACCAAATTTTCCCGATTAGCGAAGGACAAATCACCATCAATCAGCATCCCTTGGCTTACCTCACGAATATTAACCGGAGCATCGCCAAAAACACCTTTATGGTATATCGGTATATAGCTAATACCATCGAAAGTAATGGCGATATTGTTTAAAATAAGAAGGAATTGTAGATCGTTTGTCAGTGCAAGTTGCGTATGGATTGCCCGAAATAAACTATCCATTGTGCTATAGCGGGTAAGATCTTTGTATAGCTCTTCACTGACCTGCTTTTGAAAGGCTTCAAATTCTTTTGGCCCGTTGGTGTAAAGTTCTTGGAATTTCACCAGGTTATTGTCTATATGTTGCTTCAGGATTTTCGCACCACCGGGAAATAAGACTTCATTCCGAATCGCCTGTTTGTAAGCGTCGTTGATAAGTTCTTTTTCATCTAGATTATATTGGCGATTCTTCAGCTCATAGGTGTTGTATATGAGTTTTGCCTGAACAACAATGAGAATGGCCATACAGCAGATAGCAATCGATCGATATAAAATGATCGACGGTAACAACAATCGATTAATCTTTTCTTTAACCATTTGATTTTCGTTGATTGTCTTGTTAAGATTCTGTTAACAATCTGTTATGATTTGGTTGACAACTTTTTCTTTCGTCTAGACTTACCTTTACGCGAGTAATCAGACTAATACTTTAAGCCTGTTAAACTTTCGGGATAGAAATAATGATCTCTTTGCTATAGCTAGTGTTTAGGCAAAGCTAAAACGTTTTTATTAACAAAACAAGATACAATGATAAGATAGTTTACGAATTACTTTCTAATTATGACAGGTCAACAGTCGCTTGACTAGCTTACAATTAAACAAATACCAACCAATCATTTAACAATATGTATCATTTTTTACCAATCAAAAAAAGTAAAAGGACAATATTTCCGAAATGGCAGTTTCTTTTTACGATGTTTATTTTATTCAATACTACGCTTTGGGCGCAAAATCGAACAATTACGGGTATTGTTACAAGTGGGGTGGATCAAGCACCTTTACCTGGGGTTTCTGTTTTAGTAAAAGGTACTAGTACCGGTACTACCACGGATGAAAAAGGAAGATTCACTTTGTCTGTACCGGAAAAGGCTGTTCTATCGGTTTCGTATATTGGGTTTTTGTCAGAGAACGTGGATGTCGGTAAGCAAACAAACTTGTCAATCATACTTCAATCAGATACTAAAAGTATGGACGAAGTAGTCGTAGTAGGATATGGCAGCATCAAGCGAGGAGATTTGACATCTGCAACAGCGCATGTAGGCCCAAAAGATTTTAGACAAAGTGGCGCCAGAAATGCGATGGATTTATTGCAAGGAAAGGTTGCTGGTTTGCAGGTCACTAGATCTGGCAGTAATCCGAACAGCGGTGTTTCAATCCAATTGAGAGGAGCTACTTCGATCATGGGAGGAAACTCGCCACTGATTGTTGTCGATGGGATACCTGGTGGTAACATGGACTTACTTCAACAAGAAGATATCGAGTCAATCGATGTGCTTAAAGACGGCTCCGCTGCTGCAATTTATGGTACGCAGGCAAATGGCGGAGTTATCTTGATAACGACAAAAAAAGGGAAGCCAGGGCAAACGCGTTTTGATTATGCGAATTATTTCCGAAAAGAATTTGTTCAACGTCAACCGAAGTTTCTTTCAGCTGACGAATATCGAAAAAAAATGGAGGATGGAGTTTTTACGGGTACAGATGGCGGAGCTAATGTAAACGCTTTCGACGAATTAATCAATAAAGACAATATCAGTCAATATCATACCTTGGCTATCTCTGGTGGCGGAGAGAATAACAGCTTTCGTGCGAGCACTTACTATCGGAATTTAGAGGGGATTGCCAAAGAAAACGGGCGACAAGAGTATGGCATTAGAGCCAATTTCAATGGGAAAGGGCTCAATGATCGCTTAAATACCTCCGTTAATTTAGTTACCAATTACAACAATGCAAATTTATTAGGTGGTGGCGGATGGGAATGGGCTTATACCAGAAATCCAACACAACCATTAAAAAATGCTGATGGTTCTTGGTATTACGAGCAAACAACGACGAACGAAGTAGCTCGTTTGTATGAAGAAAAATATAGGCGACAGCAACAGACATCTTCGCTCGACGGAAAAGTGAGCTATATGTTCTTAGATGGATTAAACGGATCTGTTTTTGGATCTATACAGCGAAATTCCTATACAGATAGTTATTACGCAAGCTTGAATTCAGAACCGTCATTTAAGAATGGTAACGGTTATAAGGGTGAAGCGGAACAAACTTCTTTTTTGCGTACGGATTATGCGTTTGAGCCTACAATCGATTATAAAACGATTGTTAACGAGGATCACTCAATTACAGCAGTAGCGGGTTACAGTTATCGCCGTTCGGTAGAACAAGGATTTGATGCTAAAAATTTCGGTTTTTCAAGTGATGTACTTGAAGACAATAAGTTGCAAACAGGAAACGCCTTAATTGACGGGAAAGCCGAGATGAACAGCAATAAATGGGATAGCAAATTGATTGCCTTCTTCGGTCGAGCAAATTATTCTTATAAGGGGAAGTATATGTTCCAAGGAATTTATAGAAGAGAGGGATCTTCCCGTTTCGGGGCGAATAACAAATGGGGAAATTTTGGATCAGTGTCTGCTGGTTGGAATATTTCTGCAGAAGAGTTTATGAAAGAGGTCTCTTTTGTGGATGACTTGAAACTAAGGGCAGGCTATGGAGTTACAGGAAATCAGGATATCGGAAACTATAACTCTCTTGTAACGTTGGGCACAGGGAATTTTTATATTTTTCCGGAAGGAGAGAATGGAATTTGGAGACAGACCTACGGCCCTAATAGAAATCCTAATCCAAATTTAAAATGGGAAACGAAAAAGGAATTCAATATAGGTTTAGATTTCTCTCTGTTTAATGGGAAATTAGGTGGGTCAATTGACGCATATAAACGAGTTACGGACGATTTATTGGGCGAATATAAATCGCAGCAACCTCCTTTTATAAGGGATTTTTTAGTTACAAATGTAGGCCAATTATCCTCGAAAGGTATCGAATTGACTTTAACGGCATCGGTAATTCAGACGGATAAAGTTACATGGCGAACAGATTTTATAGCTAGCAGCAATAGTGCCCGAATGGATAGCTTTTCAAATGATGTTTATAAGGTTAGCTATCGTGACTTCGGCTCAATTGGAGGTGCTGGCGCACTTGGTGACGCTTTCAGAGTAATGGAAGGTGGAAAGCTCGGAAATTTCTATGGAAAACGTTTTGCTGGATTTTCTGAGGATGGCAAATGGCTTTTTTATAAAAGGATGGTTCAGCGGTGCCGTTTGATCAAATAAACGACTCGAGAACGGATTTAGAAAATACCGATTTGGCGGTTATTGGCAATGCCATTCCGAAATTTTATGCTAGCTGGAATAATACCATAACCTATAAGAATTTTGACCTAAGAGTGTTTTTTAGGGGACGTTTTGGATATGATGTTTTAAATACAACAGAGCTTTCCTACGGCAATCGCGTGGCGTTACCTAATAATGTGTTGGAATCAGCCTTTACTAAACATGAAGCCTTGAGTGACACTTATATGTATTCCGACTACTATATAGAGAGTGGTTCTTTTGTGAAGCTTGACGAAGTGACTTTGGGCTATACATTTAAGCTTAACACAGCGAAGTTGCGTAATTTTAGAATATACGTAACCGGACAAAATTTAGCAACCTTTACAAGTTACTCGGGTGCCGACCCGGATTTTATCCTAGATAATGGCTTCGGAAATGAAATTAATGGTAGAAGGCTAGGTTTGGATCCAAGAGACCCTTACCCAAGTACGCGCTCCTTTTTAGTTGGGCTGAATATCGGATTCTAGTTTAGTTGATTCACTGAAAATATTTTTGAAATGAAATACTTAAAAAATATCGGTCGTGCTGTATGTTTCTTGGCACTGTCGTTACATATAAACGCATGTACTAATTTGGATGAGAAAGTTTATGATGAATTGGTAACAGATAATTATTATAATAATAGAGAGCAGGTTTTATCAGCTGTTTTACGACCGTATACCCATGCAAATGCTTGGGCTACGCCTGGACAGGATGGTTGGTGGAGACTCAGTGAGTATGCAGCTGACCAGTTGGCGTGGCCAGTTAAAGGACGTCATGGACAGGATGGAGGAAAGTGGATACGCTTGCACTATCATACTTGGATTCCCGACGATACCTTTATTTCAGGTGCCTGGAATTTAATGTGGTGGGGTATGGGTTTATGTACTGATCCTATCGAAAACTTAGAGAAACGTGATATTGCTGCAATGGGAATAACAGAGGAAGAAAAGGCGGCATTTATTGGAGAGCTAAAATTATTTAGAGCCTTCCACTATCTAAAAATTATGGATCTTTGGGGCAATGTTCCAATTGTGACCAAGGTTGGTGAACCCCTAAGCCCGGAAACTGCTTCGAGACAGGACGTATTTAATTTTATTGAAAAAGAGATTCTGGAGAATATGAATAATGTGCCTGTTCTTTCTAGGCAAATGTTGGGAAGAATGTCGCGTGCGGGAGCTTACGCGATGTTGGTAGAATTATACTTAAACGCAGAAACATGGACTGGCACACCTAGATGGGACGATTGCATAAAGGCTGCGGACGCCTTAATCAATGGGGAGGCTGGCGGACAAAACGGCGCTTTGGTATTGGAGCCCAATATTTTTGACGCATTTAAACCCCAAAATGATATTTCAAAAGAGGTGGTGTTTTCCATTGCGTATGATTTTCAACGAGCTAACACCCAGCCGCAGTGGACAGGTGATATGTTTTATTTTAATCAACGTGGTATCACGGGAGGCGGAAGAAATGGCAACGATGGTTGTGTCGTGATTCCCGGTGTATATAGTACATTTAATGAAAAAGATAAAAGGAGAAATGAATGGCTGCTAATTGGCCCGCAATATCGTTTTGATGATCCAACAAAGCCTGTTTTAGGAGCCAATGATGAATATCAAGATCAGCCTCTAGTGTTCGTAGATAATATCCGTAAAAATCTCGAAGCAATCAACAACGGGACGGATCCGGAAAAATTACCTTCCAATATGAATACAGGGGAAGGCAATAGTGGAGTACGTTTCAATAAGTACCAATTAGGCGATTTAGCTCATCCATATTATAATAGCACAGATTGGAACGTGTATCGTTTAACTTGGATTTACTTTGCCAAGGCGGAAGCACTGATGCGAAAGAATGGCGGTGTAGCGACACAAGAAGCTGTAGATCTCATAAATGCAAGTAAAAGACGCGCTTTCGAAGCCGAAGATTGGGATGCGATTGCTTATACTACAGGATCATTAACTCTGGATGAATTACTCGCTGAAAGAGGACGTGAATTTATTTTTGAAGGTTTTAGAAGAACGGACTTAATCCGCTTTGGTAAATTTCATACGGAAACTTGGTGGGATCATCAACCAACCGATGCCACAAAGGCTTTGTTTCCAATTCCCAATCAACAGCGTATATTAAACCCTAACCTTCAACAAAATCCAGGTTACAATTAAGTACATTTGATCCATGGATGCAAAGAAACCTCATTTGCATCCATGGATACCAATACAAGCCATTATGAAAAGCATATGATACGATACCTAAAGCAAACAAAATCTATTCTAGCTGTAGTCATTGCCATTAGTTTAAGCTGGTCTGTTGCCTATGGACAGCAGAATTCTTCCGTACTCAAGGATAGGCAACAAGCCTTTATTGATTTGGCATTCGGTATGTTCATCCATTATAATATACCTACGTATATGGAAGATGACTGGGCTGATCCTGATGCATCACCGGCCATTTTTAACCCCAAGCGGCTAAATACTGATCAATGGGCAGAGGCTGCGAAAAGCGCGCACATGAGTTACGGATGCCTTACAACCAAGCACCATAGCGGTTTTGCTATTTGGGATACGAAGACAACCGATTATAACGTAATGAATAGTCCCTTGAAACAAGATGTTGTAAAAGCTTACGTCACCTCCTTTCGTAAAGCAGGACTGAAGGTCATGTTGTATTATTCCATTTTGGATATCCATCACCAGCTTAGACCGGGCCATATAACAACCGAGCATATTAAGATGGTAAAAGACCAATTAACTGAACTACTTACTAATTACGGAGAAATTGAGGCACTAATTATCGATGGATGGGACGCACCTTGGTCACGTATTTCTTACGACGATGTACCCTTTGAGGAGATATATAGACTTATAAAGACCCTACAACCAAATTGTCTGGTAATGGATTTAAACGCTGCGAAATATCCCACAGAAGCACTTTTCTATACAGATATAAAATCTTACGAACAAGGAGCAGGGCAGCATATATCGAAAGAACAAAATAAATTGCCGGCACTTTCTTGTTTGCCTTTACAGGCGAATTGGTTTTGGAAGTCGTCTTTTCCAACTTCTTCCTTAAAAGATGTAGAAAGTTTAGTGAACGACAACCTTATACCTTTTAATCAGGTTTATTGTAATTTTATTCTGAATGTAGCTCCAAATCGTGATGGTATAATCGATGACAATGCTCTCGAATCATTAAAGAAAATAGGGCAGCTTTACCAAAGACCAAAGAATCTACCAACATTACCACCCAACGATGGGCCAATTATTTCATCCAATTTGGCTAAAATGAAGTCAGCTAATAGTAGTTGGAGCTATGACATGAATATTATGGACTTTGCCAACGACGATAAATTTAGCACCTTCTGGCGTGCTCATCCAAGTGTAAAAGAACCTTGGCTAGAGATCGATTTGGGAAGAGAACAGCCGTTCAATAGCGTGGTAATAACAGAAGAGAAATCCAATGTGTCGGCTTATACATTAGAGTATTATGCAGAAGGAAAATGGACACCCTTAGCAAATGGACGCGATGAAAAACGCGTGAAGATTATTCGTTTTGATACTGTTTGGGCACAAAAATTAAGAGCCCGCTTTGGTAGTTTCAAAGAAGCACCTGCCATAGCGGAATTTGGCATTTATAATGAAAGACGATAAGATATGATGATAAATAAAATAAAGGCGTATGCTTTTGCTGTCTTCATGATCAGCGGCTTAGGGGCCCTGCAGCCTGCATGCGCGCAAAGTAATGAAGTAATGGTCGACCCGGTCGACTACGTAAACCCCTTAATGGGCACCGACTCAAAAGTTTCCTTGTCTAACGGAAATACATATCCTGCAATTGGATTGCCTTGGGGAATGAACTTTTGGACACCGCAAACGGGTAAGAATGGCAATGGCTGGCAGTATACATATGCGGCTGATAAAATTCGAGGTTTGAAGCAAACGCATCAACCATCCCCTTGGATGAACGACTACGGACAATTCTCTCTTATGCCGGTAAGTGGTAAAGCGGTATTTGATGAAGAGGACCGAGCCAGCTGGTTTTCGCATAAAGCGGAAGTATCTAAACCTTATTACTACAGCGTGTATTTGGCAGACCATGACGTAACCGCCGAGGTAACGCCTACCGAAAGAGCAGCCATGTTTCGTTTCTCTTTTTCCAAAACCGATAGTGCGTTTGTAGTATTGGATGCTTTTGACCGTGGTTCGAAGGTAAAAATAATCCCGGAAAAGAATATGATCGTTGGATATTCTTCCCGTTACAGCAGAGGAAAGCTAAAGAATTTCAAAAATTATTTCGTAATCGTCTTTGATAAACCGTTCAGCAATTTCGCAACTTGGGCCGATTCAACGAAATATCCCAATCGAACGGAATTGGCTGCTGATCACGTAGGTGCCGTTGTAGGGTTTTCAGTGCGTGGAAAGACAGATCAGGTACATGCAAAAGTGGCCTCTTCTTTCATTAGCGAAGAACAAGCATTGCTTAATTTGAAAGAACTCGCCAATGATTCATTCGATCAAATTGCCGGCAAAGGACGTGCAGTATGGAATGAGAAGCTGGGCAGACTGCAGGTAGAGGGTGCCAGTGTTGATCAGTTGCAAACTTTTTATTCCTGCTTATACCGTACGCTATTTTTCCCCAATAAGCTTTATGAAGTAGATGCAAAGGGCAAAATTGTCCATTATAGTCCTTATAATGGTGAAGTTCTTCCAGGATACATGTTTGCCGGGACAGGTTTTTGGGATACATTTAGAGCTCTTTATCCATTTTTAAACCTGATGTACCCTTCCATCAATAAAGAAATGCAAGAAGGGCTTATTAATGATTACAAAGAAGGGGGATTTTTACCTGAATGGAGTAGTCCTGGTTTTGCTGATATTATGGTCGGTAATAACTCAGCTTCAGTTGTAGCTGATGCGTATATAAAAGGCCTAAGGGGATATGACATTGAGAAATTATATGAAGCCTTGATTCATGGCGCCAATAATGAGGGGCCGATGTCTGCCGTTGGAAGAAAGGGCGTTGAATACTACAACAGTTTAGGCTATGTTCCCTACGATGTAAAGATTAATGAGAATGCGGCGAGAACATTGGAATATGCCTATGATGATTTTGCCATTTATCAACTGGCAAAAGCACTTAAAAAGCCAAAGAAGGAAATCGAATTGTATGCAAAACGCAGTCAAAATTATCGTAATCTGTTCGATAAAGAATCGAATTTAATGCGGGGAAAAAATAAAGACGGCTCTTTTCAGTCGCCTTTTAATCCGCTTAAGTGGGGAGATGCGTTTACCGAAGGTAACAGCTGGCATTATTCCTGGAGTGTTTTTCATGATGTGCAGGGACTTATCGACTTAATGGGTGGTGAAAAGATTTTTGTAACCATGCTCGATTCTGTATTTAACCAGTCGCCCACCTTTGACGATAGCTATTACGGAGGTGTTATTCATGAGATTAGGGAAATGCAGATCGCTAATATGGGGCAATATGCTCATGGAAACCAGCCTATTCAACATATGATCTATCTTTATAACTATGCGGGGCAACCCTGGAAAACCCAATATTGGGTACGAGAGGTTATGAACCGGTTATACTTAGCTACTCCTGACGGCTACTGTGGAGATGAAGATAACGGCCAAACATCGGCATGGTATGTATTTTCCGCGTTAGGCTTCTATCCGGTATGTCCTGCCACTGATCAATATGTTTTGGGTGCCCCTTTGTTCAAAAAAGTAATATTACGCCTCGAGAACGGTAAAAGATTCGAAATTGCGGCGCCGCAAAATAATAATGAAAATCGTTACATCAAAGACGCCTTGTTAGACGGTAAGGCTCTTGATCAAAATTGGATAAGCCACCAACGTATTTTAGATGGTGGTCAGTTGTTATTTCAAATGGATAAAACACCCAATAAAACGAGGGGGACCAACGCAAAAGCATATCCTTTTTCGTTTTCATCAAGCAATTAGTAACGAAACCAAAAAAACGCAGCAAGACACGTTGCTTAAAAGGCTTCTGGTCATGCATTAAAATTTTCAATAATGTTTATTTCAAAATTCAAAGTACTTTCACTAATCGGGTTCATTTATATACAGTGTCAGGTCGCTCATGCTCAAAATCGCTGGGATGCAGTAGATGAAGATATAAAAATAGCTACGTCTGTCGATACAATGAAGCAGGGAAAATATAGTTTGATATTTATTAACAAATCGGTGGACTTCGATACGGTGGTTAAAAAGAGGCTTGTTGAAGTCTTTTTTATAAATTATCCCAAAGAGGCTAAAATATATAATAAGAAAACGACAAGGAAGGTTGTTTTTGTAATTGATCCCGATTATAAAGGTGTTGCTGCTGCGGCTGGAGGTGTCGTACGTTTTAATCCCCTATGGTTTAAGAAGAATCCAGGTGATGTAGATGTCGTTACGCATGAAGTGATGCACCTTGTCCAATCTTATCCGGACGGTGCGGGGCCAGGCTGGATAACAGAGGGGATTGCGGATTACGTGAGGTTTACTTTGGGTGTCGACAACGAAGGGGCAAACTGGAAACTACCGGAATTTGACGAAAAACAATCTTATGAAAACGCATATCGGATAACTGCCCGCTTCTTCTACTGGATTGAAAAAAACATAAAAAGGGGCACGATTAAAAAACTAGATGCAGCAATGCGCACTAAAACGTATTCGGATATTTTTTGGGAAAAGAATACCGGTAAAACCGTAGACGAACTATGGGCTGAGTATGCAAAAAAACCAACAATTAGCTAATATATTTACACGTAGACGGCCGTTCAATCCTCATTTTGGTTTGTTGATAAGGATTGCGGCTGTCTTTATTATAAGAGCAATAACGTATTCCTCTTAACGTTTTATAAAAATATTTCGCTTTTAACACTAAAATGGCTTATTTTAAGAAGTAGGTGTAGTGAAGCGAACCCTTGGGTACTCTTTAAGATAGCAGTGGATAATAAATAAGTAACTATATATGAATAAATGGAAGAAAATCTTGATTTTTCTTATGCTCCCGATAGGGGCATATGCGCAAGATTTATCGTTGGTGCAGTATGTTAAACCAATTATCGGAACAGCAAAAATGGGACATACCTTTCCCGGAGCGACGGTACCGTTCGGTTCGGTACAGCTTAGTCCGGATACCGATACCATTCCGTATGCCGTGGATGGGAAATATAATGGGGAAGTATACAAATATTGTGCGGGTTACCAGTATGCGGATCCTACAATCGTAGGTTTCAGTCATACGCATTTTAGTGGAACAGGCCACTCCGATTTAGGCGATTTTTTAATTATGCCTACCACAGGAGACGTGCAGATGAATCCGGGAACGAGTGATCAACCTGAAAATGGTTATCGTTCAGCCTACAGCCATGATAATGAGGTTGCAGAGCCTAATTACTATCGGGTAAAACTAGATGATCATCAGATTTTGGCAGAATTGACTACCTCTGCTCGGGTTGGATTTCACCAATATACGTTTCCAAAATCAAGTAATGGTCATATTATTCTCGATTTGATGGCTGGAATTTACAACTATGATGATAAGAACGTATGGACTGTTGTACGGGTAGTCAATGATAGTTTAGTGACCGGTTATAGACAAACTAATGGTTGGGGGCGAACGCGAACGGTTTACTTTGCGATGAGTTTTTCGAAGCCTTTTAAAGAATATGGTACCCAAAATAATGACCCTGTACAGGTATACAAAGGCTTTTGGCGAAAATTCAATCAAGAGAAAAATTTTCCGGATCTTGCTGGAAAAAAACTCAGAATGCACTTCGATTTTAGTACTGAAGAGGGAGAAAAGGTCAAAATAAAATTTGCCATAAGTCCTGTAAGTATGCAAAATGCGCTGGCTAAT
Organism: Olivibacter sp. 47; assembly: GCF_030372825.1. Classification (NCBI taxonomy): domain Bacteria; kingdom Pseudomonadati; phylum Bacteroidota; class Sphingobacteriia; order Sphingobacteriales; family Sphingobacteriaceae; genus Olivibacter; species Olivibacter sp. 47. The sequence goes on from NZ_JAUCNR010000001.1 coordinate 4,839,075, forward strand.
ATGCAAGCTGAAATTCCGCATTGGGACTTTGACCGAGTTAAACACCATGGACAGCAATTATGGGAAAAAGAGTTGCAAAAGATCGTTGTTGATGTTCCAACTAATGAGGATCGTATTAACTTCTATACGGCAATGTATCATGCGGCCCTTATGCCGACAATGTACATGGATAACAACGGTCAGTATAAAGGCTTGGATCAAGAAGTGCATCAGGCGGATGGATTCACGAATTATACATCTTTTTCGTTGTGGGACACGTTTAGGGCTTTTCATCCCTATCTTAATCTCGTCAATCCGAAACGAAACGCCGATATGGTAGCTTCTATGATGGCACATTATCAACAAAGTGTTTTGCATATGCTTCCTATTTGGTCGCATTATGCAAACGATAACTGGTGTATGAGCGGTTATCACAGCGTATCGGTTATTGCAGATGCTATCATAAAGGGTGTTTATAAAGGGGATGCATTGGCCGCATTAGAGGCTTGCATCCAAACTGCAAATGCCAGAAACTATGATGGTATTGGTGCCTATATCGACAAAGGATATGTTCCTGCCGATATTTCCGGAACCGCTGTATCCAATACACTCGAATATGCCTATGACGATTGGTGTATCGCTCAGTTAGCTAAAAAATTGGGAAGAATGGATGTGTATCAGGATTTTATTAAACGGTCATCCAATTGGAAAAACGTATATGATCCTTCCGTTGGATTTATGCGTCCGCGGATGACTGATGGCACCTTTAAAAGAGATTTTGATGTACTTAAGACCGATGGACAAGGATTTATTGAAGGGAATGCATGGAACTTCAGTTTATATGTGCCTCACGACCCTGAAGGAATGATGGTCAATATGGGCGGTAAGAAGCGTTTGTCCCGCTATTTAGACTCGCTATTTAGTATGCATTTGCCAGATGAGTTCTTCGCACATACGGAAGATATTACAAGAGATGGCATTATCGGGAATTATGTGCATGGAAATGAGCCTTCGCACCACGTAGCTTACTTGTATAATATAACAGGTGAGCCTTGGAAGGCTCAGCAAAAGATCCGAATGATTCTTAAGCATCAATATCACAATGGGGCAGACGGTTTAGGTGGAAATGATGACTGCGGCCAAATGAGTGCTTGGTTCATCTTTAGTTCGCTAGGCTTTTACCCGGTGGCTCCGGCATCTGACGAATATTGGTTGGGAAGCCCCGCCGTTCGAAATGCAAAATTACAGTTCGACAATGGGAACACCCTCATAGTAAAAGCGATTAATCAGTCAGATAAAAATGTTTTTGTTAAGAAAGTAACGCTAAACGGTGAAGAAGTTAAGAGCTATAAGCTAAAACACGCTGATTTAATGAACGGAGGAGAGCTCATCTTTTATATGAGTGAAAAAAAGTAAATAAAAAGCCGATGACTGCCGCGTAACGGCAATCATCGGCTTTTATGACGCCTTAAACGCTTAACTGATTTCTCTATTCTCCTGCATCAATTTCGATTTCAATACCTTTCTCTTGATAATAAGAAAAGTTATTAAGTACTTCGTCTATACCCAATAACTCCTTTTCACTTAACGCTGTAACGGACGCATCGTCCATAAGTTCCCCTCTTTCAGGCTCTTTGCTCGGAATGTATACTAAGTCGTCGCCGTCCCGGGCACTTGCTATTAATGTAGTAAATCCGTTTTCCTTCAATTTTTTTAATAAAGGAACAGTTATTGGCTCGTTCATAAAAATTTGTGTTGATAACTACTTAACAAATAGAGGCATTTGGGTGTTTTATTATTTTATATAAATATGCGCAGAAAAAATATTAGCTTTAACGATAAACATCAAAAAGACAATATTTTTGAACAATGGGTTTGGTGTTTTCTAATCGATTTGTTATAAATGCTATCAAAAAGTAAAGAGGAACTATTAGCAGTCATCGCAGAGCAAGAGAGAACTATCTTGAAGTTGGAGGAGAGTAATCAATTGAAAATAAAGTGGATTAGTTTGCTTGTGCATGACCTGAGAGGTTTTCTGGGAAATACAATTTGGTTTGTAGATAACTATTTAAAGCGCGGAATTGGCGACGAGGTGTTTTTGGAGCTATTACCGGAATTAAAAAAAACAGCCGAGCTGCAGTTGGAGGGGTTTAACAAAACCGTTGTTTGGGCAAGAGAGCAATCGGTGGTGTTAGATGAGGACCCCGTAGCACTTAATTTGAAAGCCATTATAGCTTCCGTATTGGAACAGCATAATGCTGCTATCCAAGCAAAGCAAATAACAGTCTCCGTCTCTTATTATGAAGAAGTAATGCGCGCTAGTGGCTATCCAATGCTGACTCAGTTTGTTATTAAGCATGTGCTGGATAATGCTATTAAATTTACTGATAAGGGAGGAAGTATCTCTATTAGATTGGAACAAGTGGATAATAGCAGAATATATGTTGACATTGTAGATGCCGGAATAGGAATGAATGAAGAAACACTCAAAAATATTTATAATCCAGGTAAGATCAAGTACCTTGGGACTGCAGGGGAAACAGGAATTGGGATTACGTTAATGATTTGCCGAGATTTTATGGATATGCAAAAGGGAAGACTTTCTGTACAGTCGTCCCTTGGAAGCGGAACAACAGTAAGACTTGAATTTATAAAAGCTACTAATTGATGAATTTATGGCCACGCCCCACATATTAATAGCCGACGATCATTCTATTGTTAGGTTGGGTATTTCCCTTATTATTCAAAAGCAATATCCCAAAGCCATTATTAGACAAACGGATAACTACCAGGGGGTATTGGACATGGTAGCAAAAGAAGACTTTCATTTAATCGTATTAGATATCAAAATGCCAAATGGAAGTTTTCAAAAGACCTTGAATTTTATCAAAAAGAAACGATGCGAAACAAAGGTATTGGTTTTTTCTACACTTGAGGAAGAACTTTACGCCGCTAAATATTTGAAGGCAGGAGCTGACGGCTTTCTTCAAAAACAAGTAAGTGAAGAAAGTGTGAGGACTGAATTGGAGAAAATGATACGGAAAACAGGGTACACCAACAGCTGATAGCTAGGATAGCAGCTTGTAAAACCAAAATTGTTTGTGTACCAACTGTTCCTTTTTGTAAATAAGTAACACTTTGAAAAAATATTTGAATTTTTTTTATTAAAATAAAAAATAAATTGTATTTTTATCAAAGAATATAAACTTATATCATATCGACGTTTTTCATGTGTGAATAGTCTAAGCACAATAAGTACCCGTTGGTGGTTCTACGGGTACTTGTGCTGGACGCTTTAAAATCTTAACCATTATTCTACCGTTACTGATTTTGCCAAGTTTCTAGGCTGGTCGACATTGCAACCCCTCATAACGGCAATGTGATAGGATAGCAGTTGCAGCGGGATTGTGGCTAAAATAGGTGTTAATGCTTCTTCACAAAACGGAATTTCGATGATATAATCTGCTATGTCTCGGATGACCGTATCTCCCTCGGTTACAATAGCGATGATCTTACCTTTACGTGCTTTCACTTCCTGTATATTACTGATAATTTTTTCGTACGAAGAATCTTTAGTAGCAATAACTACAACAGGCATTTGCTCATCTATTAAAGCAATCGGACCATGCTTCATTTCTGCGGCAGGATAGCCTTCGGCATGAATGTAAGAAATTTCTTTTAGTTTAAGTGCCCCTTCAAGTGCTACAGGAAAGTTGATACCGCGGCCAAGGAATAAGCAATTCGTACTGTCCTTAATTTCGCTTGCAATTAATTGTACAAGTGGCTCGCTTTTTAAGCAGCTTGTGATGAGATCCGGTGTTTTTTGCAATTCGGCTAGTAAGGTCGCAATTCTGGAGGAAGGCAAACTGCCTTTATGCTTTGCTATATAAAGGGCTAAAAGTGAAAGCGCGGTCACCTGCGCCGTAAAGGCCTTGGTAGAAGCGACGCCGATTTCCGGGCCTGCATGGGTATACATCCCGGCATGCGATAGTCGTGGAATAGAAGATCCGACAACATTGCATATTCCAAAGATCGTTGCTCCGGCTTTTTTTGCTAACTCTACCGCTGCCATCGTATCTGCTGTTTCGCCTGACTGCGAAATGGCAATGACTATATCGTCTTTACCGATAATAGGATTCCTATACCTAAATTCGGAAGCATATTCTACCTCCACGGGTATCCGTGCATATTCCTCAATTAGGTACTCACCTACCAATCCAGCGTGCCATGAAGTTCCGCAAGACACAATAATAATCCGTTGTGCCTGCAAAAATTTATTGGCGTATTCGCTTATTCCTCCAAGGTTGATTCGTGCTTCCTCTGCATGGATTCGTCCGCGCATACAGTTGGCAATGGAACGCGGCTGCTCATGAATTTCTTTAAGCATAAAATGTTCGTATCCACCTTTCTCTAACGCTTCCAGTTCTAATTCAAGCTCTTGAATATATGGAGTAATTTTCAGATTTGCGAGGTCTCTTATCTCCATATTTTCTCTGTTAAGAAATACAAGCACATTATCATCAGGATAATATACCTGCTTCGTATACTCAACAATCGGCGATGCATCAGAGGCAACAAAGTATTCATGTTCTCCTATTCCAATTACCATAGGGCTCCCTTTCCTGGCAGCAATTAATAAATCCGGTTCTTCTTTACTTAAGATTACGATGGCGAAAGCACCTGTAACATGTGTCAATGCAACTCGAACGGCTTCTCGCAAATCAGATTCACCCTCCATTTGAATCTGTTCTATTAATTTAATAAGAACTTCCGTGTCGGTGTCGCTTAAAAATGTATGTCCTTTTTGAACAAGCATTTCCTTGATTGCAGCGTAATTTTCTATAATTCCGTTGTGAACGATAGCTAATTTTTGGCTCCCGGAAAGATGGGGGTGTGCATTTCTGTCACTCGGTGCTCCATGAGTAGCCCATCGTGTATGCCCCATTCCTAAACTACCGGACAGTTCTTCATTTTCTGCAAAGCGCTCGAGGTCATTCACTTTACCGGCTTTTTTGTAAATGTTCATTTCTCCATTTACAAGTGCGACACCCGCACTGTCGTATCCTCTGTATTCTAATCTTTTTAACCCTTTGATTATTATTTCCCAGGCATCCCTATGCCCAATATAGCCTACAATTCCACACATAAATAAAGCGTTTTTTTGAACGTGATTGTTTATAATATTTGTAAGGAGCTAAAATAGAACAAAAAGATAATCAACGCAACCGATTGCGTAACTATTTTATGGAGGCAATAGAGAAAGGTCAGTGCACAAACTTTATATTACATGTGAAGTATATTCAGCTAAAATATACCTGGCCTATAGTTTGGATTTTCGCCGCAAAGAATAGGCTTTGTAATCCAAATCAGGCTTAACTGAAACCCAAGAGCCATCATAAAGCCCCTGAACGTCAAAAAGTGCTGTAAATTCCTTCCACAAACTTTTTAAAAGGACTTGAAAAAGCCCCGTATCTTTCTCAATAATCAATAACGCATCGGGTTGGCTGATCATAAAATCTACTAAAATTTGTGCAAGCGTATCATGGAGATTATCTGAAGGAATGTAAGTGTAATTAATAAAGTTGTTGATCTCGTCATCGTTCAGATTGCTTTGTTGTTTGATGTTAAGGTAATAGCTGTTCTCAATGACTAATTTCCGAAATTGAATGACTGCATAGTTTTGTTGCGACGGTTGGTCACAATAAAATACATAATTCAATATACCCTCTTTTGGAGAGGTTGGCTTGCCGCTTTGTGTATGCAAAAAAGAAGAGAAAGGCCTTAAGCTTCTCTTCTTATCTAGTATGGTGTGGTTTATGTAAGGTGGTTTGGAATTGCTGTCTCCAATAGTTTGTTTTTTCATTATATAAATAGATAGATGCTATAACATTTTTACAAAAATGATGCCTAATATCTATTTACCTTTTCCTTGAAACATGACCTTTACCGTCTTAAAAATTATTTGGAGGTCGGCAAAGAAGTTAATTCCTTGTAAATATTGCAAGTCTAATAACATCCGCTCACACATTTCATCAACCGTTTGCGCATATCCAAAATTAACCTGTCCAATAGAAGTAATACCTGGTTTGATAGTCAATAATTTTTTATAGCTCGGGGCTTTATCTACAATTTGCTTAATAAAATGTGCTCTTTCCGGACGAGGACCAACAATTGACATATCACCTTTTAACACATTCCAAAATTGCGGAATTTCGTCAAGGCGCGTTTTACGCATCAGCCTTCCCCATGGTGTGATACGTGGATCTACATCCTGAGCTAACTGCGGACCAAACTTCTCCGCATCAATATACATGCTTCTAAACTTATAGATGAAAAATGGTTTCTCATGTAAGCCGATACGTTCTTGTTTGTAAAAAACGGGCCCTTTTGAGCTTAGCTTGGTAATAATGGCAACTAATAAAAATAGGGGAAAGCCAAGAATCAAAGCCACTAGAGAAAATACGATATCAAAGCTTCTTTTGAAAAATTTAGACGTTATATCGAGCGCTTCACCTTTATTAATAAGAATGATAGGGAAGTCTGCATAGTGCAAAAAATTGTTTTCAATTAAACTGGTAAACGATGTTCTTAGCATCACATTAGGCACAACAATGCTTTGATCTACACTGGTAGCCTGCTTCATTTCTTGTATTTGCGAATCTCTTAACATGTCTCTTCTAATTATATGTTAAGCAAAAGCCAAGAAATATGCCAAATCCCCGAATGCCTGTTTATAGGTATTTAAACCCACTTTTTAGATTCAATTTCAATTTGTTAGCGATAATAAGTGGGGATTTTTTTCCACAAAATGGAGGGTTCGATTAGCGATCTATATTGCTTTGAGATCATTTCCAATACGCTTTATGCATGGAAAAGCATTTATTCCAAAGGGTGGGTAAATATCTATGGGCCAGTCCAAGCTTGTAACCGAACCATTTGGCGGCGGTAGAGAAAAAAGCTTTTGGAAGTTCAGTAACATGATGTTTAACGATATAAGAAAATTCAGACTTTACATATTTAAAACCTTCCGATTCTGCATGTCCAAAGTTTTGAAATATCCACGCATTGGTGGCGTGGAAAACGCCGATATCGAAATATCGTTTGAACTCTTCTTTTACCGAATAACTATGGGAATGATGGGCTTGCGCATCTGCGAGGTAGGCAAGTTGCCAACCATTTAAGATAATACGCCCGGCTGCTATAACATCTTCTCCCAAAATAGTGCCGCTCGGAAAGCCACCGGCTTCTTCAAATGCTGTTCTCCGATAGGCAGCAAAAGAGTTTGAGCAGGAGGCCGTTTTAATACCATACTTACTTCTATTATCCAGCCCGCGCAATTGCGAGTGTGCGGGGTAGTTAAATAGCCGGGCATGAGCTTCTAATCCTTTCGCTCCAATATGTGGAAGTTGGCGTCCGTAAGCTACTCCAATTTGAGGATTTTTGTCAAATACCTTTATTAGATTGCCTAGGGAATGCGCATTGGCAAGGACTGCATCTTGTGTCAGAAAAACGTATATGTCAGCATCGGGGAAGCGATTAACCGCCATCTGCCTCGTCCCTCCATGGTCAAAATCTTTTTTATCAATGTGGATAATCTCGAAATCTTTCATGGAAGGGTGCGACAGTGTACCATCGGTTGAGCCGGAGTCAATAATTACAACCTTATCGGGTTGAACAAGCTGTGTCTTAATGCTTTGAATTACGTCTGCCCATAACTTTCCGGCATTTAGGGTGGGAATATATAATATCGTTTTCATTTCTAACTACAACTTCTTAACAACAACCTTACCATAATCAGGATATCCGCTAACAATTTCCTCGTCGGCAATATAGGCGTGTCCGGTACCTTCTAAACGGATTGAGTTGTCCGTTTTGCCACCTTTATGCGTATTGCCTCTCAGTATAAGGTTGTTAGGGTTTTGGCTTATTAATGTTCTATTTAATTTTCCACCCTGAAGAGAAATAAGTTCGTTAAACTCTACTACTAAGTTCTTGGAGCCTTCATCTATAATACAAGCGTTAACCGATTCGATAATATTGTGTTCCAGACGAACTGCATCGGCTGTCTTTCTAACAGTAATAGCATAACCGGAAGTACTCTTTATACTATTATTTGCAAGTGAAGCACTCTTTGATTTGACAAGTAGGACGCGCCGGTTGGTTGGTTGCTGAAAATCTTATTTTCGTTCAGTATTACACGACCTTGCAGGTTAATATTCAAGCTCGCATTGGTAAGCAAGTTACGGGTTAAAATGAGCGAATCTATCGTAATACCATTTGGTAGCAATAAAGTTCGGAGCTTATTCCCTGCTAATTGTAAAGTAGTACCTTTCGTGTTTGCAAGTGCAGTTAAGGCATCGAACGTGTTATTCTTTAAAAAAATCGTATTAAACGACTTTACAATTTCTACTTTATTATCAGTGATATTGTTTTCGGCCTGGATAATACCGCAGCGTTCTAAGTAAAGTGCCGGGCGATTCGATCGCTGCGATCTATTATTGAAGAGTTGAACTTCGCTTACATTAACTAAAGTAGCCAATCCCGATCCGTCCACTGTTGATTTGCCTGCAACAAATCCGTTATTCAAGCTCCTGTTGCTTTTTATAATACAGTGAATGGGAAAAGGGTCGGAAGTTATTTTATTGTTGATATCAATAGCATCGGCCGCGTTATGATTCAATGTATTGTTGGAAATGTCAAAGTACTGCTCTTTTTTTGCTTTCCCGAAGCCAATCTGAATAGCACTCATTCCATTGTACGCGATGTGGTTATTTTTTATAGTTGCTCTGCCGCTTCCGTGCATAAAAATACCATTCTCGCCATTTTTTATTATCTGATTGTTTTCGATCTTAATGTTACTGCAAGATAGTAATCGAATCCCGGTTCCTGCTTGGTAGGTCGAGGCTGACTGGCGCGCGGAACCGTAGGAGGTGATGTTGCTGTTCCTAATAGCGATGGTATCACACTCATAAAACAGCATGCCGGGAAAGGCATATATTTTTTTGTCATTTCCTTTGATGTGGGTATCTGTAATGCGAATATTGGTGCTTTTTGAGACATACAATGCTTCGTTTACGGTAAATGCGCGAAAACGCAGGTTTACGTTCCTTAAATTTCTTCCAAAGAATAGAGGAGCGGAGGAATTTTGGACAACACGGGTGAAGTTCTGTGTGTCGCTCGGAAGAACTTGTTTTAATAACCCTAAACATTTTATATTAATATCCGACTTCAAAACCAGTGTTTTTACTAAGTAGGTCCCTTCCGGGATCAAAATAGTATCTCCTCTTTGTGCCGCCTTGATGGTTCGTTGTATATTTTCCGTATCATCTGCCTTACCGTCTCCTTTCGCTTGAAAGGCTTGTACATTCAACACCTGATAAACTTGTGTGTTTTCGGTTTTCTTGGTATCGGCGCCCTTGTTGGATTTCGGCTTTGTTTGGCAGCATGAACAGCACCAAAGAATGAGGCTCATAGAAATAAACCAGAATTTTGTAAGTAGCACTTTTTTCATCTTGACATGCTCTACGAGTTATGAAAGTATTGCTTTCCAGGTCTGAATTGCGGTATGTTCCCACTGAAAAGCGTTTATTCGTTTCCTTCCTTCTTCGATATAATAATTCCTAAGTTCGTTATTGTTAACCAATTGCTCGATTCCATTTGCCATTTCGTTAATATTGAAAGGGTCAACGCATAAAGCACCGGGGCCGGCTATTTCCGGAAGTGAGCTGACGTTTGACGTCAAAACAGGCGTGCCGGATGCCATCGCTTCCAATATAGGTAATCCAAATCCTTCCATTAAGGATGCGTAAAGAGTGACCAAAGCACCCTTATAAAGTTGTGGCAAAGTCTCTTCTTGTATGAAACCTAAAAATTTTATTCTTTCGCGGACGCCCGAACGTTCTGCCTCTTGAAGCAAGAAAGTATCAGGCTCACCCGAAAGCGCGAAAATTATCTCTTTATCTATTGCAGCACGCGCAAAAGCGCGAATCATTGCAGGAATGTTTTTATTCTTGCGCCGGTTACCAATATACAATAGGTAAGGACGGTCAAGCTTTATACGCTCCTCATTCTGAATAAACCGTTCGTCTACACCGTTGTAAATGACTGTAATGAGGTGTTCATCAATACCAAGAAGTTGGACCAGTTGCTGTTTGCTGTGGTGTGAAACGGTGATTATTTTTTTTGCTTTCTTTGCTAATCGCGCAATGACTTGTTGATAGTATATTTTATGTAGAGGAGAGTAATAAAATAAGTGCATCAAGTCGTGTATCGTAATGACAAAAGGTATGCTAGAGAAAGCGGGTGGCATAAAGGATGGACTGTAGAAAATGTCTGCAGTAGAAGAACGGATTGCTTTTCCCAACATGAAGGGGGAATAAAGGCTCCCCAATCGCATATTGCTTTTAACATGCTCACCCACTACATGTGGTGGTTTTCTGTCCATTACCTCTCGGTACAGCCTGCCAATTCCTGTATTTCCTGCCCACCTGCTGTCAATAAGCACCTTTGTGTTCATTTAAAATCCGATTTTTATTTTTTCCTTAACTATTGTTTGAAAAGTTCCCAATACAAATGCCAACTGTAAATAAAGTATGATGTCGTTATCATATCCTGAATAGAGAATCATCATAATGGCTAGTAGAGGCAAAAATACTGCCAGCCAGAAACTACGGAGATTATTCATATGTATACAGTAGCGATAAAAAAACCAAAGGAAGAGGCAATAAGAGATGAATCCTACGATACCAAGTTCCAGGTAATTGGACAAAAAAGTGTTGTGAATATGAGGCTCACCATGGTAGTAAGCTGCGTGTCGCCGTAAAAAATCCCCTCCCTTCAAGAAACCATTGCCCCACGGACGGATTTCATCAAAATGTTGAAAAAAGGCCTTCCAATAAGTTATTCGTACCCCCATACCATCATTGGAAGCCGTGAGTGTGTCTACACGTAAAACTTTTACAAATAGGTAAGGCGTCAATGCGCATAGACCAACAAGCAAAGCAGCTCTGATTGGCTTTTTGCAAAAACCAAAAAACAAGAAACACGCCAATGAGTAATGCTACGATAGGCGTTCTCGATAGTGAAAGAAAGGCGAGCAAAAAAACAAGTAAGATCCGCAGACAACTTATACGGGAATCCCTTACCAGCGGAATTAAGAGGTAGATGAAGCCTAATAAGGCCAGTCTGGCTCCAAACATATTTTTATCACTTAATCCCCAAAAAATAATTCTTTATTATATAGAGCGCTGCCCTTAGCGGAAGAAGAGGCACCTGTTAACAAATGAAAATGGAACGCTTGATGGTATACAAGTAATTGTATAAAACACAGTAAAAAGATAATATGCATCGTCCAGTCGATTATACGGACAAGACTTGCTTTGTCAAGCTGATTTAACCGGTAAATGCCGGTTATAAAAAAACAGATATTGATAAGCATTTTTATCAGGCTGTCCCGTATTTGCGGTTGTCCATTTGTTGTAAGGAAGAAGCTTCCGCAGGCGTAGAGAACGAACGCACTGATAGCTAAAAACCAGGGTTGCCGCAGGAACTTTTTCAGGCTTTTTGGATCCAATTGATATGCGCTGATAAAAAATATAACCGATGCAAGAAGAAACACAATGGGGTATACTTTCCACGGTAGAAACACACTCAGTATGGCTAAACAGAATAATAGCTCTGTTAAAAAATAACGTTTATGCCCTGCTTCCACGGATCGTTTCATTTAATACAGTTGAATACTCATTTATCATCCTTTGTTTGCTGAGAATAGCTTCTACCGATTTGCGCGCATTTTTTACCAAGGTATCGTACAATAAGGGCTCGTCATACAAACGCTGTATCGCATCGCCCAACGAGTTCATCTCTTCTGATGTACACAATAACCCATTAAAGCCCTCTATAACGGTCTCTTGTAAACCTCCCACGGCATTCGCAATAACCGGCAGATGGTAAGCAAGCGCTTCTATTGCCACCATGCCTAAGGGTTCCTGCCAAAGTGATGGAACCACTAACACATCAATAGTTTTATAAAATGCCGCCGGATCTGTATAGCCGATAAACGAAATATTCGCACCCTCGGCTTTGGCTTTTAAGAAGCGCTCATAGTCTTCTTTTCCACCACCGGCAATTTGTAGTTGAGCATTGATCGAAAGGCGTTTAAATTGGTCTAATAACCATTCAATCCCCTTCTTTTCTGCTAAGGTGCCTATATAGCCAATGGTGAAATTAGTATCATGCGCTCTTGGCTGTGGTAATGGCGTTTCAGGTATTTCCCTGGTATTGTATATGACGTATTTTTTGGCTTTATCAAAGTATTGATACTGTTCAAAGCGTCTCAGAATAAACTTACTAATACCAATCACCGCGTCTACTTTACCCGACAATTTTTTATGCTTTTGCCTTAATAAAGCACAACTAAAACACTGCGTGTCGCACGAAGCATCATCTTTAAACATATCACTGTTTGGACATAGCAAATACAAATCGTGGAGTACCTGAACAATTGGGATATTCGCAGCTTTTATTTCATCCCAAACCGCAACACTCCAGCCAACTAAATTATGACATGAAACAATATCAGGCTTTTCTTTCTCGATAACCTTTTTAACGACTTGCCTCATGGCTGCATTGTATCGATCCCGTGCATGCCAAAACATTCGATCTAGTTTTCCTGCTCGTATTTTTTCAAAAGGCCAGTATAAATTTTTTAATGCCGTTCTATAAACTTTTATATGGTCAATCTCTTCTGTGCTCAAATCACCTGTGGGCTTTAAACTCAGTACAGCAACTTCATGCCCGGCGGCTTGCATCCCCTCCGCAATAGCTTTTAGGGAGATTTCTGCTCCCCCCTGTATAAGGGGGCTATATAAGGCATTTATATAGAGTATTTTCATGATAATAAATTATCTTAGCGCGATGATACTTCATCTATCAGAGGTACAGTTTATGTTTTCTTTCATCAAATTAGGTATTCTTATTGAATTTATCCGTTAAAAGTTCCCTATACGTACGGATTAAATCCACTCCGATTTGATGGTTATTATTTCGATATTGCACGTACCTAAGTAATCGATCCCCTTTTTCCTTAAAAATATGATTGCTATGCTTCTTTAACGCAACGGCCTTGGCGATGGTTTTTCTCAATATAGGTTCGTGCTCATGCTTGTCGTCATAGTTATAGATAAGCATATCAGCATGCATTTCATCCATATCTGCTATTGTACCAATAAGGGGGCAAATCACAGTTTTTCCGTAAGAAAATGCTAGAATAGCAGTGCCCGAATTTAAACTGCTTTCTAAATCATAGGGTAATATTAATAAATCGGCTTCGCGAAAGAGGCTGGGTATTTCGGCGTCGTCAATAAAACGTAACTGAAGATTTAAGTTATCCGTACCTGTAGCCATCTTTTCCAGTTCTTGTCTGTATTTATCTGTCGAAGGCTTTCCAGCTATGGTCAATTGTAATTCCTTGTTAAATTCCCTTGCTAATTTAATCAACAATTCAATGTTTTTATAAGGCTTAACGACTCCCATAAAAAGCAACTTTAATAAGTTGGAATCTTCCGGGCCCGGTTGAATAGGTCCATATACGTTAATAAAGTTTGGATGGGGTATGTATATGATTTTGGCAGTGGTTTGTCTATCGCGTTGTGCTAATATACTGGCTGAGGCATGGCTATGAATAATGATGCGGTCGGCCCATTTGACAAGCAGGGCAGTAAGGGTGCGACTAAAGAAACGAAGGCCTTTTTCATGCGAACTTCGATTATGCATGGTCCATATGAGCGGCTTTCTAAATAATTTAATCGCTAGAAGTACAATCATTTTTCGGAAAAAACTCCGAAAAGCGACAAAAAAACTGCTGTCATCAACATTTTCGAACCAGTTAAGATGCACTAGATCAATTGATTTGAAATGCTTATATGACGAAAAGAAACTGTCCAACGGGTAGATCTCAAAACCCGATTCACGTAATGGGGCGACCATTAAGCTGATATATTGATTTTCTTTATTATCCGGCGGGTTGAATACAATCTTCACTATTTCGTTTCTCTTAAATTTATACTCTTTACTGCGGCAATAAAAATATCCTTTATTTGTATGTCAAACACGCGACGGTGTTTGAGCCACAGCCAAAAATTGCCAAATAGGGAATAGCGCATGGATAGCGCCATCGTGAAAATTTTTCTTTTGCTCATGAGATAATCTTGCTTCTTCACAAGATACCTGTGAATAACAAGAGCCTCTTCATTAGCTGGTTTTTCACTAAGAAATGCTCTTAACCAGTTCGCATAGCCGATGTTTGCCTCCATTTTATGTAAGTTATTTCCCGTTGAGGTGATGGACAAAGCGTTACTTCTGTATCGGAAAACAGCCTTATTAGTATGTGCAATACCGAGTTGTCCCGTAGCCATAAAAGCTGTTATATCGTCCGAACCCCAGGCAAGGGGGAGCTTATAAAATCCATCTTGCTTTCTAAGTGGTTCAACGCGATATACAAAGTCAGAAATGTAGTTTGAACGATACTGAGCCAAGCGGTGCCAAATGCTATCATATACGTTTTCAAACGACGGATGTGCCGGTGTTAGCATCATGGTTTCACCTTCGTCGTTGATTATTTTGCTTCGACAATGATATACATTTAATGTTGGATATTGTTGAATAAGTTTCGAGAACTCCTGCAAATAATCCGGCTCTAATTCATCATCATCGCCCATAATCATCAGATACTTTCCCTTGGCTAGCGATAAACACTTATTCCAATTGTCAACGAGATTAATGGCTCCGACATTTTTGTCATTGCGGTAATAATGTATCCGATTGTCCTCAAATTGTTGCACGATAAGATCTACAGGTTCGGGGGAACAGTCGTTCAATATAATCAACTCAAAGTTATCGATGGTTTGTTGCAAAATACTTTCTATACACGATTGTAGGTATCGGCTTTTATAAGCAGGTATGCAAATGGAAAATTCAACCATGGATGTATAACGTTTTCCCTTAACTAACAATTTTCAGTCCAATAGTTCAATTTTTAAAGAGGAACGGCACGATTTTTATATAGGTATGGCCGTGTTATTAATTTCGTAGCTTGAAAAGGAGACGAAGGGTTTGACTATATATCTTCTAAGGCCAACACAAAGGTAACTAAAACTAACAAATGCGTGCAGCGAATAGAGTAGCTCTTAATACATCCATACTTTACCTACGAATGTTGGTTACTACCGGCATAACGCTCTATACGACAAGAATAGTACTAAATATACTTGGAAGTACTGATTACGGCTTGTTTAACTTGGTTGCGGGTATTGTATTGATGCTGTCCTTCCTCAATACCACCATGGCCTCATCTACACAGCGTTTTTTGTCATTTTACCAAGGGGCGGGCGACTTAGCGATGCAAAAACGTGTGTTTAGTAATAGTATGCTATTACATATTGTAATTGCTATTATTATCGTAGCCGCTCTGGAAATCGCGGGTTTGTTCTTGTTTAACGGAACATTGAATATTCCGGCGAATAGACTGGAAGCAACACGCTTTGTCTATCATTTTATGGCGGCCACCGTTTTTTTTAATGTAGTGGTTGTTCCTTTTAATGGGGCTTTAATTGCTCATGAGAACATGATCTGGGTGGCTGTCGTGAATGTAATAGAAACATTATTGAAGTTGGGAATTGCCTTATTATTAACAGTGCTTTCTTATGACAGACTAATGGTTTACGGGGCACTTACCGCTCTCGTTAGTGTTGTCAGTTTCTTACTTTATGCTTTTTATTGTTTACGAAAGTATGCTGATTGTTCTTTAAGTGGAATTACAGTACAAGCTGATAAGCCATTATTAAAGGAGTTGTCCACTTTCGCCGGATGGAATCTATTGGGTACACTATGTGGGCTAGGAAGAACACAGGGTCTAGCCATCCTCTTGAATATATTTTTAGGGGCCGTTATCAATGCAGCGTATGGGATCGCTAATCAAGTAGCGGCCCAACTTAACTTTTTTTCCGCAACCTTACTGCGAGCACTCAATCCTCAAATTATGAAAAGCGAAGGGGCCAATGATCGGCCGAGAATGTTACGTCTGGCTATGATGGCCAGCAAATTCGGCTTTTTCTTGCTCGCGGTTATTGCCGTTCCGGCTTGTTTTGAAATGGAAGCGATCCTGAAACTTTGGTTGAAAAATGTACCACCACATACGGTCGTTTTCTGTCAGCTTATTCTCATAGCTACCCTGATCAATCAATTAACAATCGGTTTGCAATCGGCAGCACAAGCTATTGGCAATATTAAATATTATCAGATAGTGGTAGGTACTACGTTGCTATTAAATTTGCCAATTGCTTATATTTTACTCTCACTTCATTACCCGGTATATGCTGTCATCATAAGTTATGCCGTTGTTGAATTCATAGCCTGTGTGCTACGAATGTTCTTTTTAAGACATTTAGGAGGCTTATCCATTCGCACTTACTTGTCAAGAGTAGTCTATCGGGAAGTTATTCCGTTAATAATAGTTTTACTCGTAGGCGTATTGGCAACAAAATATATCCACTATCATTATCGATTTTTAATTACGATCCCGCTCACGGGATTTGTTTTTGGATTGAGCATCTATTTTTTCGGTTTATGTGCAGATGAAAAAATATTGATGCGTAATTTTATGGACAAGATAAAACAGAAAATAACCGGCTAAATTGCTAACAAATGAATAAAATATTAATTATAGGGGCTTTTGACCGATTTAACTACGGCGATTTATTATTCCCGATTATCATCGAGCAACAATTAAAAACATATGGACACCCGCTAGATATCGGATATTTTGGAATGATAGAAAGCGATTTAAGCGATTTGGGAGGAAAACCGACTCAAGATATACAGGCATTTTATCGTGCGTGTAATGCGAACAATGAAAGAGCCAATATCATCGTTGCGGGAGGCGAGGCTATCGCAGTCACTTGGAATTCTTTGTTGGTGGCTTTGAATGAAAGGTATCGGTTAATAAGGCGTTACCAGCATCATTTAGAGAAGTTTATTGACCTTAATAAATGGGCGAAACGCAAATTGAAAGGACAAACGGTGCTTCCTTTTGTGTTCAATAAAACAGATTTTAAGAGCGTTGATCACGTCTTGTTCAATTCACTGGGTGGCTCGGAAATACCAGAGCAAATTTTCACTAAAATAGAGGGCTTACAGCAGAAACTAAAGAATGTCGACTATTTTTCCGTGCGAGACACCATTACCCGGAAAAATCTGAAAAATAAGGGAGTCGAGACGAAATTATACCCTGATTCGGCTATCCTTATGTCTAAATTTTACGCTATTGAACACCTGGACGAATTGGTAAATATTGATGTGCGGCATTTTGTGGCGTTAAAAAAAGGGAAATATGTGTTTTTTCAGATTAATCGAAATCACGCAAAACAAAAAGAGGAAAAAATAGCTGCACTTCTAAATGCTATTCACCATGAAACCGGGGCAGACATCTGTTTATGCCCGATAGGAAAAGCATCAAATCATAATGATGACGAAGCTTTGCAATTGATTTTCCCTCATTTGGACGGCGATGCTCAATTTTTTAACGACGTTACTATTTGGGACATTATGTATTTAATTGCCAATGCGCAATGTTACATCGGTACCAGTTTACACGGCGCCATAACAGCCATGAGTTATGCGGTTCCTTACGTCGGAATAAATGTTAAAAAGCTAAATAGCTATCTCGGTACTTGGGGGGTGGAGAATCTGCAAAATGTTGTAGCCATTGAAAGTCTCTATGATCAATATCTAAAAGCGATCAAAGTTCCGAAACAAGACTTGATAGAATCAAAGAACAAGCAGTTTGCTGCGATAGAAGAGTCGTTCAATCTCATGGCTACACTTTTATTTAGAAGCTGATTCCTCCTTATTTGCAGGCTCGGGTGTTGGCTTTTCATCATATTGTCCTTCTTTAAAGGCACGTACGCCTTGCCCCAATCCACGCATCAGTTCGGGGATTTTCTTGCCGCCGAAGAGCAATAACAATGCAATAACAATGACACCCAATTCAGGCCCGCCAATGACACCTAGTAATATTGAATAAAGCATAATATATTTTTTAGTTTAACTTTGCAAAGTTAACCTGTCTAATATTAGATACAGATTAAAATAAGATTAGGATTGGTAAACAGGAGACCCGTTAACGATTTGGATCATATGGGGAGTAGTATGTTGTAGGTTGGTATACGGGAATGCGTCATTATAGGTGGCAGAAAAGAAGGGGATAAATAGAATGATGATCTATGAAGTTTAAGGTGCAAAGAAAACGAGAGAAGACTTCCGGTATTCTACAAAGACTACTATTTGTCTTCTTAATATTTGTGTTTTTACTCACGGCCGGTTCGCTTCTTTTAAGACACTCCATTGCAGAGAAGCTGGCTTATTTAAGCGTAAAACTTAAAGCACCTCCCGAAACAGGCGAAATAAGTAATGTCTTACTGGAGCTAAGTAGCGCCGAAAATGACTTTCAGCAAGCTAGTCTTTACGGCTATGGTGATAAACTCGATGAGTATCAACGAAAAGTATTGAGCGTCTTTGCTAAAATCGATACTATTTTGCACGAATATCCAATATTGGCGGACAGTCTAGGCAATTCATTGGACGAAAGAGAATTTAAAAAATATGTGGATGGAAAGCTGGATCTTTCGCTCAAAGTTTTCGCGCTAAAGAAAAGTTTCGACTCTTTACTGATAAAAAGTACGGATGAAAATATTTTTGGGAACAGCAAAGTTAGGATAGCTAAGGAAAGAAGACAAATACGCCGAAATGCAGAGCAAGATACCATCATAAGGGAAGTGGCGTCAGCGGTCAAGAAAAAAGGGTTCTTAAAACGTTTAAGGCAAGTTTTCTCCCCCGGTTCAGATACACTTCGTACAAAGTTACTACTCGTTGCGCGGGAAAATGCTGTGCGGGATTCGATTGCAAGAGAGTTGCAGATTCAGAATGAAAAAGGGCAGCAACAGCTCTTGGAAAGGTTAAGCAAAGAACATACATTACTTGCTCAATCTCAACAACAGCTCATATCTTCGAATTTATCACTCATCATACAATTACGGCAGCTTATCGATCAAATCAAAGATAATTACTTATTGACTTGGGAAAGAAATCAACGGGAAACCTTAGCTCAATATGAAGAAGCTGTTGATGATTTAGACAGTTTTACGATTACTGCCACTATCATGGTGCTGATTTTTGTTGCGCTTCTTTTGTTCTATATCAAAAAAGCTGCTAAAGCAGAAGATCAGTATAAAGTTGAAAACGCTCGTGCTATTGCGCTTGCGGAACAGAAATCGGAAATGCTTGCTACAATGAGCCATGAAATTCGAAATCCGTTGACAGCGATAACCGGGTTCGTTTATTTGATGAAAAATACACCGCTGACCGCTGAGCAGAACCGTATGGTAAGCTCAATAAAAGCTTCTTCAGATATGTTAATGGATACCGTGAATGATATTTTGGATATGACTAAAGTTGAAAGCCAACAGTCAGAAGTACTTAAAGTTGTTTCTTTTACTCCATTTCATGAAATTAAGGAAACGGTAGAAACCATGCGCTTCATAGCCATTAAGAAAAATATATCCTTAAATTTTAGTTTTGACGGTTCTCAGGACGAGATGGTTTATGGCGACCCTTTTCGACTGAAGCAGGTGGTCATCAATTTACTTGGGAATGCCATTAAATATACGGACATTGGAGGGGTGGAGGTGTATTGCACAATGAAAAAAGGTGAGCAAGACGGTATGCAGGAACTTACGGTACGTATTAAAGATTCCGGTATTGGCATTCCGCAAGAACAACAGACCAAATTATTTACTAAATATTATCAAGCGGGAAAGGAAAATGCAAGGCCTGGCACCGGTTTGGGCCTGTATATCTGCTACCAGCTGATTAAATTGCAACATGGGGACATCTACGTAGAGAGTGAAGAGGGAAAAGGTTCTACGTTTAGTTTTCGTATTCCCTTTAAATCAGCTAACGTTTGATCAATTGAATAGTAAAAATACAAAAGACTCTCTTATTTATTAAATAAACAACGTCATCCGTTGTAAATATCTTGTTTGATGTGTTTAGTTGATTTTTTGAACCAAATACCGTTTCAGGGTTTGATTTAAAGCCATTTTTCTCCGCCACTTTTATGTAATTTTCTTTGTCGGTTGTGTGGAAAATACCCTGAAAAGGAGTAGGTTTGCACTCTTTATTGAAATTTTGTTAATATAAAACCTTTTATGGGTGCTAGAATACAAGCGATAGAATACTATTTTCCAGAACAAAAAATTACCAACCAAGATCTTAGTGAGGAATTTCCGGATTATGATTTTTCTAAGTTTGAATATAAGATAGGTATAAGTAGTCGGTATGTTGCCGGAACAAATGAAACCGCTTTGGACTTAGCCGAAAAAGCTTGCCTAAAACTTTTTAAACGCATTAATAAGGCTAAAATCGATTATATTTTGTATTGTACCCAAAGCCCCGAATATATTATGCCGTCAACGGCTTGTATATTGCAGGATCGCCTGGCTCTTAATAAGACAGTGGGCGCTTTTGATTTCAATTTGGGATGCTCGGGTTATACCTATGGCTTGAGTATGGCGAAAGCTTTCATAGAAAGCGGCCAAGCCAATCACGTGTTATTGGTAACAACAGATACCTATTCAAAATATATCAATAGGAAAGACCGGTCTAATCGAGCGATCTTTGGCGATGCGGCAAGCGCAACCGTTATTTCGTCAAATGATGACAACGGAATCCATAAATTCAAATTTGGTACCGACGGAAAGGGGTATAATAAATTAATCGTTAAGAACGGTGGTACTCGATTTCCTGTTGATGGCCAAGCTGTGGAGCACCTTTATGGTAGAGGCAATGTTTATACGGAAAATAATCTTTATATGAACGGGCCCGAAATATTCCGTTTCACCAGTACTGTGGTGCCTCCTTTTATTGAGGAAGTTCTTACGCTCAACGCTGTAAAGAAGGAGGACGTTGGGCAGTTTATTTTTCATCAAGCAAATGCCCACATGTTAAAAGTGATGCGAGAACGCTTAACAATATCTCCTCAAAAGTTCTACATCAATTTACGTGATGGGGGAAACACCGTTTCTTCTACCATACCCATTGCATTGAAAAACTATTGCAAGGAGGATCTAACAGAAGAAAAGGCCTCCATTATTGTTGCCGGTTTCGGCGTTGGCTTGTCCTGGTCTGCCGGATTAATCGAAGTTTCAAAAAATCTATAATTATAGCCACCCTTTTTTTCTGAACCAAAAATAAATGGCTAAGGTGATAATCGCCATGACAAGCATTACTATTGGGTACCCTAAGTGCCAGTTAAGTTCCGGCATATAATGGAAGTTCATGCCGTATATCCCTACTATAAACGTTAATGGCATAAAAAAAACAGAGAAGATCGTTAATATGCGCATGATTTCATTTGTTCTATGGGAAGCGATGGAAAAGTAAGCCGATAGAAGCTGTGCGGTATTCTCTGAAAGATTGTCGTATATATTTTGCATTCGCACATATTGATCCCGTAAATCCCGGGTATAGATATTTCGTTGTTTGGGAGTATCTATTTTATCGATAATCTCATAAGACAAGATCAAGAGACGTTTGATCACATCGACTTTTCGTTTTACATAATAAAGCCCTCTTAAAACGGGTGCCTTGCGCTGCTTCAGGAAAACATTCTCTTCAAAATAATCTAACGACTGTGCCAACTTCACACTAGGCTCTTCAAAAGTAAGCAAGGACGCCCGTACAATACGGTTTACTATGCATATGGTGTCCTTACAGCCTCCTGCATCTATCGCTTTGGCTTTAACGTCGGCGATAAGAGGTTGTTCAGTTCTATGAACAGTGATGACATAGTCGGAAGTATAAAAAATGGCAATTTTATTTGTTAATTCCTGTATGGTATCCGCGTCATTCATGGGGTCCTGTGTGTATACTCGGACGATTATAAAGGTATAGCCGTCTACGATTTCATGCTTCGGTAAGTGGTCGGGCTGCATACAATCTTTAATAGATGTTTCATGTAATGCAAATCGTTTGCTTATGTCCAGGATTTCTTCCATAGAAGGATCTGTTAAATCGATCCAATCGAAACCGTGCGTATCCCTTGATGCGAATATTTTTTTCATTAGAATAAATTGTCTTTTAATGGCCATGAAACCCGCTTGCCTACTGCAAGTAACTATAAGCTTGGTTTATTCATGTCGTTCTCTACATGCTGTAGCATATAGTGTTTTCTTAACATCATTCCTTACCTCATCGTTTTTTGATAAACCAACTAAACTCGCTCGTTTTAAATTTCTGTCGGCTCTTGCTTTTTCTCTGTTGCTTCCTGTATGTCTTCGGCATCGGGTATCAAAGCCTCTTGTTGCTCTGAAGCCTTTGCTTCATATTGTATTTTTATAAAGATAGGGAAATGATCAGAATTAAAATTCGATAGTCGTTTCAACTCCCTAAGTTTGAAATCTGTCGAGAAAAAGGCATGATCAAGTGGAAAACGCAAAAAGGGATAATGTGCATGAAACGTGTTGTAAAATCCCCTGCCGCGGCGTGGATCGAGTAATCCACTCATTTTTAAAATAATTCCGTTGTATAGCTCCATGCTACATCATTTAGATCGCCGATGACAATAACCGGTCTACTGCTTCGTTTAGCTAAATCTGCTATTAGCAACAGTTCTTTGTCTCGTTCCGTAGATCGTGGGTTTTCATTCGGCACAGGGGGAGTAGGATGCACAGCATATAATTGCACCTCAAGTCCACTCCGGAGCGTTAATACGCAATGAATCGAAGGAATGTCCTTTTCAACCAAATAGCCGATCTTGGTAGCTGACAATGGTAATTTGGAATATAGCAGCATGCCATACGTATTCTCTAAGGGCACGCGTACATGATAAGGATATTCTTGGGATAAACTGCGTGTCTCAAGGTCCCATCGCTTGTTGGTTTCAAGCAATAAAACAACATCGGGATCAGCCCGGGTTATTTCTCCTAAGCACCCCGCAGTGTTTTTATTGTCTTGATAAACGTTAGATACCATTAAACTCACCGATTGCTCTTGCATATTGCCTTTGGCATATAATACCTGCTTTTTTGCAAGCGGCGTAAAGGGCATAATTTGTGACGATAGGTAAATGCCATTGATCATGATCACGGTAAGTGCAATCCAGTCAAAGATTACCGAACGGTCAAAATAACCAAGTAATAGTGCAAAACAAATGGCTGTCAATACTAGTTTTTGCAATCGCGGATAATCGAAAACCCTAAAAATCCAATATTCGTGTTTAATAAGGGGAATGAGGGTAAAACAAATAGTTAATAAAGAGACACTATATATAAAAACGTTCATAGGTAGTATATGCTGTTAATAGTCAAACATAAGAACAAAAACAAATGAATAAAAATTTTTCTTTTTCAGCTGCTTAAACTCTTTGCCGCCCGATTTAAATTAGAAAATCGATTTAGCATATAAAGGATAGTCGCATTAATTTGTTACTTTTAGGCACATTATTTATTGAAATCTTAAACAGATAATATTGATTGAAATGATTCGAGTTTATCGCTATTACGCAGCACTTCTTTTACTAAGCTTTTTCTTAGCCGCTTCAGTTGGTAAAGCGCAAACAAATCCGATTTTCGATGGTTGGTATGCCGATCCCGAAGGTATTAGATATGGCAATGAATATTGGATTTTTCCAACTTATTCAGCGCCTTACGAAGAACAGGTGTTTATGGACGCGTTCTCATCCAAAGATTTGAAAAATTGGAAAAAACACGCCGGAATAATTGACACTGCTGCGGTAAAGTGGGCAAAAAAGGCAATGTGGGCGCCAGCTGTTTTAATGAAGGATAAAAAATATTACCTGTTTTTTGGCGCAAATGATGTTCATGAAGGCGAAGTTGGTGGAATTGGTGTGGCGGAGGCTGAAAAACCACAGGGCCCTTATCGCGATTTACTCGGCAAACCCCTAATCAATGAAATCGTGAATGGCGCTCAACCAATCGATCAATTCGTCTTTAAAGATACTGATGGAACTTATTATATGTACTATGGGGGATGGGGGCATTGCAATGTGGTAAAATTAAAAGATGATTTTACCGGGATTGCTCCTTTTGAAGATGGCACTACCTATAGGGAAGTAACACCGGAAGGCTATGTCGAAGGGCCCTTTATGTTCGTCAGAAATGGAAAATACTATTTTATGTGGTCGGAAGGTGGATGGACCGGGCCCGACTATAAAGTAGCATATGCGATAGCCGATTCGCCTTTCGGCCCTTTCAGACGAATCGGAACAATTTTACAGCAGGACCCCGCTATTGCTACAGGCGCAGGACATCATTCCATCATACAAGGAAAAGGAAAAGACGAGTGGTACATCGTTTACCACCGTCGTCCTTTAGGAGAAACGAGTGCCCACCATCGCGTTACCTGTATAGATAGAATGTATTTTGACGAAAATGGTTTTATAAAACCCGTAGTAATGACTAAATAGTTATCTCTTTATACGTATAATGATCGAAGAAGAGATACAGGTTTAATTGTCAATAAAAAAATGAGTAAAATTATAGTACTAGGAGGCCAGGGGCAACTGGGGCAGTGCTTGCAATCCGTTTGCGAAGATAAGGCCATGGTTTTTTTATCATCGAAAGAGGCCGATATTAGTAATGAAGCTCAATTGGAGCAATGGTTCATTCAGTATAACCCCAGTCATATTATCAACTGTGCGGCCTATACCGCCGTTGATAAAGCGGAAGATGAAAAAGAGGAAGCAAGTAAAATCAATACGATAGCACCGGGTATCCTGGCCGGGTTATGCAAACGCTTCGATGCAATTTTAATTCATATTTCTACTGATTTCGTGTTTGAAGGTAATCAAACGGGTCTGTTAGAGGAAACGAGTATTGCCAATCCGACCGGTGTTTATGGACAAACTAAGTTAGATGGCGAAACGACCATTCAGCAAATATGGAATAAGCATATTATTATCCGTACAAGCTGGTTATATTCTGAGTATGCCAATAACTTTGTTAAAACGATGCTGCGACTCGCTCAAGATCGCGAGGAACTCAAGGTAGTGGCAGATCAGGTCGGAACTCCTACTTATGCACGCGACTTGGCCGAAGTCTTATGCAAAATTATTGATAACAATATTACAGAAGATGAATACGGTCTTTATCATTATAGCAATGAGGGAGTTGCAAGTTGGTACGATTTCGCCTATGCCGTTTTTGAATTGAGCAATACCAATATCCGCCTGTTTCCGATTAAAACTGCTGATTTTCCTACAAAAGCGAAGCGTCCGGCGTATTCTGTAATGGATAAATCAAAAATAAAAAAGCAATTCAATTTGGTTATACCGAATTGGCGGGATAGCCTAAAAAACTGCTTACAACGGTTAAAAGAAATTCAAAACTAATACGCCTCCCATCTATCTTAAACACATGAAGTGGAAAACCCTAACATCCGAATATTTAGTAAAGGCCCCTTGGGCCGTCTTAAGAAAAGATTCGTGCGAAATGCCTAATGGCCATATCGTGCCGGAATATTATGTATTGGAATATCCGAATTGGGTAAATGTGGTAGCATTTACTGAAAGAAACGAAATAATCTTAGTAAGGCAATATCGCCATGGCGCTGGTAAAGAGTTTTTGGAAATACCGGGAGGAGTCATTGATGAAGGTGAAGATGCACTGACTGCTGCTAAACGCGAAATGCTGGAAGAAACCGGCTACGCTTTCACGACAATGGAAAAACTCGTGGATTTGTATCCTAACCCTGCAACGAGCACTAATATTACGACAACTTATGTGGCTAAGGGTGGTGTGAAGGTGAAAGAACAGGCTTTGGATGATCAGGAAGAAATTGAGATTTTGCTTTATTCAGTTGATGACGTCAAAAGGTTGCTAAAAGAAAATAAGATTGGCCAAGCGCTTCATACGGCAGCACTCTTTTATGCGCTTTATGAGTTGTAAAAAACTCCTCATTCATCGTTTAGAACTCTTAACTAAATCTTTACCTTTGCCCCATGGCAAGAGAGATTTTGGAAAATAAGCGTAAAGCGCTAAAAATTAATTTAAGTGAACAGATCTACGGCACTTTTGCGGAAATAGGTGCCGGACAGGAAGTAGCACGAAATTTTTTCACCGCTGGAGCGGCGTCGGGAACCATCGCTAAAACTATGAGTGCATACGATATGGCTTTTAGCGATGCCATTTATGGCGCTGAGGCAAACGGACGCTATGTGAGTAGTTCGCGTTTGGAGAAGATGCTCGATCATGAATACCAGCTGCTTACCGATCGACTGAAAGGGCCTAAATATCAGAACCGTAAGTTCTTTGCCTTTGCCGATACGGTAACTACCTTGAATTTTAGTAAAACGAACGATCCACATGGGTGGATTGGACTTCGCTTTCAATCGGAAGTAGGAGGGGAGCCAAATGATATTATTTTTCATGTACGCCTCTTAGATAGCGACGCTTCATTGCAACAAAAAGTTTTAGGGGTATTAGGTGTTAATCTTGTATTCGCGGCTTATTTTTATATTCATGATGTACAAACGATGATTGAAAGCCTGGTGGACAATTTAGCTGCGGGATCGGTTGAAATCGACTTAGTTAAGCTGAATGGATCTGCATTTAAAAATGTGAGTGAACGGCTGGTTAATTTGTACCTCATCGCTAAAGGCTTCTCACGGGCTGCAATCTTCGATGAAGAGGGGCATGCACATCAGGCAAAAGACTTTCTTTACAAAAAGGATGTTATTATTCTGAGAACAAAATATAAACAGAAATCCAATCCAAATTTTGATTTATTCAATTTGGCTGTTGATCAGTTTAAGCGCAACCTGGGAATCAAGGATAAAAATCTTCTTGTTATGATTGAGGTGCTGATGTCAAACGCGTTGGAGGATCATCCCGTCCTGAGTAACGAAGATTTGGAATATTTCGCTAAGCGAGCTGAAGAACTATGTGCTACGGGGAATCATATTCTGGTGTCTAATTTCACGAGAAATCATAAATTGGCTGAATTCCTTGCCCAGTTTAAACCAAACAATGTCGGTAT
Organism: Olivibacter sp. 47; assembly: GCF_030372825.1. Taxonomy (NCBI): domain Bacteria; kingdom Pseudomonadati; phylum Bacteroidota; class Sphingobacteriia; order Sphingobacteriales; family Sphingobacteriaceae; genus Olivibacter; species Olivibacter sp. 47. The sequence continues at coordinate 4,866,162 of NZ_JAUCNR010000001.1, forward strand.
TTCTACCAATATTTCCAATCTCCGTAATATCTTCAACTCCAAAAACTACGGTGAAAGTTATGCTGATGAGTTGTTAGCCTACGTGAGTGGCATGTTCAGTAAAAACGTAAAGCTGTATGTTTATCCTTATCTAGATAGAAAAAACAATGAAATCATAACTACTCAAAATATGCCGGTATCTCCTGAAGCCAAACCACTCTTTGATTTCCTCATTCAAAACCATTATATTATTGATATAGAAAATTACGACGAACGTTTTGTGAAAACGGTTTAATTAGCTGTTAGCATTTAGGTATTAGCCATTAGCGAACAACTAATAGCTAATACCTAACCGCTTACCTCCTAATAGCTCGCGGCTGCCTCCTCATATTCACTTAAAGGCGGGCAAGAACATACTAAAGAGCGGTCACCGTAAGAATCATTCACTCTTCCTACTGCGGGCCAAAATTTATGTGCAGCAACATATGGGAGAGGATATGCGGCTTCTTCCCTTGTATAAGGTCTATTCCATTCATTGGCACTAACTACTGCCAAAGTATGTGGCGCATGCTTTAATACATTTTCGTTTTTATCCACCGCTCCCGACTCAATGGCAGCAATCTCCCTTCTGATAGCCAAAAGCGCATCGCAAAAACGATCTAATTCTGCTTTTGGCTCCGATTCTGTCGGTTCTACCATAAGCGTACCGGCAACAGGGAAAGACACCGTTGGTGCATGGAAGCCGTAGTCCATTAAGCGTTTAGCAATATCGCCTACTTCAACACCATAACTCTTGAAGCTTCGACAGTCGAGAATCATTTCATGGGCACATCGGCCACTAGCGCCTGCATACAATATTTTATAATCGTGTTCAAGCCTAGCCTTAATATAATTGGCATTAAGAATAGCAAATTTAGTAGCATTGGTTAGGCCGTCGGCACCCATCATCGCGATATAAGCATGCGAGATAAGTAAAATAGAAGCTGATCCAAACGGTGCTGCTGCAACGGCAGAGATAGACTTGCCTTCATTAATATTAACCACTTCATGGCCAGGTAAGAAGGGTACTAAATGCTCGGCAACACCAATAGGTCCCATCCCGGGGCCACCACCACCGTGCGGAATACAAAAAGTCTTATGAAGATTGAGGTGGCAAACATCTGCGCCGATACTTGCAGGACTTGTTAAACCAACCTGCGCGTTCATGTTGGCACCATCCATATATACCTGACCGCCATTTGCATGGATAACCTGGCAAATATCGATAATCGATTCTTCAAATACCCCATGGGTAGATGGGTAGGTAACCATCAAACAACTTAAATTATCCTTATGCAGTTCAGCCTTGGATTGCAAATCGGCCACATCAATATTACCACGCTCATCACAGTTTACAACAACGATTTTCATGCCGGCCATCGAAGCAGAGGCCGGGTTGGTACCATGTGCAGACGATGGAATGAGCACGACGTTGCGGTGATGGTCGCCTCGGTCTTCATGGTATGCTCTAATAACCATGAGACCTGCATACTCACCTTGTGCACCGGAATTGGGCTGAAAACTCATTTTAGCAAAGCCGGTGATGGCAGAAAGCCACCGGTTTAGCTCGTCAAGCATTTGCATATAACCACCAACCTGATCGATGGGGGCAAAAGGATGTACTCTATTGAACGACTCCCAAGATACAGGTATCATTTCGGTTGTAGCGTTTAACTTCATCGTACAAGATCCCAGTGGAATCATCGAATGGCAGAGCGATAAATCTCTAGCTTCGAGCGATTTGATGTAGCGTAGCATTTCGTGCTCAGCATGGTGCGTGTTAAACACTTCATGCGTTAAATAGGCCGAGGTACGTTGCAGCGCGGTTGGGATTACGCTTTCCAGTGCTGATGTTTTGAATTCAACATCCGCCAAATTTTTTGCTTTTACCTTCGCAAAAACACGAACAATTTCTTTGATATCCTCCAAGCTGGTGGTCTCATCTAATGAAATATGGACGGTTTCGCCTTGGTAGTGAAAGTTCATTTCATGGTTCAGCGCTTCTGCATGTAACGGATTACATAAATCACCAAGATGGAAGGTTAGGGTGTCAAAATAGGCCTCATTCTCTTGTCTATAGCCAAGCGATGTAAGCGTATTAGACAAAAGCACGGCTAGTCCATGAATTCTTTCTGCAATAGCGCGTAAGCCTTGTGGTCCGTGATAGGTGGCGTAAAACCCCGCCATAATAGCAAGAAGCGCCTGCGCCGTACAAATATTAGAGGAAGCTTTGTCCCTTCGAATATGCTGTTCACGTGTTTGTAAAGCCATTCGCAGCGCGTAATTCCCCGATGAGTCGATGGTGACCCCAATAATCCTGCCCGGAATATTACGTTTATAAGCGTCCTTTGTTGCAAAGAAAGCTGCATGAGGACCGCCAAAACCCATAGGGACACCAAAGCGTTGCGAGGAACCAACCACAATGTCTGCTCCCCATTCTCCCGGTGGCGTTAGCAAGGTAAGGCTCATCAGGTCGGCCGCAACACTCAAAGTTGCTTGATGTGCATGAACCTTTTCAGCAAAGCTGCGGTAATCAAATACCTTACCGTCGCCGGCCGGATATTGGACTAAAGCTCCAAAGATATTTTCATTAAATTCGATCGAAGTATGATCACCAACTAAAAGTTTGATGCCGTAAGAAACGGAACGTGTCCTTAATACATCTAAGGTTTGTGGAAAAACATTCTCTGATACAAAAAAAGTATCGGCATCTTTATTTTTACGTAGGCTATACTGCATAAACATCGCTTCTGCAGCAGCAGTTGCCTCGTCTAATAAGGATGCGTTCGCTATTTCCATACCGGTAAGGTCAATGATAACCGTTTGGAAATTTAATAAAGCCTGTAATCGGCCTTGTGCTATTTCAGCTTGGTAAGGTGTGTATTGTGTATACCAGCCTGGATTTTCAAATACATTTCGCAAAATAACACTGGGTGTAATCACATCGTAATATCCTTGGCCGATGTAAGATTTGAACACTTTGTTTTTAGAAGCAATTTGCTTCAATCGTTGTAAATATCCCGTTTCAGTTAAAGCCGGTGGTAAGCTTAAGGGACTTTTTAAACGAATTTTAGTTGGAACGGTTTCATCAATCAACTGATCGATGCTATTAACGCCAATAGTTTTAAGCATCTCAGGAACATCTTGCTTATTCGGCGCAATATGGCGTTCCTCAAATTTCTCTTGAAAATTTATGTTTAAGTTCATTCATGTATGAATTATAGACGCAGTTTCAATCTAAGTAACAGAGCATAAAGCTGTTTAAGAGGGATTTAGCTGGTTGTTACCCATTTTAAGATCTCTTCATTTAAGGGCACAAACATAGATAAAATGCCCTTCATTTGCAAGTCATTAACACAGCTTATCTATACACACTTTGTCATTTTTATGTGGCGATAAAATTAAAGAATGGACGCTGTTAAAAAGATTTTACCTAGCTTTGAATATCGAAGACTACTAAGTATGAAAAAATCGTTACCACTGATCGCGATGGTTTCCGGGTTTATATCTTTTATTGGAATTATTTACATGATGCTGCATCCCGAATTACCCAGTATATTGGTTTTTCTAATCTACGGGCTAGCTACCTGTGCAGGTGTATGTGGTTTACTTTTAATCGGAAAAAAAAGAGAACGTTAGCCAATACAACATTTGCATATTGGCTAACTACTCGCTAATTGTAATCGCAAGGTTATGAACCCACTTTGTGCGGTTATCACATTGACGATTGTTTTTATTCCACCTTGTAACGATAAACAGCCCGCCCGATATTGCCGTTCTCATCGATTCCTTCTACCACAGCTTTATAAGTGCCTAGGCCGCTAGCATTATAGAATTGGAAACTCGCTTTCCCTTGACTATCGGTAATAACATCCGGATTCCAATAAACGGTGGTACGCCAATCGATTCCGGGAGTACTGGTTGCCGTATATTTCGGTAGGTAAAAGCTGCGTTCAGCTTGGTAGCCTAAAGGTGTAATCGTTACGATGTTAGATTTTGGCAAAAGATTTTCCAATTCAGCCTTGCTGATGCGCGTACCTTGTGGTTTCTTTTTCGTGTTGATCACCAATACGCCATTGCTTTGGTAGGTTCTGTTTACGGTGCCCAGATCATCACGTAAAAATATCTCCACTGACTCCACCTCTGCCGGACTAACGGTATTGATGCCATTCACATCAATGGCCATTCCATTTAAAAACACCTGTACCGGTGTCCGATTTCCTTGGTTATAATCTCGTGTGATGTAAAAGTTGTTGTCCATAAAGGTTAAACCCATTGCGGCTGTCTGTAAGCAATTAATAAGCAGATTACAACCGGTGAATCGAGCGCCGTCAATCAGGTGGTCGGGGATCGGGCTTAAGCCTGATAAAGCCGGGTACTGCGTATGGCGAGGTTTTGGTGCTACTCTTTCCGTAATAACGACTTCTTCTAAAAGCCGCTCAGTTCGATACTGCCTTGCACTATTTTTAAGATAGGGCGTTAATGTACTATCTATATTAAGTATTTCGTCCGGTGCGGTGAAACCTGGTGTGATAGCAGGAAATGCGTCTCCATTCAATGTGATCTTTAAATTTTTATAGTTCTCATTGTTCCTTGCGCTGATAGTGACCTGTGCCGAGTCAGTAAACATAACATTGCTAAACTTGAAGTTACCCTGTTCATCGGAGTAAGTTTCAACTGTCTTCTTATCATTGCCTATGCTCAATTCGAGTTTGCCGTTAGGTACTGCTATTCCGTTTAATAGGCGGAGTGTGCCGGTGATATCAATGCCCTGTTCCGGTAAGAAAGAAACAGGAGGTATTTTATCACCGATAATATCTTTATAATCAAAACGGCGATACCCTTGCGTCAACATAAGTATGTCTAAATGGCTGCGAGTTTCAGGTGTTACTTTTTTGAAGTAATAGTTCGGTTGCTCCACATAACCCTTGATATCTGAGGTTAACAACAGGCTGCTAAGAATTGTTGTCTCTGCATTTTCGTTGAAAGGAACCTTCGACTCGTCAATAACCGAAACAGAAAAAGTTCCAACGGATTGTGAGCTATCCGTGGATGCATTTAAATGTAATTGAACGGCCTGCTTCGCTGCATAACTTTTTTTATCGGAGCTTAATGTAAGTTTAAGTTCGTTCGCACGTTGAATAAAGACCAGTCGCTCACTCAAAGGGATACCGGAAGGGGAAAGTAGGGTGAATTGTACAATGCCTGACGGAAATTTATTCTTTGGTACGGAGGCATTGATGCTCGCACTGTTCAAAGGGGTTTGCGCTGCATAATAGATTACACCATCGCTTTGCGCGACTAATGAGAAAACTTTATTCTGATTTTGTTGTAGATAAAGATCATTCGAAATAATTTTCACAGCTATGTTTAAACTGTCTGAGGGATCAACGGCCAGACTCGTTCCGAAAGGTCGTACCTTCGGAAGTTGATAACTGTACGTAGCACCGTTTTCGGTTGTAACTTTTGCAGTGTATACAGCATCCGCTTTAGGCGTTAAACTAAATTTGCCCATGCCTAGATGTTGGGTCTCAATGCTTGCAACTTCCTGGTCCTGTTGATCTACCACTTTGCCTTTGATAGCCACTCCCAATCCATCACCTCCTACCGCCTTGAAGGCAACTTCACTTGGTAAATCGGCAATTAAATATCCGCCTTCCGGAAAAAATTGGACATCCGGTGTCTGAAATGCCCCACGTAGTTGATAACTTGTGTTAACGGAGCGGTTATTGTCCAAACTAATGGACGTATTTAATATCCCGTCTTTTAAAGCCTGTTGTTGCTCATTCGATAGACTTACTTGCAAATAGCCATTTTTGTCAGTATTACCTCTTCCTTTGCTTAAGCTGCTTGTGCCGCGTATAAGTTCCCAGGAAACCCGTTTATCTATTAATGGCTTCCCTTCTTCGTCTGTATAGCGGATTCGGCCGTTAACAGTTGTTGCTTTTCCTCCGGGGGCAGCAACAAAACTAGCGTGAGTTTTTACCCTTTTATTGAAAACGTCTCCAATAATGATATTTTTATTAAAAAAATAATTCGGGTCAAAATTCATCATGTATTTTGTATATGCTCTAATGCGATAATTCCCCTGTTTATAGATAAGCGGGTCTAAAACGAGACTTCCATTGCCCGTGCCGTTATTGCTGGGAATCATGGAGGTTTTCATTAAGGAATCTCGGCTATTGAGCACCTCTATGTAGACAACCTTACTAAGATTCGAAAGTTGATGATGACTGGTCAAATAAGATTTAAACCATATGGTGTCGCCCACAGCATAATAGGGTTTGTCAAAATGGAGATAAACTTTTTCAATAGGTTGCTGCGTAGCTAAGGTATTGGTTTTTTCAACAATGGTATTTAAATTAATTCCCTTTTGTCGGGATTGACTCCAGACTTGTAGGCTGTAAAACGATAAAATAGCAAAAAGTAAATATCGGTTGAGCTGTCTCATATAGTGATTGTCGAATTTTTTATAAATCGCTAATTTATCGATTTATTCATTTACTTCTGTTTTTTAACAGATTTTTAACAAAACTTATACTATATCATAGGCCCTCGTTAATCATCATGTACTGCTGCATCCTTAACCTCCTCATCTGCTCATAGCTAGGGTTTAAATAGACATGAAGTAAATGTACGAGCCAAAAATATGTATTTACAGAGAAGGTACTTTAAGGTTACACGAAAGATACTTCATAGGTGCTTTAAGCTGGCATTGCTGTTAAGTGATACCGATTAGGGCATATATTCGCGTTTCCTTCCATGATCTTAACACTTGCTCAAATCAATAGGTGAAATGCTAGGTAGTACTCACAAAACTTCCTACCTTTGGTGCTTCATCAGATTTGCCATACAAATACGATTGTTGGTAAAAATGAGAAAGAATATAGAATAAAAGAAATAATTAAAATGAGCAAAATTAATCGTAAGCAAGATGCGCTAGACTATCATGCTAACGGCCGTCCGGGTAAAATTGCCGTAATACCTACCAAACCAACGAATTCGCAACGAGATTTATCATTGGCCTACTCACCGGGCGTTGCTGATCCCTGTTTGGAAATTGCCGCCAATAAAGAGGATGTCTATAAATATACAGCCAAAGGAAATTTGGTGGCTGTTATCAGCAATGGAACTGCCGTGTTAGGACTGGGTGATATCGGACCTGAGGGGGGGAAACCTGTTATGGAAGGAAAGGGTCTTTTGTTTAAAATATTTGCCGATATTGACGTCTTCGACTTAGAACTTGATACCAAGAATGTAGATGATTTTGTCCGCACGGTTAAAATATTGGAACCTACGTTTGGAGGAATCAATTTAGAGGATATCAAGGCGCCGGAATGTTTTGAGATTGAGCGTCGATTAAAAGAGGAAATGTCTATTCCGGTTATGCATGACGATCAGCACGGTACCGCCATTATCTCCGGTGCTGCCTTAATCAATGCCTGTGAGTTACAAAAGAAAAAGCTGGAAAAAGTTAAAATCGTTGTTAATGGAGCTGGGGCTGCTGCTATTTCTTGTTCACGTATTTATGTTTCGCTAGGTGCAAAGCCGGAAAATATTGTGATGATTGATCGGGCGGGTGTAATAAGAAAAGATAGGGAAAACCTAGACGCATTAAAGGGTGAATTTGCGACTGATCGGAACATTCATACTTTAGAAGAGGCTATTAAAGACGCCGATGTATTCATCGGCCTTTCTGCGGCCGATGTACTAACAGCCGATATGCTAAAAACCATGAGCAAAAATCCCATTGTTTTTGCCATGGCAAACCCAAATCCTGAAATCGCGTACGACTTGGCCGTAAAAACGCGTAAGGATGTTATCATGGCGACAGGCCGTTCTGATTATCCAAATCAGGTGAATAATGTATTAGGTTTCCCTTATATATTCAGAGGTGCCCTTGATGTACGAGCTACAGGTATTAACGAAGAAATGAAATTAGCGGCGGTATATGCTATTGCGAAGTTGGCGAAAGAACCGGTGCCGGAATCTGTAAATCTCGCCTATAATATAAACAACCTCAAATTTGGTAAAGACTACATCATACCTAAACCAACTGATCCGCGTTTGATTACGGAAGTTGCCCCTGCTGTTGCGAAGGCAGCTATCGAATCTGGTATTGCAAGGGCAGAAATTAAAGATTGGGAAGCATATAAAGAAAATCTTAGAAAGCGTTTAGGTTTAGATGACGTCTTAATGCGCGACTTAAGTGCTGCAGCGCGGCAAAGCCCTAAACGTGTTGTTTTTGCGGAGGCAGATAACTATAAAATCCTAAAAGCAGCCCAAATCGTTAAAGATGAAGGTATTGCTCACCCCATTCTGCTGGGTAGAAAGGAGAAGATCCAGCGTATCATCTCCGAGCATGCTTTAGACCTACCAAATGTTACAATCATTGATCCGTTGGAGGAGATCGATACGCCAAAATTTAAACAATATGTAGAGGCACTTTATAGAAAAAGGCAACGTCGCGGTATTACCTTGTTAGAAGCTAATAAATTTATGTTAGATCGTAACTACTATGGCGCAAGTATGGTCGAGTTCGGTGAAGCAGATTGCCTGATTTCCGGTTTGACAAAAAATTATGCGACAACTATTCGTCCGGCACTGCATGTCATTGGTACTCGTTCAGGTAGCCGCGTTGCAGGTATGTATATGATGCTAACAAAGAAAGGGCCTGTTTTCTTTGGAGATACAACTGTAAACAAAAATCCAACTGAAGAAGAATTGGTAGACATCACGGTACTCCTGCATGATGCGGTCAAGAAAATGAATATTGACCCGCGAATTGCCATGTTGTCCTACTCAAATTTTGGTTCAAACGAAGGGGAGATCCCTACAAAGATGCGTAATGCAGTTAAAACGCTGCATGAGAAATATCCTCATATTGTAGTGGACGGAGAAATGCAGGCCAATTTTGCCACTAATAGTCAAATGTTGGCAGAGAATTTCCCGTTTACCAATTTGAGTGGCGGCCCCGCCAATGTATTGGTTTTCCCTACTTTAGAATCAGGTAATATTGCTTATAAATTATTGCAAGAGTTAGGAGAAGCAGAGGCAGTAGGACCAATTTTGTTGGGACTTAATAAACCGGTGCACGTTTTACAGCTAGGCAGTTCTGTCCGAGAAATTGTGAACATGGTCACTATTGCGGTCGTCGACGTGCAAGCCAAAGAGAAAGAAGCGGTAGGGAAAGAGAAAAAGAAGTAGATTTTTTAACTAGCTAGTCGGTGATAACCAACTAGCTAGTAATTATACTAACAACTAAAGGTTAATACCTAAAGAAATGTACGAATATTTAAATGGAAAACTGGCATACAAATGTCCCACGTATGTGGTACTGGATGTGAATGGCGTCGGCTATCATGTTAACATTTCTTTGTATACATTCGGTAAGATCAAGGATTGTGAGCAATGTAAGCTCTATGTTAGTTTTCAGGTTAAAGAGGACGCTCATTCACTATATGGATTTGCAGAAGAAGGAGAACGTAAATTATTCAATCACTTACTGTCTGTTTCGGGTATTGGAGCGAGTACAGGACGAATGATTCTGTCATCGATTACGCCAACTGAAATCCAAACCGCTATTGTCCAAGGCGATGTAAAGCAAATACAACGCATTAAAGGAATCGGACCTAAGTCTGCGCAACGCATTATATTAGAGCTGCAAGACAAGTTAAAGAAAGAGGGTGCCGACACCCTGATATCGGTTCCACAACATCAGTCTGTACCTGAGGAGGCTCTTACAGCCTTAGTAATGCTTGGTTTCAATAAAGCGCAAGCTGAAAAAGTACTAACCGAAATTCAAAAAAACAATGCCGCTCAATTTACCGTCGAGGAATTGATTAAAGAGGCCTTACGGAGGTTATAAAAACTTTCCGGTTTATATCGACTGTGCTCGAACAAGGCTTGCAAAGCAGTTTGATGTTCTGCTATTAAACTCTTTTGATCTTCTTGTAATGAGGAAAGAACATAAACTCTGACTTTTGCCTCGTAAAACTTCAGATTAAACTGTTTTGAAATCAATATTAATTGGCGGGCAAGGTGCAAGAAATCTCTATGCTGGTTTCTTAACAAGTCCAGATCCAATAAGCCTAATTGTAGTCGATTGATCGTGTGGGAGCTATTTGTCTGTACAGCCTCTTCCTTTGCTTGTAAAGCAAGGTCTGTTTGATCCATCGCTAGATATCGTTCGGCGAATGCCAGCTGAATACAGGCTTTAAAGTCGCTGGTCACTTTCCTATTCATATCCAAGCCATACTGATTTACAATCTGAAGATATTGCAAGGTGATTTCCTCGGAAGTTTTAATCTTTAACAAAATGTAGCCCAAGACATAAATAAGTTGTTTATGTACAAGATTTGTGCTCCGCTCAGGATAACGGCAAAATAAACGTATTTCGTCAATGGCATCTTCTTTTAAAACGTTATGCCGATAATAATGGTGGATATTTTCGATAATGAGCAAGGGATTCAATGAAAAGTCTGCAAAATGCTCTCGAGGCATTGAACGTAATATTTCAATATGTTTCAAGGTCTCTTCATCACGCAGATATAGCAATTCAAAAAAGGCTAGTGAAGTGTGAAGTAAAATTTTTTGTTGTGGAGAAATATGATATTGAAGCAATTTTTTAAGTGCTAGCTCATATTCTGTTTCCAATAGTATATGGTCCAGGGCGATATCAATAAAGGCTGAGTTGGCAAAAGCCCGATTAAGGGTGCTACCGATCGCTGGATTAGCATTTATTACGTAATCGAGGTTGCTACAGGTAAATAAAATGAGCGAAGCTTGATAGGGTTCAATGAACTCAACGTCTTGCATGTGGTTGAAAATATCCAAATCACCTGTTTCAAGTGAAAAAATGATAAACCACTTTAATAATGTAAGTTTTATGCTATCCGTATAAGGGCTGCTTTGAACCCAATCGATCAAGGCTTTATCGACCTGCCCATGTTGTTTGTCGAGAACATCCTGAGTGATAAAATAGGAAGCAAGAACTAACGACTTGAACCTTATCTGGTAAGCGGCTCTCGTACCTTTTTCTTCTTGATGTTCATAAAGGATGCCTGCATGCAAAAGTTCGCTATAAATGCTGTTATTTTCTTTAATAATGGCATATGCTTCTTTTTTGTTGATGTATGCGTGATCATCCGAAAAATTCACCATTCCAATCAGCTGGCTGAGCATAACCTGTTTTTCAGCAGCCAATGCGCCCTTAAGAATATTCTTGTGTAAGTATAAAGAGGCAATTGCAAATTCATCTGCCGGATTTAATTGATCAACTCCCAGACTATCACCTTTTAACTGATAGTAATATTGAAAGTGTAAGGGCAAGCTAATTACCGGAAAATATTTTCTGGCATAATCTGTGTCGATAGCCTTGGCATTGCTAATCTTGTCAATTAATTCATGAATCTCCTGGCTTGTAAAGGCTGGTAGGTTAACGGCATTTGCGCGTTTGCTGCAAGGGAAATCGGTAAACCAGAGCTTATTGATTTCTGAATGATTTTCGATGAGGTGCCCGTACTTTTGCCAAGTAGAGGGACGAAGCGTAATGATGATCTTCATCCAAGGATAATTGGATAGATAGACCGTCATATCAATCAGTTGTTTGAAAACAATGTCAAATAATCGATTATTGATAAGATTATTGTTGAAATCGTCTATGATGATATAAAAATTTCCCGGTGCTCCCTTTTCATACTGTAAGATAAAATCTTCAAAATGTTGTTGTTGAGGAAAATTAAGTAAATGTGCCAGCCATTTGTTGCTATGAAATCCAAAACCCGCAGCAAAAAAGAGCGAAGAGCTGTTCACATGTAGAAAAATGTTACTCCTGTTTTCTACATGGTTTGCTGCCAATTGCCTATCTACCCAATGCGTGATACCAATCGTTTTGCCCATTCCTGAAGGTGCACTGATAATGCAGCCCGTGGTATCGGTCTCTAAAAAACGCTGAATATGATCTGTGATCGACTGCCGTTCAATGGTATATAAATAGGAAATTCCACACTTATGTTTATTTGTTTGGATGGTAAAACGTGTGATATTATGTGCAGCTTGTGCGATTTCGTTCCAGGTAATATGTTCTTTGGAATCATCTTTTTGCGTCTCCATCTGTTTGATGAAGTCTGTCCAACTATCGTAACCACAATACTGCGATAGCGCATTCAACGTAAAAGTAGAGGGCGCATAACGGGCGTGTGCAAAACCGTATACACGCTTGATCGTCGTTTGACTGATCGTTTTGTGCGTTTTGGTTGAGATATCCAATGCAAGTTTATAGCAATCAGCGGCGATGATGTTATCAATCTTCGCAATTTCTAATACCTTATTTTTTAACTCTTGAATATGAGGTTGTAAAAATATCTTCATGCTTTCTGTTTTGGTCAACAACTGTGTTAATGCACCGTGTGATAAAGATAAGAGTTAAAGTTTTGGTTAACAAAAACAGAAAGCTTAATAAAAATGAAAATTTCTTTCGCAAAATTTAAAAGCACTTTTTTTTCTTGAGAGCGTAAAGTAGGAGAGCAGTTAGTGTTTTCCATCTACTTAATATGTAAATCCTTTGTTTTATAGCTTTTTAACAATCTTTTTACATCAATAACCTAGCAATCAATTATTGATAAGTAAGTTCTGAACAGTGTGATTAGTGTGAAAAAATTGTGAATAAATGTGTTGTTTGTTTTAAAAACTGAACAAACTGAACATGAATTTGTATTAGTGAACACCGTGAACACGCCTAATTCTAAATGAACATTGTGAACAACTAATTCTTCATTTTGGTGAAATACATTTGTATGACAATTATTATGCGATAATAATGAGTAATACTGTGTGTATTGTATCACTAATTACTCACCATTTATACAACGAATAGTTCACTAATTTATTGTTATCGGTTTCGAATGAAAATGTTTGCATGGAGGGAAACTATAGTTGCCTTTTTAATATGCTTTTATTTTAATGCGGAGTGATAGCTGAATTTGGATTATTCTTCAAAAATAGACATTCTACTTAACAGCTGTTGTATGGAAACAACTTTTACGTTCAGAAAATCTTTTTCCCACTTTGTATTTACTGTCCTAGCGGTATTCTTTGCCGTATTTGGTATGACCGGAAAGGGATATGGGCAAACGAAATCTTATGCGACTTGGACACCTAACTCCGGACGAATCCAAATTGGGTTATTTAATGGTGGAGGTGTAACGGACGCGGGTAATGCTGCAATAGCAGATGACACCTATGCAACTATAACATCCCAGAGAACAGTATTGTTGGCTGGAGGAGATGGGTGGTTACAGTTGAAATATCCAACCGCCCAAGCTGCAAATGCAATTTCGTTCATTAAAGTTTCCGAGCTAGCAGAGTCGGGCCTTGGTCTCAACTTAGGTCAATTGTTAGGAGCTCCTAATGATATTATCATTGCTGATTTATACCAGAACGCGAATAACGGTTCAACGACCGCTGATGAGGGAACTCGAATCGCAGGCCTTAATATAGAAACTTCCTTTGTGCGAGACAATAATGGAGATCTATATTTAGCAATAGCTGCGCCTCAAAATACTATTCCATATAACGGCGTAAGAATTAGATTGACATTCCCTCCAGAGGTAAACGTCGCTTCAACTATATCAATGAGGGTTCACCATGCTTTACCCTTACTCTGGCACTTCATGTGGATTAGCAACTTACACAGATGTAGGTAAAAGCACGGGGCTAAACGTTGCCTTAACGGATGTCGTCCAAAATCCACAGAATGCAGTTGATAGCGATCCTAACAACTATTCTACAATCAGTACAGGCACCTTGCAAGTTGCGGGCTCTGTATTCCAAACTTTCTATTTTAATGGCTTATCGGCCCCACAGGATTACTTCAAAATCAAATTTTCAATCGGGGGCGGCAGTTTACTGGACCTTAATTTAATAGGTAGCTTTGAAATCCGTGCATATAACGGAAATCAACAAGTCTTTTCAAAGAAATTACAAGGAGGACTCATCAATGGTGTCGATTTATTAGGTCTATTGCGTAATGGCGAAACTGTAACTTTGCCGTTTGGTCCGGGTGTACCGTTCGATCGGGTAGCGATAGGGGTGAACACTTCGGTAGGATTAAGTTTAGCCAGCTCGCCATTAAGAGTCTACAGTGTTGAACGATATGGTGGAGCGAATAGTGGTATACTGACTTGTCCTGACCCTAATCCGATTATTCCTCCAAATCCAACGGATCATATGCTCAGTCAGAAAGATTGCGCAACCAATCTCATTTCTTCTGAATATGCTAATTTTCCTTATAACGCCGTTGACGGTAACAACGACAGTTACAGTACTTTAGAAGCAAGCTCAGGTACAGCCGCTGGTATCGGTTCTTATAGTGGCCATATTGAGCTTGGATTTAGTCAAATAAGACCAGCAGGTACCACCAGCTATATTCGTATAGATTTTGATAATGAGGTGCTCGGAGGATTATTGAATGGTAGTGTTGGACAATTGTTAGGTGGCGCAGTTAATAATGTTTTATTCGGAAGTCATTATTTTACGGTAGAAGCAAAAAATAATGGTGCTTCGGTCTTAAGCGGCTCTAGCAATACAGGTTTTTACAATACTGAAGGTCGTGTAAAAGTTGTTCAAGATAAGTTCGGACGCTACTATATCGCAATTACGCCAAATGGCGATTATAATAGTATACGTATCACAGAAAGCCTCGGAGCCTTGCTTGGGCTCGGAGAGGTGCGAAATATGAATGTCTATCATGCTTGTGTCTCAACCGGTTTCGAGCCATGTGAACAGGCATTTGCTACTTATACTGCTTCTAACGGGATTTCACTTGATTTACTAGGCGTAGGAAATGCCGGTGTAACCAACGCACAGAACGCTATTGACGGTGATGTAAATACTGCTTCTTCTATTAGTATTGGCGCTGCGGGTATAGCAGCAAGCGTTTATCAATATGTCGATTTCCATGGGGTGTCGGCGGAAACAGATCACTTCCGCGTAAAATTGAGAATGGACGGTGGTTCTGCTTTATCAGCCGAGGTATTGGGAAGTATCGTGGTGAAAGCCTTTAACGGTGACCAAGAAGTCTTCTCGCAACGACTTAGAGATGGACTGGTCTCTGATCTTGACTTGCTCGATTTATTACAAGGCGGACAAGTACTATCCTTACCATTTGGTCCCGGAAGACCTTTCGACCGTGTAGCGGTAGGTATTGAGTCTTTGTTGAGTGCAAACGTAATTAATAATCCATTACAGGTATTCAGCATTGAGCGTTTCAGTGCAGCTTGTCCGGATCCGGAATTACAAGATCCACCTGTAACGACACCGCCGTTTAATAACCAGGATTGTGGAACAACGGTAACAAGTTTCGAAAACACGAACTTCCCTCTTAATACGATCGATGGGAAAAACGATACGTATGCTACGTTATATGCCGGTACAGGTACAGCGCTAGGCTTGGGTGCCTTTAGCAGCCACATTGAACTGGCTTATTCGAATGCTATCCCGGCAAAAGAAACGTCCTATATCCGTATTGATTTCGAAGATGATATGTTGAACTCCTTATTAGGAGGAAGTTTAGGCGGTGCCCTGGCCGATTTAGCTGGTGGCCTATTACTGGGCAATCACTATTTTGAAGTGATGCTGAAAGACGCAAACGGTAACCAGATATATAACGCATCCAGCGTCGACGGCTTTAGCGATCAAGCGGTAAAAGTAGTCAAAGACGCTAATGGTCGTTTTTACATAGCAGTGACGGCTGATGTCCCTTATCAATCGGTTCGTATCACGCATGGTTTGGCCGCATTGATCGGTGGTAATAACACCGCTACCATGAACGTCTACAGCATGTGCAGAGAAACTGAGTTCAATCCTTGCGAGCAAGCAACCTTTACTTCGTTCGATGGTTCGGGACTTACTTTAGATTTATTGGATATCAGTAAAGGAGGTGTTTTCAATTCACAATATGCAATCGATGAAAACTCATCTAATTACTCCACCATCAATTTAGGTGTCGCAGGCGTCGGTGCTACCGTGTATCAAAATATCTACTTCAAAACAAAATCAGCTGCAACAGATTCACTGAGATTACGGGTACAATTAGATCAGCCAGGGATTTTAAACGTAGATTTGGCAGGATCTTACCGAATTAAGTTATTTAATGGAGATGATGAAGTATATAACCAACCACTTCAAAGCTCACTGATCAATAATCTAGACCTTTTAGGGCTGCTTAATACGGGTGGCATCATCCAATTGACCATTGCACCAGGTGTTGTGTACGACCGCGTACAATTTGGCTTGCAATCGGTAGCAAGTATAAATACCAGCGCTCCTCTGAGATTTTATGGAGTAAGTCGAATCTCTGAAAATTGTCCTGACCCGGATTTCTTGGAACCTCCTTATCGGAACCCGGTTTGCGCCGATGATTTGGTAAGCGCTGAACATACCGACGATTTGCAGAACTTATTTGATGGAAATCATAATAGTTATGCAACGATTCGTTCGGACGCAGGTTTAACCAAATATTCAGGTCATGTAGAATTCGGTTATGCTGCCCCAGTTGCAGCAGGTACTACGTCGTATATACGCATTGATACCGAAGGTGGGTTATTAGACGCATTGTTAGCCGGAAGTGTAGGTAAAGTGTTGACGGATATTCTGAATAACGTCGTACTTGGAAATCATTACTTCCATGTTTATGTAAAAGACGCGAGCGGAGCTACTGTAGTTTCAGGATCGAGCGAAGATTCGTTTACAGGGTCAACAACGGGTATGAACCCAAATAAACAAATTCGTGTCGTTCAGGATAATGCAGGGCGATACTATTTAGCTATCACACCTAACACGGCCTACCAAAGTGTTCGCATTGAAGACCATACTGATGCATTGTTATTGGGACAAAATAACAGCATGAATGTTTATGGTATGTGCTATGAAACCGACTTTGAAGGTTGTGCAGAAGCATTTACTACTTCTTTTGATGGTTCAGGCTTAACCGCTGGCCTAACAGGTATAGGAAATTACGGAGTACAGAATCCTTATCGTGTACTTGACAATAATAATAACGGTGACTATTCCGAGATTAGCCTAGGTGCATTAAGCGTTGCCGGAGCTATTCAACAAAATGTTCAATTTAACAAAGAAATCGAAGCAAACAGCATTTTCAAAATTAAAATGGCTGTTGGCACAGGAACATTGGATGCCGGTGTCTTTGGAAGAATTGATGTGGTAGGATATAACAACGGACAGGAAGTGTATGTTGAAACCTTAGAGAATGCGGTTGTCGGAAATGTTAACCTATTGCAATTATTCAACAACGGCGCTAGTCCCGAAATCAGTGTGTCACCTGATGTAGCAGTAGATGAACTAGCGATTCGTTTAAGATCGCTGGTAGGTGTTACCGTGGTTCCGAATGTAAGGCTCTATTATATTCAACAAGATTGTGATGCGGTATCAGATTTCGTAGCTTGGAAGAGCTATGCAGTAAATGCCGATCCTTCTATTGCTTCAGTAAAAGGAGGTGAAGAAGTAACTTATACGATCCATATTAGAAATACGGGTACGGTGGATCTGGCAGGATTGTCTGTAACAGATACAATACCAGCCCATACTACCTATGTCGACGGATCGGGCGGTGTGTTGGCTGGCAATGCTGTTACATTCGAGAATGTGGCTGTCGCAGCAGGTGCTACCACTACATTGAGCTTTAAGGTGACCGTAAATGCCGACCTAACCGGTGTTGCTCAAATTAGTAATACGGCTTTTGTAAAAACGGATGCCAATGACCCTGGTAAACCAACTTATCCGCCTGCAAATAATGCTACTCCTACAGATCCGGATACAAGCGGACCTACCGGAACTAATATTCCTGTAGATCAAATTTCATCTCTCGTGTCCTGGAAAGCTTATAAAGTAAATGGCGATGCTTCTATCACGTCTGTTAGTGGTGGTGAAGAAATTGAATATACCATTTATGTACGAAATACGGGTAACCAAGCTCTGACTAACGTAAATATTACAGATCCTATTCCAACCGGAACTGAGTACGTGTCAGGTGGGACATCGGCGAACAGCGCTGTAAGCTTTACGATACCAACTTTAGCTGTTGGTGAAACTTCAAGCCCTCAGGTATTTACGGTTAAGGTGAAAGCTAATTTAACCGGGCTTACAGAGATTAGAAATGTCGCCGCTGTGACAAGCAATGAGGTTGGTACGCCTACGGAAAGCTTCCCGCCGGTAGATAATACAAATCCGACTGAACCAAATGATACAGGTGGTACAGGTACGGTTATTCCGGTAGCTCCAGCCGACAACCTGGTATCTTGGAAAGCTTATAAGGTTAACGGTAGTGCTGATAGTACGGCTGTTCGCGGAGGTGAGACGGTTGAGTATGCAATCTATGTAAGAAATAATGGAAATCAGGATCTAACCAATGTGGTGATTTCCGATGTCTTGCCTGCGGGACTTACCTACGTTTCAGGAGGTAGTTTTGCTGGCAATACCGTAACATTTACGATACCTAGTTTAGCGGCAGGTCAGACTTCCACTCCGCAGATATTTACGGTTAAAGTAAATGAAGATTTGACCGGTATCGATGTAATCCGGAACTTGGCGACTGTGGTAAGTGATGAACTGACCACACCTATTGAAAGCTTCCCTCCGGTTGATAATACAACACCAAGTGAACCGGATACTACCGGTACAACCGGCACACCGTTGGATGTAACGCCTCTTCACGATTTAGATTTAGCACTGACTGGTACGAGCGATGGCGCAAATAGTGGACAAGCTGTATCGAATGATGTGATCACTTATACGGTTACCGTAACCAATAATGGTAATAAAGCCTTAACCAATGTTAATTTGGTGGATGCAATTCCACAAAATACGGCGCTTGAAAGTGCTGGCGACTTTACGCAAAACGGAAATAATCTTGAATTAACAATTCCGACACTTGCTGTTGGAGAAACCCAGACATATACCTTTACGGTACGTGTCAATACAATTGACCCAACGGTTGTTACGTCCATCGATAATAGTGTAACAGCAACTTATCGAAACGAAGATAATACGGCCGATAAATCAGAAACGGCTACGCATAGTATGCCAACGGATTGTACGCCAATTGACGCCTCTAATATTACACTTGCCGGGGCTGAAAATCCGATATGTGCCGGCGAAGAGATTACCTTGACCGCGGCATTCTCCGGTTTAACAACGCCACCTAGCGCCGGTTCGGTGAAATGGTATACCACTGCGGATCTTTCCGGTACACCGTTAACCGGTTTATCTATTACCGTGAATCCCGAAGTCAATACCACGTATTACGTAGTGGTTGAAGGTGACGGATTCTGCTTTAATAATCCACCAGCTCAGATTAGCGTAACGGTGTCGGCGATGCCTGAAACACCTACCATCACAGCTACAGGAGCCAATCCTTTCTGTGAAGGAGGTTTCACTACCCTCGTAGCCAGTGGCAATGCCGACTCGTATAAATGGTTTAACAATGGGGTGGAAATTACCGGGCAAACCAGTGCAAACCTTGAAGTGAGCACTGCCGGCCAGTATACGGTAATTGCTTTGAATGCTGGCGGATGTGAAAGTTCAGTGTCTGCAAGTTTTGCTGTGCAAATGAATCCACGTCCTACTCAACCAACTGTTCAATTAGACGGCGACGCGGCTATCTGCTCCGGCACTGAAGTTACTTTAACTTCGAGTGCTACTGATGGAAACCAATGGTTTAAGGATGGTGTTGAAATTCAAGGTGCAACGCAGCAAACACTCACCGTTAATGAGGCTGGCACCTACACGGTTATGGTAACTGATCCAAACACCGGTTGTACAAGCCTTGCTTCTACTGACCTGGTAATCACGGTGAATCCGACTCCTGAGATTACAATAAATGGAAATGCAGCTATTTCCGCTAAGGTGGGAGAGGCTGTTCAAATCCCTGGTGTGACAACAGATCCTACTGGTCTAACACCAACATGGTATGATAATGATGGTAATGTAACTACTAATTTAAATCCAACATTTAGTACACCGGGTGTATATACCTATACAGCTGTTGTAACGAATGGTGGTTGCTCGGCTTCTGCAACGGTTGTAATAACCGTATACGATGAGAATGCTTGTCCTCCATTGGTAGAACGGGTTTACGCCAATACGCAAACTTGGAGTGCGGTGCTTACAGGAGATGTAGAGAACCCGACTAATGCAGTAGATGGTAACCCGCAAACACATGCTACGCTAAGAACATTATTGGGCGTAGCCGGAATCGGTAGCGTTCGCCAAAACTTGCTATTTGCGCAAGAAGTAGAAGCTGGAACACCGGTTAGCGTGAAATTTGGTAAAGAACTGAGTGCTGTGGGTCTTATATCGGGTGTTTCGGTAGTAGGTTTAGATGCAGATGGAAACGAAATAGGAAGACCACAAAATGTACAAGGCGGATTGCTAGATTTATTGGTAGGCGACAATGTTGCTGAGTTTACTTTTGTACCAGCAGATAATAGTGGTCCTAAAAATTATAAAGGAGTACGTGTTATACAAGCGGCCGTATTAAGTGTTGCACAGAATACAAGAGTGTACGGAGCTTACGTTACGCAGAATAGCACAACAAACAATTGTGCACCTGTGGTTCCTGGTGTTAAAGCGAACGTGATTGATGTATTACATGGAGTGAGGGATATTGGCTTAGGAGCGTTAAGTGCGACTTCTTCTGTAAGCAATGCTTGGAATGCGGTAGATAATGATACAACGTCGTTTGCAACGATTTCAAGAGCTGCAGCTGTATTGAATGAAGCATTCTTAACCGTAGCGTTCAAAACACAAAGTCAGCTGAACGATTCGATCCGCATCGTTACAGAAGTGCCTAATGATCCGATCTTACAACTTGAGCTTTTGAAAGGCTATACGATTCAACGCTACCTAGGTGAAACACCAGTAGGTGAGCCATTGGATGAGGACAGCGGTTTATTAAATCTTAAGCTCTTGGGTTTACTTGGCAGCAGTCAAAGGGCAGCAATTATTGTTGCGCCAACCAACGAACCTTTTGATCGAGTACGTATCAGTTATGGAAGTGTAGCTAGTGTATTGGGTAATACAACCAATATTTACGATATCAACTTAAAGCCAACCATTAGTCCTGTAGTGGACCCGGATGGTGAGTTAAAATTATGCCTGGGCGATTCAATTGAATTGAACAAAGTTGATGATTGTACAGTTTATAAAATCTTTGATGCTGCTGAAGGCGGTAATGAATTGACTACTTCCGATGGTTTCCGTTTCGCTTTACCTGATGGTTTGGCTGCCGGCGAACACACATTCTATGTACAGGCGGTTCGCCAAGGTTGCGAAGTAGGCGCTAGAATAGCAATCACAGTTACCATTAAACCAACAGCTGTTGAAGCGGATATTAATAACATATTGGTAAATGGAGCTGAACCTACGGCGCCATTATGCTTGGAGCCAAATGAAGAAGTCGTATTGACGGCATCGTTAAGCGCAACCAGTACCGTTGTTAACCCCGTGTTCCACTGGTATAATGAAGCAGGGGCAGCCGTAAGTGGTGGCGAGAATGGTACCTTAAACTTAGGTGTATTAGCTGCCGGAACTTACACCTATCAGGTCGGTGTGAGTGGGGATAATGTATGTGAAAGCTTACCTGCTGATCGCAAATCAGTAACTTTTGTTATCAACAAACAAGCAGTTGACACTGATATCAATGTAATCGGAGAGGGGGCGCATTGTTTCGGATCGCCGGTAGTGTTAACTCCTAGTGCGAGTGACGCTAATGTAACAAACCCAATATTCAAATGGTACAGCTCGGCTGATAAATCGGTTGAGATTGTCAACGGAACTGTAGCGGGCATCACTTATGCGATAGACGCGGCAACGGGAGTATTAACAATAACCGGTTTACCAATAAATGCAACTCCATACACCTTCTATGTAACAATGTCAGCAGATGGTTATTGTGAAAATGAATCAGGAAGAGCGGTGGATGTAACCGTGAGCAGTGAACTGGATGCACCGACATTTGATACAACTAATCTATTAGTTTGCGAAGGTGAAAATGCAAGCTTTACGCTTACAAATAGCCAGCCAAGCATTACCTACCATTTCTATGATGCAAATGGCGTAGAGATAACGGATCCGGCTCTAATTAGTCATGATGCAACTACCAATGCTGTTGTTATTCACAATGTTACAGCGAGCGTTAGCTACCTGGTAGAATCACGGGATGCAGGAGGCTGTATAAGTGGTGAACGTACTACAATTACTGCCGGTGTGAAACCAGTGTTCACTGAACCAATTACGGTAACGATTAATGGCCAGACGCCGAGCACCGGTATCTGTACAGACCCCGCTGGAAATGTGGTGCTAGCTGCAACGGTTGATGCTGCTATTACGTTAACTAATCCGGTATTCCATTGGTATGATGGTGCAGGAGCAGCTGTTACAGGTGGTGAAGACGGTACTTTGGAACTAGTCTTAACGCCTGGTACCTATACGTATACTGTGGGTGTAAGCAGCGATGAATACTGCGAGACACCAGCGGCTGATAGAACTTCTGTAACCTTTACCATTAACCGTAAGGGAGTTCTGGGAGATATAGATATAGCGACCTATCCTACTGATTTATGCGCAGGTGAAGAGGTAACCTTCACGGCCAGCAGTACGACCGTTACCAACCCAATATTCCGTTGGTATACAACGGCTGACTTATCTGATACACCGGTAGAAGGAGCTAGCTTTATGCCAACTACATTAGCAACAGGTGTGAATACGTTCTATGTGACTGTATCCGGAGATGATGTATGCGAAGGCGATGCATCCGCTGCGGTGTCAGTAACTATCAATGTAAATGCGACTGTTGAAGCACCGCGTGTACAAACAGAGGTGACTGTGAGTGTAGGTCAAAGCATCGATATAACCGCCGCTTTAGGCGAAACACAAACAGGCGATCCTGCAGATTATGAGATTGTCTGGACATATGATAATAACGGGACACCTGCCGAATTTATAGGAGCAACCTTTACGGTGCCAAATGACTTGCCGGTAGGCGTTAAAACATATGAGGTATCTGTTCGGAGCAAGGTGGGGGCACTTTGTGAATCGCCAAAAGTAACGGTTACTGTTAATGTAACCGAGGTGATCAATGATGATTGTTTGGAGGCAAATGCGCAAACAAATGGTACCAATGGCATATGCTTATTATGTGGCGTTTCCGATGCCGGCAATGCTGTAGATGGCAATCCGGAGACATACGCTGTGCTACAGAGAACAGTCAATGTATTGGGTAAAGTATGGCAAGAATTAATCTTCCCGAATGGGGGTAAACAAGGTGATACCGTTTCCGTATGGCTAAGTGGAAACAATTCAATCTTAGATGCAAGCATCTTAGGAGGCTTAAATATTGGTACTTACAACGGTGCAACTAATAATAATGATGGAAGTCAAACAGGAGCGATATTAGATATCACCTTATTCCCTGGAAGTACAACAATACAACAATTTAAATTTATTGCAGGTGCTGATTTCGACCGTGTTCGTATTGAACAATATGAAGCAGTTGGTTTACTGGCAAACGGTCTGCGCATACATGGTGCAAATCTCGAATTACCGGCACCAACCGATATCCAACCGGTTGATGGTACTGCCTACTGTCAGGGTGATGAAATTACCTTATCCGCTACAGCAGCACCAAATACGCAATTGCGCTGGTTTGACGATGAAGGTAATCTAATAGGTGAAGGAGCGACCGTAACAACTACAGCACCGACGGATAAAACGGGCGAAGTTATTTATGAAGTAGTAGCCTTCCGTACAAATACCGGTGGTGAAATCTGTTACGGTGAGCGTATACCGGTTAAATTGGTTATTAATGATAAGCCGGAAATAACAGAACAACCCGCTAATTTAACGTTGGCGCCGGGAAGCACGGCTACCTTTAATGTTGTCGCTACAGGAACCGGTTTGACTTATCAATGGGAACAACTGGAAGGAACTACTTGGACAGCGCTTCCGGGTGAAACAAACAGTAGCTTGAGCTTGACGGTTCCATTGGTTCCTGCGGGTACAGTATACACTTATCGTGTAGTTGTTTCTTCAACTACAGGATGTGATGTGATTTCTGCACAAGCTACATTAACAGTTACTGCTCAAGAAGTAGACTTTACGAAGAGCAATCTTGCAGTAACGAAGGATGGTGCAATTGCAGACGGCGTAGACTATAACGAAGTGACCGCAACCTTACTGGATGCCTTCGATAATCCGGTAGCCAATAAGGATGTAGTCTTCACTATTGTGAATGTGGACGGTACAACGAGAGATACGACGATTACGACCGATGCTAATGGTAAAGCACTTGCCACAATAACTAGTATAAAAGCTGGAGAAGCAAGTGTGACTGCTACGGTAGATGGCACAGCAATTACTGTCGGAAGTCCGGCGATCGTAACCTTCGTAGCGGGCCCTGTTGATCACGACAAGAGCAGGCTGGAGGTGACGAAAGACGGAGCAGTAGCGGACGGAGTGGATTACAACGAAGCAACGGCGACCATCGTGGATGCGAACGATAACCCGATCGCAGGCCAGGATGTGGTATTCGATATCACGAACGTTGACGGCACTACCAGCCAGCAGACGGTAACCACGGATGCGGCAGGTAAAGCGATAGTCCGTGTGACCAGCACAAAAGCAGGTGAGGCAACTATTGCAGCAACGGTAGGCGGAACGGCCATCAGCGGCAGTCCGGTAACGGTAACCTTCGTAGCGGGTCCTGTTGATCACGACAAGAGCAGGCTGGAGGTAACGAAGATGGTAGTCCAGTAACTGTGAACTTTGTAGTGAACCCGACAGACACTGGTAAGAGCAGGCTGGAAGTAACGAAGGACGGAGCAGTAGCGGACGGTGTAGACTATAACGAAGCAACAGCCACCATTGTGGATGCCTTTGAAAATCCAATTGCTAACAAGGATGTGGTATTCGATATCACGAACGTTGACGGCACTACCAGCCAGCAAACGGTAACCACGGATGCAGCGGGTAAAGCAGTAGTACGTATAACCAGTACAAGTGCTGGTCAAGCGACTATTGCAGCTACGGTAGATGGAAAGGGTATCAGTGGTAGCCCGGTTGTTGTAAACTTTGTAAGACCTTATAACTTAAGTATAACCAAGGTTGCCGATCAAGCGAGAGTAAAAGCCAGCGAAAATACTACGTTTACAGTGACAATCACCAATGAAGGTCCGACGGCTATTCCTAGCGGAAAAGTGATTAGCTTGACAGAGCGGCCAGGAAATGGTGTAAGCATTACCGGTTACGAAGTGACATCAGGTAACGGAACCATCAATGGAACAGGTAATACGCCTACGGTGACAACCAGTGCAAACATACCGGTTAATGGAACCATCGTGGTGAAAGTGACTGCACAAATAGCAGTTGACGCTCCGGCAACCATCACAAATGGTATCAGCGTTTGGGGTCCGGATAAACCTATAACAGAGGATCCGGATGATGAAGATGATACACCGGAAATACCTGTTGATCGTGACGCGCAATTAAGCATAACAAAAGTTGCAGATCAAGCAAGGGTGGTGGCTGGTACAAGCACCAGCTTTACGGTAACAATCACGAATAATGGTCCTGCTGAAATCGCTAGCGGTAAGGTGATTACCTTAACTGAAAGACCGGGAAGTGGCGTAAGCATCACTGGTTACGAAGTGACCTCTGGTAATGGAACAGCTAGCGGAAATGCAACGGCTGCAACGGTTACTACAAATAAAGTAATTCCTGTTAACGGAACCATTATCATCAAGGTAACTGCGACGATAGCAGCGGACGCTCCGGCAACCATAACCAATGGTATCAGCGTATGGGGTCCGGACAAACCGACAACAGAAGAACCGGACGATGAAGACGACACACCGGAAATACCAGTTGATTATGTATCAAACTTGAGTATTACAAAAGTAGCGGATCAGGCGAGGGTCCAAGCGGGTGAGTCTACCAGCTTCACCGTAACTATCACGAACAATGGTCCTTCAGATATTTTGAGTGGTAAAGTAATCAATATTGCTGAACTACCAAGTGAAGGATTAAGCATCACCGGGTATGAAGTGACTTCAGGTAATGGTACAGCAAGCGGTAATGGAAATACAGCTACTGTCATAGCTAATACAAAAGTAGCTAGAGGTGGAACGATTACGATGAAGATAAGGGGATTGGTTAATGCAGAAGCGCCGGCAGTAATTAGCAATGGTATCCAAGTTTGGGGTCCAGATAAACCGGTTACGCAAGATCCGGATGATGAGGATCAAACACCGGAAATACCGGTTGATTATCAATTACCGGAAGCGGCGGATGACGAAGCGGAAACAACCTCGGCAACACCGGTTACCATCAATGTGTTGGCAAATGATAGAGCTACTAGATGGCCATTGAATGTCGCCTCAGTAGAAATTGTGAATGCGCCTCAGAACGGTAAAGTTGCAGTAAACGCAGACGGAACGGTGACGTATACATCGGATAAGGGTTATGTCGGTACGGATAGATTCACTTATACAGTGAAAGACGAAAAAGGCAATGTAAGTAATGCTGCCACTGTCATGGTTAATGTGATTCCGAACCCATTGTTCATACCGAATGCCTTTACACCGAATGGTGATGGTAAGAATGACCAGTTTGAGATTATGGGAATAGAAGGCTATGATCGGGTTGAACTCTATGTGTTCAATCGTTGGGGCAATGAAGTATATAATAATCCAAATTACAATAATAATTGGGATGGTCAGAACCTGAATGAAGGTACTTACTATTACTTGATCAAACTGATTAAGGAAGATAAAGTGGAAACGCAAAAAGGTTGGGTATTATTAAAGAGACAGTAGATATTGGACATAGGTTGTAGGGATTGTCCAAAAAGAAACAGGCAAACTTTTTGGACAAGGCCTTACAAACCACATTGCTTCATAAGGCAAAGGACTCGAATGAAAATAAAACGCTATGGATAAGCATAATATAAAGAGATTAGTCATCGTACTGACATTGGCACTCGGTTTGGGAGAGGTCAAAGCGCAGCAAAATATCCAATTCACGCAATACATTTTTAACTCACTGAGTGTAAACCCAGCTTATGCAGGTTACAAAGAGGAATGGTTTGCGCAAATGGCTTTGCGTAGTCAGTGGACTGGTATTGACGGCGCGCCAAAAACGGGACAGGCATCAATAGACGGCGTGTTGGGGATGAATAAGAATACAGGGGTAGGTTTGCAGGTTACTGCAGATAAATTGGGGGCACAAAGTGCTACTTCCGTCTATGCCAATTATGCTTATCGTTTGCGCTTAGATGCTGAAGATACCCAAAGGCTAAGTTTTGGAATCGGGGCAGGTATTACCCAATACGGACTGGATGGAAATGAACTGAGAACAACTTATCCGGGCGATCCAACAATTCCACCGGGAAAAATCAGTAACACGATTCCGGACATACGTTTTGGCGTTTACTATTATAATCCTCGTTGGTACTTAGGTGTTTCTATGATGGACTTACTTTCAGGTGATCAATCCAATAATATTTTCCGTTGGGACGCGAATGCTACTTCCAATTTAAAGCGTAAGCGTCATATGTATTTGATAGGAGGGGCCCTGTTTGATCTATCAGAAGATATGAAACTTCGACCAAGTGTAATGGTTATGGAGGATTTTAAGGGACCTACAAATGTTGATTTGAATGCCATGTTTATCTTTGGGGAACGAGTGTGGTTGGGAGCGGGATATCGAATGGGATTAAAAATGGGTAAATCATACGCCAACGGACAGCAGAATCTGAGAAGCTCTAATGCAATTACAGGTGTGGCGCAATTTTACGTCACCGAACGTTTGCGAATTGGTTATTCATACGACCACATATTAAGCCGTTTGAGCTCTGTTCAAAACGGAACGCATGAGGTCACTATTGGTTTAACCTTTCCTCAAAGCGGTTATAGACTCATAAGTCCACGATTCTTTTAGGCCAGGTAACGAATTAATCAGCTAATGCAGAATCCAATGAAGAAATTATACATATATCCCTATTTATTAGTGCTCATCCTTTTAGGATCGGGGGTACAAGCACAAGAACAACCTACGCTGCGCGATCGGGCAAATCAACTGTATAATGAATACCAATTCGCGAAGGCCGCTCAATTATATGAACGCTTGGTCGATAGTAAAAAACCGAGGCAAAGCGATTTGGAAAATTTGGCGGATTGCTATAGGAAGATGAATAATTACGGAATGGCTGAGAATTGGTACGTTCGTGTATTGGAAGATAGCACAAGCAATCCGATTAACAAACTGCGATATGCTGAAGTACTAAAGGCCAATGCAAAATATGCCGAAGCAAAAAGGGCTTTTCAGGACTATGCAGATAAAGCTGGCAGCACGAATGAAATTGATTTACAAATAAGGGGATGCGATTCTGCCATTGTTTGGATGCAGCAACCGACTACGCATAAGTTAAGAAACGAGTCTTCTGTAAACACAGCCTTGGCAGAATTTGGAGGATATACCGTTGGAGATAAAGTTTATTATGTTGGGGAACCTGATGCTATTATGTTCAAGAATGTTTACGGATGGACGGGTAATCCTTTTTTAAGAGTTTATAGCGCGAAGCATAACGAAGGAAACATCCTGAAGGAATCAAACATTGCAGAGGCGTCATTTAACAATGAACCTTATCATGTGGGGCCCGTGGCGTCTAATAAAGAAGGAACGACACTTTATGTAACGCGTACTCATCCCGGAAAAGAGGTGCAAAAGGAGAAAGAAGATAGAAAAAGATACCGTACCAAAAATTTGGAATTATATATTTATACAAATGATAACGGTACTTGGAACGAAACCCCTTTTGCTTACAATCGAGTGAATGAATATTCAGTAGGCCACGCTGCCTTGAGCCAAGACGGTGAAACATTATATTTCGTCTCGGATATGCCGGGAGGACAAGGTGGAACCGATATATGGTATAGTGAGCGCTTATTGAATGGTGAGTGGGGCGAACCTAAGAATGCCGGTCCGATGATCAACAGTGCCGGAGACGAGATGTTTCCCAGTATAACAAAGGAAGGTGTTCTGTATTTCTCAAGTAATGGTTGGCCAGGTATGGGGAATCTAGATGTTTTTACCGCAATGGGAACTAAAGAAACTTGGTCTAAGGCGGTTAATATGCGTTTTCCTGTTAATTCTCCTGCTGATGATTTTGCCTACACGGTTAACGATATTACCAATCTCACCGAGGCGGGTTTTATGTCTTCAAATAGAAAAGGAGGCTTGGGTAGTGATGATATATATTCTTTTACTTATTTAAAACCGAAATTTACGGTGCTGCTTGCCGGGGTAACTTACGACAAGGAGACCGAAGAACCTTTAGCTGACGCAAACGTTAGTTTGCTTGATGAACAAGGTACCTTATTGGCTAAGAAAACGAGCGAATCGGCAGGTCGATTTGAATTTGAAGTGGATGTAGAGCAGGCTTATCAAGTATTAGGCGAAAAAGTTGGCTACATTGCCGATTCGGCATTTACTAATACCAATGGATTAAATCCGGGCGATACGGTGAAAGTTGCTTTATACCTAGATCAGTTAAAACAAGGGAAGACTTTCCGGTTGGATAATATCTATTATGATTTTGATAAATTTAATATCCGTAAAGATGCCGCGGTTATTTTGGACGGACTCGTAAAAATCATGAAAGACAATCCGACCCTAAAAATAGAGCTCTCATCCCACACAGATAGCAGAGGAAGGGATAAATACAATATGACGCTTTCTCAAAAACGCGCACAGGCTGCAGTTGACTATTTAGTCAGCAGAGGAATTGCGAGAGATAGGATGATTGCTAAAGGATACGGTGAAAGTAAGTTATTAAACCGTTGTGCTAACGGCATCAAGTGCTCAGAAGCAGAACATCAACTGAATAGAAGAACTGAATTTACTGTATTGGAACTTTAATTATAACATGGTTCAAGCAAAAGCGATAAAGTCCATCATCAGGGTATATCGAATCGTGAAAAATACTGAATCTATTCATTCGTTTAACCGTCACAACAGATAAACTATGTCAACATAAGTCAACGCATTATTATATAGTTATTATTCGTTAAACTACTGATCCGGTCAACCTAAACCAATAAATTAAAGTAAGTATTGTTTTAACGATAACGAATAAAAATGAATATCTTGTTAGTCGATGATCACAGTGTTATCCGGTTAGGTGTCCTTTTTATTATTAAGGAAATGTTCGGAAATCCCGTTATTCACGAAGCCGAAACATGGGGCAAAGCGACTGAGCTGATTGACCACTATCCAATTGATTTGGCCATTTTGGATATCGAAATCCCGGGAGGCAAAGGTCTTGATATGATTTCCCTGTTGAGAACAAAAAAGCCCTATCTTAAAGTATTAATGTTTACCGCTTTTGACGAACATGTGTATGCCCTGCGATATCTAGATCAGGGAGCACATGGATTTATACAAAAAACGGCAAATGACCAAGAACTTAGAAAAGCGATCGGCAACGTGTCGGCTGGTAAGCAATATATCAGTACGGCGATAAAAGATATGATTTGGGAAAGCCGGCTCAAAAAAGGTAAATCGATACAAAGTAATCCATTTGAATTATTGTCTAACCGTGAATTGGAGGTCTGCAAATTGATGGTCAAAGGTCTTCGATTAAGCGATATTGCCGCACAGCTGCAATTGCATACCTCTACCGTTGGGACTTATAAAAATAACATTTTTCAAAAGCTTCAGGTTAATAATATACGGTTGCTTCTCGACAAGTTTCACTTATATCAAATGTATAACTGAAGACCAAAACATCATCCATCGGTGCGACTAGTGCCGAACTTTCTAAAGCCAAGCGAAGCTGATTAGTTATGTCGCTTTCAGGACCTGCTAGTGTAAACTGTCGGACCAATTTACTCCACTCCACTTTCATAAACCGTTTACTTATTTAAAAATACATAACCACCATACTATTGTTTGCTTAAAAAGTAGGTAGTCCAAAGCCTACAAGAGATGTTCGGTTTTCTGAAATCCAATGCAAGAATGGTTTTGGGCTACTGCGGGCGGCTTTTTTGTCGTTAAAGCAAACAACGAGTTCTTTCTCTCAAAAAAGAAAGCTACGAACAAGTAAAGCCCTTTTTGTGAATGACTAATTAACTTATTAATTCGTGTAGGATATGTGTACGGGCCTCTTATGGAAATCTCTAGTCTCGAGCTTATCCTAAGATCGCTTAATTAATTAGAGATATCTGATGCTGCTGTCAGTTGAACTGTCTATGGTTTGGCCGAAAGTACCCAAGTTACCAATCGTAAATAGGCGTCTTCCGTACGGTATTAGTTATGATCGAAAGCTATAGTTAATATTGATATTATATTAATTTACGCGCAACTGTTCGAAATTAATTGGGTAATTTTTTATTTGCTGGTAAAGCAAGTTTGTGTGGTGTTTTTAACACGTTGTTTGTTAGCGACTTTGTTGGTGTTAGATTCTTAATAAAGAAAAACTGAACAAGTTGAACATTTATTCTTCCTGCAAAATTAGTTAATTTAGAATAAACGGATTATAATTTCTGATTGGCCGTAAATTCCGTGAGAGTCGGTTTTCTTCACTAAATTATGAGATACCATGCATTCTTTTTCAGCAATATCTGACCTCTATCAGCAAAAAAGAGATTCGTTAGTGTTCCCGCTTACCCCCTCAAATCTTTACGGATCTATCAATTATTTTTTGGATTTACCCGGTAAGAGGATAAGGCCCGCTCTCTGCTTGATGGCCAATGAATTATTTACTCCTATTCGATCCGATAGTTATAGAATAGCGCATGCAATCGACCTCTTTCATAATTTTACGCTCATTCATGATGATATCATGGATCGATCCCCCCTGCGCAGAGGTCGCGCTACCTTACATACAAAATATGACGAAGGTACAGCCATCCTCGCTGGCGATACGTTATTTATTTATTGCTATTTGTTACTCAACAAAGTGGACTTAATTCACCGAACGCATATTGTCGAATTGTTTTCAGAAACGGCCAAACAGGTTTGCGAGGGACAGCAGATGGATATCGATTTAGAAAAGAAGGAAATGGACGCTGTACATTATGCCGATTACCTGGAAATGATCACCAGGAAGACATCGGTACTGTTGGGCTGTGCAGCTCAGTGCGGAGCTATTATGGGTGGTGCGAATGAGCAACAACAGATCAGTTTGTATGAATTCGGCAAGAACATTGGTATTGCTTTTCAGATACAGGATGACTATCTGGATACCTTTGGTTTGACTGCCCGGACCGGGAAACAGGTAGGGGGCGATATCTTGGAAAACAAAAAAACGGCGTTGCTGGTCAAAGCTTTTGAAGTGGCCGACTTCAAACAGAAAATAATGTTAAAGGAAGCTTTCTTACAAACGGGACAAGATAAAGTCCAAGCCGTTATAAACAGTTATAAAGCATTGGAGGTAGATCAATGGGCCACCAAAGCGATCGAGTCATATACAGCAATTGCCTTCGGTAATCTAGAAGAGATTGATGTGCCTGTTTTTAAAAAGGAAAAGCTGATGAAATTGGCGAATTCCTTATTAGTAAGACAGTCTTAAATAGGTAAATCTACGATTATATAATCACCGTCAAATTGTACGCCGTTATGAAGAAAACCAAGTTGTCTTTGCTCGACCAGATCAATAATCCCACCGATCTTAAAAAGTTGAAAAGGTCGCAACTTCCCCAGTTATGTGACGAACTAAGGGAATTCATAATCGAAACTGTAAGCAGGCACGGAGGACATTTCGGAGCCAGTTTAGGTACGGTTGAGCTAACGGCTGCCCTGCATTATGTTATGAATACGCCCTACGATCAGCTAATTTGGGATGTAGGGCATCAAGCTTATGGTCATAAAATCCTAACGGGGAGACGTGACACTTTTCATACCAATCGCAAACATAAGGGCATCAGTGGCTTTCCACGCAGAGAGGAAAGTGTATACGATGCATTTGGAACAGGCCATTCTTCGACGTCTATTTCTGCCGCCCTCGGTATGGCGCTCGCTGCCAAACTTAGTGGACAGCACGATAAGCAGCACATTGCGGTGATAGGTGACGGTGCCATGACGGCAGGTATGGCTTTCGAAGCGCTCAATCATGCCGGTGCGTCAGATACCAACTTAATCGTTATTCTAAATGATAATTGCATGTCCATTGATCAGAATGTGGGCGCCTTAAAAGACTATCTGACACACCTGACCTTAACCGGAACTTATAACAAGTTCCGTAAAAATGTAGGAAAAACAATCACGAAGTTACCACTGGTCGGGGAACGATCTAAAGAGCTGCTGCATAGAACAAAGTCAGGAATCAAGAGCATGCTATCCGAGCAAGCAAATTTTTTGAGGCATTAAATTTGCGCTATTTTGGGCCACTGGACGGACATGATGTATTGAAATTAGTGGAAACATTGCAGTACATGCGCCATATTCCGGGCCCTAAATTACTCCATGTAATTACAACCAAGGGTAAAGGTTATGCACCGGCAGAACAGGAAAAAACATTATGGCATTTTCCCGGACTTTTTGATAAGGTCACGGGGAAGATACAGAAAGCGATCATTGATGGACCGCAACCTCCCAAATACCAAGATGTGTTTGGACATAGCGTGGTCGAACTCGCCGAGCGCAATGATAAA
Organism: Olivibacter sp. 47; assembly: GCF_030372825.1. Taxonomy (NCBI): domain Bacteria; kingdom Pseudomonadati; phylum Bacteroidota; class Sphingobacteriia; order Sphingobacteriales; family Sphingobacteriaceae; genus Olivibacter; species Olivibacter sp. 47. Next base: position 4,899,905 of record NZ_JAUCNR010000001.1, read on the forward strand.
ATTGTAGGTATTACGCCTGCCATGCTGTCCGGTTCTTCTCTCAAATTTATGATGGAGAAGATGCCCGAACGAACCTTTGACGTAGGCATATGTGAACAACACGCGGTAACTTTAGCTGCTGGACTAGCTACGCAGGGAATGACGGTATTCTGTAATATTTACTCATCTTTCATGCAAAGAGGCTATGATCAGCTCGTGCATGACGTCGTGTTGCAACAGCTACCGGTTATTTTCTGCCTTGATAGAGGAGGACTGGTAGGGGAAGATGGCGCTACCCATCATGGCATATACGATATTTCCTATTCGCGATGCTTACCGGGCCTAATTATCAGCGCTCCCATGAATGAATCTGAATTGCGAAACCTGATGTATACTGCGCAACTTTCCGGACTCACACAGCCTTTTATGATCAGATACCCGAGAGGACAGGGAGTAATGCCCAATTGGAGAACTCCATTCCGAAAAATAAAGATCGGCACCGGTCGGAAAATTCGTGAGGGGCGGGACCTCGCCATCCTTTCCTTTGGTCACCCCGGGAACTTCGCCCTGGAGGCCTGTGAAGAATTGGAGGCGGATGGAGTGAATGTGGCACTGTTCGATATGCGATTTGTGAAGCCGATTGACAAGCATCTTTTGCATCATGTTTTTCAGCATTACCGACAGCTGATTACCGTTGAGGATGGTACAATAATCGGTGGGCTGGGAAGTGCGGTATTGGAATTTATGGCAATTAATAATTATCACGCCGACGTACGGATATTAGGCGTTCCGGATCGTATCGTCGAACACGGTAAAGTAACTGAATTGCATAAGGAATGTGGCTTTGATAAAGATGGAATCAAAGCGGTTGTAAAAGAAATGCTTCAACAAGAACGGATCATACAAAAGCTGGTCAAACATGAAAGTCTTTGATATTCCAACCGCATATAAAAGTGAAATGGTTACGGCTATTAAAAAGAGCAGGCAGGAGCGTGATCATCTAAAAAAGGATTTCAGCCCTTCTATTCTTGATTTTGGAAAAGTTCGAATTAACCTGGCACGTCACTTCGGTTTTTGTTATGGTGTGGAGAACGCCATTGAAACCGCATACACTGCCATACAGGAAAACCCACATAAGCGGATTTATCTATTGAGCGAGATTATCCATAACCCACACGTAAACCAAGCCCTTCAGGAAAATGGCGTTAAATTTATTATGGATACCTATGGCAGACAGCTTATCCCATGGGAAGAAATTACGCCTGCGGATGTAGTCATTATGCCAGCCTTTGGCACAACGGTAGAAGTAGAGCAGATGCTAAAGCGGAAGGAAATCAACCGGATATATTACCGAAGTAAATGTCCATTTGTCGAAAAAGTGTGGACAAGAGTATCTCAAATAGCGAATAAAGGTTATACCGTGATTGTGCATGGAAAACCTGACCATGAAGAAACGAGAGCTACTTTTTCGCACAGTAGAAGCGTCGGTGCTTCGATGGTTATTAAAGACCTAAAGGAAGCAGAACTATTAGCCGACTTCATCAGAAATCGAAGGCCCCCAGCTGATTTTTATAGTCTATTTGAAGGACGGTATTCCGAAGGCTTTCACATCACGCAAGATCTAAAGAGAATCGGTGTAGTAAATCAAACTACTTTACTTGCTGACGAAACACAGCAAATAGCTGATTTTTTGCAACAGACCATGGTCGAACATTACCAGTTGACAGATGATCATATAACGGATCACTTTGCCAATATGCGGGATACACTCTGTTATGCCACGCATGACAACCAAAGTGCCGTAACAGAAATGCTCTCGCTGGATGCCGATCTGGCAATTGTAGTAGGCGGGTATAACAGCTCTAACACATCTCATCTTGTAGAATTATGCGAAGCAAAGCTGCCTACTTATTTTATTTCCGCCAGTGAAAGCTTACTGTCAAAGACAGCGATAGAGCATTGGGATATTCACCATCAGCAATTAAAGCTGACGAAAGACTATTTGCCGTCGGAGTCTGTAGTAATACATTTAACAAGTGGTGCGTCTTGTCCGGATATTCTGATTGAAAATGTGATACGTAGGGTGCTCTCTTTTTATCATCTGTCGTTCGATAATTGGCAGATTGCAAGTAAGCTTAAAAATAAATAATGTTATTGACATTCCGAAAATAAAATCTTGTTGGATATTATACTAAACACAAAACAAAATGGAAAAAATTTTTCGTCAAATTCGTTATCCATTCTCCTTTGGCATTTCGCCTTTTGTCGAAGAAACCCATGATGAAATTTTCAACTGGATTAGTAGCTTTGGACTTCTTTCTACGGAAGAATCGGTTCAGCGTTATAGAGAAGAAAAATATATTTGGTGGGCTGCCAGAACCTTTCCCTTCGCCGATAAAACCGGTTTGTATCTGGTAGGATGCTGGACGGCTTTGTTTTTCATTGCTGATGATATGATGGTAAATCCAAGCAATCATAACGAAAAAATTTTAACATCCCTGAAGGATGACGTAATCGACATTCTTATTCATCATAAAACGGTACCGATGCGTATCGGCAATAACCTTGGTGCTTGCTTTAGTGATCTTTGGCAGCAAATAAAGCAACATACGGATCAAGATTGGCAGCGATGGTTTGTGGAAGAGATGTTAAAAATGCTCAAGTCTTGGCAAATGGAAGCGGAGCTGATTAAAACGGAGAAGGGGCTAAGTCTAGCGGATTATATGAAAATGAGGCCTTATTTTTCCGGTGGTAATGTGTGTTGCTGCTTGCTCTCCTTGGCAAGCAAGTTTAGTTTTCCTTTCTATGTCTACCAGCATCCTGTGGTCCAACAAATGCTGCTGATGGCAGTTAGAACGGCTAGCTGGGCTAATGATATTCATTCCCTGGGCAAAGAACTCAACAAAGAGGGAGCAGAAAATATAGTGATCATCCTGGCAAAAGAAAAGAAGTTATCCTTTAAAGAAGCAATAAAGGAATCCCTGCATATACATGATGCTGATCTAATGCGCTTGCAGGAATTGGAACGTACTCTTCCTTCATTTGGTGAAGAAATGGATCGTGAGCTAACTCGTTACATCCAGTCGATAAAAGCACTGATTAGTGGCAATCACGAATGGGTACTGTACGATACCAGTCGTTATAAAGATACAAAAGAGATAATGGAAAGATTGGAGGCTTAATCATAGAAATAAAGCGGATCTGATTGATGTCCTAATGAATTTTCTTTATTTGGATGATGTGGTGGTTGCTAATGAAGGTCGATGTTCAAAGCTCTTTGGTGCAGTCATTTGGGGGATAGGTATCTTTGCTTTTGCATTGGACCTAGCTCCCCCAAATGCCGCGTATATTTATAGTAATTATCGAAACAATAAAACGAGCAGATCCTAAAATTATTGTCTCTTACACCATACTTTTTTTTCAAAGCTAAGCTGGCTAATATTTGTAACGGATCTTGAATAACCTTTCCGCAGTTGATTGCTTGTTTTTTTCTTGCATGCTTGTAAATTCTTATATTGTCTTCTAAAGACGATATGCGAGTTGTTGAGGTAATAACCAAACTTTTGCTTCTGAATATTGTCTTATAAAAAACATCGCAAGTTTAATGAGCTGATAATACAAGAAATATGAACGACGTTGGAAGAGTAATTACATTTTTAGCAGGTTTGGGAGCTGGAATAGCTATTGGGATATTATTTGCACCCGATAAAGGTGAATATACAAGAGAAAAATCAGCTAATTCAATGAAAAACCTGGCGCAAGGTTTTCGAAAGCAGGCGGTAGATCAAATTGAACATTTCAACCATATGAAAAGCGAGTTGACAGAAGCCATTAAGTCTAAGTTAAAAAAGGAACCTTGGGAAATAGAAGGGCAAACGGACGAGCACGCTTGGATATAAGTCCTTTGTACTTAGCGATTACTAACATCGTGTTCCGATAGCCCGCTTTTCCATAGAAGCTATAAACACGAGAGTTCTATGCTGTTATGAAGACAGAAGCAAATGATTTCTTTCTTGTAGGAATAGGCGGATCGAGTGGAGGGATACAGGCCATGCAGACCTTTTTTGAATCAATGCCCTTTCTTCCTAATATTGCCTTTGTTGCTATCACTCATTTATCGCGTGGGTATGTCAGTAATTTGAGTGCTATTTTAGCACGTTATACGCCTTATCGAGTTATCGCAGTGAAGGACGATGTGCAGCTCGCATCGGGAAATATATATGTTATTACCGAAGATAGTTATTTGGAATGTGCTGACGGAAAGCTGTTGAAAAGGCCGCGGCCAAAGGAATCAGACATTAACAGGGCCGTTGACATCTTTCTTCTTTCTCTTGCCGAAACGTTTCGAGAACGCGCCATTGCTATTATTTTATCAGGTGGGGGCAATGACGGCTTGAAAGGGGCCGTTGCCGTTGAAAAACGAGGCGGTCTGGTCATGAGTCAGAGTCCCATTTCTTCGCAATTCCCTCAAATGCCATTGGCTGTGATCAGGGATAATAATCCCTCTGCTGTTTTAGAGCCGGCAGCACTGGCTGAGGCGGTTGTTCAACGTGTTCATGAGAAATCTACTAACAGAATCAGAAAATAACTGAAGCGGAGTAAATCTTTATTGGTTAGTCGGGATTGGAATGCAAAATTCAAAGCATAATCCTTGCGAAATGTTACGAGAAACAGCTAGCTCTTCGCCATAATGTCGCTCCAGTCTTTTGGCTGTGTTTGAAATACCAACACCCTTACGCTGAAAGAGTTCTTCGAGGGATCCGGGGTATGCACTGCCGGTATTATTTACCTTAATCCAAACCTTTTTGCTCTTTACTATACACGAGATCTCTATCTCTCCTCCCTCCAATGCCGGTTCAATGCCATGTTTTACAGCATTCTCAACCAGCGGCTGCAACAACATTGGAGGGATCTGTACTTGAGGAACGTTGGGGGCTATGTTTATCCGGTACTGAAGACGTTTGCCAAATCGCACTTTTTCGAGCGAAAGGTACTTTTCCATAAAACTAAGCTCGTTTGCAAGTGGCACAAATGCTTCTTTCGTTGATAGCAGTGCATACCTAAAAGTGTCGGCTAAGCGAGCTATCAATACCCTGGTTTTTTCCTGTTCCGGAGGCAGTGAAGCGCTTATACTGCTTAATGTGTTGAATAGGAAATGAGGTTGTATCTGCGCTTTCAAGGCGTTAATCTCGCCGCGATAGGCAAGTTCTCGTAATTCCTTTTCAAGACGGACTTGCATTTCCCGCTCGCGGAAAAAATGATACATGTGGAGGATGCTGAATACTTGGATATAAAAAAGTAAATTCGGACCTAAATTCTGCAATATCTGCTGATTGGTCATAGGTAGCTTTCCATCCAACGGATTATAGAGCTGATATAACAACATCCAGATACTATAATACAAAACCGCACTAAATAGGTGAAGGAAAAATCTTTTTTTTAACGACCAATGAGCTAGCCTTCGGAAATGTAGCCACCATACAGGTAAACAGGCTATAGCCATAAACAGACAGTCGACTAATAATTCCTTGATATAGCGAGCTGTCACACTGGTATTTATGAGACTTGGGGTTGCATAAAGGATGCTCATTATAAGGAAACATGAAACAAAAAGCAGGATTTCCTGACGTGTTGCATTGGATATGGATGGATTACGTTGCATTTCGCTTGTAATAAAAATCATTGTACAATTTAAGAATAAATCGGAAATATGATTTGTCGGTCACATTTGTTATTAAACAGACGATGCTACCGCTTGTAGAAAATTATGCTAAATTTGATGTTAACATAATACATTAGGTTTTATGTCCAAACAATCTGTTTTGATCGTCGATGACGAAGAGCATGCGAGGCTGCTCATTAAGCAATACCTAAAAGAACATGCCGGATTTTCGCTAGCGGGCGAATGCCATAATGGTATCGAAGCGGTAAAATATATTAATATGTTGGAACCAGAACTGGTTTTCCTGGACATCCAAATGCCTGGATTAAATGGCTTTGAAGTTCTGCAACGGGTGGAACATGTGCCGAAGGTTATTTTTACAACGGCGTTTGATCAATATGCTATCCAAGCCTTTGAGATAAATGCTATCGACTATTTATTAAAACCCTATACCAAAGATCGGTTCAACGACGCCATAACCAGAATCGGACCGATACCTAAGCTCCTCCCAAATCTTGTCTCGCATTTTTCATCGCGTAACGGAAAATATCCCGACCATGTGATGGTAGAAAGTAGAAGGCGCTTTGTGAATCTCCGAGTCGTAGATATTGTTTACATGAAGGCTGATCGCGACTATACCGAGATATATACTACTGCTAACACTTACATAAGTTCCGTTGGCATAGGCGCCATTCTTCAACACTTTGATCCTGCTCTGTTTCTTCGTATACATCGGTCGGTAATTATCAACTTGGCTCATGTGCGTGAGCTGTATAAAGATATTCATAGAACCTTTATCGTATTGGATAATGGGGTGGAATTGAGCGTGGGAAGGAATTACCTTCCCAATGTCAAAAGTCTGATTATTTGATTTTATACGTAGCGGTTAGAAGATGGCGTCCGTCACTGCCATCTAAATAATGGTGAAGTACCAGGGTGTTCGCATTCGTTGCGGCCACAACATAAACCCGTGCCTTTTGTTGATCATCGGTCATCGTCAGTTCTTTCGTGGAAGGCATATATTTCCAGGTGCCGTTTTCTTTTTCGACCTCCTCCTCTTCGTCACATTTGTCACTTCCAAGATGTCGGTATATTTTATTGTCGTTACGGAATATAATGGCATCGTCTTTATCACAGGGATCAAGCTTTGCCAAAATATCCGTCTCGATTTCGCCATCTATATCCCAATCGATCCCCGGCTCGGCTTTAAAATCAGTGAGCACCCAATATTTATCAGTAAAAGAACCGTCTAGGGTATGGGTGTCATTGTTGTCAAAATGATTCTTACTAAGGCCGGATTGGCAAGAGGACTCCGTATAGAGTACGGCGATGATCATAGCGATAGCAATGATCCAGGCAATGTTTTTCGTCTTTTTATCCATATTGAAAAATGTTAACAGTCAAAAATAGTTTCGGTGATTCGTTCTTCCTTTTATTTTCTACGAAATGCACAAATAGCGGACGAAACGCCTAGGTGAGACTATTAAATTTCGTTGTGCCGGAAACATTTATGGCTAAATCCGAAGCCTCATGAAGGCGTCCGTCAATTTCGTCTTTAAGTTTATTTAGTTGAGGACAAAAGAACATTAGCTTGCTTGAATTGTTGTATAAGAACATTTAGCTACGAGTTAATTTTGAGGGCTCTACCTGAAAATTACCGGCTATACTTATTATGGAAGATAAAGAGAAAACGGAGCATGGCACATACGGCAAATCTGAAGACCGAAGTAGGCAGGGGCACTCATCTGTGCGTCGTGGCAACGCTACATCAAGTAGCTTATCAACCCAAAGGCGGTTCAAATTATCGGACGAAACCTACTATAATCTTTTTAATTCCATAGATGAGGGCTTTTGCATAATTGAAGTGATTTTTGATCGCCAAGAGCGTCCGGTCGACTATCGATTCATAGAAGTTAATGAACCATTCGAGCAACTGACAGGAATTGTCGATGCTGAAGGGCGACGAATGCGGGATATCGCTCCATTGCATGAAAACCTGTGGTTTGAAGTCTATGGTCGCATCGCATTGACCGGCAAACCGGAGCGCTTCCAAATGGTCGCAAGTCAATTGGATCGCATTTACGACGTATACGCCTTTCGAGTGGGAGAACCGGCAGACAATCAGGTGGCCATCCTTTTTAAAGATATCACCGCTCAAAGGCGTGAAGATTTGGATTTGGCCGAGCTTGCCGGTATGGGAGAGCAACTTTCCCGTGCCGATAGTGCGGAGGTAGCCCTTGCAATCTTTTGTGAAAGATTGGGGAATTACTTAAACCTCGGCTTTTGTGCATTTGCAGAAATTGACCAGTCAGAGCAACAGGCAACCGTTGTACATGAGTGGCATAGAAAGGGCTTTCATTCGATAAAAGGTGTGTATGCTATTGCAGACTATATTTCGCCTGGTTGGGAACAGGCCATGCGAGCAGGCAAAAACTTTATTGTAGAAGATTTAAAAGGCTCAGCCCATCCCGGCTTTGAACGATATGCCATGCGCGGTATTGCCTCTTTCATCAGCATTCCGCTGATCCGTAACGGCCGGTGGCTGTGTATGGTTAATCTGTACGATAGTAAACCCCGTAAATGGCTAGATACTGAAATTAAACTGGGCAACGAATTGGCAAATCGCTTTTGGAATCGATATGAAAGACTACGGGCAGAGGAGGCGCTGCGAAAATCGGAAGAGAGTTATCGGGCAATCGTTAATCAAAGCATCGTAGGAATCCTTCGGCTGAATTTTCGAGGCGAAGTTGTTTTTACAAATGATCAGTTTTGCAAAATGCTGGGTTATAGTCCTTCAGAAATGATGAAATTAACGGTGCTTGATTTGATGTATCCTGAAGATTTGGAACGCAATAATCTTCTCTTCAGTAGAATGGTAGCAGAGGGTACTCCTTATGAGATTGAGAAAAGACTAATTTGTAAAAATGGATCCTTGATTTGGGTCAATAATCACGTATCACCAATTTTTAATTCGGATGGGAAGCCGGAGTCTGCGGTGGTAGTGTCAGTCGATGTTACCAGACAAAAAGCAGTCGAGAAAATGAAAGACGATTTTATAGGTGTGGCTAGCCATGAATTAAAGACACCGCTTACTAGTATAAAGGCTTATACTCAGTTATTAAAAAAAAGTACGACAGACGATACACCTGCTTCTTTTATCAATAAACTAAGCAAGCAGGTAGATCGGTTAACAAACCTTGTGTACCTGTTGCTTGATACTTCTAATATTTCCGGCGGGCACTTGATGCTGCAACTAGGCGATATAGACTTGAATGAATTGATCGATGACTGTATTCAAGATTTACAGCCCATCAGTATCGATCACAAACTGATTTTTCATAAAGAGAAGATTCCGCACCTGATCGCAGATAAAAATCGGATCAATCAAGTGCTGACTAATTTAATTTCAAATGCGGTTAAGTATTCTCCTGAAGGTAAGGCAGTACATATAAAAGCGATAGATGTAGGCTACGGCGTCAAAGTAAGTGTACAAGATTACGGAGTTGGTATTGCGGCTGAAGACCAGTCAAAAATATTTAATCGTTTTTTTCGGGTAACTAATAAGGGAAACGACAATATATCAGGCATTGGACTCGGTCTATATATTGTCTCCGAAATTATTAAAAAACATAATGGCATACTAGGCGTAGAAAGCGTTCCGGGACAGGGTGCAACTTTTTTCTTTGAAATCCCGTATCAAAACTAGTAAAAAATCCAGAACATTTTCCCTGTACACACTGTTCTAGTGTAAACAAATAGCTATCTTATGAAAAATAGGTTAATTTTATGGGCGGCCGGTATTATACTGGCCCTTAGTAGTTGCGGTAATGCTTCCAACAAGGATGCAAAAGAAACCGCCGACAGTATTAACGAATCCATGGCAGACACGTCGACAATGTCCACCGATACGACTGCCGCGCAAACAGAGGATGCGAAATTTGCTACCGAAGCGGCAAGCGGTGGTCTTGCTGAGGTAGAATTGGGGAAACTAGCCGAGCAGAAAGCGTCGGACGCAAAAGTTAAGGAGTTTGGGGCTATGATGGTGAAAGATCATTCAAAAGCCAATGAAGAGTTAAAGGCGCTCGCTGCAAAGAAGAACATTGCGCTTCCCGCAGCGCCTGCAGAGGAGAAGCAAAAGAAGATGCAGGAAATCTCCGCAAAGACAGGTGCCGATTTCGATAAAGCTTATGTGGAAGAAATGTTGGCGGATCACAAAAAAGATGTGACACTTTTTGAAGAAGCTTCCAACAGGGTGCAGGATCCGGAGATGAAGCAGTTTATTGATAAAACACTCCCCGTGCTGCGCACGCACTTAGATCATATCCAAAAAATTGCAGAGAAAAAATAGTGTGATAAAGTCCCCCATAAAGCGTCTGACTTTTTGGGGGCTTTGCAGTTCAAGGGCACTTCAACGCCTTCCTGCTTATGCAAAGTAATCTGTTCCATCTACTTGATCTGCTTTTTACAATCATCCACATCTTAATAATAGTTTTTAATCTCTTCGGTTGGATATGGGAAGTAACGCGGAAACTTCACTTTTATATGGTGTGTTTAACGGCATGCTCATGGTTGGTGTTAGGGTTCTGGTTCGGATTTGGCTATTGTCCCATAACAGATTGGCAATGGCAGGTGAAGGATAAGTTGGGCGAACGTAACTTGCCCAATTCATTTATTAAGTATGTGTGCGACAAACTTTTCGATCGCAGTACAAATGCTGAATTCATAGATATAACAACAGGCGTATGTTTTGGCCTAGTCGCAATTTTGTCCGTCTATTTCAATTTTTTCCACAGGAGACCGTTGAATAAATAAGCAGTTCCAACCTTCGGGCGCTAATGAACGATCATGACTTTTTCGATATTGAAATTATGAAAAAGCACTGAAGTAAAAGAAAGAAGAAGTGCCCTTTTGGACACTTCCCCCTCTACACATAACATCCCCTTTGTTTAAGGTTAATTCACAATAAAAAGCCCGGCAATTTGAAGCACCGCTTCTTTTGAAAGAGCTTCGTCAAAAGCTTCCGTTGCAGCGTTTATACTGATTTTTCCTCCCACACCATTCAATGTCGTAATATCGGCACCTGCCTGTACTTTATTGTCTTCGCCCGCATAAATCGGATCCACCGCACCAACGCCTGTGTCGTTAGCCCCGGTGATCCATGGCTTGAGATTTGCTGCAGCACCCCCTCTCGCTCTGCGCATTTGTCTGATATGCGATGCATGCCTGGCCTCCACCGAATGTATATTTAAAGCGTAACGAAGAATATCATCGTTTTCCATTAAATTACCTGCTTGACCCTTATAAGCCCTTACACCCGTATCCTCGAAGGCGTTGGCAACAGCGAGAAATGTATCATAATTTGTAAACACATCGGAAAACGCACCACCGGCAGTAAAATCGAATGTCGGTTTTGACACTGCGGCTGACCCTAACGCGCTTTTAAGAAATGCTACATGCTGGTCTTCATGGTCTTTGATAACCGTTATAGCACCTCTGGCCGTTGCATTAGGGATTAATCCGCCGGCAGCAAGGCCCTTCGTGTAAAATTCGGCTTCTAAATACTCAAGGGTTAAGGCAAAATTTAGAACGTCTACTATTTTCTGTGGAATTGTTTGTCCATATGCTTTTTTAAACATGGTACTCACTGCCAGCGGTATACCCGCCAATGCTACCTTTGCACTGAAAGTGCTGAGGGCTCTGATCGCGGCCCGACGTGGATTCAATCGCTCGTGGATTTCAGCATCCACATTTTCAATTTGCTTAATTATTTCAAAAAGATTCATAATAGTAAAATCGGCAAAACCAAATGTACCAAAATTTTCGACCTAAATTAATTCCAGTTGTACCGTTTTAGAGTATTTTTGTTAAAAGCTTTAAAAGCCATGAACAGGAAAGAAATACCAAACTTATCAAGTGATTTTTTAGACACATTAGAGCATTCTATCTACCACATGAGCCACTTAAATCGTTTAAAAAATTCAAACCCAGTCAGCTTAAAAGCTAATACCAAATCAAAAGGAATTAGCATGTATCCACTTTATTTTGTATCAGAAACAAGTGGATGTATTTTTATGAAACATCCTTATGAATTAAGTCAAGACGGCACACCTAGATATATTATTAATCCTAATTCAAAGATGACATATTCGTTAAAAGGTATGCTAAGTAATAAACATTGGATACCAAAATATTAAAGCCCCTTTAAAACGAATTTAAATAGGCTTTAACACAGCGGTTAAAACCAATAATACTTCTCCGATGTATAACCTATATCATGGAAGAGATTAAAATAGAGGCTGCATTCGGGGAAGAAACGAAACTTATAACCTTATCGATACCTAGCGGCACGAGCGGACACTACGCTATCATGGTAGATAAATATTATAACGGAACTTTAGAAAAACGTGGTACGGAATGGATAGGTCATCTCAATCAACTAAGCGAACTTACAAGTGATGATATTTATATAATGGGTGAAATATTAGATTCTAAAGAAAAGGCCTCGCACAAATGAGCAAGGCCTTATGTAAGATGAATTTATTCAGCTCCGACTTTCCTCATTATTGACATTATTTTTTCGTCAATTACGTTGAACTGGATTAGCTGATTGTAAATTTTGTTCTGGGCTTCAAGTATTGTACAACTATAAACACCAGTAACGTACGAGATGTAAGCAGGTAAATCAGAATCCCAATCTTTTTGAAATAGCTTCTTAAATTGCTGCTTGTTAGACTCAAATTTGAGTGCCTCATCGAATTTCGACATAACTTATATAATGATTAAAATCAGCTACATTGCTGACTATTGCAAAAGTAGCCATAAACTTTATTGAAATGTTGTAGAGCTAGTATTACCAAAATCACTTATAAACGGCTCTTAAACCGATAATACTAAAAATCGTTTAATAATCCGATATAGATTTATTTATAACATTTTTTAACTTATGTATTGGTAACATTTGTTATTCCTACGACCACACCGTTAATAAACTCTAATTGATACCAAGATTCGCCGCCTACCCTAAAGTCTAACGTAAAACTTTTCCCTTCCTTACCGTCTGTTACCACTATGTTATTTCCGTTCAGGTTAAGTGTGCCGCTTTTGATATCTAATGCTACATTTGTATCCGCCCCAGAGGCTTCTAGCTCTAATGCGGTATTTCGATTCTTAATAATAGGAAATTCAGAAGGTGAAAGCTTTTTGTTCGTTAACCGTCCTGTCAAGCTAAACGAACCGCCAGATGATGAAGGTATTAAGTCCGTAGCGAAAGCGAAGCTTGACTTTAGATCACTGCCCCTGATAAGCGCAAAATTACTTACATCACCACTATAATCGGATATGATGCCAGAAGGTGAAACTCGCCAACCATTGCTATTCCCAGAAGCGCTAGAGCCGTAACCCAATGTTAGATTTGTGGCGTACACATATCCATTGTTTAGAACTCTGAAAGGCGCGGTATCTTTATTTAACAAGTCAGCACCAGACCAAAACCTAATAGATTGGTCTCCATTATCAGCGAGACCGCTTAAACCTGCACTGACAAAGCCCCCAGAGCCTACCAAAACAGTACTTGAAGCAACCGCACCACGAATGGTTAATGCACCCGCATTAGTCACATCCCAATCAATTCCGCTAACATCATCACCAAGACTAAATTTGCCTTGTGTGAGGTCAAAGAAATTCAAACCGTCTAAGGACTTGATCACACCTGTTGTAATGGTGTCGCCTACAATAAAGGTCATTCCTTTGGTAAAATCAAAACCTCGGTAACCGTCTTTTACGGGATAAAGAATACCGACATTAAAATGCCAATATCCCGCCTCTTGTTCTGTCCGCATTAGTTCATCCGATAAATACCATTGCCCCGTTAAAGCGTGTTGGTTACATTTGGCACTTAAATAATAAGACTTAACAGGGTCAAGATTGGGGAAGTCGCCCGCCTGCACCTGCCAAACATAGCCAAGCCCGCTTATCTCCGCTTCATAGTGAATCAGTGAGCCTAAGCTAACAGTCATATGATTAGGATCGCCGCCATAGTTAGCATTAATGTCGACACCATTCAAACCAAAATTTTGAGATTTGGCACCCACAGAAAGCATATACGTTTCAATAGACAGCGGTTTTATCCTTTCTGGATTAAAATAATTATCGGGGTCAAGAATATTAGCTTGCAGCTGCCTTAGATCGTAAGCGTTTCTACGTGCCCTCTCTGCGTTCGTTCTGTCAACCACTTTAATTACTTTCTTATTATCAATAGTGTCTTTAACAATCCGCTCTTCGATTGTGTAGGGAACAAAGTTTGCTATGGTAGCAGTTACTTTTGTATCTGTAGTTAATATGTCTGGAAAAGTGATTGGATAGCTAACTCCTGTTACGCGGATAAGCTCATCTAATTTAAGTGAAGTGTCTTTTACCCTCACTTTATCGCCCGCATTCAACCAGATACCTTTATCTCTAAGGTACATAATGTCTAAATCCAAGCCATAAAGGACTTGTGGCACTTTACTTTCGTTTAGATATACCATTGTACCTTCCCTTAGTTCCTCTATAGCCGCTGTCATATAAGATTGGGGCATATCAATATCGAAAAGCCTATAAACGTCACCTACTTGTGCTTTAAAAGTTGTGTTTGGCATCACATAGTCACTATTGCTAACGTCAGGCTTACAAAAGATAGTTTTGGTGTCGTGATCATATTTAGCAATCTCAAAGGTATACCCTGAAAGCTCGCCTGTCTGAAAACCAACTTTCGCACTGACTCCCGCCAATAAACACGCGTTGATGTCAAAATCTAATGACGTATCAGTGATGCTAAATATTGTCTTTTCGTCTGAAACCTCACTAGCAGCGGTTATAACACCATCTCTTTTAGGATAAATTTCCTCATTTCTATATTCACCTTCTTTGACACCATACTTGTCAATTGATACAGCATCTTCAAGGAACTTTTCGGGCAACGATATCCGTTTACCTTTATACCCTTTTGGCAAATTCCTCGTACCACCTGTTCCGTAAGCTCTTGTTATTATGTTTTTGTCCTGCACATACTCCTGACTTAAACTATACAACCCTTTCCCTCTACCATATTCGAACACTAAGTCAGTTGTATTGCCTGCCTGTTTTACAAGGTGAATTGTCTTATTTGTTAAATCCCATTCTAGCTTAAATTGCTCGGCTATTTTCGTAAGTGCCGTGCGACAACTATCATTGTCAAAATCCATGTGGATTTCCGCTGTTTCATCAACCACACCTACAGACCAACCGCTATTGATCTCATTAATATTATCAACAACCAATTGTACAAACTGCCTAGCGTTGCCAAAAAATTGAAAGTCGCTAGCACCTTCATACAAAAATTTTTTATCATATAATTTATATCGTATCCCTTCAAACGTTATGTTATAAACATGCTTTATATTGCTGACCTTCTGGTACCCAACAGGCGTATTGATTGTAAAGACCTCGCCACGATGTTCAATAGTATCGCCTATTTGAATATCTAGCTTGGTCGGAACTTCCAGATTAGAAAAGACGATTTTATGCTCACCCATTAACACCTTAGTGAACACAGCTTGCACCGTAACATTCAACTCCGCTACATTAACCGACTTTCTATGTACTGAAAGTTTCATCTAATCTAAACCTCCTACACAAAGCATCGTCATCGCCATATCAATCTTGGTAACTTCGATAATCAACTCATTCATGCTTGTATCTAAAGCCGACAACTCGTTTGCGCTATCCAGATTTAATTTTTCGGTATCAGAATCACCCATTTGCTCATGTTGTTCAATGCGTTGGGAAATTGCTACCATATTCAACTTTATTTCTTCAATCTCGGCAATGAGTTGATTTCTTTCTATTTCAAGTTTATCTAACTGTTCTCTCTTCGTTTCCATGTTTTAAACATTAGGTATAAATGCCTTTAAAAACTCATTTGTAACAAACCTACCCATAACGGCAGAGCCTCGTGTTTGTCCTGTGTCGGTAAACGGGTGAACTCGATCGCCTAAGAATCTTCTGTTCTCGCCATAGTCCCAAAGTGGAACCATTCCCGCAGCGGCGTGCTGATCAATTAACGGGATATTCAGACGTTGGGCAGTCCATCGGATATCACGAACCACTCTGCGAGCACTCAACTGATTGTGTAAGGTGCTCTGAATTGGCGTGCAGATAACGAATATTGCATTTGGCGCAATTGTTCCAATGCGTTCAACAATATATCTTAATGCACCTGCTATTTTGCCTCTGTTTACACTTTCCAAAGGCAAAAGGACGTTATGATCTGGGGCTTGAGTAAAAAATGTTTGCTCCATGTACTGATCATAGTCCGTTGCTCCCAACTCCGTAGGTGTAACGTGCCTACCCAAATCAAAGTCGTTTGTACCACCCATAATAATAACAACGTCAGGAACGGGGTATGTTCCATTAGTAATAGCATTTACAGCAACTTCACACTGACGCATAAACGTGTTGCCCCCAGTTGTCCTATATGCATCCCCAAACAAGTTTTCGTTGCTAGTCAAAGTTGCGCCGCCAGTAGGAGTGCCAACCACTTTGAAAGGCATAAGAGCACCATTAAACCATATGTTCCAACTGCCGGCAGCGGCCAAATTAGCGGTTATAGAATCACCCAATTTAAGAATGACCTTTGATGTTATGTCAGTATCAATTACTCGTTCACTTTTCAGAAAACTTCTTATTCTGCTTGTGTTTAAATCGCTATAGTACTGCTTATTAAAAAGCAACGATCTCCACGCCCTAGCGGGCATTAAAAATATACTTTCTAATTGCTCCTGTGTGTTCTCTGCTCGGTGGTCAAAACAATACCTGATATAAACGGCGTTCGGATGCACGTTTAAGTAACCATACCGTCCAAACATTTGATCTACCAAAGTATCAGCCCCCGCAAGGCTGTTATAAGACCCCTCGATGTAAACTCCAAAGGCATCATAAGAAGCAATCCTTACAGCATTAATAGTTGCGTTAACTTTTACTACATATAGCCCTGTTTCGCTGACACGAGTTAGAGGTGTCGTTTTCAAAGTGGCAGCATTATACCCTAATGAACCTGTACTGTTAAGTTGCGTATTATGCAAAATGGTACGCCAATTAAATACGTTGTCGCTAGTAGGAGCTACCGCCTTTTGGGCTTCTATCAACTGCATTGAAAGTTCTCTAAAACTTGTGTTTATTGCTCCTGAAACCTGAACAACATAAGGAACAGGAGTAGAAGCGTTACCGAGAGAACTAAATCTTAGATATCGCGTATCTGGATGCAACGAAAAAGGCATTCCCGCCGTCCAAGTCATTACTTTTAATGGATTTTTGTATTTATCGAACTCAACTGAAACGCAATTAGAATGTTGACCAGAGGCTATAGTAAGTATCCATTCAGGCGACACTAACAAATAATCTGTCTTTTTGTAAGAAGAGTTAGTATCTTGCGTGAAAGCGTTCGTATAACGTCCTGCTTGAGCAGCACCCAAATCAAGGGTTTTGCTAGCTAAATAGATACCTTCCAAAGAATTTGTATCACCTTTGACGGTTGCAAAACCGCTCAAATCAGCATTAACGGGAAGACTTTCTATAATATCCCATCGGGTGCCATTAAAGTAAGCGATGTTAAAGGCATTAGCGGGTGCAACCATAGCTGACCCACCGCCTGTAGGCTGCGGATAAGTTCCCGCTTTTACACCGATCATTACCTTAGTGCTAGACGGTTTTGGAAGTGTAGCACCTACGGCGGGTGGTTGTTCAATCCCCGTAGTATTAACTAAAGCGAGAATTGCTTGTAATCTGAAAAGATATGTATCACCATTGATATCAATACCTAAAAGCTTCGCTTCCTCGGTTTGCGTGGCAATACCGAGATTACCAATTTCTATTTCTTCAGCCATTGTCTTTTATTATTATTTTTTCACGATTTGTTGTTAATAACGGATTACCGTTTTTGTCAGTTAAGACATTGTATTGTATCCAGAAGTCGGGCGAAGGCTCCACAAGATTGATTGTAAAGGTGCAGCCTATGTAATTTGAGCCACTTAACCTAGTTGCCTTTTTGAAATTTGTCACACTATTTAGAAAGACAAAAAAGCTTCTATTATATTCCCCAATGTACAACCTGCGTAATCCATTCTGGGAAAGGTGCCTAACTAATGCTTTCCAGTTTATCCAAAACTCTTGTTCCGAATTTGCCCTCATTACGCAACCAAGAGAAACCTCTCTTTCTTTTAATAGTGGTGATGTCGTTAAGTCGATTTCTATACCATTTTCGTCACCCCAATCATGTGTAAAACGTGGCTTTGTATTAACTTCCAGAAAACCAGTAGAACCGCTTTCTACGAATGTTTTGTAAGTGCCATATAGGTCTTTGCCGTCAATTATGTGTGCTCCTAACATTAGCCGTATCCTCCATCTCTGCCCGTCATTTGGGGCTTAGTGTTTTTTGAAATTGTTTTGAGTTCGGTTACAGCCTCTTCTAGTTTCGTTACCGCATTTGCTGTATTATCTTCAATGGCGGCATTACTACGGACGATTTCAAGCGTAGCCGCTAGTTGTTGAGAAGTACTTTTTTCAATAAATAGATAATGACGTTTACTTAAGTCGTAGTCAGATCGAATTAGACCTTCTAATGCGTTTGCTTGATCGTAACTAATTTGTTGAATGGCTCCCGCCATTGGACTTGTTTTCGAACTGTCACCATTGAACTTTATCCCTGTAGCCTTTTCAATTTCAGACAGGGCATCTAATCCACTTTCAACAATCGAGTTAAAACCATTTTTAAATCTTTCTATTCCGTCCTTACTTAAACCGCCATCAGCATCTTTTTGAAATTGCTTTACAAGTTCTTTTAAAGGCTCTTCTAATACAGTATAGCTAAGTGAGGAAAGCAACGCATTTTTTAAAATACTTTCGGCATCATCGGCGAAGTCGATAATATGTTTTTTGCCGCTATTAAACCCGTCCTTTATTGTTGACGCAATGCTATCAGCGGTTAAGCCCCCCGTGAACTTGCTTATCTCCAAGTCATCGATATCTTTCAATAATTGATTGATATCATCTACTTCACCTTTCACCTTTTGTAGTTGCTCAAACCATTTCCTAGTATCATCGGTTAAACGGCCTTCTGTGTACATTTGCTCTAGCTCTTCATAGGTTGCGCCCCTTACGCCCGCTGTTTGCTGAACAGACCTAGTTTTTCTACCAATACCTAGAAACCCTCCGTATTTTTCGGTTGTAACACCTGTAATCTGTTGCCCATTGGCTTGTATTTGGGCTAATAGACGATTGTATTCGCCAAGCGCGGCACCTGTTTGAGTTTGCAGTAGTTGACGGCGCAAGGCCAATTCCGTACGGGTTAAATCGTTAATATCCTCATGATCTCTTTTACGTTCTCGGAGTAATTTCGCATACTCGTATTCACCCGTTTTCAATGCATTATAGTAGGCTTCAACTTCCTTTCTAGCCTGTTTAGCACTTTCCTTTCCCGCCTTAAAAATGTTGACAACCCCCGCGATAGCTTTTATTCCTTTGGTAATCCCACCGATAATATCACCAGACATAAAGGAACCAACAGAACCCGAAGCATCAGAACCGACTTGTACTATTTGACCCAACGTCAATAAAGTATCTTTAAGACCCGCATTTGTATCTGGAAGAGCATTTGCTATTTCGTTGAACGATTGTCCTATTTCCTGTAAGCGACTTGACAGTACTTCCCACTTTTGGGTAGCTATTTCTTTTAGCTGCTGTTTAAGCCGTGTAGCCTCTTCTGTCTGACGTATAATTTCATCGGCACTAAGCTTTTCCTTCGAAATTGATTCTTCGATAAGATTAAGTTGTGCCTTGATACTATTTTCTCGTTCGGAGAAACCTTTCCCCATTATCACGTCCCAAAACGTCCTGTTTGTAGAAGGTCTACTTCCGATCACATTAGTTAAGTCAGTGATCTTACTTTGAACCGCGGCGTAGGTTTCGGGACTTAACAAATCGTTTCCAAGCGCCTTGTTCAATAATTGAATCTCTTGCCTGATCTGGTCGGCTGTTAGGTCTAGAATATCATTATTTAACTTTCTAAAGATTGCCGTCCTTTTGAAAGCCTGATCTTCCGCCGCTAGTATTTCTTCGTCCCTTTGGCGTTTTAATTCTGGATTGTTCGGGTCACCCAGATCAGCGGCTAACTTGGCGTACTTTTTCTTTATCGTTAATAGCTCTTGTTCGAGACTTGCAGCAGCTTCAAACGCCTCTATATAGTATTGGTCACGTTGTTTCGCCTCATCATTTAGAGCAGCCTTAAGCAAGTCAGATAACACTTTCAAGCGTTCCTGTTCAACGCCCGTTTTTTCTCTGCCAGATGTAGCACTATTAAGCTTATCAATCTCGCTTTGAACGTAGCTAGAATAACTGTCATAGTTGGCCTTTTCACCCTCAAACCTTTTGTTCGCAGCCTCAACGGATAGCTTGTTTTTATATTCCTCGTAATCTGCAAAAAGTTCTTTCTGACGATCTAGTTCTATTTTAAATTTTTCAGTTTCTTGTCTATATCTTATGTCGCCTGTAGTTCTTTCTTCAATACGATCTATACGCTCTAAAACACCTGCACCAAGCCCCGCTTCTTTTGCTTCCCTACGCATCTTCTCGTACTTATCCTTGTTCGCCTTTATCTCTTCTTCGTTACGGGCAAGACCTTTTCTAAAAGCTTCCTCTTCCGCTTCCGCGATGGTTTGAAGCATCTTTTTTTGCTCGTCAGCGATCTTCTTATTTTCCTTAGACAATTTCCCAGTAATTCGGGTTTTTTCGGCTTCCAAAGCGTCTATTTGCTTTTGGTATTTTTCAAAAACAGCTTTACTGTCAGATTGAGCAGATTGCTCTTCTTTCAGTTCTTTAATACGTTCATCCAAGAATTTAAGGGTACGCTTTTGGGCTATTTCCTCTTCGATTGCAGTCTCTTCTAATGCTTCTTTTTGCATTTTAGCCAAAGCGTCTAGGGCTTCGTAGTAACCCTTTAATTCTTCGGTTTGCAATAGAATATCCGCGCTACTCCTGTGCCAGTTGGAAGGCAATAGACTTTTTGCGCCCGCTGCTAGCTGATCGAACACGCTAAAATCGCCAGAACTCCGAACTTGGATATCGACTATTTTGCTCATTAAATCAGTACGCTTATCATTTATGGCCTTTTCCATACTTAAGCGTCTCAATGCTTTAATGTATTCGTCTACAGCGTCAGTAGCGGCTTTCGTATTGATGTTCTCAAGATTTAAGTTTCCGAGATATTCGGGACTGATAGCATTGATATCTTTTAAAGCCTTTAAACGTGATGCCTTGCTAGCGTTTTCGTCTTTCGCCGTTTTCAAAAGCTCTTGGAGCTTTAACCTTTGCGTTTCGACACTGCTAGTTACGCTTTCTATTATGTCCTTTTCTATTTTCTTTGAGGAGGTAAGGTTATCGGTGTTGTCAGCAGCAAGTGCCATATAGGTAACCAAACCCGCAAGAGCGGCAGCACCGATAACATAAGGGTTAGCAGAAACAGCGGCGTTTAATGCTAATTGTGCTCTTCTTAAAGCAACAGCACCCGCCTCTGCCAATAACTGTACCGCGTTCAACCGTACCAAGCTAGTAGCACGCGCGGCCTCTATAGCTGTAGTTACGATTACAGCCGCGCGGTATGCTCCATAGGTGGCGATCAACACCCCCATAATATCAAGAACAGTATCGTAATGCTCTACCACTGTAGCAGCAGTACCGATCACACCCGAAAGGAAACCTTCATTATCTTCGCCAATCTCATTTAACATCAATTCCCATTCGTGCTTTAATCTGTTGATCTGACCAGTAAGTGTTTCAGCTTGTTTTCCAATCAAATTATAGAATTGACCACCTTCGCTAGTCATAGATATAAAGGCTTGTTCAACGTCCGTAAAACCCACTTTACCCGCTTCCACAAATGCCATTACATCTTTTTGAGCTATACCCAACTGTTTGGAAAGGAGAGGTAAAAGGTTAATACCTCTATTGGTAAATTGCAAAATATCCCTTGAATAGGCACGGCCTTGCGTTCTTAAGGTTCCATACAGATAGGCGATTTCGCTAATGGGTTGTGAAACACCAGAAGCAATGTTAGCGAGCATTTCAATGTCATGGGTAACGTTTTGTACATCGATACCATAAGCAAGTAACTGCTTTCCACTGGCTGCAATTTCGGAAAGTCTAAAAGGAGACCTTAACGTTAGCCCTTTCCACTCTTCCATCAAAGCGATTGCTTTGGTGGAACTACGTAACATTGTTTCAAGGGAGTTTTCAATTTGCTGAAATTCACCACGGACGTGTAATAGTTCAGTAACGAAACTTTTAGCAGCAGAGATAGAGAAGACACCCGCAAGTGTTTGCGACAATCTATCTAAAGCTTTACCAGTTCTTTGCGCATCGGCTTCAATTTCTCGAATAGTACGCCTTGTATCAGTACGAATCCTTTCAAGTTCCGCCTGAAACTCTGCGCTGTTAATAATGAACTGTAAGTCTATTGGGTCTAACCTGTTGCTCATAAGTTGCCAAATTCTTCGTCTGATATTTCTGTATATTCCGATTTATCAGGGTCTTTACCTGTTTTAATTGTTCGTGGTTGATCGTCTAACGCAATCTGTATTTCAAACAGAGTCATCCGCCATAACACGTACCATTTGCTTCGTCCTAACTCTTTCATTAAATAAAATACCAACCCTACGGGGCTATGTAAGCCAACGGCTTTTAACTCCCCTCGTTCTCTTGGCTCGTCTCGTTGGCTGGACTGGTTACTACCATCCCCGCCGCCAATCCGATAATATCTACGAAATCCTTTTTCGCAGATAGGGCTAATATGATGTACAGCATAGTCACAAATTCTTCTTCGTGGCAAAACGCCCTAAAAAACCACGCTAAAGGTCTTACCAACCATGTAAGAAAGAAGCTGTTCAACACAGCGTAGGCTATAATCTTCGAGAAGGTTTTGCCGTGACTATGATGTAATTCAAAAATTTTGTGCCTCGTCAATTCTTTAGTAGTTTCTGGGTCAATTCCAGTCGATACATAAAGCCGTGATATATGCGTGGATATACCATAATAAGGACGTCTTAAAGTGATTGGTATGTGCTTAATAAATAGCAACCTTAAAAATTTAGGGGCGGGCATATTGTAACGCACGCCCCTATTTAATAAACTATCGGCTGCTAATTTTTCGATGTTTTTAGCGTCCATACACTATAGTTTAAGGAGTAGTAACAGTTTCAGGCCAAACAGTTTCACTTGGGCCCAACGACGCGACCATAGGGTTAAGAACCCGCATTGATACGTCAATCAACATCAACTGGTTAGCCATATAGTTGTCGTTTTCCTTCGCGGAAACCTTCAAGCGGTTATATCGTTTGATCAAACCGTTTTTTGTCTCAAATTCAGCCCCTAAGTAGACTTGAGGGGTGTCTCTTGGCTCTTTCCAAACCTTTTTACCATCAACTGTAGTGATAGTACCACCAAAAATGGCTGCAACAGCTTCGGGTATAATCTGCATTAATTGCAAAGTGATTGTCTTAACTCCTTTGGTAGAAAAAGACTCTGCGGGATTTTCTGGCTCACCTTCCGCGAAATGATCTTGCACTGTATCGTCAGCACGAGTGCCTTTGAGCGTGTCTTGATAAATTTTACCAAGCTCTATAGGATTAGCGGTATCTAATGTACCGTCTTCCAAAATCGGGTAAAATGTTGCTTTTTTTAAGCCTGTATAAATGAAGTTTGCCATGTCTATTTAGCTTTTTTAGTGGTTTTAACTTTTGTCTCTTCTACTGGTTTTTCTTCTTGATTTTCACCAGAAGTAACGGTTTCCAGTTCTTCCGTTTTGGTAGCCTTATTAGCAGCTTGTTCAGCCGCTTCTTTAGCTGTCTGTTCAGCCTTAACCGCTTCTACTTCCGCTTCCTTCGCTGATAATTGAGCCTTAAGCTTATCAACCGTTTCAAAAGCCGAACGATGATAAGTAGTAACCTTTGCGTCTTTAAGGTTTTGGCTGTGTGATTCGGCACGGTGTTTCTCCGAAAAGAATTGACCGTCAGAAGTCATGCTGAACGAATTTGCCTCTTTGTTTCGTGCGAATAGAAACGCCAATGTTTCTTTTGTTTTATTATCCATTTTAAAGTGTTTTAAAAGTGTTTTAAGAGTTTTCTAAGAGTTAAATAAACAGCGAGTACTACTGCAAAAACTATGGTTGCCCAACCCCACCAAGGCAGCGTGAACCCTTTTCTAGTTTCATCGATGACCTGTTTGTTTTCAGTTGCTTTTGATGTTGTACTGTCAGCCGTTAAACGACCTTCGTTGTAAGAGTTGGTGGTAGTGGTTGGCTTTGCTTCTAAGTCAAAATTTAAACTTCCACCTTTGTTAGATAGCGTCAGTTTTCCGCCCTTACTTTCAATAACCACGTTAGAGCTATCGCTATGCAGTATTTTTACAGGGATTGAACCCGTTAAACGCTCACCGTACTGCCTAGTTTCGGTAATGGATTTAACATCTACCCCCTTTGTTTCGGTCACCGTTTCGCTAATAGCCTCCCTTGTTGATATAGTTTTCTTACGGCTACCACATGAACTAAAAAATAAGAAAGAGACTAAAGCCCCCACCAGAACTAAGAGCAAAAACGCTACGTTTTTCACTTCCCTTTTTTCATACATCGTATTGTTTTAGTTTCGCCGATCCGTTAATTACTTGACCCAATACTTTAGCATAATTAGGGTCGGTTGCATATCCCGCCGCTTGCAACGCTATAGCTTGTTGTTCTGGCGTTTTAGCTGCAAATACTCCCGCACGGGTGTAGCGTTGATTGACTGTTAAAAACCTATTTCGATCAGCAAACCCAGTTTCTAGTGTTGGATAGGCTCTAAAACCGTCTCTTATGTACACGTCTTTATTACTAAAGACTTCACGCGTTTTCAGGTTGACAACGGCGCCAGTCCAACCTTTAGAGGTCTTAATGCCAAAGTGATTGTGATATTTTGCCGCTAATAAGCTAAGCGTATTCTTTGCACCATTATGGCTTTCTACGATAGCTTGCGCTATCATGAGACTAGCGAAAAGACCCGTACCCTTGCATACCTTTTGGGCAACAGGAGCGATAAGTTTTATGTAATCTTGTCTTGTCATTTTATAAGATTTTCAATCTTTTCAGTAAGCTTGTTAATGATGTGCGTTTTTGGTTTTCCACTGATCACTGCCATATTCTCCAAAATGGAAATCATGTTTTCTAATACTATTTGTATCACCAGAAACACATGCATCCAATCGAATACAATAGCGGCCATATCTTTGCTATGAAATTTGAAAGAGGCCGAAAACAGGTAAGGAACGGCAATCAAAACGAGGTAGTAAAAAACCTTAAAAAGGAAACGGCTAAACTTCATGCTGCTTAGTTCCTCTTTTCTTATTCTACTTGCGGTAATACCGCTAATTAACTCAGTGAGAAGAACTATTAAGAATGCGAAGAACGCGTAAGCATCTAAACCGAAAATCCTATCTACGCTTACAGCAAATGCGCTTAACATCGTACTACCAGTGGTGAAACCTGCGTATTTTAAGCTTGGCGCTAGGCTTTCACCTACATGCGCCAAACTCTCATATCCGTAGGTCTTCAAAAGCCTTTCGAACCAATTCATTAGGCAACTGCATCTTGAATCAACGCAACTACTCCTAAATCATCCGCACGGCGTCTACGTCCGCCCATTCGTACTAAGGCACTATAAATGTCACCATAGTATTGAGGGTCGTTAACATTATCGAATAATTTAACTTCACCTTGCGCCCGTGCTACGGCGTTCTTATGCCAAAACATCGATACCGCATTATCCGTAGCTAGTATTTCTGCGTCTAATGCTTTTATAGCATCAGTGTTTGTAGCAGCGGCTACACTGCTTCTCGTCATAATATCGAAGCTGTAAAGACGGCCTAAAACACCTGTTGATGCGTCAGCATATTCCGTGAAGTTTCTTTGCTCGTTGTCACTTAAGCTTTCAAAAATTTGATCTGCCATATTTTCTTCAAGCAATCCGAAGCGGTCACCTTGAGGAACATTGTTAGTATTCATCAATAAACGAGCGCGGCGAATGTCTTTGTGAACCGCTGCTTTTCTGTTTCCAGTAGCACCAACTAATGTAGCCGCTGTAGCGGGACCAGTAGTTTTAATGATATTAGCTGCTTGAATGTCAGCAAGCCATTTCAAAATCATATCATCGGCGGCAACGTCAGCAATAGCGCCAATATGATCACCTAAAACGCTATCAATTTTATCATAGCTCAATTCGACTTTCTCAGCGTCTTGTATGTGTGTCGGATCGGTTGAGTATTCATCGAGCGCATAAAGTATATCGGTGTCGGTTCTACGAACAGCAGCGGCAGGAAACGTAGTTCTATTTTTCCTTACCACGGGTTTGGCGCCCGGCTGTGGAATGTGTACTATTTTGCCTCCAATAACATACTGATCGTCATTAAAGGCATTTTTCATAAATGCATTATTCTTCCAAAACCTTTCAATTATGTACTTTACCCAAATTTCGACCGTCACACCTGCGACATTCACGTTTGGAGCAGAGTACTTTTTACCGAGCACGGAAAGAGCAATAAGAACCACTGTAACACCCACAGCGGCTATTTGTGGTGAAATATTGATTTGCTCTGTCACAGCCGCTACAACAGGCGCTATCATAAGTAAGAAGCCTAAAAATGGCACTAAAAAGGATTTAATAAATTGTTTCATTTCGTTGTTTTTAATTGTTTTAAAAGGGTTTTAAAAAGATTCGTTAAGTCGTTAGGGAGTATACTTACTCGCTTATTTTCTTCTTATAAGCTTCGGGGTCTAACTTTTTCAATTCCTCCAATCCACCGTTTTTATGCAATTCGGAGAAACTTAGTTTAACCAGTTCCGAGACACGAGTTTTACTATCACCAGATAAGGTACTTTGTGCAGTTGGTGAAGAAGCTTTTTTAGCCAATAGCTTTTCTACACTTTCGTAGTTACTTGTCGCTAAGGCTACATACTCTTCTTTTTCATCAGCGGTAATCTTACGGTCATCTACAGCCTTTTGCACCAATTGCTCAACTTTAGCCTTTTGAGCGGAAAGCTTAACCTCATTCAGTTCCTTTTCTTTATCGGTAAGTTTCTTTGTCAAGTCCAACTTATCGGCTGAAAGTTGAATGTTTTCGTTAGCTACCTTCTGAATAGCTGCTAGGATTGAAGTTTCATTAGCATCGTTCGCGCTAAGTT
The DNA here is from genome assembly GCF_030372825.1 of Olivibacter sp. 47. Classification (NCBI taxonomy): domain Bacteria; kingdom Pseudomonadati; phylum Bacteroidota; class Sphingobacteriia; order Sphingobacteriales; family Sphingobacteriaceae; genus Olivibacter; species Olivibacter sp. 47. The sequence continues at coordinate 4,926,817 of NZ_JAUCNR010000001.1, forward strand.
TCAATACTGCTAGTAAACCACTAGGGTTTGTGATCTCAATTTTATTCATATTGTTGTTTTTAGATGAAAGCTTTGGAAGGTTTAAGTCCTCGCCTGATTGTGATAATTGAACTCGCTTACCGTTGTTAGCGGAAAGAGACACATACGAAAGGCAGTCGAAATTGATACCGCGTTCTACTATTGATACTTCATCTAGGATGGAAGTGTAAAGTGTAGGATACAACTGGCCGTCTTTTAGGTAGTCTGGGTTGTCAGTCCATTCTTTAGCAATAAAGCCTGAACTTGCCATATTTATGATACCCTTTTCGTACTTTCCGTGTAATTCAACCGCAAAAGTGTCGTCTGGGTCAAATTCTGGTAATCCAGTTAAATCGCCATTCTCTTCTACTCGTAAATCAACCAACTTTCCAATAGGCAGGCTAGAACGACCAATCTTCTCGTGTTCGAATTTTAGGATAGGACTTTTTAGGTAAAAACTCAAATCAATACCCGCCGTTCTTACCCAGAAACCAAGGCGGTTGACTGATTCATTTGAAATAACTATTCGTTTGGTTCCTCTCAACATTTTTTGTCGTTTGTTGAGGCAAAGGAAAGGCGGTATTTTGACTTAAAAAACTTGGTTTACAGAGCGTAGACGCACATTGTACACGCGTTGTGCATCACGTGTACACTCTCTGTTAGGTGAATTTTTTACCCCCTTTTATTAGGCCATTTTTGCTTCACAAACGGTAAAATATGGCAACAAAAACACTCACAACAGCGCAAAAAAAGGACTGGGCAAAAACCCTTTTCCTTCGTGAGAAAATTACCCAGAAAGAAATAGCCATACGTACAGGCATTTCACAGCAGAGTATCAGCAAATGGGTTAACGAAGAAGGTTGGGATAAAATCAAAACATACAGCATCCTAACCAAAGAAGAGGAACTAGCTCGACTCTATTCGCAAATAAGGGAGCTAAATGATTCGATAGATCAGAAGCCGATAGGTAAGCGATTTGCAGACAGTAAGGAAAGTGACACGTTAGCAAAGCTTTCAGCGACAATAAAATCTCTGGAAACCGAAACATCAGTTAGGAACGTTATTGAAGCCTCAATGGAGGTTGTTAACTTTTTTAGAACCGTAGACCTAGACAAAGCCAAACTATTAACTGAATGCTTTGACCTGTACATTAAAGCCAATCTAAGATGATAAAGCCCGCATTAAAACCAATTGATAAGAGGGCTTTAATAGATTGGGAATCTTTCGCCTCCAACATCAGGCAAACAACATTTATTGATCTCAATGAAACGCCCGCACAGCAAGCAATTAGATTAAAAAGCTTGGAAGCAGACCCTGTAAAATGGTTTGAATACTATTTCACGGAATACTGTAAAGTAAAACTGGCGAGGTTTCATCGAAGAGTTTTAAAACGTCTGATCGCGAATAAAAGGTGGTTTCAAATCCTAATGTGGGCGCGTGAGCTAGCTAAGTCCACTTTTACAATGATGGTTGTGTTGTATCTCGCTCTTGTGCCAAAGGAGCTAAAAAACATCTTGCTAGTTTCTAATAGTCAGGATAACGCAGTAAGGCTGCTAACTCCATACAGGCTTCAATTAGAAAACAATCAACGCATAATTCATGACTACGGATTACAGGAAAAGGTAGGTTCTTGGACGGATAGCGAGTTTACAACACTTAGTGGTTTTTCAATGAGGGCTTTAGGTGCTGGTCAGTCGCCACGGGGTACCCGTAATGGTGCTTCCCGTGTCGACTGCATTATCATTGATGACATTGATACAGACGAGGAATGCCGAAACCCAAGAAGAATTAAGGAAAAGTTTAAATGGATACAAGAAGCATTAATACCAACGGTATCCGTTTCTGGGGATTATCGGGTTATTGTGTGCAATAATAAAATCGCTAAAGTTTGTACCGTATCAATGCTAGAGAAGCTCGCACACGATGTTAGTATCGTCAACATCCGAGACGAGAACGGGAAAAGCTCTTGGCCTGAAAAAAACAGCGAAGAGGACATTAACGACATGCTACGCATGATCAGCTACGCAAGTGCTCAAAAAGAATACTTCAACAATCCGATATCAGAAGGTACAATTTTTAAAGAAATGACCTACGGGGAAATGAGGCCGTTGAATGAATACGGTTTTCTTGTTTGCTATACAGACCCCTCTTTCAAAAGCTCTTCAAAAAACGACTTTAAAGCGACACTTCTTATCGGGAAATGGCGGGATGAATTTCACATTATAAAGGCTTTCGTAGAACAGACTACTACAGCAGCTATGATAGATTGGCACTATCAAATATCAGGGTTTGTAGGTGACAAGGTGCCTGTTTATTACTTCATGGAAGCAAACTTTATTCAAGACGAGTTATTGCAAGCTTTCTACAAAGAAGGGATTAAAAGAGGCAAGGTAATACCGATATCTGGAGACACCCGCAAGAAACCAGAAAAAATAGTACGTATCGAAGTGTTATTAGAGCCACTCAACAGAAACGGCAAACTCATCCTCAACAAGGCTGAAATAAATAACCCGCACATGCAACGATGCGAAGAGCAATTCATAAGCTTAGAGCCGGGAAGCAGCGCGCACGATGATGCGCCAGACGCAGCCGAGGGTGGGGTTTATATACTGAATCAAAAACACTCGACTCACGCCTCAAGTATCAAGATCGTAAAACGCGCAACCAATAGTAAACGAGTATAAAATTTTAAAACCATGTTCATAACGAGACAAGACATTTTAACATTGATTTACGGCGAAAAGGTAGACGCCATAAGCAGACAAGACGAACAGTTATTAACTTCCGCTATTGCCTATGGAATTGAAGAGGTGGCGGGGTATATGGGACGGTTCGATACAGCAACTTTACTGGCATCGGCTGACATCACTCAAGACATAGGCGACTTGTTAGACCCGCTTGATTTTGAAACCGATCCGTTAGAAGACGTTGACGATGACATAGAACCATTAACTCTTGACAATAGAGACCCCTTATTGTTAGGACTAGTGAAAGTGTGTGCTGCTTGGCAGTTTATAGCAATTGCTAATGTTGGCGTAGACTATGCGGTTATTCAAGACCGCTATGAAAAAGCTATAGAGACGCTAAAATTAATTCAATCAGGAAAACTAACGCCTCGCAACTGGCCGCCAAAACCCGTAAACCCCTCTACAGGTGTAGACCCGTCACAAGTATTTATTTACGGTAGCAACCCCAGAAGACGAAACCACTTTTAAACTTTTAAAAGCATTTTAAAAATGAGCAAAAGACGTATTAAAGGCAAAGTAGCGGTAACCAACCCAGAACAGCCGAAAGAAATAAATATATTACAACAGCACATAAATATAAGACCTGTTAACCGTCAGTCAAGCGACATTCAGTCTTGGAAGAACGCTATACAATCGGCCGAATCTATAAACCCACGTAGAACGTCCCTTTATGATTTATACGATAACATTCTACTGGATGGGCATTTGACAGGAATTGTTGAAAAGTATATCAATGCCGTAGTTGGTGCCGAATGGGAATTTAGTAAAGAAGGTGAAGTAATACCACTTGTCAATGACATGATTGATACGAATGAATTTGAGGAAGTTTTAAGAGGTATTGTCGAAGCCAAGCTATGGGGTATTACGTGGTTTGAGTTTACAAATTTTACTAAAAACGGGTTTGATGTTTGGAAGATGCCTCGCAAACATATACGTCCAAAAGAGGGAATACTTGCAAGTGAACAAAGCGGTGATACAGGCATTAACATACGTGAAGGTATTTATGCAAAAACATGCCTCGAAGTGGGTAAGCCAGATGACTTAGGCTTACTAATGAAAGTCGCCCAATATGTCATTTATAAACGTGGCGGCTTTGGGGACTGGGCTCAATTCGCTGAAATATTCGGGATGCCCTTCCGAATTGGAGAATACGACACCTATGACGAAGCACAAAGAATCCAACTCGAAAAAGCTTTAGAGGAAGCAGGAAGCGCAGCCTATGCAGTCATCCCAAAGGGTTCAAACATTAGGTTTGAAAAGAACGCAAGTACAGGGGATGGGCAATTATTTAAACTTTTAAAAGATGCCTGTAATCAAGAAATGAGCGTAACCATACTAGGAGTAACCGAAACTACAACTAGCAGTTCCTCTAGCGGTTATGCTCAAAGCGAAACTCATAACAACGAACAGGAACGCGGGTTTAAAGGGTTAAGAGATTACACTAGGCGTATTCTGAATCGAAAATTCATCCCGATACTTGAAGCAAATGGAGTTAATACAGAGGGGGGGTATTTTATTGTCAAAGGCGAAGGTGAAGAAAGGCTTTCACTAAAAGAACGTTTCGAAATACATAAGAGCATGGTAAAGGATTTAGGTTTACCAATGGACGACAATAGTTTTTACGAAACGTACGGCATGACCAAACCCGAAGACTACGAACAGCAAAAGAACGACAAGAAAGCGGCTAATTCAAGTCTTCCCAACGCACAAGCAATACCACAAACAGAAAATTCACAACCAGATAAGGCAGAACTTTCAAAAGCTAGTCTCAACTTATGGCAGAAAGCTAAACATTTTTTCGACCACGCCCTGCAAGGTTAATTAGAACACTTGCGGGGCTTGGAGCAATGCCCCATACAGAACTAATGTCTAAACTGGACGCGCTTTATTTGGATTGTTGTAAAGAACATTCAAGTAGTGTAAAGCTTTCAGTGACCGACAATGAAGCTAATGGATTATTTGAAAAACTTTTAAAGATGTCTTTAAAAGTATGGGAAAATAAAGGGATGCCTAAAGGGGGAATAGACCCAGAGGTAGTTTCAGAATACGCTAATCGACTTTGGACGGGGGTAACGGAAGGCTACGGCTTAGATATTCCAAAGGTAGATTTTGATTTACCAGATTTTGAAACGCTTTTAAAACTTAAAGAAAACGTATGGCAATTTAGCGCGGCCAAGAATTATCAACAGCTAACCGCTATCAGTAGGGAGCTAGTTGACTCAAACAATAGGATTAGAAGCTTCAATGACTTTCGAGATGCCGCTGTTCGGATTAACATTGACCATGTTCGTCATTTGGAGACGGAGTATAATACAGCTATTGCGGGCGGTCAAATGTCAAGCCTATGGACACAGATTGAGGCTGAATCTAATGTATTGCCTTACCTAGAATTTGTCGCCGTTATAGATGGACGCACAAGCGATCAGTGCAAAGAACTCAACGGTGTTATTCTCCATTGGACACACCCCTTTTGGGATAAATGGTATCCGCCTAATCATTATGGGTGTAGAAGTACGGTAAGACGGCACGCAAATGCCACTCCAACTAATGATAGCGATATAATTTATCCATCTGTTGAACCTGGCATTTTTGGCGTCAATCTAGGAAAACAAAAATTAGCTTTTCCACCAGATCATCCATATTATGACGGCGTACCGAAGAAGGTGTTAGATAACGCTGTTTTCCACTTACCAGAACAAGAGCAATACAGTGTAACTAAAGTCGGAAAAGGGCAAATACGACTGCATATAGTAGCGGAGCGCGATAATAAAAGCGACATGAAAGCTTTAATGCAAATTGCAACGGAACTAGCCGAGAAGGGCGGTAAATTGGACGTTTTACCAGAGATACATGCAAAAGAGGCAGAACTAAGAAACAAGTTGCTACCAGATACAAAGGGCAATAAAAACCCAGACTTACGGATAGACGGCAAATATTGGGAGCACGAGCGACCAACCTTACCTGTTACGTGGGACAAAGTAGAAAATAGGATACGAGCGGGTAATAAACAAGCGAACAGGGTACTTATCCAGTTAGACGAATACTTTGGAAACCTTGAAGGAATGGCAAGATCTCGATTTAAAGCTTTAAAAGATTTAAAGGAAATAACATTTAGAACGGTTGACGGCAAATATCTTAATTACAAGCGGCCTTAAACGCAAACAGGGAGTTAAAACGATGTTTAACCCCCTGTTTGCAATTGCATAGCTCGCAAGCTTAGCACACACAAATGTACATGTTTTTTTCAATATAGCAAAATGAGTTTCGAAAGTAGTTTTACAGCATTCAAGAATAGAATTGTAAGGCAGCTAAACACGCTGCCTACCCTGATCGGTAACGATATGGTAAACTTTGCACTTGACAATTTTAGACGTCAAGGTTATCAAGGCGCCGCGTTTAATTCATGGCCTAAAAGAGCAAAAAAGGATAAAGGAAAACCTAGAACAGTACTGGTTAAAACAGGTCGATTAATGCGGGGAAATAAGTTCAGGGCATCAAGTAGCACTGTCACGTACTACAACGATACTCCTTACGCTTCAATTCATAATTTCGGTGGTGTTATCAATCGCGCTGCAAGAAGTGAGAATTTTGTAAGAAATAGATATTCGCGAGGTAAAAGAGGAAAGATGTTTGGCGGAATGGGAGCTTTTAAAAAAGGAACCACAGCGGGGCAAGGCTTAAGCTTTAAAGCTTATCGTATCAATATGCCGCAAAGGCAATTCATTGGAAGAAGTCCAGTGCTTTTAACTAAACTTAGAAACACGTCATTAAATCACATAAATCAAGCAATTAGAAGATAATGGAAGATATAATTTATAATAAGGTTTCAAACCTTTTGAAAGACATTCCCGAACTTAGGGATATAGATTTAGATTACGGTCAACTCGACATCTATGAAACGCGTCCTGCACTTGCCTTTCCGTGCGTTTTGATCGATATTGAGTTTCCAAGAACTCAAAGTTTAGATTATGATAAGGAGGTTCAACAGATCACAGGTATTATCACACTGCGTATAGCGGTTGACGTTATTGGAGAAACAGCAATAAGAACCCCCGTATTAAGCCGAAATAACGCACTTGAGCGATTTGCTTTAAATAACCTTGTCTACAAAAAATTGCAACGATATAGAGATAAAGAGGGCGAATTTGACAGAGTTAGTCAGGTACAAGAGAAACGGTCTGACGGCTATAAGGTAACTAACATGAAATTCGAAACGGTTTTTTTGGACAGGTCGGCAACATCCGATTAGACAGCCCAAGTGTAATAAGGGTATTTTTGTTTGATATAAGACACTTTTGGGCTTCGGCCTACAACTTCTTTCAACAACTCGTAATTTGCGTCTAGGCGGGCTATAATAGCCCGCTCGCTTAAATAAAACTCATCTTCTAAGAGACGTAAACATTTTTCGTATGAAAATCCTGCAACAGTGGAGTAAAAATAGTATCGATAAATAAGGGCTTCGTCTCTTTTCGCCATATAAAGACGTTTGCCATTTCCTGTAGGTTCTGGCTTAGGTTGTACTAGATCATCGTAGAGTTTTTGGCGGCCTCGCATTAAGACAAAAATACGAAGTGAAATAGATCATTACCTAAAAAAGTTATCCTACATTTTTAGGCATAAAAAAAGCCCCGCTTGGGGCTATTGTTATTTAAACAAGTCATTGACCGTATCTTTATGTTCCGTCTGTATACTATCCCGCTTTGCCATCTCCGCTTTGATCTCACTATTTGACGGTGATAAGGCAATGTAGAACGCGCCGATTGCTACCACAAGTGCGACTACTAATATTAGTATCTTTTCATGCATCAAATATCGTAATTTAAAATCAATTAAGAACATAGTCTAATAGCTTCGTTAAAAATAAGTTCCTCTATATTGCGAGAAGACCCGTCGAAATAAAAACAAATTTTACGCCAACTCATACTAAAAAAGTAGCTAACCTTGAAAGTAATTATGCAACACATTGCATGTTCGTGATGGTCGGGAAAGTACACAATTGTAAATTCGTCAAACAGCGCTATGCAAGTATTTTCTATAATTGTTTCCTTGTCTTCAAACATTTAAATACCTTTTAAAAATGAAAAATGAACCCTTTCCAATACGGTTACTAATTCAGGTAATTCCGACGTTTCAAATCGACTAAGCTTCTTTTTTTGCTTAGTTTTCGTTAAGCAAAAGATATCAATGTGCGCTAGGTCGACATTGCCGTTAGGCAACTCCCAATGCATTTCATGAGCTAACGAAAATATCTTGGCAATCATCTTGTTTCGCTTGTGTAGATCGGGATTAAGCTTGCCAGTTAATGAAGATATCAACTCGTTGGTTTCTTGATAGGTCATTTCCTTAAGGCTTTGGGTACGCCCATTTGTGAAATTAAAGACTATCTCGTCTTTCATGTCTAAGAGGCCTGCTTTAACTAGCAAACCTCTTACATATCGTATTTGTTTAGGTGTCATTATTCTGAAATTATTAAAACCTCTTCACCCTCTTCTGTACACGGAATCCATTGCGCCGAAAAGTTAAGGAATGCGCAATTAGCAGTATCAAGCCCCCTAATAAAGGGGTCTTCAAAACCAAAGGGTATTACATCGTTTTCAAGTTTATCAATGACACCTCTCCGATAATCGTATCTATATGGCTTATCCTTAATCACAGAAATACTTTTCTTGTCCAAGCTCCAATATGCATCAATCGGGCTTTTCAAATATTCAACTTCTTCTATTTTTAGTTTCTTCATTCTCATTGTTTGTGTTGATGTCACTTTTCAATTTTTTAATTTCTGACGCAATATTATCGAGGCCAATAGCCAACGTTAATGCTATCCATGCTAATACCAATTCTATCATCTTATTTGTGTTGCTTGTTCCAATCGGTTTCATACATCGCATTGCGCAAATACGTGTCTGGGTCGGCTTGGTTACGCCATTTTACACGCTGCAAATACGCTAAATAAGGTTTGACAGAGAAAATAGCAGCTAACTTAGATTCATCATTCATTTTGTTCCAAAGTGCTAATGCCCGTTTCTTTTGTACCTTGTGACTATAAGGCTCATAGAATGCCTCAAATGTCAAGTCTGGCGGCAGTTCATTTATATTGCCCTTTATTTTGGCTTTCAACCCGTCTAACATGCTTAGGTGTTCTGGCAAATTACCCAGCATCCACTTATGCCCCGTTTCGTCCAAATCAGTTTCATTAGTATAATTGATTAGAAGATCAATTTCATTGTACCAAAATTGAATACTGCCCATGAACTTAGGGCTTGTTAAAACAAATTTCTTCATAACGATATCAATGCTTTTTTAAGTTCCTCGTGAAAGGCTGTATCTACTGGTAATTCTTTGCCTTGCTTGATTGCAAAAGCTTCTTTTTTTCCTTCGTCAACAAACCTACTACCATGTATATGCGTTTCAGTAGACTTGTAAATGATGGAAAATCCACGTTTGCCGAGAAACAGCATTTTCTCCATTTCTGTAAAGTACAATTGCATTTACCCCTCACTTTCTATTAGATCGTTTGCACATACCCCCTCACTTTCGTTTACAATATTTTCTTCTATCCCCTCGTTTTCGACGTTAGAATTGTCAAACAGTTGGGGTTGTTGATCTTTCGTTTTACCATTTACCTTAGCGGGTTTCTTAAACTCTTTTGCAAAGAACGCGGGGTTTAACTCTCTAGCTTTTTCCTCCCAGATCACATATGGGTCGAAGCCTCCAAACCTGTTTTTTATGGGAGTAGCTATGTACTTACTGACCAGTATAAACATACCTCCATCGAAAATAATATCTTTAGCTATCGTTTTGCGGGGATTCCCTGCTTGATCTGTATGGCAAATAAATATCAGTATCTTTTTACCATCGTACCGCTCCTTTAGAAACAGGTAGTCTTCCTTTTTCCATCCCGTATAGTCAATACTATCAATGAATACAGACAAAGGACTGTTTCTCTTGTCTAAATACTCGCAAATATCCTCAAGATAGGTTTTACCTTGTGGAAGGTTGGATATTGGGTCTATTGGGATAAAAAGCCCGTTTTGTTCTTCCATTTTATTACGTCTAGTAGCGAGTTGTAAATCAAACCCGTGACGCTGTTCGAATGAGAACCAACCTACTTTACCAAACCCGCAAAGAAACTTAGCTAGTCTAACGCAATATTCGGTTTTACCGTTTCCACTAAACCCACCTACTACACAAGTAAAGCTCTTAGGAATGTTGCCTAAATGTGTTCTATATGGGGTTTTCCCTAAATCCAATAATTCAAATTTTTTCTGATGAAATTGTACAATACCTAATGCCTTCATTGTTATTTTGTTTCTGCTATTCCTGTAAATTTTACTTTTAACCTTGCGCTTGAGACCGTTATAGTGAGGTCTATTCCTTCGAAAAAAGGACTGTTTAGAATCTTGGTAAATAGCAGTAAGTTTTTACTACTGATCGATGTGAAATACATAGTAATAGTTCCCTTTTCTTTGTTTCTATTGTGATCAACTTTACTATTGAAAGCGTGTTTAAGTATTTCATCAAGCACTACTCTTTGAGAAGAAGCATTTTTTATGCTATTAATGTTCATACAGCCGCCCTCCTTAAGAACACTATTGCAGTATCTTTATTAACCGCCTTAGTAAGATTTTTTTTGTATTCTTCTTTCATGCAGGGATTATCTACAACAGAAGCGAGCAAAGCGAAGTGTTTGTATGTCCTGTACTTCGTTTGGGTCGTTTCGTGCTCGACTTTTTGCCATACTAAACGCTTCTTGTCGTTCGCGAAATAAAAGCGATCACCTAGTGAAAGCTTTTCCATTGTTGTCATCTCATTTCTTTGCATTTCTCGCACGTTTAATAGCCGCTAATACATCAATGAAGGCAATTAGGCATAAAGCTATACCTATCTTAACTGAATTGCTTACGGTTTCCCAGAATAGGATTGTTGAAACCAGTACTGCCAAGCTAAGAAGCACAAGCCCCCAGATCATTAGTTTTTCTTTTTTTGTTAGCTCGTAGGCTTCTGCACCGTCTACGTAGCCGATTACTTTTGTTTTATTTTCCATGAGATATTTAATTTATCCGAACCCGACAGGGGAAACGAACCCCTGCCATGCTCCAAGTCGGGTTAATTCTGTTTTGAACCGCTGAACGCATTAGTTAAATCAGCGTCATTGACTGCACTTAGCCTTTCGTCTAGGTTTCTTTTTCCTAGCGAGGGGTGAGAAGCGTACAACTCCTTGCGATCATCGGAAAGAAGGTAATTGCCAAAGTCCGTAAGGACGGTTTCTAATTGAACTTGTTTTTCCATAACTATATACTTGCAAAATTTAATTGGATGTCTTTGTACTGACCATTTGAATCACGTACCCATACCCTAAAGTATGTTTTGCTATCTGGTCGTCTAACAGCTTTGTCGATAAGCTGCATGGCTAAGCTATACCGATTGTCGCGCACACGATCAGTATACCTGCGAAGACCTAAGACGCGTTTTGTATCTAGCTTGCCGTTTGAAGTTTGAAATGCTTCCATTACTAAAGGCTTTACGAAGTCTTTAGCCCCGTTCAATCCATCACTTAATACCTCGTCTAGCTTTTCTTTAGCTAGTTGTATGGTGTTTTCATCGAAGGTTATAGCTTCCGAAATGCTAACTTCTACTTTTATGCTCCTGTCAAAATTGTAGAAGGTAGCATTGCCTTTACCCTTTCCTATTTTCCCGCCATTTTCCTCACAAAAGAGCTTATAAAGCTCTTCGGCCTCTTTCCTTACCCTTTCCTTGTAAGCAGCTAATTGCTCGTGTATTTTAAGGGCTTCTGTAGCTAGTTTAAATGTTGAACGCTCCGCATTACGCTCATACATAGTAGTCCTATTGTAAGGTATCTGTGTACCTGCCTCGTCAAACCATACTTTGTCTTTTGCTTGTTGCTGTTTAATTGTCATTTGTAGTAGATTTTAAAGAGTTTAACTGATCGTTTAATTCCGAGAGCTTTTTTATCATATCGAAACGGTGCTCCCAATTGCTGTTAGGGTTATCGCGAAGCCAATTCTCGACTTCCGCAATTTCTTGCTGAATCTTATGCATATACCTTATCTATTTGGTTTAGAATGGCGTTAGCAACGGTACGCTCATACCGATAGCTGTCTTCTTGAAAAATGGTTACAATTTGATTATACCAACAATGAAAGGCCTTAGCCTCAATAGAGGATAGTGTGATGCTTGTGCCTACTCTATTTTCAAATTGGCGTTTTTTGATCTTAGCTTTAAGCCTATCGTTAACCTTATCTACAATCTCGTAAAGCAAGCTTTCTCCTAGATTATCTGGCTTGTAGGCATTCAAAGCAGCAGTTACAAGTAGGGTTACCCCCTCTAACTGATTAATGTTAAGTTTTACTGTCATTTCGTCTTCTATTTTCTTCTTTTTTAGCTGTATGAATTGCTGATTTTCTATGTCAATCATGAGATTTTTATACCTGTTAGCGATCTTCCTATCGTAAGATAAAAGGTCTTCCATGACCTGAATAGCCATCACTACCGTAGTGTGATGTCTATTTAAGGCTCTTGATAATTTCACGCATCCTTCGTGTCTCAATATGTAGCAGGTCATTTGTCTAGCCTCGCTTATCTGCCTCTTTCTGGAAGGTGATTTTATGTCTTGTACCGTTACGCCATATTCATCGGCGACCAAGGCTATTATTGGGTCAAAATTCATCTTACAACCTCCTTAATTACATTTGCGATCATATTAGCATAGCTCCGTTCCATGATCTTACGATGTGGGCGAAACTCTAAGCTTTCGGGATTATGTAAAGCCATATATGCTCGTAATCTTTCCCGATAAGACATAGAATCAGCAGCCAATAAGAAAACTTGTTCACGTTTAGCCCATTGGTTTTTAAACCACTTCCAAAACGCAGAAGTGTAAGGCAATTCGTTAATAAATGGTGTGTCTCCATACTCATAGGCTAAGTACAGATAGCCCATTTCCTCTTGATATTGGGCATATTGCAACGCATCCCAAGCAAGAAGGGACATTACCCGCTCTTGGTTAGTGCGGGTAATTCTTCTTATTTGCTCTATGTAACTAACCTTCTCCATTATGCAGCCTTTCTTTTGTTGCTATGTACAAGTCTTTCTACGCGCCTTAAATCACCTTCACTTTGATTGATTATTTCGCTAGCTTTTAACTCATCTTGAATACCGTTTGCATTGATGATACCTAGCTGATCGGCTTTAGTAGGCTTAGGAAGCGGTATAAATTTGCGGCCGATTCGGCTAAAGATTTCCTTATAGCCCTTCTTGTTAAGGTTCACGCCCTTATCTATTCGCTTCTGTAAGTGATCCGTAGCCATTAGTACTAAAGCCGCCTTTCCTTCAAGCAGATTGTATAAGGAAATGAAGAAGTAAAGCACTTGATCTGTTAGTTTGTCGGCTTCATCAAGAATGATAAGCACTTTGTCCAGTTTGCGAGCGGTGGAGACAACTGTTTGCATCATTTCGCTAACAGTATACCCCCCGCCGTCTTTTCCCATTGCCTGTAACAGTTCGGCCAAGAAAGTCTTTCTGTTGAAATACTCATTACAGCACACCAAAAAAACATTTTCGTTTTCAGCAGCATACCGTTTAGCAGTGAATGTTTTACCTGTACCTGCATCGCCTATTATTGCTAAGGTAAGTGCGTGTGCTTTTGCGTCAGTCAATAAAAAATTAAGCATATCCGTTGCTTTAGTGTTTACCGCTATCCATTCAGCCCCTATGCCAGACACTTGTTTTTGAATATTACGCCAAGCGGCGTCTCCTATAGACCCCCATTTACCCGAAAGCATCATGCTTACATAGGCATTGCTTATACCTTTCAAAAGCTTGCTTGCTTTATTTGCACTTCCACCCGCCATGTTGTCCACATATTTGCGTAAGTCGGCGGCAATTTGTTCTTTTGTTTTGTTATCTATTTCCATGAGATAATGAATTAGTGAGCGGCTACCCTGCACGGTAGCTGCTCTTGTTAGTATAAATCGTATATATTTGTTATTGAATTTTCTAGATCAACTTCACTTGCACCCGCTTGAATTGCCCCAATTACTTTGGTGTCTTTATGGCTAATTTCCTTTATCAATACCCCCGCATTAATACGGCTTTCAGCATCGATTTTTGCGCGTTCTAACAACGCTTTCCTTGCTTCTAACGGCTCGTTAATCATATCAATCAAGGTCGCCTTCTCGGCCATTAAATTATTATATCTAGCTCTATCCCCTTCTTGCTGATCGGCTAAAGCCGCTTTTGTATTCTCGAATAGTGGTATGACTTCACGGTAAGTATTCCCGTCAGTAATAAGAATTTCGTCAAAGTTGTACGGGTCATATGTTACTTGGACTTTTTTACCAATATTATTGTAAATAGCCCTTTGGCTTAACTCGTAAGTACGCTTAATTTTGTTCAATTCGAATACAATACCCGCAGAGCTTACAGCTATTGGCAACTTAGTTTGCTTGCCAAATAAAGATAGTCTCGTTTCGCTGCTTATAGCCTTTTGTTTACTCTTCTCCGAGTTGTTAAAGGCGGTTATCCACTCTTCTTGCCTAGTTAGCTCCGACCCCTTTCGTTTTGTTTTGCGAAGGTTGTCGACTAGCTTAGCAATCATAGAAGGTGCCTCGCTGACGTTTGGGAAATTGGAAGTAATTAACGCGTCTGGGTTAAGTTTTTCACTGCTTGTGATATTGTGCCCGCTATAATTGGTTTTAAAAACCTTTTTAAGCTCTTGATGCCAAATCGTACCAAACGAAGCCTCAACATACTTGGTACGCGCGTTTTTATGACCCGCAGGGGTAAATGTGCCCATACTATTGTAGAATTGCTCTAATTCGGTCGTGTTTTTGCCACTTATACCCCAATGGTCGGTTTGTATTTGCCTCCATAGGTATTGTCCCCCCGTCAATTCACACACATGTGCGAAAGCATTTCGATAAGCCTCGTATATAAGTTCCTTAGTAACTACATCGCCAATGGCATAACCAAGTATATAATCGTTAAAAGCATCAATAACCACATACAGTACAGGCCTGTAATACTTGTTTTTGCCGTTAATAAAGTAAGCATCTAGGTTATTATCGTCACTGTTAATTAACAAAAGCGGAGCGCTTGCACGATCACGATGTATTTGTTTGCTTAATTTGTTGTAAGTTTTGGCTATACCTTCACGGCTTAACATCAATTCGGAAGCCCACTGCCTACGTCGATACCCTACAGTTTCAGGGCTGATAGGTTGATAATTATTTTCTTTAGCCCACTGATTGTAAGAATCGGCTATAACGGTATCATCATGCTTATTTCTATCTTCTAGCATGGCTTTCAATACCGCTTCGGATAGTTCATCATTGATTTTAGCCCTATAGCTATTACCGAATTTGTGCTTTTCTATCAAAGTCTCGTAGCCGTTACCCCTATACTCTTTAAGTTTATCTTTTAACCTTCTTTCGTTTGTTGGTAAATTGACTTTCTTGATAACTATTAGCTCCGTAGCAGTTTGCCAGAAAGCGGCCATACTTATATTAAGCTCGCGTTTTAAAGCACGCTTATCTTCTGTAATTCTGGCTAACATATTAAGCCAATTAGCCGCTTGGGTATACCTTTTAACGTAGTTAATAACAGGTTTTCCATTACTGTCTGTGTCAACAGCAGGCAATTTACCACCACTTGGCAATACGTACTCTCTATAATAGGTTTCTGCCTTGTAATCCCAATCAATAAGCTTTAGTATAGGTTCCTTAGCAATGTATTCATAAGGGTTCCCGTATATTTCAATTACCGATCTACGGTATTTATCAGGCAAGCTTTCGAACTCTATCAATACCACACGGCCAACACCACCATAACCATGTACGGTGATTTTCTTATTAGCCTTATGGTACTTATAGTTTGATTCCGTCATAATCACGGGCACAAATTCCTCGTAAGTAAGGCAAAGCTTGTTGTTATTGTGATATTGCATGGTTTTACTTGTAGTTCCCGCCCTATGGCGATGATAAGGCTACGCTTTCGGGAATGTTGTTTAAATGCTTTTTAGACGAGTTATTTTGGATTCTATTAAATGAGCGAATCTACTTCTACGTGATAAAGTGATGTCTTTAAATATGTTTTCAGGGGTAAACAAATTATAAAATGACGGTAAATACGAAATAGCGCAATCTGCAACAATCATTTTAATTTCAACATTATCCATTATTGAAATAGCGGTTTTAACGAAATTGGCCGCATCTCTATCTTGGTCTACCACATCATAATATCTTTTATAGGTTAATTGGCCTGTTTGAGGCACGTAGAAGACTGTTAAAAAATGATGTTTATTAGTAACTACCGTATCTACTATAGCCATGCAGCTAGCACCTTTCTTGATCATTTTAGGTTTATAGCCGTAGTTCATAATGCAGTTTCCTATATAATCTTTCGCCTTGTCTTCTGTCATTGATGGCGTAGAGGTATTTAACTTTGTCCCGTTATAATAAATGTCAAATAATGCTTTCATATCATTAGAGTTTTACGATTTGTTTAACTGCCTCGATTAGTTTGTTTGTACCCTCATTGGTTATTAGGTCGATTTCACGAACAAGCTTCGCTTTCGGACTGTTATCCTCTCTTGTTCCTTGTCTTATTTTGTTCACATAGCTCACACTACATGGGACTAATGCTGCTACCTGTTCAGCTGTCATCCGATACTTTTTTTGATTTTTGGTACAAGTGGAATTAATATTTGTAAATTCGCTCATGTTTGTGTCTCTTTGCTGACACAAAAATAGACATATATCTAATTAAAATCAAAATATTTTAGACATTTATCTAATATTTTTAGTGAATGAGCGGTAACAGGGTCATAGACAGGCTATTAGAATACCTAAACTATAAGGGTATAAGCAACTCTAAAGCAGAGAAAGAGCTTGGTTTGGCCAATGCATATCTAAGAAATACCGCTAAAGAAGGTAGACAAGGGTCTATTACTTCCGACATCTTAGCCAAAATTGAAAACACATATTTAGATATAAATCTAATTTGGTTGATCACTGGCAAGGGCGAAATGTTGAACACCCTAGCTGTAAACGGTTATAAAAACGGCAATACCCCCGAACCACAGTATACAGAAAGTGATCATAATTACACGAAATCTGCAAATAGCCTAACTCCTAAAAAGGGTAAAATACTAACCCCTAGACTAACCCCTAAGTTAAATATGGGTATGCCTCATGTAGTAACCATCGATAATTTAGGTCGCGATAATGTAGCATTAGTACCTGTGCGCGCTAGAGCAGGTTATCTCTCTGGTTATGGTGACCCAGAGTATATAAAAGAACTACCGTCATACAATTTGCCCACACTTAGAAATGGCACATATAGAGCTTTTGAAATTGAAGGGCATTCAATGACACCTACACTAAAAAATCACGATATAGTAGTAGGCGAGTGGGTTGAAAATCTTGACCATATCAGAGATGATAGAGTTTATATAGTAGTAACAAAAACTAGCGGAATCGTTGTTAAACGCGTTTTAAATAGGATTTTTGAGTATGGTTTTATCGTTGCAAAGTCTGACGCAGTTAACAATAGGCAGGACTATCCGAATCTGAAAATAATGCCGGAAGATATTATAGAAATCTGGTATGCTAGACTTTATATTAGTGCAGAATTTAAAGCACCGTCCGATATGTGGCAAAGGCTGAATGATCTAGAAGCGGGTCTAGAAATGGTTAAGAAAAAGCTAGGAGAATAAACCTTTCTATAACGCATTAAATTACCTTTTATAACCTTTTTAAAATTTGCGCTTTTTATTCAAGCGAAATTCAATCAAATTCAAGCTGCTTGTACAACTTGAATTATTAGCCATTTTTTAAAATCTGCGTTTTTTGGGCTGTTTGCGCATTTTTTGCTCTTTTTTTATTTACTTAAATTGGTACATGTTGAATTACCCCCCTTAATAGTCAAGTTAATAAGTGGGTAAATCTCTTGCGTTTATTTTTGTTTTAATAAAAGGGGCGGCAGCTGTTAATACCTTTGTCGGGCTTAACGATTTTTCAAGCCCATTCATATCCACTACATCGCTACCTGCAAAACTTCCGTTTTGAATTAGATCACGAATTAAGGCAGCGTGCCTTGCCTCCACCGAGACGATTTTGCCTGCCAATAGTAAATATTCTCCTTTCTCAATCAATTGTCCTGCTCCATTGTAAGCCGATACACCCAGGTCTTCGAACACTTTCGCTGTGGCCAGTACACTATCCCTACTGCCAAAGTTAATGGATGAAAAATCAACTTCTAAATCCTGAATAGCGTTCGCTTGCAAAGCCGCTTTGAAAAACTCGCGATGCGCAATTTCATGGTCGCGGATGTCGGTCAGTAAATTTTTTTCCAGCTCCGAAATACCACTATAAGGTGTTTCCGCAACCTTCGTATAAAAAGCTGCCTCTAATTGTTCTAATGCATAAGCATAGTTTAAAATGGCAATATCTCCTTTTCCCAAATACACACCTTCATCCATTCCCGGGAAGTCATCATCGTCTTTGTTACAGCCTGTAACGGCTATTGCTGTAACGGCCATACTGGCGCTGGCATATTTCAAAAAGGAACGTCTTTTTAATGACGAAGTAGTTAAGTTCTCTGTACTATACAAAGTTTCTTTTTCCTTTAAATAATAATCATTCATAGATAATTTATTTAGCGTTTGCAATTGTTTAAAGAGACTTACGATAATAAGGGGAACTTGGATTTACGTACCGCATTTTTTTCTTTAGTGTGATGAGTAAAAAAAGAAAGTTTCAAAATGGAAAGAGGGGATGATGCCAACTGCATTGCCAATGGGCAAGCAATACCGGTCAGGGGCAATCGACGATGGAGAGCTGTTAAGTAAAGATGTCTACACAGGTAATAATCTCCCGTTCTTTAGAAAATGCGTTCTGCTCATCGGACAGAAAGGCTTACGGCGAGTGAGTTTTAACTATAAATTTATAGGGAGCGCCCGATGAAACTGCCGTCATTTACCGGATTACTCCGCTATGTAAAACGACTGGCTAAAGGCTCCATTAGCGGCAACATCCCAAGCTTCAAGGCGTACCCATGCGCGTTTCTCAAGCTTGGTCTTAAACCGGAGCACCTGCGAACCAAAGGCTTCTGTTTTAGTTAAGTCGATCCTTTCCCGGTATACCTGCTGTCCATCGCCGGAGATAACTTCTACAAAATTCATGGGAAAAGTCCAATTTAGTGCCAGTTCAATGGTGGCCATTCCTGAATTATCGAGCGTTATAGTTTCACCCGAATGTTTACCGTTGATGGTTAAGCGTGGCATCAATACCTCGCCGGTTGTAGTGAAAAATCGGCCCTTTTGCATACTGTTGAGTATGGGATCCCAACTATCGGTAAACTTAGGTAGCGAGTCGAGCATCAAATAATTCACATTCATGTGAGCATACATCTCGTTTGCGGGCGTTATCGTAAAAAGATCGGCTTCAGCAATAACGGTTTTTTTTAAGCCCCAGTTATTCATATCATCCATTAAATCAAGCACGCGTTTGCCTAATCTTGGCGAAGATAAATCGGCGGGCATAGGCTTCCAGGCGGCACCCATAAAGCGATCCGATTTAAAAAAGTCCTCATTTTTATAAAGATCGGGTGTGTTTACCGAACCTTTAGTGCGTGCATGAGCGGTCCATGCAAGGCCCTGCTCTTGCTCGAGAAGCTTCAACATGTCTTTCTTGTCTCCAATATGGTATATTTTCCCATAGGAAGGGTGGTTTTCTGAATAGGCCGCTCCGTTTTCACGAGACATAATCCAATAAACCGGTTTGGGGAAGAGAGCAAGCCAGTGGCCTCCAAAGAACTCATTGGGCTCTTCGCCGGGGAGCAGAAGAAAGCGATCATCTGATAAGCGTTTACATTGTTCAAAAAGAGCATGCAGCTCTTTTAACCGTTGTTCATCAGGTCCTTTAGGGTGCGCGGTATAGTGAAACTCTGCTAAGTGCACCATGTCAACTCCCATTCGTTTAAACACGGTGACAAAGTCAGGGACTTCCGGAATGGGTTTGTTTGCCAGTACAACATTCATGATGAATTCATTATGAAAATGGCTGGACATGGTTTTATATCCGGGAAGTTTTACATAGGCATCATTGTGCGTGAATTTTTTTATGGCAGCGAAGGCATTGTCTTCATCTTCCGTACTCAACATGCAAAAAAAGTTCAGGCGCTGTTTGGTCCCCGGAGGAGCATTGAACCAGGGAACAAATCGCTTATCTCCCTGTAGGTCTTGTCGGATTCCGATGCCATATCCATCAACCATTTTCCGATAGTTGTTTCCATACCAGGTAAATTTCAAGTTGAAGGCCTCATCCAATGGATAAAAGTATTGATGTGGAGCAGGAAACAGCGTCAAAATACCCTCTTTTCCCTTTGCGGCAATGCTGCGATATTTAACCGCCACGTTTTTGGAAGTATCCGTAGCAATCATATCCGTAGTTTGCAGGCTATCCGCTGTGTTAATCCAGGATATACTTTTCCATTCCGGCTCACGACTTACCAAACCGGCGTCATAAACAATGGCAGAAGAATCTGCATTTGTAGACATGACAGCGGCAACATTAAAAAGCGGGCTGCCATTATAAAAAGTAATCTCAAGGTCGCCGCTAAAGCGATCGGCCTTAAGCGAAGAGATTTTTACTACGGTGCGACTACCGATGGTTTCCACCGTCGCGTCGGATTTTTCTAGTTTTACTTCATGCGTGTTATAAGGCTTTTGGGGAACTTTATCAAAAAAGATATTCCAGCCATTCTGCGAGACTAAATCCCGTTTACCGATAGTCAGAAGAAAAGATGGATCCAGATTCGATGAGATAAGTTTGCTCACTTTGCCTTTCGTCAGCAAAATACGACTGAACAAGGGTTTCCCTGCTTGCATATTAAGTTCAACCTGGCCATAGCGGTTATCCCCGGCAGGCCATTTTATTTCCAATATATCATTGCGGTAGTTTAAATCCGCGCCGGCTTTTTTGTCGAATTTTTGGCGGCTTACGGTTGGTGTTTGAGCCAACAACGTGTTTGTATAATAGACTAAGAGGAGGCTAATAATTAGGCAGCTGCGCATGTGAATCATTTATAATGGGTTTATACAAAAAAGGAAAATCGATTTTATCCACAAAGGCAATGCGTTTCAAAATTTCGATAATGCGTATCAACAACCTGCATAATATTGAAAATATCATAGATAATTCAACAAAAGACGCTCGCTAGCTAATATATCTTTTGGAGACAGTAGATAAAAAAGTTATATTTATGGCATATAAAACCAATGGGTATTAGGTCTATTGGTTTGCCGATTTGTAAACTTAACTCTATTACAATGAACAAAGCTGATCTTATCACAAAGATTGCCGCAGATGCGGGCATTACAAAAGTTCAGGCAGAAAAAGCGCTGAGCAGTATCACTAATTCGGTTACTACAACCTTGAAAAAAGGCGAGAGCGTGTCGTTGATAGGCTTCGGAACCTTTACAGTGGGCCAGCGTGCCGCCCGTAGTGGACGTAACCCCAACACTGGAGCCGTCATTAAAATAAAGGCTACCAAGGTCCCTAAATTTAGACCCGGTAAGTCACTTCGCGAAGCCGTAGCCTCAGCAAAAACAAAAAAATAGGACCCTGCGGACTTATTTCATGTGGTCCGATTCCATTAGATCGGACCACATAATCACCGATACGCTTACCATTCCGTCATTACCTGAATCATACTTCCGAAGAAATTACCATCAGATACCATCAATACGAAATCGATATCATCCCTGAAGCACTGTTACAAAGATCGTTTGGAACCTTACTAATTTTAGGTCTTCTTGAGAACAATGAAAAATAATTTAGATATTGTGCTTTCATTTTAAGAGACGCGCCCATGGCCTACGATGTAGTCTTGAAAAACATAAACAAACACATTTCACTGGATACGGATGAAATTTCCTACTTTACCTCGCTCCTGAAAGAAAAGAAAGTTTCCAAAAGAGCCATGATCTTAAAAGACGGGCAGGTATGTAAAGAGATCAGCTTCGTTAAATCGGGTGCTTTGCGAGCATACTACAGAGATAAAACTGGGAAAGAATCAACCATTATGTTTGCTATCACAGATTGGTGGGTTACCGATATGTTTTGTTTCGTAAATGAACAGCCCGCCATGCTCAATATTGAAGCAATAGAAGATAGCGTTGTGCTGCAATTGTTAAAAGCCGATCTGGATAAATTGTACATCAAAATTCCAAAGTTCGAAAGGTTTTTCAGAATAATAATGCAGAATGCATACATCAGAGAACAGCTTCGCGTTATTCAAAACCTCTCGCTCCCGGCTAATGAACGATATAATCTTTTCTTAAGCAAGTATCCCGAGATAGTAAAACAGGTTAAACAAAAGCAGATTGCTTCCTACCTAGGTATCACACCGGAATTTTTGAGTATGCTGCGAAGAAATAAAAGAACAAAAAGGATTTCTTAAACTACATTATTTTTTTTCTTACGTCCGTTCAGTTTTTTTGTAACAAAATAAAAAACTATGTTCATACTTATTGCAGGTCCTTACCGAAGCGGAACTAACGATGATGTAAACTTAATGCGGCAAAATTTAAATAAACTTGAATCGGTCGCTTTACCACTCTTTAGAAAAGGCCATGTCCCTATCATTGGCGAATGGGTCGCACTCCCTCTTATCCATCTTGCAGGCTCTACAAAACCGGGCGACGAAGCATGGGAGGAGGTGCAATATCCGGTGGCTCATCGCCTACTTGAAAAATGTGATGCCGTACTTCGGATAGAAGGGGCATCCAAAGGCGCAGATGAAGATGTGCGAATTGCAAAAGAAAGAGGATTAAAGATCTACTATCATATCGAAGATGTTCCCGATGCAGAGTAATGTGAAAATCCTAAAGACAGAAATCTTGTCTGATAATTGGTATATTTTGAAGAAAATTACCTACGAGTACCTAAAAGGCGACGGGAAAAAACAGGTTCAGACAAGAGAAGCTTACGATAGAGGAAATGGTGCCACCATTTTACTCTATAATAAAGAGCAAAAAACGATCATTCTAACTCGGCAGTTTCGATTACCAACCTTTATAAACGGCAACGAAACCGGCATGTTAATTGAAGCCTGTGCAGGTTTATTGGATAAGGATAATGCAATAGATTGTATACGCCGAGAAACGGAAGAGGAAACGGGCTATAAGGTTACAAATATCACCAAAGTATTGGAGGCTTACATGTCGCCGGGCTCCGTAACGGAGATGCTATATTTTTTTATAGCAGAATACACGAATGAAATGAAAATCACAGCTGGAGGTGGCTTGGAACACGAAGGAGAAAACATTGAAGTATTGGAACTCTTTTTTGACGATGCCCTCCGTATGATGGAAACCGGCGAAATTAAGGACGGCAAAACGATTATATTACTGCAATATCTTCGCCTTAAAAACCTTTTATAATAAAAAGTGATACATTGAGAAAACGAATGATACGCAGATTTTCGAACAAACTCGCTTAAATAGGATTATTCTGACCACACCGCTAGCTCGTAACCATCGGGGTCCGTGATGAAAGCGCTTACCCCCTGGAAAGTTAAAGATATCCTTCACAAGAACACCTCCGGCACTTATCACCTTACGCTTGCTTGTTTCAATATCTTCCGAATAAAGAACGATTAAAATACTTCCGTTAATTGGCTCGCCGGAAGTAAAGCCGCCATCAACATAGTCGCCTTCGAAAGCGGTGTATCCCGGTCCGTAATCCGTAAATTTCCAACGGAAACTATCTGTGTAAAATTTTTTGGCTCGATTAATATCAGTTGAGAGAAACTCGATATACTGTACCTGCTCATGCTTTAATTTTTTTGCGATTGTATCTTAGTCATAACGTCATCTTTAGTATACAAATGTATCCCTTAAATGACAAGATTAATAATTTTTTGAAATGAGTGCTATTATACGCTAAATGCCGCTAATAGTCAAAACTGAATAATATTCGATTTCTTGATAAATTTTATCTATAGTTTGATTCTGAAAAAAAGCACCATATATTATTGTCGCGCTAAAAAGGATGCATATATTTGGGATTCAAAATAGGCTTATGGCAATGCGGTCGCCTATTGCAGATGTACGATTGAGTTGCTAATAGATCTAAAACAGAATTGGCATATATGGGAACCAAAATTATGGTGCTGGAAGATGATCCTGATATCCGTCGGGTTATCGCTTTGATCTTACTTAGAGAGCGCTTCGAAGTACAGAGCTACGCCAGTGCCACCGCATTTTTAAATGAGATATCGGACATGGATGCCGACCTTTTTCTACTCGACGTCAAGTTACCCGATGGTAACGGAATGGATATATGTAATCAGTTAAAACAGGATAGTCGGACTCGCCATATTCCCGTTATCATGATGTCTGCGCATTATAATTTAGCGAAGGCCGGTGAATTTATCGCTGACGATTTTATATGCAAGCCATTCAATATTACGGATTTCGTGGACACCATTCGGAAGCATATAGCGTGATTTTGGCTTGTCATTGGTCTCATATATTGGAATCAATAATTTCTTTTCCTTTTTGGTATAAATTTTTAAAAAAAATGAAAGGCAGGTTATTCAGTGCCAAGTAATCTTTAAGCTCTTGAGCGGACATTCTCAGTTCTGCCGCCAAGAAGGAAATAACCGGAATACCCAATGCACTTAATTGCTCAATGGTTTCCAGTGTGAAAAAACCTAGGCTTTCCGATTCACGATAGAGCTGTTCAAGCCGTTCCATTCGTCGGGCTACTAACCGCTCCTGTGTGCTAATCTCCTCTTGCCTTTCTTGCAGTATATTTCCGGTAAATAGATGTAGTTGCTTTACATGATGTAACATGATGTTTGCTTCCAAGGTAAGGACATCGTTACCTTTTTTCTCCGATAATCGTATCCGGTATCTTACTTTCCCTTTCGATACTTCCTTCTCTTCCAGTTCAAGGTAAGTAAAGCCGACCTTAAACTTAATCGCTTTATCGGGCATACTGATCTCTATGGCCGTGAGAAAATAGCATTATATTTACCGGCACTCGCTGTAGATTTGGCTGCATAATGATCCTGGTTAACGTATAAGGTGCTTTATTCGACTCACCAGATCGTCGATTTCAAACGGCTTTCTAATAAAATCGGCGGGTATACAATCGCTATTAAGAATGCGATCGGTATGAGCGGACATCATAACAATAGGGATACCTGCCGTCTCTTGTCGAGATCGAAGGTCGCAACATATTTCTAATCCGTTACCGTCGGGCAAACGGATATCCAGCAAGAATAAACTGGCGTCGCTGTGTTCCTCCGCCCAAAAACTCTTAGCCTTATTATAACTCTTCACTTCCATCCCTTCTTTTCGCAAAATATATTCTATTATTTCTCTAATATCTGTATCGTCCTCAAGGATCACAACTGTCTTTTTCATAATACTTGTAACTTTTCCGATAGCTACCAAAAATCTAGCTCCACCATATTTTATATATACGAAATGAGGTAAATTTTGGTTGACCACAAGATCCCTGTATTAAAAAAGTTACGAAACTCATCCATCAGCGACTATGGCGATGCTAATCTTAATGGGCGTAATGCACAAATACAGCACAATATGAAGTTTATAAATCCTATCTACGAATTTTACCGTATATCGTTTCGAGACGACGACCAAAACAATTGCATAGAGGAACATGTTGTAAAGTGAAAAAGTTAACTATATTTACTAGATTTTTATCTGATTATCTTTGTCAACAAAATCCGTCTATACAGAAGAAGAGTTGGTAGCCCTCCTAAAGCGCAGGGATCAGCAAGCGTACAGTTACCTGTATGATAGCTATGCTGCCGCTTTTTACGGGGTTATTCAGCGTATAGTAGGGGAGGGCGAAGAGGTAACCGATATATTGCAGGAGGGCTTTGTAAAAGTATGGAAGAATATTGAACAGTATGATGTAGGCAAAGGAAAGTTGTTTACCTGGATGCTCAACATCATGCGTCATGTAGCCATTGATTATTTGCGATCGGGGATGAGAAAGAAAGAACAGCATACCGACAGCTTGGAACCCGGCACGCATGTAAGAGGAAATGAAACGCATACGAAGGTCGATCACTTGGGCCTGAGCAATGTGTTGGATAAATTGAAGGATGAGCACAGAATTATTATCGAATTGGCGTATTACCAAGGATATACACAAGAAGAAATAGCAAAAGAATTGGACATACCGTTGGGAACGGTAAAGTCAAGAGCAAGGTTAGCACTGGCACAATTACGACAAATATTGAATTAAATTGGATATAAAGGCATACATATCGTCAGGAATTATTGAGATGTACGCGCTCGGTATTGCCAGCGAAGCAGAAGCTCGTGAGCTGGAGAACCTATGTATACAATATCCGGAAATAAAGCAAGCTTTGTTGGAAGCTCAGGAAGGAATGGAACGCTTCGCTCAAGCCAATGCTTCCACCCCGCCTGCAGAGAGTAAGAACCGCATATTACAAACCTTGCAGCAAGAAGGTTTATTAAGCGATCGAGATACCCAATCGGACTCAATTGCATCGTCAACATCGGAGATTATACCCATCCACGATAGCAGGCAACGCCGAAGCTCTACAGCCGTCTTTGTCGCTGCAGCAGCAATCATATTATTGATATTGGGAGCTATCTACCATCTTTATACCGTTAATAAACTCAAAACGGAAATCCTACTAATGGCCACCCAACAGCGATCTTTAAACGCTGAGCTCACGCAATATCGAGATCGGGCAGATACACTCCGGCAACAGCTTGCAATTGTGGCTAAACCGGGCATACGGAAACTGGATCTACAGGGGGTGCCGGGCCATGAAGGAAGAGCGGCTGCTATCTATTGGAACACGACTACAAAAGAAGTTTATTTGGCGCCTAATCAATTAGCGGTACTACCGAAAGGAAAACAATATCAGTTATGGGCCATTATTGACGGAAAACCGGTAAGTGCAGGTGTTTTCAATCAAGGAAGTTTAGAGGCGGTGCAGCAGATGAAAACGGTGCAGCGAGCTGAAATGTTTGCCATTACCATCGAAAAGGAGGGCGGGGCTGAAATACCTAGCTTAGATCAAATGGTGGTTGCCGGTAAAATCTGACGTAAAGCATAAAAAAAGCAGGCCACTTAAACGTGACCTGCTCTTTCTCAAAAAGATTCAATCAACTATTTCGATCTCTACCCGACGATTTTTTTTCCGGCCCTCCGAGGTGGCGTTGGAAGCAATGGGTTTGGTATCGCCGAACTCGGTGGAGGCAATTTTAGAAGCGCTTACCCCCTTGTTTACTAAATAATTTTTAACCTGGTCTGCACGCGATTTAGATAATTTCCAGTTGTAAACATATTCACCTATAGCATCGGCATGTCCGCTGAGTTTAATGGCGTAACCATTTTCTTTTGCTACTGCTACCAGTTCGTCCAGTTCGGCTTCAAAATCTCTTGAAATAGTCGCTTTGTCAAAACCGAATTCAATGTTGTTAAAAGATTCCTTGGCTTTAACAGATTTCGTTATCTCCTTTTTATCAGATTACCATTGCAACGAATAGGTTGAGATGGTGGCCGCTGAAAATAGGGCGGCCAAACCTAAATTAATGGCTGTTTTTTTCATGCTTTCTTTGATTTAATTGTTTATATATAGTGGATTTATCGAGTATATTGATTGTCTTTTTATCCTGACCGGCACCTTGCCTAGCTATTTTTTCGGCGGATCGCCTATTACAGGCGTTATACTTAAAAATATTTAGATACATATCGCTGCATGATAAGTACAATGGAAAATATACCGGATCAATGGGGGGCGGCTGTAGGATCAATACATAGTAATGATCATTTTTGAGCACCTGTAGAAGAAACTTGAAACGTTCGCTGAGTAGACTGCGCTGTAGGAACCAATATGAATCATCGGAGACTAAAAGTGAATTTTCCTGTTTCGCCTTTAAGGATGGGGGACTGAAAAAAATGTGGTCAAGTGGCAAAGCCCTATCACGATGTACTATTTCTTCGATGTGTACAGAAGGATCCAGCACATAATCTTGTAAGAATTTTCGATCTTTATAGACTTCGAGTTCATCTCCCATGGGCGCAAGGTGTATAAGTACCACACGCACGCCAGTCTTCAGTAGCGGCTCGATTAAATTTTCTTGTAATTCTTTCGGGTAGCTCGAATACGTCAGGGCAGTAATATTGACGATGGTTCCGGCAGACAAGGAGTTGTTTTTTATTAGATTGAGGAGATTCCTTTTGGAATCGATGTCCGTCCAGACGTGAAAATGGGCCTGGTCGTTGCTCGTTAAATCCGCAGTTCTCAATACGAATGGAAAGCGATATTTTTTGTAATAAATAATGAGAAGACTTATTAGTAACGAGAGCAAAAATGAAATAACAGCGAACCGGAAAGGTGATCGGGAAAGATTTCGATTCGTTAATGGTTTTAAAGGTTTAGCTTCTGTTAGCTCAATGGATGTGACAAGCTGTTTTGGTAGTTGGTCAAAAGACGACTGATATCGGTGTAGCATGAGTTCGTATCGTTTGGCCGCTTCATCCCGAGATTTTAATAAGCTATTTAACCGATTTATCAAAGAGGATGATAAGGGGTAGTTATGCCCGGGAGGACTTAGTCTTAGCATGGAATCTAATGATGTCAGAATCGCTAACCGAACTTGTATAAGCGTTTGGCTTAAGGATACTCCGCTTTCCGAATCTGCTGCTTGGGTTTTCGCTCTTTCGGTGTGCAATTGGTTGTAAGAAATAATCAAACTGTCTAAAGAACGGTTGTCTGTCGGAAAAGTTGGGATTTGATTAAATTGGGATATAGGAATTTCAGTGTAATTTTTAATCGTTTGCAGTTTGCTTCGCCATAACTTGCTAAACTTTTTCGTTTGTGTGTGCTTTACTAACAATTTGGTCGCTTCTATACTGTCCAGCAAAGCAACTATTTTGCTATCGAATTGATGAATCACCGCGTTTTCCTTCGCCAAATCATTTTCGAGCCTTTTTAGGATAGTTAAGCCGGTCAGCTCGTTCTCTTCCATGGGTAGTTTTTGCTGATCAATTTTTGCCAATACGGATAGAACAAGAACGATCAGAAAAATGCAAGCAGCCAACGGCAGCCAGCCCTTGTTGGGCGAGCAACATTCGGCAACACTTTCTTTTAAAATGACCAGGCTGCGCCGGTATTTTCCTACAAATAACATTAAGGGTATATACGGCTGCGCTTAATGCAAGGATTTTATGTCGGATTGATTGTATAAAAGAATAACGCCAATTGTTAAAAAGTGAGAACTTTCATGAAATGCAACCGATTTTCGCTGTAACACTCGTGTGCTACAATCCTTTCAGAACCTGCTTTGCTTTCTCATCACTCTCTTGTACGGATGCCTTTCCGGTTTCTATTTCAACTTCCTTCGTGGTAACGGCGTAGGTGTTCGGTCTGATTTCGGAACCATATGCTATCACATAAGCTTTGGTGAATTCTGCACCGAAATAAAGGATCATAGCCGAATAATACGTCCATAGCAGTAAAATTACAAGAGAACGAGCAGAACCAAAGGCGTCTCCTGCTCCGCTCCGGCCAATGTAGAACGAGATGGCAAATTTCCCCAAAATAAACAGGATTGCAGTAACAAAAGCGCCTGTAAGTACATCTTTCCATCGTATACGGGCATCCGGAAGCACCTTGAAAATCACCGCAAAGATAAACCAGATAACAGCAAGCGTTATGACCTGGTTTAATATATAAAAGAATACAATAGAAACATTCTCATATCGAACGCTCAGTCGATCACTGAAGCTGTCCAAAAAGGTCGTTATAAGCAGAGATACCAATAAAATGAAGCTTAAGCTTATAATCACCGAAAAGGACAGGAATCTGTTCTGAAGCATTTTTAACCATCCTTTTTTCGGTTTGGGTTTGATGCCCCAAATGTGATTAATGGAGTCCTGAATATCGGCAAAAACCGTGGTGGCCCCTATCAATAATGTTACGGCACCTATAACAATGGCCGTGGTACTGCTGCCATTGATGTTCGCGTTCTTTATCACTTCCTGTATCTGCAAGGCCGTATTCTTGTCAAGAAAAGTACTCAACTGGCCGTATATTTGATTCTCGGCCGCTTCCCTCCCTAAAAAGAAGCCGCACAAGGCGATAACGAGTACCAATAAGGGCGCCATCGAAAATACGGTATAATAGGCTAAGGAACCACTCATTTTCGTAACATTATGCTCCATAAACCCGTTGATTGAAGCCTTCAATATCTGAAATGCCCTGGGCATTAACTTCTTTTTTTCCCTTTTTTCCATAAGATGTTAGAAAATGTTGTCCTTTAATTTCAACAATTGAAGATGCCAATGGTTGAGATGAAATTGAACTACTTGTCCCAGGGATCAGACAGACACAGAGGCCCGTCAGGCTATAAAAAGTAGTTGATAAAATTACCTTGTTTCCTGTAGAAAAATTGGTACAGGTTATTACACTGCCAATACACTAAATCATACATGTTTCTAAATTAAAATGCAATATAGTTGCATATTTGTAGGAATGGGTTTATCTTTGATATGTGTTTGTTTTAAAGAATATCACGCATAAGAAAATTATTGCCCATATATTGCTGGCATTAGTGCTGATTGTTCATGTGGCAAAAGTTTTTCATGAACATGCAGGCTGTTTGGCGAGCAGCGACAAACACGGTATCAAAATTTACCAACATCAGGAGGAGTGTAAGATCTGTACCTTTCACTTGCTGGGGAGCGGCGAGTTCTGTGAATTGCTTTTCACCTTTCTTGTACCTCCAGTAGCGGATGCATTCAATATATTGCCAGTAGATCTTCGCTATTTTAGATGTTGTGACGCCCTTTACCTACGCGGCCCCCCTAGCCGTTATTAAGCAATTTTTCATACATATTGATTAAACCATTCATCTAGGCATCGTTTTGACACCTTTGATTTACATAAAATCAAATTAATAGAAGCCGGAGAAATAGCTGGCATACTTTCAATCGTCGGTCGCCGAGGTTTGGTAGGCCGAGGTGCGAATTATAATGGTTTGTAAGTGCTCGCTATGATCGATCGTTAAAGCAATTGCTTCCTATTCATGCCTTTAATTCGTTTTTAAATACACATAGTTGCATAATTATATCCGTCCGATATTTACGACACATTATAGCTGATTTTCATGAAGTATTCTGAATATTTTACAAACTGTTCCAAACGGTTTGCACAATTCTTATCCGTTGTTATTTTTTTTCTATTAGTTGTTTTTCATCTACCTGTATCTGCTCAAAATGCCAAACCTTCGGACCTGACCGGATTCGTGACCGATTCTACAAAAAAGCCAATCTCCAGTGTTACGGTCGAAATTCGCGGGAAAGGGACTGTAGCTTCTTCCAACAGCAAGGGCAACTTTTCTATCTCTTTGTCGCAGATCAAGTCCTTTACCTTACGGCATATCAACTATCAATCTGTGGAAGTTGATGTCGATTCCATTTCCGCATCCTCTTATCATTGGGTTCTTCAACCCAAAGTCAATATGTTGGACGTTATTTCGGTCACGGCCTCTGCCAAGCCAATTGAGCTTAGAAAAATTGCATCCAGTGTTTCTGTTTTACAAAAGGGAGCCCCGGAACTTCGACAGATCCAAACGATAGACGAGGCATTGGCCTATTTGCCAGGTGTTTCAGTCGACCGCTCTCGGGGTTTAACAACTACCGGAACACATACGAGCGTCATCATGCGTGGAACCGGATCGGCAAATAGAACCCTGATACTGAAAGATGGGGTGCCCATCAACGACGCCTATACGGGAGGAGTTTCCGAATGGAATAGCTTGGCAGGTAATAGCATTGAACGCATAGAAGTGGTAAGGGGACCGGGCTCTTCGATTTATGGTTCTAATTCCATGGGAGGTACCATCAATCTCGTTACGCAAAGCCCTTCGGATAAGCCTACCCTTGGTGCAGATTTTCGCTACGGTTCGATGAATACCTATCAGGCAAGTGTTAAGGCAGGCAAGCAGTTTTCCGATCGGTGGGGGGCAATAGTATTTGCAGAATACAAGAAAACGGATGGTTATGCCTATATGGCCGACAGCCTCTGGAAGAATTATTATGTAAAGCCGAGCATGAAACTGCTCAATGTGAATGCCAAAGTAGCTTATCATTTCCCCTCTGCAGGAACCCTTACGGCCATAGCGGATTACAATCTGCAACAGCCTTTATCGGGTACTACCACCATTTACGATGATCGTAGTGTCGGGGGAAACTATCAGTTGCGTTACACCAATCCAGCAGCTGTATACGCTCCGGATGTACTTGTCTACTATAATGTGCAGGATCGTGAGTCGAACGCCATTAAATGGAATCAGGAAAGCAATGCCTTTGATGAGCGTTATTACGATTCACGAGTGCCATTGGACACCTACGGACTGATCGCCAAGGTACATCGTACCTGGGGAGCAAATGTGGTTACGGTGGGAGCGGACATCCGATTTACCGAAGTAGTATCCCGTAAATATTACTACGAACAAGGTATTCAGGATTTTACCGGCAGACAGGATTTCGTTTCTTTCTTCGTTAATGACGATTTGGATATTACAGATCGCCTCCATGCTAACATAGGACTAAGGTATGACCATTGGGCTAACCGAAACGGGAAATTCTTTGACAATATGTCTGGCAATGATATAGCCATCGCTTACGATAACGCTAGTTCTGACATCGTCAATCCCAAAGTGGGAATCAGTTACGATCTGCTGCATAACCTGCGCCTAAGGGCGGTGTACGCTACCGGATTCCGCGCACCAAGTAGTTTCTATATGTACAATGCCGCCCCCTTGGGCTCGTCTTTCCGTTTGGGAAACCCACGCTTGAAGCCCGAGCGGATGCGGTATTCCTATGATATTGGTGTGGATTTTCAACTATCGGATAAACTGGAGCTTTCCGGTACATTGTATACTTCCCAATACAGTGATTTTCTTGCGGCAGTGCTGATTGATGCCAATGAAGTTCCGGCTTACCTAGATGTTAAGGGCCTGCCGGTACGGCAATATATCAACATTGGAAAAGTGAATCTATGGGGAGCGGAAAGCTTTGCCCGTTACCGCTTAACTTCAGACTTTTCGGTACAGGCTAGCTACTTCTATAATTCATCGGAGATAAAACGGTATGAAACCAATCCGGAATACGAAGGAAATGACATGAGTGATAACCCGTCCCACAATGTGAGCGGGGCATTCATATTTGATCGCGTCCAACTGTTTCATTTGAGCCTGTGGGGCAGACATACGGGAACTTATTATGGTGATCTGGAAAACACGCCGGAAAAAACCATGCCTGCTGTTACGGTTTTCGACATCAAGTTCGGTAAGGCGATCGGACCGTTGACACTCAACGTCAATGTGACCAACCTGTTTGATAAACGCTATTACGGAAGTTATACCTCTCCAACAAGTTATTACTATGCTCCGGGAAGGAGTGTCTTTGCCGGAATAACTTATCAATTGTAAAACAAAAAACTAAAAAAAATGACCGAATTTATTGATCGTTTTCTCTTTCAGCTCACAGAGCTTCTGCATGCCCCGGTTTTATTGGCACTTTTTGCCATGGTAGTCTGGACATTGATCAGTATTGGGGCCTTTTTTCGCACCTGGTTGATGCGCGTACGAAAACCCAGGGAAGCTGTTCATACATTTTTCGCTCAGCACGAAGGCGAAATAACAGCTTTACTAACCGATAGCCCCTATGCTGATATACAGTTGACCGAACTGGTTCGCTCTTGGGAAAAAAAGCAGAACAGCCGTTTGGATAACATTCGTTTTTTAATCAAAACGGGGCCATCCATCGGCTTGGTAGGTACGCTGATTCCTATGGGTCAGGCGCTGTCTTCCCTTTCCAGTGGCGACATGGCGGCCATGTCCGGTAACATGCTGACCGCCTTTACCTCTACCATTATCGGACTGGTCTGTGGAACGGTGGCCTACCTGATTAGCTTGAAATGGGAAAAATGGCTGCATGCAGATTTTCTTGCCTGCGAAGTAGAGGCGGAAACCCGTTTAAGGTTTGCCGGTTTAAAGCAAGCGGAAACCGATTCTACCCTCATTTACAATCAATCGCTTTAGCATGAAATTACTAAGAGTACACCAGGGGCGCGAGGATCAAACACCTCTCGAGGACCCCATAAGTGGCATTGCCAACCTTTTCGATATCAGTGTTGTGCTTATTGTCGCTATGATAGTTGCGTTGATGACGGCGCTCAACATGCTGGAGTTGTTCGATCCCAATACGGAGGTAACCTTAACAAAGAAAAATGCACAGGGTCAGATGGAAATCATCTCCAAGAAGGGAAGGGAAATCAAAGTTAAGAAATTATCGCAAGAAGAAGCTGCCGGCCATGGCGAACGCTTAGGTACGGCCTATCAATTGGAAGATGGACAGATTATTTATGTGCCGGAAAATGTTCAGTAAAACAGTATTTATTCGTATCGTATTATGGAGTCAGCTTGTTCTGTGCTTTGCGTTGGAGGCTTTTTGTGCGCCTGCACCGAAAAAGATAGTGATACTGGTTTCCGAAAATTATAGTAAACCTGTTGCCGAGGCAATTGCCCAACTGCACAAGCTTCCTGGCTTCACCGATGCTTATCTGGTATCAACAGCCATTGACGGAAATGCCGTAGCGGATGTGGGAGGTGCAGATCTAGCCGTCTGCTATGTGCATACCCCGGTCGTACTACAGCGTTTTTCTGCGGAGCTACAGCGCATCGTTAAACGTGGCGGACATGTATATGCGCTTGGTAACACGCCGGAAGCGGATAGTTATGGCAAGCAGGGCATTCGCTTCGACCCGGAAGTGGCTGCTTATTTCGAGCATCCCAGCCCGGATAATCTGGCCAATATGATACTAATGCTGTTGAATAGACATTTGGAATCGACCTATCCGGTAAAGCCGGTTGTCCCCTTTCCGGAAAATGGCATCGTTTCTCTTCGGAGTGGGGAGGTATACGCAAGCTTTGAACGATATGCCCAAGCCGAAAGACTGGGGGAGCGCCCGTTGGTAGGTTTGTATATGTTCCGTTACGAAGCAGTTACCCGTCAGTGGGAGTATATGAAGTCTTATGCGGATGCCTTAGATACGGCTGGTTTCGATGTGATGCCCTTTTATGGCCATCCACTTGATCAGGCAATCGAAGATCATTGTTTGGATGCCGACGGAGGCTCTCGTTTATCGGCCCTGTTGAATTTTTCTTCTTTGCCGGGAGCGTCCAACGAACGGCTTCAGGCGGCATTTTCCCGTATGGGTGTACCGGTAATCAATGCCATCACAATCAGTGACGATACAGCAGCTTGGCATGCCTCCTCCTTGGGGATACCACTTGCGGCGCGTGCCTTATCGCTTGCCCGTCAGGAACTAAGCGGTCAGATACAGCCGATAATAGCGGCAAGCACCGAATCTGTAGCATCCGCCGGTGCGGCTGGATACCGCGTCAAATACGCGCCTGAAAGCCGTGTACGAAGATTGGTGGGGCGTGTAAAAGCGTGGTCAAGATTGCAAAGCCTGCCCAACCGGGATAAAAAAATTGCGCTGATTTATTATAACGGGCATCCGGGTAAAAATAATATTGGTGCCAGTTACCTGAATGTGCTGCCCAAGAGCCTTACGGCCATTTTAAAACGTATGGGTGAAGCGAAATATGATCTTGGTGGTCAAACTCCTGATCCCATTACCGTATTTGATGACGTCATGAACGGAGGCCGTAATATCGGTACTTGGGCACCGGCGGAACTGGATCGGTTAGTGCAGGAAACGCATCCCGTACTGGTTCCGGTGGAGACCTATAAAAAATGGTTCGGACAGTTGCATCCTGCTTTCCAAAAGCAGGTAATAAAAAAGTGGGGTGAACCGGAAGATTCAAAGATCATGACCTGGCGTGATCCGGAAGGAAAGATTTATTTTGTTTTGCCTCGAATCGCCTACGGCAATATTAACCTGATGCCCCAACCGGCCAGGGGTTGGGACGAAGACGCTCAGGCCTTGTACCACGATGTTTCGCTTCCTCCACATCACCAATACGTTGCCTTTTATCTGTACCTACAAAAAGGTATGCCCGCCGATGCGGTCATCCATCTGGGAACACATGGAACACAGGAATGGCTTTCAGGACGTGAAGTGGGGTTTGATGATGACGATGCGCCAGAAGCACTGATGGGTAACCTGGTTAACATTTATCCCTACATTATGGACAATGTAGGGGAAGGAACACAGGCCAAAAGGCGTGGAATGGCCGTGATTATTGATCATTTAACGCCGCCCTTTGATCAGGCCACCTTAAGACCCGAGTTGCGTGAACTTGCGGGGACCATCAACGATTATGATGTGGCTTCCGGCAAAAGTGAAGCACTCGCTGCTGTTCACCTGCGCACAATCAATCGGCTGGCCAGGGAGGCAAATATAGGGAAGGATCTAGGTATTGATGGCGACATTAAAGCAGAAGATGTACAAAGACTGGAACATTACCTGCAGGAAATCCAGGAGACGCTTAGCCCAATGGGAATGCATACCTTTGGGCAATCACCGGATTCGGTGATGGCGATAAAAACGGCAGAAGCTATCGTTGGGCGGATGCAGGGGATACCCAAGGATTCACTTGCCGTGCTACTGATGGATGTTTACCAGCGCATTATGATCAGTGGCCAACGAGAGCTGGATGCACTGATGACAGCTCTTAATGGAAAGTATGTGGAAGCGGGTTCAGGTAATGATCCTATTCGAAATCCTTCGGCACTTCCTACAGGAAAGAATTTTTATTCCTTTGACCCCGACCGTATTCCCACCACAGACACTTATCGAGAAGGAGAGAAGCTGGCTAATCAGTTGATCGCTGATTACCGTGGCAGACACGATGGCCAGTATCCGGATAAGGTGGGATTTAATCTATGGTCGGTGGAAACCATCCGCCATGAAGGTATTATGGAATCTCAGATATTGAGTTTATTGGGGATAAAGCCTACTTATGATGGCTTTGGGCGGTTGAAAGGAGTAGAAGCAATTGCAGATACTGCGCTTGGGCGACCGCGTATCGATGTGGTCATCACGCCCTCCGGCTTGTATCGCGACCTATTTCCCAATCTAATGCTGTTATTAGATAAAGCGGTTTCTTTGGCCTATCAGCAAGATGGTGCTAACTATTTGCGGGAACATATTGACCAAAGTGTGGACAAGCTGTTGTCTTCCGGACTCAAAGACACTACCCTCGCCCGTCAGCTGGCTAGTATACGCCTGTTCAGCACGAAGAGTGGAAGTTACGGAAACGGCTTGAACGATGTGGTTCAGGCCTCCGATAAGTGGAAAAAAGACCAGAAGGTTGGGGCTGTTTACTTTAACCGGATGGGACATTTATATGGGCAGGGTCTTTGGGGAAACATACCGGATGGGGAACTCCCGGAAACAGCAAAGGACCTAGCGGTATCGCTTTTTAAAAGTGCCTTATCCGGGACGAAGGCAGTTGTTCATAGCCGCTCTACCAATGTTTACGGCGCGTTGGATAACGACGATTTTTTTCAGGCATTGGGTGGGATGGCGATGGCGGTACGCCATGTTGACGGGGCGTCGCCCGATGTGATGATTACCAACCTGGCCGACCCGAGAAATACCCGCCAGGAATCGCTAAACAAATTTATCGGAAGGGAGATGAATACCCGTTACCTTAATCCCAAATGGATTGAAAAAATGCTAGATGAAGGATACGCTGGAGCACGGATGATCGGCCAGGTAGCAGATAATATGTGGGGATGGCAGGTCACAACGCCGGAAGCGATCGATGCACAGAAATGGGAGGATTGGATGGATACTTATGTCAATGATCAGTACAATCTGGATGTTAAAGGGCGGTTTGCAAAAGCCGGTAACACTTATGCTTACCAGACGATGCTGGCCCGCATGCTGGAAGTGGTCAGGAAAAACTATTGGAAACCCGACGAACAGCGTTTGCAGCAGCTGATGACCGAATACCTGAAAACTGCCGAAGAAACGGGACTTTCCTGCGCTGACAATGTATGTGGAAATGGAGCCTTGACAGATTTCCTAAAGCAAAGGGCTAATAACACAGAAAATAAGGAGCTAGTAAGCAATCTGATAGAACAGTTGGGTAAAATCCATACAAGTTCATCCAGCTCTGTAAAGGGTAATGCTGCGAAAGCGGTGGCAGAACCTCGAAAACCTGTTAAAGGTCGGGCAAGATCAGGGCGGTGGTCGAAAGATCCCGGAACGACTGGGCAGAATGCTCCCGTAGAAAAAGAAGCAGGGAAGTCCACTCCCGTCAAGGGCTATAAAATGGAAGAAACCAGTTGGCAAGCGAACGATAAGAATCAGAAAGCACAACACGTTTCATCAGCATCTTATGATGGTTTGTTGATAAGCGTCATTGCCTTGTTGATTGGCTTCGGATTTTGGTTTGGCAAAAGGTACTAATCGATATTTTCTTTTATCCACCCTATTGCTCCTCATGAAATTCAAAGCGTCCGGTTCCTTCTTCTATATTTATTCGATAAACGATCAAGCTATTCCGAAGCTCAGGACTTATCGCGTGAGAAGGGTCCCGTCCCGGATCATTGGTGTTTGGCATAATACGTAAAATGAGGCCTTGCATGGCCTGTTGACGCTCCATGTCTTTCAGTTCTTCAAAGGTTCCCCAAAGAATAGCACTTTTCCACTTGAACATGCTTTCAACTTCATCAACCTGAAAACAGACGCGTGGATTTTTCCGTAGCATTTCTATTTTTTTACCTTCACCGGAATGAGCATATA
Source organism: Olivibacter sp. 47 (assembly GCF_030372825.1). NCBI lineage: Bacteria > Pseudomonadati > Bacteroidota > Sphingobacteriia > Sphingobacteriales > Sphingobacteriaceae > Olivibacter > Olivibacter sp. 47. Next base: position 4,965,417 of record NZ_JAUCNR010000001.1, read on the forward strand.
TCGCATTATTTTGGTATACATAGTTGATTGGCACTATATAAGTTTCGCCGTTTGCGTGGCATCCAAGCCGGCCGATGAATTGGCTTTTCAATAAATCGACTATTTCTTTCTTATTTAATTCTCCAAGCATGATGCATCTTTCACTAAAAGTACGTAAAACCTTCGATCTTTAAAAGTAATAGTTTTTCAGATAGCTAGTGAGATTCTATACATTGCAGGTGTGAGCATATTTGGAACTATATAAAAAACGGATCGGAGTGCCATATTCCTCATGCCCTGATGGTATTAAATTTTTCGATCAGTTTATAAACATCCGTATAAGGCTCCCCCTTTTTCGTAGGCCGCTTCTCAAATAGTAATTATCTTCTATTTCGTAGATCTCAGTTTAGCTGAGATCTATAGAGATTCAAAAGAATAGGCTATGCGTTTATCGCTACCATCGAACTAGGTGCGTCTGGTATCGATCCCGTTAGAGCTGGTAATACTGCTATTGTACAATTCGCTGTTCGGTTATTACAATCACTTGATTTTGTGGTGTATTGAATTTTGTGTTAAATATGTCAATGATAAGTACAGTCCCCGAAATCCCTGGGCGACTACCGAATCAACAAACTTGTATAATTAATGATGTCTATGAATTAGACATCTGTCCGCCTAAAGTATAGGCATATTTTTAGAATTCAAAAAAAACGCTGCTCGAAATGTAAAGGAAGTTTCAATAACCAGATCAAAACTTTCATCTACTCAATTTTTAAAATTTGTTGCAAACTAAAAGCAAACGTTATAGATGCTCTTTTTATATAAAAATAACTATATTTACTAAATACATAAATCATGAGTGGTCACACACAAATAAAAGATCCGAACGGTGAGGCGATAATTTTACCCTATACCATCTCGAAGAAAGAAGTTCAATTGGCCGTCTACGGTATTTCCGGAAAAGAATACCGCCTAATTACATATCGAGGAACACAGCAGGTGGATTTTACGATAACTTATTCAAAAGGGCACTGGATACAGCTCGACAAAAACAACCGTGTGATATTAAAAGCCAATCGGATATATGAACTCCTGTTGTCAATTTATACACTCGAAGACGTAGTCAAAAAAAATAAAAATCTTGCGGCTTTGGTCGTATAAACTCCAGCTCTTTATTTATAAGCAGCCACTTCCATTGTTGCCATAAATCCTTTTGTTCTACACGTTTCCCATTTTCTCTTGCTTCTCCCCACTGATTTTAATCGTGAACTCAGCATAGGTGTTCGAGTGAAAACGGCCCTTACTTTTAAACAACGTCAACTAAATCAAGTTTTAAAACAACTAACCAGCTATTGATAGGAACCTGGTTTAAAGCGAATTCATAACTAAATAACGCCATAAAATAAAGAAAATGCTATTAGAGACAATTAGAAAAGAAAAAATATTTCAACCCGATTCACGTCGGGTCATTGCAAGGTTTCTGTTTGCCGGAGAAGAACGGGCAAAACGTCTGATTTTGGCGATATTAGATCTCAGTCACCAGCAACAAGAAGAACAGTTTGATCAAGTCATCCGCAAATATTCCAGAAGGCATCGTAATATTAGAAAGCGGCTAACCGGCCATTTCCACCGTCTTATACCCTTGATGGAGCAAATGGAGCTTAATCCCGAAAACTTACGAGAACATCTGCAATTACTCATCGGCTCCTATTTTACCATGGAGTATTCCATTGAAGCTGCGGCTTTTTTTAACCCATCTATAGTGGAGCATCCCGACCAAACGCAGCTGAATACAGGGCAAAAACGCATCATAATTAGCTTCCGTGCAACGGGAGAGGGGCATATCTCTTCCATTGTTTTTAGAGAGGGGATACTGGATAGGAATCAGAATATCGAAATCTTCGAACCTGGGATGTTGTTAGAAGCTCCTGAACATGTAAAGAACCATGTCTACCATAAAAAATCTTTTTTGAGGAAGCTAAGAGAAATGTGCGACGAAAGCGGACAACATAGTGAAGAAGCCTATCAAACCATAAGTAAAGAACTGCAAGATACGTTTACCTATGATGAATTGAAGATTTCATTGCAGAATGCGCAAGCAGTGTTAGAAGTCAAACAGGAAAATACCCTCTTTTTACAAGAAGCGAAATGGCTGGCATCTTCTAATTATGAAATGACATTCTCAACAGACACATCCCTTAGTGAGAGAGTGATCTTTCCGATAGCGGATACAGAGAGAAACGGTATTGAAGATGCTCGCTTCGTGCGTTTTGTGTCGGAAAGTGGTATGGCAACATATTACGCTACATACACTGCCTATGACGGCACTGCTATATTGCCTAAATTACTGAAGACCCATGATTTCCTACATTTTGCGGTCATGCCGATTCATGGGTATATAGCCCAAAACAAAGGTATGGCATTGTTTCCTCGGCAGATTAACGGCCGTTATGTTATGTTGTGCAGAATCGATGGGGTGAATAACTATATCGCCTATTCAGACAATATCAATGTTTGGCGCGAAGCAAAACTGATACAGACACCGAAGTATCCCTGGGAATTGGTTCAAATGGGAAATTGCGGTTCACCTTTGGAAACCGAGGCTGGATGGTTGATGATTACACACGGAGTCGGCCCTATGCGTGAGTATGTATTGGGCGTATCCCTCTTGGATCTCGATAATCCAGAGCGGGAAATCGGACGTTTAAGTGAGCCAGTGCTTATGCCGAATGCCAAGGAGCGGGACGGATATGTGCCCAATGTAGTTTATTCCTGTGGTGCCTACATACACGAAGGTGAGCTCGTCATACCTTATGCTATGTCTGATTATACGTCCACCTACGCAACCATCAATGTGAAGGTGCTTTTGGCGGAGATCCTTAAGGAAGAAGTTGCTAGCACTTAACCGCCCAAAATCCGACGGTATACGGTAATATAGTCTTCCGTCATTTTTTCTTTCGTAAATCGGCTTGTAGCCCAATGATAACATCTATCTCTACCAAGATCATGGATACGGTGTATAGCTTGCACCGCCTCTGGTACATCGCTTACCAAAAAGCCTGTTATGCCATCTCGGATCAGTTCGGGCATTGCGCCCTTATTCATCGCAATTACAGGAGTACCACATGCCATAGCCTCCGCGACGCTCAATCCAAAGGGTTCCTCAAACTCGATCAAATGAAGCAATGCTGATGCACCACGCAGTAAATTACTTCTGTCGGCTGGACCGACGTTACCCAAGTACTGAATCTGATCATTGTCAATATGCGGTAGAACCTGTTCGGTAAAGTAAAGCTGATCTTGGATCAATCCTGCCAAGAGCAGCCTTTTCCCAGCAAGCTTGGCTGCCCCAATAGCCAAATGGGCCCCTTTTTCAGGGTGTATACGGCCAAAATAAAGCAGATAGTCTCCTCCGATGGCCGAAAATTGCAACTGAGAGGTGTCGATGCCATTATAGACAGTTGCTATATAATCCAACTCGGAAGACCGATCCGAATTGCTAATAGCAACATAAAAACTATGCTTGTTGTATTTTTTGTAAACAGGAATAATTTTCGGAGATGAAAAACCATGGATGGTAGTCACCATAGGGGTATTTATCAGTTTTGCGTAAGTAAGCGGCAGAAAATCAAAATGATTATGAATGATATCGAAGTCCGCTGCGTTTTCCATAAGCTCACTAATATGCAAGCATTCTTCTACCTTCGGATCCAATGTAGAGTCCTCCGCATAACCGGTAGGACTACTATATCGAAGCTGCGCGTTCGTCAAGGAATCTGCTGTCGCAAATAAGGTCACGTCTATACCCTGTTTAAGCAGTCCTTCCGTTAAATTCGAAGCAACTTGTTCCCATGGGCCATACTTACGTGGAGGGGTGCGCCAGGCGATTGGGGCTAATATTGCGACTTTCATCTTCTATAAATTTGCCGTAAGGTTTTTCAAATGTATGTTGGACAGCAAGGTACGAAATGATATACGCAAGCGTACTTTCCGCTCCCTGATTGCGGTTTACACCGTCTGGTTGCAGGCCATCGCAGCACCCGTGTGTCTCGAAGTCGTACAGGCTGACACGAAGATCGTTCTCTCCCAAAAACCACATGAAAGACGTATAGAGTGAACCGAGATAGCTGAGTTTTCCACTATAGTTATAAGCCTGCAGATATAGCAGTACCATGGCCATGGCATCGATAGGTTGTTGTGCAAATGGTGAGGGTGTCTCTGTTTGCCGATACCAATTCTGATTGCCGATAAGGCTCAAATGGCCTTTCTGTAAGGTGTGTAGCTCTAGAAAAGCCATACTTTCAAAAGCAGTTTCTTCATAGGTTTTATTTGTTAATACTTCGGCGGCATATAACATCGCCAAAGGAAGCAATGCATTATCGTAAGCTAAAAGTGATTCGTACCAATGCCATCCGTCTTTACGGTGAATTTGGTACTCGTGATGAAGACGAGCCGCTAATTTCCTTATCAATTCAATCATGCCCTCGTCTGAAGGATTATCTTGTAAATAATAGTACAGACCTATAATGGTGTTGGCAATACTACGTATCGACCGGAGCCTTTCGAATTGCGGCATCGCTCTGAAGAAAAGTTGACGTGCCATCTGGTAATAGGCATCCATAGGTGAATAGGCCATTGCATAGCCTAGGGCCCAAACAGCGCGACCGAAAGCGTCTTCAGAGCTTATTTCATCGAGGAAGCTACGATTAAACCCCATAAAATTCCGGAAGCTGCCATCTGCGTTCTGTGCATAATTAATATAGCCTAGGTAGATTGCGATGTATTTAATTGTCCTTTCACTTTTTGTCCGCCGGTATGCCATTAGCATCATCAGCAGCGCACGGGCATTGTCATCCAAGCAATATCCCTCGTGATAATTTGGAATACCGTACGTAGCATGCTGAAATATTCCTGTACTATCGGTCAATCTGTCAATATGGTCGAAACGCAACGGCGGGAGTACATTGAGATCCAAAGCCGGATCTTTCTTGATAATCAATTTCGGTGTGATTTCACTCAGGTGTTCGGCCAGTGCATAATACCTACCTCCGGTTTTGGGCCAAGTGATGGTTTTTCCATATTCTCTCGCGCAGGAACGCATTGTCTCTAACTTATTGGGATGAGCAAGTAAATCTAGCAAAATAGCAGCTAATTGCTTGTCATCATTGAAGTTGAACAATTTGCCGCGCCCGCCATCCAGCAATTCAGCGGCATGCCAATAAGGTGTGGATACTACGGCCGATCCGACGCCAACGGCATACGATAGGGTACCGCTTGTGATCTGTGCCTCATGAAGATAGGGGGTCAAATAAATATCCGAGGCACTGAGATATTTGAATAAGTCATCTTGAGAGGCATATTGATTCAGAAATATAACATGATCTTCCAGATTAAGTTTTTTAACAAGCCTATGTAAAAACAAACGATATTCTTCACCTGCATGTCTCACAACGTTGGGATGTGTTTTGCCAAGAATGATATAAACGGTATTCGGATATGCCTGTACCACGCTAGGTAATGCGCAGATAGCCGTTTCAATGCCCTTATTGCGCCCAATGAAGCCGAAGGTTAGCAGAACGTGTTTTCCTGTAAGCCGCAATTCCTGTCGTACCATCGTTCTATCATATCGAATGTCGGGTACCCCATGCGGTATCATTTCGATTTTTTCAACAGGCACGTCATACAACTCACTGAGCATTTCTACGGCCTTGTTCGTCATTACAACCACTTTTTCCGCTGCCCTGACTATTTCTTTCAAGATCATGGACTCATTGTAAGATGGCTTTTTCAAAACCGTATGAAAAGTCACTATTGCCGGTATTGCTATATGATGCAGTAGGGTTAGGACAAATACACCGTTTTGCCCACCAAAAATGCCGTATTCATGTTGCACCACACAAATATCAATGCCGTTATTGTTTATATAATCGGCAGCTTTGAGGTAGCTATGATGATCATCTTGTTCAATGATAAACTTTACCTCCGGAGGATAAGCGTAAGTATTGTCGGGATCATTGATGGCGATTACAATGTTTTCGGATGCTTGGGAAGATGCTAAATCCTGAATGCTTTCAAACAAGTTCTGCGAGAAAGAGCCAATGCCACACTGCCGAGGTGCATAGGTGCCTATGAATGCGATTTTCATTTTCTTTTTGTTTATCTGTGTGCGTGCCCTTTATCTATAATACATAAAGAAAAGAGAATCTATATTTGTTTGCTTCGGATCGATGCGAATAACGAGGTAGATAGTCCGAAGGATATCGAAGTGATTAAATATACTCATTTTTAATGAGATATACCCTGTCTTTTCGTGGCAAAATGAAATACATCGATCAGGTGCACTTGTTATTGAAGTGGAACTACTGGTTACGCTTAATACCACTCAGAAACTTCCGGTAATCACATGATAAAATAATCGTTTGTCTTTCTCTTCGTCTGCTTGGTGTCTTCGCCAAGCAGCTGCCGGATATTCATTTCGATTGTCTCGGCAATCGTTGTTACAGGTATATCACTCGGGAGGTTTCTGAATGGGTCTTGTAGATGGTAAGCGATTTTTTCTATACAAAAGAAGCCAGCAGAGATTAATAATAATAAAGGTATAACAAAAATATTATTAGTGTCTTTCAACGATATGGCCAATGTTATTACGAAAAGATAGATAATAAAATGTAAAGTTAACCGATAAGTGGAGGGAAAGATGGTACCATTAATTAGCTCGGCGCTTCCCATTGAGTCTGTAAGGCGAATAATCGTCTCTTGTAAGTGAATGTGTTCGAACAAATCAATTAATTTATTCGCGCGTAATTCCTTTATATCTTTAGCAGTTAGCTGTAATATCGCCAGCGGTCGATTATTCTGTTTTAAGATTTGAGCTTTGTCTGCTGAACTTATTAAATGATCTAAGTTCTCAATCGAATCAACACCTCGCAATGACTTGACAAACAATTGGCATCAGGCTATCTGCTGATAAGATATTCTTTTAATTACACGTGACTGATCGGTGCCCAAAAATGACTGCAATTGTATAATAAGGCTTCTTGAATCATTGGTGATCGCTCCCCATACTTTTCGGGCTTCCCACCACCTGTAATATGATTGATTCATCTTGAATGAAAGAAGTACAGAGATAGATGTTCCTAAAAAAGCGGGTATTGTAAGTGGCATTCCAGGAAGGAACTTCGTGAGTTCTAAGGCACTGATATGCGTAATTAGCGCTAACGCTAGTACTATTACCAATTCATATTTAATAATGCCTAGCAAGTATTTAAGAGGTACTTTCGATTCAAGTATCATCGTTGGTTATTTTTTATATTGATTCCATTTTAAAATTCACTTTTGTGTTGCCTGTTTTTTTATGTGTTTAAGACCTGTAAAGAAGCAACAACATCATCAGCGGAATGTTTCCTGCCACTGCAATTAAAACAGGTATAATAGACAATAAGTCTTTATATTCAGATAATTCCTTTGCCTAGATAATCTTAACTAAAAGAATAAAGGATTGTAGGTAAATGGAATTGAATTTTTCAGTATTTAAATTTTTAGATTACTAGGAGTTTTAACAAGCTATTGTTTGCTTTATCGGTTATTTATAGTATACATTAATAAGAGCAGCTGGCCATGAAAGCTTCCGATCCGTTGAAATCCATCCGCTTCAACAATCACCGGTAACGTTATAAGGAGTTGAGGGGCAGTATTGATAACTAACAGCAGATGCACTTTGTTTTCATTCAAAGTATAGGCTAAAGCGGATCAAATGGATAATGACGAAGAAACAGATCACCCATGGTTTTATTCACAGCCGCAAAGCAAGAAAGTGAAGAAGCGAAAAAAATTGAGAAATCGGCGGAAGTCTTGCAAGACTTTGCTAAAATGAAGAGAGTATACCCTCCGATCTATTAAACCAATCGGAAGGTATAGTGATAATTCCGAATATGATCAACGCTGGGTTTGGAATAGGAGGTAAACGGGGCAAAGGGCTTGCAATGGTAAAACAAGCGAATGGCGAATGGAGCAATCCGGTTTTTATCACCATTACCGGAGGCAGCATTGGTTTTCAGGCGGGTGTTCAATCAGTAGATCTGGTTCTTCTTTTCAGGCATAAAGATGTTCTCACTAAGGCACAAAAGGGAAGTTTTACCACGGGAAGGGATGTCTCTGCTGCTGCCGGCCCTGTTGGGCGTAGCGGAAGTGCAAATACTGATTATAAACTGGAAGCCGAAATTTATTCATATTTACGTAGTAAAGGATTATTCGCTGGATTAAGTATCAACGGGTCTAATCTATCTTTTGATAAAAAAGCCCTTAGGACTTTCTATGGACGAAATGCTTCTACTGCGGAAGTATTTGCATCCTCAATTTCAGAATCAACTGGCGTTCAAACCTTGAGGAAGACGCTTGGATTTTAATAGAGTAGAAGTGGTCAACAATGAACTTTTTTTGGACAGTGCTTTATACCATTATTCAATGCCGCCGCCTTCTTATAGTAAAAAAGAAGTTGAATTACAAGAATAGCCCAGCATTCAAGAAATAACCAATGGCACCTTGTATTACCATTTATAGGTAATTGCGTTAATGTTCATTCCAGCGCCTACAGATGCCAGTATGATTACATCACCTCGTTGGAGTTGAAAAGAACCAAGGTCGCCTTTTAACACCTGGTGAAGCAGGGTAGGAATTGTTGCAACAGAGCTGTTGCCCATCAATGCAATATTCATCGGCAGAATGTTTTCCGGAAGTTTATTGATCTCATATAACGCATAAAACCTTTTAATGATGGCTTCGTCCATTTTTTCATTAGCCTGATGCAGAAACACCATCTTTAAATTTGAAATTCTCTCGCCGCTCCGATCAAAGCATTCTTTCATAGCCAGTGGTACATGCTTCAGTGCGTACTCATAAACCTTGCGTCCGTGCATTTTGATGAATCGAGGCTCTTTTTCCGTACCATTATTCGTTCCACCCGAAAATATATAATCTATTTCATCACATGTGTCAGACCGGACCAATGAATTAATGATCCCATTATCGTCCTCCCGATTCCTTTGCAAAATACAGGCACCTGCACCGTCTGAAAAAATCATGCTGTCGCGGTCTGTATAATCTAATACCCGTGATAGATTTTCTGTGCCAATAACAAGACAAGTGCTTGCGGCGCCGACGCGTATGGAAAGATCGGCTTGGATAAGAGCCTGTAGCCAGCCCGGGCAACCGAATATGATATCATAAGGCGTACAGCTTGTATTTCGTATGCCTAGTTTATGCTTTATCTTGGAAGCAACGGAAGGGACCATGTCTCGCGGCGCACCAAGGTACCTCATGTCTCCATAGTTGTGTGCAACAATAATTTGGTCTATAGATTCCGGATCAACTTCTGCTTTTATAATCGCCTCTTTCGCTGCTAGCGCTCCCATATCTGAAGCTGTAATGCCCTGAGGAGCATAACGCCGTTCTTCTATGCCGGTAATGGCCTTAAACCTAAGAATGACCATTTCGGTCGGCTGCTCGATAAGCGTGCCATCCGCGTCAAAAAATGTATTGCTTAAAAAGTACCCATTCGGAATTTTATCTGTGGGTATATAAGCTCCCGTAGAAATTATTTTAGATCGAATCATTAAGTTTTACTTTGAATTTGAAGATATATTAACTAAATCGGACAAACGAATATCAATTCTTCAGCCAAAAACGACCGACCACCGCCGGAAACTGCATCCTACTCCCGTTGAGGACATCGAGTTTCATTTTTATATTCGTGCTTTCCATACCAAAGCAGTAGCATGCAGGCATGCAAATATCGATGGCCTTTAAGGCAGTAATGCATCATATGTCTGTTATAAGTGTCATATAGAAAACACTTTATTTCATATAAAGTTGTATAGCAATAATTTATATGTATCTTCATAGCAATTATTTATTTTAATTTATTTTAAATGCAAGAAGGCGTAGTAAAATTTTTTAACGAAACCAAAGGTTTCGGTTTCATCACCCCTACAGACGGTGGACGTGAAATTTTTGTTCATTCATCGGGTCTTAAAGACCGCATACGGGAGAATGATGATGTATCTTTTGATGTAGAACAAGGCCAGAAAGGTCTTAATGCAGTAAATGTTAAATTGATCTAATTAATTTTCGCATATATTGTGAAAGCCGTCTCGGATTTTTCGGGACGGCTTTTTTATGTGTCGTTAAATCGTTACTCTATGTAATTTAGATGTTTATATCCCACAGAACCTGTAACCACATTGCTTGCAGCAAGCTTAGACTTACAGTATATTTGATGTAAATATATATCAGAAATTCAGCGTAAATACGCTCCTTGCTAAAGTAATACCGCGCATTAGGATAGGTACTTCAGATAATCCAGTTGGAACAAGATGGTGCACCATGGCATCGCGCGTAGTTCATCTCAGCTACTTCTACATTACGAGGGTTGTTCTTGCAATTTAAGCTAAACTAACCCAGATCTCCTTATAGCTACAGCTATAATATGCTCCTTCATATAGTAAATCGACTTCTGACTAAGCATTTTGTCCGCCATCTACCGTCAAAGTGGAGCCGGTTACGTATGAAGCGTCGGGGCTTGCAAGAAATGAAACAGCAGCAGCGATTTCTTCGGCCTTTCCATATCTTCCAAGTGCCAAACCCTCTTTAACCTTGTCGGAAAACTCAGTTCCATCCGGATTCATATCGGTGTCGATTGGGCCGGGCTGAATTGTGTTTACGGTAATACCCTTTCTGCCTAAGTCCCATGCCCAACCACGGGTATAAGCCGCTATGGCTGCCTTTGAGGCGGCATAGTCAGCGAATCCTGCATTGGCAAGGCGATCGGCAAAAGTTGAGCCGATTGAAATAATCCTTCCTCCATTACCGATATATTTTGTGGCGGCCCGCACAATTGCCGCTACGCCTGATAGGTTCACCGCAAATAATCTATCAACATGAGAAAGATCGTCACCGGCTTCGTCCACTATACTGAATGCAGTAACGCCGGCACTGTTAACGAGTATGTCCAATCTGCCGTACTGTTTGATAGTCTCTTCTACCACTTTTTTGGCCGATTTTATATCGCCGCTGTCGGCTTTAATGGCAATGGCTTCGCCTCCGGCATTTTCGACTTCTTTAATAAGTTCCCTAGCTTTATCTGCTCCATTTAAGTATGTAAAGGCGACTTGATTGCCGTCGGCTGCCAATCTTTTTACTATTGCGGCGCCAATGCCCCTGCTACCACCGGTTACCAGGGCAACTCTTTTTGTTGTTGTTTTCATATTCCTTGTATTTTATTGTTTTCGATAAAACAAAATTACGTTGGCAGGGTAGCGATATCCAACGTCATTTAACGGCATTTACTCTTGACAAAAGTCAAGAAATTACAGTGACTATTTTCTCAGCGAACAGATAAAAATTAAGTTATGCTTTTCAATACTATCGCAGTTATTGGATTGCCTCGAAGAGTATCCTAATATGGCTGATCTCGTCAAACCATAATACGGGTTAAAGCAGCGAAATGGCGATGCAGCGCATTACTTGTTTTTTCTGGCATTTTGAGACCTGATCCTGGATAAGGTTTCAGGTGAGATGCCCAAATAAGAGGCAATCATGTGCAGTGGTACACGAGCGGTTATATCGGGGTATTTTTCCGTAAAGTTGAGATACTTTTCTTCGCTGGTGTAAGTGATGTTAGCGTGTATCCTTTCCTGACTGGCGATATAAGTTCTGTTGAGCAGGTCATTCACCAATTGATTGAATGCGGGAATCTCCTTACAAAGGTTGTCGAAGTTTTCCTTGGTAATCATGATAACGACCGATTCTTCCAACGCGTCGATAAAACAGCGGGACGGGTTACCGGAGAGTAAACTTTCCCGATCACCTGCCCACCAATTCTCAACACAGAATTTTAATATATGCTCGTTTCCCGCCTCATCCAGACGATAGATTCGTAGACAACCTTTGGAGACAAAAGCATAGTGTTTCCATATATCTCCTTCCTGCAAAAGATACTGTCTACGGCGAAGTTTTTTTATGATGCTGACAGAAGAAATTCTTGTCAGTTCCGGATCGGATAGTGTAATCTTATCGGTTAGATATTTTCTGAAAACATCAAACATGCAGGTAAATCAATTAAGATTACCGGTAAAGCTACGCAATTTTTATTAGATTAAGCGTAGGTAGCGGACCGCCTGGAAATTGCTGTAATTTACCGCCTTCATCCAGTCTGCCCAGGCCAACCCCGGCAAATCCTATTTTCTCAATGATACCGGACACGGTTTCCTTGGCAGATTCACTGTTTCCTGAATAAAAGATTACCCGGTTGCCACCTTTTTCATGTGGATCAGCCGCCGGTACAGCTGGCGTAAGTGTATTGAAGGCTTTCACTACCGTTGCGCCATTTGCCCAGGACGCTACCATTTCGCTAGAGGTTTTGCCGCCCAAATCTGCCAGCCTGAAACCGGGCAGGATTGGATTGGTAGGATCGATGAGCACCTGACCGTTCCATTTAATGCCACTGAGAACCGATTGCAAGTGCTGCCACTGAAGACCTACAAAAACTACATCCGTAGCAACGACTTCGTCCACTGTTGCAGCTGTCGCATTATCTCCCAATGTTTTTACCACCTCTTTCAGCGATGCCGGGCCGCGACTGTTGCTGATCAATACGTCATACCCCGCTTTTGTTACTTGTTTAGCGAACGCCATTCCTATTGCGCCTGCGCCGAGAATTCCAATTTTCATTTTAAATAATTTAAGTGATCAAAATAATTGAGCAAATATCACGATCAGGTGTGTCCTGTTTCAATGACTTATGAAGGAAATTTATCATGACAAATGTCAAGACGTTACAATTGTCCCAACATCAAAAAAGCGTTACGGCTGTTGATCCATTTACAAAGCTGTAAAAAACAAAACCCCTTTTGAATCAGGGGTTTTGCTATTACTAAAACAACTTGTAAAACTATAACTTTTAATGTATACAACTACTTTAACAACAGGGCAATCATGTTAATGTTTGTAAATCTTCAATAAATGTTTGGTAAAGTGCTTTCTTCAAACTGTTTTTTTCAAGCTCGATAAGTCTTTGGTACTTCTTGATCAGTAAGGATAATTGATGTTTATTCATTTGGATGTGTTTGGATGCCACGAAGCTAATGCCTTAAGATGAAAAATGCATAACCTTTCTGTAAATTTTTTAGATACATTCTAAATAATATTCAATACCCTTTGGAATAAGCAACGCTATTTGTGCAAATTTCGGGCAGGAATTGGGTAGTGCAAACTAGCCGAACATTCTTAGATTTGCTTCCACAAAACAGGTCGGATGGCTGAGTGGTTAGGCAGAGCTCCGCAAGAGATCTCACAGTGGTTCGAATCCACTTCCGACCTCAGCAGCACATAGATGTAGTTTTTATTTGTAAAAATAGCATCTCGACACAAACTTTTTCTCTTGATCAACGTTTGATAACATTAGTTAGAGTTGTCGGCTGTTCTTACGCATAACAACACGACGGACGCTGAAACGGTTTAAAACTACTTATTGGTCTGTAGATTAATAGCAGTAAAAAATTATTTTCTTTTATGACTATACTGCGGCCCATCACCTCGTTAACTGAAAGTTCTAAGTTGCTCTTCTTCTCGTATGATTGCAAAACAAACAGGTTTACTTATGTTAATCCTGCTTTCGAATCTTTTTTTGGACGATCGAGCGACAACTTAGATCTTGCTTTTCTGTTTGAAAAAGTTCATTACGAAGATAGGCAATATGTAAAAGAGAAATTGCTCGATTGCTTAAACGGTCAGGTAGTTCACAGTCTGGAATGTCGAATTGTTTTGAATGAAAAAAAATATTGGTTCCGAATTGAACCGCATTTAGTACGTGATGACGACAATCAACTGCTGGTAGGACACGCAGAAGACATCAGCCTTTATAAAGAACATGATGAAAACCTAAATAGACACAACGATAAAAAAAATGCTATTTTGGGTATCATGTCGCATGATCTCGCCGGTCCCATTGGACTTATAACAAACATCACGGTGCTTTTGAATCGGGAAGTAGATCCCGATAATGTTAAAGTCAAAAAATTTCTATCCATAATTGACAGGGCAAGTAGGGAATGCTTACATCTGATACGCGATTTTTTGGATACGGAATTTTTGGAGACCGCGGAAATCAGATTACTGAAAAGGAGGGCAGACGTGGTGCAGTTAGTTCAGCGTATGATAGAGGAGTATGCCGGAATGCAAGTGGAGTTGAATCGGTCAATATCCTTTGAGTGCAATAGGAAAACCATTTACGCAGACATTGATGAAGCGAAGCTGCCACAGGTAATAAATAATCTCATTTCCAATGCGCTTAAATTTACGAGGGCGGACGACCGCATTACAATCTCACTTGACGAAAGCGATACAACTATTTACATAACCATTGCCGATACCGGAATTGGCATCCCGAAAGAATATCATGCGACTTTATTTGATAAATTCAGCCCCGCAAGGCGTAGAGGCCTTGGTGGTGAGAGCTCCACAGGCTTGGGCATGCATATCATTAAAACGATTATCGAATGGCATGGAGGTACTATAACCTTCGAAAGTGAAGAAGGCCAAGGCACTACTTTTTATATACAGTTGCCGAAATAGGTGCTGGCAATGAGCTGCATAAGAGATCTCAGCGTAGTTTGAATCCGAAATTACTTCACCTAATACACTACTTTCAGTTTGGCTGTTCTAGTTTTTTTGTACTTTCTTTTCTCTTAAGACTTCACTTTTTCCGGTGGTATCTCCATCAGAGTCCGGATCAAATTGCGGTTCGTCCTTATCGATCTGCTTGGCTTTTTCTTTTTCAAACTTTTCCTTCTGCCGCGGAGTAGCCGCCGGTTCGGTAGCTACTTCTTTTTTCTTATCCGATTTCATATACCTATTAATAATATAAAATAAATGTCGTATTGAAGTACACTTGCGACGATGGTGATGTACACGGCTGAGCTTGATACGTTCCGGACATGTTTCGTTTCGATCGCTGTTCTGCCATATAGGTTGGAACAATGCGGATAGGTTTTTGTTTCACATTGAAGTGCGACGTGTCCTTTTTACTTTTCAACCTTTTTCATAGATTGCACAACATAAGACATCTAAAACATCAAAATGAGAACGCTAACAAAAGAAGATCAACAGGCAATAACACCTCAAAAGGCCTTAAACCTATTGGAAGAGGGCAACAAACGGTTTGTTAATAATTTAAAAATCAATCGAAACCTTTTGCAACAAGCAAATGAGACCTCAGACGGCCAACATCCCTTCGCTGTAATTCTAAGTTGTATCGATAGTCGCACATCAGCCGAATTGATTTTCGACCAAGGCTTAGGCGATGTTTTCAGTATCCGGGTTGCCGGTAATGTTGTTAACGAAGACGTTTTAGGAAGCATGGAATTTGGGTGCAAAGTGGCGGGTGCAAAAATAATTGTCGTGTTAGGCCATACCAAATGCGGTGCAATTAAAGGCGCATGCGATCATGTGGAAATGGGAAACCTAACCGCTTTACTCTCGAAAATTAGACCCGCTGTTGATGAAGAATTGACCATAAAAGAGAACCGTAGTTCTAAAAACAGCGAATTTGTTGAAAGGGTCTCTGCTATAAATGTTAATCGTTCGGTCAAATCGATAATAGAGCGTAGCCCAATTCTCAAAGAAATGATAGAAAGCGGCGAAATCGGAATAGTCGGCGGCATTCACGATATCACAACAGGCGTAGTTACCTTTTACCCGGATACCTCAATCTTCGGTAAAAATTGATCACGGTCCGGTTTTACCAACCAGAGGAGATGATATGGTAGCCGGCCATTTGATCATTAACACCTATAAGAAAAGTAAAGGCTCTCGATCCCTGATCGAGAGCTTTTTCATTTAAGTTTCGGCTGTAGAAAAGAGGCTATGTAGGCACCTACACGCTGGATGGCGGTTATGGTATGTTGCAAATATACCTAGCGGATGGCAAATTGTACTCCGCCTACCAGCAAGAGCTATTACCTAACATACCGCTACAATTTTCTGACGATAATTCGCTTATGACCAAGAAAAGAATGGCTACGATATCAGGTATCAATTCGCTCTTAATAAAAGAGTAAAGCTAAAAATTTCTGACGCAACCTGTAAGGTTTCCCCCATAAAATGCAACTAACCTCCAAAAATTATTAATATGAGAGCACTAGCCATGATTTTTCTTTTCGCAATAAGCGCATGTGGTCGCGAATCTTCTCCGGAAGGCAGGTCGATTATTCGAGACAAACAGATCGTCGAACAGCTTGACTCATTGAAACGGCAGAACCACGTACTTCTTGATAGCCTTGGTGCCCTTAATAAAAGAATAGAAAAGCTAGAAAGGATAAGGTGAAAAGGAAACAGTCGCAAAAGTATTGATATCTTAGCAGAACGCATGCCCATAGTATGAATGAAGACCAATTTTTACAACTTGTTTCAGTCCACCAGGGAATCATTCATAAGGTCTGTCGATTATACCGGGACACGCCGCCTGATCGAGAAGATCTATTTCAGGAAATCGTTTTTCAGCTATGGCGTTCTATTGATGATTTCAGGGGGCAGTCAAAAATCAGCACATTTATCTATCGTATTGCTCTTAATACCGCTATTGCAACATTCAGGACTGATCGAAAAAACGTGATAAGCTATGTGGATCAAGTGCCGGAAATGTCGCCCCAAAACGAGGATGGAGCTTTAGCCGATCGTAAGGACCGCTTGATGGCTGCAATTAAACTGTTGGCAGAAGGAGATCGTGCCATTATAGCTTTAGTCCTCGATGAGTATAGTTATAGAGAGATCGCAGAGATCATAGGCATTACCGAGAACAATGTTTCCGTGAGGGTTTCCCGGATAAAAGATAAAATCAGAACACTATTAACTGGCAATCATGAGAATTGAAGAAATGAAAAGCCTTTGGGCAGCACAGTCCATCGAAGTAAAGCAGAAAGAAGCACTGGCAGAAATGCTTACAGAAAAATCTCATCCAATCCTTAAAGGAATCAGAAAGCAGCTGTTACTGGAAATCGGCTCGTGGCTAATTATCTTATGTGTATACTACAATATGTTTGACGGTGAAAAGCGACCTTTGGCAGCTAATCTGGTATTTATAATCTGTGTGTTCCAAGCAATAGCCTTTAATTTTACCGGCTATTTGGCCGCAAGAAATCTTGTATACGGTGATAGTATAATAACTTCAATAACCGTATATCTAAAGAAGCTCAAGCGATTTAAATGGGGCTCCTTATGCTCAAGAATAATCTTCACGGGTGGCATGCTGTTTTTTTTCTTTTATGGATTGGATGTGGCTATTTTTAGGATATTATCTATTGCTTTTATCGGCCTTGTATTTATAGGTCAACTCTGGTTACTTCAAAGACAGTGGTCTCAAAGAATTAAAAAGCTCGCGGAGTTAAAGTTCGAACTGATAAATACCAACAAAAAAACTAAATCGGCGAGCACCCTCGGAAAAGGGATAGACTAAACAATTATTCATTTCTCAGGCTTTTTGCCGGATCAGCCATGGCGGCTTTCATCGATTGAAAACTAATAGTGATCATTGCTATGAGGAATGCCACGATACCCGCTACTAAAAACATCCACCAGCCAATATGAATACGGTATGAATAGCTTTGCAGCCAATTGTGCATGATCCACCCGGCACAGGGAAAAGCAATTAGGCAGGCGATACCAACAAGTTTTAAAAAGCCTATAGATAGGAGGGATACGATGCCCGTGATACTTGCACCCAGCACCTTTCTGATGCCGATTTCCTTGGTTTTTCTTTCGGCGATATAAGCAGAAAGCCCAAATAGACCAAGACAGGAAATCAAGATGGCAAGCACGGCGAATACGGTAGAAACTTGACCGGTGAGCGCTTCGTTTTTAAATAGTTGATCGAACTGGTCATCTACAAACCTGATGTCTAACGGATAATTGGGATTATTCTTCTTCATAACGGTTTCTATCGTTGAAACCGCTTGTCCGATATTGGCCCCGTTCTTTATCCGTGCATAAATAAAACTTTGAAATTCAGGTTCCTTGCAGAAAAGAATCATGGGGTCTGCCTGTCCATAAATATTGCCATATACGAAGTTGCTTACAACTCCTATTACGGTCATGTCAGTAAAAATTCCATCCGGATTACCGCGGGGCGATTGTATAATTTTTCCAACAACAGACCCTTCGCCTATCAGGTCTGCCATGGATTTATTAATAATAACGTTCGCTCTTTCAGCCAACGTGTTTCCGCCAAAATCTCTCCCCTCCAAAATTTTCATACCGGAGGTAGAAATAAATTCAGGACTTACATGCCGTTGCGCTACCGGTATTTTCTGATCCTCCGGCTTGTTCGCCCACCTGAATCTGTCGTCGGTATCACCTCCATAAAGCGTTACATGACCAGCAAGGGCTGCATTTTCTATCAGGCCCGTATGCAAAAAATCCTGCTTTATAATAGGAAATATAGCAGAAACGTTATGCTGCGGATTGATTTCAATGAGATTGCTTTTGTTGAAGCCCAGGGGTCGGTTCTTCACATGCTGTATCTGCGCATACACCACAATTGTACTGATTGTAAAAATGATAGAAATAGCAAATTGGGTGACCACCAGCCCTTTCCTTACAAGAGCGGCACCATGCGTTTTAATTTTAGCCCCCTTTAAAACTGCAAGCGGATCGAAGGACGATAGATAAATGGATGGGTAACTTCCCGCTAACAATCCGCAAATACCTGTAACTGTGATAAGGAAAATAAGATGATTAGGATTGAGGATATTCAGCACAAGATTCTTTTGCATAATTGTATTGAATGCTGGCAGTGAAATATACATGAAGAGCACTGAAAAAATTGCAGCAATAGCAGCCATCATAAAAGCCTCGCCAATGAATTGTGCCAGCAGTCGCTTCTTTCCCGATCCTAAAACTTTGCGCACGCCGACTTCCTTTGCTCTTTTTTCACTTTGTGCGGTCGCAAGATTCATAAAATTAATACAGGCAATTAGCAATATGATCCACGCAATCATTGAAAGCATGCGGACTTGCGCAATACGACCGCCACCAGTGGGCTTTCCATTGGCAAATGCATCGTATAACCGCCACTTTTCCATAGGAAAGAGAAAAACCTCGCTTTTTTCAGCAGGTGCTTTTTGTTTAATGTAATGCCTTAGTTGATTGTTGACCGCTGCAAAGTCTGCATTTTTATCCAGTTCAACGTAAGTGAAGGGCCCATAACTGTCCCATTCATCGATATTTTCTGACCGATTTTCCATGGTGATGTCATAGGGAGCCAGCCATTCAAACTGAAGTGATGAGTTTTCGGGCATATCTTCTACGACACCTGTGATAACATAGTTCTGTTTATTATCTATCCGTATAGTTCTACCAATGGCATTTTCTTCGGTGCCAAAGAATTTCTTTGCCGTATGCTTTGTGATCACAAGTGAATATAATTGTGGGAATGGATTGGATGCATTTCCCTGCAAAAAGGTAAATGTAAACATACTGAACAAAGATGCATCTGTATAACGACCTGTTGCATATACGGATGTGTTATCGAAACTGAAAAGCAGTTTTTGGTCTCCGTCTGAGTATCTTGCTGTATTGGCTATACCTGGGATGTCAGCCTTTATAGCTGCAGCTAGGGGGCGTGGTGTAGACTCCATCGTAAAGACACTTTCATTAAAAGGTGCATTCACTTTCAGCTGATAGAGTTCGTTTTTTTTACTATTAAAATGGTCAAATGTCAGTTCACTTTCACCCCATAGAAAAATTAAGCCCGCACAGGTAATGCCAAGGGCTAAGCCAAAGATATTGAGAAAGCTGTAGGCTCTGTTCTTCCAAAGATTGCGCCAAGCGCTTTTGATATAACTTTTAAACATAAAATGGTTAAAATGGTTTCTATTCTACAAGACGCAGCGATTCAATAGATGTTGCATTTTACCGGAAATTGATAGCGGTATAAGCGAACCGGATCCGCCAATTCTTGCGATATTTGTATCTTTAATCTACAGTGTACCGAATTTCTGAAGGCAAACTTATCATGCTATCATATGCTATCAATGACCTCATCGGCAAAGCGTATTTATTTAACGGGAATGTCCGGAACCGGTAAATCTTCGATAATAACCAATTTACAAAATCACGGTTACCACGCATTTGATACCGATTACAATAATTGGAAAGTATTTTCTGAATCCGATAGAGAGTGGATATTAAACGAAGAAAAGATGTATGATTTTTTGGAGTCAACAAAAGAGGACGCTCTTTTTATTTCCGGATGCTGTAGCAATCAATCCAAATTCTATGAACTTTTTGATTACATTATTTTACTATCTGCTTCAATTGAAACTATACTTAAAAGAGTTTCCGAGCGGCAATCGAATGCTTACGGGCGGACCGTAGCAGAACGGAACGAGATTATCCGGAACTTTAAAAATATTCAACCACTATTGAAAGAGACAGCGGACATTGAGTACGACACAGAAAAGTTAACGATCGAACAGATCACCAATAACTTAACGAGTCTTCTGCGCCACTGCAAATGATAGCTATTATGTCAATAGGGGGAATAAATGGTATTCATGTATCAATTCAAGGGATTATTCTAACGGTTTTATTTTTACGTTCATGTAGCGAATCAACTATAAAAAGTGTTTTCTTCTAAGAAATTGCTAACGATTAAGACCATAAATATGAAAAATCAACCGCTACTTAGATCATCAGTGCTCATGCTCGCTTTATTTTCAGTATTTTTTTTCAGCTGCGGAAAGGCGAACAACGAAACGCATATTGAAGAGCCATATAAACTGGAAACCAACCTCTTCGTGGGGAACCAGCTGTTCATCAACACGATGAAGGCTCGAAATTCGGAAAACGTTTTCGAAATTTTGCAGGTAGTCCGGAAGAATGATATGTTGGATGTCACAGTAAAAGGCGGGGGTGCCGCAGCGTCATTTCAGTTCATTTGGGATGGTCTCGTACAAGAGTCATATCCAATGGGAGTGCGGTTGATAATGCTATACGATAATACGAATAAAGATTTCGACCGAAATAAGGAAATATCCGTATCTGTGAACCTCCAAAAAATAGTTGGTGAACGAAATAATGTGAATGACTATCACTTCCATGTGATTAATGGATCAAAAAAACAGACAGTAATATTGAATCCGGACGGCAGCACGTCCAAAGAAGATAAATGATCAGTTTAGTTGGCATTATATCAGTTATGTAGATTTTGAAGAGCACTGTACAACCCGGTGTTGCTGCATTAATTCGATATTTACGTTACTAAAAATAAAAGAAGATGAATGATTTGCATATCAAGAAGTTGTCAGTCAACGACGTATCCTGTTTCGAAAATCTTATTATCATGTTTGAAGAAGTTTTCGAAATGAAAAAATTTTCTATGCCAAAAAGTGAATACCTCGGTGAGTTGCTGGGGAAGGAGAGCTTCCATGTCTTTGTAGCTCTGAAAGAGGATTCCGTAATAGGAGGGTTAACCGCTTACACCTTGAATCAATACTATTCAGAGAAACCGTTGGCTTACATTTTTGATTTAGCAGTCGCCGGCCTATGGCAACGGCAAGGCATAGGAAATGCCCTGATTATGCACACAAAATCTTACTTCCGGCAGAATGGTTATTCGGAGGTCTTTGTACAAGCCGATAGAGTAGACGATTATGCTGTCGATTTTTATAGGAAAACAAACCCTACAGAAGAAGAAGACGTGCTGCATTTTTACTATACATTGGATTAAAGGTCCAAATTGCCATGTCTTCCAATATCTGATTGACTGTCTGTTAGGGCATTTGCCGCAACTTTAAAGAAAGTTACCAATTTATTGGTTTTATTATCCCACATGCCCAATAAAATGTGCTATTGATTTGCGATGATTCCGGTTACCACGTAGAATATCGGATTCATACTTTGATAAAATTTCTGAAACAAAATAGCCTCGAAGATTATCAATTCATATTTGTCGTTATTCTGGATTACAAGAAGTCAATACTTGTAGTACCTTTACATCGGGGACTATGAAAACAACTAGACAAGAGGAACATCCGAAACTCCAAAATGAGCATGTATTGTTAGTACCTCTGCAGCTTGCAGACGCAGACAGCTATTTCAACTTATATTTAGCATTGGACGCTCTTAATATATATGAAGAAGCTGCTATCCTTCCAAAGGAAACGAAATGTGATTTTACCGGCAGAATCGCTTCCCTTTGCACCTACATTTGGACGATTCGATTAGCCGGCGACCCTGACCGCATAATTGGTGACTGTGCATTGCACCATTGGAATAAAACGAAGCATGAAATAGAAATCGGAGGTGCTTTATTTCCAGTCTACTGGGGGCGAGGGATCATGTCGCATGCTTTTCAACTGGTAATGAAATTTGCAGCGATGACCCTTGAAATAAAAACCATTGTTGGATCCACTCAGACCAACAATGTAAATGCACAACGAATGGCTCATAAACTGGGGTTTAATATTGCATATGCGGACGGCAAGAATACAGTATTGAAATTGAATGTTTCCAAGAGCATTTGATGGGCTTTACTGATGGCCGCCCGACTTATCATGTAGTTCGATGTCGCCATTAGCAAGGTGCAGTTCCGTATCTGTTGGTAAAGATGATGATTCTATTAGACAAATAGATACATCCAAATACATGAATCTTATTCCGGCATCAGATCATTTAGCTATCTATATCCATAATAAAGTTGAGCGGATTTGCATGAGATTGAACAGCTTTGAACCTTTAAAATCCACTAAATCTACCCATGTTTGCGCCAGTGTTTCTCAATGATCATTTATGAATAAATTATTCATCGGCCTATTTTTCGTCTCCCTGTTTCCTTTAATGAATATGCAGGCCCAAACCTTATTTGTTGATCCTGTAAAGGGAAAGGATACCGGTACGGGGACTGAGCATGATCCGTTAGCAAGTCTTGGCAGAGCGGTTACCATGGCTAATACTTTTACAGGTAAAGATCCCATAAAAATTAAACTGTATCCGGGGCTCTATATGCTCACCGATCAGCTGGAGCTGAAACCACCTGCAGGAAACGGATATGCTACAGATTATACCATTGAGGCCGTAATTCTGCCAGATGATAGGGGTTGGATGCCTTCGGCCATGCCGGTTATTCAATCTATTTCTCCGAATAATAAGAACTGGGCAAATTTTGACCATTGTACCGGCCTGCAGGTGGAACGAAACAATACCCGTTTCAGGGGACTTAAGTTTGTAGGCAATACCAATCCTGCCGTGGTTTACTATTATGCCATTGAGCGCCACTTCCCGGAATTGAAAGGAATGGAGATCTCCCAATGCATTTTTGCAGGGAGTAGAAATACAGCACCGATCCAAGGCGCCGTATTTGCTCAGGGAAATGACATTAAGGTTGATCACTGCATATTTTACGAGTGTAAGAATGCCCTTCTCCTGTTCCTTTCAGTAAATGGTTTTTCCCTAACCAATTCCATCATCTACGGTTCTTATGAAGGTGCTATATGGTTCGGTAAGTATTCTGATTTTGATTTTTGCAACAACATTATAGCAAACAACAAAGCTTTTTGGATAGGTATGAAAGATTACACACCGCATTATACCTTCGCCAACTCTCTTATTACCGATAATGAGATTTTTATGGGTCTGAATAATAATGGCACTATCGAGCTGGACAGTAGGAGCAAACCCGAAACAAAAAATGTCCAACGGTCTGGAAAGGTTGTATTAAATGTAGCGAGTTCGGATACTATTCCCGCAAATTATCTCCACCCATCAGCAGTTTCAGCCGGTAAGAATATCCCCGCAGGAATTTTCCGTACTAATAAGCGGGACTGACCGGGCGATCGCTTATATATCATTTCATTTAATTTTATCGAATCGTTGCATTGAGGACAATAGCAATAAAAAAAATGACCTGTATAAGTAGGAGCGTTATATATTTTGTCTCGATATAAAAAATAGTTAAATTTGGTATAACCCACTTTTAACGGTGAAAAAGACATTAAAGCAATTCAGGACACAGCATCACCTGTCGCAACAGCAGCTAGCAGAAAAGTCTGCCGTATCATTGAGAACCATCCAACGTATAGAAAGTGGCGTATCTACAGGAAGCCCCTATGTAATCAGGCAACTATGTGATGCGCTGCACATTGCTCCGGACGAATTAATGCTTACCAATGGAGCATCAATTTTGAACCAGCAAGATATCACCTTGCCCGTAAAGGAGGAATCAAACGCGGTATATGATAACAATATTAAATATATCAACTTTAGCGCTTTGATTGCGCTTTGTTTCCCGTTTATGAATCTTATAATACCAGTGGTACTTCGTTATATCTTTCGGAAGTCGTTAACGGACAAACACAATAAAGCTGCCGCAAATAAGATACTCAGTTTACATATTTGGTGGTCGGTCGTCACCTTGATTGCGCTAATTGCCACTCCAGTAGCAGATCTTTATTTATTTAAAATTGGTGAAGTATTAGAAATCCCACTTTTCATTTGGTGCTACCTAATATTCCTTATTGCCCTCGTGTTGATCATACTGAAAACCGCTAACGACATCAACAGGGAAAAGGAACTGCTCATTTTCGTTCCGAATATCGTTTAAAGACCTTATTGACGGCATTGGCGCGTATTTGTCGCTAAAATGACGGCCTTTCTGCGTAGCACCCATTACTTCTATGGCCTACCTTTGCCCAAAACCAATGTCATATGAACATAAGTAAACTGATTTATTCAAATCTAAATATGTATGCCAGCGCAATTTGCCTGACCGTTTTATATAGTAATGCTACCGCCCGGCAATCGCTGAGTGACTCCACCATTGCGCAATTGGAGCTAGCTGTTGTAGGCTTTCAGGAACGATACCACTCGCCTAGTATAGCCGTAGCTATTGTACATGAGGACCGCATTATTTTCAGTGGTGCACGGGGGTACACCGATATCGAGAAGAAGACACCTGCTACGATAGATTCCAAGTACCAGATTCAGTCTGTTACCAAGGCATTTACAGCCACTATGTTCATGCAACTAACTGAACGAGGTATCATAAATTTCATGGATCCTGTAAGCAAAGAAGTCCCTGAGTTCGTCGGCAACGCTACTTACTTTGAATTGGCTACACATAACTCGGGCCTTCCAAGAAACTCTCCTGCCGATATCCAATTTGCAAAGCAGGTGGATAGGTGGCTGATGCAGAAAAAAGATGAAGGTCCGCTTCGATCAGCGGATAAAGCAGATTTTATCAAATCGCTGGCTTTCGTAACCGGACAATATCCAAGCTATGATTTTCTTCGGCAGGATACCCGGCACTATTCCAATCTCGGGTACGGTCTGCTCGGCCTCGCTTTGGAACGAGCAGCGGGCAAAGATTATGAGGCCTATATTCTTTCCAATATTTGCCAACCTCTCGGCTTAAACAATACCGGTTTCGGAACAGTAGGGGATTCAATTGCTAGGGGTTATTATTACCAAAGTGATTCAGCAGGCTTCATTCGGAGCCCGGATTTCTATCCCGGGTCGATGGTGCCTGCTGGAGGAATGTATTCCACCGCACGTGACATGGCCAGGTTTATCAGTGCGCAGTTTGATGAGAACAATCAGGTAATTTCTGCTAAAGGACGGCAAATGATGCAACAGTTGGGGATCGGTTGGCTGCGAAATCACCCCTACATTCAACAAGAGGGTTTCATGCTCGGGGCCCGTGCCGAAATCGTTTTCCACCCAGCATTAAAAATCGGTTGGGTGATACTAGCCAATACCACTGATTTCCCCTTCCAGCGTATCAATCAATATATTGCCGACTTGATCGTGCCCCCTTACCAGCAAAAACCGATTTACGATCTGCAGAAATATGTTGGTACTTATAAGCTGGATGGTGGTTATGGTATGCTGCAAATTTACCTGTCAGATGGGAAATTGTATTCCACTTACCTGCAAGAGCTATTGCCCAATGTACCGCTACAATTTTCGGGCGATTATTCGCTTACGGCCAAAGGGAAGGACGGCCACGATATCAGGTATGAATTCATTCCCGGTACTGAAAATAATATCAAAGCACTTGCACTCAACCAGTTACTGTGGAAAAAGCAAGAGAATTAGTTTGTTTGGACGCCATATACCGATAAATTATTTTATGAAAAGCAACTCGCCGCCCACCCGGAAATAAGTACACAAAATGCTAATCATAGCAGTTGCAAGACCGATTAGATTATGTCCGGTTGACAATCGGCCCTTCCATATTGATCTCCATGAGCAGGTTGCAACATTGTTGGCCGTTATATAAGTCACATATCTTTTAGTTGATGATAGGAACTGGAAAGCCGACTAGCATGAAGCTGCTTACGATTGTTCTTAGTGAGACTTTACATCTTCTTGTACTCATTTTATTAATGGGTGCTTCGGGGATATCCTATGCCCAAAATACCTTTCCCGCTACAGGTAACGTGGGGATAGGTACAAGCAGTCCGACCAATAAATTAGATATCAGAGGTACCATTACTATGGAAAATGGAACAAACGCCTCAATTTTTACGGGCATTGGAAGCTCGGAATTAAACCGATATCTAACATTGCTAAATTCCGCTACGTTGGCTTCCGCATCGGGTCTAAAGGCAGGCGGAATTTTGGTTGCAGATGCCTATGCTTATGCAAACCCTGGTAAAAATGACTTGATTGTGAAAGGAAGTGTGGGTATTGGTACGCCCTCTCCTCAAGCTAAACTTGATCTTCAGGGCGGTGGCCTTTCTATTAGCGGTTCAAACCCTACAGCGGGTATCAACGGGTTTAAGAATGTATTTCAGATTAAAGCGACCGACCATGCCGCCATTATTTTCAATCCACGTGAAGCGACTGAGTTGATGTTCGGCTTTCATACCAACGGAAGTTTCTATTGGGGTACAGGAGCAAACTACGTTATGCAGTTAAACAAGACTGGCGACGCTCATATTTCAAACACACTTTCAGTCGGTGGAGCATTGAAATCAGGAAGCAAATTATCCGTAAAGGGAAAGATCTCAGCTCAAGAAGTAGAGGTAACCACAAGCAATTGGCCTGACTATGTCTTCGATGAAAATTATGAGATGAAATCCCTCGCCGAAATCGAAGCATTTGTAAACGAGCATAAACATCTGCCCGGTATACCTAGCAAAAAAGAAGCGGAAGAAGCAGGTGTTAATCTGGGTGACATGAACCGTAAGCTGTTGGAAAAAGTAGAAGAATTGACTTTGCACTTAATTGAGAAGGATAAAGAGCTTACTGATGTAAAGGATCGGCTGCTTCTCTTAGAGCAAGCCTTTTCAAAACAGTAACGAATACGATCAAATTCGATTCTTAGATATGATAAGGAATTTTTACACACTATTGGCGGTGATGCTCCTATCGACATTCACGGCGTACACGCAGGTAAATATACCGATGGTATCAAACGGAGGGCCTGCGGGGGCAGGTTCCTGGATCCTCTTTCAATCGGGGAATCAGAACACCTCAATCCAGGAGAATTTCGGCATAAATATCTATGGTGATGCCGGACGACCGGTTAGGATTCGAAATACAAACCTGATGGTTGGATATGGCCCCAACAATGCACCGATTGGAAACAATCTTTTTGTCAGTGGAAAAATTGGCTTGGGCACCCTTACTCCGGAAGCAAAACTGCATATCGATGGTAATATTTATGCCCTAGGCAGTGAATCCAGATTTTCTTACCAAAGCTTTGTAGACCCGCATTCGGGGGCTGCCTATGGTATTAAAGTGGGTGGCGCCGGTATAGCCGTAAGGGGAAAATCAGTGTTTCTGGATAATGTCGGTATAGGCACGACTAACCCACAGGCAAAATTAACCGTCGAAGGAAATATTCTAGCTAAAGAGATCAAAGTGAAGACAGATATCTCTGTACCTGACTATGTTTTTGAACCGGATTATAAAATGCGATCGCTTGCCGAAATCGAAAATTATGTCAAGGAGCATAAGCATTTACCGGAGGTTCCATCAGCTAAAGAGATAGGTGAAGAGGGGCTAGATCTGGCAGCGATGAACCTGCTTTTATTGAAAAAGGTGGAGGAGCTCACAATTATACTGATTGAAAAGGAGAAGGAAAGTAATTGTATGAATACAAAGCTCGAAAAATTAACTTCTGAGGTGAAGAAGCTTCAAGATAAAATTCACTAAAGTAAACATAAGTCTTTATGAAAAAAAAGCTACTATTATCCATTCTTTTAATAGGTTGTGCCAAAGTTTACGGACAAACTAAACTCACCATTCCAGACACACGGGATGCGGTAACACTACCTACTTCTTACGCGCAGGCTTTTGAGGTTCATTTTAAACGAAATACATCTGTTAATCTTTCGCTTCCGGGTACCTATTCGACAATCGTTGGGTTACGTGGATGGAGAGATGATTCGGGAGGTAAGGCCCATGAATTAGCCTTTACCAATGGGGATATCTATGTACGATCCGGATTAAACGCTGGTTGGGAGGCATGGCGAAAAATGTTATCCGAAGATATAAATGGTAGAGTGGGGATCGGAACTACATCACCAACAGATTTATTGGAAATTAATCATGGTGCAGAACGTAAGGGAATAACACTTATCGGCGAAGGAAATGCTAGTGCCTACACAGATATCGGTTTCAAAAAAGAAAGTATAACAGCATTACCTGACGGGACGGTTTGGGCTTGGTACATTAGTCATCGAAAGGACGGATATTTTTCAGATAGCGCCTCACCCGGTACTTCCCTTGAGTTTTACGGAATCAGAAAAAATACCGGTTATTACGCACCACTAAGTTTCAAGTCTAACGGAGATGTCATTTTGGCCTCTGCTAAGGGTGCAACCAGTGGTAATGTAGGCATAGGCACAACAAATCCCCAAGCCAAACTAGCTGTAAACGGTAATATCCTCGCTAAAGAAATCAAAGTAAAAACGGATATATCCGTGCCTGATTACGTCTTTGAACCGGATTATAAAATGCTCTCATTATCTGAAGTTGAAAATTATGTAAAGGAACACAAACATTTACCGGAAATTCCCTCAGCGAAGGAAATTGGAGAGGACGGTTTGGATCTAGGAGCGATGAACCTGCTTTTACTGAAAAAGGTGGAGGAGTTGACTTTGCATTTAATTGATAAGGATAAAATAATCAGTGAACAGCAAAGTGCGTTAACACAATTGTTTGAGCGTATGGAAAATCTAGAACGTCAATAAAGCTTATCCTATACGGGAATGAAATACCACTTTGTTATACTCTTTTTGCAGTTCTTTATTCAACGTTTAACCATAATAACACATTTCTGACTTATGATCAAAATCAATAAACAGAGACTTATACAAAAGTACTTTTATCCACTTGTTCTCTTCGCGATATTAACGAGTAAGGTTAATGCGCAAGTTGACGTATCAAAGGTGCTTAGTCAAAATATTATCGAACCTTCGCCTACGGCGACGTCTCTAGGCAAATATGGAGAATATCCAGTATCTCTGTATAACGGACTGATAAATATTAACCAGAACCTATTAAAGATAAATAGTGGAGAACTGTCTCTCAATGTTTCGCTCTCTTATCATGCAGGAGGAAATAAACCGTCTGATATTCCCGGGTGGGTGGGCTTAGGTTTCAGTTTAAACGCAGGTGGGGTCATCACAAGGATAGTTCAGGATTTACCGGATGACAAGCAAGGTGGTTTCTATACTTCTCTTAACGAAATAAAAGCTCAAATGACGAATTATGTGCCCAATTACGTTTTCATACAACATTATATGGAAAGACGTTTTGATGCCAAATCAGATAGATATTTATTCAACTTTAACGGGTATAGCGGAGAGTTTATGCTGGATTGGGAAGGAAATGTTCAGTTTTTAAAAGCCGAGCCTTTCAAAATTACGATTAACAAAAGTTTATTCAGTTTCGATTCGTTCGATATCACTACGGAAGATGGCACTGTCTACACATTTGCGAACCCTGAGCAATCGCGGTATACAACATCACAGGGCTCGGGGGAATACTATAATTCTTCTTGGTATCTTTCTAACATTAAAAATGCAAAAGGATCAACTATTACATTTCAGTATTCGACCGGAACGAAATATAGATACAAACAACATTCGTCAGAGCGTTTAGCGATAGGTGCACTTACAACCCATCCATATTTATACATTCATGACGAACAGATTGCAACTGGAAACGATGTCGATAAAGTGATTTATTTGGAGGAAATCACTTTTGACAACGGCAAATTAATTTTCCATACATCAAAGAGGCTCGATCCATATTACGTTCCCAACTCCTCATCAAGTAATTCTGCAGAAGAGAGAAAACTTGATTCCATAGTGCTAAAGGGAAGGGACGGCGTCGCCAAAAGACGATGGGAACTGATATATATCGAAAATAATGAACGATTGAAACTTAAAACTTTAATATCGAGAGATTTAAAAAGCAATCAGTATGAGAAATATGAATTTTTTTATAACGCTCAAAAATTGCTATCAACTTTGGGACTTATGTCAATCCCTTTAATACCAATAGTGTTGACTATTGGGGGTACTACAACGGAAAGGCTAACCTGAATGGAAGGATTCCTCTCACAGAAACCACCTATGGCAACAAGCGATACGGAAGTGCGGACAGAACTCCTTCTGCAGAATTTATGAAAGCCGAGATACTGGAAAAGATAGTGTACCCGACCGGCGGGTACACTATATTCGAATTTGAGCCGAACGATTATGTTAGACAGGGTGCCTCGTTTACAGAAGCGCCGATGGTAGAATATGTATGGGAAAGCAGTCAGTTTTCGTTCGAAGATGGGTACTTTGATGTTGATCCTGCTACGATAAACTTTACGTTGACCCAACCTACACTTGTAACCGTTTCGAAGAGTATCAAACGTTCGGGGCCGAATACAGCTTGGTTTCCGGGAACAGAAACATATGAGACCAAAAGCTATACCTATGGAGCAGGTACCTATAATCTTCGAACGATATTCAACACCGATCAATTAACTACCGATGCTAATTCTGATGTGCATTATGCTCTCGGATCAGTTAGCTGGAGAAAAGAAATTCCAATCAGTCCCAATAGACCGAAATTAGCGGGCGGTTTGAGGATAAAGTCCATAAGAAGTTTTGATGGAATAAAGGAAAGTATGAAGACTTTTGAATACAAAGAGGAAGACTCTTACTCCAGCGGTTTCTTGTCTATGTATCCAACGTTCTTTGTGCCAATGAGTGAACTGTGGCCAAACATGAACGGAATCTACTTGAGTTCTGAGCCGATCAATGATACACCGGAAGGTCCATCCGTTGGCTACAGTCGAGTGGTAGAGCGTTTTCCAGATAATTCTTATACCGTACATAAATTTACAACTTATGGTGATTATCCAGATCAAGAAAATTCTTTCAATGAGGGGACATCGAACGGATTGTTGGCTCATCTCACGTCCATGAATTTTATGAGGGGGCTTGAAAATGAGGTGATAACCTACGACATAAATAACAGACCGTTAAAAAGAGTTATCAATGAATATGAAGTTCTCTCGGGTGCTTCATTGAATATTGTGGGGGTTGACATAAAGCCAACGTTTAATTTTCCTTCGGAACTCTCTAATTGGAACGGTTTATATTATGGGATACTCACATCTCGATATGCAATACCTCGTCGTTTTACATATAAGAAAAAATCCTATCAAATATCCTTTGACAGTGGGGAATCAAATCCCTTGACAACAAGTACCGAATATTTCTATGGTAATCCGAAGCATGTTCAGCCTAATCGGGTGATAATTACCAAGAGTGACGGCGGCCAAGAAGTCATTGAATCGCTTTATTCTCTGGATTATGCAACAGGAACGGCATTCATTGACAACATGAAAAACAATAATCTGCTGGCGCATCCAATTGAACAGGTGAGGTACAAAGAAGTCGGTACTACAAGAACTATCCTTTCCGGTACAATCACGAAATATCTTGCGGGCGGTAAGGGACTGGTAGATCAGGTGCTTGAGCTGGAAACCTCCCAGCCCATTGCCCTTTCGTCCTTTAAGTTCAGTAACCGTGCCGCGGGGCAACTACCCTCAGGAAGCACGGGCGCTACCACCTTTTCTCCTCACAGTGGCTACAAGAGCAGGTTGATCTATTCCAACTACGATGCCTATGGCAACGCAAGGCAGGTACAACCTGCCTCGGGACCGCCCGTAACCTATATCTGGAGCTACAAAGGGCAATACCCGGTGGCCGAAATAAAGAACGCGCTGTTCACCGATATACAGACGAAACTGGGAGGCGATCAGACAGTGAATACATTTACGGATTCCTACCCCTCGGATACAGACCTGCGGACGAAGTTTAACGGAATCCGATCGTTATTGCCAAATTCGGCTCTGAGCTACTATACCTATGATCCCCTGAACGGGATGACCAGCGCAACGGACCCTTCGGGCAGAACCACCTATTACAACTACGATGGCTTTGGACGCTTAAAGGAAATAAAGGATACCCAGAGCAAGACAACGGATACCTATGAATACCATTACAGGCAATAGAGTCATGAAAACAGGAAATAAACATACGCTATTTATTGATCTTAAACGTGTCAATATGAAAGCAATCAAAAAGCTTTTCATCGGAGCGATGGCCTCGCTGACCCTGCCGTTGGCTGCATCGGCACAATTGGTGCTGAGCACGCCCACAACAGGTGTAAAGACAGACCCGGTGAGCATTACACTGAAACCGGGTTTCAGCACGACGAGCTTCCATGCCTATATAACGAGCATATTACCGCCCGTGGCGCTGGGCAGCAGCCCCAGCGCGGACCGGAACTACATCCGGACGCGGACGTACCTGAGCCCCGCTGTGTCGGCCACGCCGCAGACCAGTGAGATCATGGAGGATATAAGCTATTACGACGGGCTCGGTCGGCCCGTACAGACCGTAGGCACCAAGGCGGGCCCGGGCTATAAGGATATCATCAGCGCGCAGAGCTACGATGCCTTCGGGCGGGAGGACCGGAGCTACCTTCCGTATTCAAGCGGCTCGACAGCGAGCGGGAGCTATAAGGCCTCAGCGGTAACCGAACAGGCCGCCTTCTATAATGCGCCGCCGGCAGGGGTGGTAACCATCGCCAAACCCGCAAGCGGCGCCACCCCTTCATTCAGCAGGCCAGTATACGAGGCCAGCCCGCTGAACCGCGTGCTGGAACAGGCTTTCCCGGGCGCTACATGGCAGCCCGCCGCAACACGGGGCACCACTTCGGGGCGTACGGTGGTAACGGAATATACCACCAACAATGTGCTGCCGATCACGGAACTTGAAAACACGCGGCTGGCCAGGCTGTACACGGTCACCTATGCAGCCGGGATACCCAAGCTGAACCTGGCAGGGAATTACGCAGCGAACCAGCTCTACGTAACGGTGAGGAAGGACGAGAACTGGACCGGGGGCAGCGGCTTTGCG
>NZ_JAUCNR010000001.1:4998983-5161703 GCF_030372825.1 Olivibacter sp. 47
TACTCATTTTATTGATGGGTGCTTCGGGGATATCCTATGCCCAAAATACTTTTCCCGCTACAGGTAACGTGGGGATAGGTACTACCAGTCCGACCAATAAGTTGGATATCCGAGGTACCATTACCATGGATAACGGTAAAGATGCTGCCATTTTTACAGGAATAGGAAGCTCGGAATTAAACAGGTTTCTGACATTATTGAATTCAGCTGGTTTAAGTTCGGCGTCGGGTCTTAAAGCGGGAGGTATCTTAGTGGCGGGCGACTATACGTATGCAAATCCCGGGAAGAATGATTTGGTGGTGAAGGGGAATGTAGGTATAGGTATTCAGCAGCCAAGATTACCGTTAACGGTTTTTAACGACTATGGCACCGGGAACTCTGGCTACTTGGCAAAATTTGGAGCAAAACGATATTGGACTATCAATGACTGGGAAGGGATACAGCTGGGGTTCAGTCACATTCATTCTATTTATGAGGGGAACAGCTTGTGGGGCCTGCGTATCTCCACCGGTAACTCAGCTGATTCGTTAGGGACAGAGGCTATTCGCATTGCTGGAAATGGAAACATCGGCATTGGCACTACAAATCCGCAGGCCAAACTAGCAGTAAACGGCAATATCCTAGCTAAAGAAATCAAAGTAAAAACAGATATCTCCGTGCCTGATTATGTCTTTGAACCCGATTATAAGATACGATCGCTCTCCGAAATTGAAAATTATGTGAAGGAACATAAGCACCTTCCAGAAGTTCCATCAGCGAAAGAAATAGGTGAAGAGGGATTGGATTTAGCAGAAATGAACCTGCTGCTTTTGAAAAAAGTGGAGGAATTGACTTTGCATTTGATAGAAGAGAGAAAAGGGCGAGAAGAGCTGGCAAGATATTGTAACCAACGTATAATGGTTTTGGAAGAGAAGTTGGGAAATCTATCAGCTGACAAACCGAATTATAAATAAGATCTGAAAAATCAGGTACTTAATTACGCATAAATGAAAACCTATCCCACTGCAAAGATTTTAGCAGTTACCGCAATATGCCTGTTGCTGCTCAAAAAGAACGCGCTGTCGCAAACGGTCACCACATTAGCGCCTGGAGACCTTAAAAGCATTGTTATCAACATGAATGGCAGTAACGACTATACCCGAGGAGTCATTTTGCTACATGAAATGTATAACGGAGTCAATCTTGCCAATAATTATGCCATTGGTACATTGACCGCCCGGAGGGGGACGGCCGCTTCTGTAAATAGAATCGCCGTAGCGGAACTTAATACTTCATCGGCTTATCAAAGTACCGCCGCCGCTTTAACATCACAAACAGATGGAGCTGTTTGGAAATTGAAGACGTGTATATATAGCGGGAAAAAATATTTAGCTGTAGATGTTCCGTATGCTGCACCTCGCTTCGAGAGCTATAAATTCAGTGGATGGACTATTTCTTCAGGCGAAAATATGCTTTATGTGGCCTATGAAACGAATGGCCAGGCCGTAAATCAATCGTTGATATCCAATCTGGCAGATTACGAGGGAACGATGCACTCTACGCAATTCTTAAGAACTAGCAACTTCATGGGTAATGTCGGCATTGGCACTACAAATCCGCAGGCCAAACTAGCAGTAAACGGTAATATCCTCGCTAAAGAAATCAAAGTAAAAACCGATATATCCGTGCCCGATTATGTCTTTGAACCAGACTATAAAATGCAATCACTTGCCGAAATCGAAAATTATGTAAAGGAACACAAACATCTTCCTGAGATTCCATCAGCGAAGGAAATAAAGGAGAAAGGATTGGATTTAGGCGAAATGAACCTTTTACTTCTCAAGAAGGTGGAGGAGCAGACTTTACACCTTATCAAACAACAGAAGAAGATCGATGCGCTGCTTAGCAGGCAAAAAAAGCTGCAGCAGGAAGTGAACACATTAAAAGGCAATTTGATCAAATAGAGTGCGAAATGGGCAGGTCTGCGTTAAAAATGATCGAATGCAATACCAAATAACATCAAAACATAATATATTAAATATGTTAACTAGCTTAATAGATACCAATTTACCGCCGAAAGGTAGAAAAAGGAAAAAGAGAGCATTAAGCCGATGGTCTTTAACGGTTATTCTAACTTGGTTTACGCTGTTACACGCTGTAGCCCAAAGTGTAGTTGATCCGTATAAATCCTTGTTTCCCAATGTTATCGAGCCTGCGCCCACCTCCAAGGCGTTGCAAAAGTTTTTAGGATATCCTGTTTCCCATGCAACTGGTCTGGTCGATATAACCATACCGCTCTATGAATTGAAGTTGAGAAATCTATCAATCCCTATTTCGTTGCGATACCATTCGTCAGGTATAAAAATACAGGATCATCCGGGTATAGTTGGCTATGGCTGGTCATTATTTCCCGGATTCAAAATTTCCAGAACCATTATGGGAAAGCCAGATGATAAATATCCGGTAAAGGGTGGGTTTGATCCTGGTAATTTAACATTTGATCAGCTTCAACAAAGATTGGTAAATCTAGCCCTTCCGGCGTCTTATCTGGATGTGAATACTACCGAAGACGGGCAATATGATATTTTTTCGATCCATTTGCCAAATCTGGATGGCTCTTTCATCGTTCAATACATTAATGGCGTTTTCCAAGCTAAAAGTATACCGGACAATCCGCTAGCTATCAAGCCTATAGTCGTCAATGTGAATTCAGGGACAAGTGCTCTTTTCTCGGGTTTTGAGGTAATGGATGATAAAGGTGTGAAGTATATTTTTGGAAATGAAGCAAACTTTCAAGAATTCTCGGATGCCCGTACTACAAATGTAATAACAGGTTGGATGCTAAAGGAGATCCTTCTACCGAATGGGGAGAAGATATCCATAGAGTATACGACTATACTGGAGTACCCGACAATTACTCCGTCCTATTGTAGTGTTTTGGATAATGGAAAGGTCTATTTCGGAGACCTTACTCAAATACGTACCAAAGTCAATCAAAAAACAGGAGGGGCGGGCTATAATGTTGCATATAACATTTCGCCTTCCGCTGACCCGGCCAGGGAACTGAAAGTGCCATCGGTTATTCGATCAAAAGATCAAACCATAACATTCAACTATACAGATATTGGAAGCAGAAAGCGGCTGTCTTCTATTGCGATACCGGCAACAAACCGAACTGTAACGCTCTCGAACGATGCGTCTAATTTTCTCAGACAGGTTGCTATCAGTGGAGAAGGAGCCTATAATCTAGACTATTATAACCAACCCTCTCAGTTTTCACAAACGTCCATTGATTGGTGGGGATTCTTTAATAATGCCGGGAACGAGAATAATATACCACGCTTTCAATTGCAAATGCGAACGCTTGGAAGTACGAGTTTTACCACGATGGTGGGTGGAGCTTTTCGCGAACCAAGTGCGACAAGTATGGAGGCCAAATCGCTTAAATCTATCACCTATCCCACGGGCGGTATTTTCACCTTAAAATACGAACCTCATAAGTTTATCATAAACGGAACTGAAAAAATCGGCGCCGGTTTACGGGTTACGTCAACAGAATCCTTTGACCCTGTCGCTGGACAAACGATTGTAAAGAGCTACCAATACGAAGACGCACATTATACAGCAGGTAACTATCCAATTGGGAACGATTTTATTAAGGAAACGGAATTATGTTATCGAGAGCCGGACCCGTTTGTTGATCGACTGGATTTTTCGATACGTTCGCGTACGATTAGTACGTTTTCCCCCAATGCGAATATATCGAACAACAGTACACCCGTCTGGTATGGGAAAGTAATAGAGTTCAGCAATGAAGGTAAAACCGAATACCATTACGAGTATTTTCCCGATGCAAACAACAATCGGTTAAGTCTTGTACCAATATCTGAATTTCACGTACTGCGTGTAAATAGACTTGTATATTCAGCTCCACGACTCCTTCGGCAACAGATTTTCAAGCGAGTTGGAAGCGGTTATGAACCTGTAAAATCAATCAATAATATTTATTCTCCCGCACAACCATACGTATCTAATATCCAGGGATACATTGCAGTGCCATTTAAACGTTTTAAGACGATCGATAACGAGCGGAATTCTGATTTTACAGCATCGGGACCTTCCACTACAACGGGTACACTATTAAATGTTTTTGGTTCTCCAATAGCATATAGTGCGTATTATATCACTACTGACAATACCTCGTTGACCGAGACGCTCACCGCAACTTATAGTGCAGCTGATAGTACAGTTGAAAAAATAGTTTATACATACGATGCTGCAAGACCTTACAATCTGGCAGAGAAAACAACATTGACTAGCGATGAGGGAACTTATAAGGAAAGCTATTATTATACCAACAATACGATTCCTAATAGGTCTGCTCTTACTACG
The DNA here is from genome assembly GCF_030372825.1 of Olivibacter sp. 47. Lineage (NCBI taxonomy): Bacteria > Pseudomonadati > Bacteroidota > Sphingobacteriia > Sphingobacteriales > Sphingobacteriaceae > Olivibacter > Olivibacter sp. 47. The sequence continues at coordinate 5,003,355 of NZ_JAUCNR010000001.1, forward strand.
GCCCAAAACCAGGTTATAGCACAAATGGATCAAGCGAACTATAAAACGACGGTTATCCAGCAGACTCTCGAAAAGGGAGGAAAACGTGTGTTCAGTAATCTTGTTGGTTACAAAAAATTGTCAGACTTCTTTTTTCTGCCCGAAACACAATACACTCAGCTGGGTAGCAGCACTATAATGGAAGCTAAATTAAACTATTTGCGATACGACAATCTGGGTAATGTTTTAAGTGTTTCAAAGCCGGGAGCACCACATATATCGTATGTGTATGGCTATAACGGGCTGTATCCGATAGCAAAGATCGAGAACCTGGAATACAGTGCGGTAGAAGCGGCTCTAAACGGTAACTCTGCCATAGAAACTTTCCGGAATAAAGTTAATCCAACGGATGCAGAAGTCACGAATTTCTTGTTGCCTTTGCGGTCGACTATATCAACCGGAGGAAGACTTATGAATTCCTACACCTATAGACCACTTTTCGGCATAAGCAGTAACATCGACCCTTCTGGCAGAACTACCTATTACAACTATGACAGCTTTGGGCGCTTGGAAGAGATAAAAGACACCCAGAGCAAGACAACGGATACCTATGAATACCATTACAGGCAATAGAGCTATGAAAGCAGGAAATAAACATACACCATATATTGACCTAAAACGTATCAATTTGGGGGCGATCAAAAAGCTTTTCGTCGGGGCAATTGTAACGCTGACCCTACCATTGTCCGTATCCGCACAATTGGTGCTAAGCACGCCCACAACAGGTGTAAAGACGGACCCTGTAAGCATTACCCTAAGGCCGGGTTTCAGCACGACGAGCTTTCATGCCTATATCACGAGCATATTACCGCCCGTGGCGCTGGGCAGCAGCCCCAGTGCAGACCGGAACTACATCCGGACGCGGACGTATCTGAGCCCCACTGTCTCGGCCACACCGCAGACCAATGAGATCATGGAGGATATCAGCTACTATGACGGGCTGGGGCGGTCAATCCTGACAATCGGCACCAAGGCAAGCCCGAGCTATAAGGATATCGTCAGTGCCCGGAGCTACGATGCCTTCGGGCGGGAGGACCGGAGCTACCTTCCGTATGCCACGGCGGCAACCGGTAACGGCGCCTACCGAGCGGCCGCGGTAACGGAGCAGGCCACTTTCTACAATGCACCGCCGACAGGAGTGGTGACCATCGCCAAACTTACAAGTGGCACCACGCCCTCTTTCGGCAGGCCTGTATACGAGGCCAGTCCGTTGAACCGGGTACTGGAACAGGGCTTTGCGGGCGCTGCCTGGCAACCAGGCACGCGGGGCACCAATACAGGCCGTACCGTGGCAACGGAATATACCACCAACAATACAACAGCGATCAGCGACTTAGCTAATACACGGCTGGCCAAACTGTATACGGTAACCTATGATGCTGCCGGCAGGCCGAAGCTGAACCTTTCGGGCAATTACGGAGCGAACCAGCTGTATGTAACGGTAACGAAGGATGAAAACTGGGCAGGCGGCAGCGGTAGCTTTGCCTCACGTCTGAATACCACGGAAGAATATACGGATAAACAGGGAAGGGTGGTACTAAAACGGACTTTCAATACCTACAAGAGCGGTACCACGGATGTGAACGAGATCCTGAGCACCTATTACGTGTACGACGATTACGGTAACCTGTGTTTTGTGCTGACGCCTGGAGTGAATGCCGATACCGCACGGCCGACAGAGCAACAACTGAAAGATCTGTGCTATATGTACCAGTACGACGGCCGTAACCGGATGAAACGGAAGCATTTACCCGGAAGGAGCCGCTGGGAAAGCTTTAATTACAATATGATGGACCAGCTGATCCTGCACGAAACGGCGAAGGATTCGGCGGAAACCTATAACGGCCATGCCGGAAGGAATCACCATTTCTACAAATACGACGGGCTGGGCAGGTTGATCATGACCGGTATGGAATGGGGGCGGACGGGCACACAGGAAGAGATCGAGGGTTATATCAAAGAACCCGGCAGGGCGAATACACAGTGGGAGACACGGACCGACGGGAGCAGCAGTCTGCACGGTTATACCAATGTAAGTATTCCTACCGCCTCGGCGAATTTCGATGTGCTGGAGGTGAACTACTACGACTATTACGGCAGTATACCGGGCTTTCCGTCCAACCTGGACAAACGCTCGCAGTACTCGGCAAAGACCCAGGGGCTATTGGTAGCAAAAAAGACCAAAGTGATGGGCTCGAACAACGTTTACCTCTGGACGGTGTACTACTATGACGAGCGGGGCGACAATGTACGCACCTTGAGCCAGCACTATAAGGGTGGGGCCTATAACCTGAACAATTATGACGATATCATCAACGAATATACCTTTACGCACAAGCTGAAGAAGAGCACCCGCAACCATTATGCAGGAACTACCACGGTTGCGGTAACGGTGACCACGGAATATACCTATGATCACCGCGACCGCCTGATCGATACCTGGAAGACGGTAACGGGCGGGGCCAAAACACTGGTTGCCCGTAACGAGTACAATGAGGTGGGGCAGCTGCGGGCAAAACAGCTGCACAGTGAGGACCAGGGCGGTACCTTCGGGCAGCGGATAGGTTATGCCTATAATGAGCGGGGCTGGCTGCGCTATGCCAATTCGGAGCTGATGCAGCTGCAGTTGCAGTACAATACCGGCACAGCGAAATACTATAACGGCAACATTGCCTACCAGACTTTCTCGCGGAAGCATACGGACGGAACTACCGCCAGCGGTACCTACAGTTATACCTATGATGCAGTAAACCGGCTGCGTGAAGGGATCATGGCAGGCGGAAAGGGGCGGGAGGGGATCGCCTATGACAAACTGGGCAACATCACGGCGCTGAACCGCAGGGCGAGTGATGGACTGACTGCCGATAGTCTTGCCTACAGTTACAGTGGTGGAAGACTCACCTCGGTGAATGACCGGAGCACCAATATCGGGGCTGCCTATATGCTGGCGGGGACAACGGCCTATACCTACGATGCCAACGGCAACATGAGCACGCGGGTGAACTCGGCCAATACAGCGAACAACATTACGGCAACCGTTTACAATTACCTGGATCTGCCGCAGACGGTTACGGCAAACGGTACAGCGGTAAGTTTTATTTACGATGGCAGCGGTAAAAAGTTGCGGAGCGTGAACGCGGTGAACGGGCAGACGCGGGATTACATTGACGGGATCGAGTATAGCGGCACGGCACTGGAGCTGATCCATATGGAAGAGGGGCGGATACTGAAGGGAACCAGCGGCTACACCTACGAATATATACTGAAGGATCATCTGGGCAATAGCCGCTCGGGCTTCAGGGGAACCAACGCCGTGGCGACCACGGCCAACTTCGGTTCGGACTATTATCCTTTCGGACTGGCATACCAATCAAAGATTGCACAGCCAAGTCCGAAAAATAACTATCTTTACAACGGGAAGGAATGGCAGGATAAGTTAAAGACCCTTGATTACGGGGCAAGGTTCTACGATCCGGTGATAGGGAGATGGGGAAGCGTGGATCCTTTGGCGGAGCAGGGAAGAAGATGGTCGCCTTATGCGTATGCGTTTAATAATCCGATAAGGTTTGTTGATCCAGATGGTATGTGGCCGGATGATCCTCGGGGTAACGGAATGACTATCGTTGAAAACGTTTACTGGGATATGCGGGACAGGGCTTCGTCTGCTGTACTTACTCTAGGTACCTATGTTGCCAATCTTCAGAACGGTGTAACCCCGATACTGGGCATAGATTATACTTATACTGATGCTGGAAGACAGGGGAGCGTTGTTGTCCGTGATGGTAACAAACACGTAGAGGCGGGTGTAGCGGCATTAGATGTTGTGGCGTCATTGCCTGGAGGAGGGCCTGCAGGTTTACTTTCAAAGGCCGCTGGCAGTAAATCTGCTGTTAGTGGCGTTGTTCAAGAGGCGTTGAAAGTCAACAAGAACTCCAATGCGGCAGAGGGCGTGTTTGTGTTGTATGGAGTAAAATCGGATAATAAACTGTTGAAAGTAGGAAAGGCAGATGCTGAAAGGACAACTGCTTTAGGAGACCCGGTAAGAATGAAGGCGAGTGAAAGAGCTGCTCAAAAAGCTGGTTATCCCGATGCTAAAGCCGAAGTCATAGAATCTTTGGGGAAAACCACCACAGGAGCGGCCAAAGAGGCCGAAGCAACTCGTGTAAGAGCGGAGAGAGCCAACGGAAATGATCTGCCTTTAAATAGAGAAAGAGATAAGCGTTATCATAATCAATAAAAGTATGCAAATGAAAGTTCGACATGTTTCTTATGTCCTTGATTTTATGGATAAGGACTTTGATACAGATAGCATAAGTGACGCCTTAACAAAGGAATTTAGTGGAGTCTTTGAAAGCATAAAGAACAGCAAATCGCAAATGTGGGAAATCCAGTTTAGAGCGACGTATACAAATGGAAAAATGCTATTGATCTCTAAAAACAAATTTGGAAACTATACTTCTGATAAAATAAAAGAGATTACCATTCCTATACCAATTCCAGTAGATGAAACGGTGTCTTGGGGAGTTAAACCCCAGCAGCATACCTTGAAAGTAGATCATTATGATAAGCTTTTGAATAACTTTTGGGAGTTGGATGTTGATTATACTAAGTTCTTTAATCGTACCGACTATATAATGGATTGTATGCGGAGGGCAATAAACCTCTGCTTTGAAAAAAGTTATACCGTAAACGGTGTTAAGCTGAATAAGAAGGAATGAAAAAGAGTCCGGTCATTGCGCCGGACTTTTTACTTTAATATAGCCTGTAGTTTCCTCTTGGCGAGGAACCAGATAAGATAAAAATAGAGCCTAAGGAAGTAATAAATCTAACAAAAGGCGTGGAAAGAGATTTCTTTTTGAAGGATGTTGTCAGTCAAAGTGGCTTTAAAAAAATAATGTTTGCTTCTTATAGAGATACGATTGACAATGACTTTTTTTCGTATCTTAAGAATTTTGTTAGGAAAAATGAAAGTAAATATTCTTTAACTATTAGGTATGCATTACCTGAAGAAAAATATGCAATAAAAGAGAAGAGACAATAGAAACCGAAGCGATATGATTATAGAGCTGCGGATATAGCCAATGTTTCTATTGACTTTGTCCAAAAAGTCGGTGCTGATCTAGCTAAAAAGAAAAAATAAAGATTTAAAACAGACATTTAAAGCCGTTTCTTTTTAGGAACGGTTTTTTATAATATGATCGCTCTTTCCCGCTGAACAACTTATTTATCAGTTTTTCTTAGTTTTTCAAGTTCCTCTTTAAGGATTTTGTTCTTCCAACACTAAACCGTAAGGAAAACTGACCCTTTGTTACAATTCATTATTTGCCAGAACAATGTAATTGGGCTTTGTTTAACTTTTCTTGTCACTTTTAAACAATCAAACTACCAATAATTAAAATAAATTTTTCACTCATCTTTATGATGGGCGTGTACATGGCGTCCTATGCACAAAATACTTTCCCTACTACCGGTAATGTGGGAATAGGTACAACTGCACCATACGGAAAATTACAAGTGATCAATACAGAGGAGGATTCCAATGGCAAAGCTCTTGTAATTGGTCAAGTCACATCTGCTACATCTTCTAATTTGAGGCTTGGATATAACTCAACTTATACATGGATACAATCGCACGGACAAAAACCATTATACATTAATGAGCTTGGGAACAATCTTATTTTAAATAAGACCACTGGTAATGTTGGTATTGGAACTACCAATCCTACAGAAAAACTAGCTGTTAATGGGGTTATCCGTGCAAAAGAGATCAAGGTAGAATCAGGTTGGGCGGATTATGTTTTCGATGAAAGCTATGAACTCAAAAGTTTGGGAGAAGTTGAAGCCTTTATCAAAAACAATAGACATTTACCTGGGCTACCAAGTGAAAGGAAGGTGAAGGAAGAGGGTGTTGAATTGGGTGAAATGAATCGGCTATTATTGGAAAAAGTGGAGGAGCTCACCTTGCATTTAATTGAAGAACAAAAAGCACGACTGACCATGGAAAAGGAAGTTTCTGATCTGAAGAAGGAAATCGGCAGTATGAAAGCAATAAAAGAAGTGATGAATCAATAATTATCAAAGATGAAAAAAGTACTATTTACACTGTTTACTCTTTGCTTACTACTGGATCAGGCTTGGGGTCAAACAACTTCAACCGTATCCTCCGGTGGAACAGGCTGGAAGAGAATCGCGTCCTCCCAAGGGAGTGCCGGGCGTGGTTTTGGTAAGGTGACGCTGTATACAGCGGGAGGCACTTTTACACCTTCGGCCTTGACCATCGATTGGTTCCATGATTGGAACGTAAGTGGCGGTATAACGCTCCATTCGGATAGTAAGAATTTTCCCTATTGGTCGGCGGCGCGCCTCACCGACGACGGGACGAATTCTTATATAGAGGTAAACTTTACCACCAGCGTTACCGGATTGATTTTAGTATCCGATAGCTACGGGTGGCGCCCCGCTACCCTTTACACGGGTACTCTGCCCGATGGTGGCGGTACGGTGAGGGCGGCGGCCAATGTCGGGAGGCTGAACATAGAAAATAATTTTTTAGTACATCAAAACGGACGGGTGGGTATTGGCACAGCTAGCCCGCAAGCAAAGTTGGCGGTCAACGGCAATATCCTCGCCAAAGAAATCAAGGTAAAAACAGACATATCCGTTCCTGATTATGTGTTTGAACCTGATTACAACCTGCAGTCACTTACCGAAATCGAAGATTTTGTGAAAGAGCATAAACATTTACCCGAAGTTCCATCGGCGAAAGAAATCAATGACAAAGGTTTGGATTTAGCGGAGATGAATCTGCTGTTACTGAAGAAAGTGGAGGAGTTGACTTTGCATTTAATCGATAAAAATAGGGTGATCGATCAACAGCAAAATATACTTACAGACGTGCTGGCGAGGCTAAAGCGGTTAGAAAATAAATAACACATTAAGAACTACATGATATATTAAAGGTTTGGGTAGAGATGAAACACATGAAACAAAAACAATACTTCTTATTTAGTTTACTGATGCTTCTGTGGCTTGGTACATTAGGGCAGACTGAGCCAAAATATATCGGCATCAAAACGCCGGAAAGCTATGCTTTTGGCAAAAATATCGAAACACCGGTTTCCCACTATTCCGGTCGACCGTCCATTTCAATTCCCATTTACGAGATCCAGGTCGGCAACGAGATCATCCCTATCAGCGTCAGCTATAATGCCGGCGGTATCAGAGTCAATGAACGAGCAACAATTGTGGGGCTGGGATGGAATCTCGATCTAGGCGGTCAGATATCGAGAAAAAGGCGGGGAGGTGCAGATGAGAGAGGATTCTACACGAGTAATTCTGTTGCGAATTTCAAGAATTTAAAGAACCATGTTGCTGATCCATACCTCACAGACCGGGCGAGCTACGTATGGAACGCGAAATATAACCTCAACAATGTAGATTATATGCCTGATGAATTTTATTTCTCAGCCTTAGGTTATTCGGGTAGATATATGTTCAGTCAGAAAGCCAACAAATTTGTTTTATTTCCGAAGGAAGATATTGATATCATACGGAATACAGGCGGTTGGGAGTTTCGGCTGCCCAACGGGAATCGCGCAATATTCACGGCTAACGGTGCCATGTCGGAGACTATTACAGGGATGACAGAGCCCGGCTCCAATTCATGGAATATCAATCACCTTGTCACGCCGAAAAACGATAGTGTTACCTTTAATTATGAGTCTTTCAGCTATTTCCTAACGGAGATAGGCCGAGAAGTCAGAATGGTTAACCTCGGTTCAAGTTACGATCTTAGTTATAGTGAAAATAGGTTTTCAGATAAAAGGATTGAAAGTATTAAATTTCCGTCGGGACGGATGATCTTTACCTATATAGCTCGGGAAGACCTGCCCACTAAAGCATTAGATAAAATTAGGATAACAAATAATAAAGGCGAATTAATTAAGGAAGTTGCTTTTCATTATAGTTATTTTCAATCTCCTAATCACTACACCACAGCGAATGTAGCTTTTACAACCTATGCCGTTAAACGGCTGAAATTGGATTCTGTTTCCGTAAAATCATCGATTGCGGCAGATCCACCTGAAAAATATCGTTTTACTTATTATGAGGAGACGAGTATGCCCTCTCGTTTTGCATACAGCAGCGATTATTGGGGTTTTCATAATGGAATCAATAACCCTTCGCTTGTTCCAAACATTGAACCGGACTTGTTTGTTGGCGGCAATAAAAAGGTAGTGCCGGAGCGAGCCAAAGTTTTTTCCTTAAGAACGATGCAATTTCCTGAAGGGGTAACTCGCGAATTTATCTATGAAGGTCACACTGCACTATCGAATAATATTCCAGCGGAAATGCTTTTAACCTATCAGGATGATAATTTCGTTGAAAAGAGCGAGCAGATTTATTTCAGCGGTTATGACAGAACCTATTTTGTGCCGGGGCCGGACTCAGTTTCGTCTTTGTATGAAAAAATTTGGAAGAAAACTTTCGATGTGCCGCAAAACGCGTTTCCCTATCTTGGAAAAGGCTTGCAGATAACTACGGATTTTGGACAAAGTCAGCTGGATCGAATGCTTACTTGTCAGGCTTGCCGTGCAGATTTTGCACTGTATCGTGTAAACGGAGGCCAAAGAACGCTTATCGCATCATTCAGCGCTGTTGATTGTAATAGTAATACACGCGTAGGCTCATATTCAAAAGCTGTAAGTATGTATCCCGGTAAATATCAAATGGAGGTGAAAATTCTCTATAGAACAAGCAGCACGGATCATATCAATCAAAGACATAGTACCGATTTTGTGGTTAAATGGAGAGAGTTAAACTTTATCGAGCAATATGTTAACGTGGGTGGTCTTCGCATAAAGGAAATAAAGGATTATGATAAAAACGTACTGATCAAACACAAAAAATATACTTATGAAAACGGGAGAGTGATAAGTTTTCCTGTGCATCGCAAGCTTCTTGTCGATATAAAAAATCTCAATGGGGCTTACGGAAGTGGTTATTATTCCAATTCCATTATACCATTGGAAACGACCGCAGGTGCTTATACGGGATATGAATATGTTACAGAAGAACAGCTAGGTATAGGTACGACTCAAACTTTGAAAACGAAGTATAGATTTTCCTATAAGGATCCCTTGTTCAGTGAGTTTTACGGTAACCGCTCGATGGCGATGTTGGAGCCCAAAGAATGGGAAAGAGGTAATCTGTTACGTAAGGAAGTATACCGAGGTAATGCTATCATTTATGCTGAAGATAATGAGTATTATTTCTATTCCCCTCATTTGGCAGGAAACAGCTATGAAGAAACAGTAGAAGAAATCAATACGGATTTTATAAGTTTTGCGAATCTTTCAGGCTTCAATTCCCAAATTGCCCCTATTGATTTTCGGGATCCCGTAGGTCTTGATTATACCGGATTTTACTATGGTCTTGATGATTATTTTGTACAGGGTATAAATCCTCCTAATGGTGCGCCGGGAACAAGTGCGGGCTATCCTGTAAGACTTCCCTATTTCGAACGTTATACCGGTTTCGGAAAATTGAAGTCAAGTACGGTTACACGGTATGACGGTGGGACAAGCTCGACGACTACTACGACCTATTATGATAATACAAGTAAACACTATCAGCCGACTCGCGTTGCTGTAACAAAAAGCGACGGAAGTATAGAGGTAATGGCACGTATATATCCCGAAGACTATGCCAGCGGTACGACCTTCATCGATAATATGAAGCGAACAGGCAGGCACCTCATGGCCTACCCAGTAGAGCAGGTAAGATACCGGGAGGTGGGTACGGCGAGGACCATCCTTTCGGGCACAATTACTAAATACCTGACGGGAGGTAAAGGATTGGTGGACCAGGTGCTGGAGCTTGAAACGGCCAGTCCCATCACCCAATCTACGTTCAAGTTCAGCAACACATTCGCAGGGCAGCTGCCCATTGGGACGGGGACGGGGCCTTTCGCACCTGATCCAAGCTATGCCGTTAGATTGACTTATGGTAATACATATGACGCTTTCGGCAATCCGCAACAGGTACTGCCGGCAGCAGGCATCCCTGTAACCTACATTTGGAGTTATAAAGGGCAATACCCGGTAGCTGAGATCCGTAATGCAACATTTACCCAAGTGCAGACTGCATTTGGAGGAAGTGCTGCATTAACATCCTTTATAGCTTCCGATCCTACAGATGCGGTAGTGAAAAGTAAGCTCGATCCGCTCAGAGCGGCGCTACCCAATGCCGTGGTCAGCTGGTATACCTACAAACCATTGGTTGGCATGACCAGCGCAACGGACCCATCGGGCAGGACCACCTATTACAATTACGACGGCTTTGGAAGGTTGAAGGAAACAAAGGATACCCAGAGCAAAACGACCGGTACCTATGAATACCATTACAGATAAAAAAGAGAATAAAATTATGATCAGGTTCTTTATAAAAAGAAAAGCAATATCGCCCGATAAGATTATCGGAAGTGAAAATTCTTCAGGCCATATCCATCAATGCAGGAGGTTTCTGGTTATAGCATTCGCGCTGGTCTGTTCCTTCAGGGTTTCGGCACAGACCAACAGATTCCCGTCGGACGGCAATACCGGTATCGGTACGTTCAATCCCACGGCCAAACTGCACATCGTGGAAGGGAACAACACCTTCAGGTTCAACAGGGGGGCGCTCAATGTAACACCCAATATATCCATCGGAACCTCGGGAGGTAAATCGCTTGCAGTGCTCTCGGGCCTGAACGGGACAGCCTCTGTTTTTGACAATACGGGCACGTTCATGATCGCCGGCGATACCAAGGCCAATATCGATGGCGGCGGCAGCTCGGGAGGCACCCCCTATTTAACGGTCACGGGAGGCGGGTACGTGGGTATCGGCACGGTGAACCCGCAGGAGCTGCTGACGGTGAACGGGATCATAAAGTCGAGGGAAGTAAAGGTGGAGAGCGGGGTATGGCCCGATTACGTGTTCGCGGCGGGCTATAAAATGCCCGGTCTGGCTGAAGTGGAAAAATACATAAGGGAGCATGGGCACCTGCCGGGAATCCCGGGGAAGGAAGAGGTGGCAAGAGAGGGGGTCGGCCTGGCCGAAATGAACCGGAAACTGCTGGAGAAGGTGGAGGAGATTACCCTGCTGCTGATCGAAAACGAGAAGATAAGGGAAAGCCAGGCGAGGGAAATGAAGGAGCAGGCGGCACGGATAGACCGGCTGGAAGACCTGTTAACGACCGGTAAACGAAGATAAGACTTTAGCTATATGAGATCGATCTACAAACTATACGCCGCTTCACTGCTGTTATCATTTACAGCTGTAAAGAGCCGGGCCCAGCTGGTACTGAGCAGCCCGAATACGACGGGGACCTATACGAACGGGGTGAGTATCACGCTCCGGCCGGGCTTCACGAGTCAGGCACCATTCCATGCCTATATAACGAGTATATTACCGCCCGTGGCGCTGGGCAGCAGCCCCAGCGCGGACCGGAACTACATCCGGACGCGGACGTACCTAAGCCCCGCTGTCTCGGCCACACCGCAGACCAATGAGATTATGGAGGATATCAGTTACTATGATGGGCTCGGTCGGCCTGTTCTGACAATCGGCACTAAGGCAAGCCCGAGCTATAAGGATATCATCAGCGCGCAGAGCTACGATGCCTTCGGGCGGGAGGACCGGAGCTACCTTCCGTATTCAAGCGGCTCGACGGCGAGCGGGAGCTATAAGGCCTCGGCGGTCACGGACCAGGCCGCCTTCTATAATACACCGCCGGCAGGGGTGGTGGCCATCGCCAGACCGGCAAGCGGTGTTACCCCTTCGTTCAGCCGCCCGGTATACGAGGCGAGCCCGCTGAACCGGGTGCTGGAACAGGCCTTTCCGGGCGCTACGTGGCAGCCCGCCGCAACACGGGGCACCACTTCAGGGCGTACCGTGGTAACGGAATATACCACCAATAACACGACGGGCATTACCGACCTGGTCAATACCCGGCTGGCCAGGCTGTACACGGTCACCTATGCAGCGGGTATACCCAAGCTGAACCTTGCGGGGAACTACGCAGCGAACCAGCTCTACGTAACGGTGAGGAAGGACGAGAACTGGACCGGGGGCAGCGGCTTTGCCCACTTTGGTTCCGGGATCGCATCCCAACGATACCCGTCTTTTAAATCGCTTTTGCAACATGTCACAATATTACGATTTTTATTAGCATAAACAGGGTTAAGAATGTTCTTTCGGCCTTGCTATGTTATAATTTATTTAAGTTTTCTTAACATTGCAAAAAAAACACCATTGAGCACGAGGGGAAAAAAAATAATAAGTGTAAGTATTAAAATTACCGTACTCTTACTGACGATATGGTTCATACATAGGAAATTAAGTGACAATAAAAACCTATATGAGTTTAAACGCTTAATCGGACGGTTGGATACAGAGTTACTAAGCTTAACCATTTTTTCGCTTTTCACTTTAATGCTTATAAACTGGTGTTTAGAATGCATTAAATGGCAATACCTTTGTCGTCCCATTCAAAAAATTTCCTTCGTAAAAGCGTTTGAATCGGTTTTTTGCGGGTTAAGCTGGGCTATTTTTACGCCTAATAGGATAGGCGAATATGGTGGACGGGTATTGTTTTTAAACCCTCGTAAACGCATGTTCGGTGTACTGGCTATGGCCGTCGGAGCTTTCGCTCAGTTAGTCATTACCAACATGATGGGAGCCATTGCGTTGGTATGGTTTATTGGCAACTACAAGTACCCTTCGTTTTGGTTATATCTCGCACTCTGCTTGTTGGCCCTAGGCTTTATTCTCCTCATGTTGCTTTTATACTTTAGAATCAAATGGCTTAATCGTTTCATCCGGAGGATCAAATGGCTCACTAAAGTGCAACGCTTCTTTTTCCTATTAGAACGATATGATACAAAACAGTTATGGTATGTTTTTTCCATGTCGTTATTCCGATATGCCGTGTTTACGTCTCAATATATGTTGGTAATGCACATACTTATCCCTTCGATACCCACAGGGCCAATGGTTTTGATGGTTTTTTTATTGTTTTTTATTCAATCTGCAATGCCTTCATTAGATTTGTTGGATGTGGGTGTAAGAAGCTTAACGGCGGGATATCTTTTTGCTTTTATAACAACGCAAGAGTTGGCGGTTATGGCCTCTGCGGCATCCATTTGGTTTATTAATCTGATTATTCCGGCCATCATAGGTTCGGTATTTGTTTTTAAAATTAATTTCTTTGGCAATTCAAATCATTAGTGGGATCACTACGATACTGTGTTTATATTACGGATATATGGTGTTTACGCTCCGAAGAGGGTGGAAGCAGCTGCCGGATCATGTAGCTAAGAACACGCACACTTTTAAAACATCGGTCAGCGTGCTCATCGCAGCTCGCAATGAAGAAGGTAATATTGCAAAAACAATAGAGTGCATCTTGAAGCAACATTATCCGAGTGAGTTAATGGAATTGATTATTATAAATGATCATTCGACGGATAGAACAGCTGAAATTATTGCATCGTACAGTGATCGGGGGGTTAAATTGATTGAGTTGAATGAGCATGAAAAACTAAATTCGTATAAAAAGAAAGCCATCAGTGAGGGAATTGCTAGTGCAAAGGGTGAGTTAATGGTCGCAACGGATGCCGATTGTGTTATGGGCCCAAATTGGTTACGCACCATTGTGAGCCTGTATGAAGAGAAGAACTATAAGTTAATTTCTTCTCCCGTTGTTTATCACCAAGAGAAGAGTTACTTCGAGAAATTACAGACCTTAGAATTTTTATACCTTATAGGTTTGGGTGCTGCTTCTATTGGCCTGCGTAGGCCATCAACATGCAATGGTGCCAATCTCGCCTATCGGCGAGACGTATTTTATGAATTAGGTGGATTTAACGGAATTGACGATTTAGCAAGTGGAGATGATGAGCTTTTTCTGCATAAAGTGGCGCAGAAGTATCCCCTCGGTATCGGGTTTTGTAAGTCGGAGGAGGCTATTGTCTATACAGAAGCTAAAGAAAACCTGAAAGAATTTATCCGGCAACGGAAGCGCTGGGCCTCTAAAAGCACTAAATACAAGAATAAAAACATCGTGCTATTAGGAATAGCAATTTGGATATTCAATCTGGCGGTTTTACTGAATGCCTTACTGGGCGTTTTTTTTCCTCCCATGCTTTTAGGGTTCGGCATCATTCTGTTGGCTAAAATTGGGATAGAGCTTTTATTTTTAATGCCGATTACAAAATTTGCTTCCCGAAGTGCCCTGCTGATCAATTTGCCTTTACTCAGCGTTATGCATCTTTTTTACATCGTTTACATTGGGATCGCCGGTAATACCGGTAAGTATTATTGGAAGGGAAGAAAGGTGAGATAATGGTGATGAGTATTTTATACTAGGGAACCACTTTCTCCCGAATCGCTTCTTCTGCCGCTTTTACTACGTCTTCTGCTGTGCGTCCTTCCGAAGAGATAGGAGCAAGCACTTCCCAGCTCATCGCTGTGAAAGCACGAAGCGGAAAAGAACCATATTGAACCATTTTCCAAGAGTTGTTAATGACTACGGGTACAATGATTGCATGAGGTACTTTTTTTAGAATGGTGGCGATGCCGCCAACCGCAAAGGGTTTCATAACGCCTGTTTTGGATCGTGTCCCTTCCGGAAAAATAACCGTTGACCAGTTTTTATCTTTCATGTTCTTCGCCAACTTCAATATTTCCGCGATCGACTGCTTTGGGTCACTTCGATCAATATTGGCTGCACCACCATATTTAAGATTGAACGATATACTTGGAATACCGCTTGCCAGCTCAATTTTAGACACGAATTTGGCATGATGCTTTCTTAGGAAGTAAATCAACGGCGGGATATCATACATGCTTTGATGATTTGCAATGAAAATGATGGGTTGAGCAACAGGTAGTTGTTGATTATTGATAAAATGTACGCTATTTCCTAAAAGATAATAGCTGCTTGTAAGAAACCAATTAAGGATATCGACAGACCTTTTGTGCGCTTCATACCCGCCTAGTTTGAGACAGATCCACTGAATAGGGTGGAAGATCACAAGAATAAGGCCGAAGTAAAGGTAATGGAATGGTGTCAGGATATATCCAAAAAATTTGTTCATATGTAAATAATCTGTTTTTGTGTAACCTATAAGACATGATATTTCATGTATTAAAGGTTCTACCCTTGCATTTTCAACCAGGTCTTTTGCAATGCCAGCAAAAATAAATATTTTTATAAAGCTATTGAATAAAAAAAGCCCGGCGTATGCCGGGCTCAAACAACATTTCAAATCCTTTAGAAGCCAAAAGCCTTCCTTACCGGTTCAATATAGTCCAGTTTTTCCCAAGTAAAAAGTTCTACCTCCACGGTCTTTACTTCACCCATCGAGTTTTCGAAGGTTTTATTAACAATAACGGATTCGCGTCCCATATGGCCGTAAGCAGCGGTCTCAGAATAAATAGGATTTCGCAATTTTAGTCTGGTTTCAATTCCATAAGGCGTTAAATCAAAAAGCTCAGCTATTTTTTCTGCAATCTGTCCATCGGTTAAAGCCACATTGCTTTTGCCATAGGTATTTACATAAATACCCATTGGGTGCTTTACGCCGATAGCATATGAAAGCTGAACGAGTATCTCGTCTGCAATGCCCGCAGCTACCAGATTCTTCGCAATATGTCGGGCAGCATAAGCTGCTGAACGATCCACTTTTGAGGGGTCTTTACCTGAAAATGCGCCACCACCGTGTCCACCTTTACCCCCATAAGTGTCTACGATAATTTTCCTGCCGGTTAATCCTGTGTCTCCATGCGGGCCGCCGATTACAAATTTACCCGTGGGATTAATGTGGTACGTAATGTGTTCATCAAATAATTGCTGAAGCTCAGGTTTGAGCTGCGCTTTCACTCTAGGAATTAAAATATGGATGATATCATGTTTAATCTTGTCGAGCATGGCGCCCTCTTCATCAAAATCGTCATGTTGGGTAGAGATGACAATGGTATCAATACGCAATGGGGTATGGTCATCGTTATAAGCAATGGTCACTTGTGCTTTCGCGTCCGGACGTAAATAGGTGATGTCTTTATTTTCCCTTCGAAGGGCGGCTAACGCCAGAAGAAGTTTGTGCGAAAGATCCAAGGCCAATGGCATCAGGTTCTCCGTTTCTTTGTTGGCGTAGCCGAACATAATGCCTTGATCGCCTGCTCCCTGATCTTGCCTTTCTTTACGGTCGACTCCCTGGTTGATATCAGCCGATTGCTCGTGGATGGCAGACAAAATTCCGCATGAATTGGCCTCGAACATATAGGCTGATTTGGTATAACCAATTTTTTCAATAACCGATCGGTGATCTTTTGAACATCTAAATAGGTGTTCGATTTAACTTCTCCCGCTAGGACGACTTGTCCGGTAGTTACTAATGTTTCAATAGCTACGCGCGCATCGGGATCCCAGGCAAGGAAATTATCAATAAGTGCATCTGAAATTTGATCAGCTATTTTATCAGGATGTCCTTCGGAAACGGATTCTGAAGTGAATAAGTATGGCATAAATTATTGTTTCAAAGATTTTTACCTAATATTATCTATTTTGTAAAATGCTTGATAAGTATGAAGTGTCAATTTGAAAGGCAATCATTAGCACTTTTTTACTGTGGTTGCAATCCCGCCATTTGATTGGCACGCAAATCATTCCACATTTTACCGTGCAAAAGTACAATTCATTTTGCTAATATAAAAGGAACGAGCAGAGAAGTATTTTTCGGGGTAATAATTGATGAGTATTTACACCTCAATTATACGTACAGGTGTGATGCATTCGTAACCCTGGCTTAAAAAAGGAGTGCCATAATACTTTCGTTGCTGTAGGTATTAAATTCAAGTGGGTTTAGTACATTTGTAAATGAATAGGCGCGACTGTTAAATGACAAAAAAACGAATCCAATTTCTAATCAATCCAATATCCGGAGGGAAGAGCAAGAAGGGCTTTGAAAGGCTAGCGAGAAAATACCTCAACGACGATCTGTTCGAAGCGAGTTTTAAGATTACGGAAAGGGCTCAACATGCGTCAGAGTTAACGAAAATAGCGATACAGGAGCAAGTAGATTTAGTGGTAGCAGTGGGAGGAGATGGTACGATCAACGAGATCGCGAAGGAACTATTGAATACCCCTACGCCTTTAGCAATTGTGCCCGAAGGCTCCGGAAATGGTCTAGCGCGTTATTTGGGAATTTCTTCTGATGTATCGCAAGCCATCGCAAAAATCAATAAAGGCCATATCATTACGATCGATAGCGGTCTGGTTAACGGAAAAGCTTTTTTTAATGTTGCAGGGATGGGTTTTGATGCCCTTATCAGCGATCGCTTTGCGGAAAATATGACCCGTGGCCCCGTAGGCTATTTAAAAATCGTGCTTAAGGAAATCAGTCGATATAAGCCCCAGGAATATACGATTTGTATAGATGGCAATGAAATACAACGGGAAGCATTTATGATCAGTATAGCTAATTCCCCGCAATATGGAAATAATGCTTACATTGCTCCCGGTGCGTCTGTTGACGACGGCCTACTTGACGTTTGTATCATTAAGCAGTTTCCATTAATTCAGTTTCCCGTAATGATCTACCATTTGTTTAGCCGAACTGCCCATCAATCGGATTACGTGGAAATTATTAAAGGAAAACAGATCACCATTGAACGCCCACAAAGGGGGCCGGTGCATTTAGATGGGGAACCGTTTACGCTCGACAAAAAATTGTCAATAGAAGTTTTGCCCTCTTCATTAAATGTTGTATGTTAGTAAAAGGCTTTAAATACCTTTATAATGGCTAAGCAGAAAAAACAACAGTTTGACGGTATTGTCTATTCCACTGATCAGAATTATAGCTATCGGGAAGAGGAATCTTTTGAAACAGACACCTTGCCTGCGGCGAAGCAACAATTGCGTGTTCAACTGGATAAAAAACAACGGGCGGGAAAAGCGGTAACGCTTATTACGGGTTTTGTGGGAAAGGAAGAAGATTTATCCGCTTTAGGGAAACAATTAAAACAGCGATGTGGAGTTGGGGGCGCCACCAAAGAAGGACAAATTATGATTCAAGGCGATTTTAGGAAAAAGATCGTCGAGATCCTAACCACCGAAGGGTATAAAGTTAAATTGATAGGAGGCTAGACCAAATAAGCTTTTGGAAATAAATTTGCCTAAAAGCACAATATTACCTTACTGCCAACGTTTACAATTGCATCTGAAAACACTTAAACGCTATTTAAATTTTACATTTGAGTTAAGGCGAGAAAAAAGAGGGGGCATAGTGTTCTTTTTACACTTAGTTTAGGCAGTTGGAAGAGAATAAATTAACAGGATTTGGGATGGTGTGATAATGACACATTCAAATGCACAATATTAACGAATAGATGCCGGAATCGACGTTTTTTTTATGTCATTTATTTGCAATTACAAAAAAAATAGTTTTTATTGTAAAATATTGTCTTCGAAAATGAGGGCAGTGACACAATAGAGCTCTTTTTTGGCGTTGATGCCGCTGTTGCACGTTAGAAGGAGAGATATTTAAAAGTTAATATTGCATAAATTTGTTTTTAAATCTAAAATTATAAATTTGCTTTTGCCTTTTTGACGACTGGAAAAAACGGCAAAATGTTTTGTACAATTAAAAATTAATCCATAAAAACTAAAAACTAAAAAATCAAGAAAATGGCAAACGCACCAAAACCAACCCCGGCTAAAAAAGAGAGCAGCTCAAAAGGTTCTAACGTATTTGCAAGTCTGGCAATTATTATCTGCCTTGTCATAGGCGCATTGGTATGGAAATTCGTGATGGGGGATCCTTCACACTTCCAAGGAGGAGATCCGGAGAATGGCGAACCGATGCCAGGAGACTATTTTGCAATGGTTTACAAAGCGGGTTACATCGTACCGGTACTATTAGGTTTATTATTAATGGTAATTGTTTTCTCGTTTGAGCGTTTCTTCGTAATCAGCAGAGCTGCTGGAAAAGGAAATGTAGACACTTTTGTTTCTAAAGTGCAAGGATTCCTTTCTGCAGGAAACATTGATGCAGCCATCGCCGAATGTGATAAACAACAAGGATCTGTAGCTAATGTAATCAAATCCGGTCTTTACAAATACAAAGAAGCTTCTGTAGATACAACTTTGGATACTGAACATTCTGTATTGGCAATTCAAAAAGAGATTGAAGAAGCAACTGCATTGGAAATGCCAATGTTAGAGAAAAACCTAACCGTTATCGCCACCTTAGTATCTATCGGTACATTAACCGGTCTATTAGGAACAGTAACGGGTATGATCAAGGCGTTTGCGGCTTTGGCTACCGGTGGTGCTCCTGACCAAGCGCAGCTGGCAAACGGTATCTCTGAGGCGCTTATCAATACAGCAACCGGTATCTTTACTTCTACCATCGCTGTAATCATGTACAATGTATTTACTTCTAAAATAGATAAATTGACCTATTCTATTGACGAGGCTGGCTTCTCGATCGTTCAAACTTACGCGTCTAAGCATAAATAAAAAAAGGTGAAAAAATTCCATAGTTTTTATGGAAAGGCTGTGGAATTTGCATCACTATATTAGAAACTAGTTTTTATTTACTTATAAACGTAAAGAGATGCCAAAGATTAAAGTAAAAAGAGCGAGCACAACCATTGATATGACGGCGATGTGTGACGTGTCATTCCTGCTGCTTACGTTCTTTATTCTTACCGCAACTGCTCGCCAGCCAGAGCCTTTGCCGGTAGATACCCCTGCATCCACGGTACAGATTAAGGTTCCGGATGCAAATTTGGGTACAATTACCGTAGGAGGAGATGGTAAGGTGTTTTTCGGTGTTGCCGGTCCGAACATAAGAATGCGTATGCTGGAAAGAATGTCGGAAAAATATAGCGTCGGTTTCTCGCAAAAGGAAAAAGAAAGATTTTCTTTGATGGAAGGTTTCGGCGTTCCTTTCAAAAATCTAAAGCAGATTATTGCAATGGATAACGCAGAGCGAAACAGAGCTGGCCTTCAGCCAGGTATCCCCACGGATTCTGTAGGGAATAGCCCTTCTGAGTTACATGAATGGATTATAGCTGCCCGTTACGCTACAAAAGAAACTAATAATGCGGAAATGCGCGTGGCTATCAAAGGAGACGCTAAAGAACAATACCCTGCTATTAAGAAGGTGATAGATATTCTCCAGGGACAGAAGATCAATAAGTTTAGTTTAGTTACTAACCTTAGAACGGAGGATTACGGTAAATAATCATTAAAAATATTAAGAAATGGCAGAATTAAATACCGGTGGTAAACAGACCCCCCGGGTGGATTTAACACCCATGGTTGACTTGGCGTTCCTTCTGATTACCTTCTTCATGTTAACGACCAGTTTGGCTAAGCCGCACGCAATGGACGTGGCTATGCCGGATAAGGACAAGGAAAACAAAGATGATAATCTGGAAGTGGCTGATAATAGATCAATGACCATCTTATTGGGTGCAAAGGACAAAATCGAATACTATATGGGACAATTGGAAAAACCACTGGATGGCCCGACAGTAGTAGATTATGGTAAGAACGGAATCAGACCCGTCCTGCTCAAGAAGATGAAAGATGTGCAAGCCGCAACGGGTAAACCACTCATTGTTATTATCAGACCAAGCGACAATTCGAACTACCGTAACTTAGTAGATATACTGGATGAGATGAAAATCGTTAATGCACAACAATACATGATTGGCGATATTAGTACTCCGGAGGTTGAATTGCTTAAACGTGAGGGAATTTATTAACAAAGGGTTATCCCAAAAAATGAAATAAGAATGTCTAAATTAGATATATTTAAACCGCAATGGCTTGATGTAGTCTTCGCAGGACGCAATAAAGCGTATGGCGCTTATGACTTGCGCACCATTTCGCCTAAATATACTTCACGAGCATTACTCATAGGTATAATATTGTTCGTAGGCTTGGTAACATCGCCTATGATCATCAAGGCGATTCGGGGTGAACAGGATGAAGCACCAGAAGAAGTAATTGAAACAGAAGTGGTTCTATCAGAACCACCTCCGGTGAACGAGGAAGCACCGCCTCCACCGCCACCGGTTGAACCTCCGCCTCCACGTGTGGATCAAGTACGGATGCCTCCTCCTAAGGTGGTACCGGCAGAGCAGGTGCGTGACGAGGAACCGCCAACCGTTGAACAGCTGAAAAAGGCTGATCCGGGACCTAAAACAATCGCTGGGGACCCTACGGCTGATATACGTATCGATATGCCGGTAGGTGAAGGACCAAAAGATGCTCAGGTAACGGAAGAAGGTTCCGGTATTATGGACTTCAATGCGGTGGAAGTACAGCCATCATTTCCAGGAGGTTTACCTGCTTTCTATAAATGGGTTGGTGCAAACTATAGATACCCACAGATGGCAAAGGAACAAGGCGTAAGTGGTTCTATCCATGTGTCTTTCGTGGTTGAACGAGATGGATCTTTGACCGATATCAAAGTATTGCGTGACTTGAAATATGGTACTGGCGAAGAAGCGGTGAGATTGTTGAAATCTTCACCTAAATGGAAACCTGGTATTCAGAACGGACGCCCGGTACGGGTATCTTACTCCTTACCTATTAAATTGAACCTTCAAGGAATGTAATTCATGCTTGAACGTACCAATAAAAGTAGTGATAGACAGAAATCGCCCGCAAAGCGATTTCTGTCCATTTTAGGACTTTGCATGTTCGGATTCTATTTCGTGCTTGGTTTGGTTATCATTTTCTGGAAGGATTTCCCACTGAGCTTGGATAGAACCTACCGTGTTTTGTTCGGTTTATTGCTTATCGTTTACTCTTTTTTAAGATTTGCAAGATTATGGCAAAGTCAACGAATTGGGAGGGGTAGCTAACGTAAAGTCGTATTGGAACAGGTCTTCTAGCATTAACCTAATCAATGCCTAACCATGAAAAATATCCGCGTTATTCTGTGTGTTGTATCAATGTCCATTGCAGCACTTTTCTTTGTTGCCTGTAACAATGCGCCGACAAAGGACACGCAGGGAATTCTTACAGGAAGAGCGAATGTATTGGTTGACGAAACCGTAGCACCTATTATCGAAGATCAGATCGCCATTTTTGAGAGTAGCTACACCAATGCAGAGCTTACCATGATTGCTAAATCTGAAAATGAGCTGATACGTGCATTGTTGCGAGATTCGGCTCAACTAGCTATTACTACACGCGAATTGACAGAAAAAGAATCGGAATTTTTTAAATCGAAGACAATATATCCCCGAACTGTACGTTTTGCTACGGATGCCATTGCTATTATAACGAATAAACGCAACCCGGACTCGACCATCTTGGCAGATGACATTATCCGGATCATGAAGGGGCAGGAGGTAACAAAGATAAAGGCGTTGGTATTCGATAATGCCAATTCGAGTACGGTTGCTTATTTCAGGAAATTGGCGGGCGTCGATAAATTACCTGATCAGGGCGTTTATGCACTGAAAGGTAGCCGTGAAATACTGAAGTATGTGAAGGAAAATCCACAAAGCGTAGGTGTTTTGGGGATTAATTGGATTATGCAACCAGAGAGGGAGCTGGTCCCTTATATGGAGCATATAAAAGTGCTCGGTGTTAAGAATCAGCAAGGAAAACCCGGTGATGACGGATATTATAAACCAACCCAATCAAATTTGGCTTTAAATTTGTATCCTTTCACCAGGCCTTTGTACTGTATCAATGTGCAAGGAAAAGAATCGATCGGCCTCGGCTTTTCATCCTTCCTGCATGGCGAGCGAGGTCAAAGACTTATTTTGAAATCCGGCCTATTGCCTGATAGTATCCCTCCACGGGAAATAATAATAAGAAATTAGTATATTAGACTTTAAATAAATTAAAAGAACAATGAAAATGATAAGAAGAGCAGCAAGTGTAGGTCTTGCGATTGCTTTCATAGCTTCGGGGGCTTCTTATGCACAAAGTCTGAAAGATGCACAAGTAGCAATCGACGCGGAGCAATACGCAAAGGCTAAATCGATTCTAAAGAATTTAGTGCAGAACAAGCCGAAAGATGCCGAAAACTATTTTTATTTGGGCGACGTCTATTTGGTAACCGATTATCCGGATTCGGCAAAAACTTTTTTCCAACAAGGACTTGAAGCTGATCCAAAAGATAACCTGAATAAAGTAGGCTTAGGAGCGGTAGCGCTTGTACAAGGTAATACAGCGGAAGCTGAAAAGCTATTTACCGAAGCTACGGAGAAAGCAAAAAAGAAGGACTACCTAGAGAATCTGTATGTAGGTCGTGCCTATATGAATCCTAACTTAGAAAAACCGGATTATAAAAAGGCCTTGCCTTACTTGGAAAAAGCAAAAGAAGCGAATCAGAAGGATGCCTTAATCCCATCTTCTTTGGGAGATGCTTACTTCGGCATGGGCGATGCAAGTAATGCGTATACCAACTACCGTGATGCATACGATTTGGATAATACCTTTACACGTGCCCGTGTACAAATGACCGTTATCTCTAAACAAGCACGTGCGTTTCCTGAAGCTGTTCAGGATTTAAATACCATTATTCAAGAACATCCGGATTATGCGCCTGCTTACAGAGAATTGGCAGAGACCTATAATGCTTACGCACAATTTGCGACAAAATCAGAAGACTATAACAGTCGTATCCAAGAGGCGTTGAAGGCTTATAAGCAATATATGGATTTAACGGATTACTCCTTGGATTCACGTATGCGCTATGCCGACTTCATGATCAAGGCAAGGGATTACAAGAACTTAGAAGAACAAGCTAATGAAATGGCTAAGTTGGATAAAGTAAACCCGCGTATCTTACGTTACTTAGGTTACGCTTCTTACGAAAATGGTAATTATCCTTCCAGCCAAAAAGCATTGACTGATTTCCTTTCCAAAGTAGAGCAAAACCGTATCATTCCTCAGGATTACTATTTCTTAGGCTTATCTGAAATTAGAATTGCAAGCGATACAACCAAAGCGACCGATACTACACTATTGGCCCAAGGTATCGCTAATTTAACCAAGGGCGTTCAAATGGACACCACTTGGAAATTGGCAGAGGATGTGAGTGCAGAAGCGAAAAAGACTTTTGATGCAAAACGTTTTGATTTAGCCGGTGCTTTGTTTAAAGCAGCAGCACAAGCACCAAAGTCAAAAACATACAATTACGATTTGTTTTACTGGGGATTTTCGCAGTATTTCAACTATGCTATGCATATGAATGACGATCCGAAGCCAAGTATGGGCATTTTAGATGATGCGGTAAACGCCTTTACGAAAGTAAATGAAGTAGCTAAAGATATGCCTGAAGCATACTTATATAAGGCAAAAGCCCTATCTCTAAAAGAAGACCCACAAAATCCTCAAGGGCTTGCTGTACCTGCTTATAAAGAGTATCTAGGCGTGATTCAAGCAAAGGATGCCGAAACACAGAAGAAGTCGGGACGGTATATTGCTGAAGCTTATAATGTAATTGCTGCAGATTTAGTAAACAAAGAGCAATACCAAGAAGCTCGTGAGAATTTGGAAAAAGCTTTAGAAGCTGAACCTGGAAATGCTTACGCTACGCAAACATTAGAGCAATTAAAGCCTGCTGCTAATAACGGTACATCAGCTCAACAAAAATAATCTTATTAAATTATTGTTTAAAAGCGCCACTCATCCGAGCGGGCGCTTTTTTTATGGCAAAATCTTGGGTGATAAGTTGATAATGTAAGAAGTAAAATTTATGTTTGCATTATTAACAGACACTAACTAAACATAAACTATGGAAGCCGCTACAAACAGTACTCCCATTGATTACTTGCCGATTTTGCTTCAAATGTTTGTTGCCGTAGGCTTTGGCGTTACTACCATTATTGGTACGCATCTCATCGGACCAAAACTTCGCACCGAAAACAAACTAAGTTCCTTTGAATCGGGCATAAAAGTAATCGGAAATGCCCGTCAACCCGTTTCGATTAAATACTTCATGGTGGCTATACTCTTCGTAATTTTTGATGTCGAAGTTATTTTCATGTACCCCTGGGCCGTCAATTTTAGATCGCTGGGGATGGAAGGACTCATCGAGATGTTTATATTTATGGGGCTCCTATTGCTGGGTTTCATCTATGTAATAAAGAAGAGAGCCTTGGAATGGGACTAAAAGTTGCGCATATATTAGAACGATTCTAAATACCTGCAATTTTCACCCTTAACCTATTAAATTATTAAATTTGAGCATACCTGCTTTTAAAAGCAGTGGCATTTTGTGATGGATAATGCCATGACCAGTTGGCATTTTAATACCTAGGAATTATGAGTGATATAAAATTAGCCCCCCCTCCTCCGGGAGTCACCGGGTCAGGTTTTTTCGCCACTACGCTCGATAAAGCTGTTGGGCTTGCCCGCGCAAACTCTTTATGGCCTTTACCGTTTGCCACCTCTTGCTGTGGAATAGAATTTATGGCTACCATGGGTGCTACCTATGACCTTGCCCGTTTTGGTGCAGAACGGCCGAGCTTTTCTCCGCGCCAATCCGATATGTTGTTAGTAATGGGAACCATAGCAAAGAAAATGGGGCCGGTACTGAAACAGGTCTATATTCAAATGGCTGAACCTCGCTGGGTAATTGCCGTTGGCGCCTGCGCTTCCAGTGGTGGAATATTTGATACCTATTCCGTTTTGCAAGGTATTGATGAAGTGATTCCTGTGGATGTGTATGTCCCTGGATGCCCGCCAAGGCCGGAAGCCATTTTGGACGGCGTTATGCGCCTACAGGATATTGTCAGGAACGAATCGGTTCGCCGAAGAGAGACGGAAGAATATAAAGCGCTTTTGGAAAGTTACGGAATACATAAAAATGACTAAACTAAATAAAGAAACGCTTATAGGATACTTAAAGCAGGCATTTGAAAGTGACGTGAACGGGGTGGAAGAACCTTTCGGTTTACTAAGCATAACAACCTCAAAAGAGAAAATTTTAGAGGTACTTGCCTTCTTGAAAACCAATAAAGATTTACAGTTTATTTACCTGACAGATATTACCGCGGTTCACTACCCGGAGCAAGCGCTTAGTATCGCTGTTATATATCATGTACATAGCTTAGTGCACAATGTCAGGATTCGAATTAAGGTATTTTTGGATGGTACTAAGCCGGAAATACCCTCTGCTACATCTTTGTGGAACGGCGCGAACTGGATGGAGCGTGAAACATACGATTTCTTCGGCGTGATATTTCAAGGACATCCCGATTTACGGAGAATCTTGAATGTAGATGAAATGGAGGTCTTTCCCATGCGGAAGGAATATCCGTTGGAAGACCCAAATAGAGTAGATAAAAAAGACTTTTTCTTTGGTAGATAATTCATTATGAGCGAGCTGCGACCGAAAATAACCACTAACCACCTCGTGTTTGAGGATAATGATCCACAGGACGACTTGGTTACCTTGAACCTTGGACCTACACACCCGGCAACACACGGCGTCTTTCAAAACGTGTTGCAAGTGGATGGAGAGCGTATTGTAAGTGGTGTCTCTACCATCGGTTATATTCATCGGGCTTTCGAAAAAATAGCCGAACATCGACCCTACTATCAAATTACTCCGCTTACCGATCGTCTTAATTATTGCTCTTCTCCCATTAACAATATGGGATGGCATATGACGGTAGAGAAGTTGTTGGGCATAGAGATTCCAAAGCGCGTACAGTATATGCGGGTTATCATCATGGAACTTGCCCGTATAGCCGACCACATTATTTGCAATGGGATATTAGGAGTGGATACCGGCGCGTTCTCCGGCTTTCTGTATGTGATGCAGGAGCGCGAATTTATCTACGAAATATTTGAGGAGATTTGTGGTGCCCGATTGACAACTAATATTGGACGAATTGGAGGTTTCGAGCGCGATTTTAATGAAATAGCCTTTTCCAAAATCAGGCAATTTGTAAAAAGATATCCACCGGTTTTAACGGAATTCGAGGAACTGTTTAACCGAAATAGAATATTTATTGACCGTACGTCAGGTGTAGCGGCTGTGGATCCTGAAACAGCCTTAAGTTATAGCTGGAGTGGCCCCCTCTTGAGGGCAACAGGCATTGATTATGACGTGCGTGCCAACGAGCCATACTCATCCTACGACGAGTTCGATTTTGACATCCCCGTAGGTGAAAATGGGGATGTATACGACCGCTATATGGTACGGAATGAGGAAATGCGACAAAGTATACGGATCATTGAACAGGCATTGGATAAGATTGAAAAGGAACCCAAAGGTATCTTTCATGCCGATGTACCTGAATTCTATCTACCTCCGAAAGAGCAGGTCTATAATAATATGGAAGCGCTCATCTATCACTTCAAAATTGTGATGGGAGAAATTGATACACCAAAAACTGAGGTATATCATGCGGTTGAAGGAGCAAATGGCGAACTGGGTTTTTACCTGATTAGCGATGGAGGGCGATCCCCTTACCGACTGCACTTTAGGCGGCCGTCTTTCATTAATTATCAGATGTACGCGCCTATGAGCAGTGGTATGTTGCTTTCGGACGCTATTATTAATATGAGTAGTTTAAACGTTATAGCAGGAGAATTAGATGCTTAGTGTAAAAAACAACAGCCCTGTGGAAATAAAGGACGACCTCCTTGCAAAGTTTGACGAGATCGTAAAAAGATACCCGGAAGGTAGGCAAAAGTCGGCTTTGCTACCTATACTACATTTAGTGCAAGCCGAGTTCGGGTGGTTAAGTGTAGACGCAATGGATAAAGTTGCAGCCTATTTGCGGATAGAACCTATAGAGGTATACGAAGTGGCAACTTTTTATACTATGTTTTTCTTACAACCTCAAGGTAAATATGTGTTGGAGGTTTGTCGTACAGGACCTTGCTGTTTGGTGGGTGCCGAACGGATTATGAAACATATCGAAAACCGATTAGGAGTAAAGGAAAATGAAGTAACACCTGACGGCTTATTTAGTTGGAGAGGTATCGAGTGTGTTGCAGCATGCGGTATGGGACCTGTTCTACAAATTGGACCAACTTATACTTATTACGAAAACCTAACGGAAGAAAGTGTTGATCAGTTAATTGAAGAATTAAAGCACAAGTAAGTAAAATGAGGTAAAGGTGTTTGAGGATAGAACAAAAGCGTTGAATGACTGAGCTGTTTTGTATGAAACTAAGCGCTAATCACCGATTATACCAACAACGAATAACTAACAACGAATGACCATACGAATAGCTAAAGACTAAATGCAATGGCGCGGAAATTACTATTAGAGCATATTCAGGTACCTGGAATAAATACATTTGAGGTTTATCGCCAAAAGGGTGGGTATCGGGCGGTTGAAAAGGCTTTGAAAACCCTCAGTCCGGAAGAAGTGGTGGAAGAAGTGAAAAAGTCGGGACTGAGAGGGCGCGGTGGAGCGGGCTTTCCCACAGGAATGAAATGGAGTTTCTTGGCCAAACCGGAAGGAGTGCCCCGTTATTTGGTATGCAATGCCGACGAATCCGAGCCCGGCACGTTTAAAGATAGGTACTTAATGACTCATATTCCCCATGCGCTAATTGAAGGAATGATCGTTGCTAGCTATGCATTGGGAGCAAACACTTCTTACATCTATGTGAGAGGGGAGATGATGCCCCAAATCCGTATTCTCGAAAGAGCTATTGAAGAGGCTAAAGCCGCAGGATTCTTAGGTAGCAACATTTTAGGTACCGGATATAATTTAGAACTGTATGTGCAACCGGGTGGCGGAGCTTATATATGTGGTGAGGAAACAGCGCTCTTGGAATCACTTGAGGGAAAACGAGGAAACCCTCGTATAAAACCTCCATTCCCTGCAGTGGCTGGTTTGTATAACTGTCCTACGGTTGTCAATAATGTCGAGTCAATCGCCGCCACAGTCCCGATATTAAATATGGGTGGAGAGGAATACGCCAAAATAGGTATCGAGCGAAGCACCGGAACTAAATTGATATCAGCCTCCGGCAATATTAATAAACCGGGGGTGTATGAAATCGAACTCGGTCTACCGGTAGAAGAATTTATCTATTCTGATGAATACTGTGGAGGCATCACCAACGGAAAGCGTTTAAAAGCAGTTGTAGCAGGCGGTTCTTCTGTCCCGATTCTTCCCGCTAATTTAATATTAAAAACAGCAAAGGGAGAGAATCGGCTCATGACTTACGAATCGTTGGCTGATGGTGGTTTCGCAACCGGAACAATGCTCGGATCGGGAGGTTTTATCGTCTTCGATGAAGATCAATGCATTGTGCGTAATACCTGGAATTTTGCCCGCTTTTATCATCACGAGAGCTGCGGTCAGTGCTCACCTTGTAGAGAGGGAACAGGTTGGATGGAGAAAGTATTGCACCGGCTCGAATATGGCCATGGCAAAATGAGTGATATTGACCTATTGGTAGATGTCTCGAAAAAAATAGAAGGGAATACAATTTGCCCGCTTGGTGATGCAGCTGCTTGGCCCGTTGCAAGTGCTATTCGTCATTTTAGAGACGAATTTGAGTGGCACGTCATTCATGGAGAAGAGGCACAACATAGAAATTTCGGCTTGGCACATTATGCAGATCCCCTGACGGTGGAAGGGTGAAGGTAAAAAGTGAGGGGCTAATGGCTGGTTAACAACTAATAACTAACAGCTAATAACTAAATATATGGCTGATAACGAAAAAATAAAAGTAAGCATTGATGGTATTACCGTTGAAGTAGCACCTGGAACAACCATATTAAATGCCGCACGGCAGATTGGGGGAGAAATTGTACCACCCGCTATGTGTTATTATTCCAAATTACAAGGAAGCGGCGGGAAATGTAGAACCTGTCTGGTAAAAGTAAGTAAAGGCTCAGAGAAGGATCCGAGACCAATGCCTAAATTGGTAGCTTCTTGTCGCACTACGGTGATGGACGGTATGGAGGTTCAAAACATTACTTCCAATGAAGTTTTGGAAGCACGGAAAGGGGTCGTTGAAATGTTGTTGATTAATCATCCATTGGATTGCCCTATCTGCGATCAGGCCGGCGAATGCCACTTGCAGGATCTAGGTTTTGAACACGGTGCTGCAGCTACCCGTTATGAATTTGAGCGAAGAACTTTTGAACGAATAGATATTGGAGATAAGATCCAATTACATATGACGCGATGTATTTTATGTTATCGTTGCGTTTTTGTTGCAGATCAAATAACGGACAAAAGAGTACATGGCATTTTGGGAAGGGGAGATGCCGCTGAAATATCAACGTATATCGAAAAGGCGATCGATAACAATTTTTCAGGCAATGTGATTGATGTCTGCCCGGTAGGGGCTTTGACCGATAAAACTTTCCGGTTTAAAAACAGGGTCTGGTTTACCAAACCGGTAGATGCACATCGGGATTGCCCGGACTGTTCCGGTAAAGTTACCCTGTGGTATAAAGGGGAAGAAGTGCTACGCGTTACAGCCCGAAAGGATGAATACGGCGAAGTTGAGGATTTTATTTGCAATACATGCCGTTTCGATAAAAAACATACTACCGATTGGGTTATAGAAGGTCCTCGAAAGGTAGTCCATACATCCGTTATCTCGGCGAATCATTATGAGACCCTGAAACCCTTACCGGTAGTTAAGGAGAATCCGAAGCTTCAAGAAGCTAACAAACATCAGTTCGAACGGTCAGTCCGGCTTTAATAAAGCTATATAAACAATAATAACACGGTTAATAAACAGATAAATTAAACGTTGATGGAAGCTGCATTTATAATAGAGAAATTGATACTGATCGTAGTCGTGTTTGTATTAACACTCGTTATTGCCATGTATTCAACCTTGGCCGAAAGAAAAGTGGCCGGCTTTATGCAAGACCGCAAGGGGCCGGATCGTGCGGGTCCCTTTGGTATTTTGCAACCTTTAGCGGATGGAGGGAAATTCTTTTTTAAGGAAGAGATAATTCCGGCCGGTGCACACAAAGGACTCTTTATAGCGGGACCAACTATCGCTATTATAACGGCTTGTATCAGTAGCGCTGTGATACCATGGGGCCAGTCCCTGCAAATCGGAGAGCGAGTAATAGATTTACAAGTAGCCGATGTAAACGTTGGGATTCTTTACATCTTCGGTGTGATTGCGTTGGGAGTTTATGGTATTATGCTTGGTGGATGGGCTTCCAATAATAAATTTTCTTTAATGGGAGCGATTAGAGCGGCTTCACAAAGCATCAGTTATGAAGTGGCGATGGGGCTTTCCATTATCGCGCTCTTAATGGTCACGCAAACATTATCCTTAAAGGAGATCGTAGCACAGCAAAGCGGTTTTGTGAACTGGAATATATGGGTTCAACCCCTAGGCTTTATCATTTTTGTTACCTGTGCTTTCGCCGAATGTAACCGTGTACCATTTGACCTCCCGGAATGTGAAACGGAATTAGTTGGCGGGTATCACACCGAATATTCATCGATGAAACTGGGACTTTATATGTTCTCGGAATATATCAATATGTTTGTTTCATCGGCCGTGATGTCCGCCCTTTACTTTGGCGGATATAACTTTCCTTTTATGCACGATTTAGGGCTCTCGCAGAACTGGATCACCATCATTGGCGTACTGGTATTCTTTCTGAAAATATTTGCCTTCATCTTCTTTTTTATGTGGATTCGGTGGACTTTACCTCGTTTCCGTTATGATCAGTTGATGAATCTAGGATGGAAAATTCTCATTCCTTTAGCAATCGCAAACATTGTATTAACAGGTGTAATAACCTTAATAAAGGATACCTATTGGTAAGGAATGCCAGGTATTTAACGAAGCCCTTGCTTAATAATAAAAAAAATGGAACCCTTAAGTAATAGAAAAAAAGTTTTAGAGCAGAAACCGATGAATTTCTGGGAGCGGATGTATCTTCCGGCTATTCTAAAAGGGATGCGTGTTACCATAAGGCATTTCTTTAGAAAAAAAGCCACCGTCTCTTATCCCGAAGTAGAACGCCCTTACTCGAAAAATTATCGTGGAATGCATTCGCTGAAGCGGGATGAAGAAGGAAGAGAAAGGTGTACGGCCTGCGGTCTATGTGCACTTTCTTGTCCGGCTGAAGCAATTACCATGATATCCGCTGAACGAAAAAAAGGAGAGGAACACTTGTATCGTGAGGAGAAATATGCTGCGGTATACGAAATTAATATGCTCCGATGCATTTTTTGTGGCTTGTGCGAGGAGGCTTGTCCAAAAGAGGCGATTTATCTGGATGGTCCGCACGTACCGGCGGATTACTTGCGGAAGGATTTTATTTATGGAAAAGACAAGCTTGTCGAAGAACGATTTGATATCCATTCCCTGAGGTAGATGCTTAACTAAAACGAATACGATAAAACATATAAACTTTAGATTGTGAGCTTATTTTATTTTGTAGCCTTTCTTTCAATATTCTTCTCATTGATGGTGATCATTACCAAAAATCCGGTACATAGCGTACTGTATTTGGTAATCACTTTTTTCACTTTCACTGTGCATTATATTTTGTTGAACGCCCAGTTTTTGGCCGTGGTAAACTTTATAGTCTATATGGGAGCTATCATGGTTCTCTTTCTGTTTGTATTGATGCTTTTAAACCTGAACAAGGATACGGAGCCTATGAAATCGGTTTTAGTGAAGGTAATGGGAGCTGTTGCAGGTATGTGCTTGCTCGTGACCGTTGCGGGTTCTATACGAGCGATTGAAGTTTCCGACCCTTTAATCCTTAAAAGCCCGGATATTGGTCTTGTCGGCAATCTCGGTAAAGTGTTATTTAATGAATTTTTATTACCCTTTGAAATTTCGTCATTGCTATTGCTTACAGCGATGGTAGGCGCAGTGTTACTGGCAAAGAAAGAACAAAAAAGTATATAATGGAGACAATCGTTAAAGATTTACAAGGAATACCGCTGAATCATTACATATTATTGAGTAGTATAGTGTTTTCGATTGGCGTAATCGGTGTACTTACTCGCAGAAATGTGATTATCATTATGATGTCCATAGAACTGATGCTCAATGCGGTAAACCTTTTACTGGCAGCTTTTTCGGCATACCACGGCGATGCCTCGGGGCAGGTCTTTGTGTTTTTTGTCATGGCCCTTGCAGCGGCGGAAGTTGCGGTTGGACTGGCCATCATTGTGATGGTATATCGAAATACCCGATCGATTGATATCAATTCGCTCAATAAGTTGAAGTGGTAAGATTTGAAGCTTACAGCCGGGCTGTAATCAATCTAAAATTTAAATCTATTTTGAACAAAATAAGCTACTCGCAAGACGTATAGCTAACATAAACATCGTATGACTGGATTAATTTGGATCGTTCTTTTACCTTTAATAGGGTTCGTATTAAACGGATTAGGCAGAAATAGCCTGTCGAAGCCAATTATCTCGCTTATTGGCTGCGGAACTATTTTGGCCTCCTTTTTATTAAGTTGTAATGTTTTTGGTGCGGTTTATACCGCTCGGCAGGGAGGCGAAGACGCCGCCTTCTCCCAAACGATCTTCCACTGGATAAGCGCAGGCAACTTACATATATCATTGTCCTTTTTGGTGGACCCCCTAAGTGCTATTATGTTACTCATCATTACGGGTATCGGCTTCTTGATTCATTTGTATTCAACAGGATATATGAAGCATGATGCAGGTTTTGGTAAATTTTTTGCCTATCTGAATCTTTTTATCTTTTTTATGCTGCTGTTGGTTTTGGGATCCAATTACGTCGTTATGTTTATTGGATGGGAGGGCGTAGGTTTATGTTCGTATTTATTAATCGGATTTTGGTACCAGCGCGTTGACTATGCAAGTGCGGCTAAGAAAGCCTTCGTTATGAATCGAATCGGAGATCTGGGTTTTTTGCTTGCCATATTCCTCTTGTTTTATACCTTCGGTTCGCTTGAATTTAACGATATCTTACCAAAAGCAGCCGGATTCCCGGTAGGCGATTCCTCCTTGTTTTTAATTTCACTCCTACTCTTCATAGCGGCAACGGGTAAGTCTGCTCAAATACCTTTATTTACCTGGTTGCCGGATGCGATGGCTGGCCCAACACCGGTTTCTGCGCTAATACATGCCGCAACCATGGTAACAGCAGGAATTTACCTGATTGCAAGATCGAACATTCTCTTTACTTTATCACCGGCAACCATGGAAATCATAGCAATTGTTGGTTTGCTAACAGCTTTATTGGCGGCATTTATCGCAGTTACCCAAAACGACATAAAAAAGGTACTAGCTTATTCAACCGTTTCACAATTAGGCTATATGTTTTTGGGACTCGGTGTAGGAGCTTTCACCGGAGCGTTTTTTCACGTTATTACCCATGCTTTCTTTAAAGCTTTGTTGTTCTTGGGAGCGGGATCGGTAATCCATGCCATGAGCAATGAGCAGGATATGCGATCAATGGGCGGTTTAAAGAAAAAACTGCCGATAACTTTTGTAACCATGTTGATTGGTACAATTGCTATAGCGGGTATCCCGCCGCTAGCAGGCTTTTTCTCCAAAGACGAGATATTGGCACATGCTTTCGCTCATAATAAAATTTTATGGGTTGGAGGATTTGTAGGAGCCTTGTTCACCGCCTTCTATATGTTTAGAATGCTATTTCTTACCTTCTATGGTAAATTCCGAGGTACCTATGATCAGGAAAGACATCTCCACGAGTCTCCGGTAGTCATGACCTTACCACTCATTATTTTAGCCGTACTCTCTTTCGGTGGAGGCTTTTTAAACATACCGGAAGCCTTGGGTGGACATACAGGACTTTCTAATTTTTTGCAGCCCGTTTTTGCAGCCTCTACGTCAAAAAATACAAGCGGTCATCTGTCACATACAACAGAATATATCTTAATGGGGCTGTCTGCCCTTGCGGCGCTCGTAATGGCTGGCTATGCTTACACCAAGTACATAAAGAAAGCCGCTCTGCCTGCAGCCGATCACGAGGATCGCAGTGTATTGGAACGACTTTCATATCACAAGTTTTATATTGACGAGTTTTATGATCGTGTTGTTACCAAACCATTGAATGGATTGTCTAGTCTTTTTTATGCAGTTGACAGAAAGCTCATCGACGGTTTCGTAAATTACATCGGAAATGGCGCATCGCAAGCAGGAACCTTATTGAGGTTACTACAGCAAGGTAATGTGGGCTATTATATTTTTTATATGGTGATCGGCATTATCGCCGTATTGGCTTACGGTTTATTTATAATTTAATCTGATAAGGTAAAGAAAATTCATGGATAACTTAGTTTTACTTCTTCTTGTACCCATAATAGGAGCAGTTCTGTTAGCTTTCATAAAAAACACTAACTTAGCTAAGCCAATAGCACTCATCTGTTCACTTATAGCGCTCGGGATAACCGGTACTTTACTTGGCGCTTTCGTGCCGGATGCCAGTATGCAATTTGAACAGAATATTCCCTGGATCCCGGCACTGGGCATACACTTTCATGTAGGGATCGATGGCATCAGCATGCCTTTGGTATTACTTACCAACGGGCTCATACCCTTAATTATTCTTAGTACGTTTAAACAACAACAAAGGGGGGCGTTCTACGCGCTTGTTTTGTTTATGCAAACAGGCCTTTTGCTGGTTTTTACCGCATTAGATGCCTTTCTTTTTTACGTTGGTTGGGAAATTGCGTTGATTCCGATTTACTTCATATGTGGTTTATGGGGAGGGGAGAATAGAGCGCGTGTTACGCTGAAATTTTTCATTTATACCTTTGCTGGGAGTCTGTTAATGCTCATTGCTATTATCTATCTCTATACCCAGGTCCCCACAGCAAATTATGAATTAAGCTCCTTTTATGAGCTAAAGCTGGATGAAAAGACACAACGCTATATTTTCTGGGCATTTTTCATCGCTTTTGCCATCAAAATGCCTTTGTTTCCTTTTCATACATGGCAACCGGACACTTATGTAGAAGCACCCACGGCAGGAACGATGTTATTGTCAGGCATTATGTTAAAAATGGGCGTTTACGGATTAATTAGATGGTTGTTACCGATAGCGCCGCTCGGTTTCAGTCAGTACGGAGCCCTCGTGCTCAGTTTGGCAGTGATCGGCATTGTGTATGCATCTATCATTGCCTTTAAGCAAAGAGACGTAAAACGTTTAATTGCCTATTCTTCCATCGCACACGTCGGACTGATTGCGGCAGGCGTTTTTGTTTGGAACATTCAGAGCTTGCAAGGCGCCATGATACAGATGATCAATCACGGGATTAGCGTTGTTGGATTATTCTTTGTAATAGAGATTATTGCTCGCCAATTGAAAACGCGGGAGATACAGGACATGGGGGGGCTTGCAAAAAACGCTCCAACACTCGCGCTTGTTTTCCTTGTTATTGTTTTGGGGGCTATCGGTCTACCTTTAACCAATGGATTTATTGGTGAATTTTTATTGCTTATAGGACTTTATCAAGCGGGTCTTTGGTGGGCGATATTTGCCGGACTTACTATTATTTTGGGAGCGGTTTATATGCTGCGTATGTACCAGGGTGTAATGCTCGGTGAGACGAATGAAAGAATGACCCACTTTAAAGACATTAGCGGAACGGACCTGCTTTTATTAGGGGTTCTCGTTGTTTTGATAATCGCTATCGGATTGTATCCAAGGCCATTGCTTCACCTCTCTGAAGCCGCCGTGACAAATTTGATAGAACAGGTGAAGACGATGCACTAAAGAATAGGGAGTAGATTAAAGAACTATATCTGAAAAGAAATTAATAGAATACAAATGAGCGCAATTATTACATTGTCATTATTAGCAATACTCGTTTTATATCTGGGAATATTTAAAGCGCCTAAGGCCTTGTTACCGGTTTCCTTATTCGGGATGTTGGCGGCTTTATTTTTTCAATGGAAACTGTGGTCTGTAGATGCTACACCGCTTTACAGTGGAATGGTCCTATTCGACAAATTTGCATTGGCATTTTCTATGCTCCTTATTGGTATTACGATGTTGATATTTGTGCTGTCCAAAGGTTATTTTGATAGTATTAGCTCGAATATAGCAGAGTATTATGCACTTCTGATTTTTTCTCTTACGGGCTCTTTACTGGTTGTTGCTTTTCACAATCTTTCCATGTTGTTTATTGGAATAGAAATTATGTCTGTAGCGCTCTATATTTTAGCCGGTATAAGAAAAAAGGATCTGGCATCAAACGAAGCTTCACTCAAATACTTTTTGATGGGTGCGTTTTCGACCGGCTTCCTGTTATTTGGTATTGCCTTGGTTTACGGGGCCAGCGCTTCCTTCGACTTAGCTAAAATAAGGGATTACGTAAGTAACGGTTCTACTATTTCCCCTTTGTTTTATGCCGGTATATTATTTTTGATCGTTGGTTTGGCCTTTAAGGTGGGGGCTGCGCCTTTTCATTTCTGGACACCGGATGTTTATGATGGATCACCGATTTTAATTACCACTTTTATGAGCACTGTGGTGAAAACGGCCGCATTCGGTGGCTTTTTACGCCTGTTCTCCGTCTGCTTTGAGCCGTTGCAAAGTTTTTGGGCTCCTATTCTACTCATCATTATCGTTCTAACCCTTTTCATAGGGAATATCAGTGCCCTCGTGCAACAAAGCTTTAAACGTATGCTTGCTTATTCGAGTATTTCGCATGCCGGTTATATGTTGTTCGCTATATTAAACATGAATAATCAGGCCAACGGTGCCATGTTGGTATATGCGACGGCTTATTCAATTGCCTCCGTTACCGCTTTCGCCGTATTGATATTGGTTAAACGGAGCGAGGGTGGTGAATATTTCGAATCGTTTAACGGCTTGGGAAAAACAAATCCTTTTCTTGCATTAATACTTACAATAGCCATGCTATCTTTAGCAGGTATCCCATTAACGGCTGGGTTCATTGGCAAATTTCTGATGTTTTCCGAGGCGCTGTCTAATTTACATGTTGCGCTTGTCATCTTGGCAGCCATCAATGCAGCGATTGGTATTTTCTATTATTTCCATGTTATTATTAATATGTATTTCAAGGAGGGAAATGCCGTTCTTATAACAACAGACAACAACTATAAGGTAGTATTATTTATAGCTGCGCTATTAACCTTGCTTATTGGCATTTACCCAGAGTGCTTAAGCAGTTTAATATAATGTCTATTAGGTACGGAGCTAGTAAATTTTTCGTATGTTTGAATTTATAATGGTAGCTTTGTAGCTATATATGCAAGAATTCTGCTTATCTATTTTTCAATACTTTGATGCTGAGACCCTAATCCGGTCGGGAGGCTTCTACCTAATAGTATTCGTAGTTTTTGCTGAAACAGGGCTTTTTTTTGGCTTTTTTCTACCAGGGGATTACCTGCTT
Source organism: Olivibacter sp. 47 (assembly GCF_030372825.1). Lineage (NCBI taxonomy): Bacteria > Pseudomonadati > Bacteroidota > Sphingobacteriia > Sphingobacteriales > Sphingobacteriaceae > Olivibacter > Olivibacter sp. 47. Next base: position 5,041,766 of record NZ_JAUCNR010000001.1, read on the forward strand.
TTTCTGGCAGGCCTATTTGTTGCTTCAGGTTTATTGGATGTTTCGATTTTTACCTTGTGTTCAGGAATGATATTTGCTGGCATATTAGGGAATTTTGTAGGCTATTGGTTTGGATGGCGTACCGGACCTATGCTTTTTAAGCGTAAGGATTCGTGGCTTTTTAAACGGAAATATATCGTAATGGCTGAGGAATTCTATAACAAATATGGAGGAGCTGCTTTAATTTTGGGCAGATTTATGCCAATAATACGTACCTTTGCTCCCATATTTGCGGGTATCGTGCGTTTGGATTTTAAAAAATTCGTTCTATATAATATAATAGGAAGTTTTTTGTGGGTGTTAACATTAACCTTAGCAGGGTTTTATTTAGGTAGACAGTTTCCGCAGATTATAGATTATATTGAATATATTGTAATTGGCTTTGTTGCCTTGACAGCATCGCCTATTATTGTCGCAATCATAAAACAGAGTTTTAAAAAGCATCCTGTCAACCAGGATAAAAAAGAAGAAAAAGAGTATTAGTTAAGTTTAGAATTATATGAATAACGCACATCCGTGGCACAATGTATCTCCGGGCGATGATGTCCCTTCTTCCGTAAACGCAATCATAGAAATACCTAAAGGTTCCAAAGCCAAATATGAAATTGATAAAGAAAGCGGTCTGCTAAAGTTGGATCGTGTTTTATTTTCATCGGTAATGTACCCGGCAAACTATGGTTTTATACCCCAAACGTATTGTGATGATAAAGACCCGCTTGATATTCTGGTTATCTGCTCCGTGGATGTAGTTCCTATGTCTATTATCGAAGCTAAAGTCATTGGAGTCATGCACATGGTTGACGGAGGTGAACAGGACGATAAGATTATTGCTGTAGCAAAAAATGATATGTCGGTTAACTATATTAATGACCTTTCCGAGCTTCCTCCACATACGATGAAGGAAATCGTTCGATTCTTTCAGGATTATAAGGCGCTGGAAGGAAAGAATGTTACCATTGAAAAATGGATGGGTAAGTCGTTCGCGTATACTTGCATCCAGGAGAGCTTAGAGCTCTATCAGAAGACGTTCATTAACAAATAGTACATGGGCTTCCAAATTTTTGTCACATTATTTCTGGTAGTGCTCAATGGGTTTTTTGTTGCTGCTGAATTTGCTATTGTAAAGGTTAGACTTTCGCAAATTGAAGTAAAAGCAAAATCCGGTAATAGCGTGGCAAAAGTTGCTAAGCATATAACTCAGCATTTAGATGGTTATTTAGCGGCAACCCAACTTGGAATTACATTGGCATCGCTTGGCCTCGGTTGGGTGGGCGAATCCGTTATGACCGAAATCGTGAACAAGGTGTTTGGTTTGTTTAACGTTGAGTTGACTGGGCAAATTGCTACTAATCTTGGACATGTTTTAGCATTCTCTATTATAACAGTTCTGCACATTGTCTTCGGTGAATTGGCTCCGAAGTCGATAGCAATTCAACGTCCTGTGGGGACAACTATGGCCTTGTCCTTGCCTTTAAGGTTTTTCTATGTCATATTTCGCCCGTTCATCTGGATCTTAAATGGATTCGCCAATTTTATTTTACGCCTTTTAGGCTTTGGTGCTCATATGCATGAAGCGCATCACTCTACTGAAGAGCTACAATACCTCTTGGACCAAGGAAAGGAAAGCGGTGCTTTGAATATGATTGAACATGAGTTGATTAAGAACGTCTTCGATTTTAATGAACGGGTTGTAAAGAACATCATGGTACCGAGAACCAAGATCGTCGGTATTGAATTAAGTAGCCCAAAGGAGGAGCTTCTGCAAACCATTATCAGTGAAGGTTACTCAAGAATTCCTGTGTACGATGAAACAATCGATAAGATTGTCGGCATTGTGCATGCCAAAGATATTTTACCTTTAATGGTAAATAATAAAGAATTCGTGCTCAAAACCATTATCAGAAAACCTTATTTTATAGCGGAGAATAAGAAGATAAATGATTTGATGAGCGAATTTCAGTTGAAACGCATTCAAATAGCGATTGTGCTCGATGAATTTGGTGGTACGGCGGGTATGGTTACATTGGAAGATATTGTGGAAGAATTGGTTGGTGAAATTCAGGATGAATATGATGAAGAAAAACCGATTGTTGAAAAGGCTTCGGATACCGAGTATATCGTTGAAGCTGCTGCCAGCGTACATGACGTGAATGAATATTTACCGTATGAGTTGCCTGAAAGCTCAGATTACGATACGCTTTCCGGCCTAGTAATAACCGTTTTCGATAAAATCCCGGATGTTGGAGAGCGAAAAGAATTCCACGGTTATATCTTCACTATTTTAAAGAAGACACAGCAGAACATCGAATATGTAAAGCTGGAGTCGCTACCTCGCGACAGCGAGAACATGGAAGAAGAGGATTGATATTAATTAATAGTGCACCTTTTTTATACACCGGATATTGAGGCTAATGCCATTGAATATGTGCTTAATGAGGATGAAAGTAAACATTGCGCACGTGTATTAAGGCTTGGCATAGGTGATCCCATTGTATTAATTGATGGACGCGGCAGCTTGTTTCGAGTCGAAATTGCCGATGCGCACCCCAAACGCACCAAAGTCCGCATTTTAACTATTGAGCGGAATTATGGGAAGCGAAACCACTATTTACATATTGCAGTGGCGCCCACTAAAAACCTGGACCGCTTGGAATGGTTTTTAGAAAAGGCAACGGAAATCGGTATCGATGAGATTACACCGATCATTTGTGAGCATTCTGAACGTAAAGAGCTTAAAGTCGAACGCTTGATGAAGGTGGTGACCGCTGCTGTGAAACAGTCGTTAAGCGCCTATCACCCTAAAATTAACGAACCAATCGATTTTCGTCGTTTTGCTGAAGAACTGCCGGCAACGCAGCATTTTATAGCACACTGTCTGGAAGCAACTAAAGTGACCCTAACCGCTGAAATAAAGCCTCATGGCAGTTATTGTGTTCTTATTGGGCCTGAGGGTGATTTCAGTCCTTCGGAAGTTGAATTCGCTATAAGCAAAGGCTGCCAGGCAATAAGCTTGGGGAACACACGTCTTAGAACGGAAACCGCTGCTTTATATGCCTGTATGGAAATTAATCTCCTGAATAGAAATTGATGCAGCATAGCGGTTGCTTTGCATCATTACTTTAATATCCGCTTAATCTTGTTCGATTTTTTAATCAGCTTATAAAACGATTGGTAATCTTCGATTTCCAATAGATGTTGCATGTTCTGCAATTGATGAATATGCTCCTCCAAAACATCCATAACGTTTTTTCGATTTTGCCTGAATATGGGTACCCACATATCCGCTGAACTTTTGGCTAAACGTACGGTGGATTCAAATCCCGAACTAGCTAGTTCGAAAATCCTTCCTTGCGACTTCTCTTTCTCTAAGACGGTAAGCGCTAAAGCAAAAGAAGTGATATGCGAAATGTGCGAAACATAAGCGGTGTGTACGTCATGTTCTTTGGCGTTCATGAAAACTGTCTTCATTTCCAACTGGTCTACCACCGCTTCTGCGGTATCAAAAGCGTCTTCATCACTATTGGTAGCATCGCAATAAATCATGGTCTTTCCACTGAATAAGTTGGGAACAGCAGCCTCCGGACCGGAGTATTCTGTCCCTGCCATGGGATGGCAAGCGACAAGTCGCCCACGCTTTTCATGGTTTTCAACCAGCGATAAAAGCTTCTCTTTGGTAGATCCCATATCCATTACCACTTGTTTGGGAGATAGTTGGTCGAGTAGACTTGGCAGTATCTTACAAATCGCATCAACGGGCACCGCTAAAATGAATATATCTGCTTCGGCTATGGCCTCTTCTAATGATTTTCCCTCGTCGATCAGACCCAAACTTAGCGCCTTTTTTATATTTTGCTCATCTTTGTCAATACCAATAACCTTCGAAGCAAATTTTTTCTCTTTGAGCGTAATGGCAATTGATCCACCAATTAACCCTACACCAATAATGGCAATTTTCATTGTATCTGTAAATCGTTTATATTTTTGCTTTGATTCTGTCAATAGCTTCTTGTAGTACTGTTTCCGTGGTGCATAAGCTAACTCTTACATAATGTTGACCCGCACTTCCAAAGATTCCACCGGGAGTTATAAATACCGCCGCTTGTTTCAATACATCATCGCTTAACGCGTAGCCATCTTGATAAGATGCCGGTACGCTTGCCCAAACAAACAAACCTACCTGCGTGTCATCAAAATCGCAGTTCAACGTTCGGAGTAATTCATAGACCTTTTCTCTCCGACCCTGATAAATTTTATTAAGTGACGTATACCAATCCTCATCCAATTCTAAAGCCGCGGCCGCGGCCATTTGCAATGGCAAGAACATACCGGAATCCATGTTGCTTTTAAAACGCATAATCTCATTAATGCGATCTTGATGGCCTACAAGCATTCCGATTCGCCATCCGGCCATATTACTTGATTTACTTAATGAATTTAATTCCAGAGCAACATCCTTAGCCCCGTCTATTGACAGGAGACTACTTGGTTCCTCCGTCAAAATAAAACTGTAGGGATTATCATGACAAAGGAGAATTCGATGTGCTTTGGCGAAAGCGATCAAATCCTTAAAAAAGGTCTTGTCGGCCTTCGCCCCTGTTGGCATATGTGGATAATTAACCCACATCAGCTTCACTTTACTTAAATCTTGTTTGGCCAGTGCCTCTAAATCCGGAAGCCAGGCATTGGCTTCTTGCAAATCATAGTATACACCCTTCGCACCCGTTAATCGAACTGCAGAGCTATAGGTCGGATAACCTGGATTGGGTATCAGGGCTTCATCTCCCTCTTGAAGGTAAGTCATGCAAATATGCATGATTCCCTCTTTCGACCCAATAAGGGGCAATACTTCAGTGTCCGGATTTAATTCTACTTGATAATATTTCTTATACCAAGAGGCAATGGCCGATCGTAAGGCAGGCGCTCCCTTATAACTCTGATAGGCATGGGTATTGGGTAGGTCAGCATATTTGTTTAATGTTTCGATAACCGTTGGATGGGGCGGTAAATCGGGACTGCCGATTCCCAGATTAATAACGCTCGCTCCTGCTTTATTAAGCTCGTCGATTTCCCGTAATTTTTTGGAGAAATAATATTCTTCTGTATGCTGTAATCTTTTAGCTACCTCTATGAACATCGCATCTATTTTAAGCGGCCTAATTTACTAAAATAGTTGCGTTATTGACATCAGAACTCCCTGAACTTTTTTTGTTTCCGGAGGTAACGTAAATATCTGCATGTTTTATATGTATGTTGATCAACTTTTTACGTTCTATTACCGGAGTATTTAAGCTTTTTCTTACCTTTGGACTTTTGGTTTAAAAACATTGAATGAAAACCTATCTAAGATTACTGTCTTTTGCAAAACCCATTGAGAAATACGCTATACCCTATATTATCTGTACGCTTATTACTGTCTTCTTCGGAACACTGAATTTAGCCCTTCTTATCCCCTTACTGAATACGCTATTTATTGACGGGGAAAGGGTGGAGGTTGTGAGCAAACCGGATAACTGGTATAACTTAATTGATCATTTTAATTATTACGCGCAAGAATTGAGTCACCAATTCGGGCCTTACGGAACTTTGCAACGTGTATTAATCGTCATTGTTGCTTCGGTGTTTGTCAGTAATCTCTTTCGCTACTTCGCGCAACGGATTATGGAGAACCTTCGAATCCATACGTTGCTGAATCTCCGAAAAACGGTTTTTGATAACGTAATGGATCTGCACGTCGGATACTTTAATAATCAACGAAAAGGAGATATCATTTCTAAAATTGCTTCTGACGTACAAGTTGTGCAATTTTCCGTGACAGCTACGCTGCAAGTTGTTTTTAAGGAGCCATTGCAATTGCTGTTTTACATCATTTGGCTATTTGCGATTAGTTATAAGCTAACTTTCTTTGCCATTTTGGTTATTCCCGTGTCTGCGTTCATCATCTCTTTAATTGTTAGGCGATTGAAGGAGCAAGCAACGGAGGCGCAGCAGGTATATGGTAGAATGATCAGTTATCTGGATGAGGCTTTATCGGGTGTGAAAATTATTAAGGCTTTTAACGCTACATCCTATGTAAAGGGAAGGTTCCATGATGAAAATGTGTATTATTCCAAATTGGGTAGGAGAATGGCCAGACGGCAACAGCTAGGATCGCCGGTATCGGAGCTGCTGGGGATTTTAATGGTAGCGGCGCTAGTACTTTATGGGGGTAATCTGGTGCTTACGGGGAGTGAGGAATTGGATGCAGCTTCTTTCATCGCCTATATTGCTATGTTCTCCCAAGTGATGCGACCAGCGAAAGCGATTACCGACTCTTTTAGTAATATTCACTCGGGGATTGCAGCAGGCGAACGTGTGTTGGAGTTAATCGATGAGCGGCCTGCCATACAAGATGCATCCAATGCAATCGCTATTACTGATTTTAAAGAGGGTATCGCGTTCAAAAACGTAAGCTTTTCGTACCAGGATAAAAAGGTGCTAAACAATATAACTTTTGATATTCCAAAAGGAAAAACAGTTGCCCTGGTTGGCCCTTCCGGTGGCGGAAAATCCACGCTTATGGATTTAGTTCCCCGGTTCCAGGATGTTCAGTCGGGCGAGATTACTTTCGATGGTATAAACATTAAGGATGTTCAAAGCAATTCGTTGCGATCCTTAATGGGGACAGTGAACCAAGAATCGATTTTATTCAATGATACCGTATTTAACAACATCGCATTTGGCGTGCTGGATGCAACGCTGGACCAAGTGATGGCGGCAGCGAAAATTGCGAATGCACATGATTTTATAGAGGCTACTGAAAATGGATATTATACCAATATTGGTGATCGAGGGGTTAAATTATCAGGAGGACAGAGACAACGAATTTGTATAGCAAGGGCTGTTTTACGCAATCCGCCTATCTTGCTTTTGGATGAAGCTACGTCCGCATTGGATACGGAGTCGGAAAAATTGGTCCAAGATGCTTTAAATAAATTAATGCATAGCCGAACCACCTTGGTGATCGCGCATCGACTCAGCACGATTCAGTCCGCGGACGTTATTATTGTTCTGGAATCCGGTACGATTGTAGAACAGGGTAGCCATAACGAACTGATTGCTCGAAATGGTTTGTACAAACGTTTGGTTGATATGCAGCAGTTTGAAGAAGTATAGATAGCCTTGATCTTTTTTTCTTATGCAGATAGGATGTCTTCCGAAGAAGTCGGCTAAATAAAAAAGGGGTTTTCCAATCGAAAAACCTTTTTATTTATAGAAGAGCTTCTTTATAATTTTCTCTTTACTTCTACTTGTTCATAAGCCTCCACAATATCGCCTACTTTGATATCGTTAAAGTTTTGAATACTCAATCCACACTCGTAGCCTTGAGATACTTCTTTAACATCATCTTTGTAGCGTTTTAAGGAAGCTAACTTGCCTGAATAAACAACCACGCCGTCGCGGATTAACCGGATATCGTGATTACGGTTTATTTTTCCATCCAGCACCATACATCCCGCGATCGTACCTACCTTACTGATTTTAAAGGTCTCCCTAATCTCTACGTTGGCAACAATCTTCTCTTCAAATTTAGGAGCTAACATGCCTTCCATCGCGGCTTTTAGTTCTTCAATCGCATCGTAAATGATCGAATATAAGCGGATATCAATCTGTTCTTGTTCAGCTAACTTACGAGCATTTTGAGAAGGTCTGACTTGGAAACCAATTATAATCGCATCAGAAGCAGACGCTAATAGAACATCAGATTCCGAGATCTGTCCAACAGACTTATGTATAATGTTTACTTGGATCTCTTCTGTGGATAACTTCAGTAAAGAGTCTGATAAAGCTTCGATAGAACCATCCACATCACCTTTCACAATTACATTGAGCTCTTTGAAGTTTCCAATAGCCAAACGGCGACCGATTTCATCCAAGGTAATGTGTTTCTGTGTGCGGAGCCCTTGCTCACGTTGTAACTGTAGACGCTTATTTGCAATCTGCCTGGCTTCAGCTTCACTTTCGAGCACATAAAATTTGTCCCCCGCCGTCGGCGCTCCGTTCATTCCCAATATTTGGATAGGAGTAGAAGGCCCCGCTTCAGTCACTTTCTGGCCACGCTCGTTGGTAAGTGCTTTTACTTTACCACTATGAGACCCTGCTAAGATCGGATCCCCAACACGTAAAGTACCTCCTTGAATCAACACGGTGGTTACAATACCTCTACCTTTATCGAGTGCGGCTTCTACAACCGAACCCACGGCACGTTTCTTCGGATCCGCTTTTAGATCAAGCATCTCTGCTTCCAGAAGCACTTTTTCCAATAATAAATCAACATTTAAACCAGTCTTACCGGAAATCTCTTGGGCCTGATACTTTCCTCCCCAATCTTCCACTAAAATATTCATGGTAGAAAGCTGCTCCCTGATTTTATCCGCGTTTGCCCCAGGTTTGTCGATTTTTGTAAAGGCGAATACTATTGGTACACCTGCAGCCTGTGCGTGGTTGATGGCCTCTTTGGTTTGTGGCATCACGCTATCATCTGCTGCAATTACGATAATGGCTATATCAGTTATTTTGGCACCACGAGCACGCATCGCTGTAAACGCTTCGTGTCCAGGTGTATCCAAGAAAGTTATTTTTCTTCCATCATCCAATTTAACGGCGTATGCTCCAATATGTTGGGTAATACCTCCGGCTTCGCCTCCGATCACATTCGTTTTCCGGATATAATCCAGTAGTGAGGTCTTACCATGGTCGACGTGTCCCATTACCGTAACAATAGGTGCGCGTTGCACCAAGTTATCGGGATTATCGTCTTCTTCTAAGGAATGAGTCTCCTCATCTTCCGGTTTAACAAATTCAACTTCGTAACCAAATTCATCAGCCACAATTGTCAAAGTTTCTGCATCAAGCCGTTGATTAATCGAAGCAAAAATTCCCAAACTCATACACGTTGAGATAACCTGCGTTACCGAAACATCCATCATGTTGGCCAGGTCATTCGCAGTAACAAATTCCGTCACACGAAGAACCTTTGATTGCATCTCCCTTTCTAAAGCTGCTTCCTCAGCAGATAAAGCTACATCATCCCGTTTTTGACGTCGTAATTTTGCTCGTTGGGCAAATTTACCGGATTTACCCGCTCCACTGAGACGGGCAAGCGTTGCTTTTATTTGATCTTGTATTTCTTTTTCCGAAGGTTCTTCCTTCGGCGTCTCAACGTGACGTCCGCGTCCCTTAAAATCATGCTTTCCTTTACCACCGCGCTGATCGGGTCGTTGTCCCCCTTGGTTTGGACCTTGATTTTGTCCCTGACCCGGGTGAGGACGATTTTGCGTTTGACCACCTCCGGCAGGTTGGCCGCCTCGTTGTTGTTGCGTATTATCCCCTTGATTGCGATTCTGATTCCCTCCAAGCGTATTACGCTTACGTTTCCGTTTGTGATCAGATAAACTACCGGCACCGGAAGAAGAAGCAATCGGCTGATCCTTGCGTTTTTGAGGAGAAGTGGGCAACTCTATTTTGCCAATCACTTTAGGCCCACTCAAATGCTCGGCCCGAGCTCTGATAACCTCATTTTGTGGAGCCGGTTCCTTTTCCGGTTCTTTCGGCCCAGGTGCATTTGCCTTTACTTCTTCGGCTTTTGGTTGCTCCTTTTGTTCTATTGGGGCTTGTTCCTGTTTTTTGGGTTCCTCCTGTACAGCTGCAGGTTTTTCTTCCGTAACAGATGCACTTTTCGGAGTTTCAACCGGTTGCTCCGGTTTTTGCTCCGCAGCCGGAGCCGGTGTTTCGCCGGTTTGTTCTGCCTTGGGTTCTTCTCTGTTATAAGGCTTTTTATCGGGCCTACTCCGCTGATTAAGGCTAGAAAGATCGATTTTTCCAACTACCTTAACACCCATGGTAGGCTCAGAACTTGGTTCTTTGGCCTTATCTTGTTGCTCATCTGTAGTAGAAGGTTCCTTTTGCTGAGGTTTGTAAGCATTCGCTTTGGTATCCTCAACAGAAGGAGAGAAAGCGCTATTATTTTTAATTAATATCTCATCATTTTCAACCTCAGGCTGCGTTGCTTTTGATGCAGTTGTTTCAATAGGAGCCTCCTCGCGACGAATCTTTCCAATCACAATCTGATTGGCTTCCTCTTTCACGATCTTATCTCCTTGAAACTCTCGCAGAAGAACTTCATACATGTCTCGGTCTAACTTAGTGTTAGGTTTAGCTTCAATTTCATAGCCTTTCTTTGCCAGAAAATCAACCGCTGTACCAATTCCGATATTCAGTTCTTTTGCAGCTTTCAGTAAGTTTATGCTTTTACCTTCTGTCATTTAATCTATTTACCTCTTAATTTATTACGTGATATTACAAAAGTATACTTTTTAGTTGTTTATTACTAAAATAATAAACAAAGCATTCTTTTGTTTGTGCGCGCTCCGCCGAATTATTCAAATTCCGAACGTAAGACCTGCACTACTTCTTGTATTGTGTTTTCTTCTAAATCAGTACGACGCACCAGCTCGTCCATTGATAAGGCTAATACCGATTTTGCCGTATCTAATCCAACACGCTTGAACTCATCGAGAATCCAACCGTCAATTTCATCTGCAAATTCTTCCAAATCCACATCTTCATCATTCTCGTCACTCTCTCTATACACGTCAATCTCATACCCGGTTAGTTTACCCGCCAACTTAATATTATGCCCGCCACGGCCAATAGCAAGTGACACTTGATCAGACTGCAAATAAACAGCAGCTCTTTTCTCTTCATCATCTAATTTAATAGAACTGATTCTTGCCGGACTTAACGCACGTTGTATATACAGGGAAATATTGTTCGTGAAATTGATCACGTCGATATTTTCATTGCGCAATTCACGAACAATTCCATGAATACGAGAACCTTTCATCCCTACACAGGCTCCTACCGGATCGATACGATCATCGTATGATTCAACGGCAACTTTTGCCCGCTCACCCGGTTCGCGAACGATTTTCTTAATGGTGATCAACCCATCGAAGATTTCGGGAACCTCCAGTTCAAATAATCGTTGTAAAAATTCAGGAGCGGTACGTGAAATGATGATTTTAGGAGTCGTATTCATCATGTCTACCTTATAAACTACCGCACGGATCGTATCCCCTTTCTTGAAATAATCGGCCGGAATTTGCTCAGTTTTAGGTAAGATTAATTCGTTCCCCTCGTCGTCCAAAACCAAGGTCTCTTTTTTCCATATTTGGTATACCTCGCCGGTGACGATCTCACCTACACGGTCTTTATACTTCTTAAAGATTTCGTCCTTTTCAAGTTCCAGTACCTTCGAAACCAAGGTTTGTCTTGCCGCAAGAATCGCTCTTCTTCCAAAGCTCTCCAAGGTGATCTCTTCAATGAAATCATCACCGATTTCTAAATCCGGATCTACTTTGCGAGCTTCCGCAAGTTCGATTTCCAAATCGTCGTCTTCGGAAAATTCATCCTCCACAACTGTTCTTGTGCGCCAAATTTCCAAGTCACCGTTATCCGGATTAACAATTACATCGCAGTTTTCATCTGTGCCGAAACGCTTACGTATCATGCTTCTGAATACTTCTTCCAGCACACTTATCACCGTCGGGCGGTCAATATTTTTGAAGTCTTTAAACTCCTGAAATGAGTCTATTAAATTTATATTGCTCATTTTATTTAAATGAAATTAAAACCTTTGTTTCTATGATTTGATCCAGTGGAACCACTGTTTCCACTTGTATTGCTTTTTTGCCTTTTTCCTTGATTGTTTCTGCTAACTTCATCTCTTTTTCCGATGCCGCTAGTAGGGTGCCTTCTCGTTTTGAACCATCCGCCATTTTTAGTGTGATGGACCGGCCAATATTTTTTTGATATTGACGGAGTAATTTTAATGGAGTGTCTATGCCCGGTGATGACACTTCAAGATTATACGCATTCTCTATCGCGTTTTCCTCTTCTAAATGATAACCGACGTGTCTACTGATGGCTGCGCAATCCTGAATAGTTATTCCCTGATCTCCATCCATGTGAATAATCAGTTTGCCATTACTGTGCATTTTAACGTCTACCAGAAATAAGTCCGGACGATCCGCAATCTTTTCTTCTACTAATTCTGTTACCCTTTTCTCGATGCCCATAGTGAATTTACAAATTTCTTGTAATAAAAAGAGGGGACCATGCTGTCCCCTCTTTCATCAAGATATGCAAATGTACGACAAATTATTTAATAATTCAAATAGTTGATTTTCTTGATACAACGAAATACAGGATAGATTTTTTAAACATTTTCGGTCTAAACTCGTTTGTGTAATAGCTAAAGAAAAAATGTATGAGATTTATCATTGAATTAATTATTACCGGTTTAGCCGTTATGGGAGCGGCTTACGTTGTTCCCGGAGCGGAAGTTTCCGGTTTTTGGAGTGCCATGCTTGCCGGCATATTGATTGCTTTGGCCAATGCTACGGTAGGTACAATCCTACGCTTTTTTACCTTGCCCTTGAATATCTTAACCTTGGGCTTAATATCTTTTATTATCACTGTTCTGATGGTCATGTTAGTCAGTAGCATCATGAGTGGATTTTCGGTTAGTGGCTTTTTCTCGGCCATGTTCTTCGCTATTTTAACAGCCGTTATTCAAATGATTTTGAGCAGCCTTTTCGGGACGAATCGCGAAAATTAATTGATGGTACTTAATATTTTATGTATACTTGGTTTTATAAAACATCATTTATGAAACCTGTTAATATATGCCGCTTGTTAGGTTGCATGATTTTATTGCCCATGGTATTAAAAGCTCAAACAAAAACGATTAATGTTCTTATTGGAACCTATACCAATACAGGCAAAAGCAAAGGGATTTATGTGTACTCTTTTGATCCAAGTTCCGGGAGCTTAACGTATAAAAATGAGGTTGCGTCGTCTGACCCGTCCTTTTTGGCATTGAGTGCCGACAAGAAATACCTCTATGCCGTGAACGAATTAAATACCGGGGAAGGAGCGATTAGTACGTTTAAATATCATCCTACGGATGGTAAACTTGTTTTACTGAATACACAACTAACGCATGGCGACAGCCCCTGTCATGTCATAGTGGATCAAAAAGATAACCATGTGGTGGTATCCAACTATTCCGGCGGAAGCCTTACCGTTTTTGGAGTTCAACCTGATGGCAGTTTGACGGAAAAAGTCCAATTGATAAAGCATGAAGGAAGCGGGCCGAATAAAAGTAGACAAGAAAAGCCTCACGTTCATTCGGCAACTTTGTCGCCCGATGGAAGATTCCTATTGGTGCAAGATCTCGGTACTGATCGTATTAATGTATATGGTTATGACGCATTGAATAAAAACGCACCGCTATCAACAGAAGCAAAAGTCGCGAAGGCGTCTCCGGGCAGTGGTCCACGACATATTACGTTCGCTAAGGATGGAAGATATGTTTACCTTGTTCAGGAAATGAAGGCTGCTGTTACGGTTTATGCTTATAGTGATGGGCAATTAACAGCTATACAGGAAATTAGTATGTTGCCGCCTTCTTATAAGGGAGATGTTGGAGCAGCAGATATTCATATATCGCCGGATGGTAAATTCTTATATGCCTCGAATCGGGGCGAAGCCAATGATATGGCGATTTATGCCATTAACAAGAAGGATGGGAAACTATCTTATGTTGGAAATCAGTCGGTAGAAGGTAAGGGGCCGCGAAATTTTGCTATTTCTCCCGACGGAAAGCATCTTTTGGTGGCAAACCAATACACCGATGATGTCATTGTATTCGCACGCGATGAGCAGACAGGTAGATTAAAAAACACAGGAAACCGTATAGAAATAGGGGCGCCGGTTTGTGTGCTGTTTGATGAATAGTGGTTAACTCATAAAACAAGTAAGGAGGTTCCTCGTGGAACCTCCTTACTTGTTTATATAACACTCGCTTTTACTTGATCGATTACTTCCTGGTAATAATTCTCGTAAACCGGTAAAATTAATCCTAAATCAAATTCCTTAGCGCGCGCTAAAGCAGCTGCTTTGAATGTTGCCAGCCGGTCGTTGTCTTCAAGTATATAAACCGCGTGGGCTGCCATGCGATCAATATCACCCACGTCATCCAGAAAGCCCGTTACACCATCCACATTCAGTTCCGGTAAACCGCCTGCATTAGACGAAACTACCGGCACACTGCAAGCCATTGCTTCCAAGGCTGCTAAACCAAAACTCTCTGACTCGGACGGCATCATAAAGAGATCCGCAACCGAAAGTATTTCTTCAATGGCGTCCTGCTTCCCTAAAAAGCGTACATCGTTACAAACACCTAAATCTCGGCAGAGCTGTTCAGCATTTACCCGATCGGGCCCGTCACCTACCATTAAAAGCTTACATCGTACCTTTTCCTGGATTTTTTGGAAGACTTTGATCACATCGGATGTCCGCTTTACTCTTCTAAAGTTCGATGTATGGACTAAAATGCGCTCGTCACCGGGGGCGATGGCTTTTTTGAAATGCTCGCGGGGCTTTAAGCTAAACCGCGTCAAATCGATAAAATTAGGGATCACCCGGATATCTTTGGCTACTTCAAAATGTTTGATGGTGTCTTCTTTCAAATTAGTGGATACCGCAGTGACACCGTCCGACTGATTGATCGAAAAGGTGACTACCGGATTATAACTTGGATCTTTTCCCACCAAGGTAATGTCGGTTCCGTGAAGCGTCGTAACTACCGGAATGCGAATCCCATAGGTTTCCAGTATCTGCTTGGCCATGAAAGCCGCAGAAGCATGCGGTATCGCATAATGTACATGTAATAGATCGAGTTTTTCGAAGCGGACTACATCAACCAGTTTACTGGCTAAAGCCAATTCATACGGCGGGAAATCGAATAGCGGATATTTGGATATACTTACCTCATGGTAAAATAGATTCGCAGAGAAGAAATCAAGTCGCGCGGGTTGACTGTACGTAATAAAATGTACCTGATGCCCATTAGCGGCCAAGCCCTTGCCCAATTCTGTAGCCACCACACCGCTACCTCCAAATGTTGGGTAACATACAATACCTATCTTCATTTGATAATACAATAAGTTTTATAACAACTGACGATAAACAATGGATGTAACTAAATAATATGCACCCAATTGCATGATTCATCGTTCAATGTGGCTGCAAATTAAACGTTATTTTCTGTAGTAATTGTTAAGTCTATGTCAAGTATTATTCGAGCCCCTTAGCAATCGCTTCGTAAATTACATCCTGAATCCTGGAACGAATATTTAGCTCATACAACTTGTTTGTTACGCTCGGATGAACACGATTTGATAGAAAAATGTAAGTCAATTGATGTTCCGGATCTATCCAAATGCAAGTGCCCGTGTAACCCGTATGGCCGTAGGTCGCAGCTGAAGCCAATGCAGAAGGATAAGCTTTGCTTGTGTCAGGATCTTTCCGATCAAATCCCAGGCCTCTTCTGCTAACGGTTGATTGCTTGCCGGTAAATTCTTCAACAATCCGTGGGGCAAAGTAAATCTCGCCTCCATAAGTGCCTTTGTTCAGTAGCATTTGTCCATAAATAGCTAAGTCGTTTGCCGTACTGAATATTCCGGCATGCCCGGCAACCCCATTGGCCATGGCTGCACCTTGGTCATGTACATAGCCTTGTAGAAGTGTGTCCCTAAAATACGTATCCCGTTCGGTCGGTACGATTTCTTCTTTCGCAAAACGTCGTCGCGGATTGTAACCGGTTTTATACATGCCCAAAGGTTGATAGAATTGTTCCTGTACATAGGTTTCAATAGGCTCAGAGGCTTGCTGTTCAACTACCTCCTTCATTACATACATACTAATGTCGCTATAAACATATTTTCCGGGTGTTTCCAACTTCGATTGAAGCATTTCGGGCCACATAACTTTTCGGTAATAATCACTCAATAAATAGCGTCCATCAGCTATTTTTACATTGTGTGTAGCGGAGGAGTCGCTGCTGACATCTCCCGGTTTAAGATTTTTATAAAAGGGTATAAAGGGAACAAAACCTGCTTGATGGAGCATAACATCGCGTAATTTTACATTACTTTTATTGGTCTGTCTTGCCTGAAAAAGATAGTGGCCGATCGTTTGATTAAGGTCGATTTTTTTTTCTTCATATAAGCGCATTACAGCTGGCGTGGTAGCTGTAATTTTGCTGATAGAAGCCATGTCAAAAATATCAGAAGTGAGTGTCTGTCGCTGTTTTTCATAAGTGTGGAAGCCGTAGGCCTCTTCAAAAATAACCGTACCGTTTTTTATGACCATTACAACGGCCCCGGGGGTAGCTTGTTCTGCAATGGCCTCCCTGACAATCTTACCTATTGGATCGGTCAAGTTTACGCTCTTTATTCCAACTGATTCAGGCAAATCGTAACCTAATCGTGTTTTAATGGTGGTAAAGCCGCTGCCTGCCGGGAAGCGGGGCGAAATGTTCGTCGTCAATTTCCCGGTAATGGCAATTCCGCCAAAAATAGCCGAGGCACTGTTTTGCGCGGCAATCACAGTGGTATCGGTCGACCAAATAATCGGAACATCAAGTTCATCGAGCAAAGCCAATTTTTGCGGCGAACCAAAACCGCAGATGATTACCTTCTTGCTCGCTATTTCATTTTTGATGAAGTCGAGTATCGTTTGACTGGCGGCTACATCTTTTGCAAGTTGAATAATAAGCAGGTTATGAAATTTTATCTGCTCACTTAATAGCTGCAAGGATGCCAGATTTGCATCTCCCCGATAAGTGTCAACAGAAGCATAACGAGATAACATAGTATTAAATTGGTTTGACTGTTCAAAACCCAGATCAATACTGGCTATCTTTAAATCTCTTAGTCCCTTAATAGGAACTAGGCCTGTCTGATTATTCAACGCGATCGTTTGGGATAAGCTTTGTTTTTTTTGAGCTAATACCTGCTGGATATCTTCTTGGTGCACGCTTTGCGCACAGGCATTAAGGGCAATTAAAAGAAAAATAAGAAGGAAAGAGAAGTGCTTTGGTATATACATAAGTTTGCTTTTATGATAATGATCGAACTTAGGCAAATTAACGGTTATATGCAATATGTAGAAATACATCGATAAAGTGTGTTCTTAATTATAAACGAGAAATCTTTGCTACACTCGTATCCACGTGACGATTCGCGATCGAAAGTCTTTGTTAAAATTTCTTAAAACATTCCATCAAGCTATTTATTTAGGTACCTTTGCCAAGTGAAGAAATGTACTATACTGTTAACTTGGTTATGCTGTATACTTCCTTTTTTTGTGCAAGCGCAAAAGGAAGTAAGGTTAATCAGTTCACGGGATTATGAGGCGCGGAAGGAGTGGGGGGTCAATCGATTTTATAAACCTGTTTTTTTACATGAAGGTAGCACGCTATCAGCAGATAGTTCAGACTATAATCCGGAGGAACGCTTTTTTGATGCGTTTGGAAACGTCGTTATTACCCAGCCGAATGGTACGGTGGTATACGCCGATAAGCTTCACTATATAAAAGATGATCGAATTGCCATATTAACAAATAATGTGAGGATGGTAGATACAAAAGGTGCTGTCTTAACAACGAATCACCTTACCTATAACCTCAACTCGAAAATAGGAACCTATACCGGAGGTGGACGCATTGTCAACCAAAAGGATACTCTCAATAGTAAAATCGGTTACTACTTCGAAAACAGCTCGGATGCCTATTTTAGGCATGATGTAGTGGTCCGTACACCCGAGTCCAATATTTTTACCGATACGCTACGCTACAATTCGCTTTCAAAAATGGCCTACTTTTATGGCCCTACCAATATAAAAGGCAAAAACGGTGGTAACCTCTATACAGAAAACGGCGACTACCATACTGAAACCGACCGGGCACGTTTTGGAAAAAATAACCTGTACACCGAAGGAAGTAAATTTTTGCGTGGTGATAGCCTTTATTATGATGGTAAGCAGGGTTATGGACGGGCGATCAAGAATGTTGTATTTATTGATACGGTACAACAAGGAATTTTATATGGCCAGCGAGGTGTTTATCTAAAAAAGGACGAGAGTATTACCATGACGGATAAGGCCTATATGATTATGGTGGTAAATAACGACTCAACGGCCAAGAAGAGCTCGAAGGACAGCCTAGCTACTGATACTTTGGGACAGGATAATCTGCTGTTAGCTTCGCGAGATTCCATACGGAACGACTCCTTAGTTAATTCACCGAAATCCGGTACAGATTCGGTTTATATGGCTGCTGATACGTTGTATTCACGCGTCATTTTTTTGAGGGATTCTAAACCTATTGAACTTAATTTGCGGCGGGATGGAGGCGATTTAGATGCGGAGGAAGAAGAGGATTTTACCGAAGCAGCTACCGATAGTTTGGGGACTGCATCCCTGGATTCAACTTCGACCGATTCTACCCAATTAGTTGACATAGATAGTTTGAACCGAGTAAAAAAATCTGCTCTTTTGAGTGATAGTTTAAACGCTGAATCCTTATTAGACAGTACGATACGAATAAAGAAGCCTGATTTGTCGGCGGACTCTTTGATGAAGCTGGCTTCTGAAGATAGTACCTATAAAAAAGTACATACAAAAGAGCTTAACGAAGAAGGTATTAAAAAGGTGATTGCCAAGAGTACCAAGCTTCGTGATGATTCGATTGCCAAAACACAGCGAGAATTGATCAGCAGTGAGCTGGCGGCTGATAGTTTATTAATCGACTCCATCGGCAGCATTCCGAAGATAGGGCAGGCGGATAGCTCTTTATTATTGGCAAAAGCGTCGGCTTTGGATCGGTCGCCAAGAGATTCGAGTAACCTAGACACCGCTAGAACCCGGATTGTGAAGGCTTACCATCACATGCGTATTTTCAAATCGGATCTACAGGCACGTGCCGATTCGGCTTATTACGGTTATCCCGATTCTGTTATCAGATGTTATGGCAATCCCATGATCTGGGCACAGGGTTCGCAGCTATCCGGTGATACCATTTATATGCAACTGAAAAATCAAAAGCTAGATAATATGCTTTTAAAAAGCAATGCCTTTATCGTTAGTACACAACTCGATTCGGTTAAGTTTAATCAGGTAAAAGGGCGAAAGATTACCGGCTTCTTTACCGATAACAAACTAGCACTGATGTACGTTGACGGAAATGCTGAAAGCATTTACTACACACAGGAAGATAATAAGATAAATGGCATGACCAAAAGTATCGGTGCGCGAATAAAGATCCTATTTAATAACAACGAGGTTTCCGAAATACTCAATATCCGTAAAACCGAGACTAGCTATACGCCGGTTGCTGCATTTGATCCAGATAAAGAGATACTGCCTGGTTTCATTTGGAAACCAAAAGATAGACCAAAAAGCAAAGAAGAGATTATTAACCCCATTTCTATTGCCTCCGAACCTGTAGCAGACAGCACGGAAGGTTCGGCAAAGGACAGTTTGCAAGTCGATTCTACGCAATCTAAGAAAATGACAAAACAAATGCCAACCGTAAAGCGAAAAGAAGGAGTTAAAACGCCGGCACCCAATACGCCCAATAAAGAAAAAGATGCTGTGACTGCCCCCGAACAGAAGCAGCAGCCTGATAGCATAAAAAACAAAGAGAAAACCCTTATTAGCCAATAAGTAGGGGTATTTGCATAGCAGATAAATAAAATGCATCTTTGTTGCCTTACTTAACACCTTGTCGAGATCCAATTATTTAACCGATTAGTTGTCTCGGCAAAGAATATTACACACATAAAAACATATGAAAACGAAGAAAATTTGGTTCTTATTTTTGCTCTTACTTCCATTCACCGTTGTCAGAGCCGATGAAGGAATGTGGTTTCTCATGCATATTGACCGATTGAACCACCGGGATATGCAAAAGATGGGATTACAGCTGACATCTGAAGAAATCTATAGTATTAACCACTCAAGTTTAAAAGATGCCATTGTTCAATTCGGCGGAGGATGTACGGCTGAAATCGTTTCGAAAGACGGCTTAGTCTTGACTAACCATCACTGCGGATATGGTGCTATTGCTGAACTGTCTACGCCTGAGCACGACTATCTGACGAATGGCTTTTGGGCTCGAAGTAAGCAAGAAGAGTTAAAACCTAAATCGCTTTCCGTCCGCTTCTTTGTGCGGATGGACGACGTGTCAAAGCGTATCCTGAGTAAAGTGAATGACCAGATGAGCGAGTTTGAACGGGAGCAGGTAATTAATCGAGAAATTGCACATATTGAACAGGAAAATAGTGAAGGAGGAAAATATGTAGTCTCTGTAAAATCGTTTTACAATGGCAACGAATACTACTACTTTGTATACCAAGATTATAATGATGTTAGATTGGTAGGCACACCGCCGAATAGCATAGGAAAGTTTGGAGGTGATACCGATAATTGGGAGTGGCCACGTCACACAGGCGATTTTTCGTTATTTCGCGTATATGCCGATAGAGAGGGCAATCCGGCCGAATACAACGAAAATAATGTTCCGTTAAAACCTAAGTATCACCTACCCGTCAGCTTGAAGGGTTTTCAGGAGAACGACTTTGCGATGATACTGGGTTATCCCGGGCGAACCAATCGGTGGATGCCTGCTGCCGGAATTGACCAAAATGTGAACTTTGCGTATCCGGCTTGGGTTGAAGCATCCAAAGTTGGTATGGATAACATGAAGAAGCATATGGATCAAAATCAGCAGGTAAAGCTTGAATATGCTTCAAAATACGCACAGGTCGCAAATTATTGGAAAAACAGGCAGGGAATGATTGATGCACTTAGCAAGCATCAAACTGCTGCCACCAAGCGAGCGGAAGAATCAAAATTCAACCAATGGGCAAATAAAAAAGACAATAAAGCCCGATTTGGGGAGGTAATAGAGACCATCAATCGCTATTATGAATTGACTAACGAAAAAAGTCGTCATGATAATTACATGATGGGTATGTTACGTTCAAGTAACTTTGCCTCACTGCCTTATGTTTTGGGAAGGGCGCTGTTAATTTATGCCGATGGTACCGATGCCAAAAAGGCGGAACTTAAGTCGAGCCTGAAAACAGAGATCGCAAGTCAATATGAGAAACTGTATCTGCCGTTGGAACAAGATGTATTGGCTGCGGAGTTGAATCTATATGCAAGCAAGGCTAAAGCAGGAGGCCTAGCTCCTCGTGTTGATTCTCTTAGTCGGGCAAACGGCGGCACTTTTAATAATTATATTAAGCAGGCATTTGAATCGAGTATATTTTCTTCAGAAGAGAAGCTGCTTACTTTTTTAACCAATCCGCAAGCGGAGCAGATCGAGCAAGACCCACTCTTTCTTCTTTCATCTGATTTAATGACTCGGTATCGCTACACCGATGAAGAGCAAAAGAAAGAAGAGGCTAATTTCCAGCGGGCATTTAGGTTGATGGTGGAAGGAATGCGCAAAGCTAACCCGAAAAAAATATATTACCCCGATGCCAATAGTACTTTGCGCTTAACGTATGGTAAAATAACCGCGCTTCCTGCCGATCCTCGAAATGATGCGAAAGAGAACTTCTACACAACGTTGAAAGGGACGATTGCAAAATACAAGCCAAAGGATGAAGAATTTGATCTCCCTCAAAGATTGATCGACCTGTATAAGACGAAAGATTTTGGGAGATATGCTGATCGTGCCGGGTATATGCCTGTGAATTTCCTCACCAATAACGATATAACCGGTGGAAACTCGGGGTCCCCGGTCATCAACGGAAAAGGGGAGTTAATCGGTATTGCTTTCGATGGTAATATAGAAGCAATGGCAGGCGATGTGATTTTTGATCAGCAACTCCAACGGACAATTGCCGTTGATATTCGCTACGTTTTGTTTATCATGGATAAGTTTGCAGGAGCGAAACATTTGGTGGATGAGATGACCCTTGCCGAATAATGGCAATTAATATTGTAAATAGGAGGCTGCTTTTTATGGAAGGCAGCCTTTTATTTTTTCTACATTTTCTGCAATTGCATTTCTTCCATCGAGCCAATGAATAGTGATGCCGTCTTTCTCCATCTTTCTGAAATAAGTCATTTGCCGCTTTGCAAAGCGATGGATTTCCGTATTTAACTTGGTAAATAGCTGATTCCTGTCTATTTCTCCTAATAGAAAAGCAGTTACATATTTATATTCCAAGCCATAAAATTTAAGCTTATCAGCCGGAACGCCCGCTTCGATTAGCCCCTGTACCTCTTCGATCAATCCTGCCGCCAGTCGTTGTTCCAACCGCTGTGTTATCTTAGCACGTCGATCATCCAGAGGTAATTGGATTCCAAAAACCCGCGCATCCAAATGCTGATGCCGATTAATTGGCTCATACGGATTGACCTTTAACCAGCTGGCTATTTCAATGGCTCTAATCAGCCGCTTTTTGGTGCTGATATCGGCCTTAAATCCAATAGGCTGTGGCAAAGATAAAAAGAACTTTTCCAGCTCCTCGATATCCTTTTCCAACAGATTCATTCGAAGATTATCATTCCGAGGAATGGAGGTGAATGCATATTGCTGTAACACTGATTGTATATACAAACCTGTTCCTCCGCACAGAATGGGCGTTTTGCCCTGTGCTTGTATATTAAACCAAGCTTCTTGAAAGTCGTCTTGAAAGTGGGCTACGTGATACGAATCGCCGGCATCACGGATATTAATTAAGTAGTAATCGACGCCCTTATATTCCACCAAATCTTTGCCGGTGCCAATATCCATGCCCCTGAATACCTGTCTTGAATCCGCGCTGATGATGGCGCCGTTTATTTCTTTAGCAAGGGCAACGGCCAGGGCAGTTTTCCCTGAAGCCGTTGGACCCAAAATGCATATTAAACCACGAACTTGGTCCATTTTTCATTGCTGGCATTACTAGCCACCACATTATCGATAAAGGCCATGCCGCGTACGCCATCTTCTACCGTAGGAAAATCTAGCATTTCCGGAGTAGGCGTCTCGCCGTTTAACTTAGCAGACACGGTTAATACAAAGTTGCGGTAGATATTTCCAAAGGCTTCCAATAACCCCTCGGGGTGTCCGGAAGGAATCCGTGTATTATGTTTGGCAGCATTGCTCAAGTAAGCATTGCCCGTACGGTAAATCTGCTTCGGTTGATCAAGTAAATTCACATATAAACTATTTGGTTCTTCCTGGATCCATTCTAGCCCTCCCTCTTCACCATAAATTCTTATACGAATGGCGTTTTCCTCGCCCGCAGCAATTTGTGAAGCGATTAGTACGCCATTAGCGCCGTTGTCGAAACGTATAAGCACATTGCCATCATCATCTAATAAACGCCCTTCTACCAACGTGTTCAAGTCTGCACAGATGTCCGTAATTTTTAATCCGGTAATGTACTCAGCTAAGTGAGCGGCATGTGTGCCAATATCACCCATAGCCCCACTTTTGCCTGATCGTTTGGGGTCAGTCCGCCATGCTGCTTGCGCATTTCCTTCCCTTTCGCTCAAACGGCTTAGCCATCCTTGCGGGTATTCCACAATTACTTTTCTGATTTTACCAAGTTTATTTTCTTTCACCATGGCTCTTGCTTGCTTCACCATCGGATAACCACTATAGGTATGGGTAAGTGCCAATGTCAAACCCGTCTTTTCCACGAGGTCTCGTAATTGTTTTGCTTCTTCCAAAGTAAAAGTCATGGGTTTTTCGATAACCACATTAAAACCATTTTCCAGGGCGAGGCGAGCCGGATCGAAATGGACAAAATTGGGCGTAACTATTGTTACAAAATCCATTCGCACGTCTTCAGGTAGCTGACTTTCCTTTTCTATCATCTCTTGGTAAGTGCTGTAGACCCGACTTGGATCAACAAACAAGGCCTCCCCGGACTCTCTTGAGATTTCAGGATGTACACTAAAAGCACCGCAGACTAATTCGACTAAACCGTCCATTCGAGCGGCAATACGGTGTACTGAACCGATAAATGCATCAATACCACCGCCTACCATGCCCATACGAAGTTTTCTTTTCATTGCTATTATTTAATTAAATTGGTGTTGACATTAATACGAACACTTCCAAAAACCTTGTCTAATTGCTCGGCCTTAACGCTAAATTTGAGCCTTCGTCTCGGCCTTGCTCTTATTGTCGGCTTCGTCAAAAAAGGCGTTTTGGAAAATATCCATAAGTATTGGCCTAAAATAAAAAAAAGATCTTATAACACCTGACGCATTTTTATACTGCCCAGATTTTCTACCCAATGGACGAGATTATCCCGATTTATCCCTAAGTCGGCACATCCTTCATAATAACGAATCTTATCCGTGCCTTGAACCATAAAGCGTTGGGGAGGTAATAATCCTTCTGAGTGGAATCCTAGCTTTTCATAAATTTCTCCCGACGACCAATCCCGATCAACATAAGTCATGATGTCGCTGGGATGAAACGCTGTCGCGAAGCCTTTAAGCAGTTTGCTTAGGCCGCCTACAACCAGATGGCCGGACCGATTACAGAATCGCAACAATTCAAATGAACGGTGCTCGGGTGCCATGTCGCGCATTTTACGGCCGCTGCTAAATATCGCTATGGCCATTAACGTATCTCTATATAGAAGGCCATAGCGATATTTACCGGGAAGAGGCACCTGCAAATGATGTTCTTTTTGAAAAACCAAAGCTTCTTCTTTATTTATTCTAACCAAGGTAGTGCTACGCGCATAAACTCTGTTGGCTAAACCCAGCGCGGCCCGGATTCGAGCCATAACCACGTTGTTTCTGCTTAAAAATAAATCTTCGTCTAAATGTATTTGACGAGTAGCGAGAAGAGGTTCCTCTTTGTGTTTTACATCAAAATGGAGACTATTATAAAATTTGATGGACAAAACCCCCGACTCAACGATGACATTGGAAACGGTGGCAGATTGATCGACGATGGAGGCCGAAATACCGAACTCTTCTTTTAGTTGTTTTATTAATACATCGACACTTTTAGGCTCAGCTTCCATGCTGCAAACTTACTAAACTTGTATCTTTTCGTGCTTAATTATTTAAATGAAGGGTGCGGAGTCGGAATCGTCTATGGACTGAACGCTATCGGGCGATATCCTAACGAACGTAATGGCACATTGGTTTATCAATAAACATTTTTGTCTACCTTTGGCTTATGCGGCTTTTAGAACGTTTTCTGAGATTTGGCGAAGAGCATGACTTGATCAGTCGAGAACAGCGCACCTTGCTGGCAGTTAGTGGTGGAAGAGATTCAGTTTTAATGGTTCATTTATTTGCTAAAGCTATGCTGCCCTTTGGTATTGCTCATTGTAATTTTCAATTGCGAGGGCAACATGCTGACGCGGATGAGGAGCTAGTAAGAAATTTAGCAGCAGAAATGGAAGTGCCCTTGTTTGTCAAGCGATTTGATACCATTGCTTATGCGAGGAAGCAAGGTATTTCGATCGAAATGGCGGCCCGGGCACTGCGATATGAATGGTTTGAGCAAATAAGGTCAGACCAGCACTATCGGTATATTGCGTTGGCCCATCATCAGAACGACTCCGTCGAAACGGTATTGCTTAATTTGACCCGTGGTACCGGGATTGCAGGTTTGCACGGTATCCTCCCAAAACGAGGGGTACTGATCAGGCCGCTCCTATTTCTAACGCGCGAGGAAGTGACGCAGACAGTTTTAGAAAGAAATCTGGTTTACCGAGAAGATGAGTCTAATTTTTCTACCGATTATTTAAGGAATAAAATCCGACTGGAAGTTGTTCCACGTTTAAAGGAGATTAACCCCTCGCTGGAAAGAACCTTTCAGGAAAATAGTAGACGATTTGAGGAGATGGAAACCTTGTTAAAGAACTACAGCGAACAATTAAGGAAAAAGTTATTTGTTGAAACAACTTCCAACACCTATCAAATAGAGTTAAAAGCGCTGCAAGAGCTTAAGCCTTTACGCACGCTGCTGTATGAGTTATTCAGACCTTATCAATTTCTTCCGGAAGTCCTTGATGACCTTGTTTCGATATGGCAGAATGATAATCGAACCGGAAAGCAGTTCTTTTCCGATAGTTATAAATTGCTCCTCGATCGTGAAAATTTAATACTGCAAAAAAAAGAACCCGTTGATTTACCGCATCAATTTTTACAGCCTAATCAGGCGGTGATATGTCAAGGATTTCACTTAACGGTAAAATTGGTAGAAAAACCCGTGAAGATGAATGAATTTGGAAAAGTGGCTGTTGACGCCGATAAATTGCTTTTTCCGCTTTTGGTACGGTCTTGGCAAGAGGGAGATTGGTTTAAACCTTTAGGAATGAAGGGAAAGAAGAAGTTGAGCGACTTTTTTATATCGTTAAAAATATCGCGTTTCCATAAAAAGGAAATCCCCTTGCTTGTAAATGGCAATGGTGACATCGTTTGGGTGGTGCCCCATCGTATGGATGACCGATATAAAATTACAGACAAAACAAAAAAAGTTGCTATCTTAGAATGCATATAAAAATGGAAGAAGACAAACCTTTATTTGTTGAGAATCAATATCTTGGTCGTGACCGTGGTTGGGTCAGCGTACGATTGGTCATGGCGCTTTTTTGCTTTGCAGCTTATTATGTGAGTACGGAGCGCGAGCGAAGCGAGCAACTATTCCTCTTAGTTGGATGCATTATACTGATTGTATCAATCATTATGATGTATATGTTGCATTATCGCATTACGGTGAAGAATAAGAGCGTCATTCTACAAGGGCTGTGGACGGCCAGACTAGTAAAAATAGACCTCAATAGTATTGTTAAAGTTGAAAATGGACTCTACAGTTCATACCTTATTAATAGTCCCGTCTATAATCTTCATCAAAAAGGTAAGATCCGTTTTTACGCCGGTGGGAAAGCTGCGGTGTGGTTAACAGACAGGGACGGCTTAGTCTACGTTGTAGGAACCCAACATCCTAACGATCTGACGCGGGCTATTTTAAAGGCAAAAGAATCGTAAATTTATTGTCAATAACCAGATTTAAAAACTGATCGATATACTATTTACTTAATATTTGCGTAAGTTTGTTAATAAGGCGTGATGCTTATGTTAAGCACGCTTTATAGACGCTCGACGATTATAATTTAATGTAGATATTAATGGGTTTATTAAAAATATTATTAGCTGCTATTTTAATTTTATGGGTGCTCCGTATGCTGGTAACGGTTCTATTTCCATACCTCATGGCAATGTTCGTTGGTAAAATGCAACAGGAGGCCCAAAAGCAATACGAAAGACAAGCGGGATCTTATAGAAGTGAGAATGTTCCGAATACCGACGGCAAAGTGCGCATTGATTATGTTCCTCCCAGGACAACGAAAAGCAAGCCTTCCACAACTAATGGTAGGGTAGGTGAGTTTGTTGATTTTGAAGAAATCAAATAAAGTATCTATTCGCCCGTTTCGGCTATGTTTCGTGAAACGGAACTTATCTGATTTCTTCAGTACAAAGCCATAGACGACAAATTAAGAAAAAATGATATTTCGGGCCATTAAAAGTTCGAAATATCATTTTTTTGTAATAGGTTTGAACCTTAGCTCAAAGAATACAAAAGAATGAAGAATTGGTTCAACCGAAATGCTACTCATTTTGCCATCATAGGCATCTTTATCGTTATCTGTCTTATTTATTTTGCCCCTGCCTGGCAAGGAAAAGTGCTTCTCCAAAGCGATGTCACGCAAGCACAAGCGATGCAGAAAGAGATCATGGACTTTAGGGAAAAGGATGGTAAAGGCCCGCTTTGGACGAATTCAATGTTTGGCGGCATGCCTTCTTACCAGATATGGGTATCTTATCCAAAAAATATTGGAACGCATATCATGGCGGGGCTAAAAGGAGCGCTTCCTTATCCGATGGATGTAGTACTATTGTATTTACTGGGCGCCTATCTTTTGTTAAATGTGCTCAAGGTCAGACCTTGGCTAGCTGCCGTTGGAGCTATTGCATTTGCTTTTACTTCATACAATTTTATCTATATAGAAGCGGGGCATGCCAATAAAGCCTATGCTATTGCACTATTTGCTCCCGTCGTAGCAGGTATTCTGCTGTGCTTGCGGGGTAAAAATCTTTTGGGTGCCGCTATTTTGGCTTTATCACTTGCCCTGGAGATACGCTTTAACCATATTCAGGTAACCTATTATCTTTTTATCGCTTTGCTGATTTTGGTCGGCATCGAATTGTATCACGCGGTAAAGGAAAAAAAGACTGCAACCTTTCTAAAATCCATCGGTTTTATGGCGGTGGCGAGTTTGTTAGCCTTAGCAATCAATGCCGGCTTGTTGTGGACAACCTACGAATATTCAAAGGAATCGATTCGTGGTAAATCCAATATCACTTCCGAAACAAAAGGCTCGGCACAACAGGGAGTAAGTAAAGAATATGCCTATCAGTGGAGCCAGGGAGTGGGTGAAAGTATTACTTTTTTAATTCCGGGTGCCTATGGAGGAGGCTCTCAAAGTAAATTTGATGAGAATTCTAATACCGTGAAATTGCTAAGCAGCCAAGGTTTTGGCGCTGATCAGACTGCCGGTCTTGTGTATTGGGGAGATAAACCCATGACTTCCGGACCTTGGTACTTTGGTGCTGCGGTTCTATTTTTGTTTGTTTTAGGATTATTTGTGGTGCAAAGCCGGATTAAGTGGTGGATTTTATCGGCTACGCTGCTCAGTATTGTGCTTTCATGGGGCCGACATTTTACCCTTGTATCCGATTTATTTTTCGATTACTTCCCTTTGTACAATAAATTTAGAGCGGTTGAATCTACTTTAGTAGTAGCCTCATTCCTCATCCCAATATTAGCAATTATTGCAGTGGACGAGATTATTAAAAATGGGAAAGTGATTGAAAAGCTGGACAAAAAAATAATCTATTCCTTGGCAATTGTGGGCGGAATATCGTTGATCATATGGGTTCTGCCGGATTTATTTTTTAGCTTTCAGGCACCGAATCATCAACAACTTATTCAATCCATTTCGCAGCAAACGCAAAACAATAGTTTCGCCCAATCGCTGGGAAATGCTTTAGTACAGGACCGTGCAGGCTTGGCACGAAGCGATGCCTTCCGATCCCTGTTATTTGTCTTATTGACCGCGGGAGTCGTTTGGTTATTGGCAAAAAATAAGTTGAATGCAAAAGCGGCTACTATTGCTGTAGGCGTTCTTATTTTAGTCGATCTATGGGGTGTGGATAACCGGTATCTCAATAAGGATAGCTTTGTAGAAAAGGAACGTTTAGAGCAATCTTTCTTTAAACCGCGCGAGGTGGATAACTTAATCCTCATGGATAAAGATAAAGAATACCGGGTACTGGATTTAACTGTTGAACCCTTCAACAATGCATCGCCTTCTTATTTTTATAAAAACGTAGGAGGGTACCATGCGGCCAAGCTGATGCGTTATCAGGAGCTATTAGAACGGCAGTTTTCCAAATCCATCAATGAAGATGTGTTGGATATGCTAAACACACGCTATGTTATTACCAATAACCGGGAAGGAACATCTCAAAGTATCCAGCGACGGGATAAAGCCGCAGGAAATGCTTGGTTTGTTGATCGTGTCACTTTCGTTAAAAGCAACGAGGAAGAGATGAACGCCATTGATAGTTTTGATCCTAAGAAAGAAGCCTTTATTCATCAAGAGTTTAAGGGAAAAATTGACGAGAAGCGATTAGGACGTCCTACCAATGCGAGCATTGCGTTGACGGATTATCGTCCGGATCATTTGGTTTACGAATATACCGCTCCGAATGATGTAATGGCTGTATTCTCTGAAATTTGGTACGATAAAGGATGGAAAGCTTTTGTTGATGGACAAGAGATTCCTATTCTGCGGGCAGACTATGTTTTACGTGCAGCTCAACTTCCGGGCGGTAACCATAAAGTGGAGTTCAAGTTCGAACCGCAATCCTATTATATGGGAGAGAATATATCGTTGATAGCGTCTATTATCTTAGTGTTGGGACTGGCATTCGCTATCTGGAAAGATAAGAAGCAAGGAGTAGGGAGTTAGTTGTTAGCAGTTTGGTGTTAGTGTCTAATGAGTAAGACCTTTTATTTCATATGCCTAACACCTTAAACCTTACCCCTTTCCATTGCCTCTAGTCATTCGTTTTTCCAAATCGGATATAGTACAGCAATAAGTTCCACGCAATTACCAAATGATGCCATATATTAGGGAATAAGCCATAGTACTTGGTGAAAATCCTGAATCGCTCCATTAAGCTTTGCCGGTGCCGTTTTTTGGAAAGACCGCCAACCAAGTATTTCGCAACATATTGGTGGGTATTGACAATGCTTTTAGCTTTCTTGGCCGCCTTTAAGATCCAATCAATATCGGCACTTAGCTGATACTGCTCATCATATGGCTCTACAATTGATCTTTTCATGTAAATGGCCTGATGACTAATGGACATGCCATACTTAAAACTTTTCCAGGTAAAGTGCTCCGGCACTTTATGCCTTCGTCTACCTAAACTTTTTCCTGCATGATCAATCATTTCCGTTTCACCGTAGTAAATGTCTGCAAAAGCCTTTGAGGAAAAAATATTGCTCACTGTGTTCGGTGCATAGATTTCATCACCTGAATTCATGAATAGGAGGTAGTCGCCTGTAGCTAAGCGAATTCCTTTGTTCATCGCATCATAGATGCCCTTGTCACGCTCGCTAACAATTTTTGCAATGCCAGATTTATATTTTTCAATAACAGCAAGGGTTCCATCTGTTGAGCCACCATCAACTACAATATATTCGATATTTGGATAATCTTGTCCCAATACAGATAGGAGTGTTCTTTCGATATCCTTTACATTATTATACACAACGGTAATTACCGTTAATAGTGGGAAAAACTCTGGTGAATTTGAAAAAGACATTCCTAATATTTTTTGATGAATTGCTGCCAAAAATCCGGTTGATATTTGTTCCAGGCATGGCAGCCAAAGGGTAAATGGTGACCGGTTAGCTCGTACGATTGACGCGGTTTTCTTTCGAAGGCAAAAGAAAGTGCTTCTCGAGCCTTGGGCTTTTTAAAAGGAACAAATAGCGTCCAAATCATGTCCTCATTCTTGGGAAGCAATCTAAACATCCAGGTAGCCCAAAAACTCCATTTAATGTGGCTTTTTATCTTTCGTAGCGAAAGTCCGCCGTTTCCAACCTTGTTAACCAAGCGTTTCGAGAGGTTAATAATCGGTTTTTTTCCGGAAGTAATGGGAGGAGGTTCCAACCAAGGAGCACCGACATAATCGTACCCTTTTTCTGCCCAAGCTGATAATTCGTCACGAAATACCCAGGCATCTAACTGATAAATTAGAATATAGTCATAAGCTTGGAATGCTTCATAAAAATACTTACCCGTGAGTAGCTTACTATAACCGGTAACACTTTTGAAAAAGGAATCATCAAATCGCTGAATAGTCACGGGTTTATCGGCTAAGTTTTCATAATAGGTTGTATTGAGCGAATGAGGGGCCGCTAATATAATCGGATAGGATCCAAGCACTTCCACGCATTGCCAAAAGGCATACTTTTCATCCGGATCGGCCAGCTCTTTATATATGGGAATAACAACCGCAATCTTCATTTAACAAACCTGTTTTTGAGCTTAAACCATTGGTTAGTAACAAACTTTCGACCTCTTTTTATCCAGCTTCCTTTTCTATTCTTATAAAAATGCTTGACCATTGCTAATGCCGTAGGGTCTTCCTGCACCATTGTCGGAAAAGATGAAACAGGCTTTCTGGATGGATGCACCTGATAAGTGTCTTCTATAATAGAATGAACGCCACTGCCATCATGACCGATATTTTCTATCAACGATTTAGCCGGATACAAAACCAATCCATTTTTCAGGAAAACGGATGCGTGCCACCGAATAGCCCAAGAATCGTTTTTCCCTTTTTTAAAGTCCAATAGCTGTTTCCAATAATTTTTCATTGTACCGTCCACTGTGAAACGGTAAATCTTTTCCAAATCAAACTGCGAATATAATTGATCGATATCCGGTTCAAACTGCTCCCAGGCGCGCTTCCAGGTTGCCCAGCCCCAGCTGTTAATAGAACGTAGAAAAAAGGTTTCAGATAAGGCGTCCTTATCGCGTAGAGGAAACATATAGGCAGCAATTTGCATAACCCGGTGTTCTTTCTCATACCGTTGTAGCGCTTCATTGAAATAGCCAAGTGTATGCGGAGAGCTTAACAGGTCGTCTTCAAAGACAATAACTTTACCGTATTCATTTACAAGTTGTGTAACGCCGGCTATAATGGACTTGGCCAGCCCCATATTTTGATGACGTACTATTAATTTGATTGATTTAAAACCGCTGGATTGATTAATCAGCGCGCGAACCTGATTTACCTTTTCCTCATCTTCAATATGCTTCGCGGCATCTGAAAAGACGAATAAACGACTATCTTCTGCCAATAAATTTTCCTGGAGATATTTGAGGGTCCGTCGCGTGTGCTCAGGCCGATTATACACGAATAAAGCAATGGGTGCTGGATTTTGCATGCGATATCAATTGGTAGGTTTTTCCTTTTTTCCGAGCCGCCCGGCTAAACCGTCAGCAACTGCTATTCTGAATTCTTTATAAGCTTTATGTTTCCCGGTGATTATGCTAATCAGATAATGCCCGGTCATATATAGCCACTTGTTAAGGGCGAAGATAAATCTATTTTTTATAGCATGCCGCGAATAAAAATAAAGCCGATTTCGTACCTGGTAAAAGGTACGGAAATTCCAGAGATCGAGTATCGCCGAACGCCAAAAACGGTGTTTATAAGTAATTCCCTGAGAAATGTCTACATCGTTGATCCGACTGCCCGGAATGAGCCAGATCTCTCCACCCATCTCCGTAATCCGATTGGTATATTCAGAATCATCCACATAAACAAATAGCCGTTCGTCGGGATAGCCAATAAACTCCACGAGTCGGCGGTGTAAAAAGAGGCCGCCATATGGAACGTAGGGAAGCTTACTTGGTCGTAGAGGAGATGAATTGTAGCGATTTTGCCTCGCGAGCTTCCGGTATTGATTGCTAAAGATTCGAAAAAAATGAAAACCCATGAAATTATCGGGTACCAGATAATATTGATAAGGATCAGCTCCTTGTGCAATTAAAACGTGATTTTTACGATCGGTGCGCAGGCTGAACAGAGCTTTCCTGTCTTCAGCCAGTCGAATCGATGGCCAGGCGTTTATTAACTTTTCCAAGGCACCCTCTTCCGGTAAATTATCATCATCTAATAGCCAAACAAAGTCGGCATTGGAATGTGAAACAAAATAACCTAAGCCTGCTTTATAGCCGCCCGCAGAGCCGAGATTCTCCGTCTCCTGAAGGAGGGTAATGATAGGGCTGTTTAATTGATCAAGCTCCTTTTTAAGATCGTAGTCTGAACCGTTATCCACTACGATAATATCCACAACATATTCAAATGACAAGACACGCTCTAATATTTGTTTTAAAAAAGCCCATCGGTTTCCATAGGTTACGGTTAACACACAAACATTATATGCTATCTTTGTCATCTTATTTTATGCAAGTTTACAATAGATAAACAGAAATCGCAATTCAAAATGGGGATTATTAAACAACAAACCTTGAAGGGCACCTTCTTTTCTTATATAGGTGTTTTTATAGGTTTTGTGACCAATACGTTTATTTTAACGAAAGTACTAGATACGGATCAAGTAGGCTTAATTAATATCCTGACGTCCTTTTCGCTGATATTTGCCCAGTTTGCTATTCTCGGTTTCAATGCCACGGCACGCTATTTTCCCTATTTCCGGAATGAGAAGAACAAGCATAATGGCTATTTGTTTTTAGCCTGTGCCATTTCGTTGATCGGCTTTATTCTATTTGTCATTGGAGCCTATGCTTTTAAGGAAGTCATAATAAGTCAAAAATCCCAAGATAATAACTTGTTTCGCGATTATTATTGGTACCTCCTTCCACTCACCTTTGCAAACCTATACTTTAACATCTTTGATTTGTACTCGAGGTTGTTATATGACGCCGCAGCGGGGCGCCTCATTCGTGAATTCACCCTAAAGCTGCTCATTTTGGTATGCGTCGTTTTATTAATATTCCGTATCCTCGATTTCCGGTCGTTCATGTGGTTATGGTTATCAGCTAACCTGATGCCCATGTTGTTGATGATGATCCGATTGGTACGAAAGGGTAACTTTTCACTTAAGCCGAATTTCAACTTTTTAAATAAAGATGTTCAGCGAAATCTCCTCAACTTATGCCTATTCGGCATATTAACCGGCGCTTCGCCACTTCTCGTTGATAACATTGATCGGTATATGGTGAATAGTTACTTTGGCTTGGCCGACACGGGTATATACAGCATCGCAGCCTCTTTCGGAATTATTATCGCTTTGCCAACACGAAGTTTGTATAGCATCGCATATACCGTAATAGCCGAGTCTTGGATTAGAAAGGACATGGCCAATATCCATACCGTGTACAGGAAAAGCTGTATCAATCAATCTATTGTAGCGCTATTTCTCTTTATCCTCGTGTGGGCGAATATACATAATGCGCTGAAGGTGCTTCCACCTGATTATGCCGATGGTGTCTACATCGTTTTCTTTATTGGACTGGCCAATTTATTCGATGCGCTAACAGGGGTCAATGCTGTTATATTAGCTACCTCTCGGTACTATCGATACGACTCCTTTTTTTACCTGGCTTTAGTAGGTGTGACAATTGGCAGTAACTTGTTTTTCATACCTAAGTTTGGGATCACCGGTGCGGCAATGGCTACTGCACTTACGATGCTCATTTTCAATCTTTCGAGATACCTATTTATTTTATTTAAGTTTAAACTCCAGCCGTTTACAGTGCATAATTTGTTAGTGATCGTACTTGGCGTGCTCATTTACTGGTTCAGTACCCTGATTCCTGTTCAGCAGAATCTTTATCTGGATACCTTTATCCGTGGGGGCTTCATCACCCTGTTATATGCCGGGTCGGTCTACTTCCTTCGCTTGTCAAGCGATATTAATGACATGGTTGCTGACCTTCTTGCTAAGCTTAAACGCTCTTAATAAACTCCCGAATAAATTTCGGATGTTTTAAATTTAAAAGCTGCTTCCGGTTTTTTTCAAAAAAGGCATAATCTCCCTGTTTTACCTCATCAATGGTAAAAGGGACGTCCGTGTTTCGGCTTCCTTTTGCCACTACACCAAGCCCATAATCCATGTCTAAGGTAAATACGGTAAGATCCGGACGTGTAACGATCAAATCAGCCACCGTTTTCCAAACATCGCCGTTCCACTGTCCCTGCCAGCCAGGTAAGTCCCAGTTCCGGACTTTTTCCCGGACTTCATTAAATGATCTTTAATGGTGTAGGCGGCAGCCTCATTTAATGGGTTACAGTCGTGCATAACAATAATCCCACCTTCGTTAAGATAGTTCAAGCAGTTCTCCACGTCGCGTTTTGACTGCTCGTAAGTATGCAGTCCATCTACCAATGCTACGTCAATACCATCCTTTAAAACCTTCTTTGCATGGTGCTCAAAAAAGTAATCACTGGTATATTCGTACGTTTCGAACTTCGTTATACCTACTAAGCGTTTTATCTTGAGCGGAAAGCTGAATAAGAACTCGGGGTCAACACCTATCTTCCGTGGGCATTGTATCTTAGAGATAATGGTACCTGTTTGTACACCAATCTCCAGATAAGTTTTGGCGTTTCTTTGTTTAATAATTAAGTTAAGCACATCGAGCCTATTCATATTCACGTTGTTTAATGCAATAATAATAAAATTTACAAAGCGATACGGGTTATTCCATAAAAAAACAGGGTGGCTCGAAAGTCACCCTGTTTTTTTAAAAGTATAAAGATTACTGGAATTTCTTCGCGTTTATCTTACGCTCGTTCTCAGTCAGATAAATCTTTCTTAGACGAATATTCTGAGGCGTCACTTCAATGTATTCATCTGCTTGGATATATTCCATCGCTTCTTCCAACGAAAATTTGATCGCCGGAGCAATACGGACGTTATCGTCACTGCCCGATGCGCGCATGTTGGTTAACTGTTTCCCCTTTACAATATTGACAACTAGATCATTGTCCCGGCTGTGCTCACCTACAATCTGACCTTCATAAATGTCTACGCCGGGATCCACAAAGAAGTGACCTCTATCCTGTAATTTATCGATCGAGTAAGCAGTTGTTTGTCCTTTTTCCATCGAAACAAGTACGCCTGCCAAACGACCCGGGATCGGGCCTTTCCAAGGTTGGTAGTCTTTTATGCGATGCGCCATAACCGCTTCACCGGCAGTAGCGGTTAATACATTGTTTCTTAAGCCGATAATACCTCTTGAGGGAATTTCAAACTCTAGATGTTGCATATCACCTTTTGTTTCCATCACAAGTAACTCACCTTTACGCTGCGTTACCAATTCGATCACTTTACCTGATACCTCAGCCGGTACATCTACTACTAAGGTCTCAATAGGTTCGCATTTTACACCGTCAATCTCTTTTAAGATAACTTGTGGCTGGCCCACCTGTAATTCGTAGCCCTCGCGGCGCATGGTTTCGATCAAGACAGATAAATGAAGAATACCTCTTCCATAAACTAAGAATGCATCTGCCGAGTCGGTAGGAAGCACCTTTAATGCGAGATTTTTCTCCATTTCTTTTTGTAAGCGGTCATGCAAGTGACGCGATGTTACAAATTTGCCCTCTTTGCCGAAGAACGGTGAGTTGTTAATTGTGAACAACATGTTCATCGTAGGCTCATCGATGTGTATAACCTCCAACTGCTCCGGATTTTCAAAATCGGCAATGGTATCACCAATTTCGAAACCCTCAATTCCTACTACAGCACAAATATCGCCCGAAGGGACTTCCTGTACTTTCACCTTTCCAAGGCCTTCAAAAGTATACAGCTCTTTGACACGGGATTTCATCACTTTGCCATCACGCTTTACCAAAGACACCGGTTGATTTTCTTTTATAGTACCTCTAGCTACACGACCAACAGCAATACGTCCTACAAGGATGAATAGTCCAATGAGGTGATTTGCATCTGTAAAGTACCCTCGTTGTACGGGGCAGGAGGTATATGTTCAAGAATTGCATCCAATAGATCCGTGAAATCTTCTGTCGGTTGCTTCCAGTCTTTAGACATCCATCCCATTTTAGAGGATCCGTAAAGTACAGGGAAATCCAATTGTTCTTCTGTGGCATCCAAGTTAAAGAAAAGTTCAAAGACCTGCTCGTACACCTCTTCAGGACGACAGTTTTCTTTGTCTACTTTGTTAACGACAACAATAGGCTTTAGACCTAAGCCAAGGGCTTTTTGCGTTACAAAACGAGTTTGAGGCATCGGCCCTTCAAAGGCGTCTACTAAGAGAATAACCCCGTCAGCCATTTTTAACACACGCTCTACTTCTCCTCCAAAGTCTGCGTGGCCCGGGGTATCAATAATATTTATTTTGACGTCCTTATAACGCACCGAAACGTTTTTGGAAACGATGGTAATACCTCGCTCACGTTCCAGGTCGTTATTGTCCAGAATAAGCTCGCCTGTTTGTTCGTTGTCACGAAACAGTTTAGTGTAATGTAAAATTTTGTCAACCAGAGTCGTTTTTCCATGGTCAACGTGTGCAATAATCGCAATGTTTCTAATTTGTTGCATCCAAGTATGTATATCTCAAATTTGGGGATAAATTGCTTTATGCAATTTATCAATTTCTCATCTGCGCTTTGAGTATCAAAGAACTAAAGGGAAAATTTTGCGCAAAGGTAATTATTCCATTTGAAAAATTAAGCGCTTGGATTGCTTTTATTTTTGACGGTTTTTTCGTCTTTGTCCACTTCGTATAGCAAGCTAGTTGCTTGATTGTGAAAGGTATTTTGGTTATATTTGTATTATGGATATACAGTCGATAGTTGTTTTATTATTGTTTGCCGCGGCCGCTTTTTACCTCGGTCGCATGTTGTATAACAATCTAAAACCAAAAAAGGGAGGCACCTGCGGTTCCAACTGTAAATGCGGTATGGATTTTTCCAACATGCCGGAACAAACAAAATAGTGCCTCTTAAATAGATGTCAGGATTTATAGTTTTTGGATCAAACATACGGCATAGGCCACTACCCCTTCTTTGCGTCCGATAAATCCCATTGTTTCATTGGTTGTGGCCTTGATGGAAATATCCTCTACATCTAAGCCGCTAGCGTTGGATATATGTGCCTTCATAGCTGGAATGTAAGGCTTTATCTTCGGTGCCTCAAGACACAACATGGCATCTATATTACTAAGTTCCCATCCTTTGTTTTTTAATAATTTAATACACTCTTCCAATAGAATTAAACTACTGATGCCCTTCCATTTAGCATCTGTGTTCGGAAAATGATAACCAATATCCTCCAAATTCGCTGCACCCAATATGGCGTCACAAATCGCATGTACCAACACGTCTGCATCCGAATGTCCGAAAGCGCCTGCATGATGATCGATCTTTTCTCCTCCCAGAATAAAGGGATGATTTTCTTTTAATTGATGGACGTCGAAGCCGAAGCCTACTTTTATTTTCATGTTTGTGTTTTTGTTTTATAAGGCAGACTTGTCTGTTCATTTTGTTCATTATTTTGAAAAGAGTTCGCCTTGCCTAACTTATGGCGTGATAGATCTTCTTATAGCATGTCAAAAAAAAGCGGTTTAATTTGCTTTATGATACCTTTTTTGCCAAACTTATCAAAAACCGGCTATAAAAAAAATTATTTGATGGAAGAGATGAAAGGCTATATCATGTATTCAGCATTTGTTGGTCGGTTGCCGTTTTGTTTTAATGTGCTAATTTTGAATGGTGGTGTATTCGCATAAACTATGAAGAAAAATTTTACGCTGATTGTGCTTGCGCTTTGTGGTATTGGGCTCATGTATTCGAGCTGTAGCAAAAAGAGCGGAATGGGTGACCGATCATCAAAAACGGGAATGAAATACAACGACCCGCATAATGGTGGTTTTCAGGTCAATCGAAAAGTGAAGCCCGGTCCCGGTCCCGGACTCGTTATTATTGAGGGCGGCACCTTCGTGATGGGCGGAAGCCTAGATCAGGATCTGGGCTATGAGAACGATAATAAGCGTAGAAGAGTAACCGTTGCTTCCTTTTATATGGATGAAACGGAAGTGGCTAATGTCGATTGGCTTGAGTATCTTTATTGGCTAAATCAAAACTTTCCTAACGACCGACAGTTATATTATAACGCGCTGCCTGATACGCTGGTTTGGCGTAATCCTCTATCTTATAACGAACCCTATGTGGATAATTACCTCCGACACCCGGCTTATCAAGACTATCCTGTTGTCGGCGTTACTTGGGAGCAGGCTAACGATTACTGTGTATGGCGGACCGATCGTGTAAACGAAGAAATTCTGCGCTCGAAAGGAATCTTATTGGATTACAAAAGTAAGGCCGAAAGTGCGGGAGAGAGCACGGCGCAGCCTTTTAATACCGACATTTATTTGAATGGACAATACAAAGGTGAAGGTATAGATGGTAAAAACATGCCGAAAGACCTACGCCCGGGCGCAGAAAAAGATGCCCGGAGGCCGGTACGGTTGGAGGATGGTTTTCTTAAACAACCCTATCGATTGCCAACCGAGGCAGAATGGGAATATGCTGCCTTGGGGCTGATTGGCAATACCATCTACGGAAATGTAGAAGGTTATCGGATCTACCCTTGGGATGGTTTAGGTGTTCGTTCAGGTAAGAAAAAAACGCAGGGCCTTATAATGGCTAACTTTAAGTTAGGTGCGGGTGACAATATGGGAACGGCCGGATACTTAAACGATGCAGGTGATATTACAAAACCGGTGACAGCTTATCAGCCGAACGATTTCGGTTTATATAATATGGCCGGTAATGTGAATGAATGGGTGGGTGATGTGTATCGTAAGCTGACCTATGAAGATTTCGAAGATTTTAACCCCTTCAGGGGCAATGTCTACGTGGACAAAAAATTAGAAGATCCGGAGAAAGGCATTTATGCAAAGGACAAATATGGCCGACCAATTAAGGAGATGGCCAAGGCACCGAGGAAACAGACATGGGAAGAATTGCAGAATCAAACCGCAGCGCAAGATAGCGGTGTAAGTGCATACAATGCAGACATGAGAGGGTATAACGATGAAGTCAGCGACTCCTTATATGGTAAGACAACCTTGGTGAACAACAAATCGCGTGTTTATAAGGGCGGTTCATGGAATGATCGTGCATATTGGTTAAATCCGGCAACGAGAAGATTTATGCAACAAGATGAGTCCTCTGCAACGGTAGGCTTCCGCTGTGCCATGACGCTCGTCGGTAATCCGGAAATTCATACCAATGGCATGCCTCGTTTCAAATCAGCTAAAGTGAAAAGCGGTTTGCGAAAATCTTCAAAGGCGACGCCATAGGCAAGGGAACTTCACCTTCTAGAAAAGAAAGACATAGCTCTATTGTTTATATTTAAAATGCGGGAACGATCTGTAAAGATGTTCCCGTTTTTTGGGTCTTATGGAGAGTTACCACTGTGCACCATGGCACACTTATTATCATTACCCCATGTTTGCGGTTATGATGTAGGCGGACTAGGTGTATTTTTTGGCGAAGAGCATATTAAAAAACTTAGCTCGCAGCTGATCCCTTTGTTACAAAACGTAAAAAAAGCGACTCAAAAGGTCGCTTTTCCTATCATTTTATATGAAATTTTTACTCGAGTTCGGTATAATAAATATTTAATTTGGTCCGGAGTTCATTTTTAGCTTGTGCATCTTCCGGGTTAAAGCCTTTTAGAACAACACTGCTAGGTGCGGTAATGTCTGGCCAAAAAGGAATAGTGTTGGTCATGATCTCCGATACAGGCGCAATATAAACATCCGAATTCTGCACTTTGCCTAAAATGACGTCTTGGATATAAGAGGTTAAAGTAAACACATAACGTTTCGCTTTATCGTCGTAAAAACCACCTAAAGCAAATGGTCCCGCAGCTTGAAACTGTGAGCGCAGATCACGTACAGGCCTTGAATCACCATCTGGAATGGGCTGATTATTGCCTGAAACGTCTTTTCGGTATAGCGTCAATCGAGGTGCCGGTGTGCTTACGGTATTGCTATTGTCGTCATCCACATAAACGACCAATTCTGCCCGGTTAACGGCAATTTTCTTTCCTTTTAACTGGTCAATGTATGGAAAAGATACTTTTGTCCTCAAGCCACCCATAGCTTGTGCATAAACAGTAGTCTGATTAACAGCGGTATTGGCCAGTTGGCTTTGGATAACCGG
The DNA here is from genome assembly GCF_030372825.1 of Olivibacter sp. 47. Taxonomy (NCBI): domain Bacteria; kingdom Pseudomonadati; phylum Bacteroidota; class Sphingobacteriia; order Sphingobacteriales; family Sphingobacteriaceae; genus Olivibacter; species Olivibacter sp. 47. Next base: position 5,083,043 of record NZ_JAUCNR010000001.1, read on the forward strand.
AGAGAAACTCCTGTTTATACTGGCTGACATATACATAAAAGGAGCGCCGTTGCTGCTGCTGGATGTAGGAACCGGGATTGGAAAGACTTTGGTTAAAGTGTCCGTATCACCCTCTGCATCCGTAACACGATAGGTGACTTCCATGAAGTTCGGCGAATCTGAACTTTGCGGGTTGGTCGGACTTAAAGTCGCAAGTCCACCTATACCTTGCTGTGCATTCTTGTCGATTGTCAAGTAAAGACCTTTTGCATGATTCAAAAATCCGGTCTCCGAGTTTACAGTGGCTGAATCCAGTGTATGCGATAAAAGGCTGCCGATAAAGCTGTTATTTAGCCGTACACGCAGTTCAGGATAGCGTTTTACCGTACTATCTTGGCCGTTACTTCCTCTCACAATTACATTGATACTGTCTTTGAGGTTGAACCGGCGCAGTTGGGTGCTTGCTATATCGTCGCTCTTTACACTCCAATTTTTCGTACTATAATAGATCGTGTTGGGACTATACACCTCATCCAACTGTCTTACTTTAAGCAGGTAGGTGGATGACTGTGAATCACCGACAAAAGAGTTTCCATATCGAACAACCAGCACAGCCGAATCGATCTGAGCGTTTTGGGGGAGACGTATATCGCCACTTTCAGGCCGCAAAATGGCAAGGGCGATGTTCGCTTGCGTTTCACCGAAAACCGGATCTTTATAATACCCAAATGGAAGCTGATTGATATTGATGCTCGGGATATTACTGTTGTTATTGGCAACCCTTATGACTGATCGGGCACTATCATCACGGAGTGTAACTGTTTTGAGCGTTAACGTGTCATTTAGGGTGCCATAAAAGGAATCTCCCGGATTGTTATCTAACCCGATTCCCGCCGGATTCTTGCAACTACTTAAAATAAAGAGACTTATTAACAGCGTCAATAAGTCTCGAGTATAATACTTCATTATAAAATAATATGTTCTATAAAGCTGTGTAAAACCATTATAACGCTTGCCTGATACAGATAAAGTTACAAGGGCTTATTTCTTCCGCCTTGCTGCAGTTCAGCCTTCCTCGCTAAGCCACAGTTTCCAATTCTTCATTGGAAAATTGCTCGTAAAGGTTGGAATAATTTTCGAATTCTGCATCATTTCTGCAGTCAGTTATCGGAATTTCGCTCTTTTTAACAATATTTAACAGTTTTTCATCGATGTTTTCTTCGGATAAAACAACCGCATCGGTATAGTGAAGTGCGCCATTGTACAAACCATAATAGTCTGATGAATCATAGCTTGATAAATCTTCTGCATGCATGTTTCCCGTAAGTGCTTTATCTGCAAAACGCTCGTGCAAAGCATGCTCAAATTTATCTGCATACAGCGAATAGATGATTTTTGTGTCTTTAAAGGTTGGATCATCTTTATAGGCCGTTTTCACATAGGCAGGAATCAAAGCCGTCATCCAGCCATGACAATGCACTACATCGGGAGACCATCCCAATTTTTTAACAGTCTCCAATGCCCCTTTACAAAAAAAGATGGCACGCTCGTCGTTATCCTTAAAGAACTTACCCTCTTTGTCGGTAAATACATGTTTACGTTGGAAATACTCTTCGTTATCCAAAAAGTAAACCTGCATACGGGCAGCTGGGATGGATGCAACTTTGATAATAAGGGGGTTGTCGTTATTGTCCACTACAATATTCATCCCCGAAAGCCTGATCACTTCATGTAAACGGTTCCTGCGCTCATTAATATTGCCAAAGCGAGGCATTAAAATCCGTATTTCAAACCCTTTTTCCTGCATGGCCTGGGGTAACTCTCTTGTTATCTCAGAAATTTTGCTTAGTTCGAGGAAAGGCGACATCTCGTGGGTAATGTACAATATCTTCGTTTTTGCCATCTCCAATAAATTATATTTTAGAATTTTTGAAATGTGAGACTATCAAACACAATGAATCATACCGGTATGAGCCAGCTAAACCTATTTTTGATAGTTTATTAGTCATTAAAATAATTGCTCTAATGAAAATCGGTCTGCAAATATACGCATTATCTTATGATATATCAACGATTTATAAAAAAACCTTTGTAGTTAGGTTTAAAATGTTCAACTTTACCTCCTTGTTTTAATAACAAAAAAATTGGAAATCTTTACTACAAAAATTGCGCTGAAAGCCCATCTATCAGCGTTCAGTTCAAAGGATAAAACAATAGGTTTCGTGCCTACCATGGGGGCTTTACACGAAGGTCATTTAACTTTGATTGAGTATTCCAAGCGCGCAACCGATATTACCGTTTGTAGTATATTTGTTAATCCAACACAGTTTAATGATCCGGCTGATTTGGAAAAGTATCCGAGACCTATCGAAAAGGATGTGGCACTCCTTCAATCGGTGAACTGTGATGTCCTGTTTTTACCTACGGTGGAAGAGATGTATCCACCGAATGACGAACCTTGGTTCTTCGATCTGGGTCGACTCGACAAAATCTGGGAGGGAGCAAAAAGACCCGGACATTATCAAGGCGTTACACAGGTGGTGTACAAACTCTTTGATATTGTTAAGCCCTCGATCGCCTTTTTTGGACAGAAAGATTTTCAGCAGTGTATGGTGATTCAGTATATGGTGGATAAGCTTCATCTACCGCTGCGCCTGCAAATGGTGGATACCGTAAGGGATGCGGATGGATTGGCGAAAAGCTCCCGCAATGTACGACTCTCATCCAATGGTAGAAAACAAGCACTTTCTTTATCAAAAGCATTGTTCATGATAAAACAAGCGTTTGAAAAGGGCACAGGCCCCTTACAGGCAAAGGAGGAAGCACTAAGTTTCCTGGATAAAGTGGAAGGTGTTGAATTGGAATACTTCGCAATCTGTAATCCGAGTGACTTATCGGAAATTGATAGAAAACAACAGGACCTAAGGCCGCTTGTGGTTATATTGGCCGCTTGGGTTGATGGAGTCCGTTTAATTGATAATATAGTGTTGAAGTAAGGCTTTTATAAGCTCTTAGGTGTTAACTGTTAGCTTTGGCGTTCTAACTCCTGAAGCCTAATGCCTAAAACCTTATACCTCCCACCTTACACCTCACACCCTACACCTCTAATGGTAATCTATAGATCATATTTCCGAATAGCAGCGCATCTGTGATAGATTAAATAACAAAATGCGTATCTTTGTGCCATGATTATCGAGGTGTTGAAATCGAAAATTCATCGCGTAAAGGTTACTCAGGCAGAACTCAACTATGTGGGTAGCATTACGATTGATGAAGATTTAATAGAGGCGGCTAATATTATTCCGAACGAGAAGGTGCAGATCGTAAATAATAACAACGGTGCACGCTTTGAAACCTATGTTATAAAAGGCGAACGTGGTTCCGGTATCGTATGTTTGAATGGAGCTGCCGCGCGCTTAGTTCAAGTAGGCGACATTGTGATTATCATTTCTTATTGCCAACTCCCTATGGAGGAAGCCAAAAAGCACGAACCGATTTTGGTTTTTCCGGACCATAATAATAAACTGGTGAAATAGTTTTCATCGTCCCACTAACTTTTTCGCTATTCAATGATGCAATCGCTAAGCCTTTATTATTAGAATAATCTAATTTGATTTAAGTTCGCAATGTGATTACTTTGCATTATACAAAAGGAAGCATATGGTAAAAATATTGCTGATAGAAGACGACGGGCGCTTGGCTAGTTTTATTCGAAAGGGATTGGAGGAACAGCTTTTCTCTGTAACATGTGTTTCGAGCGGCTACGAAGCCCTGGCAGTGACGCAAGATATTTACTTTGATCTGATTATACTGGATATCATGCTTCCCGACGTATCCGGATTCCAGATATGCACTGCTATTCGCGAACGAAAAATTACAAGTCCATTAATTATTTTGAGCGCTTTGGATAATCCGGAGGAAAAGGTAAAAGGACTCCAGGCAGGAGCGGATGATTACCTCGGAAAGCCTTTTCATTTCGAAGAGCTACTTGCACGCATTAACGCGCAATTACGACGAAAATCTTTTGAAAAGGGTATTCTGGATGTACAAAAATACGCAGATCTTGAAGTCAATATTGCGGAACAGGGAGCAAAACGTGCCGGGAAGAATATTCTGCTTTCACCTCGTGAATATAAGCTTTTACTATTCCTGCTAAACAATCGAGAACGAGTGGTTTCCCGCACGCAGATTGCAGAAGCGGTATGGGATATCCATTTTAATACGCATACCAATGTGGTAGATGTATATATTAATTATCTGCGAAATAAAATTGATAAGGGCTTTGCCGCGCCCCTCATCCATACTGTGAAGGGGAGGGGGTACATGCTTAAACAAAAAGAAGAATGACGCTGAGGTTAAAACTCGCTTGGAACTCAACGCTTATTGTTACGCTTATTTTAGGAATCACGTTTACGGGGACCTATCTACTATTCAGGCAACATGTTAAGCATTCATTTTTTCTACAATTACAATCGAGGGCCTTCACAGCGGCTTTTTTTCATTTGGAGAAGGATGAACTAAATGCGCAAAAATATGAGCTGATTGAGCAGCGATATCGTGAAATTCACCGAGAATCTATTCGATTCTTCGATAAAAGCAACCGCATGGTCTTCGAGTACGATACCCTTCAATATCAACTATCAGATGAAGTACTCGGTCATGTACGACAAAAGAAAGTTTTATATTTCACTGATAATGAACGTCAATTTGCAGGTATCTTTTATCGCGACAATGAGGGGGATTATGTTGTTGTTGCTTCCGACACGGATAAGGAGGGGTTGGCTCAGCTCGATAAATTAAAACGCTATCTCTTGATATCCTTATTGTTGGGCGTTTGCCTAAGCTTCCTACTTACGCACTTACTGGCGAAGCAAACATTCCGCCCTTTTTCTCAGCTAATTCAGGACGTAAATTCCATTACGGCGAAGAATTTACACGCCCGGTTGGCTGTAGGCACAAAAGAGAAAGACGAGCTTACCGCACTAACCGAAGCGTTTAATCGCTTTCTGGAACGATTGGAAAAGGGGGTAGACAGCCAACGCAGCTTTCTAAAACACGCTTCGCATGAATTGAAAACACCTTTGGCAGCGATTATTAGCAACTTGGAGATCACCTTATCGCGTCCCCGGACACCGGACGAGTACCGGACACAGATGGGTTCAATACATGTCGATGCCCTTCATATTAAATCTATTTTGGAAGGTTTACTACTTCTATCGGGCTTGGAAGCTTCTTCCGATGTGCCATTTGCCCCCCTTCGTGTGGATGAATTATTATGGGATCTACTGGAAAAAACAAGTATTACCCATCCCGAGGCATTTATACACATCGACTTGGATCAAGTGGAACAAAAGCCCCACCTACTGGAAGTGTCGGGTAATCGCGACTTGCTAATGATCGCAATCGGCAACTTGGTCGACAATGCACTTAAGTTTTCAGACAATCAACCTGTTTTCGTACAATTAAGCGAGCATGAACAGCATCTACAGCTGATAATCAAAGACAGGGGAACAGGAATAGATCCGAGCGAATTAGCGCAGATCTTTAACTTGTTTTATCGCAGTCCGAAGAATCAGGCCATACCGGGACACGGTATCGGACTGCATTTGAGTAAGCAGATATTCGACTTACATCGCATCCAAATTACCGTTCGCTCAGCACTGGGTAGCTATACGGAGTTTGCTTTATTATTCCCATCTTTTAGGTAAGTTGGTAAAATTTCCTTATTTTAAGAGCCGCATTCATCAACATTTACCCAATCATGTCGAATTTCGATGCCCATAATACCACCTTCGCGCAAGCGGTTTCCTTTATCAACCACACCAATCGTCCGGTGTTTCTAACCGGCAAAGCGGGGACGGGAAAAACCACCTTCCTTCGGTATATAAAAGAACATACGTATAAGAAGCTTGCCGTGGTAGCTCCTACGGGTGTAGCGGCTATTAATGCGGGCGGAACCACACTCCATTCGCTTTTTTTCTTGCCTTTCGGTATGTATTTGGCTGATTATACACTTGATTGGAACGATCCGAGCGATTTGATCTACAACAAACAACGCCTTTTCGGAAAAGTAAAACTCACTAAACAACGACGAGCCATTTTACAGGAACTCGATCTATTAATCATTGATGAAGTATCTATGTTGCGGGCTGACACACTTGACGCTATTGATACAATCTTGAGATGGGCCAGACGCAATGCAAGTCCTTTCGGTGGCGTTCAGATGTTATTCATTGGTGATCTGTACCAATTGCCTCCTGTGGTTAAGAGTCATGAGCAAAACTTGCTATATCAGCATTACAGAAGTCCTTTCTTTTTTGATGCCCATGTTATGCAGGAAGCTCCACCGGTTTTGTTGGAACTGAATAAGATTTATCGACAAAAAGATGCACGTTTTATTTCTCTGCTCAATAATATTCGAAACAACTGCTGTTCAGGAGAGGAGCTGGATAGGTTGAATGCGCATTATAAGCCCGACTTTAGTCCTTCGCCGAGCGAAACCTTCATTACTTTGAGTTCGCATAACCATATTGCGGAGCAAATCAATCAACGTAAATTAGAGTCCTTACCGGGGCACGCTGTTTGCTTCGAAGCTGCCATCAAAGGTGATTTTTCAGAGAACTCTTTTCCTACCGAGGGTAGATTGTACCTTAAAGAAGGTGCCCAAATTATGTTTATAAAAAATGACAAAGGAGAAGACCGACGTTACTTTAACGGAAAAATTGGCGTTGTCGACAAAATTGATGCTCGACAGGGAGAAATAAAAGTTCGTTTTCCCGGAGAGAAGGAACTATTCACGGTCGAACAAGAGGAATGGAAAAACCTTCGTTATAATTACGATAAGCAAAGCGATAAAATCAGCGAAGAAACACTGGGAACCTTCAAGCAATATCCTATTCGTTTAGCTTGGGCCGTCACTATTCATAAAAGTCAGGGCCTAACCTTTGATAAGGCGGTTATTGATGCCGGATCCAGCTTTGCCGCCGGGCAGGTGTACGTTGCGCTAAGTCGGTTAACGGGATTGGAAGGATTGGTCCTCCGATCAAAGATTTCGCCGGCAAGTATCCATACGGATCCACATGTCGTGGCCTTTTCCAGTCGTGTTTTATCGGAGGATGAGATTGCAGAAGTGCTACTGCAAGAGCAGAAATCCTATCTTTTGAATAATCTTAGCAAAGCTTTTTCCTGGGGTACTTTGGCGCTTGAAACTAATACCTTCAAAAACGATGTACTAACCAAGAACATTCCCGATAAGAGCCTTGCATATAAGAAAATCGACGCCATATGCTATACTTGCAATCAGCAATTTGAAGTTGCAGAGAAGTTTAATGCCTGGTTAAATAAGGAATTCCGGCATTTAGATGATTTAAACATTGAACTCATTCATGAACGTACTCAAAAGGCCGCTGCTTGGTTCCTCAAAAGTTTAGAGGAGGAGCTTATCACCCCCCTTCAACAACATATGGATGCATGGGCTGCTAAAAAGAAGAATAAAAAATATCAGAAAGAGTTGGCAGACTTATTGTTGACCTACCGGCGGAAACAAGAACAAATCAGGCAAAGCACGTTTATTACGCAAGCCATTCGTGAAGGAAGAAATATACAAGATTTGATCTATGAGGTGGCCAAGCACCAACAACAACATCTTCAGGTAAAAAATGAACAACAACCCAAAAAGAACAAGTCGGTCGTTGGTGAAACGAAACAGATTAGTCTCAAACTCTTTAAAAACGGACATACAATTGATGAGATAGCTACGCTGAGAGGACTTACAACCGGTACCGTTATAGCGCATTTAACAAATTTCATCGGCACCGATTTGCAGGCGAGTGATCTCATGTCTACCCGTAAACTTGAAATTATCATACCCTTGTTGAAGCAATATCCTCAAAAAACAATTACCGAAATTCGCGAGCTGCTTGATCGGCAAGTAGAATTTCATGAAATACGCATTGCACAGGCAGCCTTGCGGCAAGCGACAAAAACAGGCACGCTCGCCTAGCTCTCGATTATTTCATATGAAGTGCTTGCTGTACACTTGGTGCATCATCTTGAGATGCTATCTTAAATATCTCTTTATTATCATAGTTTTGAAAGAGGGTGCGTAACAGCATCACAGCACTGGCTCTAACATAAGAACGTTCGTCGGCTGTTGCCATTTTTTTTACGGTAGGGTAAATCTGCTTTAACTCGTCCTTTGTGAATTTTTCAATCGCGCCAAGCGCCATCAAGCGTATCATCCAGGCACTATCGGTTAAAGCCGCAACAACGATCTCCTTCGCTTTAGCACTATCCAATACATCATTCAGGTTTTCCAATACTTCAAAGCGATCCATAAACAAGGGGGCGTGTTTGTATTGATAAGCCCATTCGTCAAGCGATTTACTTTGCTCTTTCTTCCCAAGGATACACTTTTTTGCATCAAAATTAATTAATTGTGGACTTTTAGTGGCCGGCAAGTGAAAAGTTTGCTCCTGTTTAGTTAGTGTAACCGTTTGACGATCAACATGACCATCTACATAGATGTCAATCGCAATAGGTAGTTTATAGAGCGGCATACTAGCTAAGTCCTGCTTTTGAGCAATTTGTACAATCACCTGTTTTGTGCTGTCTTGATAGTGCGTTTTTATTTCCAAAAGCGGATGACCGGCGGCCAAAAACCACTGATCAAAAAACCAATTAAGATCTTGTCCTGTGACTTGCTCAAAAGCTTGGCGTAAATCATGGACCTCAACAGACTGATAGGCATGTTTTTTTAAATAAAGTTGAAGTGACGCAAAAAAGGCGTCATCGCCAACGGTTTCCCTTAACATATGAAGAATACGCCCTCCTTTTTGGTAAGACACTTCATCAAACATCTGTTCCCGATCCGCATAGTTAAATCGAATAAGGTCGAGCTCTTTGTTTTTGTCCTTCGCAAAATAAGCTAGCTCGTCATTCAATGCATGCATATCCGCCTCTTCTCTTCCATACTTGTGTTCCAGCCATAAGTATTCGCCATAGGTGGCAAACGACTCGTTGAGTGGTAAATTGGCCCAGGATTCAGCGGTTACTAAATCGCCGAACCAGTGATGGAATAACTCGTGAGCAACAATATCTTCATACGTTTCATCCTTATATTCAGCCGGCGTCATATTCATTCGATCAAAGAATACCGAAGCCGATGTATTCTCCATGGCCCCACTTACAAAGTTCCGCACGACAATCTGAGCATATTTATCCCAGGGATAATCCACGCCCAATTTTTTCGAATAGAATTCGAGCATTTCAGGTGTTTTTCCAAAAATCATGGAGGCATATGGCGCGTATTTCGGTTCCATGTAATAGCTCACCTCCTTTCCGCGCCATTGATTTTTGACAATTTTAAAGTTTCCTGCCGCAATCATGACCAAGTACGGCGCGTGTGGCAGCTCCTGCTTCCAAATATCGGTTCTCGTACCATCGTTATTTCTTTTCGATTGCTTTAATAAGCCATTTGATAGGGTAATCATCGAATCAGGAACCGTTAGCGCAATTTGTTGCGTCATTTTCAGCATGGTGTTGTTAATCGTCGGGAACCAATTAGAATTGCATTCGGTTTCGCCCTGAGACCATAGTTGTCTTGGAATGCCTGCTAGTTCATCGGGCTGGATGAAGTATAACCCTCGATCATCGGGCGAAGCAATATCTTTTCCTACTTCCAACTGATTGGGATTGGCGGTATATTCAATAAATATTTTAAAGAGCTCATCACGGTTATATTTTCTATCCAAGGCAATGGCAAGCTTCTTTCCGTCATAGGTGAAAGGTAACTTTTTCCTCGCCGCATCTTGCAGCAGCATGACCGCTTTTACTTCGAAGCCGTTGGCATCCAGTATGACCGAATCTTGTGGGTAAAAATAACTTTGTAGCGTAAGTGTTGCCTTTCCGAATACGCGCGCCCGTTCCCAGTCGAAACGAAGGTCTAAGTCGGTATGCTTTATACTTATTTTAAGCGGATAAGAAGCGTGGTAAACATCCGCGTTCGGTGCGTTGGCGTATATATTAACCGGAGGAATATCGACATGTTTCGTTGTTGCGCAAGACCAACAACTCAAGAGCAAACAGGTAATAGAAATGAAGAGGGAGTTTCTTGACATTATATACGACTTTATTCAGCTAACAGTTTATTGATTTCTTTTTCGAACTCTTGAGTGAACTCGGTATAGTGTTTTCCTGTTGCTGGCCCGCTGAAGCCGGTGTGGATTTTATCAACCGTGCCGTCCTTCTTGATGATGATGGTGGTAGGAAAGGCAGAAAAATTATCCAATGCCGGTATACTTTCTTCCACTTGCCCTTTATCGTTTGTATAACCGGTTAAGAGGATCGGATAGTTCACTTTAAATCGATTTTTTAAGTTCAAAACAGCTGCTTTGGCCTTGTCCATTTCTTTATAACGTTCATAGGCCAAGCCGATAATCTCCAAACCTTTGTTCTTATATTTTTCATAGAACGGTGCTAGAAAAGCGGTCTCGTCCATACAATTGGGGCACCACGATCCCAAAAACTGAACCACTACCACTTTATCTTTAAAACGATCGTCGCTTAACGAGACTTTATTGCCGTCAAGATCCTGAAAGCTGAACGTTATGCGATCGTTTCCGGGTTTTAGCCCGGCAATCTTGTAAGCATCGGGCAACATCGCATCTTCGTCACGTCTGGCCGACCAATTCATCACGGAGCTCGGTCCGGCATACATCTTGCCTTTAATAATATCACTGCCATCAGTTAGATCTCCCGTGAATAATACAGGGCTAGAGCCGCTGAAAGCGGATACCATAAATGTTTTGTTATCCACTACACCACTTAGAAAACGATAGTCTCCAGTTGTTGTAAGAAACGATCCATTCACTTGATTGCCGGATTGCTCAAATTCGCCTACCGCAAAAGTCGTATCGGTGCCATTATTTTTATAAAATTGAACAGACCATCTGCCCGTCATATTAATGACACCTGAATTCTCTTCCTTCACAAAGCGAAACGATTGGTTGGATTCAGCCATGAAGGGCATGGAAATCGTTTTGTTTGGTAAATGCTTAATCCATTTTCCCTGTAATCCATTTGCCGTTTTTACAGCCCTAATCTCACTTTCATAAAGTGGGGTCTTTATAAAAACGGAATCAGCGGTTTCTTCTATCTCATTGATATTCAAACGCTCTTTCCCGTTCAAAAAGGCCATTTGTTTAACCCCCAAGGAATCATATATTTCGAAATTGAAGGGGATATCCACCGAATTATCCGTTTGTAAAGCACCTCTCCACACACCGTTGGTAAGCTGGTTTGTTTTGTCTGTGCAACTTGTAAAAGCGAGGGCTGTGAACAAGCTAAGGAAAAGAAAACGCGCAATATTCATCGTATTATTATTAAGCATTCGGATATCGTTCAATATCCATGCCGCTAAAATACTAATCTTTCGCTTATTATTAGAAGTGATACTAAAAGCCCTCTTTTAATATAGACCGAGCAATCACCATACGCTGGATTTCTGAGGTGCCCTCATAGATTTGCGTTATCTTGGCATCGCGCATGAGCCGCTCAACATGATATTCCTTCACAAAACCATAGCCTCCATGAATCTGTACCGCTTCTACGGTTATGCGCATGGCCGTATCAGAGGCAAAAAGTTTAGCCACCGCCGCAGCTTCCGCATAGGGTTGATGCTGATCTTTCAGCCATGCGGCCTTCAGGCACAACAAACGTGCAGCTTCTATTTGCGTATACATGTCTGCCAACTTGAATTGAATGGCTTGATGCTCGGCAATGGGTTTTCCAAAGGTTGTTCTTTCCTTTGCGTATTTGAGCGCTAGCTCGTAAGCACCGGAGGCAATACCTAATGCCTGCGCTGCTATGCCGATTCGGCCGCCTTCTAACGTTTTCATGGCGAATTTAAAGCCAAAACCGTCTGCTCCAATTCTGTTTTCCTTTGGTACTTTGACATCCGAAAATTGTAAGGAATGGGTGTCTGAGCCCCGTATTCCCAGCTTATTTTCCTTGGGCCCAATTGTGAATCCAGGGGAATCTTTTTCTACGATGAAAGCGTTGATCCCGCGATGCCCAAGGTTGGGGTGTGTTTGTGCGATTACGAGATACACAGCAGCGTTGCTCCCATTGGTAATCCAATTTTTAGTTCCGTTAAGTAGGTAGTAGTCTCCCTTATCTTCCGCAATCGTTTTTTGCGAAGTGGCATCCGAGCCGGCTTCGGGCTCGGAGAGACAAAAAGCACCGATCTGTGTTCCCGCAGCCAGTGGCTTTAGGTATTTTTCTTTCTGCTCTTCTGATCCGAATTTCTCTAAGCCGTAACATACCAGGGAATTGTTTACTGATACGACAACGGAAGTCGATGCATCAATTTTAGACAATTCTTCCATAACGAGCACATAAGAGACTGTATCAAGTCCTGCCCCATTATAGGCAGGATCGGTCATCATCCCAAGAAAACCTAATTCGCCAAGTTTTTTGACTTGGTCTGCTGGAAATTGTTGTTTTTCATCACGTTCTATTACACCGGGTTTTAGTTCAGTTTGAGCAAAATCGCGTGCTGCGTCTCTGATAAGCAATTGTTCTTCAGTTAATTCGAAATTCATAATGCTAGGGTTTGTTCCAAATTTACTGATTTTTTATTATGCAAGCATAATATTTTTGAAATACGAATACGAGCAAAACGAATTAAGACGCAAACCTTAACCTGGGGTGTAGGGAAGATAACCTTTGAATTCAAAAAAACTCATTATCTTAGCAAAAAATAAGAACCATGACAGACATAGCTAAACAGGAAATTTTTGCCGAAATAGAAGAAACACTTAAAAAACAGGGTTTTCACATCGATAAACAGGATCAGACACGTCCATGGGGTGGTTTTTTTGTGATCGACGAGAACCAGGCGCAACAGTTTGCAGATACATACTTCAACGGGCTGAATGTGCAAGACCTAAAAATATCAGGAAAATTAAGTCCAAAAATATTAGTTGTAGCACCACAAAAACGTTTGTCATGGCAATACCATCACCGCCGTGCGGAGATATGGCAAGTTGTTAAAGGAGACGTTGGTGTGGTAATAAGTGATACAGACGTGGAGAATGAAGTGAAGACAAAACATCCCGGTGATGTCATCAAGCTTGAAAAAGGAGAGCGCCATCGTTTGGTAGGCTTAGACGGATGGGGTGTGTTGGCAGAAATATGGCAACATACAGATATCGATAATCCTTCGGATGAAGATGATATCGTACGGGTGCAAGATGATTTTGGAAGATAGGTACAATTAGCCAATGAGCTATGTAATTATTAGCCAATGGTCGATTGATATTTAGTAGTCAATAAAGTAATGAAGTAATACAGCTGATGGCTGGTTGCGGATAACTGATAACTAAAATATGACAAATTACAACGAAGACAGTATACGCTCGCTCGATTGGAAAGAACATATCCGGTTGCGGCCAGGTATGTATATCGGTAAGTTGGGCGATGGATCAGCATACGATGATGGAATTTATGTGCTTTTGAAAGAAGTGGTTGATAACTCCATTGATGAATTTGTAATGGGGGCGGGAAAAACAATCGATATCAGTGTCAGTGAGTTAAAAGTCTCCGTACGCGATTACGGTCGTGGTATTCCGATCGGAAGTGTGGTTGATGTTGTCTCCAAGATCAATACAGGTGGAAAATATGATAGCAAAGCTTTTCAAAAATCGGTGGGACTAAACGGAGTCGGTACGAAAGCAGTCAACGCGCTCTCTTCATCCTTTGTCGTACAATCGTATCGAGCGGGTCGTACGCGTATTGCTGAATTCAGCAAAGGAGAACTCTTGAAAGATGAGGAAAAAGAAACCACGCAGCGCAATGGCACCGCGGTCACCTTTGTTCCAGACGATAGCATCTTTAGAAACTATAAATATAGGCCCGAGTTCGTTGAAAATATGATTTGGAATTACGTGTTCCTGAACACGGGATTGACGGTAAATTTCAACGGACAAAAATTTGTTTCGGAAAATGGCTTGCGCGACTTATTAGAGCGTAATATTGATGTGGAAGGTATGCGCTATCCCATTATTCACTTAAAGGGAGAGGATATTGAGATCGCGTTGACACATGGGCAACAATATGGAGAAGAGTATTACTCTTTCGTAAATGGGCAGCATACTACGCAAGGGGGTACGCATCAGGCTGCCTTCAGAGAGGCTGTCGTGAAAACCGTACGTGAGTTCTATAAAAAGGAATTTGATGCATCGGATATCAGGGCTTCCGTAATTGGGGCCATTGCCATCAAAGTGCAGGAACCTGTTTTTGAATCGCAAACGAAAACTAAACTGGGATCGCAAAGTATCGGCCCCGATGGACCAACCGTGCGCACCTTTATTAACGACTTTGTAAAGAAATCGCTGGACGATTACTTGCACAAACATCCCGATACGGCGGACGCTTTATTGAAGCGTATTCTACAATCTGAACGGGAACGTAAGGACATAGCCGGCATCAAGAAATTGGCCAACGAGCGGGCAAAAAAAGCCTCCCTGCATAATAGAAAGTTACGCGACTGTAAGATTCACTATGACGATAAAAACGAGCGTAATCAGGAAACTACCTTATTTATAACCGAAGGTGATTCTGCCAGTGGTTCTATTACCAAATCCAGGGACGTACAAACACAAGCGGTATTTAGTTTGAAGGGGAAGCCCTTGAACGCCTTTGGGCTAACGAAAAAGGTGGTGTATGAGAACGAAGAGTTTAATTTACTCCAACATGCCCTGAATATTGAGGATGGTATAGACGGTCTCCGCTACAATAATATTGTGATTGCAACAGATGCAGATGTTGACGGAATGCACATACGCCTATTGTTAATGACCTTTTTCCTGCAATTTTTTCCTGATTTGGTAAAGGCAGGACATGTTTCTATTTTGCAAACCCCTTTATTCCGGGTGAGAAACAAAAAGGAAACGATCTATTGCTATAGTGATGAAGAGCGTCAACGGGCGATTATAAAATTAGGTGGCAAGCCGGAAATTACCCGATTTAAAGGATTGGGAGAGATTTCGCCCGATGAGTTTGGTCTTTTCATTGGTAAAGACATGCGCTTAGATCCTGTGATCTTGTCCAAAGATCAGAAAATTCAGCAATTGCTTGAATACTATATGGGTAAAAATACGCCGGATCGGCAAAAACATATCGTGAACAACCTACGTATCGAGCAGGATGTTTTAGAAGAAGAGGCTGCGGCCGCTAAGCTTGCCGATGAATTGAAGGCAGCGGTTTAACGAAATGGAACAGACCCTGATACTTGTTCACTGTACCGATGCGGTCGGTTTAGTTTCGTCCATCGCACACGTCGTAGCAAAATATGGTTTGAATATAACTACCATGCGTGAGTATGTGGACGAAAGTACCAAACGTTTTTTTTCGCGCATCGTTTGCATGGGAAAGGCCGTTGACCCTGAAAAATTAATGCAGGAGTTATTGATGATCCTACCTAAAGGTGCTTCTGTAAAGGTGAATCCGCCAAAACAGAAGCGCCTTGCCATACTGGTCACCAAAGAACCGCACTGCTTGGGCGATACACTGGTGCGCTATTTTTTCAATACACTGGGTGCCGATGTCTGTTGCGTTATCGGAAATTACGATCACCTGCGGTCTTTTACCGAGCGTTTTAATGTACCTTATCACTTTGTAAGCCATGAAGGGAAAACAAAGGATGAATTTGAAAAGGAGCTGCATAAAACAATTTATAGCTACAGTCCGGATTATGTTGTATTAGCCAAGTTCATGCGCATTTTATCACCTGTTTTTATCGCGCATTATCAAGGAAAGATCATCAACATTCATCATTCCTTCTTACCGGCCTTCATTGGAGCGAACCCCTATCAGCAAGCATATACCCGCGGGGTAAAAATTATCGGTGCTACGGCCCATTTTGTAACAGACGATCTGGATGAAGGACCGATTATTGCACAAGACGTAAAACCGGTCAACCATACGTATACAGCTGACGATATGCGCAAAGCAGGAAAAGAAATAGAAAAGGCGGTTTTAAGTAAAGCACTGTCGTTGATTATCGAGGACAGAGTCTTTGTAACCGGTAATAAAACGGTTGTTTTTGAGTAATTAATTGTTAAGGTGCGCCTTATGTAAGCCAAAGGCCCTCCTTTCTGCAAAGTGATTCATCCACGAATCGCTTTTTTTTGTAGATATTTTCCAATCCCTCGAACAGGACGTTTCTCTTTTTTCCATAAGTAAAAATACTTCTTTACTACTTATTGTAACTTATACACAATTTCTAATTTTTTCTTGCATCCTATAGGATCATTGTTTATGTTTACGGCAACCGAATTAGAACTTTATTAGAATTTACAAAAACCAATAAACTAACATATGATTCTACTAGTCGCGCGGAATAATTGTGATTAGTACAATTATAGACTTTTAACATTATAAACAAACCAGCTATTATGAACTTAAATCGAAGTGATTTTAAGCGTGTATTATGCGGGGCTCTTTTGGTAGCGGGATTTCACGCACCTTATGAAGCTTTGGCAAAAACCAATTGGCTAGCGAGGGAAGTTAAGGATAATCTCTCGGCCGTTAAGCAACAATCAACAATCACCGGAAAAGTCAATTCCATGACAGGCAACGAGGGAATACCCGGTGTAAGTGTATTGGTAAAGGGCTCACAAAAAGGAACAACTACCGATGTCGACGGGAAATTTAGCTTAGAGGGGGTGCCGGCTAATGCTACCTTGGTTTTTACCATGGTGGGCTATAAAACACTGGAAGAGCCCGTAAATAACCGCAAATCAATAACCGTCACCCTTCAGGACGATATTGCCAATCTCGACGAGGTCGTGGTGGTGGGTTATGGAACACAAAAGAAAGAAACCGTTACCGGTTCGGTCGTATCAGTAAAAAGTGAAGAATTGGTCAAGTCACCTTCGCTCAATGTCTCAAATTCATTGGCAGGTAGAATGCCTGGTGTCATCGCAACTCAAAGCAGCGGCGAGCCGGGAGGTGATGGTTCTAACATTAAGATCCGGGGAACAAATACCTTGGGAAATAGTAGCCCGCTCATTGTTATTGACGGCATACCGGCAAGACAAGGGGGGGATTGAACGGCTGAATCCGGCAGATATAGATAACATTTCGGTGTTGAAAGATGCTGCAGCAGCTATTTATGGTGCTCGTGCTGCTAACGGGGTCATACTAGTAACAACCAAAAGAGGTAAGTCCGGCCGACCTCTTCTATCTTATACCTACAATCAAGGCTTTGCGCAACCAACGGTGATCCCCGAATTGGCAGACGCTGCGCAGTATGCCGAAATGCGGAATGAACTGGAGGTTTTTAAACTTCCTGTGAACGAATGGCAGGCAGCAAACAGCGCCTTTAGAGAAACAGGCTCCTACACGCGCTCCAACGGATCGGTTCTTACCGCACCATTTCTTCCGGCAGATTTCGAAAAATTCAAAGATGGGTCCGACCCATGGGGGCATCCCAATACCGATTGGTACGATGCTACGCTGAAAAATTGGTCGCCTCAGGCAAGACATAATGTACAGTTGACCGGTGGTTCTGATAACTTTAAATATTTAACGTCCATCGGTTATCAAAATCAAGATGGTTACTACAAAAATTCAGCTACTGGCTATAAGCAATATGATCTGCGGATCAACCTCGACGCAACAATCAGTAAGTATGTGACAACGAAAATCGGTGTATTGGGACGTCAGGAAAACAGGAATTACCCAACCAAGTCCGCTGGAACTATTTTCAGGATGTTGATGCGTGGTAATCCTACCATGCCTGCCTTTTGGCCAAATGGTTTACCCGGTCCTGATATAGAAAACGGAGAGAATCCCGTAGTGATCACAACCGACCAAACCGGTTACGACAATAATAAACAGTACTTTTTTCAAACGAATGGCCAGGTCGATATTACCTTCCCTTGGATTGAAGGGTTGAAATTTACAGGTACGGCGGCCATTGATAAATATATCAAGCAATCGAAGAAATGGGAGACTCCCTGGAATCTTTATACTTGGCAAGGAGCATATGAAGACGATGGGGTAACACCGCAACTGGTGCGTGGTAGACGTGGCCCTGCCGATCCTCGCTTGACACAGGCAAACGAAGATCAATTAAACATTCTCCTTGGTGGTGTCTTAAATTACGACCGCTCTTTCGGTGATCACACCTTTAATGTAATGGCTGGGGTGAACCGCGAAACGATCGATAACGAAAACTTCAATGCCTACAGACGTTATTTTATTTCAACCGCTATTGATCAGCTGATCGCAGGTGGAGAGCGCGAAAAGAATAACAACGGCGGAGCCTGGAAACGCGCAAGACTGAATTATTTTGGTAGGGTAGGATATAACTATAAGGAAAAATATATTGCTGAATTTCTATGGCGATACGATGGCTCTTATATGTTCCCGGAAAACAGTCGTTTCGGCTTCTTCCCGGGTGTTCTCGCAGGTTGGCGAATCTCAGAAGAGAATTTCTGGAAAGAGAATATTTCTTTCATCAACTATTTAAAGCTGCGCGGGTCATGGGGTCGAATGGGTAATGATAATATATACTTCAAAAATAACTACGCAGAAGGGCAATACCTGGAGGATGACGCTAGATTGCAAGAATACCAGTATTACTCAACCTATGGATACGGCACCTATATCGTTGATGGTTTATTGGTTAAATCATTATATGAATCGCGTGTTCCTAACACAATGGTAACATGGGAAGTTGCTGATAATTATAACTTAGGTTTGGACGGTCAGCTCCTCGATGGTAAGATCAATTTTGAGTTTGATGTATTTATGAATAAACGTTCGAATATTTTATGGCAGCGAAATGCTTCGATACCGCAAAGTACCGGTATGACACTACCTGCTGAAAATATCGGAAAAGTGGATAACAAAGGATGGGAGTTCAATATTGGTTATAATGGTGCAGCAGGAGATTTTAAGTATAACATTAACGTCAATGGAGGTTATACCAAAAACAAAATCAAGTTTTGGGACGAAGCACCGGGGGCACCTGAATGGCAGCGTACAACGGGAAGGGTAACAGATGCTCAACTATATTATATTTATGACGGTGTGTTCCGCGATGAGGCTGATATTGCGGCTAATACATTGGATTATAGCGCGATTACCAATAACCTACGTCCGGGGGACATGAAGTATCAAGATTTTGACGGAGATGGAAAAATTACACCGGACGACCGTGTTCGGCGTGATAAGAATAGACAGCCTACTTTTCAGGGTGGTTTGAATATTGGTATGCAATATAAAAACTTCGACCTGACTATCTTATTCCAAGGTGCTATGGGTGGTGAACTCCGGGTTGGTTCGGACGAATCGGGGGCCATCGGGAACTACTTATTGGAATTTTACGAAAACAGGTGGACGGTTGACAACCCAAGCAGCGAACATCCACGCATTACAGATCGGAGCGATCAATACTATTCCTATAACAATACCTATTGGTTGCAAAGCACTAACTATATCCGCTTGAAGAATCTGGAATTAGGCTATACCCTGCCAACCACAATCGGCGAAAAAATAGGGATCAGTAACCTGAGGGTATACGTAAGTGGATTCAATTTGCTAACCTTCAGTAAAATGAAGGCTTATGATCCGGAATCAACCAACGTATTGGGACAGTATTATCCGCAATCACGCATTATTAATACAGGATTGGCGGTAACCTTTTAATGAAAGAAATCATGAAGAAGTCATATAGAATATTAGGTGTTATAGCCTTGTTTTTACTGGGAATAGTCTCCTGTAAAACTGATTTTTTGAACACGGAGCCGATGACCGAAGTGCCTCAACAAGTGGTATGGAGTGATGCCGGTCTGGCAGAAGCATTTATCCTTGAGATGTATAATGGAATCGGGCAGGGGGGCTTTGAAGAAGAAATGCAGTCGTCCATGACCGACGAATCGATGTTTACCCATCCTGGAAGAGGAATAAATACCATTACAGAATCTCGTTCAAACCCCGCTGATCAAGGGATGATCAAGAGAACGTATCTATGGGATTCGCTCTACATGCGCATCCGGGCAACCAATATTGCCTTGAAAAATCTAGCGACGCCACAGTTTGAAAATACTAATAACCTGGTAGAGCGTTTAAAGGGAGAAGCACACTTTTTAAGAGCCTATTATTATCAGCAATTGCTTCGTTTTTATGGAGCAGTGCCACTCATTAATCGTCCTTATGAATTAGGGGAAGCAGATTATACCGTTCCTCGTAATACGTATGAGGAATGCGTCAATTTCATCGTAGCGGATTGTGATACGGCGATTAATTTATTGAACGGGCTCACAGCGAGCACGGGTAGGGCAACCAATGTGGCGGCGATGGCATTGAAGGCTCGAGTACTGGTATATGCTGCGAGCGATTTACATGATATACCTACGGCCTCCGCTAAATCCCCAACCATAGCAGGTTATAGTAATAAGGAATACTTGGGCTATGTAAGTGGAAATCGGATGGAGCGCTGGCAAAAAGCGAAAGATGCTGCAAAGGCCGTAGTGGACCAGTCGGCATTTGCCTATAAAATGGACTTAACGGGTCCCGTTAGTCCGGAAGAAGGAACGGAAAACTACATGGTGTTGTCGTTGGGGGGTGGTAGCAGGGCCGTTGCGGGAGATGGTGGACGAGAAATACTATTGGGACGCTTTTTCGTCGACCTGAAAGACGAGGCAGGTAACTGGCTCGGAAGAAATAATGGACCGAATGGTTATCATAACTGGGCAGGAAATACGCCAATACAGAATTTGGTAGACGATTACGAGATGATCGATGGCTCGCGCTTTAGTTGGGATAACCCCGTACATAAAGCCGCCCCTTACCAAAATAGGGATCCCAGAATGTATGCCACCATTTTACACG
Source organism: Olivibacter sp. 47 (assembly GCF_030372825.1). Classification (NCBI taxonomy): domain Bacteria; kingdom Pseudomonadati; phylum Bacteroidota; class Sphingobacteriia; order Sphingobacteriales; family Sphingobacteriaceae; genus Olivibacter; species Olivibacter sp. 47. Next base: position 5,103,926 of record NZ_JAUCNR010000001.1, read on the forward strand.
ATGGATCGGATTGGAAACCACGTACGGATGATGTGAAAGGACGCGACCCTAATAATCAGATACAGACAGGGCAGTATCAGGTAACTAATGCTTCCGGACAAGTGGTGACGCAATATGGATTGGATACCAGAAACAGTCCAATTGAAGATTGGAACGGCACGCATACCGGTTATTACTTCCGCAAATTTACCGATCCGGATCCGGCTGTGGTTGACCAAAACACGCGTCAATTTATCCCCTGGCCGGTATTGAAGTACACAGAAGCCGTATTAAACTACGTAGAAGCCTGTATAGAATTGGGCGAAGATGGAGAGGCGCGTAACTGGTTAAATAAAATTCGTTTCCGTGCAGGCATGCCGGCAGTAACCGAATCCGGTGATGCACTGCGGCAACGTTATAGAAATGAAAGACGGGTAGAGTTAGCCTACGAAGAACATCGCTTCTTTGATGCGAGAAGATGGATGATTGCGCCTACAACTTTAGGAAACAAAATCAGAATCATCCGCATATTTGGAACGCTGAAAGATGGTAAGCAGGTGCGTGTTTATAAGTACGACCCCGAAAATTATAATTACACGTATACGCCCTCGGAGCTCGATCCCGGTATCGAAAACCGCCAATGGTTAGATAAAATGTACTTTATTAGTATCCATCGCGACGAAATGAATCGAAATGCAAAGCTAGTACAGAATCCAGGGTACTAATTTTTAACGAAAAGAGACCTCGGAAAATGGATCACCCAGTCACTATTCGGCTGGGTGATTTTTTTTAAACGCTTAGTTCCCCATTCAACTATTTCTCTACTAACGAATCAGCTTCCTGTCATCATTTCCGTTTTTTTCAAAACTTTTACGGCCATTCATTAGTTTTACAGAAATCAGTTAACAATAACAGTATGGAATATAGAAGAATGGGGCGCACAGGTTTACAGCTCAGTGCATTGTCCTTTGGTTCTTGGGTAACTTTTGCGCGGCAAGTGGATGATACCTTAAGTGACCGTCTAATGGGTATCGCTTATGACGCCGGGATTAATTTTTTTGATAATGCGGAAGTTTACTCACGAGGTGAATCAGAAAGAATGATGGGAAGGGTGTTAAAAGCAAAAAGCTGGGAGCGCTCTTCCTATGTTGTCTCCAGTAAAGTCTTCTTCGGCTGGAAAGGACCCGATAAAAAGCCAAATCAGTATGGATTAAGTCGCAAGCATATCGTGGAAGCTTGTCACGAAGCCTTGCAACGTTTACAGGTTGAGTACCTTGATCTCTATTATTGCCATCGTCCTGATAAAAATACACCGATGGAAGAAGTGGTTCGTACTATGAACACATTAATTCAGCAGGGGAAGGTTCTCTATTGGGGTACCAGTGAATGGAGCGCTGCGGAAATTGTAGAGGCCCATGCCGTTGCTGCCAAATTGAACTTGGAACCGCCGGCAGCTGAGCAGCCTGAGTACAACTTATTCCATCGACAAAAAATAGAGGTTGATTATTTGCCTATTTTCCGTAATCTTGGCATGGGAACTACCATCTGGAGCCCCTTGGCTTCGGGGCTATTAACCGGGAAGTACAATGAAGGCATTCCGGAGGGGTCACGTTTGGTACTGGAAGGCTACGAATGGCTGAAAGATAAGTCCTATACGGATCAAAAGCTCGGAGCTGTGAAGAACCTGAAAAAGGTAGCCGATGAATTAGGGGCCAGTTTGGCAACTCTTTCCATTGCTTGGACGCTTACGAATTCAAATGTGACAACCGCGATTCTTGGTGCAACAAAGGATAGCCAGCTTCAAGAAAATCTAAAGGCCTTGGAAATCCTTCCAAAATTAACACCTGAGTTATTGGCGAAAATTGATGATATTATGGGAACGGCACCGCTATTGCCGGAATATTAAGTATAAGTTGCCAGTTACGGGGTTACAAGTTTCCGAAAGCTTTCAACCCATAACTGGCAACACGCAATTAGCGTTTCTCACCGGCCGCTTTGAATTCCGAGCCCTCTTTCCATTTTGGAAAGCTGCTTTCCTGAGTCAGCGTATAGCCCACATCAAAGAATAAGCGTAAATCTTCTACCATACCATCCAACTTCCATGCGTCATCGAATTCGTCAGCAGGTTGATGATAGCGTTTTTCATTATATGCTTCTTTTTGTGCTAAACCAAATTCTTCGCCCTTTCCTAATACATCATCGCCGGTACTTGGATATAATGCGGGTATACCAACCTTTGCAAAATTGAAATGATCTGAACGGAAGAAATGTCCGGCAGATGGATTCGAATCCGGTTTAATTGTTCTTCCCTGTTTTTTTGCTGCAACTGCCGCATAGTCGTCCATTTCCGATTGTCCGAGCCCGGTTACAATGAGATCTTTAGTCCTGCCAATGGGTGCTAAAGCATCCATATTAATGTTGGCTACTGTCTTTGCCAATGGATAAATCGGATGGGTTGCGTAAAACTCGGATCCCAATAATCCCTCTTCCTCGCCTGTCAAAGCAATAAAAAGTACCGAACGCTCAGGAGCTGTCTTTGCAGCTTTAAAGGCTTTTGCAATCTCAAATAGACCTGCTACGCCGGTGGCGTTATCAACCGCACCGTTATAAATAGAATCGCCTTCGATGGCCTCTCCGATGCCTAGGTGATCCCAATGTGCCGAGTATATAATGTATTCATCCGGACGTTTACTTCCTTTTAATTTTGCTACTACATTATTGGACATGGACTTTTTCGTTTCTTGCGTAATGGTGGTGCCTGTCGTTAGCTTTAAGTCTACCGCCTTGAACCCCGGCTTTTTAGCTTGCTCCAAAACATCCATGGACACGCCGGCAAGTTCAAATAGCCTTTTGGTGGCATCGGCAGTTAACCAACCTTCAAAAGCACATCTCGAAGCGCCATTGTCTTCGGTTTGTAGATTGAGCTGCGGTCCACTCCAGCCGCTTCTTACCACGTTCCACCCGTAACTTGCAGCTTCTGTATTATGAATAATCAACACGCCTGTCGCACCTTGCCGGGCCGCTTCTTCGAATTTATAAGTCCAACGACCGTAATAAGTCATCGTTTCTCCTTTGAATAGGTCCTTGTTGTAAAATCCGGGATCATTTACCATGACCACAACTGTTTTTCCTTTTACATCGAGTCCTGCATAATCATTCCAGTTGAACTCCGGAGCAACGATACCGAATCCGGCGAATACCACATCCGAGCTTTTAACTTCAATAGCAGGCTGAACTCTTCGACTACCTAAAACAACTTCGTCTAGCAATTTAAAATCTACTTTCCCTTTGGATCCCGTAAAGGACAGAATGGCTTTCGGATTTGATTTAATTTCCACCATAGGCACTTCCTGGAAATAACTATCCTTATTCCCCGGTTCGAGGCCTATGTCTTCAAAAGTCCGTTTGATATACTGGATGGTCTTTTCTTCTCCCTTGGTAAATGGTTTTCTACCTTCGAGGCTATCGCTCGATAAATCCTTCACATATTGTGCAAGACTTGCTTCATCGATTTGTTTAAAAGCCGCTGAATCGGTTGTACCAGCCCCTTTTTCTCCGCTGTTACAAGCGAATAAAGAGGGAATAATAAGCGCTAATGCGTATACAGTTTTCTTCATGTCGTAAAATAAAATTTAAATTTAACCCATTCGGGCATAGGATACAAATAAAGGAATGTGATTATTGGCTTTTTTACTAAAACAGGCGTTTCGCTTTTAGCATTACGATGGTGTTTGCATTAAAAACGTTTATTTTAGTCAATTTTATTTTACGTCACACCTGTCCAAAATAAATTTTCTGGACAAAAAAGAGGAGGTTTTCGGCTATAAGAGGCTCTATTTTTTATTGGGAAAGCAAAAGTATCCCTGGGTGTTGGTATAAATTTAATATGACTATCGGCTTTCTAACCTAAAACAGGGATCAATTTAACACATAGATGAATTGTTTATATTAAAGGAACGATTATTTTATTCAACTTTTCTTGATAAAAGTTGAGCAAAATCAAGGCGTGTGTAGGCTACCTTGCATCTGATGGCAAAGCATTCATGGCGCGTATTGGAGCCGTTTCACTTCCTCAATCCGCTTGGGTAGTGCAACATGATCAGCGATGCAAATGCTTTGCTGCTCGTTGCTTCGGTATCCTCCAAGGCCATTTTACCCACGCGCAGGGCTATATTAGGGCTGAAGATAATAATACGTCCGGTTAAAAGTAAAAGCCCTACGTTCTAAAAAATGCCGCCTCCAAAATTTACAAATAGCACGAGGAGGCACGATCCGTTCCTGTAAATTTTAAAGCGGCGAGCTTTCTTTGCTTCTTTATTTCGCGGAGAAAGAAAGAAGTTAAAATAATCGTTCTATTTTTTAAGTAAACCGACCAACGGAGCTCCCATATTTCCTATTATTATTTAACGTTTTGGACGGATATGATTTTACGTCTGTCTGTAGCAAAGTTCCAAGCGATGAGTTTATTCACACATTGCTTATTTTAAAGGTGTTCATGAGCTTCCTACGGTCGGTTTTGGTTACCTTTTACGGACCTTGAAAAAGCTTGAGCTCCTTTAAAAAGAATGAATTAGCGAAAAAAAACCACGAAGTAGCATGAGTGCCTTTTAAAACAAACAATAACGAATAAAAGTAACTAAATAAAAGTTCCTTTTGAAATGCTGAACTTGCTACCCATAATTCCTCTCTTAAATACCAAAATGTTTAGTATTTTTACGGCGCTTAATGATGTCATGAATAGCTTTAAGGAGTTATTACCGTCACAATGACAAAAAATGGCATCGGAAATAGTAAGCAAATTGCTAAAAGCTAATACCTAAAGGCTATAAAAAAATGAGCGAAGAAACAGACAATAACGAACTTTCAGGAAATAACGACGAGGCTCTAAGCCATAACCAAACGATTCCAATATCCGGTTTGTACGAGAATTGGTTTTTGGATTATGCTTCGTATGTCATACTTGATCGGGCGGTGCCGCATATCAACGACGGTTTAAAGCCGGTACAACGTCGTATTCTCCATTCATTAAAAGAAATGGATGACGGGCGCTTTAACAAGGCCGCCAATGTGATCGGTAATACCATGAAATACCATCCACATGGCGATGCCTCAATTGGTGATGCCATGGTTCAGATCGGGCAGAAAAATCTGCTCATCGACTGTCAGGGGAACTGGGGGGATCCTACAACGGGTGATTCTGCAGCAGCGCCTCGTTATATAGAAGGACGTCTGAGTAAATTTGCCAATGACGTTGTTTTCAACCCGGATACCACCGAGTGGCAATTAAGTTATGATGGTCGAAATCGTGAACCGGTTACCTTACCGGTTAAATTCCCCCTATTATTAGCTCAAGGTGCTGAAGGTATTGCGGTTGGTTTGGCTACGAAAATTATGCCTCATAACTTTGTAGAATTGCTGGATGGATCGATTGAAGTTCTTCGTGGCGGACGCCCCAACCTTGTGCCGGATTTTCCGACAGGTGGATTGGCTGACGTCTCCGCCTATAACGAAGGCATGCGCGGTGGAAAGGTAAAAGTGAGAGCACGCATTGAAGAGCGCGACAAAAAGACCCTAGCTATTACTGAAATCCCTTATGGAACTACAACCGGAGGTTTGATCGATAGCGTAATCGCTGCAAACGATAAAGGTAAAATTAAAATCAAAAAAATAGAAGATAATACAGCCGCAACAGTGGAAATTGTAGTGCATTTAGCCCCCGGGATTTCTCCGGATGTAACAATTGATGCGCTTTATGCCTTTACTGATTGCGAAGTTTCTATATCACCGAATACCTGTGTCATTCGTGATGATAAGCCACATTTTATGAGTCGGTGATTGGAATAACAATATCATAACGTATAAACATGTCATATAGAATTGAACGCGATACAATGGGCGAGGTGAAGGTGCCTGCCGATAAGTATTGGGGAGCCCAAACTGAAAGATCCCACGAGAATTTTAAAATTGGTCCGGAAGGTTCGATGCCTAAAGAAATCATCCGCGCTTTTGCTTACTTAAAGAAAGCCGCAGCTTTTACCAATACAGATGCAGGCGTGTTACCGGCAGAAAAGCGGGATTTAATAGCGCAGGTTTGTGATGAGATACTTGAAGGAAAACACGACGGTGAATTTCCTTTGGTAATTTGGCAAACCGGTTCCGGGACACAATCCAATATGAACGTGAATGAAGTGATTGCCAACCGTTCACACGTTATTCAGGGAAATAAATTGGGAGAAGGAAAAACTTTTATCCATCCGAATGATGATGTAAACAAGTCGCAATCGTCGAATGATACCTATCCGACAGCGATGCATATCGCAGCTTATAAGATGTTGGTGGAAACTACTATTCCAGGCGTTGAAAAACTTAGGGATACACTGAAAGAGAAGTCTGATAAATTTAAAGATGTTGTAAAAATTGGCCGTACCCACTTAATGGATGCTACACCTTTAACGCTGGGCCAAGAATTTTCAGGCTATGTAGCCCAACTAAATTACGGATTAAAAGCTTTAAATAATACACTTTCGCACCTTTCTGAGCTGGCATTGGGCGGTACAGCGGTAGGTACCGGGATTAATACACCGAAAGGGTATGATGTCAATGTTGCCAAATACATTGCGGAATTTACGCAATTACCCTTCCGTACCGCTGAAAATAAATTTGAAGCTCTGGCTGCTCATGATGCCATTGTTGAAAGTCACGGCGCATTAAAACAACTGGCGGTATCCCTTATGAAGATTGCAAATGACGTCCGTATGCTAGCTTCCGGGCCGCGTTCGGGCATCGGAGAGATCTTTATTCCGGAGAACGAGCCCGGCTCATCTATTATGCCAGGTAAAGTGAACCCTACCCAGTGCGAGGCCCTAACGATGGTCGCTGCACAGGTAATGGGAAATGACGTAGCCATTACCATAGGAGGTGCTAATGGCCATTATGAACTAAATGTCTTTAAGCCTTTAATGGCTGCCAATTTCCTCCAGTCGGCGAGATTAATTGGTGAAGCTTGCGTTTCCTTTAATGATCACTGTGCGATCGGCATTGAGCCGAACTATGATGGTATTAAAAAACATGTGGAAAATTCACTCATGCTGGTTACGGCCCTGAATCCGCATATCGGTTATGAGAACGCTGCCAAAATTGCGAAGAAGGCCCATAAAGAGAATAAGTCGCTGCGCGAAGCGGCCTTAGAACTCGAGCTACTTACCAATGAGCAATTTGATCAATGGGTGCGCCCCGAAGATATGATCGGTGGTTTGAAATAGGGGTTCTAAAGGATAATGAGGACTCGGAATCATTATTTAATATTTAAAAGCACATACCTTACGCTTGTAGGTATGTGCTTATTGCTTTGTTCTGCCTGCAAGTTTAATCCGAATATACAGGGAGAGGGTGAGCCCTATTTACAAGGGGTGTGGGTGCAAGACTCCATAGCCCACCAAGATCAGCTATTGACCTACAGTTTATATCGTCTTAAGTTTACTTGTGACTCGGTCTATATTACCTTAAAAACCTTTAGCAAGGTAAGAACGGTAGTTGATTCTTGTTACGGCGATGGACAGTGGGAAGAATACGCTAGGGGAGTGTATCTGGTTAGAAATGATAGCTTATTGATAGAATCTACATTTACCCGAAGTAACTGGCGTCAGAAATTATCGGGCTGCCATCGTATCGGTCAATTTTTGCCCCGGTTTAAGTTAGTAAAACATACGGCCGACTCGCTTTACCTCGAAAGCCAATACTATCAAACACCGGTTAATCTGAGGAAAATTGAGCACATTACCTGTGTGCCCAAACCTCTTTGATATTAAACATTTTAGATTTTTTGCTCGTTTTTTTATGAGAATGTTAGCTCAACGGTTCCTGCTTGGAACAGCTATTCTTTGCCTCTCGTCTCTCAATATAATCGCACAGGAGAAGAAGCCCGGACTCTATCAAAGGTTCATGAACGGCAAATTGATGCAGAGTAAACTGGTCCAGAAATTCATCTCGTCAGAAAAAGATTCTACGCGATCAGCTGGTTTTGTGGTGTTGCCTTTATTGGGATATGCACCGGAAACCGGCCTAGAGTATGGACTTTCCGGTATTTACAACTTCTATATTGATAAAAGCGATACGCTCATCCGAACGTCCAGCATTGTATTGCAGGGGTCGTTAACCACAAAAAAGCAATCGAATCTTAAATTGACATCCGATATATGGACAAAAGGCAATGATTATCATATCATTTCAGAGATAAGGTATAAGGATTTTCCATTCAATTTTTATGGAATTGGTGATCAAACTCGAAAAGCAGATAAAGACTCCTTGGTTCAACGATTGTTTAGGCTCAGGTTGGAAGGGGAAAAGAAGATTGTTAAAAATTATTATGTGGGTCTCGGCTTGATTTACGAGAACTATGAATATAATGACGAGGCTCCCGGTGGTATTTACGACTGGACACCACTGTATGGTAAAGAAGGTGGAAAATACCTGGCCTTTGGAATCTCGCAGTTGTATGATAGCCGTAACACAAATATCTACACTACCAAGGGCTACTATGCGCGGGCAGTCTATCATTATATGCCTGATTTCTGGGGAGGGAATAACTTTGAGGGAAGTCGCTTGGATTTCGACTTACGTGCCTTCTTTCCGTTAACACCGAAGTTAACGCTTGGCCTACATGCCACCTACGATGAATACTTCGGCAATGTGCCATTCTATTTATTTCCGCAGCTAGGAAGTGATGAAGTCATGCGAGGGTATTATCCAGGTAGATACCGAGACAAGACATTGATGACCTCGCAGGCAGAGTTGCGCTATCGCGTTCATCCACGTATTGGTTTTACGGCCTTTATGGGAGCTGGGACGGTCTACAATAAAAAGATAGACTTTTCATCGCTGAAACCTTCTTTCGGTGGTGGTTTGCGCTACTTCTTTGATCTGGAACATAATTCGAGCATCCGGATTGATTACGGTATAGGCGAAAAACGTCCCGGAGAGCCGCGGCAATCAGCCTTTTATTTATCGCTCGGCGAAGCGTTTTAGAGTGATCGGCTATCAGCAATCGGTAATCAGCTAAAAATAAAGCTGATAACTCATTTCCGAAAACTGATGGCCTACTAGTAACTAATCTTAAAATGTTCTTTTTCCTGGCCTTTTTTGAAGAAAACCAAGCCAATGAAAAATAGGTCGATTGTTAAAGTTACCTGTGGGTGGTTTTTGATTTCCTGCCAAGCCTCTTTCATGCCATCACTCCAATAAATGTCGTCAAAGATCAGTACAGTCTGTTCATGAACTTTAGGTAGGCAATGATAAAAATAATTTAAAGTCGCCTCCTTCCGATGATTACCATCTAAAAAGAGAAAGTCAATTTTTTCCTGCTCTTGAATAAGCTGCGGTAGGATTATATCAAAGTTTCCTATTTTCAGTTGGACCTGCGACGCACCAAGCTCATCGAGGGTTTGCCGGGCAACAGCCGCAGTCTCCGGGCAACCCTCTACTGTTGTGATGGAGGCATTAGGATTAGCCTTGGCTAGGTAGGCAGTGGTGATTCCTAGGCAAGTGCCTAATTCTATAATGGTTACCGGTGCAAAGCGGTTGGCTAATCGAGCAATAAGCTGTGCAACCCGTTTTGGCTTCAAGGCATTCTTCGCAATCAAACCTACGGCCTTTTGTTTTCCATTATTCATCATCGAACCGGCACCATAGTCGGTTACCGTGATAATTCGTGTGTCCTTCTTTAGCGCTTGCCGCTTTCTTTCGATTTCTTCTTCGTAAGGTTTAGTTGAAAAATCATATATAACCTCATCAACAAGTTTATAAACAAATGGAGAATGCACACCATGGCGTGTTTTAGCGGAGAATTTGTGTATTAGATAATCAATGAAGAAACGGTAGTTTGCCATATACGGCAGCAAAGATAAAGCTTTTATATTTGTTCTTTTCTCTTTGAAAGAAAAGGAACTTTTTTCTTAATCAGCTTTTTCTTGATAAAAAGCCGACAAAACCGAAGAGCAGAGCGATGAGCTCATGAACTCATCTGAAAACAAACAAAAGTGAATAAATCAAGGCTTGTGTAGGCTACCTTGCATCTGATGGCAAAGCATCGCTGGCGCGTATTGGAGCCGTTTCACTTCCTCAATCCGCTTGGATATTGCCATATGAACAGACATGCAAATGCTTTGCGGCTCGTTGCGTCGGTATCCTCCAAGGCCGTTTTGCCAGCGCACAGGGCTATATTTAGGGCTGAAGAAATAATACGTCCGGTTAAAAGTAAAAGCCCTACGTTCTGCTAAAGTATCGCCTAGGAAATTTGCGGTTTGCATGTTGATGCACCACCGTTGTAGCAAAGTTCCAAGCGAGGAGTTTTTTGTTTCTTTTTTGCGGAAAAAAAGAAAAACAAAAAGGTTCCTTTAATATAAGCACTATCCCGCGGTAAATGCTCTGTTTTAAGAATAGATGGATAAACTTTTTTATAAAAGAAAGTTTATCTAAGTTTGCTATACTATTTTTGTTTGCAGCTGTGCAATTTTCTGCCTTGTTGCCGTTATATAGTAAAATACCGAAGCCGGAAATGATGAAGGGCATTGTTTTCGATTTCCAAGAAAAAATGTACTCGATGCAAATGAACCGTATATTCGCGCTAAACCTGATTATCCTCTGCCTGTGGACTTCCTGTAAGCGGGTAGACGACGAGCCAATCTATCCCGCAACGCCTATCTCTAGGCTCTATATATCGTTTTCGGATATCGCTAATTCGGATACGCAGGTTTATCAAAACGCGGTAGTGATTGATCCTGCGGATAGCGCTGGTTATATACCAGCTCCTGTCGGAGCAAATACGGAACCTCAACAGGGAATGGGTATATTCTATAGCCCTGATCTAAAACAAGGATTTCAAGTTAGTAGAAGAGACACAAGTATCCGATATTTCTCAGTTAGTGATGTAGGAAATATTAGTACTTCGACACGTAGTTTTAAAGATGTCTTTTATTTATATAGCCCTCGTGCCATTCGTTACGATAACAAATCCGATCAGTTATTTATTACGAATGATCATCCAGACAGCGCTTCCTTAAACATATACTATAATCCTTCGCGGCTGGTGGGACAGCAATCCCCAAGAAAAAGGCTTAAACTGGCAAATCTTCCTTGGGGTATTTCAACAAATATGACACTTAATACAAGTGATTCTTTGCTATTGCTGTCGATGCAAGGGAATACCAAAGAAATATGGGGTTTTGCATTAAAAGATATTGCTTCCATACAAGACACTTTTATTAACAACGCTAAACCAAATTATACAATCACCATTGCGGGAGCAAATGATATTCGAGGTATTACTTATTCTCCGAGACTTGATATCCTGGTTCTTTCCGATTTAGGTCCTGCGAAACTCACGGATAATCCAAGTAATAATAGTGTGGATGGAAAAATTTATGTTATCGAGAATGCAAAGCAAGCGATAATGGCTGGTGGAACGATTACACCAACAAGAATTATTACCGGAGCAGCTACTGGTTTGGTGGACCCAATAGACGTTGCAATCACCGATTTACCCAATCGAAACCAGTTCATATATGTCATCGATCGAGCAAGGCGACTCATAAGATTTGCATTAGATGCTAATGGGAATATCGAACCCGAGACAAGCAGGGCGTTATCTTTAACGCCAGAATTTATGTATCTTGATTCTCGGGGACCGAATGAGTAACTCATAAAGCGAACATCAGACTTTGTTTATAAATAGCTCAAAGATTGAATCTAATTGTGTCTATCATAGATAGCAGTAAATGAAATAGCTCAATAAGCGGATGAAGAACCCTATTTGACATAGGTAACCCCTAATTGCATATCTTTTAATTTTTTTGCTTCCAGATCTTCAATTTGCTGTATTTACTTATATGATCAAAATCTCGATCGGTATGAACTAGGGGAACTGAAAAGGAAACAGCATAATAGGCAATTAGGCAATCGTTGCTCTTACGTATGGTCACTCCTTTTTTGCGTAGAGATCGAAACAGGTCTGCTGCACCTATGGCTGCTCGTCGTGGAGGCAATTCCAATAAAGTGAAATAGGATAGTGCTTCCTTTATTTCTGTATAAGTTGAATCCTCACGTATTCCCTGGAGAATTTCTTGAACAATGGTGGGCGTAAGTAATACCTCACGATCCGTTTCTATATATTCTTGCAATAATAAAGCTTGCGGTGTGTCATTTTTGTTCAGGAAATCAACCCATACCGACGTATCAAAAAGCAAAGAACTCCTCATAGGCTACGCATCTGGTCGAGATCTCCTTCCCAAGTGCCCTTCTTTCTCAACGCTATAATGCTTTTTCGTTTCAGAGAGGCAATATATTGCTTTAATGCTTCATGAACGACTTCTTTCTTTGTCCTTAGTTTACTTATTTGAAGCGCCTGTTGAATGAGGTTTTCGTCTAGCTCTATATTAGTTCTCATTTCTGTAATTTTTACTATGTGTAAAGATAATAAAATTTATACACATTACGGCTAGTTTAAAAGGCTTTGACCCGAACTGTGTGATTTATCTATTTTTCTATGTTTCAATGCCCTCTTTGTTACAAAAACCTTAACATTTTCATAATGAGTATTTGATCAAGCATTACGAAAATTGAAAAGCTTGTACGACAGGTATTTAAAATTTGATAAAAATTCAATAAAAGCCGTGTTTTATTGCGCTTATGCTTGCTTTTGCTTATGGTAGCTGCTAAATTTGTGATAGCAAAAATGGAGGATATGGAAGTAAATTTACGTCGATTATCTGTTTTTACCGCGGATCTACAGCTGATCTTGGGCAAGAGCATGCGTACATGCCAACGCCATATGCAGTTGATCCGCGACATGTATGCTTTGGAAAAGCAGCAGCCCGTTACGGTATATCATGTTGCAGAATACCTCGATACGCCTGTATCAAAAATAGCTGCCTTTCTGAAGATTAACCGGAATTGAGTGGATAGATGAGCAATGGGATTGCTCCGATGTAAAAAAATTTCTTGGTAAGCCGCGGCAATTGCCCGCGGCTTTTTTTTGTTTGCGGCACACCTAAGGTCTAGAAAGCCTTAATAAATGTCAGTAAGACTGGGATAAACACAATTAAGTTTAAGACAAACGCAAATAAGTTCGAGATAAACATGCTTAAGTTTATCCTTAACACGTATTAGTTTGTTATGAAGGTAGAAGCGTTTGAAGTAAATACAAACAATATGAAGGTAATTTTAAGATAAGTTGAGACACTTTTGATCAAGCTTGCTTTAACCTTGCTCATCTCTGCTATAAACTTAACTAAAGAAATAGCAAACTTGTTTACGTTTGCAATAACAATGAACAATGTTGTTATAAACTAGACCAAGTTTGTCGTAATCTTAATCAAGTTTGAATTAAACACAAACAAGATTACCCCATAATTGGTTAAAATTGTTCTAACGTTGTTCACAGTTGTGACAAAGTTCTATAACGTTCTGTCAGACCTTTCTAAGTTTATATTAACAACGATCAAGATTGTATTAAATCTATATGGATTTGGAATAAATTTAGTCAATAGAGCGTTCGATTTGGTCATCCTTAAACGTACTTTTCCTCCTCTTTTATCGGACAAAAGCGTCAAAAAACGACAAAAACGCCATATGCGTCATTTTCGGACATGGCTTTTTTTGATTCTACTCAATTTTGTTTTGTTCATCAGCGGTTGATGGACTTATACAAATATAAGTAGATGATAACAAAGAGAAAACATCCGTCCAAGCCAACGTAAATGTGCAATAGGCGATAGGCTTTAAGTAATAGGCCATCCCTTCGGGAGACAAGCTTTTTACTTTTTATTTTTTAATTTTTTAAATATGCAAAATAGATACATCGCTATAGGATTTAGTAATATCGCAGACGACGCCATGGCAACTTTAGGAACAACCGTCATTACCGCCATGACGGACAATCCAAATTTCGAAACGCCCGTTCCGGCGTTGACAGATATACAGTTACTCCTTGATGATTATCGGCTCAAACTGGCGGCTACCCGGAAGGGTAGTCCTTTGAACACCAGTGAAAAAAATGTGAGTCGCCAGGCACTCGAGAAAGGGCTCAGGCAATTGGCGTTCTATGTGGATGCTGTTGCCGACGGGGCTTTACATGTTATTTTAAGTTCCGGTTTTCCCGTAAAGCCGCTTCGGTCCTCGTTGATTGCTCCCGCCATACCGGAACGTCTTCGTCTGAGCGATACCGCACAGAGCGGACAAATTCGCTTCGATTTTAACCCGGTTAAAAAAGCCTGGGAGTACGAATACTGCTATGCTACCGAAGTAGACGATAATGGAAACATATTATGGGGCGACATCTTATCTACTACTTCGTCCCGTAACAACATTATCGCTCCGCTGATTCCCGGTGTTGTTTGCCGCGTACGCGTGCGTGCCCGTAATGGAAAAGGTGTAAGTGATTGGAGTGAAGCCGTTAGCTTAATGGCGAGATAATACCAAGCAAGGGGCCGGCGAATTCGGCTCCTTGCCTTTACCCGAAAATACTCAATAAACGTTGTATTTCAGCGGCTTTTTCTAAGCTGCCTGCTTGATTATAGGAAGCTAATAGGTTACGCAAGACACGGCTGACGATCGCCAAGTTATCACACGGCAAAAAGAATTGTTCATCATTAGGCAAATTAAGTTGCTTTAAAAACGATAAGACATCATGTCTTCCAAATATCTGGCCCCTATTAAAAGCATTGATATAAAAAAGAACTCCTGCTTCGTCGGCCTTAATTTGTTCGTCCATATAAGCCAATATAAAGTGGCGTGGCAAATTGACACCATAAATTGGGATATCCAAACGCTGCGCTACAATACTATATAGTGCTGCTAATAAAATCGGGTTTCCTCTCCTCGTTTCCAGCACTTTACCGATGTATGAATTTTGCGGATCGTGGTAATTTTTGGTATTACCTTTGAAGCCATGCATATTGTAAAATACGTTATTTAATAAACGTACTTTCTCCACAGCGCTCATGTTATACATCATTTCCAGCCAAGCATCGCGCTTAATTTCTTCTACTTGATTGATGATGGTTTGATCTTCCAGATCGGGATATTGATATTTATTGACAATAATCAAGCCCTGCAATAAATCAAACCCCCCGCCCATATACCAAAGTTCCAATTCATTAAAAACCTGTTCAAACTGGATTTTATGAATTAGGTTCTCTATCCTCGACTGAAGAAAAGAATCAAATGATTTTTCCCAAGCAGCTTCCAACGGAGCAATAACCGCTGTCCCTAGTGTTAACAACTTCTCCTCAACGTGCCGAAATACCTCTTCATCCGGATCGTCTAATAGATGTATCAAGGAATTTATCTCTTTGTTATTAAGCATATACAAAGATAAAAATAAGTTGTGATTTGTGTGTTATGAGTTGCTTCTCTACCGAGGTTACCACACTCGTATTCAATAGGATGTTTAAATTAAAAGAACGATTATTTTTGTCACTTTTTTCCGCAAAAAGTAACCAAAAACTCATCACTTGGAACTTTGCTACAACGATAGTGCCTCAACGTGCAAACCGCAAATTTCCTAGGTGATATTTTAGCAGAACGTAGGGCTTTTACTTTTAACCGGACGTATTATTTCTTCAGCCCTAAATATAGCCCTGTGCGCTGGAAGATCGGCCTTGGAGGATACCGACGCAACGAGCCGCAAAGCATTTGCATGTCTGTTCATACGGCAATATCCAAGCGGATTGAGGAAGTGAAACGGCTCCAATACGCGCCAGCGATGCTTTGCCATCGGTTGCAAGGTAGCCTACACACGCCTTGACTTTTTGTTCTTTTTGTGTTAAGACAAAAAGAACACGATAAATTTGACTAAGAAAAAGGTTCTTTTTAAATGCACTCAACCTTCCTGTCACCATTGCTTTTTAGACGAATCCTATAAAGGCGTTTAAAAACCTTATGGTACCTGAAATATAGGTTTACATAATCAGGGGAGAGGACCTGTCTCTCCCCTGGATGGTTGGTTTTGTTTATTGAGCTTGTGGCATATGTTGACTGAGTGATTCCATACTTAGCCCCAATCCCTGCGCAATGGCCATGCCGAGCTGCACATCGGCTCTAAACCAGTGACACAGCTGTCGGTTAATAATGAGCTCCTTCTTGGAGCCGGTGATACCCTTCATTGAGGTCACGATATTATGAATGGTGTTTTGTTTGGCTTCCGGTGTCATCAATCTGAAAAGATTTCCAGGTTGCGTATAGTGATCATCCTCGCCCGGCGCGTTGCGGTTATACCAATCGGCAATATCGCTTTCTAAATTCCATGCAGGCTGTTTGTAGCTTTCATCTTCATAGATGCTATCAAAGCTGTTGGGGAAATAGTTTGGCGTGGAGCCTCCATTTCCGTCTACGCGCATATAGCCATCCCGTTGATAATTGGCTACCATAAAAGGGCACCTGTTTACCGGAATTTGCTCATAATTTACACCTAATCGATAACGATGGGCATCCGGATAAGACAAAATCCGCCCCTGCAACATCTTGTCGGGCGAATAGCTAATACCGTCAATAACATGTGCCGGTGCGAAGGCCGCCTGTTCTACTTCGGCAAAATAATTGGATGGATTTTCATTCAGTTCTAAAACGCCCACTTCTTGTAAAGGATACTCTCTCTGAGGCCAAATTTTGGTTAAGTCAAAGGGATTCCAGCGAAAGGCCTTCGCCTGTTCCTCCGTCATTATCTGTATATATAGTTTCCAGCGAGGGAAATCGCCGCGTTCAATCGCTTCAAATAAATCGCGCTGTGCAAAATCAGGATCTTCTCCCCGCATGCGCATCGCTTCGTCATTGGTGAAATTTTTAATGCCCTGTTCCGTTTTGAAATGGAACTTGGTCCATACACGCTCATTATTGCTATTGATGAAAGAGAATGTGTGACTGCTAAAACCGTGCATGTGACGATATCCTACAGGTGTGCCCCGGTCTGACATCAGTATAAGCACCTGATGCAGACTCTCCGGGTTTAACGACCAGAAATCCCACAACATCGTTGCGCTTTTCATATTGGTTTGCGGATCACGCTTCTGTGTATGGATAAAGTCGCTGAATTTTTTTGGATCTTTTACAAAGAAAACCGGTGTATTATTGCCGACGAGATCCCAATTGCCGTCTTCCGTATAGAACTTAACGGCAAAGCCGCGTGGATCTCTTTCTGTATCAGCTGAACCTTTTTCCCCTCCAACCGTTGAAAAGCGTAAAAACAAACGCGTTTTTTTGCCTATCTCATTAAAAATTTTAGCTTTTGTGTAGGTGGTGATGTCCTGGGTTACGGTAAATGTGCCATAAGCACCCGAACCTTTAGCGTGCACCACGCGTTCGGGAATTCGTTCGCGATTAAAATGGGCCATTTTTTCATGCAGGTGAAAATCCTGCAATAATATAGGGCCGCGTGGCCCAACGGTCATCGAGTCTTCATTGTTAGTGACGGGAATACCCGAGGCAGTTGTTAACTTCTTTTTCTCTTCCATGTGTAAAATTGTTTAGTATGATTCCTCTGTCGACCAAAGGTAGTGCTTCGGTATGAACATCTTACATCGAATTTTGCTATGTTTGTATAATCAAAATTTATATTATGACGCTTGTTCAATTAGAATATATTATAGCTGTTGATACATATAGAAGTTTTGTGGCCGCTGCAGATAAGTGTTTTGTAACGCAGCCTACATTGAGTATGCAGATTCAAAAATTAGAAGAATCTTTAGGTGTTCGGATTTTTGATAGGACCCGGCAGCCTATTGTGCCTACCGAAATCGGAGAAGAAATCATCCGACAAGCGAGAGTGGCGGTTTTAGAGAGCCAGAAAATTAAAGAGATTGTCGCTTATAAGAAAGGCGAGGTGGAAGGTGAATTAAAAATCGGTGTGATTCCGACGGTTGCCCCGTATCTATTACCAAAGGTATTAGGCAATTTCATGGAGAAATATCCGAAATTGCATTTGCATGTATGGGAGTATACAACAGAAAAGATAGTCAGGGAGTTAAAAACAGGGGTATTAGATTGCGGTATTTTGTCGACACCGATCCACGAGCCCAATTTGCAGGAACACCCCTTGTTCTATGAAACGTTTGTTGCTTATATAGCTAAAGAAAGCAGTTTGTCAAAGAAAAAAGCCGTTACTGCAAGTGATATATTGAATGAAAAACTTTGGTTACTGAACGAAGGGCACTGTATGCGGAATCAGGTACTGAATATCTGCAATAGGAGGAAAACGATGAACCCGGACGATTCCTTCGAATATAACACCGGCAGTGTAGAAACCCTAAAACGGATGGTGGATACGAATGCGGGCGTAACGATTATGCCTGAATTGAGTATTGCTGAGTTTTCTGTAAAGGAACTTGATCAGGTGCGTTATTTTAAATCGCCCGAACCGGTTCGCGAAATTAGTTTAATCACGCAACAGAACTACCTAAAGAAAAGAGCCATTGAAGCTTTGAAAAGTGAAATTCTACAGATTCTACCGAAGCGTTTTAGAAATAAGAAGAAAAAGGAGGTGATGGATATTGGTTAAATCAATGCTTGAAACTATTACCTGTTATCTCCTGCTGATTGATGCGAACGGCAATGGAGGAGGGTTTGATACCGTCTCCGAACATCTCTGCATTTTTTTCCGTAAACTCAGCGCCGAAAAATAGAATGGAGGATGTGTAGTTTATCCAAAGCAAGATAATTACTATGGAACCGGCGGCACCATATCCGGATGCAGGTGCCGCATGCTGCATATACAAGCCTATCGCCCACTTGCCGATCATAAATAAGATGGCGGTGAAGAAAGCACCCGACCGTACGTCTTTCCACTTGATTTTTACGTCTGGAAGGAATTTAAAAATACAGCCAAAAAGAACGGATAAAACAATAAAGGTTATAAGGGTATTGGCAAGATATAAGGCGATGTTGGTTGTTTCGTCGAAAAGGTCTAAACCAAAAACCTGAAAATCGGGAAGATACTTGATGAGCGTAGTGCTAATAACAGAAATGACAACATTCAAGAGTAAAGAAACAACTAACAAAAAGCCCAGAATAAGCACAATGGAAAAAGACAGCGCACGATCAACAAGTAGTTTTACCCAACCTCTTTTTGGTTTGGGCTTCACGTTAAAGATCATGTTGAGCGAATCCTGCATTTCTACAAAAACTTTTGTCGATGCGTAAATCAATGTGCCCACACCAATAATGGTTGCAATAATGGATCCTTTTCCGACCGATAAGCCTTTTATAAGTGATTGTATAAGTGCGGCGGCATCAGCCCCGACATATTCGTTTATTTGCTGAAAGATTCTTCCCTGTTGTGCATCATCACCCAAAACAAAGCTAACAACAGCCAATATAATGATCAGGAGAGGAGCCAACGCAAATATGGTATAGTAAGATAATGCTGCACTCATTTTCGATACTTTGTCGTCACCGAAGCCAATGACCGTTGCCTTAAGTAGAGTGAAAGCGTCTTTATAAAACTGTTTTCTTAAAACCTTCATATATGCCTTGATTTAACACCTAAAGTGATCATCGATGGGATACAATCAGTAATTCGAGATCTTTCGGGGTTAAATTAAATTTATTGGCTATATCTTTATTCGTTAACTGTCCTTGGTAAAGATAAATGGCATTTCGAATACCCGGTTTGTTCCAGATAACTTTCAATAGCCCGCCCTGTTCCCCAATATCCAACAAAATCGGTGCGAAAATGTTTGTCAGCGCATAGGTGGCTGTTCTGGCAACACGAGATGCTATATTGGGAACACAGTAATGAATAACATCATACTTTCTGAAAACAGGGGAATCGTGATTGGTTATATGAGAGGTCTCGAAACAACCGCCTTGGTCAATACTGACATCAACCAGCACAGAGTTGGGTTTCATTTTAGAAACGGTTTCTTCGGTAATAATACACGGACTTCTGCCATTGGTGGCGCGCATCGCACCTATTACGATGTCACAGGATAGGACCGCTTTTTGGAGTACAATGGGTTGAATAACCGAGGTGAATACTTTATTCCCTAGATTGTTTTGTAAGCGTCGAAGACGATATAATGAACTGTCAAAGACTTTTACCTGTGCACCTAAGGCGAGTGCGGCACGGGTCGCATACTCTCCAACCGTTCCGGCACCGATAATGACTATTTCAGTAGGAGGAACGCCGGTAATCCCCCCCAGCATCAGGCCCTTGCCTTGGAACACGTTACTTAAATATTCGCCGGCAATTAGAATAGAGGTAGCGCCTACAATTTCGCTCATTGCACGTACAACCGTTAACCGGTTATCCTCGTCCCGCAAATACTCATAAGATAGCGCCGTAACCTTCTTCTTCATCATGGCTTTTAAATGCTCAAAGCCCAATAAAGAGGGTTGTTGGCTGGAAAACAGGACCTGGCCGGTTTTCATTAAATCAATTTCTTCCAAGGTGGGAGCCCCAATCTTGACGATAATGTCGCAGGTGTAAATGCGTTCCTTTTCATGAACAATGATAGCGCCCTGCTCGCTGTAGTGATGATCCAGAAAGTTGGCACCGTTTCCTGCGCCGGACTCTAACATAATTTGATGACCATTCTCTACAAGTAAAGCAACAGACAAAGGCGTAAGCGCAATACGGTTCTCCTGAAAGCTCACTTCCTTAGGGATTCCGATTAATAAACTGTTCTTCTTTTTGCCGGTTTCTAGCATGGCCTCCTGTGGCTGCATCATCGCTTGACGCGCCAAGTTAGATAATTCTGTCATACAGAGCTCAATTACACAAAAAATCGGGTTAATTTACGAAAAAGTATCTACAGTTCGTTCATGTTTTATAATTGCGTCTGCCATTCGGATGCAAAACTTGCTCGATTTTGATCGAAAGCATTTTAATCGGTACACAGAAAAAAAGATAAATAGCAGGATAAATGAAGAAATGGGAGCATGCTAATAAAGTTCAGACAAATGGGAAGATGGAATCCCTTTTTGTATCCTAATTTTACGTTCATTTTTTTCTCCGAGCTCAATTGTAACACTCACTACCTCTTCGGGTAGGAGATTAGGGATTTTTTCAGGCCATTCAATAAAACAATAGTTTCCTGAGAAGAAGTATTCCTCATAACCCAGATCTAAAGCTTCCTGTTCCTCTTTCAACCGGTAAAAATCAAAATGATAAACGTTTCCCTGAGGACTATGGTACTCGTTAACGATTGAAAAAGTTGGACTGGCTGCTTGGTCGGTAACCTGTAGTTGCTTGCAAAGCTCTTTAATAAGTGTAGTTTTTCCCGCTCCCATTGGAGCGAAAAACAAAACTACCCGATCATCGGCTACAAAAAGGAGTATTTTTTTTGCCACATCAGGTAGTTCGCTTATGTCGTTAACGGTAAGAATCATGAAGCAAACTTAGAGAAACCGGCATGGATATGCAACGTGCTTTCTAAAGTCTTTTCGTAATACTCACCGGTGAAACCGATTACGATCCTTCATCATTTCGGTGTATACGTAATATACGGAATGATCATCTCTTCAAGAGAAATACCACCGTGTTGAAAAGTTTCGTTGAAGTAATTGACAAACTGGTTATAGTTGTTAGGATAAACGAAATAGGTGTCTTCCTTGGCAAATATAAAACTTGAACTTACGTGAAGTTTCGGCAATTTTGCTTCATGTGGGTTCTTGATGTGTAGTACATCCTTATCAATAAAGTTTAGATTTTTACCCTGTTTGTAACGAAGATTACTATTCGTGTTCCGATCGCCGATTACCTTACTTGCATGTTTTACGCGAATCGTGCCATGTCAGTCGTAAGAATGACACGTACATTTTTTTGCGCGAGCCATTTTAGGGTATCTAAAAGTGGTGAATGTTTGAACCATGACAGCGTGAGCGAGCGATAGGCTGCTTCATCGCTGGCAAGCTCCCGGATCATGGCCATGTCAGTCCGGGCATGGGACAGCATATCGACGAAATTATAAACCAGCACATTAAGGTCGTTTCCCATCAAATTGGATAGATTGTCCGTGATGTCTCTTCCCTGTTCCAGTGTAAGAATTTTATGGTAGCTGAATTTGCATTCTTTCCGAAACGTATTTTTTATTTGTGCCGCTAAAAACTCTTCCTCGTGTAGATTTTTGCCCCCCTCGTCTTCATCGTTTTGCCAAATATGCGGAAAGTTCTTCTCCATATCAAGCGGCATCATCCCGCTGAAAATAGCATTCCGGGCATATTGGGTCGCCGTAGGCAAAATACTGTAATAAGTCTCCTCCGCATCCATACGATAGTAATTGCCGATGATTTCATGTATCACTTTCCATTGATCATATCGTAAATTGTCTATTAAAAAGAAAAAGGTAGGCTTGTTATCCAGTACCGGGAATACTTTTTTCTTAAATAGTTGAGGCGATGAAACCGGCCCGCTCTCCGGATCTTTGACCCAATGCAGGTAATTCTTTTCAACAAATTTCGAAAACTGGGCATTGGCTTCCGCCTTTTGCATGGTCAAGATTTCGTGCATGCCTTCATCTTCCAATTTTTCCAGTGAAAGCTCCCAATAAACTAATTTTTTATAAACATCAACCCATTCATTAAAGTCCAGATTATCATTCAGGGTCATGCCAAGCGTTCTAAACTCCTGCTGGTAAGCCATCGATGTTCTTTCGCTTACTAAGCGTTTATTCTCAGTGAACTTTTTGATGGTCAATAGAACTTGTTTCGGATTTACCGGTTTAATCAGGTAATCATCGATTTGCGAACCTATTGCATCTTCCATCAGAAACTCTTCTTCATTCTTCGTGATCATTACCATGGGGACGGTCGGATTAATGCCCTTTAAAATCCCTAAGGTTTCCAGACCTGTAAGTCCCGGCATATTTTCATCCAAGAATACTAAATCATAAAAGGAATTTTTGAAAGCTTCAACGGCATCATGTCCATTGGTGACTGTTTTTACACCATATCCCTTTTCATTGAGCAGCATAATGTGAGGCTTTAATAAATCGATCTCATCATCTGCCCATAATATATTTGTTTCTTGCATCGTTACGTTATAAGTTTTACGTTCTAAGTCCTATGTCCTATCTCAATATAGAATTACGAACTTACGTAATTGTTTGGAGCCTTTCCGCTTTTTTAACAAAAATTAACAGCGACGTAAATAAATTCAATTTAGATTTGATTTCGATGTAGAAAGAGAAGCTGCATCATGGACATTTCATTAAAAAATAGCACCTTTGTGCTTAAATTTTTTGGCTTTTGAATAAGAAAAAAATTATTAATGATCCTGTTTATGGTTTTGTTTCCATACCATCAGATTTGATATTTGATCTGATACAGCATCGTTATTTTCAACGCCTTCGGTATATTAAACAGGTAAGCCTAACACATTTAGTTTATCCAGGGGCACTACATACGCGTTTTCAACATGCACTCGGCGCTATGCATTTGATGGGCTTAGCTTTAGAGACCCTGAAAGGTAAAGATATCGATATAACAGCGGAGGAAGAAGAGGCCGCCATTATAGCCATATTACTACATGACATAGGTCATGGACCATTTTCGCACTCGTTGGAACACACCCTGGTACAGGGAGTATCACATGAGCATATTTCGTCGTTAATAATGAATGAAATGAACCGGAAATTCAATGGTAGCTTGTCTATGGCGATTGATATCTTTAAAGACAAATATCCAAAGCGATTTTTGCATCAATTAGTGTCGAGTCAGCTTGATACGGACCGAATGGACTATCTCAACAGAGACAGCTTTTTTACCGGTGTTTCCGAAGGGGTGATCAGCTTTGATCGGATTATTAAAATGCTGAACGTTGCTAATAACGGCTTGGTGATTGAACAAAAGGGAATTTATTCGGTTGAGAAGTTTTTAATTGCCCGTAGACTAATGTACTGGCAAGTATACCTGCATAAAACGGTATTAAGTGCTGAACAGATGTTGATTAAAATCTTACAGCGTGCAAAGGAGCTTACCGATAAAGGAAACAACGTATTTGCAACAGAGGCGTTGAAACATTTTATTGATAACAGAGTCACAAAGGAGGATTTTTTACAAGATCGCGCCCATCTCGAATTTTTTACCATGCTGGATGATACAGACATTTTGGCAACTGTGAAAATGGGGGTAAAGCATGAGGATACTGTCTTATCTAAGTTGTGTGAGCAATTTATGACAAGGAGGCTCTATCATGTCGAATTAAGTAATTTTATGCCTACCAAGGAACGAATAGAAGCATTACGTCGCGCAGCTATGAACCTGTTCAAGGTTGGGGAGGATGAAGTGCATTATTTCGTATTCACGCAGTCGGTAGAAAACAGTGCTTACGATGCCGGTGAGGGAAATATTAACATTTTGATGAAGGATGGTACCATCCAAGATATTACGACAGCCTCCGATTTATCGAACTTGGAAGTGCTGGCAAAAAAGGTCAAGAAATTTATGATTGCTTACCCAAAAGAATTGCGGTAGTTGTCAGAAGTTCGCAAAGTATTGATATACAAAGGAATTTAAAATTTGTTCATAAAAATTTAACACATAAATTTGCGCGATGCAATTTACTGCCAAACAAATTAGCGAAATCATTGATGGTTCTATAGAGGGAAACGAAGATGTTGTGGTATCGAGGGTTGAAAAAATCGAAGAAGCTAGCCAAGGGGGGCTTACTTTTTTAGCTAACCCTAAATATGAAAACTACCTTTACACGACAGAAGCATCCATTGTTATTGTCAATAATGACTTAACGGTTGAGGAGCCGATAAGTGCCACGCTTATTCGAGTGAAGAATGCCTATACGGCAATTACCTTGCTATTAGAGCAATATAATAAATTCCGTTTTCATAAAACGGGAGTAGAAACGCCTTCCTATATCCATCCCTCCGCTAAGCTAGGGGAGGATGTATATGTAGGGGCTTTTTCTTATATCGGAGACAATGTTGTACTAGAGGATAATGTAAGCATTTATCCGCAGGTGTACATTGGCGATAATGTTAAGATAGGCGCGGGGAGTATTTTATTCCCCGGTGTAAAAATATATCACGATTGTGTTTTAGGAAAAAATGTGGTGATCCATTCAGGCACTGTTATAGGAAGCGATGGTTTTGGCTTCGCTCCACAAGAGGATGGTACCTATCGTAAAATAAGTCAAATCGGAAACGTTGTTATAGAAGATGATGTTGAAATCGGCTCTAATTCCACAATCGATCGTGCAACGATGGGACATACAATCATTCGAAAAGGTGTAAAACTGGATAATTTAATTCAGTTGGCGCATAATGTGGAGGTTGGAGAAAATTCAGTTATAGCTGCTCAAACAGGTATCTCAGGAAGTACAAAAATCGGTAAGAATGTAGTTTTAGGAGGACAAGTAGGTGCCGTAGGACATATCACGATAGCTGATGGTACACAAGTGCAGGCGCAATCCGGTATCAACCGTTCTATAGATACCCCCGGGTTGAAATGGGCGGGAACACCGGCAAGTCAGTTCCAGAATCAGATGCGAGCACAAGTAGTATTGCAGCGATTACCGGATTTGGAACGCCGCTTGGATCAAATTGAAAAACTAATTAAAAAACTTGACGAAGAATAAATGAGTACTAGCAGCGACAGCGTATGCTAGCCTTAAATTATTAGGAAGAGATGAACGTTAAACAAAGAACACTTAATTCAGAAATTACGATTTCAGGGGTTGGCCTCCACACTGGTAAACATGCTACATTAGTTTTTAAGCCGGCACCTGTAAATCATGGATATAAATTTAAACGAATAGATTTAGAAGGTCAGCCCATCATCGATGCTGACGTGGATAACGTTTCAGACACTTCGAGAGGAACCACGATTACACAAAATGGCGCAAGCGTAAGCACGGTAGAACACTTACTGGCATCCTTAGTAGGAATGGAGATTGATAATGTGCTGATAGAAATTGATGGCCCTGAAGTTCCGATTATGGATGGGAGTGCTTTAATTTACGTAGAAGCCATTGAGAAGGCAGGGTATAAAGATCAGGAAGCAGATCGGGAATATTACGAAATACCTCATAATATACATTATACCGAAGCTGATAGAAAAGTAGAGATGGTTGCGATGCCTTTAGATGGGTATCGATTTACCTGTATGATTGATTATAATTCACCCGTATTGGGAAGTCAACACTCTGCTATTACTAGCATCAGTGAATTTAAAAAGGAAATTGCCTCGTCCAGAACGTTTTGTTTCTTGCATGAATTAGAAATGTTGCTTGAACATAATCTGATTAAAGGAGGTGATTTAAATAACGCGATTGTAGTAGTCGATAAAGATGTGAGTAAAGATGAGCTGAAGCATTTAGCGAAACTCTTTAATCGGGAAGATATCGATGTGGCAAGGGAAGGTATCCTGAATAATATTAAGCTTCGCCATCAGAATGAGCCGGCACGGCATAAGTTGTTGGATATGATTGGCGATTTGGCCTTAGTAGGGCGGCCGTTGAAGGGACATATCATGGCTGCACGTCCCGGGCATGCTGCCAATGTGGCATTTGCCAAAAAGATCAAAGCGCAGATTAGTAGGGAAAAGAACAAGAAGTATGTGCGGGTTTACGATCCGAATATGACCCCCGTTTATGATACGGCGCAGATTATGAAGATTTTACCCCATAGGCAGCCGATGCTGATGGTGGATAAGATTCTGGAACTTACAAAAACTCATGTGGTGGGTTTGAAGAATGTGACAATGAATGAAGACATTTTCATGGGGCATTTTCCAAATGAGCCGCTATTCCCCGGAGTTCTTCAAATTGAGGCCATGGCGCAAACAGGAGGCATATTGGTGTTAAATACCGTACCCGACCCAGAGAATTATATCACCTTATTTTTGAAAATTGAGAACGCTCGGTTTAAAGCACAGGTGAAGCCGGGAGATACCATTATTTTTCACTGTAGTTTATTGCAACCGATAAGAAGAGGTATCGCTCAAATGAAAGGTGTTGGCATGGTTGGCGAAAAGATTGTGGTAGAAGCAGAATTGATGGCACAGATAGTTAAGATAAAAGAAGAAATTAAAGAGCAATAAGATGATCCAACCATTGGCATATATACATCCGCAAGCCAAAATCGCGGAAAATGTAGTGATCGAACCTTTTGTAACTATTCATAAAAACGTAGAAATAGGCGAAGGAACATGGATAGGCTCGAATGTTGTTATCATGGATGGCGCGCGTATCGGGAAAAATTGTCGTATTTTCCCTGGGGCGGTAATAAGTGGCATCCCGCAGGATCTCAAATTTGCGGGTGAAGACACTACCGCTGAAATTGGTGATAATACCACCATCCGCGAATGTGTGACCATTAATAGAGGCACAAAAGATAGATGGCGTACGGTAGTTGGAAATAATTGCCTTATCCAAGCATATAGTCATATCGCCCACGATTGTTTTGTTGGTAATAATTGTATTTTTTCAAATAGCAGCACGTTAGCGGGGCATATTACAGTTGGCGATTATGTGGTGTTGGCGGGCATGGTTGCTGTTCATCAGTTTTGCCATATTGGGTCTCATGCGTTTGTTGCAGGAGGTTCTTTGGTTCGTAAAGATGTTCCGCCCTTTGTTAAAGCAGCGAGAGAGCCACTTTCTTATGTGGGGATTAATTCTGTCGGCTTAAGGCGCAGGGGCTTTTCATCTGAGCAAATCAACGAAATCCAAGATATCTATCGTACCATGTTTGTGAAAAACAACAATTTAACGAAAGCCTTGGATATCATTGAAACGGAATGCCAACCGACGGAGATTCGCGACGAGATCCTGGACTTTGTGCGAAGCTCTAATCGCGGGATTATGAAAGGCTTTGGCCAAGGAAAGGTTGCGCTGTAAGATTTTAACCTAAGCAGCATTAAGCTGCTTATGGTGTTTTTACTGCTGGAGGATTAGCACTTGGATATCATACTCGAAAATATCGGTCGGCGTTTCAATCGAGAGTGGATTTTTAAATCGGTCAATTACCATTTTTTGCATGGAAATAGTTATGCGATTTTAGGCCCTAACGGGTCCGGTAAATCGACCTTACTTCAGGTGTTGATCGGTAGTCTTACAGCATCCGAAGGCACCATTCGATACCTCGATGAAGATCAGAAACTGGATGCGGATATGTTTTTTTCCTCGAGTGCTTTAGCGGCGCCCTACCAAGAGCTGATCGAAGAGTTTACGCTACGTGAATTAATCGATTTTCACTTTTCTTTTAAACGAATGGAAGAAGGCCTGAACGCACAATTGCTAGTTGAATTATTGGATCTCGAACGCGCTGCGGACAAAGAACTACGCTACTTTTCGTCCGGAATGAGACAGCGCACGAAATTGGCCTTGGCTTGCTGTTCGCAAACCCCTACCTTATTTTTAGATGAACCCACATCCAATTTGGATACACAGGGGATCGCTTGGTATCTTAATCTAATTGAGCGATTCGCCAAGAACAAATTGCTGATTATTTGTTCCAATCAAGAACATGAATATAGCTTTTGTCGGCATCAAATTCATATTGAGCAGTATAAAAACTACTAGGCGACTAAATTTTTGGGAATCCAAATTTTAAGGTTACCTTTGCACCACCGAAAAAATGTTTTTACATAATAACTTATAGATATGGCTAAAGCTTCTGATGTCAAGACGGGCAATATATTGCGTTTTAACGGCGAATTGGTATCTGTAGATGAGTATATTCATAGAACTCCGGGAAACCTACGTGCTTTTTATCAAGCGAAGATGCGCAACGTTAGAACGGGTAAGTTGGTGGAGTATCGCTTCCGTACCGATGAGGAGGTTGAGATTGCGCGTGTTGAGACGAACGATTATCAATACCTTTATGATGAAGGAGACTTTTTCGTTGTAATGGATAATGTCTCTTTTGAGCAATATAATATCCCCAAATCGCTTTTTGGTGATTCGGCACGGTTCTTGAAAGAGGGTATGAATGTATTGGTGGCCTTTGAAAGTGAGGAACCGATTATGGCTCAAACACCTACTACGGTAGAGCTTGAGATTACTTATACGGAACCTGCTGTGAAAGGCGATACCTCTACAAACGCCCTGAAAAGCGCTACCGTGGAAACGGGCGTTGAAATTCGTGTTCCCTTGTTCATCAACCAAGGTGATAAAGTTAAGGTTGATACCAGAACCGGGGATTATATCGAACGGGTGAAATAATTTGATTAAGTTTTTAGGTTTAGGTTGATTAGGCGGTCTTTGAGAGCTCTTCTCTAAGGCCGTTTTTTATTTGCCTTTTAATATAGTAGAGACGGAATGTATACAAAACAAGCTAGCAGATTGCGGTTTAAGTTTATGCGCGATCAATTGTCGGATACGCAGTACCATCAGCTCAATGCAAGTTTGCTGAGAAACTTTCAGTCCTTGCCAATGGACAGAATTGCGTACCTCCATACCTTTCTGCCTATATTGGAAAAAAGAGAGCCTAATACATTTCTCCTCATTGACTATATAAAGGCGAATTATCCCAATACAAAAATTGTGGTGCCAAAAAGCGATTTGCAGAAGAACATAATGACCCATTACGTGTTGGGCGAACAAGCATTAATGAAAAACAAGTGGGGCATCGTAGAGCCCGAAGGATCGACCAACCAAGTAGCGGTAGGATTGATAGATGCTGTGCTCTTACCTTTGCTAAGTTTCGACATGGAGGGGAACCGGGTAGGTTATGGCAAGGGCTATTATGATCGCTTTTTAAGCGAATGCCGTCCGGATATTCGTAAAATTGGTTTGTCGCTATTTGATCCCGTTGATAAGATTATTGATTGTGAAGCACATGACATTCCTTTGGATAGCTGCGTAACACCTGAAAAAATATGGGTTTTTTCTAAATAGGCGGCAGCGCTAAATGCGAATACTTAACACCTAAGTGCTAACCAAACAAATCGTTAAGTATTTTAGCCAGTCGGATTCCACCCTTTAGTAGTTGTTGATTCAGCGTGTTGATATGATCGAAGTTATAGCGATAGCTGAGCTTCTCTTCAGGTTGGACATCTTTATACAAAGATTCACTAATCTGGTAAGATTCATACAGCCAGTTTTCCAATGAGCTGTTCTGCCACATAGCGCGCTGTTCCTTTGTGCTGAAATTAATCGCTTGGGTATATTCCGTAAAACTTAGCTGCTGAAAATCTATCAATTGCTCATCCCAAATTCGATGGAGATTCGTGGGGATATTGAACCAATAGAGTTTGATCTTATTACCTCCTAGATCTTCAAAGCGGCCCGTATGCATCGGTTGATGGATGTCGCCCACAATATGTATAAT
This sequence comes from Olivibacter sp. 47, assembly GCF_030372825.1. Lineage (NCBI taxonomy): Bacteria > Pseudomonadati > Bacteroidota > Sphingobacteriia > Sphingobacteriales > Sphingobacteriaceae > Olivibacter > Olivibacter sp. 47. The sequence continues at coordinate 5,134,174 of NZ_JAUCNR010000001.1, forward strand.
AAGACGAAGGTACATTACCTGAGTGGCTTTATCTAAAGAATGTCGATTTTTAAGCTGCTGAATCAACATAAGGAGCTTGTTGTAAGCATTAGCGGTCGTGTCGCTATGTAGTTGTTGGCTTAGCTGTTCGTAAGTCAGGCCGCTTTTGAAATTTACATAATGCCAACTGCCTAAATAATTGAAAGCTGGGTCAGATTTTATAAAGTCGGGCCAATTCGCAGCCATTGCTAAAGATTCATTACCCAGAATTTCCTGAATATTTTTTCTTGCCCGCTTGCTTAAATGTTGATCGGCAAGCGCACCTACCACACGATGACCGGTAAGCCCCCAAGCGAAGGCAGAATGGTAAGAAAAAAGAAACAGGATAACTATGACATAGAGTATGGCAACTTTCTTCATAGTGCAAAGTTAGTCAAAAGCCATCAGCCATTAGCAATCCGTTTGCTGTTTTATTTCCGTTTTTATTGGTTGATATCCGATCGCTGATCTCCATAAAAATCCTATCTTTGTCAACTAAAACAAAACACATATATCATGAGTGTTGAAAGAGGTCCAATATCACAATTTATAGAGAAAAATTACCTGCATTTTAATGCCGCATCGTTGGTAGATGCTGCCAAAGGCTATGAAGCCCATTTGGATGCGGGGGGCAAAATGATGATTACGTTGGCAGGAGCAATGAGTACGGCCGAACTGGGAATTTCCCTAGCCGAAATGATCCGTCAAGATAAGGTTTCCATTATTAGCTGTACCGGGGCTAACCTAGAAGAAGATATCATGAATCTGGTAGCACACTCTCATTATAAAAGAGTGCCTCATTACCGAGATTTGAGTCCACAAGACGAATGGGATCTATTAGAAAATCACTATAACCGCGTAACAGACACCTGTATTCCGGAGGAAGAAGCTTTCAGGAGATTACAGCAACATATCCACAAAATATGGAAGGATGCTGAACAGGCAGGAGAACGTTATTTTCCGCACGAGTATATGTACAAAATGCTGAAAAGCGGTGTGTTAGAACAATATTACGAAATCGATCCAAAGAACTCGTGGATGTTGGCTGCCGCAGAAAAGAATCTTCCGATTGTGGTACCTGGATGGGAAGACAGCACGATGGGAAATATCTTCGCTTCCTATGTGATTAAAGGCGAGTTGAAAGCTTCCACCATGAAAAGCGGAATTGAATATATGGCTTACCTGGCAGATTGGTACGTAAAAAATAGTGATGGTAAAGGCATTGGCTTTTTTCAGATTGGGGGAGGTATAGCGGGCGACTTTCCGATTTGTGTTGTGCCCATGCTTTATCAAGACATGGAAATGGAGAATATTCCGTTCTGGAGTTATTTCTGTCAGATATCAGATTCAACTACATCTTATGGCTCTTACTCAGGCGCGGTACCCAATGAAAAAATTACGTGGGGAAAGCTAGGCATAGAAACACCTAAATTCATTGTTGAATCAGATGCCACTATCGTTGCACCATTAATTTTTGCTTGGATATTAAAACAGTAATATTTTATAAGGAGCTCTTGAGCTCCTTTCTTGTTTTTCAGCCCGTAGGATGTCATACTACGACCTAGATTTCTACCATGGCCGGAGCTTATAGCCGCCCTCTTAAATAGAGTAATAATATTTTTTTAATATTTCAAATTCCCTTCCCGTATTTTTTCGGATGATTTTTGGCGGGCCTTTAAAAAAGGGCTTAGAAAACTAAATAGAGGCGATTTAAAACAATTTAGAATCATTATAAATTGATAATTAAAGTCACGAAATTGTCACTGATATCTTAATTAGTTATACTTTTGTGCTCAGGTTTTAAAGAGGTATGCCCAGTGCATCTTTGAATCTGTTAGGTTACATTCATATAAAATAGTATAAAGCTCTCAATATGAGAAACATCTCGTTACTTTTTAGAAGTGTTGTAAAGTCCTTGATCTTAGTTTCAGTACTAAGTATGGCAGCTGTGTCTGCCCGTGCGCAGGACGTTAAAGAAGGGGCGTCTCTGTTTAAACAGAAATGTACCTCGTGTCACGCCATCGATAAGGATCTGGTTGGCCCTGCATTGAAAGATGTAAGCAAAAGACATGAGGAAGAATGGTTGATTAAGTGGATTAGAAATTCACAGGCTTTAGTTGCTGCGGGAGACGAACAAGCGGTTGCGCTTTTTGAAGGGCACAACAAGGTCGTGATGACTCCTTTCCCTGATTTGTCCGATGACAATATCAAAAACATATTAGCCTACATCGACGATGCTTCACAGGCTCCTGCCGGTGGAGATGGTAAAACTGCGGGAGGTGATGCTGCAGCTGCCAAGAGCGATGACGTGAGTGATTTTATGCTGTACGGATTGATTGCGGTAATTGTAATCGCGTTCATTGTGATTGTTGTGCTGAACCGTGTTATCAAAACCTTGGAACGAATCATTCTTAACAAAAAGGTGCTTATTGAGGAAGAAGAGGAAGAAACAGAAGGTAAAGACTACTTAGGGACCCTTAAAAAGTTAGCTAAGAATAAAAAATTGGTTTTCTTCTTTGTACTTGGCTTGGTAGCTTTCCTTGGTTCGGCAGGTTGGAAAACATTGTGGAATGTCGGTGTTCACCAAGGTTATAAACCGGTTCAACCGATTAAGTTCTCTCACCAATTGCATGCGGGCGTTAATCAGATCGAATGCCAATACTGCCATTCGGGCGCATTTAAATCAAAAAATGCTTCCATTCCTTCTGCGAACGTTTGTATGAACTGCCATAAATACGTTACAGCCAGTGAGAAGTATAATGGAGAAACTTCACCTGAAATCCAAAAAATCTACAATGCATTGGATTGGGATGGTCAAAAATATGGACCTAATCAACGTCCAATTCAATGGGTTAGAATCCATAACTTGCCCGACTTCGCTTACTTTAATCACTCGCAACACGTTTCAGTTGCAGGAATCGAATGTCAGCGTTGTCATGGACCGATTGAGACCATGGAAGAAGTTTATCAATACTCTCCTTTAACCATGAAATGGTGTGTGAATTGCCACCGTGAAACAGAAGTTAATCACAAAGACAATGCATACTACGATCAGCTGATCGCTGCTCATGAGAAACTAAAAGAGGGCGACAAGATTACAGCTGCATCACTTGGTGGCCTTGAATGTGGTAAATGTCATTATTAATAAATTGAGAATACGCATCTTTAATATATATAGCTTAAATGGATAGCAACAAGAAATATTGGAAAGGCTTAGAAGAACTGGAACAAACACCTGCTTTTGTAAAAAACAGCAAAGGTGAGTTCGCAGAATCCCTTCCTATAGAGAACGTATTAAACGAGGCCGGTTTAAGTACAAAAACACCTCGTCGCGACTTTTTGAAAGCGTTAGGTTTTGGATTGGGAGCAGTTTCGCTAGCGGCTTGCCAAAGCACCCCGGTACATAAATCTATACCCTATTTAATAAAACCGGAGGAAGTGACTCCGGGTATTCCAAATTATTACGCGTCTAGTTACAACGGTCAGAGTATCTTGGTTAAAACGAGAGAGGGTAGACCTATATTGATCGAACCGAATCCTAAATCAATCGGTGTAAATCGGGGAACCGATGCAGCAACGCAGGCATCCGTTTTAGACCTTTATGATATGTCCAAGTTGAAAGGACCGAAGATCAAAGGTAATGAAGCGGATTGGGAGTCGGTTGACGCACAAGTTAAAGCAGCCTTAAATGCAGCTAACAGCGCCGGTAAACAAATACGAATCATCTCGTCTTCCATCAATAGCCCTTCAGCATTAGCTGCAATAGCAGGTTTCATCGCCAAATACCCAACTGCTAAGCTGGTTGAGGTAGATGCCGTGTCCTATGCGGGTATTATAAAAGCAAATCAAGCAAGTTTCGGTAAGGCCGCTATTCCTCACTATCGTTTTGATAAGGCGGATGTGATCGTGAGTGTGGGTGCGGATTTCTTAGGAACTTGGTTAGCGGGAGAAGAGCATACACAACAATATGCCGATAATCGCGGATATAAGTCGCTTGAAAACAAAAAAATGTCGCGTCATATTCAATTCGAAAGTGGATTAAGTATGACTGGCGCAAATGCAGATGCGCGCGTTGCGGTTAAGCCTTCCGAGGAAGCTGCGGTGCTTGTCTCATTGTATAACGCAATTACAGGAGCTTCTTTGGCAGGAGGTCTTTCGGCTAATGAAAAGGCACAAAAGGTAGTTGGTCTTGTATCAAAAGAACTTCAGAATGCAAAAGGCAGATCAGTGGTGGTAGCAGGAAGTAATGACGTTGCTTTGCAAACACTTGCCAATGCCATCAATGCAGCCTTAAACAATTACGGAAGCACGATCGATTTAGATAATGTATCTTATCAGTATAAAGGAAATGATTCTGACTTTACAACTTTCTTGAATGAAGCTGCTGCTGGTCAAGTAGACGTAGCCTTTTTCTTAAATGTGAATCCGGCATACGATTATTTTGACAGCGAAAAAGTCAAAGGCGCTTTAGCCAAAGTTAAGCTCAAAGTATCTTTTGCTGATCGTGAGGATGAAACGGCGGAATTGGTAGATATTTTAGCGCCTAATCATAACTATTTAGAGTCTTGGGGAGATAGTAACGCAAGAGAAGGGTACTTTACAGTCGTTCAACCTACAATCAATCCGGTATTTAATACCCGTCAAGCCGAGCAAAGCTTACTTATATGGTCAGACAATGCGCTTGCTTACCATGATTTTGTAAAAGAAAACTGGGAAAAGAATATACTAGCCGGCACCGGTACAACCTGGGAAAATGTGCTGCAAGCTGGCTTTGAATATAAAGGCGACAAACCCGCACAAGCTTATAGCTTTGCAGGAGATGTAAACGCAGCTGCTGCGGCTGCAGTGAGCGCTAGCAAAGCCTTGGCTAAAGATGTGGAAGTACAATTATATCAAAGTGTGGCCATAAGAGATGGTAAACAGGGAAATAACGCGTACTTGCACGAGTTACCGGATCCTATTTCAAAGGTGACTTGGGACAACTACGTCGCCATTGCGCCTAAATTTGCAGAGAGCTTAGGGCTTGGTGAGAATAGCGTAGTAAAGGTTACAGGAGAGAACGGCTATTCAGTGGAACTGCCGGTGCTGTTGCAACCGGGACAAGCTCAAGGTACAGTTTCTATTGCTATTGGATACGGTAGAACGAAGGCTGGTAAAGCAGGGAACGAGGTTGGACAAAATGCGTATCCATTTGCTAAGTTCGTGAATGGTACACTCCAATTTAATACAACCGCTAAGTTAGAAAAGGTTTCAAGAACCTATGAATTAGCACAAACACAAACACACCATACCATTGAAGGACGCAATGTAATTAGGGAAACTACTTTTAAAGATTACGTGAAGGACCCTGCGCACGGAAGTGGTAATCATGGCGAAAAGCATAAGACTTACGACTTGTGGGATAAGTTTGAGTCGCCAGGGCATAAATGGGTTATGGCGATCGACCTGAATGCTTGTACGGGATGTGGTGCCTGTGTGGTGGCTTGTAATGTGGAAAACAATGTGCCGGTTGTCGGACGGGATGAAGTACGTCGCCGCCGCGAAATGCACTGGTTAAGAATTGACCGCTATTATAGCTTCGAGCATGATGGCGAACAAGTAACAGAGGAAAAGGAATTAGACAGACTAAGCAGAGAAAATGCTAATCTGGATAATGTATCGGTTGTTTTCCAACCCATGCTGTGCCAACATTGCGATCATGCCCCTTGCGAAACCGTGTGTCCGGTATTGGCTACCGTTCACTCTTCAGAAGGCTTGAACCATATGGCTTATAACAGATGTTTTGGTACACGTTACTGTGCGAACAACTGTCCATATAAAGTACGTCGTTTTAACTGGTTCAACTATTGGAATGATTCGCGCTTTGATAATTACCTGAACAATGAGTTCACTCAATTAGTGTTGAACCCGGATGTTACATCTAGATCACGTGGTGTGATGGAAAAATGTACCATGTGTTTACAACGCATCCAAGGTGGAAAATTGAAAGCGAAATTGGAAAAACGTAAGTTGAGAGACGGTGATATAAATACGGCTTGCGCAGCAGCATGTTCTGCTAATGCCATTATCTTCGGCGATATCAATGATCCTAATTCAGAGGTATCAAAGGCGTTGAGAAATGAGCGTGTTTATTATGTACTGGAAGAAATTAACGTACAACCTAACATTGGTTATATGACTAAAGTTAGAAATACTTTTGAAGCTTAATCGGTTTAATTGATCTGAAAAAATAAGAATATGTCATCGCATAACGAATCAATACTTAGAGAACCATTAGTTACCGGTAAGAATATTACTTATGCCAAGGTAACGAATGATATTCTCGTACCTGTAGAGAATAAACCAAATGCGGCTTGGTGGATTGGTTTCACTGTAGCTGCCTTGGGTGCGCTACTATGGGTTTTTAGCGTAAGTTATACATTTTGGACGGGTATCGGCGCTTGGGGCCTAAACAAAACGGTAGGCTGGGCATGGGATATTACCGACTTCGTATGGTGGGTGGGTATCGGTCACGCAGGAACGTTGATTTCTGCGGTATTGCTTCTTTTCCGTCAAAACTGGCGTAACTCCATCAACCGCTCAGCAGAGGCGATGACAATCTTCGCCGTAATCTGTGCCGCAACTTATGTCGTTGCCCACATGGGGCGTCCTTGGTTGGCGTACTGGATTTTCCCGCTACCGAACCAATTCGGTTCATTATGGGTGAACTTCAACTCCCCCCTTGTATGGGATGCTTTTGCGATCTCTACCTATTTTACAGTATCCTTAGTGTTCTGGTATACAGGTTTATTACCGGATATTGCAACGGTTCGCGACCGCGCTACTGGCTTAAGAAGAAGAATATATTCGATCTTGTCGTTCGGCTGGACGGGTAATGTGAAGACTTGGCAACGCTTTGAAATCGTATCATTGATATTAGCCGGTATTTCTACACCGCTGGTACTTTCAGTGCACACCATCGTATCAATGGACTTTGCAACCTCGGTTATCCCGGGATGGCATACAACCATTTTCCCTCCTTACTTTGTGGCGGGTGCGATTTTCTCGGGTTTTGCCATGGTTCAAACCTTACTCTTGATTACCCGGAAAGTTTTGAATTTCGAAAACTACATAACCATGTTCCACATCGAGTCAATGAACAAGATCATCATGGTTACCGGGTCTATTGTAGGGGTTGCTTATCTTACCGAGTTGTTTATCGCTTGGTACTCAGGTTCAGAATATGAAATGTATGCTTTCGCCAATCGTGTTGCAGGGCCGTATTGGTGGGCATATTGGTCGATGATGACCTGTAACGTAATTTCTCCTCAGTTATTCTGGTTTAAGAAAATACGGACAAGCATTCCGATTTCATGGGTATTGTCTATCGTGGTAAATATTGGTATGTGGTTCGAGCGTTTTGTAATTATCGTGACCTCACTGCATCGCGACTATATACCTTCGAGCTGGGCAATGTTCTATCCAACTTGGACTGACGTTGGTATATTTGTTGGATCAATCGGTTTATTCTTTACCTTATTCTTATTGTTCTTACGTGTATTACCGGGTATAGCAATGGCAGAGGTTAAATTATTATTGCATTCCGCTAGTCACCAGCAAAAGCTTAAACTTGTTAAGGAAGGTCACTTGAAATCCGAGCAGGTTGAATTCTACAAAGAATCGCTTACAAGTATGATAGTGTCAGCGAAGAGGAAATTAAAGAATTAGCAAAATAAAAAGATGAGCGACACAAAATATATTTTAGGACATTTTGAACATCCGGACGATTTGATGGATGGAATAGATAAGTTGCAAAAGAGTAACATTTCTATTTACGATGTATATACACCCATGCCAATACACGGTATTGAGGCAAAATTAGGTGTTCCGCCATCTCGTTTGCCAATCGTAGCTTTCATATGTGGTATTACCGGAACCATCTCTGGTATCAGTTTGCTATATTATACACTGCATAAAGACTGGCCTATGATTATCGGTGGTAAACCGACGTTGCCAATGCCCGATTTTGTTCCCGTAACATTCGAGCTAACTATCCTGTTTTGTGCGTTGGGTATGGTGGCTGCATTTTACTTCAGAAGCCATCTTTTTCCGGGAAGAGCTCCACGAGTAATGGATTTGCGCGCAACGGACGATCGCTTTGTAATTGCAATTGATGCTAGATCGAACACCGATCACGAAAAAATTGACAGCTTATTAAAAGACGCAGGTGCGGTAGAAGTACTGTACAATGAAAGGAAATATGTTAGCTATGAATAAGACTAGACTGTTTGGAACCGCATGTTTTGCAATAGCTTTCGCGGCGATAGTATCTTCTTGTGGAGATAAAACAACGCGGAGTACAGGATGGGAATTCTCAAGAAACATGTACGATCCAATAGGATATAATCCAGACCAACCCAATAAGAATTTTGCCAATGGGCAAACGGCTCAGACTCCACCGGAGGGAACTACTCCCGTAGGTTTTGAACGTTTTGATTATCCAAATACGTTAGAGGGCTACGAAGCAGCAAGTGTAAATGTGCACAATCCTTTGGAACGAAACGAAAAGAACCTAAAGGAAGGGGCTCATTTATTTCAGGCCTTTTGCTCGCCTTGCCATGGGCCTGAAGGGCATGGGGATGGAACCATTGTGAACATGGAGAAGTTTCCACCGCCACCTTCATATGCTACGGGCAACTCTTCCCGTGGAGGATTAATGAAGGATTTGACCGATGGTAAAATCTACCATACGATTACCTACGGATTAAATCTAATGGGCTCGCATGCTTCACAATTATCACCTGAAGAACGATGGAAAGTGGTGATGTATGTTCATGAATTGCAAAAAAAATAGTATTATAAACAGTTATATATCAAATGGGAACTCATAGTCACACTACATATAATTTTGACGAGCGCTTTGAATTCGTTGGAAAGGCGAAAACATGGAGCTTGGCAGCAATAATAATTGGTGTTATTGCGATTGTTGCGGGCTTTTATGTGGACGGTAGCCACCGCATGTTCGCCAATTTATTGTTAATGGGATATTATTTTACCTGTGTGTGTGCAGCAGGAGCTTGTTTCTTAGCTATCCAGTTTGTATCCCAAGCCGGATGGTCAACAGGCCTTTTACGTATTCCGCAAGCATTTGCCAGTGTATTACCGATCGCATCGATTATTTTGATCGTAATCACCGCTGCGGGCTTATTTACACATAATCTATACCATCATTGGCACGCCGATGGAATAACGGATCCGAATAGTCCTCACTACGATGCTTTAGTAGCAGGAAAGTCTGCTTTTCTAAATGTACCCGGTTTTTTTGCCAGACAGATTATATTTTTAGGCTGCTACAGCATTTTAGGTGCAGCCTTGTCTAAACTATCTTATAGAGAGGACTTGGAAGGAAGTTTGAATTCTTATAAGAAGAGCTTCAAATTTTCTGCAATATTTCTTGTGATATTTGGTTTTACAACACCTATATGGTCTTTCGATACCGTGATGTCTTTGGAGGCACATTGGTTCTCAACGATGTTCGGTTGGTATAACTTCGCTGCAATGTGGGTAAGTGGTTTATGTGCGATCACCTTAATAATTATTTTGTTGAAACGCGCTGGATACTTAGCTTGGGTGAATGAAAACCATTTACACGACATGGGTAAACTGATCTTCGGTTTCTCTATCTTTTGGACATACGTATGGTTTGCACAGTTTATGTTGATTTGGTACGCAAACATACCGGAAGAAACGGTATATTTCTATAAAAGATGGGAACCCGAGTACAAACCTTGGTTTTGGTTGTCAATAATCATTAACTTTGTAGCTCCTGTTCTGATTTTGATGGATCGTGATGCTAAAAGGAAAGAAAATATCATGCTTTTTGTATGTATCCTGCTGTTAGCTGGACATTGGTTAGATTATTATATCATGATTATGCCCGGAACGGTTGAAAACCACAGAGGTTTTGGTCTAAGTGAGATCGGTTCGATATTAGGTTTCGTTGGTTTATTTACCTATTTAACCTTAGGTAAATTGAGTAAGCAACCGCTGGCCCCAAAGAACCATCCATTTTTGGAAGAAAGTCTTCATCATCAAATTTAGTTTCTTCGATTAGAAAGCGAATTGAAATACGAATAACCGTTAATATTGAAATGAGATATAGAAAGTACATCAATTTTAGAACGATCTTCGGCTTGGTAATGGCTGTTATGCTATCATTGCAAAGTCCAGCTTTTGCTCAGTCAGGAGATAGTACTGCCGCCAAGAACGATACCAGTGCTACTGTTTCAAGTTCAGAGTTGCAGGCTAAAGCGGATTCAGCCGGGACAAATGCGGCGGATACCACCGGTAATGCCGTTGCTGCAAAGACGCCCGCCGGGACAAGTGCAACCAGCAACGCTGCACAAGCAGCACAAGAAGAAGAAAAGTCAATAGACCCTCAGGTATATAAAAACTTCTTTTATTATGTGTTGTTGTTTTTCCTCGTGTGTATCGTGGTTGGTATTGTTGGTAAGATTATCCACGTTTACGAATTAACACGCGAAATGCAAGGAAAAGGAAAACGCGTGAACTGGAATAAGTTCAACGGCATTCTTTTCTTAATAAGCCTTTTTGTAGGATTGTACGGTGCTTATTGGTCATACGTACACCACGGTAGCCTAGCTTGGCACGAAGCGGCATCCGAGCACGGAGCAAAAATTGATAGTATGTTTATCACAACTACAGTGATTACAACCATTGTCTTTGTGCTAACGCATATCTTACTCTTTGGATTCTCATTCATATATAAAAGCAGTGGAAAGCGCAAAGCTTATTTCTATCCACATAATAACCTGATAGAAAAAATATGGACCATTGTTCCGGCCATTGTATTGACAATTCTTGTATTGTTTGGGTTTTTTACCTGGAGAAGTATAACGAATGTACCGGATGATGTAGCTAAAAATGCGCTGCAAGTGGAAATTACGGGCGAGCAATTCGCTTGGACGGTTCGTTATGGTGGAAGAGATAATAAAATTGGTAAAAGAAGTATTAAGTTGACAACCCCTTTGAACGGCTTGGGGATCGACTATAATGATAAAAATGCCTGGGATGATATAATGGGATCTGAAATAGTATTGCCGGTAGGTAAACCTGTTAGATTTACCATAAACTCTAAAGACATCCTACATAGTTTCTATATGCCGGATTTCAGAGTTCAAATGAACGCAGTACCGGGTATGGCTACGCATTTCCAAATGACTCCACGTTTCACAACGGAGGAGATGCGCGAAAAGTTGAACAATCCTGAATTTGATTATGTAATGCTTTGTGCTAAGATCTGTGGACAAGGACACTACAATATGCAGAAGACAGTACGTATCGTATCCGAAGCGGAATACAAAGAGTGGTTGGCATCGCAAACTTATTTCTTTAGCGATGACGTGAAGAAAGAATTCAAAGCTTCGCAAACAGCAAATCAAGAGGGGCAGGCGAAGGATAATAAACAATTGGCGTTAAATTATTAATATATAGAGGATAAGAGCTTATGTCAAGTATAGCAATTCCACATGCAGGCGATCATGGCCATGATGCTCACGGGCATCATCATGAAACGTTTCTGACGAAATATATTTTTAGTCAGGATCATAAGATGATTGCTAAGCAGTTTTTAATTACGGGTATCATCATGGCTTTTTTTGCTATGTTTTTATCCATCTTATTTAGAATTCAGTTAGCCTGGCCTGAAAAGGATTTTCCCATATTGGAAGTTTTCCTAGGCAAGTGGGCAGAGGGCGGTAGGATAAGGCCCGATTTTTTCCTTTCTTTGGTCACTATCCACGGAACGATCATGGTCTTCTTCGTGTTAACTGCTGGTTTGAGTGGTACTTTTAGTAACTTACTGATTCCATTGCAGCTGGGAGCGCGGGATATGGCATCGCCGTTTATGAATATGTTATCCTATTGGTTTTTCTTTTCGGCTTGCGTAGTGATGATTTCCTCCTTCTTTGTTGAAAGTGGACCTGCAAGTGCCGGATGGACCATCTATCCTCCTTTATCGGCTTTGCCGCAGGCTATTCCGGGATCAGGAACAGGGATGACACTTTGGTTGGCAAGTATGGTGCTGTTTATTGCTTCACAGGTAATGGGGGGTATTAACTACATCAGTACCGTATTGAATATGCGCACGAAAGGAATGAGCCTTTGGAGAATGCCTTTGACTATCTGGGCGGTGTTTTTGACGGCCATTGTTGGTTTGTTATCGTTCCCTGTTTTGGTTTCAGCCGTGGTTTTATTGATCTTCGATAGAAGTATGGGTACCAGTTTCTATTTATCGGATATCATTATAGGTGGACAGATCTTACCAAATGAGGGTGGTAGTCCTATTTTATTCCAACACCTTTTCTGGTTCTTAGGCCACCCTGAGGTATATATCGTATTAATGCCTGCTTTAGGCTTAACGTCGGAAGTAATTGCGACTAACTCACGTAAGCCGATATTTGGTTACCATGCGATGGTATATTCACTGATTGGTATTACCGTACTGTCATTTATTGTATGGGGTCACCATATGTTCGTTACCGGAATGAATCCGTTCTTAGGTGGTGTATTTATGATTACTACCTTAATCATCGCGGTACCATCAGCGGTAAAAACGTTTAACTACCTAGCGACCTTATGGAGAGGAAATATCAAATTTACACCGGCCATGTTATTTGCTATTGGTTTGGTTTCATTCTTTATATCGGGTGGATTGACTGGTATCTTTTTGGGTAACTCCGCCTTAGATATTAACTTACACGATACCTATTTTGTTGTCGCGCATTTCCACTTGGTAATGGGTTCTGCATCTATTTGTGGAATGCTTTGTGGTGTTTACCATTGGTATCCAAAGATGTTTGGACGAATGATGAACGATAAATTGGGTTATCTCCATTTCTGGATGACGTTTATTGGGGCATATTTGGTATTTTTCCCGATGCACTTTATGGGAATAGATGGTGTTCCCCGCCGTTATTATTCGTTCACTAATTTCCCATTCATGCAAGAATGGTTGACGGTCAACGTCTTTGTAACATGGGCGGCTATTATCGCTGGGTTTGGACAAGTAGCATTCTTGTTTAACTTCTTCTATTCAATTTGGTTTGGTAAGAAGGCAACACAGAACCCATGGAAATCTAATACCTTGGAGTGGACAACACCGGTAGAGCATTTACACGGAAACTGGCCGGGCGAGATCCCAACAGTTTATCGTTGGCCTTACGATTATAGTAAACCGGGACATGATGATGATTTTATTCCACAAACGGTTCCTTTCTCAGAAACGATGAGTTCTAACTTGCCACACGATTTTGAAGGGGATGCTGTTGCTGAGCAAATTCAACGCGAGTGGGATAAGGAGCATGGTGTCGAAAGAGAATTACATCATTAATAGTTTTGAATAAAGAACTTGGGGTATCTGCCTAAGCTTATAAGCTAATCGGGTGCCCCATTTTTGTGCTAATGAGTGTCTATTTACCTGGCGAGAGGAGATTTGTAGTAGTAAATAAAATTACTATTCTATCGCTCTTTTTGCTTATCCTGGCCGGTGGAGTGGTGAGAAGTACCGGTTCGGGAATGGGCTGTCCGGATTGGCCAAAGTGTTTTGACCAGTACGTACCGCCAACAAACGAGTCTCAGTTACCTGAAGGGTACGAGCAAAAGTACATTGACAATCGGGCAAGAAAGAACGAACGCTTTGCGAAGACATTGGATCTATTCGGATTCGCCGAGTTAGCTGAGGAGTTGAGAAATGATAAGAGCATTCTTCAACATGAGGAGTTTAATGCGGCTAAAACATGGACGGAGTATATCAATAGGTTAGTTGGTGCAGTTACAGGGTTTTTCCTTTTATTGTGTGCTGTTTTTTCCACTGCGTTCCTGAAAAGTAAAAAGCGTATTTTCTATTTCAGCGTACTCAATTTATTTGTTGTATTTCTACAGGCTTGGCTTGGTTCCATTGTTGTTTCCACCAATTTATTGGCATGGGTAATTACCGTACATATGTTGTTGGCATTGGTTATATTGGCAATTAGTATTTACACCTATTTCCAAGCTAAAGTGCTAAGAGACAGTAGCCTGTTGATCAACAGAGGGAATAAATCAGCAAAATTGCTTGCTCTAGTGGTTTTGGTGCTTATTGTTGTGCAGGTAATACTGGGGACAACGGTGCGAGAGGAAATCGATTTCATTGCGTCGTCATCTGACAATCGCGCTGAATGGGTATCGAAGCTAAGTAACTACTTTAACTACCATCGTGATATAGCTATAGGAGTCTTTGTTCTGTGCCTATTATTATTCTTTTTGGTTCGAACGAGATATGCGCATAAAAGTGTACAGAGCGGAATTGTTAATCTGATTGTTCTACTCGTTATTTTGCAGCTCGCCACAGGCTTTATTCTTTCGTATTTGGGAGTTCCGGCTTATGCTCAAACCACACACTTGGTGTTGGCTAGCTTGTTGTTTGGAGCTCAATATTACCTCATGCTCTTACTGGGAAAGACGAGCGAATACATAGGTCAGTAAATTGATTAAAGTGAAGGATTTTATAAGTGATTTAAAGCAGTTAATAAAAGTTCGACTTTCTTTTACAGTCGTATTTTCTGCATCAATTGCTTTTCTTGTCGGGAGTAGGGCACAAGGAGATATCAATTGGTTAAATTGGGCTATTCTAACGATAGGTGGATTACTGGTGACGGGTTCTGCTAATGGTTTTAATGAGATTATTGAACGCGATCTCGACAAATTAATGAAGCGGACAGCGGATAGACCTTTACCATCGGGCAGAATGACGTCGGGACAAGCACTGGTTTTAAGTTTGTTGATGGGGTTAATCGGCACACTTTTATTGGTTCGATTAAATTTCCTTACAGGAGTACTGTCGGTATTTTCAATTTTGATGTATGCGTTCTTTTATACACCCTTAAAGCAAAAGTCGCCCATTGCCGTTTTTGTTGGTGCATTTCCGGGAGCCTTGCCGCCGCTTATTGGGTATTTTGCAGCTTTTAAGGAACCGTTCATTGACGAGATACCACTAATTTTATTTGGAATTCAATTCGTTTGGCAGTTTCCCCATTTTTGGAGTATCGCTTGGGTACTTGATGAAGATTATAAGCGAGCAGGATTTAGGTTGCTACCCACCACGAGGAAGGATACGATAAGTGCCTTTATGGTCTTTTTATCTGCAGCACTACTCATACCTGTCTCTTTGTTACCTACTTGGTATGGTTTTGCAGGATATACGCTCGCAGTTGTGTCGCTTTTGGCGGGGTTAGTATTTGCTTATTTTGCATTGCAGCTATTTTTGAAAAGGGACTTGGCTTCGGCAAGGAAAGTAATGTTTACATCTTTTTTCATATTACCGTTAATGCAATTAGTGTTGTTGTTTGATTTTATTAAGATATGATAATGGTTCAACAAACGGATAATAATAATTATCTAACGTCTTTAAAGGCGAAGAAATTCTCTTTATACGTTTTTTTAGTGGTATCATTCATGCTCTTCGCCGCTTGGTCCAGTGGTTTTATTGTTTATTCGGCGGGAGGGGAAGATAAGGGCTTAAAAACGTTATTACCTAATACTTTTATTTACAGTACGATCAGTATTGTGCTAAGCAGTTTTTGTATGCATTTAGCTTATGGATCGGCTAAAATCGGCAATGTCGTAAAACAACGTTTATGGTTAGGGCTGACCATTCTGCTAGGCTGCTTGTTTTTCTTCCTGCAATATAGTGCCTGGATGGAGCTGGCTAGAAATGGCGTGATGTTCATTAATAATAATGCATCCCAGTCTTTCATCTACGTCTTTGTATGGGCGCATCAAGCGCATATCTTGGCTGGTATCATTGTACTGTTAAATGCTTTTTTTAAAGCTAATAATGGGAACCCTTTAATTAAAAATCGTTTTAGAATGGAACTTGCCACTATTTTCTGGCATTTTCTGGATATTCTATGGATATATATATATGTTTTCTTACTTTTGAATCAATAAAACTAATTAAATGAGTACTACTGTATCGCAATTAGATCAAGTGAAATCTGGACCATGGAATGGTGGTAGATCTCCTTTTGCCATGGAGTATGGCAAAATTATGATGTGGTTTTTCCTGGTATCAGATGCCTTTACTTTCTCCGCCTTTTTGATTTATTATGGTGCACAGCGTTTTGCCCAGGTAACCTGGCCTAATCCGGATGATGTTTTTCAATCCATTCCCGGAATTGCCGATCATGGTTATCCGTTGGTCTTTGTGGGGATCATGACTTTTATACTGATCATGAGCTCGGTTACCATGGTGTTAGCAGTAGAAGCAGGACATCGCAATGCTAAAAAAGAAGTAGTAGGATGGATGATTGCTACCATTATCGGCGGTTTGATGTTTTTAGGCTGTCAGGCTTTAGAATGGTCGCATTTGCATCACGAAGGATATTGGTGGGGCAGTATACCTACGCATTATGAAGGTATTGATAAATTAGGAGCCCAACAATTCGCTAATCTATTTTTTACCATTACAGGCTTCCATGGGTTTCACGTAACCACCGGTGTAATCATCAATATCATCATTCTCTTTATGACGATGGCAAATGTATTTGAAAAAAGAGGAACCTATTTGATGATCGAGAAAGTAGGGTTGTACTGGCACTTCGTTGACTTGGTTTGGGTGTTTGTATTCACTTTCTTTTACTTGGTTTAATTTTTCATTCCTTACGATATACAAATGAGCGAACATAATTCACATATGGAACATACACATGAAGAGCATCATGCTGATATGTCTAAAAAGTTGATCTGGAAGGTTTTCTTTTATTTATTAGCGATTACCTGCCTAGAGTTTTTCATTGCATTGGCATTAGTTTATCATGGGCCTCTTGAAAAAGGACCTTTAGTTAATTTCATCTATATAGTGCTTACACTGGTGAAGGCTTATTATATTGTGGCCTATTTTATGCACTTAAAGTTTGAGAAAATGGGATTTATAGTGTCGACACTCATTGTGTTTGTCTTTATTATATATTTCATTATTCTGTTATTAACGGAAGGATCCTATCTGAGTATACATTTGAATCATGTATTCGGATAGTATTTTCTTTGTAGCGTCTTTCTCGATAGATTGATTAGAGTGGTATATTACGCAGAATGAAAGATCAAACAAAGTCCTTTTCAATAAAGAAGATTGCAATCCTGGTAACCATATTGGCTTTACCGGGATTTTGTTATTATCTACTTCAGGAAAAGGGCGAGAATCGTTATAAATCGTTACCCTTTTATGGCGAAAAGAAATTAACGGGAACTTTTCATACCAAGCGCGGTAAACAGATTCCCGATACACTTTATCATGCCGTGCAACCTTTCAGCATGTTAAACAGCGATAGCTCTACGGTAACCTTTAAACCGGATAGCAGTGTGGCAGTTATTAATTTCTTCTTTACAAAGAAAGAGAAGCTAGCGAAGCCTATTAACCAAGTGATGCAACAGATTGCCAAACGTTTCGAAAAAAACGCCATGGTTGAGCTTTATTCGGTTAGCATTGATCCTTATAGTGACACACCCTCCGTTTTGAAACAATATAAGGAAGGGTGGGGTAAGTTTAGAAATTGGTATATGCTATCACCGGCGAACTACGAAGAAGTTATAACGTTGGCCAAAGATGGCTTGCTGTTAGATGTTGTTTATGACCCAAAAGCGCATACCCCTGTTACGCATAGTTCATCAATCGTTCTATTGGATTCAAAACGAAGAATAAGAGGGTACTACGACGCCTTGGTTAAAACGGATGTTGATAAACTGATTGACGAAATTAAGTTGTTATTAACGGAAGAATTTAGAAATATAAGCATAAGACAATAATGAGTGATAAGGCTATCTTTAGATTGGTTTGGGGCGTATCGGTTTTTGTTTTTGTCGTGGTTGCACTATTGCAAAGTGGACTGATCGCCTGGAAAGTTATACCGGATTGGGTTTTCTATTTGCCTAAGGCGAATGCCATGATTAATGGAACTTGCACCGTCTTGCTCATCATCTCTTTCTTTTATATTCGGAAAGGAAATATTACAATGCACAAAAGGCTGAATATCATTACCTTTATACTTTCTTCGCTTTTCCTGGTGCTTTATATAATCTATCACTCCACCGGTAATGAGGCAAAGTTTGGGGGGCAAGGAATTATTCGTCCCATTTATTTCTTTATATTGATAACGCATATTGTGCTCTCGGCCATTGTACTGCCCCTTGTTCTGTTCAGTTTTTACAGAGGGATGAAGATGCAAGTTGAAAAGCATCGTAAATTAGTACGTTGGAGTTTTCCTATTTGGTTATACGTCACCATTACAGGCGTAATCGTGTACTTAATGATGGCTCCTTACTACAATTAGTCGATAAACTAGCTTCGTGTAAGTAATTTTTATTGCGTAATTTCGTTTTCTATAATAAGGATCAATAAAAAGTTGCGCTATACTAAACAGATTAGCTTTATCATTTAAAAATAAGCAAATGAAAAAGATTCTCAGAATAGCTGGATTGCTGTTTTTTTTGACAATTGCTGCTGTCAGCTATGTCAAACCGGTGTATGCACAATGCGCGATGTGTACTTTAAATGCTGAGCAATCGGTGAAAGATGGCAACAGTCAAGGCAAAGGCTTAAACAAAGGGATATTGTTTTTATTAGCTATGCCTTATTTGGCGGTAGGCGCCGTAGGATATATGTGGTATAAAAAATATCGAAGGAAGCAGGTTGATGTTAATTTCAAACACGACCCGATCAATCTCAACTAGTTTTCATGGAGGCATGGCGGGTAGGAGCAAGATACGTGCGTTAATAGAAGCCCGATGCCCTCAATGCAGAACGGGAAAAATGTTCATTGGTGGTACATATGGCTTTCGTAAACAACGAACTAATGATATTTGTCCATACTGCGGCTTGGAATTTGAAATTGAACCCGGCTACTTTTATGCTGCTATGTATGTAAGTTATGCCATGGCAGTTTTGGAAGTAATCACCATCGGCTTGACAACCTACTTAATTACCGGAAGTGAGTCTCCTTGGCTCTATTCGATTGTGTTGTTTATAGCAGTATTGCTTTTGGCCCCATTTAATTATCGATATTCGCGACTGATTTTGCTGTATTTTCTGACGCCCAAGATTAAATACAATCCAAAATATCAGTTGGATGATTGAGATCAGTTTTCCTTTTATTTAAACGCTATGATACTTTTTAATAAGGCTTTTTGCTTGTTTCTATTTATTGCTTTACTTATAAGTAGTTGCAAAGTGATGTCCCCGAAAGCCTACCAAGCTATGCTAAATGTGCAGGATTCATTAAATCAAGGTTGGCGGACAGCTCAAATCAAAAATGACAACTTAGAAGATGAACTGGCGAAGCTAAGGGCCGACACAGCATCATTGGGAAGAAGGCTTGCTTCATTGGAAGAGAATTTGAGCTCAAGCTCAAGTGAGGCGAAAAAACTGGCCGCAAATTTAGCTGAACGCGAGGAACGCCTGAAAGAGGTAGAAGATGTACTGCGGAAACGAGAGGAAGCAGGTAATCAATTAAAAGATAAGTTGCAACGTGCGCTGTTGGGATTTAAGGAAAGCGGGTTGACCGTTGATATGCGGGAGGGTAAAGTATATGTCCTACTTGCTGATAAATTACTCTTTTCTTCGGGAAGTATCATAATTGATCAGCGTGGGAAACAAGCTTTGGCCGAGTTAGCCAAAGTTTTGAATACGCAGCCCGAAATCAATATGGCCGTTGAAGGTCATACAGATAATCAGAAGGTGAGAAGCTTGGGACAAATAAAGGATAATTGGGATCTCAGCGTTTTGAGGTCAACTTCGGTTGTCAGGTATCTAACAGAGGAAGAGGGAATCGATCCAAAGAGGCTAATAGCAACGGGAAAGGGCGAGTTTACCCCTGTAGATACCGCAGACACACCCGAGGCTAGGAGTGCTAACAGAAGAATAGAAATTGTTCTTTCTCCAAAGCTGGATGAGCTTTATGAATTGATAAAATAGTAGGTAGTTGAATAGCGGGATAGTTGAGTGGTTGAATGGTCGAGTGCTATTTAACAACTTAACCACTCAACTATTCAACTACGAACTAAAAAGGATTATTGATATCGGCAAGCAACGGTAATTGAAGATCCTTGTCTGATAAAATCAGCTCCTCTTGTGGTAAAGGCCATTGGATGTTAAAGGTAGGATCATTGTAACGAACGCCGATTTCATTTGCCTTATCATATTTACCGGTTACTTTGTAACAGAAAATAGTGTTCTCTTCCAGAGCAACAAAACCATGTAAAAAGCCTACAGGTATCCATAGCATTTTGGCATTTGCCTCACTAAGTTCAATGTGGAAGGTTTGGCCAAAGGTAGGTGAGTTTTTTCTAATATCCACAGCGACATCGATCACACTTCCCTTAATTACTCGGACAAGTTTTCCCTGGGCATGAGGACCTGCTTGTGCATGTAAACCACGAAGCGCGCCTTTACAGGAAACCGACTGATTATCTTGGACGAATTTTTCGTCAATGCCATTTTCCCTAAATAATGCTTCGTTATAAGTTTCAAAAAATTGTCCTCGGTTATCTTCCCATATTTTTGGTTCAATAATAACGACTCCTTCGATAGGTGTTTTTACAAAATTCATATTTTATTAGTGTGTAGCTTATATCGTTTTTGTTATGTTCTTAATCGATGTACTCCATAAGGGTATCGAATAAGAAGAGATGTCCATAAAAATCTCCCTGCATCTTCTGTTGTAAAATAGTAAACAGTGATTCTTTGAACTTTAGTATGTCCTCTCTATTATTTGCTAGCAATTGAAGGCTGAACGAGTGCCCCTCATTGGGAGAGTCTAATATTTTTAAAAGTCTTATTTCCTCAAATAAAGAATGAGCTTTCACCAAGGGGATATATTCTGTTTTAAGCCATTCGGTGTACGCTAAAACTTTTT
Source organism: Olivibacter sp. 47 (assembly GCF_030372825.1). NCBI lineage: Bacteria > Pseudomonadati > Bacteroidota > Sphingobacteriia > Sphingobacteriales > Sphingobacteriaceae > Olivibacter > Olivibacter sp. 47. The sequence goes on from NZ_JAUCNR010000001.1 coordinate 5,155,137, forward strand.
GATCAGAAATAATATGTGTAATATTAAATAAAATCATTCGGCTAAGATAGCAATCCTCTGGCATTAATAGTACTTGCCACGCTAAATCAGCGCAATCGCATGTCTTCTTAATCGATTCTGTATCGGTTTGAATTAAGCAAAAGAGCAATATTAATAGAAGATGACCGAGAAAAAGGTGTTTTATTATAAATGCTTATTGAATATTAAAGGCAGGTATACCGGAGCCAAAAGAAGTGTACTTTAAATGTTACGAGTGAGGTTTGAAAAAAAAAGCTTCTTTTGCTAACTTAACCATAAATATAAGGGCATACAAATCTGGCTGTATGTCTGAAAGAAATCAACAAATTGGGTACAAAAAAGAGGTGGGTATACATGCGGATTTTTACTCCTATCATCGTCGTATTTTTTCTTTTATGCCTTTCCGCTTGCTCGAATTTCGCAAAAAGGGAAGAAATACCGGTGGAAAGTTTTTTTATGAAATCGCCGAAAGGAAACTTTCAGATTTCTCCCAGCGGAAAGTATATTGCCTTTTTGCAGTCATACAAGGGGATTCAAAATATCTATCTAACGACTTGGAATAACACAGAAACCAAAAGGATCACAACAGAAACGGATAAGAATATAGCAAACTATTTTTGGGCAGATGACGACGAACTGGTGTTTTGGAAAGAACGGTCGAAGGATGATAATCTGAATATATATGCTGTCAATAGAACCTCGTTGTCCGTCCGTAACCTCATTACCCCGGAGCCAATGCGATTTCGGTGGGTAAGCCAGCAGGTGAATAATGATGAGTTGTTGATTTCGCTAAATAAACGTGATTCTTCTGCTTTTGACGTATATCGGTTAAATCTTCATAATTGTCATTTAAAGATGGTGGCAAAGAATCCGGGTAATATCAGTAATTGGTTTGCAGATCTGGATGGAAAAGTGCGTTTGGCGGTAGCGAGCGACGGCGTAAATGAGACATTACTTTATCGGGATAATGAGACGAGCGAATTTAAGCATGTTTTCGAGAATAATTTCAAAACAACGGTGAAGCCTCTGCGATTTATTGAGGGGAAAGCAAATCACATATATGCCTTGTCGAATATCAACAGAGATAAGCAAGCCTTGGTCATCATCGACTTGGAGAAAGGAGAAGAAATTAAGACCATTTACGTACATCCGGAAGTCGACATCGACAATATCCGTTTTTCGACCGTTGCGAAAGGGCTTGCTTATGCGGAATACGATACTTGGAAACCCGAAAGACATTATTTTAATAAGAAGATTAAAGAGGTTCATGAAGATCTAACGCGAAGACTAAACGGATACTGGATGCGGGTGATCGATAAGAACGACGCTGAAACGAGGTTCATCATTCGTACTTACGCTGATGACGATCCGGGGGCAATTTACCTATATAGCATCCAAGACGATCATTTAACGAAATTAGCCGATGTTAACCCCGCTTTGAACAGAACAGCATTATGTAAGATGGACTCTATTCGTTACGACGCGCGAGATGGTATGACGATTAGTGGATATTTAACATTGCCCAATCAGCTAAAAAAGCAAAATTTACCGCTTATTGTTATACCTCATAATGGTCCTTCTGCAAGAAATGTATGGGAATATAATAGCGAAGTTCAGTTTCTTGCTAATCGTGGATATGCTGTTTTTCAACCAAACTATAGGGGCTCAACGGGCTACGGAAAAGAGTTTTGGTCAGCCGGTTTCGGTGAGTGGGGCGGAAAGATACAGGAAGATATTGCTGATGGCGTAAGATATCTGATCGATAAGAAGGTCGCGGATCCTAAACGAATTGGCATTTTTGGATATAGTTTCGGCGGATTTTGCGCGCTATACGGTGCCTGTTTTCATAACGATTTGTATAAATGTGCCGCATCCTATTCGGGAATAACCAATTTGTTTACTTATTTAAAAGAAATTCCTCCTTATTATAAACCTTATTTGCAGATGTATTATGAAATCATTGGTAATCCCGAAAAACAGGCAGACTATTTTCGCGCAGTATCACCTGTCTTTCATACGGATAAGATAAAGGGGCCTATTTTTATTGCACAAGGCGGTAAGGACGAACGTGGCAATGTAAACGAGACCAATCAAATGGTACGAGACCTGAAGGGCAAAAACATTAATATAACTTATTTTTTGAAAGAGAAAGAGGGACATTACTTTAAAGATGAACAGGCTCGCTTGGCGTTTTATCAGCAACTTGAAGTGTTTTTTGCCAACAATTTGGGCGCTAATTAATCGGTTTATCGGTATCATATATGCCAAATCATAACCATTATCGAAAAAATTACTGGCTTATTATCACATTTGCTGTCCTGGCATCACTATTATTTATTATAGCCTTGGGCTTTGCAAAGAAATATGCGCGGAAGCTTGTTGAAAATGAATTTGTCGGAAAAAAAATCGATGTTTTAGATAAGAATATAGAGTCTTATAACGACCTTTTTTTTAATAAAATACCGGAAGTATCCTTTTATCAGGGATATCTCGATTCCAATTCTGCCTTCATTTATGCAGACTCCGTGTTAAAAAAGTATGCTTTTGTAAAGCGCATTTTATTCTTTGATGCTTATGTAAGCCACACACCTACAGGATTAGGGATAACGCCCCGTGCCGTGTATCAATTTAGAAGAGATTGTCCGAAGAGCCAGGTAATTTATCGAGCTAACTCCGGTGAAAAATTCGATATTCGTATTGCCGATGATTTTAATAGTATGGCCGCAAGGCTTGCCAGCTTCATTGATATCGCTGATACTTCACGGAGTGTTAATAACGATGAGATAAATAAGTTCTTTTATGCTGTTATTCCTGAGAAAATAACGTACATGAATATTCCTCGGAAAGAGGATATCAAAGCATACAAGCAATTCGTAGAAAGCGAGATTGATAATAACTCGATTTATGAACAGGATATCTTGAGCTATTATATAGATCCGCAGGACCTAAAATTAGTGAATAATCATCCGGAACTTTATGAAAAGATCGAAATAAAACCACTGTTCTATGCAACGCTTGATACCGATCCCGACTTGCTGACTACGGAGAGTCCCTTACCCGGTGCGCTTGCTTCGTATAAAATATACTTTAGCGCTAATAGAAATTTCTTGATAAAGGAGGTTAATAGACGGTTTATGCCACTAGCGCTAATGATTTCCTTAGGCTACTTGGTATTGTTTGTAATTGGGTACCTGATCTATCGAAATATTAGTTTTAATAATAAGATGTTTAAGCTGCAATATGATTTTGTCAATAACCTTACCCATGAATTTAAAACGCCTGTAAGTGTTATTAAAATTGCGGGCAATAATATTCAAAGTGCCAAAGAGTTAAAAGAGGACGCCAGAAAGCTATACGGTAAGATACTGGATGAGGAGGCAGATAAGCTTAATAATCTATTGAATACCTTATTATCTTTTACACAAATTGAGAATAAGTCCATTAAATTGAAATATGAAAAGGTTAATTTAAAAGACTTTTGCGAAAAAATTGTAAATCGGTATCAACTAAAATACCCCGGTTTTGATTTACAATATGAGCTTAAAGATGTGTCAACCTTGCATACAGACCAGGTCTTACTCGGTAGTGTGTTTCAAAATTTAATAGATAACGCTTATAAGTATTCCGAGGAAGGCAGTAAATCGTTAAAAATCACTATTTTTAAGCAAAAAAAGCAAATAATGTTTAAGTTTGTCGATAAGGGAATAGGAATTCCAAGGAGCGAACTTATAAATATATTTAAAAAATTTTATAGAGTAAAAAGTCAGTATAACCAACAAGGCAGTGTAGGTTTAGGTTTGGCATTTTGTAAAGAATTGTTGAATTTTATGGACGGCGATATCCAAGTAAAGAGCACCTTGGGAAAAGGGTCAACTTTTCTAGTAACACTGCCATATGTACATTAATTAGACGAACAGCACAGAAGTAAAACTATGCAAAAAAACACTAAAATTGCTGTAATAGAAGATGATGAAAACCTTCGATTTTTGGTTGTTCATCGATTAGAATCGGAACATTACCAAGTGATACAGGCCTCGAATGGGAAGGATGCGGAGACGTTAATATTAACTGAAAAGCCGGATATTGTATTGTTAGACTGGATGTTACCCGGAAAGCAAGGGTCAGAGGTCTGTGCAAATTTGCGCAAAGCAGGTTTTAATAATCTGGTTATTATGATGACCGCCAAGTCGCAGGACGTGGATAAGATAGACGCATATAGCTTCGGTGTTTCGGATTATATAACTAAACCCTTCAATATGGATGTTTTAGTAGCAATGATCGAAAATAAAGTGAAGTTTTTTGTTAACAACGCAAATGACACTTTATACTTTGGTAACACGGAACACCATCCAAACACGCATTCGTTAATCAGAGATGGGAAAAAAATAGAGCTGACTATTCTTGAAAATCGGATTCTACTTTATTTCTTGCAGAATGTGAATAGGGTTATCAGTAGAGACGAACTTATGCAAGTGGTTTGGGGATACAGTTCCAATGTGAATACCCGCACCCTCGATATGCATATCGTGCGCTTGCGGAAGAAGATTGAAATTAATCCCGATAAGCCGTATCATTTACAAACAGTACGGGGAATGGGGTATAAATTTGTTGCAGATAGAACCTAGTTGTTAATATCTGTTAAACACATTAGTGGATTTGTTTTTTTAAGAAAAAGGAGTTAACTTCGTTGTTAACTCAGCAAGACCACGCTTGGTAATAAGGCGTGGTCTTGCTTGTTTTTTATAATGGAACCTTAAAGTATTATTTTTATGGCAGACGTAACATATTATAGCAAAGAAGGATTGGAAAAGTTGAAGGAGGAACTTCAGTATCTGAAGACGGAAGGAAGGGCCGCCATAGCAAGAGCTATTGCTGAAGCAAGGGACAAGGGTGACTTGTCCGAGAATGCGGAATACGACGCAGCCAAAGAGGCGCAAGGCCTTCACGAAGCAAAGATCGCAAAGTTGGAGGAGGTTTTAGCAAATGCTAGATTGATCGATGAATCTAAATTGGACGTTACCAAAGTGTTGGCTCTATCCATTGTAAAATTAAAAAACACAAAGAATGGAGCGATCATGACCTATCAATTGGTTTCCGAAACAGAGGCAGATCTTAAATCCGGTAAAATATCGGTAAAATCACCGATAGCGCAAGGCCTGTTAGGTAAATCCGTAGGTGATAAAGCTGAAATAGAGGTACCTGCAGGGAAAATCGAACTGGAAATATTGGAGATCTCACGATAGCTTGTATAGCGGTTATGTGCGGTTGCTGCCATAACCGCTTACATGACGCTAACGGTGGGTTAAGTTGTTAGATTTATGCTTTTTTAATTTTTTAATTTTTACTTCCTTGTATTATGTCTTCTCTATTTTCAAAAATTGTATCAGGTGAAATTCCAGCGCATAAAGTGGCTGAGTCAAATGATTTCTTGGCTTTCTTAGACATCAATCCCTTAGCGGAAGGACATGTACTCGTGATTCCCAAAAAAGAAACGGATTATATCTTTGATATGGAAGATGATGAGTACATTGGAATCTGGATGTTTGCCAAAATTGTTGCATCAGCGATCAAAATAGCTTTTCCATGCGAAAAGGTGGGCGTTGCTGTGATTGGACTGGAAGTGCCGCATGCGCATATCCATTTAGTACCTATCAACCATGTAGGTGATATCAACTTCTCGAAAGAAAAACTGAAGCTTAGCAGTGAGCAACTTAGCGAACATGCTGAACGTATCAGACAAGAGCTGGCGAGATTAACGAGTAATTCGTAGTGTTTTCGTACCGCAATGAGGTATAGATCGGTCCTTCTTATTTTAATCGATGGGAATTTTCTTTTATAAAAGATTCCCAGCCAGTATAGCTCTTCTTACCACCGCTTGTGCCGCGTCCTTGAAATGCATGGCAAACCGCCACTGCGAGGCCGTCTGTTGCATCAAGAAATTGTGGGCTCTCCTTGAAGTTTAATAAATTCTTTAACATGGAGGCAACTTGTTCTTTCGATGCACTGCCGTTACCTGTTACGGATTGCTTTATTTTCCTGGGCGCGTATTCCGCTATTTCAATTTTTTTGGCTAAAGCGGCTGCCATGGCTACTCCCTGAGCTCGTCCTAACTTCAGAATGACCTGGATGTTTTTGCCATAAAATGGATCTTCTAAAGCCATGCAATCAGGGTGGTACTGATCGATTAGTGAGGTGGTCTTCTCAAATATACGTTGCAACTTAAGCGCCTGATTTTCCAAATGATCCAGTTTAATGATTCCTAAGCTTATTAAGCTCAGTTGTTTCCCCTTTTCCTGAATTAAACCGTAGCCCATCACTTTGGTTCCGGGATCGATCCCCAAGATAACCCGCTCTTTTAAATCGCTTTGCAACATGTCACAATATTACGATTTTATTAGCATAAACAGGGTTAAGAATGTTCTTTCGGCCTTGCTATGTTATAATTTATTTAAGTTTTCTTAACATTGCAAAAAAAAACACCATGAGCACGAGGGGGAAAAAAAAATAAATAAAGTGTAAGTATTAAAAATTACCGTACTCTTACTGACG
>NZ_JAUCNR010000001.1:5161803-5286466 GCF_030372825.1 Olivibacter sp. 47
GTGTTAATGATGTGCTTATCGAAAATACAAAACATACAAAAGGTCTACTCAAGCAGGAATTGGAGATTCGCCTAAATGAATTGCTGGAAAAGATTTTCTTCAGCTCCTTACTAAAGATCTTTATTCAGGAAGGGATGTATAAGCATCCTGATTATGAGAACGCGGGTAATTTTGAGATTGTTGTGGACGTCTTAAATCGTTTGTTCACACCCTTCTTTGACCGCTTCTATCGCGAAATACTTCCTGAGGATTATAAAAAACTAATCGATAAACCGATGAGTAGCATCACCCGCTTCGACGTGAAAAAGGCGGATGAGCAGATGAAAGCTTTAGAGGATGAGATAAAGGAAGTCAAATACAACCTTAAGCATCTAACAGATTATGCAATCGCTTGGTTCCAAAAACTGAAGGATAAATATGGTAAAGGTCGTGAGCGGAGAACAGAGATTCGCATATTCGAAAAAGTCGAAGCTTCACAAGTGGCCTTAGCCAATGTTAAGCTATACGTAAATCGAGCAGATGGTTTTGTTGGAACAGGTTTAAAGAAAGATGAATATGTTGGTGATTGTTCAGATATCGATGATATTATCACATTCCTAGAGAACGGTACTTGCCTGGTAACCAAAGTGCAGGATAAAGTGTTTGTTGGGAAGGATATCATTCATGTTGGTGTTTTCAAAAAGGGAGATGAGCGTACCGTCTATAACATGATCTATCGGGACGCAAAAACAGGTATATCCTATGTCAAGCGCTTTTCGATACTAGGTGTTACGAGAGATAAGGAATACGATCTGACCAAAGGAAGTAAAGGATCAAAGGTGCTTTATTTTACTGCAAATCCGAACGGGGAGGCTGAGATAGTAAATGTACAGCTTAAGCCGCATTCCAAACTGAGAAAACTACAGTTTGATCTAGACTTTGCCGAAATTGCGATTAAGGGTAGGGCCTCGCAGGGTAACATTGTTAGCAAATATCCCATTAAGAAGATTATCCTGAAATCAAAGGGTGTCTCTACCTTAGCCGGACGAAAAATTTGGTTCGATGAGGTGCTGAATCGGTTGAATGTAGATGGCCGAGGGAAGTATTTAGGCGAATTTGATGGGGATGATCGCATATTGATCGTAATGCCCGATGGCACCTATAGCTTAAGCAGTTTTGAGCTTACGAATCATTTCGATCCGAAAATGCTGCGAATTGAGAAATATAATCCGGAGCAAGTTTTTACTGCAATACATATCGATGGCAAGACCGGAAACTACCTCGTAAAACGATTCGTTTTCGAAAATACACCCATCGGTAAAACAACCTCCATTATCAACGAGGAGGCTGGTTCTAAATTGGTACTTCTTACAAATGGAAAGGATCCAATCATTAAATTGGATGTATTGAAAGGAAAGACGCAAATTCCGGAAACAATCGAACAACATTTGAATGAAATTGTTGATGTGAAAGGAATGAAGGCACAGGGAAATAGGCTTAGTTCACACGATGTCAAAAAAGTTACGTTGTTGTCTGGAGAAGAAGCGTATGTAACCGGACATGATGAAGAGAAAAAGAGGGAAGATGCAATAGCAGACCCGGATGAGGAAAGGGTAGAGGACGAAACGGTAGCTCCTTCGGAGCCATCCGAGAAGCCAAAGCCAAAAATTGACTTGGAAATTACCAATCCGGATGATATCGACTTGGATGATAGTGGACAACAATCATTGTTTTAATGATCTCCAGCAAATTGCCTGTTACTAAGAGCAAAAGTATAAGATCGATGACTAAGCGGTTTAAATGCAAGCCTTAAGTCATATGTTATACCAACTGGCTTAAAGTGAGAAAAATTTTATAAATTGATAACAATAATGAAAGCTGATAGCTTACGGCTGGCAGCTTACGACCGTCCCGGTGGGATGGCATTTACTTTGGATTCTTAATTTAGGTTTATGAAGGCGACATTTGGAGGAGGCTGCTTCTGGTGCACAGAGGTTATTTTTCAGCAGCTTGACGGCGTTAATTCCGTGCTACCCGGCTATATGGGAGGACATAAAGAAAATCCCACTTATAAGGAAGTTTGTACAGGAGAAACCGGGCATGCAGAAGTAGTACAGATTGACTACGATCCGCAAAAGATCTCTTATAAGAAACTATTGGGCATATTTTTTAAAACCCATGACCCCACTACCTTGAACAGACAGGGGAACGATATAGGAACGCAATACCGTTCAGCGGTATTTTATCATAGCCCGGAACAAAAGTTTGAGGCCGAGACCTTAATCAACAAACTGACAGAAGAAAAGATTTTTGACGATCCCATTGTAACCGAAGTGGTAGAGGCTAGAACTTTTTATGAAGCGGAGGACTATCACCACGACTATTTTAATAATAACCCGGATAATCCTTATTGTGCGGCTGTAATACAACCCAAATTGCAAAAATTTCTTAAGAGCTTGGAAAAAGCCTAAGTGATCGATCAATTAGGCATGTATTATTGATATTGTATATAACTTGGTGCTGGCTTCAACTGCAATAATTCAGTTGGAGTCAGCATTCTTTTTGGAGCCTGTTTTAAATCGTTTTTATAAAATAATTTAAAACCGGTAAATTGCACGGGCTCCCGGTAGATAAATTGGCGGTAAGTTGCTTTCTTTAGGGCGGGAGGTCCCCAGCCATCCATCTCGATAACAACCTGCACTTCGGGGCGTAATTTAATGTTCTTATAGTCTCGCACCATACCGGCAGTGAAACGATGTACAACGAGTAATTTTGGAGGTAATTGGCTTTCTTTTACTAAACGAGCTAAAAAATCGGCCGCATAATTGATATCCCTGGCATCGAAGCTGCCGATCCGGGTACCGGGTTTGCTCCCATCCTTCATTGAAAATTCCGGATCGATTCCCAAATGTACCTGAGGCAGTCGTAGGTATTTTTCCAACCTCGGAATCTCTTCCTGCAAAGTACTTAAGGCGACTTGTATATCTAAAAATACAGGCAAGTTACCATGTTGCCGAGCAATATTCAGAACGGAATCTATTTGTTTGTCGGGCATGCGCAGACGGTGTTTACCATCTCTACCGGCGTCACTTTGGGCGGTTACCGCGATATAATGCAGGGCGGCAATGGCTTTGGTGCTGCTATCGGCATCGTTCCAACGTACAACTTCCTCATTGAGCCGCCTGATCATTTCTTTCGGTGGAAGTTCACCTAGTATTCCCATGCGCTTAGAATATAGGTTTCCATAGTAAGCGATAATCCGATGTTCGGGAAGCAAAGCGCCTTTTAAAGGCAAGGGCTGTGGACTCACCGGCCATCGGTTTGCCGTATCGCCATTGGCAAGTGCTAGTAACTTTTGGTAGTAACTGATACTATCCACTGTCGTATCATCGAAGCTTGCTTGGCTTTGTAAGGTATCTGCGAGCGCCAGCTTGTCGCTTACCGTATTAACCTGAGCGCAGGAATAACCCGCAAGTGCTAGCAAGGCGGGGATGAAAAGCAATAGCCTAAAAGGCGATCGAAAACCTATTTTAATCATAAAGTTTAGAATAGAAACGGTAAGGTAATACAAAAATAAAATAAATTTACCGCATACCTATGTAGTAGAATGAATGATATTGATAATGAAGGGGATATCATGAAAATAACTTTATTATTTGTACTTGTTCTAAATAAACTTTATACTTGCACTATCGATAATCGTTCTAAATAAAAGAAGTTTGTAGGCTTGAGAAATAACATGGTTCATGTTTGGTTTGGTTGGTTAAAGTTTCCGGTTTCATAACACATTGTAGAAGCCGGATTCTTTTATTCCGAGTTAAGGTTATAAACGTTAGGTTTTTTTGTTCATAAAGTATCTATATAGATTGTTTATATAGTTGTTTAGTTTAGTTAGTGTAAAGCGGTTGTCGTGAGATATCCGCTTTATTTTTTGCATTATGGTTACTCCATTGATAACTGCTTTAACCCGGCCAATTGGTTTCTATCCCTTCCTTTCGAACGAAACGCTGAAAATCGTTCAATAGCTTCTGATCGTTTCTAACCTGATGGGCTGTTAATTTCTTTCGAATAACATAGGCACTTAACAAACCAACGGCTTCTCCGATACTCCATTCCACGGGATGCAAACGATAACAGCCGTTTGTAATATGAGTGGTTCCAATATTTTTATTGGCGGCGAGCAGGTTTTTCATGCGTATGGGAAGGAATGCACCTAAAGGAATTTGAAAGGGGAGCGAACTAAAATCGATATAATTATCGCTACCACTGCTCGGGTGGAGATCGATATGATAGTACCCGATACCCACGCTGTCAAAAAAATCAGCGGCTTTACTAGCTGCGGATTGTCCGGCAACCAAACCTCTGTTTTCCTTTCCGACATGTTCTTCGAGAATGGTAAAGGTTGCTTTTATTCGTCTCGATTCGCGTATATACGGGTACTTAGCTAACCCGTCAGCGGTCCCTAATACATCACCCCGTAAACGAAGGCCGGGCCACCCTTCACCACCATCGGACCTTGGAGCGGCCGTCTGTAACCAGTAAAATAGGGATAAACTTAACTGCTTTGCTGCTTTCAGGTGCTTTGCATATACGGCGGGCGGTACATCGATCAAGTTACCCAAAAAATAATCGTTCTGTGGCCAATTCATTATACTGAGGTCACCGGCAAAGGTCCCGGGTAAAAAATTGTGTCTGTTGATGATTTTTCGATAATTCCAAAGGTTTAACGCTTTATTGGTCGCTTCACCGGTTGGATTGAAGCCGAGTGTAGTGGCCTGCAATGTGCGCGGATTGGAATAGGAGAGATCCAACAATTTACCCGACCAGGAGGGGACCATCTTCGGTATGAAATCACGCCAAAAATCATATTGCTCCGGCTTATCAATCACGTGGTTTTCTCCGTGTTGATAGTCCATAGCCAAACACATAGTAAAAGCCTGTTGGTTTTCAGGCTTGCCGACTTCCGGGGCATGCAGCTCGTTCGTTTCCTTTTTGGATTCGGTACCTGTAACGTATTCGGTACCGGTTAATGGGAGCAGATCACCGAGCTCGGTAGCATCGATAAAATAATGACCATTTAAAGTAAGTTCATGATCCTCATGCCGATGTTTCACAAGTACTGCGGTGACCTGATCTTGATGAACAGCGGCTTTTATAACTCGATAATCCGTGAGTAAGGTTAATTTACCGGAGCTTAAATAAGGCATTAACATCTCCAATAGGACGGCAACAGCCACTCTAGGCTCATGGCATAGGCGTGAAACGGAACCATCTCCGGGATTTAAATGGGTGCGCTGTTTTGCTTCGGTCGTTAATGGATAATTGCGTTTATAAAACGTACGTATGCGATCACGAAAAGCGCGGTATGAGGCGGGTGCACCATGGGTTTCAATCCATCGGTGCTCGTCGGGAGGTACGCCTTGTTGACTGAGCTGACCTCCCAACCAATCGGTTTCTTCACTCAGTGTAACGCGCAATCCATGGCGCAGCGCGGCTAAAGCTGCCGCGCATCCGCCTAAGCCTCCGCCAACGATGACAATGTCGGACTTAAGCTCTTTCTGTTTGTGCTTTTCATGCGCATGAGCTGATGCATTTGATAGGTAAGGGATATTGGCTAAAAAGGTGCTGCCTATAGTGATGCCTGTTATAAAATCTCGTCTTTTCATATTTGGAATTTATGGATGTCAAACGGTTCCATCGTTCTTTTGAAGTGCCGTAGCGGCATAATCTACTGCTCTTGCTGTAAGTGCCATATAGGTCAGGGATGGATTTTGATTACCGGTTGAGGTCATACAGGCACCATCGGTAACAAATACATTTTTACATTGATGAAGTTGATTCCACTTATTCAACAACGATGTTTTGGGGTCCTTTCCCATGCGTACCCCGCCCATTTCATGTATATCCAAGCCCGGTGCATCTTTACGGTCAATCCTTGCTGTGACCTTACAACCGGATTGCTCGAGCATAGCAGAGCCCTGTTCCAGAAAATCGTGCATAAGTTTTAGGTCATTATCCGTATAGTCAACGGATGTAATCAATTGGGGAATGCCCCACGAATCTTTTTCAAGATCACTTAAGCGGACATGATTTTCATATCGAGGGATGGTTTCTCCTTGCATCATCATGAAAACCTGCCACGGACCGGCCTCTGTGAGTTGATCTTTATAATCACTTCCAATTCCTTCCAGCTGTTGGCTCCATCCTGCTCTACTAGCGCTGAAGGCGATCATATAACCTCGTAGAAAGTCGGTCTCCTGCCGGAATACATTGCGAAAGGAAGGCATAAAAATGCTGGTGGGGCGTCGTCCGTAATAATATTGATCGCGAAGCCCATCAAAGCTGGCCAATATATTGCCACGATAATTATGAAAGGCAATGTAATGGCCAAGTAAGCCGTTGTCATTGCCCAACCCTTGGGGGAAGCGGGCTGACTTCGAATTTAATAGGATAAGATTGGTGTTAAGAGCGGATGCGTTAACAAAAATAATGCGTGCATAAAACTCCTTTACAAGTTTTGTTTTGCTATCCACAGTACGCACACCGATTGCTTTGCCCTTTTGTTCATCGTACAGAATAGATTCCACCACCTGATTGGTCAATAAGGTCAGATTACCTGTAGCATCGGCCCAGGGTAGTGTGGATGAATTACTGCTAAAGTAAGCACCGAATGGGCATCCCCGATGGCAGAGGTGCCGAGCCATACATTGGCCTCTTCCTTGGGCTACATGAATTTTTTGTGGTGCCGTGAGGTGGGCACAACGACCAATGATGACATGGCGATTGGGATAAGAGGCTTTTATTCGTTCTTTAAGGTGCTTCTCTAGAGCATTCATCTCGAAAGCAGGAAGCACTTCGCTATCGGGAAGGTTCGGAATCTGATCTTTGGTCCCGCTGATTCCAACAAACTTTTCTACATAACTGTACCATGGTGCCAGGTCTTTATAGCGAATGGGCCAGTCTATCGCAAAACCGTCCCGTGCCGGGGCTTCAAATTCATAATCACTCCAACGCTGCGTTTGTCGTGCCCAAAGTAGGGACTTGCCACCAACTTGATAGCCCCTTATCCAGTCGAACGGCTTCTCTTGCACATATGGGTGTTCCTGATCTTTTACAAAAAAGTGTTGTGTTGTTTCGTCAAAAGCATAGCAACGGGACACAATGGGATTGTTAGTCGTCACCGCTTCCGGTAGCTCTCCTCGATGTGTGAATTGCCAAGGATCCTGCATCGCCGTAGGATAATCTTCCAGGTGTTTGACCATTCGACCCCGTTCTAATACCAACGTTTTATACCCTTTCTCACAAAATTCTTTGGCCGCCCAACCACCGCTGATGCCGGAACCGATTACAATGACATCATACGTGTGCTGCGCTTTCGCCTTCCCCGATATATTCATGCTCTTTTTGTTTATAATGATACCTGCAGCAATTTAGTTATTTCCTGTTACAGATGCTTAGCTTGTGCCTTTATGGATTAATTTCCTTTAAAGCCTGGGAATAATAAGTTAAATTTTTTTGTATATCAGGTACCGAATTTTCCCAATTGTTTTCATATTCGATGGCCAAGGTTCCTTTGAAATTTTGTTGTTTTAGTTCAGCTAACATAGCTTTTACATCGAGTATGCCGGTACCCCAGATTGTATCGGGCATTTCCTCGTGCGCTGAACGCTTACCAGAGGTGATGTCTTTGAAATGGAGTGCATGTATACGCCCCTTTACCTTCCTAAGGCATTCCAGCGGATTCAGCCCTTCTCGTCTCCAATGGCCCACATCTGCGCAAGAGCCGATCCTCGCATCGCGGTGACCGATCGCCTGCAATAAATCGTTAGGACTCCAATACAATGAAGGCTTGGGATGGTTATGGACAGCCAGTTTTATATTATACTTTTTGACAAGCTTTTCAACCAAGTCCCAATCGGCCAAGGCCGGTTCGGCACTAATGTACTCCATATGCATGGCTGCGGCAAAGGAAAAATAAGCTTCCCATTCGGCAGCTTCCGTTACAACCACTCCCATGGCAATGATCCTTATATCTCGTTTTGCAGCCTCTTGATTTAATTTCTCTTGATTTTCTTTTGATAAACTCGGCGAAAAGTTTAATTCGCCAAAGCCTGCGCCCAAGGGATGCCCCGGGTAAACTTCCAGGTAGTGCAGTCCCAAAGTTTGTACTTTATCTAAGGTTTCCATCAGTGTAAACTTATGGAAGGTATACGACTGGACGGCAAGTTTCCAATCGGTCTTTACCTCTGGGGATTGTGCTGCCGCGTAATGAAAATTGTATAGAATTAAGCAGGCGGTAAAAAATACGGTTATCAGGTTCCTTTCTAATCTTTTCATGATGAATTCTCTTATATTTAAGACCGGTACCGTCGATCGCATAACAGATCAACGACACCGGCGATTACTTATTAAACCATATTAGTCGATCGGCATTTCGGGCAATTGGAATCCGTTATGGTAAGTATGCTTTATCCATTCGTTTGCAATGGATTTAGCTCCGAACTCCGTAAAACGACGATCAAATCGGGGATCGCCATCAACTACTTTAAACTCGTCCACCGAAACGATGTTGATTTTATCTTGATCTCCAATATTGGTAAAGGTCATATTTTCACCATCCCACAGCAGGTCGCGGTGTAGGCCCTGTAGTCGAACAGCTAATACACCCATCACCACCATCTCATTAAATGGTCCGGAGAATCCAAAATGCGAACTGGCCTCCGTGCGATTTTCCGGAGATTCCTTGGCTGCGCGAATCCATTCCTGCTCGTGGGCATTGGTACTCCAAATATCTCCATTTCCACCTTTAATCCGCGGAATCCAAGGCGTCGGCTGCTCAAAATGTTCCATTTCGCTCACTGGTAAAAGGGTTGGGTTCATGCCATAACATCCGGTCATGATTTTTCCTTTTTTACCAATGAAGAGAATACCACCATTCTCGTCGCCTAACATCATGCCGGGACTGAGTTCCACTGGTCTTTCGGGCATCAACCCCCCGTCATACCAATAGACCTTTACTTCCGGCATTTTTACTTTTCTTTTTTTCGGTCGCTCCGGAAAAGTATACTGCACCATTTGTGCATGAGGTGGTGAATACAAATTACTGAGCGTTGAACTGCCATTAACTTTAATGGGGTACTTTAAATCTAAAGCCCAATAAATGGGATCCATAATATGACAGGCCATATCGCCTAATGCGCCGGTACCAAAATCCCACCAACCTCTCCAGTTCCATGGCGTATAAACGCTGTGGTACGGACGTTTGCTGGCGGGGCCTAAAAAGAGATCCCAGGAAAGCGTTTCGGGTACAGGCATGGCATCGCTGGGCTGCATAAGGCCTTGCGGCCAAATGGGTCGATTGGTCCAACAATGGACTTCTGCAACTTCTCCGATAATATCGGATTGAATCCATTCGGCAACCTGTCGGCACCAGTCAAAAGAGTTTCCCTGATTTCCCATTTGAGTGGCTACTTTATATTTGGCGGCCAATTTGGTCAATAAGCGTGATTCATAAACGGAATGACTGAGCGGTTTCTGCGTATAACAATGCTTTCCCAGCGTAATGGCCTGTGCAGTAATGACGGCATGATTGTGGTCGGGAGTTGCTACCATAACGGCATCAATAGAATTTCCCATTTCATCAAATAGTTTCCGCCAATCTTTATATTGTTTTGCCTTCGGGTAATCCTGAAAAGTCTTTTGTGCATATTTCCAGTCTACGTCGCAAAGGGCGACAATATTTTCAGTGTTCATGTTAGCTAAATTGCGGCGACCCATGCCGCCAACACCTATGCCGGCTATATTCAGCTTGTCGCTAGGCGCCACGTATCCCAAAGTTTTACCCAAGACATGACTGGAAACAATGGTGAATCCTGCCAAGGCGGTGCTTTCTTTTATAAATTTTCTTCGTGTTAAATCCATGTTAGTAATTGCTGTTTTGTACTAATACTCCATTGGAGCGATCAATTTCAATTTGAGGTATAGGGAAAGGCCAGCTGTTTTCACTGGCATCACGTCCTTTATCTGCAAAGCCGTATTTTTGGTGGAAGGCTTTCATAGTGTTCGCGTATTCACCCCAACGTATTAGATCGTATAGTCGGAATCCCTCGAGGGCTAATTCGAATCGACGCTCCTTCTTTATGGCTTGCAAGATATCATCAGAGGTCTTTATGGCGTAACGGCTTGCAAAAGTAGCCTCATCGATGGCTTTGAGACCGGTTGCAAACAAGCGATAAATAGCGGGTTCATCAACTTTGGAGGTCGTTACGTAGGCGCGGTGACGTACTTCGTTCAGGTAGTTCAATGCTTCTGCGTGATTGCCACCTGTTCGTATAATGGCTTCTGCATAGATAAGCAATACCTCGGAATAGCGGATCCAATACGGCTGCCAATTGCTACGTTGCAAGTCGTTTTGTTGCCGATAGGCTTGTGGCACAAAGGCTTTACGACTCTGTTGCAAATTATAGTCGTTAAAATAACCGCGATAGTTGTGTACTTCCTCTCCTCCGCTAGAAGTTTTGAAAATGTCGTTATGACTGATAATGGTAAACATTTTGCGTGGATCAGCCGGATCAAATGCTGCTGCCAGATCGCGCGTTGGGGTATTTCCTCCCCAGCCGCCTACATTATTTCTGCCTACATTCATAATAGCAAAGGGGTCGCCCGCTAAGCTAAAAGCTGGATCGAATTTTCGCAGCACACCGAAAATGCATTCCTTTGAGAAGGGGCCGACTTGATAATCACCTCTAAATAAGTCCTGAAAATCGGGCAGCAAATGGAGCTGTCCGTTGTTAACGACCTCTCCCGCCATTTCTTTTGCGATGAGATATTCACCTAATGCATCTCCCTCCATTTTGCCCTGTTCCATTAATCCGGCAAAAAAAAGTGCAGCTCGTGCCTTAAGCGTATAAGCTGCATCTTTGGTGGCTCGTCCGGTTTCATTGTCGGGTAATTCGGACGATCGTGGAAAATTGGGCTCGGCAATAGCCTCGTCTAAATCGATGTACAACTGGTTGCGGAGCTCTTCGATGCTGGCCTTCCCCTTTCGTGTAGAAGGGTCTTCAACAGCAACTAAGAGGGGAACTTCCTTGAATACAGTAATTAAATCGAAATAATACCAAGCGCGCAAAAACTTTATTTCGGCAAAATAACGGGCAAGTGCTTCACTTGGAAGAGGTGCTCCGTTTTCTACTAAGTTACTTCCTTCTCGTTTCAGCGCATCAAGGGCGATATTACATTTGCCAATACCACGATATCGATTACTCCACGTTTCAAATAATAGGGGATTGGAAGAAAGAGGTCGACCGCGCCCTACTTCAGTTGTTTGCGGCCGATCGCCAGGATCGGAACCTCCCGCATCGGCATTATCGACACTTTCATCGCCAATAGCTACTTTGTTAACGGTGTAACCCCATCCGTCTTGCATTGGTTGGTAACAGCCCGTCACCAACTTTAAGCCGGCACCGTCGGTCTTAAAATAATCTGTTTCGTCCAGTACGCCGTAAGGGTCTCTTTCCAAAAAGTCACGCTTACAGCTAGCGATAAGGCCGAAAGCCGTTATGACTATATACGTTATCGTTCTTTTCATTGTCTAAAAGTTTGCATTGATACCAAACATAAATGATCTTGCCTGTGGGTAATAACCTTGATCTACTCCCATACTTAAGGGGGAACCGCTGCCAATCTCAGGGTCGAGACCCGAATAGGAAGTGAAGGTGAGGAGGTTGTACGCTCCTGTCCACACGCGAATACGTTGAATTTTGGCCTTTGCTAGCCAAGCATCCGGCAGCGTATACCCTAATTGCACACTCTTTATCCGTAGGTATGACCCATTTTCCACTAACCAATCGGATATTTGCAAATTGTTCTGATTGGAAGCGTTGATCGCGAACTGCGTGTGACTTGGATTACTTGGTGACCAGGCCTCGGTTAACAACTCTTTCGGCGCATTGTACCAGCCTACTCCCGACTTCATGTCGATCTTAGCAATGTTCATGATTTTATTGCCTAAGGTACCTTGCATTAACAGCTGAAAGTCGAAGTGCTTATAATCTGCTCCTAAACGGAGTCCGTAGGTCAGATCAGGAAAGGGATCACCCAAATTCGTGCGATCGGCATTGTTGATGGTCCCGTCACCGTTGACATCTACAAAACGTAAATCCCCTGGACGGGCGCCTTCTTGAATATAATCATCGGCTTCTTGTTGCGACTGGAAAATGCCATTTGTTTTGAAGCCGTAGAAATAACCGATCGGCATGCCTTCTTCGGTCAGGGTAGTTGTGTAGCTGATCCAACCACCACCGGTAATAGGCTCACCCCCACCTAAACTCAAGACCTTGTTTTTAAAGGTCGATGCATTGGCAGCAATGGAATAACCAAAATCTCCGATTTTATTACGGTACGAAAGATCAAATTCCAATCCGCTATTACGGACGCCACCGGCGTTGGACCAGGGACTATTCGGAAAGCCGAGGTAAGCCGGCAAAGGAACATTCAGTAACATCCCATCCGTGGTTTTGCGATAGGCATCTATTGTTAGGTTCAGCTTGTTGTTCAAGAAGGCTAAATCTAAGCCAATATCCAGCTGCTCAGTCTGCTCCCATTTTATCCCCGTATTTCCGATGTAATTACTGCCACCAATTAACTGTGGATTGCGTGGACCGAATAGATAATAACCCATATTGCCCGAAAAGGTGGTTAGATAAGCACCTCGACTGATGTTTTGGTTACCTATCTTTCCCCAACTTACCCGAAGCTTCCCTAAATTGAGCCACGACCATTGCTTAATAAAATCTTCTTCAGCAAAATTCCATCCAGCGGAAAGTGAAGGAAAAGCTCCCCACTTTTTATCCTCGCCAAAGTTGGAGGAACCATCGTAGCGGAAATTTGCCGTAAGCATATAGCGGTCCTTATAAGCGTAGAAAAGCCGACTGAAGTAAGAATTAAGTGCCATCTCCCATTTGGTGCCGGATGCCTGCGGATTAATGGTGCCGGCATCAATGATCCACTGACTGGGATCATTGGATACTAACCCTTGTTTCGAGGCGCTGGAGGATTCGCTTTTCCATTGTTCTGCCGAGGTACCCACCAAGAACGTTACGTGGTGATCGGCGAATTCTTTATCAAATGTGGCTGTGTTCTCCCACACATAGTAATCCGTCTTTGAATTGGATTTACTTACCGTGGCGTCCACATTGAATTGATCGCCATCTAAATAATATTTCGGTGAAAAATAATCCGAGGTCCCTCTGGCTAAATCCACGCCAAAATTACTTCTCAGTTTTAACCAGCTTAAGGGCTGTATGTCAATTGATCCACCTCCCTTAATAGCCGTTCCCTTCCATCGATTGTTTTTGTAGATCTCGGTCTGGGCTACCGGATTCTCCTTGTTAGTCATTAAAATGGGACTGTAAAACGACCATGGATTGTTTTGATCAATGCGATCAAGGAACAATCCTGATCGTAAAAAGTCGGGAACGTCTACTAAATTAGTCCGATACACGGGCGAGATCGGATCGGCTACAAAAGCGATAAAAGCGGTATTGAAACCCGGGCTGTTTTCAAGCACATTGCCTCTACCTTCATTGATGAGTCCAATATTCCCCGATAGTTTTAGCCAGCTGCGTAAATTATGGTTGAAATTAGTCCGCCAAGATAATCGATCATAGTCCGATCCATTGATAATCCCTTCTTGATCCATATAACTCAAGCTGGTCCGATAGGCTAAATCTTTAACACCACCGGAAATGGCGATATCATGATTTTGCACTAAGGCATTCTTATTATTGATCGCTTGCCACCAATTGGTACCCTCTTCACTTCCTGTGTTGGCACGCAGAAATTGTAACACCTCTGCCTTGTTTTGTTCCGAAAAATAGGGATCTAAACCTGCATTGATATTTGCCAGATTCTTGTAGTCCATAAACTCCGAAGCGTTCATCATCTCATAAGTTTTTATCGGATTTTGGATGCCGATATAACTATCCAGTGATATTTGGCTGTTTAGCTTGTCACCATCGGCGTTCCCCTTCGCCGTGGTAACCATAACGACCCCATTGGCTGCCCTTGAACCGTATATGGCGGTAGCCGACGCATCTTTTAAAACTTCAATGGACACAATATCATTGGGATTTAACCAACCGATGTCATTCTGAGGAAGTCCATCTACCACATAGAGCGGATTGTTATCGTTTACCGTACCTATTCCACGAATTCGAACAGCAGGAGGTGTGCCGGGGCTTCCGCCGGTAGAAGTGATTTGTACACCTGCCGTTTGACCTTGTAGGGCCTCTGTCGCATTTCGAATTGGCATATTACGGAGGTCCGTGCCGCTCACTTGACCAACGGCACCGGTTAAATCGCGTTTACGTTGTGTTCCATAACCAACTACCACTACTTCGTCCAAAGCGGCCTCTATTGATTTAAGTACAATCTGTAAGTCTTGCCCATTTCCAACTGCCACTTCTTGGGATTCGTAGCCTAAGTAGCTAATAGACAGAATGGATTGAGGAGTGGCGCTGATCATAAAGTGGCCTTGATCGTCGGTACGACTGGCTACATTGGTGCCTTTTACTTTAATGGATACGCCAATTAAGGGCTGTTTTGCCTCATCAAGCACTTTTCCGCTAACAGGAAAATCCTGCTGATCACTAATGGACTTTGGCAGACCTTCCTTCTTCTCTTTCAGCAGGATATAATCGCCTTGCAATTGATATGATAAAGAGGTGCCTTTTAATAACCTATCCAGAACATTGGCAACTGAACGTTTGGCGGGTGATATCGATATCGTTTGGTAGTTTTTTACCTCTTTGGCTTTATAGGCGAAACGATAGTTGCTGAGCGACTCGATCTTTAAAAGGGCGCTTTCCAGCGAGCCTTGATGAGAAAAAGAAATGTAGTCCTTATAAATGGATTGGCCTTTGGTTTTTTCAGCTAGCAACAGGCCAAAAGAAAAAAGTATCAAAAAGGCTATAAGACTGGCTGTTCTCATAATAAAAATGAGATAGGTTGGTTTAAAATTCATAATTTTGCATAATTAAGCTTATCTCTAGTTAAGATTGGGTTTAATATTGAGGGATTGCCGCAAGAATCCCTTATTTGCATGTGTAGTCACATTGGTTGCCGCCAGTGTGACTGCTTTTAGGGAGGATATGTTCGTCTGTTCATCATTTTTTTTAGGGTTTAAGCGGAGCGCTATTCACAGCCATTACCATCGAGGTACACGGTGTCATTTTTTATTTCATATTTAAAGTTGTTCAGTGCACTAATGACATTTAACATTTCCCGCAAATTCTCTCCTTCATGGAAGGACACGGTAAAATGACAACCGCGGATGGCGTCATTACGATAAATGAAGGTCTTGTTACTCCATCTTTCCAAGGCCTTTCCTGCATCTGCCATGCTTATGTTATCGAAGCGCAATCGCTGATGAATCCAAGCAATCATAGCAGTGGCATTTACATCATGTACTTGCTTGTGATTGGTATGGACATTATAAATCAACTGTTGATTTGCGGTTAACAAGGATACAGTTTCAGCCTGATGCTGAACGGCTATTTTCCCTTGCCGGACTGTTACAGCGATATGCGATGCATCGAAGCTGTTAATGTTGAATGCGGTTCCCAATACTTTAGTGATAAGAGAACCTGTTTCCACAGTGAATGGCTTTTGTTTGTTGGATTGAACATCAAAATAAGCTTCTCCGGCTAAAACCACGCGCCTATCGTTATCGTTATAGTTGCGCGGAATATCTAATCGGCTACCTGCATTTAGCCAAACGGAGGTACCGTCAGGCAACTCAATTTGTCGTTGCTCGCCCAATGGGGCCGTCCAGGTAGTGGTAAATGCATTCCGTAAATGTTCCCGTGGAGAAGACAGCCTTTGATATAAAAGCGCACCGACTAATATCAAGGCCAGTGAAGCCGCAACCCAAGTCAGATAGAGGCGTTTTTGTTTGCGAGCTTGTAAAAATCGCTTATCGGAAATAATCCGCTGATAACTTTTGAGGGATTGTTCTTGGTCATCCAAGTGGGGGATGATCGGTAAATCCTGAAACCGCCTTAATGCCTGATCAAGCTCCTCTGTATAGGTGTCGTCCTGAACAGCCTGCATTAACCTATGCAGCTCCTCTGCCGTAATGCGATCACTCGCTAGTTTTTCCAATAGTTCGCGTAGGCGTGTTTGATCCATATGTGACCTTTTTGAAGCTTCGTCAAAGCTCTTTATAAGTCAATACACAGGAAAGCTAAAGGATAACTAGGCTACCGGGAAAATTTTTTAAATCAAAAATAGAAAAGGAGAAAAAAATGGATTAAGCCGTATCGTAACAAATGTTTTCGGATTTTTTTCAGGCCTTCTACCAAATGATTGTTAACCGTATGAGGAGAGATTTGTAATCGTTCGGCAATTTGATCATGGCTTAGTCCTTCATACCTACTGAGGCAGAAAATTGTTTTCTGTTGTGGTGAAAGTTGATTCAGCGCTTCTTTTGATTTTTCATCGATTTCTTTTGCAGCCATGATATCCTGCGAAAGATGATCTAGTCTGTCGGATTTTTCCAATAACTCCGCAATAGCCTTCTCCGATTGGGCAATTTTTCGCAATTCATTTAATACAAGTCGACGGGAAATAGTAAATAAAAGTGGTGCTGCGGTAAAGCTATGATCCAATCTATCCCTTGCTTGCCAAAAGCGAATGAAGGTTTCTTGCATGACTTCTTCTGCATCTTCTTCATTTTTTAGAAACCGATAGGCAAAACTGACAATTTTTGTTCGATAGCGATCATAAATTTGGCGAAAGGCAACTTCATTCCCATCCTTGATAAGAAGAATTAGACTTTTTTCCTCTTCGTGTGAATGAATCATGATATGCATTAGGTTTGTTCATAGCAATAGTAAGCATAAAAAACTAAAAATTAAAAAATAGCTGGCTTTACTATTGCTTAAACACCCAGTAGCCCAATATCAGCCACAAAATTCCTTTCAGTAAAAAGAAAAGAAAACCCCAGAAACCGAGCCGTTTAAGCCAGACAATGAATTTATTCTTTTTTGGGATTTCGTTGTGTTCCATGATTATTAAGACGTACAAAGGAGTGTCTTGTTACCGTTTTAGCAACAAAAGAGGACCGTCGTGCCAAATAATGTTATTCGACAGGGAATAAGAACCTGCTTAAAGTAAAGGTAGGAAAATTATTGAATTTCTATAACACCCGCGTATACGCTATCTGAACTATTGTTGCTACCATCCGTAGCAAAAAATGACAAATAAAGGTGAAGCTTCGTGCCAATTTTAAGTCCTGCAGGTAGTGCGATCTCGTCATGCAGTTCAAACCTACAATTCCCGAATTGTTTTGCTTCTGCGAAAGTTAACCTGTCTTCCGGATATAAGAGCAGCATGGTTCGGTTCCGGTTCAGTTTAGAGTCTATGGATGTATTTTTCCAACTAATATAAAGCTTCTTATTCTTCTGCTCTACCTGAACACCTTCGGGTGGAGGAAGGATTCCTTTGCTAAAACAGAACTTTTCGTAGTCCAATTTATAACCATCGGTTGTTTCTAAAACAGCTTCCTTCAAGTTATACGACATGGCTGAATTGTGACCGGTTCTATTAGTCGCGTAGTTCATAAAACCTAAACGAACAAGAGGAACTATGGGTTTCAACTTTTCTTGCATAAAGCTAAACTTGCTGCGCTGCTTGGCTTGTGATTTGGTAGGTTTTCGGTTTTTGTTGATACGCGGTAATCCACGAACATAGTCGATTCCTTTCCACTTGCAGAATACAACGCTTCCTACTTTTCCTGAAATTGGGCCGTTAGCTCCATTAGTTACTCTTCCCATGACGGATTATCATTAAAGGTTCCTAGATACAATATCAACTTTAGAGAATGTTGATATACGATTTATACTACTAAACTAGTAACTGTTTTATTAAAATTCGGAAAAAATTAGGATTTTATTTGCTTTTATCCGAATAAGCTCCGAACAAGATCCGAATAAAGTCCTACTGATTTACAAAATAAAAGTAACGACAATAATAAAAGGGATATTATCCGGACTGAAAAAGGGCCGCGACTTAAGTATTAATCGTAAGCAACTGTAGGTGGTGCTATTTCACGTTAGCTTCTGAATTTTCCAAATACGCCTAAAGGTAATTTACTTCCAGCAGTGGCTTGAAGGAATAATTCGCCCGTCTCTAAATTTTTGACCGAAGGGAAAGCGCTTTTGATAAGATTTTCCACGATTACAGAGGAAAAACCTAGGGAATATGTGTTGAGGATTAAAAAATGTTCCTTGGGGTCTAATAACTTAACCACATCGAACATCATTTCGGTAATGTGGTCTTCTAATTTCCATTTCTCCCCTTTGGGGCCGTGGCCGTAAGCTGGTGGATCAAGGATAATACCATTATATTTATTCCCTCTTTTTAGTTCGCGCTTAACAAATTTTAAAGCGTCTTCTACAACCCAGCGTATATCTGCTAAACCCGAGAGTTCCTGGTTTTCATTTGCCCAGGTAACCACTTGTTTAATAGAGTCAACATGAGTTGTATCGGCGCCTGCGGCCCGAGCGATCAACGAAGCTCCGCCGGTGTAAGCAAAGAGGTTTAAAACTTTTGGCTTTGGCGTTTTAAAGGATTTGACAGTCGATGAGATATAGTCCCAATTAACCGCTTGCTCGGGGAATATGCCTACGTGTTTAAAGGAGGTAAGTCCCAGCCGGAACTTAATTTCTACGTCAGGATTTTTATAGGTGATATGCCATCTATCAGCTATTTTAGCATCCTTCTTGAGCCAGTCTCCGGTAGTAGCCGAACGGCCTTTGAAACGGATATGGTGAAGTTTGTTCCATTCTCCTTCATTCAGCGCTTTTGGCCAAACTGCTTGCGGTTCCGGACGAATCAGTACAAGCTGACCGAAGCGTTCCAATTTTTCAAAATTTCCGGAATCAATCAATTCATAGTCTTTCCAATATTGAGGAGTCAAAAGCTGTATGCTGGATGTCTGTGTCAAAGCGTTAATTTTTTGGCAAAGATAATGATTTGTTATTGGTTATAAGAGGTATTAAGCTTTATGCTATAGGCTAGGTGGAAGCGATAAGTTCCAAGCTACAAAGCAATAAGCCTAGAATCTTACGCTCCTAAGGCCTAATGCATATAGCCTACAGCTTTACTAAAACTTCTCCTTGGCTATTTTCATGAATGGACTGGCGAAAACAAAATCGTTTAGCTCCTCAACGTCGGTATGGGCAATTTCTTTGTTCGATCCTTCCCATTTCTTTTCTCCTTGATATAGAAATAATATATATTGACCGATGCCCATTACCGAGTTCATATCATGTGTAACAACAACGGTTGTTGTGTTGTATTCTTCTGTAATGTCTTGGATTAGTTCGTCAATGACAATGGAAGTACGTGGATCCAGACCGGAATTGGGCTCATCGCAAAAAAGGTATTTGGGCGTCATGGCAATGGCTCGGGCAATCCCAACCCGTTTTTTCATCCCGCCTGAAAGTTCTGCAGGATAAAGTTTATTCCGCCCTTCCAGATTTACACGTTCTAAACAGAAATTAGCGCGTTCAATGCGCTCTTTTTTGCTCATGTCACTGAACATCTGTAAAGGAAAAGTGATGTTCTCCTCTACTGTCATCGAATCGAATAGGGCTGAGTTTTGAAAAAGCATGCCAATTTCCTTTCGGATTGGAATACGCTCTTCAAAATTCATCCGGGTAAAGTCCTGGTCCTGATAAAGCACTTTTCCTTTGTTTGGCTCATGCAAACCAACCATGCACTTGAGTAAGGTGCTCTTTCCTGAGCCGGAGCCTCCGATGATTAAACTGATTTTACCGGCTTCAAATTTGGCAGATATGCCTCTAAGCACATCATTGTCACCAAAGGATTTATATATGTCCTGAACGTTAATCATTGTTTTTGGTTTTTAGCCGTTAGCTTTTATATATTAGCTCGTTTAGCTAAGGGCTAATGGTAATAACTAATCGCTTTTTAGAGCATTAACGCTGTAATTACATAATCCGTGGCCAAGATCATAATACAGCTGACGACGACACTTTTTGTACTCGCTTGCCCAACTTCCAAAGCGCCTCCTTTTACATAGAAACCATGATAAGCAGCTACGGATGTAATCACAAAACCGAATACAAATGCCTTTACCAAGGCTACCGCCACGGTATAGCCGTTGAAGTCTCCTGTAATACCCATAATATAATCAGCTGGCGTTACAGCTCCGGAAAGGGCGCCACCGATCAAGCCACCACTCAGTGCCAAAAATATAGATAGGATAACCAGAACCGGTACCATGGTAATGCCCGCTAAGATCTTTGGTAAAATTAAGTAGCCGGGAGCATTAATTCCCATGATTTCCAAGGCATCAATCTGTTCGGTAACACGCATAGAACCGATTTGGGAAGAGATGGACGAACCTACTTTTCCTGCCAAAACGAGCGCAGAGATGGTAGGACTTAATTCCAATATACTCGAGTCGCGGTTGATTTGGCCTATGATGGAGTTTGGAATAAGATCAGACACTAATTGAAAAGCGATCTGCATGGTCATAACCGCACCTATGAACGTAGAAATAATGGCGATCAAGCCCAAAGAGCCTACGCCGATACTGTTCATCTCATGCATAATCTCTTTCCAGTAAATACTCGCTTTTTCAGGTTTTTTAAAAACTGATTTTAACAGTAAAAGATATTTGCCGAAGCTCGTAAAAAACATATATGTGTCTCAAGAAAATATATTATCACCAAACTTATATAAAATTGCATTCATATGCAATTTAGCGATTCGGCTGGCTAAACAGAAATACAAACAGCAATTTGATATATTTGTTTGTTGGGCAAAGAGCCTAAAGCGAACAATCAACATTAATAATTTATAACGATATGAAAAAATGTGCGCTCATTACGGGTGCCACCAAAGGAATTGGAAAGAGCATTGCCTGTGCTTTGGCAAAAGAAGGCTTTGATATTTTGCTGTCTGCCAGAACAGAAAATGACTTACTTACCTTACAATCAGCGCTTGAATCCCGGTATCCGAATCAACGTTTTTATTATCAGGTTGCAGATTGTAAGGATCAGCAGCAAGTGAAAGCACTGGCCCTGCAAACCGATGCTTTTTTTTCTCACTTGGATGTCTTAGTGAATAACGTCGGACTTTTTGTACCGGGGGGCTTTTTGGAGGAATCACCCGAATCTTTGGCCGATCACTTGGCGGTTAACGTGCTGTGTACGCATTATTTGGCTGTTTATTTTGGTAAGAAAATGTGTCAAAGAAAGAGTGGACACGTTTTCAATGTCGGATCGGTAGCCGGTAAATCGCCTTTTGTAAAAGCTGCTTCATACAGTGTAACAAAGTATGCAGTACATGGTCTAACAGCTATATTGAGGCAAGAGCTTGGAACATATGGGGTTAAGGTTACAGAAATTATTCCGGGCTCTACGTATACTTCTTCTTGGGAGGGTGTGGATATCCCTTCTGAGAAATTTGTAGCAGCGGAGGATATTGCAGATGCCGTAGTGACTTGCTTAAAGATGAGCAAAGGAGCTAATGTGGATGAAATCGTTATCAGGCCGCTCGATTTGGAGATTTAGTTGGGTGTTGGAAGCGGTGATGTGGCGATGAGCCAATGATTAGCCAATGTGATGGTGGGCAAGCTTAAAGCTTATCGTCTATGGCTCAAGCCTAAAGTGAAGCTGATTTCCGATGGCTAAAAATTACAGCATATAGCTTATAA
The DNA here is from genome assembly GCF_030372825.1 of Olivibacter sp. 47. NCBI lineage: Bacteria > Pseudomonadati > Bacteroidota > Sphingobacteriia > Sphingobacteriales > Sphingobacteriaceae > Olivibacter > Olivibacter sp. 47. The sequence goes on from NZ_JAUCNR010000001.1 coordinate 5,183,531, forward strand.
CCATGGAAAAGGAACTTAGGAGAAATGAACAGGAAGGCATGCTTGGTGGCGTCTGTGCCGGCCTGGGGGAATATCTGGGTATTGATAAGGCCTGGATACGGGTGATTTTTGTACTCAGCATATTTTTTAGTGCTGCGGGGATTGGCCTGATAGGTCCGATCGCCTATGTGATTATGTGGATTGTAGTACCTCGTAAACCTTTTGTTTTTCCCGGGTTTCAGGAACCCTACGGCCGGCCGCACATGGAGAAGACGTTTACGGTAGGAGGAGAGGATGTATTCCATCACTTGGAACGGCGAAAACAGAGGGAACGAAGGTCGGTAGGCGTCGCGTTGCTGCTCATTGGTACTTTCTTTTTGTTATTGCAATTGGATTTTATTACTTGGGAGGAGCTTATCAAATACTGGCCGCTTGTTTTTGTGGTGGGTGGACTGATAAGCATCTTTAGCTCTTTCAAGCTCGGAAAAGGTCAGGCAGCGGAAGAGCCACTGATAGCACAACCTAAGGATAAGGAAAAACCGGAAGAGAGCGAATCGGAACAACCTTCGTAGCTGCGTACATAAAACAAACTGTAACGCTGTGGTATAAAACGGAGCAATAGGTCGTGCTCCTTGGTGTCGACCGTTAAGATATATTGAATATGAATAGAGAAAGATTAAATTGGGGATTGGTGCTGCTTTTTATCGGCGTCATGTGGCTATTAAGTAACACGGGAGTTATCTCTTTTTATTGGTCGAGTTTATGGCGTTTTTGGCCGGTGTTTCTGATCATTCTGGGGGTTAACTTGCTGTTACCTAAGCATGGGGTAGGCAATGCCATCTCAGTGGTTGCAACTATTGCGGTTTTGATTTTTATAGGCTTTCAGGTATCAAAACCGAGTAGAATATGGGGAGGGCATATAAGCTATGAAGACGGCGGTGATAATAAAGACCGGGGGGATAACGACATCGCCGGGGAGGTGAAAAATGCGGATTTTTCGAGCCCCTATAGCCCAAGCATTCGAAAAGCCCACCTCGAAATCAAAGGTGGTGCCGTTGAGTACAAGATGGATGGGGAGGCCGCGGAACTGTTTAGCGCGCATTCGCGTGGTGTTTTTTCGGGGCATGTACTTCAAACGACTACCAAAGACTCGGTGGCTGAATTGACCTTTAGAATGAAGGATGTAAAGAAAAAGAACTGGAATATCGATGGTGAGGGGAACAATGAGGTTGAGATGTCTTTGAATACCAACCCGCTTTGGACTATCAGAGTGGATGTCGGAGCCGGAGCCGTCGATTTCGACTTAAGCCGATATAAAATTGAACGCCTTACGCTCAAAGGAGGCGCTGCTTCTTTTGAGACAAAACTGGGTATGCCGATTGGCGAGTCAATCATTGACGCAGAGTCAGGTGTAGCAAGCGTAGAAATAGAAATTCCCAAGGAAGCCGCTGCCCGGATTGATGTGAAGTCCGGATTATCTTCTAAGGAATTTCCCGGATTTATTAAACAGAACGATGGGTCTTATATAACGGAAGGCTTTGAACAGGCAGGAAATAAATATTTAATTGATTTAAAGGGTGGGCTTAGTTCATTTTCGGTAAAAAGATATTAGTGGAGGTGTAGGGTTTTGGGCATGAGCTTTAGGGCTTAGGGCATAAGGTGTTAAGGTATTAGGTTTTAGGTGTTAGCGGTTTAGCGCATAACATTTTAGATTTTAGGTATGAGCTGTTGGATGAGATTGGTGTAAGGTAGGATGTTTTTTATCATCCCTCCGGGAGACAGGTCATCCCTGCTGGAGGCGGGCCATCTTCCGGGAGCGAGGCTTTTTGAATTTTTAATTTTGAATTTTTAATTTGACATCATACTACATAGTAAAAAATGGCAAACCATTTGGACCACTTAGTTTATCGGAACTAAGGACGATGGGATTAGTGGGTACAGACTTTATCAAGGAAGACGGTTGGGATGATTACAAAGAACTGAGGGAAATTCCGGATCTCAGTGCAAAATTGGGCATAGCATACGAACGGGCGCTGCCTCAATACTATGCTACCTTAGATGTTAGGCTACTAGCTGCGGCCATCGACTATTTTTTCGCTTTTCTCATTTACTGTTGTTTCGCCCTGGCGATTGTGATCAAAGCCGAGCATAAACAGGAGCAATGGACTTACCTCCTTTTCGGCCTATTGACAGTTCCTTTATTCAAATTCATTATATGTGTGATCGGTGAGGGCTCCGCTAAAAACGCTTCACCTGGAAAATTGCTGTTGCAAATTAAAGTAACCGACACGAAAGGCAATCCTATCGGCTTTGGAAGAGCGCTTTGGAGAAATATGGCCAAAATTACAGGCTTACTGACTTTAGGCGTGAGTTATTTAATTGGCTTTATGGATCGTAAGCAACAGTGTGTCCACGACAAATTAGCGCGCACTTTAGTGATTAAAGGAAGACTTATTTAGCAGCGATTGGCAATGGTTTTTCTGCTTACATTGGCTAACCGACCCTAGGGGAGCTCATGAACCGAGTGCAATGAGCTCATGAATGCCAATAAAAAAGTAATTGACTATGAATAATGCCCTTTGAAGTTAACACTAATGAATAATTATCCCATTAGCTAATTATTCACTATCTGTTTTTTAAGTGTTCATGAACACACTTTGTTCGGTTATTCATCATTAATTCCGTCACTCAACAACACGAAATCGTTTTACAAAAAAAAGACAATTCATAATTTGTTGATTTTCAATAGATTATTTCAGATGCGTATTACGTTAATGTTATCAAATGAGTTAAACGCTTGTTTGAATTAAACGTTTGTTTAACTTTGCGCCCATTAATTCATTAAGTGATGACTGAATACAGTGAGAAGCAGCTTTTAATTATGGACACCGCCCTTCGTTTATTTTCAGAGAAGGGATATGATAAGACCTCCATCCGCGATATTGCACAGGCCGCGGAAGTCAATGTAGCCATGGTGTCCTACTACTTCGGATCGAAAGAAAAATTGCTGGAAGCCCTTTTTAAAAAGCACTTTACGTTTATTACGGGCAAATTAGAGAGTATTCTTTATGAAAAGGACAGTACAGCCTTTGAAAAAGTCGAACAGATAATCGATGTATTTATTGACACGCTCTACAGTAGGCAACGATTTAATCGACTTATGACCCGCGAAGCCAGTATTTTACAGGAAGGACCGCTGTTTGATATGATTTTTGAGATGAAAACCAAAAACCGGAAGCTCATGGAGCGAGCTGTAAAGGCGGGACAGCGGCTTGGTGTTTTTCGTAAGGATGTAAACGTGTTCTTTTTATCCTCCGTATTGATTGGAAGTGTGAATCAGATGCTCGCCAATTGTCGCTACGAAGCACAAAATGCCAAGCTGGAAGGCTCGGAAGCCGAGAATTTTCAACAGGAAAAAATCAAAATACTGCGGAATCATCTCAAGCAAATGTTCATTGCTTACCTGACCCAACCGGAATTAAAAAGATAAGAGCAAAAATGGATAATATAATAAATAAAGTGAATAAACTTTTAGTAGGGTGTTGCTTGCTGGTTATAGCAGGCAATACGGTGTTAGCACAGGAACAAAGAACGCTCACTTTACAACAAGCGATTGATTTAAGCTTGGAAAACAGTAAAGAATTAAAAGTGAGCGATAGTAAGGTTAAACAGGCCTTAGCTTCTTTGCAAGAAGCGAAGGATAACCGCCTGCCCGATATTGATATTTCCGGACAATACATGCGGGTTAATAAACCGAATGTGGATTTTAAGTTACAGGGATCCGGATCGGAAGAATCAGGGGAAGGTTCGGGTAGCGAAATGCCGAATGTTAGCCAAGCTATGTTTGGGATGGCTACCGCTAGCTTGCCGATTTTCGCCGGTGGTAAAATTACTAATGGCATTGCTTCGGCTAAATATTTGGAAAAAGCAGCTGAACTGGATGCCGAACGGAACAAGCAAGAGGTGATACAAAATACCATTGCCGCGTATTATAATTTATATAAAGCACAAGCAGCGGTAAAACTGGTGACAGAAAACCTGAATACTTCAAAGCAGCGCGTAAAAGATTTCGCTAATATGGAGGCGAACGGTCTGGTGGCTAGAAATGACCTCTTAAAAGTTCAACTTCAGGAAAGCAATTTAGAATTGGCGCTGCTGAATGCCGAGAACAATGAGAAGATAACAAATTTTAATTTTGATTTAATGCTGGGGTTAGATGAAAGCACCAGGTTGGTTTTAGACACCACCGGTCTTTCTGTTAAACCTCAAGTCAAGTCGCTGGCCGACTGGGAAAGCCTGGCTTTGGACAATCGCGCCGATTTCAAGGCGCTCTCGAGCCGACAAGATGCTGCACATGCGAATGTGAAAGTAGCAAAAGGATCGTACTACCCGTCTTTTGCGGTTTCGGCGGGATATGTCGGTATCAATGTTCCACACGCACTAACCGTTACCAACGCCCTAAATGCCGGGGTAGGTTTGAGTTATAATTTAGCTTCGCTTTACAAAGCAGGAGCAAAAGTTAAACAGGCTAAAGCGCAGGAGGAACAATTGGCATGGAACCAGGAACAATTGAAAGATGGGATACGGATCGATATACATAAAGCATATCAGGATTATACGCAAAGCCTGAAAAAAATTCAAGTATATGAAAAGGCCGTGGAACAAGCCAATGAGAATTATCGCATTACTAAAAATAAATATGATAACAGCCTAGCCACTACCACCGACTTGTTGGACGCCGATGTGGCTCGTTTACAGGCAGGCATTGATTATGAATATGCAAAGGCCGATGCGGTAGTAGCTTATAATAAATTGTATGAAAGCGCTGGTGTAAGCGTAGGGGAATAAACAAATAAGAGATTTAAAGGTATTAGCAATAAAATATGGAAACCAATAATCAAACTACGGCAAAAGAACCGGAAAAAAAATCCGGAAATAAGGGTTTTGCGATTGTTTTCGTTCTGCTCATCCTAGTGGGAGGAACATATGGTGTAATTAAATATTTACACGCTCAGAAACACGAAGAAACAGATGATGCACAGATCGTGTCGACGATCAGTCCGGTTATTCCGCGCGTATCCGGTTATATCAAGGAGGTCCGCGTAAGCGATAACCAAATGGTGCATAAAGGAGATACCTTGGTGATCCTGGATGATCGGGATTATCAGGTTAGTTTAGCTCAGGCTGAGGCTTCATTGGCTAGCGCACGGAGCAATGCCCATGTAGCAGGTGCGGGTATTCAAGTGGCCCAAGCCAATATCAGTACTTCTCAGGTGAATGTGAACACGGTAGAAGCGCAGATTGAATCAGCAAAAGTTAATCTTTGGCGGGCAGAAAATGATTTTAAGCGTTACGAGAATCTGATTAAGGATCATAGCATTACGCAACAACAGTATGAAGAGGCTTTAGCCACCAAACAGTTGGCACAAAGACAGCTCGATGTGTTACAAACACAGAAACAATCGGCCGCAAGACAAGCCGCTGCGGTTGGTACGCAGAAATCCGTTAGTGCCGGGCAGGCATCGGTAGCGGAGGCAACCATTAAGCAACGGGAAGCAGAAGTGGAAGCAGCTAAGTTAAATGTTTCTTATACCGTGATTACGGCTTCAATTGACGGTCAGGTAGGTAAAGTGAACTTGCAACCGGGACAATTTTTAGGAGCTGGGCAATCGCTTTTCAACATTGTTCCAACTACCGAAAAATGGGTAATCGCAAACTTTAAAGAGACACAACTCACTAAAATGAAAACGGGACAAAAAGTGTCTATTAAAGTGGATGCTTATCCTGACTCTACCTTAGAAGGCGTGGTTGCTTCTTTCTCTCCGGCAACCGGTGCCGCTCAATCTTTGTTACCGCCCGACAACGCTTCCGGTAACTTTGTGAAAGTAGTACAGCGCATTCCGGTGAGGATCGATTTTAACGAGGGACAAAGTCCTGAATTGATTCAAAAAATCCGTACCGGAATGAACGTATTGGTAGATGTGCATCTTAATTAGCTGTCGGAAATCAGCTTTCAGCTCTCGGATTTATAGATTGGAAGTATTGAATAAAAAGCTGATTGCTGATGGCTGGAGGCTGAAATCTTAAAATATATGGAACAAAATTCTTTAGTTGAATATGGTTGGCGGCGGGCAATTATTACCATAACAGCTATTTTATGTGCGCTCTTGGAGATTGTGGATACCACCATCATCAATGTTGCGCTCAATGAGATGCGCGGTAATATGGGCGCTACGCTGAGCGAGATTGGTTGGGTCATTACGGCTTATGCCATTGGTAACGTCATCGTAGTGCCGCTAACGAGTTTCCTTTCTCAACAATTCGGTCGGCGCAATTATTTCGCCGCCTCGGTTATTCTTTTCACCATATGTTCTTTTCTGTGTGGTAATTCAACCGCCATGTGGGAATTGATTTTATTCCGGTTTCTACAAGGGGTAGGGGGTGGTGCCCTGTTGGTAACCTCTCAAACCATTATCACGGAAGTGTACCCGATTGAAAAGAGAAGCATGGCTCAGGCTTTGTATGGTTTGGGAGTCATCGTCGGACCTACGCTGGGACCTCCGCTCGGTGGGTATATCGTTGAAAATTATAGCTGGCCTTACATCTTTTATATCAACATTCCAATTGGTGTAATTGCAACCATGCTGACACTTAAGTTCGTTAAAAGTCCTAAATACGGCGAGAAGCGGTCGGCGCGGGAAATTGACTGGTGGGGGATTGTATTTCTGGCCGGGGCCGTCGGATCGTTGCAGTTTGTATTGGAACGCGGACAAGAAGAAGATTGGTTCAATAACAGTATGATTTTGGCCTTTACCATTCTTTGTGCGGCTTGTGTTTATTTATTTATCTGGCGCGAACTCACGGTCAAAAACCCGATTGTCGAGTTGCGCGTACTGAAAGATGCCAATTTACGGGTGGGCACGATCCTTTCCTTTATTATGGGGTTTGGTTTGTACGGATCAACATTCATTATTCCGCTTTATACACAAAACAACCTCGGTTGGACGGCTTATCAGGCGGGTCTTTTGATGGTGCCGTCTTCATTGGTCACGGCCTTTATGATGCCGATCATCGGACAGGTCCTGCAGCGGGGGGTGAAACAAAAATACCTGGCCGCTATGGGAATGTTTCTCTTCTTTATGTTCTGTTTTTGGGGTTTTCGTATTATAACGCCGGATACAGGGGAGGGCAATTTCTTTTGGATGCTGATGCTGCGCGGTTTAGCCATGAGTATGCTATTCATTCCGGTAAGTACCCTATCACTTTCCACCTTAAAAGGGGCGCAGATCGGTCAAGGAGCAGCCTTCACCGGGATGATGCGGCAGTTAGGTGGTTCCTTCGGTATCGCTTTGATTACTACCTTTATGACCCGGCAAAATGCCCTACATCGTAATAATTTAATTGAGCATATCAACCCGAACAATCCCTTGTTTCAACAGCGATATCAAGGGATGGTAAGTAATTTTATGCAACATGGTATGGCACCCAACCAAGCTAAAGCTGCCGCGCTGAAAGCGATGGATGGGTCGCTTATGAACCAGGCCTCAGTGCTTTCTTACATGGACGTGTTCTTATATATCGGTATCATGTTCTTAATCTGTGTGCCTTTTATCCTTATGTTGAAAAATGCGAAAGCTAAACTGGATATGTCGAATGTGCATTAAAAAGTAAAAAGTAAAAATTCAAAAATAAAAAGTAAAAGTTCAAAAAGGCGAGTGTTGAATGGCGCTCGCCTATGGCTTAAAGCTTATTGCTTGCATCAATGTTAAAAAATGTTAATACATGCATTTAACCAATTAATTCAATAACTTTGCAAATAGCATTGTATTGAATTTTATGGGCAGACTCTACACCCTCATTTTCTTTATTATAATGGGGCTTATGGCAGTTTCATGCGATAAGGAGGAAGTCTATGTCTATGATCAACAGCTGGTGTTGGAGCGAGAAGCGCCTATGATTGCTTCTTATATTACGGCACATGGCTTGTCCGATTCGGCCAAGCTTCATCAGGAGACCGGTATTTGGTATGTCTTGAGCGATTCGGGGACTACGGCTGTCGATTACCTGACAATCGATTCGACAACAAACAAAGAACAGCTGAAAAATAAACTGATCCGGGTAAAATATACAGCACGTATGTTGGATAGCACGATCTTTGAAGAAAACACAAGCTTGGATTCCATTCCTTATAAACCGTTGCTAACTTCCGAAACCGATACCGGGCGGATTTTGGCTTGGAAAATTGCCTTTTATCCAAAAAGTGTTGGCGGATTATTGGAAGGTGGTTTACGTATCGGCGCTAAAATCAGAATCATCACACCTTCCGTATATGGCTATCAAGACCGTCCCTATGGTATTGTCAAGGAAAATTCGCCACTTGACTATGAACTGGAGGTTTTGGATATCACCGATGCCGACAAGCCCAAAGCAATGAATTGATTTTCACATAATTTAGAGACAAGAGATAAAGTATAAATGAACCTTTCTATCAAAAGAATATCCTTATTAAGTTTATTGGGCATGAGCCTTTTCGCAGCCTGTAAGAAACAGGAGTACCAAAGCATCGAAGAACTTGATGCGGTCAGTATTGATTCCTATATACGGGCTAACAACTTAACGGTTCAACCCCTTGGCAATAGCGGTATGTATTATCAAATATTGGAAGAGGGAAAGGGGAATGATATCGACTATACCGGTCGGTACGCCTTGGTCTATACCGTGCGCTCATTGGATGGTGTTTATAGCGTAACCGATACCTTTGCTTCCGCCAGTCGTTATTTTGATTATTTGGGCTATTTCTTGGGGGCCGCTCCGCAGGGCACCGCGATTTCCACGAGCCCTGCCTATCAGCAGCAAATTGAACGAGAAGAAGGCTTAAAAATGGCTATCCGAAGCATGTTGAAGAAGACGGATGGTCAAATTCGGGTGCTTATCCCGTCACGCTTATTGCCTTACGGTCGAAATGGAAACACCGATTTGGGGATACCTTCCAATGCTTCCATGGATTATGTGATTCGGGTCATTGATAGTGCGAGTATGCCGGCTTATGAGGACTTGTCCATACGAAAGAGAATGCAGGCTGCAGGACTAGATACTGCCGATTTTACAAAAACCGAGACTGGAATATATTATCAAATTACTGAGCAGGGTGACGGTAATCCAATTACGGTTGATTCGACAATTACTTGCTCATATAAATTGCATTTAATGAACGGTACCGAACTTGAGAGTCAAGATTCTGCAAGGTTTTTGATATCGGGATTAGCTGTTAATGCTTGGAAAGAAATTCTTCCCAAAATAAATCAGGGAGGAACGGTCCGTTTTCTTACACCTTCAACACAAGCGTATGGATATTCCGGATCGTCTTCGACACCACCCTTTACCGCGTTGGACTTTGAAATTTCTGTGCGGAAGACAGAGAACGATGACTAATCCTTCAAAGCACTTTTATACACCTCCAAAGCCCGCTCGCGGGCTTTTTTATGTTCTATAATGGGGCTAGGATAGCGAAAGGGGTCATCCAATTCGGGAATCCAGCGTTTTGCATAAACGAGCTTGGGGTCAAATTTTTTTAATTGTATCTCCGGATTAAATACCCTAAAATAAGGAGCCGCATCGTTGCCTGATCCGGCAGCCCACTGCCAGTTTCCTACATTACTGCTTTGTTCATAATCCTGTAATTTTCGCGCAAAATAGGCTTCTCCCCATCGCCAGTCGATCAGCAAATGTTTACACAAAAAACTAGCCACCACCATCCGTACTCGATTATGCATAAAGCCCGTCTCATTCAATTGCCGCATACCGGCATCTACCAGCGGATAACCGGTTTTCCCTTGGCACCACGCGTCAAATTCGCTTTCATTATTACGCCAATGAATTCGGTCGTAAGCAGATTTAAAGGCCTTGTTAACTGTTTCAGGAAAGTGCCATAAAATCATCATATAGAACTCGCGCCAGATCAGCTCATTTAGCCATGTTTTTTCGCTCGCTTGTCGTGCATCCTTTATCAGTGAACGAATACTGACCGTCCCAAAACGGAGGTGTACACTCAAATGGCTTGTGCCTTTTTCGTCCGCAGGGATATCGCGTGTATGGTGATAATCGTCTATAACCGTCTTATAGCTTTTACTCGGAAAAGTTTGTTTGGTAGCAACAAATCCTAGCTCTTTTAGTGTGGGAATCGTTTGCCAATGAGATCGGAGTGCCGCTAAGTGACGCTCACTTGGATAATTTTTAAGATGGGATTCACCTAATTGAGCGAGCCAACAATTTCTATAAGGGGTAAATACGGTATAAGGTTCGCCATTACTCTTCAGGACTTCTTCCTTTTCAAAAATGACCTGATCTTTAAAGGTATAAACGGCAATATGGTATTGCCTAAGAAAATCACTTATTTCTTTATCTCGCTTTCGCGCATAAGGTTCATAATCATGATTAAAATATACCGCTATGGGGTCGAATTCTTTTACAATTTCTTCCCAAGCTTTATTTGGCTCATCATGGTAAAAGGCGATGCCGGAGCCTTGTTGTTCCAGCTGTTTGTTTATGGCTCTCAGCTCACGATGGATAAATGAAACTCGGGCATCATCGCGATCTTCCAACTTCGACAATATCGCAGTGTCAAAAATGAATACGGGTTGGACTTTGTATCCGCTACGCAACGCCTCATACAGCGCATGATTATCCTGTAGGCGTAGATCACGTCTGAACCAGAATATACAGGGGCGCTCTTTCCTACTCATCCCTCTTTTCTCTTTCAAAAATATGTTTTAAAGCAGTTTCTATGGTGGGATAGGTAAACCGAAAGCCAGCGTTAAGTATTTTGTCGGGCGATACTTTTGCACTATCCAATAGTAACTCACTCATTTTACCCATAATGGATTTCAGGACGAAAGCAGGGACAGGCGGCAGCCACAGCGGTTTACCTAAAATCTTTGCAATCTGTTGATTTAATTGTTTGTTGGTGACAGGTTCCGGAGCTACCATGTTGTAGACTCCCTGTAATCCCGGGTGCTCCAAAGCGTAGATATACATATTAACGGCATCCTGGATATGGATCCAAGGAATATATTGTTTTCCGCTTCCTAAAGTAGCCCCAAGTCCAAGTTTAATAGGTGCAGCTATTTTGGATAAGGCACCGCCTTCTTTGGTGAACACCACACCACACCGCAAAGAAACCGTACGAAGCCCGAGCGACCGACCTTTTGCTACGGCCATCTCCCAGGCAAAACAAGTCTGACCCAGGAAGTCGTCCGCAGGAACACGGTCTTCACTCAATAATTCGTCCCGTTTATTGCCGTAATAGCCCGTTCCGGAAGCCGATACCACCTGCTTTACCTGGTGATTACCGGTTGATAATAATTTATAAATAAGTCCGATACTATCGGTGCGGCTTTTTAGGATCTTCGTTCGTACATTTTTACTCCACGGTCTTTTTCCAATATTTTCACCGGCGAGATGAACAATCGCATCCACCTCTTCTATACAAGTCTTGTCTATTATACCCTCCTCCACATTCCAGGTAAAGTATTTTACCTGTTCGCTATCCCGTTGTGGCTTGCGTACGAGGGCGTGAACGATGTACCCCTTTTTCGTAAGTGCTGCTGTTAGGTGCTCACCGACCATACCCGAGGCCCCGGTGATTAATATTCTCTTCATGTGTACGGTATTAAACTTTAAGCAAGCGCCGCTTTGAGCGCTTGTTCAAATGTCAGGCATTCATGAGGAAACAAATCACGGATGTGATTGTTTTCGCACAATAAATCTTGCGTAATATTCTCGCCGAAGGCGCGCGCTGTGGATACGCTTACACCTGTTGTGAGACTGATAAAAAAAGCGGACAGACGGTTATTAAAGCTTGGTACTGAAATAATCGGCCTAGTGATATGTATCTGCTTCATGTAAGCCTTCAGCATCTCTTTATAACTCAGAACGTCGGGCCCACCAATGTCGAAGCTTTGATTAAAGGCGGCAGGATTAAGCACGATAAAGCTTAGATAAGTTAACAAATCCTGCAGAGCAATCGGTTGGGCACGCATTTTTACCAAACGCTGATTGGCAAAGATAATGAAGCGCGACGACACCTTTTTCATCATTTCCATCAAGATAGACTCTTTTCCGATAATATTGCTGATCCTAACAATGGTATAAGAAATATAACTATCCGTCAAAATCTGTTGCACTTCTTTTATAAAAGGTGTACGCAAACGCGTAATATAAACAAGTTGTTGGCTATTGCTTTTTCTCGCTTGCTTAATAAAGTTGATCAACGAGAGAAGCTCGAGGTTTTTGTATTGCTCGCTCCATTCGGCAGAATCCTGACTGAGGTAAATGGCCACATCTATCTGTTCCGCAATCGTCGGTGTATAACGTTCGCGTACTAAGTCTCCACGTATAACGGATACATTCGGATGCTCTTCAGTCGTTTCCAAGAAATGCTTCTCATTCCGCACCAAGCAAGATGTTTGGTACCCTTCATCGGCAAGATGCCACGCCAATCGCTTCCCCAAATAATTGTTCAGTCCGGTAATTAGTATATTCATTTCGCAAGGCCTATGTCACGTTTATAACTACAATTATATCGTTCTTTCTGTTTAGTTTAAAATGAAATAAGTATTTCATAAGGAAAGCATTAAAAAACACCATGTTTAAACAAGGTTTGTTAACGCGGTGTAAAAGCTTGCGGAGAATCCCGCTATTTTTGTTTTATGAATTTAAAAACCAGTATATTTGAGATTAAAAGTTTCCTATATTAAGAATGAATAAAGATACAATCCTTGTTTGGTTTAGAAATGACTTACGCGTGCGTGATAATGAAATATTATGGCAGGCGCTTGCTAAGGCAGACAGGGTGGTGCCGGTATATGTTTTTGACCCCCGTCAATTTACTCCTTTAAAAAATGGAATGCATAAAACCGGTGTTATTCGTGCAAAATTTATCTTGGAAAGTGTACAGGACCTCCGACTTTCCCTGCGTGCATTGGGTGCCGACTTATTAGTCGTTTCCGGTTATCCTGAGGAAATACTGCCAACCTTGGCAGAGCGATATCAGGTAAAGGAAGTATATCACCATCGCGAGGTTGCCAAGGAAGAAACGCATATCTCGACACTTGTAGAGGAAGCGTTGTGGAAGAAGCGACTTAATCTACGCCATTTTATAGGACACACGTTATATCATAAAGAAGATTTACCCTTTCCAATTAAAGATATTCCCGATGCTTTTGCAACCTTCAGGAAGAAAATAGAACGGGAAACAACTATCCGACCTTCGGTAGAAACGCCGGTGAAAATTGAGGTTCCCGATAATTTGGAAGCGAGCGAGATTCCTTCCTTGGCATCACTCGGCTTTTCGGCTGATCTAATCGGAATAGCAGATCAATCGCCTTTTAAAGGCGGAGAAACTGAGGGATTGAGGCGTCTGGAGACTTTATTGGCAGGTGCTGATACGGCATCATTGACAGGCTCTTTTGGTTCTGAAGAAGGAACCGTCTTGTCGCCTTGGATAGCAATGGGATGTTTGTCGGTGCATACCGTGTATCATGCGGTGAAAAAATATGAGGATAAAAGCCTGCCCAAAAAACAAGCAGCAGCTATTATTACCGGCTTGTTGTGGCGCGATTACTTTCGCTTCATGTTTAAAAAGCATGGTAACAAGTTCTTTTTACAGCAAGGTTTCTCTAATGAAATACCCGCTTATGAACTGGTGGGGGACGCTTTATTCGACCGGTGGAAGCGAGGAGAGACGGGCGATCCCTTCGTCGATGCCGCCATGCACCAGCTGAATACAATAGGTTTTATATCCCATACTGCCCGGATGCTGGTAGCACATTACCTCGTAAGCAACTTAAATATCAGCCACCTGCTAGGTGCTGCCTATTTTGAAGACAAACTGGTTGATTACAACCCTGCCTCCAATTATGGCAATTGGGCACATATTGCCGGTGTTGGCAGCAGTACCAAGGATAATGGTATTCGCGATATCAAGAAGTTGCAAAATTTACTAGACGCCCAAGGCGAATATGTCAAACGCTGGGGGACCCCCCAATTGTCTTATTCGAGCTAAACATTTCCATGCTTAACTTGTTGAGAAAAAATGTGCGTCACCGTGCGGTAACTATCAAGCAAATTTTTGTGCTGACGTTATAATTAAATTTGATTTAATGTGCATTCCGTCAGATATTTTATAACTTTGTCAGCACATCGTATTATAAAGTAAATGGACAGACTTTCATATCTTAGTAACGCAGACTCAAGTTACGTAGAATCGCTCTACAAAGCGTATAAGGAAGACCCCGATTCGGTCGATTTTGGATGGCAGAAATTTTTTGAAGGATTTGAATTCGGAGAGCAGGCGGGAGGCCATGGGCAACCGGTGGAAGGCGGCGACGTTTCTGAGCATTCTCTGAAAGAAATAAGGGTATTAAATATGATTCACGGTTACCGTGACCGTGGACACTTGTTTACAAAAACTAACCCCGTTCGTGAACGGAGACCGTATTATCCGGGAAAGGAGCTGGAAACCTTCGGCTTATCGGAAGCGGATATGGACACCGTTTTTAATGCCGGGGTAGAAGTTGGCTTAGGTCCGGCTAAATTACGCGACATTCGTCAGCTTATCGAAGAAACTTATTGTCAATCGATCGGCGCTGAATTCACCTATATTCGGCATCCTGAAAAAGTGAAGTGGTTGACAGAGTATATGGAAAGTACACGCAACCAGCCAAATTTTCCTATTGAGAAGAAAAAAAGAATTCTTCAGAAACTGAATGAAGCCGTAGTTTTTGAAAACTTTTTAGGTACCAAATTTTTGGGGCAGAAACGGTTTTCGCTGGAAGGAGCTGAAACGGTCATTCCAGCGCTGGATTCTATCATTGAGAAAGGTGCTGATCTTGGTATTCAGGAATTCGTGATTGGTATGGCGCACCGCGGTCGACTCAATGTACTGGCCAATATCATGGGAAAAACCTACAAAGATATTTTCTCTGAGTTTGAAGGAAAAACCTATGCTGCACAGGGTGATGAACCCGATTTCGGAGGAGATGTAAAATATCACCTGGGTTTCTCAACGGATATCAAAACAAATACCGGCAAGGACGTCCATTTAAGTTTATGTCCAAATCCTTCCCATTTGGAAACTGTCAATCCAGTGGTAGAAGGCTTGGTGCGTTCTAAAATCGATATGAAATACGATGGGGATAAATTGAAAATTGCCCCTATTTTAATTCATGGTGATGCTGCAATTGCAGGTCAAGGTATTGTATACGAAGTGGCGCAAATGTCAAAATTAGATGGATACTCTACCGGAGGAACCATTCACCTGGTAATCAATAACCAAATCGGCTTTACCACCAATTTTAAAGATGCACGCTCATCTACTTATTGTACAGATTTAGCAAAGGTGACCCTTTCCCCTGTCTTCCATGTAAACGGTGATGATGTGGAAGCCTTAATATTTGCAATCAATATGGCGGTGGAATATCGCCAGCGTTACCATACGGATGTTTATATCGACGTGTTATGTTACCGCCGTTATGGACATAATGAGGCAGATGAGCCTAAATTTACCCAACCGAAATTATATAAGGCGATTGCTTCACATCCAAATCCCCGCGAAATCTATAATAAAAAGCTAATGGAACAAGGCAGCGTGGATGCTAACTTGGCGAAGGAGATGGAGAAAGATTTCAAAGCCTTATTACAACAACGCTTGGATGAATCGAAAGAGGCAGAAAACCTGAGCGAGTCCAACCCAATGTTTTCCGGCGCTTGGAAAGGATTAAAGCCTGCTAAGTATGAAGATATCTTTAAGCCGGCCAATACAGCGGTTGATAAAAAGAAATTCATCGAAATCGCCAAATTAATTACGCTGCTTCCAAAGGATAAAAAATTCTTCAGCAAAACTGCAAAGTTGTTCGAAGCACGTTATAATATGATTGAAGAAGATTCGTACGACTGGGCGATGGGAGAGCTAATGGCCTATGGAACGTTATTAGCAGAGGGATCTCGGGTTCGTATTTCCGGACAGGATGTTGAACGCGGTACTTTCTCGCACCGTCATGCAGTGATTACGCTGGAAGATTCGGAAGAGGAGTATATACCTTTAAAAGCGATTAACAAGGGCGATGTTAAGTTCGATATTTATAACTCCTTACTTTCTGAATATGGTGTGCTAGGCTTTGAGTATGGTTATGCTTTGGCAAACCCCCAATGCCTCACTATTTGGGAAGCTCAATTTGGCGACTTTTTCAATGGAGCGCAGATCATCGTTGACCAATACTTAGTAAGTGCTGAAACAAAATGGAAGCGTTCTAACGGATTGGTGATGTTATTGCCTCATGGTTATGAAGGACAAGGCCCTGAACACTCTTCAGGACGTATCGAACGTTTCTTGGAAGCTTGCGCTGAAAATAACATTCAAGTAGCCAATTGCACAACGCCCGCAAACTTTTTCCACTTACTTAGACGTCAACTGCATCGTGATTTCAGAAAGCCATTAATCGTATTTACACCAAAGAGTCTGTTGAGACATCCGAAGGTGGTGAGTAAGCTGAAAGATTTTACTGAAGGTCAATTTCAGGAGATTATCGATGATAGTTACGTAAAAACAGCCGATGTAAAACGTGTGCTTTTCTGCACAGGGAAGGTTTATTTCGATTTGCTGCAAAAACAGCAAGATGATAAACGGAAGGATGTTGCTATCATACGAGTGGAGCAGCTTTATCCGACACCTACTGATAAAATACGCGCTATCCGCCAGAAATATAAGAATGCAACCAAGTTCTACTGGGTGCAAGAAGAACCGGAAAACATGGGCGCTTGGCCACACATTTGCCGTAAATATCGCAAAACAAGCGTGGAGCTGGACGTAATCTCGCGTAAAGAGAGCAGCAGTACGGCTACCGGTTATTCGAAACAACACAATGCACAACAACTGTCGTTGATCAGTCGCGCCTTCGCCGACGACAGCGCAGGAACAGAAGCAAAAAAACAAGTAAAAAAGACAACTAAAGAAGCAGCAAAAGTAGACTAACATAAAAGATTATGGCAATAGAAATAAAAGTTCCAGCCGTAGGCGAGTCGATAACGGAAGTTACCTTATCTCAATGGCTGAAAAAAGATGGCGACTATGTAGAAATGGATGAAAATTTGGCTGAATTAGAATCCGATAAAGCCACCTTTGAATTACCGGCTGAAAAGGCTGGGATACTCCGTATTATTGCTAAAGAAGGGGATACCTTGGAGATCGGTGCGGTTGTCTGCACCATTGAAGAGGCAGATGGTAAAGGCGCAAGCACAACACAAAATAATACTACACCAACGGCTACACCGGAGGCAAAACCGGCCACTCAAGATAATGGTTCAACCGGAGCTCCTGTTGAAATTAAAGTGCCGACTGTGGGCGAGTCGATCACCGAAGTGACCTTGTCGCAATGGCTGAAAAAGGACGGTGATTACGTAGAGATGGATGAAGATTTGGCGGAACTGGAATCTGATAAAGCAACTTTCGAACTGCCTGCTGAGGTAGCAGGGACTTTACAGATTGTTGCACAAGAGGGTGATACCCTTGCTATAGGTGCAGTAGTATGTAAGATTATTCCGTCTGGTAAGGGCGCTGCAGCTGCTGCCCCAAGCAGCGCGTCAGCTCCGGCTACAGCAAAAGAAGAGGAAGAAGAAAAGGAACAAAACTATGCTGCCGGAACACCTTCACCCGCTGCTGCTAAGATTTTAAAGGAAAAAGGAATTGACCCAAGTACCATTAAAGGAACCGGGAAGGACGGACGTATTACAAAAGAAGATGCCTTAAAAGCGGAGAAAAAGGCCGTTGAGCCAAAACCGGCAGCGACAGCGTCGGCTCCTAAGGCTGAACCATCGACAACAGCACCTAAAGCTGCTGCCGGTTCGAGAGATGAACGTAGGGAGAAAATGTCTTCACTCCGTAAGACGATAGCCAAGCGTTTAGTTTCTGTTAAAAATGAAACGGCTATGCTGACTACTTTCAACGAAGTGGACATGAAGCCGATCATGGATCTGCGTGCAAAGTATAAGGATAAATTCAAAGATAAATATGGTGTGGGCCTCGGCTTTATGTCATTCTTCACGAAAGCCGTAACGACGGCCTTGGCGGAGTGGCCTGCAGTAAATGCACGGATCGAGGATAACGAGATTGTATATAGCAATTTCGCGGACATCTCTATCGCGGTTTCTGCACCGAAAGGTTTAGTGGTACCGGTAATCCGTAATGCAGAGTCCATGACCCTAGACGAAATCGAAAAAGCAGTTCGCGATTTGGCCTTGAAAGCGCGGGATAACAAATTGACTATTGATGAAATGACCGGTGGTACCTTTACCATCACCAACGGTGGTGTGTTCGGATCCATGATGTCTACACCGATTATCAATGCCCCTCAATCAGCCATCCTAGGAATGCATAACATCGTGGAACGTCCGGTAGCCATTAATGGTGAGGTCGTGATTCGCCCAATGATGTATGTCGCCCTGTCTTATGACCACCGCATCGTTGACGGACGGGAATCTGTTAGTTTCTTGGTTCGGGTGAAGGAATTGTTGGAAGACCCTGCTCGTTTATTATTGGGCATTTAATAAAAAGCTTATCTTTTAAAAAGCGGTTGGAATTTATTCAACCGCTTTTTTTTGAGAATGTCTATATTAAATGATCATCAAGAACCTTTCGTTGAATTATTGGCGCAGCTTGTTTACCCGGGCAAACTATAGAAACTTGCCAAGGGTGTCATTATAGAATATGAAAAAATTAGTACTGGTTACTTTATATTGCCTTTCATTTTTTGTTTCGAGAGGACAACAGGAGTTTGAATGGCAGGTGAAGGCTTTCGGCTTTGCTGATAACCGAGAGTATTTAAATGCGAAGCTCCATTCACAGTCGATACTGGGCATGCGTTTTGCTCCCGAAGTGGGGCTTCGGCTTGATAGTACGCATCGTATCCGCTTTGGGGTCAACTTTTTACAGGAGTTTGGTGCGGAACCTTTTGGCGAAAAAGTAAATCCAATCCTTTACTATAACTACGAAAACAGGGGCTTGTCCTTTTATATTGGTGCATTTCCGCGCTTCGAACTATTGGGCGACTATCCTCGTGCCGTATTGAACGATACCTTAATGTATTACCGGCCTAATATAGAAGGGCTCTTTTTCCGTTATCGAAAGGGAAGTTTCCATCAGCAGATATGGGTTGATTGGACCAGTAGGCAAACAGCTGAAAAAAGGGAACAGTTTATGGTTGGCTTGTCCGGAAGAGCGCAAACTGGCCTGTTTTTCTTTTCACATTATTTAAGCATGCTGCATACGGCCAATACGTCTAATGGCGAGTTCCCCGTGCGGGATAATATGGTTGCTCTTTTGCAGATCGGGGCCGACTTGAGCGATCAATGGGTGCTGGATTCACTGACGATTGCGGCCGGTGGTTTAGGATCATTGGATCGTATAAGGGGAGAGTATGACACCCGTACGCCAAAAGGATTCATTGCTGACCTGCATGCCGCCTACCGATCCTGGTTTATACATAATACCTTTTATAAAGGGCAGGCACACGATATCCTATTCGGAGACCGGTTTTACACGAAAGATAGCTACGATCGATTGGATCTTGGCTGGCGACCGTTTAGAAAAGGAAATGTGGAAGGTTTCTTTATGTTCAGTTTGCACTTTACACCAGGCGAGATCAGCAACCAACAAATGATCCAGCTTCGGTATAATTTCGGAAAAGCGTTGAAGTTTAATTAGTGAAGTAGTTGTAGGGAAATAGTTGAGTAGGGAAATGGTTGATCGTAGACGTAAGATATAGGATCAGCCAATGTGATGATGTGCCAATGATGGTTACTAGTAGCGCTGGCGGTTGAAGGGGCCCTTACTTAAAACCTATAACGTAGAACTTATAACTAGTCAGGCTTGAGTTGCCAAATAACTTAATAGAGCAATGAGCAGGGGGGATTTACCTTACCCCCCAATACCTTACCCCTTATACCTTACCCCTCATCCCTTATAGCCTTCTAACTTTGCCTGATCCGGAGGTGGAAGCATTCACACTTTTTACATTTCCTGCATAATGGACAGAACCGGAGCCACTGATTTTGGCGTTTAATTCCTGATTGGTAAACACATAGGCATCACCTGATCCACTAATGTTAACATTCGTGCTATTAGCCGTTAATTTTGCCCCGTTAAATTTGCCCGAACCACTAATCCGGATGTCGTTACTTTCAGTCGACCCCTGAATATCAAGTTGTCCCGAACCACTGATAGCAGCAACAAAATTATCTACCTTGGCCGTACAGGATATATTGCCGGATCCACTTACTTTCACGTCAAGTGCCGGCGAAGTAATTGTACCGGACACTTCGATTTTTCCTGATCCACTCTGAGATAAGCCGGTTAACTGCTTAGCGGTGATATACACCGATACATGTCCTTTATTGATCGAAAACCAATTCAGGTTTTTTTTCATGCGGATTTTAAGTGCTCCCTGTTCTACTACGGTTTCTACATTTTGTAAGGTTTCCGGATCGCCTTCTAATTTGAGCGATTCGGTATTTCCCATTTTAATGTACACGTGGAAGCTCCCGCTGTTCTGTATGCTGTTAAAACCGCTAACATCCCGGCGCTCTTCATCGAGCTTGTTTAATAAGGTTGCATGTGCTATACCCATGCACATAAAAGGCAGTAATACTGCTAACCATCCGAGTGATCCGAATAACCTTTTCATTTAAATACTGTTTTAAGTGGTCATGAGGTTTACCAACTGCGTCCCGATAAGTGCAAAGCGGTATCCTTCATGTATCTATTGGTTTGTTTTTATCGCTTCTAATGTAGCGTGATTTTTATATAAGACGCATAAAGTCGGAAAACGTTGCATTTTTTTTATCTTTATTCGTTTAAAAACAAATTTCAAATCTTTTTATTTATACAAGATAAAGTGCCTTAACCGCTTATGTTTTAAAACAGACTGGTTTTCGTGAGCTGACTATAAAGTAAGAGTTGCAAGCATGGGCCAAAATTATATATCTTCCATGGTTTTGTAGACGTATAAAAAAGGAATGAAACCTGCATAAATTGTTATAAACAGAAGACAGTGAATAATTTATGCAAGCTTCATTGCCATTAAAAGCAAATTTATTCCAATGAAAATTAAAAAGGTAGATACTCCCGCACTCGCTAAAATTTTTCTAGAAATACCTTTGTCTTTATATGCTTCTGATAAAAACTATATACAACCGCTAAATGAAGATGTAGAAAGTGTGTTTGACCGACAAAAAAATGGCCTCTTTGCCATCGGCGATTGCTGCAGATGGGTCTTGTTTGATTCTCATGGAAAGGCAATCGGACGAATAGCGGCCTTTTTTGATACCATAAGTGCCAAAAGCTATGCGCAACCCACGGGAGGTTGTGGATTTTTTGAATGCATTAATGATCAAGAGGCTGCCTTCGCCTTGTTTGACGTCGCAAAGGAATGGTTGAAACAGCAAGGGATGGAAGCGATGGACGGTCCGATCAATTTTGGGAGTAGGGAGCGTTGGTGGGGACTGCTCGTTGACGGTTTTGTTGAACCCTGCTATTGCAGTAATTATAATCCACCCTTTTACCAAACACTTTTTGAAGCTTATGGTTTTCAGACCTATTTCAAACAATATACCTATAGACGGTTAACAGACGGTAACATAGATGATCGATACGCGGCCAAGGCTAAACGTGTCCTGGGAATGAAGGGTTACCATTTTGATCATGTAAAGCGACACGAGTTGGATCGTGCAGCGCGACAGTTTCGAATGATTTATAATAAGGCCTGGGTGAACCATGATGGGGTAGGAAAGATGACAGAAGAGCAGGCTAACAAATTAATGAAGAATTTGAAACCGATCGTTGATCCGATCGGACTATGGTTTGCTTATTACGAAGGAGAACCTGTAGGCTTCTTTATTAGCATACCCGATGTAAACCAGCTATTAGTGAAATATGTAAAGGGGAAAATTGGGCTGCGAGGCCTGTTTGTTTTGCTTTGGAATAAATGGTTTAAGCGTTGCAAAACGCTCTTCGGTATAGTTTTCGGTATTGTGCCCGAACATCAGCGTAAAGGGGTAGAGGTGGGTTTGGTAATGGAGTCGGCCCGTGTATTTATTAACAAAAAAGCGAAAACCGGTTACGCAGAGTTACAAATGAATTGGATAGCGATTTTAATCCCAAGATGATGAATTTGGCGCAGCAAATCGGCGCCCACATTTATAAGACGCATCACACTTATCGTTATTTATTTGATCGGACGAAGCCCTTTGAGCGACACCCTATTCTTTAATAGTTGAATCGTTAAGTGGTTAAGTAGGAAAATAGTTGGTGACGTGCTAAAACCTTATACCCTAGAGCCGATAGCTGACATCCGAAAGCTAATACCTAATTGCTAACACCTAAAAGCTTAATGTGGTACAATTTCAAGAGAAGCAAAAGGATTTTGATAAATTATTAATAAGTTTGTAATTAGCTAATAAGAAAAACAAAAAAGAAAAGAAATGAAGAAAGTATTTATCGTGCCGGCTTTAGCGGCGGCATTGTTTTTAGCAGCTTGTGGTGGAGGTGAGAATAAAAATGCTACCCACGAACATGAAGAGACGGCTGCTTCAAGTACCCCGGCAGAGACTCCGGCTGCTGCCACTGTTCCCGGTATAGAAAATGTGCAGGTAACAAGCCATATCGAGCTTCAGGCTTCTGATGACATGCGTTTCGATAAGGATTTGTTCAAAGTAAAGGCCGGAGAAAAGGTAAAACTTACGTTGAAGAATGTTGGACAACAACCGATCGAGTCAATGGGACATAACGCCGTTGTCTTAGATCAAGGTACTGACATCGCGGCCTTTGGAGGAGAAGCTTTCAAAGCGAAGGATGATGAATATATCCCTTCTACTTTTGCTTCCTCGATTATTGCCCATACGAAGCTTTTAGGTCCAGGTCAGTCAGATGAAATCGAATTTACCTTACCAAAAGCAGGTGTATACGAATTTATATGTAGTTTCCCCGGACACTGGGGAACGATGCAAGGTAAAATCGTAGCTGAATAGAACTTAATATACAGTTTAAAGGCCCTGTAAGTGTCATACTTACAGGGCTTTTTCTATGAAGCTAAGCTATTCATACAGATAAGAATGGATGATTTAAGACCGGTTTTTTAGCTACCTTGGCCTGCACCAAAGTTACTATGCAAATTATGAGAAAAGGTATATGTTGATTCTAAAAGCGCATGGTCTTGAATGAACAATCCGATAGTCAATAAAAAAGTCAAATTATCCAAGTTTTATCATTCAATTCACGCTTTTATAAGGAATTAGCGGTAAGAATTCATACCTTTGACTGTCAATTTCACTTTGTTTGCTCGTGAACAGAAATTGGCAAAATATCTGTAAATTGATAAGAAAATAAATTATATCCATGCAATACGACGTCGTAGTAATAGGCAGCGGACCCGGAGGCTATGTAGCCGCTATCCGTTGCGGTCAACTAGGGTTAAAAACAGCCATTATTGAGAAATATAGTACCTTGGGAGGTACCTGCTTGAATGTCGGATGTATACCATCCAAAGCCTTGCTCGATTCGAGTGAACACTACCACAACGCGAATAAACATTTTGCAGAACATGGTATCAATCTGAGTAACTTGAAGGTCGACCTAAAGCAAATGATCAAAAGGAAGAACGGTGTAGTGGAGCAAACAACCGGAGGAATCACCTTCCTGATGAAGAAGAATAAAGTGACGACCTATCAAGGAGTTGGTTCTTTTGTTGACAAGAATACCATCAAAATTACGAAGGATGATAAAACAACGGAAGAAATTACCACGAAGAACGTCATTATTGCAACGGGATCAAAACCGGCATCATTACCCTTTATTACCATTGACAAAAAAAGAATCATTACCTCAACAGAAGCACTTAATCTAACTGAAGTGCCAAAACATTTGGTCTTGATCGGTGGAGGGGTTATTGGCTTGGAACTGGGATCGGTATATGCACGTTTGGGTGCGAAAGTGACGGTGATCGAGTACCTCGATTCCATTATTCCTACAATGGATAAAGGCTTAGGAAAGGAATTGCAGAAATCGCTAAAAAATCTAGGTTTTGAATTCTTGTTAAGTCATAAAGTAACCGGAGCAAGTGTAAAGGGAAAAACAGTCACCGTAACTGCTGAAGATACAAAAGGAAATCCGGTAAAAGTAGAGGGCGATTACTGCTTAGTAGCCGTAGGACGTACAGCCTATACAGAAGGCTTGAATTTGGATGCCGTTGGTATTAAATTAGAAGAACGAGGTAAAAAAGTGCCGGTTAATGAGCACTTGGAAACGCCTGTTGCCGGTATATATGCAATTGGTGATGTGATTCGAGGGGCAATGCTTGCGCATAAAGCGGAGGAGGAAGGTGTTTATGTTGCTGAACTCATTGCCGGGCAAAAGCCACATATCAATTACAATCTTATTCCCGGTGTCGTATATACATGGCCGGAAGTTGCCAGCGTAGGTGCAACCGAAGAACAGTTAAAAAACGACGGTATAAAGTATAAAGCCGGGTCTTTCCCTTTCAAAGCAAGTGGGAGAGCACGCGCAAGCATGGATACCGAAGGTTTCGTTAAAGTGCTAGCCGATGCCGGTACCGATGAAATTTTAGGCGTTCATATGATCGGACCACGTGTGGCCGACATGATTGCAGAAGCAGTTGTTGGTATGGAATATCGTGCGTCAGCGGAAGATATTGCACGTATTTGCCATGCACACCCAACATTTACTGAATCATTTAAAGAAGCAGCTCTAGCAGCGACGGGAAATAGAGCAATTCATATTTAGTAAGGTAAAAGGCGTAGGGTGTAAGGTTTACGGTAAGGCTACCATCGCTTTATACCTTACACCTTATCTCTTACACCTTAACTTACTCCTTTAACACATGAATTTTCATACAAGAAAATGGGTAAAACCCGAAGATTTAAACCCAAACGGCACCCTGTTCGGCGGGACCTTGTTACGCTGGATCGACGAGGAGGCTGTGATTTATGCCATTGTGCAGTTAGGGAACTCCAAAGTTGTGACGAAATTTATTTCGGAGATTAATTTTGTGAGTTCTGCAAAGGCTGGGGATATCATTGAATTGGGTATTCAAGCTACACATTTTGGAACTACTTCAATTACGCTGACCTGTGAAGTACGGAACAAAATTACAAGAAAGAGTATCCTGACCATTGATAAATTGGTGTTTGTAAATCTTGATGATAACGGGAATCCGGTTCCTCACGGAAAGACCGAAATTACTTACGCTTTTGCCGGCGATAGACCTTAAGAAGATTTTAATATTTTCATGAATAAATTATTCGGCATCCTATGGCGATACTTCGCCTTTTGGATGCTTTTTGCTATCCTTTGTAGAGCCTTTTTTCTGGCTTATTTTCACGAACAACTCCACCTGTTACCTTGGATGGAAGTCCTGAAAATATTTGCATATGGGATGCGTATGGACGCTTCCATGGCTGCTTATATTTGTGCCATCCCCACTTTAGTGCTGATTTTGAGGGTCTGGGTTGATCGCTTGCATATTTCTCAACGTCTATCTCGCCTGTATGTATGGAGCGTAGTAATCGCTTGCTCCCTGATCAATATTATTAATTTTAATATTTACCGGGAATGGGATACATTAATATCATACAAGGCGGTCGATTTATTTTTAGATTCACCTCATTTAGCCATTGCTTCCGCCGCCTCGTCTCCTATTTTTTTATCCTCGCTCTTATTGCTGAGTTTAAGTTGTCTTGGCATTTACCTGGCTAGATGGATGAAGATTTACCAATGCACTTTTGTCGGCATAAACAAATGGTATAAAAAAACTTTCACATCGCTGGGGCTTCTATCCGTGGTTTTTCTATTAATACGTGGAGGATGGGGGCTGACACCGCTAAACCCGTCTATGGTCTATTTCGCTACCAATGCCTTCCCCAACCATGCAGCTACCAATGTATCTTGGTATTTTATTAATGATATCTTACATGCCGGCGGATTACATCGTAATCCTTATATCAGCATGAAAAATACGGAGGCCAAGCAAGCGATCGCTCCGTTACTTAAAACTACAGCAGGGCACACTACACGAATTCTAAGTCGATCAAAACCCAATGTGGTTTTAATTATCCTGGAAAGTTTTACAGCCGATCTGGTGCAATCACTTGGAGGTGAGAGGGGAGTGGCACCAGGTTTGGAAAAGCTCATTGCGGACGGTTTATTGTTTGATCACATATATGCATCAGGAGATCGGACGGATAAGGGAATGATTGCCATCTTGAGTGCTTTTCCGACCCAATCATCCAAAAGTATTATAAAGAATATCCAAAAACAGGCTGAGCTTCCTTCATTAATGAGCGATTTTAAAGAAAAGGGATACCATACTTCTTTTTATTATGGGGGAGAAAGTGAATTTTACAACTTCAAAGGCTATATGTTAAGTCATGGATGTAGGAAGATCGTCGACCAGCTCTGTTTTCCACATCGTGAAGCCCGATCGAAATGGGGAGTATTCGACCATGCGACATTCGGTAAACAGCTGCGCGGCCTCGATAAAGAAAAACAACCTTTTTTCTCTACTTTACTGACGCTGAATAATCATGAACCTTTTGACCTACCGGGTGTGCATCGTTTTGGAACGGATAATCTGCCCAATCTTTTTAGGAGTACGGCTTTTTATACCGACTCGGTTTTATGTAGTTATTTAAAACAAGCCAAAACGAAGCCTTGGTATAAAAACACGCTCTTTATTATTGTGGCCGATCATGGCCATCGTTTGCCATTGGAACAATGGGAAAGTAATTGCCCCAAGCGTTATCGTATACCTTTGTTATTGTATGGAGATGCGTTGCAACCTGCCTATCGCGGAAAGCGAATCAATAAGATAGGAAGCCAAGTTGATCTAGCGGCAACTTTATTAAACCAATTAGGCTATGACGCTAAACCGTATACATGGAGCAGAGATTTGCTGAATGACAGTACCGTTCCCTTTGCTTTTTTCAGTTGGTCTGACGGCTGGGGAGCGGTGAATGGACATTGCCGGGTGGCTTTTGATAATGTCGGAAAAGTAATGAGTTACCAGAAGAGTTTGGATTCGTGCCAACGCAGTAAAGAAGATTTGCTTCATCAAGGAAAAGCGTATATGCAAGAGGTGTATAATCAATACTTAGCTTATTAATTGAGAGGCGCAATGAGCTTTAAGTGCCGGCAGACTCTAAGTGAGACGCAGTTTACTTGATCGGATGATAGGTTAATTCATCCTGAATCATCCGGTTATTGTATTGTTGAATAAAAGCGTTTAGATAAGTTTCCATTTTTGCCAATACGATCGGTTCGTCCTTAATTAGGTTATGCTTAGTGAGTCGGTCCTCCTTTAGGTTATACAAAGCGGTACTAACCTGTCCATCGTTTAGCAAAAGGTAATCACCATGATAAAGACTAAAGGTGCCGTCATTATTATTTATGACAAAATTGTCTGTTTGCGGTGAGAAAGCATTGAATCCAAACGCAAAATAAGGTTTATCATAGTGTAGATAACTTAATACGCTGGGCATAATGTCAATCTGTTGTACAAGCTTGTCGGCTTTTCCTTTTAGGTTTCCTCCGGGATAATAAAATAGTATCGGAATAGAAAACGCACCGGGGATGGTTTGATACTCGGGGAAGTATGAAACGGTTGCATGATCAGCGCAAAGTACAAAAAGCGTTTGTTTAAACCAGGGCATCCTCGAGGCGGTTTCGAAGAATTTCCTCAATGCCGTGTCCGTATAACCCATCGGTTCCTGCACTTCCAACGGGCCTCTCGGAAATTTGCCGACATACTTGGCCGGTACTTTAAAAGGATGGTGAGAAGACAAGGAAAAAAAAGCCGTAAAAAAGGGTTGATGAAATGTATTGATGGTTTTAGCCATAAATTGCATAAAAGGTTCGTCCCAAATGCCCCAAATGCCATCGAAATCGGCATCGTTGTTATATTCGGTTTTGCCGTAATAGTGCTCGATACCTGCAAGTTTTGTATACGAGGAAAAGCCCATGGAGCCGTTGGGTGCTCCGTGAAAAAAGGCCGTTTCGTAACCTTTATCGGCCAGTAATTTCGCAATGCTCGTTGTCTTGTTACCGGAATAAGCGGAAAGAACAAAGGGTTCCCGGATGGAGGGGATACCGGAAATAATCGATGGCAGTGCATCAATGGACTTTCGCCCATTAGCATATGTATGTGTAAAAGTGTAACTGTTTTCAACCAGCGAATCAATAAAGGGAGTATAACCTTTATAGGTTCCGTTGGCTAAATCTCGATTTAACGCTCCTACATGTTCCTTTCCTAAACTTTCAATAATCAAAAAACCACATTAAGCGGTTTAAAGGCAGCTGTATCGTGTGGTAGGTGAATCGTATTATATATCCCTTGAAGCGTTGCCTCATCGTAATAATGAACCGGTTTTAAACTGACTGCTTTTAAGGTTCGTATAATTGCGAAGGGTGTATTCAGTACGATGCTCATTTGATTGGGCGACTGGACGAATTCACCGGCATTGCTTAATGTGATAGGACGTGTGCTGTGGCGCCATCCTCCGCGCATGCCCACAACCGTTAAATAAGCGAAAGCAAAAAACAAAATCGTATGACCGAGATAATACCGAGCATTTCGTTTCATTGGATTCTTCAAACGAATGCAATCGTAAAGGCGAATAAACAAATAAATCAAAAAAATAAATAGAACAAGGAGGTACCAATAGCCGAGTAAAAAATCAACCGTTAACTTCCATTTATTCTGTTCATTGATAAATTGACTGAACACAGTACCGGTAGTACGCTTGAGCGTGAACTTATAATAAGCAATATCGATTAGGTTAGCAGCAATGCCGACGCTGTTCGTAACGATAAACAACCATTTGGCTACCTTTTGATAAAGTACATGATATCGAAATGAAAAAGGTAGAACCTGGAGTAAAATGTAAAGAATATTGATGTAAAGTAAAGCCGATAGGTCGAATTTGATACCACCCAGAAAAATACTACTGAATTGCGAGGTGCTAATGTTTGGAAATAACGACTGATTGCCTAAATAAAATCCAAGCCTCAGTAAACTGTAAAGCACCAGTAAAAATATAAACCTAGCTATCAATGCTCCGTATATGGGCATTTTAACCGATCCGACCCTCATGTTTATTGGTATAGATTTAGTTAGCTTCGGCCTTTAATCTTTTTTCTACAACAAATGGTGCAAATGGCAAGAGCGAGGCAAAGAAAAATAAAAGGACTCTTCCAAATTTCCAACTATATTCTGTCCAGCATTGAATTAGCGAAAATACATAAGCAATAAAGAGAACACCGTGTGCCCAGCCTACATATTTAACTGCGAGTGGAAAATCTGCCCAGTACTTAAGCGGCATGGCAATAAATACCAACAAGATAAAGGAAATCCCTTCCAGTAAGGCTATTTTTCGAAATCTACGGACTGTACTTTTATTGGCTGCAGTATTTGCTGACATTATAAATATGTTAATATTTTGTTAAATGCAGCAAAGGTAGGGGATCTATCTATTGATTCTTAATTCTTTAGAAGGTTTGACTTATTTATGACGGCAGCGGTGACTGTGAGTCGGACGAGTCAATTTATTAGTCAATTGGCTGATTAGCCAATTGACTAATAAGCTAATTAGCCGTGGTGGCTTTCATACTCTTTTACTTCTTTATGATCGTATTCCTCAACCATTAACTCTTCGATTGGCCTACCCTTTTTATCCCATCCCAAGCGATGTAAAATGTTATCTACCACTTGATATACTACAGGCACAATAATCAAAGTTAAGAAAAGCGAGCTGATCAAACCACCTATAATAACCCAAGCAAGGCCATTTTTCCATTCAGAGCCGGCACTTGAAGCCAATGCGATGGGCAGCATCCCTATTACCATTGCAATAGTTGTCATCAAGATGGGACGCAAACGGGCATGGTTTGCATGGATAAGGGCCTGCCGTGTGCTATTCCCTTCCGCTTTCATTTGGTTGGTAAAATCCACCAAAATGATCGCATTTTTGGCAACGAGTCCGATAAGCATGATCAAGCCCAGAATAGTAAAGATATTCAATGAATTATTCGTCAATGCCAGGGCAAGCAATGCACCGATAACGGATAATGGAATGGAGAACATCACCACAAATGGGTACACAAAGCTATCATACAATGCTACCATAATCAAATATACCAAGACGATGGAAACCATCAAGGCAACGCCTAAGGTTCCGAAGCCCTCCGATTGATTTTCCATATCACCACCCCAAACATAGCTGACACCCGTCGGCTTCGGAATTGACCCTAGCTTTCCTTCAAATTCCTGAATAACGGTACCCGATGGACGCCCCACGGCTTGCGATTGCACTTTAACCGAAGTACTTTTGTCCCTACGCTCCAGTTGGCTAGGTCCCGAACCTTCTTTTACTACAGCAAATTGAGAAAGCTTAATGAGCTTACCGTCCTTGTTTGTGAAATAAAGATTCCGTACATCGTCAATATTCTTCCGGTCATAATCTTCAAAGCGAATATTGATATCATACTCATACTCGCCCTGGCGATATTTACCATCCGTATTACCATTAAAAGCGGTTTGCATGGTACCTCCAACAGTTTGCAGCGATAAACCAAGCGCGGTCATTTTATCGCGGTCTACTTCTACCGTGATTTCGGGATTTCCACTTTCCACCGAAAGTTTTGTTTCGGCAGCACCGGGAACTTTCGCTAAAAGCGCTCTTGCCTTTTCGGCATAAGCCAATACGCTATCCAGATCCGAACCGGTAACGACCATTTCAATTGGTGCTTGCTGCGCGGCTCCTAAAATATCAATCGGTACGGTTTTCACCTTGGCTCCTACCAATA
Organism: Olivibacter sp. 47; assembly: GCF_030372825.1. Classification (NCBI taxonomy): domain Bacteria; kingdom Pseudomonadati; phylum Bacteroidota; class Sphingobacteriia; order Sphingobacteriales; family Sphingobacteriaceae; genus Olivibacter; species Olivibacter sp. 47. Next base: position 5,214,432 of record NZ_JAUCNR010000001.1, read on the forward strand.
ACTTTTGAATTTCTCCTTTTAGCTTGGCAGCGTAAATATCAGATGATTCATCCCGTTCTTCTTTGGGAGTGAGTTTTACGGTAATTTCTGCTTTGTACGCAGTCGATTGATCAGCACCAAGGTTGTCGCTCGACTGACCGACGGTCGTGATTAAAGAAACAATTTCTTTCTTCTTGCTTAAGAAGTCCTCCGCCTTTCTAGTAACTTGGTTCGTTAATTCAAGAGAAGCATCTTTTGGCAATTCGATTTGGACCAAAAACTCCCCACGATCACTCTGTGCGAAGAATTCTGCTCCAATAAAACCACCAAAAGTTAATCCGCAGGACGAAACCAGTAAAAGTGAAACCGTAACGAGCGTGATTGCTTTATGGTCCAAAGCCCAGTTTAATATACCCGTTACCCAATTGGTGAAACGATGCAACTGCTTTTCAAACCAAAGAATAAACCTTCCGATAAAATTACGGTTTGATATGCGTTCAAGTTTTCCAAATCGAGAAGTGAGTAGTGGTACGATGGAGAAAGAGGCCAATAAACTCAAAAGTGTAGAGATCATCACTACCACACAAAACTCCCGAAGAATATCAGATACTAAACCGGTACTCACTGAAATCGGAAGGAACACGACCACGATAACCATGGTGATAGACACAACGGTAAAACCAATTTCCTTGGTTGCGTCATAAGAAGCCCTCACTTTATTCTTTCCCATCTCCATATGCCGATAGATGTTTTCAATAACAACAATCGCGTCATCTACCAAAATACCTACCACAAGCGATAAACCGAGTAAAGACATGAGGTTTAATGTGAAACCAAAAAGGTAGATTCCAATAAAGGTTGCGACAAGTGAGGCGGGTATAGCCACCATAACGATGACGGCATTTCGTAAACTATGTAAAAAGAATAGCATCACCACCGCAACTAAGATAACGGCGAGGAATAAGTCATGTACCACCGCATCGGCTGATTCAAGCGTATAGTCGGACGTATCATTGGCGATAACAATCTGAAGATTTTCTTTTTGGTAATCAGTGGTCAAACGTTCAACAATTGCCCGTACTCCTTCACTTACTTTTACCGCATTTGCGTCCGAGGTTTTAAGGATCTGTAATATAATGGAGCCACTTCTATTTAGTCGCGCTATTTTTTCAGCATCCTCCTGTGCATCCTGTACGTCAGCAACGTCCATTAGTCGTATTTGTGCACCGTCGTCTGCCGTACTTATGACTAAATTTCGTAATTCATTAACCGATTTGTATTTACCGGCCAAGCGGATTAAGATATCTTGATTCTTGGTTTTTACACTTCCTGTTGGAAAATCCAGGTTCGAGTTGAGAATTACCTGTTGTACGTCCAGTGCAGACAAACCATAGGCTTCCAATTTCGCCGCGTTTAGGTTTACTTGTATCTCACGCTCCTGACCGCCGATTAAATTCACCTGCGCTACACCATTTACACGAGAAACAATGGGCTGAATGCGTTTATCAATTAAATCAAAAAATTGCGCATCATCCATATTGGCTGTAGCAGACAGCGTAATGATGGGGAGATCATCAAGCGAGAACTTGGCCAATGAGGGCGTTTCCGCGTCATCGGGCAGGTCTGACAATACTGCGTTGACTTTACGTTGCGCATCATTGATCGCATAATCGACATCCGCTTCACTGGTAAGCGTAATAGTAATAACAGAAAGCCCTTCAAAAGAAGTCGCTTCCAGTTTTTTAATATTCTCCATGGAAGACACTGCGTCCTCCAACTTCTTAGTAACGGTGTTTTCTACTTCATTCGGTGAGGCGCCCGGATAAATCGTTGAAATCGATACGACTCCCGGATTAAACTTAGGAAGCATCTCATAATTCAATGACAAATAACTAATGATTCCCAGTAAGGTTAAGGCGGTAAAGACCACGATAACAATAGAGGGGCGCTTTATAGATATTTCAGCAATTTTCATTCGAATAATTGTTTATTCATTTAAGTGACAAGGGTTTTATGCCCTATTTAGTCGTGTTATTACGTGCGTTTTCATTTGCCTGTGGTTTCACTTCCGTGCCATCAACAAGATTGATCTGGCCGCTGGTTATTACGGTTTCGCCTTCTTTCAGGCCGTCTATGATCTCTACCTGTTCACCTAAAATGCGTCCTGCAGTTACTTTCCGGAGTCGAGCAGTATTGCCATTTTGCAAAACAAATATTTCATTACTACTTACACTTCCCACAAAAGCACTTCGTGGTATAACAATTGTGGGTTGCTGCTCAGGTAAGTCGAACGTAGCCGTTGCATACATACCCGCCTTTAATTGTTGAGTGCTGGAATTTTCCACTTGAATTTCTACCGGATAGTTCAGGGTATTGTCAGCTTTTGCAGCAATAAAGGAAATTTTACCACTGAATTTTTTGTCCGGAAATACGGTAGTTGTGATGCTTACCGGATCGCCAACTTTCAAGTTCACTACCTGTGATTCATTGGCATTAACAAGTAATTTGAGCCTCGAAACATCTACTATATCAAATAACGCTGTGCCGGGCGAAACATACGTACCCACTTCGATATTCCGCTTGTTAACAATACCCGATATGGGCGCTTTGATATAAGCATCAGCTAATCGGCGTTTAGCTTGTTGTACTTTATTTTCGGCATTGCGTACGTTGAGATTGATTTCGTCAAGTTGGGCCTTGGTAACACCACCGGTTTTAAAGGAGCTTTCGTATCGTTGCTGATCAGTCTTTAATTTACTCAATGCGTCTTCTGCCGCTTCCAGATCTAAATTAAGATATTCATCATCTATTCGCGTTAATAGTTGCCCACGGCTAACATGGGACCCTTCATCTACCAGGATTTGTGTAACTCGTCCGCTATTTTCTGCTAACAGGCTCAAATCTTGCCAAGCAGCGAAGTTGCCATTGGAAGAAAAATCGAGATTGATAGCCGATTTGCTAGCAGTGGTTGTACGCACCACAACAGCACCTGTACCCTTTGCTACGATATCCGTTTTGGCTTGGTTCTCTTTTTTGTTGTTATTCAATACCCACGCGATTATCGCCAGGGCACCGAGGACAATAAGTAGAGTAAAAATGATTCTTTTCATCTGTATATATTTATGTTTTACTTGCCAAATGAAGTGTACCATATCTGTTTAAAACTTGCATGTTAAGGTACGGGTGCTTCATTTGAATCTATCTATGGAATGAGAATGATCGGTTTGTATTTTATTCTGTTAAGAGTGATTTGATATTGCCGTTTGACTTAATCAGTTCGATTTGCGCTACTTTATAATTGAGTAGTGCCTCGTTATAACTGTTCTGCGCCGATACGAGATCCGTTTCTGCCGTTAATAGATCGGTTAAGCTTGCTAAGCCATTGCGATAATTGTTTTGCGTGCTATAGAATACTTCTTCGGCCAGTTTCTTATTTTCTTCTTGTGTTCGGATCGTTGTCAAGCTGTTCTTAAGTTGATTGTTTGCATTTTCATAAGCCATTTTTAAAGAGTTAGAGGTGTTTTTTATGTCTTGATAATTTTTTTGTATCTCAACATCCGCTTGCCTAACTCTGGAGCGTCTGGCAAAACCGTCAAATAGCGGCACTTTCAAGGTCAGCGTGATGGCAGACATATCAAAATTCAGCGCTTTGGACGAATAGGGATTAAATCTATTACTCTGTGTATTATAAATATAGTTGGCGCCAAGTGATAAGCTAGGGTAATATTCCGCAATTCTGGCCTTTTTTTGGTAACTTAATAAGGACTCTTGGCTTTTTAGTACTTTGTATTGCGCCATTCGATCCAAATTGAAACCATTGCCATCCAAGGCAAAGGCTTCCTGTTTTAAGGTCTGTAATTCACTTTGTGGAATTTGAATGTTTTCGTTAATGGGCATACCCATATAGTATTTAAGCAAGTTATTCTGTTGGGTGATAGCGGTTGATAAATCCTGTTTTTGAGATTCGAGATTGCTTAAGTTCACTTTCACTCGATCCAGATCGATTTTCTTTGCCAGGCCGAGATCATATTGACTGGAGGTCATCGTGAGCAATTTCTGCGTACGATCTATATTGGCATCAATCACCTTCATCTTTTCTTGATTGATGATTACCTGATAGTAGGCGGAAGCAACTTGTTGTATCACATTCTCTTCACTTACCTCTGCGGCCAATTTGTAATACTCTTCTGAACTTTTAGCCGCTTTTAATCCCGTAAAAACGGATTGGTTGAAGAGTTCCTGGTTCAATTGGACTTGTGTAAGGCCCGTCCAATATTGGCCCCCCGCAATGGCGACGAATTCACCGGGCTGGCCGCCCATGAATTCAGCCGGAACTACAAATTGTGGCAAAATCAAATTTCGTGTAAGGCTACTGGTGAGATCAACTTGCGGAAGCGCGCCGGCCCTTACTTCAGCTACTTTATGCCGACCGTTCAGGATGTCCAATCTGGCTTTTTCAAGGACCTCACTGTTTTTTATAGCATAGTTGAGCGCCTGCCTGAGCGTTAAGGAGTCTTGCGCTTTTAAACCTAAAGAGGAAATCAATATAAATGCGAAAACCAATAAGGGTTTTATAGATTTCATATGAGATGTTGTGTTATAATGTCAATTTGTTATCATTTTATGCCTTAGTCCATTTACAAATATCGCAGAGGCAATTTTCTGTTTTTCAAAGATTTCGCTGAAGATCGAAATTTCCGGAATGTCCTTGTTCGTAACTTTTGCTATGGAAACCATCGAGATACCTTTTAAGACGGTGAAATATATTTGAGACGTTTTTTCAACATCAAATGTTACAAGCTCGCCCGTTCCGATCGCTTTCGTAAATGCCAGACTGATCGCCGTTAATTCTTTGGTTTCAGCATAACGGCCTAATGCGTTTAACGCATCGATATTTAAGTTACTGTCGGCATAGCCCATGGTAACATGGAGTAGGTAATGCTTTTCAAAAAAGTTCTTCTTGATCCTTAAAAAGCCGGTCAAGGTATCCAGGATTTGATTCGACTCTTGAATAATACGGTGGTAGGCTTCCATCCCTTCTTCAATTAGATGTTTAATAACATCTACTACCAATGCGGATTTGTCCGGAAAATAATAATAGAGGTTTGCTTTTGATACGGAGATGTCCTCAGCAATTTCGTTCATGGTGGTTTTGTTAATACCGAAATGAGAAAATCTTCTTAAAGCCGCCTCAATGATGTGTTGCCTTTTTACTTCTATGTCCACGTTGACCTACTTACTTTTTAACTATTTTACTTTTTGACTTTTTATCTGTATTGGTCAAAAATAAAATGCAAAAAGTTACGCATCAAAAAAAACAGATTAAATAATGCAATATGACTTTTCTATGACGTTTTTTGGAATCGCAAGCCGTTCAGAAAAATAACGGCTAACTTTTTTTGCATTTTTGATATTTCATCAAATTCCTCTTTGGTCGGAATAAACATGACTTTTTTGTCTTTCAGTACACAGAATCGCATGCCGATCATGGCATTCAAAAATATTTCTGCAGTTTGTACCGGATCATCAACACGGATTTCGTCTCGCTGATTGGCTTTTTTAAAAATTTCTGCCAAAATCTTGATCTCTAAATTGCTTACAAGTTGCATAACTCGCGCTAGCTCATCGGGCATTTCCATGAGTGAATTAAGACCCTGGTCAAATAAATTATAATACTTCATGGTGAAGGCCAGCCGCATGTCGATCAGGTGCAATACCGCATCCTCACTTTCATCGATGTCTTTTAAACCCTGTTGGATTTTAGAGAACATTTTTTTTGCAATGTTTTCTAATACAGCGGCATATAAACTTATTTTATCGGGAAAGTAATAGTAGAGGAGCGCTTTGGAGAGGGATAGGTCTTTAGCGATTTCGGTCATGGTGGTTTTGGCAATGCCGAAATGTGCAAAACGTTTGGTAGCTGCTTCTATAATAAGCGTCCGCTTTTTATCGTGGTTATCCATTCGTGTCTTGTGTTCTGGAATACTGATGAATTAATTAGCTTATATTTGAACGATGCAAATAATAGCGCCTACCGGGGGCTAAGCTATTAATTGTAGTCAACAAGTATCATATAAATATACGCAAAAATTGAAAAATTGAAAGAAAAAGTCAATAAACTAAAATTCTCCTTTGGTTCCAAAAACAGTTAAGCATCATTTAGTGACAAGATTTAAGAATGAATATAGTAAAACAAGTCTCATTAAAGACGTATAATACCTTCGGTGTGGACGTAAAAGCCGAGCAATTGGTACATATTGAGCACGAAAAGGATCTAACGCAATTGTATGATACAGGCGCGCTGCATCGCGATAAGCTCTTATTCATCGGCGGAGGCAGCAATATGTTGTTCGTCCGGGATTACGATGGATTGATAGTCCATATGGCGATAAAAGGCATTAAGCATCGCGAACGGGCCGGGGCTGTCGAGGTTCAGGCCGCAGGCGGCGAGGTTTGGCATCATTTGGTGCGCTATTGTGTCGACAGAGGTTTTGGAGGAATTGAAAATCTCAGTCTTATTCCGGGAACGGTTGGGGCCGCACCTGTTCAAAATATAGGAGCCTACGGTGTCGAGCTCCAAGATGTGTTTCTAAGTTGTCGTGCTTTTGAATTGGCCACCGGTACTTTTAAAACCTTTTATAAGGAGGATTGCCAATTCGGTTATCGAGAAAGTATATTTAAAGGTGCGTTGAAAGGAAAATATATTATTACAGAAGTAAACCTTTTATTGTCGAAGCAGTCTAAACTCAATACAACATATGGGGCAATTAATGAAGAACTAAATAGACGGGGGATTGCGCAACCGACTATCAAAGAGATTTCGGAGGTAGTATCTTCCATTCGGCAGAGCAAGTTACCGGATCCAAGTACAATCGGAAATGCAGGATCCTTTTTTAAGAATCCTGTTGTATCTGAGGACACTTTTAGGACCTTAGTGTCTGATTTTGTAGACATTGTTTACTATCCTTTTGGATTGAATCAATATAAGCTTGCCGCGGGTTGGCTTATTGAACAATGTGGATGGAAAGGAAAGGTAGTGGGAAATGTTGGTACTTGGAAAAATCAAGCTTTAGTGCTTGTTAACGACGGAAACGCCACAGGTTTAGAGATTTATAAGCTGTCCGAAACCATTATTGAAAGTGTGAAAAAACGTTTCGGTGTTTGCCTAGAGCGAGAAGTAAACGTCATTGGGGTTTAAGTAAAAATTAACTATTCATTAAAAATTATTTTCTTTTGAAACTTTGTCATTGTTTTGGCGAGATAGTTGTATTGATATAGTCGTTAAGGTATTATAAATAATTAAGCTATTTAAAATGCGATTGTATTAAACTCGGTAACAAGGAAAGCCTTGTTTCCACAAACCCTAAACAGTATGACAAAGCTAGAATTTAACACCATGGTAACCCAGCAGTCGGACTCGTTGAAAATGTATGCATTACACTTTACCCATGATGACGAGGACGCAAATGATTTAGTTCAGGATACTGTGCTCAAGGCAATTACTTATTATGAGAAGTTCAAAGAAGGTACTAATTTGAAAGGTTGGCTGTACACTATTATGAAGAATACCTTCATTAATAATTACCGCCGATTTGTAAAAATCAGCACCTTTGTTACGAAGTCTGATGAAATTTCTTCAGCCAATTTAGCCTATAGTGCGACTGGTAATAATGGAGAAAATAAGTTCGTAATGGATGACATCAAACATGCCATGACCAATCTTTCCGATGATTATTATGTCCCCTTTACGATGTATTTTGAAGGGTATAAATATCATGAGATTGCAGACCACCTAGATATACCTATCGGTACGGTGAAAACCCGGATACACGTAGCTCGTAAAACATTGAAAAAGTCGTTAAAGCCTTATCAATCAAGAGATAAGTCGCACGCCTACGCTGCTGCAGCTATTTAAAAAAAATTATTTCGTTAAAAATATAAGTATAAAGAGGGAAGCTCGGATCATAAGATTTGTCTTTCCTCTTTTTAATGCGATTTCTTTTTAGTTAAAATTTAAGGAGTTGCTCGCCTGCTCAAATGTTTTAGCATTGATGGAGGGGGAGTTGTTAAGTTGGAAAGTAGTTGAGTAGTTGAGTTGGAAAGTAGTTGAGTGGTTGAGTTGGAAAGTAGTTGAGTAGTTGAGTAGGAAAGTAGTTGAGTAGTTGAGTAGGAAAGTAGTTGAGTAGTTAAGTTGGAAAGTAGTTGAGTAGTTAAGTTGGAAAGTAGTTGAGTAGTTAAGAAGGAAAGTAGTTGAGTGGTTAATAGGAAAGTAGTTGAGTAGTTAAGTAGGAAAATAGTTGCGTTGTTAAGCCTAAATGGGGTTATCACGGGATGATACCAAAGTAATATTATGCGTATTTTTGAATTCGAAAATACCTTTATGCAAACATATAGCAAAGCGCAGCTTGCCAAACGAAATGGACAGGATAGGGATGAAATTTGGATAGCTTTCAAAGGCAAGATTTACGATGTGACAGACAGTCGTCTGTGGCGAAACGGAACCCATTATGAACATTGGGCGGGTCAGGATTTGACGGAAGAGTTGACAGCTGCCCCACACACAGCCCTGGTCTTTGAGCGTTTTGAGGTAGTTGGAATGCTCGAGGATTGATAACCGTTGAGAATCCGAAAATTATCGCCTATACTGAAACCTTGAGCTAGCTACTCAGTAGGTAGTTTCTATCCTTATATTAAATAATAAATGACGTAAGGGTGCTGAATGTTTGAACCCGTTCGTGAATCTCCTGTGCACTGAGCGATTCGATCCGTTCGGTTCCGAACTTTTCTACGCAAAAGGAAGCTAATGCAGAACCGTAAATCACGGCAGCTTTCATGCTTTCAAAATTAATAAAACCCTTATTGGCTAAATAACCAATAAATCCACCTGCAAAGGTGTCGCCGGCACCGGTTGGATCAAAAACTTCTGCTAACGGGAGGGCCGGAGCAGCGAATATGCTGTTTTCGCCAAATAAAAGAGCGCCATGTTCACCTTTTTTAATAATCAAATATTTTGGTCCCATATTCAAAATGAGTTCAGCAGCTTTGACTAATGAATATTGACCGGATAGCTGACGGGCCTCTTCGTCGTTTATCGTTAACACATCCACTTGACGAAGTACTTTTTTCAGGTCGTCAAGCGCAATGTTCATCCAGAAGTTCATGGTGTCCATAACCACGAGCTTGGGCCGCCTTGTCAACCGTTCAAGCGCTGTGAGTTGAACCTGTGGACTTAAATTGCCTAATAGGATGTATTCGGCCATTTGGTAACTGCTCGGTATGATGGGGTCAAAGTCGCCTAAAACATTCAGCTCCGTAACAAGGGTATCACGTGTATTCATGTCGTTATGGTACTTTCCCGACCAGAAGAATGACTTTTCTCCCGCTTTGATCTGGATCCCTGAAATATCAATATGTTTATCAGTGAATTTTTCGAGGTTGCCCTGGCCAAAATCTTCACCAACTACACTGATTATCTTAACATCATCGTAAAGATAGGAAGCTGCAAGAGCCGCATAACTGGCGGCACCGCCGACAATTTTATCAGTTTTACCAAAAGGAGTTTCCAGGGCATCGAAAGCCACGGATCCGAGGATGATCAAGCTCATACTATTGTTTGTAACCTATGTAAACAAAAAAACCCCGTAAACTTACGGGGTTTGCTCCTGAAGCTGGGCTCGAACCAGCGACCCTCTGATTAACAGTCAGATGCTCTAACCAGCTGAGCTATTCAGGAGTGCTTTCTGGCTATTGCGGTCCACAAATATTGTCCTTTTGTGAACTGCGATGCAAATATAGGGTAATGTTTTAAATTGTCAAACGATTTTTTTGTTTTTTGTGCTTCTCATAGCGAATTGATCAATTAGAAGGCTCATTTTCAGAAGGAAAAAATAGCACTTTTCCAAATCATTATGTCGGGCAGAGTGCACTGGATGAAGGGCAGGGGGCCGAGACATCGATATGCGGCCAATCCGTATCAATCTTTCCATTACACTTCGTTGCGGTCGAGATCACGGACTGCCACGATAGTGGAATACGTGTCACTCGAAACAATACAAAAGGCCAATTGTTAGCTTAAAACAATGGATTTTGTCCATCAAGTATTTGCGCGGAATATCGTTTTATTTTCTTAGTGTTTGTTGTACACTATTGTTGAAATTTAATGCTATATTTGTCCGTGTATTTTTGACGATAAAAAAGGTAGATAATTTTGCGTAGCATCTTAAAAATTGTCACTTTTGCGCATCGTTTAAGAATCGGCATTTAAAATTAATATTATGAATATTGTAATCGTTGGCGGTGGTTTTGCTGGGATGAATTTGGCCAAGCAATTGTCAAAGGACGGCAGCCTGAACATTACATTGATAGATAAAAATAACTATCATTTCTTTCCTCCCCTAATTTATCAGGTAGCGACTGCTTTTATTGAAACATCGATTATTACTTATCCGTTTCGAAAAATGTTCAGTAGTGCGCGCAACTTTCGATTTCATTATGGAGGATTGGAATATATTGACACCCAAAACCAAGTGGTGACCACTACGTCAGGCAAAGTGTCTTATGACTACTTGGTGTTGGCGTGGGAACCGAAACTAACTATTTCGGTATGGCCAACGTAGAGAAGCATGCCGTACCGATGAAAACAATTGACGACGCGATCAATCTTCGTAATCACATTTTGCGCAATGGCGAGCGTGCTGCCCAAGAACATGATGATGAAGAACGTGAGAAGTTTTCAACAATCGTTATTTCAGGAGGCGGTCCAACCGGGGTTGAATTGGCGGGTATGTTAGCTTATATGAATAAGAAAATTTTGGCGAAAGAGTACCCTGAATTTTCTCCGAATGGCAAAATGCGGATTGTATTAGTTGATATGGCGCCAACGTTATTAGGGCCGATGAGTAAGAAATCACAACAGGAAGCTTTAGATGTGCTGCGCGATATGGGTGTGGAAGTAAAGTTGAACACCGGTGTAAAAGACTACGTAGATGGAAAGGTGTTGTTCGCTGACGGAACAAGTATCGCTACCGACACATTGATCTGGTCATCAGGTGTCATTGCAAAAGAAGCACCTGGTTTACCGAAAGAGGCGATTGGCCGTGGTAGAAGAATTTTGGTGGACGAATATAACCGGGTAAAAGGCTTGGATAACGTGTTCGCTATCGGAGATATCTGTTTGCAAACAACGGATAGTGCGTTCCCTAATGGGCACCCGCAATTGGCGCAAGTTGCTATTCAACAGGGAAAACTGCTCGCAGAAAACCTTGTTAATATGGTTGAAAAGCGGCCCTTGAAGGCATTTAAATACAATGATAAAGGCAGCATGGCGATTATCACCAAGAATAAAGCAGTAGTAGATTTGCCTAAATTTACATTCACCGGTTGGTTTGCCTGGTTAACTTGGTTGTTTATTCACATTATACCGATTGCCGGATTCCGCAATAAAATAAAGCTGGTAACCGGCTGGTTCTGGTCGTTCTTAACAAATAATCCAAGTTTACGTCTGATTATTCGGCCTATTGATCAGCACAAAAGCACCGAAGAAGCCATGGTAGAAGAAGTTAAAAAATAAATTTTCTTCTTATAAAAAAAGCGTCCGTTTCAGCACTGAAACGGACGCTTTTTTTATGAACGCCTATTATATTATAGCAAACTTTGTAGCAAAGGTTTCCATCCAACAATACCGTCCAATAACTTTTCAAGGTCTTTGATGGCTACACGCTCTTGTTCCATGCTGTCGCGATGCCGAATAGTAACAGTATCATCTTGCAGACTTTGATGATCTACCGTAATACAGATTGGTGTACCAATCGCATCTTGCCGACGATAGCGTTTGCCGATCGCATCTTTCTCCTCGTAAATAATATTATAGTCGATTTTGAGTAAATCCATCACCTCCCTCGCTTTTTCAGGCAAGCCATCTTTTTTTGTCAAAGGAAATACCGCCGCTTTAATAGGGGCAAGCGCGGGATGAAGATGTAATACAGAGCGGGAATCCTGCTTTTCATCTGTGCTCAAATCTTCCTCTTCATAAGCGTTACAAAGGATGGTTAAGAACATACGATCCAAACCAATGGAAGTTTCAATAACATAAGGAACATAATTCTGGTTAATCTCCGGATCAAAATATTGCAGTTTCTTTCCCGAAAAAGTTTGATGTTGACTTAAATCAAAGTCGGTCCGGGAATGAATGCCTTCCACTTCTTTGAAACCGAACGGGAATTCATATTCAATATCAACTGCGGCATTGGCATAATGTGCTAATTTTACATGGTCATGATAACGGTATTTCGAAGGATTCGGCTTTAAAGCTAAATGCCACTTTAAACGTGTTTCCTTCCATTGGTTATACCACTCAAGCTCGGTGCCCGGGCGAACGAAAAATTGCATTTCCATTTGCTCAAATTCACGCATACGCATGATAAACTGGCGGGCAATTACTTCATTTCGGAAGGCTTTTCCGATTTGAGCGATACCAAAAGGAATCTTCATCCTACCGGTTTTCTGTACATTCAGAAAATTGACGAAAATACCTTGCGCGGTTTCCGGGCGAAGATACACCTCCTCAGACCCATCGGCCATAGCACCCATTTGCGTACTGAACATTAAATTAAACTGACGGACCTCGGTCCAATTTTTCGTTCCCGAAACGGGGCAGGCAATCTCATGTTCTTCAATGATGGATTTTAATCGACCTAAATCATCGCTGTTTAAGGCAGCATCTAGATCGGCTTGGAGTTTCGCCGCTTTATCGGTTTTACCATCCTTTTCATACCGTGCTATTTTATCTTCAATTAGCTGATCTGCCCGGTAACGTTTTTTTGAATCTTTGTTATCAATCATCGGATCGTTAAAACCATCAACATGGCCGGAAGCTTTCCATATTTTAGGATGCATAAAAATAGCCGAATCTATCCCTACAATATTCTCATTTAACTGCACCATAGCCTTCCACCAATAGGTTTTAATATTGTTTTTCAACTCAGCCCCTAATTGGCCGTAATCGTACACGGCACTTAAACCATCGTAGATTTCACTGGAAGGGAATACAAAACCATATTCCTTTGCATGTGATATAACATTTTTAAAAAGTTCGTCGTTAGTCTTCATTCTTACCTTTTTATATAAGCGTCGAAACGAGCTGTTAAAGCGACAGCTCTTATTTCTTTTGAAATAAATTTAAACGGATTTTAACAGGTTGAGCTATCGTTCTCTTGTCGTTTTCCATAGCAGAGACAAACCTATACAAAATTCTTTTATTTTTCGCTATAAATTAAATTCCTATCCGGGAAATCGCTTTAATTTTTAAGCCCTTCAGATAGGAAACACTTTTTTGTTTTATAAGAATATGGCGTTCATATTATAAGAAAAGAAAGCGAAGTGTTGTTTTACAAGGTGTTTGTCAATAGCTTTGTAGGATCAAATCGAGCAGCATCACAAAATTTCATGAAGCGGTTATATTTAAGTTTATTATGGTTACTGAGCATCGGTATAAGCGCTTGCTCATTAACGGAGGCGACAGGCAACGGTTACAGTGAGGCTTCTAAAATAGCACTTTCTTCAGTTGAGGACTTGTATAGGTTTATGACCTATAGTGATCGACGTGTACCCCTTGTTAGTGCACACCGCGGTGGGCCCGAGCCGGGATATCCTGAAAATGCCATTGAAACATTTCAACATAGTGCTAATAAACAACCGCTAATCATCGAATGTGATATTGCGTTAACGAAAGACTCCGTTTTGGTGATGATGCACGATGATAAACTAGATCGTACAACGACGGGCAAGGGGTTGCTTAGCAATCATACCTTGGCCGAACTTAAGGCACTAAAATTAAAAGACAATGAAGGTAAGGTTACATCCTTTAAAATTCCTACACTGGATGATGTGTTGAAGTGGGGAAAGGGAAAAGTAATCTTTACGTTGGATATAAAAAGAGGCGTGCCGATGGATTTGGTAGTGGACGCTGTCAAGCGTCATCAGGCGGCCTCTTACTCCGTTATCATCACCTACAATGCCACCCAAGCGGCTCAGGTACATCAGCTGGCCCCTGATTTGATGATATCGGCCAGTATCCGAAAGATGGATGATTTGTTGCGATTGAACGACTACGGTATTCCCGATAATAGATTGCTCGCCTTTGTAGGCGTCAGTGAGCCCGAGCCATCCTTATATAAGCGATTGCATGAGCACGGGATTATGTGTATATTAGGAACTATGGGCAACTTGGATAAACGGGCGGAAAGTCGGGGTGATGGCCTTTACTATCAACTTATAGAACGAGGTGCCGATATTTTATCCACCGATCGGCATAATGAAGCAGGCGTGCAACTGGCAAAATACCGTAAAGATCATCAGATTCGGGCTTATTGATAACTGAAAATTTAGTTGCTATGTTGCTAGCGGTCAAGAACCTCACCAAAACATTTGGAAATCAAGTAGCCGTCAATGATATCTCCTTCGGTATCGAGGAAGCAAAGGTCGTTGGATTTTTAGGTCCCAATGGGGCCGGGAAATCGACTACAATGAAAATGATTACCGGATTTATCAGGCCTTCTACAGGAAGTGTAAGCATTCACGGGATCGATGTGCAGGAAAAAGAATATGAAGCAAAACGTTTACTAGGCTATCTGCCGGAAAATAACCCTTTATATGGAAGTATGTATGTTCGTGAGAGCTTGCAATATACCGGGAAGCTATATCGCTTACCTAACTTATCTAAACGTATAGAAGAAGTTATTGATATGGTAGGTTTAGGAGACGAGCAGCAGAAAAAAATCAAACAGTTGTCGAAGGGATATAAGCAGCGTTTGGGGATTGCGCAAACCTTATTGCATAATCCACCCGTGTTAATTTTGGATGAGCCGACGGCGGGGTTGGATCCAAACCAATTGCATGAAATCAGAAATTTGATCCGTTTATTGGGGCAGGAAAAGGTTGTAGTCTTATCCACACACATAATGCAGGAAGTAGAGGCCATTTGCCAAGAGGTAATTTTTATTAATAAAGGAAAGCTAGTAGGAAACTTTTCAATTGAAAAAAGGCCTGAGATGTTCGAAAACAAGAACTTAGAGCAAGTGTTTTACGATTTGACCAAATAATATTTTTAAAGCGAACGCTTTTCAAAAAAACATTATGGCATGTTTTATGTTAATTACCTAGTAACAATTAACAAATTAGATAATTAACAATTGAAAACTATGAAGCGTGTATTTTTATTCTCTGCATTAGTATTAGGAAGTTTCCTAGGGTTAAAAGCCCAAAACGTGGACGTAAACAAGCCACAGATGTCTGAAAGTGTAGGTATGGTTCCTATACAGAAAGGTAACTGGATGGTTGGCGGAAGCTTAGGATCCATGGGCTATAGTTTTGAAGGCGAATCTTTCAATGTCAATATTAACCCGCGAGCCGGTTATTTTGTTTCTGACGGTATTGCTATCGGCTTGGCTTTAAACGGCGGTTATGGATCTGTTAAAGACGACGAGGATAATTGGACTTACGGTATAGCTCCTTTTGTCCGCTATTTCTTTCCAGAGGGATCATCTGCAACCGGGCGTTTCTTTGGTCAGGGAGAAGTAGGTATTGCAGGGGCTAATAAAGGAAGTGATGTAACCTTTGCTGCCGGAGTTGGTTTGGGCTATGCGCACTTTATTACGAGAAGTGTTGCATTGGAAGCAGTTGTAGGGTATAATTATTCAAAGGCCAACAATGCGAGTGCTCAGGCACAAAATGGTTTAGGGTTTAATTTGGGTTTCCAAATTTATCTTCCCGGACAAGGTAACCGATAAAAAGCACTTAACATGAACAAGAAGAGGAGGCTCCGAACCACGGGCTTCCTCTTTTTTGTTTTTAATTTCGACCACATTCCCGTTTTTAGCGCTTTTTTGTAACTTCGAGACCTACAAATAAATCGTGAATCCGTGTTCAGCATTCTGATAAAAGACGTTTCTACTTTTTTTCATTCACTCGTTGGCTATTTAACCATTGCACTTTTTTTAGTGGTATCAGGTCTCTTTCTTTGGGTCTTTCCCGAAACGAGCGTTCCGGAATATGGATATGCCACCCTAACCGGTTTTTTTTCTATAGCTCCCTATATCTTTATGTTTCTGATCCCCGCCATTACCATGCGGGCTATTGCAGGAGAGCGGGAAGAGGGTACCTACGAATGGTTGATGACAAAGCCCATAAGTTATTGGCAGCTCATCCTCGCTAAATATGCAAGCTGTTTACTTATTGTCACTATGGCCATTTTACCAACCGGTGTTTATTATATAAGCATTTATTATTTAGGTGCTCCGGTTGGCAATATCGATACCGGGGCCGTTATTGGTTCCTATATCGGACTCTTCTTGCTGGGAGCTGCATTTTGCGCGATTGGAATTTTTATCTCAGCCGTTTGCACCAACGCGGTAGTCGCCTTTTTGCTAAGCGCCTTTTTGTGTTTCACCCTCTTTATCGGGTTTGATTATTTATCCACTTTGTTTGTCGATAGTGCCCTCTCGGAAGCCTTTACCTATTTAGGCATACTCGCTCATTACGATTCGGTTAGTCGTGGGGTACTCGATCTCCGCGATTTTTGCTTTTTTATAAGTTTCAGCGCCCTATTTCTCTTACTGACCTATCTCTTTATCGAAAGAGGCAGAAAAACAGTTTGGGGGCAGCTGAAGGGAATCATTTTACTACTTGTTGCTTTGTTGGGTGTCAATTTTCTTGCCAATTATAATTTTTTCAGGCTAGATTTTACCAGCGAAAAAAGGTATACGCTATCAGAGGTTTCCAAAGATGTGTTGCGGTCATTAACGGACGACCTTCGCGTAGTTGTCTTTTTAGAGGGCGAATTACCTGCCGGATTCCAACGGCTAAAAGGAGCTACTAAAGATATGTTGGCCGATCTAAAAGCCTATGCAGGAGGGCAAATCAAATATACTTTTATCAACCCGTTGAGCGAAAGCGGCGGACAAGAACAATCGTATGTAGAGGCTTTGGCTGCACGTGGTATAGAGCCTACCAATCTCAGTGTCAAAACAAGCGAGGGGTTGTCGCAGAAAACGATTTTCCCCGTAGCGGTATTGATGTATGGTGATGAGGAATTACCGGTGCAGCTTTTGCAGAATAATCGATTTATTAATCCCGAAGATGTATTGAATAATTCTGTTCAGAATCTGGAGTACACGTTCATCAACGGTATTAAGAAAATAACTTCCGGTGGAAAGCCGATAGTCGCTTTCACTGAAGGGCATGGTGAGCTGAACGATCTACAGGTTTATGATGCAATGCATAGTTTGGGAATCACCTATCAGGTGGGCCGGTTAAATTTAGATTCGATTTCTTTCGAAACGTTAAAACAGATCAAGGTGATGGTGGTAGCCAAGCCACAAAAGGCTTTTCCCGAGCTTCATAAATTTAAAATTGACTATTTTGTGCAACATGGTGGCAAGGTCTTGTGGGCCGTTAATCAGACGCAGGTCGAATTGGACAGTATGCGGAACTCAGGCAATCAAGTGGCAGTAGCCCGGTCGCTCAATTTAGATGACATGCTCTTTAAATACGGTGTGCGGTTGAACTATAATTTGATAGCTGATCTCAATTGCGCACAGATTCCGCTTCGGGTCGGTGAAGTAGGAGGGGCCGATCAATTTCAGCTTGTTCCCTGGTTGTTTTATCCTATTTTGGTGCCGAAGGCTACCCATCCAATTATAAAGAATATTGATGGCATACGTAGTGAATTTTCGGGAACGGTTGACACATTGCCGGCCACCAATATCAAGAAAGAGATTATCCTGCGTTCGTCTCCCTTTAGTAAGGCGCTTAATGTACCGACGCTAATTTCGCTCGATATGGTTTCACAAAATCCGAAGCCGGAAGATTTTAAGAGTACCGGCTATCCTGTGGGCGTGGTACTGGAAGGAGCGTTTCCTTCAGTGTTTAAAAACAGACCCGTTCCCGAACCGCTTGTTGATACATTCAGCTATCGGCAGCAAAGCCCGCAATTGTCCGGTAAGATGATTGTGTTGTCGGACGGTAACATACTTAAAAATGAGATCAATCAACAAGAACGTATGCCCTATAGCTTAGGTTGGGACCGCGCTACACAACAGCAGTATGGCAATAAGACCTTACTGCTGAATATGGTTGATTATTTAAATGATGAAAGCGGAATTATTGCCTTACGTGAAAAAGAAGTGAAACTTCGTTTGTTGGATAAGTTGCTCATCAAGAATGATAAACTTTTTTGGCAAATACTCAATGTAGGAGGACCGCTATTGCTGCTATTTCTTTTTGGCCTATTACAGCACTGGATACGGAAGCGGAAATACGCCGATTAAATGGAGCAGTGTTTCCGCTTTCTTGAATCAGAGCTGCTTCTGTGTGTCGGGAAGACAGCCCCGCTGTAATTAACGAGCTTTCATGGAGCCGTTTTCCCTGAATCGTTTATGCCATAAGAAAGCTTCATCCAAGAGATGGGGTGTTTGACCACCAATTTCGGCGACGGCGCGATCAAAGTAAGATTGCAACTCTTCTTTATAATCCGGGTGCACGCAGTTTCCAATAATCTTAAGTGCTCGCTCTCGTGGCGCTAGGCCTCGTAGGTCGGCATAACCTATATCGGTTACCACAACATCTACATTATGTTCATTGTGGTCGACATGCGTTACCATCGGCAACACATGGGAGATTTTATTTTCTTTAGAGGCCGCTTGCGTGACAAATATGCTAATATGCGCATTGCGGGCAAAATCGCCCGAACCTCCGATGCCATTCATCATCTGTGTTCCCGCAATATGCGAAGAATTTACATTGCCATAGATGTCGAATTCAATAGCCGTATTGATGCCGATGATGCCCAAGCGTCGGATAACTTCCGGGGCATTGCTAATGCTCTGTGGGCGCAATACCACCTTGTCTTTGTATTTTTCAAGATTGTCAAAAACCCGTTGGTAGCACGCTGCGGATACGGTAATGGAAGCTGCGGAAGCAAAGGTAAGTTTGCCTGCATCAATTAAATCAAAAGCACTGTCTTGCAATACTTCCGAGAACATGGTGAGCCCTTCAAAGTCGCTTTCCGCGAGTCCTGTAAGCACGGCATTAGCTACCTTACCAATGCCTGCCTGTAAAGGACGCAGCGATTTTGACAAACGACCGTTTTTTACTTCCTCGGTAAAGAAGTCGATTAAATGATGAGCAATAGCAGCAGTTTTATCATCAATTACTGCAATATCGGCAGGGCTATCTTGTTGATGACTCAATACAATGGCTGCAATTTTCTCGGGCTCGACGTTGATAACAGCGGATCCAATGCGATCGTTCGGTCGAAAAATCTCAATGGCTTTACGATTGGGATAGGCCTCAGGAAGGTAAATATCATGTAAGCCATGTACATTTGTCTGTACGGCTGTATTAATCTCAATGATCACCTTTTTTGCTTTATCGGCAAAAATGGGCGAGTTACCAACAGAAGTGGTGGGCACAATTCCGCCTTCAGCGGTAATATAGGCTGCTTCAATAATTGCGATGTCAATCTCCGGGAGATGATGATCTAACAGCATTTCGCTGGTTTCACTTAAGTTTTGATCCACAAATAATACGTCGCCCCGGTTGATGGCTTTCCGTAATACCTTATCTACCTGAAAAGGCATGCGCCGAGCCAAGACACCCGCTTCTGTGAGTTTAGCATCTGTTTCGTGACCCAAAGACGCACCGGTAATCAGTGTGATTTTTATAGGACGTGAGGTGTTGTTCGCTGCCAAAGCGGGAAGAATAACCTTACTGTCGCCTGCTTTGGTGAAGCCGCTGGAGGCTATCACCATCCCATCTTGAAATAAATCCAATACTTCGCTTACCTCTTTTACCCGATCCAACAAAGAGGTGTTTCTTATTCTATCGGTATGCATAGTTATTTGTTTATTTAGGAAATAATAATTTAGCCCCAAGCGTTTTAAAATATTACAATTATACCATTTTTACGATCGTCCTGTTTATTTTTGGTAGACATAGATTTATCGAGGGTAGCCAAAAAACATGTGTTTGTTATATTTGTCTGTACCTTCGTGATCAATCAGTATGACAGGCGAAAAATATTACATCACAGA
The DNA here is from genome assembly GCF_030372825.1 of Olivibacter sp. 47. NCBI lineage: Bacteria > Pseudomonadati > Bacteroidota > Sphingobacteriia > Sphingobacteriales > Sphingobacteriaceae > Olivibacter > Olivibacter sp. 47. The sequence goes on from NZ_JAUCNR010000001.1 coordinate 5,234,498, forward strand.
CGTAGATAAAAAAGAAGACAGTATATATTGTTATCATAACCAGATGGGTGAGAAATTTATACCCAGCCATCGTCACAAAAAGGGACAATTTTTGTATACCGAAGGAGGCGTTGTATTTGTGAAAACCCAAGAAAAATCGTATTTCCTTCCTGCCAGACACTATATGTGGATTGCCCCCGGCGTGGAACACAGCATTCATCCAAGCTCGCCTGAAGTGATTATGCGAAATCTCTATTTTCCGATTTACGCCTCTGACGATGCTTTCTATTTTAATACCAGTATCCATCCGGTAAACGATTTGCTATTGGAACTTATGCTGTTCACGCATCGATGGACGGGACATATCGACCCGCAAGATAGAACAGCCTATACAATTGTGGATGCTTTTAAGGTACTACTGCCACAGATCAGTAACTTTTCGCTGCCCTTATCGTTGCCTTTAGCCAAAAATAAGCGCCTGAAAGAAGTTACGATGTATTTAGAGGAGAACTTGGGTAAGGATTTTTTATTCAACGATCTGGCCACCGGGTTTGGTTTCAGCCCGCGTTCGCTCTCGCGGCTCTTTCAAAAGGACTTAGGTATGTCCTTTATTCAGTATTTAACCGCTTTACGCATGTTGAAAGCCCTCCAACTCCTGTTGGAAAAGTCTTTATCCATTAATGAAGTTGCATCTAAAGTAGGCTATAGTAGCTTACCCACCTTCAGCAATACATTTCAAAAAATAATTGGTGTTCGCCCAAGTGAGTACATCAAGATGAATATGATGAGCGGACGGGACAACTCATAACTTTTTTTAACTTTCTCCATTCTTTTTATTATCATTGCCGTTATATTTGACAGATATGAGATTCATCGTTTCAACTTCAACTTTACTTAAACAATTACAAGCCGTAAATGGTGCATCAAGTAGCAGCACTGTGTTGCCAATATTAGAGAATTTTCTGTTTGAGATAAAAGATAATTCGCTTACAATTTCGGCTACCGACCTGCAAACGAGCATGATAACCTCTTTACAGGTAGAGTCGAAAGAAGAAGGTAAGGTTGCCGTTCCCGCTAAGATCTTAATCGAAACCTTGAAAACACTGCCGGACCAACCGATTGCATTTTCAGTCGATACACAGACTTTTGCGATCGAAATCAGCGCCGGTGATGGAAAGTATAAATTGAGTGGCGAAAATGCCGATGATTTTCCGAAAATCCCCGTTGTCGAAAACCCGTCTACCGTCCGTATTCCGGCATCTGTTTTATCGGAGGCAATCAGTAAAACGATTTTTGCTGTAAGCAACGATGAGCTACGGCCGGCGATGACCGGTGTGCTTTGCCAGCTAACACCCCAAAATACAACCTTTGTTTCTACTGACGCCCACAAGCTCGTACGTTACCGTCGGGCAGACGTTAAATCAGAGCAGGTAACATCCATGATTCTTCCAAAGAAAGCGCTGACTTTACTAAAAAGCTCTTTACCTTCAGAAGATGTTGATGTTGCTGTTGAATATAACAATACCAGTGCTTTCTTTAAATTCGGTAATATCCATTTAATTTGTCGCCTGATCGATGAACGTTATCCGGATTACGAAGCAGTCATTCCGCAGGTAAACCCCAATAAATTAACGATTGATCGCTTGTTGTTGCTGAACTCACTTCGACGGGTTGTCATTTTTGCTAATAAAACGACGCATCAGGTACGTTTAAGAATAACCGGTAGCGAGCTCAATATTTCTTCAGAGGACCTGGATTTTGCCAACGAAGCACATGAACGCTTAAGCTGTCAATATGAGGGAGAGGATACGGAGATCGGCTTCAACGCCAAGTTTTTAATCGAAATGCTTAGCAATCTGGAGTGTGAAGAAGTTGTCCTTGAGATGAGTACACCAAACCGTGCCGGTCTGTTATTGCCTGCGGTAGAGGAAGAAAACGAAAACATACTCATGCTGGTGATGCCGGTTATGCTGAACAGTCAAGGATAATTTAGTCATTTCGGAAAAAAGAAGAATACGTGGAAGTAATTAGCTCAATCATTGATTTCATCCTGCATATCGACAAGCACCTCGTAGAGATTGTCAATGAGTACCAGACGTGGACGTACCTAATACTCTTCTTAATTATTTTTGCAGAAACCGGTTTGGTAGTAACACCCTTTCTGCCCGGCGATTCCTTGCTTTTTGCAGCGGGGGCGATTGTTGCTAAGCCGGATACGGACTTGAATATTTTCCTAATGTGCGTACTGCTGATCATTGCCGCTGTATTGGGCGACTTGGTTAATTACCATATAGGTAAATATGTAGGTCCGGTTGCCTTCAGTGGAAAGTATAAACTTTTAAAAAAGGAGTATTTGGAGAAAACGCAACGCTTCTATATTAAGCATGGCGGTAAAACCATTATTTATGCTCGTTTTATTCCTATTGTAAGAACCTTTGCACCCTTTGTTGCAGGCATCGGCACGATGAGTTATGGCAAGTTTGCTTCGTACAACGTAGTGGGCGGTTGCCTTTGGGTAGCGTCTTTTCTGTTTTTAGGATACTATTTTGGTGGATTGCCCGTTATAAAGAATAACTTCACCTATGTGATATTTGCGATTATTCTGCTGTCGCTATTGCCGCCTCTCATTGAGATGTTAAGGGGTAAAAGCAAGCAAAAAGAGGCAAGTGAAGGTCTTTGATGGCTAAGATCATTTCAATAAAAAAATTTCTAGAGCGAATAAGGTGCTCCCCGCATCAAGAAAATTAAAAAAATAATTCGCTAAGTATTTGATAGTTAAAGGAAGTTTTCTATCTTTGCCGTCCCTTTGTGGGATTAGTATGTCTTGAACGAAGCCCTACTGCTTCGATGGACAAAAATAGAAATTAAATAAAATGTCAGGAATCATTGGTAAAAAAGTAGGAATGACCAGCATTTTTGATGCCGAAGGAAAAAATATTCCTTGTACGGTAATCGAAGCTGGCCCGTGCGTGGTAACGCAGATACGCACGGTAGAAAATGACGGTTATACAGCAATCCAGCTGGCTTTCGACGAAAAGAAAGAGAAGAACACGACCGCATCATTGAAAGGGCACTTTGCGAAAGCAAATACAACGCCTAAGCGTAAGTTGGTAGAATTTGAGGTTTTCCCTGAGGAGAAAAATCTTGGAGATGTTGTTACAGTTGATATATTCGCTGAAGGCGATTATATCGATGTAGTAGGTACTTCTAAAGGTAAAGGTTTCCAGGGCGTTGTGAAACGTCACGGCTTCGGTGGTGTAGGTGGCCAAACCCATGGTCAGCACAACCGTATGCGTGCACCGGGTTCATTAGGTGCTTCATCTTGGCCTTCTCGCGTATTCAAGGGTATGCGTATGGCCGGCCGCACAGGTGGCGACCGCGTTAAGGTTCAAAACTTACAAGTGTTGAAAGTGTACCCAGAGAAAAACTTGCTAGTTGTTAGCGGTTCGGTTCCGGGTGCAAAGGGTTCTTACGTAATCGTAGATAAATAAGAAGATGGAAGTACAAGTTTTAAACATTTCAGGTAAAGAAACAGGTGCCAAGGTGCAACTTCCTGAAGCGGTATTCGGTGTAACCCCCAACGATCACGCTATCTATTTAGATGTTAAGCAGTACTTGGCTAACCAACGTCAAGGTACACACAAATCTAAGCAACGTAACGAGATTGCCGGTTCTACCCGCAAATTACACAAACAAAAAGGTACTGGTGGAGCCCGTGCCGGTAGTATTAAGTCACCCTTGTTCAACGGTGGTGGCCGTATCTTTGGTCCTCAACCCCGTGATTACAGCTTCAAATTGAACAAAAAGTTAAAAGCTTTAGCTCGTAAATCTGCTTTAAGTTACAAAGCACAAGAGAACAACATTGTAGTTTTGGATGAAGTGAATTTCGATTCTATCAAAACTAAAAACTATGTGAAGCTTGTGAACGACTTAAACGTAGCGAACGAGAAAACCCTATTGGTTTTACCGGCTTTGAACAAGAATGTTTATTTATCTAGCAGAAACTTGAAAAAAACAAAAGTGATTACTGCAGCCGATATTAATACCTACGACGTATTAAATGCAGGTAAACTTTTGTTGACTACCGAGACTGTTAAAACATTGGAGGAGGCATTTGCCAAGTAACATGGAGATTATTAAGAAACCCGTATTAACAGAAAAAGCGGCACTTTTAACAGAAAAGTTGAATCGCTATACATTTAAGGTGGACCATAGAGCCAATAAGATACAGATCAAAGCTGCAGTTGAACAAATGTTCGGCGTTAATGTGGAGTCTGTAAACACCATGGTTGTTTGCGGAAAGACCAAGAGCCGTTACACAAAAGCAGGGAATATCTCGGGCCGTGCTCCTAAATATAAGAAAGCCATCATCACATTGAAAGATGGTGAAACTATTGACTTTTACAGTACTATATAATTAGAAATGGCAGTTAAAAGATTCAAACCGGTTACTCCAGGTACTCGTTTTCGGGTGGGAGCTGACTATAGCGATGTAACAACTAATGTACCTGAAAAATCATTAGTCGTTAAAATCAAAAAGTCAGGAGGTAGAAATAATACCGGTAAAATGACTATGCGTTATCTCGGTGGGGGACATAAGAAATCATACCGATTGATAGATTTTAAACGCGATAAAAAAGATATCCCCGCAAAAGTAGCCACTATAGAATACGATCCAAATCGTACAGCACGTATTGCTTTGTTGCATTATGTAGATGGCGAAAAACGTTACATTATTGCTCCGGAGGGCTTACAAGTTGGTCAGACAATTGTTGCCGGCGAACAAGTTGCCCCTGAAGTAGGAAATACATTACCATTAAAAAATATTCCGCTAGGTTCGATCATCCACAATATCGAGTTGAATCCGGGACAGGGTGGATCTATTGCGCGCAGTGCCGGAACTTATGCTCAGCTTTCTGCTCGTGATGGTAAATATGCGATCATTAAATTGCCTTCCGGCGAAACCAGGATGATTTTATCAACCTGTGTTGCTACAATCGGGGCGGTTTCGAATGCCGAAAAAGCTAACCAAGTGTTAGGTAAGGCAGGTAGAAAACGCTGGTTGGGCCGCCGTCCGCGTGTTCGTGGTGTAGCTATGAACCCGGTAGATCACCCTATGGGTGGTGGTGAAGGTAGAGCATCCGGAGGTCATCCACGCTCACGTAAGGGCTTGTTAGCAAAAGGCTTCAAGACTCGGTCAAAGAAAAAAACATCGAATCGTTACATCATTGAGAGAAGGAAAAAATAATGGCTCGTTCAATTAAAAAAGGTCCTTATATCGATCATAACTTAGAAAGAAAAGTTCTTTCTATGAATGAAACCAATAAAAAATCAGTTGTTAAAACTTGGTCACGTAGATCTATGATTTCACCTGATTTTGTTGGTCATACCTTCGCAGTTCACAACGGAAATAAATTTATTCCGGTGTATGTAACCGAGAACATGGTTGGCCATAAATTGGGGGAGTTTGCTCCAACTAGAACATTTAGAGGTCACGCTGAAAAGAAAAAATAATAGGCAATGGAAGCAACAAATAACGTAAAGAAGAAAAAATCTGTACTGATAAGAGAAAGAAAAGAGCAGGCACAGAAGGGTGGTGCTTCTACTGCCAAATTATTAAACTGCCCTACGTCTCCACGTAAGATGCGTTTGGTAGTGGATCTTATCAGAGGTGAAAAAGTTGAAAAAGCATTGTATATTCTGAAATATACAAATAAAGAAGCTGCCCTAAGGGTTGAGAAGCTGTTGTTATCAGCGATCAAGAATTGGGAAGCGAACAACGAAGATAAGCGCGTTGAAGATAGTGAACTTTATGTAAAAGAAGTATCTGTTGGAGGCGGCCGTCAATTAAAAAGATTAAGACCTGCACCGCAAGGTCGTGGCTATAGAATCCGCAAGCGTTCTAACCACGTAACCATTGTTGTTGACAGCAAAACTACTGAACCACAAAACTAATTAGGAGAAATGGGACAAAAAGCACATCCAATAGGTAACAGATTAGGAATCATCAAAGGTTGGGATTCTAACTGGTTCGGTGGCAACAACTACTCCGATAAATTAGTTGAAGATGAGAAGATCAGAAAATATCTTTCTGTTCGTATCGCTAAAGGTGGCGTAGCAAAAGTTGTTATCGAGCGTACATTGAAACGTCTTACCGTGACTATCCATACCGCTCGTCCGGGCATCGTTATCGGTAAAGGCGGTCAGGAAGTTGATAAGATAAAAGAAGAGCTTAAGAAGCTTACAAAGAAAGATGTTCAGATCAACATCTTTGAGATTAAACGTCCGGAATTAGATGCTCAATTGGTAGCTGATGGAGTAGCGAAGCAGTTAGAGGCTCGTATCTCTTTCCGTCGCGCCATGAAAACCACAATCGCTTCTACCATGCGTATGGGCGCAGAGGGTATCAAAATCATGTGCTCTGGTCGTTTAGGTGGTGCGGAAATGGCTCGTACCGAGCAATACAAAGAAGGAAGAATTCCTTTGCACACCTTCCGTGCCGACATTGATTATGCATTGGCAGAAGCCCATACTACTTATGGAAAAATAGGTGTTAAAGTATGGATCTGTAAAGGAGAAGTATACGGTAAGCGTGATTTATCTCCGAATGTAGGTCAAGGAAATGTTAAAGGTAGAGGTGAAGGTGCCAGCAACTTTAGCGGTGGAGATCGTAACAGAGGTGGCAACGACCGCAGAAGTGGTGGAAGAAACGATCGCCGTGGCGGACGTGGTGGCAACCGTGGTGGAGCTCCTAAGGGAAAAAACTAATTTAGGTATCATGAATGCTGTCATTAGACAGCTTGTTTAATCATATTAAAGACAATGTTACAGCCAAAAAGAACGAAGTTCAGAAAGATGCAGAAAGGCCGCATGAAGGGTAATGCCGGACGTGGTGCTGAGCTGGCTTTCGGATCTTTCGGTATAAAATCATTAGAACCGGCATGGATTACCAGCCGTCAGATTGAAGCGGCTCGTATTGCGGTAACCCGTTATATGAAACGTGAAGGTCAAGTTTGGATCCGTATCTTCCCCGATAAACCCGTTACAAAGAAACCTGCTGAGGTTCGTATGGGTAAGGGTAAGGGTGCACCCGAGTATTGGGTAGCAGTTGTTCGTCCGGGCCGCATGTTATTTGAGGCAGAAGGGGTTCCTTTGGAAGTGGCGAAAGAAGCCTTGCGCTTAGCTGCTCAGAAGCTTCCGGTACAAACCAAGTTCGTTATACGTAGAGATTACGTAGAAGCATAAATCGTCTAGCCCGCCGTTTGTTGGCGGGCCTGCCGTTACCAGGCCCGTACTAACTGGCTTGAAAAAGCCATAAACAAATTGGTTAAATAGACACAACAACAAATAAGAAAGTGGATAATTCCTGTTAAAAGGTGGATCCATTACTTTAAAACGAATTATTCAAATGAAAAATTCAGAAATTTTAGAATTGTCAAAAGAGGAACTAGTAGCCCGTATCGCAGAAGAAAAGGCTGCCCTCAATAAGTTGAAATTTGCTCATGCTGTTTCTGCTATAGAGAATCCGCTTCGGATTAAAACAGCTAGAAAGTTAATTGCTCGTTTAAATACAGCACTTTCTGCGATTAAAAATGCAGAAGCTAAACAAGCACAGGAAACAGCCGCTGAAGCGCAATAATTTAAGTCGAAAATGGAAAGAAATTTAAGAAAAACAAGGATCGGCTTGGTAGTAAGCAACAAAATGGATAAATCCATTGTAGTGGCTGTTGAACGTAAAGTAAAACACCCTATCTATGGTAAGTTCGTAAAGAAAACTACCAAATTCAAGGCTCATGACGAACAAAACACCTGCGGTATCGGCGATACGGTGTTGATTATGGAAACTCGTCCGCTGAGTAAAACTAAAAATTGGAGATTAGTTGAAATTTTAGAAAGGGCTAAGTAACATGGTACAACAGGAATCAAGACTAACAGTGGCCGACAACAGCGGAGCTAAAGAAGTTTTAGTGATCCGTGTATTGGGCGGTACCGGTAAGCGTTATGCATCATTAGGCGACAAGATCGTTGTAACCGTTAAAAGTGCTATCCCTTCCGGAAACGTAAAGAAAGGAACAGTCTCTAAAGCAGTGGTTGTTAGAACGAAGAAGGAAGTTCGTCGTAAAGACGGTTCCTACATCCGTTTTGATGACAATGCGGCTGTATTGTTAAATAATCAGGATGAACCACGTGGTACACGTATCTTCGGCCCTGTTGCCAGAGAACTTCGTGAAAAACAGTTCATGAAAATTGTATCATTAGCACCGGAGGTTTTATAAAATGGGAAAGATTAAATTAAAAATCCGTAAAGGCGATTTGGTACAGGTTATTGCCGGTGATTCTAAAGGAACACAGGGTAAGGTTTTGGAAGTAATTATCGATAAGAATCGTGCAGTTGTTGAAGGTGCTAATTTAGTATCTAAACATACAAAACCTAATGCAGCCAACCCTAACGGTGGTATTATTAAAAAGGAAGCACCAATTCACATTTCTAACTTGGCATTGATCGACCCTAAGTCGGGTAAAATTACCCGTGTAGGCCGTCAGAAAAATAGCGAAGGAAAGTTAGTTCGTGTGGCTAAAAAATCAGGGGAGGAGATTAAGTAATGACTTACGTACCAAGATTAAAAGCAAAATATAAAGAAGAGATTCGCAGCGCACTGAAAGAGAAGTTTCAGTATAAAAGCGTTATGCAGGTTCCTAAGTTGGTGAAGATTTCAGTTAACCAAGGAGTAGGTGGCGCTACCACCGACAAGAAGTTAATTGAAACGGCTGTCAACGAAATGACCACCATCACAGGACAACAGGCTGTAGCAGCAAAATCGAAAAAGGATATTTCAAACTTTAAATTGCGTAAGGGTATGCCGGTTGGTGTGCACGTAACTTTACGCGATAGCAAAATGTATGAATTCCTGGATCGTCTAATCGCTGTCGCTTTACCACGTATCCGCGACTTTAAAGGTATTAACGATAAAGGGTTTGACGGCCGTGGTAACTATACCCTGGGTGTAACAGAGCAAATTATCTTCCCTGAAATCAATATTGACAAGATCAATAAAATTATGGGTATGGATATTACTTTTGTAACAACGGCAAACACAGACGTTGAAGCGCTGGAATTACTTAAACAGTTCGGTTTACCATTCAAAAATCAAAATACTACTAATGGCTAAAGAAGGAATTAAAGCACGTGAAGTTAAACGTGCCAGATTGGTTGCCAAATACGCTGAGAAGCGTGCTGCTTTAAAAGCAGAAGGTGATTATGCAGCATTAGATAAATTACCAAAAAATGCTTCTCCTGTCCGCTTGCACAACCGTTGCAAATTGACAGGACGTCCTAAGGGGTATATGCGTCAGTTTGGTATTTCACGGGTTACTTTCCGTGAAATGGCCCTAGCTGGTAAGATCCCGGGAGTGAAAAAAGCTTCTTGGTAGTTTTTTTAAGTTATAAGTTATACGTTAGCAAGGCCTTAAAACTTACTACGTACAACTTATAACTTATTACTTATAATACTATTAACCGATAGCAGGTCTGGGGCCATGGGGGCAATGGAAACCACTATCAAATTTTTAACAAATGAATACAGATTCAATAGCAGATTACCTTACACGAGTAAGGAATGCCATTAAGGCCAACCACAGGGTTGTTGAAATTCCTGCATCAAACCTAAAAAAGGAAATCACTAAAGTTCTTTTTGACAAAGGTTACATCGCGAACTACAAGTTTGAGGAGAAAAACGTTCAAGGGTCGATTAAGATTGCCTTGAAATATCATCCGATAACCAAAGTTCCTGCTATTCGCACTTTGACACGTGTGAGTAAACCAGGTTTAAGAAAGTATGCAGGTGTGGAAACTATGCCACGTGTATTAAATGGATTAGGGATTGCCATCTTATCGACTTCAAAAGGAGTCATGACCGATAAGGAAGCAAAGAACCTAAACATTGGTGGTGAAGTTTTATGTTACGTTTATTAATCAGGAGGAAAACACACGATGTCAAGAATTGGAAAAGCACCTATTGCGATCCCTGCCGGTGTTACCGTTACTGTTTCTGAAAAGAACCTGGTAACTGTCAAAGGGCCAAAAGGTGAATTAACACAGCAAGTTGATTCAGCGATCACTGTATCACAAGAGAACGGTAATATTGTAATCAAACGTCCTACAGATAGCAAAAATCACAAGTCATTGCACGGTTTATACAGAGCCTTGATCAATAACATGGTGATTGGTGTTACCGAAGGATACAAAACTACCCAGGAGCTAGTGGGTGTAGGTTACCGCGCAAGTCATCAAGGAAGTACCTTAGACCTAATTTTAGGTTATTCTCACCATATCGTTATGGTATTACCTAAAGAAGTAAAGGTAACTACTACGGCAGAAAAGGGAAAAAACCCGACAATCACGTTAGAATCTATCGATAAGCAATTGATTGGTCAAGTAGCAGCGAAAATCCGTTCGTTACGTGCACCTGAGCCATACAAAGGTAAGGGTATCAAGTTTGCTGGTGAAGTATTAAGAAGAAAAGCAGGTAAATCAGCTAAAAAATAATCATCATGGCAGGAAGTAAATCATCTCGCAGAGAGCGAATTAAAAAAGGGATCAGAAAACACTTATCCGGTTCTGCAGAGCGTCCTCGTCTTTCTGTATATAGAAGCAATAAAGGAATCTATGCACAGGTTATCGATGATGTTACTGGTAAAACCTTAGTTTCCGCATCCTCTTCATCAAAAGATTTCAGTGCAAGTGGCACGAAATCTGAGCAGTCTAAAGCTGTCGGTAAATTAATTGCCGAGAAAGCTAAAGCAGCAGGAATTAACCAAGTAGTTTTTGACCGTAACGGGTATTTATACCACGGCCGCGTTAAGTCGTTGGCCGAAGGTGCTCGTGAAGGCGGTTTAGACTTTTAATTAAAACAGAGAGATGTCAGTAAATAATATTAAACGAGTAAAATCAAGCGAAATCGAACTAAAAGACCGTTTGGTTAGTATTCAACGTGTTGCTAAAGTGACTAAAGGTGGTCGTACGTTTAGTTTCTCGGCTATTGTAGTAGTAGGGGATGAGAACGGTGTAGTAGGTTATGGTTTAGGTAAAGCGAAAGAGGTTACCGAAGCCATCGCCAAAGGTGTTGATGACGCTAAAAAGAACTTGGTCAAAGTTCCTGTAATCAAAGGAACAGTTCCTCATGCGCAATTGGGTAAATATTCCGGTGGTTCCGTTTTGATTAAGCCGGCAGTTCACGGTACAGGAGTACTAGCAGGCGGTGCGATGCGTGCCGTTTTGGAAAGTGCCGGTATCACCGACGTATTGGCAAAATCAACCGGTTCTTCAAACCCTCATAACGTGGTGAAAGCGACAATCGATGCGTTGACAAAAATGCGTGATGCTTATACAGTAGCTCAAAACCGCGGTGTTGATCTAAATAAAGTATTTAATGGATAAGCAAATGGCGAAGATAAAAATCACACAGATTAAAAGCGTAATCGACAGAAGCGAGCGCCAGAAAAGAACCATGCAGGCTCTTGGTTTAACCAAGATCAATAAGTCTGTAGAGGTTGAGGCTACCCCAGCGATTATTGGGATGGTTAGAAAAGTTAACCATTTAGTTGCCGTTGAGAGTTTATAATTTAAAATTATTTTTATAGATTGTCGTCCTTTTCCCTTTTGGTGGAAAGGATGACAATTTTTAGGTAATTTTATCGTTTTAACCGTTCTCCCTGATTAGTGAAAGCGAAGGGAAACATAGAAGTTTGTATTAATCATGAACTTATCAAATTTAAAACCTGCTGCAGGTTCAGTTAAGAGTAGAAAACGTATTGGTCGTGGTACAGGTTCAGGCCGTGGTGGAACATCAACACGTGGACATAAAGGTGCCGGGTCACGTTCCGGAACCAGTACAAAAATCGGGTTTGAAGGTGGGCAGATGCCGCTTCAACGTAGGCTTCCTAAAGTTGGTTTTAAGAATCCTAACCGTGTAGAATATATAGGTATCAACCTAGATGTATTGCAAGGTTTGGCAGAGAAGTATAATTTAACGAGTATTGATTTTGAGTCGCTGAGAGAACACGGCTTGGTATCGAAAAAAGACCTTGTTAAAATACTCGGCCGCGGGGAACTTAAAGCAAAATTAGAAGTTAAAGCACATGCATTCTCTGCTACTGCGCAAAAGCAAATTGAAGCTGCAGGCGGTTCGATCGTAAAACTTTAATTAAATGAAGAAGCTAATCACAACCTTAACCAATATATGGAAGATCGAAGACTTAAGAACGCGTATTTTAAATACGCTTCTATTTCTTTTGATTTACCGTGTAGGTTCTCATATCGTATTACCCGGTGTTAATCCGCAGTCGCTCAGTCAGGAAGCGAAGGATGGTATATTGGGTTTACTTAATATGTTTGCCGGTGGGTCTTTCTCCCGTTCGGCAATATTTGCGTTAGGGGTAATGCCTTACATCTCTGCATCCATCGTGGTGCAGCTCTTAGGTATTGCCGTTCCGTATTTTCAGAAACTACAAAAAGAAGGCGAAAGTGGACGGAAGAAGATGACACAGATAACCCGTTACTTGACCCTTGCTATTACCCTTGTTCAAGCCGTAGCTTATTTAAGGTCGCAGATTAGCCCGGAAGCCAAAACGATGGATGAACCGTTCTTTACGCTTGTTGGTACCTTCATTTTAACCGCAGGAACCATGTTTGTGATGTGGTTAGGGGAGAAGATTACTGATAAAGGTATCGGGAACGGTATTTCTTTGATCATCATGGTGGGTATCATTGCACAATTGCCGAGTGGTATGTTGAGTGAATGGGCTTCACGCATGGATGGTCATGGTGGCTTAATTCCCTTCATTGTTGAGATAGCAGCTTTGTTCTTTGTGGTGGTGTTTACGATCCTTATCGTACAAGGTGTCCGTAAGATCCCGGTACAGTACGCCAAGAAAATTGTTGGTAACAAGCAATACGGGGGGGTACGGCAATACATACCATTAAAAGTGAACTCAGCCGGTGTAATGCCCATCATCTTTGCGCAAGCAATTATGTTTATACCCACTACGTTGGCCCAATTTTTTCCGAATCTTCAATCATCGTTTTTGACTTCATTGAGTAACTTTACTTCCGTAGCGTATAATGTAACGTTTGCGATTTTAATTATTGCCTTTACGTTTTTCTATACAGCTATTATGGTGAACCCTCAGCAGATGTCGGATGACATGAAGAAAAATGGAGGTTTCATTCCTGGGGTAAAACCCGGTTTGGCTACCAGTGGTTATATTGATAGTGTCATATCCAAAATCACATTGCCGGGATCGATTTTCTTAGCAATCATTGCAATATTGCCCGCGATTGCTAGTTTATTAGGCGTTAACAGTCAATTTGCACATTTTTACGGAGGTACTTCTTTACTGATTTTAGTAGGAGTAGTGCTTGATACACTTCAACAGATAGAAAGTCATTTGCTCATGCGCCACTATGACGGTTTGATGAAAACCGGTCGCGTTAAGGGTCGTACTGCTGTAGCAAGTGGTGTAGCAGATCCAACAATATAGAGGCGAGCATGTCGAAATTGATTTATAAGTCAGACGAAGATATCGAACAGATCCGCAAAAGTGCCGATGTACTTTCCAGAACACTGGCGGAAATAGCAAAAGAAATAGAACCGGGAGTAAAAACCATTGACTTGGATAAATTAGCATTTACATTTATTCAGGACCATGGCGGAACTCCCGCTTTTCTCAACTATAACGGATTCCCATATTCGCTTTGTATTTCAGTAAACGACCAGATTGTTCATGGTTTCCCCGGGAGTTATGAATTGAAAGAGGGAGATATCATCAGTGTCGATGGCGGTGTAGTATTGAATGGTTACATCAGTGATTCAGCTTATACGTTTTCCGTAGGAGCCGTATCTGCAGAGGTAGAGCAACTCTTGCGTGTAACGAAGGAGAGTTTGGATAAAGGCGTAGAACAGGCAGTTGTGGGAAAGCGGGTAGGCGATATTTCCTTTGCTGTACAGGAGCATGTGCGTACTTACGGCTATGGAATTGTAAAGGAGTTGGTTGGCCATGGGGTGGGGATCCACCTTCATGAGAAACCGGAAGTGCCAAATTATGGACAGCGCGGCAAGGGAACGAAGTTGGAGCGGGGAATGGTCATCGCGATCGAGCCTATGATCAATTTAGGGAAAGCCGGCGTTCGTTTTTGGGAGGATGGTTGGACCGTCAGTACAATTGATGAAAAACCATCGGCTCATTTTGAGCATACCGTAGCAGTAAGTAAAGGCAAAGCTGATGTTTTAACCACCTTTTCATACATTGAAGAAGTTTTAAACAAAAAAGGTTGATAATCAGCATTTTTATTTTTAACTTTGCATCCCTGTTTGTGCAGGGTTTATAAATACATAATAATCAATAACATATGGCTAAACAAGCCTCTATTGAACAAGACGGCGTCATTAAAGAAGCATTATCGAATGCTATGTTTCGTGTAGAGTTGGAAAATGGACACGAAATTATCGCACATATATCCGGCAAGATGCGGATGCATTACATTAAGATATTGCCGGGGGATAGGGTAAAGTTAGAGATGTCTCCTTACGATTTAACAAAAGGTAGAATAACATATCGGTATAAATAAGGAGAACAGAACAGGCAATTGATGCGCCCTTTGTTCGCTTGTGATCTATAGGTTTTAAACGATTGTTCTCGGTGAACATAATAAATACGGCATCGAAAGAAAGATTCCGTTAACAAAACGAATAATAACGAATAATTATAAGAGATGAAAGTTAGAGCATCTATCAAAAAACGTAGCGCTGATTGTAAAATCATCCGCCGTAAAGGAAAAGTATTTGTAATTAACAAAAAGAATCCTAAGTTTAAACAACGTCAGGGATAACATTTAGAGGTAAATAGGTGTGAGGAAAAAGGCAAAAGGTTTTCTTTATTGCTTAGACCTTAAACCTTAAGCCTTTTAACCGTAATAATAAATATGGCAAGGATAGCAGGTATAGATTTACCAAGAAACAAAAGAGGAGTAATCGGACTTACTTATATCTATGGTATCGGTCTTTCAACCGCAAAGAGCATTTTAGCTGAAGCGGGTATTGATGAGGATACAAAGGTACAGGAATGGACTGATGATCAGTTAACAGCAATTCGTACAATCATCAACGATCGTGTAAAAGTAGAAGGTGCTTTGCGTTCGGAGGTACAGCTAAACATTAAGCGTTTAATGGATATCGGCTGTTACCGTGGTTTACGTCATCGTAAGGGTTTACCACTTCGTGGGCAACGTACAAAGAACAACTCACGTACCCGTAAAGGAAAGCGTAAGACTGTTGCTAACAAGAAAAAAGCTACTAAATAATAATTGATACAATACAATGGCTAAAAGTAAAAAAGTAACCAAGAAGCGTATTGTGGTGATTGAACCTGTTGGTCAGGCTCATATCAATGCAACCTTTAACAATATCATTGTAACACTTACCAACAACCAAGGTCAAACAATTTCTTGGTCGTCTGCCGGTAAAATGGGCTTCAAAGGTTCGAAAAAGAACACCCCTTATGCTGCCTCACAGGCTGCTAGCGATTGTGGTAAAGTTGCGCATGATTTAGGCTTGCGTAAAGTTGAAGTTTTTGTAAAAGGACCAGGTGCCGGACGTGAGTCTGCCATTCGTACTTTACAAACTCAGGGTATTGAGGTGACTTCAATAAAAGATATTACCCCACTTCCGCACAATGGTTGTCGTCCACCAAAAAGGAGAAGAGTTTAATTAACGGATTTTTAAAGCTAAGATTCTCTAGCCTTGGGTTAGATGATACTTTAAAAGAGAAAAAAAATGGCAAGATATACCGGACCTAAGTCCAAAATAGCCCGTAAATTCAGAGAACCGATTTTTGGTCCTGATAAAGCATTAGAGCGTAAAAATTACCCTCCGGGTATGCACGGAGTTTCAAAACGCCGTGGTAAACAGTCTGAATACGCTATTCAGCTGCAAGAAAAACAAAAAGCAAAATATACCTATGGTGTATTAGAGCGTCAGTTCGCTAACCTTTTCGATAAAGCTGCTTCAAAAGAAGGCATTACAGGGGAGAACTTGCTCAAATTCTTAGAGGCTCGTTTAGATAATACGGTCTTTCGTTTAGGTATTGCACCTACACGTGCCGGAGCCCGTCAATTAGTAGGACACAAACATATCACCGTAAACGGTCAGGTAGTCAACATTCCTTCGTACAGCGTACGCCCCGGCGATGTTATCGCTGTTAGAGAGCGTTCTAAAACGTTGGAAGCTGTTGCGAATTCCGTTGCCGGTAGAAAACAAAATAAATATAGCTGGTTAGAATGGGATGCTAACGGACTTACAGGTAAGTTCTTGAATTATCCTAACCGCGATGAGATTCCTGAAAATATCAAGGAACAGCTAATCGTTGAGTTGTATTCTAAATAGTTTATACAGCAAACCAGTATCCGGTTCATTCCGGGTACTTGTTTGCTTGCAATCATTTCAATCAAACAATTAATTAGAAATAAATGGCAATCTTAGCATTTCAGAAACCGGATAAAGTTATTATGCAAAAATCCACGGATTTTGACGGAACGTTTGAATTTCGACCGTTAGAGCCGGGTTTCGGTGTAACCATAGGTAATGCTCTACGCCGTATTTTGTTATCTTCATTAGAAGGTTATGCAATTACTTCTGTTCGTTTCTCCGGTGTCTCACATGAATTTTCTACCATCACTGGGGTAGTAGAGGATGTGACTGAGATTATCCTGAATCTTAAACAGGTACGTTTTAAGAAAACAGGAGAATCAGGAGATTCAGAAAAGATTTTTGTTGTAATCAACGGTCAAGATCAATTTAAAGCTGGAGATATTACCAGTCATTCTAACAACTTTACTGTACTCAATCCTGACTTGGTTATTTGTAATATGGAGAGCTCTGTAACTTTGGAAGTAGAGTTAACCGTAAACAAAGGCCGTGGTTATGTCAATGCTGAAGAGAATAAAGTTGCCGATGCAGCAGTAGGGGTTATCGCAATTGACTCTATCTATACACCGATCAAGAATGTGAAATATACGATCGAGAACTTCCGTGTAGAGCAGAAAACAGATTACGAGAAGCTTTTATTGGATATTTCTACTGATGGTTCAATCCATCCGGAAGATGCATTGAAAGAAGCTGCTAAAATCTTAATTCATCACTTTATGTTATTCTCGGATGAGAACATTCTATTGGAATCTCAAACGAAGGAGGAGACAAAAGAGGTGGATGAGGAAATCTTGCATATGCGTAAGATCTTGAAAACTGAATTGGTTGACTTAGATCTTTCTGTACGTGCATTAAATTGTTTAAAAGCTGCTGACATCCGTAGCTTAGCCGAGTTGGTTTCTTATGATGTAGCTGATATGCTTAAGTTTAGAAACTTCGGTAAAAAATCTCTTACAGAGATTCAAGAACTTGTAAAATCTAAAGGTTTGTCCTTCGGTATGAATTTGTCGAAATACAAACTGGATGAAGAATAAATAGGAATAATTAAGCGACCTGTTGCATAATTCCTCTTGTAAAGTAAAAAGTAAAAGCTTGCCTCCCGTAGGGACGGTAAAAATTAAAAAGGTACGCTTTGTGCCGCATGAAAGATGAGCTGTAATGGTTTTTTAATTTTGGCTTTTGACTTTTGAATTAGACAAGAACGGTATGCACAAAACAAAGAACAATGAGACACGGAAAAAAAATTAATCACTTAGGCCGCACAGCTAGCCATCGTAAGGCCCTATTGTCTAACATGGCCGTATCGCTTATCAAACATAAGCGCATCGTAACTACCTTAGCAAAAGCAAAGGCGCTTCGTACATATGTAGAGCCTTTGATCACTAAATCAAAGAGCGATACTACGCATTCTCGTCGTACTGTATTCAGCTACGTAAAAGACAAAGAAGCAGTAACCATCCTGTTCCGCGAGATTTCCGAGAAAGTGGCTAATCGTCCGGGTGGTTATACACGTATTATCAAGTTGGCAAACCGTCCCGGCGACAATGCAGAAGTAGCATTGATCGAATTGGTCGACTACAACGAAGTATACGCTACCGGTGGTGCGAAGGTTGAGAAGAAATCGACTCGTCGTCGTGGTGCAAAGAAAAAGGCATCGGCAAAGGCTGATGAGCAAGAAGTAGTAGCTACTGCTGAAGAAGCTACTGCACCAGTTGAGGAAGCTCCTGCCGCAGAAGAAACTGCTGAAGAGGCTCCTAAACAGAAAAAAGCAAAGGCAAAAGCTGAACCGGAAGCTTCCGCTGAAGAGGCAAAGGATGCCGAGTAATTGCTTTGTAGCATTTAATCATCGAAAATCCCCTTTAGGGGATTTTTTGTTTATCGCATATGCAAGATCAACCGGAAGCTTTTATAAAAAGGCAATTGTATGGAAAATCCCACATCGATCGAAACATTCATTTTTCAGTTGAAGTCGAGCCTACAGGAAGATAACTTTGTTAAATTGTCGCTCGGAAATTACCGGGGAGATGAGCATGAGTTAAAACAAATCCATGTAAGGCTCATCCTGGTGAAACGCGAACCCAAGTTAAACTTTACCCATCGCTTCCGTCGGCGCGACCTGGTTAAAAATTTGGATATTGAAACAGGTGTCGCACAAGTTGAGAGCTACCTGAAGCATGGATTTTATGCTGCTACCTTATTTACTACAAATAATGACTTTTATTGGACGCGTAACCAAAGTGGGCAGGAGAGGTTACAGGTTAAAACGGCGTCTATTAAACAGCAGCCATCTTTGGCGCACGATAAAGAAAAGCATCGACTGATTAAGCCCGGGACTAACAAAAGCTACTTGCACGAGCTAAGAATTACGGACGCCACCGGGCAAGTCTATAAAAATGCCCAAGATAAATTTAAGCAAATTAATCACTATATAGAGCTATTGCGTCCTTTGATTCAGGATATAGGCAAGGAAAACCTGAAGAAAGTGGTGGATATGGGGTCGGGAAAAGGCTATTTGACCTTTGCACTCTATGACTACCTCTACAACGTGTTGGGATTGAAGGAAGTGGAAGTTACAGGTGTTGAATTTCGCGAAGATTTAGTAAGCTTGTGTAACCGCATTGCACAACAAGCTGCATTTCCTTTGTTAAAGTTTCAGCAAGGTGCCATTGTGGAGTATGATGAGCCAAACATGGATATGTTAGTGGCTTTACATGCCTGTGACACGGCGACTGATGATGCAATCTATCAAGGTATTAAGGCCGGCGCAAAGCTTATAGTCGTAGCGCCTTGCTGTCACAAACAAGTCAGACGGCAAATGGAAAGGGCTGTGATGACTGCCGAAATTCAACCTATTACGCGATTTGGCATCTTTTTAGAACGACAGGCTGAAATGTTGACAGATGCTTTAAGGACGTTATTCCTGGAGTATTACGGCTATAAAACCAAAGTGCTCGAATTTATATCCGATGCACACACACCAAAAAATGTGCTGATCGTGGCCAGTAAAACATCATCCATACCGGCAGAACGCCGAAAGCAGATTCTATCGCAGATTAACCAAACAAAGGCTTTTTTTGGTTTGGAGAAACACTATTTGGAGTCTTTATTGCAATTGGAGAACTAATTGATACACATTGTGATGCTGTTTACTAGGTTATCGAAAACTAAGTTGACCCTGCTTGCATCATTCAGTAGCTTTGTTGAAGAATAGCTTCACATAACGCTGCTATACTTTTTCGTATCATAAAAAGGAGCCTTCGCCTGAGAGGCAAGCGGGCTGACATTATGTCGTAAACGTGAACTTGGCACAGGCATTGATAATTTGTATTAGAAAACAGCAAATTGTAAATATAAACAAATAAGATATGTCTAAAATTATTGGAATTGACTTAGGTACTACCAACTCTTGCGTCGCTGTAATGGAAGGTAATGAGCCGGTAGTTATAGCAAACAATGAAGGTAAACGTACCACACCTTCTATCATAGGTTTTGTAGATAATGGTGAACGTAAGGTGGGAGATCCTGCTAAACGTCAGGCCATTACCAATCCTCAAAAGACTGTTTACTCCATTAAGCGCTTTATGGGTAGACGTTTTGATGAAGTGACCGAAGAAGCCGCCCGAGTACCTTATAAAGTAGTAAAAGGCGACAATAATACACCTCGCGTTGAAATTGGTGATCGGAAATACACACCACAAGAGCTTTCTGCCATGATTTGCAGAAGATGAAAAAGACGGCAGAAGATTTTTTGGGTCAGGAGGTAACAGAAGCCGTTATTACTGTTCCAGCCTACTTTAACGATGCCGAACGCCAGGCTACTAAAGAAGCAGGCGAAATCGCCGGGTTAAATGTTAAACGTATCATTAATGAGCCTACAGCCGCTGCCTTAGCTTATGGTTTGGATAAGGCGCACAAGGACATGAAGATTGTTGTGTTCGACTGCGGTGGTGGTACGCATGACGTTTCCGTTCTTGAGTTAGGTGATGGTGTATTTGAAGTGAAATCTACAGACGGCGATACCCATCTAGGGGGGGACGACTTCGATCAAGTAATTATTGATTGGTTAGTTGAAGAATTTAAGAGCGATAATGGCGGATTGGATTTAAGTAAAGATGCCATGGCTTTGCAACGCTTGAAAGAAGCTGCAGAGAAAGCAAAGATCGAACTTTCCAGCACATCTTCTACCGAAATCAATTTACCATATATCACGGCTGATGCAACCGGGCCAAAGCACTTGGTGCGTAACTTAAGCCGTGCTAAATTCGAGTCTTTGGCTTCAGACTTAATCAAACGTACCATCGATCCTTGTAGATCAGCCTTGAAAAATGCCGGTCTTTCAACCAGTGAAATCGATGAAATTATTCTGGTAGGTGGTTCTACTCGTATTCCGGCTATACAAGAAGCAGTGAAGAGCTTCTTCGGTAAGGAGCCTTCTAAAGGGGTTAACCCGGATGAGGTGGTTGCTTTAGGGGCAGCTATTCAAGGCGGTGTATTAACCGGTGAAGTGAAAGATGTATTGCTATTAGACGTAACGCCTTTGTCATTGGGTATTGAAACCATGGGAGGTGTAATGACTAAGCTGATTGAAGCAAATACAACGATCCCAACTAAAAAATCGGAAGTGTTCTCCACGGCTTCGGATAACCAGCCCTCGGTAGAGATTCATATTCTGCAAGGGGAACGTCCTATGGCGGCACAGAACCGTACGATTGGTCGTTTCCACTTAGATGGAATTCCGGCAGCACCTCGTGGCGTGCCACAAATTGAAGTAACATTTGATATTGATGCAAACGGTATTTTACACGTATCCGCGAAAGATAAAGCAACCGGGAAAGAACAAAAAATCCGTATCGAAGCTTCTTCAGGCTTAAGTGATGAGGAAATCAAGAAAATGAAGGCCGACGCAGAAGCGAATGCTGACGCAGATAGAAAAGCCAAAGAAGAAGTGGATAAGCTAAATGCAGCAGATGCGCTTATCTTCTCCACAGAGAAACAGTTGAAAGAGTATGGCGATAAAATCAGTGCCGACAAGAAAGCACCGATCGAAAGCGGTTTGGCCAAATTAAAAGAGGCTTACGCTGCTAAAGATTTCGCGGCCTTGGAGACTGCGCAAACAGAATTGCAAGCATCTTGGAATGCAGCTTCTGAAGAAATGTACAAAGCTTCTCAGGAAGCCGGTGCTCAAGGTGCCCCTCAGGGAGAAGCACAACAGCCTGGTAATACCGGAGATGAAGTAACTGATGTAGATTTTGAGGAAGTAAAAGATGATGATAAAAAATAAGTTTTTTTTCAATTCTTAATAAAGAAGCCGCAATATTCATTGCGGCTTTTTTTATGTTCGATAATTGTGTTTCGCATGTTTTTGTTAGTTCCTTTTTGGGAACAAACAAGTGTAGCGCTTTTTTGCATATTCACACAAATTAGCTAAGTTTAGCCAATAAACTTTAGCTATGTTCAAGAACATTATCTTCGATTTCGGAGGCGTTTTAGTCGACTGGAACCCCAAGTATCTTTATAAAAAACTTTTTGCTGAGGAGGCAGCGATGGAGGAATTCCTGGGGAATGTTTGTACATCCGACTGGAATGAGCAGCAAGATGAAGGCCGAACTCTCAAGGAAGGAACTGAGGCCCTTGTTCAATGTTTTCCGGAAAAAAGGAGCTAATTGAAGCCTATTATGGCCGTTGGGAAGAGATGTTGGCAGGACCGATAGCAGGAACCGTTGCGATCCTGGAACAGTTGAAAAAATCCGGAAAACACAAACTGTTCGGACTCACGAATTGGTCGGCAGAAACATTCCCCATTGCTCTACGGCGATTTGACTTCTTTAGCCTTTTTGACGGCATCCTAGTTTCAGGTACCGAACGTTTAAGAAAGCCACATCCTGCCTTCTATCAGTTATTGCTGGATCGATATCACTTAATGGCGAATGAATGCCTTTTTATCGACGACAATATAAGAAACACAGATGCGGCCCGTCAATTCGGTATACAAAGTATTACTTTTGAAAACCCCGATCAGTTGAAGGAAGAACTGATTCGTTTACAGGTTTTATAACTAACGCCTTGCTTTACTGATCAGCCATACGATAATGGCAATGACGATGATAACTAAAAAGACGCCAACATACACGCCGCCTTTAAATACTCCGGCAATAAAGTCACAACTGCTAATGCTTGTGAGCAGGATAATTGCTGCCGGCCAAATGATATAATTGCTTCGACTCATAAAATCTTTTTTTATACAACCATCCGACAGGCAAAAAAGTTTTGAGTAGGAAAATGCTTAAGTTTGTTGGATGGAGCAATATAAGAGAAAAATAGCACTGACAAATGCTCGTTTTTATGCTTACCATGGCTATTATCCCGAAGAACAGATGCTTGGAAACGAGTTCTTTTTAGATATCATTTGCTTTGTAAGCAACCCTACATTGAATACGGATGATAATTTGGTGAAAACGATCAATTACGAAGAGCTTTATCGCATTGCCAAAGAGGAGATGGCTCAACCGAAAAAACTGTTGGAAACGGTTGTGGATAACATACTCAATAGTATTAAGGTAAATTTCCATGAGGTAAATGAAATAGAGGTATCCCTAAGAAAAAGTAATCCGCCTTTCGGTGGAGATGCTGCAACTGCTGAAGTAAGTTTATACTGGCAATCCGGCACTTAAGGTTATAGCTTCGTAATATAAACCGAAATCGGGCTGACTTTTGACAGCCGAAAGCTGAACGCTAAAACATGTTGAATAAAATTACACCGGATATTCTGCAATTATTCAAGCAGGCGATAAACGAAGATCGTTTAGTGAGCGATCCCGCTGTATTGCAAGACTACGCGCATGACGAGACAGAAGATTTACACTATTCACCAGACCTTATTGCCCTACCGGAAACGGCAGAAGAGGTAGCTGCTCTCCTAAAAATCTGCCATGAGCACAGCGTCCCTGTTACACCTCGGGGCGCCGGTACCGGGCTATCGGGCGGCTCCCTGGCTATTTATGGAGGCTTGATGATCGCGATGCAACGTATGAACAAGATTATAGCCATCGATGAAAGAAATTTGCAGGCAACTGTTGAACCCGGCGTTGTTACAGAAGAGTTAATCAATTTAGCTGCTACGAAGGACCTTCTTTACCCCGTTGATCCGGCCAGCAAAGGGTCTTGCTTCATCGGCGGGAACATTTCTCATGGCAGCGGTGGCCCGCGTGTTGTGAAATACGGAACAATCCGCGAATATGTACTCAATTTACAGGTGGCCCTCCCTACGGGAGAACTGATTTGGACAGGTGCAAATACCTTGAAATATGCGTCGGGCTATAACCTTACTCAACTATTTATCGGTTCAGAAGGCACCTTGGGTATTATTTGTAAAGCAGTGCTTAAATTAATTCCGAAACCTAAGCAAGACTTATTACTTTTCGCTTCCTTTGCATCCAATGAGGAAGCCTGCGAAGCAGTTGGTGCCATTTTTAGAAAAGGTATTATTCCATCCGCTGTAGAGTTTATGGAGCGAAAGGGCGTTGAATGGGTCATCTCTTATGATCAGGTTCAATTTAATCTTCTTCCGGAAATGGAAGCTTTCTTATTAATTGAGTTGGATGGAAACAGCCTCGACGAGCTGATGCTGCAATGTGAAGAGGTGAACCAAGTACTGGAAGAAAAAAACTGCTTGGATGTTTTGTTGGCAGACACGGCTAACCAGAAAGAAACCTTGTGGCGCCTACGTCGTACCATGCCTGTATCGGTGAAAGCCAATTCCATTTATAAAGAAGAAGATACGGTAGTTCCACGTGCAACGCTGCCCACCTTGATTAGAGGTATCAAAGCAATCGGCACGCGCTATGGCTTTGAATCGATCTGTTACGGTCATGCGGGCGATGGCAATCTGCATGTTAATATCATCAAGGGAGAAATGACTGAGCACGACTGGCACCATAAGCTGAAGGAAGGAATCAAAGAAATATTCGACTTAACCATCGAGCTGGGCGGAACTATTTCCGGCGAACATGGTATCGGTTTGGTTCAAAAAGAATATATGCCCTTAAAGTATTCCGCCCTCCATTTAGACCTCATGCGCGGTATTAAAAAGGTGTTTGACCCGAAAGGCATCCTGAATCCGGGAAAGATATTTTAATGGTGTCCGGCAAGCGGAGCTCGGGCACACCCGTAAAGTACGGTGTTTATAGCTTAGATATAGTGAAAGCCAGCCAATGAGCAGATGCGAACGGTAGCTTTTTTCCTTTTGAATTTTTAATTTTGACTTTTGAACTTTTCACACACATGAACAAAACCTTAATTTTAGCGACTATTTTGGCAGCAGGATCTGTAAAAGCACAGCAACCGCTCACGCCCGAACTATTATGGAAATTGGGACGGGTTAGCGCAGAGGCGGTAACGCCCGATAAGAAATATGCCATTTATGGCGTTACACACTACAATCTGGCGGAAAATAATAGTGAACGTAATCTTTATAAAATTCCGTTAAATGGTGGCAAGGCCTTGCAACTGACTAAAAGCCAAGGAGGTGAAACACTCGTTCATTTGGAACAAAACGGCAATATACTTTACTTAAGTAAGGGCCAATTGTGGCTTCTGGAATCGGGTAAAGAAGAACCTAAACAGCTGACGAAATTTGATGGGGAATTGAGTAATGTTAAAATTTCACCAAATGGACAGTATATCTTATTCTCTCAGGAAGTAGCCTTGCAAAAAGTGCAAAGTGCCGATAAGTATGAGGATCTTAAGAAATCCGATGCCTACATTTTCAATTCCTTGAATAATCGCCATTGGGACACTTGGTTTAATGGGAAGTTTTCCCACGTTTTTTATGCAAGCTATCAAAACGGCATAATTGGTAAGCCGGTTGACATCATGGCTGATGAGCCTTACTTCACCCCGCAACAACCATTCGGAGGTGCGGAAGATATGGTTTGGAGCCCCGACAGTAAGCAAATCATCTATGTTTGCAAAAAGAAATTCGGAACAGACTATGCACAAAGTACCAATACCGATCTCTATGCTTACGATATCGAGCGCAAACAAACCAAAAATCTAAGCGACGGAATGATGGGTTACGATGTAGCGCCGGCTTTTAGTAAGGATGCTAACTACCTGGCTTGGTTGAGCATGAAAGAAGATGGTTACGAATCGGATAAAAATGATCTAATTGTCCGCGATCTGAAAACGTCAACAACCTATAACTTAACCAAGGATTGGGATGAGACGGTAGGTGGTTTCCTTTGGAGTGCAGACGGCTCCAAAATTTGGTTTACAGCGCCCACCGCAGGAACGATTCAACTTTTTGAAATCGCACTTTCAAAAGATTTAAGCAAAGTTGGCGCTAAACAGGTGAAACAATTAACCAAGGGCGATTATGATATCACTTCGGTAAATGGTGAAAGCGGTGACCTATTGCTTGTGAGTCGGACCGATATGAACCATGCAGCCGAACTCTACACATTTAACCGTAAATCTAAAGAACTGAAGCAATTGAGCCATGTAAACGATGAATTGAACGCTTCGATCGCCCAGAGCAAGGTGGTAGGTCGTACCACCAAAGCAACAGACGGAAAAGATCTCTTTTCGTGGGTCATTTACCCACCTGATTTTGACGCCAATAAGAAATATCCGACTTTGTTGTATTGTCAAGGCGGGCCACAGGCAGCTTTATCGCAATTCTACTCTTTCCGATGGAATATGCAGTTAATCGCCGCACAAGGCTATATTGTGGTAGCACCCAACAGGAGAGGAATGCCCGGACACGGTGTGGAATGGAATCGCTCTATTAGCGGCGATTGGGGAGGACAGCCTATTCGCGATTATTTAAGTGCCATTGATGATGTAGCCAAAGAGCCTTATGTCGACAAAAATCGATTGGGTGCTGTAGGTGCAAGCTACGGAGGCTATTCGGTATTTATGCTTGCAGGAGTACACGAAAATAGATTCAAAACCTTTATTGCACATGATGGCCTCTTCGATACACGCAGTTGGTATGGCACTACGGAAGAACTTTTCTTTGCCAACAAGGAACTGGGAGGCAACTATTGGCAGCAACCCGCACCGAAAGCTTATACACAATTTAATCCGATAAGCTACGCAGATAAATGGGACACGCCTATATTAATTGTACAGGGCGGGAAGGATTTTCGTGTGGGCATCGAACAAGGTTTAGGAGCTTTCCAGTTGGCGCAGCTAAAAGGAATAAAAAGCAGATTACTTTATTTCCCCGAAGAGAACCATTGGGTATTGCAACCTCAGAATGCCATTGTATGGCAACGTGAATTCTTCACTTGGTTGAAGGAAACGCTTTAGGTTCGTTGAGTAGTAGAGTAGTTAAATAGTTAATAAGGGAATAGTGAATAGCCCTTATTAACTACTCCATGTTAACCAATTCCCGCCATTTACTAACTACTTAACTACTTCGCCACTTAACGACTTAACCTTGCGCTAAAATAACTTAGCAGGATAAACTCCTTTTTCAACGAGCGTAGAAATACATTTTTGAACAATCGGTTTATCTTCTTTATAAGTAACACCGAACCACTCTTCAGCCGTTGGAATTACTTTAAAAGCCGCTTTGCCGGATTGGATTAGACTATCAGCTACTAAAGGAATAAAAAATTCTGCTTTCGGATTGTGCTGATTGGCTTCTACAAAATCGATAAAAAGCTTTTTCGTTTCTTCAAATACAGCCGGTGTAAAGCCCCAAAAGTTCATAGATACACGTGTATCGTTGGGGATTTCAGTCTCTACACCATTTTCCTCATAAAAAACTTTCTTTTCGCCGTTAACCTCTTTGAAGTACACTTGCGTGCGTTCATTAATGGCCGTCATATTTCCTTGACTGTTCACTGCACATACACCGCGTGAAACAGTACCATGGTCTGATAAGGTTTTATCAACCTGATAGCCCATCAACGAGAATGTTTCGTCCGACACCTCTGTAGTCAAAAATTTCGCCATTTTTTCGAAAGCATCATAACCGTAAAAATCATCCGCATTAATCACACAAAAAGGTTCGTTTATCTGATTGTGGGCCTCTAAAACAGCATGTGCCGTTCCCCAAGGTTTTGCTCTTTCAATATCTTTATCAATGCCATATTTTCGAAGATCCGTGCCTTGATAAACATAGTCAGTTTCTATTTTCCCCTTTAGTTTAGGTTCAAAAATAGCTTTAAATGGTTCGGCAAACTCTTCACGGATAATAAAGCTTACCTTTCCAAATCCCGCCTTGATCGCATCATAAATCGAATAATCAATGATCGTTTCCCCATTGGGACCAAAGGCATCGATTTGTTTCATACTTCCGTAACGGCTAGCCATACCTGCTGCTAAAATCAATAAGGTGGGTTTCATTCTTTTCTTTAATTTATTATTAGTTAACGTTGTTATTTTTTTTAGTTTTTTCTTTTTTTTCCGCCAATAAGCGATGCTATAATTGCAGTTCCGAGTTTGGTTAAAAACTTGATGCCCTCACGTCCGAGCGTCCGTGATGCGCTCTTAGCCATGGCCTCCATAGGTGTTTCTCTCGAGCTACTACCTGCCCCTTTTTTTTGTATCGGTTTTTCCTCTTCCGCTACGATTGTTTCCTTTTCATTTTCCTCCAATATATCAGCTGCACTTCGTGTGTTAACAGCCTCCTTGTATTTGCCATAAATGGCCGACTCATTTACCAGGGCATCGTAGCTAGCTTTATCCAAAGGCCCCATGACCGCTCTCGGCGGAATAAGGTGAGTCGCTACCACTTCCGTGGGGATTCCTTTGTCATTTAAGACCGTAATGATGGCCTGTCCGGTACCTAAACCGGTTAGGGTTTTATCTATTTCGTAAAAGTCGGAATGCGGATAGGTTTTTGCTGTTTTGCGCAATGCTTCCGCATCATTCGGTGTGAACGCTCGTAAGGCATGCTGAACGCGATTTCCCAGTTGGCCCAACACGGTGTCAGGCACATCAGTAGCTGCTTGCGTGCAAAAAAATACACCTATTCCTTTTGATCGTATGAGGCGGATAATTTGCTCTATTTTACCCAAAAACGCTTTCGAAGCTCCATTGAAGAGAAGGTGTGCCTCATCAAAAAAGAAGATAAGCTTAGGTTTATCTAAGTCGCCTACTTCCGGCATCTGTTCAAACAATTGGGATAGTAAGCTTAACAGAAAAGTAGAAAATAAAAGCGGTTGACTTTGAATATCCGAAATATTCAGCAGACTGACGACCCCCTTCCCATCTACGCGTTCAAACAAATCGTTTAGGTCCAATGCAGGCTCTCCAAAAATGTGGCCAAGCCCTTGTTGCTCTATAGCCACGATTTTGCGTAAATGGTAGTAGAGGTAGCACTGCTGATTTTTCCGTAGCTTTCCTTTATTTCGAGCGCACCATCTTCTGACGTTAAGTAATTTAATAATTTCTTTAGATCTTCCAGATCTATTACAGGGTAGGATTTGTCCGCCGCATACTTAAATAAAACGGAAAGAACGCCTGTCTGTGTATCATTCAACTCGAGAATCCGTCCCAATAAGATCGGTCCAAAATCACAGATCTTGACGCGCATCGGTGCACCAAGTTCTCCCGAAAGCGAATAAAGCGCAATAGGAAAACCTGCCGGTACAAATGGTTTACCAAGCGCTTTTCCCCGCTCTTCCAATGCCGCATTCGTTTTTCCGGGTTCATGTAAACCCGATAAATCGCCTTTTACATCGAGCATAAAAACAGGCACATTGGCATCCGATAATTGCTCAGCGATGAGCTGAAGTGTACGTGTCTTTCCGGTACCTGTCGCGCCCGCGATCAGGCCATGCCGATTCATCATCTTTAAAGCAAGATTTACCTCTGCTTGTGCTACAATGTTTCCATCCAATATCCCGGCCCCAAGATAGATAAATTCGCCCTTCGGTTGATAGGAAGCGGTTATTTTTGCAATAAACTGGTCGATATCAGCCATATTTAATAATTTAAGCCGATGCAAATTACACAATTTTTATTGCTTACAAAATTGGCAATTTCGCCTTTGCAATTATTATTCCGTTTGTTTATCGGTTACTTTTCTATTCTTGACATATTTTTCAAGCCAACAATCCATTTCCCAGAATGTATGCATAATGGATTCCTTTGCTCGATAACCATGGAACTCCTTCGGGAGCAGTACTAAACGGACCGTTCCTCCATGGCCTTTAATGGCGTTGTAAAGTCTTTCACTTTGTATAGGGAAAGTCCCGGAATTTTCGTCATCCAAGCCATGGGTCATCAATAAAGGTGTTTTTATTTTATTTGCATAGCTGAAAGGCGACATTTGGTAATACACCTCGGGAGCCTCCCAATAGGTCCTCGATTCATACTGAAAACCAAAAGGTGTAAGGGTTCTATTATACGCACCACTTCGAGCTATTCCCGCAGCAAAAAGATTGGTATGGGCTAACAGATTTGCCGTCATAAAAGCTCCATAAGAGTGCCCTCCAACAGCAATTCTGTTTCGATCGGCAATACCCATATCCACAACATAATCAATTACGGCTTGCGCATTATCTTGAATTTGCTGGATAAAGGTATCATTGGGCTCTTCCTTACCTTCACCCACAATAGGCATGTCGGTTTGATCCAAAATCGCATAGCCACGGGTTACCCAATAGACGGGCGATCGAAAAGCAAGCCGTGTAAAACGGTATGGAGAGCCTTTTACCTGTCCTGCTGCCTTTAAACTTTTAAACTCTTTAGGGTAAGCCCATATCAAAACCGGTAGCGGGCCTTGTTCCTTGGTATAACCCTTGGGTAAATACAAGGTTGCTGTTAGTTTAATGCCATCCTTACGCGGATAAGATAACTGCTGTTTACTAACTCCTTTGAGACTTGGATAAGGATCGGGAAAGGTAGTCAACGACATACCATTGCCATTTTTCAAATCTATCCGATAAATGTTCGGTGCTTGTTCTATGGACTCGCGGGAAACATATACAACGCCTTTATTATTAAAAAATAAGGGCTCTTCATAATAGGGGGCTTTAGACTTAAAGAGGGTGTCCTTTCGATCGCTTAACAAACCCCACTTCATCAAAAAGGGGCGATCGCCCTCTGGGGAAGATCCGACTCCTATACTGAAAGCTATAGGCTCTGCTTCTTTTTCGAATAACAGGACAGGTCTGTCGTAAGGCCCGTCAGCATGTACGAACTGGCCTGGATCGGTATAACTGTCCTCAGACGAGCGGTCGGCAATGACTTTAACGATCTTTCCCGTTTCCGGATGGATCAGCGTCATCTTTTCTTTTCTATCTTTCCGCCACTCTTCTTTTAAAACAGCATACTGCTTATTGCCCCATTCAATCCCTTGATATCGCAAAGTGGTTGACGTCAATTTAACGGCCTCTCGATTAAAAGGTGCTTTCAAGGTAAAGACTACATCGCGGATGGCTTGTTCTTTGTTTGGGTCACCTCCATCCTGTGCTTCTACCCAGTATAAAGTGGCAGGTGCATCGGTACGCCATCCAAACTCCCTAGCGCCACTAATGACAGCATCAAAGCCGGTTGGAAGATTTTCAGCTAAAGGAGATGTCGCCAATTTTTTCACTTCCTTTCCCCAAGCGGTATAAATAATATTTTCAAATGGGAAGGAATAAATAGGCACTAAATAAGAATACGGGCGTATCACCTTTTGAGCAAGTATATATTTACCGTTGGGAGAATAAGCTAGGTCACGATAAATTCCTGGAGCTAAGATCTTTTCCACTTCACCGTTTAGACTTACCAAGGCAGGTTGAGAAGTTAAGAAGTAATCCATAAGCGTCTCGTCGTAAGGATTCTTTAGCAGATTCTGATAAGTTCTGGATGGAGCCGCCAAGCCAATGTTCTCCTGAATAATCGGTCCACTTGGGACCAGGCTCTCCCGGGGTTGCGTACCTCTTGCATCCACAAGCAGCTGTACCAATAATTGATTACCCTCAGGAGCCCATTGTAAGGTTCGCCCATAGGCATCATTTACATATCTTTCGGATATTCTTTTGGCCTGTAACTTTTCGATATCGACGAGCCACAGCTCTACTCCTTCTTTAGTTGCATTCGTGAAAGCAAGATACTGTTCATTCGGACTCCAAGTAATATTGCCAATCTTTGCCGACTTTGGTAAACCTTCCACCAGTTTTTCATTGGTTGAATTTACTTCTTGGATCGCCATCGATGTATAAGTAGTAGATACGGCTGAAGAATTATTCAATGGATTAATACGTAAACCGGCGAGGCCAAGAATGGGCTGGGAAACATCTTCAATGGATGGATAATCAGGCACGCGTAAAAGCAATAACTTGGTACCACTCTTATTAAACCGGACAACCGGTGTATTCGGTGCGTTCAAGAGCTCTTGAATACTGGCGGGTGGGCTTTGATAACCCTTTTGCTCCTGCGCTCGGGCGGATATAGTAGCAGCAAAAATTAAAAGGCTAAGTAGTGTTTTCTTCATGTATATTATTTTAATTAAAATACTGTTAAAATGGTCGATCGTGAACCAATTATATTAGGTGATTAAAAATAGCTGCAATATGCCAATAATTGCCCGAAATACCTAACATGAGATATAAAAAACTGAGTATTCGCCGTTAAGAACGAAGTGCCATATGTGTAAATACGTTCCTTTGATTGCAAGAACCAATGTAAGTTGAACGGGAAATCCGGGCTTGTTTATCCATCGTTCTTTGATATGGCAAAAAATCAATACTTTTACGATAAAATAATTGGAAAAAAGAATAGAACAATCATCTAAATAAGAAAAAATATAATTCATGAAAGGTATTATTTTAGCAGGAGGATCAGGTACCCGTTTACATCCCTTAACACTGGCGGTAAGCAAGCAACTGATGCCTGTGTATGACAAACCGATGATTTACTACCCCTTATCAACACTGATGCTAGCGGGTATAAATGAGATTTTGATTATATCCACGCCACACGATTTGCCCAACTTTGAAAAATTGTTAGGCGATGGCTCGCAGATTGGTTGCAAGTTTTCTTATGCCGTTCAGGCGGAACCCAATGGCTTAGCGCAAGCCTTTGTTATAGGAGAAGAATTTATCGGTGAGGATAAGGTGGCGCTGATTTTGGGAGATAATATTTTTTATGGTGATGGCTTGTCTAAGTTGTTGCAACAGAGTGTTAATCCGGAAGGCGGCGTCGTTTTCGCTTATCCCGTGTCCGATCCCGAACGTTATGGTGTTGTTGAGTTCGATGAGGACAAGAATGTGCTATCGATCGAAGAAAAGCCAAAAGAACCCAAATCAAATTATGCCGTTCCGGGTATTTATTTCTACGATAACTCGGTCGTATCGATTGCCAAGAATATCAAGCCGTCTGCAAGGGGTGAGTATGAGATCACTGACGTGAATAAAAAATATTTAGAAGCGGGTCGTTTAAAAGTAGGGGTTTTCAGTCGTGGCACGGCCTGGTTGGACACGGGTACCATTCCTTCTTTAATGCAGGCAGGTCAATTCGTGCAAGTTATTGAGGAGCGCCAGGGCTTGAAAATAGGGTGCATCGAAGAAGTAGCCTATCGTATGAAATATATTAACGCCGATCAATTACGGACCATCGCTGAACCTTTGGTAAAGAGTGGTTATGGGGAATACCTATTGCGACTAGTGGGAAGGAAGTAGTTTGTTAATGATGAGTGATGAATTTTGAGTGATGAATAAAACTAGGGTGTGCTTCGTGATTGAGCAATTAAGTGGTTAGTAAATAAAATTTAAGTAGCTAACACTGTTTAAACTCTCAACTAATATGAGTACTCAGGGTATAGCTTGAGTAAAGGCTAATAAAAAATACAAAAAGGCTGGCGGTCGATAACTGACAGCTGATTGCTATAAAAATGAAAACAGCATTAATAACAGGAATTACCGGACAGGACGGTGCATATTTAGCCGAATTTCTGCTAAAAAGGGTTACCGTGTCCACGGTGTGAAGCGGAGAAGCTCGCTTTTTAATACAGATCGGATCGACCATCTCTATCAGGATCCCCATGAAGCGAATCCGAAATTTACTTTGCACTACGGCGACTTGACCGATTCAACGAATCTGATTCGTTTAGTGCAGGAAACCCAACCGGATGAAATTTACAACCTTGCAGCCCAAAGCCATGTAAAGGTCAGTTTTGATACCCCCGAATATACAGCCAATGCCGATGGTTTAGGTATGCTCCGCTTATTGGAAGCAGTCAGATTGTTAGGAATGACAGCGAAATGCCGTATCTACCAAGCTTCCACTTCTGAACTCTATGGGCTCGTACAAGCAGTACCTCAAAGTGAAACAACTCCGTTCTATCCCCGATCTCCTTACGCGGTAGCAAAATTGTATGCCTATTGGATAACGGTCAATTACCGTGAAGCCTATAAAATGTACGCATGTAATGGTATTCTATTTAATCATGAAAGCCCAATAAGGGGCGAAACTTTTGTGACGAGAAAGATTACCCGCGCAGTATCCAAGATTGCACTAGGGTTGCAAGACCGGTTATATTTAGGGAACCTCTCTGCGCAACGCGATTGGGGGCATGCTAAAGATTATATTGAAGCCATGTGGCTGATTCTCCAGCAGGAGCAGGCGGAGGATTATGTAATTGCGACAGGTGTTACGGCTACCGTACGTGATTTTGTGCGAATGAGTTTTGCCCATGTAGGTATCGAAATTGAATTCAGTGGAAAGGATGAGCAGGAGAAGGGTGTTATTATAGATGCAGATGAGCAAAGATTGACGGCACTGGGAATAGACCCGGCTAACATCAAATTCGGTCAAACGGTTGTTAAAGTAGACCCTACTTATTTTAGACCAACGGAAGTCGATTTACTTATCGGCGATGCCACAAAAGCGCGGACTAAACTTGGATGGAAACCAAAATACAATCTCGAAAGCTTGGTAGCTGACATGATGGAGTCTGATCTACACCTCATGCGTAAAGAGGAATACCTTAAAAAGGGCGGCTTTAAAACGATGAATTACTTTGAGTAGCGGGGTATTTTAGGTATGAGGTTTAAGGTGTACGACCTGCACAACCTTCTAAACCTTATGCCTTCACCCCCTACGCCTCTAGTGTCTTCTAACATAGTCTGCTGCATCCCCGTCCATCATACTATAAGGGAGCAAGCTAAAGCTGAAGTTGATGGGTTCTTTGGCAATTTGGTATTGCGGCAGCGTAATCGGTCCACAACTACCATTACCTAACCCTCGTTGTGCATAATCAATATGTAATATAACTTCCGGCCTTGCCTTTAACTCATAAGGATGCTTGGCCTTATGCAAATCCCTTTCGGTATAATGAGAAGCACTAAAGCCGAGTTTATTGTCTGCAACAACGATCATTCCCTGGTTATTCGTATTCGTAAGCTTTACCCACTTCGTATCTTCTCGGTTCGCCATACTTTGGGGGCGCATATAATTGCTTCCTAACTGTTCCACGGTACTTTGGTAACGACCAAAAAAGGCAGCCTGCTTACGGTCGATATAATTCTCATGCCGCCCTCGCCCCAGCCATTCAACAGTATTATGTCGCCCATTGACGGTTGCGCTAAAACCAATCCTTGCCAGGGGTAGTCCGTCTTTGTTGGGGTTGATAAAGGCCGAGACATGTATAATGCCGTTTCCGTACACGGTGTATACAAGATTGAGCGGAATTTCATACCCGGACTTGGTACTTGCGATTACCGATGCGGTAACCTGGACCGACTTACGGCTGCTTTGATTGATGTTGAAATCATTTACCTTAAACGACAGGGAGTCGTATCCCTCCTTTTCCCACGGAATGGCTTGTCCCCAATCTTTATCGCGGTCGTTATCAAGCGTAGCCCGATAGATGTTCAATTTCAAACCATTTCCGAGACCTTCGATCAGCTGGTTATTTCGATAAGCCAAGGATGAAATCATGCCATTATTGCGATTGAATCCTACATGGAACTCTTTGCCGATTAAGGTAACCTCATCTTCTTTTTGGAGTACAATAATATCAGGCAGGGTGGTCACCGTATCCAAGTAGGCAACTTGTACCGGCGCTCGGTAGGGCATTTCAAACTGTTCCGTTGCTACAACGGTCCCTTTCGGAGCCCATCGCTCATCCTTAGTTGATTTAACAGAAAGTTGCAAATGATAAGATGCCCCCGGAGCTAAGAGCGGTTGCTTGATGGGCACACGTAAGATGCTGCTATCGCCCGGTGCCAGATTCAGCGGCGGGAGTACGCCTTGCTGAACCTCCTTGCCATCCTCTGTTAGTACCCAATCCAATGTAAAATTGTTCAAGTCCAGAAAAGCATATTTATTCTTTACACGGACATTTCCTTCCACAAGATTTGCTGCCGTGAAGCTTACATATTGATACACTTTTTTCACTTCTTCCAACTTGGCCGTCGGTTTTCTATCCGGTGTCAATATACCATCCATGCAAAAGTTTCCGTCATTCGGCTTATCACCAAAGTCGCCGCCATAAGCAAAAAAGGTTTGCCCCTTCGCGGCTCCCGGTATCTGTTTGCTCAAGCCATGGTCCACCCATTCCCAAATACAGCCACCGATAAGACGCGGATGACTTTCGATGACATCCCAATATTCTTTCAGATTACCGATAGCGTTTCCCATAGCATGGCCATACTCACACATCAAAAAAGGTTTGGTGCTAGCCGTTTGTCCGCTCTTTAATAGACTGGCGACTGAAGGGTACATGGTTGATTCAATGTCTGCCACTTCGTTGTAACTTTCAAAATGAAGCGGTCTGGTCGTATCAATCGCCAGTACCGCTTCACGAGCGGCCTTGAAGTTCTCATGGCCCCAAGACTCATTGCCTAAAGACCAAATAATGATCGAAGGATGGTTTTTATCGCGCTGTACCATCCGCCTGTGCCGATCGATGTAGGCCGGTTTCCAACTGATGCTATTTCCTAAATCTGCCTTCGCTCCATGGGTTTCCAAATCCGCTTCATCAATTACATAGAGGCCATATTCATCGCATAACTTGTACCAACGTGGGTCGTTGGGATAATGAGAAGTACGTACCGTATTGATGTTATTTTGCTTCATCAATTGGATGTCTTCCAACATACTTTCATAAGGTACGGCCTTGCCGAAAACGGGATGTGTTTCATGTCGATTCACGCCCTTTAATAAGATCGGCTTATTGTTTACATACAAGCGGCTATTCTTAATTTCAATTTTTCTAAAACCGAACTTGCTCGATAAAACTTCAGTGACCTGATCCTGTTTGTCTTTCAGGGTAAGGATTACCGTATAAAGGTAAGGCGTTTCTGCCGTCCATAACTTGGGATTTTGGATGGTGCTTTTCAATTGATAGGCAGCATCCTCTTCCTTTTTCCCAAAGAGGCTTCCAAATCCAATCTTTCGATTGATCCGTTCTTCCATTTTGGAAGAGAGTACCGCTTCCTTTCCTTCCGCGTCCAAGATCTTCACGCTTAAACTTCCAACCGCGTCGCCGCCTTTTCCGGAATTTCTTAACCAAGTGTCGGCTATAAAAGTTGCCGAAGAAAGATCATCCGATAGTATTGATTTCAGAAAAAAATCGCGTATATGTAATTTCGGGGCGGCGCTCAAGTATACATTTCGATGAATCCCGCCCAGTCGGAACATATCTTGATCCTCCAGGTAACTGCCGTCGCTCCATTTATACACTTCAACGGCAATTAAATTGCTCTGACCCGTTTGAACATATTCCGTAATATCAAAAGAAGCGCCTGTCATGCTCCCTTCACTATAGCCAATTTTTTCGCCATTAACCCATACATAGAAGGCGCTTTGCACGCCATCAAAATTCAGGAAGATCTGTTTATCAGCCCAATTAGAAGGGATTTCCACCTTACGTCTGTACGATCCCACGGGGTTGGGTTCCTTGTGTTTAGTCCATGACGTATCAACAGGTTTCATGATTTTGGGCGGTTCCACTTTAAATGGATAAGTGATGTTGGTATAGATAGGTGTGCCATATCCGTTAACCTCCCATGTGGACGGTACCCTAAGCTCCTTCCATTGACGATCATTAAAACCCTTTTTATAGAAATCTTTGGGACGCTCATTCGGGCTTTTTACCCAGTTAAATTTCCACAAGCCGTTTAAACTTTTATAGAGTGAAGAATTGGAATCGATATTAGCGATAGCCTGCTGCTCATTATCGAAGGGAATAGCCGTTGCATGACTGGGTAGTTTATTGGTTTCAAACACCTTTTCATTTTCCCAATCCCGCTGTTGTGCAGCAAGAGGCAAAGCGGTGCTTATAAGAAAGATAAGACTATATAGATAGCGATCTATTGCATTCATGTATGTTTGTTTTAGTAGCCTATTGCCCGCCTAATTGAGGAGCCTGAACCAGCGGAATCCATCAACTAACGAAAGCTAGCGAGCATCGTGATTGGCAAAGATATCATTTTACTCTACTAGAACGTAATAGTTGCCCTGAACGTATGGCTATTGTTACGCATGCGTAATTTTTGTGATCTGCACTTTTTCCGGGCAGATTTAAGTGCCTTCGTCAGCAACGGCGATATTCAGCTGCTGGAAGTCGGTAGGGCGTTGCCCCATGATGCTATAGAACGTATTACTGAAAGCCGAGATGCTATTGTAGCCTACACGATAAGCAATTTCGCTAATCGAGAGATCGTCTTTAATCAGGTGTTCCATCGCCTTAATAATTCGGGTTAATTTGAGATATTGAAAAAAAGGCATGTTCAAAATCGTCTTGAATAGTCGTGATAAGGTTCTTTCGCTAAACCCGAATGCCTTTCCTAAAACTTCCAAGGTCAGATCATCCGCGATATGTTGATGGATATAGATCAATACAGGTCGCAAACGGATGTTATCGGTGGTAGGCAATGCAATGGGTAATGGATGCAAACTGATTAACGGCAGGATATTTTTCATTGTATTCAGAAAATCATAGGCTTTGGAACCCGGAAAAATATCACCATGCCATCTTTCAGAAAACAGAAGCATTTCAAGCAACAGGTTGTTCACAGGATAGATACCCATTTTCTTAAAAAAAGCATCATCGGTTCGCTTAGGGTCAAAGTGGATGGTACGAACTTTAACCGAAGGATATCGATGGTAAAAGCGATGTCGTACTCCTGCCGGAATCCAGGCATAATGTCTTGCCGGTAAAAAATAAGACCGATCTTCCGTATGTAAAAAGATCACACCTCCTTCCACGTAAGTGAGTTGCCCTTTATGATGACTGTGCAATTCCAGCTGATCACCATATTGGCTGTACCACAGATAGGTGCTGTCCGGGTGCTGGTCCAGCGCCGATAAATATTCGCTGATCGTTACTCTTTTCATTTGGCGTGTTTAAGCAAAAGTATGTCATTTTAGAGAAAAATAAGAAGACCAAATATCCCGACCTTTGTGGTGTCATTAAATAAATCATGAACTTTCTAAAGTATAACATACAACTGGGCCTGTGCTTGGTGATAACACTATTGTCTCCCGTATGTGGAAGAACACAGCAAATGAGGGCTGAGGCCTTGAGCCTGGAAAAGGCCTGGCAATTGGCTGACCTTAACAGCAAAAAAATCCAAATAAGTGAAATGGATGTGCAGGCAAGCGCCGCTCGTTTACAGATCGCAAAGGATGGGCGCTTACCCGAGGTGTCAATTCATGGACAATATGCATACGTGTTTAATATGCCGATTTATGAAGATGGTCTTTTCCATACCCCCAAGCAATTTCCGGTCGATCGAAAGTACTATAAGGCGGGTGCTGAAGCCTATCTCAATCTTTACAATGGCGGTAAAACCGGTCGGGAAATTAAGTACGCAAAAAAAGAACAGGAGATTGTTGAGGTGGAACATCACCGGACAGCGGCAGATATTCATTTCAGCGTAGCTGTGCATTATTATGATGTTTATAGAAATCAGGCCTATCGAACACTTTTATTACACGACATTAAAGAGCGCGAAAAGCAGTTGGAGGAAATTAAACAGCTTTACGCCAATGGAACAGT
The DNA here is from genome assembly GCF_030372825.1 of Olivibacter sp. 47. Lineage (NCBI taxonomy): Bacteria > Pseudomonadati > Bacteroidota > Sphingobacteriia > Sphingobacteriales > Sphingobacteriaceae > Olivibacter > Olivibacter sp. 47. The sequence goes on from NZ_JAUCNR010000001.1 coordinate 5,273,909, forward strand.
CCTTAAAAGCGATGTTTTACGGGCAGAGCTACGTTTGTCCAAACAGCGCATGTTATTGATAGAAATCAATAACAGTATTAAAATCGCGGGGCAGCGACTTAATGTTTTGATAGGTAAACCTGACGACACGCCGGTGCAACTGGATGTTGACACCGGTGGCCATGCGGCATTTCAATTACAGTCTTTGCAAACATATTTAGACGAAGCCCATGCACACGCTTTCAACGGATTATTGTCCGGAAAAGCCAAGGAGCTGCGTGCCCTCAACCTGCAACAAGTGAAATCGAATACCTCCCCTAAGGTAGGTTTCTTTGCTGAATATGGTTATGGCTATCCCCAGATACAATTTTATCCTTACAGTTTAGCGTTGTACGGCTCCGGAATGGCCGGCATAAAACTTAGTATTCCCATCTCCGGCTTATACACTAACAAACACAAGGTACAAGAAGCATCTTTGGCGCTTAAACAGCAGGAAATAGCCTATGAAAATGCCCATGACGAAATAAGACAAGCGGTAGAGGAGGCCTACTTACGATGTACGGAGGCTATGAAAAAAATTGAAGTTGCTAAAGAAAATATCAAGCAGGCGGCAGAAAGTTACCGCATTATGCGTAACACCTATTTCAATCAGCTTTCGCTACTAACAGATTTTCTTGATGCAGAAACGCAATTACTGCAATCACGGTTCGAATTATCAACCGCCCAAGCAAATGCACAGGTACAATTTTACAAATTACAAAGAACGATTGGCAATTTATAATACAATGACAATACAAAAGCAATCATCATCTGATAAAATAATTACACGAATCACCACGGCAGTCGCCCTGATCCTCGTGATTGCCCTGCTCATTTGGGGTTTTCGTACGCTCGTTTCCTATTATCGTTTTGAGGAAACGAATGACGCACAAGTAGATGAGTATATTAATCCCATAACCTCTCGGGTGAATGGTTATATAAAGGAAGTTCGCTTCGAGGAAAATCAAAATGTGCACAAAGGAGATACCCTGGTTATCATCGATAATAGCGAATACGCTGCGCAACAAGAGGAGGCCGCAGCTTCCTTAATGAACGCCCGGGCACAGGTTGCCGTTTTACAAAGTAACATTCAAACGGCTAATAAAGGCGCCGCCGTAGACGAATCACATATTCGTGCCGCTAAGGCGAGATTGGTAAAACAAGAACAAGAGTATAACCGGTATCAGAAGCTTTACGAGGTCGAATCGGCCACTAAACAGCAGTTAGAAGCTGTGCAAAGCGCTTTGGAGGTTGCAAAGGCCGATTATCTTGCTGCAACCGATGCCTATGCAGCTTCTTTATCAAAAGCGAACGACATCCGGGTACAGGCCGATGTATTGCATGCCGAAATTAAGCGACGGGAAGCCGTGTTGCAACGGAGCGCTTTGAATACGGACTATACCGTTATTCGTGCCCCTTACGATGGCAAAATGGGAAGACGAAGCATCCAACCCGGACAGCTGGTGCAACCCGGCCAAACCTTAGCTTTCATTATCGATCGAAGCTCAGGCAAATGGGTTGTGGCTAATTTTAAAGAAACGCAAATCCAGCATATGCGAGTAGGCAAAGAAGTGTCTATCTCGGTAGATGCCTATCCCGATAAAATCTTTCATGGGAAAATAGAATCACTTTCCGGAGCCACAGGCTCGCGTTATTCGCTGTTACCACCGGATAACTCGACCGGTAATTTTGTGAAGATTGCACAAAGGATACCGGTGCGTATCCGCCTCGAAGGAGAAGATATTGAGCTTTTGAATGCTGGCATGAACGCCACCGTGCGCGTAGGAAAAGGAGGATGATATGGCTGATAAACAATTATTTAAAGCATGGGTGCCACGTTGGTTAATCTTCCTGACTACACTGCTGCTCTTATTGCCTACTTTATTGCTTTTTGCCATGTCAACAGCCAATGTATCCGCGGCGGTTGGCTACTATGGTATTGAGCCAGCTGACGTTCAATTCTCTTTGTTAGTTTTCTATGCCGCCATTGCGGCTTTCACACCCCTGGAAACCCGTTTCTTCAATCGGATCGCCACGAAAGAGTACTTGCTAATCTGCTTGAGTTTGCAGCTTGTTTTTGCCTATGGCGTATACCATAGTCATCACCTAGGCGTAATCCTACCCATACGGTTCTTACAGGGGATTGTGAATTGCGGTACCACCAGTATCTGCTTAAACTTACTTTTCCGACAGCTCAAATCAGACCATGCCCGAGAAATTGGCTACTCCATTTTTTATGGTTTGATCTTATGTGTGGCTCCCTTAACTTCCTTAATGGCCGCTCCGCTCATTGATCAATATGATTATAAAGTGATCTATAAAGCAATTACCTTTTGTATTATACCCGGTGCGATTATGTTATTAAGCATTATGCACAATGTGCGTCTCAGTCGTAAGACACCGCTTTATCAGCTGGACTGGGTCAGCTTTGTATTATACGCAGGAGCCTTAGTACTGCTTGCTTATGTGCTCGTATACGGACAGCAGCTGAACTGGTTTGATGACCCGATGGTTCGATATGGTGCTTTTTTAGTGCCATTCCTGCTATTGATGAATTATTGGCGACAGAAATCACTTAAACGACCCTATGTGTATGTTGAGATATTTCGTTATAAAAATATTTGGATAGGCCTTCTCTTATTAGTGATTCTCTATCTTGTACGTGGTAGCTTTAATCTAACTAGCCAATACTTTGCACAGGTTCTGGGCATGGATCCCCTTCATACCTATCGCTTTCTATTGTGGAACATGCTGGGAGTTGTCATCGGTTGTACAATATCGACCCGATTGGTTATTTTAAAGAAATCACTTCAGGCACTTTGGTGTACCGGTTTTGCGCTGTTGGCTATTTATCATGCAGTGATGGTTCATTTTTTTTCTACCGAAGCTAATCCAAGCCACTATATCTTATTGCTAATATTGCAGGGAGTTGGTGCGGGTTTATTAATGGGGCCCGTTGTGCTATTTATCATTTCCTCGGTCCCAACGGCATTAAGCAAATCGGCCTCTGCGATTGGAGTCTTTGTCCGTTTCAGTACCTTTTCATTGAGTTTAGCTTCGCTCAATTTTTATCAGTTGTACTTTGAAAAGATACATAGTAACCAGCTTGCTGAAGGGCTCAACCAAAGCAATTCCTTGCTAACACAACGACTTTCTTTATATCAGCAGGCACTGTCAGCCAGCGGGATGCCGCATGATCAGGCTGGGCGCGCAGCACATGCTTTATTGGCGAAAAGTATGCACAAGCAAGATTTTCTACGTTTCTGCATGGATTATTATCAGTTGATGGCGATTATATGTGTTATTACCATAGTACTGATACTGCTCATGCCTATTATCAATAAAACGATTATTAATGTTAAGAACAAGCAACCGGCTGCAGCGGGGTTTTAGGTGATTGTTGAGTGGTTGAGTAGGGGAGTAGTTAAGTAGAAAGAGTAAAAATAGCAGGACTTTATGTCTTATGCCCTGCTACTTGTGTCCTTAAACTACAATGGTCTTACCCAGATATTTTTGAAGCTGATCGGTTTACTTGGATCGCCGTGAGCTTGCAACATGATCGGTGCAGGGCCATGTTGCTTGTAACTTGGCCGTCCGATATATTGAGTACCGCCTATGAGCTCTACATTATTTTGTACCAGCACCCCATTAACAAATGCCGTTACTCGAGCAGGCGTTTCCACCGAGCCATCGGATTTAAAGGTAGGCGCTGTCCAAACCACATCGTAGGTTTGCCATTCACCTGGTTTTCTTGCCGGATTTGCTAGGGGAATACGTTGCTTATAAACGGAACCCAACTGTCCGTTTACATATGTTTTGTTGTTATAAGAGTCCAGGATCTGCAACTCGTAGCCTTCATCACCATTTCCTATAGCTGCTAAAAACAAACCACTATTTCCTCTCCCTTGTCCTTCTCCATCAATATCCTGTGGGATATAGTACTCGAGGTGGAGCTGATAACTTCCGAATTTTTGCTTTGTCCAAATATTACCGGCTTTTTTATTAACCGTAAATACACCGCCTGCCACGGGCCAATCGGCCGGTTGACCCGGATTCTTTTGTGATTCCCAGGCACTCAGATCCTTGCCATCAAACAATACAATGGCGTCCGAAGGAGCCTGCCCAACAGGCGTTGCTACAACATGTGGTACGGGTTCCCATACTTCGGTGTCTTCAGGTTTCATTTTTTCTTGAGCTAAGGATGACGCTGCGGTTCCCAATAATAGGGCTGCTATAAGTAATTGATTTTTAAGCATCGCTGTAAATAAGTTGTTAATTTAATTAGCTATATGTACTTAGTGTTTAAAGTACGTTTATCAAAGGTAGTTATTCGGATAGTAAGTAGCAAGGGTTAGGAGAGAATTAGTTGAGTAGCAAATTTGTTAATTAGCCAATTAGCCAATCAGACAATTAGCCAATTAGCCAATCAAGATAATGTATGATGAAGGGGTTGCGTAATTGAGAAAACATCGACAGCCTATTGCCTAAAGCCTAATGCCTAAAGCCTTAATGATAAAATCACAAATATCAGTGGCTACTTCTTTCTTGGTCTTGAGGGGGAAAGTTACTTGTTGGTGGTTGCGGTCTATAATGGTAATCTTGTTCCGGTCGCCCGCAAAGCCGGCTCCTTTGTCTTGCATGGAATTGAGGACAATAAAATCCAGGTTCTTTTTCTTCAATTTGCCGACGGCGTTAGCGAGCTCATTGTCGGTTTCCAGTGCAAAACCTACTAGGAGCTGATGGGTTTGCTTTCTGGCTCCCAAAGTAGCTAAAATATCAGTTGTCTTTTTTAGGGCGATCGTAAAATGCGTGTCTTTTTTCTTGATTTTCCGATCTGCGACAGTTTCGGGGGTATAGTCTGCTACGGCGGCGCTCATCACGGTAATGTCAGCTTCCGCAAATGCCAATGAACAGGCATCTAGCATATCTTTCGCTGAGACCACATCAATACGTTTGACACCATTCGGAGTAGGAAGGCTGGTAGGGCCGCTTACTAAGGTCACGTCTGCTCCCAATTGATGTAACGCTTCAGCAATGGCATAACCCATTTTACCGCTGCTGTGGTTCCCAATAAAGCGTACGGGATCAATTGCCTCGTGCGTAGGTCCGGCGCTCACTAAGGCCTTTTTCCCATTTAAAGGGCCTTTCCGTTCAGAAGCTGCGTCTGCAAGTGTTTTTTCTAAGAAACGAAGGATCTCTTCAGGCTCGGCTAAACGGCCTTCCCCCACTAATCCGCTGGCAAGCTCACCCGTTCCGGGAGGTATTAACCTATTCCCGTATTCCTGTAATTTCTTAATATTGCTTTGGGTACTTGGATGAGCCCACATATCCAGGTCCATCGCAGGGGCAAGGTAGACGGGGCATTTTGCAGATAAGTAAACTGCGCAAAGCAAATTGTCACACAAGCCATTGGCCAATTTCGCTAAGGTGTTTGCGCTTGCCGGAGCAATTAACACTAAATCGGCCCATAGGCCCAACTGCACATGGTGATTCCAGGTTCCGGTCTTCTTCTCAAAATAAGCCGTTAACACCGGCTTGTTTGATAAGGTAGAAAGGGTAAGCGGGGTAATAAACTCAACAGCATCAGGTGTCATGACTACTTGTACTTCAGCGCCGGCTTTAACCAGTAGTCTGGTTAAAGCCGCGGCTTTGTAGGCGGCAATGCTTCCACATATGCCCAGTATAATCTTTTTTCCCTTTAGCATGTTAAGCTAAATGATCAGTTGCGCTTACTTTTGTTGCTCTTTAGAAGGATTTCTAAAGTAAACCTTATCGTTTAAAAATTCGTCTACAGCTACTAAAGTAGGTTTAGGAAGACGCTCGTAATGCTTCGAAATTTCGATTTGCTCGCGGTTTTCGAATACCTCTTCCAAATTGTCATTGGATGTGGCAAATTCTGCTAATTTGCTATGAAGCTCTTCCTTCATGTTGGTGGCAATCTGATTGGCACGACGACCCATAATAACGATCGATTCGTAAATATTGCCGGTTTTTTCATCTAACTCCCGTAAATCGCGGGTTACAGTGGTGTTAGGAATGGTATGCTTCTGTATATTACTCATATCTTCTTATTGTAATGTCTGTTGAGGTAACGATCCTCTTGGTTGATTATTCAGTTCTTCTTCTTTCTCTTTTTCTTTTTTCTTTTGGCTCGGTGTTAAAGACGCAATGAGTTTTTTAACCGATTCCATATCGCGCTGCGAATTTTTCTTCAAGCTTTCTGCGTCCTTTTTGTATTTACTCTCAGGATAATTGTCGATGAATCGATTTGAGAATTCAACGGCCTCTTGATAACGTGCTTCCTGACTAGGCAGTTGGCTGTTCTTCGCATAAAGATATTGCGCTTCGATGGCTAGGTACTCCATTTCTTCAGCGTACTTAGTGTCGGGATAATCCCGTAGGGAATTTTGAAAGGCAATAACCGCGGCTTTATAATCACCAACATCCAGGTAAAGCTTGGCATTGGCATATGATTTATGCTCTAATTTATCTCGCAGATCCTGAATGAATTTAGCGGCCTCTTCCGCGCGGTCGCTCTTTGGATATAAGTTGATGAATAATTGAAGTGATTCGATCGCCTTCAACGTGTTTTCCTGATCCAACGTATATACCGGCGATTCTAAATAATAGCAGTAAGCCCCCATGAAACGGCATTCTTCCGCTCGTTGGCTCTGAGGGTATTGGTCGGTGAAATTTTTAAAGTGGAATCGAGCCGATGTATAATCTCGTAAACGATAGTTGGTGTAAGCAAAATAATACATCAACTCCTCATTTTCCGGCCTTCCCCGGTATTTATTGGATAAGTCTTCAAATAAAATAAGCGCTTTTGAGTACTTTTTGTTGTTGTACAAATTGATAGCCTCCCGGTACTTCGCTACATTATCATTACCGGTGCGTAGCTTTTCAAACTTGCTCTTACATCCGATCATCCCAATTGAAAAGAGCAGCGCCGAAGCCCAAATCATTAAACGCTTGTTTATAAACATTCTGCAAAGATAAGTTAATTAAAAATATGTAGCAAATGTTTTGCTTGACGCAAAGTAATAGCATCGTAAGGCATTTGCAAAAATTTTAACAAACATTAACCTTTTAGTTGTAAGTCCTAAGCTATAAGCTTTAAGCTTCCTGTTTTCTCTCTAAAGTTCAGGCATTCCGTAAAAGAGACTTCAAATAGGCCTGTTTCCGAGCCTCCGCCTACAACTTAGAACGTAATACTTAAAACTTACGACTCACGGACGAATTCTCAAACTTTCCGTCCTAAAATGACGAGACTCCGTTGTATGCCATCCAATACAGCGATGTCCGGAAAATTACCCCATTCCCGGAAATCTTCTTTCTCGAAAAGCCGGATGCTGGGAATATTGTGGGCGAAGATAAAGGCTAAAATGGTACTCACCTGCAAGTCGGGCGCTCTTTTGATAGCCTCCCGAAGGATCATTTTTCCATATCCTTTTTTTCGTTGGCTTTCATCTATATAAATACTGATTTCGACGGTGCCATCATAAGCCGGGCGGCCATAGAAGGATTGAAAGCTAAGCCAACCAATCGTTTCGCCGCCCGTCGTCTCTACCATCCAAAGCGGGCGCGTGAGCGGATTGTGTTGATTAAACCAAGGTAGTCGGCTCTCTACGGTCACAGCTTCCGTATCTGCCGTGACCATCCTGCTGGCCACTGTACTGTTGTATATAGATACAATGGTTGGAAGATCAACGAGTTGTGCGTCGCGGTAGACTAGTATGTCTTTTTGGATATTCATTGCCTAAAGTGAATTTATGGCAAAAGAAGATAAAATTAGCCAATTTTGGGAGTTTTTAGTTGAATTGTTGGGTAGTAGAATAGTTTGGTTCTTTATGGTCAAGCATAAAGAACATGAAATATGGCTTAGCGCCTATAGCTTACGGCCTTATTAGTAGCAGTACGCTCGCTTAAGCCTTATACCTTAAAGCTTATTGCTTATTACCTAAAGCCCTAAATAAAAATCCCCGAGGTAATCGCTCTCGGGGAAGTTTTTACATAGGTAGATGAATGTATTTGTGATAGGTAGATGGTTTTTTTATGCTATTCTTACATTTGCTGAACCTGAACCGCTATTACTGCGGAAATTTTCCAATTCTTTCACCAATAAATCCATTAATTGTCTGTCAATTTTCTTTGCTAAATCAGATAACTTTTGAACTTTAGCCGTATTTTTCATCGATGTTTTCATAGTATATGTGACTTATCAGTTAAACATTAAAAATTGTGAACATACAATAGCTAATATCATGCCAAATACACCTTTATTCTATTTCAAAAGAATAATTGGTTAGACCGTTCAAAATAGTTGTTCTATTTATGGGCTAACATTCCGTTCCCTTTTCACTTTCGCCCCCAACTTATATGTTTCTTCCTACTATGCTCAACCTGCCCCTATTGCACATTGTTGCACAGGATTTAACGTTTATGTTACAATAAGCATTTGGTGCCAACGGTATCTTGTTAAACCTTGTATATTAGATGGTTAGAGAGCCTTTGATAAGCTTGTTTGATGGTGGTCATATTGATTACAGATGAGGTTGCATTCAAAGACGATCTAAAAGCCATATTCCTGTGAACCTATGATGAATAATACTACAGCTCTCAAAAAAAATCTTTTATCAATGGTGCGTTATTTATTTTAAATGGAATAATAGGTTTTTGGCTTCCGCCCTATCTTATTAAAAAGTTAGGAGTGGGTGCCTATGGTATGATTCCACTGGCAACAACCATTATTGGCTACGCTTCCGTTATTACGGTAGGAATCAATGGGGCTCTTTCCCGGTTCATGGCGTTGAGTAAAGAACAGGAGGGAGACGAGGGAAGTTCGCAAGTCTTTAATACAGCCTTCATAGCGATAAGTGGTTTATTGCTTCTTTTAATTCCCTTCTTTATCATCGTCTCAACACATATAGACAAGCTCGTTTCGGTGCCAGCTGCATACGCCAAAGATACAGTGAGACTGTTTTTGTGCGTTAGTTGTTCTTTTATTTTAACCTGTGTTACTTCCGCCTTTAATGTGTCTGCCTATGTGGCTAACCGGCTTGACCTCGTTAACCAAGTAACGGTAATCAATACCCTTATACGGGTAGTGATCATTGTAAGCGTTTTCCTTTTTATCGATGTTTCATTGTTTGGTTATGGTATTGCGGTGGTATTGGGAAGCATTGCAGCAAGCAGATATAGTTTTTATCTTTTCCGACGCTACTCTCCTAATATTAAGTTTCGAATAAAAGATTTTAAGACGGCCCGTTTGTCAGCCCTATTATCTATGGGTGGATGGCTAGTGATCATTCAATTGGGAAGTATTCTTTTTTTACAAATTGATTTGCTGGTAGTTAACAAGATACTTGGCAACGAAGCCGCTGGTCAATATAGCGTTATTTTGCAATGGAGTAATCTGATCAGAACATTATCCATCTCGCTTTCTGGTGTTTTGGGTCCATTGATACTTACCCTATACGCGCGAGGAGAGATTCTACAAATGACAAAGCTTACGCTGTTATCAAATAAAGCGCTAACACTTTTTGTCACTTGTATAGTAGCGCCTCTCTGTATTTTATCTGGTGATTTATTAACTGTTTGGGTTGGTGAAGAGTTTGCGAGAATGAAATGGTTATTCCTATTAGTACTGTTACCATTACCCATCAACCTAGGGATACAACCTCTTTTCTCCTTAAACAGGGCTTATAATAAAGTAAAAGTTCCGGGGATTTTTACAGTTTTAATGGGTATGTTAAACCTTTTGTTGGCTATTACCCTCGTAAAATACACCACTTTGGGACTTTATGGCGTAGCTGTGGCAAGTGGGTTTGTATTAACGGTCAAAAATTTCGTTTTTATGCCGATCTACATAGCCCGGCATATGGGCATCAGCAAATGGACTTTCTTCAGGTCTTCTAGGTCAGCTGTAATCTTATTAAGTATAGCTGTTGCGATCGGCTATTTTTATCCTAAAATCCTTCATATTCATAGTTGGCCAGGAATCTTGCTACATGCAGCGATCCTGTTTGGCTTTTTTAGCATGCTCTCTTATGCTTTCCTTAGTAAAGAGGAAAGGCGGTTGGTTGTCAATAAATTTATTAAGAAGAAATAAAAATTTTCCAATGAACAGCATCTATTTTATTCCCGCTTCTCAGATTGAAAATACCGGAGATCTATTGATTAACAAAGTAGCCGTACAAGCGATACAGAAATACGGTGAACTTATCATCGTCGATAATCAAACGGATCGTTGGTTTATAGACGAGGTCAAGCTTACAAATGATAGGCAGCTCTCCGAAGTGAATCAAATGTCTTTAAATCGCCATATATTGGGACGCCTGATTAAATCACTTTTTCGAAAGGATAGGATATATGTGGTTTTTCCACCTGGCCATACTGCTCGTCAGGGTAAGGATATGGCTAAAATAGTCATCCAAAGAAATAGACGACTCACACTCTTCAAAACATTTGGCGTGCGAATCGTCCGTTTAGGATTTTCCATAGGCCCGTTTGATCAGGCCAATTTAGATGCGGAGGCCGCCCGTTCAAGACTGTGCTATTTCTATGGGCTAAGAGATAAAGGGTCTTTGGATACAGCCATACGAGGTAAGTTTAAAAATCCACAATTATTTCCAGACCTGGCTTGGAACTACGAGCCCTCTATCGCTATTCCCCCCATCCAAGATGATTCTTACATCGTTTTAAGTTTTCGGTCGAACGTTTATGGTAAGGAGTATGATGAAGCTTACTTTAAACCGTATGTCGATCGGCTGAAGATGATTCTGACAGCGCTGGTTTTCCGAAAATTTCGGATTGTGATTTCATATCAAGTTAAATACGACCGTGAGGCTTCTTTTATTCTAAAAAGAGCATTAGAAAATGATTTTGAGGTACAGCTCATCGATAAAAAGCTCCTATTAGACGAGGCAGCACAAATTTATAGTAAAGCCAAATTCGTCATTAGTAATCGTCTCCACGTACTGTTATTTGCACTACAGTGCCATACGGCTTCTTTTCCTTTAATCGATCCTATCGGTAATAAGAAGATTTATCACATTTGGGAAGATAATAAAATGAGCGATGCAATCTTAGACATCAATGCAACACCTGAGGAAAATACTGCTATTATTCAAAAAGGCGTCGATGATGAAAACTCTATCTTGAAGCCTTTTATTCGGGCGTGCAAAGAAAATAGAAAGATTACTGAAGAGCTCTTGGAACGAGTCTTTCGATAATCACAGTTTTACCTGTCTAATCACATTTTTGATATTCAGCTCAATAATGTCAGTCATACTTTTACATAAGTGGTAATCCTGATTTTTGTAATGGGCTGCCAGTTGATTTTTCAGCATGGCGATATTTTCCGGCGGAGAGAGCTGTTCGTTTTGTGATACATCTCGAAGTGCCGCCAAACGATGGCGCTCAATGCGTACCCGATGTACAATGGAAGAGCGTTCTTCCTGTTGGTATTGCAACACTGTTTTTTCGGTGAGGTGTTCCATGGATAGTTTTACATAAGGTAAATTCTCTTTGAAGAACTGGGGCATATATACTTTCATATTGCCCTCGTAAAACTCCTGGTCGAAATCGATAGCGCGGATCCTGAATTGAAAATCATCAAAGTCGGGCGTTATCTGCATTACATAGTTGTAGGAACGCATATCTCCCAAAAGCATAATAAGGCAACGTTCATTAAATTTTACGAACTCTTTTGCAATCCGAATGGGATTGTAATCCGGATTCTCCAGTAAACGCTTCGCGAACACGTCTCCGGGCAAGCCTACAATATGCTCCTCCACTAAAGTATCACCGTCCACAGTAAAGTTCACGCGATTAGGCGACATGATCTCTTCCAGTTCTAGTCCATAAATGCGGGACGCGTCTGCTTGTTTAATATAAAAATAATCATATACATCATTTAAACGATTCACAATACGGATACGAAATGGATGTGTATTGCCGAATGTACAGTAATCTATACGATCAATAAATTTATGCTCCACTATGCGATTATTTCCGGAAGCTTTTAGAAGGGCATAAATCTGCTTCAGCCCTTCGTGGATATGCGCTACCTCGTGGGGCGGATAGAGGGGTGTTTCCCAAAGGGTGTCCTTTCCTTCTTTATCGTAAACGGGTACACTATCTGTAAAATTACGTAATTCGCTGTAGCTAAGCGGTAGTTTTGACTCTCGTTGATACTCTCTTAGATATTTACGTAAGGCAGGTTTCACTGGAAAAATAGGTTTTTTCCGTGATATTTTAACATCTCCTGTAGGGACCGGTCCTTCTACTTTTAAACTCATCTTCCTAGCAATTTATCTACAAAGCCCTTAGGCCGTCAGGCTTCTCAAAGATAGCTTTTATTCGTTAAATATTGGCTATAGGGTATAGGCGATAAGCGATAGGCTTTAGGGTATAAGGTGTAAGGTATAATAAGGCCATAAGCTATAGACGCTAAGCCATATTTCATGTTCTTTATGCTTGACCATAAAGAACCAAACAGTCAAGGCTGCATGTACTTTCGCTAAAGATTTAGGCCCG
>NZ_JAUCNR010000001.1:5286566-5417211 GCF_030372825.1 Olivibacter sp. 47
CCCCGTGTAAGCACGGCCGTTCCGAAGCGCGTCTGTGGCCTAGTCTGTGGAGGCAGCAACCGGCAGTTCCGGATGCCCCTTCACTGGATATCGAGCGAAGCTTATCGGATTAAGTGAATCGACGAACGAAGGGCGGGATCTTTGTGCGAAAGGGTGGCTCCGATTCACGGATGGGCATCGGACAACGGGTTGCAACGGAATAGACAAGCCGAGCACTTTGGCTACTTTGGTGCCTCAAAGTAGCTAAAAATAATCCTAAATCTTTTTGACGCTCAATTTCATGAGGCCGTTGTTTCCCTGCGCGCTAGAGCCCCGTGTGATTTCATCACGCACATCCAGTAACCCTTGCCTACCAGCAGGCACAACCAGTAACAAATAACTAGTAACCAATAACTAAACTACTTAACTATTTTCCTACTCAACTATTTAACTACTTAACAAATAGACAAAGAACGCCCAAAATTTGTAATTTAGTTGAATAAGTATAAAAACCAATAAGCTAATCCATGAAAAAAATCGTTAAATACCTGCTTTTATGTATGTTTCTGATCAGTCAATCCCTACGAGCCCAAAACTATCAAGCCAATTGGCAATCCATTGATCAACGAGAAATTCCACAGTGGTGGCAAGATGCCAAATTTGGGATTTTCATTCATTGGGGTCCTTATTCCGTTCCGGCTTATGCGCCTATAAAAGAAGTGGAAGGGGTGTATGAAAAATATGCCGAACATTATGAAAATCGATTGAAAACTAAGAACAAACTGTTTCTCGATTTCCATAACAAGACGTATGGACCCAATCTTACCTATCAGGATTTTGCTCCGCTATTCAAAGCAGAACATTTTAAACCCGAACAATGGGCTGAACTGTTTAAAAAAGCAGGAGCCAAATATGTCGTATTGACATCGAAACACCACGATGGTTTTTGCTTATGGCCCAGTAAGTATAGTCCTAATTGGAATAGCGTCGATATCGGTGCCCATCGCGACTTGGCCGGTGATTTAACGAAGGCTGTAAGGACCTCCGGTTTACGGATGGGCTTTTACTATTCGCTGCTCGAGTGGAGCCATCCACTTTATAAAAAGGAAAGTATCGAACAATGGGTGGATCGTTACATGATCCCCCAAATGCAAGAACTCGTGAATGCCTACCAACCCGAAGTGATTTTTGCTGATGGTGAGTGGGACTACCCGAGTGAAACACTTAAGAGCACGACTTTTTTATCTTGGCTTTATAATGAGTCGCCCGTCAGGCAACAGGTGGTAGTAAACGACCGATGGGGCAAAGAAACACGGAGCAAGCACGGTGGTTATTACACGACAGAGTATGATTTGGTACACGATCAAAAAGGTATAGGCGATCAAGCCTCCCATCCCTGGGAGGAGAGCCGCGGTATCGGTACTTCCTATGGTTACAATCGATTTGAAACAACCGAAGACTATTTTACGTCAAAGCAGCTTATTGATCTCTTGATTGATAAGGTGAGCAACGGCGGAAATTTATTGCTCAACGTCGGCCCAACGGCCGATGGTAGGATCCCGGTTATCATGCAAGAACGTTTGTTGGACATGGGCAAATGGTTAGCGGTTAATGGTGAAGCAATTTACGGCACTCGGGCTTGGGTGTCAAGACCGAATAATAGCAAGGATACACACCGCTATTTTACCGCCAAAGGGAAAGATCTTTACCTCATCTGTACCGAATGGCAAAATGGGACCTTTCATATTCCTTTGCCACGGAAGCCGGTACGAGTCAGTTTATTAGGACATTCAGGTGCGATATCATCCGATTTTCAAAAGCAGCAGCTCACCATCGAAGCACCTCCCTTTAATCCCAATACAGCGCCCTGTAATTATGCTTGGGTATACAAATTAGAAGGCGTATTGGAATAAAGCGTTTTCTCGACCTGCGGATTCCCTATTTGGGGATCCGTATAACCCGCTTTGCCTGTTTCAACTTTACCGGCGTAAGCCCAGCGAAAACCCGGATAGCCCTCAATGGAAATCTCCATATCGTACCATTGATGGCTGTCGCTTAAGTTGATGAGTTGCGACAGCTGCTGATTGGCCCTTACCTCCAGGTGAACGGGGGCCTTTCCATAAGCCATATCCCAGATCGCTACGCGCAACGACTGGTTTCCCTTGTTTTCGAATAAGAGAATTGCATTGCCGGTAAATCCTTCGCCGACTTGCTCGTTCGTTAATCTGATGGTACAGGCAGGCATTTTTCCTTGATTTTTGAAACCTCTATAAAACCCATTCGGTCCGTGTACCTGTAAGTCAAAAGCTTCTTGCTCCATTTCAAATCGATCGCTAAGCTGATCACCGGCTTTCACCGCGTAAGAGCGAATGGCATGAGGAGTGTAGACGGTAAACGGTGCACCGGCACTTTTTTTTCCGAAAAGCTCATCACCGACTCTTAAATTCAATTGAAAAGAATCCTGAACTCTTTCACCTTCGGCATAAAGCTCATAAGGCAGCGCACACGCTGCCTTGATGCCAGGCTCTTGGCGTGGCATTCGGACCAGTTGATGCGGTTTATCCATCCCTTTTTGCAGTTCATCCGGTTTCAGGGCCTCAAAACCTGACGGAATTTCTTTATACTGCGCTTGATGAATCCCTTCAACATACGGATTACGCTGGATAAAGGGAAGCTTGTCATTCGCGGGCAACGCTTTTGCTACAGTAAATACTGAAGTCAAATCACCACATACGGTTCTCCGCCAGCTACTGATATTTTCTTCGTGCAATTCTTTCTTAAACTTATGATAAACCCATTTTTCCAGAAATTGCAGGGTAGACGTATGATCAAACACTTGCGAGCAAACCTTACCGCCTCGCGTCCAAGGCGATGCCACAATTAGAGGCACTCGAAAGCCAAGGCCGATAGCCGCTCCGCGTGCTTCCTTTGTGGATTTACCATCTGCCAGCTCTTCCTCCAGGGTAATGTATTCTATTTTTGTGTCAATGCCCTCCGAGCATTTGCCACTGTTACTCTTATAAGGGTTCGGCGGCACAAAGGGAGGAATGTGATCAAAATAACCATCATTTTCGTCATAGGTAAGGATAAGGATCGTTTTTTGCCATACCTCCGGATTTTTGGTGAGAATATCCATAATTTCCGATACATACCAGGAGCCGTACCAAGGCGAGGTCGGATGATCAGAATATTTTTCAGCCGGTATCATCCAGGAAACCGCGGGTAGCTGACCACTTTCTACATCCCTTCTGAATTGATAAAGCACATCACCTCTAGGTACCGATAATTCACGTTCAACACCTTGGTTATCCCGATAAGACAAGCGCTCAAGATCATGGTAATGAGGATCTGCTGCATTGGTGGTAAAAGCCTTCTTGAATAGATTTTTCTCTCGAGATGACAATTGTTCAAAATGCCGTTGGCTCCACCGCTCTATCGCCTGTTTGGCCTCTTGCCATACTGCTTCCTTTTTTTCAGCGCTTCCTTTGTTTTTTGATAAGTTTGATCGTGCGGCTTTAAGGATTGCAGCTTTTCTTGTAGCGCCTGTATCTCCTTAGGCAGCTCGTCCACTTGTTTTTTTAAACTCTTTGTATAGCGCGACGCGAAGTGAATATGATACTGCTCAAAAAACTCCAGGGGATTACAGGAAAAACTACTCAGCCACGAGCGTTCCTCCCCTTCAAACCCACCGCCAAAGCTCACGTCGTTTTGGTAGGCGCGCCAAGATACCCCGGCTTCTTCCAGTCGTTCCGGAAAAGTTTTCCACTTCGCTTCGCCGCGTTGCAGTTCATTCCTTATCCAAGCTTTACTTTTCGGATCGGCCGATTCACGAATGGTCCCGGTCCAGAAAAATAAACGATTGGGCCAAGTGCTGGTCATGCCCGAACAGAAATTTTGATCACATACCGTAAAGGCATCTGCGAGTGCATAATTGAATGGAAGGTCGAGGCGGTTATAGTATCCCATTGTTAAAGGGATGTGTTCATAGGGTTTCTTTTTCTTCGCCTCAATCCATTGGTCGTGCCGCCCCTCATGGTAAGCGTCTACCTGCGATTGGCGTGAATGCGGTACAGCCCCCATCCAAGTGGCCTTGCTATCCCGAAGATCGAAATGAAAGGGCGCATAGGTATTGCCCTTAGCGTCCGACTGGAACCAGATGGGACAGTGGTTGGCTTGGCGGATAAAACGTGGGTCATTAAAACCACGTACCCCTGCAAGCGTACCTAAAGCATGATCAAAAGAACGGTTTTCTTGCATTAATATCACCACATGTTCCGCATCCATAAAGGTCGTTCCCGGTGCCGGAGCAATTGCTAAAGCCCGTTGAATTGAAGGAGGGATCGTACTTGCCAAACCGGTGCTTCCCGCATATAATAGCAGTTTTTTTAGAAAATCCCGACGGTTATCCATTTTGTATGATTTATAATCGTATCTACAGGCTTAAAGTACAACAAATACTATTCATTACATTATTATCTCATTTTTTTTACAACAAAGCGTGATGAATACCCCATGTTTTTGCTACGCCTTTCGTGCATGCACACTGTGCAGATTCCCCTTAAGTTTGTCTAGCAATTCAAAAGAGATTGCTAGATACACTAAACTTATTTTTTTATACTTAAATCGAGCTTATGAAGTTTAAATTTCTACTTGCTTTAGTAGCTGTTGTTTGCTTTAGTTGCACCAAAGAATCTGCTCCTTTGGTGCCCGTCGAGATTACCATCGTTAGTAAAAGTGGTATATTGGAAATCCATTATACACCCGATAGAATTGATACACTGACCAAAAAACAAGGTTCAATGACCCTACAAATGCTAGACGGCGACTTAATTACAATTAAACGAATTTGTCCGGAAGCCGGCGCTTTGGAATATAACATTAAGACCCCAACCTCCAGTTATCTATCCATACTGATGAAAAATGGGGATGAAAATCGACATCTTATTCCAAAGTATTAAAACGATTGATGCTAGAGGCGCAATTGCTATTTCAAAAAAATAATGCGTTCTTTCTTTTAAATGACTGATAATTTGTAACTTAGCAATAAGTCGTTGTTTAACTCGAAATACCTGCATTATGATGAAAGCTTTACGTTTTAAACTGATACCCACTGCCCGTAATCATTTGGCCGATTCCATTACCATCGCTTGGGGCTTACTTTTTATGTTCGGTCTCTATAGTATCGTCCGTAGAGGGCTCTCTTTCCCCATGATTGCGCTAATGAGCGGTGCCCTTTTGAATATCCTCTTTCAGTTCCGTAGCCGACGCGGCCGCTATGGTTTCCAAAATCCCTATAGAAATGCGGAAGGCAAATATGTGCCGCCACCCGCAAAAGAAGGGTGGGAAGACTAAAACAGCAATTTTTATCTGAACGGTCTTCTTTTTGTAATAAAAATCTAGTAACTCTATATACTTTAAGTAATATCTGATATATTTGCCGCATCAAAACGCTAACGATGCATACTTATCCAGAAAGACGGAGGGAAAGGCCCGAAGAAGTCTTAGCAACCTGTAAACTCTGTTACAAGGTGCTCATTCCTTTCTGCTATATGCAGAGCTGATAAGTCGAACAATCATATCCATTCCGGAACGATATGGTTCATTCGCACCACCGCCTGAAAAGGCATAGGTAGGTATTGCGATGCGTAGAACAAAACGTTACATATGAACGAAAAAAAACTACTAAACAATTGTTATGCACCACTAAGTTTCTTGTTTATGCTGCTGTTTTTTGCAGGCAGTGTTTGGGGGCAAGAAACAACCACCGTACAAGGTACCGTGACTGACGCATTTAATCAAGAACCACTACCGGGCGTGAATATCAGCGTGGTAGGAGGAACTCAATCAACCCATACCGATGCCAACGGAGCTTACCGCCTCCAAGTACAGGCAGGAAAAGCAACCTTGCGCTTTAGCTATGTGGGCTATGAACCACAGGATTTACCGGTGAGCGGCAATCAACTTTCTGTAGCCCTCAAGCCGGCCAGTAATGATTTAAACGAAGTAGTAGTGGTAGCCTATGGTACCGCCAAGCGATCCAGTTTCACCGGTTCAGTAGCGGCTATTTCGCAGGATAAAATCGCCAATCGTCAGGTTTCGAGCGTCAGCAAAGCCCTGCAGGGACAGGTTCCCGGTTTACAATCAGTATCTTCTTCCGGACAACCGGGTACCGATGCCGAAATACGCATTCGCGGTATCGGATCGATCAACGCGTCAAGTGCACCACTCTACGTAGTAGATGGAAACCCCTACAGTGGAGATATTAACGCTATTAATCCCAATGACATAAAATCCGTTAGTGTCCTCAAAGATGCGGCGGCCAGCGCGCTTTATGGGTCACGTGGTGCGAATGGTGTGATCATCATTACGACGAAGGAAGGATTAAAGGACGGAAAAACCACGATTAATTTCAATTTTACCCAAGGAATATCCGACAGGGCAGTAAAGGATTATGAGCAAGTTTCCACCAACCAGTATTTCGAGTTATATTGGGAAGCCCTGCGTAATAAGAACTTATCCAACGGACTTGCTGCTGAACAAGCAGCACAGAATGCCAGCAATCAGCTCTTAACCGACCTCAATATTAACCCTTATGGGAGCAATTATCCGCAGCCGGTGGGTTTAGATGGTAAAATCGTTCCAGGCGCTACACCGCTATGGAATGACAATTGGGCAGATGTGCTACAACGCACCGGTCGTCGCACCCAGGCCGATTTAAGCTTTAGCGGCGGCAACGAAAAATCGAGCTACTACTTCTCCGGTGGTTACCTCAATGATCAAGGTATAGCCATTGAATCAGGCTTTAAGCGCTATAATGCTCGCATCAACGTCAACACACAGGCCAAGAAATGGCTCAATGCCGGTTTAAACGTAGCTGTTAGCAGTAGCTTACAAAAGTACCCGCAATCAGAAGATAGCAATACCGCCAACATCATTAATTTTACCCGCTTAGTACCTTCGTTCTACCCATATTACGAACGCAATGCAGACGGTTCCTATCGTTTGGACGAAAATGGCAACAAGATCTATGACTTCGGCGAATACCGTCCAAGCGCAGCTATTCCGCGTAATAACCTCGCAGCTTCTCTCCCTTTGGATAAAAATGAAATCCGTAGCGAAAATCTGTCCGGTAGAGCATTCCTCGAAGCGGTTATCACACCTGAATTGAAATTCCGCACGACTTACAGTATTGATTATATAAATCGTAATACGCACGATTATGTGAACCCCGTACTTGGCGACGGCGCAGAATACCAAGGATCTGTGGCTAAATCCAATCGCCGGAGAACTTCTTATACCTGGAATAATATCGTAACCTACGAAAAAACCTTTAACGAGCATCATCTGAATGTATTGGCCGGACAGGAATTCTATAAGTTTCAAAATACCGATATGGATGGCAGTCGGGAGCGCTTTGTATTGCCCGGTTTCTATGAGCCCGATGCGGCGTCTCAACTCAATTCCTTCAATGGCTTTTCGGTAGATTACAGCATGTTGAGCTTTTTAGGTAGGGTAGAGTATGATTACAAAAACCGCTACTTCCTTTCGGGGTCCTTGCGTACCGATGGATCTTCCCGTTTCTCACCGGATAACCGTTGGGGAACCTTCTGGTCGGTAGGCGCTTCCTGGAAAATTGCCGAAGAAGAGTTTCTGCGCAATAACAGCTTAATTAATCAGTTAACAGTTCGTGCAAGTTACGGAGCTCAGGGAAATGATAATTTATTATCGAACGGCAATCCCATCTATTATGCTTACCAAGGATTATATAGCATTTCCAATAACCTTGGCCAAGGCGGAACGGTTACGCAGCGTCTGCCCACGCCAACTTTGAAATGGGAAAGCAACCTGAACTTCAATGCAGGCCTCGATATCGCCATCTTAGATCAACGTGTAGCCGCCAGTTTCGAGTATTTTAACCGTAAAAGTAAAGATTTGCTGTATACCATGCCAAAGGCACCTTCTACCGGTTTTCCAGGTTATGATGCCAACATCGGTGCACTTCAAAATACCGGATTCGAACTTACCCTGCAAACCGTACCGGTTCGGAACGATAATTTTCGGTGGAATCTGGATCTTAATTTGGGACATTACAAAAACAAGATTACCGAATTGCCCAATGGCGGCAAACCTATCCCTAATGGTAACAAGCTCTTAGCGGTGGGAGGTTCTATCTACGACTTTTATCTGCCAACCTGGGCCGGTGTAGACCCGGCTACCGGCAGCCCGCTATGGTACAAAGCCGATGCAAATGGCAACCAAACAGCCGAAACGACTTCCGAGTATGGCCAGGCTGGACTTTTTGTTCAAGATAATTCCCTCCCTGATCTAGTAGGCGGATTCTCGAACACTGTTAGCTATAAGAACTTTGATTTATCCGCGCTGCTAAGTTTTAGCTTAGGGGGTAAAATATTGGATAACGACTATATTCAGCTCATGCACAATGGTAGTAGTCCGGGACGCGCTTGGAGTACCGAAATCCTGAACCGTTGGACGCCCGAAAACACACAAACCGATGTCCCCCGCTTAACAACGGATAATTTAACTTGGACATCTGCATCAACACGCTTTCTTTATTCCGCTACTTATGCGCGCTTAAAGAATGTAAGCTTAGGGTATAACTTTTCCAAACACTTAATCGAACGGTTGGGTATTGCCAACTTACGTGTGTTTTTACAAGGGGAGAACTTATTGACCTTCTATGGCCATAAAGGGATGGATCCGGAACAAACCGTTAACGGAGCAACTTATTTCAGATACCCGGCAATGCGTACCGTATCCGCTGGATTACAGCTTACTTTGTAGTTGTGGGGGTTAGGTGCTCGTTGTTAGTTATTGGTTGTTAGTTATTGGTTACTGGTTATTAGTTATTGGTTACTTGTTGTTAGTTTTTGGTTTTGTGTTGATTCAGTACCAAAAC
Source organism: Olivibacter sp. 47 (assembly GCF_030372825.1). Classification (NCBI taxonomy): domain Bacteria; kingdom Pseudomonadati; phylum Bacteroidota; class Sphingobacteriia; order Sphingobacteriales; family Sphingobacteriaceae; genus Olivibacter; species Olivibacter sp. 47. Next base: position 5,295,463 of record NZ_JAUCNR010000001.1, read on the forward strand.
TAATAGCTTAAAATCAAAAGAAAAAAATATGATACGAAAAACAATATATATCCTTAGCGTGCTCAGCTTACTACTGACCGCCTGCAGCAAGGATTTGGAAACGGCACCTACCGATGCGGTTGCCGATTCGGAGATTTATAAAAATGTCGATAATATCGAAACCGTTATCAACGGTACCTGGAGTTATTTAAATGATACCTATTTTACCTATGCCAATCCAGGTTACACCGCTTTTATGCGTACCGGTGATGCGATGGGGAGTGATGTGGCTGTCACCACCAAATACGGTTATCGAGATGCTTACGCCTTTACCGAACTGTATAATGCCACTACGAATCGAGTTAAATCGTTCTGGACCCTGCTTTATAAAGTGATTGACAATTGCAATAACGTCATCGCTAAAGTAGATGCGGCAGCGGGGGACGAAGTGAAAAAGGCGCAATTAAAAGGGCAAGCCAAGGCCTTGAGGGCTTTCTGTTACCTCAATTTGGCTACCTATTACCAGTTTTCTTATCTCAAAGATCAAACGGCATTGACGGTGCCTATTTATACTGAGCCAACAACCGTTGAAACCGAAGGGAAACCAAAGGCTACGTTGGAGGAAATCTACACCCTTATCAAAAGTGATTTACAGGACGCACTAAGCTTATTAGCTGAATATACAAGACCAAGCACAGAAAAATATCGCATTGATCGTGCCGTTGTCAATGGCTTGTTGGCGCGAACTTATTTAAACACAGGCGACTGGCTACAGGCGGCGCAGGCCGCAGCAGCAGCACGTGCAGATTACAGTTTGATGCCGGCAGCAAATTATAGCGATGGGTTTAATGATATGCAGAACGTTGAGTGGATATGGGGACATGGGCAAACCAATGAGCAGAATACGGCTAGTTACACATTTCATTTTCTGGATGTATCCTCATCCGGTTCGTATTACTACAGCTTTATGGCTGATCCATACTTCAAGAACTTTTTTGACGAACAAGATATCCGCAACGGCTTGTTTGAGTGGGATGGTTTACCCGGTAGAGAAGGCTTTCTCCGTTATAAGAAATTCAAATTCAAATCGAACCTGATTGGCGACATCGTGTATATGCGTGCAGCGGAAATGTACTTGATTGAAGCCGAAGGTTATGCAAGAGCCGGTCAAACAGAACAAGCGATTACCGCATTGAATACCCTACGGGCAGCCAGGCAAGCCGTTTTATTCACGGGCGGTTCGGCTGACGACTTGCTTCAAGCCATTTTAATTGAACGTCGGAAAGAACTGTGGGGAGAAGGCTTCTCGTTGTCCGATATCTTACGTACACAAGGTAAAGTAGAGCGAAAAGCCTATGTTGATGCGCAAGGGAACCCCATTAAAGTTAATGTAACGACCCCCGATGGAACCAGCAAGACCGTCAATGCCCAAGGGCATCGTATTTTACGTTTTCCCGATGGCAGTGATTTTGTTGCCAATAGTAGGTACTATCTCTTTGCCATACCATTGGAAGAGACCCAGCAGAATCCGAATTTATAATAATAGTAATAAGAAAGGCGGGGAAATCCCGCCTTTCTTATTATTGTAAGTTGATTCGAATACCAATTCGCTTATAACGCTCGCTGGCTTTTACACGCTCATTTCCGGTTAACTCAAGAACAAGCTGTACTGTACCGGCTGCTGGAGTAAAATCCAGCACATTAATTTTTAATAGCGCAAAGCTGCTATTTGCTGGTAGTGTGGTAATGTTTCCTTCCGGAAGACTGTAATGCATACCCTCTACAGCCGTTGATTCCTCGCTTACTACACGAAAAGCCAAGGCCTGATCATCTCTGAGTTGTTCTCCAAGTAGATTGACCCGATAAGTCTTTTCGCCCGAGCCATTCCTTAAAGCCGTTAATAATGGATAATCTTTACCGGCTACATTATTATTGGTAGTGGCATCTTCAAATTCAACAACAGCCTCGCGGAACTGGAAATCCTCTTTATGATCTTTCATACATCCTGTCCAAATCATCGGAAGTACGAGACTTAATAGATATATCAATTTTTTCATTTTAATCATTTTTAATAACCTGGGTTTTGTGTTACTTGCGTATTCGGTACCGCCTCTCTTACCGGGATGTTGGCTAAGATTCTAAAATCACTATGTTGGACATTTCCGGATTCTTTTATAATATCTCTGCCCAAACGTTTAAGATCGAAAAAGCGGTGTCCCTCAAAAGCCAGTTCCAATCGGCGTTGCAAAATAATGTCGTTAAAAAGGGCCTCACCGCTATAGCTTGCTAACCCAATACCGGCACGCTCCCTGATTTTATTGAGTTGTTCGCGTGCTGCAGCTTCGTTATAAACCGCACTACCCGGCGTTGCATAAGCTTCAGCCATATTCAGAATTACTTCAGGAAGACGTATAACCGGAACATTGTCGATATTATTAATCCCGCTTCTACTCACAAACTTGGTGATTTCCCAACGACTGCTATTACCGCCCAATCCACGCACAATTAACTCTCTCCGTACATCATTCGCATTGTATTGGCTATAAAGTTCATCACTCACGACCACGTTGCCATGGCTTACAGTTGTTGTCGATGTAGCGGTCATGCGGGTGGTGAAAGTAGCTCGTAAAGATTCGTTTGTTGTATTGGAATGATCCGCTGCCAGCACAAAAGCTACTTCAAAAAAAGATTCCGGGTTTTTATCCGTTCTCCAAGTATTAACAAATTGTTCCGTTGGGACTAAAGACAAACCGCTGGTGCTGATAGCCAGCTCCCCTTCACTTATTACTTTGGCCATATCTCCGCGGTATAAAGCAACACGTGAATACAAAGCATGGGCAGCAGCTAAAGAAGCAAACGTTTGATCCGTGATCCTGTTGTTATTGGTAGCTAACAATAAAACAGCCTTGTCTAGTTCACCGTAAATAAAATCATATACTTCGCCAACCGTAGGGCGCGATGAATATTCTATTTGTGCCGTATTGAGGACCCCCTTATTGATGATGGGAACACCTCCTCGATCGGAAGGTTCCACGATAGCCGTTGGATCATAAGCATAGGCTTTCATCAAGGTGTGATATACCAAGGCACGCAGAAAATGTAACTGTCCGGCAATATTGTTTTCATAAGCTTCGTCACCATCATAGGCCTCCAGAGCCTCTAAAATTAAGTTAGCCTGATTGTTTATATAATAACAATACTGCCAAGTTTCTGTCTGTATGTGCGACCCAGCTTGGTTGATACCCTGTCCTACCAAGCGGTTTCCTGCACCGGTGTTTATGGCATTGTCGGCCAATAACTCCGGTATAGCAATTAAATCACGACCATAAAGGCCAACTTCACGTAAGCGTGAATAAACACCGTTTACAGCTGCGTCAATCGCTTCCTGACTACTTAAGGCTGTGTTCGAGTCAATGGCATGTTTAGGATCAACTTCCAAAAGTTTATTGCAGGATACGGTACCGAGAACAAGTCCTGCTAGCATCACTATAGTTATAAATTTCTTCATGATTCAATTTCTATTAAAAACCTACTTGCAAACCAAAGGTGTAGCTTCTTAAGGGTGGAATAGCTCCTTGATTGGAGGTAAAGGTCGCGTTAGGCGATGGATCAATATAAAATTCGGGGTCATAACCCGACCATTTAGTCCAAGTAATTAAATTAACGCCTTGCGCGTAAACGCGGATTTGGCGCGCTTTGATTTTAGCCGCTACATGGGCGGGGAGGGTGTAGGCCAGGGTCAACGTCTTTAACCGAATGTACGAAGCGTCCTCCAAAAAGCGACTGCTACTACGGTATTGGCTCGCCATATTGGATTCGGAACCCCCATCAATCGGACGTGGGCTATCTGTTACCTGCCCGGGTGTGGTCCATCTATCAAGGAAATTGCTTTCTAAGCCATTGCGTAAGGTCGCCGCATTGCGCATCCAAAAAGTGTTCTGCGAATTGTATAGATCGCGTCCATAATCATATTGGAAAAAGGCCGATAACTCAATCCCTTTATAGCTAAACGTATTAGTGAAACCACCGTACACATCACTCAGTTGGCTACCATAAACTTTCCAATCGGCCGGGCTCACTGGGTTGTAGGTGATATTACCATCCCCATCGTACCACATTGCCTTTCCTGTAGCAGCGTTTACACCGGCATATTGAGCAAGAAAGTAAGAATACAAAGGCGATCCCACACGAATGGTTTGATCGCCCGGTAATACATCCAAGCCATCATACAGTTTCGTCACCTGATTATCGATAAAGGTAATATTGAAACTAGATGTCCAATTGAAATCGTTACTTTTGATATTATGTGTGTTCAGGGAGAATTCAAGCCCTTGGTTTCTCAATTCACCGAGGTTCCGTGCAATGTTAGCATATCCGCTGGTATAGGGTAAGGGTTGTTCCAATAGCAGATCTTTACTGGTCCTTCTGAAGGCTTCTGCTGTAAAAGCCACTCGGCTATTAAAGAAAGCCAAATCCAAGCCGATATTATACGTAACATTACGTTCCCATTTAAGATCTTGATTTTCTACACTGCTCGGACGTATGCCAGGTAATGAATTATATGGGCCATTGCCACTGTATAGACCACGTGAGGCAAAATTATCTACCTGGTCGTTACCTGTTTCACCATAACTTAGACGCAGTTTCAATTGATCGATCCAAGGTGTTCCTTTCAAGAAATCCTCCTGATCAATTGCCCAAGCACCTGAAATAGAAGGGAACCAACCAAAGCGATTGTTGGCACCAAATCGGGAAGAACCATCATATCGAAGTACTGCGCTCACAAAGTACTTTTTATCATAATCATAGTTGGCCTGTCCAAAAAATCCCAGGCGTTTAAAGCCACTCCAAGTACCAGTTACACTAACCGGGGCTGCGGCTGCTTCCATAGTTTGAAATTGAAAAGTAGGAAAACCTTCACCCGAAGAGAAGTTATAGTCGCGCGTTTCGCTTCTATATTCGACTCCCAGAATTCCAGAAAGTGAATGCTTATTATTGATAACCTTATTATAGTTAAAAGTTTGATTCGTCATAAAGTTGATGTTTTCATAACTTCTGATCTGAAGTAAACCTCTACGAGCAAAACCGTCAATGGTACGCGGATCTGTATAATTGGCAGCGAAGACCGTCCGGTAGTCGAGGCCATAGAAGGACTTGAAAGATAAATCCTTGGTGATCCTAGCCGTAAAAGCCGTATTCCCAACTAAGGATCGCGTGCGACTTTTAATCTCATTGACCTCTGTTGCAAAGATGGGGTTGTGGCGCATATCACCCGGCAGCCCGCTAGTTGGAGCATTAAAAGAGCCATCCAGATTATATATTGGCACAAAAGGTAACATCATCGGAGCCGCGTATTGCGGTGCAGCAAAATTACCTGTACTTCCGCCGCTGCCCGAAATCCCGTTCTGTACCACCGATCCAAAACTTGAGTTAAAATCGACCGTTAGCCAATCAGTTGCTTTATGACTGATATTAGCTTTCGCGGTAGCTCGGTTAAAATCCAGTCCGATAACAGCTCCTTGTTGCTTGTTATAAGATCCCGATAAAAAGACGCTGGTCTTTTCCGTACCACCGCTGAAAGACAGCTCATAATTTTGAGAAGAACCATTTCTAAACGCTGCATCTTGCCAATCGTAGGTGGGTAAAGCCGCTAAATCAGCATCGGAAAGTGTAGGATCTAAGCCAAGGCCTGTCAGCACATTTCGACGATTTACCGAGTCCATTCGATTTGGGTATCTGTTTTTCACCGCTTCCATGCGTGCCTGCAAGAACTGTTGTGTAGACATCATATCTATGCTCGGCATGGGTGCCGTAAATCCAATATACGTGTTGAAATTGATTTGGCTTTGTCCGGCTTTCCCCTTCTTCGTAGTAATAACCACCACACCATTTCCCGCCTGTGCGCCATAGATGGAAGCCGCGGCAGCATCTTTAAGTACCGTAATCGATTCAATATCATTATTGTTCAGAAAGGCGAGCGGGTTGCTGGCAGTGGTAGTTGTGGTGGTGGTACTGTTCATCTGTACACCATCAATAATAAACAAGGGCTGGGTGCCTGCAGTTATTGAGCCTACACCACGGATGTTCATTTGCACCGGTGCGCCGGGTACCCCGCTGGCTGCGTTTATTTGTACACCGGCTGCCTGTCCTTGCATAGCGCGGTCAAAAGATTGAACCGGAATGTTCTCGATTTCCTTCGCGCCTACGGTTGCAACTGCCCCCGTCACTTCCCGACGACGTTGCGTGCTATAGCCTGTTACGATCACTTCATCCAAGTCGGCTACGTCAGCGGTCAGACTTACCGAAATAGATATCTTTTCCCCCGACCTTACTTCATAACCGGTAAGTGTTTTTTTCTCAAAACCAATATAACTGAACGTAAGTGTGTAAGGTCCATTGGTCGGCAAATTTTCAAAATTAAAAATGCCACTTGCGTTAGTCATGGTAGCCGCTGTGTAGTTGTTGGCTCCTTTAAGCTGCACCGATACTCCCGGAATGATCTCGCCGTCTGCATCCGATACAGCTCCACTGATACTTCGACCGCTTTGCGCTGTCGCGAACAGATGGCTAAAAAGGATGGTAAGCAGCAACATGACCGGTAATCGGCATTTTAAAAATGTAGGTGTTTTCTTCATGCTTGATTGGGTTAAATTGTTTTATTTAATGAGTAATCTATGGTGTGTAGTGTCGTTCTCCAATGTTAGCTTGTTCATTAATACGATGTTTGTTAACTCTTTTTCCAGCGATCTACTTTTGATGACATATCCCGTAAAGAATTTCTTACGAACGGCATCCTTATTAAAATTGATTGGGGTATCAAATTCTTTGCTAAGCACGGTGAACACAAAGCTTAATGGTTGTTTATCAAATAGTAGGCTATCTCCTTTGCGTGTTACCGTTGATGTTGTATTGATAAGTGGTTTATTCGTTTTTTTAAGTTCTTTACGGCGGAAGTTCGTTACACTGGAACCTGTAGGTGTCAAGGTGTATTGTTGACCTGGTATAAGAATCGTTCTTTTCTGATGGTTTTTATTGCGAACGCTTATTTTGCCTGTTAGTAACCGAACTGATACCTGATCTTGCTTTGGAAAAGCACTTATTTCGAATCGGGTACCCAACACCGTAGTTTCTACGTCTTTTGCCAATACTTTAAAAGGATGTTCCGGATCATTTGCTACATTAAACACGGCCATTCCGGTAAGGGTAATGGTACGATTAGACGTGAAATCAATAGGGAATTCGATTTTACTGTTTGGTTCCAGCTGAATATCGCTGCCGTCTTCCAAGGTAAAAAATAAGGTTTTATCACTTATGTTCTCTTTCACTTCACTATTGCCTATCGTAGCAATCTCCTTATTTTGGATTAGGACTTTCTTTTGGTCTCGCTGCCTTTCATAAAGCAGGTGAATGGCCCCCAGTGAAAGCAGGACGATGGCTGCTTTATAAATCCATGGACTTAGGCGATAAACACGGTGTTTTTTATCGTAACTATACTCCTGTAATGTCTGTTCCCACTCTGTTTCGGGTAATAACAGCTCAAAAGCCTCGGGATGAGTTTTTAGATAATTTGCTATACGTTCCGCTTCTTCAGCGTTGCATTTATTTTCGAGAAAGCGTTTGAATAAGTCTTTATCTAGCATACCGTATCATTCTATTGAAGCAATACGGTTTAGAAGGGAAGAAACCCCTGCTCATTGGAAATTAAAATTGAGAAATTATCAAAAGAATAGGGAAAACAATGCTAGAGCGCAATTTTTTAAGCGCTTTTGTCATATGATCTTCAACTGTTTTGACCGAGATGTTCATTTGAGCGGCAATCTCTTTGTTCGAATAACCTTCTACTTTACTTAAATAAAAAACTTTTTTTCTGATAGGAGGCAAGTTGTCCAAATGTTTTATCAGGTCCTCATAGGCCAAATTGGAAAGCGGTGGAAGTTCTGGGTCGATTCGATGGCTTAAGTCGTGCGATAAGGACAATTTTACCGCACGCTCATGCGCTTTTTCACGTAAAAAATCAATTAAACAAGTTCGCGTTATTCTAAATAGTTGTGTAGTTATAGGAAGTTCCGGTGAGAGATGGCTGCAATATCGCCAGAATTTGATAAAGGTAAGTTGCATTATCTCTTTGGCGTTCTCCTCTGATTGTGTCTTCTTAACGAGGTATGAATAAACCGGATGTCTAAAGTGCGTATAAATATCTTGAAAGGTTCGTGTACATCCTTCTTTTAAGCGTTTTATTCGGTTGATTTCATCGATATGTATAGTCTTTGGTTGAGTCATTGCGGAAAAACAATGTAAAACTAGCGTTTTTTGTTTTTAAATGATCTTTTTTTGTTTTTTTGTCTTTTTTTCGGACTACCGTATCGTTATCTGTAGTTGTTGTTGGGTTTTGTCTTTGTATTTTTTGGGATTCTCGTCTTTTATCCTGGTTTCTTTCTTAGAGGAGAGGGTATAATTCGTATTGATTTCCGCACTTCATTGCATTGCGGTAAAAGTGGTGAAAGAGCTAAGCCGCCAACGACTTATTTTCGTTTCGATTTTTTTAATTTAGCTAAGGCATAGCCTAACTCATCCATCTCTTTTATTTTAAGGAGATAGGCTATTCCGAAGAAACCGATGATCGCAGTCAGTACCCCTAGAATCAACTGCATAAATGGGCGGTTCACCAGCAGCATGCTTCCGTAGCTGCAGCATGCCATGCCTATTGTCGCAATAATAACCTTATAGCAGTCCTTCAACTGTTTCAAAGGGCCATAACCGAACAAAATGCCGGAAGGATAGGCATTAATAAAATAGCTTAGGGTATTTACTATAAAACTTCCAATCACCACAGCTTTTGTACCGAGCGGTAAGGTGATGAACATGGCAGCGATGATAATCGGTAGTTTAGATAAATCCGTCTTTAAAAAAAGATCCGAACGTCCCACGGCATTCAGTAGGTTCAGGTTCAGCGAACTAATGGGGGTAAACATGCGCGCCAGACATAACCACTGCAATAAAGGCGCTGCAGGTAACCATCTTTCTGTCAGGAAAAGCAAAATAAAAGGCTTCGATATCACGGCGAAGAGTGTCATGCTCGGAAAAATAATAAAAGCCGTCATGGCTACCGTTCTGCTGTAGATGCTAATAAGCTTCTTCCGATCTTGCTGAATAGCAGAAAAAAGAGGAAAAGTAACATTCGTGATAATAAGGTTGATTGTTCCCGAAGAAAGCTCGGCCAATGAGTTGGCCCGTGCATAAAAACCTAAGGCCTTGGAGTGATACCATTTACCGATCACGATGGTGTATACGTTCGTCAAAACCGTAGAATACAGGCCCGCAGCGAGAATTTTGGAACCATAACCGAACATTTCGCGAAAAGCTTGCCATGAGAAAGCCCAACTTGGACGCCACTTGGCTTGCAACCACATGAACATAGAGGTGGCTAAGGTGAGCGATAGGTTTTGTCCTACCAGCGCCCAGACGCCGAAATCATCATATGCCATATATAAACCCGCCGCGCCGCTTATAATGACGGCCATCACGTTGATTTTTGCCTGTGTTTTAAAATCGATATCAATAAGCAGCTTGGCGCGCTGTACTACGATAAAAGACGCAATAATGAATTGCAAGCCCATAACTCTTGTTAAGGCTATCAGCACCGGCTGATGGTAAAACCGGGCAATAAAAGGTGCGGAGAAATAAAGAATAACATAGATCAACAGACTAACTACGATGTTAAAATAAAAAACCGTGCTAAAATCCAGCTGTGAACAATCCTTTCGTTGTACAAGGGCTTTGCTAAAACCACCTTCTATAAAAAGCGTTGATAAGGCTAAAAATATGCTTAGCATACCTACCAGACCGTAAGCTTCCGGACTGACCACCCGCGCGATCAGTATGCTGATGATAAAGCTTACTCCCCTTACCAGCATATTTTCCAAAGAATTCCAGGCGAAACCTTTAAATGCTTTTGTTTTAAGCGACATGTGTAATGGATAACAGCCAAAGCTCCCTCAAAAGATTCGTTATTGCAAGAGGTGGTTTGTTATTGTGTATTTTTTATACATTTCAGGACATTAAATAATGTTTAAAAAAAAATGAACTTACTGTTGCAAATATCGAAGCAAACAATTAGGTTTGTTTATACCTAACAAGATGTGATATAAACCATTAGAGGGGCTAGCAAGCACAAATCGTTTTTTACGTGTTGTGAGGAACTGGATGCACGGGTTGTGTTCCAGGTGTTTATGGAGTAGCTAACAGATTATTAAACTTTTTTCAAATCAACAAACCAAACACATGATGTCTTTTATTGTTTTTACGGTAGTCCTTTTTATAGCGCTTTGGGGTTGGATCGCTTATGAATACCAACATGCAGCGACTATTTCGTTGGAGGAAGAAATAGAATTGGATGAACAATTGCGAAGATCGTCTTACACGGAAGTGTATGATACGGAATCGAAAGTATGAGTGTGCTTAAAAATAAAACACGCCAAAACTCCTGCCGAATACGACAGGAGTTTTTTATTTATTCGTATGGTGGTTTAAAATTATGACATATATAAATAAAACTGTTTATTTGCATAGGTTTTATTGAACGATTTTTTCTGTAGGCGTTCATTGAAGAGTACTACCTTTATGTATAAACGAATAATCTTATATTGCTTCTTTTCTTTTTGCTTTTTTTTGTTGATTCCTAGTTATGGTTATGCGCAAAACTTGAGCGCTACTGACCTAAGCATGATCAAGGTGGATGACCTTACTGATGATCAGCTTCGCGCGTATTTGCAGCAAGCCAATGCTTCTGGTATGACACAGGAGGAATTGATGCAAATGGCTGTTTCTTCTGGGATGCCAAGCGAGGAAATTGAGAAATTAACACAACGCTTACAGACAATCCAAGAACAGGATCAAGCACTACAGGCCCCTGCCACAAATACTTCTACTGGCGATAAGCGTAAAGTAGGAAGGCAGGTACAAGGAGCGACTAACGAAGCTGATACCCTATTGAAGCTTCATCAAGATAATCTAAAATCACCAAGAGAAGAACTGAGAATTTTCGGAGCAGACATTTTTCAGGGATCGAATACCAAATTCGAACCGAATTTACGGATGGCGACACCTAAAAATTATGTAATCGGGGCAGATGATGAATTGTTGTTGGAGCTATATGGCAATTCGGAGGCAAGTTATTCATTAACAGTTAGCCCTGAAGGAGCTATCAACATTCCTTATGTGGGAGTAGTGCCTATTGCTGGAATAACTATTGAACAGGCTATTATTCGCATTAAGGACAAAATGAGAGCAATTTATAGTGGGTTACGAAATGGCAGCACTCGATTAAACGTGAGTGTAGGTAATATTCGCAGTATTCGTGTTATTGTAACTGGAGAAGTTGTAAAACCAGGAACCTATACTTTACCTTCTGTAGCCACAGCCTTTAACGCACTGTATGCGGCAGGCGGCCCCAATGATAAGGGTACCATGCGACAAATTAAAATCATTCGCAACGACAGAGAAGAATCAATAATTGATGTTTATGACTTTTTGCTAAATGGAAGTCTTCGCAATAATATTGTCCTACAAGATCAGGATATTATCCAGGTTGCGCCTTATCTTAGTCGCGTCGAAATAAGAGGGCGGGTGAAACGACCCGCTATTTTCGAATTAAAGGAAGGCGAAACATTTAATCAGTTACTGACGTATGCCGGAGGTTTTGATGAAGAAGCTTATAGGACGCGTATTACTGTCTTTAAAAATACCGCAACTGAACGTAGGGTAGAGGATGTTCTGGCATCTCAGTTCGGGGTCTATTTGCCTCAGAGTGGTGATAAATATCGTGTAGGCAAGATATTGGATCGGTATACGAACAGAGTGCGTATATCAGGTGCCGTCTTTCGTCCTGGCGTTTACGAATTGAGTCAGGGCTTAACCTTAAGTATGCTTATTAAGAAAGCTGATGGAGTAAAAGAAGATGCGTTTATGAATCGCGGTTACATAACGCGGCTCAAAGAAAATCTTGAAAAAGAGCAAGTGGCGTTCTCTGTTGCTGACATTTTAGCGGGGACCCAAAACGATATACCTTTAAAACGAGAGGACGAGGTGGTAATATCATCCATTTTTGATCTAAAAACTGCCTATAAGATTCAAATCGATGGTGAGGTACGCAATGCCGGAACTTACGACTTTGCTGAAGGGATGACTTTAAAAGAGCTCATTGTCCAGGCAGGAGGATTTACGGAAGCCGCCTCGGCCAAGCGAATCGAAATTGCCAGACGCATTAAAGAAAGCAATGTAATGTCACAATCGGCTCATACCTCCGAAATTTATCATGTTAATATTGAACGAGATCTCTCAGGAGCAGAAGATTTTGTATTACAGCCATTCGACGTTATCAATGTTCGACTAGCTAAAGGATATCAAAGACAACGGTCCGTGCGTATTGAGGGCGAAGTACTTTATCCCGGTCAATATATACTTACCCGTAAAGACGAGCGTGTATCTGATTTGATTAAGAGAGCGGGAGGATTTACGGCTTATGCTTACACTGATGGAGCTTCTCTAAAACGCAAAAGTATCTTGGAAGACGAGCTGGATTCAACGGGAAATCAGTTTGAACGTAAATCAAAATTGGAGCAGGAACGTTTTCAAGAACGAGTTGAGCGTTTAAATGCATTGCAAAAGAGCACAATTAATCCGAACGAATTGGGAGCCGTACAACGGTCTGCGGTCAATAACAGCTATGTTGGCATCAATATGGATGAGATTCTTCGGCATCCCGAAGGAAGTAATGATCTAATTCTTGAAGAAGGTGACGTTTTGCATATTCCTAAACAATTGCAAACCGTTAGAGTAAGCGGTGAGGTGCTTTCACCCGTAACAGTGATATATTCATCAAATAAAGGGTTTAAGGAATATATCTCTCAGGCAGGGGGATTTTCGGAGCGTGCATTAAAGAAGAGAGCATACGTTGTTTATGCTAATGGTTCAGCCCGCAGTACGTCTAAGTTTCTCTTTTTTAATAATTATCCAAAGATTAAGCCAGGAGCAGAAATTTTTGTTCCTCAGCGAGAAGCAAGGGGTCGAATAAGTGCCGCTCAATGGATAGGCCTCGGGGGTAGTCTAGCTACTACGGTTGGCGTTATTGTTGCGCTATTCCGTTAAAATAAAGAAGCAGGAGGCGCAATACTTTGACGTAAAAATCAATCACATCATCCTAGTGAATATATATAGTCGCAAAATTTTGAGAAGTTTATTCGGATACGAGATATAATGGCGCTTTGAAGAGCTAATTTTTACTTCTTTCCAGATTATCCAACACTTCCTGAGTAAAACGTTTTGCGGCTTCCGATTCACGGTGGCCATTTAAGTATTCCTTTGCTGCAAGCATGCGTACTTCCGCTAAACTTGAATCTATAGCCGTATTGTTTACCTTTTCTAAGTTAGATGCCAAATTTTTATTTGCTTTAGACGCAATGGATCGTGCTCTTTGAATAACATGGATTCTGTTTACGTTTCTCACCTCGTAAATCCATAGCATCATGTTGAAAAATATGGTGGCCAATACGATTAACATCATTAATTCAGCAGTTTGCATTTGATTTTGAATAGAGAGTGCTAAAGAAACAATGAGTACATTCGTGGTCACAATAATGCCGGAAGCCTGTAAATGTGTTAAACCCAAATCTAATAATCGATGATGTAAATGGTTTCGATCGGCCATAAAAGGAGATTTTCCTCGTAATATCCGAAGGGTAAAGACACGGAAGGTATCAAAAATAGGCATAATCAATAAAGCTATGGCCACCGCAGGGGCGGCGTGCACCCAGGGATAAGGATTTGTTATAGCATCAAATTTATAGATTTCTACAAACCGAATGCTTAAGATCGCTATAATGAAGCCAATGGAATAAGCTCCGGCATCGCCCATAAATATTTGGGCACGTTTTCTCATATTGTATTTTAAGAAACCCAAAACCGCACCTGCCATACTAAAGCTAAGAATACTTAAACCCTTTTCGTCTACAAAATAGAACAGTGCTCCATAAACTAAACTAACAAAAACAGAGATCGATCCCAACAAGCCGTTGATTCCATCAATCAAGTTGAAGGCGTTAATAATAAATACCACAACGAAACTTGTAAAGGTATAACTCAAAATAGGACCAATCTCATGAATCCCCATTACGCCATAGAAATTAGTAAAACGGATATCGGCAAAATAAACTACGATAAAGGCGGTAATAAACTGGGCAATAAATTTTTTATAGGGATCCAATGCAATTAGATCGTCCTTAAGGCCAATGGTAAAGATGATGATGCCTGAGGCAAAAATGAAGTTCGCTTTTGGCAACATGTTGTCATTAATAAAAAGACAACTAACCAAAGCAAAAGCACTAAATACCGCTACACCACCCAAATTAGGTACTGAATGTTTATGTATCTTCCTAGACTCAAGCGAGGGGTCATCCACCAGCCTTTTCGAATAAGCGATCTTAATAATCGCAGGAATCGCAACTAAGGCAGTTAGGAATGCAAGTATAAAAGGAAGTAATGATGTTAGCATACGAATCGTTTTAGTTAAACATTCAATACCAAAGGTAAGTGAATTTATATATTTCACCAAAGACGGTGATCAATCAATGGATTTTTTTGTTAAATAAATTACTTAATATGCAATATGCTTTTGCGAACGGTCAACCCGCTAGGCAAAGCTATCCCAACTCACAACCTATCTACGTCGATTCTCTTATTTGCTCTATACCCAAATTCGCCTTGGTATTAAAATCATCTGTCAAAAATATTTGTAAATAAAAGGTTTTCTAATAACGGCCTTTTAGGATATTTTGCTACAACAATGCTGCCAAATTAAACTGATTAATTTATTTTTCCTGCAATTTCAACAAAAAAAAAGATCATTCGGTTTGGCCAATTAGCAGATCGCGCTAAAAATCCTGATACCAGTTCCTAAATGAAGCTCTTAAGCCAATATTCAAAACAGCCGTTTTGTTCGTCCAGCTGTCATTTTTTTCCTGTCTAAAGACGCCACCAACTTCGAAGCGTAAATTATATTTAGGATTAATTAAATAGGCTGCCCGAAGATCTAAATAAGTAAGATCTGTTGTCAGCCCTTGGCCGATGCGGTTACCATACAACTGAACGTAATTTTCATATGATTTAAAAATATTTCCCCCGTAGTTTATACTATTACTCGGATCCAAACCATATCTGGCAAAATTTCCATGAAAAGAAAAATCAAATTTCTGAAAGGAGTAATGAAGGCGTCCCACAAACTCCCTGAAATTAGCGCCTAATATATGGGCTAATGGCTGGTTGTAATTCGTATAAGCTGTTATCGGCGTAAAGTGCTGATAGGTGTAAGGTCTTGCACTATTGTACTCGCCCAAAAAGTTCAAGTTCTTAATGCCAAATGCGTCAAAGCCTCGGAAGCCCAATTGGAGAGCATTTTTGTTATTGATGTAACCGCTGCCACTGAATAGCTCTTTGGTATAGAGCTCACCCAGCAATAGTTGCCCGTAAACCGACATATTGTCTAGCACTTTATATTTCGCGGTAGCGCCGATATGTACTTTATCCGGCGAATTGGTATTTGCTGTTTCTATAGGGCGCAAGAAGATGATCGGATTCAGGTAGTTGACATCGAAACCACGCCTGCCTCCGGCATTCTTTGGTGCCCATAAAATGGATTGAAATAAGCCAATCGAAAGTCGGTTATTTACATTCCAGCTTAGGTATTGGAAAGCACCCCATTTCCCGAGGTCACCCATATTCTCTCGATTGTAGATATCAGTCACCGTACTGCTATCTCTTGAGGCAAAGGGGTCAAGCATATAAGTCCACATACTCATATACTTAACATTTCCTAACGTGCCGGTTAATTTCAAAAACGTATACGGAGAGGAAACGTCTGACAGTAGCATGGAGCGATAGCCATCCCCAATAAAATTTTTATCATACCCTAAGGTAATATTTAAATACTTGATCGGTGTATAAGATACATTGGCTGTTACATAGGCCCAATCTTGGCTACGGCCGGTTCTTTGGTCATAAAGCTTGCCAAACTGCCCGGGAATCACTTTATTTCTTTCTATATAATCGGTTACATAATCAGGAAACAAAGCCTGATTCTCATAAAAACTAGTATAGAATGAAAAATTATTACCGATGGTGACACCTGCTTGAAATCCACGTGTGTTAGTCCATGGATTTCGTTTTTCATTAAATGACCGAGCAATCTGAAAATCTGGAAGAAAGTCGGCATAAAAGGTATAATCCGCTTTTTTTATATCAATCAAGTGCTCATTAAACAGCTTCCGTCCAAGCCAGGTATGTCGATCGCGAACGCCTAAAGCCATGATCGAGTCATAGGCTGGCTGTAAGACTGAATCCAGCACAAGTGGCCTGATACTCGTATGCAACCGGGTATCTTTACTATAAAGTGTCCGATCAAGTTTTTGATAGAGTTGATGAGAAAACGGTATGTATTGAGCCTGCGCATGTACAAAAGACGAAAAGATGTGCAGGGAAATGAAGGCGATTAAAAAAACAAATACGTATTTTCTCATATTAGAATAATAAGTGCTCCTAGCAAGATGCATGCCGAGATGCCAAAGGTAGTTTTTTTAAGACATTTATCTAAAGCCCTTTTGTCAAAGCTTATTCAACAAAAGGCTATATTTCCATTTATTTACTTTACCCCTTACCCTTCAAGGCATACGTTATATAGTTGTCTGCTGTCTAGCAATTGCTAAACTATTTTGTTGTATATAAAAGCAATTTATCTAAGTTTGTCCTTACCATGGGCACCATTAAAAAGAATGCATTTTATAATATTCTTTTATCTATCAGTCAGATTTTATTTCCCCTGATCACTTTTCCCTATATTTCGAGGGTCTTAGGACCTGTCGGTATTGGAAACGTAAGTTTTGTAGACAGTGTTACACAATATTTTATTTTAGCAGCAGCTTTAGGCATTCCCATATACGGTGTAAGAGAAATTGCTAAAAGTAAAGGCAACCCGGAAAAGCGATCAAAAGTCTTTAGCGAACTACTGATTATCCATCTATCAACCACCGCACTTGCTGTTTCGCTGTATGTGGGCATCTTTTTCACCTCGTCACATTTTGAAGTGTATCGCCCCTTATTTTACCTCGGCGCAGGTGCATTGTTTTTTCAGAGCTTGGCGATTGAGTGGCTATTTCAAGGCTTGGAGGAGTTTCCTTATATTACGAAAAGAACCTTGGTGGTACGTGCCTTCTCCATATTGGCTATCTTTTTATTGGTAAATAAACCGGGTGATGAAGTATGGTACTATGGGATATCCTGTATATCTGTATTGATTAATGTGCTTTTTAATATTACTTATGCAAAACGCTTTATTCACCTTCGTCGAAGTCGAAATATCTTTAAAAAGCACGGAAAGGCTTTGTTATATATTTTTTCACTAGGTTTGGTGACCAGTGTTTATACCGTGTTGGATACCGCTTTGCTGGGTTTTTTGTCAACACCTGCGCAGGTTGGTTATTATGCAACATCTGCTCGTCTTATTAAATTGGTCGTTATGATTTTCGTTGCATTTTCCACCGTCTTGATTCCCCCGCTTTCCAAGGCATTCCACGAAGCAAATGAACAAAGCGCGAACTTATTACTGGAAAAATCATTTGGATACACCATATTGTTGAGTGTACCGGCCAGCATTGGTTTATACATAGTGGCTCCTATGGTCATCGAGTTGTATGCTGGTTCGCAATTCACAGAAGCGGTTAGGTCGCTGCAAATCTTGGCCCCTTCTATCCTGTTTATCAGCTTAAGTAACGTCTTCGGCATGCAGATCCTAAATCCAACTAATAATGAACGGCTGTTTTTCAAAGCCGCTATCACAGGAATGCTTATCAGTTTGCTCATCAACTTTAGCCTCATTCCTTTTTTAGGCCAGGTAGGTGCAGCCCTTTCGTCTGTCATTACCGAGTTTTCCGTTTTAGCCTTACTGATTTTTTATGCCTTGAGGAAAGTAAATTTTCGGCCCGCATGGAAATTGCTCTGGCAAGCATTATTAGCATCGCTACCTGTTGTTGTAGTTTGTCGGTTAATTGTGGTTAATATCTCCTCAGTCCCGTTGCAATTGGTCCTAATTATATCTGCCACCATATTGATTTATGCAGGTATTCAATGCTTTGCCTTTCATAATCCTCACTTATCAGCACTCTTGGAAATGCTTCAGGCAAAACTAGGTAAAGCAAAGAATTCATTAAAACGTTAATAATTGTATTTTTGGGCACGCAATGGCAGCAAAACTATTATATATAGCTCTACGTATCGATATTACGGGCGATGGTGCATCTATGTATGCGATGAACAATGTATTAGCCTTTGCTTCGCAAGTACCCACGGATGTCCTTACCCTTCAGGGGCCTCGCACCGCTTACGGCCAAGAGTTGCTTAGTAAGCTGCCGTGCAGTATCGAGGAGGTGCAGGTAGAGCCTATTCATCCTACCCGCGAACGGATTAGACTCTTACAACGAGGGCACAATATTTTTCGTGAATCTCCGGCATTGCGTCGCGCTGTTATTAAAAAATTGCAGCAAAATGATTATGCGATCGTTATATTAGAACTTTACTCGGCTTATCTTCTTCCGGCTATCCGCCGGCTCCGTCCAACAATTAACATTGTGCTCAATCAACATAATTATGAATATGAGAATCATCTCGAGTATATACAATTCCGTATCGCCCATCCGCTCAAAAGAAAGCTATATCGTTTGGCCAATTTCCGCTATCGGGCAGTAGAGCACCGTGTAGTACGGGAAGCCGATGGGCTTATTGCAATTTCCGAATATGATCAGCAATTATTTAATAAGATTCGAAATAATGATCAGCAGAGTTATCTATTATCCCCCGCGCTACCGCTGAAGCCTGTAAAAGATCACTATAAACAACAGTGTAGCCATCTCCTTTTTATCGGTATGATGGATTGGTACCCCAATATCCAAGGTGTTTTGCACTTTGTAAAAGACGTATTCCACCCGTTAATCGAGCAAGACCCAAGCTATCATTTTTATATCGTCGGGAAAAATCCCGTAATAGAGATCCAACAGCTGCAATCGGCCAATATTCATATAACGGGAGCTGTTGAAGATATAGACGTTTATATTAAGCAATGCGATCTGATGGTAGTACCGGTTTCGTTAGGAGGTGGCGTTAAGATTAAAGTGATGGAGGCCATTCAAAAGGGGATACCTCTACTTGTACATCAATCAAGTGCACAGGGGTACAAGGGTGTGGCCGACTATTTTGTTGTAAACGATATGGCCGAATTTAAACGAAGAATCATTGCCTATCCACAGGAAATCGCGAACCATATCAGTGCACTTGCGGCGGCACGGAGCGCACTTAACGATCAAATGAGAAACAATAAGGTGACAGCTGCCCGTGTTTTAGCGGATTTTGTTCCTGTTAAACAAACCATCAACACCACCAGGCTTTGATTTACATTATCCTATATATGGTTCTCGGTACCTTTGCACTTTTAGATCTTATTAAAAATGCAGAGAAAATCAAGCATATCCTGTTCTGGTTTTTCGTGTTGGTTCTTATTTTTATCAGTTCGATACGTTGGAATGTCGGTACCGACTGGTATTCATATACCGATTATTTCAGTAAAGTAGAAAGCTATGTTGAAAAGCCTGAAACCAATATGATGGAGAGAGGCTTTACCTATTTAAACTATATAGTAAAAGTATTTACGGATAATTACTCCATACTGCTAACACTCATTGCGATCTTAACAATTGGTTTAAAGGCGCGGTTCATTTATAAGCATGAAAACATCATGCTGCTGAGTCTTTTTTTGTATTTCTGTTATTATATGGCCGATATCTTCGCTGTAAGGCAATATCTAGCCATTTCCATTACGCTTTGGTCTATTCCTTCCATTATCAAGCGGCGTTTCATCCCGTTTGTCTTCATCATTACCATCGCTTCCCTCATACATGTCACCGCGGTATTTTTTATTTTTGCCTATTGGATTTATCCAATGCGTTTTTCGCCGCAATTAATTTATATTTCGTTATCAGTATCGCTTATTTTAGGTTTTGTAGATATTGGCGGTCTACTGGCGCGTCTAGCCATGCACTTGGCCGGGGTCGATTCCCGAGTAGGTGAGAAATTATTGTTTTACAACGAAGAGACACTTGATATGTCTGGCAATCTCTATGTAGCCTTTGCCATTGGTGTCGCCAAACGAGCCATTTTTTTACCCCTATTTATCGCTTTTCAACCGCATGTTGCGCAAATAGATCGGGCAAAATACACCGGATATCTTAACCTGCTTGTATTTGGTAATATAATTTACTTTCTGTTTATGGTAAGCTTACCCGTTATGGCACGCTTATCGACCGGCTTTTTATTATTCGAAATTTTTGTATTAGCCTATTTGGTCTTTTATTTAAAAGATAAAGGTTTACGTTTGGTTGCTTTTTTAGTGTTATTGTTGTTTGGAGCCTTCCGACTCTATAACTTGATTTCTGTGTACTATGATTTGTACGTACCTTTTGAAACGATTTTTGCACCAACAGATATTATTCGTGAGTAAGCAATTGTTCTATATCGAGCCTTTTATGCGGGGTAATCAACATGCGCCTTTCAATGCGGCCATGCTTCAGGTACTTCAATGCGTCTATCCAGAGGCTGCTGTTACACTATGGTGCTCTCCGGATCATTTGCTAGCGTTAAAAGAACAGAGCCCATTGAGTGCTCAAGTTACCCATAAACCCTTAAACGTGCCGGCCCTATCGGCAGCTAATAAAATTCGATGGATTTATAAGCATGCAGCAGAGTGTTGGGTTTTAACTAAACTTTTAATACAGGCGCACAGAGATGCTGTAAATTTGGTTTATTTTGCTTTTTTATCGCCACCAGCTCAATGGTTATTGAGCTGCTACCGCGTCTTTTTCTTTAAAAAATGCAATATTTTTGTACAACTACATGGATTGGAATTGCTAAAAAGTTCAGCGCAAAATAAAGCTGTTGACCGTTTATACGCATGGCTGCTTCGAAATGCTTTTCGCAGGAAGCGGAGCGGTTTATATTATATCGTATTGGAGAGACGGGCGCAAAGCTATCTTCAAGAAAAGCAGTTGATACCTCCTGCACATTTACTTTATATACCGCATCCTTATCTTTTTCCACCGCCGTTAGCTAGACAAAAATCAGCAAATGTAGTCACCTTTGTTCACTTAGGTGTCGCGCGTTTATCCAAAGGGTCTCAACACTTTTTTGAGCTGGCTAAACAGTTTAAAGAAGAAATAGCGCAGCGTAAGCTTATTTTTCAAGTAGTCGGGCACCTTTTGCCCGAAATGGCTCCCTATGTTAATTCTTACGTTGTTTATCCCAAGAAAGGCGAAATGTTGCCACTTGCCGTATACCAAGAGGCGTTAGCCTCTGCTGATTATGCCCTGTTTTGTTATGGGACGGATAGTTACGAATTAACCGGCAGCGGTGCACTTATGGACGCCATTGCCGCTCGTAAACCCATTTTAGGATTACGCAATCCATCCTTTTCCGAAATCTTTGCCATTGTTGCGCAACCTCCCGGAGTGTTATTTGATACCTTAGAAGAGATGGAACAATACATTCGCTCCATTATACATTTAAAGACACCATCCCAAACAGACAGGGAAGTAGCATTTAAAATGCTACAGGAACATTTCGGCGTGGCAAATGTGGCAGAAGAGCTAAGAATACAACTAAAACGAGTTCTATGTTAACAAATCAGGGAGAAACGCATCTAAATGCGACAGCAACAATGCCATTGGTTAGCGTGGTTATTCCGATGTATCAGGCAGAACAGAGTATTCAAAAAACGCTAACGTCCGTTGTCAATCAGCAGTACCGACCGCTGGAGGTAATCATAGTGAACGATGGAAGCCGTGACCGATCAGTAGATGAAGTTCAGCGTTTTATCGCAGCACAAAATACAGATCATATTACCTTTAAGTTGATTAACCAAGCGAACCGTGGTGTTTCTTGTGCACGAAACGTAGGTATGCGTCAAGCAAAGGGCCTCTTCATCGCGTTATTAGATGCCGATGATGAATGGTTGCCGACTAAATTAGAAAGACAAATAGGTATTCTGCGTGCCAACCCGGCGATCGACTTTTTAGGTACCAATCGGAATGGCGAGTATTGGAAAAGATGGTTGTTTAAAAAGTTTCAACATCTAACACCTATTTCAGCACATTTACTATTATACAAAACCTTTTTCGTTACCCCTACCGTGATTTTTAAGCGTGAGGTACTGGACAAAACCGGTTACTTTGACGAACAACAGCGCTATGCAGAAGAAGGGAATTTTTGGATTCGTGTATGTAACGAGCATCATTGTGTTTTATTAAACGAAAGTTTAGTGATTACCGGAGATGGGAAACCCAATTTTGGTTTTTCCGGTTTATCCTCCAATTTAAAGGAAATGGAAAAGGGTGAGCTCAAGAACATGCGATTAGGTTATCAGCTCGGTGTTGTCGGCTTTTTAGAATATGTATTTTTGGTATTTTATTCCTTAATCAAGTATATTCGTCGATTGGCCATTGTCAAGTTAAGAAGATAATATGCTGAAAAAATATGGTTTTGGAGGCAGTATCAAGCTGCTAATACATTTGATTCGTACAAAGCTATTTTATCCGGAAGCTCGTATCATACGGTTTCCGTTTGAGATTCGTAACGCTCGTCACATCCATCTTGGTGAAGGTCTTACCACAGGCGTTGGGTGCAGGTTAGAGGCTTTACCTATTCAAAAAATAGATACCTGTATTCAGTTTGGTAAACGGGTTCAATTAAATGATTATGTTCATATCGGTGCCGTGGAGCAGGTTTCAATTGGGGACGAGGTGCTCATTGCCAGTAAAGTATTTATTACTGATCATAATCACGGCTCGTTCGATAATCAATGCGATAGCCGCGAAATGATGGCTGCGCCGATCGACCGGCCCTTACGGTCCAGACCTGTGCATATAGGTAATCGTTGTTGGCTAGGCGAAAATGTGGTTATTTTGCCGGGGGTAACTTTAGGCGAGGGTTGCGTTGTTGGAGCAGGCTCGGTGGTCACAAAATCCTTTCCTTCCTATTCGCTGCTGATGGGCAACCCGGCTCGATTATATAAAAAATTCAATTTAGAATCCGGTCGGTGGGAGCTGGCCTAAAGTGCATCTGATAATACAACATGACAATTACGGCATCCATCGTTCTCTATCATAATGATCCTTTAGAGGTTCAAGAAGCTGTGCGGAGCTGCCTTTCCTCCCCCTTGATCAATAAGGTATATCTAGTGGATAATTCAACGGAGGATAATTTTCGAAGCTTAGCTAATAACGAACGGATCGAGTATATCTCCAACGCCGAAAACATCGGTTTCGGCGCAGCACATAATTTGGCCATACAACGTTGTGTGGCGTCGGACTATCATATAATTGTAAATCCGGATATCGCTTTTCATGAAAGTGTGATAGAACACTTGACGGCATTTATGGATCAACATCCGGATATAGGCCTCGTGATGCCAAAAGTTCTATACAAGAATGGACAATTGCAGCGACTGTGTAAGTTATTGCCTACACCCTTTAACTTATTTGGTCGTCGTTTCGCACCAAACCGACGCTGGGCAAGGCAGTTGAACGAACAATACGAATTATCATTTTTTCAGTACGATCAAATCGCCGATATACCATGTCTATCCGGCTGCTTTATGTTTGTTCGTAATAACGTGTTGCAAACCTTAGGCGGTTTTGATACTCGTTTCTTTCTCTACCTGGAAGATGTAGATCTGGTACGGCGTATTGGGCATATTGCTCGTACCGTCTTTTATCCCCATGTATCCATCAGCCATGGCTATCAAAAAGAATCGTATCATAATAGCAAGGTTCTTCGCATGCATATGAAGTCGGCTATTCAATATTTCAACAAATGGGGCTGGCTATTTGATCGAGAACGGAAGCAGATCAATCAAGACACCTTGAAGAAATTAACAGGAAAAAAGTAAAAAGCGTTA
Source organism: Olivibacter sp. 47 (assembly GCF_030372825.1). Classification (NCBI taxonomy): domain Bacteria; kingdom Pseudomonadati; phylum Bacteroidota; class Sphingobacteriia; order Sphingobacteriales; family Sphingobacteriaceae; genus Olivibacter; species Olivibacter sp. 47. The sequence continues at coordinate 5,319,485 of NZ_JAUCNR010000001.1, forward strand.
TCTTCGCAGGGAATAATTGACTAGTCGATGATTACTAATAGTATAATATATCATCATAGAAAATAGCGAATGAACCAAACAAACCAAGATAATCAGCTAACCTTGCATGAGCTGGTACATAAAGGCAAAGAGGTAGCTGCCTATGTAAAGAATAAATGGCTTCTATTAGTTGGTGCTTTAATAATCGGAAGCGTCATCGGCATTTGCTATGCTCTTTTTAAAAAAACCAATATAAAGCATCCCTCAGTTTCGTCCTGGCCGAGCAAGGAGGAGGAGGCGGTGGCCTCAGCGCTTACGCTGGCATCGCATCACAATTTGGGATTGATTTAGGAGGTGTTGGGGAAAGTAGCAGTCTATTTCAAGGCGATAATATTTTAGAATTTATTCGTTCTCAACGAATGATCACCCAGACGCTATTAAGCAAAGTCGACTTAGAAGGAGAACAAGTAGTTTTGGCCAATCGATACGCTATGGCAAGTGGCTTTCGTGCTGACTGGGACGAAGAATCCCAGCTAAAAGATTTCTCTTTTGCTGCTACGGCTTTGCCGTCAGGAAATTCACTTCAAGATAGCTTAATCCAAGTATTGTACAGGCATATCGTTAAGAAAAGCTTGACGGTGGTAAAGCCCGATAAAAAATTGAATATTATTCAAGTGAGCACCAAAAGCACAGATGAGCTTTTTGCGAAAACATTTACTGAACAGCTCATTCATCGGGTCATGAACTTTTATGTAGAAACTAAAACAAAAAAAGAACAGGATAACCTTAATATTCTCACGCATCAAGTAGATTCTGTGCGGAAAGCACTATATGCGGCTATTGGAGGGGTAGCAGCTGCTACAGATGCCAATCCTAATCCAAACAGAGCTTTACAGCAATTAGGTGTTTCCTCCCAACGACGGCGGGTAGATGTGCAAGCGAATTCAGCGATTTTAGAAGAGCTAGTTAAAAACCAGGAGCTCGCCAAAATTAGTTTGCGAAAAGAGATGCCCATATTACAAATTATTGATCGGCCTATTTTACCCCTTGAGAGCGATGTCATGGGGCCTATAAAAGGAGCCCTTATCGGCGCTTTTCTTCTGGTATTTTTAACGGCTAGTGCGCTTATTGCGCGCGTTTTGCTAAAATCAATCCATTAAAAGCTATGGAGATTGCGCTTGTAACTGTCTTGTATAAGAGTGATGCCGTATTAACAGGTTTTTTTAAGACGCTTTCGCTGCAAAGTTTTAAGCAATATCATCTCTATTTAATCGACAATTCTCCCAGTGCTACAAGTGACCAATTATTGCAAACATTACTGGCTGCTTATCCCGTTCCTGCTTATACCCATATAAAAAAATCCCGCCAATTACGGGGCTGCCAAAGGTAATAACCAGGGTATCGAACTTGCTTTACAAAAGCATTATAGCCATATACTCCTATTAAACAATGATATTGAGCTTGTATCACCTAACTTACTGCAGCATTTGGTTCAAAAAGCAAGGGCTGATCAAGAGTCGATTATAATCCCCAAAATGCTCTTTTATGACAGCCGGAAAATCTGCATGGCAGGGGCCCATTTAAATACTGCTACGGCCGTAACGGTGCATATCGGTGCCGGCGAAGAAGACCGAGGGCAATATGATCAAGCTCATTATGTAAACTATGGGCCTACAACTTTTATGTTATTGGCAAGAGAAGTCTTGGAAAAAGTGGGGCCAATGGACGAACGTTATTTTGCTTATTACGAAGATACCGATCTAATATTTAGAGCGACACAATTAGGTTATAAAATCTATTATATGCCTAGTTTAGTGATTTTACATAAAGAGAGCTCGCTGACGGGTGGGCAGCGTTCACCTTTTTTTGTCTACTATATAAACAGAAATCGTATTTTTTTCATCCGTAAACACATGGAGGGACTACGTAAACTAAAAGCAATAATGAAAGCCGGTATTGACTTTTTGCGCTTATTTAAACATTATCAAAATAAACAACGGAAAATGTTGTGGAAAGCAATTTGGGATGGATTTTTGCTGCCACTAACCGAAGTAAAAGGCCAGCACTTTAGTTAACAGGCTGTAGCGGATCTGCTTATTTCCTTCGTTAGAAAGATAAAAAAGAATTAGCATAATTTTTGCTGCAAGAGAGAGCAGCTTCACAAGCATAACAAAAATGCACTAAATGAGAACATTTCTATACAACATAACCTTCTCGCTTCTTTTTTTAAGTAGTTTTTATCAACAAGCACAAGCACAAGGACTTCCATTGGGCACTCCAGCATTAGACGATTATTATCGACGTTTGCAATTGCTGGGGCAAGTAGATTCAACCATCTCGTTCAACATACGCCCTCTAAGCGCTGGTGCTTTAGGTGTACGAGATATTTATTGGCCTGATAGCTTAAATGGGAGTTCTCATAGCATTGTTTGGAAAAAAGAAGGACAAGGAATCGTTGAGATCCTACCGATTATCTGGCAAAATCAATATACCAGTGGATTTCCGACAGGTTATAACGATGGCCCCATGATTCCCAATGTGGGCTATCAAACTCTTTTTAGTACCGGGTTTTATGCACAGTATAAGTTTTTAAGCATTCAATTCAGGCCAGAGATAGTATATGCGCAAAATAAATCTTACCCTATTTTTACGGGCGGTAGCGAAAATGCGATGCGCGTTTGGTATGATTTCTACAATAATATCGATATGCCTACCCGTTTTGGTGACGGTAGCTATTTCCGTTTTCTTCCTGGGCAGAGTAGCATCAGGGCTACTTTTGATCCCGTATCGGTTGGTTTCAGTACAGAAAATCTATGGTGGGGCCCCGGGATTCATAATTCGCTCTTGATGAGTAATACAGCTCCCGGTTTTCCACATATTACCGTTAATAGTAGTAAACCCATACGGAGCAATATCGGTTCTTTCGAAGGACAGGTGATTGCCGGCGGCCTCACTGCTTCCGGTTTTGCGCCAAGGCAAGCCGATCAGCCGACGGATTTTGATTATTTGTACGAGCCAAAACCTGGCAGTTGGCGATATATAGGTGGTGCTATTTTCTCCTATCAGCCTAAGTGGGTGCCGGGCTTATCCCTGGGCGTGTCGCAGAGCTTTGTTGTGTACCGCGACTCAATGGGAAGTGGTCTCAATGACTATTTGCCTTTTTTGGGGCCATCCTCAAAAAACAGCACAGCGAATGGGCCAACGAGCCGAGAAGAAAGACGTAACCGCGACCGCTATTCTTCCTTTTTCGTTCGTTGGGCCTTAACGAAAGGTAAAGCCGAGTTTTATGCCGAATACGGGCGCAATGAACCCGCTTGGAATGGCCGCGATAAGATGGTAGAGATGGATCATTCAAGAGCCTATGTACTAGGCTTCCGAAAATTAGTGCCTATGAAAGGAGGAATAGAGCACCTTCAAGTTGGTTTTGAATTTACGCAGTTAGATAAAACCAGAACTTATAAAGTGCGCGAATACGAGACCTGGTATAGTAATTCCATGGTGCGCCATGGTTATACCCATTTAGGTCAAATTTTAGGTGCAGGTATTGGCCCCGGCAGCAATGTACAGTCATTAACGATTAGTTGGTTAAAGGGGTTAAAGCAGTTGGGAATATTGTTAGAACGGCAAGAGCAGCAAACTGACCTATTTTATGGCTTACTTTCCTATAGTGGTGATTATCGTCGTAATTGGGTAAATCTATCGGCCACCTTAAATGGCGAATGGGATTATAAGAATTTTCTTTTTATTGCGCGGATGAAATTCATGAACGGATTGAATTTCAATTACGATATTAAGTTAAAACCCGGTGGAACTTTTTGGGATTTTATTCCACAAGATAAGTTCAATTTCCAGGGGCAGCTGGGCATGATGTACCGATTTTAGCCAATGGTCAGCAATATTTTTTTGAAGCAGTAAAGAATGCACATGAAGAAACAAAATATACTTTTAGTCTTTTTTTTAATAGCGACTTTGAGTTTAAAAGCGCAGGTACTTCCGGTTGGAACACCGGTATTAGAAGATTATTACCGTCGCCTGCAATTATTAGGCAAGCTCGACTCTACCATTTCTTTCAACGTAAGGCCTTTAAGTAATGAAGCCTTAAAGCAATCGAATATCTATGATCCTGAGGGGTCACAGGAGCATAGCAATAGCATTTATCGATCACGGAATGGAAAGGGGATGGTGCAGCTAATGCCCCTAGTGTGGCAAAACCAGATTAACAGCAATTTTCCTTACGGCTGGAATGATGCGGGGATGATTCCCGCAGCAGGTTATCAAACCATGGCCTCCGCCGGGGTGTATGCGCAATATAAATTTTTGAGCATTCAGTTTAGACCGGAGTTTGTTTTCGCACAGAATAGTGATTTCGAAGGTTTTGAAGGGGCGGACGAAAATGCTTGGGTGAAATGGTATAGGTATATGAACCATATAGATGCCCCCGAGCGTTTTGGTACCAACTCGTATACACGATTTTTTCCTGGGCAAAGCAGTATTCGACTCAACTTTCATCCCATCTCTATCGGCATCTCCACAGAGAGCTTATGGTGGGGGCCAGGAATGAAAAATAGCTTATTGATGAGTAATAATGCTCCCGGTTTTCTACACGCTACCCTTAATACCACCCGTCCCATCCATACACCAATAGGGTCCTTTGAAGGGCAGTTGGTAGGTGGAAAACTCGAAGATTCTGGATTTACGCCTACACCATTAGGAAATCCGAATCATCATGATGAATTGTATAGACCGAAACCTAATGACTGGCGCTATTTTTCCGGTTTAACCTTGTCATATCAACCTAAATGGCTTCCCGGACTTAGTTTGGGCTTTAATACGGTATTCACTGTTAACCATAAAGATATGGGAAATAAACTAGGCGATTATTTACCCTTTTTTCCTTCCAATTCGACGAGCGAGATTTTTGATCCGGAAGATATTAATAATGTAGCCGATCAAGCCGCACAAGATGTCAATGCGTCCATCTTTTTCAGATGGCTGATACCAGAAGCTCAGTTCGAAATTTACGGCGAATATGCGCGTAACGATCGATCTTATGACCTAAGGGATTTGGCTGTCCAATTGAATCACTCCAGATCCTATATGTTCGGCTTAAGGAAGCTGTTTCCTGTAAGGATTATAGATGAAAAAGACCTGTTTGAAGTAGCTTTCGAAATAACGCAATTAGAACCGTCAAAAAATGTTGAATTGCGTTTAACAAGTCCGATGTACGGGCATACTATAGTAAGGAGTGGTTATACGAACTTAGGTCAAATATTAGGAGCCGGAATTGGTTATGGTAATAATTTGCAAACTTTAAATGTAAGTTGGTTGAGAGGAATACGCCAAATTGGCTTCCAATTCGAACGGTTGGTTCATCACAATGCATTATTTTACGATCTCATCGCCGATCGAAGACGCAACTGGGTCGATTTTAATTTTGGATTTTATGGAAATTATGATTATAAAAAATTTATTTTTACAGGCCGATTGATATTCACAAAAGCTTATAATTATCAATATAGAATAGGTGAAAGCCGGAATTTATGGAGTTTTCAGAATAAAGATAGTGGTAATATTCAGCTACAACTAGGGGCAATGTATCGTTTTTGAAAAAAAGGTTTGCAACAAAAATACGTTGTCGCGCAGCTTATATTAAAAACGTTTTGTTAAGAATGTAGAAATCGTGCACGTATGATAAATACTCATTAAGCAAGTAATATTTGCTTTTGTTTTGCCAATTTTTTTGAAACAATTCTTGTACCTAACACAGCTAATAAATGGGAGATAAAAGTCAGCCAATTGATTGTAATCAACAAGGAAGTAATCTGCTTTTCTTTTTCCAATCAGACCAACTATCTAAAATAAATTTGCATATTTGCGGTTTTAAACGAGGCATATGTTGTTTTTTATTGATAACTTATTGCTTATAATTTATTACCTTATTTAAATATATGAGAAATTCATTTGGGATTCTTTTTTGCGCTCTTGCAGGAGTCCTTCTGTTATTGGGATCTTGTGGAGCTAGGAAAAATTTAAGCTATTTTAAAGATCTACCTGATTCTGTGGTACTGAAATCAACTATACCTAATGTTTCTGATACAAAAATTCAAGCTGGTGATATTTTGCGTATCACTGTTAATACATTAAATCCGGAATCGAACGTGCTTTTTAATAGCGGAGCCTTACAAACGCTTGACACGCGCGAAAATAGTAATATCAACGCAAATAACCAGTTATCAGCGGAAGGCTATTTAGTAGACAAAAATGGCAATATAAACTTTCCTGTAGTTGGACAGATAAAACTTTTAGGTTTGACTCGGGAAGAGGCTCGTCTGGAGATGGTCAAGCAATTGACACAGTATGTGAAAGATCCCATTGTGAATATACGTTTCTTAAATTTTAAGGTCACAGTTATAGGAGAAGTTGCTAAACCATCAACGTTTACCATTCCAAATGAGAAGGTTACTATTCTGGAGGCCTTAGGGATGGCTGGTGATATGACACCGTTTGGAAAAAGGGAAAATGTTTTATTGATCAGAGAGGAAAATGGGGAGCGTACTATGATCAAACTGGACATGGGTAAGAAGGATATTATGAACTCACCTTATTTTTATTTACGACAAAATGATGTCGTTTATGTGGAACCAACAAAATACAAAGATCCTAGTGGAGATCGGACTCTGCGAATAATAACAGCAGCTGGAACAAGTTTAACAGCCCTAGCTTTAATATGGCAAAGACTTTTTGAATAACGCATATGAAGGAACCCTTAGCTAAACAACGAGAAGAAGAAAACGAAATAAACATAAAAGCGGTTTTACTCAATTATATTAGGCACTGGAAATTATTTTTATTTTCTTTTTTTGGATTTATATTTCTCGCTTTCCTATACTTGAAATACGCTATGCCGGAGTACAGTGTTAGCACTACGTTGTTAATCCAAGATGATAAGAAGACTCCTAAGATGGGCAGCGGAGCGTTTTCCGAATTGGATTTATTTAGTGGTAATCAGAATATCAATAATGAGATAGAGGTTCTAAAGGGGAAGACGCTCATGCAAAGGGTGTTAAAAGAATTAGAACTTGAAACGAGTTGTTATTTAGAAGAGACTTTTGGAAGTACGGAGCTTTATGGGAGTGAATTGCCCATTAAAATTATAATACATAAGCTTGATTCTGCTGTGCTTGAGCCGGAAGATGAACTGGTATTGAAAATCGTGGCTGATAATAGTTTTGAAATAAATGACGGTGATCAAGTTAGCAAACACACATTTGGCTCGGAAATTACTACATCATTTGGCAAATTCACTATTACGACTAACGGTACAAATAAACAGGGCGACAAGTATAGGATTAGATTTAACAATTTAGCTCGCTTGGCTTCTTTCTATAATAAAGCTATTGACTATAAATTAGTCAGTAAGGACGCAAGTGTAGTTTCCTTGAATTTGATAGCCGCTAACCGTGAAAAAGCAATTGATATTCTAAATAAATTAGTGGAATTATATAACAGAGAAGCGATCGAAGATAAAAATAAGATCGCTGCAAATACCGTTAAATTTATTGATGATAGATTAGTATACCTCGTTAAGGAATTATCCGATGTTGAGAGAAATGTAGAGCGATATAAAAGAGAACATGAAATTACGAATGTTAGCGCGGAAGCTCAGCAGTATTTACAGGAAGCGGGTGATTATAGCCGAAAATTAGCTGAATCACAAACACAATTAAGCATCTTAGAATCCATTGAAGAATACTTGGGGGCACAAGACAGTAAAAATGGTTTGGTACCGAGCGCATTGAGTATCCAAGACCCTACATTGAATGGTTTGATCGCTAAGTTTAATGAATTACAATTAGAACGCCAACGTTTATCGCGTACTACGCAAGAGGGAAACCCCCTGATACAGAGTTTAGATGAGCAACTTTCTAATTTGAGGGCTAACATATTAGAGAACTTGAGTAATATCAAAAATAGTATACAAATCACCTTAAATAATCTTCAAAATAATTCAGGTCAATTCCGATCTCGAATACAAAGTGTTCCTTCTATAGAACGCAATCTATTAGAAATCCAACGGCAACAAGGAATTAAAGAAGCGCTGTATTCCTATTTACTGCAGAAGAGAGAGGAATCCGCAATATCGTTAGCCGCTACATTGCCAAATTCAAGAATCATTGATCCTGCAATGGCAGGTGATGCACCAGTGAAGCCTAGAAAGGTATTGATCTTACTTTTTGCAGTCGCTCTGGGGGCTGGTGTTCCGATTGGAATTCTCTATGTGAGAAATCTTTTGAATGATAGAGTGACATTAATGAGTGATGTGGAGAACACGGTTAAAGTTCCGATACTTGGAGAGTTAATACACAGCGAAGATGAAGAACATACACTAGTGGTTCAAAAATCAGCAAGAACACCATTAGCTGAATTATTTAGACTAATTCGAACAAATTTACAATTTGCCACCCTCGGAAAAGAAAATAAGATAATTTTGGTGACTTCAAGTATGACAAGGGAAGGGAAAACATTCTTTAGTATTAATCTTGGAGCAAGCATGGCATTGACAGGTAAAAAAGTAGTGTTACTAGAATTTGATATCAGGAAGCCAAAATTAATCAAGGATTTAAAGATTCCTATACCCAAAAAAGGAATTACAAATTATTTAGTCGACCAGTCACTTGAGGTTGATCATTTAATAGCAGATACGAAACTTGTAGAAAATCTGTTCGTAATTTCTGCGGGCCCGATACCCCCAAATCCTGCTGAATTATTATTAAGCCCTAAAATTGATGTTCTATTCAGAACATTAAAAGAAAAATTTGATTATGTCATTGTTGATACGTCTCCTGTCGGCCAAGTTGCTGATGCATTTACTTTAGCAAAACAAGTAGATATGGGTGTGTACATGGTACGCTACAATTACACTTGGAAGCAGCAATTGAATATTGTGAAAGATGTATATGAAAATAACAAAATTCCAAATTTAAACATTGTTTTGAACGATGCTAAAGAAGAGAATGCTTATGGCTACGGCTACGGCTACGGTTACGGCTATGGCTACGGAGCTGAATTGGACGAGAAGGGTAATTTGCTTGAACGGTTAAAAAAATATTTAAAAAGAGGATAGATAAATACGTAAAATGAGTAAAGAGATCATCTTAATAACGGGAGGTGCGGGTTTTATCGGATCTAATTTATCCGAGTATTTCTTAGATAATGGGTATTTAGTTAGGGTATTAGATAACTTTTCAACAGGGCATAAGCACAACATAGCCCCTTTTTTCAGTAATCCTTCCTTTTCTCTTATAGAGGGAGATATTAGAGTACTGGACGATTGCCGCAGAGCCGTTGAGGGAGCTCACTATGTTTTACATCAAGCCGCGCTTGGATCTGTCCCACGGTCTATCAAGGATCCAATCACATCGAACGATGTGAATGTTTCAGGATTCCTAAATATGCTGGTTGCAGCTAGAGACGCCGGCGTAAAGCGTTTTGTTTATGCGGCAAGTTCTTCCACATATGGCGATTCGGAAACACTTCCTAAGGTGGAAGACAAAATTGGAAAACCGTTGTCTCCCTATGCGATTACAAAGTATGTAAATGAGTTGTACGCCGATATCTTTAGCAAGACCTACGGACTGGAATGCATAGGATTACGTTACTTCAATGTGTTTGGACGTCGCCAGGATCCAAATGGAGCTTATGCAGCCGTAATTCCTAAATTCGTAAAGCAACTCATGAATTATGAAAGCCCGCTTATCAATGGCTCGGGAGATTATTCAAGAGACTTTACCTATATTGATAATGTGATTCAAATGAATGAATTGGCTATCAAAACTGCTAATACAGAGGCATTAAATACCGTATATAACACGGCAGTAGGGGATCGCACAACTTTAAATGAGCTCACCGGCTATTTAAAGGATTTTTGGCTCAGTATGATCCGAAAATAGCGCATGTCGAGATTAAGCATGGTCCTAATCGGCAAGGCGACATACCTCACTCTTTGGCAAGTATTGAGAAGGCAGAACGTTTATTGGGATATAAACCAAGCCATCGAATACGAGAAGGTTTGCAAGAGGCCGTAAAATGGTATTGGGAAAATCTAAAATAAAAAAATAACGGTATTTTGAAGAAAAAGAAAAATCTATGTCAGCACCTATAAAAATTGCCGTAATTGGCCTTGGATATGTGGGGTTACCTTTAGCGCGTTTATTTGCCACCAAATACTCTGTGGTGGGGTTTGATATCAATAGTAAACGCGTGCAAGAGTTGAATACCGGGCAAGATAGTACATTAGAAGTATCAAGTGACGTGCTCCAATCGGTGTTAGTTAGTGGCCTGCCGCATGAACAAGGTTTATACTGTTCTTGTGAACTACAGGACATCCGAGACTGCAATATTTATATTGTTACCGTGCCGACGCCTGTAGATAAGAATAACCGACCCGATTTGACACCTTTATATAAAGCGAGTGAAACAGTTGGCAAGGTGCTAAAGAAAAATGATATTGTTATTTATGAATCAACGGTATATCCCGGCGTAACCGAAGAGGAGTGTGTCCCTGTCTTAGAGCGGATATCCCAGTTGAAGTTTAATGTGGATTTTTATGCAGGATATTCTCCTGAACGGATTAACCCGGGTGATAAGGAACATACCGTCGAAAAAATTCTAAAAGTAACATCCGGTTCCACCCCGGAAGTGGGGAGACAAGTCGATAATTTATATAAATCAGTCATTACTGCCGGTACGCATTTAGCGCCCTCTATTAAAGTGGCCGAGGCAGCTAAAGTGATAGAAAACTCACAACGAGATATTAATATTGCGTTTGTAAATGAATTGGCAAAAATTTTCAACAAGTTAGGAATTGATACCCATGCAGTTTTGGAGGCCGCCGGAACTAAATGGAACTTTTTGCCCTTCAGACCTGGATTGGTAGGAGGGCATTGCATCGGGGTAGATCCTTATTATTTAGCACAGAAAGCACAAGAGCACGGGTATCATCCCGAGATTATATTAGCTGGGAGAAGGTTAAATGATGGAATGGGTGAATATGTGGCACATGAGTTTGTGAAGTTGATGGTAAAAAAGGATATACCGGTAAAAGGTGCAAAGGTTCTCATTTTAGGCATTACCTTTAAGGAGAATTGTCCAGATGTCCGAAATACAAAAGTAATTGATGTGATCAATGCACTTAGAGATTATGATCTCGACATCACAGTATATGACCCTTGGGCAAATCCCAGTGAGGTAGCGCATGAATATCAGTGCGTGTCCATTAATGAACTTAATGGAGCAAAAGAGTTTGATGCGGTTATTTTGACAGTCGCCCATAAGGAATTTGACTCGCTTGATTTTAATGAGATCTGCAAGCCAACAAAAATCATTTATGATGTAAAAGGTGTATTGAGTAAAGAGCTTGTAGATGGACGGCTATAGTAACACTGCTTCAAAAATAATATAACGATGAATGTTTTAAATTTAATTGGAAGAAACCGAGAGCTTTTTACTGATGATATTAATCGACACGAAAAGGAATTGGCATCTATCGTATCCCAATCAAAGTTCTTAGTTATTGGTGGTGCGGGATCAATAGGGCAGGCGGTTACCAAAGAAATTTTTAAACGAAATCCTCAAAAACTTCATGTGGTTGATATCAGTGAAAATAACATGGTGGAACTGGTACGGGACATTAGAAGTTCTTTAGGCTATATCAACGGTGACTTTCAAACATTTGCCTTGGATATAGGGTCTATCGAGTACGATGCTTTTATTGAAGCGGATGGTGATTATGACTATGTATTAAACCTATCTGCATTGAAGCATGTACGTAGTGAGAAAGATCCTTATACCTTGATGCGTATGATAGATGTCAATGTTTTTAATACCGACAAAACTATCCAACAATCCATTCAGAAAGGAACAAAGAAATATTTCTGCGTCTCGACGGATAAGGCAGCCAATCCTGTTAATATGATGGGTGCGTCCAAGCGTATTATGGAAATGTTTCTCATGCGAAGAAGCGAAGAAATCAGTATATCAACTGCCCGTTTTGCTAATGTAGCCTTTTCCGATGGATCCTTATTGCATGGCTTTAATCAGCGTATACAAAAGCAGCAGCCTATTGTAGCGCCCAATGATATCAAGCGTTATTTTGTTATTCCGAAAGAATCCGGTGAGCTTTGTCTGATGTCTTGCCTCTTAGGTGAAAATAGGGATATTTTCTTTCCAAAGCTAAGTGAAAGTTTACATCTGATTACGTTTGCAGATATTGCGGTGAAATATTTAGAAGGCCTGGGTTTTGAACCGGTATTATGTAGTACAGAAGAGGAGGCAAGGACTTTAGTAGACACCTTACCTAAGCAAAAGAAATGGCCATGCCTCTTTACGGGTAGTGATACCACCGGTGAGAAAGACTTTGAGGAGTTTTTTACCGAGAAGGAAATCTTGGATATGGACCGCTTTGTAAACCTGGGAGTTATCAAAAATGACCTATACGTCGAACAAGAGAAAATAGAACGCTTTAGCCAGGCGATCAAAGAAATGCGAGTAGCTAGGAAGTGGACTAAGGAGCAAATAGTAGACTTGTTTTTCCAAATGATTCCTGATTTTGGACACAAAGAAACAGGTAAATACCTCGATGCGAAAATGTAACGATGAGAAATTTCGAACACACCGTCAATTTTATTCGAGAAACCTATAAGTCGAAGGATTTTATTCCCCTGCATGAGCCGCGGTTTAGAGGTAACGAGAAAAAATATCTTTTGGATACCATTGATTCAACCTTCGTTTCTTCCGTTGGTGCCTATGTCGATCGTTTCGAAGAGATGATGCAACAGATAACCGGTACCAAAAAAGTAGTTGCTGTGGTCAACGGCACATCTGCTTTACAGGTGGCTTTGCGGCTAGCGGGGGTAAAACAAGGGAATGAAGTGATTACGCAGGCACTTACCTTTATAGCCACAGCCAATGCGATTGCATACAATGGGGCCATTCCGGTATTTGTCGATGTTGACATAGATACCATGGGCTTATCTCCACGAGCCTTGAATCAGTTTTTAGAGGAATATGGAGATCTTCGGGAGGATGGTTGCTATAATAAGCAAACAGGAAGAAAGATAGCGGCCTGTTTGCCAATGCATACCTTTGGTTTTCCCGTACATCTGGATGAGTTATTAGGCGTTTGCGACAAATGGAATATCCCGATAGTGGAAGATGCAGCGGAATCGCTCGGTAGCACCTATAAGGGTAAAGTAACAGGTGCTTTCGGTCATTTAGGAATTTTCTCCTTCAATGGGAACAAAACGGTTACTTGTGGTGGTGGTGGCGCCATTGTCACAAATGATATTTCGTTGGGCGAGTTAGGGAAATATTTGACAACGACTGCTAAAAAGCCACATCCTTATGAGTTTTTCCACGACGAACTCGGTTACAACTTTCGAATGCCGAATTTGAATGCGGCACTTGCCTGTGCTCAGCTGGAACAATTGGAAGGCTTTATAGCAGCAAAGCGAGCATTGGCAGAAGACTATAAATCCTTTTTTGCTACGGAAAACATAAAATTTCGAACAGAGCTTGAAAATACAAAAGCCAATTATTGGCTGATGTGCGTTGAATTGGAAAGTAGAGTGGAACGAGAAGCCTTTTTGAGAGCGACAAATGATCAAAAAGTAATGACGCGTCCCATTTGGCAGCTGATGTTCCGTTTACCGATGTATGCTAATTGCCAGCGAGATGAACAAAAGAATGCTGTTTTCCTTGAGGATCGGATTGTAAACATACCAAGCAGTGTTATTTAGTTGAAAATGGAAAAAGAGCGTGTTTTAATTATAGCCGAAGCAGGTGTCAACCACAATGGTGAGATAGAAAAAGCCTTTCAACTCATTGATGCGGCAGTTGATGCAGGGGTTGATTATGTCAAGTTCCAAACTTTTAAGGCAGAAACTATTGTGAGTCCGAAAGCAAAAAAAGCGGCTTACCAGGAAAGAAATATAGGTGATGGAGATGATTCTCAGTTTAATATGTTGAAAAAACTGGAGTTGAGTGATGCGGACCATCAACAATTAATGCAATATGCTAAAGACAAAGGAATTGCATTCTTCTCCACCGCTTTCGATGTGGATGGCGTTCAGTATTTAAATCAACTTGGCTTAGATCGATTTAAAGTACCCAGTGGCGAGATTACCAATTATCCCTACTTAAGGGCTATTGCACAAATGGGTAAACCCATTATCCTTTCAACCGGGATGGCAAGTTTAGGTGAAATCGAAGCAGCACTGACAGTTTTAACCACATTTGGCGCTAAACTTGATAATATTACGGTATTGCACTGCAATACTGAATATCCGACTCCAATGGAGGATGTGAATTTAAAAGCGATGCACACAATTGCCGTGGCTTTTGACGTGCAGGTTGGCTACTCCGATCATACTCTGGGAATCGAAGTTCCTATAGCAGCCGTTGCTTTGGGAGCTACGGTAATAGAGAAGCACTTTACCTTGGATAGAAATTTGCCGGGCCCTGATCATAAAGCGTCGCTAGAGCCTCAGGAGTTGAAAGCCATGGTACAAGCGATACGTAATATTGAGCAAGCCGTAGCAGGATCCGGAAGAAAAGTTCCCAGCAATAGTGAACGTAAGAATATAGCGGTTGCACGCAAAAGTGTTCATCTGAGAAGGGATATGAAGGCGGGCGAGACTATCAGAGAAGAAGACATCATAGCCTTACGTCCCGGAGACGGTATTTCGTCAATGGACTGGGAGAAAATCATAGGTAGAGCTTTAGCTAACAATAAAGAGGCTTTTGATAAGCTAAATTGGAATGATTTATCATGAGATTAGGTGTGCTAACAAGTTCCCGTGCCGATTTCGGCATTTATCTTCCACTGCTTGAGCGAGTGCAGAAGGATCCTTTCTTTGATCTTGAAGTCATTGCTTTTGGTACCCATTTATCGAAATATCATGGCTATACCTTAGCCCGGATTTACGAGTACGGCTTTGAGCAGGTAAAAACAGTTAGTTCGCTGTTGACCAATGATGACGAAAATGCCATTGCTACCGCTTATGGTTTAACCTGCTTAAAATTCGCTGACTTTTGGTCTGCAAATAAATATGATTTGGTACTCTGCTTGGGCGACCGCTATGAAATGTCGGCCGCCGTTCAAGCCGGAATACCTTTTAACATTAAATTTGCCCACTTTCATGGTGGTGAAACAACCCTTGGTGCGATTGACAATATCTATCGTCATCAAATTACCTTAGCTTCAAAATTACATTTTACGGCAGCAGAACCCTTTTCAAAGCGTATAGGACAGATCTTGGGCACGGAAGAGGGGGTGCACTGTGTAGGTTCACTAAGTTTAGATGGTATAAAGGCTATGCCAATCATTTCCGAAAATGAATTTAGAAATAGGTATAATATTCATGGAGACTTTTTATTGATCACCTTTCATCCTGAAACGGTTTCTAAAAATAGGAACCATCTCTACGCAGAAGAGATGATTAAAGCGTTGGCACACCTTACAGATCAAAGTAATTTGGTAATCACGATGCCAAACGCAGATACGATGGGCTCAATCTTTCGGGAAGCATTGATTAAATTCCAAAGGAATCATTTAGAACGTGTTCAATTGATCGAGAATTTTGGTAAGGAGAATTACTTCGCGGCCATGCGCTACTGCAAATGTCTGTTAGGAAACACATCCAGTGGAATAATTGAGGCCGCTTCTTTTGGAAAGTTCGTTGTTAATGTGGGTGACCGACAAAAGGGAAGGGCGCAAAGCGCAAATACCATCAATTGCTCTTTTAACGCTCAAGATATAGCGCATGCCATGAACTTGGCTTTGGAAAAAGGGGACTATAACGGCACTAATATATATTATCGAGACCATGCCGTTGAGCAGGTGATCGATATTCTCAAAACATATCCCTATGAGAAACTATAGAGATCATTTAATATTAAGTGGTTCCAGCATTAAATCGACATTGATCCAATTGGATGTTTTAGCCAGCGATGCGATTATGTTCGTAGTAAATGAGCATGATCAACTTATCGGCTCTTTAACTGATGGCGATGTAAGGCGGGGTTTAATAAAAGGCTATTCGATTGATCAACCAGTCGATGATATTATCCAGCCAAATCCCAAGTATATAAAGAAAGGCGATGCGGATATAGAACGTATCATTAGCTATCGGGAAGGGAGTTTTAGAATTCTACCGATTGTTGATAGTGAAAACAAGATCGTTAATGTTATTAATTTTAGAGAAGTTCGCTCCTATCTTCCGGTTGATGCAGTCATTATGGCGGGTGGCAGAGGCCAACGGTTAAAACCATTAACAGATATCACACCTAAGCCCTTATTGAAGGTGGGAGATAAGCCGATTATGGAACATAATTTATACCGTCTGACGCTTTACGGTATTGACGATTTTTGGATATCGGTTAAGTATCTAGGGGAGCAGATCGAATCCTATTTTGGGAACGGTAAAGATAGGAATGTCAATATTCAATATATTTGGGAAAACGAACCCTTGGGAACGATAGGAGCAGTTTCCAAAATTACAAATTTTGTGCACGATTATGTTTTGGTTACTAACTCTGATATATTGACCAATCTTGATTATGAACACTTTTTCTTAGATTTTTTGAAGCAAGATGCTGACTTCTCCGTAGTAACTATACCCTACAATGTGGATGTCCCTTATGCTGTATTGGAAACCGAGGAAGGCATTGTCCGTAATTTTAAGGAGAAACCTACTTATACATATTATTCCAACGGGGGAATTTATCTTATGAAAAAGGAAATGCTTAGATATCTCCCAAAGGAAACTTTCTTTAATACGACGGATTTGATGGAAACACTAATAAAAGAAAATCGGAAGGTTGTCTCTTATCCACTCGTTGGCTATTGGTTAGATGTCGGAAAGCATGAGGATTTTGAGAAGGCGCAAAAGGACATTAAACACATAAAATTATGACGCATATCTTAAAAAACGGATTGTTATGTGATTATGATGAACTGGGACTAATAAAAATTTTGCACTTGCGTATGCGAAATTTTTTTCGATTAAGCTCATCGGAAATGAAATTAATAAGAGAAAAGCATTCAGATGTTCTAGACAGGTTGCAGAAATGTTTTTGTAAAGTTGACAATAAGTATTACCAAAATAGGGACAAAACTTTTTTTTCGACCAATCATTCTGGACAATATCTTGCTTATTTGTATTTCTATTCTTTAGAGTTCTCTCTGTTAGGACATGAATTAAAGGAAAAATTTTACTATCTAAATAAAATTCTACATTCCGTTGATATTTATTCGGAAGTACGGTTGCCAGAGGTTTTTTTCTTTGAACATCCTTTGGGAATGGTCCTCGGAAGAGCAAATTATGGCGATAACTTCTTCGCAATGCAAGGTTGTACCGTCGGTGGTAATAAAGGGAAATATCCCATTATAGGGAATAATGTCAAGATGTTCTCTAATGCAAAAATAGTAGGGAACTGTATAGTTGGCAACAACGTGTGGATTTCTGCAAACACTTATTTGAAAGACTGTAATGTGCCTGCAAACACAATTGTTTTTGGACAATCTCCAAATTTAATATTTAAAGAGTTAAAGCAATGAAAGGTTTAGTAACAATTTGTGCAAGGGGAGGGTCCAAGGGAATCCCAGGTAAAAATATCAAAATTATTAATAATAAGCCATTGATTGCCTATTCGGTTGAAATGGCTGAAAGACTTAGAAAACACTATGATTTAGATATATTTTTGTCTACGGATTCTGATGAAATAAAGTCTATTGTCTTGGATTTGAAATTGCCTTCGGTTAACCTAAGTTACGAAAGACCAGAATTTTTAGCGAGTGATAACGCTGGTAAATTAGATGCTATCATTGATGTAACAAACTATGCTGAAAAATTAATGAAATGCTCTTATGATTTTGTCGCCGATTTGGACGTAACTTCGCCATTAAGAACAGTAGAGGATCTGACCACGGCAATTAAGACCTTATTTAATGACCATAACGCTTTGAATTTATTTTCTGTAAGCCGAGCAAATAGAAATCCATATTTTAACATGGTTGAGAAAAGATCAGATGGATATTATGGGCTTTGTAAGGAAGGGACATTTTTGACTCGGCAATCAGCACCTACCGTTTACGAGCTAAATGCGTCGTTTTATATATTTAAAAAAAATTTTTCGACGGGAATTATAAAACCGTAATTACGGATCAAAGTTTAGTTTATGAAGTCCCACACATATGCTTCGATCTTGACCATCAAATTGATTTCGAGTTTATGGCTTTTCTATTAGAGAATAAGAAGTTAGACTTCGAGATCGGTAATTAAAGGACAAATATGAAAGTACTAATTATTGGCCTAGGCTCAATAGCAAAAAGGCATATTGACGCCTTGAAACGTTTAGATATTTCTGTTGAAATTTACGCTTTGAGAAGAGCTGATTCATCCGTAAGAAATGAGAGTGTAAATGGTGTATTTGAGATATTTTCAGAAACAGAAATTGAAATGAGTAGTATTGATTTCATTTTGATCTCGAATCCAACTTCTGCGCATTTTGATACAATAGGGAAAATATTGAAATATAATAAACCCCTTTTTATTGAAAAGCCTCTTTTTTCAACGATAAGCGAGAGAACAGAAGAGTTGGTCAATGATTTGCAAAAGGAGGGAATTGCATCTTATGTCGCTTGCAATTTACGATTTCTCGAATCGCTAATTGAGCTTAAGAAAATGCTAGTATATGCAAACATTAATGAAGTAAATGTTTACTGTGGTTCTTATTTGCCAAATTGGCGGCCAGGTATAGATTATAAAAATGTCTATAGCGCGAGAAGGGAGCTAGGGGGGGGGGTTCATATAGATCTTATACATGAACTTGATTATGTGTATTGGTTATTTGGTCCTCCCGATATAACGAGATCATACTTTTCGAACAAATCATCTTTAAATATCTCAGCCAACGACTACGCTAATTACTTATGGATATATTCTCACTTTTCGGTTTCGATAATTTTAAATTACTATAGAAAAGATAGTAAGCGAACGGCGGAGGTTGTAACTGGGGATGGAACCTATTTAGTTGACCTCTTAGAAAACACAATAAAATTCAACGGTGTAGTCGTATTTGAGTCTGAGCAAAGCATTGAAGATACCTATTTTAGTCAGATGAAGTTCTTTATAGATAACATTTTACCAAATAAAGTGAGATTTAATGACGTTACTGAAGCAAACACAGTTTTAAAATTATGTATGCAGGATTGAAAAACAAGATAATTATCGTTACGGGTGCTGGAGGATTAATAGGAAGAGAAGCGCTAAAGCATTTAGCTGAACAAGGAGCGAATGTTATTGCAGTAGACCTAAACTATTTCGACTCTAAAGCGGATCTGTTTCTGACAAAAGATATTACTAGAGTTGAAGATATCAACAATTTAGTGCAGACTGTATTGGAGAAGTATGGGCGCATTGATGGTTTGGTAAATTTAGCCTATCCGAGAACTATGGACTGGGCTCTTAGATTTGAGGACATTCCTTATTCTTCTTGGCAAAAAAATATAGACATGCAAATGAATGCTGTATTTTATATCTGCCAGAAAGTCCTAGAAATAATGAAAGTACAAAGATATGGTTCAATAGTGAATATTGCCTCTATCTACGGCGTTGTAGGTAATGATTTTACATTGTATGAGGAGTATGGTGGGACTTCCCCTGCGGCTTATGCAGCTGTTAAAGGGGGAATAGTGAATTTTACCCGTTATATGGCTTCTTATTATGGAAAGTTTAATGTTCGGGTTAATTGCATGTCTCCGGGAGGGGTGCTAGATGAAAAAAATCAACATCCAACCTTCATAAAAAGGTATAGTGAAAAATCACCTCTTAAGAGGTTGGGTAATCCTTCTGAAATGGCTCCCGCTATTGCTTTCTTACTTTCTGATGATGCTAGCTACATTACTGGACACAATTTAATGGTAGACGGTGGTTGGACAGCTATATAACTCTGCAGATATAAGAATAGACTAATAACGTATAAAACAGTATTGTTTCATCAACCAAGAGCAGAATTAAAGAAAGTGAATGCTTAAAAAACTTTTTTCACATACGCTAATTTATGGATTAGCGCCACAAATTGTTAAGGTGGCCCAAGTCCTCGTGCTGCCACTTATTACTCCTTTTCTTTCTCCTAAAGATTATGGAGTATTCGGTATAATTACAGCCGTAGTAGGAGCAGTGTCCGTATTATCCACACTTGGATTAAATATTGCGTTAGCAAATAGTTTTACCAGATCGCCTAATCGTTACAAATGGTTATGGAGGCAAGTCTATGGGTTTTTAATTTTTTGGAATTATATCTATGCAATATTGATAGCATGTATTATTTTTTCTTTTATACCAGAAGAAGCTAAAGAAAACACCATTCCTATCTTGTCGCTTAATGTAATTCCTTTGATATTATTTGCACCATCTACCAATATTGGAAGTTTATATTATCAACTAAATCAAAAACCCTTCCAAATAGCCATGAGAAGTGTGTTGATTGGTTGCCTGACCGTTGGCTTAAATGTCTATTTTATAAAATATTTAAGAATGGGTTATATGGGATGGTTTTGGGCTAATGCCATTTCGCAAGTGGTTTACCAATTCAGCTATTTTATTCCACTTAATTACCATGAAGGTATTAAACCCATTTATAACTTTAAGAGAAAAACGTTAGTAAATCAACTGAAAGTATGCTTACCAACAATCCCGCATTTTTACAGCACATACTTACTGACCAGCTTCGATCGCGTCATTATGAAGTTTTTAGGGATCTCAGTTGACGGTATCGGTAAATATAATGCTGCTCAGGTACCAGGGAATCTTTTTGGGTCAGCGACATATGCTGCAAACCAAGCAATAAGCCCCTTGTTGTTAAATTCTTATAAAAGGGATGACAAGAATACTGAACGAAAATTGAACTTTGTGGTAGCGATTGTGTTTTTAGTTGCAACCTCTATTATATGTTTATTTCTAAAAGAGTTGTTACCATTGGTAATTAAAAGCAAAGGATTAGAAAATATCTACCCTATTTCGATAATCATTATTATGGCGTACAACTATAGGCCAATGTATATTGCTGCAAATAACAGACTGTTTTACGTTGAAAAAACGAAAGCTCTTCTAAAAGTTACCACCATTGCCGCATTCCTTAGCGTCGTATTAAATCTGTTGTTAATCTATTTCTACGGGAGTATGTCAGCAGCTGTCACACTATTCATATCTTTTATGTATATGGGTTATTCCGGATTTTTTATTAAAGAATTTAAAGAAAGTAAGGGAACTAACCACTATCCATTATTCTGGATGGGAATAACAGTCGCATTAACAATATTCGTGTATTTGGCTGTCGAATTTAGCTGGGTGTTGAAAATATGCATTGCTATCACTATTTTACTTGCTGGGCTAACAGGTATGTATTTAACATATAAAAAGCATGAAAATAGTAATCATTGATCATGAGCCTTTTTCCGAAAGAAAAAGACAGCATTATTATCTAGACCAGTTTCTTCAACACGGCGTGAATGTTGAATATTGGGATGTTAGTAAAGCACTTGATTATTCTAAGCACGTTCATTATTCCTATCAAAGTAATCATAGCGTTGTCAGAGTGTTTTGTGATTACCGCTCGTTGCTTCTGGCCATAAGTGAATTAGAGAATAAAACGACGGTTATAGTGTTGGAGATTTTTTTTAGGATAAGTACGTTTTCCTTGTTTAAGGCCATTGGTAAGCAAGGCTTAAAATGGAGTCGTATTAATTATTATCAAAATCCAGTTGCAGCCTTTGCAGACTTGCCAACCACGAGCCAACAACTAAGAAAAACGCTTGACGTGAAATTTCTATGGAATAAATTGAATTTGTTATACTTAAATAAAAATGCAGACGTCTCTCAACCAAATCTGCTATTTTTGACTGGAAATAGTAAGCCAGCAAACAATGTAAAAACAGTTTCCTTAGATTTTTTTGATGTAGAAGAGTATGAGTGTTTGTTATTACATGCAGAAAAGCCATTGGTAAATGGGCCTTACATAGTTTTTTGGATGTGATGTTTGCAAGCCATCCAGATCTTAAGCGCTTAAATAAAAAAACAGTCAACGAGGACGTATACTATAGCAAAATGTGCTCTTTTTTGATAACATAGAGAGGCTTTATAATAAGCCAATTATAATCGCAAGCCATCCAAAAGCAAATTATAATAATGAGTATGGTAATCGTATAGTTATAAAAGAAGCTACTGCCCGTTTAGTAAAGGATTCCGATTTGGTTATTACACATGGAAGTTTATCGATCAGTTATGCTCTTTTAGCACAAAAACCGCTTTTATACGTTTATTTTGAAGAAATGTTAAAAACCGAAACCCTCCGAGGATATTATAGACGGATGGAGAAAGCATGTGAAAAGCTAGGGGCGGGATTGTATAATATTGATTCGGAATTTAACCTCCTAAATGTACCAAAGGTTGACAATAGGAGATATAGAGCTTTTCTGGAAGAAGTGTACGTAAAGTCATCCAGTGATAGGCGTTCAAATTTTGAAATTATACTGGACAATTTATTGTCATTGTTGAATGAGTAGTTATTATACACAATATTGTGGAGCCAATAGAAATAAGGAAAAATGAATACTAAGAAGGTAGCTTTTTATTTAGGTGATTTTAAAAGGTCTGGAGGTACCGAACGAGCTTGTATTGCAGTTGCAAATGGGATAGGCGAATTTTCTGACCATCAGGTTTTCCTTATAACTACCAACAGTCAGGCAGAAGAGTCCTTCTTTGAGATCGGGCCTAAGGTCAATATTATTTATTTGAATATTAATAACTTGAAGGGTGAATACTTCCTTTTGGCGAAGCGATTGAAGTCTTCACTAAAGGAATATAAGATCGATATACTAATAGCTGTTGAAGTCATGTCAATCATCTTTCTACTTTCGGTATTTGTATCCAAATCATAGGTATGACGGGGATTAAGTTATTTGTGTGGGAGCATTTTAACTTTACCGTTAGCCTCAATAAGAAAATGAGGGTTTATCTGAGAAAATTTGCTGCAAGATTTGCAGATACGATCATTGTTCTTACACAGAAAGACGTCGAATTATGGAAAACTAATCTAAAAGTTCGGGCCAAGATCATTAGTATCAATAACCCATCACCCTTTCCTATTTCTAATAATAAATATAAGGAAGAATCTACAACTGTAATTGCCGTTGGCCGTCTAAAATATCAAAAGGGTTTTGATCGACTATTGAAAATCTGGAGTGATTTTAAAAGAATACGGCCAAATGGATTGTGGAAATTGCAAATTATTGGCAGTGGCCCTGAAGCTGATAAACTGAAGGAGCAAAGCATGAGACTAGGTATTGGCAGTTCCGTCGAATGGATAGAGAATACTGCACACATCAAACGATACTATGAAAATGCTGCTTTTTTAGCAATGACGTCTCGTTTCGAAGGATTACCTATGACATTAATAGAAGCGCAATCGTTTGGATTGCCGATAATTGCCTACGACTGTTTAACAGGACCAGGGGAGGTTATTTCGAAAAAATCCGGATTCTTAATCAGGAATGGAGATGATGATGAATTTGTAGATAAATTATTGCTTTTAAGTCAAGATTCGTCCCTTAGAAATCGCTTCAGCTATTCAGCAAGGGAAGAGGTAACAAAGTTCTCTGTAAGAAACATTGTCATGCAATGGTTATCTTTGTTGGCAAAATAGTAAATGACGAATATGCGGGTAAGGAAATTGAATATTGATTTAAAACTAATAGGTATTATAGCGTTATCCTATTTGACATGTACGTTTCCATTGGCAGAATATATACAAGACCCGCTTGTTTTACAAGATGTCCAGCAAAATATTTACAATGTATCAAGAAGTTATTTTTTCCTAATCAATAAAGGTTATATAGATTTTTTTGACTATTTTAAAAGCCAGTGGTTATGGGCATATTGTGCGGTTTATTTCAGTGAACTTCTAGAATCGGAAGAACTTTATTTCATGATAATTGGAGGGATTAATTTTTTTGTTTATGCTTGTTTCATTTACAAAAACGTTAGGTTTAACACGATTTTTCTCCTGCTTCTGCCAATTCAGATAGTTTTCTTAATATACCAACCGAGATTAGCGTTTGGATGTAGTCTTTGGATCTTAGGTATTTTATCGTCGAACGTCAAAGAAAGTATTTCTTATTTCTATTGTCCTTATTAGTTCACAACGCCATGTTTGTTATTGTTGGAAGTTATTTTGTCATTAATATGATAGCAACCTTAAAAGTTGCAAAATTCGAGACGCAAAAAAAGATAGCTTTGACGATACTTTTCTCCTTTTTGGTGAATTTTATAGTGGGCCCTTTGATTTCTGTTTTCACTAATCTTTTAGATAGAGGAGACTCGTCTAGGTACGAGGGCGATTCACTTTCAGCATCAGTTGTTTCGTCGGGCTTCTGGGGACTTATTGCAGTACTTTTTATTATAGATATTCTACGGACGGAAAAAGTAAATATCTATAAGCTTTTCGCTATATTTTTTACCTTATTCCCTGTATTTTCTTTCTTATTTAGTTCAGGCTATCCGTATCGATTTTTAACCGTAGGCATGCCTTTTGTAGTGATAGGTATTTTTAGAACCTCTAGAACTAGAAAAAAAATGCTGCTATTGATGTACATACTTTTTGGATTATATACCTCGCTAAGTTTTTACAAGTTTTAGGCAGATTTGTTTATAGATAATGACAAAGAATAACGACAAAATTTTACGAGTACTTCATGTTGTTACAATTATGAATTTAGGCGGCATAGAGACCTTTTTAATGACTCTCTATCGTAATTTGGATTATAACATTATACAGTTCGATTTTTTAGTTCATAGAGAGGAGGAAGGCTTTTTCGATGAAGAAATAAAGAAACTTGGTGGTAAAATATTTCATATTAGAAGTTTAAATCCAAGGTTTTATTTTGAATATAGGAAGCAACTGAAAAGTATTCTTCAAGCAAATCACTACAACATAATTCATTCCCACCTGAATGCCAATAGTTCGATCATTTTGAGAATTGCCAAAGAAATGGGAATTAAATGTAGAATAGCACATGGCCATAGTGATACAACGACACGGGGTTTGAAAGGAATGCTGAAACTAGTTAATAAGTTGTTTATTAATAATGTGTCAACTCATCGGTTTGCTTGTTCAGATCGGGCAGGTAAATGGCTTTTCGGAGAAAATGTAGATTTTAAGGTGATTAAAAATGCAATCGACACTTCTAAGTTTCGTTTTAATAATGACAAACGAAGATCAATAAGGATTGAGTTTGGTTTTAATGACAATACAATTGTGATTGGTAATGTGGCCCGATTTAATTTTTTAAAGAACCATGCCTTTATAATGGATGTTTTTGCCGCGGTTGTTACGAAATATTCTGATAGTAAACTTCTGTTGTTAGGAGATGGGGAATTGTTGGAGGAAGTCAAAAATAAGACTTTTAGACTAGGGCTGGAGGATAAAGTGATTTTTGCAGGTGCTGTTGGAAATGCTAACGAATACCTGAATGCAATGGATGTTTTTCTGTTTCCTTCACTATTTGAGGGCTTAGGGATTGTCGCTATAGAGGCGCAAACAAATGGATTACCGGTGGTGATGAATTATACACTTCCTCAAGAGCTCGATATTACGCCATTGGCGCATCGCCTATCTTTAAGTGCTCCATTGGAGGAATGGGCTGATGCGATTTGGAAAGTAGCCACTAATAAAACTGATAGAACAGTATGGCAACCAAACGTTACTGAGAAAGGATACGATGTACAAGAAAATGTTAAATTACTAACTTCTTTTTATCAGAAAGCTACAATAGATAGTAATTAAGATAACAACGCTAATGAAAGACACCATATATAAAATTGCACCTCATTTTATTCAAAACTTGATGATTTCTATATTTAACTACAAGGCCTATAAAGTGAGATATGGAGGGAACTATTGGAAATACAGAGAAGAAATAAAAGAAAGATCTGCTATGGGTCTTGATCAGTTACGGGAATATCAAAAAAAACGATACCAAATACTTGTTGAACATGCGATTAAGAGTTCAAATTTTTACAAAAGAACTGTCAGCTCTATAGCAGGAGCCGCTAACATAGATAATATTCGCCAGCTTCCGATAATCACCAAAGAAATTTTACGGCGAAGTATTGAAGAGGTTTACACCGTTTCAAAAAATAAAGGAGTGGTTTCAAAAACTGGGGGCACAACAGGTAAGTCCTTGGAGGTTATCTTCACTAAAGATAACATGCAAGAAAGATTCGCTATGTTAGACGACTTTAGGGCTAGATTCGGATACGAATTAGGTAAAAGAACTGCGTGGTTTTCGGGAAAGGATTTGCTTACTGCCGGTGACATAAAAAAGAAAAGATTTTGGAAAACGGATATTTTTCACAAAGTGCGTTACTATTCAACATTTCATATCAGAGAGGATTATTTGAAGCATTATGTTGATGATCTGACCAAATTTTCACCTGAATATCTGGTGGGATTTCCGTCCAGTATTATGGAAGTAGCTAAGTATGGGTTAGCGAATAAGTTTAGTTTTCCTGCTCAAACTGTAAAGGCCATTTTTCCAACAGCCGAAACCATTACACATGAGATGCGGGAAGTGATAGAAACTTTTTTTAAAACGAAGATGTATGATCAATATGCATCCTCTGAAGGAGCTCCTTTCATTTTTGAGTGCGCACGAGGAAATTTGCATTTGGAATTGCAAAGCGGCGTTTTTGAAGTATTGGATGAAAATAATCAACCGACAAATTCGGGTCGTTTAGTGCTGACTTCTTTTACAACCGATGGTACACCGCTTATCCGTTATGACATCGGTGACTCGATTTCATTGGCGGACGAGGGTAAAACGTGTAGTTGCGGCAATCATAATCCCTTGGTTATAGAAGTTCTAGGTAGAATTGATGACTACATATATTCACCGGAAAATGGAAAGATTAATTTGGGAAATGTTTCCAATACATTAAAAGATACAAAAGGTATTGTTCGATTTCAAGCAGTGCAAGACGAGTTAAATAAAATTCAGTTGTTTGTTGTAAAGGACAACATAACTTTTGACAAACTAAGTGAAGCAAAATTTATTAAAAACTGGCGGGATCGCATCGGTGATGCTATGGAATTGAAAATCGAGTATGTTGATAAGATTCCTGTAGAAAAAAGTGGTAAGTTTAGAATAGTCAAAAACAACATTAAACATTTGATATTATGAAGGTAAAAACTGTGAAAAAGCTCATAGCTGTAACGCTTTTAATACAATTTATTTTTCTTTACGTTTTTAGTGTAGACGTATACGGCCAGGGAAATGCCAAGAATAAAAAATATGTTAAGGTAGTAGATTTTCTACCCACTAATCATGTAAAAAACGCTTCTGTAGACTATACAGTCGTTTTACAGTCGGTGCTAGATAAGTATTCTAATGTTATCTTCCCATCGTTTCCTATCCTTATAAACGATAAAGGGTTAAAACTGTCTTCTAATAGTCATTTGAAGTTCGAAACAGGGGGCGGGTTAGTGCTAAATTCTACGGCTAATTCTAGGTATTCAATGTTGGATATAGAAGACGTCGAGAATGTTCGTGTCTCTAACGCAACTCTTATTGGTGATCGAAAAACGCATAAGGGAACTCAAGGAGAATGGGGGATGGGTGTATATATTAAAGGTGCGAAAAACGTGTTGCTAGAAAACATAAATATTTCTGAGGTATGGGGTGACGGTATAGATATCTACAAAAGTTCAAAACAAAACTCCAGTAATGTGACTATTAGAAATGTCATTATAAAAAGAGCAAGAAGAAATGGTATAACGATTGGGAGTGGTCTAAACATCAAAATTGAAAATTGTCAAATTTCGACAATTGATGGAACTCTACCGATGGCAGGTATATGTGTTGAACCAAATGATGGTAAAGACTATATGGGTAAAGTTCAAATTTCAAATGTGTCTACAGAAAACTGTAGTGCAGGTTTACATATAGCGTTGTTGCGGTATCCATCCGAGCAGGATAAGCTGGTAGATATTAATATAAGCGGATTACAAAGTAAGAATGATAATCATGGGTTATTGGTTGGAGACTTCTTCCGTGTGCAGCAGTATGGTGTAAAAACAAAAAAGTTAAAGGGACGAGTTGTTTTCACAAACATTTCTATAACCGATAGTAAGAAAGACCCTATTAAATATTTCAACAGTAAAGCAGGGTACGAGTATGGGCCAAAATTTGTTTTTGATGGAATTCAAATTAAAAATAAAAATTTTCAGAGGGCCAGGATACAGAGTATTACAAATCAGCTAAATAGTCGGGGCTTTGATACGAAAACTTTTAATAGAAAATAGACATTATTTTAGGCCATTCCCTAATTTGTAGTTTTTTTATAAGATTTATTGTTTTTCTGATCGTTTTTATTTAACTAAGCCCCGTAGATGCCAAAAAAAATCCTGATTCGTCTAACAACTGTACCTATCTCTTTGAAAACGCTTCTTAAGGGACAGCATCGATTTATGTCAAACAATGGTTGGGAAGTGGTTGGTGTTTCTTCGGAAGGGCCAGAACTGGAAGATGTACGGGACAGCGAAGGCATAAGAGTAGTGTCTCTAGAAATGACCCGCATAATATCTCCTTTAAAAGATATAAAATCACTTTATAATTTTTATAAACTTTGCAAAAAAGAAAAGCCAATTATAGTACATTCGCATACGCCTAAAGCGGGAATAGTGGGCATGCTTGCGGCAAAGCTTGCAGGGGTGCCTTTACGCCTTCACACCGTTGCAGGCTTACCACTGATGGAAGCAAGGGGAGTCAAAAGAAAGGTGTTAAATGCAGTTGAGCGGTTAACGTATGCTTGTGCCACCAATGTGTATCCCAATTCAAAAGGGCTTTATGAGTTCATCTTGAAAGAGAGGCTTGGTAAGCCTTCCAAGCTAAAAGTGATCGCTAACGGTAGTTCGAATGGAATTGACACGGGTCACTTCTCCCTAGCAAATTTCTCTGAAGCGCAATGCGAGCAGTTACGAAATGAATGGAAGATAAGTAAAGACGATTTTGTTTTTATTTTTGTTGGGCGTCTTGTTGGGGATAAAGGGATTAACGAATTGATCAAAGCATTTGGCGAGCTCGAGCATGGTTTGGCTCAGGGTTTCAAAACAGTTAAGCTTCTCTTGGTTGGCGATTTTGAATCGGCTCTCGATCCATTGCTGCCCGCTACTTTGGACGAGATACGAAGAAATTCGGACATCGTTTCCGTTGGTTTTCAAAATGATGTCCGACCTTTTTTCGCGATTTCAGACTGCTTGGTTTTTCCTTCTTATCGCGAAGGTTTTCCGAACGTCGTTATGCAGGCTGGTGCAATGAGGCTACCTAGCATCGTCTCCAATATCAACGGGTGCAATGAAATAATTGAAGAAGGTGTAAACGGTACAATTGTTCCAGTGAAAAGCGTTTCGCGCTTGACAGTTGCCATGCAGAAAATGATAGAAGATAAGGAATACTACCTGCACCTGAAATCGAAAGCCCGTGAAATGATTGTTAATCGATACGAACAACAGGTCGTTTGGGAGGCTTTATTAAACGAGTATAGACGATTGGAAAAGCAAATGTATAACAGAAAGCAATAGATCGTTAGCAGTAAGATGTATTACAAAAATATAATCAAGCGTATAATCGACTTCGTATTGGCATTAACCGGCTTTGCCGTTCTCTCACCTGTTTTCTTCACGGTAGCTGTTTTTCTCTTTTTCGCAAACCAAGGAAAAGCCTTTTTTCTGCAACCGCGTCCCGGTAAAAATGGTCGAATTTTTAAGGTCATTAAGTTCAAAACCATGAACGATCGAAAAGACAAGGAGGGCAATCTTTTACCCGATGCAGAACGTTTAACAGCCATTGGTAGTGTCGTTCGTAAAACATCTTTGGATGAAATTCCGCAGTTGCTTAATGTAATTAAGGGGGATATGAGCTTAGTGGGGCCGCGCCCACTATTGGTTGAGTATCTACCGCTCTATAATGCGGAGCAAAAAAGAAGACATGAAGTGCGACCCGGTATCACGGGCTGGGCACAGGTAAATGGACGAAATGCAATTTCCTGGCAGCAGAAATTTGTCTATGACGTCTGGTATGTCGATAATCTGTCTTTCTCACTGGATCTAAAGATTATTTGGATCACAATCATGAAGGTATTTAAGCGCGAAGGGATTAGCGCGGAGGGACATGTCACGGTAGAGCGTTTCCAAGGAAACGGGAATTGATTATTTTTACAGTATGCAAGAGGTTTATCTAATAGGAGCAAGTGGCCATGCCAAAGTAATCGCGGAAGTTTTATTAGAAGATGACAAGTATATTAAAGGAATCTTCGAAAAAAATGAAGCCATTCTACGGCTTTGGGACTATCGAGTCTTGCCTCAACCGGAAGCAGGTACCTGGCCAAGGGATGCTCCTTACGTCATCGCCGTTGGGAGTAATCGTATCAGAAAATATGTTGCCGAAACCTTTCAGAATGAACTGACTTTCAGTAAAGCGATCCATCCGAGATCAATTATATCGAATCGGGTTTCGATTGGTGAAGGGACGGTTGTCATGGCGGGTGTTACGATTAATACGGAGACGTTGGTAGGTAAGCATGTTATCTTGAATACGAATTGCTCGGTTGATCACGAATGTGTATTAGCTGATTATGTGCACATTTCCCCTGGTGTTTCCTTGGCAGGGGATGTGCAGGTTGGTGAGGGAACACATATTGGTATCGGTGCATCGGTTATTCAGGGGGTTCGGATCGGCAAGTGGTGTACCATTGGTGCCGGGGCAGTCGTAATACGCGATGTTCCGGATTATGCGGTAGTAGTAGGCAGCCCTGGCCGGATTATAAAATATAACCAAGCTTGATTAGACTAGCCTTACGGACAATGACCGAAGTAAGTACGCAAAGAAAAATAATACAAAGTATATAAAGAGAATGAACGAAAAAATATGGCTCTCTTCTCCTCATATGGGAGAAATGGAGCAACAATATGTCAAACAAGCTTTTGATACCAACTGGATTGCGCCACTAGGGCCACATGTAGATGGCTTCGAGGGAGATTTGGTAGCTTTTACCAAAACAGGACACGCAGCAGCCTTAAGTGCTGGCACAGCAGCCCTACATTTGGCGCTAATTTTATTAAATGTGAGCGCGGGGGATGAAGTGATTTGCCAGTCGATGACCTTCTCCGCTTCCGCTAATCCAATTGTATACCAAGGGGCGGTTCCTATCTTTATAGATAGCGAAAGGGATACTTGGAATATGGATCCCGAGCTGCTACGAGAAGCAATCGAAGATCGTTTATCCAAAGGTAAAAAGCCAAAAGCCATCATCCCTGTACATTTATACGGTATGCCGGCTAAGATGAAGGAAATTATGGCTATAGCAGAAGAGTTTGCTATACCTGTAATCGAGGATGCCGCAGAAGCGCTAGGATCTACCTTAGACGGAAAGGCAATGGGTACTTTTGGGACACTTGGTGTGCTGTCATTCAATGGGAATAAAATTATTACAACTTCAGGAGGCGGCGCATTAATTTCGGATAACGAAGGCTATATTAAGAAAGCACGCTTTTTAGCTACACAGGCTAGAGACGCAGCACCTCATTACGAACATAGCCATATCGGCTATAATTACCGTATGAGTAACGTATGTGCGGCCATCGGAAGAGGGCAAATGGGAGTGTTGTCTACGCGCGTGACACAGAGAAGAAGGAATTTCGATTACTATCGAGAACATTTAGGAAACATAGCGGGTCTTTCCTTCTTAGAAGAACCGGAAGGAATGATTTCCAATCGGTGGCTCTCTACCATTCTTATTGATCCAAAAGTGGCTGGTATAACAAGTGAGGACGTTAGAGTTCACTTAGAAAAGGACAATATCGAGTCTCGGCCGTTATGGAAACCCATGCATATGCAACCGGTCTTTAAAGACGCTGCCTATTACGGACAAGAAGTGTCTAGAGGGTTGTTTTCCAATGGATTGTGTTTGCCTTCGGGATCCAATCTGACAGAAAAAGATCTATCCCGAGTTGTGTCTCGAATGAAAGATTTATTACCATTGGGATAATATGTATAATATTGTATACATTTTTTGCCTACTTGCTAACAGAAAATGTATATTTATGAAGACAACGTTAAATGTTATAGATATCCACTTTGTTCACTATTTTTTAATCGATCCGATCTTTTTTCATTAAATTAACCTAATTTACGGCATTACTTTTGCTGGCACTACAGTGCGTTGTGGAGAATGCAATTGTGCAGTTTTGTGCAAAACACCCGGAATTAGGGATTGACTAGAGGGGGAACATCTAGTAATTTTGTAATCAATAGTTTTTGTACTTAGTAAACCATTGCATTGCTTGGCTTACAGTAAATTTTTTTATGTATTTTTGAAAACTAATTAATTGATTGGGTGTTAGTTGGTGTGGAGCTGCTAGATGCGCGGTAAACGTGAGTGAGCTGTTTGCATTGAGTGGAACAATATAAAAACTTAGCTAATGAGAAAAATTTTACTGGATAATAAGGTACTTCCAAGATGGATTATCTTTTTAATCGATTTGGTATTGGCCAGTTGGTCTTTTGTGTTAGCTTATTTTATCTCAGAAGAATTTAAATTTCCAGAAATCTTACGCGGTCATTTTTTCGTCTACACTAATCTCTATGTAGCTATTTGCGTTCCCGTTTTTTTTCTCTTTAAAGTGCATGTTGGCCTGATTCGTTATTCGAATATGCGGGATATGCTGCGCATATTTACGGCTATGCTTTCGGCAAGCGCGCTATACACGGTCGTTATTTTGATGTTGGTTGAACCTTATTTCAATATATATAGCTTACGAGTAAGAGAGGTACTGTTGATTAACTTTTTTATTGGCTCCACTTTATTGATTTTTTTACGTATTGCTGCAAAAGGCACCTTTCAGTATTTTCACGATAAATTATCTAAAAGAGATAAAATCCATGTATTGATCTACGGGTCGGACGACAAGGCCGTATTAGTAAAGCAGGCCTTAGAACGAAGTGCAACCTCGAAGTTCATAGTCGTGGGTTTTATAGATAAAGATCGGTCTAAACTGAACAGTCTAGTAGAGCAAAAGCGCGTATTTCATATCAAGGACCTGCCACGTTTGAAAGCTACCAAGAATGTAGATAAGCTTTTGCTATTAAATGACCGGTTGGATGAGCGGGATAAACAGGTGGTCATCGAACGTTGTTTACGGCTAGAAATTCAGGTGGTTACTGCGCCTACACCGGATAAGTGGTTGTCTGGAACCATCGGTGAGCTGCAGATCAAGAGCCTGCGGATTGAGGATTTATTACAACGCCCACCCATTGAAATTGATAATGCAAAAGTAAAGGCAGACTTATTTGACCGTAGGGTATTGGTAACGGGAGCAGCAGGATCCATCGGTTCAGAGATCGTTCGGCAAGTAATGAACTACCATCGCGTGTGTTGATTTTATGTGATCAGGCAGAATCTCCTTTGCATGAAATACAATTAGAAGTAGAGGAATCTTTCCCTGATGTTCGTTGTGAGATTGTGATTGCCGATGTGCGTAATCAGCATCGCATGGAAAAGATGTTTAAGCACCTGCGTCCACAGGTTGTTTATCATGCGGCGGCCTATAAACATGTCCCCTTAATGGAAAATAATCCGTGTGAGGCGGTCCATACCAACGTAAAGGGTACGCGGATTGTAGCAGATTTATCGGTGCAGTATGGCGTTGAAAAATTTGTAATGGTGTCAACTGATAAAGCGGTGAACCCGACGAATGTAATGGGAAGTTCTAAGCGAATCGCAGAGATTTACACACAAAGCTTAAATAATGCAAGCTTTAATAAAAATACCCGCTTTATCACCACGCGTTTTGGCAATGTGCTAGGATCCAATGGCTCCGTTATACCTCGGTTTAGAGCTCAAATTGAGAAAGGAGGGCCTATCACAGTCACACATCCGGAGATTACCCGCTATTTTATGACCATTCCGGAGGCGGTACAGTTAGTGCTAGAAGCCGGTACTATGGGAAGGGGTGGTGAGATTTTTGTTTTTGATATGGGGAAGCCTGTTAAAATCGTCAACCTGGCAAGAAAAATGATCAAGCTAGCGGGATTGCAACCGGGTATTGATATTGATATTGTGTTTACTGGTTTAAGACCTGGCGAAAAGCTGTATGAGGAGTTATTGAATTCGGAAGAGTTGACATTACCTACGCATCACGAAAAGATCAGTATTGCACGCGTAATTAACCACGACTATGTGGACGCGTGTTTAGCCATAGATACCCTTTTGAGCTTGTCAAAAGAGGGAGATAACATGGCAGTAGTAAAGCAAATGAAAGCCATTGTGCCGGAATTTTTAAGTAAAAATTCACCTTACGAGGAGTTGGACGAAGAGCAAGAAGTTTTATAGAGTACTTGCTTTTATAGAGAGATCAGCAAAGCAAACACGTGAAAGAACTTTACATTTTTGTTGAGAGAAATTACAAAAATATAAAATTTTTGTATTATTTTTATTGCAATCAGCCGGTTCATAATAAGTATTAATTGACTTTTAAGAAAACTCGTATGAAGCTTGAAAGTAGAAATTGAAAAGTGATAGGAGAGCTTTCTATTAGAAGACCGCCAACTGATATGCTGTTTTAATGTCAAGTACTATTAAAAAGAGATACAATGCTTTCTATATTTAAATCAGCGACTGTTCGATTTCCCATTGCGGAAATATTACATACCGATATGCATGCACATATCTTACCAGGTATTGATGACGGAGCCGATAATGTAGAAACATCCATTGCATTGATTCGGGGCTTAAGAACCCTAGGGTATAAGCGATTTATTGCAACACCTCATATTATCAGCGATTTACATCCCAATACCAAGGAAACTATTGAATCCGCTTTCCATAAATTAAAACAAGCCTTACTCGCCGAACAGATGGATGTCGATATTGATTACGCAGCCGAATATATGATGGATGAGATGTTCGAAGGTTTGATGGAACAAGGGCCATTGCTGAAATTAGCGGGTGATTATGTGCTGGTGGAAACCATGTTTATGGCCGAACCACCCAACCTAAGTACGGTGCTATTCGACATGCAAACGGCAGGTTATAAGCCAGTCGTAGCACACCCCGAACGCTACCATTTTGTCTTTAATAAGCCCGCAAAAGCGGAACGGATGAAAGATCGGGGCGCCTTACTGCAGATTAATGCCTTATCCTTGACCGGTTATTATGGTAAGCACGAGAAACATACCGCTATCCAGTTACTGGAAGCGGGGCTGGTGGATTTTATTGGGACCGATTTGCATCACGAAAGACATTTAAAAGTACTGACTAATTTTGTCATTGATCGGAAGGTGGCCGATTTATTGGAAAAAACCGCTTTTAAAAATAAAAGCTTAAAAACGGTATTGAATGAATAAGGGGTATCGCAGTCCCTTTGTTGAAAAAAGGTGGACGCTCAGCAACCAAGCTGAGCGTTTCGTTTTGTACTCCTTTTGATGCATTTGTACACGGGAGGGCTCTTTTCATACGTAAAAAGTAGATAGTCTCGGGACAAATCCAGCCATGAACTTTCAATAAGTATATGGATTTCCGCCGCACCTATAACGAATTGTAAATAATTTTTACCTTTACCATTATGTACAAAATAAAATATTTATTAACGATCCTATTTATTGGACTGACCTCGTTATCTGTAGTATATGGACAGTCCGTTAGCAATGATACCCTACGGGTGTTAGCCATCGGCAATAGTTTTTCGGAAGATGCAGTAGAGCAGTACCTATATGAATTGGCTGATGCCGCCGGGAAAAAGATCGTTATTGGTAATTTATATATTGGCGGTGCTCCGCTATCACTCCATTGGGAGAATATACAAGGCAACAAAGAGGCCTATCGCTATCGGAAAATTACGGCCGATGGCCTTAAATCAACACATGAGCAGGTAAGCATCTTGACAGCATTGCAAAGCGAACCCTGGGACTATGTCTCCCTCCAACAGGCCAGCCCCTTATCGGGTAAGTTCGACACTTATGTGGAGCCGCTTACCGGCATAAAACATTTCTTAGATAGCGTAGAAGGCGCTAACGTCAAATATATATGGCATCAAACCTGGGCTTATGCTCCTCATTCGACGCATGCGGGCTTTGCCAACTATGGGAAAAATCAGGAAGTAATGTATCGGGCAATAATGAAAGCGTCCGCAGAAGCCAAGAAGAAGTTCGGTTTTGATCTGCTGGTACCGTCAGGAACGGCCATTCAAAATGCGCGCACTACTTTTCTGGGGGATAATCTCACCAGAGATGGCTATCATTTGAATCTGCACATAGGTCGATTTATTGCTGCTTGTACCTGGTTTGAATCGCTTTTTGGCGAAGAGGCCCCAACTGATCGCTATCGTCCCGAAGGCGTCACGCCTGAGGAAGCGGAAGTGGCTAAGCAAGCGGCACATGCAGCGGTAAAAAGGCCATTTAAGGTTACGAAGCTGAAAGTTAAGGCACTTGAACAGGAAATTGCTAAGTAGGGATAAGTTTTAAGTTATATGTTGTAAGTTCTAAGTAAGGGTCTGCGTTACTGCCATCCTACTGCGACCCTTTTAGGGGGTAGAGTATAAGCTGGTTCCATTTGAGAGTGACGTATTATAGAAAAATAGATGTCCGAATACATGAGAACGTATCCGGACATCGATTGGGTCAACTCACTATCTGCCTAATGCAATCCGTATAGCTTCTTCCACCGGGCTGCACGCGCTGGTGCTACTGATATTGAAATCGCTCTTAAGTAACAGTGGGGGTTGTGCCATAAACTTCGGTACCAAACCACGATGCCGTTGAGCAGCATGAACCAGAAACGGATGACAGAGATATACCGTGCCTGCCTTTCCAATGGCGAGTGCTTCCTCTCTTGCCGGTAATTCCGATAGCTTTCCTGTCAATTCCATAAACGAGAAGCCCTTTTCACCTTCCGGTTCCAGTAATCTGGCAACATCCAAATGCGAACCTTTTAGGATTCGAGTAGGTGCATCCCGCTCGCTAACGTCCGAAAACAGAAATAGCATGAGTAGTCCTCGGCCTTTTGAATATACGTTGACACGAGCGGAGAAAAAGTCATGGGGATCATCACCGGGGAAACTCGCATCGACATGCCAGCCGGTGTCTCCCGAATCAACTTCCGATGGGAAGCGGATCGGAAAGGCGCCCATGCTCATGCAAGGGAGCCATTTCCCTTTACCAACCAATTGGTCGAACGCTTGGTGAAGAATAGCGGTATTGGCTGCTTTGATAAATGGCTCCTGCGTATACATGCCTAGCCAAACCACGGGTTGTGTCCAGGTACTACGGTCACTGGGATCGGCCGGAATATCTTTCCATAAGATACTTCTCGCTTCACGGGCAAGATCAGCAGAAAAGGCGTTGTCAATACGGATAAAACCGTCTGTAATAAATGACTGTATTTGTTGTGGATTTAAGAAGTTTTGCATAATGTTTATTATAAAAATTCAAACAATAAAGATTTTGTGCCGATGTGAGGCATTACACTTCAAGGATTGAAAATTTATATTATAGCATTACAGTCATTCTCATAGGGCAAATTTAGACAAATTCATCTTTTTTCACAAGCGCTAGGTCTCTATCATAAAAGCAAGAAGGTGTAGCTATATTAATCTCTTTTTCTAACGTTATTTACCAGCTTTCAATCTGTACATCTTGAATCTCTTTAAAATGTTTGTCTTTGGTTATTAGTGTAAGGTTGTGTTGTTTGGCAATACTAGCTATCCAGATATCATTTTCGGGAATAGGTTTTCCTTTTTTCAGGAGCGCAGCCTTAATAACAGCGTAAGCATCTGCGGTATCAATATCACCGCGTATAACATTACATTTACTTAGGAAGCTTCTAATTTGGGATAAATGTTTCTTCGGATTGGATGATCAGTAGGCTCCTAGGAGTAACTCTGCCAAAACCACGTGCGGAATATCGACTTTTTCCCTGTCACTTAGTTTCTTAATAACTATCGGATTTCCTTTGAACAGTTCAATGACTATATTTGTATCTAGTAATAAATTATTTCCAGTCGTCGGGATTTATAGTTTCACAAGACTCCTCTATAGCCTTTTCAATTTCCTCAGCCTCTTCTTTGGTCCATATGCCGGAAAACTCACTAAATGCAGATTCAGTTCGATTTTGTTTTTTTGCTTTTACTTTGTTCTTCTTCAGAAAGTCCTCGAGCGCCGATAGCGTAGCCTCGTTTTTTATTTTAAGCACTTCTTCAATGACATGTAACTTCCTAGCCTCGGATAGCATAAATAACCTCCTTCTGCCACCATTTATTTGTAGCTTAATTACAAAAATACAAAAACCATCTTAAATTGAAGAACGTAGCAGAAAGGACATGATATAAAGTTATATAATATTACAAAAGGGTACCCTTGTCTAAACCAAGCTACTTACACGTATGATGAAACGAAGAATTAAGACAGCATAACGATAAAAAAAATAAAAATAATTTTGTACTAATTGGTAAAGTATTTATATTTGCAGAGTCAAAAGGAAAATAAGATGGCAGGAAGACCAAAAATATACGATGAAGAAGCGGTGCTTGATAAGGCGATTGGGGTCTTTTGGGAAAAGGGCTATGAGAACGCTTCGGCGGACGATTTGCTGAAAGCGATGGGTATTGGAAAAGGGAGTTTTTACTTCGCCTTTAAAGGGGGAAAACAGGAACTCTTTGAAAAATCGATGAAGCGCGTAGCCGATCAATATTTCCGGGATTTCCGTAAGGCAGTGATGAGCTGTGAAAATCCCATTCAATTGATCAGGGAGTTTTTCTTCTCGTTGGCCGGTGCCGAGTCGCCGGTTGGAGAACGCGGCTGTTATTTTGGTAACGCCCTGGTGCAGATCAGTGAGAGCGATGCCGGATTGAAAACAGTTGCGGCTGAAAGCCTTGGTTTGTTAGAGTCTATTTTTCAGGAAGCTATGGTGAGAGGAAAAGAACTGGGATTATTAAAAAGCAGCTATGAGCCAGCCTTGCTTGCAACTTACCTGATCAATTTATGGAATGGCTTTAATGTTACCAAACGCATGGTCACTGATCCGGAAAAACGGCTCGCATTGATGAAAATGAATTTGGAACCGATTCAATAAAAAAATTTAATTAAAACTGTACTAAATAGTACAAAATAACTAGATTAAAATTAATATTCACCTCAAAAATCAAACAAAAATGAAACGCAAAGCAACAGCCGTATGGAACGGCGACATCAAATCAGGAGCAGGTCATTTAACTACCCAAAGTACGGCCTTAAACAAAACACAGTACTCGTTTAATAGCCGGTTCGCCGAGGGCGTAGGTACCAATCCGGAAGAATTGTTAGCAGCAGCACATGCCGGATGTTTTACCATGAAGCTCGACCTGGATCTTACCCAAGCAGGTTATACCGTGGACGAACTGGAAACTACTTCTACCATTACACTTGACAACGGCAAGATTACGCTGTCGGAACTAAACCTGCAGGCAAAAGTACCGGGAATCACCGAGGAGGAATTCCAAAAAATAGCCAAAAACGCAGAACAGACCTGCCCGGTAAGTGGGGCTTTTAGTTTCGAAATTAAACTGAATGCAACGCTGATAGCTTAAAATTAGGGAAAAGCCTCCTGTAGATAATAAGGAGGCTTTTTTAAAGCTTTATTTTGTACTGAATAGTAAACAATTAATTTTAAAAATAGACAAATGAAAACATTAAAAACAATGATCGTATTGACTGTGGCAGCTATAGTCTCTTTCAATGAAGCAAAAGCACAATCTCCCCTTGCAGATCAGGATCCCCGTATCGATCCGCAGATCCGTACCTTTTTAAAGGCCTTGAATAACAGCGGAGGAAAGCCCGTGGAAGCACATTCACCGGCGGATGCGAGACTGATTCTAGTGGGTGCTCAAAAATCTGTGGATGTAGATTATTCGGGCATTGAAGAATCGGAAAGAATGATTAGTCAGGACGGTTATGATGTGAAGATTCATGTAGTTAGACCCGAAGGAGCGTCCGGCAAACTACCGGTCTTTATGTTTTTCCATGGAGGTGGATGGGTTTTGGGCGATTATCCTACGCACCGTCGTTTAGTGCGCGATTTGGTTGTAAAAAGCGGAGCAGTGGCCGTTTTTCCGGACTATACCCCTTCACCGGAGGCGCATTACCCGGTGGCGATTAATCAAGCTTATGCCGCAACTAAATGGGTGGCAGCGCATGGTGATGAAATCAATGTAGACGCTACTCGACTGGCAGTGGTTGGTAACAGTGTTGGCGGTAACATGGCCGCCGTGGTTTCCTTGATGGCCAAAGACAAGCAAGGACCGAAGATTCGGCAGCAGGTATTGCTGTGGCCGGTAACCGACGCTGATTTTAGTCGCTCTACTTATAAAAAGTTTGGTGAAGATCGATTTCTGACGACCTCGCTAATGAAATGGATGTGGGACAATTATACAACAGATCCTAAAGAAAGAGCGGAAAAATATGCAGCGCCCATTCAGGCCAGTCTGGAAGAGTTAAAAGGTTTGCCTCCTGCTTTGGTGCAAACTGCGGAAAATGACATATTAAGGGACGAAGGAGAAGCCTATGCCCGCAAGATGAGTGAAGCGGGCGTACCCGTTACCTTGACCCGCGTACAGGGAATGATCCATGATTACGGCTTGCTCAATCCCATTGCTCACGTGCCGGCTGTACAGAGTGCGTTGCTACAAGCGGCAGCGGTATTGAAAGAATCGCTTAAATAAAGTTCTCTTGAACGAAGTGTACTCAAAAATGGAGTCACTTCGTTTTTATAACATTTAAAGTTATAGACCTTAAGGCCTGGACATTTGTGCTGTAGCGTTCATCAAATTCGCGGCATCATACATTTTATGTACATAGACAGGGTAGCTGTTTTTTTTTGCATGTAATTGCAAACGTAGTTCATCAACCAGTCCACCTTCTTCCACTTGCTCGCGGGATTCAAAACCTACAAAAGCGGAGTCTAGCGCGAAGTGAAAGGAATCCCGTGTTTCGTCATCTACGTGCCGGACAATCGTACTATCTAATAACTCATAGCGCACCGTATTCAACGGCCGCAGGCAGACTAAAAACCCTTCTTGTCGAACGATGCGATCTGCTGCTTCAAAGTCTTGTTGTAAAGCATATTGAAGCAAACGGTGCTCATTATCGATTCCAAAACGTTGTTGCAGGCCTCCCAATTGCTTGCCGGTTAGTGTGAGTGTCGCATAAGCAACTGCCACTACAATGGTCATCAGTAGTAAAGCCACTACCAACTCAATGATAGTAAAAGCGGCTAACTTAAGGTGTTTCATGGCTTTTCTTTTGAATGATTTTTCGATAGCTGGCTAATGACTTCTCTTGCTTATTGAAGGCTTCCAATTCGACCAGCAATAATTGATCACTTCCTTCATAATCGGTTACTCTTTGTTGTATTTCTATATCGTTTTCTAGCTGGTAGGTGTGATCCTGCGGGTTTTCTAACCCGCTACTTGCCTCGCCTGCTAAGACCATTAATTGCTGCTGCAAACGTAGCTTCGGACTGCTGGAACTGTTAACGATGCGTACATAGGTCATGGTAGCGATACCAAACACCACCATAATAACTACCAAGGCAACAATAACCTCCACCACTGTGGAGCCCTGTAATTTCTTCCGAACTTGGTTTGCTTTTAGTGTAACCATTTAACAACTCCTCCTTTCCCCGCTGTTTGTAAGAGTGCGCTTTCCAGATAATGGCGCGAACGTTTCGTATAATTGATGACGGCATCCAGCAAAAAATTGTCATACAGGGACGATGATGTTTGCAACACGAAACGTTGGCAAGTGACACTTCCAAAAACGGAACCTTTTAGCTCCAACATACCATCTGCATACACCTCACCGTGAATTTCGCTTCCCGGTTCCATTCGAATGCGGTTCATAAAGTCCGTGGCCGAAGTGGCAGCTACACTAAACACCACGCCGTGGATTTTGGCATCTTTGTGAATGACTATTTCCGGTGTGAATTCCTGTACGCTATTTTCGGTGCGCCTTTCAATAAGTCCAAGTGCCGACGGATAAGGAAGTTCGACATTTTCTTCAACGAGAATGGAGTCTTGAGCAAAGGCCTGTAATGTGCCTTTAAAATCCTTTGCAATCTTAATTTTAGGTGCGATAAAGATGGCGTGTTCTATTTGGGCCGAGCTAGGCAGATATATAGCTCGCTTGGATACCACCACCACTGCCCCTTTCAAACTCAGGTTCTCCAGCGAAATCGAATCTTCGCTCGAGAGAATAAGTGGCTTTTGGTAAAAGCTTCTGTTTACAGAATCTTTTAGGGTATAAAAGGAAAGGACCGAATCGCTTCGGTTTTTCAAGCTGTCGTAATTCAACAGTTTAATCTGTTCAATCAATGCAGTATTGAGTGCGGGCAATTTCTTCTCACTTTTTTTGATATCGCCGTAAACGGTGGTGTCACCTTCATACGCTTTATCTTCGATATAGGCTTTTCGTATACCGGCCGGTGGCAAATAGGCTGTGCCGCGAACGACTGATTTACCGGAGATAGATAAGGGGCGATCGTCGTCCTTTAAATAAAGGGCATAAGCTTTGTCGTTTTGAATGGCATTGCCCTTTAAAAATACTTTCTTCAGGGTATCTATTCCTTCAAAAGATTTAATTATAGCAATTTCATACAGTCCCCACGGATAATGTTGTAAACTTATGCTATCTGTTTCTTCTTTAAATAAGTCTATTAATTCTTCTTCGCTTGCTTTTTCGGCATAAACTTGACTGAGAAGCAGTGCTGTGCCAGACTCCAGATTCCGTTCCAATTTCAATTTGCGGAGGAGTAGTGAAGTTTCGCTACGGTTATAGCGTAACAAAAGGAGCATCAAACCCAATAGAAGTGCCATAATAGTCGCTATACCTACTACGCTCAATAAGGCTCCGGCTTTTAGTTTACGAGGTTGATGCATGTACAAATATAAAAAAAGAGCAATAAGCAAAGCACGTCGGAATGAAATGATTTCAGGTGTTAGAAGAAAAATAATAGGTTAAATGGCTATCAAAATTTTACATAAAATATTTAGTGTTAAATATAAATAGTTGGAGAAATAGCTGTTCGTTAGCTAAAAAACTGGCCTCAAAACCTTCGGATAGCATTATCTAAGTAATGGCACACCCTTAGAAAGAAGGTTTTAAGCCAGGAGTTTTGGTTACTTTTTGCGGAAAAAAGTAACATGTAATTGAATTAAGACACGTTTAGGTATAATATCCGATACCCATGTAGATTATGTTACATATAATTACTATGCGGTAAAGCTCGATAAGGTCAAAAATGAATTGGCAGCCATAAGAAAAGGCCATTAGTCATAATCAACAAATTAATTTATTAACATTTTTTGCGAGAGTTATTTTTCTACTCTATATTTAGCACGGAATAAAGGATGCCGCGTCTGAAAAATAACCTTTACTTAGCGAATATTTGGGAGCGGCTGTGTTAAAATCAACGGAAAAACCTATGCGGAAGCGATCAACCTTTAAGTTTAAGCGTAAACTAAAAGCTTTTTCTTTGACAGAAGTGCTGGTGGTATTGGTCATCATCGGTATCCTGGTGTTATTGGCTTTGCCCAATCTGATGCCGCTGATCACCCGTGCAAAAAGCACGGAAGCGAAAGTGCAGCTGGAACATGTGTATACCTTAGAAAAAAATCATTTCTTCGAACGTTCAAAATACAGTACCGACTTAACGGATATTGGTTTTGAACAAGAGAAACTGACAACCGATGGCGGACAGGCTAACTACCGAATCGAAATTGTAGATGCCGGTACAACTACCTTCCTGGCCCGGGCCACTGCCGTCGTAGATTTCAACGGCAATGGTACCTTCAACGTTTGGGAGATTGATCAGGATAAAAACCTAAAGGAAACGGTTAAAGACTAGCTTTGAACTTGAGTTATGCAACCCCTCTTTGTGATATTGATTCTATTGGCCTTATCCTATATGGCTTGGCAGGATTTTGCCGATCGGGCGATCGATTGGTTTTTGTTTCCTGTTGTGGCAGCGTTACTGGTAGTCAATAGTATTCTCCTGCGCGCTTTTGCCTGGAATCACTTGCTGGTCAATATCGGACTGCTAAGCGTACAGCTTGCATTGGTAGCCCTTTATTTTAAGCTTAGCCGCGGGCAGCGTTTATTTGCCGGGCAACAGCTATTGGGCTGGGGCGATATTCTTTTTTTTCTTGTCCTTACCCTTGCCTTCTCGCCGCTTAATTTTATTCTATTCTACATTGCTAGTCTACTACTTACATTACTGTTCTTTTTGATTTTAGCGCTGGGAGGCCGAAAAGTACACAGTATTCCGTTAGCCGGTTCACAGGCCGTCATCCTGATTGCCGTCTTTCTGATCGATATAAAGCAATGGGGACTTTATTTATATAATGATAATCTTTTATTCAACTTCCTAAACCATGCCAACGTCCACCTCCCTTGATACCTTCGTATTTCTTCCAAAGGATATCCAGCTGTTAAGCGTGGAGCAGGCTTGGTATTACCGGGCAATTCCCAAAGGGCAGGACGGTTATGTGCTTTATTATTCAGATCATTTAGAAAACAAACCCGCCTTGTTGGAAGAGCTGGAGATGGTGTTGGGACTACCTGCTAAAGTTGAGGTA
Organism: Olivibacter sp. 47; assembly: GCF_030372825.1. NCBI lineage: Bacteria > Pseudomonadati > Bacteroidota > Sphingobacteriia > Sphingobacteriales > Sphingobacteriaceae > Olivibacter > Olivibacter sp. 47. Next base: position 5,364,239 of record NZ_JAUCNR010000001.1, read on the forward strand.
ATAGATACTGCCAGATTGAATCACTACCTCCATAAATACTATTTCCGCGAGGAGCAATCCGCCCAAGGAGCACAAAAGGAAGAAGCTTATGCAGGGAGCTCCGACGATTTTTTGGTTGATCTCATTGCAGAGGCGAGGAAGCTGAAAAGCAGCGATATCCATTTGGAAATTTATGAAGAGCGCTGCCGGGTGCGGATTCGTATCGACGGTCAGATGATCGAGCGCTACAGCTTGGATAAAACCGAATATCCCGCCGTAGTTAATAAAATAAAGATTCTTTCGGGGCTCGATATTGCGGAAAAGCGCTTACCGCAGGACGGGCGGATCAATTTTGTGCATGGCGACCTCAAGTTTGATATCCGGGTATCCATTTTGCCGACCTTGCACGGCGAAAAAGTAGTCATGCGTTTGCTAAGCAATGATGCTACGAATATCGACTTACACAGCTTGGGTTTTTCTGAACCGGATTTACGCAATTATTTGGAAGGTGTAAAGCGCCCGAATGGTATTGTGCTGATCAGTGGGCCTACGGGCTCGGGTAAAACGACGACCCTTTATGCAACCTTAAAACTACTGAATCTGGATACGCGGAATATTCTCACCATTGAAGATCCGATTGAATATACATTGGAAGGAATCAACCAGGTACAGTTGAAAGAAAGTATCGGTCTTACATTCGGTGCGGCACTGCGAACATTTTTGCGACAAGATCCGGATATTATTATGGTAGGCGAGATACGGGATACCGACACCGCCACCATGGCCATCCGCTTGGCTTTAACAGGGCACTTGGTCCTTTCTACGATCCACACCAATTCAGCATGGGGTACGATCTCCCGTTTGATCGACATGGGGGTGCCACCGTTTCTATTGGCAAATACCTTGAATACTTCCGTGGCACAACGCCTCTTACGGATCCTTTGTCCGCATTGTAAAACGGAGGAAACTTTCGATACTGCTCTCTACCCGCAACAATTCAAAGCTTTTTATGAGGTGAAGAAGCATTGTGTGGCGAAAGGTTGTAACCATTGTTTTCATACCGGCTACAAAGGTAGAAAGGCAGTGTACGAGATTATTCCGATTGATCGAAATCTATCGGAAAAGATTAAAAACAATGTCTATGATGTCAGCGAAGAGTTGCACGAAAGAAAGCTTAAAACATTGGCAGAAAATGCCTTCGAATTATTTGCCGCAGGCGAAACGACGATAGAAGAGATTTATCCTTTACTTTTTAATTTTTGAGCATTTGGGAAAGAAATATTTACACGAAAAAAGAAAAAGCTGGGTTGCATATGTGCTGGGGATGGGGCTTTTGTTCCTATTGCTCCAAGCATGGCCGTCCAGTCTATGGGCGCAGCAAGCAGATCGTTTGACGCGTTACGAGCAGCGCCTGCATGAACTGGCCGTACTATCGCCCGGTCTGGCCGAGAAGGTCACACTATCGGTTGCAGGCGCCAGCTTACAGGAATTCCTGCGAGCCTTGGCCGAAACTTCTAACACCAATATCAATGTGGATCCGAACTTGCAACTACGGGTTTACAATAATTTTCAGGGAGAAACACCTATCAATATTCTCCTGTTCATCGCCAAAGAATATAACCTCGATTTAGGTTTCACCGGAAGCATCATCTCCGTGACGGCCCTTGACCCCTCCAAGGTACGTCAGCCTGCACGCCCCGTGCAAGCTACTTATGATGCTGCCAATAAGCTGATCAGCTTGTCGCTTGAGAACGATAGCCTGGTGGTGGTTGCCCGCACGATTACGCAATTAACCGGTACGAATGTGATTGTGACGAATGATCTACAGGGCAAACAGGTGAGCTTATTTGTGCAGGGTATGGAGTTAGGCGCCGCTTTACGCCAGTTAGCATTTAGCAATCAGGTGAAGCTGGCAGAAACAGCCGGTGGTTCCTTTGTATACTTACCGCTAGGGCCTAACGAGGAGAACTTTATTAACGGCCAGTCAGAACTGAGCACGCGTCGTCTGCCGATCCAGCAAACGCCTTCTGATGGTAATCCGCAGTTTTTTCTTGATGCCACCGATAATGGCTCGGGCGCTAAATTACTGAGCATTGAGGCGCAAAATACCCCCATCGATCAGATCATAAAGAAAGCAGCTGCGCAGGTGGAGGCGAACTACTTTCTTTTCAGTGGTTTGCAGGGGAATGCGACCGCTAAGTTGACAAACGTAGGTTTTGATCAGCTGTTAACCTCACTTCTGAGGGGCACTGTCTATACCTTTAAAAACGATAATGGGATTTACCTGATTGGAGAAAGGCGCTTAGAAGGTCTTCGCGAAATTAAAGCCGTACATTTACAACACCGTTCGATCGATACCGTGCAGGCTATGATTCCGGCCGAGTGGAAACAAGGCGTGGAGATAAAGGAGTTTCGCGAGCAGAATACACTCCTCTTAGCCGGATCTGCTCCACAGGTCAATGAAATCGCTTCCTTGGTAAAGCAATTGGATGTGTTGGTGCCTATGATTTTAATTGAAGTCAATATGCTGGATGTACGGAAAGGGCATACCATTAGTACAGGCATTACCATGGGCGTCTCCGACTCCGTTCGAACAGGAGGTGAATTGCTTTCATCCAATGGTACCGATTTTACCTTTGGTGCCCGTTCCATTAACGATTTCTTGTCGCGGATCGGTACTGGATCTTTTAACCTCGGGCGGGTTTCACCCAATTTTTATGTACGCTTAAGGGCTTTGGAAAATAACAATAATGTGGAGATGCGTTCCGTGCCTAAACTCTCAACGCTCAATGGGCATTCAGCTGTGCTAAGTATCGGAAGTTCGCGTTTTTATAGTGTGTCAACCCAGAATCAGATAGGTTCTTTGACGCCACAGAATATTGTTACCCAGCAATTTAACGAGATTAAAGCAGCTACCACCATCAAAATCAAGCCGATAGTATCGGGGGATGAACAGGTGACATTAAATATTACGGTTGACATTTCTGACTTTACGCAGGATACACCGATCAACCAACCACCGCCCACCTCCACCAGTATGTTCGAATCGATTATCCGGATACGGAACGAAGAGACGGTGGTATTAGGTGGTATCGAGCGCTATGAAAATGCCGAAACAGGTGGCGGCGTGCCGCTCCTGTCCCGTATACCGGTGTTGAAATGGATTTTTAGTAATAAAACAAAATCAAAGAATAAAGTGGTGTCGGTGGTGTTTATTAAGCCGACGATTATTTATCAGTAATTAAAAAGCTTGCCTCCCGCAGGGATGGTAAAAATTACTAAAAGCTGATAACTGACAGCTAACAACTCTAAAATGTTTAAAGAACAGCTCCTTTCATATGCCCGCCATATCCCGCTGCTAGCAGCGGTGGAAGCTACTTTTGCCGAGAAAGGACTGCTCATGCAATTGGTGCTGCTAAAACGAAAAGGGAATGCCATTGAAGTTTTACGGAGAGAAGGCGATATTCCAACCGTGGAGAAACTACTAAGCATCCTGCCTAAAGGAGTGCCTATTGCGCTTTCGCTAAATGGTAAGGGGATTATCCATCGCTTTGTTAGAAGCGTGGATCTCAAAGATGATATGGATCTACTTCGTTTGGTTTTGCCAAACGCTAAAAAGCAGGATTTTTATCTACAAAAGAATTCACAGAGCGTGATGGAAGTACTCTCGGTTATCCGCCGAGATCGTTTGGATGAGCTATTACTACACGTTGCAAAAATACAGGAGCAGCTACTTTCCGTAAGTTTAGGACCTTTTCACATAGCAAGTCTATTGCCTGCCGTTGTTAAAGAGGGGAGCGAATTGCTGCAAGTGGCCCGGCACCATTTTGAACTAAAAGAAAATGAAATAATTTCCTATCAATGGGAAGAGGCGGAACAACCGGGACGCATTATACGGATTGGCGATGAGGAAATGAACGAACGCTTTTTAGTTGCCTTTGCACTCGGTTTTCTCGTGCTCAGCGAGATGCCTATGGCAACCTTAGCCGTAGATAGCCTTGCCGGTAGAATAGAAGATAAACGACAAGAATGGTTTTTTAAACGATCAGCGCTTCTATTGGGTGTCTTTTTCTTATTGATCTTATTGTTAAACACCTTCTACTTCTTACACTATAATGGAAAAATGGCGGATACCAGCTTGAGTGACGTCTCTTTGCTAGATAAGGAGATTAAGCAGCTGAAGGATGTGCTGAAGGGTCAAGAGCAATTGGTTGAAGTGATTAACTACACGGAAAGGGGCGATAAAGAACCGCTGAGCTATATTGCCGATCAGCTGGGCGCTTCGGTGCCCAAATATATCAGCTTAGATGAATTGAACTTTTTTCCGCAGGACGAAATTGCGAGTAGAAAAGAACGAAGGCCAAAATATCAATCCGGATTGATACGCATTACAGGTACAACGGAAACTATAGGCGCCCTCAACCATTGGGTAAAAGTGATAAGCATGATGAGTTTTAGCAAAGAGGTTGCCTTGGTAGACTATAAATACGATGAAAAGCAGGAGCGGGGGGTATTTAACCTTAAATTGATTTTGCGATGAAAGGATTTTGGACAACATATACCTGGCAGCAGAAAAACAAATGGCTATGGTGGGGTGCCCTGCTGTTCTTGTTCGTCGTCTATCAGATGAGCATCAAGAAAACATTGGAGTTACGATCGGCCTATCACACAGCCCGTGCGGCCCAGGCGAATTCACAACAGAAGGAAACCGAGCTGTCGCAGCTTAGGGCACGGATGCAAAAGGTTGGCAGCGCGGGTTTCGTGAACGCTTCGGATAAAGGCAATGCGAAAGTGAACATGTTAAATATTGTGGCCTCTGCGGCAGAGAACAACGGGTTGGTGATTAAAGACGTACCACCTACGAAGGCCGTCACTGCAGAGGGACTGACCGTGAACTATGATGAATATTGTTTGGTGGGGAGTTATAATGACCTCCTGCAATGTTGGTATGAGATCGAAAAAGGCAAGGAACTGAATTTAGTGAATGTCGCTTTTCGGAAGGAATTGAATGCGCTTACAAGAACAGCCGAGTTGAAGATGTATTTAACAACGGCTTATGTGGCGGGGGATTAGTTGCCAGTTATTCGGTTAACGCAAAAAAATTAAGATAATGAACTGTAAAATTAACGTTTTCATCCTGTTCATAGGATTGCTTTTCACAGCCTTTGGTTGTAAAGAGTTTTTGGAAGAAGATATTAAAGATAGGCAGATAACGCTTCTGTCGCCGGGTAACCAGGCACAGATCCCAACCTATACCGTTACCTTCTTATGGGAGCAGCTAGACGATGCCTTGGAATACCGCTTGCAGGTGGCATCGCCCGATTTTGATTCGGTATCGCTATACTATGCCGATACAGTGGTAACCGTTCCGAAGTTTACGTTGAGTTTAGAGCCGGGTATCTACCAGTGGCGGGTACAGGCCCGTAATGGTAGCAGCGAAACGGTGTATACCACGCGCGCTTTTGTGATATATGAGTCGGACCTAAGTAAGCAGGTAGTGGTGCAAACCGATCCTGCAGACCAGCTCCTAACCGCAAATACCGCTTTACGCTTTGGATGGCAAACCCTATTCGGTGCTACAGGTTATCGATTGCAGATCGATACGAATAACTTTACCGATCCCGAAAATCTTTTATACGACAGTGTATTGGAAAGTACGGGGCATAATTTTACTATACCAAAAGAACAGGTATACCAATGGCGGGTAAGAGCGGAGTCGGACACCTCGCAGTCGCTGTGGTCGACCGTTCGCCAATTTACATACGACAGAACACCTCCTGCGGTGCCTACAATGACCGCGCCGGGGAATAATGCTTCCGTGCCAAGTCCCGTTACCTTGCGATGGGAGGCCGTAAGCGATGCAGTGAAGTATCAACTGTATGTATATAAAAGCGATTCAACCACGCTGTATAGCTCCACATATCCCCTAAGCTTGGAAGGCACCAGTCACAATTTTACAAGCAGTAGTATCGGCGAACGGGTGATATGGCGCTTACGCGCGACAGATAAAGCAGGGAATACCAGTGGCTATTCGAGCTACCGAAGTTTTATGATCAATCAGTAATGAAGGTGAAGAAGAAACTAACCATACCACTTTTATTATTAGTACTCCTGATATGGGGCTGGATCTTCTATAAAATCATCCAAGCCACGGAAGATCCTATTTTACCGACACCGGTAATGGTAGCAGAAAAAAAATCGATGCCCAAGACGAATTTAACGGATACGATCACGAGCTTTAAGCCAAAAGGAGGCTACCGCGATCCGTTTTTGTCTGCCGAAATAGAAGCCGAACCCGAAGTAATAGAAGCAGGCCAGGTGGTCGAAAATTATAATCCATCACCTCAAGAACCTTATATCGATTGGGGCATGATTAAGTATCTCGGAGAAGTGACGAACGCAAAAGCAAAAAAGAGCGTCATTTTGATGGGACTGAATGAAAAGGATTTTATGATAAAAGTAGGTGAAACAAGGGAGGGAGTTACCTTGTTGCAAAATACACCTACTTATATTAAGATAAAATATCAAGGACAGGAGAATGTAATGACGAAATAATTAGTTAAGGAATTGTTGAGTTGTTAAATAGTTAAGTAGTTAAATCGTCGGGTTGTACGTTACGAGCTGTGAGCGCGGCCATAGTCTACGGTCTTGATACTTATGTCCTGATACTAAAAAAAAACTATGAAATTAAATTTTACACTGATTATCGGAACCTACCTGCTATGCTTCTCGCTCCCTTCTTATGGGCAAAAGGAATTATTGGAGGCGCTCCCCTATAAAAATAAAGCGACCATTCGTCATGCAGATGGTTCTTTTCAAGTCGCGGAGCTCAATGTAAAAGAAAAAGTAGAACAAGCAGACCCAAAGAAGATCTATGCTTGGTATCTGCGGGATAGTATACGCTATACACAGGGCGCTTTTAAGGGCCGCGTTTTGCACGGCGCCTATCAGGAGCTATATCCGGACAAAAGTTTAAAGGTATTGGGTGCTTATTATAAAGGCTTGAAAACGGGCGAATGGCGTTACATGGATCCGAACGGTACACTTCGACGGTTATCGACCTGGTACTTGGGAGAAGAAAACGGGAAATATGCACTCTATGATGAACAGGGACAGTTAAAGGAAAAAGGGCGACTGTTCAAAGGGCGTAAGGAGGGAGTCGTCACTACCTTTCATCCGCAAGACAGTGTGCAGAAGCAATATACCAAGTTCAAGCACAATACCGCTCAGGAGAAAGCAGTAAGTTGGTTTGATAAGGCTAAATTGTTTTTAGGCTTTTGAGATCTATTTTCCAAATGCATGATATGGAAATTAATGTATAATATTGTTTAAAAATATTTACTTATTATATTACATTTACTTTAAAATTAACTTAAATCTATTTTACATGATTCAAAATCAGTCTCTCAGGGGAGCTTAAACTGTAGGCTTACTGTCTTGATACAATAAAGAATTACTTTCATTGCTTTGAGGAGCATTTAGTTCTAATTACATACAATTTTATCAATAATGAAAAAAGTCTTTTTGTTAGCCTTCGCTTTTTTGTGGCAATTCTCATCCTATGCTCAAACAAATAAACTTCAAAGTACAGGCAATGCTGGTATTGGCACGGTTAATCCGGAAATGCCGTTGCACATTCTAAATGGTACCGCTACTACTACTTATCCGTCTGTCACGAGCCGAGGTGATGGAGCTATACTGGTTGAATCGTCTAATAATGCTTTGGAATTTGGTACGGCAAGAAGCATAAATGCAAGGCGCTCTTGGATATTAGCAAGACATTCGGATTTAACGGGTGTATATGGAATGTATTATAGCGATCTACATCTTCAGCCCGATATTGGAAATAAGACCTATTATAAAGGAGTATCAATAGGTTATAGCACACAAACAGCGGTGTCTTATGGTACTTATCTTGCCGTTAACGGAAAAGTAGGTATCGGAACCACTGCTCCCTCCGAAATGCTGACTGTCAACGGCACCATCCGTGCAAAAGAGATCAAAGTAGAAAGTGGCTGGGCCGATTATGTTTTCGACGAAAATTATAAACTCATGTCCTTAGCCGAAACCGATCAATTCATTAAAAAGAATAAACACTTGCCAGGTATCCCAAGCGAAAAAGAAGTCAAGGAAGAGGGGGGCAGTTTAGGAGAAATGAATAAAAAGCTGTTGGAGAAGATCGAGGAGCTGACACTTCACATGATTCAACAGCAGGAAAAAATAGAACAGCTTGAAGCTAAATTAGAGGGTTTAAATTAACTGTAAATGATATGTTTGATATTAAATCGATTGCCAGTTCATTATTGCTTTTTGGGATACTTTCTTATTCATATGCTCAAAATAAGTTAACTGTTCCAGATACCAGAGCAGTTGTAACTACGCCGACTTCCTATGCACAGAGCTTCGAAGTCAATTTCAAACAAAGCACAACGCTAGGACTTCCGGTCGGAAACTTTTCAACGGTCGTGGGGCTCAGAGGTTGGTACAACGATTCCGGAGGGAAGTCACATGAGTTAGCTTTTTCCAATAGCGACCTTTATTACCGTTCCGGTTTTAATAGCGGTTGGGAAGTTTGGAGAAAAATCTTAGCAGAAGATATCAATGGAAACATAGGAATAGGTACGACGAGTCCTGTCTCCAAACTGGATGTACGGGGAAGCATCAATGCGTCTGACTATATCCGTTCCCAAAACCCAGACAACAACGAAGCGGTTGTTTTTTTGGGATGGCTGAATAACGTTCCTAGACTCCGCATAGGTGGCACAGGTGTAGGCTCTGCTAACGGATTCGATATTCAACTCTCAGGAGATGTCAGTGTGATGCGCTTACTTGCGAATGGAAATGTTGGTATCGGAACTACTACTCCCAGTACCAAGTTGGCAGTCAACGGCACCATCCGTGCAAAAGAGGTCAAAGTAGAAAGTGGCTGGGCCGATTATGTTTTCGACGAAAATTATAAACTCATGTCCTTAACCGAAACCGATCAATTCATTAAAAAGAATAAACACTTGCCAGGTATCCCAAGCGAAAAAGAAGTCAAGGAAGAAGGGGTCAGTTTAGGAGAAATGAATAAAAAGCTGTTGGAGAAGATCGAGGAGCTGACCTTGCATGTGATCACACTTAACAAGGAATTAAGCGAAGTAAAGCAACAACTTAAGGAACGGGAAAAGTAGGCTTTATTGCCTATTTTCTCTATCCAAAACTTCCGCCCATTTGGAAGAGAGGGAGATACATGGCGATTAGAATAATCCCTACTACGAAACCTAAAAAAATAATAATAAACGGCTCCAGCATGGAAGAAATCAAAGCGGACTGGTGTTCAATATCGTCACTGTATTGCGTCGCAATTTTACCAAAGAAGTCGGTCAACTGATTAACTTCCTCGCCTACTTTAATCAGCGAGATGAGCTTAATGTCGTAGATTGGAAAATTACGCAGGCTTTCATGTAAACTTTTGCCTTGTAGAATGTCTTTTTCTATCGTTTCCAGCGAAATCTCGATGGGGTAAAAGCCAACCATTTGTCGACTTAACTGAATAGCGCGAATAAGCGGAACTTTCGAGCCTGTTAATAAAGACATCGAATTGCAGAAACGGGCTAAATAAATCTTACGGATCATCACGCCAAAAATAGGCAACTTCAAAAGCACCGAGGCGCTAGCTTTTCGTAGCCACTCTTTCTTCCGCTGTAAATATAGCCAGGTAATCACACCGATGGCAATCAGCAAAAACAAAAAGGCATATTTTCGCGTAAAGTTAGAGACGTCAACGATTACCTGCGTAATGGCCGGTAGATCGCTTCCCGATCGTTTGAAAATATCACCGAACATGGGCACAATGAAATTCATCATGAAAAAAATAGCACCGATGGAAGTGGCGGTAACGATCGCCGGATACATTAACGCTCCGGTAATTTGACGCTTCTGCTTTAATCGCTTACGGTAGAACAGTGCCAACTCTTCCAATACCTCACTGAGCTTCCCCGTTTCTTCCCCAATTTGGATGCTGTAATACTCATAAGGCGTAAAATCTTTATGTTGTTGTAATGCTCCCGAAAGCGAGCCGCCTTCAACAATGTTTTTCTTAATCTGCTCTAATAGGTCTGCTTCCTTGTGTTTTTGTAGTTGTAAAATAAGTAACTCCAAAGCTGATTTGAGATCAACACCGGCTTTAAGCAAGATAGATAATTCATGGTAGAGCGATTCCTTTTGTTTATCGCCCATGATCGCGAAAAGGCTGATGTCCTTGTTCAGGAATTCAAATACATTGGCCGCGGGCTCCTTCGAAACCGTCGTTCTGTTAGGAACTTGTTTGAACTGGTTGATGTTGATTCCGGCCATAGTTTTTCTGTATACAAACATATTCATTATCGATAGGAAAACAAAGAGCATCTTGTCTGTTCCATAAGTTTAAAAATTAATTTGCAATTTATTTTAAATTTAGATTTTATTCTTACTTTTATTGTATGAATTATTCCTAAACCGGATAATCTAAATAGGACGTCATTTAAGTCAAACCGAAACTAGTATCATTAATATGACAAATTTTACAAAACACGCCGTTGCCGTGGCTTTCTTATTAGTAGGATTCCATTATGCGACCGTAGCACAAACCTTAGGTTCTGCCCAAGGAAACTTTCTGGAAATCAATTCCGTTTCAGGTAGTTCCTCCAATACTTTTTATAATAAGCGTTGGTTGGTACGCGACGCGACAGGTGCAGATTGGCTAACGGCAAGGTTGCATGACGGAATTGGTATTGATATATCTTTTTTAACTCCTATGTCCAATACCCGAACCTGGTGGGAACGTGATCCCTATCACAATATCCAATCATGGGGGCACGGAGCCGAAACCTATATGACGCTAAAAAACGGCCATGTAGGAATTGGTACAATCGATCCGACTTCAAAGCTTTCTATTGCCAGTATCAGCAATGGCTGGTTAATTGCCAGCAAAGCAATGGCGGTAGAGAAAGATCATATCAATGGAATTCAATTACTCAATGGCTACCCAAATGATACCAATAAATGGGCTGCGATTGCAGCAATCGCAGAAGATTTGCATAGCAATAATACAGGTTTGGCGCTCTATTCCAGTGCTGCCGAGCGGATACGGATTGCGGGTAATGGTAACGTCGGTATTGGCACCAGTACACCGAAAGCGAAGCTAGCCGTGGAAGGTAATATCGTAGCTCGAGAAATAAAAGTGGTTACCAACATTGAAGCACCCGACTATGTCTTCGAACCGGATTATAAAATGCTTCCATTGACCGAAGTTGAAAAATATGTAAAAGAAAATAAGCACCTGCCCGAAATTCCATCGGCTAAACAGATAAAGAGAGACGGATTGGATTTAGCGGAAATGAACCTGTTACTGTTGAAAAAAGTAGAAGAACTCACTCTACATCAGATTGACCTTTTGAAAGAGCTACAGCAATTGAAAAGTGAACTGAGTAATCACCTGAATGAAAATCATAATAAATAGCATAAAGGGATACTGATCTAATTAAAGCCTTAGCCTCGTAGTCTTATACAAGCTTATTATAATTTTATCAACATTTTTTGATATCTCATTTTTCTTACATATTTTTATCTTGATTAACAATAACTTAAATCTATTTGATATGGTAAAATAACCGAACCTGTTTTTGTATGCCTAAAGGTGTTTTTTAAACCTCAGAATAAATTTTATCGCTTATGCGCTAACAATGGCATATTTTGCCTAATGGCGATCAGTTTAGGTGTGGTACTTTTGAGTGCCAAAGGACTCTTATTGACTATAACCTAGATGTTATGATTAAACGGGAATCAATTATAACTAATGACCTGAAATTTTTAACTATTGTTGCGCATAACTCAGTATTATCTAACCAAGCAGCAAAAAAGGCCTACCCATGTTCCGTTGCGATTGATACTATATAAAACTAAAATAAAACGAATTTATATATAAAACAGTACTAAAATGAGACATCTACTCCTGTTTGCCCTATTATTATTCGGTATGGGCGCCTATGCACAAAACACCTTTCCATCCAGCGGTAATGCCGCTATTGGCATTGCGCCGGCGGCTGATGTTCCGCTATTGGTGAATGGGCTAATCCGTGGCATCAGCGGCGGACTTCAGATCCAGAATCCCGGGAGTGCTCCTAATGGATCCTGGATTACTTTAACCAGTCCTCGTTCGGCGCCTGGTTTGGCCTTGGCAGAAGGAGATGGCAATGGCAATATCGCCCGCCGGTGGGATACCTATGTAAAAGGCGGAGCTTACCACATTGCCGATAATAACTTCAGTACCACACAATCACGACTCACCATCACCACAGCCGGGAACGTCGGCATCGGAACGGCAACACCCTCCAATCTTTTGGAGGTAAATGGAACAATACGCTCAAAGGAAATTTTGGTGGAAAGTGCCAACTGGCCAGACTATGTTTTCGAAGATAATTACAAAATGCAATCGCTTGCTGAAATCGAAGCTTTTATCAAAGAAAATAAACACTTACCTGGCGTGCCCAATAAGATGGAAGTAGAGGAGAACGGAGTCAGTCTTGGAGAGATGAATCGGAAATTATTGGAAAAGGTAGAAGAGCTGACTTTGCATTTGATTGAGGAAAGGAAAGCTCGGATAGCAATAGAGCGAGCACTTACTAGCTTACAAAAGAGAGTTTATCGACAACCGAACCAATAATGCCCATGATTTGCAAGGGTTTTTATTCTAAATCTAACGGTACATTTATTTAACTATTATGAAGATTAGAACCAATTATAAACTCGTGATTTTATGTAGTCTTGTTATGCTTGCTGGTTTTAGTTCCCAGGCGCAGGGATTAGACTATACACGAGTGAGCATTTCGTCACCGAACGCCGCGTCGCTGGGTAAGTTTGCCGACGTACCCGTCAACAAACACACCGGAATACCCTCAATTAACATTCCTATTTACACAATTTCTGATGGAGCACTTAAGCTTCCTGTTTCGCTAAACTACCATGCCGGAGGGATCAAAGTAATCGAATCGGCCAGTTGGGTAGGGACTGGCTGGGCGTTGAGCGCCGGGGGTATGATTACAAGAACGGTAAGAGGTCTTCCGGACGAAGCAGCTAATACGCAAAAGGGTCAATACGGGCATTATGCCAATTACGGATACAGCAATTATTTTATCGGTGAAGGTTGGAGAACTTTAGATTACAACTTTTCAACGGGAGAAAGAGATGGTGAACCGGATCTGTTTACTTTCAATTTTAACGGCTATTCAGGAAAATTTTTCTTTAATGACGACCGGACGGCAGTCATTATAGAAAACAATGATGACTTAAAGATTGAGGCTGCTTTCAGATTACCAAATGACGGTGGTGTACTGGGGATGCAGCAAAATATTCAGGGGTTTACAGTAACTACAAAAGATGGGGCTAAATATTATTTTGGCAAATATGCTGCCGATCTACCTAAAACGGGTTACGTATATCCAATTGAAGTAACGAGACGATATACTTATAATAACGGGTTGTCAAGTGATGTGGTTTTTTCCAGCTGGTATTTAACAAAAATCGAGTCATTTGATAAACTTAATAAAATCGAACTGAATTATGTGGCTGAAAAATACAGTGTTTATAATATTGGGCTTTTTCCTATTTTTAATATCGACCAGATTGCCCAGCAAAGGGGGCACGAATTAGTCCGTGATTATTTTGACGGTGTACGCTTAGCTAATATTACATTTAATAATGGTGAATTGATCTTTAAACCAAGTAGCGTTGCTCGCTTGGATTTATCGGGAAATTGGAGTGCTGGCGGCTATGGTTTTGATGAATCGGCTAATACGGAAGCAAAAGCCTTAGATGAAATTGAAGTTAGGGCAGGCAATTCTACTTTTAAAAAGTTTAAACTTTATACAAGCTATTTTGATAATCCTTTTGGTCAGTTAGGTTCCGGACTGGACCGGTATACCAGTTCAACTATTGTGTCGGATAAAAAGAGATTGAAATTGGATAGCCTGGTTGAATACGGGGCTGGGGGAGAGCGCTCGGCTCCTCATAAATTTTATTACGAAAGTAATTTCCTTACACGTAGACTATCGTTAGGCCAAGATCATTGGGGTTTTTATAATGCTGAAACTGCAAATTCCACTTTGATACCAACGATTACAAAAGATATTTATACAGAATTTTATCGGGGTGCTAAACGGGAGCCAAAATGGCCTGAGATGAAAGGAGGTGCACTTAAAGAGATTGTATACCCCACGGGAGGTTCTGTCCTATTTGAGTTTGAGCCAAACAAGGCATATCTCAATACAGTGAAGCACGATCTGCAATATTTTAATGCCTTCCATGTAGGGAAGGATGCCAGTTATTCTAAAGTATGGGATAACATTCAATTTACTGGAAATGAAAAATATCAACTAGTCTTTAGAAATGATCCGAGCGAAGGTGGCGGCTCTGAGGTAGCCAGTTTTAATTTGCAAAACAAAACCACGGGACAGACTGTTAGTAGCGGCTCCGTGCAGGCGGGTCAAACCGTTACTTATACGAATACCATACCAGCAGGGGTTTATGTACTAAATATGTTCAGGGACGGTAGAAACTCGAGTGCGGGAGCTTATCTCTCTTTTTCAAAATATGTTTCAACCGATGTTCAAGACCCTATAGTAGGTGGTTTACGCATAAAAACGATAACGAAAAGAGCAGGAAATGGTACACCGGATATGGTTGAGTCTTATGTTTATGAGACCAATGGTAGATCCACGGGTTATTTATATGAGAGACCACGCTATATACAGAGCATCAGAAACGATGTGGTTAAAATATATGGTCTCCGGTCGGGTGAAGGAGTCGACAACACACCAAATCTTCATCCAAACGGTTGCATTAGTGTAGAGGGAGCTAATCTTAGCGTGCCGCATCTGGTTGCTCCGTATAGCATTACCCCCATGTCAAATTACCAAGGTAATCATATTGGATACGATGAAGTAACTTTGACATATAATAATAATGCTCAAGGGAAATCGATCTACAGATTCTATAACATAAACCCCTGGGAGCGTGAAACAACCAAATATGTCTATACGGACTTCTTGGGTCAGTGCGATCCATCGGCTCCTAACTTTCCCGCTGCTCCTATTCCATTCGAATTTCAACGTGGTGAGTTGAAAGATGAAATCCACTTTGATAGCAGCGGTAAACCGAGGAAATCAATAACCTACCTTTATTCTTATGATAGTACGAAAGTGTTTACTCCTGCTTTAAAAGTAGAACGTAGCTTGTTTACCGAGTATACATTGCGGGGATACTTTAAAAAAAGAATAGAAACTATTACTACCATCGAAGGCTCGGGGAGCGGGGAAAGTGTAATGACAATTGATACGGTTCTTTTCGACAGCCCTTACCACCGACAGATGACGAAAAGCAGCAGTGAGAATAGCGAAGGGCGAACCGTAACTAATTATAAATATGCCTTTGATTTCCGGATGCCTCAAGCAGATGCCATATCGGATGGATGGGCAACTTATGTATCCGGATGCCAAACTTGCGATCTTCAACATCAACAGCGAAGCACGGCGTGTGGAAATGATTGGAATTGTAGGTTTAGGTCTTTTCATGAAATGCGCGCATGCAAAGCAGCAGCGAGGCAAAGGTATATTACCCACCGAAGGAATAATTTCACAGAACCTAATAGTTTGTACAGAACGACCTTTGCAAACAACAAGCAAAATTCCGACAATATGCTTAAATCGATATGGGACTTGCATGATCGATTTATTAATACTCCGCTCGAAATTACAACCCGGAAAAACGGGAAGGTGATTAATTCAGTTTTCAATCGATATGGATTATTTAGTATAGGAAGCAATAGCTATCCTTATCCTTCGGGATTATTGATATTGGACTTTCCGCAGGCCAATGGCGTCTTCTCCCCATCATCGAATACAAATGTTGGTTTAACGCTTGATAATAAGTATGACGAACGGGAGGTCTTTAGCTACAGTAATGGTAAGCTGGCAAGCTCCCAGAAAAAGGCTGGTACCATTACTACTTATCTATGGAGTTATAAAGGACAGTATCCGGTTGCTGAAATCCGTAATGCGACATTCGCGCAGGTTCAGACGGCATTTGGTGGCTCCGATGCATTAAACTCTTTTACCACCTCGGAGCCCACAGATGCCGTGGTCAGAAGCAAGCTGGACCCACTCAGGACGGCGCTGCCTAGCGCCTCTGTTAGTTGGTATACTTATAAACCATTGACAGGGATGACCAGTGCAACGGATCCATCGGGAAGGACTACCTATTACAGTTATGACGGTTTTGGGCGACTGAGGGAAACGAAGAACACCCAAAGCAAAACCACGGATACCTATGAATACCATTACCGTAACCAATAAGGAGATAGGCAACATGAAAAGAACGATCAAAGCAAACATCGCTATACTTGCAGTCCTTATATCGGCAATGAGTACAACATATGGGCAGATACAGCAAGATTTAGTATTGAGCACTTACAGCAACCAGTCGACTATCGAGGCTACCCGTAGTGTGACGTTGAAGCCGGGCTTTTATATTCCATCGGGTAAAACCGTGCTCATCCGTGTGACAGGAGAACAAATGATTCTGCAACCAGATGCCGTACAGAATTATATATTGCGTACGTCTTATCTATCAGAATCAGGCGGAACTGCTACGATAGATAGAATGCAGGACGTGCAATATTTTGACGGCCTCGGACGCTTGGTTCAAACGGTGCAAGGTAAAGCAAGTCCAGGCTATCGCGACATTATCACCCATCAAAGCTATGACAACTTTGGACGCGAAGATAGGAGTTATTTGCCTTATGCAGCTGCAGTGGGCAGCAATGGGAAATATCGTTCCGCAGCGGTGACGGAGCAAGCTACATTCTACAACAGCGGAGCAGCCAACGGTGTAGTGCCGATCCCCGCTGTTAGCAATACCACGCCTTCCTTTGCTAGACCAGTATACGAAGCCAGTCCATTAAACCGGGTGCTGGAACAAGGTTTTCCGGGTGCTGTCTGGCAACCTTCGGCGTCGCGTACTAACGCGGCTGGAAGAACCGTAGTAACAGAGTATACAGCTAACAATGCGATAGCTTTTGGTACGGTAGCTACCACGAGGAGGGTAGCGAGGTATTCGGTGGGTTACGACCAGTATAACGATCCCACTTTAGTAATCAACGCCCCTTACGCGGCGAAAGAATTGTTTGTTACGGTAACGAAGGATGAGAACTGGGTGCCCGACAGTGGTAGGGTGGGCACCACCGAGGAATATACTAATAAACAAGGGAAAGTGGTGCTGAAACGTACATTCAATAAAAAGGGGAGCGCCACCGAGATGCTGAGTACCTATTATGTCTACGATGATTTCGGTAACCTCTGCTATGTGCTGCCTCCGGCTCTTGCCCCCGATCGGGAGGCTTCCAGTCCGATACCGCCAACTGATCTAGCAAAGTATGCTTATCAGTACCGTTACGATATGCGTCAGCGGCTTTCTCAGAAAAAGATGCCCGGAAGCAACTACTGGCAGAAAATGATCTATAATGCAATGGATCAGCTCGTAATCCATCAGGACGGCAATAAAGCCACTGACGGAGCGATATACAACATCTTTTACAAATATGATGCACTGGGCAGACTGGTGATGAAAGGGACACAGAAAAACGGTGATCTCCCTTGGTGGGATACACAGCACGCCGCTAATGGGCAGAGCTATCCCAATCATTGGGAAGCACCGTCAACAGCCAGTGGCAGTGTGGAGGGCTATACCAACCGGAGTATGCCCGTACTTCCCACAACCACGCCTGCACAGTATGAGGTGATGGAGGTAAACTATTATGATCGTTACACGGGCATCCCCGGGTTGCCGAACAATGAATCGGGCAGTTTCAGCGCCCAGGTACAGGGATTGCTCACAGCCAAGAAAACCAAGGTGATCGGCGCAGGCAATGTTTTCCTGTGGACGGTATACTATTACGATGCACTGGGCAGGGTTGCCAAAGAGTGGAGCCAGCACTACAAAGGAGGAACGGTAGCAGGTAATACCAATACCATGGTGTACACCTATAATTTTAGCGGACAGCCGACACAGACAGTGCAAACGCTGGTTACGGCCGGGGCACCGACGCTCACAGTTACGACATGGTATGATTACGACCACCGAGGACGACTGACCGATACCCGGAAGCAAGTGAGAAACGGGACGGTAACGGATGCGGAGGTGTTGGTTGCACGGAACAGCTACAATGAAATAGGGCAGCTGCGCAGTAAAGCACTGCATAGTACAGACAAAGGAGGTAGTTTCAAAGAAACGGCAAACTATGCTTACAATGCTCGTGGCTGGATGACCTCTGGAGGTTCCTCGCTGTTTAACCAAACATTGCGCTATAACGATGCGCCAGCCGGGGCTTCAGCCCAGTACAACGGAAATATTAGTCGACAAGAATGGAGCCGTAACAATGTTACAGCGGGAAGCTTCAATTATATCTATGATAAGTTGAACCGCCTGACCAACGGAGTGGCTGCCGATGGCAAACGAGAGTTAATCGAGTATGATGCTATGGGCAATATCAAAGGGTTGACGCGTGATGCGGGGGCAAAGTGGGTATATGAATATGACGGCAATAAACTTTCCACCATCAAATTCGGTACCTCGACCTATACCTATACACACGATGCGGCGAGTGGAAATATGACAAGAGATGGAAGGAACAGTAATACCATCACTTATAATTATCTGAATCTTCCACAGACGGTAACCGGCACGCGGGCGGTCACCTACACCTATGACGGCAGCGGTACAAAACTGCGCATGGTGAATGCAGGTATCACCAGGGAATATGTGATGGGCACCGAGTGGAAGGGAGGTACGCTGGAACTGATCCATATGGAAGAGGGACGCATACTGTGGAATACGAACAGGTTCAATTATGAATATTTCCTGAAGGATCATTTGGGTAATGCCCGTGCCGGATTCCTGGTAAAGAGTGACGGTACATTGGATAAGCAGTTTAAAGCGGATTACTATCCTTTCGGAAAAGATTACGGAGGTGTTTATCCTTCTCCGGCAAATAACTATCTTTACAATGGGAAGGAATTACAGGATGGGCTGGGGCAGTATGACTTTGGATTCCGTTTCTACGATCCTGTTATAGGAAGGTGGGGAGGAGTAGATCCACTTGCAGAGAACCATCACGAATTTACGCCATATAACTACGTACTGGGCAATCCGGTAACTTATGGTGACTTTATGGGGTTGGATACTATCCGGGTTAATCAAGACGATCCAATTCCGGATGACGCTGTGCCCGGAGATCAACTAGTGAGACCTGATGGAAGTTCTTCCGAAGTTCTTCCAGAAGCTCAGGTTTATTCCAACGGTTCAACTTTGAGTTCTTTTTTAATGCCAGGTTCGCAAGTTTTAGGATCTATAAATGGTTTTTGGTCAAGGTTGCGAACCAGTTTTACCGGGAGAGAGTATACAATTAATGGTACGACATACTCAGTAGATAATGACGGAAGAGTACTTCCACATTTAATTACCGGAGAACCCCCACTTCCAGGTGTAGGAAGAATAGCTAGTTATGCTGAATTGGTGAAGCTTACGAAAGGGTTCAAAGGGGCTATTCAAGCTCATCATTTGGTAGAAGCAAGACATCTAAGAAGATTGTTAAAATCAACCAGAAATGCACCGTCCGTAATCCTTACAAGAGCTGACCATGCTGCTTTAACTAAAAAACTGCAAAAACTATTGCCCTATGGAAAAACATACACAAAAGCAGACATTATAAAAGCATATCAGCAAGCATATAAAGATAACCCAGAGTGGATTGCAGAAGTAGTTAAATTGTTGTTATGAATTTAAGTCATAAAAAATATGGATTATTTTGTTTTTTCTTATTTAGGTAAACCAATAGGCGGTAGTGGTGAGAATTACGGGACAGTATATGATATGAAAGAATCCTGTGATCGGTGTGGAACGGGAGCGAAAGTGAAAGATGTGTTGAAGATAAAATTAAAGCAAACTAGTAAAGACCTCTTCGAGACGGTTGATGGAGACATTTTGATCAGTCAAGATTTGTACAGAAGAATAAATGACGCAAATTTAGACGTTGAATCCTTAACAAAGGTACGCAACCAAAAAGGAGAAGTTTTGCCTTTTTACCATCTTAAAACTAATAGAACATTACCTCCCGCTAATATAATCTCAGGGCTAAAAATAGAAGATCAATGCCCTGTTTGTATGAGAGATGGGTACTTTCACGATGTCATTATTGGGAATCTTGAAAAGGACATATCAACAAAAGTAATCCCATTGATCATTAGATATCAAAAAGGTATAATGGATAATTACGGACCAAGCGATATTTTCTTTTCGTGGGAATGTTTAGGCTTATCAAGTAGAAGCAAAGACAACGGCGGTATTATACGGTACGCACGGCCTCTTTTAATCGTTTCAGAAAGACTTAAATCAGTGCTGGAAAATACTAGCAAAAAGGATATCGAATTTCAAAAAGTTGGACTTATTTAAAGAAGGGGATAAACTGTTATGTTCAAAACGAAAGAGATAAAGTGTGATTAATACAAGCCAATGCATTGGAATTAGTAGTGAATATTGTGGATTTCGGAGATTCACCGAAGTCCACAGATAATGATCTGGACCGCGAGCAGAAAAATTCGGCGGACATTGGAAAAGTCACCGAAAGAACGATTTTGGATTCCACCCTATAAGTAATTTCCTTAAAAAATATTATGAAAAATATTTCTTTAGATAAAGAACCTATAGAATTATTGCCTAATATCAAATATATTGTTATAGATACGCTGTATATCAATGAGATAAGATTAGAAATTTCTAATCTTATAAATGAAGATATACTTAACGCAATCAGAAGTAACGTCTTTCCTTATACCGACACTCCTTTTGCAGAATATACACCCGAGGAAAGGGTGTTTGCTCTCGATAAAATTAAAAAGGTTGATTATGATCAAATAGATCCAAAAGAGAGGAACGCGTTTTCTACAGATTCAGGTGCAATAGTTTTTGTTAATGAAAGAATATTTGTCGATTTTACCTCAAAATTCGATTACAATGAGTTGGTGGATTCTTCAACCGAATTATTAAATGTGGCTTATTGGGGTTCTGTCGTGAATAACTTCGACTTATCTGACATTGCCATTATTATTTCACCAGGGATAAATTCCGGGGTAGAGTTCGACGGTAGTGGTACTTATAAAATAGAATAAAGTGCTTTATTGCGGAAGCTGCTATGGGATTAGCTTTCGGTAAAACCAATAGATTTTTTGATGGTATTGTTCTGCTCACCGATGGGTAGCTCCCGCTTTGGATTTTTATAATACTTTCTACCAAAGGGCTGATCTAAAGTGGCATTTAAGGTTATACCACCTTGGAAGGTACCAAGCTGTAAATTGTTATTCCCTTCGTACAACTCGATCATCTTATTGCGGTTACGTGCGAAATTCAGATTCAGGGTCCAAGAAAAATCGTTGGTCCGCACCGGGATTACAAAAGCACTCAGTTCGAAACCTTGGTTTCGTAAAGAACCCGCATTCACCCAACGCCGATCATATCCGGTGGCTGAGGAAACGGTTACTGCCATAATCTGGTCAAAGGAGGTTGAGCGATAATAACTGGCATCAAAGCCGACTCTTGAATCCCAGAAATTCATCTCCAAACCTACCTCAAAACTTTTGGTACGTTC
This sequence comes from Olivibacter sp. 47, assembly GCF_030372825.1. NCBI lineage: Bacteria > Pseudomonadati > Bacteroidota > Sphingobacteriia > Sphingobacteriales > Sphingobacteriaceae > Olivibacter > Olivibacter sp. 47. The sequence continues at coordinate 5,385,933 of NZ_JAUCNR010000001.1, forward strand.
CGGTTTCAGATTTGAATTACGTAGCTCCTCAGAAATAGAAGCCATAGGAATTCCATTAAAAGGTGTATTAATGGTGTAGGTATTATACAAACTTAAAGCCGATGCGTCGTTTCCAACCTCCGCATAATTAACCCGTAATTTACCGTAATCTAGCCAGTTGGAATCCTTTAATAAATTTGAAAACAAGAAACTACCGGCAACAGAGGGGTACCAATACACATTGTTATCCGTTGGAAGTGTAGTTGACTGATCGCGACGGATAGACCCTTCTATAAAATAAGTTTCTTTGTAACCAAAGTTGGCATTGGCAAAAATACCGTCTACTCCGATTCTTTCATACCGTTCTTTGGGTGGTTCTATCGGGAAAATGGAGTTGGAAAGGGAATAAATGCCCTCATAAGCTAAGCCCCCATTCGTTTGTGCCCGAATAGCCGATAAATAATTTCTTCTCAAGTTACTTCCCAATAAACCCGTAAATGTCAAATCTTCTGCCAGATCTTTATGGAAATTAAGCATCAAATCGTAATTGGCCTCACTATAGGTACGATCGTAACGTTGGTATTCCGGCACTTCTGCACCACCGATTGCCAGGCGTTCTTCTTGGAACTCATTCGATCCATCAAAAGTAACACGGCCCATTACATCCATCCATTCCAGAGGCTTCCAGTTTACTACAGCACTTCCGAAATAACGGTTACGACTGTCGTTCTGGTAGTTTTTGTAACGCTCCCAGTAAGGATTGTTGGAGTAAATAGGTCCAGTCGCGTCGATATCCGACCAATTCCAGGTAACATTTCTTCCCTCTCGCTCGTAAGCTCTTTCCAATTCTCTAATATCGACATTCGTCTGCCACCACTGACGGAAACCCTGATTCGGATTTCTTCCATCATAACCCGTTCCATATCGGCCAATTGCATCTACTCTAGAAAAATTGGCAGTAGCACTAACCGTTAATTTATCATTAATTTGATGGGATCCGGAAAGATTAAACATGTTCTTGGTAATCTTACTGTTGGGCAAAACACCAGTCTCATCGTTTCGGGTATAACCTACTTTATATGTAGTTACATCACCACCTCCATCAATACTGATGCTTTGCATGGAGTTTAAACCGGTTTTATAGAATTTAGATGGATCATTTTGCGCACCTACCCAAGGAGTTGCCTTCCCATAGTTTGGCGAGGTTTCATCAAAGGCATCCCATTGATATACCAACAAATTTGGATCGAAAGCTGCACCATAAGAGGCATCTTCTGTAAAGGGTACTACCAAAGCCGGTCCGGAATTACCGAATACGGTTTCATACCAGAAATTTCCATCGGGAGAGGCATAGCCTTCTTCGCTATACTGGTTAACATATCCCGCTCCGTACTCTTTCTGATACTTGGCAAAGGTGCTTTTATCTATTTTACCAATAGTCAGACCACTATTGATCGTAATATTGGTACTATTTTTCTTTCCCTTTTTGGTGGTAATCATAATCACCCCATTGGATGCGCGAGATCCATATAGTGCGGAAGCAGCCGCTCCCTTCAACACGTTGATGGACTCAATATCATCGGGATTGATGTCAGCAGCGGCGTTACCGTAGTCGTAGCCTCCACGTCCTTGATTCTGGGCATCGGCATCTTCTTGCAAATCAGTATTGGTGTTGACGTTACTGACAGGAACTCCATCAATCACGAATAAAGCCTGATTATTCCCGGTTAATGACTTATACCCCCGCATGACTACGTTTGTTGAGCCTCCCATTGTACCGGATTGCTTAATATCCAAACCTGCCACCTTTCCGGAAAGCGCATTCGTGAAGTTATTGTCTCTTGTGCGGGTAATATCTTCGCTTCTCACTTCCTGAGCGGCATAACCCAGCTCGTTTCTTTTACGTTCAATACCTAGCGCTGTCACTACGACCTCACTTAATGCCTGGGCATCCTGTGATAATTCAACGTCTATCACTGTTTGGTTACCAATAGATACCGTTTCTTTCTCAAAACCGATGTAGGAGAAGATTAATGCTTTCGCATTTGCAGGAACCGAAATGGAGTAAATTCCCTCTTCATTAGTTGTTGAGCCTGATGATGTACCGACCGCCATCACGGACACGCCCGGCAGCGGTTCGCCACTGTCCTTTGCAGTGACCTTTCCTCGAATCGTTCTTTCTTGCGCGTAAAGGCTTCCTAATAAAGCCAAGCTAACAAGAAAGAAACTGAGTAGTTTCTGTTTCATGTGTTTGTTTGAATGGTTAATGATTATTGGATATAATAGTGCTTACCTTCCTCGTAAGCAACATGTAAGACGATTTCAGCAATATCGACAGCTTTATTCGGCTGGCTTTATTACTAAAACAAATTTTCGACGCTGAGCAGCTCTACTGAAAACAAATTCCTTTCTCAAATACACAATTACGGCGCTAACTTTCATAAAAAATTCCAAAAACACAAAAAACTATTCATTACAAAAGATAGATTTCAATAAAAAACACAATAAAGAATAAAAATTTCCAACAAATATTATTCAAATAACATTTGTATCCAAGAAAAATGAAAAATTGTTACAAAACACAAAATAAAATATACATAAAAAGCATTTTTATACATTTTATTGTATTTTAAATATCAATAAAATAAAAAGTAAAGAAAAAATGAAAAATCCATCATCTATTTTTTAAACAAAAGCTATGTTTTTTTTACAAAAAGCATCGGATAAAATTTTTGTGTTATAAAAAAATTAAAAAAAATAGCAATCTATGCCTTAAAGAACCTTAAAACACACAATAGAATCTTTAAAATAAGTTATTATCATATAAAACGGCGCAATCTCCGGAAGAGTGAGATTCTTTTTTGCTCCCTTATACGACTCGTTAAAATTAGCAACTTAGCAATGTTGCAGCGTACCTATGTCCTTCTTACCTATCCAATATTTCTATACGCGTTATAATTGGTTCTTAACGATGGAACAAATAGGTGGGCTATTTGTTCAAAGAAATTGAAAATTGACTAAGAATTACCGGGATATAAACCCTCAAAAACCAGTTTAGCAGGGCCTTCCAGATAAATGTCCTTAAAAACCCCATTTCCTAAATAAGTGAAACGAATATTGAGGTCGCCTCCCATGGCTTTGATTGGGGTACTATATGTCCCTAAGCGGTTATGATGCCAAGCCATAGCGAGCGCTACAGCCGTTACACCGGTTCCGCAAGCCAGCGTTTCATCTTCAACGCCTCGCTCATAGGTGCGTACTTGATACCCATCATTTACGGCCTCTACAAAATTCACGTTAATACCTGCCTGCTTATAGGTGGCGTTATATCGAATCGCCCGGCCTGCAGCAAACACATCGAGATTTTTTAAATCCACCACTTCTTTTACATAATGTGGTGATCCGGTATTTAAGACAAAGTCATCGCCATCTTTTTCAATATGCTCAACGTCTATCATTTTCAAACTAACCCAGTCGGCCGTATCATTTATAGTGGCTTCATGCTCCCCGTCTACCGCCAAAAATCGGGTTGACTTTTCAATAATGCCCAAATGTTTTGCAAAAGACACAATGCAACGCCCTCCATTGCCACACATGCTACTAGGGTTGCCGTCAGCATTATAATACACCATCTCAAAATCATACCCGGCCCGCTGCTGGAGAAGCATAAGTCCGTCAGCACCAATACCAAAACGCCGATCACAAAGCTGTGTCACTAGGGCAGTGTCCTTTGTATCAAATTGCTGATCCCTATTATCGATTAAAACGAAATCGTTCCCGGCTCCCTGATATTTAAAAAATTTCACGTTCGATGATTTTTATATCTCTTTAACGCATCAAACTTAGGGAAAAAGCAGGTATATTTCAACATGATTTTTTCTCAGGGCTATCCTAAATCTTTTTAACGTTCAATGTCATGAGACCGTCGTACCACGCACGGGGCTATATTTAGGGTTTAAGGTATAATCCCTTTTGTTAAAAGTAAAAGTCCTTCGTTAACGCAAAACGTCCTGAACCTTAAACCTTCCTTCCCAAATACCTCACACCCTATACCTTAACAGTGTATACTCCTCTATACAAACCTTAATCCCTATTACCTGTTATAGAACGGAGAAGTGCTTGAATGATGTCAGAAGAGCCTTCTCAAAATGTTATTATGCTTACTTTTAACGACAAAGGAATTTATTGTGCGCAGGCAGCTATCTATATTGACCCATGGGCTCCTGTTGATAAGGCAATTATAACACACGCCCACGCAGACCATGCGCGCTTTGGTAGCAAGCATTATCTTTGTCATCGTGATAGCGCCACACTTCTAAAATTAAGACTTGGACCCCAGACGTCGATTCAGTGTTTAGGCTACGGAGAAGAAATAGACATAAATGGTGTCAAAGTTTCTTTACACCCTGCCGGCCACATTATTGGATCGGCACAGATACGTCTTAGTTATAAAGGAGAAGTTTGGGTGGTGTCGGGCGACTATAAGCTGGAAAGGGATGGAATCTCTACCCCCTTTGATCCGGTAAAGTGCCACCATTTTGTATCGGAGTCTACCTTCGGTCTGCCGGTTTATCGCTTTCCCGAAGCTTATGAAGTAGAACGGGATATGCTCAACTGGATCGATAATAATCGAAAAGCCAACATAAATTCACTGATGGTCGGCTACTCATTAGGGAAGGCGCAACGTATTATTGAAGTTGCCGGAAAAACCGGTTTACCTATTTACGCACATGGTGCCATTGTAAATATTCAACAACGATTAATTGATGACGGACACCGGTTGCATAACGTCGCCTATGCATCAGCTGATATAAAAAAAATTCCAGCACCTTATGTCGTGGTAATGCCTCCAAGTGCCTTGCACTCTTCTTGGATGAAGAAATTTGCACCGTACGAAGTAGCTTATTGTAGTGGTTGGATGCAGTTGAGAGGCGCCAGAAGAAGAAGGAATGTCAACCGCGGATTTGTCTTATCAGATCATGCAGATTGGTCACAATTAAATTTAGCAATCACAGCCACGGAAGCCGAAAACATCTATGTAACACACGGTTATAAATCCATTTACGCCAAGTGGCTCCGCGAGCAGTACCATTTAAATGCCATAGAAGTGGATACGTTGTATGAAGACGACCTTTTAATGCAGGAGGACAGGGATGAGAGCATTCAATGAGCTATTCGAAGAAATAGATCGAACAACCTCAACGAATGCAAAAGTGGAGGCCCTCGTTCGTTATTTCAGGTCGGCGCACAACCAAGATCTATTATGGTGTGTATACTTGTTAATGGGTAAATCAACCGGACGCTTTGTTAAAACGGCCATACTTCGCCAAGCGGCCATCCAATTATCGCAACTTCCCGCCTGGCTTTTCGAGGAATCATATCATGTAGTGGGGGATTTGGCAGAGACGATTGCACTGTGTTTGCCACCACCGCTTGAGCCAAAGGCTTACACATTAAACGAAACGATGGCTTTTTTACACGATTTGAAGAATCTTAGCGACGAAGAGATGGAAGCGGCCCTTTCTTCCAGATGGATGCATACACCAAACAACCACCGCTTTGTCTTTAACAAATTGATTACCGGAAACTTCCGGATGGGTGTATCCAAACAACTAGTCATTAAAGCTTTGTCGATAACTTTTGATAAACCGGAAAGCGAAATGGCACATAGACTGATGGGTAATTGGCACCCTACTACGGCGGACGTTCAGCAACTTCTTCTGACAGAAATGCCGAAGGACGAGCGCAGTTTTGAACCGTATCCCTTTTATTTAGCTTATCAATTAGATAAAGACCCTGAAAGTTTAGGAAATGTGGACGAATGGTTTATTGAGCGGAAATACGATGGCATAAGAGGACAGATCATTGTTCGCAACGGCGGTTTATATATATGGAGTCGAGGTGAAGACTTATTGACGGATAAATTTCCGGAATTTCATCCCTTGGCTGATTTACTACCGAATGGTACCGTGATAGATGGTGAGATACTTCCTTTTAAAGACGAAAAAGTACTTCCTTTTTCGGTGATGCAAACGCGGACCGGCCGAAAGCAATTAAGCAAAAAAATACTCGCTGATGCGCCTTTAATCATGATCTGTTATGATCTATTGGAATACGATGGAGAAGATATTCGCGCCCGGCCATTAGAAACGCGACGCAATCTGTTAGTGATGCTCTTGGAAAAGCTTCCCTTGGACATCCCTCTTCTGATTTCCGGTATCATTCCTTGCGATACGTGGCACGACGTCGCTCGTGCGCGTGAAGAGGCGAGGGCTTATCAATGTGAAGGAGTTATGCTTAAAAGGAAGCAAAGCATTTATGAAACAGGACGCCGCAGAGGCAATTGGTGGAAATGGAAAGTTGAGCCTTATACGATTGACGGCGTTTTAATATATGGACAACGAGGACATGGACGACGGGCAAATTTATATACCGATTATACATTTGCCGTATGGGATAATGGAGAGCTGGTCCCCTTTGCCAAGGCCTATTCAGGACTGACAGACAAAGAGATATTGGAAGTTGATGCTTGGATAAAACGGCATACCATTGATAAATTTGGCCCCGTGAGGAGTGTAACACCAACATTGGTTTTTGAGCTCGCCTTTGAAGGAATCAGTTCGTCTCCCCGCCACAAATCGGGTATAGCTTTGCGTTTTCCCCGTATCGTCCGTTGGCGAAAAGATAAACCGGCAAAGGAAGCAAACACAAAAGCGGATTTATTAGCTTTGCTGAAGCAACAGAAGGCTTAAAGCGGAAAGCATTGTCTAAAGAAATAGTATTTTACAATTAACAACTATTAACGAATAACCAATAACAATTAACGAGTAACCAATAATCAACAACGTGTTAGCTGAAAAATGGTTTGAACTTAAACGATGGTCGCCGCACCGATTTCAAAAGGAAACTTGGCAGGCCATAATTAAAGGCGCTTCCGGTTTACTGAATGCCCCAACCGGTTACGGTAAAACTTACGCCATGTGGTTTGGTATTTTAGAGCGATTATTGGCCTTTAGGCAAAGCCAAACGAAAGTGTCACGTGGAACATATTGCCTGTGGATAACGCCCCTACGATCGTTATCGCAAGAGATGGTACTGGCGCTCAATCGAGTGAACAATGATCTCGATTTAAAACTGGATATAGCCCTACGCACCGGAGACACTACACTGAAAGAAAGACAACGACAAATCAAAGAAAGTCCGGATGTCCTTATCACTACTCCCGAGAGTATCCATTTGATGCTAGCCCAAAAAGGTTATGCGTCGCGATTGAAGAGCATCCAATTTGTAGTAGTTGATGAGTGGCACGAGTTATTAGGCAGCAAAAGGGGTGTGCTAACAGAGCTTGGCCTATCTAAGTTGAAGGACCTTAATCCACAGTTGCAGATTTGGGGTATTTCTGCGACCATTGGGAACCTAGAGGAAGCCAAACAAATTCTTCTCGGAAAGCAAGACGGCGTGATTATTAAAGCAAACCTTCCAAAGAAAACGCAAATAACCACCGTACTCCCGGATGTTTTAGAAAAATTTCCTTGGGGCGGTCATTTAGGCATCCACTTGGCCACCAAGGTGCTCGAAATTGTTAATAATAGCGATACGACCTTAATTTTTACCAATACGCGGTCTCAAGCCGAGATCTGGTATCAGCAATTGCTACGTCTCCAACCCGATCTAGCCGGTATTCTCGCCTTGCATCACGGATCGCTAAGTGAAGAAATCCGACAATGGGTAGAGCAAGCATTGCATGCCGGCACATTAAAGGCAGTGGTATGTACCAGTAGCCTGGACTTAGGTGTGGATTTTCGGCCAGTGGACACCGTGGTTCAGGTAGGATCCGCCAAAGGGATTGCTCGCTTTTTGCAACGTGCCGGGCGCAGTGGTCACCGACCCGGGGCGACGAGCAAAATTTGGTTCGTACCAACTCACTCGCTCGAAATTATGGAGGGGGCAGCCCTCCGTTATGCCGAGCAGCATCAATTGATGGAAGATCGCATTCCTTATATCCGTTCTTTTGACGTATTGATTCAATACTTGGTAACCTTAGCCGTATCAGACGGATTCAGGCCGCAGGAAGTCTTCTCAGAAATAAAGAGCACGCACTGTTTTGAATCGATTAGCTGGGAAGAGTTTACGCAATGCCTCTTGATGATTACACAGGGCGGCAAGACGCTGGATGCTTATGATGAGTTTCACAAAGTAGTGATTGAAGAGGGGGTTTATAAGGTTGTCAGCAAAAAGGTGGCCATGCGCCATCGCCTGAGTATAGGCGCCATCGTAAGCGACACAATGATGACCGTTAAATACCTTAGCGGCAAATATATTGGCAGTATTGAGGAATGGTTTATTTCGCGTCTCAATCCGGGGGATACCTTTTGGTTTGCCGGCAAAAATTTAGAGTTGATCCGTGTAAAAGACCTGCAAGCGATTGTCAGGATGTCCAATAAGAAAAAGGGACTGGTTCCTTCTTGGATGGGCGGGCGTTTACCCCTCTCTACGCACCTTTCCTTTGCTATTCGCCACGTTTTGGATCAGTGGCAAACCTCCGCAGCCCAAGAACCGGAAATTTTTTTTCTCAAACCTCTTTTTCTGGAACAGCAAAGACGCAGTACCTTGCCTAGCAATGAGTATCTGGTAGTGGAGCAAACAGAAACAAAAGAAGGTCACCATTTGTTCTTCTTCCCTTTTGAAGGAAAATTTATTCACGAGGGCATGGCTGCCTTAATTGCGCACCGATTAGGAAAGGCAAAACCATATACTTTTTCTGTTGCCCTCAACGATTATGGCTTCGAATTATTAAGCGACCAAGAAATCGATATAAAAACCGCTATTGCCAACGGTCTTTTTTCTGTTGAAAATTTAAGCGAGGATATACAACAAAGTGTCAACATGACCGAATTGGCAAGGAAACGTTTTCGGGATATCGCCGGTATCGCCGGTTTGGTTTTTCAAGGCTTTCCGGGAAAAAAGATAAAAACCAAGCATTTGCAAGCAAATTCAGGCTTATTTTTTAAGGTGTTTGAGGAGTATGAAAGCGATAATTTACTGCTCCGAGAAGCTTACGACGAAGTTTTTGATTTCCAGTTAGACTACAATCGCTTATTGAATGCCCTGAATCGCATTACCTCGCAAAAAATTATCATCAATAAAACCGACCGCTTGACACCGTTTGCTTTTCCTATATTTGCAGAATCCTTCCGGGAACGTTTCAGTAATGAGGCGTTGGAAGATAGACTAAACAAGATTATAGCGCAACTGGAATGAGAGACCGATTGGAGCTGCGAATAAAAAATAAAACAATATATCTATTAGCGGAAAAATGCATTTTCTTTCCTGAAAATCAAACCTTGGTAATTGCTGATATACACCTTGGAAAGGCTGCTCATTTTAGGAAAGCCGGCATTATCATACCGCAACAAGCGGGAACCGACCGAGATTATAAACTGCTGCAAGATGTATTGAAAAAATATGAAACAAAGCGGATTATTTTTTTGGGTGATTTATTTCACAGTTCCGAGAATGCCGCATGGCTTCATTTTGTCGATTTTTCCTCTCAATATCCGCATACAGAGCTTATTCTCATCAAGGGCAATCATGACATACTTCCCCTTGCCTATTACCAACAGGGTAATTTAAAGGTCCATTTGGAAACCTTACAGGAAGATTTTATCCTCTATTCACATGCACCTTTGCCCGAAGTTCCGGCAGGAATACTGAACATTGCCGGTCATGTTCATCCCGCGGCCAATCTTAAAGCAAGGGGAAAGCAAACACTTCGGCTTCCCTGCTTTCATTTAGAGCAGTCGTTACTTTTATTGCCTGCATTCGGTAGTTTAACAGGAACCTTCGCGCTTCCCAAAGGAAATGCACAACAGTTTGTTACCACCGGACGAACAGTTCTCGCTATTTAAAGAATTTTATTTCAAGCTGTTTTTCATTCCTTCCTTACTCGATTTTTTTTCGAATAAGTAAAACAAATTGCTAACTTTAATTATTATGCACTAGTGTAATGATAATCCCAATCAATTGCACAAAGTTTCACTAAAAAACAATTTTATGAAATCAAAAATCTATGCACTATTAACTGTTTTCATGCTAGCTTTCACATTTAGCACCCCAATTGCAGCTCTTGCTAACGACAAGAATGCTAAAACAATAGAAGTGTCTAAAGAAGAAGCGGCTAGAGAGATCAATGCTATGAAAAGGCGCGTGGCAGAGATTAAAGCGATGGATAAATCAACGATGACAAAGGCAGAGCGCAAAGCACTCCGTAAAGAGCTTCGGGAAATGAACAAAAGAGCGCGTGCCCTAGGCAGCGGTGGGGTTTATCTATCCGTAGGAGCCATCATCATCATTATTTTAGTATTGATATTGATTCTATAGGATGGAAGCTGTAGGCAATAGGCTGTAAGCTCGTATGCTGGTAGCCAGTGAGAAGGGAACCCGTTAGTAGGGAACATGACTTACGTCTCATACCTCCTATTAACTATTCCCTACTCACTACTCACCATTAACTACTCACAACTCGTTAGTGAACAAGGAAACCTGTTAGTTGAGAACATGGCGTCTCATACCTCCTATTAACTATTCCCCACTCCCTACTAACTACTCCCTATTAACTGCACACCATTAACTACTCAACCATCCTTTTGCTTATCCTAAAAATTTACTAAACTTGTAGTTATAACATATATTAATAAAACAAACGGCTAACAGCATCGTGCCAACACCGAAATGATACTAATTGTTGACGACAAACAAGAGAATCTGATTTCTTTACGGAAGTTCCTAGAAACCAACAACTTTAAAGTTGACACTGCTTCATCCGGAGAAGAGGCACTAAAAAAAGTTCTTAAAACTACGTACGCGCTGATCATATTAGATGTTCAAATGCCTGGTATGGACGGTTTTGAGGTAGCAGAATTGATTTCCGGCTATAGCAAGACCGTTGATACGCCCATACTCTTCTTATCGGCGGTAAACACGGAGAAGAAATTTATTACGCAGGGATATGAAACTGGCGGGATTGATTACCTGACAAAGCCATTTGATCCGGATATCTTGCTTCTAAAAGTAAAAACTTTCTATCGCCTGTTTGAACAAGCGCAAGCGATGCATGAAATGCAAGAAGCACTTAAACAAGAAATCGAACATCGAAAAATGCTCGAGAATAAGAAGGACGAATTTATTAGCATAGCCAGTCACGAACTTAAAACTCCCCTGACCAGCGTGAGGGGATACTTGCAATTATTGGAGCGTCTTCCGGAAGCCAAAAACAACGAAAAATTTAAAACCTATCTCGGGAAAACAAGTGCTCAACTGAACAAATTACGGGAACTGATTGACGACTTACTGGATATTTCCAAAATAGAGAGCGGAAAGATGAAATTTAATTTTCAGCCGGTTTCTATAGAAAAGTTAATCAGTAACACACTGGAAAATGTGAGTCAAATGTATCCGGAACACGCTTTTAAAAGGATTGGCCAAGTGGATAGCACTATACTTGCTGATGAAATGCGATTAGAACAAGTATTGATCAATTACCTCACCAATGCGATCAAATACTCACCTAATTCAAAAGAAATATATTTGGAAACGGCGCTCACGGAAGACAACAAAATCCAAATCGGTGTGCGCGATTTTGGAATAGGCATACCATCCGACAAACTAAATCATTTATTTGACAAATTTTATAGAGTAGAAGAATCTTCTTACAAATTTCAAGGCCTGGGCATGGGACTTTATATATGTAAAGAAATTATTGCCCGCCATCATGGCGAGCACGGTGTAGAAAGCCGCTTAAACGAAGGTTCATTTTTTTATTTCCGATTGCCATTAAACTAGAATTTGTGCTGAAAAATAAAAACCGATGACAAAAAATCGTTTTAACCTGATTCCACTAAACTATAAACTTACCTTGCTAGGTTTTGTACCCCTTATGTGCCTGTTATTTTTCTTTTTCATTGTCGAAAACGAAAAGACAGAGCGAATAGAAGGGACAAATAATTTCATAACCCGCATCAATCTGGCGCTGAGCGCGGACAACCTCATCGAACAGTTACAGCAAGAACGTCGATTGAGCTTAGATAAGATATTTAAAACAAAAGATGAAGGCGCACTTAATGTACAACAGCTAAAAACCGATGAAGCAATCCAACATTTTAATACCTACATCGACAGCGGATTAAATGCCGACTACGCAAATTATACATTTATAAATGAATTACCCCATTGGCGATCAAGCATCAATAGCGGAGAAATGGGTTATGAAGAGACGTTCAATAACTATCAGAAAATTACCGAAAGACTCAGTGTTTTCAGTAGGGTGTCTACCGATTATGCCAATCTTAATGAAAGCTTGGGAGGGCAAATCGAACTTCGGGAGATCATATCTCAGCTGATTAATTATGCCGCAATTCTGCGTTTAAATATTTATTTTACTTATGCTGACGACAAGCTGAATACATTGGATTTCTCAAAATTCAATATGAACTACGAGCTTTTCCGATCCTATATCGACCAGCTTAAAAGTCTTGACAAACGCTATAGTGAGCAAAATTTGGATAAACTGAAAGCCAGCCAAGCCTTCAATACCACTTTAGCTTTCTTTAAAACAGTACATGATACTAAAGCATTACCGGAGCGCTTTACAGCCAACGAATGGTGGAATATATCGGCTACGGCGATGGATGTATTAAAGGCACGTTTAAACACCACCATTGAGTCAATTGGCACGGGTGCATCCAGCGTTTATGAGTCAGAGATATACGACCGTAATTTTACGCGTATTATACTGGTTTTCTGTGTATTAGCTGCTATCGTGCTTATTTATTTGGTTATAAAAAATATCGCAAATCACCTATTCGAGCTACAGGAGGCGGCCAGCAAAATTGCCCTGGGCCATACGAATATCGCCTTGCCTACCTTTGCCAAAGATGACTTGGGTGTTGTGGCTCGATCTATCAGGAAAATCGACCTGAGCAACCAGGAGCTAGCGAAAGCAGCCGAAGAAATAGGGAAAGAAAATTACGATATTCCTATTGCAGCCAAGGGCCCTCATGACGTTTTGGGTAACGCCCTCGTCAACATGAGAAACTCGCTGGAACGACATTCGAAAAAAGACAAAACTGAGTTATGGCTACAGACAGGTGAAAGCGTCGTAAATGGCTTGCTTATAGGCCGATCCGAACTGAAGGAATTCGGTTTAGACGTCTTAAAGGCTTTAGTTGATTATTTGGATGCTGCCTTAGGCACTTACTACATAGGTGAATATGGAAAAAATTTCGAGCTGATCAGCAGCATTGGCGTAGCTGACCGATCGCAACTACCACAGCAGATCACCATTGGAGAAACTCTTCTTGGAAAAGTGATCGCAGAAAAGAGAAGCGTTTTATTGGAGCAATTACCCGATGAATATCTTCAAATCCGAACCAGCTTAGGTACAGCTAAGCCCCAATGGGTGTTAATTATTCCTTTGATTCATGAAAAAGAAGTAGAAGGTATAATAGAAATTGCATCAATAAACACCATACCGGAAGCGGCAGTTGCTTTTGCCAACCGTATTGCTACCAACGTAGGTGCAGCTATCCATGCTATTAAGAGTCGAATCCGCTTGAAAGAATTGTTGGAAGAAACGCAAGCACAAGCGGAAGAACTACAGGCGCAACAAACCGAACTCGAAAATCTAAATGTTGAGTTGGAAGCACAGGCAAATAAATTACAAGCTTCTGAAGAGGAATTAAGGGTACAGCAAGAAGAATTGTTGGAAAGCAACCAGGAACTCGAAATCAAATCGCAGGCGTTGGAAGAAAAAAATCAGATGATCCTGGAGCGGAACTTGGAAATACAAAAAAAGGCAGAAGACCTAGCGTTAAGCACGAAGTATAAATCGGAGTTTTTAGCTAATATGTCGCATGAACTTCGTACCCCACTTAATTCGATCTTATTGCTTTCCCGCTTACTCAGCGAAAACAACGAAGGCAATTTACTGGAAGATCAAATTGAATATGCTAAGGTCATTCAAACTTCCGGAAATGGCCTTTTAACGCTAATTGACGAGATTCTAGATCTATCTAAAATCGAGGCCGGAAAGATGACCCTTTCCTATGAAGACGTATCACTTGCCGAGATGATCAATGATCTGCAAAATTTATTCGGTCCTATGGCTGTTGATAAAGGCCTCGAACTCAAATTTGACTGCGATAAAACAACCTTTAGCAAAATTCAAACGGATAATCTCCGGTTACAACAAATATTAAGAAACCTGATTTCCAACGCGCTTAAATTTACGGCCAAAGGTTCGGTGACCTTAAGTGTATATCCGAATAAAGAAAAGGAAGGGTATTTAAACTTTGCAGTGCGCGATACGGGAATCGGTATACCAAAAGAAAAACATCAACTGGTTTTCGAGGCCTTTCAACAAGCAGATGGCTCTACGCGGCGCAAATTTGGCGGCACCGGCCTTGGCTTATCGATTAGTAAAGAACTGGCTAAACTACTGGGCGGCTCGCTGTATATTAATAGCGAAGTGACTAAAGGCAGCGAGTTTATTGTCAGCATTCCAGTCGCTAAACCGGTGGAAGAAAAAACGGTGGTGGAAGAAGTTCCTTTAGTTCAACGGGAAACTGAGAAAAATAATGATAAAAAGATAACTTACGAAAAGATTTCCACGCCACCGGTACCTTTCCTAAGTCCAATAATACCGAACGAGCTCACCGACGATCGTGACCAAATTAACGACGGTGATAACGTCTTATTGATTATTGAAGACGACACCAATTTTGCGCGTGCTTTAGTAGACTTCTCCCATAAAAACGATTACAAGGTTGTTACAACGGTAAGAGGTGATTTAGGGATCGAGCTTGCTGAAAAATATATGCCGAGAGCCATCCTTTTGGATATCGAATTACCGGTAAAAAATGGTTGGCAGGTAATGGAGGAGATCAAAAGTAACCCTGCTACGCGCCATATTCCCGTTCATATTATGTCTTCCCATGAAGTGAAACGAGAAAGTATCACAAAAGGGGCCATTGATTTCATCAGGAAACCGATGGCGCTGGAACAAATAGGCCAGATCTTTAATCGCGTGGAAAAAGCGTTATCGGCCGGCCCGCGAAAGGTCTTAATTATTGAAGATAACCTAAAACATGCACAGGCGCTTGCACATTATTTGGAAAGCTTTGACGTCAAAACGGATATCAGCAAGGATATTCATTCCGGCGTTAACCGTTTGAAAAGTCACGAGGCCGATTGTGTCATCTTAGACATGGGTATCCCCGATGCGCAAGCTTATAAAACACTTGAGACCATCAAGTCGGACGCGGGGATGGAAAATTTACCGGTCATTATTTTTACCGGCAAGCAACTTTCGCCATCAGAAGAAATTAAGATTAAACAATATGCAGATTCCATTGTGGTAAAAACCGCGCATTCTTATGAAAGGATACTGGATGAAGTAGCGCTATTTCTGCATCTTGTGGAGGAGTCTAATGACACGCCAAAGAAGGAAAAACTAAAACTGAACAGCACACTGACCGAAGTGCTAAATAACAAGACGGTGCTTATTGCAGATGATGATATCCGAAATATATTTTCTTTGACCAAGGCACTGGAGCGGTATAAAATAAATGTACTAGCCGCAGAAAATGGAAAAGAGGCGCTACAGACTTTGCATGCTCACGCTGATAAAGTGGATATCGTTTTGATGGATATGATGATGCCTGAAATGGATGGCTACGAGACTACCACGCGCATTAGGCAGGAATCCCGATTCAAAAATCTACCCATATTAGCCGTAACGGCGAAAGCCATGATGGGCGATCGGGAGAAATGTATTGCTGCTGGTGCGTCTGACTATATTTCAAAACCTATAGATATTGATCAATTAATATCCTTGTTGCGCGTATGGCTCTACCAATAAACCGAGGCAAAATACTCATCATTGATGACGAACCGTTAAACATTCTGGCCTTAAGTGCTGTTTTAAAATCAAGAGGTTATACGGCCATTACTGCGAGCAGCGCTGAAGAAGGCTTAACTTTTCTTAAAGAGGATAAGGATATAAAACTGGTTTTGATGGATATGATGATGCCCGATCTCGATGGATACGAGGCTACATCGCGGATCAGGAAAACTGAACCTATCAAAGATATTCCGGTGATAGCTGTCACCGCCCAAGCAATGAGCCACGACAGGGAAAAGTGCCTAGATGCAGGGGCGAACGACTATATTTCTAAGCCGATTGACATTGATGAGTTAACTATGGTGATTCGAAAACATTTACAATAATATGTGGCAATTTCCAGCGATCGAAGATACCGACTTAGAAACCCTAATTAATGATCTGCTAGAGATACATGGCTACGACTTTCGCAATTATAGCAGAGCTTCCTTAAAGCGTCAGGTTAACCGACTTTTTACACGAGACCGATTCCCTAGCTTCGCCGAAATGCGTTATCGCTTAAAAGTAGACAAGACTTATTTAAAGCGCTTTGTTGAGGGAATTACTGTTAACGTCACCGAGATGTTCCGCGATGCGGAATTTTATAAATTTCTACGCGCTCAAATCATACCTACGCTGGGGACTTATCCCTTTATACGCGTATGGGTAGCAGGCTGCTCTACCGGTGAAGAGGCCTATTCCATAGCCATTTTGTTAAAAGAAGCCAATCTATTGCATAAGTCTTTAATTTATGCAACCGATCTTAATCCGGCTGTATTGGAAGAAGCGAAGGAAGGGATATTTAATTTGAAAAGCATGAAGCTATACTCGGAAAATTATATACTCGCCGGAGGGTTTCAGGATTTCTCAACTTACTATACAGCCAATTACCATCATGCCATACTAAATCAGGAATTGTCGGAGAAAATTATTTTCAGTCAACATAACCTAGTCTCTGACGGCTCATTCAACGAGTTTCAGCTAATTTCCTGCCGTAACGTATTAATTTATTTCAACAGTTATCTTCAGAACCAGGTTTTCAGTTTATTCGATGATAGTCTAGCTCCGCTAGGTTACCTTGCCTTGGGCACTAAAGAAACCTTGCTATTTTCAAGCATTGCAAATCGATATAAACAAGTAGCCACCGAAGCAAAAATTTGGCGCAAACAAGTCTTTGAAGGATAAGAAGCTTGAGGCATAAGGTTTAACCTTAATCCCCATACCTCCCCATAGCTAACACTTAAAGCTTATAACTTATAGCTTATAGCTTACGCCTTACACCGCCCTATACCGTATACCTTACACCTTATACCCTCCACCTTAAACCTTATACCCTATACCTTACACCCCATCACATAAATCTAGCGATTTTTCACTATGTTTGTCACGTTTCTGGAAAGGCCAATAATGAAAGGTGTCTAAGGGTGGCGATGTTCGATTAAAGCTCAATATGACAGACTAAACAATCCTTTAGACGACCTTAACAAAAAAAAATGCATGCTAAAACTTGAGGAAATTAAGAAACCGATAGCTACCGAGCTCGATGATTTTGAAATAAAGTTTAAAGAATCTATGCGTAGCTCGGTACCCTTGCTTGATAGAATTACGCATTACATCGTGAAGAGAAAAGGCAAACAAATGCGGCCCATGTTTGTTTTTTTCGCGGCAGGCGCATGCGGCGGAATCAATGAGTCTACACATCGAGGGGCTGCGTTAGTCGAACTCGTTCATACAGCCACGCTGGTACATGATGATGTGGTCGATAATTCGTATCAGCGAAGAGGATTTTTTTCGGTTAATGCACTTTGGAAAAACAAAATAGCGGTTTTAGTAGGTGATTTTCTTTTAAGCAAAGGGCTTTCCTTATCCGTAAAAAACCAGGATTTTGAGTTTCTTCGAATTTTAAACGAGGCCGTAACCGAAATGAGTGAGGGCGAATTACTGCAAATGGAAAAAGCTCGCCGACTTGATATTGACGAAGGCGTTTATTTTGAAGTTATTCGGCAAAAAACCGCATCGTTAATTGCTTCCTGTTGTGCATGTGGAGCGGCATCTACCAATGCCCCAAGCGAACTTGTCACCAAAATGCATGACTTTGGGGAAAAGGTTGGTATTGCCTTCCAAATTAAAGACGATCTTTTTGACTTCGGTTTTGATGATGTGGGCAAACCGCTCGGAATCGATATCAAGGAGAAAAAACTTACGCTACCGTTAATTTATGCACTGAACAATACCAGCAAAGAAAAGAAGAGAACGATCATTAATCTTGTTAAAAATCACAACGAAGATCAAAAAAAAGTAATGGAAGTTATAGAATTTGTACGAAATAGTGGTGGCTTAGCCTATGCCCGGGAAAAAATGCTAAGCTACCAAGCAGAGGCATTCAACATACTAGAAGCATTTCCCGAAAGCGAATATAAAACGGGATTGGAACAATTGGTACGATTTACAACTGAGAGAAATAAATAACCATGGCGAACGAATTAGTGTTTTTCTTTGGCTTTCTGCTTTTTATTATCCTGATGCTGGCTATTGATCTGGGGCTCTTCAATAAAAAAGATCATGAAGTATCTTTTAAAGAAGCGGCGATTATGAGTAGTGTTTGGGTGGCGTTTGCTTTAGGCTTTTATATAATTCTCCGGTTCTGGGGCGATAAGCTACATGACATACAAGATTTTGACCATCTTCAGGAAGTCACGCGCCGACATCTCCACAATATTAAACTGTTACCGGAAAATTTTGCCGCGAGCCTTGAAATATATAAGAAGAACCTAGCCCTTGAGTATCTCACCGGTTATGTCGTTGAATACGCACTTTCCGTTGACAATATCTTTGTAATGGTATTAATTTTCACCTCATTCGGCGTTCCTCCCAAATTTTATCATCGCGTGCTGGTATGGGGAATTGTAGGGGCAATCTTATTGCGCTTTTTGTTTATATTTTTGGGCGCCTCCCTTATTAATCGCTTTGAGTGGATCCTGTATGTATTTGGCGTTTTCCTTGTATATACCGGAATTACCATGTACCTAAATAGAAATGAAGAAGAGGAAATCGACCCGAAAAACCATAAAGTTGTCCGTTTTGCATCCCGCTATTTTTCGGTCTACCCAGAATTTGTCGGACACAACTTTTTCCACAGAGAAAACGGGAAAAAATTTATTACACCGCTCTTTTTAGTCTTATTAGTTATTGAATTTACCGATTTAATATTCGCGGTCGACTCCATCCCTGCTATCTTTGCTGTTACCAAAGATCCCTATATTGTATTCTTTTCGAATATATTCGCCATTCTTGGATTACGGTCTATGTTCTTCCTATTGGTAAATATCATTCATAAGTTCCATTATCTAAAAGTAGGTCTTGCGTTCCTACTGATATTTATCGGTGGAAAAATGCTTGGACATCATTGGTTGGAGGCGTGGGGATTCACCACAGCACATTCGTTGTACATAATCATTGGGATTTTAGCAATCAGTGTGATCGCTTCACTCTTATTTCCTAGAAAGGAGCATAACGCTTAAAGTAGAAAGCTGTCAAGAGCTTTCTTGGCATTCAAAAAACGTTCTTCACCAAGGCCGGATATCAGTTGGTATTTGGCCTTTAGTTCTGTCAGCTCATTTTTCCATACTTGTAGGAAATACTGCCGCTGTTCAGGTTCAGGAAAATCCCGCAACGGATCGTCCTCCCAAGGTAAATCGATATCCATTAATAAATAAAAATCATAGGAATGATTTTTTAGTGCAGATTTCACCTCCTCCGGTGTATCGCCAAAAAGGTAATCGCACCATACCTTTACTGTCAAAAATGTTGTATCGCAAATCAATAAATGATTAAAGGCCAACGGTTCCAAGCTTCGCTCTAAAGCGATCTGACCATAAAAAATATTCAATTCATCTTGCAGCGTGTATTCCCGGTTCAGGTTTCGACAATACTCTCTCGAATATTCCGGTACGCAAATGGTACCGTATAGCTTGGCTAAATAGGTCGAAATCTGCGATTTCCCGGTAGATTCCGGACCTACTACCGCAATTTTTATGAGTTGTTTACTATCATCCATGTACGCTTCCAATCAAAATAGCCCTGCCAGGCTGTAAATGCTAAAATTCCGTATAATAACGCAGTTAAGGTATAATTTTTATAAACAAAAAGCGGAATAAAATATCCACTACAACCCACATTGACCAATTTTGCAGCACCTTTCTAGTCATAGAAAATTAGGGAACAAAACAAAGGAAAGCTGTGACAACAGCAAACCATTCTGATAAAGAGGTTTGTACAATTTGGGAAAGCAATTGCTGCGTAATATTAAAGACTAATCAACGATAAATGGTTCTTGTCTATTATCCCAATAATATAAGAGGTATATATGATTATTAGGTCTTATTTCATAAAATAAGGACGTTTGCTTCGATATTACACACTTCCTTACATTTTCAAGATGAGAAATTCTAAATAGGAAGGGATTCTCTTTTATTAATTCTACATGTCTTTCAACCTCCTTCATTAGTTTTCTAGCAGAAGTAAACCCAAATTTATTCTCGACATTTTGAAGGATACAATCTAAGGTGCTATCGGCAGTTTCTGTCCAATAAACAGTGTATTTCATAAATACCTTTTGTACTTATTCATTACTTCTTCATGAGATTTTAAATTTCCTTCCTGCACGTCCAACTGTCCTTTTTGAACACCTTCTTTTACATGGTCAGGGATTCGGCTAACTTTCTCCAGTAAGAAATCGATAAAATCTTCTGCCTCCTGCCGCATATCTTGCGGAAGCTGCTGTAGCTTATCAGTAATACTAAGATTCGTCATAATATAAAATTGAATATTCAAATTTAACGAAAAATGCTTTGCAATACAAGTTGCCACATATGCGCTCTTGGATTTGGTTTTTATGATCAAGCAAAAGAATAGATTCTAAAAAAATAGGATAAAGAAAAAGCCTTTATATTTTTTACATTTTTTTCAAATTATAAACCAAAAAAGTCCTATCTTTGCACTCCGACAAAGCAGTCGGAATAATCTTCACAATCATAGAGCTTCCCAAACTGTTTTATCAAACGTTCTTTTTGATAACTAATACTTTTGAACATATAAAATGCCAAAAAACACCTCCATTCGCTCGGTGCTGATTATCGGTTCGGGCCCAATTATTATCGGACAGGCCTGTGAGTTTGACTATTCGGGTTCTCAAGCAGCTCTTTCATTGAAAGAGGAAGGTATTGAAGTTTCCATTATTAATTCGAACCCCGCAACGATCATGACCGATAAGGTCATCGCAGACCACGTTTACCTATTACCCCTTACCGTTGACAGTATTGAAAAAATCCTTCAGGAACGTCAGATCGATGCCGTGCTACCCACCATGGGCGGGCAAACAGCGCTTAATCTATGTATCGAAGCTTCCAACCGCGGTATCTGGGAAAAGTACGGTGTACAAGTAATTGGTGTAGATGTTGCAGCCATTGAAAAAACAGAAAATCGAGAAGCCTTCCGTCAGCTAATGATTGAAATTGGTGTCGGCGTAGCAAAATCAAAAATTGCCAACTCCTTCCTCGAAGGTAAAGAAGCTGCCCAACAAATCGGCTTTCCTTTGGTGATTCGTCCCAGCTATACCTTGGGCGGAACCGGCGGAGGGTTTGTGCATAAAAAAGAAGATTTTGAAGCGGCTCTTAGCCGTGGGCTCCAAGCCTCCCCTACACATGAAGTGCTGGTAGAACAAGCGGTTTTAGGATGGAAGGAATACGAGCTGGAACTCCTGCGCGACAATAAAGATAATGTCATCATTATTTGTTCTATTGAGAATTTCGATCCAATGGGTATCCATACGGGCGACTCCATAACGGTGGCTCCTGCGATGACATTGAGTGATACTTGCTATCAGGAGATGCGCAATCAAGCAATTAAGATGATGCGTGCGATCGGTAATTTTGCCGGTGGATGTAATGTACAGTTCTCTGTTAACCCCGAAAATGAGGACATCATAGCCATTGAAATTAATCCACGCGTTTCGCGTTCGTCGGCTTTGGCTTCAAAAGCTACCGGTTATCCAATTGCGAAAATTGCAGCCAAATTAGCTATCGGATATAATTTGGATGAGCTGGAAAACCAGATCACGAAAACGACATCTGCCTATTTTGAACCTACTTTAGACTACGTAATCGTAAAATCACCGCGTTGGAACTTTGCGAAGTTCAAAGGAGCCAACCGGGAACTAGGATTGCAAATGAAATCGGTAGGTGAAGTAATGGCCATTGGTCGCACCTTTATTGAGGCCTTACAAAAGGCATGTCAAAGTTTGGAAACCAACCGTTTAGGGTTAGGTGCCGATGGTAGACAGTTACGAAACTTGGAAGAAATTATGCATAGCTTGGAGCATCCAAGCAGCGGCCGTCTCTTCCATATTAAGGATGCCTTTGAGATGGGCGTTCCTTTGGAGTCTATTAGAAAAGCTACGCATATCGACAAATGGTTCTTGGTTCAAATCCAGGAACTTGTTGAACTGGAAACGGAACTAAAACGTTATTCGTTATCTAATATACCGAAAGATTTCTTTTTAACATTGAAGCAAAAAGGATTCTCTGACGGGCAAATCGCTTGGTTATTGGGCAATGTAAGTGAAGATGATGTTTACAACCGCCGGAGAGAGCTAGGTATTAAGCGTGTCTATAAATGGTAGATACTTGTGCTGCTGAGTTTCAAGCTGCCACACCTTACTATTACTCTACCTTTGAAGAAGAAAATGAGTCTATCCCGAGCGATAAAAAGAAAATTATCGTACTGGGTTCAGGGCCAAATCGAATCGGACAAGGGATTGAATTCGATTACTCTTGTGTACATGGCTTATTGGCTTCCAAAGAGGCGGGATACGAGGCTATCATGGTGAACTGTAACCCGGAAACGGTATCAACAGACTTCAATATGGCCGATAAGCTTTATTTTGAACCTGTCTTCTGGGAGCATGTTCGGGAAATTATCGATTTAGAAAAGCCAGAGGGTGTCATCGTGCAGCTTGGTGGCCAAACAGCGCTGAAGATGGCCGAAAAGCTAAAGGAAACAGGAATCCGCATTATCGGAACTTCTTTTGAAGATATGGACTTAGCGGAAGACCGTGGACGTTTTTCTGACTTACTGAAGGAATTGGATATTCCGTATCCTAAATATGGAGTAGCTGAAAACGCAGAGGAGGCACTTAAAGTTGCCAACGAAGTAGGCTATCCTGTGTTAGTACGGCCAAGTTATGTGCTTGGCGGGCAGGGAATGAGTATTGTGATTAATGATGAGGAGCTGGAAAAAGCGGTTATCAAAATCATGAAAAATATGCCTGGAAACAGGGTACTGATCGACCATTTCCTTGATCGCGCAGAAGAAGCGGAATCCGATTCCATCTGTGACGGCGAAGAAGTGCATATCATCGGTATGATGGAGCATATCGAACCGGCAGGCATCCACTCCGGCGATTCAAGTGCTGTATTGCCTCCCTTTAGCTTGTCAACAGCTGTTCAGGAGAAAATGGATGAATATTCAAGAAAAATTGCAAAGGCGTTAAACGTAAAGGGCTTGCTGAATATTCAGTTTGCCATAAAAGACGGTAAGGTGTATGTAATTGAAGCCAATCCAAGGGCTTCACGTACTGTTCCTTTTATAGCCAAAGCTTATGACGTTCCTTATATCAATATCGCTACCAAAGTAATGCTTGGAAAAAATAAGCTAAGCGATTTCAAAATTGAGCGAAAACTGGAAGGTTATGCGATTAAGGAGCCTGTATTCTCCTTTGATAAATTTCCGGATGTTGATAAACAGCTGGGGCCCGAAATGCGCTCTACCGGTGAAGCGATTCGCTTTATCAAAGACCTGGACGACCCTTATTTCAGACATCTATACGCCGAGAAATCGATGTATTTAAGCAAATAAAAAAGAAACCCCGGCGATTGCCGGGGTTTTCTTTTTATTTAGCGATTAGCGCTGAGGTTTTAGCTGTTAGCTAACTCCTAAAAGCTATCAGCTGATAGCTAAAATCATTGCCACCCACCCCCTAAAGCTTTGTATAAATTAACAATAGACTGGAGGTATTCCAAATAGGTACTATTCAAAGTGATTTCTGCATCCAGTACATTTCGTTGTGAGGTAATAACATCCAAATAGTTTGCTCTCCCTGCTTTAAACAATTCAGAAGAAGCGTCAACGGCCAAACGGAGAGCATCTACTTCATGTTGGTTAAAGGATCGCCTTGCTATCAGATGTCTCTGCGCATTGAGCTCTGTTTCAACTTCTTGCCAAGCCTTTAGCACTGTTTTCTCATACTCCTGATACTCGATACCTTTATTTGCTAATTCCTGTTCATAATTAGAGCGAATCATGCGTTGATTAAATATAGGTGCCGTTAACCCTCCAAGCAACCCATACGCAATTGAACTTGGCGAGGTAACAAATAGCTTAGACAAATCAAATGCCTGAAATCCGAAATAAGGAGAAAAGTTGAGCGACGGTAAAAACGCTGCACGGGCGGCTTTAACATCTCCCTTCGCAGCTAGTAAATTCAATTCTGCCGCCCGTATGTCCGGACGCAAGGCTAACATTTTTGCCGGAAGTCCCACCCGAACAGCACTTGCTAAAGGATAAGCATCTAACTCCTCCCGCTTGCGCTCAATTGGTGAAGAAAAGCGCCCGCATAAGAAATTCAAATAATTTTCCTTCGAATTTATCTGTTGCAAAACGGTCTCTTTTCTACTCTTTGAGTTCATCAAAATGGCTCTCATCTGCTGCACACCTAATTCTGTTGCCCGGCCACCTTCTTTTTGCACCTGCACCAACTCGTACGATTCTTGTTGTAAGGCAATATTCTTCTCGAGGATATCTAATTCATTATCCAAGGCCAACAGTTCGAAGTAAGCAGCGGCGATTTCTGCTATTAGCTGCGTTTGTACTAATTTTCTCCCTTCATAAGATGCTAGGAAACGAGCAAAAGCAGCTTTCTTTCGGTTCTTCAGCTTGCCCCATATATCGATTTCCCAAGAGGCACGTAAACCTAGAAAATAGTCCGGCACGGGGTCTGGCACTCGTTCGTCATCTTTCAAATTATTAGAGAAATTGGTGTCGTAGTTACCGATTCCGTCCATGGTATAAAATCCATATTTGCGAAGTCCCGCCTCCGCAACCGCATCGATGGAAGGGAACAAGGCATTTTTACGCAAACGCATATTGGCACGTGCCATTTCAACGCGATAGAGAGCTTGCTGCATGTCCGGATTATTGGCTAAAGCCGTATCGATGAGCCTTAGCAAATACTCATCTTGAAAAAAAGTTCTCCAAGAGATGGTTGCCATGGAGGTGCTATCATTAGCGAGCGTATCGGTCTGATTTTTTCCGAGGTAGTGTGCCGGAACTTTTCGATGGGTTAACTCCGTTTCCTTCTGCACTCCACAGGATGAAAGCAATAAAATACCCAGTACAGCTACTGCAATACCACTTACTTTCTTAGCCTTTTTCTGTTTTTTCATGGAAGCAAATAGCACATATAGCCCGGGAATGACAATAACACCGGCCAATGTACCTATAATCATCCCTCCGATTGCCGTTGTACCGATTGATCTATTTCCCAAAGCCCCTGCCCCGGAAGCCATCGCCAACGGAATTAATCCTGCTACGAAGGCAAATGAGGTCATTAAAATAGGACGTAAGCGCGCAACAGATCCCTCGATAGCCGCATTTAAGATTGATGCGCCCTGCTTATGCTTCAAGATCGCATACTCAATAATAAGTATCGCATTCTTACCTAACAAACCGATCAACATAATTAAGGCAACTTGTGCATAGATATTGTTCTCCAATCCAAGCAACTTCAAGAATAGGAAAGCACCGAAGACCCCTGCCGGCAAACTTAAAATAACCGGTAAGGGCAGTAAGAAACTTTCATATTGAGCACATAACAGTAGATAAACAAATAATAAACACAAAGCGAACACGTAGATTGCTTGATTTCCGGACAGGATCTGCTCGCGTGTCATACCCGACCATTCGATCTCAAATCCACGCGGTAAGCTTTCGGCAGCAACGCGTTCAACCGCTGCAATTACGTCACCGCTACTATATCCGGGCGCTGCATCCCCATTGATCATGGCCGAGGTAAACATGTTATAACGGGTTAGCTGCTCCGGTCCGTATATCCGTTCCATTTTTATGAAACTAGAAAAGGGCACCATTTCTCCCGCTTCATTTTTAAGGAACAACCGCAAAACATCTTCAGGCTTTTCCCGATAACCCGGGCCTGCCTGTACCATTACTTTATACATTTGCCCAAACTTGATAAAGTTGGAGGTATAGAAGCTGCCCATCAGTGTTTGTAAGGTTGACATCGCGTTCTCCACACTTATCCCCTTTTTAGCCGCTACATCATAATCGACGTTAATCATATATTGAGGGAAATTGGGATCAAAACTGGTAAACGCACTACCCACCTCGGGAGCCTTCTTCAGGTTGTCCATAAAAGTGTTCAACACATCAGACAACTTGCCCAGATCATCACTGCCGCTTCGATCTAGCACCCGTAGCTCAAAACCGCTTGAGTTACCGAAGCCGGGGACGGTTGGCGGTGGGAAAAATTCGATCTCCGCATCGGTTATCTTAGCAGTTTCTTTCTTCATGCGCTCTACCATATCACTAACCGATTCCTTCCGCTCTTCCCAACGTTTGAGGTTAATCATCCCCATCCCATAAGAAGCACCGGTAACTTCATTTACCAAACTGTAACCGGCAAGCGTCGAAACACTTTCGACGGATTCCATTTGCCGAGCAATAGCATCTACTTCATCCAATACGGCCTCCGTTCGCTGAACGGTTGCACCTGGCGGCGTCGTAACGTTCACGTAAATCATTCCCTGATCTTCCGTAGGTATAAATCCGGAAGGTAGAACAGAGGAAATACCCCAGGTAGCTATGAATGAAACTACTAATATAACCAGCGTTATGACGCGCCTACCGGCGATACGACTGATAAGACCGGCATACCTTCCGGATATGCTGTTATAGACGCTATTAAATTTCCTAAAGAAGGTTGCCAAGGCCCCTCTAGGTTCAGGCCGATCGTGTGGCGATCTTAAAATGATAGCGCAAAGAGCCGGTGTTAGCGTAAGTGCATTAATCCCTGAAATAAGAATAGATCCGGCCAGCGTTAAAGAAAACTGTCGATAAAAAACACCTACCGGGCCGGAGAGGAATGCCACCGGTACAAATACGGCAGACATCACCAACGTAATCGCAATAATTGCCCCGCTGATTTCCCTCATGGCCGCCAACGTCGCCTCCATGGGTTGCATGTGCTCTTCTTCCATTTTTACATATACAGCCTCCACCACCACAATGGCATTATCCACCACGATACCAATCGCCAACACGAGTGCAAAGAGGGTTAATAAGTTGATCGAGAATCCGAGCATTTGCATACAGAATAAGGCCCCGATCAAACAGACCGGAACAGCCAGTGCCGGCACCAAAGTGGATCGAAAATCCTGTAGAAAAATAAACACGACCAAAAACACCAAAATAAAGGCTTCCACAAGCGTATGCAGTACTTCATTGATAGAAGCGTCTAAGAATCGCGACACATCGTAACCCATCGCGTACTTCATGCCCGGAGGAAAGGTAGTGCCCTTAAGTTCCTCCATTTTAGCCTTAATGGCATCAATAACTTCGCTGGCGTTGGAACCCGGCAATTGTTTAATCATGATAGAGGCTGACGGACGGCCATCAGCTTTGGACGCCATCTCATATTCCAAAGACCCAAATTCAACATCTGCCACATCTCTCAAACGCAAAATCGAACCGTCCGGATTTGCGCGTAGTGGAATATTCTCGTACTGTTCGGGGCGATCAAATTTACCGGGGTAGCGGAGTACATACTGCTGCATGTTAACACTCTTATCCGACCCGATTCCGGTTTGCCCGGGCGCTGCTTCCACGTTCTGTGCCCGAATGGCTTTAATAACATCTTCACTTGAGACGCGATAAGCAGTGAGTCGATCCGGCTTCAACCAAACCCGCATCGCATAATCTTTAAAGCCCATAATTTCGGCCCGCCCCACTCCCTGGATACGCTTCAATTCTTTTAAGATATTGATATCCGTAAAGTTGTATATAAATCGCTCATCCGCCGTTTCGTCATCGCTGTAGATGTTGAGATACATCAACATACTGTTTACTTCCTTTTCGGTGGTAACCCCGGCTTTGATAACTTCTTCCGGCAATTCGTCTAAAACGGTGGTTACCCGATTTTGCACGTTTACGGCAGCAATATCCGGATCTGTTCCCACCTCAAAATACACTTGTATAAGAGTATTACCATTATTGGTAGAAACCGAAGACATATAGGTCATTCCAGGAACACCATTTATGGCTTTTTCTAAAGGAATAGCAACGGCATTCGTACTTACTTCCGCGTTAGCTCCGGTATAATTGGCATTTACCACGACGGATGGTGGCACAATGTCAGGGAACTGCGTAACGGGTAGCGTAAAGAGCGATAGGAGCCCGAGTAATGTAATAAATAGTGATATGACCAGTGATAGCACCGGTCGTTTTATGAAAATTTCAAACATGATACGTATCTTAAAGCAACAAAATAATTTATTGT
This sequence comes from Olivibacter sp. 47, assembly GCF_030372825.1. Taxonomy (NCBI): domain Bacteria; kingdom Pseudomonadati; phylum Bacteroidota; class Sphingobacteriia; order Sphingobacteriales; family Sphingobacteriaceae; genus Olivibacter; species Olivibacter sp. 47. Next base: position 5,414,477 of record NZ_JAUCNR010000001.1, read on the forward strand.
AATCCTTGACTCGGACTGTGTAATAGGCTATCGAGTGAAACTTCACGAGGTTCGATAGCCACACCATCCGTAAGGCTTTGCGTACCTTCGAACACAATTTTTTGTCCGGCTTTAAGTCCTGAGCGAATTAAATAAAAATGGCCAAAGCGGGTTCCTAGCTCAATATTTGTCATTTTGACTGTATTCGCTGTATCCAGCACATAGACATAGGCGCGATCTTGGATCTCAAAGACCGATTTTTGAGGAACAATGATAGATTCGGTGATTTTTGTCGGCAACTGTATTTTTCCGGTGGCACCATGTTTTAATATCCTATCCGGGTTGGGGAATCTAGCTCTAAGTGAAATGGTGCCCGTTTGCTCTTCAAACTCGGATTCGGCAAGCTCTATTTTTCCCATATGAGGATAGTGCTGTCCATCGGCTAATGTAAGTCTGACTTCCTTAGATAATATACTGTTTTCCGGTGACTTCCTAGCTATATTCTGTAGATACTCCGTTTCCGATATCGTAAAATAAGCATATACCTCATCCAAATCAGAAACGCTGGTCAATAAGGCTCCTTCACTCAATAAACTTCCCACTTTGAGTGGAATGCGATCGATCCTTCCCGTGAACGGAGCTCGGATACTGGTATAGCCCAATTGTGTCTGCGCCCGTTGTAAATCAGATCGAGCTTCCTGAACTCTCGCTTCAGCTGCCTTTAATTGCGCTTGAGCGACATCAAGGTCTGTCTTCGTGATAATATTTTTCTTCACCAACGTCTTAACACGTTCCAGTTCGAGTGCCACTGTCTTCGCATCTGCGGTTGCATTGTTTAAAAGAGCTTGTGCTTTGGACACATCCGCACGTTGCTCATCGTCGTTAATCTTAAATAAAATCTGCCCCGCTTGCACCAAGGCCCCTTCATCGACAAATATCTTATCTAAAAAGCCTTGTATTTTGGAACGTACCTCTACGTTTCGCACCGCTTGTATATCAGCAACGTAATCGGTATATAACATCGTATCCACGGCCTTTAGTTGCGTATAGGGTACCGAACGCTTTTCTTCTGATTGATCACTATTTCCTTTACTTGATGTGCATGCTATAGCAGCGGATAAAGCAACACCGTATAAACCTATATAAAATCTGTTCATTAATATATTCTAAGGATGTATTTTGTTTTAGTTGACTGTTGTTCGTGCCTAAAAAGGCAATGGCAGGATACCTATATTTTGGCTCCTGATTTAATTTTCTATAGATATGGGTACAACAGGGCTAAAAGGGTTTCAGCCTAAATAAGAATATATAATAGCCTAATAAAGGGGTAACTTTTGATACAAAGTAATTTTCACTACTGACCAGCGAAGTTATAATCGGCTTGATCGCTAAAATAAAGCTATCCAAGATCTTAATCGATATGGATATTATAATGGTTAAAAAATTGTAGTTTTTGTAAAAAATGGTCGGACTTACATCCTTTCCTGACATAGGTATATCGAGGACATCGTCAAAGAAACATTCCAATAGGGTGTCGCCATCAAAATCCTGTAGCTTCTTGTCATGAAAAGCTTGCTTCTGATAAAAAAAATTATCGTTCACATAGGTAGGAAAATACGTAATCGTATTTACGAAACCCAACAAAACAATAATATTTATTATCTTAAAAAGAGTCATCCCAAGCAAAAATAGCATTTTTAACTCATGTGTAAAATTTACACTCAAAATATTGTGTAAAAATCTTGTAGGCTAGCCAAATATTGCCTGAAAAATCTCTTCTACTTTAGCCATCCAGTTAATTTTAATATCATATTTTGAAGTATCTAAGCCTTTGTTGTTGTATTTTGATATATAAATCTCTTCAAAGCCAAGCTTTTCTGCTTCAGCGATTCGCTGTTCGATTCGATTTACTGCTCGAATTTCACCCGAAAGCCCTACTTCGCCGGCAAAGGCAATATGCGTAGGGACGGCGATATCCTGCTGCGAAGAAAGAATGGCCACAATTACTGCAAGATCAACGGCCGGATCTTCCACACGCAATCCGCCAGCTATATTTAAGAACACGTCCTGCGTGCTCAACCGGAAGCCAAATCGCTTTTCCAGAACCGCCAGCAACATGTTCATTCTTCTCGTATCAAATCCGGTTGACGAGCGTTGAGGTGTACCATAGGCAGAATTTCCCACCAGTGCCTGTACTTCGATTAGCATAGGCCGTATCCCTTCGAGCATAGCGGCTATGGTGACGCCACTTATAGGAAATTCACGCTGTGAAAGCAAAATCTCAGATGGGTTGGAAACCTCCCTTAATCCATTATGAACCATTTCGTATATCCCCAACTCCGAAGACGAACCGAATCGGTTCTTTACGGCCCGCAGAATCCGATACATATGATGCCGATCTCCTTCAAATTGTAAAACAGTATCTACCATATGTTCGAGCACTTTTGGTCCCGCAATTGCACCGTCTTTAGTAATATGGCCCACAATAAATACGGGCGTGGAAGATTCCTTGGCAAAGCGCAATAATTCAGCTGTGCATTCCCTTACCTGAGAAACACTGCCAGGCGTCGATTCGATCTGCGAAGAATGTAAGGTTTGGATGGAATCGATAATAACTAAATGTGGTTCTACAGACGCAATCTGCTTAAATATATTTTGAGTAGAGGTTTCCGTCAGAATATAGCAATCCGCCTTTGAGGATTGAAGCAATCTCTCAGCCCGCATTTTAATTTGTTGTTCGCTTTCCTCTCCCGAAA
>NZ_JAUCNR010000001.1:5417311-6014229 GCF_030372825.1 Olivibacter sp. 47
CATATAATGTCTTTATACCTGGTATGGTTAAAGCAAGTTGCAGCATTAATGTTGATTTACCGATACCCGGCTCCCCTCCTATTAGCACCAATGATCCAGGTACAACCCCACCGCCTAACACTCGGTTCATTTCATTGTCAGGGGTCTTCAGTCTCGCCTCTTCCTCATAGTTGATCTCATGAATAACAGCTGCTTTATTGGGCTTTCTTTCCCCCGACACAACGCTGCCACTTCTCCAGTCAGGCACTTTATTCCCACCCTTTTCAACCAGTTCTTCTACAAAAGTATTCCATTGATTGCAGGAAGGACATTTACCAAGCCATTTAGCCGATTCGTATCCACAATTTTGACAGAAATATACTGTTTTCGCTTTTGCCATATTTAGCTGTGAGCTGGCAGCTTTAGCTATCAGCTTTATTTTTGTTAATAATCAATTAAACCGAATGCAGGGATTAAAGATAGCTATTAGCTTTCGGCTATCAGCATTCAGCCGTCAACTTTATATTTATTATTTAGCTGGAAGCCGATAGCCGACGGCTGAAAACTATAAAGAAAAAGCCTTGCTAATCAGCAAGGCTTTTTCTTTATAGTTTTATTTCTTCTTCTTTGGCGTTTAAGAAGTGGAATTCATTCATAAAGTAAGACGAAATAGCCTTTACTTTGATCCATTTACCGTACCGGAAAAACCATTTCAAGCGTCTGGACATAAAGCCTTTCTTAATGAAGGCTTCAATATATGGGTGAACGCAGAGCGTAATATTCTTCTCGTTTTGTTCGTTTAAAACATAACTTAAATTACTCTCAATATCATCCATTAATACGATACTGGCTCGAATTTCGCCGGTACCTCCACAGGCCGGACATTTCTCATTAGTAACCACTGTCATTTCAGGACGAACACGTTGCCTTGTAATCTGCACCAATCCAAATTTACTTGGCGGGAGAATAGTATGTTTAGCGCGATCGTTGCCCATACATTCCTTTAAATAGTCGTGCAACTCCTTCCTGTTGGTTGGCTTGTGCATATCGATAAAATCGACAACCACGATTCCTCCCATATCACGTAGACGAAGCTGACGGGCTATTTCTTTGGCGGCCTCCTTATTCACCAAGAGGGCATTGTCCTCCTGATTCTCTTTGTTGGCCGTTCGGTTTCCGCTATTCACGTCAATAACGTGCAGTGCTTCCGTATGTTCGATAACCAAATAAGCCCCTCCCTGCAGATTAACAATTTTACCAAATGCGGCTTTAATCTGTTTCTCTATACCGAAGTGTTCAAAGATCGGATCCTTGTGTTTGTACAGCTTTACTATCTTTTCCAAATCAGGAGAAATCTCCTGAATGTAAGACTTCGTCTCCTCGTAAATAATCGGATCATTGATATAGATATGAGAAAACTCGTCTGTTAATATATCGCGCAAAATGGTGGATGTCCGATCCATTTCACCCAATATTTTTTTCGCAGGATCAGTAGAAGCAAGACGTTTCGTGAAGGATTCCCACTTGGTGATTAAATCTCGGAGGTCTTTCTCCAATTCAGCAACTCCTTTTCCTTCCGAAACGGTACGGATAATAACGCCAAAATTCTGAGGTTTGATTCCCTCAACAATCTTTTTAAGTCGGTTTCGCTCGGTGTTACTTTTAATTTTTTTCGAAATCGAAACCGCGTCAGAAAAAGGTACCAAAACGACAAACCTTCCTGCGATGGATAAATCGGAACTTAAACGCGGCCCTTTGGTTGAGATTGGCTCTTTTGCAATCTGTACCGGCAACAACATGTTACGACTTAGGATCTCAGAAATTTTGCCTGCTTTATTGATATCCTTTTCTAGTTTTAAACTATTGAGCAGCTTATCTTTATAGCTGCCATTCTTTACTAGCTTGGTAAGCTTAATGAGTGACTGTACCTGTGGCCCTAGATCCAAATAATGCAAAAAAGCATCCTTCGAGTAGCCTACATCTACAAAAGCAGCATTCAACCCGGGCATTATTTTCTTTATTCTGCCCAAATAGATGTCGCCAACAGCATAATTATTATTTACCTGTTCTTTATTTAACTCAACAAGCTGTTTATCCTGTAGTAAAGCAATAGTTGTCCCCGTTTCCGGGGAAGAATCTACTATTAATTCCTTTACCAACAGCTACTTTCTTTTAGAAAGAATACAAAGGGCGTGATGGATAGCTATCCAGGTGGTAAACCCTTATTCTTTCGGTTAAACCATAAGATTGTTCAATAAAAAAACAGACATTACATAAACGATATTCCCGTCTACGAATGAAAAAAAAAGCCAACAATCACAATAGCCTGCACCTCAGGTCTTGAGATGCAGGCTACCGAATACTGGCACGCCTAGATGCGCTTATTTTTTCTTATGTCTGTTTTTTCTTAAACGTTTCTTACGTTTATGAGTAGCCATTTTATGTCTTTTTCTTTTTTTTCCGCTTGGCATAGCTTAATTTTTTAAATGTTTTAATAAATTATTTTAATTACTTGCTCAATTCATCAACCTTACGGTCTATGAACTGCGATAAGCTTGGATCCGCCGCTATAGCTTTGCTTTGTTGAAAAGCTTTGATAGCTTCGGCCTTCAAGCCAATATTTTCATAACTTGTAGCCAGGTAAAACCAGGCTTCAGCACTTGGTTGAATTTCAATTACCGTTTTAAATCGATTCACGGCTTTATCAAACTGACGAGAGCGCATAGAGAACATCCCTAAGCTCATATTTGCTTTTAGGTTTTGAGGATCCTCTTTAACAACCTCCATTAACATTGCAATACCTTGCATAGGCGCCCCGCCTTTATTTACAATGGCAGTTCCCAAACCGGTTTTAGCGTCTAAGCTTTTAGGATTTAAATCTAGCGCCTTTTGATAAGCCTGCTGTGCGTGTTCTATTAATGCAGGAGCAACAAGTGTATCCTGCAAATTTTCATAAGCAGCCGTAAAGGCATCTCCGGCTTTTAACCAATTATCGTATGTAGATTCTAATTTACCGATTTCCTCGTATGAGAAACCCAAGGGAGCAGGTTTTGCAAGATCGTCCCAATGACCTGCTAATTTCTTTAATAAATTTATGCGCTCTTCTCCACTACTGGCCGACAAAGCCGCTTCGAGATCAGTAATCTCTTTTACCAAAGAGGCGTTCAGCCCTTGCTTTGCAACACTGGAGACCGAAGCTAGATTGATAGCTTCGGTCTCCGTACTTGTATTTGTTTGCTGTTCTTGTTCGGCTTTATCACGCTTAACCAAACCCTTAATAGGTTGCGCCATCAATACTCCCATCAGTACTACTACAAGCGCAATGACTATTATTTGTTTCGTTTTATGCATGATTATTAATATATCCGAATAAAGCAGATTATTTATTGCCGTTTTTTACTTTCTCAACAAAAACTTTTGCTGGTTTAAAGCTAGGAACGAAGTGTTCCGGAATAATAATAGCTGTGTTTTTTGAAATGTTACGAGCAGTTTTTTTAGCTCTCTTTTTTACAACGAAGCTACCGAATCCTCTAACGTAAACATTCTCGCCACCCACCATAGCTCCTTTTACTACTTTGAAAAATGCTTCAACAGTTTCCTGTACATCTACTTTTTCTAAACCTGTCTTGTTAGAAATCTCTGCGATAATTTCTGCTTTAGTCATGTTATATTCTTCTAATTGTTTGTTCTTTAACTACCACCCGATCAATCGATTTGGGGATGCAAAAGTATTGCTTTTAAATGATTTACAAAAATAAAACGTTAATTTTTATGTAAAATATCTGTCAGCGAAGCCTTTAAGGTAAAAAATTAAACTATACGGCTAATTTATAAGGTATTAGCGGTTAGGTGGTAGCGGTTAGCCTTTAGGGGTTAGCTGTTAGCCTTTAGGTGTCAGCTGTTAGGGATTAGTGGTTAGCAGTTCGCTTTGACGTTCTAACCCCTAAAACCTAATGCCTAATACCTTACACCTCCTACCTTATACCCTAAACCCTAATGCCTAATACCTTGAGCAATACCTATTACTTACAACTTAATACTTAAAACTAGCTGTTAGCCTTTAGGTGTCAGCTGTTAGGGATTAGTGGTTAGCAGTTCGCTTTGACGTTCTAACCCCTAATGCCTAATGCCTAATACCTTACACCTCCTACCTTATACCCTAAACCCTAATGCCTAATACCTGGGTCATACCTATTACTTACAACTTAATACTTAAAACTAGCTGTTAGCCTTTAGGTGTTAGCTGATTAGTGGTTAGCCGTTAACTTTGACATTCTAATGCCTAATACCTAATGCCTAATACCTTACACCTAAAACCTAATACCTTATGCCTAAAACCTATTTACTACCTTTGCCTCATGTTATTTTCACAAGAGATTATTCAGTGGTATCATCAAAATAAACGAGATCTTCCTTGGCGTAATACCACGGACCCTTATATTATCTGGCTTTCGGAAATCATCCTTCAACAAACACGTGTGGAACAAGGGCTTCCTTACTTTAACCGCTTTGTTGCAGCCTATCCTACGGTTCGCGACTTTGCTGAAGCAGCTGAAGGTGAGATCCTGCGATTGTGGCAAGGCCTAGGATATTACTCTAGGGCAAGAAATATGCATAAAGCCGCTCAAACAATCATGCAACAATATGACGGCATTTTTCCAAAAGAATATAACTCCCTAATAAAATTACCTGGCATTGGCGAATATACTGCCGCCGCAATTGCTTCCTTTTCTTCTAATGAACCAAAGGCTGTTTTAGACGGAAATGTATTCCGTGTATTGGCAAGATACTTTGGTATAAGTGAAGCGATTAATACAGGAAAAGGGAAAAAGCTGTTCAGCAAAATCGCAGAAGAGATGCTCGACAAGGCCAACGCTTCTGTTTATAACCAAGCGATCATGGAATTCGGGGCGCTCCAATGCAAACCCCAGTCGCCTAACTGTGCTGTTTGCCCTATTAGCATCGGTTGTTATGCCTTGCGTGAAAACAAAGTAAATTTCTTACCTGTTAAAATAAAAGGAAAAGCATCACGAGACAGATACTTTTACTATTTCATAGTAAGAGATCAGGATAAGATTGCCATGCAAAAACGAGGATCAAAAGATATTTGGGAGAACATGTATGAGTTTCCATTAATAGAATATCCTATAGCGATAGATTTGGTACAATTGAAGGAAACCTCGATTTTCCGACAGTTGTTTGGCAGCGACTGCGAATTAGAAGTAATCAGCACGCCAAAGAAACATGTGCTTAGTCATCAGAATATTTACGCTTCCTTCATAGAGATTAAAAATTTCAATCACTTGAAGACGAAAAAAAAGGTCTGGAATTATGTTTTTATAAAAGATTTAGATACATTAGCTAAACCTAAATTAATTTTCACATTTTTAAGAGACCATATTATTTGCAACAACTAACACTTATAAGCTATGTCAGGAATTAACAAAGTTATTCTGGTTGGACACTTAGGCAAGGATCCCGAGGTTCGCCATTTAGAAGGCAATGTATCTGTTGCGAGTTTTCCGTTGGCAACATCGGAAACCTTTAATAAAGATGGAAGAAAAGTCGAACAAACCGAGTGGCATAATATTGTAATGTGGAGGGGTCTTGCAGATGTTGCAGCTAAATATTTACAAAAGGGGAAATTGGTCTATATAGAAGGAAAATTGCGAACCCGATCGTACGAGGATCGCGAAGGAGTAAAACGTTATACGACCGAAATTGTTGCAGAAAATTTCACCATGTTGGGAAGGAAAAGCGATTTTGAATCGCCCGGCAATGGCGAAAAAAACAAGCAATACAGACCACAGCAGTGACCCAAATTCCACCACTGTTGATTTCAATGAGAATAAGGATGACGATCTACCTTTTTAAGGTCTTTAGGTATAGGGTTAGCGGCGTAAGTACCCTATACCTTTTACCCTAAGCCTTAGCGCTTATTTCTATCTTCAATTCATCAAGCTGTTCCTGCGAAATACTGCTTGGAGAATCGATCATTACATCTCTTCCTGCATTATTTTTCGGAAACGCAATAACATCGCGGATAGAATCAAGGCCTGCAAAAATGGAAACTAATCTATCAAAACCAAAGGCAATGCCCCCATGTGGAGGTGCGCCATAAGTAAATGCATCCATCAAGAACCCAAATTGCGTCTGCGCCTCTTCCTGTGTAAAACCGAGATGTTTGAACATCAGTTGCTGTAAATCTTTTTCGAAGATACGAATTGATCCGCCTCCTACTTCTGTTCCATTGATTACCATATCATAGGCATTGGCCCGCACTTCACCAGGCGCAGTATCCAGTAAGGCTATATCCTCGGGTTTTGGCGAAGTAAAAGGATGATGCATCGCATGATAGCGCTTGGTATCATCATCCCATTCCAATAACGGAAAGTCAACAACCCATAGGGCGGAAAACTTATTCTTATCACGAAGTCCCAGCTGGTTTCCCAATTCTAAACGAAGCTCATTCAGCTGTTTCCGCGTTTTATCAGCATCTCCTGCCATTACCAATATTAAATCCCCTAAATTAGCATCCATCGCTTTCGCCCAGGCCTGTAATTGCTCCTGGCTAAAAAACTTGTCTACCGAAGACTTTAACGATCCATCCTCGTTATATCGAAGATAAACCAATCCCGTAGCTCCTATTTGCGGCCGTTTTACAAAATCGGTGAGCGCATCAATTTGTTTTCTGGTATAAGAAGCACACCCTTCCGCTTTAATACCAACGACTAATTCCGCATTGTCAAAAACCGGAAAACCCGCGCCCTGCAACACCGGATTCAATTCTACAAATTGCATCCCAAAGCGTGTATCGGGTTTATCGGAACCATATAAACGCATAGCATCCGCATAGGTCATGCGTGGAAGCTTACCAATTTCTACATTTTTAACTTTTTTAAAGAGGTAACTTATTAGCTCTTCAAACAAATTCAAGATATCCTCTTGCTCTACAAAAGCCATCTCGCAGTCGATCTGGGTGAACTCAGGCTGTCGGTCGGCCCTTAAGTCCTCATCTCGAAAACATTTTACAATCTGGAAATAGCGATCAAAACCCGACACCATCAGCAGCTGCTTAAACGTTTGTGGCGACTGCGGTAAGGCATAGAATTGTCCCTCATTCATCCGGCTTGGCACCACGAAATCGCGCGCACCTTCCGGGGTAGACTTAATAAGCACCGGTGTTTCGACTTCCAAAAAACCTTGTTGATCAAGAAAAGAGCGAACAGCCTGTGCCATTTGGTGTCGTAGCACCAAATTATTGCGTACCGGATTACGTCGTAAATCAAGATAACGATATTTCATCCGAAGGTCATCACCGCCATCGGTTTCATCTTCGATCAAAAATGGCGGTAATTTCGCAGCATTCAGTACAGCCAAGTCTGCTACCTTTATTTCGATTTCTCCCGTAGGGATCTTTAAGTTTTTGCTGGAACGCTCAATTACCGTTCCCTTTACCTGTATTACATATTCTCTCCCCAACTCCCGAGCCCTTGCACGCAAGGCTTCATCGTCATCAGCATTAAATGCCAGTTGAGTAACGCCATATCGGTCGCGCATATCGATGAAGGTCATGCCACCCAGATCTCTCGACTTTTGTACCCATCCGCATAATGTAATATTTTTTCCTAAATCTGCTAATGTTAACTCTCCGCAAGTATGTGTTCTGTACATATATAGTTTTTAGCTGTTAGCGTCGGCTTAGAGCGGGTCAGCTCTCAGAAATCGGCCATCAGCCCTTTATTAGTTTCAGTTTTTATTATTAACGTTTTCGTGGTTCCATGGCCATTACTTAATGCCTAAAGGCTATAAGCTACTAACTAATTCCCTACCCCGCCATGGTATTGGTTTTCCGACCTTCGGAAAGTTGCTTTGCGTTCAAAATAATATGTTGAGCATCATAACCACACTCTGCCCAAAGCTGATTCTGTTCGCCATGCTCGACAAACTCATCGGGGATTCCCAAACGAACGACTTTCGACTGATAACCATGATCTGCCATAAATTCGAGCACAGCACTTCCCATGCCTCCTTGTATACATCCGTCTTCTACTGTGATTACTTTACTGAATTTTCGAAACACTTCATGCAGCAGCTCTTCATCCAAGGGCTTTACAAATCTTAAATCGTAATGTGCAGGAAAAATCCCATCAGAGTTAAGCGATACGGTAGCTTTTACCACCTCATTACCGATATGCCCGATGCTTAATATCGCCAAATCTTCTCCGTCACAAATTTTTCGTCCTTTCCCTATGGTTATTTCTTTAAAAGGCCTTCTCCAATCAGGCATGACACCTTGTCCGCGGGGATAACGGATCACAAAAGGCCCCATATCTTCGATTTGTGCGGTGTACATTAAATTGCGCAACTCCTCCTCATTCATAGGCGCAGCTACCTTCATATTTGGTATACAACGCATATATGCCAAATCATACGCACCGTGGTGCGTAGGACCATCGGCACCCGCAATACCTGCCCGGTCGAGACAAAAAACGACATTTAGATTTTGCAAAGCCACATCATGTATCACCTGATCATAGGCCCGCTGCATAAATGTTGAATATATGTTACAAAAAGGCACCATTCCTTGGGTTGCCAAACCGGCGGAAAAAGTAACCGCGTGCTGTTCGGCAATACCTACATCAAACGCTCTATCGGGCATAGCCTTCATCATAATATTCATGGAAGAACCCGAAGGCATTGCCGGTGTAATGCCCATGATTTTTTCGTTTTTCTCGGCCAGTTCAACCAAGGTGTGACCGAAAACATCTTGATATTTTGGCGCTACAGGCTTGTCGCTAACTGTTTTCTTGATTTCGCCTGTAATTTTATCGAATAGGCCTGGCGCGTGCCATTTAGTTTGATCTTTTTCCGCCAAGGCAAAACCTTTTCCCTTTACCGTGATGCAATGTAAAAGTTTAGGCCCCGGTATATCCCTAAGTTCATCAATAATTTTAACTAAGCGTTTTACATCGTGCCCATCAACCGGACCGAAGTATCTGAATTTTAATGATTCAAAAAGATTACTATTTTTCAGTAAAGTCCCTTTAACGCTCTTCTCTATCTTTTTGGCTAAGCCAAGCGCATCAGGCCCTATTTGGGAGATCTTACTTAAAACTGCAGCAATATCATCGCGAAAGCGGTTATAAGGCTTTGAAACTGTAATATCCGTTAAGTATTCCTTTAGCGCACCAACATTTGGATCGATGGCCATGCAATTATCATTCAAAATGACGAGCAAGTTAGATTTCTCTATGCCGGCATGATTCAGTGCTTCGAATGCCATACCGGCTGTCATAGAGCCGTCACCAATTACCGCAACGTGCTGACGATCATTTTCCCCCTTGTAATGAGAAGCTACCGCCATCCCTAACGCAGCAGATATAGAAGTGGAAGAATGCCCTACGCCGAAGGTATCATATTCACTTTCACTACGTTTAGGAAACCCACTGATACCATTATATACGCGATTGGTGTGAAACACATCTCGTCTTCCAGTAAGGATTTTATGTCCATAGGCTTGATGGCCGACATCCCAAACCAATTGGTCATAGGGCGTATTGAGTACATAATGCAGCGCCACCGTCAACTCCACCACCCCTAAACTAGCGGCAAAATGTCCGCCATAAACAGATACAACATCAATAATATATTGACGTAGCTCTTTACAAACATTCTCTAAATCCGACTCACTGAGCTTTTTTAAATCGGCGGGGCTATTTATGTTTTTTAGCAACGTTCCTGGTTCAAAATCCATATTAAAATAGGTTCTGAAAGAATTTGTCCTGCAATCAGTCCTCATTCTCTGCCTGTAAATACAAAATTACGGTAATAACAAAACGTTTACAAAGTAAAGGATAAATATTCAATTTAGCTATGTACTGCTTTTTTTGTTCCTGATCTGTTCCATCTCAGCTTTCCGCTAGTTCCGCTCATTTTTCACCAACAAGCAACTACTCGCTTTGTTTTTCAGCTATACATTTCATTTTTGTCTAAATCAATCTTTAAGTCTAATACCAGAGATTACCTTCGGTGAATTCTCGTTGGTCGGTTTCGCTTTTAACATACAGATGAAGGTATTTATATTAAAGGAACCTTTTTATTAATCTATTTTTTTAGTATCTGTTCTTTATGCTTGATCATAAAGAACCAAACAACCGAGAAGCTTGCTTCGAGCTCATGAATACCTTTTAAAACAAACACAAATGAATAATCAAGGCTTATGCAGGCTACCTTGCACCTGATTGCAAAGTATCCATAGCACGTATTGGAGCCGTTTCACTTCTTCAATCCGCTTGTATATTGCAAGATGAACAGTCGTGCAAATACTTTGCTGCTCGCTGCTTCGGTATCCTCCAAGGCCGTTTTGCCCAACACACTGGCTATATACTAAGGCTAAAACTAATACGTTCGGTTAAAAGTAAAAGCCCATCGTTCTAATAAAGTCCCGCCTCCAAAATTTACAGCTAGCACTGGGAGGCAGTACCGTTCCTGTAAATTTTGCCTGCCTGCGATAGGCAGGAAGCGGCGATTTTATTCACTATTTCATTATTTTCAAAAGTGCTCATGGACTCCCTACGGTCGTCTCTTTGCTTCTTTTCTTTCGCGGACCTTCCCGTTAGGGAAAGCTTGAATGCCTTAAAAAACGAAAACTTAATGAAAAGAAAGAAAGAAGTTAAAATAAACGTTCCTTTTAAACGCACTTACTCTACGTTACAATTTATATTTAATAAAAGCGTACCTTTGGAACCATGCAAACAGAGGGTTTTGAGATAAAGCTTCCACAATTCGAAGGTCCTTTTGACCTTTTGCTATTTTTCATTGAGCGGGACGAACTTAATATACACGAAATTTCGATTGCTAAAATTACAGATGATTTCTTGGGCTATATACACCACATGAGTGCCCTGAACATGGAATTGGCGAGCGAATTTATTTTTGTTGCTGCTACCCTGATGCGGATTAAGGCCAAAATGCTATTACCTCGGCCTGAAGTAGATGAAGACGGCAATGAAATTGACCTCAAGAAAGACCTTGTACAAAAACTTATAGAATATAAAAAATTCAAAACGGTTTGTGAAGATCTAAAAGCGTTGGAAGATAACCGTTTCATGGTTGAAAAGCGTGGCAACATTGCATTTAATCTCAAAATTGCAGCCAATGAGGCGGAGCCGGGAGAAGAATTGAATTCATTCGATCTATATAAATTAATGAAAGTTTATGATCGATTAATGAATGCGTATCTAAACAAATCGAATGAAGTAAAACATACTGTTGTACAATATCCGTATACGATTGAACAACAGAAAAAAACCATTGCCTCACTATTAACCATCAATCAAAAGTTAGATTTTAAGGCCATTCAACAGCACTCTGAAAATAGGGTTCATTTTGTATACAACTTTTTAGCCATACTGGAAATGCTTCAACAGCAGATTCTCGAGATACAATTAGGTTTGGGATATAACAATTTTTGGGTACAAGAGAAAGCACAAGCGGTGTAAGCTATAGGGTTTATGGTGTAAGATTTAAGACCTAAAGGGTAATGCCGGTGGTTAACTAGCTAACTGCTAATAAATGCACAAAGCACTTATCAATTCTCTACATTTTCCCTATCTTTGCGCAACTATCTAAAACTGATACTTATATCAATATTTAATGGAAAGAGATAACATCATATTTGAGCTGATTAATGAAGAATTACAACGCCAGGAAGAAGGTATTGAGTTAATCGCTTCAGAAAATTTTGTAAGCAAACAGGTCATGGAAGCAGCCGGTTCTGTATTAACGAATAAATATGCAGAAGGACTACCGGGCAAGCGTTATTATGGTGGCTGCGAAGTAGTTGACGAAATTGAACAAATAGCGATCGACCGCGCAAAACAGCTTTTCAATGCCGAATGGGTTAACGTACAACCGCATTCGGGAGCGCAGGCCAATGCCGCCGTATTTTTAGCGATACTTAAACCGGGCGATAAAATTTTAGGGTTCGATCTTTCCCATGGAGGACATCTGACGCATGGTTCCCCGGTAAATTTTTCCGGTAAATTATATGAAGCTCATTTTTATGGTGTCGACAAAGAAACCGGCCTAATCGATTATAAAGCCTTAGAAGAAACGGCGTTAAGAGAACAACCAAAAGCAATTATTGTTGGAGCTTCTGCTTATTCACGCGACTGGGATTATGCCTTTATTCGTCAGGTAGCTGATAAAATCGGTGCTTTAGTAGTAGCTGACATCTCACATCCAGCCGGTTTAATTGCTCGTGGACTCTTGACGGACCCACTTCCGCATTGCCATATCGTCACGACCACGACACATAAAACCCTGAGAGGACCTCGCGGCGGTATGATTATGATGGGTAAAGACTTTGAAAATCCTTGGGGTTTAAAAACTCCTAAAGGTGAAATAAGAATGATGTCTTCCCTTTTAGATATGGCTGTTTTTCCCGGTACGCAAGGCGGTCCTTTAGAGCATATCATCGCCGCTAAAGCCGTGGCTTTTGGTGAAGCACTAAGCGACGATTATATGAGTTATATCTTGCAAGTAAAGAAAAACGCTTCGGCAATGGCAGATGCCTTCGTTAGCAAAGGTTATCAAATTATTTCAGGTGGTACAGATAACCACTCCATGTTGATTGACTTAAGAAACAAAGGAATCAGCGGCAAAGCAGCGGAAGCTGCATTAGGCGAAGCCGGTATTACGACGAACAAAAACATGGTGCCGTTTGATGACAAATCACCATTTGTTACATCAGGTATCCGTATGGGAACAGCGGCCATAACAACTAGAGGACTGAAAGAAACCGAAATGGTACAAATCGTTGAATTCATTGATCGCGTTATTAACGCGCCGGAAGACGAAGCCGTGCTTGATGCGGTTCATGAAGAAGTGCTTCAATTAATGGCAAAATTTCCTTTATATAAATAGACAGTAAGATCATCTGTCGTAAAATTAACAAACGGGCATTCAATGTGAATGCCCGTTTTTGTTGGCTTAACTTCGACATTAATCAATACATATCTTACCATTAAATAAGTATTCATTTAGTAATAATAAAGAATTAGTGGGGGGTTAACCTAGATAAAACCTTTACTAACCCTTTGTTAACTCCTTATCAACCCTTTTTCAACCCCTTATTAATAGTATGGTTAATACGAAGAAAGTATAATGTTATTCTAATGATAGACCGAAGAACTCCATCACGTTTATTTGGTATAGGCTAGCGTCACTACACTAACACGTACACCAGCTATTTCCAAGAGTTTATAAGCGCAGGCTTCAATGGTAGCACCTGTTGTTAGCACATCATCCACCAGCAAGATATGTTTGTCTTGAAAGGTTTGAGGTTTAAGTACTTCAAATATTTCTTTCATGTTCTCGTAACGTTCATAACGTCTTTTTGTTGTTTGTGATTCTGTGCGAGTATGTCGAATTAGATTTCCTGTTTCTATCGGAACTTTAAAGCTTTCGCTCAGTCCTTTTGCAAAAAACTCACTTTGATTGTATCCTCTTTTCTTTAGCTTTTTAGGATGCAAAGGTACCGGAACGATGAGATCAACATGCCGAAAAGTGGAGCAGTATAACAGTTCGCCATACCGTTTACCCAGCATATTTCCTATTTCCGGTTTATTGAAGTACTTTAAATGGTGCAGTATGTTTTGAACAGTGGATCCTTTTACATAATAAAGATAGGAAGAAACCACCTGTAACGGAACCCGACCCCACAATTGTTTGCTTGCAGCATTTGCCGGATCGAGATGGAAATTTGTAATTGGTAAATGATAGAGACAATGGGTGCAAATAAGCGATTCGTGTTCATACAGCGATCGCTTACAGCCCGCACATAATTCGGGATATAGTAATGATACAAGGGCTTGAAAATACCGGATCATCATAGGCTATAATTAATGCCATAAGACCATCAATCGCACTTGGCTTCCCGCTTTGACAACCTTACTATTTTGTATGCGCAGCTATTAATACATGATCGTATCAGCTTTGGCCATCGGTTAGTTAAAACTTTCTCTCGGAGCTTTAAACTTACATCAATTGTTCTTGTTTTTCTTTAACAGCTAACTGTCCACATGCAGCGTCAATGTCTTTGCCCCGGCTTCTTCTGACATTGGTGGTTATACCTCTTTTTCTAAGAAACGCCGCAAAGCGATCAATTTTATCCCCTTCCGCATTCTCGAAATCTGCAAAGGCGATGGGATTATATTCAATGATGTTAACTTTACAAGGCAGGTGTTTGCAGAAGGACGCCAATTCTGCTGCATCTTCCAATTCGTCGTTAAAATTGTTAAAAACGATGTATTCGTAAGTAACGGGATTTTTTGTCTTGGCAAAATAATATTTTAGCGCTTCGGCCAATGCCTTTAACGAATTCTGCTCATTAATCGGCATGATTTCATTTCTTTTTGCGTCATTCGCTGCATGAAGGGAGAGGGCTAAATTAAATTTCACTTGATCGTCTCCCAACTTCTTAATCATTTTGGCTATTCCGGCAGTTGAAACAGTTATCCTTTTTGCTGCCATATTCAGTCCATCAGGAGCTGTAATCCGTTCGATAGATTTTAAAACATTGGCATAATTAAGTAGCGGCTCACCCATTCCCATATAAACAATATTACTTAGGGGGATCGAATAGTTTTCTTCTGCCTGTTTATTGATTAAAACAACTTGATCGTAAATTTCGTCTGCATTTAAGTTCCGCTTTCTATCCATATATCCCGTTGCACAGAATTTGCATGTTAAACTGCAACCCACCTGGGAGCTGACGCAGGCAGTCATCCGATCGGGAGTAGGGATTAAAACACCTTCAATAATATTATTGTCAAAAAGCTTAAACGTGCTCTTTATGGTTTTATCAGCACTGTATTGGGATTTATCGATGCGAACAGCGTTGATTATAAAATTCTCTTTCAGCGAATCGCGTAACTTTTTGCTAAGATTGGTCATATTATCGAAATCTACGCACGACTTCATCCATAACCACTCAAAAATTTGCTTTGCACGAAAACTTTGCTCGCCTAAAGCGAGTAAACTTTCCTTCAACTGTTCAAGGCTTAACGATCTGATATCTACTTTCTTTCCCATGTTTTTCACGGTGCAAATATACCGCTTTTTTAACACAAAAACATATAATCCTTTGTTATACAAGTGTGTTAAAGCGTGAAACAAATTTCGTTAATTTCATATTTTTTGCTAACATTGCCCGTAATTATTAAAAAAAGTAGACGAATTCTTCATATTTTTAGTGAACCTCAGATGTCATGGTAAATTATTACTCGGCAGACTATATTCTTCCCGTTTCTGCAAAACCCATTCATAATGGTATCATTGGGGTGGACGAGAACGGTGAAATTATAGGTGTTTATGAATCAGGAGCAAAAGAAATATCGGATAAAACCATTACGAAACATAAGGGTATTATTACTCCGGGATTTATCAACACGCACTGTCATTTAGAACTTTCCCATCTGAAGGGTAAATTCGCCAAAGGCACTGGGCTAATTCCTTTCATCGAAGCTGTTATTGGGCAACGGAATGCAAACGAGAAGGAAGTTGTAAAGGCCATGCAATCTGCCGACTCGGAAATGAAAAGGAATGGTATTGTGGCGGTTGGTGATATTGCAAACCGTGCTATTTCAAAAGAAACAAAGGAGAAAAGCAGCCTTTATTACCATACCTTTATAGAAATTCTGTGCTTTGAACCGGAAAAAGCGCAAGAAGTGTTTAGAGATGGCTTAGCGCTCTGTGAATCATTCGACGGGCTACCGTCTTCCATCACACCGCATGCCCCTTATTCGGTATGTAAAGAAATTTTCAGGTTTTTAAAACAACTTCATAAACCCGAAACCAATCTGCTCAGTATCCACAATCAGGAAAGCGAAGAGGAGAACAAGCTTTATCGCTATAAGTCAGGGCAATTTATTGATTTTTATCGAAAGTTAAACCGAGATATTGGCTTCTTCAAGGCGCAAGCCAGGGATTCTATTCAAACCATCGTTCCTCTATTACCAAAGCGGCAACCCGTTATGTTTGTTCATAACACGTACACAAACATGAAAGATATTTTTTTTGTGGATCGTTTTGCAGGAAACGTGACCTGGTGTCTATGCCCTAATGCCAATCTGTATATCGAAAACAGGCTGCCAAAAATCGACCTATTTCTGAATCAGGACAGTCCCATTACGCTAGGCACAGACAGTTTAGCTTCTAACGATAAGTTATGCATTTTATCGGAGCTTTTAACACTGCACGCTCATTTCCCGCATTTAAAACTTGAGGATACCTTAAAGTGGGCAACGCTTAATGGCGCCAAATACTTAGGTATTGATCACCAATACGGCAGTCTAGAAAAGGGCAAAAAACCTGGCCTTAACCTCATCAGTCACGCGCAAGGGCTAAAACTGAGCGAAAACTCAACCGTTACGCCCTTAATCTAAAGCATTCATTTTCTGTTAATTGCTATTCGGCATAATTAATCCTATGGAAAAGAGACAAGTTGATTTACAAAAAAATTGCACATTTGTAACATACAGTTTCGACTGTCCTTAAGAAGTATCAGTGCCAATGAAGCATTTAAATATTACCGTTTTCGGAAAAGTACAGGGAGTCTTTTTCAGAGCAGCAACTAAAGCCGTTGCCAATCAGTTAAAAGTCACCGGCTTTGTCAAGAATTTACCCGACGGAAGTGTTTATATAGAAGCAGAAGGAGATGCTTTCGGATTGGAGAATTTCTTAGAGTGGTGCCATGAGGGACCGGAACATGCTGTTGTCGAAAAAGTTGAAATTAATTCAGGTGAACTGAAAAACTATAACAATTTCGAAATTCTTAAGCGTTAACATTTTAACTGTCAACAAAAATTGTCTACACTACGAAAATTTGCCGGGCAAACCATGATCTATGGTTTAAGTACGATTATAGCTCGTTTAGTCAATTTTATCCTTACACCTTTATTTTCAAGAAAACTATCCACAGCCGTCTTCGGGATTTTTACCACGATGTATAGTTATGCTTCGCTATTGAACGCATTACTTGCCTTTGGAATGGAAACCACTTTTTTCCGCTACATTCAAAAAAAAGAGGATAATAAGCAGGCTGTTTACAATAATACCTTTCTGATAATTCTTGCTATCAGTTTATGTTTCCTTCTCCTAGTGCTGCTTTTTAAGCAGGAAATAGCGCACTTTATGAATATATCGGACCCAGATCTATCGAGGTATATCACGTATTTTGCACTTATCTTAGTATTAGATGCTATCGCTGTTATTCCGTTCGCAAAAATCAGAGCAGACGGACGCCCGCTAAGATATGGAATGATTAAGTTATTTAACATTTTCATTTTTGTATCCTCTAATTTATTTTTTATCGTTTTCATTCCTTGGGCCATTAAGACAGATCTATCCATTGCTCCATACTTTTCTACTTGGTATCATCCCCAATGGGTTGGTTATGTCTTCCTATCCAATCTAATCGCTAGCGCGGTCACACTATTACTCATGATCCCGGAATTGCTCAAACTGAAATTACGATTCAATGGCCCGTTAGCGCGAGAAATGTTTTCTTATAGTTTCCCTATTTTGATTGCCAACTTTTCATTTATAATAAATGAAAACCTTGATAAAGTATTTTTAGGACAATTATTACCGGATGATATCGCCGAAACGCAAGTCGGTATCTACGGATTGTCGGCAAAACTAGCCGTATTTTTGAGTATTTTCATTCAGGCATTTCGCTTAGGTGCCGAGCCGTTTTTCTTTAGTCAAGCAAAAGAAAAAAATTCAGGTCAAACTTATGCCATCATTATGGACTATTTCGTTATTGCCATGCAATAGGCATGTTTGGTTTAGTAGCCAATATTGAGATTTTAAAATATTTTATAGCCGGGTCCTCTCTTACAACAAGTATGGAAAATTGGAAAGGATTATCAATTGTTCCAATCCTTTTACTAGGATATATTTTCTTAGGTGTATATATGAGTTTATCTATTTGGTATAAATTATCTGATCAAACAAAATATGGTCTTTATATTTCAGGTACCGGAGCTATTGTTACTATTGTGTTGAATTTGGTTTTTATTCCCTCTTACGGCTTTATCGCGTCAGCTTGGATTACGATGATAACCTATGCTTGCATGATGATTCTTTCTTATGTTTTAGGACAAAAAAATTACCCAATTCCCTATCATACATTTAAAAATTTGGCGTATATTGTATGTGCAATTATTTTGAGTTGGTTATCTTTCTCTGTATTTGAAAGGAACCTAATAATCGGTAACGGATTGCTTTTGCTCTTCTTAATCGGTATATACTTAAAAGAGGGGCCGCAACTTAAACAATTATTAGGCTATAGGCAAAGATAATGGCCCAACCTTTGCGATAGCGTTAAAACGATGAAAGGAGAAGTCCGGATATAGGCACTTCCCTACTTGATCGACTATGGTGAAACGAGTACGATTTAAAACAACAATTGTAAGATGATTTTAAAGAATAAAATATACTGGTTTATATGTCTTTTATTAATAAGTGGACAACAGGTGCTTGCGCAAACAGCGACAGACAGCAGTCAGGTAAAGGATTTATATTACCAGGCGCTCAACGAAAAGGCCCGAGGAGATATTGACCTAGCGCAAACTACACTTCACAAGTTGTTAAAGCTAGACGACAGTAACGATGCTGCTTATTTCGAATTAGCCCGATTAGAGTTGGAAGATAAAAACCTAGGTGACGCTGCCATTCATGCAAAAAAAGCAACAACACTAAAGCCAGATAATGAGTGGTATTGGGTTTTGTTGGCAGACATTTACAAACGGATGGAGGATTTTAACTCCCTCCCTCCTATTTTTGACCAGCTGATTCGCATCAAACCCGAAAAGAAAGAGTACTTCTATGACCGTGCTTACGCCCTTTTTCTTAATAATGAGCTTGACAAATCACTACAGGCTTACCATGAAATAGAGCAAAAGTTCGGAAAGGATGATAACATCATTATTGCGCGGCAGGAGATATACTTAAAACAAAAACAGCCCAAAAAGGCCATCGAAGAAGTCACCTCTATTATCGAAAAGGAACCGGATAGTACAAAAGGATATCTACTCTTAGCCAACTTATACTTAAAGCTTAACAAGCCCAAGGAAGCTATTAAGGTCTTGGACGAAGGACATGCACGTATCCCCGGCGATCCTTACATTTCTTTAAGTAAAGCGGATGCCTATCACAATTTGAAAGATGAGGAAAAATCCACTCGGGAGCTTCGAATGGCTTTTGCCAGTGAACGGATGGATTTCGAAGGGAAAATGCGCCTATTGATCAGTCTCATGTCTGACCCGAAGAGTAATGAAATGGCACCTATCGTTCGCGATTTAGCGAATACATTAACGATAAGCTATCCAACGGATGCACGTGCTTTTGCTTTATATGGAGATATATTAGCCCAACAAAAACAACTGAAGGAAGCTCGGGAACAATATCTCAAAGCGATCGATATCAACAGCCGGGTGAATACCATTTGGGAGCAACTATTACAGATAGAGCTCAGCTTAGGTATGCAAAAAGAGGCTTTGGCACATGCTTATAAAGCCTCTGCATTGTTTCCGCAACAGCCTTTAACTCAGTTTTTTTCGGGGCATGCTTTCTTTATGGAGAAGAAATATACGGATGCAAGAAGTTGTTTTGAAGCCGCGCTTAATTATGTTGACGAGAAAAACACCCCGTTGCTTACACAAGTATATAGCAGCTTAGGTGACACCTATCACGCCTTGGATATGTTTGCAGAGTCCGATCAAGCCTATGAGGAGGCGCTTGCCATTGATAGCAACAACGTGGGAACGCTTAATAATTACGCCTACTATTTATCGCTTCGAAAAACCAATTTAGAAGCGGCCGCTAAGATGTCGAGAAAGTCAAACGAATTAGAGCCTAATAATCCGACGTTTCAAGACACGTACGCGTGGGTGCTGTTTCAACAAGGCAATTACGCTGAAGCTTTAAAATGGATCGAAAAAGCAATCACCAATTCAGGGGAAAAGTCCTTTGCGCTCCTTGAGCATTATGGTGATATATTGTTTAAACTGGGTGACATCGAAAAAGCCGTTTCCAAATGGAAGGAAGCAAAAGCCACCGGGGAAACTACGGGGGAAAATGTGGAGCTTTTAACTAAAAAGATCGATGCTAAAAAGTATATTGAGTAATGCCTTTTAACCATTCAAATTTGCGAAAGCTATCCATTTTGACGGTTTTATCGGCTAGCTTGCTGATCGTCGCTTGCAAAAGCAAAAAAGTAATAGTCGACGCAACCAAAGAAGAAAGTCGGATCACCTTGGATAATCGGGTATTGGTGAATGGCATCCTTGACAATCAATTGAGCTTCAACACCTTCAGTGCTAAAGCAAAATCGGCCGTTGCCATCAATAAAGACAACTATGATGCAACCTTAAATATCAAGATAAAAAACCAGGAAGCGATATGGATATCTATTACCACCGTCTTTGGAATCGAGGCTGCTCGCGTATTAATCACGCCGACCCGCTTTCGAATGATGAATCGTATCAACGGAACCTACATCGACGAACCCTTTGCCTTTTTACATCAATTTGCCTCCAAAGAGATTACTTATGGTAATCTACAGGCTATGATGGTAGGTAATATGATTGATCAAGCGTTGACTTATTCGAACGAGGCAAAAAAAGGAGATTTAGGTTATTTGCTAAGTGGCTTTAAAAATGATTTAAATTTCTTAGTAAGAACAGATGATAATTTCAGGGTCACTAATTGTAGTTTAAGCACTTACAATCAGGAACGCCAAGTAAATACGGATTATTCCGATTTTGCATTAATAGGCAAACATCCGGTACCTAAGGATATTCGTTTAACCGCTAATTCATCCGCTGTAAAACTGGAATTACAGCTAAAGTACAATCGTATTGCTTTGAATGAGGCCGTAGAGATGCCATTCACTATTCCGTCAAAATATAAGCCCTTAAGTGGAATACGTTAATCAACAAATGTTTATCGAGATAAAAATATTTTAGTACTTTCGTTGGCAATAAATACGTTAAAATAACGATGTAATGTAATACATCATCAATGATTTGAAGAAGAGAATGATTCGGATAAAGTCAATATGCTGTTTGCTGTTATTTATGGGGATAGGCCTATCTAGTTGGGCACAGTCGAGCGCACAGTTGAAAAAGCAGCGGGAGGCCCTTACACGTGAAATAGAATTATTGAATCAAACTTTACGTTCTACATCAAAAGACAAGTCATTATCGCTCAAACAGGTAAATGCCCTTAACGCCCAAATCAACCTACGGGTGAAAAAAATCAAAACGATTAATAGCGAAGTCAATTTAATAGAGAGCCAGATAGCCAAAAATACCAATACGATCCGCTCCTTGCAGAATGAATTGGCGAAGCTCAAAAAAGGATATGCGTCCATGGTACAGTTTGCGTTTCGCAACTCGAGCGCTTACAATAAATTGATGTTCATTTTTGCTTCTAACGACTTTAATCAAGCGTATAAGCGCCTTAAATACCTTCAGCAATTCAGCGATTCCCGGAAAAAACAAGCAAAGGAGATAGAGGAAACGCAGAAAAGTATTGAGCAAAAAATTGCCGAATTGGCGAATAATAAAAAGGAGAAAGTAGTACTTCTGAGCGACCAGGAAAAAGAGAAGCAAGCGCTCGACGGCCAAAAATCTGTTAAATCAAAAGTGCTTAACGATCTTACCAAGAAGGAAAAAGAATATAAGCAAGAGCTGAATAAGAAGCAGCAGGAAGATGCGCGTTTAGCACGTGCCATACAGGCGGCTATCCGAAGAGAGATCGAAGAAGCTCGGCGAAGGGCAGAAGAAGAAGAAAGACGACGAGCAGCAGAGTTGGCGAAGAAAAACCCTAATGCGAAGGCTCCGGAGCCAACCGCTAGAAAAACCGACAAAGAGGCACTCTTATCAACACCGGAGGCGGCTAAATTAGCAGCAGATTTCACAGGTAATCGTGGGCGACTCCCCTGGCCGGTAGCTTCGGGATCGGTAACGCAAGGTTACGGACAATATACTTATGGAAAAGGTGTTAAAGTTAATAGTAACGGCTTAACCATTCGTACAGCAGCAGGTGCCGCCGTACGGGCCGTATTTGATGGTGTTGTAACATCAATCGTGCAACTCCAAAATCAATATACTGTTATTATACGTCATGGTAATTACTTCACTGTCTATCAAAACATGAAAACGGTCAGTGTTTCCAGAAATCAGAAGGTTTCTGTAAAACAAACAATTGGCACAGTAGCTGTAGATGCGACGGAAGGAACTTCCGATTTACACTTTGAACTGTGGCAAGGAACTTCGCCTATCAACCCAAGTAGTTGGTTAGCGGGAAATTAGCCATACAAGTGGTGAAATGATAAACGATAAAAAATTGTTTATCTAAGCATTTTTACATAAGTTTGTAAACTGGACGTAAGACGATTACGTATATTGAGGAAAGAATAAAAACTACAATGTAGTCATTGAATAAAGATTTTAAATATTGAGTTATGTTAAACACAATTTTGTTACTGGGTATTGGTGGGCCTGAAATAGCAATTATCGTTCTTGCTTTGTTATTATTATTTGGTGGAAAGAAAATTCCTGAGTTGATGCGTGGATTAGGACGCGGTGTGAGAGAATTTAAAGAAGGCCAAGCCGGAACCACGAAAGATGAAGTTAAAGAGGAAAAACAATAATCCCTCATTTTTATAAAGGATAAGCTGTTGTAACATATAGCATGTTGCAGCAGCTTTTTTTATTATTATTTCAAAAAAAAATCAACTTACTATACTAAGTGAGCTGATTGAAACGTTGTTTAAGAAATTATTATCAAACCTCTTTTGAGCGTGGCTCAAAATATGTTAACGTATTTAGCAATAATGAACTGATTTGATAATCAACAGCCTTAAATATAAGACATGATATTGAAAAGATTTTCGGCATTTGCCGTAGGTATGCTATTTTGCGTTCAATTGACGCAGGCAACAACAAGCAAAGATACCGACGAACCTTCGAAATTAAGTGCCTCTTCGAATGTTCTATCTAGCGAAGATTCTACACTCAGGAAAAATTCCCACCCTCACGATCTCTCCTGGTATCTCGCCCCTCAAAATATAAAAAAGCAACTGGACACTTTGCAAAAGGTAATCCCCTTAACGTACAATAGCTATGTCCAATCTTATATAGATGCTTATACGGCACCGCGCTATAAAAACCATCTTTCTAAAATGCTTGAGTTAGCGCAGTACTATTTTCCCATTTACGAGAAAGTATTTGCAGAGACGGATTTGCCACAGGAAATAAAGTATTTATCTATCATTGAATCAGCTTTAAATCCACATGCGGTCTCAAGGGTGGGCGCAACCGGTCCTTGGCAATTTATGTTTGCTACGGCAAAAGCGTTTAATTTAAATATAGACAACTACGTTGATGAACGGAAAGACCCCTATGCCGCGACTTATGCAGCGGCGGCTTATCTAAAAGATGCTTACAACGAATTTGGCGATTGGCAACTTGCAATAGCATCCTATAATTGCGGAAAAGGAAATGTAGCCAGAGCGATACAACGCTCAGGTATTGAAAAACCTGATTTTTGGACCGTGCGAAAATATCTTCCCCAGGAAACACGTAATTATGTGCCCGCTTTTATTGCCATGACCTTCGTGCTAAACAACTATGAAGTATTAGGAATTGCAACACCCTCCGGGAGCGGATCTGCCCTTACAGCGGAGAAAGGTACCGACGTCATTTTGATCGATAAGTTTATTCCATTATCAGGCATTGCAGAGGCGTTAAACCTCGACCTGAACCAATTGATCACGCTAAATCCGGCCTATAAAAAGAGCATCATCAATGGTACACCGGAGGCTCCGAAGCGTTTAGTCGTCCCTGCGGTAGATAAAACCGCTTATGCCAGCTTGTATGCAGCTTTAAATACACCGACCGATGCTCCTGCAAAAGTTATTACAGCATCTAACACCGATAGAAAAGCTATTTATCATCGCGTAAGAAGAGGTGAAAGCTTAAGCTCAATTGCCAATAAATATCAAGTCGAGGTACAGGACTTGAAGGTTTGGAATAGGTTGAGGAGAAATGCCATTGTTCCGGGACAGCGTTTAAAGATCTCCGAACCGGGTTATGCAGCAGGGAAAAAAACGAGCTTGGAAAGAAAATCCGTTAATTACGTAACCTATAAAGTTAAAAGAGGAGATACACTTTCCGGAATCGCCCAAAAATACAGAGGAGCCACTGTCAATAATATAAAAGCAATGAACAATTTAAATGGCTCATCTATCAAACCAGGGATGACTTTAAAGATCAATAGCCTTTAAAAATAAAATATTGCTTATGCATTAAGGGTTGACGCCAGGGTCCTTCAACTGCTGGCGGAAGCCTACCGAGGGCACTCATCTAATGCAGGTACGCAGCGTCCTGTTCGTTTTCAAAACCTTCGAGTGTCACAGAAACATGCTCATTAAGAATGGTAGATAATTTGTGCCCGGAGAAGTCGCTTATAACAGGGAATTTATGATGGCTTCTATCAATTAGAACCGCCGTTCTCAGCTTCTTTAAGGGAACATTCAAAAAAACACCCAAACCATAGGCTAAAGTCCGCCCACTATTCAATACATCGTCCACCAATATTACCACTTTATCTTTCGCCTCACTTACCGAAATATCGGTTTCTGCTTGCAGGGTAGAACTGACTTTATTTAATGAAATGTTGATAAGCTTGACATCGACCGCCAATGAAATTTTTGCTAGTTCTTCTTTTAAGCGACGGGCCAAAACATATCCTCTTTCGGCAACACCCGCTAGAACAATCTCTTTTTCTTCAAAGTTATCTTCTAAAATCTGATAAGCAATTCTTGTAATTTTTTTCTGAATCTGGTCCTTGTCTAAAATCAATATTTTTTCGCTTGCCATAGCATTATTCCTGTGCATAAAAGTAGTAAATTTTTTTTTAAGGTAAAAGGGATGGATATGCGCATTTGTTCATCACTCACCAACTCGCGTTTGGCTAATTGAGGTGATAAGCCAATGAGCAATCACTAAATAGAAAACTACTAACAGTGGAATTAGGCCAAGCCGACTGATTCTAGAAAAATCGATTGCTAATTTAAATGAAGAACGTCTTCCTCTTCCGACGCATTCTCATTCTGTGCTTTCAAGCTCATACGGCCGCCATTGAAATAATAGCGCTTCCAATAAGCTTCATCAAGATTGCTAATCATAACGCCTCTGCTGGTAGAAGCGTGCGCAAATTTCCTGTCACCCAAATAAACGCCAACATGTGTAATACTTCTACTTCTTATTTTGAAGAACACCAGGTCGCCGGGCTTCAGTTCATTTTTGTTGATGGGATCAACTTGTGTATAAATATTTCTTGAATTATTTCCGATCGACGTATTAAACACCTTTTCGTATAGCTCGTAGGCAAACTTGGAACAATCAATGCCCTTTTTTGTTTTACCTCCTAATCGATAGGGTGTGCCAATCCAATCATAAACAAACTGATAAAGCTTTGTATTGGTGGTTGCTGAAGCAGCAATCCCCATTATTTGGGAGAAATACTCTTTGGCTAAATTATCTGGATCTTCGGGTGAATTATTTTTTTCAGTTAAGGTTTGGGCCTGAAGGTTTAGTGACAGAGCACCTAGCAGTATGCATACTACCAAAAGCGTTTTTTTCATTTGAATAAAATTTTTCCAGTTAATGAAGCTTGCATGAGCACATGCAGTCTTCATCTGCGTTAATTTACTTACAGGAAGGTCATTCTTATCCCCCATTGGCTTGATTGACTATCCGTTTAAGGTTAACAATGTTGTTTTTTAATGTAAAAGTTTATCCATGCACTAAAACAGGTGTGTCGCAAATCTAAATGAAAACTTTTATTTTGTCAAAAAAAGCAAACACAATTTTAACATTTTTTTGACATGTGTACTATATACCATACAGGCGAATAAAAAAAGGAGGAGAAAAACAAATAATAATTCACTTTCTCTCACGTACATTCTGTGAATATCGCAACAATTGATTAGATTTGCCTTCCAGTAAATTAAGTACACGAACATAAAGCGATGAGTTCAACACCAATAACAAAAGAAACATATCTAGAGTGGTATAAGTCGATGTTACTTATGCGTAAGTTTGAGGAAAAAGCAGGTCAACTTTACGGTCAACAAAAAATAAGAGGCTTTTGCCATTTATATATTGGACAGGAAGCCGTTGTTGCAGGTGCCATGTCAGTTCTTCGTAAAGAGGACTCCATGATCACTGCTTATCGTGACCATGCCCATGCCCTTGCCAAAGGCATGAGCGCCAATGCGGCTATGGCAGAGTTATTCGGGAAAGTAACGGGTTGTTCGAAAGGAAAGGGTGGATCAATGCACTTTTTTGATAAGGAAAACAATTTCGCGGGGGGCCATGGTATCGTAGGAGGACAAATACCATTAGGTGCAGGTCTTGCTTTTGCCGAAAAATACAATGGTACAGATAATGTTTGCGTTTGTTACATGGGAGACGGAGCTGTAAGACAAGGGTCTTTAAACGAGACCTTTAATATGGCAATGCTTTGGAAGCTTCCGGTAATCTTCGTTTGCGAAAATAACGGTTATGCGATGGGTACTTCCGTTAAGCGGACGACTAACATGATTGACATTTATAAAATGGGCTTAGGCTTTGATATGCCAAGCGCTCCGGTTGATGGTATGGACGTTGTAGCAGTTCATAATGCAATGGACGAAGCCGTTCAGCGTGCCAGAAAAGGGGAAGGACCAACGTTTTTGGAGATTCGCACCTATCGTTATAAGGGACACTCTATGTCGGATCCTGCCAAATACCGTACAAAAGAAGAATTAGAACAATATAAAGAGCGCGATCCAATTGCCGCGGTTAAGCACGCCATTATAGAGAATAAGTATGCCGATGAGCAATGGTTTGATCAGGAGGAAGCCGAAGTAAAACGTATTGTTGATGAAGCGGTTAAATTTGCTGAGGAATCTGAGTATCCAAACCCGGAAGAGCTATATACAGACGTGTATGTGCAGAACGATTATCCATATATTATGGATTAACAAGAGTGCAATCTTAATAATTTAAATAGATAAAAAACCCCAGATAATATTATGGCTGAAGTAGTTCGAATGCCTAAAATGAGCGACACCATGACAGAAGGTGTAATTGCAAAATGGCATAAAAAGGTAGGCGATAAGGTTAGCTCAGGAGATTTAATTGCTGAGGTTGAAACCGATAAGGCTACCATGGATTTTGAATCCTATCAGGAAGGCACACTATTATATATAGGTCCTAAGGAAGGCGAAGCAGTTCCTATCGATGCTGTAATTGCCGTATTAGGAGAAGAAGGAGAAGATTATCAGGCATTACTTAATGGTAATGGCGGCGCTTCGCCTTCAACTAAAGAAGATAAAAAAGAAGAAGAGGCTCCGGCACAGGAAGAAACAGAAGATGAAGGTGAAGAAGTAAGTGCTGAATCATTAGGTGCAACGGTAATCACTATGCCATTGCTGAGTGATACAATGACCGAAGGCGTAATTGCAGAATGGCATTTCAAGGTTGGCGACAAGATTAAAAGTGATGATGTAATTGCCGACGTAGAAACGGACAAAGCAACCATGGAAGTTACTGCTTATGCTGAAGGCACCTTACTGTACATCGGAGTAGAAAAAGGTCAGGCAGCAAAAGTTAATGATATTATTGCCATTGTAGGAAAAGAAGGTACCGATGTAACGCCTTTGCTTAAACAGAAAAGCAGTAAACCGAAGAAACAAGAAGCTCCTAAAAAAGAAGAAGCGTCAACTAGCGCAGCAAACGAGCCAAGCCAAGCGGAAAGCAAAGAAGTTACTTCTTCTGACTCGTCCCGAGTTAAAGCTTCTCCTTTAGCGCGAAAAATTGCGAAAGAAAAAGGTATTGATTTAAATGAACTGAAAGGTTCGGCAGAGAATGGCCGTATCATCAAAAAGGATGTCGAATCCTTCACGCCTGCTGCTAAACAAAAGACTGAAGCACCGGCTGCTGCTCCAAGCGCCGAAAGTAAGTCTGTTACTATTCCGCAATTTATCGGAGAAGAGCGGTTTACCGAAAAGCCTGTGACTCAAATGCGTAAAACGATTGCTAAACGTCTTTCGGAAAGCTTATTTACTGCTCCACATTTCTATGTAACAGTGAAAGTTGACATGGATAGCGCTATTTCCGCACGGAATAAAATCAACGAAGTTGCTCCTGTTAAGGTGTCTTTCAACGATTTAGTCATCAAAGCTGTTGCCGTTGCGCTAAAACAACATCCTAATGTTAACTCTTCTTGGTTGGGCGATAAAATTCGCTATAATGAGCACGTTAATATTGGTGTCGCTATTGCGGTGGACGAAGGCTTATTAGTTCCTGTGGTCCGTTTCGCTGATGGAAAGACATTATCACATATATCGGCTGAAGTGAAAGATTTTGCACAACGTGCTAAAGCCAAAAAACTACAGCCGAAAGACTGGGAAGGCTCTACCTTTACGGTTTCTAATCTGGGTATGTTCGGCGTCGACGAATTTACCGCCATCATTAATCCACCTGACTCTTGTATATTAGCCATTGGCGGCATACAACAGGTACCGGTGGTTAAAAACGGTGCGGTTGTCCCAGGTAACATCATGAAGATTACTTTAAGCTGTGACCACCGTGTAGTAGACGGTGCTACAGGGGCCGCTTTCTTGCAAACTGTTAAATCACTGCTAGAAGAACCCGTTCGGTTATTAGTTTAAAAAATTCAAATAGAAAAAAGGCATCTCCTAAACAGGCAGATGCCTTTTTTCATTTAGCGATGATGAGCCTGCCGGTCGGGACCGATCCCTTTATCATTCTTTCGAACCTAGTATAACAGAAAAATCACACGCAAAGTTGTTAATTCAAAACTTTATTTACGATTTTGGCGGCAAACAAACAGTAATTGAAATATGATATTTAAACGACTCTTAATTTTATGCTGTTGTATCAGCTTATACAGTGCGCAAGCCCAACAAAAAACATCCAAAGAAGTAGATCGACCTAAATTGGTAGTAGGGATTATGGTGGACCAAATGCGCTGGGATTACTTATATCGATATTACGACCGCTATGGTGAAGGCGGCTTTAAACGCATGTTAAACAACGGTTTTTCCTGCGAAAACACCTATATTAATTATATCCCGACCGTTACCGCCATCGGACACAGCTCGGTTTACACCGGTACAACACCTGCTATCCACGGAATTGCCGGGAACGACTTTATCATACAAGCTACAGGAAAAAGCATGTATTGCACGGAAGATGAAACGGTTACCCCATTAGGAACAGCCGTTGGTAATGCAGCTGGCAAGATGTCGCCAAGGAACCTACTGGCATCCACCATAACGGATGAACTTAAATTAGCCTCCAATTTCCGTTCTAAGGTGATTGGAATTGCTATAAAAGATCGAGGTGCTATTTTACCAGCCGGCCATTTTGCTGATGCTGCTTATTGGTTTGATAATAGTGGCGACTGGATCAGTAGCTCATACTATATGACTGACTTGCCTAAATGGGTGAAAGATTTCAACAAACAAAAACTTGCGGAAAAGTATTTAAAACAAGACTGGAATACGTTATACCCTATTGAAACCTATAAACAGAGCATTGAAGACAATAATCCGTATGAAGGAAAGTTTAAAGGTACTCAATCACCAACTTTCCCTGTTAAAACGTCTCAACTGCTTAAAGAAAATGGAATAGGCTTGGTTGCTACGACACCTTATGGAAATACGTTGACACTCGATTTGGCAAAAGCCGCTATTAGCAATGAAGAATTGGGAAACAATCCCGGCGGTTTTACTGATTTTTTAGCAATCAGCATATCATCTCCCGATAAAATAGGCCATCAATTCGCTGTAAATTCAATAGAGGTTGAAGACAACTACCTCCGTCTTGATAAAGATTTGGAAGACTTCTTTAGTTACCTCGACAAAACCGTTGGACAAGGGCAATATACTGTATTTTTAACGGCCGACCATGGTGCCGCCCATAATCCTCAGTACTTCATGGACCAACAAGGTAATGGCGGGTATTTCAATTCCAAAACAGCACAGCAAGGATTGAATGAACAGTTAAAAGCGAAGTTTAATACGGACAAATTGGTTATCAGCTTATCAAATTATCAGGTTCATTTAAATAACACGCTTATCAATGAAAGAAATCTTGATCGGCAAGCAATTTGTGACGAAGCGGTAAAATACCTACGGAATTTAGAGGGCGTTGCTTTTGTAGCAGAAATGGACAAGGTATCAGAAGCCGCTATACCATCGCGAATAAAAGAACGCATTATTAACGGTTATAACTATAAGCGGAGCGGCGCGATTCAAATTGTCCTTGAGCCACAATGGTATAGCGGATCAGCCAAGTCTACCGGTACGACCCATGGCAACTGGAATCCTTACGACTCGCATATACCCTTGGTATGGATGGGTTGGGGAATCAAACACGGCGCAACCAATCGTATTACTGAAATGACAGATATCGCTGCTACAGTGGCTGGTCTCTTACATATTCAAGAGCCAAATGGAAGTATAGGCAGTCCGATTGTAGAAGTGCTAAATCAATAGATATTATAAAAGTCCGTAGCGTGAAATAATCTCTACGGACTTTAAAACGGTCTTATCATCCTTCCCAAACATAGAACTTTTTAATTCCACTAATATGTCCTCCCACCATATAGTAAAAGAGAAGCAGGAACCTGCCTTAATAGTGGAATTTTTTTCCGATCTAAGCTATGAACTTCTTGGACAGTTATTGGAATGGGCACCAACAGTTATCGCTAATAAAGACAGTGCGCAATGGCTATCGAGAAACGACATTCATATCGATGTTGTCATTACAAATGACGAGCACAGGATCGAACAAGATGGAGTTACCATGCTTTTCGGAAACCCTTCCTCTTTTAAAAAAGACGCATTAAATTATCTTGTTGAAAAAGGGTATCATGCAGTCAATATCATCTCACAAGACTTTTCGATGGATCTATTCCAACAATTCGCTTCTCTTATCAACCTGGTTTTTATCAACGGTAAGCAGAAAATCTTCGCGATTAAATCTGGTTTCAAAAAGTGGAAGGCAGCGAGCGAAAACGTCTACATACTTGCCAGCGATGCTATTTTCCATACAGAGGGGTTGGAAAAAAAACACGATCAGGCATACAAGACCATAGCAGACGGCTTCTTTGAAATTCATTTCCAAACCGACTACCTGCTCATAGCAGAAGATCTTTAATTCTTTAACGGCTCCAGCCTCGTGGGCGTTTCCTTTCCTGCTATAATTGATCTCGCACCTAACGCAACAGCATTAATAGAGGAAACAATGTTCTTAATATCTAAAGTTTCTAATTCATCTTTCACGGTGTGATAGTAATTATCCTTATCTATTTGAACCGTAGAAACTGTATGTGCGGGAACGCCGAGCGCTGCCAAGGTCGCGTTATCACTTCTATAAAAAAGGTTCTGTTCAGGATAAGGGTCCGGATAAAAAGAAAAACCCGTCCCCTTCACATTTCTCTGGAGAATCTTACCCAAATCGGATTTCTCAAAGCCGGTGAGATACATGGAATTAGCCCCAAACTTAGCATCCTTTCCAATCATCTCAATATTTATCATGGCCACAACATGATCCGGATTAAGCTGTTTAGAAAAATATTGTGAGCCATAACCACCCGATTCCTCAGCTGTAAAAGCAGCGAAGATCAATGTTCGTTCATTATCTTTTTGCTTGGCAAAAATATTTGCCAAACTGATTACCGCGGTGACTCCCGATGCATCATCGTCGGCTCCATTTGCAATAGAATCCCGGTCAATCGGTTTTAGGATACCGATGTGATCATAATGCCCTGAGAAGATAACAAACTCGTTGGGTTTTGATCTCCCGGGCAGCACACCAACTACATTAGCGAGTCCCTTATTCTCCACCGTACCCGTATAGTTAATTCGAAAGGACTTAGGCTGTTCCTTGCTTAGTACAAAAACAAGTGAACCTTTTTTCTTCTGATCGGTATTTAATAAGATTCTCCCGTTATCAGCATGCTGTTTCAAATAATTAAATTCCTTTACAAAACTCTCGTCAACACAAACGATGGCATTGATATCTTGCTGTGAAATCTCCTTATATTTCTTTCGAAAGTTGTCGCTGGCACTTATGGACAAAATCCGCACTTCCGGATCGGTATTCCAGTTAAGACCCGCCTGGTCGCTTAGAACAAAACCGGCGTCACTGTCCAGCTCCTTTCCGTCTAACAAAATCTCACAAAGAGAAGGTTTTATTTGAGTGGCCTGAAAGCGCTGTAAAAAGTCATTTTCATTTGCCTTCAATGGCTGTAGCCCTGCCTTTTTGAATTCCCCTTCAATAAAAGTTGCGGCTTCCTCTATTTCAGGAGTAAACACGGCCCTGCCTTTCAATCGATCATCTGCTAACGTCGAAATAATTCGATGGACCTCTTGTTGATCGACACTAACAATACGCTCTTTCTTCTGACTGGCGCAAGCTCCCAACACTAAAAAGAGAACGAAGGAAAGCTTATTCAAAGGGGTTGTTGTTTTATACATAAATATTGCAATAATTTTAATCTCCTTAGTAAATTACCTAAATGTCACTTGTCATTAGATCGATCAATATCATAGGCAAGCAAATTACCGGTAGACCGATTCCTGTATACAAGAAAGTTTAA
Source organism: Olivibacter sp. 47 (assembly GCF_030372825.1). NCBI lineage: Bacteria > Pseudomonadati > Bacteroidota > Sphingobacteriia > Sphingobacteriales > Sphingobacteriaceae > Olivibacter > Olivibacter sp. 47. Next base: position 5,450,051 of record NZ_JAUCNR010000001.1, read on the forward strand.
CTAAGTTTGGTAATAAAGTTAAACAAATTCCCTAGCTTTGACGATTACAAGTATTAATTCTTAAAAAGATAGATCATGAAAGAAATAACCGTCGAGGAGCTAAAGGAGAAGATTGATCGGAATGAAGATTTTCAACTGATAGATGTACGTGAGGAGTTCGAATATGAAACATCCAATCTGAAAGGCGAAAATATTCCACTTGCTCAAGTCTTAATCGAGAAAGATAAAATCAGCAAGGATAAACCCGTTGTAGTGCATTGCAGAAGCGGAAAGAGAAGCGCCCAGGCTATTCTAATGCTAGAAAAAGAGGGATATACAAATCTTTCTAACTTAGAAGGCGGCATTCTCGCCTGGCGTGACACCTTTGAGCCGGATATGGAGGTATATTAAACAAAAATGGGGAAACAAATTCTTTATAATATTTTTCTAAATATTGGGATTCTTGTACTTGCGTATTGTACCATTGCATCTTATAATGGTAAACAGTATAGCATCATGGCGGTGAGCGTTTTGGGAATCGCGGCTCTTATATACTTGAAGATTAAACTCGCTAAAAGGGTGAAAGAATTGATCAGAAACGGCAAAAAATGAGTTTTTGTACTATATTTGAGTCAATATTGTAGCAATAGTAGACATTTTTTTGCTATTTTTTTTCGGCCATTTTTCAGTTTGTCTATAATTATCTAAACAAGCCGTGGCAGCCGCAAGACTCTTTAAAACAAGCGTTTATACAACAACAAATGGTGCAATATATATTCAAAAAGGGCTAACAACAACAAATTGAGCCCGTCTTCTTTTTTTTGGAATAGTATTTGCTATTGTTGCATGAATAAAACTAATAACTATTTTTGTATACAAATTATACAATTAAAACTGTTTAACCTTTAAAAGAACGAAGTATGAACTATTCTACAATCAAAAAAGCAGTTACTTGCTCTTTGATTGCCGCCTTAGGTTTCACTGGGGCAGCTCAAGCACAAGATGCTAAAGTATTTGGCGGAAGAAGCCAATACAGAACTTGGTCCATTGGTATCAATGGCGGTATAACCACTCCAAATGTATTGATTGGAGGATCTAACGCTTTTGGTAACAAAGTGGGACTATTTGAAGCGCCTGTTAGAGAATATTACGGAATTAACGTACGTAAGCAATTCTCGAGCTGGTTCGGTTTGCAATTAGATGCTAACAGAGGACGTATTTTCACACATAATGCTGAACCATTTGCAACAACAAATGCTTGGAATGGACAACAGTATCAATCAGCAGAAACTGATGTACAATATGCTGTTAGCTTAAATGGTGTATTCCAATTTGCTACAATCGATTTCCTAAGAAGAGAAAATTCGGTTAATTTCTATGCAAGTGTAGGTTACGGATTGATGGCTTTCAATCCAGTAATGTACTCTAACAATGACGGAACCGGTACTGCATGGGATAACAAAGGTAACTGGGGTGAAAGCGCTGGCGACCGCGAATTCCAAGGAGACAAAGATTACACTCGTGAAGCATTTGTTCCAGTTGGTTTAGGTTTGAAATTCAAGTTATCTGATCGCGTAGCTTTGGATTTAGGTTATACCATGAACTTTGTTGATACCAAATATTTATTTGGGCCAGTACAAGGCAGAACCAGCAACGACAAATTCTCTTATACTCATGCTGGTTTAGAGTTCTCATTAGGAAGCAAAGACAAACAAGATTTGACTTGGGCTAATCCGGTAGCTACTCTTTACGATGAGTTGAAAGATCCGGAATTGAGAAACGAAGTTGATGCGTTGAAACAACGTGTAAGCGCTCTTGAATCAACTGTTCAAGCGTTAAGCACTGACTCAGATGGTGATGGTGTTGCCGATAAATTCGACAAATGCCCTAACACTCCTGCCGGTACGCAAGTTGATGGATCAGGATGTCCAATTAAATTCCCTGAGCCTGATACAACAGCTCTTTCAACTGGTTCTTATTCTAACATCCAGTTTGAATTCGATAGCTCTGTATTGAAAACCAGCTCTTACCCAACTTTAGATCAAGTATCTTCTGACTTACGTGCTAGCGGTGCTACACTTACTTTAGAAGGTAATGCTTCTGAAGAAGGAACAACTGAGTACAACTACCAGTTAGGTTTAGACCGAGCTAACTCTGTTAAAAATTACTTAGTTAACTCTGGTGTTGCTGCATCACAAATCAATGTGGTAAGTAACGGCGAAACTAAACCAGTTGCATCTAATGCTACTGAAGAAGGTCGTCAGTTGAACCGTAACGTACAATTCAAAAAATAATCCTGTCTATTAAGCAGGTTATTATAGAAACCCTCGGGACAATGTCCCGAGGGTTTTTTCTTTGAATTCTCATCGATCTGGGTTAATTTCGTAACATGTACTTTTTCCCGAAGAAGAACCAAGAGAATAACTCCAAAAAGAGTTTCAATTTGAAGGTAATGCATGCTATCAATAAAATAGCTATTGTTCTCTTTCTACTTGGAGTTCTATATAAATTGATCGACTGGTTTTTCCTCAATTAATGCTAGATCAAATGAAAGAAATCATTAATACAAACAACGCCCCAGCCCCAATTGGTCCGTACAATCAAGCGGTTAAAGCAGGCAATACACTCTATATATCCGGACAAATAGCCTTATCTCCCGAATCGGGCAATTTAGTTCTAGACAGTATCGCAGGACAAACCAAACAAGTGCTGGAAAATCTACATGCTATTCTGCAGGAAGCGGGTTACTCTTTTGCAGATGTGGTTAAAACGAGTATTTTCCTAACAGATATGGCTAACTTCAATATAGTCAATGAAGTTTATGGTGAATACTTTACGGAGAATGCCCCGGCACGGGAAACGATTGCCGTAAAAGGGCTCCCTAAAGGAGTGGATGTTGAAATTTCTTGTATTGCCTGGAAAGCCTAGTTGCAAAGTCGGTACGGATGCCTGTGATTGAATATGGTTTACATACACCAATAGAATACTTAAAAGGTGTCGGTCCACAAAAGGCAGATTTGCTCAAAAAGGAACTGGCAATATATACTTTTGGCGATCTTGTACACTATTACCCTTTCCGTTATATCGACCGAACGAAATATTATAAGATAAAGGATCTACATCCGGACATGCCATCAGTCCAAATTCTCGGTAGATTAACCGCCGTAGAACAGATAGGACAGAAAAGAGGAAAACGACTGGTTGCGCAATTTAAAGATGAAACCGGACTAATGGAGCTTGTCTGGTTTCAGAGCATCCGTTGGCTGGAAAAGAGTCTGAAAATCGGATCGGTATATGTTATATTTGGGAAACCTACCCTTTTTAATGGCCAATTGTCTATGACGCACCCGGAGATGGAGCTATATAATGCGGCTAATAAAAACGTGGGTAATCCAAGTTTACAACCCGTTTATCGGTCAACCGAAAAACTCAAGCAATCCTTTTTAGATACAAAGGGGATTCAACGACTGCAAGAAGGGCTAGTTGCTTGGGCTTCAAAAAAAATGGAGGAAAACCTGCCATCTTACCTGCTAAAAGAACAGCATTTGATCTCAAAAGCAGAAGCGATCACCCATATTCATTTCCCGTCCAGTGTAGAGGAATTAAAGGCAGCTGAAAGACGTTTAAAGTTTGAAGAACTATTCTTTATACAATTGAAATTGTTAAAAAACAAGCTGCTTCAGACCCATAAGTTCAAAGGCCATATATTCGATAAAGTTGGAAGTAATTTCAACGCCTTCTATCAAGAGCACCTACCATTTCCGCTAACAAACGCACAGAAAGGGTAATTAAAGAAATTCGGCATGACACGCATACGGGAGCGCAAATGAATCGCCTCTTACAAGGAGATGTGGGCAGTGGAAAAACGGTGGTAGCACTCATGACTATGTTGTTGGCTGTCGACAACGGCTGTCAGGCTTGTATGATGGCCCCTACCGAGATTCTTGCTCAACAACATTTTAACGGTTTAATTTCTTTAATTGGCGACTTACCTGTTTCCATTAAACTGTTAAGTGGATCGACGCCTAAAAAGGAGCGGAAAATTCTTCACGAAAACCTACTAGACGGATCTTTAGACATATTGGTTGGTACCCATGCGCTTATTGAAGATACCGTACAATTTAAGAATTTAGGGCTTGTCGTAATTGACGAACAGCATCGATTTGGTGTTGAACAAAGGGCCAAATTATGGCGCAAAAATCAAACACCTCCGCACATGCTTGTTATGACGGCGACTCCTATACCTCGTACCTTGGCCATGACGCTCTATGGGGATTTGGATGTATCTGTGATTGATGAGCTCCCCGCTGGTAGGAAGCCCATCAAAACGCTTCATTTATTCGAAAGTAGCCGATTAAGGATGTTTGGTTTCATGCGGGATGAAATTGCTAAAGGACGACAGGTATATGTCGTGTATCCATTAATCAAAGAAAGCGAAAAACTGGATCTAATGCACTTGGAGGCAGGAATTGAAAACCTAGCTCGTGAATTTCCTCTTCCAACATACAAAATCAGCATTGTCCACGGAAAGATGCCGGCTAAAGATAAAGATTTTGAGATGCAGCGTTTCGTAAAAGGAGAAACACAGATTATGGTTGCCACTACTGTAATAGAAGTTGGCGTAAACGTGCCGAATGCTACCGTCATGATTATTGAAAATGCAGAGCGATTTGGCTTATCACAATTGCATCAGCTACGTGGTCGGGTTGGTCGAGGCGGAGAGCAGTCCTTTTGTATCCTGATGTCTTCCAACAAACTAAGTACTGAGGGTAAACTCAGGCTAAGTACTATGGTTAAAACGAACGATGGTTTCGAGATAGCAGAAACCGATCTTAAGCTGAGAGGCCCGGGAGATATTGCCGGCACACAACAAAGTGGTATATTAGATCTTAAACTAGCCGATTTAAGCACTGATCAGATCTTGCTGCAAGACGCGAGAAATCTAGTGATCAATATCTTTAAACAAGATCCGAAGCTTGAAGACCCGAAAAACCGGTTACTTCGCGATCACCTTCTGGTGCAAAGTAAAGGAATAAGTTGGGATAAAATTTCATAACATGTATTTTTAAAGCAAAAGTCGTATCTTTGTACCATTAAATCATTTCACCCTATAATAAGTATCAGTTATGTAATCTCTTCCATATCATACTATCGCTGCCAAAAGAACCTGGGCGCAAATGCGGTATTTTGATAGGTATGGGTTTCACCTACTGATAAAAATCATTTCAACGTATTCATCCATGTTTCAGGCACGATTCTTTCATTGAAAACAATGAAGAAAGAACGTTTATATGTATTGTTAAAATTGCGTATAAACATAAGTTATAGAACTATTATTAGTAATTTTAATTCCATAAGAACACTATGGCGATAAAAAAAATATACGACACAGCAATAAAGCCTGAGCGAGCTGTTTTAGTGGGGATCATAACACCCAATGAAACGGAAGATCAGGAAAAAGAATATCTCGAGGAACTCGCTTTTCTTGTCGAAACCGCGGGAGGCGAGACCATCAATACTTTTACACAACGGATGCAAAAGCCGGACAGAGCTACATTTGTAGGCAGTGGAAAATTAGACGAAATTAAAGCATATGTAAACGCGGAGGAAGCAGATATAGTTGTATTTGATGACGAACTAAGCCCTTCTCAGCTAAGAAACATCGAGAATGAACTGAAGATTAAAATACTGGATCGGAGCAATCTCATACTGGACATATTTGCCAATCGGGCAAAAACGGCACAAGCAAAGACGCAAGTCGAGCTTGCTCAATTGCAATATTTACTTCCTCGCCTGACACGAATGTGGACCCACTTGGAACGTCAGAAAGGTGGTATCGGAATGAGAGGACCCGGTGAAACCCAGATTGAGAGCGACCGTCGGATGATTTTAAACAAGATCTCTTTATTAAAAGAAAAGCTAAAGCAGATTGATAAGCAAAACGAAACCCAACGGAAAAATAGAGGTGAACTAATTCGCGTTGCATTAGTTGGTTACACGAACGTCGGCAAATCGACGATCATGAATATGATCTCAAAATCGGAAGTCTTTGCAGAGAACAAATTATTTGCCACACTGGATACCACTGTTCGGAAGGTTGTTATCGACAACTTGCCATTTCTGCTATCCGATACCGTTGGATTTATCAGAAAACTTCCACATCACTTAGTGGAGTGCTTCAAATCAACCTTAGATGAAGTTCGTGAAGCTGATATTTTGGTCCACGTGGTTGATATCTCACATCCGAACTTTGAAGATCACATTAATACCGTAAATGAGACATTAAAAGATTTAGGTGCAATAGACAAACCGGTGATTACCGTTTTTAACAAAATTGACGCTTACAAATCTGCCGAAGTAGCGCGTGATGATAACGGCGATGAGCAGGCGAAGAAAAACATCACTATTGACGATTTTAAGAACAGTTGGATGGCTAAACACAGCAGCCCTGCCGTTTTCATTTCTGCCACAGAAAAAAAGAACGTTGAAGAATTCCGACAGCTCTTATACGACAAGGTAATCAAAATTCATACAGCCCGCTACCCGTACAATAATTTGTTATATTAATCATTCATAAAAGAAATTGAAAACATGGCATCAACAGAGAGTAAAAGACAACAACGTTTTGCTAGTGTAATCCAGCAAGATTTGGCTGATATATTTCAAAGGGAAGGGATGGTATGGGCTCCTGATACACTGGTGACAGTGACACGAGTAAGGGTGACACCTGACTTGGCCATTGCTCGCATCTACCTGAGTTTCCTCAATGCGAAAAACGTGCAAGAGGCGATTGCGAACATAAAAAGTCATGCCGGTGAAATCCGATATAAATTAGGAAGTCGTATTAAGAACCAAGCTCGCATTGTTCCTCAACTTGAATTTTTTGTAGATGATACAAACGAATATGTGGAACGGATGGATAAGCTTTTTGAAAAAATAAGTAAAGAACCGAGACAAGAGGATTAGGCCAGCTATTAGCTAAACATGCTTTTTCAACTTAACGAGGAGGATTTTTGGTTTCCGGATCCCTTATTAGCCGAGGAGGATGGCTTACTTGCAATCGGAGGCGACCTTAAAACAGAACGCCTTCGATGTGCTTATGCACAAGGGATCTTCCCTTGGTATGATGAAAGCACACCTATATTATGGTATGCACCCCCCAATCGTTTTATACTATTGCCACAAGATTTAAGAATCAGCAAAAGCATGCGTAAGGAACTGCGCAGCAATAGCTATCGGATTACTTATAATTCAGCTTTCGCACAGGTTATTCGTCACTGTGCATTGACCCCCAGAAAGGGCCAACAGGGAACCTGGATTACGGAAGATATGCAAACGGCCTATATTAACTTGCACCAAGAGGGCTTTGCCATGTCAGTGGAAGTGTGGAAAAAGGAACAATTAGTAGGCGGCTTATATGGGGTTATCTGCGGAAAAAGAAACCATGTTTTTTGCGGCGAAAGCATGTTTTCATTAGCACCGAATGCCAGTAAGTTAGCCTTAATTGAACTTTGCACCTCCAATCGATTTGAACTCATAGACTGCCAGATAGAAAGCGAGCATCTCCGATCCATGGGAGCAAAAGTAATTCCGGCGAAAAGCTATTATCAGCTATTGCAAACTTAGTATTTAAAAGCTAGTTTAGTAATAAAGAAACATAGCCTTTGTGGACTTACTTTATCAGATAGACTTAATCGGTGCATTAGTCTTTGCTATTTCCGGAGCGATGACGGCAGCTGATCACAAGATAGATATCTTTGGTGCTGCCTTTACCGGTTTTGTCACTGCTATTGGCGGCGGTAGTTTACGGGATATTTTCTTGAACACACGCCCCGTTTGGGTAGATGACGGAAACTACCTTCTAGCTATTTTGATTGGTGTTATTATCGCCATCACAACGCACCGATACCTTGGTAAACTGAGAAGGACCTTGTTTATGTTTGATGCCTTGGGTATCAGCTTTTTTACCATTGTCGGTCTGCAGAAATCACTTGCTGCAGACAGCAGCGAGATCGCAGCTATTGTATTGGGTATGTTTTCCGCGGTAATGGGTGGGGTAACGCGCGACACTTTAATGAATGAAACACCACTTATCTTTAGGCGGGAAATTTATGCCACCGCCTGTCTATCGGGCGCTATTTCATTTATTGTCTTATCAAGTTTTGGTATGGACGACAACCTCAACGCTTTCCTAAGTGCTTCGCTTATTTTTATTATCCGAATCATTTCTGTACGCTACAAACTTTCTTTGCCCATCATTGGCGGATAAGTTTAGCGTTTCTTTTTAAGAGCAGGAAACTTCATTTTGTAATCCACTTTTACATGGCCCTTTGAAATGGCGTCCAGTTTAGACTTCAACATCGCCTTACGCAATACGCTTAATCTATCAGTGAACAGTTTACCTTCAATATGGTCGTACTCGTGCTGAATAACCCTGGCGGCAAGGCCATCATATTTTTCACGGTGTTCTACCCAATTTTCATCAAAATACCTTATATGTATAATGGAGTGCCTACTTACATCTTCTCTAATATCAGGGATACTTAAGCAACCTTCATTGAACTCCCACTTCTCTCCCTCTTCTTCTTCGATATGCGCATTTATGAACACTTTTTTAAAATCTTTCAATTCAGGGGCATCATCTTCTGCAAAAGGAGACGCATCCACGACAAAGAGTCGGATAGAAAGCCCGACTTGCGGTGCGGCTATACCAACACCATGGGCAGCATACATCGTTTCGAACATATTTGCTATTAGATTCTCCAGTTCAGGATAATCTTTATCTATATCGATGGCTTTTCGTTTTAATACCGGATCTCCGTATGCTACTATGGGTAACTTCATGTTGCAAAGTAAAAATTAAAAAGTCAAAAGTCAAAACGTAAAAGGCCACTATATAGCTATTCCTGCTCCGGAATAAAGTCGAGCTCACTAAGTTTTGCGTCTTCGAATACTTCATTTGCAGTTGCCAGAAGCTCTTCCGCACTCACCCTATTTATTTGCTCTACTACTTCTTCCAGCGTGTTTACCTTGCCATAGTCTAGCAAATTTTTTGCCATCGAAATAAGCACTCCCATCCGATTCTCCTCCCCTAAAGCAATCTGGCCGATAAACTTTTGCTTAGCCTGATGGAGTTGTAAGCTTCCCAGTTTGGTATCGCGTAGCTTTTTAAGCTCTTTATTGACTAGCCTTTGAGCCTGATGGGCCTTGTCTCCATCTGTACCATAGTAAATGGAAAATATTCCGGTATCTGTGTAGGGTGTATAATTGGATTCAATGGTGTAAGCTATTCCATATTTTTCACGGATTTGGAGATTCAACCTAGAACTCATTCCCATTCCGCCGAGCAAATTGTTTAATACCATTAAGCCAACCTTACGATCATCGTGTAAAGAATAGGCTACATTTCCTAAACTCACGTGCGCCTGTACAATTGGTTTCACAATTTTTCGTTGTATTGGCTTATAATTAATTGTCATATTCCTCTCCCGTGCAGAAAGATTTGCAGGAATATCGCTTAATATGCCTTCTGTTAATTTTTTTATTTTCTTCCAATCATATTGCCCGGTTATTGCTAAAACAATTTGATCAGTACAATAATTTTCTTTCAAGAATTGGAAAATATCTTGTCTGGTTATCGCCTTCAGTGATTCGCTGGTTCCTAAGATATTATGGCCCAAAGCATGCTGATCGAACAACATATCTTCAAAATCGTCTGCGATAGCGTCCTCAGGGCTGTCTTGGTAAGATGCTATTTCGTCCAGGATTACGCTTTTCTCTTTTTCCATCTCTGATTCAGGAAACACGGAGTGGAAAATAATATCTTCAAAAAGATCTAGTACGCGCGACAAATGTTCCGTTAAAAAGGATGCGTGCACGCACGTATATTCCTTGGTTGTGTATGCATTAAGGTCTGCCCCTACGAGCTCAAGGCGATTCAGAATCTGATTTGTATTTCGTCTTTCCGTGCGTTTAAACAACAAGTGCTCGATAAAGTGAGCCATTCCGTATTGTTCAGGACGTTCATCGCGTGTTCCTGCGTTGACTAAAATACAGGCATGGGATACAACCGTATCTGCAGGCTTCAAAAGAACGCGGATACCGTTCGATAAATGAATGATGTGATGATCCATTGTGGTGGACAAACTTAGATAAAATTGTGGGTATATTAAAATCCACCCGGCCTTCCCCCGGGTCCACTCATAGACCGACCACCTCTTTCCCAACGTCCAGGGCCATTATCATCTGGCATAGCTCCCGTTCTACCTGCAAATTTTTGAAAGCGATACGTAAAAGATAGCATAAAATAACGAGCGAGTCGATTTGTTCTGCTATCCGAAATTCTATTTTCGGTAACAGACCTCGATATACTCACCTGTTCGTTTAACAAATCGAAGGCTTGCAGGCGCAACATTCCGTTTTTGTTTTTAAAGAATTGTTTCTCAATAAACGTATTGATAATTAAAGGATTGGCCTGAACATTACCTTCATAGCCATTGTTACTCGTTTTAGCTACATCAAAGTTCCATAATAAGGTGGGTGTGATATAAATATTACCATACATAGAGGCGGCCCAAGTCGTTATATTCTGATTGCTCCGATTCTGTAAACTGTTTTTTGTGGTGTTATAGGTAAAGTCTATTCCCGGTCGAATTTCCAGCCAGTCTTTAGGGTTGATCTGCACATTGAGCCCTTGATTTAATACCCAATTCTTAGCCTCATTCTCCACAGAATTTGCATAGGATATGTTATTATTGAAATTGGCGGATCCTCTTAAGGAAACTACATACTTACGATTATTAAAGGGTTTTGCATAGTGATAAAAACCGCGGGCATTATAATTCCCGCCAGTATTTAGGTATCTCGTTTCCTGAACGACTCCTAAACTATCGTCCATCGTTGTAATACGATTAGTCGTAATTTTATCTTCGATAACATTCGCATTCAATACGGCGAAGAAAATATTACCCGATTTGAAATCAAAGTTACGGTAACGTAGATTTAGCGTGTGGTTGAACTCCGCAGCTAGATTAGGATTACCCGTCGTAGGAAAATTTGGGTTTGAAACATCCGTTATTGGTTGTAATTGCGAGAAGGTCGGCTCGCTTGCATTCCCCCGATATTCCACATTTAATGAGCGGGTTCGTGAAGCTTTGTATTCAAAACGAGCTACCGGAACAAAGTAAAAGCCGTTTCGTCCGAACGATAAATCTTGACCAGCCAAGGTTGTATGTCCTGTTAGCCTGGTAGGTAAAACGGTAGCCCCTAATTGATAAACGAACTTATCTGTTCTATAGCGATAGGTAACTCCGGCACGATGAGTTGAAAAGGTATACGCGTAAAAATTGCTTAAGGATGGGTTGGGTATGCTATTTCCTTCCACGTCCATTGAGTTCGCTTGCCGATCGTTATCGTAAGTTGCGAAATTAAAATCGTAACTAAACTCTAAATTGCTCTTGTCAGTAAGCGGTTCAATATACGAGACGGACGTACCCCCATTGAACCCCTTATTATTCAAATCTACCAACTGCCTTTGGTAAATAGCAGCGCTGTCTAAGTCCCTGCTGAAAGTAATATTATTGATAATTCTATCCAGGTCTTGCTCTGTTCTGGCTGAATTTAGCGAAAAATTAAAAAAGATATTCCTACCCCTATCGTTTATCTTGTAGTTCAATAAGCCACTACCACCATAATTTGGTGTAAAGGATTTATCATTGTTTATATTTTCGATTTTATTAGAAAGTGTATCATTTATACTTTGATAGGTAAATTCATAACTTCCTGTATTATTGTTGCCAATGCTAAATGTAGGCGAAAGTTTGATAAATAATTTATCATTCGGTTTATATTCTACATTCCAGTCGAATCGATGATTATTACTGATCGCATTACTGGTAGCATTGGTGTTTCTTAAAATCGTTGTATCAAGAAAAAAGTCTTGAATGGAATTGGCACTGATTACGTTATTATCACTATGATTGTAGCTATAGTTGCCATAGGTAGTCCATTTATCATTAAAATCTTTTCTATAGTTGAAGCCCGCTGAATACGAATCGGTTAAGCCGTTGCTTCCTCCACCAAAACCTCCCGGACCGCCAAAACCGCCTCCCATTCTTCTTCCTCCCCCTCCGGGCATTCTTCTGGCTCCACTGCCTCTTGCATTGAAATCAAAAGCTTGGTTGTTATTATTATTTGCATTGACCAAGACAGAAAATTGGCGTGACCCGGTAAATGAATTGTACATACCTCCCAGCTGATATCGATATCCATTATCTCCCTCCGGCTTCGTGCCCATCCCCGCACCAAACTGCCCGAAATTACCGTTATTGTTTTCTTCCGCTATCGTTATATTCAATATTTTCTCGGGCTCTCCTGTTCTATTACCGGTTAGATTTGCCTGATCGCCATAATCATCCACGATTTGTATTTTCTCAATGATATCAGCCGGTAAATTTTTTGTTGCTGTTTTCACATCCCCGCCAAAGAAGTCTTTTCCATTAATTCTAACCCGCGTGACACTTTCACCCTGCGCTTGCACGTTACCATCTTTATCCACTTCTACTCCATCCAGTTTCTTTATAAGTTCTTCCGTCATTGCGTTTGGCCGCACCCGGTAATCTTTTGCATTGTATTCCACCGTGTCTTCTTTCATCGTTACTAAAGTACCTCCTGTTACATTTACTACCTCTAAAAGTTTCGATTCGAACGACATAACTAATGGAGGTAAATCAAGCGAATGCTGTCCATTGAAGGAAAAACTTCTGCTAAATGGTCTAAAACCCAAACTGGTAATCAGCAAATTGAAACTGCTTGCCTTTACATTTTTAAAGCTAAATTTTCCATCAACGTCGCTGCTCACCTGAAGCGTATCCTGCGGCGACATCAGTTTAACGGAGGCAGCAATCACACTCAGCCCTGTACTATCCCTGAGCACACCGTTAACTACTTTACCTGTCTGTGCTTGCGCTTGAAAAGAACAAAGGCTTATTCCGAAGAGGGAGAGAAGAAAAATACTTCTAACAATTTGGTTGATTTTTTTTAAGCACATTTAATTAATGATTGTATATTTAGTATCTGTACGACTATTTTATTTGGGTTTAGCGAGTGGTAAGATAATCCACGTCCCAGGTTCTTGCTGTGTCTCCTTTCTACTTGGTTGAGTACCGTAATATCCATATCCACCATAACCATATCGTCCCATTGGTTGCCCACCTCCTACTGTACGCATGATAATGCCATTTATTTTTATGTTAAATGCTACCTCCTTATCTCTTTCCTGTTCCAATCCTATTCGTTCGAAGGGAATAACTGCCTCATAACATACCGCGTCCGAACTGTCAATTTTCACAGTCGCTTTAATACCATAGTTATTTTCCAGTGAGATGGGGCCATCCACGACATCCGCCATTCCGACAATGAAAATGGCTCGTACTGCTTTCAAAATCCCCTCCCGTATATCGGCCGGTTTCTCGTCCTTATCTTTTGATGCCAAGCTTCTCAAAGACTCACGATCGGGAATTGGAAAAATAATCGAAGCCCCTTCCTTCTTCTTTCCCTCCTTATTTACGAGGAAGCTAAACCCTTGGTGCAAGGCTTGCGTCTGCCAACTGCCATCTTTCACACGCATTGCCACATATATCTGCTTCTCGTCATTTGCTATCTCATATTGGAGGTCTTGCTTCTCATAATAATTCCGCAAGCTGTCTCCCCATTCCGATAAATCCCCATCTATCTGAATATCGGATCTAAAGTCAATCGTCGTAGGAACTATGGATTTCTTCTTCTGCGCGTATACGGAACAGAAACTTAACAACAGACAAGTACAGATCAACAAGTTTGTCTTCTGAAATCCCATGTTTTTTTGTATAGTAAAGCAGCTTTTTGACTGGTTCACATTTTTTTGGTTTAATTGTAACATAAAAAATATATAGAATCTAGCTATTAGCCTTTAGGCGTTAGGCACTAGCCAATCAAGCGCCTTCACAAATTTATGCACTAACAGCTAACATCTAATAGCTAGAAAAATTCTTATCTTTGCTTCATTTGTGCCCCATCAATATTGTATCATAGACATGCTGTTATCTACCTTTCAAAATGAATTAATTGAAGCTGGATGCGATGAAGCTGGAAGAGGTTGCCTGGCAGGCCCGGTTTTCGCTGCAGCTGTTATTTTTTCTTCCTCATTTAAGCACGGTATTCTGAATGATTCGAAAATATTATCCGCAGCTCAGCGCTATGATTTGAGGGAAATGATAGAAAATGAAGCCCTTGCTTTTGCTGTTGCGAGTGCGAGCGCGGAAGAAATTGATCAGATCAATATATTAAACGCTTCTTTTCTTGCGATGCATCGAGCTTTAGATGCATTGAAAATGCAGGCCGAATATATTCTAGTTGATGGAAATCGTTTCAGAAGATACCAAAATATTCCCCATCAGTGTGTTATAAAAGGTGATGGAAAGTATCTTTCAATAGCCGCCGCTTCCATTTTGGCAAAAACCTATCGCGATGATTATATGGACAATTTAGCCAACGAGCATCCTGAATACGACTGGTTAAAAAACAAGGGCTACCCCACAAAAAGGCATCGGGATGCCGTTCTGAAGTATGGCTTAACCCCACACCATCGTAAAACCTTCAGGATTACAGATCCTCAGTTAAGTCTTTCTTTTGTTTAATTGCTTATGGAGCGCCTTCATAACAAAACAGGCGTTACCTTCGATGAACTCCAGTTGGTTGATTTCGTCTTTAACATATAGATGAAGGTGTTTATATTAAAAGAACCTTTTTTTGTCACTTTCTTCCGCAGACCACGAAGTAGCTTGAATGCCATTGAAAACTAACAAATGATGAAAAAAGTAACCAAAGACTCATCGCTTGGAACTTTGCTACAAGAGGTAGTGCATCAACGTGCAAACCGCAAATTTCCTAGGCGATACTTTAGCAGAACGTAGGGATTTTACTCTTAACCGAACGTATTTATTTTCAGCCCTAAATACAGCCCTGTGCGTGAGAAGAATGGCCTTGGAGGATACCGACGCAACGAGCAGCAAAGCATTTGTACATATGTTCATATTGTAGTACCCAAGCGGATTGAAGAAGTGAAACGGCTCCAATCCGCGCCAGTGATGCTTTGCCATCAGGTGCAAGGTAGCATCCATAGCCTTGATTTATTCACTCTTGTTTACTTTCAAAAGTGTTCATGAACTCATCACTTCGTTCTTCGGTTTTGGTCAGCTTTTTATCAAGAAAAAGCTGATTAAGAAAAAAGTTCTTTTTTTAAAGCTAAATCCCTGCATAACAAAACAAGTTTTTGCAAGTACCCTTATTTTGTATAAGTTTGCGCAGCATTTTTTGATTTTTTAATTTGTTCTAACATGAAAACTACCGCCCTCACGGATTTACACATAGCGCTCGGTGCTAAGATGGTACCCTTTGCAGGCTACAACATGCCCGTACAATATACGGGTATCAATGATGAACATCAAACGGTTCGTACCGGTGTAGGCGTGTTCGATGTAAGCCATATGGGCGAGTTCATATTAAAAGGAGAAAGAGCATTGGAATTAGTACAGAAAATAAGTTCCAATGATGCGTCAAAGCTTTTTGATGGGAAAATTCAATATGCCTGTATACCCAACGAAACAGGAGGTATTGTCGATGATTTTCTGGTTTATCGTATAGACGCAAAAACGTATTTACTCGTCGTAAATGCCTCTAATATACAAAAGGATTGGGACTGGATTTCAAAATACAACACCTTTGGTGTTGAAATGAAAGACATTTCTGATAAAACTTCCCTGTTCGCAGTACAAGGCCCTAAAGCGACAGAAGCATTGCAGAGCCTAACAAGCCTAGATTTGGGAGAAATGGAATATTATACCTTTAAAAAAGGTGTATTTGCCGGCATAGATAATGTGTTAATTTCCGCTACAGGATATACCGGTGCCGGAGGATTCGAAATTTATGTTGACAATGAACATGCGAAAGAAGTGTGGGAGGCTATTATGAACGCCGGTAAGCCTTTTGGAATCAAGCCAATTGGTTTAGGGGCACGCGATACGCTACGTCTTGAAATGGGTTTCTGTTTATATGGAAATGATATCGATGATACCACTTCACCACTCGAAGCGGGTTTGGGATGGGTAACCAAATTTACAAAGGACTTTGTAAATGCTGAAAACTTAAAAAAACAAAAAGAAGAAGGAATACAGCGTAAATTAGTTGGATTTGAAATGATTGAGCGCGGCATTCCAAGACATGGCTACGAACTTGTTAATGAAAACGACCAACCAATTGGGCATGTTACTTCCGGCACCCAATCTCCAACGCTTCAAAAATCAATCGGATTAGGTTATCTAAGTAAGGAATATAGCAAAGAAGGAACTGAAATTTACGTCAAAATAAGAGATAAAAAAGTAAAGGCTGAGGTAAGTAAGCCCCCTTTTATTAAATAAGCTGTCATTTACATCATCCGAAAAAAACATTTATATTTTGCTTGACCAAACTAAGGAAATAAACGTTTGCTTGAGCCCTGCGCTCATTCATTTACACGACATCAGAAATAGCATTGTGGTGGTGATCGATATTTTTAGAGCTACTACCTCTATGTGCTACGGATTGGCCAACGGAGCTGAAGGGATTATTCCTGTGGCGGAAGTATCTACTTGCGCTATTTATAAAGACCATGGATATTTACTTGCTGCCGAGCGAAATGGTGAAGTAGTAGATGGTTTTGATTTCGGCAATTCTCCGTTTTCTTATGTTAGCGAGAAAGTCAACGGCAGAACCATTGTATTGACTACTACCAACGGTACGAAGGCTATTCACTTATCACGAGAAGCCAAAAATGTTGTCATCGGATCTTTTTTGAATCTTACCGCGCTTTGTAACTGGTTACGGCGACAAGATGATCCTGTCCTATTAGTATGTGCCGGGTGGAAAGATAATTTTAACTTAGAAGACACGGTCTTTGCCGGTGCGGTTATAAACAAACTGAAGGATAGCCATCAAAAAGGAGATGACGCAGCCATTGCTGCTGAAAATCTGTATCTAGCCGCGGCAAACGATCTGGCCGACTTTCTTGCTCAAAGTGCCCATAGTAAACGATTACAGCACTTAGGGATCCAAAAAGATATTGACTTTTGCTTACAGGTTGATCTGCTGAATACGATCCCGGTTTTAAAAGGAGATCGACTCGTGGTGTTAGAAAGCTAGCTGGCTAACTCCTTTAGCAAGGTTTCGCAACGCGCTGCAATTATCTTATAGACCGGATCAAACAGGTTGTTATCATAGTACGGATCCTGCACAATATCATTTTCTAAGAAGAGGCTTACTTTTGCGCGATCGGCCGGCGAATGAGCCATCGCCAATACATCACGCAGATTATTCCGATCCATCACCAAAATCTTATCGTAATATTCAAAATCAATCCGATTAAATTGGCGGGCCCGCTGCCCGCTGATGTCGACGCCATATTTTTTTGCAATGGCTATCGATCTCCTATCCGGACATTCTCCAACATGCCAGTCTCCCGTTCCTGCCGAATCAATCTCCCAATCTAATCCTTTTTCTTTCGCTAAATGGGCTAATATTCCATGAGCTAGTGGGAGATCTACAAATATTCCCCAAACAAACTACGAGTATTTTCATTTTTTTGCCTTCAGTTTTCGGCCATTAGCTTTCAGCGACAGCCGATTTTCATTGTTTAATTTTATCCGATTACTGACTGCTCATAGCCGACAGCCGACTAAAACTGCAATGTAAACACACTTCCTTTCCCTTCCTCCGAGTGGACGCTAATGTTTCCCTTATGCATGAGCATAATCTGTTTGCTGAGTGTTAAACCAACGCCACTTCCGCTTTTACGGGTAGTAAAGAAAGGAACAAAAATGCTTTCCAGCAAATCTTTAGGTATCCCCTTTCCATTATCCATCACCTTAATCTGTGGACTACCGTTATTTGCTAGCGCGGAGAGGCTAATATAAGGTTTCTCTATATCCTTTACTGCCTCCATAGCATTTAACAACAAATTGATAAGTACCTGTTCTATTAAATTGACGTCTAAGGATAATTGGAGGATGGGATCCTTCAGGATGATGTCCAGTTCAATATTTTTCTGAATAAGCGAAGGTTCCATTAATTGATAAAGGTTTTCGAACAAATCCGAGGCATAAACGGTTGTTAATTCCGGCTGAGCAATTTTGTTGAGGCTTCTATAAGTACTTGCAAATTTCAGCAAACCCTCGCTTCTTCTTTTAATCGTTTCGGTACCTAAGCGTATATCATCCAGCTCTTCGCTGTTTGGTAACGTTTCTAATCGGTTTTTCAAGGTATCAGCAAGGGAAGATATTGGCGCAATCGAATTCATAATCTCATGCGTTAAAACACTTAACAATTTTTGCCAAGCCCTCGATTCGGTTTCATCTAACGCCTCATTAATATTTTGGAAAGCTAATAACCGATAATGTCCTTCCGGTGTTTGAAAACTACTTGTAGAAAACTGAAGTTTGAGTACGCCTTTTGGCGTTGGTACTGTAAAAACGTCCGCTTTATCTGACGACACTTCCATTACTTTCCGATATAGGTCAGGATTACGCTTGTTCAATCCTTCAATAACGGAGATATAAGGGATATTAAATAATTCTTTAAAAGCCTCATTCATCCAAACGACTTTTCCTGTTCGCTCATCATAAGAAAGGATGGCAGTGTTCACTACTTCTAAAATAGTTTGCAGGTATTGGTATTGAGTTTCGCGTTCACTACTTATTTTTTTGAATACACCATTAATCTCATTAAAAGCACCACGAAGTGGCCTGATTTCAGGTCCGGCATTCTGAAGGGGAAAGAAGCGGGTAAAGTCGCGATAGCGGGCCGCTTCTGCGAATTCTTCCAGTTCTCTATAGGCGCGCAATTGCGAACGAAAGTTTAAACTAAGCATCCACAAGGACACCGGAAGAACCAGCAATGCATAAAGGTAATAACCGGTAAGAAGCAACCAGCATAACAGACCAATGATAAGAAAAAGTAAAAACGCTCTAAACGTAATTAAAAGACGCAAACGGTTCATTAGATATTATACTTGCTTAATCTTCTATAAAGAGCCGTACGTGTTAATCCTAATTCCTGCGAGGCTTTGCTAATGTTACCATTGTGTTTTTCGATTACCTTCATGATCGCATTTTTCTCCATTTCACTTAAATTATAGGCATCATGCTCTACTTTTGCCTGGCCGCCGGCCTGCTCAATTGGAGAGAATATAATGTCTTCTGCGTTTAAGGTCTCACCGTCTGACATAATAATTGCCCGCTCAATGCTATACTGTAACTCGCGAACATTCCCCGGATAATGATAATTTAAAAGCTTGTCTTCTGCACGTTTATCCAAGTCGGGAAACTGCTTTGCATATTTAGAAGCATACTTTTTCATAAAATGGCGAGCCAAAAGTAAGATGTCGTTTCCCCTTTCCCGCAAAGGGGGTACTTGCACTTCCACGGTATTGATGCGGTAGATTAAGTCTTTTCGGAAGCGACTTTCGTTAGCCAATGCCACTAGCGGCACATTAGTAGCACACAATAAACGTATATCAACAGGAATTGGTGTATTACTTCCCAGTGGAATAACTTGTCTATTTTGAAGCACACTTAATAATTTTGCCTGCTGCTGTAAAGAAATGTTTCCGATTTCATCTAAAAATAAAGTCCCTTTATCAGCTGCTTCGAAGCGTCCTACGCGATCTTCCCTTGCATCTGTAAAAGCGCCCTTTTTATGGCCAAAAAGTTCACTTTCAAAGAGTGTATCCGTCAAAGCGCCAACATCAACTTTTACATAAGGCATTAAAACCCGCCTAGACTCACGATGTATCATGTCAGCAATTACATCTTTCCCTGTTCCATTTTCACCCAGGATAAGAATATTGGCATCTGTTGGTGCAATTTTCGTGATTTTATGCATCAGGTTTTTCATTACTTCTGATTCACCGATAATGTCACTTTGCGCAACTTGCGGTGTTTCCGACTTCTTTTTGCCCGGCTTTTTATTTAAGATATCTCCGATTACTTGTAGCAAATGTTCATTCTGCCATGGCTTTACGATGAAATCGGTAGCTCCCTGCTTTAATGATGTAACCGCTAAATCAATAGCACCATAGGCGGTGATCATTATAACAGGCAGCTCCGGACGGAGCGACTTAACCCGATTTAACCAATACAACCCTTCATTACCGGTATTGATAGCACTCTTGAAGTTCATATCAAGTAGTACCAAATCAATAGGCTGTCTCGACAGGATGGCAGGAATATTCTCGGGGTTTTTATCTGCAATCACTTCACTGACTTCTCTTTTTAACAGCAATTTGACTGCCGTTAATACATCAGGATCATCGTCAATAATTAGTATTCTGGCGTGTTTCATGTTATTTTAGCTTTCGGTAATCAGCTTTCAGCAATCAGACTCGTACGCTTTTAGCAAACAAGCGGTATGCAGGGGCGTCAAACTGTGTTGATTTATAATATATATATTATGTATCTTTTTTCTGTAATATTTAGTCTGATAGCTGACGGCTGAAAGCAGACAACTGGTTCATGTAAAGATATAACTATACCATTATTATTAAAAGACTGATTATCAGAAAAAATGTTACAAAACACTTTATATATGCTGTACGCAAGCGCACATAAAGTGTACGATATCGGACAGTACCAAAACCGAAAAAACACGTAAAAAGCTGATTATTAGCAGCCTATTTTTATGGCACAAGCTTGTATAGTTGTTAAACGAGCAAAAAGGATATTTTCTTGCCGTATAAAGAATAAAATGGACAGAGCACTACCAAAAAAGAAATGGAATAATAAGCGGATAGCTACCGTTGCAGGGATTGTGGGCATTGGGGCCTTGATTTTCTCTAGCTATTATTTTACCTCGGGAAAATCAAAATTAAATGTTGACGCAGAAAGAATAACTATATCAGAAGTATCCGAAGGTCCATTCCGCGAGTTTATCCCCGTAAACGGTATGGTCATGCCAATCAGTACCATTTATCTAGATGCTTCCGAAGGGGGACGCGTAGAGGAGAAATTTGTCGAAGACGGTGCCATCATGAAAAAAGGCGATCCCATTATGCGTTTATCGAACACGGATTTGGAATTGAGCTTGGTCAATCAGGAAACACAGGTATTAAACTTGCTAACGCAATCGCAGATATCTCAAACAAACGCGCAACAAGCGTCTATCGCTACGCGCAACCAAATGGCAGAGGTAGAAAACGGCTTTAAGGAAGCAACCCGAGAATTTAATCTAAAGAAACATTTATACGACCAAAAAGCAATTGGTCGGCAAGAGTTTGAAAAAGCGCGTAACGAATATACTTATCAGGTTGAACGCATGAAATTGAGTAGAGAAAACCTGCACACCGACTCTATCCGGACGCAGCAATCATTAAGAGAAAGCCGTGAAACCTATGAACGGACACGCAGTGCGCTTGACTTAATGCGTCGTAAAGTAGGCGATTTGATTGTTAGGGCGCCGATAGATGGCCAATTAACAGCTTTTGATGCAGAAATTGGACAAAAGAAGAACCCGGGCGATCGATTTGGCCAATTAGATGTGCTGAGTGGCTTTAAGGTAAAGGCTGATATTGATGAGCATTATATTTCACGTATTTATCCGGATTTAGATGGTGAATTCACCTTGTCGGGTAAAACCTATAAGTTACGCGTTAAAAAGGTCTATACACAGGTCGCTAACGGCCGATTTCAAGTGGATATGGAATTTGACGGTGAAACGCCAAAAGGCATCAGACGTGGACAAACGTTGCAAATACGTTTAGCTTTAAGTGATGAAACAAAAGCAGTGTTGTTACCAAAAGGCGGATTTTATCAACAAACAGGCGGAAACTGGGTATTTAAGTTGAGCTCGGACGGCAAAACAGCTTACCGCGCTGATGTGCAATTAGGAAGACAGAACCCAGATTATTATGAAGTGATTCAAGGTTTGAAACCCGGCGAAAAGGTGGTAACTTCCAGTTACGAAACGTATGATAAGGTGCAGGAGTTGGTGGTAAAATAGCTATCGGTTTTCAGCTGTCGGCTATCGGCTTATGTTATAATTTCGAAACATAACTGTGGATTAATTTTCTGATGATGATGATTTCATTATTTAGTTCTACAGAGGTATTTGTATCTAAAAGTTTTAGTTCTTTACATAAAATGAGTTGATATTGTAACTCGGAAACGGAACCGCTTGCTATTGTGAGGAAACGTTTTAATTCATTATTTGAATTTCGCCCGCAGCCTTCAGCAATATTGGAAGGAATCGATAATGCGGATCTTCTCATTTGAGAAGTTAGACCAAAGAGCTCTTCTTTAGGAAAGCGATTGGTCAGATGATAAATTTTTAACGTCAACTTATGACTACGAAGCCAAAAATCTAGCGTGGTAAAGTCGCGCATAAAAGAAATTCAGATTAAAAACAGAGGTTTAAATATAAAAATAATAAATAAAAGGCAGTTGGTGTGGTTTAAAAATTCTAACACAAAAAAGGAAACTGAAAGCTGATTTCCGATTGCTTATAGCTAAATGACCATGATCAAAATAACTGAACTTCAAAAATTCTACCGTACTGAGGAAGTGGAAACGGTAGCGCTCAACAACCTAAGTATAGAAGTACAAAAGGGTGAGTTTGTAGCAGTGATGGGTCCTTCAGGATGTGGTAAATCCACATTGTTGAATATTATAGGCCTTTTAGATGATCTAGACGAAGGCAGTTATAAATTCAATGATATAGAAGTGGCCCACTTTAACGAGCGGAAACGTTCAGACTTGCGTAAACACAATATTGGTTTCGTTTTCCAAAGTTTCAACTTGATTGACGAGCTAACTGTATTTGAAAACGTAGAGCTCCCGCTGATTTATACGAAAGTGCCGGCCGCCGAACGCAAAAAACGAGTGGAAGAGGTGCTTGAGAAGGTACAGATTATGCACCGTAGAAACCACTTTCCACAGCAACTTTCCGGCGGTCAACAGCAACGGGTTGCCGTTGCCCGAGCGGTGGTTAATAATCCTAAGCTTATCCTCGCGGATGAGCCGACAGGTAACCTGGATTCAAACAACGGTAATGAGGTAATGCAGCTGCTTACTGAATTAAACGAACAAGGGACTACCATTGTAATGGTTACCCACAGCGAACATGATGCGCGTTATAGCGATCGCATTATCCGAATGCTGGACGGGCAAGTTGTGATGACTACGGTGGCGTAAAGTAGGGTTTCGGCTTTAGACCCTAGCAATTAGGGCTAAATTAAAGTTGACGGGCTGAAATCTGATTAAAAGGAATAGCTATGCTAAAGAATTACTTTAAAAGCGCTTTCAGAAGCTTGGCGAAAAGCAAGCTTTATGCGGCCATTAATATTATTGGCCTATCGGTAAGTCTAGCGGCTTCTGTATTACTTTTATTATGGGTTTGGGATGAGCTAAGTTTCGATCAGATGCACAGCAAAGGTGACCGAATTTTCAGGGCATCGGGCGCCATTGACAAGGAAATGACGAAAATATGGAGTACCTCTGCTCCTTTGGCTGTTTTCGGAAAAAATGAATTGCCCGCCGTAGAAGACGCCTGTAGAATCAATACTTGGCAGGAAACCTTAGTGGATTACAAAGGTAAGAAATTCAAAGAAAGCGTCTACTATGTCGATCCCAGCTTCTTTTCCATATTTGACTTTCCATTGATTGCAGGAAACGAAAAACAACCTTTTCCCGATAAACATTCTATTGTCCTAAGCAAGTCGCTAGCCGAAAAAATTTTCGGCAAAGAAGAAGCTGTTGGCAAAGTGGTAAAAGCGCTTGAGGGTATCAGCTTTCGGGTTTCGGGTGTTATTGAGGATATACCAAAAAATTCGAGCATACGTAATGATTTTTTCATTCCATTTGATCAATTAAATGAAGGTCGCGAGAGCAACCCAATCAACGCCGATTGGGGAAATTTTGGCTACGACACCTATTTTCTTCTAAAATCCGAAGTAAACGCAAAAGAAGTTGGGCTACAACTAGCCGCTCTTCATAAAAAAAACCAGTCGAGCGATTTCTTTAAAGACCTTGTCTATTTAATGCAGCCCTTACATAAAATTCATCTTTATGATCCCAAAGGAGACGAACAAGGCATGCGCCAGGTTAAAATATTTACCTTAATTGCCCTCGTAATTTTATTAATTGCCTGTATCAATTATATAAACCTTGTTACAGCAAGGTCTGCTAGGCGAAGCAAAGAAGTAAGTGTAAGGAAAGTAGTAGGCGCCAATCGTACGCATCTGTTTTTACAGTTCTTAACCGAATCACTGGTTGTTTTTCTAATCTCCATGCTCCTTTCCTGGTTGTTCAGCTTTTTAGCCATGCCTATCTACAACCAGTTGTCGGGAAAGGAAATGAGCTTTAGCTTATTTGATAGCCGCGTTTGGGCATTATTTGGTGCTGCCTTGATATTAGTATTACTAATGGCCGGAATCTATCCCGCAATAACACTATCACGATTTAATCCTGCTTTAGGACTTAAGGGCCTTTTGCCTCGATTGGGTAGCAGTGGCTCTTTCCGCAAAGTATTAGTTGTATTGCAATTCACCTGCTCCGTTGTCCTCATTGTTTCTACGATTGTTATTGCAAAACAGCTTTCCTTTATACAGAATAAAAACTTAGGGTATGACAAAGAGAATATTTTAACCTTCGGTGCCTATAATTTCGGAAAGCATTACGCTGCTGTTCGGAGCGAGTTGGAAAACAATCCAAGCATTTTAGGCGTAACGGTATCAAGCCAAGGCGTTATTGATCTCGCAAGCGCTACCGGGGACATTGTATGGGAAGGGAAACCCGATAATATGGGCAATTTTATGATCAATCAGATCTCCGCCGATCGAAATTTCCTACAGGTATTGAACATGAGGTTGGCTGAAGGAAAAGGCTTCTCGGGAACACCTGCAGATAGCGGTTATTACATCTTAAACGAACAGGCGATCGCCCAGATGAATATAGAAAATCCTGTGGGAAAAACCATTAGTTTCCATGACAAGCCTGGCATTATTGCAGGGGTTGTCAAAGATTTTCATTTCAAAAATATGCGAAACGCCATTGAGCCCTGTCTCATTTTTATGGACGAGAACTGGGGTTGGCAAGCGATGTATGTTAAGATAAAGCCACAACAAGCACAACAGGCGATTGCAGCGATAGAAACTTTATGGAAGAAATACAATGCCGATTATGATTTCAACTACCAATTCATGGATGAGGCTTTTGACAATATGTATAAAAGCGATATGCGCGCAGGCAGGCTATTCAACATCTTTGCGGGCATTGCGATTCTACTTTCTTGTCTAGGTTTATTTGGCTTGGTAACCTATACAGCCGAAACCAAGTTTAAGGAAATCGGTATACGTAAAACTTTAGGAGCCAGCGTAAGCAACATAATTTTATTGATATCAAAAGATTTCATGAAGCTGGTCGGCATATCGTTCATCCTGTCGTTTCCAATCGCCTGGTGGATGATGAGTAAGTGGTTAGAGAATTATGTGTATCGTACGGAGCTTCACGGTTGGGTTTTCATTGCCGCAGGACTTATAGCTTTTGCCATCGCTGGACTTACCGTTTGCGGGCAATCGTTAAAAGCGGCAAAAAACAATCCGATAAAGGCAATTCGAACGGAGTAATGAGTTGCGGCTTTTAGCTGTTTTCCGGAAGTTATACGTTTTATCTGCCTGCGGTCGGCAGCAGTTATACGTTATAGTCAATTAACAGCGCTGATAACAAAGTTTTGACCTCTTTGACGGATAAACAAATTACGATCGAGATCAAGGGGCTGAATACTAACACCTAAAAGCTAATGAGCTATGCTTAAGAATTATCTTAAAACTGTATTTAGAAATTTGTTTAACAACAAAAGCTATGCTGTTATTAACATACTGGGGCTATCCGTTAGTTTAAGCGCTGTCATTTTAATTGAGCAGTAACTCTAAGTAACGACAAAATAGATTCGATCACTGCTTATAGCGCTAACGGCTTATGCCTAATAGCTGGCAGCTAAAAGCTAAAAATCATGATAAAAAATTATTTAAAAATCGCCTGGCGGAATATCTGGAAAACCAAAGCTTTTTCCATTATCAACATTTGTGGCTTGGCAGTTGGGATGACGGCCTGCTTTCTTATTGCGCTTTACGTCAATTTCGAACGAAGTTACGACCGGTATCATGAAAAAGCTGATCGCATTTATCGCTTGGTGTGCGATGTCAAGACACCCACAGAAACCATCAATGCGAATATCACGTCAGGCCCCATGGCAATGTATGCCGCTAAAGATCTTCCGGAGATCGAAAACTACGTGCGTTTACTGCCCAATAGTTTGTTAATACGAAAAGATAATATCAAATATCAGGAAAGCGCCGTATTCTTTGCTGACTCCTCCCTTTTCCAACTATTTGATTTTCCGCTACTAGCAGGAAGCCCGGAAACGGTATTAAAAGAGCCTTTTAGCGTGGTTCTATCCGAATCGGCAGCCAAAAAATATTTTGGAAAGGAAAATCCAATCGGTAAAAGCTTGCTACTGACCGATGAAGGTTTCAACAGCAAAGTTACAGGTGTGATGAAAGATATTCCTGAAAATTCGCAGTTTAAAGGAGACGTGTTTGTTTCTATGGTCACCCTGATTAAAATGGCCAATTTTAAATTTGATGAGCAATGGGGTAATTTTGGTTTCACTTCTTATTTACTTCTTAAACCGAATACTGATCCTTCCTTATTAACCGCTAAATTTCCCGCTTTTTTAACTAACCGTGTCGGTAAGGAAATGGATCAGTCCAAGATGCATTACACCCTATTTTTAGAGCCTCTTAAAGACGTTTATCTTTATTCAAAACGAGGTGGTTTTGAAAACGGCAATATCAACAATGTTTATGTTTTTGCTATTGTAGCGCTATTCATCCTACTTATAGCCTGCATTAATTTTATTAACCTTTCCACGGCCAGAGCGGTTGAAAGAGCCAAAGAGGTAGGAATCAGAAAAGTGGTTGGCGCCTATCGCATACAAATTACCCGGCAATTTATCAGTGAATCCATATTAATCTGTTTATTAGCTTTTGTAATTTCCATTTTGCTCTGTCTGGTCTTGATTCCTTATTTTAATTTTCTTGCAGGCAAAGAAATTAGTGGAGGTATATTTCACCACCCTACGTATATCCTTATTTTATTTTTGTTAGCCTGCTTAATCGGGTTACTTGCAGGTATTTATCCGGCACTTGTATTATCCTCTTTTAAACCCGTAACCGTGTTAAAAGGTAAATTTTCGTCTAACACAAAAGGTTTACTATTGAGAAAAACCTTAGTTGTGGTACAGTTTGTGGTTTCCATTGCGCTGATTGCAGGCACCTTGATTGTAAACCGTCAACTTGCATTTATGCGAAATCAAAATCTGGGCTTCAATAAAGAACAAGTATTGGTTTTGCAAACAAACGGAGATGCCAAGAGCAGAATCTTAAAGGACGCAATAACCAGCGTGCCTGGCGTATTAGCTAGCGCTGTATCCAGATCGGTCCCGGGTGGTGGGAACCCGGTGGCTTATTCTGAAATTGAGAACAAGCAAGGCGATATGCAGATCGCAAACCTCCCGGTCTATTTTGTAGACTATAATTACCTTCCCCTATATAAAATTGAACTGGTGGCCGGCCGCATGTTTTCGCCCGACTTTGGAACAGATACTGCGCAAGCTATGATTTTAAATGAAAGTGCCGTTAAACTCTTCGGTTATGCAAAACCAGCGGACGCCATTGGTAAAAAATATTCTCAATGGGGAAGCGAAGGTAAAATCATCGGAGTGATCAAAGATTTCCATTTTAAATCCCTACAGTCGAAAATAGAGCCCCTCAGCATGCGTTATGGGCAAGGAAACGGAGGCGGTATGGTATCACTCAAAATAGATGGCCAACATATAAACACGGCCTTGAAGTCAATTGAAAAAAAATGGCAGGAGATTATTCCGAATCGTCCTTTTGAATACTTTTTTGCTGACGAATTTTTTGATAGGCAATATCGTTCAGAAAATCGATTCGGTAATTTATTTTTCAATTTCGCAATGCTCGCTATTTTTATTTCCTGCTTGGGCTTGTTAGGTTTGGTGTCCTATCATACCACACAGCGATATCGGGAAATCGGCATACGGAAAGTTTTAGGGGCCAATATATCAACCATCGTAAAGTTGTTATCTTTTGATTTCTTGAAATTAGTAATAATCGCTTTGCTTGTTGCGTCTCCATTGATGTGGTTTTTAATGGATAAATGGTTGGATGATTTTGAATATCAAACCACCATCAATATCTGGATTTTTATATTGGCGGGAAGCATTGCCATTGGTATTGCCTTGATCGTTATTGGGTCGCAAACTATACGCGCAGCATTGACCAACCCTGTTGAGTCATTACGCAATGAGTAACTTGGTGTTGGTTATTGGTAATCAGTTATTGGTTATTGGTTATTCGTTATTGGTTACTCGTTATTGGTAATCAGTTATTCGTTATTGGTTATTGGTTATTGGTTATTGGTTACTCGTTATTGGTTATTCGTTATTGGTTATTTGATGAATCGCTGAAACACCTTAAAAGCTAACATTATGTTACAAAACTATTTTGTTTCTACCTGGCGGAATTTATGGAGACACAAATTTTTCTCCCTCGTTAACATCGTTGGATTAGCGATAGGTATCAGCTCATCCTTAGTCATCGCCATGATTGTTCATTATGAGTTTAGTTTCGATCAATTTCAGCTGGATAAAGATCGGATCTATCGAATTGTATTAGACACAAAACGAGATGGCTTTGAGGGACATTCTGCCGCTGTACCCGCCTCTTTGGCTCAGGCAGCTCAAGGAGAAATAACGGGTATTGAGCAAGTAATTCCCATTTATAGTTTTCCCGGTGATGCAAAAGCAGATGTTGAAGTGCCGGCAGGAAGCGTCAACAAAAAGACTTTTAAAAAACAAGAAAGCATTATTTTTACTAATTCTGACTATCTAGCCTTAATGGGGTATAAGTGGTTAGTCGGTAATCCTACCATTGCCTTGACACAACCTTTTCAAGTAGTACTTACCAAGAGTAGGGCCGGGATTTATTTTCCCAAAAAGGATTTGCAGGATGTGCCAGGAAGTACCCTAAGGTATAGGGATATAGAAGTGAGTGTGAGTGGAGTTGTAGATGATTTAGAAAAAATTACCGATTTTCGAAGTAAGGAGTTTATATCACTACCCACATTAGAGAAAACGTCATTGAAAGACGACCTCATGTTAAACGTTTGGGACGATTGGATGGGTTACTCAAATTTACTTGTTAAAATATCGCCACAGGCTCAGCCATCCCAAATAGAGCAAGGACTAAACACGATACTCGCAAAGCATTCCAAAAAAGAGCATTTTTTTTCCGAACTTCATTTAGCGTTACAGCCCTTATCTACCATACATTTTGATGAGCGCTATCAGGGAATGGATATCCGAATCGCTCATAAACCCACTTTGTATGGCTTAATCGCCATTGCGGGCTTTTTATTGCTTTTGGGGTGTATCAATTATGTTAACTTAAGCACGGCACAAGCATCAACACGCGCCAAGGAAGTTGGTATTAGGAAATCGATCGGCGGAAACAAAAAACAACTGGTCGTTCAATTCTTAGGAGAAACTTTTTTTCTGACAACATTTGCTACCGTCCTTTCCATTATCATTATACCGCTGTTACTACAGGCCTTTTCTGCCTTTATACCGGAAGGCCTCACCTTCTCATTCTTAGGTTATCCAAGCATGTTGTTTTCCGTTCTACTCATTGTTTTATTAGTTAGCGTCCTTGCCGGGTTATATCCAGCCTTTGTTCTATCCGGTTATAATCCGATACAGGTTTTGAAGAACCAGCAACTAGTCAGCTTGGGGCAGTCAAGACAAGCGCTGTTACGAAAAGGGTTAACCGTCTCTCAATTTGTTATTGCGCAATTTTTTGTTATATCTACCTTGATTATCAGTAAACAGATTTATTTCGTACTCCATGCAGATATGGGTTTTGCCAAAGAAGCCATTCTTACTTTTCGCACCCCCAGAGATACCATCGCCACCCACCGCATGCAATTCAAGCAACGCTTACAGGCAATTCCGGGTATTGCATCTGTTAGCAATGGATTTCTTGCACCAGCTACAGCGGGCGGAGCCTTTGCCAATGTTAGCTATTTCAACGGGAAAGAAGAGTTAAAACCGACTGTTCATGTTAGATGGGGTGACGATGACTTTCTTGATCTATATAATATTCCAATCATTGCCGGGCGAAATGCGATTGCGAGCGACTCGTTAACAGAAATTGTGGTTAATGAACAATTCGCAAAAGAGATCGGTTTTCGGCAACCGGGAGAAGCTTTAGGTCAATTCCTTAAATACAATGACAAAGAAGTTCCTATTGTTGGCATTGTGAAGAATTTTCATACGCAGAATTTGCACGCACAATTAGCACCGCTCATTTTTCAAAACCGCTGGGGAGATATTTTTCACGTAAAACTTCGATCCGCCCATTCCGGTGAAATGAACTGGCAGAAAACAATTTCCGATATGGAAGAACTTTTTAAGGAGAACTATCCCGACGGGGAATTTAATTATGAATTTATGGAAGACAGTATTAAGAAGTTTTATGAGAAAGAGCAAGCTACCGCATCCCTGTTAAACTGGGCAACAGGTTTAACTATTTTAATTAGTTGTTTGGGCCTGTTAGGTTTGGTGCTTTATACCACAAACAGTCGAACAAAGGAAGTAGGCATTCGCAAAGTGTTGGGAGCATCTATTGTTCAACTTATTAGCCTATTGGCGAAGGATTTTATCAAACTCATCCTTATCGCTTTTATTGTCGCTTCTCCTTTAGCTTGGTGGGCCGCGCATCGGTGGCTTGACAATTTTGCCTATAAAACGCCTGTCGGCTGGTGGGTTTTTCTAGTGAGTGGATTGGGAATGCTTTTGTTAGCAGTTTTATTATTGAGTGTGCAAACGTTCAAAGCAGCCGCAGCTAATCCGGTAAATAGTTTGCGGGATGAATAGCTTTTAGAAGCTAGCAGCCATCTGATATCGGTTTTCTGTTTAATTAAAAACAGATTGCTGACAGCAAAAATCTCACAGCTAACCGCCATGCAACATTTAATTTCGATTTGCGTCTTTTAGAAAAAAAATCATGAATAAGCTTACTCTTTTTTTCATTGCCATTTATAGCAGCTATTTTTTGGCATCGGCACAAGATACTCCTTCGCCCTATTTAACGAAATCATTGCGAAGTGAAAATATCCGCTCGGTAGATCTACAAACTTCCGGCGGTAGTTTAACGGTTGAAGGTGTAAATGACTCCGAAGCTCGTCTTGAAGTATTTGTGCAAGGTAATAACGGAAATAATCGCCTAAGCAAAGAAGAAATCGAGCAACGGCTAAAAGACAGTTACGACTTACAAATTAGTTCCAATAACGGGCAACTCATCGCAATTGCCAGACCAAAAAGCGGGTTTAAAAACTGGAAGAAGTCGGTATCCATTTCGTTCAAAGCTTATGTGCCTAAAGCAGCATCAGCAAAGTTGAAAACCAGTGGTGGTAGCCTTTCCCTTAATGGCATTAATGGTTATATCGAAGGAGCAACTTCCGGCGGCAGTATCAAAGTAGCTCATGTAAAAAACAATGTAAACCTAAAAACCAGTGGCGGAAGTATTAATGCAGATGATGTTACGGGGAATCTGCTACTACATACATCAGGCGGTTCCATCAAATTGAGTAATTTAAAAGGAAAAATTGATGCGCGGACCAGCGGTGGAAGTATAGGAGCCAATGATATTAGTGGCGAACTACTGGCAAAAACCTCTGGCGGCAGTATTCGGGTTGATCGCATGGCAGGTAGTGCTGATCTGGCAACAAGCGCCGGCAGTACTTCGGTTAATATGGTAAATATAGATAAATACTTAAAAATCGATGTTTCTGCCGGAAGTGTTAACCTCCAGCTTCCTATGGATAAAGGCTTAGACTTGAATTTATCAGCAGGAAAGATTAATCTTCCCTCTTTAAATAACTTTGCAGGAACGAAGGAAAAAGATCGTGTGGTAGGGAAATTGAACGGAGGTGGAGCTGACGTGGATGTCCACGTAAGTGTCGGGAATTTAAACCTTGAAGCAAATTAGTAGATTAACCTTTCACTATATATGCCACAATTTTTAATACATTTTGTGGCATATAACCTCATTATCCAGCCAAAAACCTGCGCATTTCTGTGATATCAGTTCATCTTTTCTTCAATTAACGGGTATAGTGCCAAATAAATCGTGCGTTTCGTCGTATTTTTATAGATAACAGCAGCAGACAAATTATTAAATCGCTCCTGGATAGTTTCATCCCTTCGTTGGGGAGTGAAGCCTTATATATCGTTGATAATAAAAATGATGATACTACTTTCTCTTCGCAAAAGGCATTTCGTAAACATTCTTTGGCTATCCATTCTCTTATTAAGCGCTTGTAAAAAAAGCGATGATCATGAATTACCCGGCATCCAAATTACTTCCGCTGAATATGACGGAAAACTCCTTTTCGTAAACAAAAACAACTTCCAAATAACGACGAACAGGGATGCTATCTTTAGCTCCGATGATAGTCGTGTCAAGATGGATGCTAACGGTTTAGTAAAACGCCTAACCTCGGGAGAGGTGGTTGCTATTGATATTGCTCCCAAAGAACAACCCGAAAACAAAACGCGCTTTTATCTATTGGGGGCTACCGACACAAACCATGATAAGCCCCAAATCACCTATAATGGAAAAGGAGCTACTGACACTTATAATTCCTACTTAAAAGGTTGGGCAACCTTACAAAAATTGCCTGTTAGTAACGAGACATATGCGCTTGTTTTACGTCATGCGGATGCCGATCAGGGCGTGGATTATTCTTTGAATCATGATGATGCCGGTCCGGCTAACTGGTGGAAATCAAAGGACAAAGCACTGGCACGCCAATTGAATGAAGAAGGGCGGATCCGCGCGCGCGAGTTAGGGGCCAATCTTAAAGCGCTTGGCTACCCTATTAGTCGGGTCTACGCCAGCGAATTCAATCGTGCAATAGAGACGGTGGAACTGATGGAACTTAATTTGCCGATCAAACAAGATAGTTTGCTGAATCATCCTTCACATAATAAAGGAGATCTGTTTAAGGGCTTAATTAGAATATTGCAAGGAACGCCAATAGATAACGAAATCACTTTGCTATCCACCCATCATCCCATTAATGAAATTATCATTAGTGGCGGTTATCCAACATTTCCCGACGTCTCTCCTTTCAACTGGACCGGCATGTATTTCGTAAAGATCGCCCCCGACAAAACCCTTACCTATGAAGGCGCTGTCTCTTGGGGTATGGTGAATTATTGGAGACACTTATCCAAACCATAAACCAGTGGAAAGTTAATG
The DNA here is from genome assembly GCF_030372825.1 of Olivibacter sp. 47. Lineage (NCBI taxonomy): Bacteria > Pseudomonadati > Bacteroidota > Sphingobacteriia > Sphingobacteriales > Sphingobacteriaceae > Olivibacter > Olivibacter sp. 47. The sequence continues at coordinate 5,483,496 of NZ_JAUCNR010000001.1, forward strand.
TATATCCATTCTAAATAAAAAATTCCTCTTCTATCCATAAGGAAGCTGCATTTATTAACGGCATAAGCCCTATCTTTGAGGAAGTTCAGTAGCCCTGAGTTTACGTTTTATCATTTTAATAACCGCTCGTTATGGACGATTTCCTCGCCGCCCGTTCTCAAATGGCCCTCTCCCTTGGCTTTCATATTATCTTTGCCTGTATTGGTATGGTAATGCCCTTCTTTATGGCCATTGCCCATTATAAATGGCTTCGGACAGGCGAACAGGTATATAAAAACGTCACGAAGGCGTGGAGTAAGGGAGTCGCGATTTTTTTTGCTACGGGGGCGGTCTCCGGTACGGTACTTTCTTTTGAGCTAGGTTTGCTGTGGCCAACCTTTATGGAACATGCCGGGCCTATTTTTGGAATGCCTTTTTCACTGGAAGGAACGGCTTTTTTCATTGAGGCTATCGCTTTAGGATTCTTCTTGTATGGATGGGATAAATTCAATCCGTGGTTTCACTGGTTTACAGGCGTTATTGTAGGGGTAAGTGGTTTGGCTTCGGGTATACTCGTGGTGGCGGCTAATGCGTGGATGAACAGTCCGGCGGGCTTTGAATATGTAGATGGCAAATACACCAACATTAATCCAATAGATGCTATGTTCAATGATGCCTGGTTTTCACAGGCGCTTCACATGACCCTAGCGGCCTTCGCAGCAACCGGTTTTGCAGTCGCAGGGGTTCACGCGTTTATGATCAAAAAAGGAAAGAACATCAATTTTCACGAAAAGGCTTTTCGGATTGCGGCTATTTTTGCCACTGTTGCTGCGGTATTGCAACCATTGAGCGGCGATATATCGGCAAAAGATGTTGCAAAGAGACAACCTGCCAAGCTTGCAGCAATGGAAGCGCATTTCAAAACAGAAAAAGAAGCACCCTTAATTATTGGAGGTCTCGTAGATGAGAAGGCAAACGAGGTAAAATATGCCGTGAAGATACCTGGCTTATTAAGTTGGATGGCTCATGGAAATAGCAAAGCAATTGTTACCGGTTTAGATCAAATCCCGAAAAATTATCATCCTCCAATAGCTATTACACACTATGCCTTTCAGGTAATGGTAGGACTCGGCATGCTGATGCTGTCACTTTCTATCATTTATTTCATCACCCTGGCTAAGAAGCGCTCATGGCTGCGTAGCCCCTGGCTCTTAAACTTATTCATCCTCGCCATTCCCTTAGGTTTTATTGCTATTGAGGCGGGATGGATGGTCACTGAAATTGGGAGGCAGCCCTGGATTATTTATGGTATTATGCGAACTGTTGATGCAGTTACGCCCATGCCCGGAATCGTTTATTCTTTTTATTTATTTACAGCCGTATATGTTTCCTTGTCGATCATCGTGGCGTTTCTACTTTACCGGCAAATTAAGATGGTTGGGTGGGTTTATGATGTGTAGAAGCTATCGGAGATCAGCTCTCGGCTCATTAAAGAAAAGAATAAAATTAGTATTAAAGATTGAACCTAGCTGACAGCTGGTAGCTGAAAGCCGAAAACCGTTAACATGTTATACATAGTCATCGCATTTCTTTGGACCTCCATTTGGTTATACCTGCTATTAGGCGGGGCAGATTTTGGTGCCGGTATTATTGAATTAATAAGCAAGCGCGAGCATAAAAGCAAGACACGGCATACCATGTATCGTGTTATCGGTCCCATTTGGGAGGCAAACCACATGTGGCTTATCATAGCCATTGTTATTTTGTTTGTTGGCTTTCCGAAAATTTATACAACCATGTCCATTTTTGTCCATATTCCGTTGACGGCCATGTTGCTGGGAATTATCGCGAGGGGGACAGCCTTTGTTTTTCGAAATTACGACGCTGTTGAAGATCGTATGCAAAGCATATACAATCGCATTTTCGTTTACTCCAGTGCTATTACCCCTTTTTTCCTTGGCATCATTGCCGCAAGCACCGTCAGCCGTAAGATAGATGTGGGCGCGACAAATTTTTTGTCGGCTTACGTTGATAGCTGGCTAAATAGTTTCGGGATAGCGGTAGGGCTTTTCACGGTATGTATTTGCGGCTTTTTAGCCGCCATTTACATTATTGGCGAAGTGCATTCTTCAGATGACAGACAGCACTTTATTCGTGTGGCTAAAAAAATGATTGTAGCGGCTTTCGTGGCAGGAGGGCTTGTTTTTATTGCTGCACATTATGAGCAAATCCCTTTGTTGGATTGGATTTTCGGACATTGGATAGGTTCATTGGCGATTGGAGCGGCCAGTATTTCCTTAATATTCTTGTGGATATCTTTAAGTAAAAATCGAGCGATTCTCATCCGTTTATTGGCAGGCTTCCAGGTAAGCATGATTTTGCTGGCCGCCACCTACATTCACTTTCCAAAGATAATCCTTTTGAAAGGAGGCGCGTCGCTATCCCTAGTTGAAGATGCCGGTTTAAATAAAACAATAGAAGCGTTGGCCTGGGCACTCCTACTGGGAAGTATTTTTATTTTGCCGGCCCTATTTTACCTAATTTATAGCTTTGAAAAGAAGAAGGGCATTGCCCATTAAAAAAAGAGAAGGCCAACACCATCTGCCGGCCTTCTCTTTTTAGAAGCTATAAGTAACCGTTAACCTATAATTTCTTGGAGCTTCGGTTTGCCAGTAATAACTGCTCAACCAATTATAATAGGAGCCACTAAATAAGTATTTATCGAAGATATTAAAGGCATTAGCCGTTATACGCATTTTCCTCCCTTCCCAAAAAATGCCACCATCTACTTTATGGTAGTCAGGTAATCTTAGCTGTCCTTCACCCCAGTTATCTGTCGCACGATTTAACAATCCCGTATAGCCCATGGATACGCCCACTCCATTTAGCGCTTTCACCGGCAGTTTATAATTTAACCACCCGTTAATTACATGTTTAGCGAAGCCCGGCATCACCTGACCTACCGTCACACTTGTTACGCCTGGAGTAACTTTATTGACCTTCGAATCAGTATACGCATAATTAGCAACGACGCTTAGATTTGCACCAATGCTTCCTCTAGCATCAAACTCAAAACCTTGGGCTTTCTTCTGTCCTAAAACAATGCTGGTAGGGTTGGTGGGTGTGCTATTAGGGCCTGTGGTGAGTTCATTGTTTTTCAAAATTCTGTAAACTGATAATGTTGTGCTTAGATTACCGTCAAACCACTCATTCTTGATTCCGAATTCGGTATTATTACCCGTTATGGGTTTCAACTTCCCTCCATTTTCAATTGTTCCGGAAGCGCTCTGCGGAACAAAAGCCTGATCATAGACAGCGTAAACGGAAGCACTCGGATGAATCGAGTAGCTTAGTCCTAGTCGTGGAGTAAAGCGTTTCGCTTCGTCTGCACTTTCACCATAATATTGGCGTACATAAGTATAACGTCCTGCCAGTGTCAATCTTAGTTTATTCTCAAAAAAACCCAGTTCGTCCTGAAAATATAATCCCGTATAGCGCTGACCTTGCAACCCACCTGCTGCTAAAGCTCTCGCCTCTAAATCAGTGCTTCTATCAAAATTTGGTAGTCCATTCGTCGAATTCCGTAAGAGGGATTAAGTGGATCAAAGTACAAAGTGGCACTATCGCGGTCTAAATCATGTGATTGTCCCCAATCAGCAATATAAGTCTTTTTTCCCATATCGATACCGGCAAGTATACGATGCCGGACGGAACCCGTTTGTATATCACCATTTACAAAAACCTGCCCGAGCCCCATACGACCTTGGGCGTCCCAGATACCTACATTTCTTATCAATGTTCTATCAGCATTAACTTTTGAGGGCCAGGAGCTGTAGCCAACCTGATCATAGAAGAAATACGATCCCTGTGCAGTTAATCTCCAATGATCATTAAACTTATGTTCCAAGGTTAGAAATAAACTGTGGTCATCGATATTGGTGGGTGGAATACCCGGATTCGTCATGGTAAAATCTACCGGTAGCGTGGCATAGCCGCCCGCCTCCGGCCCGAACACATAGTAAGACCCAACCTCGGTCATCCGTACATGCTGCAAGGTATATTCAGCGGTAAGCTTGGTTTGCTCATCTACTTGATAAGAGATGACGGGAGCAATACTATACCGATCATTATACTCATAGGGACGATGCGAGGCCTTATTCTGGCCCATAACATTCAATCTATACAAGAGCTTTCCGTCCTTACTTAATTTTCCATCCAAATCGAGTGTTCCTCTTAATAAGTCAAAGCTTCCTACCGTAAAGCTCGCTTCGCCCTTTGTAATACCGGTAGGCTTTTTGGTGACAACATTATACAATCCGCTTGGATCACCATTAGCCAGCATAAACCCGGCGGGTCCTTTGACAAATTCGATATGGTCAACAAAGCTCATGTCTTCGGTTAGGGGCCCAGTAAGAACCGACAACATTAAACCCATTTCTAAACGCTTGGATCTGCGAACCACGCATGTTGATGTTCGCATACAAATCACCCCAATGCTCTAAGCGAACAGCTCCGCTAACGTTGCGAATCAGCCCGTCACTCATACTAACGATTTGTTGATCGGCCAACACCTTATTGGTCACAACTTGAATATTTTGAGGGATTTCCAATAATGGTTCATTTAAGCGCAAGCTTGTTGAAGTAGTATCCACCTTATACTGCTTCTTCTGACTGGAAATAACGACCTCTTGGAGTTGTTCATTGGTTGCCTGCACTACAAAATCTTCAATCAGTTCGTTTCCATCGAAATGAATGAGCCGTTCTTGTTTTTGAATACCGACAGCTGATAAAATGAGCGTATGCTCGCCCGCCTTGACACCCTGAATTTCATATCCACCTGCGCTATTTGTTTTTCCCCCGATTCGGGTACCTTTAATCCAGAGGGATATACCCGCCGCCGGTTCGTTTGATTGATTGCGTACAGTTCCTTTAATTTGCGCATGGGCCAAATGCATAAAACAAAAACTAAGTACTACAATTAGGTTGAATGATAGTAGTCTTTTCACTTTATTTAGAATAAATCTAGTTAAACAAATTGAGCACAAACCTACAATTTGTTTCAAAATTTGTCAATACATTTTTAGACTTATTTTAAATAAGCAATTAGTAGGACAGTTTTAGCTATCAGCAATCAGTCTAGTCTTAATTTTTACTATTGCCGAAGCTAAATCAGAAGAGTTAGGAGATTACCTAAAATCCTCATCATCCAATTCGTCATCTTCATCCTGTTCAAATGACGAATTGAAAAGACTACCGAACATATCTGAAAAGGCAAACCCTCCGTTCATGATGTTTTTGTTCAATTGAGAATATTCCGCCAATCCGTGCAGAACGAACTCCATCAGAAGCAACTTTTGGTTGTCACTTAGCTTTTTGTGAAACTCCTGAACAACGGTTTTCAATCCAGGCACATGATTTAGAATCATGGCATATTCTTCCGTAGATAAAGCATCATTGATATCCAATTTATTGCCCGCCGTAAACCAATCGATAATATCTTGATATGGATTCGTAACCTTTGTTTTCTTAATTTTCTCAGGATCGGGGAAGTATTGAGCAAACAATGTCTTTATTGCGTTACTGATTAGTTTATTCGCAACATGAATCGGCCCCTCCAATTCGCCTTCATAAACCAGTTCTATCTTCCCTGTAATAGCTGGAATGATCCCTATAAGATCAGATATCCTAGCAAAAGTTTTTTCTTCTTCGGATATAAGCATTCGGCGCTCGGCGGTACTTACTAAATTTTCATAGGCCGAGATTGTCAGACGTGCAGATACACCGGACTTCTGGTCTATAAACTCGCTTTTTCTCGCCTCAAAAGCCACTTGCTCAATCAAGTTTTTCAGTAGGCCGTCGACCTCAATTAAGCTTTTCTGCTGGGGAGAAAGCCTTGCTTCCTGAAAGGTAATCGCTCTCGATACATCAATTGTTTTTGGATAATGTGTTAATATCTGACTTTCGATCCGATCCTTTAGGGGGGTTACAATGGACCCACGATTTGTATAATCTTCCGGGTTAGCGGTAAACACAAACTGGATGTCCAACGGTAACCGTAACTTGAAGCCTCGAATCTGAATATCCTTCTCTTGTAGCATATTAAAAAGGGCTACTTGTATCCTTGCCTGCAAATCCGGTAATTCATTGATTACAAAAATACCTCGATGTGCTCTCGGTATCAATCCAAAGTGGATAACACGTTCGTCATTATAGGTAAGTTTTAGGGTAGCCGCTTTAATGGGATCGATATCACCTACCAGATCAGCAACGGTCACATCCGGCGTTGCCAGCTTTTCCGTATAACGCTCGCTCCGATGCAACCATGCGATTGGTGTATCTTCGCCTTTCGCCGCTATCTCACTCTTGGCGAACCAGGAAATCGGATTCAAGGGATCATCAAATATTTCACTTCCTTCTACATAGGGTATATATTCATCCAATAGGTTAACCATTAGACGTGCTATTCTTGTCTTTGCTTGGCCCCGAAGACCTAGTAAAAGGATATTATGACGCGAAAGGATAGCGGTTTGCAGTTCAGGTATAACCGTTTCATCATATCCCAAAACGCCTTCAAAACCCTCTTCTTTACTTTTTAACTGTTTGATCAGATTTTCTCTTAATTCTTCTTTAACGGATTTACTTTTATATCCAGATGCTTTTAACTCACCTAATGTTTTGATCATAGTTATATTATTAGCTATCAGCCGTAGGCAATCAGCTTTCGGCAGATTTAATTCATACTAAACCTTTTATTACTAATTTACCCGAGTTAGATCAATTACAGGGTAATCAGTCATTGATATTCCTTCGTTACGGACAACAATCTTAATTTTCCTTCTGAAAACCGATAGCTGATTTCTGACAGCTATTTTACCTCACCGTCCGCCTTCTATTCCTAATGTAGTCCTCGAAAATATATTCACCTAATCCCGTTAAAGAGCTGTAGAAGGCTTTCCCGCCATTCACTTGGGTAAATTGTCGGACAAACTGCTGTAAATAGGGATCCCGAGCTATCATAAATGTGGTGATAGGTATCTTTAACCGTTTGCATTGTGCCGCCATGGTGAGTGTCTTATTAATAACCTTGCGGTCTAAACCCATACTATTTTTATAGTACCTTCCGTTCTCCTTCAAGCAAGTTGGTTTGCCATCTGTGATCATGAAGATTTGCTTGTTATGTGTTTTGCGTCTTCGCAGCAAATCAGTCGCCAATTCCAAGCCCGCATAGGTATTCGTATGGTAAGGTCCTACTTGCAAGTAGGGCAAATCTTTCAATGCGATAGGCCAAGCATCGTTTCCAAAAACTACGATATCGAGTGTGTCCTTTGGGTACTTAGTTCGGATCAGCTCTGCTAAAGCCATCGCAACTTTTTTCGCCGGTGTAATTCGATCCTCTCCGTACAAAATCATGCTGTGCGATATGTCAATCATCAGCACTGTGGAGGTAAGTGTCTTATAATCTCTTTCCTCGACTTCTAAATCACGCTCCGTTAAGGTGAAATTTTGCAATCCGTGATTAATCTGCGCATTGTGGATGGAAGCTGTTATGTCAATTTGGTCAAGGCTATCTCCGTATTGGTATTCCCTCCGATCAGCATTTTTCTCCTCACCTACTCCGCTGCGATTGCTTCCGTGGTTTCCCTTGCCTGATTTTTTTAATTTCCCGAAGATTTCCTCTAAGGCCGACTGCCGAATAGTTTGTTCCGTTTTAGCCGTAATTTGGAATGAGCCATCTTGCGGATTCTCTTGAAGATAGCCCTTATTTTTAAGGTCCTCAATAAAGTCTCCCATTCCATATTCATCGGTCGTCAGATTATACTGCTTATCCAGCTCATTCATCCATGCTAACGCTTCCGCCGCATCCCCCGCCGTATAATTAAGTAATTGACTAAACAATTTTAACAGACTATCGAAGCCCCCTTTTGGCATATCTGTCGGAACGAATTCCGAAAAGCGAAATCCTCTCATAGCTGCTCCTTCCTTTTCTTATATTGAACACTTATCCGAAGATAAAAGTTTCCTTGGAGATTATTTCTAAGCTAAAGGTCATTTTTAGCTATAGGTCTTCAGAAATCAGTGTTCAGCTATCAGCTCCTACTTAAGTTAAGACTGATAGCTGATCTCCGAAATCTGAAAGCGCTCTTACAGCTTCACTACACAGCCGGTATCCGCGCTTTCGATAGCCGCTTCAATCAACTTCATCGTTTGAACACCCTCTGCCGCGGTAACCGGTTCTATTTGATTATTAACAATAGCCTGGTAAACTCCTTCAAAGAAATCCAGATAGTTTCCCCGTTCAGAAGGGACCCTTTCCCTGAATGCCTTACCATCACGTTCAGCATGCAATATTCCCCACTCACTTTCCGGCTCTTCACACCAGTTATCTGTATTGGGTTTCTCGCCCGCTAGCAACCTATCCTCTTGTTTATCTGCCCTGCTTTTCAGAAAAGAGCCCTCCTTGCCATGTACAATATACGAGGGAGCCATTTCCCGTGCAAGAAAGCCGCCCTTTAACCGTACTCTTTTATCTTCATAATACAAGATTAATTCGAAGTAATCATTTACCTGCGAATTGGTTCGCACTATAGCTAGATCAGCGAAGAGCGCCCTTGGATAGCCAAAAAGGGATAAGGCTTGATCGATCATATGAGGACCACGATCTCTTATCAAACCTGCCGCCGGCGAAGGTTCCTCTAAATGTGCCTTCGTATTTAATTTAGGCAAATAAGCTTCATAAGAAAATGTAACCTCTACAATTTCGCCTAAAACACCTGATTTTACGATCTTCTTCACTGTTTTAAAATCACTGTCCCATCGCCGGTTTTGGAAAACCGCTAATTTAAGGTTACGCTCCTTAGCTAACGCTTCTAATTCTATTGCTTCGGCGGCTGTAATCGTAAAAGCCTTTTCAACAACGGCGTGTTTACCTGCTTCGAGCACCTTCTTTGTAAAATTGTAGTGTGTACCGGTAGGGGTATTGACAATTACCAGTTCGATTGATGCATCGTTTAGAATGGATTCAAACGACGGATAACTAGCAACCGTTGGATAGTCTTTTTGAATAAGCTTTTTACTTCGTTCCCACGAGCCTGTTAACTCAAAGCCCGGATGTAAATCTATGAAGGGCGCATGGAAGACGCTCCCTGACATTCCGTAAGATAATAAAGCAGTTTTAATGGTATGCATCGATAAATTCTATTGGTTTTATTTCAAACCTAGTCTATTTTTCCGAACTTTCGGTTCTTTGAAACAAATTTATTAGGAATCAGTTATCTTAAAGTGAAGAATAGATGAAATTGTTCTCCTTTTTTCAATAAACGAACCATGGATACGATTAACCTAAAAGTAAATGGAAAAAACTATTCATTACGGGTCGGCCCTGAAACTCCCTTACTTTATGTGCTTCGAAACAATTTACAATTAAACGGACCGAAATACGGTTGTGGCGTTGAGCGATGCGGCTCCTGCATGGTACTGATAGATGGCATAGCCATGCCCTCCTGCAAACGACCCTGCCACTCCCTAGCGGATAGTTCTATAACTACCTTGGAAGGTATTAGCCAAGGCGAACAGCTCGATACGATTCAGGAAGCGTTTATTAAGGAGCAGGCGGCCCAATGCGGCTATTGCCTTAACGGGATGATTATAGCCTCCAAAGCTTTGTTACAGAAGAATTCCAATCCCACGGATGAGGAAATCCGAATAGCCTTACAACGAGTATTATGCCGATGTGGTAGTCATAATCGGATTATGCGGGCGATTCGTCGTGCCTCGCTTACAGTAAAAGCATCGCTATGAACAGAAAAGAGTTTATATCGACCACCGGCCAGCTGATTATTGGTTTTCATCTTTTACCCTTTCTTTGCTGTACACCTAGCAAAGGAGGGGCTAAAATTGCCCGAGCGATAGATAGCAACAACATTGATGCTTGGTTAAAATTATCCGACGAAGGAAAAGTAACCTTGTTGACCGGAAAAATGGAGCTTGGCCAGGGAATCCGCATTGCGCTGAAACAAATAGCTGCAGAAGAATTGGATGTCGACCTTAGCCGCATTCACATCATTATAGCTGACACGAAACGCACACCAGATGAACGATATACTGCCGGAAGCGCTTCTATAGAAAATAGTGGAATGAGCATACGCCAAGCGGCGGCAGAAGCACGTTATCGATTGATTAGAATGGCCGCGGAAAAGCTTCGTAGCCCGTTTACTTCATTGATTGTTAACGATGGGCTCGTTCTTGATCCATCGCAACCCGACAAATCGATTAGCTATTGGGAATTGCTGAAAGGGAAGGCAATCCAAGGAACGATTTCGGGTAACGCACCCCTTAAAAATCCAAAAGATTATCGACTTATCGGAAAAAGCGTGCCACGAGAAGATATACGTACCATGGTAACCGGAACTTCTTACTATATACAGGACCTCCGTTTTCCCGATATGCTGCATGCTCGGGTAGTTCGCCCCCCTTCTTATGATGCCAAGCTTCTATCTTTCCCGGAAAAGGAGGTTGCAAAAATGGATGGAATAAGAAAAATTATCAGGAACGGCGATTTTCTGGCAGTAGTGGCTCAAGAAGAGTATCACGCCATTCGGGCATGGGAATACCTTCGATCCTTCAGTAAATGGAAAACAGGCGTTTTACCTTCTCAACAGATCCTGTTTGAAGATATGGTACATCGGAGCAAAGAAGTGAAAGTGGTGGAAGCAAAGGGAGACACAAATAAACCTAATTTAACAACCATCGAAGCCACTTATACCCGTCCATATCATATGCATGGATCCATCGGCCCATCGTGTGCACTAGCTAGGTGGAGTTCAAAGGGATTAACAGTATGGACACACAGCCAAGGCGTTTACCCACTTAGGAAGAGTCTATCGGACCTGGTGGACTTACCTGAAGAATCCATTCATGTCATTGGTGTCCCCGGATCCGGTTGCTATGGTCATAACGGCGCTGATGATGTAGCGGCTGACGCTGTCTTAATTTCGCAAGCATTACCGGAGAGCACTATCCGTCTACAATGGATGCGCGAAGATGAACATTGCTGGGAACCGTACGGATCAGCTATGCGAATCCAGCTAAATGGAAGTCTCCATGAGGGAAAAATAAGCTATCTTGAAACCCAATTATGGTCAGATACCCACAGCGTCCGCCCTGGGGGACAAGCTTCATTGCTACTTGCAGCACAGTACATCCATCCAAAGAAACAAGCTGAAAAAAACGGCGTATCCGGTGGGGCTTATCGAAATGCGATCCCGCTTTACAACACGGATAGTCTAAAAGTGACAGCTTATGCCTTCCAAGGTCCGTTAAGAACGTCCGCACTGCGAAGTCTCGGTGCCTATGCCAACATCTTTGCGTTGGAGTCTTTTATAGACGAGCTGGCATCGCGCGGTAAACAAGATCCTGCAAGCTTCCGTTTAAAACACTTGAACGACGCACGAGCCATTGCCGTGATAAAAGCAGTATGCAATAAAGTCAATTGGTCGCAGCGAAAGGAGCGAAAAGACTACGGTTTTGGGCTAGCATTTGCCCAGTATAAAAATCACGCGGCCTATTTTGCAGTGATTGCTGAGGTTGCAGTAGATCGCAGTCGTAAAACTTTTAAGCTCACTAAATTAACCGGTGCCATTGACGCCGGTCAAACGATCAATACTGACGGGCTAAAAAATCAAACTGAGGGCGGTATGATACAGTCGGCAAGCTGGACACTATTCGAGGAGGTGAAGTATTCAGCGGATGGTATACAAAGTGATACATGGGAAAGCTATCCCATTATGCGCTTCTCTGACGTTCCTGAAACTGAGGTAATTGTTATTGATAGACCGGAAGAAAAACCAATGGGTGCCGGCGAAGCCGCACAAGGCCCTACCGCAGCGGCCATAGCCAATGCTTTGTTTGCAGCAACTGGCCAGCGCCTAAGAAATCTGCCTTTAAGGGCCAATAAATTGCAGTGGTAACCACCCCCTGTAGGAAGCTAATCGCTTTCCTCAAATTTTGTTTCCATGTACAACGCTTCCACTTTTTCCCTGGCCCATGGCGTTCTTCTAAGAAATTGGAGGCTTGATTTGACGCTTGGATTGTTAGCAAAACAATTTAAGCGTACTAAACGTGCAAGTTCTTTCCATCCATAGTGTTGTTCCAAACGCCTAACAACCATTTCCAAGGTAACTCCATGCAAGGGATTATTGGGTTGCTCTTTATGAAAATCTCGTGGCATCGATTAGTCTGCTGACAAAGTTTCTAAATAGGTTATAATGGCCATCACATCCTCTTCTCCAAGCCCTTTATCAAAGGCTTTTTTATAGGTTTCGGCGAGCGGCTGAGCTAATGGAAAGTCGATTCCCTGCTCCACGGCCAATCGAAGGTCTTTCACCATATGTTTTAGCGCAAAGGCGGCCGGATAGCTATTAGTGACAATCGCGTTTGTTTTTAGCTTTGTTAACGGACTTCCGCAGGCACCTTCATTCACGATACGCAACATATCTTCGGCTTTTATTCCGTTTTTCTTCGCAAATAAAACGGTTTCAGCTAAACCCTCCAGCGTAAGAGCCAAAAAATAGTTGATCGCCAATTTTGCAGACGATCCGGCGCCCACACTTCCAAGCCAAAAAGACAGTTTTCCAAGTTTTTCGAAGATCGGTTGAGCAGCACGATAATTATCTTCATCACCTCCTACGAGAATCAATAGTGTACCGTCTTCAGCCGGTTTAACACTTCCCGAAACAGGTGCCTCTAAAAACCTTGCGCCTACTGCCTTACTCATTTCTTCTAACTCATAAGACGTTCTGGGCGACACTGTGCTCATGTTTATAACCAGCTTCCCTTCCGCTTGGCAATTAAGTAAGCCGCCTTCACCTAGGAATATACCCTTCACGGCCTGATCATCGGACAGCATCGTAATAATAACCTCACTCTCTACACATAAATCCTTGATACTACTAGCTAAAGTGGCTCCGTCATTTACCAAACCTTCGGCCTTGGATGCAGTCCGATTGTAAACATTTAGAGCATAACCAGCTTTGAGCAAGTTTTTTGCCATGGGATATCCCATGTTCCCTAAGCCTATCCATCCTATCGTGTCGGTCATTTAAATCAATATTTCTGACATAAAGAGTTGCTTCCAACGAATGTTGAGATAACAGATAACAAAGATAATTGTTTAATACTTAAATACAATCACATGCGGCTCCCTCGCATACCAGCACTTCTTCCAAAGGCTTAGAGGGGTTGATCAGCTTTTTTCGTTTAATAAAAGCAAAAGCGAAGAGGGCGCCGACGAATGCCATAGCAGCACCAACTACTGCCGGCCATGTATAATCAAAGTGATAGACGAGCGGCAAACCTCCCAAGAAAGCACCTAAGGCATTTCCTATGTTAAAGCTAGCTTGACTAACAGAAGCGGCAATCATCTCAGCCCCTTTGGCCGTATTGATCATTAGCATCTGAATAGGTGCTGCCAATGCAAAGGCTACTGCTCCGGTAACAAAGGTCATAATCAACGCTGTAACCGGATTGAAGGAAACAAAATGTACAATGATCAGCGTTACAGCCATTACAACCAGCAAAGCAGCAGAGGCTTTTCCGGGGGAAAAACGATCTGCCAGAAAACCTCCTAAAAGATTTCCAACCATCATTCCAACCCCTGCCAATACTAAAATGTAGGTCACTGCATCCGCTGAAAAACCGGCTACACTCGTCATCATTGGAGCGATATAGCTATACCAGCAAAACAAGCCTCCTGTTCCAATAGAGATCATAAATATAATCAACCAAGCTTCGGTTTTTTTAAAGAAACTGAGCTCGTTTTTTAAATTTCTGTCAGCATTAGCTGATAACGCCGGTAATAGGGTCTTCAAGCTAAACAAGGTAATCAACCCCACAGCTACGACGATAGCAAAAGAAAAGCGCCATGAGAAATTATGGCCAATGTATGTACCTAAAGGAACTCCGGCAATATTTGCAATGGTTAAACCTAAAAACATAAGGGAAACGGCTTGCGCCTCTTTTCCTTTTTTGGCTATACGGCTTGCTACGACAGACCCTACACCAAAGAAAGCCCCGTGCGGCAAGCCCGAAAGTAAACGGGCAATAAACAAGGAATTAAAATCCGGCGCAAAAGCAGAAAAAGCGTTAAAAGCCGTAAACATCACCATTAAGGCGATCAATATATTCTTTGGCGGATATTTGCCGGCAATGGCTACCAATAACGGAGCCCCAATTACAACCCCCAATGCATATGCGGATATGAGATAGCCGGCTTTCGGAATAGAAACCGCTAAATCGCGAGCGATATCGGGCAAAAGTCCCATCATCACAAATTCGGTTATCCCTATACCTAATCCTCCTAAAGTTAATGGAAGTAAGTTTTTGTTCATAAGCTACTTAGTGTCTAAAATACACTCTGCAAAGTTAGTACATTCTCATCCAACTTCTGCCATGCATTTTAAATAAATAGCTATGTTTTTTTCATATTTACACAGAGAAAACAATTTAAGCATTTCACAAATGAAAAGAAACATACTCTTGCTAGCTTTAGCATTAGGTGTTAACACTGTTTATGCGCAACAGAAACTCTTTAGCAAGCCTGAACAGCAGCAAAATGGGAACGAGGAGACCGATTCCCGCCTTTCACAATAAAGAAAATTTAGCTATTTTGGACACATGACTTTAGACACACACGAACAGTTTCCACTATTGAATCGCTGCACGTACGTTAATACGCCAGGTACCGGCATTTTATCAAAGGACGTTTTAGATTGGAGACGAAAACATGACGAAGCGTACTTCCGGAACGGAAGCTCTTTTCGGATAAATCAAGAGGACTTTCTTAAAGGAGTCAGAGAAAATTTGGCATCTCTATTTCAAGCGGATGCCGACTATACCTTTTTAGTTCCTAATTTCTCCTTTGGTATGAACACCTTTTTGGATGGCCTAGCCTCTTCCGAACGCTTCTTATTGCTAGAAGGAGATTATCCTTCGGTAAATTATGCCGTAAAGAGTAGAGGTTTCAAGGTAGAGACTGTCGAAGTGGATGAAAATCTGGAAGATCGCATATTGATAAAAATCAGCGAGTTTAAGCCTACGGTTTTCGCTTTCAGCCTCGTGCAGTATATAAGTGGCATCAAGTTAAATTTTGAATTCATTAAAAAATTAAAGGCCGAGTATCCCGAACTATTGCTAATTGCTGATGGCACCCAATATTGCGGTACAGAACGCTTTGACTTTAAAAATTCCGGTTTAGACTTTCTGGGAGCAAGCGGCTACAAGTGGATGCTTTCCGGATATGGTAATGGTTTTGTGTTCTTGAGAGGTCGTATTGCTGATCGATTGTATCGACTTGCATCAGGGCAGGAACTTCCAACAGAACCCTTCTTAAGAGGCAGAACGCATTTATCTTTATACTTTGAACCTGGACATCAGGATACCCTAACCTTCGGCACGCTGGCGCAGTCAGTCGCTTATTTTAACCAGATAGGGATGCAGACGATCGAGAACAGGATCCGAACATTATCTGTTCAAGCCTTCGCTGCGTTTTCCGATCGTGGCCTTTTGGCCAATAGCGTCATAAAACGGCCAATACATTCTTCCATTTTCAGTTTATCGATTGATGATACGGTTCATAAACGGCTTCAAGAAGCAAACGTTGTTTGCATACGTCGCGGTTCGGGCGTACGCGTCGGATTCCACTTTTTTAATACCGTCGATGATTTAAATAAAATATTGGATATCCTTGATCAGTCTATCTGAGTGTTTCGAAAGTTAGCAAATAAAGTGATCATTTAGGGTTGGGTTTCTTTAGGAAGCGTATAAAAAAATGGCCTCACAAGAGGCCATTTTCATAAAACCAAACCTAAAATTGAACTCTTTGCCCCTTACTATCGATATAAAATTCTTCTTCTCCCTTTTTTACCCAAGCTTTCCCATCGATGAATATTTCCGCTTCATCGTAAATAAAAGGAACGACGACCTTGCCATTTTTATCTATAAAGCCAATCTTTTCACCTTTTTGTACATAAGCAACGCCGTCGACAAACAGCGATCCTGTTTGATAACTTGGTTGAACAATCACCTTGTTCGTGGTATCTATGAGGGCATACAGGCCATCCCTCATCGCCCATAAACGATCCGCATCCGCAACAAAAATCCCTTCATATTCCAATGGTATTATTTCTTTACCTGTCTTATCAACCACGCCAAACTTGTCATCTCGAGAGACCGGCGCCAGACCGGCTCGATAACCATAACGGTCGTGATAGCGCGGTTCTACTATTACATTTCCGGCATCATCTTCTATACCCCATAGTTCACCATCGTCGGTCCAATGATATCCCTCGGCCAATTCATAATCTTCTTCTGCTTCCACCGTACTATCCACAGCCGCGGTATCGCCTGACAAGTCGAACGAATCTTCTATGGTGTAATGAGCGGGTATGGTGAATAGGGTGTCGTCGACTAACTCTTCTTTAACAGAAGCTGCTTTAATACCTACATCCATACCGTTGGTATTCGTCGAAATTTTCAAGGCCATTCCCGGAATCTTTTCCAAATAATCATATTCACCCCAAAAAAGTTTCGGTAGTTTTTCGGCATACCAAATAGTCATATCTTGCTTAACATCGCCAACATTCATTTCCAATATGGCCTTCTTACAGCTAAAACCATGAATCTCCATAGTTTCATCGGAAAATCGCAATTTTCCATCCGCAGAACTTACCACAATCATGCTGTCACCTTTCATTTCTGTACTTACTTTCGGAGTCGCCAAAGCTGTACGGTATGCTGTTTCGGTTTCAGCATATAAGTTGTAAGAAATGCTGTCTTCTAAATTACTTATTTGAACGGAAGAAACGATCCCTTTTTGTTCAATTCGCATTTTGTTTGCTGTTACATAAGCCTTTAGCAAAGGCTCGCCTTCCTTTGCTCCGCTCATAGCCTTCCCTAATTCCATCATTGCCACCATTTGTTGTTCCTCCTCGGTCATAGTTTCCGAGTCCTTCCTTGGCATGTCAAAAGCGATGTCATATCCGACAACCCAGGCTTTTACTTTTTTTATTTCCTGTGCTTGCACGCTATTGAAACCGATTGGACAGAAGAATAGGCCAACCAGCAAAAACAAACCTCTTTGTAATGTTTTTTTCATATAAAAATTGAATGATAGCGGTTCCTTAAATTTACTATAGGTTCCTTCTTGGCGCAAAAATAAGTAATGGTAGCTGCATCTCTCATCACGGGAAACAGGGGTTTTTAAACATCAGGGTGCCTATTCAAAATTAATAATTAACGCAAAGGTCCTATATTAAATAATGATCATTTCGTCAGTATCACTCAGTCAGCTGACACTAATTTATTAACCTAATTATCAGGTTTTTATCAACACAAAAAAGCAATTCGTCCCTAGGCTTTAAACTTTTCGTCAGGTTTTACTGTTTTCCCTACGTTCCGGCTTACAACAATAACGGTAACTCAGTAAGCCTGTTCAAGTGGCTAAAACTGTTAAATGACTTTCGTATATACTAAAAATGAAGTATGTTTGGGAGGCAAGGATGAAGAACCACGCATCTTTTAATGATTTATAGATGGGAAAGGCTTACATGAAAAAACGTCATCTGCATATCCGACATGATGTGCCTTATAGTAAACTTATTTCTTTTTCACTTCTTTTTACTATACTTTACAATTTTAGTTTCGCACAACGGCCGGGATATGAATTGGAGCCTTCAAGATCGAAAGCAGACACCACAAAACAACGAGATCTTATTGATATAGCAAAAGATTTTCTCAATATAGAGCCTCCAAAGGGCCCTGATAGCAGCGGAAAGTCGATTTACTTTTCCTTTCTCCCTTTTTCCACCACTGTACCCGGGGGAGGCCAAGCTCTGATCACCTCTACGACTGCGGGTTTCTTTACCGGCAATCGTAAAACAACGAACATGTCTCGCGTGACTTTTACACCCTATACCAACTTTAAAGGGCGCTTTGGCCTCCCGATTCGCTCTTATGTTTGGTTAAAAAACAATGAATGGGTAATTATCGGAGATACACGCCTAATGAAATATCCGCAATATACCTGGGGCTTAGGACGGCAACATAGTGAAGATGATAAAATGTTGGTAGACTATACCTATTTCAGATTCTATCAACATGCCTTACGGAAATTTAAGCGGAATTTCTTTGCCGGTCTAGGATATAATTTAGATTACCGTACCAATATCGATGCTGAGAAAAATGGAGTATTACTAAGGGATTATGTCGACTATCCTTACGGTACCGATGATTTTGGAAGAAGTTTATCTTCGGGGTTAAGTTTTAATTTCCTTTATGACACACGGGCCAACTCTATCAACCCATTAGATGGGTATTATGCTTATTTTCAATACCGTATCAATCCTAAATTTCTCGGCAATGATCATTTCTGGAGTTCTGTTTATCTCGACCTTCGAAAGTATATCCGTTTTACGGAGGACCCCAATCGCCAAAATATGCTTGGTTTGTGGAGTTATTATTGGTCAGTGCTCAATCGTCAAGTTCCTTATCTAGACCTGCCGAGTATTGGCTGGGATGTGTATAACCGTTCCGGTAGAGGTTTTGATCAAAATCGTTTCCGGGGCAGACATTTATTTTATCTAGAGGCCGAGTATCGGCGCGACATTACCAATAACGGGCTGTTAGGCTTTGTATTATTTACCAACGCAAATACCGTTTCAGGCCCTAATAGCAACATTTTTAAAGATTGGAACCAAGCCTATGGCGGAGGTTTACGGATTAAATTCAATAAAGGTTCGGGCACAAACATTGCCATTGACTATGGTCGTAGTAAAGGTTTTTCAGGATTTCAAATCGGACTGGATGAAGTGTTTTAACAGCTATCAGTTTTTAGAGATCGGCAATCAGCTATTGATAAACAATTTAAAGCCGACAGCAGATTTCAGATAGCTGATATCGCTTTCATTTGCTATATTGCACATAAATAGGTGTTGAAAATATATTTATGGACAAAAAAGTATACAATCGTATTAAGGCAGTCTTAGCTGAGCAAGGGAAAACCAACAAATGGCTTGCTGAAACCCTAGACAGAAACATTAACACGGTTTCTAAATGGAGCACCAATAAAATGCAGCCTACGGTAGAGTCGCTTTTTGAAATTGCAGACGCATTACAGGTTGACGTTCGTAGCTTACTTGTTTCTACGAAACAGCATTAAATAGCATAATCTGTATAAGAGTAAAGAAATGTAACATCTCTGTACAAAAGATTAAATTAGAAAATGGCATATAAATTAGGAGACTTTGTTCGCTTCGTGGAAGAGGACTTTGAAGGACACATTACAAAAATAATCAATGATGAATTGGTGGGAGTAACGGGAGAAGATGGTTTTGAAATCCCTGTACAAACGACCAAGATAACCCATGTTTATGGGCAGCAAAGCCGGAAAGAGCTGGATTTTGACGAAGATAAAAAGCAGCCGACGGTAATATCCGGCGCTTTTGTAGGAGAAGGAATCTATTTAGCCATTACCGGCGACCAAAAACAGAACATCGCTATCTTCAATTTAGTAAATGAAACCTCGTATGATTTACTATTAAGCTTCAGCACGGAAAAAGCAAAACAAATTGTAGGCGAATATGCGGGTATAATTGCACCGAAAAGCACGCAAAAGATTTATAATGCTAAAATTAACGAAGTAAGCAGTTGGCCCTTGTTCGATTTTAAGTTTTTATTTCATACGGTTGTGCTACAGGTGCCCAAGCCCGCTTTAGAGATTACTAAACGTATTAAACCACTTGATTTGTCGGAAGCCAAAAAGCATGTTCCATTACTGAGTGATCGCGCCTGGCTTTTCCGCTTAGACGAAGACCTAAAGATCGATGCAGAAAAGCTTAAGGAAAGTTTTTTCAGTCATCGTCCTGATAAGAAATAAGCGCTTAGATTAAGCTCAACTATTTGTTCGATTTTGGACAGTAAACTGTTCGGAATCGAACACTATTCCTCTTTACATTCCTTTCCAGCCACATTTAAAGCCCACTTTTCCATTTGGCGATATTCTTGGTCTACTAGCTAAAGGATATAAGACGCAAGTATCAAGACACAAGATCGCCCGACTAGTAAGACTCAACATCGTAAAGGCGCTTTTAGAATATCTTGACACCTGCCTACCGGCAGGCAGGCTTAATACTTGATACAATGATAAAACCATGAGCGATTCAGCGAATAGCTGAAACACCTCTGAAAAATAAATAATATGTTTCAAAACTACCTAAAAATCGCCTGGCGGAACTTACTGAAACACCGCCTATATTCTGCCATCAAAATTGGTGGCTTTGCTTGTAGCATTGCAGCCTGTATACTTATTACATTATATATTATTCATGAAATAAGTTATGATAAAAGTTATCCCGATGGAGAGCGGATTTATCGCATTATTGCGCGATTCAATGATAATGGCGAAATAAAGAAAGGAGTATCTTTTCAGGCACCCTTAAGTAAAGCGATAAAGGCTGATTTTCCGCAAGTCGAAACGGTAGGACGGATCCTTCCCAATTCTTTATTTTACGGAGCAGGGAGTAATCAGGTAAGCATTGAGGATAATCCGACCAGCGTTTATGAAGAAGGATTTACTTACATGGATCAGGAGTTACTAGATATGCTTCAGCTACCCATGGCTTTTGGAGATCGATCAAAAGCCTTGAAACATCCGTATACCTTGGTCATGACGAAAAGTAAAGCGGATAAATATTTCCCGGGTAAGAATCCGGTTGGAAAGATTGTTTACTTGAACAACGATAAATCCAAACCTTATACCATTAAGGGAGTTATTGAAGACCTCCCCTCTACTTCACATTTAAAACCCTTCAGCTTTTTACTTACATTAAACGGCGTAGTGTTTTATCCTGGCGAGCAG
Source organism: Olivibacter sp. 47 (assembly GCF_030372825.1). Lineage (NCBI taxonomy): Bacteria > Pseudomonadati > Bacteroidota > Sphingobacteriia > Sphingobacteriales > Sphingobacteriaceae > Olivibacter > Olivibacter sp. 47. The sequence goes on from NZ_JAUCNR010000001.1 coordinate 5,504,383, forward strand.
GACAATTGGGGAGCAACGAATTACCCGACTTATATTAAACTACGGAAAGGGACTGATGTTGCACAATTTGAAAAGATATTAACAAAAGAAATCCTTACCAAATATGTCATTCCAACTATGCAGCAGGCAGGGAACGTCCGCGCAAATGAAATGGAAAAAAACCTTCGCTTAAGCTTACAGCCTGTTAGAAATATCCACCTATATTCTGCCGATATACACGATTACCCCCAAATGCAAAGGGGTGACATTAAATTTGTATGGTTATTTGGTGGTATTGCTGCATTTATCCTGTTAATTGCCTGTATTAATTTTGTCAATCTATCTACGGCAAAATCGGCCAATCGTGCAAAAGAAGTAGGTCTTCGCAAAGTGGTCGGTTCTTATAGAAGCGGTTTAATTGCCCAATTTTTAGCGGAATCTACTCTTTACAGTATATTATCTTTCCTCATCGGCCTATTACTTGCCTGGCTATTGTTACCCTTATTCAATACCCTCTCTGGAAAGGAACTTGGCTTCCCGTGGTCCAGCTGGCAATTAATTCCCGTTGTTCTCTGTTCAGCCCTTTTCGTTGGTCTCCTTGCGGGCATTTATCCTTCCTTCTATTTATCAGGTTTTCGTCCTATCGCAGTATTAAAAGGGGACTTAAGTCAGGGGACCAGAAACCCCGTTCTTAGAAACGGTTTGGTTGTTTTCCAGTTTGCCACCTCCATCACGTTAATCATCGGCACGTTGATTATCAACAATCAAATGAATTTCATACTGGACAAGAAAATAGGTTTCGATAAAGACCAGGTGATGGTTTTACAGGGCACCAGTACCCTTGGCGATCAAATCAACGTATTAAAAGAAGAACTTCAAAAACTGCCTCAAGTGAAAAGTGCTTCGGTGAGCGATTTTCTACCAGTACGATTGGAAGGGGTAAAAAGAAATGGCAACACTTTTTGGAAAGAAGGAAAAATCACAGAAGAGGCTGGAACTGGGGGCCAATTTTGGGAAATTGATGAAAACTATCTTTCCACTTTAGGCATGAAGTTACTTTCGGGCAGAAACTTTTCCAAAGACATGGCTACCGACTCCCAGTCCGTTATTATTAATCAAAAGTTGGCGAAAGAGCTAGGGCTTAAAAATCCTGTAGGTGCCCGTATAACTAATGGCCGTGTATTTACAGTTATCGGCGTAGTAGAAGACTTTAATTTTGAATCACTTAAAGATGAAGTCGAGGGTTTATGTATGGCATTAAGTAATAGCCCCACCATGCTTGCTGTCAAGGTAAACGGTAAAGATATGAGCACAGCAGTGCAAGCAATTGGTGCTGTATGGAAGAAATTTTCACCTGATCAAGCCATGCGTTATACCTTTTTAGATGAAGGTTATGCCAATATGTATATGGATGTAAAGCGTACAGGCAATATATTCACCAGTTTTGCTGCCTTAGCCATCTTCATTGCCTGTTTAGGGTTATTCGGCTTAGCGGCTTTTACCACAGAACAGCGCACGAAAGAAATAGGAATTCGAAAAGTTCTTGGCGCCAGCGTAAATGGCATCGTACAATTACTGACTAAAGACTTTTTAAGGCTTGTGTTTGTCGCCATTGTCATCGCCTCACCTTTAGCCTGGTGGGCGATGAACAAATGGTTACAGGATTTTGCCTATCGGATTGAAATTAAATGGTGGGTTTTTGCTATTGCAGGGTCCGCTGCTATTGTCATCGCTATACTGACCGTTAGTTTCCAAGCCATTAAAGCAGCTTTGGCCAATCCAACGAAATCGTTGAGAAGTGAATAAATTTAGTTACTGGTCATTCGTGCTTGGTTATTTGCCATTTCTTACTAGGAACTAATAACGGATAACAAATAACGATTATGTTAAAAAACTACATAAAAATCGCTTGGCGAAATATTAGAAGGAATACATCCTTTACCATCATTAATGTATTCGGGCTCACCTTAGGAATCACCTGCGCCTTGCTGATTTTCGCGTTGGTCAATTACCATTTTAGTTTTGACAATTTCCACGAAGATAAAGAACGAATCTATCGTTTGGTTACAGAATGGCAAGATGATATTGTTGATCATTCCGCTGGCGTTCCTAGCCCCTTAGGTAAGGCCTTTCGCGAGGACTTTAATCTCGACGAATATACGGCAAGGTCGATTAATTTTCGGGATGTCTTAGTCACGCTACCGGGAACACCGGACAAGAAGAAATTTAATGAGGAAAGCTCAATCGCCTATACAGAATCCGCCTACTTCTCCATCTTTACTTTTCCTATTTTAAAAGGTGAGTCGGCAGAAGTCCTTACAGATCCGAACACAGCAATCATCACTGAAAAAATCGCAAAAAAATATTTTGGAGATAGCAACCCTTTAGGACAAGTGATCAAAGTCAATAATAACACTGATTTCACAGTTAAAGCTGTCCTACAAGATTTACCAAACAACACAGATCTTCAAAGTGAAATATTCCTCTCCTTCGCGAACTTAAAGGATCGAGATCCCGAGTTAGCTCGCGACGATGCCTGGAATGGTGTATACAGCGGCACGCAATGTTACACCTTGTTGAAAGAAGGTATAAGCGCGGATGTGGTTGAAAAAGCGCTGCGGCAAACTTCAGAAAAACATTACCCAGGCCGGGATGCAAAGGTTTGGAATTTCAAATTACAACCACTAAGAGACATTCATTTTAACCCTGTTTATAATGGCGCCGTCAATAAAAATTATTTATACGCGTTGTTATTTATCGGCCTATTATTGCTTTCTACTGCCTGTATTAACTTCACAAACCTAGCTACGGCACAAGCGATCAATCGTGCGAAAGAAATCGGTATCCGAAAAGTACTGGGCAGCCAACGGAAACAACTTTTTTGGCAGTTTATTTCAGAAACAGCACTTATTACTTTGATCTCTACGTTAATCGCATGTGGGCTTGCATCGGTGCTTTTGCCAAGTATCAATGATCTCTTCCAATCCGAAATACGTTTAAATCTATTCAGTGCTTGGCAAATGCCCGTATTTTTAATAAGTGTTGTTTCTTTTGTTATTTTTCTCTCCGGGTTTTATCCAGGCTTGGTATTGGCCGGTTTTAAACCCATTCAAGCCCTAAGGAGCAAAATAACTCAACGCGAGGTCGGTGGTTTTGCTTTACGGAGATCATTGGTAGTAGGGCAATTTGCTATTTCACAGATGCTTATCATTGGCACTTTAATCATCGCGAGGCAGATAAATTATGTCAATAATACCGATCTTGGTTTTGATAAAAGCGCTATTGTCAACCTCCCTATTCCGGAAGCGGATCGTGATCACGCCGATAAAAAGTTGACGCTCAAGAACCGCCTTGAAAACGTCAACGGTGTTCAAGCTGTTTCCTTAAATTTTCAACCTCCTGCTTCCCGATCGAACAGAACAACCGGCGTACGCTATGATACACGGACAGAAGAAGAAAGATGGAGCATCAATTTGAAATATGCAGACGACCAATACTTGTCTACATTCAATATGCGTTTGGCAGCCGGCAGGAACATCCATCGGTCTGACACCATTAACGAATTTTTGGTGAATGAAACTTTTGTCAAAAAGCTTAATCTAACGTCAGCAGAAGAAGTAATTGGAAAAAATATCACCATAAATGGCACAGCTTATAGTGGTCCTATTGTTGGTGTGGTGAAAGATTTCTATAATTATTCCTTTCGTAACGAAAAGGACGCTATTTGCATTGCATCTAACAACAAAGAATATGTTAATTGTTCCATTAAATTGAGCAGTCAACACCTCACTTCCACATTAGCCTCTTTTGAAAAAATATGGAGTGAAACCTATCCTGATTATGTATACTCTCACCAATTTATGGATGAAGCAGTTGCACAATTCTATGAAACCGATAACACCCTCTTAAAACTGATTCAAGCTTTTGCATTGGTAGCTATTTTAATCGGCTGCCTTGGTTTATACGGCCTCATATCGTTTATGGCCTTTCATAAAACTAAGGAAATTGGTGTCCGCAAAGTTTTGGGCGCTACCATTCCGGATATTCTATGGATTTTTGGGAGGGAATTCGTCCGTTTACTGGTCATTGCATTTATGATTGCTGCGCCGGTCGCCTGGTGGGGCATGAAAACCTATTTACAGGATTTTTCTTACAAAATTGAAATAGGACTTAATGTTTTCCTGCTTGCTGTCGCCATTACCTTTGTTATTGCTATTGTCACCATCGGTTTCCGGTCTGTAAGGGCTGCTACGGTTAATCCAATAAAATCGTTGAGAAGTGAGTAATGGGTTATTGGTTACTCGTTATTGGTTATTGGTTATTAGTTACTCGTTATTGGTTATTTGTCATACCAGACTAAGAACGGATAACGAATAACTAAAAACGGACAGGAAGTGTTGTCATGCCTTACAAACTATTCAAATATTTCTCGAGCATTGTATATCCATCGGCAGCATAGTTGTTCCCGTCGCTTGGGTTATTTGGGTCGAGCTGGTGATCCGTTTCCCAAGCATCTGGTATACCATCTCCATCTGAATCATCAGGTGGTGTAATACTTTGCAGTGTGGGCCATCCACCCACGTCTTGTTGACTATCGATGATACCAGACGGATGCAGGATACCCGTCGTATTTACCAAGGCATAAGTAGCCCCCTCATAGGTCGCTGTTTTGTTTCTTACTTCCTGAATAATTCGTTTATCGATAGTATCTCGCTTGGGCAATACTGCACCTACATTGTTCAACACTTCCTCATAGGCGTCTTCTGCTGTACTGGTAAGCATCGGTAAAGTCGGGAAGGGCGAACTTTGTTTGGCAGCCGCAATAAGTGCTGCTGCACCGGAATAGCTGTCGCGTTGCACCCCTTTCTCCCAATTGTCAGCACTTACGTCTGGAAATCCGTCAACAAAATTCCCTTGGATAAAGAACCTCCCACCCCATACGGTATCACCGGCGGAAATACTATAACTGGTATATTGCAAGATCCGGTTCCTCTTATTGCTTATACTACTTAGGGTACTCCCCGGTGTAGCAGGGCCATATTTATAATAGTTGTTAACCATATTGTAGTCGCCATTCTCTCCGCCATAAGTGGAATTTATATTACCCCAATTATAGATGACGTTATTGCGGAAGTCTACCAACTCTTCGTCTGGACCGGTAGCAGCCAATGTTCCTGAAAAACGAGGATTTCTACTTGAATTATGAGCTAGCAGATTATGATGAAACGAAGATCTATTCCCTCCCCAGATTCCTCCATAGCCATGCGTCCCTTTTTCATGGGCCGATTTATATAAGCTTTCGCTCAGTATACACCATTGGAGCGAAAAATCCGTGATACCGTAAAACGAACCGATTTCGTCTACCGACCAGCTTAAGGAACAATGATCAATAATAATATTTGCATAAGGGGTGCCACCCGCTGCCGGAAGCGACGTATAGAGTGCATCCGTTGTGATACCGTTAATATCACCCAGTCTAAACCGAAGATACCTGATGATGATATTATTTGCCCGTATTGCGGTTCCATACCCCGCAATACAAATCCCATCCCCCGGGGCCGACTGTCCGGCAATGGTGATATTATTTTGAGCAATAAATAAGTTGCTTTCCAGAAAAATCGTCCCCGAAACCTTGAACAGTACCGTTCGATTGGGTTGGCTTACCGCATCTCTTAAACTTCCGGGGCCCGAGTTATTCAAGTTGGTTACGTAATACACCGTTCCTCCTCGTCCACCTGTAGCGAATTTTCCGTATCCCTCAGCCCCCGGAAATGCCACAAGAACATCATTAGGCAGTACGTTTCGAGTACTTGTCAATTGTTTTGACGGTGTGTCAATTGTTGCCTTGCTACAAGAAATTAATGTTACAAGGCCAATGAACATCCATTTAATTCTTTCCATAATAGCGATTTATTGATTGTTTAGGATATAAGGTCATGGCGTATACTCGGGTTTCCAGTGTTGAACGGTTTCCGTCTCGGCTGCTAAATTGCCCATATGTATGGCAATTGTACTATCATATGCCGTATGCGCATTAGATAAAGGCTTATCATTGGTCACGATGCAATGAATAAAGTGTTGTAAAGAAAGCACGGAAGGATCGGGTAGCTGCTCATTCTTTTCCTTAAAAATCAGCTCTTCGGCTTCTCCTTGTGTTCTAGCCAGAAGCGTGGCGCCGGTAACGCCATCAACAGTACCTTGTTGGTTCTTTGTCGACTCTGCATAAATAAACGCTTTATCCCTTTGGATCTCTAAGGTGGCCCGATCTCCTAAAATCCGTATATTATAGCCGTTATAAGCGTTTGACAGCACAGAGGTTACGCTCGACTGGATGCCTTCGGGATATTCATAAACCGTTCGAATATGATCATAAGTCTCCCGACCATCTTTCCAATAATTGACGCCTCCAAACCCAACAACTTTTATAGGTCTCTTATCCAGTAAGTAATGCACCGCATCAATCTGATGTGCACATAATTCGGATAGGGGTCCGCCACAATAGGCGCGATACATCCGCCAATTGATCAGCTTTTCATCTTTCGGATTATTTACCGGAAAACGCCAATTAGAATTTCGATTATATTGACACTCAAAATGTGTAATCTTACCTAACCAATTTTGACTAATTACTTCCTTCACCTTATGATAAAGCGCGAAATAGCGATATTGAAACCCTACTTGGAATACCTTCGAAGACGCCTCAACAACCTTCCGTAAGTCGATTGCCTGTGGAATATCATAGGCCATGGCTTTCTCAAGATAGACGTGTTTTTCAGCTTGTATAGCATCTTTCGCCATCGGATGGTGTAAAAAGAGCGGTGTAGCAATAACGACAGCCTCGATGTTTTTGTCTTCCAACAATTTTCGATAATCCGTGTAGGTCGACACCTTATCTCCTACTATCTGACGGGCTTTATTAAGATGAGGTGGATAAACGTCGCATAATGCAGTGATCTTCACCCCGTTTATTCCCATTAATATTTTAGCTAAACCGGTACCCCGCGACCCGGTTCCAATAATACCTACCTGTACTTGATCAGTTGATAGTCTGCTCGAAAACAAAGGCAGTTTATCCAACGCCAGTGAGGAGAGCATCAGTCCGCTGCGCGTTAAAAACTCTTTTCTAGAATAATGATTAAATTTTTTCATGATTGGTTAAGAATTAACGGTTATTTAATATATGCGCGGAGTGGTAAGTTGGTTTCTTTCAACGCGGAAACTGCGAGCCCGGCAACACACTTCGCACCAAATTCCGATAGATGGGTATCGTCCTTTTTCCCCTTGGGTAAAGAAGCAAATTTTCCAGGTGGAATATGTAAAAATAATTTCTTGGATTGCTCCGGCCCTGTTTTTTCTAAAAAAGCAGCTACCAGTGCATGTAAATCGATAAGCGGTGTATGTGTTAACTTCGCTACTTCACCTACAACCGTTAAATAAGCGCCGTGGGTATCTACGATATGCCCTTCTTGATCGAACTTCCGATGTGGTATGGATGTAAATAGAATGGGATATGCTTTTTTTGCCTGTACCTCTCGAACATAGCGTTCTATATTTTGCTTGAAGGTCGTATATGGCTCTGTATGCCTGGCCGTATCTGGTTTGGCGTCATTATGGCCAAACTGAATAAATACGTAATCACCAGCCTTAACCTGTTGTATGACCTTCGACCAAAAGCCCTCATCACGGAAACTTTTTGAACTGCGCCCGCTCATTGCCTCATTATGTATATGTACGTGTTCTGTAAATAAAGAGGGTGTAAGCTGCATCCAACCACGGATGGGGTATCCTTTACCAAATTTATCGAGATAACTTGCCCTATAATCGGCCATGGTAGAATCACCAATGGAATAAATATGTATCTCTTCGGTTTGTTTAAAGCTAAATAGACATATAAGGCCTAATATCAGGCCAAACTTTTTCATATAACGGTAGGGTATCATCTCGCTGCGATTAAATGTTTACAATTAATAACCATAGTCTTGTGTTAGGTTCGGGTTGGCATCGATCGCGGTCTGTGGAATCGGAAATAGCTCGCTGTGATTGGCCCTAAAAAGCTGGGCAACATTGGTAATCCAAACATCTGTTAAGGCTGCCATCCAATTTACTCTTACAAAACCCTCAGGCGCGATTGCAGGACTCGCTTTATACAACGAATTTCCCCATACAACTTCCTGTTCTGCCGGTTTATAATACATGTACTGCGGGAGTTGATCATAGGGAGCTACCTTATTTTTCATTTTAGTCAACACATCCCGCACCTCTTGTATCTTCTGACCAATCAGATTCCAGCGAATAAGGTCGTATTTTCTGATCCCCTCGCCGCCAAATTCAAGGTAACGTTCCTGTACCAAGCTGTTAAAAAACCCCTCTTTGTCGTTTGGAATATTTCCGGTTTCGTTTCCACCGTAAGCACGGGTTCTCACTTCCTGTAAGGCTAATATGGCCTCGCTTGTGGGCCCATTATGGAGTTCATTTTCAGCCTCCGCAAACATCAATAGGACATCAGAAAATCGGATTAGTGGCCAATTTAAACCCGTTGCCTGAATGGCGGAGGAAAGGCGCGGATTGATCCAATCCGAACGGAATTTTCCGCTGGTCATATTCAACAAGGGTTGCACCTTTTTACTATAATCCGGATCATTATAATAAGGTGCACAGGTAACATCCCGTCGGGTATCCAACGAATCAAAGGCATAAAAATAAGCAGGAATAATTCTAATCTGGCCATTTCCTAATAAAGAGGTATTTCCCGGCACATAAAATCGCGGTCCATCATAATACCCTAAATTACTATCTGTTTCACGTCCCATAGCTACTTCAAATAAGATTTCGCCATGTGGGTCGAGCGTATACGCATCAATTCCATCTTTGAATACCGCCTGAAAGCTTGGATTGAGGGTATGTTGTTCCCGATGTTGCATGAGTTCATAACATTCATCTCGGGCAATCTGATAAAAAGACAGGTAATCACCTGTTCGTTCCATACGGTTACTTCTGCGAAGGGAAAAGCCAGCACGATACAGAGCCAGCCTTGCCCGTAAGGCCTTTGCGGCTCCTTTCGTAATACGCTCATCGTTACTTGCTTCCGTACGCCAGGGTAACAGCTCTTGCGCAGTTTTCAGATCTGCAATCAAACGATTGTAGATCGTATCACGATCAACCTTTGGCAGGGTAAGCTCCGCCTGGTCGGCTGCTGGTTCGAAAGGTGCCGGTAAATCCCCCCAATTTCGAATAAGCTCAAAATAAAACTGTGCCCTAAGGGTGAGAGCCTCTCCGTGCAATCTCTTTAGTTCCAACTGTTCAGAGGCCGTACCATTGCTGTACTGATCCATTGCGGGAATGTTTTTAATACAAATATTAGCTCGTTCGACACCTGCATATAATTGTTCAAAAGGCCCCGCGAGCTGTGCATTGGTTGCCTGTAAATTATAGCGGGATAAGTCTCTGGAACTGTTATCTGGAGCGGCACCATTCAAAACACCAACCATTTCATCACTGTCGTAAGGATACATCAAGCTTAACCGACTGCCATAGGCTTGTAAACCCGATAAACGATCATATACGCCTAGTACCGCACTTCTTGCATTAGGCAGGTTACTGAATACATAATTTTCACTGAACGCAGAGGGCGGTTCCAGGTCCAAATAGTTCTTGCATGAAAATAGCGATACGGAAAGTACAAGAACAAGGATTATTCTTTTTAAATGAATCTTGGATATCATGATCATGGTATTAAAGCGTAAGATTAAGACCGATAATAAATGTTTTACTTCTTGGGTAAGCTGAATAATCAACTCCAGGTGTCGTGGGCACGGCTCTCCGTGTATTCACCTCGGGATCATAACCTGAATAATTGGTAAACACCGCTAAATTATTCACGGTACCATAAACTCTTAACTTTTTAAGTTTGATTTTATGAAGCATAGCACTCGGAAAAGTATAGCCAAAAGTGATGTTATTTATCCTCAAAAAAGATCCGTCTTCCATTGCCCAAGATGTAGGGTACCAAGCACCTACACCGCTGATGGGCATCCAGATACCGGCATTCTGATTCAAGGCGGCCAAGGCATCAGGTGCTATCCCTTTTACCACCTGCTTTCCTCCCTCGGTTACCACTTGCTGTACTACCTGGCCATTACCATCGATGGTCTTCCAACGATCATTCATAATTGCTAAGGAGTTTGAATTGCTGCTGTAACCATTGGTAAATTCTATCTTATTGGCATTGTAAATTTTGTTTCCGTACACGAAATTCAAAAAAATGCTCATATCAAAATTCTTATAGGTGAATTGCTGATACAAACCGCCCGAAAATTTAGGTGTCGCATCGCCAATGATAGTCTTATCATTTTCATCAATCCGGTTGTTACCGTCGAGGTCTTTCAATTTCATCCATCCCGGCTGGGCAGTGCCGATGGCATTAGAAACATCCACCACACCATCTTTTAGCGTATAAATGGAAGTCGCCGGATCATAATGAAAATCGTTCACTGAATAGAAGCCGTCTGATACAAAGCCATACATAGTACCAACAGATTGACCTACCTGCACGACATAATCTGCCGGTTGACCAGAGATGCCAAAACCAGAGTATTCATAATAATAAGACTGGCTGTTGGATAATTTGTCAATCCGATTACGGTTAAAAGATAAATTGAATGCCGTATTCCACGTAAAGTTCTTATTGCTGACGGCCGTGGCATTGAGTTGAAATTCGATGCCCTTATTGGACGTATTACCGATATTCTGTAACTGTGTTTTATACCCTGAGGTAGTCGGTATAGGTACGTTTAACAATAAATCGTTCACTTTATTGTGATAGGCATCTATCGTAAGCTGTATACGGGAGTTAAACAGGGCAAGGTCCAACCCAATGTTTTTAGATACCGTAGTTTCCCATATCAGATCACGATTTGCCAAATCATTAACCGCCAGCCCCGGTAGTATTTGCTCATTGAGGGCATATTTAGAACCAATACCGAAGATATTTAAAAACAAGTAGTCGTCTATTCTGTCATTTCCAGCGGAGCCATAGCTTGCCCTCAATTTTATATCCGAAATGAAAGGCATATTTTTCAGGAAAGGTTCTGCTGAAAGCCGCCAGGCGATGGAGCCAGAAGGAAAGAAACCCCAACGTTTATCGGAAGCGAATCTAGAAGATGCATCGGCACGTATGCTAAAGGAAGCCAAATATTTATCCGCGAAAGCGTAGTTTGTTCGATTGAAAAAAGAGACCGTACGTGTTTCGGAATTATAGGTTTGCGGATAGGTTGGAATAACCGTACCGAGGCTTAATTGGGCCAGCGCCTTTTCAGCATTAATCCCCTCTGGAAAATAGCGCAATTGGTTTTCTGTCCTCTTGGACGATATGGTATAAAATTCATTCCCTACAATCGCATCGATATGATGTTGCTCGCGCTGTATCTTAAAGGTTAAGACATTACTGTTGTTAAAACTGTTGCGTTCGGTACCCAAGAGTGATACCATAGGCAAGCGCGCACCTAATGTTCTGGCCCTTGAAGTGATCCCATCATCAAAACGATTAATGTCTTCGAGTTGATAGTTAAAACCCGCTGCCGTGCGGAATGAAAGCCAGTCGTTGAACACATAATTGGCATAGCCATTCAGGTTGGTGACGCGTGTATGTCTATTTCTGTATTGTGCATTGCTTAGCTCTACCGGATTTATAATACCAAGCGCATTTCCTGTATTGGTCTCTTCATAATAGGCTTCATCCAGCTCTTCTTCCGACAAACCGCCAACAGTAAGAGGCCTATATTTTATGGTATGCCGAAGCATATTATAAGTCGACCCCGATTCATCTGAAGTTCCCGCTCCGTTTATTTTTTGATTATTGTAGCGAACATTAAAACCAACTTTCAGTTTACTGTTTACCTTATTATCGAATCGAAAATTGAGCATTTTCCGATTAAAGTCTGAGTTAAGCATAATACCTTCCTCATCATTGCTGGTTAAGCTTAAGTTATATTGAATGGCTTCTGTACCGCCCGTAATACTCAGATTATGCGTCTGCATGAATGCATCGTTGCCAAATGTTTTCTGTTGCCAGTCTATAAAAGGTTCGTTTTTATATTTTTCCAGTTCATTCCATTGACCGTACATTGTGGCAAAGCCCTCTTCCATACTGCTGTTTCCTCTCGTACGTTCATACTGCCTGATTACGAAATCATAAGGATGCATCACATCCAACTTATTCGCCAATTGCTTTAAGCCAAAAATATTACTGTAGCCTATCTCCGTTTTCATTTCCCTTCCGCCTTTTGTGGTGATAATCACGACACCATTCGCTCCTCGTGCCCCGTAAATTGCTGTAGAAGAGGCGTCTTTCAACACGTCAATGGATGCGATATCTTGAGGGGACAAGCTATTGAGGCCATCTTCTACTTGTATACCATCAATAATATATAAGGGTGAATTATCTTGGGTAATAGAACCTCCTCCTCGAATTTTCAACTGGACATTAGCCCCTGGTGAGCCTTCTGATGTAGTTACCTGCACACCTGCCAGCCTGCCGGTAAGTGCTTCCGCGGCTGAATTAATGGGGATGTCTTTTAATTGTTTATCATTTAGGGAAGAAACTGAGCCTGTTAGGTCTTTCCGGTTCACGGTAGCATATCCGATAGCCACCACCTCATCCAGCATTACTTGGTCTTTTTTGAGCGCGATCTGCAGTGTTTGCTGGTTCGTAATCGGTATCTCTTTCTGTAAATACCCCATTGATCTGACAACCAAGACGGCATTATTACCCGCTGGAAGTGATAGCTGAAAATGGCCATTTTCATCCGTCTGCGTAACGACGGATGATCTGAGAACTAGCACGGTAGCCCCTTTAATCGGTTCCTTCGAATCCGCATCCCGAACGGTGCCGCGAATAGTTTCACTTGTCTTGTTTTGTTGTGCATATCCTTTTCCGTACAAAAGGAGCACTACGAGTAGCCCTAATAAAGCTGTTGGATAGGTTTTTTTTCGTTTCATAATTTAAACAGTAGGTTTTTTCCGCTCCTAATAGGACGCGGATAACACGACCCTGAGTTTATATTGGTAAAAATTGGCTGTTGTACAGGAATATAAAGCAATATATACTCCTCGTATTCCAAAAATATCAGTTAACCGCATTGCTTTCATGAAAATGATCAAGCTATTAACGAGAACGTTGCCGAAAACTGGCAGGTTTCAATAGTGTTCGAATACGAACACCGGTTGTCCATATTCGAACAACAATTGAAATAACAATAGCCCAAACGGCTAAAAAGGACTCTTTTTGTTATGGCAATAAAGTTGAGTAAAGATATAAGACGCAAGATTGTCTGACTAGCGGGTAAGACGCAACGTCGTAAAGGAGCTTTTAACATCTCTTGATACCTGCCTACCGGCAGGCAGGCTTGATACTTAATACTTGATACCATGTTAAAAAATTACATAAAAATCGCTTGGCGAAATTTGTTACGCTACAAATTCGTTTCCTTCATCAACTTGTTTGGTTTGAGTATCGGAATCACCTGTTGCCTACTCATCGCCTTGTATGTACTTGATGAACTGAGTTATGACCGCTATAATAGCAAGGCAGACCAAATCTACCGAGTAGAACGAACTTTCTTAAATACAGAGAGTAAAAGCGTCTCCCTAGAACTCGGTGCGGTTGCGCCGCCTGTTGGTCCTTTATTACAAAACGACTTTAAGGAAATTCAGGCACTGACCAGCATACTTCCTATTGGGGGTATGACCTTTCAATACCAGGACAAGGTATTCAATGAGGATAATGTCTACTGTGCGGATGAAGACCTTTTTAAGGTCTTTGATTTTACGGTAACTAAAGGTGATCCGAAAACGGCACTGCAAGAACCTTATTCCATAATGCTTTCGGAAGAAATGGCCAAGAAGTATTTCGGAACGGAAAACCCTTTAAATAAGTTGTTAAAAGTTGACCAAAAGCTTACCGGTACGGTAACGGGCGTTTATAAATCGCTTCCTTCCAATGCGCATTGGCATCCCAATATCATGGTCTCTTTTTCTACATTAAGGGATACTGCAATATACGGAGAGGAACAACTTCGTACCAATTGGGGAAACAACGCGTTTTATACCTATGTTTTGTTGCCTAAAGATTACAATGCCGGCAAACTGGAAACACAATTTCCGTCTTTCTTAAACAGACATATTCCCGGTGCCGACAATAAAGCCCAGGAGTGGACCTTCCTTTCGTTAAGAAAACTAACAGATATTCACCTTCATTCTCATAAGGATTCCGAATTGGAAGAAAACGGCGATATCAAACGGGTTTATATCTTCTCTATAATAGGTCTTTTTATTTTACTGATCGCCTGTATCAATTATATGAACCTGTCCACCGCACGCTCCGCCCTGCGTGCAAAAGAAATTGGAATCCGGAAAGTAGTTGGAGCAGAGAAAACAGAATTGATTTATCAGTTCTTAAGCGAAAGTGTCCTGCTCTGCTTACTGGCCTCGTTGATATCGGTTGTATTGACAGGAATGGCATTGTCCGGATTAAATCTACTGGCCGGAAAGACCTTTACGCTAAACCACCTGCTACAAGTCCCCATTTTAATTGCCATTACGATTCTTCCCTTCATTATTGGTGTGTTATCAGGCATTTATCCCGCCCTATTTCTTTCCGGTTTCCAACCTATCAAAGTACTGAAAGGTATTTTCAAAACCGGCGAGCATACATTTTCGCTCCGAAAGGCACTTGTAGTTTTTCAGTTTTCCATTTCCATTATATTGATCGTTGGTACCCTGATTGTATTCAGGCAACTTCAGTACATCCAAAACAAAAGTTTGGGTTTTAACAAAGAACAGATCGTTGTGCTTAATAATAACCAAGGACTGGATGGTACTTTTCAATCGTTTAAAACCAGCCTATTGGCTAACCCGAACGTTAAGGAAGTAGGACGATCAAGCCGAATTCCTTCGGGAAGGTTGTTAGATGCGGCCGGGTCGCAAATTAACTTAGGAAATGGCCTCGCTCCTTCAAAGGCTGATATCAAATATGTACGTAGCGATGCCGGTTTTATCCCTACTTATGGAATAGATATCATTACCGGCAGGAATTTTCGCGCCGATAATGATCGAGACACTTCATCCTTTATTCTGAACGAAGCTGCAGTTCGTGTTCTGGGATTAACGCCGGAAGACGCGATTGGTAAACCTTTTAAATACGACACGAGGGCGGGACAAATTGTCGGCGTTATGAACGATTTCAATTTCGAATCTTTACATCAACGCATTTTGCCCTTAGTTTTGTTTAGTTCTACTGATGAGAATGGTTACGGGCGAATTTCGATTAAGGTTAACGGGAATGTCCAGCAAGCTTTAGCGCACTTACAAGCAGTCTGGGAAAAATACTTACCGGAAACACCTTTTACTTATACTTTTTTGGATGACCGTTTTGCCGATCTTTATAAAGCGGAACAGCAACAACAGGTAATATTTACCTTATTTTCGTGTATTGCCATTGCCATCGCCTGTTTGGGCTTGTTCGGCCTTTCTGCTTTTACCATCACACAGCGCGTCAAAGAAATAGGTATTCGAAAAGTACTAGGCGCCAGTACCACAACCATTATTCGACTACTTTCTACCGATTTTTTACGTCTAGTCCTCATTGCTGCGGTCATCGCTCTTCCCTTGGCGTGGTATGTTATGAGCAACTGGTTAAACGACTTTGCTTATCGCATTGAGATGGAATGGTGGATTTTTGGTTTTGCTTTAGTTATGGCCCTGATCATCGCTTTTGTAACGATCAGCTTTCAAGCAATTAAGGCCGCATTGGCCAATCCGGTGAATAGTTTGCGCAATGAGTGAGGCTGGTTATTAGTTGTTGGTTATTAGTTGTCGGTTATTTTGCTATGTTCTATTAAGAGCTGATAACAAATAGAATAATAATAGCGATGATTTCATTTTAATCCAAATAGTAATCTGATGAAAGGTATTCTTCTGATAAGGAATTCATAAGTAAGGAAACAAGCGGTTATCGTAGCGAGCAAAACCAAAACAAATTGAATACGTACATCTATATCCAATGGAAAGATAAAATAAGATCCAAGGTAAAGAAAAATCATATGAAGTATGTAAAATGGATACGCCGCACGGCTTAAATAGCAAAGTATGCTACTGGGATAATTGAAATATTTGTAAGCAAATGCAAAAAATGAAATAATCCAGCAATTCGACTCAATAGACAGCATATAAGTCGGCGCTGAAGACTGAAAATAAGTAATCCTTATTATAAAAAAGGTTACTGCAAACGCAAGAAACAGCCATCGCCACCTTAGAATCATATGCCAAAAGGTAGCACCACACAAGACAAAACAAAAGCCGAAGAAGAACGCCAGCATCCCCAGAACGAAACCATGCCATGTCATCGCATACAATTCAAAAGGCATCGGATCAATTAATAAAACTTCGGCGATAAATACACTCATTACTAATAGTATGCCTTGCGGACTACTAAATGTCTTTTTCATGCTATTCACTAGCCGACTATGTTCTTGCCGCTTTAAATAGAAAAAAATCGGCGCGAACATGATAACATAAACAAAAAGGTTACCAAGAAACCATAGATGGCCGGGACCGGGTAAATAGGCTGTATCAAAATGGTAATACCTTTGCCATATATAAAGGTGGAGCGGAACGATCGATAGCATCCCAAAAAGAAATGGAAGTAATATCCTTTTGGCTCTCTCCAGAAAAAGTTGTTTCCAGCTTCTATTTCTCATGGCAAAATAAACACCCATCCCTGACACATAAAATAAAAGTGGTATCCGCCATATGTTCATCATGCTCATAGGGATCCACAAAGCATCCCATGATTTTTCATTCGTGATAAAGCCGATCATCATCCCCCAAGGCTGGAAACCGATTGCTATATGATATATCAAGAGCAATGCAATCGCGATGACCCGCATCCAATCAATATCGTATCTTCTATCTAGTACTGGCATATTCTTTCCTTTTTCTTTGTATATTATTTCAATTGGGCGGCTATCTCCGGTCGAATTTTTTCGAGATATGCGTAATCCAACTCCAATCCAAAAGGCTCAAGCATTTTACCCATCATATCATAGGTACTCTTGACTTCGCTGAAGGGCGCTGCTACAGATTCGTAGGCTGTAGCTCCATATTTATTCTTTATTGTTTTATCAGCCCCACTATCCAGTAACATTTTGACAATATGAGGCCGACCAAAAAATGCGGCCGTAATAAGTGCAGTGGATCCCTCCTTATTCTGAAAATTCAGATCTGCTCCTGCGTCGATTAATAGCTTAACCATTTCCGGCTTATCAAATAACGCGGCGGATATTAGCGGACTTGACCCTCCATAAGGATCTTTCTTATTTAGATCTGTTCCCGCGTCGATATGCTGCTGAACAGCTTCCAAATTTCCCGTTATAACTGCTGTGTGGATATCAACTTTTGGAGCGGCAACCTTGTCCTTATCTTCAATAGCATTTTCCTTTTGGTTAGAACCGCCTCGACATCCAGTCATAATAAACAAGGCTATTAAAAAGGATAATGTAAAAGCTGCTTTTGATAAATTTCTTTCTTTCGTTTTCATGATGGCTAGTATTAGTTGTTTTCGATTTTTTTATGTTGTAAAGATCGTTCTAGTTCACATGGTACACTAAATAGCCATGCGGATAAAACCATCAAGTTTAGAGATGACAATATAAATTATGATGAATCGATATAAATTATGATGCATAATCGTTCAAATAGGTATATTTCCTTAATAACAATAAGCTCCAAACGCAGAGAAGAGACCAGCAATTTCCTTTTATATGTGACGGTATTATATTGCCTATAAAAAGGAATTTGTCTAAGTTTGATATGAAAAGATAAGATGTAAACCAATGCCTGATTATCAGCCCATTGCAAATGAGTTTATCCGTCAAATTGCTACCATCGTGGAGAAAAATCTCTCTAATGAGCAGTTTGGCGTTTCCGAGTTAGCTGAAGAGTTGAACATGAGCCGTTCAAACCTACTCCGTAAAGTGAGAAAGCTCAGCAATTTGTCAGTAAGTCAACTAATCAGGCAGGTGCGTTTAGAGCATGGGATGAATCTGCTACGGGAGTCTTCTTTAAACGTTTCTGAAGTAGCAGACCGTGTCGGTTTTAGCAGCACGTCCTATTTTATCAAGTGCTTTCGCGAATATTATGGCTTCCCTCCCGGAGCGGCTAATAGTCAAAGAGAAGCAACGGAAAATATTCCTCCTCCTGCTATTTCCAAAAACCGTAATCGGCGCTTCATTTTTATCTTACTATCTGCCGGGTTAATCGTTGTATTAGCCATCGCTTTACTCAGGTATGGTATGAAAGATTCATCTGCTAAGAGCTCACTTGAAAAATCGATTGCCGTATTACCTTTCAAAAATGACAGCAATGATTCCACTAATGTCTATTTAATCAATGGTCTCATGGAATCTACGCTCAATAACCTTCAAAAAATAAAAGATTTGAAAGTAACGAGTAGGACATCGTCCGAAAAGTACAGAAATATATTCAAATCCATCCCTGAGATGGCAAAAGAACTAAATGTAAATTATTTTGTAGAGGGGAGCGGTCAAAAGATCAGTAACCAAATTTTGTTAAATGTGCAGTTGATTGAAGCTCTAAATGATCGACACTTATGGTCTCGTCAATACCGCAGAGAGGTTAAAGATATTTTTCAATTGCAGCAGGATATTGCCAAAGACATTGCCAAAGAAGTTCAAGCGACCATTACTCGTGAAGAACGATCGAGGATTGAAAAAAATCCAACCGAGAATTTGGTGGCATACGACCTTTTTTTGAAAGGCAGCGATTTATTACATAAAGGTGGCCGTACCAATTTAGAGCAGGGCATCAGCTATTTCAAAAGGGCTATTAAAGAAGATCCTCAATTTGCCCTTGCTTATGCCGTTTCTGCCATCGCCTATTACTATCTGGATCTTTTTCAAGAAAGAAAAATTTATACCGCTGAAATGGGTTTTTACGCAGATAAAGCACTTTTATGCGACCCTCTTTTGCCCGAGAGCCTGATCGCTAAAGCTTTATTTTATGCACATCAAAAAGACCATGAGGCTGCCATTCCCTATCTTGAAAAAGCCTTGGAATACAATCCTAATTCCATTTTGGCTATCCACTTTTTATCAGATTTTTACAACTATTCTATTCCCAATACCGCCAAGTACCTCGAGTATGCGCTTCTAGGGGTTAAGTTGAATGCGGGATTACAAGATTCTACGACCACAAGCGTTAACTATTTACACCTCAGCAATGCGCTGATACAAACCGGATTTGTCGAAGAATCACTTCATTACATTAATAAGTCGATAAGTTACAACCCCGAAAATTCCTATGCCACCTGGGTAAAGGCAGCCATCCTTTTTGCCAAAGATAGTAATACCGAACAAACAAAACAGTTGTTGCTGAAAGAATGGGATAGAGATAGTACACAACTCCATATTTTGCAGGAAATAGGAAATGTTTACTGTTACATTGGTGACTATCAAGCCGCTTATCGGTATTACAAGCAATTTATTAAACTGCGTGAAGCTCAACGATTGGACATTTTTAAACACGTAGATCTTACTGTTGGAATCGTTCTAGCTAAATTGGGCTTTAACGAGGAGTCGAATAAATTCATAACCAGTTTTAAAGAGTTTGCGGACAATGACCAATCTATTTATAAGCATGTACACCTAGCTATGTACTACGCTTATCTGAAAGACAGCAAGAAAACCCTCGATCACTTGAAGCTATTTAGCAAGGTAGATAATTATCAATATTGGATACTTTTACTTGAAAGAGATCCTTTAGTTAAACCTTTTAGAAATCTGCCTGAATTCAAGACGGTAATGCATACCATCAAAACAAAGTTCTGGGATAAGCACAAGGAGATAAAGGTATCGCTAGAAGAAAAGGGATTACTATAGTAGAGGTATAAAAGCAAGCGTGCAATACAACCCGATGAAACTGCCAATTCACCAAATCAAGAATTCCACCACTTCCTTGCTGTCACTAAACGAATTTTGGATTGAGGAAAATCTTATTTATCTGCGGGAAAGATATGATTAACGGTTTAGCCCATCTCGTAATGAAATAAAACATCTTGCTCGCAACGGATGCGTATATTGTAAATTTATGCGTATATTTGCTTTATTAAGAATGGCCCATGAAAGCAAAATTAAATTTAACTATTGATGAACAGCTATTGGCACAGGTAAAAGCATATGCCACCCAAAAACACAGTAGTGTTTCCGAGCTTGTAGAAAGTTATTTTAGAACATTCATTGTGAAAAAGCCGCCTGAAAAAGGAATCGTTCAGCTTATTGAAAGTTTGCCAAAACCTGAAATCCAAGATCAAGCGGATTTGGCAAAAGATTATTTTGAGGATAACGCGGATAAATATGGCTTTTAAAGTATTGTTGGATGTCAACATTCTACTAGATTTTGTTCTCCAAAGAAAAGCCTATGAAGAAGGAAAAACCATTATAGTCTGGGCGGAACAAGGGAAGATAAAAGGATACATATCCCCTTCTGTCATACAAATATGTGCTTACTGGATCACCAAATCATATGGTCCCGTTAAAGCAAAAGAAATTCTCGGTTCGTTATTAAGCTTTTTAGACAGTATCGAAATTCCTCATGAACAGGTTTTGGCGGCGATCCATTCATCTATGACTGACGTGGAAGATGCTTTATTATATTATACGGCTCTGCATCATAAACTTGATTTTGTCATTAGTCGCGATCAACATTTTCAGAAAAACAGCCTCCCTTCTCTACCCGTTCTTTCTCCTCAGGAATTTATTAGATTGAATGCATGATTTAATCAGAAGAGGCTCCTAAAATCTTTACTATTGGTTATTAGTGGCTCGTTATTGGTTAGTAGACTAAAAAAAGATGCCGTTAGCGAGATATAAGACGTAACTCTACAAATAGGAGTTTAAGAATATCTTGATACCTGCCTACCGGCAGGCAGGCTTGATACTTGATACTTAAACAAAAAAAGCCTGTATCTTTGTCCTATTATGAAACTTGATATTAGCTCCCTCAGGCAGTACATCAGACTTTTCGACGCATTTAATCCTTATGAATTATATGCGCTTTTAAGATTAAGAAGTGAGGTGTTTGTCGTAGAACAAAATTGTGCCTATTTGGATGCCGATAATAAAGACCAGTTGTGCCATCATTTATTAATCTATCAGGACGAAACCTTGGCGGCCTATGCACGCTTGGTTCCTCCGGGTATATCCTATCGGGAAATGTCGATTGGCCGTATTATTACCAGCAAGCTCGCCAGAGGAACCGGCTTGGGAAAAGAGCTGATGAAGCGGTCCATTCAAGCGTGTTATGAGCTATTTGGCGAAGGTCCCATCCGTATCGCTGCTCAGGTATATGCCACACCCTTTTACGAATCACTTGGATTTGTTGTGGATGGAGAAGTCTATGATGAAGATGGGATTGATCATATTGAAATGATCAAGAAAGTAGACGCCTAGACAAATTCCCTTTAACGAAACTTAATCCACTGTACGGTATCGCACACTCTGCTGTCCGATATCGAACAGCCACATCACTTACACTAGCAAAATACACTAAAAATCAAGACCTTATAATGCCCATTCGATTTGGCAAAGTTTTTAAGCAATTCAATGAATAGCCGATACATCGCCGAAAAATTGACAATATGTTTAAAAATTATATCAAAATTGCGTGGAGAAACTTACGAAAACACAAATTCAATACAGCGATCAATATACTGGGCTTAGCGTGCGGCTTGTCCTTTGCATTGCTTATCGGTGCATTTGTATGGCAAGAACTTCGGGTCAATCAAGACATTAAACATATTGATCAGCAATATCTCTTAAAAAGTAATCTTAACGAATATTCCGCCATTGGTATGCTCCCGCGGGCTCTTAAGGAGAATTATCCCCATTTAGTAAAGAACTATTTCCGCTTTGATGGCATCACGGCTATTATTGCCTATGACGGCCAACCTGTTCAAAGTAACGCTATTGTAGCTGATTCAAGTTTATTTGAAATGTTCGGTTTCAAGTTACTTAGCGGCAATGTAAACCATGCATTAAAAACACCAAATCAGGTCATTTTATCAGCACCCTTTGCTAAGTGTCTGTTTGGGAATGAGGAGGTGCTGGGTAAACAACTTACTGTCCGGAACTTTAACAATCAAGAACAGCTTTTTACGATTGGTGGCGTGTTGGAAAACAAAGGAGAAAATGCTGTTTTAAACTTGACGGGCCCCGCGACAGATTTAATACTACCAATACAATCAACCAGCTTTTTTGGCCGACCTATTGACGATTGGCAAAGCCTTTATATAGCTTCCTATTTAGAGCTACAACCAAATGTCTCTCCAAGTTCTTTGGAGAAACCTATACGAGATCTCATTCAAGCACATGCTCCTAAAGCGATCGTAAAAGATTATAAAGCCTCGCTGGCGCCTTTAAAGACCTATCATCTGGAAAAAGGTGATGGATCGATTAAGCATTTGCTGTACACCGTCTCGATCGTTGCTTTTGCTATTTTGCTCTTGGCTGTCATTAATTTTGTTAATATTAGCATCAATACCTCCGCTAACCGATTGAAAGAAATTGGCATCAGAAAAGTGGTTGGGGGTACCAAAAAACAATTACAGGCCCAATTTATTGCTGAAGCCTTATTGGCTGTGGTTATATCTATGTTACTATCAATATGCCTTTATCCTTTCTTGTCGAAGGTAATATCCAACGTATTGGGAAAATCCATCCCCTCACTTTTCAACTTACCCGGGTCGTTTTGGATATTCGCTATCCTTAGTTGTTTAATAATAGGACTATTTGCCGGAGCCTATCCGGCGCTTCGTTTATCCTCGCTTCCTACCGTCCAGTCAGCACGCGGTAAGCTGGCACAAAGCAAAGATGGGTCCTTTCTTCTTCGGGGGTTAATCAGTGTTCAATTTGCTATTGCGCTGATTGCACTGACATCATCGGCTATTATTGCCCAACAGGTTAGTTTGTTCTTTAGCAAAAACCTAGGTTATGATAAAGAATATCTATTAACGGTACAGGTGCCACGCGATTGGACTGCAGAAGGCTTACGACATACCGAAGTATTAAGGCAAGAACTCGCTAAACTCCCCGAGGTTGAAAATATTTCCATCTCTTATGATATCCCCGGGGCGATGTCTTCGGGCAATACAAACGTTCTGAAAAACGCGACAGGCACCGATCCCATCAGTACCGGTTTAGTTTTTTCCGATCGGCATTTTGCCGAAACCTATAAAATACCGCTACTTGCGGGCAATTTTTATAGCCCTAACGAAGCGTCCGAACCTACGGACCGTGTAGTAATCAATGAAGCTTTATCAAAGGCACTTGGTTATACCAGTCCTGTCGATGCCGTTAATCAAGCCATTTATTTTACGGATGCAAGTTCTGCTATCATCTCGGGTGTAACAAAAATTTTTATGGGACCTCTATGCACTTTCCCATCGGACCAATGCTATGGTTTAACATAAAAAACAGTAATGTTTACCGCTATTTCAGTATTCGCTTAAAACCAGGAAATGTCGGCGTTTCATTAAATCATTTAACCACTGCTTGGAAGCAAATATTACCAACCGCCCCGTTTGATTACACGTTTATGGATGCTAAACTAGCACAACAGTATAGGACGGAAATGCAGTTGAAACATGCAGGAACAGTAGCGACTATACTTGCAATGATCATCGTTCTATTAGGCATTGTAGGGCTTGTATCACACAATCTACAAAAAAGGGTGAAGGAAATAGGCATACGAAAGGTTTTAGGAGCCTCTGTTAGACAAATTATTTATCTGTTCATCCACGATGTATATCCACTGTTTCTATTAGCGGCATGCATAGCGGTACCAACTAGCTATTGGTTAATGAAAAAATGGTTAACAAATTATTATATAAGAACAGAACTGGAAGCAAGTACGTTTATTATACCCCTGTTGGTTTTAGGAGGAATTACATTATTCATAATTGCTTTGCAAACCATTAAAACAGCGCTTAATAAACCGGTTGATGCGTTGAGAAGTGAATAGATTTAGTTATTGGTTCTTGATTGTCAGCTGTTCGTAGACCTGTCAATCAAGATGCTGAAATCTGCCAAGACGCGTCAGATCAAACAACGAGTAACGGAAAACGAAATGATAAGAAACTATCTAAAAATTGCCTGGCGCAATATGCTAAAGCATAGGGCGCACACCTTTATTAATATATTGGGAATGGCCATCGCCTTTATCTGTAGCATGCTATTATTGGCTGCTGTTTATCACGAATTTTCTTTTGATAAGTTTCATCGGTATAAAGATCGCGTATTTAAGCTCTATGAATTCCATAATTTAGTAAAGGGAACGGAACTTGGCGCTACCATGGGTTATCCGGTAGCTACCTACCTGAAGAAGGAGAATATTGGGATCGACAAAGTAACTCGAATTAAAAATAGTGGTAGAGAAATTCGTAATGGAGCCAAATCACTCGAGCAGGGAATAAATCTAGTTGACCCTGACTTTTTCGACATCTTTTCCTTCCGGATTATACACGGTCAAACTCGCTCACCGTTGGATAACATAGATGCTATCGTGTTGAATCAAACGACCGCAACTAGTTTATTTGGCCAACAAGACCCCATAGGAAAACCAGTTGAGATTAAAATAGGTGGTGATTGGAAGCGTCTTATCGTATCCGCTGTAATGGAAGACGCTCCGCAGAATTCAACCTTTAAGCTCCCCATCTTGGCACGCACAGAGCTAGATCCCAACTGGGCCAGAACCAAGGAAGAATGGTATGAGCAGCATCACAATGTATACGTGCGCCTCGCGCCACACGTAAGTCAAGCACAAGCGGAAAAGCAACTGCATTTGTTCGTGCAAAAGTATTTGCATCCAGACGGGGAGTCTTTAAAAAGAGACGGATTCAAAGCCGATGCCAATGGCGATTATTTAGGTATGCGTTTGTTATCCTTAAACAAGCTTCACTTTAATACGGAAATAGGTTCGGGCGATACCGTCAGCAAAACCTATCTTTATATTCTCCTGTTGGTGAGTATCGTTATTTTATTTATTGCCTGCTTCAACTTTATCAATATTCAAATCAGCCTATCATTCACTCGCAGCAAAGAACTAGGTGTAAGAAAGTGTTTAGGAGCCGCCGCCCGGCAGGTATGGGGACAATTGTTTTGGGAGAATTTTATACAGATCGGACTCTCATTATTTATTGGTTTGTTAGGTGTAGCTGCGCTTATTAAAATACTGACGCTTTATAATTTCTTTAAACTCGATCATGCCGTTCTTTACAATCCGCAAATGGCAATAAGTGTATGTGCCATATGGATACTCATTTCCTTTTTATCATCCGGATATCCCTTTTTCATCTTGAACAAGCTTAAAACTACAGACATCTTTAAAGGCAAATTCAGCATTATTAAATCAGGAATCGGCAGGAACATTCTGATTACGCTCCAGTTTATCACCGCTATCATACTAATCTGTGCGACGGCTATATGCTATTTGCAATTTCAGCATCTTCGCACGGCTAGTCTTGGTTACAATACCGCATCCATTGTTAGCATACCCGTTAAAGACGTTACACACGGTCGGGATATCAGTGCCAAATTACGTACGCGTCTCGCTTCTAACCCGTCGGTATTAAGTGTAACGGGTGCAGACGTTAATTTGGGTGTTGGCAAAGATGGAAGTACTTCTAAATCGCAGGTCGGCTTCAGCCATGAAGGAAAGAATATAAAAACAACCTACATTTCAGCTGATTACGATTTTTTGACAACACTGTCCATTAAACCATTGGAAGGAAGGGATTTCTCTGTTGCTTTTTCAGCAGACACATCAGCAGCTGTTATCATCACGGAAAGTATGGCCAAGCAACTCGGTAGCGGGCAATTACTGGGGCGCAATATTAATACCGATTCAGCGGGCCGCAATGGCTGGCATATCATAGGCATCATTCCAGATTTTCACCTGTATTCTATGCACAATCCAACGGAGCCCCTCACAATCGCTATTGAAGGCGACCCCTCCCTAGATTATATTTTCGTAAAAGTCAATACGCAAAACCCGGTTGCTACCATGGATATGCTCAAGAAAACGTATGCCAGCTTGGAACCGAACGCAGAGTTTAAGGGAAGCTATATTGATGAGAATATCGACCGTTGGTATAAAAAAGAGAAACGCCTAGCTACGCTTTTTTCGGTCTCGGCGGGAATTGCCATTTTGCTTTCGTGCATGGGCTTATTTGGTCTAGCACTCATTATTATTCATCAAAAAGTAAAAGAAATCGGTATACGGAAAGTATTGGGTGCTTCGGTGGCCCATATCACAGCTAAAGTGATCCGCGAATTCGTGAAACCTGTTATCATTGCCTTTTTAATTGCGGCCCCTATTGCTTGGTGGACTATGAATCTGTGGTTAGACGATTTTGTTTATCGTATGGATATGCCCGTTTGGATTTTTCCCTTGGCGGGAGTTGCCGCATTACTAATAGCAATTTTGACAGTAGGTGTTCAGTCATTACGAGCAGCCAAAGCAAATCCGGTGGATTCGTTGAGAAGTGAATGATTTTGGTTATTGGTTAATTGTTATTGGTTATTCGTATGATCCTACTCAGAATGAACAACGAAGACCGATAAAGGCATAAGACTCTTATTCACATATAGAGCAGCCATTCATCCATATTTTCTGGACTAACAATTTGCGGGGAGGCTTCTGGATAGTTTGCAGTAAATGTTTGAGGAAAACGTACCTTTCTTTTGCCAGACCGTTTAAATTCAAATGCATGGAGTTTGCCATAATCGTCTTCTATTAAATCAATTTCCCGCTGTTGGGTCGTTTTCCAAAATAACCATAATATTTTTGGATTTGATTCCGAAATAATCATAATATTTCTGGATTACATGCAAAAGTTACGATGCTTTTTACCGAACAGGTAAGCGATAATGTGTTTATCTCATTCTGTTTTTAATTTCAAATGCCCATAGAGCTTTATTAATAACTCGCAGGGATCAACATCAATCGCTTTGGCAATCAATACCAATTCATCAGCCCTTAATTTTGCTGTAGGGTTAAGCGACAGTTCACTAATCCTTGGTTTACTTAATCCCGTACGCCTTGCAACAAGCGATTTATTGACAGATTTCTTGGCTAAATATTCTCCTAACGAAGTCATTTTGTAAGATTTTAGTTTATGTTGTACCGACAAATATTCTATTTATATAGAATTTCTTTACATTTTATTTGAATATTGAAATTATTTCTTTAAACTTGTAAAGAAATTCTTTACAAAAATGAGCTTATACACAGCAATTAGATGTTGTCACAATAAATCCCTTGATCATGAATGATATTAAACCCATTCTGGAAAAACTGGCTGAAAAGATTCCTGTTGACTGTATTTACGAATTCCCCTATACTTTTTTAGGGGAAGAGAAACAGCACCTACTCATTGTAATTGACTCCAAGTGTCAGGTTCCTGCCAAAACCTTAGAACCAATGGCTGAACTCTGTCTAGCGGAAACACCCTTGCATAGTTATACGTTGATACCTTATGGCGAACTGAAAACAGCAATCAAAAACGGAACACTCTACTCCACCTTGGCATGCCGCAAGCAGCATTTGAAACTAAGTTTAGGCAAAAAACCTCTTCCTCATCTTACACAAATAGAACTGGAAAGTATCCGAACAAAGGCGCGGGAACATTTTGAAAAAGCAGCGATTAAACAGCGTGATTTCTTAGAAGGTATGGAATTCTATCGTAGCAAAAACAACTTTGAACAAGCTCTGTTTATGTTGCACCAAGCTACAGAATTAACCTTTCGGGGTATTGAAAAGGCTGTTTTTAAGCGTGATCGCCCCTGTCATAGTTTACAGGAGCATCTTAAGTTAATTACCCGGTACATCCCTGAACTGGCGACCCTTTTTGACAAAGAAGAACCCCATTATTATCGTTTAGTCAAATTGATCGATCAATCTTATACGGCCGTGCGTTATGAACGACAGTTTGAAGTGGAAAAAGAGGAAATCGAGCAGTTGGTATTCAAACTGATTCCCGTTTTAGATTGGTGCAACGACTATTACCATACTTGCATGATCGAACTCGATGCGATGATCCGGCAAGCATCGGTCGAACCCATTATACAGGCAACAACAATCAACGCCCCACCCACTATCACGCTATCACTTCCCGATCAATTACGCAACCAGTTGAATGAACAACAAGCAAAGGCTTTAACTACTATTTGCACGAATCTTATTAAAAAGGAAGCGCTGCAACAGCTAGTCCTTATTGGACATGAAACTCATGAATCACAAAAAATAGCCTTTTACCAATGTGATAACCTTGATATCAGGCAAACAGAACATTGTTATCTGCTTGGCATCAGTACGAAGAGCAGTACTTCTAAAAGCCATATTATTGCCCATACGGATATCCGGGTTACCGTAATTTTATGTGCATCATCCAGGGTAAGTCAAGCGCTCGAAAAGAAAAATCGCTTTTTTATACAAACACTTACCCACGGGACGGTACTTTACCAAAATGCAGACCAACCCTTATTCTCTATTCCTGAACCTGATTGGATGCTGACTTTAGAGAAAGCACAAGCTGCTTGGAATTATAAAAAGTATAAAGCCGATACTTTTCTAACCTGCGCAGAACTTGCCATCCATCAACGTCAAGACACTCACATAGCCATGTTTCTTCTCTCTCAGAGCATGGAGCAACTTTGTATTGGTTTGATTTATGCCTGTCTTGGCTATCATGTAGATCAGAGCACGCTTCCATTTTTGCTTCAGGTCACCAAGCTTATATCGCCACAGCTCGCTGATTGTTTTGTTTTCGGAGGAGACGACACAAAGCAGGCATTTAAATCGCTTGCCAACAGTCTGCATGCCGTTCGTTATAAAAAGGAAGCAGCTCCCAACGACAAAGAATTGGCAATCGCTATGGCCTGTTACGAACGTTTCCAAGCCATTGCCATCGCTTCCTGCACCACTAATTTCGCTCAACTGGAGAAGCGAATACTGGCAGAATCTTCAAATAAAGAATTGGTTGAATCGGCAAAAGACGACCATGTCGTAAAACCTAGCAATGCGTTGTAGCCCTTCCTAAACCTAGCTACATGTTTTGCGTAAACACTTCTATTTTTGTGCAAAATAAATTTTGCGGGGACAGCACCGCAAAATTTATTTGGAGGTCGTGTTAGATGAAGTTTACACCTCCGGGTACTAATTATTGTTTACGCAGGTATTTAGTTAGAATCACAATCAACTGTCCCTCTACTCTTCCTTCTATCTGCTCGGGATTATCTTCTACCAAACGAATATTTTTCACCACAGTTCCTAATTTGGCGGAGATCGAACTTCCTTTTACATCCAATGTTTTTGTCAATACCACGGAATCGCCATTTTGGAGCACATTGCCATTTGCATCCTTATGCATCGGCTTAAGAGCTTCTCCTTCTTCAAAAAACCCAGCTTGTGCCCACGAAAGCGTCTCTTGCTCCAAATAAAGAATGTCAAGTGCATCCGCTGCCCAGCTTTCTCCTTTCAAGTGGTTCAGTACCCGCCAAGCTAATACCTGCACGGCCGGTAGCTCACTCCACATAACATCCGGCAAGAAACGCCAATCTTCGGGAGAAAAAGCTTCTTTACCTTCCAGCTGATCCGCTAATGTCTTGGCTATTACAAGCTCATTATTCGAATAGCTATCAGGAGTTATGCTATAAACCACCAATTCCCCTTCTTTGTTACTTAACTCACATCTCCCACCGCTTCTGACCATTAAGGTTTCATTTATTACCATTTATATACTTTTAGACTGCAAAGATACGCTTTTACGATGGCTAAATAGATTCTTCGCAGTCTAAAAGTCTCTCTGAATTACGGTCTGGATATATCAATCATGTTCCAAAATATCATCTAAAAAACATAATACTCTTGGATTTAACTCAAGAATTAGGACACCTTTTTACCGAATCAATCCCCGACACTTTTACGCTTCGGGATCTTTCTTTATGGGACCTTTATACCGCCCTCCTAAAGGTTACCTTACAAAATGGTATTCTCAGCTGTCCTTTGTACGGAAACGAACACTCTTTGTTCATTTCCGTACATTACTTTTATTCTAAACCTCGTTCAAGCTGCGAAAGCACTGCTTTTTTATTGTGGCCGCCTAATTGTGCACAAACAGTTGGTTAAGGTACGTTCGTCATTGAAAAATAGTACCCAGCAACAACGTAATCGACACAATACATATTGAAATCTTATACAGTAACCAAATGATTAATCATCACCTTAAAGCGACCTTTCGCTATTTATGGCGGAATCGACTATTTACAGGTTTAAATATTTTGGGATTGGCCATAGGCATTAGCGCGTCCTGGATCATCTTTCGAATGGTTAGCTTTGAATTTAGTTATGATAAATTTGAACCCGATCGTGAACGCATTTTTCAACTGACATCGAGCTTCAAAACACCAGATGGACGGGATCGTGAGATGGCTGTTGTTCCTAAAGGTGTATTGCCAGCAATGCTCCGGGAAATTTCCGGACTGGAGGAGGTTTCTCCTGTTTATTATCAGCATTACGAAACGGCCCAAACTGCCAAAAGTCCGTTGGTAGAAAACCTCTCTGAACGGATAGCCACATTACCAGGCTATTTTAAAATGATAGGCTATCAATGGCTAGCGGGAAATGCCCAGCAGGCTCTGAAAACACCAGAGCAAGTTATATTAACTGCTTCGCGAGCACAATACTATTTCCCCGGTAAACGCCTTTCAGAAATTATTGGACAAACCATCACCTATAATGATACCATACAAAAAACGGTGTCCGGTGTTCTCGCAGATTTAGGCTATCTCAATAGTTTTCCTGCACAAGAGTTTTTTCCTATAGACCAAGAAAGTCTTACCAGTACCGATTGGAGCAGCTTATCTTCCAATGAGCTATTGTTTGTTAAGCTTAAGAAAGGGGTTAGCACTAAGACTGTTCTTGATCAATTGAATGCACTAAACGAAAAGATCAACAGCGAGGTTTTTAAACAACGCAACTTTAAATCACATTTTAAGCTGCTTCAGCTGAAGGACAAACATTTTGCCACCCAATCTGACACCCGTACCGCCAATAAATCCGTATTATTCGGCTTGATAGGCATTGCGTTCTTTCTACTTGCCCTAGCCTGTATCAATTATATTAACCTGACTACCGCACAAATACCTCAACGGGCAAAAGAAATAAGTGTTCGGAAAACGTTAGGAAGTACGTCAGGAATCATTATCCGTTCTTACTTATTGGAAACTTTTGTTGTCTGTCTACTAGCAGTCGCCTTGTCACTATTTCTAACATTTTTATCCCTGCGCGTTTTTGCGGAATACATCCCCGAGGGTATGAACAATTTCACCAATTATCCCGGTATGATTGGCTTTTCCATTGCATTGATCAGTTTTATTACGGTTCTTGCAGGACTCTATCCTAGCTGGCTCGCTACCCGTGTACAAACCGTCCGCGTATTAAAAGGTGAAACAAAGCAATCGATTAGGGGCTATCAGTTGAATCTCCGTAAGGGACTGATTGTGTTCCAGTTTGTAATTGCGCAGGTATTTGTGATTTGCGCCATTATTATCGGACAACAACTGAAATATACTTTGGACAAAGATTTAGGTTTTGAACATGAAGCCATCTTAACGGTCGAAATCCCCTATAAGCTACAGCAAGACTCGCTTTTTCAAGGCTCTCAATTTGTTTTAAAGCAACGACTGGCTCAACATCCCGAGATCGCAGCGGTTTCTTTGGGCGACTTACCGATGATTGACCGAATGACGGCTTGGTTAATGGATTATCGCGGAAAAAACGGCACCATACAAAAGCAAGTGATGTTTAAAAATATAGACAATAATTACCTTGATCTTTATCAAATACCGTTACTTGCGGGAAGGAACGCCCAGTTAACGGATACCGTGCGCGAATTGCTTCTAAATGAAACCGCGCTCAAAGCCTTTGGCTTCTCTCGTGCCGAAGAGGCCATTGGGCAAACTTTATATCAAGGTAACATGCCGCGGACTATTGTTGGAGTTATTAAAGATTTTCATCAGTTTAACTTGAAGAGCACAATTGATTTACTCGGTTTTACAGCGCAAAAGCCTGGTTTAACAACTTTTAATATCAAACTATCTTCACCTAAGGTTTCCTCCTGGAAAAAAGCGATTGCCCTTATTGAGCAAGAATGGAAACAAGTTTACCCAACAGCGCCATTTTCTTATCAATTCTATGATGACACGATAAAATCGCTATACCGGCAGGAGCATAGTACATCCCGACTGGTGAATGTGGCTACCGCTATAACTTTGTTGATCAGCTGTCTAGGACTATATGGCTTAGCCGCCTTTACCGCCTTTCAACGCACCAAGGAAATTGGCATTCGCAAAGTGCTGGGAGCTACCGTTGGCGGAATAACCGGACTGCTCTCTAAAGACTTTATCAAACTGGTATTGATCGCGTTAATGATTGCCACACCAATTGCCTGGTGGACCATGAATAAATGGTTAGAGAACTTTGCGTTTAAAATAACCGTGCAATGGTGGATGTTTGCCTTCGCCGGACTAGGCGCAGTTACAATCGCTTTATTAACGGTAAGCTATCAAGCTATTAAAGCTGCAATTGCTAACCCTGTCGATTCATTGCGAAGTGAATAGAAGTTAGAAGTAGTAAGTTTTAGGTCATAAGTGTCTTGATAAACTAAACAAAGAAGTTAATAATAAGCCACATCAAAAACCTTTTTTTGAAGCAAGTTAATACGTAGAGCGTAGGACTTACAACTCACAACTCAAAAGATACTTGATACTTATAATGATAAAGAATTATTTCAAAATCGCCCTCAGGAATCTAATTCGGCACAAATCTTTTTCTTCGCTGAATATAGCAGGCCTTGCAGTTGGTATGGCATCGAGCATTCTGATCCTTCTTTGGATTCGGAATGAGAAAAGTTACGATCGCTTTCATGAGCACACAAATGAAATTTATCGTATTACAGCCGTAGCGTCAGACGACTTCAAAGCGGCTGTAAACCCTGCCGGTATGCCTGCTGAACTTAAAGCTAAAATACCGGCCATTAAAAATGCTGTTCGATTAAGCCATCCCTCTACTAATGCTTTTGAATATCAGGATAAAAAGTTTGAAGAAAAAAGGGGCTTCTTTGTCGATTCAACGTTTTTTGACGTCTTCTCCTTTCCGTTGATTTCCGGCAATCAAGCCACAGCGCTTAAGCGTCCGGACGCCTTACTAATCACGGAAAACTTTGCCAAAAAGTATTTTGGGAATACAGATCCAATTGGAAAAACGCTTAAAATAAATAACGAAAAACTTCTTACCATAACGGCCGTCTTAGCGAATGTCCCTACTAACTCGCACCTGCAATTTGATTATCTCATGCCTATGGCGGCAATCGCGAAAACGCATAACGATCTGATCCAGAATACCTGGAAGAACTTTAATTTCTATTCTTACATTCAGTTAAACAGGGATTTCGAGGCTAATGAAGCCAATCTATTGGCTTTGGAAAGCCAAATGAATGCGCTTTATAAATCACATGAAACTAATCAAAAAATAACTTTTCATCTCCAACCATTACGGGATATACATCTCCACTCTCACTTACAGGTAGAGTTATCTGACAATGGTAATATTCAATATGTAAATATCCTCTCGCTGGTGGCTGTTTTTATCCTATTAGTTGCCTGCATTAATTTTATGAATTTAGCTACGGCTCGCTCCGGCCGAAGGGCAAAAGAGGTGGGTTTGCGGAAGGTTGTTGGCGCGGCCCGATCTCAGTTGGCCGGACAGTTTCTGGGCGAATCGGTTTTAATTTCCTGCCTATCACTTTTTATTGCTATAACACTTGTTTGGCTTCTCTTGCCTGCTTTTAATTACCTGGCTGGCAAAGAACTGGCGATCCGTCTTTTTGATGGCAAGCTCGTTTTTATATTAATTGGCATTGCATTGATAACAGGATTTATAGCCGGGAGTTACCCTGCTTTGTTTTTATCCGGTTTTCAACCGATAAAAGTACTTAAAGGGCAGATGAAGCTTGGCGGAAAGGGCGATCTACTCTTTCGAAATACACTGGTTGTCTTACAATTTGTCGTGTCTATTGTATTATTAATAGGAACCGCCGTTGTATATCGGCAACTGAATTACATAAAAAATATGAATTTGGGTTATGAGAAGTCAAATTTGTTATATGTGCCCATGAAGGGTGATATCTGGAATAGGCAAACGGCTTATAAAAGTGAACTAGAACAAAATCCCTTAACGGCCAATTTTACTATTACAAATGATTTGCCAACTAACTTAACAAGCGGTACAATCAACGTACAATGGGAAGGCAAAGACCCAAATGCGCAAGTAGTTATTCCAAGCTTAAGCGTAAGCGAACGTTTTTTTGAAGTTTTTCAAATGAAGATCATTTCCGGTCGAGGATTTTCTAAAGATTTTAGGGGCGACTCAAGCAATTATGTTATCAATGAAAAGCTGGCCAAAATGATGGGGCTAACTGCTGCGACAGCGGTTGGTAAACCATTAGCAATGTGGGATAAACGGGGAACTGTTATCGGCGTGGTGAAAGATTTTAATTTTAAACCTATTCAACAGGCCATTGAACCGATTATTCTGGAACCGAATCGATGGGGAGGTGTAGTTGCAGTGCGTACGCAACCCGGTAAAACAGAAGCGACAATCAAGGCATTAGAAAAGATTAACACCCGTCTAAATCCCGGATTTCCTTTTTCTTACAGCTTTCTCGATCAAGACTTAGCAAACTTGTATCGAGGGGAACAGCAGCTGGGAAGTTTGTTTAATCTTTTTGCCATCCTTGCTACCTTTATTTCTTGCTTGGGTCTTTATGGTTTATCTGCCTATATGGCCGAACAGCGGTTTAAAGAGATTGGGGTACGAAAGGTTCTGGGCGCATCAGTTCTCAGTGTAGTTCGTTTATTATCTATCCGCTTTATGCGCCTTATCTTTATAGCAATTCTTATCGCTGTTCCGCTGTCTTGGTATGCGATCCATAGCTGGTTAAATGATTTTGCTTATCACATCAATTTAAGTTGGGTGGTATTTGTAATAGGCTCCATTGCTGCTTTAGTGATTGCATTATTAACCATAAGCTATGAATCGATTAAGGCTGCAATAGCGAATCCGGTTGATTCCTTGCGAAGCGAATAAGGTTTATTCATTAGAGGCTACTAGAAAAAAATAAGACGCCGTTCATCCTTTTCATGCTGAATAACCCTTTATGCGTCAAGTCGTATAAGGCGTGCTTTAGGCAAATCGGATAAATTGTTGTGCCTGCTGGTTTTTGCTTATCCACTTCCCGATAGATACAATAAGGCGCTCGCGGCATATTAAAGAAGCGCCGGCGCAAGAGTAAGCGTAACATGTATAACATATATTCTTTTATTTCCTGTTCTTCTAAAACAGTAATATTGCGATATAACTCATGAAGAACAAGCGGCTCATTTACCTTTCGCTTATTTTTTCGTTGAATCCAAGGGTGAAAAATCCGATATATCAGCTTATCCTTTTCGCATTCCTTTTGAACTCTCACAATTCTTTTTTCATTGTAGGCATAAAATTCATCCTTTCAAGGATAGCTCATCTAGATAAATTTCCGAAAAAATGTATTTCAAATTTTCCATATCAATCCCCGTTAACTTAGCCCCTTCCTCCATTCGTTCATAATCGCTAAAATAATAGGGCGCTCTTCCCAGTAAAAAAGAGAGCTCTTCCTCTGTATAATTACATCTAACTCTCGCGGAAATATAGACATATCGCTCGGCAAGTTCATCTTGTGTCAACATGCCTCCATAGGTTACAGGTAGTTTAGGTTGCATTATGGTAAAAGATTAATCAATACCCAATTGTTTCTTCCTCTCCTTCACATTAATAATGAAGTCCTTTTCTGACATATTCATAATCAGCTCTTTTCGCCATGATGAAAACAGCTTGGAAACAGCTGCATGCCGTTCATCAAGACTGTTTTCTTTATAATTTTTTTGAATTTCTTTCAGTTTTTGACAGTATTCAATATGGACTTGTTTTGCCGGAACCAGTCGATTCCCCTTTTTCTTTGTCTGATATAACATAAACTTAGTTGCCAGCCCTTCATTATCACTCACCTCTTGACTATTATATTTGGCTAAAGAAACCAGATTAATAAACTCCTGTAAAATTTCTTCAGGTTTCCAATAAAGGATATCACAAGCTGTTTCGAATTCGGAGGTAAAATATATCTTAATTTCCATAATTGATGATTTTAATTGGTCTCCCTTTTTCCTTTAATTTTTTCTCAACATAACATATTCATCACGCCATTTTTTCACCTCAACCCTTAACTGTTCTTCGCATTCCGGCTGTTCCAATTCTGTTCCCACAATAGTCATCATTGCGTGATGATATTTTCCCTTTGCCTTCTTTTCGATATATTCTTGTGTTTCTTTTGTGTCCTCAACCGGTGTATTCTTGAGAAAGAAATCCGTCAGCAAACCTTCGGGGTCTTCAGGATGAACACTCATCAATCGAGGCAAAGAAATCCGATCCAAATAATACTGAAAGAACTGCTCTTGCTCGATATCTAACATTTTAAACAACAGTTCAAAATCTTTTAATAGCTTAATCTTTATTACTTTCTTCATATTATGCGATATGGTTTAATTCATCATAACAGCAATTAACTATTGATTGATATTCCCGCGATTTTCTCCCAGCATCTATTTTTATCAATTTGCTTATATTCTCTAAGTAAGGATGAAACTTATGAGCGAAATCATCATTCATCTTTTCTCTACTAATACCTTGAAACCTTAAAAACCGTTGCAGAATTTTTATGGCCTCTGACTGTTTGACTTTATTGTCCTTATCCAAAAATTCGTAAAGTGTAATACGCTGTGAGAGTGTCTCGAGCGTTTTCTCTACGGAAATATTAAATAGCTCACTAACGACAACAAAGTCCTCCGGCAGGTTCAGTTCAATTGTTCTTTTCATGATAAGTTTAGGGTGTTTAATAATGACTCAAAGATATAAAAATATTATTTAAAAGCATATATATATTATTAAAAATATTTTTACCAATAAAAAAAGCAATCTTTTTAGAAGTTCAATAGGCTCCTGTACGGAAATGAACAAATAAGTGTTCATTTCCGTACATCACTTTTTTTAAAACCTGTCTTTGGAGGTTATTTAATAGCTTTCTTAATGTGGCAACTTAATTGTACGGATCGATAGCAGGGATACTGAAGAACCCATTAAGATGTTTCAAAACTATATCAAAATAGCATGGAGAAACCTTTTCCGAAATAAAGGTTTTTCAGTCATTAACATTATCGGTTTGGCAATCGGGTTAGCGGCTTTTTGGTTTATTGCATTATATGTTGCCGATGAGCTTAGCTACGATCGTTATCATACGAATGCCGATCGTCTTGTCCGCGTAGTTCAACGTACCAGATGGAATGGGAATGATCTACATCAAGCGCCTACTTCTCCTCCATTTGCTCCTGCTTTAAAAGCAGCTTTTCCGGAAATCGAAGCAGCAGCACGCATTGACCTTGAAGGCGGAGGTATTATAAGGGTAAACGATAAAAAGATTAAACAAGAAGACATCGTCTTTGCCGATGCTAGCTTACTCCGATTGTTCTCTTATCATTTTATTTATGGCGATCCGGCATCTGCCCTATTGAAGCCGCAATCTATTGTTATTACAGAAGAATTAGCAACTAAGTTATTTGGTTCAGCGGAACAGGCCTTTAATCGTACACTGTATTTTGATGACAATTTTCCAAACCAAATTACAGGTGTCATTATTGATATACCGCAAAATTCACATTTACGTTTTAGCGGTGTTCGTTCTTTCGATAATAACTTCACAGGAGGTTGGCAGAACTTCCATGTGTATACTTATCTGTTGCTCAAGGATGGCATCGATTATCGTACATTAGAAAAAAAACTAGCATCATTTGCTGCTCAAACCATCCAAAAGCGTATGCAGGTTGCCGATTATATAATCGAACTGCAACCCGTACCTTCTATTCATCTGCACTCAAATCTCGCTTACGAACTAAGTGCAAATAGCAGTATAAAAAAAGTAACTTTACTCAGTGTTGTAGCTATTTTGATTCTTCTCATTGCCCTTATAAACTATTTGAATCTATCCACTGCTCAATATATAACACGCGTTAAAGAAATAGGAGTCCGTAAAGTGATCGGTTCAGGTAAACGAAACATTGCCTTTCTGTTTTTAACGGAAGCTCTTTTGCTGACGTTCATTGCTTCAGGTATTGCAATTGTTTTAATTCAACTGGCATTCCCCTACTTTAATGAACTCACCGGAAAGCAATTGTTCGTTTGGCGCTTCGGTGTCTTCAACACGTTGATTACGTTGCTGGTGTTTTCTCTCTTTACAGGAATTGTTGCTGGCGTCTATCCCGCTCTATTTTTAGCTCGTTTTAAAACGATTCCCGCACTTAGAGGCCAAATCGGAAGCATGGCGATGAATGCTACAGTACGGAAATCATTGGTTAGTTTTCAATTCGTCATAACGATTATATTAATTTCTGCATCACTTGTTATTTTTAAACAACTTCGTTACGCTGAACAAGCGGATTTAGGCTTCAATAAAGACCAAGTAGTAACTTTCCATATCGATGCCCAGCAAGTACGAAATCAAATATCAGCTCTAAAAGCACAATTGTTGCAAAGTCCTTTTATAGAAGGCGTTTCAGCGGCGGGAAACCCTATTGGCAATAACAACCTAGGTGGTTTGGGATACAAATTTGAAACCGCTGATGGCGATTTTTCCGCTCCTTCTATTCCTGCACAGGAGTTAATGGTTGACGCAGACTTCCTACCAACAATGGATATCAAACTATCGTTGGGTAGAAACTTTTCGACCGCAATGCCTTCAGATCAATATAGTTCCGCTTTAATCAATGAAACCCTCATGAAAAAGCTCGGTTGGACGAATCCGATTGGGAAACGAATGAAGTTTAACATAGACGATCGAGGAAACACGGCAGAAAGAACAATCGTGGGCGTTGTAAAAGATTTTCATACTTATTCACTTCAACATGTAATTGAACCACTCGTGATGGTAATGCCTCCTGTAACGACTATGGAGGACAACTTATACGTTAAGCTGGCAAAAAACCATATCCCGGAAGGTCTCCAATACTTGGAAAAGGTCTATCAAACTTTCGACAGATCAAATGTTACTTCTTATTATTTCCTGGATAAGAACTTTGCCAAACAATACACCGCAGAAAGAAAACAGGCGGCAATGACACTGCTACTTACGGCTTTGGCAATTTTAATAGCCTGCCTCGGTTTATTTGGCCTTTCCATTTTCACTACGGCGCAGCGAACTAAAGAGGTGGGGATTCGGAAAGTTCTAGGAGCTAGCACAGCCGATATTATACAAATGCTATCTGGAGATTTTTTAAAGCTTGTTGCCTTGGCCTCATTGATAGCCTTACCTATCGCCTGGTTTTTCATGCATACTTGGCTGCAAAGCTTCGCCTATCACATTAAAATTAATGGGTGGCTGCTTGTTTTTCCATGTGTCGCCGTTTTAATAATAACCTTGTTGACGGTCAGTTTTCAAGCAATTAAAGCAGCGTTGGCGAACCCGGTTGATTCCTTGCGAAGTGAATAGTGTTCTGAGTAGCAAGTTTTAGGTCATAAGTAACTCGAAACTAAATAAAGGAGCTAAATAATAAGCCACATCGAAGACCATTAGAATTTTTGTAGCGACTTATACGTAAAACGTGAGACTTAAAACTTACAACTCAAAAGATACTTAATATGAAAAAAAATTACATGAAAATCGCTTGGCGAACCCTCTTAAAAAACAAGGGATACACGGCGCTTAATATAACGGGAATGGCTATCGGCCTTGCCAGCTGTCTTCTCATTGGGCTTTACATCCGGAATGAATTGTCATATGATGAATACCACGTAAAAAAGGATCGGATTTATCGCGTTGTTCACGGTTATAAAGAGATCGGAACCAGCGGAACAACGAAAGCGGGGCAAAAAGGGGATTATACTTATCAAATTTGGGGGAATGCACCGGTGGGAAAAGCACTAGAAGCTGATTTTCCGGGAGTAGAAGAGGTTGTCCAATTTTCCGGCAGATCCCCTGTATTGCTTCGCTATGGTGACAAAGCCTTTCAAGAAGACAATGTCTTTTTTGCTGATTCCAACACCTTTAGTGTCTTCAGTTGGAAATTGCTTGCCGGTAATCCAAAAACAGCACTGGTCGCCCCTTATTCCGCCGTGCTTACTAAGAGCACGGCCAAAAAATATTTTGGTGACGAAAATCCAATTGGCAAAACCATTGAAGGAGGTAATACCGGTGGGAGAGCCGCCCCGGGTGTCTATACAGTAACCGGTATTTTAGAAGACATACCCCCTAATTCACACTTCACTTTTGACGCGCTCATGTCTATGAGCTCCTTTAGGCAATCTTGGGCAGAGGTTTTTGATGAGTGGGGTTATGTGGATTTCTATACTTATTTCCTACTTTCGGAAAAAGCAAATCTTGAGCAGTTAACGGCAGACATTCCTGCCTTTCTAAATCGGCACCATGCTAATGATGATGGTCGGTACAGTATTGCCTTTGAACCGATGTTAAATGCTTATTTGCACTCAAGTGCCGATCGCCAGCCTGGCGCTACCGGTAGTTTGGCCAATTTATACATTTTTGGGGTAATAGGTATTTTTATTTTATGTATAGCGTGCATCAATTTTATGAATTTGGCAACGGCACGTTCGCTCGAGCGGGCTAAAGAGGTTGGCGTACGTAAAGTAGTAGGAAGCACAAGAAAAGAATTGATTTGGCAGTTTCTGACTGAATCGTTCCTTATGATTTTCATATCAGCTGTTTTAGCGCTTTTATTGGTTTTACTGCTTTTCCCGTTTGTCGCCGCTGTTACCGGGAAGCAGATCAACGCGGATTTTGTCTTTAGTTGGCAAACATTTTCACTTTTCCTCCTTACCCTGTTCATTACCGGCTTTTTAGCAGGAAGCTACCCTGCGTTAGTCTTATCCCGTTTCAAGCCCATTACCATCCTTCGAGGTGTTTTCCGTACTTCTCCAAAAGGAGTCCTTTTAAGGAAAGGTTTGGTTATTTTCCAATTTAGCTTGTCAATTGCCCTAATCGCCGGAACTGTTATCGTCGTATCACAGTTAGATCACTTGCAAAATAAAAATCTCGGGTTTAAAAAAAACCATATGTTGGTCATAGACTTCAATTATGATGAACAGGTACTCCGGCAATTGGAGTCCATTAAGCAGGCTTTTTTGCGCGAAAAAGAAGTCGTATCCGTATCTGCATCCCGTAGCGTCCCTGGCAGCTATTTCCCGAACGCCGGTACGAGTATCGAGACGGCAAATGGTAATTCCGTTATGGAAGTTCCGGCCATCTTTGAAGTGGATATTGATTTCATTCCCCATTTCGGCATTGAAATGGTCGCCGGCAGGCCTTACTCGCGTGATTTCCCGGCAGACACGTTACATTCTTTAGTCATTAATGAAGCTACGGCAAGGCTTTATGGTTATAGCAACCCGAAAGATATTATCGGGAAGCGCTTTTCGCAATGGGGACGGGACGGAACAGTAATCGGTGTAACAAAAGATTTTAATTATCTTTCTCTTCATAAACGTGTTGAACCCCTAACCTTACGCTTAGCTCCTATGGCAAGCCGATTTCTGAGTTTGCAAATACAGTCGGATAATTTACCGGCAACGATTAGTAAAATAGGCGAGATATGGACAAAATTGGCGCCACAACGCCCATATTTATATAGCTTCCTTGATGAGAGCTTTAATCGGCAATATGAAGCTGACACCCATTTTAGGAACGTATTTTCCATTTTCTCTAGCATGGCAATCTTTATCGCCTGTTTAGGATTATTGGGTCTTGCAACCTATACTGCTCAACAGCGTACGAAAGAAATTGGGGTACGTAAAGTACTTGGCGCATCCGTTAACAATATTATCAAACTACTATCCACCGATTTCATGAAATTAGTATTAATCGCGGGGCTTATATCATCGCCCCTCGCCTGGTTTGCTATGGATCAATGGTTAGCCAATTTTGCTTATCATATGGAAATTCACTGGTGGATATTTGTAGCAGCCACTTTCTTAGGACTGGTTATTGCTTTTTTTACCGTGAGTTACCAAGCTATTAAAGCCGCGATGGCAAATCCGGTGAAGTCTTTACGGTCTGAATAGGAACGCGACCCATCCTAACCAGATAGGGTACTTACCTTGTAAAATGATAACGCTTGAGAACGAAACAATACAAATATCAGGATATTTCAGCACCATAAAATCCTTAACGTTGAAATATCCT
This sequence comes from Olivibacter sp. 47, assembly GCF_030372825.1. Classification (NCBI taxonomy): domain Bacteria; kingdom Pseudomonadati; phylum Bacteroidota; class Sphingobacteriia; order Sphingobacteriales; family Sphingobacteriaceae; genus Olivibacter; species Olivibacter sp. 47. The sequence continues at coordinate 5,546,822 of NZ_JAUCNR010000001.1, forward strand.
GATACATACTTGCCTGCGGAAGGCTGGTCTCTTGATACTTGTACTGCAATCTAAACCTTAACCGTTTTCCATCGGCCTCGCGAAAAAAGCCAAAGGGTAAAAATACCTACTGCTGTTTCCGATGCAAATATTCCCCAGAATACGCCTGTATGAGAAAGATTAAGCGAAATAGCCAGAAAATAGGCAAGCGGAATCTGAATAAGCCAAAAGAATACGAAGTTTATCATTGTTGGTGTTTTTGTGTCGCCGGCACCGTTAAAAGCCTGTACAGACACCATCCACCAACCATAAATAAAAAAAGAGTAAGAGATAATACGCAGCCATTCACTCCCTATAGAAATAACCCGGTCATCCATGCTAAAGACGCCTACCAATGCTCTATTAAAGAAGAAAAACACCAATGAAATGATAAGCATGAACACCATATTATAACGGCCAATCTTCCACACGGCAGACTCGGCCCGATCTGGTCTCTCGGCTCCTAAATTCTGACCCACTAAAGTGGCGGCAGCATTCGATAGGCCCCAAGCAGGCATCATACAGAACATCATGATACGCATAGCAATAGTTGAGCCCGCTACCGCCTCGCTTCCAACTTCTGCTAAAATGCGCATCAAGAAAATCCAGGAAGTCATGGCAATCAACATCTGACCGATACCTCCCAAAGATGTGCGCAATATGGTAAACATCGTTTTCATGTCCCAAATTAGTTGATCGATACGCACACGAATATGCTTTCCTCCTTTAAGCAGTACCCATAGCTGCATCGCCACACCTACCCCTCTACCCAAATTGGTTGCAATAGCCGCACCTTCAATACCAAAAGCAGGAATTGGCCCCCAGCCGAATATAAGTAGCGGATCTAAGAGAATATTAATGCCATTAGCCACCCACAGTACACGCATAGCGATTGCCGCATCCCCCGCACCTCGAAATATCGCATTCATTACAAAAAGCAACATCACTACTGCATTTCCACCTAGCATCCACTGGGTATAACCATAGCCATGCTGTATGGCCCAATCATCTGCTCCCATTAGGGCAAGCAGCTCTTTAGAAAAAAAGATACCGGCTAATGCAAAAGGCAGGGACGCTAAGATTGCAATGAATATTGCTTGAACAGCAGACAATCCCACTTCTTCTTTTTTCCGTTCACCAATTCTACGTGCTATAATTGCTGTTACTGCCGTGGAAAGTCCCATTGCAATGGAATATAATAGAAACAGATACGTTTCAGTAAGTCCCACAGTAGCCACTGCTGAGGGACCTAATTTGCCTACAAAATAAATATCTACAACAGCAAAAATCGACTCCATCATGAGCTCTAAAATCATGGGAACAGCTAGTAATAAAATGGCTCGTTTTAAACTTATCTGCGTATAATCAGCTTCGGTACCTCGAATGGCGTTGCCTAGCTCTTGCCAAATAGTGGGTGGATGTTGTGTCTTCTCCATAGAATCATTTATTTAGACCTTTCATTAACTGGCTCTTTATGTTAGAACATGTTCCTTACTAACATATTGGTAAAAATACGGAAGAAATTCGCATCAAATTATAGGTAATTCTGACAATTTGAGGGTAATTTAAGACAAAGTGATTTCAACTAATAGAAAAACAAGCCTCGCCTGGTTAATCCAAACCACTCTTAAGAGAATCGCTTTTATTGAATTATGATACTCAACATATTGCAAACAGTTTACCAAGTTTGGTAATCCATAAAAGTTATGCTTTTTGCGGAATCAAATCCATAAAAGTTATATATTTGTATAGTTAATGATACAAAGAGAATTAAAAGACCGACTACTACAGCGAATAGATCATAAGAAAGTTCTTATTCTATTCGGTCCGAGGCAGGTAGGGAAACGCCATTAATAAAACGGGTTGTATCTGAACTATCATAGAAAGCTATTATTAGATAATAAGTGAATGCCCACAAAAACTCAACAAGATCCTCTCAACTATTTATTATTCACCAATATCGACTCCTATTTTTCCGACGAAACCACCATTTTTCATCATTCTTTGTGCTTCGGTTAATTGATTTAGCAAAAAGGTTTTTTCAATATGCAATTTTAGTTTCCCCTGCTCAATCATTTCCTTTAATACGTTGAGATCGTCGGCATTGGGCTTGACAAAAACAAACTTCATATAAGGTTCAAATACAACATCAACCGCGGTTTTGACCAAACCCTTTATATTATTGGTTTCGCCTCTTGTGGTCACGAATAGGCCCTGTTCGTTTAAATGATGTTTTAAGTCGCTATACGTGTACATGCCGGCCGCATCAAATATAAGATCAAACCGGGCACCTGAAGGAATCTGCTGATTTTGATAGTCGATCACCACATCGCAACCCACGCTATGAGCATATGCCCGATGTTTCTCGCTACATAAACCGCTAATGTGACAGTCTAAAGTTCGTGCCAATTGAACGGCCACCGAGCCAACGCCTCCTGTGCAACCGGTAATCAAAATATTCTCCTTTTCTTGTATTCTACCTACCTTAAATAATCCTTGATATGCAGTCAGTCCCACCAAGGGTATCACGGCTGCTTCCACGTAATCAAGATTCTTCGGTTTTAATGCTATTTGATCCGCATTAACTGTCAGCTCTTCCGCATAGGCGCCACCTTTTATTGCGGAAATCATTCCAAACACCTCATCCCCTTCCTTAAACAGTCGACTTTTTGATTGTAATACTTTACCACAAAAATCACTGCCGATTACTTGGTTACTAAAACCGGCACTAGCGAGCAAAGCCCTCCCATTGCGCGCCATTACATCTATCGGATTAACGGATGAAGCATAATTCCGAACCAGCACTTGTCCGCTCTTAATAATCGGCCGAGGAAGTTCCTTTATCTTAAATCTCGGATCAGTACCCTTTTTTTCTATTACTGCAGCTTTCATTATTTTATCCCATCTTCACTAATAACATGCTGCAAATTAACGATTTGCTTGCCGGGCATTGTTGGTTGTATCTCATTTTGTATGCCTCTTTGTTACACTATTGTAAAGAATGACTTCTTATGCTCTATGCTACCCCTAGATGTCCGAAATCGAACATCAATCTGTCCGATTTCGGACACCGCACGCTAAAAAAGAACAACATAAAACATTTATATACAAACAATTATATTTTATGGAAGCATTTTGGATAGTCGGATTACAAGTTGATACCACGATGATAAACCATTGCAAATAGCTTAGGGAATGAATGATTTGGTTATTCGTTCCTCGTTATTGGTTATTGGGCCACGAACGATTAACTAACAACAAATAACTATTATGTTAAAACCATCCGCCTATGGTGGATAGCTGAAGCACCATAAAAGACAGACACGATGCTGAAACCATGAGCCCTCGGGCGAATAGCTGAAACACCTTAAAGAACTAACACATGTTGAAAAACTATTTCAAAACGGCTTGGCGCAACTTATGGAAAAACAAGTTTTATTCGCTGCTCAATATTTTGGGCCTGGCCATTGGTATGGCTGTCTGTATTGTGATTATTCTCTTCGTAAACTACGAACGGAATTTTGATGCGATCCATAAGAAGAACATTTATCGCCTAAATGAAGTACAAAAGCCCGAGGGCATGGTGGCTCCCCAAAAGGTAGCCCTCTCTATGTATCCAATGGGACCTAGTCTTCAGCAAGAATTTGCCGAAATAGTGAACTTTACGCGTGTCAATCAATGGGGTAAAGCTTCCTTTTTAGTAAACGGAGTACGACATATAATGCCTTCCACCTTCTTAGTCGACTCAACCTTTCTTCAACTATTTGATTTCGAACTGTTAAAAGGCAACAGAAGTACCGTTTTTGAAAAGCCGAACAGCTTGGTGTTAACACAAAAAACCGCAGCGAAGATCTTTGGTAAGGAAGAAGCGCTCGGAAAGACCATAACCACCTACGGTAGGGACACTACCAATTTCACTGTTACAGGCGTTTTAGTAGATATTCCTGAAAATTCACATATTCATTTTGATGCCCTATTCTCCATGAACACGTATGTTGGCCCTCAACAAATGCAGAACTGGGGAGGCAATTGGCTAACGACCTATCTGGAAATCGCACCTAATGCCGACATAGAAAGCCTTGAGAAAAGGTTTCCAGCTTTCCTTAAGAGACACATGGAGGAACAACAAGCAAAGGGCTATGAGTTATTCCTGCAGCCGCTTCGAGATGTGCATGCCGGCTCAACCGAGATCACGCATGATTATATCAATTATCAAAAATTCAATAGTAAATATACTCTTATCTTCTTCGCTATTGCACTAGTGGTTCTGGTGATCGCTTCTATCAATTTTGTAAACCTAACCACTGCCCGCTCAACAGCACGGGCGAAGGAAATCGGCGTAAGAAAGAGTACCGGCGCTAAAAGAGGGCAACTTTATCTTCAATTTATCGGTGAATCCGTTCTTCTCTGCTTCATCGCAGTGATTTTAGCCTGTGGGATGGTAAAATTAATGCTCCTATATGTAAACCATATAAGTCTCCGAGCCATTGCTTTCCCTTTGCTTCATGATCCGTCGCTAATCCTCTATTTATTATTAGGCACATTATGTTTAGGACTTTTAGCAGGTCTATATCCTGCTGCTTACCTCTCGGCATTTAAACCAACTGTTGTACTAAAAGGCACGGTTACCGGTGGTAAAAACAAGGCATTCTTTCGTAATATTCTAGTTGTCGCACAATTTACCTGTGCTATTGTATTAATTACAGCAACCTTACTGGCCATTAAGCAACTCCGTTTTATGCAAAAAAAAGATGTCGGTTTTACGCGAGACCAAATGGTTACTGTGACATTGGATAACAACGCCTACCGCGTGTATGAAAGCTTAAAACAGGAACTTTTAACGAGCAGTTTGATTAAAGGCGTTACGGCCAATCAACAAAAGTTAGGCAACAACTTGCATCAAACAAGCGTTAAATTTCACGGAGATCGAGGAGCAAAAGAGCTGGTAACGTCTCAAATTGTGGTAGACCCTGATTTTCTGACGGTCTATCAGATTCCACTTCTTGCTGGCCGTAATTTTTCACCGGATAGACCGGGTGACGATGCCCGAACCTATATTATCAATGAAACACTGGCCAAAGAACTTTTAAAAGAAGAATGTAATCAATCCTTTGCTTCTTTAATTGGCAAGCGTTTCGGATTTAATGGTTTAGACTCCGGGAGTACAATCATTGGAATTGCGAAGGATTTTAATTTCAATTCGCTACATCATAAAATCGAAACGCTATGCCTTTACAACCGAAAAGACTTTGGTTACAACGAGCTTTCTATTAAGATCAACGGTGAAAGGGCTTCGGAAGCACTGGCCTATATTCAATCCGTATGGAAACGCATAAGTCCCGATAGTGATTTTGAATACCAATTTTTAGATGATCATTTCACGGAGCTTTACAAAACGGATCAAACAACCAGCGAAATTGTAGGCATCCTTGCCGTACTGGCTATTTTAATTTCCTGCATGGGGCTTTTGGGATTGGCCACTTTTGTCGCGGAGCAGCGGATCAAGGAAATCGGTATCAGAAAGGTACTCGGAGCAAGCGTTCAGAGCTTAGTTCAACTACTGTCTAAAGATTTTCTGAAGCTTGTACTTATCGCCATCCTAATTGCTGTTCCCATTGCCTGGTTAGGCATGAATAAATGGCTGGAAGATTTTGCCTATCGGATCGATATTGAATGGTGGATTTTTGTTGTTGCGGGTATTCTAGCAATATCAATTGCCATGCTTACCATTAGCTTTCGTGCCATTAAATCGGCATTGGCCAATCCGGTTAAAAGTTTAAGAACAGAATAAATTTCGTTACTAGTTCTTGGTTATTCGCGATGCCTTATCAAGAACAAACAACTAACTACAAATAACTACAATGTTAAAAACAATTTTCCGTCAGCTGTGGCACAATAAATTGTTCACCAGCTTAAATATTTTAGGTTTAAGTATCGGTATCAGTGCTTGTTTTATTATTTATCAATTGGTCAGTTTTGAATTCGGCTTCGAACAGGCAATTCCAAATCACAAGCAAATTTTCAATGTGGTAAGCCATATGGAATTTGACGGACAGGAAGGACACAATGTTGGCGTGCCCAAACCTCTTGGCCGGGCGATAGAAACGGAGATTCCCGGCATTAAGTTCGTCGTACCTGTTGCAGAACAGTTTATGGAACAAGTAACCGTACCGCAGGCAGATGGTAAAGAGAATACGTTTAAATCGCCAGATCGTCAAGTAATGACAGTAGCTAAATACTTTAACATGCTTCCCTACGAGTGGCTAGCTGGAGCTAAAGATGAGGCACTCAATAATCCCAACACCGTTGTTTTAACAAAAAGCCGGGCTGAAAAGTATTTCCCTCGTATAGGTTTTAACGATATCATTGGCAAAACACTAATCTATAACGATACAATTCAAAAGCAGGTTAGCGGGATTGTTGATGATTTAACATTTGCTACTAGTTTTTACGGCAAGGAGTTTTTTCCCTTACCTAAGGATTATTTTTCACAGAGCGATTGGGGCTCCACCAATTCCAATGATAAATTATATATACAACTTGACGAAAAAAGTGTTGTTGCCAAAACGCAGCAGCAAATTAATGCGCTTTCTGTAAAGAACACAAAAGACTTATTTGAAAAATGGCGATTTAAACGGGATCAACGCCTGATTCCTGTCGCCACTATGCACTTTACCACCGAATACGGAGAAAATAATGTCCATAAAGCTAACAAACCTGTTCTATTAGGCCTCATTGGCGTAGCAATCTTTTTGTTAATTTTAGCTATTATCAATTTTATTAATCTGAGCACGGCACAATTACCTAAGCGGGGGAAAGAAATCGCTGTTCGCAAAACAATGGGTAGTTCAGGTAGACGGTTAATCTATCAATTTTTAGGCGAGACTTTTATTACTTGCCTGTTAGCAGCGATCCTTTCTTGTTTTCTCACTTACTTGTTTCTGCTATCCTTCAAAGAACTATTTCCTGAACAGATGCACGCTTACATTAACTACTTCCGGATTTTCGCTCTGTTCTGGTTATTCTTATTGCTCACCACCCTATGTGCGGGCCTGTATCCTGGCTGGCTGATTACACGTGTCAATCCCATTCAAATTCTTAGGAATCAAAGCCTTATTACTATTGGAAGTGTTCGACTATCACTCCGAAAAGCGCTTATCATTTTCCAGTTTGTAATTGCCATGTTATTTATTGTGTGCGCGGTTATAGTAGGTCAGCAGCTTCGATATACACTACATAAAGATTTAGGATTTAACAAAGATGCCATCTTATTGGTGAATGTTCCCTGGCGAAAAGTGAGTAACGACAAAGGCACCAAATATACCTTGTTAAATGAGTTGAAAAAGCTGAAAGGAGTAGAAGCCGTTTCCTTAGCAGCCCCCTCCTCTAAGCAATAATACAATAAGCAATAACTACGATTATATACCTGATAATGGTGGTGCAAAAAAGGAATTCCAACCTTATCTAAAGAATATCGATACCGCCTATCTTGCACTTTACAATATGCAGTTATTGGCCGGTCGCAATCTCTTGCCGCTTGATACCGTAAATGAGTATCTAATTAATGAAACTATGTTAAGGGTATTGGGCATTAAATCGCCAAAAGACGCGATCGGGAAATTCATCGGTCCCCAAGATGGCAAACAGGCTCCTATTGTAGGCGTCGTAAAGGATTTTCACAATAAGACATTTTACAGTTCTATTGATCCTATTATTTTGCTCATTGATAAGCAAATAAATGCAACATACAATATAAAATTAAGGGAACGTAATCCGGAAAGCTGGCAAGAAAGCATCGCTGAAATAGAAAAACGCTGGAAAAAGTTTTATCCGGAAGAGACTTTTGAATATACCTTCTACGATAAAAGCATTGAAGACTTATATACGCAAGAACGACAAATGTCGAAAATTATCAACCTAGCAACAGTCGTCGCTATTCTAATAAGTTGCTTAGGTCTGTTGGGTTTGATCACTTTAACGGCCTATCAGCGCACAAAGGAAATCGGTATCCGCAAAGTACTGGGTGCTTCTATTGCAGGGATTGTCGCTTTACTTTCGAAAGACTTCTTAAAACTAGTGGTATTATCGATCTTAATTGCTTCACCCATCGCTTGGTGGGCCATGAATAAATGGCTACAGAGCTTTGCCTATCGGATAGAAATTCAATGGTGGATATTTGCATTAGCTGGTTTGGTAGCCATTTGTGTGGCATTTTTTACGATGAGCGTACAGGCCATTAAAGCAGCAAGGGCTAATCCGGTTGATAGTTTGAGGAATGAATAAATTTAGTTATTAGTTACTCGTTATCTGTTATTGGGCCGAATAACGAATAACTAACAACAAATAACCATTACGACAAAAAAACACTGTCCGTTTCCGAACACCGGTTGTGCACTATCGAACAGCTATCAAAATCAGAATCAAACCAACAGACTAAAAATCAGAAACTTATAGTTTTTGGTTTTATTTATGCCTATTTTGGTACGATTGGTTATAAATGATGGCTCTGGGTAGGTAGTAACCTACTCTTAGCCTTTTTAGAAAAAAGACATAAGACATGGGTATCAAGACATAAGATTCATATTTATAAGCAGGCTCTTAAAATATCTTGATACCTGCCTACCGGCAGGCAGGCTTGATCCCATACTTGATAAATAAAATATGAACACCAATAACCTAAAAATAGCGTGGAGAACGGCTTGGAAATCCAAGCTGTTTACCTTGCTTAACATTTTAGGACTGGCAATTGGCTTCGCCGGCTTCATTTTAGCCTATGCCTACATCCATCGAGAAAACAGCTACGATAGGTGGAACCCCAACTACGATAACATCTATCTTATCGGTTTAATCAACAAAGATAACCTATCTGATCTTACACCTGCAGCACTTGCGCCTGCACTGAAAGCTGCAGTTCCTGAAATAGAAAGCGCCGGCCGCGTCGCTAGAGCTCCTTTTGAAATTCCCTTTATTTCGGAGAATGATATGTTTTATATCAAGAACTGGTTGGGCGCCGATCGAACAATAGCGGATATTTTCGCTATTCAGCTTGAAGGTTTATCTATCACTAATTCTCCGGAAAAATCAATCGGATTATTGTCGGCCGAGGTAGGTAAAAAGCTTTTCCCTAATGAAAAGCAAGCAGCTTTCAAGGCGCCCAAGATCGTATCCTTAATGAACGAGCAGAGCGGTTTTACAGAGAACATACATGGCATTAGCAAACCTCGCCTTTTGTCAAATTTTGAATACGATTACATTGCTTTTAAAGAGGACATCGCACAAGGGAAAGGAGATGGTGATAATAATGTTTATCAAACCTATATACTTGTAAGGCCAGGAACCAGGATAGAGGAGCTCACCGCTAAAATCAATACCATCTACCATAATACAATAGCTAAACAAAGAGAAATTAAAGGATCAATACGCGCTGAAGCCAACATTTACCTTGATCCCCTAAAAAATTTGCATCTGCGTCCAAGGATCGGTTCCGATACAGGATACAAGATCGTCTGGGCGCTGGGTGTTCTTTCTTCAGTGATCTTACTATTGGCCTGCATGAACTTTGCCAATTTAATGTTGGTACAAGCACAGAGAAGATTTAAAGAAATCGGTATGAAGAAAGTCTTTGGTGTAACCCGAAAACGTTTGGCTCTTCAGTTTCTGTTGGAAGTATTTGCACAATGTCTCATAGCTGCTGTTATTGCCTGCCTTTTGATCAGTATCAGCTGGAACACCATGATTACTTTTTTTAGGTACGATTTTTCTTCTTTCGATTTCAATATGAGCGTAATTGGTCAACTGGGCACGGCCGTTCTTCTAGCTACGCTACTATCAGGTATATATCCTGCCTACATCTTATCCGGTTATCATCCTATTAACATCATTAAGGGTCAATTCCATAATGGACAACGGGCTTTTAGCTTAAGAAGTGCCTTGCTCATGTTTCAATTTATTATCGCTTTTATTTTTATCAGTGCGATGCTCGTCATTAATAAGCAAATGAACTATATGGAAAAAAGTGATAAAGGGTTTAGTGTCGATCAAGTCGTACATATTAAAAATCTTACCCTTTTCAACAAACCTGCTCAATTCGCCTCTATTAGAAACCAAATGAAAGCCATTCCGGGTATCGAGGAAGTCACTGTGGTAACAAACTACCCCGGTGGGCCGGCACCAAGCAATGAAGCATTTACTTACAGCGATAAAACATATTCATTAGATCATGTAGGTGTTGATTTTGATTATTTCGAAACTTTGGGTATGAATCTGCTATCAGGCAGAACTTTCTCCTCATCCCTTCTGTCGGATACGACGCAATCCATCGTAGTAAATGAGTCGGCAGCACGACGCTTGGGAATAAAGCAACCGAACGGCGAAAAAATCAGTATCTGTGATCAGACTTACACGATCATAGGCATCGTAAAGGATAGCAAAATGCAAGGTTTCGAACAGCTTATCAAGCCAACAGCTTACACGCTACAAACGAAGTGCGGTTATCCGAATCATCCCTTTAAGTGTGATATTTTAGTGAAAGTAAACGGACATAGCATCCGCTCAACGATGGAAACGTTGAAAAAACAATGGCCATCCATCAATAAACTGGACGGAAAGTACCTTATTTACGACTTTCTGGATCAGCAGTATGCTGCACTCTACGCTAAACAAGAACAACTCCGCCAAGCTTTTACGGCGTTTTCAACTTTGGTCATGATTGTGGCGCTATTAGGCCTATTTAGCATGTCGGCCTTTACAATCAGTCTGCGCGAAAAAGAAGTAAGTATACGGAGAGTTTTAGGCGCCAATACGCGACAGCTCTTCCTTTTACTCAATAAACCGTTCCTTCAGTTAATAGGTATGGCAATTTTGGTAGCTACACCTCTTGCTTGGTGGTGCACAAGTCAATGGTTAGATGGTTTTGCCTATCGCATTCATTTATCTTGGCATATTTTCGCTGTAGGCGCCGTATTGACTCTGCTTTTAGCGTCCATTACGATTAGTTATCAGGCGATCAAGGTTTCTATTGTTAACCCAGCTGATACCTTAAAAGACGAATGAAATTGTCGAGCTTAAAGGAGAATCTTATAAAGATTAAGAATCAGCGGTGTTTTTTGATTTTTAATGTTTTGTTTATTTTAATGTACCAATGAACTTGGCTTTTTACTTTTAATTTTTATTTTTTAATCTAAAAAAACGATGATTCAACTGAGCAATATTTTCAAGTGGTATAATGTGGGCGGCAACCGTTCATTTGTGTTAAAAGATATCAATCTTACTATCAGTGAAGGTGAGTTTGTATCGATTATGGGGCCTTCCGGTTCAGGAAAGTCTACCTTATTACACGTTTTGGGGCTCCTGGATGAACCGGATGAAGGCAGCTATCAATTCCTTGGACAAGAAGTGCTACGATTAAAGGAGAAACAACGCTCCGCACTTTACAAAGAGCATATTGGCTTTGTATTTCAAGCCTACCATTTGATTGACGAGCTAACTGTTTATGAGAATATCGAAACACCGCTCATTTATAAAAACCTAAAGGGTAGCGAGCGCAAAGCAATCGTGGCAGACCTAATAGACCGATTTGGAATCGTCGGCAAGAAAGATCTCTTCCCTTCTCAATTATCAGGCGGACAACAGCAACTCGTTGGCATTGCCCGTGCACTCGCTACTACCCCTAAATTATTATTGGCCGATGAACCAACCGGCAACCTAAATTCCAAGCAAGGAGAAGAAATTATGGATTTATTTAAGCAGCTGAACGAAGAAGATGGTGTAACGATCATACAGGTTACACACTCAGAGAAAAACGCCGAGTACGGCAATCGAATTATCGAGCTTTTGGATGGCCAGATTGTGAAATAATGCTAATACCGCTCCAGTAAATCTGCATAGGCTTTCAACGCATGGTGCACAAAAACATTTTTCCCCGTGTCCGGATATACCTTATAATACGTTGAGTCGGGCTGGAGAACAATAGGGACTCCAGCTCGCATATAATTCATCGTTTCCGCATAAGCGGGCTCTTTCAATTGTGGTAATGTTTTCTGAGTTTGTTTAAAAAGTGTTTTGCCTAAGTACTTCTCAAAATTCCGTCTAGATTTCTTACTTGATTTATCGAGCTTGTTAAAGGCGTGCTTAAGATACCATCGAACGTAGAAAGGCTTCTGTTTTTTTAATCCCTGATCAATGTTTTGAAAGGGATTTAGCCGATTAAAATCTGCCAAGGTTTGTAGTGAGAAAGGCGTTTCAGGAACCCAATCCAATGCATTTACGATGGTGAATCCCCAACCACCCCTTGTAATGAAATCATAATCATATGCATAGTATAGATTCCCCGGTTTAGGAGCCGCACTGCAATAGGTTTTGATAAGTAAATCCGCAGGTAATTGCTTCTCTTCCCGTTGATATCGAAGGTAAGACGTGAGCAAAAAGGCCAACGCCCCACCTTGACTATGTCCCATAATCAATAGCTGTTTCGTTCCTTTTTGATATTGTTCCTTAATCTGATGTACGATATCAGGTGCCATGGAAGCGATTCCGATGGTCCAACCGGCATGAACTGCCGCCTTCGGATCCTTCGAAAAAACGTAATCAAATTGGGTGCTATCATTCAATTGCAATACGCCTTTCGCGGGTACCATTGCTGAATAAAAATTTTCTAACCAGCTTACGGGGTCATTAATCGTTCCTCGGATAGAAACTGCCATTATTTGTTTATCACGACTGAGCCAAAGGTCCCATCGATTCTTTAAGCCCGCCTCTTTTGATCGATAAATGCGCTCATAATTCATAGGAGGCTCCAAATAATTGGGCCCCGGTTTAAGTGTATCGCCTTGTGAAGAAGAAATCTTTAGTAAAGTAAGATACTCTTGTTTATCAAACCCAGGCTTTAAGCTTTGCGCACGGAGGAGTCCAATATGTACGTTCAGTAGAAGCCAAATGGCAATAAAATATCGCTTCATATCTTGTTTTCTCTTTATGGAAACGCTACTAAATCTATAAAGTTTTATTCGCTTTTGTTTATCTTGCGGAAAAAATTACGTATTCCTAAAACATCCGAGGTCCAACCATCACTATGAGGAAATTATTGAAAAGTCTGTATTTTCAGGTTATTATAGCGATCATTATTGGTGTATTAATTGGTCATTATTATCCAAAAGTAGGCGAATCACTTAAACCGCTCGGAGATGGCTTCATCAAGCTCGTAAAGATGATTATTGCGCCGCTCATTTTCTGTACGGTGGTATTGGGCATTGCCGGCATGCAGAACGTGAAGAAGGTAGGGAAAGTGGGACTAACGGCCATTATTTATTTCGAGGTAATGACCAGCATTGCGTTGCTTTTGGGGATGGCGATCGTAAACATTTTACAACCCGGTACTGGGATGAACATTGATCCCGCGTCCTTGGATACTTCCTCGGTAGAAAGCTATATCACGGAAAGCAAACACCAGGATAGTCTTAAGGATTTTTTGTTGCATATCATACCGGATAATGTCATTGGTGCTCTTGCCCAAGGAGATTTGCTGCAGGTGCTCTTTTTCGCAATCTTGCTTGGTTTTGGCTTATCGAAAATCGGAAAAGCAGCAGAACCGGTGATGACCGTTTTGCAATCCTTTCTGAACGGAATATTTGCCGTGATTAAGATCATTATGCGTGCGGCACCTATAGGCGCTTTGGGAGCAATGGGTTTTACTATTGGTAAATACGGCTTGAACTCCTTAACGCAGCTAGGCATGCTTATGCTCTGCTTTTATCTTACTTGTCTTATTTTTATCTTTCTGATTATCGGAGCAGTCCTTTACTTTAACGGCTTTAGCGTTTGGAAAGTCTTAAAATACATTAAAGAAGAGTTATTGATTGTTTTGGGGACCTCCTCTTCTGAGTCTGCGCTACCCGGCATTATGCAGAAATTAGAGCGGGCAGGCTGTTCAAAACCCGTTGTGGGCTTGGTTATTCCAACAGGCTATTCCTTTAATTTAGACGGTACCTCAATATACTTAACCATGGCAGCAATTTTCATTGCGCAGGCACTTAATATGCACATGAACTTCAATCAACAATTAACCCTTTTATTGGTTCTTTTACTCACTTCAAAAGGGGCCGCCGGTGTAACGGGCAGCGGATTTATCATCCTAGCCGCAACGCTTCCAATGGTTGGTCATGTTCCCGTCGAGTCCGTTGCGCTGGTTTTTGGGATCGATCGTTTTATGAGCGAAGCCAGAGCGCTAACCAATATTATAGGCAACACGGCGGCAACGCTCGTTATTGCAAAATGGGAAAAAGAAATTGATCTTGAGCAAGCAGTAGAGATACAACGATAGGGTGTCCAGCCATCAGCACTGTCCGAAAACGGACACCCAATGCCCGTTTCCGAACGTAAAGCATCATCCCGCTTTTAATAACAGCTTGTAAATAAAACAGATAAGTTTTTGGCTTATCCTGTGTATTCTTTTGGCATAAGAAATTTTGCATGAACACACTTAAAAGAGCGATATTATTTTTTCTATATATACTCCCGTTAATTACGCATGGTCAAGACTCGGTTAAAACACACTACAATCTAGAAGAATGTATCGCACTGGCGCTCAAAAACAATGCGGAGGCACAGAAAAGTGCTAACAGCAGCCAAGCTGCTTCATTAGATTTGAAACAAGCTAAAGCGGCCTTATTGCCTACGCTCAGTGGAAGCTTCGATCACAATATTAACACAGGTTTTTCAACAGACCCCATAACAAACGCGATTGTTTCTGAAAATATAACATCGGGAAATCAGCGGCTGAATACAAACATGGTTTTATTCAACGGCCTCAATTTGCTTAGAACCATTCGACAACAGGCCTTCGCTTATAAAGCTACCCAAATGGATGAGCAGCGGATAAAAGATAACCTAACGATGGACGTGATCCTCGCGTACTTGCAGGTCATTACAGCAAAAGATGCGCTGGAGCAGTATAAACAACAACGAGATGTCACCAAAAAACAACTGGAACGTTTAGCCATTCTAAATAGGGACGGAGCAGTTGCTCCGGGAGAATATTATGATGTAAAGGGACAGTTTTCCGGTGATCAAATTACAGTATTAACTGGTGAAAATACGCTTAGAACAAATGTAATCGTGCTGACACGCTTATTAAATATCCCTTATAGCCAAGCGCTTTCATTTGAACCGATTAATCAACTACCTGATGTTTCCAGTGCGTCATTAAGTCAAGAGGCCCTTTATGAAAGAGCCGCTGCTTCACTTGGAACTTTAAAGGCGGCCCAATTCTGGAAAGAGAGCGCTGAATATCAACTGAAAGCGACTCGTTCTTTATATTTTCCAACATTATCCCTCGGGGCCAACCTAACTAGTCGATACTCAAACGCTGACGAAAACAGAGGGACCTACATGGATCAAATTCAGGACAATTTAGGAAAGGGCGCGGGATTGACCTTGAGCATCCCTATTCTAGATGGCTTTAGAAGAAGAATTAATGTCTCCAGGGCCAAACTTGAATTAAGAAACGCGGAGATTGATCTTGAGAACACAGAGAATAATTTACAACAGCAAACAGCACAGGTGTTGATCAATTTACAGACAGCCAAAGAAAAATACCTGGAAATCCGTGAGCAAGTAGAAGCTTACAAAGAGTCCTTCCGCGTGGCGGAAGTTCGTTTCGAAGCGGGGGACATTAATTCAGTTGAATTCCTTCTTCAAAAAACAAAATATGATCAAGCGAATATCAGTTTAGTGGTAGCTCAATATGAATGGCAACTGAGACAGCGTATTGCGAACTACTATAACGGTCAGCGCTAAGCAAGGATCAAGCAAAATCAGCTCATGCTATCAGGCTAAGCAAAAAAATTTATAAATTGCGGATGTTATGGGCAATATTGATTTTAGCTTTTTCAACATCCGCCTACTGGATGTAATTGATATCTTTTTGGTAGCTATCATCATCTATTACATTTATAACCTCATCAGGGGAACCATTGCGGTAAATATCCTGATCGGACTGTTCATTATCTATTTAGCCTATTTAGTGGTAAAGCAATCGCAAATGCGCTTGCTTACCGAAATATTTGGTGGCTTTATCAGTGTCGGTTCCATTGCATTAATTGTTGTGTTCCAGCAGGAAATAAGGCGATTTTTAATTCATATCGGAAAGAACATCAGCTTTAGACGAAATAAAAAACTTTGGTCACTTTTCCTGGGAAAGAAAGAGATCGAAAAAGACAATACCGCTCGATTAAAACCTATTATTGATGCTTGTAGGAGTATGTCTAAATCACGGACCGGTGCGCTGATCGTTTTCTCTAAATTTTTTGATGAGGAATACTATCAGAATAGCGGCGAATTTATAGATGCCGAAATTTCAAAACGCTTATTAGAAAGCATTTTTCAAAAAAACAGTCCACTACACGACGGAGCCCTGGTAATCGTGGATTTTAGAATCAAAACAGCCAGTTGTATCCTACCTTTATCCGATAGCGAAGACCTTCCGCTCCAATTTGGCCTGCGGCACCGCGCCGGTATTGGCGTTACCGAAATGAGTGATGCGGTTGCGGTTATTGTGTCTGAAGAAACGGGCGAGATTTCATATGCCAAACAAGGAAATGTTAATATGAATATTACGCATGACGAACTTGAACGTCTTTTAAATGAGGATGTGTAGCTTCGTCGCAGACCCGCCCTGTTAACAAAAAAAGCCCTCAAATTCTTTTGAGAGCCTACAAATAAGATAATTATTGGTTCTTAGCAGTACTCGTTGAAAGCAGCTACCAAGTTGTCTGCGATCATCTGCGCAGGTCTGCCTTCAATGTGATGCCTTTCAATCATATGCACTAATTTACCATCTTTGAATAAAGCCATTGATGGCGAGGACGGTGGATAAGGTAACATATAGTTCCTTGCCTTATCTACTGCATCTTTCTCCATGCCCGCAAAAACGGTTACTATCTTCGCAGGTTTCTTCTCGTTTTGAATAGCAGCCTTAGCTGCCGGACGAGCATTTGCTGCCGCACAGCCACATACTGAATTTACGACAACAAAAACAGTTCCCTCACTATTAATCGCCGCATCAACTTCTTCAGGCGTTTTAAGTTCCTCAAAGCCTACAGCAGTCAACTCTTTGCGCATAGGCTCAACCAAATATTCTGGATACATCTTTTCCTTTTTTATGTTTATATAATAAAGCAAAGATACTAGATATGAACCGGATGGGCAATACAGCTATTTCAACATAATGTCAGATTATATACTCGGGGACAAGCAGGTAGTTACTTCTCCGAATCTATCTTTTTCTGATCTGACCTTGCTTTAAATTCTGCTTCTACTTTTGCCTGGAATGCTTCAGAACGCCGTGCTAATGCAGCTGCTTTTTTTGCAAGCGCTTCCTGCTTTGCTTTAAATTCAGGTGTTTCAAATTGCTTTTGAAAAACTTCAGCCCGCTTGCTTAAATCGTTCGACCTCTTTTCGAGGGCTTCTCTTTTTGCCTTTACTTCGGGGCCATTCATTTTCTCTTCAATTTGTTTAGAAAGGTCTTCCAGTTTCCTGCTCTTCTCTTCCATTTCCTTTTCTTTCTGCTTCCACTCATTTGATTTAAAATAGGTGGAATCGTGGCCCCCTATCGCACGAAGCCCCATCTCTTGTGCTTGTTCTTGTACATCTTTCATAGCTGCTTTCCACTCTGGAGAGTTAAAAAGCTCGGTCGTGCTCAGCTGCGCTAGTTCCGCTGCATTTTGGCTCAGCTCTTTTTGAAAAGTCATCCATTCGGGCGTCTCAAATTGCTTCGCTACTACTTCCCCTATTTCTTTGCCATTAGCTTCAATCTCTCGCTGCAAGGTTTTCCACTCAGGAGAAGAGAATAACTTTACCACACTTTCAGTTACTTTTAATTCGTCCAAGGTATCTGGTTTCGATGGGGGTGCCAAGGGTGCTGTCGGTGCAAGAGGCGCTAAGGGAGGAAGAGGCTCCAATGTTTCCGCAGAAGGACGACGAGGAATAATGGGCAAAGGCGGTGCAGGACGATCTGCTTCTGCCAATACAGGAGGTTTAGGCGGATGCGGTACAGTGTCATTAGCGGGACTGACCCAAGCCAAGCCTAAGGCTCCTGCAATTAAAAGTGCCATTGCGCTCAATTTATGGCGTGTATTTAATGTTGTAGTTTTCATAATGGTTATTCTTTTAATTCGTTGAAGAAGATGTTCTTTATTGTTAAAGGCCCCTAAAGCTAGAGACGGTGAATTTTTCGTGCGAGCACTTTCAAGAGATAGCAAGGCATAAGCATATACCATAGCATCTCCTCCGTAATTAAGCACTTCGTCATCGCAGGTATATTCTCTCTCCTTTTCGAGCATTCTACATAATATTCGTACAAAAGGATTAAAGAACAAAATTGCTTCAACCAAACATTTTAACATGTTAAGCACATAATCATTTCTACGGATATGACTAAGCTCATGAATGAGTATGGTTTCTACTTGTTTAAGGTCAAGAGCTGATAATGCCGCTATTGGAAATAAAATAAGGGGCTTGAAATATCCAATAACTGTTGGAATCTCTACCTTTGCGGAAAGGTAAAAACCAACCTTTTTCCGTATACCCATCGTTTCATTGAGGCGGGTAAATATCCTTTCCCAAGGTTCCGGGACACCCCCTTTCTCTGCCCTTCTTAATTGGATAATCCCCAAGTACCCAACCATTAAAACCGTGAATTGTATACACACCCCTAGTATATAGAAAAGGCTCATATACGGAAAGTAGCGTTCTAATATCAATAAACTATCGCTATTTCCATTGGCCACCGAAACAGCGATTCCTTCTAATGAAACCGGGAGCTGCGTCTTACCAATTGCTGTAGAGCCGGGCAGGTAACTGATGAAGGTT
Organism: Olivibacter sp. 47; assembly: GCF_030372825.1. NCBI lineage: Bacteria > Pseudomonadati > Bacteroidota > Sphingobacteriia > Sphingobacteriales > Sphingobacteriaceae > Olivibacter > Olivibacter sp. 47. The sequence goes on from NZ_JAUCNR010000001.1 coordinate 5,565,704, forward strand.
CCAATGAAAGCAAACAGCAATACACCTAAAAAGGTAAATAAGAGATTTACTTTTTCCTTTGCTGATAAATAAAAAACAGACACCAACACATAGGCCATCCCCGCTAATAAGGCGCCTTGCCACAACGAGTGCAGCAGACTCCAACCAAGTGCGTAAATTAAGGGTGCTAAGTTCATTTTCTTTATTTTTTATTTTCCAAATCGTTTAACAACTGCCGTATTTTCGCTAACTCGGAATTGCTCGCACGATGGTTTCCAAGCGCCTGCATAACCAAACGTGTTGCAGAGCCATCAAATAAATCCTTTATAAATTTATTGACCAACTGTTGTTCCGCAACATCCCTGCTTACCGCAGCCCGATAAACGTGAGTCTTATTACTTTCATCGCGTGCCACCAGTCCTTTCGTATGCATAATTTGCATAAATTTTAAAATAGTGGTATATCCGACATCTTTATCGGAAGCAAATTGTTCATGCACCTGCCTAACGGTACAATCGCCCCGCTCCCACAGAATCTTTAAGATTTCCAATTCACTTTCCGTTGGTTTTATCGTTTTCATTAGCCTCCTGGTTTTCGCTCGCAATCGTTGTCTATAATATATACCTTATCATTACGAAGTATTTCGTAGGTAAATATACGAAGAGTTTCGTATATCCAAAATTATTTAGGATATTTTAACAGATTGCGCTCACTTTTCCTGTCGTCTTGATGCGTACCTTTATTTTGATAGCCACAAAGCGTATATGTAATATTACCTATTGCCAACACAATTCCTCCTAAATAGTTAGTAACTTTGCAGAATATTAAACATAGAAATGCATGCTCCATAAAGGAGTTTTGTCAGATCATTAACAATTTATATCAATAAACTATGTCATCAGTAGAGACAACGTATGTGCCCTATAAGGTTAAAGATATTAGCTTAGCAGCATGGGGGCGTAAAGAAATCGAATTAGCAGAAGCCGAAATGCCCGGTTTAATGGCTCTGCGTGAAGAATACGGAGCATCAAAACCTTTAGCGGGCGCTCGTATCGCCGGTTGTTTACACATGACGATCCAGACCGCTGTTTTAATCGAAACGCTAGTTGCTTTAGGAGCGGAAGTCAGTTGGTCATCCTGCAATATCTTTTCCACACAAGATCATGCCGCCGCCGCTATTGCTGCCGCAGGTATTTCAGTATATGCATGGAAAGGCTTAACGGCCGAAGAGTTCGATTGGTGTATTGAGCAAACGTTGTTCTTTGGTGAAGAGCGAAAACCGCTCAATATGATATTGGACGATGGTGGGGATCTTACCAATATGGTATTCGATAAATACCCGGAATTAATCAAAGGTATCAGAGGTTTATCGGAAGAAACGACTACCGGGGTACATCGCTTATACGAGCGCATGAAAAAGGGAACGCTTCATTTACCGGCTATCAATGTGAATGATTCGGTGACCAAATCGAAATTCGACAATAAATATGGATGTCGTGAATCTTTAGTTGACGCAATCCGGAGAGCTACTGACTTGATGTTGGCAGGAAAAGTCGCTGTTGTTGCTGGCTATGGTGATGTGGGCAAGGGATCTGCAGAATCATTGAGCAGCGCAGGTGTACGGGTTATTGTAACTGAAATAGATCCAATCTGTGCTTTGCAGGCCGCAATGGAAGGTTATGAAGTAAAAAAATTCGCGAACGCCGTTAAAGAGGCGGATATTATTGTTACTACCACCGGTAATAAAGATATTGTTCGCGCAGAACACTTTCCGCTAATGAAGGATAAAGCAGTTGTATGTAATATCGGACATTTTGATAACGAAATTGATGTTGCTTGGTTAAATAAGAACTATGGTCACACCAAGATCGAAATAAAGCCACAGGTTGATAAATATACGATTGACGGAAAAGACATTATTCTCTTGGCAGAGGGCAGATTGGTTAACTTAGGTTGCGCAACGGGCCATCCTTCGTTTGTGATGAGTAACTCATTCACCAATCAAACGCTCGCACAAATTGAACTGTGGGCGAATACGGCTCAATATGAAAACAAGGTTTACACCTTGCCCAAACATTTGGATGAAAAAGTTGCCCGCCTACATTTAGCTAAAATCGGTGTAGAGTTGGATGAACTTAACGAAGAACAGGCCGCCTATATCGGTGTATCGGTGGAAGGTCCCTATAAGCCAGATCATTATAGATATTAAGTAAAAAAGGAGCTGAGCTCCTTTTTTACTTTTCTCCTTTTAGTATATCATAAACATTTGCCAAGTAGGCAGATTCCGTTAATACTTCTTTTATATCTTCCCACTCGTCTTCTGTAAATGCTAGGCTAATTTCGTCTGCGGCAGAGTGCATCAGTAACCGATGTTCTCCATCAGGGAAACAGATCGAACGTTGTTGAAATACGTACTTTTTGATGTGCGCCAAAAATAAATAAAACTCCTGCTGTTTAAAATTCAACAGAATGTTGTTATGCCAAATAAAAAACATACCACATTCGGTACACTGACTAACCGTTGTTCTGTTTGATTGACATAATATTCTCGTATTACACATATATTTGGCTTATTGTGCCTGCTTTAGCCATGCCTTAAGCATGGCTAAACAGGACTTTTCGAAATATTCAAACTGTTCTCGTTCTTTTGAATACACAAATATATGTTTATTTTTAATCATTCTAAATAACAATTAGCTTGTGACATTGAGATTACAAATCCGGGCTGTAGAAGTAGAAGAGCGTTTTAGCTCGTAGCCTTGTATTTGAAAGCAACATTCTCTATGTTTGTCTAATAGTCTATTATATCATGACAAAGCTTTCAGTTAATATAAATAAAGTAGCTACCTTGCGGAACAGCCGTGGGGGCAACAATCCCAATGTACTACAAGTAGCGCTGGATTGCGAAAAATTTGGTGCACAGGGAATCACCGTGCATCCTCGCCCCGACGAAAGGCATATACGCTATCAGGATGTTTATGATCTAAAGGCCGCTATTACAACAGAGTTTAATATTGAAGGAAATTGTAGGGAGAAAAAATTTGTTGACTTGGTACTTGCCAATAAGCCAACCCAGGTAACACTCGTTCCTGACGAACAGGGACAAATAACCTCTAATCACGGATGGGATACTATAGCCAATCAATCTTACCTGAAAGAGATGTCAGCACTCTTTAAAGACGCTGGGATACGGGTTTCGATCTTTGTAGATCCGGATCCCAAAATGGTAGAAGCAGCAGCGAGTACCGGTACAGACCGTATTGAATTATATACAGAAGCTTACGCTACCAATTATTACAAAAATCCCGCGGAGGCCGTTCAACCTTATGCGGAGGCAGCGAAGCTCGCACATGAATTGGGTTTAGGACTAAATGCCGGGCATGACCTCGATTTGCATAATCTGCAATACTTTCGCAGCCAAATTCCGCACCTCTTGGAAGTAAGCATCGGACATGCTCTTATAGCAGATGCGCTCTATCTAGGTTTGGAAGAAACCATTAAGCGCTATAGAGCCCAATTGAGCTAGAAAGGTATAAGGCAGAAGGTTTAAGGAAATACCCTACGCCGTAAAGCCTTATACCTTACCACCTTTCTTAGTATTGTTCCAAGGCAGAGAAAAAGAAACTTCCCTCAATAGCTGCATTTTCATCTGAATCAGATCCATGTACCGCATTTGCCTCGATGGATTTAGCATATTTATTTCGAATGGTTCCGGCCTCCGCTTTACTTGGATCAGTTGCACCAATCAATTTCCGAAAATCTTCCACGGCATTCTCTTTCTCCAAAATAGCTGCTACGATGGGCCCGGAACTCATAAAAGCCACCAAATCTTTGTAAAAAGGGCGTTCTTTATGTACGGCATAAAAAGCGCCTGCAGTTCCACCTGTTAAGTGCGTATACTTCATTGCAACAATCTTGAACCCTGCTTCGACAATGTCGTTTAAAATTGCCCCGATATAGCCATTGTTAACTGCATCGGGTTTGATCATGGTAAAAGTTCTATTAGTAGCCATCTATTTAAATTCTAATTTTTGCAAAAATAAGCTTTTATGTCCACTTTGTTTCCTTATTTCAAATATTGTCCATATATATGTAAGTACGAATTTTTCTTTTGAATATCTAAGAAAAAAATTAATAGCTTTGCAATCTTTAAAACACTGCATGTTAACGATTACCACGCTGAAACAAATATTAGCCGAACCCAAAAGTATAGTTATAACAACTCACTATAAGCCTGATGGAGACGCTTTAGGATCGTCTTTGGCTATGTTGTTGTGGCTAAAAGCCCATGGACATCAAGCGCGCCTAATTGTACCATCAGATTATCCATCCTTCTTAGCATGGATGCCCCACCAGGAAGAGGCAATCATTTATACAGAAAACAAAGCACTCGCAGATAAGCTGATCGCAGCGTCTGATTTAATTTTTTGCTTGGATTTTAACGGTCTTGCGCGTACACATGACATGCAGCCTATTTTAAGTACAAGCCAGGCCACAAAAGTGATGATTGATCATCATTTGGATCCGGAAGGCTTTGACCAATTCAGACATTGGAACCCCGAATCAGCCGCAACGGCTTACCTAGTATATGATTTTATTGTTAATCTGCTGGATGACCGATCGTCGATCACACCGGAAATTGCAACTTGCTTGTATACCGGTATTATGACTGATACAGGTTCCTTTCGTTTCCAATCTACTACCGTAGAAGTGCACTTGGCGATAGCCGACCTGATTTCTTTGGGCGCAAAGAACGCCGAAATACATGAGCGGGTATACAATAGCTCTTCAGAAAATAGATTGAAGTTTTTAGGCTTTTGTTTACTCAATCGCTTGGTGGTACTCCATGAATACAATACCGCCTATTTCGCCATAACAAAAGAGGATTTAACCCGTTTTAATATCGTCACAGGCGATACAGAGGGTTTGGTCAATTACGCCCTGTCCATTAGTGGCATAAAGCTCGCCGCCCTTATCATTGATCGTACCTATCAAATCAAATTATCCCTACGTTCTGTTGGGACCTTTCCTGCAAACGAAATTTGTGCTAAATATTTCAACGGTGGAGGGCATCGCAATGCGGCCGGCGGTCATGATGATCATCCTTTAGAGCGGGTGGTTGAAAAATTTAAAGCAGTTCTTCCCGCTTATAAGGAACAACTTATGGATAATTAACAATATGTACAGAACTATACAGAAAATTTAAAACAGTAAAAGAAAGCAAATAATGAAAAGAACATCCCTTATTTTAGGTTTGGCAGCTTTAACAGGATTGGGAGCTACGTCATGCCAAAGTTTCAAAGACGGTGCAGGTGGCATGCAATATAAAATTGTAAAAGAAGAGGGAAAAACTAAAATCAAAGAAGGTGATTTTATTTCCCTTGGTGCAGTAATCTCTACCGAAAACGACTCGGTTCTCAATAGCAGCTATGAAATGGAGCAACCTTTCTATTTGGCAGCACAGAAATCTATGTATCCCGGCGACATCTTCACGGCTTTATCCATGTTGGGAGAAGGAGACAGTGCCGTGTTCAGATTGAATATTGATACCATGGTAGCAAAAACGGGCCAACCTCGTCCTCCATTTAAAGGACAATACATTGTACATACGTTCAAGATCAACAAAGTCATCCCTAAAGGAACGCTTACAGACAGTGTCTTCAACCAGGAGGTAGAAAAATATATTGCCCAAGATCGCGAAAAAGCAAAGAACGCGGAAGCAGGAAAGATCGAAAACTATATTAAGAAAAACGATCTTGAAGTCAAGACGACAAGCTCAGGCCTCAAATACTCGATCGAAAAAGAAGGAACCGGTAACAAACCAAATGTAGGCGATACCGTTGTCGTACATTATACCGGTAAGTTTTTGGGCGGAAAGATCTTCGATTCAAGCGTTAAAGAGGACGCAAAAAAAGGAAACGTATACAATCAAATGCGCGAACCATACGATCCGATTCGTATTCCGATCGGTGTAGGAGCCGTTGTTCCGGGCTGGGATGAAGGATTAGCTTTATTATCTAAAGGTGCTAAAGCAACCTTGGTCTTGCCTTCAAAATTGGCTTATGGTGAGCATGGAAGCATGGGTATTCAACCTTACACGCCCCTGGCTTTCACCGTAGAAATTGTTGACATCGTTCCACAAAAAGCAAAACCGGCACCAACTGCCGCAGCACCGGACACACCCGCAACTGCTAAAAAATAATGATAAAGCCCGTCGCATTTCGATGGGCTTTTTTGTTTTTGTTCGGCTCATGACTGACCGTCTTTAAGTTTTTTTATATAAGTTTGCCCATATGCAACTTACCGACACCCATACGCATATTTACTATAATGAAGGAAGCGCATTAGAGGAACAGATCGTGCGTTGTAGGGAGAACAGCATTACCCGTTTATTTCTACCCAACGTGGATAATGAATCGATCGAAAAAGTTTTTCATGTAACAGATACGTACCCTGATATGTGTTATCCGATGTTGGGACTACATCCATGTAGTGTCAAGGATGACTTCAAGGAGGAGTTGGCTCTGATTGAAAAAGCACTATTAGCAAAATCAGTGGTAGCAATCGGTGAAATAGGCCTTGATCTTTATTGGGACAAATCAACACTTCCACAACAGCAAGAAGCTTTCCGAATACAGGTCGCTTGGGCAAAAGAACGTGGTCTCCCCATCGTTATTCATTGCCGTGAAGCCTTTGACGAGCAATTCGCTTTACTGGAGGAACTGAAGGACGACAAATTATTCGGGATCTTCCATTGCTTTACCGGCAGCTTGGAGCAGGCACAACATGCTATCTCCCTGGGCTTCTATTTAGGCATTGGGGGAGTTGTTACCTTTAAAAATGCGGGTCTCGATAAAGTAGTTGAACAGATAGACTTGAAGCATATCGTCCTCGAAACAGATGCGCCCTATTTGGCGCCCGTTCCCTTTCGCGGAAAACCAAATGAGAGTAGTTATCTTATCCACGTAGCACAGAAAGTTGCCGATTTACACGGCATAGCGATAGAGGAAGTAGCAAATATGACCACTCAAAACGCACTGCATGTTTTTGGAATGTAACTATTTCACTGCTACAAATAGGGTCTGATGGACGAGGAGAACCATACGCATTATATTGCATATACTTGTGTCCAAAGGAGCTCCAAAACGAATACTTGTGAAAAAAGACGATTTTATCTAAGTTTACAATGCCTTGAACCTGGGCAAAACGAGCTCTGTTAAGAGATGCAACGCTAATTTACATGAACAATATACTGATATTATACACTGGGGGAACAATAGGAATGGTTACTGATGAGACATCAGGAAGCTTTGTTCCTTTCAACTTCGAATTGATACATAAAAATGTACCTGAACTAAGTCGCCTAAACTATAACCTGTCTATTCACTCTTTTGATCCTATCATCGACTCGTCCAACATGCAACCGGCCATATGGGTGCAAATGGCGGAGCTTATTAAAGATAACTATGACTTATATGATGGCTTTGTAATCTTACATGGTTCGGATACGATGGCATTTTCTGCTTCCGCTTTAAGTTTTATGCTGGAAGGTTTGCAAAAACCGGTGATTTTTCGGGTTCTCAGTTACCTATCGGCGAAATTAGAACCGATGCCCGCGAAAATTTGATTACAGCGCTGGAAATCGCTTCAGCGAAAAAGCATGGACGCTCCCTAATACAAGAAGTTTGCATCTATTTTGATAGTAAATTGTTTCGCGGGAATCGCTCCTTTAAATATAATTCGGCGAAATTCGAAGCTTTCCGGTCGCCAAACTACCCGGTTTTAGTCGAGGCAGGCGTGCACTTGAAATACAATCGCCCTGCATTGATGAATAATACCGGTAAAGATTTTATATTACATACCAGGATAGACAATTCGATATCAGTCCTCAAGTTATATCCGGGTATCAGTAAAGAAGTTGTTAAGGCCGTGCTGGAATCCAATGCACGTTCCGTTATTATGGAAACCTTTGGCTCCGGCAATACCACAACGGCTACTTGGTTTCTGGATATGCTTAGAGCAGCTATTCGCGATGGGAAGAATATTGTTAATATTTCACAATGTAAGGTAGGTTCTGTTGAATTAGGCCGATATGAAACCAGTCAATGGCTAAAGGAAATGGGCGTACTCAGTGGTTTTGATATGACTTTCGAAGCGGCGGTAACCAAGCTAATGTACCTTCAGGGCGAGTTTGAAAGCCAAAGTGAAGTGGCTCGGTGGGTAGAAGTGAATATCAGAGGAGAATTGACAGACTAATTTATGCGTTGAGTAGAGAAATGGAGAAAATAGTTGAGTAGGGAAATTGTTAAAGGATTACTTAACGACTTAACTACTCAACTACTTAACGACGCAACTACTCAACATTCCCCTCCAGGGCTAATAAGAACGCGTAATTCAAGGCAATATCTTTCAGATAATCAAATCTACCGGAAGCGCCTCCATGTCCAAAGTCCATCTCTGTTTTTAGTAATAATACGTTTTTATCCGTTTTCGTAGCCCGTAACTTTGCTACCCATTTTGCCGGTTCAAAATACTGAACCTGGCTATCGTGCAAGCCCGTAGTTACTAACATATTTGGATAAGCCTTTGCTTCTATGTTTTCGTAAGGCGAATAACTTTTCATATAAAAATAGGCCTCTTTATTCTTTGGATTTCCCCACTCATCAAACTCATTCGTAGTGAGCGGTATTGTTTCATCTAACATGGTGTTTACCACATCTACGAAAGGCACTTGTGCAATAATACCATTCCACAAATCCGGCGCCATGTTCATTACAGCCCCCATTAACAACCCGCCGGCACTTCCTCCCTGCGCATATAGATGTCCTTTGCTTGTGTACTGTTTATTAATAAGATATTTCCCGCAGCTAATAAAATCAGTGAAGGTATTTTTCTTTTTCATCATCTTCCCGTCTTCATACCATTGTCTTCCCATTTCTTGTCCCCCTCTAATATGAGCGATCGCAAAGACGAACCCTCGATCCAACAGACTCAAACGGGGGCTGCTAAAAGTTGGATCCATCGATGCCCCATAAGAGCCATATCCGTAAAGCAATAAAGGGGCGCTACCATTCCGTTCAAATCCTTTCTTGTAAACCAATGATATGGGAATGCGAACGCCGTCTTCTGCCTCTGCATAAAGTCGCTCGGTTACGTAAGCTTTCGAATCATAGCCTCCCAGTACCTCTTGCTGTTTTAAAAGCGTTTTTTTCTTCTCTACCATATCATAGTCGAATGTGGAAGAGGGAGTCGTCAGTGAGGTATATCCATAACGAACGATCGACGTATTATATTCCACATTTGCCTGTGTGTAGGCGGTATAGGCTGCCTCGCCAAAATCCAGGTAATGTTCTTCCCCGTTCCGGAGGCTCCTAATATTCAACTGCGTTAATCCATTCTTTCGCTCGGAAACGACTATAAAGTCCTTAAACTCGTCTATGCCCTCCAAAAGCACGTCCTTGCGATGCGGAATAACTTCTTTCCAATGTTCAATATCCGTCTTATCCAAGGGACACTCCATCACCTTGAAATTCAACGCGTCTCTATTAGTCAAGATTAAAAACCGGTCCTCTAAGGCAGTCACTTCATACAACACATCCTTCATTCGAGGCTGGAACACTTTAAACAAATCGCTTGGTTTATCTGCAGAGATAAATCTGGTTTCCGAACTGGTTGTTGCCCCCGAATAGATATAAATAAATTTGCCCGATTTAGCTCTGGCTACGCCTATGTAATTACTATTATCTTTCTCTTCATAAACAACCAGGTCCATACGCACATCGGTACCAAGCTCGTGTTTTTTTATCTTTTCAGTTAACAATGTCACCGGATTCTTCGCCGTATAAAAGAAGGTTTTGTTATCATTTGCCCACGCAACGGCACCGGTGGTTCCTTTAATCTCCTCCGTATAAAGCGCCCCGGTTTCCAGATTTTTAATAAATATTGTGTATTCTCTACGAGATACGGTGTCTACACCGAAAGCCATTAATTTATTGTCAGGGCTGATACTGAAGCCGGTTGCACTGAAGTAAGGATGTCCTTCTGCCATTTTATCAACATCCAATAAAATCTCTTCTGTTGCATCGAGCGATCCCTTTTTTCTGCAATACTTAAAGTATTGTTTGCCGTCTTCCGTTCTAGTATAATAAAAATACCCGTTTTTAAAATAAGGTACAGACTCATCCTTCTCTTTTATACGAGCCCGCATTTCTTTGAATAAGGTTTCCTGAAATTCTTTAGTACCCGACATCATGGTGTCGAGATAGGCATTTTCAGTATTCAAATAATCGATTACTTTCGTGCTATCAGGTCCTTTTTTAAAGTAATCAATCATCCAATAATAATTATCTACTACCGTATCGCCATGGATTGTTCTTTCGTGGGGAATCTTCTCTGCAACCGGTGCTTTTGAATCGGGCCACCGATATCCTTGTGTTTCTTGATTTTTCTCTCCGCAGGAGGCTAAAAGTGTTAATAATATCATGGGTATATGTTTCATGTTGGACAACGGAACTTACCAGTACTAAGATAAACATTTTGAAGCGATCTGTACCTAGTAAATAAAATAGGACGCTACCCTTGTCTCGCTTCATTCAAAGACTTATATTCAGCGCTAAATTAACGTTCACAATGATAAATAAAACCTTTATCCTTTCACTTTTCTTGCTATATGGTCTCTATTCCTTATCGCATGCCCAAGAAAAACTCTATAGTGAAGCTCAAGGGAAGTATGTTCTCAATGTAGCCGGTGCCTCCCACCTAGCTAAGCTACCGCTGAAATGTATGCAGCAAGAATTTCCTTACAAAACGAGTGTCACCTTTTCGGACACCTCCTTAATAACAAGGCCCAGAAATTACCATCCGGCATTTTATGGTTGCTTCGATTGGCATAGCAGTGTACACGGTCATTGGATGTTGGTAAGATTGCTCAAACTTTTCCCTCATCTCCCGGAGGCAGCAGAGATTCGAACTAAACTTCGTACCAACCTAAGTGCAGACAATATATTAACGGAAGTCGAAATTTTTAAAGATGAGCAGCAGCGGGGCTTTGAAAGGACCTATGGATGGGCATGGCTCCTACAGCTGCAAAAAGAGCTGTTATCGTGGAACGATCCCTTAGGAAAAGAACTAAGTAAAAACCTTGAGCCCTTGGCACAGCAACTCGTTCGCTTGTATATAAATTACTTACCCAAGATGAATTATGCGGTACGCGTGGGTGAACATAGCAATCTGGCTTTTGGGCTGACTTTGGCCTATGACTATGGAATGGAAACAAAAAATGATTCTTTGCTTCATATTGTTCGGGAAACCGCGCTACGCTTCTACAAAAAAGACACGGGATGTCCAATCAATTACGAACCGGGTGGCTCAGATTTTCTGAGTCCTTGTTTAGAGGAGGCCGATTTAATGTGGCGTATACTCCCCGCAAAAGACTATGCTTCCTGGATCGAGCGGTTTTTACCTGATTTATTTAACGGTCCGGCAACCCTCACACCCGGAACCGTAACAGACAGAACCGATGGTAAGTTGGTGCATCTAGATGGTTTGAATTTAAGTCGTGCCTGGTGTCTATACGGTATTGCCCACCACAGTCGTAAAAACAAGGCGGCTTTAATTAATCTGGCAAAGAAACACCTTACAGCCGCTTTACCACATGTCGCTAGCGGAGATTACATGGGCGAGCATTGGCTGGCTTCTTTCGCCGTCTATGCTTTAACCATACAGTAAGAAGGTAAGGGTTTAGGGCAAGGCATTAAGGCACCGTATGCTTAAAGCCTTGCCCCTACACCGTATTCTTTACACCTTTTACCTCAAACCTTCCCGTCCTTAAAATTTTACATTAAGTCCCAATAGAAAGTTCGTTCCTGCTTGCGGGAAGTAGAAATTTGATGTATAAACCGCCGGATCTCCTTGATAAATAGAACTATAGGTATAACCATTCGACTCATATTTTTCATTGAAGATATTATTAACTAATAAGGATAACCCGATATTCTTTACGCTTTTAAATTTCAATTGATAGGACAATCGTAAATTATTGACAAAAAAGGCATCTAAACTTCGATCAACATTCGAGGTATTGTCGAGGTATTGTCTTGATACATATTTAGAGATAAACGCAATTTCTCCGTTTTTTACCGGTACGAAAGCCAATTCGCTTGATCCAACGAAAGAGGGTGAAAGCGCAATCGTTGTACGTTCGTAATGATTTACCTGTTGATCTGACACATTCCAATCAGCGTCATAAATATTAATGTATTCGTAAAAGTCCTTGATTTTGTTGCTACTTAAAGCACCGGTCAATGCCCAAGAGAAGGTACGGATAGGCTGCCATTTCACATCGGCTTCCAATCCCAGGCGATAGCTATCGGGGACATTCATGCGTGTTTGGGCGCCAACATCGTTAATCTGTCCTGTTAGAATAAGCTGATTCTTATATAGCATCGCATAGCCATTGATTCCCATATTAACGTGAGCGGTTGACAAGCGATAGCCCAACTCGATATCTTGCATACGCTCTGCTTTTGGCCTACTATCCGGTGTGGAGTTTTCATAGTCATCCCGCACAGGCTCTTTATTGCCAACGGCATAAGAAAGATACGCTTGGCTATTGTTGGCAAATCGATAAGTCATACCTACTTTTGGGTTAAAGAAATTGAGGTCCGCTTCTTGTTGCACGTTATTCAGATTTCTATCAAAACCTAGGAAAGAATAGGTGACACGCCTGTATTGCACATCTGCAAAAAGTGAAAAGTTTGCCATTTGATATTCCCCTTTTGCGAATATATTAAAGTCTGTTTTCTTGGCATCATTAAAGTAATACCGATAACGCGTATCAAATGCGCCCTTATCAATCTCATGAGCTGCACGTTCAAACAAGGGGTTTCTAGACCATGTGATGTCTCCATAATGATCTCCTTTATATTCATTATAAGCCCCGCCAAGGGTTAGATTAAGCTGGTCGCTGGCTTTATATTGCCCGGAATACGTTATCCCGTAAAAATGGTTGGACAACCATCTTTCCCGTACCAGGTCTGTTGAAGAAATAGTACTATCTCCAACCGCTACGGGGGCTAAACCATAGTCTTCGTATGCAGCGCCTGTTTTATATTCTTCGTAATAACCACGCCCTCTCGTGTAATGTAAAGCGCCATTTAAATTAAGTTTATCCGATACACTCGTAGAGTATAAAAGTTGGTAATGATCCTGCTGATAATTGTCGTTTTGATTTTTATATAAGAAAGAATTATAGCGACGGGGATCTGCGTTTCTTATATTCTCTGCATCTTCTCCAATTAACCCATTTGCTGATATATAGGCCTCTATATCAGCGGCCGTTCCAAAAAGCTTTTCTTCAGGCACACCGTTCCACGCTTGATAGGTTTTTTCCTTCCCGGAAAAGACATTGGCTCTTAACAAGCTTTTTTTTCCATACCAAGCACCGCTTAAAAAGAAAGACTTAAGATCAGACGCACCACGATCAACGAAACCGTCCGACTTAATGCGAGACAGACGACCATCAAAAGTGAACTTATTATTGATTAGCCCTGTACCAATTCGCACGGTATTTTTCCAGGTATTGAATGATCCGTAAGAGTTATCTAATTCGGCATAGGATGTATCAACCCGTGTATTCGTTTGTATATTGACACTGGCACCGAAGGCGCCCGCTCCATTCGTAGAAGAACCAACACCACGCTGAATCTGTATATTGTCCACAGAGGACGCAAAGTCGGGAAGATTCACAAAAAAAGACCCCATACTTTCTGCATCATTATAAGGAATTCCATTGACCGTCACATTTACCCGCGTAGGGTCGCTTCCTCGGATACGCATTCCTGTATAACCAACGCCTGCACCCGCGTCTGAGTAAGTGACAACACCGGGTGTTTGATCAAGCAAGTACGGCAAATCTTGCCCTAAATTATTCTTTGCGATATCCTGACGGTTAAGATTCTTATACGTTGTTGCCGCATTTGCATTAGCTCGAGTGGCATTAACAATAACTTCATCGGCTATAAACTCCTGTTGGCTCAATGACACAATAAATTCTTCAGTCGATGGTAAAACCAATTTCTTTTCAACGGGCTTATAACCAACATAACTTATACGGATCGTATAGCTTCCGTCTTTTAGATTCTTAAACAAGATATTACCTTGCCGGTTGGTTTGCCCGTTTGCTAAAGACCCTACTACAGAAACACTGGCACCACCAAGTGGTTTGTTTTCGTCTTTATCGACTACTTTCACGGATAGATTGGTCTGCGCCCATAAGAACATCGGACTAAATGCGGCCAAGATAAAAAGCAAGCCTCTCTTTTTCACAATATACATATATTTTTAATTCGCCTTACCGTTGATAGGGGTTACAACAGTTAATTACTACACTTAAATAAAATATAACCTCATTTGGTAATTCTTCCCTCCCTACGCCGGCATTATCCGGATCAGGTGTTCAGAAAAGTACAGCTTGTCGCTTCCTTTTTCTGATGGGTATAATCTCAGCCCTGATTTGTGTTTTAAAAAAACAAGGCACCCCTTTAGTGATGTACGGGCAAATTTACGAATTATTTTTTTGCTTTCACCAATCTGAATTTAGTCCCAGGAATTACCTTCAGTGAACTTAATATATGTTCTTTATGCTTGATCATAAAGAACCAAACAATCAAGGCTGCACATCCTTCGCTAAAGATTTAGGTTCATCGATCAAATCATGTGGAGCCGCCCCTCCCTTCAATCCACGCTTCGCTTTTCACATGATTTTTTTGCCTTGGCTATCCTAAATCTTCTTAACGCTCACGCTGTGAGGCCGTTCTTTCCGGCCCATCGAGGCCCCTTGCAAAACCGTTCCGAAGTGCTTACATGGCCTTGGAGGATATCGACGCAACGAGCAGCAAAGCATTTGTACATAGGTTCATATTGTAATACCCAAGCGGATTGAAGAAGTGAAACGGCTCCAATACGCGCCAGTGATGCTTTGCCATCAGGTGCAAGGTAGCATCCATAGCCTTGATCTTTGCGTCGGTTTGGATCAAGCCAAAGCGACAAAAAATGATTAAAATAAACGTTCTTTTAATACAACCACCACAACATACAGCAAAATATAAATCACTGATTATCTGGTTTTTATCCTTATTAAGGCCTTTGTGATTCTCCGACCTTTATGCATTTTAAACGATATACTTTTAGCTTTTAACTTCTTCTCCCTTATAAGGATAAAAGACAAAATTTGCACCTTCGGGTACAATAACGAAAAGACACATGAAATCTTCAGGCTTTTTATAGGTCTTTATAAAATGTTCCTTTCGCGATTTAAGAATGACTCCCTTCTCTACAAACTCTTCCAAGGTGGATGCTTGGATAGTCCATTGCGTGCCGAGTTCGTTTCTATCTAATATGAGTTCGCCCAGATTGACCTCATGTTGATGAGCGATAAAAATAGGATATTGAGAGAGCCCTTCCGCCATAATCTCGATAGCAACTTCCTTAATTGAATCTTTATAAAAGTTCAAATCAACGCGCAAGCTCTTTAAGGGACTATCTTTTTTCGGAGCCTGTCCATCGTCACCGGCTTGTGCGGATAATAATTCTTCTAAATTCATTTTCTTTACCGTTATAAGTTTTACGTAGTACGTTATAAGTCTTAAAACGTAGAACTTAAAGCATATTACTTCTTCTTCTCCAATAAAACTACATTTTCCACATGCTGCGTATGAGGAAACATGTCAACCGGTTTAATTCGTTTTACCAGGTATTTCTCATTTAACAAAGCTAAATCTCTTGCCTGCGTTGCCGCGTTACAGCTAACATATACAATTCTCGGAGCCTCCAGTTCTAGCAGCCTTGCTATCACATCCGGATGCATCCCTGCCCGCGGCGGATCGGTAATGATCAAGTCCGGTTTTCCATGGGTTGCCGTAAATTCGGGAGTCAGCACGTCTTTCATATCCCCCGCGAAAAACAAGGTATTCTCAATGCCGTTGATCGATGAATTCAATTTTGCATCTTCAATAGCCGATGGTACATATTCTATTCCGATTACCTGTTTAACATCCAATGCAACGAAATTGGCGATGGTTCCGGCACCTGTGTATAAATCGTATACCAATTCATGGCCCTTTAAGTTCGCAAACTCTTTGGTTATACGATAAAGCTCATATGCCTGTTCTGAATTTGTCTGATAAAAAGATTTAGCTCCGATTTTAAACCGTAATCGCACGGAACGGTTCGGTAAGGACATTTCTTCAAAAATATGGTCTTTTCCCGCGTAGGTAATAATCTCCTGGTCGAAAATCGTATCGTTTTTTTTCTGATTAATGATATACTGCAAGGAGCTAATCTCCGGAAACCGTTCCTTCAAAAATTCCATTACTTGCACAATTTGTTCTTGCGTCGGGTAAGCAAAAACCACCACAACCATTAAGTCGCCCGTAGTTGAAGTACGAATCATCAGATTCCGGAGCGCCCCCTCATGATTTCGAAGATCATAATAGCTAATCCCCTTTTCGATTGTTAACTGTTTAAGTTCATTTCTAATGGCGTTAGACGGATCTTTCTGCAAATAGCAATGTTCTATTCCCAGAATTTTGTCGAATCGTAGCGGAACATGAAAACCTAAAGCACTCATCTCGTGTTCCTTTCCGCTTGCGATATCTTCCGTCGTTAACCAGCGCTTATTTGAAAAAGTATACTCCAGTTTGTTTCTGTAGTATACCGTATGAGCCGAGGGCAAAATTTCTTCCATAGAGGAGGTGTCTATCTTGCCTATTCGGCTTAAAGCATTATCGACACTCTTTTGTTTATACACTAGTTGTGCCCTATAGTCCATATGTTGCCACTTGCAACCACCGCACACTCCGAAATGCGCACAGAAAGCGTCGAGTCTATGTTTTGAAGCCTGTTTGACCTTTGTGATCTTCGCCTCTGCAAAATTTTTCTTTTTACGGATAAGCTCAACATCAACTACATCTCCGGGAATCGCTTTTTCTATAAAAATTACTAAGTCATCGGTCTTCCCAACGCCCTTTCCTTCTTCCGCTATGTCGATAACTTCAATATTCTCGAGCAGCTTTTTGTCCTGTGGAATCTTTTTTTTCATGAGGATGCAAAATTAGGTAAAATGCTCGTTATTCGCGAACGGAAATATGAAGCGGGTCTCTTAAAGATACTTCATCGTTTTTATTAACGACAGAAGAAAAAACGCTTGAAGAGGAAGAAGAATCCCTTCTTTTTTACCGCGCTTTTATCGAAGCGACTTTCTATCATCATCGAAAAATGAAGGAGCTCACGGCGCATAGAAATGAATTTTGATATAAATGTATGTTTTTTATACCAAAAACCAAAACGGTTCTGCGCTTAGCACACGGGTAAAACCGCGGGTGATGTTTAATCGAGCGACGGAAAAGAAATCCCTTTTATTTTTCGAAATAGTTCTACTGCGTATAAATCTGTCATACTGGAAACAAAATCTAATACCGATCGTATTTTTCCGTAGGTAGATCTTTCTTCCCGTTTATATTGGTTAGGAATCAGCGCGGCCACTTTCTTGTCGTAAGATGAGGCGTGGTTGAGATAAGCGGGTACAAACTCTTCCAGTAAACCGCTCATTACCTTATAACCTGCAACCTCAATTTGCACAACCGCCGGTGCGTTATAAATTTTATCAATTGAAATTCGTTCAATGGTTTTCATAACCTCTTTCAAGTGACTCGAAATATTGTCGATCAAAGAGGATTCAAAATTACCGGACAAAACTTCGTGCTCTTTTGCAAAAAAGACATGAGAACATTCCTGGATCAAGGTGCTAATAGCTTTTGCTCTTAACAAGCTCACGCGACTATCAACATCATTTATATCTGCCAGCCGCTTTTTTATATTTCCGTCATTTGTTAACGGAATCAACAATTCTTCCACTTCGACAGCAGAGAGTATGCCTAACCGATGAGCGTCCTCAACATCAATGATATTATAGCAAATATCGTCAGCAGCCTCTACCAGATAAACCAAAGGATGACGTTTATACACTTCTTGGCAGGATTCATCTTGTTCCATACCAAGTTCTTTGGCTATTTTAATAAACGATTCTTTTTCAGGTTGAAAATATCCATATTTTTTTCGATGGAGGCCTCTTCCTTTAACGTTTCCATCAATCGCTGCACATGGATACTTTACAATTGCCGCTAAAGTACTATAGGTTAATGCAAAGCCGCCGGCTTCTTTCCCGTTAAATTGATGCGTTAAAATGCGCAATGCATTTGCGTTTCCCTCAAAGTGAGTGAGGTCTTGCCATTCAGCAGCTGTTACTTGCTCTTTATACTTCAAGCCATCTCCACTTAAAAAATAATGAGAAATAGCCGCTTCTCCCGAATGCCCAAAGGCAGGATTTCCCATATCATGTGCTAAGCAGGCGCTGGAAACGATATTTCCTATTTCTTGTAAATAAGGGTACTGTTCATCCAGCGCTGAAAACACTTCTTTCTTTTTGGTATAGAAAATTCTGCCCAGTGATCGTCCAACACTGGCGACTTCTAAACTATGTGTCAGCCGGTTATGGACAAAAACACTTCCTGGTAAAGGAAACACTTGTGTTTTGTTCTGAAGACGCCTAAAGGGCGAAGAAAAGATCAATCGATCATAATCTCGTTGGAATTCCGATCTCGCGATATCTTGATTTTTTATTTCCCGATGTTCGTATCCCCAGCGTTTTGCAGAAAGTAGTTGTTTCCAGTCCATTCTTCAAGTTTGCCACAAAGATAAGGCTTAATTGTTTAATCAAAACTCTCCGTACATCTTTATAAATTTAAGCAGCACCCCATTACTCCAACCAAAACCATCCTGAGCAGGATATTCTCCACCTCCAGCCTCTACATGGGCATCAATCACGTTATATTTCTCCATCATCTTTCCTGTTTGTTGGTAAACTTTGGTATTTAATGCGATCCATCGTTTGGCGACATTTGAAGCCAAATCAAATTGACGATAATTTTGCAAACCTTTTACTACCATCCATTGCAAGGGCGCCCAACCGTTGGGTGCATCCCACTGTTGGCCTGAGATTTTGAGCGACGTGATAATTCCGCCACTCTTTAGAAAATTTTTACGAATCATCTCGACCGCTTTCTTTATTCCTTTTTGCGGTGCAATACCAATAAAGAAGGGCGTAAAACCTGCAATTGTAGTTTCTTTTGACAAGGAATCAGTCCGAATATTATAATCATAATACCAACCGTCGCGTTTATTATAGCAATACTGATGAATAGCTTGCTTTCTATATTTAGCAATCCGTTTATATTTGATTGCCTTACCTTTATCGCCCAAAAGTTTATAACTCTTTTCAATCGTCCTTTCCAGATGATACAAAAGACAGTTCAAGTCGATGGGTATAATTCTCGTTGTCTCAATGGTGTGCAGGTCTTTGCCATCTACCATCCATCTCGAACTGAAATCCCAACCGCTTTCGGCACCCGAGCGGATGTCGCGAAATAAACGGGAATCTTTCTTTTCCGCAACAACAGTTAAATGAGCGTCTTCATAGTACGACTCTTGACGGGCAATATTTAACTGGTCATAATACCGATTTAAGAATTGCCCATCCGACATTTCCACTACATGTTTGGCCTTTTGGGTTTTGTCCATCCAATAAGCATATTCTTTTAACAAAGTTCCGAGGTAATCCCGGTACACTGCTCCGCCTTTTATTTCTGCCAATAAATCCAGCATAAGTGAAAAATAGGGTGGCTGGGATCGGCTTAAAAAGTAACTTCTATTGCCATTTGGAATGTGTCCATAGCGGTCGATCATAAAAGCGAAATTCTTTACCATATTTTCAATCATCTCATACTCGCCACTTTCTTGTAAGCCTAGCATGGTAAAATAGGAGTCCCAGTAGTAGATCTCATTGAAACGGCCACCGGGAACGATATAGGGAAAGGGAAGTGGCAACAATGAATTTCCGGGAATCACTTTATCGGGTTCTCTTCTCAGAACCGACCATAATTTTTCTATATGCTCAACAATTGGGGTATTCGCATCACTGTAATACTGAACGTCGTGAGGCTGTGGGAGTTCAAAATTTGCTTTTACAAAATCGATTAATGAAAAGTCTTTTATCTGCCTCTGAATTCGAAAGCGTTGTAAAATCACTTCCGGTGTTTCTTTCGGAATAGCGTCTACGAATGTTTTATTATCGGCGAATATCCGTTGCAACTGGACTTCCTTAAACAAATCGCCATAAATTTGATCTGGAGTTAAACAATGTTCTGTGATGGACATGCCCGTTATTTTTTGCTCCTTCCGATGTGACTTGCTATTACTTTATCTTAACGCATGCGCAAACGCAATACCTGATTACTAGCTGTAATGTACAGGGTTTTATCATTGTCCGCTAAGCAGCAATTGGAAACACGTTGCTTTATATGTATTTTTCCTATCAATTCATACGAACTGTTGAAGATCCAAATTCCTCCAGGGCCGCTAGCGAAAATATTTCCATTTTTATCTACTTTAAAGCCATCGGGCCCGCCACCAAATTTGCTAAAATCGAAAACAATCCCGGCCGACTTCAGGGAATCATCGGGAGTAATGTCAAAAGCATAGAGCATCGGCTTTTGATTGTCCGAATTACCGACATATAACCTATTTTCATTGGGGCTAAAAGCGATTCCGTTAGGCCTGTGGATGCTGTCGATCAACAAGCTTAAGCGACCCATCGTATCTAGTTTATAGACCCCGCAGAAATCCAACTCCTGTTGTTCAATATGTTGATCATTCAATCCATAAGGCGGGTCAGTAAAGAATAAATCTCCGTTACTTCGCTCTACAATATCATTCGGGCTGTTCAATTTTTTCCCCTTCCATTTGGCGGCGAGCGTGGTATATTTAGCTTCGGGATGACTTAATAAAGCGTCCATACGGGCTATCCGCCGATCACCATGCTGGCAAAGAACTAAATTTCCCCGCCGGTCCAATAGCAAGCCATTTGATCCGACTTCTCCTCCTCTTGCCCTGTTACTTGTATATCCGGAAGGTTCCAAATATAATGCTAAGCCCCCTTGTTCCGTCCATTTAAAAACCTTATTGGGTGGAATATCGGAAAACAAAAGCATTGCCGCTTCTTCTACCCACAAAGGCCCTTCCACCCATGTGAACCCTTCAGCAATGATCTCCAAATCAGCCCCGACATTAATTAATTTGTCCAGATCCGTATGGATTCTTTCGATATTGGCTTCTATATTCTTAGTAGGTCGATTTTTAACATCGTTGCCGCAAGAGAACAATCCTGTAAGCGCTATTATGGTGAAAAATTTTAGCATGTGGTTTCTTCTATAACTCCCCTGTCCTAAATAAGTTTTCTTCTCTTCCGTTTTTTTGTAACAGCCGGAAATGCGATGCTATCGCCTTCCAGAACGGGTAACAGTGATAAGGCAAACCATATTCAGCTGCATATCTACGAATTACCCGCGTGATATAAGGATAATAGGTGTGCGCAACCCCTGGAAACAGGTGATGGGCTACGTGGTGCGTAAAGCCGCCAAAGAGGAAATTGGCCAACATACTATCGGCACTAAAATCCTTTGTTACACGCATCTGATGCTCCGCCCACGTTGTTTGCATTTTCCCGTCTTCGGGAGGCATCGGAAAGTGTGCGTGTTCATCAACATGGGTTGATAGCAACGCTATAACACCTAATGCGCTTCCCGATAAGTGCATCACAAACCAGGCCAACAAAATCATATACCATGGTTGCTGTAAAACCAGCATCGGCACAAACAGCAAATAAAACAGGTTAAAAATCTTACAGGCAAATAATTTGATATATTCAATTTTCGGGATGGTAACTACCCGTTTTAAGTAATTGTCCTTCGTTCCGAAAAAATCTTTAAAATCTCTTATAAAAAGCCAATTAAGGGTGTAAAAGGGATATAATAAAAACATATAAATATGTTGATATTTATGATAGTTAAAAAACGGGCTGGATGGGAATATACGTGCTAAGTCACTCTGTTTAATATCGATATCCCAGTGTTGTATATTCGCATAAGGATGGTGTAAAACCAGATGCCTCTTTTTCCAGATAAAGCTATTGCTGCCGAAAAGTTCGAGCACGTTGGTAAACCATTTGTTGTATTTAGGGTTTCTGAAGACAGCATTATGAGCGGCATCGTGAAAGGCATTTACAAATAATACAATCATAAACATACCCGCTAATATATAGAAGAAAAAAAGACCTCCTTTGGTATGGCCAAAAACCAATATCCCTACATAACTTCCTAAAAAACCAAATAATAGAAAAAAGGACTTTATAATATTTCCTGTTTGTATACGCGGATTTTTAAGAATGTTTTCATGTACTTCTTTCTGCATTTTTTTAAAAAAATCGTCAGCTGAAGCTTTTTTAAATGTAGGTTTTATAAGTTTTTCCATATTTCTCAAAGTAATCGCTTGGTTCGACAAAAATGTTCATTGATTCTATCTCACTACAAAAATGAGACGATTTAGTTCTAGCTAATTTCTAGCGATTTTTATTTTTACATAAGCAAGACTCAGCTTTCTTTTCTATTCCTCTTCCAATAAGACGACGGACTCTCACCAAAAAAATTCTTAAAATCTTTCAACAAATGATTCTCATCATAAAAGCCACTTTTAAGTGCGATTGATAAGAGCTTATCCTCTCCTTCCTCAAAATAGTTGCATGTTCGTAAAATACGCTGTGTCCGCGCATATTCCTTTGGACTTATCCCAATACATTGAAGAAAGTTCCGCTCTAACCATTTATAATTTGTTCCCACCCGCTTCGATACTTCCTGTATTGAAATATTACCATGATGCATGCCGATATATTTCATGGCTTCTCTCAAAATACCATTTTGTCCATGCTTCATAGTTAAATGCCTTCTAATAAACTGTTCAAAAAATCCAATTTTAGCCCGGATATCGCTCGTTGTATACATGAGATCCAATAGGTTTTTGGCCGGTTTACCGAATAAAGAATCTAAAGGGAAGGCTTTTGCTCCTCGAAGATTGTTATTGGTTTTTGCATCGAGTTGCTGTAAGGCATCGGCCTGAAAGCGGATGATTAATAGTTGATCGATCTGCCTATCACAAGTGATTTTTACCTGTTTTAAGTTTTGACCGCAGCACCATGCTCCAACTATATTTATCGAACTTTCTTTGTTGGTGAACGTTACGTTTATATCCGGATTGGAAAGAAATACCAGCGTGGGCACGCCATCACTTAGCGCTACACAATTCTCCAAATTTATCGACTCGAAGATAACATAGGAATCGATAAATTTAGTTAAATCGGCAGATGGGAGTAGTTTTTTAAATGCCTCCCTTTGATTGCTGTAAGTTATATGTCTAAGTAACTCCACGGGCATATCGCTACAAAGATACTGGTTTTCCTTTAAAACTATCCATAGTGTACGATCTGAGAACTGTCTATTTTTTACTATCACTATGCGGCCAACCCAAGTAATTTTGTAAAGAAAAAGATGATATTACCAATTTTAGCATATGGGGCTACAAACTTAAGAAAAGCCTGTCTAACTGTTTCCCCATCATATCCGGATTTAAACTCTTTCATAAAAAATCTCTGGCAAACCCTGGATAATGCCGCGGGTGTAGGCTTGGCAGCTCCACAAGTCAATGAAAACATACAACTTTTTGTAGTCGATAGTCGAATTAGCTTTTCCAGCGTTAATACCGAGGATATGGCGCAAAAAGACTACCCAGGCATACGGCAAGCTTTTATCAATCCGAAAATCATGGCCCATTCCGACGAAATGGAACTGGATGAGGAGGGTTGTCTGAGTATACCTGGCATTAGCTTCCCCGTAAAAAGATTCTCTTGGATTAAAATGACCTATTTGGATGAAAACTTTCAACTACATACCGATTATTTTTATGGCAGAACGGCACGAATCATACAACATGAATATGACCATATACTTGGAAAATTACCGATTGACTATCTAAGCGAATTGCAGAAACTAATGATAAATAAAAAATTGAACAAAATCCGAAATGGTCGCATAAATCCCGGCTATCCCATGCGTTATTAACATCGGTGTTTTATGACGATTCCCTTACCGAAGGTATTGGTATTTACCCTAATTTCAACAAAAATTATGGGTGTAAGGAGCTTCCTTCTAAATTCTGAGCGCATATGTTTCTTTTGAATATCCTTAAAAAACTACCGCTTTCGGTACTATATCTTTTATCTGATTGCTTAGCCTTTATCGCGTTCAGTATAGTCAAATATCGTCGCAAGGTAGTATTCGACAACCTTTCCAAAGCATTCCCGGATAAAGAACGGAAAGAACTAAGCAAGATTGCGAGGAAATTTTATAAACACATGGCTGACTGGCTAGTAGAAACGCTAAAAGCGTCTAATCTTTCCGAGGCCCAACTTAGAAAGCGTGTCGATTTTAGAAACACCGCAAGCATTCGTGAATATCTTGATCAAGATAAATCGGTTATCGTCTTAACAGCTCATCAATTCAATTGGGAGTGGGTACTTTTATCCGGTTGCCTTGCCTTTGAAACGCCCATCGATGCCATATACATGCCTGTTAACAATAAGCGGGTAGAATCGCTGTTGCTTGCCATACGAAGCCGCTTTGGCGGTTTACCTATCCCGAAAGACGAGGCCTTACCGACACTTATCAAGCGAATCAAAAAGAAGCGGATTATTGCCATGGTGGCAGATCAACGCCCCCCTCAACATGTAACAGACAAGTATTGGGCGCATTTTTTGCAGCAAGAAACCGCTTTTTACCCGGGAGCGGAATCGCTGCCCAAGTTTACCAAGCTTCCGGTCTTCTTCCTGAGAACACGCAAAATTGGAAGAGGCCGGTACACTGTTTCCATAGAGAAAATAGCCGAACCTCCTTATGACTATCTCAAAAAGGAAATCATGCCAACCTATATCGAGAAGGTTGAGGAGCTCCTTAAAGAGCATCCCGATAATTGGCTATGGACGCATAAAAGATGGAAGTATGCGCGCGGCGCTTACGAATAGTGTCATTTTTTCCCATTTATATAGCTTGCTAGTTGCCGAATAGTTGGATAATCAAAAAAGTCGGTCACTTCCACTTTCCCCGGGTAAATCTCTTCGATCTGCTGGTGAATCTGTGCAAGCACCAATGAAGTGGTACCAATTTCGAAAATATTTTCATCTAAGTCGATTCGTTTATTGGCTAATAGTCCGTCACAAATTCCTTTTAAGGTTTTCTCTATTGTGCTCACTCCCTGTTGGCCTTCGTCATCCATAGCGCTCAATTCTAAAAGCTCTTGAATCACCTGATTAAAATCCCCCTGTTGATATCTACTACTTAATTGGTATCGTTGAATTTTTCCGCTCGTCGTTTTCGGTAATTGGTTTATCGGAAGCACCTCCTGCACTTCAATTCCAAGTTGCTCACTTACCACTCCCTTTACAGCATTGATGATCGGAACAAAATCCGGCAGCCTCCCCTTATATAGTATAAAAACCAATATTTTATCCCGTTCCTCACCCTCTCCCCTCACACTAGTTACAGCGACTCTCCCTGTTCCCGTTACGCCTTTGCTTTGTAATATTTGCTCAAGGTCATGAGGATAATAGTTCTGTCCATTTACGAAGATAATGTCCTTCCATCTTCCCGTAACGACCAACTCCCCATCGGTCGTAAGAAAGCCCAAATCTCCCGTATCTAGCCAATCTTCGTGGAAAACTTCGCGATTGAGCTCTTCCTGCTTCAAATAACCTTTCGTTACGTTCTCGCCTTTTATCTCGATTTTACCAATATGATTAGCCGACAGAATTGACTGATCGGGCCCTACAATTCGAACAAAACAACCGGCAATAGGCTTTCCCTCGACAGCAAATGAAACGCCATTCTCTGTATATTGCACTTGTGTATTCATTTGCAGCCGCTCTCGATCAAGCGTTACATAACGAAAACGTTTACCCGGTTCGGGAAAAGCGACAGCCAAGCTCGCTTCAGCCAATCCGTAAACGGTGAACATCGCCGTATCGTTAAGTCCATAAATCTGCATTTTTTTTAAAAATTGCTGCACTAAAGGGACCGCAATGGGCTCTGCACCATTAAATATTAGACGAACGTGATTGAGGGCTAAGGCATCTTGTGATTGGTTTCTCTCCAAAGCACTCAAATAATGTTGATAACCAAAGTTCGGAGAGCAAGTAACGGTACTACGCACTTGACTGATTTTCTGAAACCACAGCCACGGTCTTCTGATAAATAAATCCGTGGGCATTAAATACTGATCTACACCCTGCACGAAAGGGGTTAGATGAAAACCGATAAGTCCCATATCGTGTGTGAGCGGCATCCAACTAAATGTACTATCCGCCTCCGTCATCGCCATGCCCTTGATAATCCCACGAATATTGGTTAATATATTTTTGTGGCTTAGAACAATCCCCTTAGGCGAGCTGGTTGTGCCAGATGAAAACTGAATAATTGCCGTATCAGTTTCTTCTACAGCAATAAAGTCGTCAGCGACAATTAAGGGCGGTATTTCTTCAATCACAATACTTTTCTTCTGAACACTTTGCCAAAGGCCGTTCAAACCATTTAGAGCAACAAATTTTTCCAATCGTTCCTTTTGTGTTGCATCTAAGAGTAACCACGGGGACTGCAATTGTTGCCATATCCGAAAGAGTTTCCATTTATGTTCATCGGAAATTCCGAAAGCAAGCGGAATGGCCGGATTACCGCCCAATATGGCGGCCCAAAAACCCTCTATGAATGCCTCATTCCGTTGGCTCAATAAGATGATCTCATCGCCTTGGGTCACACCCTGGCCGTGCAAAAAGGCGCGTAAGCCCAATGCCCGCTGCTTTAATGTTTCATATGACAGGGCAAACTCTTCCTCTGCACCTCGGATAAAGTGTATACGTGCATTTGGTTCTTTATTACTTATAATCGTATCTACAAGTGTCTTCATTTAAAAAAATTCTATTTCAACAGGGAATGATAATAGCTCCGGCATTAGTTCCTTGGGTTTATCAATCGGGCAAAGAGGGGCTTATCAGGTCTTAAATTTATTTGAGCTTCCATGCTTATTGGCTCATCCACCAAAATCTCCATATCTGTAGTGCGAAGAATCAAGGCGAGATGCAACTGCATCTCTACCAGAGCAAAAAAATCGCCAATACATTGACGTGGCCCCCCCGAAAAAGGAAAATACTCAAAGCGATGTCTTTCCCTTCGGTAAGAAGCATCAAAGCGTTCGGGATTAAATAGGTCCGGTTGTTCCCAATACCTAGGATGTCGGTGGATAACATATGGAGATATGAATATATCGGTTTTCGGAGGCACATGATATCCACCAATGACATCGTCCTGCATAGCGCGTCTGGTAAGAAGCCACCCGGGTGGATAAAGTC
The DNA here is from genome assembly GCF_030372825.1 of Olivibacter sp. 47. Classification (NCBI taxonomy): domain Bacteria; kingdom Pseudomonadati; phylum Bacteroidota; class Sphingobacteriia; order Sphingobacteriales; family Sphingobacteriaceae; genus Olivibacter; species Olivibacter sp. 47. The sequence goes on from NZ_JAUCNR010000001.1 coordinate 5,593,080, forward strand.
GCATGGTTTCCTCAATAACCTGCCTAATATAGGGTAGCTGCTCTAAATGATGAAATCGCAAATGGACGTTTCGCACTTGCAAGGCTTCCTGTTTCGCTCTCGCATAAACCTCCGGATGCTTATGTAATAAGTACCAAGCCCAGGTCAACGCACTGGCTGTCGTCTCGTGACCGGCAACAATTAAGGTCATCATTTCATCTATAATTTCCCTATCAGACATTCCTTGCCCTTCGTCATTTTTAGCTTCCATAATCATCGAAAGAAAATCCTCTTCAACCCGACGTTCCTTGCGTCGAAGATTGATAATCTCTTGAATGGTTTTCGCCAAAGCCCTAAATTTCATGGCAAATACGAGATTACGTTCGTGAACTTCGGTAAGCAGCGCAAAGGGATTTACTCCTTCGCGTTTTTCCAATTGTTGAAAATCAACTGAAAACAATGCCTGTAGTACGATGCGCAAAGTTACCGAACTCAATTCTGCCGTTAGGTTTATCTCTTTGTTGCCGGTCAACCAGTTCGATAACATCGTTTCGTTGGCTTGCGCAATATCATCAGTCAGTTTGGCTATCACTCGTTTGTGAAATGCGGGTTGTATCATCCGTCGCTGTCTTTTCCAATAATCGCCTTCACTTACCATGATCCCATTGCCCAATAAGATCTTTACTCGGTCTATGCCGACGCCTTTTTCGTAATTTCTGTTATTGGTGATCAAAACATGCTTCACCATTTCAGGATCAGAAATTACATAGGTATAATTATTCCGTCTTTCAGAGTAAATCTTATATATATCGCCGTATTGATGAAATAAATTCAAGATGTTCGATAAGGCCTGAGGCCCTTCCTCGACTTCCGATGCCTCTTTGGGACCAAAAGGAATATTTTTATCTGTTAGCAGGTCCATGATCTACCGTTTAATTTAAAAGCTTATTTTTACGAAGCCTTATGGAAAAATATGCACATATTCATGAATACGACAGGGAAATATTACTCCCCTATAGCCGATTTTTCCCGTCAAATCATTTGATATTTAAAACTAAAAATACGGACAGAAAACTGGAGTCGCTACTAGGACTCAAATTGTTGTCAGATTTATTACGTAAAATTGACAGTCAGTGCCAAATTCAGGATATTATGTATACCGCTGAGGGGAAACCCTATTTTAGGGATAGAAATTTACATATTTCTATAGCACATGCCTGCGGAATGGTGTTAGTAGGTTTAGGTGATCATTCCTTGGGGCTTGATATTGAGCATCGCCAAGCCCGTTCGCCTATCATCCCCGAAATACACCTTAATAAAAAACTACTTTTCTTCACCGGTGTCGAAAATTGGATAAAGGCTTGGGTGCACCAGGAAGCAGTCCTCAAAATGTTTGGCTGGGGTGATATGAATTATTGTCAAGACATAATATGGGACTCAGCGAACAAAGGAACTTTTGCAGATTATGCCTTCCTCTTGCAGGAAATAGAGGTGCTTCCTGAATACTACGCCGCCAAATGCTCCTTAATACGGTAAATGCTTCCGTAATTATATCCTCTTTTTTGCGGCCGCAATCTTTCCATGTTAAAAAAGAAAAGCAACAGCCTTAACTTAATATACACCTAACATCAATATAACACCTAAACATCAACTTTGCCTGCGTAAGTGTAAAAACTACACCTAACTTAATGTACAACGCAATTTGATATGTATTTACAAAAACGATTTAGCAGTCTACTAAAGAAGCGAGGACCTTTGCCTACTAAAGCAGGGCTTATGCTACTTTGCAGTCTCGCTGCGAGTCCTTCCATGGCAATGACAGGGAGGTCGTTAAAAGAAAAGCAACCGGTTGAAGCAATGCAGCAAACCGTAAAAGGAACCGTTACTGATGATCGGCAAGTGCCTATTCCCGGGGTAAGCATAAGAGAGAAAAACAAATCTTCAAACGGTACAACAACGGATGGTAGCGGTAATTTTTCTTTGAATGCACCGGTAGGGGCAACTTTGGTTTTTACCTATATTGGCTACGAAACCAAAGAAGTTCTTGTAGAAGAAGGAAATACTCCGTTAATAGTAAGTTTGAATGCCAGTGCCAATGAATTGGAAGAAGTGACTGTTTCCATTGGTTATCAACGGGTCAGGAAATCGGATGTAACGGGTGCGATTTCGAGCGTGAAGAGTGACGAATTAAACCTAACAGCGCCAAAGCTTGGCCAAGCGTTAGTAGGTAAATTGGCCGGTGTGCAGGTTTCCCAAACCAGTGGAGCACCCTATAACAGTACTCGGATCAGAGTAAGAGGTATTGGGTCTATCAATGCCAGCTCGGATCCTTTATATGTCATTGATGGATATCCTGCCGGCAACAATATCAACATTAATCCCAACGACATTGAATCCATAGACGTACTTAAAGATGCTGCCTCTGCCGCTATTTATGGATCCCGCGGAGCCGGTGGTGTTATTTTGATTACGACTAAGAGAGGAAAAGAAGGCACCAGTCATGTTGATTACGATGTGCAAGCCGGCTTTGGTCAACTTTCAAAGAAAGTAGACCTCCTAAATGCCTCTCAGTTCATTGACTTATTGATCGATGGACGTAACAACGCCTATAAAGACTTGGTAATCAACTCGGGTAAAACCTGGTCAGACAATATGCTATTGGATGATAATGCTACGCGGGTGAAACTAGTTGGAAATGCAGGATCCGTACAGATTCCTGCCGATATATATGATTTTTCAACAGGAAAGGCCAAAGCGCCTCAATACGATACCGATTGGCAGGACGAACTCTATCGCAATGCGCCTTTTCAACGACATAATTTATCGTTTTACGGAGGTAGCGAAAAAGTTCATTATTATGTCAGCGGATCTTATCAAAAGCAAGATGGCATTATGCTTGGTACCGACCAAACGCTCTTCAACTTTCGCAGTAATATTGATGCACAGATCAGCAAAAGATTACAAGTAGGAGCGAATATTGCCTTTACTTATAATGATAACAATGAAGTTGGTACCGGTCGTTACAACCAAAGTCCGTCCATGGCAGCCCTGCTTTACCTGCCTTACCTTCCGGCGCGGGATGAAAAGGGTAATCCCATTCAATACCAGATGGCAGAACTTTCTGCGCAAAATTATGGTATTCAGAATCCTGAAAATCCACTTGCTTATGTTTCCATGGTGAAAGATAATCGCAAGGAGCGCCGGTCTTTGTATAATGCCTTTGCTAATTTTGACATTATCGAGGGTCTTCGGCTAAGAGTAAATGGTGGCGTAACAACGTATAACGAAAAATACGATTATTATAAACCGACCAGCCTAAGCGATGGTAACTATGCTCCATATTCGCCACAGGCCATTAATGCGGCCTATGCACAGGCAGATAACCAAGGCGATCTGGATATACTGGGAGAAGCGACCTTAAATTATAAAAGATCTTTCGGCGATCATAACCTCGACGCGTTGATCGGTTATTCCGCACAGCAAACAGATGTAGATTTCACTTCGGTAAGGGCTAATGGTTTTCAAAGCGATGCCATTGGTGAAATCACGGATAAAGGAGCCGCACCAACAAACTTTTGGTTAGAAAAGGCTTATAAACAACGTACTACACTACAATCCTATTTCAGCCGGGTAAGTTACAACTATAAGTCGAAATACTTTTTACAGGGAACTTTCCGTGCAGATGGTTCTTCTCGTTTTGGTCCTAATAATAAATGGGGCTATTTTCCATCTGTATCGGGAGGTTGGACACTCTCGAACGAAGACTTTTATAATGACTGGTTAGGTATGGGGTCGTCGGTAAAAGTTAGAGCAAGCTGGGGCTTGAGTGGAAATAATAACATTGGCGACTACGAAGCCTTAACGGCTTATAATGCGCCGGGAGGGGCGATTATAGGCGGTCAAGTGGCAACAGCTTATTGGCCCGACGATTTAAAGGACCCGAACTTGAGTTGGGAGTCTACTTCGCAATATAATGCCGGCTTGGATGTGGGCATTCTGAATGGCCGAGTGAACTTCTTAGCAAACGTTTACCTAAGTCGCTCGTATAACCTGCTATTTAATCAACCCATTTCGGCAGTATCAGGAACCTCTTCTATCTTAACCAATTTGAAAGACAGTAAGGTGCAGAACAAGGGTTTTGATTTTCAGGTTGATGCCGCACTCATTCAAAAACAGGATTTTAATCTTTCGTTCAGCGGAAACATTAACGTAAACCGGAATAAGGTGTTGGATTTAGGAGGAGCTTCTACCATCTATGTGAACGGTGCCGAACGTTCTTATATCACCCACGTTACCCAGGAGGGTCAGCCCGTTGGTATGTTCTGGGGGTTCAAAGTACTCGGTGTAGCGAACGAGGAAAATTACCAACAGGTGGCTCCTTCTGCGGCTCAATCGAATCCGATGCATCCGGGCGATCTTTACTTTGAAGACATCAACGGTGATGGTATCGTCAACGATAGTGATAAACAGATTATCGGTAGTCCTTATCCCGACTTCACTTATGGTTTTGCTATTAGTGCACGTTATAAAAAATTCGACTTAAGGGCGTCTTTTAATGGCTCTCAGGGAAATAAAATTCTTGATGGCTATGATTATTACCTCTATAATATGGAGGGATCCGGTAATCAATATGCCGATGTTGATCAACGCTGGCGTTCAGCAGCAAGTCCCGGCAACGGAAAGGTATACCGAGCATCCAGAGCAGGCACCCAGAGTAATAGCACGCGTTTATCTGATTTCTATCTGCAAGACGGATCGTACTTGAGAATGACCAATATCATGGTTGGCTTTACCTTCCCGGAGAGATGGATTTCTTCTTTAAAAATATCCGGTGCTCGATTCTTTGCCAGTGTAGATAATCCATTTACGATTACGGATTACAAAGGTTATAATCCGGAGCCTGATTATAATAACGGTAAAAATGCCACCAACCTAACACCTGGAGTAGATTATGGCCTATATCCGTTGGTTCGCTCTTATAACTTGGGATTAAAAGTAACTTTTTAAATAGCACACCATGAAGTGGAAATATATCTTGCCTATTGCGATCATGACATTAGGCTCTTGCAGTAAAGACTTTCTGGATCAAAAAGATCCGAATGCAACATTAATAGATGACTATTTTAAAACAGAGAACGATGTATTATTGGCTGTTAATGGTTTATACCAGGCGCTCCGCAGTGGAAATACCATTGGGGAAACCAGCAGCCTCTATAGTGAACAACGTTCAGATAATACCGGAACTAACGATAATCAGTCCAACTCGGGCGAACCTTTTCAGTTCAATGATTTTTCCTTGCTCCCGAGCAATTCTTATCTAAAAACGCATTGGGTAAACATGTATGATGGAATTGCCCGATGCAATACCTTACTGGCTCATATTGATGGAGTGTCTTTTTCAAATGAAGACACCAAAAAACGCTATATGGCCGAAGCTAAATTTATCCGCGCACTTCTATATTTCCATATGGTGCGGAAATGGGGTGCTATTCCTTTAACAACAGTTCCTCCTACAACAACGGATGAAGTATCGGCAATTGCCTATCGACAAGAGGAACGTATAGTATATGGACAGATTATAAAAGACCTAACCGAGGCTTTGGACAGCAACTTGCCCAATGAGCAATGGGATTACGCCGTTGGAAGGGTTTCCAAAGCGGCTATCAATGCGCTGCTTGGCCAAGTCTACTTAACTATGGGATCTACCTTGAGCGAAAATCCGCAAGCAAATCTTCAACAGGCAGAGGCTTATCTTTCGGCGGCCTACAACATGCGCAGTTTTGGCGAATTACAAGAGATTCCCTATACCGATGTATTTGATGTAAATAAGAAAAACACCTGTAAGGAGTTGGTCTTCCAGATTCAATACCTACAAGGTGATCAAAATTATTCCTCTGCTATTGCACGCAATAATCAAGCAAAAGGAGAGACCATCAACTCCTTAAAACCATCTACAGGATCGGGAGGTATGGCTAAACGTGATTTAGTGAATGACTACGAACAAGGCGACCTCAGAAAAGACTTCTCTGTGAAATTCGCTGCGGATCCGCAAGTAAGCGATTGGTTTATTACTAAATTTAGAGATACCAGTCCGGCAGCTGGTGCACAAGGCTGGGGTGGAAATGATTGGATCGTGATCCGCTATGCCGACATCATGTTATTACTGGCGGAGGCTAAAATGAAATTAGGTAAAGATAGCGAAGCGATCGTTTTATTGAATCAGGTTAGAGCACGCGCTGGCATGCCTTCCTATCAGGAGGCCATGCGAAATACGGCTTATGCCACAAAGTATCCAACCTTAAAAGAAGCCATTCTGCACGAACGTCGTGTAGAACTGGCTTTTGAAAACCATCGCTGGTTCGATTTGATCCGAAATTATACTGCCGAAGAACTAGTTGCTTATTTTAAATCCAAAAACCAAAGTGATTACGGTTTGGCTAATTTGAATAACATCGGTACCAAAGACCGGTATTTTCCAATTCCTTATGATGAATATCAACTGGATCCGGAAAAAATGTATCAAAACCCTGGTTACTAAACGCATTGACCCATCTTAAAAGAAGTCTCCTTGTTTTCCCTAAGAAGCATAGGAGACTTCTCCATTTATCAGCCGTTTTACTTGTCGCAACAATTTAGCAACGCTATGTTAACAATAGGTTCATCTCTCTTCTTTACTCTTGCCTAGTTTTAATAAAGCCTTGATACAATTATGAAATTTAAACATTTACTGCCTTTTGTTCTCATCGTAATACTAAATGCCTGTTCGAAAGATGACGATGCAAATGGAAACGAGCCCGGTCAGCAAGAAGACCCTGCTTCATTTACCGAAATCGGGACTTTGGATATCGGCGATACGGGCGCAGCAGAAATCAGTGCCTATGACCCTTCAATGCAACGATTATTTGTTGTAAACAATAGCGAAACAAATAAGATTGATGTCATTGATATAGCTGACCCTTCCAAGATGACTATCATTCATTCTATTCCAACTAACAGCGGCGCGGTAAATAGTGTTTCCGTAAAGAACGGTTTGTTGGCTGCGGCCATTGAATCGCCCGACAAACAACAACCCGGAAGGGTAACGGTATATAATACCAACGATTATTCAGAAATAAAAACCGTAAGCACCGGCCCTTTGCCTGATATGGTGACATTCAGCCCTGATGGCAATTATATTCTTACAGCTAACGAAGGTGAACCCAATTCCGATTATAGCCTTGATCCCGTCGGTTCGGTGTCTATTGTTAGTGTGAAGGATAATTATCAGGTTGTCAATGTAGATTTTAGCCGTTTTGAATCGGAGCAAGCGGCTTTGCAACAAAAAGGATTTCGCATTTTCGGTCCCGGGGCTTCTTTTGCGCAAGACATAGAACCAGAATACATCACCATTTCACCGGACTCAAAAACGGCTTGGGTGACCTTACAAGAAAACAATGCCATTGCCAAAATTGATTTGGCGACTAAAACGGCCACGAATATATTCCCCTTAGGTTTTAAAGATTACAATGTTGAAGCAAACGCAATAGACCCGTCCAATGAAGATGGTACTGTCGCGTTTAAGCCCTGGCCGGTGAAAGGAATCTACATGCCCGACGCCATTGCTGTGTTGCAGACGGGAAGCATTCCATTTTTATTTACGGTTAATGAAGGCGACGCGCGGGAATACGATGCAATAGAAGAACTCAAACGAATAAAAAATATGAGTCTCGATCCTGCTGTATTTCCAAACGAGCAGGAGCTTAAACAGGATGCGCAACTTGGTCGTTTGAATGTTACTACTACCTTGGGAGATAGCAACAAGGATGGCTTATACGAAGCCCTTTATTCTTTGGGTGCACGTTCTTTTAGTGTATGGAATGGCACGACCGGCGAAATGGTCTACGATAGTAAAAACGAATTGGAGGTAAAAGCTAATGCTGCTGGCTATTACGATGACGACCGCAGCGATGATAAAGGCGTAGAACCTGAAGGTATCACCCTTGGAAGGGTGGGAAATAAGGATATTGCTTTCATCGGTATGGAAAGGGCTGACGCCATTGCTGTTTATGATGTAACGAATCCGAGCGCGCCAACTTTTTTACAAATCTTTAAAACCGGTGACGCACCGGAAGGTGTTTTATTCATTTCCGCGGCCGACAGCCCAACGAAGAAAAGTTTGTTAATAGTGAGTAGTGAAGAAGATGGCGTGCTAAAAGTATATACGCCTAATACTATATAGAATAATTTTCAACTCGGAGGCCTTCCGATCAAAACGAAGGCCTTATTCTTTTTCTCGCATGCAGCATTGATAAGATTATCTCACTTAACTCAGTGATTCTTAAGAGGGAGAATATCCAAAAAGCTTTCGTCCCCTCTACTTAGTCCAAGATCCATTTACCGTGTTTTCAAATAAGCTTGAATCTAGTAAATGAACCTCGAACTTTGCTCTGCAAGCACCTTTTGGCCGTCGGGATGACAGGATTCGAACCTGCGACCTCTTCGTCCCGAACGAAGCGCGCTACCGGCCTGCGCTACATCCCGAATACTCACAGAACAAACTTAGAGAAATGATCTAAATCTGTCAATAGTCTAAAAAAAACAGTGTCTAGCAAAGTCTGTTCTCTTATGGCCTAGCCAGTTCAACAAGTTTACATATGCTAAGAATTTGCAAGCATATTTAAACCTTGACAACCCGAAAACCTCTAATAAAAAAAGCTATCTATGAGAAAACCCATCTATATTATACTGATTTGTTTCGTTGCTTTTGTTCGATCGACGATCGCCCAAACAAAACCTCAACTCGCTGTTCGTCTGAATCCAAGCAATGGCATTGCCTACATTCGCGTATTCTATCCCGAATTGCAGGTTGATCTAAACGGAAATGGCCAGCTTATCAATACTTGGAATCATGTGGAGGAGGAGACCGTATCTTTCGATTATTATGATCAATTTGATAACAAAGAAAAGATAGGAAAAATGAAATCAATCGGAAATGTTCATATAGATTATTACGACAATTTCGATGACGAAGCCAAAAGGGGAAAAGTAAAACAAATAGGTGATATACAAATCGACTATTATGGCCGCTTTGACGGCATATTTCAGGGCAAAATAAAATCGATCGGCCATCAACCTGTCACCTATTACGATCAATTCAGTGGAAATGAAAAAAAAGGAAAATTAAAATCGATCGGCTTGGTTGAAATTGATTATTACGATCGATTTGATGGTGAACATCGTGCAGGTAAAATAAAGTCAATTAATGGTAATGAACAGGAGAACGTACATGTTCTCTTCAATTAGCGAATTTTTATGAAGCAGCGCTTTACATCAATAAAAATATGGTTACTACTAAGCGGACTGACCCTTCTTACCCTCAGTTCCTTTGCTCAAGGTGTTATCGTTAATCAAGACGGAACCATTTCCATACAAAATGGATCCACAATTATCAGCTCCAACGGTTCGGTATCAACTGTTCATGGTTCTATCATCGTTAACGCAGACGGTTCACATTCCGTAATTGCAGGTTCATCCGTCATTAACGCCAACGGCACGGTTAGTACCATTGCCTTGCCCCTTGCTTCAGAAAAAGAGGATAATCATCCTTTTTCCGATAGTAAAGATTCCGATGAGCAATATTTTCCGCCTAGACACGACAAAAAAATCAATATCAGCAAATCTCAGAAGCTAAAACAGAATCCTTCTTTAACTATACCTGTAGAATCGTTTAGCCATCCTGTGAGCACAGATCCTTTCCAACTCAACAACGATAAAAATCTTCGACAAAAAAACAAATCCGTTGTGAGTATATCTAATTAGATATACTCACGGCTTTCCTGATATACTCATTGCTTGTCACCTGTTTTAGCATAAAACCGGCTACGTCCGCCCGAGAAATTTTCAAGGACAGTCCTTTTGCTTTGCTATCAAAGCCGATCTTATAACGATCTGTTCGCTCGCCCGCGGTAAAAGCCGAAGGCCGTACAATTGTATAATCTAAATCGCTGCCTACTAAATGCTGCTCTTGTAATTGATGATCTTTGAAAGCCTTTTTAAGAAGCATACCAAACATAACGTATTTCCAAAAAAAATTGAGGTTTCCGGCACTATCCCCAAGGCCAAGAGTCGTTTCACAGATTAATCGCTTTATCCCTTCCTGCTTCATGGCGTCAATTATATTTTTGGTACCGATTGCTCGGATACTCCCTTTATTTCCATCGCCTATTGCGCATAACACGGCTTCCTGGTTTTTAACCGCTTCTTGTATCGCTGTTTTATCTGTTAGGTCTCCCTTGAAAATGTGCAATAGTGGAGATGCCGGCGCTTGTAACTTTTCAGGGTTTCTGGTAAAGGCTGTTACGCGATGGCCTTCTTGAAGGGCCTGCTTTACGATAAGTGTACCTATACTTCCGGTAGATCCGAATACAATTAAATTCATGATAATTCCTTTTTAAATTTAACACAAAATGATATCACGAATTTCTGCGTATCTCAGTCTGAGAAATAGAAAAAAAACGACAAAAGCTAGTCCGTCCGTTGAGAGAAAACTCGTGGGGTTTCGCCGGTAAATGCCTTAAATACGCGAATGAAGTGCGACTGATCGGCAAAGCCATTTTCATAAACAATTTCATTCATCTTTTTAAAATCTTTGAGCGCAAGTTGAGAAAAAGACGCCTGAAATTGAATAATCTTGGCAAATTGCTTTGGTGATAGTCCTGTTTCTTTTATGAAGCGCCTTTCAAGGGTCCTACCATGGATATATAGTGCAGAGGCAATTGCATGAATACTTTCCTGTCCGTTCGTTTGAATAATCCGCTCAATTGCTTGTTTAATCTTTAAGTCAAGCTTTTGCTTTTTTTTGTGCTAACAATGAAGATAGAAGCTGCGTAATGGCTTCTATCTTTTCGTCCACTGTGCGATAAGCCAACAATCTATCGTTAAACGAGGCCATATCTATTTCACGAAAAGACGTTAAATCATAGCAGCCATCATTAATGGATTGCGGGTCGACATTAAAGAAACTTTTGAAAACAAAGGGATAAAGCCGAAATATAATAAGCAAGTATGGCCCGGTTAGCTGCATTTCAATCGGTTGGATTGTCTGTCCATACAAAAAAGATAGGGGCATCAATTTCCCATGTGGCTTAATAAGTAAGCCCTCTTTTGTCTGTTGAAAAAGGAGCCCCGGATAACCATCGGCAAAGAAGGGTAAGTTGACTTGCCCATTGACGGTATCTTCTTTATATATCCAGATATCTTTTACAAATAAGGATATACATTCAGGTGCTCGCAGTTTTTGATGATCCATAACCTAAGCGAATATAGAAAAGAAATGCTAAATCATAGGCTGCGCGTGGAAGAGGCTAATTGCTCTGTCAGTTGTTGCAGGTGTCGCAGGGTATGATACGTATTAAAACCCAACCATTCCAACCGTGTAAATGGGCCGTATTGAGGGATAGCAAAATCTGTGCATAAGCGTGATACATCTTCTTGCTGCCATACTTCGCGATGTTGTTCGACGCGCTGTTGAAGACCGTGCATCAGTTTTTTCTTTACGATCCGATCAGCGGACGGCACCACTTCCTGCGGTGCTTGATACTGCTTCTCGAAATTCAGAAGAACACTCTTTATCAGTGGTAGGTTTAAATCAATTGGTCTGTTCGCCTCTATGGTCGTCCCTTTCATCGTATAGATCGAAGCATAAGATTTGTACAAATGCAGACCCAATTGACCAGGTGTCCATTTTCCGATAACCAAGCATCGATTCATCTGTTGCTCCGTCATTGAGTCGAATAACTCTAGCATTTCTGCCATAACTTGTTCAAAAAGATTCTCAAGTTCCTGATGTTTGCTTTTCATGATAATTTTCAATACTGACCAATACAAACTTACGAAAGTTTATACCTCAAACGGGGAAGGATTACGACAAAAGCGACGTAAAATGCGACGAATGAAAAGTACGCATTAATGCGTACTTTTCGTTTTATATTATTTAGCCGGCTTCTCCAATACCTGCTTTTCTTGCTTTAGTTTCTTTTCCAGATCGGCATAGGCGACTTCCTGTACATCGATCCCTTTATCAATAGCTAAAGATGCAGCCAAGGATGCGCTTTGACCAAGAATCATAAATACGGGTTCCATGCGTATACTCCCGAAGGCGATGTGTGAACTTGATACACAAACCGGCACCAGTAAATTGCTACATTCTTCTTTTTTGGGCGTAAGGGCCCCATACGCAATCTGATAAGGTCCTTTTTTTGGAGATACACCAATATCCCCTTCATTTTGAACAAAACCATCCGGTTTCACATACCGTTGTACATTATGCGAATCTAAGGCATAGGAGCCCATACCTACCGGATCTTTTATTTCGCGCTCACTAAAGGTATCATGCTCTGTCATCACATAGGTACCGATCATCCTTCGTGCTTCCCGTACATAAATCTGATGTGGCCAGCCTCCATTGTCTTTAAATTCATCTTTGGCTAGCCCCCACTGTGCCATTTCTTGACGTACATCTTCCGGTACGCGCGAGTCGTTTGCCAAGAAATACATAAGACCCTGTTGATAATCGGTATGCTCCTTGATAATCTCTTTACGCCGTTCATAACTAGCATCCGGATAATCGTAATTCATACCAATAAAGTCGGTACTGAAAGGACCATGATTATTGGTATCGGTTTTCCGGTTCGGTATGGGATCATATTTTTGGAATGTTTCTCGCCAGCCGGCAGCATAAACCCGTGCTAATAACTCGTAATTATCCGCATTATAATTGGCTGGTTTAGGGAAAGGAACACGGTTATCCGGATGATTACTCAAACACATACGGAAGCAATAGGCTTGTACTTTGTTATCACCTTCACCATATTTACCGGGATCGGCGTTCGATACACCAAAGAGCAAGCCGCTTGTTGAATCGCCTGGAACTTTATAGGGACTGATGTTCGACTTGAAGTAATGTCCATGATGTAGCACGCCTGTTTGTACGCCATTCCATTTTTCGCCATATTGGCTGTTGGCTTCGCGCCCCACGTGGTAGCTTACCCCTGCAGCAGCCATTAAATCTCCTTCATAGGTTGCATCAATAAACATTTTACCACGAAAGGTCTTGCCGGCAAGTGTTGTAATGGACACTATTTTGCCGTCTTCCATCGCTACCCCTTTCTCACGATCAAGCCATTCGTCCCTACGCACGTCCAAATCGAATTCCTTTACGTAGTTTTCGAAAATTTGTTCGGCTACATGTGGTTCAAAAATCCACATGGTGCGGGCATTACCGTCAATTGCCGGAGTTCCCTGACCTTTATTACCGTATTCCGCTTGCTTTTGCCAACGCCATGTAGCACTGTCCTGATAAGCCATATAAACACGATGATAAAAATCTCGGGCTAAGCCTCCAATAACCGACTTATCTCCTGTGTCGGTAAAACCTAGGCCGCCAGAAGACAGGCCACCTAAGTGCGTATCGGGAGAAACAACGATAACCGACTTACCCGATTTCTTTGCTTGCACCGCAGCAGTAATGGCGGCAGAAGTGCCGCCGTAAATAATAATATCTGCTTCCTCATAATATTGCTTTTTAGAACTGCAACCAACTATTGCTAATAGCAGATAAATCTTGAATAGTGTCTTTTTCATAATAGGGTGTCTACATATTTTAAAATTAAGTTTTCCTCTTAATAACCGGGATTCTGTTCGCTTTCCATTGCTTTGTTGTATAATATCTCCGAATTTGGAAGTGGCCATAGCATCACTTTATCCGCAACGGTAATCCCTTTAACTTCCAAGATACGCTGTTTCGCTATACCAAGCCTCACCAAGTCCAGCCAACGTTTCCCTTCATACATGGTTTCGTATCCCCTTTCTTCAATCACTTTATCCAAAAAAGAATCGAGATTAAAATCCTGAATCTTAAAGTCTATCGCCGATGCAACCGTTGATGGATAACCATAAGCACGTCTATGTATTTTGTTTAGACTTTCTATGGCGGCATCGGTAGGAGCACCTTTCGCTCGAGCCTCCGCTTCCGCATGAAATAATAATAAATCTGCGTAACGGTACCAAGGGTAGTCATTCGCGGCACCTGCCGTTGCATCGGGGTCCCTAAATTTTCTAAACAAGCATGTTGTTGGTCCTAGACCGACATCCACATTGTATAAGATGTGTTCTTTTCTCAGATCAGCATGATCCCAATTTTTTATGAAAGGGTTTTTCAACGAATCTGTATATTGGGCATAAACTCCTCCGGGCCCGTAGTAATTGTATTCTGAAGTTTTGCGGTGGGCATAGCTGACCAGCCCGAAACCTTGCTGTCTATTAAATTTCAAATAAAAGATCTCTTCCGGTGTATTCACCACATCAGGACCGAATATCTTTTGAAAATCATCGGGAGTGGAAACTTCAACCAAAGCAAATCTTTCCGAAGAAATCACCTCTTCCGATTTAGCCGCGGCCTGCTCCCATTTTTGCTGATATAGATAAATTTCTGTCAACAAGGTCTTCGCTGCCCAGAGAGTTGGCCTTCCAAGGTCTTGAACTGTTGGTGGTAACCCGGCCTCTGCATCCGTTGCATCTTGCAGTATTAAATTGAACACTTCTTCCACCGATGATCGGGGAACATCCGAGATATCAATATTAGCTTCCGTTCGAATGGGTAATCCTCCGAAGCAGCGAACTAATGAAAAATACATCATTGCGCGAAGGTATTTCGCTTCAGCAATATAAAGCGTTTTTTCTTCATCGCTTACTTCAGTAGCTAATGGCACCTTCGAAATAACAATATTAGCATTTCGAATGGAACGATATAGTTTGTCCCACACAACGGATACTCGATTGATATTCGTGTTATCTAATCCTTGATAGGTACTGACCACTGCTTGCGAACCTCTTGAGTATCCATAATCAGGTAATCCCTCCAGCTGAGCGGGATAATTCAATCCAAAAGCATCCCCTTCCCGCATAGGCCCGTAAATTGCATTGACAGCCGCTTTTACTTCGGCCGTTGTATTATAAAAATTGTCTTCTGCTTGTGATTTGGGTTTCTCCGTCAAGGCATCCGAGCAAGCCGAAAAAACAAACAACCCTACAAGTCCTATTATTAAATTCTTCATGTTGATCTCTTTAATTAAATGACATCTATTAAAAACTTGCCCTGATACCAAACGTCACTGTCTTGGCAGTTGGATAAACATAGTGGTCTATACCCTGCTCGATCGAATTAGTTCCACCATAGGAATTCACCTCCGGATCATACCAAGAGTAATTGGTTATTGTGAATAAATTCTGCGCGCTTATATATACCTGTCCGCTCGACAACCAATTTAATTGCCATTTATCCGTTGGTAGATTGTATGCAAGTTGAATATTCTTCACACGAAAAAAGGAGCCATCTTCCACAAAACGATCGGATACCTGTGCCTGTGAATTGGTTTTGATAATGGGGTATTTTGCATTGGTATTTGTTGGGGTCCAATGGTCGGTATATACTTCTCGCAACATATTGAGGGCTTGCCCATAATCATATCCCTGTCCTTGCGCACTCAGATTATAAATATCATTGCCTTGGCTTCCTTGCAAAAAAATGGAGAGATCAAAACCCTTATAAGACATAGAAGAGGTAAAACCGTAAGTAAAGTCTGGATTGGGATTACCGATAATTTGTTTATCTCCCTGATCTCTGCTTCCATTTCCATTGAAGTCTTTATAGACTATATAACCGTTCGCATCATAGCCTTCCTCTACATAGCCATAAAAGGACCCTAGTGGATAGCCCTCCCGCAAAATATTGATATTGTCGATCGATGCAGCTCCAATTGCTGCGCCCAAAATATCGTTCCCTCCATATAGTTCCATTACTTTATTTCGATTAAAGGATATGTTTCCACCTAACTGCCAATTAAAATCTCCTTTAAAAACATCACCTGTTACATTAAGATCAATCCCCCTGTTTCGAATTTTGCCTACATTCTGAACAGTGTACTTGTACCCTTGTGACGCCGGTAAGGTGACGTTATTCAACAAATCGCGTGTGTTCTTCACATAAAAATCAGCGGTTAAGCTCAAGCGATTGTCAAATAAGCCTAAGTCGATCCCCACATCGGTTTGGGATGTTGTCTCCCATTTCAAAGGTCCGGCCAAGCGGTCGCTTGGTGAATACGCCGGAACCAAAGCATCACCAAATACTACTTGGCTAGAAACCAACTGGTTTAACGTAAAATAGGGATCGATAGCTGTATTCCCGGTTTCGCCGTAGCCTACTCGGACTTTTAAATCCGAAATGGCTGGAATACGCTTAATAAACCCTTCCTCAGAAAGACGCCACGCAAGCGCCGCCGAAGGAAAGTAACCCCATTTTTGCCCTTCACTATAACGGGAAGAACCATCTGTTCGAAAACTAATAGTCGCTAAAAAGCGATTGTCAAATGAGTAATTTACACGAGCCAGATAAGAAATTAAACTCCATTTCGTATAAGAGGAGCTAGGTACACTCTGCGTGGCCGCCGCTCCGATGTCATACGTTTCCTGATTATCACTGATAAACCCGGTACCTGAAGCAGTAAAAGTAGTCGCAACATAGTTTTGATACGTGAACCCCGCCAAAGCATTGAGATTGTGTTTACCAAAATCCTTTCGATAATTCACTGTATTTTCGCTTAGTATACTGGTATTTTGAGGGGTCTCAATCCATGCTTGGCCGGTAGAATTAACAAATCGCGTGGTTCGGTATCTATCTTTACGATCACTACTATTTTCAATCCCACCTAATGTTTTAAACACTAAACCCTTTATAGGCTCATAGCTTAGCGATAGATTGGCAAGTACATTATCCGACTTTATTTTATCCGACTCCTCATGTAAAAAATTTAATGGATTCACCATAACGTTCGATCCCCAGGTATAGGCTTCTGTTAGATTTGAATAACTTCCATCTGCATTATACAAAGGCATCGTCGGATAGCCCGATAGCGCTGCTGAAATTAGTGTAGAACCACGGTTTCCTTTCTCCGATTCCTTTCTGTTTTCATCAAAGCGACTCAAAATACCGCTAAAATCGAATTTAAGTTTATCACTGATATCGGAGTTTAAGTTGACACGCAAGGAGTTCCGCATATAATCGCTCCCCTCAATAATTCCGTTCTGCTTGAAGTTTCCTCCAGAAATAGAATATCTTGTTTTATCATTTCCGCCACTGATGGTAACCGTATTGCTAATAATTGGTGCACTGCGGAATACCACATCTTGCCAATCTGTCCCTTCGCCAAATGAAGCAATTTCTTCCGCTGTGAAATGAGGTGCCAAGCCATCATTAGCAGCCTGTTCATTATAAAAATTCGCATATTCGGTTGCATTCATTAGGTCAAGCTTTTTACGTAAAGATTGAATACCGATATACCCGTCGTAATCCACTTTAATCTTGCCGGACTTCCCTGTTTTAGTAGTAATCAAAACAACGCCATTTGCACCTCGAGAGCCGTATATAGCCGTTGCTGATGCGTCTTTTAAAATCTCAACCGATTCAATATCCGCATTGTTCAATAGTAAAGGGGAACCGGAGTACGGAAACCCATCCACCACATAGAGCGGTTCATTACTGCCTTTTATAGAGTTTGTACCTCGAATACGAACACTAACAGGACTTCCAGGCGAGCCTGTGTTTTGTGAAACATAAACGCCCGATGCTCTACCCGCGAGTGATTGAATCATATTGGGAGCCGGTACTTGACTTATTTCTTCGGCCTTTATGGAAGCGACTGCTCCTGTAAGATCGCGCTTTCGCTGTGTACCATACCCCACTACCACAACCTCATCCAAATCACTTATCGATTCTTTCATCATGATATTAATTGTTGTTAAACCATCAATTGGCTTCTCAACGGTTTCATAACCTAAGGCGGTAAAAACAAGGATACTCCCCTCTTTACTTAAATTAATCTGATAGTTCCCCTGCACGTCTGTAGAACTGGCTAGAGAAGTTCCTTTCAATAAAACTGTAACCCGTTCAATGGGCTTTCCTTGCTCATCCGTCACGCGTCCTCTCACGCTTTTCGGTTGTATATCTGCAAAATTAATGTCTCCATTTCCGGTCTGATGCTGACTCTGTTTAATCACAATCGTGCCATCTTTCAATGTCCATTCCAATGCCAACGGCTTTAATAAATCGGCCATCGCTTTATTGAGCGGTACATTTTTAAAATCTGCTTTTACTTTTTTTTCTGCCAAATCTTTTCCATTAAGAAAAAAGGGGTGGCCACTTTGCTTCTGAATAACACGCATTACGTGCGACAAGGGAATGTTCTTTGCCTTTAAGGTAATTGTTTGAGCAAAACCGCTTGCAACTACTTGCATCACAGATAGAAGTGTAATGAAAACTGTTAGTTTCATAATCAGTAGCCATCGATAAGCTAAAGGCCAAAACGAGCCTTTAACACATGCGTAAAAAATCATATGTTTGTACTGTTTGAATGATGTAATATAATCGGTTAGATCCTTTTGCTTCCTTAAAGGAAGCGATATTGCGCATCCAAATCTACCGGGTGGTGTCACTAGCACTATCCGGTTTATTCAAAATGCGACGGGCTCATTGGTCTTAAGTTTGGTACGCTATCATCACATTTTTTGTTTAATGGTTAATAATTTGGTTTACTTGTTTGTGCCATAATCTAGCACCACTTACGCTTTTCTCAATACACAATAAGTTTATTTGTCCCGGTTGTTTTATCAATTTTAAACTTCACACCACCCTCCTCTAAAATTGCCAATACTGCGGATAGGCTCTTTTTTCTACTGATTTCACCATAGAAATAAGTATCAGGGACGTCTCCTTTATATACGATTTCGACGTCATACCATCGACTTAGTTGATTCATTGCATCGGTAATTTTCGTCTCATCAAAATAAAAAACTCCTTTTTTCCAAGCGATATAGGGCGCGACATCAACTTTAAGTACAGAAGTCTTTCCGTTATGTACGGTACTCTGCTCCCCTGGCTTTAAAGGGTAGTCAAAGCACTCGCTGCATTTTCTTTTGAAGAAATAGCTACCACACTAACTGCTCCTTCCACCAAGGTGGTTTTCACCGCTTCTTCCTTGTTATAGGCTGAAATATTAAATTGTGTGCCCAGAACTTTTGTTATCTGGTGTTCATTTTTCACTATAAAAGGTCGGTATTTATCGGGTTGGATTTCAAAATAGGCTTCCCCCTTTAACTCTACCGTTCTATTTTCTTGGGTAAAATCTGTCGGATATTTTAAGGTACTGGCCGCATTGAGCCAAACATACGATCGGTCGGGTAACACAATCTTATATTGTCCCCCCTTAGGTGTTTCTATCGTATTATAAACTATTTCTGCCTTTTTATCCCCTCGTCTTCCTTGCTTAACAGGATCCGCTACCACTTCATAAATGAGTTGGCCATCAGCTGTTTTTGTGATCTTCATACCGTTCTCTTCTGCTATCGCACCATCTGTGCCCGCATCCAAGTTAATTTTACGCCCGTCTGCGAGCGTTAATATGGCTTTATTCCTCCCTGGATTAATATCATTTTTGTTGGTCAACAAACTTTGTTTAAAGCCTACCGATTCACTTACATACACAAAAGTGCCAATGCTAAACATTAAAAGAAGGATAGCAGCAACCGCAATCCAAGAAATAAAACGGCGTTTTGGATACCGCTTTTCTGTATGCCCGGCACCCATATGAGATACTAATTGGTTCAAGAGCCTATTCTTGATCACCTCTTCCGCATCATAGTTCGCCGATATTTCTGCTAATTTATCATTATGGCTGTTATACCACGCTTCAAAGTCTGCCTTTTCTGAATCTGTCAATAGTCCTCTTTCCCATTTATAGGCCAATTCTTTAATATATGCGTTGGTAAATTTTGCCGCCATTATATACCGTCTTTATTTTATAGTATCAATTCTGGTCTACCAACCTTAGTCTAAAGAGAACTTTTTTTATTCTTGCCCGAAAGCAGCAAGATAGCTTTATAAAAGTTGGTGTAGAGACGTAATAACAACGCTTATTAAAAAGGTTGGATATTGTTTTCTCAGATCGCTCCGAAGGGTTTTGGTAGCTTTTGTTAGATGTGCCTGTACTGTTTTCTCTGAAAGGTTTAGTTTTTCTGCTATTTCTTTGTAGCTCATGCCTTGCTCGCTGCTCATTCGATATATCAACCGGCATTTTTCAGGTAGTTGTTTAACCGCTGTTTCCAAGGTCTCCATTAGTTCCTTTTCAAGGATATACTCATCTACGGAAGACACATCGTAGCCGTATAATTCATATGCTTTCAACTCCACCGTATTTTGTAAGCCTTTTTGGTACTCTTTCGCCAGTATGCGTATAGCTCTATATTTTACTGCTACGGCCAAATAGGTGGCAAGTGTATGTTTTAAGCTGAGATTGTTCCGGCGCTCCCAAACAGATATTAAAACATCCAATACGCACTCTTCTGCTTGCTCCGGAACGGCTAAGCGATTCAATGCAACGCTAAATAGCTTTTTCCAGTAACGCTCAAAGATTTCGCGCATAGCGGCCTGATCGTCTTGCCTTAACAACTCGATCAATTCAGCGTCAGACATTTGCGTATGCATGATCATTATGTTTTAGATTGATACCACAAAAGTTTATGATATTTAAACGGGTCACTCACGGTATAATTGGTTTTATGCTTCGTTAAAATACTTATGCCGAAAATAGAAATTTTTTCCGTCTCTATCTAATTCTTGAACCTCTCCTTTATACTTGCCTGCTAGTTATTCACAACTTAATAGCATATTGCGGCAGAGGAGATCTAGATAGGGGAAGGGGAAGTCAATGGAATTTAATCTAGGAGACTCTCTTTTATGAGAAGGCAAGGTCTGTAGAGCCATCCATGGCCCTTTAACGGTTCCGTATTAATGAAAATAATTTTCTGTGAGTACGCTTATCGTTATTTTATGCAGTAACTAGCTCTTTTATACGTTATCTTTGATAATGTTAAAAGAGCTAGATTGTCGAAAACACCGTTTGACATCCAACCGTTAGTTTTGTAACCTGCTTTTTATTAATCATTGGTCCAAAACGACTTAAAATATTCGGTTTAATAAATGAGATCGAAACACGCTGCCCACTTAGTTTATTTACCAAACTATCTAAACTCACATCTTTAATGTTCGCTTTGCTAATAAAGAACATGCCTGTCTTGTCTTCTAATTCGATAATATAGTCACCCATTCGTCCTTTATTTATTTTGGTGACTACCGATTCTATCTGCACTGTTTGTGTCCGCTGATCATCAACCGGTTTCAACAAAACATAGAGGATCGCGATAAAGCTCGATGCAATAAGTGTAGTAATTAAACGCTTCATAATTTGCTATTTAATAGTGATACTATTGGTTCATAGCAAGATACGTTTTTTATATGAATATTTGATCTTTTTCTATTCCTCTTTTTCCTTACGACGATCCGACGTCGATTGATCTTCTGCAGCTCCGGCTTTCCAATAGGAATATGCATATAACTCTTCTCGCTTCCATTGTTTATCGGAACGAAGATAATTTCTGATAGCTTTCACCGTTGTATATTCTGCCGCTACATAGGCAAAGCGTCGCTGTTCCGGCAAATTTATATGCTGAATCAATTCGGCCAACAAGCTTCCTTTTTGGGGATGATCGTTATGTAGCCAAATCAATTCTAGGTCTGCTTTACTTGTCAAACTTTGTTCGTCATCCTTATCATGTACTTCTAATATACACGTAGCTTTTGTATTTGGAGGTAGTTGTTCTAAAATTGCCGCTAAAACCGGTATTCCTGTGGCATCCCCAACGAGCACGTAATTATCAGTTAATGGAAAAAGTTCTGTCTTTCCATCCCGCATCAAAACACCAAGCACATCTCCTTCTTTAGCGCTGATGGCCCAGGCAGATGCAGGTCCTTCTTCCCCATGTGCCACAAAGTCTATCCATATTTCCTTTGCTTGTAAGTTTATACCCCGGTGCGTATACGTGCGTACAACTGGTCGCACATCTTCTTGAGGATGTATCCATTCGCCCTTTTCATAATCAAAGGTTGGAAAGTAGATCTTTTTAACACCTTTAGGAGGTATCAAAATTTTATTATTGACACCTATTGTTGTATTGGCAAATTGCTCAATGTCTTCGCCTGTTAAAAAAACCCGAATATAGTGTGGTGTAATCCATTGCTTTCTCTTTACACGCAGTTCAGTCTGAATTGTCTTTGCTTTCATTTCTTCTCTCTCTTCATGTACTTAGTCTATCCGTGCATTCGTCAGATAACTTGCACAAGACAACCTATTAAGAATAAATCTATGTTTTCCACAAAAGTATTTTTTCTAAGAACTAAATAGTAACGTTATACGGAGAAAAAACAACCCACTCGGGAATATATATACTTATTGACATAAACGAGACTTTTCTCCACTACGAGATACGATAACGAATACAAGCCTATAAGGAAAAAATTCACTAAGTTTAACGAAATTTAGATTAGTTATCCCTGTATACGCTAACAAACAACTGTAATAATGCAGATAAAAGCATACAAAGTACAAAATAAAGAAATTGCTGAGATCGTCTCGGATGAAATTATTTTGAAAACCAAAGATGACGCACTCGATTTAATGGGGAGTCTATACTATCAGGGATTTGAAAAAATTATACTTCATGAGAAAGATATAAGTCCTTCCTTCTTCGATCTAAAGAGTGGTTTTGCCGGAGAGGTTCTACAAAAGTTTTCCAATTATCGTATGCAACTTGCCATTGTGGGAGATTTTGAAAAATATACCAGTAAAGCGCTAAGAGACTTTATATATGAGTGTAATAAGGGAAAATTAGTCAATTTTGTTAGTTCTGTCTCTTTCGCCATCGATTAACATCCCCATCAATATCAGCTTTCTTCATTGGTTTCGAATCAAGGCCCTCGTTTGCTTGATCTCTATTCCATTGTATCCCTACGGAAGTAAGGTTGAACGGAAATGAATGATTTTGAATCGATTTTGATTCTTTAAATGGTTTATCGTATTCGTTATTTGCGTAAAACCATTATATCTAATCCAAAAGTCATGAAGAAAACATCGCGCTTTATCTTATCAATTATTTATGTTTTTCTTGCTACTTCTTTGCCGGCACAACAAAAATCTAATGGGTTGAAAGTAAAGGATGGCATTATTACCGTTCCACTGGAAAAGTCTTATTGGCAAAACGATTCAAGCCGGGTATCCTACAAAAAAACACAAGATGTGCAAACAATGCATATCCATCCGAAAGCAGGGTTGACTCGACTAAAGGACTTTGAATTTGCTACCGGAACAATTGAATTTGACTGGCAGCCAATAGATACCATGTTCTCGTCTTTTTACTTCAGATTTCAGAGCAACGAAGCATCTGAATGTGTGTACCTTCGCACACCAAGAGCAGGTAATTCGTTGGCAATGGATGCCCTGCAATACGCTCCTTTTCTAAAAGGTGTTAATCTTTGGGATATGTTGGCACATTACCAAGCACCTGCTAATTTTTCGAAAAGAAAGTGGAATCACATTAAATTGGTTATTTCGGAAAAGCAGATGCAAATATACCTGAATGATCAAACCAAACCGGTTCTTTGGGTCCCTCAACTGGAAGGAGATGTTTCGCGTGGAACGCTGGCGTTTGACGGAGAATCGATTATTGCTAACTTAAAGGTTAAACCCGGTTCGATTGAAGGACTTACAAATACACCAGGGATCGATCCAACTGCTAATGATCCGCGTTATATTCGCCATTGGCAACTTATTGAACCGATCGATTTTCCATATGGCCGGGAACCAAAGAGTGATGATTTTCCAAAATCGGACAACAAGTGGATATCAATTAACACTGAACGTCGAGGACTCGTAAACTTAACAAGGCTTTATGGCGTAAATCCCAACAGGCGCCTCATTTGGTTAAAAACGAAAATTACGTCGGACAACGATCAACAGAAATGGATGGATTTCGGATTCAGTGATGAAGTATGGGTACTGATCAATGGTCGTTATATTTATGTAGACAAGAATTATTACGCTCACCCCATTATGAAAGCTCCTTTTGGCAGATGTTCGATAGAAAACAGTGCTATTAATTTACCTTTACAAAAAGGAGATAACGAAATACTTATTGGGGTAGCCAATAGTTTTTATGGCTGGGGTATCATCGCTCGCCTTCGCGATTTAAATGGAATCACTTCTTTAGGAGAAAATACGTTATAAATAACCTAAGTCAATTTGCGATCGGTTTGCTTTCGTATCGATCGCAAATTGTGAAAATGATATGTAATGTTATCCGGTAAAATCTTTTACATTAGCATACAACATATCGATTTCTTACATGGTTATAGCTCCGATGGATTCTGTTGATTTAGCACCGGTAACATCTTTACAACAAGATGGTTGGTCTGATATACGAGTCGCCTTTTCTCGTTATATAGAGGAACCTTTTTCATATCCGATAAAGGTTGACATGGACAACCAATTGGCGGGTGTTGGCGCTACTATTATTCATGGTGACGTCGCCTGGCTGGGTCATATTATTGTGAGCCCTGAATACCGAGGTAAAGGTTTGGGTAAACTGATTACCGAAACACTAGTCAATATTGCCAAAGAATATAATTGCCAAACCATTTATTTGTTGGCCACAGCGCTTGGTGCACCGATATATGAAAAAGTTGGTTTTGTAACGGAAACGGAATACATGATTTTTACCGATATTAATTTTCCACAGGAAACGCTTGAAACGAGCCATATTCAACCTTATAAAGAAGATTTCAGGCAGGGAATTTCGAAACTTGATCAAGAAACATCTGCCGAAAACCGCTTATTTTATTTAGAAAAATTTCTCAAAGATGCGCTTGTTTACTTAGAGGAAAATGAAATTGAAGGATACTATATACCAACTTTAGAAAACGGACCTATTATAGCCAAAACCGAAAGGGCTGGATTAGCACTTACCAAATTACATTTAAGAAACCATCATCAATTAATCTTTCCAAAAGAAAATAGGTGTTTACTCCATTTTTTATCCACCTACGGATATGTGGCAAATTCTTCCTGTAAAAGAATGCGTTTTGGAGAACTAAAACCAACGAAAATGGCGTTTATCTATAATCGCATTGCGGGGTACCTGGGTTAAACCATTTTCCTTTCCCTCTCCCTCTCTTGTCCAAAGCGCCTTGTTAAAAACTGTTAATTAATTGTAAATCAGCTGATAAATTCTTTATATCGCAATAAAGAACGACTATGCGTTTTACATTTACGATCATTTTTGTTTTTTGCTTCACTGTTCTATATGCCTGGAACAATCCTACGATAATATTAGACAGTGTCGAAAAATCGGTAACTATAGATAGCACCAAGTCCAATAGAATAATTCTATTGGATGAAATCAATATTACGGCTAAGAAAGACCATTCAATGGATTCTATATATTTTCGAAAACAATATGCATCCGTTTTCAATTCCAACAAGCCTTCTTGGAAAGATCTATTCTCATCCAAAAACTACTTCGATAATACGCCATTACCCTACAACAGAGCAGCCAGCAGTACAGCGTCTATTGTCAGTATAAATTTGCTTTCATTAGTGAATCTTGTCGGAAAGAACAAAAGCCCTATAACCAAGCTTCAAAAGATTCTCTTACAAGAAGAGCGAGAAAAATACTTAGATCACGTTTTTTCGTCGGAAAAAGTGCAAAAAATAACAGGACTTCAGGGCGATTCACTTTTTCTTTTCATTCAACGTTATCGACCTAATAAAGAAGAATTAACTAAAATGTCTGAATATGATATACTTACCCACATTAAAGAATCTTTTAAAGATTACCGGGCGCCTCGCAAATAATAAAAAGTTTCATAAGTCTATTCTCTCGTATGTACTAGCCTGCATAGGTTGTCTAACTGCCTGTCAACCAAATAGCGAAAGGAAACCGGAAAGCAAATCCGGTTTTAATTTATATTCAAATGAAGTAAAAGACACGTTTTCCATCTATATTCAAAAGCCTTTGGAATATGAAGAAAAGGCTAAATCAACATATCCATTGGTTGTCGTGACCGATGCCAATTTTTATTTTCCTATGCTGGCTCCTATTGTCCACCAATTTGAACAGACAGGCCTAATGAAACCCATCATTCTAGTTGGAGTTGGTTATGATTCGTTGGAGAAAATGGATTCCCTGCGGGTACGCGATTTTCTATATCCGCATTCCATTGCTTCTGACGAAATGCAAGCTGAAGGAGGAGCCAGGAGATTCCAAGCCTTTCTTGCGAACGAATTATTGCCGGGATTAGCAGATTCTCTAAGACTAAATACTGATAAAGTGCTATTAGGCCATTCCTTTGGTGGTTACTTCTCCTTATTAACTTACTTTGAACAGGTGCGAAGTGGAGCAAGCAATTTTAATAAGTTTGTTTCGGCGAGTCCAACTATTTGGTACAATGATTTCTATTTAAACCGCCTGACGGACAGTTTGAAAAATAACGGAAAGCAGGACAGCACAGCTATCTATTTAAGCGTAGGTGGGTTAGAGGATTCTGTTTGGTATGTAAAACCAGCCGAAGTGATGGCAGAAAAACTAAGTTCAGATGCTGTAAAAAACCTCGATTGCACCTCAACAACCTATCGAGAAATGGATCATATGGATGTCGGTCTTTTCTCATTTATACATGCACTTAAAAACTGGTATAAACAGGATTAATAAATGTTATTGATAATGTAATCTACAATGAAAAGACATCAATCTTCCTCATCTTCTAAATGGTTATCTTCTTCCCATTGCTTGGTAATTTCTTCAGTTGATACTTGATTGATATTCTTTAGGGTTTCATATTTTTCCTCAATCAGCTGAATAATTGGTAATACATGTTGAATGTTTTGATCATTTAAGTGGTCAAAGTCGCTATGCTTAAACTCAAACTTTTCTCCTTCTGTAAATATTTCCTCTACTTCGTGAAGCTCACCGCTTACAGCAAGTTGCCGGAGACTTTGATTTAACCCTTTGTAGGCTTCTTCCAAATGATAAATTGCCCGTAATAAATTCTTTCTATATTCCTGGATATAACGCTTACTCATAGGTTATTGATAACGTGTTTTTATTCAAAATAACCGTTATCTAATTTTATGCCAAATCAGTACACAGAAGTTCTATCTCCAAAAACGTGAAAAAAGGATGGCAAATAGGCTGAGTTCCTAGAATGGTATCCGATCATCCAGAGAATATTTCAATTTTTAAAGAATAATACTTATCTTTCCTACTACGGCATTTTAATAGGTAAAAGTATATTTCCTAAGTTTGACTGCAAATGCAACTCTTGCCCTCAGCATCCTTAAAAAGCTTGGTAAAGCATTATCTTTTTCTTGAAGCAAAAGGTAACTATTTACATCATCTTCGTTTGTTTCCCGATGGGAATCCGGGTATTGTTTTGTGCGAAGAAGGAAAGCTATTTATCAACAATCATCCAACTTATCAACATGATCTTCCGGCAAGCTTCCTTTACGGAAAAGTTGAGAAATTTGAAGATCTTATCTGTCACGGTTCCTTAAAACTCACCATAATTGTATTACAACCTTATGTAACCTATCGATTTTTAGACAACTCGCTGGATAAAACTATCCTCGATTTGACTGATATTTTAGGAAACACAGCTTCGGGCTTATTATCAACAATGAAGGCCACTGCCGGTATCTATGAAAAAATTGAAGTGCTTGAGCCTTTTCTCATGAAGTCGTTTTTTGACATACTGTATGCCATCCCGCCGGTTGTACCTGCAACTATTTCACATGTGATTAAAAAAAGAGGCTTATTGAGTGTTGATGAAATGGTAAAATTTTCAGGATATGAAAAACGCCAATTAGAACGGATTTTTAATCACACAACAGGGATGACACCCAAACGTTTTGCCAATTTAATCAAACTACATTTCTTTTTAAGCGATATCAGAAAAACATCAACAAAAACCAAGCTAAGTCAAGTAGCCTATGGGGCCGGTTATTATGATCAGTCTCACCTGATTCGCGAATTTAAGAAGATCACGGGATTGACACCTTCGTCTTATTTTAAAACACGTAATAAACTTGCTGTTAATTTCTTACAACTGTAATGAGATGTCGATTCTGTACAATTTTATTCCGTATAGCAGTACTACCTTTGTAAAAAAGAAACATGAACAATATAACCATTGCTACTGCACAATTTGAGCACAGAAGTGCTGATAAAGAATATAATTTGTCTGTGATAGATCGTTTATCCAAAGAAGCCTCTATGAAAGGTGCAAAGGCCATTACTTTTCACGAGTGTTCAATTACAGGGTATACCTTTGCAAGAAATTTATCTTTAGCGGAAATGCTTGAATTAGCAGAACCGATCCCAGATGGCTATTCCATACAAAAATTAACCGAAATAGCTTCTCGAAATAATATAAGCATATTAGCAGGCTTATTTGAAAAAGACAGTGAAGATAACTTGTTTAAAGCTTATGTATGCGTTGATAAAAATGGCCTCGTTGCTAAGTACAGGAAACTACACCCATTTATCAACCCACATTTAAAACCAGGAAATGAATATTGTATATTCGAGTTGGACGGTTGGAAATGTGGTATATTAATCTGTTATGATAATAATATCATAGAAAACGTGCGGGCAACTCGTTTATTGGGCGCCCAAATTATTTTCATGCCGCACGTAACCATGTGTACGCCCTCACCACGTCCGGGAGCGGGTTTTGTTGATCCCAAGCTATGGAAAAATAGAAAAGAAGATCCAACCAGTTTAAGAATAGAATTCAATGGTATGAAAGGACGTGAATGGCTGATGAAATGGCTTCCTGCCAGAGCCTATGACAACGGTGTATACTGCGTTTTCTCAAACGCCATTGGCATGGATGATGACCAACTTAAAAATGGTTGCTCCATGATCCTAGATCCATTCGGCGATATACTTAATGAATGTCGTACAATGGATGATGAAATGGTTACAGCCGTTTTAACGCCTCAGAAATTACAAGATGCCGGTGGCAACCGTTATATCGCAGCTCGCAAACCTACTTTGTACGGTTCCATTTTAAGTTTGGATAATAAAAGTACGCAACAGGTTTCCTGGCTGGAAAGGAAAGATTAATCGACTCGATTCTTTGTCGGAATCGTCGGATTGGTTACGCACTACTGCCCTATACACTACGCTGTAACCATCCTTGAAGAGGAGTCATGGACGAATATTGTTTCCCAAGTATATATCAAAGAAAGAGGAACCAAATTCAAACAAGCTTGATCTGATTCCTCTTTCTTTTGATAAGGGCCCTGGGCCTAACACTTATCTGTCGGGATGGCCGGATTTGAACCGACGACCTCCAGCACCCCATGCTGGCGCGATACCGGGCTACGCTACATCCCGAATTTTAGGATGACAAACTTATAGAAAAAATCTGTAAATCACAATTTTTTACCAAGCACATATTATTCGCTGAATATTGCTTTATCAAATACCGTTATTTATTCTGATTACTCCTGCGAACGTTAGCCCATTAATCATAAGAAATAAATGACAAAAATTGTATAAAAAAGAAATTGAAATATGTCAGATATTACGTTTTGCCGTAAATCTATCGTATTTTTATCGTAAATTCATCGTAAAATATACGATGGATTTACGACACTTTATTGATCAATTTACGATGTATTTGAATATTATTTTATAATCTATATAATTTCTGTCTTTTTTTTACTTCATATTAGTTAGGTCGCTAGACATAAGGCTTTAGGCAGTAAGCAATAAGCTCTTGGCAGATTGTTTAACGACTCAGCTTTTTACGCTTTAACTTACTTATAAGTATTAAACATTGTACATTTGAAAGAAAAAAATAGAGATGCCAAGTGCTACCGTAAACTTCTTTACTGAAGAAATTAAATACACTATAAAAAACAAACTGCTATTAAAACAATGGATAAAGGATGCTATTGCTAATGAAGGTTTAAAACCCGGTGAAATAAGCTTCATCTTTTGCTCGGACGAATATTTGCATAAGATAAATGTGGAGTATCTTAATCACGATACCTATACCGATATTATAACCTTTGATAATAGCGAAGACGAAAACGTCATCGCAGGTGATATATTCATCAGTATTGATAGAATCAAGGAAAACGCAAAAAGCTTTTTAGTAAAAGAAGTCGATGAGCTGCATCGCGTTATTATTCATGGTATTTTACACCTATGTGGCTATTTAGATAAGAAACCTGTTGATAAAAAGCGAATGACAGAAAAAGAAAATGAATATCTATCTAAACGGTCATTTGTATAAAAACAAAAGGGATTCATAAATAAATGAATCCCTTTGTTCTGCATTGTATGTCTATTTTTTTAATCTCTGGAGCGAAATAAGATGCTTGCATAATATACCAGCGTTGCCAGTGAAGATAGAGCAGCTACCACATAAGTCATGGCAGCCCACCAAAGGGCATTTTTCGCACCATCATGTTCCTCTCTGCTTGCCATTATTCCTTTGTTTGCTTCCAGCCAAGCTAAAGCCCTATTGGAAGCATCAAACTCCACAGGCAGGGTTACGAAACTGAATAAGGTAACCAATGCTAAAGCAGCAACACCTACCGCTAGTACAATAATATTACCTGCAAAAAAAACTAACATAACACCAATCATCAAAGTCCAGGATGTTAGCGTAGAAGCTACATTGACTACCGGCACCATTGCTGAACGAAATTGTAACCATGCATATGCCTTTGCATGCTGCACGGCATGACCACATTCGTGCGCAGCCACAGCGGCCGCGGCAACACTTCGTCCACTATATACTTCCGGACTCAAATTCACTGTTTTATCCGCCGGATTATAATGATCGGTTAATCGTCCTTCTACCGAAACTACCTTAACATCATAAATATTATTGTCATGTAACATCTTCTCCGCAATATCCTTACCTGACATGCCACTGCTTAATGGTGTTTCGGAATGTTCTTTAAACTTACTCTTGAATCGCCATTGAACAATAAAACTAACGATTGCAATACCTATTAATAATAAATACTCTGTTCCCATTTTTTTATCAACTATATATTACTTCCCTCAAACTGCATACCGACATTTACTTTTTCCGGACTTCTACCTAAGATATGCATTTTTCTCCTAAATTTACGACAAAAAGATTAAAATAGCATTAAAAAAGCTGACCTTACCTGACATTATATCAAGAAGATAAGTAAAAAACTGACAATTTATCCGAGGTCGGTTGATAAATAAACCCGCACTAAAAGGACACATTGGAAAGAGCGCTAAATACCGAGGCTACCTGAATCAATTTTTCTGTCTAAATTTGTACAAAACAATTAACAATGGAAAATCTGCTGATCGTTATTCTACTCATAGTCTTACTTTTCTTTTTATATAAACTGACGCAACGAACCAATCAATCGGGTAATGATAATATACCCGGCTTCCAGGGAGAACGCGACGATCTCCTTGTAAAAATTGCGAAAGCAGAACAGAAAGCGGAGAACTACCGCTTGGAAAATGAACGCTTGTTGAATGAGGTTAAAACCGAGCGTGAAAAAGCTGCAGCAGCCGAGCGAACCATTGAAAGCTTAAATGCCTATTTTGAATCGCAACAAGAAAAATTGAATGAACAGAAATTAGAAATAGCAACCATGAAAAGCCAGTTCAATAAGGAGTTCGAATTGATTGCTAATAAAATTCTGGAAGAAAAAACACTTCGATTTACGGAAACAAATCGCAAGACCATCAACCAACTTTTAGATCCTTTAAAACAGAATATCAAAAGCTTCGAAGAGAAAGTCGATAAGACTTATAACCATGAGGCTGCGGAGCGAAACTCCCTTAAAGGGGTCGTTATGCAATTAATGGAGCAAAGCCAGCTAATTAAGGATGAGGCTATTAATTTAACAAGAGCCCTAAAAGGCGATCAGAAGAAACAGGGGAATTGGGGAGAAGTGGTTCTAGAACGAGTATTAGAACGATCGGGTCTTACCAGAGATAGCGAATATCGTTTACAGGCTAGTTTTCAAACTGAAGACGGTAAACGTCTGCAACCCGATGTGATCATTGATCTACCGGAAGAAAAACACCTCGTAATTGATGCAAAAGTTTCACTGGTTGCCTACGAGAGATGGGTAAATGCAGCGGATAATGATGATGAGCGCGAATTGTTTGCTAAACAACATATACAATCTATCAAAAATCATGTTACGGAGCTTTCGCGCAAAAATTATCAGGATTTATACAAAATCACGTCACCCGATTTTGTTTTGTTATTTATGCCCATTGAATCTGCTTTCAGTATGTCAATCACGATTGATAGCGAACTATTTAGCGATGCATGGGATAAACGTGTCGTAATTGTAAGCCCGTCAACGCTACTAGCCACCCTTCGAACCATAGCCAGTATTTGGAAACAAGAGCGACAAACACGTAATGTCATGGAAATAGCAAGAGAAGCCGGCGCACTCTATGATAAATTCGTTGGTTTTACCGAAGACATGGATAAGATTGACAAACAGATAACCATATTAGCAAGGACACATGAAGATGCCCGCAAGAAACTAGAAACCGGTAAAGGTAACGTCATATCTAAAGTAGAAAAGCTAAAAAAACTGGGCGCAAAAGCAAGCAAACAAATAGATATAAGTTTATTTGATGAGGAGGAACTCACTGAAGACTAGCCGGTTTCACGTGAAACCGGCTAGTCTTCAGTGAGTAAGGAAGCAAGTTAACCGGTGAAGAATTTGCAGTTTACCGATTATAATTTATTTACCGGTTAACCGCTACCTGTTAACTAATTAAATGCGTTCCATCCCTGCGCAGTAATTGGGTATAGATTTCCGCTTTTTGATATTAAATTACATCCAGCGTTCTCTTCCATTATATACCCAATCACGCTGATATCCAGATCACCTTTTATCTTTTCATAATCGCTCTGCTTAATGGTAAATAGCAGCTCGTAATCCTCCCCTCCACTAAGTGCGCAGACCGTAGGATCCAATCCGAACTCGCGCGCTGTGTCATAGGTCATTTGATCAATAGGGATTTTTTCTTCGTATAATCTGCAGCCTTTTGATGATTGTTTACATAGGTGCAAAACTTCGGAGGCTAATCCGTCAGATACGTCAATCATCGACGTTGGCTTAATTTGAAGTTCCTTAAGCAATTGAACGACATCACGTCGCGCTTCAGGCTTTAATTGCCTTTCTACAATATAATCTTTTCCTTCCAGATCGGGCTGAATGTTTGGATTCTCTAAAAATATTTGCTTCTCCCGTTCTAATAACTGAAGACCGACATAAGCCCCTCCCAAATCGCCGGACACACAAATCAAATCACCTTCCTCTGCCCCATTTCTATAGGTTACAGCGGAAGAATCAGCATAACCTATACTCGTCACACTAATAACTAATCCCTGCTTGGAAGCGGATGTATCTCCTCCCACCAAGTCCACATTGTACTTCTTACATGCTAGAATAGCTCCTGCGTATAACTCCTCAACTGCTTCTAAAGGAAACTTGCTCGATAAGCCGATAGAAAAGGTTATTTGAGTGGCAATGCCATTCATCGCGTAAATATCACTTAAGTTTACTTGTACCGCTTTATATCCCAAATGCTTAAGCGGAACATATCTTAAGTCAAAATGTACACCTTCCAATAATAAATCGGTTGAAATAAGTGTCTGTTTTCCTCCATGCTGAATAACCGCAGCGTCGTCTCCTATGCCTTTTACGGTTGATTCTTCCTTTATTTCAATTGATTTATTAATCAGGTCAATGAGGCCAAACTCGCCCAGTTTATCTAAACCGGTATTCTCTTTGTTATCAAACATGTAGAATTAATATAGTATGTATTTCTAATTTAGAGTCCGAATTGTGCAGATATATCCAACATACGCTCAATTGGCTTCCTTGCTCTGTTTATCACGTCCAGTGGCAAATCTATTTCCGGTAATTCAAACCTCATAGCGTTATAAAGCTTTTCTAAGGTGTTCAGCTTCATATGCGGGCAATCGTTGCATGCACATGCATTATTAGGAGGAGCGGGTATAAAGGTCTTCTGTGGATTAGCTTTCTGCATTTGATGAATAATACCCGATTCGGTCGCAACAATGTAGGTACTAGCTGGGTCTTTTATGGTATAGTTTAATAAACCGGTGGTCGATCCTATATAATCAGCCTGCCTTAAAATATGTTCCTCACACTCGGGGTGTGCAATAAATTTCGCATCAGGAAACTGCAATCGTAAACGATCAATTTTCTCTTGCGAAAATATTTCGTGTACCATACATGCACCGTTCCAAAGAACAAGGTCTCGGCCGGTTTTCTTTTTTACATAGTCGCCTAAGTTTTTGTCAGGTCCGAAAATAATCTTTTGATCTTTCGGCAGGCTTTCAACGATTTGTACGGCATTGGATGATGTACACACAATATCGCTAAGTGCTTTCAACTCGGCTGTGCAGTTGACATAGGTAATGACAAGGTGATCGGGGTATTGCTCTTTAAACTTCGCAAACAAATGGGGTGGACAACTATCTGATAAGCTGCAGCCTGCCTTAAGATCCGGTAGCAACACTTTCTTTGTGGGTGATAGAATTTTAGCTGTTTCAGCCATAAAATGAACACCGGCGAAAACGATTATAGCAGCATCTGTTTTTGCAGCCTCTTGAGAAAGCCCCAAGCTATCCCCAATATAATCAGCGATATCTTGAATTTCAGCATCCTGATAATAATGTGCTAAAATAACTGCGTTCTTTTCCTTTTTAAGCCTGTTGATCTCTTGAACTAAATCCAGTCGAGGGTCAATTGCTTCATCGATATAGCCTTTAGCAGTCAGTTGTTCAGTATAGTTTTCCATTTTCTTAGCCTAAGCATAGTTCACTTATACAAATGTACATAAAGAAAATGAAATCGGATTTTGTGGCTTTTCCACTGTTCAATAAAAACAATAATTCTTTTTATATAAAATCTTCTTATCGTTTATTAGTGTGTTAGTAATGTTAGAAAATGGGATTATCTTTTTTCTTGTTTTATTTGATGTTCTATTTTTATCAACAAGTTTTTAACATTATTGATAAGTTAATGAATTGATTTACAATCGCTATTTATTTTGCTGTTTTTTCTTTCCATATTTTTTTGTCAGTTTTTTATGACGGAATTTTGGTTAGGAACTAGCGGTTCATCGGATGGATAAATAATCTAAAAGTTCTGGTAAATGTGAATATGATGGCTTCTTAACAAGTTATTCTTTTTATTCCACTGACTTTTTACAAAAAAATCCACATATTTAACATGTTTTTCCACCGTTTTGACGGAAGATATCAATAAATAATTTTTTCAATATGACGAATGTTGATTTCTTAGTTGTGGGTTCGGGTATTGCGGGTCTGAGTTTTGCCTTGAAGGCCGCAAAATATGGTAAGGTTCTGATAGTTACGAAATCGAACGAGGACGAATCGAATACAAAGTATGCACAAGGTGGTGTAGCCGTCGTTGTGGATAAGTCAGACAGCTTTGAAAAGCATATCGCTGATACTCTGGTTGCTGGTGATGGTTTGTGTGATAAAAAGGTTGTGGAAAACGTTGTTAAGGAAGGTCCGGAGCGGATCAAGGAAATCATTCAATATGGAACTCATTTTGACGAAATAACAACAGGTAGTTATGATTTAGCGCGAGAGGGCGGACATTCGGAACATCGTATTTTACATTATAAAGATATTACGGGTTTTGAGATTGAGCGGGCTCTATTGGAGCAAGTTCATCAGTCTGCCAATATTACCATATTAACCCATTATTTTGCTGTTGATCTCATTACTCAACATCACCTCGGCTTATTTGTTAATAAGACCAGTGACGATATTACCTGTTATGGGATTTATGCATTAAATACGTTGACAAATGAAGTTGAAAAAATCTTAAGTAAGATTACTGTAATGGCTTCCGGCGGAGCCGGGCATATTTATGCATCTACTACGAATCCGGTGATTGCTACAGGGGACGGCATAGCAATGGTTTATCGGGCTAAGGGAAAAGTAAGAAATATGGAGTTTATTCAGTTCCACCCTACCTCGTTGTATAACCCCGGTGAGTATCCATCATTTTTGATTTCAGAAGCGTTGCGCGGATTTGGTGCCGTTTTAAGAAGGAAGAATGGAGAAGAGTTTATGTATGAGTATGACGATCGTGGATCGTTGGCGCCGAGGGATATCGTTGCGCGAGCAATAGATAATGAAATGAAGAAATCGGGAGACGATTACGTTTATTTGGATATTACGCATCGCGATAAGGTGGAGCTTTTGAAGCATTTTCCGAATATATATGCAAAATGCCTTAGTATTGGTATTGACCTTACGAGGGATTATATACCCGTGACTCCCGCTGCTCATTATCTTTGCGGGGGTATCTTGGTAAATGAATTCGGTCTTTCCTCTATTAATAATCTCTACGCCTGTGGCGAATGCTCTTCTACCGGTTTACACGGCGCTAACAGATTAGCTTCCAATTCATTATTGGAAGCTTTGATTTATGCCCATCGGATATTTGAACATGCAATAAGCGTTTTTGACAAGATCACTTTACCTCTTAATATACCCGATTGGGATGACACGGATACACAGCTATCAAACGAAGATATTTTGGTTACGCATAATTTAAGAGAAACACAGAAGATTATGAGTGATTATGTTGGTATTGTACGTTCGGATTTTCGCTTAGAACGTGCCATGCGGCGACTCAAATTACTTTATGAGGAAACGGAAGAATTCTATAAGAACACGAAATTGTCTGTGAAACTGTGCGAGCTTAGAAATGTCATCCAAGTTTCGTATATTGTCATTAAATCGGCAATGGCTCGGAAAGAGAGTAGAGGTTTACATTATACTACAGACTATCCGAATCATTCAAAGGAGCTGATAGACACTGTTTTTTAGGTATATGGCATTAATAAAGGCTGTTTTAAGTAAGACTCCAAGCATTGGCGTTGATACATTTATTGCAGAGAACGCCACCATAGTTGGTAATGTAACGATAGGGAATCATTGTTCTGTATGGTTCAATGCGGTTATAAGAGGGGATGTAAATTATATTAGAATAGGCGATTATTCAAATATACAGGATGGTGTGGTGATTCACGGTACTTATTTAAAGAATGGAACGGATATAGGAAGTTATGTGAATGTAGGACATAATGCTATAGTTCATGGCTGTACGTTAAGGGATCATTGTTTGGTGGGAATGGGGGCAATTGTGATGGACAAGGCGGTTATTGAGGAATATGTAATTGTAGCGGCGGGAGCGGTTGTTTTGGAAAACATGGTGTGTGAAAGTGGTTTTTTATACGCTGGTGTACCTGCAAAAAAGATTAAGCCCTTAACAGCCGAACAAAGGACCTTGTTAGATAAATTGCCACACAATTATGTGCTATATGCTAGTTGGTTTGGGGTGGATTAGCTTCCATCGACTTATCTTCACTCGGTATATCGATGACTTCCTCTTGTTCCCAATTAGGTCTAACCGTGATTGGTTTACTATGATACCAAACCTTTTCAGGCTGTGTACGCTTTTCTACATCAGCTGGGTCCCATTTATTATTTCGATTTATATCATAAACGATTCTAATTAAGTACTTCCCACCCGGAAATTGCTTGAAGACGAGGCGATCGGATTTCCGAATGGCAGTTGAGAGAAAGATATTTTCCTTCTTTTCGTTTGTTATCTGAACGAGGTATTGATTTCCAATGGTATCAGGTACATTTAATTTTAGAATAACGTCTCCAAAATTTTCCGTTTCGTCCAGTGTAAACTTTCGCTTTACAGCCTTTGATTTTTCACCAAAATGGCCTTGAAACGCATTCTCTTTTAGATCCAATTCATAGTTTCGTTTAGGGCGCCAATTGTACCGTATAATGTACGATCTATTACTGCTGGTATCTTTTACTAGTTGGAAGTTAGTACGTGAAACGGAATCTTCCGTAAGTATTATGTTTTGTTTGTCAAACGACTTTATGGGAGCGGTGCTGTTTAATATGATGTGTTTTATTTTGTTAACCTTCTGGCTATTGATATTATCGGTAATAATGAGATCCCGATCGTACTTTTCATTTTTGCTTCGGCGAATGGTCGTTGAATCTAAGACCTGATTGTTTTCGGTAATACGTACTTTTAAAGAATCGAAGGTTAATTCACTTAGCCACATCGAAGCGCTATCCCGTGTAGAACTATAATTTACAATTTTATCCTGATCTAAGGAGTTTGGGCTAAGGACCTCAATATCGGGGTTTGTTATAGGTCTATTAAAAATGAAATTTATCGTACCATTTTTTCAATTTTACGGTCGAGCAGTCTGAAAGTTGTTGGAACAGGTTTAGATATCGCTAAACGAATATTACTAGTGTCCTTGTTCAATAAGAAGGAGTCAGTTAAAAAGCCAATTTCCTCGTCTGTTCCGTTAAATATACGATCATTATTTTTTTCTTTTAGAGCATAAATGCGATATGTATCTTCTTTTAGATTGTGAATCTTGAAATTGCCTGCTGAATCGGTAAGCGTAAAAATATTCGCTTTTCTCTTACCGAATATTGAATCTTGCCGGGTAGGTATAAGCATAACCGTCACCTCCTTTTCCTTTTCTAAAGTAAGTGCGTTGCTGACATTACCTGATATATTAAGTGAATCTATTTGATCGCCAGTAGCAAAGACATAGCTGTAATTTAGTAAAGGATTTCCCTCGTTATAATCCCCGAGGGCTTTTCCAAAGTTTATGGTGTATGTTGTTTTTTCTTCCAGGGTATCAGGTAAGGTAATGACTAAGGATTTCTTCTTTATTTTATAAATTGGAATTTTATCCATATCAGGCGTTACACTGATTTCTTTCAGTTCGTTCTGAAGTTTAACAAATTCGTCAAACTCGATAACGATTTCTTTGGATTTAAAATTTCTGCTGAGGTTGATAGGCGTTTCTTTTAAAACTTTTGGAGGAATGCTATCCTTTGGCCCTCCCATCGGTTGCTGTATGCTTGCACAATGCGTATTGAATAATAAAGTGACGAAAAGAATGAGTAAAATAAGGTAATTTGTATTTAAGCTTATTTTTAAGCCTTTTAACACGTTTTTCTTCTTTTTGGAGATTAGCATCGTTTTTTAAAAGATAATGTCTCTTATCGCTTTATTTAATTTTTATATAACGTATTGATATTCAATATTTTATATTAATTTGACATATGAACCATAAGAACACTAACGTCAGCTGGTGATACGCCGGAAATTCGAGAGGCTTGACCGAGCGTTCTCGGTTTTATCTTTATAAGTTTTTCCCGAGCTTCTTTTGAAAGGGATATCAGTTGATTATAATCAAAATGCGGATTAATTTCTTTATCCTCCATTTTCTTCATTTTATTTACAATCTCAATTTCTTTATCGAAGTAGCTATCGTATTTTACCTTTATTTCGGCCTGTTCTATTATTTCCTCGGAAAAATCAGCGAGCAAGTCCTTTAAGCTACTATTTGCTTCAGCTAAATTCCAGATATTTACCTGAGGTCGAGCAAGGACATTGAACATTTTTATATTTTGGGTGAGTGGACTGGAAGATAATTTTTCCAATATTGGATTCATTTTAGAAGCTTCAACAGACGTTTTGCGAAGGTACTCTACTATCTCATCAGACTTGCTAATTTTAGTTTTCACTTTATCTAAGGCCTCTTCCGAAGCTAAACCAAGTTGATGGGCCAATGGTGTTAGTCGAATATCAGCATTGTCCTGTCTTAAAAGTAATCGATGCTCTGCTCGAGAAGTAAACATACGATAAGGTTCTTCTGTACCTTTTGTCACTAAGTCATCAATCAAAACACCTATATAAGACTCTGATCTTTTAAGTATAAGTTCATGTAGATCGTTAATTCGTTGATGCGCATTTATACCGGCAATGAGGCCTTGACTTGCTGCCTCTTCATAGCCGGTGGTGCCATTAATTTGCCCTGCAAAAAATAGGTTTTTTACCTTTTTTGTTTCAAGTGTTAAATCCAATTGCATTGGCGGAAAATAGTCGTATTCAATCGCATACCCAGGTCTAAACATTTTGGCATTTTCAAAACCTGGAATTTGCCTCAAAGCTTTGAATTGTACATCTTCAGGCAGTGATGTGGAAAAGCCGTTAACATAGATCTCGTGGGTTCTCCATCCCTCGGGTTCAACAAAAATTTGATGTCTATCACGTTCTGCAAAGCGATTTATTTTGTCTTCTATAGAAGGACAATACCGAGGGCCCAATCCTTTAATTCTGCCAGTGAACATCGGTGATTTTTCAAAGCCTTCTTTTAAGGTATCATGAACATTGGTATTCGTATAGGTGATCCAACAGCAGCGTTGCTCTTGAGGTAAATCAATGGATTGATAAGAGAAGCGACCTCTTTTCTCGTCTCCCCACTGCTCTTCCATTTTGGTATAGTCGAGCGTTCTTCCATCTACACGAGGAGGTGTTCCCGTTTTCATGCGACCAGACTCAAAGCCAATTGAGATGAGTTGCTCGGTTAGTCCAGTGGCGGCCTTCTCGCCCGTTCTACCTCCACCAAATTTTTTTTCACCGATATGAATAATACCATTTAGAAAAGTGCCATTCGTTAATACAACTGCATCCGCTTCGATTCGTATTCCCAGTGACGTAATAACACCTTTTGCTCGTCCTTGATCTACAATAATTTCTTTAACGGTATCTTGCCAAAAGTCTATGTTTGATAATGATTCCAATTGGAGTCGCCATTCTTCAGCAAAACGCATTCGGTCGTTTTGCGACCGCGGGCTCCACATGGCCGGACCTTTAGATAAATTCAACATTCTAAATTGAATGGTGGTTTTATCAGCGATTATCCCGGAATAACCACCTAGCGCATCTATTTCGCGAACTATTTGACCTTTAGCAACACCTCCCATGGCAGGATTACAACTCATTTGAGCAATTGTACCCATATTCATAGTAATGAGTAGCACTTTTGATCCTAAGTTAGCAGCCGCTGCCGCCGCCTCGCATCCGGCATGGCCGGCACCTACAACAATAACATTATATTTTGAAAACATAACTCGTCGTGTTTCACGTGAAACATTTTATTATGTTTCACGTGAAACGTTTATATTAATTCTCCTAATTCTATCCAGCGAACACTCTTTTCTTCTAGATCGTTATTTAGTACTTCTAGTTCTTTCGAAAGTATCGTAATAAGTTGATGATCTGTAGTAGATAGCAATTGTT
The DNA here is from genome assembly GCF_030372825.1 of Olivibacter sp. 47. Classification (NCBI taxonomy): domain Bacteria; kingdom Pseudomonadati; phylum Bacteroidota; class Sphingobacteriia; order Sphingobacteriales; family Sphingobacteriaceae; genus Olivibacter; species Olivibacter sp. 47. The sequence goes on from NZ_JAUCNR010000001.1 coordinate 5,634,290, forward strand.
CGGTTTTTTCTTTAATTGTAAATTCTATATGTGCAATTTCCTGCTCTAAAATCTCAAATTCTCGTTTCTCTTTAAAAGATAACTTGACCTTATCTTTTTTAGGTTCAGTAGTGTTTGATGTTTTTGTTTCTTTCTTTACTGGGTTTTCCTCTAGTTTGAAATCCGAATAATTTCCATTATAGATTCTTATTGGCTGTTCTTGCTGAAAAATGAATAATTGATCGGTAAGTTTATCAATAAGGAAGCGATCATGTGAAACAAGAAGTAAGACTCCCGTATAATTTTCTAAAAAATTTTCTAAAACATTTAGGGTATCGATATCTAAATCGTTGGTTGGTTCGTCCAGTATAAGAAAGTTGGGATTCTTGATAAGAACACGCATTAATTGAAGCCGCTTCTTTTCGCCGCCACTTAGTTTTTCAACTAAATTGTATTGCTTTTCGGGAGTAAAAAGAAAATGAGTTAAGAGCTGAGATGCAGTAATGGTCTCCCCTTTTCCGGTTGTGATGTATTCAGCTACTTCTTTGACAACATCAATTACTCGTTGCTTTTCGGTGAAATTTAATCCGCCCTGCTTATAATAACCGAAAACAGTTGTTTCCCCTGTGATGATTTCACCACTGTCAGGTAACTCTTGACCGGTAATTAAATTGAGAAAGGTAGATTTACCGCTACCGTTTTTTCCTGCTAAACCGATCCGATCTCCTTTCTTGAAAATGTAAGAAAAATTATCAACTATGGTATGCTTTCCGAATGACTTATTAATATGATTCAGCTCTAATATTTTATTACCTTGTCTACTTAATTTAATGTCTAAACGAAGGCTGTCCTTTCTCTTATCACTTTTTGTTTTTTCCTCCAAATCGTAGAATGCATCAATTCTTGCTTTTGACTTGGTACCGCGTGCCTTGGGTTGGCGACGCATCCATTCAAGTTCCTTTCTTAATAAGTTTTTATTTTTCTCTAGAGATGCCGTGTCGGATATTTCGCGTTCTGCCTTTTTTTCTAAGAAATACCCGTAGTTGCCTTTATAAGAATAAAGGTTTCCTTCATTAAGCTCCTTTATTTCGGTGCAGATATTGTCTAGAAAATAGCGGTCGTGCGTTACGAATATAATAGTTTTCTGTCCGATCGTTAGCAAATTTTCCAACCACTCAATTGTTTCAATGTCTAAATGGTTGGTTGGTTCATCTAATATATATACGTCCGGTTCGTCTATTAATAACTTGGCTAAAGACAGTCTTTTTCTTTGTCCACCTGAAAGTTTGTTGATTGGTTGTTCTAAATCAACAATACCCATTCTATTCAAAATGGTCTTAATATTATTTTCAAAATTCCAGGCATCTTTAATGGTAAGTATATCTGCCAATTCCTGTAGACGGGGATTACTCGTTTGCTCTGTTCGTATAAGAAAATCATACTCCTTTATGAATTGCTGGATATCGTTGTCTATGCTATAAATAAAATCTGACACTAGTGTCAGATTTTCAAAGGAAGGTTCTTGTTCGAGATAGCCTATTTTCAGATCTTTGGTTTTTACTACTTTTCCTTCGATAGGGATCGTCTTTCCGCTAAGGATTTTTAACAAGGTAGATTTGCCCGTTCCGTTAATGCCGACAAGCGCCACCCTATCCCCCTTCTGCAAACCAAAAGTGAGGTCCTTAAATAGCCATCGATCACCAAAGGTATGGCTTATACGCTCTACTGATAATATACTCAAATTATAATATTGTTATTTGTTATATGTAAATATTTATTTTACAAGTAGTTATGTATTAAAATGCTAATCTTATGTTGGCCACCATCTTTTACCATAACTACCAAGCTTGACAGTTCTTGAAGTTATTTATCATACTAAATTGCGCCTAGCCACACGCATTGGGACTAACTATCAAAGAATACCTAAATTTTTGTAAAATTAAGTAATATCTGTCAATAGAAGGGGGTATTGAATATATTAATTGAGCTTATGGTCGGGAATTAAATGGAATTTAGGAATGACTACATCAAATACCGCTCCGTCTATTTCCCTCAACATTTGATAGCTGCCCTGCATACTGCCCATGTCGCTCTTCAAGTTGCATCCTGATACATATTCATACCGTTCTCCAGGCGCAATGAGCGGTTGCTGGCCAATTACTCCTTCACCTTCTACTTCTCTATGTGTTCCATTTGAGTCAAATATAAACCAGTGTCTTCTTAATAATTGAACATTGTAGTCGCTCATATTTTCTATGGTGATTTTATAAGCAAACATGAAATGTTCGTTTTCCGGATTGGAATACTCCGGTTGGTATATTGCCTCTACCGAAACTTTAACACCTTCAGTAATTTCAGTAACCATTCTTTTCTTATTTTGAGGCAATATAGGAAATGGAGAATTAAAATAGAAATACTCCGTTATCAATTTTTGTTCATTTATACATCAGTCGTGACGTCCGCGAACTGAAATGCTATCTCATCTAAAACTTCATTAATCTCCGGTACTTTATCTAGGCTTACTAGTTTCATTCTATATTCTTTGAAATTGGGAATACCTTTGAAATAGTTTGCGTAATGTCTTCTCATTTCGAATATACCTGTTTTCTCACCCTTCCATTCTATTGACTTTACGAAATGAGTCTTACACACATCCACTCGTTCTTTGATGGTAGGACCGTCAAGGTAGGTACCTGTTTCAAAAAAGTGCTTGATTTCGCGAAATATCCACGGATAACCGATAGAAGCTCTGCCAATCATGATACCGTCAATTTCATATTCTAAACGCCAAGCAGCGGCCTTTTCAACGCTATCTACGTCCCCGTTACCGAAAATAGGGATATGTATACGCGGATTTTTTTTTACCTTTTTGATCAAACTCCAGTCAGCATTTCCTTTGTACATTTGTGATCGTGTCCTCCCGTGTATACTAAGCGCTTGAATTCCAATATCTTGTAGTCTTTCCGCTACCTCATAGATATTCTTGGTATGATCGTCCCATCCAAGTCTTGTTTTCACGGTTACCGGTAAATGCGTTGCATTAACTACGGCTTTGGTCATTGCTACCATCTTATCAATGTCTTGCAATAAACTTGCCCCCGCCCCTCTACAAGCTACATTTTTAACCGGGCAGCCATAATTAATGTCAATGAGATCCGGTTTGGCTAAAGTGGCTATTTCAGTAGCTTCTTCCATACTTTTGATATCACTGCCAAAAATTTGAATACCGATGGGGCGTTCATATTCGAAAATATCTAACTTCTGCTTACTTTTAGCCGCATGTCTAATCAGTCCTTCGGAAGAGATAAATTCGGTATACATCATATCTACCCCATTCTGTTTACATACATACCTAAAGGGCGGATCACTCACATCTTCCATTGGAGCAAGCAGCAACGGAAAGGCTCCTAAATCAATATTATTTCCTATCTTGACAGACATTATCTATATTCAACTCAATCATTAAAATAATTTCCTCTACAAAATAAGCTCTTAAAGGCAGAGGAGAGACCGATAATTCCTTTTATATGCAACGCGATTATATTGCATATAAAAGGCAATTTATCTAAGTTTGCAAAAATATAAAAAATTGAGTGCTTATCCTTATAATCGTTCTGATAATCATCCAAGTATGTCTTTTCTTTACTTACTCATTACGGTATTGCTTTCTGCCACCGTTTTCAGTTTAGTGGGGGTGTTTATTGGTTTTTTACTTTTTGGGCGTGATGTTTTGCAAATAGGAGCCAAGGGTTTTACCGGATTAACAGCGGATGAGTTAAACTTTATCAGTATATCACAGATTTTTTCAGCGATAGGAACATTTGTGGTTCCATCCCTGTTGCTTAATCGAATAGAAAAGAACAACCGACCGTATTTTGATTTATCCTTTAAGCCTAATGTTAAGCTCTATGCATTGGTTTTATTATTAATGGTGGTGTTTTCACCCTTTTTTGAAATAACAATCTTATTGAACGAGCAAATGCATCTTCCGGATTTTATGAAGAATATCGAACAATGGATGCGCGCGAAAGAAGATGAAACCGGGGCTTTGACGAATGCCTTTTTATCCCGCAAATCTTTCACCGGGTTGATTATTAACATCTTCATGATCGGAATTTTAGCAGCCGTTGGTGAGGAGTTTTTATTCCGAGGATGCTTACAGAACATTTTTATTAAGTGGATCGGGAAGCCGCATATGGCGATATGGCTAACGGCAGCCATATTTAGCGCAATCCACGTTCAATTTTATGGATTTCTGCCCCGAATGTTAATCGGTGCTTTATGTGGATATTTATACTTTTGGGGACGAAGTATCTGGCTTCCGGTAACAGCGCACTTTATTAATAATGTATCAGCTATTCTTATTGCCTATTATCTTGTTAAATCAAACAAGCCTTTGGATTCACTATCATTTGAACTTAATCAGTGGCCTTTGGCGATCGCCAGCTTATTTGCGGGTATCTTCGTTCTGTATTTCTATAGACGAAAAGCGAAGCAAATAAATTAAAAATCATTATTACTCACATGAAAACGCGCGCAATAACAGGTTTTTTCTTCGTTTTAGTTATGCTGGCATCTGTACTTTCAGGGGCTTATGCATTTAGTATATTCTTTATTGTTTTAGCCATTCTTAGCTTAATCGAATTTTATAGATTAATAGATAAAGAGGGTGTAAAACCTGATCGTTTGGGCGGTACCTTATTGGGAATAGTTCTTTTTATAATCGTGGCACTACTGGATTTAAATTTTGTAACGCCTTCTGCATTATTGTATTCTGTTCCTCTTTTAGCCTTTATTTACATGCGGGAGTTATATCGAAAAAACGAACGGCCTTTTTACAATATCGCACTTACTTTTTTAGGTGTTATCTATGCAGTAATTCCTTTCCTGTTTTTTTTCAGACTCGGATTCCTGGGAGGTCATTATGAATACTATCTTCCTATGTCGTTCTTGTTTATGCTTTGGGCAAATGATACCGGTGCATACCTTGTGGGTATGAAATTTGGTAAAACGAAGTTATTTGAACGACATTCGCCTAAGAAGACATGGGAGGGCTTTATTGGAGGTGTAGCTTTAAGTGTTGGTGTAAGTCTTATTTTACACCATTATTATGCCAATCTGGCTCGCTGGGAGTGGTGTGTGATAGCGGTTATAATTTCTGTATTCGGAACCTGGGGAGATTTAACGGAATCTATGTTGAAGAGAAGTTTTCAGGTAAAAGATTCCGGATCATTGTTGCCAGGACATGGTGGATTATTGGATCGATTTGACGGCTTGCTGTTGGCGGCGCCTTTAGTCTATTGTTTTTTGAAACTGGTTGCCTAAGCACGAGGTGTTCGCAGTCTCCATCGGGCCGATCATATTTCTGCCTGACTTCAAGACAGGCAGAAACAAGATGTGATACTTTTTAGTTTGGGTCAGCGGTGTTTATAAGATAGCTGAAGAGATCATCAGCTGCCATTTTTTCTTGCTCGCCCGTAATCATCTTTTTTATAGTTAACATACCGGAGGAGAGCTCTTCTGCCCCTATGAATATAACATAAGGAATCTTTTTCTGGTCGGCATAAGTTAGCTGCTTCTTAAGTTTTGCAGCTACTGGATAAAGCTCACTTGCTATTCCGTTTTTTCTTAAGGTTTGGAGTAGACTCAACGCATAATCTTCGGTAGACTGATCAAAGTTTGTTACCAACACCTGCGTTGTTTTTGTTGTACTCTCCGGAAATAGATCGAGTTCCAAGAGTACATCATAAATACGATCGGCTCCAAAAGATATTCCTACACCGGTGAGACCCGGTAAACCAAACATTCCGGTTAAGTCATCATACCTTCCGCCTCCGCCTATACTTCCCATAGAAACTTCGTTGGTTTTGACTTCAAAGATGCTTCCGGTATAATAGTTTAATCCCCTGGCAAGGGTAATATCAACTTCTATATAGGGCAATGCATTGGCATCTAATTTTTGCGCATAAGCCAGGACCATTTCAATTTCTTCGATTCCTTTTTGCCCCATTTCTGAACTTTTCAATACTTCCTTTAATGTGGCTAATTTATCGACATTGCTGCCTGATAAAGTAATAATAGGATCTAACATTGCAAGCTCTTCCGTTGAAAAGCCTTTAGCCGCTAGTTCTTGTTTTACACCTACCAATCCAATTTTATCCAACTTATCGATAGCTACGGTCATATCGATAAGTAGTTCGGGCTTTCCTATAATATCCGCAATGCCGGCCAGTAGTTTTCGGTTATTTAGTTTAATGACGAAGTCTTTTAGACCGAGGGATGACAGCGCTTCCTGGTATACAAGGATAAATTCCGCTTCATTTAACAAGCTTTCTGAGCCAACCACATCTGCATCACATTGATAGAATTCTCTATATCGACCTCTTTGTGGGCGATCTGCCCGCCAAACGGGCTGGATCTGGAAACGCTTAAAAGGCAATGTGATCTCATTTTGATGCATTACTACATATCTAGCGAAAGGGACCGTAAGATCGTAGCGTAAGGCTTTTTCAGCGATAAGGGGCGTAATCGAATTTGAATGAAGTGTTGCAAATTTTTCGGCGGATATTTTTGAAATGAAATCACCGGAATTGAGTATTTTAAATATGAGCTTATCCCCTTCCTCTCCATATTTACCGGTTAAGGTTTGCAAATTTTCAAACGAAGGGGTTTGTATTTCCTGATACCCATATTTCCTAAATACGTCTTTTATTGTATTGAAAATATAATTCCTTCTCTCCATTTCAAGTGGAGAAAAGTCACGTGTACCTTTTGCTAAAGATGGTTTAATTTGTGCCATGGCACAAACTTAGATAAAATTTTACTCTTTCAGATTGCTTAAAGCTATTAAGCGGAGGGGTTAACCAATAAAAAAGGAATTTTTTCTAATCAACCTACAAATCAAACGGAGCATACAAACAAAGCTTCAAAATAAATGTTTTATAGAGACATTATTATTTATCCATTAAATCATGAAAAGAAATTTAATTTTGGGTGCCATCCTATTATTTATGGGCCTAGGCGTTTATGCGCAACAAGATAAAAGTAAGCGCGCTAGTCCTCCTGACAGCCTTCGTATAACAACATCATCGGGAGTGACTATATCGATCAATTATAGCAGACCCTCTGTTAAAGGGAGAAAGGTGGGTGAGGATATTGCCCCGGTAGGAAAAATATGGCGGACAGGTGCTAATGAAGCAACAACTTTTGAAGTAAATAAAGACGTTACAATTGAAGGAAAAGCATTGAAGGCGGGCAAATATAGCTTACACAGCATACCGGGCGAACAAACTTCAACTATTATTTTTAACAAAGTATGGAAAAATGGGGACTCGATTACGATGAAAAGGAAGATGCATTACGTGTAGAGGTTCCGACGGAACAGAATAGCCAATCAGTAGAACAGTTTACCATATCGGGTTCTAAGGAGGGAAGGATAGAATTGATGTGGGGGACATATAAAATAGCTTTTACGGTAAAATAAGAGATTAAAGGATTAAATGACTTCCATGAAGTGGATGATTAATCGTTCATTTCATGGAAGTCATTTTTTATGGTGTGTATACGGACATCATGTAAGATAAGTACGACCTAATTTCCTTAAAACTTTTGTATAAATTTTATTAATAAAACGTATTATCAAATAAAAGGTTTAAAAAGTTTCTCGAATGAGAAAAAAACTCGTTATTTTTGACAAAATTTTTAAAATATAGGCATTCAATTAAAAAATATATATTTGGTATGGTGATATTTCGGGATAGGATGTTATTTTTTAAAAAGATGAAGCTCCTTTGGGAGAGGAGCTTCAACGCTAACCAATTATAAACCTATATTAAACTGAGGGGCAAAACCAGACAAAAGTTGAATTGTTTTTGATATCTTATCAATAACTTATTCCCTTCTGTTGATACAAACATAATAAAACTTCATAATATTTACCATATTTTTAATAAAATTTTTCATTTTTATAAATATTTTAAAAAATACCGTCAATAATTTATAAACATCAAAAAATCATGGAAAAAAGTCTCAATTTTTAGAACTTGATAACTTAGATACGCAGATTTTATCAATTTTGATGAACGATGCATCAGTTCCATACACTGAAATTGCAAAAAAGCTAGTAGTTTCAGGTGGAACGATTCACGTTCGCATGAAAAAAATGGAAGAACTTGGCATTATCAGAGGTTCTAATCTAATTATTAACCCTCAATCTATAGGATTTGATATATGTGCATTCTTGGGTATATATTTAGAGAAAGGATCTCAATATAAAACGGCTGTTGAACAGCTAAAAGAGGTTAAAGAAGTGGTAGAATTGCATTATTGTACAGGTCAATATAGCATGTTTGCAAAAATTATATGTAGAGATACCAATCATTTACGTCATGTTTTGAATGAAGACATACAAGCTATTAAAGGAATAGCAAGAACTGAGACAATTATATCGCTAGAAGAGAGCATAAAGAGACAAATTTCACTGATATAGTACAAAAAAGGTAGTAAAAATGAGTAAAATGCTATTATTTTATTATTTTTTATATTTTACCTGTTCTTTAATAGAAGCTTTATTACCGCTTTGTTGTTCTGTAGGAGGATATGATGTTTATTCAATTTTCTCTAAAATAAGCGCATATTTTTGGAAAGGGTGTAGTCGTTAAGCTAATTACCGGATTCAAACGAGGAGGAGAACGTTTAATTATCTCATTCGTATTTGTCATAGGTTTTAGGAAGATGGCACAAAAAAGCCTATCATTTAATGATAGGCTTTTTATTTAAGAGACGAATGTTTCTTATTTTACGTAAGAAACTTCTTTTACTGCGTTTATAATCTTTTTAATGCTAGGTAAAGCGGCTTCAATAAGCGTTGGTGCATATGGAAGAGGAACATCTGCAGAGGTAACACGAATAACCGGGGCATCTAAATAATCAAAAGCATTCTTTTGAACATTGAAAGCGATCTCTGATGAGATAGAGGCTAAAGGCCAAGCTTCTTCTACAATGACCAGGCGATTTGTCTTTTTTACCGATTCTATAATCGCTGCATAATCAATCGGACGCACGGTTCTTAAATCTAATAAATCGACGGAGATGCCATCTTTAGCCAACTCTTGGACAGCAGGTATTACGACCCGTGGAATCATCTTACCAAAAGATACAATGGTTACATCCGTTCCTTCTTGTATTTTATGTGCTTTTCCTAACTCTAAATAATATTCTTCTTCCGGAACCTCTCCTTTGTCTCCGTACATCACTTCTGACTCCATGAAAATTACAGGATCCGGATCAAGGATGGATTGCTTTAATAAACCTTTTGCGTCGTAGGGATTAGAAGGAACAACAACTTTTAATCCGGGACAGTTTGCATACCAATTCTCAAAATTCTGTGAGTGTTGCGCAGCTAATTGGCCTGCATTACCTGTTGGGCCCCTAAATACAATTGGACAGGAATATTGGCCGCCACTCATCGAGTGGATCTTTGCTGCACCATTGATCACTTGATCAATGGCTACCAATGAAAAGTTGAAGGTCATAAATTCTATGATCGGTTTTAGACCTTTCATAGCTGCTCCAATACCGATACCAGCAAAGCCTAATTCGGCAATAGGTGTATCGATAATACGCTTAGCTCCGAATTCGTCAAGCATGCCCTGACTTACTTTGTAGGCACCATTGTATTCAGCAACTTCTTCGCCCATCAAGAAAATTTTCTCGTCTTTGCGCATTTCTTCGACCATTGCCTCGCGAAGTGCTTCTCTGAACTGTATTTCTCTCATTAGATATAAGTAATGTATTTAAATCAATTTTTTGTACGCAAAAGTACTTTAAAAAACTGAAAATATGAAGTAAATGATCGCTAATTCATTAATATTCACTTTCGATTTCAATATCTTGATCTACACCTGACCGAAAGAATTCCTGATAGTGATCATTATAGGGTAAATTAATACGCGGATCATGTTTGAAAGGTATTTGTTGGTTAAAAAGGTCTTCTAAAACCTGTCTTAAGCGAAGCTCAAATGCTTCTTTAAAGCTGGACAAACTTGCTTCTGAAAGCAGAAATTTACTGCCTCTTGATTTGGTATAAAACAAACTACCTTCTTGCCTTAATCTTCTTGCCACATACAGGTTCGGCTCCACCCCTATCTTGCCGGTTTTTTTCTCATAGATATACGTATAAAAGAGTGTTTGCAAGAGGGCTTTATTGAATTTTCCTGAAGATGGATCAAAAAGGGAATCGATATCGGTGTAGTCGAGCGCATCGCTTCCTGTTTTATAATCTACAATACGGATTTTCCCATCTTTTTCATCTACGCGGTCAATGATTCCATAGAGTTTAACAGATGATTCTTTCCCGTCGACTGTAATTGGAAAGTCAATGACATAATCTTGTTTATTCTCCAACTCGATAATCGTAAAGGGTGTATTCTTTAAATCATGGTGGATGAAAATCTGTGCATATTCTTTAACGATTTCAAGCACGATTTTTTCTGTGCTGGATGGGCTATTTATGTCAAAATAAGCAGGATTGCCATAAAAATCTTTTGCCGTTGCCTTCAGACACAAATGATCTAACCGGCTCAATTGATCTTTTATCCGTTGTGCGGTGATATGCGGGCTTACACGTTTAAGTTCTTCGTAAAACCATTGCATGATTTCATGTATAATGGAACCGATCCTATTTGCTTCAAAATCTTCGGTTAACAATTGGGGTTCCTTTATCTTAGCTACGTATTTGAGGAAGAAAAGAAGAGGAGATTGAAGAAAGGTTGTGAATGCCGTTGCCGAAATACCGGGACGTAGGCTATTGTCACGGTTCAAATAGGACTGCAAAATCTTCCCAATCTCATTCACCTTTTTTATTTCCATTGCGGGGGGCGCTTCGTTTGTTTTAATTATTTGTTGCTGCTTTAATTCGATGAAATTAAAGTGACTTTCGAATTGTAGTTGTTTGACAAATCGACTAATCTCTCCCGAGCTGTTTTCATCCACATGGCCATTATAAACAAGTGTAATTTGTTCGGCTCGCTGCATGAGTCGGTAAAACAAATAAGCGGAAAGTGCCTCTTGATTTTCCAGTACGGGGAGACCGTGAGCTCGGCGAATAGAATCAGGGATAAAAGTCGCTGAAGAGCTTGTTTTTGGTAAAATGCCTTCATTAACACCTAGTATATAAATTTCTTTAAAATCAAGATTTCTTGTTTCAAGAAGACCCATAACTTGTACACCGGATAAGGGATCACCCTCGATAGCAGCCGTTATTCCTTGCAGCGATTTCCTGATCAACGAAATTGTAAATTCGACGCTGAGTGAGGGGAGTGTGCTCAATGCATCATAGAGTTGGTTAAGTATCTTGAATACTTCTGTAAAAATAGCCGCGTCGGGATAAGTTAATAGCTCTTTTTCTTTTCTGATCTGGAAAATTTCGCGAATAATTTCCTGCAGGTTTTTGATTAGATATCTTCCGTCGGTTCTTTTGTCAAAGAAAGAGGTCCGGCTTACCGCTTGTAATTCGACAAGGGGTACATTTATATAATGATTGGTGTATATGAGTTGCTGAACTTGCTCTTTGATGGGATCAGGTGTATGAATAAGGGGATGGGAAAGAAAAATTTCGACATCTTTATAATATATAAGATCGCTCTTTTGCTGCAGATATCGTTCTTGTATCCTTAACCATAAGTCGACAATTCCATAGATTGGAGATTGTGAAATTGGAAATCCCATGGTTATATTAGTCTCTATTGATACCGGAATGCTTTGTAATGTTGGAATTAACAAACGTTCGTCTGCTAACAATACTGCTGTCAGGCCCTGACTGATAGCATCCGTGGATTTTTTATCAACAAGGAAGCTATCCAACAGCTTTGCCTGTGCCGTATAGCTTGTCGTTTGGACGATCTTAATATTTTGGTTACGATCTGCTAGCTGATTAAACGGGGCACCGAGTGCATGAAGCAATCCATGGCTGTTTAAATTACGACGGAGAAAAGCGCCGGCCTCTTGCTGAACGTCATCCAAATAGTATCGATCTACATCGAAATAAAAAAGTGCACGTTTCGCTTTTTGCCATTTTTTAAATAAGAGCGCTTCCGCTTTGTTCAAGGCATTAAAGCCGACGAAAACTAATTGCTTAAATTGGTATATATAGGACGGACTGGTTTCATCCCCTTTAGCAAAAGAGCGATAAAATTGGGAGTTCGTAGCTAGTCCACGTTCTTTTAATGCCTGATGAAAATCCGTATAAAGCAGTGGAAGTGTTTTCCAAAGTTCAATAAAACGATCCTGTATATAACTGTGTTTTTCGCTGTTGAAGGTCGACCAGAATTGAGCCATAAACGATAATTGTTCTTCCGAGAAATGAGGGAACTGTTTTTCTATTAAGGCAATATCGTATAATTCGGTATAGACCTCATTCGGTTCAACGAGGTCGTAGTCTAATTGAGCAAAATCATTTAAGATAATTTCGGCCATAGGATAGAATCGCTCTATACTCATTGTTTTTCCATCTATGCGTTGCTGGATGGCGTTGTAGCATTGATAGAGCGTAAGAATTTGAGTCAGTTTATCGGCCTCCCGCTCAACAAAAGCGTTATTGAAAAATTGTTGAACAGTAAAGAAAGAAGGACTCCAGATTGGTTTACCGATAAGCTCAGCTAAGTACTTCTTCATATACATTTCAGGACGCTTATTATTGAATATAATAGCAATATCCTTTAACTCTGAACCAAAGCGAGCGATTAAATCATTTGCAACTTCTTTTAAAAATGGGATCATTGTAAGCGAGATAAAGAGAAAGATTAAACTTCTACCAACCGGTTATTGAATGCATAAAATAAAAAGGTGCGTATATTTGGGTAACCCATTTCCTGTAAGTTCTGCTGGTATTCTTTCACCTGGGCAATATGTTGAGGTCTTTCCATTCCGGTAAACTTAAAATCCAATATGATCGTTTCATGCTCTCCAATTAATACTTTATCCGGGCGTAACACACTTCCGTCTTTCGTTATAATACGTTGTTCATTCAGACTTTGATAAGGCTTGTCCAAAAGCGCCGCTAATTGTTCATTATTACGAAGTCGTATGGCCTCGTCAAGTAAAGTCATAAGCTCATCTTTTGTAATCAAGCCCTCACTTTGCATTGCATGGAGATAATTTGGAAATTCCGCTATTTCAGTTGTCAGGGATAACAGCTCATGCAGCAATAAGCCTTGACGTGTTGCTGCGTTCTGTTCGCCCAGCGACAGCAGTTCCTTTTTTATTTTTCGGTTGTCTAAGGCTTCCTTTAACAATTCTGAAATAGGATATTTATTAAAGCTCCAATTGTAATTGGGTGGGCTTTCCCAGAAATCGATACACCCTTCTTGGTATTTAACCGGAAGTATAGGGGATTTTTTTATATCTTTAAAAGGCGTTGTTGATGGATAAACAATGCCATGGCTATATTCTATACCGAGTTCGTCGCTATGTAGTGCTAGTACCGAGCGGAGCACATCCGCAATTAAGGAGTCACTTTCTTTTCCTTCTTTAATATCAGGCGCACTTATATAAAGTTCCTTTCTGGCACGCGTAGTAGCTACATAAAGTAGGTTTAACGCATCCATATAGTTGAAAAGCATTTCTTCCAGGTATGCCTTGAATAGCGATGATTTGACCAGCATACTGTTGTATTTTACGGGAACACTTCGAAGAATTTCATAAGAGGTGCCACTTGTATCCACCCAAAAGTTGCTGTTAACCATTCCGTCAAGTTCCCAAGAGCAAAACGGAATCATTACAACATCAAATGCCAGGCCTTTTGACTTATGAATAGTCATAATTTCTACCGCATTACTGCCTTCGTTTGCCGGCAATGCCTTCGTTTTTCCTTCTTCATCCCAATAACTAAGGAAGGAAGCGATGCCGCGTTCGCCCTGCGAACTAAATTCAGCTATAATGTCCCTAAAGGCTATTAAATAAGGAATGGTGGCTTCATCATGGGTTATTCCATAGCCATTGATCAACGATTCAACTAATTCTGTTAAAGGGTGTTGTTGCCATACGTACCAATTATTAATGACAATAGGGGGCAAGATCTTTCCCCAGACTTTAATATCGTATTGCGTGGCATTTAACCAAATCGAGGCTTCGTCCTCTTGATTTAATCCGTAAACTTGTTGATAAAGAAGGAGGCAATTTGCTCGATAAAGCGAGGCCTCCTCTACGGGTGTAATCATAGCTTTCAGCGTGTTAATAAGCAAGCGTATGCCGGGATTGTTGACCAATAAAAGCGCATCTCCCGAGATTACCTCGAACTTATGAGATTCGTCCAGTTCCTTCTGAATGTGAAGTAAATACTCGATAATTTCGCGGGCCTCCGTGTTGTTTCGTACCAGAATACCTATTTGGCGAGCTTGGTATCTGCCCTCAGTCAGCCAATTGATAATCGTGTCGGATAGCGCTTTTAAAGCTGCTGGTTTAATCTCTTTACCGCGTGTTTTTGCGAAGGAGCTCGTAACGGGAAAAAAAGAAACGGTAACCCTCCCTCCTTCTTCGCCTTTGTCGGAGGGGATTTTTTGGACGGTTTCTGCATAGGCGTCGGTTAATATCTGTGTATATCCCGAAGCCTGCCACCATGAATTATATAAGCTATCACCTATTTCGGTGTAAATCTTATCATTTATTATTTGTTGTAAAAGTTTAGGTGCTTGAGTAAATAAAAAATTGTTGAATTTAATGATATTGGGAAGGCTTCGATAGTTCTCTTGAAGCGTCTGAAAACGGATGTGATGATCGCCTAAATCTCTTGTGGACTGATATTGTAGAATCCGCCAGTCGCCATTTCGCCAACGATAGATGCTTTGTTTAACATCACCTACAATGAGGTGATGGGGAATCGATCGGTTCCCTTCTGTACTAGCCAGCGCATTCACCAACAGAGGTTGAAAGTTATACCATTGGTTCGACGAAGTATCTTGAAATTCATCGAACAGAAAATATTTATAACGATTCCCGACTTTCTCATAAATAAAAGAAATGTTTTGGTCCTGATGGCGATTGATTTCTTTCAGGAGATTTTGTGCATCACTAATAAGAGAGACGTCATGCTCTGCTCTGTAATCAGCGAGTAACACGCTCATTTCTTTTAGTAGACGTAGGTAGTAAAAATTAGCCTGAACCGCTTTTGCTAAAAAGTAAGTGCGACTATGTTCTTCTTTATAGTTTAGAATCTGCCGCAAAAGCGGATTCAGTTTATTATACAGGTCGGATACAGCCCCACTGACGCCATTCTTTTGCCACTTTTCCGGATTATCAATATAATCGGCAAACTTGTCGATGGCTTCTAAATTATCGGGAGCCAAGGACGGGATTTTAGGAATCAGGTTTTGCGATTTACGTAGAAAAAGGTCGCTTGATACCCCCGAGCTATTCACTATTTCGGTCGCAATTTTTAACAAGCGTTCGATTTCTTTTTCAAAACGAGTAATGAGTTCGTCCGAAAGATCGCTAATCGTTGTGAAAACCACTTGTCGATCAGCTTCGCTCAGCTGAGAAATGGCTTCGTCAAAAGGATGAAATCGTTCTTTGAAAAGTTCATCGGCAAGTTTTTTCAGTACCGTTGTATAATTCCAATTCCTGTCGTTCTCTATCTGCTTTCTGGCGTAATTGATAATCCACTGTAGCAAGTCATCACGATCGTTCAATAGTTTATTGAGCCGTACTACCAAATCTTGCTTCACTTTATCGCTATTCATTTCCAAGCGATAGGCTGCATTTAAGCCCAGTTCGAAGCTAAAACTTCTAATAATCTTTTGGTAAAAACCGTCGATTGTACTGATGGCAAATCGACTATAGTTATGTAAAATTTGCCTGTAAACCTCCATCGCTTTTTGCTGTATATCTTGCCTGGAGAGTTGTGGATGGGCCTCTAATATAATATTGCGATAAGATTCGACCGCTTCGCTGCCTAGCGCGAGGCCTTCAATGACCGTTAAAATGCGGTGTTTCATTTCGGCAGTAGCCTTATTGGTAAAGGTGACGGCTAGAATTTCCGAAAAATGAACTTTACTAGTGAAGAGCAGACTGATGTAATGAGCGGTTAAGCTAAAAGTTTTCCCGGATCCGGCCGAAGCCTTTAATATTTTTACTGGAGGAAGATTGGCCATATTAAACAAAACGCTTTACTTTGTAAAGTACGTAAATTTATTCAGCGTGATGAAGAAAATCCTGGGTATATTCTTTATTTATATTGTTTTTGTTTTACAAGTAGCTGCACAGCAAGAAAGACAGAAATTGTACCACCCTGAAGCAGATGCACAATCTGAAATACAAGCAGCTGTCGAAAAGGCAAAAAAAGAAAGAAAGCATGTTTTTATCCAAATCGGAGGAAACTGGTGTGTCTGGTGCTTGCGATTTAATGAACTGGTTACCGGAAATGATACATTGAAGAATTATATACAACGTAATTATGAGGTTGTGCATGTGAATTATAGTCAAGAGAACAAGAACGAAGCCGTACTAGCTTCCTTAGAGTATCCACAGCGGTTCGGGTTTCCGGTATTTGTTATTTTGAACGAAAAGGGGAATCGGATTCATACCCAGAATAGTGCCTATTTGGAAGAAGGAAAAGGACATAGCGCCAAGAAGGTACTTGAATTTTTGGAGAACTGGTCACCCACAGCATTAGACCCGAAATCGTACAAGCAGTAATTTTTCAGGAGGATGTCTCGTGATGGAAATAAATGACGTATCATACTTTACTCATGAAGTTATGTAACAAAAGTGCTATATTAAGCTCCAATATTAAAAGTAAAGGTAATGAAAGAGCAAAAAATCTTGATGATGATTCCGGATATTGCACCGGAGGAAATGATATTTTTAAGGAGCGCTTTACAAGCTATTAAGGAAGAGAATGCAGAAGAATTTCTTTTTCTTTACAAAGGGAAAAGAAAAGGGACGCAAGAAGTGATGCTGATGACCTTAATAGGCTTTCTTGGCATTGCAGGCATCCAACGCTTTATGCTAAAACAAATCGGCATGGGCATATTATATCTTTTGACCTTTGGCTTTTGTTATGTCGGAACAATTGTAGATCTCATCAATCACAAAAGGCTTACGAGCGATTATAACGAACAAATGGCTCTTGAAACAATGCAGCTTATGCAAATCTATCGCGCTTAACTCCAAAGGGTTGCATTTGTCAGTTAGGTATCGTAGTCTGCATATTCGATGGCCCGCTTTCGTTTTTTAAGCGATCAATAGCTGTTATGACATAAGTGTATCGCGACCCTCCTCTGACAGCCTGATCGGTATAAAAGGTTCGATTGGCATCAAAGATTATTTCCAGGATATTTTGAGCATTATTTAAATTAATTTCCTCCCCTTCGTCAAATCGATACACAACATAGCCATAGGCCGTTTCCCCATCGGTTGCCATTGGGGGTTTATCCCATCGTAAGGATACACCGCCGGTAGTTAAATTATGATAGAGGAGATTTTGTGGAGCCAATGGAGGAATACTATCGAGCCAGGGCATGGTAGGCTGGAGGGATTTGTATCGATAGAAATTGTATTGTAAGGAATCCCTAAAGCCACCAAGATTATTCACAAGTGATTTGGAGCTAAAATAAACACTTCCTTGTATAGCCGAAAACTTCCTCAAGTGGCGAATTTGATTTGGAAGTTGACGTCTGTCCCTCCAGCCCGTGCTATTGTCCGCGGCTCGATAGGCGGCTTGTCCAATATATATATGCTTGCCGTAGCCATTTGTACTCCACCAATCGATGAGTATTTCATAGGCCGCAGCGCGATTATTAAAAGGGAAATATATCTGCGGATTAATATAATCAACCCAGCCATTTTGGAGCCATGTTCTTGCATCAGCGTACAATTGAGAATAACCACTTAAACCGGAAGTTTCAGAGCCTTCAGGATGTTGTTTTTTATTTTGCCAGATACCAAAAGGACTGATACCGAATTTTACATATTTCTTTTCGTGGTGGATACTATCTGCCAATGTTTTTATCAATTGATTGACATTATTTCTTCGCCAATCATCTATCCTTGAAAAGCCTTGTCCATAGCGTTGGAAAGTATTTGCATCGGGAATAGATTGTCCCCCCGCTGGATAAGGATAAAAATAGTCATCAAAATGAACGCCGTCAATATCGTAGTTTTTAACAACGGACATAATTACTTCCACAATGTACTTTTTTACTTCGGGGATCCCTGGATTGAAGAGCTTTTTTCCTGCATAAGTGAAAAACCAGTCGGGATGTTGTTTGCTAATATGACTGCTACTAACATTTGCTTCGTTTAAGTCGAAAGTAGCACGATAAGGATTAAACCAAGCGTGTAGCTCCATTCCCCTATTGTGGGCTTCTTGTATGGCAAAATCCAAGGGGTCATATAAAGGATTGGGAGCCTGTCCCTGGCTGCCGGTTAAGAAGCGTGACCACAACTCCTTTCCCCGTGCATATATTGCATCGGCGGAGGGCCTAACCTGTAGAAATATAGCGTTAATGCCCGCCCGTTGATGGGCATCTAAGAGCCGTAAAAGCTCTTGTTTTTGGATGTCTGATGACAGGCCGGCTTTACTTGGCCAATCTATATTGACAACAGTGGATACCCAAACACCTCTTAGTTCTCTCTTAGGAATAGGATCTGTACTTTGTGCTTGCGTACTCAAGCAAAGAAATGGTAAAAGGTAAAATAAGAAGCCTAATGATTTATTAAAGAGGTGAATGTTCATCAAATATACAGTATTTGTTTCAGTAGCTTTTCTTTATAAAAAGCTGTAAAGATAAGTATAGTATTGAGTATGAGAAAAAAATTGAGCAAAAGTGTAACTGCTGATCGCGGTATGTATTGATAATAGTACAGGCGAAGGTTTATCACCATGAAAGCATACTGATATACTGCTTTTTTAGGATAATTGTTGTTGGAACAATTTTTGCTAATCGTTTTGAGCCTAATGTTTAAACGTACAAAAATGGAAGAGAATGATATAGTCTATAAACCGTCTGTTAAACTAGATAACAATCGGGGTGTTGAGCAGCAAGTAGACGTACAGGAACGAGGAAAAGACAATCCAAAGATTTATTTTTTCATTTTCGCTATTTTAGCGTTACTAGCTACGAACATTTATTTTTATATTAAATATAAGAGTTCCAGCGAACAACAAACAACGATATTGAGTGAGAAAATTCAGATGGAGACCGAGCTGGATAGGATCGAAGTGGAGTTGGACCGCGTTACCAAAGAAAACCTGAATTTAACGGAATCCTTAAAAGCAACACAAGATAATGCGCGGACCAAAATAGAGGAATTGCGTGCAAAACTGACTCAAAACGAATTGAATCGTACCGAGCTTCAAAGGGCGAGGGAGGAAATTGCCGAACTGAGAGGAGCAGTATCTAGGTATACAAAGGATATCAAGCAGTTGAAAAACGAAAATGCGTTATTGGTATCGGAGAGGGATCGTCTGAAAGAGAGTGTTACTACAGCGACAAAGAAAGCAAGCGAGCTGGAGAATATTAATAGTGAACTTGAACATAAAGTAGAAATTGCTACGGCATTGAAGCTTTCTTCGATCAATATAAATGCAGTTAGAGAACGAAAAAGCAACAATGAAAGTGTAGAGACCAAAGCAAAACGTACGGATAAGTTAAAGATAGAGTTTAGTATTGCCGATAATCCACTTGCAAAAAAAGCGATTTACGATGTTTACATCAGAGTGATAGAACCCAATGGAAATCTGTTGATTACAGAGAACCACATTTTCGAAGTAGACGGCGTAGAGATGCAATATACAGACAAGACGGGAATAGAGTTTTCAAACGACGGAAAACTTTATACGATTGAGTGGAAAGGCGCTGAAAATTTTAAACCTGGAACATACACCATTGTATTATATACGAATAAGGGAACCATGGGAAAGGGGACCATTCGACTGACGTAAAAACGGAAAGGTCAGAGTGGTATTTCTATAAAAAAGGTCGTTCCTTTACCGATTTCTGTTGAATAGCTGATCGAGCCTTTCATACTTTCAACGGTTTGTTTTACGAAAGCTAAACCCAGTCCGGTACCGGAGCTTTTGGTCGTGAAATTTGGCTGGAATATGCGGTCTCGAACCTGTTCATCTATTCCATTTCCATTATCTTTAATGGCGATAATCAACAAGCTTTTATTTCTTTTCACAGAGATATGGATTAAGCATTTTCCGCGGCCAGCCTTTGCTTCTATCGCGTTTTTAATGAGGTTGCTAAAGGATCTTCGGAGTTGGTCTTTGTCTCCTCTTACCATCACAGATCCCTCTCCCTGGTTGCTGAAAGAAATCTCAACGGCGGCGGTGTTGTTGTAGATCGGTATTATTTTTTCTATTGTATCGATAATATCCACGTCTTCAAGCTGTGTGTCGGGCATTTTCGCAAAATTTGAAAATTCGGAGGCAATAGTGGATAAACTATCGATCTGCTCAATGAACGATTTACTAAAGCGCTTGAATTTTTGGTCAAAATTAGGATCATTTTCCTTCCACGAGCGTTCTAGTAATTGCACACCGAGTTTTAAAGGCGTTAGCGGGTTTTTTATCTCGTGAGCCACCTGCTTAGCCATCTCCCTCCAAGCAGACTCCCTTTCAGATTGCGCTATTCTGTTAGCGCTTATTTCCAAAGCCGCAATCATGTTGTTATATTCTTTGATTAAGGAGCCGATTTCATCGTTTCTTTTCCAGAAAATGGGCTCATTTGTTTTTCCGATAGAAGTTTTTGCTAAACTTCTCTGAACCAGGCTTAAAGGCGAGGTAATCCGGTTAGCAATAAACACGGCAAATAATCCTAAAGCGACTATTACTAGTGCGTATATATTTATCAGCGTACTTAGCAACATCCCTATCCGATCCGCAAATTCCTTTTCGTCAGAAAAATAAGGAAGGCTTAAATAAGCAATCGTTTCGTCCTGATCATTTTTTATAGGGGCATAAGCAACCGGGTATTCTAAATTGCCGATCGCTTCCTTATGGAAATATTCAGATCGCCGGAATTTGGACATATGCAACCAAGCTTTGGCGTTCATGTGTTTTGACGTTAAGCCCAGGTCGTAAATCTTACTTTGGGTAGTATAAAATAAAACACCTTCTGTATTGTAAAGACTGATATCGGTTGCGTTTGAAGTTGCGGTATTGTAAAGTTCTTTTTCAATTTCGGGATTTTTGGCTTCGGTATTTTTAAAGGCGGAAGATTCCAGCCCGGATGTAATGGTTTCTAAACCGGAAACCATTTGATTAATGCGTTTAACTGTATTTATTTCCTGTTGGTGTGCATATTGATTACTTACACTGAAGAAGGTAATAACGCCGGCGATAATCAAGGTAATTACAACAGCCGAAACAACAAAAGCTTGTATACGTGTCCGATAGAGGATCTTATTTTGTGTTATCCAAAAAGAGCGCCTTACTGTTCGAAAACTGAAATCATAATTTTTAAAAGTTATAATCAACCATTGTGAGGCATAGACCGTAACCGCAAAAACCAGGAGTACAAGGAATAGAAAGGACAAGGAGGCTAATTGCATCCAAAGGCCTTGCCGATCTTTGCTTAATACCATTAATATATGTTCATTTGGTCGATACATGAGTTCCCCTCCCCCATTGACCGTGTTTACCCGGATAAATTGAAAACGTTCTTTTGGATAATCACGATCGTTTGCAGGAAAAAGGTGATCCCCGAATTGATTGAGCAACTTTCCGTTCCGGTAAAGGGCAAAGGAATATTGCTCTAGATTTTCTTGCTTATTAAGTCGACCATTACTCAGGATTTCAGGAAAGGATGCATAACGCTCGAAGGCCTTACTTGTCAATTCAATTAATGTAGTGCCCACCTCTTTTCCATCGGCAATAACCGGGATTAGACCAAAATATAAAAGGCTCCCGAAATTGTTGTTAATGCGATAAAAATATTCCGAAACCTTGATGGAACCAGATTCCACCTTTTCTTTGTAATAAGCTAATTTTTGAACATTCTTAACCTCATTGGTGAAACCTTTTTTCAGTTCATATATGTTAAATTCGTAGCGAGAAAGGTAACCGCTGAAATAGGTTTGTTTGATGTAATCGTTCAGCACATGAACATTATACTTTTGAGGTTGTGAGAAATAGTTTATTAGATAATGATCTTTCGCAACCGTATTTTCTATGCTGTAAAAAATAAATACAGCATCCGGGTCGTCTGCCGACTCCAAGCGCTGCAAGATTAATTTCTGGGTTTCCAGTTCTTTATCATTAATAAACTTAGTCTGATTTAAGGATGCAATCCACGCAAAAAGCAGCAGGGTGGTAATGAATACAACCAAGTTAAAATCTTTCTTGCTGAAGAAAGTTAAGGCTCGCAGTAAAATGATGCTGCTAAAAAGAAAGAAGGATAAGGTCAGTTCATTTATGAAAAGAAGAGTAACGCTGTAAACAACAAGTGTTATAAAAGACAACGTGAACCATTGGCGTTTGTGAATATCAAAGCTTAAACTAACTGCCATCAACACTTCCAACAGTAAATAAAGGTTGAGTATAACCAGGCATAAAGCAGAGATTCCCAGCCAGCTAAAAATGTTGAGTTTCAAAACATTCGTGACATCGAATTGAATATTTGAATTTCCGATTAACCCACTAAAAACCTGAACAATTTGAGAACTGATCAGATAAATAAGAAGTGATGATATTACAAAAAATACTACTTTTAAAAAAGTATTGATGGAAGGCCTCTTTACAAAAAGCTGAAATCGATAATTGTAGATATAGCACATAAACCAGGCACCGGCAATTACATTCAATAAAAAGGCACCTAAAGAGGGGAAAACAAAGCTTGAGGCATAATATTTCGGATCAAAAATCTCGTTAAAAAAGTGAGTGGCGAGTAAACCATTAGATAAATCGAGGTATCTTGTCAGGATAAAAAATGAGAGAAAGGCCAAGGCTGACAACTTTACTTTTCCTTTACCTGCCATCCACGCGCAAACGCTGTTCATTAGAACGGTTGCAAAAAACATAGCGGCAAGCCACATCGCCAGCTCTAACTTGGAGAAGAGCGTATTGTATGTCTGTTGTTTCAGCTTCACCGAAAACAGGTATTTCCCATCGCTACTTCGTATATTATATACAGGATTATCGTCGTAATTGGCAATCGTCAGATTCTGGCTACGGATTAAATCCGGTGAAAAGTCCTCGTTGAGATAATCGTTTTTTAGTGCATATTTCGATTTAATAGGAATTAGGCAAACTACAGAAAATCCACCTTTTGATCTTTTAATCGCTTCATACCAACCATTATCTGCTACAATTAATGAGCTTCCTTCGGGTAATCCGGCATCTGATTGCGGCACGATCTTATCGGAGCCCCAAAAGGTCAGCTCGCTATTGGAATAGGTATATACCAGAACTTTTTTCTTTTCCCCAAAATATTGAACAACGTGCGCCGTTAATTTCTCATTGTTTTGAATGTCTTTAAGCGCATTAAAACTGGCACTATCTTTAAGAAAAGCTTTTATGAAGAGTTCCTTTTTATGTAGGTTCTGCTCGATCCGTTTTGCCTCTATCCGTAAAATTTCTTCCTTTCTGAAAGTTAAATGAATAGTTAGTGCCGTGCCAATAAAGCAGAGTGTTAGTACCAGAAGTAATACCCGTATTTTTAAAGAGTTATTCAAAGTAAAAAGTATTGCTTTTGGTAAAAATATGAAAAAACCTCATACGTATAAAGAAAACGTATGAGGTGTAGAAAGAATACGGTATCCGTAAATTTAGGGGAGCTGAGCAGCGGCGGTCTCTGCTTGCCTATTTACCTTCTTTACCAGTCCCTGTAACACATTTCCCGGACCTACTTCTGTAAAAGACGTTGCCCCATCGGCTAACATGTGTTCAATAGTTTGTGTCCACTTAACGGCACCGGTTAACTGCGCAATGAGATTTTCTTTAATTTTAGCAGGATCGGAATAGGCTTTGGCATCAATATTTTGATATATCGGACAGATCGGTTCTTTGATGGACACTTTTTCAATGGCTTCTTGCAATTCTGCGCGTGCCGTTTCCATTAATGGGGAATGAAAAGCGCCTCCGACATTTAATTTCAACGCTCTTTTTGCGCCCGCCTGCAATAAGAGTTCACAAGCTTTATCGACTCCCGCAATCGTTCCGGAAATTACCAATTGTCCGGGACAATTATAATTGGCAGGAACAACGACGTCACTAACGCGCTGGCAAATATCTTCGACCGTAAAATCGTCCAAGCCTAAAATAGCAGCCATGGTCGAAGGCTGAATCTCGCAAGCTTTCTGCATGGCGTTGGCCCTTTTGGATACTAAGATAAGACCATCTTCAAAGCTTAGCGCTTGGGCTGCCACAAGTGCTGAAAACTCACCCAATGAATGTCCTGCTACCATTTGTGGATCAAATTGATCGCCGAGTGCTTGAGCTAGAATAACGGAATGTAAAAAAATTGCGGGTTGTGTAACGTTCGTTTTTTTAAGATCCTCTTCTGTTCCTTCGAACATTATATCCGTAATACGAAATCCCAAGAGTTCATTTGCCTGTTCAAATAGATTACGGGTATTTTCTTTGTATTCGTAAAGATCCCGTCCCATTCCTACAAATTGGGCTCCTTGTCCAGGGAATAAATAGGCCTTCTTCATGCGTTTATGATTGTTTTAATGGATAATTAAGGAAAGAAAGATAAAGCAAATTAGTCTAGACTAGCGGTTATCAGCCGCAAGAACTCAGCTCTCGTGCGTTCGTGGGCGAATTCTCCGGTAAATGCAGAAGTAGTGGTAACCGAGTTCTGTTTTTGTATACCTCGCATAGCCATGCACAGGTGCTTGCATTCGATTACTACCGCAACTCCAGCCGGATTCAATGTTTCTTGAATACAATCCCTTATTTCATTGGTAAGCCTTTCTTGTACCTGCAGCCGGCGGGCAAAAGCATCTACTACCCGCGGGATTTTACTGAGACCAACAATGTGTCCCTTTGGAATGTAGGCAATATGTGCCTTTCCGAAGAAGGGTAAAAGGTGATGTTCACACATTGAATAGACTTCTATATCTTTTACGACCACCATTTGGCTATAATCTTCTTCGAACATAGCGCTTTTTAAGATGGCAGCAGGATCGATATCATAGCCATGGGTTAGGTATTGCAAGGCTTTAGCAATACGCTCGGGTGTCTTTAATAGGCCCTGACGTTTTGGGTTTTCGCCAAGTTGAGATAGAATGTCTTCGTAGTGGTTGGCTATACTCTCAATTTTATCGGTGTTATAACGATCAATTTTTACATAACCATCAAGCTCCTCATCATCCAAAGGGGCTTCGTTATTGTTAATATTCATCGGATTGTTCCTCATTATTATTAGTTTCCAAAATATTCCACCGAATTGTTTTCGGTTTCCTGAAGTTTTATACTATGCAGTTGTGCGCCTGCCGTCTCAATAGGGCTTTTGAGCTGGTTGAAGATCTCTACGGCAAGAACTTCGGTAGAAGCCATTTTACCACGCATAAAATCCACGTCCAAGTTTACGTTTCGGTGGTCCAGCTTTTCGACAACGTGTTGCAAAATAATAGTCTTAAGGATTCGTAAATCCATTACAAACCCGGTGGTGGGGTCTATCTCGCCCTTGATGGTAACAAATAGTTCATAGTTATGACCATGCCAGTTAGGATTGCTACATTTACCGAAGGTCGCTTCGTTTTCTTCCAAGCTCCAATCGTCGCGGTATAATTTATGGGCTGCACTAAAACGCTCTCTACGAGTAATATAAATCATAATCAATTATTAGCCCGCAAAGATAAGCTTAATAATTTTAACATTTTAGGATTTTGATGGATGAAAATCATTATATTGCCTTTCTATTACTTATGACCAAATGTTTAATAGTTGCAGCAACCGCTGCAGAGATAGGGCCCTTTATTCAATCTCTAGAAGGGAAGGAGCAAAAACCGGATATCTTAATAACAGGTGTTGGCATGGTTGCTACCGCTTTTGCCTTGGGAAAGACCTTACATAACAAAAGCTATGATTTTGCGATTAATGTTGGGATTGGCGGGTCTTTCTCAAGGGATATCGGTCTTGGCGACATCGTTTTCATTGAAAAAGACCTGTTTTATGAATTGGGGGCAGAAGATGATCTGCAGTTTTTATCGATAGATGAACTGGGTTTTGGGAAGGCTGCGTTTCGGGCGATACCGGGCTTCCCCGCAGATCTTATCGGAAGGTTTAGAAGCGTAAGCGGGCTAACCGTCAACAGGGTTCATGGAAATGATAAAAGTATTAAGCTTGCACTGGAAAGGCAACAAGCGGAAGTTGAAAGTATGGAAGGGGCAGCGTTCTATTACGCCTGCGAGCAAATAATGCTACCTTGTATACAGATACGAAGCATATCCAACTATGTTGAAAGGCGTAATCGGGAAAATTGGCAGATCGGGCTCGCTGTCAAAAATCTAAATGATTGGCTCATCTCTTATTTTAACTAAACAGCATCTTTTGAGATAAAATGACATTCTAAACAAGAAAGATGCTGCGGGTTCTGCTACTTTTGCCATGGATGTTCACATGAGATAGAACGTAAACAGAAAAGCAATGAATTTGACACTTGGATTTTCTCCCTGTCCCAACGATACTTTTATTTTTGATGCTATGATCCATCACAAAATTGATACGGAGGGATTAACTTTTGATGTATTTTATGAGGATGTAGAATCCTTAAACCATAAAACATTTGATGGCACGCTTGATATTAGCAAGCTAAGTTTTCATGCCTATGCTTATGCGCTTGAAAAATACGTCTTGCTGGACGCAGGAAGTGCTCTGGGTTTCGGCGTCGGCCCCTTGCTTATTTGCAAAAAGGAGGAGCTGGTGCAGCAAGTGCTTCAGGGAAGGGACGAACAAGTTATATCGGATTTAAAAGTTGCAATACCGGGGAAGTATACAACGGCGAACTTTCTGCTTGGTTTAGCCTTTCCTCAGCTTCAAAACAAAGAGATACTCGTTTTTTCCGAAATAGAACCAGCGTTATTGAAAGAGCAGGTCGACCTTGGTTTAATAATTCATGAAAATCGTTTTACTTATCAAGATAAAGGGCTGCATAAGGTTCTCGATCTAGGCGATTTTTGGGAAAAAGAAGCCGGATGTCCCATTCCATTGGGAGGAATCGTAATAAGAAGAGATATACCGAATGATATCAAAATGAAGGTCAATCGTATTCTAAAAAGAAGTGTAGAATATGCTTTTGCACATCCGGATTCCGGCATTGATTTTATTCGTCAACATGCGCAGGAAATGAGTGAGGAGGTCATGTATAAGCATATTGAATTGTATGTTAACAAGTACTCGCTTAATTTGGGACAAGAAGGCAGGAAGGCCGTACAGGTTATGTTTGAGAAAGCACGCCAGTTAAATTTAATACCTGCGATCCGGAAAAACTTGTTCTTAAATTAGCAAAAAATGCCTTTTGATCCGTTGGCCTAAACAGAAACATGTTTTTGTTGTTCTAAAACTGAAAATACTTAAAGAATGAATAGACACACCTATCAAAGTGGAATAATAGGAAATTGTGCCTACATTGCGCATGTACAAACAAATACGAATATTTCTTGGTTATGCTGGCCGGCCTTCGATAGCACCTTTGTTTTTGGCAGTAAACTTGATAAGGAAAAAGGCGGTGAATTTTCAATTCTTCCCGATGGGAAGTTCCAGTCGGAGCAGCGGTATATTCCAAATACCAATATTCTGGAGACGATAATTTCTAATGAAGAGGGGACCTATAAAGTAACCGATTTTGCCCCTCGATTTAGACAATATGACCGCTATTTTAAGCCATTGATGTTAATTAGGAAGGTAGAGCGTATTAGTGGGGAGCCGCGTGTTCGCATGCGTTGTTATCCGGTAACCGATTATGGAAGGACTGCGCAGGACCGGCATAGAGGGAGTAATCATGTCGAGTTTACGGGCGGCAGCGATCACATGCGGTTAACAACGAATGTTCCTATCAGCCATTTTTTTGAGCCAGGTACTTTTGTACTTCATGACACGAAGTATTTAATATTAACTTATGGAGAGCCCTTAGAAGCGCCTCTTGAGGAGACGGCAGAAACATTTCTGCGACAAACCATAAATTATTGGCGTACGTGGATTAAACACACCACGATTCCTCCATTTTATCAGGAGGCGGTTATTAGATCGGCATTGGCTTTGAAGCTTCATCAATATGAAGATACCGGTGCATTCATTGCCGCGAGCACGTCCAGTTTGCCTGAGTCGCCGGGCAGCGGACGAAATTGGGACTATCGATATTGTTGGATAAGAGATAGCTATTATGTGTTGGCTTCACTGCTTCGTATCGGTCAGTTTGAAGAAATGGAACATTATGCCGAATTTATTTCGAATATATCTGCTAATGAAGAAGGGCGGTATCAACCACTTTATAGCATTACGGGACGAAAGGAATTAATCGAAGAGGAACTGAGTCATTTGTCGGGTTATATGGATAATAAGCCGGTTCGGTTAGGGAATCAAGCATATGAACACGTGCAAAACGATGTTTACGGCCAAGTTTTATTATCACTGCTGCCCCTGTATACAGACAAGCGCTTCGTAGGAAAAGAGAAAGGGCATTCCTCCGTATGGTTGGATATGATCATTGGTAAAATAGAGCAAACAATTGACGAAAAGGATGCAGGAATTTGGGAATTTAGAAATTTTGCCAATTACCATTGCTATACGAATCTCTTTCAATGGGCAGGAGCTAAAGCGGCCTATCGGATTGCTAAGGAAATCCGGGAACCAAAATTAGAGCAACGAGCAGAAGCATTGATTTTACGGGCTTCAAAGCATATTGAAGATTGTTATGATCCCCAAAGAAAAGTTTACACGCACGCGGTAGGTAGTGGGCATCTGGATGCCAGTACGTTGCAGCTTATTATCATGAATTATCTGGATCCGGCGTCCCAAAAGGCCCGAGATCATTTAAGAGCGCTTGAAGAGAGCTCCGAGCTGAAAATGGTCTTTTCTATCGGTATCTTCATGCCGATGATTTCGGTAAACCCAAATCGACTTTTCTTATTTGTGCCTTTTGGTATGTCGAGGCCCTGGCTTCTGTAGGAAGGACACAAGATGCGATTGAAACCTTCGAGAATCTGTTGCCTTATGCAAACCATCTGCTGCTGTTTAGCGAAGATATTGATGCAAATAATGGCGATCAGTGGGGAAACTTCCCCCAGGCATATAGCCATGTGGGGCTTATTAATGCCGTTAACAGGATTGCTGTGAAATTAGGGACACCACGATTTTTGGTAACGGGATCTTAATCCCGTTACGTTTCTACCAAGAAAGTAAGCAAATCGCGGACCTCTTCCTGATCTTCCAAATAATACTTTGCTGCTGACACATTGCTACCAACCTTGATACTAATCGCTTTTTCAGGCAGGGCTTTGAAAGTGTCCTCGTCGGTTCTATCATCACCTATTGCTAGAATAAAATCGTAATCGGTGTCATGTAAAAGATTTAGTGTGGCCCGACCTTTATTTACGTCTGCATTTTTCACCTCTACGACTTTGTCCCCATCAAGCATTTTAAGACCGTAGGCATTTAAGTGGTATTGAAGATTATCCATTAGTTCGTTTGCACGAAGCGATCCTAGTCCCTTCTGTACCTTGCGATAATGCCAGGCTAGTGAATAACTTTTCTCCTCAATAAAGGAACCTGGTGTTTTATCCGTATAATCCTCCATCAACTTTTGCACTTCACTTTTCCAGTTAGTGGATAGTCCGGGAACTTGCTCCCAATCGCCGACGCTATTCTTTTTCCAAGCGCCGTGTTCGGCAATCAATGTATAGTTTTTTGCTCCGAACCATTGTTCGAGCGTGGTGTGTTTTCTTCCGCTTATAATAACCAAGGTGTTCTTTTTATCCGCAACGAAAGCATCCAATAAATTATATAAGGCCAGGTCGGGGGAAGCTTCGTCAATTTCCTTTTTAAAGCCAACAAGCGTGCCATCGTAGTCAAATAACAACAGGCGATTACGGGCTGCCTTATATCTTTCTTGTATGGCAAGCCGAATAGAAGCTTTCACTAAATTCGCCATCGAATTCTTTTGCATCTGTTTGACATCCTGTAAACGATTCATAAAAATCTTTACCCAATGTTTGATGTTGAATTTGAAAACGACCGCTCGCATGGCTTTCATTCTTTCTTCCATTTCGGCTTTCGGCATATTTAAAGCGGTTATCAAGGCCTTTCGAATTTCTGAAATATTGTTTGGGTTTACCAGTAAAGCATCGTTAAGTTCCTTTGATGCTCCCGCCATTTCACTAAGAATTAAGACGCCGGTATTATCGTTTCGGCTCGCAACATATTCTTTGCTTACTAAATTCATCCCATCACGCATCGGCGTGACGAGGCATACATCCGCAACATTATATAAAGCAGAGATAATTTCAATTGGGTACCCATGATAAAAATAAGCAATCGGGTGCCATTCGAATGTTCTAAATCGTGCATTAATGTGGCCCACAAGCCGGTCAATCTCGTCTTTTAATCGTTTATATTGCGGTACGGTGTCGCGGGATGGTACCACAATCATATAAAGAGTAACCTGCTCAATATATTCAGGGTTTTTTGAAAGTAACAGTTCAAAAGCATTTAATCGTTGAATAATACCCTTACTGTAATCTAACCGGTCGATGGATAGAATAATCTTTTTTCCATTAAAGTTTTGCTTGAAATTCTGAATATGCGCTAATACTTCCGGATCGTTTCCTAATCGCGAAAATTTCTCACTATCCATGCCCATTGGAAAAGGTTCAGCCAGAACAATACGATTTTCTACACGCAGCCGATTTGCATCTGCATGGATGGGAAGCAAATGTGTAGCTGCGCTAAGGAAATGACGAACATCGTCAAAGGTATGGAAACCGAGTAGATCTGCCCCCAACATCCCACGCAATAGTTCTTTTCGCCAAGGTATTAAACGAAAGAGTTCCTGCGAAGGAAAAGGAATGTGGTTAAAAAAGGCAATGGACACTTCGGGTTGTTTCAGCCGGATTAAGCCCGGGACCAACAAAAGCTGATAATCATGGACCCATACCGTATCGCCGGGATTTAGTTCGCGTAGGATAATGTCAGCAAATTTTTGGTTCACCTGAACATAAGCTAACCAATTTTGGTAGTTGTAGTTTGCATACGTAGACAGGTAATGAAATATAGGCCAAAGGACTTCATTGCTAAAGCCTTCATAGTAGCGCTTAATTTCTTCTTTATTTAAGAAAACCGGAATTAAGTTGAGCGACTTTAGTCTTTGCGTAACCTCCCGTTGCTCACGTTCTCCCTGAACGTCTACTC
This sequence comes from Olivibacter sp. 47, assembly GCF_030372825.1. Classification (NCBI taxonomy): domain Bacteria; kingdom Pseudomonadati; phylum Bacteroidota; class Sphingobacteriia; order Sphingobacteriales; family Sphingobacteriaceae; genus Olivibacter; species Olivibacter sp. 47. The sequence goes on from NZ_JAUCNR010000001.1 coordinate 5,665,620, forward strand.
CAGGCCATCCAATCCATATATTGTTTCCCTCTTTATAAATAGAGCCCAAACCGGTAGCTAGTCCTCCTTCACTTGGAATAAAACTCAATTCGTTATTTTCTTCAACAATCTTTACAGGTAATCTATTCGAAACGATAATTGTTTTGTTCACGATATTTTTAATTTTTTATGATTATTAACCAAAAAACGGATCAACAGTTTGGAAAAGGGCCAATTTTTGGCGTGCTTTTTACGAAGTTGTTAAATATAACAAAATTTATTTAGGGACGAAGCGTAATCGAAACCTGTTAAAGTGCATCTTTTATAGTGAGAACAATAAGAATAAACCGTAGGTTTGACATCAATATAATGAAAAAGCTTTTACCATTTTTATTGATATTGTTTGTTGCCCTCTTCTCTTTTTATTACAAAGGCATGCCGGAAAAATTGAAGAAAGGTTTTGGTCGGGTACTTGTAGTAGCCATCGTTGTGTTTTGGGTATATTTGCTGTTAAAATACATATAAGTTTAAAGAGCTTCAAATAATTGCTGTAGTTTTTTATTTTTTAATAGGAATTTTTTTTATCTTTGCAGCCCCGCAGTATATAGCTCCGGGAAATATGTTGAATACATAAATTATCTCAAATGGCAACTAAAATAAGATTGCAAAGATTCGGTAAAAAGGGAAAACCTTTTTATCATGTAGTAGTGGCAGACTCACGTGCACCTCGCGATGGTAAATTTATTGAACGGTTAGGTTCGTACAATCCGAATACGAATCCCGCAACGATAGACCTAAATTTCGACAAGGCTTTAGACTGGTTAACGAAAGGGGCACAACCTACAGATACCGCGCGTGCTATTTTGTCTTACAAAGGCGTGCTTTACAAAAAGCATTTGTTAGGCGGTGTAAAGAAAGGTGCTTTTGATGAAGCAACGGCTGAAAGTCGCTTTCAAGATTGGTTAAAAGGAAAAGAGGAGAAAATAGAAGGAAAGAAAGACTCGCTTTCTAAATCAAAAGAGGAAGTTAAAAAAGCAGCATTAGCAGCAGAAGCCAAAAAGAAAGAAGAGAGAGCAGCGGCATTAGCGGCTAAAAATGCTCCTGTGGAAGAGCCTGCTTCTGAAGAGGCTCCGGAGAATGCTTCTGATAGCGAAGAAACTACAAGCGCTGAGTAATAGAATAGCGTATTAATATTAAGTGCCATTCTTAAAGAAACATCTTAAGAATGGCATTTTGTTTTTCAAGCTATTTTTCAGGAGAGTACATATTCCATTAGCATTTACAAAGGGAATGAGTCATGCATATTGAGGATTGTTTTTATATTGGTTATATCAGTAAAACAAGGGGTTTAAAGGGGGAAGTCCAGCTATATTTTGCGTTTGACGACTATAAAAAGTTAGATTTCGATACGGTATTTTTAGAGATTGAGAAAAAACTCGTTCCTTTTTTGTCGATTCTTTTAAAATCCAATCTAATAAAACCGGATATTTCTTTTTTGAAGATGTGGAACATATAGACGCGGCAAAAGAGCTTTTGCGTAAGTCTGTATATCTGCCTAAAAGCAAAATGCCTGAAAGGGATGAAAATGAATTCTATACCTCCGATCTTGTAGGTTATTTGGTGTATGATGAGCATCATGGCGAATTGGGGGAGATTATAGCGATCAATGAATATCCCCAACAGGATATCGCGGTGGTTCACTATCGGTTTAAGGAGCTGATGTTTCCGGTGAATGATGATTTTATTGTGAAAATAGATGAAGAACAACATGTTTTGCATGTCGACCTACCCGAGGGATTGGTTGATGTTTACAATGAATGATAATTATGCGCTTTGATATCATAACCGTACTTCCGGGGCTTTTGGAAAGTCCTTTTGCTCATTCTATCCTGCAACGGGCCCAAAAAAAAGGATTGGTAGAGATTTATGTTCACAATCTACGTGATTATGCTACCAATAAACATAAAAGTGTAGATGATTATCCTTATGGAGGAGGAAGCGGAATGGTTATGCAGATAGAGCCTTTTGCCGCTTGCATTGAGAAGCTTCAAAGGGAAAGGAATTATGACGAGGTCATATTTATGAGCCCCGATGGGGAACGCTTAAATCAAACGATTGCCAATGGGCTGGCTTTACACGAGAACCTTATCATTCTTTGTGGACATTACAAAGGGATTGATCAGCGAATAAGGGATCTCTACGTTACGAAAGAAATTTCCATTGGTGATTATGTATTATCCGGCGGGGAATTACCTGCTGCGGTATTGGTTGATGCAATTGCTCGCCTTATTCCCGGAGTCCTATCGGATGAGACTTCAGCGCTCTCTGACTCCTTTCAGGGAGAACTATTGGATGCACCCGTCTATACCAGACCTGCTGAATGGCGTGGGCATAAAGTTCCGGATATCCTGTTGAGCGGTAATCAATCATTAATCGATAACTGGCGATATGAACAGTCGCTGGCAAGAACACGCGAAAGAAGGCCTGATCTCTTGGATGAATAGTTGATAAAGGCAAAAGCAAGTAAAAATAAAAAAGCAAAATAGGTTTTTAATTTTAAAATAAAATAGCTAATATTGCAGTCCGATTTTTACGGGTTAAAAATCGTTGTTAATTACTTAAAATCATGGATTTAGTAAAATTTGTAGAAGAGCAGGCGGTAGCAAAAAATGAAGTTCCTGCATTTAAAGCTGGTGATACCGTTAGCGTTCACTATAAAATTCGCGAAGGTAACAAAGAGCGTATACAGGTATATAAAGGGGTAGTTATTCAAAGGAATGGGGCAGGATCAAATGAAACCTTTACGGTTCGTAAAATGTCTAATGGCATTGGTGTTGAACGTATTTTCCCTGTAAACTCACCTAATATTGATAAAATTGTCGTTGATACATACGGAAAAGTACGTAGAGCAAAACTATTCTATTTGCGTAGCTTAACCGGTAAGGCCGCTCGTATTAAATCGAAAAGAGTATAAGCAGAGCGATTCATTCTGCGCACGAAATAAAAAAGCCTCTTAATGACAAGAGGCTTTTTTTATTGCTTTCCCTCCCATTCATTGAAAAATTGATGAAGAAAGTCTAGCATATATTGATGCCGTGATTCTGCCAAACGTTTTCCCGTTTCCGTGTTCATTTTGTCCTTTAGCAGCAGGAGTTTTTCGTAGAAATGATTAATCGTTGGAGCGGTTGTATTTTTATACTCCTCTTTGCTTTGGTTCTCTTTTGGTTTTATGGCCGGGTCGTACATACTTCTGTTTTTGTACCCTCCATAATTAAAGGCACGAGCGATACCAATTGCACCAATAGCATCCAAGCGATCTGCATCCTGAACGATTTCTAATTCTTTTGACCAAAATTCAATTTTCCCTAAGCTTGCTTTAAAGGACATGTTCTTAATAATGTTGCAGACATGTGCAATCGTCGTCTCCTCAAGGTGAAGGGAGCTTAAAAAGGAACGGGTTATTCGGGGGCCTAATTCCTCGTCGCCGTCGTGAAATTTGCTGTCAGCTATATCATGCAATAAGGCTGCTAACTCGACAACCATGATGTTCGCTGTTTCATTTTCTAAAATGAGCCTTGCGTTTTTCCATACACGTTCCACATGAAACCAATCGTGACCTGCTTCAGCCGTTTTTAGTTTTGATTGAACAAATTCTTTGGTTTTTAATATAATGCCGTTGGTCATAAGTGTTCTTGAAAATTGATGGGTTCGTTCTCCTCAAAAGCAACATAGGCCCTTAACCAAGGATCGGTACCGATCAGCTTCCACTTATGCCCTTTGCCAGTGGTATCTGTCGCGATTAAAACCTCCCCTGTTTGTAGTATGAATGTCTTTCCCAAAGAAGTGGTAAACTCCAAACTTCCCTTCAAAGTGATTACATATTGCGTCCGTGGCGCGGTATGCCAATCATAAGATGCTTTAGCGGCGGTTTCTTTGAAGTGTAGATGCCTAACATCGGTTATTAAATCGTCGGTAACGAAACCCTCTTTAAAATGAGAGTGGCCATCGGCACCGGTATACAGTATATACGCTTTAATCATGTTCAGGATGGGGTCTTCTACTTCCATCATAAAGTTCGTATGCCAGTAAGCGGCAATCCAATTTTCCATTGTAGAACTCTACCCGTTTATAGGTATGAAGCCCAATTTTTTTCGCAAGGTCGGGATTTCCTGTAAAGATAAAACCATTGTAACCTTTGCATGATTGTTTCATAAAATCACCCATGCGTTTATAGGTCTGTTCGAGTTTGGTGTGAACACCCAAACGTTCTCCGTACTCAGGATTAAAAACAATAACGCCGGAGGAAGAGGGCACGGTCGTTTGTGCAAAATCACAAACTTCGAATGTGATTAGCTGATCTACGCCGGCCGTTTTGGCATTAGCCTTTGCTATTTCCACGGCTTCTTGCGAAATATCGGAAGCAATGATTTTTAAATCCGTTGGTTTGATGATTTTTTCTTTTAGCGCTCTCCTTGCAGCGAAAAATACCTGCTCATCATAGCCCAAGAAATGCATAAAAGCATAATTCATGCGAAATAGGCCAGGTTTTCTGTTGGTTGCATGGAGCGCAGCTTCTATGGCTAGTGTCCCTGATCCGCACATCGGATTAATAAACGGTGATTTTTTGTCCCATTCCGTAGCAAACAACACGCCGCTGGCTAAGGCCTCTAACATGGGGGCTTTCCCGGGATGCTTGCGATAGCCATGTTTGGCTAAGGTTTCACCGGAAGTATCTAAGTATAGATCTGCCTTGCTTTCTTGCCAAAAGAGGTGAACAACAGCTTTATTAAGTTCCGCTCCCGAATTGGGGCGGACACCCTTCTTTTCTTTAATACGATCAACGATAGCGTCCTTTACCTTCAGGTTGGCAAATAATGGGGTTGTAATCGTTTCGTTATTAACGGTAGATGTAACGGAAAAATATCCATTAAAGTCGATCAAATCTTCCCAGGCAATTTTCTTTATTTCGCTGTAAAGCTGAGCGGCATCAGCGGCTATGAAAGAGCTGATCGAATATAGCACTTGACTCGCACAATACAAATTGAGATTGAGCGTAATACAGTCGTTCATACTTGCGCTGATTTCGACGCCGGTACTAAAAGCTCTTTTAATGGAAAAACCGAGTGCTTTGACTTCTTGCTGCAAATAAGGTGACAATCTTTTATTGCAGGTAATGATAACTTTTTGAGGAGTGTTGAAAACTTGCATAGCTTATTGTGCGAAGTTACTGATTATTGTCGCCAAAAATCCTTAATTTTACAATTTATATCGTTTTAATGTTATGGAAATAAAAGGCAAGGTACATGAAGTTGGTGCGGTACAGCAGGTTACGGATTCCTTTAAAAAAAGAGATCTGATCGTTCAGTATGCTGAAAACCCGCAGTTTGTAGAATATATAAGATTTGAAGCTACGCAAGATCGGGTTAATCTTTTTGATAACCTGGCTCCCGGCGAAGATATAGAGGTTTCTTTTAATTTAAGAGGGAGACCGTGGACTAATAAGGACGGTGTTACAACCTATTTTAATTCTTTGGTTGCGTGGCGGGTTAATAAGGTTGCACCGGAAGGTGCAGGCGCAACACCTCAGTATGTACCGCCTGTAGACATCTCCTCTGCCCCTGGAGATGACGATGATCTACCCTTCTAAAAGTCTTTCTAAGAAAAAAGAGCAAGCTACTTCTATAGCTTGCTCTTCTTTTTAAGATATCTATTAAAAACATCAGACAGGTTCTTCACACGTTTCTTAAATACTGGAATTTTTAATACTTCGTGGCATGTTTTGGTCATTTGCCTCAAGCTTGGTGTGTTAAAAATTGTTAAAAGACGTCTGAAAAGCAAGTGCTTGCGTATTTTTGTGTATATGAGGCGTAAAAGTATAGGGCTGATTATCGGGTTAATGCTATTTGCCCTTTTGGGTGTAATAGCGATGCAATATTATTTCATTCATCAATCTTATAATCTTAAAGCGCAATTGTTTGATGAGGCCGTTAATGCCGCATTAAATACGGTTGTGCTGAAAGCAGAGAAAAAGGAAGCTATTGATTTTATAGAGGCTCAAGAAGCAAAAAATATTCGTAACAAACAACTTCGGGAAAAGCAGCAACGGGAGATAGAGGAAGAGTGGCAGACAAAAGCCGTTGTTGAACGTATGCGCAGGCGCCAACGCCAAATGGAAGCTGAATATCGTGAATTGGAGTCGGAGCTAAAACGACAGTTTCCAAGTGCTACGCTTATACCAAATTGGTTCTATGAAACCTATATGCGTGATCCCAAGTTGAAAAGATTGGTAAAAGTATCACTGAAGCAGAGCGCATCAGGTATTTATCAGAATAATAGCATGGAGATATATGCCGAGCGATCTGTTACCAATCCCAAAAAGGCCAAGGACGATAGTGTACGATACGTGATTTTGGACGATTATGCCAATGAATTTGCTGTCGTGGTGCTGCCTCCGCCAAGAGATCGTCAATTAGATGAGCAGATTAAACGCTATGAAGAACAGGAGAAGATTCGGCAAGCCACCCAGTTCTTCGATTCTTATATGTCGAATGCGCAGCAACCGGCAACTTCGGTTATTGAAAATTTGGCAAATGACTTTGAATTGGCAAAGCAGCCATTAAAGAAGCGTATAAACCCCTCCTATATCGAAGCAGAGCTAAAGGAAGAGCTGTTGCATCGAAAGATAAACCTTCCTTTTAATATGGTGATAACCGAGGGAAGCGATGATTCTGTTCTTTTTCAGATGGCATCTTTTAACGGTAATTTTGACCTAAAGAACTCCTATGCCACGCTTCTATTTCCAAATAGCATGATTAAGTCTTCAGGAAAGTTGGCAATTAATTTTCCGAGCAGGACCTCTTTGTTGTTAGGTAGTATGGGCGTCATGCTTGGGTCGTCGGCGGCTTTACTGCTTGTTTTGATCGGATGTTTTACTTATACGATTTTTATCATCTTGCGACAGAAGAAAATTTCGGAGATGAAAACGGATTTCATAAACAATATGACACATGAGTTTAAAACGCCCGTTGCCACTATTATGATTGCCAGCGAATCGTTAAAGGATCCGGAAATTATTACGGACGCTAAACGCGTAGACAAGCTTGCCAGCATTATTTATGACGAAAATGTCCGGCTAGGAAATCATATAGAAAGGGTGTTGAATATTGCCAAAATTGATAAAGGCGATCTGAAGCTTGATAAGCAGGAATTGAATCTTAATGATTTGGTGGCGGCAGTTGTTGATAGCATGGATTTACAGCTAAAAAAGCGGGACGCACAGGTAGATATGCAAATTGAGGCGGCTAATCCCATTTTGTATGGTGATGAGTTCCATTTATCGAATGTTATCTTTAACCTTATAGATAATGCTATAAAGTACAGTAAGGATATTCCTGAAATTACGATTAGAACTAAAAATGTCGGTAACCATCTCCATATTATCGTAGCAGATAAGGGTATCGGCATGAGTAGGGACCAACTGTCTAAAATTTTTGATCAATTCTATCGAGTATCCACCGGAAATCTACATGATGTTAAAGGTTTCGGTCTTGGACTGAGCTACGTACATGATATTATTAAACGAATGAAGGGAACGGTAAAGGTGAAAAGTGAGAAGAATAAAGGAACGGAGTTCGAATTGATTTTACCTACTATAAAGAACTAATCTCATACGGTATGCGGAAAATTTTATTGGCGGAAGACGACCCGAATTTGGGCGAAATACTAAAGGACTACCTAGAACTAAAGGGTAAATTTGATGTTAAACTATGCCAGGATGGAGAGGAGGCTTTGCGCACCTTTAGCAAAGAAGAGTTCGACCTGTGTATCTTAGATGTGATGATGCCGAAAAAGGATGGCTTTTCACTCGGGAAAGAAATTCGAAAAGTGAACGAAAGCGTACCCATCATTTTTGCTACCGCTAAAGGTATGATGGAGGATAAAACTGAAGCCTTCAATTTAGGAGGTGACGATTATATTACAAAACCATTTCGAGTAGAAGAATTGTTATTGAGAATTAATGCCCTATTGAAAAGAAGTTCCTTCCAGGAAAGGGGTGTTGAGGAGGAGCTTCCGGTTAAATTCAAATTAGGGGAATATAACTTCGACTATACAGCCCAATTGATTAGCCGCCATGACCAACAACAGAAATTATCTACTAAAGAGGCGGAGCTCTTAAGGATGCTCTGTTTAAAGAAAAATGACGTGCTTACACGGGAAGAAGCCCTGATAAAAATTTGGCATGACGACAATTATTTTAATGGTCGTAGCATGGACGTCTTTTTAAGTAAACTTAGAAAATACCTTAAAGAAGACCCGAAGGTAGAAATTGTGAATGTACACGGGAAAGGATATAAGTTATTAGTGGGCTAATGAATAAGCTCCCCAACATGTTTTCGGATATTATCTGCCATTTTTTCTAAGGGTAAGTCATTGACATCCGTGCCAAAAGGGTCTTCAATTTCTTCGGCGATAAGCTCGAGTGATGTTAATACATAAAAAGCAAAAACAACGGCCGGTACGACAAAGTATCCGAGTGAAAACACAAAGCCATACGGTAAGGTTAGTACATAAATTGAAATAAACTTTTTGATAAAAGAGGTATAGGTAAAGGGTATCGGCGTGTTTTTTATTCGTTCACAGGCGCCACATATATCCGTGAAGGACAAAAGCTCGGCATTTAATATTATTAATTGGTCTCCGCTGATAACGCCTTCTCTGTACAATGTATCCGTTCTTTTAAAGATCATAGCAGCCACCTGATTAGGGCCATGCTTGTTTTCATCTAGGTGGTTGAACTCCGGGTGATCTTTTTCGTCTAACATGAAACGTGTTTGACTGGATTGTAAATGCTCTCGAAGTATGCTTGCAAATAAGGGTATACTCTTTTTATAGAAGCTTCGGTTTCCCTTATCACCCTCGGGCAAAAGACTTTCAATTCGCAATGCAAGGTTTCTGCTATTATTCGTTAACTGCCCCCATAACTTTCTCCCCTCCCACCAACGATCATATGCTGTGTTCGTTCTGAATACCAGTAAGATCGATAGGACAAATCCAAGCAAACTGTGCATAGAAGGAATATTTCGCAGCCAGCTTTTCTCAGACAATTTAAGGTATTCTATTTCGAGATAAGCAATCGCCCAGGCATAAATCGCCATTAAAATAAGATAGGGATATAATTTTTTTATAGTTTCAGAACGGTGAAAAGATAAAACGGCATGCAGCCAGTCTTTTGGATTGTAAATAATCATTGCTAGAAATGAAATTGTGCGTGTAAATCTAAAAAAAGAAGATTAAAATTTCATCGGATGGTAAATGCTATAAATTAAAGGTAATTCCTTGAGCCAATGGAAGCTTGTCCGAATAGTTGATGGTATTGGTTTGTCTTCTCATATAAGCCTTCCAGGCGTCAGACCCGGACTCTCGTCCTCCACCCGTTTCTTTTTCACCTCCAAAGGCACCCCCAATTTCGGCGCCCGATGTGCCGATATTGACGTTAGCAATGCCGCAATCGGAGCCGTTAACAGATAGAAAATGCTCTGCTTCTCGTAAATTGAGTGTCATAATTGCGGAAGAAAGACCCTGCGGAACATTATTTTGTATAGCGATTGCTTCTTCTAAATCTTTGTACTTCATCACATATAAAATAGGGGCAAAGGTTTCTTGTTGAACGATTTTGTAATGTGGTTCAACTTCCGCAATACATGGTTTAACATAACAAGGCGAAGGATACCCGTCTCCTTTCAAAACGCCCCCTTCTACAATGAACTTACCCCCCTCCTGTTTACATCGTTTAATGGCTTCAAGATAGGAGTTGACAGCGGCCTCGTCAATTAATGGGCCGACATGATTCGCTTCGTCCAGCGGATTTCCTATCTTTAACTGTTTGTATGCATCAACCAATTGGACTTTAAAGGATTCATAAATGGACTCATGAATGATTAGTCTACGAGTGGTGGTGCAACGTTGCCCTGCGGTTCCAACAGCGCCAAAAACACTGGCTAATAAAGCGGTTTTCGTATCCGCATGCGGTGTAATAATGATAGCGTTATTACCGCCCAGTTCAAGGATGGTTCTACCCAACCGAGCAGCTACAGCTTGGGCAACCGATTTTCCCATACGTGTTGAGCCCGTTGCGGAAAGGAGCGGAATACGTGGATCTGATGCCATCTGTTTACCTAACTCGGCGTCACCCTGAATAAGGCAAGAAATCTCTTGAGGTAGGTCATTCCTATTAAATATTTCAGATACGATTTTTTGACAGGCTAAAGCAGTTATGGGCGTTTTTTCAGACGGTTTCCAAAGACAAACATTGCCGCAAACCCACGCAATTGCGGCATTCCAGCTCCAAACAGCAACCGGGAAGTTAAAGGCCGAAATAATGCCAACGATACCCAATGGAAGCCATTGTTCGAACATTCGATGAGCCGGACGTTCTGATTGGGTCGTTAATCCATACAATTGCCGGCTCAAGCCAACCGCAAAGTCGCAAATGTCAATCATTTCCTGCACTTCTCCCAAACCTTCTTGTAGGCTTTTTCCCATTTCGTAGGAAACGAGCCTTCCAAGATCTTGTTTATGAAGCCGTAGCGCATCGCCAATCTGGCGGACAATTTCCCCTCTTTTAGGTGCAGGAACCTGTTTCCACTGTGAAAAAGCGACGCCGGCCTTTCCGACTAATGCTTCATAATCTACACGAGTGGTTATCGGGACAGTAGCGATAGCTTTGCCATCCACGGGGGAGAAACTCGTTATAGAAGGCGAGGTGCCGCTAACATTTTGAATACAAAGTCGTTCTAAAATCGAGGAAATATGAATCGCTTTCATAAAAATGCCTTTTCAATTGAATGTATGCTATACAAACCTAAAGTAAAATTCCGGAAAATATGTATATTTGTATATATAGATACAAAGGTTAGTAGGGGTTGTTTAATCCTCCAAGAGATTGCCGCTGGTGAATGTTATTAACAAAGTACTTCAAAAAACAAAATTGTAAAAGCTTATGAGACAAAGCCTTGGGTTTTTATTTATTTGTTTGTGGAAAACTAAATTCTTAGAATAAGAGTTTTAACAGTAATTTGAAGGCATTATTTCATCAGCAAGTGTATTAGCTAAGCTGTTCGTTTTTGTACATATTGGCATTATGATTGAACGTTAATAAAGATTCCGTCTGGGGTCTGGTTCTGTTTTATGTGATACGTGGAGGGGCAAAGATAAAGAACTACTAATTATTTTAATTGCGATGGAAGACGATTTTGATTTTGAATTCTCTGAAGACCCAAAGTTTTCGGTAGAACGTTACGAAGAGATGATCCGTAATGAGGATCAATACTTTTTTGACGCCCAAGCATTTGAGGGAATCATCGATTATTATATGGAGAAGAATGATCCCGTAAAAGCTCTTCAAGTAGTTGATTACGCGGTTAACCAGCATCCCTTTGCCGCCATTTTTTATATCAAGCAAGCGCAACTATACTCTGTGACCAATCAATTGGATTTAGCATTAAAGGCGCTAGACAAAGCTGAGTTATTGGAAGCTTCTGAACCCGATATATATCTTATTCGTGGCGGGATTCTTGGAACAATAGATCGATACGAAGAGGCTATTGCAAACCTGGAGAAAGCGCTGTCTCTAACAGAGAATCCGGACGAGATATTCTTGCAAATGGCTATGCTTTTTCAAAATAAAGGCGACTATGAGCAAGCGATCAAATACCTAAAAAAGAGCCTTGAGCATAATATGGAGAACCAGGAAGCATTATATGAACTGGCTTTCTGCTATGATGTTTTAGATCGGCAAGAGGAAAGTATCGGGTTTTATCTTCAATACATTGATAATGAACCATATTCCTATGCTGCCTGGTATAACCTTGGAAACGCATATCATAAATTAAGTTTGTATGAAAAGGCGATCGATGCCTATGATTATGCGATATTGATTAAGGAAAATTTTGCCTCGGCTTATTTCAACAAAGGAAATGCATTGGTAAATTTAGATCGATATGCTGAGGCGATCGATGTTTATAAGGAGACCTTTGAGTACGAGCCGCCTAGTGCGGAGACCTACTGCGCTATCGGAGAATGTTATGAGAAGTTGGAACAAATGGATGAAGCAAGGTCGTATTATAAAAAGGCAGTGAAAATTGATCCGAAGCTTGGAGATGGTTGGTTTGGAATTGGTGTGACGCTTGATTACGAAGAACGCTACTTTGAATCCTTACATTTTTACAAAAAAGCGTTGGATATTGATGATCAAAATCCGGAATATTGGTTTGCAATAGCTGATGCCCGCTATAAGTTAAAGCAAATCGCGGAGGCCGAGGCTGCTTATGAAAAGGTGGTGGAATTGAATCCGCTTGATACGGAAGCTTGGCTTGACTATTCATCGATTTTATATGAGCAAGAAAAACTTACAACCGCTATTGAAGTAATATCAGAAGCGATAAAGAACAACCCCGATGCTCCTGAGTTATATTATAGAATGGTGGCTTATATGTTTGCTGCAGGAAAATATACAGAAGCGCTGAATTTTCTGGAATTGGCCCTGACGGCGGATCCCGAAAAATATCACATACTATTTGAATATCTCCCCCAACTACAAGATAATAAGGTGATTCTAGAAATTATCAACAAGTTTACCAAGTAACAATTACATTTTATCAACATGAAAGTATAGCAGTGTTGATTTTTTTTTCACCTTTGCATTCCTATGAACTTTGAGTTAAATAATATCCCAATACGGACGCTCAAGCCTCGGAATAATGGGATAACGATGGTGATGGATAAAGGTATGAGTACCAGGCAGGCTCAAGATTTCATCGAAGTTGCTGCACCACATACCGATATAGTAAAATTGGGATGGGCAACATCCATGGTTACTCCAAAGCTTGAAGAGAAGTTACAGATTTATCGCGATGCACAGATGCCTTTTTATTTTGGAGGCACCTTGTTTGAAGCTTTTTTGATAAGAAATCAATTCGACGCATATCGGAAAGTACTTGATAAGTATAAGATGGAATATGCAGAAATATCCGATGGATCGATCATCTTACCCCATGAGGAAAAATGTAAATATATTGACATACTAAGTAAACAGGTTACGGTCATCTCGGAAGTTGGATCAAAAGACGATAAAAAAATAATAGCGCCCTATCGTTGGATCGAGCTTATCAAAGCGGAATTAGCGGCCGGGTCCTGGAAAGTCATTGCCGAGGCGAGAGAAAGTGGTAACGTAGGAATTTATCGTGAAACAGGAGAAGTGCGACAGGGACTCATTGACGAGATACTAACGCAGGTTCCGCAAGAGTCCATTATTTGGGAAGCCCCTATAAAAGCGCAACAGGTTTGGTTCATTAAATTGATTGGAAGTAATGTCAATTTAGGCAATATAGCGCCACAGGAAGTTATACCTTTGGAAACAATACGTCTTGGACTACGGGGCGATACGTTTGACCATTTTATTTCTATGTAGTTTTGCTAAGTGAAAAACATAGTAAATATATGTTTGTTAAATTCTAACGAAAGACGGGGGCAAAGGTTCCCCGGATATTATAAATAGTGATGAAGAAATTTGGATTGATTGGATATCCGCTTAAGCATTCATTTTCTAAGCAATATTTTAACGAAAAGTTCGAAAGGGAGGGTCTCAAGGATTACCATTATGAATTATTACCGCTCCCCAATATCAGCGATCTACCCGATTTATTAAAGCAGCAACCAGAGCTTTGTGGTCTTAATGTAACGATACCACATAAGATTGGGGTTATGTTTTATCTTGATAAAATATCGCCTGAAGCGAAAGAGATTGATGCCGTTAATTGTATAAAGATCGTAAAATCGAATCCGGTTGAATCTTTTTTTAGTGGAGAAATGTGCATGAAAAAGGTTCAGCTGGAAGGGTATAACACGGATGTTTACGGTTTTGAGGAGTCCTTAAAACCTTTACTGAAGAAACAGCATTCAAAGGCGCTCGTTTTGGGTAACGGCGGTGCCGCCCGTGCCGTCTTTTATGTGTTAAAAAAATTGGGGATCGACTATGAGGTGGTTTCTAGACGAGCAAATCCTAAGCAGTTTTCTTACGAACAATTAAATAAAGAAATAATTGAAGGGCATCTGCTTATTATTAACACCACTCCTCTTGGAACCTTTCCGAAGGTAGATGAAAAGCCCGAAATTCCCTATGAGTTTATTGGTGAACGGCACTTGCTTTATGATTTGGTTTACAATCCGGAAGAAACGGCTTTTTTAATGGAAGGAAAGAAACGTGGAGCAATCATAAAGAATGGTTTGGAAATGCTTCACCTACAAGCAGAAAAGAATTGGGAAATATGGAACTCATAACCATAGAGAATCGCTAACTTAGCAAGGTGACTTCGAGAGGAATAATAGTAATTATATGCGTTCTTCTTTTAGGGCTATTTTCTTCATGTGGAAGAGATTATGCGCCTAAGCCCCGCGGTTATTTTCGGATTAAGTTTCCCGACAAGAAATATCAAGCCTTTAAAGGAGCATGTCCTTTTCGTTTTGATTACCCTCGCTATGCGATTATTGAGCCAGATACCAATGTTTCGGCTAGACCTTGCTGGTTTGATGTAGTCTTTCCATCTTACAATGCCCGTATTCATCTGAGTTATTATCCGATTTCCAGCCAAAAAGTTTTTAATCAATTGGTTGAGGATGCCCGAACCTTTGCCTTTAAACATACGGTTAGGGCGACCGCCATTGATGAATCGACTATTTCATTTCCGGATGAGCGCGTGTATGGCATTTTATATTCCATAGAAGGCAACAGTGCGTCTTCGGTTCAGTTTTTTGTGACCGATAGTACCAGAAACTATCTAAGGGGGGCGCTTTATTTTCACGAAAAGCCAAGGCTTGACTCTATTCGGCCCGTATTGGATTTCCTTAAACAGGACATCAACGTAATGATCAAATCAATGAAGTGGCATTGACACACTCCGATTTGTTTTGTTGTTGTTGGAGAATGCCAAGCATTTTATCTAAGTTTGTTTATTATGATATACGTAAAAAGGTTTGAAAATAATCCCTTTGCCGAGAATACTTATATTTTATATGATGAGACGCACAACTGCGCCATAGTAGATCCGGGGATGTATACGACAGCGGAGGAAGAAAGTGTGCTTCATTTTATTAGATCGAATAACCTGAAGCCCACCTTGTTATTGAATACCCATTGTCATGTAGATCATGTGCTAGGAAATAAGTTGATTTATGAGGAATTTGGGCTACTTCCCCAATTTCATGCGCATGAAGCGGCTGTGTTATCGGATGTACAAGTACGAGCGCCGATGTTCGGTTTACGGTATGAGCAGTCGCCTATACCAGAACATTTTTTGCCAATGGAGGGTAATGTGAGCTTTGGTAACACCTCCTTGCAACTTATCTTTGCTCCCGGCCATTCTCCCGGTCATTTGTGTTTCTATAATCAACAGGAAAAACTGCTTATCGGTGGAGATGTGCTGTTTAGAAGAAGTATCGGTAGGACAGACCTTCCAGGAGGAAACCATCAATTGCTTCTAAAGCATATTAAAGAAGACCTGTATAGCTTACCGGATGATACTATTGTATACCCTGGGCATGGCCCGGAAACATATATAGGAGAAGAAAAGGTCAGTAATCCTTTTGTTAGAGCCTAAGTAACTTAATGTTATGAATACTGCCACCTTTATTGCCAAGCGGTACCTGTTCTCCAAAAAATCTGTTAATGCGATTAACATCATCTCGGCCATCAGCATGGTAGGTGTATTGGTAGCTAGTGGTGCGTTGATTGTAATCTTATCGGTTTATAATGGGCTAGAAGGTTTGATATTAAGTATGTATAGCTCCTTTTCCTCCGAATTGCGGATTGAACCAGCTTCCGGTAAAGTATTTAAAGAAGATACGGTTGTTTTTGAAAAAATCAAAAAGGATTCGCGAATAGCAAGCTATAGCCAGGTATTGCAAGAAAAGGTGCTTCTAAGATATCGGGAATACCAGTACATAGCAAACATGAAAGGTGTTGACCCATCTTATGGCCTAAATCGACCGGCAGATAACTTGTTATGGGATGGAACATTTGTGTTAAGCGAAAACGGAATAAATTATGCCTTATTGGGAGCGGGCGTTTTTACTAATTTAGGTATAAGTTTAAATAGTATTCTAGCAGAGATTGAAGTTTTCTCACCAAAGAAAGGGGTCCGGTCAGCTCTCAACCCAGCTGATGAATTTAATGTTCGGAATATTGCACCTGCAGGGGTTTTCAAAGCACAACAAGAGCTTGATGATCTTATCATTGTTCCAATTGGTTTTGCCCGTGATGTACTTGGAGAATATGATGAAATTTCGGCGATTGAAATTAACCTTAAAAAGGGGGCCGATTTGAACCGTGTCCAGAAGGATCTTCAAAAGTTACTGGGAAAAAACTATAACATAAAAAACCGGGTGGAACAAAACCCGGGACTTTACAAGTTATTAAATAGTGAGAAATGGATGGTATTTTTCATTTTAGCGTTTGTATTGGTGATTGCAGCGTTTAATATCGTCGGATCATTGACCATGCTAGTCATCGATAAACAAAAAGATGTAGCGGTATTAAATAGCTTAGGTGCGCCACATGGACTGGTAAAGCGTATCTTCTTTTTAGAGGGAATCTTTATTTCCATGATGGGATGTTTAGGTGGCTTGTTATTAGGTGCAGTCTTTTGTATAATTCAGGAAAAGTTTGGTGTGGTACGTATGGGAACAACTACCATTGTCTCGGACGTTTATCCTGTATCCATGCGATGGTCTGATTTTCTTTTGGTATTTCTGACCGTATTACTAGTTTCAGGGACTGCGTCTGCTATTTCGTCGAGATTGAGTGTTAAAAATATGGAACAATTAAAGGCTTCGGAGTAGCTTCCGAAGGATTATTCTTAATTTATTACAGTGACAATAAAAGATATTTTACAACAATATAAGGAACACAAAGGAGTCTTATCGTTTACAAAAGCACTTCAGGGAGCCAAGCCTAGAATTCAATTAAAGGGATTGATAGGATCAGCCGACGCCATAACGGCGGTTTCGAGTTATCAGCTGCAGGAACGACCTTTTATTTTCGTATTACCCGATTATGAGGAAGCAGCGTTCTTTTTGAGTGATTTAGAGGGCCTCCTGGATAAGCAGGTTCTTTTTTTCCCCTCCTCTTATCGGAAACCCTTTGATTTTACTCAAGCGGATAGTGCGCATGTATTGCAGCGAGCAGAAACCCTCAGTACGCTGAATCACGCTTCGGAATTGCCAAAGATGATCGTGACCTATCCGGAAGCGCTAGCAGAAAAAGTAATTAACCGGACTGAACTAAGTAAAAATACACTTGAAATATCCATTAATGCAAAGTTGGATATCGATTTTATCAATGAATTTTTGATAGAGTACGACTTTGAGCGAGTGGATTTTGTGTACGAACCGGGACAATTTGCAATTAGGGGAGGGATCGTTGATATTTTTTCATTCTCAAATGATTTACCCTATCGCATTGAGTTCTTTGGCAACCTTGTGGAAAGTATACGCACATTCGATACAGAGAATCAACTTTCTGTTAATAAGATTCATACGGTAACAATTGTTCCAAATGTGCAGGCGAAGTTTCTAACAGAGAACAATATTTCTTTACTGGAATATATCGATAGTGACGCCGTCATCTGGATTAAAGATGTTCAATTTACCCTTGACATTGTGCAATCTGGATACAAAAATGCCAGCAAACTTTGGTCCGCTTTATCGGCCCAGGACAAAGAACATAACCCCGAATGGATCGATCCTAAATTCAGCTTCACGGATGAAAAGATGCTTGCGAACCTGTTACAGGATTTTCCGGTAGTTGAGTTCGGTAAGCAATTTTTCTACGATGCTGATCATCAAATTCAATTTAATCAGCGACCTCAGCCCTCTTTCAACAAAGATTTTGGACTACTTATTCACAATATAAAGGAAAATGAGGAGAAGAAAATCACCAATTGTATTTTTAGCGACTCTCCGAAACAGATCGAAAGGTTGTTTGCCATTTTAGATGATCTGGATAAAACGGTCAAATTTATTCCCATAAGTATTGCCTTACGTGAAGGATTTAGCGATGAAGAGCTCAAACTAGCTTGCTATACGGACCATCAAATTTTTGATCGCTATTATAAATATAAACATAAAAAAGGCTATGCCCGGTCACAAGCGATTACTTTAAAAGAACTTCGTGACCTTAAACCCGGCGATTATATTACTCATATTGATCACGGGATAGGTAAATATGCGGGCTTGGAAAAAGTAGAAGTTAATGGCAAAATGCAGGAAATGATTCGCCTGGTTTACGCCGACAACGATCTGCTATATGTTAATATAAACTCCTTAAATCGGATTAGCAAGTATACGGGTAAAGATGGTACTGTTCCTAAAATGAATAAATTAGGAACCGATACTTGGGATAAGCTAAAAAGAACCACTAAAAAAAAGTTAAAGATATTGCCCGCGATCTGATTAAGCTATATGCTCAACGGAAAGCGCAAACGGGGAATGCTTTCAGCCCGGACACTTATTTGCAAACGGAATTGGAAGCCTCCTTTATTTATGAGGATACACCAGACCAAGAAAAGGCGACCAACGATGTAAAAAAAGATATGGAGGCACCGCATCCGATGGATCGGCTCGTATGTGGTGATGTCGGTTTTGGAAAAACAGAGGTAGCTGTACGGGCTGCTTTTAAGGCAGTCGCTGATAGTAAGCAGGTGGCGGTGTTGGTTCCTACAACAATTTTGGCATTACAACATCACAGGACCTTTTCCGAACGGTTAAAGGGATTTCCTTGTAATATTGACTATATCAACCGGTTTAAAACGAGCAAAGAAATAAAGGACACGTTGAAGCGACTCGCCGAGGGTGAAATTGATATTGTGATCGGAACGCATCGCCTGGTAAGCAAAGATGTGAAATTCAAGGATCTCGGACTATTGATTATTGATGAAGAACAGAAATTTGGTGTAGGTGTTAAAGAGAAGCTTAAGCAATTGCGTGTTAATGTTGATACGCTGACGCTTACTGCTACGCCGATTCCTCGGACACTTCATTTTTCGTTGATGGGAGCAAGAGATTTAAGCATCATAAGCACTCCTCCGCCAAATCGTCAACCTGTACAAACGGAATTGCATGTATTTAATGAAAAACTGATACAAGAGGCTGTGGCCTATGAAATTAATAGAGGCGGGCAGGTCTTCTTTATCCACAATCGGGTGCAGGATCTTCGCCAATTGGGAGCTTTGATCACTAAGCTGGTGCCAAATGCAAGATGTGGTGTTGCCCATGGGCAATTGGAAGGTGATGCCTTAGAGGATGTCATGCTCAAATTTATTAATCATGAGTTTGATGTGTTGGTGGCCACAACGATTATTGAGGCGGGTTTGGATATTCCGAACGCAAATACCATTATTATTAACCATGCGCATATGTTCGGCCTAAGCGATTTACATCAAATGCGAGGGAGAGTGGGTCGATCCAACAAAAAGGCTTTTTGTTATTTATTGTCTCCTCCCCTTTCGACCCTTACACCCGAGGCACGTAAACGTCTGAGCGCCATTGAAGAATTTAGTGAACTGGGAAGTGGGTTCAATGTAGCGATGAGGGATTTGGACATTCGTGGAAGCGGAAATCTATTAGGTGCAGAACAAAGTGGTTTTATCGCAGAAATAGGCTTTGAAATGTACCATAAGATTTTGGACGAAGCTATCCAAGAATTGAAAGACGATGAATTTGAAGGGTTGTTTAAGGAGGAAAAGGCTAGAGTATATGTTAATTTTACGCAAATAGACACGGATTTAGAGGTATACATTCCGGATTCTTATGTAACCAATGTAGGTGAACGTTATAATCTATACAATCAAATGGCGTCGTTAAAGACCGAAAATGAAATCGAGTCTTTCGAGCAGGATTTGGCCGACCGTTTCGGGCCGGTACCATTGCCGGTAAAGGAGTTGCTAAATACGCTTCGTTTACAATGGCTTGGTAAAGAAATAGGTTTTGAGAAGATATCCTACAAAAAGAACGTGCTTCGGGGGTACTTCATTAGCAATAAAAAATCACCGTATTTTGAAAGTGAACGATTTGGAAAGGTTTTGCAGTTTGTTCAGCAAAATCCATCGGTTTGTAACCTAAAAGAAGTAAAAGGAAGTTTGCGTATCGGATTCGACAGAATTCAAAGCGTGGATGAAGCTGTTATGCTTCTTCAGGAATTAGCCCGTTAAGCGTATGGAATCTGATAGAGAAATATTAAAAGAGCTCGTTGTCTATAAAATGCCTTATGGAAAATATAAGGATTGGCCTATAAGCCGTTTGCCCGAGCACTACCTTGTTTGGCTCCGAAATCAGGGCTTTCCTAAGGGAAAATTGGGTGTTCTACTTGCTACAATGTATGAAATCAAATTAAATGGCTTAGAGCATTTACTTTCTCCGCTCGAAAACAAGCGCTTCAACAAATGAGCTATCGAATTGTTATCCCTTAAAGATTAAGGCTTATGATTCGGTTAAAAATTATCTTAGGAAGTACAAGAAATGGCAGAAAAGGGCATGCTGTTGCCCATTGGATATATGAAACAGCAAAGAAATATACAATGTTTGATACGGAATTGATAGACCTAAAGAAAGTCAATCTGCCTTTTATGGATGAGCCGGTACATCCTCGAATGCAGCAATACACCCATCAACATACCAAAGATTGGAGCTCAAAGATCGACGCTGCTGATGCTTTTATATTTGTCACACCGGAATACAATTATGGTATGCCCGCCCCTTTAAAGAATGCACTGGATTTCCTCTTTAATGAGTGGGCCTATAAACCGGTCGCCATGGTAGGGTATGGAGGTATAGCCGGAGGGACACGAGCGATTCAGCAGCTTAAGCAAGTTACCAATGCACTACAAATGTTCCCTTTCGATGGATTGCTACTCGCAAATTTTTCCAAACAGCTTAATGAGGAGGAATCGTTTGCTGCCACTGAAGCGAACGAAAAAGCAGCGGAAGCGATGCTCGTTAAACTTGAAAAGTTACATTACGCCCTGAAGGAGTTGCGATGATGAGCTTACTCTTCATCTAAGGCTTGATGAAGAAACAGCTTGAAGTCATACATAGCTTCCGCAAAATTCAATAAACGAGTAATGGATCGCCCATCATCCTCGGAGAGATCGGCATCACTTAAGGTGCTGCTGGCGGTGAAGCTCTTTAGTTTAAGAAATTCAATATCCGGGTGGTCAGCATCATAGCCTGCCGGAACTTTTTTGAGTTTATCTTCGTTATTTAAAATACAGAACTTAGTGAACTTGGGGGCGTTGATGATCTGTCTAAACTGGGTGCCGTTGTAATCAATTTCCTGTCTGATTGCCGCCAAATGTTCTTTCTCCGGACGCCAATAGCCACCGGCAATAAATGAATTTCCCGGTTGTATATGGAGGTAGTACTCCGGGCCATTCAGCTTTCTTCCGGCAACAGATATACCGGCACCGAACCAATTTTTATAGGGAGTCTTATCTTTGCTAAAGCGTGTATCCCGATATATCCTAAAAAGGCATTTTGAAACGGGAATATCCTCGCTAATATAACGGTCTATTTTCGATAGCGTGTGGATGAATTCGGCAACAAAATCTTTAACATTTTGATGTGCTAAATCATAGTCAGATTTGTGCTCCTGAAACCACTCTCTATTATTATTTTGTTGTAAGCTCGTTAGAAACGTGAATGTGGATGGGAAAATATGCATTATAAAAATAACTTTTGCTACGGGGTAAAGCCCCGTAGCAAAGATAATTAATTACCAAAACAATAAGTATAGTGCGGCAACAACGCCTGTTATTAACAAAGAACCTATCGCAAATCCCGGATGGACGCGGAACATTTTTGTGTCCACTTCCAAACCTTTTGGCTTAACACCACGGTTATTTTCGATGATGCTTATTATAAGCATCGCCGCTATACAGATAATGAAAACAAAGCCCATACGGTCAAGGAATGGTATTTCATAAATACCTTCTGCATTTTTGACGGCAAAACCGGATGGAGCCAAGAAAGATAGATCCATGACGTTCGGCAAAAATTTAAAAATGACAGAAAGAATGAATCCGCCGACAGTTGCAAACATTGCAGCAGAGGATGTTGCTTTTTTCCAGAAAAAACCTAAGATGAACATCGCGAAAATTCCAGGAGACACGAAACCGGTATATTCTTGAATATACTGAAAGCCACCCTTTTTATCTATCCCTAAGTATGGTGAAATGACGATGGCTAATAGCATGGAAACGATAATGGTTGTTTTTCCCACATTAACCAGATTTTTTTCAGAAGCCTCTTTGTTGAAAATCTTTTTGTAAACATCCAATGAAAAGATGGTAGCAATACTGTTGGCTTTTCCGGCTAAAGAAGCAACTACTGCTGCTGTCAAGGCGGCAAAAGACAATCCTTTTAAACCGGTTGGTAAAAGATTCAGCAGTACAGGATAAGCGTGATCAGGATTTACACTTCCATCCTGAAGCATTTCTTCCTGAAAATAACCTTCTTTATAAAGTATATAAGCCGCAATTCCAGGCAGTACTACAATAACCGGCATTAACAGCTTTAGTCCTGCCGCAAATAGCAAACCTCCCCTAGCGGTTTTGAGGTCCGCACCCAAGGCCCGTTGGGTAATGTATTGATTACAGCCCCAATAATTCAGATTTACGATCCAAAGACCGCCTATGAGCACCGAAAGTCCGGGTAAATCGAGGTAGTTTTCATTGTCTTTGCCGAATATCATTTCAAAGTGGTCGGGAGCTTTATCATACATAAGTCCCAAACCGTTTAATGCTCCATGTACACCAAAATGATCGGCTACCAAATTGAGTGCGATATAGGTTGTCGCCAGTCCGCCGAGAATCAAAAAGAACACTTGGATTACATCCGTAAACCCAATAACTTTCATACCGCCCAGTGTAATGATAATAGCGAAAATAGCGAGCGCGAAAATGCACACGGTGAAATTGATGCCCGATATACTGGATACGGCCAACGCGCCTAGATACAGAATTGAAGTAAGGTTAACAACAACATAGAGCAGCAACCAGAATATGGCCATGACGATACTTACGGTACTATTGTAGCGCTGATTTAAAAATTGAGGCATGGTGTATATCTTATTTTTAAGATATACCGGGATAAAGAAAATACCGACGATAATAAGTGTGATCGCGGCCATCCATTCATAAGCAGCGATCGCCAGGCCCATTTTGAAGCCCGAACCACTCATTCCGATGAACTGCTCTGCAGAAATATTGGAAGCAATTAGCGAAGCGCCGATTGCCCACCAAGTTAAAGAACCCTCAGCAAGGAAATAGTCTTTGGAATCTGCAGTGAGTGATTTCTTTTTTTGATATACCCAGTAGCCGTATAAAGCTACGATCAAAAAATAGAATAAAAAAACGAAGTAGTCAGTAGTGTGTAAGGTTTTCATTGGGCTTGTTTTATGGTGTTTTTATTTTTGCACATGAAATCGATAAATTGTTTGTGATCGGAATGGCTGCTTTGCCTTTAGTAAGGGTGATGGGAATTGTGCTTGGTTCGGTGCATCAGGAAAGTGTTGTGTCTCGAAGCAGAACGCGTGTTGCTTGGCATAGTGGTTTCCTGATTTCCCTTTGTCCTTTCCTGTGAGCGCATTTCCCGTATAAAATTGTATCCCGGGTTCGGTGGTAAGCACTTCGAGCATAATCCCACTCTTTTCAGAGAAGGCAGAAGCTGCGACTTTTTTACCGTCTTTGTTTGCTTCGTTTAGAACGAATGTATGGTCATATCCCCCACCTCCCTTTTGGATTTGTTCATCGTCCCTTGATATGCCCGAGGATATACGCTTCGGTTTACGGAAATCAAAAGCTGAATCGCTTACCGGTCGGAGCTCTCCCAAAGGGATTTGAACCTCGTTAATGGGAAGGAACGTTTCGGCTGCGATTTCAACAACATGATCAACGATGGATCCCGACCCTTCGCCATCCAAATTGAAATAGGCGTGATTTGTAAGGTTAATAATAGTGTCTTTATCGCTATTTGCTCGATAATTTATTTGGAGCTCGTTTTCATCTGTCAATAGATAATCTACGGACACGGTGAGTGTTCCCGGAAAACCTTCTTCACCGTCCGGAGAAGTATAATAGAAGGTCACCTGATTGGGATTGTTAATTCTTCGATCCCATATTTTTGTGTGAAAACCATTTTTCCCACCATGTAGCGCATTAGGGCCGTTATTTGGTTCAATTTTATAGGGTATTCCGCCAAGTTCAAATGTACCGTTGCTTATCCGGTTGGCGTATCGCCCAATAGTAGCCCCATGATATAATTCATCCGCATGGAGATAATCCAAGATGTTGTTAAAGCCCAAAACAACATCTACCGAACTTCCGGTCTTATCGGGAACAATCATACTTACTATTCGCGCGCCATAGTTTGTAAGCGCCACCTGCATTCCTCTGTTATTTTTTAGTATGATCAGCGCGCTACTCTTATCGTCTCCTTTTGTTTTGAAATCTTTAAGTAGTGGAAGCTTATACCTGGCCATACGATGCTTGTGTTAAATCAACGATACTCGTTCCGGAATTTATTTCAGCAATATAATACGGAATCTCTATTCCTGTTTGTTCTTTATAAGCAGCAGCAACTTGTTGAGCCACTTCCTCCGCTTTATCAGCTTTCACAAGATTAATCGTGCAACCGCCAAAGCCCCCCCCCATCATACGGGCTCCTAGCACATACTGATTGCCCTTTACTAACTGCACCAATAAATCAAGTTCCTTGCAACTCACTTCATACTGTTTCTCCAAGCCTTCATGCGTTTCAAACATACGTTGCCCGAAAGCTTTAAAATCGTCTTTTTTCAAATCCTCACAAGCTAGCTGTAAACGTGCAATCTCTGCGACCACGTAGCTACACCTTCGATATACAATTTCGTCAACGGGTTTTACATATTTGAGAAGCATCTCTTCCGTAGCGCGCCGCAAACTGGTAACTGAGGGGTGATGCCGACTGATCAACCGAACGCCCTCTTCGCATTGTTCGCGGCGTTCGTTGTAGGCAGAGGAAGCTAACGAGTGTTTAACCTGCGTATCGAGCAGCAATATTTTTATGTCGCTTGTCTTAAAAGGAATATACTCGTATGAGTAATCTGCACAATCTAATTTCACAAGGTGCTGTTCTTTTCCGAATACACTCGCAAACTGATCCATTAAGCCGCAATTTACACCGACAAACTGATTTTCAGCAGCTTGAGACAGAAGTGCGATATCCAGCTTACTTATGTGGAACTCAAAAAGCGTGCTTAGAGCAAAAGCGGTAGCGCATTCCAAGGCAGCGGATGACGATAAGCCTGCTCCTTGCGGAATATCTCCGGAGAAAGCAATATCGAATCCTTCATTAATGGCGTAATTATTTAATTGCAATTGTTCAATGACGCCGAGAATATAATCCGGCCAAAGTTTGTCAGTCTTTTTTATAGCATCAACGGTGGTTTCAAAAGAATCGGATAGATCTATGGCATAAAGACGAACTTTATCCGTGTTATTTTTAGCAATAGCTAAGTATACATTTTTATTAATTGCCGCCGGAAGAACGAGCCCTTCGTTATAATCGGTATGCTCTCCAATGAGGTTTACTCGGCCCGGTGAGCGGACGATTAATGGATTCTGACTAAATTTTTCGATAAATAGTTTCTTTAGGTTAGCCGCTTTAATCATGCTTTTGTTTATAAGGAATTAATTTGTAAATGTATTGGATGAAATATTAAAAAGCAAATGGATTGTGTTAAAAATACACTATTTGATAACCGCCAAAACAGAATGACCAAACGAAATACCTGAAATAATCGAAGATATAGCTTCTGATAACATGCGTTTTTGTCGGTATTTTAATTTTTTGTCGTTGATTGTCAGTCATTTATAATTTAGTATATCTTTAACAAGCTACTATGTATTGCATAATACCTACCAAAACATATATCTTTGTTATATGATAGTAGAAAATACGCAAACCCAAATGAGGAAAGGAATACTGGAATACTGTATTCTGTCAATTATTTCCCGAGGGGAAATATACGCCTCAGATATCATCAATGAGCTCAAGGCGGCTCGCTTATTGGTGGTAGAGGGTACACTATATCCTCTGTTAACCAGATTGAAGAATAACGAGCTGTTAAGCTATATCTGGAAAGAGTCCAGCTCGGGTCCGCCAAGAAAGTATTATCAAATAACCGAAGCCGGCCAAGAAGTGCTTAAAGCTTTAGATGAAACTTGGAACGAGCTTGTGTTTGCAGTAAAAACATCCACTGCACCTAGAAATACAGAAGAAAACAGCGATGTCAACCTTTAATAAATGATTAACCATGAATAAAACAATAATAATAAATATAAACGGCATCGTTTTTCACATTGAAGAAGATGCTTACGATGCTTTGCGGTCATACATGATCGATGTGAAAAAGCATTTTGCTTATACGGAAGACAGCAAGGAAATTGTAGGAGATATTGAAAACAGAATTGCAGAGATGTTCAACGAACGGATTGTTCCGGGAAAGAAAGAAGTTATTACGATGCAGGATGTGGAAGAAGTTTGTGCACAGATGGGAAAAGTGAGCGACTTTGAAAGTGATAATGCCGGTGATTCTTATGATTATTCGCGGCAATCGTATTATGGGTCAGGCTACTCAGGAACACGCAAATTATTTAGAGATCCCGATGATAAAGTATTTGGGGGCGTATGTTCCGGGTTGGGGCATTACCTCGATATCGAAACATTATGGGTTCGGCTCGTAATGGTACTCTTGTTTGTTTTTGCCGGAACGGGCTTCCTTTTATACATTATACTTTGGATTGTTGTACCCATTGCAAAAACCCGGGCCGACCGTATGGCGATGCGTGGGGAAGCACCGAATTTGCAAAACTTCAAAAAGAATTTTGAAGAGGAAATGGAGGGCCTCCGCGGAAATTTTACTATGGCCGGGGAAAGAATCAAACCCGGCCTAAATAAGGCGGCAGACTCGTTGGAGGGTGCTGCGAATTTTATTGCAAAAGCATTCATTGTATTCTTAAAAGTTATCGGCGCTCTTATCATTTTCGGGTTAAGCGCAGGAATTGTTGCGTTGCTTGTTTGCCTAATTCTGGCAATACCAGATTGGACCGGAGATGGCTTCGGGGGGTTATATGACCCGGATTTCCCCTTGTATCTTGTTCCTGAATCTTATAAGGGTATTGTCATTGTGGCCGCTTTCTTCAGTTTGGCGATCCCTCTGTTGGCACTTATTATACTAGCCATCCGTATTGTATTTAATAGGCGAATAGCGGGTAGTTATGTAGGATTCGGACTCCTGGTACTATGGCTCGTAGCCGCCGGTACGCTCACCTATTATACGATTCAAACAGCACAAGATTTCAGAGAGGATGCTTCCATTGTTCAGGAGCGCTTACTAGCCCCTTTCCCTGCATATTATGTGGATGTAAACGATGTCAACGTCATTAAAAAGGTCGATTCCAGCGGGAATCGACTGGACTCTTTGGGTACTATTATAAAATCCAATCGAAAAAGAGGTAAATTCCGAAACATGAATTCGGTCGATATTAAAATAATAAAGGGAGAGACGAACAGTCCGGCAAAACTCGTTCAAGAGTTTCACGCCCGAGGGAAAAACTTTGATCTAGCAGCGAAGCGAGCAGAACGAATCATTTATAATGTGAATCAGCAGGAACAGCATATCGTATTTGATAATAACTCCACCTTGCCACAAGGTGAACTAATGCGCGACCAGCGAGTAAGTATTAAAATGTTGTTACCTGTGGGCGCAAAATTATTTTTAAGTAATGAAGCCGATAACCATATTAGAAATTTGCCGGTTTGGCAATGTAGAGAAAATTTTCCCGAGGAAAATAGAGCCTCTTATACAGAATGGATTATGACGGAAGAAGGGTTGAAATGCATAGCAGAGATGAAAAAGGAAGAAGAACATCAAGCAGATTCAGTCCATATTGAAAATTAATCAGATAGCCAACTTAAGTGAAAAAGCCTCATAAGGCGAGTCATTATTCTCAATATTATAATATGTAAATTAGTCGCAAAAATCATTTTTATGGAGATTGCAACACTTTATAAGCTTTTTCAAGAATGTCAAAAAATATCAACGGATACGAGAAATATTCTTCCCGGGTCCATTTTCTTTGCATTGAGAGGGGCTACATTTAACGGTAATCAATTTGCTGAAAAAGCGCTGGAATTAGGTGCAAGATTAGCGATCGTTGATGAGCCGGTACCCATTGTTGACGAACGCATCGAAGTGGTTTCGAATGTTCTGGAAACACTGCAAAATTTAGCGAGGTATCACCGGGATCAACTGCAGATACCTGTTATAGGGGTCACCGGTACTAACGGAAAGACGACTACTAAAGAGCTTCTACAATCGGTGTTGTCGCAGAAGTTTAACGTTTATGCTACAAAAGGTAATTTGAATAATCATATAGGTGTACCGTTGAGTGTGCTGGCTATTGATTCAGCTATTGAGCTTGCCATTATAGAGATGGGTGCTAACCATATTGGCGAAATCGCTTTTTTATGTGGGATAGCGAAACCGGAGCTCGGACTGATTACAAATGTTGGGAAGGCGCATTTAGAAGGTTTTGGAAGTTTTGAGGGGGTGAAACAGGCTAAAGGCGAGTTATATGAGTGGCTGGAAGAACATAAAGGGGTTCTGTTTTTACAAGGAGATAATAATCATTTATTATCAATGGCCAACAATAAAACCTTCAAGCAAATCATAACCTATGGTTTAGACAAATCGAACAATATTAGTGGCGAATTGCTTTCCGTTAATCCCGTTTTAAATTTAGGTTGGAGCAGTATTAAGGCATATGGTTACGATCGTCAGGTGGTACCTACGCATTTAACGGGCTCCTATAATCTGGAAAATGTATTAGCTGCCGTAGCTGTAGGTTTATATTTTGGATTGAACCCCGAGGAAATTAACCGAGGCATTACAGCGTACAGCCCTACAAATAATCGTTCTCAGATCACGCAGACTGAAAAGAATACCGTTATTTGTGATTACTATAATGCCAATGCAAGTAGTATGTGGGCGGCTCTGGATAATTTGGAAAGTATTCATGCGGAGAAAAAGGTATCAATTTTGGGTGATATGTTTGAGTTGGGTGAAGAAGCACCGACAGAACATCGCCGTTTGATCGAACGCATACGTGGCATGAAGCTTTATCGAAAAATTTTTGTGGGTAGAAACTTTTTCGGACAAAGGCAAGAAGAACATGATATAGAATATTACGAATCGCTCGATGCGGCTAAGCAGGCTTTACAAGAGAAACCACTTGAAAATACGACGGTTCTTCTAAAGGCATCTAGAGGAATGGCTTTTGAAGGCTTGCTTCAATATCTATAATTTAAAAGGGAGTTATGAGGAAGATTAATCATTTTTTTGGTTTTGTAGTGGGGTACACGTACCTACCTTATTGAAAACTCCCTCAGAGCACAACAAATATGCAGGTATTGGGGCAACGATTTTTTTTACCGGTTTGTTTGCCGCTATCGCCGGTAGTTATGCGCTGTATTTTGTTTTTAGCGGAAGCACTTATGCCTTACTCGCTTCCATTTCCTTTGGTCTCATTTGGGGAACGGCTATTTTTAATATGGACCGCTACATCGTTTCAACAATTAATAAAATGTCGACACCCTTTAAACAGTTTCTCCAAGCAGCACCTCGTTTAGTTTTGGCGATATTGATTGGGATTGTGATTTCCAGGCCTTTGGAGCTAAAAATATTTGATAAGGAAATAAGAGAACAACTTAAGATAAATTATCTAAATGGACAAAAACAACGGATCGATCAATTAAATGGCTCCTTTGATCGTAAATACAATAGTGATATCGTTAAATTAGAAGGACTAAAATCGGAACTTGATTCCCTTTCGAAAACGATTAAGCACGATCGTCAAAGTTTAAATTTTGAAATATTTGGAAGTAAAACAGCTGAGACTTCGGGTATGATGGGCTATGGCCCTTACGCCAAAAGAAAGGAGGAGGCGTTAAAGGAAAGAGAGAGACGAGAAGAGGATTTACGTTCACAGATAAGCGTTCAGGAGCGCTTTATAAAAGAAAGGAGGCAGATCGATGGCCTGCTTGACGAAAAGCTAATGACATCCAAGGAGTTGGATAGCATCGTGAAACTAGCTGGTTTTGCTGATAGGAATGAAGCCCTCGGACAGTTAAAATACAGTGATGCAGGGAAGACGAATGCGAGTAATTACTGGGCGATAACATTCATTGGGTTATTATTCATCTTTTTTGAATGCTTGCCCGTATTGGTTAAGCTGATGAGTGGCAAAGGTCCTTACGATGCTTTGATTAACGATGAGGAATTTTTGGTTATTTATCGGTCAGAGCAAGACAAAACTACTGAAGTAACCGTTCTTGATCAAGTTCAATCTGCCAAAGTAAGTGCGGGGATAAAGAAAATAAGAAGTGAGCTTGAAGGTATTACAGGATAATGCTCATTATTTAATGTTTTCATGCATTAAATAATGAGCGTTTATTATCTTATTTGATTTCAGTGACTTTAATCATATTCGTTCTTCCTTTTTCGCTGATCGGAATAGAGGCGGTGTTGACTACGAGGTCGCCTGAAGAGATCAGCCCGGCTTCTTTAAGCTGAGAATTTACATCTGCTATAGAAGAATCGGTACTTTCTTCCCCATCATAGTAAAATCCTTTTACACCCCAAAGTAAGCTAAGTGTATTAAGAAGCGATTTGTTTCCGGTAAAAATATGGATGTCTGAATCCGGTCTGTGGCTGGAGATTTCAAAGGCCGTGTAGCCGGATGAGGTCATTGCTACAATCGCTTTTGCTTTTACCTGTTGAGCGAGGTAAACCGACGATGCACAAATTGAATCCGGAATGGAGGTAGATGGATTATGCCCGGGCTTGCGTGGTGAAAAATAAGGATAAGCCGTGCCCTCTACGTTTTTGATAATCTTTGTCATCGTTTCGATTACAATTTCAGGAAACTCACCTACAGATGTCTCTCCGCTAAGCATAACGGCGTCAGCTCCATCCAAAACAGAGTTAGCAACATCATTAACCTCTGCTCGGGTAGGTCTAGGCGTAGTGATCATGCTTTCCAACATTTGCGTGGCAATAATCACTGGTTTAGAAGCATCGCGGCATTTCTGAACAATCATTTTCTGCAATAGAGGGACTTGTTCCATTGGGATTTCGACACCTAAGTCCCCTCTTGCAACCATAACCCCGTCCGTAGCGGCAATGATACTGTCGATATTTTCGATCGCTTCCGGCTTTTCAATTTTTGCAATGACCCGCGCTGTTTTGCCCCTCTCCGCAATTATTTTTTTGCATTGTAGAATGTCTTCGGCGGTACGAACGAAAGACATACCGATCCATTCAACATCATAGTTCAATACGAAATGAAGGTTATCTAAGTCTTCTTCCGTTAAACTGGGGATAGAAACTTTTGTATTAGGAAGGTTAACGCCCTTTCTGGATGTCAGTACACCGCCGTGTACCACCTCACAGGTAACCGAGTCGACACTATTGGTCTTTAACACCCGAAGCTGAATTTTTCCGTCATCTAACAAGATGATTTCTCCTTCAGTAACGTCTTTTGGAAATTCTTGATAGGTAATATAGATCTCTTCTTCATTTCCTATCATTTCTTTAGTAGTAATGCGGAGCTGTTTTCCATTTAATAAAATGGCTCCGCCTTCTTTCATTTTTCCTATACGTATTTTAGGGCCCTGTAGGTCGGCCAAGATTCCGATATTCAAATTGTTTTCGGCGTTAATCTCCTTTATCGTATTAATAACCTTGAGGTGATCTTCTTGGCTACCATGCGAAAAGTTTAAACGACAGACATCTACACCTTTTTCAATTAAGCTGCTTAATATTTCTTTTGGCGATGAAGCGGGGCCTAAAGTGGCCACAATTTTAGTTCTCTTATGAACTTTTTTCATTTTATTGCTAGTTTTTAATGGCGTTGAACATACTATAAGCCCTTGGTTTACCGGAAATATAGTTGTTCTTTATGGTTGTTAATTCTATTATTCTGTTAATTACCTTTTGCCCCCTCGGGAAAAAGTCGTTGTTTTTATTCACAATAGTGTAAAAGTTACACGGGCAAAGGTAAGAAAATCATTCTCAAGCTAAAATACTAAATTTTCTCTCGATTTCAATTTATGTGGATCTATTTCGGATGCTACAACTACCTCTTTTAAATTATTTATCTGATCGATCTGCCACTCCAGCAGCTCATCATCGATGGCATTTTTTATCAATAAGAAAAAATCCGTGACTTTCATCTCCGGAATGAGTACCCCCCCCTCGAGACCTTTATTATTTAAAGGTAGTAGGAAATTTCATTATTGCTGTCTTCATAGTAGTATCTTCCGAAATAAAAGGAATGTTGATTGTCTTGCCAAATTTCATGATCGTCTATTTTGTGTAGGTCCAATCCTGTAACTTTATTAATATAATAGCATAGCCGATAATCCTTTAAAGGGCAAGTTATGGCCACCAAATTGAAGTCGATATCCAATTCGTATTTTAATGTCAGCTTATTCAATGTTTCTAAAACTTTGGTGCAAACTTAGATAAATTGCTATTCTATTGCAATTGACATACTTAACACAAAACAAAAAATCATTTGTTATTAAGGACACTTGGCACAACAAGTGTTTAAGGGAAGTAATTTTCTGCCTTAAGTTGAACAAATTGCCTATGGTAAAATGTCTTTGAGAATAAAGTAATTAGGCCTAAAACTTAAAAAGGTTTGATTTTTGCTGAATTTTATTTTTCTTTGCACTGATTTATTAAACATTAAACCATAAAAATCATGTCTGATATCGCTTCAAGAGTTAAAGCAATTATCGTTGAGAAATTAGGTGTTGACGAAAATGAAGTTACACCAGAGGCTTCATTCACCAATGATTTAGGTGCTGATTCATTAGACACCGTAGAGTTGATCATGGAGTTTGAAAAGGAATTCAACGTAGCTATCCCTGACGACCAAGCTGAAACCATCAGCACTGTTGGACAAGCTGTAGCTTACTTAGAGAAAAACGTTAACTAACTAAAAATTAGGCCAATCGAATAAATGGAGCTTAAAAGAGTAGTAGTAACAGGATTAGGTGCGCTTACTCCTATTGGTAATACTGTTTCTGAATATTGGAATGGTTTGATCAACGGGGTAAGCGGAGCTGCTCCTATTACGCATTTTGATGCAGAGAAATTCAAGACAAGATTTGCGTGTGAAGTAAAAGGCTTCGATCCTACTCAATTTATGGATCGGAAGGAGGCTCGTAAGTTAGATCCATTTGTTCATTATGCCCTTGCCTCTACAGAAGAGGCTGTACGGGATGCCAGGTTAGAGTTTGACAAGTTAAATACAAATCGTATCGGTGTAATTTGGGGATCGGGAATTGGCGGATTGAAAACCTTTTTAGACGAAGTAAGTAACTTTGCTAAAGGCGACGGGACACCTAGATACAACCCCTTTTTTATACCCAAAATGATATTGGATATATGTCCTGGGCATATATCCATGAAGTATGGACTGCATGGGTTGAACTTTTCAACCGTTTCAGCTTGTGCTTCATCGACACACGCACTGATAGATTCCCTCAATTATATCCGGACAGGATATGCCGACGTTATTATTAGTGGCGGGTCAGAGGCCATTATCAACGAAGCGGGTATAGGAGGCTTTAACGCAATGCATGCACTTTCAACACGTAACGATGACCCTGCTACCGCGTCGCGACCTTTCGATAATGATCGGGATGGTTTTGTGGCCGGCGAGGGATCGGGAACGATTATCCTTGAAAGTTTGGAACATGCAAAAGCACGTGGAGCAAAGATTTACGCGGAGTTGATCGGTGGAGGCATGAGTGCGGATGCGCACCATATTACTGCGTCCCACCCGGAAGGTCTCGGTGCGCGGCTAGCGATGACCAATGCCATAAAAGATGCCCGTATTTCTAATGAACATATCGACTATATTAACGTGCACGGTACTTCAACACCGGTAGGAGATATAAGTGAATCGAAGGCCATTCTTGATCATTTTGGAGCTCATGCCTATGAGCTTAACATTAGCTCAACCAAATCTATGACAGGTCACCTGTTAGGTGCGGCTGGGGCGGTAGAATCAATCGCTTCCATTTTGGCCATCCGAAATGGTATCATACCTCCAACGATTAATCATTTCACCGATGATCCCAACTTAGATAGCAGACTTAACTTTACGTTTAATAAACCGCAAAGTCGAACAGTCAACTATGCTTTAAGTAATACATTTGGTTTTGGTGGGCATAACGCCTCCGTTATATTCAAGAAGTACGAAGAATAAT
Organism: Olivibacter sp. 47; assembly: GCF_030372825.1. NCBI lineage: Bacteria > Pseudomonadati > Bacteroidota > Sphingobacteriia > Sphingobacteriales > Sphingobacteriaceae > Olivibacter > Olivibacter sp. 47. The sequence goes on from NZ_JAUCNR010000001.1 coordinate 5,700,030, forward strand.
GTGTTTCTGCCTTGAGAAACGTATCTTTTCGAAAGCTTCGCTGAATCATATCTATGGAATTCTGAAAATTTTCCAAATGAATAATGTCTATTTTTAGCATTTATAAGCTCTACCTCTCGTCCAAACGAAAATACGTTCGGGCACTAAAAAATTTACTCGGATTTATACCGGGAAATTTATACCTCTACCAAATGGCCTTTCGTCATAAATCGGTTGCGGTACAGGTAAAGAAAGGAACAAAAAATAGCAATGAGCGGCTGGAGTTTTTAGGAGATGCTATTCTAGGCGCAGTTGTCGCCGAGCTTTTGTTTAAAATGTACCCTTATAAAGATGAGGGCTTTTTAACGGAGATGCGTTCAAAGATTGTTAGTAGAGTTCATCTTAACCAATTAGCCAGAAAGCTGGGTTTCGATGAACTCATACAATACGATTCGAAAATGGTAGGATATCCCGGGAAATCGAGCTCTTTATTGGGCGATGCCTTTGAGGCTCTCATTGGAGCAGTCTATCTTGACAAGGGATACATGTTTACCCGTAATTTTCTTCTCAGCCGCATTATAAAGCCTCACGTAGACATTCACCTGTTAGAGCAAACCGAAACAAATTTTAAGAGCCGATTAATTGAATGGTGTCAGTCCACGGGGAACGAAGTGTTGTTTGAAGTAGCGAATAATGCAGAAGGAGAGAGCGCTAAATTATTTACGGTAGAAGCTATTATTTCCGGGGAAGTCAGGGGGACGGGGCGCGACTATAATAAGAAAAATGCCGAAAAGTTGGCTGCGGAAAAAGCCTGCGAAGCCTTAGGCATCATTTAGCGACGTAAAGGTTAGGTCGTTGCCTACTAGTATCCATATTTATCTTTCCATAGTTTCCGTAGATGCTCCCTTAGCTTTTGTTCTGAAGGGTTTTTTCCCGGATCATACAATTGTTGACCTCTTAATTCTTTAGGCATAAATTCTTGTTCAACAAAATTTCCATCGTATGCGTGTGCATACTTGTACTCCTTTCCATAATTTAAATTCTTCATCAGTTTAGTAGGTGCGTTTCTTAAATGTAAAGGAACCGATAAATCGCCCGTTTGTTTAACAAGCGCCTGTGCTTTGTTAATCGCTTCATAAGCAGCGTTGCTTTTGACTGATGAGGCCATGTAGGTTACCGTTTGCGAAAGAATGATTCTTGATTCAGGCCATCCGATTACATTTACAGCCTGAAAACAGTTATTTGCAAGCAACAGGGCATTTGGGTTTGCGTTGCCGATATCTTCGGAGGCCAGAATAAGCAATCGTCTAGCAATAAAGGATGGGTCTTCCCCTCCTTCAATCATCCGTGCCAGCCAGTATACTGCGGCGTTGGGGTCACTTCCTCGGATCGATTTGATAAAGGCGGAAATAATGTCGTAATGCTGCTCACCGGCTTTGTCGTAGAGCGCCATGTTCTGTTGAACCTGTTTCAGCACGAATTCGTTATTAATATGATGGTTACCTTCAGGAAGAGCATTGCTAACCAGTTCCAATACGTTAAGTAGCTTCCGGCCATCTCCCCCTGAAATTCGGAGAAGAGCCTCATGTTCATCAATAATGATTTTTTTTTCTTTTAGGACCGGATCATTAGCGAGGGCTTTTTGTAAAAGTGTTACAAGGTCACTTTCGTCTAATGGTTTCAACGTATATACCTGACAACGGGATAGTAATGCTGATATAACTTCAAAAGATGGGTTTTCTGTTGTTGCTCCAATTAAGGTAACCAGTCCCCGTTCAACAGCACTTAACAGAGAGTCCTGTTGGGATTTTGAAAAACGATGAATTTCATCGATAAATAAAATGGGTTGATCCTGAAACATGGCCTTACTTAAGTTCGCTTGTTCAATGACTTCCCTAACATCTTTAACCCCGGCATTTATTGCACTGAGGTTAAAAAACGGGCGATTTAAACGCTTCGAAATGATATAAGCTAAGGTCGTCTTTCCAACCCCGGGAGGTCCCCATAAAATCATAGATGGAAGATTGTTACTTTCAATGGATCTTCTTAAAACAGCATCCGGGCCCAATAGATGATATTGACCAACATAATCATTTATATTTTCAGGGCGCATGCGCTCAGCCAAAGGAGGAGTTGTTGCCATCTTTTTTAGCAAACCTACTATTATTTTTATCTAAAAGCAATACCAACATTGCGACAAAGAAGTCGAAAAAATAGGTTATGTCTTGGATATCATAAAATTGCAAATCAAATCAATTTTATATAAGTTTGTATAATAGGAAATAAATAAAAACGGCGTACGTGCAAAAGATACTTAAATATACATTGGTTTCTTGCCTATTAATGGGTTTCTCACCGGGGGTAAAAGGCAAGTTATCCAAAAGAAGAAGTGATAGGGGGATTGTGCCAGACACAGTATCCGTAAAAGATTTCTCAGGAATAGGCCCTGTTTTATATGAACTTCCACCCGAAAAGACCAAGGAGCAATTGCTGAAAGAAGAGTTTGACAAAAAGCGCATGGCTGCAGTTTTCGTTACAAAAGGGTTGGAAGAAAGAGGCCTCAGCGCTGTTTTGCAGCAGACCGGGCAGTATTATCCTTTACCCACGCATACAAGTATAAATAGAGCCGATCTACAGAATTCTCTCCAACGTTCTTTACAGTCCTATTTGCAAATTGGAAATATGGAGATGGTATCAGATCTGCAAAACCGGCTGGCGCTCTTATATGTAGAAGACAGGGGCTATGAACAAGCTATTGGTAGCTTTGAACGAGCCTTTGCTATAAAGGGAGAGATTAACGACTTCCATGCACAAGCTATTATTGCAAATAATTTAGGGGCCTTATATGAGTTTCTGGACAATACCGATAAAGCCCTGCTCTATTATGAGCTAATGAGTAAAGCTGCATTAAAGGCAAACAGTACACATAACATGGCGATAGCCTTAGAGCATTTAGCACTTTTGAAGGCTAGAAAAGGACAATTTAAAGAAGCACAGCATGATATCATTAAACGAGTTTTGCCTTTGTACAAAAAAGAGAAAAACACCAGCGGTCGTGTGAGTGCTTATAATAGTTTGGCTGCCATTTATTTGTTGGAAAAAAAATATACCGAATCCAGGTGGTTCCACCTTCAGGCTGTAAAAGTTGCTTCGTTGGCAAGTAATGGTCAGCGTGATTTGTCGTATAGTTTATACCATCTTGGTAAAGTAAAGAAATTACTGAAGGAGTATGATCTAGCCATCACCGATTATACTTCTGCAGCCGCTTATGCTTTACAGGCAGGTGATGAGATGTTGAGCTTACGTATATATGATGATCTAGGGGATGTGTATTTGCAGACAAAAAATTATACAAAAGCCTCTGAATATTTAACAGCTTATCACCATATCAAAAATCGGTTATTTCCCACTAGCGATGTAAAGGCCACGGTATCAAAAACAAAAGAAGATACCATGACAGTAATGCAGAATACTTCCATGTAACAAGCCCTCCGACAAAGTATAGCATCGCATAAATGTAAAATTTATATGATTTACAAAAGAAATAGTTTTATACTATATTGCTGTGTGGTTTTTGGTTCTTTTTTTGATAATTTTAAAGCCTTGAGGACAGCGTTGTCCAAGAGAGTATTACGTATAAATAATGGATATTAAATCGTTCCAAGAGATGTTGAAAAAATTGTTTTTGGCGTTGTTTATTGCTGCAGCAGTTGCTTGTAGTGCTAACCCGCGCGTTAAATTGGATGAAGGTTCAGGAGCTCTGCGGCCCAATGCCAAACAAGAAATTATAACCAAAGATTTAGTCGCCCTGCTTGAAAAGGCGCATTACAAAAAAGTTCCTTTTGATGACTCTCTGTCATCCGTCGTTTTTGATCTGTATTTGAAAAATCTGGATCAAGGGAAAAATTATTTTCTCCAATCGGATATCGACAGTTTTGAACCTTATCGTAAAGTCTTGTTAAATGATTTAAAGAATGGTGATCTAAGCGCGATGTTTCATATTTACAATGTTTACAGAAAGCGCTTTAATGAGCAATTAAAATACGCCATTTCCCAGATAGACAAGAAATATGATTTTACTAAAGAGGAGTCTTTCGTTTACGATCGAGAGAAACTTGCTTGGTTCAAAACCGAGGCCGAGGCTCAGGAAAGCTGGCGGAAAAGAATAAAATACGATCTTTTAAATCTGAAATTGAGTAGTACCGGAAAAGAAGGGGAGGAGACAAAAAATAAAAAAACGCTAAAAGAACGTTACCAAAATTTGCTTTCACAGGAAAACACGTCTAATAATTATGATGCGTTTCAAATTATGATGAATGCTTTTACGGGCGCTATTGACCCCCACACCAATTACTTCACTCCGGAAGATGCGCAGCGCTTTAACGAGAGTATGGCCCGTTCGTTTGAAGGAATAGGCGCGCAGTTAATGATGGATAATGAAGTCGTAAAGGTAATGCGTATAGTGCCTGGTGGCCCTGCCTTTCGCGATAAAACCCTAAAGCAAGATGATCGGATTATTGCTGTGGCCCAAGGTGACGGTGAATTTGTAGACGTAGTTGGTTGGCGGCTTGGTAATGTAGTCTCTAAAATAAAGGGGCCTAAAGGAACAACGGTTCGATTGAAAGTAATTCCCGCCGGCCAAGAACTTACTTCTGCTCCAAAAATAATATCCTTAGTGAGAGATAAGATTGTAGATGAAGAGCAATCAGCAAAGAAAGAAGTGAAAGAGGTTAAGGGCGCTGATGGAAAAACGTATAAAATAGGAGTCATAAAAGTTCCGGGATTCTACTTGAATTTTAAAGAAATGCAAGCTGGAAATCCTGATTATAAGAGTACAACAAGAGATGTACGGCGGATATTAGATACCTTAAAACAAGAAAAGGTCGATGCGGTTTTAATGGATCTGAGGGCGAATGGTGGAGGGTCTTTAATTGAAGCTGTAGAATTGACCGGACTTTTTATTAAATCAGGGCCGGTTGTGCAAGTTCGAGACCCGAACAATCGCGTGGAAATTAACAACGACGAGGATGAAAGCATAAGCTGGGAAGGGCCGCTAGGCGTTTTAATCGACCGATTCAGCGCTTCAGCCTCTGAAATTTTTGCTGCCGCAATCCAGGATTATGGACGTGGAATTATTATTGGAACCCAGTCTTACGGAAAAGGGACTGTGCAAAGTGCGGTAGCCATGGATCAATTTATTAGCCGTGCCGATAGGTTGTTGTTGAGTGCCAGAGATAAAACGAATGAAGCTTCCAATGATGAAAGCATGCCTCAAGGTGCCCCGAAATTCGGACAAATAAATTTTACAACATTCAAATTTTATCGAATAAATGGAAGCAGCACTCAACATAAGGGAGTCACGCCTGATATAGAATTTCCTATGATTTATGCAGCAGATAAATTTGGAGAAAGTTCAGAAAAAGCAGCTCTTCCCTGGGACCAAATTAAATCTTCTTCTTATAACCCTTATGCCGATTTAAGTGCGATCAAACCCGTCCTGATAAAGAAGCATAATGAACGGATGAAGACGTCTACAGAATATAAATATCTTTTAGACGATATCGAAGCGTTCAATAAGCGTGAAGGAGAGACTTCTGTATCCTTGCAGGAAACGAAGTTAAAGAAGGAAAGAGAAGATCAAGATGCAAAAAATAGAGATCGTGTAAACGCTCGCCGGCAACTAAAAGGCTTACCGGCCATAGCAAAAGGACAAGCGCTTCCCCGGATGGATAACGATTTCATCGAAGATGAAAGTTTAGACATCATGGCCGATTTCATAGAATTGAAACCTGCTGTTCATAATCAAGTGGCTGCTTCGGCAAAGTAGTTTTTTGGTTCGAACACATCGGACTCATAGCCATAGCCACTGCAAGTGGCTATGGCTTTTTATAGCATGTAGCAACCGTTCATTTAATTACGACAAACATATGTCTACTGAAAAGATAATTCTGGATAATATAAAATATAGACGAAGTGTTTTTCCTGTAAGTTATATCGATCAAGATATTCCTGATGAAATTATAAAGGAACTTCTGACATATGCTAATTATGCACCAAGTCATAAGCTCACCCAACCGTGGTTTTTTACGGTATTTAAAGGGCAAGGGCTCCAAGCGCTTGCTGATAAGATGGCCGAATTATATCGAGTGCAAACGAAAGAAGAGCAGTTTTTGATAAAGAAGTTTGATAATATCAAGGAAAAAATTCTAAAATCTGCGGCGGTAATTGCAATTAACATAGCTTATAGTGGAATCGTTCCGCGTTGGGAGGAAATAGCGGCTGTTGGGTGTGCGACGCAAAATCTTTGGCTTGCAGCAAAAGCGAAAGGCATAGGTGGATACTGGAGTACGCCGGGTACCTTGAGTGGGATGAGCGATTTTCTGCAACTCAGTCAAAATGAGGAATGTTTGGGACTTTTTTATCTAGGATATCATCATGAAAAAGAAGCAGAAGGCCAACGAAAACCTGTCGAAGAAAAAATTCGATGGATAAAAAGTTAATCATGTAAGGGAGTACAGCTAATTATCGCTCGCTCGACTCTTATTTCCTTGCGTAATTTGGTTGATAAAATTTGCCCAGGCTAAGGGACTAAACAATGCGTTGGAATTGCGTTGATTGACAGTCTTATTGGTTAAACCAATATGTCTGCTGGTCGCGTCTAAATTTTGTATTTCGGTTGCGTTTCTTGGAACTACCTTAGACATCGCTACCAATGACTCATAAGAAAGGTTTCTTTGAGCGATTAGATAATCGTCATCGGCGATCTGCAAATTCATGAATGCGTAGTTAAATTCGTCTATACTGGCCCATGGATAAACCGTGACGACGGGCAAATCGATAATTTGCGCCTTCATTGTTAAATTGACCGTCACTTTGTTAGTGGTGGTTTTAGGAATCACTAATTGCTCGGAACGATATCCTACAGCGCTGAGTTTTATCGTGTCCCCTTCATGGGCTACAAAAGAAAAGAAACCCTGATGATTTGCGTTAAACAGCTGCTTTTGATAAGAGAGATTTGTCAATGTTACATAGGGCACAGCGATATTTGAATCCGCATTATGTATAACTCCGCTAAACTGTACCAGCTTCTTTTCGGTATGTTGTTGGGCAAATGCCAAGGTAGACACACTTAAAATAAGCAAGCAGGTTACAAAAACGATTTTTTTCATAATGCAATAAAACTACCAAAACTCAGCAAAAGCTCCTGTTAAATAATGTTAAAAGGATTTGCGTCAATTAGTTAACACGCTGGGGCATGGTAGCATTCGGGTCATTTGGATCGGTAATGTTAATTGCTTCTACTGCGGTAATTTCGGGAACAGCTTTTTGAATGGCCTGTTCCAGACCCGCTTTAAAAGTCATAATACTCATTGAACAAGACGCACACGATCCTAACAGGCGCAAGCGAACGACATTCTCTGACGTAATTTCTTCTATGGTTACATTACCACCATCCGCCTCGAGATAAGGCCTTAGGGTGTTTAGTGCTTCTTCTACTCTCTCCTGTAAGCTCATAACCTTTGTGGTTTTAAAATAGATGTAAAGATACTAAAAATTATTTACTGTGTAAAATCCGGCTTTTGTACTTCCTTTATATTATGTTGTAAGGACAGTTGTTGCGCCACTTTTTCGGCAATTGATATAAAGTTTTTGGAAATAAGCTCGTCCTCATCAGTTACAATGGGATAGCCATTATCACCGGCATCACTAATGCTTTTGACCAAAGGAAGTTCGCCCAAAAAAGGAGCATCAAACTTTTCAGCCAGTCGTTTGCCGCCATCCTTTCCGAAAATATAGTACTTATTGTCAGGTAGTTCCGCGGGGGTAAAATAGGCCATGTTTTCAACAACCCCTAGTAGAGGGATATTAATCGTATTCATCATAAACATGCCAATACCCTTTGTCGCATCGGCCAAGGCAACATTTTGAGGCGTCGTTACAATAACGGCTCCTGCAACGGGATAGTTTTGAGCTACTGTGATGTGTACATCGCCGGTACCCGGAGGCAAGTCAACCACTAAATAATCTAATTCGCCCCAATCAGCATCGTTAAACAACTGCTTGATAGCAGCACTTACCATTGGCCCTCGCCAGGGAATAGGCTGATTCGGATCCGTAAAAAAACCGATAGATAATAGTTTAATCCCGAACTTTTCAATCGGTTCTATTTTCGTTTTTCCATCGGTTGTCTTAGAAGCCTTGGGACGTGCGCCTTCCACACCAAACATCATAGGGATGGATGGACCATAAATATCGGCATCTAATAAGCCGGTTTTTGCTCCTTTAAGATGAAGTGCTAACGCTAAATTAGCTGCAACGGTTGACTTCCCTACTCCTCCTTTTCCTGAAGCCACAACGATAATATTTTTAATATTATCCAGTTGTTGATTGGGAGCCGATTTTACCTGAGATGTCATGTTAATGGAAACTTCAATCTCTTTGTCGACAAAGTGCGCGATCGCATTACGGCAAGCATGTTCAATATGATCTTTCATAGGACAAGCAGGCGTTGTAAGCACAACACTGAAGCTGATTTTATGTGGTGTGATTTCAATATCTTTGATCATGTTTAAGGTAACAAGATCTTTTTTGAAATCAGGGTCTTCAACAAAACTTAAAGCATGTAATATCTGTTCTTTAGTTATCATTGAACTCCATATTTTGTACAAAAATACGAAATATAGGGTAGATAATGCGGTCTTTACCCGGGTTTGCGGTATTTCTACATTTTATAAACAAACGTACAGTATACATTGCGTCGATAGTCATCCCCCTATCTTTGATGTGAATGAACCATTAATAATGAGAGAATAGTGTTACTTTTGACGAATAATAGTGCGTCCACCCGTTATGATAAAAGAATATTTAAAAAAAATTCATCCGAAGCACATTAAAATTGCGCTAATCGTTCTGGGGACGATTTTGGTGGTGTTAGCGATCGCGCTCGGCGTCATCTATAATAAAAGGGAAAGCTTGTTGCAGCAAGCGCTGCAGCAAATAAAAAAGCAAGCTCAAACGGATTATGACCTCTATGTAAAGATAGATAAAGCGTATTTTTCTGGCTTTAGTACCGTGACATTCGAAGGCTTTCGCGTGGTACCAAACCAACGGGAACAGCTATTGGGCGTTGATTATTTAGATGTCACCGTGAAACTTTGGCCACTTTTATCAGGAGATGTAAAAGTCTCTGCGCTGAATCTACACGATGCTTCCTTATCTTTTGTAAAAAAAGACAGCCTGAGTAATTATGATTTCTTGTTTAAGCAGAAAAAGGCAGACACTACGCAACGGGGCACCAAAATGAATTTAGCCGAATTGGCCAATAAGCTAATCAACAGCGTGCTTTATAAAATTCCCGAAAACATGAAGCTTGCCAATTTCGAGGCAAGTTATGTGGACGATAGTGCTAAGCAAATTATAACGGTACCAAAAGCCATCATTGATGACGGTGATTTGTCTTCTACTGTAAAAATTAATGGGAATGAAGCGGTGTGGCATGTTTTAGGGCGCGTACGTCCGTCTAAAAAGCAATTGTATTTTAAAGTTTATGCCGAGGGCAAAGCAGTTGAATTACCGGTTATCAAAAAGAAGTATGGACTTACCTTAAAGTTTGATACATTGGAAACGGATTTGCGAAAGGTGACGATGAATGGCGGAGAACTACAAATATCAGGAGGGTGGGCGGCCAAAAATCTTGTTGTTCAACACTGGAGGATAGCTGAGCAGGAAATCGTCATTCCACAGGGGCATATCGATGCGAAGGTCTTGGTGGGCGAAAACTACATCGGTTTGGACAGGAGTTCGGAAGTGAAAATAAAAAAATTGTCTGCCCATCCTTTTGGAAAGATAACCTTTAAACCACATCGTACGGTGGAATTGGGTGTAGAGATGCCGGAAATTGATGCGCAGGATATGTTTGACTCATTTCCTCATGGAATGTTTGATAATTTGGAAGGCATTAGGGTTTCGGGAAAATTGAAGTACCACTTAGATTTATTTGTAGATTTAGATAATCCTGACAGTGTACGTCTCGCTGCGGGAATGGATAAAAAAGGGTTTCGCATAAATTCATGGGGTAAAACGAATTTAGCAAAGATTAATACGCCATTTACTTACATACCTTATGAAGACGGAAAGGCGATGCGTAGTATTGATGTGTCGCCCAATAATCCCAACTTCACGCCACTTAATGAAATATCACCCAATCTCAGGAATGCGGTGTTGACCACCGAAGATCCTTCTTTTTTTAGTCATAAAGGCTTTGTGATTGATGCATTTAAAATGTCTATTACGGCCAACTTAAAAGCCAAAGCTTTTAAACGAGGGGGTAGCACGATTTCCATGCAATTAGTAAAAAACGTTTTTCTTGGAAGAGAAAAGACATTGGTGCGAAAAATAGAAGAGATATTGATGGTTTGGCTGATTGAAAATAATCAGATAGTCAGTAAAAATCGAATGTTTGAGGTTTATCTTAACATTATTGAGTGGGGTAGAAACGTATATGGAATCGGAGAAGCATCGCGATTTTATTTTGGAAAGCACCCTTCCCAGTTGAATGTAGGAGAAAGCATTTATCTGGCCAGTATCATACCGAAACCAAAGACAGGCCTTTATCCATTCCAGTATGATGGCCATTTAAAGCCCTACCTAGGAGGCTATTTTAGGCTAATAGGCGGTATTATGGCCCGGCGTGGCCTCGTGCCGCGCGATAGTAGCAGTTACGGGTTTTATAACGTAACGCTTAGGGAGGCACTCCGGCCCGCAAGGCCCGATACGCTTCAAGTGGATACGGTTAAACCGGACATTTTGGAGGAAGAGCTTAAAGAAGCAAAAAGTTTTTTTGAAAGGCTTTTTGGAAAAGATAAAAAAGACGAGCAGCAGGATTGATGAAAATACAAATAGATCAGAAAGATTTTGAGCTAATGATCGAGCATGAGCAGGTAAAAAAGCGATTACGGCTCATAGGGATACAGCTAAATGTAGCCTATGAAAATAGAATACCGGTGTTCGTGGGGGTGCTAAATGGCTGTTTTATGTTCATGGCCGATCTGATGAAAGAAGTACATATTGCTTCAGAGGTATGTTTTGTGAAAATGGCCTCCTATCGAGGTGATCAACGGGAAGAAGAAGTGAAAAACCTAATTGGCCTCAGTCATCCGCTCAAGGGAAGAGAGGTTGTAATTGTGGAGGATATTGTAGATACCGGCAATACGCTGAAGAAAGTGATTGCGTTAATCGCGGAAGAAGAACCGGCTTCTATTGCTGTTTGCACCCTGCTGTTAAAACCGGATGCGCTTGAACATGATTTTGAAGAAATTGCCTATGTTGGTTTTGAAATAGAGAATCAATTTGTTGTGGGGTATGGTCTTGACTATAACGGCATCGGCCGTAATTTAAAGGACATATATCGTGCGATATAATCCATCCTATTATCTGTACCTGTGCATGATGCAATGAACAAACTTGATATGACACAGCGATATGGGCATGCAAGATTATTAATAATTTATTCTGAGGAAAAAATATGCTAAGTTTGTATCGAAATAATGACCTTACAGGGCACACACAATAATAAATTATTCTAATGAAATTCCATAAAGAAGGTTATACGACATTAGCGCTTTCAATATTATTTGTTTTTGTAATAAATGCGTTGGTGCATTTTTTTTACTCAGACAATAGTATATTGACGTGGATCGTATATATACTTTCGTTTGTACTTCTTGTGACGGTTATACAGTTTTTCAGGAACCCAATCCGTAAAATCAGTCCAAGTGAACAAAAGATATTATGCCCGGCAGATGGGAAGGTGGTGGTTATTGAAGAAACAGAAGAAACAGAATATTTTAAAGACAGACGATTACAAGTATCCATTTTCATGTCGCCGATTAATGTACATAGTAATCGGAGCCCCATTACCGGTATCGTCAAATTTTTTAAATATCATCCCGGGAAATACTTGATGGCCTGGAATCCAAAATCTTCAACACTTAACGAGCGAACGACAATCGTTGTAGAAAGCTCATTTGGCGTAGAGGTTTTGTTTAGGCAGATCGCCGGAGCACTAGCGAGGCGAATCGTATGGTATGTTAACGAAGGCAAAGAAGTCAAGCAAGGAGAAGAATTTGGCTTCATTAAATTTGGCTCTCGTGTAGATGTCTTCTTGCCTATAGGAACAAAGGTGAATGTAAAGCTGGGCGATAAAGTGAAGGGCGGCATCACCATCTTGGGTGAATTTGATGAAGAGCAGCCTATTAATTAAAAAGTTTTAAACTAAACCGGTTATGCAATTTAAGTTGCTGGTCTCAATAAATGCATTAATTGTTGCTTTATCATTAAGTTCGGTAAACTTCTACTTTCAGCATAGTTGGTATTACTTCCTAATAACGTTTGTTATTGCGTTCATTTGCAGCTTTTTTGTTTTTTACTACCTCATTGAACGCTATATTTATCGAAAGATTACGCTCATTTACAAAATGATCCATAACCTTAAATTGGGTAAAGATTTAAAGGAAGCCTTGGGCGAGCAATTGGGTGACGATCCTATCAACGATGTGCATGAAGAAGTAAGAGCCTGGGCGAGGGAAAAGAAAATTGAGATAGATGCATTGAAAAACCAGGAACAATTTAGAAGGGAGTTCCTTTCAAATATATCGCATGAATTTAAAACACCTCTTTTTGCTATTCAGGGATATTTAGAAGCCGTTCAAGATGGACTTATGTATGAAGATCCTGAAAGAGCAGAAGTCTTTTTGCAAAAAGCCTCCAACAACATTGATCGGCTAAGTTATCTCATCAAAGACTTGGATGAAATAGCTAAATTGGAAAGCGGTGAAATTAAAATAAATTACCAACGATTTGATCTTTCCCTGCTCGTTAAGGAAGTAATGGAATCCTTAGAACTAAAAGCAGAAAAGCATGATATAGAACTAATCTTTAAGCAGAAATATAGTTATCCAATTTTTGTAAACGCCGATCGAGAAAAAATTCGACAAGTTTTGGTCAACCTAATTAGCAATTCTATTAAGTACGGCAAAGAAAAGGGGCACACCTATATTAAAACCTACGAGTTGCATGACCAGGTGCTCATCGAGGTAACGGACGATGGCATCGGCATTGAGGAGAAGTACTTGCCCCGCTTATTTGAACGGTTTTTCCGAACCGATCGAAGTCGTTCACGGCAAATTGGTGGATCAGGATTGGGATTGGCCATCGTGAAACATATACTGGAAGCGCATCAACAAACAATTTCCGTAAGAAGTACTGAAGGATTGGGTTCAACCTTTGGGTTTACTTTAGCAAAGGCTTAAATACATGAACCGTTTTCCTTGTTACACAAATGTTCATTTGGATAGAGTTAGCACAAACTTAACATTAACTTAACATAAAGGATATACCTTTGCAACATAATATATAAAAAACAAAATGTCGCTAAACAGTATATTCCAATACTTCGTTCCAAAAGACAAAAAGTTTTTCCCTCTTTTTGAACAGGCAAGTACTAACCTGATAGACATCGCCCAAGCACTTCACGAGGCAGTTAATACAGATGATCTAGAACAAAGAAAAACGCTTTATAAAAAGGTTAAAGATTTGGAGCACAAGGGGGATGAAATCACCCATCAAATACATCTGGAGTTAGGAAAGAACTTTATTACTCCCTTTGATCGTGAGGATATTCATACACTTGCAAGTGCTTTGGATGATATCGCTGACTATATTTTTGATTCTGCAAATCGGATGGAGCTGTATCATGTCGATACCATTACAGATCCAATCCGCGAATTAGCGGGGCTGATTGTGGAAGCGGTTACTGCGCTTTCCAAGGGTATGCATGAGTTAAGAAATTTGAAAAATGTGCGAAGTATCGCAGATGCTTGCGTTCGTGTAAATAGTGTGGAAAACAAAGCCGACTACGTTTATAATAAAGCGATAGGCGACCTGTTCTTATACGAAAAAGATGCGATATCTCTTATAAAGTATAAAGAGGTGCTTGCTACATTGGAAACCGCAACCGATATGTGTGAAGATGTGGCGAATGTGTTAGAAAGTATTTTAGTGAAAAATGCGTAGCATCTTGCGCGTGCTATTTTTACATTTAAGCCCTTCACTAATTAAAATTTAAAATCTATGTTAACCATACTGGTCGTTGTTATTGTGCTAGCCGTTGCTTTTGATTATATAAACGGTTTCCATGATGCAGCTAATTCCATTGCCACCATTGTATCAACTAAAGTGCTGACACCTTTTCAGGCTGTGCTTTGGGCAGCAGCATTTAATTTTGCGGCTTATTTCTATTTTACAGATCACAAAGTTGCCAATACGATAGCGAAGACAGTAGTTGAAAATTATATTACGTTAGAAGTTATCCTAGCCGGATTGATTGCTGCCATCAGCTGGAACTTATTTACCTGGTATTACGGAATTCCTTCCAGCTCCTCACATACGCTGATCGGTGGGTTTGCAGGTGCGGGCATGGCCCATGCGCTATTTCTGGGTGATTCCATTATGGGTGCCATCAACTTAGGACCTACCCTAAAGATAATTTCTTTCATTGTGTTGGCCCCTGTAATTGGTATGCTGATATCAATTGTTATAACGCTGATAATTTTGCACTTGGCAAAACGGTCTCGCCCGGCGGTTGCAGAAAAATGGTTTAAGCGATTGCAGTTAGTTTCGTCGGCCGCTTTGAGCTTTGCTCACGGAGGAAACGATGCGCAAAAGGTTATGGGAATTATTGTAGTTGCCATGGTAGCAGGCGGGTATTTACCAAATGCCGATCATATGCCGGAATGGATCCCTTTAACCTGTTATAGTGCGATCGCATTAGGAACCATGAGCGGTGGATGGAAAATTGTAAAAACAATGGGAACAAAAATCACGAAAGTGACAGCTTTAGAGGGAGTTGGTGCCGAAACAGCGGGAGCCTTAACCCTAGGAATTACCGAGCACTTCGGAATCCCGGTTTCTACAACCCACACGATTACAGGTTCCATTATAGGTGTTGGTTTGGTTAAGCGTGTGTCGGCTGTCCGTTGGGGCGTAACAATCAGTTTGCTATGGGCATGGGTACTAACCATTCCTGTATCCGCAATCTTGGCGGGCATCACTTATGGCATTATGCATTATATTTTATAAAGAGCTTCAGGTTTGTTTTTGAATAGAATTACATCTATTCAAAAACAAACTCAACTTCCCCCGATTTATTCGCTTCCCAAGCCGGTCCACCTTTCAATAGCTGTTTGATTTCGTTTAGCTGACTATATTCGGTGCCTTTTATTACCTGTATGTTGAATGGCCGTCCCTGTTGGTTTACTTGAAACCGAAGAACAATGACTCCTTTAGCCATATTGGACTTCGCTTTTTTCGCGATGTAATCATTAAAGTGATCCCATCCGGCTGCCGGCGATGCCGAGGATGCTGTTAACTTTCTTGCAATTGATAATCCGTTGCCGGAAGGAATAGGGTCACCTGTGTTCAGTTCTACCGTTACCTCTCGGTTCGTCTTATTTGCTGTATTTCGGGTGTTAACCATCCAAAGCAAGACACAAGCCAAAACAAACAACAAACAAGCAACAGCTGCTATGCCGAGCCTTTGCGAAGTAAAAAGCATGCGGTTTCTTTCTTGTGGCTGCTCCGTTATTCTATTCTGTAAGCGTTGTTGAAGTAAAGTTAAGTGTTGTGTGTTTACACCCTTTTGTAGATAACCTTCCAATGCATCATTCAGAAAAGGATCATCCAATGCTTCCCGTTCCAATTTGTTCATTTCCTCAGGAGATAGTTCTCCTTTAAGGTATTGCTGAATTCGTATAATATTCGTTATGTTACTTGTCATTTTTTTCCATACATATTTTTAAGTTCCGTTTGCCATTTTGTATATAGCTTTTAACCTTACTCAAATCGTAGCCGGTGAGGTCTGATATCTCTTTGTAGCATTTCTGATCCAAGTAAAATAACCGAACACATTCTCGCTGTTCCATATTTAATTGCTCTAAGCATTTCTCCATCTGCGTGAGTTTGCTTTCAAGCATATCTTCTCCTAAGAATTGATGCTCAACGAGCTCATTTTCCATAAAAGAATTTTCTTCTATGGAGATGGTAGTCTCTTTATTGGCTGCACGCAATTCCATTAGGCAGTAATTTCTAGCAAATGAATATAGCCAGCTTTTAAAATTATTAACAGTATGAATGCGTAGCTTCTGTATAAGCTGTTCAAATATCTGCATAACAGCATCCTCGCTGCGAGCCTCATCCTTTAAGTATTTTAAACATACACCATAAACGAGCGGCATATATGGTTCGTATAACACGCCCAATATGTGTAATTCTCCCGTAGATTTATATCGACTCAATAAATCAGCTTCATTATGTTTTTCTACTCTTTTTTGAAATGCCAATGTAATGCGTTTTTACCGGTAAACTAAAATAACTATATAAAACAACATTCGCAACGGTCGTTCGATATCGGGAACCCGAGCCGCGACTGGGAGTAACTAAACAATAATATATTAATCTTGTTATACAGAAACAATTTAAAAGCACTGATTATGAAACAAGCATGGCCATACGGTGTTCTCATCGGCATTCTAAGCGGAATATGGATTTTCGTTATTCAGAAAACCGGCGGAGGGTCTTCAGCAGGATTCTTAGGAATTTCATGGATGGAATATCTTTCTGTTTTTATCCCATTTTTAGGGCTCTATTTTGGAATCGCTCATTATAAAAATACGCTGCCTAATCATCAGATTTCGTTTTTTCGGGCATTTGTTCAAGGTTTTATGATTTTACTGGTAGGCGGAGTACTTGCAGGCTTGGCTACGGCGATATTATTACAGTATGAAAGGCAGCCTTATATGGAAGAATACATGGGGCGATTTGGGGGGGCTTTATTGGTCGGGATTTTGCTGAATTTGGCAGTGAGCCTTTGGTTCATGAATAAGCCTAAGAACCTTTAATTACCAATATTCTTTATGTTTTGCGCAAGATGGATCGGAAGTTGGCTGCTTAGGTAACGTATGGGTTTTGTAAATTGCACATAAAATTCAGTTATCTAAGTTTTTGATGTACTTTCGTACCAATGGAATTGGATATAAATAATATTGACCGGGAAACGTTAATTGCCGCAGGAGCTTTGGCTGCTCTCTTTTTATTTATCAAAGTTTTGTATGCAAATACGTTTAGGGCTACGTTGAAATTGATCGCACCGGAAAATAGATTCATGAAACCGGGCGAAGCGTTTTTAGTGTTAATTCCGATTTTTAACATTTATTGGAACTTTGAATTGGCAAGACGTATGTCGGATTCTTTAACGAATGAATTTTATGATCGTAAGATTGCTGAGGAGGAATTTCCCGGACGATCAACCGGTATTACCGTTGCTATTTTGTATATCATTACCATGCTTCCACTCCCCGTGAATATCCTAATGGGAGTGAATTTGGTCTATTTTTTCTATTTCTTTGCCTATTGGGTTAAAATGAACAAGTTTAGGGAATTGTTAAAAGACCATAATATATTCCTTAGCGAACAACAAGAGCATCAGGAGGAAGAAAACTAAATCATGATTTTAGCTGCATTAATAGATTATTTAGAACAGATTGCCCCTCTTTCTTATCAAGAGTCTTACGATAATTCAGGATTGATCGTGGGAAACCCTGATCAGAATATTGATCGGGCTATTATATCACTCGATTGTACAGAAGAGGTCGTAGACGAAGCGATTGACTTGGGATGTCAGTTAATTATCGCTCATCATCCCATTGTATTCAAAGGTTTAAAGCGCTTTAATGGACGTAGCTACGTTGAACGTGTTGTAATGAAGGCTATTAAGCATGATATTGCTCTTTATGCCATTCATACCAATTTGGATAATATTTATGGAGGAGTCAATAAGAAGATCGCGGAAAAGCTAAGTCTTCAACAGCTATCCATCCTTTCGCCTAAAGAGGAACTATTGAATAAACTGGTTGTCTTTGTTCCGAAGACGCAAGCAGAGCAGCTCCGGTCAGCATTGTTTAAAGCGGGTGCGGGTCATATCGGAAATTACAGTGAATGTAGCTTTAATGCATCAGGAACCGGAACCTTTAAAGCGGGGGCGGAGACAAATCCCTATGTTGGTTCGATCGGAGAACGACATTACGAAGTCGAAGAACGAATAGAAGTTATCTATCCGCAACATCGGGAAAGGCAAATTTTGATCGCTATGTATGAAACGCATCCCTACGAGGAGGTTGCCTACGATATTTATAAACTTCAAAATAAACATCACCAAGTAGGTAGCGGCATGATAGGGAGCCTACCGGAGCCTTTAGAAGAGCGCCAGTTTCTTGAACTTCTTAAGCAATGTTTGGGGGCGAGTGTAATAAGGCATACCCGTTTAAGGGGTAAGCGTGTGCAACGCGTTGCTGTTTGCGGAGGTTCGGGCGGCTTTTTACTATCTCAAGCTATTCGGCAAGGGGCTGATGTGTTTGTGACGGCTGACTATAAGTATCATGAGTTTTTTGATGCGGAGAAAAAAATTGTTATTGCCGATGTCGGACATTTTGAAAGTGAGCAGTTTACACAGGAATTATTGTTGGAAATAATTCAAAAAAAATTTCCTAACTTTGCAGTCCGTTTAACCGGAGTAAATACAAACCCCATAAATTATTATATTTAATGGAACAAACCGTAGAGCAAAAGTTGCAGGCCCTTTGGGATTTGCAGACAATTCATACCAAAATTGATAAGATCCGTCAGGTTCGAGGAGAATTGCCTATCGAGGTGGCTGATCTTGAAGACGAAGTAGCTGGTCTAGAAACTCGTATGGAAAAGATCCGTTCAGAGCTTGATGACTTAGAAGACGCTATCGTTAATCGTAAAAACATGATTAAGGAAGCGCAGGCTGCTATTAAGAAATATGAATCCCAATTAAATGAGGTAAAGAATAATAGGGAGTACGACGCGATTACCAAAGAAATTGAGATTCAAGGATTAGAAATTCAGGTTTGCGAGAAGAAAATCCGTGAGCATGAATTTGAGATTCGTAACAAAACGGAGATCTACGAAAAAACGCAAGGCGATTTAGAAGAACGTAAGAAAGATTTAGCCGTTAAACAAGAGGAATTGGATACAATAACTTCTGAAACGCAAAAAGACGAAGACGAGTTATTACGAAAAGCAGAAGAAGCGGAATCAAACATCGAAGAACGTTTACTCATTGCCTACACCAGATTGCGTAATAATGCAAAGAACGGTTTGGCTGTCGTAACAATCGACAGAGATTCGTGTTCAGGATGTCATAACCAAATCCCACCGCAGAGACAGTTAGATATCCGTCAACGTAAAAAAATCATTGTGTGTGAACACTGTGGCCGTATTTTGGTGGATGAGGCTTTTGTAGAGAACACATTGGAAGCCTAAAATTTATTATAACATATTGTTAAGCTCAGGTCATATGTCCTGGGCTTTTTTATTGGCGGTGTATTTTGGCATTGTTACTGCTAATAAAGAGGAATCATATTCGTTAATCAAATGCACATGGCGCGCAAATTAGTATTACTCCTCACCCTTTCCTTTAGTTTATTTCCTAGAACCTATGCTGCTTTTGACTTCTCGGCTAATTGTAAACAAGCCTATGTAGAAATTTTAAATTTAAGGTTGGATTTGGCGAAGCAATATCTCGAAAAAGAGAGACTGGTGAACCCGGAGAACAACTTCATTCCCTTATTGGAGAATTATGTTGACTATTTCTACATACTTTCATGCGATGACAAGTCGGCATTCGATAAGTTAAAAAAGAACAAATCAAGCCGTTTGTCTCAACTCGGTGGAGGCGATAAGAACTCTCCTTACTATCTTTTTGCACAAGCCGAAATAAACCTGCAATGGGCCCTTCTTCGAGGTAAGTACCAAGAGTATGTGGCCAGTGCGCTAGAGATTAAAAAAGCCTATAATATGCTCCATGAAAACATGGAGAAATTTCCGGAATTTCTTCCTAACAAAAAAGGTTTAGGCATGGTAAATGCCGTAATCGGCTCCTTACCCACGGGCGCGCAGAAGGCGCTGGGTACGTTGGGCGTACACGGTAGCACCCAAAGAGGCGAGAAGATGCTGGAAGAGCTTGTGAATAGTTTGCCAGGGTCAGCTTATGAAATTTTTTATGACGAATCTGTTTTTTATCTGATGCAGGTTTGGGTTAACATCACCAAGAAGAAGCAAGCGTTTGAAAAAATTTATTTTTTGACCGGCAAAATGCAAGATGATAGTTTACTGAAACTTTACATCCGCGCATTTACGGCTTTTAAAACCGGTCATAACGATGAAGCAATAGCGTATTTAATCGCAAAGCCAAAAAGTGCCGATTACGTTAATTATCCCTATCTCGACTATTTACAGGGAATGGCCAAGCTTCATAAACTGGATTTTTCAGCAAAGGTAGATTTTCAACGCTTCCTAGAGGAAAGTGCAGGAGGAAGCTATATAAAAGACACTTATCTTCATTTGGCATACATTTCTCTGCTGAAGGGCGATAGTTTGAATTATAAGGCTTATCTCTCAAAGATACAGCTTAACGGGACCACTTATGACGAAAAAGATAAGCAAGCCCTCAATGAAGCAAATGAGGGAGTACCCAATGAAAGTTTATTAAAGGCTAGATTTCTATTTGACGGGGGCTATTATGAAAGAGCAAAGGACGTTTTAGAAAAAGAAAATGCCAATAATTATAAGCAAAAACGAGATAAAATTGAATATTGTTATCGTTTTGCTCGCGTATTTCATGAAACCGGCGGGATTAATGGAGCGATCAAGTTTTATCAATACACAATCGCCTTCGGTAAAGACAGCAAATACTATTATGCGGCTAATGCAGCACTCTTCCTCGGAGATATTTATGTGGAAAAAAAGCGGTATAAAATGGCGGCAGATTGCTACAGTAAAGCAATCAATATGAAAAACCACGATTACGAAAGTAGCATAGAGAATAAAGCTAAAGAGGCTTTAAAAAGAATAGCAGGAAAGTATTAATTTTACCAAATGAGTATTTTGATAAAGCCCGAGGAGTATAGCGTTACCGAACGTTTTTTGCGCTACGTGAAAATAGATACGCAAAGTGATCCACACTCCATAAGCCAACCATCTACTGAAAAGCAGAAGAATTTAGGGCGGTTGCTGGTGGAGGAACTGAAAGCGTTAGGCGTGCATGATGCGCATTTAGATGAATTTGGGTATGTATATGCTACGGTGGATGCCAATATTGATGATCCCGCTATACCTGTCATTTGTTTCTGTTCGCATATGGATACCTCTCCTGATTGTAGTGGCGTGGATGTAAAGCCGATCATCCATAAAAATTATCAGGGCGACCCCATTGTGTTACCGGATGATCCTTCGCAGGTGCTTACGAAGGAAAACCATCCGGATCTACAAATGCAGATTGGCAATGACATCATCACCGCCAGTGGAACAACTTTGTTAGGAGCTGACAATAAAGCGGGGCTTGCTGCTATTATGGATGCGGTAGCCTTATTGTTAAAGCATCCGGAAATAAAACACGGTAAAATACGAATCCTTTTTACACCGGACGAAGAAATTGGCAGAGGTGTAGATAAAGTAGATATGGAGAAACTTGGCGCTGATTTTGGTTATACTGTTGATGGAGAAACCGCTGGTTCAATTGAAGACGAAACTTTCTCGGCTGACGGGGCATCACTTACCATTAACGGAATCAGTGCCCATCCCGGTTTTGCAAAAGGAAAAATGCAGAGTGCTATAAAGATTGCCGCTGAAGTTGTAAGTGCATTGCCTAAAGACAGGCTTTCTCCCGAAACGACAAGCGACAAAGAAGGATTTATTCACCCCGTCTCCATATCGGGCACCGTTGAGCAGGCGAAAATTGATTTTATAATTCGAGATTTCAGGGATGAACAACTTCTTGCTCATGAGCAAATACTGGATAGCATTGCTAAGCAGGTCGTAGCACAATATACGGGGTGTTCTTACCAATTGATCATTCATGAACAATATCGCAACATGAAGCAAGTGTTGGATAAATATCCTGCAATTATCAATATCGGGCTTCAGGCCATCCGGTTGGCAGGCTTAAAGCCCATCAGGAGAAGTATAAGGGGCGGAACGGACGGATCGCGACTTTCTTTTATGGGGCTCCCATGTCCCAATATTTTTGCAGGAGAGCACGCTTTCCACGGAAAACAAGAATGGGTTTCCGTACAAGATATGCAGAAGGCGGCATTAACGCTTATTCACATCGCCCATTTATGGACTAAAAAGGAGGAACGTAATTGAGAGCGGTACTACAACGTGTCAGTCGAGCTTCTTGTAAGGTATCTGAAAAAATTACGGGAGAGATTAAACACGGCTTATTGATATTATTGGGAATTGAGGAAGAAGACGGAGAGGACGATGTACGCTGGCTCGCGCAAAAAATCGTCAATATGCGAATTTTTGGCGACGACAAAGGGTTGATGAACAAATCGCTTATGGACGTGCAGGGTGATATCCTACTGATATCGCAATTTACGCTTTTTGCACAAACCAAGAAAGGCAATAGGCCTTCTTTTATACGAGCGGCAAAGCCGTTACAGGCAATGCCTATTTATGATAAAATGATTAACGAGTTGGAAACGTTAATGGGTAAAGCTGTTGCGAGAGGTGTTTTTGGTGCTGATATGAAAGTCGATTTACTTAACGATGGACCCGTGACCATCATAATGAACACAAAGGATAAAGAAAACTATTGAGTTTCATTTCTAGATAAAGAACTATGACAATAAAGGAAGCGCAAGAATTAGTTGATCATTGGATTCAAACAACCGGTGTCCGTTATTTTAATGAGCTTACCAATACGGCCATGTTAATGGAAGAAGTGGGCGAAGTTGCTCGCATCATGGCAAGACAATATGGTGAACAGTCCTTCAAAAAATCTGACAAGGAAGTAAATTTAGCGGACGAAATGGCCGACGTGCTTTTTGTCTTGATTTGCTTAGCAAACCAGACCGGAATTGATCTAACCGACGCACTCGAAAAAAATCTTCATAAAAAGTCTATTCGCGATAGCGAAAGACACAAGAATAACGAAAAGCTGAATCGACCCTAATCCAGCTTAGCGATCATAATTTGTCGGTTTTCATTTTTAAATAAGGCAGCGGCTTGCTTGCTTCTCAGTCCCGATTGACACAAAAAAATAATCGGGTGATTGCCTTTAATTTCGGAAATCCGATGAGGCAATTCATAGAGCGGAATATTGATACCTCCAATATTTTTCTCTTCAAATTCCCAATCTTCTCTTACGTCAACCAGTAATGTATTGGGATTTAATCGTTGATAAGTCAGCACCTCATGGTCATGCATTACATGTTTGTGGTGTTTCAAGGTGTTTATTTTCTTATTGTTCGGATCCACAGCAAAAGAGATGGTTTGATAGCGATTTTTTTGAATATCGATTGTCAGCAATTTGCCGCTTAATACATCTCCGTAGGTTGTAACGACCTTTATAACCTCATTTGCCATCAATAGACCAACAATGCCGGGTAATACATTGAGGATGCCATTGATCGAACAGCTATGGCAGTAATCAGGATCGGGTGCATCAGGGTAAAGGCAACGATAAGTTGGCCCTTCATTATAATTGAAGACCGACAATTGCCCTGTGTAATCATTTACCGCACCTGATACGAAGGCTTTACCGCTTATCACACAGGCATCATTTACCAGATAACGTGTATTAAAATTATCGCTGCCATCAACAATTAGATCGTATTGTGATATGATGTCCAAGGCATTTTCAGCACTTAAGCTAAAGGGGTGGGATTTGAGTTGGACAGCTGGTTGTAGCTGCTTTAATTTCTTTACAGCAACAGAGGCTTTGGAATGGCCAATATCTTCTCGACTAAAGAGAATCTGTCGATGTAGGTTATGCATAGCAATAAGATCCCCGTCAATAATCCCGATATGCCCCACACCTGCTGTTGCGAGATATTGTAACGTCGGGCAACCAAGTCCACCGGCACCTATAACCAGCACCCTTGCCTGTTGTAGTTTTTTTTGAGCGGACTCGCCAAAACCCGTCAACTTTATCTGGCGGTCGTAATATTCTCTGTCAGTTAACATGAAGCCAATAATAAATGTCAATCCAGTTGTAAGATAGCATCCCAGTCTTTCCAAACAGGGTCATATCCTGCTTGTTTTATAACCTCAATGATTTCCTCCGGTGTCCGCGTATCATCAATCTCAAATTGTTCCAAACTTTGGGGTTCAACAGCATAACCGCCGGGGTTGGTTTTAGAACCGGCACTTATCGATGTAATACCTAATTTGATAATGTTATTCCGAAAGTTCTGACTTTCACGTGTAGACATGGAAAGCTCTACATCTTGGTTAAATAGGCGCCACGCGCAAATCAGTTGAACAAGCTCCGCATCGTTGATAACCGTTTTTGGTTCCAAACCACCCGCGTGCGGGCGAAGGCGGGGGAAAGAAATGGAAAATTTACTTTTCCAATACGTCTTTTCCAAGTACTGCAAATGGAGGGCGGCAAAAGCACTGTCGGTGCGCCAATCATCAAGTCCTAACAAAACCCCCAAGCCAATTTTGTGGATTTCAGCGCGTCCGATTCTATCGGGTGTTTCTAAGCGATATCTGAAGTTTGACTTTTTGCCCTTGGTATGGTGTATTTTATAATCGGATTGATGATACGTTTCTTGATAAACCAAAATGGTGTTAACACCGAGCTGACGTAATATTCGGTAGTCACACTCCTCCAGTGGCTGCACTTCCATGGCTATATGAGCGAAATGTGGTTTAATGAGCGGAATAACCTTCTTAAAATAATCCATTCCAACTTGCTGTTGCGCCTCACCCGTTACCAGTAGAACATGTTGGTAACCCATTTTTTTTAACACAGCAATTTCCTGCAAGATCTCCAATGACGTAAGCGTCTTCCTTGGTATCTTGTTGTCCAAACTAAAACCGCAATAGGTACAGATATTCTGGCATTCATTCGACAGATATAAAGGTGCATACAGCTGAATGGTTTTGCCAAAACGTCGCTGCGTTTCTCTTTGGCTTAATAGAGCCATTTGCTCTAATAAAGGGAGCGCTGCGGGTGCAATTAATGCCTTAAAATCCTCGTAGGTACGGTGCTTTGCCAACAGTGCCTTTTCAGCTTCGATCTGTGTTTTATTGTAGAT
The DNA here is from genome assembly GCF_030372825.1 of Olivibacter sp. 47. Taxonomy (NCBI): domain Bacteria; kingdom Pseudomonadati; phylum Bacteroidota; class Sphingobacteriia; order Sphingobacteriales; family Sphingobacteriaceae; genus Olivibacter; species Olivibacter sp. 47. The sequence goes on from NZ_JAUCNR010000001.1 coordinate 5,725,196, forward strand.
AGAAGCCTTTTCTGTTTCCCAGTCAAACTGATCAAAAGTAGTTGTGAACATTATGTATTCGTTAAAAAGGAAGTTAGCGGACTGGAAGCACGTGCTTCTTGTCCTGAAATAGCCATTCCAGCTTCGTAAGCAATCCTACCCGCCCGGACGGCTTCTCTAAAGGCGATCGCGATGTTGATTGGATCGGGAGCTACCGCAATAGCCGTATTTACCAATACGGCGTCTGCTCCTATTTCCATTGCTTGCGCTGCATGACTTGGCTTACCGATACCTGCATCTATAATAACGGGGACATTCGCTTGTTGTATAATAATTTCCAACATCGGAAGTGTCTGCAGGCCCTGATTACTGCCGATAGGTGCCCCCAAAGGCATAACAGCAGCTACGCCCGCTTCCTCCAGCCGTTTACAAAGTACAGGATCAGCATGGCAATAAGGCAATACAACAAATCCCTTTTTAACCAATTCTTCCGCAGCAAGTAGGGTTTCTATCGGATCCGGCATGAGATACTTCGGATCCGGGTGGATCTCAAGCTTCAACCAATTTGTTTCCAAGGCTTCCCTAGCAAGCTCTGCTGCATAAACAGCTTCTTTGGCCGTTCTTGCCCCGGAGGTATTGGGCAGCAAGCTAATTTGTGGATGATCGAGATGTTTGAGTAAATAATCTTGTGGCGTAACATCGATACGCTTCAGTGCGACTGTCACCAATTCAGACCCTGATGCGAGCAGGGCCTCTTCCATAATCGACAAGGAGCTAAATTTTCCCGTACCTGTAAACAAACGGGAGGAGAAGATCTTATCTGCTATTTTTAAACTGTTGGACATGATTGTGCTTCTATTTGTTTCAGTAAATTTTGGCAGTCTTTTCGTGGGTGATTACTGTTTGAGATAATTCCCGAGACGGCTATACCATGTACGCCCGTTTGGAATAACGGGCCGACATCCTCAACCTGGATTCCACCAATGGCAATAATAGGAACGGATAAATTGTGAGCCACTGCCTTTTTCATGATTTCATCATAGCCGGCTAAACCTAAAATCGGGCTTAGTTTTTCTTTTGTTCTAGTAAATCTAAAGGGTCCTAAGCCGATATAGTCAATAGGTAGGTTGCTTAACTGTATAATATCATCAATGGTATTTGCTGTGCACCCAATGATTTTATCGGGGCCGAGTATTTCCCTCGCCGTGCGAGGCGACATATCTTCTTTTCCGATATGAATGCCATCTGCATCGATTTCTTTTGCAACATGTACGCGATCATTGATGACAAAAGTACAACGGTGCCGTTTAGCAATTTCCAAACAAGCCATAGCCTGCTGTTTAAAGGTATCATCGTCAGCATTTTTTAATCTAAATTGAACCCATTTGATGCCGGCGTCCACCGCAATATGGACTTGATCGATAATCGACTTGTCTTTTGTTGCATGCGTAATATATTGTAGCCGCTCTATATGTTTTTTAATTCGATTCATAAGTTCGTTCCTCTACTAGATGCTTTAAATTGATGTAATTTGACAAGGGATTTGTTGTAAGCCATATATATCCTAATAACCCTGCGCCGTCGAAACCTTTTCTTTTTATTAGACCAATATTTCTATCCGAAATACCGCCAAGAGCAATAAGCTGCCCTTGCCTTGTTATGCTTCCCATTTCTAACAAATGCGGGGCCTTACGATATCCTGTTTTTGAAATACTATCAAAAACAGGACTGATAAAAATTTGTGTCCAAGGCCTGTCCATTGCTATAAATTCCGCTATTGAATGTGCCGAACTGGAAATAACCCCCCTCTGCTCCTTTAAAACCTCAAATTCACCTGCCTTCAAATGGATGCCTGCCAAATTAAATTCCTGAAGCAGATTACAGTCGCCATGAACAATTAACCTGTGATGAAAGAAAGGATCAATGGATTGGATAAATTTTCGAATAGATTTAATATCCGCATTTGGTTTCCTTACGTGGAAGACTTCCAGCCCATGATCAAACAGTTGATTAACAGTTTTTGATTCGTTCCTAATGAATGTTTCGGGACTTATAATAACCAGCTTCATGTTGTAAGTGTCAAGAATAAAGTTCAAAGTTATTTTGGCGAAACTCCTTTGCTTTTTCATGGAGCCCTTTATCAAGCGCCTCTTCCGGGTTTATTCCCTGTTCTGCAGCAAATTGCCTAACATCTTGTGTGATTTTCATGCTGCAAAAATTTGGGCCGCACATACTGCAAAAATGTGCTGTTTTAGCACCTTCCGCCGGCAAGGTTTCATCATGATATTCCCTTGCAGTATCCGGGTCAAGCGCAAGATTGAACTGGTCTTCCCACCTAAATTCGAAACGGGCCTTGCTCATGGCATTGTCGCGATACTGTGCTCCGGGATGACCTTTTGCAAGATCTGCGGCATGAGCAGCAATTTTGTAGGTGATAACACCGTCTTTTACGTCCTTTTTATTAGGCAGTCCTAAGTGCTCTTTCGGGGTTACATAACAGAGCATCGAAGTGCCAAACCAGCCGATCATAGCTGCTCCAATACCCGATGTAATATGGTCGTATCCGGGTGCTATATCTGTTGTAAGCGGGCCAAGGGTATAAAAAGGGGCCTCGCCGCATTCCCTTAACTGTTTATCCATATTTTCTTTAATCATGTGCATGGGCACATGGCCCGGGCCTTCGATCATGGTTTGAACGTCATGTTTCCATGCGATTTGTGTTAATTCTCCTAATGTTTCCAATTCGGCAAATTGTGCCGCATCATTGGCATCTGCTATAGACCCGGGACGTAAACCGTCGCCCAGCGAGAAGCAAACATCGTAGGCTTTCATGATTTCGCAGATCTCTTCAAAATGCGTGTAAAGGAAATTTTCCTGATGGTGGGCTAAACACCATTTAGCCATAATGGATCCTCCACGTGAAACAATGCCTGTTGTCCGCTTGGCCGTTAAAGGTACATAGGGAAGACGCACACCCGCATGAATGGTAAAGTAGTCAACACCTTGTTCCGCCTGTTCAATTAAAGTGTCTTTAAAAAGCTCCCAAGTTAATTCCTCCGCCTTGCCATTTACTTTTTCAAGCGCTTGGTAAATAGGCACCGTTCCAATAGGCACAGGCGAATTTCGAATAATCCATTCACGGGTCTCGTGTATATTCTTACCGGTTGATAAATCCATTACCGTATCAGCGCCCCATCGAATAGCCCAAACCATTTTTTCTACTTCTTCTTCGATGCTGGATGTTACGGCTGAGTTGCCTATATTCGCATTGATCTTAACCAAAAAATTCCGACCGATAATCATGGGCTCGGTTTCAGGATGATTAATATTATTTGGTAAGACCGCCCGTCCGCGCGCGATCTCCGACCGAACAAACTCCGGTGTTATAAATCCCTGGTATATATGTGCGCCAAAATTCTGCCCTTTGTGCTGTTGCCATAAACTATTGTCCTTCTCATAAAGTTCTTCCAGGCGCATGTTTTCACGTACGGCTATAAATTCCATTTCAGGGGTTATCATACCTTTTTTGGCATAATGCATTTGAGAGACATTCGCTCCATCCTTAGCCCTTCTGGGGGATGTCGAATGCTCAAAACGTAAATAATCAAGCGCTGGGTTACTCAGTCGGGATTTGCCATATGCCGAGCTAATGTCGTTCAGTCGAACGGTGTCACCTCGCTCTTCAATCCAGGGATTCCTTAATTTCGGTAAACCTTGTCGCACATTAATAGCTACATTCGGATCGGTATAAGGCCCGCTTGTATCGTAAACGGTGACAGGGCGGTTTTCTTCTGTTATATTCCGAAAGCGATCGGTCGTTACGCTCAATGATATTTCGCGCATTGGCACCTGAACATTATGCAAAGCGCCTTGCACATAGATTTTTCTGGAACCTGGAAAAGGAGTTCTGCTGATAGTTTGCGCCGAAGGCAGTTTTTCTGTTTTCATTTGAAAAGATTTTATGGGTAATTTTTCTTGTAAACGCGTTATCCGCCTTGTGCTGCGGTAATGATCGTTATATGATCTCCCGGATGGATCTGAAAGCTTTCCCAACTAGACTTGGGAACAACGTGCTCATTTACGGCAATGGCAACACCTTTTGTTTGCGTTAGTCCATAACTCTCCAAGGCAGCGATAAGATGCTGGCCATTTACAAAAAATGTCTGATGATTAATGTTGACTTCCATATTGCAAAAAATTTGATGCTTTAGAAGTCAACCGGAACGGTATGAGAAGACTTGTCTACTTTTCCCTTCGCAGGCATTATCCTGAGCAGGTTGTGAGGGTAACTCTCAGCCCCAATAATGGGACACCCCTAAAGCTTTTGTTTCAAAAGTATAAAATATTTTTTAAAGAATAGAAATCCCTTTGGTTTATTTGTTGGAAAATTCTTCTTAAGGCGTTATTATAAACATTCAGCAGTAATATCTATATTGAGCACCGGAAAACGCTTGATATGAAGCGTTCCCGTTTAAAAAAAATTATTTACATCCCGGTTTATTAGCCATTAACCGCCGAATGCAGCATAAAAACAAGCAAAAAATGAATAAAAGACAATAATAGGATGAAAAAAAGTTTATTTTTTCTAGTACTGATCTCCCTATCAGCAGGCCTGTTCGCACAAGAAAAGGAGGTATCGGCCATTAAAAACGTATTGCAGAGGCAAGAACAGGCGTGGAATGTTGGAGATATCCCACGGTTTATGGAGGGCTATTGGAAAAGCGATAGCTTGCTTTTTGTTAGCAAGGCGGGACCTATTTATGGCTGGCAAGGAGCCTTTGACAGATATAAGAAAACTTATCCGGACCGGAACGCCATGGGAACATTAGCTTTTAATCTTTTGCGGTTTGACCGCTTATCTCCAACGAGCTATTTCGTATTGGGTAAATGGCATTTAAAACGGCTGAACGATGATCTTGGAGGTACCTTTACGCTCCTATTTAAAAAAATAGGAGGTAAATGGTTAATCGTTGCTGATCATACCAGTTAAAGGCTGTCATTAATGAACGACAGAACGATTTTTTAGCAATCTAATTCCAAAAATACGGGGCAGTGATCGGAATGTAGCGCATCTGTTAAAATAGCAGCCTGTTTGATACGGCCTTCTAAAGCGCGGCTGGCCATGTTGTAATCAATTCGCCAACCGAGATTTTTAGCCCGTGCATTTGCACGATAGCTCCACCAGGTGTATTGATGAGGCTCCGGATGGAGGTGTCTAAAGGTGTCTATATACCCGCTATTAATGAAGCTTTCCATCCAAGCCCGTTCTTCGGGTAAGAAGCCGGAACTATTGGCATTTGATTTGGGATTGTGGATGTCTATTGCGCGATGACAAATATTATAGTCGCCGGAAATGACAAGGCTGGGGAACTCTGTTAACAATTTATCGCTATAACGGCGAAAATCGTCCAGAAATTGATACTTAAAATCTTGTCGGGCATCGCCGCTAGAGCCGGATGGAAAATAAGCACTTATTATGGACAATTCTTCAAAATCTGCACGGATGATCCTTCCTTCCTTGTCATAGGCCTCAATGCCACAACCATATTCAACATGTTTCGGACTACGTTTTGTTAAAATGGCTGTTCCACTATAACCCTTTTTCTCTGCAGGGAACCAGTAATGTTCATAACCAAGTCCTTCGATCAATAATAAATCAATAAGCTGATCGGGTGAAGCTTTAATCTCTTGCAGACAAACGATATCCGCGTCCGATTCTTTTAACCAATTTATCCAATCCTTACGCATGGCGGCACGAATACCGTTGACGTTATACGTTATTATTTTCATCAATCTAGAGTAGTTCTTTTGTTCTGTCTTGTAATGTACCGGAAATTAGGCGATCTTATTCGATAAGAATCGCTGTTATTTTGCGAACAAATCTAAAAATCGTCTGAAAATGTTTGGCTTATACGGCACTCCCTTCAGCTCTGCTTCCAATTTTCTGGTTGCCAAAGGGGTAAGAATGCTCACCTCCATCGTAACGTTTTGGAGTGGTCGGTCATTGCTGTCTGTGGGCAATGCAGCTATGCTATCAATTAAAGACAAGCCCTTTACGGTTTCGCCAAAAACGGTATAGTTATGATCAAGAAAGGGAGTCCCTCCTATTGTCTCATAAACATTACGTTGGTAGGGTGGGATTTTCCGACCTTCCAGTTTCAACTGCTCTAAACGGTCCAGTTCTTTAGGACTGTACTTTTTACCTTGGACGAGGTAAAATTGTGCTGCACTGGATGATTTGTCGGGGTTATTATCTCGAGCGGCGGCAAGAGCCCCTTTCTTATGAAAGAGACTATCATTGAACTCTGCCGGAATTTTATAATCCAGGTCTCCTTCTCCCAAAAGCGTCCCTTGTGGTGCATTTTTAGAATCGGGATCACCTCCTTGAATCATGAAGTCTTTTATTACCCGATGGAAAAGAGTACCATTATAGAAGCCTTCTTTTACAAGCTTAATGAAGTTATCGCGGTGCTTAGGGGTTTCATTATAGAGCCTTACAATGCATGCTGTGCCATTTACTGAAATACGCGCATAGGTATATTCAGGTTTTGCAGCGAATGTAAATAAGCTAAGAAGTGATAAAGACAAGAAGAGAACTGTTTTCTTCATATAGAATAGCGGATAGATTATAGCGTTTTAGTATTTGTAGAGTTTGGGATATGTTCTTCAAAATAATCAATAATGAGCGACTTTAGAATGAGTTCCTGTTCTAAAAGGGTGTAATTGGGAATTGACTTAATCAATTTCCAATGTGGCCACCCATCTTGGTCGACGCCTTCCAGTTCATAGAAACCCATTTCGCTAAATAATCGGCAGGTTGCAATATGCATTAATTCTTCCTTCTGCCTTTTGGAGAATTTTTGTGGTCCCTTACCCAGCTCCTGTACGCCTATTAGAAACAAAAAAACTTTTATATCGGGAACCTCTGTATCAAAATGATCGGCCGTATATTTTTGCAATACACGCCAGCGATTGTTTATTTCTGATGCATTCATATATTGCAAAGATAACATATACGACGGTATGAATGCAGGAATGGTTCCGTATTAATGCTAAATAATACGGGCCTTAAGAAGCGACTTTAAATCATCGCAGGATTTTTCGATAACCGATGTTACGCGTCACCCGAAATTCAATTACCAAAATGTGGATTTTTTTCCACACTTTGTGTGCCTATGGCGAAGATGAGCGATAGAAAAATGAACTCTTAGGTGCATTGCGGCCCCTTTCTTTTTTTGGCACGCTATTTCTATACAGAATAGTGAAACAATGGCACAGCAAGATAAGAGAGCGTATGAAAGTCATTGTTAATGTCCATCGGGGGAGGCCTCAATAGACAATTAAATTGACAATTTGTGAAACCTATCAAAGGTTTAAATATACAAATGACTTTGCTTTTGAGATACCAAATCAAAATAGTAAAGTTAAGATAACGGTAAAGTACTTTAGAAGTATGTACTGTTTGTTTTAGTATCTGACGGAAGGCTACCATATTCTTGGTGGCCTTTTTTTATTATGCGTATCTTTGTCTAGCTAGTTTAACCAGCGCTTATGAGATAGAGAAATGAATGATATACAGGATAGACGGGATATTGAACACTTAGTTCGCTTATTTTATGAGCGAGCTACAAAAGATACGCTAATAGGGCATTATTTTACTTCGGTAGTTCCGATAAATTGGGATGAACATATTCCCACGATTGTATCTTTCTGGGAAAATATTTTATTTCAAACAGGAGCCTATAAAGGGGGGATGCTTTTTAAGCATATGAACTTAAATTATCTTTCCGCGTTTAAACCAGCCCATTTTGATAGATGGCTTGATATATGGGAAAATACCGTAAACGAGTTGTTTAGTGGCGAACGTGCAGAAGAAGCGAAATTCAGAGCGAACAGTATTGCTATTATTATGCAAACCAAACTAGGTGTATACCCTCCTGAAAATAAGAAGTAAAGAGCAGTGCGGAGAGACACTGCTCTTTTTTGCTAAAATTAAAATAACCTATAGCCAATACCGATAGTCCATACGTTTATTTTTTGCGATTCTGCACCATCTTTAGTTAAGTTACTTAAGCCATGTTCGTAGCGCAAATCAGCTCTAAGCCGCATGATGTCTACACCTACACCACCGGTTAGAGCAATCGCTTGGTTTTTATAAGATCCGGTTTTACCAACCTCGCCTAATCTGTCAAAAACCGAATTGTCTTTATCAATTATAAAGGAGACTACCGGACCTACTTGTACACGGGCAGCGATGGGGCCTAGTCCGATTCGAGTACCTAGTAATAGGGGTAAATCTAAGCTTGTAAAATCCATTTTTACTTCAGCGTCCCCTTCATTTACCTTTGCCTCCGCATTTTTTCCTGTTACGTAAAGCTCCGGTTGAAAATGAAAGCCTGCGCCGCCAATACGCGCCCAAAGGCCCGCTTGATAACCGGTGCGGCTGCTTTTGTCAAACCAGTTCCCGTCTGTTCTTAAGGAAGAAAAATTTAACCCTCCTTTAATACCAAGCTGAAAAGTAGGAAGTAATTGAGCCGAAGCAATTGTCACTGTACTAATCAGTATACAAATAGATAAAAGTGTTTTTTTCATGTTCATACTCGTTTTTAATTGTTAATAGCATGTATGGTAAAGTTTTAGCATCTGTTAACTATACCGATACCTGATTCCACAAATTTCGAGCCTAAAATCGTTTTTTGAGGGTTACAGGCCCGGATATATGTGTTACCTGTTTGATTTAGTGAAATTTTGTTTTAAGTTTGTTTAAAACCAGAATATATGATGTCTTTTACGTTAAATGAAGCTGATTGGAAGGTTCTCCGGGAAAAGATTAAGCGAAAATATAATCACCTGACTGACGAGGACCTTGACTATCGGGCGGGGCAAGAAGAAGATCTCGTCAATAGGTTGTCAACACGGGTGAAAAGAAAACCGGAATATATCTTGTTTACATTAAAGAAGGGGCTAGCGGATTTATCGAGCAATAGGCTTTAGTATAGTTCGTGAGTTATTACCCGCCAATCTACGTCAGATTCTTTGTACAGATTATGCTTATAGTAATGCCTCAAGAGCTTGATTTTTGGGCATTGATCCTCTATCAATAAAATGCAAGCTGATGAAAAGATTAACCAAACGTAGTCACATCGTTAAGCTGTTAGTAGGACTTGTAGTTGGAGTCTTGTTCATGGCTTTCACGTTCGTTAAAGATGATTTCTTTGAGATTGGAAAAAATCTTGAGATCTTCTCAGCTCTTTACCGACAAGTCAGTATGACTTATGTCGAGGATGTAAATCCAAATCTCTTAATGAAAAAGGGAATCAATGCCATGCTGGAAGAATTGGATCCCTACACCGAATTCGTGCCTGAATCAGACTTAGATGATTTTCGTCTTAGGTATATAAACACACAATATGCAGGATTGGGTGCCAAGATTGTAAGTTTAGAAGATAAAAGTATTCAAATTGCCGAAATATTTGAGGCCTATCCTGCCCATAAAGCAGGGTTGGAGGTGGGAGACGAAATTATACGTATCAACGGCCAGGCGGTTAAAGGAATGACTTCGGAAGATGTTAGTCATCTATTAAAGGGGGAAGAAGGGACCGTAATTGAACTGGGCATCAAAAAGAACCTGACCGGAACCCTGGAAAATATCAAAGTTACCCGTCAGAACATCATACAGCCTAATGTGAGCTATTCGACTACACTGCCCGGAAATATAGGTTATATAAAACTGGATAAGTTCCTAACCGGCGCTGCGGATGAAGTTCGCAAAGCGATTCTTGAAATGAGGCGAACAGCTCCATTAAAGGGGCTTGTGCTGGATTTACGTGATAACGGAGGGGGAATACTGCAGGAATCGGTGAAGATTGTAAATTTTTTTGTTCGGCAAGGACAGGAAGTAGTTTTTCAACAAGGAAGACAAGGGGATAACCGATTTACTTATATCACGAAGCAAGCTCCTTTAGCCCTTCAATTACCTTTAGTTGTATTGATCAATGAGCGCTCGGCTTCTGCCTCTGAAATAGTGGCGGGTGCGTTGCAAGATTTGGATCGTGCGGTAGTTATAGGAAAAAAGAGTTTCGGGAAAGGACTCGTGCAACAAACCTATCGTTTGCCTTATAATAATTTAGTAAAAGTAACGGTAGCAAAGTATTATACACCCTCAGGCAGATGCATTCAAGCGCTCGACTATGCGCACAAGGATAACCGGGGCAAGGCGATAAAGATTAATGATAGTTTAATCACGGAGTTTAGTACGGTAAATGGAAGAAAAGTATATAATGGTGACGGTATATCGCCTGATATTGAAATAAATGAACAAGCCCAAAGTATGATTGTACAGGAGTTGAAAAATAAATTTTTAATTTCCGGTTATGCCAATCAGTATTATCATAAACATAGTTCGCTAAAAGACCTTCAGTCGTTTCGGCTGTCGGATGAAGATTATAGCGACTTTTTGACGTATCTATCGGCCCATAATTTCACCTACAGTACACGTTCGGAAAAGGCTCTTCAATACTTGCGGTCAGAGCTGGAAAAGGAAAGTCGGAGCGAGCAGGTTGCAGACGAATTGAAAGTCCTTGCGCAAAAGATAAGGTCGCACAAAAATCGAGACTTAGTACTTTATAAAGAATATATAAAGGGACAGCTTGAAGAAGAGATTGCGTCGCGGTACTATTTTCAGAAAGGTAGGTATCGTGTAGCATTAACGAAAGACGACGCTACAAAAAAGGCTCAACAGATCTTAGCCGCGACCGATATGTTGGTTTATAATAACGTGCTTTCGGGAAAAGGTAACTATCATATTATTGGAAAGCCGAAGGTCCACCTAGCCTCTGCGGAGCCCTTGAATAATTGAACTTTTAACCATGTTTTTCGCCGATGCGTTTAAAGAAGGAATCCCGGTAGGTATCTCCTATTGGAATCAACTTTTCTTTTAACGAGATCCGGCCACGTTCTATACTCTCAATTTTTTCCAAAGCTACGATGTATGACTTATGAACGCGGACGAATCGCTCCTCGGGAAGCGTTTCTTCCATCTTTTTCATATTTTGAAGGGTTATTATCCGTTCACTGGAAGTATAAATCGAGATATAATCTTTGAGCCCTTCGATGTAATAAATGTCATCATAGTCGACACGTTGAATCTTATGCTCTGTTTTTACGAATATAAACTCACTGTTTTTATTATGATTCTGTGATTGATCAACCGAGGAGTTTTTTGGAGAAAAATGAATCTTTTGACTAATGACTTTCTGAATGGATTTATAAAACCTATCAAAGGCAATGGGTTTTAGTAAATAGTCAGTGACGTTCAGCTCGTAGCCTTCGAGCGCATATTGAGGGTAAGCCGTGGTGAGAATTACATCACATTTTCCATTTATGATTTTTAAAAATTGGATGCCGGTTAATTCCGGCATTTGTATGTCCAGGAAGACCAGATCAATTGCCCCTTGTTGTACCAAGCCTAAACCCTCGATGGCATTGGTGGTTGTTGCTGATAAGGTAAGCTCCGGTACTTTTTGAATATAATCTGCTATAATATCTAATGCCAAAGGTTCGTCATCAACTACTAAACATCGTATCATGGTTTATGAATTTGCTTTATAAATATACAAATAATTCGCTGCTGTAATAATCTTCGTTATCGTGTACAATGAAGCTATGCTTGTCGGGATACCCAAGCTCCAACCGCCTTTTTAGATTGGTCAGGCCAATTCCTCCGGACTTATCTTTATTTAGCTTGTTCTTCTTGTTCTGCGCTTTGAAGTGCAGGCGACTATTCTGAACTTCAACGGTGATTCTAATCGGATGTTCCTTGTCTGTTGCAACGCCATGCTTGAAAACATTTTCAAGAAAGGAAATTACTAACAGCGGCATGATGCGGTGCTGATAATTGTCGATGTTGATATGAAGATCCAGATACACTTGTTCCTTAACCCGAAGTTTTTGGAGTTCTATATAATTTTCCAGGTAATTTATCTCTTCTTCTAAGGACACCTTCTCGTCATTGCTTTCATATAGCATATAACGCATAATTTCGGATAATCTCAATATGGCTTCCGGTGCTTTATCTGATTTTTGGTAGGCAAGTGAATAAATATTATTGAGCGAGTTGAAAAGAAAGTGTGGGTTAATCTGCGTCTTTAAAAAAGCCAGCTCTGCGTTCAGTTTTTCCGTTTCTAGTGTTTTCCTTGCCTGTTCCATTTGATAGGAATTTGTCGCCAGCCGAAAGGCATAACCTAGTAGCATAAAAAACAGGGTGATTATAATGGCTGAAGTAAAGTATTCTGCTTTGGTTAAGGTTCGTTCCATATGGTCACCGTAACGCATAAGAATAGGTTCATTATAGACGGCGATTGTCAACTTAATGAGCGCGCAAACAAATAAGCAGCAAGTGGAGATAATAAAGCCCGAAAGGTAACGCTTGTTTCCAATAAAATAAGAGGCAGTAAAGAAATAAGTAAAATAAAAGATTCCAACATTAAATACCGTGAACAGACTGTAAAAGATTAAATGCGGAAGACTGTTCTTATTGTCATTTGCCAAAAATAATAGGGTGGCTAAAATAAGCCAAACGAGTATATGGTAAAGGATGTGACTTCTCTTCATGTAGGCTAAGCGCTCTTATTTTTATATTATGCTTTTATAGCTGCTTACAAGGTAACAAATATATCTTTTATGTGGCAATTTAGGTACTCTTGATATACTAACGGCCCCGCTTAAGCGATGAACTTGCTAATACAGCCGATGTAATGAATCTCCTGTTTGTCTAGAAATATAAAGCGTTAGTCTAAAAAACTTTATTAAAAAAGAAAACACTCGTTTATTTGTATCATAATAATTAAGAAAAAAAATGAACACCTTAACTCCTAAAAATATGAAAACGCTTTTATCGAATATTTCTCCATTCTTGCTGTTATTGATACCGATATTAATAGCAGCTTTGGTGATATGTACGCATGTCAATACAGAAGTCATACAAAGATCCGCAGATTTAAATGCCTCCTTTGTTACGATCCCTAAATATTTAAACGTGAGGGCTCTTCTTTTCTGATTCGGTTAAGATAGCGGAACTGTTTTTTAAGGAGAAAAGGTTGTAAGATTTTCCCCATCATATATTTTTATGGACGCCCATTTAATAGGGCGTTTTTTTTATTTTAAAATAACTAAGAAAATAGTTGTAAAACTAAATATTTAGTTTTAAGTTTGTGTTATTAACCGGAAAATATATGGAAATCAAAGAATTAACACGCGCTGAAGAGCAGGTTATGCAAGAGCTTTGGAAGCTGGGTAAAGCTTTTGTGAAGGATATCATTGAGCAAATGGACGAACCCAAACCTGCATACAATACCGTATCTACAATCATTCGCATTCTTGAAGCCAAAGGTTTTGTTGATCATGAAAGTTTTGGGAAAAGTCACCGTTACTTTGCCAAGGTGAGCAAGGATGCCTATAAAGAGTTTGCGACGGGCAAATTGTTATCTGGGTATTTTGATAATTCACCTCGCAGTATGCTGTCGTTTTTTTTACAAGAGCATAAGCTGGATGTAAAGGAAACGGATGAGCTATTAAGACTGCTGGAAAAAGCGAAAAAGAAGTAAAGTGTACACCTTATAATACTAATTATGATGAACTATCTGATTATAGCCAACATCTATTTAACCCTGTTTTACGGCTTTTATAGGTTTTTCCTAGCGAGAGAGACATTTTTTCAGTTGAATAGAATTTATTTGGTGGCGACCACCGCCTTATCGTTTATTCTGCCAATGGTTCACTTGGAGTGGTTACAGAACGCTTTTGGATCATCAACGGTTTTTGTTGCTAGATCAAGTTTAGATGCAGTAACCGTTGATATAGGAGTAAGTCGGGATACAGCTAGCCCTTTTAGAGGGATAAATATACCTCTATGGATTTACTTGTATATGGGAGGTGTACTGGCGCAAGGACTGCTGCTTATCAGGAAAACGAGACGATTAATAAAGCGATTGCAGGCAAACAATCGTGGAGACGCCTATTCTTTCATGCGTACCATTAAGGTAGATACGAAGCAGGAGGGCAGCGCGAAAGTGATGGCGCACGAGTTAGTACATGTGCAGGAGTGGCATACGCTGGACGTGCTCTTCGTTGAGTTGATTAAAATTTTCAATTGGTTTAACCCTGTAATTTATTTTTTGGCAAGTTCACTCAAGTTGACACATGAGTATATTGCTGACGAAAAAATAAATGCGAGTCACGCAGATAAAATTGCTTATGCCGAGTTGCTGATTAGCCGTACCTTTTCGGTATCATCATCCGTCTTAACGAATAATTTTTTGAATCAATCGTTTATAAAAAATAGGATTGTTATGCTTTTAAAAGACAAATCAAAAAGACCCGCATTGCTAAAATATGTTTTGGCTGTGCCATTGTTTGCTGCTATGTTAATATTTTCATCAGCAAAAGTGAGTGATAAGACCAAGCGTTTAACCGACTTTGCTCTTGGAGCTCCAGTGGGAGGTAACTTTTACAAGTTAGTTGGCAGTAATATAAGGTATTTACCAGAAGCTAAAACCAATAATGCAGAAGGAAGTGTAGAAATTGCCTTCGAAAAGAATAATAGTTCGATCGAAGCGAAGGTTCTGAATACGATAGGCTATGGACAGGAGATGGAGGTTTTGCGTGTATTGAAATTGCCAGCGGTAATGAATGAAACGCCGACAGGAAAGAATATACTTCGTGTGAGTTTTAGAATGGAATATGATGGTAAGGAAGGAAATAGTCAATCTAAGGGGAAATATTCTTCGACTAAGTTGGTGGGATATGAAAACCTAGAAGAAATTATTATTGTTGGTTACGGTTCTTCTACTAATAAAAATAAATTATTGAGTAACCAGCAAGACAGTACCTGGGAAAATATTGCTGATTTTAATGATTTAGATGTGCAGCCAACTTTTCCGGGTGGGATAAATGCCTTTTACAAGTGGATCGGAGAGAATTTTAAGTACTCTATGGAAGCGAAAGAGAAAGGTATTTCAGGGACGGTTTTAGTGTCGTATATAATAGAAAAAGACGGAAGTTTGAATAATATTAAAGTAGTTGAAGATTTGGGTTATGGAACAGGGCAAGCTGCTCTCGATTTGTTAAGTCACTCACCCAAATGGTCCCCCGGGCAGAAAAACGGGCAGGCTGTTCGAGTTATGTATAATCTTCCAATCCGATTAAATTTAGCTACTCAGAAACAAAACGAAACATCTAAGCAGAAAGCTTCAAGTCTTTAATAATCTAAACTAATAGAATGAAAAAAGCGGTATCCTCCAAAAGAGGAACCGCTTTTTTTGCTTAGTTAGTGTAAAACGGTTTTATGAATGAGCAGTTTTTTCTTTAAAGAACTTCGCATTAAAGTAATCTCTATTCATTCTCGCAATATTTGTCAACTTAATGCCCACCGGACATTCTGCTTCACAAGCCTTTGTAACGGTACAGGCACCAAAACCTTCTTTATCCATTTGCTCTACCATAGCCTGTGCTCTTTGGTAACGTTCTGCCTGTCCTTGCGGCAATAGTGCATATTGTGATATTTTCGCCGAAACAAATAACATGGCAGAGGCATTCTTACAAGCCGCGACGCATGCTCCACATCCAATACAGGTAGCTGATTCAAAAGCTTCATCCGCCTTTGGTTTGGGAATTGGAATAGCGTTTCCGTCAGGAACGCCACCGGTGTTCACGGATACATATCCACCTGCCTGTTGAATGCGGTCAAAAGCCGTACGGTCAACCGCTAAGTCCTTGATTACCGGAAAAGCCGCAGCTCTCCAAGGTTCAATGACGATAGTTTGTCCATCGTGGAAGCTGCGCATATGTAATTGACAGGTGGTTGTTCCTTGCTTAGGACCATGTGGCTGCCCGTTAATATGCAGCGAACACATGCCGCAGATACCTTCACGGCAATCGTGATCAAAATATATGGGATCTTCTCCCTTTCTTGTCAGGTCTTCGTTTACAACATCAAGCATTTCTAAAAATGACATATCCGAGGAAATACCATTGCTTGTATTGTAACAAATTTACCTTTTGTATTTTCATTTTTTTGATCGCCAAACTTTTAGCGTTAAATTCATTGTTCTTTCTTCACTCATGATGCTTTATATATTTGAGTGGTTAAATTATTTATAACTTCTTTGGGTCAACTTCACATTCTCAAATACGAGTGCTTCTTTGTGAAGTGTTTCCGGTTGATTATCACCGTTATACTGCCATGCTGCTACATAAGCGAAATTGTCATCGTCCCGCTTTGCTTCACCTTCCGGGGTAGCGCTTTCCTCGCGGAAATGGCCGCCGCAAGATTCACTGCGATTTAAGGCATCATCAACCATTAATTCGCCAAGTTCTAAGAAATCGGCTACGCGACCGGCTTTTTCCAATGACAGATTTAGCTCTTCGTTCTCTCCTAAGACGGTGACATCACTCCAAAATTCCTTTCGAAGTTCTTGAATCATTACTTTTGCTTTTTTCAACCCTTCTTCATTTCTAGCCATACCGCAGTATTCCCACATAATGTGGCCAAGCTTCTTATGAATGTCATCTACGGTTTTCGATCCCTTAAGGCTAAGAAGTTTTTTGACCTTCTCTTCTACTTCTTTCCGGGTAGTTTCAAAAGCAGGATGATTTTTGTCAACCGGAGCAAAGCTTCCCAAGCTGGTTAGGTAATCACCTACAGTATATGGAATTACAAAGTAACCATCGGCCAAACCCTGCATGAGTGCAGAAGCACCCAACCGGTTTGCTCCGTGGTCAGAGAAATTACATTCACCCAAAGCATATAGACCAGGGATACTGGTCATCAGATTATAGTCAACCCATAATCCCCCCATGGTGTAGTGTACAGCCGGATAAATACGCATAGGTTGTTTGTATGGATTTTCATCCGTAATCTGATAGTACATATCAAAGAGGTTGCCGTATTTAGCGCGTACCGTATCTTCGCCCATCCGTTGGATGGCCTCTGCAAAATCAAGAAATACCGCTAGTCCGGTTTTGCCGACGCCTCTTCCCTCATCGCACATCATTTTAGCATTTCTGGAAGCCACATCACGGGGAACCAGGTTACCGAAGGACGGATATTTCCGCTCCAAGAAGTAATCTCTATCGTCCTCTTTAATGTCCGACGGCTTTAACTGTCCTTTTCTGAGCTTCTCTGCTAATTCAACTGTTTTAGGCACCCAAACTCTACCGTCATTACGTAATGACTCGGACATCAAAGTTAACTTCGATTGGTGGTCGCCAGTTACAGGAATACAGGTCGGGTGAATCTGCGTGTAACAAGGATTCGCAAAGAAAGCACCACGTTTGTGCGCTCTCCAGGCAGCAGTTACGTTACATCCCATGGCATTTGTAGATAAGAAGAAAACGTTGCCATATCCGCCGGTACACAATAGAACCGCATGCCCTTCATGCGACTCGATTTTACCCGTTTTTAAATCACGGGTAACAATGCCTTTCGCATGTCCGTCAATCATTACCACGTCCAACATCTCATGACGAGTATAGGATTGTACTTTGCCGGCATTAATTTGGCGGTTCAGTGCAGAATAGGCGCCCAGTAAAAGTTGTTGCCCCGTTTGACCGCGAGCATAAAAAGTACGGGAAACCTGTGCTCCACCAAAAGAACGGTTGTCTAACAAGCCGCCGTATTCCCGGGCAAATGGAACGCCTTGTGCTACACATTGGTCGATTATATTGACCGAAACCTCAGCCAAGCGATATACATTGGCTTCACGGGCTCTATAATCGCCTCCTTTAATGGTATCGTAAAATAAGCGATATACACTATCGCCATCATTTTGATAATTTTTAGCAGCGTTTATACCGCCCTGTGCGGCAATGGAGTGCGCACGACGGGGGCTGTCCTGATAACAGAATGTTTTTACATTATAGCCTAGCTCGGCAAGCGATGCCGCAGCAGAAGCTCCTGCTAATCCTGTTCCAACTACAATGATGGTAAACTTACGTTTATTAGCAGGGTTAACTAACTTAAGATTGAATTTATGTTTTGACCATTTTTCGGCTAATGGGCCTTCTGGTATTTTAGAATCTAACATCATCTTTATTCTATTTTTATCACAATTCCGGCGAACCGGGAAAGTGAATTTTATTTACAAAAGAAAAAATACAATGGCATAGCAGCAAAGGCTATCGGAATAATAACGCCAAACAGCCATACTGCAAGAAAGCGCACAATCGGCACATACTTTTTATGATCGAAACCCAGTGATTGGAAGGCACTGTTAAAACCATGAATTAAGTGAAAAGATAAGGCCGCCATTGCCAGTACATAAAAAGCAACTAGAACCGGGTTTTGGAAGGCATATTCTACCTGCTTATATAAATCGCGCGCTTTCGTCACCTCTTCTCCGTTTTCAGTAAACTTTTGATAATCTGTAAAATCTGATGCATTTAGCTCCGTAACCTGTGTTTCTAGCGTATTTAAATTGGTGCGATACTCTATATAAGGCACTTCATCGTTATGGAATTTCCACCAAAAATTGGCCATGTGAGTTGCGATGAAAACCAAAAGCACGGTCCCTAAAATACCCATGTTTCTCGAATTCCAAGTACTGTTTTTATTACCCGCATAACTTGCATAACCAACAGGACGAGCTTTCTTATTATGTAAGGTCAATAATAAGGCATAGATAGCATGGATTATAATAGACGCATACAATAGATAGGACACTGCCTTAATGGGAGGAAAGTGTGTCATGAAGTAGGCATAGTCATTAAAAGCCTTGCCTGCATCATCCTTAAATAATTGGAGATTACCAATCAGGTGTACTATCAGGAATGTACATAAGAACAAACCTGTTAAGGCCATGATTAGTTTTTTCCCTAATGTGGAAGTTAATGCTTGATTAAAACTACTCATTTTGTGTGTTAATTTTATTAATGGTAGGCAAAGCTATTTATTTGATTTAATAATGACATAATAATGGCTATCTATTTACGCAATTTAGAATGGTTCTAATTTTTGACCATTTTTACACAATTTTATAACCGATTTTGTATGTCTCTTTTTGAGGCGATCCTCGGTCTTTTTTTTGAAATCAAGCTTAAACGAGTTGAAGAAGAAGGCTTTATATAATTAATTTGAAATAAACAAGTCCAGGAGGTTCGATGATTGGCAGAAGACGCTGATCCTGGATGTCGTATAACAAAAAAGGGCTCTTCTTGCGAAGAACCCTTTCTGTTTAAAGGTTATATATACTATGTTATTTTAAAGGGAATGTCGACGTATAACGAGCCCCGTCTTGCGTAACACCGCTAAGCTGAATCATGTCATTCTTGCCATATGCTAATGCGCTTTCGACATCATCCACATTATTAACCGGTTTACCATTGATCGCTGTAATGATAAATCCTTTTGGAACATTGTATTCGGCAAATAAACCGTCTCTCCTCACTTCAGATACGACAACACCCGAAGAAATGTTGAACTTCTTTTTCAATTGTGCATTTGCTGGAATGAAGCCTGCGCCTAGCTTGTTGTAAAGTTCAGCGGTACTACGGTTACTACCACTCTTGCCTTCTTTATCTGACTTAATGGAGTCATCTCCTTTCAAGGTTACAACTACTTCTTTTTCCTTTCCATCGCGTTTGTACGTCAACTTAACTTTATCACCAGGGCGTAGTCTTGCTACACGCTCTTGTAGGTCTGGACTTGAGTAGATTACATTTCCGTCAATTTTAGTGATGATATCACCTTTTTTCAAACCTGCTGCGGCACCGCCTCCATTTGGCACTACACTATTGATGTAAAGACCATTAATTTCGGCAACACCCAATTCTTTCGCTACTTCGGTATTGAGCTCTTGGAAGGTTACGCCTACATAGCCGCGTTTTACGCTTCCATATTTTACAAAGTCATCGGCAATCTTTTTAACCAGGTTAACCGGTATGGCAAAACCGTAACCGGCATAGTAGCCACTCTGCGACATAATGGCAGCATTTATACCAATTAACTCGCCGTTGGCATTTACCAGTGCACCGCCACTATTTCCTTTATTGATCACTGCATCGGTTTGAATAAACGATTCGACTGCAGAGCTCGCCGGTATATTATTCGGATCTGCGCCATTTTGCTGCCACTGCTGGTAAAGTTCTTGTCTCTGTTGATCAGCTAATATACCGATGGCGCGACCTTTCGCACTGACGATACCCGCTGTAACGGTCGATTGTAAACCTAAAGGATAGCCCACAGCTAAAACCCACTCGCCAATATTTACATTATCTGAATTACCTAATTTAACAATTGGGAGATTTGTTGCATTAACTTTGATTAATGCCAAATCAGTATTCGGGTCGCGGCCAATGATTTTGGCATCATAAACCTTTTTATTGGTAAGTTCAACGGTGATTTTATCAGCTCCTTCCACCACGTGATTATTCGTTACGATATAACCGTCATTGGAAATGATTACCCCGGAACCTGAAGCCCTTGCCGGCTGCGCTTGACGCTGACGTCCTCTCGGTGCGCCAAAAAATTCCTCAAACATATCCTGAAAAGGATCACCGCCCGATCGACCCGATTGCTCATATTCTGTTTTAATGTGAACGACTGCGGGAGTAACTGCTGCGGCCGCTTGCGTGAAATCAAGATTACCGGTTGAAGCTGCTATGTTACTTGGGTTATTCGCATAGTGAAGTTGTTGCCGCTCTTCAAACGACATTTGGCTAATTTGTTTCTTCTCCAACAATTTGTAACCTCCAACAGCCACCGCTCCACCAATAAGGGCTGTTAGTAGTGTCAATCCTATTTTCTTCATTTTCTATTTTATTTTTTAGCGGTTTGTACCATTATGCGGAGCTTGATGACTTATTACCGGGATGTTGCTTTTTTTCGTTCAAGGAAAATTCGATAAAAATTTGGACCCCTAGTAAAAGTCCTTCGCTCTCCTGTTTGTTTTAGTCAAGTCTGCAAACTTTGATTTGACTCTTTCAAAAGTAATACCATTTGGTGCTTAAAGCCAAATTTTTGGCTTGTCATTTCTGTTAAAAAATGTTAAAGAAAACTTAAAAAACAAGATTAATATGAAAAACTTACAAAGCCATTAAATATGTGGGGATTTTGCTGCTTCCTCCAGTTCTTTATACCATTCTTCTCCGTATTTCCTGATTAATGGTTCTTTCAGAAAGCTATAAACAGGAACCTTTAACTCCCTTCCATAGGAACAAGCGTCATGACAGATATGCCAACGATCATAGTTTAGGACGTCAAATTCCGGATATTTCGTAATACGAATGGGGTATAGGTGGCAGGAAATGGGCTTCTTCCAATGTATAAGACCTTTTTGATAGGCGATCTCAATCGCACATTTTGTAATACCATTTTCCCAGGTCACGTATGCACATTCCTTATTTCCGTCAACACATGGCGTTGTCAAATCACCGTCTTCATCCACCACGTGTGTTCCGGTGCTTTCAATGGTCTCAATTCCTTTAGCCGTCATAAAGGGTTTTACTTCAGGATAAATCTCCTTAAGTATAGTCAACTCGTGCTGATCGAGTGGTGCGCCCGAATCGCCTTCCACGCAACACGCTCCTTTACATCTGTTCAGATTACAGACAAATTGTTCTTTAATGATCTCCTCATTAACCAATACGTCACTAACTTCAATCATCATATCGTTAATATTGCGACAAAATGGCGTTTTTATGTCTTTTTGTCGTTACTTAGTTGTTTTCAGTGGATATTTTAAACCTTTGGCGCCGGTAAGTTCCAAGGTTACCGCTCCTATTAAAATATCTACTTGTGCCTTTACCGGTATTCGGTTATCATCATCCGTTACCCAAAGATGAAGTTTACTATCTTTTTTAAATACACGACCCGGCTCCAATGATGGGCTAAATCGCAGGCACCTAAATGTTCCCAGAGGGGTTTTTATATTTTCTTTACCTAAATAGGTAATGTAGAGATAAGCTAAAGAGTCTTTTAGAAAATAAGAGAGCTTAAATGATTCTCCCTCCTTTATATTCGATAAGTCTAGTGTTCTCGAAAAATAATAGGCAGATAGCAAATCGAATGTCTGCGATTCTTTAGCGGTAAAATTGCCACGCGTTGCCTCAATCTTCTTTTTATCTTGATAAAATCGAATCTTATCGTTTCTCCTATATTTACCTTCTTTGATATCCTCGCTAAAGAAATAAGGAAGGTATGTTTTCTGATCAATATACGAATCGTATTGGTCACGTATATTATAAAAGATACTGAATGCCTTTGAAGTCTTACTAACAGCGGTTAAATGATATGTTGGTTTTCCATCAAACGTTAGATCAGACGGTAAGACTTTTAATACACCTTCTGCTGCCGAAATAAAGCCATATTTAAGCTTATAAGTCAGCTCTTCTCCCGGTTGAAATACGCCCTTTTTTAAATAGGGTAAGACCTGCGCGGACACATGGGCTGAAAACGTAACTGAGATAATAACCGCTAGTAGTTTCTTCATCATAAATTATTTATCGCTAAGCATTAACCAACGCCTTAGACGATACTTTATGTCGTTCGTTTAAATATAGGAACCGTAGAACAAGGCTCACCGTACATAATACTTTTGGCAACTTTTGATAACTTATAAGCAAAGGTAACGAAGGCCGATTCCGGAATTTTTATGTCTCCGCAACCCTTTACTACTACTCGCTGGTCTCTGAACTGCTCTATGTCCAGATTGGATAAGGCACGCTCAAATAATATATCTTCAAAGGTTTTTTTGTCCCCGAAAAAAAGCTCATTTACATAAGGTTCCAATTTATTAGCCAGGAGCATATAGGCCCATGTAGGAACGATTGCATCTGCACTGCAAGTAATCAGCACATTTTTACCTGCGTATTTAGACCAGTCGTTTTCTTTTACAAAGGCACGAAAATCCTTTTCACGTAAAATAAGTCCCTGAAATAAATTGTCTTTTATATCGTAAACGGCTACTTCAGCTTTTGATTTGAGTGATGCTAAATCAAAGGTTAGCAGACCACTGTTTGCAACCCTGTTTACTATGTTTTCTTGAATTTCCATACCCCTCGATTAAATTACAAAATTCCTCTATTGCCACTAATGTTAGGCCGTCTTAAAATAAAAAATCCGGATAGTATGTTATAGCTATCCGGATACAAAGGTATGAATAAATAATTTTAGTAGAACCTCACGCGATTATCCTTAATGTCTGCTTTATCTAATAAAGCTTGGAAGGATTGATTGGAAGCCCGTTGTCTCAGTTGTTGTCTAACTTGTTGCTTTTGTTGATCAACTTTATCTAAGGCAGGAGGATTTACGAAGTCAGTAACCTGTACCACATATACACCTTGATTTCCTTCGATTGGCTTAGATAGCTGCTTCGGTTGTAATCCGAAAACCGTACCTACCACTTTATTCTCCTGTGCAACCCCCGGTAATATCGGGTTTGCAAAAACGATGTTTTGTTCCGCTTTCGGTGTTTTTCCAACTTTTTGTGCTATCTGGTCAATTGATTTTGCGCCTTGAAGAGCATCGTTCAACTTCTGTGCTAGCTTTGTGGCCTTTACCTTATTTAATACTGCCGGTTCGATTTCTTTCTTCACATCCTCCAAAGACAACTGTCCTTTGGGGCGAATATTAGTCAATTTAGCAATCACATATTGATTGTCAAGCTCGTAGACCTTGTCCGTTAAATCGCCTTTTTCGGCTTTGAAAGCCCACTTAATCACTTCCCTTGGTGTTTCAAGGTTAGGCAGATAGCCTTGCATGGGCGTAATGTTATCCGCATGTTCTACGGTCAAACCCGCCTTTTTGGCCTCTTCAGCAAAGTTTTGGCTATTTGCTTTTCCAAAGAAGTCGGATGCTTTGCTATAAGCTGCTCTTAACGTCTCATTGCTACTACTCACGCTTTTATCGATAATAGCTGCCTTTACCACTTTAGACATCCCTTTTTGTGCGTCTACCTTAATGATATGCACACCATATTGTGTGTTTAGAACGAATACATCACCTGGTTTTGCATCAAAAACAGCATTTTCGAAAGCAGGGATCATGCTACCTCTAGCGAATGTACCTAATTCGCCGCCATTATCTTTTGTTCCGTCCGTACCAAATTCCACTGCCAGTGCAGCAAAGTTACCTCCCTTTAGAATAAGGTTTTTGATGGAGTCTGCTTTTGCCATTGCCTTATCAACTCCGCCTTCTGTTGCAGGATTTAATAAAATATGGCGTGCGGTGACCGAATCCGGACTATTGCGTACATCCAATATTTTTGCAGACTCGTAGACACCGTTCGAATATACAGGCCCTACAGTTGAACCTTTAGCCGCGCTAAATACCAGTGAATCCAAAGCAGGGCTCAAGGTTCCTTTCTTTATGTAAGAAACGGGTCTCTTTTGCTCCGAGTTGGATACAGCAAACAACGAGTCATTGGTAGACTTGGCCAATTCTTCCGTTAGTTTAGTAATCGTTTCCTTGGCTAAAGCCGTATCTTGTGCGGTTGGTTGCGCATTAAATACAACGTAATCAAAAGAACGCGTTTCCATCTGATTCTTGAAAGCGGCCTTGTGTTCGTTGTAGTAATTTTGATAATCAGCGTCCGTTAACTTGATGTCTTTGTCGGGTATGGAGGCATAATCTAACAAAACGTAGCTAAAATTGGCAATTTTATTCCGTTGATTATAATCTTCGGTTGCTTCTAAGGAAGTTACGTAAACACTGTTTTGTACCAGGTTGTTATATTTCTGCTGTAGACGGTTATCTCTCATGGCTTCCAAAAAAGTACCCCACTGTCTACTTAGCTCGCTATTTGCAGGTTCTTTTGCAACATTGGCAAGAAATTGGTTCAATTGATTGCGATCTATTTCTCCGGTCTGTGGATTGCCGAAATTCTGCGCAATCATCGGTGATGGATTTTTACCGGTTACCATATCTTGCAACTCGTTCTTTCCTACACCCAGACCAATACGCTCGAGTTCTTTGTCGAGTAATAGCCGTCTTAAGTTTTGATTCCATGCATCTTCAACCGCATAGGATGTCATTTGTGGACTCATATTGCCCCCCATTTGCTGGCGCATATTGTTGATGCTTTGTTCCACTTGATTATTGAAATCCGTATACGATATAGATTCGCCATCTATATTACCCACCTCATTTTGATGAGATGCCCAAAACGGGGTGCCGAAGCGGATAACGTCGCCTAATAAAAATGCTACGATTGCTAAACCGATAATTACTACAATGATTATTCCCGCGCGGTTTCGCAAAAAGGTCATTAATCCCATATGCTCTTTATACTATTTTGATTGAAGGTTTTAAGTTCTTTATTATAAGTATTTAAAATAAAAATTCAACAAATTTTTAAATGAGGGCGCAAGATACAATTTTTAACAATAAAAAAAGTATTTGCGATGGAGTATTGTCATAATCCATCACCTTCTTTTAAATTGTATACTCCCCTTGCCCCGTTTATTTTCCGGTGTTCAAAATTTTCATCAGCCTCGAAGAAGTTCCCTTCCAATATACTTCCATCAGGACTGGTGATGGTCAATGGCAGTTTATTGAAGAAAATCCGTTTATCGTTATCCCAAAAAAGTTCTTCCGATTTGAAGATCGTTCCATCAGCCATGGTAACAACCACGTTATGCCTCAATTCGACCAGGTTTTTCTTTTCAAAGTATAGACCATAGTTAGAGGTGACTCTTCTCTCCTCTTTTTTGTTTTTATCATAAAAGATCAAAAGCACATCTTTTGGGAACTCGTAAAAGGGACTATCTACATTATGCTTAATCATTTTGCTGGAAATCAACTTAGCTTTTACGACCGCCGAATCACTGTAAATGACGGTAACACCATAAGAGACATCAATCGGTTCTTCAGCATTAATGTTCGCTATGCGCTCGACATCCTTCAGGTCATTTTCGCAAGAACACAGGAATAAGACAGCAAAAAACAACGAAACCATGGTTTGTTTAAAAACCATGGCTTGTCTTTTTTGGAACCTATAGATTAATTGATGAGTCACCAAATACATTTCATTTGCCCCATTCTCTTTGCTTAGTCGTATCGATACCGCTGGAACCAACGATCGTTCAACATAAAAGAAACGGTAAAATTAAAATACCTTTCCTTAACCAGGTTATTGGTTAGGGTTCCTCTTTGTCCGTATTCCGCTGTCAGGTTGATTTTGTAATAAGCTTGAATACCCGACTGTGCCCGGATGGGAAGCCCTAAGCCCAGACTAACGGCCATATCCTTTATGTCTTGCCCGTTTAGATTTAAATAGGTTTTATCATAGCGTAATCCGAAACGGTAATCAACCACGTTCCAGTAGCGAATAGAAGTAATATCAGGAGTCCATTGGCCTCCAAGGCTAGCCCCGTAACTGTCTTTGAATTTCGTTTGATCGTCCAGGACAGATCCATCTTTATAATCGGACCACTTAGCATAACGAAGATCAGCGCCTAGTAACCATTTATTAGCACGGTTAATACTGAAGCCAAAGCTATGGCGCATAGGGAGTGTTATCTTTTCTTCATTACCAAAATAAGAAGATACGGTATCCAAAACCGAATTGATCGTACCGTCAGATATATTGCTCGATATACGTGTTACAATTTCGGAAGCAGTAGAATTAAGCTTAGTGCCCAAACTGTTGGTATAGCCAAGTGTTAGGAGCGTTTTTTCATTCAAGGTGGTGTGATATTGAAGACCTAAATCGTAATTAAAGCCGTTAATATCCCGTTTATTCTCAATTCTCGAATTAGTAGCTCCTAGTTGGTTAGGATATTCGATTCCACTAATATTATTTAGTTTTCCGAACAAATACGATACATTCGCTCCCACACTGAAGTATTTGCCGATCTGTACCCCGTATCCAATATAAGCTTTACTGAGACCGCCTTCACCCGCAAAAGCTCTGTTCGCCCGTGTTGTATCTCCGGAGCCGAATGACATAGGCGAGGCATAGTTATAGCCCATATCCGAAAAGGGCATAAGGCCAAAACTAAAGGCAGAACGCTGACTTAAAGGAATGGCAAAATTAATATGATTTAAAGCAAAATTTCCGCTTGCTTCACTGTTTCCTCCTTTTTCAAGGATGGTTCTGTTCATGTAAGCTCCGATATCAAACGTTGATAGGCGAATGCTGGAATAGGCGGCCGGATTGGCTACGTTAATATTGCTATAGCCTCCTAAACTACGCACCCCTGTTGACAGTCCACCCATTGCCCTGTATTGCGGTAATTGGTCGCCCCTTAAAGCGCCTAGCCCAAATGCCGAATAAGGTGAGCTGCTGTTCGATTGTGCACTAGCGGTTGCACTAACGCATATTCCAATGATATAAAGGTATTTCTTAATGTGTAATCTCATGCGGATCTACTGTTCATGAAGCTATATATGTCAATTCAAGACTGCAAAGCTATTTATTTTTTAGTTGTGAAGTGGGGTGTTTTTGTTAAAAAAGGTTAAAACAAACAGTTTTACTTGGTTAAAAAAGTTGAAAGTATAAAATGGCAATGACTAAAATAGCGTATACGCTTTCATAAAACCAACTGGTTTTCGCGAAATTAAAATAGTAGGCCATATAAATAGAGATAGGCGGTGCGCATATTAAAAAATGATATTGCGGTGCATCGGCTTTCAAATAATAAGAGAAAATGCCGAACAGAAACATAAAAAACAGCAGTTGAAAGGATTTTCTTACATGGACAATGCTTTTATAAAAGTTTTCTCTCAGGGTATTTAAAAAGAGAATCAAAACCAGGGCCAAGGGCATTAACACCCAATAATCATAAAGCTCAATATGAAATGATGTGGGAATTGGGTTGGTTAAAGGCTTCCAGATGGCGTAAAAATCATTAATGCGATCCTTCCAAAGATAAATGATGCCCAGTAAAAAGTAGATGGTTATAAAGCCAAGCAGTCCGGCAATCCATTCGCGCCAATCAAAAGGTCTGAAAATAATGAGTGCTATCCATAAAAGCAAGAACATGAGGATGAAAGGAAAATAGAATAAGGTTCCGAGCGCAACCAACATGCCTAAATCGTATAGGGTAGATTTTACTTCCGCACGATGATAGGTTTTCAGCAATTTATCGATCATCCAGATCAATAAAAAATTACAGATGAGTGTAGGAGTTAAAGCGAGAAAGGGCAGTAAAAGACTGGCGGTTGTTACGTACATTAACGCAGGCAAAAAAGTGGGTCTACCCAGTAAATTATGATTGTCGACGATCCGATTTAATAACAGCGCTTGCGCAATGGTAATCACTAGGGTGAGGAGAATACTTGCTAAAGGCGTAAATGTTAAATCGTTTGCGTTTTTCACAAACGTCATAATAGCTTGCTCAAAAAGAATCGGATGGAACGATTCCGGCATGTGAATAAAAGCCCCTATACAAAGGAAGCAGGCGATGATTATTAAAAATAGAAGATTAGAGGGAGTAAATTTTCTAAATAAATTGATCATTACCTGTTTTGCTTTTTACCTATCTGTATAGAACTACAATATTAGTGTAATCAAAGTAAAAAGTAAAAAGTAAAAGTAAAAAGCTGTCACGTTAGAAGGATATCCGTTGAAAAAGGAGAGACAGACTTCAAGCATTGGGGATTCTTAACCTTCAGCTTTCAATAGCGCCAACAACTTGTTTACGTTCAGTTTTTCATTTAGGTCTTCACTTTCAAAAGGATCAATCTCCTCTGATGCAGTATTTGCCATTTCATCTTTGCTGTAACGGTAAATCTCCCACTTGCCTTTGTTGTATTCCAAGGCAGTCAGGTTCTCAACCCAGTCGCCGGAGTTTAAATAAGTCACCGTGCCATTTTCTGTTTCTATTTCCTTTATTTCCGGTTGGTGTATGTGGCCACAAACCACATATTGATATCCCTTTTCAATGGCTAGCTCGGCAGAGATCGTTTCGAAGTTGTTGATAAACTTAACAGCATCTTTAAAACTTGCTTTGATTTTCTTGGAAAAACTCATCTTTCCCCTGCCCATTTTAACTAAACACCAGTTTACAAAGCTGTTAAGCAAGATCAGTGAATCATAGCCAATGGCACCTAAGCGTGCTAGCCATTTTGAGTGCTGCATGGTTACATCAAAGATATCACCATGGAATATCCAGGCTTTGCCGTTTGATAACGGAAGTACCAATTTATTGCTAAGCTGCAGAGAGCCAAGATTGAAATCAGCAAATTTTCGAAGCATTTCATCGTGGTTGCCCGTCAGATAATGAACAGGGATACCTTCGGCTACAAATTTGAGCAGCTTACGGACCACCTTCATATGGCTTTCCGGCCAGTAACGTTTGCTAAATTGCCAGATATCAATGATATCGCCGTTTAATATGATTCTTTCAGGTTTAATGCTCTTGAGGTAATTTAGGAGCTCTTTAGCGTGACATCCGTAGGTCCCAAGATGAACATCTGAGATAACCACCAGCTCTATTGCACGTTTTGACATCAAAGTATAAACTTTGTATACAAAGTAACATTTATATTGTTAAGTTGCTGTTAATTAGTTGTTATATTTCGTTTGCATCGGCTCTTCGATATCAACTTTTTATGCCTGACGCTTCCAAATTCATATCCATTATTTCATTTAGCCGAAAAATTGGTTCCATAATCCGACCTTTTGGAATTGATGGCGCTGATTTGTCAAACTACTTTTGTGTTGTAAAAACAAATTAATAAGAATCATTAAGCAGCAATTTTTTTGGATAGAAAGACGCTATCAACTTCTTAGTAACAATAATGAGAAAAACTTACAATTAATTTTAAAAACATGAAAAAGGCAATTAAACTGAGTACATTTATATTAGCTGCATTAACTTTGCTTACATTTTCTGCTAAGGCGCAAGACCGCGAAGGCTTTCGTCTAAGCGTTGGACCGGAGTTTGGTTTACCGGTAGGAGATTTCGGAGATGCTTATGATTGGAGCGTGGGAGGTTCAATACAAGCTGAATACCCGATCCTGAAAAATGATTTATACGTAACCCTGAATGCAGGATTCAGTAATTTCTTTGCAAAAGATTTCAATGGCATTTCCGGCGAAGACTTACAATTGCTTCCTGTAAAAGCAGGCTTGAAATATTTTCCTGTCGGGAACTTTTATGTTCAAGGCGAAGCTGGGGTGTCTTTCTTAACAAACAAAGACGATATAGGCGCCACTAAATCTGCTACATTTGCCTATGCACCACAAGTAGGCTATCAATTCAATTTAGGTGGTAAAAGCTACTTGGATGCGGGTGTACGTTTTCAAGGTAATAGCAAATTTACAGACAATGGAAGTAGCAATAACTTCTTTGGTTTACGGATAGCTTATGGTTTCGGTTTGTAAGAACCCCTAGATGCTTAGTGATTTTTGTTTATTTTAAATTTGGCCTGTTTCCTTTTGGAAACAGGTTTTTTTTGCCTGTTTTTGACATTAAACCTATGTTAATATGATATTCAATTTACCTTGTTACGATAGGATATGCTTTGCTTTGCATGATCAAAAGGTAATATATGAGCAATTCCTTAAATAAATTAGTAATAACTGAGAAGAACGATCCTGCTTTCAACTCCGCAGTGGACAAAAACCCCCACTTTATTGTCATGCAGGCTAACCGAAATACCTTAACAAGTTTATCTAATTTTCATTTACATGAATACATGTCTCTTATTCTAAATCTTAGAGGAGAGGGAATAGTCAATATGGAAAATTATTCATTTAAGCTAGCCCCGGGGACGCTGTATCTTATTAAACTGACACCGGCAACAGTGTTTGAATCACTGACAGCCGATATCCAGAGCTATATTATTCTTTTTAAGAAGGATTTTATTATTAATGCAGTTTTTCAAGAGCCATTGATTGAAAATGTATTGGTGAATGGTTTTGATGAACCCGCTATATGCACGTTAACTAAGCCTAATTTTGCTACCATTCAGATAACTTTCAAGCGACTACATCAAGAATATCACAACAGTAAGTTGTTTCGCGATAAGATGTTGCGACTGCTGTTTATTGAACTTCTTCTGGAAACGAGTCGCGCCAGTACGCATGTTTCGGCCAAGGCACTGACTTTGCCTTCGCGGCAGCAGCAGCTGGTCAATAAATTTAAACGACTTATTGATGATCATTTCTTAACCAAAAGAACTGTTCAGGAGTACGCGGAGCACCTTTTCGTGACCGCAAAATATCTCAGTGAAGTGGTTAAAGAGTATACAGGAACAACGGCATTGTATATGATACACAGCAGGATCATGGAAGAGGCCAAATATTGGTTAACCACGTCAGACCTAAGTGTTAAAGAGATCGCCGGTAAACTTAATTTCGACACAAGCTCGCATTTTAGTCGTTTCTTTAAGCATATCGCCGGATATAATCCGACTGCGTTTCAGCAACTTTACAGTTTGCAATATGCGAGATAGCACGAGCGCAATTCGTTTCAAAGCTGTGAAGAGTCTGTAATGAAGGCTAACTAGGTCATTCGCTATCAATAAAAGGCAAATAATTCTTATCTTTGCACCTTAAAAAACATTAAACGCCGTTTGCAGCGGTATCAATGACATATGAAAGCATATCAAACCTTGCTGTATTATTGTTACAGCCCAATCGAAAACGCAGAAGAATTTGCCGAAAACCATCTAGCTTTTTGTAAGTCTTTAGGACTTGTCGGACGTATTATTGTGGCAGATGAAGGACTGAACGGAACAGTATCAGGTACACCGAAAGCATGTCAAGCGTATATGGATGCCGTGCATGCTGATCCTCGTTTTGCTAAGACAGATTTTAAAGTGGACGAGGTGGATGAACCTTCATTTGTTAAGATGCATTGTCGGTATAAACCGGAGATTGTGCATTCCGGATTGAGAGACCCGCATATAATTGATCCAACAAAGAAAACAGGTGTACATTTAGAACCCAAGGAGTTTCTTGAAATGAAGGATCGGGACGACGTAGTGGTATTAGATGTTCGGTCTGATTACGAACATAAAGTTGGCCATTTCAAAAACGCAGTACGTTTAGACATTGAAAACTTTAGGGAATTTCCGGAAAAGATTAAGGAACTTGCTAAGTATAAAGACAAGAAGATCCTTACCTATTGTACCGGCGGAATAAAATGCGAGAAAGCATCTGCTTTACTCTTGCATGAAGGTTTTGAACAAGTATACCAATTACATGGAGGGATTATAAAATACGGGAAGGAAGCTGGCGGAAAAGACTTTGAAGGGAAATGCTATGTTTTTGACAACCGTGTGGCGGTCGATGTGAACACCGTAAATCCCTCAGTTGTATCTACTTGTTTTAATTGTGGCACACAAACCACTAAGATGATCAATTGTGCCAATCCTGAATGCAATGAGCATTTTACCCAATGCGACGAATGCGGATGGAAGATGGATGGATGTTGTTCAGATGCGTGTAAAGCACACCCTAGAAAAAGAGAGTACGACGGAACGGGATATTATGTCAAAATTCCACAAACTGTCAATCTCAGCAAAAGAAAACATAAAAAATTTCCGGCAAAGACCTAATTTAGCCTGTATGCGCAACAATTGGTCATTTTCTTTTAGCCTATTAGTTCTGTTGCTTCTTAGCCTTTCGCTTAAACCGGCAATGGCGCAGCCAAGTAGGCCAAGAATCGGAGCGCCTGTTGCGAAACAAACAGTTGCTATGGGCGATGTCCATTTTGCCGGTGCGCCTCTTGTCCAAAATTTCAGTAAAACTTTCTACCAGGCGGGGAACCAGAACTGGTCGGCAAGCTACGGGCCCGACGGGCGAATGTATTTTGCCAATAGCGATGGTTTGCTTTCTTTTGACGGGCAGCATTGGGATCTAAATACCATGCCGCGCAAAATTTTGGTGAGAGGTGTTGCTGTTGGAAGGGAGGGGGAAATATATACCGGCGGATTTGGCCAATTTGGTGTATGGGAAAGAAATGCTTTCGGTTTGCTGGTATACCGCTCATTAAGTGATCAACTGACGGAAGCGGACAAGGTCAATGACGAAATTTGGAAGATTTATGTTGATGATGAGCAAGTGCTTTTTCAATCCTTTTCTGCCATCTATACCTACAAAAATGGAAAGTTAAGCGTATTAAAGACAAAAGACCCTTTTTTATTCTTATATCAAGTTAATGGACGTTATTTGGTAGAAATAATATCAAAAGGCTTGTTCGAGTTCAAAGACGGAAAGCTCGTAAAACTTTTAGATAAACAATTCTATGGAAATTCAATCATTCTTTCCATACTTCCTTTCACATCCAATGCCTTGCTTATTGGTACGGCCAAAAGTGGTTTGTTTATCTTTGAAAATGGAGATGCTCGGCCCTGGATCAACGAAGCAGACGTAGCGCTAAGACAATACCAACTCAATAATGGGCTGAAAGTACTTGGAAATCAATATGCTTTCGGGACCATTTTAAATGGCGTTTACATACTTGACCAAGCAGGGAAGCTCATTCAGCACATAAACAAAAGCAATGGCTTGCAAAATAATACCGTTTTAAGCTTACAGTCGGATGCGTTTCAAAATATATGGGTTGGTTTGGACAATGGAATCGATCGTATAGAAATCAATTCACCTATTTATTACTTTGACGATCGCGCGGGGATTTTAGGTACTGTTTACACCTCGAAAATCTACAAAGGCAAACTCTATATCGGGACTAATCAGGGACTCTATTACAGTAATTGGCCAGCCAACAATAATCGTTTCGATTTCCGACTAGTAGAAGGCTCACAAGGACAAGTTTGGGAGCTCTATACCCTAGGCGACGAATTGCTCTGCGGTCATAACAATGGAACTTTTCGGGTCGAAAACGAGCGACCACACTGGCTATCAACGGTTACCGGAGGCTATACTTTACATACCTTACAAGGGAAGAGTGATAGCTTGATACAGGGAACCTATACGGGTTTAGCTCTTTTTAAGAAGAGTAATAATCGTTGGACTTTTGATCGGAAACTAGGGAACTTCAACGAACCTGTTCAATACCTCGAGCAGATAAGTAACAACCGATTCTGGGTAAGTGGATACAAAGGCCTGTATGCTGTCCAGCTAAATAATGAAGCTACCCTTGTTCGGCATCAAAAGAAATATACAGAGGATGATGGATTACCTCAAAGTCCGTATATCAACGTATTTAGTATAGCCGGTAGAGTCGTTTTTGCAACGGACTCCGGGTTTTATTTACATGATGAGATAGCGGATCACTTTCATGCTTATACCCAACTGAATGAACGCTTGGGTACCTTTGCCAATGCAAACAAGGTAATGCCGGCTGCGGGTGGCAAATATTGGTTCATTCGTAAAGGACATTTGGCGTTGGTTGGTTTTGGTGATAGTGGCAAAGTCCATATTGATTCTACTGGTTTCACGGTGTTGAATAACCGTATGTTGAGTTTTTATGAAAATGTAAACTTGCTCACGCCAAACCTATCGTTAGTTAGTTTAGATGACGGTTTCGCGCTTTATAGAAAAGTCACCGGATCCCCGCAACAACAAATTGCCCCGCCAATTATCCAGAAGGTAGAAGATATTGCTGATAGTACAGCCAAACCAATCGCATTTTATCAATCGGGCGAAATTATTTTGGAAGCCAAACAAAATAATATACGTATTACTTTCGCGTTGCCCTATTTTTCTACCAATACCATCCAGTTTCAATATCAACTGGAGGGAAACTCAAAGAACTGGTCGGCCTGGAGCAGTATCACTCAGAAGGAGTTTACCAATCTTTCACCGGGTAAATACATCTTTAGGGTAAGAGCAAATGTAAATGGTTATGTAACGTCGGTCAGTGCACTTTCTTTTGAAATAAGTGCCCCTTGGTATAGAAGTAGCTTGGCCTGGATGGCCTATGCGTTGCTATTTTTGCTGCTGCTTTACGGAGTTAGACGTTATTACTTATATAAGCTTAAAAGGCATCGCGAGGAAGTGCAGCAAAAAATGTTGCATGAGCAGGAGGAGCGGTTACAAAAAGAGATGTTTGAAAATGAGCAGCGACTTTTCAGGATGAAAAATAGTCAATTGGAAAAGGAGCTTGCGAGCAAAAATAGAGAATTGGCCAATTCAGCCATGAATATTGTCTATAAAAATGAGTTACTGAATAATGTACATGATGAGTTGCTTCAATTGAAGGACGGAGATGGACGCAGGTTATCAAGTGATCAACTAAAAAGGATCAGCAAGATTATAGACGACGCTCGGAGCGATGAGCGCGATTGGAATCTCTTTGAAGAAAGTTTTAATGAAGCACACGAGAATTTCTTTAAAAAGTTAAAAGCCAACTATCCCGAATTGGTGCCTAATGACCTAAAACTGTGTGCGTATTTGCGAATGAACATGTCAAGCAAGGAAATTGCTTCCTTACTTAATATCACCACTCGAGGAGTTGAAATCAGAAGATATCGATTACGGAAAAAATTAAACCTTGGGCACGACCAGAATCTTACCGAGTTTCTAATGGATGTGTAGTGCCCCCTCTTGTGTTGGTATATCCCTATAGAACCTATTAGATGTAAGGTAAAACACTACATCATTACCTCATCAAACACTTCGTGTATTAAGTACACACTTACCGATAAATATGAGAGGTGATGTATCATATTATTTGTTTGTTAATCAGTGTTTTAAAAAAATATAATCCAGAAATGAGCAAGTGGTTTTACGCTTGATGTATTGATGTAGAGTCTCTTTTTTTCCAAATTTTAAAACAATCGGGCAACTTTGTTTTGTTAACCACTAATGAGGGTGTGCTCACTTAGGGGAGTAAAACCCAACTATATTAAAGAGACAATTTATAACCAATCAAAAAAGCTATGAGGTACAGATTTACGTACTGCCTAATGGTTTTATTTATTTTTATCGCAGCGCCATCTTTCGCGCAGCAGGAAATAACCATTCAAGGTAAGGTAACAGATTCGCTCGATGGAACAGGGATTCCAGGCGTGAGTGTATTAATCAAAGGGACGGGTAAAGGGACCCAGACGGACGCCAATGGTAACTATAATATCAAGGCACCGTCGAATGCCACCCTAACATTTAGTTTCATCAGTTATCGAAGACAGGAGATAGCCGTAAACAATCAAACCACCATTAATGTTACCTTGGCCAGTGAGAGCGAGGTATTGGATCAAGTGGTAGTTGTTGGTTACGGTACACAAAAGCGGAGCCAGATTGTCGGTTCAGTAAGCTCCGTTAAATCAGAAGAAATTACCAAACAGCCCGTGTTGACAGCGGCACAAGGTTTACAAGGAAAGGCGTCAGGCGTACAGATTAACGCTTCGGGACAGCCTGGTTCGCAACCGCAAGTAAGAATCCGTGGGGTAGGATCAATTACAGGGAACCAAAATCCGATTTATGTGGTAGACGGTGTAATTACGGACGATATTACGAATATTAATAACTCGGATATCGCTTCCATTGAAGTGTTGAAAGATGCGTCTGCTCAAGCAATTTACGGTAGCAGGGCTGGTAATGGTGTGATATTGGTTACTACAAAAACTGGTCAAAGTGGTAAAATGCAAGTGAATGTAAATACTTACGCTGGTTTTCGAAACATGACTAGCAAGGTAGATATGGCTGGTGGTAGAGATTATGCGATTTATACCAATGAAGCGATCATTAATGGGACACCCGTGGGAGAAGAACCTGAATTGTTATTCGATCCGAATAATTTGCCTAATCAAACCACTGACTGGATGGATGCCGTAACTCGCCAAGGGTTAGTCCACAATTATGACGTAAGCGTGAGTGGGTCGTCAGAAAAGACAACGTACTACTTTAGTGCAGGTTACTTTGGCGATCAAGGTATTCTAAAAGGATCAAAATATGATCGCTTTAATGCAAGGGTAAATAATGAGTATAAGTTAGCTCCAATTCTCTCTGTTGGTCATAATCTTACCGTAACCTACAGCAAGTCGAATAATATTCCCGGAAGTGTTTTTGCGTCAGCCTACCGGATGTCGCCTGCGGCCTCTATCTATAATGAAGACGGTAGTTATGGGTATCAACCAGGGTTAAATGTTGGAAACCCTGTAGCGACGATTAATTATACCAATGACTTTACCAATACGTTACGTTTGCAGGGAAATGGCTTTATCTCTTTAAAACCCGTGGAGGGTTTGACTTTACGAAGTGATTTTAATTTCGATAAGACAAATGGAGATGGTCTTCAATATGCTCCTGTGTACACCGTTTTCAGTGCGCAACAAAATAATCGCTCGAGATTAAATGTATTGGATAACAACCGCTTCTATTACATTTGGAATAACCAAGCTACTTACAATAAAACTTTCGCGGAGAAGCACGAAGTTAACGCCACCGTAGGCTATTCCTTTGAAAGAGACCGTGCAACAAGGTCAAACGTTCAAGTATTAGATGTCCCTAATCAACGAAATCTATGGTATATCAGTCAAGGAGATGTATCGACAATTACTATTGATCCAAACAACAATATTAATGGCGGTGATTTGGTACGCCGCCAATCCATTTTTGGAAGATTAACATATACCTATGACGGTCGATACAACATTAGTGGTTCTTTGCGTAGAGACGGGTCAAGTTCATTCCCTGTCAATAATAAGTGGGGAACTTTTTACTCAATTGGTGGTTCGTGGAATATCGGTGAAGAGAACTTTATGAAGGATCAAGATTTATTTGATTATTTACGGCTAAGAGTTGGGTACGGTAAAGTTGGAAATGACATCAGTATTTCAGGGAATAACCTGGCAGCTTTATTAGGCGTTTCTCAAACAGGGTATTATCCTTTTGGTTTTCCTAATTTTGATCCGGTGCTTGGGATCAATTATAATCAAATACGGGATGCAGGCGCTTCGTGGGAAACGACAAAAGGAGTAGATGCTGGATTGGAGTTCGGTATTATTCAAGGAAAGTTATCTGGAAGCTTTGGATATTACAATAAGTTGACCGACGCCTACGTCCCAGTAACAATTCCTTCGCTCTTCGGCGATGCAGACAGAGTTGTCTATACACAAGCAGCTCGTGTTCGGAACAGAGGATTTGAAGTTGCCTTGAATTGGGATAACCGGGTAAACGACGATTTCTCCTATCGATTTGGCGGAAATGTTACTTTCAATAAAAATATCGTCGACGAAGTTACTGGAAACCTAAGGTTACAGGGAGGAAGTCTTGGCAATGGACAAATTGTTACAATGACCCAAGTAGGCGAACCCGTGGGCAGCTTTTGGGTTTATGAAGTGACTGGCCATGATGATCAGGGGAACTTTACTTACCGAGACGTAAATGGAGACGGTACGATCGACGACAACGATCGTGTGTTTGTCGGGTCTTATCAACCAAAAGCTTATTTCGGATTCAATGCGGGTGTGAATTATAAACAGTTTGATCTGTCGTTTGATCTCTACGGAAACTTAGGAAACAAAATTTTCAATGGTAAACGCGCTGTACGATTTGGCAATGATGCGGTAGAACAAGAAGTCTTTGCTAATCGCTGGACACCGGAAAATCAGAACGCTTCTGGGCCTGCTGCATCCAATACTATTCCTCGGCCCTCTACATATTATGTCGAATCCGGTAATTTCTTGCGAGTAAACAACATTACATTAGGCTATACGTTTGACAATCAAAAATGGACATTCTTAAAAGATAGTAAGTTACGTGTGTTTGCAACTGCACAAAACCCGTTTGTATTCAAATCTTATAGCGGATTTACTCCCGAAATTGGAGGTG
This sequence comes from Olivibacter sp. 47, assembly GCF_030372825.1. Classification (NCBI taxonomy): domain Bacteria; kingdom Pseudomonadati; phylum Bacteroidota; class Sphingobacteriia; order Sphingobacteriales; family Sphingobacteriaceae; genus Olivibacter; species Olivibacter sp. 47. The sequence goes on from NZ_JAUCNR010000001.1 coordinate 5,763,859, forward strand.
CAACCTCAGGAAATATTTCCGATGCTGATCGGCGTAATGCGGGCTCGGCAATTAATTCAGGTATCGAATTGGATGTATATCCAATTTATTCAACCTATATGTTTGGTTTAAATTTGACATTTTAAGATCATGAAGAAATTCATCCATCATATCAGTATACTAACTGTCCTTATTTTAGGTATAGTTGTATCCTCATGCAGTAAAGACTGGTTAAATCCCGCTCCCGAAAATCAGGTTTCAGGCGACGATTCAACATTTACTAATCCCCAGAATGCTCAACGCTTCGTCAATTCAGCTTATACCAACCTCCTTACTTGGGATCAAAGTTCCTTTGCTTGGATCGGCGTGACAAGTATTACTTCTGATGATGCAGACAAAGGAAGCTCGCCGGGTGATACCGGATCCGATAAAGACCAATTGGATAACTTCACTTTTAGCGCGTCAACTCCATCCTTTTATAGTATGTGGAGCAGCAACTATTTAGGTGTAAATTATTGTAACCGGGCTCTGGAAAATGTTCCACAATTTTCTATAGAGGAGGCTTTGAAAACTCGATATGCTGCAGAAGTACGTTTTCTGAGAGCATACTATTATTTTAACTTGGTTAGAATGTTTGGAAACGTCCCAAAAATAGACCGTGTTATAGATTACGAAAATGTCGAAGAACGTGAAACAGCATATACACAGTTACCAGCTGATTCAATTTATGCATTTATTAAGAGCGATTTAGAATTTGCGTTAAACAACTTGCCGAAGAACACCGAATATGCTGCGCAGGATTTGGGACGAGCTACCATGGGTGCGGCTGCAGGTCTGTTGGCAAAGGTGTCTATGTACAGAAAGGAATGGAATCGTGCTTATTCCTTGACGGATAGTATTATCAATGGGGCCGTGGGAGCTTATGGATTAGTAAACGATTATACTACTATTTGGAGAGAGTCGGGAGAAAACTCTTCCGAATCCTTATTCGAAATCCAAAGCAGTGGATTGAGAAATAGCAGTGTTCAACAATTTAGTCAAGTGCAAGGCATCAAAGAGGGAGCCTTTAATGTGCCTTCTTCACAAGTATTTCAAGGATGGGGGTTCAATACGCCTAGCGCTGATCTGTATAACGCTTATAGTGAAGGTGATGTGAGACGGGATGCGACAATCATCAGTGTAGGGAATACACTTTTTGACGGAGTGCGCGTAATATCGGCATTTAATCCAAGATATAACTACAAAGCTTATCAAAGCATTTTAAAGGAAACGTATGGAGGGAGTACCGACTACTCGAATGTGAACATTCGGATTCTCCGTATGGGCGAAATATACCTTATCCGGGCCGAAGCGGCTAATGAGTTAGGCAATACTTCTGTAGCGTTATCTTCGGTAAACGCGATTAGAGCGAGAGCAAGAGGAAACAACCCAAATGCAGTACCTGATATCCAAGCCGCAGGTCAAGATGAACTTCGTCGGTTAATCTGGAATGAAAGACGGCTCGAAATGGCGATGGAATTTGACCGTTTTTTCGACTTGGTTCGCACCGGTCAAGCAGGAGCTATTTTGAGGGCGCAAGGTAAGCAGTTTGTGGATGGCAAGCATGAGCTATTTCCAATTCCTCAAAACGAGATCATTGCTAGTGAAAATAGATTGCGGCAAAATCCAGGCTATTAATTCGACAACTTGCAAATCTGGAAGTCTTACCTTCCAGATTTGTTGATACCTTCCTTCAGATACAAACGAACCTGTCTGAGTTACTACACCAAAAAAATGTGTAATAGCTTGGGCGGGCTTCATCACCAAAAACAAACATCAATGAAAGTTTCTTCTTACGTATTATTATTAGCAATTCTGTCTCTTTCCTTTTCCTGTTCTCAGTCGCCCTCTAATAAAGAAGCGCAACAATCAGAAGAAAAGACGGATACGCTTTCCAACGATTCCTTACTGACGCTTGTACAACAGCAAACCTTTCAATATTTCTGGGAAGGAGCTGAAAAGACGTCTGGCTTAGCACGTGAACGAATTCATCTAGACGGTGTGTATCCGGAGAATGATCAAGATGTGGTAACCATTGGTGGGGGTGGTTTCGGTGTTATGAATATTTTGGTCGGAATGGAACGTGGTTTTATTACGCGTCAAGCCGGAGTACAAAGACTAGAGCAAATTGTTAATTATCTGGAGAAGGCAGATCGTTTTCATGGTGCATGGCCTCATTGGTTGCATGGCCCTACCGGTAAAGTAAAGCCCTTTGGCCAAAAAGATAATGGCGGCGATTTGGTAGAGACAGCCTTTATGGCGCAAAGCCTCCTATGCGTACGACAGTATTTGGCGGGGGGCAATGAGCAGGAGAAAGCGGTTGCGGACAAAGCGGATCAATTGTGGAAGGAAATCGATTGGAGTTGGTATCGTAAAGGTGGGCAGAATGTATTATACTGGCATTGGAGCCCTGAATATGGCTGGGAAATGAATTTTCCGGTAACGGGCTATAACGAATGCCTGATTATGTATGTGTTAGCGGCTGCGTCTCCTACGCATGGCGTACCTGCCGCGGTATACCACGAAGGTTGGGCAAAGAGTGGAAAAATTAAAACCGATGCGGAACAGTACGGACATAAAATCGTTTTGGACTTTAATGGACATAAAGGAACTGTTGGACCTATGTTCTGGGCTCATTATTCCTATCTAGGGTTAGATCCGAGAGGCTTGAAAGACCAATACGCCGATTATTGGGAACTCAATAAGAATCAAACCCTCATTCAACGCCAATACTGCATCGAGAACCCCAAACATTTTAAAGGCTACGGTGCCAATGCTTGGGGTTTAACTGCAAGTTATTCAGTGAAAGGATATGCGGGGCATAGCCCCAAAGAGGATTTAGGTGTAATCAGTCCGACAGCAGCCTTGTCTTCTTATCCTTATACGCCTGAATATAGTATGGAAGTCATCCGTTATCTTTATGATCAACTAGGCAATAAAGTATGGGGAAAATATGGATTTTATGATGCTTATAGTGAAACGGACAATTGGTTTCCTCAACGTTATTTAGCGATTGATCAAGGACCGATACCTGTCATGATCGAAAATGAACGGAGTGGGTTGCTTTGGAATTTATTTATGAGTGCTCCGGAAGTAAAGGAGGGATTAAAGAAATTAGGTTTTTCAAGTAGTCAACATACTTTATAGTTATGAATTATCAGTTGTTAGCCACCAGAGGTGTTACCCATTGGCCGATTATTAGAAGGGCAGTTTTCGTTTTTTTAGTATTCGGATTACACCTCCAGGTACATGCGCAACATCAGCAGACTTATTGTAATCCGCTCAATCTGGATTATACTTATATGATCTACAATGCCCATAACGATATTTCTTACCGTTCGGGCGCTGATCCCGCTGTTGTAAAATTCCGGGGAGAATATTATATGTTCGTTACACGGTCAATGGGTTATTGGCATTCTACCGACTTAACAAACTGGAATTTTATTACACCGGAAAAATGGTACTTCCAAGGCTCTAACGCTCCGGCAGCACACAATTATAAAGATTCTGTACTTTACGTGACCGGGGATCCTTCGGGCTCTATGAGCATTCTTTATACAGATAATCCAAAAAAAGGAGATTGGAAAGCGGTTCCTGCTATTCTAAATGATTTGCAAGATCCGGATCTTTTTATAGATGATGACGGCCAGGCTTACATGTTTTGGGGATCTTCTAATAAATTTCCGATCAGAGCGAAAACGCTGGATCGGTATAAGCGGTTCAGGCCTTCAGAGAAAACTTATGAGCTATTTAATTTAGATCCGGACAGACACGGATGGGAGCGCTTTGGCGAAAATCATCAAGATACGGTTCTCGGAGGCTATATCGAAGGGCCATGGCTAACCAAATATGGTAACAGGTATTATATGCAGTATGCTGCACCGGGTACGGAGTTTAATGTCTATGGTGATGGCGTTTATGTCAGTGATCACCCGCTCGGCCCCTATCGTTACGCGCCAAATAACCCCATCGCCTATAAACCGGGAGGCTTTGCCAATGGCGCCGGGCATGGTAGTACGGTATTAGGATCAGAAAATCAATATTGGCATTTCGGATCGATGGCCGTTTCAGTCAATGTGGGATGGGAAAGGCGCATCTGTATGTTTCCGACCTATTTTGATGATGATGGCTTAATGTATACTAACACCCGTTTCGGCGATTATCCGCACTATGCTTCGGGAAGCCCGAAGCAAGGTGAATTCACGGAATGGATGTTATTATCCTATCATAAACCTGTTTCCGTTTCATCAACTGCGGGGGAGTTCAATGCCCAACATATCGTAGATGAAAGTATAAAAACTTTCTGGCTGGCGGCAGCGAATGATGATAAACAATGGGTGCAGATCGACCTCTTGAAGCCGGCAGCGGTACATGCTATACAAATCAACTATCATGATTATAAATCGGATATGTATGGACGGATTCCGGGCCTTAAGCATCAATATATCCTAGAAGGGTCATTGGATGGAAAGAATTGGAAAGTGATTGTTGACAAACGGAATAGCCTACAGGATGTGCCGAATGAATATGTTTCTTTAGCTTCTCCGGAACGTATTCGATATGTCCGTTATAAAAATATACACGTGCCGACTCCTCACCTCGCTATTTCCGGAATACGTGTTTTTGGCAGAGGTGAAGGGAAAAAACCTGCTAGGGTCAACAACTTCCAAGTAAAGAGGCATCAAGATAAAAGGGATGTTACCATAACATGGAATCAACAGAAAACCGCGCAAGGCTATAATGTCTTATGGGGTATTGCACCAGATAAACTATATAGCGCATGGATGGTATATGATAACAATAAACTGGATATGAAGAGCTTGACGACTGATCAAACTTATTATTTTGCCATCGAAGCTTTTAATGAAAACGGTGTATCTGAAAGAACGAAGGTACAGGAAGTGAAATAAAGCGATTAGCTTTTAGGTATTAGCTATTAGTTAACGCCTAAGACCTAACAACTAGTAAAACATGAACAAACTAATCATACCAAGCATGGCAATTGCGCTGATGATGGCAGTACCATGTACGACACAAGCACAGCGAAAGGTAGATAAGAAACCCACATTGGCGATCAAGCCGACAGATAAAAGCAAGATGAAGGCTTTTATTGATGAATTGATGGCCAAGATGACCGTTGACGAAAAGATCGGCCAGTTAAATTTGCCCACCGGAGGAGAAGCAACTACGGGATCAGCTGTAAGTACTGATCTGGAAAGCAAAATCAAAGCTGGTCAAGTGGGAGGTGTATTTAGCTTAACTACGCCTGATCGCGTAAGGAAAACACAGGAATTGGCTGTCAATCACAGTAGACTGAAGATCCCCTTAATATTCGGACAGGATGTGATACATGGTTATAAAACACTTTTTCCAATCCCCTTGGGGCTTTCGGCGACTTGGGATTTGGCCTTAATTGAAAAGACAGCACGCATTGCCGCAACGGAAGCGAGCGCCGATGGCTTAAATTGGGCTTATTCCCCGATGGTTGATATTTCACGTGATCCGCGGTGGGGGCGTATTTCCGAAGGAAGCGGCGAGGACACGTATCTAGGTTCGCAAATCGCTGCCGCCATGGTGCGTGGCTTACAGGGCAACGATCTGGCAGCGAATAATACCCTGATGGCCTGTGTAAAACACTTTGCCCTATACGGTGCCGCTGAAGCTGGGCGCGACTATAATACAACGGATATGAGTTTGCATCGTATGTATAACGATTATCTTCCACCCTATAAGGCTGCAGTGGACGCAGGGGCGGGCAGCATTATGACGTCTTTTAATGATATCAACGGCGTACCTGCTACCGCTAACCACTGGTTATTAACCGATGTGCTACGGAAACAATGGGGATTTAAAGGGATGGTCGCTACCGACTACACTGCGATCAATGAATTGATTGATCATGGTTTGGGCGATCTGCAACAGGTTTCCGCTTTATCCCTTAAGGCCGGTGTTGATATGGATATGGTAGGAGAAGGCTTCCTAACAACCTTGAAGAAGTCGTTACAAGAAGGAAAAGTCAGCGAGGCCGATATTGATCGTGCTTGTAGAAATGTATTGGAAGCCAAGTATAAACTAGGGCTTTTTGATGATCCGTATAAATATTGCAGTGAGGAACGTGCAAAGAAAGAGATCCTAGCAAAGGAACATTTAGATTTTGCACGTGAAGTAGCGGCACAATCTTTTGTGTTGTTAAAAAACGAAAATAATGTCTTGCCATTGAAAAAATCCGGGACTGTAGCTTTAATCGGTCCACTGGCCAATACCGGAAGCAATATGCCCGGAACGTGGAGCGTCAATGCGGATTTAAAGAATACACAGTCATTACTGGAAGGTATGCAGGAAGTGCTAGGGTCGAACGTGAAAATACTGCATAGCTTGGGATCAAACTTATTGGAAGATGCCGCTTATCAAGAACGGGCTACGATGTTCGGTCGGGAAATTCCCCGAGATAATCGCTCGGAAGAAGCTTTGATACAAGAGGCGGTAAAGACAGCGCAACAGGCGGATGTGGTGGTGGCCGCATTGGGAGAAAGTTCGGAAATGAGCGGAGAAAGTTCGAGTCGTACGGACCTGAATATCCCTGCCGTGCAACAGCGCTTACTCGCCGCTTTATTGAAAACAGGAAAGCCGGTGGTATTGGTGGTTTTTGCCGGTCGACCGCTTACACTCACTTGGGAGCAGGCCCATGTACCCGCTATTTTGAATGTATGGTTCGGTGGTACGCAAGCTGCTAAAGCCATTACCGACGTGTTGTTTGGTGATGTCAACCCTTCCGGTAAGATCACAGCCACTTTTCCTAAAAATGTAGGACAAATACCAATTTATTATAGCCATAAAAACACCGGTAGACCGCTAGCGGAGGGAAAATGGTTCCAAAAGTTCCGCTCCAATTACTTAGACGTGGATAATGAACCGCTCTACCCCTTTGGTTACGGTTTAAGTTATACCTCATTTGCTTATAGCGATATCAAATTAAGCAAGAACGCGTTCAGTGCGGGAGATTCTTTAGCGGTATCGGTTACGGTGACCAATACAGGGAAGATGGCCGGTAAAGAAGTGGTGCAATTATATACGCAGGACTTGGTTGGCAGTATAACCCGTCCGGTTAAAGAACTTAAAGCGTTTCAAAAAATTGAACTAAAGGCAGGCGAGAGCAAACAGGTGGTTTTCCATCTTTCTGCAGAAGATCTGAAGTTTTATAATGCCGACTTGCAGTATGTAGCAGAACCGGGTGATTTCAAAGCTTTTGTGGGAGGCAATTCGCGCGATGTGAAAGAGGCTCAGTTTAAGTTGCAGTAAAGTCAGTTTATTATTAGCTAATTAGCCAATGTGATCATTAGCCGATTAGCTAATACTATCGATTAGGTATGCTGGCGAGCGAATTGATCGCACGAACTTAGCATTACCTGGCTCATGCAAAGTTACTGCTACTTGCAATCGTCGTATATATAGCATTGATAATTCATCCTTCATAATTCCTGCCTACCGGCAGGTAGGCATCACTACAAAACACCGTTCATCACCAACAAACTACAACTTATAAGACCTGTAGCTTTTTCAAATCCTATTCCGTTATGTAGGTTGTGTAATGAAAGATAAACTAAACAAAAAAGGAATATGAAAACGAAAAATTACTTTGTCCTCTTGATGATGTTGTTTGTGGGAGGATTAACTTTTAGCGCATGTAATGACGATGATGATTATGTTTACATCCCAACCGCCTACGTGAATTATGTGAATGCCTATGCTGGAGTAGATCGTTTGGATATTGTCTTGGATAACAATTTGGTAAACAATAGCTTTGTTCCTTATGGGAAGTACATTCCATATGGATTAGGGAGAACGATTCCAGGAACGAGAAAGTTTAGAGCAATAGTAACAGGGACAAATGATGTACTGGTAGATTCTACTATAAACGTAAGAGACAGTGCTACTTACACGTCTGTTATTTACGGCTATCAAGATACCGTATCAAGTATCTTTGTAGAAGACAGAGATGCAACTAATTTCGATGCGAGTAAAGCATATATCCGATTCTTCAATTTATCAGAAAACACACCATCCGTAAAGGTTAATTTGATTCAAAACGGCACCCCTACTAATGTATTTAATGACCGTCCGGTTGATAATCAGACCTCCGCTACAGCCAATGCCGGATTCATTGCAACCAATCAGGGTTCATATACAATTCAAGTAACGGATATGAATGGCACGCAATTAGCCCTACGAGATGAAGCTGCAACATTAAGCGCTGGTCGATATTATACAATATTAACAAGAGGAATCAACGGAAATGCACAAAAGCCAATGGTAGTTGGGATATTCCAACATTAATGGTTAATGAAACAAAGCATACAACCATTCGCCGAGCAAATAACCAAAGCGAAGCGATAGGGCAATGATTAATAAAATAAAAGCCAATCCAAATGCATATTTGTAGATTGGCTTTTTTAGTTCTTCTTTTAATCTGTCTGTGAATTGATTGGCCATCGCCGCTCTCCCATAATCTTAACGTTTATCCACACTATATTTTCCGGGTCCTACTAAGGCCAAACCTATAAAGACAAATAAGAGCTCTATTGGATGCCCGGCCGACATAAAGCCTTCGGTCTTGTAATGATGCAGCGCAGCCACCAGCATGACGAAAGCCAGTAACAAAGCAGCTGGTCTAAAAGCTAGACCTATGATTAATAGAAAACCGCCTAAGGTTTCCGTAACCGCTGCAAGAAAACCCCAAAACATATAACCAAAAGTAATGCCAACATGGTTCATCGAAGTGCCTACACCCCTCCACATTTCGGGGCCACCCATAATTTTTGGATATCCATAGGTAATAAACATGGCGCCTAGCGCCAAGCGGATAATCAATAATCCCGTGTTTTTGTAATTTCCAAGAGTCGAAAGTATTGCCATTTTTTTAAGTAAAAATTTAAAATTCAAAATTCAAAAAGCTGGCAACTCGCAACTAGCAACTATACCTCCAAGCCTTACACCTTATCCCCTTACACCTATTGCCTATTGCCTACTGCCTATAGCCTACTGCTCATCTATATAAGCCAAACATACATGGTGCTCATTGACACTTAAACTAGCTTGCGCACCAAAAATTAAGGTGTAGTTATTATCAATGTGTCCTGCCGGAAAGTCAAAGGCAACCGGATAACCGTATTCGCCTACGATTTCCAAAATCAGCTCTTCTAGCGTGATTCCAAAGGGTACTTTATTATCTTTTAAGTTGGTGAAGCCACCTACCAAAAGACCTTTCAAATTTTTTAGTTTTCCTGCTCGTTTCAAAGTCCACAACATTCGGTCGATGGAATAATAGAACTCTCCCACATCTTCAATAAACAAAATTTTTCCATCATAGTCCATGTCGGAAACCGAGCCCAGTACGTTAACCAGTAGAGCCAAGTTACCTCCAATCACGACGCCTTCACCTTCACCCGGGATATTCGTATGTTCACTTTGATATTCGTATGACGGCATTTCACCAAAAAGCGTATCCTTTAAGCTGAGCAATGATTCCTTGGTAGCATCAGGAATGGTAATAGGCATTTGCCCATGTATGGTTGGGATTCCAAAATTTCTGTGAATATGGCTATGAATAACAGTCACATCACTGAATCCGATAATCCATTTGGGCTTTGCAACAAAATGTGAGAAATTCACTAAATCAATCATCCGCACACAGCCATAGCCACCTCTCGCTGCAAAGACAGCTTTTATTTCGTCGTTATCGAGCATGGATTGGAAGTCCTGTGCCCGCAGTTCATCGCTGCCCGCATACTGCCGGTAGCTGCTGTGAACGGTTTTACCGACCACAACGTCAAGATCCCACGATTTTAAGAGCGCTATAGCGTCTTCCAAATCATTATCTACCTTCCATGCCGGGCATACAATACCCACCTTGTCACCTTTTTTTAAATAAGGAGGTGTTTTCTTCATATCTGTTTATTATGAAGTGCAAATTGATGTATCTTTGCCGAATTAACAAATCATTTTTGAAAAAAGCGCTCGCGTTATAAGTGATAAGTTGTAAGTAATAAGTACTATCTACTGCTTAAAACGTACAACTTAACACGTACAACTTGTTACAACAAAATGAAAGATTTTAAACGTTATACCATCACTTCTGCCCTGCCGTATGCCAATGGGCCTTTACATATCGGTCACCTCGCCGGAGCCTATATTCCTGCCGATATCTTCGTGCGCTTTTTGCGGATGAACAACAAAGAGGTGGCTTTTGTCTGTGGTTCGGATGAGCATGGGGCTGCAATTACTATAAAAGCCAAAAAAGAAGGGATTACGCCTCAAGAAATAATCGACAAGTATAATGCACAGATAAAAGAGAGTTTTGAACAGTTCGGCATTTCTTTCGATATCTATCATCGTACCTCTTCCAAAATTCATCACGAGCTTTCGCAAGAATTCTTCCTCAACCTCTATGATAAAGGGGAGTTTGTGGAGAAATACTCAGAGCAGTATTACGACGAAGAATATCATCAATTTTTGGCCGATCGCTACATTGTAGGGACCTGTCCGAATTGCCATAACGAAGGAGCTTATGGTGACCAATGCGAAAAATGCGGAACCTCCTTGAGCCCAACGGATTTAATCAATCCAAAATCGACCTTAAGTGGTAAAACACCTGTACTTCGTGAAACCAAACACTGGTATTTGCCTTTAGATAAATATCAAGCTTGGCTGGAAAAATGGTTATTGGAAGGTAAAAAGGATATTTTAAAATCAAATGTATATGGTCAATGCAGCTCTTGGTTAAAATCCGGTCTGCAAGCACGATCCATGACCCGTGATTTGGATTGGGGAGTGGATGTTCCTTTAGAAGAAGCAAAGGGAAAAAAGTTATACGTTTGGTTAGATGCGCCTATAGGCTATATATCAGCTACGAAGCAATGGGCCTTAGATACCGGGAAAGACTGGGAAAAATACTGGAAGAAGCAGGAAAATCCAGCGGATGACGCCTGCTTGATACATTTTATTGGGAAGGATAATATTGTCTTCCACTGCATTATATTTCCTTCTATTTTGCATGCACATGGTGAATATGTTTTGCCGGAAAATATTCCTGCAAACGAATTTTTGAATTTAGAAGGAGATAAGTTGTCAACTTCTAGAAACCATGCGGTATGGTTGCACGAGTACTTGGCTGATTTTCCGGGTAAGCAAGACGAGCTACGTTATGTTTTGACCTCTATTTTGCCGGAAACATCGGATAGTGAGTTTACCTGGAAGGATTTTCAAGCACGTGTGAATAATGAATTAGTAGCCATATTCGGTAATTTTATCAACCGTGTACTGGTCTTATCTCATAAATACTTTGATGGTAAAGTGAAGGCTGGGGGCGAGCTTAGCGATAAAGATAAATTAGTGCTCTCCGAGTTGGAGCGTTATCCTAAAACCATTAGTTCTTCGCTAAGTCAATATCGGTTTCGAGAAGCCCTGGCGCATTTTATGAATGTGGCGCGTTTAGGGAATAAATATTTAGCCGATGAGGAGCCTTGGAAATTAATCAAGACGGATGAAGACCGCGTGAAAACAGTGCTTAATATCGGTTTGCAGATTGCCGCTAATTTGGCGGTATTGGCGCAGCCTTTTTTACCGCATACGGCAGAAAAGCTATTCCAGATGTTAAATTTTCAGGATCGGGATTGGACGGCTGCCGGTAATCCTAATTTGTTGGAAAACGATCATCAATTGGGCGAGGTACAATTGCTTTTTGAAAAAATAGCGGACGAACAAATCGATGCGCAGCTAGCCAAATTAGCACAGGCTAAGGTCGACAACGCAAAAACGCAAACAAGCACCGCGGAGCCGGCGAAGGCGAACATTGCCTTTGATCAATTTACACTCCTCGACATTCGCGTCGGCAAAATCTTAACAGCCGAAAAGGTGGCGAAGACAAAGAAGTTGCTGAAGTTGACAATTGATACAGGAATTGATCAACGCACGGTAGTATCAGGCATTGCGGAATTCTTTAATCCTGAAGATATTATTGGAAGACAAGTTTCTATATTAGTCAATTTAGAACCGCGGGAAATCAAAGGCATTCTCTCACAAGGGATGATCTTGATGGCCGAGGATGCCGATGGACGCCTTGATTTCGTGGCGCCGCAATCAAATATCCAACCAGGAAGCGTTGTTAGGTAGTTTTATGTTATAAGTTATACGTTATAAGGCTAACCCTAAACTTACAACGTATAACTTATCACTTATAACTCTTCCTGCAGCCACTGCTTAAAAGCTTCGTAATCAGCTCCAAGTTCCTCTTTTTGGCTGGGTTTACTTTCCAATTCTTTTACTTGTTCAGGTATGAAGATGGCTTTCTGTTTTTCTTCAGAAAATACATCGGGAAACTTGCATGGGTGTGCAGTTGATAAAAATATAGTTGTATAGTTTCCACCTTGCTCTTTTTTATAAGCTTGCCCTGCTAAGTAAGCGATGGCGGTGTGTGGGCAGGCAAGATATTGATAGCTGCTATAAAGCTCGTCAATAGCACTGCGGGTCTCCTCGTCGCTATACGCGTAAGCCGTTACCGTTTCTTTCAATAACGCGCGATCGTCTTCAAAAAGATCCATAATGCGAACCCAGTTGCTTGGATTGCCTACATCCATTGCGTTAGATAGGGTGGCTATTGAGGGGCGCGGTTCATAGTAGCCGTCTGATAGGAAACGTGGAACCGTATCATTCACGTTAGTAGCAGCTAAAAACTGCCTAACAGGTAAACCCATTTTATAGGCTAATAAGCCAGCGCCAATATTACCGAAGTTTCCGCTGGGAACAGAAAAAACGATATCAGTTATTCCTTTTCTCTTCATTTGCGCATAGGCATTGAAGTAATAAAAGGTCTGTGGAATCAAACGGGCTATATTAATCGAGTTGGCAGATGTTAATCGGAACCGTTGATTAAGTTCAGCATCATTGAACGCCTCTTTTACCAAAGCCTGGCAGTCGTCAAAGGAGCCATCGACCTCAATGGCTCGAATATTCTGGCCGTTACGGGTCAGCTGTTGCTCTTGAATAGGGCTTACTTTACCCTTAGGATATAAAATGGTTACCCGAGTGCCTTCTACACCTAGAAAACCTAAAGCCACGGCTCCTCCCGTGTCTCCCGAAGTGGCTACCAATACATCTAAAAGCTTGCTGTTTTCCTCGGTTTTAGAAAAATAACCCATAACGCGACTCATAAATCGGGCACCGAAATCTTTAAAGGCAAGGGATGGTCCGTGAAAAAGCTCTAGTACTGCCGTACGGTCGTCAAGTGATACTACAGGTGCTTCAAAATTGATAGCATCATCCACTAATAATCGGAGATCATTGGCCGGAATGCTGTCGCCAATTAAGTGGTGAGCCACTTCAAAAGCGATATCGGGTAAAGTAAACTGCTCAAGATTATTAATAAAATCCGCAGAAAGCGAAGGGATCTCGGTAGGCATATAAAGCCCCTTATCTGAAGGCAAACTGTTAAATACGGCTTCTTTAAAAGAAACTCTTAGCTTTTTATTATTAGTACTGTATAGTTTCATGATGGTTGTTTGTTGTTAGTTATTGGTTGTTTGTTGTTAATTATCTGGTTGTTAGTTATTGGTAGTATAGTTAAATCCAATAACTATTAACGAGTAACTAATAACGAAACTATAACTCCCTCGGCCCCTGTTGATTTACTGCCGAAACGTAGCCGTTGCTATCAATACCTTTCGATTGCAGATGCTGTACAATTTGCCGGGTGATGTCCGATGCGGTTGGATGGTTATCGGCAAAGGCAAAGACAGAGGGTCCAGAGCCGGAGATGCCAAACCCAAGTGCTCCTGCTGCCATGGCAGTTTGTCGCATTTCATAAAATTCAGGAATCAGAATAGCACGAACAGGTTCAATCAGGACATCCTGCATACTGCGACCGATTAAGCCATAATCGCTCATAAACAGACCACTTACCAAGCCCGCAATATTGCCCCATTGAACCACCGCATCTTTCAGCTCGATTTTAGAACGAATCATCTGCCGAGCAGCACGCGTTGGCACATCTACGTGGGGAAACACTACGGAGCAGTATAAGCTTTTTGGAACAGGTATTGACACGACTTCCAGTGGCTCGTAACTTTTAATCAAGGTAATACCACCAAATAAAGAAGGGGCTACATTATCCGCGTGCCCGTGCCCACAGGCCAATTCTTCGCCTTTCATCGCAAAAGGAAGCAATTCTTGTTTCGTTAAAGGTTGTCCAAGCAGCTGATTAATAGCGAATAAACCAGCTACCGTACTCGCAGCACTGGATCCTAATCCACTTCCGATAGGCATGTGTTTATGCAACTCTATTTCCACTCCCACATCTTCACGGTTTAAATGCTTTAGTAACATCTGAACACAAGCGCTAACCGTATTCTTTGCCGGATCGAGCGGTAATCGGCCGTCATCGCCCGTAATCTTTAACAGTTTAACGCCAGGCCGGTCCGAGCGTTCCATAATCACCTCATCTCCCGGTTCGTCCAGGGCTAGTCCCAAGATATCAAAGCCGCATACCAGGTTAGCCACGGTAGCCGGTGCAAACACATGCACGCGGTCTTTTTCTTTTCGGGCCTTACCAGCGGGTTCTTTTTCTGTTGTTAATTCCATTTATTAGATAAGTAAAAATTCAAAAGTAAACCTGCCTACCGCAGGCAGGAAGTAAAAAGACCTACCGTCGTTAGACGCAAATCTTGTCTCAGTGGTCGATTTCGCATTACGTACATTGAGTGTAATTTGGCTATAACCTTTCATAGGCTCATTTTCACATTAGCTAATTATCACATGTAATTTATGCTCCCGCGTTCATCAAATCAGCAAATACACCGCCCGCCGTGACTTCACTACCGGCACCCGGTCCTTTTACTACTAACGGTCGTTCTTTATAACGTTCAGTAGTGAATGAAATGACGTTATCGCTACCCGAGAGGTTGAAGAAGGGATGCTTTTCATCCACCAGCTCCAAGGCAATGGATACCTTTCCATCCTCCAATTTTCCGATATAACGAATCGCTCGGTTCTCCCGTTGAGCTTTTTCTTTAAGCGTATCGAAGTAAGCCGCTTCCTTTTGCAGTTCTAAGTAAAAGTCCTCAACACTCGCTGCATCTAAACAGGTTTTGGGTAGAATCGCTCCTAGATCGACGTCCTTGGCTTCGATGGCTAAACCGCTATCCCGTGCCAAAATGAGCATCTTACGCATAAAATCAGTACCTCGTAAATCATCCCTAGGATCGGGTTCCGTATAGCCTAAGGCCTGGGCTTTCTTCACTACATCGTGAAATGAAGCATCGCCAATGAAATTATTAAAAATATAAGAGATAGTACCCGAAAGTATAGCCTCAATACGGATAATACGATCACCACTGGTCATCAGGTCTTTCAGCGTGCGGACAATCGGAAGACCTGCGCCCACATTCGTCTCATAGAAAAAGTCGACGCCGTGCCTTCTGGCCGTATCGCGTAATTGTTTATACTGTGCGTAGCTCGAGGAATTAGCAATTTTGTTGCAGGTCACTACCGATATATTCGATTCAAAGATTTTAAGATAGTGCTTGGTAGGTTCCTCGCTTGCGGTATTGTCCACAAATATACAATTAGGTAGATTTAATTGTTGCATTCTGCTAATAAAGGTCTCCAAGCAAGCAGTTTCTCCTTTGCTGTCCAATTCCGTCTGCCAGGAGGTCAATGAGATGCCTTCCACATCAAATAACATTTTGCGGGAATTACTCATGCCGACAACCTTTACCTGGATATCATTGTTGTCGCGCAGAAAAGCTTCCTGTTCTAATAATTGCCTAAACAAAGTAGATCCGATATTGCCGGTTCCAAGATTAAAAACATGTAAGGTTTTCTTTAATGCTGTAAAGAAAGCATCATGTACCGCATTCAGCGCTTTGGACAGATCTGCTTGGCTAATAATAACCGAAATGTTGTATTCCGATGAGCCTTGCGCAATAGCCCGTACATTAATACCATTGCGTCCCAAAGCATGGAATAACCTGCCTGACATGCCGGGGGTTTGTTTCATGTTTTCACCCACGATAGCAAGTACCGATAATTCATTTTCTATGACGGGGGGCTCTAATTTTTTTGCAAGCAGCTCCAGTTCAAATTCAGTTTCAATAAGATGTTTGGCTCTTAAGGCATCTGCGGGATGAACAGCAAACGTGATGCTATGTTCGGACGATGACTGGGTGATCAGCACAATGTTTATTTGTTCATGCGCTAGCAAGGAGAATAAGCGACCGCTAAAGCCGGCCTTGCCGATCATGCCACTGCCGCTTACATTGATAACGCTAATGGCATTAATCGAGGAGATACCTTTAATAGGATAAGATGTTCTGCCGCTATCATATTGGATAATAGTACCTGGAAAGCTTGGATTAAATGTATTGCGGATCACAATAGGCACCTTTTTCATGAAGGCGGGGATCATGGTTGGTGGGTAGATCACCTTCGCTCCAAAATAAGATAGCTCCATTGCCTCGGTATACGATAAAATCGGTAAAGGAAACGCTTTTTTTACCATGCGTGGATCTGCCGTTAACATACCATCCACATCGGTCCATATTTCGATAGCTTCCGCCTGTAATGCGGCACCGAAAATAGCAGCTGTATAGTCACTACCTCCTCTTCCCAGGGTAGTAATCCGACCATTGACATTAGAAGCGATAAAGCCGGTTACAAATAAAAATTTGCCTGGATTTTCTTGCACGAACTGACGGATGAGTAATTCGCTTTGTTGTAAATCTACCCGTGCGTTACCAAAATTGCTATCGGTTTTTATAAGGGAGCTGGCTTCGACGAATAAACTCTCCGGGAAGTACTGAGCCGCAATCTTAGAGACCAAAAATGCGGAACAACGCTCACCGTAACTCACAATGAGATCCTTGCTTTGTGAACTCAGCTCCCGCAGATTTAATACACCTTGTAAAAGATCCTCAAGTTCATTTAAGTAAATTTTAAGTTGCGTAAAAACAGGATTCTGATTCTTAATTTGAATGAGTTGCTTAACAACTGTGAAGTGTCTCGATTCCAATTCCTTTAAAGCAGGGCCGAAGCTGATTCCTTGTTCTGCTTCTTCAGCCATTTTGGTAAGGAGGTTTGTAATTCCGCTCATGGCCGATAAGACAACAATTGGCTTTTCGCCCTGTTCATACCCTTGTTTTAGGATGTCCAATAATGCATTAATGCTTTCGGCCGATCCGACTGAGGTACCTCCAAACTTAAGTATCTTCATTTTTTCTATTTATCCTTAAAGTCATTAAATAAGAAAGGCGCTTTCTCATCGAGAGAAGCGCCTTTTATGTTTTATCGCTGTTATTACAACATAAAGATTACTTCCCTCGGTGTTTTGCTATCCCGGTGGTAATCGTTGTGGATGTTGTAATAGATATAATTGCTTTCATTTTTGTAATTGGCAGTAAAGTAAATGGTTTATTTTTAATTTATCAAGAGAATTTTAATATTTTTTAGATTTTAGCAATTCGCATACGAATGCGTATTATTAGTTGGACGTTTTAAGTAACTTTTAATGATGAATTAGGCCTGCCTACCAGTAGGCTGAAGCGCCGAATGATTAATAACGGTGGCGGTAGCACAGGCTCATCTCAAAGCTTCAAGCTTATTGCTAACAACTTATCCGATTGTTTCTCGTGGAACAAAACAAGTAAAACCTTATGAGGCAGCCGTATTTAACCGGCCGTATGTATTGACTGCTGCCTGCTTGGCTTGCAAGAGGGCACTTAACATGCAGTAAGGTAGTTGTTGCCGCTATATTCGCACTATATCCGCTCTATAGAAAAGCAGGAAAACATAAATAGGTAGCGAATGTATACAGAAGAATAGGTGGATCTGACGTGGAATAAAGGTGGACTTCACGTGGACTTGACGTAGATTCAAAAATTGAAAAAATCTGAAAGGGAAGGATTAGTGTATTGAAATGAGGTCGTGATACCTTTCAAAGGTAAAAAAAGTTATTTTAAAATGGATCAGGTACTTCAGCCCCTTTTCTGTGGTGTTTTGCCATTGAATAAAAAATCTTATTTTTGGGCAAATCTTTGCAATAGCATGAAATATTCATCGTTATAAGCATTTAATTATTTCTTATAGCCTTAGAAAATATTGTATTCATATGAATGACCTAATAAAGTTACAGTTAGAAGACGCTAATGATTCCATGCAGAAAGCTATTTCGCATACCGAATCAGAATTGACAAAAATTCGCGCAGGTAAAGCAATGCCTTCCATGTTGGACGGGATCAATGTAGATTACTACGGAACACCTACTCCATTATCTCAAGTGGGAAACATTAATACGCCCGACCCTCGTAGCTTGGTTATTCAACCATGGGAAAAGAATTTATTAAGTGCAATTGAAAGGGCTATTATTGATTCCAATATCGGATTAAACCCACAAAATGACGGTAATATTATCCGTTTAGCGGTTCCTCCTTTGACCGAAGAGCGCCGTAGGGAATTGGTTAGAAAAGTAAAGGAGGAGGCAGAAAAAGGAAAGGTCGCTATTCGCAACATCAGAAAGGACGCTAATGACGGAATTAAAAAGCTTAAAAATGATGGTGTCTCGGAAGATGAAATAAAGGTGGGAGAAGGTGAAGTTCAAAAATTAACCGATAACTTTATCGCGAAAGTTGACAAATTAGCCGAAGCCAAAGAAAAAGATATTATGACCGTTTAAGGAAATTGAAATTATTAGTGAAAAAACCACGGATCGCACCGTGGTTTTTTTGTTCGTAGCTGCCGTTAACCACTCGACGATTCGACAACTTTACTAACCCACTAAATTGTTGCGCAAATAGCGCATTTCCATCACAAATTGCTTGTATTTTTAGACCAAAGTTTACATCGTATGAAGAGAATATTACTTTTTATCATCTTAACCTATTTCAATCCCGTATGGGCACAACAAAAGACTAACTTAACAGTTGAAAAAATAATGCGCGACCCTAAGTGGATGGGCGTGTCGCCCGAAAATATTAGGTGGGGAGAATTTGATGGGCACATCTATTTTAGATGGAATCCGGAAAATCTGGATTATTCACCCTTATACAGTATAACGGTGCGTGATCAAGAGCCTAAAAGACAAGAGGAGGATGTGACGCGAAGTTTTACACAACAAACGCAATACAATCGAAGTGGAAATCGAGCGGTATATGTAAAGGGTGGTGATATTTTTATATATGATTTAAAAACACGCAGCGAAAAACAATTGACGGCGACGATCGAGGAAGAGTCTAAGCCTCAATTTAATGTGCGTGAAGACGTTGTTTTCTTTAAACGTGAAAATAATTTATACAGCCTCTCCTTGATAAATGGCGAATTAAAACAGCTTACCAATTTTGTTAAGGGAAGCAAAAAGAAGGGTGACGCCCCTAAACTCTCCGATCAAAATCAATGGCTTAAAGAAAATCAATTGACTTTATTCGACGTGCTCAACGATCGTAAACAGAAAAAACACCGAGCTGATTCGTTAGAAGAACTGCAAAGGATAAAACTGCTGAGAGAGCTGCCTATAGCAGAAAATGAAATTGTTAGAACAATTGCTGCTAGCCCTAATTTGCAATATATTGCCTATATAAAATATAGTCCTGCGAAAGATAATCGGAATACGATCGTACCAAACTATGTAACTGAATCCGGTTATACGGAAGACATACAGACTAGAAACAAGGTTGGAGAAGAACAGGGTGCTACAGCTGCCTACCTTTATAAGGTGAAGGAGGATACGGTTGTGCGTATTACAACCGCTAATTTAGAAGGGATAAAAGATATACCTGCATTCTATAACGATTATCCTGAGAAGAAAGATTCACTAATTAAGTTAGATAAAGATCGGGCGGTTAATATAGCCGGCATTTATTGGAATCCTGTCGGAAACAAGGCTCTTATCACGGTTTATGCACAGGATCATAAAGATCGTTGGTTAACGCTTTTAGATCTGTCCACGGGAGCCTTACAAATGATCGATAGACAGCATGATGATGCATGGATTGCAGGTCCTGGCATTGGTGGAAGCTGGGGAGGAGAAAATGTCGGATGGATTGACGACCATCAGATTTATTTTCAAAGCGAGCAAACGGGATATTCGCATCTTTACAGCATGTCAGTAGACTCCCGTGTGAAAAAGCAATTAACAAAAGGGCGATTTGAAGTGCAAGACCTCGTTCTTTCAAAGGATAAAAAAACGTTTTATTTGACAGCTAATAAAGAGCATCCCGGAATAACACATTTTTACAGCATGCCGGTTAGTGGAGGAACGTTGCAGCAAATAACCTCTATGAAGGGAGGTAACGAAGTGAGCCTTTCGCCTGACGAAAAATGGCTAGCGATACGCTATTCAAGTAGTAACAGGCCCTGGGAGCTTTATCTGCAAGAAAACAGGCCGGGTGCAAAAGCGAAGCAGATCACCGAATCGCGAAGCGCCGAGTTTAAAGCCTACCCTTGGCGCTCGCCTGAAGTCATTAGTTTCACCAACCGTCATCAAGATAGTGTTTACGCTCGCTTGTACCGACCGGAAACGCCTAAGAAAAATAGTCCGGCAGTCATTTTTGTTCATGGTGCCGGCTACTTGCAGAATGTTCACTACTGGTGGAGTTCTTATTTTAGAGAATATATGTTTCATAATCTGTTAACAGATCTTGGCTATACCGTCCTTGACATCGACTACACAGCAAGTGCCGGTTATGGACGAAACCATCGCACCGGAATATACCGACACATGGGAGGAAAAGATTTATCCGACCAAGTAGATGGGGCTAAGCTGCTAGTGGAAAAATATCAAGTTAATCCTAAAAACATCGGTATATATGGCGGCTCCTACGGCGGTTTTATTACCTTGATGGCGCTCTTTACGCAACCGGAGGTGTTTACAGCAGGTGGAGCCTTACGTTCGGTAACCGATTGGGCGCATTATAACCACGGCTATACTTCCAATATTTTAAATGAACCGATTAATGACCCCAAAGCCTACCAACAATCTTCTCCTATTAATTTCGCCGAGGGCTTGAGGGGACATTTATTGATGTGTCATGGTATGGTGGATGTTAATGTTCATTTTCAGGATATTGTACGCCTTAGCCAGCGCTTGATTGAACTTGGAAAGAATAATTGGGAACTGGCTGTATATCCCGTGGAAGATCATGGTTTTGTAGAACCTAGCAGCTGGACCGACGAATACAAACGTATTTTAAAGCTTTTTGAGGAAAAACTTATAAACGAATAGCTCCTTCAATGCGTTATGTGGAAATATCGGATCTTTTGTTTGCTGCTGCTCACTTCTTGCCGGTATGAGAGAAGAGCACAGCCTGCATTTTACTTCTGGAAAACACAATACCAACAGCGGGAACAAGAGCACACGGCCCTTCGTAAGTTAGGCGTTAATCAGCTGTTTGTACGGATAATGGACGTCGATTTGGACGAAACCGGAAAGGCTGTTCCTGTTTCGCCGATTACTTTCAGAAACAACCTACCTGACTCCATCGATATTGTGCCTGTTGTTTACATCGTGAACAATGTCTTACGACAACAATCGGAACAGACATTAACCATACTCGCCAATCGAATTTTAGCATTTACCGAGGCGAAAGTAAAACAAAGCGGTAAAGATAAATTTACAGAACTGCAAATTGACTGTGATTGGACGCAAACGACACGTGAAACCTATTTTTTGCTGTTAAGAAAAATGAAAGCCCTGCTGGTAGATAAGGCTGTTACCTTGAGTGCAACGCTACGCTTACACCAAATAAAAAATAGACACGCGAGCGGTATACCACCGGTGGATAAAGTACTGCTAATGTGCTATAATATGGGAAACTTGCGTAAATATGGTATGCAAAACTCCATTCTGGACATGAAAGAGATGACCACCTATTTAAAAGATTTCCTGGGAAGTTACCCTTTGCCGATCGACGTTGCTTTACCTTTGTTCAGCTGGTCGGTGGTTTTTAGAGATAAACAATATGTGGGTATCTCTAAGCATCTCGACAGTTGGTCTTTGGCTGATACGAGCCTGTTTTATCGGCAAGAGGGCACACCCTTGTACCACTTAAAGCGAAATCTTCCAAAAGCTGGATTGCGGGTAAACGATGTGATTAGAAAAGAAGAAGTGAGTGTGCAGGATTTATTTGCTGCTTCTGATTTTTTATCTCGATATTTGCCTCGAAAGGATCTGAAGGTGCTTTTTTACCACCTAGATGCCGACCTATTAAATCGCTTTTCGGATGAACAACTACAAGAAATTATCGATCGCTTTTAGTTTTTTTATACTTCTGTTTTATGGCGAAATTGCAATCAATATTGCTTGCGGTCCGGAACCCGATCCTTATGATTATTACGTTTCCTATTTTCACAATGACATACAGGGAGATACCTATGCCGCATTTTCTTTTACCGATTTAAGTTTTTTGTACAGTGAGGATGAGCCGCAAAAGGAGAGCCAGATAAATTGTGATGAGTGGGCTCAATATTTGGGCGGAGATGTAAAGGCAACGGATGTATTTTCCGTAATGTATCGAGCAGATAACAAGACAGACTCGTTGATCAGTGCTTGGAGGACGAAAAAAAGCATAACCCTGCCAGATACGTTGAAAGATAATACTTTTTTACAAGCTATTGCGAAGCATAAGAGCGCATTCGATTATTATTTATTTGCCAAAGACTGTGAGGAGGCTTCTGCCTATGCATATGATATGTGGGATCCGGCACCTCGAGATACAACATCGATGGATTCGTTGGCTGAAAAGGCCATAAAGCGATTGAAGAAGGTTAAGCGCGACGAATTTTTACGTTTACGATATGCTTACCAAGCGGCAAGAATGTACCATTATTCAGCACGCTATGAAAAATGTTTGGCGGTCTATGAAGACTATATCGAACCGCTGTCTTATCGGAGCGCGGTACGGGGGTGGGCCTTGGCCTTAAAAGCCGGAGCCCTAAGGTGGTTGGGCGACAAAGAACAAGCGGCTTTTCTTTTTTCGAAGGTTTTTGAAAGTAATCCGGAAAGAAGAATCCAGGCTTATAAGAATTATCACTACATTGACGTGAGCACGCCATCGGTTCTTGCCTTGGCAAAATCAAAAGAAGAACAGGCAGTAATTTGGAGCATAGAGGGTTTTAACAATCCGAGTTTGAATCTCCATACGCTTGATACGGTATATAAGCTGGCTCCCACCAGTGTTTTAAACGGGGTGTTATTAATAAGGGAAATGAATAAGCTGGAAGGGTACCTAAATGAGTCACCCCTCAGCAATGATGTTTATGGATATCGGAATTATTATTACGGAAGCGATTCGTTGCAGCTGAAAGCTAAAAGTTATGCCGATAGTTTATTTCGCTTCTCGCTTCACTTAGCAAGTGACAAAAAATACCGAGAACCAGCCTTCGCGACGATTGCGGCAGCGTACATCAGTTGGATGCAAGGAGAAAATAAGAGAGCTTTTGATCTTTTACAACAATTAAATCCGGAACATCTATCACCCAAGTTACAGGATCAATACCGCATTACAGAATTATTGGTACAAGCCAGTAATATAAAAAAGGGAGATAATTTTAACCCAAATGCGCTGGTACCGGCTTTAAAATGGCTGGATGAGAAATGCATAGTTGAGCGGAAGGATAAGGTTGATAGCTTTTATGGGCAAAAAGATTTACGCTTTAGTCGAACAACGAGGCATTTTTATCAAAGTTTATTAGCTCCAAAATATCTAGCACTGCAGGATACGGCTATGGCCGCTATTTTGATGGTAAAAGGCGATTTAGAATGGAATCATAGCCATACGCGTGATTCGCTTTTTAAATACAGCTCTAGTGAAACGATTAATTTTTGGCGGCAACAATTAACGCCTACATCATTGTTGCGTATAAAGACATTAAAAGAAAATACCCCGAAAGATGGGTTGACGGAGTATTTAGTGAAAGTACTGCCTGCTCTTCCAAATGATGATTATTATGAGCTTTTGGGAACCGGTTATCTCCGAACACATGAATACGATAAGGCAGTCGCTGCTTTCGACAAGCTAAGTCCAAACTATAAATTCTGGGTGGCATCTGATTGGTATGGCTCGAGTGAGGACGCTGCATTACACGCTGACCCATTTTTAACCACGATTAACGATTACCCGAAGGCCTATGCAGACAGGGGATTAAATAAGAAGGAATTTGCTGAGCAGATGGCTATGTGGCAACGGAAAATAAAATCAAATCCGAAAAATGCAGCTAAATACTACTTTGCGATGGCTAATGGTGTTTATCAAACGGGAATCTTTGGTAATTCTTGGTATCTTATCAGCTATAGCTGGAGCCATTTGGATGCTTATGTATCAGGTACGAATTACTATGATGACGACTATAAGCATGCAAAACAAGCGATCATTTGGTATGAAAAGGCACGATCCTTAAGTAAGGATGTAAATTTTAAAGCAACATGTACCTTTATGCTGGCTAAATGCGAGCAAAAGAAATATGGTTATCGTTCAGTGAATGATTACTATTCGAGCCATAATTATGGCGAACCTGATCCCTTGTGGTTATTTAGCATGAAAAATAAATATTTTGTTGAGTTAGAAAAATACTATAAAGGGACTGTGTTTTATAATCAAGCACTGGGTGAATGCAGCTATTTGAGCGACTTTATAAGCGCTAGATCCAAATAGCTATTCTTTATCGGCTATTAGGCTCTGCTATCATTCCCATGGTATATACTTAGGTAACTCTCGTAGCGGCTTGTTTCGATTTCTCCTTCTTCCAGTGCTCCTAATACGGCGCAGCCGGGTTCGTTGATATGCCTGCAATTATTAAATCTACACTGGTTCATCAGTGCACGCATTTCAGGAAAAAAATGACTGAGCTCTTGTTGCTCGATATCGATTACGCCAAATTCCTGAATACCGGGAGTGTCAATGATATAACCGCCTTGTATTAAAGGCAGCATTTCGGCAAAGGTTGTTGTATGTTTTCCCTTATCTGACCAATCGGATATTTTTCCGGTACGGAGAGAAGCTTCCGGTATGAGTCGATTAATGAGTGTTGACTTTCCAACGCCGCTATGTCCCGAAATCAGCGTTACTTTATGCGTCAAAGACGCCTCTATAGCATCTATATTAATGCCTTTTAAAGCCGAAATTTCAAAGCAAGGATAACCGAGATGTTCATAAATTGATCGATAGTCGGCTAGTATTTCCAAACCTTCTTCGCTAAAAAGGTCAAGCTTATTAAACAATATACCGGCTGGGATATCATAGGCTTCCGCTGTCACTAAAAATCGATCAATAAAACCCAGCGAAGTTGGCGGTGAAGCTAAAGTAACTACTAAGTAAGCTTGGTCTAAATTGGCTGCAATAATTTGCGCCTGTTTCGATAAATTGACCGATTTACGAATCATATAATTCTTTCGGTCGTATAATTGGATAATAACAGCAGTTTCTTGCTCGGGTTCAGGTTCAATTTCAACCCAATCACCTACAGCGATCGGGTTGGTCGTTTTAATGTCCTTTGTGCGGAATTTGCCCTTTATGCGACATTCATAGCTTGTTCCTCCCGCTGAAACGGTATACCAACTGCCGGTAGATTTTGTAACAAGCCCTTTCATTTATCCTAAAATAGCGGCGAATCCCTTTTTCATCCGTTCGATCGTCTCATCTCGGCCGAGCAATTTTGCTATATCGAATACATGAGGTCCGAATTTACCGCCAACCAGCATAATGCGTAGTGGGAGCATTAGCTCTCCCAATTTTAACCCACTGGATAGGATCGCATCTTTATAATATTGTTCCAGCGCTTCTGTTTTCCATGGTTCAAAGGTAGTGAGTGCAGGAATAATGGTGTTAAAAAAGTTTGTCTTTTCATCACTCCATTTTTTTTGTATAGCTTCTATATCGTAGGTGGTAGGTGGTATAAAGAAGAAAGAAGCTTGTTCCCAAAAATCCTCAATAAAAGTGAGGCGGTCTTTTACTAATGCTAATACCTCTATCAGATAATCATCTGCCACATCCCTTATGCCGTGTGTCTCCAAGACAGCTTTAACCATCGGAAGAAGCTTTTCATTTCCGCTACGCTTGATCCATTCATGATTGAACCATTTCGCTTTCTCGAAATCAAACTTCGCTCCTGCTTTACTGATTCGCTCAATTGAAAACTTGTCGATGAGTTCGTCAAGCGTAAAAATCTCCTGATCGGTGCCATCATTCCAACCGAGTAACGCCAGCATATTAATAAAAGCTTCCGGAAGAAAACCAAGCTCGCGAAAGCCTTTGGTGAGATCGCCCGTTTTTGGATCGGTCCAATTCATGGCATAAACGGGGAATCCCAACCGATCTCCGTCGCGCTTGCTAAGCTTTCCATTTCCATCCGGTTTTAAAATTAATGGAAAATGAGCCCATTGCGGCATTTGTTGCTTCCAGCCAAGATATTCCCATAGTAATAAATGAACCGGGGCTGAAGGTAACCATTCTTCGCCTCTGAAAGCATGTGTGATTTTCATTTGATAGTCGTCTACTACCACAGCTAAGTGATAAGTAGGCATGCCATCTGCTTTCAAGAGTACTTTGTCGTCTACTAAAGAAGTATCAAAATTGACCGCCCCTCTAATCATATCATGGAAGCCGATCGTTTCTCCTACAGGCATCTTTATACGAATGACATGCGGCGTGCCGGTGGCCAAAAGTTCTTCTACTTCCTTTGCATCCAAACTGAGTGAGTTACGTAACTGCAGTCGATTCTCATGGCTATATTTAAAATTCGGAATAAGTTGGCGTTGGGCATCCAGCTCCTCCGGTGTATCGAACGCATAATAAGCATGACCGCTTGCTACCAATTGTTCTGCAAAGGTGCGGTATCGATCTTTCCGTTCACTTTGCCTATAGGGAGCATAGGGCCCGCCATGTACAGGACTTTCATCGGGTGTCAAGCCGCACCAAGCTAAGCAAGACAGAATATATTCTTCAGCGCCAGGTACATATCGCGTTTGATCGGTATCCTCGATTCTTAATACAAACTCACCGCCCTGGCTTTTAGCAAAAAGATAGTTAAACAAAACAGTGCGTACACCGCCAAGATGTAGGCCACCCGTCGGACTGGGTGCAAACCGTACCCTAACTTTATTCTCTATAGACATAAGCGCAAACTTAGATAAAAGGCTTTGGATATGCAATCTTCACAGTGTCATATCCATTTTTTAATCATTTTGCATAAAATTTGTACTTTGCACCTTTCTAGTTATTAGTTGGTCGTTGTTGTTTATTGATTTTAGGTTTATAGGGTTAACCTTGTATTAAATCACTTAAACCGAGGGCGGACAACCAATAACAAAGAACTAATAACGAATTAAATGAATCCATATCAGCATAGTCAACGGTGGAAATTTTTATTACTCATATTCGCTGCAATTATTGCAACGGCATCCCTTTGGTATACAAATTTTCTGGTCCAAAACCTTTCGGAAGCAGAACGCACGAAGGCATCTGTTTGGGCAATTAGTACGCGAAATATGTACGCCATGCCGGATGTGAACGATGAGTACATAACCTATATCTATAGCGTTCGGGATAGCTTAAAGGTACCGGCGATCATTACCGATTCAAAAGACAGCATTATCTACTACCGCGGTCTCGACTCAACAAAGACCTTGTACAACGTGACCGGAGAAAATCAAGGAACAAACCTCCCGAAGTATGATCCTGAATATTTCGATTATCAACTGGCCATTATGAAAGAAAGGCACCCACCGATAGAAATTGAATTGTCCGGTGGAGAAAAATGGTATGTTTACTATAAAGACTCCCTGTTGCTCACCCAATTGCGTGTATTTCCCTATGTTCAATTAACGCTCATTGCTATATTTCTCGGTATCGCTTATACGGTATTTAACAGCATGCGAAAATCGGAGCAGAATCAAGTATGGGTGGGGTTGGCCAAAGAAACCGCACACCAACTGGGAACACCGATTTCGTCACTTATGGCATGGCTCGAGTTGATGAAGGCGAAATTTGATGCGGAAGAAGATCCTTGCTGATAGAGATGGAAAATGATGTGAAACGTCTGGAAATTGTAGCAGACCGATTTTCTAAAATCGGCTCTAAACCGGTGCTTGAGAATCATGCTGTCTACCCGGTAGTCAGTAATTTTGTGCGTTATTTTAAAGTTCGCACGAGTGATAAAATCAAATTTTCCGTATCAGGCGATAAAACTGTCGAGGCGCAATTGAGCGTTCCTTTATTTGACTGGGTGATCGAAAATATCTTAAAGAATGCAGCCAATGCCATCGAATCGGCAGGTGAAATTAATATAATTATCAGTGAAAATATTGCTAAAGAGCAGATATTTATTGATATTAGCGACACAGGAAAAGGTATCCCAAGAAATAAATTCGATGCAGTCTTTCAACCGGGATATACAACTCGAAAGCGGGGATGGGGCCTTGGTCTCTCCTTAACTAAGCGAATAATTGAAAATTACCATAAAGGACAAATTTTTGTTAAGGATTCGGAAGTAGGAAAAGGAACTACCTTTAGAATCGTATTAAAAAGCAGTTTAACCTATGAGCCAGCTAAAATCTGATGAATTCCCGGCCTTTTATGCTACTTACATTGATACCGTTTTTGGCGACGTCATGCACGTACTAAATGAGCAAATTACTAGTTTTCCTGCATTTTTAGAGGCCATTCCTGCGGGGCGGTCCGAATATGCCTATGCCGAAGGGAAGTGGACCATAAAGGAAGTGGTTGGGCATGTATTGGATACGGAGCGGATCATGGCCTATCGAGCGCTTCGTTTTGCTCGGAACGACACCAAAGCGCTCCCCGGCTTTGAGCAAGAAGACTTTGTTTTAAATGCTCGCTTTAATGAACGAAGTTTGGCTTCCTTAGCGGAGGAGTTTGTTTTATTACGGAAATCGAACATGGCCTTGTTCAATACCTTTAACGAAACCGAACTGAATCGAAGGGGTTTGGCCTCTGATCGTTTAATCAGCGTTCGGGCTTTTCTCTATATCGTTGCCGGACATCTCAATCACCATAAAAATATTATCAAAGAAAGGTATTTGGATACTATGGTGTAATGCCTGTTGGTGATTTTGCTATATATTCGACAACTTTTAAAGCTAATTTTAAAACTATTTAACACCTAAAGTGTTTTTATCATATCAATAAGGCCAGGTAATGGTTTTGTGATAAGGTTTAGGTTTTTGGAAACGCCCCGATGTGAAATTGAGGCGTTTCTTTTTTTGCCACTAATTTCATCGAAACTTCCAACTTAAGCAACCGTTTGCATGAATGTTTTTGTTTAAAATATGGAATTATTTTATTAGCCTTGTAAATACAATGTTAAATTTTTTCATATTCAATCTATATATTGAAACAAGATACTTAAACTCACTTTCACATGAACCAACATCCCAGCGCTAATGTCACGAAAAGCGGTGTAAACCCGATTGTTATTATCGGAGCATTATTCTTCATCTTTGGATTTGTTACCTGGCTTAACTCCGTTCTTATTCCATATCTCAAAATTGCTTGCGAACTCAATCATTTTCAATCCTACCTCGTAGCCTTTGCTTTTTATATAGCATATTTTGTAATGGCTCCTTTATCCACCAAAACATTGAAAATTTTTGGGTTTAAGAACGGTATGTCAGTGGGATTGATAATCGTAGCAATCGGTGCACTTATTTTTATTCCCGCTGCCATGACAAGGACGTATGCCCTGTTTTTATTGGGCTTATTTGTTCAGGGGAGTGGTCTTGCCATCTTACAAACAGCGTCAAATCCTTATATAACTATCCTTGGTCCTGCTGAAAGTGCGGCAAAAAGGATTAGTATTATGGGGATATGTAATAAGTTAGCCGGGGGGTTGGCTCCGGTTATTTTAGGTACGGTTATGCTCAAAGATGCAGATAAGCTGACCGCTAGAATAGAAACGATGCCGGAAGCGCAGAAGATAGCTGAACTTAATGAGTTGGCCTCACGCGTAATTTTTCCTTATATCGCTATAATAGCGGTCCTTGCGCTGCTTGCCCTTTTAATTTATCGTTCCGGTCTTCCAGAAATAGATACAGATGCGGAGGACGAAACGGTTGCAACTACGAATGAAGGTAAAAATAGTTTATTTGATTTTCCTCATTTGATCTTGGGTGTTTTTACTTTATTTCTTTATGTAGGGGTAGAAGTAATGGCAGGCGACACGATCATTAGCTATGGTTCATCTCAAGGAATCGCCTTGGAAACAGCTAAATATTTTACGTTGGGAACCATGATCAGTATGGTCATCGGATACATTATAGGTATCGTATGTATACCGAAGTATCTTAAGCAAGAAACCGCAATGAAATTATGCTCTTTGTTGGGATTATTCCTATCACTCGGCGCTATTTTTACCAGCGGATATGTATCAGTAGCTTGTGTGGCTTTACTGGGCTTGGCCAACTCCCTGGTTTGGCCCGCAATTTGGCCGTTGGCCTTGGCCGGTTTAGGACGTTTTACCAAGGCGGCTTCTTCTGTATTGGTGATGGGGATATGCGGTGGGGCCTTAATTCCACTTGGCTATGGTGCCTTAGCCGATGCATGGAATCCCCAACAAGCCTATTGGATTATGGTTCCTTGCTATCTGGTAATTTGGTATTACGCGATTGCCGGCCATAAGCTGGGTAAAAAATAACGAATACATACATACCAAGCCTTCAATGATACCCTCATTGAAGGCTTTTCATTAAACTAAATTATGAAGAAAATTTGCCTGTTTATTGCTATACTAAGTATAGCTTATGCGCAAGCACAAGAAGTAAATCGAGCTATTATTCAGGAACTTAAGGATCCCTATCCTACTCCGGCTAGTGACTGGCTTCAGGTTGAAAACGGATTAAACGCAAGTTTTGTTTCTGTAGACGATGCTTTTAAACATACAGCGCCACCCAAAAAAAGCCAATTGAAAGACCAATGGAAGGAAAGGGCTTGGCGAGGCGAAAAGGTGCATGCACAAGCTTTGGTATGGTCAAAAACGCCCATAGAGCAAATCTCCCTAACGGTTTCTGAATTAAAAGATGATCAGGGGAGCCGCATTGCCCCTGATAAAATAAAGATAGGATATGTTCGCTATGTACTAACGGATCATTTGGGAGATCTTAAGTCGGGATGCGGTATCCCCAAGGGTTTAGATACCTCCCTTGTAGCCGATTTAATAGATACGAGTACGGTCCTTCCGCTAGCGGAAAATACGACGCGGCCTATATGGCTTAGTATACAAGTTCCACAAGAGGCCAAATCTGGCAGTTATCGAGGACAGCTGATCATCAAGTCTGCGCAAGAAACGAAAATATTACCCTTTGAAATCAACGTATTGAATCGGATTCTTCCCGAAGCCAAAGATTGGTCATACCATTTAGATTTATGGCAAAATCCGTATTCCGTTGCCCGGGTTTATGGCGTGAAGCCCTGGACGAAAGCACATTTCGATGCGATGAGACCGTATATGGAAATGTTGGCGCAGGCAGGGCAAAAATCTATTACAGCAAGTATTATCTATGATCCATGGAACGGACAAACATACGATATATATGAGAGTATGATTAAATGGACGAAAAAGAAAAATGGGCAGTGGGAATACGATTATAGCATTTTTGATAAATGGGTCGAGTTTATGATGAGTTTGGGAATCAAGAAATTTATAAATTGTTATAGTATGATTCCCTGGAACCTGAAATTCTATTACTTTGATGAAGCGAGCGGAAAGAAGCAAGTGTTGGAAGCCAAGCCTGGAGAGACAGCGTATAAAAATCATTGGAAAGATATGCTCGTAGATTTTGCAAAGCATCTCAAGTCCAAGGGCTGGTTTGATAAGACAACCATTGCAATGGATGAGCGCGCGATGAAGGATATGTTAGAAGCAATTGCAGTCATCAAAGAAGCAGATCCAAACTTTAATATCTCACTTGCGGGAGCCGACCATCCGGAGTTGTACGATCAGTTGCTGGACTACTGTGTTGCTTTACGACATGAATTAAGTCCCGATTTAATTAATAAACGGCGGCGCAGCGGTTTTACAACCACGTTTTATACTTGTTGTACCGAACCTTTCCCTAATACGTTTACATCATCCTCTTATGCTGAATCCACCTGGCTGGCATGGTATGCGCTCAACAAGGATTTTGACGGCTACTTGCGCTGGGCCTTTAACTGCTGGGGGCCCCGTCCTTTGCAAGATACACGTTATGGTACATGGTTGGCGGGCGATGCCTGGCTGGTTTATCCGGGAGTTAGGAGTTCCATTCGGTTTGAAAGACTGGTGGAAGGAATACAAGATTACGAAAAGGCAAAGATAATACGGGCACAGTTGAAAAAGGAGGGGCGAAACGAAGAGCTTCAAAAGTTGGAAATGAAAATCAAAGCGTTTGAAACGGATGCGCTATCTGAAACACCGGCCTCTACTTTCGTCAACGAGGCGAAAGCTATATTGAATAGTTTTTAAATGAATTTATTGCTCGATCTTTTTTGGCCATTATTTACCAATGCTAAATGATGCATTACTGATAAATTTTCATGGCAGGAAGTAGGCAGAAATACTTATCTTCGGGACAAAATAGCATTATTGGTAACCATACTTTTTATCCTACACATTTTATGAAACGAAATTTTTTGAATATTGTCATGCTTATGCTGGCCTTGTCTACACTGACTATAGACAACGCTTTTTCTCAAGGATTAAAAATGCCTGCGGCAAGTAGCAAACAAACCATTACACAAGACTTAGGTATCAGTCAGATTACCATCAGCTATGCAAGGCCAAATGTAAAGGGGCGTAAGATTTTTGGTGGCTTAGAACCTTATGGTGCTGTTTGGCGTACAGGTGCAAACGGTGCTACCACGCTTACATTTAGCGGGGATGTAATAATTAACGGAAAAACGATACCTGCCGGCACCTATGGCTTGTTTACGATCCCTAATAAAAACGAGTGGACCATCATCTTGAATAAGGATAGCAAACAATGGGGTGCTTATGAATATAAGCAGGCGGACGATGTGTTGCGTTTTAATGTGAAGCCGGAGCAAACAAAAAGTAAAGTTGAAACTTTTACTATTAGTTTTCCGGAAGTTACAGCCACCGAAGCGACGTTAGCTATCGCATGGGAGAACACAAAAGTTACCTTTCCTATACAGGTAAATCAAGATGCCGAAATTATGGCTTCCATTGATGAGGCGATGAAGGGCGATAAAAAACCCTATTTAGCAGCTGCACAATACTATTTAAATAACAATAAGGATTTGGATAAAGCGCTTACTTGGGCGGACGAAGCGGTAAAAGCGAATCCGGCCTTGCCTTATCCGTACTATTGGAAGGCACAAATACAACTGAAAAAAGGAGATAAAGCCGGTGCTAAGGCGACTGCAGAATTGGGTAAGCAGGTTGCCGAGAAGGCTAAAAGCGACGAGTACATCCGTCTTAATAGTCAAATTATAGAGAAGGCAAAATAATTCTGTATCTTTGTGCCCCGTCACTATGTTAAGTAAGTGACAGGCACTTAGAAGTCTTTTTATCCACCTTACACAGGGTGGACCAATTGATCTGAGATAGAATTTTATTTTTTACTTTTGAATTTTTACTTAATCTATGTTTGATAGTTTACAGGATAAGTTAGACAGAGCCTTTAAAGTTCTAAAGGGGCAGGGAAATATTACCGAGATTAACGTAGCGGAGACCGTAAAGGAAATAAGAAAAGCCTTGCTGGATGCTGACGTTAACTATAAAACAGCTAAAGCTTTTACCGATGAAGTGAAGCAAAAGGCTTTAGGTGAAAATGTCCTCACGAGCATTTCTCCGGGTCAGTTGTTAACCAAGATCATGAATGATGAGCTTACCCAACTTATGGGTGGCACTGCGACAGATCTGGAGCTTGGTAAAAATCCAACGGTTATATTAATTGCGGGGTTAAATGGTGCGGGTAAAACAACTTTTACCGGGAAGTTGGCGAAATACCTAAAGGAGAAAAGAGGTAAAAAACCTTTGTTGGTTGCGGGTGATGTTTACCGTCCTGCGGCAATCGATCAGCTTGAGGTATTAGCCCAACAAGTGGATGTACCTGTATACACGAATCGGGAGTCTAAAGATCCTATCGCCATCGCCGAAGAGGGAGTTGCTGCGGCTAAACGTAATGGGCAGAACGTAGTTATTGTTGATACCGCGGGTCGCTTAGCCATTGACGAGGCACTCATGAACGAAATTTCAGCTGTTAAAGAAGCCACGAATCCGCATGAGATTTTGTTTGTTGTCGACTCCATGACCGGTCAAGATGCCGTTAATACAGCAAAAGTTTTTAATGACCGCTTGGATTTTACCGGTGTTGTGTTGACTAAATTAGATGGTGACACAAGGGGTGGTGCGGCGCTTTCGATCAAATCGGTTGTAAACAAGCCGATTAAGTTTATCGGTACCGGTGAAAAGATGGATGCTTTGGACGTGTTCCATCCTGACCGTATGGCGTCCCGTATCCTTGGGATGGGTGACGTAGTATCGTTGGTTGAACGTGCACAGCAACAGTTTGACGAAAAAGAGGCGGCCGCTTTACAGAAAAAGATCCGTAAGAATAAGTTTGATTTTAACGACTTTATTAGTCAGATCCAGCAAATCAAAAAGATGGGAAATATGAAGGATTTGATGGGAATGATACCGGGTGTTGGGAAGGCTATTAAAGATATTGATATTGACGATGATGCCTTTAAGCCGATCGAGGCTATTATTGGATCGATGACGCCATATGAACGGGAGAATCCGGACGCAATCGATCAGAAAAGACGTTTGCGAATCGCAAAGGGTTCGGGTACCGATATCAATGACGTTAATAAATTAATGAAGCAATTCAGTGATATGCGGAAAATGATGAAGCAATTCTCAAATCCTTCCTTAGCTGCTAAAATGATGCGAGGAATGCCCCGTACGCCTTTTGGAAAATAGGTCAGGCAGTATAAAATGGCTTAAATGGGCGGTATCTCTTTCGTGATACCGCCTTTTTTATTATCTTGGGGCTTCTTAACTGTACTAAACCTAAAAATATGTTGGTAAAAACTTTTAGCAGCGCAGTTTATGGAATTAAGGCCACAACAATTACTATTGAGGTCAATATATCCTCGGGGACACAATACTTCATCGTCGGACTGCCCGATAGTGCTATAAAAGAAAGTACATTTCGAGTAGAGAGCGCTCTACACAGCGCCGGTCTCCGAATGCCGAGGCAGAAAATCGTTATCAATATGGCACCCGCTGATATTAAGAAGGAGGGATCAGCCTATGACTTAGCGATGGCTATAGGTATCTTGGCAGCTTCTGGCCAAATTAATGCACATAAGCTTGATAAATATCTTTTACTGGGCGAATTATCACTGGACGGTAGCCTACAAGCCATTAAGGGAGCCTTATCGATTGCTATCCAAGCGCAAAAGGAGGGATTCAAAGGTATCGTGTTACCGGCGATCAATGCCCGAGAAGCAGCTGTAGTCGGAGATCTGGAGGTCTATGGCCTGGAAAATATCAGTGAAGTGATTGCTTTTGCAAATGAAGAGAAGACCTTTGACCGAATATTCGTTGATACGAAAGCTGAGTTTTTAAATAACGCCAATAATTACGACACCGATTTTGCTGATGTACAAGGGCAAGAGAATATCAAACGCGCATTGGAAATTGCGGCAGCAGGCGGGCATAATGTTATCCTGATTGGCCCGCCCGGTGCCGGTAAAACGATGCTAGCCAAAAGATTACCGTCTATCCTGCCGCCGTTAAGTTTATCAGAGTCGTTGGAAACGACTAAAATACATTCAGTGGCCGGGAAGATAGCCGCTTCTAGCTCGCTCATGACGATAAGGCCCTTTCGTGCCCCACATCATACGGTTAGCGATGTGGCATTGGTTGGTGGTGGAGGGAACCCCCAACCGGGCGAAATTTCATTAGCACATAACGGTGTGTTGTTTCTGGACGAGCTCCCCGAGTTTAAGCGTTCTGTTTTAGAGGTGTTAAGGCAACCTCTTGAAGAAAGACAAATCACTATTTCCCGCGCTAAGTTTACCGTAGATTATCCCGCTAGTTTTATGCTAATCGCTTCCATGAATCCCTGTCCTTGCGGGTATTATAACCATCCGGATAAAGACTGCGTATGTTCACCTATGCATGTTCAACGCTACTTAAGTAAAGTGTCGGGCCCCCTACTTGATCGGATCGATCTACATGTAGAAGTTACACCGGTAAACTTTCAGGAATTAACAGCGAAACAACGTGCAGAATCGAGTAAAACAATAAGGAGTCGCGTAATACAAGCAAGGGAGATGCAAGAGCAGCGATTCAAGAGGGAAGACAAAATGCATAATAATGCCCAAATGAATACAAAGAAAGTACGTGAGCTCTGTAAAGTCAATGCCGCCGGGCAAACACTGTTAAAAAATGCGATGGAAAAATTGGGGCTTTCAGCTCGAGCTTACGATCGTATTTTGAAGGTCGCCAGAACCATCGCCGATCTTGATGGAAATCCGGAAATCGAAGTGCATCATTTAGCTGAAGCAATCCATTATAGAAGCTTAGACAGAGAAGCTTGGGCAGGGTAGTAATCGTTATTTGTTATTAGTTGCTGGTTATCCGTAATTAACTTCTTAAATAAGTGACTAGGTCCATTGAAACAGAAAAAGCCTTCCTGAATTTAAAGAAAGGCTTTTCTGAAGAATGATTATTGCCGATTGGGTTACTAACAACTAATAACCAGCAACCAACAACTAAAATAACTAAGCGCCTAATTGCACGCGTTTAAATGCAGTGACTGTTAATCCCTTGGAAACACTATCAAGGAATTGAGCAACACTTTTTGAGTTATCTTTAACAAACTCTTGATTCAATAAAGTTGAATCTTTGTAGAATTTGTTCAATTTACCTTGAGCAATTTTTTCCACCATATTTTCAGGTTTTCCCTCAGCACGGATTTGCTCTTTTGCAATTTCTAATTCACGTTCAATTGTACGAGCATCAACGCCATCTTTATCAATAGCAACGGGATTCATCGCAGCAATTTGCATAGCCACATCTTTACCTGCATCTTCTGCACCTGCCACGTCTGCGCTTAAGCCTACTAATACACCTAAACGATAGTTACCATGAATATAAGGAACGACTTTATCTGCAGTCACCACCTCATATTTAGAAACCTCAATTTTTTCTCCGATTTTACCTGTTTGGTCTATCAATAAATCGGCAATTTTTGCTCCATTGATACTTAATGCTTTCAAATCCTCCAAAGTAGCCGGAGCAGCTTCGATAGCGGCATCGGCAACGCTTTCAGCAAAAGCAATGAAATCAGCATTTTTTGCAACAAAGTCTGTTTCGCAGTTTACTTCAACAACTACGCCACGTTTGCCATCAGCAGTTGTTTTTGCAATAACAACACCTTCGTTAGAGTCGCGATCCTGGCGGCTAGCGGCCACTTTAGCTCCCTTTTTACGTAAGTAATCAACTGCGGCCTCAAAATCGCCGTTGGCTTCCACTAAGGCTTTTTTGCAATCCATCATACCAGCACCTGTTTGTTGGCGCAATTTATTTACGTCTGATGCAGAAATTTGTACTGTAGACATTTTATTTTCCTTTTTTAATATGCTTTATAAATAAGTTATGGGTTACGAGTTCCGCACGGTAAGCATAACTTCAGCAAGCTTACCGGAGGTGACCCCTAACCCATACTTGGATTTAATTATTCTCCGTCTTTTGCTTCCGTAGCTTCTGCTTTACGTTCACGTTTAGGAGCAACTTCAGCTGCCGGCTCTTCCCCACTATCAACTTTCGCCTTTGCTGCTGCAGCTTCTTTCTCTGCTTCCTCTTCTTTATCACGTTTACGTTCTTCCAATCCTTCTATAATCGCTTGCTTGATTACGTTTGTAATCAACGTAATTGATTTCGTAGCATCGTCATTCGCCGGGATGGGGAAATCGATGTTGGTAGGATCGGAGTTTGTATCTACCATTGCGAAGGTAGGAATGTTCAATTTTAGCGCTTCGCTAACTGCAATGTGCTCTTTCTTTACATCAATAATGAAAAGCGCAGCAGGCAAGCGGTTTAAATCGGCAATACCACCTAATAGGTTTTCCAATTTAATACGCTCACGTTGAATCATTAACTTCTCCTTCTTTGATAATACGTCGTAAGTACCATCTTTAGTCATCTTATCGATGTTAGACATCTTTTTGATAGACTTACGAACAGTAGCAAAGTTAGTAAGCATACCACCCAACCAACGCTCAGTAACATAAGGCATGTTTACTGCTTTTGCTTGTTCAGCAACGATATCTTTAGCTTGCTTTTTTGTAGCTACAAATAATACTTTACGTCCTGATTTTACGATTTGCTTAATAGCTGAAGCGGCTTCTTCAAGCTTTGCTAAAGTTTTGTTCAAATCGATAATGTGGATGCCATTGCGCTCCATGAAAATGTACTTAGCCATTTTCGGATCCCATTTACGGGTAAGGTGACCAAAGTGTACACCTGCATCCAGTAATTCCTGATATGTTGTTCTTGCCATTGTTTGATCCTCCTTAAATTAACGTTTACTAAATTGAAATCTTCTACGTGCTTTACGACGTCCCGGTTTCTTACGCTCAACCATCCGGTCATCGCGAGTCATCAATCCTTTGGCACGTAATGCAGATTTCACCTCTGGGTTAAGCTCTACCAATGCTTTAGCAATTGCTAAACGCACGGCCTCTGCCTGTCCTTTTACGCCTCCTCCAGCTACGTTAACTTTTACATCAAAATTACCGGCAACTCCGGCAACTTCTGTACTTTGAGTAACAATATATTGCAATGGCAATGTAGGGAAATACTCTTTGTAATCTTTACCATTTACGGTAATGTTGCCGCTACCAGCAGATAAATAAATACGGGCAACAGCGGTTTTTCTTCTTCCTGAAGTGTTTGTTGTTGACATTTCTTCTCTCTTTAGAATTTAACTGTTTTAGGATTTTGTGCCGCGTGAGGGTGCTCAGGACCTGCATACACAAATAAATTTCTGTACAAAGCGCGACCTAAACGATTTTTAGGAAGCATGCCACGTACCGCCTTCTCAATCACACGGGTAGGGTGCTTTGCCAATAATTCTTTGGGAGAAATGAAACGCTGACCACCTGGGTAACCAGTGTAAGAAACATATTGCTTTTCGCCTAATTTGTTTCCTGTCAACTTAATCTTGTCTGCATTAATAACAATGACGTTATCTCCGCAGTCTACGTGTGGGGTGTACGTAGGCTTGTGCTTACCTCTGATTACCTTGGCAATCTGAGATGACAAGCGCCCCAAAATCTCACCTTCAGCGTCAACAACGATCCATTCTTTGTTAACGGTGTTTTTGTTGGCTGAGACAGTTTTGTAACTTAACGTATTCACTTGCTTGATTTTGAATTAATTAAACAATATACTTTTTTCCTTATTTTAAAGGACTGCAAAGGTAGACAGAAAAATTCGTATTTTAAAAATATTATTAAAAAATATATTGATACTGAGTAAGTTTTCTCTTTTTACAACGACATACCGTCCGTGATTGCAATATGTTTTTCAATCGTAAAAATCGTATTGATAAAAAAATGGACACTAAGCTGAGGCCAATAATTAAGCCTGTCCAGATACCTGGAGCTTTCATATCTAAATTAAAGGCCAGGAAGTAGCCTATGGGCAAACCCACTACCCAATATGCAATACCTACCAGGAAGGTCGGAATTTTCACATCTTTCGCTCCCCTCAATAGTCCAACGGAGATCGCCTGCGTGGCGTCGGATATTTGGAAAATAGCAGCAAAGATCAGTAAGTAGGAAGCTAATTTTACCACTTCTACATTATCATTAAAAAGCATTGGTAAAAAGTCGTTAAAGGATATGAAAATTACAAAACAGAGAACGCCGTAACAAAGCGCCGTCAGGATACTGCTCTTGCCAATAGTCAGAATATGGTTCCAATCGTTTCGACCGTAAGCATTGCTTACGCGGATCGAACCTCCTTGAGCCAATCCCATGGATACCATAAAGGTAAAAGCGGCACAGTTCATGGCTATCTGATGCGCTGCTTGTTCGACAGCGCCAATGGTACCAACCAATATAGCGGAAACAGCAAAAACCCCAACCTCCATACCGGCTTGTAAACTGCTGGGTATACCGATCCTCAGCAATTCTTTGATCGTATGCCAACTGAATTTCCAGTGTGTACGACCAGCGGCCATGTAACGTTTAAAAGTTTTATGTTTAAGGATTGTAAAGGTTAATGCTAAAAATATAAGCGTTCTGGTAATTAAGGTTCCCCATGCCGCTCCTACCAATTCTAGCCTTGGCAGCCCCCAATTTCCAAAAATCAGTAGCCAGTTAAGAAATGCATTGAGAGGCAAAGCAATAAGGGATAGCGTCATGGCTGTTCGTGTATATTCCAAGCCGTCGGTGAACTGTTTTAAGGTCATGAACAGCATCATGGGAATAATGGATATTCCGATAATTCTTAAAAAAGGGACGGCCATTTCGGCTACTTCCGGATCCTGCTTTAAGTGGAACAAGATATCTTTGCTGCATTCTAATCCGAGTGAAATGATGATGGCCGTAAATGAGCAAAGGATAAACCCATTGTATAAATAATGAGAGACCTTTTGGGCGTCATTTCGCCCGTGGGCCATGGCTACCATTTGAGAAACGGACATCGTCATGCCTATCCCTAAGACAAAAGGGATGTTCACGACACTCATTACCAATGCCGCAGCTGCAAGTTGCTTATAGCTAACAGAGCCGACCATGGCAGTATCGATAAGGCTTAATGCCATTTGTGCCAATTCACCTAAAATTATAGGGCCTGCAAGTTTCAAAGTCTTGCCCGCCTCATTACGAAGCAATCCTAATCCGTGCATATTGATAGAAAAAGAAAAAGCTTGTTGTAACAACAAGCGTATTATATGACCTCAGTTTTATTGTAAGATGACGTTTCTCCTATCCATTATCTTTATACTCGGGAGAAAAATAGGAGAAAAAAAAATCCCTGCATAAAATAAGCAGAGATTGAAAGCGGTCCGGACGGGACTCGAACCCGCGACCCCATGCGTGACAGGCATGTATTCTAACCAGCTGAACTACCGGACCTACTTCCCCTCTTTTGAGGACTGCAAATATAGCGCGTTTTTTTAAAATTAAAATCTTTTTGTTAAAAAAATTATTCGAGACCGCCTTCTTTCATTTTTTCAGCATTTTCAGCAAATTGAAGCGCATCGATAATTTCCTGAATGTCACCATCCATAATAGCCGGAAGGTTATACATGGTCAAACCAATACG
Organism: Olivibacter sp. 47; assembly: GCF_030372825.1. Taxonomy (NCBI): domain Bacteria; kingdom Pseudomonadati; phylum Bacteroidota; class Sphingobacteriia; order Sphingobacteriales; family Sphingobacteriaceae; genus Olivibacter; species Olivibacter sp. 47. Next base: position 5,805,214 of record NZ_JAUCNR010000001.1, read on the forward strand.
ATGCTCGGTTACCCGCCCTTGGGGATAGTTATAGGTGCGTATTTTGGCCGAGCGATCGCCGGTAGATACCATCGTTTTCCGTTTGGCCGCAATATCCCCGTGTTTCTTTTGTACTTCCAGTTCGTATAATTTAGTCCGTAACATCTCCATCGCTAGCTCACGATTCGCTAGCTGCGAGCGCTCTACTTGACATACAACTACAATCCCCGAAGGTTTGTGCGTTAATTGCACCTTCGTTTCTACTTTATTAACGTTCTGACCACCGGCACCTCCCGAGCGGGATGTTTGCATTTCAATATCAGCAGGATTGATTTCCACATCCACCTCCTCTGCTTCGGGTAGTACTGCGACAGAAGCGGCTGAAGTATGTACTCGGCCTTGAGTCTCCGTATCCGGTACGCGCTGTACGCGGTGTACGCCTGATTCATATTTTAATTGGCCATAAACGTCTTCACCACTTACTTTTAAGATAACTTCTTTATATCCTCCTGCAGTACCTTCCGTAACATCCATTACTTCGACCCGCCACCCTTTCTGGTCAAAATACCTAGTATACATACGATATAAATCACCTGCGAATAAAGCAGCCTCGTCCCCACCGGTCCCCCCTCTGATCTCGAAAATGGCATTTTTGGCATCCTCCGGATCTTTGGGAATCATCATAAGTCTTACTTTTTCTTCTTTTTCTTCTTTCTGAACAAGTAAGGCATCTAAATCTTCTTTGGCCATCTCCCTCAGTTCCTGATCCTTCTCATTGGCTAGTATATCCTTATTGGTTTCTATATTGCTGATGATATTTTTGTAGATATAATATTCATCAACGATTTTACCTAAGTCTTTATATTCTTTGTTAAGCTTTGCAAAACGCTTCATGTCGTTTACCGTATCCGGATTGCTCAATTCACGTTCTACTTCTTCCCAACGTAATTTTATCGCTTCTAACTTCTCTAACATACTAGTATGATTTGCTTTTTCACCCCGTTGGGCAAAAAGTTTACAAACTTAGATAAAATGCTTTTCATATGCAATTGCGATAGTTAGCCAAAAAAACTTACTTTTGGGTAATTATAAACTTAAAAGCCTTATTATGCAAGCGATTGAACGCAACAAACTTTTTGTAGCAAGCTGTTTAGCTTTGCTGGTAACCTCTCTTTCTTTTGGTATAAGGGCAGGTATCATGAATCAGCTAGTTATCGATTTTCATTTGAGCACAGCGGAACTAGGTGTCATTACGGCGTCTGCATTTTGGGGTTTCCCCCTGGCGATTATTATCGGCGGTTTTGTGGTGGATGCTATCGGAATGAAAAAGCTACTAGTGGTAGCCTTTATACTGCATTTGTCAGGAATATTATTAACGGTATTTGCAGCCGGTTATTGGACACTGTTTATTTCAACACTACTGATAGGTATTGCTAATGGTACGGTTGAAGCGGCATGTAATCCCTTGGTTGCTTCACTGTATACTGATAATAAAACAGTTAAATTGAACCATTTTCACTTGTGGTTCCCTGGTGGGATCGTTATTGGTACCCTCATCGTTTTATTGTTGAATACGCTGGAAATTGGCTGGCAGTGGCAGGTGGCGATTATGATCATTCCTACCCTAGTCTATGGTTATCTGTTTTCCTCTTTAAAATTTCCGGTTACAGAGCGTGTGGCTTCCGGATATTCTACAACCGATATGTACAAAGCGGTACTATCTCCTCTATTTATCGTTATGTTGATCTGTATGTTTGGTACGGCAGTAACTGAGTTGTTTACCGGGCAATGGATAGACGTGCTGTTGAAGAATTTAACAAATAATGCCATCCTCATATTAACACTTACTACCGGTGTAATGGTAGTGGGGAGAGGTTTGGCAGGACCTATCGTACATCGCTTGTCGCCACAGGGTGTGTTGCTTTTATCAGCAATGGTTTCGGCAATAGGCCTATACCTTCTCAGTACCTTAACCGGTAATGCTATATTTTTTGCGGCTATTGTTTTTGGTATAGGGGTTTGTTATTTCTGGCCAACGATGATCGGCTTCGTCGCAGAACATATTCCTCAATCCGGCGCATTAGGATTAAATCTAATGGGAGGCGCCGGAATGTTCGCCGTATCTATTTATAGTATTTTTATGGGGAACTTTTACGATGGGTTGGTACTAAATTACCTTCCTGCCGGTGCTGATCTTGCTACCTATTTGAGTGCAGCGGAAGGGACATCGATGAATCAGGCACTCAATCAGGCTAAAAGTTTAGCAGGACCGGAGGTAATTAGAATTACACTCGTTATCCCCATTGTATTGACCATTATTTTTGCCGGATTGGTTTTATATCTGCGGTCGAGAAAAAAGATAAAAACACCACCCGCCTTGCAAGCGGATATATAGCGAATAATGTGTTAACGTATGAAAATGATAAGGAGGCGTCACTATCTGCTAATAGGCTGGTAGTGGCGCCGGATATTCGGTTAAGGCCGTAACCATGTAAAGCTATCGTGTTACCTATCACCCTTCAAATGTTTTTAGTTCCAAATTATGCCCATCAAAAACAGCATATGTGTTGTAGTTTACCCATTCGCCAAGGTTAATGTATCGACTGTTGTTCCCCAGATCGATGTCTAAGGGTAGATGCCGGTGACCAAAAACCAAATAATCGAAATGTTCTTTTTGTAATACTTCTTTGGAATATACAATCAGCCATTCTTGTTCAGCTTCCTTGCGCCATTCTTTCTTATTATTGGCGATTCGACTGTTTTGCGACCACCGCAGCGCGATACCAATTCCTAGATTGGGGTGAATGCGGGCAAAGAGCCATTGGCAAAATTTACTTCTAAAGAATTTTTTAAGAAACTTGTATTTAGCGTCCCCTGGGCCCAGGCCATCTCCATGATGCAGATAAAAACGCTTTCCTTGCCGTTCAATAACCAATTCGTCTGCTATAATTTTAGCCCCAAGCTCCTTTTGAAGATAACTGAACATCCACATGTCGTGATTGCCCTTGAAGAACGTGATCTTGATTCCGCTGTCTGCTAATTCTGCGAGCTTGCCTAAAAAGCGAACAAATCCTTTCGGTACGGCTGTTGCATATTCGAACCAAAAATCAAAAATATCTCCCAAAAGGTAAAGCTCGGCGGCATCATGTTTAATGGATTCAAGCCAGCGAACCAGTCGGGCCTCCCGTTCACGGCTTTTCTCATAGGTTGGCACGCCTAGGTGAAAATCGGAGGCGAAATATATCTTTTTGTTTTCTACCATCGACGCGAAGGTAACCAAAAGCAAGCTTATTTAAAAAGCTTGCTTTTGGGATATGGCTTCTGCTTATCTGTATAATAGACTAAGATTATAGGAAGGCTTCCCTTAATCAAGTTTTTGGCAAGTGAGATGAAACTAAAAATTATCAAGCCAAAGCGAGAAAGAAATAAAACCTTCGTTTTACAGTGAGCTGTTATTCGGAAATCAGTACCGCTGTTTGTTTCACGTTCCAACCTGCGTTTGTCAAAACAACTTGTTTGCCTCGAGTTAGCGCAGGATCAACACTTATCATGACCGTCTTTTTTTCACCGGGGACTACCGATAAATAATTGTCACTATAAAAAGTTGGCAAGATCCGTTGATGTGTAAGATTGTCGACCAAAGCAAGCCGGTTGAAAAAGGCAATATTATCGTGTTCATTATTGGCCAGTGTGACCGCATATTCTCCAGGTGTGATTTGTTTGACTTTAATATCGAGCTTACAGTTGGCCATATCTGTTAAACCGCTATAATAACCTTTCGCATCAGGCAACCAATAGAAATTGTCGCTTAATAGGTGTTGCCCTGCATCCATTAACTGTAGACGCAAAAAAGCCCCTTTGTCTTTTGCCAATTCGTCGATTTGCTTTTTGATGGACATGATTTTTTTAACAGACGAAGGTTCCATAAATGCAAATACCTTTGTTATTGGATAAGCTTTCCCTTGCATGTCGTATGCATGAATAACAAGCATTATATTGTTACGTTTTTCAAAATGGTTATTGACAATGGAAACAAAACCGTCTACTGGATTATACATAGCATGTAATGGTTCGCTGCCACTCCTTAAGCCATAAAGACCAGCATTTGGATCGAGGTAATAGTCGTACATTTGACCGCGCAAGGAAGTCCAGGGGTTCTGCGTCTTCCAGATGATTGTACCCGTATACCAATCCCACATATGGGCACTGAAGCCCTCCATCAGGCCCCTGTATTGATTATAATTGACTAGTTGCGCCTTGTTTGCGAAATCTTCCAAATTGTTTGTTTTTCCATAAGGCGCTATATGTTCACCATAGCCAATATAGGTGTGATATTGCCAAACCGAGTCTACGGTTTCCTGTACTCGACCCTCGGCGTTAAAGCCCGTGAATAAGGGTGCAATTTGATTTTCTTCCGGTAAAAATCGCTTCAATGATTCCAGGTCGCCCACACCAACGGAGCCAACTTCCGAATTAAAGGGCCAGGTTTTATCAGCCCAAAATGTTTTGATGTCCTGTATTCCGTATGGGCCATCGCCGTTCCCACCAATGTCGTTTTGCGACATAGCATCTGAATTGGAATAATCAACAAACCATCTGGTGCCATCCAATTTCGGCAAGATGGAATCCCGGAGTGGAACTAAAATATCATCAGGAGGTGTGATTTCGTTACCACCGCAATAAAATGCTAAAGAGGGATGGTTTCGAATCATTTTGATCATATCGGCAGCAGATTCAAGAAATAATTGATGGTCATCCGGGTATTGTCGCCTTGTCCATTGATCGTCTTTCTTCAATGGATCTTCCCATCGTCCGTTACAATCGCCGGACATCCAAAAATCCTGAAAGACAAGTAGCCCATAACGATCGCAAGCTTCGTAAAATTCCGGTCGCTCCACCAACGCACCACCCCAAATTCGAATAAGATTTAGATTCATATCCCGGTGAAAGCGAATTTCGGCGTCATAACGTTCTTTTGAGAAGCGAAGCATCGCATCTGAAATGATCCAATTGCCACCTTTGATGAATATTTTTTGACCGTTAACCGCTACCTCCCGGCTACGTGTATGTGGATTCCAGTAGGTTTGAATCTCCCGGATACCTATTTTCAGATCTTTTTTATCACTAGTGGTTTTGGCTGCATTGGGTACAAAACTTAGCTCCATGGGATACAAATAGGGTTGTCCATAATTCGATGGCCACCATAACTTTGGGTTCTTTAAGATTAAATCCGGGAGTTTTATTTCCTTTTCTTCCTGAGGACGAAGAGTAACACTTTGCTTAACTAATTGTCCATCTAAGCGATACTGCAGCGCGCCACTTATAGGTCTATTGGCCGCGTTGCGCAAAGTTGTGGAAACTTTAATAATGGCAGGTTGCTGGATGCCACTGGTTTCCCTTTTTCCGGGAACTTCCGTAATGATATGGGGATCGATAATGGAAATAGCACCCGTTTTTTCAATCGTTACTTTATCCCATATGCCGGTATTTCTATCCCGTATAGGTTTAATCCAATCCCAACCAGCAGTGTATTGTAACCCAACATTTTTGGCGATGGTGCCATCTCCGCCTTGTCCGCCATTTGGATTGCCTACAACGTCAGGTGGGTACACAATGACGGCTAACCTGTTTTTGCCATTTGAAGCAAGGAGCTTTGTAATATTGAATCGCTTGCGGATATACATCCCTTTGAAGGGTTTAGTATTCACTTTTTTACCGTTGAGAAAGATTTCACAACTATAGTTGATTCCTCTAAAATGCAACCATACCTGTTTATCGCCGGTTGGAATGCCTTCTTCAAAATCATTCACGAACCAATAGGTGTAATAATCCCTGCCAACTGTATAAATATCCGGGATCTTGTTGTTATTCATGCCAAAAAAAGGATCCGGAATCTCCTGATTGTTCAGCATACCGGTCAATACTGTTCCCGGTACAGTGGCCGGCTTCCAGCCTTGAATGACTGAAGAAGGATCAGAAAGTTTCTCACCCGACAAGGATACTTCTTTGTAGTTCCTGAATATCCAACCTTTGTTCAATTCGTATGATTGTGCAAAGGAAAATAAGGAGAAAAGCGTGAGAAGAGTTAGTAAATAAATCGTTTTAGTCGACGGTATAGCGGTATTCATTTGTAAGTTTTATTAAAACAGTTTGGCGGAAGCTTTTTCCTTGGCAAACCTAAGGATTTATTGTAAAAATAAGGAAAGGAATCGATTCCGTATTCAAAAGAGGCTTTTTTATTTGTAATATTGAACAAATAATTCACAATGTAAATTTTATTTATTCAACATGGTAAAAACGTACTCAGGATTGTTGCTGCTAGCATCTTTTTTGATGGCATGCAACAATAATCAAAAAACCATCGAACCAGCTACAGCTATGAAATTAAAGCCTTATCCAAAAACAAAAAAGATTGATCTTGTTGACGATCATTTTGGCACGAAAGTTCCTGATCCATACCGTTGGTTGGAGAACGATACAGCGGTGGATACCAAAGAATGGGTGTTAGCCCAAAACGAAGTGACAAATGACTACCTTTCTCAGATTCCCTTCCGAGACGCCATCAAGCAACGTTTGGAGAAATTGTGGAATTACGAGAAAATATCGGCTCCCTTCAAAGAAGGCAATTATACATACTACTTTAAGAATGACGGACTCCAAAATCAATCGGTTATATACCGAGAAGAAAAAGAGGGTAAGAGTGAGGTGTTTTTGGATCCCAATAAATTTTCGGCCGACGGAACCACATCTTTGGCAGATATCAATTTCAGTAAAGATGGAAGTTTAGTAGCCTATCAGGTTTCAGAAGGCGGTTCCGACTGGCGCAAAGTAATTGTTTGGAAAGCAGAAGATAAATCAGTCGTAGGTGATACATTGATCGATGTTAAATTTTCAGGCTTGGCTTGGAAAGGCAATGAAGGATTCTATTACAGTAGCTATGACAAACCGAAAGAGGGGAGCGCGCTGTCGGGTTTGACACAATATCATAAATTGTATTTCCATAAACTAGGCACTCCCCAAAGTTCAGATGAACTGATTTTTGGTGGCGAAAGTACGCCGAGGCGATATATCGGGGCTTATTTAACTGAGGATGAAAGGTTTTTGGTTATCACGGCAGCAAATACCACAAGTGGCAATGAATTGTATATCCAGGATCTAAGCAAGCCGGATTCTAAAATCGTTCAGGTAGTAGATAATTTTGACAAAGAACACAGCATAATCGATAACGAAGGAGACTCGCTATTTATCTTAACAAACTTGGGGGCACCAAACTATAAAGTGGTAACAGTTGATATTAACGATCCAAAACCCGCCAACTGGAAAGATTTGATCTCGGAAACCGAAAATGTGCTGAACATAAAGAAAGGCGGCGGCAAATTGTTCGCCATTTACTTAAAAGATGCTACGTCTTTAGTAAAACAATTTGATAGGCGTGGCAAAGAAGAGCGAATCGTAGAATTACCTGGACTTGGTACGGCCAATGGCTTTGAGGCAAAACAGACCGAAAAGGAGCTTTACTATTCATTTACATCGTATGTATATCCACCCACCATTTTCAAATATGATATAGCTTCCGGTAAGTCGACAATATACAAAAAGCCCGATGTGTTGTTCAACCCTGAGGATTACGAATCCAAACAGGTGTTTTATGCCTCTAAAGATGGCACGAAGGTTCCGATGATTATAACCTATAAAAAAGGGATCGTACTTGATGGTAGCAATCCAACGATGTTATATGGATATGGCGGCTTCAATATCAGTCTAACGCCTTCCTTTAGTGTATCAACAGTTTTATTGTTGGAACAAGGAGGTGTTTATGCAGTAGCCAATTTGCGTGGCGGCGGCGAATATGGAGAAAAATGGCACTTAGCAGGAACTAAATTGAAGAAACAGAACGTGTTTGATGACTTTATAGCCGCCGCCGAATACCTCATTAAAGAAAACTATACATCAAAAGAGCGTCTGGCAATTTCCGGTGGATCCAATGGTGGTTTACTTGTCGGCGCCGCTATGACGCAACGACCGGATTTATATAAAGTCGCCTTCCCTGCGGTGGGTGTTCTGGATATGTTACGTTATCACAAATTTACGGCCGGCGCTGGTTGGGCCTACGATTACGGAACCGCGGATGATAATAAAGAAATGTTTGATTATTTGTATAAATATTCGCCCTATCATGCATTAAAAGAAGGGATTGAATACCCGGCAACGATGGTAACAACAGCCGATCATGACGACCGAGTTGTGCCTGCTCATAGTTTCAAATTTGCGGCGCGCTTGCAGGAATACAATAAGGGAACCAATCCGGTATTGATTCGAATCGAAACGAAGGCCGGACACGGTGCAGGTAAACCAACAGCTATGATTATTCAGGAACAAGCCGATAAATGGGCTTTTATGTTTCAGAATATGGGGGTTGGGTATAGCGAATAAATGTGAAATATAGAACTAATAAAAGAGGGGAGCTAAAAATTCGTTTTTAGCTCCCCTCTTTTGTTTATCAATACACGGGTTTTACTGTGTACCCTCTTTTTCTCAAAAGATTAATAACACCTTTATCCCCAGCCAAATGACCAGCCCCAAAAGCAAAGAAGGTGGCTTGAGATTTTGCACTTTCTTCTATAATGGAAATCCAATTGGCGTTTCTATTGTACAGCATTAGGTCTAAATAATCCTGCATGAGCGGATCAGTTATCGTTCGACTGTGCAAGGTGTGGATATCCTGGCTTTTATAAAGGTTGATAAGCTCGTTTATTTCCGTAGCCGTGCTGTCCAAATTAAATACCATTTCTTTTAGTTGTTCTGCTTGAACTTTATAAGGAATCGTATCAAAAAGCGCAGCCTGGCTCTCTACCGTTTCTAAGCCGGCGATATTCATACCTTTGGCTTTTGCTAAATCCACCAATTGCAATTCCCAGCTAGCGGGCTGACATTGTAATGCACCCATTAAAACAATGGAATATAGGCCAAAGGGCTTCATGTTATTTAGCGTTTCCAGACGAATATGCGCTATTTTTTCCAGGCTGTCACTTACCTGGCGATAGGTTAGGCTATCATATAAATCATGGTATGTCTTGCCTCGCATGCGCATATTTTCCATCATTTTCATACCGATCTGAGGATCCGAAAAATCCAGCTCAAGGTATAATTGTTGACTTGCTTCGAGCTTTTGCTTGAGGGCCTCTGTAAAAATTAAATCATCCGGACATAAAAGATGGAAAGTGCCAAACAGGTAAGAGGGGGTCGAAAGGCCATTTCCCGTGAATTCCCAAAGCGTCGTCCGATCTGTTGATGTTTGTGCTTTCGATGTAATAACGAAAGAAAACCATAGGAGCCCGATTAATAGAACAAATCGTTTCATAACATTTTATTCTTGATGCATTCTATTCATCTTCCTTCAAATTTTCATTGTCCAGATCCTCCAAAATCTTATTGACGTCTGCTTCGGTTTCAGTTAGTTTACTTTGCAGATTTTGATTAACAATGCCGCACGCTTCACTTTGTTTGAAAGCTCGTCTACCGTAATTTCTCCATCTTCGATTTCTTCCACGATTGTCTGAAGTTCTTCAAATGCTGATGTATAGCTTAATTGCTTATCCATTTTATTTCTTTATTTCGTTTACAAAAGTAACCTGACTATCTGTTTCGCCAAATGCTAAAATCGTCTTTACCTTATCGCCCACCTTCAAGACCTGCGCATCAGTTACAGCTTTTCCCTGAAAAAGCATGATGCTATACCCTCTTTTCAGTACATGTTGTGGGTCGAGTATAGATAGGTGGCGCTCTTGATTGTCCAGTGATTTAGTCGCTTCCACTAATAATCTCTTGGTGCCAGGTGCTAGATTTTTATGTAATGTTGTGAGAGCTGCATGGTGCTTTTTTGCGATCTGATGGCTTTGGCGGATTAGTTGATCTCTGATTTGCCGAATTACCTGTCTTGAACGCTTGCTTAAATGGAGGTTCTCACGTTTCAATCGTTGTCCTAGAAAAGTGATGGCCTGTTTTTCTTCCATTAAAGTGCGCTTTGACTGCGTGGATAATTGGCTTTTAAGGCGTTGAAACGATCCTTTCTCCTGGGCCAGTTGATATTTGCTTTGTTGAAGTGTACGGTTACGTAAATTCGCTAATTGATGCTTGTTTTCATGTAACATATTCAAGCTCGCCATTCTAAAATAGCGGATGTTGTTATTTAGCAATTGTTGCTGATTATCGAAGAGCTGCTGCGTTTTCAATCGAAGTACCTGTTCCGCATAGGTTACCGGGCGAGCAAAGTTGTGAAAATGTTGTAAAAGATAATCAGCCAACGCGCTGGGCGTGATGGCATTTTTATAGGCAACTAGCTCTGAAACGGTCTCATTGGTCGCATGGCCAATTCCGGTTATTACAGGGATAGGAAAAGTGGCAATGGCTTTCGCTAATAACACATTGTTGTAAGAGCTTAAACCAACCTCTCCTCCACCTCCTCTTATGATCGCAACGACATCAAAACGTTGCAGTTGTAAACGGATCTTGGCTAGCTGATCGATGATGGAGATCACGGATTTTTCACCCTGCAAAAGAGCCGGGAACAACTCGTACTCGAAACGATAACCGAAAGAATTATGATCGATAATCTTTAAAAAATCGGCTAAGCCTTTACTCGTTTCTACCGAAACGATGGCGATACGTTTAGGCAGTAAAGGAAAAGGCAACAGTTTGTTTGCCTCAAAAAGGCCCTCTTCTTTCAGCAAAGCAATACTGGCCTGTTTTTCTCGTTCCAATTCTCCTAACGAGTACGAAGGGTCGATATCGACAATATGTAGGCTCAATCCATGTACAGGATCGTAGCTAATTGATGCTTGTAAAAGTATATTGATCCCATTCTTTAATGGCTCTTTAATGATTTCGACAAAACGCTGATTAATACGCTCATAGTCGCTTTTCCATAATGTTGCCCGAATTTCTGCAATGACCTTTCCCTCTAGCTTCTCCAACAGCTCGGGATAACAATGACCTGAATGAGAATAGTGATTTAGTTTGTTCATTTCAGCCTTTATCCAATACAAGCTTTTATAGCGGTCTGCTATTGTCTTTTGGATGCTGCGAGCTACCTCCGCCAATGAAAAGATAGTTTTATCTGCAATTATTTCGGGCATACTCAAACTTAGATAAAATGCACGACATTCGCGAAGAGGAGTTGATTTTTTACACTACGCTATAGTGTAGATTCTTAAATAGCTTGCAGAAATACCAGTCTAAAAGCGTCGATTGTATGAAGTACGCTTCGACTAACGACCTCCCCACTAAAATAGTTTTAAGGCTATCCTTAATGTATTTGTTTGATTGAGGGGCTGGGCAGCACTTCTTGAATGCGCATACATTAGTCGGATCATTTTCCATTGTAAACCAACATGCAATTCACTGTAATTACTTAATTCAGACGTGTGTAGGTAATGCAATCCAATAAGCTCTTCAAGCTTCAGCTTTCGTAATAGGGGCACCTTACTGACGAACATACCGCCGAGATTATACTCCATATGGGCTTCCACGAAATTGGAAGGGGTGCTGTACTGATAATAATCTAAGGCTAAAAAGGAACTTAGCTGCTGGTCAACGAGTAAGATTCTATTTCCATTAAAGTGTTTGTAATCCGGATAAAAAAGTTGCTTATTGTTAAAAAAGCTTCCAGCGCTAACTGAAAAGGACACCTTGCCGTATAGACCTAGGCCCATATTGTTTTTTTGAACACTTGTGGTAAGCAAATCGTAATCGACATCTGAGCCTAAGACATTCTTAATGCCTTTAGTATATTGGATACCAAAGGTTGGATATTTAGAAACCAGATAACGTTTGCCCGTTGGGTACATGGCATAACGATTTGAAAAGTCATAACTTAAACCGACCCGGACTTTTGTGGATTTATTGTCTGTGAAAAGCGGAACGTCGGCGTCCGGTTGTAAGGGATTGTTGGAGGTAAGCTTATTTGAATTACGATCCCGGAACGTAAATCCGCTAGCATTGGGTAGCCAATGGCGGTTTGACCATTCCGCTTGCAGGCTGATTTTAATATTGCCCGGCAAGGTATTGCTCCACGCTATGGAAGCAAAGGTTTTTTCGTAGAGTTTTTGATAATTTTCCCCGACAAATAAGGTGTACAGGCTATTTAATAAAGTGGGAAGTGAACCCTGGTTGTTTAGATCGAGGACATCCCTACCGCCAGATAGTACGAAGGTTTGATTCTTAACAGGAAGATCCGTGCTCACGATACCATTGAGGTGTTTGTTTGCAAATCCATATCGAATGCGTCCATTTATACGAAAATATCGATTTAGCCCGCTGTCGAGTTGTCGATTGTAATTTATACCGTAATTAATCGCCAAACCTTCAACGCTATTAAAGAGCATTGATGTTAAGAGGCCGTTAAAGCGAATGGATTCTTTCTTATAACGATTGCGGTAGTTATACCCACTCGTTAGAAATGTCAGTGGTTTGAAGCGATTATTCTTTCTGTCGATGGAGTCCAAATACGCTTTCGATTGATGAAAACGATATAAACTATCTTTTGCTATATAGTCTTTTTGTTCTTCCGGACTTAATGGAACTGGCCTGTTCTTCGCCCAATACAGGCTGTCTTTCTTATTCACGTCTCCACTTATAGATAATACCTCCCGAAAAAGTCTCTTATCGGGCGCATCGATAAAGGTATAGTTTTGATAAATAGCCGTAAAATAACCACCAACTTGAAAGCCAAGTAGACCAGCCTTAAAATCCAATTGGATATTAGAAGGCATCCATTTGTTTTCCGTTACTTCTGTATAAAGCTGTTTGAGATTCAACGAATCGACAAAGTTGATGCTCGACTCCTTATCAAGTAGAAAATTCACACTATGAATACGCCATTCACCTTCAATAATATATATATTGCCTTTATAAAGTGGCTCTGCCTTTCTTTTAGGAATTACTTTAATTTTGATAATCGTCTTCCCTTTCTCTTCTGCGGTGCCTAGATATTGATATCGATAATATGCTAAAGCATTATCGGCAATGGGAGAAATAAAGGGCCTGTTACTCAAACCTTCAACAATATGTTGGTAGTTCTCGTAAAAATTAAGTTGAAGCTCAGAGGCCCTATTGAAACTAAAGGCTTTATTATCGCCTGAAATTTTGGAACTGATCATCTCTTCCTTGAAATCCTTGGGCGGATTGACGGTAATCTTGGACTCCGATTCAGATAAATAAATGATGCCTTTTCTTGCAGAATCCAGGCCAATTTCTTCTCCAATCTCGTTCATATCAACACCAAAGAATTTCTTTGGTGCTTTAATTAAACGTTGCAAGCCTTTTATATATACATGTGCGTGATAGGGGCCTGTTTCTTTTAAATAATAGGGCCTTTTCTTTATTGCCTTTCTAATGATGGAATAAGCGGGGTCTTCCCGGTTTCCGATAACTACCTCCTGTAATGTGTAAATCTCCCCATCTAAGTGAATGATAAGACTGTCGTGTTGAGGCGGTTTCACGGTGATTGTTTTTTGCTTGTAGCCCACTGCCGAAATACTTAATTGGTGCCGGCCTTCCGGTAGCGATAGGTTAAAATGTCCCTCTTTATTTGCCGAGGTGCCAATCGAAGAGCCTTCTTTAACAATAGTCGCAAATGGTATCGGAAAGCCATCGGCATCGCGTATCGATCCTTTTAAAGTTAGTTGTTGAGCTACGGCAATATTTGTAAACAGAAAGAAAATAAGGGTAACGATTCGATTCATCAGCATATGAGATATGCTCTTAAGATGGTCTGCAAGCCTGAAAGGTTACATTTATTTTTGTTAAAGTATGTTAATAAGGGTTTACGTGCTAAACCCGATATAACGAGATGAGCAGGTTAGACCGGGTTTTATTTTAAAAGGCCGTTAACTTTTAGTAGTTTAATGGAAATTCCTATTTGGCCTAAATGGTAAAGGTCGTGATGTATCATCCCTTCCAACAGCGCTTGAAAGGTGTATGTGCCGCATTCCTGAGCGAGAAAGGCATCATCCCGTATTTCAATCAAGCGTATCAAGTGGTATTGAGAAGCATAAAAATCATCTTTCAGTTTTTTCCATCCTATCTGCTTTAACTCATTGTTCGAACGCCAGTTTTCGTTGCTTTCTATGGTCAATGTGCTTTTTTGGCCTTGCAACTTACGGATACAATCCCTTCTCCATTCCAACAGATGTGAAACGATTTCGGCAACACTGTGTATATCGGGAATGGGCCGAGTGAGCGCCTGCTCCGGTGTTAATGTATCAATTTTTTTTATGAAGTTTTCATCTAACCATAGGTCACCGTCTTGAACATCCTGTAATTGCTTTACTAGATTTTGTATTAACAGATTACTCATAAAATAAGGCTTAAAATATAATGGTTTACAGTATTCCAAAGATAAAAAATCCGGCACAGATTTAACATATAGCTAATCGGAGTCGCTATATGTTTAGATCGATTACCGAAAGATAATCATTTCTATCATCTTTTCAGCTTTTATCATTAAATCTGTATTTTTACCGCAAATCACTGAATTTATGTATAAAACACTTCAACCTGTATTGCAAAAAGAATTGGCCGAAATAGAAGAGGCAGGCTTATATAAGCGGGAACGTATTATCACGACTCCTCAAGGCGCGGATATAAAAGTAAGTGGAGGCAAGGAAGTTGTGAATTTTTGCGCGAATAATTACTTAGGGCTTTCGTCTCATCCAAAAGTTATTGATGCTGCAAAAAGAGCAATAGACACACATGGTTACGGCATGTCTTCCGTACGATTCATTTGCGGGACACAGGATATACATAAAGAGCTGGAGGCAAAAATAGCTAAGTTTCTTGGGACGGAGGATACCATTCTGTATGCGGCAGCCTTTGACGCGAATGGGGGTGTTTTTGAACCGTTATTTGGAGCAGAAGACGCCATCATTTCTGATGAATTGAATCATGCGTCTATTATAGACGGCGTTCGCCTATGTAAAGCACAACGTTTCCGATACAAGAATGCGGATATGGAGGATTTGGAAAAGCAATTAATTGCTGCAAAAGGCGCTAGACATCGTATTATTGTTACCGATGGTGCTTTCTCGATGGATGGGGTGGTCGCTCCGCTGGATAAGATCTGTAATTTGGCGGATAAATACGAAGCCTTGGTTATGATTGACGAATCGCATTGCACGGGCTTTATCGGTAAAACAGGAAGAGGTACACACGAGCATTTTGGTGTTATGAGCCGCATTGATATTATTACAGGGACCTTGGGAAAAGCCTTGGGTGGTGCTTCCGGCGGATTTACTTCGGGGAAAAAGGAAATCATCGATATGCTTCGTCAACGTTCAAGACCCTATTTGTTTTCCAATACACTGGCACCGGCCATTGCTGGCGCTTCTATCGCAGTTCTGGATATGTTAAGCGAAACGACGGCATTACGGGATAAACTAGAATACAATACCAAGTACTTTAGAGAGAAGATGGCGGAAGCGGGATTTGATATTAAGCCTGGATTCCATCCCATTGTTCCGGTGATGCTTTACGATGCTAAATTAGCACAAGAGTTTGCCGCTAAAATGCTGGAAGAAGGGATCTATGTAATCGGATTCTATTATCCTGTTGTTCCTAAAGAAAAGGCCAGGATCCGCGTGCAATTATCTGCTGCTCATGAACAGGAACATCTAGACAAAGCAATCACCGCTTTTACCAAGGTAGGAAAGCAATTGGGTGTAATTAACTAGTTAAGATAAATTGATAATTGTATGGAATTAATTAATGCAAACAGGAAGGCCGGTGCTTCGCTGCTGTTCGTGAATTTCGAGCATTTTATCTAAGTTTGCAAAAAATAAACGGCCCATTGGCTGGGCTTTGTTTATTTTATAAAGAGTTAAAAATGAGTATACAGGAAAAAATTAATCAATATACAGAAGAGATAAACAATTGGACTCCTCATTCACAACAAGAAGTCGAAAACTATCGACTGAAATTTTTGGTAGCGAAAGGGATCGTCAAAGGATTGTTTGAAGAGTTCAAAAATGTTTCGAGTGAAGAAAAGCGGCTTTTGGGCAAAGTGTTGAATGAATTTAAACAATTGGCAGAAGCAAGATATGCCGAAACAAAGGATTTATTCGAGGTTTCTGCCGACTCTTCAAAGGATTCGAAAGAACAGGATTTGACCCTGCCCGGACCTGGTTTTGAAATTGGTACTCGCCATCCTTTGTCCCTTGTACGAAAAGAGATTGTGGAAATCTTCAAAAAACTTGGTTTCATTGTGGCCGAGGGTCCGGAAATTGAAGATGATTGGCATAATTTTACGGCGCTTAACTTTCCGGAAGAACATCCCGCAAGAGACATGCAGGATACCTTCTTTATCAGGAAACAAGAAGGTAATGATATTGCACTCCGTACGCACACTTCATCGGTGCAAGTACGAATGATGGAAAGTGGGACTCCTCCTTTCCGTGCTATTATGCCGGGACGTGTCTATAGAAATGAGGCAATATCCGCTCGAGCACATTGTTTTTTCCATCAGATAGAGGGTTTATATATCGATGAAGGTGTTTCTTTCGCTGATTTAAAACAGACCTTATACCATTTTGTTCAGGAACTTTTTGGTGAAGGAACCAAAGTTCGTTTCCGTCCATCTTATTTTCCTTTTACGGAACCGTCTGCTGAAATGGACATTTCTTGCACCATTTGCAAAGGAGCGGGATGTAATATGTGTAAATACACTGGTTGGGTTGAAATCCTAGGATGTGGTATGGTGGATCCGAATGTGTTAACAAACAGTAAGATTGACGCAAAGAAATATACAGGCTTTGCCTTTGGAATGGGCATTGAGCGCATAACTAACTTGAAGTATGAAATCAAAGACTTGCGTTTGTTTTCTGAAAATGATATACGTTTTTTAAGACAATTTGAAACCGAGACAATTTAAGACAAAGAGCTTCCTCTGGAAGATATGTCCGTTGCTGATCTTTATCGTCTGCGGCTGTGGAAAAGACTATTATGGGATTCCTGAGGTGGTTGTTAACCAAACGTTTTCTACCACCCAATACCACGAACTGGAGGTGGCGGGAGGCTACGCCGTGTCGGAAACCGGTGGTGTTGCCGGTATAATTGTTTATAATACAGGAAGCGGTTATGTAGCCTACGATCGTTGCAGTACAGTTAATCCGGAAAAAAAGTGTGCTGTAAATGTGGATGACACCGGTATTATTTTGGTAGATCCATGCAGCGGTGCGAAATATGATATCAGAAGCGGTATGCCTTCAAAGGCTCCGGCTGAGCGACCGTTAAAACCTTACCAGGTGAGGAGAGATGGGAATCTTATAAGAGTTATTAATTAAATGGAAGCAGATAAAATTAAAGAAAGTATCAAACGGTCGGCAAAGGATCTCTTCCGACGCTATGGTTATAACAAAACCAGCGTCAATGAGATCGCGAAAAAGGCTAAAATAGCCAAAGCTACCATTTATAAATACTTCGATAGCAAGGAAATGGTTTTACATGCCATCCTAATGGATTATATTCAGGTCGGCGTAGACGAACTCATACATAACCCAAGTACGGCTACCGATCAAGGCACGTATTTAAGTAATCTTATTTTGAAGGTCAGTCGTTTAACCTATACCATCTGTAATGAATTTATTGGCTGGGATTTCATTCGAGAGTCGGCCAATGCACAAGAGTATTTAAAAACGCTTTCTGACGATTTGGAGAATTTACTGATCAGTTCTTTTAACGAGAGCCATATTATTGATCCCGGTATACCTAAAGAAAACTTAGTATTTTTAATTAAGTCGAGCAAAAGTATTGTGTTTTCGTTCGCTTTTACGGCCGTAAGTGTGGCCGATGTTCGAAAGTATTTTGTTTCCTTTCAAAAAGAGATACTACCTTATTTAGTGAAAGCAACCGTCAGTTAACCCTTACTCGGTACTTTTAGGACTTAGATTCTTCGTTTTAAGGCATCAATTTTTTGATATGCGAGGTATTATAGCCTGGATTAAGGTGGCAAAGAACATGACCGAGACACAACCGACTAAATTAAGCCATAAAAAGGCCATCATATCTGCGCGCCAACAAATAATGACTAAAATTTCGGCAAAAATAGCAGCAATGAAGGTCGCAGTTCCCTTCGCGCGTTTCATATAAAAGGCAACAATAAATATGCCCAAGATGGTGCCGTAAAATAAGGACCCCAGAATATTGACCGCTTCAAGGAGATTACCAAGACGATTGGCATATAGTGCAATGATAATCGTAAATATACCCCAAAATAAGGTCATAAGCCTCGACACGTTTAGATAATTACTGGCACTGCCATCCCGATGAATAAATCGTTTGTAGATGTCAATAACAGATGTTGATGCCAGCGAATTGAGCGCACTCGCGGTTGATCCCATCGAAGCTAAAAAAACAATGGCTATTAAGATGCCTACGAGCCCTTTGGGAAGCTTTTCCGTGACGAAATTAAGAAAGATATAATTGTTATCATTCGTATCTGCTTTCGGGTCATTCTTTTGCATGAGGCGGGTTAGTTCTTCCCTGATTTCGGTCGTTTTTTGGTTGGCGCTATGTAAATCTTTTCTGATGTCGGCAATTTCAGCATCAGAATGCGTGTCCAACGCGTTGCTCAATTTATTGATTAAACGATGTTTCTCTTGAAAAACCGTATTGAATTGCTCTTTGATCTGCTGTAATTCAGATTGATAGGGACTTTTTTCAATTTTGTTTAATTCCAGTTTATTAAAGAAAATAGGGGGCTGATTGTACTGATAGTAGGCAAAAACGAGGACGCCGATCATTAATATCAGAAATTGAAGCGGAACTTTAACAAGGCCATTCATTAGTAGACCCAGTCGACTATCGCGTATCGAGGAGCCGGTCAGGTAGCGTCCAACCTGACTTTGATCGGTGCCAAAATAAGACAATTGTAAAAAAAAACCGCCTATTAAACCGCTCCACAAAGTATATTGGTTATTCCAGTCGAAAGAGAAATCAATCGCATTGGCTCTCCCGGATTTTCCCGCTATATGCAGGGCTTTTACCAAACCGATATCGGATGGTAATAGGTGGACAACCATTACACCCGCTGAAAGCAAGCCGATAAAGATGATACCCATCTGCAGCAGTTGGGTATAAGAGACGGCCTTCGTTCCTCCCCATACCGTATACATCACCACCAAGCAGCCAATGAACAAGGTCGTATAAGTAGCATCTATCTGCAAAATGCTCGAAAGGATAACAGAAGGAGCATAAATGGTAATGCCGGTGGATACACCGCGCTGTATAAGGAACAGAAATGCAGTGAAGACACGTGTTTTTACGTCGAATCTTTTTTCCAGGTATTCATAGGCGGTAAAGACCCGCATTCGGTGAAAAATAGGGACAAAAGTGATGCTCAGTACGATCATCGCCAAGGGTACGCCGAAGTAGAACTGTGCAAAGCTCATACCCGAGGAATAAGCAAGTCCGGGAGCTGAAAGGAACGTAATGGCACTGGCTTGTGTAGCCATTACGGAGAAGCCTATATGATACCAAGGAAGTGTTTTATTCCCTAATAGATAGCCATCAATATTGCTGCTGCCACGGCTCTTATATACGCCGTAGACAACAATCAGCAACAGCGTGCTGAAAAGTACGATCCAATCGATTAAACTCATTCAAAAGTTATTTTGAATAAGTAAAACAATAGAATCAGCGCAAATAGCCAAATCAACACTATCCAGTAGAATTGATGCCAGCTATTTACAAAAGGGGGGAGGCCTTTATCTTTAGGCAGGTTCTTCCTCACTTCTGCGCTTTACTAAAGCATTCAAGAAAAACATAGCGATAAACAGACCAATAACCAATCCGCCTACTACACCCCAAAAAGATTCGGCGCAATAGCCTCCGGTTAAAGCGCCAAAAAAAGCACCGATAAGATAGAATAAAGAGTCTGTGTTGATTTTCTTTTCTTGATTTTCCATGTTTAATTGTTTTCTTTTGCGAGCAAATTTACAAATAATCTATAAGCACCGGGCACTCCTGCCGGTAATTCTCTGAAAAAAGAAAGAGATGTGTAAACATATTTACCTTTTCCATACTTTGCTACTAAAAGTGACCCTTTGCTCTCTGCTTCACCCGAGTCATTCATAGCCAAAGGTAATTGGTAATGACTATCGGTATTGGATGCAAAGTATAACCCCCGTTCTTGTATCCAGCCTTCGAAGTCGTCCGCCGTTATTTTGTTGGGATATTGAAGAATGGGATGTTGCGGTTCGATGAGGCGAACCGGTGCATTTTCGTTAGTAACACGCTCTCTGGTGATAGTAAAGGGGTATGGACCAATTTGGGTGGTTTTCAGTCCGCCACTTACATTATATTGTTCTACAAGCGTACCGCCATTTTTTACATAATCCAGTAGTTTGGGTTGTATATAACGGATACGATCATTCACGTTATAGATTCTAATCCCTGTAATAATGGCATCGTATTGTTGAAGATCTTGATGCATAATATCGTTTTCGGATAAAACATCCATCTGTAACCCTATCTCACGCAATGATGCGGCAACGAGGTCACCGGCTCCAGGTAAATAGCCAATGCGCTTGGCAGATACCCCGGTCTCAATTTTACTTAAACGAGCACTTGCCGGCGGAAACCAGTTGATTCGTGGAATGTGGTCGTAGCGAATGGTCCGTATCGATTTCGCTATTTCATTTTGGCCATTTCTATAACGAACCTCGAAAGAGAGAGAGTCGTTCATGGAAGCGTTAGATGATGGATAAATGGTTGCTAGTTTAACCAATTCGTCGTCTTTTTCTTCCAAATCGACCGAAAAGGATGCCGGTTCCATCCGCCAGCCTTGCGGAAGCACGGGCGTAATATCCGCTTGGCTGTGATGACCGTTAGACGTAAAAGAGACCTCGATTTGCTTTGGTTCATTTCCATTAAAAATGATCGCTTTTTGATTGAGATTGACGGTCAGGGGGGGTGCTATAACAATCGGATTATTTACCTCACCACGTACGGGATCATTATATGAATAGGTGACGGGAAAAATATAGTCTATTTCTTTTCCTTCGATAGACAAGGTGGCAATTACCTGTGGAAGAAGATTGCCGGCTTCCGGTTTCCCAATGAGCTTTTGATCTTTTACCGTAAATGAACCTAGTTGATGCGGAAAGGCTAACCAGTAGGGTTGCGTAATTGTTTTTGCTTCAAAGGTGGTTTTTATTTGTTGCGGCTGATTATACGATAAATTGGTTGTACTGCTTAAAAAAGACTCGGTTTGATCACCGTTTTTTAGTGCCAAAAGCGAAACAGATAACCCGGGTTTTTGTACCACCAAATGAGTGCTCGCGTGAACAGTTTCACCGAGCGCGTATTTTTCGTCATCGGCTAAGCAGGCGCCCCAGATCCCTGCACAATCCAAAATAAGCCCTTTTACTTCTTTTATTTTTTGAAGAGCCCAATAATTATTTCCCAAGCCCTCTAGCTCGGTAAGAAGTTCCGTAAGCTTTTTAATAGAATATTCGGGATGCGCTAAATTGTAATGCTCTTGTAACTGCTGCACCAATTCTTGTACTTTTCTCGAAGCGGGAACTCTCGACCAGCTGGTATTGATGTCGTCGAATAAACTTTTCCGGGGAGGGGTGCCTCCTAAACTTTCAAAATATTCATACATTTCGCCTCTTTGAGCGGTGGTGCCAAAGCCCTGACTTTTGTGGTTGGTTCGACTGATAGCGGCAATCTCACCGTAGGTTCTGCCAATAAAGGAATTGTATTGTCCTAAATCTTCTCGAAATTGTCCTTCCTTAATTGTATTCGCGCTGCCAAAATTATAGGTGTTCCAGAGAATTCGAGTGGTCTTCCAAGGTTTTACATATTTTAGCTGCTCCGGAAAACGAGATGGATCTGCGGCAGCTTTAAAGGCCTCCTGTGCTAAGAGAGACGAGGCTTGGTGATGTCCATGTCCCGCTCTTGGGTCGCCCGGAAATCGAGTTATAATAACATCAGGTTGAAAGTTCCGGATTACCCAAACAGCATCTGCCAAAATTTTTTCTTTATTCCATATTTGAAAAGTCTCGTCAAAAGTTTTGGAAAAACCGAAATCGTTGGCTGTCGAGAAAAATTGTTCTCCGCCATCGTCCCTTCTCGCCGCTAATAGCTCTTGAGTCCGTACCAAACCAAGCTCTTCGGCTTGTTCGGTACCAATAAGGTTTTGTCCGCCGTCGCCGCGTGTTAACGACAAGTAACCGGTTCGATAAAGCCGTTCATTTGCTAGCCAGCCGATCAGCCGTGTATTTTCATCATCAGGATGTGCTGCAAAGTAAAGCACACTGCCCAGCGTGTTTAATTTTTGGATTCGCAATCTGATAGATGCAGCGTTATTAGTGGATGCGTTCTGTGCCAACAAGGGTTGGACAAATAGCGTAATCAAACTAATAATAAGCAGGGGAAGCAATTGTCTACGAGGCATACGGCAATGTTTAACGATTCTTGAGAAAGGTAACTAATTTCTGTATGGCGACCGCCCGATGGCTGATCTGATTTTTTTCGTCGGCCGACATTTCCGCAAAAGTTTTTATGTAGCCATCCGGAATAAAAATTGGGTCGTATCCAAATCCTCTTAATCCAATACGTTCCTGTGTAATCGAGCCCTTAACAATACCTTCAAAGAAATGGTGCTCTCCTCCCAATCGCAAGGAAATAACGGTTCTGAACTGCGCTTTCCGATTGGTTTTGTCAGCTAATTTGGATAATAGCAAGTCGATGTTTTTTTCCATGTCTCTCGAACCACTATAGCGAGCGGAGTAAACACCCGGTTCTCCGTTTAGCGCTTCCACCTCCAGCCCGGAATCGTCCGCAAAGCAATCGCGGGCATAATTACTTAGGATGTATTCACTTTTAAGCGAAGCATTGCCTTCAAAGGTGTCGGCGGTTTCCGGGATATCGACCTCACACTGTATTTCTGATAAGGATTGAATGGAGAATAGACCTTTCACCATTGCTTGAACTTCTTCCAGTTTATGTTTATTGTTCGTTGCAAAAACCAGTTGTTGCATATCTTCCATGTGTTAAAATTGCTTGTGTTTAAAAGGCTTTTACGGCTTGCCAAAAGAGCTTCTTCTTATTTGTATCTGTTAACATTTCCTCAAAAGAATAGGTGTAAAGTAATTCGATGGATTGTTGAGAAGACGCTATATTAAGAGATAAGCCATCTATGCCTACTTTAGCGGGTGATGGTCCGGCGAATATAATCCGTTGAGGATCAAAATAACTACATAGGTCTTCAAAATTTACGCCCGCTTCTATTTGAGCAAGATTCAGAACCGCCACATCATCCAGTGCAAGACCTAAAGCGTGTAATGTTTTGGTAAAGGCATCCAAGGCCGCCGGTGAGAAATGCCCTTCGGTCATATTTTCTACCAAATAGAGAATACGGCTTTTATTGGCTCCAAGAACGTTGAAAGTTGGGCGATCAATATTTGGTGATTGCTCGGTTGCTGCAGGAAAGTCAGCTTCGAAATCGAAGAGCAAATCATCCAGTAGGTAACGTAAAGCGAAAGGATTGGTAGTATTCAACTGCGTCATAGTACGATTGTGGTAAACCCAAACGAAAATAGAAGAATCTACACCGAGATGCAAACTTAGCGAGCGAATTCTAGTTATGAAACGGGTTTTTTACCTTTCTTTAAGAATTCCAGTAGATTACTGTTCGTGTTTTTTTTATGAAACCACTCGGATCGCTCAAATAGCCAAATAAGATGCAACGCGAAAAAAGTGCCAATCAGCGATCCTGCTAACAGGTCTTTGAAAAAGTGCTGAGATAGATATACACGTGATAGGGCTACCAAGAGAGCAATCAAAAAGAACCAGGGTTGGCGTCTTTGGCTGACAAAGATGTAAGATAAAGTGATGGTAAGTGAAAATATACAGGTGGTATGGCCGGAAGGGAAACTAAGTGAGTTTTGTAAGACATAATCTTTAATGGTATAAATCGCTTCTCCGTGCTCAAAAAAAACAGCTGGTCGTGGGTGCTTAACAATCATCTTTATTACCTGCGTAAAGAAACCGGTATAGAGCATAGTAGATACCAATAAAAATGAGTGACGCCAATTAATGAAAAGGAAAATAAAAGCTATAGCCACTGTAACGGGCCAGTCACCCAAATGCGTAATGAGCATAAAAATCTGATCGGCCATGGGGTCATGTAGACGATTGACCCATAAGAATAGCTCGGCTTGCGAATAAATAAGCGAGCACGTGATACCAATTAGCTGAAAGCAAACTAGTAATAAAATAAATACGGGGAATTGCTTTAAAAATGTTAGATAACTGTATTCGTAAGAGGCCGATGTATTCATTTTTTTATGCTTAACATTTCAAACATAATGAAAATGTTTATGTTTTTGCAAGCAGCAACTTGTTACTTAGGCAGCCATTTTTAACGTACAATAGCTTGTAATATTAAAGGAACGATTATTTTAATCAACTTTTCTTGATAAAAGTTGAGCAAAATCAAGGCTCGTGTAGGCTACCTTGCACCTGATGGCAAAGCATCAACGGCGCGTATTGGAGCCGTTTCACTTCCTCAATCCGCTTGGATAGTGCAACATGAACAGAGGTGCAAATGCTTTGCTGCTCGTTGCATCGGTATCCTCCAAGGCCGTTTTATCCCCCACCCGAGGCCTTGTCGGCTGCCCGCAAAAGCCCTCCGTTCTATTAAAATATCACCTAGGAAATTTGCGGTTTGCACGTTGAGGCACTACCTTTTATAGCAAAGTTCCAAGTGATGAGTTTTTGGTTACTTTTTGCGGAAAAAAGTGACAAAAATAATCGTTCTTTTATACGATCAAATTAGAGCATTACGCACTGCGAATTGTTGTCATCTGAAATAAAGGGTCAGCAATGAACCATTTTCTTGTTAAATTTCGTTAAATATGGAATAGAGTGTAATGGATTTGTGTAACTTAGCAAGCTATTAAAACTGCTTAGTATAAAAAATAGAATTTAACAAATGAAGAAGTTTGCTGGTTTGTTGACACTTATCTTCCTCGCGTGTGCGGGAGCACTGAGAGCTCAAGATGTACAGGTAATAGATAAAGTGGCGGCCGTTGTTGGTGGAAATATTATTCTCCAATCGGATATAGAGATGCAGTACGCGCAATATCTTTCCGAGGGTAACCGTGCTGATCCAGGGGTCAAATGTATGATTTTAGAGCAGCTGTTAACAAACAAGCTTTTAACACAGCAGGCAGCAATTGACTCGATCGAGGTAACCGAAGATGAGGTGGATGATAATATCAATAACCGTTTACGATATATGACACGTCAAGCCGGTGGTCAGGAGCAATTGGAAAAATTCTTGAACCGATCGTTGCTTCAATACAAGGAAGAAATGAGGCCCGCTGTCAAGGAGCAATTGATTGCACAGAAAATGCAGGCGAAAATTACAGAGAAAACCGGGATTACCCCATTGGAGGTGAAAAGGTATTTCGAGAAAATTCCTAAAGACAGTTTGCCTAATTACAATACGGAAGTTGAGGTCGGAGAGATCGTCGTATTTCCAAAATTGACGAAAGAAGAAAAACAGCCCTTTTATGATCGTGCAGAATCTCTTCGGATGGGGATTAAAGCCGGAGACGACTTTGGAACAATGGCAAGGTTATATTCTCAGGATCCGGGGTCAGCTTCTTCAGGCGGTGATCTAGGTTTTTTTGATAGAAGTAGTATGGTAAAAGAATTTACCTCGGTTGCTTTTAGACTAAAACCAGGTGAGATCTCCAATGTATTTGAATCGGAATATGGCTTTCACTTTTTACAAGTACTTGAACGTAGAGGCGAACAGGTTAGGGCACGGCACATATTGATTGGCGTAAAACCAAACGAGCAAAGCATGGAGCGGGCTAAAAAGCAGATTGATAGCATTTACACACAAGTTAAAGACAATAAAATACCATTCTCTACGGCCGCAGCCCTATATTCCGGCGATGAGATGACTAAATACAATGGTGGGATGATGCTTAATGCGATGAATCAGCAAACGCGTACTACATACATCCCTGTAGACCAGCTGGATGCAGCAGATTTCTCCGCTATTGACACCTTGAAAGCCGGCGAATACTCGAAGCCCTTTGCTTTTTCCGACCCGCAGACTAAAAAAGAGGGCTACAGATTCTTGTACCTTAAGTCGCGCACCGAACCGCATAGAGCTTCTTTAGAAAAGGATTATGCGAAAATTAAAGAGTTGGCGGAAGCGGATAAACTGAATCGTGTAGTCAGTGAGTGGTTCGAAGAACGTAGAAAGACTACCTATATAAGAATTGATGATGAATTCAATACCTGCGCAGAATTGAAAGATTGGGTTCGAGAGAGTGAAATAAATAACGCGCAAGCACAAGTCAAAGAATAAAATTGATTAAAAAAGTAACGGGGCGCATATCTATATGCGCCCCGTTATTTTTATACCCATTTTGTGTAGACTATTTCTCAAAATACATATCAACGCTCACTTTCCACATGGAATCTTCCTGTAGTTCCCAAATGCGAATATAATAGCATTTTGTGACTTTATTTCCCTGGCGGATAATGGCATCGCCCTGACTATATGCTAACTCACCACTATAAGTACGGTCTACTTTGTGTTCTGTACTTTCGATATTGATGTCCGCTTTCTTTAAAAAGGCACGAATGTCGTCTATGCCGATAACCGGAGTATACCCAGGGATATAAATCCGGGCATAATCTGTTAAGAACTCCTTGAAAGCGGTTTGGTTATCAGCTTTCAAAATAGTTGAAAAAAGCTGATCAGTACTTAATATGATATCTTCCCGTTGTTTTAGTCGAGCCTTCGATCTAGACTTTCGATACTTATTGTCTACCGGGCTCTCTAGAATGGCAGGTACATGCTCTGTTGGTGCGCCATGTTCGCTGATTGCACGATAAGCAATTTTCCACTCACCCTTGCGATCCAATTTCCATAGACAGAAATATTCGCCATATTTCTTCTTGTATCCTACGTTTTGCCATGAAATAGGGCCCGTTGTAAAACCCCATTCATTACTTTTTGATACTTTGGCGTAAACCGGCTTCCATGTCATCACATCCGGTACACGAGCTTTGCTTTTAAAATAAATTTCGGCTTGGGTCGGTGCGGGGGTGAAGAACACCGTACTTTCATCGCTATAGTTCTTATAAGCTGCTAAAACACCTCTATTGGTGGCTAAAACGCCCATGTTATACTCGGCGGATACTAGTTGATTTATTTGATCGGAGGATTCTTGCTGAGCCCACACTGTGTTGCCTAAAAAGGCGATCATACTTAGGGCAACTAAAATAAATCTAAACATTCTTTTTATAAATATTTTTAAGGCTTCTCCCCTGCCAAATTAATGCCAAATTTTTTTTGTGGATTTACGACTTGCTCCAAACGGTACCTTCCTTACTGTCTTTCAGTTGGAATCCCATTTCCTGTAAACTATTGCGAATCAAATCAGATGTCGCGTAATCTTTGGAAGCTTTGGCTTCTTGTCTTAGTTTAATAATGAAGTCCATTAATTTTTCCAAATCCCCATTATTCTCCGTTTGATCATCTTTTAATCCAAGGATATTGAATACGAAATCGTTTACCAGTGTATTCAATTGCGCTAAGCCCTTTGCATCAATCTTGGTTTTATTGTCGTACACACTGTTGATAATACGTACAACTTCAAACAGCTCGGCAATCAGCACCGGACTATTGAAGTCATCATTCATGGCAGCTATAAAACGTTGCTTTATTTCTTCAAAGTCAACTTCCGAAGACGCTGAAGCCTTTAATTTGGGTAGTAAAGCAATGGCGTTCATTAACCGACGGTAGCCTTTGTCAGATGCTTCCAGGGCCTCATTCGAAAAGTCTAGCGTGCTTCTATAATGGGCTTGCAGCATAAAGAAACGAACCGACATAGGCGAATATCCACGGGTTAATAAGGGATGATCTCCGGTGAACAATTCCCTTGGAAGAAATCCGTTTCCCGCAGATTTCGACATACGTGCGCCATTAACGGTTAACATGTTTGTATGCATCCAATATTTAGCAGGGTTGGTATGATTGCAAGCTTGCGATTGGGCAATTTCGTTCGTATGGTGAGTTGCTGCCAAGTCCATTCCCCCTCCATGAATATCGAACTGATGGCCTAAATATTTGTTGCTCATCGCTGAACATTCGATATGCCATCCCGGAAAGCCTACGCCCCATGGCGATGGCCACCGCATAATGTGCTCTGGTTTAGCTTTAATCCATAAAGCGAAGTCGAGTCTTCCCTTTTTTTCGTCCTGGCCGCCCAGTTCACGGGTATTATTTAGCATGTCTTCAAGCTGCCGATTGGTAAGAATTGTATAATCGTTATTTTTGCTGTACTTTTCGACATCAAAGTATACCGTGCCGTTTACTTCATAGGCATAACCGTTTGCGATGATTTGCTTTACCATCTCGATTTGCTCAGAAATGTGACCGGTAGCTGTAGGTTCAATGCTTGGAGGAAGCGTATTGAATAATCGTAGAACATCATGGAAGCCGATCGTATACTTCTGCACAATTTCCATTGGTTCCAATTGTTCCAGCTTCGCTTTTTTTGCAAATTTATCATCCCCCTCATCACGGTCTCCTTCTAAATGTCCGGCGTCAGTTATGTTTCTAACATAACGAACTTTATAGCCCGAATACAACAGATAACGATAAATCAGGTCAAAGGATACGAATGTACGGCAGTTGCCTAAATGCACGTCACTATAAACGGTAGGGCCACACACATATAAGCCTACCATGGGCGGGTTTATGGGTTCAAAAATTTCTTTCTTTCGGCTAAGCGTATTATAAATGACTAAATTGCTGCTCATTCGTTTTATTTTTAAGGAATATGTTTTATGGGTACAAGGTACACCGCTAAGTAGATTTTGCGAATTTAGTAATTTCCTTTCATTCCATGCTATTTTTAGAATCCTGTTGGCGAGAAAGGACAATAAGAAGACGTTGCCTCAAACTCGCTATAAGGCAAGATCACTCCAAACAGCATAATGATCGGATAACTTTTTCTTCAAAATCTGATAATGCTTAACCTCAAAGGTCTTAGATGAAAGTATATAATCTATTTGAAAGTTTGGAAATTCACCGTTGTAAGTAATCCCCCAACCCGCACCCTTCTTCTCGAAACTATTGTTCAAATCGCTAGATACGGTGTGCACGGCAAAAGATAGAGGGGTGTCATTGAAATCGCCGGTTATAATTACCGGTTTACGACAGCGATTAATCTCTTCCTTAATTCGCTTCGCTTGCTCACTCCGTTCAAAAAAAGCATGTTTTAAGCGAGAGCCAATACGTTTAGTAGATGCAACATTATCATTTTCAAAACTCCGACTTTTTACGTCTTTTACAAAAGCGTAATCCTGTGGTTGAAAACCGATAGATTGCAGGTGGATATTGTAAACGCGGAAAGCACGACCATTTTTTACGATATCGGCATATATAGCTCTATTTAATGTTCGTTTACCTTGATAATTAGGAATTGATCCGGCATTTTTTATCGGATAACGCGATAAAATAATGAGGCCGTAAGCTTCGTACTCATTTTCAACTACAGGATGGAAATAGCTGTAAGAAAGTCCTAAAGCAGGAGCCATGTTTTGCCGGCTGTTGTATTTTCCTTTTTTCCTTGTATAGAACTCCTGCATACATACAATATCCGGTGACACACTTTGGATAAGTTCGGTTACGGCTGTTTTCGTTTTTGGTTGCACGTCCTGATCTTCTTTCCGAAATAAATGTACATTATATGTTAATACTCTTATACTACTGCTGTCGGGCCGCTTAATCGATGCCTCGTCTGGTTTACTGCGAAAACCTATATGCTTTTTTAGTGGAACGTAGCCACAGAGAATACAAAGCAGTGATAAAATAAGGTATTTGGATTTTTTAAATGCCCAAAGAATGATGAATACCAAATTAGCTAATAAGAAAATAGGGTATCCTAAACCAAAAAAAGCGAGCGGCCAAAAACTTTGCGGGTCGATGTAAGGAGCTAGGTAACTTAGACATAACAACAAAACGCACAAAGCATTAATACCAAGCAGCACGAATTTTCCCAGGCTTCTTTTTCTTTTCCCTTTCCTTATTTTTGCGCCCATGGAATAAATTTAATCTTGATCTTGCTTCCCCGCATTAAATAAGGCTTCCTTTTCCGCTTTACTTAAGCTATTATATCCGGATCGGGATATCTTATCCAGAATGCTATCAATATATTCTTGATTGGTGAAGGTTTCCTTG
This sequence comes from Olivibacter sp. 47, assembly GCF_030372825.1. Taxonomy (NCBI): domain Bacteria; kingdom Pseudomonadati; phylum Bacteroidota; class Sphingobacteriia; order Sphingobacteriales; family Sphingobacteriaceae; genus Olivibacter; species Olivibacter sp. 47. The sequence continues at coordinate 5,835,470 of NZ_JAUCNR010000001.1, forward strand.
CTCTTTCGAGGGGCATCATTTTTTATAATCCGAAGCTTCTTCTTTTTAGCCTGGATTAGCCTGCTCCAGTCATTGCCTTTACGAAGCTGTAAGATATAAACGAATCCCAAAAGCCCTCCACCTAAATGAGCGAGGTTTCCTCCTAAGTTTCCACCTCCAAGGCCTAATAAATTTAAGACGATAAAAGCTACTGCCAAATATTTTAAACGAACGTTTCCGAAAAACAACAGACGAATGGTATAATCAGGCACCAAGGTTGCGGTAGCAACGACGACCGCATATACAGCTCCGGAAGATCCTATTAGCACAGCAAAGCCGGCACCTAAAGAAGGAAACAGATTATAAAGGATTAAGAATAAAATGCCACCAACTAAACCACCCGCGAGATAGGTAAAAGTAAATTGTCTAGTATTTAGAAAATCAAGAAAGATAAGACCAATCCAATAAAGCCAAAGCATATTAAATAAGAAGTGAAAAAAATCCACTTGCGTAAACATATACGTGGCGATAGACCATGGCCGGTACAATAACCTGTTCAAATTGGCAGGCAAGGAGAGCTGTTCAACCAAAAAAGAACTTACGGGCGTTTTTGCGAAGAAATCTATTACCGAAAAAAGTCCCATCACAATGAAAACAATCGTGTTGATGGCTATAAAGAAGTTAAGCGTATTTCCCGATCGAAATGCCTTATAGTAAAGTTCGCCAAAAAATGATCTCTTCATAATTTTCTATCTCGTTGATCTTTATATTAAAGCTAACCCCATAATCCCGGACGTTTGATTCCCCAGATCTTAATGAGAATAAAGCCGAACAAGGCTCCTCCTAAATGTGCAAAATGGGCCACAGAATCGCCTGAGAATTTTGATACACCCAAAAATAATTCCAATACAATATAAATCGGAATAAATATTTTCGCTTTTATTGGGATAGGAATAAACATCAGGTATAATTCGGTATTTGGAAACAAATAGCCGAATGCAACCAATAAGCCGAATATAGCACCGGAAGCGCCTACCATAGGGGTAAAGTACACGGAAGCGAGGGTATCAAAGTTAGCTTTTGAAATACCGTCTATTTTACTTGCGACCATCCCCGTTTCAAAATTAAAATCCAACACGCTTTTAGCAGAAGGCGATCCGGTAATATTGAAGACCTCAAAAGCTTGTACGCCAAATTGAAGTGCAAGTGCCCCGAGTCCGGTAATAAGGTAAAAGTAAACAAATCGTTTAGAGCCCATGATCCGTTCCAATATGGGGCCGAACATGTATAAGGCGAACATGTTAAAAAAGATGTGCGCTAAACCTCCGGCATTGATATTCCCATGCATGAACATATAGGTGATTGGCTGCCACCAATGAAACATGGGCGAATCAAAATAATAGACGGGAAAGATTGTATATGCATATTTAAATACAAAATTTGCGCCAATGAAACAGATGATGTTTGCGATCAGTAAGTTCTTTACCACTGGCGGAATCCCACCAAATTGAGCGGATGAGTTATTAAACATGTTCTCGTTTATTTTTCAAATTTTTCTAACAGTTCCTTGAGGGTAAAGGTAATAATTATGGGTTTACCACTCAAAGAAACATTAGGTGTTGAACAGGCAAAGAGCTTATCGATAATGTCATTCATTTCATCAATGTTTAGGGCTGTACCGCTTTTAATAGCCGCATTGCGGGCCAGGCTCCTTGCCAGGTTCTCCCTTTTGGTTAACTTTAAAGTTGATTGATTATTTTTATAGGCTTCCAGTAATTGCTCAAGTACTTGTGATTCACTGAGTCCACTGCCTAAATCAGCCGGGATTCCTTCTACAATAAAGGTGTTCCGTCCAAAAGCCCTAATTTGAAATCCCAATGCATGGATATCAGGTAGTAAGTCGGTGATAAGTTCAAAATCCGCTACGCTCAAATCAACTGTTTGCGGAAAGAGGCTCTGCTGACTGGCCCCTTGGTGTGTCTCCAGTTGTTGTAAGAACCTTTCAAATAAAATTCGCTCATGAGCCGCTTGTTGGTCGATAAGGATAAAACCGGATCGGATCTGCGACAAAATAAAGCGGTTATGAATTTGAAAGATGAGCTTACCGGCTGGTTTCTCTTGGGTTTTTTCTATTGCCGATTCCTGCTGTTTATCTTCCGAATCAATACTTAACTGATGATGGTGGGCTTTCTGCGTAATCTCATAGAGTGTTTCCCAATTCTGCGGAATGCCACTCTTTTTCTCAAAAGAGCGAGAGTAATTGTCTTGTCGTTCCTTTTGCTGAGAGCCTGTGTCAAAGGGATTGAATTGCGGATTAAAACTAATGGTCGGCGGGACAATATCTTCCGTTTTCTTGTGCGAAATCATATGGCTGAAACCCGTTTCCTGGTTGAAATCCAAAGTTGGCGTAATGTTGTACTTCCCTAGGGATCGCTTAACGGCCGAACGGATAATGGCGTATATCGATCGTTCATCCTGATACTTGATTTCTGTTTTTGTGGGATGGACGTTAACATCAATTTGCGCCGGATCAATCTCGATGAACAATACATATAGCGGATAGCTTTCGGAAGGAAGGATCTCTTCGTAAGCATTGAGTACCGCATGATTCAGGTAAGGATCTTTTATAAAACGGTTATTGACAAAAAAATACTGTTCGCCCCGGGTTTTTTTCGCATATTCCGGCTTTCCGATAAAACCATTTAGATTAATGATCGTTGTGGACTCTTCAACAGGTACTAAACGCTGGTTGTAATTACTTCCGAAGATGTGTATGATGCGCTGTTTTAGACCTTCTGAAGGAAGGTGAAAGACCTCGTTTCCATCGCTGTGCAGGGTAAAGAAGATCTTAGGGTGAGCTAAGGCAATCCGTTGAAATTCTTCAATGATATGGCGCATTTCAACCGGATTACTTTTCAGGAAATTACGTCGTGCAGGCGTGTTGAAAAATAAATTTTTAACGCAAATACTTGTGCCGGCAGGCGTTGCTGTTGGTTCTTGATTTATTATTTCGGATCCCTCTATCATAATGCAGGTCCCCAGCTCGTCTTCATGTCGTCTTGTTTTAAGCTCAACGTGAGCGATGGCGGCGATAGAAGCCATGGCTTCACCCCGAAATCCCATGGTTCTGATAGCGAAGAGATCTTCAGCCTTTCTTAATTTTGAGGTCGCATGGCGCTCGAAACAAAGGCGTGCATCTGTAACACTCATGCCGCAACCGTTATCGATTACCTGGATAAGGGATTTACCTGCGTCTTTTACGATTAATTGAATTTTATCTGCACCTGCATCAATAGCATTTTCTATCAGCTCCTTTACTGCCGATGCCGGACGTTGTACTACCTCCCCTGCCGCAATCTGATTGGCTACTGCATCTGGTAGTAATTGAATGATATCTGACATACCCTGCGAATTTACAAATTAGATATGAGACTACCTTGTTAGCTCCGCAAGCTTTCTGTCAAACAAACTGATTTCTTCTTCGCTGGTGTCAAACGAACACATTAGCCGAACTTCATGCATATGCTCGTCCCAAAGGTAGAAAAAAAGCGTCTCTTGTAGAGGCTTGATCCAATTAGGGGGTATTTTGGCGAAAATGGCATTGACTTCCACCGGTTTGGTGATGATGATCTGGGGATATTTCCTTAAGACGGTAGCTAACTGTTGCGTTCGTTCCAAAACAATGTTGGCATACTTTCTATAGGTGTCGTGATTTAATAGGGCTAAAAACTGGGCAGAGATGAAGCGACTTTTAGACGCTAATTGCATACTGCGTTTATGAAAAAAAGGACTGTCGTGAATATGTTCATTAAAAACAAGCACGGCCTCGCCATAAAGCATGCCCGACTTTGTTCCGCCCAATGATAAAGCATCAACTCCACTAGCCTGTACAACATCTTGTAGCGTACAATTCAAAGCTGTGATGGCCGTAAATAGACGGGAGCCATCCATATGGATTAAAAGATCGTTTTCATTTGCTACGCGATGAATTCCTCTCAATTCGTCTAAGGTATAAAGCGTTCCGTATTCAGTAGGTTGTGTGATACTCAGTACTTTAATTTGCGGGTGATGTAAATCGCCACGACGCTTCACAGCCCGTTGTATGGTAGCGGGTGTTAACTTGCCTGTTTCATCGATAGGTAGCGGTATAAGCCGGCAACCGGTCAGGCCTTCGGGCGCCGTTGATTCATCGACATATATATGCGCGGTTTCTGCACAAAGAATCGCATCGTATGGTTTGGTCAATAGGCTTAAGGCCAATAGATTGGCTCCTGTTCCATTAAATACCAAGTGCAATTTGAACTGATAATTAATGAGTAGTCGTAATTCGTCTTTTAACCTTTCTGTCGTTTTGTCATTTCCATATGCTACAGCATGATCTTGATTTTCATGCAGGAGCGCCTGCATTACTTCCGTAATAGCTCCTGCATAATTGTCGCTTGCCAGTGATTTCATTTTCGAAATGCGTTTTTCAGGCCAAAGGTAATTAAATGTGTCGTAACACAAAGACCGCCGAGTGAACACTACTCGGCGGTCTTTGAAATTAACAATTAAAAAATCTTGTTCTTTAAGTTGGCTTAACTGAATGACACATCACTGCGTGAATCAAAAATACTATGAGGTGTATAAAAGCGACTTAAAGCATTAACCTTTAACACTAGTAAATTTACGAAAATTAAACCGTTCATGTAAATTAGTTTTCAACAGAAAAGCAGGTTTTCAACATATTTCTGTGGAAAAGTTTGATATCCTGAGACTTATTGCTGTTGGAGAAATCGGGAACGCGTTTGCGACCGCTTGTATCATAAAAAAAAGCGGTACTGTAGTAGCAGTACCGCTTTTTGCGTTAGCAGATGAAACGCTATTTATCGATAGAGCCCAACACACGTTTCATAAAAGTGTTCAGGGCCTCTTTTTTGTCCATGCCTTGCTCTTGAACTAGTTTATTCACTTCAATAGCACCATACATGTTGGATATTAGCTCACCGATAACGTCTAACTCTTCATCTTTCAATGAGGAGACTTCGGTAAGAGATTCAAGCGTTTCAATTGCTTCAATCACAAAATCCTCATCATTTTCCTCAATGAATTGAGTTAAATGCTTAATTACTGGTAACTTCATTTACTAATTGCGTTAAGGCATCCAGTTTATTTGTCTGCACTTGATTGAGCAGTTTGCCGCCTTTAAAAGCCGCGAATGTAGGTAAATTAGTCACATTAGCGAGCTTTCTTGATTCCGGCAACTTCTCGGCATCAACAATAACAAACGGTATATTTTCGTTTTCTGAAGCCAATTTTTTAAACTTTGGTTTCATAATTTTGCAGTTACCGCACCAAGTTGCAGCGTATTGAACCAATACGACATCATTTTGGTTAACGATATCTACCAAATTATCTTGTTCTAATTCTTGTAACATAATAAATTAATTTGCGGATAAGTAGCTAGCCACACCCTCACGATTAGCATTCATCGCTTGCTTTCCTTCTTCCCAGTTGGCAGGGCATACTTCTCCAAATTGTTGAACATGAGAATAAGCATCAATCAAACGTAAGTATTCTTTTACATTACGGCCAACAGGCATATCATTTACACTCTCGTGGAATACTTTACCATCCTCGTCTACCAGGTATGTGGCTCTGAACGTAACGTTCGATCCTTCAATAATCAACGAATCCAATTCTTCGTCATAAGCGGCTTTTTGAATATCTAAAATACCTAACACGTTGGCTAAATTACGTGTAGTGTCTGCTAAGATTGGGTAAGTTACTCCTTCGATACCGCCATTATCTTTTGCGGTGTTTAACCATGCGAAGTGTACTTCGTTGGTGTCGCAAGATGCGCCAATTACAATAGTATTTCTTTTTTCAAATTCAGGTAAAGCTTCCTGAAATGCATGCAATTCGGTAGGGCAAACGAAGGTGAAATCTTTTGGATACCAGAATAACAATACCTTCTTTCCTTTTTTAGTAGCCTCTTCTAATACGTTAATTCTTAAATCATCGCCCATGTGATCCATGGCGTCAACAGTAATGTTCGGGAATTTTTTACCTACTAAGCTCATATTAAATTTTTTTTCGTTTTTGATGCCACAAAGATAAGGCTTTCTGCTAGGTTAAAGTATCTTATTTTCTTATGGGGTTATAAATAAAAACTATACTTAGAGCGCGATGGTATTGTAAAATAAAATAGTCAAATCTTTTAAACGTTAATCAAAAAGCAATGTCAGAACCTCCGCCAAGAGCAGGCATGTCAAAGTGCAATCGTATTACTGCTAATTGTCTTGTAAATTGCATATAAGCGGAAATTTATCTAAGTTTGCGTTCCAAAATGGCCCTGTAGTTCAACGGATAGAATAGAAGTTTCCTAAACTTTAGATATGGGTTCGATTCCCGTCGGGGCTACGAAAAAAGCGGATTATTGCAAAATAAGCCGCTTTTTTGTTTGAAGCTGATGCCCGCTCATCAATAAATGCATGTTAATGAGCTTTTGAACAAAGCATATTGAACTTTTAAACAAAATCTACCGTCTACTAAGAACGTACTTTTGTATCGTATTAAATATATAAGACAATGGAAAAGGTATGGTTTATAACAGGAAGTTCCAGGGGATTGGGACGTAGCCTGACGGAAGCAGTGCTGGCTAGCGGCGATAAAGTAGTCGCAACGGCCCGTAATATTAATCAACTAAATGATTTGTTAAAGCAATATGCCGATCAGGTACTGCCAATAGCTTTAGATGTGACCGATTATAAGCAGGTTTCACAGTCGATGGCTGAGGCGGTAAAACATTTTGGTCGTATTGATGTGCTGGTTAACAATGCCGGTTTCGGTATCATTGGTGCGGCGGAAGCCTATACCGATGAACAGGTACGGAGTCAGCTAGAAACGAATCTATATGCTCCGATAGAAATCACTCGAGCCGTGTTACCCTATATGCGCAATCAAGGAGGAGGCCGTATTCTGCAAATTAGTTCCATCGGCGGCCGAGTAGGTAATGCCGGTTTAACGATGTACCAAGCGGCTAAATTTGGCTTAAGTGGCTTCACAGAGGCATTGGCAAAAGAGGTAGCCCCATTGGGCATTTACGTTACCAGCGTAGAACCAGGCGGCTTCCGCACGGATTGGGCCGGTGCTTCTATGACCTATGCGCGGGAGATCGAAGATTACCTAATGGTGAAGCAGCGGACAGATTTTTTTAAAAGTGGAAAATTCATTGCCGTGGGCGACCCTGTAAAGGCTGCCAAAGCTATGGTGGAATTGGCTTCTCATCCAACGCCGCCTATACATTTGGTATTGGGCAGTGAGGCTGTCGGCATGCTGAAAATTGCAAATGAGACCAGGCAGGCCGAAATGGAAGAATGGATGGAGGTTAGTTTATCTACCGATCATGACACTTCTGAGAACTTTCTTGATACACCTCAAGGTCAGTGGTATACCGGTAATCTGCAAAGAAAACATTAATATTGTATATATATAGGCGGCTAGTTTCATCGCTACGGCTATGTTGACGACTATCCGCCTATTTTACAAATTGCCTATGTCCGAACCAAAAACAAATGGAAGATCGTCACCAATTGCGTATTCATGCTACTTCAATCGTAACCGTGAGGGCGAACAGTTTGCACCGGAACACGTATTCAGTTATCAATTATCGGGTACACTGCTAATAAATACAGGAGACAGTGAACATGTTTTCAATGAAGGCGATTTTCGATTTATCAAAAGGAATCAACTTTTGAAGTTTGTTAAACAACCGCCAGTCGGAGGCGTTTTTAAATCGATCTCAATTTACCTTGATCAGCCGATGTTAAGGGACTTTAGTATAGTATATGGGTATAAAGCCATAGAAGAGCCGTTCAGAGGAGAAGCAGTGATGCGGTTAAACGGAGGAGCGTTATGTAAAAGTTTCATGGATTCATTGATGCCTTACACCGGAAGCGATCAAGCGATCCCTCAACAGCTTCAAGTTTTGAAACAACATGAGGCGGTTATGATTTTACTACAATCCAAACCTGAATTGCAGAATATATTATTTGATTTCACGGAACCGGGTAAAATCGATTTGGAGGCCTTCATGAATAAAAACTTTCATTTTAACGTACAGCTTAAACGCTTCGCCTACCTTACTGGTCGCAGTTTGGCTACCTTTAAGCGTGACTTTGAGCATATTTTTCATACCTCTCCAAGTAAGTGGTTACAACAAAGACGATTGCAGGAGGCTCATTATCTAATTAAAGAGAAGGGGCGTGCTCCTTCTGACGTATACTTGGAGATCGGATTCGAAGATCTTTCGCATTTTTCCTTCGCCTTTAAAAAAATGTATGGTATGCCGCCTTCTAAGCTGGTGGGTTAGTGCGTAATAAATGGAATAGGCGCTATTCCATTAAATGCCGTAAATACAGGTGCGGATTATCTAGAAAGTTCTTTGTCAGCGTAAAGTGCTCCGTTTCCTGATAACTTGTCTCCCGTATCCCTTGTTCGTCCATTTGATAGATCGTTGCTCCTGGATAGCAAATGAGCATCGGAGAGTGCGTAGCAATTAAAAACTGAGCACGATTGCTTTGTTCTAAGCTATGTATGATAGACATAAATGCGAGTATCCGAGCTGGCGATAAGGCGGCTTCCGGTTCGTCAAGTATATAAATGCCTGAGTCGAACTGGTTGTTAAACAAAGCTAAAAAAGATTCTCCATGAGATTGTGCGTGAAGCGATTGGCCCCCATAAGCTTGCAGAATCCGGGAATCCTCCTCAGCAAGCTCATCAATGTAAGAGGCAAAATTGAAAAAGCTTTCAGCCCGCATGAAAAAGCCGTTGTTAATTCGGATAGGGGTCCAACTTAACTTAAGATGGCGGGATAGCGCGGATTCGTATCCCTCAAATTGGTGTCCTTGATTAAGATTATGGTTTCTGTTGCCTCCCCTTAAACTAAAGCCGCACTTTTCAGCGACGCCTTCTAATAATGTTGACTTACCTGAGCCATTTTCACCCACAAAGAAGGTAATATTCGTCTTTAGTTTAAGTGTAAATCCGCTGCTTAGACTGGCAATATTTCCCAGATAAGTCGCGTCTCCCAATGGAGAAAGTGTGATTTGCGATAAGAAAGGCATAACTTAATGTTAATTGACCCTAAATTAAAAATTCCAGCGAGAAATCGCAATCAAAGCAATTGTTGAGAATTCTCAGCTAAAGATGTTGCTTGCTAAACCTTAATGGGTGAGCTGTTTAAAACACAGCAAGTTGTATCTAATGTACTGGGAAAGCTAGACAAGTAATGAAATATGGCTAGTTGAAATTGTGGATTCGAAAACTAAACCAGCTTGTTTTTTTCTTTTTTTGGCCTTTTAGGGTGATAATATTTATAATTTTTTTCTGTAAAATGATTTACTGAAGTTTAAGGCTTTATTTCTTGGTAGTTTAACAAAAAACTATGTTTTTCTGGAATATTTTTATAAAAATAGATGGAAAATCTTGTTGTTTTGTCTTTTTATGTGGGTTTATTTGTTTTATGTTGCTTATTTTTCATTTTATTGCTGGTCTTTTAATTTTTTTGTTTGTATCTCGCTTTGATGTTGTTATTTTTGTCTGTCATATGGCTTAAAGGGATAAAGTCGTAAACCTTTTGTTAAGTCATTTTGCTTTATAGATTGAAGATGACCGAGTGGCAATCTAACCCACAGTGATGGTGTAAGGATGTCCCTTTTGACTATTACATTTAACTAAGATTTAACAATTCACTGTTGTTCGTATGGACAACTTTACATACTTTTGACCCCGATCATGAAATGGCTCGTTAGATTTTTTCTATCGCTGTGTTTGCTCTTCTTGAGCAGATACAATCACCTACACGCTTACGCGCATCAAGACCATATACGTTATTCGTTGGTAAAAATTTTTGAACGGGTAGCTTATGAGCAGATAGGTGAGGCGAATGAATTGGTTTTTAAGCCAGCGCCGCTCAACGAAGAAAAAGTCACCGAAAAAATACGGGCTACAGACAAGGAGGAAGAAGATGACTCGGTTTCTTCCCGAAAATATTTAGAAATCAGTAATTATTTTACTGATTTTTTTTATGCCTTAAATGCGAGGTATTTTTGGCGACAGATGAAGCAAAGTTTGGCTTCCTCAGAACATGCTCCGTATACCTCGTCCCGAACCTACCTCCTGTTTCGGGTTATTCGAATTTGATTTTTCTCTGCTAACGGAAAAGGCCTAACCTTGCTATTCCGTTATTTCTACATTCCATAAATAATACATGCTAATGGTTTAAACGTGAGAATAAACCTGAGGTGTGCTTGTGTACAATTTTCAAAAAATATTAAGAATCATATTGCTTCGATAAGCGAATTATTATGAAGAGAATTTTCATGCTCATGGGCCTGGGGGCGATGTTGTGCCATGCCGGTTGCCAATCGAAAAAAGAAGAGAAAGAAGAGCAAACCAAATTTTTGGTAACAACGCCCGTCAAGATGGATACGTCGATCATCAAAGATTATGTATGCCAGATTCGTTCCGTACAACATATTGAGTTAAGGGCGCAGGAGCGCGGTTATTTACAGAAGATTTTTGTAGATGAGGGACAGTTTGTGAAGGCAGGACAGTTGCTGTTTCAAATTATGCCTAAACTGTACGAAGCTGAGCTTCAAAAAGCACAAGCAGAGGCAAACTTTGCCGAAATAGAATATAAAAATACCAAAAGCTTAGCTGATAGTAACATCGTAGCGCCGAATGAATTAGCAATGGCGAAGGCTAAGTTTGACAAAGCGAAGGCCGAACTCGCGCTAACAAAAGTGCATTTGCAATTTACCGAAATCCGGGCACCATTTGATGGAATCATCGATCGGTTCCATGTACGGCAGGGAAGTTTAGTAGAGGAAGGCGACTTACTAACGGAGCTTTCTGATAATAGTAAGATGTGGGTATATTACAATGTACCGGAAGCCGAGTATTTAGACTATAAAACGAATCTTAAAAAGGACAGTTTAACGAAGGTTGATTTACTGATGGCTAATAACAGGTTGTTCGACTATCCGGGTAGGGTGGAGACCATTGAGGCCGACTTTAACAATGAAACCGGTAATATAGCTTTCAGGGCAACCTTTCCTAATCCCAAAGGATTGTTGAGACACGGCGAAACGGGTAACATTCAAATGAAAACTCCCTATAAAAACGCAGTGATTATTCCGCAAAAGGCTACGTTCGAGGTGCTTGAAAAGAAATATGTGTATGTACTGGATAAAGATAATAAGATACAATCGAGGGAGATTAAAATAGCTGCAGAGTTGCCACATCTCTTCCTTATTGAATCAGGTTTGTCTGTAGATGATAAGGTTCTCCTAGAAGGTATTCGGCTAGTTAAAGAAAACGAGAAAATTGAATACAAGCTGGAAGACCCCAAAGATGTTATATCGCATTTGGAGTTATATGCAGAATAGTGGATTAACTTAAAAAAAATCAGATGTTCAATAAATTCATACAGAGGCCTGTATTTGCGATTGTAATATCTATTATGATTGTATTTGTAGGTTCCTTGGCAATCAAACAGTTGCCCATATCACAATTCCCCCAAATTGCGCCAACAACCGTTAATGTTTTTATAGCTTATCCGGGATCTAGCGCAGATGTATTAGTGCAGTCGACGCTGATTAACTTAGAGAACGCGATTAACGGTGTTCAGGGTATGCGTTATATAGCCACCGATGCAACCAGTGCGGGGGAAGCTACCTTAAGGGTTATTTTTGAACCCGGTACCGATCCTGACCAAGCGGTAGTCAGGGTGAAAACCAGGGTCGACCAGGTGATGCCCCTCTTGCCCGAACTGGTTCAGCGTGAAGGAGTAGTCGTCTCCCCCATCCAGCCGAGTATGTTGATGTATGTCAACCTGTACGCAAAGGGTAAGAACATGGACGAAAAATTCCTGTATAACTATGCCAGCGTAAAAATGATCCCTGAAATCAATAGGATTAAGGGGGTGGCAAGATCGCAGATATTAGGTAGTAGAACCTATGCTATGCGGGTTTGGCTAAATCCCGACCGTATGCGAGCTTACCATATATCGGTAGACGAAGTGATGGACGCGATGGCTGAACAAAGTATTGTTGGTCGTCCGGGACGTATCGGACAGAGCTCAGGTATCAAAGCGCAGTCGTTAGAGTACGTATTAACCTATAAGGGCAGGTATAGTGAACCTGCTGAGTATGAAAATATCATTATTCGCGCCAATGCGGATGGTGAGCGTATTCGTTTAGGAGATATAGGTAAAGTAGAGCTGGGAAGTGAGTTCTTCGATATTTACTCCAACCTTGACGGTCATCCTTCGGCTTCCATATTGTTAAACCAAAACTATGGTAGTAACGCGAGTGATGTAATCGCTGCTGTAAAAGACAAACTTGCGGAGATGAAGGAAACGTTCCCTCCCGGATTGGATTATAAAATCAGTTATGACGTTTCCCAGTTCCTTGATGCCTCTATCGAACAGGTTGTCCATACGTTAAGGGACGCCTTTATCTTGGTGGCAATCGTTGTGTTTGTTTTCCTGGGCGACTGGAGATCTACGCTTATTCCTATATTGGCGGTGCCGGTATCGCTTGTAGGAGCATTCTTTGTTATCCAATTTTTCGGATTATCTATTAACCTGGTAACTTTGTTTGCCCTTGTATTAGCGATCGGTATTGTGGTGGATGATGCCATTGTGGTGGTGGAAGCGGTCCACGCCAAATTTGATGAGTTTCCTAGCATGACGCCCTACCAGGCTGTAAAAAGGGTATTGGGAGAAATTAGTGGTGCGATTATAGCAATTACGGCAGTAATGGTATCGGTATTCTTACCTATCTCCTTCATGACGGGCCCTGTGGGTACCTTCTATCGGCAATTCTCTATTACGATGGCGAGCTCGATTGTGATTTCGGCCATTATAGCGCTTACCCTCACACCGGTACTATGTGCCATGTTGTTAAAAAACCATCACACACACCACGCAAAGCCGAATATATTTACCAAAGCACTTGATAGCTTTAACCGTGGTTTTGATAAGCTTACCGGTAAATATGTTGGCGTATTGAAGTCTATAGTAAGCAGAAGAGTACTAACATTTGCTGTCTTAGCGGCATTCTGTGCAGGTATCTTCTTCGAAAACCGGGTACTTCCTGCTGGTTTTATCCCCAGTGAAGACCAGGGTACTATTTACGGGATTATCCAAACACCTCCGGGATCTACGCTGGAAACGACCAATGAGGTATCGCGAAAGCTTCAGGGAATTTGTGAACATGTAGACGGGGTAGAGTCGGTATCCTCCCTTGCCGGCTATGAAATTATGACAGAAGGTCGGGGTTCTAATGCAGGTACCTGTATGATTAACCTTAAACCATGGCATGAAAGGGAACACTCCGTTACCGAGATCATGAAAGAATTAGAAGAGAAATCCAAAGGTTTGGGGGCAACCATCGAGTTCTTTGAGCCGCCGGCTATTCCCGGATTCGGATCATCAGGCGGTTTCTCCTTACGGTTGCTAGATAAAAATACAACCACGGATTACCAGGAATTTGATAAAGTGAACAAACAGTTCCTCGAAGATTTGCGTAAACGTAAGGAGCTCGCCGGATTATTTACCTTCTTTGCGGCAAATTATCCTCAATATGAGCTTGAAGTTGACAACAATTTAGCCATGCAAAAAGGTGTCTCTATTGGTAAAGCAATGGACAACCTGAATATTATGATTGGTAGTACCTATGAGCAAGGTTTCATCAAGTTTGGCCGCTTCTTTAAAGTATATGTTCAATCGGATCCTAAATTCAGAAGACTACCATCTGATATACTTAATCTTTTCGTCAAAAACGATCACGGTGAAATGGTGCCTTATTCGGCATTTATGAAGCTTAAAAAGTCGCAAGGGCCAAACGAGATTACCCGATACAATATGTACAATTCGGCAGCCATCAGGGGACTTCCGGCAGCTGGTTATACTACTGCAGATGCTATTCAGGCTATTCGCGAAGTAGCGAAAAAATCGCTTCCTAACGGGTATGATATTGCATGGGAAGGACTTTCTTATGACGAGGCTAACAGAGGGAATGAGTCGCTCTATATATTCCTAATCGTACTGGCGTTTGTGTACTTTGTTCTTGCAGCACAATATGAGAGCTTTATCATCCCACTTGCGGTGGTATTCTCCTTGCCCGTGGGGGTGTTCGGTTCGTTTTTACTCCTTAAGTTAATGGGACTTCAAAATGATATCTACGCTCAAATCGGTCTTATCATGCTTGTCGGACTGCTTGGTAAGAACGCTGTATTGATTGTTGAGTTTGCCGTACTCAAACATCGAGAAGGAGCCTCCATACTGGAAGCGGCTATTGAAGGGGCGAAGGTCCGTTTCCGTCCTATCCTGATGACATCGTTTGCCTTCATTGCGGGATTAATTCCGTTAATTATTGCAACAGGTGCCGGCGCGATTGGCAACAGGACCATTGGTGCATCCGCGATGGGCGGTATGGTATTCGGTACTGTCTTCGGTGTAATTATAGTTCCTGGACTATACTATATTTTCGGTTCCCTTGCTAGCGGAAGAAAACTGATTAAGGGTGAAGATGAAAACTCATTATCCGATGAGTTTGTACATCAAATAGATAAATTCGATAATGGTGATGAAAATGAGTAAGATGTCTAAAAAATATAAATATGTATACGTTATAATAGGCTGCTTGGTACTAATAACGTATACAGGATGTAAAACACCTGCATTAGTTCAGCGTGAAGCAAATACAAAGACTCCTGCGAGCTATAATGGTTCGCAGGATACCGTTAACACGGCAAAATTGACTTGGAAGGAGTACTTTACTGATCCTTATTTAGCGGCGTTGATTGATACAGCTTTGAAAAATAATCAGGAACTGAATATTACCTTACAGGAAATTGAAATTTCAAGGAACGAGATTCGGGAGAGAAAGGGGGAGTATCTCCCATTCGTGGGGATTAAAGGGGCAGCTGGTGTTGATAAAGTAGCTAGATATACTAATATCGGGGCATTAGAACATCACGTGGAAATAAAAGAAGGAAAGGAAAATCCCGAGCCACTCCCTGATTTTATGTTGGGACTTTCCGCTACTTGGGAAATAGATATTTGGAAGAAGCTGCATAATGCAAAGAAAGCGGCTGTAAGCCGGTATCTGTCGACCGTAGAAGGGAAAAATTTCGTTATTACCAATCTGGTTGCAGAAATCGCCAACTCATATTATGAGTTATTGGCACTGGATAACCAGTTGGATATTGTTAAAAAGAATATCGAAATTCAAAGTAATGCCTTAAGAATAGTAAAAATGCAGAAAGAGGCCGCACAGGTTACGGAGCTGGCGGTGCGCAGATTTGAGGCAGAGGTGTTGAACACCAAAAGCCTTCAGTATGCTATTCAGCAACGTGTTACAGAAACGGAGAACCGAATTAACTTTTTATTGGGAAGGTATCCGCAGCCTATTCAACGGACTAGTGATAATTTCGAGCATTTGATACCCGAGGCTGTACATACGGGTTTACCTGCGCAATTGTTGGCAAATCGCCCGGATATCAAGCAGGCTGAATTGGAATTAGCAGCGGCGAAACTGGATATTAAGGTAGCAAAAGCCAGGTTTTATCCTTCTTTAGGAATTTCAGCGGCCATCGGTTACCAAGCTTTTGATCCTACTTATCTCGTGAAGACCCCAAAGTCCTTGCTTTATTCCCTGGCGGGCGATATCACAGCTCCTTTAATTAATAGGAATGCCATAAAGGCTGCGTATTATAATGCCAATGCCAAGCAGATACAGGCTGTTTATAATTATGAGCGGACTGTTTTAAATGCTTATGTTGAAGTGGCTAATCAATTGGCGAAAATTAACAACCTGG
The DNA here is from genome assembly GCF_030372825.1 of Olivibacter sp. 47. Taxonomy (NCBI): domain Bacteria; kingdom Pseudomonadati; phylum Bacteroidota; class Sphingobacteriia; order Sphingobacteriales; family Sphingobacteriaceae; genus Olivibacter; species Olivibacter sp. 47. The sequence goes on from NZ_JAUCNR010000001.1 coordinate 5,851,319, forward strand.
AAAAAAGTTACGATTTAAAGTCAAAACAAGTGGATGCCCTTTCGCAGTCGATTGGTATTTCCAATAGCCTTTTCAAATCAGCTAGGGCAGATTATATGGAAGTGTTATTGACGCAGCGTGATGCCTTGGAATCCAAATTTGAATTGGTTGAAACAAAAATGCAACAGATGAATGCCATGGTAAATATTTACAGGGCATTGGGTGGTGGATGGAACTAGCTGAATTTTTTGGATTGATTGAGGCCCTCGAAACGGTTGTTTTGAGGGCCTTTTTGATGCCGTTGATCTAATAAAAGGGTAAACTTTTTAACGAGCATCTTGTTCCCCTTTATGAGAGCTAATGAAAGGAAAAATGATGATACTTGTGTTGTTATGTACTTATACGCTTCTTCAATCCAATGCACCGCAGGATTATAAGCAGCTCCGCGAAAAAATGGTTATTGAACAGCTAGAAGCTCGTGGAATACACCACGATGCCACCTTGCAAGCGATGAGGCAAGTAGAACGACATTTGTTTGTACCCTCTCCTTACCAATCCTATGCTTACGAAGATCGTCCGCTTCCAATTGGTTTTAGACAAACAATTTCCCAACCCTTTATAGTGGCAAGCATGACACAAATGCTTGACTTAAGTAAAGACGATCGCGTACTTGAGATTGGAACCGGATCGGGTTATCAGGCAGCGGTGTTAGCAGAGATTGTAGCGCAGGTTTATACGATTGAGATTGTGAAGGAACTGGCTGAATGTACCAAAAAGTTATTGCATCAGCTGAATTATAACAATATAGAAGTTGTCATTGGTGATGGCTATCAGGGCTTAAGATCAGCCGCGCCTTTTGACGCCATCATTGTTACTGCAGCGCCGGAAAAAATACCGGAACCACTCGTCGAGCAGTTGAAAGACGGCGGAAAAATGATCATACCGATTGGACCTACCAAAGGCATGCAAACCTTAAAGCTCTTAAAGAAAAAGAAAGGGAAGCTTGTCGTTCAAGATCTTATGCATGTTCGTTTTGTCCCATTTACAAGGAAAAATAGATGAGATGGCTTGTTTACCGGATCATTTTTTTAGCGATCGAGCCTAACATTGCAAGTTTCTTCTCAAGTTCATCCGACCATTGTAAGCCGTAGCTCAAACGCATACAATTGTTAAATTGATTTTGAAGGGTAAACATACGACCGGGTGCAATGCTTATTTTTTGGCGCATAGCCTGATCGTATAGCAACGGAACATTTAAATTTGGATTCAGTTCTACCCAGAGTACAAATCCTCCCTGAGGTCTGCTGACCCGTGTTTCTTCTGGAAAGTAGTCGTGAATAGCTCGCGTAAAGTGTAGGCTGTTTGCTTGCAATGTACGACGCATTTTTCGAAGGTGGGCCTCATATCGTCCATTTTCTAAAAAATCGCCAATAACTTCCTGGGTGAGTGTGGTGGATGAAACGGCATGTAGTAGCTTAAGGCGGATAACTTGCTCCTTAAACTTCCCGGGCGCAACCCAACCTACCCGATAGCCGGGAGCCAAGGTTTTAGATACTGACCCACACCATAGAACCAAGCCCTTTTTGTCGAAGGCTTTGCAGGGTTTAGGTCGGTTTTCTCCAAAGTAAACATCACCATATAAATCATCTTCTATAAGCGGTATTTCGTGTTCCGATAACATGTTTACCAATGCCTTTTTATTCTCTTCGGGCATACAACTTCCAAGGGGATTGTTGAAGTTACTTACCACTAAGCAAAGTTTTATGCTAGGTAACACCTTTCGTAATGCATCGAGTTCCATACCGGTTATGGGATGGGTTGGTATTTCCAGCACTTCAAGCCCTAAGCTTTTCGCCAATTGCAATATACCAAAGTAAACAGGACTTTCCACCGCAATGGTATCGCCCTTTTTAGCAAGGGCCATCATACAATACGACAGTGCATTCATGGCACCGGCAGTAGTAACTAAATCATCCGCAGTGAGCATACCTCCCCAGGTGAAAGACCATCGCGCAATATTGCGACGCAATTTAAAATTTCCTTGAATTTCTTCGTAGGCAGTGCCACTTCCGTCAAGCGTACGGGTAGCTTGTAATAAGCTTTTATTCAGCTTGGCTATTGGTAAAAGTTCATTGGCTGGAACACCTATGGAAAACCGAGTAATAGAGGTGTCGTTTAACGACCGGTAAACCTTATCGATCAGGTTTTCCGCTTGTTCCTGATGCGATAAGACAGAAGGATTACTGGTGGTGGGAACAGGTAGTCTGCTTCTCGAATGCCTGGAGACATAGAAGCCCGATTGGGGGCGTGATTCGATGAGTGCTTTTCTTTCCAGTTCGAAAAAAGCACGTGTCGCTGTATTCATGCTTACGCCATATTCTCTTTTTACCGTACGAATAGAGGGTAACTTATCTCCTATTTTTAATACATTATTGCGTATTTGCTGCTCAATTGCCTTAGCTATGACAATATATAATGCTTCTTCTTTCATAATATAAACTGTATCCTTCAAATATAAAAAAATTGTATCTGTACTTCTTTTCTTTTTTTTCTCTTCTTTGTATAAGAAAAAAATAATCATGGAAATATTAATAAGTTATTACCAACCGGATAAGCAAACCTTTTTTGAGAAATTCAACAAAGCGTGGTTAAATAAATATTTTACCGTTGAACCTATTGACAAATATGTGTTAGAGCATCCGGAAGAGGCTATTCTTCGAGACGGGGGCGAAATTTTATTTGCAGCATATGATGGTGTAATTGTGGGCACGGTAGCGCTAAAAAGAGTTAGTGAGGAGGTTATGGAGTTAACTAAAATGGCTGTTGACGAATCTTATCATGGACTTGGGATCGGTAAGGCTCTGTGTGCACATGCCATCGAAAAGGCGCGCGAATTGGGAGTAAAAAAGCTGGTGTTGTATTCCCAAAGCATCTTGCAGTCTGCTTTAGCAATTTATAGAAAGTATGGTTTTTATAACGTGCCCGTGGATAACCCCAAGTACAAAAGGGCGGATGTAATGATGGAGTTAGTTTTATAATCCTTTTTAGATATGCAGCATACATTTCAAATAAAAATAGGTGTTGACGAAATGGATATGAAACTTATTCATACCTTTTTATCAAAAGAAAGTTATTGGGCTAAAGATATTCCGCTCGAACTGGTAAAGGAATCCTTAAATAACTCTTATTGTATCGGGGTGTTTGACAATAATAAACAAATTGCATTTGCCAGATTAATTACGGACAGGGCAACATTCGCTTATTTGGCCGATGTTTTTGTAATAAAAAGTTATAGGAAACAAGGGGTCTCAAAAATAATGCTTAATCATATTATGCGTTTACCCTGGGTCAAAACTTTGCGACGGATGATGTTGGTTACTGCGGATGCGCATTCGCTTTATGCCGAATATGGTTTTGGACCACTCGCTGATATAACACGACATATGGAAATATATACACCAAACCTTTACAAGAAATGAAAGCAGAAAAATTCAACCGGTTTACAAGCGACTGGATTAGGGCTTGGAATAATCACGATTTAGAAGAAATCATGACCCACTATGCGGATGATATTGATTTTCGTTCGCCAATCATTCAGCAGCTTGGAGTAAGCGAAGAAGGACAAGTACGAGGTAAGCAACAATTAAAGGACTATTTTGAAAGAGGCTTGAAGAAGTATCCGGATTTGGCCTTTGAACTGTACCATGAGCTCCACGGTATAAATTCGGTTGTTTTAGTATATCGGAGTGTTAATAACTCCATCTCTGCCGAATATATGGAACTAAACGACGAAGGTAAAATTCAACGGGTTCGGGCGCATTATCATTGGCATTAAAATTGACTTTGAAAGCGTATGAATACATTGGAAGGATGTAAAACATATTTGGAGAGTGTAATAAAGCAGTTCCTGTACTATAAAAAGTTGGGCGAACAGGCGATTGCCCAATTGGACGATACAAGTCTTCATTGGCAATATAATCAAGAAAGTAATAGCATCACTATTATCGTGCAACATTTAACAGGAAATATGTTGTCGAGATTTACAGATTTTCTAACTACTGATGGTGAGAAGACCTGGCGCAAGCGGGATGAGGAGTTCGAAGACCAACCAATTGATAGAAAGGAGTTGATGATTGTTTGGAATAAAGGTTGGACCTGTTTGCTCGATACCATGTATAATCTGCGCCCATCCGACCTTGATTCTATTATATATATAAGGAACGAGGGGCATACCGTCGTGGAAGCAATAAACAGACAACTGGCACATTACGCTTATCACGTAGGTCAAATTGTTTATTTAGCAAAAATGATCAAAGACGATACTTGGGAAACCTTATCGATTCCACGTAACGGCTCTGCACAATATAATCGAAAAAAATTTGGCCAAAAGAAAAGTAAACGTCATTTTACAGACAAGCCCTAATGATAACTATTTAAAAGAACAATCCACCTCGTGGTCATTTACCATGCCAACTGCTTGCATATAGGCATAGCAAATGGTACTTCCAAAAAATTTCATTCCTCGTTTTTTTAAGTCTTTCGCAATGGCATCGGATTCAGCGGATGTTGTCATAAATGACCTGTAGTTATCAACTTTATTGTTGATTATTTGCTGATTGGGCATAAAAGAATATAAATAGCTATAAAATGATCCGAATTCTTTCTGAATGCTTAGAAATATAATTGCGTTGGATATGGCTGCTTTCACTTTTCCTCTGTTACGTATTACTTCAGGGTCTTGAAGGATACGATCTACATCTTCGTCCGTAAATTGAGCGACCTTTTGAGCATCGAAATCGGCAAAATTCCGTCGATAGCCTTCTCTTTTTCGTAATATGGTGATCCAGCTAAGACCGGCCTGTGCCGACTCCAAAATCAAAAATTCAAATAAAGTTTTATCATCGGTTACCGCTTTGCCCCATTCCTCATCATGGTAAGCCATGTAAAGCGGGTCATTGCCGCACCATCCGCATCTTTTTATCATATATACGTCTCTGTTATTGTTATAATTCGTTCAGTGGGTCCCAGTAAATGGTCTTGAAGTTAACTACTCGATCGTTTTCTACTGTGATTCCTTCGTTTTCTAAGAGCTGCTGCATCAAGGTGGGATGACCGAAAGCTGCTTTAGCACTTAACTGGCCTTTGCTGTTTAGTACGCGGTGTGCGGGAACCGGTGGATCAGCTTTTCCGGCATTTCCCATTGCGTAACCTACCATTCGTGCAGCACCGTCCCTTCCAAGTGCCCGTGCGATAGCTCCATAAGAAGTAACCCTTCCTTCCGGAATCTGTCTAACCAACGCATAAACACACTCGTAAAAATTTAGTTCTTCCACCGTGTAACTTGCTTAAATTGCTAAATTAGTTATTTTCCCTATTAAAAACTGCATCTTTGTGTCATGTCTAAAGGAACGTTATATTTATTGCCGGTACCGTTATCTGATCAGGCAGCATCGGCGTCTTATACCACTTATTTTTCTGAGGTCATCAATGCGATTGATGAGTATATCGTCGAAAACGAAAAAACGGCCCGTAAATTTTTAAAGCAAGCAGGATTGAAAATGCCGCAGCAACAATTGGTCCTTCATGATTATGGGAAACATGCAAGAGATGAATACGATAAAGATCGCTTTTTTAAGGCCTTGCTGGAAGGTAAGGACGTCGGTTTAATGAGCGAGGCGGGTTGTCCGGGAATTGCGGATCCAGGCGCAGATATTGTTGCCCGAGCCCATCAACTGGGTATTAAAGTGAGACCGCTTGTGGGGCCTAACTCGATGATATTGGCGTTGATGGCTTCAGGATTCAATGGGCAAACTTTTGCGTTCCATGGATATTTGCCTATTGATAAAGCGGCCCGTGCAAAGAAAATAAAAGAATTAGAACAGGTTGCTCAGAAAGCTAAGCAAACCCAGTTATTTATGGAAACTCCTTTTCGAAATAATCAATTGTTGGAAGAAGTGTTGAAGGTATGCTCCCCTAAAACCCGTTTATGCATTGCGTGCAATATTACCGATCCGGATGAATGGATCAGTAGTGATAGCATTGAGAACTGGAAAAAGAAAAAGGTGGATCTGCATAAAAAACCAGCGATTTTTTTACTGCTTTAAGGATTATCTTAAATAAGTAATGCTGTTATTCCAAACAGCGCGTACCTTAAGATTTAATCTTTTAGTACACGCTGTTAATTTGTACAATGGGAATCAAAACGTTTCCGTTCGATTATCATCCCATGCTTGGTTCCATTCAATCTGAAATTGATTCTGTTTGTCTGCATCCACTAGTAGTTTACCTTTAAACAGTAACTGTACATTGTTTTTTATGGAGCTGCTGACTGTAAAGGTCCTCAATAATGTATCGTCCTCATCATAAACATTTACGATATAACCTAATTCAACAGGGTTGCTTACATCCCCAATGAATTGATTAAAACTTAAGCTTTTATGATCGCTATTGAATAGTGGATAAAATACAATGTTTGTTGCTTCATCTTCTACGGAACTTGGAGAGGTGCTAAATGGGGTGTAAACAAGTGGGGCATGTTCGCTATGGATGCTAATTTTCCGTACATGAGCCAAGTCTTCTTCGTCCGTAAATTCAAATTTCACCTGACTAAAATACCGTTTCAGGCTAACGTCGATTTGTGTATTGCTGTTAACCTCCAAATGGGGGATGTGCGCCCCGAAGATATGTGCATCGTGGTTGCTGAAATGATTAGAAAGGTATAGATCAGAGGCCGTTGTTAGGACTTGTGGCAATAATAACTCCGCTTTTGAAACATTGGAGGTAATGAAGGCGTAATAGCTTCCCGAAGATAATTTAAAGGATAAATCAACTCCTTCGTCCGAAGGATTGAACGTCGTACTGCCTTGCAATGCTAGTAAATGGTCGTCCGCATTAAAGATAAAATAATGGATTTTGCTAATGTTGTCTGTCGACTCTTCCGGCCTGTCTTGATTATAAATACCGGAAAGGCGGAAGTTATCGAGTTTAAAAGTACCACGATTTGGATCGAAATCGTTCGCATCTCCCCTTTCGCCTTCAAAAGGCTCTATCTTGATCGTTAAACGTTGCGCTTGTATAATCGTACGCAGATCCGATAAATTAAACTCATAACTATTTCTAGCATTGTCTTTCGTGTTGGCAAACTGATTGTCGGCTGATAAAAGCGTGTAGGAGTTGCCATTGTCTGTTGAGAAATACAGGCTAAAGTTCTTCGGACCGGTTCCCGAGCTTCCTACATCAAAGGCCAGTTTGCTTATCTCAGAAACGCCCGTCAACGGCATAGTAATCACCAAAGATTGTAAGCCTTTTAAACTTAAGCTTCTACCAGCTGGATAAGGACTCAATCCGTAACCAGCTGTAAAACCAGGTGATGTGTCAGCTGCTTGAAAGGATATAGATGCTGATGAAGTGTTGATTGCTATATCCGGTAATAAATTTTCCTCATTAAAAGACCAAAAGTATACATATTGTTCCTGAGGACTCGGCTCTAATGGCATCGCAGACACTAAGCTAGGGGCTCCGTGGCTAGACAATCGCGACAAACTCAAGGAATGAGGGCTTGCAAGTGGTGTAATACTTGTTGAAAAGCCCTTAAGCTTAAAACGAACAGTGTGTAAGGTCTCTTCCTGCGGTTTGGTTGGAAGCTGAGGTGCCGGTTTCTCACAACTTAAAAACAGAAAAGGGAAAAGGAGAAACAAGAAGCAAGATTTGTAAAGTAACGTTTTCATAATCCGTTTAGTTTTTTAGGTTATAGGTAGGTTTTCCTTATAAAGCGATAAGAAAACCATGAATGAGACGGATAATGTCAATTATCGGTGACTCTCTTTGCAATAATAGCTAATTCTGCCTTAACTGTCTAAGACAGAGCTAAGAATGAACAAAGTGAACAGGATGATAAATTGCGTGTGGGATAGGTTAAGCGTGCCTAAAGCCATTTCGGTTTTAGGCATGCTACTAAAGAGGAGGCTAGTAGTTTATAAGGTCAAAGCCAATATCTCTCCTAAAATTTTTACCCTCAAAGTAAATCCGCCCAGCATCAGCTGTGGCTTGCTGTAGGGCTTCCAGCAGATTGTCTTTAAGAGCAGTTACAGCAATAACACGGCCTCCGGCCGTTTTGACTTCTTCGTTAACAAGCGTTGTACCGGCATGGAATAGCAAAGATTCTTTGACATTTTCCAATCCGCTGATTATTTTGCCATTCTCATATTTCCCTGGGTATCCGCCGGATACCAACATGACAGTAGCTGCAGTTTTTTCTGACACTTTAAATGATTTTGTCGCTAGATTTTCTTCGGCTACTCCCATTAATAAATCGACGAAATCACTTTCGATACGAATGAGTACGCTCTCCGTTTCCGGATCCCCCATTCGTACATTGTATTCTACGACATAAGGATTACCGTCGTCATTCATTAAACCTATAAAGATAAAGCCTTTATAGGGAATATTATCCTTTCTTAGGCCTTCGATGGTGGGCTTAATGATGTCCTTTTCGACTTTAAGCAAAAAAGCTTCGTCCGCAAAAGGTACAGGTGAAACGGAACCCATCCCACCGGTGTTTAAACCTGTATCGCCTTCTCCTATACGTTTATAGTCTTTTGCTGCTGGTAAAACCTTATAGTCTTTTCCGTCTGTCAAGACAAAAACAGATAATTCTATGCCTTTTAAAAAGTCCTCAACAACAACCTTGTTGCTTGCTTCGCCGAATTTAGCATCGGCCAACATGGCGCGAAGTTCCGTTTTTGCCTCTATCAAATCAGCGCAGATCAGCACTCCCTTTCCGGCGGCTAAACCATCTGCTTTTAAAACGATGGGTAATTTTCTGGTCTCGAGGTATTGTAAACCTTCTTCCAAGGTTTCTTTTGTAAACGAACGGGAGGCTGCTGTTGGAATTGCATGGCGTTGCATGAATTGTTTAGAAAAGTCTTTACTCCCCTCTAATTGGGCTCCGTCTGCCGTCGGTCCAATCACAGGAATATTGCTCAACTGTGCATCTTGCAAAAAATAATCATGAATACCCTTTACTAACGGCTCTTCCGGGCCAACTACTACAAGGTGGATATCGTTCTCTAGTGCAAAGGTACCTAACGAAGCAAAATCAGTAACCTTGATATCTACGTTTTTTCCGTAAGCGCCGGTGCCCGCATTCCCGGGAGCAATAAATAATTGTGAGGTTAATGGACTTTGAGCAATCTTATAAGCAAAAGCACTCTCCCTTCCCCCGGAACCAATCAATAAAATATTCATATGTAAATAATTATTCATTCGTGTTTGCATTCAATTGTATTCATGAATGCTTCGCATTTGTTCTTTAATGGTCATACCCGCCTACCGGTAGGCAGGTGGAATATCCAGATTATTTTATTCGTAACCTGTTTGTTTTTTATACACTCATGCTACTTCGTGGTCATTGAGTTTATGTTTGGCAATCATGGATATTTCATTTCTTAAATTTTGAGGATATTCCTACCAATACCGCAAAGTTATTTTTTTTCATGAATTATTGAGCTGCTTTATGAAAGCTTTTTCCTTTTATCAATCATCACCGGAAAAAGTGTATCTTGTGGAATCGTTAAGTAGTTGAATAGCGAAGTGGTTGAGTAGTTGAGTAGTACCTTTCTATCAAAGTTGCAACAATTACTCACACCGAATAACCAATAACGGATAACAAATAACTAACAGCCAAAGAACATGGAATATTTAAAATTGGAGATAAGAGAGCATATTGCTCATATCATGCTAAACAGAGGAAGTTCCAATGCATTACATGCCGAAATGGTTGCGGAATTAAAAGATACGCTTGAGATCGTAGGGAATGATGAACGCATCGGCGGAATTATACTTTATGGGAAGGAGGGCTTTTTTAGTGCCGGATTGGATTTAATCAGTTTGTACAATTATGATGAGAAGCAAATAAAAGCTTTTTGGTATCAATTTCTAGATCTTGTAAAAACGTTTGTTTCCTTTCCCAAGCCGGCTGTTGCTGCTATTGGTGGGCATAGCCCGGCAGGCGGATGTGTGCTGGCTCTTTGTTGTGACTACCGAATAATGGCAGAAGGTGACTTTATTATCGGACTAAACGAGGTGCCTGTCGGTATTATTGTACCCGAGAGCATTTTTGAGCTATACAGCTTTTGGATAGGAAAGGCCAAAGCTTATCGGTATTTGCTGACGGGCGAATTGTTACAGCCGCAACGCGCTTTAGAAGAAGGGTTGATTGATGAGCTGGTACCAATAAATCAACTACACACGAAGGCCGATAAGCAAATGAAAAGGTATTTGAATTTTAATTGGAATACCTGGCAACAAAGTAAGAGAGAATTACGCAAGGAGCTTGTTCATCGATTCAATCAAGATGCTACAGAAGTAGTTGATAAATTGCTTGCACAGTGGTGGGAACCTTCCACAAGAGGCATACTCAAGACAATCATTGGTAATTTAACAAAGAAGTGATGTTCAGATGAAAGAATTTCTAAGGTAAGTTTTTAAATAGCCACAAAAGTCTGCATAATTATGGAAAAAATACAAGGCGCGCTACGCGATGATGCGCTTAAAGGAAAAACAATAGTTGTAACAGGAGGTGGTACCGGTTTAGGGAAAGCCATGAGTACCTACTTTTCGGCACTTGGCGCCAATTTGATCATTGCGAGTAGAAGGCAGGAAGTGTTGGATAATACGGCAAAAGAAATCATGGATAGCACAAAAGGCCAGGTATTGGCGATTGCCTGTGACGTTCGCAAAACAGAGGATATAGAAACCGTTTTGGTTAAGGGAGTGGAAAGCTTTGGTAAAATAGATGCGCTCGTAAATAATGCAGCGGGGAACTTTATATCGCCTACAGAGAAGTTATCCGCTAATGCCTTTTCAGCCGTGATCGATATTGTCTTAAAGGGGACGGTTAATGCGACGCTTGCCTTTGGAAAATATTGGATAGAAAATAAAATAAAAGCTTCGGTTTTAAATATAGTCACAACTTACGCGTTTACGGGCTCTGCTTATGTTGCACCTTCGGCAGCAGCAAAAGGAGGCGTGCTGGCTTTAACACGATCGCTCGCAGTAGAGTGGGGAAAATATGGTATTCGGCATAATGCCATTGCCCCTGGTCCTTTCCCAACTAAAGGAGCATGGGAGCGCTTATTGCCGGGAGCGCTTGCTGAAAAGTTTGATTTTCGAACTAGGGTTCCGCTTAAACGGGTTGGCGACCATCAGGAGTTAGCCAATTTAGCAGCCTTTTTGCTCTCTGATTACGCGCTCTTTGTGAACGGTGAAGTGGTTACGATAGATGGAGGTGAATGGTTGCAAGGTGCCGGACAGTTTAGTGCGATGGAAGCTATTCCGGAAGAGATGTGGGAACAGCTCATACAGCAGGGAAAAAAAACGAAGGGAAGCTAGCACAAAAAAAATAAACATTTGTGAAAAAAAGTAACTTTATCTAAGTTTGCTAAACTTATCCGGATATTAATTTGACGTATTCATTAGCTCGACTGCCTCGCTTTTAATGGGGATTTCCAGTGAGTAATAATGAAATTTAGATAGCGCTTTGAACAATGAAGATGGCTGAAACACAAGTACAGGAAGAGACCTTTACACTGGAAGAAATTCTCTCGGTTACTAAAGAGTATCATCGGTTAATCTTGTGGAACGATGACATAAATACATTCGACCATGTAATTCACTGCCTAATGAAGTATTTAGACTATAGCGAAAGTCAGGCTGAGAAAATTGCATGGAAGGTGCATAACGAAGGGAAATGTGCGGTACTGGAGGGCACATACACTGAAGTGGATGTTTATAGGAAAATTCTGAAAGAAGAGGGCTTAACCGTTAGCATTGAGTAGTTCCTTCGTTATTGAAGTGTACCGATCGCCTCTTCCAACTCGTCTTGTGTGGTTTTCGTTTTATCTTTCGTATACCATAACATCACTTTTTCAATCCATTCCTCTTTACTTAAACCCATAACTTTTAGCGATTCGATGTATAGCTGCAGTTCTTTAGGCCGTGGCCCCCAGTTAAGTATCTCTTTATTTTCGGCCACGTCATAGATAATCAATTTCGGAATCCCACGTGCCCCATTGGTTAAATATTGGTCCATATAATCTGTATTGCTGTCTCTCAAAACGATAAATAAATCAATCTGGCTAGGATTGGCTTCCGCTATTTTGGCTATAACCGGTAATATCTGAGCAGCATCCCCACACCAAGCTTCTGTAATGACGGTAAAAACATATTGTCGTTTCAATTGTGAAAGCTTCGTAAGCAAAGACTTTTTCAGAGTGATCATTTTACCAATGCGCTGCATTCTTACCAGATTTAATGCCGTAAAATTGGCTAAAAACGAGGATTGGTCAGGACCTGTAGTCTGTCTTTTTTCTACAAGCTGTTTCACCAGTTCTATATAAGCATCGTAGCTAAATCTTTCTTGCGGTATATGGTTTAAAGACATGCCGCGAAGATACTGTAATAATGGTGTTACGGGTTAATCTTATTGTCAAAAAAGGAGTCCTAGACTAATTGATAATGTTAATTTTGACGGCGTCAGATAAAGCTAAAATTAAATAGATTCATACAATGAAGTTACAAGTGGTAAGAAATATTACATTATTCTTAACCTTATGCCTAGGACCTTTCCTTTTGCAGGCGCAAGACCTTGCGAAGATAAGCGGCATTGTTGTCGATTCCGTCAGTAGTCGACCCATAGACTTTGCTAGCGTAACCTTAATGAACCAACAGACGAACCAAGTAATAAAAGGCGGGCAAACCGATGATGACGGTAAGTTTATTTTTTCCGGCATACCGGCTGGGACTTACCTATTACGCGCCAGCTTTGTTGGCTATGATGCTTATGAAAAGCGATCTCTACGTGTAACCGGTACACAAACACTGGCATTAGGGAACCTAAAGCTAAGCCCTTCGGCAAGTACCATGTTAAAGGAAGTGGTAATAGAAGGGACACCGCCTGCTATGCAAATGGGGATTGATCGAAAGATTTTTAATCCTGAACAAAGTATCGTGAGTGCAGGAGGAAGCGCTTCTGAACTATTGGCTAATGTACCTTCCCTGTCGGTGGATATGGATGGAAATGTGGGGTTGAGAGGTTCTACAAATGTTAAAATCTTAATCGACGGAAAACAATCGGCATTAGCCGGCAGCAATATTAACAGTCTATTGGAATCATTACCTGCCAATTCTATACAACGAATCGAAGTGATGACAAATCCGTCCGCTAAATACGACCCGGAAGGACAAGGGGGCATTGTCAATATTATTTTGAAAAAAAACATCCGTACAGGCTTTAACGGCATGGCTCGTGCAGGAGGTGGTTCTTTTAACAATTACAATGCAGGGATCGACCTAAACTATCGCGATACGAAATTTAACTATTTTGGAGGCTACGATTTCAGACGAAGAAATAATCCAGGGAGCGGCTTTAATAATAATATTTACAATGATGGAAGTAGGGTATACAATATAAGCGATAACCAACGGAAGGGGAATAGTCACACCGTTCGTTTAGGAGCTGATTTTTTTGCAACAGAAAAAACTACCTTAGGATTATCGGCTAATCTTAATTTACGTGATAATATTCGGCGAGAGGACCTATTTTATACTTATTACGATGCAACAGGCTCCGTCATCGGTACGAGTCCACGCTACACTAACCAGAATGAGGACGATACAGGTTACGAGTTCAATTTCGATTTCAAACGGGAATTTAAACGCGAAGGGGAAGAATTAACTGCCAATGTATCATACGGTAGAAGTAAAGAGGACGGCATCCAGACCTTTGAGCAAACGGCAACGGATCCTTCCATTGTAATTGATCCCGGTCGGATTAATGATACGTATGAAGATGGTGAAAACGTTAATATACAAGTCGATTATGTGCTTCCCTTTAGCAAGGAACAAAAGCTTGAGACAGGATACAGAACAACTTTACGTTACAGCGATGAACAGCAATTGTCCGACGCATTTTCTCCATCCACGGGGCAATATGAACGAGATTATAACCTAACAAATGACTTCAATATGGATGATATTGTCCATGCTCTTTATGCTAATTACCAGAACAAGCTAAGCGACAAATTCGGTTATCAGGTTGGTCTACGTGCTGAACAGGCTTATTTAAATACCGAGTACCTTTCTTATGATCCGAATTTAGCCCCTGAAGACCGGTCGACTAAAGGGCGACTGGATTATTTCCGTGTTTATCCAAGCATCTACCTGACACAGGAACTCTCAGAAGGTTCATCCTTACAACTGAGTTACACACGTCGAGTTAACCGTCCTCGCGGATGGCAAGTGAATCCTTTTTTGGATATCTCTGATCCCGTAAATTATAGACAAGGAAATCCAAACCTTAAGCCGGAAGATATTCACTCCCTGGAATTAGCGTATAGTAAAAAGCTGGGAAAAATGAACCTAACCTCTTCGGTATACCATCGCATTACGAACGATGTAGTGGAAATGATCGTCGATTCGGCAGCGTCAGGCACTAATGTTACCTATTCAACCTTCCGTAACATTAGTCAAAATCGCGCAACGGGGATTGAACTTATTTCGCAGTTCACACTGAACCAAAATTTTGATTTTATGGCCAACTTCAATGGAAACTACCAGTCATTCAGTGGGAGTGAAGAATACGGCGTTGACGCAAACAGCGGTTTTAACTGGGATGCTAACTTAACGGCCAATGGCAGGATTGCTAAGGGCCTGACCGCTCAACTTAGAGGGAATTATATGGCTCCACGTGTCATGGCACAAGGGACATCGACCAGCATGTTTTTTGCGGATGCCGGACTCAAGTGGTCTGTTTTGGAAGATAAGGGAAGTATCATGTTGAATGTTCAAAATATCTTCAACAAGGCCCGGTTTGGAGGAACAAGAACAACTGCGCAGTTTTACAGCGAATTCCAACGTAATTTCATGAAAGGTCCGCGTGCTATGTTGACACTTTCTTATCGCTTTGGCAAACGTAACCCCGATCAAGAACGCAAGCGTAGAAGAGAAGAAAATACGGAAGATTTCCAAAGTGGTGGCGAAATGCAGTAAAATATTTCGCCGCTATAAATTACTTCTTTATGGCAGCTAAGCTAACCGATAAACTTTCATATAAAGGAAAGTTTGGCTAAGTTTGCTAACGATAAAAACTAGACAACATGTATACAGGACTTAAACATTTACATTCGGGGCTGCGCTATGTGGTTCTTTTATTGTTAATATTAGCGATTATTTCAGCGATAAGCGGATTGGCTGGAAAGAAACCCTACACAGAAGGAAATCGTAAATTGAATTTATTTACCTTAATTTCGGGCCACATCCAGTTATTGATAGGTTTAGCACTGTATGCAATGAGCTCGATGGTTACGTTTAACGATATGAGCAACGTCATGAAAACTGCGAACCTGCGTTATTGGACAGTGGAACATATTAGTATGATGGTATTGGCCATTATATTAATAACCGTAGGGCATTCCAAATCAAAAAAGGCGATGGATGCCTCCGCTAAACACAAGTCTATTGCTGTATTTTACACGATTGCTTTGGTTATTATACTGGCCGCTATTATGATGGCTGTTGGAAAAGGCTTTATAACCTTCTGGGGATTCTAAAGGCTTGAGCCTTTTTATGTTAACTTTAGTCAAAAAAATTTGAAATATTAAAATTTTATAGTAGGTTTGCTTTATCATGACAATCGATACTACAATACGCAACTGGTGGTGGCCTGTTAAAGAACAGCGCCGGGAGCATATATAATGGCATAGATTGATCAACCAAAGCCGAAACTTATAAACCCGACGCATATACGTCGGGTTTTTTTGTGCTTATGATTACAGCAATGTTAACAATTTAAGAATGGAGACATATCAATTAAAGACGAGATTTAAAAAGTTATTAGCGGACACGACCACACCGGTGAGTATATATTTACGATTGCGGGACGTTTTTCCCAATAGTCTACTGTTGGAAAGTTCAGATTACCACAGTCGCGAAAATAGCATGAGTTATGTTTGTTGCAGTCCAATAGCTGGTATCAGCCTCAATGAAAAGCAGTTAAATATGTATTTTCCCGATGGCCAAAAACGCAGCAAGCCAGCAGATGCCGTTAATTTAAGAGAAGAAGTTTCCAATTTTCGCCGGTCTTTCGCGGCTGATAACCTTGATGATTTCAAATTTATTACGAACGGGTTATTTGGATATTTCACCTTTGATACCGTTGCTCATTTCGAAGATATCACTTTAAAGACACCTATTGATGAAGCACGAAATATTCCTTTTCTGCAGTATCACGTCTATCGTTATGTGATTGCCATCGACCATTTCCGTAATGAGCTCTATGTGTTTGAGCATTATTTGGGTGAACCTGAGGAAGACGGTTTGAGCAAAATCCAGTACTTGATTCAAAATAAAAATTTTCCTGAATACAAATTTGAGCTTAATGGCGAGGAGCGTTCCAATAAAACGGATGAGGAATACAAATCATTGGTTGAAAAAACGAAAGAGCATATCTTCCGAGGAGATGTGTTTCAGATTGTTCCGTCGCGAGCTTTTAGTAGGCCGTTTTTAGGAGACGAGTTTAACGTTTACAGAAGCTTACGTTCCGTGAACCCATCTCCGTATTTATTTTATTTTGACTATGGTAACTTTAAATTATTCGGCTCTTCGCCGGAAGCCCAACTGACAATTAAGGGGAATGAGGCGTCCATTTATCCTATTGCAGGAACTTTCAAAAGAACGGGAAATACTATAGAGGATCTTCGAGTTGCGGAAGCTTTGAAGAACGACCCTAAGGAAAGTGCAGAGCATGTTATGTTGGTTGATTTAGCACGGAACGACTTAAGTAGGCACTGCATCGATGTGGAAGTTAGATCCTTCAAGGAGGCGCAATTCTATTCGCATGTCATTCACCTCGTTTCGAAAGTGAGTGGAACCTTACAGGACGGGGCTAATCCTTTTGATGTGGTAGGCGATACCTTTCCGGCCGGAACCTTGAGCGGTGCACCCAAACATATGGCCATGCAGTTGATCGATCGCTACGAGAAACAACAACGTGGATTTTATAGTGGCGCCATCGGCTTTATGGGTTTCAATGGAGATTTCAATCATGCGATCATGATCCGAACTTTTTTGAGCAAGAATAATAGATTGCACTACCAAGCTGGGGGTGGTGTGGTAGCAGACTCGTCGGCAGAAGGCGAATTAAATGAAGTTAATAATAAAATAGCCGCTCTCAGAAAAGCGTTAACTTTAGCCGAAGAGCTCTAGGCTGTTGATAAGAAATAGTTAAGTAGTGAAATGGCGAGGTAGCTGAGGCTGATTGCTGATAGCTAAAAGCCGATAGAAATGAATAAATAAGCTGACAGCAGATTGCTGAAGGCTAAACGCTGATAAAAACAACAATGACGCAGAAAAAACTTGCTACTGAACCAAAGATACTGGTGGTAGATAATTACGATTCTTTTACCTTTAATTTAGTGCATCTGCTGCAAGAATGTGGCTTGGATTGCACAGTGGTTAGAAATGACAAATTTCGCATCGAAGAGGTGGCGGCTTATGATAAAATTTTGCTTTCGCCCGGGCCCGGGATTCCGGAAGAAGCCGGGCTCCTCATGGACGTTATTCGTACTTATGGTGCATCTAAAAGTATTCTCGGTATCTGTTTGGGACAGCAAGCAATCGCTGAAGTATATGGAGGGAAACTATTTAATCTTAAAAGGCCTGTGCATGGTACCGCAACTCCCTTAAAGATTCTAAAATCAACGGAACCGTTATTTAAAGGCTTGCCCGAACGCTTTAACATTGGTCGTTATCATTCTTGGGCCGTAGCACAGGAACAATTTCCCGAAGAGCTTGAGATAACCGCTGTCGATGATGAGGGGGTGATTATGGCCTTGTCTCATCGCTATTATGATGTAAAGGGTTTACAGTTCCATCCTGAATCTGTTTTAAGTGAGCACGGAAAACAAATGATCGCCAACTGGTTGAATAATTAATCGGCATACAATGAATATACTGGATAAGATTATAAGCAGAAAAAGAGAAGAACTATTAATTGCTAAACAGCAAGTAACAATAGATGACCTGATGCGTCGGCCACTTTTCGATCGTACTTGTTACAATCTCAGAGACTCGGTACTTGATCCGCAGAGAACCGGCATTATTGCAGAATATAAGAGAGCCTCTCCATCAAAAGGCGTAATCAATGATCAGGTTACCGTTGAAGAAGTTACCAGGGGATATGCAGAGGCAGGTGCCTCCGCTATTTCAGTTTTAACTGATCGTGATTTCTTTAAGGGCAGTTTACAAGATTTAATAAAAGCTCGGGAAACGGTGAATGTACCTTTGTTACGAAAAGATTTTATCATTGACGAATATCAGATAGCCGAAGCAAAAGCATATGGTGCCGATATCATATTGTTAATAGCCGCTGTTTTAAATAATGAAGAGGTGGAATCGCTGGCCAAATATGCTAAAAACTTAGGTTTGAATGTGCTTTTAGAAGTACATAACCAGCAGGAGCTGGAAACGAATTTATTCGACACGGTAGATGCTATTGGCGTAAACAACCGAAACCTTAAAGATTTTACAGTATCAATTGATCACTCGTTAGCGCTGGTGAACCGCATTCCGGAATCCTTTGTTAAAGTTTCGGAAAGCGGCATAAGCGATCCTCTTGTTATTAAGCAATTGAAAAAGGCGGGTTTTCAGGCGTTCTTGATCGGTGAAAACTTCATGAAAACAACGGACCCTTCAGCATCGATTAAACAGTTCGTGAACGAATTATAATTTACGCAGTCGATTGCTTTACACAAAAAGATGAACATCTGCCAAAAAGCTAGTCAATTTATTATGAGGTATATAATATTTCGTTATTTTTGCGTCTCACCTTAAATGAAACTATCCTCAAAAATGGCTAGATTAAATCTATTGGAAGAAACGCGTTTCGAGAAACTCCCCGTAACCGTTTACAAAAATTCAAAGGCAGCCTCATTAGCTGTCGCTGCTCGTATTGCAACCCTAATTAAAGAAAAGCAAGAAAAAGGTGAGCAGGCCGTATTAGGTCTCGCTACAGGTGCAACTCCTGTTCAAGTTTATGCAGAGCTTGTACGACTTCACCGCGAAGAAGGACTAAGCTTTCAAAACGTTACTACTTTTAATTTGGATGAATATTATCCCATGCAACCCGACTCTGCCCAGAGTTATGTTACCTTTATGAACAAAAACTTATTTGATCATATCGATATTAAGCGGGAAAATATTAACATCCCTGATGGAACACTCGATCTATCGGACATACCGACCTATTGTATGGAGTATGAGCGTAAGATCAGTGAACTGGGTGGTTTGGATTTTCAACTTTTAGGAATCGGTAGAACCGGCCACATAGGTTTCAATGAGCCTGGTTCGGCCCCGAATTCAGGTACCCGTTTGGTTACTTTGGACGACCTTACCCGTCGAGATGCGTCTCGCGATTTTGGGGGGAAGGAGAACGTGCCAACGAAGGCTATTACTATGGGTATCGGTACCATTTTTAAGGCTCGCGAAATCATTTTGATGGCTTGGAGTCCTGTTAAGGCCGAAATTGTTAAAAAGGCAGTGGAGGGGGAAATGTCTTCGGATGTGCCCGCAACCTTCCTTCAGCTTTCTGATAATGTTGAATTCGTTTTGGATGAGGGAGCCGCAAGTGAATTGACCCGTTTCAACACGCCTTGGTTGGTCAAAGACTGTGTTTGGAACTCTAAAACCATAAAAAAGGCAGTAATTTGGTTGGCCCAAACGGTTAAAAAGCCAATTCTCAAATTAACCGAAGAAGATTACAACAACCATGGCATGGCGCAATTGGCCACGGAAAAAGGGCCGGTTTATAACATTAATATAGATATTTTTAATCAGCTTCAACATACGATTACCGGTTGGCCGGGAGGGAAACCTAACGCGGATGATAGTCAGCGTCCTGAACGTGCAGTGCCTGCGAGGAAAAATGCGATTATCTTTTCACCACACCCGGATGATGACGTAATTTCTATGGGTGGTACTTTTATACGTTTGGCTGATCAGGGACATAATGTACACGTTGCTTATCAGACTTCCGGGAACACAGCTGTTTGGGATGATGATGTCTTACGGTATATAGAATTTGCTACTGACTTTACAAAGTCGCTGAATTTAGGGACCCAAAAATTAGAAGCATTATATAACGAAACCCGAAGATTTATAGCAGCCAAAAAACCGAACCAAATTGATACAGAAGAAATCCGTACCATTAAGGGGCTAATTCGTAAAGGAGAAGCAATAGCGGGTGCCCGATTTGCGGGTCTGCCTGACGAAAATATCCATTTTCAGGATTTACCTTTTTACGATAGGGGCAAATTTTCAAAGGTTGTATCTTATGAGGACGATATCGTAAAGACGATGGAGTTATTGCAGCAAATCAAACCGCATCAGGTTTTTGCAGCCGGTGATTTTGCCGATCCGCATGGAACGCATAAAGTTTGTTTCGACATTATTTTGGAAGCGTTGACCCGATTAAGTAAAACGGAGGAGTGGACAAAAGATTGCTGGTTGTGGCTATATAGAGGGGCATGGCACGAGTTTGAGATTCATGAAATAGAAATGGCCGTTCCCTTGTCACCACAAGAAGTGATTCGGAAACGCCACGCTATTTTTAAACATCAATCACAAAAAGATCTGCCTGTGTTTCCGGGAGATGATGCTCGTGAGTTCTGGGTACGTGCCGAGGATAGAACCAGTGAAACGGCGAGAAAATACGATGAACTAGGTTTAGCGGATTATGAAGCCATTGAGGCTTTTGTTCGCTGGAAATTTTAATGAATACAGATTGGGTTTGTTTAAGTATCTATTGAGATGCTTGAACAAACCTCAATCTAATATTGTAATTCGCCTTTCAAATTAACGCGAACATGAAAGGGCTGTAAATACGTGTCAACTAAAACTGCAAATTCTCTACGACTTAGTTTTCGTTCCGGATCGTAAGAACCTTTAAATTTAAAGCGTTTTATCCAACCTTTCTCAACTTCAGCATTTAACTCCTCTCCCCTATTGGCAACATACTTTATTAAATCCAATAAGTCACTTAACTTAAATACAGGGATATCTTTGTCTTTAAACCATATCTGACTTCTGGTATATAACTGTTTGATGGGAAATTCGACTTCTTTTGAAGACACCAAACTGTCGGGAGAAAACTGAAAAGAGTTTTCGTTATTTTTATAGACACCCCGCAGGATACCAGTGGCTCCAACTCGTTGGATCTGCGGGTGATGTACATCGGATAAACGGATGTCCTGAAAAGGCATCATAAAACTCTTAAAGGCTAAAAGCTCGCCCTGTAATGTCCTGACATTAATTTTGTCAGAGGTAGTATTAAAAAAAGCACAGTAAGCTGCTGCAGCACCGCAGGCTTGTGCGCGCAACATCAATAGCGGTATCCGCTCTATATTATCGGGGGATAATAGCTTCTCATTCGGTTTTGTTGAGAAATAGTTTCTTAGTGAACTGTCGGGCAACAGATTACTTAGCGGTATATTGAAAATCTGTTTTCCTATTTGTCCGACAGCAACCCCCGTTCTGTATAAAGATGAATCATAGTTGATTTGCTTAACCAGTTCAGAAGGAAAATATTCCTTATCTTTAATATCCTTTTCCTTTAATAAACTTAATAGCGAAGCTTTATCGGTAGCATCTACTATTGCCCTTACTTTTATTTTTTTCCTGTTGCTTAGTGTGATCTGCCATCCTTTACCCGATTTCTCTATAGCAGAAATCGTAAGATTTTTTTTATAAGATAATCGCTTAATCGTGTCTGCGCTGTTTTCAAAAACGTTTTGCGCTATTCTAGGTGCTATATGTTTTTTTGCAGCAAATAATGCAGAATCCGAGATTTCTTTAACATTAGCAATTCCCTTTAAAAAAAATGCCCAGGTCCCAACATCGAGCAAGTGATTGGATGAAATGCTTTTCGTTTCACCTTGTATTAGTGTCCCTCCTATATTGGTTGAATCTACTATCCAATAAGTTTCAACACCGGATTGTGCAGACTGCATGGCTGCAGAAAAAGCATCGGCTCCATGTCCGTATACCAGTACTTGTGGCTTAGGGGGCTTTTTACTTTTTTGTGCCGTTCCCTGAAAGGGTATTGAACAGCATAAAATCAAGAAGAAGAGTCTATTTACCATCTTGCATAGAATGAATTGCTGTTAGGTCTGTTCCGTTTGCCTGCAAGTTACGCAGATGATGAATAATTTCCAATTCTAAATGACTATCGGGAATAATACCTAAAGATAAGTGGGATTGCTTTGGGAGCTTCCTTGGTCGGTTTTACTTAAAAATAGAACTATTATTTTAATCAACTTTTCTTGATAAAAGTTGAGCAAACCGAAGAACGTAGTGATGAGTTCATGAACACCTTTAAAAATAAACAAGAGTGAATAAATCAAGGCTCATGTAGGCTACCTTGCAACCGATGGCAAAGCATCGCTGGCGCGTATTGGAGCCGTTTCACTTCCTCAATCCGCTTGGATATTGCCGTATGAACAGACATGCAAATGCTTTGCGGCTCGTTACGTCGGTATCCTCCAAGGCCATTCTTCCAGCGCACAGGGCTAATATTTAGGGCTGAAGAAATAATACGTCCGGTTAAAAGTAAAAGCCCAACGTTCTGCTAAAATATCACCTAGGAAATTTGCGGTTTGCACGTTGAGGCACTACCTTTTATAGCAAAGTTCCAAGTGATGAGTTTTTGGTTACTTTTTGCGGAAAAAAGTGACAAAAAAACGTTCCTTTAATATAAACAATTCATCTATGTGTTAAATCGATCCCTGTTTTAGGTCAAAAAGCCGATAGTCATATTCTTCTAATACTAACACCAAACATACATGAAAAGCGAAATCTCTAAATAATTCATTTAAGCGATAAGCAAACTATTTATTAACAATAACTGTTATATACTTAGTTTGAAATATCATATCAGGAAATTATGAGTACATCTGCATCTATGACGCCACTTTCACAGGTTATGAATAAATTAGCCGCTAAAGGATATGGCGAAGAAATCACGATAAAAAAAGAAGGGGCTTATTTAGGTAACCTGAAATCACCCGTTTACCAACCACAAGACTTAACCATTGTTCGAAATTACCGTTTTGAAGGGGAAAGTGATCCTGCCGATATGTCTGTTTTATATGCCATAGAAACGAAAGATGGTAAAAAAGGATTTCTTTTAAATGCCTATGGTACCTATTCAGATCAAGATGCTGCCGATTACGATGCATTCATACTCGATGTGCCTATTGACGAGAAAGCAGAGCTGGAAGAATTGGGAAATTAGTTCATAATTGATCGGGGGATAACGAATAAGTAACAACTGGGTGCTGATAGCCGATGCAACTACAAATAAACGCCTTTTTTATCAATAAAGTCCAATACTTTATCCGGTAAAAAATACTTTACGCTTTTATGATCTTTTATGGCATTTCGAATAAAGGTGGATGATATTTCCATTAACGGCGTTTCGGTAAAAGTAATTCGGGGATGTTCCGCCCATTCGCCCGCATCATAACCAGGTCTTGGATACACATAAACGAAAAAATCACGTAAAATGATTTCGTAGTTTTTCCACTTCTTCAATGTAACTAGGTTGTCGGAACCCATAATTAAAACGAAATCTTTGGTAGGGTAACGTTCCTTGAGGTGGACTAAGGTGTCAATGGTATAGGAAGGTTGCGTAAGACGGAATTCAATATCACTTGCTCGTATGCGGTCTGTATTGTCAATGGCCAAGTTTACCATTTCCAATCGATCATACATATTCAGAAGGCTATCCTTCCTTTTTAGTGGGTTATGCGGTGAAACCACCAGCCACACCTCCGAAAGGTCGGTATAATTGGCCATGTAATTAGCAATAATTAAATGGCCAATATGAATAGGATTAAATGAACCAAAAAAAAGTCCTATTTTCTGCATTCCGTTAATCGCCTTATTTCAAAAAATCAAGCAATAATTCAGACGCCTCTTGGCACGCTTTGTCAAGATCGTCATTTTTTAGGATAACATCAAACTTCTCTGCATAAGCCAATTCTTTCCCGGCCTTTTCAATGCGCTCCTTAAGTTTCTCTTCTGTATCCGTTCCTCTTCCACGTAATCTTTCTACCAACACATCCAATGAAGGCGGCTGTACAAAAATTGCAAGCGCATTTTCGCCGAATTTTTTCTTTAAATGCAAGCCTCCAATGACGTCAATATCGAAGATAACCGCTTTTCCTTCCATCCAAATGCGTTCTATTTCAGCACGTAGTGTACCATAAAAAGTGCCGGAATATACCTCCTCGAATTCTACAAACTCCTTTTTTGCAATGCGGTGTAAGAACTCTTCTTTAGTGATGAAGTAATAATCCTTTCCATTCACTTCGCCATCACGGGGCTCTCTTGTGCTAGCAGAGATTGAAAAGGCAATCTTGTCATTAAATTTTTCCAGTAACCACTTTACTATTGTTGTTTTTCCAGCGCCTGAGGGTGCGGAGAAGATAATTAGCTTTCCTTCCATCCGGTAATGACAAGTTTATTCTATAAAATATTTAGTAATTGTTCCTTGATTTTTTCCAGCTCTTCCTTCATTTGAACAACCGTCTGCTGAATCTGTGCATTGTTTGCCTTCGATCCAAGCGTATTGATTTCACGTCCCATCTCCTGGGAGATAAAACCTAATTTTTTTCCATTTGCATCCGGTGCAGTCAGGATCTTACCAAAGTACTCGCAATGGCTTCGCAATCTGACCTTTTCCTCTGTTATATCTAACTTATCAATATAATAAATCAACTCTTGTTCGAAACGATTTTTATCAACATTTTCGCCGCCTACGGCCTCTTCCATATAATTACTGATACGTTCTCTGATTAATGGAATCCGAGCTACTTCTTGGCTTTCTACGGTTAATAGAAGCTCCAAAATGATTTGGTTTCGTTTAAAAAGATCATCTTTGAGAACTTTTCCTTCATCCGACCGGAATTGTTGGAATTTCTCCAATGCTAAATAAAATGTATCCAGCAAATCTTGCCATTCTTCTTCATCGGCAGCCTCTTCGGCGTAGCTTATGACCTCCGGCAAATTCAGTGCTAATTCGAATATATTTTCCGTAGGATCGCCAAGATCTGTTGCAATGGCTTTTAGTTGGTGATAGTAATTTTTCAACAAACCGCCATCAATGGTGGCCGCCTTCGCTGCGGCATCGGCATATTCGACGTTGACCGTTATATTGACCTTCCCCCGTTCAATCAGTTTAGTACACTCGTTACGAAGGAATAACTCTTTTTCAGAGAAAGTTTTAGGTAACTTCAGACTAAGTTCTAAATATTTTGAGTTTAGCGACTTAATTTCTACCGTATATTTCGCTTTGGCACTTTCTTTGGTCCCTAAACCAAATCCGGTCATTGATTTTATCATATGCAAACTTAGATAAAATGCTTGACATTTGCGAACATCAGGTAATGATATCGTTGTTCATCGTAGGTAATTAGCTAATGGGATCATAATGACGGGACAACTGTCGGCAACTGATAGTCACTAGCTAATTTAACATTTTTTAGCACTATTAATGCAAATGATTTGTTATGTTTACCGAGGAGAAGTATGGAGCGCAAAAAACACTTTAAAAGCATATATAACACCGTTCTGACACTATTTTTACTTAGTTTGGGCTCCTTGGTACACGCGCAGGAGACACTTGAGGGAATAGTTCTGGAGAAAGGCACCCCAAAGAGAGTCGCGGAAGCTACAATTACCAATAGAAGGACCTTGGAGAAAGCGATTTCAAACAGTGAGGGCGGTTTTGTCATTCCTGCTAAGGCTGGGGATACGCTTATAGTTACTAAGTATGCCTATTCATCAGAGTATTATCGTATTACCGATCCCAAAAATATTGTGGTAAGTTTAAATCCCACCATTGAATTGGAAACGGTCACTGTTACGGGCAAAACCAGAAAAGAAGAGCTTCAGGATATATTGGAGGATTACGAAAAGCAGACACCCTATGGGGCTCGCAAGCCTAAGGCATTGGCCTACTTCTTTAATCCATTAAGCGCTTTGTATGGTACTTTCAGTCGGTCAGCAAAGAATGCCAGAAGATTCAACAATTATGCGCAGAATGAAATAAAAGAGACTGAGGTCGATAAAAAATTCAATAAATATAATGTTGGCGAGATTACCGGTTTGCAGGGAGATGATCTCATGAATTTTATGTCGCTCTACCGTCCGAGTTACGAGCAGTGTAGGTACTGGAATGAGTACGATATTCGGGATTATCTAAAGGCGTCTCTGGAAAAATTTGAACGCGATGGTAGACCAAAGGCAGAAACCTTGCCGAAGATTCCAATTCCTGAACAACAACTCAATAAAAAGGAATACTAGTTCGTTTGCGAGAGCTGTTTGATTTGTCATTTTCAAACAGCTCTTCTCAGAGATTTAGTAGCCAAAAAGCGTTTTCAGATCAAGCTCTTGCACCGTCCCATATGCTGCGAGATCCGTGTTTTTCACACGTTCTCTGCTTCCTACGATGCAATATGAATAGGCCTTTCCCTTAAACTCACTACGATGAAAATACTGCAGGTCCGAAAAATTCATGTCTTTCACTTCATTATATACTTTCTTACGCATATCATAATCGACACCTAATCGCCGCGCATTTAAGAAAGAATAAATAATGCCATCTTCTGTAATACGGCTGGTTTCGAGCGACCTGAGTAACCCTTCTTTGCTGGTATTGAAGACTTTTTCAGAGGCAGGCAAATCGTGAAGCAGCTCGTTCATTCCTGATATAGCCTCCTTCAGTTTATCCGCCTGTGTGCCTACGTAAGCCAGAATACTGTAACGATCATCCTTCTTACTTGGAGAAGAGTAAACCGCATAGGTAGAATAGGCAAGTGCTTTAGATTCCCGAATCGTTTGAAAAACAATACCGCTCATCCCGCCACCAAAATAGTTATTAAAAAGTTGAATAACCGCCGTTTTATCCGGATCATACACATCAGAATTTCTGAACCAATCGATTTCAGCTTGCACCATATCATAATGTGCAAAATATACTTTTGATTCATTCTGCGTCGTCTTTTCGAACTTTACCGGAGCTGGATAAGCCTTTAGGGGACTGGCTGTAACATGCAAAGCGCTTAATTCACTGCTTAGCGATGCCGTACTCTTAGGGCCATAGTAGATAACCTGATGTTCGTAGTTTATCAGATCGTGCAAAATATCCGTTAATTCACTGGCTTGAACTGCTTCCAGTTCTTCATCTGTTAACACGTAATTAAATGGATTTTTTGCACCATACTGGGCGTAACTCACCAAGCCTTTTAAGATAGCACTTTTATCCAGTTTAGCATCCTCACGTGCTTTCTTCAGACGCGATTTTAAACGCTGCCAAGCTTGTTCATCCGGCTGGCAATTTTTCAATAAATCCTCCAGTAATTGAACCGCCTGTCCGAAATTCTCCTGTAAACCATCTAAGCTAATGGAGCTAACTTCCGAAGAAACGTTAACATCAAAGGATGATGCAATTTGATAAAAGGCCTTACTGATATCCTCTGCGCTTTTTGTCGATGTACCAATATATTGTAAATATTCGGCGGCAATGGGCAGTAATTTGTTGTGATAGCTACCCATTTCTAATCGATAGCTCAAGCGAAAAATATCGTTCGTTTTATTTTCCACCGACAAGAGCGTTAGCCCATTAATTCGGTCTCGATTAATATCTTTGCCGTAATCGATCCACATAGGAGCGACCGGTGTTTCCGGCATCTCATTCACTTGCTTCAAAAAAGCAGATTGAGCATCTCTGTTCACTTCAACCGGTGTAATTGCCGGTTTCTCAACTTTCTTTATACTTTTATCCTCCCCCTTCTTCTTATAGACAGCGACATAATTATTATTTAAATATTTCTTTGCGAAAAGCATGATGTCTTGCTTCGTGATTGTCGCCAGTGTACTATTATAAGCGACCATTCGTCGCCAATCTATATCCGATGTAAAGGCATCCATCAGGCTGCTTGCTCTGGATCTGTAGCTTTCGTTCGTCTCGATAGTATACTTTTTGGCGTTATTAAGGATGCCAATTAAAAGCTCATCAGAGAACATGCCTGTTTTGAGCTTTTCAATCTCGTCCAGCATCAGCTGTTTTACCTCGTCCAATGATTGACCTTTCATAGGCCTTCCTTGCAAGAGTAGCGTACTATAATCTTTGAGTACATAAGGAAAGGCTGCGGCAGAAAGCAGGCGTTGTTTTTTAACTAAATTGAGATCGAATAGACCTGCGTTACCATTGGTAAGAATGCTACCGATCAGCTCTAGTAATTGGGTGTCCTTACTCTGAGATCCCGGAAAGCGGTAGCCAATCATCACACTTTCAGGTGTTGGCCCAACCACTTCCTTAAGAATTGGTGTTACCATTTCCTTTTCAGGTTCAAAGTGGTAGGCCGGTACTTCTTTCTCCTTCATAAAGGAAAAGCCAGTATCGATTTTTTTATCACGAGATCGGGATTAAAATCTCCCGACATAATGATGGCCATATTATTGGGGACATAGTATGTTCGATAATAATCTCTGATTGCAATTAAAGAAGGATTCTTTAAATGTTCGATTGTCCCTATGGTTGTTTGCTTACCATAGCTGTTTGGAAATAGATTTTCAAACATGGATTCGAATACCTTAGTGCCATCATTATCCAAGCCCCTGTTCTTTTCTTCATAGACAGCCTCCAATTCGGTGTGAAAAATTCTGAAAATCGGATTCCGAAATCGCTCCGCCTGTACGGCTAAAAACTTATCGATGGACGAAGAGGGGATGTTTTCGATGTAAACGGTCTGTTCAAATGATGTAAAAGCGTTGCTCCCTTGCGAGCCCATGTTGGCCATCAACTTATCATATTCATTAGCGATAGCGAATTTTGCCGCTTCACCTGAAACTCGGTCAATTTCGGTATAAATCGCTTTTCGTTTCGCTGAGTCGGTTGTTGAATTATATTGCTCATATAATTTATCAATCTGGTTTAGCAAAGGCTGTTCTTTCGACCACGTTAAGGTTCCAAATTTGTCCGTACCTTTAAAGAGTAGATGCTCAAGATAGTGCGCTAAACCGGTATGGCTTGCCGGGTCCGTTTTACTTCCTGCTTTGACCGCTATATAGGTTTGAATTCGTGGTTCTTTCGTAGAAGGACTTAAAATTACGGTAAGACCGTTCTTTAAGGTATAAAATCTAGACTGCGTGGGGTCGTTTGTGACGTAACGGTAAGTATAACCGTCGCTAGTAGCGGTCTTCCATTCGTATGCCTGCTGCCCGAATAAAGTGCCTATGCCTATAAAAAGAAATAGAATGGATAGTATATTTGTATGTTTCATATGTGTGAAATTAACTTGGCCTAAAGTTAATGTTTTAAATCAAAAACTTTTTGGCACTTGGTTTGTATAACTTTTAACGTCATCAAAAAATATTAAAATGAGCATAAAAAAGAACATAGCTATTTTTGGTGTGGCACTGGCTACATCAAGTATGTTATTCACCAGCTGTAATACAGTTAAATCCATGAATAACACCCAAAAAGGTGCAGGTATAGGTGCCGTAGGTGGAGCAGGATTAGGTGCGCTTATTGGTAAAAAAGCAGGTAATACGGCTGTGGGAGCCATCATCGGTGGAGCTCTTGGTGGAGTGGCCGGTGGGCTGATTGGAAAGAAAATGGACAAACAGGCCGCAGAAATTGAGCGGACAGTAGACGGTGCGGAAGTCGTACAAGCAGGTGAAGGTATCATTGTCAAATTCGATTCAGGCATCTTATTCGGATTTGACCAAACAGCCTTAAAGCCGGAAGCCCAAACTAACATTAAGAACTTGGTTAAGTCGTTGAACGACAATCCTGATACCGATATTTTGATTATAGGTCACACTGACAACAAAGGAACAGCGGAGTATAATCAGGGACTATCGGAACGTAGGGCTGCCGCTGTAAAAAATTATGCAGTGGCACAAGGATTATCCTCTAGCCGGGCAAAGACAGAAGGAAAAAGCTTTAATGAGCCAATTGCTGATAATAGTACCGAAGCCGGACGCGCCCAGAATCGACGCGTAGAAATCGTAATTGTTGCTAACGAAAAGATGAAGGAAGAGGCGAAGCAGCAAAGTTCAATGTAGCCTAAAACATTCACTACATACTCAAGAGAGTAAGCGATTTTAAGCTTACTCTTTTTTTGTTTTAAAGGTATTCATAGAAGCTCAGCGCAAAGCTCCCCAGTTGTTCGGGCCTTTATGATCAAGCATAAAGAAAAGCTATAAAAATAGGCTAATAAAAACCTTTCTTTTTTAAAAGCGAAATTCCTGATGGAATTAGCAAGTGATATTTCAAAATCGGCCTATTCTGTTAACTTTGTATCCAACGATGGGAGGGGATAGAAAGTATCTTCTTACTAAGTCCAAGATTGAACGATAACGAATAAACATATTCCAATGAAACTTTTTTTGTTAGATGGTATGGCTCTGATATACCGGGCTCATTTCGCATTAAGTAAAAGTCCTCGCTTTACCTCTACAGGATTGAATACTTCCGCTATTATGGGCTTTACGAATACTTTATTGGAAGTACTAAAAAAGGAAAACCCATCGCACATGGCGGTCGTGTTTGATACCGAAGCGCCAACAGAGCGTCATACCTCTTTCGAGGCGTATAAAGCCCATCGGGAGGCTATGCCCGAAGATTTGGCAGCGGCTATTCCCTATATTTTTCGATTAATTGAAGGTTTCAATATTCCGGTGATTACCATGGACGGTTTTGAGGCCGATGATATTATTGGGACTTTGGCAAAAAAAGCAGAGCAAGCGGGTTTTGAAGTCTTTTGTATGACGCCTGACAAAGATTATGCACAGCTTGTAAGCGATCATATCAAAATTTACAAGCCTGCCCGTATGGGAAACGGACATGAAATACTGGGCGTAAAGGAAGTGTTAGAGAAGTGGGAAATCGAAAGAGTAGAGCAGGTAATCGATATCTTAGGTCTGTGGGGTGATGCGGTTGATAATATACCCGGCATCCCTGGAGTTGGCGAGAAAACAGCAAAAAAATTGATCCAGGATTTTGGATCGGTTGAGGGAATAATTGCCAATAGCGATCAATTGAAAGGAAAGCTAAAAGAAAATATCGAAACCTATGCTGAACAAGGACTTATTTCAAAAAAGCTGGCAACGATTATCCTCGATGTGCCTGTCGAATTTGAGGCTGAAACCTTGATGATAAGGGAGGCCAATAAAGATTTATTGGAGCCGTTATTTGCGGAATTGGAATTCAGAACATTGGGTAAGCGAGTGTTTGGAGAAGAGTTTAATGTCGTAGACAATAAAGTGTCTGCCGGTGGCCAAATGGATCTCTTCTCATCCGGAGAAAGCGCGGCGCCTGCACCTGAAGCAACAATATCGCCTGCTCCGGGAAACCATATCGGTAATACGGAGCATAGTTATACCTTCGTGGATAGCGAGGAAAAACTGAACGAATTGCTGGCACTTTTAGCGAGCCAGAAGTCTTTTTGTTTCGATACGGAAACCACCGGTACCGATGCTAATTGCTGCGAATTAGTTGGACTTAGCTTTTCGGTAGAAAAAGGCCAAGCGTGGTATGTACCCGCATCAGCGGATCAAAAAGAGGCTCATGCATTGGTTCAGCAATTTAAGCCTGTTTTCGAAAACCCTGCGATCGGTAAAATCGGACAAAATCTAAAGTTCGACATATTGGTTTTGAGCTGGTATGATGTGAAGGTTGCAGGTGAGCTTTTTGATACCATGTTGGCTCATTATCTCATTGATCCCGAGACTAGGCATGGAATGGACGTGTTATCGGAAAATTACTTGGGGTATACACCGGTGTCCATTACCACGTTAATCGGCCCAAAAGGCAAAGGGCAATTAAATATGCGCGATGTAGACCCTAAAACGGTTAGCGATTATGCCGCAGAGGATGCGGATATCACTTTACAGCTGAAAGAGATTTTTGAACCCATGCTTATTAAGGTTGAGGCTGATAAGCTGGCACATGAAGTCGAGTTTCCACTTGTACCGGTATTGGTAGATATGGAAAGGGTAGGCGTTCGGATCGATGTGAAGGCACTATCCGACTTCTCCTTGGCGATACAGAATGAAGTTCAAATACTGGAGGCAAGAATTTATGAGAAGGCAGGTGTGCCTTTTAATATTGCTTCCCCTAAACAGTTAGGAGAGGTCTTATTTGATAAATTGCAGCTTGATCCAAAAGCAAAGAAGACAAAGACAGGTCAATATCAAACGGGAGAGGATGTACTCATGGCGCTTGCCAATAAGAGTGACATTGTGCAGGATATACTGGAATATAGGCAGTTACAAAAGTTGCGATCAACTTATGTTGACGCGCTACCCCAGTTGATCAATACGAAAACCGGACGTGTACATACCTCTTATAATCAGGCGGTGGCCGCAACTGGAAGGTTAAGTTCAAACAACCCCAATCTTCAAAATATCCCGATTCGCACAGAGCGGGGAAGAGAAGTTCGGAAAGCTTTTATTGCACGTGATGACGATCATGTTATCCTTTCGGCGGATTATTCGCAGATTGAACTTCGCTTAATTGCAGAAATCAGTAAAGATGCCAATATGCTGGATGCTTTTGCAAAGGGCTTGGATATTCACACAGCGACAGCGGCCAAGGTGTACGGCGTAGGTTTGGAGGAAGTTACCGGTAATCAAAGGCGGAATGCAAAGGCGGTGAACTTCGGGATTATTTATGGGCAATCGGCATTTGGTCTGTCGCAAAGCTTAGGAATCCCGCGTCGGGAAGCAGCGGATATGATTGAACAATATTTTATTCAGTATCCGGGCATCCGTAATTATATGAATAATACCATCGCCTTTGCTAAAGAGCACGGTTATGTAGAAACGCTGTTAAAACGTCGACGTTACCTGAGGGACATTAATTCGGCCAACGCTACGGTACGAGGTTTTGCAGAGCGAAATGCGATCAATGCCCCTATACAAGGATCGGCCGCCGATTTGATTAAAATTGCGATGATTCACATTCATCAAGATATTCAGCAAGCTAATCTTAAAGGAAAAATGACAATGCAAGTACATGATGAATTGGTGTTTGACGTACCAAGGAATGAGGTTGCAGCGTTTAAGGAAATTATAGAAGCGCGTATGAAGGGAGCTTTAAAAACAGAAGTTCCCATTGTGGTGGAAATTGGTGAAGGGCAAAATTGGCTTGAAGCACACTAGAATGAAAATCAAACAAAAGAAAACGATTTTTAAAATGGGGCTGCTGCTGATCAGCAGTCTATTAATTGGGCCACGCTTAAGGGCGCAAACAGATAGTGCGGAAATTAAACCTATCTATTTTGAACAGTTGACGGACGGCACGACGCAGTTCTATTTCGATGAACATTATTTTCTGGTCGATAAATTTTGCCAATTTAAATCCATCGAGCGAGTGGGTAAATATAATATTTCGATCAAAAGCTTCGACGGTCCTTTTACCGATTACAATAACGATGGCAAAGTGATCCTGACAGGGAATTATTTCCAAGGCAAAAAAGAGGGTGTTTTCACGGCCTATTTTGCCAATGGACAGATAAAGTGGACAACTACCTTTAAAAATGGTAAGGCCGAGGGGGTCTCTCGCTATAATTATCCGGATGGCTTGCCGATGCTGGAAATTCTTTATAAAGAGGAGGGAGCTTTTGTCCAAAATTATTGGGATACCAAAAGACGTCAACGCGTGAAAGATGGAAATGGAAAATATGAGTTTTCGGTAAAGGCTGAGGGTTACAACGAATGTGGCTACACCTTTACCGACTATCAAGGGAACATTAAATCTGGAAAGCCGGATGGTAATTGGAATATTTTTCTGGTATATCCTAAAAATGAACGCGACTACGCAGGCTATGAGCGATTTGAAGAGGGCGTGTTTAAAGGAGGTTATGATGAAATTACCGGGGTTCCCTATAAGAACGGATCGCGGATACAGATCGGTCCCTCCTTGTTCTTCCTTCAGGCGGAAGGAATGGTCAGCAAGAATTGCACCATAGATGAGAACCAGGATTTTTCTATGTTCATGATGAAGAAACTAGAGGCCGCTTTCGCTATTTATGATTCTCGCGGGTTACTCACCGGACCTGCCAAGCTCGAAATAAAGGCGAGTGTTGGCAAAACAGGAAGTCTGCGCGAACTGGAGATCGTTAAGGGCTTAGCGGAGAAAGACGGCGATAAAATCATGGCTAATGCCTTACAGAATATCAGTTATTGGATTCCTTCTTACGGCGAGACTGACTATATCGATGATGTTTTCAATATTACTGTAGACGCAATGGTGGACGAGGAAAGTGGACGACTCCGCTTTTACAATTTACAAATACAGCGGGAAAAGGGAATATAACGTCAATTAGCTAATGTAATAATTAGCTAATTGATTGATTCTATGCGCAACTTGAGATGCTTGTGCACCTTATCTTTTTTACAAGGTTATCGATTCTCCGATTGCTAGCAAATGAAGGTTTAAACCGGCGGCAGCAAATTTTTGCTTGGCTTCTTCTTCATTGATTTTAATAGGAGGAAAGGTGTTATAGTGTATCCCGATAATATTCTTGCAATTAACAAAACCAGCGGCTTTAATGGCGTCATCCACGCCCATGGTATAATGGTCTCCGATGGGTAAAATGGCCCAATCCAATTGCTCATCCGCTAAGAGCTTCATCTCCAGCGTCAATGCCGTATCGCCTGCAAAATAGATTTTTTTATCGCCACTTTTGATGAGATATCCCGCGGCTACGCCTCCATATTGCTGATCCGGCGTGCCATTGGTATGTAGTGCATACACCATTTTGGCTGTACCAAAAGAGGTTTTTAGGGTACCGCCAAAATTGAACGCAATAATCTTGTCTTGGTTAATGCCTTGCCGACCTACCCAGGCAGCCGTTTCTACGATGGCAACGACAGTGGCATCCGAGTTTTTTTGAATGGCCGCTACATCTGCTACATGATCTTCATGTGCGTGGCTGAGCATAATATAGTCAGGCTTCAGCGTATTGATGTCTATATGTTTTGCTTGTTCATTTGGTGTAATAAAAGGATCGAACAATACATTGGCGCCAGCTAACTCCAAGGCAATCGTGGCATGTCCATAAAATGTTGCTTTCATGTGTTAAAAGTAAAAAGTTAAAAGTAAACCTGCATGCGGTAGGCAGGAAGTAAAAAAGCCTGCCTTCTGTAAAACTGCTCATTACCCGTTATGAGTTGATAGTCATAATTCTTAAAGCGTATAACTTACCACCCATAAGACAAACTATTGACCAAACATACCACCCAAGCCTCCCAACATGTCTTTGGTTGCGGCTTGCATTTCGGTCTGGCTTACATTTTCAGCTTGCTGAAGAGCCTTGTTGATAGCCACCACTAATAACTCTTCCACTTCCTCCAAATCAGCACCTTCGTGGAACGTTGGGTCTATTGTAATCGATTTAATTTCTTTATTGGCGGTTGCAATTACTTTAATCGCTCCTCCCTCCACTTCACCTGACACACTTATTGTGTCGAGGCGTTTTTTAATTTCTTCGGCCTTTTGCTGTGCCTGAAACAATTTATCGAACATATTCTTTTATATTTAGTTGTCTGTTAAAACGTTAAGTAGTTGAGTCGTTAAGTTCCTACTCAACTACTCAACCATTTCCCCACTCAACTAGTCCCTATTCTCCAACATAATCTCCACTACCGTTATAAGCGCCTTGCCTGATAACGGGCATATCCAATATTTTAAATAGATCGTCTAAATGTGTAAGACTTCCGTTCGCCATATTACTTAACAAAACAATGGTAACATCGTTTTTCAAATCTCTAACATATAAGTTTTTAAAACCATGCCACCAACCTGTATGGTATACAACATGCTCCTTTCCTTGCTCAAAGGTACGCCAACCAAAGCCATAATTAAACACACCTTTGATGGACTTTTTGTTATGTGGTGCGTAAGCAGAGTCTTGCCAACTTTGATTGATTAATCGCCCTTCACGCATAGCACGATCAAAAAGAAATAAATCTTCCACGGTGCTATAAATTCCCTTATCGCCCACGGGGCCGTCGTGAAAATTTTGAACAACAGACCTCCGCCAAACCTTGTCATGGCCGACAACATCGGTAGGTATTTTTTCATAATCAGCTTTAGAGTAAACATGCGTATTCTTCATTCCCGCGGGTCTAAAGATATTCTCTTGCATAAATACCGTAAATGATTGACCGCTTACCTTTTCTATAATTGCCCCCAGTATCATAAAGTTGGAGTTGTTGTAATGAAACCGAGTGTCGGGTTTGGCATAGGGTGCCGGCTTACGCTCAGCAAGAATCTTCATAACGTCCATGTTGGTCATCCCTTTTTTCTTATCGGGCCATAGGTCATCCGTAAAATAAACATAATTGATCAAGCCCGATCGATGCGTTAGTAGCATCCGGACGGTAATGCCTTCATAGGGGAAGTCGGGGAAAAACTCCTTCACTTGCTGGTCGAGCTTTAATTTACCCTCTTGTACCAATAGTAAAATACCGGTAGCAGTTAATGGTTTAGAAACCGAAGCCAATTCAAACTGAGAGCGAATCTTCAAGCTGTCCTTACGCAGATAATCAGCCCAACCAAATGCATTTTCGTAAATAATCTTTCCTTTTTTTGCTATCAGTACATTGCCATTAAACGCCGATTTCTTATGAAGTTTCTGCATAAAAGCATCTACCTCTTTATTTGCATCCCGAGGGTGGTATATGAGCTTGATACTATCGGTAATTGCTTGTTCTTTGGCTTGCTGCGCCTTTTTTTCTTCAGCAGAATTGCAAGCGGCGAATATAATAAAGGAAAGGAGTGAAAATAGTAATAATCGTCTCAACACGTAATGAATTTGCTATTAAAAGTACAACATCATAGGAATGGCGAAATTGATAAAATATTGTGTTAATTGCTAATTTAATGAAATTTTTACACAGCCTGTATGCATAATGTAATAAGAAATAGGAAAAATAAAAACAATTAGCGCGCAAATATGGTCAAGTGTATAAGTTTTATAATCACCGACGCATAGCTAGAACAGGTAATCACGAGAAATACAACAATTAGATTCCGGCTTAGCATATCTATTTAATCTTGATTTTGAAGATATGAAAAGAATAGGGTGATAAGTCGGAGATTATCGTTTTCCCTTTAAGCGTCACCTTGTCAATTTTCGGGCTGACTTTATTGGGATGCTGAATGGAATTCTCTTCCGCTAATCCAGCGGTCAACACAATATGTTCTACTTCTTTTGCTAAATTTTCTTTTGTTTGTATATTAAAACTACCATTGATAGGATAATCGTTATGATTTACCACCTTAATGATCGCTTCGTTGGTTTTACTGTCTAGTACCGCGGACGCATATAGACCATCCTGACCACTAGGAATCACGTTATCCATACGAACGGAGATTACATGAGTTCCTTTGTTTATAGCGTATAGCTTCTGCACTTGATAGTTCGGTGTACCGTATGCTTGCAAATTATCCACCCAAATAAGGTCAGGTGTCCATTGCCATCCGTCAACATGAGCGAATAAGGGTGCATAAGAAGCCATACCGACAACGTCTGCATTTCGTTCTACCCCGGTTAGGAATGCTGCTTCGGCAATAGCCGCTTTCCAGTTATTTCGGTTACCGGTACCTGCGGTCCGATCAGTATGGGCAGCATATTCACCCGCAAAAATTTTTGGTCCTTGGCGATCATAAGCGTCATAGCGATTAGCATGGGTCAAAAACCAATCGGGACTGCGATAATAATGTTCATCAATAAAATCGACCTTTAGTCGTCTTAACTCCTTATTAAGAAATTCAAAACGTTCGCCTTCGGGATCGGTACCTGAACTAGCTACAATCTTAATATTCGGATATCGTTCGTTAAGGGCTTTTTTGAAGACTTCAAGTCGTTCTATATATTGCGGACCCCAGTTTTCATTCCCTACTCCTAACATTTTTAAATTGAAGGGCAGCGGATGTCCCATTTCGGCACGCAGTTTTCCCCATTTTGTGCCGGTATCCCCATTAGCAAATTCTATTAGATCCAATGCATCCTGTACATATTCATCCAGTTCATCTATTGGAACCAGCTCGGCCGTATTGAACTGGCAAGCCATACCGCAGTTCAAGATGGGCAATGGCTCGGCCCCGATATCCTCCGCCAACTGAAAATATTCAAAGAACCCTAATCCAAAGCTTTGATAATAATCAGGTGTTAAGCGATGCTTAAACTCGGTATTCCATCGATTGATGATGAGCTTACGATCCTCAATCGGCCCAACGGTCTTTTTCCATTGAAAACGATTAGCTAAGTCTCTGCCTTCAACGATACACCCACCGGGAAATCGTATAAAACCCGGTTTCATGTCCGCCAATAATTGAACCATATCTTTCCGTAAGCCCCCGGGTCTGTTTTTCCAAGTATCTTCCGGGAAAAGCGAAATC
This sequence comes from Olivibacter sp. 47, assembly GCF_030372825.1. NCBI lineage: Bacteria > Pseudomonadati > Bacteroidota > Sphingobacteriia > Sphingobacteriales > Sphingobacteriaceae > Olivibacter > Olivibacter sp. 47. Next base: position 5,889,831 of record NZ_JAUCNR010000001.1, read on the forward strand.
ATATCTACATCTAGCGTACCCTTCCCTTCGAACCAGAGAACAAGTTTCGCTTTTGATTCCGTTTTAGCGGCTCGGAAGCTTATCTGCTGCTTTTGCCAATCCGTCCCGGTTTTTTCCGGACGAAGCGTACTCTCCCCTATTACAGAACCCAAGGTATCCACCAGCTGTAAACGTAAAGTAATGCCAGGTACAGCTTGTTTATACAAGACACTAAAGTCATATCGAAGTCCCTGCTTAATCCCCATGCCACGGAAACCTTCGTTTTGTAATCCAACTTTTTCTGATGATAAGCTTGTGTTAACCCGTAAAAAACGTGGATTATTGGGTTTGTCTTTTCGATTCAATACCAAAAAAGTTCCCTCTCCGATCTTCTCACCCAATTTCTTCCAGCCCATAAAAGGATCTGCGAATTCAAAGGACCTATTCTTTATAAGTTCAGCATAGATTCCGCCGTCCGCTCCTAAATTAATATCCTCAAAAAACACCCCCCACATATTGGGGGATATGTTTCCTGTAGGATGTGAAATATCGATAGTAAACGATTTCTTTTCTTGCGCACTTAAGCCGAGTGCGCAACTCAAAATAAATACTCCCAGTAACTTCCGTCGAATCATTATGTTATATATCTTTCGTTTGTACCTTTAATTTAACGCTAAGACGGCCACAGAGAATGGCGGTAGCGTGACCGAAATTTGGTTATTTTTCATTTTGGCTCCTTTAAATATTTCTGGTTTTATGTAGCCTGGATTCTCAAAAGAATTAAAATCTCTAAGTTTTTTTGAAGTAAGTAATCGTCCGTTTAGATTTTTGTATTTTCTATCACTTAAGTCGATCGTAATTTCTTGCTGGTTTTTAGGGTCGATGTTTACCAACGATATATGTGTATTGCCGTCCTCTGCGATGGATGCCGAAGCGGAAACCGCTGGAATTGATTCGCCGTTAAATGAAAGCTTTTGACTATTTACTTCAATAGGAACCAATCTAGCATCCTGATGCACTTTGTACATTTCCAAAACATGATAGGTCGGAGTCACCAGCATCTTATCACCTTCGGTTAATATAACCGCTTGTAGCACATTCACAGTTTGCGCCAGATTAGCCATTCGCACCCGTTCTGCATGATTGTTGAATATATTGAGCGTCATACCGGCTATCATCGCATCCCTCATGGTATTTTGTTGATATAAAAAGCCGGGATTAGTGCCGGGCTCTACCTCGTACCAGCCACCCCACTCATCAACAACAAGCGCGATTTCTTTTTTAGGATCATATTTATCCATGATAGCACTATGCTTCTCAACCAGCTCATTCATGAACCAGGCAGATTTCATCGTTTTGAAATACTGTTCATCAGTATACATGGTTGCTGAACCTTTCTTTTGCCAGTCAATTACCGCATAATGATGTAATGCTAAGCCCTTGACCAAAGATTTGGGAATCTTTTTCATAAGCGTTTCGGTCCATTCATAATTATCGCTGTTGGCTCCGGATGCAATACGAAACAGCCCGCCGCTATTGGTCCAATCTGACATAAAGGTGGCGTATTTACGGTATACATCCGCATAATACTCCGGCGTCATATTGCCCCCGCATCCCCACGCTTCGTTACCAACTCCCCAGAACTTAACCTTCCAGGGTTTGTCTCTCCCGTTTTCCCTCCGAAGATCGGACATGGGGCTTTTTCCATCAAAATTGACGTATTGTACCCAATCGGCCAGTTCTTGCACTTCCCCACTACCTACATTACCAGCTAGGTACGGTTCGGTGCCAAGAAGTTCACACATATTTAAAAAATCATGCGTTCCAAAGCTGTTATTCTCAGTAACTCCTCCCCACCAAGTATTTACGATGCTTGGTCGCTTTCCTTTTGGCCCGATACCATCTTTCCAATGATAGGTATCTGCAAAACAACCACCCGGCCAACGAAGGTTTGGTATGTTTAATTTTTTTAATGCCTCTATCACATCATTGCGAACACCGTTGGTATGTGGAACGGTTTTATTGTCCTCGCCTACATAAATGCCATCGTAGATGCAACGGCCCAAATGTTCGGCAAAATGCCCATAGATATGTTTATTAATGGTAATGGTGTCTTTCCCCGGCAATAATTTCACCAGGTTTTGTGCCCATAATGTCGTACTGGAAATCAGCAAGGACAGTAAGGCAATAAGTGGTTTTTTATTCATGGTATCAATTTTGGTATCTAACAAATAATTGGCTATACGCTCGTCTAAGATAGGAAAATATTAATAAATGTAAAATAAACATTTAAAAACTATCCTATTCAGCTATTCCTTTTAATTTGCCGAATTAGGCAACAAGTTTCTATTAAGATCTAACTCTCGCTGTGGAATGGGAAGGTATTCCTTTCCTGCTCGCCAGGTGTCAAAATCGTTATCATTTTCTTTCAGTTTGGCAAGTTTATCCGGATCATATAACCAGCCCCATCGGATAATGTCATTAATCCGAATTCCCTCAATAGCTAGCTCTAGAAATCGTTCATGTGCGATTTGATCGCGCATTTGCTCTTGTGTCATATTCGACTTTACACTCGCCAGATCAGGAAGTTTCGCGCGATCTCTTACTTGTTGTATATAGGGATAGGCTTGGTCTGTCTGGCCAAGTTCGTTCAGCGCTTCCGCATACATGAGTAATACGTCAGCATACCGAAGAATACGGTAATTAATGCCTGAGTTTTCCACGCCGTTATTTTCATTTGTATAGCCTGGAATACCATCATGGGTATATTTACGCGGATAGATATTGCTCTTCGGATTTTTCCAAACATCCCCATAGGCCAATTCGGACACACCTGGCTCAAAGGAAGCAATGGTAGATAGCAGTCTGGGATCGAGCTCACCATCTATTGTCCGCTCTTCCTTAAATTCATTATAAAGTCCTCTTGTAGGCAAAAAGTCAGAATAACCAAAACCGTCCATGGCATAGGTATGCCCAACAGAAGAGACTTGCTTCCAGTTGGCATTCGGCTCTCCTCCGTAATTGAAGACAGTTCCTCCAACCGTTTCCGGGTCGGCAAATTGGACTTCAAATAAAGACTCGGCATTATTTTCGTTAGTTGGCTTGAAGTTATCTCGATAATCAGTCATTAAACGATAGGTATTCAGCGTTGGCCCTTCTATTAGCAATCGGAATTGCTCAGCCGCTGCTGCCCAATTTTTCCGATAGAGAAACACTTTCCCGAGCATTCCCACTGCAGCGCCCTTCGTAACTCTCCCGGTTTGATTGGCATCAGGCCCGGATACCGTACTATAAGAAATCGGTAACAACTCTACTGCAGCACGAAGGTCGTCGATAATCTGTTGCCATAAAACCTCTTCAGAGGCTGTTGCCGGGTAATAATCCTGCCTATCGACAGGAGGTGTAAGAATAACGGGAACAGTCTTATAAGTATTTGCTAGGGTAAAATAGGCTAAACCCCTTAAAAAATGAGCTTGTCCAAATAGACGATCCTTCAATGCTTGATCCATCTCAATCTTGGGAACAAACGTAAGCACTTGATTTGCCCTGTATATCAATTGATACCATTGCGACCAAACCCACTCTACCGGTCCGGAGGTTGACATAACCGTAAACTTTCCCGTTTGCACCAAATCGCCCCAGGGGCTGTCTCCTACAAAATCATCTCCTCTTGCATCGGTAAGAGCAGGCATCATCCGCATATAGGTACCGTCTTGAATCAGACTATTGTAAATGGCGATAACACCCGCCGATGCTTGCTCTGCTGTTTGCCAATAAGTCTCTACTTGTTCTTGTTTTTGACTATTAAGATCTAGTTTTTTATCGCATCCAACCATCAACATGGAGAATAAAAACAGTGCGATTATATATCTTTTCATAATTATTTTGATTATATATTAAAACCCAACTTGTACTCCCAACATCAAGGTTCTTGGCTTCGGAAAGGAACCAAAATCAAACCCGGGCTCAAAGACCCCGGCAGTGAAATCAGGATTGTATCCTTTGTAAGATTGGAAAGTATATAAGTTTTGAGCCGTTGCATAGACCCGCAAGCGTTGAACGCCCTTGATCAATTTATCAGGTAAAGTATAGCCCAGTGATACCGTGTTGATCCGTAAATACGTTCCATCTTGCAGCCAGCCCTTTCTATCCGAGTCACGTCCGTTTCCATTGGGATCATTGGCTACCAAACGAGGGATTTCGGTGTTCGTGTTTGTCGGTGTCCAACGCTCCAAAATATCCTCATGTCTATTAATATAATCTGTCGTTAACATAAGGTCTCGGTACATTCTGCTATTGATTTTAAAGCCCGAACTACCGGATGCAAATAAGGTAAAATCTATTTTTTTGTAAGAGGCAGTGAAGTTCAATCCATAATTTAATCCCGGGATAGCACTTCCGAGATAGGCTCGGTCATCCGCATTAATCACATGGTCTCCATTTAAATCCTTAAACTTAAGGTCTCCGGGTGCTGTTCCTGCACTTTGAAAAGCATGCGCATTTACTTCTTCGACCGATTGAAAGATACCTTCCGTCACATAGCCAAAATGCTGTCCCACTTCGCCTCCAATTTCCGTTTTGGAACCAGCACCATAAATAGGTTCATTGTTATCACCCAAAGCCAATACTTTATTCTTAATTGTACTTACATTTGCGGCAATACTAAAATTAAAATCTCCTTGGGTTTTATTATAGGCTGCCATAAACTCAAACCCTGAATTCTGCAAACTTCCCGTATTAACTGTCGGTGCCTTATTAACCGATCCCGTTGAACCGGGAATAGGAACACCAACCAATATATCAGTGGTTTTATTGCGATAATATTCTACGGTAAAATCAATTAGTCCATTCAGCAAAATACCATCCAAACCGATGTTGGAGGTAACTTTAGATTCCCATTTGATATCAGGCGACACTAAACTTGTTTGAAGTCCGCCGAACACTTTTTGGCCATTAAAGTTGTAGACAATATTCGGATTGATATAGCTCATATATAAGTAATCCCCAATATTTTGATTTCCCAGCTTGCCATAACTCGCTCGCAGCTTTAAGTCACTTACAATATCCTTCGATACCTTAAAAAATGGTTCATTGGTCAACTTCCATCCCAAAGCAATCGAGGGGAAATAACCGAACCTATTCCTAGGACTAAATCGGGAAGATCCATCTCGACGGATATTGGCAGTCAGGAGGTACTTATCATCGTAATTATATGTAATACGGCCTAAATAAGATGAAAGCGCATTTTCGTCAATGGTGCCGGAGGCCGTTTTATTGCTTCCATTGTCTAAAATTGGGAAATATGGCTCTGTAAAGGCTTCTGAATGTCCACTACGAACTAATGCAGATCCATACTGGTAGGTTTGCCCGATCAGTGCCGTGAGCGCATGTTTTCCAAACTTTTTTTCATAATTCAAGGTGTTCTCTACCAAGCCCGTTGTATAGGTGCGTTGCCCGTCGTCTAATCTGGAAATATTTGAATGGAAAAAATATCCCAAATCGAAGGCAGGTTGAAAAGCGTAATCCCGCGCCTGTGTTTTGTCGTATCCTAAATTTAATTTATATCGTAAGCTATGCCCGTTCTTGTTTATTAAATCGATCTCTCCATAAGCAGTTGCAAACATGCGATCGACGTCTGTATAATTCTCAAACAAACTATTGATGGCAATTGCATTAAGCGATATAACATCATGGATATTCGACTCCGTACCGCCAAAACCTCCCTTATTATTAGGATCATAAACCATTTGTGTTGGAATAGCTTCCACCAAATCGATCACCAATGGCGGGCGACTGCCAGTCAATATGGTATTATTGTAGGTAAGTGTATTTTCGTGCGAGTGTGTATAGGATAAAAGTTTGGCCAACTTTGAAAATACCTTTTCTGGCAGTTGTATTGATGCGTGCAGTATACCGATCATAACTAGGTCCATTGCCAACAAAAGTACCGTCATTACCAAGGTAGTCGAAAGAAAGGTTATAGGTCGTATTTTCCCCACCACCCATAAAATTGAGATTATGGTTTTGCCTTGATCCGTTTTTTAATCCTTCCTTTTGCCAATCCGTATCCACGTTATCAATAAATAGTGGTGAAGATGGATCATTTCCCGGAATGAGCGGTAACCCGGCATTGGTTCTTACTTCATTGGCAATCAACTGATAATCGGTGCGCTTTAAAACCGGTATACGTTGCCAAACTTTATCCACCCCATAGGATCCATTATACTCAATATTTAACGGCGTATTTTTCTTACCCTGTTTTGTTGTAATTATCACCACTCCGTTGGCTGCCATAGAACCGTATATAGCACCTGCTGAAGCGTCCTTTAAGACCTGCATCGATTCGATATCATTAGGGCTGAAATCACGTATGGACGTGCCCACAGGAACACCGTCTACCACATATAGCGGCTGTGCATTACCAAAAGTGCTTACGCCTCGAATTCTTACATTTGGGCTGGCACCGGGCTGTCCATCGCTATTTACGGTAATACCCGGACTCCGTCCCTGTAATAGCTGGGAAATATCATTTGTTAAGTATTTCTTGGATTCGGCAACATCCACAATAGCAACAGAGCCGGTAATGTCTGCTTTTCGCTGCGTTCCGTATCCCACCACCACCACTTCTTCCAATCCCAGTAAATCCTCTTCCAAGGTTACGTCGTAGATGAATTGTCCGGAAACTAAAGGGACTTCTTTTTTTATATACCCAACATTGGTAAATACCAGCTTGCCAATTAAGGCCGGTACTTGAACTTGATAAAAACCATTGAGATCACTTGTAGTTCCGATTTTCGAGCCTGGTAGACTTACGCTGATACCGGGTATAGGCTCTCCTTTTTTATCAGTTACCTTCCCTTTAATTTGCGTGCTCTGTTGGCTCCACCCCAAATGGCTTAGCAGAAGCGCCATGTATACTATCAAAGCGCTACGCCAATTGAATTTTAAATTGATTCGTTGCATGTGTTTATATATTGGTTATTCGTTTTAAGCGTAATCGGTCGGAACGAATATAGAAGCTTTTTATTAAATGTCAATGGAACATTTAATAAAAAGTGTCAAAAAACACTTCTTTGAATACTTAATCGTTTAAACAATGATTATCTTTGTAACATTGTCTGCTTTACCAATTTGATAAAGCAACTGGAATTTGACTATCTTTATCGCATGTAATGCGAACGTGGAACTAATTTTTACAGAATGCCGATAATTATCTTAAATGAATATTATCTTACCGATCTAATTACCTTTAAATTATGACGAAATACTCAAAACAAACACGCCTACTTGTTGCCGTAGACTGTATCATCTTTGGATTTGATGGGGAAAGTCTTAAATTGCTGCTTATACAAAGAGGCTTTGAGCCTGAAAAAAATAAATGGAGCTTAATGGGCGGATTCGTGGAGCCGAATGAAACACCTGAGGAAGCCGCTGCACGCGTCTTGAAGCAATTGACGGGTTTAGAAAATGTATATATGGAGCAAATGGAGGTCTTTGGCGAACCCAATCGAGATCCCATTGAGAGAACAATCAGCATTGCTTATTATGCACTTATTGACATTCGTAAATACAAAGATCAGTTAAGCAAGGAGTATCGTGCCGAGTGGATGCCACTAAAAGAAATACCGAAACTTATCTTTGATCATAATAGCATGGTAGAACATGCGAAGAAAAAATTACGCTATAAAGCCGCCCTGCATCCAATACTCTTCGAGTTACTGCCCGAAAAATTTACTATCCCCCAAATACTGACTCTTTATGAGGGTGTTTATGATATTGTATTGGATAAAAGAAACTTTAATAGAAAACTTTTGTCAACAGGTTTATTAGTTCGTCAAAAAGATAAGGATAAAGAGAATTCGAAAAAGGGTGCATTTTATTACAAGCTCAATAAGGAAACCTATAAAGATAAAATAAGTTCATTCTTAAACTTTATACCTAACCCTTAATTTTTTTCATGCACATTTTTTCGATAATATTTTTTATCTAAAAAAATAAATGTTATTTTGACACGAAATAGCAGAAGAGATTGACAGACTGACCAATTAGTATCGTAAACTCACAGCACTGTAATTCTCTGGGTATAAAAATTAAAGAACGAAATACACTTTAGTATATATGGACAATGCATATGTTATCGGAGTAGACTACGGCACGGATTCGGTGCGATCTGTGCTCGTGAATGCCCGTAATGGACAAGAGATCGCTTCCTCGATCTATCATTACCCCCGGTGGAAAAAAGGTTTATATTGTAATCCTTCCATCAACCAATTTAGGCAACATCCTTTAGATTATATTGAAGGTCTGGAATATACGATTAAAGACTGCTTAAAGCAGAGTGGTGAACAGATATCAGCCAATGTAAAGGCTATCGCAGTTGATACAACCGGATCAACACCAGTTGCCGTTGATAAAACAGGTACACCGTTAGCACTGCTTCCTGCTTTCGAGGAAAATCCAAACGCAATGTTTGTACTCTGGAAAGATCATACATCCGTAAAGGAAGCAGACGAGATCAATCAAACCGCCAAAAAATTTGATATAAACTACCTGCAATACGTGGGAGGCATCTATTCCTCTGAATGGTTTTGGGCGAAGTTGCTCCATATTTTACGTAAAGACAAAGCGATCGCCAACAACATTTTCACTTGGGTTGAACATTGCGATTGGATTCCGTTTTTACTAACCGGTGGCAAAGATGCGCTACATATAAAAAGAGGTGTATGCTCGGCCGGTCATAAATCCCTTTGGAACGAGTCATTTGACGGTTATCCGCCAAACGAATTCTTTATTGCTGTTGATCCTTTGCTAAATGGCTTTACCGACAATATTTCAGCAGATACCTATACGGCCGATAAAAAGGCGGGCCATTTATGTGAAGAGTGGGCGCAAAAACTCGGACTCAGCACATCGGTAGTGATCGGAATTGGCGCCTTCGACGCCCACATGGGAGCTGTGGGTGGACAAATTGAGCCATACTATTTAAGCAAGGTAATGGGCACGTCTACCTGCGATATGCTAGTGGCTCCGAACCATGAAGTAGACGGCATCTTAGTAAGCGGTATTTGTGGCCAGGTAAATGGTTCTGTCATTCCCGGGATGCTCGGAATGGAGGCCGGTCAGTCTGCGTTTGGTGATGCCTATGCCTGGTTCAAAAATCTTTTGATGTGGCCACTAAAAAATCTTTTGTCAACAAATGATAATCCGGCATTGGACGATTTGGCGAACCAACTAGAACAGCAGATTATACCGCAACTGAGTAAACTCGCCGAGAAGATCGAACCTAATATTCAGCAAGAATTTGCAATCGACTGGCTAAACGGAAGACGGACACCTGATGCTAACCAGGCGCTTAAAGGAGCTTTTTTCGACCTAAACCTGGGAACAGACGCGGTGCAGCTCTTTAGAGCATTAGTAGAGGCAACTTGTTTTGGCGCTAAGAAAATTGTTGATCGCTTCAATGAACAAGGTGTACCGGTTAAAGGCTTAATTGGCATGGGAGGTGTCGCCAGAAAAGCACCATTTATCATGCAAATGATGGCTGATGTAATGGATATGCCCATAAAAATCCATCGATCGGAGCAAACTTGTGCGATTGGAGCCGCTATGTTTGCAGCCACTGCGGCAGGCATTTACACCAAAGTAGAAGAGGCTATGTCTGCCATGGGCCAAGGCTTTGACGCTGAATATCACCCGAATCCGCAAAGAGTTGCGATTTATAAACTACGCTACGAAAAGTATACACAAATGGGTATGCTCATTGAAGAGAAGTTAACCTCAAAAGACAATATATTAACTCATATCGCTTAAAATTCATGGCTAATTTTAATTATCAAGATATAAGAGAGGCTGCATATGAAAGCAATATGCAGCTTCCTAAACTAGGTCTGGTGCTTTTTACATTTGGCAATGTCAGCGTTGTCGATCGAGCTAAAGGAGTTTTTGCCATTAAACCAAGTGGTGTGCCTTACGAAAAATTAAGTCCCGAAAACATGGTGATTGTCGATTTTGAGGGCAATACCATTGAAGGTGACATGAGACCCTCTTCTGATACGAAAACCCATGCTGTATTATACAAACACTGGGAAAATATCGGCGGTATTGTCCATACCCATTCTACTTATGCTACTGCGTGGGCGCAAAGTCAGCGGGATATTCCCATATTTGGCACGACACACGCCGACCATCTTACTACCGATATTCCATGTGCTCCGCCCATGGCCGATCACATGATCAAAGGTAATTATGAATATGAAACAGGCTTTCAGATCCTTAACCACTTTAAGGATCACGGATTGGATTACCGGGAAGTGGAAATGATTTTGGTAGGAAACCACGCCCCCTTTACTTGGGGAAAGACCGCAGAAAAAGCAGTGTACAATAGCGCTGTCTTGGAAACGGTGGCACAAATGGCCTTATTAACGGAACAGATTAATCCCAATGCGCCACGCCTTAAAGATTCATTGATCAAAAAACATTTCGAGCGGAAGCATGGACCGGATTCTTATTATGGACAACAGTAGTTTTAAGTGATGAGTTTTACGTGGTAAGTTTAAATTTACAACAGGGAATAAGCCCCCTGTTTCCCAGCTCCTAAGCCACAGACAAAGGCTGGAAAATCAATAAACGTAAAACTGAAAACTTCTAGGAATATCTTGATACTTGATACAAAACAAATAACGAACAACGAAATATAGATATGCTAAATTTAAAAACTTTTGACGTCTGGTTTATAACAGGAAGTCAAGATTTATACGGTCCTGAAACCCTCGCGCAGGCTGCGGAGCACGCTAAAAAGATTGCTGATTATTTGACGGATCAAGCACTGATTCCGGTTAATATTGTGTACAAACCAATTGTAAAAAACTCGGAAGAAATATATAACACCATCGCAGAGGCAAACAAAGACGCCAATTGTATTGGCATTATTACCTGGATGCACACGTTCTCTCCGGCAAAAATGTGGATCAGGGGATTGAACGCTCTCAAAAAACCCCTCTTACATCTGCACACGCAGTATAATCGAGATATTCCGTGGGACAGTATTGACATGGATTTCATGAACCTCAATCAGAGTGCACATGGCGACCGGGAATTTGGGTTCATCGTTTCCAGGATGCGGATCAACAGAAAAGTAGTGACCGGCTTCTGGCAGGATGAAGATGTTGCCAAAAAGATTGGTATCTGGACTAGGGCCGCCGCCGCTTGGAACGATTGGCAAGGCGCGAAGTTTGTTCGCTTTGGCGATAACATGCGATATGTTGCTGTAACCGATGGAGATAAAGTGGAAGCAGAAATGAAATTCGGTTTCTCGGTTAATACTTATGCCATTGGTGATCTAGTAGCTGAGATAAACAAAGTAAGTGATGAAGCGGTTGCAGCACTGGTAAAAGTATATGAAGAAGAATATATACTTGCCGATAACGCGAAAGAAGGCGGAGCGCAACGACAACACGTACTAGATGCAGCAAAAATCGAAATCGGTTTAAAGAACTTCCTGGAAGCAGGCGGTTATAAAGGATTTACAGACACCTTTGAGGATTTGCACGGTTTAGTACAACTTCCAGGTATTGCCGCCCAAAGGCTTATGCAACAAGGGTATGGTTTTGCAGGAGAAGGCGATTGGAAAACACCGGCTTTGGTTCGTGCCTGCAAAGTAATGGCTTCGGGTCTACCTGGAGCGAATGCTTTTATGGAAGACTATACGTATCACTTCGATCCTGATAATGCAATGGTACTCGGGTCACATATGCTTGAAGTAGACGCTTCCTTAGCAAAAGATAAACCTCGTTTAGAAGTTCATCCTTTAGGTATTGGCGGAAAGGCAGATCCGGCCCGACTTGTTTTTAATGCAGCAGGCGGAAAGGCATTGAATGCCTCATTAGTGGATATGGGAAACAGGTTTCGCCTTATTGTGAATGTTGTAGAAGGGGTTGATGTACAAAATGAACTACCAAAGTTACCGGTTGCACGCGTTCTTTGGAAACCATTACCGGATATGAAAACCGCATGTACCGCTTGGATCTATGCCGGTGGTGCGCACCATACCGTTTATAGCCAAAATCTAACAAGTGAGTACCTGGAAGATTTTGCACGTATAGCAGGTATTGAATTTGTAAAAATTGATGAAAACACGAAGCTTGGTCAATTCGAAAATGAATTGAAATGGAGTGAGGTGTTTTATCAGATCCAAAAATAAAATAAAAGGTGGCGGAACGGCTCTTTTCGCCATCTTTTTTGCTAACCTTTTAACCTTAACTCCATTATGGGAAAATTTGCACAAATTGATTACATCATATTTCTCGTCTATTTTGTAGTAGTAGCGGGATATGGATATTGGATTTATCGCAAAAAAAACAATGCGAACGCCAGTAGTAAAGATTACTTTTTAGCTGAAGGATCGTTAACCTGGTGGGCAATTGGCGCTTCGCTTATCGCTTCCAATATATCGGCAGAGCAATTCATCGGTATGAGCGGCAATGGATTTACCGTCGGGGTTGCTGTTGCAGCCTACGAGTGGATCGCGGCCCTGGCTCTTATTATTGTAGCCGTGTGGTTCATTCCTGTTTATCTGAAAAACAAGATTTTCACCATGCCGCAATTTTTAAATAATCGGTACAATGAAACAACCAGTCTAATCATGGCTGTATTCTGGTTGTTCCTTTATGTTTTTGTAAATCTAACGTCAATCTTATTCTTAGGAGCTTTAGCTATTAATAATTTGGCCGGCGGTGGAAGCTTTCATACGATTGTATTGGCTCTATCGGTCTTTGCTGTTGTAATTACCCTGGGCGGTATGCGCGTAATCGGTTTTACGGACGTTATTCAGGTGCTGGTACTTATTATTGGTGGCGTAGCTACAACTTATGTAGCGCTTACACTTGTCAGCGAACATTTTGGTTTAGGCAAAGATGTATTGGCCGGCTTCTCGCAACTTATGAAGGATTCGCCGGAGCATTTTAAAATGATTATCGAAAAGCCGACTGCTTCGTCATCCCAGGAGGAAATTAATAAGTACCTTATGCTCCCCGGCTTAGGCATGTACTTAGCAGGGATATGGATTGTCAATCTAAATTATTGGGGTTGCAATCAATATATTACCCAACGCGCTTTGGGTGCTGATTTAAAAACCGCACGTACGGGAATTCTTTTTGCCGGATTTTTGAAGCTTTTTATGCCGGTTATCGTTATGCTTCCCGGGATCGCCGCTTATGTTCTATACAAAAATGGCGCTTTGCAGGAAGAAATGGCACCGGGTGGACATTTCAACCCTGACAATGCCTATTCGGCTATTCTAGGTTTTCTGCCTGATGGCATGAAAGGGCTATCATTAGCTGCCTTAACCGCAGCCATTGTTGCTTCGTTAGCGGGAAAGGCCAACAGTATAGCCACTATTTTCACCATGGACATCTATAAAAAGTATATGAATAAAGATGCGTCGGAAAGAAATCTGGTCAATGTTGGAAAAATTACCGTAATCATCGCGATTGCAGCATCAATTCTCTTCACGTGGGACGATATGCTTGGAATCGGCGGAGAGGGCGGTTTTACTTTTATTCAAAAATATACCGGTTTTATCAGTCCAGGTGTATTGGCAATGTTTTTATTAGGTATGTTTTGGAAACGAACTACAGGAGCTGCAGCCATCGTAGGACTTATTATGGGTTTTGCTTTATCGGTAGTTTTTAACAATTACGCGCCGACGTGGTTTGGAAATGACACTTTGTTATATACGGCTTATCCAAACGGGCGCGGTGGTTATGAAATTCCTTTTCAGATTTGCATGGGCCTTTCGTTTCTGTTCACTGTTATTGCAATGATCGCTGTTAGTTTGGCAGGACCAAAAATTAATCCCAAAGCATTCATTTTAGACACTAAAATGTTTAAAGTAGAACCTTCCGTAATGGTTATGATTGTATTGACTTTACTATTAGTTAGTGCGCTTTACGTAAGATTCTGGTAATCTCCCGAAAATGGGATACCTCTTATATTGCCTTTCAGTTACAAGAGGTATCCCATTCTATACACCTTTTAATGGAATATAACGCCACAGCCTTCGTTTTACACCTTTAAAGAAATCCTAAAAATGGGAGTCAAGCCATAACATTATCAAAACTGCCAAGCAAAATCGATAAAATATTACTAATTTTATACAATAAATATTGCATAAACCAAATTTTATTTTTTACATTTGCAACCATTATTAAATAAGGAAAGATTCTTTATAACATGAATATTGCTAATATGCATATAAATATTGCTAAGCATTCCAATCCAGGAAGTGCGCAAGTAATCCCATGCATAAAAGCGATTGGCAACAAACTTGTTTTAAGAGTCCGACGACCCATTATGCCCCGGGCTTGATTCGAGGGCATACCCACTCCACAAAAAGTACAATAGCGAGTCCGGTTATTGTATCCATCAAAAACAATTAACAAAAAGGTAATCAAAATCAAACGGTAGAGCAAAATGTGTTTTATTGTTTTGTTCTCTTGGGTCATTCACATTCAATGAATACTTCAAATTTTGTTGTTATTCCTGCAAATGAATCGCATATCGGATATGCCGAACAGATTTGCAATGAAATGGCGGAATCTGCCAAAGCACGCGGTACGGGTATTGCACGTCGAAAACCGGAATATATTGCCAATAAGATGCTTGAGGGAAAAGCTGTAATAGCGCTCCATAAAGATGGCACTTGGGCAGGTTTTTGTTATATCGAAACTTGGAGCCATGGTGAATATGTTGCCAATTCCGGCCTCATCGTTAATCCGGTTTTCCGAAAAGAAGGGTTAGCTAAAGCTATTAAAAAGCGGATTTTTGACTTATCGCGCGAAAAATACCCGAAGGCAAAAATCTTTGGTCTGACCACTGGTTTTGCAGTAATGAAAATCAATTCGGAGCTGGGGTATGAACCCGTCCCCTATTCAGAGTTAACCCAAGACGAAGAATTTTGGAAAGGTTGTCAAAGTTGTGTAAATTACGATATCTTAATGAGTAAAGACCGTAAAAATTGTATGTGCACAGCTATGTTATGGGACCCTGTGGAGAAGGAAAAAGAGCTTCGACAAAAAATTGAGCAAAAAGCGAAAGCAAAAGAACGTTTGAAACAGATGCAAAAAAAGCACTCCTTATTAAAACGTATCGAATTAAGTTTGAGAAGAAGGAGCAAAATTATCGCTACCTTATTTTTAGCGTACGATTAGTTGATGTATTAGTTACCGCTTACAGTAATTACAATATAAGCTAGCCTGTAAAAGACAGGTATAACCGAGTGTTAGGAGCTCATTTATGCCAATAAGAGCCTTCACTCATCATATTCTATAAGATGGATTTGCCGGCGTACTGCAAGCGAGTTCATTCCGTTTAATAATAAATTATTCTAATGAAAAAGAAAGTAGTATTAGCATTTAGTGGAGGATTAGACACCTCATTCTGTGCCATTTACCTATCCAAAGATATGGGCTTAGAAGTTCATTCCGTCATCGTCAATACGGGAGGATTTTCGGAAGATGAACTTAAACAGATCGAAGCACGCGCTTATGAGCTCGGTGTTGCGTCACATGCTACAGTTGATGAAACCCAAAACTATTATAACGAAAGTATAAAGTATCTTATCTACGGTAACGTATTAAAAAATGCAACCTATCCCTTATCGGTAAGTGCCGAGCGTGTATGCCAAGCAACTGCCATTGCAAACTATGTAAAGAAAATCGACGCAAACTTCGTTGCCCATGGAAGTACTGGTGCAGGTAATGATCAAGTACGTTTCGATATGATCTTTAATATCCTGATTCCGGACGTAGAAATCATAACACCTATTAGGGACTTGAAATTAAGCCGCGAATCTGAAATCGATTACTTGCATAATCATGGTGTAACCTACAGTGCCGAAAAAGCAAAATACTCGATTAATAAAGGCATTTGGGGCACTTCAGTGGGAGGAAAAGAAACCTTAACATCCCATGAAACATTACCGGAAGAGGCATGGCCCACACAAGTGACAGCAAGTGAAAGCAGAAGAATTACCATGAATTCGAGAAAGGTGAGCCGGTAGCACTTGACGGTGAACGGCTAGGTCCGGTAAAAGTGATACAAAAATTGCAGTCGATTGCCCAACCATACGGAATAGGAAGAGATATACACGTAGGAGACACAATCATTGGCATCAAAGGAAGAGTCGGTTTTGAAGCGGCAGCACCGGTTGTTATTATTAAAGCTCATCATACGCTTGAAAAACACACACTTACGAAATGGCAGTTAAGTTGGAAAGATCAGTTAGCTTCTTTTTATGGTAACTGGATGCACGAGGGGCAATTTCATGATCCTATTATGAGAGATATTGAAGCCTTTTTGCAAAGCTCACAGGAAATGGTCAGTGGTCAAGTATTCGTTGAATTAAACCCGTATCGATTTAATATAATTGGCGTGGAATCCAAGCATGATTTAATGTCCAGTAAGTTCGGAAGTTATGGAGAGATGAACAATGCATGGACTGGCGAAGATGTAAAGGGATTCTCTAAAATCTTTGGAAATCAAGTAATGATATGGCATAAGGTTAATAAGTTGTAAGTTTTAAGTAATGAGTTATAAGTATCGAGTGAGTAAGAAAAAAACGTATAACGTATAACGTATTACTTATAACTCAAAACTATTCTGATATGAATAAAATAAAAGTAGGGATTGTTGGCGGAGCCGGCTATACCGGAGGAGAGCTTTTAAGGGTTCTCATTAATCATCCTCATGTAGAAGTTGCCTTTGTCAATAGTAACAGTAACGCAGGGAACCCGGTTCATTCCGTGCATACTGATCTATTTGGCGATACAGAGCTGAAATTTACCGATGAGCTTCCCCAAAATATTGATGTCTTATTTCTGTGTGTTGGTCATGGTGCGGCCCGGAAATTTTTAGAGGCAAACCGGATAGCCGAATCCATTCGGATAATTGATCTGAGCCAGGATTACAGATTGAAGTCAAAGGCGGAAAACTTTGTTTATGGTTTACCCGAGCTTCAACGGGATAAAATAAAAACGGCGCAGCATATCGCGAACCCGGGCTGTTTTGCTACAGCGATTCAATTGGGCTTGCTGCCGTTGGCAGCTAAAGGACTGCTGGCTTCGGAAATACATATCAATGCAACAACCGGCTCTACCGGTGCCGGACAGAGCTTATCACCGACATCCCATTTTAGCTGGAGGAATAATAACCTTTCCGTATATAAGGCTTTCGAGCATCAACATCTACATGAGATCGGAGAAAGTCTTATTCAACTGCAATCTTCGTTTGATCAAACAATCAATTTTGTGCCACAACGTGGTGCATTTACCCGAGGTATTTTAGCCTGTACTTATTTGGAGTCAACATTATCTATAGAGGAGGCATCAGATTTATATAGCCACTATTATGCAAGTCATCCATTTACTCACGTAAGTCCGGGCAACATCGATTTAAAACAAGTGGTGAACACGAATAAAGCACTGATTCATTTAGAGAAACATGGTACTAAATTGATGATTATCTCCATCATCGATAATCTTCTAAAAGGTGCAAGCGGACAAGCCGTACAAAACATGAATCTTCTATTCGGATTGGAGGAAACGACTGGATTGAAGCTTAAAGCCGTTGGTTTTTAAGTTATAAGTTATAAGTAGTATGTTATACGTTTAACTTCAAAATGCAAAATTATAAAGAATTGATTGTATGGGTAAAGTCGCATCAAACTACTCTTAATATCTATAAAATCAGCGCGGCTTTTCCTAAAGAAGAACAATACGGTTTAACCAGTCAGTTGCGGAGGTCTACAGCTTCTATACCTGCGAATATTGCAGAAAGATGTGGAAGGCCCTCCCAAAAAGATTTTATTCACTTTTTGAGCATTTCGTTAGGATCTGCAAACGAAACAGAATACTTTTTACTACTTGCAAATGATTTAGGCTATTTATCACAAAAAACTTTTGAATCGCTCAACGACGAAATTAATCAGATAAAAGCAATGCTCATTTCGCTCATAACAAAAATACGTAGCACGATAGCTTAAAACGTAAAACTTAATACTCATAACGCAATGAAACTCTTTGACGTATACCCTATAAATCCCATTGAAATTGTAAAAGGAGTTGGCTCTTATGTTTATGATGCCACTGGCCGGGAATACTTAGACCTATATGGAGGACACGCAGTTATCTCCATAGGCCATAGCCATCCGCATTATATACAGCGTATAACAGATCAACTGAATAAGATAGGTTTTTACTCTAATTCGATTGAGATACCGCTTCAAAAACAACTCGCTGAGCTACTGGGCAAAGTTTCTGACAAAAAAGATTACCAGCTTTTTTTATGTAACTCCGGCGCCGAAGCTAATGAGAATGCGCTCAAATTGGCGTCTTTTTACAATGGTCGCAAAAAAGTGATCGCATTCAAAGGCGCTTTCCACGGAAGAACATCACTAGCGGTTTCGGCAACTGACAATCCCAAGATTATCGCTCCGGTAAACGAGACGGAAAATGTTATTTTCCTTCCTTTCAATGACGAAGACGCACTTGAAAAAATCTTTGCGGAACAAGGAGAAGCGATATCTTCCGTCATTATTGAAGGAATTCAAGGCGTTGGTGGTATACGGGTAGCCAACCACAGCTTCCTTCAGAAAATACGGAGCTTAACCGAACAGTATAATGCAATCTTTATTGCTGATTCTGTACAATGCGGCTACGGACGCTCCGGAAAATTTTACTCCCATGACCATGCAAACGTACAAGCAGATATTTATAGCATGGCCAAGGGTATGGGTAATGGCTTCCCGATAGGTGCCATTTCCATTTCACCCAAGATTAAGCCTTGGTTTGGTGAATTAGGTACCACTTTCGGGGGGAATCATCTTGCATGCGTAGCCGCCTTAGCCGTTTTGGAGACGATGGAGAAGGAACAACTCGTGCAGAACGCATTGCAAATTGGACGCTATTTAATGAGCGAATTAAAGGGATTTGATAAAATCAAAGAAATAAGAGGTGAAGGTTTAATGATCGGCATCGAGCTTCCGGAAGAGCTAAATCAGGTCAAGAAAGATCTATTATTTAAAAACCATATATTTACAGGAGAGGCAAAGCCTAATGTGATCCGCTTACTGCCTGCATTGAATTTAGGAAAGAAAGAGGCGGACAGGTTTTTGGAGGCATTATCGGAGAGATTAAGAAGTTATAAGTAATAAGTTTCACGTCGTAAGTGCCTAAAGCTTAAAACGGACAACCTGTAACTTAAAACGTACAACTATTAAAAAAGAGATTCAATGAAGAAATTTTTTTCAGTAGCGGATGTAGATAATTTATCAACTATTGTCAAAGAAGCATTAGCGCTTAAAGCTGCACCGAATGCTCATCGCAAATTGGGAGAACATAAGATGCTCGGACTTGTTTTCCTGAATCCAAGTTTACGCACACGACTTAGTACACAGAAAGCTGCTATAAACTTGGGAATGGATGTTATGGTCATGAATATGGATAAGGATGGCTGGGCGCTTGAAACCAGGGATGGCGTTGTGATGGATGGCACAACGGTTGAACATATTCGGGAGGCGGCGGCCGTAATGGGTGAATATTGTGATGTTTTGGGCTTACGTTCCTTCCCAGGCTTAAAAGATCGTAAAGAAGACTATAGCGAAGACCTTTTTAATAAATTTTCAACTTACTGCAAAAAACCCCTTGTTAGCTTAGAGAGTGCTACACGTCACCCGCTTCAAAGCTTAACAGATTTAATTACGATCTTAGAGCATACGCCATCCACGTCTAAAGAAGTGGACGGTAAATTTTCAACAGTTACAGCCAAGCCAAAAGTTGTTCTTACCTGGGCTCCACATGTTAAAGCATTACCGCAAGCGGTTCCCAATTCATTCTCCGAATGGATGTGTAAAGCCCAAGAGCAGGGATTGTTAGATTTTACTATTACCCATCCTGAAGGATACGAGCTCGATGAGCACTTTACAAACGGGGCTACAATCACCACCAATCAGAATGAGGCTCTAAAAAACGCTGATTTCGTCTATGTTAAGAATTGGTCGAGCTATCAAGAGTATGGCAAAATACTGGTTACAGGAAGAGAATGGATGCCCACACCCGAGAAGCTTAAAGTAACAAACCATGCAAAAGTGATGCATTGTTTGCCGGTAAGAAGGGATCTGGAATTATCATCAGCCCTACTAGACGGTCCGGACTCATTGGTTATTCAAGAGGCTGGTAATCGCGTATGGGCGGCTCAGGTTGTATTGAAAAGGATATTGGAAAATCTATAAGAGCCACTTATATAATCCCTCATATGGAAAAACTAAATATCGTAAAAATAGGTGGCAATATTGTAGAGAATGAAACCGCGCTATCTGCGTTTACTAACGTTTTTGCCAATTTGAAAGGAAAGAAAATATTAGTGCACGGTGGAGGAAAAATTGCCAGTAAGTTAGCAAGCGATCTAGGCATCGAGGCAAAAATGGTCAATGGCAGACGGATAACGGATCTCGAAACGCTGAAAATTGTGACCATGGTATATGCCGGCTTGACAAACAAAAGCATTGTCGCGCTATTACAAGCGAACCACTGCGATGCGATTGGGCTAAGTGGAGCAGATGGGAACACGATTCGCACCATTAAACGCCCTGTCAAAGAGATCGATTATGGATTTGCGGGCGATATGACCCCAACTTCGATTCATAACAAGCGTATCCAAAGTCTGCTCGAACTCGGCTTATGCCCTGTATTTTCCGCTATAACCCATAACGGAGAAGGTCAGTTATTAAACACAAATGCCGATACCATTGCTTCTGCATTAGCCGTAGGGCTCGCCTCAAACTATGATATTTCTCTAATTTACTGCTTCGAAAAAAGAGGCGTATTAAAAGATATAGAAGACGAAGGCTCCGTTATTACGCAAATTAATCGTACTCATTATAGCATGTTAAAGGAGCAAGGTATTATTGCCGACGGCATGATTCCAAAACTTGATAATGCTTTTGATGCCATTTCAAAAGGTGTCAAGAAAGTAATTATTAAACATGCGAATGATTTAACAGATGAGCAAGCAGGAACAACCATTTTTTAACGCAAATAATTCAACACGAACATTATGCCTAAGATTACCATCATAGGAAGCGGCAACATCGGCCTATCCTTGGCAAAAGGACTGATAGCGAAGGCTTATTGTAATGCCTCCGATATAACGCTCACGAGAAGGAACATCAGAAATATGTCACAGGAAGCCAAACTTGGATTTAAGCTTTCGGACAATAATAGAGAAGCAGTTCTTGATGCTAATATCATTGTTCTGGCGGTTCTCCCTCAGCAACTAAATCAAGTATTGGAACAAATCAATGGAGCCGTAATTGCCGATAAACAGCTTGTTGTTTCAGTAATTTCAGGCGTAAGCTGCCGAGATATCCGTCATAAGCTGGGCGATGCTGTACAAGTAATACGGGCGATGCCGAACACCGCTATCGCCATTGGACAATCGATGACTTGTATCGCCTCTGATAATGCACACGAGCAGCATATGGACGAGGTCACTCGCTTATTTGAAACCGTAGGTGCTGTAGTTACCATCAATGAAGATTTGATGACCTCTGCCACTGCGCTTTGTGCTTGCGGGATTGCCTTTTTCTTAAGAAGTATTCGCGCGGCTTCTCAGGGAGGTGTTGAAATTGGATTTCATGCCCACGATGCATTAAAGATGGCTGTTCAAACCGCAAAGGGTGCGGCCGACTTGTTATTGCAAATGCAAAGCCATCCGGAAAGCGAAATTGATAAAGTAACCTCACCAAAAGGCTGCACAATTGCCGGCCTAAACGAGATGGAACATAACGGTTTTAGCTCTGCCTTTATCAAAGGCATTAAGCTCTCTGCGGAACGGGCCGGCGGGCTATATAAGGAATAAGATGGACGCATTAATAAGGGATAGCATCAATTTATTGAAAGACCTAATTGAAATTCCATCTTTCAGCAAGGAAGAAACCGGGACAGCAGATCGAATTCAGCGCTTCTTCCAAGAGCGGGATATACCCTGTTATAGGAAGTTAAATAACGTTTGGGCTTACAATCAGTTTTATGACAAGCGTAAACCCACAATTTTATTAAATTCTCACCACGACACAGTAAAACCGAATACAGGTTACTCCCGCGATCCCTTTAAAGCAGCTGTAAGCGATGGTAAATTATATGGCTTGGGAAGTAACGATGCAGGTGGACCGCTAGTCTCTCTCATCGCAACTTTCTTACATTTTTATCCTTTACAAGAACTCCATTACAATATATGCATAGCAGCAACTGCAGAGGAAGAAATCTCAGGAAGGAATGGAATTGAGCTGATATTTCCCTTATTAGAGCCCATAGATTTTGCCATTGTAGGTGAGCCCACGGAGATGCATCTCGCCATTGCCGAAAAAGGGCTAATGGTACTTGACTGCATGGCCCAGGGGGCGTCAGGACATGCAGCAAGAGAAGAAGGCGATAATGCGATCTATAAAGCCATGAAAGACATTGAGTGGTTCCGCGCCTATAAATTCCCTAAAGAATCCGCTATCTTCGGCCCTATAAAAATGAGTGTAACAGTCATCAATGCCGGATCCCAACATAATGTAGTCCCGGCAACCTGCAGTTATGTAGTGGACGTGCGCACAACCGATGCTTATTCCAATGAAGAAGTACTGGCTATCATCCGCCAATATGTGGCAAGCGATGTACAGCCGAGATCCACTCGACTCAATCCTTCATCAATAACAAAAGACCATCCTTTTGTGAAAGCGGGAGTGGCTTTAGGCAGGAAAACATATGGGTCGCCCACCATGAGTGACCAAGCGCTCATTCCGGTGCCGTCTTTAAAAATGGGTCCCGGTGATTCCGCCCGCTCTCATAGTGCGGATGAATTTATATATCTTCGCGAAATTGAAGAGGGAATAGAACTTTATGTAGCTTTGCTAAGCAAGGTCTTAGCTATTAGCAATTAACTTTCGGTTATCAGCAATCGGAGATTGGCACTCGGCTAATGGCTTTTTTACTTTTTAATTTTGAATTTTAATTTCTTATGAAATGTCCATGACTGCAAAACACAAACTCGAATGAAAATAATCTGGACATTCCATATGACCTTTCAAAGACAAATTATTTACATATGAAACTTTGGCAAAAAGAAACGGAAGTAGAGCAATCGGTCGAAAAATTCACAGTAGGAAACGATCGAGCACTTGATATATTTTTGGCTCCTTTTGATGTATTAGGATCCCTGGCGCATACGCAGATGCTCGAAAGCATTGGCCTATTGACAAAAGACGAACTAGCGGTTATTCAAGAAGAGCTCAAAAAGATTTATCGCGAAATTGAGACGGGTGGTTTTACAATTGATGAGCATGTGGAGGACGTTCACTCTCAGATTGAGCTATTGCTCACGCAACGTATCGGAGATGCCGGAAAGAAAATACACAGTGGTCGTTCAAGAAACGATCAGGTATTGGTCGACCTCAAACTTTACTTTAGAAACGAGATCAAACAAATTGTAGAAAATACTAAGTTTTTATTCGAGCTACTCATAGAACTAAGTAATCAATACCGGGAAGTGTTAATGCCGGGGTATACCCATTTGCAAATTGCTATGCCTTCCTCATTTGGGCTTTGGTTTGGTGCTTACGCTGAAAGCTTAGTAGACGATCTGGAGCTTATGTTGGCCGCTTGGAAGATATGCAATAAGAACCCTTTGGGTTCCGCAGCAGGCTATGGTTCTTCCTTTCCATTGAACAGAACATTAACCACCGAATTATTGGGTTTTGAGACCTTAAACTACAACGTTGTATACGCACAGATGGGCCGTGGAAAGACAGAACGAGTCTTAGCACAAGGAATGAGTGCAATCGCCGCGTCACTAGCAAAAATGGCCATGGATGCCTGCCTATATATGAATCAAAATTTCGGATTCATTAGTTTTCCCGATAAATTGACCACAGGATCCAGCATCATGCCCCATAAAAAAAACCCGGACGTCTTTGAACTTATCCGAGCTCGCTGCAATAAAATCCAGGCCTTGCCAAATGAAATCGCTTTGATGACCACAAATCTTCCTTCGGGATATCATCGAGACTTGCAGTTGCTGAAAGAGAATTTATTTCCTGCCTTTCAATCCATCAACGACTGCCTTCAATGATGCACTTAATGCTGAGCAATATTAAAGTCAATACAAATATTCTCGAGGATCCAAAATACAACTACTTATTCAGTGTAGAAGTGGTGAATCATGAAGTGTTACAAGGCGTCCCTTTTAGAGAGGCTTATAAAAACATCGGTTTGGCAATAGAAAAAGGGACTTTTAAACCCATTAAGGAAGTAAAGCACACGCACGAAGGGAGCATCGGAAACTTACAAAACAAAGAAATAAAAAACCTCTTCGATAAGGTCCTGGGCGAATTTGGTTTCCATAAAGTGGACCGAGCCTTAAAGGAATTGCTTCAATAAGGACGAAAGGTGAAGATGTAGGGCATAACGCATAAGGTTATCAAATTAACCATAAGCCTTATACCCTACATCCCACTCCTTTAAGCTGCCTTAGTCTTTTACCAAAGTACCTATTAGCTCGCCTTGTGCTAAACGAACTAAATTGCCACTTTTGTTCATGTCAAATACGATAATCGGCAATTTATTCTCTTGGCATAAAGTAAAGGCTGTCATATCCATTACATTCAATCCTTGATTATATACATCTTGGAAGGTAATCTGGTCAAACTTAGTTGCATTAGGATCCTTTTCCGGATCGGCAGTATAGATACCGTCTACCCGAGTACCTTTTAACACAACATCCGCATTGATTTCAATAGCTCTTAAAGAAGCCGCCGTATCCGTAGTAAAGTATGGGTTTCCAGTACCGGCACCAAAAATTACGATTCTACCTTTTTCCAGATGCCTTACTGCCCTTCTTCGGATAAACGGCTCGCAAATCTGCTCCATTTTTATCGCTGTGAGCAGGCGCGTTTTCATGCCAGCCTTTTCTAACGCATCCTGTAAAGCCATGCTGTTGATGACGGTGGCCAGCATGCCCATGTAGTCAGCTTGCACACGATCCATCCCTGCTTTTTCTGCACTCAGTCCACGGTAAATGTTTCCGCCTCCAATAACAATTGCAATCTCTACCCCTTCATCATAGACAGCTTTTATGTCTTGTGCGTACTGGGCGACACGGTCGATATCGATACCGTACTGTTTGTTACCCATTAAAGCTTCTCCGCTAAGTTTAAGTAGGATACGTTTGTATTTCATTTGTATATAATTATTGATAAGTATTTACATTATTTTGCCCGTACAATTCCTCAACTTGTGGGTCGTCATTAACAACGACGCAAAATTGGGTAGCTATGTTATTTGGGGGGAAAGTATACAAGATAAATAAGGGATTGATAAAACTCGTATTTTCTTGTGATATAAAATGGTGGATATTCATCCAGATGTTATTTAATTTTTAAAGATATATAGCGTAGTCTTTTCAATGTATCTTTCAAAACAACGATTTTGTCAAGGGGATTCTTATTCATCTTTTGAAATTTCACGCTCCCGGCAATTACGTCCCTAACCTGTATGCGGTACCTATATGCTTTAGATAATGAAATAAGAACAGCCCGCCAAAGATATTAAAAAATCGTAATAATCCATTTACTCAAAATCTATCAGATGCATAACAATTTCATCACAAAGTGCGATGATCGCATTGCGCATCTACGTTCAAGAAGCTGTTTAAGTGAAACAGCGTCTTAAAAGGTAAAATACATTAGAAATTAGGTACGATTGTTGTACCTTTATGTCAAAACTTTTACCACAGACCTTAACACATTATATGGTTGTCGACTTAAATAAACGTTCGAAGTTAGCAGAAAAACTTCCGCTAGCTATCATACTTTTTTTATCAACATGCCTTGGACTCCTTTCCTGTTCTACTAAGAAGACCGGGACAGAACAATCTTTGGATGTTCCTTACGTAGCCAGTAAACCAGCGGTTGTTGAAGCGATGCTACAAATTGCCCAGGTAAACAAAAACGACTTGATATATGATTTAGGTTGCGGAGACGGCCGGATCGTTATTACGGCAGCTAAAGAGTATGGAGCCACCGGTGTTGGCGTAGATATAGATCCGAATAGAATTAAGGAAGCGAATCGAAATGCACAGAAAGAAGGTGTTAGCGACAAGGTTCAGTTCCTACAGCAAGATCTTTTTGACGTGGATTTCAGTAAAGCATCCGTGGTGACGCTGTATCTGCTTCCCTATGTCAATTTAAAACTGCGTCCAAAACTATTGGAACAATTAAAACCCGGTACGCGTATTGTCTCAAACGAATTTGATATGGGGGATTGGCAGCCTGAGAAAAAAATCAAAGTTGGCGAATCTACTATTTACTTCTGGACGATCCCGGAAAAGAAGCCTATATAAAATGAGTTAACGATGAAGAATAAATCCATTCCATTGCCTTAACTTTGCAGGCATGGGCGGTATTTACTTTCATATACCTTTTTGCAAACAAGCATGTCACTACTGTGATTTTCATTTCAGCACTTCAATCAAGTACAAAAATGAAATGTTGGAAGCCATGGCGAAAGAACTGCGCTTACAATCGAGCTATCTTCCCACCGATCGAATTAATACAATCTATTTTGGCGGAGGCACGCCTTCGATCTTAGAAGCATCGGAAATCAGTTTCTTACTGGATGAGGCAAGTCGCCATTACGACATTAGCAATACGGTTGAAATCACCCTGGAAGCAAATCCGGACGACTTAGGCAAAACAAAGATTGAAGCTTTTCGAAGAACTTCCATTAACAGATTCAGTATTGGTATCCAGTCGTTCTATGACGAAGATCTGAAATGGATGAACCGTGCGCATACTGCTCAAGAAGCCGATAGTGCGATAAAGCGAGTACAGGATGCCGGTTTTGAAGATATCACAGCCGACTTAATTTATGGCTATCCTTTGTTAACCGATGAAAAATGGTTAAACAATATACAGAAACTCGTACAGCTTCACATTCCGCATATCTCTGCTTACAGTTTGACAGTAGAGCCAAAAACAGCCTTAGCCCATCTCATAAAGGTAGGAAAATATAAAAAAATGGACGATGAACAGGCGGCAGCACAATTTCTTCAACTCATTGAAACGCTGGACGGCTATGCTTATGAGCATTACGAAATTTCAAATTTTGCATTACCGAGTCGTTATGCAAAACACAACACAAATTACTGGAAATCAAAGCCCTATTTAGGAATAGGTCCTTCCGCTCATTCGTTCAATGGATTACAACGGCAATGGAATATCAATAACAACCAGCAGTATATAACATCGATAAACCATCAGCGTGTTCCTGCTGAGGTCGAGACATTACCTGAAATCGATCGGATCAATGAGTATATCATGACTTCTTTACGAACAATGTGGGGGCTCGATCTAGAATACCTCGAACGTCTCTACGGAAGTGCCGCCCTGGGCTATGTTGTAAGCAATGCGAAGCAGTTTGAAGAAGATAACAAAATATATAGGGAGCGCGATTGCCTAAAACTGACCGTTTCAGGAAAATTGATGGCCGATTACATCGCTTCCGAACTTTTTATTGAAGAAGGATATGAACATGAAAAGATCTAAAAAAAATATAATACCTGCCGGTCATCGAGTTATTTGGATTATTGGCGCTTCAGCCGGAATAGGAGAAGGCTTGGCCAAGTACTATGCTTCTATAGGCGCTAAGCTTATCATTTCTGCCCGTTCGAGAGACAAGCTATACCAAGTAAAAGCAGCCTGCAAAGGCAATCCCATGAATGTCCATGTGTTACCTCTTGATTTAGAAGACGAAACTTCCCTGCCCGAAAAAGCACTGGAAGCATTACGCATATTTGGCAGAATCGACACATTGATCCATTCCGCCGGTGTAACCCAACGGGCCTTAGCCATAGACACAAAGTTATCCGTGGCACAAAAGATTATGGACATTAATTATTGGGGACCTGTAGCCATAACCCAAGCGGTATTACCCGCCATGCAACAACAGGGCAGAGGGCATATCATAGTTATAAGCAGCTTGATGGGAAAAATTGGAACGCGATTTAGATCTTCTTATGCAGCATCCAAACATGCATTACATGGTTATTTCGAATCCCTGCGACCGGAAATCTACGACGACAACATACACATTAGTATGGTATGCCCTGGTTTCGTAAACACCTCATTGGGCGAAAAAGCACTAATAGGCAATGGTGAAAAATATCAAAAGAAAGATGATGTCCACATCAAAGCAATGTCAGTATCCGAGTTCGTGAAACGCTTGATCCCTCATTTAGACAAACAAAAAGAAGAAATATTTATAGCGGGAAGTGAAATTAAAGCGATTTGGGCCAGTAAATATTTACCAGGCAAGCTCTTTAGGAGGAAAATCAGAGAAGCGAAAGTGATTTGAGCCGATGTATTAGCAGTTGTTAGTCGCACCTTATTCCTTCTACTTTCAAGAATGGTCGAGTAAATGCCACCACTGCACCCAACTACGGACCTACTCTCGATTTCCAGCCAAATAATCGATAATCTTCGCCGTAGCACCAGCCTGTTGTTGTACATAGCCATACGCTCGATTCCCCGCCTCCTGTCTAATCTCTATTTCTTGCAAACGTTCAAACACTGCTACAAACTCTTGTAAGTTGCGAATGCTAAAAGCTGCTTTGGCTGCAATTAGGTCTTTTGCTTCTTGAAATTTGTGATAGTGAGGGCCAAAAATTACCGGAACGCCATAAGTTGCCGCCTCCAATATATTATGAATTCCAACGCCGAAACCACCACCAATATAAGCGACATCTGCATAACTATACAAGTAGGAGAGCATACCTATGTTGTCTATAATTAGTACAAAAGCATTCGCATTATCTTTTGGATGAACGCTACTATTTAACGTGGAGAACCGCACACTCTGTTTAAATCGGCTATCAATTTCATTTAAATGAGCGGCATCAACAATATGTGGCGCAATCACTATTTTCCATTCGGGATAAACCTGTCGCAAAGACATAATCAATTCTTCATCGGGCAACCAAGTACTCCCCGCCACTAGAACTTTATGTCCGTCAACAAAACGGGAAACAACCTCTATCTCGCGTTTATGCTGCGAGAGGAGCGCCACGCGATCGAATCGGGTGTCACCCGTTAACGAAACATTTTTAAGACCAATACTATGCAGCAAAGCAACACTTTCCTGATTTTGAGCGAAATAAAAAGTCACATAGCGCAAAGTCGATCTAAAAAGTCGGCCATACCAAGTGAAATAAAATTGCCCTTTCCGGAATATAGCCGAAACTAAATAAAGGGGAATTCGCCGATTATGAAGCGCCTTAAAATAATTGTGCCAAAATTCATACTTTACGAAGAACACTTCTTCTGGATTGATGAGCTCGATAAACCTCTTGGCATTGGCGGGTGTGTCTGCGGGGAGATAAAACACATAATCCGCTTTGGCATAGTTAGCTCGCACCTCGTAGCCGGATGGAGAAAAGAAAGTAACTACCACTAGCTTGTTAGGAAAATGTGTTCTATAGGCTTCCAAAACAGTGCGGCCTTGCTCAAATTCGCCTAAGGAAGCAAAATGAAACCAAGTGTGTTTCTTTGATGAGTCTACTTTACTGGCGATCAACTTAAACAAGCCTTGCCGGCCTTCTTTCCATTTCCGAACCCGCGCATTAAAGGGTGCGGCAATGAGCACAAAAAACTGTCCCAAAAAAATACCCAAATTATACAATATCCACATGCTGTTAGAAGATTATGAATCATTTTAAGGACAGACAAGGCCCTGATAGTTTTTTATAAGAAACGGCAATTATATTCAATTTGTTTATCTTCGCCAAAGAATATTCCAAACATTTATTAAAGCATGTCAAGAAAGCGCATATTAATTACCGGGGCAGCTGGTTTCCTTGGATCACATTTATGCGATCGTTTTATCAAAGAGGATTTCCATGTAATCGGAATGGACAATCTAATAACCGGGGATTTACGAAATATCGAGCATTTATTCAAACTGGAAAATTTTGAGTTTTACAATCATGATGTTTCCAAATTTGTCTACGTACCGGGGCGCCTAGATTATATTTTACATTTCGCATCTCCTGCTAGTCCGATTGATTATCTAAAAATTCCAATTCAGACATTAAAAGTCGGTTCCTTAGGCACCCACAATTTACTCGGCTTAGCACGTTCTAAACAATCGCGCATTTTAGTAGCATCCACGTCAGAAGTATATGGCGATCCTACGGTAAGTCCGCAGCCGGAAGAATATTGGGGAAATGTAAATCCGGTAGGTCCTCGCGGGGTATATGATGAGGCTAAGCGTTTTCAGGAAGCTATTACCATGGCTTACCATACGTTTCATGGATTGGATACACGGATTGTTCGAATATTTAACACTTACGGTCCGCGTATGCGACTAAACGATGGAAGGGTTTTACCTGCTTTTATAGGACAAGCCTTGCGAGGTGAAGACCTAACCGTATTCGGAGACGGCTCACAAACACGTTCGTTTTGTTATGTGGACGATCAAATAGATGGCATTTACCGGTTATTAATGAGTGATTATACACAACCCGTAAACATAGGAAATCCTGATGAAATAACCATCAAGCAATTTGGTGAAGAAATAATAAGACTGACAGGAACGAATCAGAAACTAGTTTATCGTGACCTACCGATCGATGATCCTAAACAAAGAAGACCCGATATAACAAAAGCGAAGGAAATTCTAGGATGGGAACCTAAGATTGGACGGGAGGAAGGTCTGCAAAAGACTTATAAATATTTTAAATCACTTCCCGAAAAAGAAATAAAACACAAAGATTTTACGTATTATAACAAGCATTAATTAAAATCGATTATATGAGCAAAATTTTGGTTACCGGCGGTACGGGATATATCGGATCGCATACCGTTGTAGAATTACAAAATGCAGGTTACACGCCTGTTATTATTGATAATTTATCGAATTCTAATAAAGGGGTTTTGAAACAAATAGCTTCCATCACCGGAAATAGCCCGGAGTTTCATGAATTTGACCTCTGCAACGAACAAAAGGTAATCGAATTTGTAAAGAATAACCCGGATATCACCGGACTCATTCATTTCGCGGCCAGCAAAGCAGTTGGCGAATCTGTAGAAGAACCGATCAAGTACTATCGAAACAATTTCTTTTCTTTACTCAATCTATTAAATGCATTTAAGGATCGCGATATCAATTTTGTATTCTCCTCAAGCTGTACAGTTTATGGGCAGCCTAAGGAATTACCGGTAACCGAAAGCGCACCGGTTCAAAAAGCTGAATCGCCCTACGGTAATACTAAACAGGTAGCCGAAGAAATCTTAAGCGATACGGCCAAGGCTTTTGCCAATTATCATATCATTGCTTTACGTTATTTTAATCCTGTGGGAGCACATGCCAGTGCTTTAATCGGCGAATTGCCATTAGGTGTACCTCAAAACCTTGTACCCTTCATTACACAGACAGCAATTGGAAAGCGAGAAAAAGTTACCGTGTTCGGAAATGACTATGATACACCCGATGGATCAGCCATTAGGGATTATATCCATGTTGTAGACCTCGCAAAGGCACACGTAGCGGCCATAAAACGTTTAGAAGAACATAAGGCCAAAGCCAATTATGAAGTATTCAACATCGGTACGGGTAAAGGTTTGTCCGTGCTCGAAATTATCAGGGCCTTCGAATCGTCAACAGGCGTAAAACTGAATTATCAAATTGCCCCACGCCGTGCAGGAGACATCGAAAAAGTGTGGGGAGATGTCTCTAAATCATTGACGGAATTGGGGTGGAAAGCCGAATTGGATGTGGAGGAAATGATGCGTTCGGCTTGGGCTTGGGAAGTTTATTTAAAAGAGAAAAATCCATTTGGATAATAAAATTGTGTTTAGCAAACATACTTAATAGAAAGACCATGAATATCATTATAACAGGAGGTGCCGGATTTATTGGATCGCACGTAGTAAGACGTTTTGTTAACAACTATCCGCAATACCACATTATTAACCTCGATAAATTAACATATGCCGGTAACCTTGCCAACTTATCGGATATAGAAGATCAGGTGAACTATGAATTCGTAAAGGGTGACATTACTGACGCTGCATTTATCAATGAGCTGTTCGAGCGTGTCAAACCGGATGCCGTAATCCATCTTGCTGCTGAGTCGCACGTAGATCGCTCTATTAGCAACCCCTTGGATTTTGTACTGACCAATGTCGTTGGAACTGTCAACTTATTGAATGCTGCGCGGAAATACTGGGAAGGTGATAGTAGCAAACGTTTTTATCATGTTAGTACAGATGAGGTCTATGGCGCCTTGGGAGAAAGTGGTATGTTCACCGAAGAAACGAAGTACGACCCACACTCACCTTACTCTGCTTCAAAGGCAAGCTCCGATCACTTTGTCAGGGCCTATCATGATACGTATGGGCTTAATACGGTCATCTCAAATTGTTCAAACAATTATGGTTCCCATCACTTCCCGGAAAAACTGATTCCCTTAGCAATTCATAATATAAAAAACAATAAACCCGTGCCTGTTTATGGGAAAGGGGAAAATGTTAGGGATTGGTTGTGGGTAGAAGACCATGCCCGTGCCATCGACGTTATTTTCCACCAAGCAAAGGCCGGCGATACCTACAATATTGGTGGGCATAATGAATGGAAAAACATTGATCTGATCCGATTACTTTGTAACATTATGGATCGGAAGTTGGGACGACCCGCAGGCGAATCGGCAAAACTTATCACTTTCGTTAAAGATCGTGCAGGCCATGATTTACGGTATGCGATCGATTCCACAAAACTGCAAAAAGATTTGGGATGGGTGCCTAGCTTACAGTTCGAAGAAGGATTGGAAAAGACCGTTGATTGGTATTTAGCAAATGAAGAATGGCTAAATAACGTAACCTCGGGAGCCTATCAGGAATATTATAATAAGCAATATAGTTAGCTGTTAATAGGGAACAAGGGAGTGGTTAATAGCGTAAAGCTTTAAGCGCCCTTTCCTCTTTCGATATGCGCTGTCATTTCAAGGTTAGCTTATGAATGAAATTAATTCCCATAAAGATTTATTAGTATATCAAAAGTCTTTGGACTTTGTCCAGAACATTTATCAATTAACCGCTAAATTTCCTGAAGAAGAAAAATTTGGCCTTACCAGTCAAATGAGAAGGGCTGCTATATCAATCCCTTCAAATATTGCAGAAGGAGCCGCAAGACAATTTGTTAAGGAATACATACAATTTTTATATGTTAGCTTAGGATCTATCGTTGAGATAGAAACACAATTGGAAATTGCTAAGCGCTTAAATTTCTGTATTGAAAATAGCCGGTTGCAAGAAGAAATTATCCATATAAAGAGAATGTTGATAAAACTTATACAGATATTGAAGACAAAATGATTAGTTATCTCGATCCAACATTTCTATTAACAAGTTCTCTATTTCCTACTAACTATTAACAAGTTCCCTATTAACTATTTAACAATGTTATACTACCCCTTTCATAAATTTTCGTTTGACAATAAGACTTGCTTTTTAAGTGGGCAAACGTTAACATCATCCGAAGAACAAATACAGGTGTTCCCTTCCTGGCTGATGCAACATTATCATTTAGAAGAAAAGCCATTCAAGTTGCTCGACGAAAGTATAACGACTTACAAAAAGCTTAAGGTGCCTTGTTCGGCAGACACTTCTGATAGATTGGAAAAGTTAGAAGAGGAAGTAAAAGCGGCTTTTTTAGGAGGCTATCAGGAAGTAATCAAACTTAACAAGCAATTATTGTTTCAATGGATTGGAAAGCTTCTTTATGGAATTGTATTCAATGAAATACAGATTGGGATCAGGCAACAGCATATGAGCGGTGAAGCGATGAACTTTTCGCAGGTTCTAGCCAAAAAATTTTCCAATCTACATGTTATGCTGCAATCGATGATTAAATCTATGGAATTCGAAGGCAGTTTACCTTTCAGCATCAACGTATTTGAAATAGACAGTCCGGAAGACAAATTCAGTTATCGAGATGAAATTAACACATTGGTTTTCTCATTACGAATGAACAATTTCGGCATTGTAGCTTGCTTGCAAGACAACGGAGCCAATAATAGATATCACGAGCGGAAGCTTCAGTTAGTATCCGGAAAAAAACTGCATCCCATTCAGTTTGAAGAGATTTGTGGCTTATTTTTTTATTCTGCTTATCTCTTTAATCGGCTACCTGAATATGCCATACTGCCAACCGAAAAAATCGTCTATATCGAACCTATGCCACTAGCGGGCATGGACACACGCCCCATCTTTGATACGTTTCAAGCTAAGACATATGGACAGGTACTGGAAAATTTCTGGAAACCTTGGGGTTTTACCTTATTTGAAATCATTAAGGATCCTGAAAACCCGATGACATTTTTGGCGGATCAAAACGGATCATTCCGCCCGTGTGAAGCAATTGATTTACCTAAGACTTATGGCGACTAAGTGAACAGTTGTCCTACGGCGCTGAAAAAGTGACCAATAACCTGAGGGTATAGTAATACCGTAACAACAAGGCCAACGATCGCACCATAAAAGTGTGCATCATGGTTGATGCTATCGCGCCCTACTTTAGCTGCCCACACACAATAGAATAAAAACAAGGGACCAAAAATAACCGCAGGGATGGGAATAAAAAACACACCTATATAAGAGGTGGGTTGAAATAGAATAGCACTAAAAAGTACCCCACAGATGGCACCTGAAGCCCCCAAACTATAGTAATTGTAATTGTTTTTCTGCTTCATAATGGTGGTTATATCACTAATAACCAAGCTCAACAGATAAATTAAAGCAAATTGTACATGTCCCCAGCTGCTGATGGATACCAAAATTTTTTCTAATTGAAAACCGAAAAAAGAGAAGGTGAACATGTTAAAAAATAAATGCATCCAATCACGGTGAATCATGCCACTGGTAAGTAATGTATATATTCGCGCTCCCCTACTTATGCTATATGGATGCAGCATAAACTTTTCAAGAACACCGTGATTTGAAAAGGCATAAATACTGGTGATAAGCGTAAAAACAAAAATTAGGCTGGCAACAGGTGTTTCTGTGATATAACTCTCCATATCTTAAATAATAGGGTTGAAAGTACTAAAAAATTGTTATTAATCGTTAGAATAATCCTAATTGTTTCCCCTTGGTTGGAACGAATAGATCGCTACGTAATTCGGTCAGCTTATTTTCACCCATAAAGCGCGACACCGACAATTTAAATAGCTGATGCAGACTATCGGCGAGTTGTCCTTCTCCTCTAATCCGCCTACCAAACTGACTGTCATTTAAATTTCCACCATGACACGCAGCAATACCATGCAAAATTTTTTCAGCCCTATCCGGGTAGGCCTTATGAACCCAATCTTTAAATATCTCCCCGATTGCTCCATTAAGTCTTACAATGGTAAAAGAAGCTGCAGTGGCTCCATGCTTTGCCGCTTGCTCAATAAGGGCCGGCATTTCGTCGCTGTTCAAACCCGGTACAATTGGCGCACACATTAACATGACCGGGATGCCGGCATCCGTCAATTTCTTTATCACATTCAGTCGCCCAGCAGCCGTTACCGTTCTAGGTTCCATTTTTTGCCTTAATTCCTCATTTAAAGAATTGATCGTAACTGCTACATGTACCAGTTTCCATTTTGCCAGTTCAGTTAAAATGTCCAGATCACGAAGTATCAGGTTATTCTTACTAATAATGGAAACGGGATGCTTATATTTCAAAAAAACGTAAAGCAAAGATCGTGTAAGCTTAAGTTTGCGCTCCAGCGGCTGATAACAATCGGTATTTCCGGACAGCATAATGGTTGAAGGAACATAACCTTTTGCGTTAAACTCCTTCTCTAAGAGGGTTGCACAATTACGTTTTACAATAATTTTTCTTTCAAAATCCAGTCCGGCGCTATACCCCCAATATTCATGCGCATTCCGAGCATAGCAATAAATGCACCCGTGCTCGCATCCTTGATAAGGATTTATTGACCTCATAAAGCGTAAATCCGGACTGTCACTCTCACTTATAATCTGTTTAGGATAAGACTCTATGATCTGAGTAGCTGTATTTTCCAGAAAAGGCTCATCTAAGCCCTCTATGTGCTCACAAACATATTTGTTTTTAAAAAACTTATTGTGTGTATTTATTTGAGCTCCCCTACCCTTAAAATACTCCTCATTTTGCATTGTATCCATAAACAAATATACTAATATATTTAGTATTACGGCTAAAAATATTAGTATATTGTTATGACTCAATCGTGTCGTCCAACAATAGTAGATATAATTGTTTAGGCCCGTGAGCTCCTAAAACTAAGGTCTTTTCAATATCGGCAGTCCTGCTCGGGCCTGTAATTGCACTGATCATGGTAGGTATCTGCTCGTATTTTCGCTTGACAACTTCAAATCCGTCCTTTAGATCCATTACCAGTTGCGACATATAGGCGATTACGACATGTACATGAGGATAAATGCTCAATCTTCTTCCTGCAGCACCGCCATTGCTTACTAAAATACTTCCTGACCGTGCAATGAGTGCCTCACATTTCGTAATACCCATTTCTGCTTTTTGAAACTCCGCGTCCCCTCTAAAGAATGGAAATTCATACCGATCAAGTATTTCTTGTATCTCGCTCTCCCAAGCATAAATCCGCTTAATATTTTCCTTTTCCGTAATGGCAAGTAAGCTTTCTATCAGTTGGATTTCATCCTCACAAAAAACGAAGTTACCGGCAACGGCTGTAAAATTTTGAGCGAACATAATCTCAATGGCTTCATCAGACTCTTTATATAGAGGCACTTCTTCCAAATTAGGGTAGGGATTATCCCGCTTTAGCAACAACGCTTTTCGTATTTTCTTCAACAATCTTTCCTTCGCAGTAGCTTCTTGCATAGTCATCTATTTAAAGTGCAAGTTATAAGTTTTTTATTAAAAACCTGAAAGAGAAGATAGACTGTGTAACCAATTAGGTAGTATAAAAAAAGAGACGCAACCAACTTAGCTGCGTCTCTTTTGATATTAGTTTTGGTAAAACGATTATTTCACCGTGTCAGTTGTACTGTTTTCATCGGAGGATTTGGTTTTATCGAAGGTTCCGGAATTGTCCCCTACACCTTCATGCATGAGCCCCTCAGCTGCTTTCCGTTGATCAGAAGAACCTTCATCACCGTTCACAAATTCGTCATATGTAGTACGGTGGTCGAAAGGCCTTTTGCCTAAGATTTCCTCTAAATCCGATTGGAATAATATTTCTTTTTCCAATAACTTTTCTGCTAAGGCCTTCAGTCCGCCTGACTTTTCGCTAAGCAATTGCCGCGTTTTCTCATAAACATCGCTTATCAATTTACGAACTTCTTCATCAATAAGCTCCGCCGTCTTTTCGGAGTAAGGTTTTTGGAATTGAGACTCCTGACTATCGTTAAACGATATATTACCAACCTTATTATTCATACCATATACAGCCACCATTGCATAAGCTAATTTGGTAATGCGCTCCAAGTCATTCTGCGCCCCTGTAGAAATTTTGCCAAAAGTAAGATCTTCAGCAACCCTTCCGCCCATGGTCATGCACATACCGTCAATTAACTGCTCCGTGGTATACAAAAACTGCTCTTTCGGCAAGTATTGGGCATAACCTAAAGCGGCTACTCCACGAGGAACGATGGATACCTTAACCAAAGGATCAGCATGTTCCAAGAACCATCCAGCTATAGCGTGTCCAGCTTCGTGATAAGCGACAATTCGCTTCTCTTCAGGAGAAATAATTTTATTTTTCTTCTCCAATCCGCCGATAACCCGATCGATTGCATCTTGGAAATCCTGCATATCAACCGATTCTTTATTTTTACGAGCGGCTATAAGCGCGGCTTCATTACAAACGTTAGCGATTTCTGCCCCTGCAAAACCAGGTGTTTGCGCCGATAATTTCTTCGCTTCTACATCTGCTGCCAGTTTAATCGGCTTCAAATGCACTTTAAATATCTGCTCCCGGCCTACCAAATCCGGCTTATCGATCGAAATCTGTCGATCAAAACGCCCCGGTCTCAATAAAGCCGAGTCTAGTACATCCGGTCGGTTTGTTGCAGCTAAGATGATAATACCCGAATCCGTGCCGAATCCATCCATCTCAACCAATAGTTGATTAAGTGTATTCTCTCTTTCATCATTCCCGCCAACAATATTATTTTTGCCACGAGCGCGTCCAATCGCATCGATCTCATCGATGAAGATAATGCAAGGGGCCTTATCTTTCGCCTGTTTGAATAAATCCCGCACACGCGAAGCTCCAACCCCAACAAACATTTCAACGAAGTCTGATCCCGATAACGAAAAGAACGGTACTTGCGCCTCTCCTGCAACAGCCTTAGCCAACAATGTTTTCCCTGTTCCTGGAGATCCTACTAATAGCGCGCCCTTCGGAATCTTTCCTCCGAGATTGGTATATTTCTTGGGATTTCTTAGAAAATCTACAATTTCCATAACCTCCTGCTTGGCCTCTTCCAATCCCGCCACGTCATTGAAGGTAATATTTACTTGAGATTCTTTATCAAATAGCTGTGCCTTCGATTTACCAATATTGAAAATCTGACCGCCGGCACCACCGGCACCGCCACCCATTCGGCGCATAATGAAAACCCAAAAAAGAATCACAAGACCCAAGGGCAGGATGATAGACAGTAACCAGCCGGTCCAAGGACTATTTCTCTCCTCCAATGTAACACTCACCCGTTGATTTTCGGGAACACCTTGCTGTGCAGCGTTTAACTTACGCTCCAAAGCATCGAAGGATCCATCTTGAAAAAAGTACTGGGGTCCCGCACTACCGGTGGAAAGATTAAGCCCGTTATTTTTTGGGCGCACGTCCTTATATTTCTCTTGATTGAGTTTATCCTTTTTAATATAAACCTCAACACCAATTAACTCATTTCGCTTATATGCTACCAACTTTTCCACGTCTCCTTCTTTCAACATGGTAGATTCAAATCGTTGATAGGTAATTTCTTTCGCACTCTCTCCCGTGAAAACGTACTGAAGAGCAATAAAACCCAATATCATGGCTATCCATAACCACATGATATTGAATTTAGGAGGTTTGGGGCTGATTTTCTTCCCCGGAACTTTCTTTATTTTCCCAGGTTGATTTGACATATTATCTTTCATAAATTGTTTTATCCTCTTTGTTTATTTAGCTCGGGATCTTATGCACTTTGAAAATATTTCAGTTCTGCATCGCCCCATAAATCTTCTATCGCATAAAATTGCCTTTTATCCGTTTTGAAGATATGTACAACAACGTCTATGTAATCCAGCAAAATCCATTCAGCATGATCTAACCCTTCTTTTCGCCATGGATCTTGTTTAACCGCTTTATACACTTCCTCTTCCACACTTTTCGCTATCGCCCTCACTTGGGTTGTCGATTCGGCATGACATATTACAAAATAATCAGAAACAGAGCTATGTACATTTTGGAGGTCTAATCTAACTATTTCGTTACCTTTCTTCTCTTGGATACCGTGTATAATAATCTCCGAGAGATGAGTGGATTCTTTAACCTTTTTACCTTTTACCATTAAAAAATTTTAGTTTTGAACAGTTTTTCATTTAATGCCACAAAGACTTTGCAAAGTAACACTTTTTTGGGACTTATTGTTGGAGAAAATATTATTACTCTTCAACGGGTAAATTCAACTAATGATTATCTTAAATCTAACCTGTCAAATTCTACGCCATATACTGAAGGAACTGTAATAATGGCAGTAGAGCAGTATGCAGGAAAGGGACAAGCGGGCAATATTTGGAAAAGTGAACCAGGTAAAAACTTAACTTGTAGTGTTCTATTGAACCCGACCTTCCTTTTACCAAAGGATCAGTTCGATCTCAATATCGCCGTTAGTTTAGCAATTGCGGATACTCTTCAACCGATATTGGGCGAAAATCTGCGTATAAAATGGCCGAACGACCTTTACTACCTAGATAAAAAAATTGGAGGAATTCTTATAGAGAATATACTGCGGGGAAGCAGCTGGAAACATGCCATTATTGGCATAGCGCTAAATGTTAACCAAACCGTTTTTGGTGACAATCAGGCAAGGGCTTCTTCCCTTAAGCTGCTGCTGAATCAGGATTTTGAAATAAACACCTTACTGCAAAGCCTTTGCTATCACTTAAGCACTGAATATCAACGCCTTAAAGAAAAACATATAATACAGCAAAAAAGTCGTTACAGAAGCCTTCTTTACCGATTAGGGGAGCCTGCCAATTTTCTGGTGCAAGGACAACACAAAAGCGGCACAGTCATTGACGTAAACAAAGAAGGAAAACTTATAGTAGATTTTGACGGCCAGTTGACAGAGCACGCTATTAAAGAAATTGCGTTCATTTGAGGATTCCTGCCAAGTATGCAGAAGAGAAATCACGGAACTGACTAAAGTTGGGGCGAAGAAGACGTAACCAAATTGCATAATCCCCTCCTTTTCTATAAGTTTGCACCGTCCTCGCTCCATAGTTTGCAAGGCCGACTATTCACACATAAGTTAAACCTTTTTGACCAACAGCGTCTAAAAAGACAAATTGTATTAAAATGAAAAAATTAAGTGCATTTTTAGCCATTTTGATTTTCAGCACCTTAATTGCGTCCGCACAGATTAAAACGCCGGTAAAATGGGCCTATGCTGCTAAAAAGATTAATAAAACGGAGGCTGTGCTTCTAATAAAAGCTACCATCGATAAAGGTTGGCATATTTACTCTCAAAACATCAAACCCGGTGGCCCGGTGCCTACCAGTTTTACTTTCACAAAATCAACAGATTACACCCCTGTTGGAAAAACCAGTGAACCGAAGGGGATAAGCCACTTCGAGAAGGTGTTTGACATGGATGTTGTATACTTTGAAAACGAGGTTGTCTTTCAACAAAAAATCAAACTCAATAAAGCCGCAACCTCTGTTAAAGGGACCATTGAATTTA
Organism: Olivibacter sp. 47; assembly: GCF_030372825.1. Classification (NCBI taxonomy): domain Bacteria; kingdom Pseudomonadati; phylum Bacteroidota; class Sphingobacteriia; order Sphingobacteriales; family Sphingobacteriaceae; genus Olivibacter; species Olivibacter sp. 47. Next base: position 5,930,866 of record NZ_JAUCNR010000001.1, read on the forward strand.
TGGTGTGCAACGATCGGGAATGTTTACCTCCCGATGAAGTGAATTTCAATATTCCAATAAAATAGGGAAAGTGGCTTAAGCCGCTTTCCTTCATCCCATCTTAACCTAACCGTACTTTATTTACAATAAGGAGACCTGAAAATTGGCACCCTCTCAGGAATAATTACTAATTTCACGCCTTCAAACTAAAACTGATGTATAGAAAATTCATTATAATTACATTAGCTAGTATTTTCTTAAGCTTTTTTATGAACGAAGCCTCTGCGCTTACGTTACAAACCGACACCATTTCTTTGGATGATATCGAATTTACTGATATAACAGAAGATACAAGCGTCAATACCGATACAGTCCAAGCAGCTACTCCTACTAAAGGTTTGCCTGCCCAACCGGTAATTTCAACAGATACTGCGAATAGCGTTTCACTTTGGCAAATATTCATTAACGGCTTGCTTTTTGGTTTTGCCGCTATTTTAATGCCTTGTATATTCCCAATGCTTCCTTTAACCGTTAGCTTTTTTACGAAGAGAGCTGGGTCTAAGTCAAAAGCGATAGGACAAGCTATTCTATACGGCTTATCTATTATAGTTATTTATGTTGGCTTGGGAATGCTTGTCACCATTTTTTTTGGATCAGACGCCTTAAATGCACTTTCTACCAATGGTATTTTTAATTTCTTGTTTTTCTTATTGTTAGTGGTATTTGCTGCATCTTTTTTAGGTGCTTTCGAAATTACCCTTCCCAGCTCATTTGTTAACAAAGTAGACGCTAAATCGGATCAAGGAGGCCTTATTGGCATCTTCTTTATGGCTTTTAGCCTCGCTTTAGTTTCTTTCTCTTGCACGGGCCCGCTAATTGGAACCTTGTTAGTAGATGCAGCCTCCAAGGGCGAACGTTTAGGACCTGCCATTGGGATGTTTGGCTTTTCTTTGGCACTTGCTATTCCCTTTGCGCTGTTCGCTTTGTTTCCATCCTTGTTGAAATCCTTACCGAAATCCGGAGGTTGGTTGAATAGCGTAAAAGTGGTATTAGGATTCCTCGAATTAGCCTTTGCTCTTAAATTTTTATCGAATGTGGATTTGGCATACCATTGGAATTGGCTGGATAGAGAAGTATTTTTAGCTCTTTGGATCGTAATATTTGGTTTAATGGGGCTATACCTATTAGGAAAAATCAAATTTGCACACGACAGTGAGGTTCCACATTTATCGGTTCTGCGTACATTTTTTGCCATTGTGGTGCTATCCTTTGTCGTATATCTGATTCCGGGTATGTGGGGCGCCCCATTAAAGTCAGTCAGCGCATTCTTGCCGCCAAGTGCTACTCAAGATTTTGACTTAAGCACCGGTATATCGGCTTCGTCTCATACTACCACAAACTCCGGTCCTAAAAAATATGCAGAGATCTTTCATGAACGTGGAACTCCGAAAGGCTTTGATCCCTATTATGATTATGAACAAGCCTTGGAGGTTTCTAAACAAACAAACAAGCCTGTCTTAATTGATTTCACTGGTTGGAACTGCGTGAATTGTCGTAAAATGGAAGCAAATGTTTGGACGGATCCCCGCGTAAAAAACCTCTTAAATAACGAATTTATTATGGCAGAATTGTTTGTCGACGATAAGACTACGCTGCCGCAAAACGAACAATACATCTCGACTTACAGCAAAAAAAAGATCAATACCATCGGAAAAAAATGGAGCGATTTCCAGGCATCCAAATTCAACAGCAATTCGCAACCTTTATATGTTATTGTAGACAGCAATGGTAATGTATTGGTTCCTCCGCAAGGAGCGAATTATGATCCCCAAAATTACATCGACTTTCTTGAATCAGGTATTAAAGCCTATAAAGAAAGGCTATAGTGTCCGTAATAATCAAATCAGCTATACATTAATATGAGCACAATCAAAAATATTGCAGTATTTACTTCAGGTGGAGATTCGCCGGGCATGAACGCAGCTATACGTGCTGTTGTACGCACGAGTTTGCATTATAATCTAAATGTATTCGGTATTCAGCGGGGTTATGATGGTATGGTAAATGGAGATATCTTTCCGATGGATGCTAAATCTGTAGCCAATATCATTCAACGAGGCGGAACTATTTTAAAGACCGCACGTAGTAAAGAATTTCGAACCGTAGAAGGACGTCAACAGGCTTATGAACAAATCAGGAAATTCCAAATCGACGGATTAGTCGCTATTGGTGGAGATGGAACGTTCACGGGAGCAGCAAAATTTATTGAGGAACACGACATCCCGGTAATGGGGCTTCCAGGCACTATTGACAATGATTTAGCAGGAACCGATTTCACCATCGGTTATGATACGGCCATCAATACCGTTATCAGTGCAGTTGACAAAATCCGAGATACAGCGGAGTCGCACGATCGCCTATTTATTATTGAGGTAATGGGCCGTGATTCCGGACTTATTGCGCTTCGTAGTGGCATAGGAACAGGGGCAGAGGCCATTTTAATTCCGGAAAGCGCAACAAATTCAAAAGCTTTATTGGAAAAGTTGGCTCATGGCCGAAAAGATAAATCTTCGAAAATTGTATTAGTGGCCGAGGGTGACGAAGAAGGTGGCGCCTTCGCTATAGCCGAACTGGTGAAGAAACATTTTCCAAATTATGATACCAGAGTTTCCATTTTGGGTCACATACAACGTGGAGGTAGCCCAACTTGTATGGATCGAGTACTGGCAAGCCGTCTAGGCGTTGCTGCCGTGGAAGCGCTACTAGCTGGACGTAAAGGTGAAATGGCGGGCGTTATCAATGGTGACATTGCATTTACTCCATTCAATAAGGCCATCAAGCATATAGACTCCCTTACACCCAGCTTGCTTAAAATTGTGGATATCTTATCTTAATTTTATTTTCAAAACGATGTAAAAAGAGGCTAGGCTGGTTTTGGTCTAGCGCTCTTTCCAATTATAAACAAGTTTTATCGGGATTAATCCCAACAATTATCAAGACATCTACATTGTTTTATGGAGTGTGATTTCAGAATAAAAGTGTTTTTCACTGCCGCTACGCAATTGAATTTTACAAAAACGGCTTCGGAGCTTTTTATATCACAACCTGCTGTTAGTAAAAATATCCAGGAATTGGAACAACAAATCGGCCAATCTCTTTTCGAACGAAGTGGCAACAAGCTTAAACTAACTGCCGCAGGCTCCATTCTATACAAACATGCTCGTCTTATTATTGAGCAATATAATAAAGCTACGTACGAAATTGATAAGTTAAAGGGAGAAACATCGGGAAAATTAAAATTAGGTGCCAGCACCACTATTTCGCACTACATCATTCCCCTCATATTAGCGAATTTTCATCGCAATTACGACGGTATACATATTGAAGTGGCACACGGCAATACACAACAAGTGGAAGATTGGCTCGATAAAAAAAACATTGATCTCGGAATTATCGAGGGGTTAACACAAAATAAATCAATGAAATACACACCTCTCTTTAAAGACGAAATTGTTTTAGTTACACGTGCAGAAAATCCGCTTGCTTTGCATGATACATTCGCATTTAGGGATCTTTCACGGCTTGACTTTATTATGCGCGAGAATGGTTCAGGAACAAATGACGTGATCGCTAAACATTTAAAAGAAAAAGGTGTAGATCTACAGGACTTGCAGATAAACGTTAATTTAGCGAGTACCGAAAGTATTAAACAATTTCTTTTGCACAGTAATAGCTTTGCTTTTTTGTCTATTCATGCCATCACTCGCGAGTTGCATGAAAAACATTTAAAAATTATTGAAATAGAAGATTTCACCATAGAGCGCAATTTCTTTTTCATCCATCCCCATGGACCGCTATCCGGCCTTCCCGAATTGTTTATGCGTTTTGCAAAGCAACAAGAGCAGTTTTTTATTCATGCCACCTAATACAATGGATTATTTTATTCCTTCACTATTGTTTTTCAGTTTCTTCTTAAAAACCTTTTCAAATTTTTCCAATTTCGGTGCTATTACAAATTGACAGTATCCTTCGCTCCGATTCAAATTAAAATAATTTTGATGGTAATCCTCGGCTATATAGAAAGCACCGTATGGTTTCACCTCTGTGACGATAGGTTTGTTGTAGGCATGTTCTTCATCTAATCTTTTGATATAATACAATGCCTTTTCTTTCTGTTGCGGATTATGATAAAAGATGGCTGATCGATATTGCGTTCCCACATCATTTCCCTGTCTATTTAGTTGTGTTGGGTCATGGGCCACAAAAAATGCCTCGATCAACTCATCAAAGCTGATTACTTTTGGGTCGAAAATAATATTCACGGCCTCTGCATGGCCTGTATTACCCGTGCAAACTTCTTTGTAAGAGGGGTTCTTAACATACCCACCCGTATAACCGGAGACAACTGTATCAACGCCATTAAGCTGTTGAAACTGCGCCTCTACGCACCAAAAACACCCCGCGGCAAAAGTCGCCGTATCTAAAAGACCGGCATTTGCTGAAGGTGTAACTACCTTATTTTTCTCTTGCTTTTGTTGGGGTTCTCCCGCGCAAGAGAGAAACACGTTCAGCAACAAAGCACTTATAACCATTCCTATTGTTTTCATCCTATTATTTCTTTTTAATGGTTAATGAGAGCTCGAGTAAATAACCGAAGCGACCGCGAGGCTCATTGACACCTAAAAATGTAAATGCTTGTCAATAATAATTGCCCATTGTGTCTATTATTATTATTTACATCTCGGTTTCATCTTTCTATAACTTAATCCACTCTTAGTACCAGTTTACCAAATTGTTCCGAACGATCCATCTTCCTCACAGCCTCTTCGGCATGCGCTAAAGGAAAAATTGAGTCAATAACAGGCTTTACCTGATGCTTATTTACAAATGCCAACATATCATGAAAATCTTTAGGCGAACCCATCGTACTACCCAATATACTCAGTTGTTTCCAAAATATTTTTCTCGCATTGAGTTCAGGTAAATTGCCTGATACCGTAGCACCGTAGAAAACAATTCTACCACCTGGTTTCGCAAGCTCGATATAATTATTAAAGCCCTCTCCTATAGCGCTGTCTACTATAACATCAAAACCATCGTTAGGGTGTATTTTATTTGCCCAGTTTTTATCGGTATACAATGCGCCGGCCTTCGCTCCCAGGTCTAGCGCCTTCCTTATTTTTTCCCGCTTGCTTGATGTTACATATACTTCTGCACCCGCAAGTACGGCCCACTGCAAAGCAAAGCTTGCTACCCCGCCTCCAACACCCGCTAGGAGTAGTCGTTCCCCCCTCTTCAGATGCGCTCTACTGAATAAGGCTCGCCAGGCGGTTAACCCGGCCAAGGGTATCGCAGCCGCCTCCTCAAAAGTAAGGTGAGGTGGCATAATATGTAAATTTTGGAGCGGCACGCTTACGTATTCTGCAAAAGTACCGTCCTGTGGAAGTCCGAGAATATGAAATGTGGTCGACTGTGCGGCTTCGCTTTCGCCCCAATTTAATGAGGGATTGATAAGCACTTCCTTTCCGATCCACTCCTTTTCCGATTCGCTCCCCACCTCTGCTACGACTCCTGCACCATCGGAACCTAAAATAATAGGGAATTTCAAACCGGCGTACTGTCCCTTTTGTATCCAATAATCTCGCCTATTAAGTGCCGCAGCTTTAAGCTTTACGAGTACTTCATTCGCTTTTAGTTTAGGCTTACTTACATTCTTTATCGTTAAGGGTAAGTTAATTCCGTCCAGAACTATCGCTTTCATTTATTTGTGTTTTATGTTGGCGATGCCATTCATCGCTGTCAGGCAGATGTGACAACAACTTTGTGCAACCATAAATCCGGAGCACTGTGCCGATCTTTCACGATTAAAAAAAGCAGTGCTGCCTAGGCAAACACTGCTTCTTCGCATGTTTTTAAATCTTTGAAAATCCAAATGAGCCATTATTTTTTGGCATTGGCGTAACGCTCGCCAACTGATTTCCAGCAGATAACATTAAAAATTGCCTCTAAGTAAGCAGGGCGTTTGTTTTGATATTTCAAATAATAGGCATGTTCCCAAACATCAATACCTAAGATTGGTGTTCCCTTAACTTCTGCAACGTCCATCAATGGACTGTCCTGATTTGGTGTCGACGTTACCTGCAACTTTCCGGAGGCATCTACAACCAACCACGACCAGCCGGAACCGAAGCGCGTTGCTCCGGCATCCTGAAGTTTTTTCTTTAATTCGTCAAAAGAACCAAATGTTTCATCAATAGCGGTAGCCAACTCACCACTCGGAGTAGTTTGCGCATCAGGCGACAATATGGTCCAAAATAAGGAGTGATTATAGTGCCCTCCGCCGTTGTTTCGAACCGCAGCAGGATATTTTGAAATATTCTTTATGATTTCTTCAATAGAAAGCGATTCCGCATCAGTTCCGGCAATTGCTTTATTTAAATTATCAACATATGCCTGGTGATGTTTTCCATGGTGAATTTCCATGGTTTCTTTATCAATATGTGGTTCTAATGCATCGGATGCGTATGGTAACGCAGGAAGTGAAAAAGCCATAATTTTATGTTTTTTAATTTTCTGATTGTTGTACACAAATATAACGATATATGCTCCGAATTGTTCTTATGAATTAAGTTTTTATAAGGAGATGACAATAGATAGAGATGTGAACTTGGGAACATGTTAGTAGGGAACATGTTTTACTCGTCCGATTATCAATTGGGATTTTGAACAGCTATTCCCTTCTCCCTTGTTCACAGCTAACAATTTAGACTATCGTCTTTTCAACTGAAAAAATCGTTGCATTAATTCCCGACACGTCTCTTCCATAATACCACTTACTACCGTAGTTTTCGGATGGACAATATCTTTTGAAATCGTAGCGTATCCTCTCTTTTCATCCCGTGCGCCAAAAACGATTCGCTTAATCTGAGACCAATAGGATGCTCCCGCACACATAACGCAAGGTTCTATTGTAACATAGAGGGTGCAATCTTTTAAATATTTACCCCCAATGTAATTCGCAGCGGCTGTGAAGGCCTGCATTTCTGCATGAGCAGTTACATCATTCAGTGTTTCTGTTAAGTTATGCCCCCGCGCTATAATTTTACCATCATGTACAATGACGGCTCCAATAGGAACCTCGTCTGCATCAAAAGCTTTCTGGGCTTCGCGCAAAGCTTCCTTCATAAAGAATTCGTCCGATACGGAATCACTTGTATCTTCAAAATTTATATATTTCATTTATCTTCTCTTTCGACCGCAGGTTTTAAGCTAGACTGTCGGCCAGCCACTATCCGTTGATTAATTCACTACTAACAAATTCAAGATTCCGTGTTACAAGGCTATTACTAAAGCCTCACATCAGTTTGGCACCATTTGGTACCCTTGATGCAACAGTGGATAAAACAATATCTCCATTTTCGTCAGCAAATCCGGTAACTAAGCATTCAGATATAAAATTGGCGATCTGCTTTTTGGGAAAGTTTACAACACCAATAATTTGCCTGCCGGGCAATTCTTCTTTTGTATAATGTTTAGTGATTTGCGCGCTGCTTTTTCGAATGCCTATTTCGGACCCAAAATCAATGGTTAACTTATAAGCCGGCTTTCGAGCTTTCGGAAAGTCTTCCGCTGTTACAATCGTACCTACACGTAGTTCTACTTTTTCAAAATCATGCCAATTTATCTCTTCCATGAGATAAACATAGATAAACTTGCTTTTTTTCACAAGTTTTTTTAATTCTCGGCACTTATTCGTAGCGTAACGCCTCGATCGGGTCTAGTTTTGATGCCTTAGAAGCCGGATAAAAACCCGAGATCATACCGACGCCCACGCAGACAACAATCCCCATTATTATCCATTTCCATGGCACGACAAAACTCGTTCCTACAACCACCGCTACGATATTACCAATTAAAATACCGAGCAATATACCGCCTATCCCTCCAAGTAAACAGATTACTATCGCTTCCGTCAAAAATTGCATTCGTATCACTTTTGGCGTGGCGCCGATTGCCTTTCGAACTCCGATTTCCCGCGTACGCTCGGTTACGGAAACAAGCATAATATTCATTAAGCCAATGGAAGCACCTATTAATGTAATAATGCCGATCACAAAGGCCCCCACGGCGACATAGGTAAGACTACTAACCAGTATTTGGGCAACAGCATCGCTTTTGGTGATCTCAAAATTATTTTCCTGTGTAACTGCCAATCCACGAATATTTCTAAATAAAGCGGTTGCTTCCCCAATTGTTGGGTCTATCCCCTGCGCGTTGCTACTCATTACCGTAATAGTATAAGAAGGCATTTCCCCCTGCACTACAGCTCGCGCACGCAACAAGGGGATGATACAGGTCTTATCAGCCCCCATGCCGGCACTGGATCCTTTGTCTTCCAACACGCCTATAATTAAATATTTTGCATTACCGATAACCAGCATTTTGTTCAAGGGGTCTTGCCCCTCTTTAAACAAACGTTTTTTTATTTCACTCCCGATAATCACCACATTGGATCCGGTTTCCAACTCGCGCTGGGTAAAGTTTCGACCGCTTTCCAATTTATACCCCCCGGTTTGCAAATAATGATCATCACCTCCCAATATGGATATGTTTGGATTTGACTGTTCGCTCCCGTACTTCACAACCGCAAAATTGGAAGCATAGGCGCTAATGGAAACAATGGCACCATAATCGAATTTCTTTTGGAAGGCCAAGGCTTCACGATAGGATATTTTTTTGAAAACTTTAGGTCTTGTACCGCTGCCTCCGATTTGTACGTTGATTCCTCTATTCCTAATATTAAAGGAATTGGCTCCCATTGCTGAGAACGAATCTTTTAATGAGTTTTGAATAGCATCAATGGAGGTAAGAATGCCTACCAGGGCGGTGATACCGATTGCTATGATCAAGGCGGTCAAAAAAGTACGCAATTTATTGCTAGCAATGGACTCCAACGAAAGCCGGATATTTTCTCGATAGGGCATCTTTACTGACATAATCTCAAACGATTTGCTATTAAGACATGCAAATAAGGATTATGTTACAGCCGGAGACTCACTTACTAGTTCAAAAATGGTGATTTCAGGCAAAATGCCAACGCGACCAGGATAACCTAAAAAACCATACCCCACATTAACGTACAGTTGTTGGTTACCATCTGTATAAAGTCCCGCCCATTCTTTATAAACGTATTTTGCAGGGCTCCACTGATAACGATCTCCTCGAATACCAAATTGCATACCGTGTGTGTGGCCGGCAAACATGACATCGATATCCTTATTATTTAATACTTGAGCTCGCCAATGGGACGGATCGTGCGATAATAAAAGTTTTACAGGCAGGTCTTCCGTACCTTTTTTTGCTAAATCAATTCGTCCATACTTAGGGAATCTGCCGGTTCCCCAATTTTCCACTCCTAATATACCAATCTCTTCATTATCAACACGCAATTTTCTATGTTCATTCAAAAGTAAATCCCACCCCATAATCCTATGGATGTCCTTCACCTGCTGTAAGTTTTTACGTTTCTCGGGGCTATCCTCCTTCCCATAGAAATAATCTCCATAATCGTGGTTCCCCAATGTCGAATAAACGCCCAAAGGTGCCTTCACTTTACTAAATAAGTCCTGATAATTGCGCATTTCATCGGCCTTATTATTAACTAAATCGCCGGTAAAAAAAATGACATCCGGTTTTTCGGCAAGTAGCATATCAATGCCTCCCTGAACGGCCGTTTTATTATAAAAGCTTCCTGAATGGATATCCGATATTTGCCCAATCGTTAATCCGTGAAAGGCTTTAGGCAAATTCGGCAAATAAAGTTTCTGTCGTCTCACCCTATAATCATAGCCTCCCACAGCAATTCCCCAACTCAAGGTGGCAAAGGGCACAGCAGCAACAACAATACCAGCTCTAGTTAGGAATTGTGATCGACTAATACGATCAGCATTAGTTGAAACGGTTTCCGCAGAAAGCTTCGTCGCTTCCGATTCACCTTTTCTGCCAAATATCTTTCTTGTCATCCACACGCCGCCTCTCCTAAAATCATCTACAAGCAAGACTAGTACATAAAAAATCTTACTGGTAAAGGTCAAGAAAAAAGCAACCAATATAATGGATCGAACAATCAAAGGAAGGCTGAAGTATAAGCTCGCCAGAACACCAATGAACAAAGCGATACTATATCCCCACCAAACAGCTTTAAAAAAACGTGCTTTAGCCCATCGAATGGTGCTTTTTTGAAGTGCATAATAAATATAAAAATCAATTAAAAGCAGTATAAAGGCATTAATAACGATCAGTCTCATATTTAAATCCTTTCCGGCCCTATCGGGCACACCCATTCAAATCCTACTTATTCACAACTGTTTCTCCAAGCTGCATATTGGGTATGTTTGCCTGCTCGCCGAGTACCATTTGTTTTAATGCCTCTATCCATTTTGGATGGGTATTTAAGCTTGGCACCAATTCGACATGTTCTCCACCTAGCTTCTTAAATTCTTGCCCGTATTCTACGGTTATTTCATATAATGTTTCTATACAGTCGGCAACAAATGCCGGACTGAAAACCAGCAGTCTTTTTGCACCTTCATGGGCTAGTTTCTCCAGCGCATCGCTCGTATAGGGCTGAACCCACGGCTCCTTTCCTAATCTTGATTGAAAACAGACAGTGTACTTTTCAGGAGCTATATGAAGCTTTTCCGCAATCAACCGTGCTGTTGCATGACATTGCGCAACATAGCAAAATTTATTCGTTGAGCTTATCTGCGCACAGCAATTGGGGGCATCACAACCGTGATTACCGGAATTGTCAACGTTCTTCAATTGCCTAATCGGTAAGCCATGAAAGCTAAATAGTACATGATCGAAAGTTTCAGGTTTCTTTAATCTGCCATTGTCGGCAAAAGCTTCGATCATCAACTCGTTATCATAGAACTGATTGACAAATGATATTTCCGGAAAGGTTGGCCACGTACTCATTAGGCGCATTACCTTTTCAATCACAGACCCAGTGGTAGCGGATGCATACTGTGGAAACAAGGGGATGACGCGAATACTGTCAACCATAGCTAAACGAAGCTTTTCCAATGCCTGTTCGATAGAAGGGTTTTGGTAACGCATCGCGAGTTCAATCTGGTACTCGTCGCTCAGTTCCTCGCGCAATAAAGCTACCTGTTCTTCACTGATGTAAAGCAGTGGGGAACCTTTTTCCTTATCCCAAATCTCATTGTATAACTTAGCAGTCTTTGGACTCCTGAAAGGAACAATAATTCCCCGTACCAAGAGATTTCGCTGGATTACACCGATATCAATCACCCGACCATCCATCAAAAACTCATCTAGATATCGCCGAACGTCAGGTACCTTAGGACTATCAGGCGTTCCCAGATTAATCAACAACACGCCTTTTTTTGCTTTCATCTGTAAATTTTAGTGTTTTAAATCCCTCCCTACACAATCAAGAGCAGTCAGCACAACATTTACTGGTAAAGTAAAAGTCTGTCCTTGCAGACAAGTTAGACCTTTACGCCAAAACCTGTGCCATATTTTGCATCATTACTCCATCCCAAAATTACAAATTTGTATTCGCTTTGGTTTTAATCAAAAATGAATGTGAGCTTTATATGATAATGGGATACATGGAAAGATCGGACGATTAAAAACGCTCCAACTGTTCTTTCACTTTTTGCATTAACCACATAGGTGTTGATGTAGCCCCACAAACGCCAATAGTCTCATTTGGGCCAAACATAGAAGCATCCAGTTCTGCAGGATCAGAGATAAATATACTTTTTGGATTATTTCTTAGACAAACATCATAAAGGACCTTGCCATTAGACGATTTTCTGCCCGACACAAAAACAATTCTATTAAATTGTTTTGCAAACTTAGCCAGATCTTCATAACGATTGGATACTTGTCTGCAAATCGTATCATTTGCTTTCACTTCGTATCCCCGCTTTAACAGCTCATCTTTAATTTGATAAAATTTATCGGTACTTTTTGTCGTTTGGCTATATAAGGTAAACTTACCAGGCAACTCAAGCGCGTCAAGTTCTTCCAGATCTTGAAAAACGATTGCTTCATTATTTGTCTGACCTTGCAGGCCAATCACTTCTGCGTGTCCATGTTTGCCGAAGATGAGAATGCGCTCTTTATCGTCGTAAGATGTCTTAATCCTGTTCTGCAATTTTAGCACCACAGGACAAGATGCATCAATCAAGGTTATATTATTCTCCAGAGCTATTTTATAGGTCTCAGGAGATTCTCCGTGCGCTCTGATTAAAACCTTTTCATTCCGGAGCTTAGGTAGATCTTCATGGGAAATGATGCGCAGCCCCTTGGCTTTTAGGCGGGCTACTTCCTCATCATTATGAACAATATCCCCCAAACAATAGAGATATCCCTCCTCTTCCAAGATTTCCTCTGCCATGTCAATGGCATAAACCACTCCAAAGCAAAAGCCGGAATCCTTATCAATTGAAACGCGCAGTTGATAACTCATGATGATGCAAAGATAGCATTTTTTGGCTATAAGTTGTTTGTTAGTTGTTAGTTGTTAGTTGTTAGTTGTTAGTTGTTAGTTGTTAGTTGTTAGTTGTTAGTAAAATTTACTTTTTACTTTTTACTTTTTACTTTTTACTTTTTACTTTTTACTTTTTACTTTCTAACTACTTCAATGCATTCAGTAATCTAAACATCTGCTGTCGCATATTATAAGCGGTACCTTCATAGTTGTTCACGAGCAAGCTAAACACAAGCTCGGTTCCATTAGATGCTTTTTGATATCCAGTGTACCCCAGTACACCGCCAATCGTACCGCTCTTCATCTTCATGCCATTATAAACAGGGATACTTTTATAATAGTCGCTAAACCAAGGTTCTCTTTTAATAGAGGTCAAAATTTTTGCCATGGCCATTGTTGTGACACGATTTTCGGGCGAGAGGCCACTACCATCAAATATTCTCATCGACCCTTTTTCCAATCCTAGTTTGTTAACCCAAAAGTCGCGCATTGTATCAGCCGCGTCGTCCGTGTCCAACACAGACCCTTTTTGTTGAGCGATCGTCTTTAGGAGTGCCTCACCATACAAATTGATACTTTTTTGATTGAACCAATAAACAAGATCTTTTAAGGTTGGAGATTGGTGGATAAACAATGTCCTACCTGCTGATGGCACTTCCTTTCCCGATAGCTTAAGCAATTTGCCACTAGTAGCAGGTTGTCGTACGCTTACACCTTGGCGTTCCAAATTCAACTGTAATCTTAGCGCTGCGTCGTAAGCGGCATCCGGAAGCGCGATCTGAATAGGCTTTTTTAAATCAATCCCGTAAGTACCCCGCAGATATATGAGCGACGAATAGGGTGCACTGTAGGGATAGACTTTATCTCCCGAACCGGGGCTACCCGTAGTAGATTCATTAACGATTTTTAAATACGATACATTAGGCACCGTCGACTGCAGGGTTGTGACAGCTCCTACCTGTCGGCCCGGGAGTATATGAACGTCCACTAAATTTTCTCGCCAATTTAACCCAGATATCCCCGCGCCATAATAACTTCCTAAATCCTGCCAAATCCATCGCGGACCAGCCTTTTGTCCTCCATATAACAAATCGTCACCGATAATACTACCGTTTATTTTCTTGATCCCTGCATTCACAATAGCATGAGTCCATTGTGTTAACAACAGGGATTCCTTTGTTTGCTCAAATCGGTCACTACCTAAAGAGGGGTCGCCACTTCCTTTAATAACTAGATCGCCGTTTAAGATACCATCTACAACCTGACCGGTATAGTACAATTCTGTTTGATACGTGTAATCTGCTCCCAACAGGTAAAACGCAGCAGCAGAAGTGATCGTCTTCAGGGTGGAGGCTGTAGCTAGCCCTGTATTTCCGTTCTTAGAAAAGATAACGGAACCGGTTTTAGCGTCTAATACGGTAAGTGATGCCGTTCCATACTTCAGGTTCGGATTACTTTCAAACTGTTGATAAGCGATATTTATTTTCTGTTCCAGGGATTGGGCATACGATTGAGTTGTCAATGAAAAAACGATCAAAATCAACCAAAATCGTATGCTTATAGCATTACTTAACACCATCTTTGCTTTAGTTATTTTCCGCTCAATAAGTCAATTCAACCATTACGGGGAGGTGATCGGAGGCATAAGGCTCTTTAATCACCTCGTGCCGTACCGACTGAAAGCGCTTTTTCGGTCTGAACATAATAAAATCAATTTCCCGATCGGGATTTACCTCAGGAATTGTAAAAGCAGCACTACCGCTAGTTTTACTCCTTGAAAAGTAGGTATCAAAATGATTAATTACGTCGGATTCCGGTTTTGCATTAAAATCGCCCCCTAAAATAACGGGTTGAGAATAGGTGCTCAATTTCTTAACGATGGCCTCTGCTTGCAACAGCCGGTTCTGCTCCTTTAGGTCTAGATGTGTGCTGGCAAACACAAGCGGTTTACCGGGCTTCGGCTCTACTGCTACAATGGCGAGTACGCGAGGTTCGCCATTACTTCCTTCAGCCATTGGTAATATTAAGCTATCCTTTTGTTGTATAGGCCACTTAGATAGTATGGCAACACCATAAGCACCCCCTTCGTAGTCGATGGCCTTTACAAAATGATGATGCATCCCTGTCAAGCTTCCCAATGCTGCCGCTTCGTTCAGGTTTTTACCCGATCGCCGGTTATTTACATCCACCTCCTGTAAAGCAACTAAATCCGGCTTATTTTGATTAATAACCGCTGCTATGGCCTCTAAATCGATAAGTCCCGGCTTTGACGGTGGGTTAGCATGATGAATATTATAGGTAATAATACGCAATGTATCCTTTTCATTGGCGGTTACAATTTCGGCTCCAAATATAAATTGAAGCAAACAGGTAATTGTAAAAAGGGTTCTCAAGAAGGCCTTGTTCATTGTTTTGTTTATTATGCTGACGCACCAAAAATAAAAAAGGAAGATGGCTTTCAAGCATCTTCCTTTTATTTTTATTTTCTATTGGCATTAAGCCAAGCCTTGCTTCACTAAATATTCGGCAATTTGGACGGCGTTGGTAGCAGCTCCTTTACGCAAGTTATCCGCCACAATCCACAAATTAAGTGTCTTTTCCTGGCTCTCATCCCTACGGATACGTCCAACAAACACTTCATCTTTTCCATGAGCGTCTTTTGGCATTGGATACTTCAAATTAGCCGGATCATCCACGACGATAACACCGGTTTGCTTTGCAAGTAGATCTCTTACCTCATTTAAATCAAAGTCATTCTCAAATTCAATATTGACAGATTCAGAATGCCCTCCCATCACCGGGATGCGCACCGTAGTAGCGGTCACGCGGATATTATCATCCCCCATTATCTTATTCGTCTCCTTAATCATTTTCATCTCCTCTTTTGTGTAACCGTTATCTTGGAATACATCGATCTGAGGAATCACATTAAGGTCAATTTGATAAGGATAAGCCTTTTCTCCATCTTTGCCTGCTCGTTCATCGTTGAGCTGCTGTACCGCTTTCACCCCTGTTCCTGTTACCGATTGATAGGTGGAAACGACAACACGTTTTATTTTATATTTCTCATGAAGAGGTTTCAATACGACAACCATCTGAATGGTTGAGCAGTTTGGATTTGCTATAATTTTATCATCTGATGCGAGTACATGCGCGTTCACTTCCGGAACGACCAGTTTTTTTGTAGGGTCCATACGCCATGCAGATGAGTTATCAATTACAGTAATTCCTGCCGCAGCAAATTGAGGTGCATACGCCGTCGACGTTCCTCCGCCGGCAGAAAATAAAGCGATTTGCGGCTTCAAGTCTATTGCCTCGTCGGGTGTAACCACCTTATACTTCTTTCCCTTGAATTCAATTTCCTTACCCTTACTTTTTTCAGAGGCTACCGGAATCAATTCTGTTACTGGGAAATTGCGCTCTGCTAAAACTTTTAACATCTCCGAACCGACAAGCCCGGTAGCGCCAACGACTGCAATTTTCATTGTTTTGTTTTAAATTTTTGTTTTAATAGTAAATTTTAATGAATCATTATTTTTTAACCTTCAAACATACGAATTTTAAAGTTAAAAAGAGGAATGTTTTTAGCGATCAGCTTCTTCAAAGTTCATTTTTTCGAAAACACCTTGTTCAGTTCGTTCATTCTTCTTGTCAAGCGATTGAACGTTTGCCCTCCTCAACCAAGCTTTTTATCTTAGCTCATCTGAAATAAACCAAACCACAACCTGGATAATGAATAAGATCTGTCTTATATTAGCTTCATCCTTATTGTCTTTACTAACCGCGACACTACACGCTCAGGTAGAGCCACTTGATATATTGATCAATGAGATACTTCCCGATCCAAAAGCCAGTGGTGTGGAGTTTGTTGAAGTGTATAACCGGTCGGAAAAAACCATCGATTTAAAAAGCTTACAGATCGCTCGCGTTATTGACAAGGATAGTCTAATCAACGTCCGACCTCTTGCGACCAAAGAGACACCCTTTTACCCTAAACAATATATGGTACTAAGTAAAGATGGTAATATCGTTAAAGATCATTATTATACCGAAAACCCAACAGCTTTCATTGATATAGCGGCAATGCCTCAATTACCCAATACAGGCGGATCAATCGCAATTATAAACGGCCAAACGATCATTGACCGACTCGACTATCATGAAGGCATGCACCATCCACTGGTAAAGAATCCGAAAGGAGTTTCTTTGGAAAGACAAAGTTTTGAGGAAGACACCAATAAACCGGGCAATTTCACTTCCGCAGCGGCTTCGGTGGGTTATGCTACACCGGGATACAGAAACTCACAGCAACGTACTGAGCAGCATGACGCTATCTGGCTTAGCTCAAAGACATTTTCACCTGACTATGACGGATTCGAAGATATATTGCAAATCAATTATCGATTTCAGCAAAGCGGTAATATGGTGAATGTCTACCTATATAATGAACAGGGAATGCTGGTAAAAACCTTATACCGGAACCATTTACTTGGTACAAGTGGCACACTATTTTGGGATGGTGTTAGCGATACAGGTCAGCGACTTCCCGTGGGTATTTACCTCGTTTATGTAGAAGTTTACAACTCCGTTGATGGTATAAAAAAATATCGCATGAGTTGCGTATTGGCAACCAAATTTTAGGCAAACAATAGTTAACATATCAAAAGAACGTTTTTTTTGTCACTTTCTTCCGCAGAAAGTAACCAAAGACTCATCGCTTGGAACTTTGCTACGATGGTGGTGCTTCAACCTGCAAGCCGCAAACTTCCTAGGCGATATTTCAGCTGAACGAAGAGCTTTTGCGGGCAGCCACTGGGCCCCGAGTGTCGGATAAACGGCCTTGAAGGATACCGACGCAACGAGCAGCAAAGCATTTGCTCCTCTGCTCATATGGCAGTATCCAAGCGGATTGAGGAAGTGAAACGGCTCCAATACGCGCCAGTGATGCTTTGCCATCAGGTGCAAAGTAGCCTACACCGCCTTGATTTATTCACTCTTGTTTATTTTTAAAGGTGTTCATGAACTCATCACTACGTTCTTCGGTTTGCTCAACTCGTATGTTTGAAAAGTTGAATAAAAAACCGGTCTTTTTTAAAAAGCGATTTCCCTGCACACCTCACTACTCAGTTGCATATGAAAGGCAATTTATCTAAGTTTGTGGGCGATGGAAGAAAGCATTATCATTATCGGGTCTAACGGGCAAATCGGAACGGAATTAGCAACTGCTTTGCGATTAAAATATGGAGAAAAAAGTGTAGTAACATCAGATATAAGGCAACCTAATACCCCATCGCAGGGTCCTTTTGAAATTGTGAATGTTCTTGACAAAGAACTACTGCAATCTCTATTCGAAAAGTACAAACCAACACAAGTTTATCTTTTGGCTGCTGTGTTGTCTGCTGTTGGTGAACAAAATCCCAAATTGGCCTGGGATTTAAATATGACCGGTCTACTGAATGTATTGGATCTCTCCGTAACATACCGCGTTGACAAAGTGTTCTGGCCAAGTTCCATCGCTGTTTTTGGACCCCATTCACCTAAAGAGGAAACTCCTCAATATTGCATCATGGATCCAAGTACGGTATATGGCCTCAGCAAACAGGCCGGTGAACGTTGGTGCGAGTATTATTTCAATAAATATGGCCTAGACGTTCGTAGCATCCGATATCCAGGTTTAATAAGCTGGAAGGCTGCTCCGGGCGGAGGCACTACGGATTATGCTATTCACATTTTTCATGAAGCTTTGAGTAAAGGAACCTATGAGTGCTTCCTCTCTGCCGAAACTCGCTTACCAATGCTTTATATGGAGGATGCAATCCAAGGTACACTTCAATTAATGGATGCACCTGCTGAAAATTTAACAATCCGAAGTAGTTATAATTTGACAGGCCTGAGTTTCACGCCGGCGGAATTAGCTGAAGCAATTAAAGTACATGTTCCCGAATTTTCCATTTCCTACTCGAATAATGATCCACGCCAGGCAATTGCAGATGGCTGGCCTTCTTCCATCAATGATGAATATGCTCGAAAAGATTGGGGCTGGAACCCACAATTTAATCTCAAGGCAATGACAGAGGAGATGATAAAAAACCTAAAACAAAATTTAGAAACCACTTAATATACATTATATGGGAAGAGCATTTGAGTTTAGAAAAGAAAGAAAATTTAAACGCTGGGCCAAGATGGCGGTCCAATTTACACGCCTTGGAAAGGAAATCGCCATCGCTGTTAAAGAGAGCGGACCTCATCCGGAGTCCAACTCACGTCTTCGCACGGCTATACAGAACGCGAAGGCGGTCAACATGCCGAAAGATCGGATAGAAGCTGCGATCAAACGTGCATCTGAGAAAGACGCCAAAGGTTACGAAGAGCATGTTTATGAGGGCTATGGCCCACATGGAGTACCCATTTTAATCGAAACAGCCACTGACAATACCAATAGAACAGTGGCTAATATCAGAAGCTATTTCACTAAAGCAGGCGGTTCTTTAGGTAAAACGGGCTCACTTGACTTTATCTTTCAACGCAAGTCAATCTTTCGTTTTGCGGCGACAGAAGACCTGAATTTAGAAGAACTGGAATTGGAGTTAATCGATGGCGGCCTGGAGGAACTCTACGTCGAAGCAGACGAAGAAGGAAACGACATTGTGGTAGTACAAACGTCTTTCGAGGACTTCGGCAATATGCAAAAACTATTAGAAGAAAAGGGCATTGACGTAAAAAGTGCTAAATTAGAGCGCATTAACCTCTCTACAACTGAAGTTTCGGAAGAGGCTTCTGCAGAAGTGATGAAACTCATCGATAAGATTGAGGAAGACGACGACGTACAAGCGGTGTATCATAATATGGTTTAATTAGTAGTATCAAGATAAAAGACACCTGCCGGCAGGCAGGTAAGTAGCCAGAATGATACTTGGGTACTTGATACCCGATACTTGATACCTGATACTAGATACTTAATACTAAAAGAATGACTTTCGAAGATTTCTTTATAAAAAAAGGATAGACCTTCGCCAATTAGAGAAGGTGGAACCTCAATTGTATAGAGAGTTCAAAAGTCATTTTGAGCTAATGGGCGAAAAGAGCTTCGACCATACAAAGAAATTCTGGTTTAACCGCTTACGGAAAAGCTATCATCTCAAAGAAGAGGTTGGCCTATCTCAGGCGCCCATTAGCACTTCTTCTTTGGACGAAAACAAGGCCATTGCTGCAGCAGAATCCCCGCAAGCCGCGAAACCTACCGGCTTTAAACCGCGGTTTAAAGCAACTCCACCTACCGGAGAAGCAAAACCCGCTCCGAACCCCGAAACGGATACGGATAGTGCAAGCAAAGCGCCCACCGGTTTCAAACCTAGATTTAAACCGGGACAGACCACGCGTTCCAAAGAAGACCATGCAGAAGATCAATCTGTAAAGGGTGAGGATACCCCTCCAACTGTAGCGCCAGCTACCGACCATGTCAATAAGCCGTCCGGTTTTAAACCCCGTTTTAAAGCTGGCGTAACAAATAAGGAAACGGCAATACCAAAAGAAGAACCTGCGCTGCCTAAGCAACTTGAAAAAATAGGCAAAACAGAGGAACCTTCTGAAACACAGAAGACCGGTGAACCAAAAGACCTATCCAAACCCATGGGCTTCAAACCCAGGTTCAAAGCTGGCCTTACCGATAAAACAGCAGCCGAACACCTGCGGAAAGAACCTGGCCACCCCTCAAACCA
The DNA here is from genome assembly GCF_030372825.1 of Olivibacter sp. 47. Lineage (NCBI taxonomy): Bacteria > Pseudomonadati > Bacteroidota > Sphingobacteriia > Sphingobacteriales > Sphingobacteriaceae > Olivibacter > Olivibacter sp. 47. The sequence goes on from NZ_JAUCNR010000001.1 coordinate 5,951,089, forward strand.
AGCAAGTAAGGTGGAGGGCGAGTCAAAAGATGCGAAAGATGTGTCCGACAAATCGACTGATAATGAATCGCCTACTATTTCGAAGCCAACGGGATTTAAGCCTAGATTCAAAGCCGGTATTACAAATAAAACGTCTACGGAAAAACCGCAACAAACATCCAATCCCGGTGCTGAGGGGGATAAAAAAAATATGGCTCCCGAAGCAAAAGCTGAGGTTCCTCATACAAATCCGAATACAGACACCGAGCACAACGCCGCGAGCACTGAAGCTAAACCTTTAGGCTTTAAGCCTCGGTTTAAACCGGGACTCAAAAAGGGCGATACAGGAAACGACAAATAATATCGTCACTCTTGTGCGCGAAGTACACGCAGCACGTTGCCGCCCCATATTTTTTTAATCATTTCATCGGTGTAACCACATGCAATAAGTGCTTCGGTTAGATGAGGGTATTCACCTACATCGGCCAATCCTGCCGGGGTAGCGTCCATGCCATCAAAGTCTGCACCGATACCCACGTGGTCAATACCAGCTACTTGTACCAAATAATTGATATGATCCACAACGAGCGATAGCGGTGGTGCCACTTGTTGCCGTACTTGAACAGGAAGCAGACGATATTTTTTATCTATACTTACCGGCAGGCTATCCGTCGAACTGATATGCTTTGCATATAGCAAACTTACATTCCGGCGAAAAGTTGGATCTAAAAAATCCGCATAAAAATTCACGCCGATAACCCCGCCATTTTTAGCAATAGCTTTGATCTGTTGATCCGTCAGGTTTCGGTAATGTGGGTTAATGGAATAAACATCGCTATGTGATACAAAAACCGGCTTATCCGTAATCTTCAGTACATCATAAAAAGTCTGTTCTCCTACATGCGACAAGTCAATTACCATGCCTAATTCGTTCATCCGCCTAACCACCTGCCTTCCAAAGTCTGTCAGCCCCCGACGCTTTCCTTTCCGCTCATCAGCTGCCGAAGAGGCCCACGCAGTACTATTATTCCATGTTAAGGTTAAATAGCGTACGCCCCTACGGTATAAGCTATCCAAATTGCTAAGCTGATTTTCAATCATATGTCCCCCTTCTACCCCGAGCATCGCTACTATTTTACCTTGTTGCACCCCTTTATAAATATCACCTACACTTTTAGCAAGGATTATTTGGTCTGTATTCCGTTCTATCAGTTCATTCAAAGCATCTATTTGCCTATTTGCATACTGAAAGGGCTTTAATTTTTTCCCGTCGCACCATACCGAGAAGAATTGTACATCAACCCCCCCTTTCTTCAACCTTGGAAAGTCCGTATGACCTTTGGTCAATCGCTTTGTTATATCTTTTCCCGTGATAATTGATTCCGAAAGAACATCATTATGCAAATCAATCACGATTGCGTTTTTATGAAGGTCGTCTGCTTGCTGCCTGGCGGACAAGGAGGCAGCTAACAGTAAATAGAAAAAAAACAGAAAAAATTTCATGAGCAATAGGGCAATATTTCGCAATATATTATTAAAAACCTTATATTTAAAGCTTTTTTAACGACAGATAATGCTAAGAATAGATACGCAAAAACCATATAGTTTAGTTTATTCGTTATGTCAACATGAATTTTTGGGTTATTTAATTGAGCCGCACATTGTACAATTAAATCCAAATGGCGAATTTTCACTTACCTATCAGCGAATTTTTAGCAATACCGCTCGCGAGTATGCACCCGCACTCGAAGACAACGACTTAAAAATCATTAAACTGCTCGACGAGCTAGAGCAATCGGAACTCATCAAAAAGATGCATAAAAAAGCGATTCGCCCACGCGAATTCTTCAGCAAAATCTTCGACAAAAAATTATTTGATTATATCCGTCCAAAAATAGATAAAAAACTGGCAGCCATCTTACAGCTTATCCGCGATAAACCACTTTACCTAATGAGCAAAGAGGGATGGCCCGTAGAAGAAAAACTGACGATTGCTCCCGAGCCTGCTTCCGTACTGTTTCATTTTCGCAGAAATGCGGAAGAAACACGTTATTTCCCGACCATAAAGTATCAGGGACTGCGCATTGATTTTATGTACAAAAATGCGCAGATCATCAGCAATGAACCTGCTTGGCTATTATTAGAAGGAACGCTATATTCTTTTGAACAAGATTTAGACGGAAAAAAACTATCGCCTTTCCTAAATAAGCGTTATATCAGCATCCCCAGAAATACCGAGTATAATTACTTCGATCGATTTGTACGGTCGTTGATCACTAAGCACCACGTCTACGCGGAAGGCTTTGATATCAAAACCTATCAACATGAGGCATCTCCCTTGCTTAAAATTGTTAATACCGCCAATGGCGACGCCTTTGCGCAATTGCAATTTAAATATGGCCCGTATACCTTTGATGCCGGTAGCGAACATAAGGTTACCGTTCGAATGGATTACAAAGAATCAGAAGATCTTTACACCTTCCATCGGGTAAAACGATCCTTAAAATGGGAGGAAGACCATTTACAAGAACTTTTGAACTTGGGGTTATCAAAACCGGATCCGCTTTTCAACAACCTGAATATAAAAAAACATCCGGAACATATCGACGGCGCCACTAACACCCACTTATTGATTAACTGGATTAACGTAAACCACGACTTTTTGATTAATAAGGGTTATCAAATCGAGCAAAAAACAGAAAACCACCGGAAATATTTACTTGGTAATACCAAGATTGATCTGGAAGTAAAAGAAGAAAATGATTGGTTCGATGTTCATGCCATTGTTCGCTTTGGTCCATATGAAATTCCTTTTATTCAGTTGCGAGACCATATCCTGCATCAAAAGAGGGAGTTTATTTTACCTTCCGGAGAAATAGCGATTATTCCGGAAGCTTGGTTTGCTCAATTTAATAACCTGTTTTATTATTCCGCAAACAAAGGAAGCATTCAGCTTCAAAAACATCATATTGGCTTAATCAACGATCTAAGTGAAAGTAATATCCAAGGGCTTAGTATGGAGCGGAAGTTGCAGCGTCTTCAGGAATTTGAACAAATCGACGATATTGCACAACCACTCCATTTTAAAGGTTCATTGAGAAGTTATCAAAAAGCGGGATATAACTGGTTTCATTTTTTGAAAAACTATCATTTTGGGGGTTGCTTAGCCGATGATATGGGTTTAGGAAAAACGGTGCAAACTCTGGCATTGCTGCAAAAAGAACGAGAAGAGTTACAAGAGAAAGGCATCCAAGGCACCTCGCTGATCATCATGCCGACCTCACTCATTTACAATTGGCAGAGTGAAGCCGAGAAATTTGCACCTGCATTAAATATATTAATTCATACAGGTACCAATAGGCCGAAAGTAAACGACCATTTTGGAAAATTTGATGTCGTTATTACTACCTATGGCATCGCTCGTGTCGATGAAGAATTATTACAGGGATTTTATTTTCATTATATTATTTTGGATGAAAGCCAGAACATCAAAAATCCAAGTTCCAAGTCCTTTAAAGCAGTAAAAGAACTAAGAAGCAAATATCGATTAACGCTCAGTGGTACACCGGTTGAGAATTCGGTGGGCGATCTCTGGTCGCAAATGTCTTTTTTAAACCCAGGATTATTAGGCAGTCATGCTCATTTCCAGTCCGACTTTGTAATTCCGATTGAGAAGAAAAAGGATGAAGAAAAGGCGCGCAAGCTCCAAGCGATTATCAAACCCTTTGTGTTAAGGAGAACAAAAGATCAGGTAGCGCAAGAGCTTCCTCCCAAGTCTGAGCAGATCTTTTATTGCAAAATGAGCGATGAACAGGCCGAGTATTACGAAAAGATTAAATCGGAGTATCGCAACGTTCTGCTAGAGCAATCGCTCGACGAATTAATGGTTAAATCACAGATTCAAGTACTGCAGGGCTTAACAAAACTTCGCCAACTGGCAAATCATCCGCGCATGGTGGACGAGGACTATGAGGGAGAATCGGGCAAATTCGAGAACGTGGTGCACACGCTGGACAGCGTCTTATCAAGAGGACATAAAGTGCTTATATTTTCACAGTTTGTAAAACAACTGGAAATTTTCCGCCGGCATTTTGATAAGAAAAAAATCAGGTATGCTTACTTAGACGGCTCAACAAGAAACCGAGAAGATGTGGTTAATGACTTTAGAAATAACGAGGAAGTTAAGCTTTTCCTAATTTCCATTAAAGCGGGAGGTGTTGGATTAAATCTTATAGAAGCAGATTATGTATTTATTCTTGACCCTTGGTGGAATCCGGCTGTAGAACAACAAGCTATCGACCGGTCGCATCGTATAGGACAAACGAAAAACGTGTTCATTTATAAGTTTATCACAAAAGATAGTGTAGAAGAAAAAATTCTGGCTTTACAAGATCGCAAAAAGACGATAGCCAATCAACTAATAACAACCGAAGAGAGCTTTGTAAAATCGCTAACTGCAGATGATATTAAAGAGTTATTAAGTTAGTTGCATTCTCCCCCTATCGCAGACAGATACAACCACAACCAAGCGGGGTTTATAGCTTATGCCTCTAGACCTTTTACCTTACGCCTTGCACCAATGGTGCCATATAAGACCTTTCAGTCCTAGCTCAATAAACCACAATTTCATCTGTAAACAGAAATCCTTTCCTATTATTTTGGCCTACAATACGAATGTAACGCGCAAGTCGACCCTCCAGATCGAAACTGAACGTCTTAAATCGTAAAGACGGATCGGTCGTCGGCACATCGTTATCGATTTTTTCCATTTCACGGAAATGCCTACCATCATCAGAGGCTAATATTTTCACACTGCCCGGTATATAAACCCCTGGCCCTGCAAGCTGCATGAACCGCAACTTTATCTCATGTAGTTCTTCGCGTCGTTCAAAATCAAGTGTCACATCAAAATCACCTAAAAATCCCTGCCATTCACCGTCACCGTAGCTTAGACCACCGTATTGCCCATTTAATAAACTACTATCCAGCTTTGCCGGATACTTGTCATTCCATTGATTATTGTAAACGATTTTTTTACCAATTCCCTTATGGATATCAACTGTAAAATCCTCCACCTTACCAAAACGGACAGAATCTTTAAAAACAGCTGCCTTAATAGTCGTTGTGTTTACGAGCGACAAGGAGTCAATGTATAACGTAGAAGCCATTGTTGGTTCGCTTCCGTCTGTCGTATATCTTATCTCAGGACTATATTGCTCAGAAGAAATTGTTACCGTTGCCTTTTTCTTATTGATGTCATATTTACTCGCAATGGAAACATCATAAGAAGGTCGATAGTAGTTGACATGCAAGCGTTGCAAAAGCAAATAATGTTTTTGCAAACGCTTTTTAAAGTCTTGCCAAACCCGTTTATCAGCAGGTGTCCATCCAATTTCTGCCAACGCTATAGCTCTTGGAAAAACCATATATTCAACTTGCTCCTGCGTTGGCATGTATTCTGTCCAGACATTTGCCTGTACCCCTAAAATATGTTTTTGTTGATCGGCCGCAATTTCAGCCGGAATGGGATGATAAGAATACACCTTCTCTAAAGGTAAGAAACCGCCCATGGCCTCCGGCTGACCAATTGGATTACTTTGGTAAGAGTCGAAATATAGATAAGCGTCGGGCGTCATAATCACATCGTGCCCCGCGTTTGCCGCCTCAATCCCACCTTGCTCTCCCCGCCAGCTCATGACAGTCGCTTCCGGGGGCAAGCCCCCCTCCAATATTTCGTCCCATCCAATGAGTTTTCTCCCCTTGTCTTTCAAATACGCCTCAACCCGCTTGATCGCATAACTCTGCAGGCCTTCTTCATTTTGAAGATTATCGCTCTTTATCCGTTCTTGGCATTTGGGACAGTTTTTCCAAGCTTTCTTGTCTGCTTCATCTCCCCCAATATGGATATACGTAGAAGGAAATATATCCATCACTTCATCTAACACATTAGTAATAAAAGAAAAGGTCTCCTCATTGCCAATACAAAACTCCCCATTTCTATAAGCCTCACCTGAGCAGGAGAGCTGCGGAAAAGTTGCCAAAACCTCTTCACTATGCCCGGGCATCTCAATTTCGGGAATTACGGTAATGCCTTTTTCAGCTGCATAGCCTACAAAATCACGCGCTTCCTCTTGCGTGTAGTACCCACCGGAAGCATTAGGATCTCCCACTTCCAAGTATCTTCGTCCCGAATTCCACCAATCCTTCCAACGAGGATAATTTCTCCACGCCGCCTTTTGCGTCAGTTGAGGATATTTTTTTATTTCCAGACGCCATCCCGCCCCATCCGTTAAATGCCAATGAAAGGTGTTTAACTTATATAGGGCCATCAGATCAATCATTCGCTTCAAAAAAGAAATCGGGTAAAAATGCCGAGACACGTCAAGCATTAATCCCCGATAAACAAAAGCAGGTTCGTCTTGTATGGAAACAGCCGGTAGCAAGCGTTCGTTTGATTGCGTATAAGCAATTTGGGTGAGTGTCGCTAAAGCGTGTATTACCCCTTGACGATCATGGGCTATGATCGTTATCTTTCCTGTGTCTACCTCCAATTGATAAGCGCGTTGGGGCAGGCGATCCTCGGCTTCGGCTTTAAGCAAAAAAATACCGCTTTCGGGCATCTTTTTCCTGGATTTCAGCTTATGAGGCGTTTCAAAATGGATATAGGGATGGGTTCGGAGCAATTCAACTTCTTCTGTAAAATCTTGACTTACGTAGACCTCCGCTAATTCCGGGTATTGAAAGTATCCGGGCTTTTCTTGTAAAAATGTTGGTGCTGGTATAATAGAAAGGCTATCTTGAGCAAAGAGTATCGTTGGGCAAAGGCAAAGAAAAACCCATAGAGATAGCCCGGTAGAGAACTTCTTCTTTTCCATTTGTTTCTTATAAGATCTGACTTTGCAAACATAGGCAAATTAACGCTTATATACAATGTACCATTGTGTCGCAATGTGAACCTTTGTTGCATCCTTTTTCAATTCCTATAACTATTTTAAATGACTGTCGAATATAACACCTAAAAATAACAGGATTCGCTTTTAAAAAAGAACGTTTTTTTATTCAATTTCTTGTATAAAAGTTGAGCAAAATCAAGGCGGTGTAGGCTACCTTGCACCTGATTGCAAAGCATCACTGGCGCGTATTGGAGCCGTTTCACTTCCTCAATCCGCTTGGATACTGCAATATGAACAGGCGTGCACATGCTTTGCTGCTCGTTGCTTCGGTATCCTCCAAGGCCGTTTATCCGACACTCGGGGCCCCTATGGCTGCCCGCAAAAGCTCTTCGTTCAGCTGAAATATCGCCTAGGAAGTTTGCGGCTTGCAGGTTGAGGCACTACCATCGTAGCAAAGTTCCAAGCGATGAGTCTTTGGTTACTTTCTGCGGAAGAAAGTGACAAAAAAAACGTTCTTATAATCTAAACACCTTTATCAGTAGGTTAAAGGCGAAATCGACCGATGGAATTTCACTGAGGTAATCCCTGTTTAGGGAGGAAGCTGATAGTATATTGTAAAATTTGACCCTTACAGTGATATTAGCATTAATTAAAAGAAAATTTCAAGTAATTGATGTTCTTATTGTGAGCTAGGTATTTTTTCTCGTAATAAGTTTTGATCGTAAGCGTCTCGTTTACAAACTCGGAATGATATAAATCTTCTGTTTTACAGTGCACTTTTAATCCCAGCTCTTCTATTTTGGAGAATGTGTAGGCATGCAAACCATCGTTATCCGTTTTAAGATTGACATAGCCGCCTTCTTTTAATACCCAATGATAGCGTTTTAAGAACTTATCGGACGTCAACCGCTTTTTTTCACGGCTAATTTGAGGTTGTGGATCCGGAAACGTTATCCAGATTTCGTCTACTTCCCCTTTTTCAAAAAAATCCAGGAGCGTCTCAATTTGTATTCTTAAAAAGGCCACATTTGAAATGTTATCTTCCAATGCCGTTTTTGCCCCCCGCCATATGCGATTTCCCTTGTAGTCTATTCCAATAAAGTTCTTTTCTGGAAAAAGTCTTGCCAGGTTTACAGCATACTCCCCTTTGCCACAGGCAAGCTCCAAGACAATTGGGTTATTATTACCAAAATGTTTCTCAGCCCATTGCCCCTTCATCACCTTTCCTTCCTCTAACTGTAGGACATTATCAAACGTAGCGATCTCAGCAAACTTTCTTAATTTATCTTTTCCCATTGCGGCTGCAAACTTAGATAAAAAGTTTTATACGAAAAATAGTTGTGAGTTGCCGGTTGTGAGATGTACTTAAAACTATTCAAGCCATCGCCAATCGCCAGAGATACGCAAAGGTTCTTCCAGTTTGTTCTCGATCATGAGTGCCTTTACTTCCTCGTCGGAAAGGCGTTTAGTATCAATCACCGGTGCCTCCGCAATGCCATAAGCCAGCATCGCACCGAAACGAACTGTATTAATAAGCCCCGGTTTATCCACTAAGTTTATATGATCGCAATCCGCATGATAACAGTTTAATACATCCTTGCTAAGATACGTATCACCACCGCCGCCGGTAGGCACCCCTTGCAGCATAAACGGCTGATGATCACTATGCAAACCTGCTCTACCCTCAAAATTATTTTTGAATGTTGTATCAATGGCTTGCACTTGCTTTCCGATGGCCTCAAACAACGTTCTGCTACTTTCCAGACTGGATTGAAAACTCTTTGGGTTATTGGTCATGTCATAATTCAACATATAGCGAATGTGTTCGATACTTTTATCCCGTATCGCTTGCTCCACATAAGCTTTAGATCCAAGTAAGCCTTCCTCCTCACCCATGAAAAGCACAAATTCGATGGTTCGTCTTGGTTTTACGTTTAGTTTCTTCAAGGTACGGGCCATATCGATTACTGCAAACGCACCTATTCCATTATCAATGGCCCCCGTAGCCAGGTCCCAGCTATCCAAATGTCCGCCAACCACAACCTTTTCTTTGGGTAATTCCACCCCTTTAATACGCGCAATAACGTTACGTGCCGTGACATGGCCCGCATAATTAGTCATTACGATGGAAGCATTAACTCGCCCTTTGTTTTTCAACGAATCCTTTAGTGCCAAGCCCTCTTCCAAGCCTATACAAACAGCCGGAATAGGAATGAGCTTTCCAGTCACCGAGGCGGTTCCCGTAAGTAATACGCCTCCCGGAACTGTGTTATAAAGGATGATACCTTTTGCCCCGTATTTGATGGCAAGGGCTGTTTTCTCTGATCGATGTAAGTTTTTCGCAAGTGGGTTGGCGTCCGGCAAAACGCCCAAATAAGCTAGTACAATTTTCCCTTTTGCTTTATCCGGGTCAACTAGATAATCTCCCTCGAGGCCACTGCCCATATCAACGATTTCTGCATGCAAGCTCGCGTTCTTAGGAGCATGCGCAAGGGATACCGCTTTGATTTCTCTTTCCCCGACATTACCGGTTACTTTTAAAGAAAGCGCGCCCCTGCTCCAGCCTTCTGCTTTAAACGTTTGAAAGGATACCTCGTCGAAACCGTAAGACTTGAAGAGATCATATGCAAATTGCTCAGCCTTGGCACCGTTCTCCGAACCGGTTAGGCGATGCCCTATACGAAGGGTAGATGTTTCCAGATTATGATAAGCCTCCGAGTGCTGAAGTACTTCTTCATTGATCATTTGAAAAATCGGCTTCAAACTCTCATTAGATTGACAAAAGCCTTCAAAAACAAAAAAGAAAAGAACAAAAGATAGTAAATAGATACGCATGTGTCAAAAAATAATCAATAATACCAGTAAATTCACTCCATAAGTACATCCATTAAAGCACGCGGCAAAGCAGTCCCTTTAGATATTCGCCCTCCGGAAAGGACGCTCTGATAGGATGATCTTCCGGTTGGTTGAACTGATCAATAAACTGAATCTCTTTGCCGGCGTCCAAGGCAGCCCAAGCCAGTACCTGCTTAAAGGTGTCAATGTCCATCGCTCCCGAGCAGGAGAAGGTTGCCAGCAAACCACCACTGGATAATAACAGTAAGCCCAACCTATTCAATTCTTTATAAGCACGGGAAGCCTTTTCTAAACTGCTCCTGGAAGGGGCATACTTGGGCGGGTCTAAAATCACCAGGTCAAACTTTTCGCCCTGCTCTTTAAATGCCTTTAGCTGCTTGTTTACATCACTTTGAATGGCCTTGTGCCTCGACTTGTCGAAGGCATTCTCGTTAATATTTTGGATCAAGGTCTCGATAGCCAAAGCCGAGCTGTCCACACTAAACACTTGGGACGCACCCATTTTAAGTGCGTTTAAGCTAAATCCGCCTGAATAGCAAAAACAGTCTAGTATCTTTTTGCCAGGAGCATGTTGAGCTACAATCAATCGGTTGGTCCGTTGATCACAATAAAAGCCAGACTTTTGGCCTTCTGCAATGTTCACTTTATAATGTATTCCATTTTCAATAATGTCAACAAAGACAGGCGGGTGTTGGCCGAAAAGAACACCCCCTTGTGCCTCTAAACCGTCATGTGCCCTTGCCGCTCCATCTTCGCGTTGGTAAATTCCTTTTGGATTAAGCAGTTTCTGCAATTCATCCACGACGATCGATTTAACGCGTTCGATACCGCTAGTTAATATTTGTAAAGATATAAAGTCGCCAAAACGATCTGCTATCAATCCAGGTAGAAAATCAGCCTCGCTAAAAATCAACCGGGCTGTATTTGTCTGTTCATTAAAGATACCATTTCTCGCCTTTACAGCCTTTTGGATTCGCTCTCTCCACCAATTTTCATTTACTTCTTTTGCAGGATCCCATTCCAAAAGACGTATTGCCACGCGCGACTCGCCGTTGTAGTAGCCATAGGCAATAAATTCACGATCATCGTTATAAACGCTCACCAGATCACCATTGCAGGCTTTCCAACTATCCTCGCGATGGCACCGGAGAAAATCCACGGATGTAATTGCCAAGCTGCTTTATCCTTACCCTTTTTAATATGATTTCTGTCATTTACTCGCTTACACTATATTTTCCGTGATTTAAGAAATTAAGCCAAACATAGATAAAAAGGATGGTATTCTCGAAAATTGATGCGATAAAAAGCGGTAGGCGGTCAACTACTTCCCTACTTAACTCACTAAAAAAAATAAACAACGTGCAACATCTATAAACCTATTGCGTCTATTAGGCAAAGAACAATAAACAATTACATTGGAAGTCAGCTATAGCGACCCGCATGAAGATTTGATTGCCGACTGTAAGAAAGGTAATCGGCAAGCTCAGTTTAAGTTGTACAAGCTTTATTCAAAAGCTATGTATAATACGGCTTTGCGTATTGTAATCGATGCGGACGAAGCGGCCGACGTACTACAGGATGCATTTATTGACGCTTTCAAGCGATTGGACAGCTTTAGACAAGAAAGCACCTTCGGCTTATGGATGAAACAGATTGTTGTTAATAAATCGCTCTCCGCACTAAGAAAGAGAACCGTTGTTTTCGAATCCATCAGTGATATAGACGATGTAGCGGACGAAGAAATAGAAGAGAACAACTACAGTTTTCAAATAGAACAAGTAAAAGAAGCAATCAATCAACTGGCAGATGGCTATCGCGTGGTATTAAGCCTTTATTTACTGGAAGGTTACGACCACGAGGAGATAGCACATATACTTAAAATAAGCGAGAACACATCTCGTACGCAATTTTTAAGAGCAAAAAGAAAACTATTGGAGATACTCAAGAATTAAAATAAATAGTATCATCAAAAATGTGGGTTTGGAAAATTAATAGAAGCCGCTCTTTAGCCAAAAGAAGCTTCGTAAAAAATGTTAGGTATGGGAAATATTGAGAAATTCATTTCTGAAAACAGGAAAGCGTTTGATAATGAATTACCACCTGATCGGATTTGGGAGAACATAACAGCTGTTTTCGAGGGGGAAGATTTGCTAAAAAAGCGCGAGAGATCCTTACGTCTTAGAACCATTATATCGATGGCCGCCATGTTTGTATTAGTATGCAGTGCTGCATTTTTGCTTTACAAAGCACGCACATCGAATCGTCTGGATTATAGTCAAATCGACCCTATATTGGCGAAACAGCAAGTAGAATACGCATCCTTAATTAGTGAAAAAAGGGATGCTTTATCAAATATGGCTACGAAAAACCCGCAGCTATATCAAGAATTCACTCAAGTTATTGATAAGATGCAGCGGAACTATAAACAGCTTAAAACCGAACTAGATCAAAGTCCGAATAAAGAGCTTACTTTAGAAGCCATGATCAATAACCTTAAGATGCAAATTGAGGTTCTCAATCAGCAATTGGAAATTTTGAATTATATCCATCAACAAGAAAATAAATCTTCTCATGAACAGGTATAAGATTTCTGTGTATATCATTGCCTTGCTTGTATCAAGTCAGTTTAAACTGATGGCACAAAATAATGACGAGGAAAATAAGCTAGCTCGCCGCTTGGAAGCCACAGGCGAGAAGATCGAACGGATGACAACTGAACTAGTGAAAGGTCTGAAGGAAATCGATACAGAAGGAATTGTTCAGCAAGCGGAACGGATCGCTAGCTTTTCGGAAGAACAGGCTAATAAAATCGCAGGAAAAATAGAAGGTATCGACTGGGAACAGGAGGGATTACTAATCGACCAAGAAAATGCAACTCCCATAAATGGAGTGGAGCAAAGCAAAACGATACAAAAAGTTTATATCATCTCCAAAAACACCCCACTTAGCATTAATAACCGCTATGGAAAGGTTGAAGTAAAAACTTGGACAAAGAACGAAATTAAAGTCGACATAACGATTAGAGCCATAGACGCCTCCGGAAGTAGAGCCGAAGAAATTATCAACAGTGTATCCATATCGGAGACTAAATCACCGAACAATATTTCACTTAGCACGCAGATTAATAAAGGGAAATCCAGTTGGTGGAATAACATAATCAGCGGGAACAATAAAGGGGTACAGATTAACTACCTTATTTCTCTACCGAAGAACAATTCGCTCGCCATTAACAATAAATACGGAACAGTTGTGCTACCTGATTTAGCGGGCGATGTGGACTTAGACGTGTCCTACGGCAGCTTAAATGCCGGCAGATTGTCGGGTAATAATATTCGCGTCCATTCCAGTTACGGTTCAGCTAAAATTCTTTCCGTGAAAGATGCAATGATGGATTTCAAATACGGCAGCATGGATTTAGGTGAAGCCAATAATATACAATTAAATATCGGCTACTGCGGAGGTAGTCAAATTGGCACGCTCATCAGCTCAGGAAACGTTGACATTAAGTACTCGGGCGGTTTTAAGATCGGATTAGATAAAAGCATCCAAAAGCTCAATCTGGACGCAGCCTACTCTTCTAGCACCATCCGTATTGATCCGGCAGCCCATTTTTCCTATCAAGTAGACGTTAGTTATGGCGGATTTGACAAGGGTGATGCGGTTGTTACCAAAGAAGAACCCGATCCAAGTGAACGAGGCCCCAAACTCCATAAAACATATAATGGCTACTTTGGTAAAAATTCGTCCAACCAGGTACGCATTGATTCCAAATATGGGTCGATCACGTTTAAATAGAGGCTATAAGCTTTAAGCGATAGGCATTAAGCTTTCGAATTTTGACCATCTTCGGGGTTATTGATGCTTCGTTACCTTATTAAAGGGGTTCGCTTTAAAAAAAGACCGTTTATTTTAACTTCTTTCTTTCTTTTCATTAAGTTTTCGTTTTTTAAGGCATTCAAGCTTTCCCTAACGGGAAGGTCCGCGAAATAAAGAAGCAAAGAGCCGACCGTAGGGAGTCCATGAACACCTTTGAAAATAATGAAGTAGTGAATAAAATCGCCGCTTCCTGCCTATCGCAGGCAGGCAGGAAGCGGCATTGTTTTAGACGTAGGGCTTTTACTTTTAACCGGACGTATTATTATCTTCAGCCCTAAGTATAGCCCTGCGCGTGGGTAAAATGGCCTTGGAGGATACCGAAGCAACGAGCAGCAAAGCATTTACACGTCTGTTCATATCGCAATACCAAGTGGATTGAGGAAGTGAAACGGCTCCAATACGCGCCAATGATGCTTTGCCATCAGGTGCGAGGTAGCTTACAAAGCCTTGATGTTTGCCTCTCTTTGCATCAAGGTAAAGAGAGATCAAATTAATATAAACACCTTTAGCTATATGAAAGCGAAACCGACGCAACGAGAGTTCACCGAAGGTAATCCTGACGCATCAATGAGCCCGTCGGGGTTTTGACTTTTTCCTTCCTGCCTACCGCAGGCAGGTTTAATTTTTACCCTCCCTACGGGAGGCAAGCTTTTTAATTTACCATGTAACCATTGGATAAAAACTGCGTCTTATAAAAAACGTTATCCATATGGACCTTAAACTACTTCCTACCGTTATTAGCCGTACCCCTCTTTTTTCATATGAAGATACTTTAGAAGACAAGTGGGACGAGCTGAAAGAAGCCATTAAAATTTCGTCAAAAGACCTTTATGAGCAGATTAAAGACACCAGAAAAGAAGATTATGATAAACTACCCGAGAAAGTAAGGTTTTCTTGCTGGAAGTATTTCAATCGGGCACGCTTCCGGGCCACACCTTTTGGTCCCTTTGGTTCCATCACGATGGTCCCCTTGGAAAGAGAGGGATCCGAAGTTATCGTTGAGAAAGATCCTACGTTACATACGTTTACGAATTGGATTCATAAAGATACCTTACTATCCGATCTACCCAATCTTTATAAGAACGCCAAATTTTTTCAGGCCAACACGTCCGTTTACCCCTGCGGCGATCAATTACGTTACATCAGCACCTTGGAAGACGGCACCTTTGAAATTGCATCGATTGATAAACAAGCAATTATCGAAGATGTACTGCAGCGATGTAAAACCACTATTGCCAAAGAAAAAATTGTAAAGCATCTCATCAGTAAGTATGAACTAGAATTAGCAGTTGTAGACGATTTTCTGATTCAGCTCATCGAATTGCAGCTGCTATTGACTGATCTACATCCCAATATCATCGGTACGGATTACTTTAAGCGAGTTGGACTGGACGGGCAAGAATTTAAAGAAAATCCCTATATAATTGCTACCCGATCATTACTTAAAGGTAGTCTTAGCACACAACAGTTTAAAGTAATACCGGAGGCAATCAATTTTATAAAAGACTATTTACCCCAACCCGTCCATAAGCCATTGGAAGATTTTAAGCGCGCTTTCCAACTTAAATTCGAATATCGGGAAGTTCCGCTCTTGGAAGCCTTGGACCCGGAACTAGGTGTGGGATACAATGAATTGGAATCATCGCCTCACACAGACGAATTAATAGAGCTTTTAAAAGGCAGTCGGATACAAGAAAACGAACAAATACCTTACACCCCTTTCCATCAGTTTTTATTAAATGGGATCTTGAAAGGGGAAGATATTCAGCTGGAAGAACTAGCGAAGCACAATCTTCCGAAATATGCCACTAAATTACCCAATACATTTAGCCTAATTATACAGGAGATAGACGGCCAAATTTTAATCCAACAGGCTGGCGGAGCTACCGCAAATTCACTTATAGGCCGATTTACCTTGGAAAATCCCAGTTTGACTCGGTACAGTAAAGAGCTCGTGCGCATAGAGGAAGAGGCTAATCCCGAAATCATATTTTTTGACATTGCTTATCAATCCGAGCGGAAGGTCGATAGCGTTAATAGACGGGATAACCTGTATCATTATGAGCTACCTCTGCTCACGTGGACCGAGAACGAACACCAATTACGACTAGACGATGTTTATATTAGTGTAAAAGGCAATGAAATTGTCCTGCGCGCGAAAAGCCTAGCTAAACGTATCGTTCCACGTTTAGCTAGCGCCTATAATTATACACGATCTGATTTATCGATATTTCGTCTTCTATGCGACATACAACATCAGCACCTGCTTACCAGTCTAACAATTAATTTAAATAAGATTTTTCCTCAACTTAACTATTATCCTCGGGTTAACTACAAAAACCTTGTGTTTTCTCCTCGGATGTGGAAAATAGACGGAGAGACTTTTTTAAATGAGTCTATACCGATCAGGGCGCTAAAGAAATACCTAAAAAAAGCGGGAATACCTTCAACCTTCAAATGTTTAAATAGCGATCAATACCTGCTATTCAATACAGATTCAGATGAAGATCTCGAATTCTTACTACAATATATAAAAAGCGGAAAGGAACTGTATATCACGGAAACCGCGTTACCAAAAAAATCGGCAATCAAAAGTAAGCAAAAACGACCTTTTTTATCTGAGTTGAACATTCACTTGCACAATACAGCAACCGATATAAAACTTTTTCGACAGGCCTTACGAAGATCAATGCTGATCAACGAATTTCAATGATCGGACAAGACTGGTTATACGTTGAAATCTATATACATCCGTTGCATTCAAATGTGCTGTTAACCGAAAACATTTCTCCTTACTTAGAAAAAGTTAAACCTAACATATCGAAATGGTTTTTTATTCGTTATTCGGCTCCTTCCCCTCATATACGATTACGTCTCAAGCTAACAGACCCCACATCCTTTCATGAAGCAATCTTTCAATTGACCAAACACCTATCTCGAGAAATCGAAAGTGGCATCATCTCTGATTTACAAATAAAAAATTATCATAGAGAAATTGAACGGTACGGTGTTTCCACAATCGATCAAGCTGAACATTGCTTTTGGAAGGATAGTGAATACACGTTCATGTTAATCAAAAACAATATTGATCAGCATACTTCTTATAGACTAGTATTGCGTCTATTGGGTGATCTTCTTAACCAATTAGATGTTGATCCTAAGAAAATAAGCGCTTTTATTAAAAATGGCGGTGATGCTTTTGCCGAAGAATTTAAGGTAGAGATGAAAGGATTTAAAGCCATCAATGAATTATTTAGCCATCTCAAAAGAGAAAAAGTGAGTATATCCCTGCCAAAAAAAATTGAAAGGGCTTATCAAGCCTTATTAAAACAAGTTTCCCTTCTACTGAAACAAACAAATGTAAACGAATCCTTACAGCTAATACGGGATTTAGTCCATATGCACGTTAACCGACTATTTACCACCGATCAACGCGTCCACGAACTGATTATTTACCAATTTTATCTGAAAGAGCTGCTGGCGCAACAAAACCGTTTAAAACAGCAAGCTTGATTTGAACTTTTGTTTCAAAATGATTTTTGCCATCACTGCGATAAGTAAAGGTGGCCTGGTCCCCATAGGTATGTTCGAGTCTTTTGGCTATATTCTCCAGACCTTTACTTAAGCCACTTGTATTATGTATGGCGTTAATTAAATTCTTGGTTTCAATTAACAGACTTTCTTGGTCAGTATATATCTTCAAAATTGCAGGATGATTGGCTAAGGATAGATTCCCATGCTTGAAAATGTTTTCTGTTAGCGTAATTAGAACTAAAGGGATCATCCATATGTTGCGAACTCGTTCATCGACTTCTATGTTAAAATATATTTGGTGATTTTGGCGAAGTCGATGTAGGTGGATGAGATTATGTACCTGCTCAATTTCTTCTTCAATGGCAATATATCCCTTGTCCTCACTACTTTCTACTGCATAACGCATCATGGCTGATAAAGTTAAAATAGCATCTGCAGCCACCGGAGCCGATTTACGTGTTTTATTGTAGATAAAATTGAGGGTATTGAAAAGAAAGTGAGGGTTAATCTGAGCCCTTAAATACGCATTTTGTGCATTAGCCAGTTCCTTCTCCATTTTCTGCTGCTCTATAATTTGATTTAATCGCTGTCGTTCGAGAGAGGTTGTCCGTTCTCTCTCTCTTAATAAGTTAATCAAAAAATAATACCCGGTAGAAAAGCCTATAAAATAAAGCGACCGCCACGAAACCTTTATAAACAATGCCCAGGCCATTGTTACTTTCCGAACGCCAAATATTCCAGGAAGTGTAGCTGCAGCGTTTTCAATGATAAAAAAAACGAAGAAATAAACAACAATTTCAATTGCAATTCCAACAGGCAAAGCCAATACAGCAAATTTTGTTCTTAAAACTCGGGGAAGCACAAAATGAGCATGAAAATAGAATAATAAAATATGCTGCACATAATGGATCGTATAGGATCCAATTTTAGCAAATCTACCAGACACCAATCCAAGAATGATGGTTTCGTAAAGGATAAAAATTGACCAAGTTATAATATGAACCTTGTACTTGGTAAAAAAATTCGGGATACGTTTATCCATAATTTTTCATTTGGTGTAAGCTAAACGGGCTTTCGTGTAAAAATTTTGGACATCACAACTATAACTCTCAATTTTAAAAGAAAAGCCATGAAAAAGATCGAAGTTACAAAAAAAACAATCTTTTTATTTAAAAAGACACAGAGAAGTACCCAAGCAAAAAAAGAAACTTTTACAGATGAGTTTTTTACTTGGACGGTATAGTCAAAATCTATTTAATAGTTTTAGTTGGTTGGTTTAAAGGCTGGCTTAGTTATTACGGCCAGTCTTTATTGTATTTTTCAACAAGTAGTCATAAAAGGCATCCTTATAAAAAGTGCCAATTGGGATAAGCATGTTCTTTGGCAGCTTCACCAAGCTTCCTTCTACTTTTTCTATGTAATTTTTTGAAATAATAAATGAGCGATGTATTTGAATAAAATCATCGGTTTCATCAAAACGCTCCTTTATCTCCTTTAAGGTGAGATAAGTCATTATCTCCTCTGTGGTCGTATAGATTTTAATATAGTTCTTAACACTTTCAATCGCAATAACCTCATCAAATTTTATGCGAACAAAGCGATTACGTTCTTCCGTAGTTTTAACATAAAACTCCTTTGAATTGTCCTCTGTTCGAACTCGAGGGTTATCGTTGAGTAATTTATTGATAGCTAAGGCAAATTTTGCAAAGGTAAATGGTTTCAACAAATAAGCATCTGCTTCCACTTCGAAGGCTTCAAATGCGTATTTAGTATGCGCTGTAGTGAAAATAAGCTTATTTGTCTTACTTCGGATCGCTCTTGATAACTCGAGTCCTGAAATGCGAGGCATATCAATATCCATAAAAACGAAATCCACGGGATCTCCTTGGGCCATATCAGCCATTGCCTTTACCGGGTCTATATAGCTTTGCAAGACAACTAATTCAGGAATTTGCTGAATATAATCATTAATAATTTCTACCGAATCAGGTTCATCGTCAATGACAATACATTTATAAAGCATATTTTGCTATGGTTTCTCCAAACTTATGGAAAAGCTTCTTTAAATACAACTGTAGAGAATTATTAGCGCATAAAAAAGTCCCATCAACCAACCTAAGCCAATTGATGGGACTAATAAATCCTGTTTTGTTTTACGGATTCTGTTCTCCGATATTCGGATTTGCTTCCATCTCAGATCTAGGGATTAAAAACTGCCATCTTACATCTCCAGCTGGAATCTCCATAACACCGGCAACTGATGCCGAGACAAAGTTTGGCACAACGGTTCTATTTAAAGGCAAATTCAACCGTTTTAGATCAAGCCATCTAAAACCTTCGCCCCATAACTCTATTCGTCGGTTAAACAAAACCTCTTCAATCAGAGCAGCTCCGGAATTTGTTGATTTTATAGCATTAGCGTCACGAACTGAAGTCAACTGAAATAAGGTATTTTGAGCTTCGCCTTCTTGACCATTTCTCGCATAAGCTTCAGCGAGAATTAGGTACATTTCGGCACTTCTCAATAAAGGCACATCGCCTAGTGAAGGGCCACCGACAACTTTAACTGCAAATTTCCGACTCATGTAAGGCTGCCTGGCAAAGGCAGTTGATGGCAAAGGAAAATTATCGGCAGTAGGTGTTGGCTCCCACAGCTTTTTACGAACATCCGTCGCTGCTATTTGACTATAAAGAGCTGAATTTATTCGTTTAGGATTTGCGCGCATAAAAGAAGTATTGGCATTGTAGGCAATTTGGCCAAAGAACGACCCGAAGGTGTCTCCTTGATCTTCAGTAGGCATGGATGCCCACATTACTTCGCTCAAATTGGGTGCATTATTGAATCCCGAAAGATAAGCCGCCTCTGACATTAATGGAAATTCACCAGCATCAATCACTTCTTTTGCATACTTTATAGCGTTAGGATAGTCTTGCATCGTAAGTGCCACTCTGGCTCTTAACGCTTTAGCAACTAGCGCATTGGCATGTGATTTATTTGTGCGCGTTGTCACGTTCAGGGCAATAACATCTTCCAAGTCTTTTACAATGGCTGCGTAAACCTCCTCAACAGTAGCACGAGGCATATCGTTGTCTTTAGTTGATAGGGGTAGTGGTACACCAGCTTGCGAATTTGGCTTCGCATTCGCATCATATCGTTTTCCAAAAAACTGCACTAAATATGAGTAGGCATATGCTCTTAATGTAATAGCTTCTGATTTAACTCTCGCCTTTTCACTTTCTGTTCCGACAGCCGCATCTACATTGTCAATAATATAATTTGCGTTACCTATGATTCGATAGAATGTTCTATATACATACTGAGGCACGATATTATTATCAACCCGATGTGCATTCCAAGATGCTTCCGAAGAGAACCAATTGTTATTAGAAATCCCTAAATCCTCGCCCATAAAGTCGATATTCAATAGAATGCCGCCTACTCCGGGTTTATTTTGCTGGTTTGAGGTTACTTCCTCTGTTCTCTCAAACATCAACCGATAAATGCCGTTTAGCAATTTGCTTGCGTTTTCGACCGTATTGAAGACAGACTCGCCATCAACCTTATCGGTCGGTTTAGTATCAAGGTAATCTTTACTACAACTACTAATGATGAATACGAACAATAATGACAATATTAAGTATTTTTTCATGTCTTTCTTTTTAATAATTATAACGAAACGTTTACTCCAACACTAAATATTCTACTAGGCAAATATGTCGTGTTATTTGAACCATCAAACGATTCGGTAGGATTCATCCCTTTTCTTTTCGAAATAAGACCTAAGTTTTCTCCAGTAACAAAAACTCGTAGTGCCGAGACGTCGAACTTCTTTGTCAATTCAGATGGCAACGTGTAGGATAAGTTCACGTTTCTAAAACTAATGTAAGATGCATCAATTAACCAACGATTTGAAGCGGCATTAAACTGCGTCGTACTGTTGATGTCTATACGGGGAATATCTGTTATCTGACCGGGTGTTGTCCATGAATTCTTGATATCTTCATGTAAAGCCGCGCCATAAGTTATTCCCATTAGGCCAGCATAGTTGCTATCGTAGAACTTACCACCTATCTGATAGTTAATCAGGAACGATAAAGCAAAGCTTTTATACCTAAAGGTATTGTTGATGGAACCAATTAGATCCGGAATAGCACTACCCGAATAGTCAAACTTAGCATTGTTATAATTTGTTGTATATTCAACACCATTAACCGTTCTTAAATTCGTAGTTGTCCCTTCAGCAGGCACATACAACGCCGCTCCATCTGCAGGATCTACGCCCGCATACTGTCTTAACCAGAAATTGTACAAATCTCTTCCGACCTCTCTTCTTTTATTACCGCTGGTAACCACGGGAGTTTCTGCCGGCATTTTGGTAATTTTATTCTTGATAGTCGACCAGTTGGTAACCATATTCCAAGTAAAATTCTTCGAGCGTATAATATCACCTCCCAATTGCAAATCGATACCAGTATTATACATAGATCCTATATTTCTATACACGCTCCTTATTGGATTGGATAACGCCAAGGGTACAGAAAAGATTAGATTGCTTGAACCTCTTCTATAAAATTCCAATTCACCAAAAATCCGACTATTAAAGAACGAAAAAGAAACACCGGTATTCAAGGTGTTAGAGGATTCCCATTTTAACGCCGGATTACCTTGGGTTGCAAGTATAACTCCTGGCTGTCCACCATTGTTCCATCCTAACTCATATAACGATTGGTAATTATAATAAGTAGGATCACCGTCAGCATTTAAGGTTGCGTCGTTTCCGACTTGACCATAGGACACTTTCAGCCTTAAATCATCGATCCAAGACTCATTACTCATAAATGCCTCTTTGGATATAGACCACGAACCTCCCAATGAGAAAAACGTACCCCACCGAGAATCTTTCGCGAATCGCGAAGATCCATCCCTTCTTAAGGAAGCATCAAAAAAGTATCTTGAGTCATAGTTATAGGCCACCTTCGACAAGTAGGATTCAATTCTATAGGTGTCCCTATATCCACCTGCGCCATAGGGTGTCACAAAATTTGGAAATTCGGAGTTCCCTTCAATAGTAATCCCGGTTTTGGTTGCGGTTAAGGAACGATAATCATAATCATAATTTTCGTGACCTGCCAAAGCATTTATACTATGTTTGCCAACCACCTTATCATAAGAAACAATTTGGTTAAACGTGTAGGATCTGGTTGTAGATGATAACTTATAGGAGTATCCATTGTAAGAAGCGCCGTCCCCAACCAAATTATTCCAGAAGGTCGTATTATGATTCTCTCTGATATCGACACTAATTGAAGGTCTAAACGTAAAGTCTTTTAAAAATTTAATTTCTACATAACCTCTACCACTTATCAAATTCCTTCTATTTAGTTTTTCGTTCAACTGGGTTTCATAAATCACGTGGCGTCCAGGATATGCTCCTTGAGGCCTATTAATTGATCCCGGATGGAAACCGTAGTCATACCACTGCTCCCCTGTTAACTCGTTCATGATTGGGTTCCCTTCCCCATCGAATGCTCGTACAGGATAAATTGGGCCTATAAATCTAGAAAACATGAAGGCGTTTATATAACTGTTTGCATTGTCGGTTGACGCATCACTCGCTAAGTTACCGTCTGAGGTGGACCCAGCTAAATTAAAACCGGTCTTCAACCACGACTTAATAGTCGAATTGGCACTAAGACGCACATTAAATCTTCTGTAGTCTGATTGAAGGATATACCCTTTATCATTTAGGTATCCAAGAGAAACATAGTAATCAGATTTCTCCGATTTACCCGTTACGCTCATATTGGCGTCTGTTCTTTTCCCTGTTCTTTCAAGCGGTTTATACCAATCGAAATCGTTATAAAGTAGAGAAGCATTTGGATTAAGCTTTCCATCCGTCCCAACTATTTGATCATTAGGCACGTTAAACGGATTGTAAATGAGTTGCGATTGAATAGTATTACTCGCTTGGAGAGCTGCTTCTTCCGGAGTCTTCCCGGTACCGGAAGTTGGATACACCAGGCTGTTTCTTAAAGCTTGCCACATTAACGGATAGTATTCGTAGGCATCAACCCTATCATATTCGGGTGTTCCTCGGGAAGAGAAACCTTGGTTTAGGTTCACATTAAGCTGAGTTCCCTGAACTGTCCCTTTTTTCGTTGTGATAATAATGACTCCATTACCTCCTCTCGAACCGTAAAGAGCCGTTGCAGATGCATCTTTCAGCAAGGATATATTCTCGATATCATTAGGGTTAATATCACCAATATCGCCATCGAAAACCGCACCGTCTACCACGTATAACGGAGCGTTAGAAGCAGATATTGAACCAAAACCTCTAATTCGAATATTTGATCCAGTACCTGGTTGCCCATTGCCTGAGTTGACATTGACACCTGGTGCCATACCTGCAATAGCATTCGTTATGTTAGTAACGGTACGCTTACTTATATCAGCCGAATTCATGGTGGCAACTGAACCGGTAATGGCTTCTTTCTTTGCTGTACCGTAAGCTACGACGACGACCTCATCTAACGAGTTATCCTGACCGGACAAGGTAACATTGATGATAGAGCGTTGCCCAACTTCCAGATTTTGGCTAGCATAACCAATGTAGCTAAAAATAAGCTTAGCGTCTGTCGGAGGCACCGTTATAGCATAGTTTCCGTCCGAATCTGTTTGCGTACCAGTTGTAGTCCCCGCCACAATAACGGATACACCAGGAAGCGGTTCTCCAACTTCATTAGTTACTTTACCTCTAATTCTCCTATCCTGTGCATACGCTGCGCCTATTAGCAGTATACATAACAGAAAGAAACTTAGTAGTTTTTGTTTCATGTGTTTGCTTTTTGGTTAAAAATTAAATTGATTAAAAATATAAAATGATAGTACTTAAATCCATATAGAAATCAGTAAATATTTTATTCATCAGATTTGATGATTAAAGCAAATCCATTCACTCGCCAACATATACAAGACTGCGGAAGAACAGATTAGGCACTATTTAGTATAATAGAACCCTTTACCGGCAAAATGAGAGAGAAATATGGCTATAGGATTAGGTCAATCATGATGAACATTCCGTTCTTCATACTAAAATCCTAAAAAGGTTAATGTAAATCTATCTCAATACGCTAAACATTAGGGCTGTTATTAAACTAATTTAACAATTTATTAGCAAAACTAAGCTTTTGAAAATATTTTACAAGTTTTTTTAGAATTTACTTCTTTCAGAGTATCGATTATTTCTGATACATGCCTAATCGCAGAAGCGTTAAGCTAGAGGTAATACATATGTCATGTATTCCAAAGGTAGGTAAGTAATAATTTAAATATAGGGCGACTGCAATGACAGAGATGCCCCTGCAGTCGCTTCCTAAATTTAGTATCCTTCGTTCTGTTGTCCTTGTAAACTCGGATTATTATCTATCTCTCTTTGAGGGATTGGCAGAATAGTTTTTGGTGCTCCAAACGCTGCCGAGGCCTGCCCGCCTCTTAGATTCTGTCGGTTTCTTAGCATATCCATCCTCCGATGTCCTTCAAATGCCAGCTCTTTTCTTCTCTCAAGAAGTAGAGCGTTAATAAGTTCGTTCTGCGTAAGTACAGATTTAGGACCAAGTCCAGCCCTCCTCCGTATACGATTGTTCAAAATATCAATCGCTTGAACATCTGGGGTTGTACTCAAATGCGCCAATGCTTCAGCTAAATTTAGGTAAACTTCCGTTGTCCTAATAACAGGAGAGTTGTCGCTGTTGTTTACTGCATCTGGAAATTTGTTATTGAAAAAGTAGTCTATTCCAGCAGTTTGTCCTTCTATTTTTAAATTGAAACGCTTATCTCCAGGCTCCGCTTCAAATGCCTGAATTAAACTTTGAGAGAATGGAGCATCGCCTCGCCCACCAGCAGAAGCGGGCATATAATAAGAGGCCCAGCCACCGGCACCTGTTCTACCATTGTCTGTTGCACTATTCTGAATGGTGAATACATCTTCACTAGTATTTCCATTATAGAAGCTAAAATCTGCAGCTAAATCATATATTCCTTGCTCAAGTGTATTATTGGCAGCTTCAACCACCTGAGCCCATTCTTCTCTATAAAGATATAAACGAGACAGCAGGGCGTAGGCAGCTCCTTTTGTAGCTCTTCCCCTCGTATCCGAAGCGCTTTCATAGGATGACGGAAGCGCAGGTACAGCTTCTTCTAAGTCCTTTAATATTTGAGCATGGACTTCATTTAATGAACTCCGCGAAGGATAGGTAACTTCTCCAGTAAAGTCTTCCATAACGAGCGGAACACCTAAGTTGTTGCCGTTACTGACTTGAAATGGTTGCGCGAAGAAATTCACTAACTGAAAATATGCTAGTGCTCTTAAGAACTTCGCTTCAGCGATGTACTGGGCTTTCAATTCGTCCGAAAGTCCCTCAACATTTGGTACATTAGCAATTACCTTATTAGCTCTTGTGATTACCTGATAATGTATTTCCCAAACATCATAAACACTACTATTTGTCGATACAGATGCAAAATCGTTTAATTGTTGAAGGGTTGGAAATGTCCCAATAAAATCAACATTATCCGCCATGTAATCAGCAATAACCTGAGGCATCGAACCATAAAATTCCAACGTTTGGGTTGTGCTATATACTCCCCGAAGGGCGCTTAGAGTGGTTTCTGGACTACTAAAGACAAGTTCTTCTGTTAAGTCCTGTTGCGGAAGCAAGTCTAATTTCTTTTCGCATGCTGAAAGGAAAACCAACATCGCAAAAGTTAAATATATATATCTGATTTTCATGTTCTTATATTTTAAAGTGTAAGATTAACTCCGAATGTGTATGATTTTGCCTGTGGTAGTGCAAAGAAACTTTGACCTATTGTTAAATTACTAGCTCCATTAGCTGAAATTTCAGGATCACCTCTAAAATCCTTACTTTTAACAGTCCACAAATTCTGACCGAGGAAATATATTCTCGCACTCGAGAATATTTTTGTTTTTGCCAAAAAACTGCTTGGCAAGTTATATCCTAGGGTTAACGTCTTTAGTCTCAAATAAGAACCATCCATCATTTGCTTCGTGGACGGCTGATGATAGGTTGTTCTTGTATCACTATTCAATGCAGGTGCAAAGGCTTGATCGCCAGGTTGTCTCCAGTAGTCTAAAAGCTTCACGCTTTTATTGTAGGAACCTGATCCGAAATTATCAGTAAATTCTAAGCCATCGATATAAACATCATTGCCTTGAGTAAAGTTAAAAAATGCAGTTAAATCAAAACCTTTGAATGTAAAGGTATTAGTGATACCACCTTGAAACGTTGGGTCTGCTTTGCCAACTATCACCCGATCAGCAGCCGTTGGTGATGTAGTAGGTGTACCATCTTTTGTTAACCACTCCGCATCCCCGGTTTCCGGGTTGATTCCGTTATATCGTATCAAATAAAACGTATTTTTAGAATGTCCTACAATTGCTCTTTGCTCGCCTGTTCCCAAAAAGTTTCTTCCGTCTTCGTCTCTATTTTCAGGTAGCTCCAAAACCGTGTTCTTGTTGAACGCTATATTAAAAGAGGTTCTCCAAGTAAAATGATCGCGATTGATATTTTCAGAGTTGATTGTAAATTCAAAACCTCTATTTCTTAGTTTACCTACATTCTGCGACGCACTAGCGAATCCTGTTGTAAAAGGTAATGGTACATTAAGCAATAGATCCCGCGATGTCTTATTATAAAAATTCATTTGAATATCGATCGCGTTGAAGAATCGACCGCTTAGTCCCACATCGAACTGAGCCGTTTCTTCCCAGCTTAAATTGGGATTTGCAACCCTGCTTGGAACTAACCCAGACTCACCATTATAATTAACAATCTGACTATTGGCATCGGTTCCCGCTAAGAAAGTGCCTAGATAATCATAATAACCTATATTATCATTCCCAGCTGTTCCATAACTAGTGGTCAATTTCAGGAATTGAGCAATATTATTATCCTTATTGAAAAAACCTTCATTGGAAATGACCCAACCGCCTGATAGAGCATAGAAGTTTCCATATTTTTTATTCGGTCCAAACCGCGAGGAACCATCACGACGAAAAGATCCTTCAAACAAGTACTTATCATCGAAACTATAGTTTACACGCGCAAACTGAGATTCAAGCGCCCAGTCAAAAATCTCTTCAGATGCGGAAACTGGATTTGATGCTGATCCAACATTAGGCAACCCATCGCTAGCATAACCTGTTCCTTCCACAAATATTTGCGTCAATGTAGCCTTTTCAAAACTGTAACCTAGCAATGCGCCGATGTTGTGTCTGCCATCAAAAGTTTTGTTATAATTCAGCGTATTGGTAGTCAACCATTTATTATCGGTATAATTAGTACGATATCCATAACCACCAGGTGTTAGCAAATCTGACTCTCTATATTTTTCGTCAATTTTATAGTTATCAATTCCCCAATCGGTCTTCAGTTTCAAACCTTCAATAACTTCCAATTCTGCGTAAGCGTTACCAGTACTTCTATCCGACCAATTTTTATTTATACCAGTCTGTTCAATAGCAATTACATTAGCAATAAAGCCCGTGTTTTGAAACTTTCCGTCAGGACCATATGGTGTAATATAAGGCAATTGCAAATAAGCCGATGTAAGTGGTGCATAAGTATTGTTCTCTGCCCCAATTCTATCCATATCAACGTGAGAAAGATTATAATTTACACCAAAATTCACTTTATCAGAGACCTTATGATTTAAATTAATGCGTCCAGATAAACGATCCATTTGGTTTCCTATCGTATAACCACTTTCAGTAGAATACGTTCCTCCAACAAAAAACGTTGTCTTTTCACTTCCTCCAGTAGCGCTGAGGTTCGCGGTATTCACATGACCCGTTCTAACAACATTATCTATCCAATCGTAACTTGTCGTTGGGAATTGCGGAACAGAGGCATTATTCGCTGTCAAATAATCGGTTCGAAATTGACGCCACTGATCAGCGTTCATCATTGGTTCTAAGGAAGTTGGCTTGGAGAACCCTGTAAAGTAATCCGCATTTATCTTTGTTTTACCTTGCCCAGTTCCCTTTTTGGTAGTAATAAGTATGACCCCGTTAGAACCCCTTGATCCATAGATTGCAACTGCAGAGGCGTCCTTTAATACCGTCATACTTTCAATATCATTGGGATTGATGTTAATCAATGGGTTAAGGGCTGAGGCACCTCCTTGCGCTTGAGTATACTGCGCTCCAGCAGAATTTAGAGGTACACCGTCAATTACATACAACGGACGTCCACCCGCACTTAGAGAGGAACCACCTCGAATGGTAATTTGCGCTTCAGCACCTAAAACACCCGATGAGTTCACCATATTAACGCCAGCAGCTTGCCCTTGTAGAATTTGCTGGGGAGTCTGAATAGGTACATTTTTAAAAGACTCCGAACTTACAGACGCTACTGTTTGAGTACTTAAAGCTCGACTCTGCTGTCCATAACCAACAACCACAACTTCCGATAACTCAGAAGCGTTAATACCTAGCGTTACATCTAAATTGTTTCCAGCGCTTAAACTTTGTACTAAGGTTTTGTAACCAATATAACTGAAAGTTAAGCTTACAGCTCCTGCTGGAACGGATAAAGAAAACATTCCATCATTGCTGGTCTGGGTTCCAATAGTTGAACCGCTCACTACCACTGATACTCCTGGTAGGGGCTGTCCGTTTTCGTCAGACACTTTTCCGCTGACCCTCCTTTCCTGCGCGTATACTGCTCCTATTAAGAGAGTAAACAGTAAGAAAAAACTTAGTAGTTTTTGTTTCATGTGTTTTGTGTTTTGGTTAAAATATTAAATTGATTAAATATAAAGCAACTGGACTATATTTAGGCTGAACCCGATAAGGTTTACGCATCAAGTATGATGTCAAGGCATATCCTTTCACTTGGTCCCGGATATTGATCCGTTGAACAATATACAAATTGCTACTTATCATAATAATTCGAGTTCAGTGTACGCAAAAGACAGGAAAAATGGCTTTAGAATAGGTTGATCAATCCACTCAATTCTTCTTCACTTACATTTGTCATCCTAATTAGGCTAAGTAAATCTATCTCAATACGTTACACTTAAGTTATTATAAGAAAAATTTGACAATTAGTTACCAAAATTAAGATATTGAAAATATTTTGCAAGGTTTTTTTTTATCTATTCATAAATGTAGGATAAAATTTCAGCAAAAAAGCTTGTAGCGCCGTTTTTACTAGCTTCCTTAAAAACGCGATTGTAACAAACAAGGTAATTAAAGTATTGAAAATCCTCATACTCACGAATACAAATAATCCAATGATTGCTTATTAAAATTTCATGAGAATTGTAACGCTATGTACCTCAAAATAGTCAAATAAGTTGCAAATTGAAATGCTAGAACTTCTTTTGCGAATAACAAATTAAAGCAAAGTAGTTTTAGAAAGTAGTTACATTTACTTGCTATTTCAGACAGTTGTTGCCGTCGATAAGAAAATTAACGCCGATAAAATATAGTTAAGATGGTTGTCCGCATGAGGACCGACAATCCTGTCTTCACAATTCTTCGAGGAATGAGGAGACAAATTTATCTCCTTTTTAGTCGGCCCCTTCCTAAAAAGGAGATAAATTGTATATGTAACCAGTTCTTCTTTTGTTTATATTTCGCCTAGATCTAAACAAATTATTCTTACTAAGTCGTTGTACCTGGATCTCCAGGGTTAGGGCTTAATATTTGGATTGTTATAGGTTTCTTTAACGTGATTGGAACTCCATCCATTAGAAATGAAACGATCAAGTAATCAGATTGTGACGGTTGACCAGCCCTAATGTCAGCTGTTGTATTTGATGTAACCTGAATAAAGCAGCCAGGAGGTGGCGTCCAGGTGACCTGCGAAATAACTCTATTAACTGACGAGCCAGTTTTTACAATTTGAAACGTTGAAAAATTTCCAAGTTCATACAGAAATGAAGGCCCCTCCAACCGAACTTCATTAACAATTGGTGAGGTATAAACTTTCGAAACGATTTTATTACATCCGTTAAGACTTATAGAAATTTCCCCGCCCCCTAAGCCTGTTGTTTTTATCGCTACAGAAGGTCCCACGTTGCTACCAACTATTTGAAAATCGCCGGAAACAGACCATGTAAAATTTGAGTTAATTGGCAAAGAAAAGGCTTCAACAGAATATGTGGCAACCTGATTAACGGTCAAAGATTCCGGTCCTACAACTGCAAATTGATTTTGTTCTTCGATAACAATATTGTTCCATAGTTCTGCTGTAGAGTTTGATTTTCCAGAAGTATTTGGAAGAGCGCTTAGCCAAAGATAATCGTAACATTTATCAGCAGTAAATAATAATTCAACTGCCTTTGTAGATCCCTTAGCTATAGCGGGAAAAATCTGTGTCGGCTCGGACGAACCTGTCAAATTAATTGGACCCGAATTTGCACAAATCGACATAATTGTTGGGTTATTGGTTAACCTTGCCTGTAAAGTCGGAAATCTTCTAATATCTTTAGTTTGCCCCCATTCATAATCTGTTCCACCAAGAGTAGTCTTTATTTTATATATCGACCCTTGCTTAAAGGGATACTTAATTGCCATACCGCTGCCATAACTCCCAGGTAAGGATTCAGAGTAGGCGTGTAAAGTAGATAGGCTTAAATAGTAATAAGTCTGAGGATTAAGATTATTTACGTTAAGCTTAGAGAATCCTTGAGTAGATTTGAAAGTAATACCATTAACGGTCTTTTCTGATGTAGTACAAGCGTCATATCCTTGAAAGGATTGAAAATTTATAGTTGTTGATTTCGTGTTTGGTGTAGTTGAAAGCGCGACGTTCGAAGTTGCAGCATTTGTTCCGCTTTTTATCATGCTCATCGCCTGATCAAAGGTAATAGACCTGTCTTGTTTCGAGTCTCTATCTTTCTCAAACGAGTCTTTCTTAGAACATGAAAACACAAACGTAAAGACTAGAATTATTGGTAAACATCTTTTCATAATTTTAATTTTATCAAACATAACATAAAATATTAAATATCCAAAGTTACAAATTAGTATCAGCAAAATAAAGTTATTCAAAAAGGCACTAAAATCACACTTTACCTATCTCTTGAGTGTCTTTGTTTTACACCTGTCATTTTCATAGTCATAAGACACATAATTTAAATACGACAGCAAAGTAGTTCATCTAATAGTATAAGCTCCGACTATTATGCTCTCGATAGCAGCGATTGATTAAAGAGCTGGACATCAACTGTATTTAACCATAACTAAAACTAAGCCACTTCGGCATTGATACTTGCAGACCTTGAAACAAAACAAAAGCAACGCAAGCTAGAAATAAGAATGTTAGCTGGAAATAGGTTTTTCATATTTTGTTTATTTAATAAATCCTAAACTTATCTTTTCTAAAAGAATCAACACAAGGATAAAGCAATTATCTTAGAGTACCCCCAGAATAAGGCCGCAAGCCAGCCTATGGGATAGTCTAGCTTCTTTGCAAGATAGACTTTTAAAAAGAAAATCCGAAAAAAAATTCAATCATATAGACTTATTTAAAAAAGCACATAGAATTACAAATCATCAATGTTTAGTCATCATCTAAAATTAAAATTAGATAAGAATTGTAACAAGAGTTAACTATATTATTTCGTATAGAAGATTAATCTTTTCCTTCCAGCCAATCTTCCAACTCCTTTTTCTTTTCCCGATTTGTCTTCACTTCTGCGATCTCACAAGATGGATCCAGTATAAAATAAGGCTTCGCTTCTCACGCCTTACTTCCTTTATCGCTTTCCTATTTACCACAAATATTGGATGAAGGTTAATTCAATAACTGCTAATTACGCTATTTTAACAGCGTCAGAAGCTATTCGATTTATTATGTTTTCAATGAGCTCCTACTTTTCTTTGCTTCGCCTCCCTGAACACAAAGAAAACCGCCACTAAAACTTCACATTTTATTAGCAAAATAGAGTCCTTTATAAGCGAAGCGAATTAAACTGAAAGCGAGACGGCTTATTTGACTAGCGAAACACAAATCTTTGATAGTAAAACGTATCAATCAAAGAGCACGATGCCGAACCTTGATGGCACTGTGTCGTATTCCAGCACCTCAATACGGCATAGTGCAATCGAAATAACCTATTTTACTAATAAAACGCAGCCTTCTATCGGAAAAATGAGCCGATTCGATAGCTAAATGAATTTTAATAATGGTAGTTTACAGGATATCATGAGCGAAACGATAGAATTTAATCTCTCCATTGTTTGCAGTGTTCTGAAAAACCACGATGAGTGCTAAACCCATTTGTATCATCACTATCCTGTTCCGTAGGGTCCTATTGAGTGATAGGCACTGGAAACCTATACCTTGATAGCTCCGTTTATTTTCATCTCCGCAATCCTAAATAAAACAAGAGAAACAATCTCAGAGCGACTGCAACTATCCGATCTACTCTACCAGTATTACTATTTAAGTTTCGAAAGAGCAAGCTCTATTACGATTATGTTGTTCAATTTTACGGATAGCCAGATTAAAGTCAGTGCGGCAAAAACACAATGGTTGTTCCTTTAAGATCTCTACATTTGTTTAAACTTATCCATGATTAATTTCCCCTTTGACAAGAGTTGCCTGAAAACACAAAAACGCTGACGGCAACCTTTTCATGATTTCTATAAATCTCAAAAAAAAGCCTATTTGTCCACTATATTAGCCTTAAAAGTTTTTATTATATGAACTTTGCTGCTTCCATTACTCGGTACCAAATCGAAAGATACTCTAACGCCGACTACGTCCAAGGCTTTATTGGAGCTTAGTTGTCTCCCTTTATAGACTTTTGAACTTATCAAAGCGTTCTCAACTCCATCCTCTACAGCAAGCATTTCCTGTTCTATATTTTCTATCGTTGCATACTTGCTCACAAACGGATTAAAAAGATATTCTAATGAGCCTTCGTTTAATTGGTACTTATAAGCAAGCTCTCCGCTAGTTTTTGTAAAAAATACCTCGGGCATCTTATTCAAGTAAAAAACACCTAATGACTCATTAAAAATTGGGAACTCCCCAACACCATTACTCCAATCAAACCCAGGACATCCGACTACTGGAGTCGTGATCAATGCGTTATTCACTAAATTATTAACAGAAGCAGTCGTGGCTACCTTAATCATTTGAGACATTTTTTTGTCCGCAGTGACAGCATTAAAAAGATCGATTTCTTTGGAATCATTAGTGTCAAGAATGTTGCTATCTATAGAAAATTCTGGTATAATATTTTTTGCATCCTGCAACTCCTTAGCTGACCTCAAGTTAATTTGGTATAATTCGCCTGCTCCGCCCACATATGGAAAACTTTGATTTTGTATGTTAAATCTTAAAGGCAGACTTCCTGAAAAATCGTGTCTCCCAATAGTACTTTGCGTTGTTTTTCCAAATCCCATTACAAAATTTAACATCTGAGAATCGCTTACATTAGGATCATAAGCTACTTCAAACTCAGAAATATACCAACTATTGTTCTTAACCTCTTTCGGTTCAATAATACTAACACTGTTAGATTGTTTATTGAGATCAACAATAAGTTGATCGGAAAAAATAAGGGTATGCCCCCCTCCTGAATGCATCTTAATTGTATTATACAAGACATTGAGATCTTTAATTTGACTAATATCAGTATTGTCGATATATTTATACATTCTTATTATACCACGATATTTATTATATAGTATAAAAAAGTCTAAAGGATTTTCGTATTCCGTTGAAAAAGTATTATATAGCAATTCCCATCCGTCTCTTTTTTTAAAGTCGAGCATGTAGTTACTATCATAATCTTGTGACAAGCTAAACCAAGGAGCGAGAATAGGCTCCTTACCAGCAGGAGTAGGCATGTATTTAATATGCTCCCAGTCCAATAAAGATTGCCTACCCACTTTAGTGGGTTGCAAAACCGCAGAGCCTTGGTCAATGATACTATACTGACCAACTTTCCCAGGTGACGACACAACGATTAGACCTTCTTCTTGATCAGTCGTTTTGATGTTATCTTTGTTGCAAGAGATCATAAAAGAAAGCGCAACAAGAAGAAAAAATATTTTGAAGAATATCGTATTTAATCGAATCATAATAGGAACAGGCATTATTAAACAGAACACTGTCGATGCTAATTTAACATTTTTTTTCAATTAATCAAACTACATAAAGCTTTACTCCACACCTGTCCAAAATAAATTTTGGAGGTAAAAGATTGTTGGTTCGCTACTATTGAGGGTGATATTTTTGTTGAGCAGAGAATACTATCCCCGGGTGTTGGCATAAATTTAACCATCAAATAATTTCAGCTGCCCTATTTCTATAATCTGCTTTTGGTCGTAGAAAGGATTGTTG
Source organism: Olivibacter sp. 47 (assembly GCF_030372825.1). NCBI lineage: Bacteria > Pseudomonadati > Bacteroidota > Sphingobacteriia > Sphingobacteriales > Sphingobacteriaceae > Olivibacter > Olivibacter sp. 47. The sequence continues at coordinate 5,985,618 of NZ_JAUCNR010000001.1, forward strand.
AGCCAGTTTATAAGTCCGATTTTAACAAAGAGATTCAGTCTGATAAATGTTACCAGATTGGACAAATACCATCTGTATCCGGCTTTCTGCTGTAAGAATTTTAGGAGCAGCACAGCAATCAGAGCAGTCCAGAGTTGTATTTTTACTGCATTTTCGCTTGTGCCCACGAATGATTTTATTTTCAGGTGCTGTTTTACGTGTTTGTAGAACACTTCGATATGCCATCTTTCTTTATAGATATCAGCCACGGTCTGTGCCTTCCAGTGGAGATTGTTTTTAATAAAGGTGTATTCCTGCCCCGTTGTGTTGTCCAAATAAACAACCATGCGCATTTCCCCGCTGTATTCCGCTGAAGCCTTCCAGGCAGTAAGGGTAATAAGCCGGTCTGCAAGGATAAAGGTATTGCCCGCACTTTTTTCGGTATTATCTTCAACAATCCGGTAGGCCATGTTCGTTTTTGCCCTGGTAACAAAAAAACACCGGTTGCTGTCCAAAACACATAGCCATTTATAATCAACGTATCCCCGGTCCATTACGATGACGCTCCCGAGGGGAAAAGAAAGCTTTTTTGCCACATTGATCTCATGGACACTTCCTTCGGTGATGGCAGTGAATACCGGCAGGCAGCCATCATAATCCAGCACCGTATGCATCTTCACTGCCCCTTGGTGCTACGGTAGGTAGCCCAGTCGAACACCTTCAGGCACAGGGGAATCACCGTGGCGTCCAGCAGATATACAATCCGTTTCAGTCTTTTAAGACCCGTAAGGGCGAAACTGTGCCGATGCCACAACTCTTCCAGCATTTTATAATAAAAGTCCCTGAAGAGTTCGTAACTACGATGTCTGTTGATATAGGAAAGACTTGATTTGCAAGGAACGCGACCTATACCCAGGTGGTTGATATTGCCCGTGGTGATCCTAAGGCCCTTGCTGATATCATGGACGGAACTGGCTCCACCTATATGGCAGAACAGCATCGACACAAAGTGGGCCCAGCTGTTGATCCCTTTCCTGTGCTTATCGCTACCATGCTTTTTTACCAGCCTGTCGAATTTTTCCCTCGGAAAATAAGACAATAACTGACTGAATAAACTTATATTTATTCATCAGGTATGTTATCTTTATGGCATTCATGCTATCCGCACAGCGGATGGTACCATCGGAGGTTAATGTTTGATTTAAGCACTCAAAACACACGGCTTTTTAGCCGTACTCCTTCTTTTTCCTTAATTATTTTTCAGCGTTTTGGACGCATGTGGCTCAGTCCTTGTTTGGTCGTGCTCAAAAGAAGAAGATAAGCAAATCGATGCGAAGCTTCAACCCATTCAAAAAATAGCAGCAGTTATTCCACCAACTCCTTCACTCATCAAAACGATTAATCGGTTTAACCCAAACTATACCCCAGCCGGATCGATGAAAATCGACACACTGTATAAGATATCTGGGAATGTGACGCGAGGCAAAAGTGACAGTCTGATAAAATTTGAGCTAGGCTTCTCAGATAATGCATATATAATCTTTAAGCATAACTTCGTCAAAGGTAATAACTATGCCATTAGTGTGCCAGTCAATATGGAGGGGTACAACGATGACTGTGGTCTTTTGGGTGTAGATTGCAAAACCTATTTCCCAGAACTCGAGATATTCACGTTAAAGAGTTTAAATTTGAGCAGCGCAACAGATCTCTGTTCATTGAAGCCACTTTTATTAAGAACATCTAATGATAACGTAGTATCATGGAAAATTCCACAAGGGCAAAAGAATACTCCAAAAAACCAAAGCAAAACAGTCAATCTGAGCTTTACAGCGAACGAATGCTCTAACTATATCGTATTTAGAGCATCAAGTCAAGTTTCAAAACCAACATATCTTTACCTAAAAAATATGAAAATTACAAAAACGTCTGTTCTTCAGTTTGAAGGAGAAGAAGAGATGTGCGTTGGTACTACTCAAACCATCGGATATAGTGCAAGTGGGTTTATTATAAACATACCAGTAAAATGGTATGTAAAGGGAGGCTCACAAATCGTTGGAAGTAATATTGGCTCAAGTGTGACAATAAAATCTCTAGGAAATAACGGCGGAAAGATGGGATTCTTTTCCTGCACGGATACCATAGATGGTTTTGAATTTGAAGTGAGGGCCCCTGCGGATTTTCAAATACTTGGCAAACCTGTTGTACGACCATTAGAGCAAACCGTTATTTACTATTTGCCTGAAGAAATCGGTTTATCGAATACATCATTCGAGGTAAGTGGTGCAACCGTATTGAGTAAAACGGCAACATCTGTTCGCGTTAGAATCAACAATATTGTAAATAATAGCATCCCAATTGTTGTTATTACCGCTAAGGGAATGTTCTAGATACTATCAATAAAAACGAGTAGAATACTTTGTGCAATATAAAACTCTATCCCCATCTCAAACTAAATATCAAACTCCCTTGTCTTTAAACAAAACTAACGGTCATTGAACCTCCATCTATACGGAGCTAATTTATCAATTGTAAAACTCCTGAATTTAAGAGATTAGTACAATTGACAAAAGAGATTTAGATGAAACATGCAAGATTTTTAAACAGCGAGGCTTTCTTAGTTTTAAAGAAAGCCCCACTGTTTATACATGACAAATATGGGGACTACGGCATCCACCACTGTTTAGCGCCTTTAGAATCAACGCCTCCAGGGATCTTTGAAACGGCTTCTCTATAATTGACCGCATTTCTTGTTTGCTCTTCAACCGGATAAGTCATTCTGTACGGCACAAAATCAACGTTTTGATCAAGGCTTCCGCTAACTGGAGCAACAAATAATTGGGCCCCACCAGGTTTTTTGATATCAAGACGTATTCTTTCTAACCATGCTTGAATTCCCTGCATATACATAGCTAACCACTTTTGTACTCCTATCACATTCTTCCAGTCGCTGCTGTTATATGGGTTTCCTGCTATATATTGGTTAATAGCGTTGGCATCCGTAACACCCCAATAGTTCATAGAGGCAGTAATCCCTTTTTTATAAAAGTCTTCGGCAGTTCCCCCTACACTAAAACCTCTTTCTGCTGCTTCAGCTAAAGCAAAAGCTACTTCAGGATAGCTCATAAAAATTCCAGGTTCTTCTGCTGCTCTAATACGTGTACCAGGCAAGGAAACTTGATTAGCATTAATGACAGTGGAAGATCCGTATACATAGCCAATATATTCACCGCTTACGGCCGCAGGACTTGCATAAACAGGCAATCTTGGATCATTAACTTCCTTCATGTAGTCAACCAATGTCTTCGAAACTGAAAAATCGCCTGTTCTTGATTTGTAACTTTCGTTGATTGGATTGTTATTCGGAGCGTTTGCTAAATAGTGATAGAGTGCATTATCTTCATTACCTTGAAAAACGCCCGAGCTCACCGCTGCTTCAATCGCACTTCTTGCAGCCTGTGTGTCTTTGTCTACCATACGTAAGGCGATTCTTACGATAAGCGAGTTCGCAAACTTTTTCCATTTTAGAACATCACCTCCGTAGATATTATCGCCAGAGCCATAGCTTGGCTGACTTTCGTCCAATATACTCACCTGCTCTTGCAAGGTTTTTAACAAATCAGCATATATAACTTGCGATGATTCATATTTAGGGTTAAGCGCAGCCTCTCCTTGAAGGGCTTCGCTATAAGGAATATCTCCATAGATGTCTGTCAAAACATGAAACGCCCAGCTTTTTAATATCTTAGAGATGGCTGATTTATTCGGCGACCCGCTAATTAAATCTGCCTCGTTTTGCTTAACACTTTCCTCTAAATTATTAAGTACATCATGGTAATATGCTAACCAAAGATTATAGTTAACATTGGTTCTAATTTGATATCTACTTTCTTCTGTATAATCCGGTTGCGACCACTGTTGCGAGTAGAGTAAACCAAAACGTCCATTCTGCCATTCATCCCAAGTATTATCCATCGCGTTTTTCTGTGCATAGGATAACAAATATTCAGGGTTGACCTCATGTGCGTTGTTTGGGTCATAATTAAGCTCCTCAAAGCTCTTCGTACAAGACCCCAGTCCTATTAGGCCTAAAATAGCTAGAAAGCCAATTTTATAATTATATCGTTTCATTTGCTGTCAATTAAAAAGTTACGTTTAGATTAAAGCCAAAGGTTCTTGTAGAAGGCATCGATACCCCTTCAATACCTTGAAGATTGCCTGTTGATAAAGCAATTGCCGATGGATCAACATGTGGAATATTCGACTTCATAAGCCATAAATTCCGACCTGTCAAGGCAACTCGAACACTTTGCAATCTCAATTTCTCTACAAAAGATTTAGGCAAGTTGTAGCCAAGGTTTACCTCTCTTAGATAAATATAACTCGCGTCATATACATTCTCAGCAGCAATTCTTTGTCCACCATTTGCATTAAAGTGCGTATATGCATCAATTGAAACATCATTAGGGGTACCGTCTTCTTTAACGCCAGGTACGATAATTCCATTTTCTCTGATACCATTTGCAGCGGTCTCTTCAAAAAGACCCGATGATTTACCGAACAGGTTCGTAATTGAGAAAACATCTCCACCTGATTGAAAATCAAAGTTTACGCCTAAAGAAAAGGCTTTGTAGCTAAATGTATTCATAAAGCCTCCGGTAAAATCTGGCAAAATGCTTCCAATTTTTTCTACACCATTACTTACTTTATACAATCCATTTGGTAATACAACCTTATCGCCGTTTTCGTCGTACACGAAATTAGTTCCCATGATACTTCCGTAGGATTCGCCTTCTTCAGCATTAATGGTAGCAATAAAAGGTGCTGTTCCTATTGTTAGATTGGTCACTCTTTCACCAGTTACCGGATCGGTATACAGCTCTATAAGTTTATTAACGTTTCTTGCAATGTTGAAAGTTGCATCCCAAGTGAAACCACCGCTTGTCTTAATTGGAGTACCGTAAATAGCCAATTCTAGACCTTTATTTTGCATTTTTCCGGCATTAATAATTCTGCTGGAATATCCGGAAGTCGGTGAAATCGCCAACGGAATAATTTGGTCTTTTGCCGTTTTATGGTAGGCTGAAAAGTCAAATCCAAAACGGTTGTCAAACATGCGCATCTCTAAACCGGCCTCGTATTCAACCGCCGTTTCAGGCTTCAGGTTTGGATTATTGAGTTGCAATGGACGCGTATAGCTTGGATTGTCGCCAATACTTTGATCCGGTTCAAAGATATTCAGCAGACGATAAGGGTCCGTATCGTTACCTACTTTAGCTGCTCCGAAACGCAACTTTCCAAAGTTTAACCAACCGGAGTCACGCATTGATCCCAATTCTGAGAAAACGAATGAGGCAGATGCTGCCGGATAAAAGAATGAATTATTATTAGCAGGCAAAGTTGAAGACCAGTCGTTTCTTCCGGTAAGATCTAAGTAAATAAAATCTTTATAACCGAATGAGGCACTGGCGAACACCGAATTCATCCGGTTTTGAAACAATTGTTCAATGAGTAAGGCTGGAGATGTAGAGTTACGCAAATTGAAAAAGTCTTTTACGTTTAATCCGCCTACTGTTTGTCCACCATTGATACGATACTGATTTTCCCTTCTGTTAACACCCGCCATCGCATTTACACTGAAATCGTTAAATGTCTTATTGTAGCTAATTCTGGCTTCGAAGTTCTCTTCTTTATTGAAACGTTCGTAGTGGGAGTAAAATGGCACGGCATTGGATCCAAAGGCGATCCGCTCTTGACGTATATCGGTATAAAAATCAGTCATCGCTTTGGCACTTACCTTCAATTCATCCGTGATGTCATAAGTTAAGCCAAAAACACCATAGAACCGATCCCTTCCATCATTCTGGTAGTTTTTATAACGTGTCCAATACGGGTTGTCAGTGTAATTCGCTGCAGGATCGTCGTATGCTCTTCTGTTCCATGTACGTTGAGAACCATCAGGATTTTCATAGTTCCGCATATGTTCAATATCCCAGCTGCGCTGTCCAAAGTTGTTGAACTGTTGCATAACGTTAGCGCCGTCATACCCGGTTCCCGGACGACCGGTTGCTTTTGTTCCAGCGTAATTAGCACTCAAATCCGCATGAAGGCGGGGAGAGAAATTGTAATTACCATTAAAGGAAATGTTATTCTTTTCGAATTTAGAGTTAGGTAGTATAAAGTTCTGGCTCAAATTCGTATAAGCAACGCGAAAACTTCCTTGATCATTAGCACCGTCCAACGCGACGTTATTTGTATAGGTCATGCCTGTTTCAAAAAAATCGCGTACGTTATTGGGGTGTGCCACCCAAGGAGCACTTACACCAGCCTCATCACCTTCAAACGACCAATAGTGTCTTACAAGCAGATTAGGATCGAATTTCGGTCCCCAAGATTCGTCTCTCGCATAATCTACCAATAAATCGTAACGTTCGCCATTTTCATCTTGATAAGTTCCATTTGGTGTATATAGTCTTTGAAAAGGTTGTGGTCCGCCAAGTTCATCATCCCAAGCTCCTCCTCCATATTGATTTTGGTAGTCAGGCAACTTATAGACCTTATCCATCTGCGCATTAAAATTGTAAGAAACACCCAAGCCTTTCTTCTTAGAGCCTTTCTTTGTGGTAATTAAAATGACCCCGTTTAGTGCCCTACTACCATATAGTGCTGTTGCTGCAGCTCCTTTTAATACGGAATAGCTTTCTATATCATCTGGATTGATGTCTTGAATGGTATTTCCATAATCATAACCACCGGCACCGCGCGCTTGGTTTGTTCCTGGCTTACCCGTTGTAGCGCTTATTGGAGCAAAGTTCGAATTGTCCATAGGAATACCGTCTACCACAAAAAGCGGATTGTTATTTCCTGTAATGGAACTAATACCACGAATGCTGATTTTAGCAGATCCACCCATGTTACCACTACCTCCTACAACTTGTACCCCTGCTACTTTACCATTTAAGTTGTTCACAAAGTTTGTTTGCTTTGTTTGGGAAACATCTTCACCTTTAATCTCTTGAACGGAATAACCAAGGGATTTTTTTTGGCGCGATATACCTAATGCAGTTACAACAACCTCATTCAGCTGCGCAGCATCTTCCGAAAGGACCACATTATAAGTATTCGACTGCGTTAGGTTAATAACTTGTTTAGTGTATCCAATGTAAGATACGGTGATGGAACTTGCTCCGTCGGGTACATTCAGGCTAAAATTACCATCTGCATTGGTTTGTGTACCGGTAGTTGTACCCGTGACAATCACGGACACTGCAGGTAAAGCTTCTCCTGCTGAAGAAGTCACCTTTCCTCTAATCGTTCTCTCCTGCGCATAAGCCACTCCCAAGAGCAGAAATGACGCCAGAAAAAAACTTAGTAGTTTTTGTTTCATGTGTTTGATTTTAGTTAAAATATAAAATAGGGTATTATAAGCAATTAAATAAAAGAGAAAAGATTGGCTGAATAGAATCTATTCACCTGGTTTAATAATAAGTACGTATGCCCTCGCTTGGGTATCCATTTCCTCTATCGTAAGTACTTCTTTTTGTATCCTCAGTAAACCTTCTTATGTTCTTTGGAAGTACATAAAAGATTCGTCTATTCGCTTGTAGCTAACAAGCTTTAATATTAGCTAGATGTTAAAAAATGTTAAATTCAACCGCAAATATTCCTTCTATTTTAAAATTTTCAAAAAAAATAAAAAAATGTTACAAAAAATGTGGCTCAGAAACATTAGAACAATATTAGAAGTCTCAATTGTAACATTTTGGCAATTTCTCTTTATCGCTTGATTTATTGAATCTTCGACAGAAAACGTCATAGCAAAAAATGCCTCCCTTGCGGAAGGCATTTCAAATTTACAACAGCTAATTGACGCTTAATTCACATCCCAGAAAACTTTATGAACCACATCATCTCCTCCTAATTTTGAGGCCGCAGCGTCTACGTTGGTACCATTCAGTGTACGTTCGCTCACCGGATAAGTGAGTCGGTTAGGTATAATGCCTGGGTCCACCGCCCGGAACGCAGGCTCCAGCTGAGGGTAATCAAGCCTTTTCCATTCTACCCAGGCATCATAACCTCGGTTATATAAAGCTAACCACTTTTGAACGCCAATCTTTTCTTTCCAATCACCCGAAGCGCTAGCATAAGCAACCGCTGGCTGCGCTAAATAGTTCGCTACATCGCGGTCGTCTCCACCCCAATAGGTGATAGATGCTTCAATCGCTTTGTTATAATGCTCGCTTGGTGTGCCTCCGATGCCCCATCGGGCAGCAGCTTCCGCTAAAATGAACTCTACTTCTGAATAATCGAGTAGCAGCGCTTCGAAATCAGGGGCAATTACTTTATCACTTGGCTTGGAGTTCGTTGAATATTGATTACTGGACCCAATTCCTCCACCAACATATTCACCATTAACGGTAGTAAAGAAGAACGGGCGCCTTGGATCTTCCAAGCTATTCAATACATTAACAAACGGTCCTCCAGCTACGTAATCTTGCCGCGAAGTAAACTGAGAATTCAAATTATTGGAAACCGGATTATTATTAGGCGAGGCCGAAACATAGGCAAAGGCGGCATTGTCTGCATTGCTCGTAAAAGCAGCTGCTGCTGAAGCTGTGATGATTTCACGTGCCCTGAGCTCGTCCACATCAGCAAGAGTTATGGCCATTTTTAGTTTTAAGCTATGCGCAAACTTCAGCCAAGCGGCCATGTCACCACCATACAATAAATCTGCACTGCCAAAACCTTCTCCACTCGGGTCTATCATGGCTATCGCCGCATCCAATCTATTCAGTAAATCGCCGTAAATCGTGGCTGCATCATCGTATTTTGGTTGGCCGATATCGGAAAGAGCCTCTGTATAAGGTACATCTCCCCATGTATTGACGAGCACCGTCCAGGCATAAACAGAAGTAATTTCAATAGCAGCTATTTGATTATTCCGTTGAACGTCTTCAATTTCCGTATCCTCGGTTGCATAAGTCTTTGCTTGCTTTAGATCATGTAAAACTTCTTGATAAAGCGGCTCCCAAAAATTTTCAGGAATATTTCGGGTAACAAAGTTATATCGAGGCTCGTCTTGGTATGTCGTGGCAGTCCATTGCTGAATCCAAAACCGAAACACATTGATATTAACGCTCGGAGAAGTTACATCATCCGTAAGTTCTTTCAGTGCATTACTGAAGAGTGGCGCCTGCGAAACTTCTGCAGGATTTTTCTGATCGACATTATAGTCGTCCAGGTTTTTTGCGCACGAAGCTAACAAAACTAGGGGCGCAATATATAAGAATATTCTTTTCATCTGTATACGATCTTAATATTATTAGAACCTCATTCGAACATTAAATCCAAAATTCCGAACAGCAGGGTACACCCCACTTTGAATACCCTGTAAGTTACCGGAGCTTAAGCCCCCTTCGGGATCTGCATAAGGTACATTACTATGAATTAACCAAAGGTTTCTGCCCACTAAAGAAAAGTCAATCCCTTTGAAGAAATTGGTATTGGCCAGCCACCTATTAGGTAAGCTATAGGTAAGCGAAACTTCTCTAAGTTTAATATATCCCGCGTCGTAAATAAATCCCGCTTGCGGATTATTGGCATAACCATAAGGTGTTACAGAATTGTCATAGGCTTCTACGCGGGTTGCGTTGGGAGAGCCGTCGGGATTAACCCCTGGCAACACAACGCCACCTCCTTGACTGATTGGTAAACGCTTTGGATTGCCTAAATCGTTCAATCCAGCCGTTTCGGGATAGATCCCGGTCGACATTCCGTAATATTGATCCAATGAGAATAAACTACCGCCTTTTTTAATATCGATTAAGAAGGACAATGAAAAATCCTTATACTTAAAGTTGTTTTGAATACCGCCCAACCAGTCGGGATTAATATTGCCTAGCACTCGATCCGGACCGGAAGTAAGATAGTAACCATCTTCGCCAACTATGCGATAGTCCGGGTCACCATGATGTCCATCGAGATATAGATAATCAACCCCTCTTAAAGGGTGATCTCAACACTCATCACTCCTCATTCAACACTCACTTTACAGCACGTTCCCAATGCTAATTACAAAAGCATACAGCAAAGCCAAAAAAGAAACCCAAGTAAACACCAACCTTCTGCCAAGAGAGCAACGATTTAAAGTTGCGTTCAAAATGCTCGGCGGCATATTCCCCTAAGAACGGCCAATGCCTGTGAAGCACCCATAAACAGAGCTGCACAAAACTTAATACAGCTACCGCAGCTACTAAAATCGCACTCAACACCCCGTAATCAATAGGCGCTGCCGTAACATCCACTAACCGGATGAGCGGTTGATAAGCGATATAAGCCAAGATACTGGCTATTAAAAGAGTTGTTAAAAGATATTTTCTATAAATGATGATAAAATTTTCCATGATATTCTTTTTTATTTATCTTCTTCTTCTGCAAAAAGAAGCAAAACTCGCAAGCTGCAAAATTTTTCTACAACGTTTCTGCATTTACATTTAGCTGGTAGCTACCTGAAAACTTTGGAGGCTGACATGATAATGCATATGATTGTCTTTACCTTCGACAGTTAAGCTGACGTCATCCTTTTATCTTAATCAACTTAATTCGTTAATTAAAAGCAAGGCGGCAATAGCCGCCCTACCCGATTTTCACCCTAGGAAACGGTTAGCGTTCCGAGGTATTGACTAGTCGAAGCCAGCTTACCATCGCGATGCAAGGCGAAGCCCCAAGCGTGCAGCACATCACCTGAATAGTTGATGGAAATCGCTACACTGAAGGTGCCATCCGCTCTGGATGCTTCATCATAGATCATGTACATCCGTTTTGATTGATTGTAAATCACCAGCAAAACCGCATCATCAGCAAAGGCATTATACTTATTCGTATCCGTTTGCCACGTGAAGGAAAGTTCACCCGGATTAGCCTCTACATAACCTAACCCTGGAAGCGGATTGATGGAACCGCGGCTCAATTCCATCTTTGAAAAATCGACTTCAAAATCAGGATACTCCCCTATAATAGCGTTGTTGAAAAAAGCACGTACCGCCATGTTATAGCCCGAACTTTTCGCCTGTTGCTGATCGCTGAAACCAATATTCAAGATGTCCTTTAAAGGACGCAAATATTGCGAGCTGATAGCAAACTTCGTGCGATGCGCAATTTGCGCTTCGGAAGCACCCTTTTTAGTGATCTTAGGCAAACTACGCAAGTAATTGATACTCCGCCAGCTGCTTCCTACCACACTTCCTACCTTTCCGGAGAATGCGCCATTGGCGCCTTTAACATATCTTCCCATGATTGAAAAAATTAAAATGAAACATTCTGTTAAGGATGAGCTTCAATACCGGTATTTTTTCATCCACGGTTCAAACATAAAAGCGCACTGAGCAATGCAACGATTTTTGAACCATCTTGCCCCTCATTGATTTCCATTGACCCTATTTGACCCAGATCTATTGTTCTTTTATGCCGGTTAAAGTGATAAGTTACCATCTCTTATCCTTAAGCAGCCCCCCACGCTACCTCCCGGGTAAGCAAAGGGTAAGCGCAAGGTAAAGGAAGGGTATAGTTTGGGTAACTATAAGGTAAACAAAAGGTAAACGAAGGGTAATCAAAAACTAAGGCAATACTAAAGTCATCAAAGAAAAAAAGGACGAAAAACGACACTAGCATGGCCAAATGGAAGAAGTGGGTTATTACCTTTGCAGGTACGATGGAAAATAAAGACAACAACGGTGCGCTTATTTGGCTTATATGCCAACAGATTTCGGTCAGTACCTGTAAGTAAAGGTCACACATCTAAAAAACTTGATCTTTACCGGGAACGGCCCCGTTGCTTATGTGGCAACTCCTTAAGCAACGCTAAATTATATTGATGGCAGTTTCTGCCAATTATAGGAACAGCCACGTTTAAAAGAAAGGACAAGATTAAATCTTGCCCTTTCTTTTACTCTCCCAGAGTGCTTGTTGTAAATCCTCTTTATAGAACACATCCCCACCACCCAAACGCATAGGTTTTAACAAGCCTTCCCTCACGCGCCTTTTATAGGTACTATCACTGATATTAAGATAAGCAAGTACCTCCTGTTTCGTCATGAGCGTGGAGTCAGTATTATGCTTAGAGCCATAACTCATGCTCTGCTCCTTCAAGTGTTGCATAATCCGCAACTGTTCATCAGCGATTTCAACTAAGGTTTGTAAAGCCTGTCGCTCGGCAAGCACATTAATAGATTGGCGAATTAACTCTAGCAATTGAATGATACGATCGAACTGTGTCATGTTTTAGCTGTTTAGGCCGGTGTTATTGGTTTGGACCCAGTATCCAAGCAGCAAAATCATTAAACTCAATTGAATACTCCCGTATTACCGGTAGGTTAATAATGGCGACCAATTTAATAATTATAAAATTAAAACGCAGTCAAATCAAAAAAGTGAACAAAATGAGCTAGGATGACATCGGCGTTTTGCGCAAGGCATACAACTTTGCTTCGAAAGATTTCCGAAAATTTCGGTTCAGCCTATACTTATCCATCGTCAAAAACTCACTTCTCCCTTCCTTTTCCAGCGTCTTATCCACATCAGATTCGAGATATTGCAATACCTTTAACGCTGTCGGTTTATACCGTATCTCGCTAAAGTTCTCGTTTTCATAAACTGTAAGCGCCACTTGTCGCAGGTTAATAATGCACCAGCGATTACTTTTGGCAAAAAAGCGGAGATCCAACATCGCTAACATTTCGTTCAAGGTGTTATCTATCTGAACAACCTTTCCCGTTTTTAGCAAAATGACCCCTACCTTATCCCACCGTATAATACAGATAATGTCTTTGGTAACAACCACCGTTTTCCTTCTGCCATTGTTTACGTTGATCTCGTTGTGATAGCCCTGCCTTTTGGCCCGGTTCGCATCGAGTAGCGCTAATCGGTTCCGCCTAGCCGATCTTCGCCTTTCTATCCTATACAAGTACCAAAGCATGTAACCCATGTTAAGCCCGGTAATAACCGACGTCGCCATGGGAAATTCAATCTGAAAATATTTCCGTTTGAAGATGTTTTTACCGTAGGCAGCATAATAAATACTGTAATAAGTTGCTAAAAATAAACAGGGTATCAATACACCGTAGCAGAATTGCTTCTTGATACGTGCCGACTGATAACCTCTCCGATGGAATTTTAGATCCAGCACATAACTCAGGCCTTGTATATAAAAAGCGATTATCAGTGCCGGCAAAAAACTCCAGGCAGCCGCTATCAAAAAGCGTTCATTCTGTAAAGCTTCCCAAGGCGAACGGGACTGTTGCATGTAGGTAAAAAACAGCGCAGCTAATAAGGCTATGGGCGGTAAACATAACCAAGGCAAATAGGTAACAGCTTTCTTTCCTTTCCATAAAAACACCGCCAGTTGCTTGTTCGTGTTCATGTAAGGCTAAATTTCGGTTTTTAAAAAGTGAAATTATAAACATAAGAATAAATAATAAAACAGCCAAGAAAGCACTATAAAGGCCGAAATCCTGTAACTCGCGAGTTACAGAAAAAATAATCATTTTACACCTAACTTTACCGGCAAAGGTTGGCCAACCCATTTATTAACACAAAATCTTTTTACAATGACAAGAAAAACTTTCAACAATGAAGGAGTACAACTCCTCTTAGCCGACATTTACCAACTACCCATTGCTGACTATCAAGAGGAGTTGTATAGCATACAATCCGACTTCCGCACTTGGCTATTTTTACATTTTGATTTTACCGATCGGCAAGCCTCCTATCTTCACCAACTCAATACAGACTACCTCTACCTGTTAGGTCAAGAAGTGAGCAAAGCTATAGAGAACCAAAGCCCCATCATGTTGCAGAAGCAGGAACCGGCAGATGATGACGGAGGAGAAGGCAAAGTAATTGAAACCAATTACGTGCGGCAAAGCGCCTTCAATCTTGATGATGGTTTACGCAGCATTTCCAGCCTAATCATTAATATCCGTTATGATCGTGATTAAGATGTAGGCATAACCAAGGCTCCCGCCGTCTACCGCTGTTTTGGACCCCAGCGGTAGTGGCGGATTGCCGATTAACCTTAGAAAACGATATGGAGAGATTTTTTACTTTTTGGTCGCATTATATGGACATTCCTCCCGACGCACGCGAATATATATTCAATCACGCGCGGATTAATCGTTACAGGCCAAAAGTTTTCAGCTATCCGGATGATCCAAAACCCTATTGGTGTTTTGTTCTTGATGGTTTGGCCGCCAATGTTTACGATACGGTCAATCGACATGGAATTATTCGTTATCTGATCACTCCTAACGCCCATTTTACCGGCACAGAACATCCCTTTACTAAAAAAGGAGGCGATATTTACATCGAGCTGCTAAAACCCACCACCCTATTTATGTTGCGAAACAACTTTGCCTTGGAAGCACAACAACGCTTTCCGGCTGTGTCAGAATTATTTCACATACTGAAACAACATCAAATCAATAATCTACGCAAGCATCTACAGGTTTTTCAGCAAAGGCGAATCGTTGACAAATACCGTTATATGGCAGAACAATTACCAGACGTAATAAAACACACTAACAATAGACAGCAAGCCCGATTTTTGCAAATCAGCGAGAGTTCACTTTACGAAGCAAAAAAAAGCTATCTTTTTGAGTCGCTCCGACACAAATAATATCATTTTCTCCAATAGCTCCGGAGACTTTTTCATTCCCAATATCCTGAAATTAGCATTAGTTCCATTACCGGCCGGCTGCCGATCAAAAAGATAATGTAGGGCTCATCGGCAGCCCGCCGGTTAAAAAGAAAGGAGAAATAAAAAATGAAAAAGTACAAGATGGTCATCATAAACGTTGCAAGCTTTTTATTGATTGTAATGTTTGCCTGTTTCCTTTATGATCAGTTACGTCATTTCGAGCAGTTTCAGTCAAAAATGCAACGGCAAGTTTTTAGCCCGGCATTGTCTAGCGTACTGAGCTATATAGTACCATCGGTGCTTATTATTACCATTATCCTTCTGGTATTTCCGGAAAAGAGATTCTTTGGTTTACTCGGCGCCGGCCTTTTGATGTTTCTTTTTACAACTTATGTGAGTGCTGTACTGCTGGGGCTATTTAATGACCGGCCCTGCGCTTGTATATCTGTTGTCAAAGATATCAGCTGGGAAGGACAGTTATATTTCAATATCGCCTTTTTGCTTATCGCTGCTATCGGCTTTTCAACATACTGTGTCCATAAACAAAATACCAACGATATAATCTATGCCGACCGGAAGGGTGAAGGGGCCGGCATAGGTTGTTAATTCATCATTCACCCCCCACTTAATTCTTAAATTATGAAGAATTACTTCTTAGGAGCAGGTGCACTTGCCTTCGCCGTAACGCTGATGTCGTTTACAGCAGAAGAACCACGGGCGGCTGAACAATCTCAAGAATTGAACTGGTATATCCGTGATAATGCCGGTAACTATTCTGAAGACATGCAGAACGAGCATGAAGATTGTAACCCAACCGGCCCAACAATCTGTGCACTTGGTTTTACCGAGCCGCAGAATCCAGCTGAGCTGGATGATTCATCTGCAAGCGAGGCCCAGGATGTCGTTTACAAGGCCAATCCTTAGTGTGCTCCGTACCTGTCGGCGGCCGTCTTGCCAGGCAAGAGCGGCCGCTTTTTTATCGTTCATTCTGCGGCATATCCGGATGGAAGGCAATCACTTCATTGGGTATCGGATACGTATATCGCGGATCGTTAGGCAATAGCCTATAGGTTTCGCCCCCAACAACACGTTCAATGCTTATCGCTCTACCTTCCAGATTTAAGCGCCTCAAATCCGACCAGCGTAAACCACGGAACAGCAATTCTTTTTTACGTTCTTCCAGTACCTGTGCCAGTGTTTCTTCCGGTGTACTTGCTGTATAAGGTTGAAAAGCCACATTTTTGTCCCATCGGGCCACCTTCAACCGGTTCAGATCGCTCAAAGCCTGTCCGGTGTTACCCAATCTTGCGGCTGCTTCGGCTCGGATTAGGTAGACTTCGTCATTTGCTAAACCTGCAAAATTATATTCTCTGCCATCATAGCTACCTTTGAAGCTCATCCCATTTTGTTCCTGATTAAAAAACACCTTTTTTCGTAAATCATACTCATCATAGGAAGCATATAAAACACTGTCTACACGGGCAAAAGTTGGGCGGAAAGGATAGGACATCAACGGGCGGCTGATCATGTTACACGAAAATATCACTTCACTGTGTTCCTGACTGCCACCCACAAATGGATAAGGAAGTTCGGAATTGACTTCGTTATAGTTAAGCAAATTACCCATAAGCTGCAAACAACTATCCGCATAGGCATAGGCCGATTCATATTCCTGCATAATCAAATACGTCCTGGCAAGTAAAGCAAAAGTTGCCGGTTTAGAAGGCCGTGTCTTCACTTGAACGTCATCGGTTAACAGGTCTTTCGCCGTTGATAAATCACTAAGGATAAGATTGTATGTCTCTTGCAATGTAGCTCTTTTAATCGGCTCGTTTAGATCTGCCTCTAACCGCAATGGAAGCCCCCATTTACCTGTTACATTCCCTTTGTGATACGGAGGGGCAAAGATCTGTGCCAACTGAAAATAGGCATGCGCTCGATGAAATAGCGCCTGTCCCTTCACCGTATTGTATTGCCGCTTGTCTACCGAAGTAAATGATATATCTTCCAATCCATTCAGCACGACATTGGCAGAAAAAATCACCAGATACGGATAATCCCAGTCGTACACGGCGTCGCCAACATAAGGCTTTGCTGCCCATAAGTAATAATTCTGAATCTGAGGCTGCAGTGTTCCACTAAAATCTGCATCCGTCACATAATAACTGTCCGACGCTGCCTCGCCTATGCCCGGTACCGGGCGCGGGCGGTACTGCCCACGCCATTCATTTCGATATCCCGATCCAATATGGCCTGAAAATCGTCCAAAGTTGTCGGCACAATCTGCGATCGATTAGGGTTCTCGCTCAAAAATTCAGATTTACTGCATCCCATTAAAAGCAAGAGGCAAGCGATTATATATAAATTACTCATCTGTCTAGATTTTACAAGGTTAAGTTCATCCCCAAAGCAAAGCTGCCAGCCGTTCTGGGCACGTTGTTGAAATAAGGATCAATATGGCGATTGTTGGCCGCCCACAACATCGGCAAATTGGCAGCATATACAAAAACCCGCATGGACTGAAAGGGCAATTTCTTAGTTCGCCGGAAGGTATAGGAGAGGTTTACATCTTCTAGCCGGATATGGTCCCCTTTAAGTATATGTACCGAAGCATATCGATACACATTGTCTCGATTGACATTTACCGGATAAATCATTGCGGGCACGTGCGTAAACCTTTCATCGCCCGGTTGCTGCCAGCGCAAAGCATAGTCACCATGCCCGTCCCAACCTCCTACAATAGCATTATTGATTACCGTAGGCACCCGGAAGTAATAACCAAACTTGTAACTGATATTAAAAGAGAGGGTAAATTGCCTAAAAGAAAACGTGTTCCGAAGCGCACCATAATGCACGGGTTGTACCGGGCCGTGGTATTTCAGTTCATCCAGGGTCGTGTTGTTATAGATAGCATTATAGTCCATGCTCAACTCCCCATTGAGGTAACTGCGCGGTGCACCTGTTTGCGGGTCAAGACCTGCCCAGGGAAAGCTATAAGCTGTATAAAGCGGCATCCCGACGATGGGTTGTACTGCTGTTAAAGCAGTCAGATAGCTCCGCCCGACATTGCTTACAGGCATCAGATATTCCGTTACTTTATTAACCGCATAACTGTAAATCAAACTAGTTTGCCAGCGCAGCGACCTATCCAAGTTCAAACTGTTCAGCTGTATATCCCAACCCCTACCTTTCATACTGGCCACATTGGCAAAAACTGACGAGAAACCCAAGGTGGGGTCTGTAGGCGTTTGAGCCAACAGGTCGGTCGCTGTTTTATCATAATATTCTATACTACCTGATAAAACATTCCCTTTCAAACTAAAATCCAAACCCAGGTTCAGCATCTTAACCCGTTCCCAGCGCAACCGGTCATTCGGCGGCCTCACTACGGTAGCTGTCGGGTAGCGATGCGTGGTACCACCGGAATAGAGATAGGCTGTAGTTAAGGCGGATGCAGCTCTTGAAATATTACCATTCACCCCATAGGTTACACGGGGGTTAAGTGCCGGCAGCCAATCCCACGTGTACCAAGCCTCCCGATCGACCTGCCATTTCGCACCGAGCGACCAAAGCGGTGTGCCACGCATGTTGCTGGATACCCCAAAAAGATTTGCCTCATCCTTTCGCATACTGGCAGAGAAGGTATATTTGCTATCATACGTATAGGCCCCATTGGCATATAAAGAAAAGAAATTATCCGTCAATCCGGTTAGGCCATTGGTACCGGAGGGGATACGCGAATTACCCGTCGACACCGTTAGCGGATAGGTATTCACAAAATCAACATTTACATTAAAAGCATTGTACTGTGGGCGGTATCCATAATAAAAATAGCTCATTCCGTCCGTCTGCTTGCTTCTAATTTCCACTCCGGCAATCGCATCCACATGGTGCCTATCGTGCCAGGATTTGGTAAAGTTAAGCTGCGCACGCCCTTGGTGACTTCGGGTTGCATTGTCTGCTGTCTGGAGCATACCGCCCAATGGAACTGGATAGGTGATGCTACCCGTAACAGGATTGATCTGTGTAAATCGATTAATACGATTCCGTGCAGTAAAAGACTGCTCGTCCGTAGCCGTTTGATCTTTTTGCTGTTGGTATTGGTACTGATAAAGTATCTCGGCCTGTAAACCCTTTAAAATTTCATAACGTGCCGTACCATTTACCAAAATATCCCGGATATTATTCGTCGTACGTTGTAGACCGATCTCATCGTATGGCCTAAAATTCCAGTCGAGGAAATTCCCGGCACCCGCTGTATCAATAAAGCCCTTACGGTAATAACTATGAACAGGTAAGGCCAAACCATGCTCATCTACCAAACGGGTATAAGGGCTTAACCCATTCAGGCCATAACCGATACTTGTGTTCATGGCCGGGTTATCACCTACCTGCTCTTTTGATTGAATGTACTGCATCGTTGCTTGCAGTTGCAGTTTATCGGTTAAACGGTAAGTGCCGGCGCTACGTAGCGATACCCGCTCGTTATGTTGCCCCACCAGATTTGAACGGTTGGCATCATAACCTGCCGAGAAAAAATAGGTCAATTTATCCTGCGCGCCACTGATATTCAGGTTATACTGTTGATTGATGCTGTTTTGATAAAAATATCGTTCAATATCCCTACGGGCGTCTTGCTGCCGTAGCCTATTTAAAGCAGCTGCTAAATCTGCTTCATTGGCAATCATCAGCTCAACGGCCTCCGGTATGGCATTTACCCGCCGTGCTAAGGTATTGCCTAATTTAGCACCATCATAGTAACCCTGTTCAAATAAGCGTTGCTCCCAATCGATCCTATCGGCACTGCTCATCCAAGATACATTGTAGACATCAGGTTTCGCTTGTAACGTTACGTTGGTATTCAATTCAATGCGCGGCTTAGCCGTTTTCCCCTTCTTCGTTGTAATCACGATAACGCCATTGGCCGCCCTTGCTCCCCAAATAGAAGCGGCAGCCGCATCTTTCAATAAACTCACACTTTCGATATCATTGGGATTGATATTAGCCAGGTCACCATCATAAGGGAAATCATTCAGTACAACCAAAGGTTGGGCATCTGCTGTGATGGTACTCCTTCCGCGGATCAGGAAAGGATCTGTCTCAGCCGCATCGCCCTTGTTAAATTGCAGGCCCGGGCTCAGGTTTTCCAGCCGCGTTAAAAAATCAGGCGAAACGCTTCTATTCAGTAGTTCATTATCAATCAGATCAAAACTACCGGTAGCGCGCTCTTTCGGTATGCGTTGGTAACCTGTGCTCACCACCGCCACCTCGTCAAGCACGGCCGTTTGCGCTTGCAGCTTTATGCGTAAAAGTTCATGCGGGCTGGCGATCCTCAACTTAAAAGGCGCATAGCCTACCAAACTGACGCGGATGGTATCAGGCAGTGAAACACCTATAGAGAAGCGACCATAGCTATCCGTCAATACCGTAGTGTTGCTGCGTTCGGCACGGAGCGTTACACCCTCAAGTGCCGTACTGCTCAGACTGTCAAGCACCACGCCTCTTACAATTTCCTGCTGTGCAGCAGCCTTGTATATAGTAGCCAAATAAATTGATAAAAATAAAATCCAGAACTTCATAGGGGTTTAGGTTTGTAAATTAATTGCGGTTATCACTCAAAATAAACATCGGTATTTCTCGCTGCTGCAACACCAATATCAAGCCGTTAGCAGCCAGCGCATCTTTCAATTTGTGTATATCCTTTTTCAACACGGACACAGGGTCCGGCAAGCGAATCCGCTTATCGGGTGCGCATTCGCTTAAAATATAGGCAGCTCAGGATACCATTGTGGAGCGTAATTCAATTGACGCAACAGTCTATTTAATGGCATCCCATCATTTTCCGCTAAACCCTTTCCATTGCCTGTTTCCTTTATTGCGCAAACCGCTCGCTTTATCGATTTCCAATGGCCGTGAAGACCAAAGGCTGTATTCAGATCATGCACCGCATATTGTTGAATTGATTGACCATCCGCCTGCCGGGGC
Source organism: Olivibacter sp. 47 (assembly GCF_030372825.1). Taxonomy (NCBI): domain Bacteria; kingdom Pseudomonadati; phylum Bacteroidota; class Sphingobacteriia; order Sphingobacteriales; family Sphingobacteriaceae; genus Olivibacter; species Olivibacter sp. 47. The sequence goes on from NZ_JAUCNR010000001.1 coordinate 6,006,271, forward strand.
AGCAGTAGTTGATATGCGTATAGATTTTCCTTTTTAAAATCACGGTTTAACACCTTTGCCGAATCGATCGTTTCTATCAATATCCGATTGTAATCACAGGCCAGTGCCGCACGATAGATATCCACAATAGGTCTGTTGAATTGGTAAAACACCTGTGTATCCGCTTTTATATGATGGCCGGAACCACCCGTACCTTCAATAAAGCCGGTAAGAGCAGAACGCTTCCATATTTTGGCACCTTGCTCCGCGGCATAGCGATCAATAGGTACGAACGGGTTTCGGGCCAGATCGCGCTTCTCTTTTAAAACGGGTGCAGTAGAGTGTAATGCCTTCTGTATATTTTGGCGGTTAACTCTTCACTTGCCGTTACCGCATAAACATACCCATCCTTTATCCACACATAGTGCGGAATAAAGCGGTGCGGAAAATACTTTTTAAAGATTTCGCCTTTAATGATGGAAGGTAGTTTCCATTTATTCCGTTGCATGGTGGGCAAAGCGGTGGCAGCATTCTCATAGGTTAAAGGCAAAACCTGTAACACCTGTTGAAACTGCTCTTGCATATCCTCAACTTTCGGTATGGCTGCTAAGCAATTGCTGCACCACGTGGCCCAAAAATCCAGTATAATGAGTTTGCCCTTGTAATCGCTCAGTTTTACTGTAATACTTCCCTCCTGCCCTGCTTTTACCATTTGTAAGGGCAAATTCCACAGCGCTTCCGGAATACTATCCCCTATTTTCAATGGCTTTATAGAATCTGTGGATAAAGCCACGCCGTAGGCAGCCTCCGGGGAGGAGGACTGCCGGGCGTGTGCCAAACAAACACAGAACAAGACGTTTAAGGCTGTAAGGTATATGGTGTAGGGTTTAAGGGTGCGCGAGGCCCGCTTACACAACAAGTCAAAAAACCTATCTCTCGAAGGTATAGCACCTCGCGTTAAAGCAGATGCATTTCGCCCAAATTTCTTTACATTTCGCCCTTTGTTGACCGCAGTGGGCATAGCATTCGCTGCATCTCGCCTTTCGTCGAATGCAGGTTGCACCCATTTCCTTACCAGTTGGGGTGGCTTTCTTACATTTTGCAACGGTTTTTCTGAAGGTCGCCTATCATTTGATGTGCTAGCCCCAAAACGTCGTTTGTCCCTATTGGCGGTCGTTCGTCCCAGAACACTACTACAAATTGGTAGTTGGTCCCTAATTTCTGCAGTTCGTCCCCGCCAAATTGTATTTCGCCCCTCCGTACCTGTATTTCGCCCTCTGTTGACTGCATTTCGCCCTCTGTTGACTGCTTTTGGCATAGCATTCTTTGCATCTCGCCATTGAGCAATTGCATTTCGCTTATCACTAAATGCATTTCGCCCCTGCCAAATTGTATTTTGCCCCTTCGTACCTGCATTTCGCCCTCTGTTGACTGCATTTGGCATAACATTCGCTGCATCCCGCCTTTCGTCGAATGCAGGTCGCACCCATTTCCCTACCAATTGCGCTAGCTTTCCTGTAATCTGCGGCGCTTTTTCTACAGGTCGTCCCAACCTTAAATTGACGCCTTTCCTAAAGATCCTACGGAAAGGTCTCGAAGGAATATCTGCTCGACAGCTAATAACTGGCCTCCAAAATTTAGGATAGCACAGGCTAAATAGCTGCAGTAACTTACACAGAAATTTTTCAATGACGTGTTTATTACTATAGGCATTGAAGCTTGCTTTGCAGGTTGCAGCCAGGAGGTTATGAAGATGTGTCTGCTTTAATAGGCCTTCATGAGCTCGGAGCATAGCTCCTCGGTTTGGGGTACCTTTTTGCGCGACCTCGAGCCAATTGGCGAGAAGCTTGAGTGCCTTAAAAATGAACTCTTTACGAAAAAAAAGGTACAAAAAGAAAATTCGTCCCTATTAACGGTCGTTCGTCCCGGAACAGTACTGTAAATTGGTAGTTGGTCCCTAATTTCTGTATTTCGTCCCCGCCAAATTGTATTTTGCCCCTCCGTACCTGCATTTCGCCCTCTATTGACTGCTTTTCGCATAGCATTCGCTGCATCTCGCCTTTCGTCGAATGCAGGTCGCCCCCCTTTCCCTACCAGTTGCGCCAGTTTCCTTGTAATCTGCGGCTCTTTTTCTGCAAGTCGCCTATCATTTGATGTGCTAGCCCCAAAACGTCGTTTGTCCCTGCTAACGGTTGTTCGTCCCAGAACACTACTACAAATTGGTAGTTTGTCCATGAATATTGCAGTTCGTCCCAACAAATACTGAAAAGCACAGAACCAAGCGGTTGAAATCGAAAAATCTAAAATTGTATTTCGTCCCCGCCAAATTGCATTTTGCCCCTCCGTACCTGCATTTTGTCCCCTTTTTACTGCATTTGGCATACCTTTCGTTGCATCTCGCCATTGAGCAATTGCAGGTCGCCATATTTTATTCGCATTTCGCTCACCGTTAAATGCATTTCGCCCCTTCCAAATTGTATTTTGCCCCTTCATACCTGCATTTCGCCCTCTATTGACTGCATTTGGCACACCTTTCGTTGCATCTCGCCATTGAGCACATGCAGGTCGCACCCATTTCCCTACCAGTTGCGCTAGCTTTTCTGTAATCCGCGGCGCTTTTTCTGCAAGTCGTCCTGACGAGCACCAACAGACTTTGGCTAATAAGTTCTTTCTTTTTTTCTTATTTCTCTTTATAAACAGTGCTTTAGCTAATGGCTTAAAGTCAAAAGCTGATTCTGTCTGTAAAAAAATCAGCAAAATCATTTTGCTTATAGGATTATAAACTTTAAATTTGAGACAAAACGGCCCCATAAGGTCACTAAACCTCATTTTCTTTTAGATTTAGGTAATGAAAAAATTAAATTAAAAGACAATTCTTATCCCTTACCGATTTGATTAAAACGGTTTAAAAGATAAGATTGAAAAGGTTTTTACCAATTATGTAGGCGCCGTAATGATAAGTATAATAGGATTTTGAAGTGACTTTGCAAGCGCGCGAGGTGCTTGGCAAAAATAGCTTGCGGGATTTTTAGTTGGTTGGTTGTCGGTCTTCGTTTTCATAATGTTTGGCTATGATAAACGATGTACTTGGAAAGTTTGGAGAAGTGGCTTATTGGTAAAACAATAGAGCGAGCCTCCAAGCTTTGCACGTGGCGCCGTCAAGAGCCGCTATAACCGAAGTCATAGTTCCACAAAGACTGACAGGAAGCTCGCTCCACTGAATAGTATGCGAAGATACAAAATCCAATGGAAAGCGAACCCTGTGTCTACTTACGTGGAAATTTGACGGCTTTCGTGCGTAAGTGACATCGTTATGAAGTGGCCTAAAAGCCTCTTCTTTTATTGTCGCTATTCTAATTAACTAACGCAAATATAGGATTAAAAATCCATATATGGAAATATTTTAACCAAAAATGGAAAAAATCGAGAAAGAAATAACTCTTTTTGGGAAGTACCTGAAGAAAATCAAAGCCAGTCAGTCCAAAATAGCGGATGTTATAGGTATTAAATCCAAGAGGATTTCGCTTCTCTCGACTGAGGAAACTGCTTCACCATATGCTGACGAGTTTTACAAGATAATTTACATAGCGAATCATCAGGCTGGCTTAGAGGAAGAAAGTTTCTATGAAGCCATTGACGAAATATTTCCGAATCTTCCACAAATAGATTTGTTAGCTGAATTTAAAGATCTTTCTCCAGAAGCTCAGCTATTTAAAAAATATACTCAGAAACAAGGAGACATTGAAGAAAAACTTGGAATAGCCCCTGGAAAAATCAGCAAATATTTTGGCAATAAAAATAAACGAGCGCTCGCTATAGAAATAATTTCCTTTGCTAAAGGAATGGCATTGGATATACTGGAAGTTTTTAAGGCAGTTTACGGAAAAATCGGTGAAATCGAATGCAATCCATTACCGAGCCCTGCGGTTTTGAACGAGCGGGTTAACAACATCTATCAATATATAGACGCATACAATCAATCTGACGTTCTCAACATGATTACAAATATGGCGGATACCATAGTTTTTGTTAACATCACAAACAACCAGCCAACCATGCAATTGGAGGGAATTGATGAATTTAAGAAACAGGCAACTGAAGCCATTTCTTATTTTTCTCATAGACAGCAGACGATTATATCTATGACACATAGGCCGAACTCTACAGAAATCATAGTCGATTATAAGGCAATAGCGGCTGTAGATTTTCCGAATGAAATCAAAAAAGGAGACGAAATAAAACTAAGAGGAAAATCTATTTTAAATTCTCACAAGAGGGAAAAATAATAGAGTTGAGGGATGTAAGCTAAATAAAAAAGAGGTTTAAGAAAATGGGGACTGTGAGGAAATCAGCTATAAATTAATAGGGACGAGAGATTGAATCAATAATAAAGCAAAAAGCATGGCACTACTAACCTTCATAGACTTGAGTTCTCGGCAAATATTTTTTGTGTTGCCTTTAGTTATTGCATGTGTCTACACTGTATACAACTGCATTACGAATCCCAATCTTACTAGTAAGGAGCGCCTAATCTGGTTACTAGCTATCTTACTCTTTCCGGTAGTGGGATGTGTGTTTTATTTATTTTTAAACAAAGATCGCCGTGCCCCACGGAAAGTGATGAGGAAATAGAGTTTGTAAACTAAACCTAAACCAATGACCAAAACTAAATCAGACGAAAGCTTAATCATCCCTGAAGAACTGGTGATGAATCAGATCTATTATATCCGCGATCAAAAAGTGATGCTGGACAGGGATTTGGCGGAATTGTACGGAGTGGAGACAAAGGTATTAAATCAGGCGGTTCGTCGTAATATCGACAGGTTTCCTGAGGATTTCATGTTTGAACTATCACTAAAAGAATATGAATCTTTAAGGTCACAATTTGTGACCTTAAAGACAAGAGGCGCCCATAGTAAATATCTTCCCCATGTTTTCACTGAGCAGGGCGTTGCTATGCTCTCAAGCGTATTAAACAGTAAACTGGCTATACAAGTAAATATCCAAATCATAAGGGTATTTACCAAGCTTAGACAAGCATTAGCTGACAATACGGACCTACGGCTAGAGATCGAGTATATCAAAAATGAGTTGGAAAAACAAAGCCGCACACAGGAGAGTCAGAATAAAAATATTGACCTTATATTTTCTTACATAGATCGCCTTCAAGAAAAAATTGAAACAAAACCATCTACGGATAAGAAAAGAATTGGATATGAGATAACTGGAAATAAATGATTATGATACTAGAATCAGCTATATTATATGTAAAACCTGAATTACAGGAACAGTTTGAAAAAGATTTTCAAACAGCAGGGCAATATATTAGCTCGATTAAGGGATACATCAGGCACTCGCTGTCCAAATGCATCGAGCAACCAGACAAGTATCTTCTATTAGTAGAATGGGAAACTTTAGAAGACCATACTATTGGCTTCCGCGAATCGCCACAGTATCTTGAGTGGAAAAAACTGTTGCACCATTATTATGACCCTTTTCCCATAGTAGAGCATTATACAAGCATAATTTCAAAAAATAAAAATTAGCATATCTAAATATACGGACCAAAATCATCCGAATTTAAAATTAATACATGAGTTCTTCCGCATATATGCAAGCAACGAAGTAGACCAACTAGGTACTGTTTTAGCAGAAGATATCAGGTGGCATTTCCGGGGAAGGCTACAAAAAGATATCTAACTATTATGCTATTACTAGGCAGTTTGATAGGTTTGCTTTCACGTAAAAAGTCGTACGCTAATATATAGATACTTGTTAAAAATTGAACTTTTTTTTGCATTTTGCAGAAATTTTTATTTTCATAGAGTAAATGTCTACAGAAAGATTTGAGTTTAAAATCAAGAGTGGAAGCGATGGAGCCTCTACAGACTTAAGTGCCTTAACTCTTAAAGAGTCTCGCGCGTTACTTGTGCTCTTAGAAGCAATGACTTCAATTGTAGAACTAACATCTAATAATAATTTGAAAATAAAAATTGAACGCGGTTCCGCGGTTGTAGCGACAGAAAGTGACAATCTCGGAATACTTTACGACGAGCTGGATGAGGTTATAAATAATAATTCATTTAATCCAGAGTTGGTAGAATCATATAGAAAAGTTCAGGATTTATTTTATGCTAACGGAATTACCTATGAAGCAACGTTAAGGACGAAGAAAGGCATTATTGACGTTTATAACAAATTCAGGTCGGCTAAACGGTTTAGAACAAAAAGTGTTAAAAGAGACCCAACTACAAAATTAGTTTTTTTAAAAGGGAAACTGTTAGAAGTTGGAGGGATGAAACCAAATTTTCACATTTTGAAAAGTAACCAAGAAAGGCTGAAAATATCTTGTAGCGAATCCGACGCTACTAGAGTCAATTCTTTCTTGTACAAGGATGTTTTTATTTCTGCTTGGAAAGTAACGAAGCCGGGCTACCCTGTAATTTATAAATTCTGTGATCACTATAAAGATGAAAATAGGTTTGAGCATTTTGATAAGTTTATTAATGCAAGTATCAAATCATCTCATCTAGATTATCTCAGGCGTATAAACGAAGAAGCTAAAATGTATCTAAAGAGTAACGAGCTGTTAGTTATGCGCTCGTTCTTGAAGTTATTTGCGGATGAGTCGACGGATAACAGTATTCTAAAAACATTGCTTATCATAACAAAATCATTTGCCGAAAAGGAAAATATTTCCGACATCCGAGAGAATATAAAATCAATTCTTGAAAAGAAGCGGGGATCTAAACTTATCTAACGAATAAAATGACTCTTAATATAGATTCAATAAAAGAGAGGATTTACAAATCGAATAATCACTCTGTTGAAACCGACTTCGTCGCGGCGGCAATTAAATATGACTTAAAAAACAATAGGGCTACGCATGCAGGTATCGTAATTTGTTTGGAAGGGGACCTTTCCATTTTTCATTACAATGGTACGCAGATTTTATTTGAGCAAATGGATCCAGACAATGGTACATTGATAAAATATTTGACTTTATTGATGAGTATGAGGTTCCATCTTTTTATATACATTGTGAGGAGATAAAACGAGACGCGAATCCATCATACGGCTTCAATTATAATGGTTCGTATTTCGATCAGGGAAGATATTATTCTGAAATTGAGGATTTTCAATTTATGACGTGTGTGGGATTTTGCCTAAACGTAATAACGGGAGCCATAGAAGGAAAATCATATATTTTGCATGAGGAATGGGAGTTACCCGATCATGAAAAAGACGACTATTTTCAAGAGCATATGGACAGTCTTATGAATTCTATACCAGTAGAAAAGAGGGCTTTTCTAAAGAAGAATCAAAGACGAATTTATCCTATTGACTATTTTACTTCTTCTTTCGTAAACGAAATTCCGATCAGTAAAAAGAGTATTGATGAATTAAATCCTTTGGTTGAGCAAGCAATAAAGGACGAAGTCGTCAAAGACTAATTTATTCCTTAATCGGAGAAAGAGAATCAACAGCCCGAGATTAGATGACTGATTATTAAAAAATCAAATTCAAACGCAAACCATACAGCTCGTTTTTAAAACATATAGTCAATAATACTCTTTATATAACTATAAGCCTTATCAAAAAGGACCTGATCCTTATGCAGCGGATATTTTAACAACGCCTTTCTCAATGATTTTGGTATTTCTCTTTCACCTGAAACCGTTTTTTGCCAACCGGGAAATCTCACCACACGTATTGATACTCGGCACCTGATGTCAGTGGTTACCAGAAACGACCGTTACGAGCCAGATCAGTCAACGTCGGGTCATCGACATAGTGAACCAATTACCTGTTTAGAGGTGCCAGTATGAACGGAACGAGGTTGTAATACAGGATAGTTCCTTGATCTCTACTGGTCTTAATTTACGAAAAATATTTGCGATATTCCCGCTCCGCGTTTTTTAAAAGTGTCTTTGCCTCTGCATAAGCATTATCTAGCTCAAAATCTTCATAAGTCTTAAG
>NZ_JAUCNR010000001.1:6014329-6472288 GCF_030372825.1 Olivibacter sp. 47
TTAAGTTCAAATTTCCGCTCCTTTATATTATAAATTCCTATTTGAACCTCTTCAACATTACATTTATAGAAATACTCTGCTAAAAAAATTTGTAGAATAGGATACTTCAATTCCGTTCTCCAGTTACCTCCTGTTTCAGAGAAATAATACGCAATCGGTTTGTCTTTTATTGAACATAAAAAAGGAGAGTGACCAGTGATTTTTGCTTGAGGTATGATCTGCCAATTCAAGTTCAATTGAAATTTGTCTATTGTTAATCCGAGATCTTTAAATTCCTTAACATAGTCCTTAAAACTGTCACAAAAAAGCTTTCGCCTTGATGTATTAACAGACGTTTCCTTAAAGGATTGCCACAATGTATCGTCCATCTTTTTCAATGAAAAGTCGAATTCGCGATCTTCTTCATGATAATCTCGAACAACTGTCTTCCATTTTGCTGTAAAACCTTGACTACCGCCTGGACCTGTATCGTGAAGCATTCCTTGAACAACCGCTGATAAGTTCACTCGGGCTAGTTCCAATTTACTTAAAGCTAACTTAATCATCACCTACTCTCCTTCCTTACTCCCTTAAAAAGAGCACCATCTTGTTTAACATCCATAAATTTGCCTGTAGAAGCATCTCTTTTTACCCACTGTTCCGTTCTGGGGTTGAACGCTTGAGAGCGGTCCTTGACTGCTCCATGCCGACGATTATCGCCTGGTTTTCCATTTGTTGCCATCTTATATAGCGATTTATTATTGCCATGTCTAAGACATGTGCGCCAGAAACAGCTTGGCGCTAAAGGCACTGGAAAGAGAAGGAGAGAATGTGAGATTTTTGCTTGCGCCGGCAGCAACAATTGCTAACTTTGCGCGTTATAAAAATAGAGTTTCATCTCTTTCGTTCTGCACTTCTACCCTCTGTGCGAATGATATATTTACTAAGGCTCAGGAAGGTGAGAGCTCCTGAGCTTTAACTCATATATCAGACCTGTACTTTTTTGTTTTTATCATCTAACTTTTATTTATTAGAAAAAATATACAATTTTATGTTGATTATTCGAAAGGTTACAAGCACTAACTGCCTAATGATTGTGTATCACGGCATCAATACACGACCGATATTACGCGTTAAAAATAGCTCGGAAACCGCAGATTTCACTAGGTTCTAACCACTTACAAAACAAAGGTGTAAATTAAATTTCAATTCTACATAAATAATTTTCAACAGAGGTGGATTAATCCACTTTTCTTTCCTTTTAACAATTCGGTATGATTTTTCAGCACCAAATTGCCTGGTTAAGACCTATATTAGTCTATCCATAAATGTAAAATCATTTTCCTTTATATTTTTAAGGTTTCCCGTAGTGGATGTGAGCTAGAAGCCAATCAAGTAAACTCAGTTTGGTTATTGAAATAACGGAAAAATTCTTAACTTGCTATTGGCATTCCATAATAAATCGCTTATGAAAACTTCGAATTTAAAAGTACCTGTTTTTATCGCTTCATTCATTTTCGGGCTTTCGCTTATCTACCTGAATTTTGTACCTTTTCCAGTCAACTATTTGATAGCAATCCTTGGGCTATTTACTCTTGCAAGCATAATGGTGTCTTCAATGAAATCATTATGGCCTCGTTTATCCCATATTGAAAGTAAGGTGCAATATCCACTCAAAAAGGCCAATTTCGCACTTGGATTCGTCTTACTTCTAATTCCCGATCTTCTTCTCCTTTCTATATGGCTTGGTATAGCCTTATTATTTCTTAAAACCTCCTTAGCTTCCGAACTATTTAACCTTTTTCATTTCAACCTATATTATCTCTTGTTTATCATTGTCCCAATCTCGAAAAAAACTACTGATATCTTTGGTATTTATATGCATAGACTTCTGTCTGCTGGCTATTATAGCACTTTTGCGGCCGACCCATTTGCAGACCACATTTATGGAAAAAAGTTTGAGAATGTCAGAGAGTTTATTGACACACGAAATGAGGTATTCACAAAAATTTCACCGTACTTCGGCTTTCTTACCATCATACTTAATAATGCTTTGTTTGTAGTCTTAGACAAATTTTTGGCTTGGATAAAAAGTAGAACTAGGAAGTAATTAATCTAGCAATTTTCTTTTCGAAACTGGGCACCTTGATGGATTCTTCACCTATGGGAGGATTTGTTATAATACAAAAGTAGCAGCAAAAATCCGTAATTGACTTCCCTATGGACTGTTATCTAAAGCTAATGAATCCGGACTCCGTTTTTTATTATTCCTATTTTTGTTTAAATGACACATACGTTTCCAATAAGCAACACTGTTCCTGTTCATCGTTTGGCAGCATGTTTTAACAATACATCCGCCACATACAAATTCTATTGGCTTTTAGCTATATTGGATGGAGTTCAGGATGAACAGAAAGAGCTAGACAAGCACCAGCTCTTTGCTAGCATGATTGCAAACATGTGGTATACCGTGAACTACTTCAATGTGTCATTTGGTCAACAAGACTTAATTCAAGATGCGGTAAGGCAAATTAAAGAGATCGAGGGGATTACCATAGACGCACCAAAGCCATTGATTAAAAGCATGCTTGTGGAAACAGACAATCCGCTTACGCATAAACTATTGTTCCATTTTGATAAGCAGGTTCCGCATTGGTTCCTTAGCCCTTGGTATCCTAAAAGCGAGAGGAATGCCATCTATCAATATTCGCAAGAAGGTCTTAACAAACCCATGTACCATCTACACAGAGACCGCATTGTGATACAGGACGAATGGTTTGAATACCTTAGTCAACATCTCCGTATTGCAACGGATTACGTATATTGGAACCTGACACTTTTTCTACAGGCACGTAATCCAAACGTGCCTGATATCCCGGGTAAATTGATTAAGCCTGCTCCTCGCACGAAATATTGATTTTCCAGCTATTTTTTCAACATTGTTCCAATGTTTCCACAATGACCCTATCACAGAGAGAATCTTTTTACTTTTATCCTGAGGAAAAGCGTTTTCTTTTCAAATAAACTAATTTTTTTAGCATATTTGTACTTTTAATATTTTCACCTTTTTGAACGGTTATCATCGAAATACTTATGAAAGTCAATTATTCGGACTTTAGGAAACATCTTAATATCGAAAAGATGAACGGATCTGCGGAAAATGTAGCTATCCTAACCCATTATTTGCAGAACTTCACGTTGGAGGATACAATCGATTATGCGGAACGGGCCATTTCATACTATCAAGAAATCCAACAGGGAAACGAAAAGATCCAAGCTGTACCGTTAAAGAAATTAGTTCCGATAAAATGGGACATACCTTTCCCTGCCCCTGACAAACCGAAATTTACCTTTATAGACCTCTTCGCAGGTATTGGTGGGTTTCGGTTGGCATTTCAAAATCTGGGGGGTAAATGCGTCTTTACTAGCGAGTGGGACGAAAGCGCAAAGAGGACTTATGAATTTAATTTTGGAGAAGTGCCTTTTGGTGATATCACGAAAGAGTCAACCAAAGGCTTCATTCCAAAACGTTTCGATGTTCTTTGTGCGGGGTTCCCTTGTCAGGCATTTTCCATTGCCGGAAAAAGAGGTGGATTTGAAGATACGCGTGGAACACTTTTTTTTGATGTCGCTGAAATTATTAGGCGTCATCAGCCTAAAGCCTTTTTCTTGGAAAATGTAAAGGGACTCAGAAACCATGACAAAGGAAGAACCTTAAATACGATATTAAACGTATTGAGAGACGATCTAAACTATTTTGTGCCAGACCCACAGATTATCAACGCAAAAGATTTCGGAGTGCCTCAGAACAGAGAACGTATTTTCATTATTGGCTATCATAAAGATTTGGGAATTGATCAGTTTGAATATCCTGAACCGTTGGATCAACCGGTCGCTATAGAAGACATCCTTGAAAAGGAGGAGGTCTCAGTAAAATACTACTTATCAACTCAATACCTAAAAACCTTAAAAGAGCATAAAGCGAGACACGAAAGCAAAGGCAATGGATTCGGATTTGAGATAATACCAAATGATAGTATTGCTAATGCCGTTGTATGTGGCGGTATGGGCAGAGAGCGAAATCTGATAATTGATGAACGGCTTAGCAACTTTACCCCTGTTACCAAAATAAAAGGAGAAGTAAACCGTGAAGGAATAAGGAAAATGACTCCCCGTGAGTGGGCCCGTCTGCAAGGTTTTCCAGACACGTACAGGATTTGTGTATCGGACGTCCAAGCCTATAAACAATTCGGAAACTCGGTTGCCGTACCAGCCATTCAAGCTACGGCCGAAAAATTGTTAGCAAAGTTGAATCTGCAACAACCTAATTAAAAGTGTACTTATGCCATTAGTTGGAAATAAAGGAGAATGGAGCGAATTGTATGTATTGATAAAGGTTATTGCTGATGGAAAGCTTTTTCAATCCGATTTTTCCCTTAACAAAGATCCTGACAATGTCTATGAAATAGTCACCGCGTATAAAGACGAACGGAATTATCGCCTCGATTTCCGTAGGGCCGATGACATTACGATTTATAAAGTAATCAATTCAACCGCCGAGCATGTTGCCACTGTATCAATAGACGAGTTTACAACTATTTCGAAAGAGATATTAAAAGGCATAAAAGCTGGAAAAGGGAAAACCTTTCCTATAAATCCAATCGGTGAATCATTGGAAAGAGATCTTCTGATCACCAAACTTAAAGCAGATTCATCCACCAAAGCTGATATAAAATTAAGAATTTATGATCACCGTCTTGCTAAAGAAACTGACCTTGGATTTAGTATAAAATCTCTGCTCGGAAATGACTCCACGTTGTTCAATACAGGATTAGGTAATAATTTCATATATGAGGTTGAAAACAAATCAAATTGCGACCTTACTGATTTTAACAAAAACACCTATAAATCACCAAACAAAACATCTAGGTTGACTTATCGGCTTAATGAGCTCCATAGAATGGGATGTCGTTTAAAATTCAAAGATATTCAGTCCCGTAAACTTTGGAAAAATCTAAAAATAGTTGATGGAGATCTTCCAGAAGTAATGGCTTGGGCCTTGTACTATCGATGGTTTTTTAGGGAACCATCGATAAAAAAGTCACAGAACTCTTAGAGGCCAACGATCCCATGGAATTTTATGGAGGTGAAACCTCAGGCCAAAAATTTTACGAAAGTAAAATAAAACGATTCTTAATCGAATCTGCTATGGGTATGACGGCAGAAACTCCCTGGATAGGCGAATATGATTCATTTGGCGGTGTCATAATTGCAAAAAATGATGGCGACATAGTTTGTTTCCATGTTTACGACTTCAATCTTTTTAGTAATTATCTTCTTAACAACACAATGTTTGAACAGGCCTCTACCGGAGAAGATGAATTAAATCCCGGATTTCCAAAAAGCAATGGAAAGAAATATTACTATGGTTGGCTTTATGAGGAGCAAAATAAACTGTATTATAAGATTAATCTTCAAGTAAGGTTCACTTAAAAGGGGAATCAATTGTAAAAGGTATTCGGTTTCTTTTTGCTTCTTTGCATACAACATTACCTGATTGACCAACTTCGATAAGTTCTTTTTCAACTCCTTCATTCCGTGTAACCCATGGCATGTAGTCGTTCTTTTTTAATATGGTTTAGCTACATATTGTGATCTATCTTGGTTATCCAGAGAACTTTATTGCTTTTTATCGGATGTTTTTTTTCACCCAGTTGTAACCGTGCTAAAACTTACCATCAATGAAAATAGCCAATCTGAATTTTTTGATCACAATATTCAGCTTACCTGGCAATTCACACACCTATTATGTGTTACAGAGAATTGGACCCAAATACCTATATTCCTATTTCCGCCATTCTTAAAATATACCATTTCAGACGGGGCATAGAAGAAAAATCGTCAAACTATATGGGAGGTAAGGACAAACCAAACAACGGAACGCCGTTATGTAATTAAGTGGCCGTTTTATTTTTCTGCCTCTCGCAGCACTTGACATTATGGAAAAATGTTTAGTAATTCATCATTAGTTAAAAGACCATGCAAATTTTACATATACTGATATTAACCCTTTCGTTACCATTAACAACGTTGGCCACTAAACATCGCGTAGATGAGTTTGAAGAAGTATTTACTCGTTATGCGGATAGCACCTTGATCTTCAGCGGATCCGTTCCGTTTTCAGCAGAGCCAAAAAATGTATTTATTGTAAGCAAAAAGGGGGATACGGTAAGCTTTTTCACTTATCATTACGATCACAATGATATTCCTAGATATGAAGCCCTACCTGATTCGCTTGGTGACTTTATTCGTGACAAGCAATTTCCCCGAAACGTCTCTAAATTCGGGCCTTTTTTTTCTGTACATGAAATGCCTCTTAAGGATGGACTAAAGATCTGGAGACAGTTAATGGAGCTGAATCCGTGGAAAATGGCTGATGATAATTCCTATGGCTCTGGCTGCCCACCTATAAAGAAGGTAACAACAGACGAAAAGGGAAATACGGTAACGGAAGAGCGATTAGGCCAGCATGATTTACACACCTATTTCTTCGATCTGTTAACAAAAAATGGCACCAAACGCTTACGGTATTACGCTCCCGAAGTGCTGGAAAAAGCATGCCCCGGAAAAGATGGACGTAAACAAGCCATTAAGGTTAAGGAATTACTCCTAAAGGCTTTTGGAAAAAAATCGGTATTCTGGACAAATACCGATCGTCGCTCCTACCGTGAATATCCCGTGGTTGATTATTTTAAATAGGGTATTAAAAGCTATGGCTAAGTTTTCATATTTTTCGGTAATTGTTATCTACATGTTTAGCACTATTCACAAGGCTATCCTTTTAAGGAATGCGATAGCCTTGTGTTTAATTAAATGGACAGATCAAGTAGTATGGCATTCTTTACAGCAGGTGTAGCAGCCATTAATCCGATATCTATTTGGATATCTATTTTTAGCCTCTTGGACAGCTCCATTACATGAATAGAATTCACCGAGATAGGTATAATCCTGAGTTGGAAAGTAAAGACAACCTTGTCTGTGCACCTCATAATCACCGTTTGCCTGCTGATTGTTATTAATATAGTAACTAGCCATTTTTATTTCTCCTTTCTTTTTAATTTTTAGAAATGTTATTGTTTAGTCTTTATCTATTGATTGTTTTTATACACCAAAACTAAGGAGAGAAATACTGACGGTTTTACGGTTTCCCGTAAGCTTGGGAAAAATTGAGCTTACGACATAATCAAAAACAGTATAAAAGTAAATTTTCGAAAAATGAATATGATTTTTATTTTAGGGAATGGGAAATCTCTTATTAGAACGTATAGCAGCATACTTCGAACAAAAAAAGCTTGTTGAATACCAACGAAAAGAACTTGAAACGAGCAAGGTAAAATTAATTGACGCAAAAAAGAAGGTTAAAGACGAATATCGAAAAGCAAACATTGTCAGTGCAAGCAAAGCGGATAAATACATCAGCGCACTTGAAAAGATTGAAGCACTTAACGAAAGGATACCGACTGCAGTACAAGAATTAGATAAACGACTTGCTAGAGTTGCCGAAATATACAAAGCCTTGGAAATAGAGCACATCAGTGCTTACTATAAAAATAAAAAACACAAAATAACATACGACCGCAAAACGAACACCCTGATTGAAGAGGTACTCTAGCTAATGGTTGCGAGGAGATTCGATATTACTGAAAATCTCCCTTGCATTCTACTCATAGTACCAATGGGCTATAAATTAACCTTTTTCTTTATTTGACTCCTAATCCAGAGAGAATAAACTATTATGGGCACCACATAAGAGGCATGTAACAGGTTGATCGTTCATGACATATAATTCGTCGATATCATTCATAAAACAATATTCGTTCACCTTGATAGATATTCATCAGTTTTTAAGCAAGCTTTCGCAATTATTTAGAAAATCGCTTATGCTCCATTCTACTGTTGGCGGTTCTTGGGTTTCTTCTAAAGCTACAAACTCATGCCAACTATGGTCATACAGATCATTCCAATGAGGAAAATGTAAGTCGGGCACACCTAACGTATGTGCGTAAAAGTACATCTCATCGATTAAACACAATTGTAGCCTTTCCAAGGCCTCTACTAAACTTACGTTATCGGGATTGCTGATAATGACTTCACCGTGGTTTTTGTAGTTAGCTCCATCACGGTACATGTAACTAAATTTAAATTGCATTGGATAATAGGTTTTAGATTGAGTGCAAAGATAAGAATTCTGCAATTTTTAAGATAGCGCATTGTTTGTATCGAAAAAAAACTTGAGAAAGAACGCTAGAAGCCTTATCGTAAAAAAACTCTCCAGATTCATGCTTCCATCCTAAACGCTCAATCTACTCTTTTTTAAATTCTTAACGGAACCACTTTCGCACGTCTCGGTCCTCCAAGTCTTTCTGAGAAGAAACTGATGATAATCAGCAAAGCGCTTATACAGCTGATAGATATAGGTAGTATTTGCCTAAACCTAAGCCAGTAGTTTCTTTTTCTAAAAGGAATCAAAGCTATTAAAACCGTAGGTAGACTTTAACAGCGTACTTCTCTTATATCCTAATCAGTCTGATATTTTGAGCGAACCGGATATCTTTCATATTTCGATTGCTCATCAATCCGAAGTTATTAAAGTCACAGCAGCAGAAATTCCGTTTCGGTTTCTTTTCGGCCATCAAAATATATAGATCAGCGAACTTTATACCTCATTGTTGGCTTTATTAGCTAACCTATCGACTTCACAAACTCCAAATACCTATTTCCAGCGTCAGTAATCTTATACCGCTGATTAGGGTGGGCTTGATTTTCAGGATATTCCAGTTGAAGCCAGCCTATTTTAAGCAGTGGAGTTAGGTAACGGTTTTTATTCTTGGATTGTACACTAAGACCTATTTGAGTAAGCAAATCTCTGCTAGAAATCCACTGCATAGCAGTTCCTAAAATAGGGACAACTTTATCATGTACCGTTCTATTGATTATCTCTTGAACTTGGTTACTAGCTTGGTTACTCGGTAATTTGAAAAAAGCTACAACATCACCTAATTCTTTAAATACCAAACCTTTAACTCCGACACCAGCTTGGTTACTAGCTTGGTCATTTTTTTCTTGACGAGCTGGTAGAATAGTCAGGAAATGGGTGCTCTGGCCGTCGGTTTCAAAAATAGGATCAGGAGAACCATTTTTATTCATAGTGCGGTATATGGTCGGAAAACCCGTACCTCGTCCTTCAGTAAGGTCCAATTCTTTTAAAAAATCACCGATACGGCGATTTCGGTAATCCCGGGCAACTATCCGCCTTTGGTGATTTAGTATTTGAACATCCACGGGTGGAATTGGCCCCGGAAAACTTAATATTTCGATTTTATCTGGCCATACCTGTACTTCGATCGGATTCCCGATTTCGTAGCTTTTGTGATATACGGTAACCGAAATGAATTGATAAAAAACTAAACGACGCTTTTCCACAAATGGAGGGGGGGAATGGGGCCCATAAAAGTAGCATTGATTATATTTGTCTATCGAATCACAAAGAATTATTAAATGAAATCATTTAAACTCGTAGGGCTCCGATTACCAGGAAAGACTAAAAATGAAAACGAACAATCGGGAAAAGATTGCGGCGAGCTATGGCAGAAATTTGAAGTTAAAAAAATTGCAGATCAGATTCCTGGCAAAGTTTCAGATGCTGTTTATGCAGTTTACTTTGACTATGAAAGTGATGAAAAAGGACTGTTTTCCTATTTTATAGGCTGCAAAGTAGCAAATGACACTCAAGTTCCGGAAAATCTGGACGAATTGATCATTCCAGAACAGACCTATCACAAGGAAATGGCCAAAGGCCAAATGACAGGCTGCATTACCGAGGCTTGGAAAAAGATTTGGAATTCAGATACCAACCGGAAATTCGGCTTTGATTTTGAAGTTTACGATGAAAGAAGCCATAACTGGGAAAATGCTGAGATTGATATTTATCTTTCAGTAAAGGAGTAGAATCGGTCATGGAATTAAGGCTGTTTACGCTAAACAGCTGAATGCATGAATAACATATTTCTTCGTTAATTTTCCAGCCACTTTAATGCGGCAATAACTTTTTGATCTGCATGTAAATTTTCAAAATTATCACCATCCATAATAAGCTCGTCGGGCTGAATTGGTTTTGTATATTCTTTTCCATTCCGATCGGCCTCGGTTGAAACAGATAGGTAGTAATAAACATCTGCCGCTAAGGCCATCATTTGATTGGCGGTAATCAAGCCGGAAGTTGGCTCTCCAAACGACTTTACATTCTTCTTTCCGATGAATGAAATAGCGGTTGCTTCACCGGCGCTACTTGTAACGGGTCCTATCAAAACAGCGATCTTCAACTTCCTATTTGGCTTGCAATTGTTATTTATCGTAGTGAAAGCTCTCCGTCCTAAGTAAACGTTACTCCGCTTAATACCCCAGGTACTTAAAATTTTCCCATCACGTATAAAGGATCCTGCATTTCCATCCCCTAATAGGGGGCCCAAGCCGCCTATCATCGGGTACATATTTCCGCCGGTATTAAGACGTAAATCAACAATGATACCCTTTAAACGCGAGAGATCCAAGGAACAAAGCGAATCGCGCAGCTTTTGCCCTAAGATGTGTGCTTTGTCGGGACCATCCTTCGGACCGGCAGGCATACCAGGGACGCTAATATATGCGATACCGTTGGCTAGTTTTGCTATATGCACCGGGCTACCTAGCTGCTTTTTCAGTGCGTTTTTGGTTTGCTGGTTAAGCCGATCCATTGTGTTGCGTCGTCCCGCCCGGCCAATATACTTTCCTTTATAAAGTATAAAGGAATGATTATCATCAAGTTTATCGAGCATTAAACCTACTGCAGCGCGTAACGCAACTAATGTATCCGTTCCGGCCGTATTATAGGCAGCATATATCTGAGGTTTCAGGGTATCCCATAATAGTCGTTTGCGATATACCGAGCCTTCTTGGGTTTGCCGTATAATACGATCTAGCAACGTATGTTGCTGTGCCTGTGAATATAAACCACTCAGCAAACTAACGATAAGGAGTAGATATTTTGCTAACGAAAATACTTGCATAGATAATTGTATTGGCGATTAATTAGTTTCTTTTCTAACAGTGACTTATGATCCGGAAAACAAGGTCAAAGCGAGCCGCCAATTTTCCAATTGTTTTTTTCTTGCATGGAAAGTAGTGTCAACACCGGATTTTGTGCATGATCATTGATTTTGTAAAACGCATTTAAAGAACTAGGAAGGAATCGATACCAACTTGGTTCATTATCCATATATGACTTTATTTGAAATAGTGTTTTAGCGTTTATGGAAGATATAAATCGCCCCTCTGAATCAACAGCATGGATTCCCTGTTCGATAACCGGGAGCAGGTGGGTAGCATTATCTGAAGTGTAATCCGACAAAGAGAATAGGCTTTTCGACGTACTATAATAGACAAACAAAGGACTGTCTGAATGGCTTATCAATCGAAAAACAACCGTTTTTCCCGATTTAAAGAAATCGGCACCTGAATAAATCACTTTACTATTTGTGTTTGTATAGGCCATCCTTTTTCCGCGATAAGCAACGTTCGACATGAAATCTGCCGGAATAGCCTTACTGGGCAGCAGATCGATCCGATAGGTCTTACTAAGTTTGCCAGTTGTATCTATCGAATACACATTGTAATCATATGCTTTTATAAAATTCACTGTACCATCCTGATTGTTATAGAAATTAGTTGAAATGGTATATACATCGGTATAATCCACCAGGGTGCTGTCAAAGGGGAAAAAGGTGTTTGGTTTCTTATCTCCATTGAACACAAATAGATTCATTGCAGGTATCCCAGCCGCACTGAACCCATTTCCATTGTAGCCCAGGAAATACAGCCTTATATTGTGCAGCTGATAATAACTCATGCCGAGGTAGGCAGGCTTTTTTACATGCTTTTTATATGTGCCATCCAGCGTGTAGACATACATATAAGAAGAATGGGCGTCGTTAAAAATCAGTTCATTTCTTTTGGTATTTATCGAAAAATGATCAATCTTTTTGAAAGGGACAGCTAGGTCTGGATCGGTATTCGCTATTTTTTTCAAATAATGTCCTTCTTTATCAAAATACAATATAGTATTATTTGCTTTATCCCAAATGATATAGTACTTAGGTGTGATTTCGAGTTGAGTTATCTCGGAAAACTTTGATTCCGGAGTGGTCTCAAGCATGACAAAGGTAACCGAATCCAGAAAATCGGAAGTGTTACCCACTCCCTTTACCGCATCCGGATCAAAGACGGGGATATGATTTACTTTTGTATTACCTATTGAATCGTTTATAGGATTTATGTTTGAAGGGTTTGCTGATATCCCCTTATTGCCATACAGGGTTAAAAGCACAAATAAAATACTGATCAAAAGCAGTGGTCTTTCCATAATTGATTTAGGTCTTCTTTTATAAAAATATACATTCCGCCATTTTACCCGAAATAAAATAGAGCCTTTAACACTTCATTAACAACACCTTGATTCTTATTTTTGAGTTGATTTTTTGGGAATTTACCAGTCATTTGTTTATTAAAAAACATATTCAAACAGGGAAAATGTTCTGCGCAACAATAGCCTTCATAAGAGTGTTATATCCCGAAAGCCATATTCTGACAGGGCTCCTTGCAGCCTACGCAATGTTGAATCTTTTAAAAATTACTTGGCAAAAGCAGCTCTTGGTTAGCCGCTGCTCCAAAAGTTAATGCCTTTTAGTGAGCGGTCTACAATGCGTCTTTTTATGGAATTTGTTTTCTATATACATCCAACAGGAAACGATTAAGAATATGATACGGATATTACTTTTTTCGATATTTGCTACACTTATATGCCAAACGCATATTGCTAAAGCCAATGACCGGATAAACGAATTGGATAGCATCTTTAGGCTACATGCCGACAGTACAATAATCTTTACCGGTTCGATTCCGTTTAACACTGCACCGGAAAACATATTGATCATCAGCAAGAAGGGCGATACAATAAGCCTATTCTCCTATCGCTACGCCATGCGCGAAATCCCTAGCTACGAGGGTGTGTCAAGGTCATTAGCCGATTATATTTCCAGAACGAAATACAGTCGTCGCGGCAGTGTAGTCGGCCCCTTCTTTGAAGTGCATCCAATAAGTGAAAAGAAAGGTAAAAGGCTATGGAGTGCATTGATGCAACACCACCCGTGGCAATTAAAAGATAATGCAATATTGGGCACGGGATGTCCCATTAAACCAAAAGTAACGAAAGATAAGGATGGCAACACGATTGAAGAGTACAAGGGTCGGAATATGGAATCCCACAGCTATAATGTCAGGCTGGTAACTAAAACGGACAGCAAGAAGCTAAGCTATTTTGCACCGGAAGACCTACAAAAGGAGTGCCCTCCCGAGGAAGACCGCCAACATATTATATCGATAAAACGACTTCTACTGAGGTCTTTCGGAAAAAATTCCATATTTGAATAAACCCATCTTTAAGAAAACAAACGTAGTTCATTGCAATTAAGAATATACCTGCAGTATGAGAAGTTAAAAATCGCCGTATTTTAAACTTTCAACAAATTTAATTATATTGGCATTGGCTGACCACTGGGTGCAATTGCACTCTAAAAATTTATCGATTTTTATAAACCAACTATAGAAGTCATCACGGGATCTATTCTCCAACTGGATGCGCTAAAAAAACGATACATGAAACATTGTCTTTTGATTCTATTAACTTTCGCTGTGTTCGTTAACGTCGGAACTATCAGTGCACAGGATGCCAAACCATTTAAAGTTATCGGCTCGATCGATACAGTTCCACATGCGTCTTATTATGTGAGTTACTATTCCGCCGATGGTCTCCGCTACGACACCATTGAGCTGGATAAAAAAGGACATTTCATTTTAAGCGGCCATATAAGTGAACCAACATCTGTATCGCTTTCTGTAGATAACGTTTATGATAAGGATGTGCTGGGTAATTGGTTGTGCTATTCTTTCTGGGTGGAACCGGATAAAGAAACTTATTTTAAAGGGCTTCGAGGCTTCCGTAAACAAATTGTCCGAAACTCAGAAACGCAACGCTTAGAGGATGAGCTAGATCATGAACAAAAACCGCTCAATAAACAAATAGCTTCCTTGCGAAAAAAAATCAGATCGGATAATTATACTGCAGAAGATAAACGTGCTTTCGATTCATTGACCAGAGAACGTGATGCGCTAAATTTCCAATTTATTGAAGACCATCCCAATACACATTATGCAGCCAGTTTGCTAGCCGGCTATGTACATCATGAACCTTCTTTTTATGCTCGTAGCCAACGGTTATTCGATCAACTAACTCCCGAGATCAGATCGACAAAAAGAGGTAAACGTATACAAGAGCTTCTTAGCAAACAACGATCGGTGCAATTGGGTGAACAGTTAACCGACTTTACTTTGGCGGATACCGCAGGTAACACAATCAGTCTTTCCGACTATAAGGGTAAATATGTACTTGTCGAATTTTGGGCCAGTTGGTGCGTGCCGTGCAGGCGCGAAAACCCTAATTTGGTTAAAAGTTACAATACCTATAAACCGAGCGGATTCGAGATTTTGGCCGTTTCGTTTGATGATAAACGCGACAATTGGGTAAAGGCAATCAACGATGATGGATTGCCATGGACGCATGTTTCGGAACTAACGGGTTTATTTAATAGCCCTCTTGCAAAAAAACTGCTGGTAAGGTCGGTACCTGATAACTTTTTGCTTGATCCTGAAGGAAAAATTATCGGCAGGAATTTACGCGGTGATGAGCTGAACCGAAAACTGAGTACCCTCACGCTATCGGATTAGCAAATAAACGACAATTAGGGCTTTAGGTGTTGATAAACATGATGCACGATTGTTAAAACACAAAAGAATTTACTGATAAATACGCATGCTTTGTATGTCGCAAGTACACCGCTGAATTGACAGATTTACACTTATAAGAACTTCTGGGTACTACTTATTTTTGCAATCAGTAAGCACGATATTTTAAATTCATAACTATGCGAAAAATCATTTTACAGGAGTGGATTTCTCTTGAAGGCTATGTTGCTGATAAGGACGGCCAGCTCACTTTCTTCACGGATATCAATAACGAAGCAAACAAATACTCCGACCTTGACCAGGTGAAATTTATGGACAATATTGACACGATACTGCTTGGTAGGATAACTTATGAAATGTTTGTTGATTTCTGGCCTACCGCTGATTCGGAAAAAGAGCCAATTGCGCAAAGTTTAAATAGGACGCCGAAACTCGTATTTTCTAACACACTTAATGAAGCTAACTGGGGTAAATGGGAAAATGCAAAAGTTGTTAATGGTGATGCTGTTGAGGAAATCGCAAAACTAAAGGCTTTACCGGGAAAAAATATGGTCATTTGGGGCAGTATAACCCTTGCACAGTCTTTAATGAAGTGTGGGCTTATCGATGAGTATCATCTACAACTTTGTCCAGTTGCTTTAGGTGGTGGTAGGCCTTTATTCCCTACCGGTGATGGATACATCAACCTGGAGTTGATCGACCTTAAGAAATATGACACGGGTATTGTTCTACTAAAATATAGACCTAGGTCACTTAGCTAGCGTTTCTATTATCGAGAAAGTAGTGGGCATTTACTATCAACATCCTTAAGTTTGCAAAAGAACTTTGAAAGCATATCAACTGGTTCTTGAAAATATTGTTGATGCATATGGAAAAGTTCATTCTTTTTCATCCTTCTATAAAATGTTATTAATGTTAGTTCATATTCTATCCATTTTGATGTTTACCCTAGTTGCCTGCGGCGGTCTGCAAAAGAAGCTGGATTCGGAACTCGTGGTGGATGTGGGCCTTCTTGACAGTGCCTACGGCAGTCCATATCTTTCTCTTGACTCGGTGGCGATCTTCAGAAACGATTCGCTGTTAACCATATGGCTCCCTCAGAACAATCAGCGTGACACCTTACTGGTGTATCCAAACGCGGCTCAATATAATTTTAAGTTTAAAAATGTACTGGGCAAGTCAGTAGAGAAATCGGTATCGGTGGAAAATTCACAAAGAAAGAACACAACGCTTTTTCTTGACTCGACCGATTACCTGAAACATCTTGAAGAAAGTTGGATCGTTAGACTAAAAGATACTGAAACTATAAAACTTGTCTTCAACCTACAAGGATGTTTTAATGGGGGTAAAGATTCGGTACTGCTACGCCGGAATGGGGGGGTATACTTCTTACAATATGGCAAGGAAGAACGCAAGCTCAACAAGGAAGATATCGAGTACTTAACCAAGTTTGAATGTGAACTTCCGCTGCTTCCTGACCAAGGTTTCTGCACTTCTACGGAAACGTATACCATGACATACGGCTCCTTAAAAAAGGAATATGTAGATAGCGATTGCTGCTGGAACGGGACTCAACGTTTCTTCACATACTTTGGTTTTAAGCGACAAAACTGATAAGCGTGACACGGTAAGATTTGCAACCAATAACCTTGACAAAATAAACCTCCAAAATTTATCCTGGTGTTAGATAAGGTACATATGCTTATATGTTCATTCTTTTAAAATCTCCCAATACCCTCCAAAAGTTGCTCTTCCTCCTCTTTGAATATATCCTTTGCTTTTTAAAACATTTAATATTTTCTGTACGGCGGATTCGTTTATGTTCAAAATTGCACCTAACTCTTTTCGGCCGATTGATCTTTTTGCCTTTATTAAAGTCAAAGCTTCTCTTTGCCTATCAGTTAATACATCAAAATTACCACCAGTTTGACCACCAGTTTGACCACCAGTTTGACCACCAGTTTGACCACCTTGAATCTCTTTTGCAGACAACCAAAATTCCACTTTTGTAAAATTGGTACCTTGTTCAAAAATTGGAGCGGTATCGGTATAATGTTTCCAGCCTTCTTCCATTTTATCAAATCCGTATCCGGCATTCTCAGCTAGATTGACTATTCGAAACAGTTTCGCCAAAATAGGGTTTCTTGGCAATGACATATCTCCACTACGGATCATCTCCAAGTCTTGGGGTAATGCCCCTGCGTTAAGAAATTCTATACGGTTCTTGAAAACCCTAATTCTGGATTTCATCGGACTGAAATAATCGGCGTGCATCAGCATATTAACCAACGCCTCTCTTAAGGCACTTAACTGTGGCTGATCTTCTCTACCAAACCCTTCACTATCCATCTGAAATGGCAGATCAATAGCGTTGTGCAAACGCCGCATAATAACAAAAAAATATTGCCACAAGTTCTCTTGCTCATCTAATCTATAGGAATATCGCACCGATGAATCACTATAACTGGTACCGGGAATTTCCAATTAATCGATCCGAAAATCTGGAACGGCTTTTTGTATAGCATCATTACTCCCTAAAAAGAATAACCCCGAATAGGTAAGATTTCCGTTATCTGTAATTCTCACTTTCTGCAGGAAAATATCATCACTCAATTTATTATATGGATGGGTGGGGTCAATTCTACTTAAGCAGGACCTGAACTCTTTAACCGATGTCATATCTAAATCAGCGAGAGTAAATTCCTTTGCGCTTTCAGATGATCGGGTTCCGAAAGCTTGATCGCGATACATCGCATCTATCTCTTCTTTACTCGCACGTTGATCACCACTTGCTGTCCGTAAAAATGTGTTGGCAGGGTTATTATAATAAATTGGTTTTTTGCTGGAAACGGGAATAAAAAATGCTAAAACCACTTTTTCATCGAACTGATATTTTTTGCAAAGAGGTAATAGCTTGGCATTAAACTTTTCTCCGCGAAGTGTGTTGGTGAAATCCTGTTCTATCTTATCGGGACTGCCAACGCCAACAATCTCATAGGTCTTCCCTTTTTGCTTTACGCCCAAAACAATCCACCCGCCGGCCGTGTTAGAAAACGCACTGACGGTTTCCCATATATTTTTAGGTAATTCACTTTTTGATTCTTTGACTTCAAAGTCTTCCCATTCGATATCACTTAGCTTTTTTATTAGTTCGGTTTTGGTCATTATTGAATTTTGGTGGTTCGTCACAAAGTTAAAGTTTATTGCTTTATGGCGCAGAAAACTTGTCCACTTTTCTTTGTTTTAATTTACAGAGTTTACATTTTTATTTACAATATTGATTCCTGTGGATGAAAGCTGTCAGGGTATTTTCACTAAATCGATTAGGTAGGATATAATATTAAGTAAAATGATGAAACACATACAGCTATATGCACTATTCTTGATGCTTGTTCTTTGCACTTCCTGTACGGGACAAAACCGAACTGAGCAGCCAGCGGGTAATTCCAGATTGGAGGCCAAAAATGTTATCACTTCCCGCGGTCCCAACCAGATCACGCGTAATATCATACAAGATAGAAAGGGAAACATTTGGATTGCTGCATTTGATGGTATTTTTCGATATGACGGAAAATCGTTTACTAATATCACCAGTAAAGTAAGTTCGGCACGTTTCTTTTCTGTTTTAGAAGATAGAAAAGGCAACCTGTGGTTCGGCTCGATTGGATCAGGTGTTTATTGTTATGATGGAAAATCCCTAACTACAGGACAGGTAAGCTTCCGAAATTTTACAACCCGGGACGGACTTCTTAATAATGAAGTTGGAACTATCTACGAAGATAAAAAAGGTAACATCTGGTTTGGTGTTAATGGAGGAGCAAGCCGTTATGACGGAAAATCATTTCGAAATTACAGGATAATCGGAGATGTTATGCGTGAAGACGGAACCGGAAAAAATGTTACGGTTTTTGAACGCCGCCAAAATGAAGTCAGCTCGATTATTGAAGACAAAGCGGGAAGGTTCTGGTTTGCTACGAGAGGCAATACCTTCATTTATGATGGAAAAACGTTTACTGTTTTGACCCACAGGGGCAAACCTTTTAAAAATGTCCGTTCGATTATTGAAAATAAAAAGGGCAGTATTTGGCTAGGTGGAATGGACGGCCTTTGGCGTTATAATGGCCGTACATTTACCAACTTTACAAAGCAGTTTGTTGGCTACGTTTATGAAGATAGAAAAGGCAATATATGGACGAGTTCAGCAAGCGACAAAGCGCAAAGTTCCAAACCCGGCTTACAAAGTATTAACAATCAAAAAGGTTGGACGCTTTCCCGTTATAATGTAGAGTCATTAGCTGACCATACAACCTTACCCGAAATAATAAGAGCAAATGATGGGATGATTTTTGGCATTCTGGAAGCGAACGATGGAAGTATTTGGTTTGGTACATTAAACGGGGTGTATCGTTATGATGGTTAAAACTGTAGATGAGCAGATCGAACTTTTGCAAGATAGGACATCGAATAGTTCTGATTTAATTCACTTGTCGTTTAAAGCTGCAGAACAAAAAATTCTGCTTGGTATTGAATGGCGTAGTATGATCTTCCGTAATGCACTTTAATTTATCAAAACCATTTTCGAGTTCTGCTGTCAAAGTTTGCTCGTCGTACTGCTGTATATCCAGTCCACTACACTTTGTTGGTCCGTTTGTTGAAAACGTACCAATGGTCATATAGCCGCTTACGCGCTGCCTTGCAATATCGAGGTACTTTGCTACCTGTTCTTTGGTTGTCAGAAAATGAAATGTTGCCCTGTCGTGCCAAATATCAAAAGCCGTTTCCGGCTCAAACTCGGTAATGTCGCTGACTATCCAATTTACTTTTTCGGCTTTGTTGCCTAAGCGGGCTTTGGCTCTGTCCAATGCTTTGGCTGAAATATCTAAAACGGTTATATTTTCACAACCGTTGTCCAGCAGGTGATCCACCAATTTGCTGTCGCCACCACCAATATCAATAATGCGAGCCGTTTTATCTACGCCGAACGAATGAATAAAATCCAGTGAAGTTTTCGGTACTTCCTGTGTCCAGCTTACCTGTTCGGGGCTTTTTGTTTCATAAATCGTTTCCCAATGCTGTTTTTTATGTAATTCTTCCATATTGCTCATTATATGTTACCGGAATATCCTGTTTGCCCAACTTTAGTATATTGCCAAATGCCAGTGCGGCTTTGTGTACCTGTACTGTCCAGTCTTCTGCCGCATTGCCGTCTGCTCCGTCCGATATGTATTTGAGGCTGAGGAAAGGGATATTTTCTTTCATTGCCACAAGAGCCAATGCGTAGGCTTCCATATCCACCACATTATAAATAGTAGTGGAATGTGCCATTTCAAAATTATCTCCCGTTCCGCAAACGGCTTCGGGTAGTCCGTCCATCTGCAAACCGTATTCAAGGATTGGAGGCAATCCCGATAAGGGCGTTTCGTACTGCTCATAGCCCAATCCTCTAACGTCCATATCCCGTTGTATGAATTTGGTGCAGCAGACGATGTCGCCTTTTTTGTAATGGTTGCTTCCGGCAGAACCTAAATTGACAATCAATTTCGGTTTTTCCTGCTGTATGGCTTTCATCAGGTTATAGGCTGCATTTACTTTGCCAATTCCGCATATCAGGTGCTTGTAATCCGTAAATACATCGGCTGCTTCAGATGCCAGTGCAAACGTAAACAGTACATCCTCAACAGGAAAAGCATATTTGGGGTTAATGGTAATCATCAATTCTTTTTAATGGATTAATATCCTACAAAGTTAAACTTTTAGTGCTAACTGTTCGGTCAACAATGTTACCAAAGCACCTGCGGGGAAAACACCTGACTGTCAATTCCGTTCTTTAATATTCCAATTTGTGCTCTATCTTTTCTCAACTACTTACGATAGGTCGACTGATCTATTTCAGTATTCCAGTAAGTAAATCTTGGAATTGGCGTAATCCCATACCGTTTTAAATTGCGATAAGAAGCGATACCCTAAATTCATCAGGTTCGGTTCCGTTATTGCCAGCTCTCTTCTGATAACCTGCGTGCCTTTCAGAGAAGAGAGTTCTACACCTTTTAATGTGAATTTATATTTTCCGTCGATGATCACATTCTTTATGGTCAATAATGTATCACCGACACTGTCAGTACCGGAAATTTGAACCGAACGGCGGCCTTTCAATATCTTACCGGATGGTTCATCCAATTGCAACAAGCCGTTCTGGCCTGTGTCAAATGCCCCTAAAACATTGATCCCGTCTATCGATAATCTGACCATCGGGTGATTCGGCAACTTTCTGTTCTCAAAGTTGATAACAGCCAATACTTGTTCGCCCTTCAGAAAATCCTTGCATTGGTTACGTTCAGCAGAGCTTTTATAGAAGGTGACCTTTCTGTGGATATAGTCTAGCTTAAACAGATAGCCGGTAAAGAAATCATGGCCTATGTAGCCCAGGCAATCAGGTGTGATATAATTCTGTAGGAAATCATAGTTTCCGCTGCTGATATTCTCAAGATTTCGATAGATAACACCGTTCGTGAATCTGATTTCCCTAACGGTGTCGTTCGTATTGATCTTGAAATCATGCCCGCTGCCGGTGATGCCGGTGCTCTTCGTTTTTTTGTTGGGAAGATCGATAAGGTTATCATTTAACGATATGGACGTTCTGTAGCCTGTATCGAACATAAACTTGCCACTTACACCGTTTACCGCTCCTGAAATGAACGGATAGCCGTTTATAAGCGTGATGGGAAAAACGACCGAGTCGCCATGCAACACAGGTGTTTTTTCAAAGACCTGCGCGCTCGCCCGTGTCCCGAAATATGTTATCGATAGTATGATCGACAAATAGCTTAGTTGAATGCGTGTCATTACTGTATGTTAATAATTGATCAATGGGCAAGTCCTTTAAAAATCCGGAAAGAACGTTCATAGCTAAAGATGATACAACAGTATCCGGCTTAAGGGGTTGGGTCTGTTTTAGATGCCAGCCGTCTTCTGATGATACTGATAAACTCAGGAGAGACACCTATGTAGGATGCAATGTGATATTGCGGAACTCGCGACGGAACAGTCGGATGCAGGGTAACGAATTCAACATATCGTTCCATCGCTGACTTACCGATTGCACTTACCAGCCTGTTCTGGATCGTACATAGATTTCGCTGAACAAGCATCCGGAAAACATGCTCAAATTTCGGTATCTCATGAAGGAGCCTTTCCTTGCTCCGGCGACTAAGCATCAGAAGCTCTGTCTTTTCAAGCGCTTCGATGAAAAACGTTGACGGCTTTCGCTCATGAAACGAAGCGATGTCACTTATCCACCAATCCTCAACCGCAAAAGAGAGAATGATTTCACAGCCATTAAAATCTACGTGGTAGATTCTTGCACATCCTTTAACGATGTAACCCTCGAATTGACATATATCGCCGGCTCGCAACAGAACGGTCTTGCGCGGAACCATTTTTCGCTCTAATAAGCTGGTGAAAGTTTCTTTTTCATCATCCGTCAATGTGATGTACCTGCTGACATTAAGAAGTATATTTTCGAACATCGCGATCGGATTGAATATGTTAAGTCTTACAATTTTTACCCATTGTTCAGAAATCGGGTATGGCCCTACAAATCTTGTAAACTATTATTTTAATCTGCTTACCATATGGTAAAAAATGAAATTGACCGGCTTTTTTTTCGGGAAACACTGCCGTTGCAGGATAGAGGCAGTTAATATGGCCAGTCGCTCTTCCAGGATAGATAGCTGATCAAGGTCCTTCACGTTTGCCCGTGCAAAAACAAATTCGGTGTTAAATTTAAGTTCCTTCGGAATTCTAATGGTGATGTGCTGGTTTTCCTCTTGAATAACTTATTGAGCGACTGCGGGTGTTTGAACCCTAGCTGGTAAGCGATCTCCGAGACCGTCAGATCCGTGACGGACAGATACTCTTTGGCTCTGTCAATCAGCTTCTCCTGAATATGATACTGTGCGCCTTGACCGGTTATCGACCGGAGCAGATCGCTGAAATAATGCGGCGAAAGGTTAAGGCAGGCAGCTATATACTCGACTGTGGGTATACCGGATTTTAAGGCGAGCTTTTTGTCGAAGTAATTATTCATGATTAGGTCTAACTTAGTGATCACGGCATGATTGACCGTTTTACGTGTGACGAACTGTCGCTCATAAAACCGGTTGCTGTAACTCAGCAGCAATTCTATTTGTGCGATGATGACCTCCTGTGAGTGTTCATCCAGATGCTGATACTCCTCTTCGATCTTTAAAAAAATCTCTGCGATGTACTTCTCTTCCTTTTCCGAAAGGTGAAGCGCTTCACTGGATACGTAGGAGAAGAATCCGTAGTTTTTGATCTTGGTAGCCAACGGGAAGCTATATAGGAAATCCTGGTGAAAAAATAGCGCGTAACCAGCATCTTCACCAACCTCGTAAACCGGCGGACCGTCCAGCGAAAGGATTTTTTTGGGCGCCAGAAAGGTCAGTATCCCTTTATCGTGATCGTATTGCTGCTGACCATACCGCATTTTACTTTTAACATTCCTTTTCAAAGCGATGCAGTAAAAATTCAAGGAAAAACGTTCCAAGACTGAATCGGCCGCCGCACGGACATCCGCTATCCGAACGACGCTGATCAAAGGGTGAAGCGGATCAGGTAAGGACAGCAGGCGATGTTTGTCGGATATGGTACTGATGATTTTCATTTAGGCCCCCCTATCATTTGTCGTCTGATCAGACGTGCATATCAAAAGCAGACCAGGCCCGCGGACCTGGTCTGAAAGGTTTTTGTCGCAGGTTCTACCAGCGAAGTGTTTCCACAAAAAAGGAGCCGTTCTCCATTAAATTATCGAAAAATACCTGCTTGGTCTCTAGGCGGTTCCAGTCTCTTTGCAGTTCACAGCCAAACTGGGTAACGGAAGATAATTGAACGCCCGCCTGCTCCATCCGGCGCAGGGCAACCTCGTGCGCAATAGTCGACGTTCCGCCTATCGCATCGACAATGGTGTACACTTCATAACCTTCTTTAAGAAGATCCAGCGCCGGAAAGCACAGACAAACCTCGGTCCAT
Source organism: Olivibacter sp. 47 (assembly GCF_030372825.1). Taxonomy (NCBI): domain Bacteria; kingdom Pseudomonadati; phylum Bacteroidota; class Sphingobacteriia; order Sphingobacteriales; family Sphingobacteriaceae; genus Olivibacter; species Olivibacter sp. 47. The sequence goes on from NZ_JAUCNR010000001.1 coordinate 6,038,252, forward strand.
AATGCGCAAATGACGAGCTTCTTTCTGCCGAGGGATTTTACAGCTTCCTGAAATTCCTTGTCCTCCCAGGAATTGACCGTCGTGCGGTCGATCTCCTGCACGTCGGGTAAGATCTCTTTAAGGTGCTTCACCGTCGGTTTGTTAATGCCGCTTTCCACATTAACTGTGGTCAGGATAATCGGCAGATTGAATCCTTTTGCAAGTTTCGTCACGGTGACGATGTTTTTGACCAATTGTTCATGGTCCATCGACCTTACAGAATTGACCTGAAGGGGTTGGTAGTCGATCAGGATCAATGCTGAATTTTCAGGTGTAATCAGATGATCGTTCTTCGGATCGCGGATGGGTGTAATACTGCTCATGGTATGAATAATTAAATGGTTAATAAATATTTGTTCAGTTCTGTGATCGCTGCGGTTTTTCCGCTGTTTGCATTGTTAAAGAAAGCCGGCCCGGCCAGATCGTTCTTCATATTTTTCATATTTCTTAAAACTTGAATTGTGCCTGATAACTCATAAAAAAACCGTCCCGGTGTGCATCGATGATATCATTGATGAAGGGCGACCATTCCGGTATGACCGGCAAGGCTGCGGGCGCGATGCTCCGGTAGCTTTGAGCGCCATAGACGATCGATCCTCCATATCTTCCGATCGACGCCGGGTCTGACACAAAATTGGCGATCTGAAAATTCCTGTCCATTTAACTACTTCAAGAAATCACCTGGATGAAAGGACTTTTGATGTAAACGATATGGCCTTCGATAAGGTCAAACCTGGTTATCCCAGATTCTGATCTGATCTTCCTTAAAATACAACTGTTGCTTCTCGCCGTGGCGGACGAGATACCGGTTCTCCGTTCTATTGATTAATGTTAGTGTCTGCGATGGCTGTCCAATGCTATTTTATTTCGGACCGCTGTCCAGCAACACGTAAAGTGCCGCGATCTTGCTATCATGGAATTGAACAGTGCCACGATCTTGCCATCATGGAATTGAACAATGTCCATCCCCGTGGCGACGGGCTGCTGCCCCGCCGGGCCCACGCCCCAAACCAGCCTGCCGATCCCGCTATTGATGATAACGGGGCTCTGTTTAGTGAACACGAAATTGGAAGGCAGTACCTTTTGTGTTGTGGAAACGCTTTCATTGATGGCGTCAAAGCCGGTCACCTGGTCCTCTACGTGATGTAGTATCGCTGACTCGCTGTATATCTTTTCAATGGCTTTCAACCTGGCTGCCGGGTCCTTTTGGTTCCAGACCTGATCGAGGTTTTCTTCCATGATCCGGGATAGTTCATAGCGCATGATCAGTAAGTGTTGAAGGTTAAACGAGTTAGAAGCAAGCGGCATGCCGTTCGGTCCGGCATGCCGCTGCACGGCGGCTATTTCTCTGCCGGCACCGGTGTAGCCAGTAACTGCAGCTCCCACGCTAATGCCACTCCGCTGGCACCGCCATTCTCGAACAGCACACTGGCCAGTTGTCCTGCGGTCTCTGTACGTGCCCAGTCACGTTGCCATTCTGAAGCGACCGCCATCCAGTTAATTGGCGTGATGCCATGCTGCACCATACGGCGTATCGCCATATCATGCGCTTCCTTTGAAACAGCGCCGCAGGCATCGGTAACGACGAAAACATCATAGCCTTCGGCCACCGCCTGGATCGCCGGCATCGCCACGCAGACCTCCGTCCAAAGACCTGCGATGATCAGCTGTTTACGGCCGCTTGCGGCAACGATATCGGTAACAGCGGGATCCTGCCAGGTATTGATGAAGGTACGGTTGATCGGTTTCTGATCAGGAAAAAGCTCCTGCAGCTGTTTGATGATCAATCCTCCGCGCTCCTCGATCACGGTGGTCAGGATGGTAGGTACCTTGAACACTTTAGCCGCTTTGGAAAGGCCGGTCACATTGTTGATGATGACCGCAGGGTCGTGGCTGTTCAGGTTGGTGAACTGAAAAGGCTGGTGATCGATCAGTACAAGGATACTGTCTTCCGGCCGTAACAGGGCGTCAAGGCCCTTTTTTTGAATGTTTGACATGATCTGATAGTATATGGTTATTTATCAATAGCTATTCTCATTGATTGCATAGACCTGGGTGTTTCCGGCCTGTAATGGCCAGTCAGTGAACTACGGGCGATGGTCCGCTGCCGGATAGTAAATTTGTTCGTTTTCACGTATGTCGCTTTTCCTGGTCGTTGCCACAAATCTACTTGTTTCGGCTAGCGTGAAAAGATGACATAGGCCTTTAAAAGTCGTAGATTTATGTCGACGTTTCACCGATTCTGTCAGCCGGGCTGCGCTCATCGAACCGTTATGCTCCGTTTTTGGTTCTGCAATGCTGCGGGTCTTTTAGGGTGATGAGCGACTGCGTGACTGCATATCAACACCCGCGGTTTCCCTTCGCCGAGGTCTGTCACGTGGAGACGCACATTTGGCGCCACTTTGATAAATTCTTTTCTGTTTCCCGGTTTTTCCTTAGCAGGCGTGTTTTTCATGATCTTATTTAATTTTGATGTTTAATAATAATGTCTGGTATATTCTGCCCCGTACCACGCAAATTTAAATGCGTCGTATTTGGAACGGAATAACCAGATCGCTGTTTTGTGTATCCCTATTGGGTGTCTGAATGGTTCTGCGAGTGAAGGCCCCGGTTCCTGCAGAATGAACGACGGATTATCCGGCTGGCCGGGCAAGGTAATACTCGCCTGAGCCCCTTAGCGTCGTCATTTTTTTACCATATGGTAAATACTTCCTGTGAAATTATTATGATCTTTAGTACATGAAAGAACTCCTTGATTATTTACAGCAATTCGATACCCTGAATGAACAGCAGGCGGAAATGGTCACCAGCAAAGCCAAACTCGTCGAATTTCCCAAAGAGACCTACTTTTCCGAAGCCGGTAAAGTGCCGAAGCAGATTGGCTACATTTTGGAAGGCGTCCTGCGGTTCTGCTACTACGATAACAAAGGTCAGGAGGTCACCCACTATTTTGTCGGCGAGGGCCAGTTCATTACCGATTTTCCGAGGTTCGAGGCGCAGATCATTTCGGCTGAATATATACAGACCGTCACCGATTGCAAACTGCTCGTGTTCACGAAGGAGGACTGGGATTATCTGCTGGCGACGATCATAACCTGGAGCAACATAGAGACCAAAATGGTCAAAAAATGCTTGAACGAATCGCTGTCGAGACGCAGTCCGATGGTCTCCAACGACGCTACGGAGCGTTATCTGTCATTCCTGGAAAGCTTTCCCGCTCTGGTCACCCGCATACCGCTGGCCTACGTTGCTTCCTATGTCGGCGTCACGCAGCAATCGCTTAGCAGGATCAGAAAAAATCTGCGTTAGCTCATTTTTTACCATATGATAAACAGTTTTGAACGCCAGATCCCAATATTTGTATCGATATCTAAGCGTTAATAAAAATGAGTAAAAAAGTCGTACTGATCACAGGGACCAACAGCGGGTTCGGCTGGCTGACCGCTCAAAGTGTCGCAGCTCTGGGGCATAAGGTCTATGCCACCATGAGAGATACAGCAAGCAAAAATGCAGCACAGGCACAGGCCCTGTCCCAGGTGGAGAACATTACCGTGGTAGACCTGGAGGTAACCGATGAAGCGAGTGTCAAAAAAGCTTTCGACAGCATCATTGCCATAGAAGGAAAGGTTGATGTTCTGGTGAACAATGCAGGTGCAAGCATGTTCGGCGTGGGTGAAACCTCCACAGCTGCCGATCTACAGCGTATGCTGGACATTAACGTTATCGGTCCATGGCGACTGATGAAGCTCGCTCTGCCCGGAATGCGTGAGCGTTCAGAGGGTCTGATCATCAACGTGACTAGCGGTTTTGGCCGGGTCAGCTTCCCGTTCTTCACCATGTACTGCGCCTCGAAGTTCGGTCTGGAAGGGCTGTGCGAGGGTCTTTATTATGAGCTCAGGCCGTTAGGCGTTGATGCGGTCATTCTAGAACCGGGTGGCTTTCCCACTGAAATGGGTTCAAAAGTGCAGACAGGTGCCGATACCGCTGTCGCCGAAGGGTATAGAGCGCTTGAAGAATATCCAGGAAAGATCTTCGCAGCTATCGGCCAGCTTTTTGAGACGCATAAGCCGGATCCGCAGTACATCGCCGACGCCGTAGTTAAACTGATCGGCATGCCGAAAGGTGAACGACCGGTAAGGACAGTGGCCGACCCAACCACAGGACAGTTCATCAGTGCCATCAATGAAGGCACGCAGATCGAATTTAATAAGACCATGGAAGCCTATGGTCTTAGGGAGCTTTTAGCTTAAACGTCTTACCCTCCTCAGGCTTTATGCCGCCCTGATCCCCCGGTGTCCCTCTGATTGAAGGACATCGGTTGATTTCATAATTCTCCAAACCAACTGAATTACTTCAGATCCTTAACCGGATCACTCAACAATAATGCTTTGTGCTTTGAACCGAATCACCAAATAATTGGGTTGTTTCGCAAAATGCATCTCTTTTTTGTAATGCAATTTTACCTTGTCAATAATGACTAGGTCTGCTTGGATACTGCAATTTAACTACGAGGCCAGCCAAGCGAGTAGATCTGAGGCTTTTACCTTGCTTACAACTATCCGTTCAGGAGTTTCGACACTCAACTTGACGATGAGCCTTCGATTAAAGAAGTGCTCGGCCATCTGGACGGCGGCACGGTTGATGATAAATTGCCGATTGGCACGAAAAAACAGAGACGGGTCCAGTATAGACTCCAGCTCGTCAACACTTCTTGGATCAGGTACGTTTCGCCTCTTTGGGTATAGGCATGTACAATGCCTCCAACCGAGTAGACAAATGCGATGTCTTTGGTGGATATGGGAATGATTTTCTCGTTTTTGAAGACCAGTAGACTAGACTTGTAGGCAGGATGCACCAGTTGTTTAAGGAGGGTTTCCAATCCGGGCGGGATAGTCTGCACTCGGCCCCCCATCAACTGCCGCATCTGCTCATATTTGCGTAGGCCCCTGGCTAGTTTATCTTCATCGATGGGCTTTAGCAAATAGTCGATACCATTGGCCTCGAAGGCCTGTATGGCGTATTGATCGTAGGCGGTACAGAAAATAACCGGACAGGGAGGCTGGACGGTGCGGAAGATCTCGAAGCTCAATCCATCGGAAAGTTGGATATCCGAAAGGATGAGTTCCGGTGTGGACTGATTACCCAGCCATTGGATAGCAGCTTTTACGGATGGGACGATGCCTGTGACATGCAAATCGTCACCGAGTCGCTCTATCATTGCTTTCAAGGCCTTGGCCGTTTTAGTTTCGTCTTCGATGATCAGGATGTTCATAGCGGGTCATTTAACAGAGGAACGGATACGGTGAATGCGTGAGCGGTTTTCAACACCTCGATTTCTTGACCAGCTAGCAGGCGGTAGCGCTCGCGGATGTTGTCCAATCCGGTGCCCAGGCTGTCTCCCTGTGTAGGTTTCGGTTGCAGGGAGTTGCTGACGGTAAGCCGGTTGGTATCCGTGGCGTTGATTTGCAGGTGCAGGGGTACTTCGACATCGGCGACATTGTGCTTGACAGCGTTTTCGATGAGCACTTGCAAGGTCATGGGCGGTAGTTTCATGCCGAGGAATTGCTCAGTGATGTCGATATCTACGAACAAAGCGTGCTCAAACCGTTCCTGAAGGATATATAGGTAGGACCGGGCGAAATCAAGCTCTGCACGGAGGTATACAAGATCGGCCATGCGGTTATTCAGCAGGTAGCGGTATACGTCAGCGAGGCGTTGGATAAATTGGCGCGGTGCGCGTTCATTGATCATACTTTGAAGTGTGCCCAACGAGTTGAACAGGAAATGTGGACTCACCTGTTCCTGCAAGAGACTGAGCCGCGCCTGCAGGTTTTCTTTTTTCAGCCGTTCGTTTTCTAACCTAGACCGTTGGGTCACTTCCGCCATTCGTAACAAGTAGACGATATAATACAGGAACCCGCCTAATACCATCCCCCGCATCAGGAGTAAAAAATATACGACGCGCATGCCTCGTGGTAGTGCTGCTACCCGTCCGCGGATTTCACCGATATCCTGAATGCTATAAAAAACAACTAACGAAATACACATGCATGCTGCAATGGCAATAGCGGCTTTCCACCCGTGCCACCGTGGCTTATCTAGCTGTATGACACTTTGTATCACTAGCCAACTCAGGAATACGTTAACAAAAGAACCGGCAAAAGTGAGCAATGAGGAAGCTGTTTCTTCCCGGTAGCTGCGCAGCACGTAGCCTAGGAGTGCAATAAACAGAGAAATAATAGACCCGGTGAGGGGGTATAGTCGCTTCATGGTACAAAGGTACTGTTTTGGCAGACAGGAAGGTTTACCCGTGATAATCAAACGGACAAAAAGGCCGATGAACGGAAAGCTGTGAGGCTAATCCTATGTTCGGTAATGACCTGTTCATCTCGATATGTGGCCGTTTCATACCAAAGTGGTCTACTTCCTCAGGTCCGCAATGTCGAAACAACCATAACAGAAATATGAATATCATGAAGAAACTAATTATCCCCTTGACACTGGTACTGGGTACCATCGTCTCCGAAGTAAATGCACAGGTTGTTGTAGTAAGACGGCCGGTGCGCCGGGTGGTTGTAGCTCCGCTTCCGCCGGCAAGAATGACCGTGGTAAGGCCGTTGCCCCGTGTGATCGTAACCCCAAGGCCGGTAGTGGTAGCGCCGGCTCCGGTGATTATAACGCCAAAGCCGGTAATAGTAGCTCCCTTCCCTGTTCAGCCGCTGTCGTCAACAACGGTCGTCCGAAGGAAGACTGTCATTTACAAACCTTAATCATAGCATGCAAGAGTCATCTTACAGGATAGAAGCGGCCGGTGATTTGCTACGGATACAGTTCCCTCTCATCGGGCAATCTGTCCGTTTCATCATCATTTTATATTAAACATGTTTCGATTCCTTCGAGCTTTGCATCAATAAATAGTAATATCATATGAAAAAGAACGTCTTAAAATGGGTGTTAATATTGGTCGTCAGTGGCCTTACCACCGGTGCATTCGCACAATCGAAGCTCACCAATGAGCAGAAGGAAGAACTGTTGGCGAAGATGGAGCAATACCGGGCCGAATTGAATCTATCGGACCAACAGCAGGAGCAAGTGAAATCAATCAATGCCACATACTTCGAAGGACTGGCCGGGCTCAAGGCATCGAACGGTTCCAAATTGTCGAAGTTCAAAATGTATCGAACGCTTAGCGAAACGCGCGATGAGCAAATGAAGCAGGTGCTCGACGGGAATCAGTACAAACGCTACAAGGCGATGCAGAAAGAGATGAGGAGTGAATTAAAAAGTCGCAAAAAATCATGAACGCGAAGAGATATATCCGTTTAGCGCTACTGATAGTGCTGCCATTTTTTTTGTTTGGTGGATGTGCTGACGAAGCGCCCGATCCAGCTCCCCGTTACCCATGGAGAGATTGGATGGATTGGGAGCGCCTTGTCGACTGGGATACCCTGACAGTGGGCGGCCGTGCACGCACGTTCAATGTGCACCTGCCGCCCCAATATGAAGAAGGCGATACCCTGTTTCCACTGGTCATCGGGCTGCATGGCACGGGAGGCAGTGCAGTACAGTTTGACCGTCACTACCATCTCTCTGAGAAAGCCGACGAAGCGGGATTCGTAGCCGTTTATCCCAACGGCCTCAGGAGCGATGGCCGTCTCGGCATACGTACGTGGAATGCCGGATCGTGCTGCGATTTTGCGATGCGCGAGCATGTGGACGACGTGGAGTTCATCAGCGAGCTCATCGACAGATTGATCGAGACATACCGCATCGATGCCAAACGCATCTATGTGACCGGCATGTCCAACGGCGGAATGCTCGCCTACCGGCTGGCTGCGGAGATTCCTGAAAAGATTGCCGCCATAGCGCCCGTGAGCTGCACGATGGTGTTCGACCCTCCGGCCGAACAATCGCGTCCGCTGCCTATCATCCACCTGCACTCCGTGCTGGATGAGATTGTCCCCTATGAAGGCGGCACAAACTCGCTGGGGTACCATTTCGCACCGGTTGATTCGGTACTGAACGTATGGGCGAAACGGAACGGTTGCCTGCCGAACGCCCAGGTGGTTGTTGATAACGACCGATACACACAGATGCAGTGGGTGGATGAAACCGGCTCGCCGCTTATCATGCACTATGTCACCGCGGACGGCGGCCACTCATGGCCGGGAGGCGAGCAGGTACGGCCCGGTGCTGCACCGCCATCCGCTGCGATAGATGCAAACGATTTGCTATGGAATTTTTTTGAGCGCTTACGCATCCCATAATGTGCGATTTTGGTCTGAATCGCACGGGATACCAGAAGCGGAACAAAACTGCTTAATTTCAAAAGTTTTGATAGTACCTATAACTTCAGAAGCACTACTGGTTTCATAGTAATCGGGTAAAACCAATAGGTTTTTACATACTAGCAAGCAATGTCCCGTTCAACATTTTTATCTATCTTTGATTTGGTGTTGAATGGGCATGCTTTGTTTAATCTCATAGGCTATCGAAGTCATATTAGTTAAGTTACCTGATATTTAAAGAATTATCTAAGAGTGGTTACTGATTACAAAAAATTCGACTTATTCGGGAAGACATTTATCCAAAAAGTGGACTTAAAGCCACCTTTTGAGTTTGCCTTCCCCGTGGCCGAGCAGGCTTGCTTCTTATATATGCTGAAAGGTGAGATGGAATACCAATCAGCAGGCGATCAGTTGAAGATACCTACCCATCACTCCTTGTTGCTTAACTGCATCAACTCGGGCAAACAGATACATGATACCGGTTCGGATAGCGAAGGTGAGATCGTTATTGTCACTTTCCATCCGGATATACTGAAAAAAGTTTACGATAAAGAAATCCCACTAATCTTTAAGCCAGCTAATCGGGTAACTAATCAGTCCAGAAAGGCAATCAACAACGACTTTTTGATTCATAAATATATTGAAGGATTGCTCTTTTATTTTGAAAATCCATCGTTGGTCAATGATGAAATTTTGGTTTTGAAGCTAAAGGAAATCATACTTTTATTATCGCAAACGCAAGATGCGGAAACGATACAAGTCATCCTATCGCAACTTTTCTCGCCGGCAACCTATACCTTCAAGCAGATTATAGAAGCCCATCTATTTGAACAAGTCGGTGTAGAGGATCTGGCGCAAAAAGCCAATTTGAGCGTTTCTTCGTTTAAAAGGGAATTTAAAAAATTATACGACGATTCGCCTGCCAATTATATCCGAACGAAACGATTGGAAAGAGCCGCCGAGTTGCTTTTAGTTTCTAATGAACGGATTACAGACATTGCGTTCGCTTGTGGATTCAATGACTTGGCAAACTTCACGAAAAGTTTTCACGACAGATATAACGTTTCCCCCTCAAATTTCCGCCTAAAAATAAAAGAAGGCTGAGAAAAGGTATAGGTCTTAACATCCCATTTCAGCATTTTTATTATGCGGTTTTCTATCAATGCCTTTGCGCAAAATGCATGGCAAACGAAGCTTACCTCGATTTTTGAACCAAATTGTCAAATAATTGGCCTAATCTACAAATTCATCCGGTTTCGGACGGTTTAATTTTGCACTATTAATAATTGTTAAATTTTAAAATTAAACTCATGGGACTATCACATTTAGGTATTTTTCATACGGTTATAGGTGTAGCAGCTATTATTGCCGCCATTGTATCTTTAATAAGAAGAGGTAAGATAGATCTCAGCCAATTGAGTGGCAAGATCTATTTTTATTTCACCTTAGTTACATCGTTAACAGCTCTAGGGCTATCCAGTGTTAAAGGCGTCAATCCGGGGCATATTCTTGCACTGTTAATTGTTATATTGATTTCGGTGGCGTACTATCTTTACGCAAAAAGATCGGGAAACAATCGATCGCGTTTTATTGAGAATTTTTTTCTTACGTTCAGCTTTTTCCTGTCCCTGATTCCAACGGTTAATGAAACTTTTAACCGTATCCCGATAGGTCATCCGTTGGCCAATGGACCGCAAGACCCATTAATCGGAAAAACCCTGCTCATCCTTTTTGTGCTGTTTGTGATCGGTTCTGTTTTGCAATTCAGGAAGCAAAAGAGCATAAATAAAGTGGTGTAAGCTTGAATTTTTTATTGACAAAAGTTTAAAACAAGTGCTTTATTTAGTAGCACGATTAGATGAATTTATAGTCTATTCTTGTCGACCGAAAATTGAGAAACATCAAGCGAAGGGGAATTTCATCGGTCTTCGCTTGATCGACTCATACAAGTTTGAGTTAACTTTGCAAAGTAAGTATATTTGTCTTCGCCCATTCTCGGATACCAATTGTGGGTATCCTCCATTGATAATTAAATGTCTTTTCCATCGGCCAGGTTACTCCAGGATGCGTGAATACCATACGATATTTATTAAAAACATCATCTGGTCTTTGTTCTAAAGCTGAGGACAGGTGCGCCTTGCTCCAAAGAATACGCTCAAAAGTGGTATTGAAGACGGCTTCTACCTCTTCGGCAATTTGTGTAAAGGTTGCCGTTTCACCCGAAACAAATACAACTTCATTTACAATTTCCGGTTGATGAAATAGTACCTCAATGGTTAGTTTTCCAATATCCTCGCAACAGGTTAGGGTCAATGAATGGTTCCAATCTCCCAGTGCGTGGACGACCTTGTTTTCAAGGCTGATGACCCCGAAATCTTCGCGAAACAAGAAACTAGTGATCATGCCGGTAGATACAATTACCCATTGTGTTCGGTCTTGGGCTCGCAGAAGGTCCCTGACGTCAAGCTGCTCGTCAAAAACCGGCTGTGCGCTTCCTCTCCCGATCTGATCATAATCCGCTCCAAATTGCCAGGGCACGTAACGCCTGACACCGGCTTGTAGCACAGCTTCGGTAATTTTTATCTGCATACCTTTTCCGATTGAAAAACCACTGCAGCAGATTATGGTATCATAACGACCAAAAACCTCTGCCAATTCCGTCACCTCACTCGTAAGGAGGTCTACGGCCTCCAATTTTACATTTCGGAATTGTGTATGTTGTTTGAAATCTTGAATGACCGCTCCAGAGGGCCGTACCAATGCGGCAACGGTCAGATCCAGTTGGTATACATCTTGATAATCATGTAAGGCCTGCAACATGGATAGGCCAACTTCGCCCGTTCCGATTACTAAGAATGAATTTTTCATCTTTGATCTATTTACGTATTGAGAATTATTTCTGACGCAAAGTTATCCCGATAAAAAAGGTATTAAGGTGCAAGAAAACTGTTAATAACTGCAAAAATCCTAGGTCGTTCGATAAACAAGTGGAGTCGTTTTGGTAAGTTTCTTATAAAAGTTCACAAAATGGGGTGTTTCCTGAAAATTTAAACACCAAGCAATCTCTTTTACAGAGTAGTTTGTATGCTTTAAAAGTATATTGGCTTCTTCAATAATACGTTCATGAAGGATGTCACGAGTTGTTTTCCCCGTTATCTTTTTAAGCGTTTGATTCAGGTGATCGACAGTTGTGTTGAGCAAACCAGCAAAATAGGCTGGTGTCTTACCCATTAATGGCTTTTGCAGGCTGATGTCTAAAAAGGTGTTTTCGACCAGTTTGAGGAAGCGTTCGTCAAGCGTATCCTCCATATAAAGAGAAGGAAAATTATTGCTTTTAATTGATTTCTGTATGTAATGGATGATATCAAACACACGGTTGCGGATCAGTTGTTCTTTAAAGAAATAATCTGAATCTTTCTCCTGTTCTATCTCCAACATTATTTGGGACAAAAACAGGTATTGCTCTTTGCTTAATGGTTGGGTGTAAATCTCTCGATCTTTAAAGACAGGCCAATTAGAGAGGTTCAGCTTGGCTGTTCCCCTGAGAAAGCTTCCGCTGCACACACAATAGTCACCAACGAAGTTTTCATCATCGGTCGAAAAGCTAGATCGTGTCATAGGCTCCGTAAAAACGATTGTATAACCAGAGATAGGAACTTCTACATTATTAGAATGGTATTTGGCCGTACCATTGAGCAGGGCAATCTTATAAAACGGCTTGCGCTGCAATCGTTCGCAGGCAGATAAATCTTTTTAAGATCTTCCCAATGAAGAACATCGAAATGCCCTAAAAAGAATTGCTCATCGGGATAAGATCTATGAACATATTGATCATAAAAAATTTCAATCTCTCTATGCATCGTTTAAATATAAGAAATAACCGGTAGGTGCACAATAACTCAATTGCTTCGTACTTCTCCGGTGATAACTGTAACGAAATAGCTATGAGAGCCAATGTTCCTAATAATATAGACAAATGGCTTAAAGAAAAATTGGAATAAGGCCTTATTGATAGCTCTATGAAACGCCTTTCTTAACGGCCTGAATATTTCCAAAACCTTTACCACCAAGGCCTGTATAATTAGTATCCTTTTCCCGGTCTCCTTTGCCATTCACTTGAATAGCACTGCTAATATCCTCATTCCTACCACTCTGACCATATGTGATACTTACAACGGCGTATTTTTCGATAACTTAATCAGCTGTCTCATTTTCATACGTGAATGTAATCTGGTCGTCTGAATTTTTCAAGGCCTTACCTTCAATAGTTTTTCCATTATGTAATCTAATTGTGTCAACTTGGGCCAAAACGCCTAACGGTAAACCAAATAGAAAAAATAGTAAATGTGTTTTTTTTCAAGCTAAACTAAATTATTCCTTCTGCAATTCAAAATCTTAAAATGATCAACATGCAATAAGATAACAGAAAACCTACATCCAAGACCAAACCATCAAATGAAAGCTTAATCATCCCTAAAGAGGTAGTGATGAATCAGATATATTGAAACATGTCAACTAGGCAGAAGCTTACAATACGGCAAGCCGCAGTCTGTTTTAGAGGCAAACTTATGCTAGTTATCACCGTGAATTTGTTCATCTGTATCCAGCCGAACGACCTTTACCAATCTTATACTGATTATTGCATCATTAAAACAAAAAAATGATATGAATGTAAAAACAGTAAAGTATCGATCGCTAAAGGCCTGCACACTTGTAGCCGCGGGACTAGTTATGCTTAGCAGCTACACCGTGAATCCGCAAAAAGGAAGTGTATTCCATGAAATAAGGCCACTTCAAACCGATAGCGTATCCTTAGATGACTTATCCGGTTATTTCCGCTTTCCAAACCGAGTTGCGTATATCCGGTTTTTTGATCAGGACGGCCAATTTATAGCGCAGCAGGCATGGGATGGACGGACTTATCCCTTACAGCGTACGGGATCACTCACCTTCCAGTCGCGTGATGAAGCGTACCAAGTTGCATTTATCGGAGGCACTGACGGAAAAATTGATAAGGCCAAGATTCTTAACCGGGTAATGCTGGAAAAAGTTTTCTTCAACCCTACGCAATATGTTTCGCTTACCGCGGACCAACTTACGCCGCTCTTGGGGCGATATCGACTTCAGACTGACAACAATATGGAAATCAATGTAACAAGGCAGGGCAATAAACTTGCTGTAGAGCAACTATGGGATAACAAAACCATCGTGTTTGAAGCTTTCTCCCCTACGGATTTCCTTAATGAGGAGCTGTCCTTTCCACTGACATTCATCCTCGCAAATGGTACTGTTAAAGAACTTATCTGTTTTGAATCAGATCGTTGGGAAAGGATAGATCATGAATAAGCGGATGTTTAAATCGATGCTCTTGATTTGGCTGCTCATGCCAGTTACCTACCTGTTTGCCCAAAGTGTTGCTGACCCGAATTTTCGGTTTGAAACGGAGCACGCTCGATATAAAAATGGGAAAGGCCCCCTTGTTCGCTATGATGAGGGGCACAATAACCCTTTCACGCTGAAGGGGCAGTATGCTGCATTTGCCAAGGTACTGGAAGCGGATGGTTACCAATTGGAGACCAACCGACAAGCCATTACTGCAGAAACCTTGACGGATGCCCGTGTGTTTGTGACTGTCAATGCATTGCACGACCTGGACAATTGGGGTGCCCAGACAGGTAGCGCTTATACCGACGAAGAAGTGGAAACTTTATACGATTGGGTGCAGCGCGGCGGCTCGCTTTTCCTTATCACCGACCAGATGCCTGCTGCCGGGTCCGCCGGTAAGCTGGCTGCCCGCTTTGGCTTTGCCCTCATCAATGGTTTTGCACAGCGTAAGGATGGCCAGCCTGAAATCTTCTCTCGTAACAGAGGCAATCTCACGGGCAATCCGGTCACCGATGCAGCCGGTTTTGCAATAGACAGCATCCGCTTTTGGGTAGGAACGGGATTTGTTCCGCCACCGGACGCCATTATTGTTTCGTCGTTGGGCGAAGACTACGAAGTATCGCTTGCGTCTGATGGGTCCAAAATATCAGGTAAAGGTTTAGTAAACAGTGCTATTCTACAATGTGGGCGTGGGCGGGTATGTCTAATTGCCGATGCCGGTCCGTTTTACGCAATCTTAAGAGGGATCAAAAGTGAAAAACGAGGTATGAATCACCCTGATGCAATGCAGAACGCTCGGTTTCTTTTAAACATCCTTCATTGGCTGGATACACCATAAAGAGGCGATATCCCTGAAATCTGCTATATGATCTTTGTGCTGATGAAACTATTTTTGTACTTCAAGCGCCATCATTCTTCAAAATCCGGGAGAATAGCAATGGAGATTATTGAAAATAACTATGGGAACTGAAATGTCCTTTTATAAATTTATCATCTTGCTTTCGCTAATGTTTATCAATCTTTCTAGTGCTTATACCCAATCTCTCCGATTAGACACCACCCTTTCAGACGTATATCAGTTCCATATCAGGAAAGAAGATGAAGAGGGCTTTTTAACCACTTATTACGATGCCATAGACACCAAAGACAAGTCTAATCCCTTCGAAATCATCATTACCCAAACGAGTAGTAAATTAATGAACATGAACGGCGTAGCTGATGGCATTGAGAAAAACCTTAAGAATTATAATCCGGATAGCCGATTGATGCTCATCAAACAGGAAGAAAAGGGAGGTAAAAATCGTCGGCTTTATCAGTTCGCTGGCAAGAATACCACGATACTGATGCTGATGCAGGAAAGCAATGACTGGTTCGCTATGATAGAAGCTGAATTTCCGGATAATGAACTTAAAAAGATGTCTATCCAAAAATGGCAGGACATCTTTTGGAAAGCTGAATAGTGAATTTTTGAAGTGTTAATCCTTAAATTTATTTAAATAAAAGAAGTAGGCCTCGAACATCATAAAACAAGAAATTTAGTACTCCAATTATGAAATTTGACTAAAAATTGCATCTTTAAGGAAATACTCCAAAATGACTTATAACCCTAATACTTATGGTTCAAAAAAGACGAATATCGGATCTCATTATCTTATCGATCCGTATTTTACTTGCGCTTATTTTTATTTCATACGGAACGGGAAAATTGTCTGGCGGACAGTTTGGTAATTTGACCGAAAAAGAACTGGCTACACCTATCAAGGATCTGAGCCTGTTTAAAATTGCCTGGTACTTGTTTGATCATCAGCCTTTCAAAATATTTATAGGCGTCTCTCAAATTATTGCCTCTCTGATGTTATTGTATAACAGAACGATGATCATAGGGGCACTGATGCTCGCCCCTATTGTTCTGAACATTTTGATTATTGATCTGACGATTATGCCTTACGGTCTCAAACTTGCATTTGCCTTCAGATTAACTGGCTATTTGTGTTATATCGGCCTTTTATTGTTTTATTATAAAAATCAACTAACGCCGGTCTGGAAAACTGTATCAAACATAAAACCCATGCGTTCTGAGAATCAAAAAGCGATTTCTTATTTACTTGTTATTTTATTTATTCCAGCCTTGGAACTTGCGCCAGGAGTATTGAAAATAATATACTTTGCTGTAACTCATCCTCAATCTTTTTGGAATGGTATTAAAGCACTCTTTTGAAATATACGTTGCACTTTAAATTGGGTAGGCCTCATATTGGTCAATTGCCGAAAATTATTGCTGAATGCGGCTATATTTGAATACCCAACTTCATAAGCAATCTCCGTCATATTCAGGTCGGAGTCTTTGATCAATTCCATAGCTCGAATAATCCGCAACATTTTCACATGCTGAACAAAGGTAGT
This sequence comes from Olivibacter sp. 47, assembly GCF_030372825.1. NCBI lineage: Bacteria > Pseudomonadati > Bacteroidota > Sphingobacteriia > Sphingobacteriales > Sphingobacteriaceae > Olivibacter > Olivibacter sp. 47. Next base: position 6,054,367 of record NZ_JAUCNR010000001.1, read on the forward strand.
GCGGAGTTTTGTCTGAAATAATCTTGTCAAACTTCTCACGCTCATCCCCGATAGCTTTGCCGTCTCTTCTAAACTAAGGTTTTCATTTAACCGATTTCTCAAATTATCAATAATTGCATTGAGCCGCTGATCGTCAGTAGTGGGAAGCTGAATCGAAAATTTTTTAAGATTCTCTTTGGACAGCAGCTTCTTTAATGTTGTCATAAATTCAAACTCCCAAGAACCTTGATAATAATCGCCCTGCCATGTTTCGCTGAAAGCAAGCATTTCTGATAGTAGCTTACTCACCGGATAGATGCCCAACTCATCGTAAAAACCACTGGATCTTCCATCAGGAAAATAGATATTGATAATATATAGATCCTGTGTATTAAACATCAGGTTGTGGGGATAATTTTTCGGTATCCAGATGTAATGATTGGACGGAATATAGAAGTCCCTTTCGTTTGTTTGCAAGTAAGCAATTCCCCCATAAACCAATAACAACTGAGCCTTATCATGTTGATGTGAAGGCAAACGCTGCTCGGTTTGCTGTCGCATCACCAGAATAGACTCAGGATTTTGGTCAACAGCATTTATCAGTTGGTTCAGAACCTCCATATGGCCAAATATAACAAATATTAGGCTAATTATATAAAACGATACTTTGCCGGCATGAATAGTTTTGCCTAGTAAATAAAGCAGCATCATTATGAAACAGAAAATCAAAAGTCCTGATCAAAACATTGAGCTTGCGGCACAAGATAAAATCGCTGATAATATAGAATCTCATTCGGCAGAAGAAATGGACGCGCTTTATCGCTACTGGCTGGCTTATTCTTATCCTTTGTGCCTATGATCGATTTAACCATTATCTATGATGAAATAAGAAAAATGGTAAAGCATTGGCTCGTAAAGAAAAGAGAACATAAAAACAGTTACAAAAATAAAATTCATGAAAACATATAGGTCGATCGCGATACTGGGAGTCGTACTAGGGCTGTCGGCATCATCGCTCCGTGCCCAAGATGCAGTAACTACTCAAGTAATGAGTTTGGAAGAAATATGGAAGCTTTCTGAAACAAATAACCGACAACTTAAACTATCAGCCTTAAATCTTCAGCAAAGCAAATTGGAAGAACTTGAGGCCAAAGACCACCTGCTACCGGAGCTTTCGGTAGGGGGAGATGTAAAACTCAATTCCAAATTCCTTATTTATGATGGTGGATTTTTCTCCTCCCCGAGGGATGTGCCTGTAAAAGGCTATGGCTACGGAGTGGGTTATAATTTGAACGTTAACATCTTTAATGGTGGTAAAGACAGAAGAAATATCAAGATAAAGCAAGAAGAAGAGGCGCGTCGGCAATATGAAGTTGACTTGCAAAAGTACAACGTAAAATACAATGTTGCCGTGGCCTATTTCGATCTGTATAAATTGTTACACTTTCGGGATTTTATGGCTGCTGAAATTATTGCGGAGCAAAAACAATTATCACTGATCGAAAGCTTGCACAAAAACGGCATTGTGCTAAAGAGTGATGTGCTGAGAACCTCGGTAAAATTGTCGCAACTTGAATTAAATCTATCGGATATTGAAAAGAAGATCGATATCGCAAAACAACGTCTGAACATTTTTATGGGACGTGATAACGAAGAGGAATTGCAAATCTCCTATCAAAACAATGCTGAAATGGATAGCATCACAGATTTCGGTTTCGGGGCTTATATTGACATTGCACTCAACCAATCGCCGGACTACCGAATTGTCAAAAGCGACATCAACCAGAGCGAGTTAAATATCAAACAGGTAAAAGCTACCCTCTTGCCAAAAGTTTCCTTGTATTCTTATTACAATTATACCTATCCGCAGATTTCTTTTTACCCTTACTCGAATGATCTATGGGGATTTGGCCAAACAGGGATCAAAGTGCAATTTTCCATCGATAATTTATATAAAAGCAAACATTCCGTTGCTCGTGCCGGGATTGTAAATAATCAGGCAAAAGAAAAAGCCAAGATTAAAAAAGATGAAATTTCCCTTCAAGTAAAAGAAGCTTATCTGCAACGGCAACAGGCTTTGGAGAGCGTAGAAACCGCAGCGAAAAACATCATCGAAACAACCGAAACGGTTCGGGTCATACGGAACAGTTATCTCCATCAAGAATCACTCCTGACCGATCTTTTAGAGGCTGAAAACACCTTACTGGAAGCAAAATTTAGTTTAACAACCGCACAAACAAACGTAAAACTTAGCCGCATCCGACTACAGGCAATCGTAGGGATTCTTTAATATAAATATCATGAACAAAAATAAAACCGATAAACTGATCGTCCACCTAACGAAATGGTTTGGCATCGTCTTATTCATCGCGATCGTCATTTGGGGAGCCGTCTATTTCTTTAAGGGATACCGCTACGAACAGACGAATGATGCACAGGTGGATGCGTATCTGTCACCCATTAATGCAAAAGTAGGTGGCTATATCAGCAAGATTTATTATAAAGACAATCAGCAGGTTCAAAAAGGAGATACACTTGTGGTTATTGAACTTGATGAATATGGCCTAAAAAGAGATGCCGCATTGGCCGAACTAATGAGTTCGCATGCCAAATTACCTATTTTGACGGCGAATGAAGAAACACAAATCAAGAGCATTGAGGTTATAAGGGCACAATTGGCAGGAGCAAAAGCGAGGCTGAACCAGCAGCAAAGAGAATTTGACCGTTATAAAAATCTACTGGCGGATGAATCTACCACACAACAAAAATTCGATAATGTCAGCGCCTCTTTGGCGATCACACAAGCTGATTATAAGCAGACAAAGGCGTCCTTGCAGGTAGCCGAATCCAAGTTAGATGATCTCGGCGCGCAGCGTAAAGCGATAGAGGCAGAGATAAAAATCAAGGAAGCGCTACTTGAAAGACAGGAACTGGACATTAGATATACGGTAATCACGGCCCCTTTTGACGGACAAATCGGTAAAAAGACCATTCAGGAAGGGCAACTGATACAACCTGGTCAAACACTGGCATTCTTGGTCAACAGCGCAGAAGAAAAATGGGTGATCGCTAATTTCAAGGAAACGCAAGTGGGCAGCTTCAAGGTGGGACAAACCGTAACGGTAGAAGTGGATGCTTTTCCGAATGATAAGTTCAGTGGTCTTATCGAATCACTTTCGCCTACCACTGGTTCGCGTTATTCATTACTGCCACCGGACAATGCCACCGGCAATTTTGTCAAAATCATTCAACGCATCCCGGTACGTATCAAACTTACCGATACAGCTGAAAAATTAGCAAAACTCTCTGCCGGAATGAATGCCAATGTTTACGTTTTAAAAGATTAAGTATGCAAGCACATAAAATTCCGATTTTCAAACCTTGGGTTTCTGAATGGATGGCAAGATCCGTAATATTTGCCATTTTAATGACCTGCCTGTTCAGTTTCGCCTACTATAGTAGTCCCGTTTCGGCAATGGGTTTTTATGGTGTACAAGCTACAGATGTCCAATATGCCATGGTGCTTCTCTATGGTTCAACCGTAGCCTTTTTGGCGTTGGATTTTCGCATTGTGAAGTATTTTGCGCCGAGGAAATACTTGTTAATAGCGCTTGCTATCAATGCCCTCTGTTCCGTCATCTGTTTTCATTCCAAAGACTGGACACTGTTTGTGATCTGTCAGTTTGTACAAGGTATTACCTGCGCATTGATGTCCGGAATCGTCCTACAGCTCACCTTTCCAAGATTGCAGTCGACACGTGCACGGGTAATTGCCTATAGTCTGCTCTACGGAAGTATACAGATCGCTATCCCGTTTTATTCCATCTATTCCAGTATAGTGCTTCATTTTTATAATTTCAACTGGCTATTTTATGGTCTCATTATCATACTCATCGTACTCACGCTGCTTGTATTGTTGACCATGGATAGCAAAGCGCGGTTTACCAAAAAGATACCACTTTATCAGGTGGATTGGGTCGGTTATCTATTTTATGTTTCGTTTATTTTAATACTTGGCTATATCCTTGTTTACGGTCGGCAATTGGGCTGGTATGATAGCTGCTTAATTGTTCTGCTTAGTCTGGGTAATTTAGCCATTCTTACGCTGTTTATCGTCAGAGAATCAAAGCTTAAACGTCCATTGATCGACCTGCAAATTTTTAAGGCCAAGAATTTTGTAATTGGGTTACTGTTGCTTTTTGCGTTTTATATTTTCAAAGGAAGTACCGGGCTTGCTTATGGTTATCTTGAAGTTATTTTAGGCAATGATCCGCTCAATACGATCCCTATTTGGATAGCCGTCATTTCAGGAACTGTACTGAGTATGTTTATCACCTCCCGGTTTATACTAATGGGGTTTAACCTGATAAGAATCATCATCGTAGGTTTTGGTTTTATGGCCTTGTATTATGCGTATATGCTTCTTTTTGTTTCTGTACAGGGTGAAACAATGGATTTAATGCTGCCTATGTTTATTTATGGTGTAGCCACAGGCGTTTTATTTGTCCCAATTGTTTCATTTACTGCATCTACAGCACCGCCAAAGATTGCGATCAGTGCATCACTTGTAGGAATATTGGCGAGATTCACCGGGTTTACAATGAGCTTGGCGCTCAATAATGAACTTCAATTGTTTGCCAAATCGGCCGTTAGGGAAAAGATTCGGGAAACATTGACTGAAACGAATCCTCAATTACCTGTTACTTTACTGGATATTCAAAACCAATATATGAATGCGGGGAATGACGGGTATATCGCAAAAGGCGTTTCGGGCGGATATTTTAATCAATTTGTAGGACAACAAATATTGGCTCGTGCTACCCGGGATTATTATGATTTGATGCTGCTGGGTGTAGTATGCATTATTGTGATCCTCTTATTGTTTCCACAGATTCAACAGGTAATACTTAGATTAATGAAAGGAAATATACCGTATTAGCATGTTTAGAAAAAGATTGGAAGTTAGATCTTAATCGGAAATTCTGTTTTGATTTCGAGGTCTATGGTGAAAGAAGCCATACTGGTAAAGTGCTGAGATTGATATTTATCTTTCAGTTGAGGAGTAGAATCGGTCATGCATTCAGCGGTTTATTACACTAAACCGCTGAATGCATGAATAACACATTACTTCGGTACCATAAATGTGAATCTTCTGCCGCTGCCCAAAATCCTTCAAAGTTGGCTTCAATTTCATTTGGATTTATCTTGCAGCTATCGATCGCTATAAAAAAGAAAAAATAATCCCAACTGATGGTGAATAGAATCGTTTTGTTTTGCGGATAAAGATAATAGTGTTTAAACCCGATTTGATTGATAAAGGATGTTTCATCCAAAGCAACTATGTCCAGCTCTTTGGTTTCATCATAAAATTCGTCTGTCACCACAATTTGGGAGCAATCATACTTTTTTAAAAGCTTATAAATTTGCTGCTTCGTAAATACATCAAACGCCCCTTCGGTAGGATGAAAGATCCCTTCACCTTCAGTATAGTCTTTCAGTATTTGAAGTGCCTTTGGTGTTTGAAACTCTTGCCTCAAGGCACCAACCGAAGTCATCAATGCTCTATTAAGCTCTTTATAGTCAGCTAGGCTTGTTTTATTCAAGATTTGTTTCCATGTCACGGGCTTGCCTCCATGGCATATTTCTTTGTCGGATGGATAACTTTCGTCATTGGCATAAATGACGCGTGTTTTGCTTGGACGAAGGCGATTTAGAATTGGATTTTGCTGTTGTGCTTCTTCTAAAGAAAGAACCTTTTTAGATGCTTTACTACGGCTGGACACCTCCGCATTATTCAGCTTAAAGAAAGGTATTAAACCGATATAGACCGCATCAAAATAGGAGGAGAAATGCTGCAACAATGGCTTGTTCTCCTCGGGGTATAAAAAATTTTCTGTAAAAATATCCATGATTATCAGTCATCTAATTTATTAATTTTTTAGCCTTTTTCGCGGAGATGAGTTGAACTGCAAGCTCAGTACCACCTTATCGGATTAAAACCGGTTTCTCGCTAATTCCCAGCCGCTTAAACACGGCAATACCTGTGAATATCAACCTTCTTCTTCTTCTGTATTCTTGATTTTCATAAGTAATGTATATGCGTTTTTGAGCACCACCTTAGATGCCGACGTAATCTCATTACTCTCTATTTGCCGGTGTTTATCATTCAGCATTCCTGGCTTTACCTCCACCATCCGGAATTCTCCGGTGTTTTGGGCCACAAATACATAATGTTTGTTCTCCCACCTGACAACCGCATCCTCCGGTACGGTAAGTGCCGGCATATCCTTGATTGAAACTTCGGCATTCATGAACATGCCGGGCACAAGCGAGGTGTCATATTTTTTGAAATGGCAGTGTACCTCTGCCATGCGATTGGCATCAAGTGTTTTATTGATCAGGATGACTTCGGCATCAAATCTTCGATCCGGTTCACTATTGGAATAGGCGGCTACTTGCTCGCCAACAGCCACGCTCGCCAAATCTTTCTCAAATACGTTTAATACCAAATGGATATCACGCGGATCTACCAGCTCAAATAGTACATCGGTTGGAGCAGTATATTTGCCAACCGTTACGTTTACTTTGGACACAAAACCATTGATGGGCGATAATACCGCTACACTTTTAGATATATTGGATGCGTTCAGGTTATTGATATTGATACCGATCAGCTTTAGTTTTTCACCCAACGCATTCATTAAAATTCTTTGGCGCTCCATTTGGGCATTTGCCTGCTGGAAGACTTTATCGCTGCTTGCTTTACTGCTATTAAGTTCACGTTGACGAATAAACTCCTTTTCTGCCAACTCAAAGTCGGTCTTCGCCGTTAGGTAATCTTGCTGTAATTGAATAAACTGCATATCTTCCATGATGGCCAACACTTGTCCCTTGCTCACATGTGTTCCGGGTAACATCGCTGTGGATTTCAGATACCCTCCCATAGGAAAGCTCAGGCTAATAATATTCTGGGGCGGCACCTCTACTGCCTCTTGCAGTGTAAGCTTGCCACTTACGCTGCCCGACTCAGGGTTGCCGACTTCGATGCCGACGCTTTTTAGCTGCTGCGAAGTGAGTCGTACAGTTTCAGTAATAGGACTGATCGTACTGTCTTTTTGGCTAGTCGATTCCGTCTCTTGCTTATTTTGATTGCTGCATGCCGCCAGAAACCAAAGGCAGATGCAACTGTATATAAATGCTTTCATTTTAAATTATTGATCGTTTAATTTTTGTAATTGGATAACGGCCTGGTTATAACTGCCGAGCATATTGATGTATTCGTTTCTGATGGTGATGGCTTGATCTACCAAGATAACCCATTGTAGATAGTCGATTTCTCCACCCTGAAACTGTTGGTCTGCCGTAGCAATGATCAAATCTGCATTGTTAGGTCCTTGATTTTCGTAATATGCGAGACTCTCCTCAAATTTCTGCACCTGAGCGCGGGCGTTCATAATTTCAGCATGTAATTGTAATTGAACTTGATCAGCTTTTTTTATTTGACTCTGCCATTGCAGCTTCGCTGCCGCTACTTTAGACGATTGCGCTTTGAAGAACAATGGAATGCTCACTCCCGCGCTGAAATAACTGAAGCGATCCCTACCGCTGAAAAAAACATCCTGCCCGTTCACATTCTGAACTCCTTGCAGACTCTGGTTGTTGTAACCTATTGTGAGATCTGGAAGAAGGCGGGCACGCTCTACCCGCCACCGGCTGCGGGCAGCTTCTTCCGCATGTCTGGCCAGCGCGGCCGCCGGAAGCTCATCGGTCACAACGGAATCATCTATTAATGATTGAGCAACAGCAACTTTCGACTGCGCGAGATCGGGAACGTACATCATACTATCCTGTAAATACAGATTAAACTGTTTGTTCACAATAGCAAGGTCTTTTTCAAGCATATTCAGCTGATTGGTAATTTGCTGCCTGTGGGATTGCGCTGCCGTTTTTTCCAGGATATTGGCCTCGCCGCTCTCAAAACGCTTCAGTGATTTGGCCTCGAATAATCGGTAGATACTATCTGCATAGAGCAGCAGCTGTTTCCGCTTATTCATTACAGCGTAATCGAAAAATGCAAACCTGACACTGGCTTTAAGCTCCTGCTCGCTCAACCTAGTCTGTGCACGTGAGGCTTCGAAGTTTGCCTGCAGCATCTTTTTCTGATTAGTATATACGGTGGGAAAGTTGAAAGATTGGCTCACGCCGATCCTATTGTCATTGTGTATGCTGTTAAATTTCCCGTAATCGCCGGACAATTGCGTCTTAGGCAGATCGAACCCGCTGTGCTGCAGTTCTTCAACGGCTTGTTGTTCCATGCGTGTACTCTGCAATTGCCTATTATTCCGTATTGCCATCTTCAACGCGCTGTCAAGGCTTATTTTTACCGGCTGCTCCTGTGCGGTAGCCGGATAAGCAAGGAACATAAATACAATGATCGCACTTAAACTTTTATTCATATTGAGCTTAGCGGTTCTGTTAAAGAGCAGGTACAGTGAAGGCAGGACAAATAATGTTAACAGGGTGGCTGTTATAAGCCCTCCGATCACCACCGTGGCCAAAGGCCGCTGTACTTCCGCCCCGGCGCCATTGCTGAGTGCCATGGGTAGGAAACCGAGCGAAGCTACCGCCGCTGTCATCAGTACCGGACGTAACCTGTTACGGGTTCCGGTCATCACGAGCTGCTTCGGATCGCTTATTACGCCTTCTTTTTTTATTCGGTTAAATTCGGAAATCAGCACGATCCCATTCAGCACCGCTACGCCGAAGAGGGCAATAAATCCGACACCGGCAGAAATGCTGAAGGGCATGCCTCTTAAGGTTAGGGCAAATACTCCGCCGATGGCTGACAATGGTATGGCAGTATAGATCAGTGCGCCCTCTTTAAAGGATGAAAACGCAAAATATAGCATTACAAAAATGAGTAAAAGCGCAACCGGGACAGCGATGCTCAACCTGCTCTTAGCCTGTTGCAAATTTTCAAAAGCCCCCCCGTAGGTTATACTATAACCTGCATCTAACTTCATTTTAGCGCCAATCTTCTGCTGGAGTTCTTCAACAATGGTTTGTACGTCACGTCCCCGTACATTGAAGCCCACAATAATCCGCCTGCGCGCATTTTCGCGTTGTATCTGATTTGGCCCTTCGATCTCCTGTATATCGGCCACCTGATAGAGCGGTACCTGAACCCCCATAGGGGTAGATACGGGCAGGTTACGGACATCTTCTATGCTTTTTCTCCCCTCGCTGCTAACTCTTACCACCAGATCAAAGCTTTTTTCACCTTCGTAAACCTTTCCAGCCTCGGCACCGGCAAAGGCTGCGTTGATGGTACGGTTTAGGCTTTCGATATCCATGCCGTATTTAGCGATCTCACTACGGTTGAAATCAATGACGATCTGAGGCATACCGGTCACTTTTTCAACATAAAGATCGGCTGTTCCATCCACCGTTCTTGCAATGGCGCCCAGCTGATCGGCATAGGTCGCTAGTTTCTCGAGGTCCTCACCGAAGATTTTACAAACAACGTCTTGTTTTGCGCCGGTCATGAGCTCATTGAACCGCATCTGAACGGGATACTGGAAGCCGGTGGTTACACCAGGCATAACTTCCTGTGCAGTCGCAGCCATTTTACCGGCAAGCTCCGGAAAAGTTTCCGCGCTGGTCCATTCTGATTTCGGCTTCAGCACAACAATCATGTCTCCCCCCTCAATAGGCATAGGATCGGTCGGGATTTCGGCGCTGCCGATTCTCGACACCACTTTCTCAACTTCGGGGTATTGCGCTTGCAACGTTTCGGCGATACGGTCAATGGCATTAATGGTGGTACTGAGGTTGGTGCCCACCAATAACCTGGTTTCGACGGCAAAATCGCCCTCTTCCAGTTGGGGTATAAACTCGCCGCCCATGCGCATGAACATAAGCACAGACACACCGAACAATATAAACGCGAACATGACCAGCGACTGACGGATCGATAAAGCCTTCTCCAACATTTGCCGGTACCCATTTTCTATCCGTGTCATGATACGGTCGGACAGATTCGGCTTATGCGTTATCTTTTTACTGATGAACAGCGAACTTACCATCGGCACGTAGGTGAGCGAAAGGATAAAGGCTCCCAGAATGGCAAATGCCACGGTCTGAGCCATTGGCTTGAACATTTTTCCCTCTATCCCCGTAAGGGAAAGAATTGGTAAATATACAATCAGGATAATGATCTGACCGAAGACGGCCGCATTCATCATGCGTGATGCGGACTTGGTTACTTCGCGGTTCATCTCCTCCTGCGAAATACTAGTGACATCGTTATATTTTTTAGAAAAATGAAGATGGTGCAGAATTGCCTCAACGATAATGACGGCACCGTCTACAATGAGTCCAAAATCCAAGGCCCCCAAGCTCATCAAATTGCCACTTACACCGAAGGTATTCATCATGGTTATGGCAAAGAGCATGGATAAGGGAATAACAGAAGCTACAATTAATCCCGCCCGTAGATTCCCTAAAAAGAGTACCAGCACGAGCACGACGATCAATGCACCCTCAAGCAAGTTGTGCTCTACGGTGCCGATAGCGTTGTTAACCATCTTGGTGCGGTCAAGGAAAGGTTCGATCGCTAATCCCTCAGGAAGGGTTTTCTGTATCTCAGCGATCCGTTGCTTAACGTTGTTGATAATTTCGGAAGAGTTTCCGCCTTTGAGCATCATCACAATGCCGCCGGTTACTTCCCCCAAACCAGCCATGGTTAATGCTCCATAACGTATAGCTGAACCCAAACGGACTTCGGCTACATGGCTGATGAGTATGGGCTGCCCGCCATTACTCTTTACTACGATTTTATTGATGTCTTCAATTGATTTGGTAAGGCCAATGCTTCGAATATATAGAACGGAGGGGCCCTTTTCAATATAGGCACCCCCGGTATTTTGGTTGTTTCTGCTCAGAGCGGTAAAGATATCGCTTATAGTTAGGTTGAGTGCCTTGAGCCTTGCCGGGTTTACCGAAACTTCATATTGCTTAAGTTCACCTCCGAAGGTAGAGACATCAGCTACGCCGGGTGTACCCAATAGCTGCCTTCTTACGAGCCAATCCTGTGTAGAGCGGAGGTCAGCCAAGGTGAATTTATCTTCATACCCTTTTTTGGGTTTTAACACATACTGATATATTTCGCCCAAACCGGTAGTTACCGGCGCAAGGGACGGAACATTGGCATTTTCGTTGATTTCTACCTGCGAAAGCCTTTCAGTAACCTGCTGGCGCGCCCAGTAAACATCGGTACCTTCGTCAAACACAATCGTGATAAGGGAAAGTCCGAATCGGGACATACTCCTGCTCTCCTGTATGCCCGGAACGTTACTGATTGCTAGTTCTATCGGAAATGTAATTAATCGTTCTACGTCCTCTGCACCAAGGGACGGGGCTGTGGTAATAATCTGGACCTGGTTGTTGGTTATATCCGGAACGGCATCGATGGGTAGTTGGGTGATCTGGTAGCCGCCATAAACTACCCACAGCAACATGAATATACCAATTGCCAGTTTATTTTTAACTGAAAACTGAATGATTTTATTTAACATGGAATTTGAAGTAAATACATGAAAACACATACCGGCCCCCTTACGGCGGACAGCGCTTTTGCAGGGAACATTCCTTGCATGTCATGATTAAATGTATTTACACTCTGGGAGGGCGAAAGAGCGAGTTCTGTTCGGGGCTGAAGTATACAACAAGCCGATCCCGTGCAAAGTCGAGATTAATCGGCCAGTATTCGGGCTTGATAGCAAATGATTTATCGAATGCTACGAAAAGGAAAACGGGAGTATGGATATCGAACTTTTTAAACGGCAGTTGCATATCCTTTTCGTCATCATCGTCGTTAAGGTCTTGCCCCCAATAGTGCATTGAAAGGTACTCGGTAAAACTAACCGTTGGTGAAAGCGTTTTATGTTCTATAAAATGCCTGTATAAACTTGGCAGCTTTGCCAGTTGATAGAGTGAGGTTGCCTCGCTTATCAATAGTATAAGCATTATATAGAGAAAAAACCTTTTCACGCAGCAAAAGTAAAGCTAAGTAATAAACTAAGCAACCCGATCTGAAATTAAAAAGGTAATTTTTTTATTATTGTCATCTATTTAATGGTTATTAATTGATTGCAAACTTTTCAACGGCTTTCGGATCGAAATTGTTAGTGTAACGAATTTTATGGATATTAGCCATACTTAGCCTACAAATCGTTCAATGAAATGGATTACAAGAGAACGGCCCAAGATCGATAGAATAGCCTGCCCTTGGCTGATAAAGCGGTTTATCGACCCCGGTGCGGAGATTGTTTTTGTCCCGGCCGAAGATGTGATCCGGGTGGCGGAACAGATAGGTGCCACACCCTTTGATATACCTGGTGTTGAATATAGCCATTATGAGGATAAATGCACTTTCGATTATTTCATCAAAAAATATGAGCTGAAAAATCCTGCGCTCGACAGGATCGCCAAAATAGTCCGTGGTGCAGATACTGACCGGCATGATTTTGCGCCACAGGCTGCAGGCCTGGAAGCGATTTTTGCCGGATTGGTTTATAATATAAAGGACGACCGTGAACTGTTAGAGCTGGGAATGATTATCTACGATGGTCTTTACAGCTGGGCACAGCATCTTTTCAGGCAACGGCATGGAGGTGATAGTCCGGTGGAACAACTACTTCTGCAAATCTACCAACGGTACCTGAAACAACGACGCAAAGAGCAGATGCCGGAATGGGTGGTTACTCTCAGGGAGCTGATCCAGGATCAGGTGGACACCAACATGAACCTGACCCTTCATCAGCTTTCCGATGAACTTGAACTCAGTCCTACTTACCTCTCCAGAGAGTTTTCAAAATATTTTGATAACGTTAATTTCGGTGAATATATCCGTAAAAAGCGTATCGAGAAAGCAATCGAATTGATGGCCGATCCGTCACTTAATCTTACGGAGATTGCTTACTTGACCGGCTTTTCGGACCAGAGCCATTTTACCCGGATTTTTAATAAACACATGGGCTCCAATCCCTCGGTGTATCGAAAAAAATAATCAAAGGTAAAGGATATACAAAAGGGTAGATAATGTTCTATTTTTCGATGGCCCTGTTCATTATTCTTGCATAAATGTTAGCAAGATCGATGAAGTACCTAAAAGAAAAATCTTATACCCTCTTCTATAAGACCACTGTATCGGTTACACTGCTTCTGGCATATTCAGTCGGCGCAGCATCACAGGAGATTGATGCACCGGTAAAGGTGACTGCCTATGTCGGCGTTGTGCATCCGATTGTCACTTATGCATCGGGCGATTTCACACCAAATTTTAAAGATCGATATGTAGTAGGCATGCCAACCGGCATAAACATCCGCAGGGATGGGCATCTAGGCTTTTCCTTGGAGATGGTGCCTTATATCAGCGTACAGCACGGAAAGAGCAGGATGAGTAATTTCCTGTTTCATCCCGGCGCGCTTTTTCCGCTGGGCAAGGGCTTTACCTTTATCGGAAGGGCCGCCTTTGAGACTTCGGGCAGGTTCGGCTTCACACCGGTTCTGAGCAAGGTCATCACCAAGGGGCATTCGGGAAATCTATTTCTGGCAGTTCCGGTCCCGATCCGTTTCGGCAATGAACATACCGCCTCCGTGACTGCCGCTTTTCAGTTCGGGTTCATCTTTTAAACAGCAACTGCTATATGCCTTCTAGAATTTTTAGAAATAGTAATTTTGATCTTTTTAACTTTATTAAGCTAACTTCTCTTTGTCTATCGGCTAATACATTAATTTGACTACCAGTTTGACCACCTTGAGTTTCTCACCACCGCAACTTTACATCCAATACGAATGAAATGAAATTTCAGTTGCCTTATAGCGTATATTTATTCCATACATTTTATTGCCCTTTACCACACAAGCGGTTATCTGAATTGTTTATTCAGAAAACATCGATTATGAAAACATTCACTTTAACAATACCGGGTTTAGGCGACTTTAATGTTAAGCCGTCCGGCGAAGAGAATACATTCATCTTAACGGAAGACATTGGCGATAGGTCATATGTAATAAACAAAGATACTGACGGTAATTGGTTCATGAAAACTTCAGAAGGCGCGACGACTACAGAAACTATGCTGAATCAAGATACCATTGGAAAGCTAATTGAAGATCGTATAGGCTAAACGGTCAGGTTCAATCACATTACGAGTAAAGCCGGAGTGGAAAATAAAGCAGCGATATCTGTTGCAATTTTTTATTCACCGTTTTCGGGTTCTGTATTCTTTTTTGTCATCTTATACTGGTGCAGCCGTTGCGCAGATTCGATTGAATGGGACTTATGGATATCTTTTTCATTTTCGGCTCTATCGGAAATGATCTGGTAATACTTATGCAATGTATCAAGTTCTTCCTCGCTCAGATCCTCAATATCTACAAGCCGGTTACTTGCTTTGCGACTAGCCGCTACCAGCTCGTTCAGTTTTAATTGAGTAGCTTTTGAATCTTTATTCTGGGTTTTCTGTATAAGAAAAACCATTAAAAAAGTAATGATGGTGGTGCTGGTGTTTATGACTAGCTGCCAGGTATCTGAAAATCCAAAAACAGGACCCGACGCAGCCCACCCAACAATAAATCCTAAAGCGATCCCGAATGCCCAGGAAGATCCCGTCCACTGGGTAATTTTATTTGCCGCCGCTTCAAACTTTTCACTAAACTTACTCATATTCTTCTATGTTGTTCCTATCCCTTGCATTCTTGATGTTCTTGACATCTACTATATCTAGTTGTTTTCTACTGGAACAATCAAATGCATCGTTTAGTTGAAGCTTTTTTTATTTCATAAACCTAATGCCACGCAGTTTATTGATTTTCTCGAAGTTATCTTTGTGTTGGCAACGACAAATTGTTAGCTATTAGCTGTACAATAATTATTGCCCACGGTTTTCCATTTCAATCCCCAATGATGTAAATCCAAAATGATGGCTAAGAGTTCTCTCCCCTTTTCAGTCGTTGTGTAGCGAATCTGTGGCGGTGTGGTATCCGGAATATCGCTAGCAGTGATGAGTGATTCTTCTTTTAATTCTTTAAGCCTTTTGCCTAAGATCTGATCGGAAAGCGTGGGGAAGTTTTTTTTCAACGCGGTGAACTGAGCGATACCTTCATTGATACAATATAATAATTGCATTTTCCATCGCAGTGAAATACTGGCCAATACGTCATTTACGTCGCAGGCTTCTGCTAATGTCTGCCGATTTTCGCTGTTGGTCGATAGTTCTTTCCGGGGGGTTGCCATAGTGTAATCTTGATAATCTTTACTCACTTTGGGATGAGTTATTGTGTTGCCTAACACCTCACCATACTTTTGTAGTCTTCGTTTAATCATACAAATTTATTAAAAATGAAACCTCCGCGATAGTACCGCTAACACAAAAGGTAAAAAAAAGGAGGTTTCATAAGGCAGTTAAGAAACAAAATATTTTAGAATGAAACAGTTTAAAAGCGTAGTATTACTACTATTATTGGTAAGCGTCCAGATCTTTGCGACGGCAAAAGCTCCCAAAAATAATCCGGTATTTGTACTCGTTCATGGCGCTTGGCATGGCGGATGGTGTTGGTCGGACGTAAAGCAAAACCTTATCGACAAGGGCTACAAAGTTTTTACACCAACACTTACCGGACTTGGTGAACGTAAACATTTGGTTAGCGAAAAGGTAAACCTGGATACACATATTGACGATATTGTCCATCTGATAGAAATGGAAGATTTGCACGATGTTTACCTGGTTGGACATAGTTATGCCGGTGCTGTTATTGCGGGTGTTGCCGACCGTATTCCGGAACGATTATCGAAATTGATTTTTCTTGATGCGATGATTGTTGAGAATGGACAAAGCGCTATTTCTCTACAGCCCGACGGTGTGCAGCAACTGCAATTAAAAAACATCAAGAGGAAGGAGAACTTCGAACCTTTTGATGTGGCCTTATTTGGTGTTACCGATGCTGTTGTGGCTACTTCGGTTAAGAAAAGATTGACGCCTCAACCTTTTAATACGTTTGCTCAACCACTGAAACTAAAGCATAAATATGGGAATGGCCTACCGCTAGTCTATATCGCATGTACCCGCCCACAACTGCCTATAATGAAAGAAATGAGCGATAAGGTTCAGGCAGACAAAAACCTGAGTTGGCAACATATTGAACTTCGCACCGGCCATGACGCGATGATTACCGCTCCAAACGAATTGGCCGACGTTTTTGAGGGATT
Organism: Olivibacter sp. 47; assembly: GCF_030372825.1. NCBI lineage: Bacteria > Pseudomonadati > Bacteroidota > Sphingobacteriia > Sphingobacteriales > Sphingobacteriaceae > Olivibacter > Olivibacter sp. 47. Next base: position 6,070,619 of record NZ_JAUCNR010000001.1, read on the forward strand.
GATCAATTAGCTAACGTTGACGACAAGGGTGTAGGGGTACCAATCCAAAGGACGGCCAGTTGACTGAAAGGCAACAGTGAAAGCTTGACGTTGTATAAGGTTTGATGAAAGATTTTTAGCCGGAGAAGGGAGCTTGTAAATAGGTAAAGTCATCAAGATATCAATATATTTGATCGCAGAAAGAAGCTTACATTTTAATTCGGGAGAATAGCGATGAAACAAGGTAGAATGATCATAATTACCGGTTCGCCGGGGACAGGTAAAAGTACAACGGCATCCATAGTGGCTAAGGAATCTACTTTATCAAAGTCGGTACACCTGCACACCGATGACTTCTATCACTATATCTGCAAGGGGGCAATACCGCCATTTCTACCGGAATCACAGGAACAGAACTTAATTGTTATTGAAGCCTTTTTGGAAGCTGCAAAACGTTTTGCACGTGGTGGATTTGATGTAGTTATTGATGGGATTGTTGGCCCGTGGTTCTTAGGCCCGTGGTTACAAGCGGTACAGGATAATTATGAAGTACATTACATTATTCTAAGAGCGACAAAAGAAGAAACGATGAAACGGGCAATCAATCGTTCCAAATTCGACGAGGAGACGAACACGGAGTTGGTGGAAAAGATGTGGGAGCAATTTAACAACTTAGAGCACTATGAATCAAATGTCATTGATACAACAGATCTATCCATCGAACAAAGTGTTGCGAGAATAAAAGCTGAGATTGAAGAAAAATCTTCTTTACTTATCCACTTGATGTAACCGTCCATGTACGAACAGCGTTTCAAATACGCTTATCGATAGTTTGTTACATTTGGAATCATTGCCGCACGATACATTCTCTTACATATCTTTTCCACAAGGAGAGGTCTTTCAACAAAGAAATTTGTAAACTTGTGCTCACGTAAATTTTATGAAACTACGCTATTCTGATATAAGGAAACATTTGCGTGTTAACAGATTAAATGGCTCCGCAGACAATGTTGCCACCCTAACCCACTATTTGCAAAATCAGGATCTAGAATCGAGCGCGACATATGAGCAATATGCGCACAGTTTTTACGAAGAACTTCAACGGAATGTCCCCGAATTCGGAGATATATCCATGCAGCACCTTAAGTCGATCAAGTGGGATATTCCTTTCCCCTCTCCTGACAGGCCAAAATTCACATTTATAGATCTTTTTGCGGGGATTGGAGGATTTCGATTGGCTTGTCAGAATCTTGGAGGAAAATGCGTGTTCACCAGCGAGTGGAACGAGAGTGCCAAAAGTACCTATGAAGCTAACTTTGCGGAAGTGCCTTTTGGAGATATCACCAAAGAATCAACAAAAGCCTTTATCCCAAAGCAATTTGATGTTTTATGTGCAGGATTTCCTTGCCAGGCTTTCTCCATTGCCGGAAAAAGAGGTGGTTTTGAAGATACGCGTGGAACACTTTTTTTTGATGTTGCGGAGATTATCAAGCGACATCAGCCGAAGGCCTTCTTTTTGGAAAATGTAAAAGGGCTTAGAAATCACGATAAGGGGCGCACTTTAACCACGATATTGAACGTGTTGCGGAATGACCTAAACTATTTTGTTCCGGATCCGGAGATCGTCAATGCCAAAAATTTCGGAGTGCCACAGAACAGGGAACGCATTTTTATTGTGGGTTACCGCAAAGATTTGGGGATAGATCGCTTTGAATATCCTGAACCCTTGGATGAACCGGTAGCCATCGAGGATATTTTTGAAGAAGAGGAAGTCTCCGTGAAATATTACTTGTCAACGCAATACTTAAAGACGTTAAAAGAACATAAAGCCAGGCATGAAAGTAAGGGTAATGGCTTCGGATTTGAAATCATACCAAATGACGGCATTGCCAATGCGGTTGTTTGTGGAGGCATGGGAAGGGAACGAAATTTAATAATCGATAACAGACTAACGAATTTCACACCGGTTACAAAAATAAAAGGAGAAGTGAACCGAGAGGGAATCCGGAAAATGACTCCTCGCGAGTGGGCTCGTTTGCAAGGTTTTCCGGACACGTACAGAATCTGCGTATCCGATGTGCAGGCTTATAGGCAATTCGGAAACTCAGTTGCCGTGCCCGCAATTCAGGCCACAGCTGAGAAATTGCTGGAACAATTAAATTTGCAATAAAATGTGAATTTTAACCTCCTTTCAACTATTAATAATCATCAGAATTAGGAAAGTGCATTGGGTGGAGGGCCTCCTGCGGGTTTACCTTTACTTTCAGGTAGGGGCACATACTCTTCATTATCCATGGGTGGCAAATCGATACGCCCTTGTTTCCAGTCTTCTTTGGCCTGTTCAATCCTTTCTTTTCTACTGGAAACAAAATTCCACCAGATATACCGATCACCTAAGTGTTCACCGCCAAGCATCATCAACGTAGTATGTTCTTTGGCAATAATCACCGGATCAACACCCTTAGTAAATACCATGAGTTTTCCGGCGGTATAGATTACTCCATTTACTTCGACACTGCCCCTAACAATGTAAGCGCCTCTTTCGCTATGCCCGGTAGGCAGGCCAAAACGGACGCCCTGATCCAGTATAACGTGCACATAGAACAAGGGTGAGTGCGTTTTGACATTACTTTTCAATCCGTATGCATCGCCTGCAATCAAACGCATCCAAATACCTGTATCAGTAAATACGGGCAATTGTTCGGGCTTATAGTTGTCAAAGGTAGGATTGCTTTCTTCATCCTTCTCGGGAAGTGCTACCCATGTCTGTATCATTTCCAGTTCGCCTCCGTTCAGCATTGCGGGATCTTCGAAACGTTCGCTATGGGCAATGCCTTTTCCGGCAGTCATCCAATTTACTTCGCCCGGTTTTATCACTTGTTCTACGCCAAGACTATCTCGGTGGGTTACATTGCCGCTGAACAAATAACTTACCGTAGATAGACCAATATGCGGATGCGGCAACACATCCAGTTTATTGACCGTCGCTGCCGGAATATTTACCGGTCCGCCATGATCCATAAAAATAAAGGGCCCAACCATTCTGCGAAGTTGATAGGGAAGAATACGTTTAACGGCAAAACCGGGAGCAATTTCGGCCTGTCTGGATTCTATAATGATATCAAGCATATGACATTACAACTAGTGAGACGTAAAGTTAAGGACATTAACGAAAGCACAAAATAACATAGGATAAGAAAATGCTATTAAAGGAGGTAAAATCCATTAGTAGCCATGTGATGGCTTTTAGGGGTCAGAACTTTCCTCCTGACCCTTAAAGTTATGGGGTTAATCCGCTAGCTTTTTCTTAGTAAATCAAGCAGCTTTTTAGCTGCTTCTTCTGAAGACGCCGGGTTTTGTCCGGTAATTAGATTCCCATCCTGCACAGAGTAGCTCTTCCAGTCCTCCGTTTTACTATAGTTTCCACCAAGTTTTTTTAACTCATCTTCCACCAAATAGGGAACAACATCTGTTAATTGAACCGCTTCTTCTTCAGTGTTGGAAAAACCGGTAACTTTTTTTCCTTTTACCAGGGGATTTCCCTCTGCATCTTTCACAAACCGTAATACGCCAGGCGCATGACAAACGGCAGCAACCGGCTTACCTTCTTTCCAAAACGCTTCGATCAGTTTAATGGAACGCGCATCGTTGGTTAAATCCCAAAGCGGTCCGTGGCCTCCCGGATAGAATACCGCATCGTAATCTTTTTCATTCACATCACTTAACGGAATGCTATGTGCCAATTTTTCCTGCAGAGCCTTGTCTGCATCAAAACGTTTGGTGGCTTCCGTTTGGAAATCAGGAAGTGCACTTTTAGGATCTATCGGAGGTTGTCCGCCTTCGGGTGATGCGATCGTGACCTCTACGCCTGCATCGGCCAAAACGTAATAAGGAGCGGCAAACTCTTCCACCCAAAAACCTGTTTTTTCACCGGTATCTCCCAGTTGATCGTGAGAGGTAAGTACAATTAGTACTTTAAAAATTACTTTATCCATTTCTTTTAATTTTTATTGTCATAAAATGATAGTACAAAGTAGCGGATAAAAAACAGCATCATTAGGTGATATAGATCACATTTTAGAAAGCCGCTATTTTTAGTGAGCTAGGTCACATCATTTACTATGGTAAAGTCTGCTGAGCGTTTCTCTTGAAACTCCCAAATATGCTGCGATCAAATGTTTCGGAACAAGATTGTACAATTCAGGATATTGGTGCATTAGTTCCTCGTACCGACTACGGGCATCGTTATTTAATAGCGATAAAATTCTTTTTTGCAAACTGATATAACCTTTATTGGAACGCCATCTTAGAAAAGTTTCAATTTCGCGAATTTCTTTACAAGCCTTTTCCCTCTCTTCACTGTGGAGACAAAGCGTTTCTGCATCCGCAACGCAGTCAACGTTTACAGTAGCTCTTTCATTATTGTACAAAGCTTTATAGTCGGATGCCCACCAAGTTCGCATGGCAAATTGCAAAATGTGCATTTTTTGTTCGTCATTTACGAAAAACGTCTTCAAGCAGCCACTTAACACGAAATATTCGCAATCAACCTCGTCTCCTACATGAATGAGCTGTTCTCCTTTTTTGAAAGAAACTGGCTGGAAGAAAGAAAAAAAATAATCAAACTGTTCGTCACTCAACTGAATAGTTTTATGGATATGTTGCCGGAGCATTTCGTATGGCGTCATGCAAATGTATTTGTCTTATTAACAGGTAAGTCTTGATGATGCTATTGCCTACAGCACTATGTTACCTAACAACAAGCAATGGTAAGTATAAACAGTTATACAGCAATCTCCGAATTTATTAATTTTTTACAAAAGTTTTGGATATATGCGAATTGTTCGTAGCAATCCTGAGAAGAACTTCTGAAACTCAAACAGCAACCAGGTAAAAAAATCCTTGTTGACTCCGTTAGCCTACTTCCGGAGTTGATAACTGCAGGCTTATTGATGAATTAATTTGGTTGTCCGCCCGGTCATTGTAGGAAGAGGGCGCTCATTGCTAAATGCCGGCAGCCTCCAGGAAAACCTCAATTTAAAGCTGGTTGCTAAAAATTTTTTAAATCCGGATATGTGACACTTCATTATTTGAAAAGTGACACTTAACTTTGGAGGCTGGCCACACAAACCCAGTTAAGTATTATAAACACTGAAACCTGAGGCAAACGACAAAAGAATTCTTATTTTCACCTATTATCAATATATTAGTTAAACCCTTTATGGAAGCTAAAGAAATTTTAAAAGCTCATGTCTCTAAGTTAGCTGCGTTATCAGATGAGCAGTTCGAATATTTCTTCTCGCATTTTAAAAAACTAATCTTTAAAAAAGGACAGGCTATTATTACTCAAGGCGATGTTGTTGACTGTGAATATTTTGTGGTTTCGGGTTGCTTAAAATCGTTCTATGTAAACGATGATCTGAAAATGTTCATTCTTCAGTTTGCCATGCCTACCTGGTGGACTTCGGATTACAATGCACTATATAACCAAACTAGCGCTACCATTAACGTAGATTGCATTACTGATGCAGAAGTGCTTTGTCTTAGCGATGAAGACCGGGAGAAATTATGTGCTGAGCTACATCAAGTAGGACATTTTTTTAGGTGGAGAACGAATAGAGGTTATGTTGCCACCCAGAATAGGCTGCTCTCTTTTATGAATAATAACGTAAAGTATAGGTATGAAGAGCTTTTAAAATTATATCCTGAGCTGTATAATACCGTTCCAAAAAACCTGATTGCAGCTTACTTGGGAGTCTCAAGAGAAACGCTTAGCCGACTATACCATACCTAAAGTGCTGTTGTCTAATTTCTCTATACTTTGTGAAGAATTAGACCATAGCTACCTACCAGCAATCATCAAACAAACCCGCGTACGACTTGTGGGCAATTACTTAACACGCTATCCTCCTAATTGGCGAGCCTGATATTCATTATAGATGTCCACCTCGGACACGAAATACATTCGATAGCAACGATTACTTACGATGGAGGAAGTTCGGAAGTGATCTAGATCACATAAAACTGAGGCTTATTTAAATGTGATGTAGATCACCTCTCCGACTCTAAAATACTAGCGTAATTTGTTCTGTATTTAAAACATAAACAATATGAAAACTCAGAAATTCAAAGTTATAACACCACAAAGCAACATAGACTGGGTGGGGAAAAAAGTAACGGGCGCACATAATGGAACCATTTCTATTAAAGAGGGCGAAATTATATTGAATGAGGGTAAACTTACTGGCGGTAAATTTATCATTGATACCAATTCTATAAAAATTCTGGATGTAACCGACCCTACACTTAACGCCCAATTCTTCGGTCACCTAGCTTCTGATGATTTTTTCTCATCCGAAAAATATCCTGAGGCGATTTTAGACATAACATCGGTTACGGACAGTCATGTTGAGGGAAACCTAACTATTAAAGGTATTACCCATCCCATTAGCTTTAATACGGTTGTTAATGTAAATGGCGATACATTAACCGCAACCGGCTTGATTATAGTGGACCGCACCAAATACGGAATGAAATTTCGTTCGGGAAATTTCTTTCAGAATCTAGGCGATACGCTTATCTACAACGAGTTTGAACTGAATATAAAGGTTACTGCAAAAGTTGCCTAAAGTTAAAATTACAATTATGCCGTACGTAAAAATCGAAGTTACTCGCGAAGGAGTTACAAGAGAACAAAAACAAAAGTTAATTAGTGGAATTACCTCCTTAATAACAGATATATTGAATAAAGATCCGCAATTAACTCATGTTGTGATACAGGAAATTGACCTGGATGACTGGGGATTTGCCGGAGAGCAGGTATCAATTTTAAGAGAAAAAGGTATTACTGCCGATAGAAAATAATAAAATGAAAAAGCAAACAATAATAGTAACTGGTGCTTCTTCAGGCATTGGTAAAGAAGTAGCTCGCCACTTTTTGGAAAAAGGCGATCATGTAGTGATCAATTCATCAACCGCTGAAAAACTCAGGGAAATTTATCACGAATTAGGTGCAGGTGAAAATCTTGCAATGATGGCAGGTAATGTAAGTGATCGAAAAACAGGGAAAAAACTCGCTGCTATAGCCCTCGACAGATTTGGTTCAGTGGATGTATTGATAAACAATGCTGGTATCTTCGAAACTAAACCCTTCCTACAAGTAGACGAGGCGTACTTGGATCGCTTTTTAAACACAAATTTAAAAGGGACTTTCTTTACAACCCAAGCGGTTATTCCGCAAATGCTTAAACAACGCAACGGCGTTGTGATCAACATTGGTACACCATTAGTAAATCATGCACTTGGCGGGCTGCCCATCTCTGCACAAATGGCATCCAAAGGAGCAATACATGCCCTTACAATACAGCTTGCAGCTGAGTTTGGGAAAAACAACATTAGGGTGAATACCATAGCACCCGGTACTATCCGCACACCGATGCACGGAAACAAAGCAGATGAAAGTGCGACCTTACACCTGCTAAATCGTGTAGGCGAGGTAGAAGATGTCGCTGAGATGGTTTATACAGTTGCTAAGAGCAATTTCATTAGCGGTGCTATCATTAATGTAGATGGCGGTATGGCCGCTGGCCATCACTTGAATTAAGTGGAAATATATTTTTATTATCTTTTGGTCTTATTTCTTTCAAGTACCCGAAGTACAAAATCAAAACACAATGGATAACAACAGGGACGAATTAGCGGCAATTACCTATGCGCTAGAAGATTTTTACCTTAAAGGTATTTACAAGGGTGATGTTGACAGGTTGCGTAAGGTATATCATCCTAACGCACTTGTATTAGGCGATGTAAATGGTGTACCTTATGCCAAAACGCTTGAACAATACCTAGATGGTGTCAAAAACCGCCAAAGCGTTAAAAACTCTGGGAAACCTTTTAAAGGAACCCTTATATCAATCGATATAATTAACTCTATTGCTGTCGTCAAGCTACACGTTAAGATGTATGATTTTAATTATGATGAATTTCTGTCCTTTCATCGAGTTAACGGGCAGTGGCTTATCGTGAATAAAATGTTAACCAATGTAATCAAATAATAATTATGGTGTTATGTGGTATAAAACAAAAGTATCTAAAATTATGGGTATACAATACCCAATACTACAAGGGCCGTTTGGCGGCAAGCTGTCATCTGTAGAACTGGTATCAACAGTATCCAATGCAGGAGGCCTCGGCGGTTATGGAGCGTACACGTTAAGTCCACAGGAGATAAACGAATTGATCCGCCAGATAAAGGCGGCTACTAATAAGCCATACAATATCAACCTGTGGGTATCTGATACAGACGCAGTAGATGATACGGTGTCAGATGAGCAATTTAAGCAATCGCAGCAAGTATTCAAACCTTATTTTGATGAGTTAGGGATAGACCTGCCAGAGAAACCAGCGCCCTTCAAAACTCGTTTTGAAAACCAGGTGGAAATAATTTTGCAACAACGTCCGCCTGTATTTAGCTTTATATTCGGTATCCCCTCTGCTACTGTTTTGGAACAATGCCATAAATTAAATATTGTGACAATTGGAACTGCAACCACACTGGATGAAGCTATCGCTTTAGAAACCGCCGGTGTCGATATGATCGTCGCGTCAGGATTCGAAGCTGGAGGGCATCGGCCTTCGTTTCTAGCATCAGCCGAGCAATCCACCGTTGGAACATTTGTATTGCTTCAGCTTATTAAAGAGAAGGTAAAAACACCAGTTATAGCCGCTGGTGGTATAGCTAACGCAAAAGGCGTTGCAGCAGCGTTGACGCTCGGTGCGGATGCGGTGCAAATTGGAACAGCTTTCTTGGCTACAGACGAATCGAATGCTACTACCTTTCACAAACAGATGTTGTTTTCTGATGCAGCCCGATATACCATGCTATCGAAAGCTTTTACCGGAAGATTAGGCCGAGGATTAATTAATCGTATCGCTCAGGACTTAATCCCTCAAGAAATGAATTTTTTGCCCTTTCCGTTGCAAACGCAATTTATGTCGCATATCCGGAAAGCCGCAATTGAACAAGAAAAGTGGGACATGATATTCTTTTGGGGCGGCCAGATAGCTCCTATCTTAAAACACACCAAAGCAAATGAGCTAATGCAAACAATAGTTAAAGAAACAACAGCATATCTTAAACAGCTAAAAGCTTAACATCATTAAAATGCAATCAAAATAATTAATTAAACGCGATTAGTATGCAAAATGAACAAGTTATTGTTGATTCAAGCTTTACAGCTATGATCAACGCACCGATTGAAAAAATTAACATTCCGGAATGGTGCTTTACGCTTCCTGAACATGAATATCAAGCGTGTTCGCCTGCCCACGTTACTTCGGGTGTTACCACGTCGCCAGACGGTAAAAGGATGTCTGTAAATGTTGAAGTTCTTGGAGGAAGCCTAATGGTTCAGCATTATATTGAAAAGGTATCAAAGCCATCGCATCTTATATTGGAATCCGTCTCTGACATATTTACACCTAGCGGACACATTAACATTCTTGTTCATTGGGAGATGAGCGTAAAAAAGATTGACGATAACACCTGCGAATTCACGAACCGAGTTATTTCAAAACCCACTGAGGAATTTATAAAAAGTATTGAAAAACAAGGGATTCCATTTGAATTATTCAAAAGCCAACGGCAGCCGGTATCGATTTATCACAATCAAAGCGAGACTCCTCTGTTCGCAAAAAGTATTGAACGATATGCTTTCAGAAATAATTAATATGGTTTGCAAAATTTGAAAGAAAATGAGAATTCAAACATACGAAGGCGACAATACCGCATTATTGTTTATTGATCCTTACAATGATTTTTTGTCAGAAGGGGGAAAAATTTGGCCGAGGGTTAAAGATGTCGCTGAAGATAACAACCTGTTAAATAATCTTCGTACTATTGTAAAAGCGGTCCGACAAGCTGATATCCCTGTGTTTATCGTGCCCCATAAACGGTGGGAATCCACTGACTATCAATACTGGAGGTACCCTAACCCGACGCAGCTGGCTATTATGGACCGTCATTCATTCGCAAAGGGTACTTGGGGAGGTGACTGGCACCCAGATTTTGCTCCCCAAGATGGAGATATTGTTGTTAAGGAGCATTGGGCGCAAAGTGGTTTTGCCAATACAGACTTAGACATGTTGCTAAAACAGCGAGGTATTAGTCACGTGATAGCTATTGGTTTGCTAGCCAATACCTGTGTCGAAGGCACCTGTCGATTTGCGATGGAATTAGGTTATCATGTAACCTTAGTAAAGGACGCCACCGCTGCCTTTACTAAGGAAATGATGCATGCAGCACATGTACTTAATGGGCCTACGTATGCCCATCTCATATTGACAACCGAAGAACTGGTAAAAGCACTGCCGAGAAAGCAATTATAGGCTGGCTACTTTACAGCCGCTGGCTTCCTTTGAACAACGGACGGGTCTTATTTAAAGGTAATACCAATACAATAATGAAACATGAAATAAGTTGTTGACTAAATTGGATTAAAGCGGATGACGGTTAGTAGGGAGCTGTTAGGACAAAAATTTTACAAAATTCCTTATTAACGTTAGCACCTCATCAAAATGGGTATCCAGCACATCGTGCCCTCCATCTAAAATATGAATTTGCGCGTTGGGCAGATCCTGCTTATAACAAGGCACTTCTTTCACAGAAAAGAAAATTTCATATTTTCCCCAAATGACAAGGGCCGGTGGTTGGTGTTCGCGAAAATAGGCCTGGTAAACAGGAAACATTTCTAGGTGGGTTTTGAAATCACAGTTTAACTCAAACTGCTTTTCAATATTACCCGGCCTCTTCAAAAACTCCCAGTCAAGCATCCAAAATTCCGGACTGACCCTCGATAATGTTTCTTTGGGAAGCCCACCGAAGTATTGGTTTTTTATACCTTCTACGCTTAAAAACTTAATGAGCTTTTTTTTCTTTTCAGCCGTTGGGTTGTACCAGTAGTCGATATACTCGTCCCATTCAGGTCCCATACCTTCTCGGTGCGCATTACCGCTCTGAACAATAATACCTGCAATCTTCTCCGGGTGATTGATGCATAGTTGAAGTCCAATCGGTGCACCATAGTCATGGAGATAAATAAAGTATTTGTTTAAATCTATCGCCTCAGTCAGTTTGTTTATCAAAACAGATAGATTCCCGAACGTATAGTCAAAAGTATCCGGCACGGGAAATTCACTGAAGCCAAATCCGGGATAATCCGGAGCGACAAGATGATACTGATCAGACATGGCAATCATTAAATTTTTGAAAGCTACGGATGACGTCGGGAATCCATGTAATAGCAATAGGGATGGATATTTTCTATCGCCAGCCTCCCGGTAGAAAATATCAATTCCATCGATTTTGATGGTTCTGTTGTAGATTTGCCTCGACATGCCATTGTATTTAACTGAAATATACAGGCTTAACCCAAAGAGTTATACCGCAATCGTTTAGAAATAACATATGCATGTTATATTTGTTCTGAACGATTGGAAAGAAAGTCTGTATTGCATTTCTTAAACCAACTTAAGTTTCATGTGCTTTTCTGTTAGTAATTTTGTACTGTTAATTTAAAAATTTAGCTATGGCCATGAAATTAGTACAATTTCCGCAACTGTTTTTAAGGTTTGCTCTTGCTATGACGATGCTCTCAGCAGTTGCAGACAGACTAGGTTTTTGGGGAGATAATTCAGCCTGGGGAAACTGGCAGCGTTTTGAAGAATATACGGCAACGCTCACATTTTTTCTTCCTCCAACTTTAAGCAGATTTTCCGCTTATGCAGCCACTTTTTTGGAAATTGTGTTATCGCTATTACTGATTTTGGGCTTTAAATTAAAATGGACCGCTATTGCTACGGGAATTCTACTGTTGCTATTTGCGCTTTCAATGTCCGTTTCTTTGGGAATAAAAGCACCGCTCGATTATTCGGTATGGGTGGGTAGTGCAGCTGCTTTTCTATTAGCAGTTCAACAAAAACCCAACAATACCGGTAGCTCGTTATGATATGGATGTGACCACTATTGAATATCGCAATTAGTTTATTTCATCAAATAGGGGTACTTATCAAAGCCTGATATGTTGATTAAATTTCAATTGCTTAATTACCGGTCTGGCTGTTTTCCCGTTGATGTTTCCACAGCTCATCAAATAGCACACTACGTGCCTTCAAATCGACAAAATTACCTTCATCAACTATTCTTCCATTTTGCAGAATGTAAATATAATCGAAATATGGAAGTAAGTATAAGCGATGCAAACTGGAGATAAGTGCTTTTTCTTTAAATTCTTCAAAAAGATGTTGATAGATTTTAACCTCTGTTTTAGGGTCTATGCTGCTGGTGGGCTCGTCTAGCAAGACAATACTGCTTGATCGCGCCGCTAGTATACCTCGCGCAAGGGCCAGTCGTTGTTTTTGTCCTCCGCTAAGATTTACACCCTTTTCTTGAATGTGCGACTCCAAACCTTTGGGAAGGGTTTGTACGACTTCTGCAAAATGAGCAATTCGACAGACTTCCATCACTTCCTCATCAGAAAAGGGAAGCCCTAGGGTGATATTGTGCTTGATCGTGTTTTCAAATATTTCCGGCTCTTGCGGGAAGAGGGTGACAGCATCGGCCAAGCTAGCAGCATCAATTTGCTTACTTCCATCTAATCTAATACGTGTATCGGACTGATAGGTATATAAGCCCCTTAGTATGGCCATAAGCGTGCTTTTACCACTGCCGCTTTCTCCAATCAACGCAATCTTCTGCCCCCTTTGAATGGTAAGATGAATATCATGCAGGCTGTGCGCATTTTGACCGGAAGAATAGGTTTCGGTATGCGAGAAATTCAAACCCTGTACCTCAACCTGCTGCCATTCATTTGGTAGTGCTACCGTAGCCTCGGCCTGATGCTGTTGTTGATAAGCATCGCTAATATGACGGGAGGTTTCCACATCGGTATTAAATTGAACGATCTGCGTATATTGCCAAGCTACGTCATGAAAAACGCTCGTGAACTGGTTGACAAATCCCAGCAGGGCAACTAGATTACCGATTAAAAAGAGTTGACCGGGCTGCCCGTGCTGATAAATATATCCCAATACGGTAACTACATAAATAAGCGCTACAAGCATATCGGCGATGAACCATTTGAATTCATTTACATGTACGGACGTTTTATAAGGAGGATAAACATCAGCTACTTTCCCCATTAAACTCTTTTCCATTCTATTCTGTAGCCGCAAAGTAATCACGGTGATGATATTAGAAAGGCTGTCAAACAGTGTTCCGGATACGATATGATCTTTTTCGTTTGTTTCGTCCAGTGCCTTGATATAGGGCTTATCAAACCTGAAAATGACGTAAACCGTCAGCATGCCGATACCTACACCGATCAGCCCAAACAACGGCGAAAAAGCAATCATAGCAATGAGAGAGAACACAAACTTCATCAATGCATAGGTATACATAAATCCGTTTTCAAAAAAGGATTTCAAGGCTGTATAGGCTTTCCGGATTCTATTGATGGTAATTCCGGAGTGATTATCCTGATGCCACTTCACCGGAAGATGTAAGGTTTGATGATAACGATCTTGCAAAAAATTTCGGCTAAGGGCGAATGCCAACTTCTGTTCAAGTATTCTCGCCGGTCCATGGAAACTCCATTCCACCAACTTGAGAAGCATATACGCCCCTACATAGAGCCAAGCATAATGTAGGTACGCAGCTCCTTCCTGCTGTATACCGTTGATGAACCAGCCATACAGTAGCGGATAAGTGGCAAAGGCTGCACTGGCAAGAATAAACAGCCCATATATGAAAACATAGCGTTTCTTCTCACCTCGGGCATAAGTCCAGGCGGTGCGTAATAGGGAGATGTAAGGGTTAGCCATAATTCAATGTAAAGGTAACTGATTATGTGCAATACCCTTAATTTTTTTACGCTAGACAATTTAAATGAATTGGCGACAACACCCTAACGGCGGTTAAAAATGATGAATTAGCTAATTTATATTTAATTAAAGGAGTTCCGGAACGCTTGCGGTGATAGCTTCGTTTTGATTTTAAAAAGCTTGCTGAATGACTGTGAATGTTCAAAACCTAGTGCATAAGCTACTTCACTCACGGATAAGTTGGTGGTAGAAAGCTTCTCTTTAGCCTTTTCAATTACTTTTGCATGAATATGCTGTTGCGCGTTCTGCCCTGTTAGAGAACGCAACATATCACTCAGATAGCTGGGCGAAAGATGTAGCTTTTCAGCAAGGTAGCTCACAGTTGGCGTGCCCTGGCTTGACGGCATTTCTTGATCAAAATATTGGTTTAACAACTCTTCTAGTCTCTGCAACAGCTCATTGCTAACGACCTTACGCGTAATGAATTGTCTCTTGTAAAAGCGATTGGCATAATTAAGCAACAACTCGATCTGGGAGATCATTACGTCCTGACTGAAGTCGTCAATCCGGTTATTGAGTTCTGTTTCGATATTACGGAAAATGGACATGATGATTGCTTTCTCCTCTTCCGACAAATGGAGTGTTTCGTTGGCGGCATAAGAGAAAAAACCATACTGCCTAATCTTTTTTGTCAAGGGATATCCTAAAAAGAAATCGGGATGAATCAACAGGGTGTATTCTGAACATACAGCGCCCTCATCATCATTACCGCCTATTATCTGACCGGGGGAAGCGAATAACAGGCCTCCCTCATCAAAATCATAGTAACCTTGGCCATACTTCAGCTTTCCGCTCAGCTTTGGCTTGTACGAGATTTTGTAAAATCCCAAAACGTGACGTTGCGGAATTTTAAAAAGTTCGATCTGAGTGTGTGCTCCATTGATAAGGCTAATAAGCGGATGCCGGGGCTGAGGCAAACCAAAAACCCGATGTGCATCTGAAAGCGATTCAAATTTATGCAAGCTTTTTTCTTCCTTTTTCATGCCAACAGCTAATATAGTCATAACCGGCTAGTTATGATAACCGGTTATGGTTGTTTTTTATTTCGGTTCACCTTGAGCGGCGCGGGATACCTCATCCCAAGCCTCCCAAATAGCCAATCGTTGCGCGTAAGCCGCTCGGGTACCTGATAGGTTATGGCTACCCAAGTTGAAACGCAGCGGTGGCTGTTCCGCGTCTATCATTTTAAACAAGGCCTGTGGCGTTGCTGCCGGATCGCCTCTTTCCATGGTTTTTAAACTGTCTACAAATTTAGCTTTGAAATCAGTATATACCTCCATACCCTGCGCAAACTTTAAGGATTCCTGACTACCGAATTCGGTAGCATAGGCCCCCGGTTCAATAATCGTTACCTGAATACCGAAAGGGGCTACCTCCGCCGCTAAGCTTTCATGAATAGCCTCAAATGCCCATTTAGAAGAACAGTAATAGCCTATTACCGGCATGGTAACATGGCCAAGGTTGCTGGAAGTACCGAGGATATGGCCATACCCCTGCTCTCGAAGCAAGGGCAAGGCGGCTTGTATCACGGCAACCGGCCCTAAAATATTGGTCTCGTAAAGTGCTCGGATATCTGCCGGGCTTGCTTCTTCGATAGTTCCTACCAAGGAGTAGCCGGCATTATTGAGCACGATATCCAACCTACCAAAATGCGCATGTGCGGCTGTGACTGCTTCTTTCACCTGATCGGGTTTCGTTACGTCAAGTGCTACCGTCAATACTTGCTCGCCATACTTATCTTTCAGATCGGCAATGCTTTCCAACTTACGTGCCGTTGCTGCTACTTTATCGCCTCGTGCTAAGGCGGCCTCCGCCCATACACGACCAAAACCACGCGATGTGCCGGTAATGAACCAAACTTTATCTTTTTGTTGTGTCATGATTGTTTATCGTTTTTGTTCCCAACAAAAGTAGTTTATGCACATTTTTTACTTGTGTGCTAAGTGCGGATATTTGTAGTCATAATGAGGATAGGTTATCTTATATCTCAAATAGTCGATTAACTTTTCATCAGCAATTTCTTGCTCAACCATTTTCTAAAGGGTTCATCATAAAGCTTTAAGAAGAGATAAGCTACTAATATAGTACCCAAAAAGAGAAGCAACGTTATCGGCCATATTTGGGTGAAGGTAAGATTTTCTTGCCATACCCATGCATAAAACAGGTACATGAAAGGATAATGTACCATATATAGTGGATACGATATATCGCCTAAGAATTTACAGATTTTAATAGAGCTTTTGCCGGTTGTAGTTCCGGAGGCACCCAAATAGACCAATATGGGAAAAATAACAAGTGTACATAGTGCATCATAGATCCCGTTCATCCAAAGAGCTTCTGCTTCCCCAATATGGGGTATGGAAAGTAAAATAATAATCGCCAAACTGCAGATCCAAAATGCGCCTTTTACTTCTACAGGTTTAAACTTGCGCGACATCAATACACCGGCGGAGAATGAAAACAACAAACGTAGAAATCCACCGATCAGGTTATGGCCTGCCATCGTCCATCCTACACCTAAATGGCCATAACCGGAAAAATTAAATATAGCAAAGGAGGCCAATCCGATTCCGGCCAACAGGACGAGTACCGCAAGTGCTTTTGCCGATAACCTACGGATGAACAATGCATACAGGATATTGCCGATATACTCAAAGAATAAGGACCAACTAGGGCCATTGAGCGGATACATCTCTCCATTTCCACGTACTTCGGGGCCCGAGCCAGGGGCAGCAGGGATTAAGAAGAGATTAATGAGTAAAGCTAGCATTAACATGGATAAAGATACCTTCGAACCATCCCATTTCACGCTGCCTTGTATATAGAAAGTAATCGCGCCTAAAATAGCGCCCATAATAACCATGGGATGTAAACGGATTAATCGACGTTTGATAAAATCTTTTACTTTCATTGTTTTCCAACGATCGTCATAAGCATAGCCGATAACGAAGCCGGACAGTATAAAGAAAAAATCAACGGCCAAATATCCGTGATTGAAGTGTTGGTCGACAGGACTTGTTGCAAATGCTTCGAATATGTGGTACCAAATAACCATAAGAGCCGCAACGCCTCTTAAGCCGTCAAGAAGAATGTAGTGGGGTTTAGTGTCTGCAAAAGCAGCAGAAGCGATTTTGTGCATAAAAATGTATAAATTGAATGGTTATTTCAATACCAAATGACCATACGGCGAGGTGTTATCCAAAACTTTCTTTTTCTTGCCGCGCAATTTATGAAATGAGTTCAAAAAAATGGTTACCTAGGGTAAATAAATGCATAGCAATTGACGAAGAATGGACGGCTGATTGCAAAAAAAAGCCATCTCTTGTTTTTATGAGATGGCTAATTAAGTCAACTATTTTTATTTTACATTCGTCAAA
The DNA here is from genome assembly GCF_030372825.1 of Olivibacter sp. 47. Lineage (NCBI taxonomy): Bacteria > Pseudomonadati > Bacteroidota > Sphingobacteriia > Sphingobacteriales > Sphingobacteriaceae > Olivibacter > Olivibacter sp. 47. Next base: position 6,087,913 of record NZ_JAUCNR010000001.1, read on the forward strand.
GGCCTGATTTTGATGTTTCGGAAATCAACTGGTGTGCCCTCATTCTGAAAAAGGAGATGTCCTTTTTCGGCTTTTCCAAAATTTTGAAGGTCTTTGTATTTACTTGCTTGAATCAGTTGTGCAAATGCAGGTGTACTCCGATCATATGCGACCACTTTTTTGCCATTAAGCCAATGGCTGATATGACGCCCGTTTACAATAATCTTGGCGGTATTCCATTCGCCAAGTGCTTTTACTTCCTTTTTTGGATCGGCAGGAATGAGATCGTAAAGTGAGGCGACAGACCGCAGTTCGCCTCGCTCGGGATATTGGTAATGCAGATCATCCAGAATTTGATATTCCAGCCCTAAATAAGTGCCCTTTTTCCCTGGAAAGGTATTGGTGACTAAATATTTAACACCGCTATTGGTGTTTTTTGCCGCCCTAAATTCAAAGGTCAGTTCAAAATTATCAAAGGAAGCCGTGGTGATAATATCCATTTGTTTTCCATGCGGAATGGGGGTTGCCATCAATAAGCCATCTTTCACCACCCAACCGCCATCAGCTAGTTTTTGTAAACCTGCAAAGCTTTTTCCATCAAAAACGAGCTGCCATCCGTTTGCTTTCTCTTGGGCAGTTAACTCATTTTCCGTTTGTGCCTGTACTTTATACATGAGTAGTACAAAAAGTAAGACCATCATTTTTAGCCTATTCATTTGTGTTGATTTATTAGAAATCCATAGACAACGGTATAGAAGCTGCAGGTCCGTTCATCGATCTAAATCTTAGACTCTCCCGCAGCCCCTTTTTCTTTAAATTTTAGGTTCCCATCCCGGCTCATAGCTCCGGCTCCACAATTTTTCCGCTTCGGCGTCACCTACAATATGCCCGTTTTTAGGATCAATCCTTAAATCACGGCCTACTCGCCAAGATATATTCCCTAACAACATGGCCACTGTACTCTTATAGCCAAGTTCGATATCGCAGTTTGGTTGCCTATTATTTTTAATCGCATCCAGAAAATCGGCAGCATGTAAGCTGTCCATCCCCAAGCTTGGACTTGCTGTATTTCTACCGGCCAAACCTTCGTTTGCCGATGTCGATTTTTCTTCTTTGATGAGCTTACCTTGTAAATCATAGATCTTATAAGCATCTTCACCGGTGTCCAAACTTCCCTTGTCGCCGTAGAAAATAACGCCTCGTTCCAAACCTTCTACTTGGCGTCCGTTGCAGCTTCTGTTTTCCCAAATGAGGGTTGCAGTAGGATATTCCAGGGTTACAACCTGTGTGTCGGGTGTTTCCCAATCGTCCTGAAATTGATAACGCCCTCCGATTGAGCTTACCCGTGTTGGGAAATCTACACCTAAACCCCAACGGGCAACATCTACCTCGTGGGTACCATTGTTCAAAGCTTCACCTGTTCCCCAATGCCAGAACCAATGCCAATCGTAGTGGATTAAGCCGTCCTTATAAGGTACCCGCGGTGCTGGGCCTTGCCACAGATCATAATCGAGCCAGGAAGGAACGGTACCGGGTTTCAGAAAAGTTGCTTTGCGGGTGTTGGTATACCACGTTTTGGCCATATACACCTTGCCAATGATGCCTTGATGCAAGAGCTCAATGCCTTTGGTAAGTGTGGGCGCCGAACGACGCTGTGCTCCCATTTGTACAACACGGTTATATTTTCGGGCAGCTGCTACCGCCATCTCTCCTTCTGCCGGATTATGTGCCATTGGCTTCTCAACATATACATGCTTGCCTGCCTGGCAAGCCATGATGGTTAATGGTGCATGCCAATGGTCGGGTGTCGCCGTATAGATAGCGTCAATACTTTTGTCTTCCAATACTTTCCGTAAGTCTTTCTCAGCGCGGGGTGTATTGCTTTGCCCTGCCTCTGCAACACGTTTCATTGCTTTTGGAATGGCTCGCTCATCTACATCACAAATGCAGGCTACGGTTGCATTTTTTTGCTTGGCAAAAGTACCGCTCATGCTGCTTCCGCGGCTATTTACTCCGATGGTGGCAAGCTGAATACGCTCATTAGCTCCGATAATATTGCGGTAGCTTTTGGCACTAAAGGCCAACGCAGGGTGATGGTCTATTATGTCGGCACCAACTGTTAAAGCGGCTGTGCCTATTCCCAACTTTTTTATAAAATCTCTTCTTGATTTAGCATTCATGATGTCTTTTTTAAATTTTTATAATGCTTTTATTTTCACGTTCTTAAAATAGACGATGTCTCCATGGTCTTGTAGCAAGATGTGCCCTTTACTAACTGAACCGAAAGCGGGTTTCGCCTCTTTAAATTTGCTCAGCTGTCGTGCTTTCTCAAATGCCGCGCTCTTGCGATCATAGCGAAGTACTTCCTGGCCATTGAGATAATGGACTATTTGACTATCTTTTGAAACTACGCGGGCATGATTCCATTCGCCTACCTTAACCGGTACTTTTTTCTCAACGGCCAGCATATCATACAAGGCGCTCAGTTGGCGATTGCCATCGCGGCCGAGCTTGGCGTCCGGATGGTAATCATTATCAATAAGCTGGTATTCCATGCCGAGCCATCCACCCTCGCTATACTGTGTAAAGAAGTACTTAATACCGCTGTTGGCACCTTTTGTTAACTTAAAATCGACACGCAGGTCAAAATCGCTATACTCTTCTGCGCTAATGATATCGAGATGTCGTTGCCCTCCGGTTTCCTTTAAAGAAAGTTGGCCGTTTTCAACTTTCCAACTTGCATCCGGTGAGGTGCCTTTTGTGGAAGTCCAACCGGTTAAATCTTTTCCGTTAAAAAGCAATTGCCAGCCTGCTACCTTCTCTTGTGGTGTTAAGGCATTATCCTGTGCATACGCGCCTTGGTTACTTAACCCGAAGAGCGCAAGGAATATCAGTAAAAAAAAGAGATTTACTTGAATTGTCATGATCTAGCATTTATAATTGTGTATAACCTTTATTCTGGATAATCTGTTGCGGATTGGCTTGCATGACAGTCATCGGAATGGGATAGGCCAGCGCGTCATCACTCCAGGTGAAATTATTAAAACCATCGGCTTTTTGTTCCGCAATCATGACATCCTTCGCTCTACCGGTTCTAACGAGATCGAACCAGCGATGATTCTCAAAAGCAAGCTCTACACGACGCTCCTTTTCGATCGCTAGCAGGAAAGCCTGATCATTGGCAAAGTCTGCTAATTGATAATCGCTTAGCAGATTAGCAGGAGCCGGGACATTTGGATCTCCGGGTGTATTTCTAGCCCGCTCCCGTATTTTATTTAGATAGACCAAGGCGGTCGCTTGATCTGTACCGGTGCGCACCAGCGCTTCAGCATAGAGTAAATAAATATCGGCCAGCCGAAGCTCGATCCAGTTATTTCCGTTATCGGAACCACTGGTCGCTACATCGTAATATTTGCGAATATATTTATCGGTTTCAAAGGCACCGGTTTTGGCGTTTACCCAACCATCGCGCATGGATACATATTTTCGAGGGTCTCCGGTTTCATAAGCATTCGACATATCCTGAGTCGGGGCGTTCTGACCGCTTTTATCTCCCACCAGCACTACTTCTTTATCCGAAAAACGGGGAGCAAAATTATTATTCCACGGACTTCCCGTAACCCCATTCGGTGAACCTTTCATGTATTGAATTTCAAAAAGCGATTCCATACTATTTTTCTTATTTACATCGAATAGATCGGCATAGCTTGCCACTAACGCATACTGTCCGTTATTAATCACTTCTCGGAATTTTTCAATGGCTTTGGTATAAAACTCATTCCCTTTATTCAAAGGATATCCTGCCATGAACATATAAACCTTTCCTAATAGTGCAGTTGCTGCCACTTTAGTGACGCGCCCTTTATCGCTTCCGCCATAACTTTCCGGTAGGTTGGCTTCCGCAAATTGAAGATCGCTAATAATTAATTCATAAATTTCCTCCAAGGGTGACCGACGTAATTGATAGGCCTCACCAGGTGCCAGTTCTTTATCCACTTTAATAACACCTAAGAGTTCACCATTTAGTGCATAACCGCCAAACACCCTATTTAACCAAAAATAAGTAGATGCGCGTATGAAGCTAGCCTCTGCTTTATATTGGTTCCGAAGCTTTTCATCGGTAAAGATAACAGCATCGCTACGTCCCAAGACGAGATTACATCGCAAAATGGTATGATAACTATCATCCCAGCAATCCATCAAAAAATTATTCTCGGGCAGCAACGGGGAGGCAAACTCGTCTATTCCCTTTTCATTTGCCGGATTACCGGCTAACCAAGAGTAAGTGGTATTATCAGAACGAATTTCGCCCAAGCGATAATAGGTCCCATTATAGAGTTCGCGCAGGCTGGCATAAGCAGATAAAGTAGCCTGATTAATATCTTGTTGGGTTTTATAAAAATCACTACTATTTAAATTAGAAGGTGGCGTAAGTTCAATAAAATCTTTACTGCAAGATGACAGTATTAAAGCCGTCATACTTAATAAAAGAATCTTTTTCATAGCTGTTATATATCGCATAAATTAGGAGTTAAAAAGTTAGATTAGCACCGAGAATGAAAGATCTAGCTGTTGGATAGCCTAAATAATCGCCTCCTTTTTGAAGACCACTTTCGCTGCTGGTTTCCGGATCATAGCCTGTATAATCGGTAATAGTAAACAAGTTACTACCGGTTATATATACGCGCAATCCTTTAATTTTTAGCTTATCCAATACGGACTGTCCAAAGTTATAAGAGAAGTTTACGTTACGTAAACGAAGGTAAGAGGCATTTTGTACCCATGCGGAAGAAGGGTCCCGTTGCCAACCGGTAGGGTTGCGGGTAGCACGGAAGTGAATGCCATCGCCCGGTTCTTCCGGCGATCGCCAGCGATCGATCTGTTCAATCATACCATTCCGGTCGCCATGGTAAATGCCTACCATGCGTTTGAAAAAGCTAAATACTTCTGCACCATAAGACCCTGTAAACTGCACGCTCAAGGAGAAGTTCTTATAAGAGAGATTATTAGTGATTCCGCCGGTAAAATCAGGTGTATTATTGCCTAAAACGGTTTTATCGTTTTGGTCTAATTTGCCGTCTCCATTGATATCAGCATAACGACCATCACCTATTTTATCAGCGGCTAAATGAGGGTAGCGGTCCAGTTCTTCCTGCGACATGAAAACACCCTCTTGTTTATAGCCGTAAAAGCTTGCGATAGGATAACCAATGGTCGTGATGAAAGCATTATTGGCATTGGTAGCGCTGCCATATATGGGCCGTTGATCGGGCCCCACTTCTAACACTTTGTTCTTATTGAAGGAAATATTAAAATTAGTACTCCATTGGAAGGCATTGATAAAGTTTCTGGTAGTGACCGAAAACTCCATTCCGCGGTTCTGTACTTTACCGATATTCTGAAACTGAGACGTATAACCGGTAATGGTTGGCACCGGCACATCCAGCAATAAATCAAGCGACTGACTATCATAGAAATCGCCCTCTACCCGAATCCGATCATTGGCCAAGCCAAATTCAAAACCGACATTGTATTGCCGCGTTTTTTCCCAACCCAGATTTGCATTTGCCATCGACTCTGCATCCACATCCACGGTGTTTTGCAAGGTTCCCCCGGTTGGGTAATAACCAGGATTCAATAAACCAATGGATGCATAATCACCTATCCGGTTATTTCCGGAAATGCCGTACCCGGCTCTGATTTTTAAATCACTGATTTGGTCGACATTTTTCATGAATCCCTCCTCCGAAATTCTCCACCCTACCGAAACAGAAGGAAAAGTACCCCATTTCCGGTTCTGACCAAAACGCGACGAACCATCACTACGAAAAGTGGCCGTAAAGAGGTAACGATCATCATATGAATAGTTGACTCTACTTAAATAGGAGATCAGGGAGTAAGCGGATTCGGTACTCGATAGCGCGTACATATTGCCGGCGTTTAACGTCTCAATATCGTCGTTCGCAAAACCTCTCGCTTCACCGTTCATGTAGTTTTCGGTGTGCTTTTGAGTGGTATATCCAATTAAGGCCGAAAAACGATGCTTCTCTGCAAAGGTTTTGGTGTAATTTAATGTATTCTCAATCACCCAATCATAATCTGTGTAGCGCGTATCCACTCCTCTGGCAGGACGCGGCGCTCTGGAAGCATCCAAATCTACCATTGATGGTTCAAAACGCTTCAAATGATCGTCCTCAATCCCGCCGTTGATGCTTAAGCGGTACTGCAGGTCTTCAAGTATCTGCCAATCGCCCGAAATTGTTCCCAACCAACCATATCTTCTCCTATTAATATTGACCATTTCAGCAATTCCTATCGGGTTAGCCACGTCTCCCGCAAGGATTTCAGGATTGCGTACCATTGACCCATAAGTACCATCCGCGTTTCTGAGCGGATAAATGGGTGGCAAGTTTAAGGCGTACATTACCGGGGAATCTTTACCATTTGCCTGTTCTCTACTTCTGGCAGAATAAGCCATTAGATTAGCACCTAAATTGATGGTTTTGCTGATTTTAGAATTAATGCTCGAACGGAAATTGAAACGTTCATAATTGGTGTTGATCACAATCCCGTCTTGTTTCATGTAACTTCCTGAAAAGTTATATTGGGTATTTTCAGAACCGCCATTGACGGAAAGTTCATTTTGCTGCGTTAAGGCGTTCCGATACAATAAATCCTGCCAATTATTGTCGGGCATGGTAGCAACCGATGCGGGATCTAAAAAGTTATAGAGGTAGCCTCCTGTGCCGTCGGGAATCATGTACTGACCGGTTGCTCCGGGATAAAGGCTTCGTCGTGAGTTAGGATCATTGATGCTGTGCGGCGACTGATTGGGATCATTTGGAATAACTGCGGCATCTAACCAAGCTTGATTGCGACCATCGACAAACCAATCGACATATTGATCGCGGTTCATCATTTTGATTTCTGTTACACGTTGTTGGAAACCTACAAATGAATTGACATTGATAACGGGGGGGCCCTTTTTACCTTTTTTTGTCGAGATCACCACTACACCATTTGCCCCTCTCGAACCATAAATAGCGGTTGATGAGGCGTCTTTGAGTACTTGTATGCTTTCAATATCGGAAGGGTTGATAAGACGAAATGCATTTCCTTCCATGGGATACCCGTCTACTACGTATAGCGGATCATTTGATTGGGTGATAGAGCCGGTACCCCTTACCCGAATGGCCAAACCTTCCCCTCCGGGGGCACCATTAGTCTGCTGTACTTGAACGCCTGCCATTTGACCTGCTATGGCCTCCCCAAAGTTTTGAACCGGGCGATTTTGGATATTCTCTGCTGATACGGAAGCGACGGCTGTCGTGACGTCAGCACGTCTTTGGGTTCCGTAGCCAATAACCACAACTTCATCCAGCGCAGAGGATTCTTCGGTTAGGGTTACATTGATCAAGGTGTTCGTACCTACATTGATTTCCTGTAGTGCGTAACCTAAAATGCTAAATACTAAGGTTGCCTCTGCTCCTGGCACTTGCAAGGTATATAAACCTTCTGCATTGCTGGTGGTACCTGCCGAGGTCCCTTTTATTTTGACACTTACACCTGGTATGGGCAAACCCTGCGCGTCAATTATTTTTCCTTTCACTTCGCGCTGTTGCAACGGCGGAAGAGCTTCAGAGGAATCGTTCTTCTTTTTGATCAATACGTTATGTCCGCTAATTTTATAGGTGAAAGGCTGATTTTGAAGAACTTGATCCATAATCTCTTCTATTGTAGAACGCTGCGTGTTTACGCTTACCTTTAAACTGCTGATTTCTTTGCTGTTATAAACGAACACATAATCGCTCTGCTGTTTAATGGACCGAAAAATTTCTTCTAAGGTTGCATTTTGTTTATTAACAAAGATTTTTTGCGCGTATGTTGCTGCGTGTAGCTGCATCAAGGCTATGAGCAAAAAGAAAAATGTAAGATTTAATTGCATTATAATTTTCCTTTTAATATCAGTGGCTTGGTATTGAACTGGACTTGGGTTTCCAAAAAAATTTTTGGATAATGGCCTACCCCAGGCCATTGTCTTAGGTCTAATTTTCATTATTTTTGTAAAGCTTGAGTTAATAAAGGTTTTAACAAATTGGCGTTCCGGATTTATCCGGAAAGAGTTAACTCTAAGTATTCCGTTTCCTAATGGCGTTAGGAAACGGTTTTTTGTTAACGCTATGCTTACTTACGTGATTTTCGTTTTTGATTTTGTCATAATTTATTGATTAAAGTTTATTGGATAACGATGATTTTCTTGGTATTTCCTGTTGCTAAAATTTTATATTTTAAATCGAAATAACTTAAAATTTCCAAAGCTTCTAGCGCATTGGCTTTCCGGTGCACTTCTCCCCAAAGTTGAATATCAGGTACGGCCCCTTCAAATTCAATTGTTATATCATACCATCGCGCCATTTGCCGTAACGCTTCTTGAATACCGGAGCCTTGAAATTGAAAAAGCCCACTCTTCCATGCAATCGCATTTTCAGCATTGATCTGAGCTACCTTTAATTTTCCACTTCGTTTTAAGGCGGCTTGTTCTCCCGGTTTAAGGAGGATGGTTTGTTTAGTTTGAAATGCCGAGACTTTAACACTTCCTTCTAACAAGGTTGTTTTAACATCAGGTTCGTCCTCATAGCTATTGATATTGAAATGGGTTCCTAATACCAACAGTTCTTGCCGATCTGTCACCACTTTAAATGGTTGTTTTTCATTTTTGGCTACCTCGAAGTAGGCCTCGCCATTTAATATAACCTTCCGCTCATTTCCTGTAAATACGGTAGGATAGCGGAGGGACGAAGCAGCATTTAACCAAACCTTCGTGCCATCTGATAAAATGACCTGGTATTGCCCACCTTTTGGTGTACTCAATGTATTTGATTTCGACTCTCGGACACCCGGATTAATTTGGTAGGTAATTAAACCATCTTCATTCTTCGTAATTTTTATTCCTCCTTTGTCAAGTATTTTCTGGTCCGGCGCATTATCCAATGCTATTTGTGATCCGTCTGCTAATGTTAACAAGGCCTTATTGGTACCAGGTGCAAAATCGTTCGGATTGATCTTCGATTTATCAACAATTTGAACAAGTGGTTGGCTTGGGTCTTTTTCTTTGAAAAAATAAAAGCCAATGGAAACGAAAAGTAGAAATATCGCCGCAGCGACGATCCGGGGCCAAAGGGTAAAGCTTTTATTTTTCGATAAAGCAGGTATGCGCTGATAGACCTCTGCTAAATCTGCTTGTATCATTTCATCGGTTAAATCCGAAGAAGGAGGGTTAGCCAGGGCCTCATACAAGGATTCTATCCAAGCTTTTTCAGCGTCAGTGCAAAGACCTTTTTTATATTTATGAAGTAATTCTTTAATTCTTTCTTTCTCCATACGCTCGGATAATAAGGATCATTAAAAGTAAAGTACGACGAGGAGTTGCTTGGGGGTAGAAAAAAAAATTTTAACTCAGAACAGCCAATAAAGAAGGAAAAGGATGGCGTATAAAAAAGCTTCTAATTTGCTTCTTAAGATCCGCAAAGCATTCTTGACTTGTGTTTTAACTGTTGCTTCAGACAGATGCAATTTGGCTGCAATTTCTTTGTGAGAAAGATGTGCTTTTCTACTGAGGTTAAACACCGCTTGCATTTTGGAGGGCAGCTTGCTGACTTCATCTTCCACTAGTTGGTTAAGTTGTTTCTCAAGAAGCGTATGATGGGCGTTATCTGACACTTCTTTGGCCAGTGCCTGAAGCCAGTCGAAGTAAACAGAAGTAATCTTCTTATGGGCTATCAATTTGATTGTTTGATTACGATTGGCAATGTACAGGTAAGCAGCAAGGTTATTAATCTGTAACCCCGTTCTTTTATTCCAAAGGGAGGTAAAAATATCCTGCACGATGTCTTTTGCATCTTCGCGGTTCCTCAATACATGATAAGCTTGCTTATATAAGCGCTCACCATAGCGCAGGTAAATTTCGGAAAAAGCAGCCGTGTCATTCGCTGCTAACAAATGAATTAATTCGTTATCCGTATATAACTTATAGGATGACATACGCTAGGTGACACTAATTGGATTGAGTAGTTTATCGGTTCGCCGTTACGAATCTACTAAATCATTTTAATATAAACGAAAAAAACGTATTTCACCTTGAATGTTAACGAATTGGCACATAGTAATAAGATCATTTTACCTTATTACTACGCACCTATAGCCGCATAAGTCTACGGGCTTCTGCTTGCTTAAAAGCATGTATAAGTTTACGGCGCCCTTATGATTTATCCCTGAGTTGAATCCACTGCTTTATGACTGCTTGCAGTTCTTTACTTTTGGCTTCTACTTCATCAAGGCTTTTGAACTTCGCATAGGCTTTACCTTTAGATGTCGGTTCTAGCACGCTGCCGGGGGTCAACCCTTCCGCTTGATGGAAGACCAGCGTTAGGGTATCCTTCACACGTAGACTAAAAGTGGCGATATCACCTTTGTAATAAAAGCTTGGGCCACCCCATTTAACGTCTTCTGTAATTTCAGGATGCACTTTCATAATTGTGTCACGTAGTGCCATCATTTCTTCCTTTAACGGATGTTCCAATTTTTCCAAAAATTCATCTACCTTTTTTGAGCTCATTTTTCAATTTTTATTAACATTCGCAATGACCGGACATACTAGCAGAAACTAGGGTTGTGTCTGTGTTTCACTGCAACATCAAGTGTTCGTCTAATTGCTACAACTACTTTTATTGCATAAAAATAGGGGTCCTTTTTCACAGCCAAAATGGGTGAATATGACATTGCGAGGGGTATATCGCGTCAAGCGATTTTGAAATAATTCTCATTTTAGCAGTTTTTATTCATCGATCTGATAAGACTGTTCCTTAGCAAACGCCTTTTGGACGGAAGTGCGCAGTACGTGTTTGAAAGTGAGGGTTTATGAGCTTATTATATTTTTATACTTTCCGTTGAAATGATAATTTTGGATAATGTAAACTGAACAGACAGCAAATAGCGGAGCTTGTTGTTATTATTGAGTAAAAATAAAGCCGCCGCCGATTTGTTGTGAAACTAAAAAATCATGCGTAAAATCATCACCATCACAGGAATATGTATTATAGGCTTTGTGACAGGAAAGGCTCAAAGCCACCTTGTGTCTACACAAGACACGATGGCCACTTATAGGAAAAGAATAGATGAATTAGACAAAGAGATTATTCACTTGTTAGGTGACCGAATGCAAGCTGCTAGAATTATTGGCGCCTACAAAATGAAGCATAACTTAGCCGTGGTTCAACCGGACCGATTTAAGAAGGTGTTATAGCAAGCCATTGCAGAAGGTGAAAAGGTAGGACTATCAGCTGATTTCATAAAGCGGCTTTACGAAGATGTGCACGCTGAAAGTGTGCGTCAAGAGAAGGAATTGGAGCAAAAAGACGGCGTACAAACAGCCTATTAAATAGGCTGGAATGTTGAATTTTTATTAGTTCATTTCAATAAACGCAGCGTAATTAGCGTTACTATTAGTCATGGATATCCCAATCTGAAAATAGCAGCGACAATTACTGTCGGCTTATTTCTTGGCTTCAACGGCTTCCAGTAAGGGTCGGGGATCAAAGACCACCTTAAATTTGGAGATACATTCGTTTTCTATGTGGTACCATCCTGCACTGAAGATTTCTTTTCCACCCATGTTAATACAGTAAAATACAGCGACATGATTTCCATTGGTCATCACCTCCTTAATATTGTATTTAAGCTTCATTTTCCTCATGTCGGCGATATAGCTATCGGAGCCATTGCGACTGCCTAATACGCCTTCGAAGGTCATATCTTTAGCCAACAATTCATGAGCGGCATCAAAATCTTCTCTATTGAGGCTTTCAATAAATTTAAGCACAATGTACTTAGCGGTTTTCATAATTGTTTTTTTTGTTAACCATTTATTCCGTCGTTTGTTTAAGGGGGCCGATGCAGTCAATAGCCGGTTGCCTTCCCAACAAACAACTATCTTACACTGAAACAATTAAGTATGATATTGGTTGTATTTTTTACTTCATTAAAATGGAAGGTGTAAAAAATCTACATTTTTCAACCATGGCTTGTGATTATTAGGCTTGTATCTGATATTCGTATTATATGATACGCTTCAATAGACCATCGTTTAAGAAATAGTTAAGGATGAATACACCTAAGAAGACTTTTTACGAACAAGAAGTAGAACGAATAAGCAGAGAGCATGGCCTGCCACAACATTATTATGCATACGTAAGGCAATCTAAAGCCTTCATGGAGCGTCATTATGGCGACAAAATTGAATTAGACAAGATCGCATCCGCCGCGTTTATGTCTCGTTTTCACTATATTAGGGTATTTCAGCAAGTTTATGGATTGACACCCCGACAATACCTCAGAGATTTACGCATCGCAAGAGCTAAAGAGCTACTCAAGAAAGGCCATTCCGTCACCTCAGTTTGTTTCAATGTGGGATATGAAAGTTTACCCACCTTCTCGAAGGTCTTCAAGAGAGGCACGGGCTATTCTCCCAAAGCCTATCAAGACCTGAATATTAGCAATCGGGAATAAATATATTGAACGAAAACTGCTGATCTTTGTACTAACAAACACTTCGGCAATGATTAAAATAAATGATTAAAATATATGTAACAAGCGTACCTGTACAAGATCAGGAAAAAGCATTTCAGTTCTACACAGAAAAGTTAGGGTTTATCAAAAAAACGGATGTGCCTGTCGGTGAATATAGATGGCTGACCTTAGTTTCGCCAAATGAACAGAACGGGGTGGAACTCCTCCTCGAACCTATGGCATTTACGCCAGCAAGAGAATATCAGAAGGCATTAAAAGAGGCGGGTATTCCGTGGACATCCTTTATGGTAGATGATCTAAAGAAAGAATATGAAAGGTTGAAAGCGCTCGGTGTCCAATTTATTATGGAACCTAAAGAAGTTGGACCAACCATGATAGCTGTATTGGATGACACTTGCGGAAACAATATTCAACTGGCCGAAATGCTATAACGAGCATAGGTTCAGATGCGGGCGACCTATCCACCGCTCGTACGTTAGAAAATGTGATAGGTACGGAACTTGGTCTTCGAGATAATTCGTTGTTTATAATGTCCTATCAAATAGGTAACTTGGCATGACAATACACATGATATGTCAATAGAGAACGAAGGACCCGAGTTCTGGGAAAAAAGCTTTATCGAAAAACAGGAAATGTGGGGTTTTGAACCTGCTAATTCTGCAATTTTAACAAAAGATTTCTTTCTGAAAAATTCAATCAGCAACATCCTTATCCCCGGAATCGGATACGGCCGAAATGCGCAACTGTTTGTGGAAAACGGAATGCGGGTAACTGGCATTGAAATATCTAAAACGGCCATAGAAATAGCTAGAAAGCACTATGGAAAAGATATGACCATTTATCATGGCTCGGTTACCGATATGCCTTTTGATAATGCACAATTTGACGGGATATTCTGTTATGCTTTAATCCATTTATTGAGCAGTGATGAACGAGAGAAACTGATTCGCGACTGCTACAACCAGCTCGCGGAGGGTGGCTATATGGTTTTTTCCGCCATTTCAAAAGAAGCACCCACTTACGGACAAGGCAAACGGATTGGTAAAGATCGTTATGAAATGTTTGGTGGTGTTAATCTGTTTTTTTATGACTCCGAATCAATTGAAGCAGAATTTGACAACTTCGGCTTATTCGAGGTTACAAAAGTTACGGAAAACTATCCGTTTTTTCTGATTAAATGTAAAAAGGGTTAAACGGATAGATGTAAATCTCATTTTTGTAATTTTCACTATGGAAAAATCAGAAATACCTCGTTTAGAATTATCGGCATTCGCTCAAAACAGCTATCAGGTGCCTTTTTTAAATGTCCAGCATTATCCTATTGACGGAGATCACTTCGTCATAAAAAATCGAGACGATTATCCGGTAAATGATTATATCTCCCCTAACCGGCGACAATTCTATAAAATTTTTCACATGACGTCGGGCACGGGGATTCTTACAGTGGGATTGCATCAATATCATATGTCGGCCGGCGATATCGGTTTTCTACATCCTGATGAAATCATGTCCTGGCAAACTACTTCCAAAGAGACAGGTGGACATTTTTGTTTGATTAATCCAAAATACTTTGAACTTGATGCCGGCCATGTTCTTCAATTATTTAAACAGTTCCCTTATTTTAAGGCAAACAAAGCGGTGATACAATTAAATGAAAGCCAATCTTCAAAAATAAATCACTATTTCGAGTTAATGCTACAGGAAAATGAAGGGGATAATGAAGATAAAAAGCAAGCGATCCTATTACATTTACAAATGCTATTGTTGGAAGCGCAAAGAGTGGAAAAGGTTCTTCCTAATGTGAATGTTTCTGAAGGATATAATTATCTCTATAGTTTTTTGAATTTATTGGAGTCCTCTTTTCAAGTCCAGAATCCGAATTCGGTTCTTCAAATTAAAACCGCAAGCGAGTTTGCAGACCAGTTGAACGTGCATCCCAATTATTTAAATAGGATAGTTAAAGAGCGGACAGGAAAAACACTCCGTGAGCACATTCAAGAACGCTTAATTTACGAAGCTAAATCTTTACTTTTTCAAACGGATTGGACGATAAGTACCATTGGCTATGCGCTGGGTTTTTCCGGTCCTGCTTCTTTTTCTTCGTTTTTTCAGAAAAAAGAACGTGTTTCTCCTTCTATCTATAGAAAAAGCGGCTTATTGCAACCAAATATTTGAAACTCGTAAATATCGGTATGTTTTGAACAAACCCTAACCGCGTTACTATAACTTACTTTGTACCATAACATTAAAACAAATATTATGGAAACAAAAAAAGTATGGTTAGTAACCGGAGCTTCAAAAGGTTTAGGATTAACATTGGTAAAAAAATTACTGGACGCCGGTTATAAAGTAGCGGCTACTTCAAGAGATATAAATGCGTTACGTTCGGAAGTAAGCCACTCAGGCTCTGAATTCCTTCCACTCCAAATGGACGTGATGGATGAACAAAGTGTCGCCAAATCGATAAACAGGATCGTTGATACGTTCGGAATGATAGATGTCGTAGTAAATAATGCAGGGTACGGTCAGATAGGAACACTCGAAGAATTGAGCGACAAAGAAGCTCGTCAAAACTTTGACATAAATGTATTTGGTTCGCTAAATGTCATCCGCCATGTGATGCCTTACTTCCGTAAACAGCATGCGGGTACGATCTTCAACATTTCTTCTATTGCAGGTTTTCTAGGAACTTTTCCCGGTTGGGGCATTTATAATGCGACAAAATTTGCGGTTGCCGGCTTTACCGAGGCCTTATCGGCGGAGGCCAAATCGTTAGGGGTATCAGCAGTGGTAGTGTATCCCGGTTATTTCAAAACGAATTTCTTGTTAAAAGGTTCTATGCGTCTCGCCCAAAATCCGATTGCGGAATATAAAGAAGCTCGGGATTTAGAGGTTATACACGAAGAACAGGTAATAGGCAATCAGCCAGGCGATCCGGAAAAGGCCGCCGCGGTGTTTATCGAAGTCGCGGAAATGGAAACAAAACCCTTGCATCTATTCTTGGGTAGCGACTCGTATAAAATGGCCAGGGATAAAATGGCAACGATCGAAAACGAAATGACTACATATGAGAGTTTGGGTCTTTCGACCGATTTCGGCAACTAAGTACTTTTTAACAGATTCGCCATTCTGAGAGCACATTTTGTGTTCTCAGAATGGCGAATCTATTTTAATCGGACGTCCAAGTATACGGAGTGACGCCCGTATGTATTATAAAATGGTTTAAAAATTACGTCGTCAATGGTGAACTCTAACTGTTTTGGATCGCCTTTAATAGATTTGCTTATATCTTCAGCATCTAGGCTTACTGTACGCCAGTCTTTCCTTGCTTCAGGTTCTTGGGCCGCTAGTAAAATAGGACCATAAAATAGACTGGCTATATTCTGCTGATCCATAACGGGATCGAGGTGAAACTGAAAGGGCATTTGTAAATCAACAACATCGCCATCTTTCCAATTGCGACTTATTTTTAGATAAGAACCCGGCTTTGCCTCTAGTTTTTGATCTTTACCATTCACCCTTACAAAAAAACCTTTGGTAGCCCAACCCGGCACGCGGACATGCATATCAAACTTTCCGCCTCCTTTAATCGTTAAACGGGTGTGATCTTCATTAGGAAAATCCGTTGTTTGTTGCACGGTTATCTTACGTTCCGCCCATTCCAAGGTAGAAGGTATAAATAGATTGACATAAAGTGCATCGTTGTCCTTACTTTTAAAATAAATAGAGTTTTGTAGTTTGGTACTACTTTCTATAGCGGTGCCGTTGCAACAGGTAAAGCCTGTCATATGCGGATTACCAAATTGCTTAATAGAACCGGGCCTGAGCGGTACATGATAAGTGTTTGCCGGACTGTCTTCGGCTACTGACGCCAAAATATGATTATAGAGGCCGCGTTCGTAATAGTCCATTAGTTCAGGCCTTTGATCGAATAAGAACAAATCGCTGGTCAATTTAAGCATATTGTAGGTGGCACAGGTTTCGTTTTGACCCCCTGCAGAAAAGCCGTTTTCATATAACGTCGCGGGCTGACTGATAAAACATTCTGCATTGGCCGGATTACGTGCTCCGGCAACGCCTCCAATGCTATACATATAATCGTTCACAACTTTGTACCAAAAGTTGTCGGCGATACTGTAATATACCGGATTGTTGGAAACACGGTACATTTCGATGCTACCCACTATTTGAGGTATATGCTGATTGGCATGTAAACCACGGAAAGTATCTACGTTTTTAGCTAAACCATGCGAATGGCTAGCATCACCGTAGAACATTTTGATGTTATCGAACAACTGTGCAGTTTTAAGGTAATTCGGTTTATTCGTGATCCGATACAGGCGGGCCATCACCTCATTCATACCACCGAATTCACCCGCAATATAGGTATTCCACATTTTTATAAGTGTCTCGGTAGGCAATTTGCTCAAACGCGCATACACCCAATCACCCATACCGGTTGCTATTTCAAGCGCTTTTTTATTACCACTCACTTCATATACATCCATTAGCCCTGCTAAGATTTTATGTAGCGTATAATAAGGTGCCCAAACCTGATTCTTCTGTCCGCCATACTTAGCACCACGTTCTAACATGATAAATTGATCCGGTGGATAGGCGCTGATGAAGCCCTCCCCCCAGTTCCAGTAATCGGTACGGATACCCTCATCACTAAAATCTGAGTCATACTCCGTTTTCCCCGGGCCATAAGGCACAGCCGTCGGATCAGATACATGGATACCGCCAGCTTCTTTAGGCTTTCCGGATAATTGCGATAGTTCATAAAGGGTATTAACCATATATTCCATTTTCTCCGCAAATTTGGCCTGAAGTGCTTTATCATATCCGGTGCCGGCATAGGCTTGTGCAATTGCGGTAAGGTAATGACCCGTTGCATGCCCCCGTAATTTCGTTTCCTGGCTGTCCCACACACCTAAAGGTCGCGCTCCTTCCGGCTGCTTCTGACCAAAAGCATGGCGAAACATATAAAGAAAAGAATTAGGATCGGTTGCAGCTAATGTATTGATAAACTTATCCCGATTTTCAATAAATTTAGTTTTGTGGCCACGCGCGTCGGCCTCCAAAGAAACCTGGTCCAAATTAAAGGTTGCGAGTTTTGAACTAGGGGTAGCGCCCGATTTAGCATCTATTACGGTGACGAAAGCCTTGGGTTGTAGATCTGTACCTGGAACGCGCCCGGTAATGGTATAACGTCCCGCTTGAAGAACGGCAGTATTGTCGGTTGGAGCAGGCCAAAGAACCCGCACTTTTGGCCCATTTATCCCTTGCCGATAAGTTCCCTCTATATGACTTGGTAAACGCGGCAAATTTCCTATGCTTGTTTTCACTTCTACATCGGGTACCTTTATTAAGTAGGCATTATAAAGCTTCGACTCGCTTGGAGAAAACTGGTGAAGATTATCTTCTGGCTTCCCGACATTAACCGCAGCTTCCTGACCACCTCTCAGGGCATTGTAGTAAATGCCAGTAACTTGTCTTCTCGTTAGGGGAACGCGATAAATACGAAAATCATGTATCAGGGCATTCAACGAGGGGTTCTCAGGCAATAGCGATTTACCGATATATAGTTGCCTTTTTGCCCCCTGTTCACCGAAGACCGCTGTTAACTCCGACGGTATATCTTTTGTTTCTCCTACTGGTCGGCTATCAACATAGGTTATCATTGCTTTTGAAGGAATATCGATCACGATAGCAAGGTGTACCCATTTATTCAATGGTATAGCTGGAGAAACCGCACCCTTCTGATGATCACCTTTTGTTGTTATCAATGCCTGGCAACCTTCTTGGGTATTTGTCCCTACGGGAGCTACAAAAAAATGCCTGGTGGCATCTTGTCCGAAATCAAAAAAATGTTGACCCCGTTTATCTGAACGCAAGTATATCCATCCCGATATACTGAGCGACTCTAAATCTGTTAAAGCATCTCCTTGGAGCATCACAAAATCATTAGCTGCTCCGGAGAGCGACAAAACCTTCCCGAACCGCTCATCATTAGTAAACTTGATTTCAGGGCCTTGAAATTTCCCGTGCAAATTATTTCTAGACCAGTCTTTGGTATCTCCATCAAATACGTAACGCGCAATCATTCCGGTTTCACCGATACCGTCGAGTATTTGGTCTCCATTTTGTGCTCGAGCGATGTTAACGCCTTCGGCTAAAACAATCAAAAATAGGATAACACGCAAGATTACTTTGTACATTTTCGTTGCCATAAATTGTTTAAAATCTTTTTTGCTCTTACAAAATTCCACTTTCAGAAGTAGCGTTTTTCTAGTACTATATTGGAATGCATCCGTCTAAATCCCTACAAAAAGATTTAAAGACCAATATATTGAAAATAGATAATTTATAGTTTGATAGTTTTTCGTAAAATTATGAAGGTTCGCACTGTTTCGTTACGCCTATTTTAGCAAATGATCACAGGATATTATCAGGTATGCATCCAGAAAACGAAAACAAGGCATTCAATAGTCAAAAAGAAAATGTGCTGGCTTAATACATTAAACCTAGAACCGCTAAACAAGGATTGCTTCTGACTAGCTTTTTTTACGAAAAGGTAAATTTCCTTCACTTACAATTATTATTTTTACCAGACACAAAAATGATGATGATATCTGTTGTGATTATAGAAGACGAACCTGCAGTACGCAGAGAAATTAGCCACCTAATACAGCAGGAGACCGACACTAAACTTGTTGGGTGGAGCGACAACGTGCCTGCTGCCGTCAAAGTAATAGAAAGAGAACGTCCTGACCTGATATTGATGGATATTCAGCTTCGCGATGGAACGGCTTTTGACCTGTTGCAAAAACTAAATCTCATTCCACAAAACATTATTTTTATTACAGCCTATAACCATTTTGCCATCAAAGCGATTAAATACGGGGCATTGGATTATCTATTGAAACCTGTTGATCATACCGAATTGAAAGAAGCTTTGGAGCGCTATCGTCGCCGATGTGAAAACAACCCGCAATGGATGCAACAATTGTCGCTGGCTCAGGCATCAATGACCGAAAATAATTTACCCGAGAGTATTGCACTGAATTCCGTTAATAATATCCGTATCGTGCCTGTTCAGGATATTGTATACTGCAAAGGCGATGGTCCGTATACTTTTTTCTTTCTGAACAATGGAACAAAAGAACTGATATCAAAACCGCTTAAGTTTTACGAAGGATTATTACCCTCTCCGCATTTCTTACGTACGCACCAATCTTATCTGGTCAACCGTAGGTATGTTTCCGATGTAAACCGTTCAGATTATATTGTACTTAAAAACAAGGAAGAAATTCCCATCTCATTGCGCCGGAAAAATGCTATTCTAGATCAACTTTTTCCTACAAAATGAACTTATTTTTACAATACACGGGGTGTTTTATAACGATGTTGCTATGCCTTGGCTGCCGTGAGCAGACATCAATGCTACCCAACAACCAGAACGCACTTACTGAACGGATAACGCAAATTGCTGCTATAAAAGTTAATAACCAAGATAGTGATTCGTTAAAGGGCGTATGGACTAGATTACTTAAAAATCCAATCGTACAGCGAGATACCCTGCTTGCTACGAAGGTTTATTATCAGTTGGCTCGGTTATATGGGATGCAAGGGCAGGATTCTGCCAAAATATATATAGAGCGGGCATTGGAATTAATTGAACCGACCACCGGAAATCTCAAAGAAAAAGCACTTGTTTATAATGGCATCGGCAATATCCGTGGACTGGAATCCAGAACGCATGAAGAGAGTTATTACTACAATAAAGCCGCTGCCATCGTAATCTCCGACAGTACCGTAAATCTTTCACCCGAAGCAAAATCCGCCATACTGCTTTCCGCTGCACAGAGCAACCAGATGGCTTTCCAATTAGATTTGGCGGAGAAAATGAATCGCGCTGCAATACCCCTTTGTGATTCATTACCGAAAGGGCACATCAATCATCAACGGGTATTAGTACAGATGATAAATGTGCTGAACGATCAGAAAGAACCAGCTGATAGTATTGCTTCCTATCTTCAAAAATTGGAGGCGCTTCATCGGTTGTATCCGGACAGGTACAATATTGGTTTTCTCTACGAATCGAAAGTCAATTATTTTGAACAGAGCGCAGAAACAGATTCTTTGTTGCACTATCAGTTAATGAAAAGTGATTTAGATGAATCCGATTATCATGCCGGATTAGCAAATGCAACGGATATCAATAATCTGTTTGTTGATTACTGCAATGTAGCGGCTACTTATATCCTGTTGGAGAAGCCTTCACGCACGAATGAATTTTTGACCAAGGCTAAGCAGTTGAATGAAAAGCATAAGGGAGTAATTTCTACACAGAATGAAGTTCTCTATCAAAAAGATCTAGCAGCTTTATACAAGCTTCAAGGGAAAAAAGATGCGGCCATTGATTTATTACTCAAAACATCGGCATTAGAAAGGAGCATTTATCAAAGAGAAAACATACAGGCTATTGCCGAAATGAATACACTTTACCAATTGCAGGCTAAAGATCGTTCCATCCGTACGTTGAATGAAAGTATGAAGATCAATCAACTGCAATTGCAGCAAAACCGCTTGTGGCTTGCCGTTTCTATTTTGGGTGTTGTATCGCTGAGTGCGACAGTCTTATTCTTATATTACAGTTTTCGCCAACGGCGAACCCGCCAGGAAAAAGAAAAGGTGCTATTGCAGCAACAATTATTGCGTACACAGATGGAGCCTCATTTTATTTTCAACACCTTATCCGCCGTACAGAGTTTTATTCGTTTCGATCAGAAAGATAATGCCATTAAATACCTCAACCGCTTTGGCCGTTTGCTGCGTAGTAGTTTAGCACTAAGCCGAGAGGCTTTAGTTCCATTGAGTGAGGAAATCGAAACGCTGGAGAACTATCTTAGTCTGCAGCAGATGCGCTTTGATCATGCGTTTATATACCATATCGAACAACTACAGGATGAGGATTTAAGTGCTGTCATGCTGCCGCCCATGCTGATCCAACCTTACGTGGAAAACGCCATCCTACATGGCATTGACCTCATCAAGGGAGCGGGAACTATTGCTGTTCGCTTTCAATTGGAAGGGGATGTTTTACAGGTAACGATTACGGACAGCGGCAAAATTGAAGCCTCACCTACTGATGGGACACATCGTTCGCTATCCGGAACCATCAACCGGGAACGCATCCACCTACTCGGCAAAAAAGCAAACATTACCACCACTTCCATCGAAGGAGGGGGCACGCTGATCAGCTTACGTATTCCTGTCGTTTATGGATAATTTCGATGACGAGCTTCTTAATTACCATCTTGTCTTATTTTTCTCGTGGCACTTATAAAAATGACATTATGCGAATTGTAAATATAGACTGCAAATCATAAATGCTTTAGCCCTTTAAGTACACAGGCTTTTATTTTTATGTTTATTATTAAAGCATGCACTTGTTGTATGCAATTGTTTAACAAAAAAATCAAAGCAATGAAAAAATTATTAATGAGTTTGGTTGCTGTAGCGGCCATGTCTACGGCTGCTTTTGCTCATTCAGGTGCAAAGGCAATGGAAAACAACACCGCTAAGCGGACAACAATGCACAAAGCCATTACAGGTGAGGGCTTTATTGAAGTTAGCCGTGAGATCAAAGCAATTAAAAAAGGTTACAAGCGTCTCCAAGCCTGTCATTACACAGTTAACTATTATAACGGTGGAGGTATCCGCTACAATAGTGTTACCTATTCTACCAATGTAGGCGGATCGGGCGATGTATTTGGAAGCTGTGCCGAGTTCTTTCAATTTATAGACAATGGGCATAGAGCGCAAGGTTTTTCCATCACCAAAGGCGCCTTCTAAGATTATTGTTCCCATAGATTACTATTTACATAAAAAGTGAACCGAATGGTTCACTTTTATCGCTTTTATAATGATGAAACAGTTTTTATTATTTTGCCTATTGCTGCGTTGCACATGGGAAGCACAAGCACAGAACTTACACGCTGTGTACGAATATATTCCTTCTGCCGTAGCTACTTTTCATGAGCATGTCTATTTTGAGGGGGGTGTAAAAACCGCGATCCTTGATTCGGTTCCAGTAAACGCTCATACAGAGAAGGGTGGAAATATAGATAATGAAGTGTCTTCCAGCTTTTCAATGGTGCTCAATACAGGTATTAACTATAGACGTATTGTCGTTCAGAAGAATAATGAAAAAGAACTGATTGAAACCCGTTCGCTCAAGGAAACGAATTATTTGGTAACCGATAACTTTCCAGAACTCATATGGAATACCAACTATACCGATACGGATACCTTGGGTAAATATATTTGCCATAAAGCAACGGCGACTTATCGCGGAACTACGTTAATAGCCTACTATACCAACGACATTCCGGTATCTGCAGGTCCATACAAATTTGGGGGACTTCCGGGATTGATTGTACTCCTATATAACGAAAGCGCTAGCCCGAACTATTGGACACTTAAAGAAGTCTCCTATCCTTACAAAGAGCACATCCCGGTGAATGAAAATTATATCTTGTCTTTACCCAAATTATCGCTGGAGGAATATGTTAAGAAAGATGAGGCGTGGGCAGAAGAGCAGATGCGTATTATGGAAAGTAAAATGCCTGCCGTGGGAGGCGTAACAACTGAAAGGCAAAAAGTGCGCGGTACGGTGGAACAGGTTTATGAATGGGAACAAGTCGATAAGTGAGAACAAGAAGCTATGTATGATTAACCACCTTTGCTTAAGTTGGTTTTTGCTTTTTTGTCTCGGGCCAGCTTATTTTTCAGCTTGGGCGCAGGTGTCAATCAGCGGACGAGTAACTTCTGCTGGAGTACCGATCGGCGGTGTACGAGTTGATCTTCGGCAAGGTGAAGCTTCCCGTTTTCTAGTTTATACATTTACGGACGGAGAAGGAAAATATCGATTAACAACGAACCATGCCGGCAAACTGGCCTTACATTTTAAAGCGTTGAGCTATGAGTCGCTTGCCAAAGAAATCGAGCTTGGCCAAAAAGATACGATAGTAGATGTTGGACTTATAGCAGGTGGTTTGGAACAACTGCAGGAAGTAGTGATAAACGCAAAGCGTCCTTATCGCCTTGGGAGAGATACGATCGAACTTAAGGCTCAATCTTTTTTACAGGGAGACGAGCGCACAGTAGAAGACTTATTAAAGAAAATACCGGGCTTGAATGTTGGGACCGACGGAAGTATCAAAATCGGGCAGAAAGAAGTGGAAAAAGTGATGATAGAAGGTGATGACTTTTTTGAAAAGGGTTACCGACTTCTCACCCAAAACATGTCTGTTCAACCGATAGACAGGATACAGGTATTACAGCGTTATTCAAACAATAAGCACCTAAAAGGAATTGAAAACTCGGATAAAGTTGCTTTGAATCTACAATTGAAAGAAGACAGCAAACACCAGTGGTTGGGATCGGTATCTGCTATGGGCACCATGACCGAACCCTTGCTTTACCAAGCAAGTCTGAACTTGATGAGGATTGAAAAAAAAACAAATATTATCTTTTAGGCACGGCTAACAATAATGGTGTTGACGCGGTAAGCAGCATCAACCATCTTCTGTACTCAGCTCAAACTGATGAACCCGGGCAGGTGGGCATAGGCGCAAAAACACCTACTTTAATTGACTTTATGCCAGATTTACCCGATTTTGACTATAGGCGAACGAATTTCAACCGTGACCAATTACTGTCGTTCAATACGATTCTTAATCCGACAAAAAAACTCAAGATTAAGTGGTTGGGTTTTGTGAATCCAACGAAGAAATCATTCTATCGAAATACGGTGCAGGATTACAATATTAAGAGCATCCAATTTACCAATACGGAGGACTACGAACTTAACAAGCGTATCAACACGTACTTTACGAAGGTAGAGTTGCAGTATGATATCAATCGACAATCGAGTCTTACCTATACCGGAAATTTAGGATCGCTCAGCAGACACGATACGGGCGACCTCTTGTTCAACGGAAACAATACAGTGGAGACGACCGAAATGCAGGGTTATCTGACCAATCATAACTTTACCTATAGTTATAAGCTTTCTGACCGGGAAGCCATTGTAAGTTCGGCACGTTTGATTGCGCAGCAGTCGCCATTGGATTACCGCATTGATCAATATTATTATGAAGATTTGTTTCAGGTTGGAAGTATTTCGGATGTATATCAGCGTGCCGAAAATAACCTGCAGTACCTCGGAATTACTTCGCATTACGTGCGAAAACAAAAAAACAGTGACTTTATGGAGCTAGCCTTTTCCAATGAGTACAAAATGCAAGAGCTGGCGACGGATTTAGTATTGCATGGAACTGATGGAACCGATATACGGCCGTCAGGATTCTCTAATCGGCTGGATTTCGGCAGCAATAACGCGCATATTATGACCAAATATACGATCAAACGGAGAAAATGGGAATGGACTCCACAATTACATACCGCTTTTATCCATACGCGGCTGCGCTCGTATGGAAGCGTACAAAGCAGAAACAATCTATTCTTTTCGCCACGTGTGCTGGCAAAATGGACACCACACCGCAAAGGGAAGCTGGAGGCAACGTTGTCGTTTCAACAAAGTAGTGCTGACTTAATGGAGGTAGTTCCTAATTATTATACCACCGGTATTCGGAATTTTATGAAAGGATTGAATGACATAGTGAAATTAAATAATTCGGGTACTGTACTGACATATACACACGGAAATATGTTGGATAAGTTTTTTGCGAATTTATCCATGGGATACAACATACTATTTGATTATATCAGTACTCGGAGTGTGCTGAACACCAATTTCAATCTAAATGAGCAGCTCGTGTTGAAAAATAAAAAAACGACCTTTTATAAGGCACAGTTTAACTATTACGTAAAACCGCTGAATGGGAATTTGCGATTGGATATAGGGGCAAATTTCGCTGCTTATGAGACAAGCATATCCGGAATAGGGAACCGCAAAATACGCTCTGGCTCACACGAATACGGCTTGTCGTACCGAAGTGTCTGGAAATATTGGTTGAACATTCATACAGGAAGCCGCATGCAGCTATCTTCATTCAGTAGCGAAAGCACAAACCGGCTCGTAAATACATACAGCTTCCTGAACGCCTTTTTCAAAGTTTCCGAAAACATCCAAGCTAGTTTAAAAAACGAAGCTTATCGCTTTGGCAGTTTTCTTTCGGAAGTCCCTGGCACCTACTACTTTTCTGATTTTTCCTTTGCTTATGATGCAAAAAAAATCAAAGCCAGATTTAGTATAAACGCCAAGAATCTGCTCAATAACCGGCACTTTCGAAGTGCAACCGTTACGGACACCTATCGTTCTTTAATCGAATACCGCCTGCTACCCCGCTATATTGCACTCGGGTTTGATTATAGTTTTTAAGCTTCAGGGTTCACTACAAATAGATCCGCCCGTATTATTAGTCATGGTATTTCCCCATTGCCCAAAATTGGTAACCAGTTGTGGATGGCGCATACTAATGGCGCAACCTTGGTTGTTAGTAATGATATTATTATATACTTGACAGCCGTCGTCCGGTTGATTTAAGTTATTCTGAAACCGTACTGCGTGTCCATTGGTTTGGTCGATTGTACAGTTGAAAATATTAGCACCGTTAGCTGCATCAATACCGATAGCTCCGACACCCCGTTTATGCGTATTGTTTTTGTAAATCCAAACATTTTCCACAAAACAATTATGAGATCCGCCATCGATCGTGATACCCTCTCCCCCATTTTCGTAAGTTTGACAATTTTTAATACGGTTATCTGAACTGCCCCACTGGGAAATGCCTACTACATAGTTATAGTAAGTTTTCACCCCTTCGATCCAGATTCGATTGGCATTGTGGATCAAAATACCTGAATGCCCGCTGTTGCGGAAGTGACTGTTATAAATTTTCGTGTCATTTCCGAAAACGCGTATGTTAGGCTCGGGAAGCATACCACCATCGACATAAATCCAATCGATAACCGTATTGACAATATTAACATCTACATCAAGTACCGAAACGCCCTGCCCTGACGCCGTAGCCGCCTTACGCATATAATTTGTAGGATCGGTTCCATTATGTTCTCCGCGAATGGTTAACCCGCTCTTATTAATATGCACGGTGCCGCTGAAATAATGGTTTCCCGCACGAATAATAATGATATCTCCGGCGACAGATTGATCGATCAGCGCCTGTAAAGCGCCTGTTTCATCCGGACCATTCTGGGCGGGTAAGTATCGTATCGTTGCAGCTTGGTTTAGCGCCGATTCCTGAGCAGTTATTCCGTTAGCAATAACATTCGGACGCTCTTTTAACATATCTGATTTTCCACAGGAAGCGAATACAAAAATCAGCAATGCCACTTTTGACAAGTAAGACTTCATCATAATATGGTTTTTATGTGGTTATTAAATAATTGGCTCAAATCTACAAGCGTAATTAATTAATATGTTTCTTAATTTGCTTCAAAATTTCATCAATTTATCTCATTTACAGCCACTTTAGATGTGCTGTAAATAATGATTCTAAAGATTTCATTGCTTAAAAAAAAGGCCATTTCTTTCGAAAGAAATGGCCTTTAGCGTACTTTCACCCTTTTGTATTATCGTTTCTCTGCCCCTTGTAGAGACGAATCTACTCTCAATTTATCGGCTAGAAGTTTCATATAAAAACCGCCTACCACACTCCGGGCTTTGAAATTTTCGCGGATACCGGTATTTGTATCATAAAAATCGTTCAATGGAACACGCGATTCGGTCTCGATTGCATGGGTGTAAACGGGTTTTACTAGCGCTTCAAATGCTTCCCGAGTAGGCGCAAAGGTTGCAGTCCATAAAATCCAGTCGTTTTTAGTATAGGCCTTTCTACTGTCTAAGGGTATACCGAATTTGTTTTGCTTGGTGAGGTAATATCTGATTTCAGTATCGTATACTTTCTGCGGAAATAGGTTCAAATCTAACACCTTATCCCAAACCAAGTTATATTTCTGGCTCCACGTAGCTTTATTGTCGAAAGTCAGTGCGTAATGATCGCCGGCATCAGCCATCTCAATCCATTTAGGCACCATAGATTCCGCAATGGCTCGATATTTTTTAGCGGTTGCTGTTTCACCCAATGCTTCTGCTATTTGTGCGTAGCAGGCAATACCCACTATGGCTTTGACCGACAAATTAGCATTACGTGCTAAATGACCGGCAAAATCATCGGTACATAACTGGGTTTTAGGATCGAGGCCTTCTTTTACCAGGTAATCAACCCAGGTCGTAAGGCTTTTCCAATGCTTCTTGGCGTAATTGCCATTGTTTTGCACTTTGGTAATTGCCGCTGTTAAAATAATCATGTTTCCCGACTCTTCTACCGGCATGGGTTCTCCATAAGTTTGGCCGTTGGCCAATGGATAGGTCCCTAAATCATGCGCGGCCCAGGGATGCGGATATTTACCACTTTCGCTGAAATAAAAAATACCACTTAACATTCCTTGTAATAACTCGGGATTATAAATCAAATATAGCGGTGCTGAGGGATAGGTCACATCGACGGTGTTAATGAAACCGCCGCTGTTGTTCTCTTTAGACAGCCATAATAGCTCGCCCTGAGGGCTCTTGACCAGTGTATGTGCGGCAATACTTTGACGGTAGGCAAGCACACAAAGATGCGCATAATCTTTACCTCCCGCCTTCAGCGCGTCGGCATAAACCTGTTGGTCAAATGCCGCACATTTTTTCATCACAGATTGGTAATCGTTCGCCGCATTATTCAACTGCTTTTCGATGCTTTCTTTCCCGCTGTTGTTCCACCATGGCCGAAGGTTATTTTGAAAATACTGAATAGCATAAATCTCATCATAGCCTACTTCTATAAATCGCTGTACTTCCGCTTTACCTACCGTACCAAAAGATATTACTGTATTTAGTGATAGCAATTTCCCTTTTGACGCGGTAGACCCTACAGAACCTTTTTTGAAGGCATCTACGGCAGCTGTCGCAGGCGTTATAAATTGCGCTACGCCTTTCGCTTTCGGCGTCGCAACGTAGAAATATCCCCAATCAATACGCATATCGTCCGCCGCTTTTTGCAGAACGGCTTGCTCAACGGTCCCTGTCTTGAGCACTGATAATTGATCAGCTGTATACTTTTCAGCAACTACTTCCTGCGACGATCGATATACCGCAATATTGGACGATGCACCAAGAAAAAGCCTTACCGCGTGTTTTTTCCCATCGTTGGCGCTTACACCATAAGTGATGTAAGATACAGGGCGCGATAACAAACTCAGGTCATTCATGAGTAGTGGTGAGGTAAAGGTCAGGTTCAGATTTACCTTCCCTGCTTCAAACGTATATATGGTTTGCGTTGCGGTAACTTCCACATCTTTTTGTATGGCCGTTTGAATCTTAGTGGTTTCCTTCCGCTTATCTACTAGTCCGAAATCTAAGAATCGACCGCCTGCAGTATTTGTCAAGTGGATAGCTAGGAGGTTTTCTCCGGTTTTTAGATCGGCTTTACTGATCGGTAAATAGTGGAAGTTATTGGTCCATCCGGTTTTTTCATATACCTTTTTACCGTTCAGATATACCTCAATATTGTCATCGTGGTTCAATTTCAATAAGAGCTCGTCAATAGTTTCGGGCTTGCTTACATTGAACGTACGTCTAACCCAGATATCGCGAGATTTCCATAGGGTTTTTACACTTTTTTCGTCATCACCAATAGGAGCAGCGCCCGAATTCCAGTCGCTTGCAGCATAGTCGGAAGTTGTCCACGCTCCTGTCGGCTCCTTTTCTGTATACTGCACGGTATAGGCTTCTTCGTCAGAGGTATTGAGTACCGTTTTATAATTGGGTTCTTCTTTCCCCATAAAACGATAAATATTGCCGTCCACGTCGATCAATCCTAAAAGCGAATGATCAGCATCTGTCCAATGCTTGGTGGTAGATGCGTTCAACTGATCGGTAGTTGACCAGATACTAAAATTAGGATTGTGCGTAATCAGCGGATAAGCAGGGGCTTTTCTATGTTGTGCCTGGACCTGGCCTATGGTAATTAAACAAGCCAATAAGCTCCAAGCCTTCAATTTTTTTAATTTGTTCATCTCGATTATCGGGTATTGAGCGTTTTAATTGTATGATGCCTGTAAAATTACTACATAATGCTAACCCGATTTAGCAAAGTCGTTTCAAGATTTAGCTGATTTGTCTCATAACTGCTTATTTATTTCAAAACGAGGGATTCGTTACAGCAAGCCGGTAAGGTATTTATGTTAGCGAAAAGTTTAAGGAGTGAGTAAGCACTTGGCACCGAAGGAGGCGCCGCAAATTGCGGTGCCTCCTTCGGTGCCAAGGTTTTTAAAATTTATACATAATTCCTAAACGCATATTTCGTCTCGCTTCCACGATATAAGAGTAATAATCTACACCTCCTTGAGCCTGAGCCTCTGCATTTGCTTTGTTAAAGGACCCTGCTGTTAACAAAGATCTGTTGTCCAATAAATTATTGATGAGGAAAGAGATCATATATCTTTTCTTTTGATAGGATAATCCTCCGTCCGTTCTTACATAATTTTTGAAGTTAGCTTCCTTTGTAGTTCCAATTGCACGGTCAAACATAGTCTGTACACTCCCCATTAAACCAAATCCTTTTAGCACGCCTTTTTGTATACGGTAGCTGAGCCACGCATTTGCTGTATGTTTAGCAGTATTAGGTGTTATATTTCCGATGACGGATTCGTCGGTTGATTTAGTGATCTTTGAATCTGTCAATGCATAATTCACATTAACATTTAAACCGCGGACCACTTCGCCGGAAATATCCATCTCTATTCCTTGTGTTTTTGCTTCTCCTTCTTGTTTTTGGAAGAATTGCGCGCTACCACCGGGCATAGGATGGTCGTAGTCGGTGACAAGTTGGTTTTGTCTTTTAATGGTATATGCACTGAGGGTAGAAATCCATCTACCGCCAAACCATTCTCTTTTTAGCCCTAATTCGATGTTGTTACCACGAATCGGTTTGAAGGCATTACCTTCCCAATCTGTTCCCGAAACGGGAACAAAAGATTGATCAAATAAAGAATAAACGCTTGTTGCTCTATCGATGGAATAACTTAACCCCACCCGTGGACTCAAGACGTTGTCCTTAATATCCGCCGCTCCTGTTCTGCCAACCGTTTCGGCGTTCGTAAATCTTAAGCCTAGCGAAAGACGAAGCTGATCTTCTAAGAAAGCCAATTCGTCATGTGCATAGAAGGACATATACGAAACCGATGAAACATAATTGCTACCACCGGCTCTCACTTTGGTACTTTGTGATCGGTCGATCACCGGAAATGCCGATCCCGAAATGCCATACTGGGGGTTGTACACATTGAGTTCTATGGGTAGCGATTTTAAGATTTCTCTGAAATCACCCCAGAATTTTTTGTTGCCAAAATCACCTCCGACTAATATCCGATGTCTGATGCCTCCCGTTCTTTCTTCCCCATTAAAAGAAAATTGTGCAAATCTGTTTTCTCCCGTTTCATCAGCGATACTCCAGTTACGAGGCATATCTCCATTTTCTTTCATATAAGTTAGCCAAGTGCTGTTAGCAGTCATATTAAAATTGAAATATGCTAATTGTGCATGCAGCTTCCATTTGGAGTTTAAACTATGATCTAAATAGAGATAGGCGCTATGGTCTCTTAATTTGCCTGGTTCAAAGGAAGGGTCGCCATAAAAAAAGTCGTTATCGATGTCAGGGTCTGCAAATTGCTTAGGAGAAAAAGTATAGTTTCCGTTCGTCAGATATTTTGATCCTTGATAAGTATATTCAATGGTGATGGAAGTAGCGGTGTCTACTTTGTAGGTTAAGACAGGGGCTACCACAACTCTATTATTATAATTGTATTTTGTAAAGTAATCTTTTTGTTGAGCGGCTACATTTAACCTATAGAGTAATTTTCCGTTTTGGCTTAACTTGCCATCAAAATCCAAGGCACCGCGATAGGTGCTAAAACTTCCCATGCTAAACGTTGCTGACCCTTTTTGCCGGCCCGAAGGTTTTTTGGTTACCACATTATAAAACCCACCGGGTTCGCCGCTAGCGAGCATAAAACCTGCCGGTCCTTTGACAAACTCTATGCGCTCTATCATGGATGCGTCTTCTGCCGTAGGCCCCCAAGATGCTTCAATGTTCATTCCATTTCGAAAGGCTGGGATCTTTGACCCTCTCATACGTATATTCGCGTATTGATTATCCCAATGTCCCTGACGTGTTGCACCACTAATATTGCGGGTGATGCCATCTACGATATCAAATACCTGCTGATCAGCCATAATATCGGATGAAATAACCTGGATATTTTGTGGTAATTCTAAAATAGAAGTCTTTAATCGTAAAGAACCAGATAGGCTATCTAACTTATAATTTTGATAGTATTTCCCGTATACAGCAACTTCATCAATTGCTATTTCATTAGATTGCAAAATAGTTGGTTGCAAAACCAAATTTTGATGCTCAACTTTAATATCCAATGTGGTTTTTTGTAAACCTAATGCAGAGATCTCTATTCTATAATGTCCGGTTTTAACGGCATTGAATACAAATGTACCCTCGCTATTGGAGGGTGTTTTTCCCTTGACTGTTTTGCCTTCCAAAATAGTAATAGAAGCACCTGGAATAGGGAGATTATCTGGTGAAAATACCGATCCTTCAACAGAAAATGTTTGCTGAGCGCAAAGAGTGGTCGCAGTAATGAACAGGCCGACTAAAACGAATAAAGTTTTCTTCATATCAATTTGGCAAGATAAATCAGTTGAAATAATATATTATTTAGACTGATTAAAAATATGCGCAAATATAGAGCGAATACTTTTAAATGCAAATTTTTATCGGAAAACGAGATTACTTTGTACGGGATAAACAGCTTCTCAGCAATTTTTTCTTTTTTTAAAAGCAAAAAATATAGATCTTTAACCTAAAATGTGATGATACCTTTTAACGAAATTTTATTTTTGCATTAGCCGCGCTCATATTGGTCGTTAGTCCAGGGCCAAACATGATTTACTTAATTTCAAGAACGCTAACACAAGGACGAAAAGCTGGATTAATATCTCTTGTAGGTGTAATTTGCGGTTTTCTGTTTCACATTATAATGGTTTCATATGGGCTGACAGCAATCCTTTTTGCCGTGCCGTTTGCTTATACAATCTTAAAGACATTAGGCGTTATATATCTTTTATATCTAGCGTTTCAAGCGATTAAGCCAAATAGCAAGAATATATTTGAAACAAGTTCGCACCTCCCTTTAGATAAACCCGGGAAATTATTTGCGGTTGGCTTTCTAACGAATGTACTTAATCCTAAAGTGGCAGTATTCTATTTATCGTTTTTTCCACAGTTTATAAAACCTGTATACGGCTCTGTCCTCGCACAAAGCCTGCAGCTAGGATTTACACAGATTATAGTAAGTTTTGGTATTAATTTTATTATTGTTCTATCCGCTGCAAAGGTAGCCGCTTTTTTTTCCGGAAAACCTACTTGGTTGAAAATTCAAAAGTGGTTTATGGCGAGTGTACTTACCGGTTTGGCTATAAAAATGGCTTTTTCAAAAGCAAAATAATATACGTTTAGCGAATTCGCTAAGCATTTATTCGTCTATAGGTCCTTATTACATTCCATACAAGAGGCATAAAGCCGCTCGCAACTTTAACGACTTTGTACTAAAGCAGCGTGTTTTACTAAATGATGATATCCGCAATAATCGTCTCGATATTAAAAGCCGATAGCTTTATGTGCATTCGGAAGCTAACTTGTGTCCAAGCAGCCATCGATCAATTATAGTAATCCATCATTGGCAATCCTTACCCTAACGGCATAAACCGCCCACTAAACTGTCGCATCACCCCCTCTTTAAGATGGAATTTTGTTATGACATTTGTTAAAGGCAAAATTGATCAATTAGTTACGCCAAGGTGGAGCAGCAACCACCTAAAAAACGGGCGATCCGAAAAGCCAAACGAGTAGGAATAACGTAAAAAATAAGGTTATGTCAGAAAATAAGGTATCATTGCACCGAGTTATTAAAGCATCCCCGGAAAAAATTTATCGCGCTTTCACAGAAGCTTTGGCAATCGCTTCTTGGTTACCCCCCTATGGTTTTCTTTGTACCGTACATGATATGGACGTCCGCGTAGGCGGTTCCTTTAAAATGTCGTTTCAAAATTTTAGCACGGGCAATAGTCACTCTTTTGGCGGAGAGTATTTAGAATTGAAAACCAATGAGTTTTTAAAGTATTCTGATAAATTTGACGATCCCAATTTACCGGGCGTCATGACAACCTCCGTGTGGCTTAACAAAACGTCCGTAGGTACGGAATTAAAAGTATTACAAGAAGGAATACCTGCTGTAATACCGGTAGAAATGTGCTATTTGGGCTGGCAGGAATCTTTAGATAAGTTGATTAAGTTAGTTGAACCTGAAATTCCGGATGCATAGTTTGCTCATATAGAATAATAGCCTGCTATTCATTTTTCCACGCTTAAAGAATGAATAGCAGGCTATCATCTAATTACTTATTGGTGGAGTTTTTGGCATATTGCTGCCGCACGCGGCTAAGTGTTTCTCGCGAAACGCCCAGAAAAGACGCGATCATGTGCAAAGGGACTCGACTATAAATCTGCGGGCAAGATTGGATGAAGTTATCGTATTTTTCTTCAGCAGTTTCGCTAATATTGCTAAGGATTCTCTTTTGGTTTACTTCAAAATTTTTGGCATCAAGTGTTTCTCTCAGTTTTTTAAAAGCAGGGATTGTTTCGACGAGCTCTTCAAACTTATCTCTGTGAATCATTAACAATAGACTGTCCTCAAGCGCTTCAATATTATACTTGGAAGGAAGGCCTGAATTATAGCTTTCATAATCGCTTATCCACCAGTTTTCGATAGCGAATCTTAAAATATGCTCGGAGCCGTCCCTCCCTACTTGATAAAGCCTTAGACATCCCTTGGCAATAAAGGAATTATAAAAGCTGATATCTCCCTCTTGTAATAAGTATTGACGCTTGCGAAGTTTTTTCGGGACCACAACGCCCTCAACCCGCTTTATTTCTTCATTATTTAGGCCACCCCTTTCAGCCAGATAGGCAGCTAAAGATTCTAACATTTTTAACAGCTTTTTACAAAGCTATTTAAAATCAGATAAAAAAATCAAGGCCTGAACGATCTTATGAAATGCCTTATTCTTTTTACATTATATATATTGACACAAACGTACGCATATTAAAATCCGGAGAGATTATACGCGCACGTTTGTTGGTTGGTTATTTCATCAAGCTGATATTTGTCATGCCTCCATCCGCCAAAATCTCAGAACCGAGGATGAAGGATGAATCATCAGATGCTAGGAATACCGCAGCTTTTCCGATATCCGAGGGCTGACCAATCCTCCCGGCAGGTATAAGATTTACCCAAAGTCGTTTAACATGATCAACCTCTTCCTGCGATACCAGTTTACTAAATACGGGGGTATCGATTGTTCCCGGAGAAAGTACGTTTACTCTAATTTTTCTGGCTATTAAGTCCAACGATATCCCTTTGGCTAAGGATATAACAGCTGCTTTAGCGGCGCTGTATATCGCCATTCCAGGGGCCGCACGGTGTGCAGCACTTGAGCCGATAAGCACGATTGAAGCCCCATCTTTCATAAAAGGAAGTGCTCTTTGAACGGTAAAGTAGAGACTTTTTAAGTTCAGATCCATATAATGGTCGTAATCCTTTTCTTCAACTTCGGTAATAGCACCCATTTTGGCACCGTCAGCAACGCCTCCTGCATTGACGACAAGCACCTCAATTTTGCCGAAATGATCGAATGTAGTCTTAAATATACGTTCCAAATCATCCAACTTCGTCACATCACCTTGGAGTCCGATAAAACTGTTCCCTAAGTGTTTAACAGATTGGTCGAGCGTTTCTCGGTTCCTCCCGGTGATAACGCCCACAGCACCTTCGTTTTTCAACGCCTCTGCAATTCCGAAACCTATACCGCTGTTACCTCCGGTAACTACAGTTACTTTATCCTTTAATTTCATATTTTACTTTTTATGAATCAAAGGTCAGATACTTTTACAAGTCATGACAAGGACATTTGCCACAAAATTTACGTGATAAATGTCACTTAGACCCTAAATAGACAAGTGTTAAATCGACTAGAATATTTTTGCGTAAGCCGAGTACGGCGGAATTTATAAATCGATTTAGAACTAAGAGGAGCTGCTTTTGTCAAATTTTTCGGTTTCACTTTTTTTTTCGACATTTGAGATTTAGCTATCAGAATCAATTTGACCTATGCCCTCTTTTGTAGTGGATATCAATGCGTTTAATGCTGGAGAACGGAAAACGTTTGACGGAGTTTACCGTTATTACTCGCGGCCGCTACAGCATTTTGCCTTTTCGTATGTGCATAACCACGCATTGGCGGAAGAGATTGCAAGCGATAGCATGCTCAAGCTGTGGAATAACCGCCAGCAGATTCGTACGGAGCAGCAAATTAAAGCTTTTCTCTACATCGCTACACGCAATGCTTGTATTGATAATTTGCGGAGCAGCCGCACGCGCCCTATGCAGTACTTACCGGAAAATATAGATGACCTTGCAATACAAGCTCCCGAAGTTTATAATCGTATCTTATACGCTGAACTATTGCAACAAATTGAGGAAGCGGTGGACAAACTGCCTCCTAGTCAGCAAAACGTCTTCCGAAAGAGTTTCCTTGAAGGCAAGACTACCGATGAAATTGTAAGCGAAACAGGCATGACGGAGTCATCGATATTCACCCAGAAATCAAAGGCAGTAAGTACCCTCCGCAAATTATTGAAGGGAAATCTTTTATTTCTCTTGTGGCTCGCCAAGCTACCATAATCATCATCAACGTTATTATTTGGTTTGGATGATCGCATCTTCCCTATGCATTATCAACGACCTAATAAAAAAATGAATTTTTTTGGTAAGGTTTATCCTCTGCATCCGTATCTATATTATCTGTACCCCTAACCAACAAATAGACAGAAAAAATGGAACGGATCAGTCAATTACTTTACAAGCACCTAAAAGGCATTCTCACGCAGGCTGAGCATGCTGAGCTCATGGCTTGGGCTGCTGCAGATCATGGCAATTGGGAACTCTTAAACAAAGTGATTGACGAGGAAGGCCTCGAAACTCATGTTCGGGATTGGTATGCGATTCCCAGGCGATCGGTAGCAGACGATGCTCGTTTGGAAGCTGCCATTGCGCAGCAGGAGGCGTCCATCAGGAACCTGCATTTCCGTCAGCGAATAAGGCGCATACTTCCCTATGCAGCGGCCATATTGATTATCTCATTTGCTGGCATCTGGTATACCTATAATCAAGAGGTACACCAAGTGCACGAAATCGCAGCTGAAGATATATCAAACGGCGGCAATAATGCATTTCTTACCTTAACAGACGGTCGGAAAATAGATTTGAGCACCGGGCAATCGGGAATTATTATTGAAAATGGCCAAATCACCTATGAAGATGGTTCATCGCTCGCGGTGTTACCCGACGTAGGTAGAACAGTGCAAACGAATTCTACACTGGAACTTTCTACACCAAGAGGCGGAACCTATCGGATGACCTTACCCGACGGTTCTAAAGTCTGGCTCAATGCTGCTTCTACTATTAAGTATCCAAGTAATTTTATTGGCAAAGAGCGTATTGTGGAGATCAGTGGTGAGGCTTATTTTGACATCAAAAATGACCGTCAAAGACCCTTCAAGGTGCTTAGCAAAAACCAAGAGATTGAAGTTTTAGGTACAGAATTTAATATCACTGCCTATCCAGATGAAAATGAAACCAAGACCACCTTGGTGGATGGTAAGATACGCTTGTCTTGGTCCGCAAAATCCGAAGGCACTGCTTCCCTGAATAAAACGATAATATTGATACCCGGTGAACAAGGAAGGCTGGGTAACGGGCGAATCACCAAATCCAAGGTAGATATTGCAGCGTATACTGCTTGGAAGGATGGCTTTTTCTATTTTAATAGAACGCCTACAGCCGTAGCCATTACGCAGTTGGCAAGATGGTACGACTTGGATGTAATTTATGAAGGAACGGGACCAGAGGCCAACCTATTTGCTTATATCGACCGCAACAAACCATTAAGTGCTGTTTTAAAAGCGCTTGAAAAGAGCGAGTTGAAATTTAAGGTCGTCCAAAAAGGGCAAAGAAAACAACTGATTGTTTTCGGAGAACAACGATAAAATTAACCAATTCATTAGATAGAAAACCCAAAAAAGAGGAGTAACCATGATAGAAACATAAAACCAAACTGATCAAATATATCCGCAAAAAAAGCGGATGATGGTAACGACATCACCCGCTCATTCTGTCTGGATTTTGATATTCGGCACATTCTTCCTGAAGCTGCCGAAAAACCAATTTTTAAAAGCCAAACTAAACAAATATATGATTTTTACATCACGTATAAGGGTATTTTATTGCCCCTATAGATACCGATTATTACTTACTATGAAATTAGCGCTTCTCTTAACGGTCGCCTTTACCATACAAGTTATGGCCGAAACCAAGGCACAAACTGTTACGCTAAATGCCCGTAATAAAACGCTTCGCGAGGTATTACTGGAAATTCAAAAACAACATGGGTATTCATTTTTGTTTCGTGGAGATAATATAGCGGATAGACGCATTACCGCTCAATTGAATCAGGTGGATTTTGTTGACGCGATGCGTGTTATATTAGATGAAAATGGGTTTGCCTGGTCATTGGAAGATGGGATTATTACCATCAGGAAAAAACCTCAGGTGACTGCAACACAGATAAGCCCCTTACAGCTGCGGAGTTTTTCCGGACGGGTGACCGATGAACACAACACCCCATTACCGGGGGCAACCGTGAGCATTAAAGGCACAACCGCAGGTACAAAAACCAATGAAAATGGTGTTTTTGAAATCAAAACTTCCCTAGCCAACGGTATCTTCGTTTTCAGCCTAATGGGTTATGCCCCGGTAGAAGTGCCATTTAATAGCAACACAACGATAAATGTTACCTTGAAGGAAACATTGAGTGACCTCGATGAAGTAGTGGTGGTGGGATACGGTACTGCCAGAAAGAGTGACCTAACCGGGGCGATTACACAGCTGAAACCGGATGAAATTGCCGATGAAAATCCGCGTACCGTTCAAGATATTTTAAGGGGTACACCCGGTTTAACGATTGGACTGGATGCATCAGCAAAAAACGGTGGTAGTATCAACATACGTGGCCAGCGTTCAGTATATACGGAAGCGAACCATAACTCTCCTTTGTTGATTTTGGACGGGGTGATTTTCTATGGCGAGCTATCCGAAATTAATCCGGACGATATTGAACAGATCGATGTATTGAAAGATGCCTCGGCAGCGGCTGTCTATGGTGCGCAGTCTGCTAACGGGGTACTCATCATTACCACAAAAAAAGGAAAGCAGGGAAAGCCCAAAATTAATTTTACCTCAAACCTAGGACTTTCAACGATGGGTGCCAACCGACCGGTTTGGGGCCCCGAGGGGTATTTACAATACAGGCAAGACTGGTACATCGCCGGTACGTATGACATCAATCCGACTACAGGTAATTACGAGCCTTACATGTCCGGTAGTACCGACGCTCTACCTGCTAAAGGTAAGCCTGGTTATTATGAAAAACTGACCCCCGAAATGCTGGCTAAATATGGAATAACGGAGGCCGATTGGCGAGCTTATTCCGTTAACGGAGCCGATGCTTCCAATGAAGAAATATTTGCCAGACGGATCGGTCTCGATCATAATGTGTTAACGAATTATCTTGCCGGAAAGACCTTCGATTGGTACGATCATAGTTTCCGTAACGGTTTTAATCAAGATCATAATGTGAGTATTTCCGGTGCCAGCGATAAGATAAATTATTATATGTCCGCCGGATATTTGTCTAATCAGGGTGTTATCGTAGGCGACAATTACCGGGCTGTACGGTCGAACCTCAAAGTAGATGGTAAGGTGACAGACTGGTTAAATATTGGTGCGAATATAAATTTTCAGGATCGTACGGATGGAAACATCGCCACGGATTGGGGTAGAGCTATCACGTTAAATAGCCCTTTTGGGT
Source organism: Olivibacter sp. 47 (assembly GCF_030372825.1). Classification (NCBI taxonomy): domain Bacteria; kingdom Pseudomonadati; phylum Bacteroidota; class Sphingobacteriia; order Sphingobacteriales; family Sphingobacteriaceae; genus Olivibacter; species Olivibacter sp. 47. The sequence goes on from NZ_JAUCNR010000001.1 coordinate 6,127,634, forward strand.
CTTATCGAGATGAGAACGGGAACCTCGAAGTACACCCGCAGGGTTCCGGTCTTACGGGGCTTATTAGAGGCTATAATTATGATTTTGACAGACAATTCCAAGATCTGGAAAGTGGCTATACCGTGTTAAATTCCATTTTCACAGCTAAAATAAAACTGCCTTTTAACATTACCTATTCATTTAATGGTTCGCCCAGGTATCAGTGGTTCTACAAACGCTATTTTGCTTCATCAACACACCCGGATTGGAACCCGCTTTCTAATAATGCGGGGGTAGATCGCGAAAACAGTAAACGCTTTGACTGGTCGATCAATAACACGATTAACTGGGAGCAAACCTTTGCCGAAAAGCACCGAGTAAATATAACCCTGGTGCAGGAAGCGGAAGAGCGGCGATACTGGTGGGATGTTATCAGGGCCCGGAATATAACACCTACCGATGCGTTGGGCTTTCATGAAACGAGTGGTGGAGACAGGTTGCGAAGTGAATTTGATACCGAAGACAGTCGGCAAACGGCAGACGGTATGTTGGCCCGCCTTTTCTATTCGTATGACGATAAGTATATGTTTACGGGTTCGGTACGCAGGGATGGCTACTCGGCATTTGGTACCTCCAATCCACGGGCTACTTTTTTGTCTGCCGGATTAGCCTGGACGTTTACCAAAGAAAATTTCTTTAATTGGAATGCCATGAGTAATGGGAAACTGCGCCTGTCTTACGGACAAAATGGCAATCGTTCGCTTGCAAACCCTTATATTGCATTGGCCAACTTAGCCAATGGTGTGGGCACGCAGGGCTATATCAACGCAAATGGCGACTATATACAGTATCAGTACCTACGGATAGACCGCTTAGCCAACAAGGATCTGCAGTGGGAGAAAACCGCTTCGTTCAATATCGGTTTGGACTTCGGCTTTCTGGATAATCGTATAGCAACGACCTTGGATTATTTTCAAATGTCCACTACCGACATGATCATGAACCAGTCTTTACCGAATTTTTCGGGTTTTACCAGCATTACTACCAATTTGGGTGAAGTGCAAAACAATGGATTCGAAATAGCCATCAATACACAGAACATCATGAAAAAGGACTTTAGTTGGAGCACTTCTTTTGGTTTTTCAAAATATAAAAACACCATTAAGCACCTGTATTACCAATATCAGGATGTGCTGGATGCGAATGGTAATGTGGTGGCCAGCAAAGAAGTAGACGACATTGGAAATGGATGGTTTATTGGCCAGCCTATCAGCGCTATCTGGAATTATAAAGTAACCGGAATTTGGCAGGTTGATGAAATAGACGAAGCCGCCCGGTACGGACAACGTCCCGGTGATCCTAAAGTAGCCAATAACTACACCGCCGATGATATCCAGAATGCAGACGGGAGCATGCGTCCTGTCTACAACGATAATGATAAAGAGTTTTTGGGGCAAACGCAGGCGCCTATTATGTGGTCGCTACGGAACAATTTCACTTATAAAAATTTTAACTTTTCTTTTAATATCTATTCATACTGGGGGCATAAGAGCACGAACGGGGCTTATCTGAATCAGGATAACGGAACCTCAACGATTAGCCAGGGCTTGGCAAATACTTATGAGAAACCTTATTGGACACCGGAAAACCCAAGTGATTTTTGGCGCGTTTAGAATCGAAAGGACCTGCGGGTCTTAACGCTCCCCAAAGAGTATTCGACCGATCTTTCATCAGGTTGGACAATATAAGTTTGGGCTATGCATTACCTAGTAAATTAATCTCGCGCTACCACATCGAAAATATAAGAGTTTTTGGTTCGGTTCGGAATGCGGCCGTATGGCGTAAAGATAAGAATTGGCGGTATTGGGATATCGAAACTGGGGCGATGGCACCAAGAATATTCACTTTGGGGGTAAACCTAACTTTTTAAAAACATTAATTATGAAAACGAAGACTTATTATATATCGGTTATCAGTATATTATCAGTTACTTTATTGGCCAGCTGCACAAAGGATTATTTAAAGCCAGATCCACTTTCGTTTTACGAACCTGAACTTACCTTTTCAACACGTTCTGGTTTAGACGCGACCGTTGCGATGGCAGACAGGCATTTGCGTACCTATTGGAGCCATTTGGAAACAAGGGATGTATCTGTCCCGATTAGTACCGAATATATGCTGTCGGACGTAGCGGTTTCCGGTAAAACAGACGACGGTAACATTTTTGCTGATGTGGCAACGCGCCTTACGCCGACGGACGGAATGCACGACAATCAAATAAACACGATTTCTTTTTTCTGGGATCAGACCTATATGGGTATCAAATATGCCAATACAATCACGAGTTTCATTGATAATGTGCCGGATTTGGATGAGGCTACCAAGCGCGAATACCTAGGTAGAGCCTACTTTCATCGGTCTTTTCGGTATTTGGCACTTTGTTTCCAATTTGGAGATGTACCACTGGTGACGAAAATATTAACAGCACCCAAACAAAACTATAAAACTTCCAGTCGCGCAGCTATTTTGGAAATGATTACCGCGGATATGGAGAAAGCGGTGGAATGGGTGCCGGAACAATCGCAAATGGCCTATGTTGGCATGATCAATAAGGCCGCTTGCCGTCAGCTTTTAATCAAATGCTACCTAGCCACGGGCCAGTGGGATAAGGCAATTGAACAGGCCAATATACTGATTGATCGTTCGGGATATGCATTGATGACGGAAAACTTTGGTACATTTGATAATCCCTCTCCTATTGCATGGCCTGTTACCCGCAATGTGATATGGGACTTGCATCGCCCTATAAATAAAGCTATCGTAGCAAATAAAGAAGCGATCCTGGTAATGCCTAATCGCGAGGGCACAGATGCTACCATTCGGTATAAATCGATGCGCAACTGGGGTCCTATGTGGAACCAGGCGGCATTGAAATCACCCAGTGGAAAGGTTCTGTTGGCTGCCGCCAAAACCGATTCTAAATATAGAGCTGAATATGACATTAATGGTTCGGTAGGCAGAGGGATCGGATTGATAAGACCTACTCATTTTGCTCAATACGGTCTTTGGTCTGTTAACGGAATTGAAGATACGACTGATTTGCGGCACAACAGCACCGTCGGCAACTGGGCCCGCATGGAGATGCTTAAATATAATGATCCTACAGATGCCTATTATGGACAAAACTTGCGCCTGTACGAAGGTACCACGCTCTTATGCACCGATACAATCCGCAGCTGGTTTAATTGGCCTCACTATAAGATATACATCGATGACCCTGTATTCCTAGCAACGCCTACTTCGAACAGAAATGATGGTGGAGCTGCCGACTGGTACTGCTACCGTTTGGCAGAAACCTATCTACTAAGGGCAGAGGCACAATTTTATAAAGGAAATATTGGAATGGCGACAGCAGATGTCAATACCGTAAGAAAAAGAGCACAGTGTAGCCAGTTCTATGCAAGCGTTACCATTGGTGATATCGTTAATGAGCGCGCTCGTGAACTATATATGGAAGAATGGAGACACATGGAATTAAGCCGCATATCCTATAGTTTGGCATTGAGCAATAAAGCAGATGAATGGGGTAATACGTATCAACTAAATAACTTATCAGACAACAATTATTGGTACCAGCGTATTCAACATTACAACGATTATTATAATAAAAACAAGGTAACTGTTAGGAATAGAAGCTATACCATAGCGCCTCATAATATTTATTGGCCCATTCCTCAGGATGCAATTAATTCTAACCTGTATGCCAAATTACATCAAAATCCCGGTTACAGCGGCTATGACGCAGGAGTTGAAATGTGGACTAACTGGCAGGATGCCGTAGCTGATGAAGATACTACGAATTAAGCATTACATAGGTCTATTGAATTATGTAATGGATTAATAAATCAATAAAAATCAAAAATATGATGTGCAAGAAACGATTTCTTTTCATGTTGGCAATATTTTCTTTTCAATTATTATTTGCCCAGCGGAAGACGGCTAATCAGCCTAATATCGTCCTCATCATTGCCGATGATATTGGTTGGGGCGATATTGGCTGCTATGGCAACAAGGATGTAAGAACGCCTAATATTGACGCCTTAGGTTCTGCCGGGTTAGTATTTAAGAACATGTATCTTACAACCAGCAGTTGTAGCCCCAGTAGAAGCAGCATCATTACCGGCCGGTATCCACATAATACGGGGGCGCCGGAACTACATGATCCGCTCCCGGCAAGGCAAATCATGTTTCCGGAGATACTCAGAAAAGCAGGATATTATACAGCACTTTCGGGCAAAAACCATATGGGCCCCGCTGTAAAAAAAGCATTTGATATGATTTCATCAGGTAAGGGCCCCGGTGCGGAGGAAGACTGGGTGTCTATCCTTCAAAACCGACCTGAGAACAAACCCTTTTTTATGTGGTTTGCTTCGCACGATGCGCACCGCGACTGGCAGTTCGATGAACGGGGTATAACACACGATCCGGAAAAGTTAAAGGTGCCGCCCATGTTATACGACGGCCCTGAAACGCGCAAAGATTTGGCGGCCTATTACCATGAGATTTCCCGTCTCGACTACTATGTTGGAAAGGTGGTGGAAGAACTTAAACATCAAGGCATTCTTGAAAATACCTATATCATTTTTATGAGTGATAACGGGAGCCCTTTTCCGCGCAACAAAGTGAGATTATATGATAGCGGTATAAAAAGCCCTTTTATTATGATCGGCCCTGGCATAAATATCGCAGAGAATAGCTCCTTATTTAGCGCCATTGATATCGCCCCTACCATGCTGGACATAGCAGGAATCGCTACAACAGATAAGCGAATACAGGGAAAAAGCTTTTTCGGGGTGCTACAAGGCCGCGAACAGATGATACGTGATTTTGTTTTTGCTGAACATAACTGGCACGTGTTTCAAGGTTACGAACGCATGGTTCGCTATAAGGATTGGGTATATATCCGAAATGGCTTCCCTGAAAGGCAGAACCTTGCCGGTGAATCAACGAAGATGTTCCCGGCAGGCAAAGAACTTTGGGAAGCTTATGAGAGAGGCTTGACCAATGCAGCACAGGAAGATGTTTTCCTGAAGCCGCGAAAGCCAGAAGAACTCTATAACCTATCCGGAGATACCTTTCAGTTTACCAATGTGGCAGAGGTGGGCAGTAATCAGAAGATACTAGCTTATCTGCGAAAGGTTCTTGATGAATGGATCGTAGAGACCGGTGATTCGAAGCCTCAAAACCCTACACCGGATCGGGACGATGTGGAAGGAAAACGACTTCCGGGAGCGTGGAAGAAAAGAGAGAAGCCAGGTGAACGGAACGAAGCCGATACCATAAACCGATCCGGTCCTATACTTGAAAAGGATCTCAGATAGCAAAACGATTATTTTTAATCATGCTTTCAAAAAAACTTAAATTTTCTCATAATTAAAAAACCATTCAATGAAGTATTTAAAAAAACCATTTTTGTTATTACTAACAGTATGTTCGTTTCAAATCTTATTGGCGCAAAATGTGTTGACCAACTTTCCGAAAGGATCAATGCCGACGGAAGTTGGTAAACGATTGGCTTATCATTTTATAGATGGGAGGCATGAGCTATATGCCGGGCGGTTTATCCATTATGCAGAGGTATGCACCTGGAATGGCGCTTTGGACTATGCTGTAAAAACTAATGACCAAAAGCTTATTAAACTCCTGCAGGAAAAATTTGAACCTTTTTTTACAACAGAAAGGGTATTATTGCCTCCCATGAACCATGTGGATTATAATATGTTTGGAAGTCTCGCACTCAAGCTTTATCAGATAACAAAAGAAGAGCGCTATAAAACTTTAGGACTGGCCTATGCTGATTCGCAATGGAATGTGCCAACAAATGCTAAAGCAGAGGAAAAAGCCTGGGCAGATAAGGGGTACTCCTGGCAGACACGTCTTTGGATTGACGATATGTATATGATTACGGTTGTACAAAGTGAAGCATATAAAGTGACGGGTGATCGTAAATACCTGGATCGAGCGGCAAAGGAAATGGTACTTTATTTAAATGAGTTACAGCGTCCCAATGGCCTTTTCTACCACGCTCCTGACGTCCCCTATTATTGGGCGAGAGGCGCCGGATGGATGGCAGTAGGAATGCCAAATCTGTTAAGGTTATTACCTTTAGACCATCCAGATCGATCACGTATTATGGAAGGTTATTTGACAATGATGAAGAGTTTGAAAAATTATCAGGGGGAAAGTGGTATGTGGAACCAGCTTATTGATGAACCTGATTTCTGGCCGGAAACCTCAGGAACAGGGATGTTCGCTTACGCTTTTATTGTTGGTGTGAAGGAAGGGTGGTTGGATGCGGCATCCTACGCTCCAGCTGCACGCAAAGCGTGGCTGGCGATGGTTCCTTACATTGACCAGCGTAATAATGTAACCGAGGTTTGCATCGGTACCGGCAAAAAGAATGACAAACAGTATTATCACGACCGTCCGCGAAATGCAGGAGATCTTCATGGGCAAGCACCTTACCTTTGGTGTGCAGCTGCGCTACTGGAAAAAGGCACAAAATAGTCGAACTCTCTACTAAGCTCGAAAACTTTTAGAGCACCCACTCAGTGGGTGCTTTGCCGAATTTCTTCTTAAAAGCGTGTGAAAAATGTGAAAGACTTTCAAATCCGAGATCAAGGTAGATGGCAGAGGGCTTCTTGTTCTTTCTTTCTATAAGATGTCGGGCTTCGGCCAGTCTTCTTTCTTGCAGCCAATGGCGAGGTGCCATGCCGAATATCTTATGGAAATCACGCTTGAAACTAGCCAGGCTTCTTCCTGTAAGCCCGGCAAATTTTTCAATAGGAATGTTATAATGAAAATTATTCAACATAAATTTTTCCAAATCGATCTTATAGGGCTCAGAAAAATCGAACAAAAATTCTTTGAGCTGAGGCATGGTATTAAGCAACAGATATACGACCTCTTTTACTTTTAACAAGCCTAACGTATTGATTATTTTTTCCTCAGGATGACGAATATAGGGAATAATGGATTGAAAAAAGGCCGCTAAAAAATCGTTTTCAGGGATGAGAATATTGGAAGGTCCGGCATATTTTTGTCCTATCTCAATTTGCTCTTCAAGCGCAATCTGCCGTAACAAATCTTCTTGCAGGCTTATAACAATCGTCTGATAGTCCTCATTCTCCAAGGGCGTTTTAGTAATCTCTCCCAGCTGATTTTTTCGCATTAATAACATCTGACCGCGACTCATTGAAATTTTTTGATCCGCAGTTTCCAACGTGAAATAGCCTGAAACTAGCAACACCAAGATGTTGTGCCCCAAGAATGCTCCTTTTTCCTTCCTCTTACTTGAAAGATAGGAAAAAAAATTACTCCAGGGACTATTTCGGTTGGACTCGTCATGATGTAAAGATATAAAACAGACAGAATTTATGCGTAGTCCGATTAGCGCTGTAAATAAGTACCACCGAGTATTGCATTGGGTGAAAAATGTGTATTGAGGGCGTTCATCTCCTCTGCCGTGAAGTTTATTTCCATCGCTTGCATATTCTCCGGTAGCCGGGATCTCCTGCTCATGCTTACCAATGGCATTACATGATCACCTTGCTTATTTACCCAAGCAATGGCTAGCTGCGTTGGCGTGCATTCTTTTTCTTTCGCCATTTGCTTTAAAAATTCGACTTTTTCCAGATTCCTAATCAGATTCTCTCCTTGAAAACGCGCGAAGTGATTTTGGTAGCTATCGGCCGGAAGCGGCGCTTTCATTTCACCGGTGAGTAAACCTTCGGCCGTATTGGCAAAGGCTACTACACCTATACCTAGCTCTTTAGCAGTGGGAAGCAGATCATGCTCGATTTGACGGTCAGCCAATGAATAACCTATTTCCAATGCCGACACCGGGTAAACACTATTCGCTTTTCGTAGTTGTTCGGCCGTTATTTCTGAGACACCGAGGTGACGTACCTTTCCTTCTTTAATCAGGTCTGCAATAGTTCCTATAATATCTTCTACCGGAACACTGTTATCCATTCTACAGGGTTGATAAAGATCGATGGTATCTATTCCCAACCTAACTAAAGAATAATTTATGAAATTTTTGATAGCTATGGGGCGTAAGTCGAGCCCAATCCATTGGCCTCCATAAAAGATCGCACCAAACTTGACGCTTATGAAAGCCTCATCGCGTCTATTCTTAATGGCTTTACCTACTAATAATTCGTTGTGACCACTACCATAAAAGTCGCCTGTGTTCAAAAAATTAATACCATTGTCTAAGGCCATTTGAATGGTAGCGATGCTTTCCTTTTCATCGTTCACCTGTCCTCCCCAAACGGGCGACATGCGCATACATCCTAGTCCGAGCTTGGACACAAGTGGTCCATTTTTACCTAAGGTTATCTTTGTTATTGTTGCCATTGCTGCTATTTTATGATTAACGGTATAAAGGTCCGTTTTTTTGCGCCGAGATTGCTTTCTCTTACGGCTCAATTTACTTGTCTGGACGGCTCAAGTATCGAGCTGATACGGTGTTCAACCAGTTTAAGGGGGTAAACAGTCTTTCTTGTCGTGAACCGAATTAGGATTCTGTCTTTTATGGCGTTAATGGCTTAGCCCTCATAGAAAACGGAGATACCAAAAGAGTGCAGTTTCTGCTTTTTCTGTTTGGATACCGCTATACAGGTACTGATCATAGCCTCCGAGGATAAACCCGTACTGCTTGTAGAATTTACAAGCGGCAACATTATTGTTTTGCGTCTCCAAGCGTAGTCCTGCCAACCCTTCTTGTTGTGCCCAATTAGCCGCGGCATTCATCAACAATTTTGCCGCGCCTAAACGACGCAGACTTAGATCAACCGCGAGATCATCGATGGAAGCATAGCCATTCCAAAAGTGGGAAACAGCAATGTAGCCTCTTGGTCTAAAATCGAGATCATCAACAACAAATAAGGCAGCCTCGGCATTACCGATATGCTCTTTTAAAGAGGTTGCATCAAAATCATATATTTTTTCGTACGGAACAGCAAGCGTACTTTCTATGAGATCAGATCCGTCAAAGGGTTCAATAAAAACGGACCGAACCTCAAATGCGTAAAAACCCTCTGCCAATTGAGCGACGTCTCCTTCACGCGCCTCTCTAACTTTAAAGTGCCTTGTCATCCAGAATAAGACTTGTAAAAAAAATGCAATTTAGTTAAGTTTGTGAAAACAACCGATTATGATACTAGAATCCCTAATTGCTGAATTTGAATACGAAGTAAACAGTACTAGAAAACTATTACAAGCTGTACCGGAAAGAGATATTAATTACAAACCTTCTACCATTTCATGGACAATGGGCGAGCTCGCGCAACATATCGCTACCATATATTACTGGTATGTGGGTACACTTACACAAGATGTGTACGACTTAGCGGCAGATCACCTTGAACGCGGAGAGGCGGTTGATATCAAAGCAACTATTGAACTTTTTGAAGAAAATGTGGAAAGGGCACGGGCGGCATTGAAGTCGATAAAGGAAGAAAACTTGCAAGACCCGTGGACCATGAAAGTGGGCGAACGTACGGTACTTGGACCGATGCCGCGAGGTATTGTAGCGCGAAATTTTCTTTTTAATCATATTTATCATCACCGTGGCGAATTGATTGTTTATCTTCGTGCCACCGGCAATAAGGTGCCAGGCCTTTACGGACCAACCTACGAAGAAATGACAGGGCGCTAATAAAGCCCTGTCAAGCAGATGCAACAACATAAGGTATCAAGCTAATAAAATGGATGCTTCTTGAACTAAGGATTCCATTAATCCGGCTGCATTACGATGAATAAAGCTTTGTGCGTGCTGGCCTGCCCAAAAGTTTACTAAATCTGTTTTTCCCTGCTCTAACGCAGCTTTTTTTAACGGTGCCAACAATTTTGTATGTAAGGGAAATGGCAGTACCTCTTGCTCAAAGGGGATTTCGTCAGCGATACGATTTTTGATCATCCTACCCATTCTTCCGGTAAGCGATTTCGAGACAACGGTATATCTACTCTCGTCTGAAAAAAGCTTAGCACGATGCGTCGCGGTTGCGTTACACTCTTCGCAAGCAACGAAGGCTGTGCCCAACTGTACGGCATCAGCTCCCAAATTGAATGCCGCTGCAATCCCCTTCCCATTGGATATCCCCCCCGCTGCAATGATTGGAATTTTAACCTTGGACTTCAGTTGCTGTAGAAGGGCGAACAATCCGGTAAACGACTCCTGAGGCGAGCGAAGAAAAGAAGGTCGATGCCCACCTGCTTCAAAGCCGGCAGCCACGAGGGCATCAACTCCTGCTTCTTCTAACAGAAGTGCTTCATCAAGCGTTGTGGCAGCACCCACTGTTCGAATATTCAGTCGTTTACATTCTCGAAGGATTTCAGATGATGGCGCACCGAATATAAAGCTGAATACTGTCGGCTTAATTTCGAATATAACCTCAACCTGACTTTCGAATTTGGATGGGATATCTGTGGATAAGTCTGGCATGGGAATGCTTAGTTCATCGAAATAGGGCTTGAATTGTTGCTTCACCTGTTCCACCTTTTTCACGGAATAGTCCGTCAGCCGTTCATCAACATCTGATACCCATAAATTAAAGTTATAAGGTTTATCAGTTAACCGGCGAATAGCTTTATCCGCTTCCCTTATCTCTTGAGGCGTTAACGTGTAAGCACCAAAGCTACCTAAACCGCCCGCATTAGAAACAGCTGCCAATAATTCGGGTGTTGAAAACCCTCCTCCCATTGGACCGAGTAAAATCGGGTATTTAATACCAAACAATTCGGTGATTTTTGTTTGATTCCACATTTCTATTCGTTTTTATTATGCCTTGCCCGGAATTATACTTATGCCTCTAATATATTTAAAAGTATCCTGCAATGGAATAATTTGTTAGGTTTTTACTTTTAGGTGTTATCAATTCTATATCCTTTGAATGGATAAGCCAAAATTGTCATTCTGCGTTGACGTAACGAGATTCAAGACGAACTTTACTTCACTAGAGTTCCAAAATCAATCGTGTCATGAAACCAGCCCTTTCAGTTGTATTCCTTAATGGCACTCCTATTACGAGGCCGACAGATACTGCATCGTTTAATGCCAGCTTTAGCTGTGGATGCAGTACACTATGCCATCCGGCCACATTCTTTTCCTGGTTACATTCTATTCCCAAAAAATATCCTCCATCCCATACATAATGGATACTTGTATGTAATTGATATCCTATGTAATTGTCCCCTTTACTGGAAGAAAACATCCACTCGGGTCCGGTGTACAATAAGGAGTGGACATGTTTTCCCCATCGTCTTGCTATGATTAGTATTGGATTCTCTGAGACTCCTTTCATTAATTGGTGTCGATGGCGAATAGAATAAAAAGAGTGAAAACGAAATTCATGTATAAAAGCAAATGCCATGGAAGTTTGCCAATCTTCAGACACCAAAAAGGTATACTGGTTCGCCCACTTAAGCCCTTCTATCCGATTACTCGGAACATTTGCCAACGGATCCGAATGATTTCCTTTATAAAACGAAAAATCAGTTTCCACCTCCATTCCCCATCGATTTGCGACAGCGAATTCGAACTCCGCAAACCCTCCCATTTCCTTGTATCTCCCGTTCATTCCGTAACTCAAACCGATGTTAATCTCTTTTTCTCCTTTGTGAGCGCCGAGATCACGTATTAAATCCATATAAAGTGGTTCGGCATGCTTTAGCTTTAGCGGTAATGTACCTGACTCCACTTGGGCACAGCTGTTTTTGGTAGTCGCAAGCAGCAACATCAATAGTATCCATTTTATCATCCAATGTTCCTTTGTTTAATGGCAAGCTTAGAAAGGGAAACTGGAAAGAAGTTGGAATTGCGTAAATCTCTTTTATTTTATTTAGGTGTGTTACAAGAATAAATCCTCTCAAAAAAAAGAAAGGCGACCTAAGCCGCCTTTCCTATCTATTAGGTTTGATGCTATGCCATCGCAGCAGATATACCGTATCGCTGTGATTGACGAGCTAATGCAGTATTATACTCCTCAAGTAACGAAATATATTTATCTTTCCAATACGATACCTCCTCCACATGTTGGATAGAATCGTGGAACACTTCTTTTTTGCGTTCGAACTCCATTTGAAAATCTTCGGAGTTGAAAAGCTCGGGGAATTCCCGCGAAAAATCGTGGCGTAGTGTTACACCGATCTTGAAAATAATCTCTGATTTAACTCGTGGTTGCCCGAACCAGTTATAAATTGATCTTCTATTCACTTTCATCAAACGACTTAACTCACTAATACTGTAACCGTTGCGCCTAATTACCATTTCGATAATTTCGCCATAATGTTTGTCCATAGGTATGCTTTTATTTCAGTAGCACAAAGGTGAGAAATAAAGTAAAAAGTAACAGAAGGATTAATACCTAAATTAACACAGGAAATTTCCTGTTTTTGAGAAAAAATGCTGAAACTTTCATTTGATTTCGCCTCAATATCACAAATCCGCAAAGCAGGCACATAAAATTTGTGAGCAGATTAAAACAAAAAACCCAATAAAGAAACAGATTCGCTATTTCCTTTATAGTTTTAAGATTTTTTTGTAGAACTAAAAACAATACATCAACTTGACGGTTAATTATTAACAATAAATTTTGTTTTTACTAGTTATAAAGCTCCTCGAAAGAGGGGCTTTTGCGTTATTAACCCTACATCGATCCATGCGGCCGGTAATCGTATTTATTTTGATCTCTAGTACTACATCAAAGGCAACTATTTTCATGGCCGTTAACCTAGTAATTACAAATGGAGAAACGATCCATCGCACCAAAAATGATTATAAGGATTAATATATTTCCATAACTTTGTAAGTCACTTATCGGTTACCTCATGAAAGAACTTAAAGTATCCATGCTCATAAAAAAATACCAACGCCTGATTGAGTTGGAACCCAACGAACTCAAAAGAAATATTTATCAAGCAGTTTTAGAGGATCTGATGAGTTTACTTGAAAATAAAGTAGCTCCCAAATGATAATAACACAAAAAAAGTTCTATCTCGGAGCCCATAGGATCTTCCCTTTACCGAAAGGCAACGGATATTCATGCGGTTGGTACGCTGGGACCTGTCCAAATCAACCTCCAACAATGTCTAATTCACACCCGTTATAATCGACCGTAGGCTAGTAGTTTTGTACATTGACAAACGAATTTTAAAAGAACATTTGTAAAAAAACAAATGAACGACTTAGTCCCTTTAGTCTATGAAAATGAAATCGGCTGAATTTATTGCACTCTCCGCTTGCACGATGATGCTTACCGCCTTGGGAATTGATATTATGCTGCCCGCATTTAGTGAAATTCGGAAACATTTTGGCCTCGCTGCGGAATCAAACGCCACGGCGCAAATAATAGTATTCTTTTTTATGGGGCAGATTGCACAACTCGTTTTCGGTGCACTTTCTGATCGTTTTGGCAGATTAATTATTTTGCGAATTGGATTTCCTCTATATATTATCGGCGGCATTGCTGCAACTTATGCACCCAGCCTAAGCATTATGTTAGTCGCCCGCTTTATAGCCGGAATGGGAGCATCAGCTGTTTTTATGACCGCGATCGCCGGTGTGAGGGACCGGTTTGTTGGCGATAAAATGGCTAGCATCTTATCGCTGATCTTCACCATATTTTTGTTCACACCTGTTTTTGCTCCCTTCTTAGGTCTGGCGATTCTATCTTTTTCGACTTGGCGTGCCGTATTCTTAACACCACCCTTATTTGCGGTTGTAGTATTTGTTTGGTCATTGCGGATGGAAGAGTCGCTGCCGCTTGAGAAACGCAGTAAACTGAACTGGAACACTATCAGTCAATCCATACGATCCATTCTTAGCAATAGCGTATTTCTAAGATATACAGCAGTTACCACGTTTCTTTTCACAGGTTTAAGTTCTTGGGTTTCTAGCTCTGAACATATTTTGGGAGAAATATACGGAAGACCGGAACTATTTGCATGGATCTTTGCAAGCGTTGGTTTTATTGCTGCCTTATCAGCACTTACTAATTCACGGCTTTCATCTAAGTTTGGCGCAAGACGAACCATACGAGGGCTGTTGATTGTTTACAGCCTCGTAGGAGCATTATTGCTTGCCTGCACCTTTGCTTGGGGAGATCCGCCACAGATGACTTTATTTTTTATTGCCATTGCTTTATTGGTTGGCCTTAATTTAGCAGTTGAACCAAACAGTAGTGCATTGGCAATGGAACCAATGGGCGACAGGGCAGGAATGGCATCGGCTATATATGGAACTTCATTCTTTTTCATTGGGGCGGCCTTGGGCTCGTTTATAAGCAATCTGCTGGCCAACACGGTATTCCCATTGATTGCCTCCTTTTTTTTAATTGGAATTGTTACCCTTGCTTTAGTATTCGGAGATAAACGGCCAAGCACGGCCCGGTCTTAATCGTGTTAAGTTGCTGCCAATAAAAACACTTCTCCACTCGCAGGCAAAAGCTGATCAGCTCTGTCTTTGAAATAGGTTTGCTCCATCTCTTTAGTAGAAAATACCCGCGCCTCCTTAAAACCTGCTTCCTTAGCTAAGGCCAACACCTCATGTGGTGCAAAAAAACTCACAAATGGTGTTCCTGCTTCACGGGCGCCCTTTTCCGCTATTTGTTGTAAAGGTTTGTCTTCCTCATCCATTAATGCTAGCGGTAAATAGAAAGTCATAGCAAGTTGCGAGCCCGTGGCGAGTGAAGCGATCTGCTTCAGGGTGGATACAATAGCTTCCCTAGTAAGATATAGGGTTACACCTGTACAAACCACTACGGCAGCTTTATTCGCGTTAAATTTTGATTTTAGCAGTTCTTCCAACCACGAGGTGGCTTCAAAATCGACCGGTACAAAGTGTAAATAATCGGGTATATTATACCCTAAATCAATAAGCCGCTTTTGTTTCCATGCTAGCGTACTTGGTTGGTCTATCTCAAACACTTGAAGCTTGGACGCAATATCCGGCCTGCGTTGTACGAAGGTATCGAGCCCGGCACCAAGAATTACATACTGCTGAATACCGTGCGCACTTTGGTCAATGATTAAGTCCTCAATGAAACGGGCGCGGGCAACAATTGAAGCGCGAAGACGCTTCGTAAATTCCGGATGCATGTGGGGTCGTTCCCGCCAACCGGCATCGGGTGCAACGAGCCTCAATCCTAGGTCATCTTCTATTATAGGCGGTTTTCCGTCCACTTCTAAATGTAAAGCTCTCCATAAAGCGGTTCTTACCGCCGTATTATCCGGTTCCATTATCTTTTGTTCCATATGTTTTTTCCTTTCTGCATGGGAGCTAAGTCCAACCAGTTAATGGTATTTTTCATGCTTTTAAATTTTCAATTCACAGCGTGCAAAAATAACGCCTCTGAACTTTTGAAAATTGTAAAAAACCGACACGACTTGTTTAGGGTCTCCATTCGGGAAAGCCCGGCATACGTTCCGCAGCATCTCTTTTATATATCTTGGGGCTTACTCCCGAAAACCGTTTAAAATCGTGAATAAAATGGGATTGGTCGAAATAGTCAAGCGAATACGCAATATCTGTTAATGAAGCACCGCTGCGCTCTTTCAACAATGTAATTGATCGTTGGAAACGCATTATACGGATGTATAACTTTGGACTAATGCCAATATAGCTTTGAAAAAGGCGTTCCAATGAACGTTCAGATAGGTTAAGCTTGTTCAAAAGATGAGGAATGTTACCCCCTCTCTGCAATATCTCTATGGCATAGGTCAGCATTGTACCCGAATCTTGACGACGACCCGCAAGCCTGTTAAAACAGGTAAAAAGACAATTTGCTTGTTCTTCCAGCGAATCAGCATGGAGCAACTGTTCGGTCAAAGAGGTTTTAATCAGATCATGAATATTTATATGCTCGTCCCTTAGCTCGTTGGCATTCAGATTGAATAAACTTTTAAGGGCCGTCGGTCGAAAATTTATACCGCTTAGCTGAATACGCCCTTTCGCTTGTAAATTTCCATAGTGCGTTGCTTGGCCAAAAATAAACAACTGTGGTAATCGCTCCCCTCCAAAACCAGTAAATACGGCGGGATCTCGCTGAAAAATGAGTCCGGGAAAGCCACTGGACATAACCGTAAATACCCTTTGTGACATATCATCGACGGGTGCTTCCAAAGACCATAGGCAACTAATATATCGTGCTAACGATGGCGGCGGCGCTATTGTCCGATAATTCATATTCTAAACTTTGCTTTGCTAAAATACGGGATCAAAAAAAATAAAAAAAGAGCGGATACCCATAAGGCCGGATTTAACGCTTTAATAAGAGAACGTTGATCTTTAACAAAGACGCATGATCTCCATTAACTGTTGACATCAATGGCCTTTCAAAGAAATCGGTACAATTTATTCACATAATAAGTATCTTTCTTTCGTAATTTCATGTAGGTGTATTTATTATTTTTACCTGCAAATAAGTTTCATCGGCTATAGTAGTAAGTATCACGAATGCCTCAAAAGCCACAAATAACATGAAAAGAAAACCGAAAATAAATCATATAATACCACTTCTTGTCTTGACTTTTTTGCTATCTTATTTTAGAACGCTTGCGCAAGATCGTCCGAATATTATTGTGATCTTGGCAGACGATTTAGGATATGCCGACTTAGGGTGTTATGGAAGTGAAATTCCAACACCAAACCTGGATAATTTAGCTAAACGAGGTATCCGCTTTACCAATTTCTATAATACTGCTCGCTGTTGCCCTTCTCGTGCGACTTTGCTTACAGGCGTTTACGCTCACCAAGCCGGTATTGGGCACATGATGGACGACAAAGGGCCTGAACATCCGGGATATCGCGGACAGCTGAATGATCACACAATCACCATCGCCGAATTATTGAAAAACGCAGGCTATTTTACCGCTATGACCGGCAAATGGCATGTCGGCCAGCCTCATGGCGTAGTTCCCTGGAAGAGAGGCTTCGATCGTTCACTGAATGCACCGGCAGGTGGTTTTTACTACGGTAACGGAAAGAACGCAAAACTTTTTTTAAATGGCCGTGCATTAGACAATAACGCTAAAGAATTACCTAAGAACTGGTACTCAACCGACTTATGGACAGACTATGGATTGCGCTTCATTGATGAAGCTATTTCAGAAAAAAAGCCCTTCTTATTATATCTGGCGCACAATGCTCCCCACTTTCCATTACAGGCTCCGGCTGCTGAAATTGAAAAATTTAAAGGTAAATATATGAAAGGTTGGGATGCATTACGACGGGAACGCTATGAAAAACAAAAGAAACTTGGGCTGATTGATCCGTCTTGGAAATTGCCACCATTCAACCCTAATGTACCTAAATGGGAAACCCTCAGTAAGAAAGAAAAAGAAAAGTATGATCACATCATGGCTATTTACGCCGCTGTAATAACGCATCTTGATAAAAGTATTGGTGATTTGGTATCGGGACTGGAAAAAAGGGGTGTATTGGACAACACACTGATTCTTTTTATATCCGATAATGGAGGAAACGCAGAACCGGGCTATGAAGCTAAGTACGAAGGCCCTGATCCTGGATCCTCACAGTCGACCGTGTTTTTAGGACAAGGGTGGGCGGAAGCTGCCTGTACACCATTTTGGTCATATAAGCATCATACCCATGAGGGAGGGATTTCTTCTCCTGCCATTATTTCCTGGCCAAATGGCATTCCTACCTCGCGAAATGGAGCGTTTGAGCGGCAATCTGCGCATATTGTAGACATACTAGCAACGCTCGCTGAGATCGGCAGGGCCGACTACCCGAACAGCTGGAAAGGAAAGGCAATTTTACCGCCTGAAGGGATTAGTTTAAAACCTATCTTAGCTGGTCAAAGACTTAAAAGATCGCAGCCCATCTTTTGGGAACACGAAGGGAATAAGGCTGTACTAGATGGCAGATGGAAGCTTGTTGCCGAGTGGCCTGAAACATGGCAACTCTATGATCTACAAGCCGACCGCACCGAATTGCACAACTTGATATTGGAAGAACCGGAAGTGGCCGGGCGCTTAAAACAACAATATGAATCGTGGTTTAAGCGTGTAGGCGCCGAAGCATGGGATAAAGGAGTGAAGTGGTTCTATGATTATGAAAAAGCGAAAAGCGAAACAATAAAATAATTTATACTCGCCTACAATTTGTATCTTTCATGTATCAAAAAGTGACTTTATGAACTTCTTAATTTTTTTTACGCTGATTCTTTTTACGGCAACGGGCTACGCCCAGCAACCCGAGCAAACAACATCAAAAAAGATTCATCAATTAAGAATCTATGAGATTTTTGATCATAATAAAGACGCATTTCATAAAAGATTTAACGATCATGCGCTGCGTATCATGAAGTCTTATAACTTTCATATTTTAGGTATGTGGGAAGCTAAAACTGATGATAAAACTAAATTTATCTATTTATTAGAATGGCCTGATACGCAAACGATGGAAAGCTCTTGGAGTAAATTCATGGCAGATGAAGAATGGAAAAACATTAAACAGGAAACGGGAAAAACGCATGGTGTTATGGTCGGCGAAATTGAAGATATAAGAATGAATTCTGTCCCTTATTTCCCTACCTCCGGTTTATCCAACCACTTCACTCGTGGCAACTGATCAATACTAAAGGATATTCCCTGCATTAGGGCCTAGGTGTGCAGTACCGGCTAAAAGATAATTGAGAATTTCTTTTAAAAAAAATTGCGTAGCTAAATAACTACACATATATTTGTAGTCAAATAGCTACATGATGAACTTAAGAAGAGACGTATTCCAAGCCATAGCTGATCCAACCAGAAGGGCTATACTTTTATTGCTTGCTTCGCAATCGATGACTGCAGGCACCATCGCTTCCAACTTTGATACCGCCAGGCCGACCGTTTCCAAACATCTTCAAATACTTACAGCGTGCGAATTGCTTGCTCAAGAGCAAAATGGAAGAGAGATTTACTATCACTTAAACCCTCGAAAGATGAAAGAAATTGCGGATTTTATTGAACAATTCAGGCAATTATGGGAGGATCGATTCGACAAGCTCGAGCATATTATGAAAAACTACAAAATAGATCAATAAGAATTATGAAATATAAGACGCAGGTGCATGCCGTAGATGGTAAGCAGGAATTAATGATTACGAGAGAATTTGATTTACCTCTAGAACTTCTTTTTAAGGCTCATGTAGAGCCTGAAATTGTTAAACAGTGGATGGGAACGAATGTATTAAAGCTTGAAGGTAAAAAGCATGGTAGTTGGCAATTCGAAACGAGAGATGAGCAGGGAAACGTTCTTTTTCGGGCCAACGGAACAATCCACGCGTTTATTCCAAACCAAAAAATCATACGGACATTCGAAATGGAAAATGCACCTTTTGACGTTCAACTTGAGTTTCTGGAATTTGAACAACTTACGGTCGACACAAGCAAACTCACGATACACACAATATTTAGATCGGTAGCTCTTCGCGACGAAATGCTAAAGTTACCTTTTGCCCAAGGCATTAACATGGCACATAACCGTCTACAAAACATGGTAAACAAATTAAAACAAGAAAGATGAATATGCTAAATCGCTCCGCTGGCAAAGCACGAAAAATTACTTATTGGATTGCTACACTTTGGCTTTCATTGGGAATGCTTTCGACCGGAATTGTCCAATTAATAAAAATAAAAGAGGAGGTCGATGTGACATTACATTTAGGCTATCCGATCTATTTATTAACAATAATAGGTATTTGGAAAATTTTAGGTGTTGTAACGGTGCTTATTCCTAAATTTGCTTTATTAAAGGAATGGGCTTATGCAGGTTTTTTCTTTGCTATGTCGGGAGCGATATTTTCTCACATAGCATCCGGCGATCCGGTGAAAGAAATATTTCCGCCGCTACTTCTTTTAGTTTTAACGGTAATATCTTGGTATTTCAGACCGGCGGAGAGAACGCTTGTCACAGCTAACCGATAATCGAATAGACCTAGTATGCTACCGCAGACTATTAAAAAACTAAAAAAAACATGAATCCTAAAGTTGATTTCTTCTTCAATGAGGAACAAAAGTGGCAAAACGCATTTAAAAGACTAAGAACGATTATACTTGACTGTCAGCTAAGCGAAGAACTGAAGTGGGGTAATCCTTGTTACACGTTCCGAAACACTTCTCCTGATAACCAAGAAAGAAACATCGTTTTAATCCACGGATTTAAAGAATATTGCGCCCTTCTGTTTTTCAAAGGAGCTCTCTTGCAGGACATCAACGGCATCTTAATTCAGCAAACAGAAAATGTGCAGGCAGCGCGCCAAATCCGATTCACGCATGTGCAACAGATAATCGAGATGGAAGCCCTCATAAAGGCTTACATCTATGAAGCGATTGAAGTAGAAAAAGCAGGATTGAAAGTAAATTTCAAAAAGACTGCGGATTTTACAATCCCGGACGAATTTCTGCATAAGCTAAATAAAACACCGGTTTTGAAAGCTGCATTTGAAGCATTGACGCCAGGCCGGCAAAGAGCCTATATCTTTCATTTTTCTCAGCCTAAACAGGCGAAGACAAGAGAAGCGAGGATTGAAAAGTGTATACCACTAATACTGGAGGGAAAAGGATTAAACGATTAATATGTTGGTTTGATGCTTTCTGAAGTCGTAAACTAAATCATCTTAATTGAACTGAATAACAAAGCAAAAATAATATGGCAAATAATACAAAGAGGTTGTCTAAAGAGCAATCTGAAGAGCTATTCAAGACATTGAAAATGCGCTTTGAAAAAAATATGCAACGTCATAAGAATCTTGACTGGACAAAAATACAGGCACGATTGGAGGGAAATCCTGAAAAGCTCTGGTCTCTACATGAAATGGAAGTGACTGAAGGTGAACCGGACGTTGTCGGCTTAGATCAAACTACAGATGAATACATCTTTTTTGATTGTTCAGCGGAAAGCCCAAAGGGGCGTCGAAGCATTTGCTATGACCGCGTCGCACTGGATTCAAGAAAAGAACATAAACCGAAAAATAGCGCGATGGATATGGCTGCTGAAATGGGTATTGAAATGTTAACGGAAGAACAGTATCGCTCCTTACAGGAGCTTGGAAAGTTCGACATGAAGACATCCAGCTGGATAATAACACCCGAAAATATTCGAAAACTTGGCGGTGCTCTTTTTTGCGATCGTCGGTATGACCATGTCTTTGTATATCACAATGGTGCCGACTCTTATTATGCTGCTAGGGGTTTTCGTGGTTCGCTTAGGATCTAATTTGATTTAGAGGGCAAATATTAGACCTAAACAAAATAAACCCCAGCTAATGCCGGGGTTCGAAACAAGTACATATAAATATTTAATATATTATTTTAACGTTTATCTTTTTAAATTGGTATCACTAAGATTAAAATCCGCGAGGAATACCATCTGCGTCTTGTAACCGTAAACTCATAAATTGAATTACTCGGATCAAGGTATTTTAATCTCTCTGGCCGTTTCTACATAAAGCATAATCTGATTGACAACCCGTGGTAGATTTCTTTTCACCTCGTCTGACCAAAAACGAAAGACAGTATAGCCCATTTCTCTAAGCTTTTCATGATTGATACGGTCTTTCTGCATGTTACGTTCAATTTTGGGTATCCAGAATGCCTTGTTGCTTTTAATTTGATGTTTGTTCTTTTCCCAGTTATAACCATGCCAAAATTCACCGTCAACAAAAATTGCCAATTTGTATTTTTTTATAACGATATCGGGTTTGCCGGGTAAGGCCTTATCATGTAATCTAAACCGCAGATTTTTGGCCCAAAGCGCACGACGCAGCGTCAACTCCGGTTTAGAGTTTTTGCCTTTCACACGCGACATGTTGTAACTACGCTGCTTCGTAGTATAAAAGCCGGCCGCCTCTTCAAAACGTGGCACCTTAATGGGATCTTCGCCTGCGGGATGAAATACCATAACACAAAGATAACACTCTTTAATGAGGCTTGTTTTAAGGCTGTCTATTACAATGTACATGCGTAAGAATCGCTGGCGCCACTTATTGGAGCGGGGGCTTGGGCCTTCTTGAATTTCCATTACGTATCGTCATGATTTTTCTGTCATATAAAGGACTTAAGAATTACAATTACATTGCTGTTGGATGGCTAGTTCATACTGTTTACGACTTGCTCCATCATTTTTACGGAATCCCATTGTCCCTATATCACCAAGCTCATCAGCAGGGTGTGCCGTATGCGATCCGGTGCTCGCTATCTGGTTCTTTATGGGCGCTCCCTCCGTTTTCGAGCTTTTCAAAAAGAGAACATTTGTAGAACTCCAATAACGTTATCGCATGTATCATTTTATTGTTGGAAGGCATTTATGGCAATTTTAAAAACCGTTTGCTAAGTAGCGCGTTACTTCAGTAGAACATATAAACCGAGCACTAATGGCATCACACAAATTGTTTATCTTCCATCTTTTATCGTTGATTATTTTTTTTCACGCCGCCTGTTCGAACGGCAAGGATCCGGAAAAATATATAGGCTTTTGGCTAGACCCGGGCGATGAGTTGGCGATACCGACAGAAATTAAGCAAAAAAATGGGAAGCTTTATATCGTGATGAATGTTAATGGTGAGCAGACTGAATTACCGGCTATGTTTGATCGGGAGGGAAAATCTATCCTTGCCAAACTACCGATGCCTACCGGTAATTTGGTCGATGTGAAAGCACTTTATCTAAGTGAAAGCAAGCGCCTGCAAATAGATATCGCCGGTATGTCAAACGAACTTTCCAAAATATCTGAAGCGGTGGCAACTGAGCGCAAAAAAAAGATAAACGAATTTTATGATCCAAGCTTCTTCGTAGGTAAGTGGATTGACATAAAAACAACCAATCCGGATTCCATTGAAATTTCGAAGCAAGACGACCAGTACTTTCTTAAAACAAAACTCGATAGCACTGAAATACGCTATAATAAGCGTTTTTTTGAATGGTTTTACATGGGTAATCCCAATACGATACGTCGATTGAAAAACGGAAATATCGAATGGTCTATCGGTGCTTTACGTACGGAATATAGAAGACTGTGATTAACTACTCCAAATTTAAATTATGATCATTTTCGAACGCCAGTGTTCATAATCGAACAGTGATAGAGAATTAAAATCGTTAGCAAACACAAAAAAAAGCGCTTTTAAAGGTGGCAAGCTTCTTGGTAGGTATCGGTTACACCCCTACTTTTAATGCGATGGTGTTGAACCAGTAGGCAGATTTATTTGTAAAATGATCAATAATACCCTGAAAATTGCCCTGCGCCATTTATGGCGCAATCGCCTTTTTACTACTTTAAATGTTTTCGGCCTGTGTATCAGCATCTCCGCTTGCTGGATTATATATCGTATTATTGGTTACGAATTCAGCTATGATGCACAACTCCCTAACAAGGAACATATCTACAAAGTTATTTCCTCTTTCGTTTCTGAAGATAAAACTTCAAAAATGGGGGGCGTGGC
The DNA here is from genome assembly GCF_030372825.1 of Olivibacter sp. 47. Classification (NCBI taxonomy): domain Bacteria; kingdom Pseudomonadati; phylum Bacteroidota; class Sphingobacteriia; order Sphingobacteriales; family Sphingobacteriaceae; genus Olivibacter; species Olivibacter sp. 47. The sequence goes on from NZ_JAUCNR010000001.1 coordinate 6,151,126, forward strand.
GGCACCCTTATACCAAGGAATCCAGGAAGAAATTACCGGATTGGAGCACGTAGTTCCCGTATTCTTTCAGGGAATTAACCGCGCGGAAACGCAGCGGAATGGAGAAAAGTTTACATTAGAGGACCCACAGCATGTCGCAGCAACGAATAACCAATACTTTCAAATGTTGCCCTATAATTGGTTAGTAGGCGACAAAGTAACGGCCTTAACAGATCCAAAAAGTGTTGTCCTTACCGAGCGTCGTGCAAAGGAATATTTTCCAAATGCAAAACCGGAAGATATGTTACATCAAACGATTACTTATTATGGGCGGGATACTGTACAACGAACGGTAACCGGCATCGTATCCGATTTTAATAAACCTTCCGAATTTATCGCGGAGGAAATGATTGCCCTGCCTGGAAAAGTTTATGAAAGCTACATGTGGACAAACACAAATGGAGGTGATCGTCTTTATCTACAATTCAAAAAAGATGCAAATGCAATCGCCAAGCTCAAGCAGATTAACGAGCTTGATAAAAGACATTGGAAAGCTTTTGCAGATGAACGGGGAAGTGAATTAAAGAAAACCAAATCGTATGAATTATTACCTATACAAGAGGTGCATTTTGCAACTGATGTAAGCGATTATGGTATTAGTAAAACCAGTAAACCGGTCATGTTTGGACTAGTAGGCATCGGTGTTTTTTTATTGATACTTGCCTGCATCAACTATATCAATACAAGCGTTGCCCAAATGCCGCAACGGGGAAAGGAAATAGGCGTGCGAAAGACCTTGGGAAGCAGTAAATGGCATTTGATGAACCAATTTTTAGTGGAAACGCTGTTGACTACATTTATAGCGTCGATATTGGCGTTTGCTTTCGGCAAAATCGGATTTTCAATATTAAAGGAGCTTATTCCTACAGGAGTTACCTTTAGCGGCGAACCTCATGTATTCCCGCTATTCGTATGCATCATTATAATACTAATAACATGTTTAGCGGGCCTTTATCCAAGCTGGCTTATCACGAGGGTAAAAACAGTGGAAGTGTTTAAAAATTCCTTCACTGTGATCCGCTCGGGCTCGCGATTCAGCTTACAACAGGCATTAATTATATTTCAGTTTGCCATTGCCATGGTGTTTATTATCTGTACCATTATTGTCGGCGCACAATTGCGCCATACGTTGAAAGCAGACATGGGATTTAATAAAGAAGCCATCGTGCTGATTGATATACCCTGGAAATATCTTGGTGATGCTCGTTATAGCAATAAGCAATTTACGTTGTTCTCTGAACTACGCAAACAACCAGGCATCAAATCTGTAGCCTTAGGTATCCCGCCCCTTTCCTCCGGGTATTCGTCCAGTCCTTTCCAGACTGCAGTGGATGGCAAAGACTTAAACATGATAAAAATGTTTAAAAAGAACATAGATACAGCGTACCTCCGACTTTATCAAATGCAACTCGTTGCAGGAAGAAATATACTTCCTTCTGATACGATCAGCGAATTTGTGATTAACGAGGCCGCTGTTAAGGCTTTTGGCTTTCCTTCTCCCAAAGAGGCTCTCGGTAAAATGATCAATCAGTTAGGCAACACCAAACATGCTATTGTAGGTGTCGTGAAAGACTTTCATACACAAGATTTTTATACTTCAATAGAGCCTTTGGTCATGATGTCAGACAAGTCAAGCCTGTCTACATTGAATATTAAATTAGATACAGAGAATACGGATCAATGGCAAGCAACGCTTAAAGCAATTGAACATCAGTGGCGTAACTTCTATCCACCTGAAGGTTTTCGATACACCTTTTATGATGAAACAATCGAGGCCATGTACAAACAAGAAAGGCAAATTGCTAAACTTATTAACCTAGCGATGGCGATAACACTCTTCATCAGTTGTCTTGGCTTATTTGGCTTGGTTACGTTGACTGCTTTCCAGCGCACAAAGGAAATTGGCATACGAAAAGTGTTAGGTGCAACGGCCATGGGCATAGTAACCATGTTATCGAAGGATTTTATAAAGCTTGTAGTAATTGCCCTAATTGTGGCGTCGCCCGTTGCCTGGTGGGCGATGAATAAATGGTTAGAAAACTTTGTCTATAAAATTAATATTGAATGGTGGATGTTTGTGGTAGCAGCCGCTTCGGCAATCATCATCGCTTTGCTGACGGTTAGTTGGCAGGCCACCCGTGCAGCCCTTGTCAATCCGGTAGATAGTTTAAGGAATGAATGACTATATTTAATTGCCTCGCCTAAATCTATGTAATCACCTCGGGTAACACCTCTCCTTACCCGACGGGGCCTATCTTTGAGCTGTCAGTGGATATTGTCAGCTTGTTTTAGCAATTTTATGTAAATTGGCATCGATGCCAATGGAAATTTGCATTTCAATAAACATCGGACACCTAAAATGATTTTTGCAACAGATTTTTTGCGGAAGAGAAAAGTGGTACTTTGGCATATCGTAGGCTGGTTTATCCTGATCGCTTATGAGGTAAGTTTTGTGATAGCCTTCGGAGCAAAAGTAACGCCTTTTGTCGTTGTTTTCGCGTATATTCTCGCTATTGCGCTATTTTATTTTCATGCTCACTGGGCGTTAACCAGAAAAAATCGACAATGGTTACTTTTACTTATACCCCTCGAAGTTCTAATTTATTATGAAACCATAATGTTTTTAGATTATTTGAAGTTATTTGATTATGAAAATCGCCCCTCCTTCTCCGAAAAATCGTTGATTATAAAACATAGTTATCGCGCCCTTTTCTTTATAATGCTGAGCACAGTATATTGGATTTTTATTAATGCGCTGCAGAAGCACCGACAAGTAGCGAAATTAGAACAAGAACGTGCTGAAAATGAGCAAAAACAGGCAGAACTGAAAATGAAATTAATAAAATCACAAAATGCTAAACTGCGTACGCAAATTGAACCGCATTTCATTTTCAACACCATGAACTTCATCTATGATGCAGTAGAAGGCGTATCAGAAAAAGCAGGCGAGGCAGTTTTGCTCTTGTCGGAGATCATGCGCTATACCTTGCAGAAAACAGATGATGACCATGAGGTACCGCTTCAGATGGAACTGGAGAACATCCGAAATCTCATTAGAATAAACCACATAAGAACCAATGGCAAGTTAAATATCACCCTAGAAATCAATTTGGTAGACTATGACCTGAATGAATTAAAAATTCTTCCTCTTTTGTTTACTACCTTTGTGGAGAACATGTATAAACATGGCGATTTAACGGACCACCAGGCTCCCGGTATTGTTTACGTAATTGCCGAACATGGTGAACTTGTATTTAAAACCTGGAATAAAAAACGTACACATATGCCTGTTCAGGGGACTTTCGTCGGCATTTCAAATGCGCGCGAAAGACTGCAAAGCTTTTACAATGACCGTTTTAGCCTATCCATTGAAAACAGAGTTCATGACTTCTTGATTGAGCTCAAAATTAGATATGCGCATGATACGTTGTTATGTAGTTGATGATGAAGCAGCTTCTGTAAGCCTGCTAAGCAAATTCATAAACAAAACGCCCACCCTTGAATTATTGGGATCCTCATTAAATCCCTTGGAAGCTTTAAAAAAATTTCAACAAAATGAAATCAGGGCCGACATCACCTTTCTTGACATTAACATGCCTGAAATATCAGGTTTGGAATTAGCCAATTTAATTAAAGACTATACGCATATTGTCTTTACTACAGCTCACACGCAATACGGTTTAGAAGCATTTGATCGTGACGTCATCGACTACATTGCTAAACCTTTTGGATACGAACGATTTTTAAAAGCGGTATCGCGTTATCAAAAACTTAAGCAGAGTACCCAACAGCCAAGCAAAAAAGAAAATTACTTCTTTATTAAAAGCGATATAAGGGTAAGTTGATCCGTGTTTTAATAGACAAAATTCTGTACATCGAGTCGACGACCAATTATATCACCATTTATACACCTACTGAAAGCTATATGACTTATATAACCTTAACTGAAGCAGAGGAATACTTAAAGCCATATGATTTTGTCAGGGTGCATAAGTCTATTATCGTCAATCCAAAAAATATTAAGTCGATTGAAGGCAATAAGATTTTACTTGGCAATAAATTGACAATTTTAGCAAGTCCCGGCTATCGAAAAATATTATCTGAAAAAGTCAACCAAAGTTTATTGATTTCTAAGCGACGCAACTAGCACTCCCATTAGTTTAAATATCAATACCCCACTCCTGCTCATAGAGTGGGGTAAAGAATGGATTATTTAGCGGAGAGTAGTTCAAAAATGCGCTTCCCGATATCGCTGTTTTGCATAAAACCAGTAAACCTAGCGGCTCCGGGGCCATAACTGTATACAGGAATAGGGGCACCGGTATGGTCATTGGTAACGAACTCACCGAGTACAAAGCCCTTCTCATAGTCACCATCCACCAATACCAATCCGCCTGTTTCATGATCAGAGGTCACCACTACCAGTGTTCCCTCATTTTTATCGGCATATTGCAAGGCCTTTCCCAATATCCTATCAAAGCTTAGATATTCCTCAATACATTGTGCAATCTTATTGCTGTGTCCACCCCCGTCAATTTTAGCGCCTTCAACCATCATAAAAAAACGATCATGCCGCTTTTCCATTAGAGCCAAGGCATCGTCAAATGCATCTTCCAACATATGATAGCCCCTGGAAGGATCATCTTGGGCCAGACAAATAAGCTGCTCGCCGGAAACGGTATTTAGCTCACGTAGGTCGGTACAAATAACGGTACCTTTTGTCATTAATTGCTGTTTCAGTTTAGCGCTGTCTGCGACTAAGCTTGGGTGGCTGCCACCTACAAATAGCTTTACAGGGCTTTTAAGGATATCATAAGCGATGGCTGTCGAATAGTCGCGCTCGCTTTGATGTGCAAAGAAAGAGGCGGGTGTTGCGCCGGTAAGTCGATCGTTTGTGAGAATAGCACTTGGTATCTGTATGTTATTCAACTTCTCCGGTAAATTGGGTAAAGCTTTGCCGGTACTATCGTTACCGATGTAGCGATTTTTTGTTTTTTCACCCGTAGCAAAAGCTGTCGCACCTGCTGCGGAATCAGTGTTGTAATCATCCGCCGGTGCAGTGTTCTGAAAACCAATATGCTTAAACTGTGTCATATTCAATTGGCCACCATTGATGGTCGCTGCTGCCCATTGCTGGTTGAAACCTGCTCCGTCGCTGATAAGCAAAATGACCCGCTTCACCTTTCCTTTCGTACCATCCTGCTTATAGCTTGGCCGATATATTTCATGCTTATTTTTACGGGTATAACTATTCACCTCGTATCTATTTAAAAAGCTAGCCAGAATATTCGGTGAATCGGTATTTAGGTAATCTACTCCCAATTTTATAAAGGCCTGCCAGGCCGTTTTGGTGTCGGGACAGCCCCAGAAGCGTACGGGTTTACCAACTGCATGCACCGAATCGATAAAATGCTTTACTTTGTTCCGCTCCGGCTCAGTTATTCTTCCCAAACCGTTCCAAACACTGAAAGACTGAAAAGGTGCACTATAGAATGCGACTCGTTTAAGCTGTTCATCGCTATAGCGAAGCTGTGTACGGCCATCAAAGTAAAATATTGGATCAAAGGCCCCGAAACGCTCCGGCTTAGGCATATCACCACTAATTACTAAACGCACGGCATCCGGATTTCGGTTTACATCAAAATAAGCCCGAATGGGGGCAAGTTGGCGCTCCAATGCTTTCAAAGTAGGCTCTCCATCTGTTTTTAAGTCGATCAAAAATTGTAGTTGCCCACCTTCAGGGTATACCTTACCATTATGCAAAGATATCTGTTGCAATAAGGGCTTTAGATAGAGATTCTGAATGGTGTGTCCGGGTTTAATCTCCTTCTCTTCGTGTGCTACATAAAGTGAATCATTTTTCAAAAACACGTCTATTTCGATGGAAGCAAAACGATTCGCATAAGCTGTATAAAAAGGCTGTGCTTGTAAATAATCGTTGTGCGAATGCGCGTTTTTGTTAACCGTGTACTGCTGTGCGTGCGCAAACAGCCCGCTACTTGCCAAGCTGCACGCACATATCCATTTTCTTATATTCATCTAATACTTTTATGGTTGAAACCAAACTTTTGTATTATGAGTAGGCATGTTACCTCCCATTGTGTCATTTACCCATTGAATCAGATTGGGGTTATTTTGTTCATTATCCGAATACACATATCGAACAGGAATAGGTGCCAATACCGATGGTCCGGGCTTTAACTGTGGATAACCGGTACGTCTCCAAGAAGCCCAAGCCTCATAGCCATTTAAAAAAGCATCTATCCATTGCTGCTCGGCGATCTGTTGCAAAGCTGTTTCTTCCCGAAGTGCTATATCGGTACGCCTTAAGAAACCCGTTGTCTCCGCTTGACTGATATAAGGCGTTTCCTCGTTGGATGCCTGACCTACTTGTGGCCATTTAGCCAATGAAGCGGCTATCCCCTCTAAATAAACAGCCGCCGCATCTCCCTGCACCCCCATATTTCTCACGATTGCCTCTGCTTTTAAAAACAGAAGTTCACTATAAGTGAAGAGGAAGGCCCTATTTTCTTTTCTTATTCGTTTACCCAATACGGAATAATCATCTTTATTGAGGCCTGTTTGCTGGTACAAAGCGTTCTGCTCCAATGAACTCAACCCAACCCGCTGTCCACGATAAACATAAGGAACAGTAGAGTTACTACGATGGGCGTTATAGGAATTTTTTGTCGGGGCTACATAAATTTTCATCCGAGGGTCGGCCACTTTCTGCAACATATCTACCATCGTTTCGCTTACACGATCGTTCCCATCGAAGTTTACACCACTACCATCTCCCGGCGGATTAAGAATAAACCACCGGTATAAATCGGCATTATTATTATAAACTAATGTAGCTTGATCTTCCACTTTTTCGAATATTGGATATTCCGAAGGATTATTAAAAATGGCGCTTACCGCAGCTGCGACATCTGCTTTTTGCGATTGGCGCATCAATATACGGATTTTTAAAGAGTTGGCGAATTTACGCCAAGCACCGGTGTTTCCATTATATAGGATATCGCGATTGATAGTCAATGAGGGATCTATGCCTTTTAGTAATTGATTGGCTTGCTCCAGATCGTTAAGCATTAGTCCATATACCTCCTGCTGCGATTGATAATGTGGAAATTCCAATCCTGCCACATCCCCTTTTCCAGCTTCGTCATAAGGTATATCCCCATAGGCGTCGCTCATGATCGATAAAATATAAACCTTGCAAATCAAGGCAACCGCTTCATAATGCGGCAATTGATTCTCCTGTGCAAGTAAACGTAGCTGATTCACATCTTTAATCAGACGCATCGCGCCGTTCCATTCCTCACGAAAAGAGGCTCCCGTCAGATTGTACCGGCCATCCTCCTCACTTGTTCCGCCCAAATAGGCAATATGCTGAACAAATTGTCCGGCCCTACTGCCTCCACTGGCAGTCATGGTGCTAACAGCACCACTGAGTATGGGGGGTAATAGCATTTCAGGAGGTACAATATCCGGATTATTAGGATTAATGTTAATTGCTTCAAAGTCTTTACACGATCCAAAAATGAGTAAAAGGATCGACAGTGAAAAATAGATCAACTTCTTCATGGTGCTTTCTCTAAAAGTTAATATTTAACGCAGCGCCAAAGCTACGTAGTGAAGGAAGTGAAAAGGCTTCTAAACCCTGAAATTGGCCATCGTAACCGGATACTTCAGGATCAATGTTGGGCACGTCCGACCATAGGACAAGGTTACGTCCCACTAGCGAAAAGCTTGCCTGTCTTATCGGTGTACGCTTCAATAATTTTTCGGGCAGTCGGTATGTAATTTTCACCTCCCTCAGTTTTATATAAGAAGCATCAAAAGTGGCAATACGGTCATTGTTATAGTAAGCTCGCCAATAGTTACGCACCGTAACTTCTGTATCGTTCGGTTCGCCCGTATCAATATCAACCCCTTCACCAATCATTGTACCACCACCATTTGCATCCCGATTTACTAAGGATTCCTTCAAAGAGCCACTATTGATTCCCTCAATATAAGTACGTGAATGTACAACACCTCCTTTCTGAAATCCGAAGAGGAAGCTGAGGTCAAAATTGCGATAGGAAAATTGGTTAGTAATCCCTCCGGTATAATCAGGATTTACATTACCCAAGTATCCCCAGTCGCCATTTTCTTCTTGGGGTAAACCGTTACGATGCGTCAGTGTACCGTTCTGATAAATCAGGTAGTCACCGTACAGAGAGCCAAAAGAACCATCACCTTTTGTATTTTCGGTACGCATTTCCAAAGATGCCCAACGCTCAAGCTGACGGATACGCGAAATGCCTAAATCTTCCGCCAAGTAGAGCACTCGGTTTCTATTTAGCCCAAAGTTCACATTTACGTTCCAACTAAATTGATTCGTTCTTATGGGGGTTACATCTATCATTAGTTCAACACCATTATTCTTCATTTTACCTACATTCATTAACTTCGTATCGTATCCTGCCGAAGGGTTTAGCGTAACGGGAATAATCAGATCGGTGGTAGTGCTTCTATAATAAGTAAAGTCGATCCCCAAGCGGTTATTGAAAAATCTCGAATCAAAACCAAATTCATATGAGCTAACTTTCTCGGGCCGAATGTCCGGATTGGGATAATTATTATTGTGTACAGCAACCGTCTCACCATTCCATCCCTGTGTAACCTGGAAATTTGGCATCGTCTGGTAGGGCTCGAGATCTCGCCTTACCGAAGAAAGGCTACTGCGAAGTTTTAAATAGCTTAAGGCGTCGCTACGCCAACCGAAAAGTTCAGTTGCCACCAAACTGAGGGATGCCGATGGATAGAAATAAGATCTATTTTGTTTTGGTAATGCACTTGACCAGTCGTTTCTCCCGGTGAGATCTAAAAAAAGAGCGTCTTTATAGCCAACCTGAGCAGTTCCATAAACTGAATTTATTTTTTTTTGTTGACGAATATTACCTGCCACAATGGGAGAAGCGTTATTCGTCAGGTTGTACACATTGGGAATTGATAGACGATCTACAATAGCGCCGAGCCGTTTTGATTCCTGATTCATCAAATTCCCTCCCAAGGATGCATTTACGCTAAAATCGTCGTTGATCTTGGTATGATAAGAAAGTAAGGCATCATGATTCGTTTCAAGAAAATAAACATCATCTTCCTGATAATATCCATTAACATATTGTGCCGATGACACTGCATGACGCATCGTACGCTTATCATTATAGAAATCACGACCGGTACGCAGCATGAGGCTTAAGTTCGGCAAGAAGTTATAGGTAAACTTTACATTACCGTAAACCCGATCACGGTTGTTACCGTTTAGATTTTCGTAAGCAACAAAATAAGGATTGTTTAATCGACTGCTGTTTAAACCCCAAATGGGCGAAAGTTGCCTCGTTCGCAATGAACCATCTGCCCAATAATTACGCAAGCTATTTATGTTCACATTTCGAGGCATATATAGGAAGATTTTCATGATGGCATCCTCATTCTTGGCACCATAACTTGCGCGGTTATCACTTCCTGAATTAACATAGTTCATATTCACATCTATTTTTAACTTAGGAGTAATAGCATAACCTGCATTTAACCCAACAGCATTACGACTTAAATCGGTATTCGGTACAATTCCGCGCTGAGAGGTATTTGTATAAGAAAATCGGAAATTTAACTTTTCATTACTTCCCGCTATAGCTAAATTATTAGTGAAAGTTTGTCCTGTTTGAAAAAAGTCTTTCAATTGATTTGGATAGGCAATAAAGGGGGTAGGTATACGCTGCCCTGTAGCTGGATCGATTGGTGAGTCAAATTGCGGAATTAGCTGGCCATTCAGGCGTGGCCCCCAGTTTTCCATCACATTATCGTTTAAGCCGCCTCCCATGCCGTCTACATAGCTATATTCGCCATCGCGGCCCTGGCCATATTCGTACTGATAATCCGGTAATTTAAGTGGAGTCTCTGCGCTCGCTTGCGAATTGAAACTAACGCCAACACCCTTTGTTCCCTTACCCGACTTGGTAGTAATTAATACAACGCCGTTTGCTGCACGCGAACCATAAAGCGCCGCAGCATTTGGTCCTTTTAAAACGGTTATGCTCTCAATATCATTGGGGTCAAGTTCTCCCGCCGCATTTCCATAATCTACTTCTCCTTCTCCGGCAGTGAAATTCGGATTATTAAAATCTTGCCTTCCAGTATAAGCCCTGGTCGACTGCTCATTATTGTTACTGATCGGAACGCCGTCTACAACAAATAAGGGCGAGTTATTATAATTGTAACCACTCACAAAATTTTGTCCACGAATTTGTATGTTGGCGGAGGAGCCAATTCCGCCACTCGAATTGGTGATGCGCACACCTGCCACTCTTCCATTCAAGGTATTAAGCAAATTTGTTTCGTGAGATTCTTGAATAGTTTGGCCTTCTACTTTCTGCTGAGAAAAACCAATCGATTTTGCTTCCCTCGATATTCCTAAGGCAGTAACAACCACCTCGTTCAAAGGGTTGTTATCTTCTTGCAAAGTCACGTCGATTCGGGCCTGCCCATTGACAGTTACTTCATGTGACCGATAACCAATATAACTAAAAACAAGTACGCTTTGTGAAGTTGGAACTTGCAATTGATAATGACCATTATGATCGGTAGTCGCTCGCTGAGATGTGCCCTTCACCTGTATATTTGCGCCGATGACAGGACTACCGCTAGTAGCATCACGCACTTGCCCGTTAACGGCTAATCCCTGTTGAACACGGCGAAGTGAGATAGTGCCGGCTTGTTCTTCAAAAACAATCTTTTCTGCTTTAAATAGATCAGACAGTATTTCGGATAGTTTACTATTTTGATAATGTATGTGACTGAAAACCAACTTTTCCAGTTGGACGTCTTCTGTAAATGCAAAATCGACAGATGCCTTTCGTTCGATTTCCTTCAGCAGTGTATAAGCATTTACTTTATTAAAAGAGAGATGGATTCGCTTCTCAAGTCCTTGTTCGGGTTTATTTGCCGAAGCCATTGTAATTACCGCGCACATATTAACTAGCAATGCGAGCGATTGTAGTATTGGCAATTTAAAGCGCCAGCGTATTAATTTCATTTGAGTTAAGGGTTGAATTTTTAAAGATTGATTGATATTACTTCCTTTACGGAAGCTATCCTTAATGTATTAGAAGATATTCAAGGATCCATTCGCCTCCTTTCTGTATTGTTTGTTCAACATATGGCAGATAATCTCCAATGTTTGTGAAGCACTCCGTTCATACTTCAGTTTGAGCGTGTACCGATGATTTAGCACAGTTGCGTCGGTACTGATCAAGGATATCCCATAGACATCGCGAAAACACAGCGCCAGCTCTGAAAAAGACACCTGCGCTAAGGATATTGACCCGCCGCGCCAAGCCAGCGTAGCGGGAACAGCTTTCTTTCTGAATTGCTTATTTGCCCGATCATATATATATCCGTCACCTCTATGCAATAGCAATGATTGCCCCTTATTTTCACTGCTTACCTGTACACGACCGGTGCTAACTGTTATTTCTGCTTTAGGCCTGTAATCATACGCTTTTACGTTAAAAGATGTACCTAAAACCTGTATAAACAACTCATCCGTTTGTACCCAGAAAGGGCGATCAGCAAGTGGCCGGATTTCAAAAAATGCCTCCCCTCGCAACTGAACAAAACGTTGTTTTTCTCCATAACCATCTTTCAACACCAATGACGAATTAGCATTTAACGTCACGACAGAGCCGTCCGAAAGTTTTACTGTTTTATATTCTCCCGAGTTGGTAGAAAAGTGCATTACAATCGGCTCTTTGGTACGGTATTTACGGGACGGTAGACCAAAATCAGTAGGCTTGAACCAAGTGATTCCGAGGATCAGCATGATAACTGCCGCCGCGACTCTCAACCACGGTGCAAGACGTTTTTGCTTATTACGTTTAAGCTTTGGCTCTTCCTGCTTATTCGCGTCAATATGTTTTCTCAAACGTTCTTTTACACGTAACTTTTCTTCTTCGCCGGGGCGAACTTCCGCCACCGCTCTCTCCTCTTCAAATGAATCGTACCATATGTCTACAAGCTGCCGCTCCACTTTGGTGCTCTCACCTGCATGATATCTTTTCAATAAATCTTTATATACACTAAATTTCACACCTGCTGATTTTATACTATAGTGTATAAAGTGCACGATCTATACTTCAAGAAAAGATGGTTAAATTGTTAAGTTTTTGTAAACAGGATTGTCAGTAAAGAATAAATAGGCAAATGGGGATGCGACTCAATGAGTTTGGTTTTCAACCGTCGCAGTGCTTCCGTGTGGTTGTTTCGAATGGTTTGGTCGGCTAGTTGCAATGCTTCGGCTATCTCACCTATCGTATAGTCTTGCATACGCAGCAGAAAAACTCTCCGCATGTTCTCCGGAAAGGCTCGCACTGCCTCATTTATGGTTTGTTGTAGGGATGCAACTTCTAGAAGACTAATAACGCCGTCTTCGATCTCTTCCATTCGCTGAAATAAGTGCGCATGCAATTCCTCCTCGCGTTCTTGTTGGCTTGCCCAACGAATAATTTTATATTTAAGCATAGCGCCGAGATAGCCTCCGAGATCGCTTTGAATCTGTAAATTGTGCCGTTGAATCCAAAAATCAGCAAAAACATCTTGTACAAGGTCTTCGGCCAGTTCCCGTCTTCGGAGCCTATAATAAGCTCGCTGATAAAGATGCTCCCAATATCGTTCGAAGAGCTGCTCAAAAGCAGCGGCGTCATCGTTCCGCATGCTTTCGATTAAGGCCTTTTCGCATGTTTCCAGGACAGGTTGCATTCAATTAACTCTTATAGCAAAGATAAGGGGTCTATATTATGGCAACGTTAAATCTTAAGCTAAGAATCTCGTTCTTCTCTGCATTGTTTGTGCGCCACTCCCCATTGTTCGAGTTGTTGCCAAATGGGGATAAGCGCTTGCGCGCTTGCTGTGAGTCGATAGTCGACCCGAGGCGGGACCTCTGCGTAAACTGTACGTTCGACCAATCCATCTCTTTCCAGTTCCTGTAAATGCAAAGTCAACATACGATCGGTAATGCCGGGAATAATTTTTTTTAGCTCACTAAAACGTAGTGTCTTTTTTTCAAGTTTATATAGAATGATCAGCTTCCATCGTCCTCCCAACATATCAACCGCATACATCATCCCGCAAAAGTCTATCAACTTTTCTCGGTTAATGCTATTGGTGGATGTAGGCTTTCTCTTACTCATTATGCAAACTCATTACTTACAATTTTGTGTGCCTCATACAAAGGGCTGCATACTGGCAAATATAAGGATCAGCCAATAATTTTGTCGACGCTTTATTAAAACATAAATATTATTTGTATGAAAATTCTCATTGTATATGCACATCCGGAACCTCAAAGCATGAACGGAGCCTTGTTTAAAATGGCCATCGATACCCTTACCAAAGCTGGGCATGAAGTAAAGGTATCTGATTTATACGAAATGCGTTTTAACGCTATCTCAGATCGAAGCAATTTTGTCAGCGTTCACAATCCGGAATTTTATAAACAGCAATTAGAGGAAGTCCATGCCACGAAAACAAACGGCTTTGCTGACGACATTGAGGCAGAACAACAAAAGGTTGAATGGTGTGACTTGATGATCTGGCAATTTCCGCTTTGGTGGTTTAGTGTACCTGCTATTTTAAAGGGATGGGTGGACCGTGTATTTGCTATGGGACGCTTCTATGGGAACGGTCGCATTTATGAAAAGGGCGTCTTTAGTAATAAAAAGGCTTTACTATCGCTTACTACAGGCGGCGGTAAGAGCGATTATCTAAAAGGTGGTTTTAACGGGGATCTTGCAGGAATCCTGCGTCCGCTTCATCGGGGGATTTTTGAATTTACCGGTTTCGAGGTACTGTCTCCTCACGTCGTCTACGGCCCTGCAAGGTTATCGCCAGCGGATCGTGAGCGTGAACTTGAAATCTGGAGTGAACGACTAATTCAAATTTTCGAAGAGCAAGCTATCTCGGTTGGAGAATACTAAGACACGTCCAAGCCTTCACGCGATCTTTTTACTCAATCAGGCTAGATCAAGGTTATTTTTCCGGCATGACACTTTGGCTTAGAAAGAATGTACTTTTATAGTCATTACAAAAATTATATATTTGCATCATAAACCATACAAGGCATTAAATGTAGGATTTAATTTCTTTCAATAACAAATGAACATGCGTTGCCAATAACAGCAACCAGGTCTATGCTTGTACCCTTTAAGAAAGAAATTCATGCTTATCCTACGAAATGTTTCCTATATACATCCGGACAAAGAATTGCTGTTTGATAACATTAATCTGACCGTAAACAATCACGATAAAATCGCCTTGATCGGTAATAACGGTTCCGGAAAATCTACGTTACTTAAAATTATCAGCGGCGAACTGAAAGCTACCGGAGAGGTGATGACGGTCACAAGTCCTTATTACGTTCCTCAGATCTTTGGACAATTCAATCACCTGACTATTGCCCAGGCTTTGCGTGTCGAAGAAAAACTACATGCCTTAAGAGAGATACTAGAAGGGCGAGCTACGGAAGAACTGATGGATTTGTTAGCTGACGACTGGACCATCGATGAACGTTGTAGAGAGGCTTTGGATCGCTGGCAGCTCAAAGACTTAAACTTGGAACAAGGGATGGATACTTTAAGTGGCGGACAGCGAACAAAAGTTTTCCTAGCAGGAATCTCCATTCACCAACCAGATTTCATACTGCTCGACGAACCCAGCAATCATTTAGATGCTGTAAGTCGAAAATTACTTTATGAGTTTATCGAATCCACTTCGAGCACGCTGCTTATAGTAAGCCATGACAGAACACTATTGAACTTGTTGAATACGGTTTGCGAATTGAATAAACAAGGTATCGCTGTATACGGAGGGAATTACGATTTTTATATCGATCAGAAGAATACAGAAACGATAGCGTTAAATCAGGATATCAAAAGTAAGGAGAAAGCGCTACGTAAAGCTAAAGAGCGCGAACGGGAAACTATAGAAAGACAACAGAAATTGGATGCGCGTGGAAAGAAGAAACAGGAAAAAGCAGGTATTGCGCGCATTATGATGAATACATTAAGAAACAATGCGGAGAAGAGCAGTTCCAAAATTAAAAGCGTACACACAGAGAAAATCGACGGTATTTCGCAAGAGTTACACACCTTACGTTCGGCTGTAGCCGATCTAGATAAAATAAAGCTTGGTTTCGAAGATTCTGTGCTGCATAAAGGGAAATTACTATTTACGGCCGTCGATATCAACTTCGCTTACAAGGAGCATCAACTTTGGAGAAAAAATTTAAGCTTTCAGATCGCCAGCGGAGAGCGCATTAACCTAGCGGGTTCGAATGGTTCAGGAAAAACGACTTTAATCAATATTATTTTGGGACAATTAAGTCCTTCTTTGGGTAACACTTGGCGAGCGATCAACAAGGCAATTTACATAGATCAAGATTACTCACTAATCCGGAATGAGCTCACGGTATATGAACAAGCACAAAGATATAACGAAGCTGCCCTCGAGGAGCACGAAGTTAAGGTTCGCCTCAATCGTTTTTTATTTACAAAAGATGATTGGAACAAGCCTTGTAGCACCTTAAGTGGTGGCGAAAGGATGCGATTGATACTGTGTTGCCTTAATCTAGGCAACAATTCTCCGGATGTAATTATACTTGATGAGCCAACCAATAACCTGGACATCCAAAATATTGAGATATTAACCATAGCGATCAAGGAGTATAGGGGCACGCTGATTGTAGTATCACACGATACCTACTTTTTGGAGCAGATCGGCATTGAGCGAACGATTTATTTATAGGCGGCGGTCCACAGGTGGCTGGTTTTATCTTTTAAGCCTAACCGAATAAATTATTCGTTCATTTATTAAATCTATTTAGCACGAATCCGCCTGTATCAATACCGAAGCCAATAAAGCTAAGATATCGCTTCAACATTTCAAGTCGGGCACCGCCATGATGTTGCTTTATCTTTTATCGTGAAGCGATAAATTCACTTTTTTTGATAAACTCGTACATAATCGACTACAAAACGATTAGGGAATTGGGTATTTCCTAAATCTCCTCCATTGATCCCGCCCATCGCCAGATTCAGCAGGATATAATGAGGCTGCTTAAATGGGTTAAAGCCCGAGCCATCTCGATTCACCAATTCGTCCAATGGAACCTTATTCAATAGGATATCGTCTACGTATAAAGCAATTGCTTCTTCATCCCAATCCATTCGCCACACGTGGAATTCTGATGCCCACTTTTTGCCCCCTAATTCTTTTACCGCTTTTGTTTTACTATACCATTTCGCCTGGTAGGGCTGATCGGTGCCGCAAGCAATATTGGCAAGGATATTACCTTTGTAGTATTCCATGATATCAATCTCACCATTAGATGGCCATTGCTTTGAAATGCCTAAAGTCCAAAAAGCCGGCCAAAGTCCGGCACTGATATTAATTCGTCCTCTCATTTCAAAACGGCCATATTGCCAGCTATGCAAACCGCGGGTATTGATTGAGGAAGAAGTATGCGTTATTTTTGATCTGCTTTCGCTCCATTGCTTGCTATCCGCATTATAATTCGGATTGGCTTTGTCTTCTTTACGTGCTTCAATAATCAATAACCCGCCATCGCACCAAGCGTTGTCTTTTTGATACCACTGTTTCTCTTTGTTCCTGACAAAGCCTTCCTCGAATTTCCAGTTAGCCGTATCGGGTACTCCGGTCTGGTCAAACTCGTCCGACCAAACTAAATGGTATCCCTCCTTTTCATATTTTCCTACATGATCATTTACGACACGTTGCGCAAAAACAGAGGAAAAACTAATTGTAAATATGATGGCTAAAAGTTCTATATAATTATTCATTCTATGTCAGTTTTGTATCTTGGTTTATCGTTACCAGTTTATTATTAGTACTAAATTTAAAAATCTATTTGGCGGAGTTCTTATTTTAATAGCCAATAGGCCCCGCGCCAGCTGTAACGGGCCATCCCGGATTTTGATAAATAGGTGAGGTCTCCGTTGACTGACCATCGGACGAAGAAATCAGAAAATGCTCGGTAGCGATAGGACTTAAATAATGTGCTTCTGTGAAAAAATACCCATTATAGAACTGATTGTTAGGCGATATTTGATGTACCCTGAGATAACGGCTCAGCGACGGATCAGAAACCGTATTGGTAGTCGTTCCTCCATATTTTAATCTACTGCCATATATATCCTTCATTGGTCCCCAAACCTTGATTCCCTCTATCTTAAACCCGTTTAGCTGATCCATTGCCCGCCAACGTATCAAATCCATATAACGTAGCCCCTCTACCATGAGTTCAGCTCTTCTTTCACGGCGTATATTATAAAGTGTAGGGTTTATTAAGTTACCATGCGAATATGCACCCCAGTCGTTCAATCCTTCTTTACTCATATCCGTTGCCGCGACAGTTACATTGAAATCGGGATTTACTCCAGCTCGATTTCTTATAGCTTGCCAATAACTAACAGCGCTACCATCAAGCCCACCATTCTTCTCAAAGCAAGCTTCAATGTAATTAAGATAAGCCTCCGCAGCTCTAAAACATACGATGGCAGTCACATCACGCCCAACGATAGATTGCATATTATTGTCATAAGACAAACCTTTTTTGATAGAATAACCTGTACCCTCCAAAAACCTGCTAGCAAGGTCTATATTAGGAACCGTTGGCTCCACTTCCGGTGAGGATCCCGTGGGTAGGTTTATAAACGCTTTGGTTTCCCCCGGAGCACGCATAAATAACTTAAGCCTCCAGTCTCTATTTACTTTTACATTACCCACAAAATCGTCACCCTCATACCCGGAAGCGGCAGCATATATAGGCAAACCATTTCCCATCAAAAAATTATCAACAAACTGACGGGTATATCCGTAACCATTACCATAGTATATATAGTGATTCCAATATTGTACAACACCTAATGTCAAATCAAAATCTCTCCACAGCAGCACTTCATCATACGCAGCGAGATTTTCAGAGTTAAACATCTCAAAATAAGGATTACTAGGATCGGAAACACCTTGTTTAATATGCATCGAATTAACCGTCAAGGCATGAGCATCTGCTACAATCTTTGCTGCCGCCATTGCTTCTCCCAAGAAAAAATCAATCTCATTGGTTATACTTCCTGTAGGAAATTGATAGCCTCTATTATAGTCCTTAGTCGCTCCAGGCCAATTCGGACCGTTAGGTACTAAAGCAGTTCCCTGATGATATTTTAACCATGTTGCTTCAAATAATGCCACTCTAGACTTGACTAAGTAAGCCAGATCTTTTGATATCCGGGTTCGCCCACCAACTGGAGGAACGGTTAACAATAGTTCGGCAGCCTTATCAAGATCACTGAGAATAAAACGCGCGACCTCATTACGTGGCCTTCGTTTGCTTGCTTCTACCAACGCAGCTTGTTGATCGGGTAGCACCTTCGTAATAATGGGAAAATCTCCCATTTCCATTAACCTTCCGAAATAGACAAATGCTCGCATTAAATATGCTTCGCCTATATAATGATTGATGTTATTAACATTGCCCATAACCGCTCCTGCCTCTACTTTTGCCAAGGCGGTCTGTAAAAAATAATTCAATTGAAAAATTGTCCCAAAAGACCAGCCACCACCTGTAGCACCTACGCGCCATTGCCCTGGCAAAAACCGGTTATTGCTGCCTCGATTCGTCATATTGTCGGTAGTCGCATCATCTAAATAGAGCCCGGCACCACCTGATCCATCAGTAGTTCTGAAAACATCTTGATAACGCGCTATTGTATAAGCACTAAGATGGCTTTCTTCATTAAAATAGTTCTCCGGCGATACTGCTGCCTGCGGCGCAATATCCAAATGCTTATTACATCCTACGATTAGGATAGTCAAAAAACAGAGAAGTGTTATTTTTATATCAAATTTATTTGTTTTCATGCTTGTTTAACTTAAAAATTTGCGTTAATCCCAAAGGCGAACACCTTTTGTAAAGGATATACTGTTCCTCCTTGACGTCCTATCCCTATTGATTCCGGATCAAGTGTATCATTGAGCTTAGTAAATGTCAATAGGTTTTCGCCTGAAGCAAATAAGCGAACATTAGACATTTTTATGTTTCTGGTTAAAGTATTAGGCAAGGTGTAGCCAAGTTGGAAGTTTTTGAGCCTAATGTAGGAAGCATCTAGTAGATACCCGGTTTGTGCCTGTTGGTTTTTCCCGCTAAATAATGGTCTCGGATAATAGGAGTCGATATTTTGGCCAAGTGGGTGATTTGGGTCGGCACGGAAATAATCTAAATGGTCCTTCAAGGCCGTTGACCAAAAATCGCCGGCACCGGTGGTACCCCAAAATACCATGCCCGATGGCGCCCAATCTCTTTTTAGAATACCTTGCCAGAACATACTTACATCAAACCCCTTCCAACTAGCATTGAAATTCACTCCGATTGCATAGCGGGGAGTAGAATTTCCGATAATGGTTCTATCACCCGGATTTGCCAAAGAGTTAGCGCCTCCATCCACTTTTCCATCGCCATTAAGATCGGCATACATAATATCTCCAGCTTCCCAAGCCCCGCCCGAAATGGCATTTTGACCTCCATTTGGAAGGGAAGCTAAATGGGCATCCATTTCTTCTTTGGTTCTGGCAATACCAATGGTATGATATCCCCATATATTATTAATGTATTGTCCGGCAATATATGATCCAATGTCATTGGTTAGATTATAGAAGTTGAGAACCTTCGTTCTTGAATCGGAAAGATTTAATCTTGCTCCATAGGAAACCTCTCCAATCTTATCATCCCACGCCAACGTAAATTCAAAACCTTTTGTAACGATATCGATATTGTTAACTAGTGGAACACTTGTTCCCAGCGTAGCTGGTAAGGTTTGACCCCGACCGAGACCATCATCTGTATAACGCATATAATAATCGAACGAGCCACTTAATCGACCGTTCAAGAGCTGCCAATCCAAACCAAAGTTCCAATTCCGAATCTTCTCCCATGTTAAGGAGGTACTGATTAAGCCCGGCGCACCCGACGTATTTGGCCTAGCACCGTCTACTAACCAATTACCATTTGCTGTACCTGTTGGAATAGTTTGATAAGTAGGATAATATGCTGGATTCCAATTATCTAATGTATTTTGATTACCCAACTTACCATAAGAAGCACGAAGCTTCAGCATTTGCACGGTATTAGTAACGGAACGAAAGAAATCTTCCTGCGCGATATTCCATCCTGCTGAAACAGAAGGAAACCAATTCCATCGTGCATCTCTTCTGAAACGTGAAGATCCATCGTATCGCAGATTACCTTCTAGTAAGTATCTGCCTTTATAATCGTAGTTAATACGCCCAAAAAAGCCCGCCGTTGACCATTTATCCAAGCCACCTCCCACAGTAGGAACAGGATTACCGGTTAATCCCAATACCGGCAATTCTGTAGTGATCAAGTCCATTCTTTGGGCGTTAAAATTCTTTGTTCTTGTCCATTCAGATTGAAAACCCATCATCAATTTAACGTTATGGTCATTTATACTTTTTGTATAATTTGCATATAGATTGGGATTGAAGAAATACAGTTTTCGGGCATATTCATAAACATAATCATTCGCGGGACTAAGTAAAGAAACATATTGACCTACTCCGTCAGCATTACGTGAATACACTTTAAATGCGTCTTCATGAACAAATTGCGTTTCTGTCCTATAATTCAGTTCGCCTATAATATTTAAATCTTTTATAGGCGTATAGGTCATTTTCAGCTGTTGTGTTATATAATCTTGCTCATCCGTACGCCTACCACCATTTTGCAAGGCATCTACATAATTGATATCCGACATATAAAATCCATTTGGATCATAAAGCGCCCGATTAGGTCTAGCTCTGCGCATAACGTTATCATAGAACCCATCGGTCATGCTGGTGGGCCGCCCATAATTCGTTCGAATTAATCGACTCATGTACTCGACATTAAGATTATCGCGTAATTGTCCACTTATCTTCGCAGTAACTCCATAGCGATTAAACTTATCTGTTCCATAGCGCATAAAACCGCCTTGGTTAAGGTAATTACCCGACAAATAATAAGTCCATTTATCAGAGCCTCCGCTGATACTCAGATTATGTTCATTCGCAGGCGCCCAGTCGCGATAATATTCCCTCATCCAGTCTACATTTCCGTAAGTATTATCATAATCCCATTTACCGTCGGGTCTGGCTACAGCTACGTCGCTTGGATCCAAAAGCCCATCTATATAGTCCTTCATCTTTTGAACCACCGTTGGGCTAAATTTCTGGCCACTTCCTCCACCATTATAATCAGCGTCATTCCAATAAGTAGCAAACTCATACGAATTCATCATTTTTAACAGCAATACAGGCGTGCTCCAGCGGAAACTATTGTTATAATTTACCCTAGCTTTTCCGGAAGCTCCTTTTTTTGTCGTTACCAAAATAACTCCAAAGGGTGCCCTTGAGCCGTATACTGCAGAAGAGGCGGCATCTTTTAATACCGATATACTCTCTATATCTTGCGGATTCAAGGCATCTAAAGACCCTTCCGACCCATCAATCAGCACTAGGGGGCTTCCAGACGAAAAACCGCTAATTGTACCCGTCCCTCTTACATTAACGCTTCTACCTGCATTCAAGGTTCCACCTAATCCTTGTGTAGAGATATTTAACCCAGGTAGAACTCCTTGAAGTGCCTGTGTAACATTCTGTACAGGCCGCGCTTCCAAATCTTTAGCGCTGACAATTCCCACGGCGCCTGTGAGGTTCACTTTCTTCTGCGTTCCGAAACCAACTACAACCACTTCATCCAAATCATTAGCATCGTCGGGCAATAACTCCACGTTTACATTGTAGTTCCCCTGGCGGTTTGGTGCCAATGTACTAAGGCCTATTTCTTTCGATTTATAGCCGATACATGAAAAAATCAAAACCGCGCCCTCCGTGGCCTCAATTTTAAAGGTTCCCTGATCTCCTGTTTGCCCCAAAGCCTTTCCGTTACGCTGCTCTCTTATAGATACCCCAGCAACAGGCCCCCGGCTATCTTTTACAAGGCCTGTAACTTGAACATTTTGAGCTGCTACCAGCTGTACATTCGCCAGCAGGAGAGAAATGAATAATAAACTTCCATATTGGAAACAATAGGTCCTAGATTTGCTCATAATTTAAAAAAATACGTTCCATAATGTTGTTGGTTGATTTCAATAGCTGATGGCCACATGGTTTAGTCGTTGACATCATCTATCGTATGCAATTATGAAAGATTTTTACGGATGGCAGGGGTGGCAAAATATGATAGTTTAGGGGGTAAAATAGTATTAACTTTGCTTTAATATTTTAATATAAAGACAAAGCGTTCATAAATGTGTTTATTGGATAAACATGAAAATCCTTATTGTTGAAGATCAGAAAGACCTTGCGCTCGAAGTGGCTGAATTTCTGTTTACAGAAGAGGGATGCGTAATCGACCATGCATGGAAAAAAAGCTCTGCATTGGAAAAAATAACAGAAAGCACCTATGATTTCATTTTATTGGATATTACACTACCGGATGGCAACGGTTTGGACATAATAAACGAGCTAAAAAAATTCAAAGACAGAAGGGATGCAGTGATTGTTCTTTCGGCCAGAGGGGCTATTGACGATCGCATAGCAGGCTTAGAGCTGGGAGCAGATGACTATTTGCCTAAACCATTCTCATTGCCGGAATTGCGCGCTAGGATTCATGCAATTATACGCAGGAAACATCAGGTGAACGATAATAACATTCCCGTACGTGACTTTTCGTTAAATATACAGCAAAGGACCTTCTGTTACGGGAATGTGGTATTAAATCTCACCAAA
Source organism: Olivibacter sp. 47 (assembly GCF_030372825.1). NCBI lineage: Bacteria > Pseudomonadati > Bacteroidota > Sphingobacteriia > Sphingobacteriales > Sphingobacteriaceae > Olivibacter > Olivibacter sp. 47. Next base: position 6,174,073 of record NZ_JAUCNR010000001.1, read on the forward strand.
AAAGAATATGATATACTTGCTTATTTAGTGTTGAACAAAAACAAAGTAGTGGCGAGGATGAGTCTCACAGAACATATATGGGGTGATCTCTACGATGCTTATGTTGACTCCAATTTTGTAGATGTTCATATAAAGAACTTACGTAAAAAACTACAACAACATGCCGAGGTCGATTGGCTCGAAACCGTTCGCGGGGTTGGCTACCGAGTTAAATTGTAACCTATTTGGCGTCGCTTATGAAACTCTCCAATAAAATAGCGCTATATAATTCACTTACCAAAGTAATCATCATCTTGGTGTTCAGTTTTGTTATTTACCTTTTTACGGATAGCATTTCGAATCATCATTTGCAGCAGCGCCTCGTAGACAAGCGCAAGAAATTCATGCATGGACTTACGCAGGAACAGATCGACCACCTTATTCAAAGCCAAGCCAACTTTACCGACTATAACATTTTAAAGGAAGAGTTTATTATTTTAACTCCCATTAAGCAACTCGTTAAAAACAACCATGGTAATTTCATCAAACAAACGCGAGAAATAGAGGGGGAAACACAACCTTACCTCATTTATACTTACTATTTTAGATTTCATCAAAACAATTATCGCCTGGAAATAGGCGAAACTACGGTTGTGTTAAGTAAATTGGAGAAAAATATCTGGTTATTTACCTGCTTAGCACTTCTTATCTCCATCATTATAACCTTAATCATTGATATATCTTTTACTAATAAATTGCTACAACCATTTTACAATATTGTCGAAAAGAAGCTGAATAAAATTAACGATCCCTTACAGTTTAGCTATATTCCCGAGAAAACAAGTACAGAAGATTTCCTACTGTTAGATAGAAGCCTGATGCAACTAATGGAAAAAGTAAGTCGACAGTTGGATGTCGAAAAGCAATTCACTTCAAATGTTTCACATGAACTACTTACTCCGATCAGTACCTTAAGTAGCCGATTTGAAAATATGCTTAACGATGAAAGTCTATCCACTTCAGCCGTTCAGAAAATAAGTGATTCGTTAATGACGCTCGCATTTTTAAAAAGAACCATAAAAGATCTACTTTTGATTGCGAAGATTGACAATGGACAATACGAAAAATTCGAGAAAATCGATCTCACAAACTTGATTGAAGAGATTCGAGTTGAGATGGACGATTTACTGGCTAATAAAGAGGTCCAATTACACAACCAATTATCGCCGAAGCTCAATATCATCGGAAATTCAACACTGATTCACATTCTTTTTGCCAACCTCATCAAAAATGCCATAAAATATAACCAACAGCATGGCACAATTCGTGTCTACAACGAGATAAAAAACGACCATCTCGTTCTTTTCTTTGAGGATTCTGGAATTGGCATGACAGCGGAAACATTACAACACATATTTAATCGCTATGAACGTTTCAGTACTTCACAGGAAGAAGGGCATGGCTTAGGGCTGGCGATTGCCAAAAGTATCGCTGCTTTCCACACGATGGATATCCAGGCTTCCAGTATTCTTCACGAAGGGACCACTATTGCATTGCATATACCTATTACACGTCATTGAATTCCATCTTCATCAAATCTTCATGTTAACTTCTCAACTTTGGTATAACAAAACAACGGAAGCAAAGACATAAATTGAAAGAGCCGTCAAAAGCTTCCGATGTATTAAAAAGATAAATACCATGAAAAAAACAATTTTAGCGCTTGCATTAGTTGCATCAACTTTCGGCGCATTCGCACAACAAAATGTTAAAAAAGAAACAGTATCAGCTAAAACTGAAGTTCAAAAAAAAGGTGAAGGTGTAAAAAAGCATCGTAAAAGCCATGCGTTAAAAGGAGAAAGTAAAACCTCAGCCGTCGTGCAAACAGCTACCGCAAAAAAAGAGGTCAAATAATTTGGTAAATAAACAGATAATGCTTGTTCATAAGAGCCAACGGTGTAAATGCCGTTGGCTTTTTTGCTTGACTTCCGGTAGTAAAATTCCGAAATATTAAATCAATTCGTATTTTTGCATTACCTTCTATACAACCCGTGATCATTTCTTTCTCTTAAAAAAAACAATCCAATAATCCACATGAACTCCACGTCAAGTCCACCTTTAGTCCACATCAGGTCCACGTATCCTTCACTACTCCTTTACTATCTCTTCGCTTTTCTTTCATTTTCTATATAGCGGGTACTGTTAGTATATAACCAAAATATCCGCTGAAGGTAAACACAAGAGGAACCGGTTCTTCTCCGGACTGGAGAAGTCGATTTGATTTTAATATAGACAGCGATCAACTAATTTGATACTTCTTTTGAAATAATCCTTTATACTTTCTTACATATTCAGAAGGCGTCATGCTAAATTCCTTTTGAAACTGCTCGCGAAAGTACTTTACATCATTGAACCCCGCGATTATTGACACTTCATTGATATTTACGTCCTCTTTTAACAGTGTTTGCGCTGCTTTTCTTAGTTTAATCAGACGCATAAACTCATTGGCGGTACGTCCTGACAGACTCTTAATCTTTTTATAAAGTGCCGAATGACTCATCCCTATTTCGGCCGCAAGGCTCTTAATAGTAAATTCATGATGCAAGTGTTTGAGAACAATGTCCTCGCAGCGTTGTAAAAAAGCTACCTCTTCTTCAGAAATGCCGATGCGGGTTGACAAAGTTACCTGTTCATAAAATGTTTCTTCAATTACCTTTTTTTGTTTTAACAGGGCCTGTATTCTTGCCTGCAAATGAACTTCATTAAAGGGTTTGCTAACATAATCGTCAGCCCCTAACTCTATACCTTTAAGTTTATTTTCTTCTGAAGTACTTGCAGTCAATAAAATCACAGGAATTTTATGCCAAAGTTTGTTTTTTTTCAGCTCCTCTACAAACTGAAGTCCATCCATATCCGGCATCATCACATCACAAAGAACAATGTCAGCTATTTTACTCGGCAAAGCTGCCAATGCATCCTTAGCGTTATGAAAAACCATCAAAGAAAAGCTTGGTTCAAAGCACCTATATAGATAATCAACGATTTCTTGGTTATCGTCGATTATCATCATCAACGGCTTTTTATTGATTAAAGTTGTAGGCACCATTGTCTTGCCTTTAGCGTACGAATCTATTATATGCGGTCTACTGATCGGCTCTTCCAAAAGTTCTTCCAAGAACATCGATTTCTGACCGATGTCTTCGTAAATTAAGCGATCTTGCAAATGCTGTCGCCCACGCGGTAAAGAAAGGATAAAGGTACTACCCCCATCAGGCCGATTGAAATAATCCAGCGTTCCCACATGTTGTTCGGCAAATTTTTTGGAGAGGTATAAGCCTATTCCGAAGCCACTTTGTTGTCCATGTGCATGTCGCGCAAATTTCTCAAACAGTTCGTTCTGATATTCACGCGGTATTCCACAACCATTGTCTTCTACCAGGAACTGAACTTTATCCTCGTGAAAACGTAGTTTCAATGTCACCGTGCCTCTTGTTGCAGTAAACTTAAAGGCATTGGTGAGCAGATTAAACAAAATAACTTCTATTTTTTCCCGGTCAGCATAGATAGGCTCGGTTGTTTCGGGCAATTCCAAAAAAAAGTCAATCGATGCTAACTTAGCCTGCTGCTCATAACATTGATAAATTTCCTGACACAGCTCGTCGGCATTAAGCTGAACGATCTTTAGGTTATCCAAATCACTTTCTGCCTTTTTAAATAAAAGCAATTGATCTACCATACTTAAAAGCCGTTTACTATTCCGGTATACGCTTTGCAAAATCTCTAGATCCTGTGCCTTTTCTTTCATCAGCAAGGTTCTAATTGGATTAATAATGAGCGTTAAGGGTGTACGAAGTTCATGCGAAACGTGTGTGAAAAACGCGATTTTCTTTTCATTCAATTCGTGTTCCTTTTCTTTCTCCACTTTTGCCCTTTCCACTTCATATTTTAGTTGCAAACTGCTTTTTCTATAGCGATTATAACCTGTCACAGTAAATAGAAAGATAATACCATACAAACCATAAGCCCACCAAGTAGCCCACCAGGGCGGTGATACCTGTATGTAAAGTAAGCGTTCATTTGGCATCCACTGCCCATCGGCATCGGAGGCTTTAATATGTAAAACGTATTTTCCCGGAGGCAATTTCCCATAATTTGCACTCCGAGTATGGCCGACATAATTCCAATTGTCTTCCCAGCCCGCTAAGTAGAATGCATAATTGATTTTATCTTGAAAACTATAATTTAAAGCTGCAAAATCTACCGAAAGTACCGCACGATCATAAGGAAGTTTAAGTGTATTAATCTCACTAAGTCCGCTCTCGCCGGTATTTAAATCCGAATTTTCTATTGGCTTATTATTTATTCGGATGCCCGTAATCCGCAACGGTGCTTTACTTTCTAACGATGTTATCGTCTCTGGAAGAAAGATATTGAATCCATTTATACCGCCGAACAACAATTCGCCGGTAGATAGTTTCAACGCTGCATTATAGTTAAACTGATTGCTCTGTAACCCGTCGGCAGCAAAGAAATTACGAAAGGTATTGTCGCGAGGAGAAAATTCTGATAAACCGTTGAAGGTACTCAACCACAAATGGTTGCTGTTGTCTTCTAAGATATTCAATACGGCATTTTCGGGCAACCCATCGGATTCTGAATAGGTTTTAAATGATCTTTTCACCTTATCAAAAAGCATTAAACCCTTACCTTCGGTGGCTAACCAGAATTTTCCCTTTCCACTCGGCTTAATGGCACGTATCGCACTACCCAAAGGAAACCGGACATGCTGTTTGGCTTGGAGATCTATTTTTATCAAACTGTTGAACGTTCCTCCCCATAACTGTCCGTCTTCATCTTCCGTAATAGTAAGCAGGTTGGTAATCGAATGGTCCGCAAGCTCAAAGTAGTCTCCTTTCTTATTAAGCCGATAAAGCCCTCCGTCCGACAAGGTTCCTGCCCATATACCTCCTTTGCTATCTTTATAAAGTGCCCATACGTTCGCTTCTTCATATCGGTACACGGTATTAACGCAACGATATCGCTTAAATTGACGGGTTCGAAGGTTAAACTTGTTAATTCCGCCGCCATAAGTTGCAATCCACAGATTTTCTTCATCGTCTTTTATAATATTCACCACATAATTATTACTGATGCTATTGCTATTGTGAGGATCGTGCTTAAAGTTTTTAAATGTATTGGTAGATCGGTTCCACAAGCTTATTCCCGAACCGTCGGTACCTATCCAAACATGATCACGATCTTGTTCACAAAAAGAAATAATAAAGTTACTGCTTAAGGCATTCGGATGATTACCATTACGTTGCACCAATTTAAACCGATTAGCCGTTTTATCCAGTATATTTAAACCGCCTCTTAAGGTGCCGATCCATTTCCGATCGGCATTATCTATATATATTGCGTATACGGCAGCGCTTGATAGATTATCGGCCGCGTCGCCTGCAAAAAAGCCTTGATGTTCTTCCGTTTGAGGATTAATCTGAAATACACCTCCTCCATCTGATCCAACCCATATTTGCCCTTGTTTATCGAGACTTAGGCTCATGACAGGTTGACTACCTATGGATGCATAATGCTGATAGATGAATCTATTATGCTGCGATTTTCGAAGTCGATGAAGACCCTTATTATTACCTATCCATATACTTCCCTGCTTATCTGACACCAAGCAGTTAGCCTGCCAAACCTTGTGGTCGACCAATTCCAGGAATCCCTTCGTAGCATCATAATACATGAGCCCTACGTTCTGCACGAAGACCCAAACCGTTTGTTTACTACTCATTACAGCAGCCTGTGCGTGAAATTGATAGGTTAACTGTTTATCACATTTTAACGGAATTTGCTTTGCTCTATTTGTATTTGGGTCATGAAGCAGCAAACCCTGTCCAGCCGTACAAATCAGCAGGTTGCCGTTTTCCATTTTTAGTAAGGCATTTATAGGAGTGGTAACCTTTATATCGGGGTTGATTGGTTTGTTTTCCTCCCTATAAAAAAGAGGGAAGAAACTCCATTTAGATTTATCGAGACGATAAACGCCCATTTTGGTTCCTACCCAAAGATTAGCGGCGCCATCTTCTTCGATGGCTGATACTCTATTGTTTGGTAAGGATAAAGAATCATCAAGGCTGTTTTTGAAAGTCCTAAACTGATAGCCATCATATTGGTTTAAACCATCAAAAGTACCCACCCACATAAATCCATATCGATCTTGGAAAATCGTGGTAACGGAATTATTGGATAAACCCTCCTTTAAACCGATACGCTTAAACTGCGCATTAACTGTCAAAGAAACAATTATCAATAAAATTAAAATGACCGGCTTCTTTCCGCTTGAAGGGTAAAAATAAAACATATCTTTAGGCTTGATATTAGTTTTACCCAAACATAGGAATTAACTCGCTAAAATCAAATAGCTTTATCCGGTGATCAGGTTAGCCAACAAAGAGCTTTCGCTTCCCGTTTTCTCTTGCAGAGGTTTCACCCCCTTCTTTAAACTTTTCGCTTATTACGGTATGAGCTTGTTGTTGCTTTCTCTCCCTTCTTAGCTTCAACCAGCCACTGTAAAGCAAATTTTCATTGATTGACGGTTTTGGAAAGAATAGGCTGCTAATATAGCCTACTACGACCACCAGAATATGGCTATATACACCAAGCATAAGCTTGTGATGGGTAAAATTAAAGGTGCCTAAATCCAGCAGTTTGTACTTATTATCTCCTATACCGACTTCCGTTGACGTTAAAAGTGCATAAGCTGTGAAAAATATACATGTTACAATAGCAATATTAACGCCTTTTTCATTGGCCCTACTTGAAAACAGCCCTAACAGAAAGATTCCGACAATGCCACCTGAAAATATAGCATATAATGTAAAAATAACCCCTAAAATCCCTTCACTTCCCAAATAAGCATATACGAAGCCTATTATGATGGTAATGATGCCCGATAATACTACAATCCATCTACTACTAGCTAAATAGATACGATCTGTTTTTCCCGGTTTTATCTTTTTATAGTAATCTTCTACCCCTACTGCTGCCAAGGAGTTAAGATCGGCACTTAAACTACAAATTGCAGCAGAGATCATGGCCGCTAACACAAACCCCACAACACCTGTTGGCAGTTCGGTCATAATAAAATAGGGGAACACACTATTGGCATTTACATTTGCTGGTAGCGGTTGCTGAGTATAGTATGCAAATAAGGCAGTTCCAATGAACATGAACAGCGCCCAAACGGGTACGGTAAGTAAGATACCTAATAGCGAAGCTCCAATAGCTCCCTTGTCTGTCTTAGCAGTTAAGTATCGCTGAACAACCGTTTGGTCAGTGCCGTATTTTTGTATTCCATAAAATAAGCCATTAATGGCAACGACGATGAAGGTCAGATTTTTAAAATCGAAGTCATAAGGTCCGAAGCCGGTTCGATGATTCATTTGGGCAATATGCCATACTTGTTTAGCACCGCCATCAACGGCAAAGAATATCAATAGCAGACAGATGATTCCGCTTAAAAACAGCATAAATCCCTGAAAAACATCTAACCAGATAACGGCCTCCAAACCACCAAGCAAATTAATAGTAATGATAATAGCCCCGGTACCGGCGATTACCCAAAAAGTATTGGCTCCTGTCATACTACTTAAAGCAACTGCCAATAGGTATAACACGGTCCCCATTCCGGAGAATTGGCGGAGAACAAAGGCAATGGAACTGTAATAACGGGCGAATGATCCGAAGCGCTTTTCAAAATATTCATAGGTGCTTAATCCGATTACCTTTCTGTACATAGGTACGATAAACCATATACTAAGCAGCAATACAATTGGCACCATTAACCCTTGGACCAATAAAATCCAGTTGGATGTGAATCCTTCGCTTGGGTAGCCGAGAAAAGTGACACTGCTTATCAGCGTGGCCAAGAGCGAAATACCGATAGCCCACGACGGAACCCTACCCCTTGCCGAAAAAAATGAGTGCGTAGACGTTTGATTTTTTGCATAGCGCATCCCCATATACAGGGTAATCATAATAACGATAACTATGATACCATAATCCACCGCCCCTAATGCAGTTTTTGTCATAATGTTGGTTGTTTTAGTGTTAGTATTTGTGCTATAGCGTATACCAGTTGTAACTACCCGGTTTTAAAGTTATCCATATTTTTGGCTCTTTATATATGCTACAGCGAATTACCCCTGGAGCTAATTCTTCCACTGGTTTTAATTGTCCGATCTGCCGATGTGCTAATATCGTTCCGGCCGTGGCTCCCCCTTCTATTATCAGTTCTTGGATGGTGACTTCATTCAAGAGGCGATCGACCATTTTTGCCATGCTTATCCTTAAGAAGCTTGGAGTTAATGGCATACTGGATACTAGCTCATTATCAAAGGCGATTATTGCTTTTTGATGATGCATTAGCGCAGCCTTCACCCGTTCCATCCAACGGTAGAGCTCTTCTTCATCCATATTTTCCCCCGGTTTACTGATCGGAAGGTAGCAAACAGGTTCATTCACCATACGCCAAGCCTTAATTCTTTGTATACTTTTCTCATAATTGCTTCCACAGATGTATAATGAAGGTCTCCTGAATCCTGTAAATGACTTATTTCCCTCCAATGGTTCGCACCTTAATGCCTTTGCTTTATGCTCAAGAAAAGCAATAAATGCGGAAGACCCGCCTGCAAGCAGGGTATCCTCCGGTGCAATTTGTACCCATTTACTAATGTCCTGTTCTGTCGCTATTTCGCCTACAACAAGGCCATGTGCAGGTAACGTGTCACTCCATGATTTTATCTGCACGTCTCCTTGCGCTCCAAGCATTTCCAAGACATTGGCATTTTTAACAGGAAATTCGGGATCGCACGAAAAAGCCGTCTCATGAATTGGTTTATCTTGCACATAGTATTTTCCCTTTCGGATTGTCCGGCCTAACCGTGGATTAGCAGGGAGCAATAATGCCCGTTTGGCACCAATAGCAAGCATTTGCGCTGTAAGCTCAGCAACTATATGTCCTCTTAATACAGAATCTACCTTTTTAAATATATGTGTAAAGGAAAGCGTCTTTATCCATCTCAGTACGTTGTCCAACCGCTCCATCGCCTGCTCTATAGCCATTGACCGCGTGTCTGTATTGATTACCAACAGATCGGTTCCCGAAGTTATAGAAACGTCTATTTGATTCGTAATTTCTACCTGAAGGTTATAACGTAGGGCGACCCCTCCTAATTCAGTGGCTCCGGTTAAATCATCTGCGATTACAATAATCATGTGCTAGACACTTTGTTTAATGCTAATTGTGTTGCTGCTTCGATCGCCAAGAGCATCGCGTCCTCACTGGCAATACCCTTGCCTGCGATTTCAAAGGCCGTACCGTGATCCACGGACGTGCGAATAATGGGCAATCCCATGGTGATATTAACTCCCTTCACGCTATCCATCTGCTTCTTTTCAGGATTCCATTTGAATCCGGTTAATTTAAAGGGAATATGGCCTTGATCATGATACATGGCTACAATTCCTCCGTAATAGCCGGTAGCGGCCTTGGAAAACAGGGTATCTGCAGGTACAGGCCCCTCCACATCATATCCAAGCTGCCCTGCCTCCGCTACAGCAGGGGCAATCTCTTCGTCGTCTTCCGTTCCGAACAGTCCTGAATCGCCTGCATGTGGATTAAGGCCGGCCACACCGATCTTTAAATTTCTTAAGCCTAAACTGATCAGCCCGTTTTGAAGCAATTCAATCACCTCTAAAATACGATCCTTCTTTACCAGATCACAGGCTTGACGGAGGGAAACGTGTGTTGATACGTGAATAACGCGCATTTGCTCTTCTACCAATAGCATCGCATATTTTTTGGTATTGGTATAATGTGCATAGATTTCGGTATGTCCGGGATATTGATGCCCAGCTTCACTAATCGATTTTTTATTAATGGGGCCTGTCACCGTGGCATCAATCTGACCGTCCATCGCCAATTCAATCACCTTTTTTACCGATCGAAAGGCAGCATCTCCCGCCGCAGCCGACACTTGTCCAAAATGAATCGCATTTAAATCAACAGGTCCCAAATCATATACATCCAGTTGGCCATAAATAAACTTTGCGTCTTCTATATGTTGTATTGAATGGATTGAAACCTGAATATCCAATGCATTTATGATATGTTGAAATACGTTGGCATTTCCTATCAGTAGCGGTCGGCATGCATCATAGACTTTTTTTGATAGTAGCGCCTTAACGGCAATTTCAGGCCCGATACTAGCCGGATCGCCCATAGTAATTCCAATAATTGGCTTCTCAGACATGATTATAAATATTCAGTTTTATTCCTTCTTCCTTAATAAGTTGCTGAAACGACTCCTTTAAAAGATTGATTTCTTCTGTGGATGACCCTTGAAGCGGCGGCATCACATGGGGTTCACATAAACCAACTGATTGCATCAGGATTTTTAGCGCCCATAGAGATTCGCCTAAGGTTCTTCCTTTTTGATAAAGATCGCCCAATAGGTCCGATTGTCGTTGATAATAGTATGCTTTCTCTTCGGAGCCTTCAGCAATGGCCTTGTACATTTCGTCGTAAATGGAAGGCGCTAAATTCCCCGTACTAGGTACCAAACCGTCGCTACCATGTAGAAGTGCATACGCGGACTTCGCAGCCCAACCGAGCAGATGACTAAAATCAGGCCTATCGGCCCAACGAGACAATGATTCCTGAAGACGTTCTTCTGATCGTTCGGAATCTTTGGTAGCTACGATATTGTCGTGCAGACTTAACTCGTCTAATAGATTTAGCGGTATAGACATATGGGTGGTAGCGGGTATATTATAAATAACCATTGGACCGTCCACATGATCGGCTAATTGCAGAAAATACTTCTTTATTTGACGTTCTGATAGCTTGTAATAAAATGGAAGCGTAGCAACCACCGCATCCGCGCCAAACTCGAAACAACGTTTCGAAAAATCAATGGTTTCCTTCATTGAATTGGATGATATTCCAACATATAGCTTATGTTCAGTTGATCGAATACCGGCAACTGTTTCAAGATACTCTAGTTTCAATTGGTTAGTCAGCAATGCGGACTCGCCGGTTGTACCCAAAATAAAGGGAGACGCATTGAACTGTTTTAAATTCTCCAAAATTCGGGCGACCGCTTCTTTATCAAGTTGATATTTTGTATTTATGGGTGTTACTAAGGGAACAATGGTACCATGGTATTTCTTTTTTGTCTTCATCTGTCAGTCTTTTGTTTTGTTTACATCTATCTATTTTGGCATTCAGGCGTCAGTCGTTTAATAAGCCTCGCGATAAATAGATATTGCATCATCTATGGTAATTTCCCTTGGATTGTTTACTAATAATCTTGTTATTTTCATGGCATCTTCGGCCAACTGAGGTATCGAAGTTTCCGGAATATTTAAATCTCTTAATCTAGCCGGAAGATTACATGCTCGAATAATTTGCTTTATTTTTTCAACACCCGCCATAGCAGTCCCTCGGTCATCGGCTAACTTTTCACATCCCAATGCGAGCGCAACCGCTGCGTAACGATCGGGTGCTGCGGGAATGTTAAAAGTCATCACATGGGGTAGAAGTAACGCATTGGATAAGCCATGCGCTATTTGGAAACGCGTCCCTAAAGGATAAGCCAGGGCGTGCACGGCCGCCGTATTGACCGGTCCAAGGCAAATCCCACCGAATAAGCTTCCCATCGCTACTTGCGCGCGAGCAAACTCATGGCTACCGTCCTCAACAGCCTTTACTAAATTGGCTGCTATTAACTTTATTCCTTCTAAAGCGTATATATCGATAAAAGGATGAGCAAATTTATTCGTATATGCTTCCAAGCAGTGTGTAAGCGCATCAAGCCCGGTAGCGGCGGTTACCCCGGCAGGTACGCTATGCGTCAATAAAGGATCCACACAAACTAGATCGGGTACCAAAAAAGGGCTGATTATTCCTTTTTTTGATGGTCGACCGGATCGATAAAAATCGCATTAGGCGAAGCTTCACTTCCCGTACCCGCAGTGGTTGGTACACAGATTAGCTTAATCCGTCTCTCTCGAATTAAATTTTTACCGACAATCGCTCCCAGCTTTTGATCACTTTTTAACTGCACGGCTGCAAGTTTTGCTATATCCAGTACGCTGCCACCGCCAATACCTATTACACCATCGATATCTTCCGCTACATAGCTATTTATCAGCTGATTAAAATCATCGAAAGAAGGTTCTTGTTCTATTCCTGTATGAAGAAAAACTTGTATCCCGATGTTATCTAATTGCTTGATCAAGCTTTGTATAGTGGGCAATAAAGGTGCTATACTGACGATCAGTACCTTCTTTAGGCCTAAAGGCGCAATATCAGATGCTATTTGATTCAAACATCCGCTTCCAAAAAGTATCTTGTTTGGAAAATTAACACTTATATCTCGTAGAACTGTCATCATCAAAAACGCAATTGTCAGCTTCTATATGAATTTCAATGGGTCTTCCCCAGAAGTCCCAAAAGTTTATAATGGCCGCTATCTTTCCTTATTATTAGAGACTTACACCGGCTATAAATGAAATTCAAATATAGGGCTCGGTAAAACCACTTTGTTGTACAATTTTCCCCTCATCCTATACAATATTTGCATAGAAACTATAAACATCTTACATTTGAGGAAATCATGCTATAACAAGCATAACAAGCTAACCAAACTTGTTTACATACCTTTAAGGATCGAGTTATCATATGACATAAAGTGGTGATAGATTGGTCGGATATTATAAGATACTCGTTAAAAAAGTACGCAATGAAACCTCGTTTAAAAAAAGTTCCTGTAAAATCAGAGAGTTCCTTTAGCATCAATCATGATATCATGCCGAACTTTGGTAATGTTTGGCATTACCATCCCGAATTGGAGTTGCACTACAATATTAAAGGGGAGGGTGTACGGTTTATTGGTGATCACATAGACAATTTTTCTTCGGGTGAAATTATTTTATTAGGCGAAAACCTACCTCATGCCTGGCGCTGTCGAGAAGAGTATTTTCAACAAGATCCGAATTTTAATATTGAAGCCATCGTTATGCAGTTTTTGCCGGATTGTCTGGGCAAGGATTGGATTAATATACCGGAAGCCTACCTTATTCCAAAATTGTACGAAAAAGCCAAGAGCGGAATGATATTTTACGGAGAAACGCAGAAAAAAGTTGCACAGCTAATGCATGATTGTGCTACTGCTGAAAATTTGGAACGTATTATTCTATTGTTATCTATTTTAAAAACATTAGCGGAAAGCGATGAGTATAGGCTTATAACGAATAAATACCATGCCTTCACTTCGCCCAATGAAGCCGACACCATTCGGTTGAATAAAGTCTATACCTACACCTTTAGTAATTATAAATCGGAGATAACATTGAAAGAAATCGCGGCGATCAGCAACCTTAGCGTAACTTCTTTTTGTCGCTACTTCAAAATGATGACCAGAAAAAGCTATTACGATTTTCTAATTGAGATTCGGATTAGCCACGCTTGCCGTTTATTGATCGAGAATATTTTACCAACGGAAGTCATTTGCTTCGAATGTGGATTTAACAATGTATCTAATTTCTATCGGCATTTCAAAAAACAAAAAGGCGTTACTCCACTGGAATATAAGCGCATCCACCTTTCAAGATAAGTTGTAGGTTTTAAGCTCAAACCCATAGAACTTAAAATTTATAACCCATAGCAGTTAGCGCACACTATTTTAATTGGTAAACCGTTAATAAAGCGTATGAAGATAATTAGAAAATGGATAGCGGCCCCAATTTTATTGGCCCTAATATGCGTGCTGAGCTCGTCATATATCGTAGATAAAGAAGCTGAACGGATTCAAAAAGCAGCAAGTGTCTTTGAAGACTTCACAAACATGAAAGAAAGTATACCCGCATCCATGCTGGAAGACTCAAAGGGAATCGTCATTATCCCAAAAATGATCAACGCAGGATTTGGTATAGGTGGAAAACGAGGAAAGGGTGTTGCAATGGTAAAACTTGCTTCCGGAGAATGGAGTGATCCGGTATTTGTAACGATTACCGGTGGTAGTATTGGATTTCAAGCAGGGGTGCAAGCAGTAGATTTAGTGCTTTTATTTAAGCATAAAGAAGCTTTAACAAATGCTAAGAACGGAGACTTTACCATTGGTGGCGATCTTTCGGCTGCGGCAGGTCCTGTAGGCCGAAGTACGAGCGCCAATACAGATTATAAACTGGACGCAGAAGTTTATTCCTATTCGAGAAGTAAGGGGCTTTTTGCCGGCATCAGTATTAATGGTTCTAATATAGCTTTTGATAAAACAGCCAATAGTAATTATTACGGGGCTAATTCGGACACGCAGAAACTGTTTTCGGGAGCAAAACATACGAGTGCAGAAGTAACTGCACTGAGAAATGCGTTAGGGGGCAAATAAAATTTAAAAAGCCTATTGCATTTTAATAAAAAACGTAGTTTAACAAAATCATTAACTTAATTTTATAAACCCATAAAAATTTATAAGTATTATGGAAAAATTCTCTAAACTGAAAGAACTTATTGCTCAAGCTGAAAAAGACGCTCTTGCATTCTACGAAAAAGGAAATAAGGCCGCTGGCACAAGATTAAGAGGCGCATTACAACAAACTAAAGCGTTAGCTCAAGACATCCGTAATGAAGTAACGGAAAAGAAAAATGCGAAATAATTGCTTACAAGGATCAAAAAAAGCCTGTGCTTAGTAAGGCAGGCTTCTTTTGATCATTTGATTATTAAGTTCTATTCAGATATTTGCTGACGGGGCCAGTGAGTTTACGGCTAATTAAGCAAAACGTTCGGGTGAAAATAGCGATATATCAGATGAACTTGGCAGCTCATTTGCCAATTCGCAGACGACCTTTCCATAGGCAGGCCCTAAGCTAAGTCCCATCATTCCACCCCCTCCGGCTATAATCAAGTTCTTTAACTGTTTAGTGTACCCGAGGTATGGTAAGCCATCGGGCGAACAAGGTCGGAAACCGAACCAAACGTCTTTTCGCTCCGGCATAGCCACTTTTAATTCGGGATAGTAGCGGGGAATAGCTTCAACGATGCCCTGTACGCGGTTCATGTTAATATCTTCGTTCAAAGCGGCCAATTCCATGGTTCCTCCGAAGCGAATATGACCATGCATGGGAGTTACGGCCACCCTCGCTTCGAGTAACAATGATGGATGCGATAACGTATGCTCCTGAGGTTTATACATAAACGAGTAACCCTTTCCCGGCATTAACGGAATCCGAAGTCCCGCCTTTTTTGCAATTGCCGGCAACCAAGCGCCTCCGGTCATCACAAATTTATCGGCACTGAACTTCTTGTTTCCGGCAATAACGGCCTGCAATTTTCCCATACCGGATTCAAAACCCGTTACCGTAGTGTGCTCATGTATCACTGCACCCTTTTGTCTCACAAAAGCAATAAGCTGCGCCATTAGCGCTTGTGGATATAAATGACCATCGCAACGATAGTGTACCGCGCCCAATACATCAAGCTTATTATTTGGTTCCAACAATTGTACTTGCTCTTTCGACAAAGCCTCTACGTCCAAACCCAGTGCTTTCGCCGTTTCAGCCAAATGGATTTCTTCCTCTGCCATTTTCTCTGTTTTATATAGCATGAGAATTCCTTTATGTGCTAATTCAAAGGAGAATTCATCCGTTTTCACCATTTCGTCGTATAAGTTACTGCTCAGGAGATTTAGGTCGCGAATACTTGGTGCAGAACGGTTAACATGGGTAGCATTCGCGTGTTTAATGAACTTTAACCCCCAAGAGATAAGATTAGCACTCAAACTCGGTTTTACATAAAATGGGCTCTTGCTGTTAAACATCCACTTGATTCCCTGCGCCACAATACCTGGAGCCGCGAGTGGTGTAAAGTGACTGGGAACCAGCATTCCGGCGTTACCATAAGAACAGTTGTCTTTTAAATCACCGCTGTCTAGAAGCGTAACTTTCCAACCATCTTTTAACAGATAATAGGCTGAACATAATCCAGCAATACCTCCTCCAATAATCAGAACACTCCCCTTATTTTCTTTATCCATGTGTTAGCATACTAGTTGTCAGCTTTCTTTGTCCGTTCTCGGCTTTTTGAATTTACCAAGAACCAAACTGAAACGCATAACAGACTTTTTTACTTTTGAATTTTTACTGTTTACTTTTGAATTTAAATCACCTGAAAACCGAAAGCATAAGGGTCCTCATCATCAATGATGATATGATTATATCCTGTAATTAAAGCCCAGCCCTCTACACCGGGTATAATAGCCGGTTTTCCATTTATCGTAGCCTCTTCCTCGATCGTACCAAGAAATTTTGACCCGATATAACTTTCGTGAATAAACCGATCTCCTTTTTTCAGCTTGCCCTTGGCGTACCATTGAGCCATTCGTGCAGAAGTGCCGGTGCCACATGGAGACCTATCTAATGCATTCTCTCCTACAAGTACTGCATTTCGCCCAGTTGACGAAGGATCCAAAACACTCCCTGTCCATTGTATATGGCTTAGACCCGAAATATTACTGTTCTCCGGATGAATAAACTGATACTTTTCATTTAATAGCTTTCGAATTACTTTACCGTAGTAAATGAGTTGGCTGGCAGAAAACCGGTTGATGTCCTCGAAATTTTCCTGTGGATCAATGATACCATAGAAATTACCTCCAAAGGAAACATCAACACGTATCATCCCTAAATCAGGGCAAACTACTTCAAGTCCTTCCGCGTATAAGAACGATTTAACATTCGTCAATTTAACGGACTTAACCCGTTTACCTTCTTGTTTGTAATCAATTAAGACCAGACCTGCCGGTGTTTCGAGACGTAATTTACCGGGTGTCTTGGGTTCAACCAAGCCCTCTTCAATAGCAATAGTAACCGTCCCGATTGTGCCATGTCCACACATGGGCAAACAGCCACTGGTTTCTATATATAGTACGCCGATATCATTCGCCGGATCGCAAGGTGGATACAATATACTTCCACTCATCATATCATGGCCCCGTGGCTCAAACATCAGCCCCTTCCGAATCCAATCGTATTCTTTCATGAAGTGCAAACGTCGCTCCATCATGGAATTCCCCTCCAACAGTGGGCCGCCGCCTGCAACGAGCCGTACCGGGCAGCCACAGGTATGGGCGTCTATACAGAAAAAAGTTTTTTTCATTGTTGTAGCAATTAGCCTTTAGCTATTAGCTGCTGTTAAATTAAATATTTTAGCTATTAATTTTATTCGCTTGAAAAGCCCCACTACCTTCCTTAAAATTTATAACTTACAACGCAGAAGCGTCCTTCGTCAATACGCTATTTACAGTACGATAAATACCTAGGGGATTTTCATTTTTCAAGGCATCAGGCAATAGTGCGTTCGGCCAATTTTGAAAAGAGATGGGACGTAGAAAACGCTGCACAGCATCTGATCCAACGGAGGTGAACCGTGCATCTGTCGTTGCCGGAAAAGGCCCTCCATGCTGCATAGCTATACATACCTCTACGCCGGTAGGCATACCGTTAAACAACAATCGCCCACACTTATCCTGTAAAAGACTTATTAATTTACTATGTCTGACGGCATCCGCCTCGGTGGCAGCCACAGTAATTGTTAGCTGTCCTTTTATATGATCGGCAATATTCAGCATTTCCTCTTCGCTCTCGCACGCCACGATTAATCCGAAAGGACCAAACACCTCTTCAAGTAAAGCGTCATTTTCTACAACGCTTTTCGCATCGGTTTCAACAAGCAGCGCAGCTCCTTGGCCTTCTGCAGCGATTTGTTCTGCTTTGCCTATTACGCGAATGGTGGATTCCGTTAACATGCGTTCGCTATTGGCATGGTAAGCTTTAGCAATGCCTGCATGAAGCATGTTCGCTGGAGGGCAACTTAAAACTTCTTGGCGGAGAACTTCTTTAAATGTCTCAAGATCTTTCCCCTTGACAGCGATGAGTACACCTGGATTGGTACAAAATTGACCCACACCGAGCGTTAGCGAACTTAAATACTGGTTCGCTAAACCTCGCGGATCAGTCGCCATTTTTTCCGGCAGCGCAAAGACTGGGTTTACACTACCCATCTCAGCGAATACCGGTATGGGCTCCTTTCGTTGATTAGCCAAATCAAATAACGCTTTCCCTCCTCCATAAGAGCCCGTAAACGCAACCGATTTGACTATAGGATGTTGAACAAGATAAGCCCCCGACTCGTTTGAATTACCGTATATGTGGGAAAAAATTCCATCATGCCATCCCTCTTCTTTTATCGCGCCGAAAATAGCCTCCGCCATTAATGCTGAAGTCTTGGGATGTCCCGGATGTGCTTTAAGAATTACCGGGCAACCCGCTGCGATAGCGCTCGCCGTGTCTCCACCGGCGGTCGAAAAAGCAAAGGGGAAATTACTTGCACCAAAAACAACTACCGGACCAACCCCAACCTTGATTTTACGCAAATCCGGCTTCGGTGGTGTTCTGTCTGGAATCGCTGTATCAATTCTTGCTTCAAAACATAGGCCATCTTTTATATGATCGGCATAGCTTCTCCATTGAAAGACAGTCCGGGCTTTCTCTCCGATCAGACGAGCCTCGGGAAGGTGGCTCTCTTCCATTGCTGTTGCGATCAATTCAGTCCCCAATCCCTCTATTTTGGCTGCAATCGCATACATTAAACCTGCTCTATCGATTGCGCTTCTTCCTTTTAGGTATTGAAATGCTTCTTCTGCCTTGTGCAGTAATTCCTTGACTTGTTCCTGTGGTGTTTCTGTGTACATTCTATTTCCTTTCAATAATTAAACTAGGCTACCGGAACCCTTTGTTTCCAAGTTTGGCCTATTCACCTTACTATCGGCAATAACTTTCAATATACGTTCGCGTTCTTCACCTACTAACGGTAGGCGAGGTGCACGCACGGTTTCATTACTAATACCCTCACTCGTTGCCGCTAATTTGATGTATTGAACTAGTTTGGCATGGATATCTAACTCTAGTAAAGGCAAAAACCAACGGAATATAGCTAATGCTTTTTCTATTTTACCCGCTTTTACATAATCATAGATCGCAACCGTTTCTTTTGGATAAGCGTCCACTAAGCCGGCCACAATCCCATCCGCTCCCATTAGTAAAGCTTCTGTAGTAATGGTATCAACTCCACCTAAAATCTTAAAACGGCCGCCAAATCGATTGATCATACGGGTGATATTGGTCAAATCGCGCGTAGACTCCTTAACGGCCTGGATATTGGGTACAGTAGCCAGTTGTTCAAACATATCCAACGTTACCAGATTACCATAGTCAACAGGGTTGTTGTAAACCATGATAGGAAGACTTGTACTGTTCGCTATCGTTGTGAAAAAAATTACTGTTTCTCTATCATCTGCCTTATAGCGCATAGGTGGCAATACCATCAATCCATCTGCACCTAATTCCTCTGCTTTCCGGGCGATTTTGATCGCTTCAGCGGTAGCTTGTTCCGCAATACCCAAAATAACAGGAACGTCTTTACCCGTTACAAAGTTAACGGTATATGTCAATAAATCGTATTTTTCCTGTGTAGTTAACGTACTGGCTTCACCTAATGAGCCCGCTAAAATCAAACCATGTACGCCCCCTTCAAGTTGGGCAGTCAGATTCTTACCGAACATATCAAAATCGATCTCTCCACTTTCTTTAAATGGAGTTAATAATGCAGGATAAATTCCTTTCCAAAGTTCTTTACTCATTATAGTTCTTATTTTTTTTCAAAAGTAAAACGAACATTTAAAGGTATCCATCCATGTATTAATCAATCATGCGCATATTTTAACTTTTTTAGCAAGGCACTTTGCCTCGCGTAAATAGCCAAATCAAAGAATGTATCTCTACTGTACGTTTCGCTGAAAATTCACCATGTATTCTTTTGGCGAATTACCAATTACACTTTTAAACACCCTATTAAAGTTCGTAATACTATTGAATCCACAGTTATAGGCAACGCCGGATATACTTTCACATTTATGGTGTGTTAATTTTTTACAAGCCTCGTGTACACGCATTTCGTTTAAAAATGCGACAAAAGTATTTCCTGTGTGCTTTTTAAAATATCGGCAAAAAGCTTGAGGAGTTAAATTTGCCTGATCGGCAACTTCCTCCAAGGTGATTGGCTTCGTGAAGTTTTGGGCTATGTAATTGTAAATAGAACCAATACGGATACCTTCATTTTCAGAAATCGAGGAGTTTTTACCGCCCGATAACGCATTTACTTGCTTTGATACATGGCATAACGTACGCAACAAATAAAAGAAGTGCATAAGCTGATCCATTTGACTGGCTTCCTTTAAGCGCAATACGCGCCTTGACACTTCTTTAAAATACTCATTCGGCACTTTAAAGCCTCTTTCGTAATCCTTCACAAAGCTTTGAAGCATATAAAGCTCCGGCAAGTTAAACAAGGAAGCCAACTTTCCGTTTGGATCGAAGAACACGGAAATCGAGCGGACCTGCTTCGGATGAGCCTCGTCAAAGTACTCCGCATTACTTTTAAAAACATGCGATTGATTGGCGCCGAGCAAGAAAATGTCGTTCTCTTGAAAGGGATGCATGCTATTGTCAGCAATCAACGTACCTTTTCCTTCTAGGATCCACATGAGTTGGGCTTCATGATGCCGATGTAAATGAGGATAGAAGTGCGGCATACAATCTTCCTGAACAATAACAGTCCGATCATGCGCTACTGGAATGGTGAATTGTAGTGTCTTCATCGTTGGTTTGGTGTATTAGGTAACGTGAATTTACCAATTTTTAACCCATAAATCCAAGAGTTATCACAAAATAGGTTAAAATACGGTTATTATTCGTTAATTGACGCGTATTCGAACTAGCTCCGGATTATTTGCCTAGAAGCAACAACGGATCTTGTTAGCTAACGGCATGACTGACAGCCGGAATCTAAACAACTAGTTAAAATATGAATAATATAAGAGAAAAAAGGGAGAGCCATCCCCAAAATAAATTGCGATTTTTACCGGCGTATAATCAACAGCTGATGGGTAATACGCTTTAAATTTGACGTTATATGGGGCGATCTTTGTCAAAAAAGCGCATCATTACTTTTTATTATCAAAAAAGATAAGACCTTTGTTAAAACCATCAGCTATTACATACAGATATGTTCGAAAAATCGATTTATATTCAGCGAAGAAATCAACTTAAAAATCAATTTTCAGAAGGACTGCTTCTATTCCTAGGAAATGATGAACAGCCTATGAATTACGCGGATAACGCTTTTCCTTTCAGACAAGATAGTTCGTTTTTGTATTACTATGGTATTCAGGAGCCCAAGCTCGCAGCTGTCATCGATTTAGATGAAAATAAAGAAATATTGTTTGGAGACGAGCTCACGATCGACGAAATTATATGGATGGGACGACAAGAAACCTTGCGGGAAAAATGTGAAAAAAGCGGTTTAAGTATTGTCCTTCCCACCAAGGATTTACAAGATTATTTACAGCATGCATTAAAAAAAAACCGCAACATCCGTTATCTTCCCCCCTATCAGCCTACCAATAAAATTAAGCTCTTACATTTATTAGGCATCCCCCCTCTTGAACAGGAAAAAAAAGCTTCCGTGTCCTTTATCAAAGCGGTAGTCGCTCAAAGATCGATCAAAAGTAAAGAAGAAATTACCCAGATCGAATCAGCTGTGAATACTTCGGTGGATATGCACATTCATGCAATGAAGATGGCCAAAGAAGGAATGAAAGAGTTGCAGATTGCCAATGCCATCCAGGAAATCGCACAAAATGGTGGCGGCAGATTAGCTTATCCAACTATTCTATCTGTTCATGGCGAAATACTACATAACCATAAGCAGCATAACAGCCTAAAAAAAGGGCAATTAGTCTTGAACGATTCCGGAGCGGAGACTGCTATGGGTTATGCGGGTGATTTAACACGAACTTTCCCCGTGGATCTGCAATTCAGTGCGAAGCAGAAAGAAATTTACAATATTGTATTGAAAGCCTTTAACCAGGCTTCTGCGATGGTGGCCCCTCAAGTGCGTTTCCTTGACGTGCATCTGGAGGCTTGCACCGTACTATTTAATGGATTAAAAGAAATTGGGTTGGTTAAGGGTGATACAGCCGAGGCGGTGTCAGCAGGCGCTCATACACTGTTCTTCCAATGTGGTACGGGTCATATGATGGGACTTGATGTGCATGATATGGAAGATTTAGGAGAACAATACGTTGGCTATACCGATACATTAAAAAAAGACACCTCTACTTTTGGTTTAAAATCGTTACGTTTAGGCAAAGCACTGGAAGCAGGCTATGTATTGACCGTTGAACCCGGTATTTATTTCATACCTGAGTTATTTGCCCGTTGGAAAGCAACTAATAAGCTAGCAGACTTTATTAATTACCAAGCAGTAGAGCACTACCTTGATTTTGGTGGAGTCCGTATTGAGGACAACTATTTGGTAACCTCATCAGGTAACCAACGCTTAGGAAATTATTTAGCCAAAACCGTTGATGAGATAGAGGAACTAAGAGGCAGTTAGTAAAGCGAACCCACGCCTTAATTTTAAACACGGAAAAGACAACTCGGTTATTTAAAAAAACAATTGCTATATAACACATGAGACATGTAAACCACCTACTATGGATCTGCTTCATTGTAAGCAACTTATTTTCCATTAATTTTTTATTTGCACAACCTGGCGTAAAAACACAATGGACGCCGGATGGTAACGGATATTATGAAATTTCGGACGGGCAGGTTTTGGAGGTTAAGTTATTAGATCCCAATCATCCGGTCGTTTTTTTAGATGGCTCCGCGCTAACGCCACAAGACAGTAGCGCACCATTGAAAGTTAAACAGTTTAGTATTTCTGCCGATCGCCGGAAAGTCTTGTTGTTTACCAATACAAAACGGGTCTGGCGTTATCATACCCGCGGCGATTATTGGGTTTATGATATTAACAAGAAAGAACTTAAACAATTGGGCAAGGGGCTTCCTGCTTCTTCCTTAATGTTTGCGAAGTTATCCCCTGATGGTACGAGCGTTGCTTATGTTAGCAAGCACAACGTGTATATAGAGGATTTGGCTTCAAATCATATTAGCCAACTTACAGAAGATGGGACCGACCGCATCATTAACGGAACTTTTGACTGGGCCTATGAAGAAGAATTCGGCTGTCGGGATGGATTCCGGTGGTCAAGCGACGGCAAACATATCGCCTATTGGAAAATTGACGCCAGAAGTATTCGCAATTACCTGATGTTGAACACAACAGACTCCACTTATTCATTTACTATCCCGGTAGAATATCCCAAAGCGGGACAAAATCCGAGTGCTTGCTTCATTTATGTGGTCGATGTAAAAACCAAAGAAAACAAAAAAATGGACATTCCCGGCGATCCCGTACAGCATTACATCCCTCGCATGGAATGGACCCCGGATGGCCAATCACTTATTCTCCAACAGTTAGACCGTAAACAACAGGAAAGCCATATCATGCTTTGCTCAATTGAAGATGGCAAAACTAAAACTATCTATACGGAGCAGGATCAAGCTTGGATAGACATTAAATCGCGTTGGAATGATGACGACCCCACAGGCTGGGAGTGGATCGATGATGGCAAGGCTTTTTTATGGGTAAGTGAAAAAGATGGTTGGCGACATATTTATAAAATAGATATGACCGGTAAGGAAGCCTTACTTACCAAAGGAGATTACGATGTTATTGGGATAAATTTAATTGATCAACGTAATGAAAAAATCTACTTCAGTGCCTCACCGGCAAATGCCACACAAAAATATCTGTATCAAATAAGTATAAAGGGCGGTAAAGCGACTCAACTATCTCCAACAGATCAAGCGGGCACCCATAGTTACCGTATTTCACCAAATGGAAAACTGGCTGAACATGAATTTAGCAGCAGCACGACATATTTTACAGGAGAAATTGTCAGTTTGCCAAATCATCAAGAAAGATTGGCCGCAACGGTTCGTCGGAGTCTACCTCAAGGCACGCCTAAGCCCGAATTTTTCAAAGTTACGACAATAGACGGCATAGAGATGGATGGTTGGATGGTTAAGCCAAGCCAGTTCGATTCAACAAAAAGGTATCCTGTTGTTTTTTACGTATATGGCGAACCAGCCGGACAAACCGTTACCGACACCTACGGCGCGGGATTCAACCGTTTATATGAAGGCAGCATGGCAGATGATGGTTACATCTATATTTCCGTAGAAAATCGTGGGGCTCCCGCACCTAAAGGTAGAGATTGGAGAAAAGCAATTTATCGCAACATCGGTGCGATCAACATTCGAGACCAAGCTATGGCGGCTAAAGAAATCTTAAAATGGAATTTTGTAGATTCATCTCGCGTGGCCGTATGGGGATGGAGCGGCGGAGGTTCCTCTACGTTGAATTTATTGTTTCAATATCCTGAAATTTATAAAACAGGCATCGCAGTAGCCGCTGTGGGGAACCAACTCATGTACGACAATATTTATCAAGAACGCTACATGGGCGTTCCGCCTGAAAGCCAGGCAGATTATGTAAAAGGCTCACCGATTACGCATGCTAAAAACTTGCGAGG
This sequence comes from Olivibacter sp. 47, assembly GCF_030372825.1. NCBI lineage: Bacteria > Pseudomonadati > Bacteroidota > Sphingobacteriia > Sphingobacteriales > Sphingobacteriaceae > Olivibacter > Olivibacter sp. 47. The sequence goes on from NZ_JAUCNR010000001.1 coordinate 6,198,682, forward strand.
TAACTTATTATATATTCACGGCACAGGCGATGATAACGTACATTATCAGAATGCTGAAATGCTCATCAATGAGTTGGTCAAACACAATAAACAGTTTCAATTGATGTCATATCCGAACCGCAGCCATTCGATATCGGAAGGTGAGGGCACGTCTGCACACTTGTCGCGTTTGTACACGAATTATTTAAAACAATACTGCCCTCCGGGAGGGAGATAGTGGGCTGTACGTTCTAGGTTATAAGTTTTAATTGTAGGCTACCGTTGGCCTTACAAATAAAAACTACTTTTATCATGATTAAAACACTATATAAAAAATTAGGATACGTCCTTGGATTAGGATTATTGCCTATCGTAACTTCCGCCCAATTACTGGTAAAAGATCAACCGGTCTTTACAAAGGCAGATTCGCTAAGAGGGACATTAACTCCTTTACGTACTTGTTATGACATCAAGTATTATCACTTAGACGTAAAGGTTGATATCGATAACAAATTCATCAGCGGAAGCAACCTTTTTAAATTTGAAGCCACTATGGACTTCGACAGGCTACAGTTTGATCTGTTTGCCAATTTAAAAGTAGAAAAGGTCATTTATCATGGTCAGGAGATGCCTTTTACGCGTAATTACAATGCCGTATTTGTAAACTTCCCGGCTAATATTAAACGCGGCTCGGTCGATTCAATGCAAGTGTTTTATTCAGGCAATCCGCAGGTTGCTAAACGAGCTCCATGGGACGGTGGCTTTGTTTTCTCTCAGGATAGCAATGGTAAACCTTGGGTGGCGACTGCCTGCCAGGGACTAGGGGCCAGCGTTTGGTGGCCTAATAAAGATCATCAAGCGGATGAAGTAGACAGCATGCTAATCAGTGTGAGCGTTCCAAAAGGGTTGACGGATGTTTCCAACGGCCGCCTCATCAAGAAAACAAACCGTAAAGACGGCTACACCCAATTCGATTGGTTTGTACGCAACCCGATCAACAATTACAGTGTTTCAGTTAACATTGGCGACTATGTCAACTTTAAAGATACTTATCAGGGAGAAAAGGGCCCTCTGGATTTAAACTATTGGGTTTTGAGAGAAAACGAAGCGAAAGCTAAAAAGTTCTTCCCGCTTAATGTAATTCCTATGTTGAAGGCTTTTGAACACTGGTTCGGTCCATATCCTTTTTACGAGGACAGTTATAAGCTCGTGGATGTACCTTACACCGGCATGGAGCATCAAAGCGCTGTTACTTATGGTAATGGCTACGCCAATGGTTATCGCGGCCGCGATGCATCAGATACCGGTTGGGGCATGAAATGGGATTTCATTATTGTTCATGAAAGTGGGCATGAATGGTTTGGAAACAACATCACTTCGAAGGACCTCGCGGACATGTGGATACATGAAAGTTTTACCAATTATTCAGAGGCGCTATTTGTCGACTATAACTATGGAAAAGAGGCGGGACAAGCTTATGTGCATGGAATCCGGAGTGGTATCCGAAACGATAGTCCGGTGCAGGGTCCCTATGGAGTAAATCAAGAAGGTTCAGGTGATATGTATCCAAAAGGCGGTGTATTGCTGAATATGATTCGTACCATTATAAATGACGACGAGAAATGGCGGCAGATATTAAGAGGATTGAACAAAACATTTTATCATCAAACCGTTAATTACGAAGATGTAGTCAATTATATCAGTCAACATGCCGGTCGCGACCTAAGCACTGTCTTTGAACAATACGTTAAACACACGAACATTCCTACCCTGGAGTTTCGCTTCAAAGAAGGTAAGACCTACGCACGTTGGATTTCCGATGTGGCAGATTTCACCATGCCGGTGAAGATACGTAAAAAGGACAGTGATTATCAATTTATAGAAGTAGACAGAAGTTGGAAAGAAGTCACTTTACCCGGAGCCAACAAAGACAATATCGAAGTGGATACTTATAACTATTATATCGGTATATTGATTGAATAAATTTAGCTGTTCGCAACCTAAAAAGGCCGTTTTACAAGATAAAACGGCCTTTTTACGTCTAATTTAGTGCTGGTAGAATTTCCATACCGTTTTGCTTTCCCTTGTTAAAGGCTTTTCAAGCAAGATAGCTCGAATCATCTCCACCGGCATCGCATTCAATTTGAGCACGGTATCGTGAAATTCCTTTAAGGTATACTTGTGTGATTTCAAGACTTCCCGCTGGAGCGCATAGAACTGTAATCCGCCGATATAATAAGATACCTGGTAAAGCGGAAAGGCCTGACTATCCCTTGATAAAGGCCAATTTAGCTCGCTCTCCACGTTGGCCCGTTCATGTCCAACTTCGTCTACTAGAAAATCAGCGCATTGTTCTGCCGACCATTTGCCCAAGTGAAAGTTAAGCTGAAAGATGATCCGAGCACATCGATACTTACGCCAAAATAACATACCGATTCGTTCTTCCGGTGTCCGCGCAAAACCTTTATCCCACAGCAGCATTTCCCAATATAAAGCCCATCCTTCCATCCAAAAGGGTGTATCAAAATTCCGATAGGTTCGGTAACGGGCATTCATAAAAAATTCTAAATTATGCCCTGCTATTAATTCGTGGTGTACCGTTGCCCGGGAAAAATAAGGATTGTTGCCAAGCATGCGCATTCTTGCCAAGCCAAAATCCATTGTATTGGTTGGGTAAGTTATACTAATTTCCCACCCACCCGTGAAAAAGGCATTTGACTTTTGACGTTCGGGCGACATCATAATCATTCCCCAGGTTTCCTCGGCAAGTTCAGGAATCGTAATTAAGTCATTTTTTTTAAGGAAATCTACCGATTCATCATACAACTTACGGATTACGGCAGGTTGTTGTCCAACGGGTACAGCACTTGCTTTCACTTTTTCCAAAGCAGCTTTCCAATCATTACCAAAGCCTAATGCTGCAGATGCCTTTAGCATTTCCTCCTGGCACCAAGCCATCTCCCGATGAGCAATTGCCAAAAGTTCGTCAGGACTATAGTTAATAAACTCGTGCTGAAGCAGTCGCATCAGCTCCTCTCTACCAATAGGGGTGCGTGTATAAATACCCATCTTGTTTGGTTGTTGCTTCTTTTGAAAAACACCGGCATAACGTACAAGCATGCTATCAGCACGATGATATGCCTCGGGCACCCACCACGAAAATGCCGGATCAAAACCATCATAGAACTGGAAAATACTTGCTGCCGTCCTCCGCAACAAATCCGCTTCTTCTCCTGCTGCTCTAATTTGTTCGGGTTCTAAATGCATATCACTCAAGTTCTTCATAAGCAGAGGAATCGCTTTCGCTATATGCGAAAAAGTGGAAGCAACCCGGGCCGCATCGAGTGAATTTCCGCGCCTACGTGAACGCTCTAATGTAAAAATGCTATCTGCGAAGGGAAATAGACCTTTCAGCTGTTCCATCTGCTGTGTAAGCTTTTCCAATTGATTTTGCTTCTCTTTTAAGTCTCTTGTAAATAATAAATAATCGACTTTACACTCCTGCGGTAATCGATCGAAATTTACATTCTTCAGTTGATTAAGGTATTGCTCATTCAACACCCTTAATCGTGCTTGCCGATCAGGCGATCCCAAGCCCTTTGCCATTCGGTAACGGGGGGCATTTTCTGAGGGAGAATAAAAGCGATAAATGGCTGCTTCATCCGCTTCAAACTGTTTCATCAAATAAGGAATCTCCTGACAGGGTACATACCCTTCTGTGGAAATTTGCGCTTTAACGGATGACGCATTAACAAACAGTAATATAAGCCCAATTGATAAAAATGATTTTCTTTCCATTTGGTTCAAATAAAAAGCGCCAAATCAAAGATTTGACGCTAAAAAATGACAACTTATTGAGCATCCCACCAAACACGCTTCGTGAGCGCATCGCCATTATGCTGTGGTTGCGGATTATTGGTTAACTCATTTAATGGGTATAGCATTTTCCGTGGAATATCAGAAACTGCGTTTTGCACTTTATTTATTGCCGGATAACCCGTTCTACGCCAATCGTTGAAAATTTCCGGCGACAGAAAATTGACAATGGCTTTCTCTTCCATAATGTATGACAAAGCATTGTCAGCATTGATATTTCCTCTGCTTGCTAAATAGGCTGCGATTGCGGTGCTAGACGAAACACCAATATGAGCCATATCTGCTTCAATAGCCTGCTGATATATGGGTGCTGCTGCCTCTGCTCCTGATAGGATTAAAGTAGCTTCCGCTTTCAACAGTAATGCTTCCCGATAATTAATGAGGTTTAACGGCGAATTAGCACTTGCGTAAAATGAGCCGCCTAAAGAATAAGATTCCAGCGAACCAATACCAGATGAGCCAATAACACGACCTAAATAGGTATTATTCTGCTTTGAGCGGGTAATCAGTTGTGTTATTCTCGGATCATTTCGACTTACCAATGAATCAACGGTTTTTGACGATAAAATAATAGTCTCAACGGGCAGAAAATTTCTGTACCACCTATTCTCTTTGCCCGCTGTACCATCGTACACTAAACGCAAATCGTCTGCATTACTTTGCATACCATTTTCTAAGGCGCTCAACGCTAATTGAGCCTGCGCAGTTGCGGTATGATTTGGCGCTTTTGTAAGGTGCATATAATAACGGGCCTTTAGGGTATAAGCTGCCTTAATCCATTGCGTGGTATTTCCTTGGTAGAAAAAATCCCTGTTGCTTGGTAGTGTTCCACCAGCTGTCTGTAAACTGGCAATACCCTCATCCAACAAGCTCTGAATCGTATTGTAGATCATTTCTTGACTATCATATGCGGGTGTAAAAGTTTCCGTAGCATTTAATGCTTGCGAATAGGGGACATCCCCCCACATATCGGTAGCATACGCAAGGGTATATGCAGTTAAAACACTGGCTATTCCGCTATAAATGGTATTACCTTTCTCGTCCGCCTGTTCTTTCATCAATTTAAGATTCTCCAAACAATCCGTATAGGTATAACGCCAGGTATCATTCAAATCCGCCGGATTTAACAAATAAGTGCCTACATTGGGTGGTGCCTGATTCAAAGCAATCAGCTGCATAAAATGAGCCGCATCAATAGATGCCCAGCCAGCAACCACATTGTGCACCAAATTATATTCGATAGCAGGCAATAACAATGATTCCTGTACCGATGAAGGTTCATTCGGATTTTCATTGACATCCAAAAATTTCTCACAGCTGGAAAACAAGCATGATGCAACGAGTATGATATAAGGAATTGACTTTTTCATCTTTCTAATCAATTAAAAGGTAAGGGATAGCGTGAAATTATACGATCTGGAAGTTGGGGCAGAATTTCCGTACAAACCCAAAGCATCGTTCCCGGATCCATAACTATTTACCTCGGGATCAGAACCCGTAAAATGTGGGGCATATATCCACAAATTCCGTCCGGTTGCTGTTAATGAAGCCCGTTGGAAAGGTGTTTTCTTGATCCATTTTTCAGGAAAATTGTAGGTTAAGTTTACATTACGCAGTTTTACATAGGTACCATCCTGCACAGCCGCTTCATAGATCGCATTCAGTCGCTGATAGTAATCCTGAGCCGACACAGTAACCGTATTTGGTTGGCCTGTATTTATGTTCACTCCTTCCACTATGCGGTCTTCACGATTCTCGGTTGCCTTCGGTGTGCCATAAAAGAACCCATAACGATCATCCGAGTTCATAATATCCCCTCCCTTTCGCATATCGAAGAAAAAGCTCAAATTCAAATTTTTATAGGTAAAGCTGTTGTTTAAGCCTGCCAACCAATCGGGTTGAATATTCCCTATTTTTTGGGACGGTCCAATAACAGGTAAGCCGGTATCATCTATTAATTTTTGCCCAGCCTCGTTGTAACTATAGCCCGGAGCGTAGAACGTGCCATAAGGGTCACCGGTAAATGCAAAAGTCTGTCCAATCTGCACTTGATCGGCACCGCCATAAAGTTCCGTTACCCTGTTTTTTATTTTGGTGAAGTTGAAGGTGAAGTCCCAGGAAAAATCTTCACTTTTAACCGGTGTTACATTTAACAAAGCCTCAATTCCCCTGTTATACATACTCCCGGCATTGATATAGGAATTGCGATAGCCGGTAGAATTCGCTAAGGTAATATACGATAGGAGGTCTGTATGGTCTCGATCAAAATAATTAAACTCCAAGCCGATGCGATTTTTTAGAAACTGGGTTTCCAGACCGATTTCAAGCTCGGTGGTTGTTTCATTCTTCAGGTTCGTGTTACCTAAGTCGCCACTGATTAAAAATCCCGGCACACCGTTAAAGGGAAAATTAGTTGCCGTGTTGTATACTGTCGAAGTGGCGTATGCACGTACATTATCATTACCCACCTTTGAGTAAGAAGCACGCAACTTACCAAAGCTTAGCCAGGGAGTTTGTTCTTTTAAAAGTTCGGAAAACACAAAACCTCCCGACACCGATCCATAATAATAGGTTCGGTTTGCTTTATCAAACACGGAACTTTGTTCCATCCGTCCCGTAAGCGAAAGCGTTAACATTTTTTTGTAATCAACCGTGGGTTGTGCGTAAAAAGATACGCGACGGAAGCGTCTATAATTTTCCGTACTTATCTGATTTTCGGTATTACTGATATTGTCAAAATCATCAACAGTAAATCCTCCTGTTCCTTCCAATTGATAGAGCTGATCATATGTGGCGAACACATTATTGCCCAGCAACATACTTACCTCTAGATCTTCTCCTATCTGTTTACGCGCCTCGGCGATCAAATCGTGGTTGAATTGCCGATAGTTATTATTGCGGTCGCGTAAGACGCCGGTAGTTCCCACCGGTATACTAGGAGCTTCATGGTATTTGGATTGCTCGGAGTATATATCTGCCCCTAAGCGTTCTGTAATGGTTAACCAGTCTGTAGGCGTATAATTAAAAGTAGCGATTGGGATAAAACGATTTCCACGCACATCATTATATACATTTTCTAAAGACCAGTAAGGGTTATTGCGGGAGTAGCGGAAAACACGTTGTGTACCATCGTCATTGGTAGCAGGCAAAGGGTCCCAGGAAAAAGGAGCCGTATACACGGTCCATAAGGGTGCTTCTAAACCGTAACCCTCCGGGGTTCTATGCGCCGTTGTAGCGACATAATTGAACTGGAAAGTGGCTGTAAAATTATCATAGATCTTATTGCTGAATTTAGCAAAGGCCGCATGTCTTTTATAGTTCGTAGTTGGTATTGTACCTTCCTGATCCAGGTAGGAATAAGACATAAAATAATTAGATTTATCTGTTCCCCCTTGTACGCTTAATGTATTTGTATAGGTCTTGCCTGTTTGGAAAAACGCATCCATTGGATTCACATTACGTACCGGTTTACCGTCTACCATCAACGTATCCAAGCGGGGGCCCCAAACCAAGCTTGTTTTCTGATCGTTATCCACTCCATTCCAATACACTCCGCGATCGCCTTGTGCGTAAACCGATTGTACTTGTGGATAAATTGCCTTATCAAGCGAAAATTGTGTGCTAAAATTAAAACTTGGCTTCTGCTCTTTATTACCATTTTTGGTAGTAACGATAACTACACCACGTGCGGCACTTGATCCATATAGGGCCGAAGCGGCCGATCCTTTCAGCACATTAATGCTTTCAATGATGGCCGGATCGATATCTGAGAAACGACTGATACCACTTCCATTACCATTTGTAGCCGTTTGATCATTATTTATAGGAACCCCATCGACCACGATCAAGGCCTCGTTATTTCCGGTTAATGAACTCGTACCACGAATGACAATACGCGAGGAGCTTCCCGGTTGCCCGGAAGAAGAAGTAATCTGTACACCCGAAACTCTTCCTGTTAATGCATTAAGTGGGTTCGGTTCTTTTGTTTTGGCAATATCTGCCCCTGAAACCTCCTGCGTGCTATAGGTTAACTGCCTTTTCTCTCTTTTTATTCCTAAAGCTGTTACAACTACTTCATTCAAGGTTTGATTATCCTCTTCAAGTGTAATGTTTAAAACCGATTGCGCAGTAAGGGTGATCTCTTGCGGCCGATAGCCTAGCGCTGTAATTTTCAAAACAGCTCCCGGCCGGTAATCGATGGTAAAGACCCCATTTACATCGGTGGAAGTGCCTTGCGCAGTTCCGGATAATTTAATAGACACCCCTGGGATAGGGGTCTTGGATTGGTCTACTACCGCTCCTTTTAATGTCTTGGTTTGCGCCTGCACATCTAAAAAAGCCCATAAGCTTACGATGAAGGCAATTAAATAGTTGATTTTCATGATTAATTCGTGTTGGTTTTGTTGCTATTACCTATTTTTTTCTGGACTTTAACAAAACTATTACATAAACCCCTCGAATTATTATCAAAAATTAACTACAACAAACCGAATATTAACATAAAATCAAAAAAAAAGCTATTTTATTAGTTATTTTACACCAACAACCAACTACCATCCACAATAAAACAGATGAAAAAGTGTATTATTAGCAACAACTAGTGAAATTCATACAAATTAAAATCAGACAGACGTCCATAACCATATTTTTCTGAATAACTAGCTTGATATGGACCTACTTGCAGCACTTTATCAAGCCATTTTGGCTTAACATACGGGCTTCCTGGAAAATCAACCCATATTTTACCATCTTTACTTCCCCGAACAAAGATTAACCTACCTTCTCGCTGAATTTGCAGATAAGGATAGAAGTCGAAACCGGTATTATTATGCTGTTGTTTTCTCCTATGGTCTAGGTCCGTTACAATATTGCCTATTCCCCAACCAAGCATCACCCCATTTTGCAATAACTGTTCATTTTCTTCATTCACATAACGAACCATCAAACCCACTTCATTTGGACCCAATGGCTTGCGTTGCTGTAGACCGGACAAATCGTTCACTTTTAGTTGCATCAAAAAGTTACCGGATATATTTTATATAAAAGGGCCCTCGATTACTACTACCGTCCCAAGCTGTTTTTGCCGAAGCCAGTTCAACAACGCCTTGGCCTTGCCGCATCGTTAAACTATCGGCCGAACCTCCTTCCATACCATCCCAATTATACTGACCGGCAAAATCCTTTTCGAGGTCTAAGCCCTCTCGCATACTAGTAAATCGGTTTTTTTCGACATCCTTTAGCGAAATTTGTTGTGAACTCCATACAAAGCCGTAACGGTTTTTTACAAAAAACCGAAAAGCTCGCTTTTCTGTTTTATTCAAATCTTGTGCAAGGTAGTGGGTGGTTGATTGCCAGGCTGTACTTGTACTGTCGTTATTTATATTTTGAAAACTAAATTGATAACCCCGATTCGCCAGCGAAGTGTCTACCTCCATAAAAGCCAGTTCCTCCGATACCCATTTTGGATGAATCGTATATGTTGGATTAATCTGCTTGTCCGGCTTTAGATTCAGCACGGAATCTGCCCAGCGCTTTAACTCGTTTTCATCTTTAGCCTCATTCAATAAATGAAGCGATTTTAGATAAATGCCTTTTGAGGGAATCATTTTCATGAGTTCCGCATTCAGCTCATTTCGTTTTTCCCATTTATCCGAATGGTAATAATAAAGCCCATCGCGCTGTTTCACGAGGGCCGTTAATGCCCAGGTATCCTTCGTCTTCCGTTTACCATCTGCGTATACCAAAACAAGGCTATAATAAGCCAAACTATCAAGCGTAGATTTTAAATAAGGAAGCAACGCGTCCCTCCCGTTCTTTATGTATACCGCCATTTGCCCTTTGTAAGCGAGTAGTTCAGCGTCCTGATTTTGAAGCTCTATTCCTGATTTACCATAGCCTTTATTTATCCAAGTCTTCACTTTTCCAAACACTAAATCTTTCGCTTCAAACGATCCAACATACGCGCTCTTTTTAGCGCTAATCCGTAATTTTTCAATCTCTTGCGTCGTTAAAGCATAGTCGTACATTTTTAGCGAAGCAATGGCGCCACTGAAGAAGTGCTGTAAACGTCTGTCTGTTCCAATTAATATATCGGCAGATCTTTCCAGAAAAAGCATGCGGTTACCGCGATTCTCTAACTTGCCATTGACATATAATCGCTCTTCCGTACCATCAAAAACAAGCACCACGTGATGCCATTTGTTAGGACTTGGGATATCCTTGAAAGCCAAATTAGCCCACCCCCCATGTACTACTCCCCCGACGGCCGGATCGGATCCATAGCCCAATGATGCATTTGTCAAGTCCCTCCCGCCAGATGCCCATTGAATAATTGGTTCTTCTTTCGCGATGTTTGGATTATTTATCCATGCGCTGATGGTGAAACTACTGTTTCCTCCTACGGTTGGAGGGAGCGCCATTTCAGATTGCCAATAACTTTGTCCGTCAAAAACAAAAGCTTTTCTTCCCTGCACCAAATCAATCGTGTAGCTTCCGTTTTTTACCCGAAAAAGGCCGCCTAACACACCTTTGTTAGCCACCTTTTTATCTGCAGTATGTAGGGCATATTTTTCTGCCTCTAGGTCGACCAGCAGACCCAGACTTTCTTGCTTTCCAACCGGAGCTTGCGGTGTCGACAGTTTTCCTTCTTCATAAGCAATACGAGGTTCGCTAAATATCTTTACGTTCCAGATAGCCCTATTAAGTCCAGATAACTGAGTGTTTTTTATGGTGATTCGAAAATAACGGGCTTTTACATCGCCGTAATCTTTCATCGGGCTACCCCATTGCGTATTTTGGGTGCGGTCTGCAAAAACTTTCCAACGCTGCCCATCGTTAGAATATTCCATCAGGTATTGATAGTACCACGTAGCGTATTCAAACTGAGTTAAGACGCTCCGTATACATTCTTCTTTTCCTAAATCCACTTGCCACCATGCTTCATGCATATTATCGGCGGCTTTCCAGAGCGTCCCATTATTATCGTCGGCCGCATAGTCAGCTCTAAAATCATCGCTATACACAGAAGAAGCACTTATCTGTTTACCAAATGCTAAATTTATGGCTTGAATGGTATTTTTTGCCAACGCGCCGATACCTTGATGTGTAGGCACAACTTTTTTTATACTTCCCTCTTCGTCGAACTCAAGCTTATCTACGGCTATTTGTCGGTGAAAACCACCTCCACTGTGTGGATTGTTATGTCGGTGGTAAACGATGTAAAAATTATCGCCTTCCTGCAATACACTGTTATGCCCGGGACCATGTACGGTACCGTCTTCATTAGTAACTAATACCGGACTGTTTTTGCCATATACAAAAGGGCCCATGGGTCCCTCTTTGCTCGTTACATAATGGACCTTATAACTTGCATCTTCACAATGTTCAGCGCTGTACATTAAATAATAAATTCCATTTCGCTTAAACATAAAAGGTGCTTCAAAAAAGTCTTTTGCAATGGTATTTGGAATGATCCCCGTTTTCGCAAAAGATTTCATATCGGCATTCAACAACCCCATGCCACAACCACTATTCGGATAAATTCCCCAGGTACCCCAAAACATATACATTTTACCATCATCATCCCGAAAGGTTTGGCCGTCTAAAGTAATCACATTGGGTACAAGATAATTCGGGATCACTGCCTCGGTTCCCGGTAATAGCGGAGTCCATGGGCCCGTTGGCGAATTCGATGAGGCTCCATATAGTTCGCAAGGTTGGCTATAATACATATAATAATTGCCATCACTTGCTTTATTCACATCCGGCGCCCAATAAATCGGTGTATTCGGCCAATTCATCGGCTCCATATACCAGTTCACAAAATCTTTGGATTTCCATACTTGAGATGGCCCCAATCCGAAGCCGTTCCCATCCGTCGTGGCATAAATATAATAAGTATCACCCCATTTCTTTATAGTTGGATCAGCGAAATAACCCGGTATGATGGGATTTCCAGTCCTTGGCGAGTTCTGCCTTAGCGCTTGCGTAAATCCACTAAGCGAACAAAGAAGTAGAAAGAAAACAAAAATCTCTTTTTTATCCATTATATTCTAAAAATAAGGAAGAGCCATCTCTTGCCCATAGAGATGGCTTTCCACATCAATTAAACAAACATAAACCAACTATTTAGGCCTTTTTACACTGTAAAAACCAAAGTTAAGGTCTTAGCGAATGGACAACCATCCAGATATTAACAGACTATTGTCTTTTTTTAACAATAAATGTCTTTAAAACAGTTATTTTATTTTTCTACCAACGTTCGATAGAAACGAAAATAGATAGCTGGCAAATAAATGGTTACTATTGGTTAAAATACTTTTAGTTTTAACTGCCAGCAAGTCATTAATTTCGTACAACGCAAATAAATGTCAACAAAACATTTATAAACTGAGCTCATACCCAATTATAAATTAAGTTCAAACTAAGGCAAGCACTACAGAATCCGAAACAGTAGTGATTATTATTATGTAACACTAAATTAATGAGCAATGCACAACAGTTCATGACCCCTTTTTATCCTTCTTCCTTCACAAGCTACAAGGATGGAAGAATCAACATTGGCCAAAGTATTAAAATCAAAGTTTAACGTAAGTTTTATTATTATTTATGAAAAAAATCAACATTTCAGAGAAGGTGGGGCACTTTCGATTAGCTATGCTAGTTCCATTTTTCATTTGCCTTCTTATGCTCGCCACTGTTCTTTCATGTAAGAAAAATCCTTTTCATCCGGTTCCCGGAGAGGAGGTCGATAGTTTAGCAATTTATATTCCGCAAGAATTCCAACATATGGACTTCAATGATACGACGAGCACCTGGTGTTATCCTCGTAGCAGGCAATCAGAACACTTCATTGTCTTTTGGGGAGCAAAATATGGAGATAACGATCCAAATTCAACCGATATTCCCTCTAAATATCGGGTCAATATCGATGATTTGCTAACTAAAGCTGAATCTTTTTATGATTTAAATATCAATGTATTAAAATTTGCTGAGCGTGGTAAGGGTAAATCGAATCTCGACAAATATAAGATGATGATTTTCCTTTATTACCAAGACGAATGGTTAGCAACAGGTTCCGGTTACGATGACGTAATCGGCGCGCTCTGGATAAGTCCGGGCACCTCACAACCCGTTGGTTCCACCATCGCTCATGAAATAGGGCATAGTTTTCAGTATCAGGTTCATTGCGATTTAGGCGGTGGTTCGGGTTTCCGATATGGTTTTGGTGGCAATGGAGGAAACGGTTTTTGGGAACAGACCGCGCAATGGCAAGCCTATCAAAGCTATCCGTTGGAAGCGTTCTCTTCACACAATTTCACCGTTTACACGCAAAACTATCATCGGCATATTCATCATGAATGGCAACGTTATGCAAGTTATTTCATCCATTACTATTGGGCAAATAAGCATGGCATTGACATCATTGGGAGAATCTGGCGTGAAGCACAACAGCCGGAAGACCCGATACAAGCTTATATGCGGATAACCGGTATTTCCAATGCGCAATTAAACGATGAATTATATGACGCAGCAGCAAAATTTGCCACATGGGACTTAGATGCTTTGCGGGAAAACGGAAAAAATTACATTGGAGCTCATAGCTTCAATTTTAATGAACTTGCCGATGGCAGTTTTCAAGTTGCTTATGACCATTGCCCAGGCACATCCGGTTATAATATCATACCACTGAAGGTACCCGCTGCCGGAACACAAATATCAACGGCGTTCATGGGTCTACCTAATGCGACAGGGTATAATACGGTGGACGCTTCGCGCGCAGGTTGGCGGTACGGTTACGTAGCTTTATTAGCTAATGGAGCCCGCGTATATGGGAACATGGAGCAGGGTATTAATAAGACAGTGAATTTTACCATTCCCGAAAACTGTGCAAAGCTATGGTTTGTTGTAACAGGAGCACCTAGTACCTATGCAGTACATCCTTGGGATGAAGACGAAAACAATGATGAACAGTGGCCGTATAAAGTTAAGTTTACAAACACTACACTCATCAATCATATCGATCTAGAAGAGGATGCCACACCAAAGGACACTACATTTACCTATAATGTAAGCTTTCCGAGAGATACTGTGAATTACTCGGGTAAGACCGTCTCGATAGACGTAACTCCTCTTGCCCAAGCTTTTGTACTACAACCTGGCAAGATCACACAATTAATGGGAAGTAGCGTTAAATTCTATGCAGTGGAGAGCAATGGAAATTTAAATGCGACGACGACCGCCAATGGCTATGGACACTGGTTCGATGCAAACGGCAATGTTATTAATTGGGGAAATGACGCAAAAGTTTTCTCGGAGTTTAATGCCACAAATTTTACTTTTTCAATAGGACAATATCCCGGTCATTCGACTCCAGGCAACCAATATACGGTGAAACAGGCCTTAGTTTACGAATATGAACCAGGAAAAACGGCGCAAGCTACATTTGTATTCAAAATTAACATCGAATAAACTGTAAAGAGGAGTGTTCTCGGACACTCCTCTTTATGCTAATAACTCACCGCTAAGCCAATACTAAAAGATTTTCCTCTTCCTATGGAGTGTAAACTTCATCGAATAGAACATGTTTATTTAGAATAATTTAAAATAGATTGTTTAGACTTATTTTAAATAATATATTTGCTCCCAAAAATCTAAACACCCATGCTACAAAGGTTTACTTTCTTTATTTTTATCTTTTTATGGACTTACGGCTCGGCCCTCGCCCAAGTCACCAGTATAAACGGTACCATCCGTACTTCGGACGGAAAACCTGCCGAATTGGTGAGTATCACCGTAAATGGTACTAACCTCGGAGCGGTAACGGACAAATTCGGCAGTTATTCTATAAAGGGCGTTACTCCTGGGTCCTATGTGCTTAAAGTAACTTCTGTAGGACTAGAAAAACAGGAAAAAACGATCGAGGTAAAACCAGGCAGTCCCTTAACAATAAATTTTTCGTTGGCGGAAAACGCCGCTACCTTGCAAGAAGTGCTTGTGTCCACTAAAAATCTAAATAAAAAGGACAATTACGTTGCACGAATGCCGCTTAAGAAATTGGAGAACCCGCAAGTATATAGCATCGTATCATCAGAGACGATGAAAGAACAAGGGCTTACCAACTTTGACGATGCTTTACGCAATGTACCGGGCATTACGCGTACTTGGGAATCAACAGGGCGGGCGGGTGATGGAGCCTCTTACTTTGCATTAAGGGGGTTTGACTCTCAACCCATTATGTACAATGGTTTACCAGGCTTAACGAGTGGAAACCTCGACCCCATCAATATCGAAGAAATACAAGTGATCAAAGGACCTTCAGCCACCTTATTCGGCGGCAGCTTCTACAGTTATGGAGGGATGATCAATACGATCACCAAGAAACCATATTATGAATTCGGTGGTGAGATCACTTATCAAATGGGAAGTTACGGACTAAACAGGGTAACAGCAGATATTAATACCCCTTTAAGTAAAACAGAAAAAATAGCGCTGCGCATCAATACAGCCTATCACGATGAAAACAGCTTCCAAGATGCGGGTTTCAAGAAGTCCTTTTTCATAGCTCCATCGTTGGTTTATGAGGTAAACGATCGACTGTCTTTCCATTTGATGGCAGAAATTCTTGAAGAAGAGCGTGCCGTTCCACCTGTATTTTTTCATTCAGACCGTACCGGACCGCTACCATTTAAATCGCTCGAAGAACTTAACTTGAATAATGATCTATCATTTACCAATAATGACATGACCATTAAAAATCCACGATTTAATCTACAGGGTCAAATGCTCTACAAAATATCAGAACAATGGACTTCGCAAACGGCTATTTCAAGAGGGACTGTGAAGTCTGATGGTTATTACACCTATATCTGGGACGACGGAATCAGCGATTCGTATTTTGACCAATTTTTTCATAAAGAAAGACAAACAACCAGTGTAACCAATATTCAGCAAAACTTTAACGGCGACTTCAACATTGTTGGACTTCGGAATCGCTTATTGGTAGGATTAAACTACTTTAGCCGAAATGTTATTGATAATGGCTCAGGCACAGCGGCCGTAAGAAAAGTTACCCCACAACAAGCAGAAGTGGAATATATCAAACCGGGTACCACTGACACGATTGCACCTGTTTACCTCTCGCGCGCTTTCGTTGACCAGATTCTAGCAGGCACGGGGGGTGCCAACAGTAATGTGAGTAACAGTTCGTATAGTGCGTATGTCTCCGATGTATTGAACATTACACCCGCACTATCGGCAATGGCAAGCTTACGGGTTGATCATTTCGTTTCAAAAGGGGAAAAAAGCGACCTGGAAGATGATTTTAACCAGACAGCATTATCTCCAAAGTTTGGCCTAGTTTATCAACCTATTTTGGATAAGGTGTCCCTTTTTGCCAATTATATGAACGCTTTTATCAATGTAGCCCCTCGTTCAGTTGCTGATCCCGATGGAAGTAATCCGCGCATAAAATCGTTTAAACCTGAGCAGGCTAATCAATTCGAGTATGGTATAAAAACCGATTTGTTCAATGAACGTTTAAATACCACCGTATCTGTATATAATATTAAGGTGTCAGATAGGGTATCGCCGGATCCCGCTAATGTAAACAACTCATTACAGGGAGGTAAAGTTCAGAGTAAGGGCTTTGAGGTTGAAGTGAATGCCAACCCCATGCAGGGGCTCAATCTAATTGCTGGATATAGTTACAATAAAACCGAGGTTATAGCAGGTGATGAAGCGGATTTTTATAGTGAACCCGGCCGCGCGATTGGAGGTCAAGGTCCACAAAACCTTGCGAATTTATGGGCAAGTTATCGGTTCACAAGCGGGAAATTACAGCATTTCGGTGTTGGCGTCGGAGGTAATTATGCTGGTAAATATCGGGTAATTGATAGTAGTATAACGGGCGAATTTGATTTACCAAGTTATGTATTACTCAATGCAGGGCTGTTTTATAACCAAACACATTATCGCATATCCTTTAACCTAAATAACATCACCAATAAGGAATATTATATAGGTTATTGGTCGGTTAACCCACAGAGGCTCCGCAACTTCGCTGCCAGCTTTAGTTATAAGTTTTAGATCGATTACATGACTGATTAACCTCCGGATTTAGCGCGCATCATACGCTTCATGATGGGGTTAATCAGTATCAAGCCAATACCTATCCATACGGCATATAAGGCTAATTGCTTATAACCTTCCGTATAGGCCAATAACTTATCATATAAAGAGGCCTTTTCATCGGTAATGGACATATCCGCGCCCAATAAACCGGCAACATATTGCCCGTAAGCGCTCCCTAGGAACCAAAGTCCCATCATCATACCCGTCAGCTTTTGGGGAGACAATCTAGTGATGACAGACATTCCGATTGGACCTATGCATAGCTCACTCAAAGTGATAAAAAACCAAGCAAGTGTAAAAATATTCAAAGAAGTTTTACCCTGTTCATTTGCATAAAACCGAGTTGCGAAAAACAAATAGAATCCGATAGCCAGTAAAAAGAATCCGATGCCAAACTTAATTAAGGTATTGGGCTCGATCTTCTTCTTCGCCATCCAAATCCATAACATTCCCAAGGGCGAGCTACAAAGTACAATAAAGAGCGCTCCCGATGAATTATTGATCATGTTGGGATCGATTTGGAAGAAAAGGAGCTCATGTTTTAAATTATTAGCCGCGAACAAACTCAAAGAACCACCCATTTGCTCAAAGAATGCGATATAGAAAATATAAGCGATAATGAAGATCAGTGCCGCTAACAGAGGGTACCGAAACCGCTTATCCGACAGTTTGAACCATTCATAAAAGAAATATATTAGCGCTATCGGACCGATTGTATACATAAAAAGGTCGGTATACTGCGTGTTTTGAATCATGATCAAGATGCAGGGGATCGCCAGTAAGGCTAGAAAATAAACGAGTATTTCATTGCGTCTACGTTTTCCTTTTGGTTGATGTAACAGCGGCGATAAACCAATGGGGCCCAATTGTTTTTTTGAGAAATGAAAAGTAATGAGTCCGATCAACATTACCCCACCTGCCGCAGCAAAGGCGGAACTCCAATTCACGTATTTTCCAAGATAAACGCACAGGATACCGCCCAAAAACGATCCAATATTAATACCCGCGTAAAACATACTAAAACCAGCGTCTCTCCGTGTGTCGGTGGGTTTGTATAGCTGACCAACCATCGAAGAAATATTGGGTTTAAAAAAGCCTGTACCAATAATAGATAAGGAAATTCCAATATAAAAGAAATGATTTGGTGAAATAGCAATTAAAGTACTACCTGCAATCATTACCAAAGCGCCAAAAATCAGGGATTTATTAAAACCTAAGACTTTATCCGCTACGATGCCCCCCATAAAAGTGAAGGCGTACACAAAAGCCTGGATAGCACCATATTTGAGGTTCGCTTCCCGATCATTTAAAGCCAATTGATCCACCATAAACAGGGCCAATATCCCTCGCATACCATAAAAGCAAAAGCGTTCCCACATTTCTACGGTAAAGAGATACCAGAGTTGTTTTGGATATTTTCCTTCAAAATTTTGGATTTCCTCTAAAGTTGTTGGAGGCATAACATGTATTTGGATTTGACGATAAAATTAGGACGAATGTAAATAATTATCCCGTTAACAAATAAAAATCTATCAGTTGTTTTTATGTTACAACTGATAGATATACGCTCAAAATATACTTTTTCAAACTACGGAACAAACACCGGGACTTGGCTTGGGTTTGGATTCTGCTCCAATGATCTGTTGTTAATCACTTCTTTTTCAGGTATCATGAGAATCAGTTTATTGGAGTTTTTTGGAACGCTGACATTTTGATAATGCCCTTGTGCACTTGTCCGTTCCACCGATAATTGCAAGCGCAGAATATCGAACCATTCAAGACCTTCCCCCCACATTTCCTTTCGCCGTTCCAGTAAAATGGCATCGATTAACGCTTCTTGACTCGAGGTGCTCGTTACCGCTGCGCCTCGTTCTTGCTGTAGGGTATTTAACACTTGTAAAGCAGTTTGTAAATCATTTTGTCTTGCTGCTGCTTCTGCTTCTACCAAATACATTTCTGCTGCCCGAAAATCGTAAAGGTGGCCATATGGAGGCTCGTCCCGCAATTCCCGGAATTTCGTGGCAGCATATTTCCCGGGGTACAACGGATTTTCAATAAAAAGGGCTCGTGGATCATCTTTCATTATTACCTCAACAAAATAATTGGATGGTAAAATTTGTTCGGCCTGCCAAGGCGCATTATTTTGTCCAAAATCAAACCAACAGGCAGGCGAATCATACCACCAGTAATCTTGCGAACCTTGTTCATAACCCAAAACCCACTCTTTATTAGGTGAAGAAAAGCCTGCTTTATATTCACCCGTCGTCATCAATTCATAGTTTGTACGGATTCTATTGGCATATTTTTGTGCATTAACCCAGTCTTCGATGGTAAGATACACTTCTGCCAAAAGAAAATTGACAACGTCAACATTGTAATAATTAATACTAGGGCGATTAAAGTCTATTAATAAAGTTTCAGCGTTAGTTAGATCAGCAATGATTTGATTGTAGACTTCTTCTACGGTTGCTCTCGCTTTTGGATTTAAATCGGAAGTTAATTGTAGAGGGACACCTGGCTTATCCTTAGCAATGATGTATGTGTGTTGATACATACGAACCAAATTAAAATAACAACGGGCTCGTAAAGCCAAGGCCTGTCCCTTAATTGCGTTCTTCTCTGACTGCCCTCCTATTGCTTGGTCCACATTCTCTAAGATAATATTGGTATTATTGATAACCCTATACATGGTAGTCCACATCGTAGATGTGACACCGCTAGTCGCATCGTAACGTTGGTTACTATAAGTATAGAAGTACCAATTATTACCTACCTGCTCTTGATTGACCATCATATCCAAACCTGAAACGGTTGATAACAATTTAATTCCTAAAGGACTAGATGTCGCTGGATTATCACTGCTTCCATTGTTTCCATCTCGCATCATGCGATAAGTACCTTGTAACAGTAAATTCAAACCGGTAACATCTTGCAGAACCGTTGTATTGGTCAAATCAGAAGTTGGCTCTTCTGTCAAGAATTTCTCGCAACCAGTGCTTAGCAATAGCATCGTTGTCAATAGACCTATTAAAGTTTTATTTATAAATTTCATTTTGTTATATTTTTACGCCTCATTTAAAAAGACACGTTTAAACCTAAAGAATAACTCCTTAATGCAGGAACACCTGAACTAGCATCCACTACACCAACTAAACCATTACCATAGTTCTCGGGATCCGTACCACGGCCTTTTGCACTGCCAAAGGTGAGTAGATTATCTCCTCGGAAATAGATCCTTAATGCAGAGAGGCCCCACTTCGACACTAACGACTGCGGTAAATTATACCCCAGCATCACATTTTTCAAGCGTACGAAATTATTAGTGAATATATATTGATCGCTGTAACGCGCATTGGCAAAAGCATCAAATGTACGGTACGTATAGATCTTCGCGATATCGGTTACATCTCCCGGTTTCTGCCAACGGCGATCCAAATTATCGTAGGCGGCAAAATTCTCCCGCAATACATTACTTTCTGAGTAGTTGTAATCATATAGCTTACCACCGAAGCTATAATAAAGCATAAAGGAAAGATCTAAGCTTTTGTATCGAAAATTATTAGTGAATGCGCCAAAAACATCAGGCAATACAGAACCCTGATTGATGCGTTGTTCGTTCACATTCACTTCATTGTAGTTTTCTGTCTTTTCCTGACCAATAATATTTCCGTTTCCGTCAAATTCATATTTCCACCATTGGTTATGTCCATTATCGGGGTTGACACCGGCGAAACTGGGGGCATAAATATCATAACGCGACCCGCCTTCTTTCCATTTAAAAATGGCAACACCCTGACTATATTGCTCCTCTTTGCTTGGTAGACTTGTTATTATATTCTTATAGCTAGTGGCATTTAACGAAACATTCCAATCAAAATCCTTTGTTCGGACGGCTGAATAATTCAGATCTACCTCCCATCCTTTGTTCTGCACATCTCCAATATTGGTTAAAATTGCATCCATTCCTAAAGAAGGGGCCAATGGCCTATTTAACAAAAGATCTTGTGACTTACGTGTGAAATATTCTACACTTCCGGAAAGTTTGTTAAAAACTGAAAATTCAAGCCCAATATTCGTTTGAATATTCGTTTCCCATTTTATATTTTCATTCTCCAACTGATTTAATCGTACACCGACAGTTCCAACATAGCTTGTTGGCCCATATAAAGCTTGATAAGCATAGTAATTTCCTACGCGATCATTCCCCACTTCACCGTAACTGGCTTTCAGTTTTAGGTTCTGTAACCAGTCTTGTGTATTCTCCATAAAGGACTCTTCAGAGATACGCCAAGAAGCACCTAAAGAATAAAATTGTCCCCATCGATGATCAGGATGAAAACGGGAAGAACCGTCAGTACGAATGCTACTCGATATATAAAAGCGATTATCAAAATCATATTCCGCTTTACCAAAGAAACTGGCGAGACCATAACGTCCAAAGGTTGACCACGCAGTTGGATCATTAGATGCAAGTGAGATTTCTTTAAAGTAAGGAAGCGCAAGTCCTGAGCGGGTTACTCCAGAACCAGAAGTAGTATAAGAATAAATTTCCTGCCCAGCGAGTACGTTGATATGGTGCAAGTTATTGAAGGTCTTATCATAAGTTAACACATTATTAACTGTGTGCGAATAAGATCGGTAGTTGTCGCGCTGCACATAACCTTCTGATGGAAGCAGCTGATTTTCACGTTCAGGACTTTTCCACATACTATAGAAGTTGTCAATCAGTTGGAACGAATAAGTCGTTTTCAGGCTTAACCCGTCTAACAATCGGAACGTAAGAGCAGATACAGTTTGTAAATTATCGGTTTGGCTATTTTTTGCTTCTGTTAGCGCTCCATAGGCACTCCATCGAGGCCACCAGGCACGACCGTTAGCTACACCCTCATCTAGTTGCGGTTTTCCGGTAAAAGGACTTATCGCATATGAATTGGTTTCATAGTCCCATAAATAGGCTGAATATTCCGTTGGCATCACACGAAACACCCGTGCATCAAAGCCACCGTTTACATCCGCACTGTTCATAAACATAATGGAGTTACTCATACTGAACCAATCGTTGATCTTTGAATTCAAGGCCACTCTTCCGGTGTAACGTTTAAAACCGTCGCTGATATGAACGCCCTTATCATTCAGGTAGGAAAAGGAGGCATAATAGGTATTATTTTCGCCCATTGCCCCGCTAAAATCCACTCCGTAATCTTGCTTTAAACGATAGTTGAACGCTTCATCAAACAGATCAAAATCCCATAAGCGTTGCGCTTCCGGCTTTATTTTCCCGTCCAAACCCACGGGGTAATCCATGTTCCAACCCGAACGATAATTCCTGATCAGGTTACCGTTCGCATCATAGAGGGGCGTCGTATTCCAAAATACAGAAGGTACCCGGTTACTCGCGTACTCTCGCGCTTCTTCATCGGATTTTCCATCAAAATCTCGCGCATCGTTGTACAAGCCTTCCCACGCCAATTCCCATTGTTTGGCGGGAGATACTCGTTCAGGAAACTTCACGGCAAAATCACTAGTTGTCCAAGCGGCCCGTGCATTCACCCTCGCTTTGCCGCTCGCGCCGCGTTTCGTGGTAATCATAATCACGCCATTTGCCGCTCTTGAACCATAAAGCGAAGTAGCAGCCGCATCTTTCATCACGGTGATAGACTCGATGTCCGACGGAGAATAAGCATTTAAATTCACGTCGGAAGGAACTCCATCGACGACGTATAGGGGCGCCATTTCTGCCGTTAATGATCCGATACCTCGTATGTTAATAGTTGGGTTCGCTCCAGGTCGTCCTGAAGTATTTGTGACCTGCACACCTGCGGAAAGACCTTGCAAGCCTTGCGCAACGTTGGAAGTGTTTACGTTTTCAAGCTGCTTCGCATCAATGACGGTAGCCGACCCGGTAAAGGACGATTTTTTGCTCGTTCCGTAGGCCGTAACCATAACCTCATCTAACCCGGCGATATCATCTTCCATCACTACTTCAAGATTATTTGAGTTGGTCACAACCAGCTCGTAATTCTTATACCCTATAGATCGGAAGATTAACTTAACACCAAGCTTCGGTAACTTGAGTAAAAATTTTCCTGATTCATCAGTTTTCGTACCGATACCCTCTCCGTCTTGCACAATACTCACGTCTGGTAATGGAAGTCCTCTCGAATCTTTTACATGTCCTGTTATCTGTTCCTGCGCTTGTACTCGCATTACGGAAAATAGCAACAGCATTAAAAACGTCCAACTGAGACGCCTTTTACTGGTTTGGTAGTTTGTCTGCATACAAATTTAAATTATAGTTAATACATCGTGTGGATACACAAAAGTTAGATCTCGCAGTGATTTCCTCGGTTCTGATAAACAAATAATTGGATAGCGTTAGTATATAAATGTCATTTAAACATTTATATTTCAAATGTAGAATGAAATGAGAAGCCTTACTTGCCGGATTTTAACAGGAACATTTCAATTTTTAACCAGTTTGTTACATGCTTTTCATATCTGCGAAGTTTCAGGAAATAAATAGTAATCTGAAAGGATGGATATCCTCTATTTTACTCTCCTGGCGACCCGTAAAGGTAGAAGCCCTCATGAATAAATAAAGACTGCACTATGTAGCCGTCGCTCCTAGTGCAGTCAAAGAGTCTGTATGGATTTGTTACTATGCTGTCCATCTCACGCTAAAGCTAAAAAGACCATCCGCCTCACGGCGGATAGTCAAACACACATGAAACAAAATCTTTAGTTTTCGGGTTTATCCCCGGATATTTTTCTCGGAAAAAAATGGAATACGTTACAATTGATTAGCCACTAGCCATCCGCTTAGCTTTCCACACAAATCTACATAAGACATTTATCCGAAATTAACCAGATTTTAACAATGTATCATCGAATATGAACAAAAAGGGAACCGCCTCTTTCGAAGCGGCCCCTACCATAGATTATCTTAGTATGTTTTTCTTAGTTATTATTGTTATCAGTCAATGTTAATATCGTTTCTTCGCTATACAATGGAATCAGATAAGCGCCCCTTTCGATATCCAGCTTTTTATCCAAAGAATAGCTCGCTACTTTACTATCTTGGCTCAATCGCAAAAAGGCCTGTGGGGTAAAAGCATTTTTAGCAGCAAGCTTAATACGTATAGCTTTTGTATTTACATTGTACGCAACTTCACTGAATTGGCCCGCATCGAGGCTTAGCCAGAGCTTGGCCGATGCGATAAATATTTTCGATTTTGCAGCGGTAGTCGGCTTTAGCACAACCCAATCCTTTTCTTCTTTAATGTTACCACCAAAGCTTAACCATCCAAAATCTTCATGACGCACTAGATAGCTCGACGTATTGATTGCATAGCCAAAGAAACCACTACCGTAATCTCCTGATAAGGCATCATTTGCTAAGGTAGACGGGTAAGAGTGAAAAGCGGAAGGACCGAAGCCATCCTCCGTAATATTAGCTATCGCGCCCATTAGGCCTCCATAGCCCACACGCAATAAATGGAGATTTTCTGGCTGATCACGATAGGCTTTCAGTACAGGGATCGCATTCAATGCCGAACCATAGTGATGAATCTGCCGCTCGACGCGCGCTATTTTACCTCCATAAAGAAAGTCCCAATAACGGCGCGCATTACCATTATAGGCCCAATGTGGCATAGTAGGCATATACGCCATAATCGCACTTAGTGTTACAGCCGCCTTATCTTGATAGCCAAAATAATCGGACCACATGTATACCTCCTCTTGTCCGGTAGAATCCCACGGCATCTCACTCCCAAACGGATAATTTAATGTACGCCAATGGTCAGCTCGTGCTTTCATAGCTGTCTCCAGCTCTTGTGCCTCCACCAACATATGCTCTGCCTTTAAATCCTGTAGTATAAGCAGGAATATTGTTCCTTCCATCTGGCCAAATTGTGCGTAATAAGGGGCCTGTTTCACCATGGCCATGCTCGTGTTAAAAGCCTTATCTAAATACCATTGCCAACTTTCGCGATCTACCAGCCCCTGATGATACCGAGCCAGTCGGTACAGCACCCAGTGTGCAGCCGCTACATGCGGGTAATTATAGGATCGGCCAACATCATCTGCCCCTTTTTTATTCCAGGCCGACCAAACTTTATAATTAATATTCGGATCGTAAGTACCTGCTGGCATGGAGTCCGGCTCATAGTAAAACACACTTTTTTTAACGCCATACTTCTGAGGTCCTTCGCTGTGCTGAATATTTCCCCACAATGTTTCGTGCGCAAAGGCTTGTAACTTTTGCAGTTCTTCCTTGTTAGGCTGCACTAATTGCTTCATAATGGCTTCCAACCAACTTCCGGCACCACCTTCATCGCTTAACCCGGCAACCCAAGCGCGGCGATCTTGTGTTACTTGCTTTTGCTCTTCATAATCGTATGAAATAACTGATGGGTTCCGCCCAAAAGGGTCATTCGCTCGATCAAACCACTGTTTGGTGGTCAAAAAGTGGCCGATAGAATCCATCACCTGTGTTTCAGGTCGAAGAACTTTATAATGGATCGTTTGCACATTGCCATCTGCATAATGAATTTTTATAGTTGCCCTGCCCCATTTGTTTCCTTTAATGCGATAAGATTGTAAGTTTCCTTTTTGTCCCTTTTCTCTGTTTAAGGATAGCGCTCCTTCTGGAAATACTTTAACCGATTGGATTTTCTCTTCATAATCGAGGAATAATTTTCCGTCTACATCTTGTGGTAATACATAACCGGGTATTCCTACGGCAAGAGGTCGGTGATTCGTTTTTAAGGCTTTCTCGATCTGTGTAATATCTGCTGCTAACACAAATTGCAATCCATAACTTAATTTTTGCTTCGGCTTTAAGATCACTGAAGTAGGTTCATTCCACTGGCTAACACCCTTCCATTCCTTTTCCGCATAAGCTTTACTATGCACCGTCCATTCGTGAAAACCTTCAAAAGTAATGCCCCTCGGGGTTGGATCATCTAGCAGTGGTCTGTAGGCTTCAAACGGTGTTTTGCCGTAGGGAAGCACCAACAGTGCTTCTCCCTTCCCGCTCAAACGCGCCACTTGTAGATACCCTGCATCCATGCCTATATAAGGATCAAAAAAACGTTTTTGCGTGTGCTTCATCCAAACTTCGCTCGTGCAAGATATTATTAAAGATCATGGGAATTCCGAGGGCTCCTATTTCGACACCTTGTTCCGTGTTGTTAGTAAGTTCAAAACGAAGAATCAGCTTTCCATCTACCTGTTCCCAACAACGCTTAATCTTTATCGGAACGTCATTCCCTAAAGTAGAACTTAAATCAGCCGCCGCTAATACTTTCCCCGCTTGCGGCAAAGCCTGTACCTTACTCCGATGTTTTGCGGACGAGTAATCTTTCCATTCCACTGATCCGACCTGCCTTAAACGCAAATTAATGTCACCTAACTGATAAAGTCCATCCGCCTTACGCAAATCCAGTCGATCACCTGGCGTGAAGTCAAATGCTAAGTCGTTCAATGGTTGCAAGGCCGCAACCGTCTGTGATTCCTTAATGAGCACGAGATTAAATGATTGGGTACGATAGCTCTCCTTCCCACCGGCGAGCCCTAAAGTTTCCGGCCGCTGAGCAAGAGCTTTCCATGGATCTTGCGCATAACAAATGAAAGTCAATAATATACAAAATGGTATAAATAGAAGACTCCGTGTAAGCCCTTTGTCAATGCCAGTCGTTGGTATATGCATCTCTCTGTTCATGTATATCTTAGCTTATGAAAAAATTGCTTCAATACACAAATGTAAACAAGACACTTATTCAATTGAAACCGAATATTGACCTAAAGTAAGCTTATTTTAACGTTTCTCGATAGTTCAACCAGGGATTTCGCCTTTAAAAAAGGAACATTTTTATTAATCAACTTTTTTGTCGCTTTGGCTTGATCCAAACCGACACAAAGATCAAGGCAGTGTAGGCTACCTTGCACCTGATGACAAAGCATCACTGGCGCGTATTGGAGCCGTTTCACTTCCTCAATCCGCTTGGATACTGCAATATGAACAGACGTGCAAATGCTTTACTGCTCGTTGCTTCGGTATCCTCCAAGGCCGTTTATCCGACACTCGGGGCCCTATGGCTGCCCGCAAAAGCTCTTCGTTCAGCTGAATATCGCCTAGGAAGTTTGCGGCTTGCAGGTTGAAGCACTACCATCGTAGCAAAGTTCCAAGCGATGAGTCTTTGGTTACTTTCTGCGGAAGAAAGTGACAAAAAAATGTTCCTTTAATATAAACACCTTCATCTATATACTAAAACGAAACCGACCAACGGAGTTCACCGAAGGTAATCCCTGCCCTACTTTTAGACTGTTTGGACATCAATTACTGGACTATTCAGTTTCTAAAAATTGGACTACATAAACAAAACCACTAATATATACCTTCGTATAAAAAGTAACATCATGTTTTCAATACAAACTCCCTTAGAAAATGAACGCGCATTGTTAGTTCCTTTAGTAGAAGCCGATTTTGATGATTTATATACCATCGCTTCGGATAAAAAGGTATGGGAACAACATCCCAATAAAGATAGGTGGCAAGAAACTATTTTCCGTACATTTTTTGAAGGCGCTATGCAAAGTAAGGGAGCCTTTAAAATTATAGATAAGGAAACAGACCTCGTAGCAGGCAGTACTCGTTTTTATTCCTATAACGAAGAAGATAATAGCATTCAGATCGGTTACACTTTCCTCGCTACCCAATTTTGGGGTACAGGCTTAAATCCCGCGGTGAAAAAATTGATGCTCGCTTATGCTTTTCAATTTGTGAACCGGGTGTACTTTCAAGTTGGCGCAGGTAATCTTCGTTCACAGATAGCCGTCAGCAGGCTCGGCGCTACGAAAATCGCCGAGCAAGAAGTAGCTTATTTTGGAGAGCAACCGAAGCTAAACTTCGTATATGAATTGAAAAAGCAGTGAGACGCTTCGTCACTCATCATCGTTACTAAATTGTCTTACCACGCCGGTGGTTCTACCCCAAGCAAATGCTTTACAAAATAATCTCTTCTTTTATGTTCTCCAAAATCGCCACCGGAGGAATGTCCCATTCCCGGCACCATTAAAAAGTCAAAGTTCTTGTTAGCTTTAATTAAGGCGTTTACTACCTGAAGAGTAGAAGAGGGATCAACATTATCATCCAATTCGCCCACAATCAGCATTAACTTTCCCTGAAGGCGATAGGCATTTTCGACATTGGATGATTCGGCATAGTGCGGACCAATGGGATATCCCATCCATTGCTCATTCCACCACATTTTATCCATTCGGTTGTCGTGACAGCCACAGGAGGATACCGCGACCTTATAGAATTCAGGATGAAAAAGCAAGGCTCCTGCGGAACTTTGTCCACCTGCGGAGGTACCATAAACCCCCACTCGGCTTAAATCTAAGTATGGATATTTTTTAGCGGCTGCCCGCATCCAAGCAATACGATCCGGAAACCCCGCGTCCTTCAAATTCTTCCAACAAACGTCATGAAAGGCCTTTGACCGATTAGACGTTCCCATGCCATCTATTTGTACGACAATAAAGCCCAATTCCGCAAGCTCTTGCGCACCGTAGGGAACAAGGGTCTGAAAACTTTTTGGTACAAAGGAACTGTGGGGACCGGCATAAATATATTCTATTACCGGATACCGTTTATCAGGGTCAAAATTAGTTGGACGAACAATGATGCCCCATATATCTGTTTCGCCATCGCGCCCTTTTGATGTAAAAACCTCCGGCATTTTCCATCCGGTAGCTATTAATGGGCGGATATCAGCTCTTTCCAAATCCATCAGTACTTTTCCGGTAACCGCATCTCTTATACAAGTAACAGGAGCTAAATCAACCCGCGAATACTGGTCAACAAGCAGCTTATGATCCGGTGAAAAACTTGCATCATGATTAGCATTTTCATTCGTTAACGCCTTTAATTCTGTTCCATCAAAATTGATGCGATAATACTGAATAAGATAAGGATCTTGTCCTTTTTCCCGACCACTAGCGGCAAAAATGATTTGTCGCGTTTTTTCATCGACATGAACGACTTTCCGAACCACCCATTCACCTTTTGTAATTTGATTTTTGATCTTCCCGGATAAACCATCATAGAGGTACAGATGATTCCAACCATCGCGTTCAGAAGTCCAAATAATTTCCTTTCCATCCGCCACATCATAACGATATTTCTTTCCGCTATAATCAATAAAAGTTTTACTCTGTTCATTCACCAACACCCTTGCTACGCCGGTCTGAGCATCCATTTCAATTATTTGATAACGCTGATGGCCGCGTTGGTTGTATTCAACAGTAAACGAACGGCTATCCTTACGCCATGCAGGAAAAGATAAATCGTATTGGTTTTCAACCAAACTTGCGGGCATTGCCATTACTTTTTTTTCCTCGACGATGAACAACGTTGGCGTACGCTGTGGTAATGCATCGCCAGGTTTTAGGTAATCGCGCGTTTGTAACTTAGGTTGTAGCTGCTCGTCAGGAGACGACTCAATTAAATAAAGCGTATGATCTTCGTTCTTCCTGACCTTCATGGCTGCCAACTTTTTGCTGTCGGGCGACCAAGCCATCCAAGCATCGTAGTATTCCCCGGCAGAACCATCGAAGCTCAACTGAACTTCCTTATCGTTGCCTTTCCTTCTTTGAATATACACATTATAGTTTTTTATATAGGCTACCCATTGGCTGTCCGGTGAAAAGGTCTTACGATCCTGTGCACCTTTAAATCGCTTTCCCCAATATCCTCTCCCGTTCTGTAAGCGTGCTGTAAATTCTTTATTTTCTTCCACTTTTCCCGAAGATAAATCTAAATCCCAGCCCTTTTCATAAGCGGCAAAAGTTAATCGCTTCCGCTCTATCGAATAACTAAACTGCGTCAAGGGCAAATTTTCCGCATCGACCTGTACGCCGCTTGAAGCTGATAGCTGTTGCGCTAGTCGCTGATGATCGAATGCAGGTCTCTTTTTCTGCTGACTGCAATCAGCTATCACAAACTGCTTACCTTTTTCTGTTGTTACACAATAGAAAGCTTGGTGTGTTGAATCTATCCATATTGGATTGGAAGTTAAGCCAGGTGTTTTACCTTTTATTAATTCTCGTAAATTATTGGCTCGATTGTAATCTTCTTTCGTACCCTGGGCTAACACATTCGATCCGCTAAGCGCGACTGTTAAAAATACGATCAAGCTTAGTATACTTCTGTTCATATGAATCCTTTCTTTATTCTAGAATGAGGCCTATTTTACAATTTGTTTCTTTGCTATCAGGTAGTAAACCGGAATTCCTGCTAAAGTGATGATCAAGCCGGGCCAAGTATATTGTGGTTTATAAATAATCAATAAAATACAAAAACTTAAGCCCATTAAAACATAGATAATCGGCAAAACCGGATAACCGAAAGCTTTATAAGGTCGTGGTTGTTCGGGCCGTTTCTTTCGTAAAATGAATATTCCGATTATGGTTAACATATAGAATAGTACCACAACAAAGGATATCATATCCAGGAGATCACCATAGCGACCGCTTAAACACCATAACGACGCAATGATAGCCTGCAGCCATAATGCTACCTCGGGAACCGCCTGCTTATTTAGGGTACCTACGTTCTTAAAAAACGCGCCTTCTTTGGCCATCGAATAATAG
The DNA here is from genome assembly GCF_030372825.1 of Olivibacter sp. 47. Classification (NCBI taxonomy): domain Bacteria; kingdom Pseudomonadati; phylum Bacteroidota; class Sphingobacteriia; order Sphingobacteriales; family Sphingobacteriaceae; genus Olivibacter; species Olivibacter sp. 47. The sequence goes on from NZ_JAUCNR010000001.1 coordinate 6,229,327, forward strand.
ACACGGGCACCCGCCATAATCAGTCCGTTGTTACAACCGAAAGTAGACACCATGATCGTCAACGCAATGATCATGGTTCCTGCATTCCCAAAGATTATATGAGAAGCGGTGACCGCAACGCGGTCCTTTTCGGAAGCGGCCATCTCCGGAAGGGTCAAAACTCCCGTATACATTAAATTGGTGAGCATATATAACAAGGTAACCAGTATGGTTCCCAGCGCTAAACTAAGGCCCACATTTCGTTGCGGATTTTTAACTTCGCCGGCAATGAAGGCCACACTATGCCAAGAATCACTACTGAAAATAGATCCGACCATGGCAGCAGCTATAGCACCGAAGGCAGCTATGCTTGTGTATGTTTCTATCGAGCCATCTATATTTAATCGCTGCAAGTTCCACGTTGAACCGCTTAACCAATTTGTTTGCCATACGTCTGACTTAAGGGCTAATAAGCCAAAAATAATTAAAAGCGCCAGTGACAGTATTTTAGCAAGCGTTATAATCGTTTGTACCCATTTAGCATTGCTTACACCGCGCGTATTAATATAAGTCAACAAGAAAATAATCACAATACTGAGAAGTTGAGCCGGCGAAATTTGGAGGATGCCAAAATTCGCGATCACCAAATCTTCACTGAATTGAGGTAGAAGATAAGCGGTAAACTTTGCGAATGCCACTCCTACGGCCGCAATGGTAGCCGTTTGGATAACTGTAAAAAAACTCCATCCATATAAAAAACTAATCAGTGGATTATAAGCTTCCTTCAAGTATATATATTGGCCCCCCGCCTTGGGAAACATAGCACTCAGTTCTCCATAGCTCAAAGCTGCGGTAAGGGTCATAAAACCTGTGATAAACCAAACAAACATCAACCAACCGGCGCTACCGGTCTGACGGGTAATATCGGCACTGACAATAAAGATACCGGAACCAATCATGCTGCCTGCAACAAGCATCGTGGCATCAATGAGCCGTAAAGAAGGTTTAAAGCCCGTTTGATGCATTTCTTTTTCTGTTGTCATGCAGGGGGCGACAGTCAGTTTATCTTTACTTGAAATCATAGAATTTCCATTTTGTTTTGAAATCTTTAGACAATTTTTGATTGGTAAGAATTGCCCGCATCATCTCAATAGGCATCTGATTTTCCTGCATAAACGCATCATGAAATGCCTTCATCGTCATCTTTCCACTGTCAACAAGTTCATGCTTTAAACCCATAATTTGGATTCCTCCAAGTAAATAGGCCGCCTGATAAAGAGGAGGATAACCACCTTGAAACGAACGCCTTACTTCTCCTTCTGCGTTTGCACGTTCAAAGCCAACACGATTAACCAGAAAATCAATGCATTCCTGAGGGGACCACTTCCCGAGATGATAATTCAAAGAGAAAATAATACGGGCACAACGGTGCATGCGCCAAAACAACATACCTATACGCTCCTCGGGAGTTTTAGCGAAGCCATTTTCATACAACAACAACTCCCAATATAAGGCCCACCCTTCTGTATAAAAAGGTGTTCTAAATTCTCTTCTATAAGGCTTATATCGACTATTCATAAAGTACTGCAAATGATGCCCCGGAATAAGTTCGTGCTGTACGGTACCTCGAGAGAAATAAGGATTATTGCCACGCATACTCATCATCTTATCTTCGTATGACATCCCAGACGTTGGATATGAGATACTAATTTCTCTTCCTCCTGTGAAAAAGGGATTCACTAACTGTCTTTGCGGTGTCATCATGATCATCCCCCAAGTTTCGTCAGCCAGCTCCGGCCAAGTAATCCAATCCCGTTCCGTTATAAATGACTTGGCATCATTGTACAATTTTATAATCAGCTCCGGTTGTTGCCCTACCGGAACGTAACTATTCTTAACCTGTTCTTGTGCTTTTTTCCAATCGCTTCCAAAACCCATTTCCGCCGAAGCTTTCAATAGTTCTTTATCACACCAAGCAAACTCTTGATTTGCAATTTCAATAAGCTCTTGTGGACTGTAAGGTATATATTCGCGGCGTAGTAATTTATTCAACGCTGCCTCACCAACCGGATTCCCCTTGATACCACTTTGATCGGGTTTCTGCGTGGTCCTTAGTTCACCCAATGCAGCCAATCCTTCTGCGTATTTTCCTAATAATGAATCAAGCTGTTCGTAAGTCTGCGGCACCCACCAAGTAAACATGGGATCATAATCATTATAAAACTTGAAAACATTCTGTAATCTTGCCTGTAAAGCAGATACGGCTCCACGTGCAAATTCAGCCTCTCTCTTGTCAATTTTAGTTTGTTTCGATAATTCCTCTAAGCGCGTTTCCAAGTATTTGGATAGCGCATGCAGTTCTCCGGCAATCTTTTCACCGTCCACTGAGCCACCCCTCAGCCTTACACGCTCTAAGTTATAAATGGAATCTGCGAAAGGAATAAAGGGTTTGATCGATTGATATTGAGCATCTTCCTCCTTTAGCTCCTCTTGATAACCCTCTATCTGATTTTTTAATAAGAGGTAATCTACCTGTCCATTAACTTGTAGCTTATCAAACTGAAATTTAGTCAGTTCATTTAAATACAGAATATTAATTTCATTCAGTCTTTTTCTTTGTTGGGGCGAGTTCAAAACCGGTTGATAGGAAAATCCGTTTGCAGCCCGCGGTGAATAAAAATCGAGGATCGTATGCACATCTTGATCATATCGGATAATTATTGGAGCTATTTCGCTCGTCTGCTTATAGAAGTCGCTTGGTTGCGCATCCATTTTTTCCACCTGTACTAAGAATAAAAAAACAAACATCATTTTTGAGAGCACCGTAATGGCCTTCGAGTTCGTATTGATCATTTCCTTTTGCTATTTATAAATTAATTTAGTGTACCCTCCTCAAGCCACTTAAATCGCTGATCAAGTATCACAAGTTATCGCCCTAAGCAAAATGGAGGTTTATATTGTCAATTGTTAGCAAGAGCAAATATAATTTGATATGCATGTAATAGGCGATCAAATATTAACCATTTATTACCTTATTTTAAAAGGAAATGTAATATAATAGTTAGCTTTCACATTCTTAGCCTTCATTCCACCAAGGATTTTACTTTTAAAAAGGAACGTTTTTTGTCACTTTTTTCCGCAAAAAGTAACCAAAAACTCATCGCTTGGAACTTTGCTACAAACGGTAGTGCATCAACGTGCAAACCGCAAATTTCCTAGGCGATATTTTAATAGAACGGAGGGTTTTTGCGGGCAGCCAACAAGGCCTCGGGTGTGGGGTAAAACGGCCTTGAAGGATACCGATGCAACGAGCAGCAAAGCATTTGCACCTCTGTTTATGTTGCACTACCCAAGCGGATTGAGGAAGTGAAACGGCTCCAATACGCGCCAGTGATGCTTTGCCATCAGATGCAAGGTAGCCTACACAGCCTTGATTTTGCTCAACTTTTATCAAGAAAAGTTGAATAAAGAAAACGTTCTTATAATATAAACACCTTCAGCTATATATTAAAAGCGAAACCAACCAACGGGAGTTTGCCGAAGGTAATCTCTGTTCATTCCATGTAAAAAATTTGTAGCTGAAACTCTTTTTTTCGAAAAAGGGTTTCATATAAAAAATTAAAACTCTATTTTCAACGATGCGAGCATCCGGCTTGCATGAGAAGACAATTTTAACCTGCAGATCAAAGATGGAATATACATTTGATGCTATTGTCATTGGTTCCGGTATTAGCGGCGGCTGGGCAGCCAAAGAATTATGTGAAAGAGGGCTGAAAACATTGGTTATCGAGCGGGGCCGAATGGTAAAACATGTCCGGGATTACCCCACTGCGATGCTTGATCCTTGGGATTTTCAACATGGCAATACAAAAACATGCACCATGATTGAAGAGAACCCGACCATCAGTAAACACTATGCATTTGATGAATCAACGAAACACTTCTATATACAGGATGCGCTGCATCCTTATATCCAAGAGAAACCTTTTGATTGGATTCGAGGTTACCAAGTGGGCGGTAAATCACTCTTGTGGGCAAGGCAAACCCAACGCTGGAGCGATTATGAGTTCGAAGCCCCAAAACGCGACGGATTTGCTGTTGATTGGCCTATTCGTTATAACGACTTGGCTCCCTGGTATAGCCACGTAGAAAAATTTGTCGGTATTTCCGGTAATCGAGACGGGCTTCCCAACCTTCCTGACAGTGAAGTTCTACCCGCATTTGAAATGAATGCAGTTGAAAAATACATTAAAAGTAAAATCAATCGCCATTTTCCCGATAGACCGGTCATTATGGGAAGGTGCGCACACGTGACGGCTCCGCAAACAGTACACACGGAGCAAGGCAGAACAAAATGTATGGCTCGCTCACTATGCCAACGAGGTTGTCCTTTTGGTGCCTATTTCAGCTCAAACGCTTCCACCTTACCTTGGGCGGAGAAAACCGGGAACCTCACCATCAAAACAGATACCGTCGTACATTCCATCTTGTATGATGAGAAAGCAGGAAAGGCCGTTGGTGTAAAAGCGATTGAAAGTGACACGAAACGGGAACATCTATACAAAGCCCGTATTATATTTGTAAATGGCGCAACTTTAAATAGCAATTTGATTTTATTGAACTCAAAATCGAGTAAATTTCCGAATGGTCTTGGCAATCTGAATGGCTTAATGGGAACGCACATTGCCTTTCATAACTATCGTGGAAGGATAACGGCCTCTATAGACGGTTTTGAAGATCAATATTATTTTGGTCGCAGGCCCACCCAAGTATTTATGCCCTCTTTTAGAAATGTGTATAAACAGGAAACAGACTTTTTGCGCGGTTATATGGTGGCCTTCAGTGCAAGTAGAGAAGGGTGGTCTAAGCGGGCAGATGGTATCGGCTCCACTTTCAAAGAGGCGCTTACGGAGGCTGGAAAATGGGTAGTTTCCATGATGATGCAAGGAGAAACGGTACCTATCAAAGAAAACCATGTACGATTAAGCAACGATAAATCGGATCAATGGGGAGTACCTTTATTAATAACATCTATCGCCTACACGGAAAACGATGATAAACAGCTTCTAGATTTCTTTCAAGAGGGAGTAAAAATGCTTGAAACAGCTGGCTGTCAAGACATTGTTACAGTTGATCAACATGCTATTGGTTATAGAAATCCAGGGCTTGAAGTTCACGACATGGGAGGTGTGCGCATGGGAAACGACCCGGATACATCCCTTTTAAATAAATGGAACCAACTGCATCATTGCAAAAATGTATTTGTTACAGATGGGGCCTGTATGACTTCAACCGGTAACCAGAATCCATCACTCACTTTTATGGCCTTGACAGCGAGAGCTGCTAATTACGCCGTGGATGAAATAAAAAGAGGCAACTTGTAAATTAAGTTGCCTCGCTTGCGATTCCATTTAATATCTAAAACTTCATAACGAAGCCTCCATTTCCTTTCATCGATATCGGAAGCTTGTTTGTCGCCGTAATAGTTTGATGTGTTATAAGCTCCGAACCATTCCCATCTGTAAATAACGCTCCTTGCTTTCCATCAATAAAAGACAAGTTAAGCGCCAATTGTTTCTCTTGCGTTTCTCCATTAATTCCAGCTATATACCAATTATCGCCTGATTTACGGGCAATAATTACATATTTACCGGGATACCCATCAATGAACTTCACATCATCCCAGCTGTTTGGCAACGCACGTAAAAAATCCTGAACATCTTCCGATACATGTTTCATTCCTTCCGGTGACTCTGCGTAATGTTGGATACCTGAAAGAAAAAGTACACTTGTTGCCAATTCAAACGCACTACTTGTTTTGCGTTGCACACTGCTTTGAATTTTATAAAGATTCATCGGTGTGAAATCCATCGGATCGAATGCATTGCGTGTAAAAGGAAGCATGGTAGCGTGCGTTGCTTCTTTATCAGCGTCGGCTTGACCAAAAGTGACCATTTCAAAACCACGAACAGCTTCTGTAGTCATTAAGTGAGGGTAGGTTCTTGCCCAACCTCTTGGCAAAGTAGCGCCATGAAAGTTTACTAATAATTGGTAGCTGGCTGCGTCTTCCAAGATTTCTTGATAATAACGAATAACTGATTGACCATCTCCTCCGAAGAAATCGACCTTGATTCCTTTAATGCCCATTTCCTTTAAACGCTTAAACTCCTGTTGCCTATCGGTATGGGTTAACAATTTATCTTTTGGCGTGTATTTTACCGTGTTCCAGTCTCCCGCAGAATTATACCACAAAATTAGCCCAACACCTTTCCGGCTGGCATACGCCGATAATTCAGCGATTTTTTCGTAGCCAATCTTTGTATCCCAGTTCACATCAATCAGGCAATATTGCCATTTCATATTTGCCGCAAAATCAATATACCGCTTTTGTTCATCATAGGTAATAAAATCGTCCTTGGAATTAATCCAGCTCCACGAGGCCTTACCGGGTTTAATAAAAGAGGAATCGGTATCCATCGCCGGCGGAGCAAGGTCGGTCCCTAAGGTAGATTCAATTATGGTTGCCAAATTACCAACGGTAACAATCCTCCATGGAGAATAGAACGCTTTATCTGAACGAGGCAAAATACCATCGTTTACTATTTCTTCCCTGGAATCAGGAAAAGCCACTTGATAAACTCCATTGGGCGATTGCCCAGCTAAATGGGTTGCACAATATTGGCTATCCAAAGCCGATTCTGTAATAAGTAACCAGTTATTGCCGCTTTTAAACAGCGAAGGATATATCCAGCCCGCACCTGTTTTTTCCGCCGTCCCTACCGGTATTTCCTGCTCATAATGTTCCTCATAAGAAGGATTCGTATGCTCCCACCCGGTTTTAGCAACGGCCATAGGTTGTAACCAAGCCTTCGACCCTGTTGGTAAGTGATAAGTTGTTAATTCTTTTTCAACCTTGGTGAGTGCTTTTATGTTAGGAAAATAATAACGGAAAGCTAAGCCATCATTTGCTAATTGAAATATGATGCGGCAATGTTGACCTTCTTTATTTTGTAACCCCAAAACCAGACCATTTGCTGCATAATGATTTTGCTTTCTCTTTGCATTGTACATTACATAGTTATCGCTAATTCCGTGATAGGCGGAATCAAATGTTACTTGTAATTTGTCGTCAAACTTAGTTTGGCTAAGTAGGACACCCAACCGTGACGAGTCTAACACCAGGGTATCATTTTTACGGAGCTGATACCATAGTCTTCCTTTCGCATCCAATTTATAAGTCAGGACGATTTTCCCGTCAGGGCTCTTCAACACCGACTGCGAGCTCGATTGGCAGGCCATAAAAGCCAGACAATATAGAAATGATGTACTATACTTGATCCACTGGCATATTTGCTTAAATCGTATCATCTTATTTAATTGAAAATTTATAGATTGTTTTGGTCTTGTAAGGCTCGCCCGGTCTTAACTCAGTGGAAGGAAAAGCTGGTTGGTTGGGTGAATCAGGAAAATGTTGTGTTTCCAGACAAAAGGCCGAGCGATATCCGTAATCTTTCCCGTCTTTGCCTATCTTTTGTCCTCCCTCCATAAAATTGCCGCTATAAAATTGTATGCCCGGCTCTTCAGTCAACACTTCCATCTCAATCCCTGTTTTTTTGCTATATACCAAAGCAGCTGTTTGTAAGCCTTCTTTTTTGTTCAACACAAAATTATGGTCATATCCCTTCCCTCTTTTTATCTGCTCATCATCCGCATTGATACGCGCACCGATTGGAGTCGCTTTTCTAAAATCGAAAGGCGTACCGGTAACGTCCATAAATTTACCGGTAGGAATCAGGGTTTCGTTTACAGGTGTAATCTGGTCTGCATATAGGGTTAAATCATGATCTAAAATGGTTGAATCTCCTTCACCATTTAAATTGAAGTAAGCATGGTTCGTTAAATTTAAAACAGTTGGTTTATCGGTCGTAGCGGTATAATCGATTTCCAAGCTATTGTTTTCTTTTAGGGAGTAAAGCACCGTCATATCAACGTTACCAGGATACCCCGCTTCCCCATCGGTCGAGTGATAAGTCAATTTAAGTGTTTTTTCATCTATCTGTTCGGCATCCCATACCCTATCATATACACCATTAGTCCCTCCGTGCAGTGAATTTTCTCCGTCATTTTTTTCCAGTTGATACGTTTTTCCATTGAGGGTAAATTGACCTTTTGCGATGCGATTTCCATACCGGCCTACAATAGCACCGTAAAAAGTTGCTTTATTTGCTTTGTAAGTTTCGGCCTTATCATAGCCTAATACGACGTCTGTTTGTGTATTTTCTTTATTCGGGACTAACAAACTTACCAAACGGGCTCCGTAATTGGTAATGATCGCTTTTGCCTTACCATTTATCAATGTATACAGTTTTACCTCTTTTCCGTCAATTTCAGCATTAAAACCGGAAGTTGTATCAACTTTCACCGTATCCGCCGTTTCAGCAGATTGTTGGGTACGCTGGTTGCATGCTCCGTTTAACAGACCCGCGGCTATTGCAGCAATGTAAATTATTTTGCTCATGATTATACTATCTATTGGTTTGATAATTCATTATTAATCAACAAAGGCCAACCTTTGTTGTCCCATTTTAATTTCTCAATTCTTAATTTAGGTTTACCCTGATCCCGAGCGTCATAGCCATGAAAAACGAGATAATCGTCTTCTTCAAGCTTTATTACGGCATTATGCCCGACGCCATGCCATCGGCTATCGCCCGCCAAAAGGAGTTTACCACCGGCAGAAGCCAAGTCTTTCCCCTGATCGTCCAAATAAGGTCCTGTCACCTTTTTCGCTCTTCCCACAATCATTTTATAAGTGCTTGCCGCTCCTTTGCAACAATAATCGATGGAGGCAAAAAGATAATAATAGCCTCCCCGTTTAAAGATAAAAGGAGCTTCAATGGCATTGCCCCCTGCATCAACTGGATTGTTGTCTATGGCTGGGGGATTAGGTGCCCGGCGATTTATCTTTCTACTGGCAAGTGTTGGTATAGTAAGCAAATCGTCCTCCGTTCGCATACCGTCTCTACTTAGTCTCACCAATTTGATACCGTCCCAAAAGGAACCAAATGCAAGAAATGGATGCCCACTTTCGTCGAACACTAGATTGGGATCTATGGCGTTCCAATTTGTCTTCCCAGGTATCGACTGGATCACTTTTCCACGGTCCGTCCACTTAAACCCCGAATCTTGCGGATTTAAAGTTGGATTAGTCGCTAGTCCAATACAGGAGGTGTTTTTTCCAAAAGCAGATATACTATAATAAAGATAGTACAAGCCGTTAAAATAATGGATATCAGGTGCCCAAATATGCCCTTTAAATGTTGGCACTTCCCGCTTTGCCCAGGCCGGTGATTCCGGAAAAACAGGTGCCTGTTTAGACCAGTTTTCCAAATCGGTTGAAGACCATACATCAATACCATCTCCGGTAGCAAAGAGATAATATTTATCGTCTGCCGAAATCAACACCGGATCGTGTACGATTACCTGTCCCGGCTGCTGTCGATGCATGTGTAGCATTTGCGCCAAATCGCTATAATCCATCTCTCCCCGCTCATCGGTTCGGATGACAATACTTCGCAAATTAAGGAGCTGAATATTTTTTTGAACGCTATAATGGGTCGCTTCCGAATAATAAACGATTCCGTTTGGATAAAGCTCGCGCGCCACATACAACCCATATAAATTCCCTTCAGAACCGCCATTTGTTACATAGCCCCACCAGTTGTCGGCGGGTGCTCTGAACAGATCAGCAAAGAAAGCTAACACTTCCTGTTCCAACGAACGTGAATTAAGATCATAGGTAGATTCTACCAATGGATCGCCTATATTATTTAAAGGAAGTTTCAGTAAGGGATATAAGTCTGAATAATCAAAATCGCGGGCAATGGGATATCCCAGAAAATATGCTGCGCGCTCTTCTGCCCTTTGCATATAATTTGTCAGTCTTTCTTGATCGATAGCTTGCAAACCCATGTCGTTTTAATATTTTGCAAAACTATCACTATAAAAAATTATAATCTAACTTTATTTTCATATCAGAAAATAAAACGGAAAATAAATCGATCATCAGAATTAAATACTTTTTATCTAACTTTGCGGCATTGAAATCAGTAAAAAGCTATGACTGATAGAATAGATAAGATGGATGCTCGTATTTTGAACATTTTACAACGGGATGCATCTTTAGGTGTCAAAGAAATTGCGGCGGAGATCGGTTTAAGTGTTTCTCCCACTTTTGAGCGCATAAAGCGCTTGCGAAAAGACGGTTACATTGAGCGTTATGTGGTGCTTGTCAATCGAGAAAAATTAGGGAAACATCTTTTAGTCATCTGTACGGTGACCCTTAAACAGCAATCGCTGGAAACCCTTAAGAATTTCGAAGAGGCGGTTAATCAATTCAGCGAGGTTTTGGAAATCATGTGCATTGCCGGCAATCACGATTATTTGCTAAAAATTGCCGTAAAAGATGTAAAGGACTACCATTTATTCGTAATGAAACATCTATCCGGCATTCCAAACGTCGCAAATGTAAATAGCAGCTTCGTACTAAAGGAAATAAAAAAAGAGACCGCCCTCGAAGTAAAAATTTGATACGACCTTTTTAGCAGTTCGCTTTTTTTCACATCTCCTTAGTCTTCAATTGGCGAGATATAAGGCCAGAGCTTCAAAAATAATTTTTCGGACTCTCTATCATGAAAATGATCCTCGAGGCAAAAGACCTCCCCTTCATTTCTTGCGTCAGGACCTACGGTTGCCGGAACCTCGCCATGTACTTTCTCCAACACCTCTACCAGGCATTCACTTAAAAAGGTGGTAGGATGTCCATTCTTCTTTAAATCAGCAAAGTCTTTATAAGGAGACAGCTGTACATTGGTAATTGACATCAAAACTTTTGCTACGTTATCCAATTTGGGGCCCATAATCTGCTCAAAATCCACCTCTCCCGACTCCAGGCATCGGCAGTCAATGGAAGAAATTAGAATGGTGAGTTCCAAAAATGCTTCCGGATTCTTTTCCCATTCGGGGTGATAGGACATCAATATGCGAATTAAATCGATTTCTCTTAACATAGCGTTTTCGGTATAATTGGTTCAACAATCGTTTTCTTTGCTTTTTGGAAATAGCATATAACGGATAACCAAACTTACTAATCTATGTTGAAGATTCCAAACGAACTTATTCACATTGAAGTATTTACAAAAATAGCGCTATACTTTAAATTTGTTAAGCAGTATGGGAACCTTATAAAACAAAAGCCACATTCGCATTGCAGAATGTGGCTTCAGCTAAAAATTAAATAATTTATTCGCTATAAGGGACACTGAACATATTACCTACTCTGCCAGTAGGTGTTACAATTATATAGTTCAAGTTAACCGGTTTTTCCTTTTTACCGGTCTTAGGCAAATCGATAGGTCCGCTATAGATATTTCCGGTTTGATCGGCTTTATGGTTATCAAACGTGTAATAAATAGTGCTATTTGCAATAAAAGGAATAATCTCCGCTGTTTTCCTTCCTGTTGCCGAATTCGTACCAAAGCTAATCTTGGCTTCCGGAATACGGAAAAAAACCTTTAATTTCTCTAATTCCTGTAAACGAATCGGTAATCTGTTAGTAGAAAAATCGTCAAAGTTTTGCTTTTCCTTCGCTGTCCATGCAATTTCAGCTAGCGCTAACGCACGCGGAAAGAGCATATATTCCAGCTTATTATTGGTACCAATATACTCTGTCCAAAGATTAGCTTGTACGCCTAAAATATGCTTTTGCTCTTGGGCGTTCAAGGATTCAGGGCGAGGATGGTAGCTATACACGCGTTCCAAGGGCAAAAAACCTCCGATAGCTAAAGGCTCTGTGCTAATGTCCTTCGCCTGATAATGGTCTATATAGAGATGGCTATTCGGCGTCATAATGACATCATGGTTCATTTTAGCGGCGGCAATTCCACCCTCTTCACCTCGCCAGCTCATAACCGTTGCATTCGGCGCTAGTCCTCCCTCTAATATCTCATCCCAGCCTACTAAACGTCTATTGTGTTGATTCAAAAATTTCTCGATCCGGGTAATAAAGTAACTTTGTAAGCCGTGTTCATCTTTCAACTTATTTTTCTTGATTAGCTTTTGTGCAAAGGCAGATTGCTCCCAATGTTCTTTTGGCACTTCATCGCCTCCAACATGGATGTATTGACTAGGGAAAATATCCATTACTTCAGTGAACACATCTTCCAAAAATTTGAATGTTTCTTCTTTTGGGCAGAAAATATTAGGATGTACTCCCCAAAAGCCTGGCACTTGATAAGTCGTATCCTTGCAACCAAATTCAGGGTAAGCCGCCAGGACGGCCGTACTGTGCCCTGGCAGCTCTATTTCCGGAATCACCGTGATTTTACGATCAGCAGCGTACTCAACCAAATTCCGTGCCTCTTCCTGCGTGTAATATCCGCCATGTTTTATACCATCATAAATAAAGGGCTTGAAATCACCATACTGACCAATGATGCTGGAATCGCGCCACGCTGAAATTTGGGTCAGCTTCGGATATTTTTTGATCTCTAAACGCCACCCCTGATCGTCCGTCAAATGCCAGTGTAATCTATTAAATTTAAAATAAGCCATTAAATCGACGATTTTCTTCATTTCGTCCAATGAGAAGAAATGTCGGGCGACATCAATCATTACCCCTCTATAACCAAATTCAGGCTTATCTGAAATCGTTACCGCCGGAATCTGTAAACCACCATTATGTTGTTCAATTAACTGTAAAATGGTTTGAAGCCCATAAAACATACCGCTGTTATCGCCTTTGATCTTTATTGAATTTTCAGTAACATTCAACTGATAAGCTTCCGCTTCCGTCTGACTGTTCTCTATCAAAATATATTTGCCACTAGGCTCTGAAACGACTGGCAGACGTAGATGGTAGCGGTTCGATAGCATTTCGTTGAACAGGTTAAAGGTTTTCCGAGTCGCTTCATCCTTTGCTACTAATGTCGTTTGGTTATCCAGTTTAAAGACACCCACTCCAGATTGAATAGACTGAGGCTTTGGGATAAGCGCGTAATTTCGCTCCTGAGAAAAGACACTGCTCAAACAAAAAAAAGTGATTAGCAGTGTAATAAATTGTTTTAGCATATTTATTTGTTGTTGGTTATTAGTTATTAGTTTTTTGTTGTTAGTCGTCTGGTTTTTTACCATCCCGAGAGATGTCACGCATCCTCTAGAGAGGCAAATTTTTAATTTATTTATGTGACTGCCTCGCTCAAGACTCAGCCCTAGCTTCAGCTCGCAGAGACGCTCTTATGTAAGTCCTTACTGGTCTGACCGGAAAAGCGCTGAAATAAAAAGGAACCCTTTGGTCTTACAGTTAAAGACTTTTCTCGTTTTTGACTATTTACCATTCCTACGGAAGGCGGGCCATCGCTAAGGGAGGCAGGGTTTTATTATTTTGACTTTTAACTTTTGAATTATTGATATCTTGTTTGTCTTTCTAAGGCATCAATGAGCCCTCCGGGGTTTTTACTTTTTATTTTTGAATTTTTACTTTTTACTTTTTACTTTCCCTACCATACACCTCCAGCTCCGCAATACTGAATGCCGGTTTATCATTGTCGAATACCGACTGTTTAGCAAGCAATTTGACATATCGGCCAGTCACTTTTTCCACCAAAGCGGTATATTGTAAAATGGGGTTTGCTTTGACATTAGAAAACTCACCGGTCACAGCCAATCTCCAATCTTTTCCATTATCACTAACATAGTATTCATATTTTTCAACTGTACCGATGGATTTCCCATCTTGCCGTGGCAGGTAACCAAATGCAGATATATTCTGTTTGGAGCCTAAGTCGATTACGATTGCATTCTTATCCGTCAGGAAAAAAGTTTGATCATCATTGTCAAAGGCTTTTTCAGCTGCACTCGATTCGCTTGCCCAGTTGGCCTTTTCCAAGCCCTTACGTTCACCATGCTCTGGTCCTTTAAGCGCTCTTGGTTCGGCGAAGAGTCCGACATCACTCAAAGCAATACTAACGGGAGCATATACTTTTAGTCGCAATTTACTTGTTGAAATCGATTCGGGCATGCGAATAATACGATTAGCTCCTATGCTTGTTGCGTTAGCCGCACGCACCCAAGCGCCATCTTTCCATTTATCTACCAAAACGCTATCAATTCGTTGGCCTAATTTTATGTTTTCGCGTAATCGAATGATATTAAATGTTTGCGGTTTTAGCAGTTCGATTTCGAGATCAGCTTGGTGAACGTCATCATCCGTAGCCCAATAGCTATATCGATCTTCATCCGTTAGGCGCTGCGGCCCATAGTGTTGATCATTCGCATTCCGTACATTAGAAGCCTTCAAGCGAGCCCCTTTGATTAAATTTTTATCAAAAACTTTCTTTAATAATGCACCAAATTCTTTTAATACCTTCACATCGTTTTCATGCAAGAGACCATCCGTGTTCGGCGAAAGCCCCAAGTCAAAAGCGCCACCTCTTCCAACACTTTTACAGTATAAGTCGAACAACATGGCAGGAGTCTTCACCTGATCGTCTTGTGAAGCGTGATAAAACCAGCCCGGTCGCAAAGGCACATCGCACTCCGTAGGTATCCAGCTTTCACCATTTCTTGTTCCCGTTCCCAAATTGCTGTCATCCATGTAACCTGGCATCGGTGCCTTACCTTCTTTACCTACAAGCGTTATGGTCGACCAGCTAGTTTCCGAAGCAACTCCCTTTTCATTCCCTACCCAGCGTACATCCAGACCGATATCGCTAAAAATATTTGCGTTGGGTTGCATTGCTCGCGTTATTTTCCACGTGTTCATCCAATCGTAGTAAGTCGATTGGTCAACTTTTCGCTTTTCTTTTTTGCCGCCGTAATAACCATCTCCCCCATTGGCGCCATCATGCCAACTCATAAAAAGTTCACCATAATTGCTATAGAGCTCTTTCAGCTGGTTTCGATAAATACTAACATATTCGGGCGTGCCATAAGCAGGGTTGTTTCGATCCCAGGGCGAACAATAAACACCAAACTTCATCCCCAGTTTTTGAGCTGCTAGTTGAAACTCTTTCACCATATCACCTTTACCCGCTCGCCAAGGGCTCTCGCTAATATTATATGCCGCTGTTTTCGTGGGCCATAAGGCAAAGCCATCGTGGTGCTTAGCGACAGAGATGATGCCCTTAAATCCACCTGCCTTTGCGGCCGCAACAATTTGCTCAGCACTAAATTTTTTTGGATTAAAAATAGCCGGATCAGCATCTCCGTAACCCCACTCTTTATCTTGAAAGGTGGTTGGCGTAAAATGGATGAGACAATACATCTCCGTTTCATGCCATGCGAGCTGGCGTTTAGTGGGTAATGCACCATAGGGTTTCGGCGCATCATCGAAATCCTGAGCGATGCTGTTTACTCCAAACAGACATGTTGCAATAATGGTTAAAAGGCTTTTTCTGCTGTACATACTTACAAACATAAATGCTATCCAAAGTTAAACATTCAGGATTATTAGCATTATGTTCTGCTATATTAGCTATCGTGGATATTGGTTATCGGTTATTCGTTATTGGTTATTGGTTATTGGTTGTTCGTTGTTCGTTATTGGTTATTGGTTGTTCGTTATTGGTTTCTGGTTATGGGGTACTTTTGTGAGAACAAGTTAGTATCAAGTATTAGGACACCTGCCTGTCGGCAGGCAGGTAAGTAAGTATCAGGTATCAAGACGTAGGTATCAGGATAAGTAGAAAAGAGATTCATCACTCATAATTCCTGCCTACCGGCAGGCAGGCAACACTCATCACCACATAACTATTTCCCTACTCAACTAATCAACAACTTAACTAATCAACAACTTAACTGCTCAACAAATAAATCGCTAAGCTTCGCGGGCCATGGGCTCCCAGTACTAAAGACTGTTCAATATCCGCCGTTTTTGAGGGTCCCGCGATAAAAGCTCCGAAGGGATCGACGCCTAGCCCCATCTTCTCATAAGCCTGGTGCATATTATTTACGATCTGGTTTTTCGCGACAAGCAGCACCAAATGTTGACAAATAAAAGGCAGTACACGTATAAGTGTTTCCGGAACCCATAGTGCGCTATTTTCGGCGACACCCAACTGCGCAGCCATAATAGCTATATCAACATCTTCCAAGCTATGCGGATTGAGATCGGCGTCAACAATCTGTTCGGCCAGGTTTTCCATTTCAGGCAAGGTTGACACAATCCGTAAAGATTTCTCAATAGACCACCTTGCCTGCACTTCGGGAATATAGGTCTGCAAAAGATGATCTTTTACCGCTTCCAGGTTCGTCGCCTCCAGGACACTGGTTCCGACAGCTTTTGCAACATCCGAAAATTTCTGTACCGGATCGTCGTATACCGTTGGGTTTTCAACCGGAGCGGGTAATGCTACTTCATCCAACTGCGCTGCCTTAATGGCTTGTAATATTTTGTCTTTACTTGTCATTTCGTAAGGTTGTAAGTTTTAAGTAATAGGTTTTAAGTTCACCGTTTTTTCTCAATCGTGTTTAAAAAAACGTATTACCTATAACTTATAACATAAAACTCATCTATTTCGCTCTTTATACCATTCACTAAAAGATTGCTTAGGAGGCACCGGCATCTCACGTCCTTTATACCATGGGTTAAGACTGTTATTTACCGTAAATGGCGCGTACTTAAGCGTAAAACGCCCCATTTTTCCTGCTAACCTAAATTTAGTGGGCGACGCCAAAGTGGTTGCCATCAGTTTCATGGCCATTGTTTTTTTCTTATCGGTATATCCCGCTTTTACCAATTCTTGTCGCCACTTGTACAACTGGTTATGGATATCTATTTTTACAGGACAAACATTGCTGCATGAACCGCAAAGCGTTGACGCAAAGGGAAGGTCAGCAAATTTTTCCATATCCAAGTTAGGCGCCAAGATGGAGCCTATAGGGCCTGATATAGCGTGATGGTAGCTATGGCCCCCGCTGCGTCTATATACCGGACAAGTATTCATACAGGCGCCGCATCGAATGCATTTCAGCGAGTTTTTAAAGTCAGGTCTGCCGAGTTGCCGGCTTCTCCCATTGTCCACTAAAATAACATGCATTTCCTGTCCCTTCCTTGGCTTTCTGAAATGGCTTGAATAGGTGGTAATAGGTTGCCCTGTCGCACTTCTTGTCAACAAACGGAGGAACACGCCCAAATGAGCCCGCTTTGGAATCAACTTTTCTATGCCCATACTGGCAATGTGTATATCAGCAAGATGAGCGCCCATATCTGCATTACCTTCATTGGTACATACCACCATTTCTCCTGTCTCTGCAATCGCAAAATTCACTCCCGTCAATGCCGCCTTGCGTGTAACAAAAACGTCCCTTAAATGCTGTCGAGCCGTCTCCGTCAAAATCTGCGGATCTGATACACCTGCTGCCGTTCCAAGATGCTCGTGGAAAATATCGCCGATTTCTTCTTTTTTCTTATGAATGCAAGGTAGTACGATATGGCTGGGCATTTCTTTAGCAAGCTGAACAATCCGCTCACCTAAGTCTGAATCAATTACTTCAATCCCATTGTCTGCCAAGTAATCGTTCAAATGGCATTCTTCCGTCAGCATAGACTTACTTTTTACCATCCGATCGATGCCATGCTTCTTCAACAACTCGCAAACAATTTGATTATGTTCACGCGCATCTGCCGCCCAATGAACCTGCACGCCATTTGCCTGCGCGTTTTTTTCAAACGCTAGCAAATAATCCTGCAAACGGGATAGCACATGGTTTTTAATTTGAGAAGCGGTGTTCCGTAACTCCTCCCATTCCGGGATATCGTGCGTTAATCGATCACGTTTTGACCGAACGAACCAAAGCGTTTGATCGTGCCAATCGACTCGAGCTTCATCTTTATTAAAGATATCCGCTAATGCGGCGTGTTTCTTTTGTTGTGTTTCCATATGATTGCGCTACGCTATAAGCTTTATGTTATTTACAACGTATAACTTATTACTCCTGCCTACCGCAGGCAGGTAAAACTCCTTCGGTTTTAAACTCGCTATCATTACCTACTGACTATTCAATATCTCGGCAATATGTATCACTTTGGTAGCACTTTTATGTCTACGAAGAATACCTTCCATATGCATAAGGCAGGACATATCCGCTCCTGTTATAAACTCAGCTCCGTGCCGCAAATGATCGGCCACGCGATCTTTACCCATTTTTACCGATACGGCTTCTTCTGCTACACAGAAAGTTCCACCGAAACCGCAACACTCGTCCTTCCGATCCAGTTCAATTAGCTCGATATCTTTTACCATACTAAGCAGTTTACCGGGTTTTGAAAAGGGCTCGGCAGTTAGTTCGCTCATCTGCGAAAGCATCAAGCCCCGTTGCCCGTGACAACTTTGATGCACGCCTACACGGTGCGGAAAACGGGCGTCCAGCGCTGTTACTTTTAAAATATCAGTAAGGAACTCGGTTAATTCATAGACACGTTCGCGAACCTCGTTGCTTATTGTAGGAGACTGATCCGAGTGCAGGTGATCTTTTATGTGCAAGACACAGCTTCCTGAAGGTGAAACTATATAATCATATCCCTGAAAACGTTTGATAAAATTCTCATTACATCCTCCGGTAAGGTGCTCATAGCCTGAATTGGCCATTGGCTGTCCACAACAGGTTTGTCCCTCAGGATAAGAAACCTTCACCCCTAGCTTTTCTAAGAGTTCAAGTGTCGCTCGTGCTGCTCCCGGATAAAATTGGTCTACATAACATGGTACAAATAAGGCAACCTCCATGTGTTATTTTGTTTAGTTAAAAAGGATAGAAATACAAAGTAAAGAACTTTCAATATAGCTTCATTTTGCGATCTTTACTATTTATTAAGCTATCTTTACTAGGTTTTATCACCCCTCCATAAAATCAAAACAAAATAACGCATTCTTTTCCAAACAACTGTCATGGTCAGTCCGCTTTGCTTAGGTATTAAGACACCTGCCTGCCGGTAGGCAGGTAAGTATCAGGTAGCAAGACGCCCTATTCATCACTCATTTCAGCTATTAGCTATCAACATTAGGTGTTCGATATTTGACTTAAGTCTGGCAACGTAATTCATCACTCATAGTTCATAACTCAACACTCATCACTACTTAACTACTTTCCTACTCAACAACTTAACTACTCAACTATTCCACCATTCTTCCCATAAATGGATCGCTTTTTGAGTCGGCGCCCGTTTCCACCCTGCCCGCATAGCGTCGCTCAAATGTTGGCCGACCCTTAATAAACAAAGAAAAGTCGTACCAACCGTAGCTTTTTGATGTATCCATAACGATCTTGACAATTTCGTTATTTTTTATTTTTTTTCGAATTAGGCCTTTACCGTACGACCAATCCTTCAGTTCCACTTCCAACCCTCCTTGGGTCCCCATTAATTGCAGTTCGATATTGCCAGTCAGCTGTTTCGCATCTTTTTGTCTTTCATATAGGCATTGTACCGAAATCACATCATCCATTTCGGTGCCTTTCAGCTCGCGAAAAAAGCCGTTAGGCCCATAAATCTGTAAATGATACTGCTTATTTTCAAAACGGTCGAACGGCCATTGGTAGCTTAGTCTACCCCCCGCTTTCACAGCGAAGGCCCATGTTTTTACTGCTTCCCATATTGGTTGGCTCCTAGCGCTCTCTTTCAGGTATTTGTCGGGAGCATAAACATTAAAAGCTACACCAGCGGCCCCTTCACCGAAAATCTCATCCGCTGCAAGAAAAGTAAGTTCAACAGCCTTTGAATCTACCAGCCTCTCTTCAACATAAAGCTCATAGGGTAAAGCATTCGAGTTTTTTATACCTTTCTCTTGTTGGGGTAATAAAGGCGAATTAAAAGGATGTTTATTAATGAACGCAATCTCATCTTGCTTCAGTTCCTTAAAGCCCTTTGGCAAGTCCTTCACTTTTGCTTTATAGATCGATTGTACAAATTCATTGCGTTTCACAGCACCAGGTAAGGATAGCGTCTCCCCGTTGTAAGGGCGGAATGCGGAGGTCAGATCGCCTGTAATAGCGCGCCGCCAACTGCTAATATTCGTCTCCCTAATTGGCTTTCCTATTTTCTTCTCCAAGAACTTTTCCATGAAACGAATCGTAGAGGTAATATCACAAAGTTCGGAGTTAACCCAGCCCCCACGTGTCCACGGAGATGCAATGATCAATGGTACGCGATATCCCAAACCAACGGGACTTTCCCGAAGGTCATCTTTATCCATTCCATCTCGTTTGCGTTCCTCTTCCATACTCACATATTCATCACGCGTATCCAAGCCTTCTGAAACCGCACCACTGTCGATATCATTAGGGTTAGGAGCGACAAACGGCGGCACATGATCAAAATATCCATCGTTTTCGTCATAGGTAAGCATAAAGATCGTTTTCTTCCAGACTTCGGGATTTCTGGTGAGGATATCCAACACTTCGGACACATACCATGCACCAAACCAAGGTGAACTGGGGTGGTCCGAAAATGCCTGGGGTGCCACCAACCACGATACGGTTGGGAGCTTCCCGGAATTTACATCCGCTCTAAATTGATGTAGGATATCCCCTTTCTGCACTTGCATTTTCTTTTCCTCACCCCCATCAATATAGGAAACTTCCTCAATATTGTAATAGTTTGGATCGTTGATATTGGTGGTAAAGGCCCTTTGGTGTAACTGTTGTTCAAAGCTGCTGAGCTTTGCAAAATTCTCGGGATTATACTTGGCCAACTCCTCTTTATATTTGGACAGCTGTTCTCTTTTTTGGTTCAATTTCTTTTTGAGGCTTTGTACTTGATTCGGTTTCGTTTTCTTGATCTGTACCTCCAACTCCGTAATCTCTGCCGGCAATTGCTCCGACCGTTTTGTCAGGAATCGATGATGACCGGTGCTGAAACGTACGTGATATTGTTTAAACCACTCCAAATTGTTATCGGTAAAATTGGACAACCAATATTCCCTGTCGCCTTCCAACTCAGTCTGTATACTCAATTCATTCTGATATACCCGCCAGCTTACGCCATGTTCCTCCAATCGTTCAGGAAAAGTCTTCCAACTCACTTCCTTATTATAATAGACGTCTGAGTTTCTCACATTCGCCTGCTCGCCTGCCGCCCCTTTCAGCGTTCCACTCCAGAAGAAAAGGCGATTCGTTGTTGTACCCGTCAGGGACGAACAAAAATGTTGATCACAAACAGTGAAGGCATCTGCAAAGGCATAATAGAACGGGATATCTTCGCGGTTAAAATAACCCAGGGTAAGAGGCATATTCTTGTATGCTTTATTTCCCGATTGCTTTGCCTTCAACCATCCATCATACTTACCATTGTTCCGAGCATCCACTTGATTTTCCCATGAATGCGGAAGGCCTCCCATCCAGGTGGATTTTGTTTCCTTCATATTGAGCCGAAATGGCGCATAGGTATGCCCTGCCGGGTCCGACTGCAACCAAACTAGGTTTTTATTCGGCAATCTGATCGCTCGGGGATCGTTAAACCCACGTACGCCTTTTAATGTTCCGAAACAATGGTCAAATGATCGGTTTTCCTGCATGAGCAAGACGATGTGCTCAGCATCATAAAAAGTACTACCTGGTGCAGGATTAATATCCAAAGCTCTTTGTAATGACTTTGGCAATGCATTCCACAGACCTGTACTTCCCGCTAAAAATGCGGCTTTCTTTATAAAGTCTCTTCTATTTTCCATTTTATTAGCTATAAGTATCAAGTATTAAGACAGCCTTTTGAGTTATGAGTTGCCAGTTGTGAGTTGCGAGCACAGAATTTGGTATCAAGATGTAAGTAGCAAGACATAGGTATCAGGATAAGTAAAAAGTAAAAAATAAAAAGCGATTTATCACTCATTTTAGCTATTAGCTATCAACATTAGGTGTTCGATATTTGACTTAAGTCTGGCAACGTAATTCATCACTCATAGTTCATAACTCAACACTCATCACTACTTAACTATTTCCCAACTCCCTATTTACTACCTACCAAATGCCAGGCTTTGGGCTTGGTAAAGGCCCGTAGCCCCTGATGCGAAAGTGTCGAACCAATACCAGAATGCTTTCTACCACTCCAAGGAACTGCTGCACTTACGCGATCGCAACAATTCCAATAGGCAGAGCCGGCATCAATTTTTTTCAGTAAAGAAACGGCGCGCGCTTCTGAATCGGTATATATACCTGCTGTTAATCCATAATCAGTATCCTGCATCAGCGATAAGGCTTCCTCATCCGATCTTACGCTCATGATTCCTATGATAGGACCAAAACTCTCTTCTTTCATGATAAGCATGTCATGTGTCACATCAACCAATATTGTTGGCTCAAAGTAAAACCCTTTCCCATCAATGGCTTTACCCCCACAAAGCAATTTCGCGCCTTTTGCTAATGCATCGTTAACTTGCGCTTCCAATATGTTAATTTGTAGCTTTCTCGTTAACGGGCCGAAGTAAACATCATCATCTAATGGATTACCCACTGTCCATGCCTTTACCTGCTGTACGAAATAATCGAGGTATTCATCATAAATGTCTTGATGGACATAAATTCGTTCGACCGAACAACAACTCTGTCCATTATTATAAAAGGCACCGTCCGCTGTTGCTTCTGCTACTGCTTTTATGTTGCTGATATCATTGGCGATGTAAAGCGGATCTTTTCCGCCCAATTCGAGCTGACAAGGCACCATCTTTTGAGACACCTGTTCGTAGATATACTTACCGGTATGATATGAGCCCGTAAAGAAATAACCGGCGAACTCCATATCCAGCATCATTTTTCCCACTGGTCCATCGCCAATCGCCAATTGAAAGACGTGATCCGGTACGCCTGCTTTTTTTAACAGTCTATCGATTTCTAGTCCCGTCAGCGTCGCATATTCAGACGGTTTGTATAATACCCCATTACCGGCTATCAGGGCGGGCACAAACACATTTACCCCTACCAAATACGGATAGTTCCAAGCGGAAATATTTCCGATAACACCTAGAGGCTCATAGGATATGCATTCGCGCACCGTCCCATTTTCCTGCATGAGCTCATCGCTCAGATAGCGTTCTGCATTTGCAGTTAACCAATTAATTCGGCTTATCGCACCTTTAATCTCATTTTTTGCTTGTTGCAACGGTTTACCGGTTTCAGCTGTTAATATTTCAGCAAGAGAGGCCGACTCAGCCTCCAAAAGTGCCGCGAACCGGATAAGCGTATTTATCCGCTCTCCTAATGGCAGCTGGGCCCAAATCTGTTGAGCTGCAAGTAGCCGCCTATATTTCTCTTCTAACGTAGTAGGAGAATCTACCTGTACAGTAGCAATTACCTCCTCAGTTGCTGGATTAATGATATTCATTTTGTTAAGTAAAAAATTCAAAAGTAAAAAGTAAAAAAGCGATTCATCACACACTTTAGCTATCTACAATCAGCGGTCAGTTTTCAGTCGCACAAGCCTTTCTCACAACTTATCCAGCTTTCAGATATCAGCAGTCGGCTTTCGTTAGTGTAACCGTAACTGCTACTACACTAACCCCTCACAAAAAAAATTTCATACTGATGTCTCGACTCGCCTCCTATTATCCCAATCACACCACTCGACATGACGAAAAAAAACTCGCAACGGGTAATTCACAACCAGCAACCAGCAACTCACAACTCTAAATTCATCACCTGCAACTCACTTCAGTGAGCATCTCTTACGTCCTATGAAACCCCTAGACACTACTCACTATTAACTACTAACTATTAACTACTTAACTTTTACCAAAAAAGATTCCCTGATATTTTCCACAAAGGGATTTGAAGCATCTTCCATTCGTTCGGGATGCCATTGTACCAGCAGTAAGAAGGGCTTCCCTTTAGCATCTGTTCGTTCCAGCGCCTCTACCACACCGTCTCGGGTAACAGCGGAAGCTACCAGGCCTTTACCTATCCGATCTGCACTTTGATGATGCAAGCTGTTAACTACACCCTCGCGAGCCCCTGTTATTTTAAATAGCAAGGTGTAGGGATCCACATTGATCGAATGGTTGGGAAGTGAGCCGTTGGGTAATTTAGCATGACCAAATTTTCCCCAAGAAGCTAGATCCGGAATCAGCGTCCCTCCATAATACACATTAATTAGTTGCAAGCCACGGCATATCCCTAAAATTGGAAGTTCACGTTTCTCAGCCAATCGCAGCAATTGCCATTCAAAAGCATCACGCTTTTCATCGAAATCAACGGGCACACAATAGGAAAGATATTCTAATTTGTTGTAGTATTTAGGATGTACATCCTCTCCTCCCGTGAAAACTATCGCCTGACAGACTTCAACCTCCTTTAGATTATCCAAACTATATCCCAGACGAATAATCTCTATACTAGCATCGGCCCTCTTTATCCAATTGGCATAGAGATCGTACATTCTGCCATCCGTCATTCCTATGATTTTTTTGTTTTGCATCGCTTTGCTGTTCGTTGTTAGCTTTGGGTTAAGTAGTGCTTTCCAATAGTAGTTAAATAGTTTAGTCGTTGAATGGTTAAGTAGTTATGACGAATTATCGACCAATTGACTAATTATTAAGCTATAAGCTTTAGGCTAGCACCCATTTTGGTATCAAGACACTAACTTACCGGCAGGCCAACAAATGCCGAGACAGCTTTATTGTCTTATGTCTTGATGCCTACCTGCCTGCCGGCAGGCAGGTGTCTTTTGTCTAGCGCTATTTCCCTACTCAACATCTTAACTACTTAACAATAACTACTCAACCAAATTAAAATGCTTGCTGATATAATCGTTTAAAATCTTCTCTACTTACGGGCTTTGGGTTATTCGGGTGTGCAAAATCCGCTATTGCCAAATCAGCCAGTATTTCTATATGTTCGTCTTTTACACCTATATCCCGTAATTTTTTCGGAATCCCGATGTGCTCATTTAATTCAAAGAGGTACTTTATTACCCCTTCTCCTGTTTCTTCGCGAAGCTGTAAAGCTTGGGCAATACGTTTAAACTTATCCTCATTGCCGGCTACGTTGAAAGCCATTCCGTAAGGAATATTGACCGCATTAGCCAATCCATGGTGCGTATCCAATAACGAAGATAAGGGATGTGCTAATGAATGCACCACGCCTAAACCCTTTTGAAAAGCAATTGCCCCCATCATGGACGCTACTAACATATTACTCCGCACCTGTTCATTTGGCCTCAACACAGCCTGTTCAAGTGATTTAGCAATTAAATGCATCCCTTCAAGTGCAATACCATCACAGATTGGATTCGGATTTTTGGCCAAGAAAGCTTCCATGTTATGAGTAAGGGCATCCATACCCGTTGCAGCCGTAATATGAGGTGGCAAACCCATGGTTAACAAGGGATCTGCAAAAACGATTTTGGCCATCAATTTAGGCGAGAACAGGATCTTTTTTTGATGCGTCTCGTCATCAGCAATAATGGCGCTCCTTCCCACCTCACTACCGGTACCTGCGGTGGTCGGAACCGTAATAAAGTGAGGAACGCTGTTGGTCACATACACGTCGCCTCCAACCAAGTCATCGTATTTAAACAAATCGTCTCGGTGATTGACACGCAGTACGATTGAGCGAGCGATGTCCAAAGCAGCG
This sequence comes from Olivibacter sp. 47, assembly GCF_030372825.1. NCBI lineage: Bacteria > Pseudomonadati > Bacteroidota > Sphingobacteriia > Sphingobacteriales > Sphingobacteriaceae > Olivibacter > Olivibacter sp. 47. The sequence continues at coordinate 6,254,917 of NZ_JAUCNR010000001.1, forward strand.
CCACCACCAATACCAACAATACTGTCACGATCGGTTTGATCCCAAATATCAGTCCCTTTATATACATCCGATTTCACCGGGTTTTTATGAATATCGGAGAATACTTCCAGGTGAATTCCTTTTAAGTTAAGGTCCCTCACGATCTCAGCAAAAAAATCCAGCTGGGCAATGGTCGGGTCGGTCACGAGTAAAGGCCTTTTCAAGCCCTGCTCGATTAAGTAAGCCGGTAATTCCTTTATAGCCCCACAGCCAAAACGGATCGTTGTGGGAATGTTGAATTGGTAAATCATTTTCGTTGTTTGTTGCTGGTTATTAGTTGTTAGTTATTCATATGAGTTGTGAGGATCTCTCTTCCTTTACCTTATACCTATTAGCTTTCATCGTTTAACTTTACCGCTTTTTAATTTTTAATTTTCTTAAATAATCTCAAAATATCTTTTTAATTCCCAATCGGTTACTGCTTTGGCAAACTGTTGCCATTCCCATTCACGTGTACAGCAAAAATGCTCCACGAAATCCGATCCAAAAAGCTCGTGTGCAATCGGCGATTGTTTCATCTGAGCGGTTGCTTCCCATAGATTCGTTGGCAAATTTCCATTTGAATGATCTTGATAACCGTTTCCAAGCGTAGCAGCCTGGTTAAGCTGCAGTTGATGTTTTATTCCATATAAGCCTGCCGCCAGGCAAGCTGCAATAGCCAAATAAGGATTGGTATCAGAACCGACAACCCGCGTTTCAATTCGCGTTGCTTTCTTCCCTGACGCTAGGATTCGGAGTGCTACTGTCCTATTATCCAACCCCCAAGTTAGCGTTGTAGGCGCCCAAGCACCTTCTACCAAGCGTTTATAACTATTAATGGTCGGCGCTAACAATGGCAGCATATGGGGCAGACAGAACAATTGTCCCGCAACATATTGCTTCATCAATTCGCTCATTTTGTTTACTTCTGTTTTGTCGTAAAACAAATTTTCCTGTCCATCTTCATCCCACAGACTTTGATGTACATGGCCACTACAGCCAGGCAAATCCGCTTTCCATTTAGCCATAAAAGAAGCAATGATACCATGTCGATAAGCAATTTCTTTTACTGCCGTTTTGAACAATATAGCTCGATCAGCCGCTTCCAACGCATTTGCATAGGTGATTGCTGCCTCATAAACTCCTGGACCTGTCTCCGTATGCAAGCCTTCCAAGGGTACACCAAACTTAGTTAGCGATTCAAAAAGATCATGAAAAAAATCATTTTTTAACGAGCTTCTTAAAATAGAATAGCCGAACATTCCCGGTGTTAGCGGTATTGGGTTTTGAAAGGCTTTCTGCTCTAAACTTCGCGGTGTCTCTTCAAAATTAAACCATTCGAACTCCTGCGAAAAAAAAGGCTTGTATCCCAATTGCATGCATTCATTAATAATCCGCTTCAGCAATTGCCGCGGGCAAACGACCGCCCCCGTTCCCCGCTCGTCAAAAAAGTCGCCCAGGAAAAAGGGCACATTCGCTTCCCATGGCACCTTTCTAAAAGTATTCAAATCGATCTTTAACGGCATATCAGGATACCCCGAATGCCAACCGGTAAATTTACTGTTATCATAAGCGACATCATGCGCATCCCAACCAAATACTACATCACAAAAACCAAGCTCACCCTTTAAGACCGCAAGAAATTTATCTACTGAAATGTACTTCCCTCGGAGAATACCATCGATATCCGATGCGGCAATTTTGACCCGACCGCCGGGATGCTGTTTAACATATTCTTCTATTTCTTGTGTCGTCATTTTTTGAATACTTTAAATAGTGCATAAGATAATAACATAATGAGCAAGTACACCAATCCTATTTTCACATTGTACACAAACATGGCAAGCAAGGAAATACCACCAATGACTAAAACCATGAGGGGAAAAATCGGATACAAGGGGACTCTAAAGGGGCGGTACAATTCGGGTTGAACACGCCTTAACTTGATAAGCGCTATCATTGACACAACATATAGGGTTAATGCCCCAAAAACGGAGAGGGTAATGATTTCTGCTGTTTTTCCGGAAAGGAGCGCCAATATTCCCAGTATCATGTTTAAGATCAATGCATAGCTTGGTGTTCGGTATTTGCTTGAAATTTTACCAAGAAAAGGAGGAAAATTGTTTGCTTTTCCCATTTCATAGGTCGATCGCCCTGCGGCCAAGATTAATCCGTGAAAAGAGGCTACCAATCCGAATAGGCCTACCGTTATCAGTAAATGATATAAAATATGGTTATCTCCTGTAATGTGCGATAGCGCAAGAGGCAATGGCGAATCAGAAGTTTCCCCATTTACACCATTCCTAAAAACAATAGCTTCCCAACCTGCCACGCCTACAGAGGAAACGAATACGAGCACACAAAGCATCACAAGCGTCAAGATTGCCCAACCGAAACCCTTTTTAATATCCCGTTGCGGATTTTTAGTTTCTTCGGCTACATTTGCAATTCCCTCGATACCGAGAAAAAACCAGATAGCAAAAGGGATGGCAGCAAAGGCGCCCGACCAGTTATGCGGTAAGGGATTTTGTACAAAACCGGCTGCATTGAAATGAGGTGCAGCAATTCCAACGAAGATCAATAACTCACTGACAGCAAGAATAGTAATGACTAATTCAAAAGTGGCAGCGGCTTTAATCCCTATGATATTTAGTGTAGTAAAAAGTACGTAGGCAATAATAGCTGTTTGTAGAATAGGAGCTTCCGGAAAGAAGGCATTAAAATAGGCACCGATAGCAAAGGCAATGGCTGGCGGTGCAAACACAAATTCAACCGTTTGTGCGATACCGGCAAGAAAAGCAATATCCTTTCCCAACGCAGCTCCTGCATAATCAAAAACGCCACCGGCTTTTGGAATGGCACAGGCAAGTTCGCTATAACTAAAAGTAAAAGCGATATACATCAACATCACGATCAGCGTGGCCAGGGCCATTCCTAGGGTGCCGCCTTTTTCCAAACCTAAATTCCAGCCGAAATACATACCTGAAATAACATAGCCAACTCCCAAAGCCCATAGAGAGAAAGGTGTAAGTGTTTTTTTTAATGTATTAGTCATCCAATTTTGGCTTCAATGTAAAAAATGCGACCCCACGGCTTATTCCTTCAGTTATTATTGGTTTAGGACCGTCTAAAAAGTATTCCTTAATAATTGCATCACCATTTGCGCTAAAAAACTATTTAGACGGCCTTCTTTATTACAATTTCATTCCATCCACGAGCCTGATTTTGGTGGCCCTATACGAAACCCGTCTAAATACCGGATGGTTAAATATAGGATAAAAACATCAAAATCAGCACGTAACAATATAATAATGCGCTCTATAAGATATGTATTGGAGCTGGTCCTTTTTACACCGTTCCATATTTATTTCAGCACCCACATTTCTTGATTGACGTTATCATTGCCTCCAAATTGCCTTTGAATGGCGGCAGCAACATTTTCTCCGTTGTAATTTAGTTCGTCAGCAGGATATAGCCATCTTTTAGGAAAGGAAGTAGTCGGATCATTTAGATTAGTTGCGGGGTTCAAAATAAAAGTAGGGTACCCTGTTCTACGATTTTCGAACCAGGCAAAATAATCACAATCTTGAAGAAAGCCTGCTACATATTTTTGGGTGATGATTTGTTCCAGCTGCTGCTCCATTGCTCCCTTTAACGGGTTAGCATTTAGGTAGGTCTGAATATAGCCGTCTGTAATCTGCATATTATGGTGGTACTTCTCATTGTCGGGCGTGTGACTAGCCAAGAATTGCATGGAGGCTGTAATACCCTCATTGTAATAATTCACGGCCGAGTTACTAACCCAACCCCGTAAACTTGCTTCAGCGAGAATAAATTGTAAATCCCAATAAGTAAACTGTCCTACGGGTTCCGCATTAAATAGATCGGCGTATCGATCATTCAAATCGGTAAAATCCTTGGAAGCCCGTATTCCTTGTAAGCTATTGAAAGAAGCAGATGCTTCAACAGAGGGGTATGCACCCCAATCCGAAACCTCAAGTCCTGCAGCAAGCTTAACCGATGATGGCTTTGCATAGTAAAACAAGCGCCTATCCTGCATCGCCTTCAATGGTTCCAATAAATTAGCCGTAAGCATGGGGTATATTGTAAACGGATTGGAGCTATTGATATTTACCCAAGGATATTTTTGACCATCCTTATCCAAATAAGTTAAAGCGAAGTTATCATTATAATTGCGCATCAGTGGCCTGGAATTGACAATATCCTGAAAACGTGAAATTACCGACAAGTCGGGGTCATCCGTTTTCTTATATAAGTTTAGCAGTACGTATAATTCAAAGCTATTAACCAGACGCTGCCATTGGTCCTTACTCCCTTGGTAGATCGGATCTCCTTCAAAGTCGACCCCCTGTCCAAAAAGCTTATGTGCTTCATCCAACTCATTAAGAATACCTAGAAACACTTCTTTTTGCGTATCATATTTCGGTTTTATAATTCCTTCCGTTTCGCCTTTAGTCGCCTCAGAAAAGGGTATATCGCCCATTTGCATGGTTAAAATAAAGGACTGCCAAGCTCGGATAAAATGTCCGAGGGCGGTATATGAATTTTTCAGTTCCGGAGTTTGAGCATAAGCGATCATGGGTTCAATATTGCGCAATAGGCTGAGTCGGCCAAAGCTTCCCCGGGTAATTCGGTTATATTGAAAAGACTCCTGCCCTTCCTGCCAAGTCACATACTTAGCCAACATAAACGGCTGCATAAAAGATTTTTGTGTACTGATATCCGATCGGGTAATATCGAGGATCATATTGCTGGCTAGCATACCGGCCGTTACTTGATCAGTAGCGTTTGGATTGGTATTAATTTCTTCAAACTTGGAGCAGGAAAATAAGAAGGTAGCCAATATTCCTACCAAACCCATATATTTTATCATAGTTGTTTTCATTGCAATCGACTTTTATGGTACAACGAGTATATATTAGAAACCAAGACGTATATTCAAGCCCAACATTCGTTGTGAGGGAGAATTTAGATTCTCTGTAAAGACGTCAGGGTCTGAAAATTTAAACTTAGTGAATAACAGCACATTTTGACCGGTCAATGAGACCGAAGCACTCTTAATACGAGTCTTAGCTAAAAGTTTAGCAGGGAAGTTGTATCCTAACGATATTTCGCGGAGTTTTACAAAAGACTGATTTTGTACACCGTGTTCTTTATCGCCTCCACTTAACGACTGTGCATAGTCCTGATAATTCACCTGTACATCATTTGCAGTATAGACGCGGGTATCGCTGGTAATTCGTCCATACTTATCGTAGGTAGCCTCGCCTGAAACTACTTTCACCCCCTGCCCCACGTAATTTGATAAACCATTCACGACCGCATCGTAGCGATACTGGTTATCTGTCTCAGGGTTCGCTCCTGTATCAAACATTTTATCCCAGATATAGTTATACATAAGGCCACCAATACGTCCATCGATGGTAATACCTAGATTAAAATTTCCCAAACGGAAATTATTGATAAAGCCGAACATGAAATCCGGATCGCCATACCCCATTTTGCTCTGATAATCACTTTTTTTCGGAATACCATTTACGTGGATAATATTTCCTTCCGGGTCGCGTTCCCATTTGTTTTTAAGATAAACATCTTTTCTTGCGCCTTTTTTGGTCCACAAATCATCGGAGGAATAAACCGGATCTAGGTTCACATAGTATTGGTGGTTATTTGACCAGTTGATTGCGGTATTCCATTCAAAATTGCTATTTCTAATCGGTGTTCCGCTCAAAGTAATTTCGAGGCCCCTTCGCTCATACGTTTCATCGGTATTGATCAGTGTTTTGGTAAACCCCGAAGCAGAAGAAATGGTAACTTCCTCCTGTTGGTTATAGTAATATTTATTAAAATAAGTAATATCTAATCCGATTCTCTTCTGAAGCAACGCAATGTTTCCCCCAAATTCATACGTTCGATGCGCATTTGCCAGCAAGCTTTTTCCCAATAAATTACTTGGATAGCCGGCCGTGTTTTGGTTGTCCCAAGCGCCTGGTGTAACCGTATATGTACGGTTATTCGCATAAACATCTAATGGCGACTTATCCACTGCCCAAGATCCTCTTAATTTAATCATATCAAATGCCTGTGGCAATTTCAGGTATTCAGAAAGAATAAAGCTTGCTGCTATGGACGGATAGAAATAGGATCGCTGATTTTTTGATTGCGTGGAACTCCAGTCATTACGTCCGGTTACGTCAATAAAAACGGCATCATCCCAAGAGAAGCTGGCCTTACCAAAGACACTGTTGATTTGTCTTCGATATTCAGTCTCGGCCACCAGCGCTTTATCCACAGATGCGGCCAGCGAATACCATCCAGGGACGCTTAACCCGTTCTGTGTGGCTGCATCTAAACTACGGTCATTATAGTAATAGATTGTCCCACCCCCAAGCGCATTAAAGCCAAATTTACCCCAACTGTTATTATACGTTACGATAAAATCGTTATTGGTGCTAAAGCCCCAATCTTTGTTGATACCATAAGTCCCAAGTGAATTGAATGAGATGTAATTACTTCCGACATAAAAATTACTTCTTGTTGAATTGATACCAATCGGATTCCGGATTGTCTCTTGATTGCTATAGAAATCATAACCGGTACGAAATAAAATGTTCAGATTTTTGTTGACCTGATAATTGGCATTAAAACTGGCATACAGTTTATTCTGTGTGATACCGTTTAACTTTTCATAAGCAATGAGATAAGGATTATCATACCAGGCATCGTAAAGCCAGTTCTGTTGCTGATGAGGGGTAATCCAATAATCTCGATATTGACGGATTTCATAGTCGGGGCCGGTCCACATCAGGATCTGATAGAGATAGCCCTGGTTGCCATAACCCGTACCCCATATTTGTGGGGCGTTTTGCCGCGTATAACCCGTTTGTGCACCGATGGTAACTTTATCTCCCAACTTCATTTCACCGCTGTTTGTAAAGTTGATAATATTCAACTTGGTGTTAGGGTATTGTCCTTTATTGAGAATATGATTCAAACTGGTTCTGAAAAAACCATGCTCTCCGGTTTGCGTAATACTTACGTTATTATTAGTGATAATACCTCTTTCCAGAAAGTTTTTTAGATTATCTTTTCCGCTGGATACTAAAGGCATATCCTCGTATTGTTTCGTCAATGGATTCCATTGTTCAGCAGTTTGCCCTATATCCAACTTCGGTCCCCACACATAGTCGTCCGCAATAGCACCGTTGATACCATGACCGTAAGAAGTTTGCACTTTCGGAATGGCCAGAAATCCCATTTGAGTCATCGTATTGCTGTTTACATCGATGGAGAATCCTTTAGCCTTACCTTTTTTGGTAGTAATAATAATCGCACCGCTTCCTCCCCTGGAACCATATAAAGCAGAGGCTGTTGCTCCTTTTAAGATATTCATATCGGCAATATCATCGGTGGGGATATCGCGTAAGGTCATATTCCCATAAGGCACCCCATCAATTACGATAATTGGCGTTTCGCCACGGAGCTCAATCGTTGGACGTGCATTGAATTCGGTTGAATTTTTTACTACTAGCCCTGAAACCTTGCCACTTAAAGAAGTTCCTACATCGACGCCCTTCACAGTTTGTAGCTCCTCACCTGATACTTTCTGTACCGCATAACCCAACGACTTCTCTTCTCTTTTTATTCCTAATGCTGTTACCACCACCTCTTCTAGTTGACTTTCACTTCGACGTAAACTAACATGGATGAGCTGTCGCTTTCCAATTGGTTCTTCTATGGTTTGATAGCCCATATAAGAAAAGACAATAATAGCATCATCCGGAACATCCCTCAATACAAACCTTCCGGAAGCATCCGTTATCGTCCCCCTGTCCATCCCTTTCACAAGCACACTAACCCCTGGAAGCAAGGAATCGTCCGTCGCATCCTTTACCGTGCCGGCAACCTCTTCTTGAACTGTTTTCATATGATGATTGCTGATCACTGTATGTTCAGTGTTCTCTTTATTTTCAATTTTTACCGGCTTTACCACATATAACATTTCGTCAATTTTTTCAATATTGACTTTACCTGCCGCCAGATTCTCTAGAAATGTAATTAGATTGGCTTTCTTTACTTTACTCATATCCGGGCGTTCAACCATCGTCGGACCTATTAAATCGGCGCTGTAATTGAACCGTACATTAAATTTTTGCTCTAAAGAGCTTAATAAATCCCGAAAGGGAATCCGTTGCTCTTCAGTATTTGCCATGGATAATTTTCCAAAAATCAGGGCAATAAGGAGCACTGTAGGCATTTTTATGCCTAGTAAAAATTGTTTCATACCTCTCCGTTTTAGTTAATTAATCTTTTGGTTGATATTATTATTTTGTCGTTTTCTTTATTGATTGTACAATCAAGTGCAGCTGCCAACGTCTTTATTGCCTTATTAATATCGTTGGTAGGTAAGGCCCCCGTAAAATGCATGTTTTTTAAGGTCTCTTCGGTAAAATCAATACGGTAACCATAAATATCCTGCATACTGGCAGCGACATTTCTCAACTGCTCATTCTTGAAAGATTGAAGATTATATTGCCAGGCAGAAAAATACATCGTATCCGTGACACTTTTGACCACTCTTGCTTCCTCTGCATGAAAATGCGCGATCTCACCTGGCACTAATAGTTGAGCTTTATCCTGCTGTGCCTCCGGAAATACCTTTACACTCCCCCTATTGAGTACGAGATGTGTTTCGGTTGATCTTGCCTTTAAATTGAAAGTTGTTCCCAATACATAAACATCCATCCCGGTATTTGTATGCACAACAAAGGGCTTATTTTTATTTTTAGCAACGTCAAAATAAGCTTCGCCCGAGATCCACACCTCACGTTCCTTATCGGTCAAAAAGGTCTCATTAATTTCAATAGTTGTATTAGCGTTGAGCAATAGTTTGGTACCATCCGGTAATTGGTACTTCTCTTTTTTTGCAAAATCTGTTTGGTATATGATTTTACTAGGTTTTGAAAGGTAGAATACAAAATTGGCTAAAATAAGGAGCGAAATGATAGCTGCAGCGATCAACCAATTCGTTTGACGCTTTTTTGTTCTTTCAACATCAGTAACTAGACTGTTCTGGAAGAGGACCGCATTAAAAATACGATCACTGGACGCATCTGCTAATGATTCCTGTTGTGGTAGCGTCTGTTCCACCTCTTCTAAGCTTGGCAAACCTTCCACATCATCAACCGATTGCAAAAGTTCTATCAACAACTCTATCTCAGCGGGTGTACACTCGCCTTTCATAAATTTTAAATAGAGACTCTTGACCTGCTGATTGCTCATATACTTCTTTTATCATCTCATACAAAGAAGTGAAGGAGAAGGACGATTCAAGGTGAAAATTTTTTAGTTTATTTTAGAAATCATGTATTCATCAGAAACAAGGCACCAATAAGCCCCATTGTGAACTCCGTATGGGCTAGCATATATTGTTTAATAAACTTAAGCGCTTTCACGATCTGATCTTTTACCGTATTTTTAGATATAGCCAGTTGATCCGCTATTTCTTCGTGAGAAAGAAATTCAATACGACTCATTCGAAAAATTAGTTGGCGCTGCGGCGGTAATTTACTAATCGCTTCCTCATATAGTTGTTGAAGCTCCTTATAGTCCAAAGAGTCTTCTACCGCCTCGTGACTTGCTGCATGACTATAAAAAACATGGTTGATGTACTCTTCATGGCGTACGATTTCCTTCAATTTATTATAGATCAAGTTTCTCGCAATGCGATAGGTATACGCTTTTGCACTTTGTGTTGGATCGAGTGTGGCCCGGTGTTTCCATATTTGCATGAATACTTCTTGCACGATTTCTTCAGCAAGTATAGCAGATCGAAAGAAACGGAAAGCGTAATTATATATAGGATGCTTTAAGTCGTCATAAAACAACCGAAAAGCTTTTTGATTCCCTGCGCGTATCGCTATTATTCGAGTATCCATTGTATCAAATTAGTTGGCAAACCTAACACGGGTATGTTTAATCTGGTTTAAGTTCCTATCAACTTAATAAGAATTTTCTCACTTCCATATTAAAAACATTGCTTCAAAGGAACAGGTTATCTCCCTTTCAGTTTATATGATATTTATTGGTTAGTACGATAATATAGACAATATTAAAATTCGATTAGCGCTTTTCAAAATACCAAATAAACGCAATCGATTGCGTAGAATAAACATGTTAACTTATGTAACAAGTTGAACCAATCAATCACCTTTAAAACAGTCGTTCATCGCTTTTATTGAAGATGAGGTTGATAAGCAATAACACATTAGCTTCTCCTCCTAACGCATTTTTCACTAATTTTTCATCAATTGCTTCCAGCTTTTCACGCTTTCTTTTTGTGGTCCACAACTGCATCAACCGAGCCGCTTCTGTTTTTCTTCCCAATTTTACAAGGGCAGCAACCTGTAACAATGAGACGGGATATGACAGCACACCCTTGCTCGCCGCCATCTTTTCCAAGATACGTCTACAGGAATCTGGTTTTTGCTTTTTCCTGTAAACCTCTACAGCGATCCAATCCGCGATACGTTCGTCTTTCTCCTCTAAGTAAGGTTCACCGGCACCTAAATTAACAGGCCATAACTTAGCCTCCTGTACCTTTTTCAGTGTTAGATCAAATTTCCTATTATTGAATGCTTCTAATGCCAGTAATAGTTTAGTTTGCTCATATAACTTCCGCCCATCGGTAGCTCCTTCAAAAGGCAAAATGCGAATTTCTTGCAAGACTTTTTCGGCCTCTTTCAGTCTTTTGTTCAATAAAAGCGCACGTACATAATCTAAACCTATGACATAGTTTTCGGGATTTTTTTCATAATAGTTTCGCAACACTTTTTCCGAGGCGATATACTGTCGATCCGCCAGTAAATACTTTGCCATTAATTGTCCATAACGCCATTCGTTTTTGTCAATTTCAATTGCTTTTCTTATGTTAACCAAGACATCACTAGACTGCGTGGAGTCGGAAAGCAGCGCCTTTAAAACATAAAAGGGCGCAAAATCAACCGGCTCATTTACCTCCTGGACTAAACGCCGCGCTACCGAAGGATTATTTCTAAATTGTTGGAGCAAAGCCATCAAATAGAACCCTTGCCAAGAAGGATGTTCTTTTATTACCCAATCAAATATAGCTGCACTTTCTTCCCTAAAGGGAAAGTTACGCATTAAATCAGCTTGACCTACTTGCTTCAACCAGGCCTCACTTTCTGTAGGATTGTTCCTATTCAACCAGGCCAGCCAGTATAATATTTCCGCATTTTTCGGAGCTAACTCCAGCACTTCGCATGCCTCTTCTTTTAATTGGAGATTAGCATACCATATAGCGAGCTCCAAATAAGTCTCTACGGGCAGTTCATTACGTATTAAAGACACAAAAGCCTCGCGAGTGGTATCTGACCTTTCGGCAAAATATTGTTCGAAACGCAAAAAGTGATTGAGGGGATCTAAGTCAGCTAACCGTCGCTTTACCGTATCGCACAATGCCTTTCGTTGGCATAATCTTGCGCCTATATATTGCAGTTGAAGCGCAAACACATTATCTTGATTGCACTTCAATGCTTTTCCCGCGTATTCCAAGGATTTTGAAAATTCTTTCCTTCTTATATATAGCGCACTGAGCTGCGTATAAGCTGCATTTTTCCATGCTGGATCAAGCGAGGCCACTTCGAAAGCATCTAGCGCATCGTACACTTTGTCCAAATGCGCTGCGGCTAAGCCATAATAATAATTGGCTTCTCCATGATAAGTATCCACACTTAATGCCTTCTGTGCGTATATATAGGCGGAGTCATACTCTAGATGGAAAATTTTTAACTTTGCCATTTCAACCAACGCGGGTAACAAGAAGGGTTCACGCATTAAAGATTCCCTAATCTTTGGGAAAGCCTCACGATAGCTTCTAAAACGCATTAAGTCCCTTCCCTGCAAGTATAATCCATAAGCTGAACTGCTATCCAACGCAACCGGTTTTCTCGATGGTCTGTTGAGTACATTTTGCTTTTCCTGCTCCGCCAAATCAAATATTTCTCCTTGCAACTTTACTTTCGCGACAGAGGTTAAAGAGGGACAGGGGATATCCCGCTCGAGCGTTTCTCCGGTGTTCAGCTCAACAAAGCAAGAAGTGATCGTTTCATCCGCTTCATTGTATACAATCAAACTATCACGAATTGGACTATTTGCCAGCAGCCGCAGTCGTATACTATTATTTTTACTACTTATATTCAGCGTAGCTAAAGGACGACTGGTGGACGGTTTTCCTATTCCTTGATAAGGGTACCAGTATTCTAGCCACTGGTCAGCCTGATAAGGAGCAAATCCTAATTGTTTAAAAGGTGTAAAGCTACTTTTAAACATATTTTGATTGAAGAGACGTCCACTTTGAATCTCAACATATTGCCCACTCTTGTCTGTTAATAGCTGCTCCCACATTTTACCCTCCCCCGATTGCGCCCACAGAAAAATTTTCTTTCCTAATTTTTCTTCTCGATTAGCATAATGAATCATGCCATAATCGCTATTTTTCCAGTAGGCACTAAAATAATTGCTATGGACGCCTAACACGTGATACGACTTAGAACCCCCGAAATCGTTTTCTTTGTAAAATGACAGGTCCCTACCGGCTGTATCAATAGGCCAAGGATGACTTTCCCCATCGTGCCCAATATAGTGTGATCCCGGGTAGAGAAACTGTAGGTCCGTACCCGCCGGTATCCCCAAATTCATCCACGTGTAATAAGCTTGCTCCAGCGGTGTTGAATTTGTCCAAAAAGATCGCGTGGAGAAATAAGCCTTGTCCTTTTCCAATTTTATTTCAATAGTCCATCTCGTTCTCGTTAACAAATCCAAGGTGCTGATGAAGCAGCTGACACTACCGTCTTTATTCTCCCGCGTAAGGTAGTCTACGGGGGTAGAGGTGTTGGGTGTATGTCCGATAATTCCGTAATTGGCTTCAATTCCCCCGCTTGTCCAAGGGCCACGCATGGCAATGTCCCGAAATTTTACAACGCCATTATTATACAGGAAATCCCGCTTGTTCTTTTTATCATAGGCAGTCCAAATTTTTCCTCCTATCTCTGGCATAATCTGTATTTTCAGAAACTCATTTTCCAGCTCTACCACCTTCCATTCTTTGGATACAGCTTGATCAGTAAAACCGTCAAATCGGAAATATGGATAGATCTTTTCAGAAGGAATAGGGTCAGGGTCCGAAAAAGGGTAGGTTATGTAAATCTTTTTGAGTTCTCTTATGCTTGCTTCTCCTTGTGCTCTTGTTAGCAATGGAAGCAAACCGAATAATACGATATAGATACGCTTCATGAGTTCGTCAATAATAGATTCATTATTCGATGATCAACAGCCAACCTTGATTCTGATTGACCGGGATTTTGTCGCCTATCTTGAAAATTCGCATCGGTTGAAAACCATCAATCTGAGGTGCCCGAATTAATGCCTTGGCAGGATCAATTCCTAAACTTTCCCAATTAATCACCAAGTCAACCAGAACGTTTTTATTTTCCCAACTGGCTAAGGCAATCATTGCCTTTTTCTCCTTTTTGTAAACGGTAGCTAAAACTTGCGGACTACTCGTTTTTACCGGATTAGTTTCAACCCAGTAACCAATCATTCGAGACCCCTTAATTCCAAAATCATCCCAAGCTTTCCAAAGTGCCTGCGGGCCACTTTTTTGATAGGGTAACCGATTAGTCATGCCATAAATCATACCGCGCCAGGGATTGCCCCCATCTTGCAACATCTCCCCCATTAACCCGAAAGGAATGCCACTCACTTCTGTTAGAAAAAAATCCGGCTTGTTATTTTCATAATCAAAATACTCGCCGAACCAAAGCCTATTGATATAGGGAAAATGTTCAAGATAGAGATTCGCACTATTGTTAAAGCCATCACGCTCGTTATACTGATTCGCTGAATGCAGATCAATTAAACCGGGATGGCCATTTTTAGTCATAACCCGCTTAATGCGCTTCATGGTTACGCGATCGAAAGCCACATCATCCAAGTAAATACCATCTATACCGATCCGATCAACCAACCAATTCATCCCCTCCACATAATAGTTATGCCAGCGATTCATACCACTATTAATAATAGCCGCATCTTTATAAAAAGGTACAAACCAAGCCGCAATATAATCGTCATGTAAATGCTCTTGTAGCCAGGAGTAGCCTTTCCCCGGGCCAGGAGAAAACACTTCGTGTCCCAAACTACGGAAGGGGTAGAGCTCATACATCCGATTGGACACTTCTCGCACCGTATTGTAAATTTTCACTTTAAGTCCTACGCGATGAGCCGAATCAATATAAGCCTTCATTGCTTTCGTGGCAATAAAGGGATAGTTAATGTAGGGGTTCAAGGCATTGCCATGATGAATATTGATCACATTCGCCCCACTTTGCTTCACCGTATCAACCGGTTTATAAGCATGGAAATAACGTTCATTCCATTGCGCCTCCGTATTGAGTGGATGAAAAGGTGTAAGTAATAAGGTAAAATTATAGTAAAGCGTATCGCCGGCACGCATAGTTCGCTCTCCGCTATAGTTATTCACTAACGCGGAAGGTCCCTTCATACTTATATCAATACCTCCCTTGTCGTTATTACCCCACGACTTTGGGAGTAATAGAGGCTTTTGCAAATAAAAATTTGTATTCAGCGGCCTTGTATAGTTCTCATCCCGTAGCGAAAACTGCATCCCCGCGTTTACATTACCAATCCAGGCGCCATCTTGGTTCTTTTTAGTGACATCCCACTTCCAAACAACCTGTTCCGGTCTATATCCGCCTTTCATCCCAAGTCCCATCATATAGGAAGCCATTTCCGGTTTATAAGGTATGTGCATTGCAATGTCCTGCAAGGTTATATTTTTCCTCGCAATAAGCCCGACTGTATAACTGACAAAACCATCAAACTCTAAGGAACCTTGTACCTCCATTCGCAGTTCGTTCGAAACGTGATGGCTTTCCCAGCTTACAATTCCAGCCTGCTTTTCTTTAAAAGAAAGTCCCTGAGTCTTGAATGCTATATCTTTGCCGTCTACCTTACGTTTCACATGAAAATGAATGGGCTCGGTTAACAAGCTTGTCGAGGTTTTACCGACACTCGTCATCTCCGGTGTAAAATAGCTTATCAATTGTTTCGGGAACCCGGTTCGATCGAGAATAAGCTTCCTTCCTAAAAGGGAGATAGCAGTGTCACCCGATACCACAAGGGGGATATAGGGCTTTATCACCGTGTTTTCCTGTGCTAAAGTGGAGTTCAGCCAAGGCAGTCGTGTCATTTTCCAGGGTTCATCTATCCCTTTGTTACGAGCCACGGTCGGCCCAACCTTAAGGCTGAGGGCTACCCTTTTCTCCGGTGCGTTGGCAGGACGAACGTATACAAAGCCTTGATAAGTCCCGGGTTTAATATCTTCAGGAATGTGAACCCCACACCAGAGCGCCTGAACTTTTGACAAGGGAACGTTAACTGTAGCAGAGAAGGGCTTCCCTTTATAACTCGTTCCTTCTGTATTGATGCAATCAAATGCTTCTGCCGGCAATGTTGTTCCCATTTCGCTTTCTAAGGATGAAAACCGGACCGTCACGTTTTTCAAATCGGTTTTTGCCGACCATATACCTAGCTGAAAAGCGTAATAGCATCCTCGCTCCGTTTCGCCCTTTAGAGCCGCCACCGGGTTCGTCTCCATCCACTTCTTCGGCACATGTGATCGCATCTTAATCGGATGCGTGTACAGTTCGGGAAAGATAAAATAGTTTTCATTTGTGTATTTTTTCAAGTAAGCTTGGATTTCCGCTTTCGTAGCGATGAGTTCCATGGGATCGTTCCGATTAAATTCATCTACTGATTCGAATCGAAGAAATTTCGCTTCATTATTGGTTTTGATCTTTGCCCATGCCTGATCGTCAGGAGGCTGGCTGAGATATATCGCGTCGGGATAATATCGGCTTCTACCACCTAGTTGATAAGGTAAATAATAGACATAGTAAATCCCCGAACCTGATGTCGCTTCAAAAGCAAAGTCGCCTCCCTCCTCAGACATCGGGCCATAAACTATAGGTTTCACCAGTTGGTTGTTTGTGCTATCAACGATTATCAGGCCTTGATTTGCCTTCACCTGTCGGTTTCTCCATGCTATGGAGGCTTTCACGAGTTTATCCCCTCCGTCAACCCGCAGTACCGCTCGTTGATTACCCAATGAATCTGCGTTCCATTTAGCTTTCTCCGGTGGATAGGGATGCTGGCCCCAAGCTATTAAACTGCTGATTAATAAGCAAACAGTAATTGTCAGTCGCATTGTTTTAGTATCCATTTTAGGCTTTTTTAATCCGGCTTCATTTTTACATAATCCTGCCAAAATTTGGCCGGCACATACTCCGCGCGATAAGGTATAAAATAGGTATTCAACTCCCATAGCACGTTCCCTTGTTTATCGGATATTAAAACGCTCCCTGTCTTTGAACTGGTTTGCAGCACGTTCCCGTTAGGCAGTAAATAAGCACTTCCCATTCTTGCTGTATATTGCTTGCCAGGCAGCGGAACATCCAATTTTTTTGATGCTGTTTTCCTTTTCTCATCCAGGGAAAAAGATAAAGCTCTGGATTTCTTATTTGCGGTAGAAGAGTCCCGAGGAGAAAAATCGCCGTTATCGAAAAGCATTAAATCACCGTCTTTATTGATATGCGGCGCGTGTTGAAAATAGAAAAAGTCGGAAGCATCTAATTGAAAGTCTCCGCCCTGTCCCAATCGCCACATGGTTTTTCCTGTTTGAGCGTTGATTTTCCATACTTGATTCTCGATAGGAGACGACACCAGGTAATTACTGTCTTTGTCGAAAGAGATGGTATTAATATGAAATCGATCATGTTTTAAGCTGTCTAACCGCCTATCTTTTGCCAAATCCCAGTGATCCCATGTCGACCATTTTTTTAATACCTTCCCGGTCGTATCCATTACGACGATACCATCACCCCATAAGGTATCGATAGGTTTTCCCGTCTGTTTTTCCGGCAAGATATAATCCCGAACAACCGCCACAATGTGATTGGCCTTATCCATACGTAAATCGTGGTGCACAATTAATCCAAGCTTATCTACATTCAATCGCCAACGCACCCGCCCGGTGAGATCAATTTCAGCGAGCTCCGTTCCGCCCATATAACCCATTTTACCAGTCCGTAAGCTGTATCCCATACCACTTTTTACAAAAGCTTTGTTAGGTTCCGGCTTATAGAATTCGTCCTTCCCTACCGGCGCTAAGAGCGCCAATATAGTACCACGGGGAGTAAGCGAAGCGATCCGTACCCCCATCTTTTCGTCTTGCCAGTACCACTTGATTGCTCCCTTTCCATCAACCATGGCAATGTATCCCGGAAACTCCCGATAGCAAAGCATCGTTAACCCATCGCCCATTGCCCGAGGATCATGGGGATGTTCCTCTTTAATCCAGTCATGCACCATCCAAGGCGATTGCTTTCGCGTTTTAAAACGCATGACTTTCGATTTTACCGGAATCAACCGATCGAGCACAATACGGTAGTGATAGTCGGTATCGGCATCCAACATCAAGAGATTGAAGATATGGTCTTTTTTCTCGCCTTTTACGGGGGTATAATAGTGCTCGCCATTCGCGCTCCAATATTCTACATAGGCCGCCGCTGGTCTATTCAATTTTACATGAATATCCTCCTTGATGGCAGAGTTATCCGGCGAAGACAACTGAATGTTAACTAGCTGAACATATTGACTATAAAAATAGTAGCAGGCATACAAGACGGCTATTACAAGGGCTCCGATAACAATTTTGAGTATACGCATACTAAAAAAGTGCTAGGGTAAACGTTGGGCGTTGGCTGCTGCCATTTCAGGATGCAGGTTCGCTTCATCTAAGGGATATGGAAAATAGCGAAGCTTTTCGGTAACCTTCGGCGTCATGCCACGGGCTTTTAGATAAGCATTGCATACTTCTTCATATTTACCTAATCGCACCAAATCTGCTTTACGCTTGTACTCAAAAACGAGCTCGAAACCACGCTCGTCAACCAGTGCGTTAACAAACTCCTCCTTCGTTGCAGGAGCTGGAAAATCGGCACTTTCGCCTAAAAGTGGAGCCCCTGCTCTTTTTCTGATTTCATTGATGTAGGGTAGACCCGCTGATGGGCCTGATAATGCATTCTCGATTTCAGCTTTGCACAAGATTACATCGGCTATACGAAATACCTGGATGGTTCGTCCGTCCAAGTACGAACTGTTCACCATTTCATAAGAGTACTTCTTAGTCGCTACGTTCTGCAATAATTTTGTGGTATCATTGGGCGCGGTGGTTTGTCCAGGGTTTGGAATCGTATAGTAAAACCCGTGTGTAGTAGACCCGTCTCTTGCCGCTTTTCCTTCATAATTATAGTAGAAGAACTGCTTTCGTGGGTCGCGGTCATCAAACTTACGCCAGAATTGTAAAGAAACCCCGTAATACTGCCAACGGTCAGTCACCTCTTGGTGATCAGTAGGACCGAAATGGTTGGCAATTTCACCACCATTGAGTGATGATTCATGTAAAATACCGAATATCATACCTTTATCCATTTTGTTTGATTCGGACCATTCGTTTTTAAAATCGGGATTTAAGGTATAAACGCCCTTATCACGTAGCGAAAGCACTTGATCGATGTATACTTTTGCCTGCTCATAGTTATGGGCGCGCATATAGTTTTTACCTAAAAGTGTTAGCGCTGCACCTTTAGTTGCGCGTGCTAAGCCTAGCTCACTCGTCCAGCTTTCCGGGAGCACCTCCGCTGCGAAAAGGCAGTCCGCATGAATTAAAGAATCTACCTGTTCAACGGCAGATAAAGGTGTATTATAACTTTCCGCTGGATTTTTTGTGGAAGTGATCAAAGGTACCGGCCCCCAAGCATCCGTTAGGTCATTATAGGCCAATGCCCTTAGAAAACGAGCTTGTCCTATCACAAGGTTTTTATTTTCATCGCTCATCCCTGATACAGCGGTAATATTATCAATCAACAGATTGGCATTCGCTATAACCTGATACATATTTTGCCAGTTATTCTTAAAATAGCGATTGTTTTCGTCGTAAGAAAAATTGCTCAAATGGGTCGGATTACCAGCCGCAGTAGAGAAACCCATATCGGTTGCGTAATCGGTAATCATCACCAAATAGCCCGCGTAGTAAAGATAGGCATCACCCGGGTAAGGCCCTAGACTCGCATAAGTACCAGTTAATGCCGCGTTTATATCACTCTCCGAGGAATACGCATTTTCGGTAGTCAAATCGCTGTATAGCTCAGGTTCCAATTTTGTACAAGCACTAATCGTAGCCCATATTGTTGCGAGGCATAAAAAACGGTGGCTTAATTTTATGAAGTTCATTTTTTTTTCTTTAAAAGTTAACATTAACACCAAAAGTAAAGGCACGCATGCTAGGATAAGAGTTAAAGTCCAAACCAGCACCCGCGTTAGCCGTTTGCGCATTGGAACTATATTTAATCAGCGCATCATTTTCATAGCCTTTCGTGTCGACCTCTGGATCCCAGCCTGAATAACCACTGATTGTAAACAGATTTTCAGCCATTACATATATGCGTAATGATTGCATCGCTTTGGTTTTTAGGGGTACTGTGTAGCCTAATGTTAAATTTTTTAACCGCAAAAAGGAGGCGTCTTCCACAAAATGATCATTCACATACCCCCCATATTCTGTATAATAGAATCCATTTCGAGGCAAGTCGGTGTTGGTATTTTCGGGTGTCCAGCGATTCAATGCATCTGTAGAACGATTCCATTCCAAATTCATGCGCGTCATATTTAGCAGGTCGTTACCCAAATTCCCATAAATGAAAACAGATAAGTCGAAATTTTTGTAAGCGAAGGTATTGGTGATTCCATAGGTAAGCTTTGGATAAGCAGATCCGATGATTGTTCTATCCGCAGCGGTAATAATACCATCTCCATTGACATCGGCAAATTTCGGATCGCCGGCTTTCGAATTAGGTTGTGCCGCGTAGGCTTCTCCCTGCTGAATAACGCCAATATATTTGTATCCAAAAAGCGAACCGAGCGGCTCTCCTTCGCGAATAATGGCATAAGCCTCTTCAGAAACGGTTCCCATTGGCTTGGAAGAAGTAATAAAGATATCGTTATCGCCACCAAGATCAAGCACTTTATTGCGGTTCATGGCAAAATTCAATTTCGTGTCCCAGGTGAAAGCTCCGGTTAAATTTTTTGTAGCGATAGCGAACTCAAATCCCTTATTGGAAACAGAACCAACATTACTTTGACCAGAGGAATATCCGGAGTACAGAGGTAAATTCAATTTAATCAAGAGGTCGCTTGTCTTTTTATAGTAAGCGTCCATGGTAACGGCAATACGATCATTCAACAAAGCGAAGTCTATTCCGGCATCGTACTGGCTGGTCGTCTCCCATTTAAGTCTTGTATTAGCAGGTGATGAGCTATTTAAATAGGTACCACTGGTATTATTGATTCCATCAAAGGTATAATTGGCATTGCTCATTAATCCGTAAGAAGCATAATTCCCAATCCGTTCATTCCCGGTTTTACCATAACCCAGACGCAACTTAAGATCGGAGAACAATTGTTGGTTTCGCATAAAAGATTCGTTGATCAACTTCCAGGCGAAAGATCCGGAAGGAAAGGTGCCCCATTTGTTGTCGGAGCCAAAGCGCGAAGAACCATCGTGCCTTACGGTGAAAGTAAACAGGTATTTATCATCAAAAGAATAATTTGCCCGACCGAAAAATGAAATCAGCATATTTTCCGATTTATAAGAATTGACACCCGAGATGGTAGATGCCGCACCCAGGTTGTTATAACCATACAAGTCTGTTGAGAATCCATACACATTGATTCCCTTATTACTATTTGTAAATTTTTCATAAGAGTAACCGCCCATTAGATTTAGGTGATGCTTGCCGAAACCTTTATCGTAGGTAATAAACATGTCCGCTAAATTGTGGGTCAGGTTATAATCCGACTGGGAGGCTACTCCCTTATCGATACTACCTTGATAAGAGTCTTGCGACAAGTAAGTACCCAATTGATCATGCAGAATTTCGGTGCCCGCGTCAAACCGTGCAGTTAGGCCTTCAAATGGTTTTATCTCCAAATAAACGTTCCCATTAAGCTTATCCTTTTGTACATCGTTCTGACGAGCCATTAAATTTGCAAGTGGGTTGTCTCCTCTTCCTCCGGGAGGACGGCCAAAGGCACCATTCGCATCATATACCGGAACGGTGGGATCATAAGTCAGCACACTGTAGAGCACATTGGAATTCAAGATATTTCCATCATATATTTGGTAGTTGGAATTTTCTCTTTGACCAAAGATGGAAGCACCTGCACGTACATAATCATTAATAGTTTGATCGATGTTGACTCTTCCGGATACACGTTTGAAGTCGGTAGTTTTTAGAATCCCCTTTTGATCGAAGTAACCCACACTGCTTAATACCTTCGTCTTCTCACTCCCACCTGTAAATTGTAGATTATGATTTTGTACGGTAGCGGTTCGAGTAGCTTCTTTCACCCAATCTGTGTTGATGGTTGAATTCAATTGCGATTGCGTATAAACACCATTCTCAATTCCTTCCTGTCCGTTGATTTCTTTATACAACTCATTAGCAAGCAACATATAGGATTTACCGTCCAGCAAATGATAAGGATTGATTGCCTTTTGCGTTCCGATATATCCGTTGTAAGCGACATTGCTTTGCCCAGCTTTACCCCGTTTTGTGGTAATCATCACCACACCGTTAGCACCCCGTGAGCCATAAATAGCCGTAGCGGATGCATCTTTTAAAATTTCCATAGACGCAATGTCGTCTGGATTAATGTTGACCCCATTATTGCTGGGGAAACCGTCAATGACATAAAGCGGTTCATTACTGCTACTTACTGAGTTGGAGCCACGTATGCGAATAGACATACTTCCACCTGGGGCTTTTGAGTTTTGTGTGACTACTACACCGGATGCACGTCCCTGAATAGCCTGCGCGACATTACTGATCGCGCCTCCTTTTGTTAAGTCATCGGCACTTAGCGAAGCGATTGAGCCCGTCAAATCTCCTTTCTTTTGTGTACCATAACCAACAACTACCACTTCATCTAGTCGCGATTCGATATTGCTCAAAACAACATCAATAGTTCCGGCGTTTGTTACGGGAACCTCCTTTTCGGCATAACCGATAAATCGGAAGACTAGGGTAGCCCCCTCAGGCACTTTTAACTGATACTGCCCATTCGCATTAGTCGTGGTACCGTTAGATGCCCTGCCCTTCACAAATACCGAAACACCCGTCAATGCCGCTACCGAATCTCGGACCGTACCGCGTATATCCAGGTCCTGTTGCTGCATCATTTCGCGGCTTGAGCTTAGAGCTGAAACAGGAGCAATCGTGATGGTGGTGTTATGTCTCTTATATTGCAATTTTTTGCTATTTAAAGCCTTTTGCAAAACTTCCTCCACCGGCACGTTATGTAGCTTTAAGGAAACAGTACCTGCCGCCTTCAGCTGTTCCTCGTTGTAAAGGAAACGATAGTGTGTCTGTCTTTTCAGTGCTTGCAATACCTCTTTCAGTGGCGCATTCTCTAGCGATATGCTGACCTGTTGCGCCTTCCCTGCTGCATAGACACCCCACGAAAAGACAAAGACCATCAGCCATGTTAATTTCATAATCCTTACAATTTGTAAGTAAAGCGTCTTCCTTCCCGACGCTTTCTCTCGAGATAAACGATTCATATCTGTTTTGCTGCTACGTCCATATGGAATATTCGGTCTAATTTATTCACATTTGTAGTGCTTATACTACCTGGATATTTCATACTTTCGTATAGTTAGGGTTTGGTTATTATATCCTTCAATCATAATACGAGTGCCTTAACTTTTACCGGGAGTGTTGGCCCACTCCCGGTATTCGTTTGACGTTTTTACTAACTATTAGGTTGGTTTTGATTTCAAGTTCATTTCAACTAGGATTTGCTATAATTTGGAGCTTTCGTCCGTTCACATTAAAATTCAATCCGCTTACTTCTTTCAGCATTTCGAGTACTTCGCTTAACCTCTCTTTTCGACTGATACTGCCACCAATATGGATATCGGGAAGTTTTCCTTTGTATGATAGTTCGAGATCATACCAGCGAGCAACTTCCTCTAAAATAGGTTTGATGGCATCTTCATTGAATAAAAAGTGTCCTTCTTTCCACGCAAGAGCTTTTTCAATATCAGCAGTTCCTATGTTAAGATCATTACCATCAGCGACGGCACATTGCCCCGGTTTTAGATCATATAGGCTGCTGCCGTAATGAACTTTTACCGCGCCACTAACGAGGGTTGTCATGCTTTCCTTTTCATAGGATCGTGCGTTAAAGCTTGTCCCTAAAACAGTAATTTTTGTATCATTCATTGTGACTTTAAAAGGGCGCTTTTTGTCCCTTGCCACTTCAAAATAGGCCTCACCTTCCAAGGTAACTAGCCTTTCATTATTAGCAAAACTGACCGGAAAAACAAGTTTTGATGCGGCATTAAGCCAAACCTTTGTTCCGTCAGGTAAGGTAAGACGGTAGTTACCCCCGGGAGGAACAAAAAGTGTATTATAGATTAACCGGGCCGCGCTTGCCTTTTCTCCTCGATAGATCAGTTCTTCTTTAGTTCCCTGCATATTCGTCCCATCATGTTCATTAAGCGCCACCGATTTGCTACCAAGGTGAATGGCACTACCGTCGGAAAGCACTAATTTCGCCTTACTTTCACCAGGTAACACATCATTCGCATAGCGATGGGAACTGTCAGGAATTACCTTATTGTCTCGGTGATTAAAGTGCTTGAGCGTAAAGGTTAAGAATAAAGCGATGCCCGCAGCGATACTTATCCAAAAGGAATTTATTCGGCGCCTGGATCCCTTATTTGCTTTTTCTTTAAAGCGATTCCAAGCCTTTTCGGTATCCCTTTCTTTTAAAGTCTTTATACGACTTGCTATCGTTGGTGTGTCCTTATACATTTCCAACAGATCTTGCAGGTTTTTGTCTCGCTCCAGTAAATCTAAAAATTGAGACTCCTCCTGCTCAGAAAGTGTACCTTGAATGTACCCGGCTATCAATCGAGCCTTTTCCAGTGGGTCGTCGTACATACCTCTTCGTTATATACTGCTAAAGCACCTTCGGATAAAAAAAGTATGGAAGAAAATGAAAAAAATTATGAAGAAAATACAGGTTGCTCAGGAAAAGCAACTGCCTAATGAAATCAAAGGTTTATTTTATACATCCCACTTGGACGCACCCAAGTGGGGCAAGGTGCTTCGGCTTGTCTATTCCGTTGCAACCCGTGGTCAAGATGCCCATCCGTGAATCGGAGCCACCCTCTTACACAATGGCATGTCCTTCGTTCGTCGATTCACTGATTACCGTCTGCTTCGCATAATAATGGTGAAGGGGCATCTTTGACTGCCGGTTGCTGCCTCCACAGACTAGGCCATTGACGTCCTTCGGAACGGCTATGCGTCTGGGTGATGGCGCAGGGTAAAACGGCCTTCCAGGGTGAGCGTAAAGAAAATTCGGTTAGCAGGGCGGGCTAAAGTGCTATGCGAAAAAGCGAAGGGAAGGAATTGTGAATAGGGGCGGCTCCGCAGAACAGAGGGATAGGAACCGAATTTTTAGCGAGAACTGGACAGCCTTGATGTTTGCCTCACTTTGCATCGAAGGTAAAGTGAGATGAAATTAAAGAGAATAAAAATATGACTAAAATAATCCTTCTTTTAATCTAAGCGCTATTACGAAGTATATGCGATTGAATACTCGTGGTACTGCAAGCTTATTTTAACAAGGTGACAAGAAGCACCGTAAAAAGCTCGGGCTTCAATTGCTCTTTGAGTAGATGAAGGGCTCGCTGTTTTTGACTTTTTACAGTATGGATACTTATACCTAAAAGCTCAGCAATTTGCGGGTTCTTTAGTCCTTCCAAGTATCCCATCCTGCATATCATGGCACAGCCTCCCGGAAGCTTATCTAAGGCGGCCATTAATTCCCCGAGAACTTCTGCATGAATTAAAAAGTTATCGATCTGAAAATCTTCTAATAATTGGTCCGGATGCTGTTTTTGATATTTTTCGACCACCTTATGGTGTCTAAATCGATTGAACGCATCATGTTTAATGGTTGTATACAAATATGATTTAATGGCATGTTCGCTCCAAAGCGTACCATTTGTCTGTTCACAGAAGACAACGAAAGCGTCCTGCACCAAATCTTCCGCTTCCTCCTCATTGCCCGAAAGCTTATACGCGAATTCAAACAAACGCAGATAATACTTTTTGAATAAGTCTTCAACTGACAAACGATTCGGTTGGTCCATGTAATTGGGTTCATTCATCATAAAGCACCTATGTATTAGATAATCAATATCTAGTAAATACCCTGCTTAGTATTGGTTAATATAATTGAACTAGCGATTCTTATCAGAAAGATTGATTGTATCGATCAAGTGTAGAAACTTTTTAGATGAAATGCAAATCCTTTGCAAACGCAACCGATTGCGTGTTTTGATATCAGCTGTCGGTCGGTACCGACCAAGCTGTAGGTATAAGGTTTAGGTATTAGCTTTCAGCTATCGGATCGGATGTCGGCTTTCGACTGTAACTATGGACAATAAGCGTTGAACTCATGACAAGGCACTCATTACTCCTCACTCAATGCGCATATACTCTATTACTTCTCATCGTCCCAATAACTTAATTTCAAATAGTTTATCCCAGTTTTTGCCTGTTACGTAGAGATGTTTACCCTGCTGATCATAAGCGATCCCATTGAGTACATTGGTATCTTCGGTCACATCTTTCTGAGGCAACAAGCCAATAAGATTAATCTCAGCCTCCACTTGTCCTGAATGTGGATCGATTACCACGACGACATCAGAGTAATAAACGTTGGCATAGATTTTTCCATCAATGTACTCCAATTCGTTCAACTTATCAACAGGACCTTTGTGGTTATATACTTCGATAAAGCCTTCCTCTTTAAAATTATCTTTATTTAGGAAATAAAGACGGTTGCTACCATCTGATTTGATCAGACGCTGTCCGTCAAAGCATAATCCCCAACCCTCTTTGCTTGCTTGGTAAGGAAATTCTCCCACCTTTTCGAAAGAGTTTCTATCATACACAAATCCAACGCCTTCTTCCCAGGTTAACTGAACAATTTTATCACCGACAAAGGTCATTCCTTCTCCAAAATATTTGGAGGGGAGATCGATTTTCTTTACAACCTTACCGGTTTTTAACTCCACTTTCCGCAGGGTTGATTGTCCGCGCTGTCCAGTGCTTTCATACAGAAAGCCATCATGATATTCTAGACCCTGCGTATAAGCGTGAGCATCGTGCGGATACGTATTAACCACCGTAAAACTGTATTGTTCAGGAAGTTTGGATGCTACAACAACAATATTCGTACTAGCGCTTTCTGACTGCCCTGCCTTAAAGACATTAGCAGTGATAAGCTGACTTCCCATACCCAAACTATCTGTCTTTAACCAAACGGCGCCACTGTCTTTTACCGTTACATAAGGCTTATCATTTAATGAATAAGCAATTGAATCAAAAGAAAGGTCTGCCGGTAAACTGAGTTGCAGAGAAACACTGTCGCCTTTGTTGATCAAAGATCCTGGTTCAACAGCGCTAAAGCTCAACGATTTATTGGATGAATTATTCGATTTTTCTCGATCACAAGCCGCCACACTACATAAGGCAGTCAATGCCAGAAGCAAAAATTTGTTCATACACAAATATAGAAGATGTAGTGTATATGACATAATTTATTCCTATGATACAAACTTAGAGAATAGTAATATTTTAGGTATAGTTAATTGTTGAGTAGTTGAGACGTTAAGTAGTGATGAGTGTTGCCTGCCTGCCGGTAGGCAGGAATC
The DNA here is from genome assembly GCF_030372825.1 of Olivibacter sp. 47. Classification (NCBI taxonomy): domain Bacteria; kingdom Pseudomonadati; phylum Bacteroidota; class Sphingobacteriia; order Sphingobacteriales; family Sphingobacteriaceae; genus Olivibacter; species Olivibacter sp. 47. Next base: position 6,281,915 of record NZ_JAUCNR010000001.1, read on the forward strand.
ATGAGTGATGAATCTCTTTTCTACTTATCCTGATACCTACGTCTTGATACCTGATACTTACCTGCCTGCCGGCAGGCAGGTGTCCTGATACTAAACCTGTCCTCACAAAAGTACGTCATAACCAGACACCAATAACTAATAACTAATAACAACTAACCAATAACTAATAACAAATAACCAATAACGAATAACCAATAACCAATAACCAATAACTAAGAATACCTAGGCCAAAAGGCGTCTTTGATATGTCGGATATTATATTTTTTATCTTTATTTGCAAAAATAGAAACGATATCGAAACGGATCTCACCCGCATAGTGATGTTGACGAATATAAATGGTTGCCGCTTGTGATAGCTTACGTTGTTTTTGCCAATTAACGGCTTCGTAAGGAAGTCCAAAACCGCTACTAGACCGGGTTTTTACTTCAACAAAGACCAATTGAGTCCCATCTTTCATGATCAAGTCGACCTCTAGATGCTTATAGCGCCAATTCTGCTTCACCAAATAATAGCCCTGATGCAATAAATACTGCAGTGCGGCCCGTTCTCCATCCGAACCGGTTATCTGATGCGTAGCCATTCATTGAATTATTTAACAATCACAGTTCCCAAGTAACCTGTCAACTCCTTTTCCATCATCTTTAGCTTTTGATATTTGTCGATAAGGATTTCCAAATTCGCTTCATTATGCTCTATTTTCAAGGCCTCTCTAACTTCCTGCATATTTTGTTCTACCTTCCGTTTCTTTATACGATAAAGCGCTCCCAATACTGCATTTTTTAAATTATCTGTTTCTTGAGATACATAAATCTTTCGTTTCTCATCGTTCCAATTAGGGCTTAGGCTATACGGCGATGAAAGCAGGGAAATAGCCAAATCTGCAATTTCGCGATCTGCATGACTAATAAAATAGCGTTCGTCCGGTAATTCCTCGCGTTCAATAAATTCCAAGTAAATGGTTATGATCTTTTGACACAAAGGATCTGCAAACTCAATGTCTTGCAAACCTGCAAATAACACGAAGGCAATGGGGTAGTCCTGTTCCCATTTCGCGGGTATTTGTCCATAATTAATGAGCAAGCGGATAATCTCACGCTCCTGTAAAGCGATAGATTGCGATAGTGCGGGCTGCAGTTCCTCCTGCGAGCGTGTTTCCGCCATATCCCGCGGGTCCATAAACAGGTCAGGAGGTGGCTCATCTCCACCAAAGGGAGCGTTTGCAGCAGCAGATGAATCCGAAGACTTTTGATTTTTCTTGATTGCTTGCAGCTTTTGTTTGTTTAATTCTGCGATCAACAAACGTTCTTCAATATCCAACAATCGGCTACATTCTCGTATAAATACAGAAGCCTTAATATCATCGGGAATAAGCGCGATACTGTCTACCACATCATGAATAACACCCGCACGTTTTACGGGGTCATTCCCGGCATCTTTGAGTAGAATGTCGGTCTTGTAAAAAATAAAATCCTTACTGTTTTCCGCTATATATTGTTTGAATTGCATTGCGCCATGTTTCATGGCAAAAGAATCCGGATCGTCTCCGTCGGGAAAAAGGAGCACTTTAACGTTCATCCCTTCTTCTAACAACATATCCATTCCCCTTAACGATGCTTTGATACCCGCAGCATCGCCATCGTATAAAATGGTTACATTTCGCGTAAATCTTGAAATCAGTCGGATTTGACCAGTGGTCAATGAAGTTCCTGAGGAGGCAACCACGTTTTCGACGCCCGCCTGGTGCATGGAAATCACATCCGCATAACCTTCCACGAGAAAACAATTATCCTGGTCCGTTATTGCCTTCTTGGCAAAGTATAAACCGTAAAGAACATCGGATTTATGATAAATTAAGCTCTCAGGTGAGTTAACATATTTCGGCGTCTTCTTATCTGTTTTGAGCGTTCTTCCTCCAAAACCCAAGACACGTCCTGTCAGGTTATGTATAGGAAACATCACCCGCCCTCGGAACCGATCATAACGTTTCCCGTCATCTCTACGAATTATCAAGCCTGTTTCGTCCAAGAATTCTTCGCTGAAGCCACCCTTTACGGCTTCTTCATATAAAGCTGCCCATGCTTCGGGGGAATAACCCAGTTCGAACTTTTTAATGATATCATCCCGATAACCCCGTTCGCGAAAATAACTCAGACCGATAGCCTGACCGTCCTCTGTATCCCAGAGGCTTTCACGGAAAAATTTAGCCGCCCAATTGGTAATGATCAATAGGCTTTCGCGCTTGTCGCTTGCCGCCGCCTGCTCCGGAGATAGTTCAACCTCCTCAACTTCTATATTATATTTCTGCGCCAAGTAGCGTAACGCTTCCGGGTAGGAATATTTCTCAAGCTCCATAACAAAGCGTACTGAATCCCCTCCAGCGCCACAACCAAAACACTTATAAATACCCTTGCTTACAGAAACATGAAAAGAAGGTGTCTTTTCATTATGGAATGGGCAAACACCAATTAAGCTCGTTCCCCGTTTCTTTAAGTCCACAAAGTCACCCACCACTTCTTCGATACGAGCGGCATCCAAAATTTTCCCGATTGTTTCCTGCTTAATCATTCTTGGTAAAGATAGTAATTTTCGTTATTGGTTAGTGGTTGTTGGTTGCTAGTTATTAGTTGTTGGTTGCTAGTTATTAGTTGCGAGTGCAGAATTTGGTAGCAAGACACCTGCCTGCCGGCAGGCAGGTAGGTATCAGGATAAGTAACAAGCCCGAAGGGCTCATATACTAACTAAACTAACAAAGCATCAATAACCCCGAAGGGCTCATTGACACCTTAAAAAAACTAACAAAGCATCAATAACCCCGAAGGGCTCATTGATACCTTAAAAAAACTAACAAAGCATCAATAACCCCGAAGGGCTCATTGATACCTTAAAGAACTAACAAAGCATCAATAATTCAAAAGCCTACCGGAGGGATGGCCTGCCTCATGGAGGGACAGTAAAAAAGCCTATTCGCATATCACTTGTTTCCGCTTTCGCTACTGCTACTCCTCATTCATCACTCCTCACTCATCACTCCTCACTCATCACTACTTAATACCTAGCTTTTCATTCTTTACTTCTGGTCCATTGGCAAATTTGATTCCGAAGGCATCGTTCCCGGAAGTTCGCTCGAAAATTTGCAATCCGAAATATGGTACTGCTGCTATTAAATGATCAAAAATATCAGCCATTATATATTCATATTCGGCCCACTTGGTTGTATTGGTAAAAGCATATAACTCCAAAGGCAAGCCATTTTCAGTTGGCGCCAATTGCCTAACCATCAACGTCATGCCCTTATGAAGCCCTGGATGATTATTCAGATACCAATCAATATATTTTCTGTAAAGTCCGAAGTTCGTAAAGTTTCGCCCATTCAATGCAACGGTCCTGTCTGCTCCTATTTTTTCGTTGTGCTTTTTAATCACTTCTCCGCGCTCGTCAATATAATCACGAATTCCTTGTATTTTTTGGAAACGAGGAAGCTCTTCGTCACCCACAAAGCGAATGCTGCCCTGTTTAATAATGATTGCCCTTTTAATGCGACGCCCACCGGATTCTTGCATTCCGCGCCAATTCTGAAATGAATCGGATATAAGGGTATAGGTAGGAATAGTGGTAATCGTTTTATCGAAATTACGCACTTTTACGGTTGTTAGGTTAATTTCTTCCACGTCGCCATCTGCGCCGTATTTAGGCATGGTGATCCAGTCGCCGATACGAACCATATCATTGGTTGTTACCTGAATGCTGGCCACAAACCCCATGATGGTATCTTTAAACATGAGTAATAGAATCGCCGAAGCAGCGCCCATAGCGGCAAAGAAAGCCGTCGGGGATTGACCGGTTATACTGGAAAAAATAGCTACGGCACCAAATAGAAAGAAAACCATCCGAATAACCTGTAGATAACTCTCCATTGGTTTAGCTGAAAATTCGGGTTTTTCTCGTAATACGTCGGCACCCGACCTTATAATGGCCATCACAATGGATATGATCATAAAAACCATGTAAACTTCCATGGCGATGTCCAAGGGATTTATTAAATGCGGGAAGTCATTAAATACAACCGGTATCGAATTTTTCACCAGGCTGAATGGTGCTATCAGTGCAAGAAAATGAGGAAAGCGGTTTTTTAACAGATAATCGAAAAACCGAAGTTGCGTACTATTGTAAATTTTAGTAAAAGCGATTTTCAGTGCTTTTCTCACAACATGTTGTACGGCATAAACTAGAAATACCAAAATTGCGAGCAGAACAAAGACATTCACATAAGTAGCCACTTCTTTGTTTATGCCGAGATCAATGAGTTTGTGATAGGTGAATTCACTAATAAAATTGGAGGATTTCTCTAAGCTGCTTTCTAAATTGTCCATTGTGGAATAGGTTTTAAATATCATCCAAACCCGTAGGCCGGATAAGTTAAAATAAAAACACGATGTTAAAGCTCGGAAAAACAGAAGATATCTGTTAGAGCCAATAGATTCATAAGCCAAAGGCCTTATTAGCAAAGATACGATTTTTCAGCTAGTTTCCTAGACGTTTGAGAGCAATATAGGCCATTAAGCCCGTACTTATGGATAATGCTTTTTCATCGACATCAAAATCAGGGGTGTGTACCGATGCCGTGATTCCTTTTTCTTCATTACGCGTACCTAAGCGATAAAAACAAGCATCCGTTACCTGCGAATAGAAAGCGAAATCTTCTCCCGCCATCCAAAGATCTAGATCCAGTACATTTTCCTGTCCAAGGTATTCAACGGCATAGCCACGAGCTTCCTTGGTTAGCGCTTCATTATTCACAAGATAGGGGTAACCGTGGCGTACTTCAAAATCACAGGATCCGCCCATGCTTTCTGCGATGCCTTCGGCCATTTTTTTCATTTTTTTATGCGCCTCTTTGCGCCATTCTTCATCAAATGTGCGAAATGTTCCCTCCAGCTTAACCTCATTCGGAATTACATTCGTAGCGCCTTCCGCATTAATTTTACCGAACGACAAGACGGTAGGCATCTTGGGGTCGGCTACACGACTTACGATCTGCTGCAAAGCCGTAATAATATGTGCGGTAATAACAATAGGGTCTATATTTTGTTGTGGTTGTGCCCCGTGGCCCCCCTTTCCTTTCACCGTTACATAGAGTTCATCAGTAGATGCCATGTACTTCCCCGCCCTAAATCCAACTTTACCTGCATCGATCAGCGGCATGACATGTTGACCGATAATAGCTTGTGGTTTGGGGTTTTCAAGCGCTCCCTCTTTTATCATAATACTTGCCCCTCCAGGAAGCTTTTCTTCTCCAGGTTGAAAGATTAACTTAACAGTTCCTGCAAATTGATTTTTCAAGGAAGCTAGTATTTTAGCTGTTCCCAATAAGGAAGAAGTATGCACATCATGACCACAAGCATGCATAACACCTATATTTTTAGATCCATAAGTTCTTCCTTCTACTTCTTTAATTGGTAAAGCATCCATATCCGCCCTTAAAGCTATCACCCCATCCCCGACTTGTTCTCCCTTAATGAGGGCAACGATTCCAGTATTCGCCATTTCTTCCCAAGCGATACCCAAAGCATCCAATTTCTCTTTGACAAATACCGAGGTATTGTATTCTTGAAAAGACAATTCCGGGTTGGCGTGAAGATGACGGCGCGTATCTACTATCTCAGAGAAAATGGTTTGAGCTAATGCTTGGATAGATTCTTTTAACATGTTAGTTTTCTATGTTAATCGTTTCGGTAAATATAAAGACAGAACTGAAATCCCGCTTAAGCTGATTCATAAGTGCTTGTGCCTGGCTCCGACTCGTAAAATCACCTACCTTCACCCGATAGTTAGGCTGCTGATAGCCGACATAGGTATTAAGATCTTTATAAATTTGCTTAAACCTTGCCTGCGCGCTGTAAGCTTCGTTACGATTGCTTCCAGAGTAAATCTGTACCCGATAACCGCGTGCCGTAACTTTTCTACCGGTCTTCAGCGGCACACCGGGTTTGCTGGATTCATCTGCTGGAGACAAAACCGTGTTACTACCCAGTAACATACGCTCTTTCTGTAGACGTTCAATTAAGATACTTTTATGTTCTTCTACTATCCCCTTCTCATCCTGAGCAATTGCCTTTCCTATAAAACAGAAAAGCAATAGACCTAGAGCGATAAAAATTTGTTTAAGGCAAGATGTTATTAACATATTCAAACGGTTATTCGTTGTTTGTTATTGTTCTTAGTAAATGAGTAAATGACAACAACTAAGAACGAACAGCTAAGAACTAAACTTGTCCTATACCGTGACAATTTTTATATTTTTTCCCACTACCACAAGGGCAAGGATCATTTCTTCCTATTTTATTATCATTTCTGACAGGTTGCGTCTTTTGCACTTCCCTGGTATCCTCCACGGGCAGACCACCTCCTGACGTTGCTGCGGCCAATTCCGGCTTAGATACTTGCATTTTGGGTTCCTGAACAGGCCGGCGTGCTTCCCGCACTTCTTGTGGCTGCTGATGCGGAATTTCTCCTTTAAACAAGAAAGCCACAATATCTTTATTCATGGTTACCAACATCTCCTTGAAAAGGTTAAAGGCTTCCATTTTATAAATAATGATAGGATCCTTTTGTTCGTAAACTGCATTTTGCACCGATTGTTTCAAATCGTCCATCTCACGCAAATGCTCTTTCCAAGCCTCATCTATTAAGGATAAAACAACCCCTTTTTCGAAGGCCTTAAATACTTCCTTTCCATTTGTTTCAACCGCTTTCTTTAGGTTAGCTGCGACCTGCAATCCACGAAGACCATCAGTAAATGGCACGACAATATTTTCAATCTGTTCACCACGTGTTGCATACACGTCTTTCAAAACCGGTAAGGTCTGATTTGCAATATGCTCCGCTTTGCGGTGGTAGAAATCGATTACCCGGCTAAATAAGGTATCTGTTAAGCCGGCAATGTTGCCACTTAAAAAAGCATCTTGATTCAACTCAGGATCAACGGAAAAAACACGGATAAATTCCAATTGAAAATCCTCATAGGTTCCCGTTTCCTTATATTCAGTAACCAAGTCTTCAACCACATCATAAATGGTATTATTCAGATCAACATCCAAACGTTCCCCAAATAGTGCATTTCTACGTTTCGCATAGATCACGGTACGCTGTGAGTTCATCACATCATCGTATTCCAGCAAACGCTTACGGATACCGAAGTTGTTCTCTTCCACTTTCTTCTGTGCTCGTTCGATCGATTTGGTGATCATCGAATGCTGAATAACCTCTCCTTCTTCAATGCCCATACGTACCATGATGTTGGAAATACGTTCGGAACCGAATAAGCGCATTAAATTGTCTTCCAAGGAAACGAAAAACTGCGAAGAACCGGGGTCACCTTGGCGACCGGCACGACCGCGCAACTGACGGTCAACGCGGCGAGATTCATGTCGTTCTGTACCAACAATAGCTAAACCACCAGCCTCTTTAACACCAGGTCCTAACTTGATGTCGGTACCACGACCCGCCATGTTCGTCGCGATGGTCACGGTACCCGCCTGCCCTGCTTCCGCCACTATGTCGGCTTCCCTTTGGTGAAGTTTAGCATTCAATACATTGTGTTTGATACCGCGTAACTTCAACATACGGCTCAACAATTCTGATATTTCCACCGAGGTCGTACCTACCAATACCGGGCGACCAGCCTCGGTTAACTTTTGGATTTCCTCAGCAACTGCATTATATTTTTCACGAGCCGTACGATAAACCAAGTCCTCCCGATCATCACGTTGTATTGGGATATTGGTTGGTATTTCTACCACATCCAACTTATAGATTTGCCACAGCTCACCCGCCTCCGTCACCGCCGTACCCGTCATACCTGCTAGCTTGTGGTACATTCTAAAATAATTCTGTAAAGTTATCGTCGCGTAGGTTTGTGTAGCATCTTCTACCTTTACATTTTCTTTCGCCTCAATTGCTTGATGTAACCCATCCGAGTAACGGCGACCTTCCATGATACGCCCCGTCTGCTCATCGACAATCTTAACCTTACCCTCATCTATGATATATTCTACATCCTTTTCAAACAAGGTATAAGCTTTTAATAGCTGGTTAACGGAGTGAATACGTTCAGATTTAATAGAAAAATCACGCATCAGTTCATCTTTCTTCTGCGCCTTTTCTTCGGCAGAGATCGCTAACTTTTCAATCTCAGCAATTTCAGTCCCTACATCAGGCATGACAAAAAAGTGAGGATCTTCGCCTGAGCTTGTGATTAGCTCAATTCCTTTTTCTGTCAACTCTACTTGATTATTTTTCTCATCTATTACAAAGAACAATTCGGCATCCACTTTTGGCATATTTTTGCTTTGTTCCTGCAGGTAATAGTTCTCTGTTTTCGTAAGCACCTGGCGATTACTCCCTTCGCTCAGAAATTTAATGAGCGCCTTATTCTTAGGTAAGCCTCTATGTGCACGTAATAAGGCCATACCAGCACCTTCTACATCGGTATTACCACTTGAAATTCCTTTCTTCGCTTCGTTCAACACCGTATTGATATACGCTTTTTGTGCATTTACCAGACGCTCGATTCGCGGTTTCAAATCATAGAATTCATGTTCATCGCCACGGGGAATTGGGCCGGATATAATTAAAGGTGTACGTGCATCATCAATGAGTACAGAGTCAACCTCATCCACCATAGCAAAATGTAATTTACGTTGCACCAAGCCTTCCGGTGCTTGCGCCATATTATCTCGTAGATAATCGAAACCAAATTCATTGTTTGTACCGAAAACAATATCAGCGGCATAAGCGTTGCGGCGAGCCGCAGAGTTTGGCTGATGTTTGTCGATACAATCTACGCGAAGACCATGGAATTCAAATAAAGGCCCATTCCATTCGGAGTCACGTCGTGCCAAATAATCGTTCACCGTCACGATATGAACACCTTGTCCGGATAAAGCGTTTAAATAAGCGGGTAAAGTACCTACCAATGTTTTACCTTCACCCGTTGCCATTTCAGCAATTTTACCTTCGTGCAGAACAATACCACCGATTAACTGTACATCATAATGCACCATATTCCAGGTAACCTGATTCCCGGCAGCAATCCATGTGTTATGCCAAATAGCTTTATCGCCCTTGATTTCGACATTTGGCTTTTTCGCTGCCAGATCACGATCGAACTCACTAGCTGTCACTTCTAACGTCGTGTTTTCAGTAAATCGGCGTGCCGTTTCTTTCACAACAGCGAATGCCTCCGGAAGTATTTCCATTAATACTTCCTCTAATTTTTTATCGCGATCTTTAATCAGTTTATCTACTTTGTCATAAATGGCATTTTTTTCTGCCATTTCTACCTGTGGTTCCTCAGCATCTGTTTTCAACTGGTTGATTTCACCATCAATATCCGCTAAATAGTCGGAAATCCGTCGCTTAAAATCAAGCGTCTTTGCACGAAGTTCATCATGACTTAATCCCTCCAGTTTGGCAAATTCTTCCTTGATTTTATCTACTAACGGACGAATATGTTTTATATCACGATCAGATTTACTGCCAAAAATTTTACTTAAGAATCCTAACATGTTCAATAATAATCTAAAATATATGCTATTGGTGTCAACAAATGCGCCAAATCCCATGTTGCGTCATATTGACATCAATACAATTGTCAAAGTTAGTGATTTTTTGTTAATAGTAATCAGCTTTCGGAGATTGGCATTCAGCCGTTTGTTAATTGTTCGCTGTTGGTTATTAGTTATTAGTTATTAGTTATTGGTTATTGGTTATTGGTTATTAGTTATTGGTTATTAGTTATTGGTTATTGGGTGTTGGTTATTGGTTATTGGTTATTAGTTATTGGTTATTGGTTGGCGAGCGCACATTCATTGGCTAGGAAAGGCTTAGGCTGTAGTTAAGCAATAAGCAGATGGCATTAGGCAGTAAGCTTTAAAGTACCTCCCTATCGGAAGGCAGGCAGGTCCCAAACCATTATCACATCGGCTAATTATCACATCGGCTAATTGGCTCATCGGCTAATTATTTCAGCTATCAGCAGTCGGCCTTCAGTCGCACGAATCCTTCTCACTATTCCCTACTCAATAACTTAACTACTCAACTACTTAACTATTTCCCTACTCAACTACTTAACCATTTCCCTACTTAACTATTGTGGAAGCACGGCCCAAATGGTATTTCCTGCGTCATCGGCGACCAGCATATATCCTTGTTTGGCAAATGCGATGCCTACCGGTCGGCCGTATACTTCAGCCTCCGCGTCATTTGCTATAAAGCCCGTCAAAAAATCTTTATATTCACCTATAGGCGTTCCATTTTCAAAAGGAATAAAGAGCACTTTGTATCCGACCAATTTCGAGCGATTCCAAGATCCGTGTTGCCCTACATAAGCGCCACCTGCGAACTTACCTGAAGCTCCGAAAGCTAAGCCTAGTGAAGCCGTATGTGACCCCACTGCAAAATCGGGAACGATGGATTCAGCCACCAAATCCTCTCTTTTTCCCTTCAACCGAGGGTCTGGGTTTTTGCCCCAATAAGCATATGGCCAGCCATAGAAGCCATTTTCTTCCACAGATGTTATATAATCGGGAACGATTTGGTCTCCCAACTCATCACGCTCATTCACTGCGGTCCATAATTTACCGGTATGAGGCTCCCATGCCATGCCGACCGGATTTCGAAGTCCTGCTGCAAAAATGCGTTCTCCACTTCCATCGGGGTTAATCTCCAAAATGTTTGCTCTCCGTCTTTCATTCTCCATCCCATGTTCACCAACGTTACTTCCCGACCCGACGCTAATATATATTTTTGAGCTATCCGGTTTCATCAATAAATTTCGAGTCCAATGATTGTTGTATCCGCCTGCGGGCAACGACAAAATTTTCTCGCCCTTTCCACTAACTTTAGCTTCTCCTATCTTATACGGATACTTTAAAATACCATCGGTATTAGCGACATAGAAACTGTTATCCATGATCAACATGCCAAAGGGTTTATTAAGCCCTTCCAAGAAAGGGGATTTGCTATCGGCTACGCCATCTCCGTTGGTATCCTTGAACATAGTAATTCTATTCGCACCTGCTCCTTGTGTCTGCGATTCGGCCACGAAAATGTCTCCATTCGGGGCGACATAGATCCAACGGGGATTTTGCAAACCATCGGCAAATTTGACAACCTTGTAGCCCGCGGCCACAATCGGTGTTTTCCCTGTTGGCCATCCGATTACCTTTGAGTTTTTAGTACTGGATGGCGTTGCCAATGGCTCAGCTAAGGTAATGTTTAGTCCGTACTCACCTACCGAATCCGTTGGGGCTTCCGGCGTCTCTTCTTGGTTTTGCCCATTTCCTTTGCAGGCATTGATCAAAACCAAAAAAGAAAAAAAAAGACAATAAGTATATCGATTCATTTTGGATGACGTTTTATTCATGTTAAAGGAACACCAAGCCATCCAAAATGTTTGTTTTAGCGCCAAGCTTTATATTGGTTGATTAAGCCGTTGGTGGAGCTATCATGTGAGGTAATGTCTCCCTCGTTTCTGAGCTCAGGCAATATCTTTCCAGCGAGCTGCTTACCCAGTTCAACTCCCCATTGATCGAAACTAAAAATATTCCAGATAATACCTTGTGTAAATATTTTATGCTCATAAAACGCAATCAAGCTTCCCAAACTCCGGGGCGTTATTTTTTTCAAAAGAAAAGAATTGCTTGGCCGGTTTCCCTCAAAAACTTTGAATGGCGTAATAGCCGCTACTTCCTCGTCAGATTTCCCTGCTTTTTTCAACTCAGCTTCCACTTCCTCTTCCATTTTACCATTCATTAACGCTTCTGTTTGGGCAAAGAAATTAGATAACAGGAGCGTATGGTGTTCCCCAATTGGATTGTGTGTTTGAGCAGGTGCAATAAAATCGCAAGGGATCATCTTCGTGCCTTGGTGAATCAATTGATAAAAGGCGTGTTGGCCATTTGTTCCGGGTTCGCCCCAGATAACGGGCCCTGTCTGATATTCAACCGGCACTCCATTTCTATCCACATACTTACCATTACTTTCCATATCGCCTTGCTGAAAGTATGCCGCAAAACGATGTAGGTATTGATCATAAGGTAGAATCGCATGCGTTTCCGAATCAAAGAAATTATTATACCAAATACCTAACACCCCCATAATAACTGGAATATTTTCCTCTAAGGGAGTATTTTTGAAGTGATTATCAGCCGCGTGGGCTCCCGCTAAAAGTTCTTTGAAATTATCAAAACCAATGCTCAACACGATCGACAAGCCAATGGCGCTCCATAAAGAATAGCGACCACCAACCCAGTCCCAGAATTCAAACATATTCTTCGTATCTATACCGAAGTCTTGCACCGCTTTAGCATTGGTGCTCAACGCGACGAAATGCTTAGCGATATCCTTTTCGGCGCCTCCTTGGGTTAAAAACCAGTCACGCGCACTGTGAGCGTTGGCCATCGTTTCTTGCGTGGTAAAGGTTTTGGAAGCAATCAAAAAGAGCGTGGTTTCTGCATTCACCTTTCGTAACGTCTCAGCGATATGCGTTCCATCAACATTTGATACAAAATGTAAGGTTAAATGATTTTTATATGGTTTCAATGCTTCCGTTACCATAACCGGACCTAAGTCTGAACCGCCGATTCCTATATTAACAATATCCGTTATTGCTTTACCACTGTATCCTTTCCAAGAACCGTCAATCACTGCTTCACTAAATTCTTTCATATGTGCCAGTACTTCATTGACTGAAGGCATCACATCTTGGCCATCAACAAGTACGGGTGTGTTGCTTATATTTCGCAATGCCGTATGCAATACCGCTCTGTTTTCTGTTTTATTAATCGGCAGTCCTTTGAACATGGCGTCAATGGCCTCTTCCAGGTGGCATTCGCGAGCAAGCTGCACTAAAAGAGCAACGGTCTGTTCATCTATCCTATTTTTTGAATAATCAAATAAAATGTCTTCAAATAGTAATGAGAACTTTTCGAATCTATCCGGATCGTAGGCGAACAGATCACGTAAATGTTTCGGCGCGATGTTGATATAATGGTTGCTCAAGTAGTTGTAAGCATCGGTTTCGGTAAAATTTACAGTTGGTAACATAAGCAAATCAAAATTTTCACGAAACTACAATTTTAGTCGCAGAAAAGCGAAAAGCATTTGATGGCGCAGCCTAGATTTACTTTCCTAAGACAGAATAGCTACTTAAAATCTCCGATTTTAACATCAAGATTTCACTTTTACATACGGAATATTAGAAGACCATCTTCTTTAGTCACTTTCTTCCGCAAACCACGAAGTAGCTTGAATGCTATTGAAAACGAACAAGTGATGAAAAAAGTTGATTAAGGAAACCTCTTTTTTTAAAGCTAAATTCCTAAACAGCGTAGCCGCTATTTTCAAAAAAGTTTCCTGACTTTTAACACATTTTGTTATACAATATGTAAAAATTTTCGATATCTTTATCCAAACAAATCCTATATTAGTCAGTTAATTTATAAAGGATTAACATAGGCAGCTTTTAGCCAAAAAATATTAATTCATTAAAGCGGATTAAGGTATCAACCATCTTAAAAACGTATCGAGATGACTGATGTAAATTATGACAATATTGAGCGTTATCTATCTGGAAGTATGACAGATAAGGAGCGTCATCATTTCGAGGCCGAGCTTGACGAAAACGAAGACTTGGCTCAGGAACTTCATTTTTACATGTACGTAAATCAAAGCATCTCGGAATGTCTTTATCATACCCCTATTGAAGAACTATCCTTCGGCAAGGCCAAAAACAAACGATACCAAGATATGAACAGACTTAAATGGATGGCATTAACAGCTATTGGCGTCATTTTCGTAACAATCCTTTTATGGTCACCGTGGAAAATATATCGAGAGATTGATGCATCATCTGTTCAAATGGGCACCGTTAACGCAGAGGGCTTACCTGTTGGTAATAAATATGCCGATATTATCGAGCTTTTTAATGCAGGCAAATACGAAGAAGCCTTGCCTCTTTTAAACGGGGCATTAACGGAACAACCCAATGATTTGTATATTCGGTATTATAGAGGCCTTACTTTCTTAAATTTAAAATACCTCGGATCTGCCCGTCGAGATTTACTGAAGATTTACACCGAAAACGCACCGCAAATGTATGACGCGGCTTACTATATCGCCTTATCCTATCTAGAAGAAGAGGACGATTATAAAGAAAGTGCTCGTAATTGGCTGGATAAAATCCCTCAAGAAGCCCCCATTCATTCGAAAGCCGAAGCACTTAGGAAATTACTGTAAAATAACCGTTTAGTTGAGCAGTTGTATTGTTAAATTGTTGAGTAGGGAAATGGTTAAGTAGTTGAGTAGTTAAGTAGTTGAGTAGTTGAGTAGTTAAGTAGGGAATAGTGAGAAGGATTCGTGCGACTGAAGGCCGACTGCTGATAGCTGAAATAATTAGCTGATGAGCCAATGTGATGATTAGCCAATGTGATAATGTTTTGGGACTTGCCTGCCTTCCGATAGGGAAGTACTTTAAAGCTTATTGCCCAATGCCTACAGCCTAAAGCTTATTACTTAAAACTTATAACTTAAAATCCTACCTTTGTTCTATGACGAAAGAAAACATTCAAGAATTAAGGGATAGAGCAGCTTCCCTGAGGAGGCATCTTTGACATTGATGCAAAACAAAAAGAAATAAACCAAGAGCAAGAAATAACCCTAAAACCAGACTTTTGGGATCATCCAAAAGAAGCGGAAAAAGTATTGCAGTCGATCAAGAGCAAAAAAGTTTGGACAGATAGCTTTGACGAGCTACTGCAAGCCATTGACGATGCTTCTGTCATGTTCGACTTTTATCAGAGTGGCGACGCCAGTGAGCAGGAAGCCGATGAACTTTTTCAAGAAGCGCTGAAACGGGTTGAAGAGCTCGAATTTAAAAATATGCTTAGTGCCGAAGAAGATCAGTTAACGGCTATTTTACAAATTACTGCCGGCGCTGGAGGCACTGAGAGTTGTGATTGGGCGGCTATGTTGATGCGTATGTATATTATGTGGGGAGAAAAGAATGGCTATAAGGTAACGGAGCAAGACTTCCTCGAAGGCGATGTTGCAGGTGTAAAATCAGTGACACTTCAATTTGACGGCAATTTCGCTTATGGATATTTAAAGGGAGAAAACGGCGTGCATCGCTTAGTGCGAATTTCTCCGTTCGACTCCAATGCGAAACGGCATACTTCGTTCGCCTCCGTATACGTCTATCCACTGGTGGACGATACAATTGAGATTGAGGTAAAAGATTCGGATATTGAATGGGACACGTTCCGTTCAGGAGGCGCTGGTGGACAGAACGTCAATAAGGTAGAAACAGCCGTTAGGCTGCACCACAAGCCCTCAGGAATTGTTATCAAGAACCAGGAGTCGCGTTCACAACTCCAAAATAAGGATAACGCTATGCGTCTCTTAAAATCGCAGCTTTATGAAATTGAGATGCGTAAGCGTATGGAAACGACAGCGGCTATTGAAGGCAGCAAGAAAAAAATAGAATGGGGTTCGCAAATACGTAATTATGTTTTACATCCTTATAAGCTGGTAAAAGATTTAAGGACAGGTCACGAAACATCCAATACCCAAGCGGTATTAGACGGTGAATTGGATGAATTTCTAAAATCTTATCTGATGGAATTTGGTGGAAACTAAAATTCATTTTTCCACATCATGGATTCAACGGGTCGCGTTGTCTTTCTATTGTATTTCGCATTCCCTTTTGTGTTGTACATGGTGTGGATATCTCCCTCTACCGTAAAATAAATCAACTGCCCAATGGGCATGCCAGCATATACACGTACCGGTTGAGCCACGGATATTTCAAGTGTCCAGGTATTACAAAATCCGACATCTCCCTTTCCGGCAGTGGCATGAATATCAATACCTAAACGTCCTGTGCTGCTTTTACCTTCCAGGAAAGGTACATGGTTATGGGTTTCTGTATATTCTAATGTCACTCCCAAATACAAGGTGTTTGGTTCAAGCACATAACCAGCTTTCGGAATTTCAAAGTGAACAATTTCATTATGAACCTTAGCATCTAATACCCGATCTTTATAAGTAGCCAAGTATTTCCCTAAATGAACGTCATATGAGTTCGTCCCCAAACATTCACGCTTAAATGGTTCAATAATAATAGAGCCTTTATCGATTTCCTCTAAAATCCTTTTGTCTGAAAGTATCATAGTGTTTTTAGTGCAGGATACAAACATAAGGAATAATTAATCAATTTGTGAATGAGTTGAGTTGTTGAGTAGGGAAATAGTTAAGTAGTTGAATCGTTAAGTAGTTAAGTAGTTGATGAACCAATGTGATGATAGCCGACATGATTAGAACGGCCAGCGCGTCCGAAGCTGATAGCTGAAATAATTAGCCGATGAGCCAATTAGCCAATGTGATGATGAGCCGATGCGATAATTAGCCGATGTGATAATGGTTTGGGCTGTCTTCCGATAGGGAGGTACTTTAAAGCTTACGGCCTAATGCCATCTGCTTATTGCTTAACGCCTACAGCTTTTCATAGCCAATGAATGTGCGCTCGCTAACCAATAACTAATAACCAATAACTAATAACAAACAACTAACCAAACAGCCGAAAGCCGATCGCTGAAAGCTGATGGCTATTGATAAAAATTTACTACTTTTATTCATGGGTTTAGTATATCTTAAGGAAGTTAATCCGCACACACGTTTTGCCATTTGGAAAATTGAAGAAACAGCTGAAGAGCTATTGGCTAAATTACAGCTAAACAGAAGTGAAAAGGCTTTTTTGGAGCGACTTAACAAGGGTAAAAGGACATTAAATTGGTTGGGAACACGTGTTTTGCTCCGCACCATGTTAGATACCCCGGGTTATATTGATTGCCCTTCTGACGAGAATGGCAAACCTTATTTAGTTAATTTTCCGCATAAAATATCACTCAGTCATTCCTTTGATTATGCTGCTTGCATGCTTAGTACACGATACGAGGTAGGAATCGACATGGAGTTGGTCAAACCTAAAATAGAAGTCATTGCCAGTAAATTCATGAAACCCGAAGAGCTGGCACAGCTTCAGCCTGAACACCGCTATGTAGAACAGCTTTTAACTTGCTGGACAGCTAAAGAAGCGGTCTATAAGTTACAAGGAAAAAAAGGAGTTTCTTTTAAAGACAATATTTATATCGAACCCTTTACGTATCAAGAACAGGGGAGCAGTATTGTTGCCCATCTTCAAGGCCCGCATCAACATGCGATCTATACCGTTTACTACGAGCGTTTTCGGGAGTTTATGTTAGGATATGTGATGGGATAGGTGCTTTTCTTCCTATTTCCGTAACTTTGCATTCCTTATTAGGATTACACATGAATAAAAACGTTTATTTCCAAGACTGGGGCAGGGTTGACTATCAAGAAGCGTGGGATCGGCAAGAACTTATTTTCGCGCAGGTAGTTCAACAGAAAACGGGCAACCGGGTTAATGGCACCAATCATCCTACAGACAACTATTTAATTTTCGTAGAACATCCGCATGTTTATACACTGGGTAAGAGCGGTAAGCCCGAAAACTTATTATTAGATGAACAGGGGCTACACGATAAGCAAGCAACCTATTACAAGATAAACCGTGGAGGAGATATTACTTATCATGGCCCTGGCCAACTAGTTGGTTATCCTATATTGGATCTTGATAATTTTTTTACTGACATCCATCTATACATGCGTACGATTGAAGAGGCCGTGATTCGTACATTAGCCGATTATGAGATTGAGGCTGGCAGGTACCCGGGTTATACCGGCGTATGGTTGGATCCGGACAATGAAAAAGCCCGGAAAATTTGCGCTATCGGTGTTCGAGCCAGTAGGTGGGTTACCATGCATGGTTTTGCATTTAACGTCAACACGGACCTAAATTATTTCAACCATATTGTGCCCTGTGGTATAGACGATAAAGCCGTAGCTTCTTTACAAGGTGAACTAGGACGGGAAGTAGACATGGAAGAAGTAAAAGAACACTTAAAAAAACATTTTGCTGATTTGTTCAAAATGAATTTAATAAGCGCTGCATTGACTGCGTTCTAAATCACTCCACAGTACACACTATCGGAAAGCGTATCATGATAGGTATCCCGGAAGGAGGCATATACATGTATTGGCTTCTCAGCAAAGGCTAAGGTGCTATTCTCCCAGCTGTCCGTCTGTGCGACCCTTTCTGCGCCGATTTCTCTAAAATGACGAAATAAGTCGCCATCATATAGCAAAACCACTAAACGATCCCCTTTCCATCCACCTAATGATTCCCATGACAACGTAATACGAGTCCCATTTCGTTCAACGGAGCAGTTATGCGGCGGAATTATTGGGCCTTTACTTATCAAAACCTTTTCCGGGTTGATATAGGGTTCACCATTTTCGTCGATCTCTACGGCGTATTTACGGGTGTATGACTGTACCATCTGAAAAGGTCCCACCCTACTCCCAGGCGGAACTGCATTCCTAAAACCGAATAGGACAAAAGGCTTTATCGGTGTCAAAAATTTAGATACAGCTTTCATTTTAGCCTGATTCAATAATTCCTTGGGAGAGAAAGGTTTGGTACGGCGCCCAATCGTACGAACAATCAGTTGACCATTTAATTCATACGTCGTTAAATCCCCCGTCCTTCCATTAATAGGGCCATGAAGACCATTCTTTGCAATTGCCATGTTAAAAGCCTTTGGTTTATATATCTGCTAGTCGAAGCTGGTTTACTGCTGCTTCCACTCAAATATATCATAAAAAAAGAATTTATAAAGTTTTAAAGAAGAATTTATAAAGGGTTAATAAGGGTGATACCCTTATTAACCCTTTATAAACCCCTTACTAACACTTTGTTAACACCCTATTAATGGTAAAGGAAACGCGAATGAAATTCAACTTAATCCCGAACGATTAGCGACGGACAACCCGTTAACATTCGGGCAAACTCAACGGAATGTTGGTTGCTAAACCACCATCAGAAGTTTCTTTATACTTAACATTCATATCCAAGGCTGTTTCCCACATGGTGTGCACTACGGCATCTAAACTTACTTTTGCCTTTTCGGGATTGGATTGTAAAGCGAGTTGCGATGCTGTAATGGCCTTAATAGCTCCCATGGTATTTCTTTCGATACAGGGTACCTGTACTAATCCGCCGATGGGATCGCATGTTAGTCCAAGGTGATGTTCCATGGCAATTTCAGCTGCCATCAGTACTTGGCGCTGGGATCCGCCCAAACACTCGGTTAATGCCGCCGCTGCCATCGCCGAAGACACACCAATCTCAGCCTGGCATCCACCCATTGCAGCCGATATCGTCGATCCTTTCTTGAAGATACTTCCTATCTCCGATGCCGTCGCTATAAATTGAATGATTTTTTCTTCATTGTAGCCATTGCAGAATATTAAAAAGTATTGAAGGACGGCTGGGATTACACCGGCAGCACCGTTTGTCGGAGCGGTAACGACCCGTCCGAATGAAGCATTCTCCTCGTTCACGGCCAAGGCAAAACAACTTACCCAATCTAACGTATACTGGAAACCACTCCCTCCTTCACGGATAGCGTACATCCAGGTTTCAAAATCGGCATAATGACGGCCGTTCAATAATTTTTTATTTAATTTAGCGGCTCTTCTTTCCACATTTAAGCCTCCCGGCAAGGTACCCGTAGTGTGACAGCCTCGATAAATACAATCACGAATCGTATGAAAAATCTTTAAGATCCCCTTATTAGTTTCTTCTTCACTTCGCCATGCATGCTCATTTTCGAGCACCACCTCTGAAACTTTAAGGCCGGTACGCATACACCACATCAATAAATCCTTCGCATTTTGAACGGGGAAGGGTAGATCCACCTCTTCTGTATCACCTGCCCGTTGATTTTCCTGGACTACAAAACCTCCACCAATAGAGAAGTAAGTTTCAGATAACGCCGTTCCATCTCTGAAAAAAGCTTGAAAGGTAACCGCATTTGGGTGATAGGGCAAACTTTCCGTCATCAGGAAAAGCAAGTCCTCTCCATAATTAAAAGGAATTACATACTGCCCGGCAAGACACAATTGGCAATCACCCTTAATCTGGTCAACTGTTGGTTGAATCCGACTAACCTCGAAAGTCACGGGGTCACCACCACTCAACCCTAAAAGGATTGCTATATCGGTTCCATGCCCCTTACCCGTCTTGGCCAAGGATCCGTAGAGTAAGATTTTAACTGCTTCTGTATCAGCAAGCCTCTTTTCTTGATCAAGCTTTTGGATAAATCGTTGTGCTGCACGCCATGGCCCAAGGGTATGCGAGCTAGAAGGCCCGACACCGATTTTGAAAATATCAAAAATGGAAATCTGTTCTTTATTCATAAAATAACGCATACGAAGTTAAGCCTAATAATTGTGATTTCCTTATCGGCTCATTTACCCGATATTGACATCATTTTAAAAATTTTAACCATCGGAAAACATTTTTGTACGTTTTATCAGTTCCATATTTTATATTTGTTTATTATAAGCCGAAAAAATTGATAATAAACTAATTTTCAATGCAGTTATTTACCTAAAAAAGTTAAAAGTCTTATAAAAACAACACCCCTGTTTTTCACTTAAATAAGAATCATATGAACAACTACGATTACAACGATTCAATGAGCTCCGGTTTATTTGCCGCCATGGGCATTGGCACAACACTTGTTTCGCTTGCTCTTAGTATTTTAGCGATCGCCGGTTTGTGGAAAATGTTCGAAAAGGCTGGCAAACCAGGCTGGGCAGCAATAATTCCTGTTTACAATCTCATTGTTATTCTTGAGATTGTTGGAAAACCTATTTGGTGGATATTTTTCTTTCTGATTCCCTGTGTAAACTTTGTAGTAATCATTTGGGTGCTGAATCTGTTGATGAAGAGCTTCGGAAAAGATTCAATATACACGGTACTGGCGTTTTTCTTCTCTTTTATCATTTTTCCCATGATTGGCTTCGGGAGCGATCGCTATTTGGGACCATCAGCTGCTGAAGCGAGAGGTGGCAACTCGTTTGATCAGTTTAAGAATTATAAGAATCCATTTGATGATCCGAATGCACCTAGAGACCCAACAGCTTAATATGGTATGAACTATTTGCTGTTTTTGATTTTCAGTAGCTGGTCCGGAATAGACTGGCTACAACATCATCTTCTACCTTGCCCTTTTAAATGGTTAACCGGCATAGATTGCCCCGGCTGCGGTTTTCAAAGAGCATTATTGTTATTACTTCAGGGGCGATGGCAAGCCAGTATAGTACAATATCCACCAACCATTCCACTTTTATTATTAGGTTTATTTTTCCTGCTAAAAAACCGTTATTTTAAGAAAAATGAAAAACTTGCTACCGTATTATCTTGCTTAGTGGGCTTTCTAATCATCACGTCCTATCTTAACAAGATGTTTTAAGCGCAGCTAATGGAGCCTTTTATTTCGTATTTGATGTCAGATACGAATAGTCGCGAACAATTTGTTTCAAAAACTCCCATTCATTCATCTCGTTAGGAATGTTCACTTGTAACACATCTTTTGCTTTCATAGCCATTTTATATACGAGCATATTATTGCCTGACTTACTGAAATTGGCCAACACATCATGAATGAGTGTTATGTCCTGATCGTTAAGACTTGTCACCTCCGGAAACAAGGGCTTATATAGTTCTTCGGTTGGAGGATGAAAGGCAATTGCTTCTAACTGCGTTCGGGGAACGGTTTTAATTAAAGTTGTGCCCGCCACAATATCGCCTATTCGTTGCTTGTTTTCGGATAGTGCCACGCAGATCAATGCCCCTACTTGCATTGTTAGTGTAAAATCTACAAACCGGAATAACCACCTCAAAAAGTATTGACCTACACTAGGTTGATAACCGTCTAGGCTGACAACTTTAATTTTCAGTATGCGCTTGCCAACACTCTGCCCATTAAAAAAAATTTCACACAGCAAATCATAAAACACAAACAGCGAACCATATAAAGCCAAAAGTATCAGATTACCGGTATTATCAAAAGCCAGTCCTAAGCCTGAAACGATCAATATAAATAAGAGATAAATAAGAAAAAAGAGGAGCAGATCGATTATACGTGCAGCGATCCGCTCGCCCACGCCGGCGACATCATAATCGATCGATATATTTTGCGAAGTAATTACCTTTACATGATTCATCAAAACGAATTTAGTGAAATCCATGGATATGGAAGCGTTTGATTTTTATTATCTTTATTTCGATTCAGGACTTATACTCAAATTATTAATACCATATGCGGGAAGCACTGTTCGTCAAACAAAATAATGCAAAATGGGAAAGTTATGAAAAAATAAAGACAACCCATCCGGATGAGTTAGCAGCGCGTTTTATCGAAATCACGGACGATCTCGCCTATGCCAAAACCTTTTACCCAAAATCGAAAACCACCGCCTATCTTAATGGCTTGGCAGCTCGTCTACACCAGTCGCTCTATATTAATAAAAAAGAAAAGGCAAGTCGTTTTCTGAGCTTTTGGAAAACGGAGCTTCCGATTATCTTTTTTCAGT
Organism: Olivibacter sp. 47; assembly: GCF_030372825.1. Taxonomy (NCBI): domain Bacteria; kingdom Pseudomonadati; phylum Bacteroidota; class Sphingobacteriia; order Sphingobacteriales; family Sphingobacteriaceae; genus Olivibacter; species Olivibacter sp. 47. The sequence goes on from NZ_JAUCNR010000001.1 coordinate 6,304,500, forward strand.
ATCGAAATCAGTTGGCCTATTCTGCTGTATTTTTCTTATTATTCACCTTTATCGGTGCATTCTCTGCCGCGAATGATGAAACATTTGTTCGGCTTGTTTTAGGTGACGACTATGTAAATATGACAAATACTAATATAGAAAAAGGAGATCCTTTTGGCGTATATAAACAATCGAATCCGTTGCTTATGTTTTTGATGATTGCGCTGAACAATATTCGAGTGTCGTGTATGGCATTCCTCTTGGGTATTTTATGCGCTGTTGGCACGGTCGTACTGCTTATGTATAATGGCATTATGTTGGGATCTTTTCAATATTATTTTTTTACAAAAGGTTTAGGTTTTGAATCGGTATTAGTTATCTGGATACACGGCACATTGGAAATATCGGCGATTGTGTTGGCAGGAGCCGCGGGCTTGATATTGGGAAACAGTCTGCTGTTTCCCAAAACTTACAGTAGACTCACTTCGCTTAAACGGGGAGCGAAGGATGGTCTAAAAATCATTGTCGGATTGATCCCCATATTCATTATCGCTGCTTTATTGGAGTCTTTTGTAACAAGACATACAGCTATGCCCTTCTGGTTAAGCAGCGCTATATTGATAGCATCTTTTCTTTTTATCGTATGGTACGTGGTGATTTATCCCCGTAAGCTTTCCAAACTTATTTAGTTATGAATTATTCCTCTGAAGAACCGATTGAATTAAGAAAGGTAAGAGATTTCAGTGAGACGATGAATGATAGCTTCAGCTTTATCAAACAACATTTCAAAAATCTTTTTAAACCCCTTTTATATATAAGTGGCTTTTTTATTATCGCCACAATAGCCAGTAGCGTTGCACAACAAATGAAAACTATCCGATTGGTTGGCTTGGCAAAAGCATCAACCTCAACCGTATTAGCCGAAAATATGACGGGATACACATTTGGTTTAGCCTACTTTCTGTTACTTTTATTCAGTATCTTATCTGTTAGCGTAATTTATCTAGTTACCTATTGCTATATGAAACTCTATAAAGAACACCACCATACAATTCCATCCATGCAAGCCGTTTGGGACTTATTTAAAAGCCATATTATATCCTTTTTCATAGCGACCATTCTTTTAAGTATATTCATCTTTATTGGTTTCCTCTTTTGTTTAGTTCCCGGTTTTTACCTGATTCCCATTATTAGCTTAACCTTGCCCATTATGATTATGGAAGACAAAGGCTTATTTGAAGCATTATCGCGCAGCATACAATTGATAAAAGACCACTGGTGGAAAACCTTCGCATTGATATTTCTAGCATCTATCATTGCCTATTTTAGCATGGGAATACTGAGTCTTCCATCAGCATTTCTAAGTATCGGCGCCGTATTTGTTGAAGATTCTCCCACCTTGGTTCTCGCTGGTAGTATCTTTGGGTCTATTTTAACGGGTTTAGCACAGCTATTTTATATCTTACCTGCAATTGTGAGTGCGCTGTGGTATTTTAGTCTTACAGAAGAGAAAGACGGATTAGGCCTTATGGAACGAATAGAAGGCTTTGGGTCCGGCGGAGTGAAGGCGTCCAACGATTGGCCAAAAGAAGAATATTAATTATTAATCGATGCACCGTATCTGTCTCTTCCTATTGTGTTTGTTATCTTTTATACGCCCCCTCCAGGCCGTAAGCATAGACGCTGCTTTATCAAAAGGACAAGACAAACAGAAACAGATAAATATTGATACCGGGAAAATAATTTTACGCTCATTTGATGCTGCCAAGTTAGCAAGTTATAAAGAGGACGCAGCCTTCAAGTATGAGGAAGAACAGGTTCCTGTTGGATGGTGGCAACATTTTAAACAGTGGCTTTACAATCAGCTAGCCCGCATTTTTTCGAACGGACAATCCGGGTCAACTTTTAAATGGCTATTTATTATACTAGGGAGTGCCGCGCTCTTATTCCTTGTCTATAAAATTGCCGGTATGGATATACTGTACATATTCGGAAGAAGAAATCGGGTTAGTGGTGCAAGTTCCATTGCGGAAGAAGAGGACATACATCAAATCGATTTTGAAATGGAGCTCCAGACCGCTATTACAAACAAAAATTTCCGACAGGCGGTCCGTTTATCATATCTTCAATTGCTAAAAGAACTGACAGATCGGGCATTAATCGATTGGCAACCGGGAAAAACGAATCAAATCTATGTGCAGGAGTTAGGAAACAGACCATTCAGCAACGATTTTAGAAATTTGACAGGTCTGTTTGAAAAAGTATGGTATGGCGCCTTTCCGGTAAGAGAAAACGATTTTTTCGACTTTAGAAGAAGTTTCGCGAAATTAAAGGATCGGATTTAGATACAGTAACATATGAAAGATCTTAAGTTGTATCTTCTGCTAGGTTTTTTATTGTTGGGTATATATTTATTTATTGAATATAACCGTCCAGTGGCTGTTAATTGGTCGCCCACTTATCAGCGAAGCGACAAAATACCTTTCGGAACTTACATATGCTATCGCGAACTTCCGAAGCTTTTTAAAAGGGGTGTATATAATAGTCGACAACCGCTCGAAGAAACACTTCCAAAGGCTAAAGGTGCCAATTTACTTATTATTTCCTCCAAGATTTCCTTGGGCAACGATGATTATCAAAAGCTTTATACACATATCGAGAAAGGCAACGATGTTTTTCTCGCGGCGAGTGATTTCAATCAAATTCTTTTAGATTCACTTCATTTACAAATTCGTACACGAGATGTTCTTTTTGCAAAAGACAGCTTACAATTTCATTTTCTGAATAAACACTTGGCTCCAGGTCGTTATTATCGGTTCAACAGAGGCATAGCTTCCCAATACTTTAGTAAAATAGACACACTGAAAGCTACTATATTAGGTACGAATAATAAAGGTGAAGCAAATTTTTTGCGTTATCATATCGGCAATGGTGACTTATACTTGTTGGCTTCTCCCGATTTTTTCACCAACTACGCATTGTTAACTGAAGAAGGGGCTGCCTATGCCTCCAAAACACTTTCGTACTTAAATCCAAATCGGCCCCTCATTTATGATGAATATCAATTACTTGGTATGGCAGGTGAGCGATCGCTCTTGCGATTTATTTTTAGCAATGCCTCACTTAAGTGGTCTTATTACATTATGCTTGCATGCCTAATACTATTTGTTCTGTTCGAAATTAAACGGCGACAACGGATCATTCCAATAGAAGATCCAATGGCAAACACCAGCGTAGAATTTATAAAAGTGGTAAGTAGCGTTTATTTTCGACAGCGTGACAATAGCGATATCGCACAGAAAAAGGCTCAGTATCTTCTTCATTTTATTCGCGCTCACTATCGAATTAAAACAAGCGATTTAAACGATGAGTTTTTAGCGTTACTTGCCGAACGCTCGGGTGTCACAGCGGATGTCGTTCAAAAGATATTTGAATATATGGAAGCTGTTCACTTGGGGAAACAATTAAGTGATCAAGAATTGACAGATTTTAATAATTACGTGGAACGGTTTTACAATCAATCGAAGATACTATGGAACAAGAATTTTTCGAACAACGTGCCGATTTAGGTGAATTACAGCAAGCGGTTCAACAAATTAAAGACTCGATCGGTAGGGTTGTTGTTGGGCAGCAAAACCTGGTTGAACTCTTAATTGCCGGAATTTTAGCTGATGGCCATGTACTGATAGAGGGGGTGCCGGGCATTGCTAAGACGTTGACCGCTAAATTAATTGCAAAATGTATTGACGCACAGTTTAGTCGCATTCAATTTACGCCAGACCTCATGCCTTCAGATGTTCTGGGTACATCCATTTTCAATCCAAAAAGTGTTGATTTTGAATTTAAAAAAGGGCCTATATTCGGAAACATCATTCTAGCTGATGAGATCAATCGAGCTCCCGCAAAGACACAATCTGCCTTATTCGAAGTAATGGAAGAACGTCAAATGACCCTAGATGGTATCACACACCCAATGGAAGAGCCATTTATAGTGCTGGCGACCCAAAATCCAATAGAACAGGAAGGAACTTACCGTTTACCGGAAGCGCAACTCGACCGATTTTTGTTTAAGATCGAGGTGGGCTATCCCTCCCTGGTGGAAGAAACAGAGCTTTTGATCCGACACCATCAAGCGGATCCTCTTGAAACAATCAAGCATATACAACCGGTCCTCTCGAGTGGACAAATTAAATCCCTACGGAATACGGTAAGGAAATTACATGTGGAAGATAAATTAATCGAGTTTGTAGCGAAGATCGTCTATCAAACAAGAAACCACAAGTCTTTATTCCTGGGAGCGTCGCCCCGAGCATCATTAGCCATCATGAATGGGGCAAAGGCTATTGCTGCCATGAATAGTCGTGACTTTGTCACGCCGGACGACATCATAGGCGTTACACCTGCCGTATTGCGCCATCGTATTGTTTTAACGCCTGATCGAGAAATGGAAGGCATTACGCCTGATGAAGTTATCCATCAGCTCATTAAGAATATCGAGATTCCGAGGTGAAGCTTATAGGGGATAGGGATTAGGGATAGGGTGGAGATAAGGGTAAAGAGCGGGACTTAACAAAAAGCGTTTATTAAAGATTCTACGATGCGTAATATCGTTCGATTATTTTATTTGGATCTATTTCTGAGTAAGCGATTTTTTATCGCTTGGGGAATAACGGCATTCTTATTTTTATTAGCTTATTTTTTCCCTTGGCTGGGATTTTTACCTTATATAGCTGCTCTTACAACGACGCTGATTTTATTAGCAGATATCGCATTACTATACGCTGTAAAAAATGGAGGGGTAGTCAGTACGCGTATTGCTCCTGCCCGCCTAAGCAACAGTGATGATAACGAAATTTTTATTACAAGCAACAATCGTTATCCTTTTACTGTAAAAATAGGCATTATCGATGAAATACCTTATCAATTCCAAAAGCGCGATATTTGGTTCGAGCGAGCTCTGGAAGTTAAGGAACGGAGTACTTTTTCATACCAACTACGCCCTGTAAAACGAGGCCTTTACTCTTTCGGAAAACTACGAACTTTTGTACAATCACCCATCGGTTTTATACAACGTAGATTTAATGAAGATGCAGAGGCTAATGTACCCGTATACCCTTCTTTTCTTCAAATGCGTAAATACGAGATGTTAGCCATTTCTAATCGGTTAACGGATTACGGCTTGAAGAAGATCCGTCGTTTAGGCCATAGCATGGAATTTGAACAAATAAAGGCTTATGTTCAGGGTGATGATTATCGGACGCTAAATTGGAAAGCTTCTGCTCGTCAAGGCAGTTTAATGGTCAATTCGTACATTGACGAGCGATCGCAACATATCTATTGTATAATCGACAAATCAAGGGCAATGAAGATGCCCTTTCATGGCTTAAGTTTATTAGATTACGCCATTAATGCAAGTTTGGTATTGGCTAACATTGCGCTCAAAAAGGAAGATAAAGCCGGACTTATCACATTTGCCGAGCAAATTGGGACTGTTCTTCCTGCTGATAGGCGTTCTACACAACTTAATTATATTATGGAGGCCTTGTACAAAGAGAAGACACGTTATTTAGAGAGTAATTTGGAGATTTTATACTCGACTGTAAGGCATACGCTACGGCAAAGAAGCTTGATTATCTTATTTACGAATTTTGAAAGTGTATCTGCCTTAAATCGACAATTACCTTATTTGAAGAAAATTGCAAAATACCACTTATTGGTAGTAATCTTTTTTGAGAACATCGAGGTGAAAAACTTAAGTCAAGAAAAAGCGGAAAGCATCGAAGGTATCTATTTGAAAACAATCGCAGAGAAATTTGTCTACGAAAAAAAACTACTTGTTCGAGAGCTTGCCAGGCATGGAATACAGTCTGTCTTGACGCCACCTGAACATTTGACTGTCAACACAATCAATAAGTATTTGGAAATTAAGGCTAAGCAGCGGATTTGATGATTGTTACATTGCGAGTTATTAGTTGTTGGTTGTTGGTTATTAGTTGTTAGTGTTGGTAGTTAGTTGCGGGCAGATATCCATTGGCTATGAAAGGCCTAGGTTCATCATCGCATCATCACATTGGCTTATCGGCTAATTAACTCATTAGCTAATTAACTTATCGGCTAACCGACCGTAGGGAGCTCATGAGTGCCGAAAAAAGCAAGCACTTACGAATAGTTAACTACCTAACTATTTAACAACGGCAAAATGCTGTCGAGATAATTTCGGTCATTTGCCAATCGTGGCACCTTATTTTGTCCTCCCAATTTATCTCGGTTTTTCATCCATCGGTAAAAGGTACCTGACGGAGCCATATGTATAATCGGCGCCTTCAGTGCCATGTTTTTAAACCGTTTCGCATCATAGTCTGAATTCACTTCTCGCAGTTTTTCATCCAACACGTTTTTGAATTCCGTAAAGTCGTCCGGCTCTTTTTCAAATTCTATAATCCATTCGTGTGCGCCAGCCTCGTTATTATGGAAATAAACAGGCCCTGCTGTGTAATCGCGTACAATCGCATTGGTGATTTTACAGGCTTCTCTCAAACCATTATCGGCATTATCAACGATCAACTCTTCACCAAAAGTATTAATATATTGCTTGGTTCGGCCGGTAATCTGTATACGGTAAGGGTGTAAAGTAGTAAACTTAATCGTGTCTCCGATCATATACCGCCATAGACCGGCATTCGTCGAAATGATCAAAGCATAATTTTTACCAAGCTCAACCTGATCGAGCGTAAGCGTTAACGGGTGTTCGTCATACAAATTTTCAACAGGCAAAAATTCATAGTAAACCCCATAATCGAGCATAAGCAGTAAATCATCCGAGTCTGACTGATCTTGAATTCCGAAATAACCTTCTGAGGCATTATAGTTTTCCAAATAGTACATATTATCAGAAGGGATAAGTCTCTTAAACTGCTCTTTATAGGGCTTAAAGCTCACTCCACCGTGCAGATACAGTTCCAAATTAGGCCATATCTCCAATAGATTATCTTTCCCTGTTAATTCAAGCACCCTTTTGCCAATACTACGTTCCACGTGGGTACCCCGGATAAATTGGTTACATTTTCATGAATTACCAGATTGGCGACCCGTTCGATTTTCTCCTCAAAATTGGGATTAAGAGTTGTCTCCAAATCCGGTGTTCTATACATTTCGGCCCAAAAAGGCAGGTTTCGGATCAGAATGGCCGACAAATCACCGGAACTGGAATCTCCATTGCCAAGTTGATTTATTTTATGACTTCCTCCCAGCACAACCCCCTTTCCTGTAAAAACTTTAGCATCGGGCCGATTATGGCAATAAATAGAAAGCAGATCTTTCCCCCCCTGAAAATGGCAATCCTCTAAAGCCTCCTCACTCACCGGTATAAACTTACTCCTATCAGAGGTTGTACCTGAAGATTTTGCAAACCATTTTATATCCGATGGCCACAACAAATTTTGCTCACCTGCAATCATTCTGTCAATATATGGTTTCAGGCTATTATAGTCTTGTATAGGCACACGTTCTTTAAAAGTTTCAAGATTACAAATCGATTTATAGTCGAACTTCTTCCCCCACTCGGTTGCCTGCGCAGTGGTAATAAGGCTTTGAAACCACTCTTCCTGAACTTCATGAGGATATTTCATGAAAAGTTCAATTTGGTGGATTCGCTTTTTCATTATCCAATTAATAATTGAATTGACAATTGCCATTTTGTTATACTAGGATACTTGGTTTTAGCTACTAAAGTAGCAAATTTATTGGTTATTTGTTGTTAGTTACTCGTTGTTGGTTATTAGTTGTTAGCACAGGATTTGGTACCAGGACACCTGCCGGCAGGCAGGTACGTATCAGGATTTCCTATCCTGCGTCCTATGTCTTATATCCTCTTTCAGCCATCAGCAGTCAGCTATCAGCTTTCGGGCGGCCTGGCCGTTCTAATCATGTCGGCTCATCATCACATTGGCTAATTATTTCAGCTTTAGCCATCAGCAGTCAGCTATCAGCTTTCAGTCGTGCTGGCCTTTCTAATCATGTCGGCTATCATCACATTGGCTAATTATTCAGCTCTTAGCCATCAGCAGTCAGCTATCAGCTTTCAGTCGTGCTGGCCTCTCTAATCATGTCGGCTATCATCACATTGGCTCATCAACTACTTAACTACTTAACGATTCAACTACTTAACTATTTACCGGCTCAACTAACTATCCCAGTTTCTTCCTTCTCAACTCAAAATGACGCCCCAGATAATAGGTTCTCGCCATTTCATTGACCGCTATCTCTTCAGGAGTGCCCGTCAACATGATTTTTCCCTCAGTAAGCAAATAAGCTCGGTCTGTAATGGACAAGGTTTCCTGTACATTATGATCGGTTATCAGAATCCCAATATTTCGATGTTTAAGCTTATGCACAATGGTCTGGATTTCCTCGACCGCAATAGGATCGACTCCCGCAAAGGGTTCATCTAACAGAATAAAATGAGGGCTTGCCGCTAGAGCACGAGCAATTTCCGTGCGCCGGCGCTCTCCTCCTGACAGCAAATCGCCTCTGTTTTTCCTGACTTTATGTAAACTGAACTCATTGATAAGCTCTTCCAGCTTTTCTTTTCTAACCGTCTTATCCTGGTGATGGATTTCCAACACCGCCATAATGTTATCCTCAACAGATAGTTTTCTAAAAACCGAAGCCTCTTGCGCCAAATATCCAATTCCTTTTTGAGCTCTGCGATACATGGGATCTTCTGTAATATTATCATCTTCCAGATAAACATTACCTTCATTCGGCTTGATCAATCCGACGATCATATAAAAAGACGTTGTTTTACCGGCACCGTTAGGTCCTAATAATCCAACAATCTCTCCTTGCTCGACATGAAAAGACACATCGTTTACAACCGTACGCTGTTTATATTTCTTTACCAGATGTTCTGCCTTTAATATCATACTAGCTTTAAGCTTTTAGTCATCAGCTGCAAGCTTAAAGCTTACATCAACCTAATTCCCTTTAAATTTAATTGAATATTTTTTTTATCTCGCCATACGTTCTCTTCAATAGAGAAACATGCGGTAAAAGGTATTCCTTTATTAATATGTGTTATATATTCCCCTAAGCCAAATCCAATACAATCAAAGGCCGGAGCTCCTTCCTGTGTAATATACATCTTTAGGTGGTTCGCTCCTACCAACTGCGCCTCGCCTACAGAATACACATTTTTGGCAATAAAAACAGGTGCGTTGTTCTCGGGTCCGAACGGTGCAAATTGTTTTAAAACACGAAAGAATTTTGGTGTAATATCCGCTAGATGGATTTTTGCATCAATTGAAATTTCAGGTTCCAACAATTCGGGAGCGATACTTTGTGCCACTACCGCTTCAAATTTCGATTGCAATGCAGGCACATTTTCTGCTTTCATTGTTAGCCCCGCAGCATATTTATGTCCCCCAAACTGCTCTAATAGGTCACTACATTCAGATAGCGCCTCATATAAATCGAAGCCCGCCACAGATCGAGCAGATCCGGCTACATGACCGTTTGATTTCGTAAGTACAATTGTCGGACGGTAATACTTTTCTGTTAAACGTGAAGCAACGATACCAATAACGCCTTTATGCCAATCTTCCTGGTAGACGACGGTTGTTTTACGTTTAATAAGCGTTTCACTTTTTTGGATAATTTCGAGCGCTTCTGCTGTAATCCGCGCATCAAAATCCTTCCGTTGCATATTCTGTACGTCAATTAGCCCGCAACAGTTTTTTGCTTCCTCTAAACTTTTTGAAATCAATAATTTTACCGCATCTTTTGCATGGTCGATTCTACCTGCGGCGTTGATCCGTGGGCCAATTTGAAAAATAACGTCTGTTAAATTCATTTCACCGGCCTTCGTGGAAAGGTCAACCAAAGCCCTTAGTCCAAAGCTTGGATTATTGTTCAATTTCTTTAATCCGTAGTATGCCAGCACCCGATTCTCTCCAGTTATCGGTACGATATCTGAAGCTATACTCACCGCAACAAGGTCGAGATATTGAAAAACTTCTGCTTCCTCTAACTGATTTGTCTTTGCAAAAGCATGAATAATTTTGAAAGCGATACCGCAACCTGATAGCTCCTTATATGGATAGTTACAATCTTTTCGCTTGGATCCAAAACCGCCGTTGCCTTGGGCAATTCGTCCCCCGGCGTATGTGATCACAATGATAAAATCGATGCCCTTCTGTGCTGCATACTCAATCTTGTCGACTGATTTAATACCACAGTCCAACGCAATAATTAGCGAATAGTTGTTTTCTGCTGCATAATCGATACCTTGGAAGGAAATACCGTAACCTTCTTTATACCGATCAGGGATATAATATCCTATATGGTTATAAAACCGTTTCAAAAAGCTGTAAAGTACTGAAACTGCAGTTGTTCCGTCCACATCGTAATCACCGTAGACCAAGATATTTTCCTTCATGCCGATAGCCTGTTCAATACGGCGAATAGCAAGGTCCATATCTTTCATCAAAAAGGGGCTATGGAGATCGTCGAGTGAAGGCCTAAAGAATTTCCGTGCCTGCTCAAAGTCGAATACGCCTCGCTGTACCAACAATCTTGCTAAGACCTTATGTATATTAAGAGCCTTTGATAAGGAAGTAACGACATCTGTATCAACTGTATTTCTTTCAACCCACCTTTTTTGCATATACTTTTACCTATTAAACTGTATCTCTCAAAGGCTAATAAGAGAGTGACGAATACTTTGTACACGATGTGGGCTGCATGCATCTGCATTCCTGTATGACAGAGGCTCGAACACGCAACGAACACTTGTGAAAAAAAAGCATTTTGTCTAAGTTTGCGCTAATCAATGGGTAAATATACGCTTTTTTAGTTGTAAGTTTTAGGTTATACATTATACGTGGTCCAATCATTCACGGCAGTTTACTTATCACTTATAACTTATTACTTATAACTTATTCGCATGCAAGCATTCTCACTTTATGAAGGTTCCTATTCTGTTGATAGCAGCAAAAAATTTATCCCTTTCGATCCCTTAAAAGATGATCCGAAAGATCGAAAAGGCTCTTTGTTTATTCATATTCATCCCTTCCTCATCCAAACCGCTAAGGATCTGATTTTACTGGACACAGGATTAGGGTATAAGGATGATCTTGGCAATCTGACACTACATAATAATATCAAGAAGGCAGGATTTGATCCTCGTGACGTAAGTTTTGTTTTGATGTCGCACCTACATCAAGACCATGCCGGTGGTATGGTTTTCGAGCACCAAGGCAAGTTACAACTGGCTTTTCCCGAAGCGGAGTATATTGTTTCACGTGGAGAGTGGGAAACTGGTTATAGCGGAAAGTCGGGTTCTTACAAAACCCCAATTTTTGATGTGCTGCAACGTAGCGGAAATCTAGAGCTAGTGGAAGGAAATGGGCGTATTAACGACACCATTACTTACGAACACAGTGGTGGCCATACAGAGTTCCATCAAGTATTTCATATCAGCGAGAACAATTCACATTATTTTTTTGGAGGAGACGAGCTTCCCGAACCGGAGCAGCTTCTCCGAAAGTTTGTTGCTAAATATGATTTTGACGGTAAGAAAGCTATGCAACTTCGGGAAGAATACGGAAACAAAGCAGCAGAAGAAGGATGGACCTGTATGTTTTACCACTCGACGGGAGCCCCCTTTGGCAAGGTTTCCAAGGTAGCTGATAGCTTTCGAGTAGAGCCGTTGGATAGTTAAATAGGAAAATAGTTGAGTAGAAGAAGTCGTTAGGTTGCAGAATTTGGAACTACTTAACCACTTACTATTCTACTACTGAACTATATGAAGCTAGATCAGCTGATATTGCGTGGCTACGCGGATGAGGGCTGCCGCATTTGAAACTTCAAATTTCTGCATCAGATTTCTTCGATGGGTCTCTACCGTATGCGGGCTAATAAACAGTGTTTCGCCAATTTCCACCGTTGTTTTTCCCTCCGCAATACACCGAAGCACCTCCTGTTCGCGCCTGGTAAGTTTCGGTAAATTCATGGGATCATGCAAAGCTGCTTCGAACAAAGATTGCTGCACTTCCGGGCTGAAATAGAGCTTTTTGTTTACAACAGATTGGATCGCATTGATAATTTCTTCCGCGCTTGCATTTTTTAACACATAACCATTAGCTCCATTCTGCAGCATCTTGGTAATCATGCTTCGCTCATTATAATTGCTTATGCCGATAATATGAATATGTGGATGGAGCTGCTTAATCTGTTTACACAGATCAATACCACTGATATCCGGCAAATTAATATCGAGTAAAATTACATCGATATTGTTTTCTGCTAAAAACCGTAAAGCACTTTCGCCATCATGACAGCAAGCTTTGACCGTTACCGATTCGTTATCAGACAATAAGGCCTTCATACCTTCCAGCACCACAGGATGATCGTCAACGATAAGTAGGGATATATGCTTTATTGACATTGAATTCTATATTAATTGTTGTTCCCACATTTTTTTCAGACTGAATATCCAATTGGCCATTCAAATAAGCTACCCTGTTCTTCACGTTATGCAACCCCACTCCTTTTCCTTGTTGGTCGTCGGTATCAAAGCCACAGCCATCATCTTCTACGGTAATAAAAACCTTTCCGTCGTTTTGAATACACTGCACCAGAATGGTGTTTGCTCCAGCGTGTCGCACGGCATTATTGATCAATTCCTGCAAAATACGATAAACCATAATTTGCCGATCTTTATCATCCTCTAAACTAAAACCATAGGTCTGTAAAGATATGCTTATCCCGGATCGCTCAAGATCTTCACAAAAATCGCGAAGTGCGGTTACTAAGCCAAAACGCAATAAAGTTTCCGGCATCATATTCCTAGCGATTCTTCTCAACTCGTTTACAGCTACATCGAGTTTATTAAGAATAATCCTGTGTTGCTCTTGTGCTTGCGGCTCGGGACTTACACAGGGATTTTTAGATAAAAGCAATTTTACATTTGACAGTAATCCGCCTAAACCATCGTGTAAATCACTTGCCAGACGCTTTCTTTCTTGCTCCTGTCCTTGCAACATAGCATTAAAAAATCGTATTTGTTGCTCTTTCTGCATACGCTGAAGCTGTTCTTCGTGCAAATCGCACTGCTGCTTTGCTAACCGTTGTTTGTTTCGATAGAGTAAGTATCCAAGCCCAAGCAATATCAATAGGCACCCCAACACAATACAGATAAAGACCAGCATCGTTTTATTGTATTTCAAGGCCGCTGAATTAAGCTCATTTTCGGCCTTTAGTGATACGATCTCCTTTTCTTTTTTTGCATCTTCATATTTCTTTTCTATTAGGTTTATCTTTACGTTAGTCTGCTTTTCGTTCACTGTGTCGGCCAGCGCAAGATACTCTTTCAAAAGCGCAAAAGCTTTAGCTTTATTGCCGACTGCCTCTTCTACATTTACAAGGTTCCTCAAGCTAATCAGTTTATTTCGAGATAAAGGGAAGGCTTTGTTTTCGTTGTAGACGCGATAAGCCATTTCCTTTGCCTTATCGTACTGCTGATTCTCGAAATATAAATAATACTTACGGTTAAGGAGCTCGATGCGATTGTATGCTTCCTGGCGCTGGTTAGCGAAAGTGATTCCTTCGTTAAAGTTTTTCAGCGCGCGATCGAAATTCTTTTCAACATATTGTTGGTACATTCCTGCGAGGACATAGTAGTTCGTCCAGGGATAGGCTTGCGGATAATCCTTTAATTGCTTATAAGCAAAATTGAGATGTGCTTGCATTCGCTCCCGATTGGCGGGTGAAAAGTCTTCTTGATAAAGCAAGGCCTTCACGATACCTAAATGACTGTTAACAGCATCCGCATATTCATGATGATCAGCGAAAATAAGCGCTGCACGTTGAAAATAGGAATATGCCTTGTCATATTGCTTAATGTCGGCAAAAACATTACCGATATCGTAATAATTGTTTGCCAAGAGCAATGAATCACCTATTCTTTCGAGAATCGGACAGGCTTTTTCGATCAGCAATCTCAAAAAAGTCTCTGTATCGTCTTCGCGTTGACTTATAGCACCTATATTATGCCATACCCGTGCAAGATAACGCTGTGCGTTGTGGGATGTATCTGTTTCCAGTAAAGCTTTGGCTTTTTCAAATGCTCGTCGCGCTTCAGACAGATTATAATGCTCCATGTAAACCCCTGCTACATAATAATGTGCAATGGCAAGCGTTAAAGGTTCTTTCAATCGAACACTTCTCTTGAAGGCATCTTGCGCAAAACCCATCGATTTTGCTGAATCGATGTAAAGCCAGTGATCGGATAAATCCTGAAGTGCACTTATCTTCTTTCGCTCGCTCGCATCACTTTTTAGTACATTCTTCAAACTATCTTCATTAAACGCTAACCTTTGTTGCGCAAATAGCGAATAGCAGGAGAAGAACGATAGATAAAAAACTAAAAAGTAATGCATAAGCAATGGGCGACTAACAAACAAATTTATCGATTCTCTCAAGCATAATTGTAAAGAAAACAAGAATATACCTGAAAACCATTAGAATAAAATCCCGAATGTATAGGATAGCATAAAAGAAAATAAAGCTTCAATTTTGAGCCAATGGTTTTTCAAAAAAATAATTCTAACTTAATGATGAAACAATTTCTTTTCCTTTCAATCTTTTTAATGTTACTCGGGGCTCTGACCATAAAAACGGCTTCAGCCCAAAGTGGAGCTCCCTACAACACCGGTTTTGGTTTGTTTTTAGATCTAGGAAACGGTGGCACTTATGTCGGTCCTCATGTAAAACATTTCTTCACGGAAAACAATGCCGGACAAGCTATGGTATTATTTGGTAACGATATAACTATTCTAGGCGTAGAATACTCTTATAACAAACAAGTTCCTAATGCCGGGGGGCTTATGTGGAACGTAGGTATTGGTCCGCAGGTGTTATTTGGCGATGGCGATACCGGATTTGCCTTCCGCCCACAGGCAGGTCTTGAATTTAAGGTTCCACAGGCTCCTTTAAGTGTTGGTTTCGACTGGCGTCCCTATTGGATAGTTTCGCCCGATTCGGAATTTGAGGCTGGTAGATTTGGGCTTACTTTTAAATACACGCTTTAAAGGTGGAAGGTTTAGGGTGTAGGGGTTAGGGTTGATACTGCCCTGCACCTCATGCCCTTACCTTATACCTAACACCTAATGCCTTACACCTCGCTAAAACTTCTCCTTCATTGTTTTTTCAAGGGCAAACATTTCATCGCGAAGTTTGGCTGCCTGTAAAAAATCCATATCCTTCGCTGCCCGTTCCATGTCTCTTTTTGCAGTATCGATTGCCTTCTGCAGTTGTGCTTTACTCATATATTGCACCACCGGGTCAGCCGCTACACTGCTGGCAGGATCCGGATCGACATAGGCCTTCGCCGCTCCTCCTTTAAAATCGGCAACCGATGTCTGTTCCATAATGGCTTCTCTTGACTTGCCGACCGTACGAGGCACAATACCATGCTCCTCATTATATTTAATTTGCTTCTCTCTTCTTCTATTGGTTTCATCGATCGTTGCCCGCATACTATCAGTAATACTATCGGCATACATAATGACACGCCCCCGGTCGTTTCTCGCCGCTCGGCCAATCGTTTGTATTAGCGATGTTTGTGAACGTAAGAAACCTTCTTTATCGGCGTCTAAAATTGCCACTAAAGTTACTTCGGGCAAATCCAGTCCTTCACGCAGCAAGTTTATTCCCACTAACACGTCAAATTCACCCAAACGAAGTCCACGAAGGATCTCCACCCGTTCCAACGTTTTTATTTCGGAGTGAATATAACGTACTTTTATTCCTAATCGGCTCATATATTTTGTAAGCTCCTCCGACATTCTTTTTGTGAGTGTAGTTACCAAAACCCTTCCTCCTTCTTTGGTTACCTTATCTACCTCATCGAGTAAATCATCAACCTGATTAACTACCGGTCGAATTTCAATGGTTGGATCCAACAAACCTGTCGGCCTAATCACTTGCTCTACCACTACCCCTTCCGTTTTTTGCAGTTCATAATCACCGGGCGTAGCGCTCACATAAATGGTTTGCGGCGCCATTGATTCGAATTCCTGAAAATTCAGCGGTCGGTTATCGAGCGCCGCCGGTAAGCGAAAACCGTATTCTACAAGTGATATCTTTCGAGAGCGGTCGCCACCGTACATAGCCCGTATTTGGGGGACCGTCACATGACTTTCATCAATTACCATTAAATAATCGTCGGGAAAGTAATCTAACAGGCAGAAGGGGCGCATACCAGGTTGTCTGCCATCAAAAAAGCGTGAATAATTTTCGATACCGCTACAATAACCTAACTCGCGCATCATCTCCAAATCATAATTTACACGCTCTTCCAAACGTTTTGCTTCGAGCATCCGCCCATCCTTCACGAGTTGTTCCTTTCGTTGTACTAGTTCATCTTGTATAGCCCATAGGGATTGTGTAAATTTTTCTTTAGGCGTCACAAAAAGGTTAGCAGGAAATAGCGCTAACGTCTCCATCTTATCTAACGTTTTTCCCGATACAGGATCAATGACGCTCAGTTCTTCAATTTCATCTCCGAAGAAAGTAATTCGATAGGCGTCATCCATATAAGCCGGAAAAACATCCACTGTATCACCCTTCACTCTAAAAGTTCCCCGTTTAAAATCAGCGGTTGTTCTTGCGTATAGAATCTCCACCAAACGATGTAAAAAGGCATTTCGGCTGATGGTGGTACCAACGCCGAAGCGAAATACGGAACGTGAAAAATCTTCAGGGTTTCCCATACCGTAGATACAAGAGATTGACGAAACGACAACGATGTCTCTTCGTCCTGACATCAAGGCTGATGTTGTGCGTAAACGTAATTTTTCAATCTCATCGTTAATCTGTAAATCTTTTTCTATATAGGTATTGGAGTGAGCAATATAGGCTTCTGGCTGATAATAATCGTAGTAAGAAACGAAATAGTTTACCGCATTTTCGGGAAAGAACTGCTTCATTTCGTCATAAAGCTGCGCTGCCAAAGTTTTATTATGGCTTAATATAAGGGTTGGCCGTTGTGTTTGCGCAATCACATTGGCAATGGTAAAAGTTTTACCCGAACCGGTGACGCCTAATAGTGTTTGATAATGTTCCCCGGCTTCTACTCCTTCAACCAATTGTCGAATGGCCTCGGGCTGATCACCTGTAGGAACGTATTCAGAGGATATTGTAAATTTCATCTATTATTTTCTTTAATTGCCAATGAGAGCTCGAGTCACTAATAATTACCTTGTGTGTCAATATTATTTATATCTCGGCTTCATTGAGTGATTTATTTAATGGCCGTGGAGATTACGCTTATACAAAACTTTTTGCGTCTGTAATGCTCCAATGCTTTTTATTAATGTTCCGTTGCTTATTCAATTTACGTTATTAAAGGCGTAAATGATACTTATTTGGACCGCTAACGAATTCTGTTATCGTTATGGTAAACAAAGATACGAAAAAGCTGTTTGATTGTTAATTACTAAGTGCGTACAAACCAACACCAAATTGTCTGAACACATGGCCTTTATTCTAAGTAAAGAAAACAGCATTGCGAATCATTTCATTGCTGAAATGCGTGATCTCACTATCCAACAGGACCGAATGCGCTTTCGTCGCAACATGGAGCGTTTGGGCGAAATCTTTGCTTATGAAATAAGCAAAAAATTAGCGTTCAGGGCAGCCGAGGTAGAAACGCCGCTAGGTACCGCTGAAACGTCCTTATTGGTAGCGCAACCTGTACTGATTACGATTGTCCGTGCCGGGCTTCCTTTGCATGAAGGCCTTTTAAATTTTTTCGATCGTGCAGATTGTGGATTTATTGGCGCATACAGAAAAACAAAAAAAAGCGGTGCCTTCGAAATCGAGCGTAAGTATTTAACCTCTCCTGATTTGAAAGGTCGGACAGTTATTGTGATCGATCCAATGATTGCTACGGGTAGCAGCATGGTATTAAGCTGTCAAGAGCTGCTAGCAACTTATGACATCAAAGAATTGCATATTGTTGCCGCAATTGCGAGTGAAGAGGGCGTTGAGCATATTAAGGCCTATTTGCCCAAAGCCCATCTTTGGATTGGTGTAGTAGATAGCGAAATGACCAGCAAGGCTTACATTGTCCCCGGGCTTGGGGATGCCGGTGATTTAGCTTATGGGGAGAAAAGGTAAATAGTTAAGTAGTTGAATCGTTAAGTAGTTAAGTAGTTGATTAGCCAATGTGATGATTAGCCGACATGATTATGAGAAGCAGCGTGACCGAAAGCTGATAGCTGACTGCTGATGGCTAAAAGCTGAAATAATTAGCCAATGTGATAATGGTTATAACAACTTATGACTAGTATAGCTATCTTTGTAGTATGTACACAGGTAAGAGGCATCTTTTTTTTGATTTGGACCATACTTTATGGGATTTCGACAAAAATGCAGAGGAAACACTAAACGAACTTTTTATTTCTTATAAGTTTGTTGACCTCGGGATTTCATCAGCAGATCTATTTATAGAAACTTATACCCGTAATAATCAAAGGGTGTGGGCTCTATACCATAATGGAAAGATTGATAAAACAGAATTACGAAGGGCGAGATTTGCGGACACTTTTCAAGAATTGGGTTTATCGCCTACACTTTTTCCGAGCTCCTTTGAGACTGACTATCTTCGTTTATGTCCGCATAAAACGAACTTATTTCCGGGAGTGCATGAAACACTGAGCTACTTAAAAGAGAAATACGTTTTACATTTAATTTCAAATGGCTTTAAAGATGCTGCAGAAATAAAGGTTATAAAAACAGACATCAAAAAGTACTTTTCGCAAATAATCATCTCTGAAGACGTGGGCGTACATAAACCACATCCCGACATATACCATTACTCCTTAACTGCCGCCAAGGCATCAAAGGAAGAGAGTGTTATGATAGGCGACAGCATTGAGGCCGATATCCGAGGGGCACAGGCCTTCGGGCTAGATGCCATTTACTTTAATCCGAACGGGCTTGAAGAACCCATTGATGTTAAACGTAGTATCAGCGCCTTAACCGAACTGAAGCTATTATTTTAGCATATCGGCTGCGCCGTAAATCGCCGCCATCTCTCCGAGGGCTGCTATTTCGATTGGAAAAGTAAAACCTCTATTACTCAATAATTTGTGGGTATGTTCCAAAAAAAGGCCATGTGCCTTGCTAATATTGCCGCCTAAGACTAAACCTTCCGGCGATTTAATGAGTAGATAGTCGGCAATGAACACGCCTAATGTTTCGCCGAACTCACGAAAAACGCCCCTAGCAACATCATCGGTGGGAACGAGCTCGCACAAAGCCTTCACACTTTCTATATGCTGCCCACTCCGCTGGCAATACGTATCCTTTAGCCATCGCCCGGCGAGGTAGTCCTCCGCAATCCCTTCTCGAAAAGGAGCACACCAAAGATCACCATCCTCTGCATGTCCATTCAAAAACAAAGCACTCCCCAGCCCCGTACCTAATGTTAAGCCTACAGCTTTTTTGAAGGCAGCTCCGGCACCGGCAAACATCTCACCCTGTAGAAAACTAGCAGCATCATTTATAAACTTTATTTGCAAAGGATCGATCCCTAATTGGTTGGCCAATAAATTTCGCACATTGACTTGGTATAGGGCTTCATACTTATTCTGTCCCCTCATTAAGCTAACGCCCTGATCATAATCAAAGGGACCGGGAATGGCAATCCCCACTGCAAGCTTCTCAAAACCACCTTTTTGCAATGAGGCTTTAATACAATCAGTCCAAGCACTAATAATTTCGGAAACTGTATCGTGTGAATTTACTGAGCGCCGTTCGAAGCTATCATTGACTAGTGATTTGCTTTCCAGGTTGACCAATGCTGTTGAGATATGTGATCCTCCGATGTCACAACCTACTACAATTTTATTACTCATTAACGTGTTTATAATTTTTAATGGAACGTGAGGCAAATATAATTAAAGCGTTTTAGCAAAAAAATAAAGCTGCAAAATATTATATATTTTTTTTAAGAAAATGTCATTTCGACAGCAATTATAGTTGATTTGACTAACAGACGAGTATCATCGCTTACGAATTAGGGATATCTAAAGCTTGCGTTGAGATTTGAACTATTCATTGTCAACATTTTATAACGCTTCAGTGCCTGTATATAATAATAATCAGCATAAGGCAATGGCACATCCACTTCAGCCATAACGGGAATATAGCCTGCGCCATGCATTAAGATAAAACCGCCATTAGCTCCCAAAAGCGCAGTATATTCGGGAGATGCCAAGGTTTCGAGCATTGCTTCACCGGCTTTGAAGTATGTTTTACCGTTGTTGGTACTATAGCCACTTAACTCCAAAAAAGCGGCCGACATAATTGCTGCGGCAGAGGCATCTCTATAAGTATTAGGAATATCCGGGGCATTAAAATCCCAATATGGCACTTTATCTTTTGGTAAGTTTGGCTCATTCAGGATGTACTCTGCAATATGTTCGGCATAGTTCAAATAGGTTGGATTGCTTGTTTCCCTATAGAGTACGGTAAAACCATATAATGCCCAAGCCTGCCCCCTTGCCCAGCAAGACTCGTCGTTGTAGCCCTGCGCATTGCGTTTATGTTTAACCTTCCCGGTTTTGGTGTCAAAAGTCACAATCTGACAGGTGCTGTAATCGGGCCGTATATGATTTTTCCAAATCGTCTCGGCCTCGTTGCATGCAACTTTATAATAAGCGGAATCACCGGTAGCATGCGTAGCCCAGAACAGCAGTTCCAGATTCATGAGATGATCGATGACAACAACAAATTCTTTATCATTTTGTCTGGTATCCCAAGAACGAATGGCTTTCACTTTAGCGTTATATCTTTTCATCAGCGTTTTGGCACTGGCTACAAGTGTTTTTTGATAAGATACCTGTGGATCTATTTTCATCGCTGTACCGAAACTATTGTACATGATGGCCCCGAGGTCAGCCAATTTATCATTTGTCTGCTGTTTAGCTAAGAGCTTTAACGTTCGCCGCGCTTCTTTGAGTAAGACACTATCATTAGTTTCTTCAAAAAGGGCCCACAATGTTCCGGGATAAAAACCACTTGTCCACCAATCTGAACCGCTCGTTTCGAGGAAATTATTTGCCTTAACGTAAGTTTTTGGCAATTTATCTTCCTGCAACTCTTCCATGAGTAGCTTGTACTGTGTACTTGCATGTTTGAAGCGTTGTTCAATTGTTTCCGTGAGTGATTTATTCCCCTTTGTCGCGACTTGCTTGCCGGTAGAGCAGCCGCCGATCGCAAGAAGAAATAGCAGTAGTTGTAAAAGGTTTCTTTTGATTAATTTTCTTATCATGCTTGAACTCTGTACCGAAATCCCGGATATAAAAAAGTGCAACCCTATGATGGGTTACACTTTTATTATAACGTCGTCTTATGCTTTTTGTTGTATGGTTGATTAATCTTCGTTGCAATCATAAAAAAAGATTTTATTAATCAATTTCTTATCAAATATTTGCTCTTTTATCTTTGAAAGAAAAGAGCAGATAGATTCACTGATGGACCTCTTACCAGGTGTTGCAAGGGAATAGATAAACCGAAGCACCTTGCCAATAATCAAGCGGAGATGTATAAAAAAATTCTTTTACCGCCCCATCCAACCACCATCTACCGTCAAAATCGTACCATGAACATAGTCGGCCGCTTTAGAGGCCAGAAATACAGTCGGTCCCTTAAAATCATCGGGGTCACCCCACCTTCCTGCGGGGATCCGCGCCAGAATAGATTGGCTTCTTTCTTCATCAGCCCGAAGTGCTGATGTATTATCCGTTGCGATATAACCGGGTGCTATCGCGTTGACATTGACGCCACTACCGGCCCATTCATTAGCAAAAGCTTTGGTCAATTGTCCGACAGCACCTTTTGACGCTGCGTAACCGGGCACGTTAATTCCTCCCTGAAAAGTCAGAAGCGAGGCTGTAAATATAATTTTCCCGCTTCCTCTTTGGACCATATCCTTTCCGAATTCACGTGTAATAATAAACTGGGCAGTTTGATTAATGGCTATAATTTCGTCCCAGTATTCATCGGGATGCTCTGCGGCCGGTTTTCTAAGGATATTACCTGCATTGTTCACAAGGATGTCAATACTTTCGTGATCAGCTTTAACCTTCGCTATGAATTGATAAATGGCATTCCGATTTGAAAAATCACACTGATAGGCATAAAATTTACGACCCAGGGCTGTCACCTCTTTTGCGACCGTACTGTCGGATAATTCAAGGGTCGCCGATACACCGATAATGTCTGCACCGGCTTCCGCCAATGCTATAGCCATTGCCTTACCGATCCCCCTTTTGCAGCCTGAAACCAAGGCAAGTTTCCCTTTAAGATCAAATTTATTGAGTATAGACATATTTTTATTTTATTGAAATGCTTAACGGATTATTTACTTTTTCTTTATAGGATGTTAAATATTGTTCCCATTCATTCGCATTGTGAATCTTTCCTGCCTTATCCCAAGCGCCGCCGTTGTAATAAACCAAAGGTTGGTCGGCAATCGCACTAAAATGTGCCAGCAATTGACCTTCATTTTCGGTGATTTCAGGTAGATCCGTTTGCCCGAGCACCGCTATGCCCAAGGTTCCATCTTCGCCATGAGGAGGTTCCCAATAGGCTGCGATACCTTTGCTCAGGTTTTTTATAATCTTCCCCCCTTCTTCCTGACGAAGCACTATACCTGCCACTAGCGGAAGCTTCCCACGTCCCTCGAAATGATAAAGTAGCTCCACTCTATTCAATTGTGAACCAGCATCTAAGGTAATTGTTTTAGTAAGAGACACGACACGATCGTTCACTTGCCAAGGTTCATAACTTAGCCGAAAGGTAGTGCGCAACGGGCCGTTGTCCAGCACTTCATGCTTACGGTAATGCTTTGAATAAATTATTTTATCGGCTGCATAGGGAGCTATATCACCGGCACCTAAGGTCATACCAACGGAATAATAATCCAATCCATCGCCATGATCTTTATGGTAGTCGCCGGTTTTATACCACTCATCGACAACTAATTTTTCCGTTCGCTTCGCCCAAATATCAAGCCCCTGTGCATCATCCGGCCTTCCTTCTAAGGCTTTACCATACATCCGGAAAGCAATTCTGTCATTTTCCCACGCAAAATCATCATATCGTTCCGGTACGTAGCGGGCAAATGTCTTTGCCGTGATCGCGGTGGGCTCCCCCGACACGGCATGGAGTCTGACTTCACTGTTTGCAGGGATCGCTATCCAGATCAACACATTTACAATACTATCGCTGCCCTTTTTCTCCAACTGATAAGCATATTCCTTACCTTTATCATCAACCAGTTTGAAGCATTTAGGTGCAGAATGGGTATTGTATACCCTTAAAAATTCCCGGTAAGGGATGCTGGCCAATTCCTCACGATCAACTGCTAAAGTGTTAGCTATTACCAGCTGTTTTCCTACTTTATCTTTATTATTACAGGAAAGTAGGCCGACCATCATTATAACAAACGCCAGCCATTTATTTTTCTTGTCCATCTTTAATTGGATAACCTGCATGTACTACCTAAGTTCTGTAATGGCACATCCATCCATATCTCCATAATCCATATTTTCGCCCGCCATTCCCCATATAAAGGTGTAATTAGATGTAGCTGCTCCGGCATGTACCGACCAAGGTGGTGATATGACGGCCTGTTCATTCTGCATCCATATATGTCTGGTTTCTTGCGGTTGTCCCATAAAATGGCAAACCGCCTGACCTTGTGGGACCTCGAAATAACAATACACTTCCATACGTCTATCGTGCGTATGTGCAGGCATTGTATTCCAAACACTACCGGTTTTAAGCTCGGTCATTCCCATTTGAAGTTGACATGTCTCCACCACACTTGACACCAATAATTTATTTATAACTCGATGGTTCGCTGTTTCCAAACTTCCCAATTCGACTATTTCGGCATCCGCCTTCGTCACTTTCTTGGTAGGATAGGCATGATGTGCCGGAGCCGAGTTTATGTAGAATTTAGCTGGGTTATTTTGGTCTTTACTAGCAAAAATCACCTCCTTCTTTCCTTTTCCAATATACAATGCCTCCTTGAAGCCAATATCAAATGATTCACCATCTACTTTAACAATACCGGCACCACCTATATTAATTAATCCAAGTTCTCTCCGTTCCAAAAAGTAAGGTGCTTTCAATGGATCGATGGTTTCTAAAACTACCTCCTGTGCAATAGGCATGACACCGCCAGCAATATATCGGTCGTAATGGGTATATACCAACGTGATTTTGTTTTCTTCAAATAATCTTTCAATTAAGAAATTACTTCTCAAGGCCTCCGTGTCCATGCCTTTCGTTTCGGTTGGACTCGAAGCATAACGGGTTTCATACGTAGTGCTCATTATTTCAGTTTTTATTTTTTTACTAACTAATTGGCGTTTTAGTGGGCTAATATACAAGAAAGTCAGGAAAGGCGCAAACGTTTACATTGGTTAATATGGTCATGTAGCTTAGCATATATGCAGTAGTCTAGTTGATTGGAGTAATCCGTTTGATGTTTTATTCTTTCACGTACAGTTTTAACACACGTATGGCATTATCATATGGATCTTTTTCAGGTAATGAAATCGTAACTCCCTTGTTTCCGTCACTCTTTACATTTCTCATCTCTCCCGTTTCTACCAATTGACAGTTCTGAACCTTATCTTTAGCTATAGCAAGCTTTAAGGTGTTATCAGGAAGTTCATCCAGTATATGCGCATAGATAATTTGGCCACCTTCTATTCTCTTTTGAGTAAGAACGACTCCCTTGTTTGTTGGTACGTCACGAAGCGGTTGCGTGGCATATACTGCTTCACCGTGAGTAAGCATCCATGCCCCCATTTCCCGTAACCGTCTAATGGCCGGAAGCGGAAGCGTACCGTCCGGTTTAGGGCCAATATTAAGTAAATAATTTCCTCCCTTACTTGCATTACTTACCAAGTAACGTAACATTTGTCCGGATGATTTCCAGTTAAAATCCTTACTATGCCATGCCCAGGTATGATTCATGGTTGCAGGCGTTTGCCACGGTTTATCGAGCAATTGTTTGGGATAGGCATTATCCATCATCTCCAAAAAATCAATCTCGTTTCCGGGGTCATGCATCGCTATACGTCCATTGATCAAACATTTACTGCTTAATTTTCGAACTAAATGAATCAGCTCATCTCTTCGGGCAGGTGTAATCAATTCCTTCGCCTCCTCGTCCCAAGTATCAAACCACAATAAATCAGGGTCATAGCGTTCGATTAATTCCTGAACTTGCGGCAGGCTCTTCTCTTTCCAATATTTTTCGAAATCACGGCTTTTTCTTGCGGGTTTCCAGTAAGGAATAGCGCCATTGGGATGTTCCCAATCCTGCCAATGCGAATAGTAAAAGCCATATTTCAAACCGTATTTTTTACAGGCATCTACAAGCTCTCCTAAAATATCCCGGCCCCTGAGCGGTGTAGCCGCTATATCGTAATTTGAGACATTTGAGTCCCATAATGCAAACCCATCATGGTGCTTGGCAGTTATCACAAAATACTTCATCCCTGCGTTCTTCGCTTCCTTAATCCATTCATCTGCATTGAAACGACTTGGGTTAAATTTTTCGACTAAGGCTTGGTATTCGTTATTGGGAATCTCTAAACGTTGCTGTATCCATTCGGCATACCAGCTTTTTCCGTTTGCAAGTGCTGTATCCGGCATTGTTCTTCCATTGTAGGTACCACCCAATATGCTGTAAAGCCCCCAATGGACAAACATACCGAACCTTGCTTCTTTAAACCAGCTAATTTTCTCGACTTCTTTTCTCGATACCTCTTGCGCAATCACCGAGTAATAAAGGCCAAGCAAGACGAGTATCATACTGAAAAATCGTTTCATTCTTATTAATTTTAACTTACACCATCTCCTAATAACTCACCTGAATTTGGCATGCTCTATAAATACCAATCTTTATAACGTTTAAGCGCTTCCAAAAAATAATAATCTGCATAAATAATTGGTCTATCGATCTCAGAATTTAACGGAAAGGCGCCCGTGCTATGCTGCAGAAGAAAACCACCATTTTCGCCAAATTTAGATCGGTAAGTATCACTTGCTAAAGAACGCAACATCTGCTCTGCACTTTTCAAATACAAGCGTTTTTTATCCCCCTCTACATATTGCCCGAGTTCCAACAATGCGGAAGCTATAAGTGCACCGGCAGAGGCATCTCGTTCAGCATAAGGCATGAAAGGCGCATCGAAGTCCCAGTAGGGGATTTTGTCTTCCGGAAGATTGGGATGATTCAAGATAAAGGCGGCAATGCCTTCTGCTTGTTTCAAATAGGCTTCATTTTTCGTATCTCTGTACATGAGTGTATACCCATAAAGCGCCCAGCCTTGCCCCCTTGCCCAAGCAGAACTATTAGCAGCACCTTGCCAGGTAGCTTTTCTGCGTACCGTTCCATTGTTTGGGTTATAATCAATTACATGAAAGGAACTGAAATCGGGACGGAAATGATTCTTAAGCGTTGTGTTCGCATGTGTGATCGCGATTTCTTTATATCGCTTATCGCCTCCATGATCGCTCACCCAGTTCAGCATTTCGAGGTTCATCATGTTATCAATGATCACGGGACAGTCCCAGAACTTATTTTTATTCCATGATTGAATCGCTTGAATTTCGGGTCTATAACGCGTTGCTAAAGAGGCAGCCGATTGAAACAGAATATCCTTATAGGCATTGTCACGCGTGATACGATAGGCATTTCCGAAGCTACAAAACATCATGAACCCCAGATCATGGTTGCCGGTAAAAGTTTTATTCGGTTCAATCAATTTTAGTGTTCGCAAAGCCTCTTGATGGATAGTTTCATCTTTTGTTTGCTCATAAATCAACCATAATGATCCCGGATAAAAGCCGCTGCACCACCATTGAATGTCGCGCGCGTCGATTTTGCCTGTTTTCGGATCCCAATTTTGAGGCAACTTTTCAGATGGTATATTATTGGCAAGCACTTTATATTGCGCTCTTGCAAAATCAAAGTTTGCTTGAATCAGTTCTTTCATGCTTTTAGTTTGCGCGAAAGACTGTATACCTGATAGCATGATGCTTATAAGTATAAAAACCGGCTTGATTATTTTGGCCATCGTTATATTGGTTAAGTGTTTGGATTATGACGGCCAAAATAGTAGAAATAAGTAGTAATTGCAATCGATTACATTACACAATCGTTTGCATAAATTTCACGTTGTCATTCGCCTCACCAATGTTACGGGAACGATTTCTCGCGTATCATTTATAGCCCTTAGGGATTTATCCTTTAACAAGTTCAGCAATTTTTGGGCAACCCGATTTGCCATTTCAACAGGATGCTGGTCGATTGTTGTTATCGGTGGCGAAATAATAGACGCTCTCGGATCGTTTGAATAACCGACAATCTTCAGTTCATCAGGAATTTTTATCCCTTGTTCCCGAGCAAACTCGACAGCCGCTAAAGCGGTTGTGTCGTTTGATGCAAAAATGCCGTCAGGTCGCTCCTTACCGACAAATATCTGCCTTAGGCTATTCCACGCATTTTCCGCCGTAAGTTCTTGATAGAAACACCATTTCCTTTCAAGTTTTATTTTCGCTTTGTCTAAAGCATGTTGAAAACCTTCCGTTCGTTCCTTATAGATACTACATGACAATGGCCCCGAGATATAAGCAATTTTTGAACAGCCGGTTTCTATCAGATGATTGCCGGCCAACAAACCACCACGATAATCGTCGCCTTTGATAATATGCGCTGCATAGGTTTTTGTTGGAACCCGATCGTAAAAAATTAAGGGGATGCCCTGTTTAGTGAAACCATCGAAGTGCTTATAATCCTCTGTGTACAACGCTAACGAAACGACCAAGGCGTCTACTCGTGAAGAGTATAAGGTTGCGGCCAGCTTCTGTTCGATCGATTCGGAATCATTCGACTGGCAAACCATTAAGCTATATCCCTCTTCCTGCAACCTATTCTGTAAAGCGGTAATAAAAATCGCATGGAAGTACATGGAGATTCTGGGCACAATCATTCCAATGATATTAGAGCGCTTATTTCTTAACGACGAGGCCATGCTATTGTGCCGGTAGCCTAATTCCTCTGCCTTATCCTTCACCCGTTTCCGTGTTGCTTCACTTATTCGAGGATTATCATTTAATGCTCTCGAAACGGTTGCAGCCGAAACGTTCAAGGCCTCTGCTATATCAACAATGCTAATTTCGGACTTATCCGGTTTATGTTCTCTCATAAAACCCAAACATGGAGTCTACATTTAGTTAATATTGGCCAGTACTTAATAAAACGAGCGTGCAGGCATAAACAGGTTCAATTCCATTGGTTTTCGCCAATGCAGCAAGCTCATCGTTTTCTGTACCTGGGTTAAATATAATACGTTTAGGCTTAGTTTTCATAAGATAATCATAATATTGTCCTTGCAGTTTCGGCCCAATATAAAGGGTGACGGTATGAATATCGTGTAAAGGCTCTCCGGGCGGGACAATATCTACTCCTGCTACTGCGCCCTTTTTGATTCCCACATTAACAATTTCATGGCCAGCTGCCACCAAGCGATTCGCGGCTAAATAAGCATATCGCGCCGGGTTAGTGGTAGCTCCTAATATAAGGGTTTTCATATTCTTTGTCTATTTATTTGTTATTCGTCGTTGGTTATTAGTTATTGGTTATTGGTTGTTCGTTATTGGTATTGCTTTAGGCTTTACCACCTTGCTATAAGCAAGCATTAGGCCGCACGCCATGGGCCTCACTCCTTTAACGCTACACCCCACACCTTTCACTTCACACCTTATTCCCTATCTCCTATTCTACTAACACAATTCATGCCATCGATAGCCGCCGAAACAATTCCGCCCGCATAACCTGCTCCTTCGCCACAGGGGTATAAACCTTCGATCTCGGGGTGTTGTAAAGTATCTTTATCTCTAGGAATGCGTATCGGAGAAGAAGTTCTGGATTCGACACCAACCAACACGGCCTCATTTGTATAATAGCCTTGCATTTTTTTTCCAAAAAGTGGCAAGGCGCCTTTTAGTGCCTTATATATAAAGTTCGGAAGCAACTCTTCTAATTGAACGGATTTCAATCCAGGCTTATAAGAATTTATAGGTAAATCGGCTGACAATTTTCCTTCTACAAAGTCTATCATTCGTTGTGCGGGCGCCACCAGTTGTCCACCACCCAGGTCATATGCTTTTCGCTCGACTTGTTGCTGAAATGCGAGTAAAGCAAAAGGATTTGTGTGCGCCCCTGCAACGTCTTCCAAGTTCACCTGAACAACTGTTCCTGAATTCGCGTAGGGATTATTTCGTTTAGATGGCGACCATCCGTTCACTACAATCTCGCGCTCACCGGTAGCACAAGGTGCAATGATGCCGCCAGGACACATGCAGAAGGAAAACACGCCTCGATTGTCAATTTGCTCAACCAGGCTGTAGTAGGCCGGTGGCAGGTGCTCACTCCGTATCGAACAATGATATTGGGCTTGATCGACAATTTCCTGGGGATGTTCAATGCGCACGCCCAGAGCAAATGGTTTTGCCTCAACCAACCATTTCTTCCGTTCAAAAAGATAGAAAATATCTCTCGCCGAATGCCCTGTAGCTAAAATGACATGATTACCAACTACCTCTTCCCCATTGTGTAAAACAACGCCTTGTAATTTCTTATTCTTAACGACCATATCGACTACCTTGGAGTCGAAACGTATTTCTCCTCCAAATAAAATGATCTTTTCGCGAATAGCTTCTATAATATGTGGTAGTTTGTTCGTTCCGATATGCGGTCGAGCGTCCACAAGGATGTCCGGCGTAGCACCGTGATCGACGAGGATTTGCAGAACCTTTTGCACATCACCCCTTTTATTAGAACGTGTATACAACTTTCCATCGGAATAAGTACCCGCCCCCCCTTCACCAAAACAGTAGTTCGATTCCACGTTAACTAAACCTGCTTTGTTAATCGCCGCTAAATCACGACGCCTGTCTTTCACGGCTTTGCCCCGTTCCAAGACAACTGGTTTGAAACCTAGCTCCAAACATTGCAGGGCTGCAAATAACCCTGCCGGTCCAGCACCTATAATAATAACGGGTTGGCTTTTTGAAACGTCGTGATAATTAATTTTCGGAACGGTTAAGGTTACTGCTTCATCGATATAGACAACAAGGCGTAATCGGTAAACTACTTTTCGTCCGCGGGCATCAATTGATCTTTTTCTGATTTGAAGCGATTGGATACGTTTCGGTGTTACCTTAAGTTGTGCGGCCGCCTGTCGGAGGATGAAGTGATCGTCCGAAATATTTTCGGGATTCACCGCTAATTCGATTTCTTTTTGCATACTATATTGCCCGGTTGTTATCCAGGATATACAAAGGTAAAAAATTTTGTTGTCAGTCATTTATCTCAAGATAAATCCTCCGAGATTTGACTTTTAATGTAAAGAGGTTGTTGTTTAAATTAAAAGAACGTTTTTGTTTTTCTTTTTATTCGTTATTGTTTGTTTTAAAAAGCACTCATGCTACTTCGTGGTTTCCGCAAAAAAGAAACAGAATCTCATCGCTTGGAAGTTTGCTACAACGGTAGTGCATCAACTTGCAAGCCGCAAACTTCCTAGGTGATATTTTAGCAGAACGGAAGGCTTCTACTTTTAACCCGACTTATTAGCTTTAGCCCAGTACTATAGCCTTGTGCGCGGGAGAAGCGGCCTTGGAGGATACCGACGCAACGGGCAGCAAAGCATTTGCACCTCTGTTCATTGTGCAGTATCCAAGCGGATTGAGGAAGTGAAACGGCTCCAATATGCGCCGTTGATGCTTTGCCATCAGGTGCAAGGTAGCCTACACACGCCTTGATCTTTTGTAACTTTTGGATCAAACCAAAAGTTAAATAAAAAAGGTCAAGAAACCTTCCCGTTAAGTAAAGCTTGAATGCCTTAAAAAAACGAAAACTTAATGAAAAGAAAGAAAGAAGTTAAAATAAACGTTCTTTTAAAATCATTCCATCATGAAAATAATACGTATTAACCTGAGAAAGCCGGACTGACAAAACCAGTTGTTTATAATAAATGGCAGAACATTTGCTATAGCAGAATAAGTTCCGGAGATAATATCAACGGAGGTTACTTGTAGACGGCTAATTTGTATTTGTATTCGTGAATAACAAGCATTTTACATAAGTTTGTTAAGCAGGTAAAAATGATCAACATTAAAAGAAAAGACAATGATTAAAAGATTTATTTTTGGTTTAGTTGGCTTGATTGCCACCTTATCGCTGAGCTCATGTGGCTACAATAGTATGGTTAAATTGGATGAGAATGTTCAATCCAAATGGGCTGAGGTGGAGAATGCCTATCAACGTCGCGCCGACCTGATTCCGAATTTGGTGAATACCGTAAAAGGTGCTGCCAATTTCGAACAGCAAACATTAACAAGTGTAGTGGAAGCGCGTGCGAAAGCGACATCCATTAATATCGATCCATCGAACCTAACACCGGAAGCCATAAAAAAATTCGAAGACGCCCAGGGCGCTCTTACAGGATCATTAAGTCGTTTAATGGCTGTAGCGGAAAACTATCCTGAGCTAAAAGCCACTGAAAGTTTTCAGGGTTTACAGGCTCAACTAGAAGGAACAGAAAACAGGATTGCCGTTGCGCGTCGTGGCTTTAATGAAGCGACACAACAATACAACTCGACAATCCGCTCTTTCCCGAATAATTTGATGGCTGGTATCTTTGGCTTCAAAGCAAAGGGCTATTTCACCTCTCAAGCCGGTGCGGACAAAGCGCCTGAAGTGAAATTTTAAACGATAATGTACCACACGGAAGGCTCGCCTGAGGGCAAGCCTTTCACACTTTAACCTTCGGAAAGAGATGAATATTTTCAATAGTGAAGAACAAGAACACATTGCACATGCGATTGGTTTAGCGGAGGCAAATACCTCCGGAGAAATCCGCATTTGTGTGGAGAAAAGATGCGATCAGGAAGTACTTTCTCGTGCAGCAGCGTGTTTTAACCAACTTGGTATGCACAAAACCAACCTGCGCAATGGTGTACTCATTTACCTTTCTGTTGACGATCATAAATTTGCCATTATAGGCGATGCCGGTATCAACAATAAAGTTGAACCTGACTTTTGGGACACTACAAAGGATAAAATGCTGGCCTATTTCAAGACTGGCAATTTAGTAGAAGGTATAATAGCGGGCATTGAATCTGCCGGAAGCAAACTTAAAGTTCTATTTCCACGTGAACATGACGATGTAAACGAACTGCCTAATGATATTGTGTTTATGAATCGTCCAAAATAAAGCAAACATGAGAGCTTACCAGACCTTGTTCTTTTCTTTTATATTCTTTTTATCAACTTTAGTAAAAGCTCAGGATTTCCCTCCCCCGTCCAGAACATTGGTGACCGACTTTACCGGTACGCTAACGGATGCTCAGCGGCAGCAGCTTGAAAGTAAGCTAGTTGCTTTTGCTGACACCTCTTCAACGCAAATAGCCGTTGTGATTATGCGTTCGGTAGGTGATTACGACATAGCCGACTATGGAGTACGACTAGCCCAGCAATGGGGTATTGGAACAAAAGGTAAAGATAATGGGATTTTGTTGCTTGTTGCCAAGGAAGACAGAAAAGTAACTATCCAAACCGGTTATGGTGTAGAGGGTGCCGTACCCGATGCCATCGCTTTTCAAATTATTCGAAATATTATTACACCTGCATTTAGGCAGGGCGACTATTTTACAGGAATTAATCGGGCTACAGATGCGCTCATCTCTTACACGAAAGGAGAGTTTAAAGCTGAACCACGTAAGAACAGAGGAGGAGGTGGAAGCGGTGGACTCATCCTAACTGTGATTATAATTGCTGTTATCATTAGTTTACTTGCCAGCAGAGGTGGGGGCAAAGGGGGCGGTGGGCAAGTCATCGGTGGCCGTGGTGCATCTGATCTATTCTGGCTTACCATGTTAAGCGGCATGGGACGCGGAGGAAACCGGGGTGGAGGATTCGGTGGCGGCGGTGGCGGAGGCTTTGGTGGTGGAGGTGGAGGCTTCGGCGGCTTTGGAGGAGGAAGCTTTGGTGGCGGAGGCTCCAGTGGAAGTTGGTAGGTAGTTGAGTAGTTAAGTGGTTGAGTAGTAGTAGTAGTAGTAGTAGTAGTCGCATTGTCTTTAGAAGCGTTATCGGAACAACAAACAACGAGCATAACCATAACTGATAACGCCCAACTCAAAGAAATACTGCTAGTAACAGAAAACTGATAGCTTAAAAATGTTAAAACGAGATTCTTTAACCGCACAAATGCAGCAACTAAGCCATACACTGGCAAAGGTGAAAAGGCTGATCATAGAAGACCATGAACCAAAAGCACTGGAAGAGGTAATTTATACTTTAGAACACTATTATGGTACTTCCCAAAAAGCATTGGTTGCCATATCCACTGATGTGTTTATGGATCAAATCCGAGAACAAGCTTATAAGGCAGAAGAATTGAATATGCTAGCGGCCTTCTTAGATGAGCTTGCAGGCCTTAATGATGATGAAGAAACGAGAAAGAACCTATGGGCTAAAGTTATTGCGCTTTATGATTTCATCGAAGAAGAATTTCAAACACTTTCTTTTGATCACATTGCAAGAAGAAATATTTTAGTTAGGGCACTCGGTATGGAGTAATTATTTTGGGTCAAACTAGGTTGTTCGGTATCAATCGTGATATTTAGCTATATTTAGCATCTAAAATGATCGTATCATTTCTACACTTCAACAAACAGAATACATGATTCTTAAACTAGCTTTATAAACTTTTATGAACTTAAAAATCAAAATGTTGATCCTTTCGTGCATGACATGTCATTTAGTAAGCGCACAGACGGGTGATTTCCAACCCATTTACCCAAACGGCAAGATTCCCAATGAACGACCGGATAAAACGGCGGTAACAGAAGTAAGTGAGATAGGAAAGGATGGCATCGAGCGAATATCGTCAGTCAGTATCCCGGCGATAAAGTATTATGCACCAAATAAGCGCAAAAGTAAGGGGTCTGCCATTATTATTTGTCCAGGCGGCGGTTATGGCATTTTGGCCATGGGACATGAAGGGGATCAAATAGGCAAAAAATTTGCAGAGAACGGTATTGCTGCTTTTGTTCTAAAATATAGGTTGCCCAACGAAGCTTTGATGCAGGATAAGAGCATTGGCCCCCTACAGGATGTCCAACAAGCATTCAAACTTGTTAGGGAGCAGGCTGAAACGTATGGTATCAATCCACAAAAAATCGGTATTATCGGTTTTTCTGCGGGGGGGCATTTGGCCTCTTCGGCAGGTGTACATTATCAAGATGTTAAAATTGATAATCCAAAGAAAACCAGTCTTCGCCCCGATTTTATGTTACTGATCTACCCCGTTATTAGTATGGACTCCGGCATTACACACGGCGGCTCGCGTAATAATTTGCTAGGAAAAATGCCGAACAAGGAGATGGTAAACTATTTTTCCAATGAAACACAAGTTACTTCAGATACGCCACCTACCCTTTTGGTCCATGCAGAAGATGATACCGCTGTTCCGATTGCCAATAGCAAACGCTTTTACGAAGCATTACAAAAACAGCAGGTCCCTTCCAAGCTAATCACTTATCCTCATGGAGGACATGGCTTTGGTTTACACAATAAAACAACCACTGACAAATGGTTTGACCATGCCTTGGTATGGTTACATGAAATAGGCTTTTAGTGGTAATCAAGATAGTTTCTGAAATGTCCGCCACCAAAGGTCGGGCATTTCGCCTTCTATGGCTAATAGATAATCTTCATATCGGCAAGGCACTAAATGAAAACGCTCGTTTACTGACTTTGTATTAGGGTAAGGCACCTGCATCCACCAACGATCTGTTTTTTTACTTTTTATGAAAACCAATTCATAGCTATCATCGTTTAATGAAGCACGATAAGTAACATAAGATGATTTTGGTTGTAGTGGAAAATCTTTCTTTCTGTTATAGAAGCCGTCAATAAAATACCAGATCATTTGGGCTAATAACATGGCAGTTTGTCCATTTTGATCGTATGCAGGATTAAACTCGTAAAAGCCGATAGAACTTAACTTATCACTCATCCCAGCGTAGCGACATAGCTGACAGGCTTCTTCACCATAGAAACCGTTTGGTGTTGCATTTGCATTGGCTGCAGCATCAGAAGAACGAACAGCACTGATATCGAAGCTTAATAAGTCGGCATTTCTGATAACAGGTTCTGCCTGATCCGTTTTTCCGGTAAACAAGCCAAGACGATAGGAATCAAAATAGAGCTTATCCATCACTTTCAGACTATCTTGACTTACGAAGTAGGTTTGATACCCTATGTTACTATAATTAAAAAGATAGTTCGGCTGGTGTAGTAATATTTTGGTTAGGTAGGTTTGTGACGTTGTTTCACTTTCATTTTCAATAGATTCGTCTAAGTCGAAATGTGAATCAATCACCACCAGGTCCACTTTTTGCTCGAGTTTTTCATAACCTTGGAATTGTGCGTAGGTCAGATCCTGCCCTCCTCCGATAATAATCGGAATAATGTTCTTTTTTATTAACTCTTCTACCACTATTTTCAGGGCAGCATACGTATCGCTTATCCGCTCACCTGCTTGTATGTTTCCAAAATCAGCAATTCGCAAGAGGTAATCACCGCGGTGCAAGCTATACAATTTTTCACGCACATGATCAGGAGCAAGTGCACACCCTTGATTAGCGATTGCTCGGCGATCTTCCGCTACACCAATGATGGCTAAATCAAAAGCCTCCTCTTCTTGATCCGGGAATTTCGTTTCAAAAGCCTTTATATGCGCTCCAAGCTGACTGGTCAAGAAGCCATGCGGAGGGGTTAATTGCTGAACATCAATAGGAGAAAAAAAATCGATCAATGACATGAAAAAAGGATTAGCTAATGCAATTTACTTTAAGATTGTGCAAATATCCATTTATTAACTTACTTTTGAAAGTATTAATGATCAATCTATAGGAAATAAGACGGTGATATTAGTTACTGGTGGAACAGGATTTTTAGGTTCAACGCTTCTTAGACGATTACTCGCCGAAGGAAATACGATTCGGGCGATCAAACGTCAAACTTCAGTCATTCCTAATGATCTTCTTACACATCCAAACCTGCAGTGGCTGGAAGCCGATATTAGCAATTATTTTGAACTGGAAGACGCCTTTGACGGAGTTAAGGAGGTCTATCATTGTGCAGCAATGATTTCTTTCGATCCAAAAGACAAAAAGAAAATCGTTGCAGTCAATAGCAGCAGCACGGCCCACATTGTCAACCTGTGTATACAATACGGTGCCCGTCTATTACACGTTAGCTCGGTAGCTGCTATTGGTAAGCCGAAGCCACCACAGCTGCTCTCCGACGAAAATGACATTTGGGAATTTGACGGTTCACAGAATGGTTATGCCATTTCAAAATATGAAGCAGAAATGGAAGTTTGGCGAGGCACGGTAGAGGGTTTGGATGCCGTCATCATGAACCCTTCGCTGATTATTGGTTGTCAAAGCGGCCAGGAAAACACCGGTGCAATTTTTAAGCTTTTGAAAGATGGCCTGCGGTATTACCCGGAAGGCAGTGTAGGTCTGGTGGATGTGGAAGACGTTGCCAGAGCCGCGATCATTTTAATGAACAGTAAGGATATCCAAGCAGAGCGTTTTATTATTAACAATGAAAATATGACGTACCAAGAGCTCTTCCGCATTTGCGCGAATTACCTTGGTAAACCTGCACCCAATAAATTAGCAACCAGGGGCATGTTGGGATTAGCATGGAGGGCGGCGAAGGTTTTATCATGGTTTACCGGCCGACAACCGGGATTAACGCACGACACTGCGCATGCGGCCCGTGAAAAGCAAGCCTATTCCAATGCAAAATTTAAAGAGAAGATAGGCTTTTCATTTAAGCCTATTAGCGAAACGTTAAAAGAAATTTGTGAACATATTTAGATAGGCGGAAGTTCTTCTCTCGCCTATCTTTAAAGATTAATCCCATTACGGACATGAAACATTATTACATCATTGATTTCGACAGTACATTTACACAAGTTGAAGCACTTGATGAATTGGCCCGGATTTCCCTTGAACATCATCCGGCCAGAGAATTGATCTACACGGAAATTGAACGCTTAACCAACGCGGCAATGGAGGGCAACATTTCTTTCCGAGAGAGCCTTGCGGGCCGAGTGAAGCTTCTCCAGGCTAACAAATCGCATCTGGAGAAATTGATCAGTACCCTCAAAAAGAAAGTGTCTTCATCTTTCTCTCGAAATCGTGTGTTTCTCCGTGAGCATAGTGAAGATGTATTGATTGTTTCCGGCGGATTTAAAGAATTTATAACCCCCGTAGTAACTCCGTACGGTATAAAAACAGAAAATATTTATGCCAATACATTCATTTTTGATGAGGATGGAAATATCGTCGGTTACGATGAGAGCAATCCCTTATCAGATGAGGGAGGTAAGGTAAAATTGCTCAAGACAATGAATCTTGACGGCACTATTTATGGTATTGGTGATGGTTATTCGGACTTCCAATTAAAAGAATCGGGTCTGATTGAAAAGTTCTATGCCTTCACAGAAAACATTGAACGCAAATCGGTATCAGAAAAAGCAGACCATATCACACCTAGCTTGGACGAATTTTTATACGTCAATCATTTACCCAGAGCTATTTCATATCCAAAAAATCGCATTCTTTGTCTTATTGTTGGCGACGTTCCGGAAATTGCTATCCATCTGCTTAGGAGAGATGGTTTTTCTATCCGCCATAAAGAAACATTAGAAGAGAAATATGTAAAAGATGTCGGAATGCTTCTTTTGGCGAACGGTATAGATATCACCGATGAGCAACTTTCGCAGGCAGAGAAACTGAAAACCATTGGCTATCTCGGAAACAGTAAAGGTCACATTAATCGGGAGCTATGTAATGAAATGGGAATCGTTCTTTTTGACGACAAGAAGGATAAAAAAAGAAGTGGCGAGTTTATTCCTAAAAGAATGGCCGACTTCATTAATAAGGGAGATACAGCCATGAGCCGTAATTTTCCAAACATGCAATTGCCACGCATTCATCAAGCACATCGTCTTATCCATATTCACAAAAACGTCCCGGGAATTATGGCGCAAATAAACAATGTGTTTGCTCAGCACCATATTAATATCGTTGCACAATTCTTAATGACAAAAGGAAATATCGGTTATGTAATAACGGATATTAGTAAAGGCTATGATGATACGCTTTTAAAAGAGCTTAGGCAGATTACTACAACTATTAAGCTTCGGATTTTATATTAGCGCCTTGTCTTTGAAAAGGAACGCTTTTGTTTTTCTTTTTTGCGGAAAAAAGAAAAACAAAAGCGTTCCTTTAACATAACATTCCTATGGCTTTCTCAAAGCGAAACTCTTTCCTATTGAAGTATTTCAGCTAATTTGGCATGCAGTTCTTCTCCTCGTAGATTTTTTCCGACAATTTTTCCCTGTGGGTCAATCAAAAAATTGGCAGGTATGCCTCGTACGCCATAGAGTTGAGCCGCTGCATTATTCCAAAACTGCAGGTCGGAAACCTGTGTCCATGCCAATCCGTCATCGGAAATAGCTTTTAACCAAGCATCCTTTCCATTTGGTCTGTCCAGAGAAACGCCCAAAATAGTAAAATTTCTATCTTTATATTTATTAAAGGCCGCTACTACATTTGGATTTTCCTGCCTGCACGGGCCGCACCAGCTCGCCCAAAAATCAATCAAAACATATTTACCTTTGAAAGAGGAAAGGGCCACTGGTTTGCCTGTTGTATCATTCATGGTAAATTCAGGGGCTTGCGCACCGATACTGGTACCTTTTGCTGCATTCAATGATTGTCCGTATTCTGCGCCTATCTTGCTTGTTTGTATGTCTTTTGACAGGCTACTATATAGTTGTTGTGCCTGTTCATAATCTCTCCCGGGATCCAGCGTAGATCGCAAGGTATACATACTAACTAATGAATTTGGTTTGCTCTTAATGAAATCACTTACAATTTGTATTTGCTTCTGTTGTAAACCTTCATAAAGTGCTTGAAACTTCTTCTGAAACTCTTCGGAGTTTCTTTCTTCATCCGATGCTCCATAATATACATTCATGATGTTTGCCTGATCAGCCTTAAGCACATCCATTGCCTTGTTTAAGGTGGATTGATCTACATTTAATGGAGTTCCGCCTAATGTAGCTTTACTTAATGAATCAGCCGATTGCACCGTAATCGTTCCTTTTTCCAAAAAGACAGGAATCATATCGGGTGCTTCCAGTTGCATTACAGGTTCCCCCTTATGGGCTAATACTAAAACAGCGTTAAGCGGCTCTTCTACTGCACCTTTAAACGAAAATGCGCCATTTATGACACTTGTGGAGTCAAGCTGATTAGCTCCGTTTAGGCGATAAGAAATATAAGCCTTCGCCGGAGCATTTACATTTCCTATATTTCCTTTAATCACATAATCTTGCTGTGCATTGGCCCAAAAAGGCAGGGCTGTTAATACACCAATTATTAGTTGTTTCATACATTTCTTTTTATACCGTATAACTTACCACCAAAATAAACAGTAAGTAAACTGTGTTTAACAAAGTATTTCCATTGCTTGTAACCTAAAACAAAAGGCACCCCCTTCTTTACAAAAGTAACATTAAAATTAGGGAACGGAAGAGGGAATGTTTTAATCGCTAAATTTTAGCTAACATGTTACAGAGATGCCTTTGCAAAACCCTTCTGAAAGAATAAACGGTCTTTTTTAACGCGATCGCCCCACAACATGCTACAAGTATTTGCCTTCTTTTCCTTTTTTTTCCTAAATTGCACGGCATACAACTTATATATTTTTACCGTGGCACATTCTTATGAAATTAAAGTTGAGTTAACGAAAGACTCACAATTAGCAAAGGTTGATTTTAACAACCTAAAGTTTGGACAAATTTTATCTGACCATATGTTAGTGGCGGATTACGATGATGGTGAATGGAAAGAGGTCAAGATTGTCCCTTATGCTAACCTTAGTCTGAGCCCTGCCACTTCAGCCCTTCACTACGGGCAGGCTATTTTTGAAGGCATTAAGGCGTATAAATTTGAAGACGGTCGTGTTAGCATTTTTCGTCCGGACAGAAATTTTGACCGCTTTAATAAGTCTGCCGTCCGGTTGGAAATGCCTGAAGTCCCTCGAGAGATCTTTATGGACGGGCTAAAGAAATTGATTGATATTGATCGCAGTTTTGTGCCACCAACTACCGGTGCGTCCCTTTATATTCGCCCGTTTATGTTCGGTACAGAACCGGCTTTAGGTGTTCATCCCTCAAAGTCCTATAAATTTGTGATTATTACGGGGCCGGTTGGCGCCTACTACAATAAGCCATTACGTGTAAAAGTAGAAACCTATTTTACCCGAGCTGCAGCGGGAGGTGTTGGCTTCTCCAAAAATGCCGGCAACTACGCCCTTTCGCTCTATCCTACTCGGTTAGCACAGGACGAGGGCTTCGATCAACTAATTTGGACAGATGCCAAGGAGCATAAATACATTGAGGAAGCAGGCACTGCCAATTTAGTATTTATGTTGGGAGATACGCTTATAACCCCAGGGTCTGAAACTGTTTTACAAGGCGTTACCCGTCACAGCATTATGGATCTAGCTAAGAGCTGGGGAATCAAAACCGAAACACGGGATGTAAGTGTCCAAGAATTAATCGAAGGCATAGAGACAGGCAAGGTAAGTGAAGCTTTTGCTGCCGGTACTGCTGCTACTTTGACACCAATCTCGGAGATAGGATATGAAGGTAAGATTTATAAGCTCAGCGACCCCGCCACCCGTGAGTTTTCGAACAAGGTATTGGACTATCTTAACCAGTTACGTTACGGTAAAGTTGAAGATCCTTTCGGTTGGAACTTCATTGTAGGATAAAGCTAACCATCGGCTATCGGAATCAGCTGATAGCCGATGACTA
This sequence comes from Olivibacter sp. 47, assembly GCF_030372825.1. Taxonomy (NCBI): domain Bacteria; kingdom Pseudomonadati; phylum Bacteroidota; class Sphingobacteriia; order Sphingobacteriales; family Sphingobacteriaceae; genus Olivibacter; species Olivibacter sp. 47. Next base: position 6,345,551 of record NZ_JAUCNR010000001.1, read on the forward strand.
ATCATTGACGTTTAAGACTGTCTTGTTGTTCTTTTTTTTCCTTTTTATGGAATATTCCTTTAAAGAACTTTTTGAGCTTTCCAACTGCCTTATCAGCCTCTTCTGCCGTAGCTGTTAATTTAGCCTCCCGCTTCTTATCAATTCCGACGCTAGCCTTGACCCCTTCAAAGAGGCTCTTCCATAGGAAATTAAAGAAGGAAGCGGTTAAAGGTCGCCTATAATTAATAGGCCCGGGGTGGAATTTCTCGTTCGCGTCGGGATTACTATCATTGATCAGAAATTTATTTGTTAGGATTGACACCATTCCATTTTTAGATTTTGACCCATCGCTCTCTTTGGTTATTATCTGTACCGCCAAGTTTCTATAAAAGAAGTCGACTCGTCCCACTGCTTTGTACTCATTCGCTTTTACATTAAAATGGAGTCGATCAAAATATCCCGACGATACCTCTACCATTGCCAGCGGTTTTGTTAACGGATTTAATGCTTTGGCATTCATTGCTGTTAATGAACCTTTATAAGTAAAAGCCCCGAGCTTATCAAGCATATTAAACCCGAAATTAATATGGAGTTTACCGTTGTTCATGAATTTCGAGTGAATATCAGCGGTCATATAGGGATTATGGATCAGCGCCAGCGAATCGTTCGTTATATTATAAAAAGTGCCATGTGTATTGTGAAAACTTACTGTTCCAATTTGCCCGCTTTTCAGATTATATTCTTGATAAGTAACCAGCGCTTCTTTTAGCGTGAGTGTGTCTATTTTAATCGGAAAAGCCAGTTTTCTTAACTCCTGGTGCGGGAATTTTCCGATTTTTTCTTTTGCTTTCTTCTTCGGATAGGCTGTATTTTGGTAGATTTCAACTTTTGATTTTCCAAGTACAACTTCGCCTGCATATAATCTCTGTTGTTTTAAAAATTTAAATAGGTCAATGTGCTTGATACTGATGGTATCAAATCGCAATTCAAAACGCTCTTTCGCTATTTTCGTTTTTTTATGGAAATCCACTTTACTATAACGGGGCATCATTTGCAAACCGCTTAATACCATCGTTCGATTAGTGGAAGTAAATTGAATTCCCTTTAAGTCGATATAATATAAACTATCACCGGTGGCAATGCGGTAGTCATTCATTTTAAAATCTACCGAGCGAGCATTATAAAAGCGCAAGCTATCTTCCTGAGAGGTGGAATCTACGCGCAGATCGGTGATGTCGATATTTACATTTTTCAAACGCGTCGTCTTCTCCTTCTTTTCGTTTCGATTGGTATAGGCAATATTTACGTTTTCGAACGCGATATGTTCAACGGTTAACTCATTTAGTATTTTTGAAATCTTTTGATATAGGGTACGCTGATCCTTCGGCTGAACCTTATCATTGTACGCCTGCGTTTGATTGACCACCTTAATATCCGGGTTTTCAATCATAATTTCATCAATATTGAGCTTCCTTTCTGTGTAAATTCGTTTGGGGTGAAAATCACGAATAGCTAACCGGGCTACGGAAATATCGTATATATTATCCGGGGCTTTTCGCTGCGCTTTCAATTCATTGTATACATTAGTATCGGGCGTGAGCTTAAAATTATACAGATAAGCATTTCCTGTTACCATGTTGAAGTCAAGATCATCATAAGAGACCTGGTATAAGCTGTCGCTCGAGCTCAAAACGATCTCGTGTATCTTTTCATTTAAAATAGGTCGCCAGTGATTTCCCAGATACCATAGACCAGCGATAACAACGAGTATCAGCGTTAACAAAATGCCGATCACCCACTTCCAAACGGGTTTCATAGATTTATTTCTTTCGAATGTATAATATGCAATCCATAACCTAAATATAGGCAAAAAGTTTGCGCTCACTTATCATATCTCCGGCAAGCCTAAATTAACTTTTAATCCGGAATAGAGCGCTTTCCACATTAAATTAAAAAAAGTCTTTTCCTGCGGGTGTTTATAATAGTGCCGCGCAATACGAGGCGGCTTCCCATCCTTTGAAGGATTGTTCGCTTCTATCGCTAACCAGTTTATAAACAAGGAGAGAAAGCCTTTTTTCTCCAGTTTGCCACTACTTGCATCCAGTACGGCGACTTTCAAATCATTATATAACATTTCCGTTTCGACATTAGCGCCATAACGATTTGCCGTTATATTGAATCGAACGGAATTCACATAACCCTTTTCAGCTCTCGCTAAAGTAATAGGCTCGAGCAATTGGTTATAAAAGCTTGCCGGTGCTCCGTCCAAAACCCCTTTATAGTGAAATGCGCCAAGTGTATCAAGCATATTAAAATCTATATTCAATGTGAGTTTTGGTTTTCCTAAAAAGAATGTTGAGAAAGATCCTTTAATCCAGGGATTTTGTTTAAGCTGCAGACTATCGTTGCTAACATGTTGCAAATGAGCATTTAAGTTGTTAAAGAACACCAATCCTGCTCTACCGGATTTCGGGTTTAGTTCCTTGTAATAAACATCCGTGTTTTTGATATAGATATTGTTAATTGTAATCGGTACTTTTAAACGTTGAAAAGCAAGGGATGGAAAATTATTTGACGCCGTCGTCTTTTTTTCCCGCATCCCTTTGTCGGCATACACACGGATAATTGCCTGATTAACAACAAGGCTATCCATTTTTAAACATCCTTCGTCCAGCCACCGTTTCAGATCTAGCCCACTAGCCTCAATCTTCGGAAAAAACATGTCATAACGATCTCTTTTATATTTTAGCGTCTTTGACCATTGCTTCTCCGTGTATTTAGGAACAACTGAAAACGAATCAATACCAAGCGTATTTTTTTCAGTAGAAATATCTAAACGGGCTAGTTGCAATTTATATAGCTCATCGTTCGATAAGTAGATTACTTTCTTGCCATAAAAACGAAAGCTCTCCACAAGTCCAAGCCTTGTCGAATCCTGCTGTTTAGCCCACTGGCCTAGTTTAATATTACTTGCATGAAAATTAATATTTTTTAGCCAAGTTTCCTTCTTCGACTGCATATCGATGGTGCGGTATTGAATTCCTGACAGGGTAATTTTCTTTATAACGATTTTATTTTTTATAGCCCGCAATTGCTGTCTTATATTTTTTCCATTTTTTTCCGTTTTAGATGAGATCTTGTATTGTATAATGATTGGCTGACTTACAATTACATCGGAGGCATTGATCTCTTTATGCCAAAGGAGCTTCAATAGCTTAAATCCGGCAACATTTATGTACTTTGCTTTTAGCTCAAACAAAGTTGTCTGTCCTCCTTTTTTCAATCTCCCATTCCTGGCCGTATCCGGTATTAAGTGAATATTCTTAGCTATAAACTGGCCTCTCCATAAGTTTACCTTAGTATATCCGAAATGGATTTGATATAGCCCTTCACTTTCTTTGCTTATGGCTGATTGTAAACGTTTAGGCAGCTTATCTTCAATAATTTGCTCTGCAATTAAAGCGCTTATTAAAAAAACAAGGAGGGCGAATCCTACCCATAACCACCCTTTCGTACCCCTTCTTTTTCCTTTTATTGGTTCTGGCATATAGTATGATTAACACGTCCTAATTGCAAATAAATGCTACCTTGACGAATAGGTTTAATATTACTAGTAAAATAAAAACACATCTAAGTTAAATATCTTCTTTTCGATTAACACCGATTTATACAGATTGTTCGCAAAGGTTGGTAATGTCACTTCATTCAAGCAAGAAGTAGCCTGATGATCGTATTTTAGTATTCGTCTATACCGCGGCGCTGTTAATGCTATGAATAACCACCTTTCCAACAATAGCTGACAAAGTGTCATTAAAACCAAAATTATTTCGTAGTTTTGTAGCCTTAAATCATGGCCATGATAGAGACAGAAATGAGTTTAAAAGAACACGACGAATCGCGGCAAGGCGAAGCAGTAATGTTATCTGATAATAAAGAGCAAAATGGACGCAAACTTTATATTGAAAGTTATGGTTGTCAAATGAACTTTGCTGATAGTGAAATCGTTGCTTCTATACTACTGGATAAAGGTTTCAGCACTACTCCCGATTATAAAGAAGCGGATGTAGTTTTTATCAATACATGTTCCATTCGCGAAAACGCAGAACAACGCGTGCGCAACCGCCTAAAAGAATTTGAATCCGCTAAACTAAAAAAGCCGGGAATGATTGTAGGTGTACTGGGATGTATGGCCGAGCGTTTAAAATCAAAATTCTTAGAGGAGGAAAAGCTAGTTGATGTAGTTGTTGGACCGGACGCCTATCGGGATTTACCCAATTTAATCGAAAAAGTAGATGATGGTAGCCGGGCTGTTAATGTGTTACTCTCGCGCGAAGAAACCTATGCTGATATCAATCCGGTACGATTAAATACCAATGGCGTTACTGCGTTTATATCGATCATGCGCGGTTGCGACAATATGTGTTCCTTCTGTGTAGTACCTTTTACCCGTGGGAGAGAACGCAGCCGTGACCCCTATTCTATTGTTAAGGAAGCGCGAGACTTATTTAAAGCCGGTTATCGGGAAGTTACTTTGTTAGGACAGAATGTGGACTCCTATAAATGGTCGCCTCAAGAAGACGATGCTGCTGCAAATCATACGGCGATTACTTTTGCAAAATTACTGGAAATGGTGGCAGCTGTTGACCCCTTACTCCGCGTACGATTTTCCACCTCGCATCCCAAAGATATTACCGATGAAGTGCTATATAGCATCGCTAGGCATGAGAACATTTGTAACTATATACATCTACCCGTTCAATCAGGCAATAGCCGGATACTGGAACTAATGAACCGCACTTATGATCGCGCATGGTACATAGAACGTATTGACACCATAAAACGAATTATCCCTGACTGTGCGATATCGACAGATGTGATTACCGGTTTTTGCAGCGAAACGGAAGAAGAACATCAGGATACACTTTCCATGATGGACTATGTGCAATACGATTATGCTTATATGTTTGCCTATTCGGAACGTCCCGGAACACTGGCTGCCAAGCGTTACGCTGATGACATTCCGGAAGAGATAAAGAAGAGAAGATTAACAGAAGTAGTAGAGAAACAACGGGCACACAGTCTTTTCAGGTTACAGCAACAGGTCGGAAAGATACACAAAGTTTTGATAGAAGGTTTTTCAAAAAGATCTGACAAGGACTATTGCGGTCGTAATGATCAAAATGCCATGGTTGTTTTTCCCGTTGATGCCCGATATAAAGTTGGCGACTATGTCAATGTAATGGCAGAGACATGCACATCAGCAACCTTAATCGGTAAGATTGTTTGATAACGCATCTATATGTATCCAGTAGGATTGGCAATTCAATTCTGTGTGGCGTAAAATATTAGTAGAACAAATGGATATACAAGATATTAAGAATAGATTTGGTATTATCGGCAATTCGCCTTTATTAAATAGAGCCATTGATGTTGCTAGACAGGTGGCTCCAACCGACATCTCTATTTTAATCACCGGGGAAAGTGGCAGTGGTAAAGAAGTATTTTCGCATATTATCCATCAATTAAGTAGCCGAAAACACGGTGCTTTTATTGCTGTAAACTGCGGTGCTATCCCCGAAGGAACGATTGATTCCGAACTATTTGGACATGAAAAGGGTTCCTTCACAGGTGCTCACGAAGCAAGGAAAGGTTATTTTGAGGTAGTCAACGGTGGAACCATCTTTTTAGATGAAGTGGCCGAGCTCCCTTTAAGTACGCAAGCGCGTTTATTACGCGTGCTTGAATCCGGTGAGTACTTGCGGGTAGGCTCGTCGAAGGTACAGAAAACCAATGTGCGAGTGATTGCCGCAACCAATGTAGATGTTTATGATGCGGTAAAGGCCAACAAATTCAGAGAGGACTTATACTATCGCTTAAATACTGTTCCGTTACGGATCCCGCCGTTACGAGACAGAAGGGAAGATATTCATTTACTTTTTCGCAAGTTTGTTGCGGATTTTACGGACAAATATAGAAGTCCGAGTATTCAGCTTACCGATGATGCCCAACAATTGTTAAGCAATTACAATTGGCCGGGTAATGTAAGGCAATTAAAAAATATTGCGGAGCAGATCGCCGTACTTGAAAAGGAGCGAGTGATTACTGCACAGATATTACAAAGCTATTTACCCAACGAGCGGACAAGCACCTTACCTATGCGGTTAGAGAACAAAGCCAACGAAGATTTTTCAGAGAGAGACTTGCTGTATAAGGTTTTGTTTGACATGAAGAAAGATATGGTGGAATTAAAAAAATTAGTTGTTGAGCTATTAAAAAATGGCATCAATTCCAATACTATTTCCGACAATTCTCCGTACTTAAACCAATTATATCGGGAAGTGCAGCCAAATACATCATCAAGCAATGAAACCTTCTCACCATTAACGATCCATCAACCCCCTGCAAATAAAGAGAATTTTGAAATCGCTCCCCATGCAGAAGAAATAGAAGAATCGTTATCGTTAGTAGAAAAGGAATCCGATTTAATTAAAAGGGCTTTAAAAAAATATAAAGGTAAGCGAAAATTAGCGGCTCAAGAACTTGGAATTTCAGAGCGTACGCTGTATCGTAAAATCAAAGATTTGAATTTAAGTTAAGAGTTCCCGATTGCCAGAAAGTAAAAAGATGCTTAGAGCTGTTAGATTATCATTTTTATTGGTCCCGTTTTTAGTGCTTCTCCAGTCATGTGGAGTATATAAACTTAACGGGGCATCCATTCCCGAAGGAATGAAAACCTTTAATGTGCAATTTTTCGAAAATTCTGCTCCCATTGTGGTGCCTTATTTAAGTCAGCAATTCACCGAGGCATTAAAAGAGCGTATTCGCAACCAATCGCGATTAAGCCAAGTGACCTCCGAGGGCGATGCCATTTTTGAGGGACGCATTACCGGCTATGCCATTACTTCGGCAGCGGTTGGGGGTCAAGATCGCGCGCAGGCCAATCGTTTATCGATTACGGTGAGTGTAAAATACGTTGATAACATCAAGCCGGACAACAGCTTTGAACAGAGCTTTACACGATATCAGGATTTCACCGGTACAGTGCAGGCGCAGGAGCAAACGCTTATTGAAGCAATCAATAGACAGTTAACCGAAGATATTTTTAACCGCGCTTTTGCCAATTGGTAAGCGTAAAATCGTCGACAGTGGAGCAACAATCATTAAGACATAAATTTAATGGATTACTGGCAGATTCTACCCAGATGAAGCAAGAAGATTTGGCATTACTTCTGCAAGCCTATCCTTACAGTCATATCTTATGGTTTTTAGAAGCTAAACGCTGTTCACAGGACAAGGGTGATCAACAAGCTATCTTTAAGAAGGCAGCGCTATTTGCAAGCGATCCGGAACAGCTCTATAACTTTATTTACAATTCTCCTTTAAATGACCTTACGTTAAGTCAGGACGATGCTGTCGCAAAACTCGATCAGGTTTTGGGGCAAGACCGCCTTAAGGAACATGCCGTGGAAAGTGCGTTTATTTCCGAAGCAGCCATTGTAGAAGAAGATGTAATTGATGAAACCACTGAATCTGCGGACGAGCCTGAGGTTATATATACAGAAGAAGACCAAAGAGTACCAACAGGTGTAGCCCCCCCTTCTCCTGAAGAAACAGAAGCCTCTAGAGAAGATGTTTCGAAATATGACGACGATTTAATGCCGTACACGTTTGTATGGTGGCTTCACAAAACTCGTTTAGCTTATGCGGACACTTATCAACCTTATGCCACAAACCGAAAGCCTTCGTTAAAAAAATTACAAAACGATATTAGTGATTTGGTGTTAGATCAGCAGATCCGAGAAAACATCTTTCATTTGCAGGAGCCTGAAGAAAAGCTAAGTATTAAGGAAAGCAGAACCATCACTTTTAAGGTTCCGAAAAAAACCGATGAGATTATCGAACGCTTTATTAAAGAAGAACCGCAGATTCGACCTCCCCAAGCCAGTCAGATCACACTCGAGAATAAGGCTAGGCAAAGTGCCGAAGATCAATCTAACTTTGTTTCGGAGACCTTGGCTCAAATCTATGAAGAGCAGGGGCTTTATCATAAGGCAATCGATACTTACATGAAATTAAGTTTGAAATATCCCAAAAAAAGTGCTTATTTTGCCGACCGTATTAAAGCGTTAGAAAGTAGAATTAATTAACCACATAAAGAAATGTATACATTACTTATCGTATTAACCATTTTAGCCTGTGTGCTTTTGGTATTTATTGTTTTAATCCAGAATCCGAAAGGAGGTGGCTTAGCCTCAGGTTTTGCCGGGTCCAACAACCTCATGGGCGTGCAACGCACAGGAGATATTTTGGAAAAAGGGACATGGGGTTTGGTAATTGCGATTATGGTATTTTCGCTATTGTTGAATATTACGAACCCGGGCGCGGGTACTGGCTCTAATCCCGGATTAGAACTGCAAAAACAAATTACACCGACGGCTACACCGACTGCTCCTTTACAGAAACCGGCGACGACTCCGGCTACTCCGCAAGGGCAGAAACCAGCGTCTGTCGACACTACCAAGTAATTATATTAAAACCCGTAAAAAAACAAAAGGGCATTGCACATTCTGCACTGCCCTTTTTTCTGCCAAATATTCAGCCAAGCTGACAAGTTGAAAATAAATTTCTATTATCACGAGCCTTCGAAATGAAAAAATGACAACAAAAATCGTCTTTTTGATTTTGGCACAGTTCATGACTTAAAATTTCCCGGAAACGTTAATCTAATATTAAAAACAATAATATCTAGTACAATTATGGCATTAAGTATCAAACCGATTGGAGACAGAGTAGTAGTAGAAGCTGCTGCTGCTGAAGAGAAAACTGCATCAGGTATCTACATTCCTGACACCGCCAAGGAAAAACCGCAACGCGGAACCGTTGTTGCTGTTGGCGAGGGAAAAAAAGATGAGCCTATTACTGTTAAAGTGGGCGACCAAGTGCTGTACGGTAAGTATGCCGGAACAGAAATAACCTACGAAGGAAAAGAGTATTTAATTATGCGCGAATCCGACATCTATGCTATAATCTAGTCAGTATAGCTTTTTAGAATAGATTAAAACGAACATTAACCATTAAAAGCGCGTATAATTAACTAGAGAAGATCGATGTACGCAATTTTAAACTTTAAAAACTATGTCAAAACAGGTAAAATATAACGTAGAAGCGCGTGATGCCTTAAAAAAAGGTGTTGACATCTTAGCAAATGCTGTCAAAGTAACATTAGGTCCAAAAGGACGCAATGTAATTATTGAGAAAAAATTTGGTTCGCCTGCCATTACTAAAGATGGTGTTACTGTAGCGAAAGAAATCGATTTAAAAGATGCGCTAGAGAACATGGGTGCACAGATGGTGAAAGAAGTAGCTTCTAAAACCGCTGACCAAGCAGGGGACGGAACAACAACGGCTACAGTTTTAGCACAAGCCATTGTGACTGCAGGTATTAAGAACGTTGCAGCCGGTGCTAATCCAATGGATTTGAAACGCGGTATCGACAAGGCTGTTGCTACTATTGTTGAAAATTTAAAAGCACAATCGCAAACAGTAGGAGAAGACAATAGTAAAATTAAACAAGTTGCTACTATCTCTGCAAACAATGACGAAGTCATTGGTGAATTGATTGCAGAAGCGATGGAAAAAGTTGGAAAAGACGGTGTTATTACTGTAGAAGAAGCGAAAGGTACTGAGACAGAAGTAAAAACCGTAGAGGGTATGCAATTTGACCGCGGTTATTTGTCGCCTTATTTTGCTACCAACACGGAAAAGATGGAGGCCGAGCTTGAGAATCCTTACATATTGATTTATGACAAAAAAATCAGCAATATGAAAGAGTTGCTTCCGATTCTGGAAAAGCAAGTACAGACAGGCAAGCCGCTATTGATTATCGCTGAAGATTTGGATGGCGAAGCATTAGCTACATTGGTAGTTAATAAAATTCGTGGTTCATTGAAAGTTGCTGCCGTTAAAGCTCCTGGCTTTGGCGACCGTCGTAAGGCTATGCTTGAGGACATCGCGATCTTAACAGGTGGTACCGTAATCTCGGAAGAAAGAGGTTACAAACTAGAAAATGCAGACCTTTCTTACTTAGGACAAGCTGAAAAAGTTGTTGTTGACAAAGACAACACTACTATTATCAACGGTTCAGGTGAGGTAGAAACCATTAAAGGTCGCGTTAACCAAATCAAAGCGCAAATCGAGACGACTACATCTGACTATGACCGTGAAAAACTGCAAGAGCGTTTAGCGAAATTAGCAGGCGGTGTGGCTGTACTTTATGTTGGTGCTGCTACAGAAGTAGAAATGAAAGAGAAGAAAGACCGTGTAGATGATGCTCTTCACGCAACACGCGCAGCTGTTGAAGAAGGTATTGTTGCAGGTGGCGGTGTAGCCTTTATCCGCGCTATTGAGTCTCTTGAAAATCTTAAGGGAGAAAGTGAAGATGAGACCACAGGTATCAACATTATTAAACGTGCTATCGAAGAGCCGTTGCGTACAATCTGTAACAATGCTGGCGTAGAAGGTTCTATTGTTGTACAGAAAGTAAAAGAAGGTAGCGGTGATTTCGGTTACAACGCTCGCTTTGACAGATATGAAAATCTAATTAGCGCAGGTGTAATTGATCCTACGAAGGTTTCACGTGTTGCCTTGGAAAACGCAGCTTCAATCGCTTCGATGCTCTTAACGACCGAATGTGTATTAGCAGATGAGCCAGAAGATGAGAAAGCTGGTGCCGGTGCTCCTCCAATGGGTGGTGGCATGGGCGGCATGATGTAATATAAATCATTCCCATAAAAAAAGCCATGGTATAATATCATGGCTTTTTTATGGGAAATATGTTATTAAGTTGTTAGCATCAGCACTTTCCAAGTTACTGCTTCGGCAGTTAGCTAATACGTTTCACTATCGGGCGGGATACCGAAGTTATAATCACTTCGCCTATTTTTTCCGGATTTTGCAGTATGGCTTTTCTTTGTAGACTTTCTTATCCACGACGTAATGGCATCGACCCCTTGAGCGAGGCGTTCTTTATTAAAGAACCCAGCAGCTTGGCTTGAGAGCAACCCCATTAAAATACGTTTGACATAACCTGCTTTTCTAAAAAAGACGCGATTAACAAGGAAAGGTAACCCTACCCGCAAGCTCTTTGTCAGCCAATCGCCTTGAAAAGCTCCCCCTTTTGTACCAATGTTGCTAAACAAGCTCGCCGTATTGGGAAGAAAGGCAAACATGTTTTGAAAAAAATGAACGGGCTTATTGATTTTATTCTTCAGGATCCCAAACTGATGCTCCAAATAGGCTTCCTGTTCCATCTTTACTGTCTTCAATCGTGCAATTTCAGCTTGTAGCTCTTCTATATTAGTTATTTTGTTCTTCATCGTCATCGTCTTTACGTAGACTAATAAAAATTTTTATAAAAACATTGGCGATCATCTTTTTGATCGTTTGTCTAAATGCTGCTACAAGCAATATGAGTAAGATGAACACCAATCCGGTGACGGCAAAGCCCAATGCGTAGCTATCTAAAAGCTCCCCAATAAAAAAAGCGAGCGCCATACTTAGATAGAATACCACAAAAAAAGCAAATAAGAGGCTTATACCACTAACAGCAATTCCGGGAAGTATTTTGGAAATGCGTCCAACAAATTTTAGATAAGCTAAGTCAGTATAGTTTTCTACATATTCTTTTAGCTTCTGGACAACACCTTTAATTGAAAATGTATCTTTTTCTTCCATAGATAATATTTTTCCATTATAGATGCTATCAACATCTATAATGGATTTCATTTATATTCACGCATGTTCTTCCAATGCTTCTTCCACGCTCGCCTCGCCTTTATTCACTTTTGACTTGATTGTAGACACTAAACGTTCTTTCAAATCATTAAACTGCTCCACCTGTTCTGCTGTGCGCTCTTTAATTGCGTCGCCCAAATCTTTTAAGGAGTCGCTTAGTTTATCTCTAGTATCAGAGCCTTTTTCAGGTGCGAATAAGATTCCTAACGCTGCACCCGCAGCCAAGCCTGCTAGCAAAGCAGCTACTATTTTACCATTATCATTCATGACTTTTAAAAAATTAATGTTAATTATCAACTAATAGTTTTTAAAGGCTACCTGAAGCGACCTTATATATATACAAAATAACAAGCAAACAGTTTGCCAACAATACTAATTGTCATTATTTTTTTTCCTTAAGCGCATTTCAGCCAACTTGTTTGTTTCATAAATTTTCACAGTGATCAAGAAATAAGAAAGCAGCAATGGCCCGAAAACAAGCCCCATAATGCCGAACATGGGAATTCCTATAATAACCCCTACAATGGTAATAATGGGATGGATATCGCCCACACGCTTTGCAATTACCAAGCGAAGTACATTATCGATATTCGACACTAAAAGGATGCCCCATAGCAGCATGGCGATTGCATTGAATGTATCGCCGTCTATAAATTTTATGATACAAGCAGGAATAAAAACCATGGGAGCACCTACCACTGGAATAAAAGACAGGATAACGCAAATCACTCCCCAAAATAGAGGATCAGCGAAATCAAACATCCAATATCCAAAGGCGACGGCACCTCCCTGTATTACGGCAATCAGACCTTGACCTAGCACATTCGAATAGGTAATATTTCTTAATTCCACACCGAAGCGTATTGCGTTCTCATCCGAGAATGGGGAATAACGCAATACACCTTTCTCAAACTCCCTACAGCCTACAAACAGAAAATATAGTAGAAAATACATGACCGAGATGTCGAGCAAAATATTGGCGGCACCACTTAAAATAGAAGTCATCAGATTTCCCGCATAAGCCACCCCTCGTTGCAGGTTATTCGTTATCAAATCCGGCTGTTGTAACTTATCTCCTAAAAAGCGGTTAATCTCATCGATTACCCGTTGGATTTTATCAGGATGTTTGGTGAGCTCTATTACTCGTTTGGCAATCATGTTAATGAGGCCATAAAAAGGGAATACAATAATAAAAAAAGAAGCAATGATGATCAATACCGCTGAAATTGATTTCCGCCATTTCAGTTGCTCTGTTAAGTACAGATTTAGCGATCTGAAGATGGTGTACATAATCATAGTTGCCAGCAAGGCACCGAAAATGCCTCGTAAAGAATATAGAATAAATGCACCTAGCACAACGATAATCACTAAAGTGATATTATTCCGCTGTTTCTGATCGAACAAAGCTAAAGACATGCTTTTTTTAAATTCAAAATTAAAAATTAAAAATTAAAAAACTTGCCTCCCGTAGGGATGGTAAAAACTGACCTGGGTAATCAGGTGAGCTCATTTATGGTTATAAAAAGTAAAAGCAGTTATGCAAATACTTGATATCTCATTATTCTTTAGGAAATTGGGGTTGTCGTCTTTCAAGAAATGCAGCTACGCCCTCCTGAAAGTCAGCGGTTGCGAAGCATTTAGCAAATTCATTAATTTCAACATTAAACCCTTGCTCGCCAGCTACTAGGGAGGCATTAATTGCTCGAATGGCTGCGGCTACGGCACGTGGTGATCGCTTTGCTATGTCATTAATGATCTCTTCCGACTTGCTAATTACTTCGTCAGCCGGTACCACATGGTTAACTAAACCAATCTGCAAAGCCTTTTCAGCATTAATCATATTTCCGGTTAGTATCAGCTCCATCGCATTTCCCCTGCCTACTAACTGGGTTAAACGCTGCGTTCCCCCATATCCCGGGATTAGCCCAAGAGAAACCTCAGGCAAGCCCAAACGTGCGGTATGACTAGCAATGCGTATATGGCAGGCCATTGCAATCTCAAGCCCACCACCCAATGCGAACCCATTGATAGCCGCTACAATGGGCTTTTCTGCATGATGAATTAAGTTAAAAACCTCCAATTGCCCCTTAGTTGCCAGATCTCGACCCTGCGATTCGTCAAAGCCGGCAAATTCGCTGATATCGGCCCCTGCCACAAAAGCTTTTTCTCCGGCCCCGGTAATAACTATACCGGTTACGTTTTTATCCTGCAAACCTGTTGTAATTGCCTGGTTTAATTCTCGCAGCGTATCTCTATTCAATGCATTAAGCTTCTGTTCACGATTGATGGTTATTTTCAAAATCTCTCCCTCAATCGTCGTTAACAAATATTGATATGTCATATGAATTTCAGTTTAGTTCCTAACAATCAAACGAGCGAATGTTTTTAAATTCTGATAAATATAAAGCCTTCTCGCTTCGTTTTATATATAAAACTTCTGTTTTGACATTTTTCTTAGTATCCTGTTATTAAATTGTCAGAATAGTTAAAATATTTCTTACAATGAATGAGTTTTAAGATATTTATTGTATTTTTGTCACACAATAAATTCGGGGCAATTGTCGTTTTCAAAAAAACGTCTTTTGACTCTAAATGGAAAAGAGAAAAGTGGAGAGTATATGAAGTTGAGAAAGAGCATTTTAGTGCCCAGTATTATTTTTTTATTTTTAGCAATCGTTATTAATACCAGTTGGCGATCCATCCATTCACCCAGACCTATAAACCATAAGGTTTTTAACAAAAAAAAGAAGACCAATCGCGGTTCGCTCTTATCTAACACGTTTGAATCTGTTTACGAGCATGTGCAAAAGCTTGCACCTACATTAGATAGCGTCGTATTCAGGCAAGCATATATTGGCTATTTGAATTTAAGAGAACAAGGAAAGACCGATTCACCCATTTTGACCATCGCAGATCTCAGCATACACAGTAGTAAGCCTCGTTTGTGGATTATTGACTTGGAGCGGGATAGTCTATTGTTAAATACCTTTGTCGCGCATGGCCGCGGGAGCGGTATTCAAGAGGCTAGGTTGTTTTCCGATCGACCAAATTCGAATCAGAGTAGTTTAGGATTTTATTTAACGGGAGAAACGTATCAAGGAAAGCATGGTCGGTCGTTAAAATTGGACGGCTTAGATCGTGGATTTAATACAAACGCGCGAGCGCGGGGCATTGTGCTCCATGGCGCTTGGTATGTAGGAGCCAATATATTGAAAGGCCAAGACCGAATGGGAGTAAGCCAAGGCTGTCCAGCCGTATCCGAACCTTTAAAAGATAAAATCATTGATCTGATCAAAAACAAATCGGTTCTTTATATATACGGTAAATCAGCAAAATACCAGTCCGCCTATCTAAATGAGCAGACGGCAACACAAAGCTTAATGGCGGCCAACATGGATGAATCCAAATCAGAAATACCCGATTCAATGTCGTTAGCCGAAGCAGGCAACCTACTTTAGCGATCGGTACAATAGGGAGTCTAGTTTATATACGTCCGGATAAAACTTTAAAGTGGAAGAACTATCCATTTTACAAGTAACATAGTCTAATACCACGGGAACTTGTGGCTTAAGTCCAATTGTTTTGGCTACAGGTTCCTCACTAGACATCTCTTCCTTGATGAGGTCGTATTTTTCGCCTTCGCCAAATAAAGCACGTGCCAGATCCAGCGGCTTTTCTACCCTTACGCATCCATGACTGGCAGCACGCATTGATCTACTGAACACTGCCTTTGCCGGTGTATCGTGCAGATAGACGCTGCTTCCATTTTTAAACAGAAACTTAATAAGTCCGAGTGAATTAGTGTTCCCAGGTTGTTGCTTAAAGCTATAAGGCAGGTTTTCTTCATTATATACGCTCCAGTCGATCGTATCCGGATTTGCGATTTTTACGCCCCTTCTATACACATCCATTCCATGATTGGCCAGATAATATTTGTCGGCCTTCGCCTGTACTAATATCTCCTTCTTTGCAATACTTGTTGGTATATTCCAAATCGGATTCACTTGTACACTATGAATTTTACTTGCCAGCATCGGGGTTTCGTGCCCGTCTGCCTTTCCTACAACCACCTTCATTTGACCCTTTGTGCTTCGGTCACGGATAATATATAATTGATAAGCTGGAATATTCACATATATCAAATGGGTGCTGTCCATTTTGTACTTCCATCGCAAACGTTCCATATTTGCGATCAACGCTATCTTTTTTGCTCCATGGTTCTCATTAATCAAAGCTTTTTGCATCGCTCTGTAAGCACCACTTTTAGGCTGTATACTATCTAGGTAATGCTTTAAATTTTCAACGCTCAGAACCCGGTCAAAGGACACGCTATCGGGTCTGCTTACAGGAATATAATAACGAGGTAATACTTTCCTTGGATTCGTCATCCCATATTCCAATGCAAAAGCATATCGAGTAAGCGCCTCCGCCGCGAGCAGCTCCGCACGAACAATACATGCATAGGCCTCATCGACCTTCATATCCTTTCGACCCGACAGCTGAACAAGTGCATCGTATAGGGTATCTGCTTTATACGATCGGGTTGAAAGGCCATGTTCTTCGACACGCTTTAGAAAATCTATCAAACGAAAAAGTGAAGAATCCGCGTAAAACTTGGTAATTAGTACCGGCTCAAAATTTGCGTTTGTATAAAAGCGGGTTAAATACTTTGGATTCTTAAATAGATTTGTGTTTGTCTCCAAATAGTTTTTAAAGTAAGTATGTAACGAATCGGTGTTTACTTCTTTATAAACTTTATTTTTGGTTTGCTTAAATAACAGATCTCCGATAGGCGAGCCCGATTGTCTGCAAGCTGCCAGTAATACAAAAAATAAGATATAGAAAAGCTGTTGAGGTAAAGTTTTGTGCATAGACAAATTCTGGCTTTTTGTCTTTATTAAGACATAAATCATGCCGATTATTTTGCAACACTTTCGGGAAGCACACAAATTCCCACGTCGCTAACTCCTTTTAAAGGACTATCTCGCATGTTTTGCTCAATTTTAAAATAGTAAGTCCCTGTATCGGGAAAATGATAGTTGGTATTGTAAGCAATCTGATAACTATACAAGCTTCCGATACCTTTGCCCAGCCAACGGCCGTCTTTATCGGCCACCTGCAGCTCGATCCGTTTGCTGCTCGGTTTATGTTTTGCACTTCTTTGATGTACCAAAACAAATAGATTTGCGTATCGGTACTCCGACGTCAAGCGTACATTCACTTTCAATCGATAGGGTATCGTATTATTTTTTACTTCAACTTTAAACTCTGGTGTAAAGGCATAATTCCATGCCTGGTTGGGTACGGGTCTAAACTCGTCGACCAATGCGCCATGATTACACGAAAGCATACAGCTCATCATAGCCACCAAGCAAATAAGGTTACGAATTTTAGGGTTTTTCACCATTTGATGCCCCTCCCTCCTTATTTGTTCGTTTACCTCTGTATCGTCTGCGACTGTTTTTTGTTTTTTGCGCGTTTGCCGCGTCCTTAACCGCTCCCTTATCCCCTCCCGCATGATCCGCTGAAACCTTGCCTTCTTTTTTTGGAGAAGTGGCTGTTTTCTGTTGCAGTTTCTGTCCGGAATTTAGTGTCTGTCCGGCATCTGTCTGTCTATCGGAGGCTGGTTGTTTGTTTTTATTTCTTTTCTTGGACGGACGTTTCTTCTTTTTGCTTTTGTCATCTAAACGAGTTAAGCTATCCTGTCCTACTACATTTTCATAGTCGTAAGTTACCGGTTTAACAATGGCTACCTCTTCCTTAATCTCCACCAGATCATCTGGTTTGATGCCCTCTTTATTTCCTTCAGCTATGATACGCACCTGGTCTATTTCGAGGGGAATCCAGTTTTCATCTTCCGGAAAGGAAAACCACATTAGTCTCCTAAAGATATCCGTTTTCTGCAAACGTGCGGTACCTCTTTTTGTTTCCAAGCGGTCAATATCGTTAGGAATATCTTTTAAGGCGTCCATATAGGTATCCAATTCATAGTTGAGACAACATTTGAGCTTTCCGCACTGGCCGGCTAATTTCAGCGTATTCAGCGATAAATTCTGATATCGTGCAGCAGCGGTGGAGACCGTTTTAAAATCGGTCAACCAAGTGGAACAGCAAAGTTCTCTTCCGCAAGACCCGATGCCTCCCAAACGACTTGCTTCTTGCCGCATACCAATTTGGCGCATCTCAATACGAATACGAAAAGCTTCCGCCATCTTTTTAATGAGTTCTCTAAAGTCGACCCGGCCCTCAGCTGTATAGTAAAAAGTAGCTTTTGTCTTATCTCCTTGATAGTCTACATCACTTAACTTCATGGACAACCCTAAATCAAGAGCCAATTTTCGCGCACGATGCATAGTTTCCCATTCTAAGTCTTTAGCCGCCTGATATTTATCCATATCATTACTGGTTGCCTTACGAAATATCTTGCGTTCAACGCTATTAGGGTCAACCTTGTTCTTTTTAAGTTGCAAGCGAACCAGTTCACCGGTGAGTGAGACAAAGCCAATATCGTAACCGCCTGTTGCCGTTTCTACTGCAACAGGTTCGCCCATTTCCAGATAAAGATTATCCTGATTGATATAAAAGTCTTTTCGAGATCCTTTAAATCTTACTTCTACAATGTTAAACGGTATATAATTTGTTGGCATATCCATATGGCTTAGCCAATCGTACACATCCAATTTATTGCATCCATTCGTCATGCATGAACCGTTGCTCTGGCAACCTGCAGGGGCACAACCTCCTCCGGATGAACAATTATCACATCCCATATTTCTATATATTGAGTCCCGTTTATCACGGGAGCGTTTAGTGTTTAAATAATAAAACTAATTGCAAAGATACATCTAAAAATAAGATTTTAGGGTTTGCATTGCGTTCTACGTAATAACTTGTTTTTTCAAATATGCTGACACAAGCTTCCAATTTAGCCGTTTCATAAAGCGGGCTAAACTTTTCAACAAAAGACATTTCCGCCTCCGGTAGGTGTACGAGCGTTTTTGCACCCTCTTTAAATAACACTACATCACGCATCATTTGAATAGCGTAAAGTAAGAAACTTTTTTGATTTTCACGTCCAAGCTTGGACAAATCTTCTTCAACCAGTTGCAAAAGATCGAGTACACGTGCGCCAAAACAGAAGCGCAACCATTGTACAAAAAGCTGAAAATATCCCCCACCCGGATCATCGGACAAAAGGGACAGCGCTTGCTGCACATTACCCTCGCTAATATAAGCCAGCTGCAAAGCCTTCTCATGTGACACACCCTTTTCACGAACCAAAAACTCCGCCAGACTAACTTTATCAAGTGCATTTACTTTTACTAATTGAGTTCGGGATATAATGGTGTTCAGTAATTGATCCTGATTTTGCGTTACCAGCAAGAATAGCGTTTTTTCAGGCGGCTCCTCAATCAACTTAAGTAAGGTATTCCCTTCTTTATCCAAAAATTCGGGCAACCACATAATAAGCACCTTATAGGGAGCTTCAAAAGCTTTGAGACTTAATTTTTGGATAATGTGATGGCATTCAGCAATGTTGATATTCGCCTGTTTATTTCCTGCATCCAGGCTACTTCGCCAGGTTTCCAGATTGAGGTAGGGATTTCTCAGGAAACTGTTTCGCCATTGATCAATGAAAGTACTGGCCGTGTCCTCTTTATGCGACGCAAAAAAGGGGTAGGAAAAGTGCAGATCGGGATGAATAATCTTCGCATATTTTCTACACGAACTGCAACTACCGCAGCTATCGTTCTCTTGCTTGTTTTCACAATTAATGTATTGCGCGTAGGCGACAGCAAGTGGTAAACTTCCGCTTCCTTCGGGACCAAGAAAAAGTTGCGCGTGGCTTACTCTATTTTCCTTTACCGTATTGATCAAGTGCGCTTTTACTTTTTCCTGTCCTATTATATCTTTAAACTGCATATTTTCCTTTATGGGCTTGTACTACTCGCTCTTGGCCTTCTTAAGCCTAAAATAGATTAGCTTTCCGTATCTTTGCGAACAGATGTTCAAAAATAAGAATTTATGCGGATAATGGCTTTTGATTATGGCACAAAGCGAATAGGTGTCGCAGTGACAGATCCTTTACAAATTATCGCGACCGCTTTAACCACCATTCATCCAAAAGATGTTATTGAATACCTGAAAAAATATGTATCCCAGGAACAGGTGGAATCTTTTGTCGTAGGTATGCCCAAGCAACTGGATGGATCTGATTCTCAATCGGCCGTACATGTAAAAGGTTTTATTAATTTACTGAAAAAGTCCTTTCCTCAAATGCCAATCGTTACCATGGACGAGCGATTCACCTCAAAAATGGCCTCGGCCAGTATTGCACAAAGCGGACTAAGACGATCAAAAAGACAAGAAAAAGGCTTAGTGGATGCCGTTTCTGCTGTCATTATCTTGCAAGATTATCTTAAGACGATTCAGTCTTAATAACAGACCATTATTATGTTTTCAAAAAAACGTTCTCTTAATACTAGCACAATAGCAGATTAAAAGCGCTTCTCGAAAGGATCTTTGTATAGCTATAATTTATATTGTGGTATTCGAAAATACCGAGCATTTTATATAAGTTTGCTTCATGGAGATAATGGATAACTTGCTCAATGCCTATTTAACGAGTACCTGTGATGATGAGCCTCCCCTTTTGAAAGCAATTAATCGGGAGACCTATTTAAAGGAAACTCAGCCTCATATGCTTTCCGGACATTTCCAGGGGCGTTTTTTGAGTTTAATAAGTCACCTCTTAGCTCCGAAAAGAATTTTAGAGATTGGCACCTTCACAGGTTATGCGAGTCTTTGTTTAGCAGAGGGGCTTGTTTCTGATGGGATCTTGCATACCATTGATATCAACGAAGAGTTGGCTGAACGAGTTCAGGGGTATTTCGATGCTTCACCTTACGGTGCCAAAATACGTTACCATATTGGCGAAGCCCTGCAGATTATACCGACACTTGAGGAAACCTTCGACCTAGTCTTCATCGATGCTGATAAAAAGAATAACCTTAATTATTTTGAACTCGTGCTTGACAAAGTGAGAACAGGCGGGCTGATTATGATCGACAATGTACTTTGGAAGGGAAAAATTACAGACGCATCACCGGATAAACAAACCGAGCAAATCATTGAACTCAACAAAACCATCGCACAAGACAAACGGGTACAGAAATTGATTTTACCAATCCGTGATGGTATATTCCTTATCAGAAAATTATAGTAAATGAAAACCCTTCGGTTTCCCATATTCTTGTTTTTCCTTTTTTTCTTGTCGCAAACCAGCTATGCGCAAGGGGGCGCGCATGCCTATATAGAGGCTCACAAAGAGTGGGCCATCGACGCGATGGAGAAATTCGGTGTTCCGGCCAGTATTATTCTAGCGGTAGCTATGCATGAAAGCGCGAATGGTAGTAGTAAGGTTGCAATCCATCTCAATAATCATTTCGGCATTCGTGGTGCCAATAACAGCAAAAAAATCCGATCGTCTTACAAGGGCTATGATAGCGTTAAGGCTTCTTACGATGATTTCATTAATTACCTCAAAACCCGTAAGCAATTTCGGTCGCTTTTTGATCGATACAGTGCGTATGATTATCATTCTTGGGCCTATGGCATCATGCGCGGTGGTTACGCAGGTAGCAAGGCCTGGGCAGCCCACATTGTTGCCATTATAAAGAAACATCAACTTTTTTTATTTGACAATAGACCAGCGGATTATATAGAACCGCAGGATGCCCCTTTCGAAGAGAAATCCACTGCTTCCGAAATCAATCTACGCTATACGGTAAAAAAAGGCGATACGTTGGGAGCAATTGCCAAACGATACAAAACCTCCGTTAGCCGTATTAAAACCAAAAATCAACTTCGGAGTGACCGGCTAAGAATTGGTCAACATTTAAAAATTTAACGTAGATCGCAAAATGAACAAGCAGCTGCAGCATATCGCTTTACCATCGTTCGTATACCTCATTCTTTTTTTTTGTATTTCCTTGAGCCTAACATCTTGCCTACCTAAGCAAAAAGTGCTACAGAGTTCCAAAACTCGACAACAGGGATCGTACGGAAGCAACAACGAGGGACGGCGGCATAATCATCCGCATCGGCCGAGTAACAAGCCTGCCGCGATAAGCGCTTCTGCACAAGATTATATCAGTCGTTATAAAACGATTGCTATTCAAGAGATGAACACTTACGGGATACCCGCCAGCATCACGTTGGCACAAGGCCTTTTAGAGTCGGCTAACGGAAATAGTACATTGGCTAGAGAAGCCAACAATCACTTTGGTATCAAATGTACCCCCGATTGGAAAGGTGAATCGTTTTTTAAGGATGATGACGCTATCAATGACTGTTTCCGCGTGTATCGTTCACCGGAAGACTCTTTTCGAGATCATTCTGAATTCCTCTTACGAAAACGCTACGCTCCTTTATTTGAGCTTGACAAAGACGACTATACCGGGTGGGCTAAAGGGCTGAAAAAGGCCGGTTATGCCACCAATCCTCGCTATGCAGAATTATTGATCGATTTGATTGAACGTTATGGATTATATGAATACGATCGTGGAGAAAAAGCACCGGAGAAAATAAACAGGGAAGAACGGGTATTAGTTGAAATTGCTGATAACAGTCCGAAAGAACCTGAAAAAGCCGAAGCCAAACCACCGGTAGAAATGAAAATACATGAGGTGCGACAAGGCGATACAATTTACAGTATCAGTAAACGTTACGGGCTTACCACCGACGAACTAAAAAATCTTAACAGCTTGGATAGCGATGATCTCGTTGTTGGACAATTGCTCCTCGTTTCGAAATAAAATCAACAAATTCCTGTTAGTCGTGTTAAAAAGTGCAAAATGTTTTTCAATGACATAGGCCATTCCCTATCTTTGTTAACTTGAAAATTCTTGCAACCATAATCGTTTTACTATTAGCTTCCATCTTCTTTGCTTCGGCACAAGAGCGGGAAGGTATTGTATTTGACAGTTATACCAAACAACGGATTGCACGCGTCTATATCTACAATACAGCGAACGACGAGATGAAGTATAATGATAAGCGCGGAGAATTTGCAATTAAAGCGAGTCCGGGCGACACCCTGATTGCCATTGTTAAAGGCTACCATGCCGATACGTTAATCGTAAAGAAAGATCCCGTCATTGTTTTTAACTTACAACGATCGACTATCTGGCTAGATGAAGTAAGTATTATTGCGAAGCGTTCACCTGCGGAAATACTTGAAGATCGTAAACGGGAATACAGTTCGGCTTATCGAAAGGGAAATCCGGGCAGTTTATTATCGACCGGACCTACCGGAGCAGGCTTAAGTATTGATGCGCTGTACTCTTTATTGAGTCGACAGGGCAAAAATGCACGTTTTTTACAGGAGCTTATCCAACGTGAATACGAAAACAATATGATCGACGCCCGATTTACGCAAGCCATGGTAAAGCGCTTGACTAATCTAACAGGCGTAGCTTTAGAAGACTTTATGCATCAATATCGGCCATCATACCACTTTATTATGCAAGCCAATGATTATGAGCTGGGCAAGTATATACAGAGCTCCTATAATATGTACCGTAAAAACCCCAGTGCATATCGACTACAGCCATTACCCAGAGTGCAGCCTAACAAAGAAGAGGTAAAGATCGAACGATTGGATTCCAATTAGAGGCATTATTATTGCTTAAGAAAAGCAGATAAAATGCTTCCGACGATACGGGCATTAGTTTGGGTCGGAAATTATACGACCGAAGAGAGCCTCATCGTACAGTTTCGGTAATTATGTGCTTGGCATATAAGATCATTTTATCTATGTTTGTGGTTTGGATTGGAGTCAGCTGAGCGTAAGTATTCGGCAAAGGCAAACCAGCGTTAACAATAAAACTATTCTGATGAACGTACGACATTTACTTGTTGCATTTATTCTCACGGGCGCATTTTTCTTCGCTAACGCGCAAAATTATGATCTCAATGATCTTCGCCAGGCCCCGCCAAAAAACAGCCTACCCGTTAGAACTCCCCAAATGGGCATTCATGATGTAGAAGTACAGAACCCTAGTTTAGATTTAAAGGTTAACTATTGGCGGAATTGGACAAATTTCGCCATAAACGCGAACCAAGCTTCCTTTAGTGATAGCTGGAACAGTGGTGGTGTAAACTCTATCTCTTTAGGTGCCCTTTTTAATACGAAATGGGATTACACCAAAGAAGGTAAAAACTTTGTATCTGAATTAGACTTAAGGTATGGAAAGATTAAGAATGAAAATCAACTTGCGCGTAAGAATCAAGACCGCATCTGGTGGGATAACAAGTACTCCATTAAATTTTCTCAGAAATGGGCATTATTTGCAGCCTTGACCTTTGAAACACAATTTGATGCAGGTTGGCAGTATACGAACATTGATGGTGTAGACACCAAATCCAGAAAGATATCCAATTTCATGGCTCCAGGTTATCTTACACCCGCAGTCGGTCTTGAATATAAACCGGATCAGTTTAGTTCTATCCGTTTTGGTCCAGCGACCCGTATGACCTTTATTTTAGATGACCGAGTTCAATCGGTAAGGGAAGAAGATACTACTCGTTTCGGTGTAGAAATCCCTGGAAAATTCAAGAATGATGTGAGCTTTCAACTATTAGCTGGTACTGATCGAGATTTAACAAAATGGTTGCATTTAAAAACCACCTACGAATTTTTAGCTAATTTTGAAGAGCTTAGCACTTCAAGGCATCGCCTAGACGCCATCTTAGGGGTACGCGTCTCGAGGGTAATAAGCCTGTTGTTCAATGCGACCTTATTGTATGATCCTAATCAAATAGAGGAACTGCAACGCTCTCAAAGTATAGGTATTGGTTTGAATTATAAATTTCCGAGATAACCTATGCTGAAACATATTTGCTCATACGGATACATGGTCTTAATGCTATTTTTTCTAAGCGCCTGCGCTTCAAAAAAGAAATTTGCAGAGACTAATAAAATATATGAAAAGCAGGTAGAACAATTGGCTGAAGTAATTAAGCAACCTTTGCCGACTCCGCAGCACATGGCTTCTGCCGGATTGCCGTCTCCGGGAGTAGAAGGCCAGCGAAAAGATTTTGAGTGGGTAGGCACCGTTAATTTCAATATGCGCAAACCCAATTTTGTTATTTTACATCATACAGCTCAAGACAGTATTCAGCAAACCTTACGGACGTTTACGCTAGAACGTACACAAGTAAGTGCTCATTATATCATTGATAAAGAAGGTAAAGTTTATCAATTGCTCAACGATTACTTACGAGCTTGGCATGCGGGTAATGGAAGGTGGGGATCCGTTACGGATATGAATTCCGCATCTATAGGTGTCGAAATGGACAACAACGGTGTTGAACCTTACACTGAGCCACAGATAAACAATTTGCTCGTATTACTGGATACCCTCAAAGCTAATTATAAGATTCCTTCAGAAAACTTCATTGGCCATGGTGATATCGCTCCGGGACGCAAAGTAGATCCCGGCATCAATTTTCCATGGAAACGCTTAGCAGAAAAAGGGTTTGGTTTGTGGTATGACGACGTACTGCAAGCACCCCCCACCACTTTCAACCCGCTAGATGGTTTGCGTATTCTAGGCTATGATACCCGAAATGCTTCAGCCGCAATCTTAGCTTTTAAGAGACATTTTATACCTGAGGAAACCACTGAAGAGTGGACTCCTTTTGCACTTAGCGTGCTTTACAATCTTTATATCAAGAAAACAACCTTATAAAAAGGAGTCATCTCTTACCAGATGGCTCCTTTTTTATAAGGATCCAATTAATTACTTAAGCTTCTTTCTGTGATTCTTTCGCCCATGTGTCGCGTAAGCCAACAGTGCGATTAAACACCAATCGATCAGGTGTCGACCGTGTATCGAGCGTAAAATAACCCTTACGAATAAATTGATACCCTTTCCCCGGTACGGCATTTAATAAATCAGGTTCAATATAGACCTTTTCTAAAATCTCAAGACTATCCGGATTAATAGATTCTTTAAAATCACCGGTTGTGGCTAAGGGGTTTTCAGCCTTAAATAAACGATCGTAAAGTCTTACCTCCGCTGTTTTCGCATGTGGTACACTTACCCAGTGAATTGTTCCTTTCACTTTTAGGCCACTTGTGTCCTCTCCACTTTTTGAGTTTGGAATATAGCTACAATGGATTTCTGTGACATTACCGTCTCCATCTTTTACGAAACTATCACATGTAACGATATAAGCATGCTTTAAACGAACACTTAATCCAGGGCCTAAACGGAAGAATTTCTTAGGTGCATTTTCCATAAAATCCTCGCGTTCAATCCATAGTTCACGACTAAAAGGAATCACTCTTTCCCCCTCACCACCTTCCACCTCCGGATTGTTTTCTCCATGTAACAGTTCTTCTTTTTCCTCCGGATAGTTTGTTATAATCAGTTTTACCGGATCCAGCACCGCCATTCTACGCCAAGCCGTTTTGTTTAAATCTTCGCGGATGCAAAATTCCAACAGGCTTACGTCAATTACGTTTTCCCGCTTTGCCACCCCAATTCGCTCGCAAAAATTACGGATACTTGCAGGCGTATATCCTCGTCTTCTTAATCCGCTGATGGTAGGCATTCGAGGATCATCCCATCCTTCCACATGCTTTTCGTTTACCAGTTGCAGTAATCGGCGTTTGCTCATGACGGTATAAGTCATATTCAATCGTGCAAACTCATATTGTTTAGATGGGAAGATACCAATATGCTCGATTAACCAATCATATAAAGCCCGATGTGGTATAAATTCCAGCGTACAAACAGAATGTGTGATCCGCTCAATCGAATCACTTTGTCCATGCGCGAAATCATACATCGGGTAAATACACCAAGCATCCCCCGTACGGTGGTGATGCGCGTGTTTTATACGATAGAGTAAAGGATCGCGCATATGCATGTTTGGATTGGCCAGGTCGATTTTCGCCCTCAACACTTTACTTCCATCGGGATATTTTCCATCCTTCATTTCTGCGAATAAACGAAGGTTTTCCTCCACCGTCCGGTCTCTATAGGGAGTCGGCTTACCTGGTTCGGTAGGTGTCCCTTTACTTGCAGCGATCTCTTCCGGTGTACTATCGTCGACATAGGCTAAACCCTTTTCTATCAAGCTCACGGCATATCCGTATAGCGTATCGAAATAGTCCGATGTATACAGCTCCTCGGCCCATTGGAAACCAAGCCATTTGATATCATTTTTAATACTTTCCACGTATTCAATGTCTTCCGTAACCGGATTGGTATCATCAAAACGCAGATTAGTTTTACCATTATATTTTTG
The DNA here is from genome assembly GCF_030372825.1 of Olivibacter sp. 47. Classification (NCBI taxonomy): domain Bacteria; kingdom Pseudomonadati; phylum Bacteroidota; class Sphingobacteriia; order Sphingobacteriales; family Sphingobacteriaceae; genus Olivibacter; species Olivibacter sp. 47. The sequence goes on from NZ_JAUCNR010000001.1 coordinate 6,372,644, forward strand.
TGCCAAACCAAAATTTAAACAAATCGACTTCGCGTGACCGATATGTAAATAACCGTTTGGTTCCGGCGGGAATCGCGTCAGCACCCTACCGTCATTTTTCCCATTTTTTATATCTTCCTCAATAATTTCCTCCAGGAAATTCAATGATTTCTCTTCGTTCATAAGGCACAAACTTAGCTAAAATTCTCTGATGAAAAAGTATGCTGAAAAAATTTAATGCTTTCTATTCTCTACATTAAAAACAAGAAAGGCCGTCCTCTTCGGACAGCCTTCATACGATTTATATTATTACTATCCTAGATAACTTTAACATTTACCGCATTTAAGCCTTTCTTTCCCTGTTCAACCTCGTAAGATACGTGGTCGTTTTCACGGATAGAATCGATAAGGCCAGATGAATGAACGAAGATATCGCCTCCACCAGCATTTGGAACGATGAAACCGAAACCTTTCGTTTCATTAAAGAATTTTACTACTCCTTCTTGCATTGTATTGTATTGAATTTATTAATAATTAGAGCAAAGGTAAGGATATTAATCTAAGATTTTCTTAATAAAATATTTATTTATAAAATCTTAACAAAAAATTAGCCTATTCTATTCCCTTTTTGTGCGCTGGCAGGTCTGAATCGGCGTTTTTTCCGATTTTTATTTGTTGACGCTTTTTCTGATTTGTTCTGTAACGGTCGTTTCGGGAGAGGTACAGCCACAAACTTATCAGTCGCAGGAAAAGGATGCTCATTGATCACGGGAATGGCCTGATTTGTTAAATTGTTTATACTTTGCAAATAGGGCCGTTCCTCCAGATCGCAAAATGAAAGAGCTTTACCGCTCGCACCCGCCCTACCGGTACGGCCAATACGATGCACGTAAGTTTCAGGCTCGTTTGGGAGATCAAAGTTGATCACAAATTTAAGTTCTTCAACATCGATTCCACGAGCTGCGATATCCGTCGCAATAAGTACTTTTAGCTGGCCGCTCTTAAAAGCTTGAAGTGCATTTTGTCGGGCATTCTGCGATTTATTTCCATGAATAGCTGCTGCTTGAACACCTTGTTTCGCCAAGAACTTTACCAAACGGTCTGCACCATGCTTCGTCCGCGTAAACACCAGCACATGATCACGCACTTCACTCTTTAAAAGGTGTAAAAGCAACTTCGGCTTATTTGCCTTATCAACAGCGTATACTACTTGAGTCACTTTTTCGGCTGTTGAAGAAACCGGTGTTACCTCTACACGTACCGGGTTCTTTAAAAGCGTATTCGCGAGTTTCGTAATTTCGGGCGGCATGGTTGCTGAAAAGAAAAGCGTCTGTCGCTTTATTGGCAAAAGAGCAACAACTTTTTTAATATCATGAATGAATCCCATATCCAACATTCGATCCGCCTCGTCTAGCACGAAGTGAGAAACAGCCCGAAGGGTAAGCACCCGCTGTCCAACCAAATCCAAAAGACGTCCGGGAGTCGCTACCAATATATCGATTCCTTTTTTTAATCCTGAAATCTGCGTATTAATATTAACCCCTCCATAAACGACTTGATGTTTTAAGGGTAGCAGTTGGCCATACGTAGCGATACTCTCGTTAATTTGGATAGCCAATTCCCGCGTGGGGGCCAACACCAAAGCTTTCACTGCTTTCTCTTTATTAGGCAGGCTGTTCAGTTGCTGCAAAATAGGCAGAATAAAAGCCGCAGATTTGCCCGTACCTGTTTGGGCGCAACCGAGTAAATCTCTTCCTGAAAGTACAACGGGAATCGCTTGGGACTGTATGGGTGTGGGGGTTTCGTACCCCTCCTTATGGATTGCCTTCAATAAAGGATCAATAAGCTTCAGTTCTTTAAATGACAATATATCAGTGTATTAGTTGTAATAAAAACCATTATCCGTTCTAGGATATGCATTGTTGCAAAGATACGATTTAACTTCCATAAAGCTTCAATGAAAACAGATAGTTGCTTTATGACCGTATTTATATAGCTGATTTCAGGGATCTTCTCACCTTATTTTGGAGCTATGAAAGGTTTTATGGTATGTTTGTCTCGACATCGGTAATTACTATAAAACACCCATATGAAAACAATTAAACTTGCTATTCTTTCTGCACTAACAATCATGTGCATTCATGCTCAGGCACAATTTAAATTAAATACAAAAAGTATCAAGGCAGCGACTACAGCAGCAAAGGCAATTACCTTATCAGACGATGAGGTAATAGGTTATGCAAAGGAGTACATGGTTTGGATGGACGAAAATAACCCCGTTGCACCGGAGGATCATGAATTAGCCCAACGCCTAGCCAAACTAACGAAAGATTTAACTAACCACGATGATTTAAGCCTGAACTTCAAAGTATATTTAGTTCGTGACATCAACGCATTTGCCTGTGCCGATGGCAGTGTACGCGTATGTGCAGGTCTAATGGAAGTGATGGATGATAACGAAGTATTAGGCGTTATCGGCCATGAAATTGGTCACGTAAAAAACAAAGACTCGAAAGATGCTTTCCGTACTGCTCTATTAAGCTCTGCCTTAAAAGACGGTGTGGGATCACAGGGAGGCACAGCCGGAGCACTTAGTGACTCTAAGTTAGGAGAATTGGGTACTGCTGTTGCTAATTCGTCTTTCTCCCGTTCGCAAGAAAGTGCCGCGGATATCTACGGTTATGAACTACTAAAAGCGCAAAAGGTCAACCCGTGGTATATGGCCACCGCTTTTGAGAGTCTGGCTAAACAAAGTGAAGGCACTGAAAAAGCGTCCACCATGCAGCGCTTGATGTCTTCCCATCCAGATACAGAAAAACGCATTAAAGTAATGTCTGAAAAAGCGACTAAAGAAGGCTTTGAAAAACCGGTTAAGTAAAACGAAAAGAGGGAGCTTGAAACTCCCTCTTTTCGTTTTACTTTTGTCCGTATTTATACTCAAATCGCTCAAACAATTGTTTATGCAAATTATCTAAATTAATATCTCTTCCCCCAATGAACGCCTTTTCCAACTGATTTCCTTTCATATCAAGAGCGTCTCCTACGGAGAGAAATAGATTCGCATCCTTCCCAAGTTCTAAACTACCCGTTGTTTGATCAATTCCCAAAATTTTCGCGGTGTTTAAGGTAATAGTAGCCAGTGCTTTTTCTTTATCCAAACCAAATGCAGCCGCGGTACCGGCCATAAAAGGCAAGTTACGTTGTTGCCAAAAACCATCCATCCCGTAAGCGACCAGAAGTCCTGCATCTGATAAGAGTTTCGCTTGCTTATAGGGTAAATTAACATCATCATCTTCATTCGCAGGAAGCGAATGCGCCTGATGTATGATGATCGCAATATCATTTTCTTTCAAAAAAGCACTGACAAGATGAGCTTCCGCTCCTCCTACTAATACCGGCTTCAATCCATAATCTTTGAAAAATTGTACCGCTGCAATGATATCGTTCTTTTTATCAACATGAACCATGAGCTTTCTTGAACCGTCAAAGACCTTTCGAAAAGCTTCTAACCGCCCATTGAACACGTCTGGTTTATCTACGGCGCAATAAGCGCTTGCATCGGTTAATAAATCCGCCAAGGTAGTGCGTTCCTTTCGGATCCGTTCCTTTTGCTCCTCTTCATTGGTTGCACCAAAACGTGCATAGCGAATACTGGGCCAATTAATATGGATCGCATCGTCCTTTTTATAAGCAGCGTCTTCCCAATTCCATGCATCGAGTTGCACTATGGACGACTGACCAGTAACCAATCCTCCTTCGGGCGTCACTTGCGCCAATAATATACCGTTAGTGCGCAAGGTATTAATCACCTTAGAATCGGTGTTATAGGCAATCAGCGCACGCACGTGCGCGTTATTTCCCCCTACTTCTGTATTATCAACTGTCGCTCTCACCGCTTCGATTTCCACTAAGCCCAAATTGGTAACAGGCGCAATAAATCCAGGATAAAGATGTTTTCCATGGGCATCAATGGTCTCCGTGGCATTAGGTGCTCCGGACCCATCGCCCACATAAGTGATTTTTCCCTTATCAAAGACTAAGGTACCGTTTGTTATTACCTGTCCATTGCCTATGTGAATAGTGGCTCCTTTTATGCTAATGGCTGAAGTTTGCGCCTTTGCCGGATAAACGGTTGGCTGCGCCTGAGCCCAAACTCCGGCCAGCAGGAATAAACTTAGGCTGTATATGTATTTAAAAGTGAACTGCATCGTCATTGTATTAGTTATGGTTGACATCCTCGTTAATATCTCCTGAAAGCGTTTCGCAATGATAAATAATGGTTGGCTTTTCGACTGCTTTTTGTGTTGCATTCCCTTTATCCTTTTCTTCCAACGATTTAGCAATCAATCTAGCTTTCTCTTTTTGTTGAAAATCTCGAATCTTCTCATCTTCCTCTACATCCCAATATTTTACACCATCTACAAAGGTCTTCTCGGCACGGGCATAAATACTTAAAGGATTACCACTCCATATCACCACATCTGCATCTTTGCCGGCTTTCAAACTACCCACCTTATTATCAATGTGCAGCATTTTTGCTGGATTGAGGGTTACTAATTTCCATGCCTCTTCTTCTGTCAAGCCACCATACTTGATTACTTTTGCAGCTTCCTGATTTAAGCGACGAGCCATCTCAGCGTCATCCGAATTAATGGCCGTTACCACACCCTGCTTTTCCATTAAATAAGCATTATAGGGTATTGCCTCCTGTACCTCCATTTTATAGGCCCACCAGTCTGCAAAAGTAGCTCCTGCAATACTTCTTGCGGCCATACGATCCGCTAACTTATAGCCTTCTAAGATATGCGTAAAGGTATTTACCTTGAAACCAAGGCTATCAGCCAAATGCATGAGCATATTGATTTCAGACTGCACATAGGAATGGCAGGTGATAAAACGCTTATTGTCTAATATCTCCACCAAAGCATCCAATTCGAGATCACGACGCGCATTGCTGCCTTTCATCGCTATTTTTGCCTTATATTCCTTCGCTCTTGTAAAAGCATCTACATACACCTGCTCCACACCCATTCGTGTTTGCGGGAAACGCACCCGTGCAATATCTCCCCAATTGCTTTGTTTTACGTTTTCGCCAAGGGCAAATTTTATGAAGCCATCGCTCCCTTCGAATTTAAGCTCCTCAGGTGATTTACCCCAACGCAACTTAATTAATTGAGATTGCCCGCCAATTGCGTTAGCTGAGCCGTGCAATATATGCGAGGACGTTACCCCGCCTGCCAATTGTCGATAGATATTAACATCTTCCGAATTTATAATATCACCAATACGCACTTCAGCAGTAACTGATTGCGTTCCCTCGTTTATGCCTCTAGAAATAGCGATATGTGAATGCTCGTCTATGATACCTGCCGTAATGTGCTTGCCGGTAGCATCAATGAGCGTTGCGCCGGAGGCATTGAGATTTTTACCGACCGCTTTGATTTTTCCACCGGCAATTAATACATCTGCTCCTTCCAATATGCCTTCTTTTTCATTAGTCCATACGGTCGCATTTTTTAACAATACATCGGCAGCAGCAAGAGGTTGCTCATGACCATAGGCTGCAAAAGGATAAATTACCTTGCCTAATTCAAGGGGCTTGTCCGCTCGCTTCGTTTCGGTCTTTTCCGTGTAGGCCCCCGTATAAGAAGCTGACCAAGGAATAGTACCACCATCCTCACGATTAATTTCACCTTTTAATTGAAGTGGTTTTACTGTTGCAATATAGGCGCTAATCCGGTAGCTTTTCTTTACCCCTTTCGGATTAAAGCTCAGACTTAACAAATCACCATCTACTACCAAATTCGCTTTGATTTTTGTCGTATCGTTCGGCTTGCTAATGTAAGCTTCATACTTTCCCTGCTTCCCGCCTATCAGCAGTTTTATTGCACCGAAATCATCCACATTGCTTGCGTACTCTCCTCTCAGATCTTTATTACTGCTATGGTTAGCGATAAATTTTTCTCCTTCAATCCAATTTTCATAGATGATATTCCCTTCTTTGAACAAACTATCCGAAGTAATAATAAAACTAGCCAGTTTTCCTTTCTCCAAGGTTCCTAAGCGATCACCCGCTCCCAACAATCTAGCAGGAGTCTCCGTCAATGCACGTAGAGCGGCATCTTCACTTAATCCATATTTAATGGCTTTGCGTAAATTGGGCCAAAAGTCCCGGACGTTATCTAAATCGCTAGCTGTTAAGGCAAAAGGAATGGATGCCTTTTCCAAAGCGGCGGGATTGCCTGGAGCAAGCTCCCAGTGCTTCAACTGCGCAAGCGACAATTTATTAGCCTCGTAGGGGTCTGCTACATCATATGTTTTCGGAAAGTTAAGCGGAACGATAAGACTTGCCCCTGTAGCCTTCACTTCTTGAATACGTTGATAGTCATTTCCTCCCGTTTTGATAATATAGGATTTCCCAAATTCTTTGGCTATTTTATCAGCCCTTAAAACATCCAATACATCGTTCACTTCAAAAAATTGTGGTAGCGACTGCCACTTATTAAACGCTTCTAAGGAAATGTTGTATTCTTTCTTCTGTTGCTGATACCATTTCGCATCGTAATATGTTTGACGCAAAAGGGCAATGCTTCCCATTAAAGAAGAAGGGTAAGACGTTTTTGCAGAGCCTTTATCGAAAGAATACTGAGCAGCGGCGTCGGGAATGATGACAAGCTCATTATCTTTATTGGTGTTCAGTGCAATCAATGCACTACTTCCCCGCGCAATTCCGTCTTTTACTATCGTGTGTACCGCTCCGAAGCCAATTTTCTTAAGTTGTTCTGCTTTCTTTTCATCCTGTGCAAAAACATCGATCGCCCGAGTCTCCGGCCGTATTGCCTCGTTCCAGGCGTATGGGCCGTTCTTTGTAGAAGTGAGTACCTGGGCAGCCCTCCCAAAAGCGCGTGATTCCTTGTTTTCAGGTACGCCGTAGGTAGTAAAAGGATCAATCAGAGATGGATAGATAAACTTGCCTTGCAAATCAATCGTTATGTAACCTGCGGGCACTTCCTGTCCCGCTCCTACGGATTCGATCAGTCGATCGTTCACCAGTAGCGTCGCATTTTTCAGACTCTGCCCAGCTTTTGTGATAATATGAGCATTTATAAACGCGTACTTTTTCGGTCGCTTATCGTGCGAGCCGTTAACAGGAAAAGTTTCCTGGCTTTTCAGGAAGTAAAAGCTAAATAAAAAGAGGCAAAAGGGTAAGATTTTTCGCATAATGCACATCTAATTAAAGAATAAAAAGTTCAAGTTGTCAAAAAAGAGAATCCATTTTGCGGATTTTTTGTTGTTGACGATAAAAACCAAGCGTTCGCCAAGTTTTTCACTAAAATACCCTTTTTAATTAAAAAAATTTGTTTTGGCCTTCTCTCATAAGAATGTTACCTTTTTTACATTATAAGTTATACCTTCGTTCAAAAACATTGGCATGGGAAATCCAATAATACAAGCGCTTCATCATGTGGCTATTATCTGTTCCGATTATCAACGATCCAAGCAATTTTATACTACCGTACTTGGGTTTGAGGTCCTTAACGAAACTTATCGAGATGAACGGGAATCTTACAAACTAGACTTGGCCTTAAATGGTCAATACGTCATTGAATTATTTTCCTTTCCTGAGCCTCCGAGACGGGTGAGCAAGCCTGAAGCTTGCGGTTTAAGACATTTAGCCTTTGCTGTTGACAATCTAGAGAAGGCAATCGATCATCTAACGATGCATCAGGTACAAACCGAACCGATTCGGGTAGATGAACTAACCGGAAAACGCTTTACTTTTTTTGCGGATCCCGACGACTTGCCTTTGGAGTTCTACGAAATTGACCATTAATTGTCATTCCATTGAAATAAAGTAAAAGATGATCAAACACCTAATTTAGTATGATTGTTATCAACTCATATCTTATCTAAACGAAGTAGCTTTGATAAAGCTCGGGTTCTTGATTAATTTTATTCATATGACAGCATTTATACAGGAGATTAAACGTGAGGTCAAAAATTGGTGGCTTTTCACTGTTATTGGCATCTTGTTATTGATTGCCGGTTTTTATACAATATCGAATCCGCTGGCGAGCTATTTAGGCTTATCGGTTTTCTTTGGTGGTCTTATTTTTGTTAATGGTATTATGGAGCTTTCCTTTACATTCGGGAATCGACACCGTTTGCATCATTGGGGTTGGACACTGTCTGCAGGCATTCTGGACGTTGTACTGGGCTTCGTTTTATTATTATATCCGAGTTTATCGATGAGCGTTCTACCTTTCATAGTGGGTTTTTATATACTCTTATTAGGAGCTTCACTTTGCAGCTACGCCTTTCAACTGAAGAACTTAGACGTAAAGGGCTGGGGATGGATCTTGGCCGGAGGTATCTTAACGGTATTATTCGGCCTAAGTATGATTTTCAATCCAGTGATCGGTATTGCGACTATTGTTGGGTGGACGGCCTTTGCTTTTATCGTTGCCGGCGTGGTAAATATCATTTTTTCTATGCAGCTCAAGAAAATCAGGGATCATATGAATCCCTAACAAAATGAACTATAAATATCTTAATGAACTCTAATAAACTTTTATCATGGCACTCGTAAAAACTGCTAAAATTGACATTGGCATCTCTGAAGATAATCGCCAAGCGGTAGCAAACAAATTGAATCATTTATTAGCTGATGAATTTGTATTGTATACCAAGACTCGAAAATTCCACTGGAATGTAAAGGGCATCCACTTCCACGACCTCCACTTATTCTTTGAATCGCAATATAAAGAACTTGCGGAAATGATGGATGAAGTGGCAGAGCGTATCCGTAAATTGGGTCATTATTCATTGGGAACCTTACAACAATTCCTTAATGAAACCAATCTTTTGGAGCATACAGATGATGGATCATCTGCTGAAGTAATGATTGAAGCGCTTTTAGAAGACCATGAAACCATCATACGAGAGATTCGCACATCGATTGATCCTATTCAAGATAAGCATAAAGATGCCGGAACGGCAGATTTCCTGACAGGCTTGATGGAGCAGCACGAATCAATGGCTTGGATGCTGCGTTCTATGGTTCAATAATAAAAAAATGGGGCGGGGCGTTATAAGCCTCCGCCCAACTTACCATCCCTCTTCGTGTAAGCGTAACCTGCTTTTTAACAGCTTAATTTCTGTTTGCATACTTCTAATCTTTCCAATTAAATGGCGCATGGCGTCAATACCTTCGACATTAATGTGTAAATCGTAATGCCATTGCCTAAATCGTTCCAACGCCTCAAGGTCTTCTTCATGAATATACCATTCATCTGCTTGCAAAGTGAGCTTTATTAACCCTTCTTCATAAAGCGAACGAATAAAACCTTCGTCCACCGTGCTCTGTGCACAATATTCCTTGACCAAAATGAATGTGGTTCCCATTTGTCTAATTATTTAGTCGTTAAATTGGCTAGCTGCTGAAATAGCGTTTTTTGTTCTTCACTCAATCCGGTTGGTATGTTGACTTGATAGGTTATAATTAGATCGCCAAATTGACCTTCTTTTTTATATACGGGAAAGCCCTTCCCCTTTAGACGCACTTTGGTACCATTCTGGGTTTCCGGTTTAACTTTTAATTTAACTTTTGATCCCAGTGTATCGACCATAACCTCTCCTCCCAAAACGGCTGTGTATAAATCAATTTCCTGCGTCAAATACAGATCGTCCTTTAATCGCTTAAACACTGGGTCATTTCCAATAACGAAAGTGATGTAGAGATCGCCCGCCGGCCCGTTGTTTACACCGGGTCCACCCTGACCCTTCAAACGAATTTCCTGTCCATTTTCCACACCCGCAGGGATGGTGATGCGCAGCTTCTTCCCATTTATTGTTAAGGTTCGTTTATGCGTTTCTGCAGCATCCCTCAAGCTGAGATGTAATTCCGCGCGGTAATCCTGCCCTTTAAATTGGCTTCGGCTCCTTCTTCCTCCACCGAACATGGAGGCGAAAAAATCTGAAAAACCGCCTGAAGAAAAATCGCCTTCCGATCCGTCAAAACCGCTTTCGAATGGATTTTGATTGCCAAAAGGATTTCCACGTGCATAGTAATCGCCTCCAGGTTGTGACTGTCTCGCCTGCTCATAAGCTTCCGCTTGCTTCCAATCTTTCCCATATTGATCGTACTTCTTCCGCTTGTCAGGATCACTTAGTACCTCATTGGCCTCATTTAATTCCTGAAATCGTTTATGCGCTTCTTTATCATCCGGATTTAAGTCGGGGTGCAACTTTCTGGCAAGTTTACGGTATGCTTTTTTAATATCATCTTGAGATGCATTCTTATCAACGCCCAATATTTTATAGTAATCAATATATTCCATAATTAAACCTTCAACCTAGATACAGCTGTGTGTCCCTTTTTGTTTGGGACTTTCATATATTCCTATTTTCCTTTTAAATTGAAATGAATCGTGGTTTTAAAAGAAAGTTTATTTTATACATCCCACTTACTGCGCCCATTAGCAAGGTGGATAACCTTGACTTTATTCACTTGCATTTATTTTCAAAAGCGTTCATAGGAGCTCGAAGGCAAACTTCTCGGTTTCGTTCTTTTTGCCAAGAAAAAGAACATATATTAAAAAGAGTAACTCAAGGAAACCTTTCTTTAATACTAACATCGTAATATCGCTTAAAAAGAAATTCCATAACGCAAAGCACGGGCAGTAATCCCAACGAAAATTATTAAGTTTGCACACATGTCGCTTTATGTTACCTCGATCAATTCCGGAAGTAATGGCAATTGTTACTATGTTGGCAATGGAAGAGAAGCTGTTCTAATAGACGCCGGCATTTCATGCCGCGAGATTGAGCGACGAATGACCCGTTTAGGTTTATCCATTCCATCTATCAAAGCGATTTTTATATCCCATGAACATAGTGATCATATAAAGGGCTTGTGCAGGTTAAGTTTAAAATACCGCATACCAGTCTATATCAATCAGCGGACATTAACAGCAACCGGCTTTTTTATTGCTCCCGAGCTGCTCCACCTATTTCATGCATCCGATCCTATTCAAATTGGCGATTTTCAAATCACTCCCTTTGCCAAGTATCATGATGCGGCTGACCCTTATAGCTTTGTGGTAGAAGGAGGAAGCATTCGGATCGGCGTTTTTACGGATATAGGAAGGGTGTGCGAACGTGTACAGCATCATTTCAGCCAGTGTCATGCGGTTTTTTTAGAAGCCAATTACGACGACGATCTATTAGATCGCGGGCGTTATCCGTATTTTTTGAAAAACAGAATTCGCGGGGGGTATGGTCATTTGTCCAATAAGCAAGCTTTAGAGCTCTTTCTAAACCACAGAACGGACAATTTGAGTCATCTTTTTTTATCTCATTTATCCAAAGATAATAATTGTCCGAATTTAGTTACCGAGCTTTTCTCAACCCATGCCAATGGCGTAAAAATTGTGGTTGCTTCGCGATACGAAGAAAGTCCTATTTTTGAAGTAAAAAGATGGTCACAGCCGGCAGATCTTATTCCCGAAATTCCGCTTTTTCCCAAGACTCTTTTTTAAAAAAATGTAATAGCAGAAAGAATGTACCGACGGCAAGGCTAGCAAGTGCCCACACCAACCACTCATAATTAACAGCTAAATAATGCCCAAAGCCGATCGCGCTGATTAATCCTATCAAAAGCAGATTGGCAATAAAGCGCCCTTCTGTCTTTTTTATCGGTTGACTAAAAGGATAGCCTGTTACGGTAAACAGACAAATTAAAATGGCCGCTACTCCGCCTACAGCCGTAGATAAAAGGAGGTCATTTATTACCGGCAGACCAATAAAGGCTAGTCCCAGCACGGAAAAAACAATCATAAAAGGCATATAAAATTTAACAAACGCAGCTTTCAATACACCGGACATCAAAAGGCCCGGTTGTTGAATAGGAGCCACAAAATAAATCCAGGCAGCTTTATATTTTTCGCTTTGTGTGATAAATTGGAATACGGTTAATAAAGTAAATAAAGAAAAGTAAAAAATGAAGAGATAAGTATGTTGCGCGAGGATATTCTTCCATTTTTCTGTCCACGTTCCTTCTGCGTTTCCTCGGTTACGTACAAAAAACATGAAAAAAAAATACACCGGGACATAAGCCAACGAAGGGTACACTTTAGTTTTAAATTCACGTGTGCGTCCCGTTACATTCCAAACTAATCTAAAACCGGCATTTTCCAATGGGCTACCGGTTAATATATTCGCTAATTTATCGCTAAGCGTTTGCCTACGGGTGGCAGCTGTTTCGACCTTAACCGAGTCGTCGCTTGTCTGCAAAGCGCTCAACGTAGCGTTCAATCCGGTAGAGAAGTTTTTGCTCATTATCCACAAAGCCACCAACGGCGATAAGAAAGCCGCTAGGGACAGTGCAATGGTAAGTAATGACGTATCTCCCCTTCCGAGTTCTTGTAGTCCGCTGATCCAAGCACTTGGTGTAAGCCATAACCAGGGCACCGCTGCAAAGTCAAGCTGCTGAACCATGGCACTTTCCAGCACATTTGGCATCGTGTAGTACAACATAAAGATCAGCACCGAAAATACAATTTGTAAATACGCTACAATGTCTTTAAAGCGCTGCACCGAGACGAATTTCATGGCAATCAGGTAAAACAAGTTTACCAGTAATACACAAAGTACGGTTGCTATTGCCGCTTGAAAAATAAAAATAACACCGGCAAATCCTCCTCGACTAATTATTGTAAAAATAAGTCCCGGGAGCGCTAAACCAACCGCTTGTTTAGCTATACTGATTCCGATGTGCAGGATGCGTGTTAAGGCAAACGTTCGATCATCAACGGGACGTGGCAATATGATAAAATTATCTCTACTGTCTAACAGGATGACGGAAAAGTCAGCGATCAAGCTGAGGCATAACATTGCCATAAACACACCGAAGTAGATCGTAAAAGACAGATAAGGTTGGTTGACGGAAAAAAGGAAAAGCAGCAATACGCAACCCATCACTGCTAGCAGTAAAAAATTAAGCCAGGAGCTGTAGTTGTTTTCCTTTTTCGATCTGTTTCCAAATGCCGTTAGCGGTCTTCGGTCATCCATCAGTAATTTGACACGTAATATAACCTCCATCTGAGCGGTATTTACCCCGATTTTACGATATAGAGGACTAAAAAGTAAAGCCAGTTGGACAATGAAATTATTCATGGATATAATATTTTGCGATCATTCTCGCTATTCGAAGGCAGACATGATACTAGAAGCACTTCCTGAAGTTTCCGCATGGCCGGTGAGCTTAGCAAAAATATGTTCGAGGGAATCGCCATGCTCAGCTTTCAATTGCTCGAAAGTACCATTTGCCACAATACTGCCTTGATTAATCAATAGAATACGGTCTGAAACCTTTTCAACAATGTCCATCATATGCGAACAATAAAATATCGTTTTGCCTTCCTTTGCCAATAGAGAGATCAGCTCTTTAACAACAATTACTGCATTTGCATCTAAGCCAGACAAAGGCTCATCTAAAATGAGAATTTTTGGATTATGAATAATTCCGGAAGTCAATAACACTTTTTGCCTCATACCTTTCGAAAAGGTATCCATTCGCTTATTAAGTGATTCACTCAGGCCAAAAGCAGTAAGCAACTTAGTTGCTCTGGCTGCAATGAGCGAAGTTTCCATGTCATATAGCTTACCCACGAAATCCAGATATTCCAAAGGGGTTAACACATCGTATAGCTCAGCATTCTCCGGAACATATCCTATAATGGATTTAATTGGAAGTGCATTCTCTTTTAAGTTGATGCCATCAACAGTGATATGACCCTCGAAATCACTTATTAATCCGGTAAGGATCTTAACGGTTGTTGATTTACCGGCACCATTTGGGCCGATATAGCCAATCACTTCACCGGGATATATTTCAAGATCAATCCCTTTCAAAACCTGTTTATCATCATAACTTTTATGAAGATTTTCAATGCGTATGATAGGTTCATCTTGGTTCATTCTTATCTTTCTTGATTAATGTAAAGCAAGATAAGAAATTCTTTATATTTTGTGAACTTTGAAAATAAGACGCGGAGCAACTGCTATTAAAAATGAAGGGCTTTTACTTTTAACCGTGCGTACTAGCTTTAGCTTTGTATATAGCCAGTGTATTGGGAAAAACGGCTTCGGAGGAAACCGATGGAACGAGCAGCAAAGCAAATGGTTTCCCTAGCATAAAGCTATAAGCCATCTCCATATTTGAAAAAGCTGTTAATGGTTATCGGTAATTTACCGGTGGCTTTTAATTGCCCGCTTAATAACTTTGCCGCTGCTTTTTGAAAGGTTCCGTCATTTTGATAGGCTACCACCAAACCACCGGCGTGCTCCAAGCCGGGGAAGGAAGCAATAGTATAGGGGTTTGCAAAGACGTTAAATAGCACATTATGACTAGCAAGTTCGCTAATTAACATGTTAAGCTCTTGGCTATAGTTTAATTTACTTTGCGGACGCAAACGTGTGTCATGAAGTGCTACAATCACCTGTTTATAGTTCTTCAGCTCATTAGCTACCTTTGACACTTCTGCGCCAGTAGCCTTAGCAGATAAGATGAAATTTAAGCTATTATCAAAATGTCCACCAAGTATTTGCTGAAATGTAGTTAAACTATCGACGCCAATACTAACCAGCGCCGTCTTTTCTGCAAGATCTAACTGCTTAATGAGTGTATCCCCTTTCAACAGTGTAATAGCAGCATCCGCTAATTGTTGATTTAACTGCTTGGCAGAATCATTATTAAGATCCTGGTATAAATGTTCTGTGATGACCGCTTGCCGTTGATTCAGACCCATCCAGTATTTAGCTGCTAGTATTTTTTTTACACGCGCGTTGATATCATCCCAAGATAATCTCTTTTTACGGATCGCTTTTCTTACTTTTTTGATTGCTCGTTTACTGTTTTCTGACAATTCAAGCACGTCATTTCCGGCAATAATCGCCCTTACATCAGCCTCACCATCCGGGAAGTACTTTACAACGCCTTTCATATCCATCGCATCGGTAAAAGTGAGTCCTTTGAAGCCCATACGCTCTTTCAGCATACCGGTAATTACATTTTTTGAAAGTGACGAAGGCAGATGCGCGGTTGTATCCAAGGCGGGGATATTCATATGGGCCACCATTACCCCAGGGGCCCCCTGTTTGATCAATTCTTTAAAAGGGTACATTTCCAGTGAATCCAGGCGAGTTATCGTAAAATTCAAACTAGGCAAGTCATAATGAGAATCCACATCAGTATCACCATGGCCTGGAAAATGCTTTAAAGTAGTCATTAAACCGCCATCCATCATCCCCTTCATATAGGCACCCCCTTTTCGCACCACATTCATTTTATTCTCGCCGAAAGACCGGTAGTTGATTACCGGATTATTCGGATTATTGTTTACATCCACATCGGGAGCGAAATTTACATTTAAGCCAATTCGTTTAAAATTTTTGGCAATCTCCTGCCCCATCTGATAGATTAATCGTTCGTCCTGTACGGCTCCCAAAGCCATCTGATAAGGAAAGGAGATGGTCGAATCCATCAAGCGCATGCCCAATCCCCATTCTCCATCCAGCGCCATTAACAACGGAACTTTTGCAAGTTTTTGATACCTATTTATAAGGTTAGCATGCCTAACAGGGCCGCCCTGAAAAAGCACCACTCCTCCTAACTTTTGCTTTTTTATCACTTTGGCTACTGAATCGCTATACGCATTACCTAAATTTGTATGCGCACGCACCATGAACATTTGCGCAATACGATCTTTTTTGCTCAACCTGTTAAAAACTGAGTCCACCCATGTATGTTCTTGATTAATGAAATCTATAAAGTTTGAAGACGATTGAGCAGAAACTATCTGCGATGCGGTCAAAACGATGAGGAGTATTAGGCTGGCTTTTCTTAACATAATGAAACAATGAAATCAAACTTAGTTATAATTGCCGTTTTATGCAAAAATTTCAATAAAAAAAGATAATAAAAGCAGAATATCGCCCTATAATGCTTTTAAGCAAAATGAAAACCGCAAAAAAACGCATTTTAAAAATTACAATCCATCTCCGTATTTGAAAAAAGTACTGACAGTTACGGGCAATCTACCAGTCGGCCTTAAGCTTTTCAATATGACTTTTGCTCCTGCCCGTTGCAGTTCATCACTATTTTGGTAACCTAGAACCAAACTTTTACAAGCCTCAATACCCGGCATGCCCGCTAATGCATAGGGATTGGTGAAGACACAAAAGATGCTATTCATGTTAGCTAATTCATTAATAAACAAACGGACTGTGCCACTGAAGTTAATTTTACTTTGCGGCGATCGGCGCGTATCATGCAAGGCGACGATCACCTGATTATATCGCAACAGTTCGACAGACACTTTTGCGATATCATTAGGTTTCGCGTCGGGTGAGATGACAAATTTCAGCGCATTATCAAATTTACCTTCCAATTCTTTTTGAAAAGTAGTCAATTCTCGAGCTCCTATGCTAATGATAGCGGTACGTTTGCCATAATCAATGTTCCGTATAAGGCTATCGCCTTTCAGTAATGTGACGGCTGCGTCAGCCAGTTCCTGATTCAGCTTTTTTGACGCTGACCGGTTTAGTTCGCGATACAAGCCATCCAGCATTACCGGTTCCCTTTTATCCAGTCCGAGCCAGAGTTTAGCCGCCAAAATTCTTTTTACTTTTGCATCTAAGCTTGCTTGGCTAATCCGTTTATCTTTAATGGCTTTAGCGATCATAGCAATGGCTCTTTTGCTATTTTGAGATAATTCCAATATATCATTCCCGGCAATAACGGCACGTACATCTGCTTCTCCATTTTTAAAATATTTAACCACGCCATTCATATCCATGGCATCCGTAAATACCAAACCCTTAAAGCCAAGTTCCTTCTTGAGTAATCCGTCAATTACAGCAGGCGACAGTGATGACGGCAAATTAGGCGTTTTATCTAGGGCGGGGATATTCATATGGGCAACCATCACACCCGAGGCTCCTTCACGTATCAATTGCTTAAATGGAAACAACTCCAGCGAATCCAGCCGACCTCTACTGAATGCCAATTGAGGAAGATCTTTGTGTGAGTCGACATCGGTATCCCCATGCCCGGGAAAATGCTTTAAGGTAGTCAATATATGTTCATCCATCATTCCCCGCATGTATGCGCTTGCTTTCCGCGTTACATTACCTTTATTTTCTCCAAAAGAGCGGAAATTAATGACAGGATTTCTCGGGTTATTGTTTATATCAACTACCGGTGCAAAGTTTACATTCAAGCCAAGTCGTCTGAAGTCTTTTGCAATTTCACGTCCCATATTATAGAGAAGCTTCTCATTTCTAATAGCTCCTAAGGTCATTTGATAAGGATAAGAAATGGTGGAATCTGCCAGACGCATTCCCAACCCCCACTCACCATCGAGGGCTATCAGCAGTGGAACTTTTGAGATGGATTGATACGTATTAATAGCCTTTGCATGTCCAAGGGGGCCACCTTGAAAGAACACTACACCGCCTAATTTCTCACTAGCAATTATTTTCGCTACAGAATCTATATACCTTTGTCCTAAGTTAGTATGCGCTCTTACCATAAAGAGCTGTGCAATCTTTTCGTTCTGGTTTAAACTATTAAAAGTAGAATCCACCCATCGATGAGGGGAATTGATAAAGGTGGTAAAATCTGCAGGCTGCTGAGCAAAAGATTGCCAAACAGATATAAGAAACAGATATGTGAATAAATACTTTTTAACCATGAGTATTATCTACCTCAAAGATAATACCCATGGTTTAACTTTCTCGAAAATATTTTGGCTAAACTTTTTTTCGCAAACGATCTCTATCTATAAAATCATGCTTATCTCTCCATAACACTAATACAAGCGCGCACAGGATAGCAATACTTACCCAAACGGCAGCATAGGGATTAAGCACATCCTTCGCCAGATCTCTGAACAGTAAGGCCATCAGAATAACGGGCATCTGAAGAATACAAGCAATACGAACATAACTCCCTGTAAACAATGCTATCGCACCAAAAATATGGGCTACGATGATTGTATGTACGAGCACACTCATCAGAATAGCAACAGGTACCGAACTATTCATCATGATATCCGTAAACACATGTATATTAGCAATGAATTCAATTCCCTTCCAAAGAATAACCAATGAAAGTACAATTCTGGTTATTTCCAACCAAAGTGGGTGATGCCTTTCACCCTTGTGGGAGACGTGATGGGTAAGCATAGCATTCAGTTTTAAGTGTTTATATTAAGTTAGCTTTAATGTAATATTAAAGTTACGTTTTTTTTATAAGAATAACAAATGAAAAGCGAAGAGGTTTTTAGAGCAGGGAATAGGGAGCAGGGAATAGGGAGCAGGGAGTAGTTAATGGGGAGTTGGGAATAGTTAATAGGGAGCAGGGAGTAGTTAATGGGGAGTTGGGAGTAAGAAAAAAGCAAACTTAATATGGCTGTCTGCAGATAGCTGTTAATTAAGCGTTTTTATTTAGCAATCAATAATTTCTGTAGTTCTTTTTGTGTGATTTTAAAAATTGTACCATGCCGGATTCCATTTGGCATATTAATCCTGTCAGACACGTCTTTCCAATTTTCCAGATCGGTAGATGCGATGGCTCCATAGCGATGTTCGGTATACTTATCGAAATACAACAGCCAAGTAGCGCCTACTTTTGTAAGTGTCGGGCCTTCCGCCCAATAATTCCCTGTGATGGGCTTACTTGCTTTTGAATAGGGGCCTTGCAGCTGATCAGCATAGGCTATCTTTATATTCTTTTCGACAGGTTCTTTCGTCTCATCTTTCAAGAACATGATCCATTTATCGTTTATTTTAGCGATCGTTGCATCGATCACATTAAAACCGGGATCATATAGTAAGCGTGTATCACTGTATGTTTTAAAGTCTTTCGTGTATATACAATACATTCTATGATTATAGGCATTTTCTGCCTCGATTTGCGTTTCGGGAAATTTTCCCGGAATAGTTGTTGCCCAATAGATCATGTAGTTTTTCGAGTTGGGATCGTAAGTTATTTCTGGCGCCCAACAATTCCTCGCCCCTTCTTCCCTCCGCATAACCGGTATATATTGCTGCTCTGACCAATTGATCAGATCTTTCGAAGAAGCATAGCCGATTCCTTTGTCTGTCCAACTGACTGTCCAAACCATATGAAACAGTCCATCACCACCTCGAATAATACAAGGATCACGCATCAGCTTGTCCTTGCTTAATTTTGGTTGTAAAAAAGACTCATCATTCTTTAAAGCATCCCAGTTATAGCCATCCTTGCTATAAGCTAAATGAAGTCCATCTTCTCCATTGCCCTTGAAATAGGCAAATATATAAATCTCTTCTTCTCTATTCCCTGCAAGCACATGCAAGCCATTGAACAGAATCAGTGATAAAGTTATAATCCTGAACAAATTATTATAAAGTAACATAGACAAAATTTAAGGTTTCCATTCCAGTACGTTAACCATCTGTGGAGGAAAATCCGTCTGGCCCTCCAGATCTGCTTGTTCAACTTTTTGCAAATAGAGATTGACGATTTTCTTCTTTTTCCAAAGTTCTGTATCAAGTGTTGGTTCCCACGCCCCCATATCCTCGTTAAATAGATCGATAATCTCCCAGTGGTTATTCTGATCGTTCGTTACTTTGAGAAGTGACACTTTTCCTTTCCGTTCTTCATCCCTAAAAATCATATAAAATACCGATCTACCACCATATCGGCTCGCCAAAATTTGCGGTCGCGAAACAGGGATACGTTTAGTTCCAACACCACTCAAAGTAAAATTCGTCTTCCTAAAGGGCAATATCTTCACGTTCCATGAATCGTTTTGCAAATAAATCAGGTGATATTGCGGCACATCTTGAGCCGACTCTTTCCAGTAGGTGGCAATTACCGGATTTCCTATATCGTCCGTGGTCATGGATGTCTGATTAATCAACTCGCTATTAGGTGGAATACGCGCCGCCACTTCTGCATTACCCGCTGTTATTGGGAGTGTGTAACGCTCACCATTGCTTTTTTCCCAGGTGTGTCCACCATCTCTCGAACGTGCATAACACATATTGTGATTGGTTGACACGTCCGCACTACTCCTCCAAACCCAGGATAAATGAATGACGCCTTCCTTATCCACTGTAGTCTGGATATAAGCGTTTCGTTGTCCTTCACCATTAATCAAATTATCATGTAGCGTTGTCCATTTCTGTTGTTTACAATCGTAAAGGTTCACAATCAGATTTCCTTTGCCGGATTCCCCGTTTCTATAAGTAAAAAGCAAATTGCCATTGGCCAGTTTGTAAAATTCAGGATAGGCAACGCGACTTTCCTGACTGCCTGTCATCTCCATTTTTGGTCCTAATTTTAACGACTCCGGCTTTGTGCTGCGACAATAGTTTAACGGATTATTATGATGATCCCAAGAAACATGCAAATAACCCGTACCATCTACCATTATACTGATCACGTTGTGAGCATCCTTTACATTCCCGGAATAGCTAGTGGTTATTAGTGACCAATTTTCAGAACCAAGCCTCCTTTTGCCCAACACCACTTGTCCTTCTTCATCATAGAAGGCGATATATTGATGCTTTTTATAGGTCACCAATGAATTCTTCCTAAAAATAATCGCATTAATTGAGTTTTTTGACCACGCCTTTGCCACGGGATAGATTGTAGTAAATGGCTTTACTTGTGCCTGCACATTAGTATTTGTAAAGACACTGCCTAGTATACTTAGTAGTATAAGTTGAAAAGCATGTATCCATAAGAAACGCATGCTCAATAATATCAAGGATGGAAAGGATCGCTGTTTAACTTGTCGGACCGAAAGCAGTAAGCACGCATGCCAAATCGATAGGCAAACAGGACGAAAAGGTATCATTACCATTATTTCACATTAACTAGTTGATTCATTTCACCCCTTCTATCCCATGAAGACTTGGCTTAACCGGTAAAATCCGCCCCTCACTGTCAAAAGACATTTTATCAATACATACTTCTCGATGGTAACCGGCTGCTTCTCCCATTTTGATCCCATCGGGCCTGCTAAAGCGATGATAAACCATATACCACTCATCTTTACCCGGAATCTGCAATACGGAATTGTGTCCAGTGCCATAGATGCCCTGCGATGGATCCTTTGCCAGTACTAAATTGTTTTCCGGAATTTCTATGGGTCCGAGTGGTGATTTTGCGGTACCGTATCGTACGCGATAATTTTCGCTTCTCGTATCATCTTCCGACCAAAGAAAATAATAAAGTCCCTTCCTATAAAAGACATACGTTCCTTCACGGAAAGTTTTGTCGGGTGTTATGACCTTTACCGTACTTTCCTTAATCGAAACCATATCTTTATTCAACTCTGCTACAGCCATATATCCATTGCCCCAATATAAATAGCTCTTACCCGATTTTGGATCTGTAAACACATCGGGATCAATCTCTTGTCCACGGTTTATTCCCTTTGGTTTAGAAGCAATTAAAGGTTTTCCAATGTCCCTAAAGGGACCTGTCGGTTCATTAGCTACCGCGACACCGATTTTTTGTGCGCCGGAGTAATAATAAAAATACTTGTATTTACCATCTATCTTCTTTTCTTCAATAGCCGGGGCCCAAGCGTTGCGGCCGGCCCAAGGCACGTTCTTTTTTAAGTCGAGGATAACCCCTTCGTCCTTCCAATCGACCAAGTTGTCGGACGAGAATGTTTTAAAGGAATAACCGCCCCAATGATCAAATCCGTCACTAGTAGGGTACAAATAATACTTTTTCGTTTTCTGAGCGTATAGTATTTCCGGATCGGCATAATAACCCTCCAACACCGGGTTTTGACGAAGCGATTCAAGGTCGATACCAGGATTTCCCCATTTATTTGTGAGACGTTTCAACTCTGTTCTCGTTATTGGCATCACCGTTCCATGCCGCGGGTGGAAATTCATTGACACTTCATTATCAATAACTGAGAAATGTTCCAGATCGGTGCTCTTTGTAAATTGATACCTGCCCTTTCCATATACGTCATACATCAATACATAAGTATCCGTTCCGATTAACTTAAATACGCAGGAGCCTTCCACCGCATCTGTAGTTTGTTGTTTATAATCTACCGATTCTTCCCAGTTACCATCCGTAAGCGAAGCAGCTTTCGCTACTTTGATGCCATTACCATGTCCTTCCGTCTTATAAAATAAGTAATAGGTATTATCCTTCCGTACAATATCTCCATCTATACACGATTTCCCATTCGAAGGAAAAAACAATTGTTTCGGCTCGCCTTCCAGATCCGAGAAATCCGGATTGGCGTAGGCATAATAAATCTTGTCCGGTTCATCACCATATTTCATTGACCAATATACCATATACTTCGCGGCCTGTGGGTCGTAAATTGTTTGCGGAGCCCATACGCGCAACAACTTATCCTGATTAGCATATCTTTGCTGTATATTGACAACGTGCGAAGTCCAATTGATCAAGTCAGTAGACTTCAGCAACACCATCGCCCGATTGGAGTCCCATCCTTTTGCTGAGACCATATCTGTCAGTACCATATAAAAGGTTTTCCCATCCTCTCCACGAAGGATGTGAGGATCGCGCACTCCACCGGTTGAGCTGATCTTTTTGGAATCCAGTATTGGTAAGTCATTATTAAGCGCCTTATAATGGTAGCCGTCCAAGCTAACAGCAAATCGCACAGCCTCTTCCTCCATACGGTTTCCGGTAAAGTAAGTGAAAAGATAGGCGACATAATCTTTTTCAGCTATCGCCTTTGGCCCCTGTTGAGCAAAAAGCAGCTGCCTGCCAGCAGGTGCTAAAAGGATTAGTGAAATAATAATCAGTGTACGGAATGAGTTGGTTGATAACATGAACAACTAAATTGTTAGACTTGAGGTATTGTATAACCGTTATTATAAGACGCTGTGATTAGCTTATCGGCATCTGTATCATTAAAAGAACCTTTTTCTTCGTCCCAATAAATCTTTTTCCCTGTACGGTAGGCAATATTACCCATTTGGGAAAATATCGCAATGTGAGCTCCCGCTTCAATCGGCGTATTGAGTGAAGCCTTATCACGGCTTTTCACCGCTTCGATAAAATTAACGGCGTGCAGATCCAACCCATTATCCACTTTCTTCTGCAATGGCACCGCTTCCATCCGATCACCTTCGGGTATTACCTCCCAACCGTCACGATTCACCACCAATGTTCCTTTATTTCCGATAAAGGCAACCCCGTGGTTTCGACCATAAGGACCTCCATCGATGCCATTGGCATGCTCCCATTGGATGTTAAAGTCATCAAATTCAAAGACCGTTGTCAGTGTATCCGGTGTTTCGGCGGCATCCTCCGGATAGGCGAACTTTCCACCTGCAGCCATAATGGATTTTGGCGTAGTTGCCTTCATACCGATGAGTGCATAATCAAGCATATGAACACCCCAATCAGTCATCAATCCCCCTGCATAATCCCAGAACCACCTAAACTCAAAATGGAAGCGATTAGGATTGAAAGGACGTTTTTTTGCCGGACCCAGCCAGAGGTCATAATCCACACCGGCCGGTACAGGGGCGTCCGGTTTAATCGGAATACTTTTCATCCATCCTTGGTAAGCCCAGGCTTTTACCAAACGTATCTTACCCAGTTTTCCCGAATGAACAAAGGCCATTGCATCTTTAAAGTGCTGCTGGCTACGTTGCCACTGTCCTACCTGCACCACTCGGTCGTATTTCTTTGCAGCAGCCACCATGGCTTTACATTCCGTAATCGAGTTGCCTAAGGGTTTTTCTACATAAACATCCTTCCCAGCTTGACAAGCTTCAATCATCTGCAAGCAATGCCAATGATCCGGTGTGCCGATTACGACCGCATCCACATCCTTGCTGGCCAGTAGGTCTCGATAATTATTATATCCTTTCGTTTTTATACCACGATCGGCAAGTTCCTTCGTTCGTTTATCCAATACATTTTTGTCAACATCACAGAGTGCCGTACATACTACATCCGGATGTTTTAAAATCGCATTCAAATCCGCCCAGCCCATTCCGTTAATCCCAATAGCCCCTATTCTGATTTTTTGCTGAGCATGTCCTGCAGCAATGCTGTAGAGATTAGGGAAAGCAGCTGATAAGCCTGTTGCTGCGGCAAGCGCCGTTGATTTTTTAATAAAGTTTCTTCTTGCGTTGTTCATAAATGGTTGCGTTATGGTTACCATTCAAAAATATATCTTTTTTTCAACAATGCCAACGTTTTCAAAAAATGTAAATAAGACATTTATTACAACCTTTATATCTTCACAAGCTATCACTTAGTTCGCTCCAAATAGCGGAAAAGCTCGGCCGAAGCCAACAGAAACGCTCCAACACCGAAATTTGCTTCCGATTTGATATCGACAACCTGACCAGGGATTGCTTTTTCGCCAATGGGCTGAACATAACCTACTTTACCATCAGGCTGTAGTGCTACCTCGCTCAGATAAGTCCATGCTTTTTTAACGGTGGGCAGATATTGCTTTTCACTCAACAAACCATTATTAATCCCCCATAAGTATCCATAAGTAAAAAAGGCCGTGCCACTTGTTTCATAACCAGGAGCATGTTGTGAATCCAGCAAACTTCGCGTCCAGTATCCTTCGGGTTGCCGGGCCTTCCGAACAGCCTTCGCCATCTCCTTAAAAAGTTGTTCATATTCCTTTCGATGGGCATCATCCTTCGGTAGATCGGTTAGTACCTTTGCTAAACCTGCAAAAAGCCAACCATCTCCCCGTGCCCAAAAATCCTTTTTCCCATTGCTGGTCTTATGCTTTGGATAAATGTATTTAGCATCGCGATAAAACAGCTTGGCGTCTTCATCATACATTAGGTTTTTTGCAAAACTGAAATACGCATACAACTTGTTCAAGTATTGCTGATCTTTTGTGACGGTATATAGCTTTGTCATTACAGGCATTACCATATAAAGACCATCAACCCACCACCAATAATCGTTTTTACCAGTGCTCATTTGATATTGCATAACCTCTTTTGCACGAGCGATTTTCCTTTCGTCCGGATTCAATTTATACAAATCAATATACGTTTGGAAACAGATCTGCCAATCACCAAACAACACATATTCGTCCGTTTCTCCATAGGAATACTTCCAAGTCGCTTTATCGGTGGATTTTGCGCCTTGCCACTCGTTGTGTATGGCCCAATCTTCCGAGTATTTACGATAGCGTTCCTCCTGTGTAACCTGATAGGCTTCCATATTACCCGTATGATAAGCGGCATTATCCCAAAAAGCCCGTACATTGGCGGGGTGTTTACTTTGCCAATAATCATTTACCTGGCGAATGATATTAATTACTTCCACTTTATCTGGCAGCTCCTGCGCATTTAACACAGTATATAGTAACGATGAAAGTATGACTCCTAAAAGAATAAAATGCTTTTTCATTTAATATTTTATTTGCGTTAAGATAGTAATCCACTCGATGGTTAGCAAACCTTATTCAGGAAAAAGAAGCTCCCTAAGGAGCTCCTCGATGTGAACAACAAACAACCCGATCTTTATTAACTATAGAGACTCTCTATGAAGCAGACCTCTCTTAACATTAATTATAACCTGGGTTCTGCTGTAAAACAGCGTCTCTATTTAATTGTATCTCTCTCAGCCAAAGGTGTCATTAGGATCAAACTGAAATGTGCAACCAATTCGGTTACACATTCGATCATTATAACCAAACACAACATACATTTATAAAGATTGATACACCCGAAGTTCCTATATCCAGCGAATCCAATTTACGCTTCTTATTACAGCCTGTCGGCATATTAAGTGTCTCAATACTTAGTACAATATAAAATAGGTGACTTTATTTATGCATGGATTTCTATGTTATTAATTAAATTAAAAAGCCGTAGTGGACCCTGCTACATAAATATTTCTTGCTTTCATTAAAGCTTCTTGCGGCCCGGGTTCTCCGCTTGATCCTTCCATTTGCATATTAATAATCAACCAAAAAGGCTTATTCATAAAATCGGCGCGGTGTGTGGCCATGAGTTGATTGTCTATATAGTAATCTAAATCGACATGTGTCGCCGACACGCGACGTACGCGTAGCATATAATTATGCCAATTACCGGCGTTGGTTACCGGGGTAATCTTATTTTGCCAAGTAACATTTTGCCAACTAGGCCCCGTAGCGGTATTCTGCCAATTTCGGCTATCGCCCTTAAACTCCATTATATCGCTTTCCGGAGGCCAGCTATCGGCACCTGTTAACCAGAAGGCCGGCCAAGAACCACGAACCGTTGGCACTTGAAAATCACCTCGGATTTCCCAATAGGGAAGCGCGTCGGTAAAAGTTATCTTCTCCTTTAAATGAATAGCACCCGAATGGTAGCGAATGGGTAGATACGGATCATGCGGACTATTTCCTTCATTCCAGTTTATTCGGGTAGCCAAAATATTTAAGTCCGTTCCTGTTAAATAAATGTGATTATGATCGGTAGAACTTCCGTACATGCGTGCCGTCCCATTATGATCACTGCCCCAGGGATAAAGATAATTCCATTTTTGCTCAAAGGTTGTGTAATTGTTAAATGAAGAAGCGTCAACCAAGACCACGGGACTTTGCTGTAACACTACATTCTCCGTGTTGCTTAATTTGCCATCAACACCTGAACTTGTTTTTACTTCACCCAGCTCCTGCTTTGAACAGGCAAAGAACAGCGATCCCACTGGAATCATCCATCCTAGCTTTTTAAATAAAATAGGTACATTCATTTTGGTTCATATTTGTGTTTATACTAAAAATTGGTTTTATCACACAAACCTACGGAGTGCACTCTGCAAACAAGGGGGGTATACTCATACAATTCAGGGGGCAAATCCGTTAACAGAAACCATAACGATGATCAGTTTGCCGTCGGAATATTTATATAAGTGTACAATATAGTTTAATACAGTAAATCATCTAAATTAGCTGCTTCAAGGGGTAGTTTTTTGCCTGTCTCATCAATATAGAACCATTTATCGTCGTTGAAGACCGGTACCGGAAACATATCGACGCTGTCCGAACTCGTATAAAAAGCACCATTTCCCAAGCCCATGTTTGCATACTGCACCGGAACTATAATCTTTCCTTCAAAGGTGGCCAATCCGAATTTAGCTCCTTTCTTTAGTAAAAGTAGGCGATTATTCTTCGTCGGAATGATGTCATTGTAAATCGGCTCCAATAGCACTTGCCCCTTACTATCGGCTAGGCCAACGCGCAATTCGCTCGTATGTGAAAGCATTTTAAAAAGCAATATTTTATCGTTCAGAAACAGTTCAGAAAAATCCGAAAATTGTAGATCAGGCGCTACATAACCTTCAGAAAGTAAAGTTCGCCCGCTCTTATCGATGATATTTACGGGCCACAGCCGGTTGTTATAACCCATTTCTTGGAGCTTCCGGGCATCAACTACAACGGCAAGCCCTGCTCCGTTGAAATCCGATACCTTGGCATATTTTGGAGGTAGAAGCTCCTTTCCTTTTTCATCTATAAAACCATATTCTCCATGTTTTACGATCTTTGCAAAACCATTTTTGAAAGGAAACAGCGTAACATAGGTGGTATTCCGTTCGCCATTCAATTCAAAGTTAAACTGACTGGCATCATAAACGGTCCCAAGCTCTCTATCCTCCAAAATATCAAAAAGCTTCCCCTTTCTCCCATCA
Organism: Olivibacter sp. 47; assembly: GCF_030372825.1. Classification (NCBI taxonomy): domain Bacteria; kingdom Pseudomonadati; phylum Bacteroidota; class Sphingobacteriia; order Sphingobacteriales; family Sphingobacteriaceae; genus Olivibacter; species Olivibacter sp. 47. Next base: position 6,400,350 of record NZ_JAUCNR010000001.1, read on the forward strand.
TCTGATACAAAGAGCAGACGCGACGAGCCCACCTTCCAAACATAAGCGTAATCTAAAAATCGAACTTGCTTCGTTTCTACATTAAACAGTGAATAACCGTTTTGGTCGTTTTTTAACAGACAATATTGGGTGTTTATGGTGTCCTTGTCGGTGAAGGTTTTACCAATAATTTTTTGTCCCTGTAGGTTCCAAAATTCATAGGCAGGTTTATCATAGTCCCCTTTCGTTGTCATTATCAATTCGTGCTGCGGTCCCATCAGCTCAAAATGGTCGTAAACAGGCGGTATAACTTCCTTTTGTGATTTCACGTTATATAGGCCCACTTTCTTACCCCGCACAATTTCCGCTAACGAATCCGGTAAGCTTTCCAAAAAAGAGAAGCCATTATACTGTCCCGGTATCAACAAATTTCCATGAGCATCGAATACCGTAAAAAGCCCTTGCTTTTCCCCCACAATCAAGTTTCGATTTTCACCATCAAATTTAGCTTTGATATCCACGTCATAAAACTCCGGCGGGTAATACCTTACGTTGTCCACGAAATAAAGACCGTAGTAAGCACGCTGCTTAACTTTAAAAACGGCTAAACCATCACTACCATTGGAGTAGAAATACTCGTTGGCATGCGTAATTTCTGCATTATTGACCTGCAATAGTTCTTTTTGATTCTTGTCAAATAAGATGGCCAGGTTATCCTTTCTAGCTACAAAATAATCATCATAAACCTTTACATCATCATATTGAGCCGGCAGTACCCATTTCCCCGAGTGGTTAACAACACCCATCTTACCATCGGCTTTTGCGAGAAGATAAGGTCCATAATACCCTAGGTAAGAATTAGCATTCGGTTCGTCGATCCATTCATACTGTGGCGGTGAAACCATTTCTCCATCCTGCCCGTAGATACCAATACCATATCGCGCCATAGAACCATTATTTCCTGTTTTAACAGTTTGCCGATGCGCTACGTTTATAATTTCTTTAACCAGCAAAAGACCTGCAACGATTTTAGGATAATCGTCCTGTTCATCTGCCAGGAATTCTTTTCTAGTGGGAATATGTACAATTAAGCGCTTCCCATTCTTCGTAAAAGATTCTACCCAATTATCGCTCCGCATGCCATAGTGACCATGTTCATAAACAAAGGGAAGTAGTTCTTTTCCGTTCCAATCCAGAATACCCCACTTACCATTATGACTTGCATATACATAAGAAGGTTTTCTTCCACAACCACCGCAGTAATCAAAGGCATCAAAGATGGCCGGTATTACCAACTTTTGCTCTTTGAAGCTGTAAATACCCCACTTTCCTTGTTGTTTTACATCAAAGTAATTACCATCTAAATAGCCGACATCCTCAAAAAACGGCAACATCTTTCCCCCTTTAAGGTAGAAGGAAATTTCGTTAGCCTTCTTCAATTTCCAGTAATAGGGATTATCAACTCCCACACTGTCATACGCTGCCTTCAATAAAACTTCACCCCGTGGGTTCATCACTCCCCATTTCCCGTCCTTTATAAAGGGGATTACCTTAGTTGGTAGTAGTTCACTTTTAACAGACTCATCATAGGCGGCGATATCGTCTTTATTCCCTAACATGACATTTGCGTTCGGAACTACTGTATCAAAAGCCTTCCCGCCCTGTTTGTTTATATAGTATTCTTTTTCTCCTTTCTTAACGCGTGCATAACCATGATAAAAAGAAGCCAAACTGGTCAGCTGTTCAACTTGGCCAGCTATCGATCCTTGACTGTCATTTTCCTTCCCTTGCCCTGCGCCAAGTATGGGAAGCAAAAGCCAAACAACGATATAAAAGTATCTTCCCATATTAATAAGCTCCTTTTTTCTGCGTCTTTATTGGATAAATCGTTCCGTCCTTGGCTACGATGTGATACCACTCCCTCTCTTTTACCAAGACGGGCCAAGTGTGCTCATCACCCTCATAGTTAACAAATAACTCATCATATTTTGGGGCAAGCACTATTTCCCCGTCTTTAGTTGCCAAACCAATTTTACCGTTTTTCACAATTCGCACATAGCGTTGCGAACTATTGATTTCTATATCATCGTATTCTAGGTTTAATAAGAATTTCCCTTCTCGACTCCACAGCCCGTATTGATTATCTTGGCGTACCAGCAATAAATTGGGGTGGTCGTATACGGTATTGATTTGTTCCAGTTTTGCCGGAATTAGCTCTTTCCCATCTTTATTGATTACCCCGTAGCGATCCTTTCCATCCTCCGCTTTTTTCACGACGAAGGCTAGCCCCTTATAAAAATTTCCCACCGCCGTGTATCCTGCAAAGCGCCTTTCTCTAGCCTGCAAATCGATGAAAAGGTTGTGCTGATCACCGCTTATTTTTAGCAGGCCGCTTTCAAACGGAACTGCATCCTGATTTTCATTAATAGGTAAGCCGAAGCCCTGCTTTCGCAAACTGCCCTTCCAACTTGGATTTTCATAGACGACCTTTCCATCGCCATTTATCAGTTGTAAACTTTGGTCTTCCCGCTCCAGCAGGAAGAAATTTTCACTAACAGGATGATAATCGTAAACATTGGCATCAAAACCCCTGACACATTGCCCCTCGCTGTTGTAAAGCGCTGCCTCATAGGCGTAGTCCCTATCCTGTAGTTTACGGGTCACAACCAAATAATGTCGGCTAATCCAGCTGATTTTTTGATCAGCCACAGGAACTATAAAGGACTTTTGCACTAAATTAAATAGGCCCAGCTTTTCACCATCATATATAGGGACGAACGATGAATCGGACAAATCGATTCCGCCTAGGTTATAGTCCGTCGTCATTGCATATTGATCCTGCGGTAAGTGATACTTCGTCGGTAAAATCTCTTCCCCCTCTGCATCATATACACCATATAAATCTTTTGTGAAAACGCGATAGTAAGATTTTCCTCCTTGGATAAAGGGATCAGTCGTCAACAATTGATTGGGCGGAAATATAGGTTTACCGGACCAGTCGAGCCGATTACTTTGATCGCCCCGTTGTACATAAATGGTATAGGGTAATGCAGCTATTGCTTTCCTTTTTGCTTGCTCCTTTAAAGCTACCTCCGACAACTCAGCCCCATAAGATATGGGCGCCATTACCGCCGCTGCAGCAGGAAATACGGGTTGTCCTTCCGCATCCTGAAATTCAATCTCATCATAGCCAAAAGGGACGAGCAATTTTCCGCTGCTATCCACAACCGCTTGTTTCCCATCCTTTGCAACAATCGCCAAACGCTTAACAAAGTCGTCGATTTGGTCGTATTCAGCAGGAATAATCCAATTGCCTTGCGTGTTAATAGCCCCAAATTTACCTCCTTGTTTCACCTTTATTAAATCAATGTCACCTAAAGAGGATACCGCCTCAAATTGAGTAGACGTAAGCGCCTTTCCCCCTTGATCCAAAACACCATATAATCCGTTTTCAGAACAAGCAATGTAGGATGCCGAATGTGTATAAAGATTCGAAAGAAAAACGTATTTAGGTGGAATAATAACGGTTCCATCCGCCTTTGCCATTCCTTGCTTATCTCCTAGATAAATCGCCACACACTTATCATTCAAGTAGCATTTACGCACTTCGTCATAAATAGGCTGTTGGATGACATGACCATCCTCTGCAGCAGTCCACCCCCATTTGCCGTGTTGTTTAACTCCTATTAAATCCTTATTAATAATCTCTATCCCGTCATATTGAGGTGGGCTAATCTCACGACCCTTGACATTTATAACGCCATATTTGCCCTCTTTTTCGGTTATAATAAACTCATAATCGTAACTTATTCCTTCATACCATTGTCCTTTATACTCGTCTTTCAACTCAATACCGTCGTATTCGATAGCCGCAAGGATTTTCCCATTTTTATCCACAGCGCCGTACATGCCATCCTTTATCTCACTTAACATATTTCCGGTGCTGTTTTCTACTTTATCAATTAGCAAGTTCGCCTCCGGTAAATACAGATATCTCTTGCCATCCAACTGTACTTCCGGAAAGGTTTCATACGACGAAAAATCAATAGCATCCACTACTGCAGGTGTCTGCCCAAAAACTGACAGATGAACCATGAAATATAGAAGCAACAAATAGCGTTTATTCATGAATCAAAAGTAAGCAGCATAAACTATTGCGTAAATCCCTGATTTCGGGGAATTCCGGAATAGTAACCGTCATGTTTAATGCCGCAAATGCAATCTTAAAAACGAAGACATACGCTTAATATTAATGAGATGATTAACCGCCTTACAGCATATTCGCCGGTCTACTTCTTATCTATGTTCGAGGAGCTCATTACTGCACGTCGTTGTTTCAACTGCAACCATTTCCTAACGGGTGTATCAAACAATCTCATAATAACATAGGCTAAACCTAAAGAAAAGGCAGTTCCAAGAATTATAATGAAAGTCAGCCGAAGCGTGTCTACCTGATGACTATTGTAATAATTGCCGAATATCCATATCATGGGAATATGAGTCATATATAAAGGATAAGATATTTTGCCGAAAAATACACAAAGTGACCTCATGCCTTCCGAAAGCTTTGTTCCCACGCCCAAGGTTAGTAGCAAAGGGAAATAAAACACAACAATACCGACTTCTACCAACCAGTTCCATTTAAAATATGGAACTATAAAAGCAAGCAATAGCAAAATGGAAAGCCCAACAAAGCCCATTTTATTTTTAACCAACCAGTTCGAACGATATACAAGCAGACCAGCTAAAAAAGAATAGGCAATACGCGCAGCACCATCCCAAGCGCTTTTTCCATCCCAACCACCGATCAAAGTACCTGCTTCATAACTCACCCAACCAAGCCAAATCATTGCCGCTAACCAGAGCAGGAATAAGGTTTGGCGACTTATTTTATAGAGCCAAAGAGCGTAAACAATATTCGCTACATACTCAAAAAATAACGACCACGAAGGTGTATTCAGTCCAAACAGACCATAACCGCGATCGGGCATAACGGGATAAGGAACCAACAACACCGAAAAAATAAAAATGAGCGAGAGCTGCCCTGCATCATAACCTATGTCGGAAAAAGGGTCAATCCAAACGCCAAGTAATCCCAATACAGACCCCAATAAAACGAGCGGATGCAAACGAATAAGCCTTGCCTTAAAAAATTGCCAGGGACCAATTTTAGTTATTCGTTCATCATAAGCATAACCAATGACAAAACCCGATAAGCAGAAGAAAAAATCAACTGCTAAAAAGCCGTGTCCTAAAAAATTTTGACTATAGTCAGGGTATACAAATTCCAGAAAATGAAAAACGACAATTGTAATAGCCGCCGTTCCCCGTAAACCATCCAGTAGATCATAATGAGGCTTGCTTTGCAAATACCTAATTTTAGGCTCCTGAGGCATAGTGGCTTCATCTTGGTTAAGATGCATAGGTAAGCTATTTCAAGGAAAAGCTATTCAGATATTTTGGCATATCATTCAGCGAAATTGCTTTTTACTGATAACCACGAATATAGCCGTGGTAAGGAACGCATATAACAGGAGATTCAATTTGAAAAAAAACCTCCATTGCGGAGGGTTTTTTCGGAATATTACAAACATTATTTGATTTCCAGATCCACCATCACCGGAAAGTGGTCTGACGGAAACTTACCGTGGTAAGTATCCGTCAGCACACCCCATTTAAGGGCCTTAAAATCTTTGGTAACAAAAATATGATCAATGATTGCCGTTGCCTGTAGAGACTTTTCGTTGCCAAAACCATTGAACGAAGCATTGGGCTTATACGGTTTCGCTACCAGCTTTTGCGTATCCTTCAGCAAAGCCGACTGTGCTAAAGCTTGATACCATTCCGTTTCTTCAGAGCCGTTCATATCTCCCGTAAAGATTGTCGGAGCGCCTTGGGCAATTTCCTTGATCTTATTTAAGATCAACTTACTGCTTTCCTTACGGGCCTGTACACCTTGATGATCGTAATGCGCATTAAACACAAAAAACTCCCGCTTGCTTTTCTTATCGCGCAGCTGCACCCACGAGCATATGCGCTTATGCGATTTTGCATCCCAACCAAAGCTCGGCTTATCCGGTGTTTCTGACAACCAGAAATCGCCTTTCTTTAATAAAAAGAATCGATCTTTTTTAAAATAGATAGCCGAATGCTCGCCCCCTTCCTGTCCGTCATCTCTGCCTAGACCATACCGTTGGTATTCAGGCAAAGCGGCACTGATATCGTCCAATTGCCTCTTCAGTGCTTCTTGGGTACCAAAGATGTCAAAATCATGAAAGTCGATCAAAGCAGCCACTACAGGCGCTCTGTCCTCCCATAAGTTACCGGTATCACCCGGATTAGCGTAGCGTACATTAAAGGTAGCCACTCTTAATTGTTGCGCCTGTAATGTTGATATACCTATAATAAGGAGACACAATACGCCTATTATCTTTCTTTTCATCTTAACTCTTTTAAGGATCATTTTATTTATTTAAAATTAAAAAAACTTTACCATCCCGGGTTTTGGCTTAAGTTGTTATTTTTAACAATGGCCGTCGATGGAATAGGATACAGGTACTGCCGGCCATCCTCATACCATTTTCTAGGCTGTGCTTTAAACCATTCCAAATGCCTATTTGCCGTTAATGTCTGGTAATTTGTACTTTTCCCGCCAATTGCTACCTTCGCACAACCACTCGGTACCGCGATTGTTGGGCCTTCGGTATTGCCATCATAGAATACCACATCATAGCTACCATTATGGTCAAGATCCATCAGTACATTCAGTGCCGGCACATAAATTCCCGACCATTGCAAATTAGCCATGAGCTCGCCATGCTTCCAACGTTTCAAATCGTTAAAACGAAAACCTTCCAGCGCCAATTCCACTTGTCGCTCGCGACGAACTTCCAAGATAATCGGGTTACTTATGTCCGGAAAAAAGGTTTGCTGTAAATAAGTGTCCACCGTTGTTGGCAAGGTGGTCAAACCACCGGTAATACCCGCGCGTGCGCGCAATGCTCCGATCGATTTTGCCCAGTCTGCATCCGTTAACGTACCTAGCTCAGCCTTCGCCTCCGCAAAATTCAGCAGTATTTCCGCATAGCGCATTAAAGGGATCGCGTTCGTATTGTACGCTCCATTATCATAGTGAGGGTCGTCCAAGGTATATTTGATGGGCTGATAACCTGTATAGGTATGGCTGCTAAAATTAGGCGGTGCTGCCACTCCCTTACGAGAATATCCAGGGGTGCGGATCAGCTGCGCTAAACGGTAGTCACGATTCTGGCACTCGTCATAAAATTCCTCCGTTTGAAAATCTGTCCGGCTGGTATAAGGCGTTCCATCAAGATTCAAAATGGTATTAATAAAAGGACGTACTAAGCTATAACGCGGACCGTAGGTTGCTGATGTCCACCACCAGTTGGCGCTGCTCATTACCGCCAGATCCTCGCTCATTGTTACCGCCCACATTACTTCCTGCGTAAGCGGTGCGTCACTGATAAATAATGCCCGCTGCGAACCTTCCACACCGGCACCTGTGTACAAAGAATAAGGGCCATTTTCCATTAATTCCGTAGCGGCATCTACTACATATTGATAAAAAGTATTGGCACTTTCCTGCAAATTCAACTCCGGGTGGTATTTCCGATAGGAAGCTTCAAATAGCGCTGCCCTTGTTTTCAGGCCTAACGCGGTCCATTTTGTTATCAGTGATCCGTCCGAGCTGGTAGATGAAATATTTTGCGAAGCAAAATCCAAATCTTCCATCACATGCTCCATTACCACGGCGCGCGAATCCCTTGTCCCATATAAAATGTCCGTTTCGTCAATACCCAAAGCATGATCTACCCAAGGCACATCTCCAAATCGCATAACCTTATCAAGATAAAAATAGGCACGGAAGAAACGGGCAATTCCTATGTAATTATTGCGTACAGCTTCACTCACATTGGGATCAGTGCAATGTTCGATGAAATAATTGATATTCCTAAGATCACCCCAGCTCCAACCATCACTTGTCTCCGCAGAGTAACCGCCTTCGCGGATAAAGCTGTTGAGGTTATTTACTGCGCCATAATCCGCCATTGCATCCCTATTATAAGCATTGCTTGCATCAGGCAGCATGCCATAGAAAGAGCGGCTATAAGCCGCTAAGCCATTTTCGCTCCCAAAAACATCTTCTTCCGTTGCGGTAGCCTTAGGCGTTTCATTCAATTCGCAAGATGAAAACGCCAATGCTGCCATGGCCAATAGAATCCATTTTCTTTTCATCACTTTAAATGTACAATTGCGTTTCGATTTCTTGTTTTGCGACCTGCTATCGCTATATATTTCTTTCAACATGATTGTTTATCTTAAAAGTTGATTAACAGATTAAAACTTACACTGCGCATCGTTGGATAATTAAAGCCATCTCCGGAATTGGAGTCGCTGACATCTTCGTCAGACTTACCAATATTCGCTACATCGATATCCTTGGTGTGCTTGTATAAAGGCGACCAAGTAAAAAGATTCTCACCGGATAAACCTACCCGTACCGCTTGCAGACCGGCTTTTTGCACAAATTCTTTAGGCAAATTGTATCCTACCTGCAGGTTACGCAAGCGCAGATAAGCAACGCTTTGCAGGTAACGAGTTTGCGCCGTATTTTGTATGGAAGTATTATAACCTGCGTAACGGGGCAAGTAAGCGTCCCGATTATCCTCCGTCCAGTAATTGTTCAGGTGCCACGTTGGCAAGTTATTATAAGGCCGGTTGAACTGCCCCCAGAAAATCGACTCGTTACTTGGATACCAATCCTGTTTACCTACACCCTGAAAGAACGCCGATACATAAAAGTTACTATAATTTAAATTCAGGTTGAAGTTATAGATATAACGCGGTTCAGTATTACCAATAATAGTCTTGTCACCATGATCGCTCAGTGTATTCGAACCATAATCAATAACGCCATTACCATCTAAATCCGCAAAGCGTACATCTCCCGGATATACCACACCCGAGTTGGAAGATTTAATCAAAGTTTGTTTAGGTGCTGCGTCAATTTCTTCCTGCGATTGGAAGAGACCTTGAGTTACATAGCCCCAAACATCCCCTACACGTTGCCCGGCATAATAGTCGGTAATAGCTCCCGTGGTATTATTATACCTGTCGATCGTCGAACGGTAATCCGCCAAACCGGCTTTTACACTGAAGCGGAACGGTTTGTTGGCTATATTAAATTGGTCATTATAACCGATCGATATCTCATATCCATTCGTGGTTAAGTCGGCGTAGTTACCCTTTGGTGATTCTGCTCCGAAAATATCCGGTAAAGTAGGACCAACCGTATACATATTCAAGGTTTTGCGCGTATAAATATCACCGGTAAAAGTCAGCTTGCTATTTAGTGCTACCAAATCCAAACCAAAGTTAGCTGTACGAGCCGTCTCCCAGGTCAAGTTATCAGGCCGTATGGTTGGCCTTGAGGTTACGGGATTTTTAGCCCCATTCAAAATAATACCCTGTGTTGTAATGTTATACGTATTTAAGAAGGTATAAGGATCGATGTTTCCATTTCCAAGAGAACCGTAGGATGCCCGTAACTTCACATCCGAAATGGCCTTCGGATTAACATTCCAGAAAGACTCCTGCGAAAGGCGCCAGCCAACCGAAGCCGAAGGGAAGAAGGCCCATTGCTCATCGGTCGGAAACTTCGAAGACCCATCGTAACGACCGTTCACTTCAAAGAGGTATTTATCCTTAAAAATATAATTCGCACGGAAAAAGACACCCGCAATCCGATACTTATTATACCCCGCTGTAGCTGTTACGGATTCGCCTAAAGCCAAGTTAATATTTTCGGTATTTTCTGTTAACAAACCATTCTTGGTAATATAATTGGCATCGTAGACCCGCTGCTCATAGTTATAACCTACCAAACCTTTAAAATAATGATCGCCCCAAGTTTTTTCATAATCCGCGTATAGATTCGTAAACAAGTAGCGCCACTTCTCGGTAAGCTGATAAATGTTATCGTTGAAAGAAGTACGTAACAGCAGAGTTTCTCCCTCCTTCACGCTATAAGGTACGGGCACCCTAATCCGCGTAGACGTAAAATCACGATTACGGAAAGTAAGATCCCCACGGATATGAAAACTGTTATTAAAAAACTTCGTTTCAAAAGAAGTCGTATTCCGTAAATTATCGTTTTTGCTATCCACACCGTTCTTGCCATAGATAAAGTCGCCCACCGTGTAAGCCGCAGAATAGGATAAAGTACCGTCAGGATTGAAGATGGGCGACGTGGGGTGCCCTTCATCGTCAATATTGCGCCATATATTCCCTCCTTCACCGGCCGTTTGCGGATCATGATATTTAGATAAATTAAAATCCATATTATTGCTGATCCGTAGCCAATCAGTTACCTGTAAGCCGCCCTTTGCGCGTAGGTTATAGCTATTGTAATCATCTGTATTATAGCGATAAATACCGTTATAGTCATACAGACGCCCCGATAGATAAAAATCTGATTTTTCCGTTGTACCCGATACAGATAGATTATGGTCCTGCGCCCACGTTCTATCTTTCAACAAGGTGCCAAAGTAATCCGCATTACCATAATATACATATTCACCATTATCATTTACGGTTACCTCTTCGGTAATGCCCTGCTCTTTCCTCCTTTTAAACTCTTCCAGCCAATCGAGCGTAAAGATTTGTGTCTTATTTAACTTACTCGGCACCGACGAATAGTTGTTCCATGCATTATAAGCTTCAAAAAAGTGCGAAGCGTAGGTGTAGCCATCGGTCACAAAATCCGGTTGCGTCGCTAGTTGTTGCATGGACGTGTTCCCGCTGTAAGTAAAAGAGGTCTTTCCTAAAGCTGCTTTTTTGGTTGTAATCAACACGACACCGAAGGTACCGCGCGAACCGTATACCGCTGCTGAGGAAGCGTCTTTCAGTACCGATACCGACTCAATATCATTCGGGTTCAAGGTCGAAGGATCACCTTCAACACCATCAATCAATATCAAGGCGCTTCCACCCTGACCAATAGAGGTGGTACCTCGCACATTATAGCTCGGCGAACGAGTCGGTTTCCCGTCCTGTAAATTGATGTTTAAGTTCGGTACAGCACCGGCCAGCATTTGCGTTGCATTAGCGGCCACGCGCCCTTCAAATACTTCACTGCCCACCTGATCTACCGCACCGGTCAAGTTTACTTTCTTTTGCGTGCCATATCCTACAACCACTACCTCATTTAACTCGCCGCCTTTCGCTTTCAACTGAAAGTCGGCAGTCGTAGGTTTACCTTCCTCCACCACTACCCCATTTCGCACCTGTGTTTCAAAAGACACATAGGATACCTCCAAGGTATAAGTGCCTGCCGGAACAGAAATCAGGTAGTTCCCTTCTTCGTTAGCCGCCGTGCTCCTGTTCAGTTCACGGATACGTAAACTTGCACCGGGCAAGGCCATTCCTTGGTCGTCCACAATCTTTCCGGAAAGTGGCATCATCTGCCTAGGAGGATTATAGGTTACTACCAGGTTGTTTCCCTGTTGCTCATAACGCGTATGCGTTTGCGCCGAAATCTTATTTAGCGCTTCGGCCATTGTGCCTTCCATTTCGAGCGAAAGCGACTTGTTTTTCGGAATCGCCCCATCGCTGTACACAAATCGGAAATCACTTTCCCGTTCCAACTGTTGCAAGACTTCTTTGAGCGATTTGTTACGTAAATGGAGCTTCACCAGTGTCTTCGATAGCTCTTGAGCCTTCACCGTGTTGGCGCAAACAAGGCTATAACTCCACAGCACCACCGACAAAGCAAAGCAACCAGTGCTGAACGCTTTCAGCATAAAGTTTAGATAGTTAGGTATTCGATTGTTCATCCCTGATTTTGATTTTGCAAATTTTAACTTATTTAATATAGACCTGATTCTTTTCAATTCGATAAGAGAAAGAGCTGCTCTTACTTAGCATATCCAGCACTTTGTTAATGGGTAAATCTTTAAATTCACCGGTGAAACGCCGATTTAACAAAGACCGGTTATTAACATGGATTTTTACACCATACCATTTTTCCATTAAGGACGCTACTTCGGCAAAACGTTGCCCGTTAAAAGCCAAGACCTCCTTACGCCAAAGCCCCCAATAATCCTTATCATTGATGGGCAACACGCTACTTTCCTTGGTTAATTTATTATAGTTGATTTTTTCGCCTGGTTTTAATACAGAGGACGATGAGTCATGGTCAACACGTACCGATCCCGTTATCAGCGCCACAAAAAGATGATCGTCGTCACCAAAAGCCCGCACGTTGAACGACGTTCCTAAAACGTGAGTCCGCAGCTCTTGACTACGTACAACAAATGGCCGTGCTTTATCCGGCGCTACCTCAAAAAAGGCTTCGCCGATTAATTCAATTTCCCGATTCTGTTTATTATAAGTATTGGCATAGCGCAATACACTTCCTGCATTCAGGTAAATTAAGCTTCCGTCTGGTAAGGTGATTTTCTTTTTCTCGCCATAGTTGGTTTTTATTTCCGTCACATGAGGTGCTTCCGGACCTGGTGTTTTTACCTGTTGGGCGTAATAAAGTATTGCCAACCCAAACCCCAAGGCAATACTGGCTGCCGCTGCCCAGAAGGCTGGGAATCTCCTCTTTACTCTTCTTTCAGGGCTTTCGATGCGTGCCATTACCGAGGCTATCCGCTTCTTCCCCGCCGATGTTAGCGGGGCATTTTCAAAGTGCTCCGTGTCCTTCCATAGTTCGCGTATTAATTCCTCTACTCGTTCTTTATATTCGGGATTCCCCAGCAAGCTGAAAAAAAGTTCCCTTTCCTCTTCACTTAGGGTTTGACTTCTATACTTTTTAAATAGGGTTTGTAATAACGTCTCATTCATCTAATAAGATGACAGAACGACCTATTGAAAAGAGCTACGCTCAGAGATTAAGCTTCGTTTAAAGATTTGTTAAGGAAAAGTAAACTAAGTATCTGTAAACTCAGCTTCACTTTTGATATAACAGTCTGGGTGTTTATATTAAAGGAACCTTTTCTTTAGTCACTTTTATTCGTTATTGTTTGTTTTAAAAGGCACTCATGCTACTTCGTGGTTTCCGCAAAAAGTGACGCAAAACCGAGCAAGGCGAGCTCATGAACGCCTAATGAAATAAACAATATGTGAATAAACTCGTCGCTTCCTGCCTACCGCAGGCAGGCAAAATTTACAGGAACGGTAGTGCCTCCCAATACGAAATGTAAATTTTGGAGGCGACATTTAGCGGAACGGAGGGCTTTTACTTTTAACCGAACGTATTATTCTTTAGCCTGGTACTATAGCCCTGTGTGAAGGGAAAACGGCCTCACAGCATGAGCGTTAAGAAGATTTAGGATAACCCTGGGAAAAAATCATGTGAAGAAGCGAAGGGTTGACAAGCGTGGCGGAGCGGCTCCACAGGATTGCGCTTGTGGCCTAAATCTTTAGCGAAAGGATGTGCAGCCTTGATGTTTGCCTCACTTTGCATCAAAGGTAAAGTGAGAAAAATTAATGAAACATAAAGAACGAAAAAATTTGGATTAAGCCAGAGTGACAACAAATTGATTTAAAAAAAGGTTCCTTTTATACAATCACTGAACGTAACATTAAGATAATATAGCATTATTACTTTTGCCGCTGTAATCTGAAAGAGGTATCTTATGAATCAACCGGTCATGTCTCGACAGCAAGAAAAAGCATTGCTGTTGGAGATCAAGCAAGGTAATGCCTATGCATTGGAAAGCTTGATGATGCGTTACGAAGAACGGGTGTTCCAATTTATTCTTCGTTTGGTAAATTCCAGGGAACTTGCAGAAGAAATTACGCAAGACGTGTTTGTGAAGATCTGGGAAGGTCGAGAGCATTTAGGCAAAATTGACTCGATAGGGGCCTGGATGTACACCTTGGGAAAAAATAAAGCGATCAATTTATTAAAAGAATTAACGGCCAGAGCTGCCCGTGAAGAATATTATGCAAAGGATCGTGATTGGTCGATTGGTGGAGAAATTGAATCAGAAGAAAAGGGGGATATTTTTAGCTTGGTAGATGAAGCCGTAGCACAAATGCCCGAAAAATGTCAACAGATTTTTATCTTAAAACGCGATGAGGGTCTGAGTAATGAAGAAATTGCAGATCGTTATAATCTTTCCATTCATACGGTTAAAAATCAATTGAAAAAATCTTACGCTATATTACGCAAATCTATCGTGGAACAAACCTTACTTCTCATCCTTTATTCTTTTTTATCTAACCGATAAGTTTATATCCCACGTATTATGGATACCCTTCAAATCAGCTTTACAAACGGGATAGGATATATAAAATAAATCCTTCGCGGATATCGAGGCACAAACAGTAAAGCATAACACCAAAATAACAACTGCTTAACAAGAAGTTAAATTTAGCAAACTAGCTTTGAGGCCGAACGTGTCTAACCTTATGTCTGGTTCTATCTTAGACGAACTCTTCGAACACAGCAAAGCCGGTGATTCTGTCGCTTTCACATCATTGTATAGGGATACTTGGCAAAAGCTTTATCAATTGGCATTCCGTAAAACGCAAGATGAGGAAGAAGCAAAGGACATTGTACAAGATATTTACATCCAATTATGGCAAAAGAAGGAAAACATTCATATTCAAGGTTCGGTAGAAGCTTATCTATATAGCATGACCAAATATGAGTTGGTCAGACGTATGCAGCGCTCGCTAAAGGACGAAGCGCATCGATTCGATTACCGTCAACTTATCGATACCTTAACCCATGCCGATGACCAGCAATTATTTGCAGAAGAATTGGAGGCACAACTGAAAAAAGAAGTGGATGCACTCCCTACCAAGCAACAGCATATCTACCGCTTACATCAAGAAGACAATCTGAGCACTGAAGAGATTGCACAAGAACTCGGATTGGCCGAGCAAACTGTCAAAAATCAATTAGGACACGCGAAGCGTAAAATACGACTGGCTATTAAAGATCACATGCTCTCCGTTATATTCTTTTTTTAGCCCACAACATAAAACACATAATTTATTAACAATTTGATAACCTAATCCCATTGGTACCCATGTCGGCATTTTTACTCCTATAGAATAAACGCACCAACATGGATCAAGATAAGATACGTAATTTATTAGAGAAGTATCTCAGGGGCACTTGTAGCCAAGAAGAAAGAGAACTGATCGATCGCTGGTTCGAAGCTGATCAGCGATTCGAACAGCCCTTAGCTACCGGAAAGGTTCAGGAATTAGAAGAAGCGATACTATCACGTATTCAAGAACATTTACCCCTAAAGCATCGAAACCGGAATGATACTCACAGGCTATGGTTCACAAGTAGTATCGCAGCTTCTATCGCATTGCTGATCGGTGTATTTATTCTTTTTAGTAAAAGGAGCCAAAGCGGCAGCGAAGGTAAACAGCCTGTACCTAAACTTTTTACCTTTCACACTGAACCAGGGCAGCGGGCTAAATTGCGACTACCGGACAGTAGCACAATCTGGTTAAACGGCAATACCGCGATACGGTATGATCAACACTTTGCCGGTCCCAATCGCGCTATTTATCTTGACCAGGGAGAAGCTTTTTTTGAAGTATATCCCAATCAGCATAAACCCTTTATCGTATACACAACTAAGCTGCAAACGCGCGTACTTGGTACTTCCTTTAATTTACAAGTACAGAATCATCGCAATCAATACAGCTTAAGTATCAATACCGGCAAGGTGAGCGTTAGCCATAACCAAGGTAAAATACAGCATACTGTGCTTACCGCCGGGCAGCAGTTCACCTACGATTATATCAATGGCAGGCACCAAATCAAGGCCATCCAACCCGGAAGCGAGCACGCTTGGATTTATAATGAGCTGGTATTTCAAAGCGCCTCTTGGAAAGAAGTTGTTGCTCAGCTACAAACATGGTATGGCGTAAGCATTCATTTAAACCTACGCAGGGGGCAACATGAAACCTTCACTGCCCGATTTGAAGATCCAACGCTGGAGGCCGTGCTAAAAGCCTTACAAAAAATCAATCCATTTCAATATACCATCAAGAAAAAGGAGGTTCATATACACAACTAAAACCCGTTAAACAATAAACCGAAACTGTTGACAGCAGTTCCGGTTCCATCTGTTTTCAATCGTTCTTCCACAAACAAATCAAAAACAAATAAAGATATGCCAAAAAAACGAATACTGGTCACTTATTTCATTGCATTTATGAAGTTATCATGCATCACCCTCCTCACCTTGCTATCCATGGCCGGCACCCTGTTAGCACATAAAAGCGAGGCACAGCAAACCAGCAGCACAGTCATTCAATTTAAGTCGAAGAACATCGCCTTAGAAGAGGTGCTGCAAACCATTCAGGCGCAATCAGACTTCAACCTGATCTATAGCCCAAGCCAGATTAATGGGCAGATCGTAGTAGAACTACCTCAAAAGCGTACTACATTAGACGTGCTTCTGCAGTATTTGGCCGAAACTGCCGCCTTAGTTCCCGAAGTAAACAAAGGAAATATTTACATCAACCGCAAACAACAACCCGGAAGGCTCGCCGGCTTTATCAAAGACACGGAAGGCAATCCACTTATCGGTGCGAGCGTCAGTTTATTAGGAACCAATAACGGCACTATGACCAAAGAAGATGGCAGCTTTGCCCTTCAGGCCTACCCCGGTACCTATACACTCCGTGTGAGCTATATTGGTTATGAAACATACGAGCAAAAAGGTGTCAACGTTCTGGAGAATAAAGAAACATCGCTACAGGTGAGCTTACGCGGAACGGGGCAACTGCAAGAAGTGGTTGTGAGCTACGGTACCCAACGTAGACGCGAAATCACGGGTGCACTGGAAGAAATCAGTGCCGAAAATTTACAGGATATGCCTGTCAACCAATTTGCACAACAACTACAGGGTAAACTGGCCGGTGTCCAAATTTATCAAACATCAGGACAACCTGGCAGGGGGATGTCCTGGCGTATTCGTAACGCAGCGTCCCTCTCCTCCGGCAATTCCCCCCTTTTTGTTATCGACGGTATGCCAATCACTGGCAGCATCAATAACATCAATCCCGCAGAAATCGAATCTTTCACCGTATTGAAAGACGCATCAGCTACCGCTTTGTATGGGTCAAGGGCCTCAAACGGTGTGATCCTTATCACCACCAAACATGCGAAACCCGGCGATCAAACCAAAGTGGAACTAAACAGTAACTATGGTATCCAAACCATTCCAAGTCGCGGTGTACCCGTCATGATGAATGCCCGCCAGTATGCGACGTTCATGAACGAACGCTATCAGGACATGATTCGCTATGAAGGCTATAAAGGCACCATCCCGGAGGTTTATCAAAATCCCGAGCAATATGGTGAAGGTACCGATTGGTTTGATTTGTTAACCCGTACCTCCCCCATTCAGCAATACGATATAAGTTTCACCAGCGCAGGTAAACACTCCGCATCGTCGGTTGTGGCAGGCTACCAGAATCAACAAGGAGTTGTTATCAATAGCGGTACCCAACTTTACTCCCTTCGTATCAATCAAGATTATAATCTCTTTGACGACAAGCTAAAGGTTGGTTTTAACCTCGCTCCGAGCTATCGTTTAGATCACAACAACCGCTTAGACGACGGTATTCAAGGCATTGTCCAAAAAACTTCCGAGGCGAGCCCCTTAATCAATCCCTATGATGAAAACGGTAACCTCGTTAAATACGCCAGCTCTCCCGGTATGGTTAACTACATCAATCCACTGGCTCGCTATCTAATGGTGAAAGACGACTATAAAACCACCCGTATTTTAGGTAATGCTCATCTTAACTATCAAATATGGGACGGCCTCAGCCTGAAAGGTTTGTTCGGTATCGATAAAGGTGATGAATCACGGCAATTCTTTTCGCCTGCCCTTATTAACGGTGATGACATCTCTACAGGCACCAGTAGTTCCGTAACAAACTATAGCTATACGGCAGAAGCCAATCTAAATTATACTAAACATTGGAAGGCACATTCCATCGACGTCTTGGCAGGTTATTCCTATCAATCTTTCGATCAGGAAAGCAATACCGTTACCGGACGCAACTACGCCAGCGATGAAGTCCCTTATCTTAACGTAGCTGCCAACATCACCGGCGGCTCCAGTAATGCCACGGCTTATGGTTTGATTTCCTATCTGGGTCGAATCAATTATAGCTTCAAAAATCGTTATCTCATCAGCGCCTCCATGCGCCGTGATGGTTCCAGTCGCTTCGGCCGTGATCAAAAATACGGTTCCTTTCCTTCCTTTTCGTTGGGTTGGATCTTGAGCGATGAATCCTTTATGCAGCGCTGGAGTCAAACATTAAGCCTGCTCAAAATCCGCAGCAGCTACGGTATCACCGGAAATAACAATATAGGTAACTATACCCATATTGCGCAGTTAGGCACTGCCAACTATGTAGCTAACGGAAGTTTAGCGCCCGGCACTACTATTACCACCTTAGGCAATACCAACTTGGCATGGGAACGCAGTAAGCAATTCGATATCGGTTTAGATGCCTCCTTTTTTGGCGATAAACTTTTCTTTACCTATGATTACTACCACAAGCTGTCGGACGGCTTGATACAAGCGCGCCCTATTCCACAAGCATCCGGTTTTAGCAGCATCACTTCCAATGTAGGCGAAATCAAATTCTGGGGACACGAATTCAGCTTGGGAGGTCAGTTCGACTTTGGCGAACTCAGCTGGAATACGGCGTTCAATCTATCCTTAAACAGAAACCGCATTGAATCACTGGTGAGCCCTGGCTATTTCCGCAGGAACAACACCACCAGTGCTGATTACTACCGCAATCAGGAAGGGTATCCACTGGGCATGTTCTTCGGATACATCTTCGAAGGCCTTTATAAAGATGCAGAAGATTTAGCCAACTCAGCCAAAGAAACGAATTCGGACGTCGGTACCATTAAAATGCGCGATATGAACGGCGATGGTATTATCAACGAGAACGACCGTACTTTTATTGGTGACCCGAACCCTGACTTCCTCTTCGGGTTTACCAACAACTTCACCTACAGACGATTCGATTTAGGTATTTCCATGGCGGGAGCTATTGGCGGTGACATTATTCTACCGGCCAAATGGGCCTATTTAACCAATATGGACGGCGCGCGTAACCTCTTAGCCGAGGCGGCCGACCGCTGGCGTTCACCTGAGGAGACCGGCTCCGGCCAATTTCCGCGTACTAAAACCGGTTCAACCGGTATCGGACGGCAAGTCAATTCGCAATGGGTAGAAGATGGCTCCTATCTGGCAATGAAGAACATCACACTGGGCTACCGACATCCCGTTAAACGTCTCGGCCCCATTAAGCAAATCCGTTTCTACACCTCTATCCAAAATGTCTTTATACTGACGAGTTATTCCGGCATGAATCCCGAAATCAGCTTAGACGGGCTAGACGGCGCCAGCATCGGGATCGACGAAAATGCCTATCCGGTACCACGCACCATCTCATTTGGTTTAAATGTCCTTTTCCAATAACGTGCATATAAAAAATAGACAAAACATGAAAAAATATATTTCCATCTTATCGGTTCTGCTTGTTTTCCTCGTACAGGGATGCAAAAATGTCTTGGAGCTGTCGCCCGAAGATCAGGTTTCCGAAACCAATTTCTTTAAAACCGAGGCCGACTTTACACAGGCTATCAATGCTGCCTACAATCCCTTACGTACGGTAGGCCCGGATTATTATACGGCCGAGATGCGTTCTGATAACACCCATTACGAACATAACCCTGCTATCCAAGGTACCGCTGTTGAAATGAAAGCCGATATTGCCGATTTCACCAACGATGCCAGTAATAACTATTCCAATCAGATCTATTACGACAGTTACAAAGGCATCTCTCGCGCCAACGTCGTGTTAGCGAGAATTGATCAGGCCAGTTTCAACGACGAAGCAAAAAATAACTTTAAAGGGCAAGCCCTATTTCTTCGTGCCTTCTATTATTTCAAGCTTGTCCGCTATTTCGGAGGTGTCCCACTGTACTTAAAAGAAGTAAATAATGAAGCGGACGCCTTCCTTCCCCGTGCATCGATAGAAGAAGTGTATACCCAGATTATCAATGATGCCTCGGAGGCTATTGCACTGTTACCGGTGCCAAGTAAGTTTCCACAATCGGGATATGCTAGCAAAGGCTCGGCTACGATGCTACTGGCGGATATTTATGCCACCCGAAAAGAATACGCACAAGCAGAAAACTTGCTCTTGAGCCTAGAAGCGATGGGGTATAGTCTACTGCCAAACTACGCGGATGTCTTCTCCACAGCCAATAAAAACAGTCGCGAATCCATCTTCGAAGTACAGTTCATGCAAGGGCTGGAAACCGGCATGCAAAGCAACTTCATTTATATCTTCTTACCTAAATGTTATAATACCGCTATTATTACCTACGGCGTAGCCACCCAAAATACCGCCACAGATGGCGGCGGCGGTTGGAACACCCCGACCCAAGATATCATTCGGGCGTATGAAACGGGTGACACACGCTTAGAAGCTTCCATTGGCGTTGCTGAAGGTACGTACGATGGCAGTTATTACTTTACCCTAACCGCTCAAAAAAGTATTGTAAACTATCAGGCTCCAGCAGGAAAGGTAGGGGTTCCTTTCATCAAAAAGTACCTCAATCCACATACCGATAAGAACAATACCAATGATAACTGGCCGGTATATCGTTTTGCCGATGCTTTATTGCTATTAGCAGAAGTACAGAACGAGCAAGGCAAAACCCAAGAAGCCATGGTACATGTCAATCGTGTACGGAGCCGGGCAATCCCGCAAGCAGCACCTTTAACAGCCACTTCGCAGGAAGATGCCCGTAAGCTCATTCTACATGAGCGACGCGTGGAACTCGCCTTTGAAAACCATCGTTGGTTTGATCTACTCCGTTCAGGCAAGGCGATCGAAACCATGAATGCCTATGGGGCCGAACTTAAGAAAACACATAGCTATTTAGTACCATCCTCCTATCAGGTAGATGAGAACAAGCTTTTGTATCCGCTTCCCTTTGCAGAAGTAGGTGTCAATCCCGAATTAATCCAGAACCCCGGCTATTAACGAAAAAGTATGTATAGTAAATTTTTAAGACTCAGCTTCTTGATCGCCCTGTTACTGCCTTTCAGTACACAGGCACAAAAAGGCAATACCCCGCCGAAAGCCAAAAATACGTTCTCTATTGCCGTGATACCGGATACGCAGTATAACACCGAGGAGAGCCAAGGTGGCACCAACAAGCTCTTCGAGACACAGATCGAATGGATACTGGCCAATCGGGAAGCAGAAAATATCGTTTACGTAGCGCATTTAGGCGATATTACCGACAAGGGCGACAGTAAGCCTGAGCAATGGGCTAATGCTGCAAAGGCGATGTACCCATTGGAAAAACCCCTACCGGGACTTCCGAATGGGTTACCCTATGGGTTAGCTGTAGGGAATCACGATCAATACCCCAGTCAATTTGCTGTAAGCGGTACCACGAAATATTATAACCAATATTTTGGTATTGACCACTTTAAAGGTCGCAACTATTATGGCGGTTATTTTGGCAAAGACAACGATAGTCATTACGACCTTATTTCAGCAGGTGGGATAGATCTCATCATTATTTACCTCGAATTTGATGCTTTCGACGAGCAGCAAGAGGCCATGAACGATTGGGCGGTAAATTTATTGAAGCAGTATAAAGACCGAAAAGCCATTATCGTCAGCCACTACATTCTTGGCTATAATCCCGTAGCGGGTAGCAATGTGGCGGGGCAGGCGTCCTTTGGCAAGCAAGGGCAACGTCTGTACGATCGCGTAAAAACCCAGTCCAATGTATTCCTGATGCTTTGCGGTCACGTAGGCGACAATGGCGAGGGCTATCGCCAAGATACTTATGCCGGCCATACCATCAAAACCATGTTATCCGACTATCAAAGTCGACCCATGGGCGGCAATGGACTCATGCGTTTATTGACCTTTGATCTTGAAAAAGATCAATTACGAGTCCGTACGCTATCCCCCTATCATCAGCTAGAAGAAAAAGACGAAGACAGTTTCTTTACCTTACCGCTTTTCCGCGAAGCTTCGGCCAGCAGGATCTATGACTTTGACTTAGACGGCAAGGCCGATCTATATCGTTTCAAAGACGGAAATTGGTACGATGCTAAAAGTATCAAAAGCTCATTAGGTCGCAAAGGTGATATTCCTGTTCCGGCACCTTATACGGGTTATGGCAAGACCAACCCAGCGGTCTATAATGCTGCCGGCGCATCATTTTATGTGGCCGATTGGCGAGCTGTTCCACTAGGAAAACCGGGAGACATTCCCGTTCCTGCAGATTATGATGGCGATGGCATTACTGATCTAGCCGTTTGGAATCCGGAAACAGCCGAATGGTCAGCGGCAGGAAAAGACCCCGTTAAGCATGGATGGAAAGCCTCTGTGCCCGTACCGGCCGATTATGATGGAGATGGCGCGGCGGAAATGGCCATTTGGCGTCCCAGCAACAAAACCTGGTATATTGCCACGGTTGGGAATGTACCTTTTGGCGAAACGGGCGACATACCCCTACCGGCAGATTACAATGGCGACGGGAAAGCAGATATAGCAGTATGGCGACCGAGCACCGGCGAATGGCTCGTATACGGTGCTGAGAAAGCCATTAAGCTGGGTAAGATGGGTGATCTACCCATTCCCGGTGATTACGACGGAAGTGGTAAAGTGCAACCGGCCATATTTGATCCGGCAGCAAAAGTCGTTCGTTTTGCTAACGGGCAAAGTATTCCGTTTGATGCAGGTATCGAAGAAGTTGTCAATATACCTTATGCTATTAAGCGATATTATTTGGATCTGATGAAAAAATAGATTCATATGCTGAGGAAACGGAATATCGTTTCCTCAGCATTAGTCTTTATCTAACAGCTTCTCAAAAGCCATCCGTGCGCCGCCGCGAAAATAAACCTTTCCACAATATTGGTAGTTCAACTTTTCCAGTATACGTAGCATCGCTTTGTTATCAAAATTGGTATCCACTTTCACACTATAAACATCCCGCTCCATAGCCAATTTTTCCAGTTCCTTCATTAGATGCGTCGCCGCTCCTTTGGTTTTAATATCCTGTGCTACTGCTACCCGATGAACCACTACATATTTTTCATTGCTTAGCCATTCTCCCTCAAGCGCTTCGTAAGCCGGTTCACCATCAAAAATAACGGCCATATAAGCCAGAATATCGTTTTTCGATATAAGCACATAGCCGTATCCCTTATCAATATCCTGTTTTACCGCCTCCGGATTCGGATAGCCATCTTGCCATTGCTCACTTCCCTGCTGTTTCCTTAATTCAATGGCTTGTTGTAAGATCTCCCAAATTCTGTCTTTATCTTCTATTGTTGCCGCTCGTAAAGTAAATTCGTTTGTCATAGTTCTAGAAAGCGTAAAAATACGGTTTTATAAAATCGTCTTGGTGATTTAATTGTCAAGAATCTTCATTCGTACACGGCTTTTATTAGAAGCAAAATTATAATTGAAGTAAAGAATTACACATTAAGTTATTATTTTTAACCATCATAAATCGTATTATCTAATTATGGCTCGCGCGTTATTCTCTTTTTTGTTATTACTTGTTGTCCAGTGTGTCCTAGCACAGCCCGATACCACGGATAATAGCTTAGTAGCTTATCATCAAAAATATGCGCTAGGGAATCGATCCACATCCTTTTTAAAGCAATATATACGCAAACTTGATTCACTTGATCAACCCGTAGATCAGCAATTACTGGATGAGTATGTGGGAACTTTACAAGTACGTGATCTGGACAATTTCGAAACGGTTAGTTTTCTTCTACAGCAAGGCCCTATACTCCAAAGCAAAACTTATAGGCTAATCTACATGAATCAAACCATTGTAGATAGCATCTATCATAAGCTTCCATTAGATGAACGCAAAAAAATAAATGGAAAAATCATTAAAAATACCACTCAAAAAGCCATACAGGAAAAAGATATCAACCTGGCTTATAATCTATCGAGTTTCATGTATAACGCCTGGCTGAAGAGCAATCCATTTCTTGCTGACATTGAACAAGATCGCGTCATGGTTGAATACCTAGAACAGGTTGCTGATACCACACAGTATTTCCGACGGGCGGTCAATTATTATGATCGCGTCTATTTGTATTCAACACCCGATTCGATGTTAAAAATGAACCTAGCAGCACACGACAATAAGCCGTACCGCCAACCCTTAGACAGTGCAATGCAAGCAAGATGGGAACATATTCCAGAAGCGAGAAAAAGGCAGTATGATACACTCTTTGCCAAAAGCTTACACCGCGCAGCAGCCAGTTTTATCAAGTTAGGTGCTAAAGGCCCTTATATTTATAACAGTTTACACTGGATTCAGGCCGCTATTAAATGGCGAAACGACGTACCGGAATATTACCATACCTATGCAACGATTTTAGCTTCACTTCAATTACTTCAGGAGGCTATATCCAAAGAAGAACAGGCTATTAAATTAGCCGATCGACAGCAACAAGATACTTCCCGGTATCGGCGTCAGTTGCAAGCACTGAGAGAAGCCCTCCAAAAAAAGAAAATATTTGTAGCAGATGTGACTAACCTTGCAGATTCAAATGAATAGGAATCGTAAATGACACCCTAACCGGAATCCCGCGCAATTTCCCGGGCTTCCATCTTGGAGCAGCACGGAGCACGCGAACACCTTCTTCCCCTGTTCCAAGCCCTAAATCTTGCACAACTTTTATATCAACCAGCTTCCCCTCTTTATCTACTACAAAGCTTAGTACAACAGCCCCGTTGACTCGTTGTTGATAAGCTTGTCGTGGGTACCTGTAGTTCATACCAATGAAACGATATAAAGCCGGCATCCCATCCGGATACACCGGACGTTCTTCCACTTTACTATAAGACACTTCTGTACCCGCGGAGTCAACGCTCGTTCCTTCTATCAGTTTACCTTCGGCATAACGTTCGGTATAGCTATATTTCCGTTTCAAAAAAGTCCCTTTCCATTGCCCGTCTTTATAGCCATTTTTATAAGCTCCCTCCTCAAAATCCTTGTCGTCATTCATATCCTTGACCTGTCCATTACCATCTTTAACCAATTGCGTTCCGAGAGAATCATAAAATACCATCAACTTGGCCGGGGGTACGTCCATTTTCAGGTTTTCTCTTCCCTTCCCTACCCTGCCCGGCGCAATCATTTCCGATTTGAGTTGGCCGTTTTTGTAATAATAGCGGCAATCACCTGCCAAAACACCATCAACGTATTGTTCTTCGCTTATTTTCTTACCATCTTTTTGAAAGGTTGTCACCAAATCGACCAAAGTAATCCGATCGTGAAAAAAAAAAGCACTCCCCGTACGATACACCTCTCCGGTTATGTATTGCTCCAACAGCTTATAGGGTGCATTCGGTTCTTTGCCCGGTGTTAGGGTACGTATATATTGTGCGCTATCCTTTTCTGCAACAATATGGCGGTGCTTATTAAGGTAAGTAACTATTTGATCTTGTCCAAAACCAGGCAACGAAAGCATCGTACCAAATAAAAAGACCATGAGCGTACTGAAACGCAGGAGAAAAATATTCATAAAATCTAGAGACGATTAAATATCGCCACTAATATAATAGCTCTATGTTAAACACAACAAAATAAGTGAAATTTAATAAAGTCACTTGGCGATATAATTTTATTAAGGCTGTACCACCCTATAAAAATGACAAAACTAACTGCTTAATCGGAATCCATTTTTCCGTAAATAACACATAGAACAACACAATAGTTCCAATTAAGATCAAAAACATCCATTCACTTTTCTTTACTTTCATACTATCTGATTTAAAAGAGGTTGCCCGTAAATACAGGCAACCTACAAAAAGGACCTCGCTACTTCAGCATTCCATATACCAAACCCGGAATGGTGCAATACCGAAGATATAAACCTACTGCATAACCAACATCATGGCCGAATGAAGTATTTTCATCAATATGTCCGCCTTCAATCTGTTGAAGCTCATCCATTGATAATTCGATGATTTGTTCACTTTTCATATCTATAAAATTAGTTAAAACAAACAGTTAAAAAGCTTCAGCAACACCTGCTTTGAAGCCTTTCCAATCACTAATTACAGCAGTAGCACCTGCAATAAGAACCCCTGCTGCAACTGTCGCTAAAAATCCTAATCCGCCATTAGTCGATTCAAGCTCTGCCTGAGTCATAGGCACTAAATCTGCATTTAAAATTTCGGTATTCATACGTGTTTACAAAAATTAATTAGGCCTACTCTATTAATTAAGGTTTCGGCATACCCTTTTTGATCATGACCGATGGTAAAATTATATAAAGCAAAAATCGGATACCATCCCTGAAAACTGGTATTTATGATAATACCATTTTCAGGGATTGCTTCACCTAGCTTAGCTCGGTAATTTTGAGTGAAGAGGATACTAAAATTCTCCTCTAACCCAGAGGTTGCTGAAAATCTTGAAAAGAGTAAGCGTTAAACAACAAGTTATAAAGATGGAAAAGACACCAAAAAATGCGGCAGAAGCAGTCGAAATCAAAGAACTGACAACAGAAGAACTGGCTAATGTAACAGGCGGATCCATTCTGGTTCCCATCATTGACATTATTGTTGGCGGGATTAAAGGAAATTTTCCAAAAATGTTCGCTTAAATTCACATTCGGTGCCTGATAAAAATTGGGCACCTCATTTTTCTAAGATGAACAGTAAGGTTATTTTTCCAGCAGAAATTGCCAATCTCACTACCGAAGGCCATTTCAACCGACATTATAACAATAGTAAAATCATCTATCTAATGACGCTATTGGCAATAAGTATCGGTTTTATTTCGCTCTTTTTCATTCGAGTTGACGTAAGCGTAGAAGGTACAGGTATCCTTACTCCTTCTGCAGAACGGAACGTGGTTAAAGCTCCTGTTGCCGGCCGAATCGACAAGGTTTATTTCAAACTAAATCAACCGGTAGCGGCGGGTGATATCCTATTCACTGTTCAAACAAATGTTATCGATGAACAATCGGGATATCTAATGCGAAAAAGTTCGGATCTTCAACAACGAATTAACGATTTATCAGCACTTGTAACACAAAAAAACAACTTTAACACTCAATTGTCCTTACGGACTTCTATTTACCGACAGCAACAAAACCTATATATTCAACAGCTGAAAGAAGCTGATTTAGCATTAGAAAACGCCTTGGTATCGTTTAACCGTAACAGGCAATTACACGAAAAACGCGTATTATCTGACGCGGAGTTTGAAAAATTCGTGTATGAAAAAGATCGTGCTACTTCCAAAAGAAAATTAGTCCAAGAGCAACAAATTTCACAGTGGCAAAATGATTTGGCTAATTTAAAGACTGAATTGAGTGAAATACACTCGCAACGAGATAAATATAAGCAAGAGTTAGACTTTTATACCGTCAGGGCCCCTATTAAAGGGTCTATTCAACAATTTAGTGGTCTTCTATCGGGCAATTTCGTCTCTGCAGGAGAAACGGTAGCCGAAATTTCGCCCGATTCTGGCTTGATAGCCACCGTAAACATTCTTCCGAAAGATATTGGCTTAATCTCTCTGAATCAACCCGTTCGCTTTCAGATTGATGCCTTTAATTACAACGAATGGGGCGTTGCCCATGGTACCGTATTTGACATCTCACGAGATGTATACTTAGACGAAAACCAATCACCTTATTTTCAGGTAAAATGCTCCTTAAAAGAAAACGCCTTACGGTCAAACAATGGTTATGAAGGCACCTTAAAAAAAGGGCTTGGTTTCCAGGCCAGGTTTATGGTAGCAAAACGATCTCTCTTTCAATTGCTCTATGATAAGGTGGATGATTGGTTAGATCCACGCCAAAACAAACCGAAAATGCTACTTAGAAAATAAAAGAGATGGGAAAGATAAAAATAAAGCAACATGACATTACGGACTGCGGCGCAGCCTGCCTAGTATCCGTCAGCGGCTTCTACAATCTGAAGATGCCCATTGCAAAAATACGCGCATTTGCTAGTACCGATCAGAAAGGAACCAACATACTAGGCATGATTTCGGCTGCGCAGCAACTCGGTTTCAGCGCAAAAGGTGTTAAAGGCACGCTCGACAGCTTGGCAAAAATCCCGCTACCAGCAATTGCCCATATCGTTTTCAAAAACGGTTTACATCACTATGTTGTACTTTATAAGCTCAGCAAACAGTACGTGCAACTCATGGATCCAGCAGATGGAAAAATGCACAAAGTCCCGTTAGAGACTTTTAAGGAACAATGGACCGGCGTACTTATTCTCCTCGCACCAAATGAAAACTTCCGGACAGGGAATGAGCGCATCTCGGTGTTTCGTCGCTTTGCCTTCTTATTGAAGCCACATCGGTCTGTCTTCACGCAAGTACTATTCGGCTCGGTTATCTATACTATTTTGGGCTTATCCACAGCTATTTTTGTGCAAAAGCTGATCGATCAGGTATTGCCCGATGGCAATCAAAATCTGCTGAATTTGTTGGGGCTTATCATGATTGTTATTCTCCTGCTGCAATTTTTCATCAACCATTCAAAAACGATATTCACCTTGCAAAGCGGACAGCAAATTGATGCCCGACTCATCCTGGGTTATTACAAACACTTGCTACAATTACCACAACAGTTTTTTGATAATATGCGTGTAGGGGAAATCATCTCACGTATTAATGATGCCGTCAAAATACGGACCTTTATAAACGATGTGCTCGTCAATATTGCCGTAAATATATTTATTATTATCTTCTCTTTTGGCTTGATGTTCACCTATTATTGGAAACTGGCTATCATCATGGCGCTCGTTATTCCCATTTATAGCCTTATCTATTTCATATCCAATAAATTGAATCAAAAAACACAGCGTACTATGATGGAGCGATCAGCCGATCTAGAGACGCAACTGGTTGAATCTATCAATTCCATTGGAACCATTAAACGGTTCGGATTAGAGCAGTTTGCCAACCTTAAGACGGAGAGTCGTTTCATCCATTTACTGCAAAATGTATATCAATCATCCGTCAATATGCTCTGGATAGGCAATACCAATCAATTTGTATCCAGTTTATTCACTATTATCCTTTTATGGGCCGGCGCAAGTTTTGTCTTAAACGGAGCCCTTACCCCCGGCGAATTACTTTCTTTCTATGCATTGATCGGTTATTTTACCGGACCAGTTAAATCCCTCATTGATATGAATCGCACCATGCAAGACGCTTTGATTGCTGCCGATAGGTTATTCGAAGTCATGGATCTTCATCATGAAGACAACGATCAAAAAGCTTGGTTAAATAAGGAATCGATAGGTGATATTCACTTTAAAGAAGTATCTTTTCGATATGGATCACGCACACAAGTGTTTGAAAAATTAAATCTTCATATTGAAAAGGGTAAAGTCACAGCCATCGTGGGTGAAAGTGGTTCCGGAAAAACCACCCTCCTTTCCCTTCTTCAGCGAATCTATGATATTCAAAGTGGCAGCATTCTTATCGGAGGTCTTGATATTAAATATGTAAAGCTGGAAAGTCTTCGTCAGATCGTATCGGTTGTACCACAGCAGATCGATCTATTTGCAGGTAATCTAATAGACAATATCGCCATTGGCGATTTAACGCCCGATATTAACTACATAATGGAAATATGCTCATCGCTCGGCATGCTTCCCTTTATTGAAAAATTACCGAACGGTTTCAACACCTATATTGGAGAAAACGGAACGGCTTTATCCGGTGGTCAACGACAACGCATCGCTATTGCTCGTGCGCTATATCGACGTCCTGAAATCCTCATCTTAGATGAGGCTACTTCATCACTGGATACAAGTTCTGAAAATCACATTCAAAGAGCACTTCATACCTTTCAATCACTCGGTAAAACAGTCATCGTCATCGCGCATCGATTGAGCACCATTGTAAACGCCCATAAAATTATTTTAATGAAGGAAGGGCAAGTGGTAGAAGAAGGCTCTCATTTTCAGCTCATGAAAAAACAAGCCCACTATTATCAGCTATGGCAACCGCAGCTGCCGCCTACGGAGATGACCGAACAACAAGTGGTAGCTTCGCATTAAACCTTCCATCCACGTGATTTTTGCTGTATATCCCACATGCTTCGATAAATCCCCTGCTTTGCCAATAATGCGCTATGCGTACCCAGCTCCGCCATCTCACCGTCCTTTAAAACCAAGATCTGATCTGCCTGTTGAATGGTTGCCAATTTATGCGCAATCACTACAACCGTTTTCAATTTCACTAATTCCTGAATTACCTGCTGAACATATAGTTCATCTTCCAGATCGGGGCTTGCCGTAGCCTCGTCCAACAGCACAATAGGCGTATCCTTCAATAAAGCACGAGCAATACTTATGCGCTGCTTTTGGCTGTCGGAGAGCTTATTCCCCCCGTTACCAATCAAAGCGTACATTCCCTTTGGCAATTCCCAGGCAAAATCTAACACCTGTGCCTTATCTGCCGCAGCAATAATCTCCTCCTCACTTGCGTCTGGCTTTCCGATCTTGATGTTGTTGTAAATAGTGTCGTCAACTAGATCGACATCCTGAAACACGTTGGTGATCAAGCTATAAAATTTATCCTGTTTAATATGCCGAATATCCACGCCTCCGATCTTAATGCGACCGGTATCTACACCCCGGCAGCACGCGATCAGCGAGGCTATCGTCGCGTTACCCGAACCCGTACCCCCTACCAATGCTAATATGGAATTTTCGGGAATTTCTAAATTCAGCTCCCGGGCCGCTAACTTATCTTGATTGCCAAAATTTACCCGGTCAAAGCTGATAGCGTAATGTTGTGGTAACTTGCCCCTCTCTGCTTCCAGCATCGGCTCCTCTGTTACTGTAATAATTTTTTTTAAATGCTCATCCATATAAACGTAGATATCAACCCTAACTATGTTCAAACGATTGTAGAGGTTGTATGCTCTTTTTTATTTAAAATTCCTCTTTACAGACAATCGTTCCGAACAATTTATACTTTTGTACAAAGCTAGCGCGTTATTAAACGCAAAGAGGTCCGCAAAACGGAGTAAAATGTCTGTCAAAAGGAATATTTGGACAATAAAAGACAACTATGGCCCTAAGACTGTATGATTATGAGCTTGGTGATCTCCTTATCAAAAGGGATTATCCCGGTATACTGTTGTCAAACGAGGGGGATGTATGTGAACAACGGACACGATTAATACACCCCGTTGCCAACGGATATTTTCAGGAAATTTATTTCGATGGCATTCATATCGGCTATGGAAAAGCGTCGTTTACAGAAAAAGTTTTCCTCAGCTTTGAAAGTGACTTCGAAACCGTGGAAATGCATTTTGCATTAAAAGGGAAAAGCGCTGCTTATTCTGACCGTTTTGGTAGGAGTATCGGTTTTGAGTCCAATCAACATAATATCATTTATGCCAATCAGATGAGAGGCGAGATGCGATGGGAAAGCAAAGACATTGAGATCTGCGAAATCAATTTTTCCCCGGCTTTCTTTAGACGATTTCTACCCGAAGACTCCACACTATTTATGCAGTTTCAACAGGCAATGGAAAAAGGCGAGGCAGGTATGCTGCAGCCGTATAACAATCGTATCAGCCATCCAATGTATCAGCTCATTCATGAAATCATGCAGTGCAACCGAAAGGGAATATTTAAGAAAATGTTTCTGGAGGCCAAAGTGATTGAGCTGCTATTGTTACAATTTGAACAACTGAGTGATGCCAAACCCTATCATACTTCTTTAAAGAAAAATGATATAGACAAAATCTATGCAGTTAGAGAATACTTGCAAAATAATCTAAATAACCCCTGCTCTCTCATCAACTTGGCACATCATGTAGGTACCAATGAGTTTACGCTCAAAAGGGGATTCAAGGAATTATTCGGCACCACCGTATTCGGTTTCTGGAACGACATTAAAATGGCGCAAGCCAAACAAATGCTCACCGAACAGCAGATGACCGTTGGCGAAGTATCCTTTCAAGTAGGCTATAAGGATCAGCGACATTTTTCAGCTGCTTTTAAAAGGAAATATGGAATATTACCAAGCCAATTAAAAAAATAAGCGACTCGCTAGCGTAACCGGTCAAATTAACATCGCTTCATTTAAACTTTACACCTTTTTAACCTCAGTTTCCTCACGCAACGCTTTAGTGTAAGCAAACAAGCATTCCGTGTAATCTTTTTTGTAAAAGCCTAAATAGTTACTTTCTTTATTACAATAACACTGAATCTATTAATTGCTCATTACTAAAACACATTATATGGAAGCTCTCGCAACGATTACACCCGAATCATTAGCCCTTATCCATTCCAAAATCCTGGACCCTTCCCTTAGCCAAAACAATCTCGGGCCCCGATCGCGGGAGGAGTTATTTCAACTTATTGACGTGCATACACCTTATTACGCGCTTCAAGATGTTCATGTGTTAAAAGACAATATCGTAGCCGCAAAAGTAATTGCCGAATCACCCCTTGGATTTGAGCAATCACCCATTACAATGGCCGAAGCCTGTCGACATCTTGCCATTCTCGGTTCAGTTGCTTGCGCTACCGTCAACCCTAATCAGTCAAAGCACTACTACTTAGCCCATAAAGGAACCTACAAACGAGTTTCAAACGAAAAGTTTGCGATCGGCAAACCCCTCACCATTTTGGCTGAGTGTGTATCATTCGATAAGCGACTTGCTAAGGCCAAAGCTTGTCTCATTGACGCAGAGAACAAGCTGATCTGCGGTATCGATGTCAGCTTTCATGTAATCCCCCAAGCGATGTTCAATAGGCTATTCGCCCATGCTTATCGAGATTATTTACCCGCCTTAACAAGTCCCTATTCGCGTAAAAACACACTATATGATTTAAAATTGTACGATACCGGTGCCACAGCCTCTTTGGGTGAAATAAAAGAACAAGATTGCAGTGGCCATTTCCCCAATCATCCGGCCTTACCGGTAGCAGTGCTTATGGGCGCCTTCTCGATCTATGTATCGCCTTTGTTCAACATGCAACCGGTAGTATGCAAAATGGACTTATTGCAGACGGATGTACGTTACTAGCTGACAACTTAGCCTTGGCGGGTGATATCGTATCTTTAGAAGTTCGACTGGAGGCCCAAAGCAGCGCCTATTTCAAACTACGAGCGCTTGCAAAAACCGACGCAGGAAAAACGGTAGGCGATATAACGACGATTATCAATACCACTACCGTTTAATTTGAAAGTCAAGTTGGGAACCAAAAACAAATAAGCTATTGGGTAGCTCCACCATTAACCAACAAGTGCTGCCCGTTAACAAATGACGACAAACCGCTGGCAAAAAACTCGGCAATATTCGCTACATCTTCCACCTCGGCC
The DNA here is from genome assembly GCF_030372825.1 of Olivibacter sp. 47. NCBI lineage: Bacteria > Pseudomonadati > Bacteroidota > Sphingobacteriia > Sphingobacteriales > Sphingobacteriaceae > Olivibacter > Olivibacter sp. 47. The sequence goes on from NZ_JAUCNR010000001.1 coordinate 6,433,765, forward strand.
AGTCGTTTCATCGGACAGCTATCGATGAGCGATTTTCGGAGTTCGGGATAACTGCCTTCTTCGGCAAAAATTCCGGAATGATCAACAGCAAAGGGTATGATGGAATTGACCGTTACCCCTCGGTGTCCAATTTCTTTCGATAGCACATCCACCAGATAGCGTGGTGTAATTTTGCTTCCACCATACACCGCCATTCCGGCTACCGGAAAGGCCGTCGTACTTGAGGCGATGTAAATAATACGCCCGTTATCTTCTACCGTTTTGGCGGCTTGTTGCATTGTAAAATAAGCCCCTTTGGTATTGATGGCAAATAGCCTGTCAAACTGCTCTTCCGTGAAAGCTGTAACCGGTGTTTCTACCATTTCGATACCGGCATTGGCCACTACAATATCAATCTTCCCAAACGCGGCCTTTGCCTCCTTGAATAGGCGTTCAATATCCGCTACTTTACTAACATCTGCCCGTATAGCTATTACGTTCGCTCCCATTGCCTTAATGTTCGAAACCACCTCGTCAGCCGAGGATATATCCCTCGAATAATTAATAACGATATTAGCACCCAAAGCGGCATAGCGCTCAGCAATTGCTTTACCAAGGCCTCTTGCAGAACCGGTTATGAGGGCTGTTTTATGATGTAAACTGTTCATTTCTTTTATCTTAATTTTATACCACCTGAAAATTAATTAAGCCATTCCTCCATTGGCGCCGATATTCTGTGCATTGATCCATTTTGCTTCATCACTGGCCAGAAACACCACCACCTCGGCAATATCATCCGTATTTGCAATCCGATTGAAGGGATTTAAAGCGGCTAAACGATCAATCGTTTCCTGCGATTTGCCTTCGAGGAATAAAGCGGTAGCAGTAGGGCCCGGTGAGAGGGAGTTGACGTTAATACCTCTACTGCCTATTTCCCTGGCAAATACACGCGTCAATTGTTCAACGGCAGATTTGGTAGCAACATAAGTACCATAAGTAGGCAACATCAAACGGTTTACACTGGTAGAAAAATTGATAATACTTCCATTATCCGCCAAGCGAGTCGCGGCTTCACGTAACGTATTAAAAACGCCCTTCACATTAATATCGAAGATCCGGTCAAAATCCTCGTCGGTTGTGTCTTTAATAAGTTTGTTGATCATAATACCCGCATTATTGACCAATACGTCAATCCGACCAAAATGAGCAATAGATTGATCGAACAACGACTTTACATCGGCGACTTTACTCACATCAGCCTGTACGGCGATCGCCTCACCTCCTTGTTCTTTTATGAAAGATACAACCGCGTCGGCATCGCTTTTACTGCCGGCATAGTTTACCACAACTTTTGCATGAGCTGCTGCCAATTTTTTGGCCACTTCAGCACCGATACCTTTAGAAGCACCGGTCACTAGGATTACTTTTTCTGCTAGATTATTCATTTGTCTATCTTTTAAATTTTGATAGAACAAAGTTAATATGCGCAATAATCGGTGGCTTTACGTGTATTACAGCAAGTGTTGCAAATTTTAAAGAAGATGCGCCTTCCGATACTGCACCGGCGAGGTACCGGTATGTTTTTTAAAGAAGTTACTGAAATGAGCGGTTTCAGAGAAACCTAACTTATACGTAATCTCTTTAATGGATATGGTAGAACGCTGCAAGAGTGTTTTCGCTTCAACCAAGGTCTTTTCAGCAATCCAGGTTACGATGGGTTTGCCGGTTTTGGATTTTATCACATTGCTTAAATAGTTAGGATGTAAATGTTGCGCGTCGGCGTAGTCCTGTACCTTAAATACGACCTCTACATTGCCGTTATTTAGATCGCGGTAATGTTTTTCCAATAACCTTTTGAAAGAAATAACGATCTGCGAACTCCGGTTACCTTCGTAAATCGGATTATAATCTTGCCAAATATGTTCCTTTATCTTATACAAAAGGATAGCAAGCAAATGCCCGATGATAGGGTATTTCGCCTCAGCCTTACCCAAGTATTCCTGTTGAATTTGCTTATAAATGCCTTCTACCGACTGAAAAAAAGCGTCTGATACCACTTGAGGCTTAACGGTTTCCGTTAATAGAAAGGGGAAGTTATCATAAATTTCTTTACTGATATAGTTTTTAAGAAATGCCTCATCAAAGGTGATTAGACAGATATCCTCAATATGAGTCCAACTAAACGTGCGGTAGTTACTCGGATTGGTAAAATAGACCGAATGCGGCTTTACTTCAAAAGTAAGCTCATCGATCGTATATTTCCCGGAACCTTCTTTTACAAATAAGAAAGAGAAAAAGTTGGGGCGATAGGAGGCTGATTGATAGGGTAGCGTAAAGCCAACATCCTTAGATTAAAAATGGTAAAGCCTTCTGTAACATCAAGCAAGTCAACCGGCAGATGAAGGTATTGATATAGCTCTAACAGCGATTTAGACTCGAAGTTTTTTCTCATAATGCGATATCGAAGTTAGTCATTTGTCCGTTAAAAGGAGAAATGATTAAACAGCAATATTTAAAACCATTCCTTTTAGCTCCCAAGAAATTCGCTGCATCTAAAACAATTTTTTTGAGATCAAAGCGAGCAGTTGTTCTCTATACCCCGTACTAATCGGTAACTTTGTTTGTCGGATCAAGACTTGATTATCCACAATCTTCTCCAAGTGATCCAAGTTAATAATATAGGAATTATGTATACGTATGAAGTTTGGCGGTAACTGCTCTTCCAGTTGTTTCATGCGCCTATAAATAAGGACGCTTTCGTTGACGCATACGATATTGACGTACTCCTTGTTTGCTTTGCAATAAAGTATATCCCTGGATCTCATTTTCATTATCTGCTTTCCGGATTTTATGAAGATCGTATCATCTGACAACGTGAGCTCCTTAAGTCCGGCCGGGCGCCGGAGAGCGAAATATCCTTCCGTTTTACGAATCGCTTGCATAAATCGCTTAAAAGTTATAGGCTTTAACAGGTAATCAATGGCATTGTATTCATAACCTTCCATGGCGTGTGACGAATAGGCTGTCGTAAAAATAATACACTGGTCTTTCGGCAGCATAGAAGCCAGCTCCAACCCGGATATATTAGGCATATTGATGTCCAAAAAAATTAAGTCGACTTTATTATTTCTGAGAAAAGTCACTACTTCAAAAGCATCGTAGCATTTCTGCTTTAAGTTCAGAAAATCCACTTTCAGGATATAGTCTTCCAATAAACTCACAGCATTGGGTTCGTCGTCCACAATTAAGCAATTGATCATGTGTATAGCGGTATATTTAATGTGGCAAAGTAATAATTATCCTTTTCAACAATATCCAATCGAAATTGGTCTTTGTAAAGCAACTGCAATCGCGAACGAAGATTTTGCAGACCTACCCCCATTGTTTTGTTCACCGATGGCCTAAAGATCCGGTTACGCACGTCTATAGACAAGCTTTCAACCTCTACATTAATATGCAGAAAGAGTTCATTGGTCTTACTACGCTTATCGATACCATGCTTAAATACATTTTCAACGAGTGGAATAATCAGCATTGGAGGTACTTTTATACCATTGATTATCCCTTTTTCCCTGATTGTTGTCTGTAGCGGGTAGCGCATACGCATTTTCTCCAGATCAATATAATCATAAATAAAGTTCAACTCCTCGTTTAGCTGAATAAATTGTTGTTGCCCTGTATCTACAAAGTAGCGCATGATATTAGAGAGCTTACTTAATAGTGCTGCTGTTTCCGGCGACTGCTGTTGGGCTACGTAATAAATATTATTCAACGTATTAAATAGAAAATGAGGTTGCACTTGCGCTTTAAGCAGCTTTAACTCCATTTCAGCTGAGTGCTGTTTCAATCGTTCCTGCTCACGATGCAAAACAAAATAGTCCAATGCCACCCGAAGTATGCAGCTTATTATATAAACCAATATAGAAGGGATTAATAAAGCGACGAAAACTTCCATGCTCGTGCTTGTGTCTTGCTCTTGTGGATAAAACATAGCATAAAAATAAGACCTGAACGCAACACGGGCCCAACAAACAGTCAAAAGCAGTAGTAAAACCGATGTAAGATAAAGCAGCTTACGATTACGCTTATAGAAACGTGGAATGAGGTAGTATACATTTACATTGACGATAATGAAATAAGAAAATATATTCATAAAGCCAAAAACGAGAGACCTTATCGGTTCGGCATACATGAAATAGGAAAAACTTGTAATAGCGGTTATAAAAAGCCAAATCACTAACTGAAGTTGATTAACAGGCACGTCTTTGCTAAACACCTTTATCATGGCCCCAAAAGTATCAAGTTGATGCCTGATTTCCAATCATTTTCAATGCTTACTGCAGTTTTTTCAATAGATGAAGCATTGAAAAATAACGGTAAACGGTAGCAAAAAAAGCCCGGTCTTGTTGATTTTCTTCTGTCGGTTGTCAAAAAACACCAAATTTTGTCATGAGGTTGAGCAGCTTAAACCCACGCTCTAACACAAAACTTCGATCACATGACAAACCAAAACCGACTCCGCGTAGGTAAGAAATTAACAAGCAACTATGAAAATCGCTCGTAAACTTGCATTAGGTTTCATATTCATCTACGCCATCGTACTGTACAACTGTTCTTCTGAAAGTACGAATGCGAGAATGCAACATAATCAGCGAGTTCTTCAGGTAATTGCAGACAATAAATCCCCAAAAGCAGAGGCTGATCGATTAATGATCACGGCAGATAACCCCTTGCGTATGTGGGGCAGCTCACAAATAGGAAAGTGATTGGTGAATGGAACTCGCGCTCAAAAGAGAAGCCCATTGCCAAAACTATTCTTCCCTAAACCAAGCCTTAACAAGATTCTGATGTTCCTGCCAATCATACCGGCAATCACCACCATCGATAAGGAAAGCAAAATGGTTATCGTTTTTTGAAGGGATAATTAAGCAGCTTATACTTAACAATTTCCTCCGGTGAACCACAGCATTCGGGAAATACCGACATATCTACGGGAAATACAGGTATCACTCAGGGCTTTGCTCCAATCTACCTTTGTTTTGTTAACATTAAAGACATTGATTATGGAACACAAAAAATTAGTATGGTTATCACTAGTAGCTTTGCCGATCCTGTTTGCGGCTTGCGACAAAGATGACGACAAGGGGTCACAAATGGGAGTACCCTCTACCATCACGGTAGAAAACGTATTAGATTCTCGCCCCTTGGTTGAATCTGGAACATTTCAAAATGAAGGTTCTGCGCCGGTGATTATGCCTGGAGAATCCCTATCCTTCCAATTCTCAGCAGCAAAAGGGCAAGCGCTCACCTTTGCCACCATGTACGGCTGGTCCAATGATTTATTCTTTGCACCCGAAAATCCGGGCATTACCCTTTACAAAGAAGACGGCACCCCGATTGAAGGCGATGTATCTGACCAGATCAAGCTATGGGATAACGGTACCCGTATCAATCAGGTACCCGGTGCTTCCGTAAGTCATCCCGGTACCGCAGAAACAGCTACTCAAAATATCACCGAAGTTGCGGGCACCGATGCACAGGGTAACACTTATGCTGCCGCCTCGGCTCTGATGAATGTCAGTCTGCATTATGAAGGTAATTCAACCTTTACGCTCACCATCAACAATACCTCCGGAAACACCAACAACCCAACCCCCTTCAGTCCAGGTGTATGGGCAATTTCCTACATTGCCGGAGGCGATCTTTTAAGTCCGACACCCTTGTATGAATCCGGTAAACCAAGCGCGAATGGTTTAACAAACATTGCAGAGATGGGCGACAACAGCGTGCTCGGCGAATATATCCAAAGTCAAACCGGCATTTTCACCCCCTTATCGCCAATATTGGTCGTCGTATACAAGGATATAGACAATCCCATTTACAAAGTCGGCGAAAACGATCGCGGACAAGGTTTAAAAGAGCTTGCCCAACAAGGAGATGCCAGCATATTGGCCGATCATCTCAAAACAGTTGAGGGTGTAAAAGCCGTTTACGTTTTACCGGCTGCCAATTCAACGGTGTTGTTACCAAAAGTAGGAGAACAGGCAGGAAGCAGTGTCTCGCAACAATTGAGTATCGCCGAAGGAGATCGGCTGGCAATTGCCACGATGTATGGACTATCGAACGATTGGTTCTTCGCCAGTAAAGATAATGGTGTAGATGCTACTCAAAAAGGAGATATCTCTACCACAATAGGCTTATTCGATAACGGGACGGCCGTCAATCAATTCCCCGGAGCCGGTATCACCCAGTTCAATTTGGCAGGTACCCCGCTGGAAGAAAGCGAGCCTATTCAAGAAGTGCCCAATCCCAATGCATTTACCACATTACCCGCAATCAATCATATTATCAAAGTAACGCTCCAATAAATCAATGCTTAGTGCGATGGGTGAGCTTGTAGCAATGCATCTCGCCCATCATTAAAAATAATAAAAATGAAAAATGCATTCCATGTTTTAACAAAAGAAGAAGTCTCCGAAAGAAATAAAAAGCTCTTCGAGAAGATGGAAAAATCCTTCGGTAAAATCCCCAATCTCTACAATGTAATGGCTTATTCTGAACATGCATTAGAAGCTTATCTCACCTTGGAAGATAGTTCCACCTCTCTTAGCCCTCGAGAAGTAGAGGCTGTCAATCTGGTAGTAAGTCAGGTGAATAATTGCATTTACTGCCTCAGCGCCCACACCCTCATTGCACGGTCAACAGGCATTGGAGAAAATGCGGCCCTGGCCATTAGGGGTGGAACTATTCCTTCCGATCCGAAATTAGATGCCCTGGTAAAGCTCGCCAAAGAGATCACTGAAAAAAAGGGGCAGATTGACCGTAAGCTGTTGACCGCCTTTTTTGAAGCAGGTTATACCAAAGAAAACCTCGTTGATTTAATCATGTTAATTGGTGATAGAACAATCAGCAATTTACTACATGCCGTAACCGAGGTGCCTGTCGACTTTCCCTTGGCCAAAGAACTCGTATAAATAAAGTAGAACGCTATTTAACTTACAAATGAAAAAGAAGAATACAACAGGAAAGTCTTTCCGTTTGATCTATAAAGTGACTCTTTTGTCGATGATGAGTGCAATCATAGCAACGCATACCTTCGGTCAAAATTCGATGCAGGGCGATGAGAAAATGATGAAAAAGGAGGGGACGGATTTGATGTATAAGGCTCCTGAGTCACCCGAAGATATCAGCCCGTTACTGACAGGCGAAACAATCCCGGCGATCACACTGAAAGATGTTTCCGGTAAAGACTTCGAACTCCATCAGATGGTAGCGACTAAACCCACCATACTTGTTTTCTATCGAGGTGGCTGGTGCCCGTACTGTAGCAAACAACTCGCCGCGTTGCAAGAATTAATGCCCGAGTTGGAAAAAATGGGTTATCAGTTAATTGCAATTAGCACGGACAGTCCGGAAGGATTACAGGCATCTGCAACAGAAAAGCATCTGGGTTATACCCTACTTTCCGATGCCGATTTAAATGCATCCAAGCAATTCGGATTAGCTTTTAAGGCTCCGAAAGCGTATTGGGAAATGTTGCCCAAAACCACCGGTGGTATGGATCAAGAGCTCCTATTACCCGTACCTTCCGTCTTTATCCTCGATAAAAGTGGCAAAATACACTATGAGTACATTAATCCCGATTTCAAGCAAAGGCTCAGTACAGAACTATTAAAAGCTGTAACACAAACCCTCTATAAAGAACTATAACATGAAGAACATAAAAATATGTTTAAGCAGTATCCTGATCATCCCTTTTTGCTTGCTATTGCCAGCCAAGCTCGATGCTCAAATGAAAGAAAAAGCGATGACAACGGAAAGCGAAATCCGGTTTACAGGAGGTAAATGGAAAGATGTAATGGCAAGAGCCAAAAAGAGTGGTCAATATATCTTCGTTGACGCTTATACCTCATGGTGCGCACCTTGTAAACTGTTGAAATCAAAAACCTTCAAAGAGGCCCATGCGGCAAGTTATTACAATACCAATTACATTAACTACCGTATTGACATGGAAAAAGGAGAAGGACCGAAATTAGCCGAAAAGTGGCAGGTAAGTGCCTATCCTACCTTGCTCTTCTTCAGCCCCGAAGGTAAGTTGCTTATGCGGCAAGTGGGCTTTGTTACCGGTGATAAACTCGTTGACTTCGGAAAACAAGCAAAAACAAAAAGCTAGGAAAGAAATTTTGGCATGATAATCCATAGATTTGATAAAAATTGAGCGGTAGACAATGATCAGTGAATACATCGAAAACAGAACATTGGGTCGGTTTGTCATGCATAGCAACAACCGACTGCTCGCAGGGAAGGGCATACGGGAAGGGAACCCCGTCCCTATCAATACATTCGTTTATAATCGCGGAGAATCCCAGCGCGTGATCATCGATGAAATTGAATACATTATGCCCCAAACCTGTATCCTACCCTTGGTAGCCAATCAACACTTTCGGTTTGAACATCCGGAAAATCTAGTTGCTTGGCAATTCAATCGCGAGTTTTATTGCATCGTAGATCATGACGCAGAAGTAGGTTGCGTCGGCTTTCTCTTCTACGGCATTCAGCATCCCATGTTTATTCGATTGGAGCCGGAAGAGGTGAGCGAAATGGAGCATCTAGCGGATGTCTTTTCCCGTGAATTAAAGGTCCGGGATAATTTTCAGGGCGAAATGCTACGGACGCTGCTCAAACGCGTCATCATTAAGGTGACCCGTATTGCCAAGCAACAGCATGAAAGCTATCAGCTGAATCCGGACGAAAAGATGGATATCGTGCGGAAATTTTCCCTTCTCTTGGAAGCAAATTTCAAAACCGAACACGAGGTAAAGTTTTATGCTGCCCTGCTGAATAAATCACCCAAAACCTTAAGTAATGTATTTGCCTTGTTAAAACAGTCGGCCCCCTCAGTTCTTATACGTAACAGAATCATCCTGGAAGCCAAACGCTACCTCCATTATACCGATCGGTCGGCCAAAGAAATTGCCTATGAGCTCGGTTTCGAAAGCCCCGCCCATTTTAGCAAATATTTCAAACAACATACCGGGCATAATATTTCCGAATTCAGAACAACCGAAGAGCGTGATTAAAAGAGCCAAGCTATGATAACTATTGAGATGCCCCTCATACAGGCGATCAGTGAGGAAAATAGAAATTATATTCGATATTTTGATGAAAAACTCGGGCACGTGCCAAACCTCTATCTATCCATGATGCATTCGAATCATGCCTTTCGAAACTTTCATGGTCGGAAAACCAGTCTTTCTTTAAAAGAACGTGAAGCCATTAGCCTCGTCATGGCCCAGCTGAACAATTCGCTTTATTGCCTCAGCGCCCATACCATGATTGCCAAACTGAATGGATTTAGTGAGGAGGAAATTATGCAATTACGTGACGGAAAAGCAAATTTCGACACCAAACTTGCTACGCTCGCCCGTTTGGTAAAAAGTATGGCAGTACGCAAAGGTAAAAATATCACCAATGAACTAAATGCCTTCTTCGATGCGGGCTATACGAAAGAGCATCTATTAGATGTCCTAGAAACCATAGGAGAAAGTTATATGAGCAACTTCATGGCAAAAACGATGCAAGTGCCGCTTGATTTTCCAGAGGCACCTGTACTTAAAAAAAATGACGAAGATGAAAATGACGATATTGCATGAATTCTCTCTGCCTTGATTTCGAACCGGACCAGCCTTAAACGAAATCGGCCCAAGCCGCATCCTCTTCATAATCAATCACCGGTACGGCATCATTATTAGCGGTCAGTTGTCCGATCAACATATTCAAATCCATCCCCATATGCTTTTGCGTAATATCAACCAATTCACGGTTAAATCCGGCATCCTGCAACACCACCACCATCTGGAAACAGATTACCCGCGCAATGATCCGGCCAAGCGTTACCAAATCTCGCTTTTTAGGTTGCTCGGGAAAGCTAAAATCTAAACATCCGGCAAAATAAGGGGCAGCCTGTGCCGTCAGTTCATAGCCCTTCAAATAGCGTAGCAGATTCGACTCTTTATTTTTCCGCATCAGTTTGGCAACCGATTCAGCCACTTGTGTATAGAGCATTTCATTCGAACCTTCAAAAATCTGGAAAGGTCGGCTATCCACTACTGCTCTACCCGCTATATGATCCAAGCGGTAACCATTGGCCCCGGCCAGTTGCAGTGCTATCTGTGCCGACTCCTGCATTAAGTCGGTCACCAATGCCTTCACACTGTTCGCATCCACGCCGTTGCCCGAAACATCCTGTTCAATCGAGCTAACTTTAGAACTGTATGAGCACATGGCCGAACAGATCGTGTAGGCGGCCTGAATACGCGATAGCTGAAATTGCACCGCATCCAATTCGTACAAACGCTGGCCTGCAACTACCCTCGTTTTGCAGTGCAGCAACGATTCATCCAGCAATCGTTTAATAAAGCCCATACCCATGCCCGGAAACTGCAATCGACTGCGATGCAAGGTATCCAGCATCAACTTAAGCCCTGTACTTTCCGGAAGCAGACGCTGCGTAGCCGGCACTTCCACATCAATAAGGTTCAAGCCATAAGGAATAGCATATAGGCCTAAGCTGTTATAACGCTCTTTCACGTCGATCTGCTGTTCAGCAAGCGCATTATCAGTGAAGAAAAAGTCGATATCCCGAACCAACTCGCCCTGTTCATTTTTTTTCCGTGCCGCTACCAACCAAAAGTCAGCTGCGCCCGTTAAACCCTGCCAATGTTTTTCGCCCTTAATTCGATAACCGTTTGCTTCTTCCTGATAAAAAGTTTGCATATTAAGTGCATCACTACCATAATCCGGTTCCGTAATCATCAAACCTCCCATCGCCTTGTTTTCCAAAAATCGCCTAAAAACCCGTTCCTGTGCAGCCACATGGCCATATTTTGCAAAAGGCTCCAAAAACAGGGCAATATTAATCCCAAAAATAAGCGAGAGCGATAAGGACTCATAAGACGCTGCAGACAATACGCTCAAACACTCCTTCACCTTCATGCCACGGCCACCATAGTTTTCGGGAATAGCCACGGCAAGCGGTTGCATATCCATAATTTCACTTAAAAAACCAGGTGGCAGTCCCCTTTTCAAACTGAGGGCATTATAGTCATGTTCAGTGTTAAACAAGCTGGCTAAACGCTTCCTGAACGAATTTATAAAGATGTTAAAATTTTGCACTTCACGGGTAATCTCTGCGGTATTGATCATAGGTATATGTTTTATTACAATGAACTCACACAAAGCTACCGATCAGAAACCCAAAAGCCTGTTTGATTCTGTGCAAGGATTAGGACAAATCGTGCATATTATTTTTTTATGGACTGGCGGTATTCGCTAGGTGACATACCTACCAATTTTTTGAACACCCGCGAGAAGTAAGACGGATCCTGAAAATCCAGTTCATAACAGATATCCGACACGCTTTTGCTCGATTCCAATAACAAAAGCTGTGCGTGCATTACCAACACTTCCAGAATAAGCTGTTTCGATGACTTATTGTACACCATGGAGACACATCGATTTAAATAGTTGGCCGATATAGCAAGCTTGTCGGTATAAAAACCAATCTGTTTCTGTTTCCGGCAATGCTTATGCACCAGTTGCTTAAACAGCGTAGCAATCTCTTGGATTCGGCTGAGGCTATGGTTTGATGCAGAAAGTTTAATAGTTTTCAGCAACAGGGATTTCAACAAGCTTTCGGCCAGCTCTTTATAAGGTTCACGCGTATGTAGCTCTTCGTAAAGCAGTTGGAAAAGTTGGTGGAGCCTCGTACTTTCCTCATCCGTTAAATTCACAAGCGGTGAAATGGTAAAGATGTTCAGAATCTCCTGTTCCCGAAAGATGGAGGTCATCGCACTATCGTTTATCAAGACACAATGGCCCTTTGCCGATGGATCGACTGATTTGATGGCGGCGATGTTGCCATAAGTACTGATAAGGATCGCCGGTGCTTTCACTGTATATACCTTAGATCCAACCTGATGTGCAAAAGAACCCGCGGTGATATGCACCAGCAGATTATAACCAAAAAGGATGGGTGGTACCGGGATCTTGATATACGGCGCAATTTCGCTGAGGCGGAACACCTTTACCGGCGAATGCTGGTAACGCAGGTGGTCCATGTTACCCACCATAAATCGTTCTACAAACTCATCTGCATTTACCGGCTTCTCCATAGCTGATACAAACTTATATAAAGCAGGCCTTTTGTGCAATCCCCTAATCATTCAAATTAGACAAACGGTTGCGTTCCCAAAATAGTTGTTTACATTAAATACTTTTTTAGCATTGTAAGTATTAATACCAAAAGCCAATTACAAACGCTACTGTAACAAGGTAGTATATCAGGTACTCGCAATCTTCATGTTTTGCAGAAAAGAAGCCAAAATCAGATGGAAGAAAAAAAAGTTCAAACACGGATTCTATCGCTCGATGTCATGCGCGGGCTCATTATGATCTTATTGGCCGCGGAAAGTTGCGAGCTCTATACGGCCTTATCCTCAACCTATTCAAGCGGATGGCCACAGGGTATCATACATCATTTTTTTCATCACGAGTGGCATGGGCTCTATTTTTGGGATCTGGTGCAGCCCGCCTTTATGTTCATTGCCGGTACCTCACTGTATCTGTCCTTTCAACGTAAACAAGCCGCTGGTGTCAGCTGGTCAGCGCACTTTAAAAGCGTTGCTTGGCGTTCGGCAAAGCTTTTCCTTTGTGGCGTTGCCTTGCATTGCGTGTACAGTGGCAAACTCGTTTGGGAACTCTGGAACGTACTAACCCAATTGGCTTTTACAACGATCATCGCTTATCTGATCATCCGTTGGTCTTTTCTTCAGCAACTGCTATTCAGTCTTTTTTTGCTGCTGCTTACCGATATCCTTTATCGTTTTACCACCATACCGGGATATGATCAGCCTTTCGTATTGGGGAAAAACTTCGGCACTTACATCGATATGCTCGTAATGGGCAAAGATAACGATGGTGGTTGGGTAACCATCAACTTCATCCCAACCGCCGCCCATACCATTTGGGGTGTCCTTGCAGGAAAAGTCCTATCAAGCGTCTCCAACGATGTGGCAAAAAGCAAGCAATTAATCCTTGCTTCCCTAAGCTGTCTGCTCATAGGTTATATGCTAGATTGGACGTTGCTCAGCCCTATCATCAAACGCATCAGCACGCCCGGTTTTGTATTCGTTTCCGGTGGTTATATATTGGCCATACTTGCCTTCTTCCGGTGGTTGATTGATGTCAAAGGATACCAATCAGGTGCCTGGATTTTCGTGGTGGTTGGTATGAACCCCATTTTCATCTATCTATTTTTTGAAACCGTCGGCAAGCAATGGTTCAATGGCATCGTGCATCTATTTGTCGGCGGGGGGCTTCACCTCCTCGGTTTATCGGCTGATCCAACGGCTATCCTTGTTGCTATTGCTACCCTGTTTTGCGAATGGTATTTGTGCTATTGGCTTTATCAGAAACGTATCTTTTTTAAATTATAGTTTTCTTTTATCAACCTGCGATGTGTTACCTCTTGCTGCTTTACAAAAACACGTACGACTTTTTGTTGTACAGCACATTTTATGTAGGAGTTTAACCTTCATGACGCACAGAAGCTGTTTTTATGATCAACGCAAGTTGTAACAATAACGAACACTTTCCTGTTCGCTATCGTTACAATTACCGCATCTCAAAATCGCTATAATACACTAATAATAAGTAATATAACTGTTTGGAACAAAGATTGAAGTGTGGAAATCACTTGTTTAAATTGTATTAATATGTTTAAGAATTATTTTAAGATAGCCGGTCGCAACCTCCTTCGCAATAAGGGCTACGCAGCCATCAATATTATTGGCTTGGCTGTGGGTATTGCCGTTTGCATGCTGATTTTTATCATTATACAATTTCAGACGAGCTTCGATAATTTTCATACCAAAAAAGATCGTATCTATCGTGTATTAACTGAATATCCCCACACAGATGCAGCCAGTGTATCGTATGGAAAAGGCGTTCCCTTTCCGCTGCCCAAAGGATTACGGACAACCTTCCCCGAATTAGAACAGGTGGCACCGATCTATGCAAGCCATAATGATCAGTTACAGGTATTAGACGTAAACGGAAATCCGGTGAAGAGTTTTAAAGAGCAGAGTGGTGTGTTTTATACAACCCCCTCGTTCTTCAACATCTTTGATTTTCCGCTACTTGCCGGTTCGTATGCGTCCCTGAAAGATCCGAACCATGTATTACTTACCAAAGAGATTGCAGAAAAATACTTCGGTGATTGGAAGACAGCCATCGGCAAAAGTCTCAAAATAATCGTATCGTATCGCGTCGGCGCAGGCTTGTTTCAATCCCCACCGGTCGCACTGAAAGTTTCCGGCATCCTCGCCAATATACCCGCTAATACAGATTTCCAGCTAAAGCTCGTCATTGCCTTCGGAACGGATTTTACCGGCGATGAACAATACGGATTGCAGATTCCTGATTGGAAGGCCACAGCACCTGAATTTGGTTGCTACGTTCTATTGCCTCCTCATATAGCCGCCGACAATTTTAATCGGCAATTAAGTGATTACGCACAAAAGGTGCAAGCGCCCGATCATAAGGACAGCTACCTTATACAACCGTTGGATGCCGTGCATTATGATACACAAACAGGCAATTATAGCAACAAAACCATCAGTCGCGAACTGATCAATGTATTGTGGTTAATCGCTGCATTTATTCTGTTAATTGCCTGCGTCAATTTTATCAATCTTTCTACTGCCCAAGCGGTAAACCGTGCCAAAGAAGTCGGCGTAAGAAAGGTTTTAGGTAGCAATAAATCGCAGTTGCAAATCCAATTCATCGTTGAAACCTTTTTGATCGTTAGCTTCGCTGTCGTACTTGCAAGCCTTATCAGCGTACTGGCCCTGTCATCTATCAACCAATTGCTTGAACTTTCCCTGCCATTTAATATACTCGGCAGCCCTTCTGTTATCTTATTTCTCCTAACGGTAACCCTATTGGTAACTGCGCTGGCAGGATTTTATCCTTCGCTGGTATTGTCCCGCTTTAATCCGGTTAATGCCTTAAAGAGCAAACTTACGGCAAGTACCACAAAGGGCATTTCACTGAGACGAGCGCTCGTTGTGTTTCAATTTATCATTGCACAGGCACTGATCATCGGCACATTGGTCATTGTGAAGCAGATGAATTTTTTCATGAATCAGCCTTTGGGTTTCGATAAAGAAGCTATTGTAAACATTCCGTTCCGCCCCGATAGCACCGGCACCAAATTAACGGATTATTTAAGGCAGCAATTATTGTCTGTAAATGGTGTGCAGGCGGTAAGTTTCAGCTCCCATACACCGGCTGAAAATGATAATGATTTATGGACCGAACTAAAATTTGACCATGCAATCAAAGAGGCAGGCTTCCAGGCCATAACCAAGTTCGTCGATAATGAATATGTGCCCGCTTATCAATTACAGCTGATAGCGGGAAGAAACTTGCAAGCCTCCGGCATGACAAGGGAATTCCTGGTGAACGAAGCGCTGGTAAAAAGTTTGGGCTTAAAAAGTCCCGAAGAAATATTGGGTAAAGAAATAAGCATGTTTGGCGACGTCATAAAATGCCCTGTTGTTGGTGTAGTGAAAGATTTTAACGATCGGTCTTTTCACCACCATCTTGCGCCTTTACTTATGGCAACAAACAGCACCATGTACCGTCAGGCAGGAATAAAGCTAACAACCTCCAATATTTCATCCACCATGCAAGCGATCAAAAAAATATGGGAGCAGGCATTTCCGGATTATGTTTATGAATATAAGTTTCTCGACGAAAAAATTGGAGGCTTTTACAAACAGGAAAATCAATTAGCTGTCCTATATAAAATTTTTGCCGCTATTGCCATCTTCCTGAGCTGTTTAGGCCTATATGGTTTAGCCTCCTTTATGGCCGTGCAGCGAATCAAGGAAGTAGGTATCCGTAAAGTACTGGGAGCCAGTACAGGTAACATTGTTTATTTGTTTTCAAAGGAATTTATCGTACTGATTGCTATCGCCTTTGCTATAGCTACTCCCATCGCCTGGTACTATATGCACCAATGGCTGCAGGATTATGCCTATCGAATCCATGTTAGTTGGTGGCTGTTTGCCATTGGCGGATTGACGGCCGTAGTTATAGCCCTTGTAACCATCAGCTTTCAGGCAATCAAAGCGGCCGTTGCCAATCCGGTAAAAAGCTTGAGGAGTGAATAGTATCTGAGATAGGTTATAAGTTATAAGCTTTAAGTTGTACGCTTTTACTTTGTTTATCGAGGCAAGTTATCGTATCTTGCAGGTATAAACCCGATGTATCAACGGACGCAAAAAACTACCATTATGCTAACGGATATAAACCCAAAGTTGCCGATGCGGAACAAAGCCGCGACAAAAGATTATTACCTTAAGGAACTCGGTTTCGAGGAATTCGGCAGTGCCGACTATCCTGATTATTTAATGATTGAGAAGGATCATATACAAATTCATTTCTTTTTGTTTGAAGAACTGGATCCTAAAACGAATTACGGACAGGTTTATATCCGAACAGACAATATTGAAGAATTATATGAATCTCTTCTGGCCAATAAAGTAAGTATACATCCTCTAGCACCCTTGCAAACCAAGCCCTGGGGACAGAAAGAATTTTCATTGCTGGATCCCGATAATAATCTGCTAACATTTGGACAAAGCTCATCCTAGCAAGCCCTTTATGTAATCATTAGACACCACCATTAGCTTAAATAAAAATTAATCCTATATTAGTATCATACATAAAAAATATCTTCATGAAATCTAGTATCCATTCAGGTGTTCAGCGAATATTCGCTATCCTTTTCATTCTGACCAATGTCAGCTTAATTGCCTGCGCTCAAAGTCCTAAAAAAAGCGCGGAAGGTAAAATCGGCGGTGCAACCGTATCCATACAGTACAGCAGCCCAAGTGTTAAGGGGAGAACCATATGGGGAGAACTGGTGCCCTATGACAAAATCTGGCGCGCAGGGGCTAATGCCGCTACGGTTTTTACAACCGATAAGGACCTAAAAGTAGAAGGTAAAAAACTACCCGCCGGAAGCTACAGCTTATTTGCCATCCCGGGCAAATCATCATGGACGATCA
Organism: Olivibacter sp. 47; assembly: GCF_030372825.1. Taxonomy (NCBI): domain Bacteria; kingdom Pseudomonadati; phylum Bacteroidota; class Sphingobacteriia; order Sphingobacteriales; family Sphingobacteriaceae; genus Olivibacter; species Olivibacter sp. 47. The sequence continues at coordinate 6,450,882 of NZ_JAUCNR010000001.1, forward strand.
TTTTCAACTCACAGACCGGGCAACCCGGCACCAAAAAGGGTGGCGAGGCGAACTTAGATCGTGCCAATGATGTGTTGACCGTTACCGTTAAACCGGTAAGCAATACCATGACGGAGGCTCTGACGTATGAAGTCAACAGTGACGGAATCGCCCTGATATGGGAGAAAGTAAAGGTTCCGGTAAAAATAAAATAATAAGAGAAAGGGATATCGCTTAGTTTTTCATCCCAACCCCAAACGTAATGGCATGTCTACTTTCGTACTCAGGAAATAGTAGACTTGCCATCTACATTGGCCAGTAGTCAATCAAGCGCAAGATGTCAGCCTATTCTCGATTTCAATTTAAGGTAAACGTGATGAGGCAAAGCGTTTAGAACCGCGCTTAAAAAAAGCAAAGTTAGTCCAATAATCAATGCGAGTTTCGTCGGCATAAAATATCCAAAAGTTACAACTATCGCGGATCCGACGACACATAAATACAACGGAAAAAAGCTATTTCTTTGCACACCCATTCTATATAGTGCAAACATATTGATTGCCATCGCGACTACAAGTAAGGGAAAATAAATTTAACATAAGGCATAAACTGCATGCCAGCTATCCAAACATGCTCAAATAAGCGGCAAAGCAAAAGGGCATTTTGGAAGGAGCATAATAAATAACGGAACAAGCACTGAGGTTACGCCTTTAAATCCATCCTTAACAGTGGAAAGCCATCGAGCTCCCGCATTATCTGCTGAAAGAGCCATGCTTCTTAAATGACCGATGATGTTTGTATTATCCATTTCACCTCGTTGAAACCCCTTTACAATCCGGCCATTTTTATCCAATATGTAAAGTTCGATTACATGGCGATTTACTGCTTCGCCAGTATAGTTAACGCCTAACTCAAAATAATCTTTCACTAGATTTATATCCGGTACCGCCCTAAACATTTGCATGTTCTTGTTGAATACAATCCCTCTCGATACTCCATAATTTTTAATCCGATAAGAAAGGTCATAAAAAGAATCATAACTTATGGCTAAAAGCGCAACACTTTGGCCCCAACTTTCCTTCATCAATTGTCGTTGGATTGCCGCTAAGTTTGTAATGGTTAGCGAACACTTAAGCGGGTTATCACATCTAGTATAAAAAAAAGCCACCAATGTGGGCCGCCCATCAGTAAAATCGTGGAGGTGGGCCTGACGGCCGTCCTGATTCTCAAGCACGATCTCCCTAAACATCCTGACACCTCTTTTTTTACTCAACGATAAATTTAGATCTGCTCCAAGAAATGAAGGAATGTTACCACAGCAATCTTCTATCGGAGTATTGTCATTTTCAATTATTTTTATGGTTTCGCCTATAGCGGTGACAACCTTCAGGCTTAGCTTATTGTCGCCATTGGCGGCAAGGGTTCTAAGTGTGGGCAGGCATGTTTTCGCGTAAGCACCCAACCATTTCATGGTACTCAGAATTTCTGCAACGGCCGTTGTTTTGTTGTCTAAAGGCCATTGTTGATAATAGTGATCAAATGAAAAATAGTTGTCAAAAAATTTGACATTTTGAAGGGCTTTTAACAAATAGTCGGCCATCACAGGGCGCTTTTTTTCAGCTTTTCTTAAAGCTAGTGAAGCGGCAGCCACCAGATAAGCTTCTCTACTTGATGACAATTCTTCATAGACAAAAATTAGCGCACTGTCCGGTAAACCTTTTAAGAAGAATGAGTACAAAACATAACCTCTCATTCGGGTAACCGCATTTGCACTTTTATTTCTATAAACAACATGTTCTTCTTTCAATAAAGACGTCAGCTGCCGATAGGGTTTGGATGAACTTCTAAGTTCATCCACCCGTTGCCTAAATATAGATTCTTCCATGACCTATTCACGATAGAAATTGCAATAATGCCGTTTATTCGTTTACCTACCGCTCGGGTTCTTCATCCCTGTTTTCCAAGAACGAAGTAATTCCTGCTGCTAGCTCCTTTGGTAAATTAGGAAGGTCCTTCTTCACTTGATCCAAAAACTTTTCATCCGGTTTACCGCTTACTGCCCAATGATGACTCAAGACATTGAAACTTATTGCACGTATGTTCTCGCTTTCATCACCATCAAGCACCGCTTTTTGGGCGAGTTCAAGGAAATCCTCGGGTGACTGCTGTTTTAATGCCAGTAAGCTATTCTTCCGGACATCAAAAAGCTCTTTTCTATCACTGAACACGCTCCGCGACAATTCCTTTGCCTGCGGGTCGCCGGCGAGTAAATAAAGTGCTTCTGCACGACTGTTATCATTACTTGAGGTTTTTACGATTTTCTGTAGTAGTGGATAAATGCCAGCGTGGATGTCATAACCTAAAAAATGTACAGCCATCTCCTCCGAGACAACGGCTTCTTCGTGATTTTGAAGCCCATTGATCAATGTTCGTTGAAGGAATTCATCGTTCGATTTAGCAAGATAAGCAATGGCATCTCTACGGATTTCGTGATCATAATCGTTTATCAGGCCCCTAAATGCCTGAATGATCTCCGGTTGCAAAGCAGGAAAAACAGGTGACGTGAAACTCATTGTTTCAATGGTTCTCAACGCCTCTTTTCTTAAATCCAATGGCTCTCTTTTGTCCGTCAACAAGCTTAGCACATATTTTATCAAGTTTTCGTCCAGCGAAATCGCTTCCAATAATTTAACCAAAGCCAATACTCTGATGCCCGTTTCATTTTTCCTATTTCTGAGGATTTCAATTGCTTTTTTTATGCTTTCAGGGTCTGTTAACATATCCATATTATTTAAGAAAGCCATCAGATCATTTGTATCGGTTGATTTTAGAAAAGATTCCAGGGCGCGACGGTTTTGATCTTTCGCCTTTTTAATATCTGCTTTTAGGCTTTCCGCTGCCCCTGCTTTTTCTGTAGACATGGCTGATATATTCTGGGGAACTACCGTATTGACAAAGTGAATGGCATCGTAATCAAAATAAAGACTTTTGTTAGTAAGCCTACCCTGATAATCAATCGTATCGATAACTTTAGGTGTCGGTCCCGGATAATTGGTAAATACCGAAGCGATAAACGGGCCACCAGGCGCTGTAGGCGGGCGCTGTCCGCCGGTAACCCCATTCCAAGGCCACATGGTATCGTCCAAGTAGTCACCAATTCTTGGGTTTGGCGATCTATTGGTTTCCGGGCTGTAAGCATTTATATTAGTTGAATCGTAAAGCGTGTTACCGGTACCCAAGCTTTGCCATTCTGCCCAGATACGGTCGACATTCGCATGTATCATGAAAAACAAAGGATCACGAGGAGCAGTAGGTGCAAAATTTACAGGCCCCGTGAAAGATGTATGAGCGGAGCCATGTGGGTTACCTTCCATGCTCGCAAATTGCCGGAAGCCAGGCAATCTGCCAAGTGTAGTACTTCGCGCTTCAACATTTGCACGACTTTGTTGCGCGTTGAATCGCGGTATTCTCGCCAAAGGTGGCAAATTATTGATATACCAGTTGTTGAGGGGATTATTAACAGAAAATTGCAATTCACCTACTGTCGAACTTGTGGGGACCCCCATAAAATCAAGGGTGAAAACATTTGGTGCCGGCGCCTGAAAATCCCAATAAGGAATCATGACACTTTTATCAAATTCGTGTAAGTGCCTTTCTAAATCAAGGAGATACATCCGGTGCCAGGGTAAAAAGGCCGCTCGGTTATGAATTTGACTATTCGCTGCTTCATTATGCATATCAAGGAAGCTCTGATAATTACCCGACAGCAAAACGTTGACAAAAGCATTTAAAAATTTATCACGCTCTATAGTTGTCAGCGAGTTTGCATTCTTCCGCACTCTAACTGTGAATTTAATAATGCGAACAGATTGGTCATTGTGCTTGAAATTGATAGCGGCATCATTGTATTGCGTACTTGGAACATCCGGCTTACCAGCAATATAATAACTAACCGTAGCCCCATCTCCAGGAACCTGTAATGTTAATGTTTCGCTTACAGGTGAGCTAAGATTGGGGTAAAACACTAATTGGCCACCCGTTAAAGGATCGTTATTGCTGAGCACAATAGTCACAGGGAGGCCACCCGGCACACCGTCCGACAACCGCAATGTACATTGCGCAGGTGTGTATCCAACGTAAAAGGGCCCTTGTTTTTTTCCGTTGATGGCAAATTCTAAAATCATAATACAGGCTTTTAATTATTGATTTTATTGATTATTATTCTCTGACTTACAGCTAGTTAAAGTAAGAATTATTTGTCGATAAATCTATAAAATTTGAGAGTTGTACGTATTATGAGAATTCCTTACTGAAGAATCTTAACAAACGAAAGGTAACTGAGAAAAGATATATAAAACGGAACAAAAATACACTAAAAGAAGCGAAACAGCTCACATAAAAAAGTATAGCTAAGATACTAAAAAATCAATTACTTCAAATTAAAAGAGCTGTATAATTTCCGCCTTGTTTATTATTTTCGTACCTATAAAAAAGAATTTGCACTAGCAATCAAAACGGAACAGTGGATCAGCACTTTCATTACAAATTTGTGGATCCGGAAAAGGCCCTTGCCGATTTCGTAGAAAGTATTGGCTTCTTTCATAATCCGGCCCGGCAGCCAAAAGAAGTGGTTGTATTACCCGACGGACGGGTCGATTTATTTTTCACACAAACGGCATCCGCCCCTTTTCGGGTGATGTTGATGGGTTTGGAAACCTTTCCTGAACAAAGAAGCGTTCCTCCCCAAATGCGCACGTTCGTTATCAGCTTTAAACCCTTAGCCGTTGAATATATCTTACAGAAGCCCATCGCCGATTTTTTGAACAGTGCCCAAGATCTACCCGCTGATTTTTGGCATTTTAATGCGGATGACTTCAAAGATTTTGACACCTTTTATAAAAAAGCATCTCAAACCCTTCGAGCATTTCTTCCCGAGAAAATTGACGCAAGAAAACAAAAGCTCTTCGAGCTAATCTACGCCACCAAGGGCGAAATGAGCGTTAAAGAACTTTCTGAGAACGTAGGCTGGAGCAGTCGGCAAATCAATCGGTATTTCCAACATCAATTCGGCCTTCCGCTAAAAGCCTATTGCAACATCCTTCGTTTCAGGACCTCCCTAGCACATATTGCACAGGGCAAGCTATTTCCCGAGCTCAACTTTACAGACCAAAACCATTTTATCAAAGAGATTAAAAAATTCGCCGGCGTAGTTCCCAAAGAACTGTCCAAAAACCAAAACGACCGATTTGTACTATTATCCGTTTTAAAACAGCAATAATTTTGTGCCATTAAATACAATGGTATGGAACTGAATAACAAGCAAATTGCTATTGTTGGCGGTGGCCCCGGCGGGCTCACTTTAGCTCGGCTACTACAGCTAAAAGGCGCCAATGTAAACGTATATGAAAGAGATTTCGACAAAAATGCCCGCGTACAGGGCGCACCGCTCGACTTGCATGAAGACGCCGGATTGGCGGCTTTGCGTAAAGCAGAGTTATTGGATGCGTTTAAAAAGAATTTCCTTCGCGGGGCAGATAAAAAGGTCATCACCAATGCCCATGCCGAAATCCTCTTTAGCGATCACGACGCCAAACCCGAAGAGAATTTCGGTGCGGATTATTTCCGTCCGGAGATAGACCGCGGCCCGCTAAGAAATCTATTGCTCACATCGTTAAAACCCCAAACGGTTGTGTGGAATAGCCATTTTATTTCCATGGAGACGGAAGGCGAAGGCTGGCGGCTACATTTCAAAAATGGGATCTCCGTTTATGCCGATATTGTGATTGCTGCCGACGGCGCCAATTCAAAAATTCGCCCTTACATCACCGAGATCAAACCTTTCTATTCAGGCATTGTCATGCTAGAAGGCAATATACACAAGGCAAAAGAAACAACGCCTGCTATGGCAGCCTTATTCAATGGCGGCAAAGTAATGGCTTTCGGCAACGGTAAGTGTATATTGGGCGGTCAAAAAGGCAATGGCGACCTGGGTTTTTACGCCAGCTTCAAAGCCGATGAGCAATGGCCGCAAAATTGTGGTTTGGATTATAACGATACGAGCCGGATGCTGGATTGGTTTAAAAAGGAATATCCCGGATGGAGTGCTATTTGGAATGAACTCTTCGAAAATGCTGTGCCCCCTTTCATTCCGCGGCCTATCTATTGCATGCCTTTAAACCAGCACTGGGAAACCAAAACCAACCTTACCATGCTGGGCGATGCCGCACACGTGATGCCGCCATTTGCCGGTGAAGGGGTTAACATGGCCATGCGTGATGCCCTGGAGCTGAGTGAATGCTTAACATCCGGCAAATTCAGCACCCTGCAAGCAGCCCTCTCGTTTTACGAAGCGAATATGCGCAAACGAGCCTCAAAAGCCGCTCGGGAGTCGCTCGAAAATGGTGAGACGATGCATTCCGAGCATGCATTGGAAAAAATGTTAGCTTTCTTTAGCGGGCACAGGTAACTAGAAAAAGCATCAAAGTGCTTCAACCGGTTGGTTTTGTAATAATTCAGTGCCCCATTGGTCTATCACCTTTATTACCGGAATCAATGATTCTCCAAAATCCGTTAGAAAATATTCCACCTTCGGCGGCAATTCAGGATATACTACCCGTCTGATAACACCACGCTCTTCCAGCTCTTTTAATTGCTGGTTGAGCACTTTTCTGGTGGCCAGCGGATTGAGTCGTTGCAATTGGCTGGGCCGCCTGTTTCCGTTCATGATGTTAAAAATAAGGCAGGGCTTCCACTTCCCACCTATAATATCCATGGTTGCTGCCACGCCACAATCTATATTTTTTGGAATCTTACGTTCGTACATAGCCTGCTGGTATTTATATACAAAGGTAAAACAATTTGTTATTTTATAGCCATAGGTACTTTTTTGTACCTATGCTACAATCAAGTACGTACTTGTTTATCAGATCCTACGACCCTAGATTTGCATTCTAATTCTTGCGCGCAGAATTCAACTTTTTAATTTAAACAGCATTAACAATGAAGATTAAACGTTCAAAACTCCTATTCGGCACCTTATTCAGCCTCTTTGTAGGCATTCATGCCGAGCTGCCCGCACAACAAAGATCCCCTTACTTAAAGCAGCCCAGTAGCTACGAAATGGTATTGGGCGACGTTAAAATCACCGCACTCTCAGATGGCAGTGTCAATCAAGTTCTTAAAGACCTGTTGATAAACACTACCGATGAAGAAATTGACCACCTTACTGCTGAGAACTTTCAAACCGACGAAAACGAAGCGTCTGTAAACGCCTATTTATTTAAATTAGATAACAAACTGATGATGGTAGATGCCGGAACGGCAGATTTATACGGACCGTCTTTAGGCTTTCTACCCCGCAACCTTTTGAAAGCAGGTTATGATCCGAAGCAAATTGATGTGATTCTGGTGACGCATATTCATACCGATCATACCGGTGGACTGATGGATGGCGACAAAATGGTTTTCCCCAATGCTACGGTATATGTCAGCAAACCCGAACTGGACTTTTGGTTAGGCGAGGAAAGTTATAAAAACGCTCCGGCCGATAAGAAAGTATATTTCGAGCAAGCGCGGGAAAGAATCCTGCCCTATTTGAACGCGGGAAAGGTCAAAACCTTTGCGTTTGGGAAAGAATTATTTCCAGGTCTGACGCCTGTAGCTGCTCAAGGACATACGCCAGGGCATACCTTTTATCAGCTAATCAGCAAAAATGAAAAAATCATGTTCTGGGGTGATCTATTGCATTCTGCCGCCGTACAATTCCCCAATCCTGAAGTAAGAATTGTTTACGACATCAATCCAGAGCAGGCTGCAATGACACGTAAAAAGGCTTTCGCCGATGCCGCTCAACATAAATACTGGATTGCGGCAGATCACCTCTCCTATCCAGGTATTGGCCATATCAAAAAGGAAGGAAATGGTTATCGCTGGTATCCCATCAACTATACAATCGACCCAACAGGCAAGGGACAGTAAAACAAAAAAATGAGACACATGAAGTATTGGATTTGCGTTGCCGCTGTTTTTCTTCTTTTCAGGAATCTTTCAGCCCAAACGACGCACGAAGACAAAAAAGCAACGATTGCACATTTTTTCAATGAGTCGCTAACAAATGCGCCTATACCGGCCCATCTGCACGATTTAACCAAACAGATCGGCCACCGGATTTCCGGCTCACCACAGGCAGAAGCAGCCGTGCACTGGATCAAGATGCAGCTGGAAGCATTAAGGCCCGACAGCGTCTATTTACAAGCCGTTAACATTCCGGTATGGAAAAGAGGCCCAAAAGAGAAGGCTTTCATCCAAACGGCCGGTCATAGCTTGCAACAAATGCAGGTACTCGCCCTTGGTGGATCGGTGGCCACCAAGGGCACCTTGCGTGCCGAAGTTGTGGAGGTAAAATCATGGGCGGAATTGTCGGCCTTACCGGCCGATAAAGTAAAAGGCAAATTTGTTTTCTACAACCGCGCTATGGATCCCACTAAAATAGATCCATTTGAAGCCTACCTAGAAGCTGTTGATCAGCGCTCCATAGGCGCCATTGAAGCTGCCAAAAAAGGGGCTGTAGGCGCCTTAGTGCGTTCACTAACACTTGCCAAGGATGATTATCCACATACCGGCGCCATGCAGTATGCGAATGGAATCAGCAAAATCCCGGCTGCCGCACTCGGCACACGCAGCGCCGACCTACTGAGCCAAAAGCTTAAAGACCGTCCCGCGCTCCGATTCTCTTTAGAGATGCACTGCAGCACCTTGCCCGAGATTGTTTCGAACAATGTCATTGCCGAAATAACCGGGGCCGAATTCCCGGATGAATTCATCACCATCGGTGCACATATTGATTCGTGGGATGTAGGCGAAGGTGCCAGCGACGATGCCACGGGTATTGTACAGACCATCGAGGCGCTGCGCTTATTTAAAACCTTAGCGTCCAAACCCAAACGAAGCATTCGCTTTATCTTCTATATGAACGAGGAATCCGGTGCCCATGGCGGCAGTAAATATGCGTCTGCGGCAAGAGAAAATGAGGAGAAACACCTTGCATCCATCGAGTCTGACGCCGGCGGCTTTCAACCGGTTGGATTTCGTATTGATGGCGACCCACAAGCCGTGGATCAGATCACGGCTTATAGTTCGCTTTTATCCCAATATGGCATGGGACGTATCCTTCCGAAGCATAGAGGCGTAGACATTGTCGCCATGAAAGATTTATCCAGGGTATTACTGAGTTTAGATTGTGAATCGCATCGGCTGTTTGACATTCACCATAGCGAATTAGACACCCTTGATAAGCTCAATTACAGGGAAGTGACCTTAGGAGCGGTGGCCATGACCGTGATGGCCTTCCTGATAAGCGAGTACGGTTTGTAAAAAACAATAAAATGATTTATCTCCATGAAAACTAACATCTTAACAACCTGTTTAGCGCTATGTTACAGCGTCATATGCTTGCAACTAAGTGCACAAACAAAAACAGACGAAGTGCTAAAGCCCTATAGCGATTACGTGGTGCAGCAAGGAGTCGTCTATACATCCGGCCTATTAGGCTTAGACGCGGCAGGCCGCATCCCGCCAACATTCGAACAAGAAGTGCTCCAGCTATTTGGCAATTTAGATCAGGTGCTAAGCACGGCCAACAGCAGTAAAGAAAAGATTTTCAGCGTAACGGTTTATTTGAGCAGCATGACTCACTTCAACACCTTCAATCGGCTATATACTGCTCATTTCAAAGCACCCTACCCGGTGCGGACTTGTATAGCCGTACAAGAACTTGCCAGAAACGCACACATTGAAATAAGTGCCATGGCAAGGTTGTAGTCTTCATAAACCCTTTTTACTCCATCTACCTACGCTTCCGGAAAGTATTCAATTACTTTCCGTTTGATATCCTAGGTCAATTCGCGCCGGCTTACTTGTAGCGCTTTCCATCTTCTTCCCGTTTTCTTTATAAACCCCTAAATCAAGGTCATGAAAAAAATACACCTAGCCTGCGCCCTGTTTCTCGGTATCTTATTCGTTATCGGTTGCGAGAAAGAAGAAACTGAAAACCCCATCATTGTAGAGCCCCAACAATGGAGAGAAATCGCTAAAGACAGCATTAGCAGCGGCCTCGTAGAAGGCTTTACCATTGGCGCCAATGCTACCGAGGCCTATCAGGTCGTACAGCAACGCTTGCAAAGCCATACCCCCAACGTGCAAGTAGTATCCAACATCTATCATAAAATGGAAGACATAGCCGGAAAAATCGGCTTATACAATGCCTTACTCTTTGATGAAGAAAAGGGCACCGGCACCGGCGTTCAGCTTTATTTTGAAGACGACCGCATCAAGTCCATTTATACTAATGATGGCAAGCAGCTTAACAGCTGGCCCAACAACAATTTTTCGCCCATGCGTGTTAACGTGGGTATGGAAGTTAGCCGCGTCTATCCGCAATTATTAGCACTTAGCAGTATCAACCAGTACGCGCGTAAATTCCAGCGCATTTCCCTATTCTCCAAAAATACCAACAAAGATTTTGACCCGGCTATGGCTCGATCACCCCAATGGTATTTTGCCCATAGCGAAGCCGATGGCAAACAAAAGCGTGTTCATCTCTATTTTGAAGAAGGTAAACTGTTATCTGTGGTTACCGGTATCTACGCGCCTTATTAGCTACGGCATCATCAAATCTTCAATCTTTTTCGCCATTTCATTATAGGGATATTTATGCGAAAGGAAATAATGCTCGGCCTTTCCGTTGGGGTTCCAAACATTATTACCTTTTTCGTCAACTACAAACTGCCCCGGACCATTTACATAGAAGTAGTCTTCCGGATTCCGTATCGCACACAACACCGCTGTTTGATCCCAGGAGGGTCTGCTTTTTTCGCCTTCCTTGGTGTAGGTCCGGAGATTATAAGCATAGGCCCAGGCCACCGGATTCTCCTCGGTGTTTTCCTGTGCTACACGACCGCCGGTAAAGAGCTCTTTACCGATTTCAAAGCCGCTGAACAATATCGGACTTGGCCAGTGCCTAAAAGCCTCATAAGAAGCTGATGCATCTTTCATTACATTAAACTCAGCACCTTGTGGGAAGCTACCGGCCATGGCAACCAGCTTTTTTACCTTTTGTTTTACCAGCTCCACGCCGTTAAGTGGCGAAAACTGATCAGGTTTCGATTGCAACAGCGCTTTCAGGTTCGACAGAAAGCCGACGGTAACAATCGTTACACTATGATCCTGCTGACCGGCCAATACTTTCCTGTATACTTCAATAGCCGAAGGATAACGCTTTCCTTGCAAAGAAGGATCAAAGCGCTTGATCAGCGAATCGTTCCAGTGATTACCCGCTTCAATTGCCGGTGCATCTGCAGCGGCCATCCCAACCGGGATATCCGGCCTTTTAAAATACCGATTAAACAATTCAATAGTCGGTGCTATCGATGCATGGCTATCACTGGCAACGGTCGCCAATATTTCGCACTCGCCCTTCGCCGCCAAATGATGTAAGATTGCAATAGCGCCCACATCATCGTAATCCGGCCCCATATCCGTATCGAAGATTAGTTTTGGAATTTTGCTCGTTCGCTCTTGTGCTTGCATCTGCATACTACTTAGCATCACCCATGCGGCGAACATATAAATGGCCTTTTTCATAATTTTGTTTGTTTTAAAAGTATAAAAAATCCTTTTAATCTTTATACCGAAACAAAAAATCCGCCACTATCCGCCCTCCTATAGGCTTCTATCCGTATTGGGCTCAAAATAATCGTTATTTTCATCAAATACTTTCAACTAACCTAACAACATTAGCGATTCGTCCGGATACGAACAGCACCTGTTCAAAATCGAACACTTACTCAAGCATACTTTCAATTAACAACAACATAATCAATAAGTTATACTTTTGGCGTAGTTGCTGATGTATTTTGAGCAGCATACTGGCAAAAAACCAATACTCTGTTTCAAAATATAAACGCGATGATCAAAAATTATCTCAAAACCGCTTGGCGCAACTTAGCAAAAAGCAAAGGATACAGCGCCATTAACATCGGTGGCCTCGCAGTGGGTATGGCCGTCGTGATGTTGATTGGGTTATGGGTATATGATGAACTGACATTCAATACCTATCATAAGAATTATGATCGCATCGCGCAGGTGATGCAGCACGCCAACTTTAACGGCAAAATAGGTACCCAAACTGCCAATCCTGCTTTGATGGGCCCGGAATTACGGGCTAAATACGGAAGCGATTTTAAATATGTAGTACAGGCGTCCTGGAATTTCAATCCGCTGCTCTCCATCGGTGATAAACGTATCAACCAAGAAGGTATCTACTTTGAAAAAGATGCCCCCGACATGCTGAGCCTCCACATGCTGAAAGGAAGCCGGGCGGGCCTGCACGATCCGCATTCCATTCTGCTCTCAGCCTCGGCTGCAGAAGCCCTATTTGGCGATGAAGATCCCATGGGCAAAACCATAACCTTAGATCGCAGCCAACAAGTAAAAGTAACCGGCGTATACGACGATCTCCCCAGCAACAGCTCCTTTGCCAATGTGAAAGTTATCCTACCCTGGTCTTTATGGCTGATCCAAAACCCCTGGGCCAGCCAAATGGAACAGCCCTGGAGCAGCAACTTCAGTCAAACTTTCGTGCAGATTACCGAGAAAGGAGATATGGAAAGCATCTCTTCGAAAATCAAAAACGTGAAAATGGATAATGTAAGGGACGAGGATCAAAAAGCCGAGTGGGTAGTTTTCCTGCAGCCTATGTCCAAATGGAATTTATATAATGAGTTCCGTAACGGGGTAAACACCGGTGGAGGTATCCGTTATGTACGACTGTTTGGCCTTATTGGCGGCTTTGTATTGATATTAGCCTGCATTAATTTTATGAACCTCGCCACTGCGCGGAGCGAAAAACAGGCGAAGGAAGTCGGCATCCGCAAAACTGTTGGTTCCCATCGTTGGCAGCTCATTGGAAGGTTCTTCGCCGAGTCGTATATCACCGTGCTGATTGCTTTTGTTTTATCGCTACTGTTGGTCGTGTTATTTTTACCGGCCTTCAATGAAGTCGCGGGCAAGAAAATCGGCCTCCCCTGGCTCAATCCCATATTCTGGACGGCAAGCTTGGTTTTTGTTTTTATTACCGGCCTACTGGCCGGCAGCTATCCGGCTTTCTACCTATCCTCCTTCCAACCGCTGAAAGTGTTGAAAGGAACCTTCAAAGTCGGCCGTTTTGCATCGGTTCCCCGCAGGGTGTTGGTCGTTATCCAATTCACGGTATCCGTCATGCTCATTATTGGCACCATTATCGTCTACCAACAAATTCAGCACGCCAAAGCCCGGCCCGTTGGTTACACCAAAAACGGCTTAGTAAACTTGTCCTTCCAAAACGAGCTGCGGAAACATTTCGAGGCATTCCGGACCGAATTAAAGAATTCCGGTGCCATTGAGGAGATGGCCGGAGCCGTTCCTGTTACGGGTGTATGGAACAGCAATGGCGGCTTTGAGTGGGAAGGCAAAGACCCCGATCTAGCTACCGACTTCCCGAATAACTCCGTATCATACGACTTTGGCAAAACCATACAATGGAAGATAAAAGCGGGGAGGGATTTTTCACGAGATATGGCTACCGATTCATCTGCCTTTATCATCAACGAATCGGCCGCCCGATTTATGGGCCTTAAAGATCCCGTAGGAAAAACGATTCGGCAAGGTGACGACCGCTTTACCGTTATAGGCGTAGTTGACGACATCTTGCAAGAATCGCCTTTCTTCCCCGTGCGGCCAACCTTTTATCACCTCGACACGTACGACGCAATGGTAAACATTGTCTTAAGGTTAAATCCAAAACAGAACCCCAGCCAATCCATCAGCACCATTGAAAATATTTGGAAGAAATACGTGGATGATGTTCCCTTTGAGTATTCATTTGTCGATGAAGCTTTTGGCGACAAGTTCAAAACAGAAGAACGCATCGGCAAGTTATCTTCTTATTTCGCTGTACTTGCCATCTTCATTTCCTGCCTCGGACTGTTCGGCATGGCCAGCTTTGTGGCAGAGCAACGGACCAAAGAGATCGGCATCCGAAAAGTATTAGGTGCCAGCGTCGCAAATTTACTGCGTCTGCTTTCAAAAGAGTTTGTACTGTTGGTTACCATTTCCTGCATCATCGCGGTGCCCGTGGCTTGGTATTATCTTGGCCAATGGCTTAGCAATTATGACTATCGGGTAGAGATCAGCTGGCTCGTGTTTATCGCCGCTGCCGTACTGGCACTCATTATCACGCTTTTCACAGTTGGTTTCCAAGCAATTAAAGCAGCAACCGCCAATCCGGTGAGGAGCTTACGAAATGAGTAGACGATTTATATGCAAGTATATTTTTCACATTTCACTTTTGCAAGAACTACAATAGTTGATTTCTATGCAAATTCAAAATTTATTCTATGTAATTTCAAAGTTTAGTTCATGTAAATTCAAAATTAATCTTATGTATTTTCAAAATTACTACGTATTTTTGAAAAAATAAGAAGATGGAAAAATTCATAAACCGCTCTGTTTCAAGTATCCTGATGGCCCAAAAGGAAAAGTTCCCGGTATTAGCAATTACCGGTCCTAGGCAATCAGGAAAAACAACTTTATTGAAGCATCTATTCAAAGATTATAAATATATAACGTTAGAAAATCCTGACATCCGTTCTTTTGCAAATGAAGATCCCAACGGCTTTTTGCAACAATATGACGGGAAAGTTATTTTAGATGAAGCACAACGAACACCTGAACTTTTTTCTTACATCCAATCAAAGGTGGATGAAACCGGTAAAATGGGGCAATTTATCCTATCAGGCTCCCAAAATTTTCACCTGCTGAACAGTATTACGCAAACCCTATCCGGAAGGGTAGCGCTGTTCAAATTATTACCTTTTGATATACAGGAAATGGAAAACGCACGGTTATTGTCCAAGACCTATACCGATGCCTGTTTCAAGGGCTTTTACCCGGCAATATTCGATCGTGAAATCGACCCGAATATATTTTATGCAAATTACATCCAAACCTATATTGAAAAGGATGTAACTACCTTAATCAATATTCGTGATTTAAAAACCTTCCGCACTTTTCTTGGTCTTTGCGCCAGCCGCGCCGGCCAATTACTTAATATCAGCGCATTGGCTAACGCTTGCGACATTAGCCAACCCACAGCTAAAGCTTGGCTTTCTATTCTGGAAAGCAGCTATATTATCTTCTTACTCAATCCTTATCACGAAAATTTTAACAAACGGCTAATCAAAAGTCCCAAGCTATATTTTTATGACAGCGGTTTATTATGTCATCTATTGGGTATTCGCCATCAAGAAGAAGTGCTCGAGAACCGCTTAAAAGGTAACATCTTTGAAAATATGGTTATTGCGGAGTTCATCAAGCAGAATGCACATCAATATCTTCATCAGGAATCCTATTTTTGGCAAGATAGTAATCAACATGAAATTGATTTTCTCTTAAAAAAAGCCAATGGTTTTGAAGTTTTTGAAGTAAAAGCTACCCAGACCGTTACACCTAAACTCTTCGCCAACATGGATTATTTTGATGAACTGGCAAGCCCACAGCCGGTGAAGAAAACCCTAATTTACGGCGGTGAAGAGAACCAACAGCGCACAAAATATACCGTATTAAGTTGGAAGGATATCGGCAAGCTATAAGTAGCTTCTCCTTTTGCACTGTCACAGTTGGCTTCCAAGCCATTAAGCAGCAACCGCCAATTCGGTGAGGAGTTTGTGAAATGAGTAAATTCCCTTCTATTCACTATATTTATCATAGAATTCGAAAACGGACGCAGGCTACCACTATAATGAAAATCACAACGTACATACCTACGGCGCAATTAAAGCCATTTATAAAAGATTATAAAATCATTGAAAGCCAGTACGATACAACCAACCAAGTGGTACCTAATGCCTCATTTGCTTTAGCTTTTCGTCTTAGCGGCCAAATATCGTATATAAACAACGACCGCTCCGTCGATTTACCAAACATCGCCTTGTCAGGATTGCGAAAGTCCGTTCGGTTTATCCATTATAAGAAAAACTCAGGCACCCTTATTGTCTCATTCAGTGAACAGGGCCTGTCCGCCTTTTTCAGACAACCGCTTTACGACTTATTTGAGCAGACCGTTCCCTTAGACCATTATATACCACCCGCCACGCTAGCACTTGTGGAAGAGCGCCTAGCCGAAATGAGCAACAACCAATTGAGAATCGCCTGCATGGAGGAATTTTTAATCTCCATACTGATTAACCGTACTCCCGATCTATTGGTAACAGAAGCGATCCATAAAATCCATTCAACAAGGGGAAATATCCGAATAAAGGAGCTTGCTGCGGCTTTATGCATCAGCCAAGACGCCTTCGAAAAGCGGTTTAGAAAAGTAACAGGAGCTTCTCCTAAACAATTTTCGCAGATTATAAAAATGAACGCTATTGTTCATCAACCTAATCCGGCATCGCTTCTTGACCTGGTCTTTGAAAACGGTTATTACGATCAACCCCATTTCAACCGGGATTTCAAGCTATTTACCGGGCAAACACCCACTGATTTTTTCAAATCACCTTCTTTTTGGTAATCAATGATTTTTTACAAGGATTGCTTTTTCCAACGCGCCATCTTTGCATAAAAAAAGTATATGAAACTAGGTCTATTAGCCGTCTTTGCAGGCCTGGCATTGATAAGTTACAGAACTTTCAATCAGTCAGCCCAAGCATTGACGTTAACCGCAAAACACCAGGAAATGAAACAATTCAGTTTATTAGTACGTGTACCCGAAACCTATAGTGAAGCGCAGGTTAAATCGGCAGGTGTGCAATGGAACAATTTGATTGAGCAATGGAAAGCAGCAGGCATATATGTGCTCAGCTTTGCTTTTCCCGGAGAAAGCTACACTGTATCAGGTACCGGAGGGGAAACCGTAAAAAAAGAAAGCGTGCTTTCCGGCAATCTTCGTGTTGTAAGCCAGGTTGTACTACGTGCTGCAAGTATAGAGCAAGCCCTGGAGCTCGCCAAATCCGTCCCGGTTTTGTTATATGGCGGAACGGTAGAAGTACGGGAAATCCCTAAACCCATTCAACCGGCAGGATAAATCCATAAGCGTGCTATTTTGCACTCTCACAGTGCATTTTTTACTGAAATTTGCACTATTACAGTGCAAAATAGCTATCTTAGTGAAGGATTTTGACAAATAGATTTATCACTTATTGTAAATTGGCAGATAAACCTCTCTTACGAAATCCTCTGCTGTCGTAGGTGTCGTCGCTGAATCATCCCTCTTTTGATAATTCATAAAACCGGTTTTAATAGCTGTTCCCATCTCCACTAGGTTATCGGCAAAATCTTCTGAAAAACCGTTGCTTAAGAATGCTTGTTTCGCTTGATCTGCCGGAATTTGCACGTATTGCAGATCTGGCTTGCCAATAGCCTTACCAATAATGCTTGTAAACTCCTTATATGTATAGTCTCTAGGCCCCATCACGGACCGGATCAGCTTGCCGGTAAAACCGAGCCTTGTTAGATGCCCTGCCGCAACTTTTGCAACATCCTGCGTAGCCACCATCGGTATGGGGTAATCGCCATCTGCTGCGGTGCCGTTGAAACCCATTGTTTTAACCAAGCCTATAGTTCTTAAAAAGTTTTCCATAAAATAGGCAGAACGGAGATGCAATACATTTACGCCATCCAATTGGTTTAACCTAACCTCCTGTTCACCGGTACCCCCCATAATACCGTTGCCTTCGTGCATGTGTGAGCCGAGGCTGCTCATATTTACTATGTATTTTATGCCGGATTTTTCAATGGCTTCCACTAGCGTGCCCGTTACCTGCCTCTGATAGGCTCTTGTATTTTCAGCCTTTACGTTATCCGGTAAAATAACGAATGCACTATCAGCATTCCTAAAGACACTCGTCAGCGCATTCACATCGGTTATATCACCTGCAATTATTTCGGCACCCATACGCCTAAATTGTTCTAATTTCTCGGTGTGCCTGGCCATTAAAGCCACCTGGTGTCCTTCCTTTAACAGGATTGCTGAAATTTTGCTTCCTACCGTTCCGGTAGCTCCAAGGATTACTATGCTCTTTTTCATTTTTGTTATTTTTAAATTTGTTGTTGATTAATTACAATTTCAAAATGTTATTTTCTCACTATCTGTTATAGATTGCCGCTTTTTAGTCTATTTCTATGGCAACCTTTCCAATATAACCGCCTTGTTCAGCGTACTGATAAGCCTCTTTATAATGGGCAAATGGAAACACTTTACTGACCTCAATCTTAAGCCCGTTCCGTAATGCATTTAGCAGCACACCCGTGTATTTTGTGGACGGCCTTGAGAGTATTACCAGATGCTTTTTGGTCGTAAACAGGTTTTTGAAAATCGAGGCCGGAATTTCAATTGCCTTTGGTGTAGGGTTAAGAAAAAGGGCTTTAGCTTTCATTATTTCTTTGGCCTTTTTGTATCCCATTTTGCCTGATAAATCAATAACGATGTCAAAAGCTGCTTTATGAGAAAAGATATCTTCCTTCGTGTAATCTATCACCGAATTCGCTCCCCAGCTTTTTGCGAACGCTACACCTTGTGTGCCGGTAACGGCTGTTACGTTGGCACTGTGTTGTTTTAATAATTGAAGTAAAAACATGCCGAAGCCACCGGTAGCGCCGTTTACCAAAATCGTTGTCTGAGCATGGATGTTACCCATTTTTTCAATTGCGGTAGCAGCGGCAGTCCCAACCACGGGAATAGAAGCCGCTTGCTGAAAGTCAATATCAGCAGGCTTTTTCCAGACTAACGAAGAGGTAACGGCAACGTATTCAACTGACACACCTTCTTTCATCATGTTTTTAATCACCCCAAAAACTTCATCCCCTTTTTTTATGCCGACAACAGAAGATCCAATCTCTTCAACAATACCGGCAAAATCAGCACCTGCGTACTTTGGAAATTTCGAACCGGACATCAAAGTCATTTCTCCTTTTCTAATTTTCCAATCCATAGGATTGATAGAAAAAGCTTTCACTTTCACCAATACCTGATCCGCATTAATAGTAGGTCTGGGTTGTTCGACAGTTTGCAGAACGTCTGTAGTTCCGAATTTTTTATACACTATTGCTTTCATGATATTATTTTTATTGTTTAAAAATGATATCACAAAGTTGCGAACAAGCGCATCGCCAAACTTGTATCAGATCACTGTTTTGACCAAGGCGACAATATTTTTATCAGTAAGGAGGAGAGCAGGGCGGGGAACAAGAGCGATGCAATAAAATCAGTAAATTGCAATCAGATCGCTATTATGCTTTAGCGCTTTAGGTGGCATTCCGAACATTTCGTACATATACTTATTAAATTGTGGGAGGTCATAAAAGCCGGTGTCATATGCAATATCCGTAAGACTTCTTGCTTTATCAGAAAGAATAAGATAAATCGCTTCGCGTAACCGTGTCCATAACAAATACTTGGATAAGCTGCTACCGGTTTGTGCTTTGAATAACGAAGCCAAACGCGACGGGGAAAGGAAGACCATATCGGAAAATGTCTGTGGCGTTATGTTCTGCTCAAAATAATTAACCTTGATGTATTCTATGATTTTTATGACCCTTTCATCATATTTGGCATTAGGTAAGGTCGCGAGCAAGGCATCTACCACTTTATTAACGTCCAAACTTTCTTTAGGTGTTTGAAAGAACAGATTTGTTTCCGCTAGTGAGTCGAAAACAATATAATCCTGGCCTTCCTTCAACCTACGTGCCAGTTCTAAACCAATGTTTGAGTAGGCCTCAATATTTAATACACTCAATGTTCCTTTTTCTGCAACGCAGAAATGCGAAACATGAGGTTTTATCAAAAAACCATGAATTTGTTCATAATGTATTCCGCCGATCGTTGAATTAAACGGCGTATCATCCGATAAAACGATTTGATACGCGGCATGATGATGAATTTCAACCGATAGGTTGCGGGCTTTCAGGGCAAGAAGGAACGGATTATGGTTCTGTCTTTTCATATCACTTCCTTTATGTTGATGTCAACTGCACGGAAGTTACAAATTTTTCCATTACGGTTCCGAGTTTATAGCCGGTCCATTTTCAATCAATCCACCCTAAAACATTTACCCCTAATTTCGGTTCCTTTTTATATCTTTTTAAAAAGTTAAGTTACGAAAAAAGAATCCTAAGAAGAATACGGGAAGTAAATTCTTCAGAACAGTATGAGGTTAAGTATCTTGCAGAAAAACCGGCTGTAAGCGTTTAGGCTGACGGAGACATGGGCATTTAAATTAGCACTATATGAAATCAGGTATCGAGATTATCGAAAAAGACAAGGGACAAATCTTAGGAGTAGCAGGTGGCAATTACCGCATCATTGTACCCGGAGATAAAACGGATAATAAATATGCAGTCATTGAGATGATTGTCCCACCCGGAGGCGGACCTCCGCCCCATTCGCATCCCGATACACACGAAACCTTTTATGTATTGGAAGGAGATGTTGAATTTCAGACGGAACAGGGGAAATCCATAGTTAGTGCCGGAGGCTTTATAACCATCCCACTTGGAGGAGCTATTCATTGTTTTACGAATACCTCCAGCACTGTGGCCAAGCTACTTTGTACCGTCATGCCCGCCGGTTTGGAAAAAGTTTTCGAACTAGTCGGTGTTCCGGTGGGTAGCGGTGAATTTGCCCCCATTCCGGAACTTACAGACGAACGTCGGGAACTGATGGCACTGATTGACAAGCAATTTGGTCAAAAGACCTATCCCAAAGGGTATCTCGATTAAAGTAGTTACAAACTTAATCTTTAGAATTAGTCTATTAGAATTGGTCCGTACAGGTACTCATTCTGATTTATTTAAACAACAACATACGGAACATTTTCACATCTTCTCAACCTATTTATTAACGTCTCATCATATAAAGCCATCTTGCCCCACCCCCACTTTGCGTATACCAATTTCCTTCGTACGTTTAGCTGTCGTAAACGACGCCAGTCCATAAAGGCCAAGGCTGGCAACAAAAATGGAGAGTGCCGAAAAAATAGTCATAAGTGTTTGTTGCTGGATATCTTTCCTATAAAGCTCATCAAAACGCTGATCAAGAAAGCTATATTCAAAGGGTAATCCGGTGCCAACTTTCGGTACTCCCTTTCGATAGCATTCATCCCCTCCTTGATATTCCCCGGTTTCAGCGCAATCAATGCCACTCGGTTATCCTCATTCGGAGAAATAACAAGTGGCTCCACTTTGTCTTTGAGGGAAAGAAAGTTAAAGTCTTCCACTACTCCAATAATTCTGCGTCTGGAGTTATCCCTAATGGTATTCTGTATCCACTTACCGATTGCCTGATCCGGCGTATATCCCAGCGTGGCGGCCGCCGTTCTGTTAATCAGAACCGAGTTGGC
>NZ_JAUCNR010000010.1:0-835 GCF_030372825.1 Olivibacter sp. 47
ACCGTTGGTTACCACAGCCGTCCAGTTCGTAATGGTCGTTCCCGCAGGGGCCGTATCCTTTACGTTCACGGACGCCGCATCGCTCGGTCCGTTGTTGGTCACCGTAATGGTATAGTCTACCGACTCACCCGGTGTAAACTCCGTTTTACCCGCTTCGCTCGTTACCTTCACCGTCACGATGTCCGCTTTCGGATCAGGATCCAACGGAGGTGTCGTACATTGCGTACAGCTCGGGTCGGGATCCTCCGTCGGTGTCGTCACCTCCACCGCGTTCACCAGCTCACCGGTGAAGTCGGACGGGGTCTGCACCGTTACCGTATAGGTCAACACTGCCCCGTTCGGAAGCGTTCCTATTGTTTCATTGATATCGCCGCTGCCGCTGGTATTTGGCAGGGTCACCGTACCGTTGGTTACCACAGCCGTCCAGTTCGTAATGGTCGTTCCCGCAGGGGCCGTATCTTTTACGTTCACCGCGGTCGCATCGCTCGGACCGTTGTTGGTTACCGTGATGGTGTAGTCTACCGACTCACCCGGCGTAAACTCCGTTTTGCCTGCTTCGCTCGTTACCTTCACCGTCACGATGTCCGCTTTCGGATCAGGGGTCAACGGAGGTGTGGTACAGGTGGTACAGCTCGGATCGGGATCCTCCGTCGGTGTCGTCACCTCTACCGCATTCACCAGTTCGCCGGTGAAGTCGGACGGGGTCAGTACCGTTACCGTATAGGTCACCACCGCGCCGTTTGGCAAAGTCGCTATGGTTTCATTGATATCGCCGCTACCTGACGTGTTAGGAAGCGTTACGGTGCCTGTTGTAACAACCGCTGTCCAGCCAGTG
>NZ_JAUCNR010000011.1:0-498 GCF_030372825.1 Olivibacter sp. 47
GCCTGCTTCGCTGGTTACCTTCACCGTCACAATGTCCGCTTTCGGTGCAGGATCCAACGGAGGTGTCGTACATTGCGTACAGCTCGGATCGGGATCTTCCGTCGGTGTCGTCACCTCCACCGCGTTCACCAATTCACCGGTGAAGTCGGACGGGGTCTGCACCGTTACCGTATAGGTTACCACCGCTCCGTTCGGAAGCGTGGCGATTGTTTCATTGATATCACCGGTTCCGCTTGTATTCGGTAAGGTCACCGTTCCGGTGGTTACCACAGCGGTCCAGTTACTGATCGTTGTACCCGCAGGAGCCGTATCTTTTACGTTCACGGCTGCCGCATCGCTCGGTCCGTTGTTGGTCACCGTAATGGTATAGTCAACACTTTCACCAGGGGTGTAAGTTGTTTTACCCGCCTCGCTCGTTACCTTCACCGTCACGATGTCCGCTTTCGGTGCAGGATCCAACGGAGGTGTCGTACATTGCGTACAGCTCGGATCGGGATC
>NZ_JAUCNR010000012.1:0-321 GCF_030372825.1 Olivibacter sp. 47
CACCACCGCTCCGTTCGGAAGCGTGGCTATTGTTTCATTGATATCACCGGTTCCGCTTGTATTCGGTAAACTCACCGTACCGTTGGTCACCACAGCCGTCCAGCCTGTGATCGTCGTACCGGCAGGAGCCGTATCTTTTACGTTCACGGAAGCCGCATCGCTCGGTCCGTTGTTAGTTACCGTAATGGTATAGTCTACCGACTCACCCGGTGTAAATTCCGTTTTACCTGCTTCGCTCACAACCTTCACCGTCACAATGTCCGCTTTCGGATCAGGTGTCAACGGCGGCGTGGTACAGGTGGTACAGCTCGGATCGGGATC
>NZ_JAUCNR010000013.1:0-310 GCF_030372825.1 Olivibacter sp. 47
CAAAGTATTATAAAAATCCAAAGCGGGAGCTTTACTGTCCATTCCCTTGATTCTTTGAGCAATATCCGTCTGGTCATCATCAGTTCTAATAATTGTGTTTCCTCTTTGATCTTGAATAAGATGGAATTTATCAGAAGTTCTCTCCACTATTTTCAATTGTTTGGTATCAGTGTTATATTCCCAAACATCCGGAGCCATCCCGTCAGGATCTATAAACCGGATCGGATTATCGAATGCATAACTGTAAGGAGAGTGCCTTCTCATCTGCTCCGCTAACGGATCCACACTTCCCCATCTCCCTATCACCGGG
>NZ_JAUCNR010000002.1:0-4841 GCF_030372825.1 Olivibacter sp. 47
GTGAATTATTTCCGAAGTCATGGTTATTTAAACTTCTACCTAAAAGTTGGTTTGGAAATGCCGCTAAGAGGGTGCCTTGGGAAAAAGTAAGTGGTATGGTTGAGATGCTGCAAAAGGGAAAGGGAATTTCGGCTTGGGAAGTGGTACACTTGATGAAGCAATGACAGCTGGTAGGTCTTGGGTCGGTGATGGATTTAAAATAGCAAGCGATGGAAAAACAATGATTAGTGCTGATGGGCTTCGCCAGTTTAGACCACCTTCATTTAAACGTAAGTTAGGAAAGACGAAAGCAAACTTTGAATGGAGAAATGTTAATCAGGGACAGTGGCAGGGCAATGGTCATTTAAATATTATAACGCCGTAATAGCAATGAAAGCAAAATTAAAATATATACATAGCCCTGACATTCTTGATTTGTCAGAGTTTATTCCAGAAAAGCAAAACAATTTTTCTATTCTATTGCAATTAATAGTTGCTCCTCTAAATGGTGAAGGTGAGGAAAGTTTTGATATTGTGCTTTGTACTCCTCAATGGTTGATAGAAAATCATCAAATTTCAGATATTATTATTGGAAGGCATTATTTAATTGTTTTTGAATATAACTATTCAAGAATTTATAATAAGCTGAAAGAGCTTATTGAGAATATTGACGGTGAAAACTGGGATGATATTGGAATGAAAGTAGGTAGAATTGGAAAATGGGAGTTTGAGGATTATCAAGAGTAGTCATAAGGTTAGACGGAATGAAATTGTTTGTTAAAATATTGCCGCTTGTTTTTCCTGCACTTATTGCAAATGTAGTAAGTGCAGCTACTACTTTTACGGATATTTGGACGGCAAAAATTCCTTTTCTTCCCATAAAGAGATACCCAAAATGGCTTTCAAAGTTTAAGAATGATTTGGCGGATTGTTATCAAAAATGAACAGAATTTAGTAGCTTAATAGAGAACGGGGTAAAGTAATTGAAGCCAATGTCACTAAGGAGGTAACTAAGTTAGGAACGTATGAATTAGAGATAACTCATAGACTTACTAAATACAAAAATGCATTTGCAAAACTTAAGGTTGATATAAAGCTAAATGGGATTCAGGAACCGATAAAGTTTGTAGAACATAAATGGTAAAAAATTTGTTATTGATGGCCATCATCGTTTTAGGGCAGCAAAAGAGTTAGGAATTCAGAATGTTCCAGTACGGCAGGTAAAGCTACCTTGTGCTGGTTATAAATCAGTTGATAATCTAATTTATTCTCGTTACTAATGGCAATTTGGCAATATACTTTTCAGGTGTTACCAAAAAAAGTGTAAGTACTTCGGCTGAAGAGTTTTTCTTTAACTGAAGGATTTGATGATGAGTTCTTTTGGAAGAATTACCCTCTTAAAAAAGGCTTTTTTAATAAAGTCAATTCAATCCTTTAAAAAACTAAATCTTGGAGTAACGATGTTGATTTATACGGTAATCAGGGATCAAATTGCTTCGAGGTCCTTTCTAATGACGAAGGAAATGTTCTTTCTGTTTCTTTTAGATTAGATTTTACAGGTAACTATGAATCGATACTAAGTAACATTATCGAGTTCTGTCGTTTTAACGATTAGTCATTTTAGATGAAGGGTCAAATATTGTTCCATTGAATCACGAACAAGTGCAGAGTATTATAAGGAATTCACCACAGGTGAAAAAGTATAATGAATTGTCTAAAGAGACAAAAATTCTGATAGCTGTATTTAAAACACACATTTGGATTGCCTGGAGAAGAAGCAGTACAAGGAGATCCATATAGTAAACTTGGTGTCCAATGCTAAATAGAGATATGAATAGAGACGAAATAGATTATTATAAGACGTTGTTAAACGAATTAAGATTTCAGGAAATGGAAGAATTGTTCGAGAAACTAACATTTTCTGAAATAGAGAATATCTTATATCAGTTGGCATATAATCCAAATACTGATGAGAGTAATTTACTTGTCTATACCTTATATCAAAGACTTTTATGTAAACAGGAGACACCAAGCCTTCACATGTCGATAAGTAGGTTGATGGGTTCTATTTTAAATCATACGTCTGAACAGGCAGAGCTAATAGGATTGTATCATGGACTAAGGGCCGTTGAACTTGACCCTAATAATATAGAGATTATGGAGTATTTGCTTTATTTCAACCACATTCCGGAAAAGTTATTACCAGATTCAGTAGCAATAGAATTTGCAAAAAAAATAACCTTGAAGAAACCAGAAAGTAGTGTGGCAGTATTAACTTTATCTAAACTGAAGTTCTGAACACTTTATTAGAAGTGGAGCTTGATGTATTCTTTAGGGCAAGAATGCAATTTTGGCAACAGAACCGGATAATATTCGTGTTAGTCCTACAAGTATGAGATTTAGTAATTGATAGTTATGGAAGCATTAAATGTTGAATTGATTAATTTTCTTAAAGAAGAAACTTTAGAGCCATCATTGATAGTAACTGAAGATCTTTCGATTGAGGATGACTTAGGGATTTCGGGAGATGACGCTTATGAGTTTATGACAGCTTTTAGTAAGAGATTTGGAGTTAATCTCGTGGGCTTTGATTATAGTGATTATTTTAATTCGGAGCCGTCATGGTTAGGTAGGTCGTCAGAAAAAAAAGCATTAACTGTAGGAATGCTAAATAGAGCAATAGAAGAAAGGAAATTTTAAGTATACGCCATAAGGCTTTAAATAAAACGCCTGGCTCTCTTAGTCGAGCCAGGTATAGTGTTATTTATTGCACATAAGTCTTCCTTGATTTCAAATTCCTGATCAAACATTAACTATGTACTTGTTTCCTGTGCTCTTCCTGCAGAGGCAGCGCATAGGGCTCCCTTTAATAACCACCTGTATAGAATATTAACTGGGTGCTGGGCTTGTATAAGGAAGATGTGTCGCTTCCATATAACCGTACTTCGCTATCTTCAATGTTTCCTCCCCAATGCACGGCTGTTCTGACCCCTTCAGGTCCTATCATTTGATTATAGCTGTAAGCGAACCGAGGATTGTTAACCAGTCCGGCAACCTTTAGCACAACAGCAAACTGATTCGGACTATTGTCATAGTAAGCCGATTTTACAATGGCAAATTGTCTTTTGAGTATGGTATCGGTATCTTTAATCGTACTAGCAGCTGACGCAGGGTTATTCAATACGCCATTCATAATAGCTAGGTTTTTTGCTTTCCATGTTCTTAGAAGATTCGCAGGACCCGCCCAATTCACTAAATTACTATTGTCATTTGAAGAAATGCTGCTGTTCAGGAGGGTGAAATCAACATAATTACTTCCATTTGTTCCACCGTTTTCAGTCATATTGTTGGCCTGAAGGTGAGCCACAACGCCCTTATTTGTTAAGTATTCACCGCCGTTGATTTCTATCGAACCACCACAGATATAAAACGATTGGTTTTCTGCGTGTATGACACTGTTTAACAACTTGACTTTGTAGGTGTCTTGAATTCTCACACCGATTTTACTACCGTAGGAAATAAAATTCTCAACCACAATTAAATTGGTGTTCCTGTGATAAAAAGAGAAGTTTAGTGCCGATGTTTCTTTGTATTTTACAATGTCGGTAGCAGGCCCCCATTCTGAAGGCGTCGCCCATCTTGATTGAAGATTGACATATTGGGTTACATTTTTAATAAATAGGTTCGTTTTTCCAGGTGCAATGCCCTGATATGTAATATCAAAACCCAGGACTAAGTTTCCGTAGAAACTGCAATTTTGTATGTCGTGAAAGATATTATCCGGAACGTTACCTCGGGTTATTAGCCGGATACTTGAGTCGTTATTATAACCTGTAATGTTTTTTATAAAGACATTTGCGTCGGCAATATCGATTGCCACTCCTTCGCGGTGTGCTGTGCTATTGCCTCGCAAATCGCAAAACAGACCTCCGTTGATATTAACTGTCGGAATATTCCCTGCGTCTCCCTCAATTAAAATGCCCGACTTTCCCGCGTATGGATTACTTTCTTTATAGACGGAGCAGTTATTGAAATTATAACGACGTCTGTACTTATCACCACCGTACTCGATCCAATTGTCGGCACAGAAGCCTGCGTAACCTACCGAATAGGCATTCGCATAACAATTATTAAAAGTTACGGTATCACAAGACGATATATAAAAAACGGTCACCGATCCACATCTCCTGCCAACTAAATTGTCGCAAATGACATTGCCTGATCGGGATATCAACAAGGCAGACCCACCGTTCTGGATGGTAAAATCGGCTCGGGGGTCACCGTGCGGTATATTCAAAGGACCAGCTGCATCCGCGTCACCGTAATTTTCACCTTTTGATTCAATGGCTAAATCCCTTATATGGACGAAGGTACATTTGTCAACAGCTAAAGTACAGTGATAGTATTGCTTCTTTGGGGCAACGCCCTGGTTGCTTGGTCTGACAACGCTCGAATGACCATCTCCATAGATGGTAATATTGTTTTTATTACGGAGTAAAAGGCAAGCACTATCGATAATATAGGTTCCGGTTGGAAAATAAATCGAGCAGCCATTCGGTACGCTGCTGAATAAAGTCCGGATTGCATTCGTGTCATCGGTAATACCGTCTCCGGCAGCACCGTGATTTTTTACATTGTAAGATTGAAATACTGGCATAGCTAATAATTGAGTTATATTAAAAGTTTATAAATGACTCTAATTTAAGTAATTGTTGTGAAGGAATATAATCAGTGTGGAAATATTATAACGGTTTCGTTCCCTTTTTACTAGATAAACAAACCTTTGTTACAAACGAATAATTAGGAACAAAGCGAAAAGCCGTTCAATTTAGATCTGCATAAACTTTTTGGATATCCTATTG
>NZ_JAUCNR010000003.1:0-4247 GCF_030372825.1 Olivibacter sp. 47
GGCAAGGTTCTATGATCCGGTGATAGGGCGTTTCGGGACGATAGACAGGTTTTCCGAGAAATATTATGATATGACGCCATATCAGTACGGAGCTCTCAACCCCATTAAATATATTGATGTCAATGGCGATTCTCTTCTTATAAGTCATAAAGGCCAAGATTATTTGTATCAAAGTGGTAAGCTATATCAAAACGGTTCAGAATATACCGGAAAGGTCAAAGGCTTTTTAAAGCAAACCGTAAATGCTTTAGGTAAAATTAGTGCAGGAAAAGAAGGCTCTGCGATGATTTCTGAACTTGAAGGTTCTAAGAATAATTTCACTATAGTAAAAAGTTCGTCTAACTCTTTTGTTCCGGATAACACTCCAGCTTCGTTTGCCAACATACCGGAAATACAGGCTGCTTCAGGAAATAGCACGAGTTCTTTAGGTTCGGGAGGCACTATAAATTTTAATCCGAGTTCAGGTACCAGTGGGCTCAATACTGCAAGTAATATAAATCGGCCTTCTTATATTGGTTTAGCTCACGAAATGTTTCATGGGAGGGATTCAAATCAAGGTGTATTGTATTACGGCCAAAACTATACCGGTGCCACGACAGGGATTACTTATCAGAGTACTTATCAGGGATTGCTCAAAGCTGAATGGCGCGCTGTTTATTACGAGAATACGGTGCGTGGCCAATCCGGTTTACCTTTGAGGACGCATTACGGAATTCAGCAGACCCCTAACGGGCCTCTGCCAACAGGTCCAAGATTATTGGATGTGAATAATAAACCAATTAACTACCAAGTTCGCTAAATATGAAACTATTGTTGTTAAATATATTGACCTTCGTGTTTACTGTTAATATACAACCCTCTTGCTTAATAAAGGGTAAAGGGTTCAAAGGATATGTGTTCGATAAAGAGCATTTTGTTCTAATGAACATTGATGACCAATCTAAGAGGTATACTCCTAATAAACAAGATGTTTTCTTGGTGGAGAGCCTAATAAAAGATCGTTTAAAGAGTATGAATGTTTCTTTAGAAAACCAAGGTGGTGAATGTCCGGTAATACACAAAAACCTTAAAAAGTATGTTAGACAATATGTTGGCTTTGTCACTAAGAACGGGGAAAGGGTTGTTTGGATAAACTTTATATGGAAACAAGTATGAATGATGAAGAGCGATTGCCGAAAGATATAGTAACGCCTCTGGATGGATGTAGTCACTATTGGAACATAAAAGTCAATCTTGATAAAGGGGAGGTGTTTGACTTAATCATTAATGGTTCTGCGTAAGATCGTATGGATGTAAAAATCTAAACAACCAAAAAGGCTCAGCATTGTACAGTAATAGCTTATGAGTTCGATGGAAAGAACATTATTGCAAAACAGAAAAATAATCCAGAGTGTGATGACCTTTTGATAAAACAAAATGTACAAAAATATAGCCTCGGCAACCGTCGGGGCTTTTTTTATTGCGCATAGGCCTTTCTTGCCTTAAAATCCCTGATCAAAGCATCAACGACGAGGAACACCTGTTTCCTGTCCTCTTCGGGCATGACGGAGATCTCCCTGATCCTGCCAAGAGTTGCGCTGTCGAGTTCGGTATCGGTGTTACCGGAAAGGTAATCCAGTGACACACTTAGCGCATCGGCCAGCTTGGAGGCCACTTCCACCGAAGGCGTCACCTCGTCACGTTCGTAGTGTCCTACGGATATCGCTTGAAGTGTTTATCTTCTAAGATCACTCTGTGAGAGCTTCTTTGCCTTTCTCAATGCGGTGAGCCGTTGTTCAAAAGTCATATCTACCAGTCGTTAATGCTATATTATATAGAATTAATGCGAAATAAAGCTTAGATGAATTCGTCTCAAAGGTAATGCGTTAGATGCGCTTCACCTTAAAGGTTACGCAGTTATCCAACTGTTTCCATTGTACCAAAAATGTTTATCGGAAAAGATTTCATCCCCAACTTCGAAAGTCCCGATCGTTGGTACAGCGTTGATGTATCCTTTTGTCGGTGAGCTATCTCTATGGATACTCCCATCCGGGCTAATAAAACATAAGTCACGTAATTCTAACCAGCTTCCAGCTCCAGTCCCGACCGCAGAGTTGCTCGGCGACAAAAATAGGTCCCTACCAATATCATCCCTTCTGATTATAAAGGTTGTGGTATGCCAGTTTTCATCTTTTATTAAAGAAATTTGAGGAAAATTATGGGCTTGTATATTAACGACCGGATTCGAACCTTGGATAGAAGCGGAAGCTCTGTAAGTGAACTTGAATAACAAAAAGTCCGCGTTAAATCCGGTAATCGTTTTTCTTATACTTTTATAACCGCTACCGTCGGTAGAAATACGAAAAGAACCTTGTATTAAATCGATAGTGATTCCATAATCTACTTTAAAACCACTTAGCACCCCGGTGTTACTATTTGTTGCGCTTTCCTTTTGAATAAATTTAAGTGATAGCCCCCTTGTTAAGTTCTCAGGTAGTTCATTTACCGAGTTCTTTAAACTCAGATAATTACCGCTCGAATCGTTTTGGGTTTCATTATCATTTCTTAAGATATTTCTGAACTGCGAGGCTGTATCTATGTGAACGATATTGTCAGAAGCAGCGGTGATCCTAATCAAATCTCCTTGGTGCTTTCCATTTTCCAAGTGACCGACCAGATCGATAATTTTAGCCTGTAGGTTATTCGCTTTGCAAGCCCACAGCCTAAAACATGCCAGATAAGAACTTAGAGCTGGTGGTATTGTACCATTATCTGGCCGAACGTTTTTGATTTCCAGGAATTCAAAACAATTATGATTACTTTCTTGAATACAATTTAGTGCAAAATAATCGTCATTAGGGTTATAAGAGGCTGAGTTGTTAATCCCTGTACCGTCTATTAGATCACACTTTAGAATATTGTGAGACGAATTATATGTTCGTGCGGCGGGGTAGGGAGAATCCATGTACGGAGACGCTGGATAAAGCGGATTATGTGGTACCCATGTATTAAAGTCAACCGCATTTGCTCCAACATTTAAAATATTTCGAACATGAATCTTATTAAAACTTGCCCCTTCAAGTTGGACACCCACTCCAAGCATTTCCCGGTTAGTATTGGAAATGGTTTCGATATTTATAGTATTAAATCGGGCATTGCACATAATATAAATGCCATGTCGTTTAGTCTTATTTATTACGCCGACATCTAGGATTCCGTTACTTGAACCGTTAAGAACAATGCCGTCAATAAGAGCATAGTTGCTTCCACCATCGTTCCCCGTACCTTCAAAGTTTGGTTTTCCTAGCAGTTTAAACGGACTGGAGGCTCCAAAAGTTGTTTGTATAAAACACAACTTATGAAGCTTATTTCCAGCCTTGAATGTACAGCCGTTACAGTTCAATATAATCGGTATATTTGGTATACGTATGATGGGAGAAGCGCTTTCATACGGAAGTGGAGTTTCAACACTATTTAAATAATAGGTTGCTAACGGAAAATCGAGTATTCCACCGCCAACTTTTCTAAGGTAATTTATTGATGAACGGATAAAAGGAGCGTCGTCATGTAAGCCATCTCCTTTAGCTCCAAACCACCGTATGTTTATGGTCGAGTCAATGAGTAACCTTTTCCATCTTCCAGTCACTATGCCACTTACTTGAAAAATGGTGCCGCCGTCGTCCGGCTCTGTACTTGAAGGGTCCCAAAAGAACCCCCCGCCACCACCATCCGCCTTAGTATGGTAACCTAATACGTGGCAAAAGCTCAGGGAGCCAGACCGGCCGTAGTCTTTAATGCAGAAATAGATGAAATAACCATTCAATTATCAGTTTAATAGAAATGAAGTATATTGCCCAATAACTTTAGAGCTGTTTATAATATGGTACTTTAACGTTTACATGTATTTTATAAGTTCTATAAAGATAAGAGTAAATGGCAAATTTTCGAAGTACTCTTTAAGAGCAAGGCCATTGACTTCATAAAGACGGAAGAAGGTCGGATATACAACAGCAACGGCACCTATGTGTACGAATATACGCTGACGGACCACTTGGGCAGCGAAGGGAGATCCGGCACGATGACTAGTACCACTTCGGGCTCACTTTCACCAGTTATGTATCGGGCGTAAAAAATAACTATCTTTACAATGGGCAGGAAACCATTTTACGGTTCATGAGGACGAATGAAAGAGTAATCACTACCGAATAATTACAGGATGGGCTGGGGCAGTACGACTACGGCGCAAGGTTCTATGACCCGGTGATCGG
>NZ_JAUCNR010000004.1:0-2916 GCF_030372825.1 Olivibacter sp. 47
TTTATCACTGGATCGTAAAAACTTGTCTCCGCAATCGTATGTCCTTTTTGCAGGTTTTCAGCAATCGGTGATTTTTCCTGCTGATGGTCCAGGCTTTTATCATAGGATTAACATTGTTATCTTTTAACTCTTAAGTATTTTGCAAGCAATATAAATCGATATCAAATTCAACATTTAGGGTCTTAGTCACGCTGAAATATCTCGAACCAAGATGAACAGAAGGAGCGCTTTCTTCGTCATTATATATATAAATTGCGCAAGAAAACTCACAATAGTACTTTCCGCTAATACTCTCAAATCCATTTTTATTCGATTCAATGATATCCAAAAGCGCATCCATTTTTTCATGGAAAAGAGCGTATCTATCCGCAGGCGCATCAATAAACCAACCATTCTCCTTTGCTAATCTCGGAAATTTCGGATTCATTCTTTCTCCTTCAACAAAAATCTTTGAAGGATTAATCCCTAATATTGTTGATACCTCGTCATGATCTATGTCACTGAACCCCCACACGCAAAAGCTAAGCTTCACTTCATTTTTCTCCATAATTCAATATTATCAAAGTTCCTTAAGATTTACACCAATAGGTTCACCAGAGCCATTCCCTTCTTTATCCTTTACAAAGCTGTCATACTTGCCGCACCTCCTATTCCTCTCAATAGAAAACTCGCACCAGAAGAAACAGCCGATCTAGTAGCCCGCTAAGCATAACTACCACCTCCTCGAGCACGATCGACCCGGGAAGTACCATTGTTGGCAAGTTTGCCTTATCAACTGACTTTTGCTCTGGCACGGCTATCCGCTACTTAACTGCTCGATTATAAAAGCTTTCTCTGGTCCTCAACCCCAAGACAATTGCTCCCCACTCATATCCTCTCCAGATGCAGCGGCTTTAATATCAAAAAAGTACCGACGGGAGTAATCCCATCCATAGCTCATTAACATTATCCAATAAAGCATTTGTTTCAGGACTTCCTTGCTGCAACTGGGAACGGGTTAGCTGTCCACTGTTATTTTTTCGAATGATGCTGCCGCTACTATTTGCAACAACGCTCCCCTTTTTCTTATTCGGATCATCTTGCTCACTGGCGTTTGCCTCCTGTTCTTAAAAAAGCGGCCGTTTCAGCTGGACCCTCAGGTGCCCAACTTTTAATCCGCTCAGCCCACATCTCATTTGGATCCAATTTGCCAATATAGAGTGGGTTCGCCGTATCCACCTCTTAATATACCGACCCTGCTATGCTAAAGAGGTTTCACGATATTGCAACATTGTCCGAAAAGGAATGCCTGCTCACTACCATTGACCACCTTATCAAAGCAAGCAAGATTTCTTTGATGTGAAAATAAAAAAGCGCGCTATTGTGGGCTTAAAATACCTTCGTTCTCTGAACTTAAAAATGCTTTACTGACAATTCATTAAGCATCACTGCTGCTTGATTGTAAATTGATGTATTTTCTTCTCTAATTTCAAAATCCTGAGCGATACATTCAAACATATTGTCGTGAAATGTTAATATAAAATGTCTATACATTTCCCATTTCTTGGGATTGTATTGTGGGTGTATCTTTTCTATATCCTGCAGTGATTTAATTAAATCGGAATTTTTGAGCTCATAAAATGAATAAGACTTCATACCAAGCTTACTATATGGATGTCCCTGTATTGTTTCTTCCCCTGGTAATCCAAATATATATTTTAAATACACTTTAAATTTCAAAGCAAAAATACCAGTATCATAAATGGTATTACGCTCTTGAGGAATGGCCGATGAATTCTGTTTATCTGCATAAAAGGCAATAAAAAGCTCATTATCGTTTGACAATATTGTTGGTGATGGCGAACCAAAATCCATCTCAAAAAGACCTTTTATTTCTACTAATTCCATTAATTTATTATGTATTCTGACGGTATTGGGTCAATACGGAAAAATCTGACCATCCAAAAACCAGCCCATAAAATGATAGCATCATATTTACAGGTTCTTCTTCAATTCGGTTAAGCTGGTCAATCCGGAATGGAATCTAGCGTTCTGTAATCCGAAATCTCAAATTAAACTCTGTTGTAAAATTCTGGATGTTTACCTTTCCAATATCTTTCAAATTCTTTCACCTTTAATTCATAATTATTCTCGTTAAAAAAATTGTCTATTAACCTATAATGCTTATAAAGCACGGAAGAAATATGATCTATTTGTTTCTTGTAGCATATATCATTTTCATTTTCATTTCGGAAATAATTAGATTTAGGAACCTTTTCATCGTCTTGCACTAAGTATTCTAACAAATTAAAGAGGTTTATCTGGTAATCCTGCTTACTTTCTTTGTAAAGCAATGCATAGAACTCTCGAAAGTATTTTTCTATTCTAATAACAAAGTTACTTGAACTAAATTCAATCATATACGATTGACCTTCGTTTAACTCTTTTCTTTTATGAAAACCATATATTTCAATAAGCCTTTTAAAAAACTCGTAAATATATTTTACAAAATGCTGTTCCATCTTTCAATATTATTTTTTAACCATTCTAGAAAAATCGTCAGTCCAAGAATAGCCATTTTTTTGTAGATATCTAATTTCTTGCGCAAGGACTGAATTAGGATCAAGTCTTGCAGGATTATATTGTCCGGAAAATATGACATCATCACCTCTTTTAACCACGCCTTGTAAAAACTCTACATTTTTACGCATTGTCCATGCATCATCAGTCACATCAAGAAAGTTCGCTCCAATCTTCTTAGCAAATTCCCTATAATTCGCTCGTGGTCCAATCACACTTATTCCCTTAGCGGCATTTCCAAACCAACTTTTAGGTAGAAGTTTAAATAACCATGACTTCGGAAATAATTCACCCGCTCCCGCAGTCGCTATATCTAGACCCAAACCAACCACAAAAGCCGTTTGCGCCTTCGTATCA
>NZ_JAUCNR010000005.1:0-2629 GCF_030372825.1 Olivibacter sp. 47
TGGATATTACGGTTCGAATGGTGCCAGCTAATTCGGTCCGATAGTGCCGGTAATTACGGTTTAAATGATGCCATTCCAGATTGATATTGACCATTGCCATTACGGTTCGTTTTGTGCCATTATTGATTTAGCATATATTACCCATTAGTTACATCGCACAACGATTACGGTTCGTTTTGTGCCACTTTAGGAGATCAGGGACTATCTTGTCGCATCATATAAATACAGCGACATGGCCAACAAACTTGATCCGATGGACTTAAAACAGATAATCACCTTACATCTCGATGGGACCAGCAACCGCAGGATAGGCTCCATTCTGGGCATCTCCCGGAACACGGTCAACACGTATATGCAGTTGTTTGAAGCGAGTGAATATTCGCTTGAAGAGCTCCTGCGCTTTGATACGGCAGCCTTAGCTGAGCTGTTCTCCTCCCATACAACCGTTGACACCCGGCGGCATAATGAGCTCATGCTGTATTTCGAGGGGGTCAATAAGGCCCGGAACCATCCCGGGTTCACTTTTCTGCACCATTACCAGCAATACGTGGATCAGGCCGGGGATCCGTACAGTTACACTCAGTTTCTGGAACACTATCGCCGTAAATATCCCAGAGAAAAAGGTTCGATGAAGCTCGACCATGTCGCCGGAGAGGAAATGTTCATTGATTTTGCGGGGAAGAAGCTGCATATAATTGATAAGGAGAGCGGAGAGCTTGTTGCTGTGGAAGTATTTGTTTCGATTCTTCCCTGTAGCCAGTATACCTACGTGCGGGCCTGCAGGAGCCAGAAACGGAGCGATCTGATCGATTGCTGCACGCGGGCGCTACGCTTCTATGGCGGGGTTCCCAAAGCCATCATCTCAGACAATCTAAGGTCGGCCGTCAACCGGGCGAGCAAATACGAAGCCGATATCAACCGGAGTTTCAAGGACTTCGCCCGTCACTACAATTGCGTGATCAACCCTACGCGCGGGTATTCACCGCAGGACAAGGCGCTGGTGGAGAATGCCGTACACCTGGCCTATCAGCGCATTTATTATCCCCTGCGGGAGATGGTCTTCTTCACCCTGGAAGATCTCAACAGAGAGATCGGCATATTGCTGGAGCGATACAACAGTCTTCTGTTCAGGCGTAAAGAGTCCAGCCGTATCGAACTCTTCCAGACCATTGAGCGTCAGTACCTCAAACCATTGCCCGGTACAACTTATGAGCTGAAGGATTATAAAAGGGCCAAGGTGCAGAAAATGGGCTATGTTTACTTCTCGCCCGACAAGAGTTACTATAGTGTTCCTTACCGTTATATTGGCAGGGAGACCACCATCCATTATACCAAAAGCAGAATCGAAGTGTTCTATCACCAGCAGCGGATTGCCTTGCACCGGCGTAATCCGGCCAAGGGATCCTATATCACCAATACCGACCACCTGAGCAGTACGCATAAGTTCTATTCCGACTGGACCCCGGAGTTCTTCTACAGAAAAGCCCGCCCGCATGGCGAATACGTGGTGGCATGTGTCGAAAAGATACTTGCTTCACAGGATTATCCCGAGATAGGTTACAAACGTTCCCTCGGCGTCATCCAGTTGCACAGGGTATACGGCTCACAGCGGCTCAACGATGCCTGCAAAAGAGCATTGGATACCGATGCCTGTTCCTATATCCGCATAAAGAATATCCTTAAGAACAATATGGACAGGGTGCCGCTGCCCATCGGGCAACCCGAACAGGCTAAACCCCACATTCCTTTTCACAGCAATATACGCGGTGCCTCCGCTTATGAATAATAACCACAAAAATCAGCACGATGAACAATCAGACAATTGAAAAATTACGGAACATGCGCCTGGGTGCCATGGCGCAGTTACACCTGCAGTACGTTAAGGAAAACAGGTTTGAAGCAATGACATGCGATGAATACCTGGCCCTGCTGACCGATCACCAGTGGGAAGAGCGGGAAAACAGCAGGATTGAACGCCTTTTGAAGCAGGCCGCCTTTAGGCAGGATGCAACCCTGGCCGATATCAACTACTCGGCAGAGAGGAATCTGGACAGAAATATGTTCGCCAGGCTTGCTACGCTTGATTTTTTATCAAGGAAGGAGAATATTATTATCTGCGGCGCCTCCGGCACGGGTAAAAGCTACCTCTCGCAGGCACTGGGCCACCAGGCCTGCCTTTCGGGATTAAAAACACTCTACACCGTTACGGCCAGGTTATTCAAGAAACTGAAATTGAGCAAAGTGGACGGCACCTATCTCAAAGAACTGGAAAAGCTTACCAAAGCGGAAATGCTTATCCTTGATGACTTTGGCCTGCAGGCATTTGACAATCAGGACAGGGAAACGCTGATGGATATCATTGACGACCGTCATGGTAAAAAATCTACCATTATATCATCCCAGATACCTGTCTCAGCATGGTACGAAATTATCGGCGGTGAAGGGACAATTGCTGATGCCATCCTTGATCGACTTGTCAACTCCTCCCACAGAATAGATCTAAAAGGGGAATCGCTTAGAAAGGGAATATTGAAACAGGAATAATCAAAGCTTTTTTATATAATTGTATGATCTTTTAAAGTGGCACGGTTTGACCGAAATCACTGGCACTGTCACTCCGAAATACCCA
>NZ_JAUCNR010000006.1:0-1584 GCF_030372825.1 Olivibacter sp. 47
TAGTTTGATTGTTTAAAACTGACAAAGAAAGTTAAATAAAGCTAATTCGACTTATTCTTGCAAATGACGAATTGTAACAACGGGCTAATTTTTCTTTCGGTTTAAATCGGCTTTTCGGAAAAAGGCTAAGCGGGTTCTATTCGATACGTGGACACAGCGTGATGTTAGACAGCGACTTATCTACTTTATACGGTGTACAAACAAAGGTGCTAAATCAAGCCGTTAGACGCAATATAGAGCGATTTCCCGAAGACTTTATGTTTCAAATTAACCAAGGAAGAATGGGTCAACTTGCGATACAGGTAAACATTCGTATTATGCACATATTTAATCAATTCCGTACCGCTATTATGGGCACTACGGACATCCGTTTAGAAATAGCCGATATCAAGCAGTTAAAAGGAACAAGACTTTCGTTTTCAACTTACGTCTCAAGGGAAAAATGAACTGGTCACAATTTGTGACCGGTTCGAAAGTCTTAAACACTCAAACAAATCCATATGCATATACCGAGCATGGAGTTTTAATGTTGGCGAATGTACTAAAAAGTACCTTAGCTACACAATTCAGTATCCGTTTAGTAAAGGCATTTGTCTAACTGCGCAATATGCTTTCATCACATACAGAACTAAAACTCGAAAAATAGAGGAATCACGAAAGAACTACGATACCAATTCGACGAAACAGCTGATCTTGATTCACTATTTGATTTCCGGAAGCTCTTGTCGTCGAAATACTCAATCATCACATCTGTGTCGCAAAATATCTTTTGCACGGAAGATTAGCTTTGCCTATTTTGTCAGCTATCTATTAAAAGTAAGGATTGCTTTATAATAATCTTTCTTGCGGAACGCCTTCATAGCCTTTGGATGATCAGCAATTATTTTCTCCAATTCCTTAATGTCAAATGCCTGGATCGGACCATCCTCCACTTGGAAAGCTGTCAAATAAAAACTGTCAAGGCCGACCCTTTCGGAAAGAAAAGAGTAGGCTTTTAAACGCCCATGGTTAACGCGAAACAGCCAGCAGCTGTCTGTTGCAATTCCAAAATGCTCCAACACGCCTATGCCGATTCTTCTACTGATGTATCGCGTTTGTGCCGCATAGATACGCCCGCTTGGATCTGTTGATTTCCTTCCCTTTTTTTTGTGTCCAACCTAAGCAAATAGGCTTGGCGGGTCACTGTATCCATATAAATTTTTGAGCTGATCTTCTCTTTTGTCCCATCTTTCAGTTCCACATCATATGTATACTTATGTTGAGGGAGGCTTTCGCCATTGTACACCCAAGCCCTATTTGCATAATTCAATGTGTTGAACCGGAGATTTTGTACCGACATTGCTCGGTTGACATCAGCTCCAAACATCCCCGGTTGAGCATATACATTTATCGGAACGAAACGGCTGCTTATCGAGCAAGAAATCCAAATTATATTGAGTATTAGTAACATTAATATCTTAAAGTTTCTCATTGAATATAATCGGATTGTTCAGCCCGTAATTGTACGGTGAATGTGATTCGAAGCTTTCAGCCAAAGGATCCACGTTTCCCCACCTACCGATCACCGGATCGTAGAACCTTGCA
>NZ_JAUCNR010000007.1:0-1568 GCF_030372825.1 Olivibacter sp. 47
ATGTCTTGTCCTGATATAGCTATACAGGTTGTTGAATTAATTTTGAATTGACTATACACACAAATTTGTAATTCCTGATTGGGTTATACAAGTGTTATTTTTCTCTGCTTTATATTTTTTTGGTTTCCATCTTTTTTTCAATTCACCGTATTTAAGATGCGCTTGTTCGGGAGTGAGATAATCGCAACTGGCATGTGGTCTTATCTGATTGTATGTTTGTATATTTTCGCTGATCTTTCTTGTAGTTTCCCTCCACCCGGACCGGACTGTGTACAGGCCAAACTCTGCTTTTAAGATGCCGTTTACCCGTTCAGCGATTGCGTTTTCATAAGGGTCTCCGTTTTCGGTCATGCTGACGGCGATATTTTCATCGGTAAGCAGGTCTACATAGGCTTTGCTGCAATATTGCGATCCTCTGTCCGAATGATGAATAAGCCTGTTTCCGGGGTATCTGCGCTCCGCTACCGCCATCTGTAAAGCATCAATGCAACCCTGGGCAGAAAGGTCCTTTCGGAAAGCCCATCCCATGATCCTTTTGGAATAAGCATCGGTGATGAGGCAGAGGTACCCCCACTGCTTTTTCAGCTGGATGTAGGTGATGTCACTTACCCATACCTGTTCAGGGCCATTGATGGGCAGTTCCCTGATCAGGTTTCTGTATTTTTGCATCCAATGCCTTGAATTGGTTGTGATCACTTTTCTTTTACGGTTCCTGATATGCAGTCCATGTTCCCTCATCAGATTGAACAGGTAGTCCCGACCGATCCTGATGCCATGTTGTCCCAAAGGTTGCTTTAACATATGAAGGAGCTTTAAAGTCCCTATTCTGTTTTGTTTCTTACGGATATCCAGTACATGCTGCAAAACGATCTCATCTTTCAGGCCCAGGTCCTGCACCCGCCATTGATGGTCATAATAAGCATGCCTGGTCTTGCCAAACAGTCTGCACAATAACTTGAGCCCAAGTCTGGGGAAGTCCTGTTTCATTTTGATGACTGCCTGGCACCAGACTTTTTTCTGATATCAATTTTAAGTCGGTCCTCGGCAATATCGATCATTGTATTAAGTGCTCTGATCTTCAGATTGGCTGCTTCCAGGGCTTTTTTTAAGGCCTGTACCTCTGCGCTTTCGGACGGATCTGTTTTCTTTTTAGACACTTCCACTATCGGTTTGATAACACTAAGATCGGCATTTTCTTCCTTAAATTCCTTCATCCAGCGGCGTATTACACTGGGATATGAAATGTTAAAAGAAACCAGTGCCTGCCTGACACCCATACCCGCCTCTATAGCCCTGACTACCGAACGCTTTTCTGCCGGGGTGTAACTCTTGCGTTTGCAGGTGACCGGACCATATCTATGCATCCAATCTCTCAGCGTATCGGCAGACATCCCATATTGCCGAATTAAGTCCCTGGTGGGAACACCCTGGACAGAGAGTTCAACTACACGATCTATTAAACGCCTGTCATATTTCTGATACTTACTGGTCCTTTCCGTGAAAATAATTTCTACCTCTTTGGTTTCCATACACTAATTTTTTGTGTATAGCTTTTTTAGGAATCGACA
>NZ_JAUCNR010000008.1:0-1459 GCF_030372825.1 Olivibacter sp. 47
TCAAGGACAGGAAGCAAATGCAAGTGAGCAAGATGATCCGAATAGTATTGGAATGGCCTTAGAAAGATCCAATCTAGACTTGAATCCATTTAAGCAAAAAGGGGGGCTCTTGGGATCTAACTTTAATCTAAAGTCCTTTGTTGAAGGAGTGGATAAAGTAGCGACAGGATTGGATGGAATTGGGGTTGGTTTCGAAATTGAGGGAGATGTTCATAGTGCGTATTTGTTTGGTCAAGGGTACCGATCAGGTGTAGCAAGCAACTATCAATTGGTTGGCAGAAATTTAAAATTATTTGGCGGGCAGAGTATGACAGCACTATCAAAGCCGGCTAGTTGGTTAACAGGCTTCGGATCGGGCATTTCATATGGAGCAACGTTTTTATCCATGGGTGTTCTTACTTACGAAGGTGTGCAGGTTTGGAATGGGAGAGCAGATAGAACTCGATTTGGTTATCATATGGGTACTTTTGGCCTTTCTGCAGGATTGGCTTTCTATATGGTGGGCCAGCTGGTTTTGCAGTAGGTCTAGGCGGAGCGTCTGGAGAAGTTGCGTATGATACGTCTAAAAATACGTTAAAAACCGTTAATGGAAAATGGAATACGTTTATAAATTCTATGGTCCGAGGGATTTTGAGAGTAAAATAATACATGGAAGTTTACAAAATCACATTTAAACATCATCTACGGAACGGTTGGCCAATTATTCTAGGAATAATACTATGTGTCTTCTTTCCATACTTTATGGCTTTTAAAACAAATGAAAGGATTGACGTCTTTTTCATTATTTCGATATTTCTTTTCACCATTACTGTTGTGCCTACAATAGTTGTTCATTTGAATTACTATACAGTTAATAGGGGGGATGTTGTTAAATATGTGTATCAAGAAAGAGAAATTATTATAAAGCATAGGGGAGTTTCGATAAATTTTAACCTGGATGATATTGAAGAAGTCGTGCGTTACATGTCTTTCAATTTTGCAGCCAATAGATCTTCGGTATTACCATGGGATGGTTATAACCATGCTGTGATTCGGTTAAAAAATGGAAAGAAACTTACTATAACAAGTTTACTTGTGCCAAACTTAAATCTACCCATTGATGCAGAAAAAATAATAGTAAAAAGAGGATTGTATAGGCTTGCAAAAAAAAAATAATTTGATAATAGGAGTCCGCTTACAAATGAGGGGTCTGATCAGTTATAAGTCTTAATTGAAAGAATTTCTAAAGTAGGATGGGGGAAGCG
This sequence comes from Olivibacter sp. 47, assembly GCF_030372825.1. Taxonomy (NCBI): domain Bacteria; kingdom Pseudomonadati; phylum Bacteroidota; class Sphingobacteriia; order Sphingobacteriales; family Sphingobacteriaceae; genus Olivibacter; species Olivibacter sp. 47. The sequence continues at coordinate 1,245 of NZ_JAUCNR010000008.1, forward strand.
TGGATCCTTTTGCGGAGATGTATGAAGATATGTCTCCGTACAATTATGCCCTTAATGACCCCATTGGCATATTGGATCCAAATGGCTTGTGGGTTGAGCGGATTAAAAGTTGGGCACCTGAGGGCCCAGCTGAAACGGCTGCTTTTCTGCAAGAGCAGGAGGCAAACGCCAGTGAGCAAGATGATCCGAAAAAGAAAAGCCAAGCACAAAATGCT
>NZ_JAUCNR010000009.1:0-1015 GCF_030372825.1 Olivibacter sp. 47
CCGTAATCATACGTTCTACATGGGCTTATAGCCCCAATAGATCAACCATCTACTCAATTCTCTCATTATTATTCTCGAAATTTTCTTTATTTAGAATATTTCCTTTTTCATCAAACCTTAGTTCACTTAAGCGTTTCCCATTTTTATAAAAAGATTTAGATTTAATTTGCCCGTTTTTATAATAGCTTACCCATTCTCCATCCATGTTGCCATTTCGATAAAAACCTTTTTGTCCGATTAAACCATTCTCATGCCATAGTTTAAATTCTCCTTCCGGTTTACCTGGCCTAGCATAATACTCCAGGTAATTCAATCGGCCATTATCAAAAAAGCGTTTAACAGTATCAACAAATCGGCCTCTACTGTACGTTGCAACAACTTGTTCCTGGCCATTTGGATACCATTGTATACTGGCTCCGTCAAGAACACCAGCCTTATAATTATACTTCCCTTGCTTGCTCCCGTCTTCATGCCAACGGATCCATAGACCTTCCTTTTTCCCATTCAACATCTGTCCTTCTTCAAATTTCTCACCTGTTGCATAATAATTTACAGTATGCCCGTCTTGCTGGCAGGATATAGAAATAAAAAACAACCCAAATATCAGAAAAAGAAAATTTTGCATACATTAATATCTTATTTTACCTGTTCTTAATGCCTCTAATCCTCTTAACATAGTTGCCTTCATGTCATTAAATGTCGCTTTCCATTGACTCCCAGTTTCAGAGACTCCCTTGGCAATACCTTCAACATCGCTTACTACTGAATTGCCACGTATTTTTTCATATGTTTTTGGCGCATCGGCATAATCCATCGCCGTCGCAAAAATAGACGGTCCAGCAGCTTTACCAGTGAGAAAATCCCTGATCAATGTCACAACATCGTTTATACGTTTTCTACCTCCCATCTCTTTTAAATCTCCGATGACTTTTGAACTAAAACCAACTTGTTCAGCTCGTGATATCATATCATTAAAAGCTCCTTCATCACTTCTTACCCCATTGCCTAAATCACC